>NZ_VDLX02000010.1 GCF_006334985.2 Nonomuraea phyllanthi
CCTAGCAGTAGGGCGGCCAGCGATAGCCGGTCCAGGCCGACGAAGATCCGTGCCGAGGACTCAAGCGCCAACAAGGTGCCGAGGGTGTCGTGGAAATGCTGCTTGATCCGCAATGCCTCCCTGATGCTCTGCAGCGCCTCCTCCAGTCGGTTGGCTGCGATCTTGGTGCTCGCCAACGCCCACTGCGCGTGCGAGCTCAGCCAGAGTTCGCCGCGCTCCTTGCACACGAGCAGGCAGTCTCGCAGCAGGGACTCGGCCTCGTACAACTCCCCCTGCGCGGTCAGCACGACGGACAGCTCGAGGATGGCGGGAAGCAGCCCGGGGTTGAGCTCTTTGTTGTCGGTGTTGAACTCGATCGCCACGCCCAGCAGCGCGCTCGCCTTCTGCATGTCGCCTTGGAGCATGGCCGCCGTGCCCTGCATCTTGGAGGCGAGGATCACCGCCCGGGAGTCGCCCACCTGGACGGCTTCGGAGCTGCACCTCTCCGCCGCCTCCTGCCCTCCGACGCTGTCGCCCTGGGAGTTGCGTATGTAGGCGAGCACCCAGAGCGCCTTGCACCGCTCCTTGCTCGGGTTGGGGTTGGCATCCAGTGCCCGCTCCAGGTACAGGCGTCCCTCGCGGGCGAACCCGCAGCAGACCCACATGAACCAGAGGGACGACAGCAGCGTCAGCGCGAGGGGCCGCTTGTCCGGCGTCTTCAGCGCATATTCGAGGGCGATCCGCACGTTGTCGTGCTCCTGACGCATGCGGACGAACCAGTAGATCTGCCGTGGGCCCGACCAGGCGTCCTCGCCCCGCTTGGCCAGGCTCAAAAAGTACTCCAGATGCCGCTGGCGCATCTGCTCGGCCTCGCCGAGCTTGTCGAGCCATTCGTCGCCGTACTCGGCGAGGGTGTCTATCAGCTTGTAGCGCATGCCGGCGCCGTTATTCCTGATCATCAGGATGGACTTCTCGACCAGCTCCCCGATCAGGTCGGTGATGCGCTCGGAGGACAGGCGCCCATCTGAGCAGACGTATCGGGCTGCGTCCAGCTCGAAGTCGCTCGCGAACACCGACAATCGCGCCCACAGCAGTCGCTCCTCGGGAGCGCACAGCTCGTGACTCCAGCCGATGGCCGCACGTAGGGTCTGGTGTCTGGGCAGGGCTGTTCTGCTCGCGCCCGCCAGTAGGCTGAAGCGATCGGCCAGAAGCCCGAGTATCTGCTCCACGGACAGGGCGCGCAGGCGCACAGCGGCCAACTCGATCGCGAGCGGGATTCCGTCGAGGCGGCGGCACAACTCAGCGACGGTGCCGATGTTCTCCTCGTCGAGGGTGAAGTCGGGCACGCTTGCCCCGGCCCGAGCAGCGAACAAGCGGACGGACTCGTTGGTGAACAGGCTCTCCGCCGGATCGTCGCCTGGCACTTGAAGGGGCGGCACCGGCACCACCTGCTCGTAAGGCAGGTGCAACGACTGCCTGCTGGTGGCGAGAACTTTCAGGTGAGGAGCAGCCTCCAGCAACTCCTGCACCAGCTCGGCACATGCCTCCACAAGGTGCTCGCAGGTGTCGATGATGAGAAGCATGTCCCGCTCGCCAACCCACTCCGACAGTGACTCGGACTCCGCGCGAGAAGACTGGTCCGCGATACCGAGCGAAGAGGCAATGGTGTGCTTCACCATGCCGGAGTCCTGCAGCCGCCCGAGATCGGCGAACCAGACCCCGTCGGGATACTGTCCGCGCACCTGGTGGGCGAGCCGCAAGACAGTGCGGGACTTCCCGACTCCTCCGATGCCGGTCACGGTCACCAGGCGCGACTCGCTGAGGTGCCGTTTGAGCGTGGCAAGAAGGCGGGTCCGCCCGACAAAGCTCGTCAGCTCCGCGGGTAGATTGCCTTCTCGCCGCCAGCCGGATGCGGTGGCCATGGGCAGCCTCACGGGGGGTAGGCGACACCTGCCCTCGTATCGTACCGCCGACGATCGCGCCTGTCCTTGGAGCGGCGGACGCGTGGGTGTCGGTTTGTACGCCTCGGTAGCATGTCGGGCGTGAACGATTTCCCACCGGAGTTCCTCTCGGATGTCCTGCCGGAGCAGACGGCGGACGACACGGACGAGGGCTGGGGCGACCGGCGCGAGGACGACCCGGACGCCTTCTACCTCGACAACAAGCCGCCGCACTGGGCGTGACGCCGACCGGCGGCCACGTGCTCCGCGCAGCCACGCCCGCCGACTACGACTCCATCGCCGCCGTCGTGGACGCGTGGTGGGGCCGCCCGGTGCTGGCCTCGCTGCCCAGGCTGTTCCTCGACCACTTCCACGGCACGAGCCTGATCGCCGAGGGCCCGGCGGGCCTCGCGGGGTTCCTGATCGGCTTCCTGTCTCCGTCGGAGCGTGACGAGGCCTACATCCACTTCGTCGGCGTCGCGCCCGAGGCCAGGGCGGGCGGCCTGGCGCGCACGATGTACGAGCGCTTCTTCGACCTGGCCCGCCGCCATGACCGGCGCCTGGTGAGGGCCATCACCTCGCCCGTCAACGAGACGTCCGTCGCGTTCCACCGCCGCATGGGGTTCGAGGTGGGCGCGCCGGTCGCCGGCTACAACGGCCCGGGCACGAGCCTGGTCACCTTCGTACGGAGCCTCTGAAGTCACTTTACGTGACGCATAGCGCGCGGATCGTATGCGTTCCCCAGGAAACGGGAATGGCACACAATGATCACGCGCGCGAGGAGGACCGGTGGCCGTACGCCTCGACCGGAGGGGCCTGGCCGGCGAGCTGATCGCCGAGTTCGCCGGGACCCTGGTGCTGATCCTGTTCGGCACGGGGGTGGTGGCGCAGGTGATCGCGGCAGGGCTGGGCGATCACGACAGCATCGCCTGGGCGTGGGGGATCGGGGTCGCGCTCGGCGTCTACGTCGCCGGCCGCACCACGGGCGCGCACATCAACCCGGCCGTCACGCTGGGGTTCGCGCTGTTCCGCGGGTTCGCGTGGGCGAAGGTGGTGCCGTACTCGCTGGCGCAGACGGCCGGCGCCTTCGTCGGGGCCCTCATCGTGCGGTGGAACTACACCGAGGTGCTGGCCATGGTGGACCCAGGACACACGATCAAGACCCAGATCGTCTTCGCGACCCTGCCGGGCAACGGCACGCTGCCGGTGAGCCTGTGGGGCGGGCTGCGCGACCAGATCATCGGCACCGCCATCCTGATGTTCGTCCTCTTCGCCCTGTCCGACACCGCCAACCTGGCCCCCAGCGCGAACCTCGGCCCGGTCGTCATCGGCCTGCTCATCGTCGGGATCGGCATGGCCTACGGCGCGGACGCCGGCTACGCGATCAACCCCGCGCGCGACTTCGGGCCGCGCCTGGCGAGCTACCTCACCGGGTACGCCGGCGCGTGGCGCGACCAGTACGGCGACCTGTACTTCTGGGTGCCGATCGTCGGCCCGCTGGTCGGCGGCGCCTTCGGGGCGGGCCTCTACCAGGCGGCCATCGCCCCCTTCCTCCCGCCGGGCGAGGACCGCGACGCCGTCAAACCGTCGGACGCCTGAGGAGGGGCCATGCCGGAGTACGTGGGAGCCGTCGACCAGGGCACCACCAGCACCCGCTTCATGATCTTCGATCACGACGGCGCCGAGGTCGCCAAGTTCCAGCTGGAACACCAGCAGATCCTGCCGAGGGCGGGCTGGGTCGAGCACAACCCGATCGAGATCTGGACGCGTACCGCCGCGGTGATCCAGACGACGCTCCAGCGCGCCCGGCTGCACGCCCAGGACATCACCGCGCTGGGGCTGACGAACCAGCGGGAGACGACCGTCGTCTGGAACCGGCGCACCGGGCGCCCGTACCACAACGCGATCGTGTGGCAGGACACCCGTACCGACCGGATCGCCGCCGCGCTGGAGAGCGACGGCCGCGGGGACGTCATCCGCGACAGGACGGGGCTGCGGCCCGGGGCGTACTTCTCCGGCGGCAAGATCCAGTGGATCCTGGAGAACGTGGCCGGCGTGCGCGAGGCGGCCGAGCGCGGCGAGGCCGTCTTCGGCACCACCGACACCTGGACCCTGTGGCACCTCACCGGCGGCGTGAACGGCGGCGTGCACGTCACGGACGTGACGAACGCCGGCCGCACCATGCTCATGGACCTGGAGACGCTGGACTGGGACGACGAGCTGCTGTCGTTCTTCGGCATCCCGCGGCCGATGCTGCCCGAGATCCGGCCGTCGTCCGAGCCCGCCGCCTACGGGACGACGATCCCGTACGGGCCGCTCGGCGGCGAGGTGCCGATCACCGCCATCCTCGGCGACCAGCAGGCGGCCACCGTCGGTCAGGTCTGCTTCTCGCCCGGCGAGGCCAAGAACACCTACGGCACCGGCAACTTCCTGCTGCTCAACACCGGCACCGACCGCGTCCGTTCGCGGAGTGGGCTGCTCACCACCCCGGCCTACAAGATCGGCGACCGGCCCGCCGTGTTCGCGCTCGAAGGGTCGATCGCGGTGACCGGCTCGGCCGTGCAGTGGCTGCGCGACCAGCTGCACGTCATCACCTCCGCGCCGCAGAGCGAGGCGCTCGCCCGGCAGGTGGAGGACTCCGGCGGGATGTACTTCGTGCCGGCCTTCTCCGGGCTGTTCGCCCCGTACTGGCGGCCCGACGCCCGCGGCGCGATCGTCGGCCTGTCGCGCTTCAACACCGACGCCCACCTCGCCAGGGCCACGCTGGAGGCGATCTGCTACCAGAGCCGCGACGTCGTCGAGGCGATGCGGCGCGACTCGGGGGTCGCCCTGGACGTCCTCAAGGTCGACGGCGGGGTCACCGCGAACGACCTGTGCATGCAGCTCCAGTCCGACATCCTCGGCGTGCCGGTCAGCCGCCCGGTCATCACCGAGACGACCGCGCTCGGGGCCGCCTACGCCGCCGGGCTGGCGGCCGGCTACTGGCGGGACCTGGCCGAGCTGCGGGCGCACTGGGCGGAGGACCGCCGCTGGGAGCCCACGTGGAGCGAGGAGCGCCGCGAGGAGGCGTACGCCGGCTGGAGGAAGGCGGTGACCAGGGCGTTCGACTGGGCCTAGCTCACCACGTCCTTGCGGCGGAAGCGGCGGAAGGCGACGGCGACGAGCAGCGCCGCGTACGTGATCGAGATCGACGCGCCCTTGGCCATGCCGCTCCAGTCCAGCTCGGGGGCCAGCGCGTCGAGCCAGGCGTTGTTCCAGAAGGTGGGCAGGAACTCGCGCAGCACCCCCAGCGCCTCCACCGCCTGCAGGATGGTGCAGACGATCCAGAGGCCCACCGCGCCGCCGACCGCGCCCAGCGGCGAGTCGGTCATGGTGGAGATGAGGAAGGCGAGCCCGGCCACCACGAGCTGGCTGACCAGCGCGTAGCCGATGACGATGCCGAAGCGCGGCAGCACGTCCATGGCCGGGATGGTCTCGCCCGTGCCGGGCACCTGGATGTCGTTCCAGCCGAACGCCAGCGTGCCCGCGAGCAGCGCCATCAGCGGCAGGCAGATCACCGCCGCGGCCGAGTAGCCGAGCGAGACGATCAGCTTCTGCCGCAGCAACCGGTCGCGCGGCACCGGCGCGGCCAGCAGGTAGCGCAGCGACGACCAGTTGGCCTCGCTGGCCACCGTGTCGCCGCAGAACAGCGCCACCGCCACCATCAGCAGGAAGCTGGCCGACACCGACAGGGAGAAGGCGGCGAAGTTGAGGCCGCTCTCGGTCGCCAGGTCGGAGATGCGCAGCGACTGGCCCTGCCCGTTGCGCTGCGGCCCGAACTGGAACGCGATCACCAGGATCCACGGCAGCGCCAGCAGCAGCCCGAACATCACCATCGTGCGGCGCCGCTTGAACTGCCTGACGATCTCCACGCGCAGCGGCAGCGTGCGGTGGGCCGCGTAACCCGTCGCGACGGTCACGGCTTGTCTCCGATCAGGTCGAGGAACACGTCTTCCAGGCGCGGCCCGTGCCCGTTGGTGGTGGCCGCCGACGAGGTGAGCAGCCGCGACACCGGCCCGGCCGACACGAGCTTGCCCCGCTGCATGACCACGACGTGGCTGCAGGTCTGCTCCACCTCGGCCAGCATGTGGCTGGAGACGATCACCGTGCGGCCGTCGCTCGCGTAGCGCTTGAGCACCTCGCGCATCTCGCGGATCTGGGGCGGGTCGAGCCCGTTCGTGGGCTCGTCGAGGACGAGCAGGTCGGGCAGGCCCAGCATGGCCTGGGCGATGGCGAGCCGCTGGCGCATGCCCTGGGAGTACGTGCGCACCGCCCGCTCCAGCGCCTTGCCCAGCCCGGCGATCTCCAGCGCCTCGTCGAAGTGCGCGTCGGCGGCGGGCCGTCCGGTGGCGGCCCAGTACAGCTCGATGTTGTCGCGTCCCGACAGGTGCGGCAGGAACCCGGGCCCCTCCACGAACGACCCCAACCTGGACAGCACGGGCGCTCCGGGCGTCACGCGCTCGCCGAAGATGCGGATCTCGCCGTCGTCCGGCCGGATGAGGCCCATCATCATGCGCATCGTGGTCGTCTTGCCCGCGCCGTTCGGGCCGAGCAGGCCCAGCACCTGGCCCCGCTCGACGCGGAACGACAGCCCGTCGACGGCCAGCTCGCCGTTCCGGTACGCCTTGGTCAGCCCGCTGATCTCCAGCGGCACGTCCGCGTCGCCCGCGAGGCCCGCGTCCGCTCCTGTGGGGTCCGTGCCCGCCTGGCCGCCGTCCGTGCGGCTCGGGACGGCCGCGCGGCGCTTCCTGGTCCCGGTACGGCCGGTGGCCAGCAGGACCCCGGCCACGACCACGGCGGCCAGCGGCATGGCCCACACCCACCAGGCCACCCCGCTCGGGGGCGCGGCGAGCGTGCGCACGGTCGGCACCTTGAGCTCGGGCGAGGCCAGCGCCACCTGGTACGCGGCCGGCGTGGCGGGGGTCGCGAAGCCCATGTCCGTCGTGGTCACGACCAGCCGGAGCCGGTGGCCGGCGGCGAAGCGGTAGTCGACGGCGGGCAGGGTCACGGCGGCCTCCGCGCTCGCCGCGTCCTCGGGAATGGTCACCCTGATGGGCGCCACCAGCCCGGCGGGCAGCGCCGGCGGCTGGGCGCCGTCGGACACGTCGTACAGCTTGGCGAACAGCGTCACCTCGCCCTCGCCCGTCACCCTGATCCGCACCGTGGAGCTACCGGTGAGCTGGAGCGGAGCGGTGAGCGGCGCGGACTCGAACGCGGCGCTCTGGCCCGGCATGTCGATCGACACGCCGCCGCTCTGGCCGCCGCCCAGGAGGCTGCCGACGCCGGGCACCGTCGAGATCGAGGCGGGCGCGCCGCCGGGCGGGTTGACGATGTTCTGCTCGGGGCCGCTCAGCCGGACGGTGGTGGTGTCCGTGCCGGTCAGGCCGGGGTAGGAGCCGGCCTCCGGGTGCAGGCGGATGCGCTGGCGGGTGCCGGGGTCACGGCCGCCGTCGCGGGTCACCGTGAACGCGCTCACCGCCGGGGCCGACGTGTCGCCCTTGAGGTAGCGGGCGAACCAGGCGGAGGACTGCTCCGCCACCCACTCCGCCTCGCCGTCGCCGCCGTCGTGCCCGCCGTCGAACCAGGCCAGGCTCACCGGGGTGCCGGCGGCGGCGATGGCCCTGGCGGTGGCGTCGGCGTGGCTCAGCGGGAACAGCGAGTCGCGCTGGCCCTGGATGAGCAGCGTGGGCGCCTTGATCTGGTTCGCCACGGTGATCGGGCTCGACGCGCGCAGCAGCGAGACGGCCTCCGGCGTGGCCCGGCCGTTCGTGGCGACCTGCTGGTAGATGTCGCAGATGGTGGGCAGGAACCGGCCGCAGCGGGCCTGCTCGGGGGTCAGCGGGGCGGCGGCCTCGCGCCGGCCCAGCAGCGAGGATGCGTCGAGCGAGACGCCCTGGCCGAAGAAGATGCCCGCCCACATGCGCTTGAAGACGCCGCCCTCGGCGTCCTGCCCGATGGCGCCCGTGGCCGGGTCGACGGTGACGGTGCTCTCGGCGGAGGCGGCGCCGGAGGTGGTCTGGGTGGCCGCGTTGGGGAAGAGCGCGGCGGCGAGGTCCGACCAGGTGATCTGCGGCACGATCGCGTCGACGCGGTGGTCGAGGGCCGCCGTCATCAGCGCGATGGCGCCGCCGTACGAGCCGCCCGCGATGCCCACGCGCGGGTCGCCCGCGGCGTCCAGCCGCACCTCAGGCCGCTTCGCCAGCCAGTCGATCAGCTGCTTGACGTCCTTGACCTCGTAGTCGGGGGAGTTGAGCGCGATCTCGCCGGTCGAACGCCCGAAGCCGCGCGCCGACCAGGTCAGCACCGCGTACCCCTGCCGGGCCACGTCGATCGCCTGCTGGCGCACGCTCTGCTTGGTGCCGCCGAATCCGTGGGCGATCAGCACGGCCGGCGCCTTCCCGCCGTCAGGCGGCGGGAAGAAGGTCGTATCGAGCTCCACCCGTTGGTCGTCGTCCGGTCCGTCGACGACGGTGATTGTCTGGTCCTGACCCCGCACCTCAGGAGCCGACGGCCACACCAGCCACGCCGTCACCCCGATGAGGGCGAGGGCCGCCGCCAGCGCGGCCACACGCTTCATGCCGGTGAGCCTACTTTTCACACCTGAGAGATCGCTGAGACGCCGCGGGAGCCAGGAAAATCGGCGGCGGCGGGAGCGGGCGCTCGCCTACCCTTCCACCTCATGGACTACCGGGACGTCAACAGGGCCAACTGGAACGCGCGCGTTCCCATCCACGTCGCCAGCGACTTCTACGACGTCGAGGGATTCAAGGCGGGCCAGAGCCCGCTGCGGGCGTTCGAGCGGGAGGAGGTCGGCGACGTGTCCGGTCGCCGCCTGCTGCACCTCCAGTGCCACTTCGGCCTCGACACCCTGTCCTGGGCCAGGCTCGGCGCGGAGGTGACCGGGCTCGACTTCTCCGAGGCCGCCATCGAGCAGGCCAGGGCCATCGCCGCCGACTGCGGCATCCCCGCCCGGTTCGTCACCGCCGACGTGTACGACGCGGCCGAGGCGCTCGGCGGAGCGACGTACGAGATCGTCTACACCGGGCTCGGGGCGCTGGTGTGGCTGCCCGACCTCACCCGCTGGGCCGAGACGGTCGCCGGGCTGCTCGAACCCGGCGGCTTCCTCTACCTCGCCGAGTTCCACCCGTTCGCCGCCATCCTCGACGAGGAGACGGGCACCACCGTCGCCCACGACTACTTCGACCGCGGCCCCCACGTCTGGGAGTACCCGTACACCTACACCGGCAGCGAAATCCTGGAGCACCAGACCTCCGTGCAGTTCCAGCACGGGCTCGGCGAGGTGATCAACGCCGTGGTGGCGGCCGGGCTGCGGGTGGACTCCGTGCACGAGCACGGCCACACCCTCTACCGGCAGTTCCCCTCCCTGACGGGGAACCGGGGCGACTACCGCTTCCCGGAGGGCGCGCCGCGGATCCCGCTCATGTACTCCCTGCGCGCCTCGGCGTCCTGAGGCACCCGGGCGCACCTGGCACGACCTGCGAAACCGTAAGATGCACCTTCGTGAAGTCTCCAGCATCGTTCAAGAGGGCCGCCGCGTGGGCCCTGCCGTACTGGACCAGGGGCCAGGCGGGGCGCGAGACGCCGCAAGACCTGTTCAGGGTGCTCTATTTCGGCTGGCTGGTGGCGCTCACGCTCAAGCTGCTCGGATCGGCGTGGGACGTCTCGTGGCACTTCAAGTGGCTGCGCGACGACCTCGCCCCGCCCCACCTGCTCAACTCCGCGGGCACGGCCATCGCCGTCGCGCTGACCCTGATCCACGGCTACACGGGCTACGGCGCCGACAAGGCGGCGCTCCGGCTCATCCAGTGGGGCACCGGGATCTTCCTCATCGCGGTCCCGCTCGACCTGATCAACCACCGCGTCAACGGGCTCGACATCACCTCGTGGAGCCCGTCGCACATCATGCTGTACGTCGGGACGTTCTTCATGATCGCGGGCGTGATCCGCGGCTGGTTCATGGGCGCGCCGCCCGGCAGGGAGCGGACCGTCGTGCTCGGCGCGTTCTTCGCGTTCTTCCTGGAGAACGTGCACTTCCCCGAGCAGCACCAGGAGTACGGCATCCTGTCGATCGGCGCCTGGGACAACCACGTGACCTACGCCGAGCCGATCCTGCTCCGCTTCGCCGCCGACCAGATGGAGCGGCCGGTGGACCGGGAGATGATGATGGGCTTCACGCTGCCGGTGCCCGACGCGCTCTACCCCGTCTACGCGGTGGTCGTCGGCCTGTCCGTGCTGGTCGTGGCCAGGCTGCTGATCGGCAGGTTCGGGGCCGCGACGCTGGTGGCCGCCGCCTACGTGGGCTTCCGCACCGTGATCTGGCCGCTGCTGACCTTCACCGGCTTCCCGCCGTCGGCGGTGCCGTTCTTCCTGGTCGTCGCGGGGCTCGTGGTGGACCTCGCGTTCCTCGTGCGCGTGCCCGCCGTACGGGCCGTGCTGGGCGCCGCCGCCGGGACGGCCGCCGCCTACGCCGCGCTCGCCGTCCAGAGCACGGTCATGGGCGCGGTGTACGGCGTGCTCAAGGGCCAGGAGGAACTGCTGGGTGCGCCGCCGCTCGTCCCGTCGTCGGCTGTCTGGGCGGGGCTCGGGCTGCTGGCCGTCTGGCTGGCCGCCGAGTGGGCCACGCGCCGGCGCGGGCCCCGCATGGTCGAGACGCCCGCCGTGCCCACCCCCGCAGGCGCCGCCGCACCAGGCTGAGCCCGCCCCAAGCGGGGGCTCAGGCGATGGAGGAGCGGGTGATCGCCACCGCCACGCCGTACGCCAACCCCATCACGCCCACCTCGGCCGCCGCCCAGCCCACCAGGGCGGTGGCCCGGCCGGCGCGGATGGCCGGTATCAGCCGGAAGCGGATGTGCGCGGCCAGCGGCACGAGCGCGGCCACCAGCGCCGTCTTGACCAGCACCAGCACGCCGTAGTGGCTGGTCAGGAGCGCGCCGGGCAGTGTCACGCCGGGTGTGAGCGCCATCGTGCCGAGCCCGGTGATCAGCCCCGACCCGGCCACCATGAACACGCACACGGTGGCGATCCTGGAGAACCTGGGCAGCGCCACGGCCAGCAGGTGCGGGTGCGGCGCCACGAACACGGCCGTCGCCACCATGCCGCCCGCCCACGCCGCCGCGCCCATCACGTGGATCTCCATCGAGACCATGATCGGGTCGTGCCAGACGGAGTTCACGGCGTGGCCGGTGACGGGGATCGGCAGCAGCCCGAACAGCGCCACGATCACGCGCAGCTCGGCGGGCACCTTCTCGCCGAACCGCACCGCCATCAGCCCGATCCCGGCCGCCGCCAGCGCGCACGCCGCGCTGAACAGCAGGCCCTGGCCGGTGCCGACGCTCTCGACGTAATCCGCGATCATCCCGAACGTCGGCACGCCGCCCGGGTTGAGCTCGGCCGTCTGGAACACGATGGTGAGCAGCGCGCAGATGGCCCAGGCCCAGGCCGCGATCACGGCCAGCGGCCGGACCCTGAGCATGACCGGCTCGGTGCGCTCCGGGTCGTTGAACCCGAGCAGCTTGGCCACCAGGCTCAGCCCGACCACGGCCACGGCTGAAAGGTCGAGCAGCACGCGCACGATCGGCAGCCCGACCGACACCAGCGGGCCGGGCATGGGGATGCCGGGCACGGCCTGCTGCGCGGTGAACGTGCTGGCGGCCACGGCGGCGACGAGGGCGCACACGCCGAACGCGCCGGCCACCAGCCGGCCCTCGCTCATCCGGCGGGGGACGGTGGGCGCGGAAACGCTCACGCCCGCCTCCCCGCGCCCGCCTCCGGCTGGCGACCCTCGGATGACGAAAGGTCCTCAGCGGCGGGATGCGTCCCTGCATCCGGGAGGTCCGCCGTGGTGGGACGCGCCTCCACATCCGGGAGGTCCTCCGTGGTGGGACGCGTCCCCGAACCTGGACCGTCCTCCGGGACGGGGCGAGGCCCGGAGCCCTGGACACCCTCGGGGGCCGGAGGCGGGCCGGACGCGGGCTGGGCCTGCGCGGCGAGGGCCGGACGGGAGCGGCGCAGGGCGACGGCGGTGCCGGCCGCGAGCAGCAGCAGGGCGCCCACGATCCACACCACCGCCATGCCGGCCCCGCCGCCCGCGGCCGCCTCCGCCGCAGCCGCGTCCTTGGCCGCCTGACGGGGAGGGGCCTGGCCGGTGGCGGGGGCGCCGGCGGCGCCGGGGGACAGGGTGAAGGTGATCTTGCCGGTGACCGGGTGGCCGTCGGCGGACAGGATCCGGTAGCCCACCACGTACGCGCCGCCCGCCGGCAGCGGCTTGACGCGGACGGACACCCGCTCGGCCGCCACCTCGGCGCTGCCGTCCGCCCACGAGGACCCGTCGGCGCCCGTGACGCCCACCTGGGCGTAGCCCTGGCGTACCGCCTGGTCGAACACCAGCGTCACCCGCGAGGGCGCGGCGTCCAGCGTGGCCCCGTCCTTGGGGTCGCTGCCGACCAGCACGTTGTGCGCCTGGGCCGCGGGCTGCGCGACCCAGGCGGCGGCGAGGGCGAGCAGCAGGACCGTGATGAGCCGCCTCAAGGATCAGAACCTTCCAACGATGACATCGAACCTGTATATGGTGCCATTCATGACCGACCTGTTCGGCGGCGCTGCGTCGTACTACGCCCGCCACCACGTCGGCCATGGCGACCTGGCCATCGAGCACCTGGCGAAGACGTTCGGCCGCGACGCCACCGTACTCGACCTTGGGCGCGGTCCCGGCACGGTCGCGATCCGGCCGGCGCCGCGGTGGAGGCGTTCGAGGACGCGGCCAGGAGGGCGCTGCTCGCGCTCGATCCCTCCGGCAGGTGGGGAGCACGGGGTGGCCACCGAGGTCCTGATCGCCAGGCGCGCGCGGAGCGAGCAGGCGCCGGCAGGGCGGGTCACAGCTCGTCGGCCGAGAGCCCGAGCTCGGCGGCGGCGGCCGTGCGGATCAGCACGTTGACCCGGCGTCTGGACAGCACCTTGGGATGGACGTGCGTCTGGATCGCCAGCCCGTCGACGAGCGCGAGGATCCGCCACGTGGCCCCGTCGGGGTCGTTGCACGCGAACTCGCCGGAGGCGACGCCCGACTCGATGATCTCCCGTAACAGCACGCGGCCCTGGGAGTCGATGCGCCGGGAGATCGCCTCCAGCTCGGGGTTGCGCACCGCCTCCGACCACGCCTCGATCCACAGCCGCCAGCCCTCGGTGGGGGTCGCCGGCGAGCAGAGCCGCAGCAGGGTGCGCAGCCGGTCGAACGGGGTGGCCGTGGAGCGTTCGATGGCGATCAGCGCCTCGAGATGCTGGCGGGCGGCGTAGGCGAAGGCCTGCGCGAACAGGCGTTCCTTGCTTTCGAAGTGGTAGAAGAGCAGCGCCTGGCTGACGCCGGCGGCTTTGGCTATGTCGATGGTACGGGTGTGCCCGAACCCCTGATCCGCGATGACCTCGCAGGCCGTCTTCAGTAAATCCGTACGCCTTAATCGGCTGAGCCCTGATGTCACTGCGGGTCGCTCACCTTTCCGAAGCCTCTTGTGGGGTCGAAAGCGTGTCATACCCACCATCAGTCTTGTCGTATCGGTATGCGCAGGACGAAGCGGGCGCCCGTGTCGGAGTCCTCGATCTTGAGGGTGCCCTGGTGGGCCCGCGCGATCTCGCGGGCGATGGGCAGGCCGAGCCCGGTGCCCCCGGCGTCGCGGCTGCGCGCGGCGTCCAGCCGGGCGAAACGCCGGAAGACGACCTCGCGCTGCTCCGGCGCGATGCCCGCCCCGTCGTCGATCACCTCGAGCACGGCGTCGCAGTCCCGCCGCACGGTCACGGTGATGGTGCTGTCGGCGTGCCGCTCGGCGTTGTCCAGCAGGTTCGTCAGCAGGCGGGCCAGCCTGAGCCGGTCGCCCGTGACCACCACCTCGGGTTGCAGGCTGGTGACGATCCTCTTCGCGCGCGGCCTGGTGGTCTCGGCGGCGACCAGCTCGGCCAGGTCGACGGCTTCCAGCCGCCCGGGCGCGCCGGCGTCGAGCTTGGTCAGGGTGAGCAGGTCGGCGACGATGTTCTGCAGCCGGTCCAAACTGGCCTTGAGCCTGACGCCGGTCTCGCACCAGTCGGTCTCGTCGGGGACGAGCATGGCCATCTCGAGCTCGGCGCGCATGGCCGTGATGGGGCTGCGCAGGTCGTGGGAGGCGTCCGAGGCGAACCTGCGCTGCTGCTCCATCGCCGCCTCCAGCCGCGCCAGGGTCCGGTTGGCGGCCTCCGCGAGCGCCTTGATCTCGTTCGTGTTGGCCGGCACCGGCACGCGCATGGCCTCCTCGCCGGAGGTGATCGCGTTCAGGCGTTCGGTGATCTCGTTCACCGGCGCGAGCGTCCTGCACACCACCCTCGACACGCCGAACCAGGTGATCGCGATCAGCAGTGCCGACAGGCCGGAGGCCAGGCCGATCACGGCGGGGTTGACGTACCAGGGCGCCGAGGGGTTGAAGGCGTAGACGAGCCAGTTCCCGTCCGGGCGGCCGGCCCGGGCGACGGCCACCACCTGGCACTCGCCGCCGAGCTGCGGCAGGTCGCACACCTCGTCGGAGCGGGTGCTCATGTCGGGGTCCGGGAGCAGGGTGGCCAGGCGCGGCTCGCCGATCAGGTTGGGAGTCGAGGACGCCACCCGTCCGGACGGGTCGATGACCTGCAGGCCCTTCACCGCGGGGGTGACGACGGGGGGCGGCTTGTTCTCCCGCACCTCGTGGGCCCAGCGGCGGGAGACGCTCAGCACCTCTCTCGTACGGGAGTCGAGCGCGACGTTGTGGCCCACCCACAGCACGGCCGCCATGGCCCCCAGGCACAGCACGGCCATCGCGACGCTGGCCCACAGCGCCAGCCGCGCGCGGATGGAGCGGTCAAGCCGTGCGATCACCTCAATCCCCCCGTGACCAGATGATCACAGTACGTGCCCCCGGCTCCATTTAGCGGAGATTCAGCGACAAATCACGCTAAAGGCCTCCAGAACAAGGCTCTATGCGCCGTCCGGCGGCCTGGTTAGAGTAAGTGAGCACTGATTGCCAAGGAGTCGATGTGAACCTTGCCGACTATCGACGCGCCGCCAGGGCCTGGCTGCAGGCGAACGTCCCGGCGGACGGCCACCCGGAGACGGACCCGATCGCGACGGCCAAGGAGTTCATGGCCAAGCTCCACGACGCCGGCTACTCCGGCATCACCTGGCCGCGGCAGTGGGGCGGGCAGGGGCTGACGCAGGCCGAGGAGCGCGCGTTCGCCGCCGAGTCCCGCGGCCACGCGCTCCCCACGTACGTCTTCTCGATCGGTCTCGGCATGACCGGGCCCACGCTGGTCGACCGGGGCACCGACGCGCAGCGCGAGCGCTTCCTGCGGCCGCTGCTGCGCGGCGAGGAGATCTGGTGCCAGCTCTTCTCCGAGCCCGGCGCGGGCAGCGACGTGGCGAGCCTGCAGACGAGGGCCGAGCGCGACGGCGACCACTGGATCGTCAACGGCCAGAAGGTGTGGACCTCGGTCGCCCACCACGCCGACTGGGGCCTGCTGCTGGCCCGCACCAACGTGGACGTGCCCAAGCACAAGGGGCTGACCATGTTCGTGGTCGACATGCACCACCCCGGCGTGACGGTCCGGCCGCTGAAGGACATGAGCGGCAGGGCCAACTTCAACGAGATCTTCTTCGACGACGTGCCGATCCCCGACGAGCACCGCGTCGGCGAGGTCGACGACGGCTGGAGCGTGGCCGTCACGACGCTGCTGCACGAGCGGCTGTCGATCTCGGCGGGCGTCGGCATGGGCGGCCAGAAGGACGACCCGACCTCGCTGGAGGCGCTGCGCACGTCGGTCGACACCGGCGACCCGCTGGTCCGCGACGAGCTCGTGGAGCTGCACATCCGCGACCGCGCGCTGGCGCTGTTCAACCAGCGGCTGGCCCAGGAGACCGAGGCGGGGATCTTCCCCGGCGCCCGGGGCAGCGCCGCCAAGCTGCTGCTGGCCGAGCTGACCATGTACCGCGCCGACCTCGCCACGCGGCTGGCCGGCCCCGAGTCCGTGCTGGGCGACCATCCGCTCGCCCGCGCGATCTCGATGGCTCCCGGCATGTCACTGGGCGGCGGCACCAACGAGATCATGCGCAACATCGTGGGCGACCGCGTGCTCAACCTGCCGCCGGAGCCCCGGGTGGACAAGAACGTGCCGTTCAAGGACCTGAAGGTGGGGACGCAGGGGTGAAGCTCGTACTCGACGAGGAGCAGCGGCAGCTCCGCGAGGCCGTACGCGCGTTCCTGCGCGCCGCCTCGCCGCTGCCCAAGGTGCGCGACGGCTACGACCCGCAGGTGTACGCCAGGCTCAACGGCGAACTCGGCCTGTCCGGGCTCATCGTCGCCGAGGAGTACGGCGGCGCGGGCGCGGGCCTGGCCGAGCTGGCGGTCGCGCTGGAGGAGACGGGCGCCACCCTGCTGCCGGGCCCGTTCCTGGCGACCGCGTTCGCCGCGATCGCCCTGGCGGCCACGCCCGACAAGGAGCTGCTCGGCGGCATCGCGGAGGGCCGGGTCACGGCCACGCTCGCGTTCCGCGCCGGGGCGTCCGGCGGCCAGGGCGTTCTTGACCTCGACGGCGCCGCCGCGCGCGGCACGCTGGAGCGGGTGCTCAGCGGGATGGAGGCGGACGTGCTGGTCGCGCCCGCCCGCCTGCCCGACGGCGGCACCGCCCTCGTGGCGGTGGACCTGGCCGGCCCCGGCGTCGCCAGGACCCCGCTGGAGAGCCTCGACCTGACGCGCGGCCAGGCGCGGGTGGCGCTCGACGGCGCGCCCGCCCGCGTGCTCGGCCCGGCCCCCGAGGTCGGGGACCGGCTGTGCGTCGCGCTGGCGGCCGAGCAGCTCGGGGTGATGCGGGCCGCCCTGGAGGCCATCGTGGCCTACGCCAAGATCCGCGTCGCGTTCGGGCGCTACATCGGGTCGTACCAGGGGGTCAAGCACAAGCTCGCCGACATGTGGTGCAAGCTCGAACAGGCCGAGTCGATCGTCAGGTACGCCGCCTGGGCCGCCGACGAGTCGCCTGACGAGCTGCCCGAGGCCGCCGCGCTCGCCCAGGCGTACGTCGGCCGCGCCTGCTTCGAGGTGGCACGCGACCACCTGCTGCTGCACGGCGGCGTCGGCTACACCTGGGAGCACGACGCGCACCTCTACTACAAGCGGGCCAAGGCGGACGAGGTGCTGCTCGGCCCGCCCCGCGTCCACCGGGCCCGCCTCGCCGACCTGCTGGAGCTGTGATGGACGTCAGCGGGCTGCCCGGCTTCTACGCCATCGCCGCCGCCGACCCGGGCCGCCGCGCGGTGATCGACGCCGACGGCACGGTGACCTCCTACGGCGAGCTGCTCGCCCTGGTCAACCAGGTGTCGCACGGCCTGCGGGCGCGCGGGCTCGGCACCGGCGACGTGGTGGCGGGAGTGCTGCCCAACGGCCTCGACGCCGTCGTCATGCTCATGGCGACCGCGCAGACCGGGCTCTACTACGTACCGATCAACTGGCATCTGACGGCGTCCGAGGTGGCGTACATCCTGGACGACTGCGACGCCCGGCTGGTGGTGGCGGGGCCCGGCTTCGACGTGCCCGGCGCGGAGACCGGGACGGCCGCCCTGGCCGCGGGGCAGCCCACCGGCGCGCCCGGGGAGCGGACGTCCGGGGCGGTCATGTGGTACACCTCGGGCACCACCGGCTTCCCCAAGGGCGTGCAGCGGCCGCTGCCGGGCGGCGAGCCCGAGCAGCTGGTGCCGCTCTACACGTGGTTCCTCGGCGAGGTCGTGGACCTGCGGCCGGGCGACGAGACGCACCTGGTGACCTCGCCGATGTACCACTCGTCGCCGTGCGCGCACACCCAGTTCGCGCTGCATCTAGGCCACACCGTGGTCATCGCGCCCCGGTTCGAGCCGGTGACCATCCTGGAGCTCATCGAGCGGCACCGGGTGAGCAACGCGATGATGGTGCCGACCATGTTCCACCGCATGCTGCAACTGCCGGAGGACGTCAGGGGCAAGTACGACGTGTCGAGCCTGCGCCAGGTCATCCACACCGCCGCCGCCTGCCCGGTCGCGGTCAAGCGGCAGATCATGGAGTGGTGGGGGCCGGTGCTGTACGAGTACTACGGCTCGACCGAGTCGACGATCGCGTTCGCGGTCAAGCCGCACGAGTGGCTGGCCAGGCCGGGCACCGTCGGCAGGCCCGCGCCCACGTTCGAGGCCAAGATCGTCGACGAGGCGGGCATGGAGCTGCCGCCCCGCGAGCCCGGCATGATCTACGTGAAGTCCGGCATGGGAACGTTCGAATACCGCAAGGACCCGGCGAAGACCGCCGCCAGCATGATGGGCGAATGGTATTCGCCGGGTGACATCGGCTTCCTCGACGAGGACGGCTATCTGTTCCTGTGCGACAGGCGTACCGACCTGATCGTCTCCGGCGGGGTGAACATCTACCCCGCCGAGATCGAGGCCGCCCTGCTGGAGCACCCGGCGGTGGCGGACGTGGCCGTCATCGGCGTGCCCGACGAGGAGTGGGGGCACAACGTGGTCGCCCTCGTCCAGCCCGCCGAAGGGGCCGAGCCCGGCCCCCGGCTGACCGCCGAGCTGCTGGAGCACTGCGAGCCGCGTATCGCCAGGTTCAAGCGGCCGAAGGTGATCGAGTACCGCTCCCGGCTGCCGCGCACGCCCACGGGCAAGCTGTCGCGCTCGAAGGTGCGCGACGACTACCTGTCGGAGCAGCCGAACACCAGCTCGTCGCTGTAACCCCGGCCGTCGCCCAGGTAGAAGCGCGTGGAGAGGGTACGCGCGGCCGTGTCGAAGACCGTGGTCCACAGGGTGCGGAAGGGCAGCCCTGGGTCCTCCTGCTGGCGCACCGCGCGCAAGCTGTCGCGCAGGTCGTCCGGCGACATGGCGACGCCCTTGCTCCGCTCGTGCAGCGCGCGCAGCCGCCCGTACGTCCGGAACGTCGCCGGGCCGTCGGCGGGCAGGTCCATCGGGTCGGGGTGGCGGTGCAGCAGGTGGTTGGTGACGCAGAGCGGGCCGTCGCCGAACTCCACGATGTGCTCGGCGCCGTCCCTGCCCCGCTCCCACACGAACGCCTGACCGTTGGCGTCGGCCACCAGGTAGTGCAGGGGCATGCCGTGGTCGTAGTGCTTCGCGCCGAGCAGCGCCTGCTTGGCCTGCTCCACGTTCTCGCAGGTGTCGACCAGGAACCTGGGCAGCTGCACGCTCCCCACCCCCACCTGCGGCGAGACCTGCTCCGGCGGCGCGGCGTTCTCGATGTCGGCGACCAGCAGCATGACCGCCAGTCCCGCCTCGTTGACGCCGTCCATGCAGCCGTCGAGGTCCGACATGGTGATCACGGTCGAGGCGAGCCCCTCGTCCGGCACCGTCGTGATCACGTACGGACGCGAGGCCATGGGCAGTTCCCCCGGCCGGGGCTCGCCGCCCATGATCTCGCTGGTGGTCGTGGGGAAGAAGTCGTAGTTGCGGCCCGCCCTGCCGTGGCCGTCCGTGGCCGCCGACGGCGGCACCCACAGGGCCGAGCAGCCGGAGCCGTGCGGGACGAACCCCAGCCCGTCGAGGGCCAGCTCGTCCTGGTCGGGGTCCAGCCCGAGGGCCGCCGCCGCGCCGTCCATGCGGGCGTGGTGCTGCGGCCAGTACCGCTCGAACCACGTCCTGCGCGCCCGGCCCACCGTGGGATCCACCGGGGCCGGCGCCCAGCCCAGCCGGCGGGCCTCCTCGGTGAGCGCCCTGCCGATCTCGACCTGGTCGCCCTTGAGCGTGAGATGGCGGACGAGCTGGAAGTCGTCCTTGCCGCCCGCGACCTGCGTCATGTTCTTCATGTCGGGCAGCCTGCCGCCCCCCGCTGACCGCGCCCTGACCGCCCGCTGACCGCCCGCCGGTAGCGCTCGGACAGCCTCACCACGGCCTCGGCCAGCTCGGGCGGGTCGAGCACCTCGAAGTCCACCCCGATGAAGCCCAGCCACGCGGCCATCCCGTCCAGATCGTCGCCGCCCAGCTTCAGCAGGCAGGTGGCATCGTCGACCGGCTCGATCTCCGGCCCCAGCGACAGCGCGCGCAGCCGCTCGGCCGGAGCGTGCGCCAGCACCGTGCCGCTGTGGCGCCACATGGCCGTGTTGACGCCCTTCTCCACGTACGCCGCCACGTCGCCGTCCGCGGGCGGCTCGCGCGGCGTGAACCGGGGCCCGGACGGCGTGCGCGGTCGCACCCTGTCGACCCGGAACGTGCGCCAGCCGTCCCGCTCGACGTCGTACGCCACGAGGTACCAGCGGCCCCGCCGGTGCACCAGGCGGTGCGGCTCCACGTTCCGCACCGTCGTCCCGCCCTCGTGGCCGGTGTAGTCGAAGCGCAGCCGCTCGTGGTCGCGGGCCGCGTTCGCGATCGTGGTCAGCACCTCGGGGGACACCGCCGGGGTGCTGCCGGGGACCTGCCCGGGGATCTGCACCGTGTAGGCGTTCAGCGTGTTCACCCGGCGGCGCAGCCGCGACGGCAGCACCTGCTCCAGCTTGGCCAGGGCGCGCACGGAGCTCTCCTCGATGCCCTCCACACCCCCGCCCGCCGCCCTGCCCAGCCCGACCGCCATCGCGACGGCCTCCTCGTCGTCGAGCAGCAGGGGCGGCAGCGCGGCCCCCGCGCCCAGCCGGTAGCCGCCCGCCACCCCCGGCGTGGCGTGCACGGGGTAGCCGAGCGTGCGCAGGCGCTCGACGTCGTTGCGGATCGTCCTCGTGGAGACCTCGAGCCGGGCCGCCAGCTCCGGCCCCGTCCATTCCCGGTGTGCCTGGAGCAGGGACAGGAGCTTCAGCAGGCGGGCGGAGGTTTCCAGCATGCAGACCAGTGTGCCCGCTATCGCGGCAAGAAGCTTTCCGTGTTCACCACGATCTTGCCGAGGAAGTGGCCGTCCTCGCTGCGCCGGTGCGCGTCGGCGATCCGCTCCAGGGGGTACGTCTCCGCCACCGGGATCCGTACGCCATGGGCCGGGCCCGCCTGCCCTGGTGCGCCGCCGGTCGAACCGTCCTCGGAGCCGCCCGCGAAGGACGCTGCCTCGCCGCGGCCGGTCGAGAAGCGCACCCCCAGCTTCGCCGCTCCGGCCGGGTCGGCGATGGTGACCACCCTGTCCGGGTCGCCGGTGAGCCGTACGGACAGCTCCAGCTCGCCCCTGCCCGAGGCGTCCAGCACCCGGTCGATCGGCCCCGGCAGGCGGTCCGCCAGGCCCTCGCCGTAGGTGACCGGGTGGACGCCGAGATCGCGGAGGAAGGCGTGGTGGCGCTCGCTCGCCGTACCGACGACCCGGGCTCCCCTCGCGAGGGCCAGCTGCGCGGCGGCCAGCCCGACGCCGCCCGCGACGGCGTGGATCAGCAGCGTCTCCCCCGGCCGGAGGTCCAGCAGGCGCAGCGTGCGCCGGGCGGTTTCGACGGCGACCGGCAGCGCGGCGGCCTCCTCGTACGTCAGGTCGTCCGGCTTGGCCGCCAGCGCCGCCGCGTCCGCGATCGCGTGCGTGGCCGCCGCCCCCGACGCGACCTGCCCGAACACCGGCTCGCCGAGCCTCCACCCGGTCACGCCCGGACCGATGGCGTCGATCGTCCCGGCCAGCTCGATCCCGGTGCCCTCGGGCCCGTCGAGCGGCGGGCCCATGGAACCGCGGCGCAGCTTCCAGTCGATGGGGTTCACCCCGGCCGCCCTGACCGCGACCCGCACCTGGCCCGGCCCCGGCTCGGGGAGCGGCACCTCGTCCACCGCCAGCACCTCCGGGCCGCCGTGGGCGTGGTAGCGGGCGGCGTGCGCGGTGACCAGCAGCAGCGCCTTGCCGACCAGCTCGCGCCGCCGCAGCGCCTCGTGCGCCTCGCCCGCCCGCTCCAGCGGCACGGCCAGCCCCACGACGGTCGTGACGCTCTCCAGGGCCTGGCGGGCGAGCGTTCGGAACTCGTCCGGCGCGAACTGCACCTGCTCCATGCCGACCACCCGCGCGGCTCCTGGGCTGATCAGCGCGGTCGAGCCACTGGGGACGCCGTAGGCGAAGAACGTGCCGCCGGGCTTCACCAGCGCGTACGCGGCACCTCCCACCTCACCGCCGACCCCGTCGAACACCACATCGAACCCCTGGCCCACCTCGCCGAGCCCGTCGCCGGCCCGCCCGCCACCCGGCCCGCCCGCCTCGCCGCCGGAACCGCCGGACCGGCCGGGCGCCTCGCCGTCGGGACCGCCGACCGCCGAACCGTCGGGGCCGTCGGGCTGATCGGCCGCCGCATCGACGGGACCCTTCAGCTCGCCGTAGCCGACCGCCTCGTGCGCCCCCGCCTCCAGCGCCGCCTCCCGCTTGGCCGCACCGTTGGCCGCGGCGGTCACCTGGGCACCGGCCGCGCGGGCCAGCCGCACGATCGGCAGCCCCAGCGCGCCCCCGGCCCCCGTGACGAGCACCCGCATCCCGGGCTTCAGCTCGGCCGCCGCCACCAGGCTCAGGGCGGCGGGTCCCACCTGCAGCACCGAGGCCGCCCGCCACAAGGGAACCTCGTCCGGCACCCCGACCACGGTCTCCACCTCGGCCACGACCCGCTCGGCGTACCCACCGCCGCCCGGCAGGAACGCGGCCACCCGCCGCCCTGCCCACCCGGCATCGACGCCTTCACCCACGGACAGCACCCGCCCGGCGACCCCGGTACCGGGCACGAAGGGCGGCTTGTTCGGGAACCACTCCCGCCCCCAGCCCGCACGCAACTGCGCGTCCAGCGACATCACGTCCACCACGGACACGCCGATGAGCACCTGTCCTGGACCTGGCTCGGGGTCAGGCCGCCGCCGGACCTCCAGCACCTCAGGACCGCCGAATTTGGTCACCTCGATCACGTTCATGCGACCGAGTCTTCAACCTCAAGCTCGGTTGAGGTCAACCTTCCGCCGACGCGCAGAGGCGGATGGGGCCAGAACAGGCAGGACCCGGCAACGCTGACCGTCGCCGGGTCGCCGGGTCGCCTGGCCGGGTCACTGGGCGGGTCGGCCCGTCAGCGTAGCCGGCCGCGGGTCACTGGCCGCCGAAGAGGTTCTGCGCCTGCTGGATCACCACCAGCACGGTCAGGATGCCGAAGAAGGCCACCGACCACACCAGCGCCCCCAGCCGGTACGTGCGCACCCGGATGGCCTCGGGCAGCGAGCGCCGGTTGAGGATGATCAGCAGGATCGAGTACACGAACATCATCACGGCCGCGAAGCACGCCGAGAACACCAGCAGGATGAGCGGCTGGTCGAGCCCGGCCAGCAGGATGACGATCCCGATCACCGCCATGGCCCAGACCGTGACGAAGTAGACCCGGTTCACGGAGACCGGCTTGTCACGCAGGTAGACCGTCTTGATGGTGTCGGAGGCCAGCCGCGAGGTGTAGTCGACGATGCCCATGGCCGAGGCGAACAGGGCCAGTGCCCCGATCACCCAGAACAGCACGCCGAACCACGGCCCGACGACGTTCTGCAGTACCTCGCCCTCGGCGTGGAGGAACTCGATGCTGTTGGCCAGCCCCTCCCGGCCGAACACGGTGGAGTAGGCCAGCATCGACATGAACGCGATCGTCACGAACGACACCACGGCGAACGTCCACGCCTGCTCGATGTTCGCGAAACGCCACCACTGCTTCCAGCGCGCCAGGTTCTCCTTGGTGGGGGCGAACTGGAAGCCCGTCGACGCGGCCGCCTCCTCCTGACCGGTGACCGGGCTGACCAGGCGCGGGACGTACAGGCCCATGCCGAAGCCCTTGTCGCGGATCCAGTTGCTCTGGCACAGGTTCTGCCCGCCGCCCGCGCCGGCGTACGCGATGGCGCCCATCAGCACCGAGAACTCCAGCGGCGGCACGGGGAACCTGGCCCCGACCGACAGGCCCTTGCCCAGCTCGATCCAGCTGTCGGCGTTGATGGCGAACAGGACCGCCACCACGATCAGCGTCGCCACCAGGGCGATCTTGACGAAGATGACGCGTTCGAGCGCGGTGTAGATGACCGGCGCCAGCGTCAGGCCGAGCGCGATCACGACGAGCATGCCGATCGCGATCCACCGCACGCTGCCCTCGCCCGACCCGGTCAGGTACGTCACCATGGTCGCGGACGTGGTGACCCAGCCGGGCCAGAGGTTCGAGCAGAGCGTCATGAGGACGAAGACCAGGCCCCAGTGTTTCCACATGCGGCTGAAGCCGGTGAGCGCGGTCTCGCCGGTGGCCAGCGTGTAGCGCTCGATCTCCATGTTGAGGAACCACTGCGTGATGATCCCGATCGCGGCTCCCCAGATGAAGATGAGCCCGACCTGGGAGGCGATGTACGGCCAGAGGATGAACTCGCCCGACGCCAGCCCGACCCCGGCGCCGACCAGGCCGGGCCCGATGATGCGCCATTTCGAGGTGGGGGGAGCGGGCAGGTCGCGGACGGTGACGGGAGGTAGGACTCGCGCAGGAACGGTGGGGGTGTAGTCCGCCATGCGGATCTCCTTGCTCGGTATTGCCTGATCGCCACATTACAGAGCTAGGAAATGTCAGTGGAATAGCCAGTTAAACCGCATGGCGCCATATTCAGCCCATTCACCGATCCGCTCATCATCAGCTCAACCAGGCATCATCCGCCTCTCTCGCCCCGCCGCTCCCTCTACCCCCATCGCCTCGAAGTCCGCAGCACACGGCCGCCGGCGTTCAGGGGCCGACGGGATATGAGACCCGCCGTCTGATGACGTACGGCGTCCACCGCCCACGCCGCGTGCACCGCCCACGCCGCGTGCACCGCCCACGCCGCGTGCACCGCCCACGCCACCTACGCCGTCCATGCCGCGTGCGACGACCGGCCGTTCATGCCGCACGAGAACCCGCCGCCCGCGTTCGGCGATCCACGCCTCGCGCGGGCGTGGCCGTCGACGCCGCATGGCGACCCGCCGCCCACCCCGGGTGGCGGGTCGCCGTTCTGGGCCGTGCGGGTAAGCGCCGTCAGGCGGCCCCGGTCGGCGCTCCGTTCTGTACGGCTTCGATCAGGGCTCGCAAGAGGGCGGTGCGCCGGGGCATCTCGGCGACCACGACGTGTTCGCTGTCCGCGTGGGCTCCGCCGCCCACCGCGCCCAGGCCGTCGAGGGTCGGGCAGCCCACTCCCGCCGTGAAGTTGCCGTCGGAAGCCCCGCCCACCGAGGCGGAGGTCAGCGGGCCCAGCCCCAGGCCCGCCGCCAGCTCCTGCGCCAGGGCGAACAGCGACGACGACATCGTGGCCTCGAGCGGTGGCCGGTTGAAGCCGCCCTGGACCTCCAGCGTGGTGCCGGCCACCACCGGCTCCAGGGCGCGGATCGCCGCGTCCACGCGGGCCTGCTCCGACGCTTCGGCCACGCGCACGTCCACCCCGACCGAGGCGGCGGCCGGGACGGTGTTGAGCGCCGTCCCGCCCGACAGGATCGTCGGCGTGACCGTCGTGGGACCTTGGCCGAGGGCGGCGATGGCCAGGATCTGGTGGGCCAGCTCGACGCCGGCGTTCGCTCCCTTCTCGGGCTCCAGCCCGGCGTGCGCCGCCTTCCCGTGAACCTTGACGGTGTAGTCGGAGGTGCCCTTGCGGGACGTCTTCAGTGCGCCGCCGTCGGCGCTGGCCTCCATGACGAAGGTGGCGACCGGCCCGCGCGCGGCCTCCTCGATCAGCTTCGAGGAGGTGCGGGAGCCGACCTCCTCGTCGCCGGTGATCAGCAGCGTGATGCCGTCGAGCGAGTCGAGCCCCGCCAGCGCGTGGAACGTCTGCACCAGGCCCGCCTTCATGTCGAAGACGCCCGGCCCCCGCGCCACGCCGTCCGTCACGGACCAGGGGTGGGTGGTCAGGGAGCCGATCGGCCACACGGTGTCATGGTGGCCGAGCAGGAGCACTTTGGGCGTGCCGAACGTCCAGCGCAGGTGCGTGACGTCGTCGATCACCAGGAACTCCGGCTGCGCGCCCAGATGGCGGGCGCCCATCGCCGCCACGACCCTCGCGCTGCGTGCCACCGCCTCCAGGTCGCTGGAGAACGACTCGCAGCACACCAGCTCTTCAAGATCCTCGATCATGCCGTCCCCCCGCTGGAGCCGCCCGTCGTCACTGCCTTGTCCAGGACGCCCATCACGCCAGTTGCTCCCCGAGAAGGCGGTGCACGTTCGCACCGATGATCTTCGTGACGTCCTTCTCCGGGACGCCGCGGGCGAGCAGGCCCTCGGTGACCATGGGCAGCCCCGCGGGTCCCTCCAGGCCGGCGATGGCCGACTTGGGGTCGACGCCCCTCGTGTTGAGGCCCTCGCAGCACGGCGGCGTCAGATCGTCCATGACCTCGCGGATGAAGTCGGGGCCCAGGCCGACGTGGTCGATCCCGGCCACGGAGGCGATGTGCTCGATGTGGTCGAGCAGCCGGTCGAGCGTCATGTCCTCCTCACGGTCGGCGAGGAAGGGGGCGAAGAAGTTGACGCAGATCACGCCGCCCGTGGCGGCCACCGCGCGGAGCTGGTCGTCGGTGAGGTTGCGGTGGTGGTCGCGCAGCGCCCGGGCGGAGGAGTGGGTGGCCAGAAGGGGCTTGGCGGTCAGCTCCAGGACGTGGGCCACGCCGGACGCACCCAGGTGGGACACGTCGAACACGATGCCCAGCCGCTCCATCTCCCGCAGCGCCTCGACGCCGTGGGACGTCAGGCCGCTGCCCGTGGCGTCCTCGCCGCTGCCGTCGGCCAGCGGCGTGCGGCCGAAGTGGGCGATCGACGCCACTCGCACGCCAAGCCGGTGAACGGTCGAGATCAGCTCGACGTCCGCGTCGATGCCGGGCATGCTCTCCAGCGCGATCACCAGAGCGATCTTGCCCTGGTCGAGCGCCCGGTCGATGTCGCCCGCGTCAAGACACAGCCGGACATGATCGGGGTTTCCCTCGGCGAGCACGTGCGCACACTCGATCATGCGCAACGTCTGCCGCAGCGCACCCTCCGGCCGGTATTGGTCGTCGATGAAAACCGGCAGAATCTGCAGGTTGACCCCGCCGTCGAGGAGCTGGGGGAGCCATCTCTCGCGGAAGAACGAGGCCCACTGCTGGGGCGGCCTCGCGGAGACGGCCATGAGCAGGTCGTTGTGGGTGTCGGCCACGACTGCGCGCTGGTGCAGCGAAAGCGTCATGCGTTGGACGTTATCGCGAGGGCTGGACCTGCTCCAATGCGTCCTGGGTCGGATCTTTTGGATCATGTGTACGACCGTGGGGGCCCCCGCCGTCCGGCGGCAAGGCTCCGGCGTCCGGCGACGAGGGCCCCGGCGTCCGGTCGTGGGGCGGTGGGCTAGACGGGGCGGTAGGCGGGGGCCGGGGGCCGGGCGGTGAGTTTGCGGTAGAGCGTGGTGGGTCCGGGCCAGTTGTTCGTCACGCGCCCCTCGGCCGTCTTGTACCAGCTCTGGCACCCGCCGCCCCACACCATCCGCGCCATCGAGGCGTCGAGCTGCCTGCGCCACGCCTCCATGACCTCAGGGCGCACCTCGATCGGCCCGTGGTCCGACAGGTACGGCAGGCATGCCATGATGTGCCGCACCTGGCACTCGATCATGAAGACGATCGAGTTGTGCCCGAGGTTGGTGTTGGGCCCGTACAGGAGGAAGAGGTTGGGGAAGCCGGGCACCGAGATGCCCAGGTACGCCTCGGCGCCGCCCCGCCACCGCTCCTCCAGCGTCAGGCCGTCGCGCCCCGTGATCTCCATCGGCGCCAGGAACTCGGTGCTCTTGAAGCCGGTGGCGTAGACGATCGTGTCGACCTCGCACAGCCCCTCGGTCGTCTCCACGCCCTTGGGCGTGACACGTACGATCTTGTCCGTCACCACGTCCACGTCGGGCCTGGTCAGCGCGGGGTAGAAGGCGCTGTCGATGACGACCCGCTTGCAGCCCGGCGGGTAGTCGGGGGTGAGCTTGGCCCGCAGCGCCGGATCGGGCACCTGGTCGTGCAGGTGCCGCAGGGCGCGTTTCCTGAGCAGTTCGGTGCTCCAGCCCTGGGCGAGCGCGGGGTAGAGGGTGGTCTCGGCGTACCGGTAGATCCACTCGCGGTAGGCGCGCTGGAGGCCGGGGACGAAGCGGAACGCGACCCTGGTCCTCGGCCCGAACGCGGCGTCCGGCTTCGGGATCACCCAGTTGGGCGTGCGCTGGAAGACGTACAGGTGGCCGGCCTGCTCGGCGACGCGCGGGATGAGCTGGGCCGCCGACGAGCCGTTCCCGATCACGGCGACGCGCCGGCCGGTGAGGTCGTGGCCGTGGTCCCAGCGGGCGGAGTGGAAGGAGACGCCCTCAAAGTCTGACATTCCAGGAATGTCGGGGAGGCGGGGCCGGTTCAGCTGGCCGACGCCCATGACGACCACGTCGAACTCCTCCGTACGCCCGCCGCTCGTGAGCTGCCACCACGAGCCGTCGAAAACGGCCCGCCGCACTTCGGTGCCGAAGCGGATCTTTCGCCTGACGTCGTATTTATCGGCGCAATGCTCAAGGTATTCAAGAATTTCGGGCTGCTCCGGGTAACGGCGCGTCCAGCTCCCGTACTTCTCGAACGAGTACGAGTAAAGATGCGAGGGAATGTCACACCCCGCCCCGGGATAGCTGTTGTCGCGCCAGGTGCCGCCGAGCCGGTCGGCCTTCTCGAAGACGGTGTACGAGCGGATCCCGGCCCGTTCGAGCCGGATCGCCATGCACAGCCCGCCGAATCCCGCCCCGATGATCGCGACGCGTGGTCGTGACATGCCGCCCTCCGCAAGTCAGGATCCACTTACAGTACGCCGAACGCCGTTCCAACGACACCCTCCCGCGGGCCGATAGTCTGCCCAGGTGGCTGCTTTGACGTTGACGAACGTGATCGAGGTGCTTGAGGCGGCCTACCCGCCCGCCCGGGCCGAGTCGTGGGACGCCGTGGGTCTGGTCAGTGGCGACCCCGCGCAGGAGGTGCGGCGGGTGCTGTTCGCGGTCGACCCGGTGGCGGCCGTGGCGGACGAGGCCCTGGAGTGGCGGGCCGACCTGATCGTCGTCCACCACCCCCTCTACCTGCGCGGCACCACCAGCGTGGCGGCCACCACGCCCAAGGGCCGCCTGATCCGCACCCTGATCAAGAACGACATCGCCCTCTACACCGCCCACACCAACGCCGACGTGGCCAATCCCGGCGTCTCCGACGCCCTGGCCAAGGCGGTCGGGCTGGTCGACGACCTGATGCCGCTCCAGCCGTTCCCCGACGATCCGTGGCGCGGCCTCGGCCGCGTCGGAGAGCCGGCCACGGAGATGACGCTGGGGGAGTTCGCGGCGCAGGTGGCCAAGGGCCTGCCCCACACGCCCGGAGGCATCCGCGTGGCGGGCGACCTGTCCCGCCCCGTCCGGCGCGTGGCGGTCAGCGGGGGTGCGGGCGATTCGCTCCTGAATACGGCGAAGGCCGCCGGTGTCGACGTGTTCCTCACGGCGGACCTCCGGCACCACCCGGCCAGCGAGTTCGTGGAGGCGGGCGGACCCGCGCTGATCGACGCCGCGCACTGGGCGACCGAGTGGCCCTGGCTGGAGAGCGCGGCGTCCATCCTGCGTTCCAGTGGCGTTACCGTTGAAACGCGTGTCTCCGCCGCGGTCACCGATGCTTGGACAAGAGGATATTGATCATGAAAGCAGCCCCTGAGGCCCAGAAGAGACTGCTCGACCTGGCAGAGCTCGACTCGGTGGTCGACCGGCTGGCGCACCGCCGCCGCACCCTGCCCGAGCTGGCCGAGATCGACGAGCGGTCCAAGTTGTTCGCCAAGATCGCCACGCAGGTGATCGAGGCCGAGACCGAGGCGAGCGACCTGGCGCGGGAGCAGGCCAAGGCGGAGAGTGACGTCGACGCCGTGCGCGCCCGCGCCGAGCGCGACCAGAAGCGCCTCGACTCCGGCGCCGTGACCTCGCCGCGCGACCTGGCCGGCCTGCAGTCCGAGATCGCCTCGCTGCACAAGCGCCAGGGCGACCTGGAGGAGGTCGTGCTGGAGATCATGGAGCGCAAGGAGGCGGCCGACACCAGGGTCACCGACCTGGTGGCGCAGCGCGACGAGCTCGCCGGCGTGCTGTCCGCCGCCGAGGCCCGCCGCGACGAGGCGCTCCAGGAGATCGACAAGGAGGCGGGCGAGGTCCGGGCCCGGCGCGCCACCGTCGCCGGCGACATCCCCGCCGACCTGCTCGCGCTCTACGAGAAGCTCAAGGACCAGTACGCCGTGGGCGCCGCGATGCTGCGTGCCGGCCGGTGCCAGGGCTGCAAGGTCGCCCTGTCCATCGCCGAGATGAACCGCATCAAGGCCGCGCCCCACGACGAGGTGCTCCGTTGCGACGAGTGCCGCCGCATCCTCGTACGTACGGCAGAATCGGGGCTGTGACCTCCTACATCATCGAGGCGGACGGCGGCTCGCGCGGCAACCCCGGCCCCGCCGGCTACGGCGCGGTCGTCAAGGACGCCTCCGACGGCCGGGTGCTGGCGGAGTCGGCCGAGGCCATCGGCGTGACCACCAACAACGTCGCCGAATACCGCGGCCTGATCGCCGGCCTCCAGGCCGCGCTGCGGCTGGGCGGCGAGGGGGCGCCGGTGGCCGTACGCATGGACTCGAAGCTGGTCATCGAGCAGATGGCGGGCCGCTGGAAGATCAAGAACGAAGGGCTCAGGCCGCTCGCGGTGGAAGCCGGCGCGCTCGTCAGGCGGCTGCGGGTGACGGAGTGGACCTGGATCCCGCGCGAGCGCAACAAGCACGCCGACCGCCTGGCCAACGAGGCCATGGACGCCGCGGCCAAGGGCCTGACCTGGACCGCGACCGGCACGGCCGAGCCCGCCGCGCACGAGCCCCCGGAGGCGCCGGCGCCGTCCGGCGCGCGAGGCCCTTCGGGCACGAAGGCGGCGGGCACGAAGGCGGCGGGCACGGCACGTCAGACGGACCTGCTCGACGCAGGCGACATCTCCGAAATATCCGCCCCAGCCGCCTCCATCGCCACCGCCCAGCAGCGCGGCGCCAAGGGCACCGGCTGGCGCCCGCCCACCCGTGTGGCCACGTCACTGCTGCTGCTCAGGCACGGCGAGACCGAGCTCTCGATCGAACGCCGCTTCTCGGGCCGGGGCGACGCCGAGCTCACGCCCAACGGCCTGGCCCAGGCAGCCGCCGCCGCCGAGCGGCTGTCGCGCGAGCCGTACCTGCCCGATGCGATCGTCTCCTCGCCGCTCAAGCGCGCCCGGCAGACCGCGGAGGCGGTCGCCCGCCGGACCGGGCTCGACATCGACGTGGACGACGACCTCAGGGAGCTCGACTTCGGCGCGTGGGAGGGCCACACGTTCACCGAGGTGCAGCGCCGCTGGCCGGCCGAGCTGGCCGCGTGGCTCGCCGACCCCGAGGCCGCCCCGCCCGGCGGCGAGAGCTTCGCCTCGACCGAGCGCCGCGTGCGGGCGGCGGGCGATCGGCTGGTGGAGCGGTACGAAGGCAAGACCGTCCTCGTGGTCTCGCACGTGACGCCCATCAAGATGGTGCTGCGGCTGGCCCTCATGGCGCCGCTGGAGTCGCTCTACCGCATGCACCTCGACCTGGCGTGCCTGTCGCTCGTCGAGTACTACGCGGACGGCCCGGCCGTGGTGAAGTCGTTCAACGACACCTCGCACCTGCACCGCGGATAACGGTAGACTTTCGCGGACGAGCCGGCCGGGCGGCCGCGTCGGGCCCTGCGGCCCGCCGAGGAAGGTCCGGGCTCCACAGGGCAGGGTGGTCGGTAACGCCGACCCGGGGTGACCCGCGGGACAGTGCCACAGAAAGCAGACCGCCTCCCGGTCGACGGGAGGTAAGGGTGAAAGGGTGGTGTAAGAGACCACCAGCGCCCACGGTGACGTGGGCGGCTAGGTAAACCCCACCCGGAGCAAGGTCAAGAAGGGACGCTCTCCGGAGCGTCCCGCGCGCGACGTTCGAGGGCTGCCCGCCCGAGCCGCGCGGGTAGACCGCTCGAGGCCGCCGGCAACGGCGGCCCTAGATGGATGGTCGCCCCTTCCTCCAGGAAGGACAGAACCCGGCCTACAGGCCGACTCGTCGCCCGTTCCCTCTCTGACCTGGGAGGGAACGGGCACTCTCCAAGGTCGGAGCACGCCTGGGCCACGTCCGGTGACGATCCGAACGCGCTGGCGGAGGCTCCGGGCGATGGCTTCGAGCCGGCCGACCGAGCGACGAATGCCCAGGCCCGCCTGGGTTGCCGCCCCTTGAGCTGATCACTAGGGTGATCGCGCCAACGTCACGCGAAGCTTGTGAGCGGCATGCGCGGCCTGTCGGAGCCGGATATGAGGTCAATACGTGAGCTCGAACGAGGGATTCGAAGTCAACAGCACCGAACTCGGAAAGGAGGAGTTCAACCTCCGCAAGATGGGTGAGATCATCGGGCTGTTGTCCAGCGACTACCTGGCTGACCGGCTGCCTCGGTTCGCGCTCGCTCCAGCGGGTGAGCCGGCCAGGTGGCAGTTCAACGCGATCGAAGCGGACCTCGAAGACCAGTATCGCTATGCCCGTCAGCACTCCATAGATTTGGGAGAGAGAATCGGCCGGACCAAGCACGGCTACGACGTCGCGGAAAGCGAGGCGGCGAAGAGGGTGCTCGCGGCCGTCGCCGACGCGCGTGAGCCCGACTACAGCAGGGAGTCGACTCTCTCCGTGTGGAACAGGGCCCATTACGGGACTGGATTCACAGCGGTCGGCGCGGGCTTGCTGCTCGGGATGGCCTCCAGCACCGAGGATGCCATAGACGCGCATAATGCACGACAGAGCGACAAGATGGCCAAGTGGTACGAGGACACGAGCCGTCCCAGGCCCTCGACCACGTACGCGTCACATGTCAGTGACCTCAGCAAGCGGACGCAACGGGAACTGATGCTGGGCAAGCGGCTGAGCTGGAGCCTCATCGTCGCAGGACTGGCGTGGGAGAGCTTGGTCATCCCGTCCGATGAGGACCTGTTCAACGCCCAGCTCAAGTGGCTGAACCTGCAAGACAGAACAGGCGACCTGTTCGGACATTCGGCGGGCAAGGTCCGGGAGGCGATCGCGGCCGCCTGGGAGGAAGGCCTCGCCAGCGACTCCTCTGACGCCCGGCTCGTCGCGTACATGGCGGCGGGAGCGCAGCTCGCCAACCGGGTTCGCCGGCTCTCCAAGGCCCTCAGGGAGACGATCGAGGAACTCCAGAGGATTTACTATTACGCCCTGTGGTTCAGCGGGATCTCTCTCGGCTTTCTCCTCGCCGTTTATCTCGCGGGTCCGGGCAACCCCGTACTGCAGGCGTTCAGGGAGCGCATCGGCAGCAAGTGGGCGACGATGATCATCGCGGCCGTCCAGCTCGCCCCGGCGGCATACTTCCTCGGTCTCACCATGCACCGTTTCGAGACGGCGAACGACTCCATGAAGATCGGCGGCCGTACGATCGACGGCTTCAAGCCTCTCTACTGAAGCGCCGGACGGGCACATCGCACTGTCGGGACCACGATGAGTGACCGTGGTGGTCCCGCAGGCCGGTCGCCCGCCATGGGCGCCCGCCGTGCGCGGGTCGCCCACCCCGAGCGGCGTCTCAGGAGCGGCTGTCCCAGGCCGCGAGGATGGCGGCCTCCTTCTCCGGCGCCATGCCGTGCCGCATCTTGACGCCGTAGCTCCGTCGTTCCTCGGGGACCTCCCGCAGCCACGCCCACGTGTCGCGCACCGTCTCCGCCACCGGGCGGGTGCGCAGCCCGGCGGCCTCCGCCTCCGCCGTCGGCACGCTCCAGAAGTGGCCGGTCTCCGCGGACGGCGGACCGCCCCACAGCGGCAGCTCCACGAACGTCCCCGCCCCCTGCTCCACCAGGAAGGCGCTGTCGACCCAGACCAGCTCCGCGCCCGACCCGGTCGCCTCGCGGCACAGGCGCAGCCACTCGCCGTAGGTGGTGTTGCCCGCGGGCCCCGTCGCCACGAAGGTGCCGGACGCGCCGCGCTCCGCCTGGTCGAGCGTGAAGATCGCCACGTCGCGTACGTCCACGAGCTGCATCGGCGTCTGCGGGTCGCCGGGCGCGAGGACCCGGCCACCGCGCGAGATCCTCGTCAGCCACCACGGCAACCGGCCCACGTCTTCGTGCGGCCCCAGGATGAGGCCGGGCCGCACCACCAGCGCGTTTCCGGAGAAACCGGCCGTGACCGCCCGCTCGCAGCCGGCCTTCAGCACGCCGTAGTCGCCGTCGTCGGGCCCGGCGTCCGGCTCGCACGCGAACCCCGGCGCGCCCTCGGCGGCCGGTTCGCCGGGAAAGCCGTCGATGGCCGAGACGCTGGAGATGAAGGCGTATGTGCCGGCATGCCCGGACAACGCCCGCGCCGACCGCCCCACGACCCGCGGCACGTAGCCGCACGTGTCGACCACGGCGTCCCATGACCGGCCCGCGGCCAGCCGGGCGAGGTCGGCGGGCGACTCGCGGTCGCCGCGCACGGCCTCGACCCCCGGCAGGTCGGAGCCCGTGCGGCCCCGGTTGAACGTCGTGACCTCGTGCCCGCGGGCCAGCGCCTCGGCGGCGACGGCACGCCCGAGGAAGCGCGTGCCGCCGATGATGAGCAACTTCATACGATCATTGTTCGCCCATCGCCGGCCTCGGTCCGCCCGTCTTCACGCAGAGCTGAGAGACCGGGCCGTACCGGCGGCACCATGTGCACCCTCGCGGAGGCGATGTCGAAGAAGAGCCCCACCAGTTCCAGCTTGCCGGCCCGCACCTGCTCGTCGACCTTCCGGTACGTGCGCAGGTTCTCGAGCTGCTGCTGCACGTTGACCCGGCACAGCACGTCCAGGGCGCCGCTGTGCAGCCGATCGCCCTCGGTCTCGATGAACCTGGCCAGGCTGTGGTTCCCGTGCCGCAGCCACCGCCTCAGCCCCGGCAGGCTGCCCGCCCGCACGCCTCCGCTCAGCACCCCCGCCATCGCGCCGCAGCCGGAGTGGCCGCAGACGGTGATCGTGTGCACGCCCAGGACCTGCGTCGCGTACTCGATCGCCGCCACCACCGAGTCGTCGTGCGGCTCGGAGCCCTTGCGCGGCACCAGGTTGCCGATGTTGCGCACCGTGAACAGGTCGCCGGGGCCGCTCGCGGTGATCAGGCTGGGCACGATCCTGGAGTCCGCGCACGTGATGAACAGGTGCGTCGGCTGCTGCTTGCGGGCCAGCTCGGTGAAGATGGGCCGCAGGTGCGGCGCCGTACGCCGGTGGAACTCGCGCGCCCCCACCGTCAGCTGGCACTCCGCCCCGGCCGGGCCAGGCGTGGTGACGGGACGGCGGCGCCGGTGCGCCCACGGCAGCCACCAGCGGTCCGGCGCCTTGGGCGGCGACTTGACGGGGAACATGCGCCCGCCGCTGGCCGCCAGCGTGTACCACTCGTCGTGCAGCTCGTCGATGTCGACCGTGCCGCCCATGCGCTCGTGGTCCAGGCGCCAGGAGTGGAGAGCCTCGAAGGCGGCGTTGTCCATGAAGTCGATGTTCAGGTCGAGGTCCACGGCGGCGCCGTGCGGGATCGCGCGCAGCTCGCGCGTCAGCCTCGGCACCCCCAGGAACGTCAGCGAGCCGGAGATCGTCACCTGGACCCGTCCGTCGCGCTCCTCGTGCTTCAGCACGGTGACCCGGGTCAGGCGGCGCAACGCGAGCAGCGCGGCCAGCGCCAGCCCGGCGAGCACGCCCTCGGCCAGGCCGAGCAGGATCACGGCGAGCATGGTGACCACGTAGACGGGCACCTCGCCGTGGCCGTGCACCTTCTTGATGTGAGCGAGGTTCACCATCTGCACGCCGATGAACACCAGCAACGCCGCCAGCGCCTCCAGCGGGATCAGCTGGATCGTCCAGCCGAACCCGATCGCGAACACCAGCACCCACACCCCGTGCAGGATCGTCGAGCAGCGGGTGCGCGCGCCGGCTCGCACGTTCGTGGTACTGCGCACGATCACGCCCGCCAGCGGCAGGCCGCCGAGCGCACCGCTGACCATGTTGGCCACGCCCTGACCGGTCAGCTCCTGGTCGAGGTCGGCGCGCCGGCCGCCGTGCAGCTTGTCGACCGCGACGCAGCACAGCAGCGACTCGCACCCGGCCAGCAGCGCCACCAGCAGCACCGCCGCCACCACCAGGTGCCAGTCGCCCTGCGGCAGCACGGGGAAGGCCCAGTGGGTGACGCTGTCGGACAGGTCCACGCGCGTGACCTCCCAGCCGAACGCCCACGCCGTGACCGCCGCCGCGACCAGCGCCGCCAGCGGCGCGGGCACGACCTTGACCCGCTTGGGCAGCCGCGTCCACACCGCGAGCACCCCGATGGTGAGCAGCCCGACGGCGACCTTGTGGCCGTGCAGGTCGGCGATCTGGCCGGGCAGCTCGATCAGGTTCGCCACGGCGGAGCGCTGCGAGTTGCCGCCCAGGACCACGTGGAGCTGGGCCAGCGAGATGATCACGCCGACCGCCGCCAGCATGCCGTGGATGACGGCGGGCGACACCGCGAGCGCCGCCCTGGCCGCCTTGAAGACGCCGAGCACGAGCTGCACGGCCCCGGCCAGCAGGGTGATCATGCAGGTCGCGCGCCAGCCGTACGTCTGGACGAGATCCACGACCACCAGCGACAGCCCGGCGGCGGGCCCGCTCACCTGAACGGCCGAGCCGCCGAGCGCGCCCCCCACGATCCCGCCGACCACGGCGGCGATGAGGCCGGCGGCCAGCGGGGCGCCCGAGGCCATCGCGATGCCCAGCGAGAGGGGCACCGCGACGAGGAAGACCACGAGCGAGGCCGGCACGTCATGTCTGAGCGTGCTCAGCCGGGTACTCTTCGTGTCGGGGATCATGGAGCAAACCCTATTGCTCCGTCGACCCCGCTTTAGGGGCGTATCACGGGGGTTTTACCCAATTAATGGGCGCCCGGGATCACCGGTAGTAGTCGTGCGGATGGTCCTGGTCGGAGGAGCGGCGGTGGCTGCCGCCCTTGCCGTTGTCGGACCCGTACGCGGGCCAGGACGTCGCGCTCGACGGCGGCTCGGGCCACGCCGCGGAACTCGTGGTGATGTCGCCGGTCTCGTACGCGAACGAGCTCGGCTGCGGCGTGGGGGCCGACAGCACGTCGTCGTTGGCCGAGACCACCCGGCCAGGCGCGGTCGGGGCGCCGGTGGCGGGGGAGGGGCCGGTGAGCGCGTCGCTGTCGTCGGCCACCGCCCAGCCGGCGCGCACCTCGTACGAGGCGGGGTAGGAGGAGCGTGCGGCGGGCTGCTCGAAGGCGGGCCAGGAGCTCCCCGAGCCGTAGGAGGGCGCGGGGGCGGGGTCGTCGAGGATGTCGGGCTGGGCGGGCCAGGCGCCGGACGAGGCGGCGGACGAGGCGGCGGGCCGGTCGGTCCAGGTGGTCTCGGCGGCGTTGGTGTAGGCGGGGAACGGGTCGCTCGTGGGCGCGCCGTGCAGGGAGGCGGGCTGGGCGGGGAAGGAACCGCTGGTGTTGGCCGCCGGGGTCGCGGGGAACGAACCGCTGCCGTGCGCGGCCGGGCCGGCGGGGAAGGAGCCGCTGCCGTGCGCGGCCGGGGTCGCGGAGTGGGCGCCGCTGCCGTACGAGCCGCCGGTCGGGGCGCTCAGCGGGCTCTGGCGGCTCGCCGGAGCGGGCTGGCCCGCGGGCTGGCTCAGGGAGGCCGGCTGGCTCACGGGCGCGGGCCGGGCGGCGGGCGTCGCGGGGAACGAGCCGCTGGTGGCCGGGAACGATCCGGTGCCGCTCCTGGAGTTGTTGGACGACAGCGAGTCGGGGCGGGGGGAGGGCACCGGCTGGGCGCCCGCGCCGAGAATGCTCATCACGTCGCCGGCGGGCGCCGCGAACGTCACCGTGCGCTGGTCGGCCAACTCGGCCTGGGACGGGGTGCGCTTGGTCTCCCGGCGCCCGGGGGCCGGCTCCACCAGGTCGGCGAGGTTGGCCGCCGCCGCGGCGGGCTGGCGCTGCGGCAGGGGGCCCTGGACGGTGGTCGCGTCGGGGTCGACGGCGGAGGCCGCCGCGGGCTGCGGCTGGGCGGCGCGGCTCCTGCGCTTGGCCGCCGGACGCTCCGACGAGCGGCGCTCGGCGGCGGGACGCTCCGACGACCTGCGCTCGGCCGCGGGCCGCTCAGCGGCGGGGCGCTCGGCCGCGGGACGTTCGGCCGCGGGGCGCTCGGTGGGCTGCTCGGCGGGCCGCTCGCGCTCGACGGGGCGGGAGGCGCCCTTCCTGGCCGCCACGGTGCCACCGGCGCCGAAACCGCCCTCCTCCGCATCGCTGCGGATGTTGGCCCAGAACTCCTCGTCATCGTCGTCGGTGGTCGGGTTGCCCCACTCGTCGACGCCGCGCCTGCCACGCTGACCGGTGCGGACCGGTTTGGGCTTGGGCTCGCCGATGGGGCTGAAGTCGGGGCTGAAGTTGGCCATGCGCGGCTCGTGCTTGGAGAACTCGTCAGTGGACCGCGTGTGCGTCATCTCCTCCTTCTCGGCCATCTCCTTCAGCCGTTCCGGAGGGAGAGAGCTCTCCCGGCGGTTCATGGAACGCATGCCCAGTGCCACGACGACGAGCACGAGGAGCACGACAGCGACCAAGCTCACTACGACCGCGATCATTGCACCACCCTCAAAGCCATGGCCTCCCTTCGGCGCCGGTGAGATCGCGCGGCCATCGACGCGATCTGCCCCCTTTGATCACCAGTGCCTAACGATTGGATCTGATTCTGTCGGACCACTATGAGCGTTGTCACACCCTAAGTGAAGAATTGGTACACCGTACTACCTGCTGTATTCAGGCTCTCACTCGATGTCGACCGCCGTGAGCCGCCCCCGCGCGATGGTCTTGTCGGCGATCTCCTTCAGGACCTCGGGGAGCCCGTCGTCCTTGTCGATCACGACCCTGTCGTTCAGCGTGTAGACGGTGAAGCGGTAGCTGCCCTCCTCGCACGGAGGGTCGTAGCCCATCTCCCCGCTGGTCACTCTCGCCTGGCCGGACCCCTCCGGAGGGTCGGCCGCGGCGTTGGGGCCCAGCTCGGTCGTGGTCGCCGGGATGTTGTAGAGCACCCAGTGCACGGCCGCCGAGTTGGACGCCGTATGGGAATCGACCACGATCGCGATCGACTTCGCCTCGGGCAGCGGCCTGCTCGACCAGCGCAGCGGCGGGCTGCCCTGGTCACCGCGGCAGGAGTATTCGGCCGGCAGCGGCTGGCCCTCGCGCAGCTCGGGGCTCGAGACGTTGATCTCCGTGATGTCCTGAGCCTGTGATCTGCCGATGAAGCTGCCGCAACCCGCCAACGCGAACGCGGCGGCCACCACCGTCACAGTGACGGCGATGCGTCGCATGTGTGATGCCGCGTTACACAGCCCCATGCCGGACGATGCTACGCGGCTCTCGGCGGTGCGCAGACCGTTTCTCGATGGTCGGTCCTCGGTAAAGGATCCGAAACGAGCCGGAATCATGGGATCCGTGCAGTGACCTTGGCCACAGACGCGGCCCTTGCCGGGCCTCGCCGATCGAAACGGTGCCGTACCGGGGACCCCGGCTGGCCTGCCGGTTCACCGGGGCGGACGCTCGGCGGCATCGCGTACGGCCGCCCGACAAAACGGACATTGCCTCTGTGGTGCCCGTGTCGCAAAAACCGGGTGCGCCAGATCGGCCCGGGATGTAAGGGTTTTCGGCGCCATGACGTGACTTGGCCTGAGCTGGCCCTTCGTCGGGCGGACGGCGGCTGCCACGTTGCGTGAGGCGCTCGCGCTCTGGTGCGGTCACGCGCTGGCCGGGCCTGGCTGGCACGTACGTGGCGCCGCCGACGTGGCCAAGCTCGACAGCCTGCGGCCGGCCGCCATCGAGCATGGCACCGCCGTACGGCCCGCCCGCGCCCGACACGCCGGGAGTTCCCGGCGATCTCGACAGGGCACGAGCAGATCGAAAGTCGCGTATCGCGCCCTAAGCTGGCCTTGTGACGTCAACTGGACCGCTGCGCGATCCGGCGAACCGCGTCTCCCCCAAGGCCGTGCGTCTGTGGCTGCTGGAGTCGCTGTTCGCGTTCGTGCTGTTCCTCGGCGGCTCGCTGCTGATCGCTCACTGGGTGGGCGGGAGCGGCTGGTCGTGGGTGCCCGGCTGGTTCGCCGACCACTCGTGGACGCTGCCCGCCGCCGTCGTGGTGCTGCTGGGGCCGTTCCTGGTGACCGAGCCCTTCATACGGTACGCCGTGCACCGCTGGGAGCTCTCTGGGGACGTCGTCTACGCCAGGTCGGGCTACCTGACCAGGGAGTGGGTGTTCGTGCCCGTGAGCCGCATCCAGACGGTCGACAAGGCGCAGGGATGGTTCGAGCGCATGCTCGGGCTGGCCACGCTGGAGATCCGCACCGCGTCCCACGCCGGGTCGTCGACCATCAAGGGGCTCGACCACCACGTCGCGGCCGGGCTGGCCGAGCAGCTGGCGCACCGCGCGGAGGCGCTCAGGGACGACGCCACATGACGCCCCACGACTCCCCGCCCGAGGGCCCGTCCGGCGGCGGCTCCCCGGGTGGAGGCGCCCCAGGCGGAGGCGCACCGCATGGAGGGGCGCCGGGTGGGGGCGCACCACATGGAGGCGCGCCGGGTTGGGGTGCGCCAGGCGGTCCAGGGGGAGGTGGGCCGCCGCCACCGCCGCCGCAGGTCCGGCTGCCGCTGCGGTTGAGCCCGAAGGTCCTGCTCATCGACCCCGTACGCATGCTGCCCTCGCTCCTGCTCCCCCTCGTCGGCGTGCTGTTCGTGGGCGGGTTCTCGGCCAGGTCGTACCTCTGGGCGGCGCTCGGCGTCGCCGGCACGGTGGTGTTCGCGATCATCAGGTGGGCCACCTTCACGTACGAGATCGTCGGCGATCGCCTGGAGACCAAGCGCTCGCTGATCAGCCGCTCCGTCCGCACCATCCCGCTCGAACGGATCCGCGGCGTGGACGTGTCCACGCCGCCCATGCACCGCCTGCTCGGCCTCGCCGTACTCAAGATCGACACGGGGGCGAGCGGCGGCGACGAGGAGGCCGAGCTCGACGGGGTCACCCTGCAGGAGGCCGAACGCCTCCGCGCCGTGCTCCTGCGGCGTACCGCCCGCCCCGAGACCCACGCGCCCGACCTGGCGGGCCCCGGGGAACGGGTGATCATCGGCGTGCCGCGCAGGTGGCTGCTGTACGGGCCGCTGTCGGGCGCGTACCTGCTCACCCCCTTCGCCCTCGCCGGCGGCGCCATCGGGCTGACCTTCCAGTGGGGCGACGACCTCGGCCTCGACCAGGACGCCGCCTGGAGCGCGGGGGAGTGGCTGTGGGACCACCCGTACCTGCTGCTGGTCGCGGTGCTGCTGCTCGTGCTGGCGATGCCGTTCGTCGGCGGGGTGATGTACGCGGTCTTCAACTGGGACTTCCAGCTCAAACGCCGCGACGGCTACCTCGTGGCGGAACGCGGGCTGATCAACCGGCGCAGCGTGTCGCTGGAGTCCGCCCGGGTGCGCGGCTACGAGATCGTGGACGGGCTCGCCGAGCGGTGGGCCGGAGTCGTACGCGCCTGGGCCATCGTGACCGGGCTGGGCGACTCCGAGACCCGCGGGCAACTCCTGCCGGACGTGCCGAGAGTCGTGGCGTACCAGGTGACCGCCGACGCCATCGGCCCCTACCGCGCCCCGCTCCGCCCCCACCCGCCCGTGGCCCGCAACCGCCGCCTGTTCCGCGCCGTCTTCCCGTGGGCGGTGCTTTCCCTGGTGAGCGCGGTCGCCCTCCTCGCGACGGGGACGGTGCTGTGGTGGTTCCTGCTGGTGCCGTCGCTGCTGCTCGCCGCGGTGGGGGTTCCCTTGGGGCTCGACCGGTACGCGTCCCTGGGGCACGGGTACGACGGCGTCCGGCTGGCTGTGCGCTCGGGATCGCTGCGGCGGTCCCAGGCCGTGATCGAACGCCGGGCCGTCGTGGGCTGGCGGCTGCGGCAGACGTGGTTCCAGCGGCGGGCGGGGGTGCTCACGCTGATCGCGGGAGTGGGGGCCGGCAAGGGCGGCTACTCGGCGATCGACATGTCGGAGGCGCAGGGGGCCGGGTTTCCGGCCGAGGTGACACCGGAGTGGCTCGCCCCCTTCCTCACGTCCCGGACCCCGCCCACCCCCTGACCCCCACCGCTCCCGCCCGCCGTCATCCTCCAGGCCTGGGCCTTTGTGAGGCTTGGTCGCCGCCTGAGGACCGCAGACCGTTTCGCCTGGGCACCGCATCGGTGCCGGAGATGTCGGTGCAGGCCGGAGGGCGGCTGCCTCATGGCCATTGGCACTCGGCGCATGCCGGCCGTCCCCGATCGTCGGCACTCGGCGCATGAGAGCCGTCTCGCGATCGTTGGCGCTGGGGGCATGCCGGGCGGGTCGGAACGTCGGCGCCCGCCGCACGGCGCACCGAACCGAGCCTGGCCGGCAGCGCGGCCGGTTCGCCGTGCGTCGGTGCCGACTTGCGGGCGGCCTGGACGTCGGGCATCCCTTGGACGCCGTGCGATGCCGGCGGTGGCTGCTGGAACGGGGTCGTCAGTCCTGGCGGCGGGCGCCGAACATGATCTCGTCCCAGGTCGGGACCGAAGCCCTGCGCCCTCTCGAGCCCTTGCGCGCCTGGCGAGCGGCCGGGGCGGGCGGCGGGGACGGCACGGGCACTGCCGGCTCCTCCTTGGAGGCGTCCTTGCCGGAACGCGCCGCGGGGACCGCGGGCTTGGGCTTGGGAGCGGGCGCCGGTGGCTTGCCTTCCTTGGCCGGCCGCTTCGCCTCCTGCTCCGGCCGCTCGGCCTCGGCGGGCGCCTCGGCCGCAGCCGGCTTACCGGCGCTTTCGGCTTCCGCCGCCGCTGCGGCCGGCTTACCGGCGTCCTCGCCTGCCTTCGCCGCGGCCGGCCGGGCCGCGGTCTGGTCTTCGGACGCGGTCGGCTGGGCAGCGGTCCGGGCTTCGGACGCGGCCGGTTGGGCGGAGGTCGCCGGTTCCGCTGCATGCGGCTCGGCGGCGCTCCCGGCTGCTGGTGCGGACGGCCGGTCGGCCGTCGTGGGCTCCGGCTTGCGCGACTCGGGTGCGCTCTCCGCCTGCGGTGCGGGCGTCTGGGTGGTGGTCTCGGGCTCCGACGCGGCCTGCTGTGCGGCACTCTCGGCCGGTTGCGCGGGAGCTTCCGTCTGCTGCTCGGCACCTTCCGCTTGTGGCGTGGCGGGCTGCGCGGTGCTCTCCGCCGGCGGCGTGGCGGGCTGCGGAGCGGTTGCGCTCTTGGACTCGGCGGGCTGGGCGACGTCTTCGGACGCTGACGTGGCGGGCTGGGTGGTGCTGCTGTCCAGCGCCGGCTCGGTCGGCGTCGGCTCGGCGGGGGTCGCGTCCGCCACGACTTCCGCGGTCTTCGGCGTCTCGGCCGGCACGGGCTCGGGCCGACGGACGTCCGCGGTGTCCTGCTTCTGACCGTCCACGGCGCCAGGAGCCTGGGCGTCCGCAGTGGCAGGTGTCTGCGCGTCCGCGGCAGCGGGCGTCTGAGCGGGAGCGGCGGTCGGCTCGGCGGGTGTCTGGATGTCCGAGGCGTCTGGCGTGGACACTTCGGCGGTGGCGGGTTCGGCGGGGGCGGCCTCGGTGGTGGCGGGCTCGGTGGTGCTCGCGGTGGCCGGCTCCGAGGTCGGCTGGGCGGGCGCCACCGCGGCGCTCGTGTCGGCCGTTGCCGGGACGGATGGCGACTCCGCCTGGGACGCCAGCTCTGCGCGGGACGTGGGCTCTGCCTGAGACGAGGGCTCTGCTTGAGAGGCAGGCTCTGCTTGAGACACGGGCTGTGTCTGAGAGGTGGGCTCTGCCTGAGACGAGGGCTCTGCTTGAGAGGCAGGCTCTGCTTGAGACGCGGGCTGTGTCTGAGAGGTGGGCTCTGTCTGAGTCACGGACGCCACGTGGGACGGCGACTCCGTCTGGGACGGAGGCTCGCTGAAGGACGGGGACGCCGTGCGGGCGGGCGACGCCGTTGCGGCCGGTGCCTGGGCGGCGGCGGTCTGCGGTGCCTGGACGGGCGGCTCGACCTCGACGGGCTCCTGCCCCGTGGGCTCCTGGGGTGCGGGCGTGTCCAGCTCGGCGGGTGCCTGCGGCTCCTGCTGAGTGGGGTTTGTTACGGCAAGCGGGTGCGCCGGGACGGAGGGCGGCATCGGTGGCTGGGTGACCGCCTGCTCCTCCACCCGAGCCTGAGGTGCCGGTGGCTCCACGGTGGCGGGGCGCTCCGTGGTGGGTGGTGCCGTGTGGGAGTCCACCGGGCCGGGGGTGGTGGCGGGTGCGTAGATGGAGTCCGCGTCGCGGTCGGCGGGGCGGCTGGGGCCGAAGTCGGGCAGCCACGGTGAAGGCGCGCCGCGTCGCTGCGAGGCGTCGCCCGGGCGGGCGTGGCCGGTCTCACGTGCGGGCGGCTCAGGGCGGAAGGGCTCGCGCGAAGCCGGCTCCTGGCTCGTGGCCGGCTCCCGCCGCATCCCGGCGCCGGTGCCGGGCACGTCGAAGGACGCCTCCCCGGCGTCGCGGCCGAGCGGGGAGGCGGTCCGGTCCTGCGGCGGCGCCCAGTCGAGCGGAGAGGCGGGCCGGTCCTGCGCGCTGGACCTGTCGTGCACGGGGGCGGTGCGGTCTTGTGCCGTGGTCCTGTCGTGCGGGGCAGCGGTGCGGTCTTGTGCGGTGGTCCTGTCGTAGGGGGCGCGGTCGAACGGGGGCGAGGCGTCGTGGGCGCGCCCGTAGCCGGGCTCCGGCGAGCGCGCCGGCGGGTTGTAGCCGACCGCGGGCTCCTCCGCGGCCTCGCGCCGCGTCACCGAGGGGACCTCCTCCGCGGCGTCCCGCCGCATCGCCGACGGCACGGAGGTGAGCGGCGGCACCGGCTGCAGCTTGGCCACGCGCGGCGTGAACGGCGTCACCGTGGTGTCCTCCACCACGGGAGGCTCGGGGTCGAAGTCGGCCGACGACAGCCGCATGGCCTCGTCGTCGTGGGGTGTCACGTGCCGCTTGCGCGGGTCGAAGAGCCATTCGGCGTGGCGCGTGTGACCGTTCCACACGTAGCCGAGCTTGACCCGCCACAGCCCGTCGTCGCGCTTGGCGGAGTCCCAGTCGATCTCGTCGGTGGGCACGCCCCGCCTGGTCAGCCGCTCCGCCACGAGATCGCCGAGGGTGGGCCCGGGCGCCGACTCCCCGGGCATGCGCACGGCCACCCGCTGCGCCTGCTGGGCGACGTATTCGCGCTCCTGCAGCACCGGACCCTCGAACCAGCGGACACGCTCGACCGGGATCCCGGCGGTCGCGGCGATCTCCTCCGCCGTTTCACCGGCGCGGATGCGTGCCTGGATCTCCTTGGGGCGCAACGGACTCTCCACTTCGATCTCGTACTGGCCGAGACGGGAGAAGTTGCCGCGGACGGCAGCACGGAGCCGGTCGTCCACGGGGAGCGTGAAGCGGGTGCCTCGCCCGGCCGTCGCCAGCACGAGGTAGGTGCCGTCCTCACTCACCGCGACGAGTCGGAGCTCCTGCATGCGAGTCCCTTCGTCAGCGTCGCCATTCTTCCCCCGGACCCTTGAGTCTCTCGCGTGTGCCGGTTGCCTGCCAGCACCGTACCCGGCATGTCCGAACATCGCCTTCCTGGGATACTCCCGGGAGGGTGTGACGCCGGTCACATTTGTGGAGTCCATTCCTCTAGAGCCCGCCGTTGCGTATGTGGAGGTTAGAGGCCGCCGACGGGTTCTGGCGAATCGCGCCGCCGCGCGTGACGGACACGCCCGATCGCACCAGCGACCGTACGGCGGAGTCGAAGGCGGGGGAGCCGGATCCGTCCAGGGAGAGGTTCGCGACGGACGGGCCGCGCGCGTGCCGGTGGATCCAGTCGAGCCCGGCCAGCACGTCGGTCAGCGTGCCGGAACCGTCGCAGCCGAGCACCCGCACCGAGCCGATCCTGGCGTCGGGCGCGGCGGCGTGCAGGCGCCGGGCGACCTCGGTGCCGTGGCCGGCGCAGTCGTGGCCGGTGCCGCCGGTGGCGTCGAAGGCGCGCCAGGCCAGGTCGCCGAACTCGGGCCGGCCCGTGTCGACGCCGCTGTCGACGACGTAGACGGTGGCGGCGGCCCGTTTCGGCGGGCGGGTTCCGGCGGCGGGCGTCGCGTGGATCGGGCGGTCGGGCTCGATCGCGCGTACCCGCGGGTCGGTCCGGAGCTCGGCCAGCTCGGCGGCGGTGAGGAAGGTGGCGAATCCGGGCAGCGCCGCGGTGTAGTAGCGCCGCACCCGCCAGCGCACCTCGCCGACGAGGTCGCGGGCCGCTCCCCGGCTGCGCGCGGTGACGATGTAGGGGTGGGTGGGTTCGGACGGGGAGGGCCGCAGGGAGAGTCCTGAGGCGGGCGTCATGGCGAGAGGGACGGCGGTCGTGGCGGCCGTGGCCACGGCCGCGGCGAGGTACACGGAGGGCAGGCCGAGTCGTCGGGGCACGAGTTACGAGGATGCCCGCCGCGCGGCCCGCGCGGACGCCGGGACACGTTTTCGAGGCAGCTCTTTACCTAAGGTTGCGTTAGCCGAGCACTCGATCCAGGTACTCGTTGCCGAACAGGCGTTCCGGGTCGAGCCGGTCGCGCAGGGCCGTGAAGTCCGCGAAGCGGGGATAGACGGTGCTCAGGTAGGAGGCGTCCCTGGTGTGCAGCTTGCCCCAGTGCGGCCGGCCGCCGAGGCGGGTCATGATCTCCTCCACGCCCTCGAAGTACGCGGGGTGGGGCGTCGGCCGGTAGACGTGGCAGGCGATGTACGCCGACGGCCGCCCGTACGCGGTGGACAGCCAGGCGTCGCTGGGCGGCGTGACCCGCACCTCCACCGGGAAGGTGATCTTCCAGTCCATCCGCTCGATCAGGTCCCGGGTCTCGCGCAGCGCCTGGGCGAGGTGCTCGCGCGGCACCGCGTACTCCATCTCGAGGAAGCGCACGTCGCGCCGCGCCGTGAAGACCTTGTACGAGGTGTCCACCGCCTCGGAGTCCCCCAGCGCGGCGGCGCTGACGGCGTTGATCCGCGGGATCAGAGCGGGGAAGCCGGCCCCGAGCGCGCAGGCCGCGCCGAAGACGGTGTTCTCCAGGAACACGTTGTCCAGCCAGTGCCGGAACGCGCCCGGCGGCCGGGCGGGGCCGGCGCTGCGGTTGTTGGTCTTGACCAGGCAGGCGTCGGTGTGCGGCAGCCAGAAGAAGTCGAGGTGCTCGTTCTCGGAGGTCAGGGTGTCGAGCGAGTCGAGGATCTCGCCGAGCGGGAGCCTGCGCCGCCGGTTGTGCAGCAGGTACGCGGGCTCCACCCGGAACGTCACGGCCGTCAGCACCCCGAGCGCCCCGAGCCCGACCCTGGCGGCGTCGAACAGCTCCTCGCCCGGCCCCGTGGCGGCCAGGGAGCCGTCGGCCAGCACCAGTTCCAGTCCGGCGACCTGGTCGGCGAGGCCGCCGCTGTCGCGGCCGGTGCCGTGCGTGCCGGTCTGGATGGCGCCGGCGACGGTCTGGTCGGTGATGTCGCCCATGTTGGCCAGGGCCAGGCCGCGCTCGTCGAGCAGCTCGTTCAGCACCCGGATCGGGGTGCCGGCCAGCACGGTGACGCGATCGCCCGCCCACGACGTGACCCCGGTGAGCGCGCCGGGGCGGAGCATGACGCCGTCGGTGAGCGCCACGCCGGTGAAGGAGTGGCCGGTGCCCACCATGCGGACGCGCCGCCCGGAGGCGGCGGCGTCCCGCACGGCGCGGACGACGTCGTCGGCCGAGGCCGGCGTGCGCACCTCGGCGGGGGTGCCCGACTGGTTACGCGCCCAGTTCGCGAACGTCATGAGCACCCCTTCGGCGGCATCCGGCTAGACGCGAACGATACTCAGTTCTCCCAGCCGGCGGGAAGCGGGAAGGCGTCGCCCGGCTCGAGCTTCTCGTCCTTGATCACGTCGGAGACCGTGACGAGGTGGTAGCCCTTGCGCTGCAGGGTCTTGATGAGCGCGGGCATCCCGTCGACGGTCTGCTTCACCCAGTCGTGCATGAGGATGATGCCGTTGGGCTTGGCCACCTTCAGCGTCTGTTCCTGGATCTTGTCGACGTTCTTGCTGGCCCAGTCCTCCGAACCGGCGGTCCACAGGATCATCGGCATGCCGAACTCGGTGGCGATGTCGGAGACCTGCAGGTCGACGAGCCCGTACGGCGGGCGCAGCAGCTTGGGCTCGACGCCCGACGCCTTCTTGACCGCGTCCTGGGTCTTCTGGATCTCGCTGCGGATGGTCGCGGCGTCCGACTTGGTGAAGTCGGGGTGGCTGTAGCTGTGGTTGCCGAGCTCGTGGCCCTCGGCGACCATGCGCTTGACGTACTTGGGGCGGCTGTTGACGTACTGGCCCTCGAGGAAGAAGGTCGCCTTGGCGTCGTACTTCTTCAACGTGTCGAGCAGCGTCCCCGCGTACTTGCCGGGCCCGTCGTCGAACGTCAGGGCCAGGCACTTGACCTGGCTGCAGTCGACGGGCTTCTCCTTCGGCGCCTGCGCGAAGGCGGGTGCCGGCGCCAGCGTGACGCAGACAGCCGCGATGGCTAGAAGTGAACTGATTTGTCGGGACATAAGTAAAGCTTCCGTTGTGATGGGTGTTGCGAGGGATGTCCCGACGGTAGCGGATCAGTTGTTCGCGGGTGAAGAAGCCTCCGGAAGTCTCAGCAAACCCGAACCTCCGATCCCCACGATCGCGGCGAGGAGCGCCGCGCCCCAGGAGAAGGCGTACGCGTGCGACGCGCCGAACGTCTCGATGATCCGCCCCCCGGCCCACGCCCCGGCCGCCACGCCGAAGCCGATCGCGGTCGAGATCCACGCCATCCCCTCGGTGAGCAGGGACGGCGGCACCAGCCGCTCGGTGAGCGAGAAGCCCGTGATGAGCGTCGGCGAGATGGCGAAGCCGGCCAGGAACAGCGCGGCCGCCATGATCCACGGGTTGCCGATGAACATGATCGGCACCAGCCCCACCACGAACAGCGCGAGCGTGCGCATGAACCGCCCGCGCAGCGAGATCTTCCAGTGCCGCGAGCCGAACCACAGCCCCGACACCATCGAGCCGCCCGCGAAGGAGGCCAGCAGGAAGCCGGCGGCGCCCTTCACGCCGTGCTCCTCCGCGAACGCCACCGTGATCAGGTCGACGGAGCCGAACACCGCGCCCAGCGCCAGGTAGACGCCGGCCAGCAGGGCGATGCCGGGGATGAGGATGGGCGTGCCGCCCACCGCCCTGACCGCCTGCACGGGCGGCTGGGTGCGCCGCTGCGCCGCCAGCGCCAGGCAGCCGAGGAGCATGGAGACCAGCGCCACCACCAGCCCGGCGTACGGGTTCACCGCCGTGGCGAGCACCGTCACCAGCGCGGGCCCGGTGACGAAGATGACCTCGTCCACGACGGACTCGAAGGCGAAGGCGGTGTGCAGCTTGTTCGACCCGCCGTGGATGACCGACCAGCGGGCCCGCACCATGGAGCCGATCGACATGGAGCTGGCGCCGACGAGCAGGCCCGTGGCGTACAGGGTCCAGTCGGGCAGGCGGAAGCCGGCGCAGAGCATCAGCGCGAGCAGCGCCAGCGCGTTGGTCACGGAGAACGGCGGGATCACCCGGCTCTGCCCGAACCTGTCAACAAGGCGGCTCGACAGCGGGGCGGCCACGGCGAACGCCACGTTGGTCATGGCGGCGACCGCGCCCGCGGTGGCGTAGGAGGTGGTGAGCGTGGAGATCAGCAGGATGACCCCGATGCCCAGCATGGACATCGGCATGCGGCCGAAGAAACCCGCCAGCACGAACCCCTTGACGCCGGACCCGTCGAACAACCCCCGGTAAGGCCCGACCACACCATTTCCTCCTTACTTGAGCGAGCTAACCTTTGCGCACCGTACGTCCGGAGGGCAAGTGTTTTTCGGCCGCGTGAGTTAACGTGTCCCGAGTGTCCGGTCTTCCCTCGTTCCGTGCGGTCATGCTCATGATCATCGCCGTACTCGCGATCACCACCGCCGCCGGCGGAATAGTCGTGATCATGGGTGATGACCTGGTAAAAACCGCCAACGAGCCGGTACGCGGCCAGGCGACGCCTAGGGCCCGCAAGCCGGCTCCCCGGCTCGACCAGATCGTGCCGAGCGCCGAGCCCGTCAAGGAGCCGGTCAAGGAGTTCGGCAGGGGCGGCCCCGGGGTCACCGTGACCCCGCCGCGCGTGCTGGCCGTGGCCGCCGGCACGGTGCCCGCGAAGACGAGGCTCGCGCTCGGCGGGCTGGCGCACGTGGAGAAGGCGATCGTGGTGGACGCCGGCGCGCTCAAGGTGTCGGGCACCGGGCTCAACCTGCTGGCCGTCGACCCGGTGGACTTCCGCTCCTGGACGCCGCGGCAGGTCGCCGACGAACCGGGCGTGTGGAGCGCGCTGGCCAGGGGCGAGTGGGTGGCCGACGCGGGCACGGTACGCAAGTACGGGCTGATCCTGGGCGCCATGTACCAGGTGGACGGCGGGCCCACGCTGCGCCTCGCCGCCTCGGCCACGCTCGGTCTCAAGGGCGTCGACGGGCTGGTCAGCGCGGACCTGGGCAGGTCACTGGGGTTCGCGAAAGACGTCGCGGTGCTGCTGCACGGCAAGCCCGGCAAGATCAGTGAGTCGGGCGTGCGCAAGCTGCTCGGCAAGCGCGCCCAGATCGTCATGCTCGACGCGGCCCACCGTACGGCCAGGGAGGAGCAGCCGCGGGCCACCGTGAACGTCGGCCGCCCCGGCAGCTACCTGGAGCTCTACCAGGCCGCCGCCACCCGCTGCCCCGGCCTGTCGTGGACGGTGCTGGCGGCCATCGGGCAGGTGGAGAGCGGCCACGGCCGCAACAACGGCCCGTCCAGCGCGGGCGCGCTCGGGCCGATGCAGTTCATGCCCGCGACGTGGAAGCACTACGGCGTGGACGGCGACGGCGACGGCAAGAGCGACATCTGGAGCCCGTACGACGCGGTGCCGGGCGCGGCCAACTACCTGTGCGCCAACGGCGCGGGCCAGGGCGGCGAGAAGCTGCGCAAGGCGATCTGGTTCTACAACCACTCATGGGACTACGTGAACAAGGTCATGGGCATCGCCGAGGCGTACGCCCGCACCTACGCCTGAGCGGCCGGCCGCCGCCTGGGGGCGGGGCAGCACGTGAGGGCGCACGGGACGGGCTCCGGCTCGTCCATCAGCTCGCGCACCATCCGGACGAAGCGCGGGTGCGTGCCCGCCGTCGCCGCCCGCTCCATCGGCAGCCCCAGCTCGGCGGCCACCTGCCGGGCCTCGGTGTCGAGGTCGTAGACGACCTCCATGTGGTCGGAGACGAAGCCGATCGGCACCAGCACGACCGGACGGGCATCCGTCTTGCGCAGGAAGTCGCAGACGTCCGGCTCCAGCCACGGCACCTGCGGCGGGCCGCTGCGCGACTGCCAGACCAGGTCCCACGGCTGCGTGCGGCCCAGCGCCTGGTTGACCAGCTCGGCGCTCCTGCGCAGCTGCGCCTCGTACAGGCCGCCCGACGGCCCGGCGGTCTCGGCCATGGAGACGGGGATGCTGTGCGCGGTGAACACCAGCCGGGCGTCGTCGCGGCCGAGCCGCTCCAGCGCCGCCCGCGTGTGGTCGGCCATCGCGGCCACGAACCCCGGATGGTCGCCGAAGTGCCGCATCTTGACCAGCTCGGGGCCGCCCTCGACGGAGATCCTGGCGATGTCCTCGTAGTACTGGCGGCAGCTGGAGTAGCCCGCGAACGCCGACGTCGCGAACACCGCCGCCTTCCTGACCCCGTCGTCCCGCATCCGGCGCACGGTGTCCTCGCCGAAGGGGTGCCAGTTCCGGTTGCCCCAGTAGACCGGCACGCCCGCCACCGGCCGCAGCGCCTCGACCAGCTCGCGGTTCTGGCGGTTGATCGGGCTGACCCCGCCGAAGCCCTGGTAGTGCTCGGCCACCTCCAGCAGCCGCTCGCGCGGCACACCGCGCCCGCGCACGACGTTCTCGAGGAACGGGATCACGTCGTCGGGACCTTCGGGCCCACCGAACGACAGGACCAGCAACGCGTCGTAATCTCCCACGTGACCACAGTATTCAGGAATGCGGGTGGTCCTCGCGGCGAGGTAGGTTCGATCGAGTGAGCGCTTTCAATGACATACGAGACTATGTGGCCATCCCCCGGGTCCTCTCCCTGCGGCTCTCTCCCGACGGCTCCAGGCTGATCTCGACGGTCCAGTCACTCAATCCCGACGGCAAGTCCTTCGGCACCGCGCTCTGGGCGATCTCGGTCGGTGGCCCGGTCGGCGGCGAGCCGTACCGGCTGACCCGCTCGGCGAAGGGCGAGTCCGCCGCCGTCTTCACGGACGCGGGCGACGTGCTGTTCACCTCCTCCCGCACCGACCCCACCGTCAAGGACTCCACCGACGAGGTGCCCTCGCTCTGGCTGCTGCCCCGCGCCGGGGGAGAGGCCCGCCAGGTGGCCACCCGCCCGGGCGGCATCGGCGCCGTCCGCACGGCCGGTGACGTCGTCGTGTTCTCCTCCGACGTGCTCGACGGCGAGGAGGCCGCCGAGGAGGCCAAGCGCAAGGCCCGCAAGGACGCCGGGATCAGCGCCATCCTGCACGAGGGCTACCCGGTCCGCTACTGGGACCACGACCTCGGCCCCGGCCGCACCAGGCTGTTCGCGGCCCGGCTCGGCGCCGACCGGCTGGAGGACGTGCGCGACCTGACCCCCGACGCGGGCGACGCGCTGCGCGACGCCTCGTTCGAGCTGACCCCCGACGGGGCCACCGTCGTCACGACGTGGCGCACGTACCTGCCGAAGGGCGAGTTCCGCACCGACGTGGTGGCCGTGGACGTGGCCTCGGGCGAGCGGCGCACCGTGCTCGCCGAGGAGGGCTTCGACCACACGGCCCCTCTCGCGATTTCGCCCGACGGCGCCAGGATCGCCTGCTCGCGCGAGCGCTTCACCGGGCTGGACGTCTCGGTGCGCTTGGAGCTGTGGATCGCGGACCTGGCCACCGGCGAGGGCCGCGCGTACGCGCCCGACCTGTTCCCCTCGGGCATCGAGTGGGCCCCCGACTCCTCGGCCGTCTACATCGTGGCCGACCACCAGGGCCGCCGCCCCGTCTTCCGCGTCTCTTTGGACGGGGAGATGGCCCGTCTGACCGGGGACGACGCCTCGTACGCCGCGCTCAACGCCTCCCCCGACGGCACCGTCGTGTACGCCCTGCGCAGCGCCGTCGACCTCGCGCCCGGCCCGGCGAGCATCGACGTCGCCACCGGCGAGGTCACCGACCTGCCCTCGCCCGCGCCGCGCCCCGAGGTGCCCGGCACGCTCACCGAGATCTCCGCCACCGCCGACGACGGCACCACCATCCGCGGCTGGCTCGCGCTGCCCGAGGGCGCCTCCGCCGACCAGCCCGCGCCGTTCCTGCTGTGGATCCACGGCGGCCCGGTCTCCTCGTGGAACGACTGGCAGTGGCGCTGGCAGTCGTGGCTCATGACGGCGCGCGGCTACGCCGTCCTCCTGCCGGACCCGTGCCTGTCCACCGGCTACGGCCAGGAGATGATCGACCGCGGCTGGGGCAACTGGGGCCCGCGCACCCAGGCCGACCTCGACGCGATCGTGGACGTGGCCCTGGCCAGGGACGACATCGACGCCGAGCGCATCGGCGCGATGGGCGGCTCGTACGGCGGCTACATGGCCAACTGGCTCGCCGGCCACAGCGACCGCTACAAGGCCATCGTCACCCACGCCTCCCTGTGGAACCTCGACCAGTTCGCCGGCACCACCGACGCCTCCATGTACTGGCAGCGCGAGTTCGGCGAGCCCGGCTCCGAGCGCTACGCCCTGCTCTCGCCGCACCACTCGCTCGACAAGATCACCACTCCGCTGCTCGTCATCCACGGCGACAAGGACTACCGCGTGCCCATCGGCGAGGCCCTGCGGCTCTGGTGGGACCTGCGGCGCGGCGAGGTGGAGTCGAAGTTCCTCTACTTCCCCGACGAGAACCACTGGATCCTCAAGCCGGGCAACGCCGTCGCCTGGTACGAGACCGTGTTCGCCTTCCTCGCCCAGCACGTGCTCGGCGAGGAGTGGAAGCGCCCGGACTCGGTGGCCTGATGACGGACTTCCTGCGGCTGGCCGAGGACATCGCGCGCGAGGCGGGCGACATGCTGCTCGCCAAGCGGCCCACGATGTCCGAGGAGGTCGAGACCAAGTCCAGCCCCACCGACGTGGTCACCGCGCTCGACACGGCCTCTGAGGCGCTCATCCGCGAGCGCGTCCTGGCCGCCAGGCCCGGTGACCGGATCCTCGGCGAGGAGGGCGGAGAGCAGCCCGGCGAGTCGGACGTGCGCTGGATCGTCGACCCGATCGACGGCACCGTCAACTTCCTGTACGGCCTGCCCGACTGGGCGGTGTCGATCGCCGTCGAGGTGAACGGCCGGGTCGTGGCCGGGGTCGTCAACGTGCCCGTGCGCGGCGAGCTCTACAGCGCCGCGCTCGGCGAGGGCGCCTGGCTGGGCGGCGAGCGGCTGCGCTGCAACACCGGGGTGCCGCTGGCGCAGGCGCTGGTGGCGACCGGCTTCGGCTACTCGGTGGCCAAGCGCACGGTGCAGGGCCAGGTGGTGGCGGCGGTGCTGCCCCGGGTGCGCGACATCAGGCGCGGCGGCTCGTGCGCGATCGACCTGTGCTCGCTGGCGGCGGGCCGGGTGGACGCCTACTACGAGCGCGGCATCAACGCGTGGGACTTCGCGGCGGCCGGCCTGGTGGCGACCGAGTCGGGCGCCCGGCTCGCCGGCCTGAACGGCAGGCCGGTCAGCCCGGACTTCGCGCTCTGCGCGGCGCCTGGGCTGTTCGAGGAGCTGCACGACGTCCTGGCACCGCTGGATCCCGAGCGCGACGCCTGACCGGGTATGACCTGACCGGCATGAAACGGCCGGAGCCCCTGCGGTGGGCTCCGGCCGTTTCATGTCGTGGATTAGCGGGGCAACGGGATGCCGTGATCGTCGGCCAGCCTGCGCAGGTCCTCGATCTCGGCGGTGAGGGTGTCGGCGAGGTAGTCGTCGCCGACGCTCTTGGCCTCCCGAAGGCCCTTGTAAGCCTGGTCGAGGCGGTGTTCGATCGTGGTGGTGAACTCGCCCATCTCACCTACTCTCTGGGGTCCGATCCGTGCGGGGATGCGAGGTACGCCCATTGCCAGGTGATATCCGGGCAATGGGTGTCCCGCAGGCATACCCCTGCTTGTCGCCCCCCGAAACATGAATTTCTGAGTCCTCCTCCTGACCGGGGGGTCACCCACCCCTGAACATGCCTTACCGTGCGCTTATCGAGGCTGTGAGCAGAATGAGTGACCAGAACCGGAGAGAGGTGCTTCAGGCGTGCGAGTGCTGGTGGTGGAGGATGAGCGGGTGCTCGCCGACGCGATCGCGACCGGGCTGCGGCGCGAGGCCATGGCGGTCGACGTGGCCTACGACGGGGGCGGGGCCCTCGAGCGCACCTCGTACATCGACTACGACGTGATCGTGCTCGACCGTGACCTGCCGGTGGTCCACGGCGACGAGGTGTGCCGGCGGCTGGTGGAGGAGCGCACCGCCTCCCGGATCCTCATGCTGACCGCGTCGGGTGACGTGGACGACAAGGTGGAGGGTCTGGGCCTGGGGGCCGACGACTACCTCGCCAAGCCGTTCGTGTTCATCGAGCTGGTCGCCCGGGTGCGGGCGCTCGGCCGCCGCTCCGCCCCCGCCCTGCCGCCCGTGCTGGAGCGCGGCGGCATCCGGCTCGACCCGGGCAAGCGGCTGGTGGAGCGCGCCGGCAGGGAGGTCGTGCTGACCAAGAAGGAGTTCGCGGTCCTGGAGGAGCTGATGCGGGCCGAGGGCGCCGTGGTCAGCCAGGAGGACCTGCTGGACAAGGCGTGGGACGAGAACATCGACCCGTTCACCAACGTGGTCCGCGTGACCATGATGACGTTGCGGAAGAAGCTGGGCGAGCCTCAGGTGATCGAGACCGTGCCCGGGGTTGGGTACAAATTGTGAGTGACCGGCCAGAGCGCGAGGCAGGGCCGACGCATCCGATGATCAGTCCGCACTCGGCGCGGAAGGCGACCCGTGTGCAGGAGGCTCCTCCGCCCAGCGGCCCGCCCGTCTGGGACGGGCCGCCCCCGCCGTCGCACCCGCCGGTGCAGCGGACCACGATGGACCGCGTGAAGGAACTGCCGGGCAAGGTCAGCATCCGGTGGCGTCTCACGCTCACCTACAGCGCGCTCTTCTTCGCCGCCGCCGCCGCCCTCCTGGGATCGGTCTACGCGATCGTCGGTTCGTCGATCAGCGCGGCGTGGCCCACCATCGACCTGGGCCTCCCTCCTGCGCAGGATGACTATCTCCAGAACGCGTGGCACAGCTGGCAGCAGGACGCCGTCCAGAGGGCGCGCGACGCGCTGCTCGGCAACGTCATCCTGGCGCTGCTGGGCGTCGGCCTTCTGGCGCTCATCATCGGCTACTTCGTGGCGGACCGGGCGATGCGGCCGGTGGCGCAGATGACCGCGACGGCGCGCAAGCTGTCCGAGAGCACCCTGGCCCACCAGCGCATCGCCCTGGAGGGCCCCAGCGACGAGCTGAAGGAGCTGGCCGACACGTTCGACGCCATGCTCACCCGGCTCAACATCGCCTTCGACACCCAGCGCAGATTCGTGGCCAACGCCTCTCACGAATTGCGCACCCCTCTCACCATTAACAGGACCGTCCTGGAGATCGCCCTGTCCGATCCCGAGGCGTCCGAGGACCTCAAAGCGCTCGGCCGTACCCTGCTCGAAGTCAACGCGCGTAACGAGAAGCTCATCGAGGGACTGCTGTTGCTCGCGAGGAGCGAACGCGAACTCGCGGTGCGCAAACCGCTCGACGTTCAGGAAGTCGCGCAGACGGCCGTCGAACAGGTCCAGCCGTTCGCCCAGGAACACGGGGTGAGCCTGACCACCGATCTGGTCAGCGCGCCTACCATAGGCGACCCCGTGCTGTTGGAGCGGTCCGTCAGCAACCTGCTGGAGAACGCTGTCAAGTACAACATTCCCGAAAACGGAAAAGTCTGGATCCGGACGGGAATGGTGGACGGTGCCTTGGTTGTTCAGGTGGCCAACACGGGGCAGCACGTCCCGGCGTACGAGGTCAACAGCCTGTTCGAGCCCTTCAGGAGGCTCCACGCGGACCGCGTGGAATCGGCGAAGGGATCGGGGCTCGGACTGTCCATCGTTCGCGCGGTCGTGCAGGCGCACGGGGGAAATGTGTCCGCGGCGCCGCGCGACGGCGGAGGGCTGGTCGTGACCATTCGGCTGCCGAGACGCTGAGGCTCGTGCCGCTCCGGCGTGTTCGTCCGCGTGTTGATGTACGGGGGGCGTCTCGTTCTCGCCACACATGTGGTTGGATGTGCCGTCGAACACGGTGGTGCATGGCGCCAAGGCTGTGGGTTTCGCCATATTTGGCTAACCATTGCCGACGGCAGCAGGCCCTGACGTGTTGGGAGGTTCGTTGCCCGTTCCCGCGGGGTACCGATGGGAAATCTCCGTGGCGGAACGGGCACAAGATGGGCCTCCTGGACGTTAGAAGACGCGCGATGAGCGCGAGGACATATAGATGAGGGGGATGGAGTAAGCACAATGGCTACCGACTACGACAGCCCGCGCAAGACAGACGACGACCTGGGGGAGGACAGCCTCCAGGAGCTCCAGGCGCGGCGCACCGACAAGTCGTCGGGCAGCATCGACATCGACGAGACCGACCTGGCCGAGTCGCTCGAGCTGCCCGGTGCGGACCTGTCGAACGAAGAGCTGTCCCTGCGGGTGATTCCCCGCCAGGCCGACGAGTTCACCTGCTCGCGTTGCTTCCTGGTGCATCACCGTAGTCAACTGGCCTCCGAGAGGAACGGCCAGCAGGTCTGCCGGGAGTGCGCCGCCTGACCGCTGGAGCGACAGACTCGGGGTAGAAGCGAGAAAGGCGACCCCGGGCGTTCGCGACCAAGAGGACGGAGGCAACGCGTGGCCGTACCGGACAACAGACCAGAAGACGAGGTCGCCGACCCCGAACGCGAGGTCGGCGAGCTCGTGGGCAAGCTCACCGCGCCCGGCGAGCTGGAGCCGGCCGAGCGGCGCAGGCTGCTCGGCCGACTAGCCAAGGCCCTTTCAGAAGGGGCGAAGAGGGCACGCGCCAGGGGCGCGGGCCGGGGACGCTGGCTCGCCGACGTCTTCCTCAACATCGCCCCCCGCATCCCGATCAGGGACCTGCACACCCTCTCCGAGCACCATCACGGACTGACCGGCGAGCAGCTCGCCGACGACCTGGTGCGGACCGCCCAGAAGGCCACGATGACGGTCGGCGCCATCGGCGGAGCGCTGGCCGCCGCCGAGTTCGCCGCGCCGCCCCTCCTGCTCTCCGCCCCCGCACAGCTCGTGGCCGAGACCATCGTCGTCGCCGCCATCGAGGTCAAGCTCCTGGCAGAGCTGCACGAGGTCTACGGCGTCCGCGTCGAGGGCTCCGGCGCCCAGCGCGCGATGGCCTTCACGGCCGCCTGGGCCAGACAGCGTGGCATCGACCCCCTCGCGCCCACGTCCGTCACCCTGGCGCTCGGCACGGCCACCAAGACCGCGCTGCGCAACCGCCTCCTCCGCACGCTCGGCCGCCACCTGACCACGTTCGGCCCGTTCCTCACCGGGGCGATCGCGGGCGGCGCGCTCAACCGCGTGGCCACCAAGAAGCTCGGCGAGGCCGTACGCGAGGACCTGCGCATCAAGGGGCCTGCGGCGCCGCCCGCCACGCCGCAGGCGGAGATCGACCCCCAGCGGCGCAGGGAGTTAGACCCGTAGACCGCTGAAGGTCATCTTGAGCAGCGCGTCGGCCAGGTCGTCGGCCGAGGCGCCCGGCGCCGGTCGGTACCACTCGGTGATCGAGCTCACCGTGCCCGACAGCAGGCGCGTCACCAGGGCCGGATCCACGTCCGGCCGGATGCTCCCCTCCGCCGCCGCCTCCTTGACCAGGCGGCTGATGAACCCCTCGAACTCCCGCCGCCGCTCCAGCGCCGCCTGCTCGGTCCTGCTGTTGCCGCGCACCCGCAGCAGCAGCGTGACGTACGGCAGCCGGTCGACGAGGATGTGCACGCTCTGCCGTACGGCCCACTCCAGCCGCTCGATCGCGGGGCCGCCCGACGCCGCGCGCTCGTCGCCCACCACCGCCGACAGCCCGTCCAGCGCCCGCTCCAGCGCCCGCGCGAGCAGTTGCTCCTTGCCGGGCACGTGGTGGTAGATGGCCGACTTGGTCACGCCGAGCGCCCTGGCGAGGTCCTCCATGCTCGTCCCGTCGTAGCCGCGCTCGTTGAAGACGCCCACGGCCGTGGCCAGCACGGACTCCGGGTCGTGCGCGCGCCTGCGCCGGCGGGTGGTGGGAGGGGACATGTCATCAATTATCCCGCTTGTCGATGACTCGTTGGAGCTTGCCCACCGAGCGCTCCAGCGTCGCCGGATCCAGGACCTCGACCTCCACGCTGACGCCGACGGTGTCCTTGACGGCCCCGCGCAGCGCCCGCCCGGCCTCCGTCCGGTCCGCGGACCCGGGACGGGCCTCGACCCGCACCGTCATCACGTCGAGCCGGCCGGGCCGGGTCAGGTGGAGCTGGAAGTGCGGTGACAGGCCCTCGGTCCGCAGCACGAGCTCCTCGATCTGGGTGGGGAACACGTTCACGCCACGCAGGATGATCATGTCGTCGGTGCGGCCCGTCACCTTCTCCATCCGCCGGAACGCGGGCCTGGCGGTGCCGGGCAGCAGCCGGGTCAGATCGCCCGTGCGGTAGCGGATGACCGGCATGGCCTCCTTGGTGAGCGTCGTGAAGACCAGTTCGCCCGCCTCCGCCGGCTCGCCGGTGACGGGATCGACCGTCTCGGGGTAGAAGTGGTCCTCCCAGACGTGCAGGCCGTCCTTGCTCTCCACGCACTCGTTGGCCACGCCGGGGCCCATCACCTCCGACAGCCCGTAGATGTCGACGGCGTGCAGGTCGAAGCCCTCCTCCAGCTCCTCGCGCATCCGCTCGGTCCACGGCTCGGCGCCGAAGATCCCGATCCGCGGTGACGCCGCGCGCGGGTCCAGGCCCTGCCGCCCGAACTCCTCCAGCAGGGCCAGCATGTACGACGGCGTCACCATGACGATGTCGGGCCGCAGATCCGTGATGAGCCGCACCTGCCGGGGCGTCATGCCGCCCGAGACCGGCACCACCGTGCAGCCCAGCCGCTCGGCCCCGTAATGGGCGCCGAGGCCGCCGGTGAACAGGCCGTAGCCGTAGGCGACGTGGACGACGTCGCCCGGCCGGCCGCCGGAGGCGCGGATCGAGCGGGCCATGACGTCCGCCCAGAGGTCGAGGTCCTGCCGGGTGTAGCCGACCACGGTGGGCGTGCCGGTGGTGCCGCTGGAGGCGTGGATCCTGGCCACCCGCTCGCGCGGGACGGCGAACATGCCGTACGGGTAGCAGTCGCGCAGGTCCTGCTTCGTGGTGAAGGGGAATTTCGCGAGGTCGCTCAGGTCCTGGCAATCGTTCGGATGAATGCCCGCATTATCGAATTTTTGCCGATATAGCGGGACATTTTGGTAGGCGCGGATGAGTGTCCGTTGAAGCCGGGTGAGCTGGATCGCCATGAGCTCGTCGCGGGACACGCGCTCCATGGGATCGAGCTGTTCCGGCGCCGGGGGGTCGCCGAGTCTCATGCCTCTCCGCCTCAGTGGGACCGGATGGGGACGTGCTTTTTCCGGCGCACGTCTTCCTTGTCAACTGACCGAATGTTCGGTAAACACATCACCGTCAGGACATGCCTGTCAAGAGGGTGAGCACCATGTTCGAGCAGCACCGCGAGACCCTGGAGAGGGCGCTGGCCGCCATCGCCGAGCGCGGATACTGGAGCGCCTATCCCGAGTCGCCGAGCCCGCGCGTCTACGGCGAGGGGGCGGCCGAACGGGGCAAGGAGGCGTTCGAGGCGCACCTCGGCAAGCCGTTCGCCCTCGACCAGCCGGGCACGGGGGCGTGGATCGGCGCCGAGCGCTCGCCGTACGGGATCGACCTCGGCGTCACCTACCCCGAGCCGGTCCCCGGCGACCTGGTCGCGGCCGCCCAGGCGGCGCTGCCGGCCTGGCGCGACGCGGGGCCGCAGGCCCGCGCGCTGGCCTGCGTGGAGATCGTCGAGCGGATCAACCGGCGCAGCTTCGAGCTGGCCGGCGCGGTGCAGCACACGACCGGGCAGGCGTTCGTGATGGCCTTCCAGGCGGGCGGACCGCACGCGCAGGACCGCGCGCTGGAGGCGATCGCGTACGCCTACGCCGCCATGACCTCCTCGGCCGGGGCCGCCCGCTGGGAGAAGCCGGCCAAGGGCGAGCCGCTGGTCATGGAGAAGCGCTTCACGGTCGTGCCCAGGGGCGTCGCGCTGGTGATCGGCTGCAACACGTTCCCGACCTGGAACGCCTACCCGGGGCTGTTCGCCTCGCTCGCCACCGGCAACCCGGTCATCGTCAAGCCGCACCCGCGCGCGGTGCTGCCGCTCGCGATCACCGTGCGGATCGCCCGCGAGGTGCTGGCCGAGGCCGGCTTCGACCCCGCGCTCGTCTCGCTGGCGGTGGAGGAGGGGCGGGGCCTTGCCAGGACGCTGGCCACGCATCCCGGCGTCCGCATCGTCGACTTCACCGGCTCCACGGAGTTCGGCGACTGGCTGGAGGCCAACGCCCGCCAGGCGCTCGTGCACACCGAGAAGGCGGGGGTCAACACGATCGTCGTCGACTCCACCGGCTCCTGGCGCGGCATGCTGGGCAACCTGGCGTTCTCCCTGTCGCTCTACAGCGGACAGATGTGCACCGCGCCGCAGAACATCCTGGTGCCCGCCGGAGGCATCGAGACCGACGAGGGGCACAAGAGCTTCGAGGAGGTCTGCGCGGGGCTGGCGGGCGCCGTGGGGGCCCTGCTCGGCGACGAGGCGCGCGCGGTCGAGCTGACCGGGGCCATCGTCAATCCCGACGTGCTGGCCCGGGTGGAGGCCGCGCCGTCGTACGGCGAGGTGGTGCTGGAGTCGCGTGCCCTGAAGCACCCGGCCTTCCCCGACGCGGTGGTGCGGACCCCGGTGATCGTCAAGGTGGCCGCCGACCGGCCCGACGTCTACGGGCGCGAGCACTTCGGGCCGATCTCGTTCGTCATCCCGACGGCCTCCACCGAGGAGAGCCTCGACGTGCTGCGCCACACGACCGGGGAGCGCGGGGCGCTCACCGCCGCCGCCTACTCCACCTCGGACGGCGTGCTCGACCGGGCCGAACGCGTCGCCCTCGACGCGGGCGTCAACCTGTCGTGCAACCTCACGGGCGGCGTCTTCGTCAACCAGTCGGCCGCGTTCAGCGACTACCACGGCACGGGCGCAAATCCGGCCGCCACCGCCTCACTCACCGACCCCGGCTACGTGGCGGGCCGCTTCCACGTCGTCCAGTCGCGCCGCCCGGCCTGACCCCCGGCCCGCCCGGTCAGGGCGCTCGGGAACGGGAAGTGTTCTGGGAGTGGTGACCTGAAGGAGGGGCGATGGCCAAGCCGTTCGCGTCGTCGGCGGATCTCGCCGAGAAGCGGCAGTCGCTGGAGATCCTGGCGGAGGGCGTCTACGCGCTCACCGCCGAGGGCGACCCCAACGTGGGCGCCGTCGAGGGCGACGACTTCCTCGTCTGTTTCGAGGCGCTGGCGACGCCCGTGGCCGCCCGCCAGTGGCTGGCCAGGCTGCGCGAGCACACGGACAAGCCGATCAGATACCTGGTGCTGTCGCACTACCACGCGGTCAGGGTGCTGGGCGCGTCGGCGTTCGGCGCGGACGTGATCGTGACGCACGACATGACCCGCGCGCTGATCGCCGAGCGCGGGGAGCAGGACTGGGCCAGCGAGTACGCCAGGATGCCCCGCCTGTTCAAGGATCCCGAGTCGATCCCCGGGCTGACGTGGCCGACGGCGACGTTCAGCGACACGTTCACCATCGACCTCGGCGGCGGCAGAGGCGACCTGGTGCTGGCCCACTGCGGCCGCGGGCACACCGAGGGCGACCTGGTGGCCTGGCTGCCCGCACAGCGGATCATGTTCGCCGGCGACCTCGTCGAGTCCCAGGCCGCCCTCTACACCGGCGACGCCTTCCACCGCGACTGGTCGGGGGCGACGCTCGACAGGGTGGCCTCGTTCGGGGCCGAGACGCTGGTCGGCGGCAGGGGCGCGGTGGCGCGCGGCAGGGCGGGCGTCGACGCGGCCATCGCGCAGACCCGCGACTTCCTCGCCGTGATGCTGCGCGAGACGAGCGCGGCCGGCACGCTGAAGGAGGCGTTCGAGCGCACGCACCGGGCCCTGGAGCCGCGCTACGGGGCCTGGCCCATCTTCGAGCACTGCCTGCCGTTCAACGTCTCCAGGCTCTGGGACGAGCTGCACGGCGTGGAGCGGCCGCGCGTCTGGACCGCCGAGCGCGACCGCGAGGTCTGGGACCAGCTCCAGTCATGACCGGCCCGGCCATGGACGCTCAGGTCATCGTCGTCGGGGCGGGGCCCGTCGGGCAGAGCGCGGCGCTGCTGCTGGCCCGCTGGGGCGTGCGCGTGCTCGTGCTCGACCGGCGCGCGGGGCGCGACTCCACCGGGTCCAAGTCCATCTGCCAGCAGCGCGACGTACTCGACATCTGGGCCGCCGCGGGGGCGGGCGCGATCGCGGACGAGGGCCTGGCCTGGACCACGGCCCGCACCTACTACCGCGACCGCGAGCTGTTCTCCTGGCGCTTCGAGCACGAGGGGCCGCTGCCGTCCTGCGTGAACATCTCCCAGACCCGCACCGAGCAGCTCCTCGACGCGGCCGTCGCCGCGCAGCCGCTCGTCGAGGTGCGCTGGGACCACGAGGTCACCGGGCTCGTCCAGGACGGCGCGGGCGTGACGGTCCAGTGCGGCCAGCGGCGGCTGCGCGCGCCGTACGCGCTGGTCTGCGCGGGGGCCAGGGCGGAGCAGGTGCGCCGGGCGCTCGGCGTCACGTTCGACGGGGAGAGCTTCGACGACCAGTTCCTGATCTGCGACATCAGGGCCGACCTGCCGGGCTGGGAGAACGAGCGCCGCTTCTACTTCGACCCCGTCTGGAACCCGGGCCGCCAGGTGCTGATCCATCCCTGCCCCGGAGGCACGTTCCGGATCGACTGGCAGATCGCGCCCGACTACATCCCAACTAAGGTCGATATTTCGCGAAAAATCCGGCAGATCCTTGGCGACGAGCCGTACGAGCTGCTCTGGCACAGCACCTACCGCTTCCACTCGCGGCTCGCCTCCCGCATGCGCGTCGGCCGGGTCCTGCTGGCCGGCGACTGCGCCCACCTGGTGGCCCCGTTCGGCGCCCGGGGGCTCAACTCCGGCGTGCCCGACGCCGAGAACGCGGCCTGGAAGCTGGCCTTCGCGCTCAACGGCTGGGCCGGGCCAGGGCTGCTGGAGTCGTACCACGTCGAGCGGCACGCGGCGGCGCGCGAGAACCTCGACGTCACCGCCGCGACCATGCGCTTCCTCGCGCCCAGGACAGTGGAGGAGCGGATGCGCCGGCGGGCCGCGCTGGAGGGCGGCGTGGTGGCGGAGGTGGACTCGGGGCGGTTCGCGGAGCCGTACTGGTACGTGGACTCGCCGCTGACCACTCCCGAGCCGACGCGGCCGTTCGGGGGCAGGCCGGCGAAGGGGGCGCTGTGCGCGCCCGCGCCTGGCGTGATCCTGCCGGACATGGCGCTCCCTGAGGGGAGGATGAGGGAGCACTGCCGCGACGGTTTCCTGGTTCTACTGGGTGAAATGTGCGATTCGCGTTTGTTTGTGCAGGTATTGGGCACGGTCATACCGGTGCCGCATGCCGTTCGGGGGCTCGCCGAGCTCGACGACACGGGCTCGCTCGCGAAGAGGCTCGGCGCCGGGCCCGATGAGGCATGGCTCATCAGGCCCGATTCCCACATCGCCGCGATCATCCCCCATGCGGGGCCCGAGTCAGTGGCGGCCGCAGTCCGCCGCGCGCTCGGTGAGGAGGAGGAACCTGCGTGACTGGCCGTAGCTCGTTTCTGATCGTCGCCAACCGGTTGCCGGTGGACCGCACGATCGAGCCTGACGGAACGGCCTCGTGGCGCAGAAGCCCAGGAGGACTCGTCACCGCCATCGCGCCGGTGATGCAACGCCGCCACGGAGCCTGGGCCGGCTGGCACGGCGCGCCCAACGAGAAGCTGGCGCCGTTCGAGCAGGACGGCATGAACCTCATTCCCGTCCCGCTGTCGGGCCGCGAGGTGGAGCTCTACTACGAGGGCTTCTCCAACGCCACCCTGTGGCCGCTCTACCACGACGTGGTGGCGCCGCCCATCTTCGACCGGGAGATGTGGGAGACCTACCGCGCCGTCAACGAGCGCTTCGCGAACGCCGCCGCCGACGCCGCCGAGAAGGGCGCGGTCGTCTGGGTGCAGGACTACCAGCTCCAGCTCGTCCCGGCCATGCTCCGCAGGCTCAGGCCCGACCTGCGGATCGGGTTCTTCCTGCACATCCCGTTCCCGCCGACGGAGCTGTTCTGGCGGCTGCCGTGGCGCAAGGACCTCGTCGAAGGGCTGCTCGGCGCCGACCTGGTGGGCTTCCAGCTGCCCGGCGGGGCCTCCAACTTCCGGCGGCTGTGCCGGAGGCTGCTCGGCCTGCCGTACAAGGGGAACGAGATCTTCCTGGACGACCGGGTGGTGACCACGCAGGCGTTCCCCATCTCGGTGGACTTCGGGCAGCTCGACTCGCTCGTACGCGACCCGCAGATCATGGCGCGGGCCAAGGAGATCAGGGTGGAGCTCGGCGACCCGGAGCACGTGCTGCTGGGCGTCGACCGGCTCGACTACACCAAGGGCATCGGCCAGCGGCTGGAGGCGTTCGGGGAGCTGCTCAAGGACGGGCGGCTGGCGCCCAACGAGGCCGTGTTCGTGCAGATCGCCACGCCCAGCCGGGAGCGGGTGGAGGAGTACAAACGGCTGCGCGACGACATCGAGCTGCAGGTCGGGCGGATCAACGGCGAGCACGCCCAGCTCGGCTACCAGCCGGTGCAGTATTTCCACCAGTCGTACGACCACGCCGAGCTGGCGGCCCTCTACCTCGCCGCCGACGTCATGGTCGTGACCCCGCTGCGCGACGGCATGAACCTCGTGGCCAAGGAGTACGTCTCCTGCCACCACGACCTGCACGGCGCGCTCGTGCTGAGCGAGTTCGCCGGGGCGGCCGACGAGCTGCGCCAGGCCTACCTGGTCAACCCGTACGACGTGGAGGACGTCAAGCGGCAGATGCTGGCCGCGATGCGGGCCACGCCGCACGAGCTGGCCCGGCGGATGCGCACCATGCGCCGCCGGGTCGCCACCTACGACGTGGACCGATGGGCCAGCGAGTTTCTCAATGCCCTTGAGACACCTGCTTCACAGACTTCCACGCGTCGTAGCGCTTCTTGGCGGTCCGGTTGACCACGATCTGCGCCACGGACATGCCGACGCCCATCACCACCGCGTAGCCGATGGCCTCGCCCATGCTGACCTCGGGCGACTCCGAGTCGACCGGCGGCTCCTTGCCGGTCGCCTTCACCCAGGCGAATCCGAGGATCTTCCTGGCCGCCCAGGCGGTCACCAGCCCCACCAGGCCGCCGATGACGCGCCAGGCGATATCGGGCTTGTCCTCCGCCATGCCGATCTCCCTTCCCCTTTGTAACGAACACTAGTCTGTACCGCTTGTCAGGCCGGCGAAGCCGTACCATAAGGAGGCATGACTCAACAGCGACTACGCCATGCCTCCATGCCGGAAAAGCCGACCCTTGATGGCTTGGAGCAGGTATGGGTAGCGCGCTGGGAGGAGGACGGCACCTACCGCTTCGACCGGTCCAGGCCGCGCGAGCAGGTCTACTCGATCGACACGCCGCCGCCGACCGTCTCCGGCTCCCTGCACGTCGGTCACGTCTTCTCCTTCACCCACACCGACATCATGGCCCGCTACCAGCGGATGATCGGCAAGTCCGTGTTCTACCCCATCGGCTGGGACGACAACGGCCTGCCCACCGAGCGCCGGGTGCAGAACGTCTACGGCGTGCGCTGCGACCCGTCGCTGCCCTACGACCCCGACTTCGTTCCACCGGACAAGCCCGGCAAACGCGAGATCTCCATCTCGCGGCGCAATTTCGTGGAGCTGTGCCACAAGCTGACCGCCCTCGACGAGCAGGCGTTCGAGGAGGTCTGGCGGCGGGTCGGCCTGTCGGTCGACTGGTCGATGCTCTACACCACGATCAGCGACGAGGCGCGGGCCGTCTCGCAGCGGGCGTTCCTGCGCAACCTGCGGCGCGGCGAGGCCTACCTCGCCGAGGCGCCGACGCTGTGGGACGTGACCTACCGCACCGCCGTCGCGCAGGCCGAGCTCGAGGACCGGGAGTGGCCCGGCGCGTTCCACAAGATCTCCTTCTACGGCGAGAAGGGGCCGGTCTGGATCGAGACGACCAGGCCGGAGCTGATCCCCGCGTGCGTGGCGCTGGTCGCCCATCCCGACGACGAGCGCTACCAGCCCCTGTTCGGCACGTCGGTGCTGACCCCGCTGTTCGGGGTGGAGGTGCCGGTGCTGGCCCACCGGCTGGCCGAGCCCGACAAGGGCACCGGCATCGCGATGATCTGCACCTTCGGCGACATCACCGACGTCACCTGGTGGCGGGAGCTGCACCTGCCGACCCGGCCGGTCATCGGCTGGGACGGGCGGCTGCTGCCCGAGCCGCCCGAGGGCGTGGAGGCGGAGCCGTACAAGGAGCTGGCCGGCAAGACGGTCCACAGCGCGCGCGAGCGGATCGTCGAGCTGCTGCGCGAGTCCGGCGACCTCGAGGACGACCCGAGGCCCGTCTCCCGCACGGTGAAGTTCTACGAGCGCGGCGACAAGCCGCTGGAGATCGTCACCACCCGCCAGTGGTACATCCGCAACGGCGGGCGCGACCAGGAGCTGCGCGCCCGGCTGCTGGAGCGCGGGCGCGAGCTCGACTGGCACCCGCCGCACATGCGGGTGCGCTACGACAACTGGGTCGAAGGGCTCACCAGCGACTGGCTGATCTCGCGCCAGCGGTTCTTCGGCGTGCCGTTCCCGGTGTGGTATCCGCTCGAAGAGGCGGGGCAGCCCGTGCACGACGCGCCGATCGTGCCGCCGGAGGACGCGCTGCCGGTCGACCCGTCCTCCGACACGCCGCCCGGCTACACCGAGGAGCAGCGCGGCGTGCCCGGCGGGTTCATGGCCGACCCCGACGTGATGGACACCTGGGCCACCTCGTCGCTGACGCCGCAGATCGCGGGCCGGTGGGAGACCGACGACGACCTGTTCAGGCGGGTCTTCCCCGCCGACCTGCGGCCGCAGGCCCACGAGATCATCCGCACCTGGCTGTTCTCGACCGTGGTCAGGTCGCACTACGAGTTCGGCGGGCTGCCGTGGAGCGACGTCGCGATCTCCGGGTGGATCCTCGACCCCGACCGCAAGAAGATGTCGAAGTCCAAGGGCAACGTCGTCACCCCGCTCGACCTGCTGGAGAAGCACGGCTCCGACGCGGTGCGCTACTGGGCGGCCAGCGGCCGCTACGGCGTGGACACCGCGTTCGACGCCGGGCAGCTCAAGATCGGGCGGCGGCTGGCCATCAAGATCCTGAACGCCTCCAAGTTCGTGCTCGGGCTGGCCGGCGACGACGGCGAGATCACCGAGCCGCTCGACCTGTCCATGCTCGCGGCCCTGTCCGACGTGGTCCGCGAGGCGGGGGAGGCGTTCGAGGTCTACGACCACACCAGGGCGCTGGAGGCCGTGGAGCGCTTCTTCTGGGCGTTCTGCGACGACTACCTGGAGCTGGTCAAGGCCAGGGCGTACGAGTCGGGGCCGGCCGCCGCCTCGGCCCACGCGGCGCTGCGGCAGGCGCTCGACGTGCTGCTGCGGCTGTTCGCGCCGTTCCTCCCCTTCGTCACCGAAGAGGTGTGGTCGTGGTGGCGCGAGGGCTCCGTGCACCGGGCCCCGTGGCCCGCCCTCGAACGCGGTCCTGGCGACCCGGCGGTGCTCGCCGTGGCGTCCGACGTGCTCGGCCGGGTGCGCAAGGCGAAGTCGGAGGCCAAGCTGTCGATGCGGGCCGAGGTCTCCAGGTTGACCGTTCTCGTGCCGGAGGTCGGGCTTGTCCGTCAAGCTCAGGACGACCTTTGCGCCGCGGGCAACGTGGAGGAGTTCGTTCTGGAGTATGGTGACGAGCTGAAAGCCGAAGTCCACCTGGGCTGACGTCCGGATGGCCGGATGCCGGGCCGCCCCCTTCGGGCGGGCGCCCGGCGTCCGCGCTTCACCTCACCCCCGCGTCCGGGGCGCCGGTGGCCTCAGGCGTCGCGGGTGACGTCGCGGTGCACGGCGAGGAAGACCGAGTAGGCCTGCCCGTCCGGAGCCGGCTCCCGCTCGCTGAACTCGTCGAAGACCTCCTGCAGGCGCCGGGTCAGCTCCGCGTGCCCCTCCTCGGTGAGCCTGAGCCCCAGCCTGGTGACGTCCACCTCGTCGAGGTCGACCAGCCTGATCTCCTCCAGGAACGCGCCCACCATCGCCGCGCCGCCCCCCGTCACGCCGCTCTCGCGCACGTCCATCTCCCACGACTTCCCGGTGGCCTGGTAGGGGATCTCCGTGGAGCCGCGCGGCCCCGGCCGGCTGGGCCCGGCGGACAGGAACCCCGTCTCGACGAGCTTGCGCACGTGGTGGAGCGTGGTGGCCGGGTTGGCGTCGAGCCGCCCGGCGATCTCCTTGTTGGTGAGCGCCTGGTCGAGGCAGAGCCGCAGGATGCGCAGGCGGACGGTCGAGGCCAGCGCGCGGGCTTCTGCCTCGGTGGCCGGGCGGCGGTTGGTGCCCATGGCCGATCAGCCTATAGCCGATTGATTTTTCCCAATCGGTCGTCCATGCTGGCCCGGTGGGTCTTTTACGCGAGCACGACTTCCGACGGCTGTTCCTCGCCGACACCGCCAGCCAGGCAGGCGCCCAGCTCCTCCTGCTGGCCCTGCCGCTGGTGGCCGTGTCGGCGCTGCACGCCTCGGAGTTCGAGGTGGGCCTGCTGGCCGCGTGCCAGACGCTGGCGTTCGTGCTGATCGGGCTGCCCGCCGGGGCCATCGTCGACCGGCTGCGCAAGCGGGTCGTGATGATCGTCGGTGACGTGGCCCGGGCGCTGGCGCTGGCCTCCGTGCCGGTGGCGTGGTGGCTGGGCGTGCTGACCGTCCAGCAGCTGTACGTGGTGGCGCTCGTGCTGGGCGTCTTCACCGTGTTCTTCGACGTCGCGTACCAGAGCTACCTGCCGCACCTGGTCGAGCGCGAGCAGCTCGTCGAGGGCAACTCCAAGCTGGAGGTCGTGCGCACGGTGGCGCAGGTCGGCGGCCCGAGCCTGGGCGGCTACCTGATCCAGTTCCTCACAGCGCCGTTCGCGCTGGTCGCCACCGTCGCCGGGTTCGCCTGGTCGGCGCTGTGCCTGGGGATGATCCGCAAGCGCGAGCCGCGCCAGGAGCCCGCCCGGACCCACCTGCGCCAGGAGATCGCCGAAGGCGTCAGGTTCGTGTTCGGGCACCCGCTGCTGCGCCGCATCGTGGGCTGCACCGCCACCGCCAACCTGTCGTTCGCGATCGCCCAGCCCATGAGCCTGCTGCTCCTGGCCAGGGAGCTCGGCCTGGACGCGGGCGCCATCGGGCTGCTCATGGCCGCGGGCGGGGTAGGCGGGGTCGTCGGCGCGCTGGTCAACGCCCGGATCGCCAGGCGGATCGGGCAGGGGCCGATGATGTGGCTGGGCGTCGCGCTGCCCGCGCCGCTGGCGTTCGTCATGCCGTGGATGGGAGCCGACTGGCGGCTCGCGCTGTTCGTGCTCTACGAGTTCTGCACCGCGGCCTGCGTGGTGTTCTACAACGTCACACAGCTCAGCTTCCGCCAGGCCATCACGCCCGAGCCGCTGCTCGGCCGAATGAACGCGACCATCCGCTTCGTCGTCTGGGGCACCCTGCCGCTGGGCGGGCTGATCGGCGGCGCGCTCGGCGCGGCGATCGGCGTGCGCGGCACGCTCCTGGTCGCCGCGGTGGGGTTCTGCCTGCCGTGCCTGTGGCTGATCACCTCGCCCCTGCGGACCATGCGCGAGCTGCCCCTCGTACAGAACCGATCATGACCTCGTAAGACGCGGCGCGGTTAACCGCGCGCATCCGGGGCCCGGACATGCCAGTCTGGAACACGTGCTGCCCGACCGCCCAACCAAGCTCGTGCCTCCCGTGCTGGCCACGATGGCCGCGTGGTGCGTGTGCCTGATCCTCGTCGGCGTGGTCGTCTACTTCTTCGCCATGGTCATCGCGCGCCTCACGTTCGTGGCGCTGCCCGTGGCGATCGCGCTGCTGCTGACCGCGCTGCTGTTCCCGCTGACCAACGGCCTGCGCAAGGCCGGCATGCGGCCCATCTACGCCACCTGGATCACCATGCTGGTGGCCCTGGCCGTGCTCGTCGGCACGGGCTGGCTGGTGGGGGCGCGGGCCAGCGACGAGTTCCCCAACCTGGTCAGGCAGGTGCAGGAGACCGCCAGGTCGGTCCAGGAGTGGCTGATCACCGGCCCGCTGCACCTCCAGGAGGCGCAGATCACCGGCTACGTCGACGAGATCGCCAACATGGTCAACCAGCAGCGCACGGCCATCACCGGCACCGTGCTGTCGGCCGGCGCCGTCGCCATCGAGGTGCTGGCCTCCCTCGTGCTGCTGCTGTTCGTGACGTTCTTCCTGCTCAAGGACGGCGACCGGATCTGGGCGTGGATCCTGAAGGGGTTCGGCAACGTCGCGCCCCGCGTCGACCGGGCCGGGCGGGCCGCCTGGACCACGCTCTCCCACTACGTGCAGGGCACCGTGGCCGTGGCCGCCGTGCACGGGCTCATCATGGGCATCGTGCTGGCGGGCATGGGGGTGCCGCTGTGGGCGCCGCTGGCCGTGCTGATCTTCTTCGCCAGCTTCATCCCCATCGTCGGCATCTTCTTCGCCGGCACGGTCGCCACCCTCGTCACCCTGGGCGCCAGAGGGCTCGTCTACGCGCTGATCTTCCTCGGCATCCTCATCATCGAGCAGCAGCTGGAGAACCACGTGCTCCAGCCACTGATCGTCGGGCGGGCGCTGAACTTCCACCCGCTGGCGATCATCCTGGTGCTCGCCATCGGCGGCATCCTGGCGGGCATCGCGGGGGCCGCGGTGGCCGTGCCGGTGGCCGCGGTGATCTACCGGGCGCTGCCCGAGCTGAGGCACAAGCCCCCGGCCCTGCCACCGCCCGAGCACTCCGAGCTCCCGCCACCCGGCGATGACCCCGGGCCCGATTCACCCTCGGGGCCCGGTGAGGGGCAGGAGGCGCGTGACACGGAACGCGACGCCGACATGGAGCCGGAGATCCACAGGGGGAGGCCGTTCGACCGCATCCGCATCTCGTGGTCGCGCAGGAGGAGGCCCACGGTCGGCCCGGAGGCGGGGCCTGACGACGGACCGGGGGCGCGACCGGAGAGCGGGTCCCGGACCGGAGCCGGTGTCGAGTCCGGGGGCGGCCGGCGGGTGGACACGGAGTAACCTCGACACCCGTGACTCGTTCCCCCCTCACCACCCCGCCGCCGGGCGCGGTCGTGCCCGCGGCGCACCCCGAAGGGCCGCCGCCCGGCACCGCCCTGGGCTCCCACTACGGCCGCTGCTTCGGCTGCGGCACCGACCAGCCGACCGGCCTGCACCTCAAGGCCGTGACCCCTGACGGCGCCACCGTCGAGGCCGAGTTCACGGTGGGGGAGGCGCACCAGGGCTCGCCCATGCTGGCGCACGGCGGCGTGCTGGCCGCCGCGATGGATGAGGTCATCGGAATGTCCGTCTACCTGTTCCGTAAACCCTATGTGACGGGACGGCTGGAGACCGACTACGTTCTCCCCGTTCCCGTGGGCACGACACTCCACCTGCGTGCCTGGTGCAACGGCATCACCGGCAGGCAGGCGTACCTTGAGGCTGAGGGGCGCATCGGCGCACCCGACGGACCGGTCGCCGTCCGCGCGGCGGCGCTGTTCATCGAGGTCGGCATGGGACACTTCGCCAAGCACGGCGATCTGTCCGCCATCGCCACCGAACTCCAGGACTACGAGGTGAATCCTTGAGCAAGGTCGAGGTCCTCATCCAGCGGCTCGACGCCGAGCTGCCGATGCCGTCCTACGCCCACCCCGGAGACGCGGGCGCCGACCTCTACGCGGCCGAGGACGTCGAGTTGCTGCCCGGAGAGCGGGCCGTGGTCCCGACGGGGGTGGCGATCGCCCTGCCCGACGGCTACGCCGCGTTCGTGCACCCGCGTTCGGGCCTGGCGGCCCGGCACGGCGTCACGCTGGTCAACGCGCCCGGCACGGTCGACGCCGGATACCGCGGGGAGATCAAGGTGACGCTGATCAACACCGACGCCAAGGAGCCGTTCCGGCTGCGGCGGGGTGACCGCGTGGCCCAGCTCGTGGTCCAGCGGGTCGAGCGCGCGGCCTTCTACGAGGTCGAGCGGCTGCCGGGCTCGGTGCGCGGCGGCAACGGATTCGGATCGACAGGACGATGATCAATGGGCCGCCCCGGCGGCCCCCCGAGCGAGGAGAGTGAGGAACGTGTTCCGACGTCGTCGTCGTGAGCAGCCGGAGCAGGCCGAGCAGGAGTCTGCCGCGCCCATGCGAGAGTCCGGCCCGTGGGACGCCGACGAGCCCCACCCGGAGAGCGACAGGATCGACCTCGGCGGCCTGCGGCTGCCGCACAACCCCGACTTCGACGTACGGCTGGCCTCCGTCGGCGACCAGCACGTCGGGGTCGTCGTCCTCTACGAGGAGAGCTCGCTGCAGTTGCAGGCCCTGGCCGCGCCGCGCAGCTCGGGCCTGTGGGACGAGGTCAAGGCCAAGATCGTCGGGCAGGCCGGCCACCTGGAGGAGCGGGAAGGCCCGTTCGGCTGCGAGCTGACCGGCGAGATGAGGGTCGACAGCACCACCCGCCCCGCCCGCTACATCGGCATCGACGGGCCCCGCTGGTTCCTGCTCGCGGTGATCTCCGGCAAGGCCGCGCTCGACGAGACCGTCGCGGCCGCGTACATCGACTTCGTCAAGGACGTCGTGGTGGTCCGCGGCGACGAGCCGATGGCCCGCGAGGAGCCGATTCCGCTGCGCCGGCCCAACGAGCAGACGGGCGAGGGCGCGGACGAGCGGCCCGGCTTCAACCCGTTCAAGCGAGGGCCGGAAATAAGCGAGATTCGCTGAGGGCTGACATCGCGCCGACATCACATAGGCTGATTCATCATGAGTACGGCAGAGCCTCCGAAACGTGGGGGATTGCGCGGGTTCTTCAGTCGGCTGGCTTCACCCCAGTCCGAAATCGAGGCCCAGGAGCTGAGGGAAGACGCCGATGAGATCGGCGCGACCCCCATCGTCTCGTGTGGCGGCCGCCGCCGCTTCTGCGTAGCCGGTACGCTACGTACAGTGACACTGCGTCCGAGGGGCGGAGCCCCCGCGCTGGAGGCCGAGCTCTACGACGGGTCCGACGTGATCGACCTGGTCTGGCTCGGCCGCCGCAAGATCGCGGGCATCGAGCCGGGCCGCACGGTCAAGGCCGAGGGCCTCGTCAGCGTGCAGGACGGGCGCAAGGTGATGTTCAATCCGCGTTACGAGCTGCGCCCAGGGAGTTGACACGTGAGTGCTGAGGCGGAAGAGGTCGCCCACGACACCGTTGAGGCGGCGGTGCGAGCCCAGCTCGCCAAGGCGTTCGGCGGGGTGCGCGGCATCATCGAGGCGGCGATCCCGACGATCGCGTTCACGCTCAGCTGGATCACCACCGAGGACCTGAAGATCTCGCTGATCGTCAGCATCTCGCTGTCGGTCGTGCTGCTGCTGGTCAGGATCGTGCAGCGGTCCACGCCGCAGTTCGTGATCAACAGCCTGATCGGCATCGCGATCGGCGCCTTCTTCGCCAGCCGCAGCGGCGACGCGAAAGACTACTTCCTGCCCGGCATCCTGTGGAACGCCGGCTACATGGTGGCGATGCTGCTGTCGATCGTCACGCGCTGGCCGGTAGTGGGCTTCCTGATCGGCTCGGTCACGGGCGACCCGACCGCCTGGCACAAGGACCATGGCATCGTGAAGCTGTGCATGCGGCTGACCTGGCTGCTCATGCTGCCGTGCGCGGTCCGGGTGGCCGTGCAGGGGCCGGTCTACCTGTTCGGGGGCGGGGACGAAGCGGTCGCCGCCCTGGGCTTCGCCAAGATCGCCATGGGCTGGCCCCTTCAGGTCGCCGCCCTCGCCGCCATGCTCTGGGTGCTCGGCCGCGGCCGCACCCCCATCAAGCCCGCCGCCGCCTGACCTTCTTCCTTCTCGTCACGGCAGAGCCAGGGTAGGCGCCGGCCGCCGCACGTGGCGGGCGGCCTCCAGGGGAACGCCCGCTGACCGGATGGTGGCCGGCCGCCGTAACGTGCGCATCGTGGGGCTGCTTCGTGGTCGAGTCGAAGGCCCGCGCGCAACCAACGCTGTGAGCCCGCTCGGTCTGGTTCACATGGAGGCCACACACGTCTGGGGGCGCCACCGATGTGATCGGTGGCGCCCCCATGTTCCTGCCGGTCGGAACGCGTCGCTTACGCCGTCCCTTACGCCGTCGTCGTAAGCGCCACGCGGCCCGACCGCGTTCCCGGCCCTCCCGGATCCCGAAGTCCATCGCGTCCCCTCAGCCGGGGCGTCGCGACAGCCACTCGAAGAGAAGCCGGGAGGGGCGGGGCGTTCCGCGTGCGGAACCCGTCAGCAGGTGGCCGGCATCCGTTCGACCGCCTCCTCGGTGTCCGCCTGCCTCGGCCCGCGGGCCGGCATGGTGTCAGTCCGAAAGGATGTCACCGAACGGCTCATGGAACTTCTTCTGGAACTCGTCCTCGTTGAACCTCTCAACATCGAAGTTGTTCCTGTGACGACGGTGGAGGTTGAGGTTGACGTTGCGGTTGTGAACGTTGACGTCAGTGGTCTCGTGGTGCCTGCGGGGACGCGGCCGATGCACGCGGATCCGCTCACGCTTGACGATGACGCGCGGCGCCGGCGCGGCCTGCTGCACCACCTTGGGTGCCGGCATCGGCGGCCCGCCGGCCTGGACGGCGGGGAAGCCCGTGCTTGCTCCGGCTACCCCCTGGACGAGTGGAAGGAACATGACACCGGCGACCGCGCCGGTAAGAGCTAGTGCCGCGAACCGCCCATGGCGAGAGGTCCGTGACCGCCGACTTTCGGTATTCACGTGCTCTGTTTCCGTTCATTGGATGGATAGGCCTGACAATTGGCACCCGCCGATTCGGCGGGCATTCAGATGCAGCAGGCTCTTGGACGGAAGCAGACATACCCGTATCAGATATTCGCAGTTACCTCTTTATGCACAAACAACTAGCAAAAACCTAAAGGGTGTTATACGACCATGATTTTGATGTTTGAGACATCGTCGCCCGATGTCCTCAGGTGAGGGCCGGGTCAGTGGCGCGAGCATCCCCGGTCAACGCGGGCGTAGCCGGCTCCGGCGCCTCGGTGGCACGCGGTCGCTCAGGGTAGATCTCACATCAATTCACCATTGATCTAGGTAACTCCGCATGATTGCTGACGGCAATGGGCAATATGCTCTCCGTATCATTATTGGGCTATCCAGGCTGAAATACGCCTATTTATCGGGCATGGGAGGCGTCGGCGATGCGGAATGGCGGGACCCTACTGGTCAGCACGTTCGCGGTGATGCTGCTTCTGACCGCGGGCTGTTTCTCGGGCGGCTCCAACGCGCCGCCCGAGGGGCAGCGGGACCGGGGCCCGGCGGCCAAGCTGTCGATCACGCCCGCCGACGGCTCGAAGAAGGTCGCCCCGGACACCGGGATCAGCGTCAAGGTCACCGACGGCAGGGTCACCCGGCTGACCGTCGCCGACGCCAAGGGGCGCGAGGTCATGGGGAGCGCGGACGCGGGCGGGACGTGGCGGCCGAGGTGGCCGTTGAAGCCGTCGACGGCGTACACGGTGAGCGTGCGGGCCACCGGCACGGACGGCGAGCAGGTCACGGCGCGGTCGGAGTTCACCACGCTGAAGCCGAAGCGGGTGCTGGACACCGGCATGTCGCCCCTGAACGGCGAGAAGGTCGGCGTCGGGATGCCGATCCAGCTCCTCCTGTCGCGGCCGCTGGCCGAGCGTGAGGACCGGGCCGCGGTCGAGCGGTCGCTGGAGGTCCGGATGTCCAAGCCGGTCGAGGGCGCCTGGAGCTGGGTGAGCGACCGGGAGGTCCAGTTCAGGCCACGCGAGTACTGGCCGACCGGCGAGCGGGTCACGGTGGTCGCCCACCTGGCCGGCGTCCGGGCCGGACGGAACCTGTGGGGCGCCAAGGACCGCGCCGTGTCCTTCACCGTCGGCCCCGAGCACATCACCAAGATCCGCAACTCGACCCATCGGGCGGTCGTGCGGAAGAACGGCGACGTCGTCAGGACCATCCCGGTCAGCCTGGGGAAGAAGGGCGACGAGAGCTACTCCGGCACCATGATCGCCCAGGAGAAGGCCGCGGACGTCCTCATGGACTCGGCCACCGTCGGCAGGCCGGGCGAGTACTACGCTCACACCAAGTGGAACGTCAGGATGACCTACAGCGGCATGTTCTTCCACGCCGCCCCCTGGTCGGTCTCCGACCAGGGCAGGCGGAACGTCAGCCACGGCTGCGTGAACGCCAATATGGCCAACGCCCGCTGGTTCTACAACTTCACGCAGCGGGGGGACATCATCAAGGTCACGGGGACGTCGCGCAAGCTCGAGTTCGGCAACGGGCCGACGCCGTGGGCCAAGTCGTGGGAGGACTGGCTGGCGGGCAGCGCCCTGGGCCAGTCGATCAACGCCTGATCGCCGTCCCCGTCGCCGCGGGAACCGGCCACGCCACATCAGGAGTCAGGGGGCGAAGGGGGCCAGCTCCGGGGCCTGGCCGGATTCCAGAAGGATGCGGGCCAGGGCGTTGCCGGTGAAGGGGGCCATGGTCAGGCCGGCGGCGCCGAAGCCGGCGATGACGCTGAGTCCGCTGACCGTGGGCATGCGGCCCACGACCGGCAGGTTGCCCTCCGGGAGGGGGCGCAGGCCGACGCGGGTCTCGATGAGGGTGGCGTCGGCGAGGCCGGGGGCGATGCGGAGGGCGTCCGAGAGGACCTCCCACTGGCCGCGGGCGGTGACGCGGGGGTCGAAGCCGCTGCCGGTCTCGCGGGTCGCGCCGACCGCCACGCGCGAGTCGTCGAACGCCACCATGTAGTGGTGTGACAGGGGATGGACGGAGGGCCAGCGGCTGGTGTCGACGCCCTCCAGGCGCAGGTGCGTGATCTGGCCGCGCTGCGGTTCGACGGGGAGGCGCAGGCCCAGCGGTTCGAGGACATGGTTGGCCCACGCGCCGGCGGCCACCACCACCTCGTCCGCCTCCAGTGTCTCGCCGTCGGCCTCGACCACGACCGCAGCGGCGTCGCCGCCCGTCAGCCGGCCGCGGAGGCGGGCCTCGGCGGCGAGCGTCACCGCGCCGTGGTGGTGGGCGGCGGCGAGGAGGGCGTCCCGCAGGGTGCGGCCGTCCACCCGGCCGCCGCCGGAGACGAAGACGCCTTCGAGCTCCGGGGACAGGACCGGGAACAGCTCGCGCACCTCGGCGTTGCCGATCCGCTCCACGGATCCGACGATGGGGCCGGCCGTGCGGGCCCGGGTCTCGACGCGGGACAGGGCCTCGCCCAGCCTGGTCTCGTCGGTGCTCACCAGGAGCGCGCCGGTGCGGCGGTAGTCGGTCCTGGTGATGCCGGCCTCCCCGAGCAGCTCGATCAGCTCGGGGTAGTAGGCGGCGCCCGCGGCGTACAGGTCGTAGAAGGGGCCTTCGACGGTGGAGGCCCAGGGCGAGATGATGCCGGCGCTGGCCGCCGTCGCCTGTCCCACGCGCGCGGAGTCGACGATCGTCACGGCGGCGCCGCGGCGGGCCAGGGCGAAGGCGGCGCCGGCTCCGGCGATGCCGCTGCCGATGACGATGACGCGGTGCTGGGACACGGTGTCCTTCCTGGAGTCAGAGGAGGGCGGGGTGGGCGTTGGGGGAGGGGTGGGTCATGACCCACATGACCTCGGTGACGCCCGCCGTACGGTTGGCGATGGTGTGCGGCACGGACGACGGGAAGTGGATGGCGTCGCCGGCGGCGAGGGTGAGGTCGTGGTTGCGCAGCCGGATGAACAGCTCGCCGGAGGTGACGTAGGCGACTTCCTCCCCCTCGTGTACGGCGGGCGGCGCCATCACCGCTGTGGGATGGATCCGGAAATAGAGGGATTCGAGCTGCTGGCCCTCGAAGCCGGGCCGGAGCGGGAAGTACTCGCGTTCCCCCACGACCACCCGGTGCTCGGCCTGGTCGGCCCCCCGCCACACGGAGAACTCCTGCCGCGGGGGCGGCGCCCCCAGCTCGGCCCCGAGCAGCGCGGCGGGCGCCAGCCCGAGCGCCTCGGAGATGGCGAACAGCGAGGTCAGCGAGAGCGAGCACTCGCCCCGCTCGACCAGCGACAGGAAGCTCGACGACAGCCCCGACCGGGCGGCCAGCTCGCGCAGCGACAGCCCGGCGTCCAGCCGGGCCTGCCTGAGCTGGGATCCGATGGCCGTGAGAGAGCCCGCGAAGCGGCTGTCGGGTGGCTCGACCGCCCGCGTGCCCTTGTCCGTCTTTGACTTCATGGTCGTTTCCCGTCTCGGGAGGGGGCGCTGACGGTCACGCGGGGACGACGTGCCGTCGCTGCAGCCGGCCAACGGTTTCGCACCCGAGGCTACCCATCACGCTCTCCAGTTCGTCGTAGAGGTGTCGCAGCACGTCGCGCACCCCGGACGACGGGTCCTCGTGGGTGCCCGCGGCCAGGCCGAAGGCGGCGAGCCGGCCGACGCCGACGGCCGTGGCGCCCAGGGCCAGCGCCTTGGCCACGTCGGTGCCGTGCCGTACGCCGCTGTCGATCATGATGGGCACCTCGGAGCCGACCGCGTCGGCGACGGCGGCCAGCCGGGAGAGCGGGCTCACGGTGCCGTCGAGGTTGCGTCCACCGTAGCTGGACATGTAGATGGCGGACGCGCCGGCGTCCACGGCGCGGCGGGCCTGCTCGACGGAGACGACGCCCTTGAGCACCCACGGCAGGGTGAGCCGGCCGGCGAGGCGTTCCAGGCGGTCCCAGTCCCAGCGCGGCTTGCTGAAGTCCATCAGCTCGCGCAGCGCGTCGAGACTGGCGCCGCCCTCGCCGTAGTTGCCCATGCCGTAGTAGCGGTGCAGGTCGAGGCCGGATTCGCGCATGCGCTCGCGCCAGGCGCGGGTGGGCGAGTCGGTCAGGCACAGGCCGCGGTAGCCGGCCGCGGCGGCGCGCTCCTCGAAGCCGAGCACGTGCTCCTCGCCAGCGACGAGCGCCACCTGGACGAGGCCCTGGTGCCCGTGGAAGTGCGGGGCAAGGTCGGTCAGGCTGTCGGAGGAGCTCTCGGAGACGACGCTGGTGATGCCCGCCTCGGCGACGGCGCGCGCGACCGCGGCGTAGCCGGCCGGGTGCAGGGCCCGGTCGTAGCCGAAGGGGGAGACGAACACCGGCATCCGCAGATCCATGCCGAGCAGCGTCGTGCCGAGCCGGGGGCGGCTGAGCCCGGTCAGCATGTCGGGGTCGAAGTGCCAGGAGGCGAACGCGGCGCGGTTGATCCGCAGGCCGTCCTCGCCGCTCGCGCCGCCCTCCAGGTAGTCCCACAGCCGGGGGCTGAGGTTCAGCCGGGCCTCGGCGACGACCGAGCGGACCGTGGGGAACCGTCTGGACATGCCTCTCCTCTGTGGCCAGTTCAACTGGACGTGATGAGCGAATTCGGGGGTGCGGGCACGCTATCCCCGGCCCGCGATGTGTGTCAATACTGGACAAACCTCGGGCCGATCGGCCAGCTAGAGCCACTTTTGGCAAAAGATGGGGCTTTTGCGCTGTCCAGTATTGACGCTCGTTTTGTTCCGGCATTAGCGTCCAGTGAACTGCACGGCCATCCCCCGGCCAACGCCCCGTAAGGAACCACATGACCCTCCGCGCGCTGGCGGCGTTCCTCGGACGACGCCTCCTCGGACTCGTGCTCCTCCTGTTGATCATCTCCTTCCTGGTGTTCTCCCTCATCTACCTGGCACCGGGCAACCTGGTGGACGCGCTGCTCGGCACCGGCGAGAAGTCGCCGCAGCTCGTGGCCGCCATCGAGGCGCGATACCACCTCGACCAGCCGTTCATGGTCCAGTACCTGCTGTGGCTGAAGGACGCGGTCCAGCTGGACTTCGGCACGTCCATCAAGCTCAACGAGTCGGTGACGGCGGTCCTCGCCGACCGGATGTCCGTCACCCTGTTCCTCGGCGTCTTCGGGTTCCTGGTCGCCGTGGTGTGCGGGCTCGCGCTCGGCATCGCCGCCGCCCTGCGCCGCGGCACGTCCGTCGACCGCGGCGCGGTCGGCCTCGCCGTCCTGGGCGTCAGCACGCCGACGTTCGCGACCGGCCTGATCCTGCTGTGGGTCTTCGGCATCCTGCTCGGCTGGTTCCCGGTCATCGGCGACGGCGACCCGACGTTCTCCGACCGGCTCTGGCACCTGACGCTGCCCGCCATCGCGCTCGGCGTGACCGGCACCGCGCTGATGGCCAAGATGACCAGGGCCGCCCTCATCGCCGGCTACGAGCAGGACTACGTCGGCTTCGCCCGCAGCCGGGGCGTGGGCGGCCTGCGCATCCTGCTCGTGTACGGGCTGCGCAACTCGCTCGTCCCCATCGTCACCGCCGCGGGCATGGTCATCACCGCCACCCTCACCGGCTCGGTGCTGATCGAGCAGACGTTCAGCCTCAAGGGCGTCGGCGAGCTGCTCATCTCGTCGATCAACAACAAGGACATCCCCGTCGTGCAGGCCACCACCATCCTCGTGGCGGTCCTCGTGGTCGTCGTCAACCTGCTGGTCGACCTCAGCTACTTCGCCATCGACCCGAGGACGCGCCGCGCATGACCGAGATACTCGACGCCCCCACCACGGTCCCGTCCCGCCGCCCGGGCCGCCCGTCGATCCTGGTCGGCCTCTCCTTCCTGGTCATCGCCCTCGTCGTGGTCTGCGCGATCGCCGGCCCCGCGCTCGCTCCGTACTCCGCCTCCGCCCAGGACCTCACCGACACCCTGGCGGAGCCGTCGGCCGCGCACCTGCTCGGCACCGACGACCTGGGCCGGGACGTCTTCTCCCGGATCCTCGCCGGAGCCGCGTCCGCGCTCACCGGCCCGCTGGTCATCGCGCTCGGCGCGATGCTCATCGGTTCGCTGCTCGGGCTCACCGCCGGCTACCGCGGCGGCTTCACCGAGACGGCGATCATGCGCTGGGTCGACCTGATGTACGCCGTCCCGCAGCTGCTCATCGCGATCGTCGTCGTCGGCGTGCTCAGCGGCACCTACTGGGAGGCGGTGCTGGTGCTCATCGTGCTCACCGCGCCCGGCGACACCCGCATCCTGCGCGGCGCCGCCATCGAACAGCGCGGCCTGCCGTACGTGGAGGCGCTGCGCGTGCTCGGCGTGCCCGGGCCGCGCATCCTGATCAGGCACGTCTGGCCGACGCTCGTCCCGCTGTCCGTGGCGCAGACGTTCCTCAACTTCGCGACGAGCCTCGTCACGCTCGCCTCCCTGTCGTTCCTCGGGCTGGGCGTCGCGCCCGGCGCGGCCGACTGGGGACGGATGCTCGCCGAGGGCCGCGACCTCGTCGACGTGAACCCGTGGACCGCCATCGCTCCCGGCCTCGCCATCGCCCTGACCGCGGCCGGCTTCAACATCGCGGGCGACTGGCTGCACGAACGGCTCGCGGGACGCGGAAAGGACCGCACATGAGCACCCCTCTGCTGGAGGTCCGCGACCTCACCCTGCGATCGGGCCAGGGACGCGTCATCGTCTCCGGCGTCGACCTCACCGTCGGCGCGGGCGAGACGATCGGCATCGTCGGCGAGTCCGGATCCGGCAAGTCGATGACCGCCCGCGCCCTCATGGGCCTGCTGCCGCGCGGTGTCGAGGTCAGCGGCAGCGTCACGTACCAGGGCAGGGAGCTCCTGCCCGGACGGCGCGGGCGCCGACTGCACGACGACTTCGCCATGGTCTTCCAGGACCCGTTCACCATGCTCAACCCCCTCATGCGGGCGGGCCGCCACATCAGCGAGACGCTGCGCGACCCCCGCGGCCGCCGCCTGCGCGGCGCCGCCGCCCGGAAGCAGGAGCGGGTACGGCTGGCGGAGGTCGGCATCCACGACCCGTCCGTCGCCGACCGCTACCCGTTCGAGCTGTCCGGCGGCATGCGGCAGCGGGTCGGCATCGCCGCCACCCTGTCCTGCGACCCGACGCTGCTGCTCGCCGACGAGCCGACCACCGCGCTCGACGTCACCACGCAGGCCGAGATCCTCGCCCTGCTGAAGAAGATCCAGCGCGAGCGCGACATGGGCATGGTGCTCATCACCCACGACCTCGGCGTCGCGTTCGGCATGTGCGACCGCATCTACGTGCTCTACGCCGGGCAGCTGGTGGAGGTGGGGCCGAGCGCCGGCATCGAGCGGCGGCCCCTGCACCCCTACACCCAGGGCCTGCTCGACTCCGAGCCGCCCGCCGACCGGCGGCTGGCCACGCTGACGTCGATGCCCGGCTCCGTGCCGCGCGCCTCCGACGTGCTCGGCACCTGCCCGTTCGCCGACCGGTGCGCCTGGGTGGCCGACGAGTGCCGCCGGCCGACGCCGCTCCGCCGTACGGAGGAGGGGCGGAGCACCGCGTGCGTCCGGATCGGCGAGATCGGCGGGGAGCTGGCGCGGGCCGGGCGGCGGCAGGGCGCCGCCGTGCCCGCCCCGGCGGAGCGGCGGGACGACCTGCTCGTCGAGGTACGCGACCTGCGCAAGGACTTCACCCGCGCGGGCCGTACGGTGCACGCGCTGCGCGGCGTCACCCTCGAGGTCGGCAAGGGGGAGAGCGTCGGGATCGTGGGGGAGTCCGGGTCGGGCAAGACCACGCTCGGGCGCTGCCTCGTCGGCCTGGAGACGCCGACCGGCGGCACCGTCCGCATCGGCGACGTGGACGCCGGCGACTACGCGCGGCTGCCCGGACGGGTGGTGGCGGCGCTGCGGTCCCGCGTCCAGATGGCGTTCCAGGACCCGTACTCCACGCTGAGCCCCGCGCGGTCGATCGGCGCCGTGCTGAAGGAGGCCATCCGGCTGAACGGCTCCGCACCCGGACAGGCGGACGGGTCGGGGCGCGGACGGCCGGGCGGCTCCGGGCGGCGGCTCGACGGTGAGGTCGCCGAGCTGCTCGCACTCGTCGGCCTGCCCGCCGAGTACGCCGGGCGCAAGCCCGCCGCCCTGTCCGGCGGCGAGCGGCAGCGCGTGGCGCTCGCCCGCGCCCTCGCCCGCAAGCCCGACCTGATCGTCTGCGACGAGATCGTGTCCGCGCTCGACGTGTCGGTGCAGGCGCAGATCCTCACCCTGCTCACCCGCCTGCAACGCGAGCTCGGCGTCGCGTACGTCTTCATCACCCACGACCTGGCCGTCGTCCGACAGGTCACGGACCGGCTGTACGTGCTGCGCCACGGACAGCTGGTCGAGAGCGGCGCGACCGAGAAGGTCCTCGACGAACCCGAGGCCGCCTACACGCGCACGCTGATCTCCTCGATCCCCGCCCGCACAGAGAAAGAGACCCAACCATGAAGTTCCCCCGCATGCTCGGTGGGACGGCCGCGGTGATGGCCGCGGCGCTCGCCCTGTCCGCCTGCGGATCGTCCGGCGGCGGCAGCGGCTCCACATCCCCCACCGGCACCACCCTCAACTGGGCGATCGCCTCCGCGCCCCGCGCCATCGACATGTACGGCGACTTCAGCGCCAACGCCAACGTCGTCAGCTCGCTGGTCAACGAGGGCCTCGTCACGCTCGGCAACCTCAAGCTCAAGCCCGCCCTGGCCACGAGCTGGAAGCGGACCTCGCCCACGACGTACGTCTACTCCCTGCGCGAGGGCGTCACCTTCTCCGACGGCAACCCCGTCACCGCCGAGGACGTCGCGTTCTCCTTCAACCGCCACCTCGCCGAGGACTCCACCTCGCAGAGCGTCTCGCACCTCAAGACGCTCAAGAAGGCCAAGGTGACCGGCGAGCACGAGGTGACGGTCACGCTCACCAAGCCGGACGCGACCTGGGTGTACGACCCGATGTTCGCGCCGGTCGTGGAGAAGAGCGTGGTCGAGAAGGCCGGCGAGCAGTACGGCGCGCCCGGCGGCACCGTCGTCGGAACCGGCCCGTACACGGTCAAGTCGTTCTCCGCGTCCGACGGCATCGTGCTGCGGCGCAACGAGCACTACTGGGGACCCAAGCCCGCCTTCGAGGAGATCCACTTCTCCTACATCGCCGACCCGAACTCGCTGTCGCTGGCGCTGCGCTCCGGCGACGTGGACGGGTCGTTCGGCATCGCCCTGTCCAACGTGTCCCAGTTCGAGCGGCTGAAGGGCGTCACGCTGACCGAAGGCGACGCGCTCGCCACCGCCTCGCTGATGTTCGACATGGACACCAAGCCGTTCGACGACATCCACGTACGCCGGGCGTTCGCCTACGCCTGGGACGCCGAGTCCTTCACCAAGAACGTGCTGCGCGGCCACGCCACCCCGGCCAACGCCATCTCCTCGCCCGGGTTCTGGGCCAACATCGCCGACCCCGCCAAGGTGGACGAGGTCTTCACATCGATCCCCGCCCAGCCGTTCGACATGGCGGCGGCGGCCCGCGAGCTGGCGCAGTCGAGCGTGCCGGACGGCTTCTCGACCTCGATCAGCTACCCGGACAGCCGGCCCGAGCTGGGGCAGGCGCTCCAGGTACTGGCCGAGAACCTCAAGCAGCTGAAGATCACCCTGAAGGTCACCGAGATCCCGTACACGCAGTGGTCGACCCTGATCAGCGAGCACAAGGACCTGACCATCCAGATCGCGCAGTGGAACCCGGACTACCCGGACCCGAGCGACCTGATCCTCAGCCAGTACCCGAGCAGCCACGCGGTCAAGAACCAGTACAACCTGTCCAACTACCGCAGCGACAAGGTGGACAAGCTGATCGACGAGGAACTGGCGTCCACCGACGACGCCGAGCGGGTGCAGATCATGACGGAGATCCTGCAGACCGTGGCCAAGGACGTGCCCAACGTCAACCTCTACTGGCCGAAGACGATCATGGCGATCCGGGACCCGTACACGTACCAGAACTACAACGGCATGTACGCCTCCGAACTGTGGGTCTACAACGTGAGCGCGAAATGACCCGGGTCGCGGTCATCGGGGCCGGCTCCATCGGCGCCAACATCGCCTACCGGCTCGCCGCCCGGGGAGCGGAGGTCACCGTCGTCGACGCCGGCAAGCCCGGCAACGGCACCAGCGCCGCCAGCATCTCGTGGCTGTCGACGTTCCCGCAGATCGCCGGGTCCGTTCCCGCGATGGTGGCGCACCGGCGGCGTACCAACGACGGCTTCCGCCGCCTCGCCGGGGAGATCGGCGACGGCTGGATCCACTGGACCGGCACCCTCACGTGGGCGGACCTCCCGCGTACGGCGGCCAGGCTGCGGCAGGACTTCGCCGCCATGACGGCCATGGGCGAGCCGCTGCGCGAGCTCGACGCCGGTGCCGTCCGCGCCGCCGAACCCGGGCTCGACCCGCCCCCGGACACCCCCGTCTACCTGGAGGAGGACGGCGGCTGGGTGGACGCGCCCGCCATGGTCGCCGCCCTGCTGCGCGGCGCGGGATGGCACGGCGCGACCGTCCTCCAGGACGCACCCGTCCTGGCCGTCAAGGCCGACGGCGACCGGCACGTCGTGCGCACCCCGGAAGGCGAGGTCACCGCCGACGTCGTCGTCAACGCCGCGGGCAGCTGGGCCTCGCACGTCGGCGCGCTCGCCGGCGCGCCCGTGCCCCTGGACCTGCGCCCGGGGCTCGTCGTCTGGAGCCGGCCGCTGGCCACGCCCATCGGGCGGGTGATCAACAGCACCACGCTCAACATCCGGCCCGACCCGGACGGCGGGGTGGCCGTCCACTGGCGCGGCGAGGACACCTACACCGCGCACGGCTACAACGCCGAGACGCCCGCCCAGGTCATCGAGGCCGCCGCGGAGGTCATCCCCGAACTCCGCGGCACCGCGCCGGCCCGCAGCGCGGTCGGGGTCCGCCCGGTGCCGCCCGGCGGGCCCGTCGTCGGCTGGCACCCCAGCCGCCCCGGCCTCTACGTCGCCGTCTCCCACGGCGGCATCGGCTGGGGTCCCACCTGGGGCGACCTGGCCGCCGCCGCGATCCTCGACGGCGACACGTCCCCGGCCGCGGAGGCGTTCACGCCACGCCGCTTCCTCCGCTGACCTCCGCGCGGCCGGCCTTGGGATGCCTGGCTCTCGGGTGCCCGGCCTCCGGGTGCCCGGCCTCCGCACGGGTGGCCTCCGCTCGGCCGGCCTTTGGGGGCCGTACGCCCGCAGGGGCCGTCACCGTACGCAGGCCGAACGTGAGGCCGCCCGCCAGCAGCACCACGCCCGACAGCACCCCGCTCACGAGCGGCACCCAGCCGGCGGCGGGCGTCGAGGCGAGGACGAGGCCGGCGGCGCCCAGCAGGGTGAGCAGCACCCCGGGGACCGCGATGCTCCGGTCCTTCCAGATGGGGGCCAGCGCGACGAAGTGCACGCCGACCACCAGGGCCACCCACGCCACGTTGGCCTCGACGGGGCGTTCCCACATGGCCAGCACCCGGAGCCCGCCGAAGAGCAGGATCACCTCGGCGGCGACGACCACGAGGTAGCCGCGGCCGAACATGCCCGGCCGCGGCCCTTCGGGGGCAGGCCCAGCGAGGGCGGAACCGTCTGTCCGGGCGGAACGCTCTCGCCGGGCGGCGGTGAACCACATGGCGAGTACGCCCGCCGCCGCCAGGACGGCGGCCACCCGCAGAACGGTCACGGCGACGGCGGGCAGCGGGCTCTGCGCGTTCACGATGACGAAAACCGCGCCGAAGACCGCGCCGATCAGCAATCCAGTCATTCGCTGCATGCCTCCATCCAACCCGGTGAGAAACGCGGGCACATGGGGGCCAGGGCGAGTCCCAGGTATGCCTGGCCCTACCGGGCATGCGGTCTGAGGGCCGGTCCCGGACGGCGCGGGACGATCGACGGTCCAGGGCTTCCTGCCTCAGCCCTGGCCCAGGCGCCTATTCAGGCACCAGCCCGGGATTCGCCCCCGGCTGTACGGCGTCGCCTCCGGCCGGGGCGGTCTCCCCGGTGAAGCGGCGCAACTCTCGGCTGAGCGCTGCCACGGCAGCGGTCGCGCCAAGGAGCCCACCCAGGACGACGAGCGCCACCGCGCCGCTCAGTGCCGCGGCCAGCGCTCCACCGAGAACCGGGCCGAAGGGTTTGAGCGTCGTTCCGCCCATGCTCAGGACCGCGCCCATCCGGCCGAGCATCTCTACCGGCACCATGCGTGCGATCACCACGTTCAGCACCACGTTCAGCGACGGTGTCGACAGGGTGATGAACACCAGGGGAACCATGGGCCACCACGGCCCCCACGGCAGCGCCGTGGCCGCCAGCGCGGCGCCGAAGACCGTCAGGACGACCAACAGCAGTCTGCCGGGCGGCAGCAGTCTGCTGATGCGGCCCGACAGCAGCGCCCCGGCCAGCCCGCCGATGCCGAGGCCGGCCAGGACCGTGCCGGTGGTGAGCGCACCACCACCGCGTTCGCCGACCAGCACGATCAGAGGTATCAGGAATGCCCCGCCCAGGAGGTTGAGGACCATCACCGCCGCGGTGACCTCCCGCAGGCCCCGCCGGCGCCAGAGCCACGTGATGGCCTCGGTTGCTTCTCGGCGCATGCCGCGCCGGACGGGGTGCCGCTCCTCGCCGTCCTCTCGTGAGGAGGCCGGCGACTGGTTCGCCGGGCGGCGCGGCACCTTGGCCAGGATGTAGAAGATCGTGGCGGCGAGGAAGGTGATGGTGTCGACGACGAAGGGCACCGCACGCCCCAGGCCGTACAGCAGGCCACCGAGCGGAGGGCCGATCAGTCCGGCGGCATGCGTGCGGGATTCCTCTTGGGCGTAGGCGCTGTGCAGTTGGGTCGTGGGGACGATCCCGCGAATGGCTGTGTCCTGGACAGGCTCGATGAAGGCAGCGCACAGCGCGTCGAGCACCGCCAGCGTGACGAGGTGCCATATCTGCACCTGGCCGATGAGGATCAGTGTCGCCAGCAGCGCTGAGACAACCGCCTGGAGGCCCTGGGCGGTTATCAGCGTACGGCGGCGGTCCCACCGATCCACCCAGACGCCGGCCGGTATCTGGACCAGAAGGAAAGCGACGGTGCGGGCCCCGGCGACGATGCCCGCCAGCCCGGGCGAGCCGGTAAGCGCGAGCACCAGCAGCGGCATGGCCAGTCTGGTGAACTCCGACCCCAACTGGGACACCGCGCTGCCGATCCACAGCAATTGGAAACGCACGTTCCTGCGCAGCGGGACGACGTCGGTCACGGACCATCTTCCTTGAGGGGTGGGACTCCTGCGGCTTCAGGCTTCGGACAGGCGGCGCGAAACGGGGCCGGAGAAAGTGCTTCAGTCTACATCAATGATGATGTCCTTCAATTCGGCCAGAGTTTCGATTCGATGGGTAGCCTGTGCGAAGTCATGAGACTTTGTGAAGTCGTTGTGGACAACGGCACAGTCAATGCCGGCCGCCACGGCCGAGTTCAGCCCTCTGGATGAATCCTCCACGACCAGCGTCTCTTCTGCGGTGGCTCCGAAGCGCTTCAGGCCGATGAGGTACGGTTCCGGATGCGGCTTGGCGAGCTGGTAATCCTCACGAACAACGACGAAATCCATGAACTGCTTGATCCGGCGCTTCTCATGGATGAGTTCGAAATCCGCGCGTTTGGCGGTTGTCACGATGGCCATACGGACGTATTTCGACAGTTCGGCCAGGGCCTCGACGACGCCTTCGATCTCGATGGCTTCTGTTCTCAGATGTTCTTGATAGTAGTCATTGCGGACCCGACGCTGCCTGCTGATCGTCTGTTCATCAATGCCGGCCGCCCTGGCCTGGGCCCACGTGCCCAATCCCTGGCTCATCTCCCGGAGGTATCGATCCTTGTCCAGGGTCAAGCCGATGTCCGCCAGGGCGCGTTCCCCGGCTCTGTAGTACCAGAATTCGGTGTCCACCAGAACGCCGTCGTGATCGAAGAGAATGTACTTTTTCACTGTCTCGGTCCTTTCCGGTGGCCGCAGCGACGCTCAGCCGGTACAGCGTGTGCTCGGTCTCCCTTCCTCCCAGATGACCACGGCATTTTCCCGTGCCCTGGTAGCGCTGGACACCCGTTCCGGGGAAGCGACCCGGCTCGGTGCGCGTCCAGCCGCAGCCCTGGTCGGCGCGGCGATCGTCAGCGTCGTCGGCGTACCCGCGGAAGCGGCCCTCGGCCGGCACCGCTGGATCGAGGCATGCGGCACCATCCACACCATGGCGTGCACACGGTCGAACGGCCCCCGATCGGCGGCCCCTTCACCGACGACCAAGTGCCGCCGTCCAGCCCACGCCGGTGCCGATCTCCAAGAAGCGATCGCCCGGCTGGGGGTCAAGGAGTTCGAGCAGGTCGGCGACCGTCGCCGGCGCGGATGAGCAATGCTTCCGTCAACTGCGGTGCCGTGTACGTCGCCAAGCTCGATCCTCGCCCAGTTGAGCACTCGGAGCCGGGTGGCCTGGGAGGCCCGTGGGGCGCACGCCGCGGCTGCCGGGAGACGGGCCGGTGGGCGCGTACTGCTCAGATGATCGGGACGGTGGCGGCACCGGCCGATCGCCGCGTGAGGTGCGCGAGCCGCCGCCACTGGTCGAGCGGGAGGGTGGCTGGATTCGCGGGCAGCGCCTGGAGACACACATGGTCGGCACCTGCCGTCAGGTGGGCGCTGACCCGCGTCGCGATCTCGTCGTCGCCGATCGCGACCAGCGCGTCGACCAGGCGGTCGCTCCCGCCGTCGGCGAAGTCGGCGTCGTCGAACCCCAGCCGCCGCCAGCTCGCCCGGTAAGGCGCGCCGGGAAGGTAGCCGGCGATGTGGGCGCGCGCCCTGGCCCGGGCCTCGTCGGTGCTCACTCCGGTCACCACGGCCTGTTCGACGATCAGGGTGCGGTCCGGCCCCAGCACCGCGCGGGCCTGGGCGGTGTGCTCCGGCGTGACCAGGTAGGAGAAGGCCCCGTCCGACCGGTCCCGCGCCAGTTCGAGGGCCCGTGGGCCGAGCGCGGCGAGCACCCGGGGCGCCTGGGGCGCCGGACCATGGTCGACCGCGGCCAGTTCGAGTACGGGATCGGGCTCCTCCAGGCGCTCTAGGTGGTCGCGCAGTGCCGTCAAAGGCCGTTCGTAGCGCAGGCCCAGCACGCCCTCGACGAACCGGGCGTGGGACGTGCCGAGTCCCAGGACGAACCGGCCGGGATGGGCGTCGAGCAGCGCCCGCGCCTGCGATCTGATCACCCGGGGGTGGCGGCCCCAGATCACCGCGATTCCCGTTCCCACGACCAGCGAACCGGTGGCGTCCAGCAGTCTGGACGCCTCCATGAACGGGTCACGGACCAGTCCCTCGCTCAGCCACAGCGCGCCGTAGCCGAGCGTCTCGACCTCGGCGGCGGCTTGGGCGGCCGCCGCCGGTGACCGTAGGTCCATGCCGGGCACCCACAGTCCTACTGCGCCGATGGACGGCAGGGTCGATTTCATGTACGGGCTCCTCGCTAGAATCCGGAGTGGTACTCCACATAATAACGGAGTGCCACTCCGGTACAAGGGGAGGGGAGACGACGCATGACCGAACACCCCAGGCGCAGCGACGCGCGCCGCAACCGAGCTCGTTTGATCGAGGCGGCAACCGCGCTCTTCGACGAGGTCGGTGTCAACGCGGCCGCGATGAACGACATCGCTCGCCGTGCGGGAGTGGGACCGGGCACGCTGTGGCGCCACTTCCCCGACAAGGAGGCGCTGACGGCCGAAATCGTCGGCCAAAGCCTGGACGGACTCGCCACACTGGCCATCGAACTGCTCGACGAGCCGCCATCGCGGGACATCCTGCGCGAGTGGGTCTCCGCTCTCGTACGGCACATCACCCGATATCGGGGGATCGCCACCAGTTACGCGCGTGCGGCGCATACCGGGGACGGCCCGCTGGGCACCCGCTGTCTGGCCGTCGAACAGGCCGCCACCGAGTTGGTACGACACGCACGAGCCCGCGGCCAGGCACGGACCGACCTGACCGGCTCCGAACTCATCGAGATGGCTACGGCCGTCGCCTGGGTCAACGAGACGACCGCCCCGCCGGACACCGCCGAACGCCTCCTCGACCTGGTCTTCGAGGGCCTGCGCCCACGCTGAACCCCATCATCGACGAGGTCGCCGGGTGCGGTGACGGTCACAGCCAGGCCGAGATGAAGGTCGCCTACCGGCAGACCTCACGACCTGAGCGACCTCGCTTGATCATCGATCTCAGTGGCCTCGGCGATCTCGGCGATCTCGGCGATCTCGGTGACCTCGGTGACCTCGGCGACGACGTCACGGTCGGCCGGCCGCCGGTCGGCCTCGTCCAGCGGCGCGCCGAAGCCACACGCGACACCTCGCCGAAACCGGGGCAACGCGTCACCGACGCGATCGGCGAACAGGCATGGTTCCTCGCTGATTCGCCACCGTGCCGGGGTACGGCCTCCAGCCGAGAAGGCGGCTCAGCGAGGTCATCCGCTGGGCCTACCTGGCGGTGCCGCGCAGGTAGGCCAGCACGGCCAGGACCCGGCGGTTGACGTCCTCGCTCGCCGGCAGTTCCAGCTTGGCGAACACCCCGGCCACATGCTTGCCGACGGCCGCCTCCGTGATCGACAGCTCGCGGGCGACGGCGCTGTTGGAACGCCCTTCCGCGATCAGCTCCAGCACCTCGCGCTCCCGCGCGGTCAGCCGCTGCACGGGCTCGGTGACCTCCCTGGCCCCGACCCAGGTGCGCTCGAACAGGTCGACGAGAACGGCGATGAGGCTCGGCTGCCTGATCACCAGCGCGCCCGGCGCGTAGGCGACAGGGGTCATCCGGACGAACGCCACGGCGCGGTCGAAGATGAGCACCTGCTGGATCGGCTCGTCGACGACCCGGTGGAGATCGCCCGAGGCGTGCAACTCCCTGATCCGCGCCGCCTTGCGCGGATCGTCCAGCACGCTCGCGTGGACGATGGTGCGCATCGCCATGCCGCGCCGCAGGGCGTCGAGCACCCTCCGCCTGCTCTTCTGCTCCTCGCGCCCCTTGTCCGGTGTGCCCACGGGATGCATGGCGCGCAGCTCACGGGCCGACTCCACGGCCTCAGCGATCCGCCGCCGCACGAGCTCGTCGTCGTCCACCAGCTCGACGCCGACGGGGATGCCCCGCAGCTTGTCCACCGCCTCTTCCAGGCGCTGGGTCAACTGGTCCCATCGGTCCAATGGCATGCTTTCGGGGTCGCGTCGTGTGAGGGGGGACGGGCGTGAGCCGAACCGTCCGATGATCGCACGGCGGAAGATCCGTACCCGTGGCAGGCAGACTACCGCCCGTCCAGGCCATGCGGCATCGAGACCGAGGCCTTGTCCACCGAAGGGCCTGACCTGCCCGAGCTCCTTGCGTGCGTTTCGGCCCCGGCCTCGTACGGGCTAGTGCTGGGAGAGGAGGTGGGCGAGTTCCTGCTCCACCTCCTGGTTGGCCACGAACAGCAGCTCGTCCCCCGCCTCCAGCGGGTCGTCGGCCGTGGGCACCAGGACCCGGCCCTCGCGGAGGATCGCGACCAGTGCCGCGTCCACCGGCCAGGGGACGGCGCCGGCGCGCTGGCCCACGACCGGGGCGTCCTCGGCCAGGGTGAGCTCCACGAGGTTGGCCTGCCCCTGGCGGAAGGTCATCAGGCGGACGAGGTCGCCGACGCTGACCGCCTCCTCCACGAGCGCGCTCAGCAGGCGCGGGGTGGAGACGGCCACGTCGACGCCCCACGACTCGTTGAAGAGCCACTCGTTGTTGGGGTGGTTGATGCGGGCCACGACGCGCGGCACGCCATATTCGGTCTTGGCGAGCAGGGACACCACGAGGTTGACCTTGTCGTCGCCGGAGGACGCGACGACGACGTGGCAGTTGTTGAGCCCGGCCTCGTCGAGGGAGGCGATCTCGCAGGCGTCGGCGAGCAGCCACTCGGCGCGCGGCACGCTGTCGATCTTGATGGCGCGGGGGTCGATGTCCATGAGCAGGACCTCGTGGCCGTTCTCCAGGAGCTCGGCCGCGATGGAGCGGCCCACGGCGCCCGCCCCGGCGATGGCGACGCGCATCACTCGTCCTCTTCCGGTGCCGCGGCGAGCACCTTGTTGATCCGGTCCATGTCGTTCTCCGCGGCGATGACGTGCAGCACGTCGCCCTCCTGCACCACGGTGCCGTCCGTGATGGGCAGGGCCTCGCCCATGCGGTTGATGAAGGCGGCGCGGGTGCGTACGCGGGATTCGAGGTCGACGACGCGGGTGCCGATCCAGCCGGGGTGCACGATGACCTCGGCCAGGATGACCGTGCCCGTGGGGTCGCGCCAGAGCGGCTCGGCGCCCTCGGGCAGGATGCGGCGCATGATCTGGTCGGCCGTCCAGCGCACGGTGGCCACCGTGGGGATGCCCAGGCGCTGGTAGACCTCGGCCCGGCGGGGGTCGTAGATGCGGGCCACCACGTTGTCGACGCCGAACGTCTCGCGGGCCACGCGGGCGGAGATGATGTTGGAGTTGTCGCCGCTGGAGACCGCGACGAACGCGGTGGCGGACTCGACGCCGGCCTCGGTCAGCACGTCGCGATCGAAGCCCACGCCCGTCACGCGCCGACCCCGGAATCCGGCGCGCAGCCGCCGGAACGCCTGGGGGTCGCGGTCGATGATGGCGACTGAATGGCCGCTGTCTTCGAGGATGTGGGCGAGGGTCGAGCCGACCCGGCCACACCCCATGATCACTATATGCATTTCCCCCCGCACTTCGCGGTCGGCCTGTTGCTGGACACCAGTATGGCGGCAGGGGGGCGCGCCTCGTTTAGGAGCTTGGCCTGGGGCTAGCATCTCGTTACGTGGCGAAGGTAACAGATCTTGTCAAACGCTTGCTCGTGGGGCGCGCCCTGCGTAGCGGGCAGCTCCACGAGCAACTCCTCCCCAAACGGATCGCACTACCTGTTTTCGCGAGTGACGCGCTCTCCTCTGTGGCATATGCCCCTCAGGAGATTCTTGTCATCCTCTCGCTGGCCGGTGTCTCCTTCTATGCCTACAGTCCGTGGGTCGCGGTCGCCGTCGTGGTCGTGATGCTCACGGTCGTGGCGTCGTACCGGCAGAACGTGCACGCCTATCCCAGCGGCGGCGGCGACTACGAGGTGGCGACCACCAACCTCGGGAAGAACGCCGGGCTGACGGTGGCGAGCGCGCTCCTGGTCGACTACGTGCTGACCGTCGCGGTGTCCGTCGCCAACGGCGTCGACTACGTCGGCGCCACCATCCCGTTCGTGGCCGAGCACAAGCCCGCCGTCGCCATCGTCATCGTCATCCTGCTCACCGTGGTCAACCTGCGCGGCATTCGTGAGTCGGGCGTCGCCTTCGCCATCCCGACGTACGCCTTCATGATCGCCGTGCTGCTCCTGATCGCCTGGGGCGGGTTCCGGCTGCTCGTGCTGGGGGAGCAGATCCGCGCGCCCAGCGCCGACTTCACCATCCAGCCCGAGCAGGCCAATCTGGCCTCCTTCGCCGCCGCGTTCCTGATCCTGCGCGCGTTCTCCTCCGGCTGCGCCGCGCTGACGGGGGTCGAGGCCATCAGCAACGGCGTGCCCGCGTTCAGGAAGCCCAAGAGCAGGAACGCCGCCACCACGCTGCTCATGATGGGCCTGATCGCGATCACCATGTTCGGCGGGATCATCGCGCTCGGCCTGGCCTCGGGCGTGAAGGTGGCCGAGCCGTCGGTGGTCGCCGAGGACCTGCTCAGGCCGGACGGCACGCCCGTCGGCCCCGGCTACTACCAGCAGCCGATCATCTCGCAGGTGGCCGACGCGGTGTTCGGCGGCGGGTCGGGGCCGTTCGTGGTGATCTCGGCGGTCACGGCGCTGATCCTCTTCCTCGCGGCCAACACGGCGTTCAACGGCTTCCCCGTGCTCGGCGCCATCCTGGCGCAGGACCGTTACCTGCCGCGCCAGCTGCACACCCGCGGCGACCGGCTGGCCTTCTCCAACGGCATCGTCATCCTCGCGCTCGGGGCGTGCCTGCTGCTGTGGGGCTTCCAGGCCGACGTCAGCCGCCTGCTGAACCTCTACATCGTCGGCGTCTTCGTCTCCTTCACGCTCAGCCAGACCGGCATGGTCATCCACTGGACGCGCCACCTGAAGACGGAGACCGACCCGAAGACGCGCCACCAGATGCACCGCTCCCGCGTGATCAACCTGTTCGGCGGGATCATGACGGGGCTCGTGCTGGTGGTGGTGCTGCTGACGAAGTTCCTGGTCGGGGCGTGGATCGTGTGCCTGGCGATGCCGCTGCTGTTCCTCATGATGAAGGGCATCAGGCGCCACTACGACAAGGTGGCGACCGAGCTGGAGCTCACCGAGGAGTACGAGCCGGCCATGCTGCCGGCCCGCAACCACGCCATCGTGCTGGTGTCGAAGATCCACAAGCCGACCATGCGCGCGGTGGCCTACGCCCGCGCCACCAGGCCGTCCACGCTGGAGGCCGTCACGGTGGGCGTCGAGGGCGAGGAGGCCCGGCGGCTGCAGGAGGAGTGGGAACGGCGCGGCATCCCGGTGCCGCTCAAGATGCTGGACTCGCCGTACCGCGAGATCACCCAGCCGATCCTCGACTACGTCAAGACCCTGCGGCGGCGCTCGCCCCGCGACGTGGTGACCGTCTTCATCCCCGAGTACGTCGTCGGCCACTGGTGGGAGCACCTGCTGCACAACCAGAGCGCGCTCAGACTGAAGGCGCGGCTGCTGTTCAAGCCGGGGGTCATGGTGACGAGCGTGCCCTGGCAGCTGCATTCGTCCGACCGGCTCAAGGGCAGGCCCGAGCCGTTCGCGCCCGGGGCCGTACGCCGTCCCTGGCACGAGACCGTGAAGGATGAGCACCAGACCCGGGCATAGGGTGGGTGCTGTGGAACAGGCATCTCTGGAGCTGACGGTTGGCCCGGTCGCGCACGGCGGCTGGTGCGTGGCGCGCCACGAAGGGCGCGTGGTGTTCGTCAGGCACGCCCTGCCGGGGGAGCGGGTCGTCGCCCACGTCACGGAGGAGACCAGCCGGTTCCTGCGGGCCGACGCCGTGGAGATCATCGAGGCGTCGCCCGACCGCGTCGTCCCGCCCTGCCCGTACGCGGGCCCCGGGCGGTGCGGCGGATGTGACTGGCAGCACGCCACACCGGAGGCGCAGCGGCGGCTCAAGGCGCAGGTGGTGGCCGAGCAGCTCCAGCGGTTGGCGGGCATCACGCGCGAGGTCGTGGTGGAGGAGGTGCCCGGCGCCAAGGACGGGCTCGGCTGGCGCACCCGCGTGCAGTTCGCCGCCCGGCCCGATGGCGAGCTGGGCTTCCGCCGCCACCGCTCGCACGAGATCGAGGTCGTGGACGCCTGCCTGATCGCCCATCCCGAGGTGGAGGCGGTCGGGGCCGAGCTGCACTCCTGGGAGGGGGCCTCCGGCGTCGAGGTCATCGCCTCGTCGGCCGGCGACCGGGCCGTGGTGGTCGCGCCCAAGCCGCACAGCGGGGTCACGGTGCCCGAGCTCGACGCCCCGGCCTCGATCCTGCTCGACCAGGGCAAGGGCCGCACGGTGCCCCGGCGCGGCTCCGGCGTCCTGCGCGAGCACGTGGGCGACCGGGAGTTCCGGGTGGCCGGGAGCGGGTTCTGGCAGGTGCATCCCGGGGCCGCCGAGACGCTGCTGGACGCGGTGCTGGCCTACGCGGCCGCCGAGCCGGGGGAGTGGGCGCTCGACCTCTACTGCGGGGTGGGGCTGTTCGCCGCCGGGCTGGCCGAGGCCGTGGGGCCGTCCGGCGCGGTGTTCGGGCTGGAGTCCGACGCGTCCGCCGTACGCGACGCTCGGGCCAACCTCCGCGACCTGCCGCAGGCCCGGGTCGAGCGGGGGCGGGTGGAGGAGGCGCTGGACCGCTTCCAGATCGAGCGCGCCGACGTCGTGGTGGTCGACCCGCCACGGTCCGGGCTGGGCCGCGAGGTGGTGGCGCGCGTCGCGTCGCTGGAGGCCCTGCGGATCGTGTACGTCTCCTGCGACCCGGCCACGCTGGCGCGGGACCTGGCCTGGTTCGGCGAGCGCGGCTACACCCTGGCGGAGCTGCGGGCCTTCGACGCCTTCCCCATGACCCACCACGTGGAGTGCGTGGCGCTGCTGACCCGGGGGTGACCCGGCCTCACGGTGGCGGCCGTCGCGGGCGGCCGCCCGCGGCCCCGGGCCGCCGCTAGAGCCAGCCCATGCGCTGGGCCGTGCGGATGGCCTCCAGGCGGTTCTGCGCGTTGAGCTTGGTCATCGCGCTCGACAGGTAGTTGCGCACGGTGCCCTCGGTCAGGTGCAGCTCGGCCGCGATCCGCGAGATCGTGGCGCCGTCGCCCGCCAGCCGCAGCGCGTCGCGCTCCCGGTCGGTCAGCGGGCTGTCGCCGGCGGCCATCGCCGCGGCGGCCAGTTCGGCGTCGAGGTAGCGGCCACCCTCCTGGACCTTGCGGATCGCCATGGCCAGCTCCTCAGCCGAGGCGTCCTTGCCGAGGAAGCCGCTCACGCCCGCCGCCATGGCCCGGCGCAGGTAGCCGGGCCGGCCCAGGCTCGTGAGAATGATGATCTTGCACTGGGCGCTGATCTGCTCGGCCGCGCTCAGGCCGTCCATGCCGGGCATCTCGATGTCGAGCACGGCCACGTCCGGGTGGTGCTCGGCCACGGCGGGCACGACCTCGTCACCCCTGCCCACCTGGGCCACCACCTCGATGCCGTCCTCGAGGTCGAGCAGGGCCGCGATGGCTCCCCTGATGAGGTGCTCGTCGTCGGCGAGCAGCACCCGGGTCGTCATGCGGGCACCGCCGCCCGCAGCAGGTAGCGGCCCTCGCGGGTCGGCGCCGCCTCCAGGGTGCCGCCCGCCGTGCGGACGCGCTGGGCCAGCCCGGCCAGCCCGTTGGGCGCGTGCTCGCTCACCGGGCCGCTGACCCCGTCGTTGGACATCTCCAGCACTCCGTTTTCGATCGTGATCGTGCAGTGTTCGGCCTTGCTGTGCTTGAGCACGTTCGTCGCGCCCTCGCGCACGACCGTGGCCAGCAGGGTGCGGGTCTCCGGCGACAGCGAGTCCGTCTCGGCGCGCACGCTACACCGTACGTCCGCCGCCTCCAGCACCGCCCGCACGCTGGACAGCAACTCGTCGAGGTCGACGGCGCGGTAGCTCTGCACGACCGAGCGCACCTCGCGCAGCGACCGCCTGGCCAGGTCGCGCACCGCGAACATCTCCTCGGCCGCCGCGGCGGGGTCGGCGGCCAGCGTGCGTGACGCGCCCTCCGTACGGGCGGAGATGTCGGTGAGGCTCTGCCCGAGCAGGGCGTTGAGGTCGCGGGCGAAGCGCAGCCGCTCCTCCGATACCGCCAGCCTGGCCCGCGCCTCCTGCCCTTCGTGGGCCTCCCTGGCGACCCGCCACAGCCACAGGTTGGCGAGCACGCCGCCCACGCTGATGGCGGTGAGCAGCGACTGCACCAGGAGCACCGCCACCACCGCGGTGCCCTGCAGCGCCCACACGTAGAGGTTGAACGCCACGACGGTCGCGACCGACACCACGACGGCGGTGCGCCTGCGCACGAACGGGGCCAGCATGCCCAGCCACGCCGGGACGGCCCACATGAGGCCCAGCAGGGCCAGCAGCACGTTGACGGCCCCGGTCACCGCCAGGATCGCCGTGGGCCGCGAGCCGCCCCGCATGGCAATCCGGAACGGCCGCGTCCCCAGCACGATGAGGACCAGCAGGAGGACGGCGGCGACCGCGATCACCGGCAGCGGCAGCCCCATCTGGAGGCGGAGGTAGAGGTCGTAGTAGCCGAACAGGGTGATCAGCAGGATGGCGTCGGTGGAGTAGAGGATCAGCCAGCGGACCTTGTCCAGCTTCGTCGCGCGCCGCATCACGCCGGCACCACCGCGCGCAGCAGGAACTCCCCGGTCGCGGTCGGCTCCGCGGAAAAGCTGCCGCCCGCCGTGACCAGCCGCTCCGACAGGCCGCGCAGCCCGCTGCCGGGCCGGCCGCCGCCGGGCAGGGACGCCCGAGCGGGCACCCCGTCGTTGAGCATCTCGAGCACGCCCCCGTCGATGGTGATCGCGCAGCGCGTGGCCGTGCTGTGCTTGAGCACGTTGGTGGCCCCCTCGCGGACCGCCCAGGCCAGCAGCGTCCGGGCGGCCGGTGACAGCCCGTCGGCCCTGGCGTCGATCAGGCAGCGGGCACCCGCCGCCTCCAGCGCGGCCCGCGCGCCGGACAGCTCCTCGTCCAGATCGAGCGCCCGGTATCCGTGGACCGCCTGCTGCACCTCGGTCAGCGAGTCGTCGGCCAGCCGCCGCACCTCGGCCATCTCGCCGGCCGCCCGCCCGGCGTCCTTGGTCGCCAGCTTGGCGGCCAGCTCGCTTTTCAACGTGATGACCGACAGGCTGTGCCCGAGCAGGTCGTGCAGGTCACGGGCGAAGCGCAGCCGCTCCTCCGACACCGCCAGCCGGGCCTTGGCCTCCTTGCTGTCGTGCGCCTCCCTGATCGTCCACCACAGCCAGCGCCACAGCAGCATCCCCGCGGTGGCGACGACGGCGCTGATCAGCTCGGGGATCAGCACGCTCGGCCAGGATCTGCCGCTGATGGCCACGACGTAGGCGGTGACCAGCCCGACCACGGCGGCCCCCAGGCAGGCGGTCACGGCCAGCGGCACGTAGAGGGCGGTGATCGACAGCCACAGGATGCCGATCTCCAGCCAGCCGGGCACCTCGTTCGCCGGCCCGTGGGGCAGCAGCGCCAGCGCCACCGCCGCGAGCACCGCCGCGGCCAGCACCTTGGGCGTGGGCCCGCGCGGCCTGGTGTCGTAGGCGTCCCTGAGCATGAAGGGGAAGAGCGCGAAGCAGCCGAGCAGGCAGGTGATGGCGATCGCCGCGCCGAGGGGGGAGATGGTGCCGGTCGCCGCGTGCAGCACCGCGAGGGTCACGAACAGCACGGCGAGCAGCGCCATCAAGGCGTCCATCCAGTGCAGCAGGATCTTTCGCGCCGTCTCCGGACGCGCCGCCATCACGCCCTCCCCCCGCTGCCGGAACCTCCATCGGTCCCCGAAATCCTATATTCGGGAAGGAGTACGCCAAAGAATTCGTGACACGTCCGGTTTCGGAGCGGCTCCGCGGAGCGACAGCCAGGCCAGCTCGTGGCGGGCGGCGTACGCGGCGAGCGTGCGGGCCTCGACCTCGGTCAGGTCGTCCGCGCTCGCCAGCACGGGCGTCAGCGCGATGCGCCGCCACGCGTCCTGCGGGTCCTCCAGGCCCTGGGCCCGCGCGATCTGGTCCCTGGCCGCCAGCACCGCCGCGGCCACCCTGCGCAGGCGGCCCTCGGGGGCGCCGCGCGGCTCCAGCTCGGCCAGCAGGTTGACGGTGCCGACCTCGGCGCCCGCCAGCCGGGTGGCCCGGAGCATCGCGACGTCGCCCGAGGTCAGCCCGTACGGCTTCAGCGGCAGCGTGAAGCTGACCCGCAGCCGCCGCTCGCGCTGCATGGCGTGGATGGCCCGCGCCCGGCGCAGCACGGCGGCCCTGTCGGCGCTGTCGCGGACCTCGAAGCCGATCGCGGCGGCGTCGAACGCGCCGACCACCCTGCGGTAGGCGGCGGCCAGCCCGCCGGGCCTGGTGCAGGTGCGGGCCAGCTCCCGCCCGTCCGGGCCGCCGAACACGGGCGCCGCGTCGCCGCCCAGGGCCCGCAGCCGGCTGATCCGGTTGGCCACGGGATTCTTGCCGGGATCGAGCGGGCCGGCCTGGTCGGGGCCGTTCCACTTGGGCGCGCAGCCGTCGTCGCCGGCCACCAGGTGGCCGAGCGCGTAGTGGCGCACCCCGGTGCGCCGGGCGTCCTTCGACAGGTCGAAGCCGGGCTCGCGGGCGGTGTCGACGAACGCGACGAAGCTCGGCTCCGGCTCCGCTGCCACCGGAGACGAGGCGGCAGGGGTGTGCCTCGCCACCGGCGGCGGCTCGGGGGCGGGCGCGGCGCCCGCGGGGAGCAGGCGCACCGCCATGGCGGTGGCCCCGGCGAGAGCGAGTGCGCCGAGGATCGCGATCGGGCGTGGGAGCGTGCCCGGTTCCCTCTTGTGCCGCGGCATAGGCAACCCCGTGTGGTCAGTCGGCTACGGTCCGGCGCTATCGGGAACGCTAGCAAGTGTCCACGCCGCGGTGCGAGGCTTTTCCGGTACGCGTCCGATGTGTACGCATAATGGCGTCATGAAATTGCGGATCTTCACCGAGCCCCAGCAGGGCGCGACATATGACGACCTGCTCGCCGTCGCGCAGGCCACCGAGCGGCTGGGCTTCGACGCCTTCTTCCGTTCCGACCATTACCAGCGCATCGGGTCGGGCGATCCGGGCCCCGGCTCCACCGACGCGTGGATCACGCTGGCCGGTCTGGCGAGGGAGACCTCGCGGATCCGGCTGGGCACGCTGGTGACGCCCGCCACGTTCCGGTTCCCCGGGCCGCTGGCGATCAGCGTGGCGCAGGTCGACCAGATGAGCGGCGGCCGGGTCGAGCTGGGCTTCGGCACCGGCTGGTACGACGGCGAGCACGCGTCGTACGGCATCCCGTTCCCGCCGCAGAACGAGCGGTTCGGCCGGTTCGAGGAGCAGTTGGAGATCATCACGGGTCTGTGGACGGCGGAGAAGGGTTACTCCTTCGAGGGCAGCTACTACCGGCTGGCCGACTCGCCCGCGCTGCCCAAGCCGGTGCAGGCCCCGAGGCCGCCGATCATCATCGGCGGCTTCGGCGCGAAGCGGACGCCGCGGCTGGCGGCGGCGTACGCGGACGAGTACAACCTGCCGTTCCGCACCCTCGCCGACACGGCCGTGGGGTTCGGACGGGTGCGCGAGGCGTGCGAGGCGACCGGGCGCGAGCTGGTCTACTCGGTGGCGCAGACCACCATCGTGGGCCGCGACCGGGCGGAGGTCGAGCGGCGCGCGGCGGCCGTCGGCGAGAACCCCGACACCCTGCGCCAGAACGGCCTGGTCGGCACCCCGGCCGAGGTGCTGGAGAGGATCGGGAAGTTCGCCGAGCTCGGCGCCGACCGGGTCTACCTGCAGGTCCTCGACCTGGCCGACCTGGAGCACCTGGAGCTGATCGCCGCCGAGGTGCTCCCGCACGTGTAATCCATTGGAGTGCTTCGCGGGGGTTACGGCACACTTGGGGCGTGCTGCTGACCATCACGACCACCGCGAAGCCCGCCACCGACCTGGGTTTTCTCCTGCACAAGCATCCCGGCCGGGTGCAGGAATTCGGCCAGTCGTTCGGCACGGCCACGGTCTTCTACCCCGAGGCGGGTGACGAGCGCTGCACGGCGGCCCTGATGCTGGAGGTCGACCCGATCGCGCTGGTCAGGTCACGCGGCAAGAGGTCGCCCGACTTCAGCCTGTCGCAGTACGTCAACGACCGCCCCTACGCGGCCTCCTCCCTGCTGGCCGTGGCCCTGGCCGACGTGTTCCGCACCGCGCGGGCCGGCCGGTGCAAGGCCAGGCCGGAGCTGCCGGACACGCCGCTGCCGCTGGAGCTGCGGCTGCCCGCGCTGCCCTGCCGCGGCGGCCCCGAGCTGGCCGGGCGGCTGTTCGAGCCGCTCGGATGGGAGGTGGAGGCGCGGGCCGTACCCCTCGACGAGGGGTTTCCCGAGTGGGGCGAGTCGCGTTATGTCCGGCTCGTCCTGCGCGGGACGGCGCGCCTGTCCGACGCGCTCAACCACCTGTACGTGCTGCTGCCGGTGCTCGACGACGGCAAGCACTACTGGATCGCCCCCGACGAGGTCGACAAGCTGATCAGGGCCGGTGAGGGCTGGCTGCGCGACCACCCGGAGCGTGGCCTGATCACCCGGCGCTACCTGGGGCGGCGCTGGTCGCTGGCCCGCGCCGCGCTGGCGCGGCTGGCCGAGCTGGGCGACGAGACCGAGGAGCAGCTGGAGCCCGCGGTCGAGGAGGACGCGCCCGCGGGCGAGAGCGCCGCCGACGAGGCCGCCGCCGTGGAGGCCGAGGCCCAGGGCGACGTCCCCTCCGAGCAGGCGCAGGGCGAGGTCCCGCAGCCCGACAAGCCCAAGTCGCTGAACGTCCGGCGGCGCGAGGCCGTGCTCGCCAGGCTGGAGCAGCTCGGCGCCACCAGCGTGATCGACCTCGGCTGCGGCCAGGGCGAGCTGGTCGGCGCGCTGCTCGCCAGGCCCCGCTTCGCCCGGGTCGGCGGCATGGACGTCTCGTCCATGGCGCTCACCATCGCCGCCCGCAAGCTGCGCCTCGACCGCATGTCCGAGGCCAGGCGCGCCCGGCTCACGCTGTTCCAGGGCGCGCTCACGTACACCGACAGGCGCCTGTCCGGCTACGACGCCGCGGTGCTCATGGAGGTGATCGAGCACGTGGACCCGCCCCGGCTCCAGGCGCTCGAACGGGTCGTGTTCGGCCAGGCCAGGCCGGGGCACGTGCTCGTCACCACCCCCAACGTCGAGTACAACGTCCGCTACGAGTTCCTCACCGGCCGGCGCCACCCCGACCACCGCTTCGAGTGGTCCCGGGCCGAGTTCGCCGCCTGGGCCACCCGGGTGGCCGGCGAGTACGGCTACCAGGTGGCGTTCGAGCCGGTCGGCGACGACGACCCCGAGGTCGGCCCGCCCACCCAGATGGGAGTGTTCACCCGTGATCAGCGTTCCTGAGCTGTCCCTGGTGGTGCTGATCGGCGTCTCGGGCAGCGGCAAGTCGACGTTCGCCGCGCGGCACTTCAAGCCCACGCAGGTCATCTCGTCCGACTTCTGCCGCGGCCTGGTCTCCGACGACGAGAACGACCAGTCGGCCACGCCCGCGGCGTTCGACCTGCTGCACCACATCGTCGGCGTGCGCCTGGCCAGGGGCCTGTTCACCGTGGTCGACGCCACCAACGTCCAGTACGCCGCCCGCAAGAGCCTGATCGAGCTGGCCAGGCGGCACGACGTGCTGTGCGACGCGATCGTGCTCGACGTGCCGGAGGAGGTCGCCGTCGAGCGCAACGCCGTCCGGCCCGACCGCGACTTCGGCCGCGGCGTGGTGGTCCGCCAGCGCAAGGACCTGCGGCGCTCGCTCAGCCGGATCTCCCACGACGGCTTCCGGCGGGTGCACGTCCTGCGCGGCGTCGACGAGATCGACGGCGCGCTGATCACGTACGAGAAGGCGTGGTCCGACAGGACCGAGCTGACCGGCCCCTTCGACATCATCGGCGACGTCCACGGCTGCCGCGCGGAGCTGGAGGCGCTGCTGGGCAGGCTCGGCTGGCGGCGCGGGCCGGAGGGAGGGCTCGCGCACCCGGAGGGCCGCACCGCCGTCTTCGTCGGTGACCTCGTGGACCGCGGTCCCGACACGCCGGGCGTGCTGCGCCTGGTGATGGACATGGTGGAGGCGGGCACCGCGATCTGCGTGGCGGGCAACCACGAGCAGAAGCTGGTGCGCGCGCTGGGCGGCCGCAAGGTCCGGGTCGCGCACGGCCTGCAGGAGTCGCTCGACCAGCTGGCCGGCCAGCCGCCCGAGTTCGTGGCGCGGGCCAGGGCGTTCATGGACGGCCTGATCAGCCACTACCGGCTCGACGGCGGGCACCTGGTCGTCGCGCACGCGGGGCTCAAGGAGGCCTACCACGGCCGCGCCTCCGGCCGGGTGCGCGCGTTCGCCCTGTACGGCGACACGACCGGCGAGACCGACGAGTACGGCCTGCCGGTCCGCTACCCGTGGGCCGACGACTACCGCGGCCGGGCCATGGTCGTCTACGGCCACACGCCCACGACCCGCCCCGAGTGGGTGAACAACACGATCTGCCTCGACACCGGCTGCGTCTTCGGCGGCCACCTGACCGCGCTGCGCTACCCGGAGCGCCAGATCGTGCAGGTCCCCGCGGAGAAGGTCTGGTACGAGCCGGCCAAGCCCCTCGGAGCCCCCGCTCGCGATCCAGGCATGCTGGACATCAACGACGTCGCCGGCACCCGGTACGTCGAGACCAGGTTCGGCGCCCGGGTCAAGGTCATGGAGGAGAACGCCGCCGCAGCCCTGGAGGTCATGAGCCGGTTCGCGGTGGACCCGCGCTGGCTGGTCTACCTGCCGCCCACCATGGCGCCGCCCGAGACGTCGCAGCTCGACGGCTACCTGGAGCACCCGCACGAGGCGTTCGAGGAGTTCGCCGCCGCCGGGGTGCGCGAGGTCGTGTGCGAGGAGAAGCACATGGGCTCGCGGGCCGTGGCCGTGCTGGCCAGGACGCCGGAGGTGGCGGCGGCGAGGTTCGGGGTGAGCGACGGCAGTGCCGGCGCCGTCTACACGCGCACCGGCCGGCCGTTCTTCGCCGACACGGCGCCGCTGGTCGCGCGGCTGCGCGAGGCGTGCGAGCCGCTGTGGGCCGAGCTCGGCTCCGACTGGGTGGTGCTCGACTGCGAGCTGCTGCCCTGGTCGGCGAAGGCCGGCGAGCTGATCAGGTCGCAGTACGCCTCCGTCGGGGCGGCGGCGCGCGCCGCGCTGCCCGAGGCGGTCTCGGCCCTTGAGGCGGCGGCCGGGCGCGGGCTGGATGTGGGCGAACTGTTGACCCGTACCCGGCGCCGCTCCCGTAACGCTGCCCTGTTCCGCGACGCCTACGCGCGCTACTGCTGGCCGGTCGACGGCCTGGAGGGCATCAGGCTGGCGCCGTTCCAGATCCTGGCCTGCGAGGGGCGGGCCACGGCGCTGGAGCCGCACGCCTGGCACCTGTCCACGCTGGCGCTGCTCGACTCGCCGCTGATCACCCGTACGGAGCACGTCTTCGTCACGCTCGACTCCGCCGGGTCCCGGGCGGAGGCGACCGCGTGGTGGGAGTCGCTGACGGCGGCGGGCGGCGAGGGCATGGTGGTCAAGCCCGCCTCCTACGCGCCGGGCCGGGTGCAGCCGGGGGTGAAGGTGCGCGGGCGCGAATACCTGCGCATCATCTACGGCCCCGACTACACCGAGTCGCTCGACGTGCTGCGCCGGCGCTTCCTCGGCAAGAAGCGGTCGATGGCGCTGCGCGAGTACGCGCTGGGGCTGGAGGCGCTGTCGCGGCTGGCCGACGGCGAGGCGGGCTGGCGGGTGCACGAGCCGGTCTTCGCCGTGCTCGCCCTGGAGTCGGAGCCGGTAGACCCGCGGCTTTGACGGCCTGACCTGCGGGTATGCTCCCCCCACCTCGGGGGAGGACCTGCATGGCTACCAAGTACACCCACCACGAGCACCTGGGTCACGTCGTCTTCATCTCGGCGGCGGCGGCCATCGGCGGGTTCCTGTTCGGCTACGACAGCGCGGTCATCAACGGGGCGGTCGTCGGCATCCAGCGCTACTTCCACGCGGGGCCGGTCGAGACGGGTTTCGTGGTGGCCATCGCGCTGCTCGGCTCCGCCGTGGGGGCGTGGGCGGGCGGCGGGCTGGCCGACCGGCTGGGGCGTACGCGGACGATGCGGGTGGCGGCGGTGCTGTTCGCGATCAGCTCGATCGGGCAGATGCTGCCGTTCGCCATCTGGGACCTCGCGCTCTGGCGGGTGCTGGCGGGCTTCGCGATCGGCATGGCCTCGGTGCTCGGGCCCGCGTACATCGCCGAGGTCGCGCCGCCCGCCTACCGGGGCAGGCTCGGCTCGTTCCAGCAGCTGGCCATCGTGCTCGGCATCGCGGTCTCGCAGCTCGCCGACTACGTGATCGTCCGGCTGGCGGGCGACCAGGTCAACAACGAGGTGTGGGGCCTGCAGGCGTGGCAGTGGATGCTGGGGGCCTGCGTCGTGCCGGCCCTGTGCTACCTGCTGTTCGCCCTGGTGATCCCCGAGTCGCCGCGCTACCTCGTCATGTCGGGCCGGACGGAGAAGGCGCGCGAGGTGCTGGCCGAGGTCGAGGGCGAGGACACCGACCTCGACGCCCGCGTCGCGGAGATCCGGCACGTGCTGCGCACCCAGCGGGTGCCGACGACGAAGGACCTGCGCGGGCCGGCTCTCGGGCTGCTGGGGATCGTCTGGATCGGGATCATCCTGTCACTGTTCCAGCAGCTCGTCGGCATCAACGTGATCTTCTACTACTCGTCCGTGCTGTGGCAGTCGGTCGGCGTCAACCAGAGCGACTCGCTGCTGATCAGCTTCTCCAGCTCGATCATCAACATCGTGGGCACGTTCATCGCGATCTCGCTGGTGGACCGGATCGGGCGCAGGCCGCTGCTGATGATCGGCTCGGCCGGGATGGCGGTCACGCTGGCCACCACGTCGTGGGCGTTCAGCGCCGCCCGGAGCGTGGGCGGGTCGGTCACGCTGCCCGACCCGCAGGGGCAGATCGCGCTGGTGGCGGCCAACGCGTTCGTGCTGTTCTTCGCGATGTCGTGGGGTGTGGTGGTCTGGGTGTTGCTCGGGGAGATGTTCCCCAACCACCTCCGCGCCGCCGCCCTGGGCGTCGCGGCGGGGGCGCAGTGGATCGCGAACTGGGCGATCACGGTGTCGTTCCCGGCGCTGGCGGCGTGGAATCTGCCGGTCACCTACGCCATGTACGCGATCTTCGCGGCGCTGTCGTTCCTCTTCGTGGCCAGATGGGTTAGGGAGACCAAGGGCCGCAGGCTGGAGGAGATGGGCTGAGAGTGGGGGCCTGGGCCGTCGGCCCCCACCGCACGGCTACGTGCCGGCGAAGTCCTGGGTCCAGTAGATCCGGCCCTGGGAGTTCTTGACCGCGCCGACACCGATGAGGGTGTACGCGCAGTTCATGATGTTCTCCCGATGGCCGGGGCTCTCCATCCAGCCCCTGACCACCGAGGCGGCGGACGGCTGCCCGAAGGCGATGTTCTCCGCGAAGGCCCTGCCTCCGGTGAATCCCGCCGCCGTGATGCGGTCCATGAAGCTCCGGCCGTCCTTGGAGTCGTGGTCGAAGTAGTTCCGCCTCGCCATGTCGGCGGAGTGGCCCACCGCGGCCGCGCGGAGCAGCGGGTCGGGCTTGAGCGGCCCGCAGCCGCCCTTCGCGCGCTCGGCGTTGGTCAGCCTGAGGACCTCCTTCTCCAGGGACGTGCCGGCCCCGCGCGGCGAGGGAGTCGTCGCGGTCGCGGGCCTCGACGTGGGCCTCGACGTGGGCTTGGACGTGGGGGTGGGCGTGGGTGTGACGGCGGGGGCGCAGGTCAGCTTGATGGCCTTGGACGTGGCCGTACGGCCGCGGTAGTCGGTGGCGAACGCGTAATAGGTGCCGGACTTGCAGGGGAGCGTCAGGGTGATGCGGCCTTTCCTGGTGGCCCCGCTCTTGACGACGGGGTCGCCGCCGGGGACGGCGCGCTTGACGCGGATGCGCATCAGCGCCGGGTCGGAGCAGCCGCGGCGGGTGGCGAACGAGGTGATCTCGCCTTCGTCGCTGAGCCGCGGCTTGGCCACGCGCACCTGACACGAGGCCTCCGGCGACTTCGCCGGGCGGCGCGGCGCCGCCGGGTCAGGCGCGGGCGTCGGGCGCTGCGCCGCCGCCGCACCCTGCGGCGCGGCCTGGCCCTGTGTCGCGGCCCCGGCCGCACAGCCGGTCGCGCACAGCGCCGCCAGGCTCAAGAGCCCGGCGTATACCTCGTGAGGTCTGCGCATAGGGGTCGCCTCCCGTGGCGATGGACGCTGGATGGCCAGGCATTCTGCCGGGAACGAAACCTATTTGTCATCAAATTGGGATATTTGCCACAAGACTCGGGTAAACCAAAGTGATCACTGAGGCGTCACGGCGCCCGTCCAGTGTTTACCGGTTAGCCACCGAAGCTCCCCACGCACACGCTACGTCTCGAAAGCGTCACGACCTCTTGACGGCTTGGATGCCCGGAACTTACGTTCGCGGTACTTATCCGGTTCAGCAGGTCCAGGTGACCCGCGGCCACTGAGGACAGATCGCTCACCGGCCCCAGGGGAGCGTGTCCCGCTCTGCTCTGGGAGCGCTCCCAGGAAGCGTGGCGCGCCCGCCAGGCCGGCCCATCGGGGGTGTCGGCAAGACGTGCGAACCTTCGCGCCGGGCGCGAAGGAAGGAGAGAAGCGATGCGTAACCGGGCTCGGATCATGATTCCGCTCGTGGCGGCGGGCCTGCTCGCCACCGCGTGCACCGGCGGCGGAGCCACGCCGGCCCCGCAGGCCTCGCAGAGCCAGGGCGCGGTGGCCAACGCCGACCCCGACTCGCTGCCGCGTAACGAGACGCTCTACACGACCGGCACCCAGTGGGGGCCGCCCGCGAACTTCAACCCGATCAGGGAGTGGGACCACGCCACGGGCACCAAGGGCCTGGTGTATGAGACGCTCTTCCACTACGACGCGACCGCCGGCAAGCTCGTGCCCTGGCTGGCCGAGAGCGGCTCGTGGACCGACGACACCACGTACGAGGCCAAGATCCGCCAGGGCGTCAAGTGGTCGGACGGGCAGCCACTGACGGCCCGTGACGTGGCGTTCACCTTCGAGCTCGGCAAGATGGAGACGATCCCGTACCACAACCTGTGGACCTGGCTGAAGAGCGTCGAGGCGGTCGACGACCAGACGGTGAGGTTCACCTTCTCCACGGCCAACTACCAGCAGTGGGACTTCAACCTCTACAGCCGCTCGATCGTCCCCGAGCACATCTGGAAGGACCGCTCCGAGAAGGAGGTGCTCGACGGGATCAACGAGAACCCGGTGGGCACGGGCGCGTACACGTTCATGGCCAAGGACCAGGACCGCGTCGTGCTGCAGCGGCGCGACGACTGGTGGGGCAAGGCGGCGCTCAACATGGAGCCCAAGCCGCGCTACATCGTGGACGTCTCCACCCCGAGCAACGAGGTCGCGATGGGCCTGCTGCTGCAGAAGGGCATGGACCTCAGCAACAACTTCCTGCCCGGCGTGGCCAACCTGGTCAAGGGCGACTTCGGCCTGACGACCTACTACAAGGAACCGCCGTACATGCTGTCGGCCAACACGGCCTGGCTGGTGCCCAACACCACCAAGAAGCCGATGGACGACCCGGCCTTCCGCAAGGCGCTGGCCACCTCGATCGACGTCAAGAAGATCGTCGAGGGCGTGTACGGCAACCTCGTCAAGGCGGCCAGCCCGACCGGCCTGCTGCCGCAGTGGGAGCAGTTCGTCGACCAGAACGTGGTGGCCTCGTCCGGGTTCGCCTTCGACACGGACAAGGCGAAGAAGATGCTGGCCGACGCCGGCTACAAGGACGGCGACGGCGACGGGTACGTCGAGAACAAGGACGGCTCCAAGATCTCTCTGACCCTCATCGTCCCTTCCGGCTGGACGGACTGGATGGAGTCGGCCAGGTCCATCGCGGCCAGCGCCAAGACCGCCGGCATCCAGATCACCCCCGACTTCCCCGACTTCAACGCCCTGGTGGAGAAGCGCAGCGAGGGCGACTTCGACCTGCTCATCAACAACGAGCGGCAGCTGTCGAACTCGCCGTACACCTACTACGAGTACCTCTTCCAGCTGCCGGTCCAGAAGCAGCAGAACACCGTCAACTTCGGCCGCTACGAGAACAAGAAGGCCTGGGACCTGACCAAGCAGCTCGACCAGGTCAAGACCGACGACGTCGAGGGCATGAAGAAGATCACCTCTCAGCTCCAGCAGATCCATTTGGACGACCTGCCGGTGATCCCGCTCTGGTACAACGGCCTGTGGGCGCAGTCCAGCAACCAGGTCTGGAAGAACTGGCCGGCCGCGGAGGGCAGCGCTCCCAAGACCCCGGCCGTGATGTGGCACAACTGGCTCGAGCTGGGCGGTTTCGAGACCCTCACGCAGCTCCAGCCGTCCGGCTCCTGACCAACCGCCCCCGCCTCCCAGGGGGCGGGGGCTCTCACGGAGAAAGCATCACGTGCGTCGATATTTCGGCAGAAAGCTGCTCATCTACGGGCTGACCTTCTTCGTCGCGGTCACCGTCAACTGGATGATCCCGCGCTTCATGCCGGGCGACCCGGTGGCGAGCATGGTGGCCAGGGCCAACGTCTCCCAGCCCGCCGCCGTGGAGGCGATGCGGGCCTACTACACCAGCCTCTTCGGCCTCGACCAGCCGCTGATCACCCAGTACCTCAACTTCTGGGGCGCGCTGTTCAGGGGCGACTTCGGGATCAGCATCTGGCTGTTCCCCACGCCGGTCAGCGCCGTGATCGGCGGCGCGGTGCCGTACACGCTGGCGCTGATCGTCCCGTCGGTGCTGCTCAGCTGGGTGGTGGGCAACCGGTTCGGCGCGTACGCCGCCCGCCGCAAGCTGCTCGACAACACCGTGCTCCCGGTCGGCTACATCCTGACCGCGATGCCGTACATGTGGCTGGCCGTGCTGCTGGCCTGGGCGCTGGGCGTGATCGCGGGCCTGTTCCCGGTGGCCGGCGGCTACAGCTTCTCGATGCGGCCCACCTGGTCGTGGGCGTTCCTGCTCGACCTGCTGCACCACTGGACGCTGCCGTTCCTGTCGCTGTTCCTGGTGGCGCTGGGCGGCTGGGCCATCGGCATGCGCAACATGATCATCTATGAGCTGGAGTCCGACTACTCCGCCTACCTGTCCGCGCTCGGCGCGCCCGCCCGGCTCATCCGCAGGTACGCCTTCCGCAACGCCGTCCTGCCCCAGATCACCGGCCTGGCCCTGCAACTCGGCGTGCTGGTGGCGGGCGCGCTGGTCACCGAGATCGTCTTCGCCTACCCGGGGCTCGGCAGCCTGATACTCAAGGCCATCCAGAACAAGGACTTCTTCCTGCTCCAGGGCACGTTCCTGTTCATCGTGCTGGGCGTGCTGATCGCCAACTTCATCATCGACATCGTCTACGTCGTGGTCGATCCGCGTACCAGGGCGGGAATGGCGGGTGCTCAGGCATGACGGCACTCCAGGAGGTCGCCCCCCGCGAGCCGGCCGGGGTCCGGCGCGAGGCGCTCTACTTCGCGGTGCGCAACGGCAAGCTGATGTCCGGCTTCGCGCTCGTCCTCGTGCTGCTCCTGCTCGGCCTGCTCGGGCCGGTGCTGCTCGACGGCGCGCCCAACGACTACGGCCCGCGGCCCATGAGCCCGCCGTCGGGCGAGCACTGGCTCGGCACCACCACGTTCGGCCAGGACATCTTCCTGCAGTTCGTGTACGGCCTGCGCAGCACGTTCGCGGTCGGCGTGATCGGCGGCGGCATCGCGGCGGCCATCGGCATGGTCGTCGGGTTCGTGGCCGGTTACCGCGGCGGCGCCGTCGACGAGGTGCTCAGCATGCTGACCAACGTCATCCTGGTCATCCCCACCCTGGCCGTGCTGCTGATCGCCAACGCCTACCTGGGGATCAGGAGCGTGGCCGTGCAGGGCCTGTTCATCGGCCTGACGCAGTGGCCGTGGGCGGCGCGGGCGATCAGGGCGCAGACGTTCTCGCTGCGCACCCGCGAGTTCGTGGACCTGGCGCGGATGAGCGGCGCGGGCACCTGGAAGATCATCACCAGGGAGGTCGCGCCGAACATGAGCTCCTACCTGTTCATGACGTTCATCCTGCTGTTCGGCGGGGCGGTCCTCATCGCGTCCTCGCTCGACTTCATCGGCCTCGGCCCCACCGAGGGGGTCTCGCTGGGCCTGATGCTGCAGAACGCCAACCAGTGGAGCGCTCTCCAGCTCGGCCTCTGGTGGTGGTTCGTGCCCCCGGGCGCCGGCATCACCGCCATCGTGGGCGCCCTGTACGTGGCCAACGTCGGCCTCGACGAGGTCTTCAACCCGAAACTGAGGGAGACATGAGCCTGCAGGTCAGCGAGCTGAGGGTGCACTACCGCACGCTGAGGGGCGACGTGCGCGCCCTCGACGGCATGTCCTTCGAGCTGAAGGACGGCGAGATCCTGGGGCTGGTCGGCGAGTCCGGCTGCGGCAAGAGCACGCTGGGCAAGAGCCTCATCCGCATGGACGGCCGGATGCGCCACGTCGGCGGCCGGGTCGTGCTCGACGGCCGCGAGCTGCCGATCTCCGACGACCGCGCGATGAACGAGGTCCGCTTCAAGGAGGTCTCCCTCATCCCGCAGTACGCCATGAGCGCGCTCAACCCCACCCGCAAGATCCGCAAGATGGTCGGGGAGCTGCTCAGGTCCAGGGGCGCGGAGCCGGACACCGCCGAGCTGGAGCGCCGGATGGACCAGGTCGGCCTGCCGCGCGAGGTGCTCGACCGCTACCCGATCGAGCTGTCCGGCGGCATGAAGCAGCGCATGGTGATGGTCATCTCCACGCTGCTCGACCCGTCCCTCCTGATCGCCGACGAGGTCACCTCGGCGCTCGACGTCTCCACCCAGAAGGCCGTGGCCCGCGCCCTGCTCGGCTTCCGCGAGAGTGGTTACGTCAGAAGCATGATCTTCGTCACCCACGACATCGCGCTCACCCACCACATCGCCGACACGATCATGGTCATGTACGCGGGCCGGCTCGCCGAGAAGGCGCCCGCCGACGTGATCGTCAAGGCGCCCCGCCACCCGTACACGAAACTGCTGCTCGACGCCCTGCCCGAGGTCGGCGTGCGCTACGCCGAGCGCCGGCTGGAAGGCATCGCAGGCAGCCCGCCCTCCCTGCTGAACCCGCCCGCCGGCTGCCGGTTCCGCGACCGCTGCCCGGTCGCCGGAGACGAATGCGCCGAGGACCCGCCGGTGGTCGCGCTCGCCCCCGACCACCACGTCGCCTGCTGGAAGGCCTGATGCTGAAACTCGACGACGTCACCAAGGAATTCCGGATCGGCGCGTTCGGCGGCAGGAGCGTCACGGCCGTCAAAAACGTCAGCTTCGAGGTCGTGCCCGGCGAGGTCGTCTCCCTGATCGGCGAGAGCGGCAGCGGCAAGAGCACGATCGGCCGCATGATCCTGGGGCTGAACCCGGCCACCAGCGGCTCGATCACCTTCGACGGGCGGCCGGCCCGGCCGGGCAAGGAGTACTACCGCCACGTCCAGGGCATCTTCCAGGACCCGTTCAGCTCGTTCAACCCCGTGTTCAAGGCCGACCGCGTGTTCGCCATGATCAAGGAGGCGTACTACCCGGCCGTGCCCGAGCCCGAGTGGGCGAGGCGGGTCGCCGCGTGCCTGAGCGACGTGCGCCTCAACCCCGGCCAGGTGCTCGGCAAGTACCCCCACCAGCTCAGCGGCGGGCAGCTCCAGCGCCTGCTCATCGCCCGCGCGCTGCTGCTGGACATCAAGCTGCTGGTGGCCGACGAGATCACCAGCATGCTCGACGCCTCCACCCGCATCGACGTGCTCAACCTGCTGGCCGAGCTGAAGGCCAGGGGGCTCGGCGTGCTCTACATCACGCACGACCTGTCGCTCGGCAACTACCTCGCCGAGCGCACCGTGGTGCTGCGCCGGGGGAGCGTGGTCGAGATGGGACTGACGGAGAAGGTCTTCGGCGAGCCGCTGCACCCGTACACGCGCGAGCTGCTGTCGGCGGTGCCGCGCCTGCACGAGTCGTGGGACGACGCCGAGCCCGTGGACACCTGCCTCTACCACGAGCGGGGCGCCGAAGGAGGTCTCCTGGAGGCGGAGCCGGGCCATCTCGTGGCGTGCGCCCGGCTCGGCGCCTGCCCGCCGGTCAGACCCTGAACTCCTCCGTACGGTGCGCGTAGGCGGGCAGCGCGGCCCGCATCTCGTCGGTGACCAGCGGCGGCGGCAGCGGCACGATCTCGCGCTCGTGGAAGCCGAGTACGTCCTCCCCGGCCTCGAACAGGTACCGGACCGTCCGCAGGCACGGCTCGACCACCGCGCGGTCGGTGATCCGCCGGCCGCCGACGCAGCCGCCGTAGGTGTCGTACAGAACCTCGTACATGAGGGAAGGGGAGAAGATCACCAGCTCGGGCAGCGGGTCGAGGGCCGCCACCCGCTCGGCCCGCACCACCCGGCACGGCGAGCCGACCCGGGCGCGGGTGGCCAGCACGTGCAGCTCCCACTGCAGGTACGCGCTGATCGGAAACTCCACCACCCGCACGCGCCGGACGGGGAAGCGGTGGCGGAAATGCTCGGTCAGGGGCGCGGCCATGCGCTCGGTCAGGGCCATCGAGCGCTCCCAGTCGCCGTCCATCATGGCCCGCCAGCTCGCCACGTCCGGCTCGAAGAAGTGCTGCGCCCGCTCCAGCTTCCACATCGGCTCGGAGCAGAGCGCGTGGTCGCGGTCGAAACTCTCCTGGTATTCCGGAACGTCGAGGACGAGGCCGCCGGCGTGGGCGACGGCGGCGAACGGATGGGGATGTCGGGCCGGTGCGCCCTGCTCGGTCATGCTGCGTCCCTTCGCGTCGGAAGACCCGCCCAGATCATGAAATGAGCCCTTGACCGGGTCAAGGCCCAAAACGACCTGGGCGGGCCCTCACCCGCGATGGTGGAACCGCCCCCGGACGAAGCTGAAGAGCATGGCCCCGATCCACACCACGAGCAGCACCTTGAAGATGCCGCCCCCGCCGAAGATCAGGCCGAGGATCATGGCGACGAACAGCAGCCCCACGATCGGGTGCGGCCCGTGCCGGTGCCCGCGCCACGGGTGGCCGTGGTGGCCACGCCGCATGTCGCGCCGTGCCTGGTGGATGGACTGGCGCATGTCCCGCTGCGCCTGGCGCATCGACTGCATCTGCTGCCGGTGGGCGTGCATCGCCTCCCGCCAGCCGTCCATGCCCGGGTGGGGCAGGGCGGGCTCGCGGTAGCCGGGCTCGTCGTGGCCGGGCTGCGAGTAGCCGGGCGCGGGACGCGGCCCGGGGAGGTCGGCCGTGACCGTGGCCAGGTCACGGGCCGTCTTCGCCGCCAGTGCCTGGTCGAGCCGCTCGTCGAGCTCCTCGTGGGTCAGGCGGCCCTGCGCGAAGTGCTCTCGCAGGGCGGCCATCGTCTGCTCGCGCTCCGCGTCGCCGATGCGGAGGTCGTTGGGATCCATTGCCGAGCCCCTCCAGGAAGATCGCGCGTTCACTCCTCGCCCGGTTCGCCGTCGGCCAGGATCTGGTAGAGCTTGCGCCGGGTCTCTACAAGAGTCTTACGCGCTTCGCGGATTTGTGCGTCATTCCCGCTCTGGAGAATCTGCATCATGGCGAACGCCGCCTGCCGGCCGATGTGCCAGAGATCGGCGGTGTTGTCGTCGATGTCGGGCCGCATCTCGTCCCACGGGGCGCGCACCTCGTCCGCGTGCGCCTCGATGTAGCCGCGGCCCTCGTCGGTGAGGCGGAAGGACTTGCGGCCCTCGTTCTCCTCCGCGATGACCAGGCCCTCGTCGGTCAGCTGCTGCAGCGCCGGGTAGACGGCGCCGGGGCTGGGCTTCCAGCCGCCCTCGCTGCGCTCGGCGATCTCCTGGATGATCTGGTAGCCGTTGCGCGGCTCCTCGGAGAGCAGGGCCAGGATCGCGGCGCGCACGTCGCCCCGCTTGGCCTTGCGGCCCCTGCCCCATCCGCGGTGGCCGCCCCACGGCCCGCCGGGACCGCCGCCCCAGGGAGCGCCGGGCCCGCCCCACGGGCCGCGCCCGAAGTCGAACGGGAACGGGCCGGGACCTCGCCGGCCGCGGTGCCGGCGCTCGTGGTGCTCGTGATGCTCTTCGTGGTGGTGCTCGTGATGGTGGCGGCGGCGCCCGCCCATCTCGTCGAAGGCCTCGGACAGTGCCTGGATGGCCTCGCGGGCCGTGCGCTTCGCCTCTCGGGCGGCCTGGCGGTATTCGCGCGCGCCGGGCCAGGGGCCGCCTGCTGCCTGTGCGGAAGTCATTTTTCCTCCTATATCGTGATCTGTTCTCGATGCGTCAAAGATATATCGTTAGTGTGTCGTTCGCAAGGCCCGAGCGGGAGTGAGCCAGATCACGAAAAAGTTGCGGAATCCGGGAACAGAGAACGGGGGAGGCTCGTTATTCACAGCGAGACGAGGTCGTTCCGCGTCGGCAGGGCTGGGGGGTGCTGTCGCCGTGGAAACGACCTCGTCTTCGTATGTCCGGACGCGTAAAGAACGGCTTTGCCGTACAGTCCGGATCATGATGGGGCACACGCACGCGATGACGGGGGCCATCGCCTGGCTGGGGCTCGCGCCTCCCCTCGCCGCGCTTCCGCTGCTGAACGAGTCCTCCCGGTTCATCGAGACCGGGATCATGGCGAACGCGCTCAACCCCCCGGAACTGATCGCCGGAGCGCTCATCTGCGCCGGCGCGGCGATGCTGCCCGACCTCGACCACCCGAGCGCGACGATCGCGCACACGTTCGGGCCCATCACGTGGGCGATCAGCAAGGCGGTGTCCTGGATCAGCGGCGGGCACCGCGGCGCGACGCACTCGCTGGCCTTCGCGGTGGCGCTCGGCTTCGGCGCGCACTGGCTGGCCAACACCTATCCCATCGGCCGCGACATCATGGTGGTGCTCCTCGTCGGCCTCGCCCTGCGGGCCATCGGCATCGGCATCCCGGGCAACAAGGCGGGCTCCGCGATGGTCAACATCGGCCTGACCGCCGGGCTGTACGCCGTCTTCCTCTCGCTCGACGTGGGCTACGCCTGGCTGGGGCTGGCGGTGGCGCTCGGCTGTTTCATCCACGTGGTCGGCGACTGCATGACCGAGCGAGGCTGTCCCGTGCTGTGGCCGCTGGGGGCCAAGTTCCTGCTGCCGTGGAAGATCGGCATCAAGACGGGGAAGACGTTCGAGCAGAAGATCCTGGCCCCGGTCCTGTCCGTGGCCATCATCGGGCTCCTCTTCTGGCGGCTGGCACCCGTTTAACTTGATGTCGAGATATCCTGCGAGATATCTTGATGTCGAGACATCCGCCGCCAGGCGCACTGGTTAGGGTCACCTAACGTGCGGCTCGTTCGGAGAGTGCGGCAGGATTTGGTCTGGAACCTGTCTGATGAGGAGGCGAATCACCGTGTCCGCGAACAGCTTCGGCAGCCGTGACACGCTACGCGTCGGCGACGCGTCGTACGAGATTTTCCGGCTGGATGCCGTCGAGGGCGCCGCACGCCTCCCGTACAGCCTGAAGATCCTGCTGGAAAACCTCCTCCGCACCGAGGACGGCGCCAACATCACCGCCGACCACATCCGCGCGCTGGGCGGCTGGGACCCGAACGCGGCGCCGAGCGTGGAGATCCAGTTCACGCCCGCCCGCGTGATCATGCAGGACTTCACCGGCGTGCCCTGCGTGGTCGACCTGGCCACCATGCGCGAGGCCGTGCGCGACCTCGGCGGCGACCCGGCCCGCATCAACCCGCTGGCGCCGGCCGAGATGGTCATCGACCACTCGGTCATCGTCGACTACTTCGGCCACCCCGACGCCTTCCAGCGCAACGTCGAGCGCGAGTACGAGCGCAACCGCGAGCGCTACCAGTTCCTGCGCTGGGGCCAGACCGCCTTCGACGAGTTCAAGGTCGTCCCGCCCGGCACCGGCATCGTCCACCAGGTCAACATCGAGCACCTGGCCCGCGTGGTGATGACCCGCGACGGCAAGGCTTACCCCGACACCTGCGTCGGCACCGACTCCCACACCACGATGGAGAACGGCATCGGCGTCCTCGGCTGGGGCGTCGGCGGCATCGAGGCCGAGGCCGCGATGCTCGGCCAGCCGATCTCCATGCTCATCCCGCGCGTCGTCGGCTTCAAGCTCAGCGGCAAGCTGCCCGCCGGGGCCACCGCCACCGACCTGGTGCTGACGATCACCGAGATCCTGCGCAAGCACGGCGTGGTCGGCAAGTTCGTCGAGTTCTACGGCGAGGGCGTCGCGTCCGTGCCGCTGGCCGACCGGGCCACGATCGGCAACATGAGCCCCGAGTTCGGCTCCACCTGCGCGATCTTCCCGATCGACGGCCAGACCATCGACTACCTGCGGCTGACCGGGCGCCCCGAGGAGCAGATCGCGCTCGTCGAGGCGTACGCCAGGACCCAGGGCCTCTGGCTCGACCCGGCCGCTCCCGAGCCGGCGTTCTCCGAGTACATCGAGCTCGACCTCGGCACCGTCGTCCCGTCGATCGCCGGCCCCAAGCGCCCGCAGGACCGCATCGCGCTGTCGGCCGCCAAGACCACCTGGCGCCACGACGTCAAGAACTACGTCGAGGACAACGTCGACGAGGCGGTCGAGGAGACCTTCCCGGCCTCCGACGCGCCCGCCTCCAACGCCCGCGCCAACGGCGAGCGGCCGCACAAGCCGGTGCCCGTCACGCTCTCCGACGGCACCTCGTTCGAGATCGACCACGGCATCGTCTCGATCGCCGCGATCACCTCGTGCACCAACACCTCCAACCCGTACGTCATGCTCGGCGCGGCGCTGCTGGCCCGCAACGCCGTCGACAAGGGCCTGACCCGCAAGCCGTGGGTCAAGACCTCGCTGGCGCCCGGCTCGCAGGTCGTCACCGGCTACTTCGAGCGCTCGGGGCTCCAGCCGTACCTCGACAAGATCGGCTTCAACCTCGTCGGCTACGGCTGCACCACCTGCATCGGCAACTCGGGGCCGCTCCTGCCGGAGATCTCCGAGGCGGTCCAGGCCAACGACCTCGCGGTCACCGCCGTGCTGTCGGGCAACCGCAACTTCGAGGGCCGCATCAACCCCGACGTGAAGATGAACTACCTGGCCTCGCCGCCGCTCGTGGTGGCCTACGCGCTGGCCGGGACCATGGACATCGACCTCGACACCGAGCCGCTCGGCACGGGCGCCGACGGGCAGCCGGTCTACCTGAAGGACATCTGGCCCGCGCCGGAGGAGATCTCCGCGGTGGTCAACTCCTCCATCGGCCGTGACATGTTCGAGCGCGACTACGCCGACGTCTTCAAGGGCGACGACCACTGGCGCTCGCTGCCCGTCCCGACGGGCGACACGTTCGAGTGGGACGCCGACTCCACCTACGTGCGTAAGGCCCCCTACTTCGACGGCATGCCGCACGAGCCCGAGCCCGTCACCGACATCACCGGCGCCCGCGTCCTGGTCAAGGTCGGCGACTCGGTCACCACCGACCACATCTCGCCGGCCGGCTCCATCAAGGTCGGCACCCCGGCCGCCCAATACCTGCGGGCCAACGGCGTCGAGGTGAAGGACTTCAATTCCTACGGCTCGCGGCGCGGCAACCACGAGGTGATGATCCGCGGCACGTTCGCCAACATCCGCCTGCGCAACCAGATCGCGCCGGGCACCGAGGGCGGCTACACCCGCGACTTCACCCAGCCCGACGGCCCGGTGTCGTTCATCTACGACGCCTCCGTCAACTACGCCGCGGCCGGGACGCCGCTGGTGGTGCTGGCGGGCAAGGAGTACGGCTCCGGCTCCTCGCGCGACTGGGCGGCCAAGGGCACGGCGCTGCTCGGCGTGCGCGCCGTCATCGCCGAGTCCTACGAGCGCATCCACCGCTCCAACCTGATCGGCATGGGCGTGCTGCCGCTGCAGTTCCCCGAGGGCGTCACGGCCGCGTCGCTGGGGCTGACCGGCGAGGAGACGTTCGACCTCACGGGCGTCACGGAGCTCAACTCCGGTGGCATCCCGCGTACGGTGCACGTCAAGGCCGGCGAGGTGGAGTTCGACGCGGTGCTGCGCATCGACACGCCGGGCGAGGCCGACTACTACCGGCACGGCGGGATCATGCAGTACGTTCTTCGCTCGTTGCTCGCGAAGTGACTTCCCGGGCCCGCGCGCGGTCATGAGCCGCGCGGGGGCCGGGAACCCTTGGCTTGCCTTGAGCCGGGGTTGGGCGCGATCCTCACGCGCCCGTATCGGGGGAACCACCCGACACATGGAGAGCCGCCCGGCGGGACAACCCCCGCCTGGCGGCTCTTCGCGCTCCGGGCCGCCCGCTCCGGTGCCGTGGTCCGGCTGCTCAGCGGGACGTGGACCGGTAGCGGTTGACGGACAGCGGCACGAACACCACGATGATCGCCACCGACCACAGCACGCTCGCCGCCACCGGATGCCGCAGCGGCCAGGCGGAGGAGACCGAGGTGGGGTTGCCGAACAGCTCGCGGGTGGCGGCCACGACGGCGCTCATGGGGTTCCAGTCGGCGACGGGCTTGAGCCAGGCCGGCAGCCCCTCGATGGGCACGAAGGTGTTGGCCAGGAACGTCATCGGGAACAGCCAGCCGAACGTGGCCGCGTCCGCCTGCGCGCCGCTCTGGACCCACAGCCCGATGTACGTCCCCACCCAGATCATCGCGAACCCGAACAGCACCAGCAGCCCGAACGCGGCCGCCGTCGCGCCGAGGCTCCCGTGCGCCCGCCACCCGGCCAGCAGGATCCCGGCCAGCACCATGGCGGCCAGCGACAGCAGGTGCATCGACAGGTCGGCCACGCTGCGGCCCACCAGCACGGCGCTGCGGGCGATGGGCTGGGCGCGGAACCTGTCGATGATCCCGCGCGCCATGTCCTCTCCCACGGCGGTCGCCGCCGCCGTCGCGGTCATGGCCATGACCTGCATGAAGATGCCCGGCATGAGGTAGTCGCGGTAGTCGCCGCCGTTGGGCAGGGTGATCGCGCTGCCGAAGACGTACCCGAACAGCACGGTCATGATCACGGGGAAGACCAGGAACGCGAGGATCTCGCCGGGCTGGGCGGCCTGGCGCGAGTAGGTGCGGCCCGCGATGGTGAGCGAGTCGAGCACGGTCCAGCGCAGGGTGTCGAACGAGGGCTTCGTCATCTGCGTCGCTCCTTCAGGCCGTCAGGCGGAGGAAGACTTCGTCGAGGGTGGGCCGGCGCAGCGCCAGGTCCTCGACGGGGATGCCGGCGGCGTCCAGCGCGCCGGCGATGCGGACGAGCGACTGCGCGCCGTCGGCGGCGGGCACGGTGACCTGCCGCGCGTCCGCGCCGTCGAGCTCCGGCGACCCGGTGGCGCGGAGGACCCGCAGCCCCGCGTCCACGTCGCGCGCCTCCCGGAAGAGGACGCGTACGCGGTCGCCTCCGACGGCCCGCTTCAGCTCGGCGGGCGAGCCCGCGGCGGCCACCACGCCCTCCCTGAGCACCACGACCTGATCCGCCAGCTGGTCGGCCTCGTCGAGGTACTGCGTGGTCAGCAGCAGCGTCGTGCCCTCCTTCACCAGGTCGCGCAGGAGGTCCCACAGCTGCATCCGGCTGCGCGGGTCGAGCCCGGTGGTCGGCTCGTCCATGAACAGCACCGGCGGCGACACGATCAGGCTGGCCGCCAGGTCGAGCCGCCGCCGCATGCCGCCGGAGTACTCCTTGACCGGCCGCCGCCCCGCCTCCGCCAGCCCGAACCGCTCCAGCAGCTCGCCGGCCCTGCGCCGCGCGCCGGCCCTGGACAGGTGGTAGAGCCGGGCGAACAGCTCCAGGTTGCGCCGCCCGGTCAGCAGCTCGTCGACGGCCGCGTGCTGACCGGCCAGGCCGATGCGGAAGCGCAGCCGGTCGGCGTCGCGGACCACGTCCAGGCCGGCGACCTCGGCCCGGCCCGCGTCGGGCCGCAGGAGCGTGGCGAGGATCCGCACGGCGGTGGTCTTGCCCGCCCCGTTGGGTCCGAGCAGGCCGCAGACGGTGCCCGCGGGGACCTCGAGGTCGATGCCCCTGAGCGCCTCCTTGGCCTTGTACCGCTTCCGCAGCCCTTCTACGTAGATCATCCGAACACCTCCTTAACGGTGTTAAATCTAACGCTGTTAAGGATGGATTGAACATTGTTAAGCTGTCAACCGTGGCACTCGAAAAAGGCACCATCGTCGCGACCGCGCTACGGCTCCTGGACGAGCTCGGGCTCGACGGGCTGACCCTGCGGCGGCTCGCCGGCGAGCTGGGCGTGCAGGCCCCGGCTCTCTACTGGCACTTCAAGAACAAGCAGCAGCTGCTGGACGCGATGGCGGCGGCCATGATGGCGGCCCACATGTCCCGGCCCGAGCTGAAGGAGCCCGACGGGTGGCGGGAGTGGATCGCCGGCTACGCCCACTCCGAGCGGGCCATGCTCAACTCCCACCGCGACGGCGCCAAGCTGGTGGCCGGCACGCGGCCCTCGCCCGAGCTCTTCGCGCGGGTGGAGCGGGCGGTGGCGGGGCTGGAGTCGGCGGGGTTCGCCGTCGGCGACGCCGTGCGCGGGCTGTTCGCGGTCAGCGGCTACGTCGCCGGCTTCGTGCTGGAGGAGCAGGCCGACCGGATGCGCTCGGACGTGGGGCACGCCCGGCCGGACATGGAAGCGTTCCAGGCGGCCTACCCGCGGCTGATGGCGGGCCTGGCGGAGGTGGGCGACCCGCAGGGCGACCGGTCGTTCGAGGGCGGGCTGCAGCTCGTGCTGGACGGGATGGAGCGGCGGCTCGGGGCTCAGTCCACCGCGGCGGCCGGCGCCGACCAGGTGTCGCAGGCGGAGGGGGAGACGGCCAGGTAGCCCCGCTTGAGCCAGGAGGCCCGGCTGGCGGGCGCGCCGTGACTGTGGCGGCCGTCCTCCTCGTCGCCGCTGGCCCGGGTGGCGTCCAGCAGCGCCTCCCAGTCCTGGTCGCCGCGGTCGAGCGAGTGCCACACGCTGCCGAGGAACACCCCGGCCAGGCAGTCGGCCTGCAGCTCGTAGCGCCGCTTCGGCTCGCCCGAGCGCTCGGCGCCGGGCCGGAGGCCGCGCAGCTTCTGCAGGTGGTGGGCGTACTCGTGGGCGGCGACCTTGAAGGGGTAGAGGTCGGTCCTGTTCTCGATCCAGCGGCCGGTGAGCGGGAACACGATGGTGGAGTGCCCGGGGCAGTAGAAGACCGCCGCCTCCCCGGGCCACGGCCCTCCGCACACGGTGCCGGCGGGCTCGTCGTAGTAGCGGACGACGGGCTTGCGGAACGTCCAGCCGGCGCGGGCGAAGTACGCACCCCATGACTTGTCCAGACATTTAATGACGACGCCGAGGTACTGGCGCGCCCGCGGGACCCCGCCGTGCGCGATCTCCGTCTCGGGGCACGACGTGCGCGCCGGCTTCCCGGCCTTCTTCGCGAACGGGCTCTTGACGGGGACGGCGTGGGCGTCGGTGACCTGCCCGTCGGCGGCCTCGGCGGCCTCGGCGGGCACGCGGAGGGCTGTCAGGGTGGTCAGAGCTGTCAGGGCCGCGAGCAGGGTCAGGACGCGGGGGAGAGATCGCACGGGAGCAGCTTAAGGGTGGACCGCGGCGACGGAGAGTAAGGGTGATTGACTCTCGCCCATGGCTGATACGGCATTGGTGCTGATAATTGGTGGTTTGTCGGTCTTTGTGGGTGCGATCGTCCAAGGGGCCGTGGGTTTCGGGGTCGGACTGGTCTCCGCGCCGGTGCTCACCATGCTGGCCCCCGACCTCATGCCGGGAGCGATCCAGGTGGTCAACGTCACGCTCCCGCTGTTCACGCTGGCCGCCGAATGGCGGATGGTGGATTGGCGCGGGCTCGGCTTCGGCGTGCTCGGTAGGCTCCCCGGGGGCGTCTTGGGCGCGGTCATCGTTGTCTACGTCTCCGTGTCCGTCAGGGGCCTCTTCGTCGCCGCGATGGTCCTCCTCGCCGTGGCGCTGACGGCCAGGGCGCTGAGCGTGCCGCGCAACGGCGTGACGGTCGCCTCCGCCGGATTCGTCTCCGGGATCACCGGGACCGCGACCGGCATCGGCGGGCCGCCCATGGCGCTCGTCTACCAGCACGCCAAGGGGCCGCAGATCAGGGCGACGCTGGCGATGTACTTCTTCCTGAGCGCGGTCCTGTCCATGATCATGCTCGCGGTCGTGGGCGAGCTTCCGGCCCGGGCGCTGATGACGGGGGCGGCGCTGGTCGTGCCCATGGTGCTCGGGTTCCTGGTCTCCGGGCCGTTGCGGCGCTACCTCGACGGCGGCCGGGTGCGGACGGCGGTCCTCGCCGTGGCCGCCGCCTCCGCCCTGGGCCTCATCGTGCAGAACCTGATCATGCACCGGTGACCCTCTCAGGTGAGGGTGCGCAGGTAGGCCGCCACGCGGTGCCTGCCGCCGTACTCGGCCCAGCCGAGCGGGGTCGAGCCGTGCTCAGCGTCCTCGATCGACGGGTCGGCGCCGAGCTCGACCAGGGTCCTGGCCAGGTCGACGTCGTCGTGCCACGCCGCCTGGTGCAGCGGCGTGGCGCGGCGCAGGTGGTTCACGTCGAAGCCGAGCTCCACGAGCAGCCGCACCGCCGCCGGACTGCGATGCTCGGCCGCGCGGTTGATCAGCTCGGGGGAGCGGGCGAGCACCCGCCTCGCGACCTCCGGGCCGAAGGCGGCGACCGCGCCGGCGTCGGCGCGCATGCAGGCGGCGGTGAACGCGTCCGTCTCGTCGAGCACCGCGGACGCGCCCGCCTCGGCCAGGATCTCCGCGACCTCGGTGTGCCCGTTGACCAGGGCCAGCTCGTACGGCGTGCGCCCCTCGAAGGCGGGATGCCCGCCGATCCCGTCGACCTCCGCGCCACCGGCGAGGAGCAGCCGCGCCCGCCGCGGCCCGCCGCGCAGCGCCGCGGTGGCCAGCTCGTCGCGCAACAGCCGGCGGGGCGTCTGGAGCGTCGGCCCCAGCCGGGCGTGCCACGGCCCGCCCTGGCCGCGCCCCAGGCCGAACGCCAGCAGCAGCCGCAGGTGGCTGGTGTCGTCGGTGAACGAGCCGCCGAGCCCGCGGTTGTAGAGGGTCTGGGCGTCGTTGGGGTCGGCTCCGGCCTCCAGCAGCAGCCTGGCCAGCGCCTGGCCCTGCGGGTGCGGCGGCTGGTCGCCCTCCCCTCCGCCGAACGCGCCGGTGAGCGCGGTGAACGGCGAGGTCAGCCCGTCCCACAGGAACCCGGCGTCGGGGTCGGCGCCGTGCCGGAGGAGGAGCCGGGCCGCCTCGACGTACCGGCCGGGAGGGTCGAGGCGCGCGTAGGCGAGGTAGAGCAGCGGCTCCCACCCGAAGGGGCCGCCCTGCGCCCTGGCCGGGCCGGGATCGCCGGCCAGCAGCTCCGCCAGCGCGTCGGCCGAGCCGGTGGCGGCCATCGTGAAGACGTTCGCGGTGGCGAGCCCCGGATCGCGGGCCAGCAGCAGGCCGGCCTGCCGGGTGCGGTCCGGGGAGTCGGCGCCGTAGGTGAGGCAGGCGAGCCGCAGGAACTCCTCCGCCGGCTCCCGGCTCGGCGCGACCCGGTGCGGCGAGCGCGTGTAGCGCTCGACCGTGCCGATGTGCTCCTTCAGCCTGGGCCAGGTCGCGAAGCCGTACATGCGGGCGGTGACGAGTTGCGCGTCGGACAGCTTGAGCGTGCGCGGCGGGCGGGGATGGAACTCGGTGACGAGCCCGAGCGCCTCGGGCACCCCCGCTCCGGCGAAGCGCAGCAGGGTCTTGGCCTGCTTGCGGAGCCGTTCGAGGCTGGGGTTGTCGGGCAGGCGGTGGACGGGCACCAGGGCCTCCTTTCCGTCTGGCCTGGCGTCCGCATGATCAGGCCGGAAAAGAGGTCACGCCGAGTCGTCCGGTGAACACCAGGTGGGCTCGGCCCTTCCCGCGGACGTGGGCGCGCCCTGAGCGCGCCCGCCCAGCCTACGCCAATCCGGCCGGAGCGGCGCCGCCGGAGTGGGCGCGGACCACGGAGAGGCTGTCCTCGTAGAGGTGGAACCGCGTGATGAGACCGTCCTTGACCGTCACGTGGAGCGCGAAGGCGGCCGTGTAGGCCGTGCCGGTGGCCCTCACGGTCTGGACGATGTCGCCGGTGACCACCGCGTCGTCCCCGTCCACCAGGATCCGCGCCACCGAGGTCGCGTTCAGCTCGCGTACGTGGTGCTCGTCCAGCAGGCGGAAGTGCTCGGCCAGGTCCCGGCGGCCGGTGCGCGGCCGGATCCAGGGCGTCGCCGGATGGCCCTGTTCGGGCCAGCCGAGCTTCCAGTCGATGTCGTCGGCGAAGAGCTCGGCGGTCCGGTCGTGGTCGCCTTCGGCCATCCGGCGCAGCAGCTCCTGCACGGTGTCACGGGTCATGGTCCGTCCTCGCGGAGCCGCCGTTCCGGCGGGCGTGGAGGTCTTTGCGGAGGAAGTCGTGGAAGTCATCGGGGAGGAGTCTTCCGGAGCTCGCGCCGCCGTGGCGATTACCCGTGAGGTAGGCGGGCGTTTCTGGATTGTTACCCGAAACAACAAACTACCGTCTCGCAGGGTCTTCCAAAGCAGGCCGTCCCGGAATACGTTGCCGCAAACAACATTCATCCGGGCCCCTCCGGAAGAAAGGACCCTGCACCATGCGCAAGGGGATCCTCAGCCTGACCGCCACGGCAGCCGCGCTCGCCCTCGGTCTCACCGCATGCGGGGGCGAAAGCGGTCAGACCTCGGCGTCGACCTCCTCCTCGGCTTCGGCCTCAGAAGCGGCCAAAGCCGGGAAGGTCGGCGTCATCCTGCCGGACAGCAAGTCCTCGGCCCGGTGGGAGACGGCGGACCGCAAGTACCTCGAAGAGGCGTTCAAGGCGGCCGGTGTCGCGTACGACATCCAGAACGCTCAGAACGACAAGACGGCGTTCCAGACGATCGCCGACCAGATGGTCACCAACGGCGCCACCGTCCTGATGATCGTGAACCTGGACAGCGGCAGCGGCAAGGCCGTCATCGACAAGGCCAAGTCGCAGGGCGTGCCCGTGATCGACTACGACCGGCTGACGCTCGGCGGCGGCGCCGCGTACTACGTCAGCTTCGACAACACCAAGGTCGGAACGTTGCAAGGCGAAGGCCTGAGCAAGTGCCTGACCGACAAGAAGGCCGACAAGCCCATCGTCGCCTACCTGAACGGCTCCCCGACCGACAACAACGCCACGCTGTTCAAGCAGGGCTACGACGGGGTGCTCAAGCCGAAGTTCGACTCCGGCGAGTACGTCAAGGGCCCCGACCAGGACGTGCCCGAGTGGGACAACACCCAGGCGGGAACGATCTTCGAGCAGATGCTCACCCAGGAGCCGAAGATCGCCGGCGTGCTGGCCGCCAACGACGGCCTGGGCAACGCCGCCATCACCGTGCTGAAGAAGAACAACCTCAACGGCAAGGTGCCGGTCACCGGCCAGGACGCCACCGTCCAGGGCCTGCAGAACATCCTCGCGGGTGACCAGTGCATGACGGTCTACAAGGCCGTCAAGAAGGAGGCCGACGCCGCGGCCAAGCTCGCGGTGGCGCTGGCCAAGGGCGAGAAGCCCGCGGCGAGCGGCAGCGTCAAGGACCCCGAGAGCGGTCAGGACGTGCCGGCCGAGCTGATGGAGCCGCAGGCCATCTACTTCGACAACGTCAAGGACGTGGTGGCCGACGGTTACGTGACCAAGGAGGAACTGTGCACGGGTGACTTCGCCGAGAAGTGCACCGAGGCCGGTATCCAGTAACACCAAGGGGGCGCGGCCCGACCGGTCGCGTCCCCTCTCCTAGGGAGCCCCATGATCCCCCTCCTTGAAGTACGCGGAATCGACAAGAGCTTCGGCCCGGTGAAAGTCCTGCACAAGGTCGAGTTCGCGGCGTACGCCGGCGAGGTGACGGCCCTGGTCGGCGACAACGGCGCGGGCAAGTCGACGCTCGTCAAGTGCGTCGGCGGCATCTACCCGATCGACGGCGGCGAGATCCTCTTCGACGGCAACCCGGTGCAGGTCCACGGCCCGCGCGACGCGGGCGAGCTCGGCATCGAGATCGTCTACCAGGACCTGGCGCTGTGCGACAACCTCGACATCGTCCAGAACATGTTCCTCGGCAGGGAGCGCAAGAACGGCCTCCTGCTCGACGAGGACAGCATGGAGGAACTGGCCGCGCAGACCCTCAGCAGCCTGTCCGTGCGCACGGTGAAGTCCATCAGGCAGCAGGTCTCCAGCCTGTCCGGCGGGCAGCGGCAGACCGTGGCCATCGCCAAGGCCGTGCTGTGGAACAGCAAGGTCGTCATCCTCGACGAGCCGACCGCGGCGCTGGGCGTCGCCCAGACCGCGCAGGTGCTGGAACTGGTGCGCCGCCTGGCCGACACCGGGCTGGCCGTCGTGCTCATCTCGCACAACATGAACGACGTCTTCGCCGTCTCCGACCGGATCGCGGCGCTCTACCTCGGCAGGATGGCCGCCCAGGTCAAGACCGCCGACGTGACGCACGCCCAGGTCGTCGAACTGATCACCTCAGGCCGCAGCGGCGATCTCGGCCTCAAGAACGGGGTCACCCCATGAGCAAGGTCAAGGACCTTCCCGGCGAGGCCATCGTCACCGCGACGCGGTCGCCGTCGATCGGTCACAGCTTCGTCGCCTACGTCGAGCGGGTACGCGGCGGGGACATGGGCGCGCTGCCCGCCGTGCTCGGCCTGATCGTGCTCTGCACGGTCTTCGCCATCGCCCGGCCCGCCTTCGTCACCTCCATCAACTTCGCCAACCTCTTCACCCAGGGCGCCGCGATCACGCTGATCGCGATGGGCCTGGTGTTCGTGCTGCTGCTCGGCGAGATCGACCTGTCGGCGGGCTTCGCCAGCGGCGTGTGCGCGGCGGTGCTCGCCGTCACGCTGACCTCCGCGGGCCTGCCCTGGTACGTGTGCGTGCTGGCCGCCATCGCGACCGGCGTGGTCATCGGCACCGCGCTCGGCGCGCTGGTCGCCAAGGTCGGCATCCCGTCGTTCGTGGTCACGCTGGCCGCGTTCCTCGCCTTCCAGGGCCTGGTCCTGGTGCTGGTCGACGAGGGCACGAACATCTCCATCAGGAACAGCGTGATCGTCGCCATCGCGAACGAGAACCTGCCGCCCTGGCTGGGCTGGGCGCTCTACGCGTTCTGCGTGCTGGTCTTCGCCGCGGTGCAGCTGCTGCGGGCCGCCAAGCGTTCCAGGCGCGGGCTGACGTCCGACCCGATGTCGCTGATCGCGGCGCGCGTGGGCGCGCTCGCGGTGCTGGCCGGGCTGGCCGTCTACGTGCTCAACCTCGAACGCAGCCGCAACCCGGCCCTGGTCTCGCTGACCGGCGTGCCGATCGTGGTGCCGGTGATCCTGGTGCTGCTGGTCGTGTGGACGCTGGTGCTGCGCCGTACCGCGTTCGGGCGGCACATCTACGCGGTCGGCGGCAACACCGAGGCCGCGCGCCGGGCGGGCATCCCGGTCGACCGGATCAGGATCAGCGCGTTCGTGATCTGCTCGTCGATGGCGGCGGTCGGCGGGATCGTGGCCGCCTCCAGGGCCAGCTCCGTCGACCCGAACACGGGCGGCAGCTCCGTCCTGCTGTACGCGGTCGGCGCGGCGGTCATCGGCGGCACCAGCCTGTTCGGCGGCAAGGGCAGGGTGCTCGACGCCGTGCTCGGCGGCGCCGTGGTGGCGGTCATCGAGAACGGAATGGGGCTGATGGGGTACGGAGCCAGTGTGAAATACCTGGTCACCGGGTCTGTCCTGCTGCTCGCCGCGGGCGTGGACGCCCTGGCGCGCAAGCGGGCGGCTGCCGCTGGTCTAAGGTGATCAGCGACTCGCAGCCCCCGCCCAAGGAACCCCAGACCATGCGTGCCGGCCCTTCCCAAGAGGACATCAGGCGCCACAATCTCGGCGCGCTGCTTCGCCATGTCCACCTGGGCGGGCCGATCTCGCGCGCCGAGCTGACCTCGAAGATGGGGCTCAACCGCAGCACCATCATGGCGCTGACCTCCGACCTCACCGCCGCCGGGCTGGTGCGGGAGGAGCTGCCGCGCGAGACGGGCCGTGCGGGGCGGCCCTCGCTGGTCGTGCGCCCCGAGTCGGCGCGGGTGTACGTGTTCGCCTTCGACGTGGGCCCCGACCGGCTCGCGGTGGCCCGCGTGGGGCTGGGCGGGGTGATCCTCGACCGCCGGGAGACGGCCCGCGAGCGCGGCCCGTTCATGCTGGAGGAGCTGGCCGGGACGCTGGCCGGCTTCGCGAGGCAGATGCGGCGCAAGACCAGGGACGACACCGTCTGCGTCGGCGCGGCGGCGGCCGTGTCGGGCGGGGTGCGCAAGGCCGACGGGGTGGTGCGGTTCGGGCCCAACCTGCTGGCCGAGGAGGTGCCGTTCGGCGAGGAGCTGAGCCGCAGGCTGGGCCTCGGCCTGCCGGTCAGCGTGGGCAACGACGCCAACCTGGGCGCGCTCGCCGAGCACAGCCGCGGCGTCGGGGCCGGCATCAGGGACCTCATCTACCTGCACGGGGACGTGGGGATCGGCGGCGGCATCATCGCGGGCGGCCACCTGCTGGGCGGCCACGACGGCTACGGCGGCGAGGTCGGCCACATGGTCGTCAACCCGGGGGGCCGCGCCTGCGGCTGCGGCTCGCACGGCTGCCTGGAGGCGGAGGTGGGGGAGCGGGCGCTGCTGGAGTCGGCCGGCCGCGTCGGCCCCGGGCAGCACGGGCGCGACGCGGTGCGCGCCGTGGTGGAGGCCGCCGACCGGGGCGACATCGAGGCGCAGGCCGCGCTCTGCAAGGTCGGCGACTGGCTGGGCCTCGGCGTGGCGAACCTGGCGAACATCTTCAACCCGGAAATGGTGATCTTCGGGGGGATGCTGCGGGAGGTCTACCTGGGGTCGGCGGCGCAGGTGCGCACCCAGCTGGCGCTGCACGCGATGGCGCCGCAGCGGGAGCGGCTGCGGCTGCGCACGTCGTCGCTCGGCGACGCCGCCACGCTGGTCGGCGCGGCCGAGCTCGCCTTCGCCCACGTCCTCGCCGACCCCCTGGAGGTCCTGGCCCGCGCCCACGCCTGATCCGGGCGACCGGCTCTCACGACACCTTGGACCGGGTGGCCGTCCAGGTGTTGCAGAACCCGGTGGCGCCGCCCCGGTAGCCGCGGTCCTGCCATAACGCCAGGTTGCGCGGCTTGCCGTGGATGTCGCTCTCGTCCGCCCTGCGTACGGCGTCGAGCCAGTCGTCCCACGCGATCCCGGGTTTGATCGACTCCAGGGTGGCGCTGTAGAAGACTCCGGCGAAGCATTCGGCCTGCATCTCCAGCCGGTGGCTCAGCAGCGCCCGCGCGCTCTCCGAGGCCGGCCGGTACAGGGCGCTCTGCACGTCCAGCACGCCGATGAGCTGCTGCAAGTGGTGCCCCCACTCATGGGCGACCGAGTGCGCGATGTTCATCCTGAACGGGTCGCGCAGGTCCTCCTTCATGATGCGGATGGCGATCGTGTGCCGCTCGGGGCAGTACTGCGCGCCGTTGCCGGTGATCTTCCCGCAGACGGAGTCGTCCCCGGCCGTGATCGTGACCTCGGGCGAGCTGTACGCCAGGCCGGCGGCGGCGAACTGGCCGGCCCAGAACCGGTCGGCGCACGCGGCCATGGCGCGGTGGAAGGAGGTGAGCGAGGCGACGCTTCCCTGGCGGATGCGCGGGATCGCGCACTTCACGGGGGCCACGTCACCGCTCATCGCCCCCGACAGGCCGGGCTGGGCGATGCGCGACGCCGCCTGGGCCGGTCCGGCGAGGAGGACCAGACCCGCGACCATGCCCGCCAGGAGGGAGATGCGCATGATCGCGGATCATAGAGGAGTTTCTAGGACACCTGGGACTTCGGCGCCTTCCAGGTGTTGCAGCCGCCCGCCGACTCGGTGTCGTAGCCGCGCTTGAGCCAGCGCCCGATGTTCGCGGCCTTTCCATGGGACTTCTCGGCCCAGCCCTCCACCTCCACGCCGATGGCGGACAGGTCGAGGCCGGTGCCGCTGTTCTTGACGTAGTAGGCGAACTCGGTCTCCTTGCGGCCCAGGGAGTGCCAGACGCTGCCGGTGAACACGCCCGACAGGCACTCCGCCTGCAACTCGAACCGCCGGGCCTCGTCGAGCACCCGGGCCTCGTTCTTGCCGTTGTACTCCGTCAGGGCGTCGAACATGCCGGTGAGGTGCTGGACGTGGTGGCCGTACTCGTGAGCCAGGACCAGCATCAGGATCAGGTCGGTGGGCTCCTCGACGAGTCGCGGGCTCACCCAATAGGTGATCTTGTTGTTGGCCGTGCAGTAGAGCGCCTGCACACCCGCCGGGAACTTGCCGCACCCGGTCTTCGCGCCGGGCTTGGTGATCACCTGCAGTCCGGGCTTGCTGAACGTGTGGCCCGCCTGCTTGATCCTGGGTTCCCAGGCGGCGTTGAGGCAGTCGAGGACCACGTCCAGATAGCCCTTGACCTCCTCCACGCTCCCGGACCGCACCGCCGGCTCCTCACAGGTGTCGAAGCCCAGCTTGCCCGTCTTGTAGAGCGGGTTCTTCGTCAGGACGGGCTTGTACGCGGGCGCGGCGGCCGCGTGCGCCGTGCCGCCCAGGAGCAGGCTCGCCAGGGCGCCTGCCACGAGCGCCGATCGGGGGATACGCATGAGACGGCACCCTAGTGAAGCGGGGACCCCAGGTAAAGGACGATCAAAGTGTCTTCCGCGGTGAGACGGACCAGGTGTTGCACGCGCCCGGGGTGCCGCGGTTGAAGCCGCGCTTCATCCAGGCCGCCTGCGTGGGCCCCCTGCCGTGGTCGTTCTGGGGCCAGCCCTTGGCGCCGTTCTTCTTGAACCAGTCGACGGTGTACGCCCAGTCCTCCTCGGTGACCAGCTCCGTCCCCCTCATCGTGCTCATGAAGACCGCCGAGAAGCACTCGGCCTGTAGCTCGGAGTTGCGGGACAGCTGCAGGCGCCTGGCCTTGCCCGCCATGGACCTGACCAGCCAGTAGTAGTCCCAGATGCCGGAGATCTGCTGGATGTGGTGGCCGTACTCGTGGGCGACCAGGCGGGTGATGCCCAGCGGGAACGGGTTGCGCACCTGGTCCTTGCTGATCATCAGGTACATCGTGCGGTCGGTGGAGCAGTAGACCGCGTCGGCGCCGGCGTTCCACGAGCCGCACGGCGTCTTGACCTTGCGGGTGATGATGCGCAGCCGCGGTTTGCTGAAGGGCATCCCGGCCTTGCGGAACTGGGCGCCCCACGCCTTGTTGAGGCAGGTGGTCACGCGGATGAGGAACCGCCGGTACGCGCTCATGCTCCCGGCGGGCAGCGCGCCCGGCGCGCAGTTCACGTCGGCCAGGCGACCGGTCCGGTAGAGCGGGTTCGCCGTCGCCAGTGACTTGCCGGGCACGGGCGCCCCCTTGCCGGAGGCCCTGGCGGGCGGGGACGCCTGCTGCTGGGCCTCGTTCCCCGGCGCCGTCGAGGTGGTGGCCATGTCGGCCAGCACGATGACCAAACCGGCCGCTGCCAGGGCAAGAGCCAGCATGCCCGCCACAAGCGCCAGGAGTTTACTTTTGGGGACGGAGTTCATAGGTATCGAAAGAGTAGGTCAAGATCGGACATATGTGGGGGGATTTGACTCGATGGAGTCAATGAGGCAGCAGCGAACTAGACTCGGACCGTCGGCGTACAAAAGCAGAGGGGAGTCGGATCCGTGAGCGGGTTGCTGGGCTCGATCAAGGGACCGCACGACGTCAAACGGCTGGCTGTCGAGGAGTTGCCGCGGCTGGCGGGGGAGATCCGTGATCTGCTCGTCGACTCGTGCGCGAGGTTCGGCGGGCATCTGGGGCCCAACCTGGGTGTCGTCGAGCTCACCATCGCGGTGCACCGCGTCTTCGACTCCCCGGACGACCCCGTCATCTGGGACACCGGGCACCAGTCGTACGTGCACAAACTGCTGACCGGCAGGCTCGCCGGCTTCGAGGCGCTCAAGCAGGAGGGCGGCCTGTCGGGCTATCCGAGCCAGGCCGAGTCCGAGCACGACTTCGTCGAGAACTCCCACGCCTCGACCGCGCTGTCCTACGCCGACGGCCTGGCCAAGGCGTTCAAGGTGCGCGGCGAGCGCGACCGCACGGTCGTGGCGGTGATCGGCGACGGCGCGCTGACCGGCGGCATGGCCTGGGAGGCGCTCAACAACATCGCCGCCGCCAAGGACCTGCCGGTCGTCATGGTCGTCAACGACAACGGCCGCTCCTACTCACCCACGATCGGCGGCCTGGCCTCCCACCTGTCCTCGCTGCGCGTCAACCGCCGCTACGAGGACATGCTCGAATACGTCAAGGACAAGCTGGGGAACGTTCCCGTCCTCTACGACGCCCTGCACGGCTTCAAGAAGGGCGTCAAGGACGTCCTGGCGCCGCAGGCCATGTTCGAGGACCTCGGGCTGAAATACGTCGGCCCCATCGACGGCCACGACGAGCAGGCCATGGAGGCGGCGCTGCGCAAGGCCCGCGACTTCCGCGGCCCCGTCATCGTCCACGCGCTCACCCAGAAGGGCCGCGGCTACACCCCCGCCGAGAACCACGACGAGGACCAGTTCCACCAGACCGGCGCCTTCGACCGCGCCACGGGCGTGGGCAAGCCCAAGCCGCGCATCTGGACCGACGTGTTCGGCGAGGAGCTGGTCCGGCTCGGCAAGGAGCGCGACGACCTCGTGGCGATCACCGCGGCCATGCTGCACCCGACGGGCCTCAACGCCTTCTCCGAGGCGTTCCCCGAGCGCATCTACGACGTCGGCATCGCCGAGCAGCACGCGCTGACCAGCGCCGCCGGGCTGGCGCTCGGCGGCATGCACCCGGTGGTGGCCGTCTACGCCACATTCCTCAACCGCGCCTTCGACCAGCTCCTCATGGACGTCGCCCTGCACCGGCTGCCCGTCACCGTGGTGCTCGACCGGGCGGGCGTCACGGGCGACGACGGCGCCAGCCACAACGGCATGTGGGACCTGTCCATCCTCCAGGTGGTCCCCGGCCTGCGCATCGCGGTGCCGCGCGACGGCGACCGGGTGACCGAGCTGCTGCGCGAGGCCGTCGACGTCACCGAGGGTCCCACGGTGCTGCGCTTCCCCAAGGGCCCGGTCGCCGAGCCGCTGGAGGCGGTGGGCAGGCTGGGCGAGATGGACCTTCTGCGCGCCCCCGCGGGCGAGCCCGACGTGCTGCTGGTCGGCGTCGGCCCGATGGCCCAGGTCTGCATGGACGCGGCTGTGCTGCTCGACGCCCAGGGCATCGCGGCCACCGTGGTCGACCCCCGCTGGGTCAAGCCGCTCGACGAGGCGCTGGTGCTGGCCGCGAGCGCCCACAAGCTGGTCGCCGTCGTCGAGGACAACGGCCGCGTGGGCGCCGTGGGCGACGCGGTGGCCCGACTGCTGCGCGACGCCGACGTCGACGTGCCCGTGCGCACCTACGGCATCCCGCAGGAGTTCCTCGACCATGCCAAGCGGGCGGCCATCCTCAGCCGGATCGGCCTGACCGCCCAGGACCTCGCCCGCCAGGTCACCGAGGCCGTCGCCAAGCGGACCTCCCACGAGGAGCCCGCCCGCCGTTGAGCACCTTGCGGACCACGGCGGTGATCGCCAGCACGGCGATCACCGCCGCGACCGCCACCGGGGGCAGCCACTCCGCGTGCCGCCGCGCCACGTGGCCCGCGACCGCGCCCAGGGTCACGTAGGCGCTCACCCAGGCGGTGCTGCCAAGCATCGCCCACCTCATGAAGTGGCCGTACGGCATCCCGACCGTGCCCGCCACGGCCGGTGTCAGCGCGTGCAGCACCGGCAGGAAGTACGCCAGCGCCAGCGCCCACCCGCTCCGCTCGAACAACCGCTCCGCCCGTTCCCAGCGCTCCTCGCCGACCCGCCGCCCCAGCCTGCTGTGCCGCAGCCGGGCGCCGTAGCGGCGGCCGAGGAAGTGGCCGCCGGAGGCGCCCGCGAAGCAGGCCAGCACGCCCGTGCCGATCAGCGCCAGCACCTCTCCCGCGCTCCGCGCGGTGGCGCCCGCGACGAGCAGCACGCCGTCGCCCGGCACGACCAGGCCGATCCCCACCGAGGCGTCCAGCGTCAGGAAGACCATCAGCAGTCCGGCCACCACGGAGAGGTCCTGCCCGGCGAGGGCGTCGAGCGCGGTATCGAACATGGTCCCTGCCTGCTACCCAGCTCAGGCCGCTCCACCGGGATCATCCCTGGTCCCGACCGGTAAGCGCATGATCACTTAGGGTATGGGAAGGATCACGGGCGTGGAGATCTTTCGCACCAAGAGTGTCGAGCAGTCCATCCGCGACACCGAAGCCCCCGAGCACCAGCTGCGCAAGCGCCTGACCGCCACCGACCTGACCGTCTTCGGCATCGGCGTGATCGTCGGCACCGGGATCTTCGTCCTCACGGGCCAGGTGGCCAAGGAGGTGGCGGGGCCCGCGGTGGCGGTCTCGTTCGTGGTGGCGGGCGTCGTCTGCGGGCTCGCGGCCCTGTGCTACGCCGAGTTCGCCTCCACGATCCCCGTCGCCGGGTCGGCCTACACCTTCTCCTTCGCCACCCTCGGCGAGTTCCCCGCGTGGGTGATCGGCTGGGACCTGACCCTGGAGCTGGCGCTGGCCGCGGCCGTGGTGGCGGTCGGCTGGTCGGGCTACTTCGCCTCGCTGCTGTCGTCCGTCGGCATCCACCTGCCGGCCTCCATCGCGGGCGACGACCCGGTGGTGAACGTGCCCGCCGTCCTCATCGTGCTCATCCTCACCACGGTCCTGGTCACCGGGATCAAGGTGTCCTCGCGGGTCAACCTCGTCCTCGTGATCACCAAGATCGCCGTGGTGCTGCTGGTGATCGTGGCCGGGCTCTTCTTCGTCAAGGCCGCCAACTACACGCCGTTCATCCCCGAGGCGGTGTCCACGGCGCGGGTCGAGGGGCTGAAGGCGCCGCTCATCCAGGTCGTGTTCGGCGTCACGCCGGTCGCGTTCGGCGTGCTGGGCGTCTTCTCCGCCGCGGCGATCGTGTTCTTCGCCTTCATCGGCTTCGACATCGTGGCCACCGCCGCGGAGGAGACCATCGAGCCGCAGCGTGACGTGCCGCGCGGCATCCTCGGCTCCCTGGCCATCTGCACGGCCCTGTACGTCGCCGTCTCGCTCGTGGTGGTCGGCATGCAGCGCTATGACCAGCTCAGCACGTCGGCGCCGCTGTCGGACGCGTTCGTCTCGGTCGGCCAGAACTGGCTGGCCACCATCATCAGCATCGGCGCCATCGCCGGGCTGACCACGGTGGTGCTCGTGCTGCTGCTCGGCCAGACCCGGGTGCTGTTCGCGATGTGCCGCGACGGGCTGCTGCCGCGGCCGATGGCGAAGGTCGACCCGCGCTTCGGCACGCCGGCCCGGCTCACGATCACCATCGGGGTGGTCACGATGGCGCTGGCCGGGTTCGTGTCGTTCGGCGAGCTGGCCGAGCTGGTGAACATCGGCACGCTCTTCGCGTTCGTGGTGGTCTCGATCGGGGTGATGGTGCTGCGGCGCACCAGGCCGGACCTGCCGCGGGCCTTCCGGGCGCCGCTGGTGCCGGTGCTGCCGATCGCGTCCGTGCTGGCCTGCCTCTACCTCATGCTCAACCTGCCGGTGCAGACGTGGCTGAGGTTCGTGGTCTGGATGATCATCGGCGTCGTCGTCTACTTCACGTACGGCTACCGCCACAGCAGGACCGCGGCCGCCGCCCGGGCCGGGAGCGACGGCTGAGCGGGCGGGCGCGGGCACCGCGCCGGTGCGGCGCCCGGTGTGGTGCCCGCGCCCGCCCGCCCGGTCACAGCGAGAAGAGTGCTCCCGTGGCCGCCTTGACCAGGCAGTCGTTGCCGAAGACCTTGCCCCAGCGCACGGTCCTGCCGTACCAGCGGCCCACCACGGCCACGGCGTGTGGCCGCAGTTCCTTCGTGCAGACCGCGTCGGGGTCGAGGTTGAGCCGCTCGGGATACCCATGGACCCCCGCCAGCAGCCGGCAGGCCGCGCGCGCGTTCGGATGAGTGCCCCCGGCGGGCGCGCAGTTCAGCCAGGCCGTGCTCGTCGAGCCGCCCTTGACCGAATCGATGATCTTGAGCTGCGCCTTCGGGCGCGCCGCCGCCACCGCGGGCGAGGACGCGCCCAGCACGAGGACGCCGCAGAGCGTGGCGGCGCCGAGTGCTCGCATCATGGTTACCCTCCGTTCGTAGGAACGCTACCGAACGCTACGACGGAGCCGGATGCGGGTTAAGGAGACCCGCCGGGGCCTTCCGGAGATCAGGGCATCGAGGCGACGCCCGGCGCGAGGAACCGCGGCGAGGCGACGCCGGTCCTGTCCAGGTACGGGGTGATTCCGCCCAGATGGAACGGCCAGCCGGCGCCGAGGATCATGCACAGGTCGATGTCCTGCGGCGCGGCGACCACGCCGTCGTCCAGCATGATGCGGATCTCCCTGGCCAGTGCGGCCAGGACGCGCTCGCGTACCTGCTCGGCGGTGGACGGCGCGGAGCCGCCGGAGAAGACGGCGACCGCCTCGGGGTCGAGCGTGAAGTCGGGACGGTAGACGCCCGGCTTGCCGGTGGCGACCAGCTTGGCCATGTTCTCCGAGACCCCGAACCGGTCGGGGAAGGCGTCGTGCAGCGTCTCGGCCACGTGCAGGCCCACGGCCGGGCCGACGAGCTGCAGCAGCGCGAACGGCGTCATGGGCAGCCCGAGCCCGTCCAGCGCGTGCTCGGCCACCTCCAGCGGGGTGCCCTCGTCCACGGCCGCCACGACCTCACCCATGAAACAGGTCAGCAGGCGGTTGACCACGAACGCGGGGGCGTCCTTGACCAGCACCGACGACTTCTTCAGCGCCTTGCCCACGGCGAACGCCGTGGCGAGCGTGGCGTCGTCCGTCGCGGCGCCGCGGACGATCTCCAGCAGCGGCATGACGGCGACCGGGTTGAAGAAGTGGAACCCGACCAGCCGCCCGGGATGCCGCAGCTCCGCGCCCATCTCGGTCACCGACAGCGAGGAGGTGTTCGTGGCCAGCACGCACTCGGCCGGGACCACGGCCTCCACCTCGGCGAACACCTGCTTCTTGACCGCCAGGTCCTCGAACACGGCCTCGATCACGAAGTCGGCGTCGGCGAAGGCGTCCTTGGTCAGCGACCCGGTGACGAGCCCCTTGAGCCGGTTGGCCTGGTCGGGCGAGACGCGGCCCTTGCCCAGCAGCTTGTCGACCTCGGCGTGCACGTACCCGACGCCCTTGTCGAGCCTGGCCTGGTCGAGGTCGGTCAGCACGACCGGCACCTCCAGGCGGCGGGCGAACAGCAGCGCCATCTGCGAGGCCATCAGCCCGGCGCCCACCACGCCGACCTTGGTGACCTTGCGGGCCAGCGAGGCGTCCGGCGCGCCCGCCGGCCGCTTGGCGCGGCGCTGCACCAGGTCGAACGCGTAGAGCCCGGCCCGCAGCTCGTCGCCCGTCAGCAGGTCGGCCAGCGCCTCGTCCTCGGCGGCGAAGCCCTCGTCACGGGAGGCCGTGCGGGCCAGGGCGATCAGGTCGAGCGCGCGGTAGGGGGCGGGCGCGGCGCCGCGCAGCTTCATGTCCACCAGGAACCGCGCGTCGCCGACCGCCTTGTCCCAGTCCTCGTCGCGCGCCGGCCGCTCGACGGGCCGCTCCACTGGCACCTCGCCGTTGACCACGCGGGCGGCCCAGCGCAGCGACTCCTCCAGGAAGTCGGCCGGCTCGAACATCGCGTCCGCGACGCCCAGCTCGTACGCCTCCCTGCCCTTGATCATGCGGTTCTGGGCCAGCGGGTTCTCGACGATCAGCCTGATCGCGGCCGCCGGGCCGATGAGGCGGGGGAGCAGCTGCGTGCCGCCCCAGCCCGGCACCAGGCCGAGGGAGCACTCCGGCAGCGCCACGGCGGGCACGCCGGAGGAGATCGTCCGGTACGAGCAGTGCAGCGCCACCTCCAGCCCGCCGCCCATCGCGGCGCCGTTCACGAACGCGAACGACGGGATCGGCAGCTCGCCCAGCCTGCGGAAGACGTGGTGGCCGAGCGCGCCGATGGCGAGGGCCTCCTCGCGCGTGGTCAGCGCGGCAGCGCCCTTGAGGTCGGCGCCGACGGCGAAGATGAACGGCTTGCCCGTCACGCCCACCGCGGCCAGGTCGGTGCGCTCGGCGATCTCCGCCAGCGCGCCGTTGAGCGCGAACAGGCCGTGCGGGCCGAACGTGTTGGGCTTGGTGTGGTCGAAGCCGTTGTCCAGGGTGATCAGCGCCATCGTGCCCGCGCCGTAGGGCAGTTGCACGTCGCGCACCAGCGCCTTGGTGACCACCTCGTCGGTGGCGCGCTCGGCCAGCAGCGACCGCCAGGTCTCGATGTCGCTCATGCCAGGTTCTCCCAGATCACAGTGCCGCCCATGCCCATGCCGACGCACATGGTGGTGATGCCGTACCGCACGTCGGGGCGCTCGCCGAACTGCCGCGCCAGCTGCGTCATCAGCCGCACGCCCGAGGAGGCCAGCGGGTGGCCGTAGGCGATCGCGCCGCCGTACTGGTTCACGCGCGGGTCGTCGTCGGCGATCCCGAAGTGGTCGAGGAAGGCCAGCACCTGTACGGCGAACGCCTCGTTGATCTCGACCAGCCCGATGTCGGAGATGCCGAGGCCCGCCAGCCGCAGCGCCCGCTCCGTGGACGGGATCGGCCCCACGCCCATCACCTCGGGGTCCACGCCCGCGAACGCGTAGGAGACGAGCCGCATCTTCGCGCCCAGCCCCAGCTCCTCGGCCACCTCCCTGGCGGCCACGACGCAGCCGGTGGCGCCGTCGTTGATGCCGGAGGAGTTGCCCGCCGTGACGTTGCCATGGGGCCTGAACGGCGTCTTCAGGCCGCTCAGCCCCTCCATCGTGGTGCCCGGCCGCGGCGCCTCGTCCTCGACGGCGAGCCCCCAGCCCTTCTCGGCCGTCCTGATCGCGGTCGGCACCAGGTCGGGCTGGATCTTGCCGTCGGCGTACGCCTTGGCGGCCCGCTCCTGCGACAGCACCGCGTACGCGTCCGCGCGCCGCTTGGTGATCTCGGGGTGGCGGTCGTGCAGGTTCTCCGCCGTCATGCCCATGACCAGCGCGCTCGGGTCGACCAGCTTCTCCGACAGGAAGCGCGGGTTCGGGTCGACGCCCTCGCCCATCGGGTGGCGGCCCATGTGCTCGACGCCGCCCGCGATGGCCACGTCGTACGCGCCGAACGCGATGCCGCCCGCGACCGTCGTGACCGCGGTCATCGCGCCCGCGCACATGCGGTCGATGGCGTAGCCGGGCACGCTCTTCGGCAGCCCGGCCAGCACCGCCGCCGCCCGGCCGATGGTCAGTCCCTGGTCGCCGATCTGCGTGGTCGCGGCGATGGCGACCTCGTCCACGCGCTCAGGGGGCAGTTGGGGATTGCGCCTGATGAGCTCGCGGATGACACGGACGACCAGGTCGTCCGCGCGGGTCTCCGCGTACAGCCCCTTCGGCCCCGACCGGCCGAAAGGCGTGCGCACGCCGTCGACGAACACGACGTCACGAGAGGAAGGCACGGGTTCGCTCCTCCTTGGTGGATGGGTTCCGTGCCTATGCTACTCGTCAGTAACTACTCCGCAGACGAGCGCCGCGGTCAGCAACGCGTAAACGATGCCCGTGGCCGGCTCCCAGAGGTGGGCGCGGGCTCCGACCAGGGCCGCGACCGCGACGGCCGCGCCCGCCCAGAGCGCCGCGCCCTCCCTCGGGCGCGCGGCCGGGCCGGGGTCCCACGGATCGCCAGGTGATCCGCCCGACCGCAGCCGACGCGCCAGCATCCCCACCGCGTCACGTGCCCACCACAGCGCGAACGACACCCCCACCGCGACACTGACCACCGCGAGCGCCTCGGCGATCCAGCTCAGGACGTCGGCGAAGGAGTCGAGGGCGGCCTGGCGGAAGAAGCGCGGCGCGGTCCAGCCGAGCAGCAGCGTCACCGCCCAGCAGCCGGCCACCGCCAGCCGGGTGAAGGGGCGGGCCCGGCCCGAGTGGACGACGGCGTACAGCTCGCGCTCCCGCTCGCGGACGAGCCGGGCACGGGCGCCCCACGCGTACTGGGTGATGGCCAGCGCGGGCAGCGCCACCACGAACACCGCCAGCGACAGCACGGCCAGCGGCAGCGCCTGCTCCCTGCTCTGCGCCCGGTCGGCGAGCAGCTGCGCTGAGGTCAGCAGCGCGAGCGAGGCGGACAGCGCGACGAAGGCCCGGCGGCGGGCGGTCCTGGCGCGGGCCCGCAGCCCGGCCAGTTCCTGAGCGCCTGGAGGGGGCGCCATCTCGGTCAGCAACATGAATGTCATGATGGCGTCACAGCGCGTAGCGGCGCCCCTGATTCGCGTGCTTTGGATGGAGCCATCGCCGGCACGGAAGAGTGGCAGTCCAGTGCATTGCGGCGGCCCCCTGGATCGCGCCAGATTCCTGGAATCACAGGTTTTCTCACTACACTGCGCGTCACCGCGAGAGGAATGCGTTTCTCTTGTTCAGGTCTCTTGGTTAGGTCTCTTGGTTCTGGTCGGGCGGAGGGAGGCGTGTGAGGCAGGGCACGAGGGAGGCGGTGGACTCCTCGCCCCGGCGCAGGAGCCGCGCGCCGCGCCGCCGACGGATCTCGGTGATGGGCTGGGCCGGCATCGGGCTGACGTTCGTGCTGGTGGCCGTCTCGCTGGGGGCGTACGGCTACTACCGCTACATCGAGAGCGGGATCCACCGCGAGCCCATCGACCCCGGCGCCAGCCGTCCGCCGGAGACCGGCGCCCTCAACGTGCTGCTCGTCGGCTCCGACTCGCGCGGCGGCGCCAACAAGAAGTACGGGCCCTACCTCCAGAACGACGGCGAGCGCACCGACACGATCATGTTGCTGCACATCTCCCCGAACCGGGACAAGGCCATCATGATCAGCTTCCCGCGTGACTCGATGGTCCAGATCCCCGAGTGCAAGAGCCGCGCCGGCCAGCTGGTTCCCGCCGGCGTGCGCCAGATCAACTCCGCCTTCAACGAGGGCGGCATCAACTGCACGATCAAGACCCTCGAGTCGCTCACCAACATCAAGATCAATCACTTCGTGAAGGTCGACTTCACCGGCTTCAAGGGCATCATCGACGCCATCGGCGGCATCGAGATCTGCCTGCCCAAGGCCGTCAACGACCCCAAGTCCAAGCTGGTGCTCAGCGCCGGCAGGCACGTGGTGACCGGCGAGCAGGCCCTCGGCTACGTCCGCACCCGCTACGCGCTGGGCGACGGCAGCGACCTGAGCCGGATCCAGCGCCAGCAGGTCTTCCTCACCAAGGTGATGGAGAAGGTCACCGACGGCGGCCTGCTCACCGACCCCGGCAAGCTGAACGGGTTCCTGCAGGCGGCCGCCGCGGCCGTCACCGTGGACAGCGAGCTGACGCTCGACCGGATGCTGGACATCGCCAACAGCGTCAAGGGCCTGACGGCCAAGGAGCTCAAGGGCATCACCGTGCCCGTCGAACCGTACCCGGCCGACAAGAACCGCGTGCAGTTCAGCCAGCCGGCCGCGCGCGACTTCTTCGAGCGCGTGCGCACCGACGTCGAGGTCACGCCCACCGCCGCGGCCGGCAAGCCGGCCGCGCCCAAGGTCTCCAACGACCAGGTACGCGTCCAGGTGCTCAACGGCACGGGGGAGAGCGGCAAGGCGGGACAGGTGGCCGGCGAGCTGGCCGACCAGGGGTTCGTCATCACGGGCGTCGGCAACGTCGCCGCGACGGCCAAGACCGCCATCCGGTACGCCAAGAAGGACGCGGCCGACGGGCCCGCCTACGGCGACGCGGTGGCCGCGCGGCTGTCCAAGGCGAAGAAGACGCCGGTGGCGGGCAAGGTACGGCCGCTCAACGCGCAGCCGTACGAGCCCGAGGCCGCTCCCGCCAAGATGCCGGACGGGCCGATCATCCAGCTCGTCATCGGGGCGGACTGGCCGGGGGTGCGGGTGGTGTCCACGATCCCCGACTCGCTCAAGGACAAGGTCGTCGACTCGACCACCGACCCCTGCCTCTGACGCCCTTCCGGCCCCGCTTTTCGTGTCGCTGGATGAGCACTCCTTTGCTCAGAGTGACGAATGTTACTCTACGTGATTTTAGGGAAACATGTGAAATTTCCGGACAAGTGGTGGTCGGGTCTGCTAGGAAAGGGCGGGTCGAATTCGTACTAGAGAGGTTCCATCGTGGCGCGCGACGAGAACGACAGGCCTTATGAGGATGGGCAGGGGAGGTCGTTAAACCCCGAGATGACGGGTGACGTGCTTTCCCCACGGTGGAGCACCGAGGACACCGACGAGCAGCCCGCCATCCAGGTGGTCGGCAACGAGACCTACATCCTTCCCCTTGACAAGGGCGGTGAGCCGCAGCTCATCGAGGGCCGTGACGTGCTCGGCGGCCATGACGTGCTGGACGACGGCCCGCACGACGTGCTCAGCGGCTCCGGCGCCTCGGGCGGTTCCCATGACGTGCTGGTCGCCCAGGATTTCGGCGGTCCCAGCGGCGGGCACGACCTGCTCGGCCCGGCCAGCGGCGCTCATGACGTGCTGGGCGGGGCCGGCGGCTCGCATGACGCGCTCGACGAGCGCAGCGGTCCCCACGACATGCTCGACGAGCCCAGTGGCCCGCACGGCGTGCTCGGAGAGCCCAGCAGCCCGCACCGCGACGAGGACGACAGCCCGTACCTCCCGCTGGACCGCGGCTATGACGGGGGCTTCGACGACGACCGGGAGGAGGGGCGGTCCAAGCGCGGCTTCCTCGGCTCCGGCTGGACGGACGACTCCGACGACGGGCGCTCGCGCGGCCGGTCCGGCTACGGTGACGGCGAGGGGGAGGTGCGCCGCCGTACGCGGAAACTGCTGGTGGCGGCCGCCGCGGTGGTCATGGTCGGCGTGGGCGCCGGCTTCCTGCTCACCGGCAACTCCTCCGACGACCCCTGCTCGGCAGGCCAGTGCGCCAGCGCCGGCGAGGTGTCCTCCCCGTCCGAGTCCGCGCTGCCCGAGGACGAGACGCCCTACGAGGAGGAGGACACGCCCGAGCCCGTCGATTCGGACACCTCCGAGCCGGAGGAGACCGAGGCCGCAAACCCGGTCACGCCCCCGACGCGGCAGGCCAGGACCACGCGCGAGCCCTCGGCCCGGCCGACGAACACGCGCGCCGGCGAGCCCACCACCAAGACGAGCGTCAGGCCCACCCGCGCCCCGCAGAACCGGATGCAGGGCACCGACGAGGACCCGACCATCAGCCAGCGCGGCGGCACGGACCGCACCCGCGAGCCGGAGACCCGGTCGACCCAGCAGCAGCAACAACAGCAGGCGCCGCAGACCCAGGCGCCGGAGACCCAGGCGCCCGCGCCGACTCCGACGAAGGAGGAGCGCAAGGGCCTGCTGGACATCCTGTTCCCCTGGGCCTGAACCTGGCCACCTGAGTTCCACCCCGGCGGATACCGTCCGGTTCGCCCCCTGGGTCCGGTGACTGGTCTCCCGAGGTCGGATGATCGTGCTCTTCGGGCGATCGTTTCCCTGATAACGTTTGCTCGCGTCCCGGGCCCCAGAGCGTCGCGGCGGTCGCGGCCGGGACGCGAGAAGCCGTTTCCTCCGGGGAACGGGAATCACGGGGATGCGGATCCGGGCGCCGGTCTGGCAGACTTGGAAACCGCTTTCCGGGGAGGTCTCGTGGTCACGCTGGAAGACGTCGCCAGGCAGGCGGGCGTCTCGCTCGCGACCGCCTCGCGGGTGCTCAACGGCAGCACCCGCCAGGTGGGCGCCACCCTGCGGGCACGCGTCGAGCAGGCCGCCGACGAGCTGGGCTACCGCGCCAACGTCGCCGCCCAGACGCTGGCGCGCGGCGCGAGCAACGTCATCGGCATCGTCGTCCACGACCTGACCGACCCCTACTTCGCGGCGCTGGCCGACGGCGCGATGCGGGCGGCCGCGACCGAGGGCCTGCTGGTCATGGTGGGCACCACGCACCGCGACCCCGAGCAGGAGATCGCCTACGTCGCCACGCTCAACGCCCAGCGCGTGCGGGCGGTGCTGCTGGTGGGCTCGCGCGTCGCCGACCCGGACGTCACGCGGCGGCTGCGCGAGGAGCTGGCGCGCTACCAGTCGGGCGGCGGCCGTGCCGCCTGCGTGGGCCAGGACCTCCTCGGCGTCGACACCGTCGCGCCCGCCAACAAGGAGGGCGCGGCCGAGCTGGCCCGCGCGCTGGCCGGGCTCGGTCACACCCGGTTCGCCGTGCTGGCGGGGCCGCCGCACCTGGTGACGGCGGCCGACCGGTGCGCCGGTTTCGCCGGGGCGCTGGAGGAGATGGGGCTGCCCGCGCCGCAGGTGATCCACGGGCCGTTCGACCGCGACGGCGGCCATGCCGCCGCGCGGGAGGTGAAGGACGCGACCTGCGTGTTCGCGGTCAACGACGTGATGGCGGTCGGGGCGCTGGCCGCCTACCGCGAGCGCGGGGTCAGGGTGCCGGAGGACGTCTCGGTGGCCGGGTTCGACGACATCGTCACGCTGCGGGACCACGTCCCCGCCCTGACGACCGTGCGGCTGCCGCTGAAGGACATGGGAGCGCGGGCGCTGGAGCTGGCGCTGGGCGAGGAGGACGCGGTCGTGGTCGAGCAGGTGGCCGGCGAGGTCGTGCTGCGGGAGAGCGTACGGAGGCCGGTGTGAAGCTGGTGGTCAGCACGCTGGGGATGCCCGGCGACGGGCTCGACAGGGCGATCGAGATCGCGGCCGGGGGCGGCTGCCAGGGGCTGGAGCTGCGCCTGCACCCGGACACCGGGGTGCACGCCGGGCTCGACGCCGCGGGCCGGCGCTCGGTGCGGGAGCGCGTCGAACGAGCAGGTCTGGAAATTTCGGCGCTCGCCGGATATGTCGGTGTTTGTGAGCCTGGACCGGATGAACCGGTCATCGAGGCGCTGGCCGCCGACCTCAGGCTGGCCGCCGACCTCGGCGCGCCCGGCGTGCGGGTGTTCCCGCGCGGCGGCGACCCGGCCGTCGGCGCCCGCAGGCTCAAGGCGGTCTCCGGTACGGCCGCCGCGCTCGGCACGCTCGTCCTGGTCGAGACGCACGACGAGATGGCCACCGGCGCCGCCGTGGCCGCGCTGCTGGCCGAGGCGGGCAGCCCCGCGACGACCGGCGTGATCTGGGACCTGCTGCACCCCTGGCGCCACGGCGAGTCCCCGGCCGCCACGCTGGCCGCGCTGGGCCCGTACCTCTCCTACGTGCAGGTCAAGGACGCGGTCTCGGCCACCGACACCACGCCGGTGCCCATGGGGGAGGGCTCGGTGCCGCTGGAGGAGTGCGGCGAGTTGCTGCGCGGGGCCGGTTTCGGCGGATGGGTGTCGCTGGAGTGGGAGCGCACGTGGTATCCGCAGGTCGCCCCGGTCGAGGAGATTCTGCCGGGAGCGGCCGACTGGGTGCGGCGTTTCGCGGCTTAGATGCCCTTAGATAGGGGGATGCCCCCTTCTAAGCGGAACAAGGTGCTCGTCGTCGGCATGGACGGCCTCCGGTTCGACCGGCTCCAGGCCGTGGGCGCGCCCGTGCTCGACGCCCTCATGTCGACCGGCGCGTACGGCACCAGCAAGCTCCCCTACGGCGAGCCCGGCACGCCCCGCACGGAGTCGCCCGGCGAGGTCGTCCCCAAGAGCCCCGAGCCGGACGGCCGGGTCATCGCCTCCCGGACCGACTCGGGTCCCGGCTGGTCGTCGATCGCCACCGGCGTCTGGCCGGACAAGCACGGCGTCGTGGACAACAGCTTCACCAATCCTCATTTCACGAAATTTCCGGACTTCTTGAGCCGGGCGAAGGCCGCCCGCCCCGACCTGGCCACCGCCGCGTTCTTCTCCTGGACGGCCCTCCACGAGTACGGCGCGTTCGGCCCGGCGATCGACCACCGGCTCGTCCTCGACGGGTACGCCATGGGCTGGGCCGCCGCCGACGCCCAGGTCGCCGAGGCCGCCGAGCGGCACCTGGCCGGGCCAGGACCCGACGCCGCCTTCGTGTACCTCGGCGACACCGACGAGGTGGCCCACGCCCTCGACCCGCACCGCCCCGAGTACACCGCGGCCCTGCTGGCCCAGGACGCCTACCTGGGCCGCCTGCTCGACGCGGTCCGCGGGCGGGCGGCGTACCCGGACGAGAAGTGGACCGTGCTGGTCACGACCGACCACGGGCACGTGGACGAGGGCGGGCACGGCGGGACGTCGGACGAGGAGCGGACGGTGTTCGTGATCGCGAACAGGCTGGGGGAGGACCTGGGCGGCCGCGCGCTCGCCGCGCCCCGCCTGGTCGACGTGGCGCCGACGGCGCTGGACCTGCTGGGGATCGAGGCCGACCCCGGCTGGGACCTGGACGGCACCAGTTTGTTCATCAACTGTTGAATTTCTGCCGGGAAAGCGTGAGACTGTGTTCCAGGACGCTGAACGGCAGGGGAGCACACGATGACCATGGCACTGCGCTTCTCCGAGATCGACGCGGGAAGCCTGGCCGAGGTGGGCGGCAAGGCCGCGAACCTGGGCGAGCTGACCAGGGCCGGCCTGCCCGTCCCGCCCGGATGGGTGCTCACCACGGAGGCCTACCGCCAGGTCGCGCAGGGCCTCGACCCGAGCGGTGACGGGCTCGCCGAGCGCGCCAGGCGGCACCTGCTGGAGGCCCCGGTGCCGGCCGCCGTGCACGAGGCGATCGTCAAGTCGTACACGGAGCTCGGCGCCGAGCTGGGCGGCGACGTGCCGGTCGCGGTGCGCTCGTCGGCCACCGCCGAGGACCTGCCGTACGCCAGCTTCGCCGGCCAGCAGGACACCTACCTCAACGTGATCGGCTCCGAGGCCGTCGTGGACGCCGTACGCCGCTGCTGGGCCTCGCTCTGGACCGACCGCGCGGTCGCCTACCGCGAGGCCAACGGCATCGACCACGCCGCCGTGCGGCTCGCGGTCGTCGTGCAGGTGATGGTGGACGCGCGGGTGGCGGGCGTGATGTTCACCGCCAACCCGGTGACCGGGCGGCGGCGCGAGGCCGTCATCGACGCGAGCCCCGGCCTCGGCGAGGCCGTCGTCTCCGGCGCGGTGAACCCCGACCGGTTCGTCGTGGACGGCGGCCGGATCCTCGAACGCCACGCCGGCGACAAGCGCCTGTCCATCCGGTCGGTGCCCGGCGGCGGCACGGAACGCGTCGAGACCCCGTACGAGGGCCTGTGCCTGACCGACGACCAGGTGCGCGCGCTGGCCGAGCTCGGCGCCCGCGTGGAGGATCACTACGGCGCCCCCCAGGACACCGAATGGGCGCTCGACGAGCACGGCGAGCTCTGGCTCACCCAGGCCAGGCCGATCACCACGCTCTACCCGCTGCCCGAGCGGACCAGGCCGGGCCTTCGGGTGTACTTCTCGGTCAACGTCGCCCAGGGCGTCATGGGGCCCATCACCCCGATGGGCCGGTCGGCGATCAGGGTGATCAGCGGCGGGGCGGCCGGCATGTTCGGCTACGGCCCCGCCGACCCGCGCGACGGCGCGCCGTTCCTGTCCGTGTCGGGGCAGCGCCTGTGGTTCGACCTCACCACGGCCGTGCGCAGCCGCGTCGGCCGCGCCCTGGCGCCGCGCATGCTCACGCTGGGCGAGGCGCGCGCCGTCCCCGTCTTCGAGCAGCTGATCGGCGATCCGCGGCTCTCGCTGGTCCAGACCTCGCGCCGGCCGGCGCTGCGCGCGCTGCTGCGCTTCGCCCGCCGCATCCACGCGCCCTCGCGGGCCCTGCTCGCGCTCACCAGGCCGGCCAAGGCCCTGGAGTACGCCACCGGCATCGGCGACCGGCTCGACCGGCGCCTCCAGGTGCCCGACTCCGCCACCCCGGCGCAGCGCATCGACCACGCCGAACGGGTGCTCACCCACACGTTCGCCACCATCGTCTCGGTCATGCCGATGGCGGTCGCCGGCTACGGCCTGTTCGCGCTGGCGTCCAAGCTCTCCGGCGTGCCGCTGAGCGACATGCAGGACATCCTGCGCAGCCTGCCCAACAACCCCACCACGGAGATGGACCTGGAGCTGTGGGACCTGGCCACCCGCATCGAGGCGGAGCCGTTCAGGGAGCAGCCGGTCGCCGAGCTGGTGCGCCGCTACCGCGCCGGTGAGCTCCCGCCGGTCGCCCAGCGCGAGATCGCCGCGTTCCTGCGCACGTACGGCCACCGCGGCGTCGCGGAGATCGACCTGGGCGTGCCGCGCTGGTCCGATGAGCCCGCGCACATCCTCGGCGTGCTGGCCAACTATTTGCGCATGGACGGCGCCGCCGACCTCGCTCCCCCCGCCCTGTTCGCCAAGGGGGCGCAGGAGGCGCGCGCGGCCATCGACCGCGTGGCCGCCGCCGCCCGGCGCAGGGGCCGGTGGCGGGCCGCGGTGGTGCGCTTCGGGCTGCGGCGCACGCGGCAGTTCGCGGGGCTGCGCGAGCTGCCCAAGTTCTACGTGGTCAAGACCCTCGCCGGGATACGGCGGAGCATGCTGAAGGTGGGGGAGCACCTCGTGGAGAGCGGCGTGCTCGGCTCGGCGCCGGACGTGTTCTTCCTGGGCATGGAGGAGGTCAGGGCCGCCCTGGGCGGCGGCGACCTGCGGCAGGTGGTGGCGGAGCGGAGGGCGGCGTACGAGCAGGAGTCGCGCCGCAGACACGTGCCCCGGGTGCTGCTGTCCGACGGCACCGAGCCGGAGGCGCTCGCCTCCGCCGACTCGGCGGCAGGCGCGCTGACCGGCACTCCCGCGTCGGCGGGCACGATCAAGGGTGTCGCCAGGGTGGTGCTCGACCCGATCGGCGCCCACCTGGAGCCGGGCGAGATCCTGGTCTGCCCCTCGACCGACCCCGGCTGGACGCCGCTGTTCCTGACGGCGGGCGGGCTGGTGATGGAGATGGGCGGCGCGATGTCGCACGGCGCGGTGGTGGCCAGGGAGTACGGCATCCCGGCCGTCGTCGGCGTCGCCGACGCCACCCACCGCATCACCACGGGCCAGGAGATCGAAGTGAACGGCGCGGCGGGCACCGTAACGCTAATGTGATCAAATGCCCGAAGCGTACTGGAATCACAACGTCCACTACCAGCGGCTCGTGCTGGACCTCGTGCCCGAAGGCTGCGAGCGGGCGCTCGACGTCGGCTGCGGTGACGGGTTGCTGGCGAGCCGGCTGGCCGCGCGGGTGCCGCTCGTGACGGGCGCGGACCGGAACGCCGAGGCCGTCGCGATGGCCCGGCGGCAGCACGGCCACCTGGACAACGTCACGTTCGTGGAGTGCGACTACCTCGACGACCCGGCGGGGACCCTTTCCGAGGGCAAGTACGACCTCGTCACCGCCGTCGCCGTCCTCCACCACGCCGACTTCCGCCAGGCGACGGACGCCCTGGCGCGCCTGCTCGCGCCCGGCGGGCGGCTCGTGGTCATCGGCCTCGGCCAGGACCGCTCGCTCGTCGACTGGGCGGTCCGCCTCGCCGGCCAGGCTGCCTCGCACGCGATGCAGCTGCGCCACGGCCGCAAGCGCGGTCCCGGCGTACCGGCGATGGACGCCGTCATGCCCTGGGGAGAGATACGGCGGGCGGCCCGCCGGCTGCTGCCCGGCTGCCGCTTCCGCCGCCTCCTCCTCCGCCGCTACCTGCTCGTGTGGGACAAGCCGAGGTAGCTCGGCGCGCCGCCCTCCTGGCCGGCCGGGGTGGCTCGGCGCGCCGCCCTCGCGTCCGGCCGGGCACCGCCTCGTGGCCGGCCGGGGTGGCTCAGGGCAGCACCACCTCGTCGTAGCGGGCCTTCATCGTGGCCACCACCTCGTCGGGGTCGGCGGCCCAGACGTCGGCGTTGAAGATCTCCACCTCGACGTCGCCCGCGTAGCCCGCGTCGAGCACGGCCCGGGTGATCGGCCCGAAGTCGATCACCCCGTCGCCCATCATGCCCCGCCCGAGCAGGATGTCCTGCGGCAGCGGGTGCAGGTAGTCGCACACCTGGTACGAGGCGATCCGCCGGCCGGCCCGCGCGATGTCCTCGAACACCCGCGGGTCCCACCACACGTGGAACGTGTCGACCACCACGCCGACCTGCTCCTCCGGATGGGCCAGGCTCAGGTCGAGCGCCTGGCCCAGCGTCGACAGCACCGCGCGGTCGGGGCAGTAGATCGGGTGCAGCGGCTCCAGGGCCAGCTTCACGCCGCGCTCCCCGGCGTAGGGGGCGAGCTCGGCCAGCGCCTCGGCGACCCGCTCGCGCGCCCCGGACACGTCACGCGAGAACCCGGCCGCGGGCAGGGACTCGCCGGGCCGCACGCCCGGCAGGCCGCCCACCACCATCACCAGGCACGCCGCCGACAGCTCGGCCGCCTCGTCGATGGCCCGGCGGTTGTCGTCCAGGGCCCGCGCGAACGCCTCGCCGCCGGCGGTCAGGAAGCCGCCCCGGCACAGCGACGACACCCGCAGCCCGGCCTCGCGCACCAGCTTCACGCTCTGCGCCAGGCCCTGCTCGGCGACCTTCTCCCGCCACAGCCCGACCGCCTCCAGGCCGTGCCGTACGCACCCGTCCACGGCCTCGGCCACGGACCAGTGCCGGGTCGTCCACTGGTTCAGCGACAGGCTCATCGGCCGTTCACCGCCAGCAGGGCCTTCATGCGGCGCACGGCCAGCTCCTGGTCGGCCAGCAGGCCGGCCTGGTCGGCCAGGCGGAACACCTCCGACAGGTGCCGCAGCGAGCGGGCCGACTGGGCGCCGTTCACCATGGCGAACGCGTCCTGGTGGCCGTTCAGCCAGGCCAGGAAGACGATGCCGGTCTTGTAGTGGTACGTCGGCGCCTCGAAGATCTTCCGCGACAGCGGCACGGTCGGGGCGAAAATCTCGTCATAGCGGTCCAGGTCGCCGGCGTCGAGCGCGTGCAGGGCCGCGGCGGCCGCCGGGGCGATGGCGTCGAAGATGCCGAGCAGCGCGTGCGAGCCCGACCTGATCAGCGACGGGTAGTTGAAGTCGTCGCCGGTGTAGAGCTTGACGCCCTCGGGCAGGTCGGCGCGCAGCCGTACCTCGTGCTCCTCGTCCAGCAGCGACACCTTCACGCCGTCCACCATCGCGGCGTGCGCGTGCACCAGCTCCAGGAACGACTCCGTGGCCGCCGCCACGTCGCGCGAGCCCCAGTAGCCGGCCAGCTGCGGGTCGAACATCTCCCCCAGCCAGTGCAGGATGACCGGCCGGTCCGTCAGGCCGAACAGCTTGCCGTACACCTGGTGGTAGTCGCCCGGTCCCGTCGCCGTCCTGGCGAGCTGGCGGGAGGCCATGACGATCACCCCGGCGCCGGCCGACTGGACGGCCTCGATCTGCTCGGCGTACGCGGCGATGATCGTGTTCAGGTCGGAGGCCTGGGAGGCGTGGTCGGTGCCCGCGCCGCACGAGACCAGCGTCGCCGGGTCGCCGTACGAGCGGGCCTCGGCGGCGCTGAGCCGGATGAGCTCCTTGGTGGCCGCCCAGTCCAGGCCCATGTTGCGCTGCGCGGTGTCCATGGCGTCCGCCACGCGCAGGCCGTGCGACCACAGGTGGCGGCGGAAGCGCAGGGTGGCGTCCCAGTCGACGGCGGCGGGGGAGCCGGGCGTGTTGTCGCCCAGCGGGTCGGCCACCACGTGGGCCGCGGCGTACACGACGCGGCTCGCGGGCGGCTTGCCCGGCACCGGCCACTCGACGGGCTCGCGCAGCTCGTACGCGCCGAACCCGGGCAGGTCGATCGTCGTCACAGGCCCGGCACCTCGATCCTGCGGCCCTCGGCGTTGGAACGCAGGCCCAGCTCGGCCAGCTGCACGCCGCGGGCGCCCGAGGCGAAGTCGTTCGGGAACGGCGCGTCCTCCACCACGTGCCGGACGAACGCCTCCCACTGCACCTTGAACCCGTTGTCGAACTCGGCGTTGTCCGGCACCTCCTGCCAGCCGTCCCGGAAGCGGGCCGTGGCCGGCAGGTCGGGGTTCCAGACGGGCTTGGGGGTGGCGGAGCGGTGCTGCACCCGGCAGTTGCGCAGGCCCGCGACGGCGCTGCCGTGCGTGCCGTCCACCTGGAACTCGACCAGCTCGTCGCGGTTCACCCGGACCGTCCAGGACGAGTTGATCTGCGCGATGATGCCGCCTTCGAGCTCGAAGATCCCGTACGCGGCGTCGTCCGCGGTGGCCTGGTACGTCCTGCCCTGCTCGTCCACGCGGGACGGGAGGTGCGTCACGGCGCGGGCGTAGACGGACTGGACGCGGCCGAACAGGTTCTCCATCACGTAGTGCCAGTGCGGGAACATGTCCAGCACGATGCCGCCGCCGTCCTCGGCACGGTAGTTCCACGACGGGCGCTGCGCCTCCTGCCAGTCGCCCTCGAACACCCAGTAGCCGAACTCGCCCCGGACCGACAGGATGCGGCCGAAGAAGCCGCCGTCGATCAGCCGCTTCAGCTTGAGCAGGCCCGGGAGGAACAGCTTGTCCTGCACCACGCCGTTCTTCACGCCCTTGGCCGCGGCCGCCTCGGCCAGCGCCACCGCCTCGTGCGTCGACTCGGCGGTGGGCTTCTCGGCGTAGATGTGCTTGCCCGCCTCGATGGCCTTCAGCACGGCTTTGACCCGGGCGCTGGTGACCTGGGCGTCGAAGTAGATCAGGTTGTCGTCGTCGGCGAGGGCGGAGTCGAGGTCCGTGGTGAACTCCGAAAGCCCATGCTTCGCCGCGATATCTGCCAATTTATCGGCGTTTCTGCCGACAAGTACCGGCTTGAGCTTCACCCTGCCGCCGTCCGAGAGCGTGACACCGCCCTGCTCGTTGATGGCCAGGACGGAACGGACCAGGTGCTGGCGGTAGCCCATTCGCCCGGTGACGCCGTTCATCACGACGCCTATGGTGCGCACGCTCATCGAGGATCCTTTCAGGACAACAAGTGGAAAGCGCTTTCCCGAACCGTACGGCCGCGCCGCCGACGCCGTCAAGTGTTCATACCCCTCAGCGCCCGCGCAGTACCGGCCGATCCCGCCTGCACCGCAGGTCCCTGTGGAGGCTCCCGAACGCGGAGGAGGGCGGCAGGCGCTCAGGCTCCTGCCGCCCTCCCACGAGCGGTTTCGGTGATGTGCGAGGTCAGGGCAGGGCGGCCACCAGCTCGCGCACCGGCTTGCGCGCGCCCGTGTAGAACGGGATCTCCACGCGGGTGTGGCGGCGCGCCGCCGCCCCCCGCAGCGTGCGCATCAGGTCGACGATCCGGTGCAGCTCGTCGGCCTCGAACGCCAGCATCCACTCGTAGTCGTTGAGCGAGAAGCACGCGACCGTGTTGGCCCGCACGTCGGGGTAGTCGCGCGCCATCCGGCCGTGCTCGGCCAGCATGACGCGGCGCTCGGTGTCGTCGAGGAGGTACCACTCGTACGACCGCACGAACGGATAGACGCTCACGTAGGCGCGCGGCTCCTCCTCGGCGAGGAAGGCGGGCACGTGCGACTTGTTGAACTCGGCCGGCCGGTGCAGCGCCATCGCCGACCAGACGGGCCTGCTGTGCCGGCCCAGCTCGGTGCGGCGGAACCTGGAGTAGACGTCCTGGAGGTCCTCGGGCGTGGGCGCGTGCCACCAGAACATGAAGTCGGCGTCCGCCCGCAGCCCGGCCACGTCGTAGACCCCCCTGGTCACGACGCCCTTGCCGGCGGCCTGCTCCAGCAGCTCCTCGACCTCGCCCGCCAGGCCGTCGCGGTCGACGGGACACGGCTCGGTCGCCTGGAAGACCGACCACATCGTGTAACGGATCACCTGGTTGAGATCGCGGGCCTTGAGCCGCGGGGCAGCCTCTGTCATGTCTGTCATTCTCCTCGCTGGGACAGGTGGTCCAGAATCCGGGCCGCGGCCGTACGGGCCGTGCCGACGCAGGCCGGGATGCCGATGCCGTCGTAGGCGGCGCCGCAGACGGCCAGACCGGGCTCCACGGCCACCGCCGCGCGCACCCTGGCCACCCGGTCGAGGTGGCCCACGTTGTACTGCGGCAGGGCGCCGCCCCAGCGCGCGACCCTGCTGTCGATCGGCAGGCCGCTCGCGCCCATCACGTCGGCCATCTCGGCGGTGGCCAGCGACACCAGCTCGGTGTCGTCGCGCTGGAGCAGGTGCTCCTCGCCGACCCGGCCGATCGAGCAGCGCAGCAGCACCATGTCCTTGGCCAGGTGGGGCCACTTGACCGAGCTGAACGTGACCGCCTTGACCGGCCGCTTCTCGACCGGCGGAACGAGGTAGCCGCTGGAGGACGGCGGCTCGGGGAAGGCGCTGATCGGGTACGCGAGCGTGACGATGGCCATGCTGGCGTACTCGATCCTGGCCAGCTCGGCCGCGGCCTTGGGCACCTCGGCCTTGAGCAGCCGGGCGGCGGAGGGCCCCGGCGTGGCCACGATCACCGCGTCGGCGTGGACGACCTCGGGCCTCGGGACCGGCCCGGTGACGAGCCGCCAGCCGTCGCCGTCCCTGTGCAGCTCGCGTACGGTGACGCCGGTCCTGATGTCGGCGCCCGACGCCTTGGCGACCGCCTCGGGCAGGCCGCCGACGCCGTTGCGCAGCGAGGCGAAGACCGGCCCCGCGTCCTTCGGCGTCTCCTCGACGATCTGCCTGGCCCCGCTCAGCAGCGACCGCTCGGAACGGGCCAGCGCCGCCACGCGCGGCATCGTGGCCTCCAGCGACAGCATGTCGGAGCGGCCCGCGTAGACGCCGCCCAGCAGCGGCTCGACCAGCCGGTCGACGATCTCGCCGCCCATCCTGGCGCGGATGTAGGCGGCCACGGAGACGTCGGTGCGCACGAGAGTGGCGGGCAGGATCTGGTCGAGCGGCACGCGCAGCAGCCCGCCGGGCGAGACGATGCCCGACTTCGCCAGCTCGGTCAGGTCGGCGGGCACGCCCATGACCTGGCCCTTCGGCATCGGGCGCAGCTCGCCCCTGGTGTAGATGGCCGAGCGGGTGGTGCCCGGATGCACCAGGTCGTCGCCGAGCCCGACCGCCCTGGCCAGCTCCGTGGCCTCGGGCCGCCGGGCCAGCATGGCCTCCGCGCCCGCGTCCACGCTCACCCCGGCCACCTCCGAGGCGTACAGCTTGCCGCCGATCCGCGACCCGCCCTCCAGCACGGTCACCTTGACCCGCTCGCCCGCGCCCTGGCGGAGGTGCCACGCCGCGGCGAGACCGGAGATCCCCGCACCGATGACGACCACGTGTGCCCTGTTGCCTGCCACGTTCCCTTCCACGCCTCCTGACGCTACCGCCTTCCCGGGGCGCCCCGCCTCTCAGGTCGGCGGCACCACGCGGGGAAGGAGTGACCGTACCGTGATCGCCCGCGTCAAACCGGGGCGCTTCGCAGGCCGTCGTAAGGGCATGAGGAGAATCCGGTACGGAATCGCACTCACCTTCGCCTGCTCGGCCTTATTCCTGGCCGGGTGCGGCGGGGGCTCCGCCGTGGAGTCGGCCGCCCGCGAGCCGGCCGATGCGCCCGCCATGGCCCAGGGCGATCGGCCCAAGATGCGGGCGACGCCGCAACCGTCGAAGAGCAGCCGCGAGAAGAGCCCCGTCTCGAACGTGGCCCTGACCCAGCAGGACCGCCAGGTCATCTACACCGGCCGGCTGACGGTGCGCGCCAAGCAGGTCCCCGCCGCCGTGCAGCAGGCCAAGCAGATCGTGACGTCGGCGGGCGGCCACCTGTCCAAGGAGGAGAGCAACTCGGCCGGCGGCACCAAGGACACGGCCACGCTGGAGTTCAAGATCCCGCCCGACAAGTACGCGGGCGTGCTCGTACAGCTGGGCAAGGACCTCGGCAAGCAGCTGTCCATGACGCAGGGCACCGAGGACGTCACCATGAAGGTGGCCGACGTCGAGAGCCGGCTGAAGTCGGCGCAGGAGTCGCTGGAGTCGCTGCGCACGCTGCTGAAGAAGGCCGACACCATCGGGCAGGTCCTGGAGGTCGAGCGGGAGATCAGCTCGCGCGAGTCGGACCTGGAGTCGCTGCAGGCGCAGCAGAAGGAGCTGGCCACGCAGGTCGCCATGGCCACGCTGACGCTGCGGCTGGTCGGGCCGGTCGTCGCCGTCGAGGAGCCGGAGGAGGAGCCCGCGGGCTTCCTGGCCGGGCTCAAGGCGGGCTGGTCGGCGCTGGTGTCGTTCGTGCAGGTGGCGCTGACGGTGCTCGGCGCGGTGCTGCCCTGGCTGGGCGTCTCGCTGCCGGTGGTCGTCCTGGTGATCTTCCTCGTCCGGCGGGACCGCGCCAGGCGTCCGCGCGCCCCCGTGCCGCCACGCGGGCCCGGCGGCCCGAACCCGGGTGCCACCGTGCCGCCGCACGGGCCCGGCGGCCCGAACCCGGGTGCCGCCATGCCGCAGCGCGGACCCGGCGGCCCTGACCCGGAGGCGGCCTGAGCGCGGTGCCTGACCGGCGGGGCGGTCAGCCGGCCTCGTGGACCAGGTCGGTGAGGCGCTTGAGCTGGTCGGGGTCGGTCGAGGGCAGCACGCCGTGCCCCAGGTTGAACACGTGCCCCTCGGCCGCCCGCCCCCGCCGCAGCACCTCGCGCGCCTTGCGCTCGACGACTTCCCACGGCGCCAGCAGCACGGCCGGATCGAGGTTGCCCTGCAGCGCCCGGCCGGGGCCCACCCGGCGGGCCGCCTCGTCGAGCGGCACCCGCCAGTCCACGCCCACCACGTCGGCCCCGGCCTCGCCCAGCAGGCCGAGCAGCTCGCCCGTGCCGACGCCGAAGTGGATGCGCGGCACGCCCGTCAGGCCCTCGAAGATGCGCCGCGTGTGGGGCAGCACGAACTCGCGGTAGTCGGCCGGCGCCACCGCCCCCACCCAGGAGTCGAAGAGCTGCACGGCCGAGGCCCCCGCCGCGACCTGGAGGCGCAGGTGCGTGAGGACGATCTCCGACAGCCGCTCCATGAGCGCGTGCCACAGCTCCGGCTCGCCGTACATCATGGCCTTGGTCTTGTCGTGGTTCTTCGACGGGCCGCCCTCGATGAGGTAGGACCCGAGCGTGAACGGCGCCCCGGCGAAGCCGATCAGCGGCGTGCCGCCCAGCTCGCCGGTCAGGGCCTGGATGGCCTCGGTGACGTACGGGATGTCGTCCGGCTCCAGCGGGCGCAGCGCGCCGAGCCCCTTGGCGTCGCGGATCGGGTCGGCCACGACGGGGCCGACGCCCGGCTTGATGTCGAGGTCGACGCCGATGGCCTTGAGCGGGACCACGATGTCGCTGAAGAAGATCGCGGCGTCCACCCCGTAGCGCCGCACCGGCTGCATGGTGATCTCGACGATCATGTCGGGCGTCGAGCAGGCGGTGAGCATCGGCACACCCTCGCGGACCCGCAGGTATTCCGGCAACGACCGCCCGGCCTGGCGCATGTACCAGACCGGGGTGTGCGGAACGGGCTGGCGGCGGCAGGCACGCAGGAACGCTGAGTCGGCGAGGTTCACCCCACAAGGGTGCCATGGGAGTGCGGCGGTCATGACACGGGCGTGAGGTGTCGGAAAACCATCGATGGCAGACCCCAAAGCATGATCAGATAGCCAGATGAAGGTTTACCGGTCTGCTCGGCATCGGCGCCGCACTCGGGTCGAACACACCCCATGCCCGGCAAGAGAGCCGGTCTCGACTGGGCCAAATGTTCGCCAACCCACCGCGCGGCACCGATTCAGTGACCACTTTCGGGACACGCCGAGCGCGTTGCGGGGAAATGTCAGCGGGTCGTGCCAACGTCGTTGCCACGACCCGAAGAAAGGCCCCAATGCGATGACGTGTGCGATGACCCGTGCGATGACCGCGTTGTGGAGTTCCCCTGAGCACCGCAGTGAGCATTGCGCGCCGTGCGCAGGTGAGCGGCCGTTCGAGCAGCCGCCGTGCGCCGATGGTCACGAGCCCGGCCACTGCCCCGAGTGGGCCTGCGTCGAGTGCGGGCACGCGATCATTCTCGGCACCGCCGCATCCATCCGACCGGCTCGCCAGTTCGTTACGGCAACGGCTTGATCACGAAGGATGAGCACCCCCGTGGTCCCCTTCCGCCCGTCTTCGACCTACGCTTCCGCTATGACACTCGGTGAGCGGCCCCCTCCCGCGGTGTTCACGCGCGCCGCGGAGAGCATGAGGCTGGCCGAGGTCAGGCCGGAGATCGAGCTCGAGGACCTGCCCGCCCCGCAGCGGCTGGCCCCCTACGCGGCCGCCATCGGCGCGTCGGTCTACCGCGACGACGACGAGCTCGCGGTCGGCCGGCTCATCCTGCTCTACGACCCCGAGGGGCAGCGCGGGTGGGAGGGCCCGTTCCGGCTGGTGGCCTACGTCAGGGCCGACATGGAGCCGGAGATCACCTCCGACCCGCTGCTCGGGCCGGTCGCCTGGAGCTGGCTGACCGAGGCGCTGGACGCGCACCAAGCCGACTACTCCGCCGCTGGCGGTACGGTGACAAGAGCCGTGTCAGAGGGGTTCGGCAACAAGGCCGAAGACCCGGTCACGACCGAGCTGGAGTTGCGGGCGTCCTGGTCCCCCGCCCAGGAGGATCTTTCCGGCCACGTCGCCGCCTGGTGCGACCTCATGTGCCTGGCGGCGGGGATGCCGCCGCTCCCGCCCGACGTGTCCGCCCTTCCCCGCCGCCGTGACGATTCAGAGAGTGACCGTACGAAGTGAGGGCACAAGTCAAGACAGCACCAGCGTCATGAGGCCGGTGAGCTCATGACAGAAGAACGCACCGTCGAGCCGCTGCTCGAACCGCGCGAGGGCATCCCGCCGGTCATCGCGGACTCCGCCGGGCTGGCCGGAGTCGTTACGCGGTTCGCGGCCGGCACCGGCCCTGTCGCGGTCGACGCCGAGCGCGCCTCCGGCTACCGCTACGGCAACCGCGCCTATCTCGTTCAGCTGAGACGCGCCGGCGCCGGCACCGCGCTGATCGACCCGATCGGCTGCCCCGACCTGTCCGCGCTCGACGCGGCCGTGGCCGACGCGGAGGTCGTGCTGCACGCCGCCTCGCAGGACCTGCCGTGCCTGATGGAGGTGGGGTTCAGGCCGCGGCGGATGTTCGACACGGAGCTCGCGGGCCGCCTGCTCGGCTACGAGCGGGTGGGGCTCGGCACGATGGTCGAGACCGTGCTCGGGCTGCGGCTGGAGAAGGGCCACTCGGCGGCCGACTGGTCGACCAGGCCGCTGCCCGAAGACTGGCTGCGATACGCCGCGCTCGACGTGGAGGTGCTGGTCGAGCTCCGCGACATGCTCCATGAGGAGCTGGCCGAGAGCGGGAAGCTGGAGTGGGCGCGCGAGGAGTTCGCCGCCGTGCTGGGCACGCCGCCGCCCGTGCCGCGCTCCGACCCGTGGCGGCGCACCTCGGGCATTCACAAGGTGCGCAACGTGCGCGCGCTGGCGATCGTGCGGGAGCTGTGGCTCATGCGCGACAGGATCGCGCGTGAGGCCGACCTCGCTCCCGGCCGGGTGCTGCCCGACTCCGCGATCGTGACGGCCGCGCTGGAAGGGCCCCGTACCAAGAAGGCCTTGACCGAAATATCCGCATTCACCGGGCGGAGCGCCCGGCGGCACATGAGCGACTGGCTCGCCGCCGTGACCCGCGCCCGCGGGCTGCCCGAGAGCCAGCTCCCGGCGCCCAGCACGCCCGGCGACGGGCCGCCGCCGCCCAACCGCTGGGCCGACCGCGATCCGGCCGCCGCCAAACGCCTGGCCGCCGCCCGCGCGGTGGTGGCGGGGCTGGCCGAGCAGCACCACATGCCCACGGAGAACCTGCTGCAACCCGACGCCGTACGCCGGCTGACGTGGGAGCCGCCCGCGGAGATCACCGAGGAGACCGTGACCGCCAGGCTGCGGGAGCTGGGGGCGCGGGAGTGGCAGCTCTCGCTGACGGCCCATCCCATCACCAAGGCCCTGGTCCGCCTGGAGCCCCGCGGCGACCACTGATCGGCCGGGCCGTCCTGGTTGCCTGGGGGGAAGCCCGCGGCGACCACTGGACGCGTTGTGGCGCTGCTCCCGGACAGGAGACTCCCTTCTGGGGGCGCTTGCAGGCGGGGCCTTCCTGCGGTGCGGCCCGCGGGCGGATGCGCGACACCTGCACCGTGCCGACGGACCCGAAGTTCCCCAAAACCAAGCAGTGATCTATCCCGTTTGTCAGAATCGGTGTGATCCTTCGATGCGTGTGGGCGTTGCCTGGGGGTGGCACGTTCCAAGAAGCGGGCGGGGTGATGAGCGGATCAGGGCGGCGGGCGACAGGCCGGCATGCGGCAGGCCGCTCGCGACGTGGCCGGCGCGCGCGGCGGCGCGGGAGCGGGCGGCGGTGGACCGTCGGCGCGCTGGCGCTGGCCGGAGGGGCGGCCGCGGTGCTCAGCGTGAACGGCGCGCTGACCGGGGGAGTGCTCGGCGGGACGCTGACCCGAGGAGTTCTAGGACCGGCGCTGTCTGGAGGAACGCTCGGCGAGACGCTGACCGGCGGCGTGCTGGGGGAAGCGCTCACCGGCGGGAGGCCCACCGTGACCGCCGGGCGGCGGCCGGGCCGGGCGAGCGGGCAGGAGGCCGGGGCGGGGCGGGCGGGTGAGCAGGCAGGACCGTCCGGCACCGCCAGGACCGGAGGGGACGGCGGCGCGGAGGCGAGCGCGCGCCCCAGATCACGAGAGGCGCAGAAGACCGAGCCCGCCATGCCCGAGCCCGCCATGTCCGGGTCCACCGCGCCCCGGTCCACCGCGCCCGAATCGGCCGTAACGGGCCCGTCGGCATCCGAGCCGCCGGCGAAGGCGAGCCCCGGCGGCCTGGTGGAGGGCAGCACGGACTACAGGGCGGACGGGCCGTCGCGGCACACCGACCAGCGGGCGGCGGAGTACTTCCGCACACACTGGGACGCGAACGACAAGGCGTCGAAACGCCTCAAGGACATCCGCACAGTCGGTGGCTATCTGCGCATATATACCGATTTACCGGAAACCGCGGACAACTCTTCCCAGGCGATCACCCTGTGCAGGCGCGGCCTCGCCTACCTGCGCTCGCTCGGCGTCACCCACCCGATCGTGTTCGTCCAGGCGGAGTTCGGCGAGAACGGGAACCCCGTCCTCGCCAACATCCTCGGCCCGTCCGACACCAGTTGCCGGGTCACCTACCCCGAGCCCGGCTAGCACGCCTACCGGACCCGTACGCGCGTCTTGGAGCACACGTCGCACCGTTGCGTCACGACCCGCCCGATCGTCTCGATCGTCACCCACCGGTGCCGAAGATGCACCAAACGCACATGAAACTCCTACGCGAGGCAGTCACCCGTGGGTTCAAGCGTCTCTGACCAGCTTAGCGATCCCAGGGAAGACATGGTGCCTGGGATCGTTTCCCATCGTGGCGGCGTGGCGTGTACGTGCAGGTGGAAGCCTGCACCTAACGCCGCTCCGCGTGGTCGGTGCCGTGTGGTGGGGGTGCTGGTCGTCGCCCCGCCCTGGTGCCGGTGAGCTGCGCGGGGCAACGGCCGGTCCGTTGATGCGGGTCCCTCCGGACGCTGTCCGGCAGGCGCCAGGGGGCGTGCCGGGGAGGGTGCCCTGCGTCGCCTGGGCGCGGGGCATGTGGTGCTGCGCCGGGTTGGTCCGGTCTTTGACCGATCTGTCCGGTCAGTCTTCGGGGTGTTCGGGGTGATGAGCGCCTGGGCTTCGAGGGATTCGCTCACCGAGCGGATTGCCATGGTCGCGGTTGTGCGCTCCACGCTGGTCTGGGTTTGGTGGGTCAGGCCGCGGGCGGCGATGCGCTGCCAGGCGCCCTGATCGCGGTCGCCTTGCCAGCCGCATGCGGGGTTGGGGCAGCTGGCCCCTTTCCATCCGCTGATCGCTGGCCTGTCGGGGGCTTTGCAGTGGCGCAGCACCGTCAGGCAGCGCGGGCAGTGCCGGGAGGTGTTGCGGGCGGGGAGGGTGACAACGGCGATGCCCGCCTCGGCGGCGAGGTGCCGGATGCGGTGGGCGATCCGGCCGCGCACGGTCTGTGACAGCCGGGTGTTGAGGGTGCGGCCCATCCCGCTCGCTTCCAGCGAGCGCAAGTCTTCGAGATAGATCACGCTCGCGTGGGCGGTGAGGGCTTGATCGACCGTCCAGCGGGCGGCCGCCCATGCGAGCGCGCCGTTGAGGTGAGCGCGTCGGGCCGAGACGCGTCGGGCCTCCTCGGCCGACAGGGCGTGTCCGCCGGGAAGGGCCGGGCTCGGGGCACGTCCGTCGAGTAGGTGCTGGTGTTGGGTGGATTTGGCGTGGAGATGTTCGGACAGGCGGCGCAGGCGGTGTTGTTTGGCCAGCACTCCAGCCGCGCGGAAGCGGGCTCCGGAGCCGAGGGTGGTGATGCGGCCGTCGGGGTGTAAGCAGGCTGCCCCGGCGGGCAGGAGGGTTTTCAGGCCCCGGTCCACACCGAGCGCGACCGCGTGCCCGCGATGCCTTGCTTGGGGGACGGCGTGAGTAAAGGTGATCTCTGCGCGTACCCGTCCGTCCCGCACGTGCAGAGTCGGCAGGTGCAACGCCGCCCCGGCCGGGACCGTGACGGGCAGGCTGATCGGGCAAGCCACCCACGTCCAATCAGCGTACGAGCGCGGATCCGGCCGGGTGGGCAGCTGCAATCGCAGCACGACACGCCGTGGGTCGGCCTCCGAGCGTTCGAGAGCGGCCTGGTGCCGGTCGCAGGCGGCCAGCAGCAGCATCCGCGCCGCCCCTGGCACGCCCTCCAGCTCGAACAGATCCACCGGCAACCGCCCATGCGAGCGCACACCGCTTCGCTCCTCCACCCTGCCCCGCAGCAACACCCGCGTACACGCCATGCGACCCGTCTCGCCCTCGGCGAGCGGCACCTTCCACCTCACCGGCCACCTCCGCCCGCAGCCGCAGCATCGGCCGCACCCCTGGCACCCCAGTACACCTGTCCGCAGCCGCGCCGAAACTGCTGTCACCGACACCTCGCAGGCAGCCCTTGGCGCTTTGGCTCAACGGCGTGTCGAAGTTGCACGACCGCAACCCCGGCGCCACGTAGCGTAGTCGTCACATTACTACTTCTTGGTGCCGCAGGGTAGAACACACGAGCGATGGACTGATCCGGCAGGCGCTCACGACTGACCTACGCCACCACGGCCCTTGCAGGGGGTCCCAGAAGAGGAGGCGTCACTCGGCACACCGCGCAGACCTCTGTCAGCCCGTAAAAAGACCGTAGGCGGGCAAGGTGCCTGACGGCTCAGCCGGTACGACTACTGATCTCCAGCGCTGTCGGCGAACCTGAGCGAGATCGAGTTGATGCAGTAGCGGTCGTCGGTCGGAGTCGCATAACCCTCGCCGTGGAACACATGCCCCAGATGCGAGTCGCACCGCGCGCAGCGCACCTCGGTGCGTACCATGCCGTGGCTGCGGTCCTCGATCAGCCGCACCGCGTCGGAGTCGGACGGTTCGAAGAAGCTCGGCCACCCGCAGTGCGACTCGAACTTCGTGTCGGACCGGAACAGCTCGGTGCCGCAGGCGCGGCACGAGTAGACGCCCTCGGTCTTGGTGTCGACGTATTCCCCCGTGAACGGGCGCTCGGTCCCGGCCTCCCTGAGGACGTGGAACTCCTCAGGTGACAGCTGGATCCGCCATTCGGCCTCGCTCTTGTCCACCTTCTCCATGCGTCCAGACTACGAGATCCCCGTGAGGACAGATCCGGGGGCGGTAGGAGATGAGGCAAAAAGAGATCTTCGCAGCGTGAAGCATCCGTTCTGGGGTGAATTCGCGTCTTTGTAGGCAAGGGGGTGTCATCGCTCCCTGCCAAGGGGTGAGATCATCCGCAGATCTCGGCGAGCGGCACAGCCCACGCCCGTGCTGGAGCCGCCGGAGGTCGTCACGGCCGGCCGGGTGGCGCGCCAGCGCCCGGAACGGCGGTGGATGGTCTAGCGGCCCGTCCCGTCGAGCCCTCGGTCCCGCCACCGAGGCGGCTCCGGGACGGGCCCACCTCGACCTTGACGTCAGGGGTAGGTTCGGGGGCATGGCATCGCCGTACATCGAGCTCCAGGTGGGGGAGCGGACCGTCAAGGTCACCAACCCCGACAAGGTCTACTTTCCCGGGATCGGCGCCACCAAGAGGGAGCTGGTCGAGTACTACGTGAGCGTCGGCGAGGGCGCGCTGCGGGCGCTCAAGGACCGGCCCACCAACCTCAAGCGCCACCCCGACGGCGTGCAGAGCGACGCCATCTACCAGAAGCGCATGCCGCCCCGGCACCCCGACTGGCTCCAGTCGGCGACGGTGACGTTCCCGAGCGGCCGTACGGCGCAGTCCCTCCGCGTGACCGAGGTGGCGGCCATCGCCTATTGCGCCAATCTCGGCACCATCGACTTCCACCCCTGGCAGGTGCGCGCGACCGACGTCGAGCACCCCGACGAGCTCCGCGTCGACCTGGACCCGCAGCCGGGCCTGGACTTCACGGCGGCCCGCCGGGCGGCCCTGCTCACCAGGGAGGTGCTGGGCGAGCTGGGCATGACCGGGTTCGTGAAGACGTCCGGCAACCGCGGCGTGCACATCGCCGTGCGCATCGAGCCGCGCTGGGACTTCATCCAGGTACGCCACGCCGGCATCGCCCTGGCCAGGGCGGTCGAGGAGCGCGACCCGGCGCTGGTGACCACGGCGTGGTGGAAGGAGGAGCGCGGGGAGCGGGTGTTCATCGACTTCAACCAGAACGCCAGGGACCGTACGGTGGCCAGCGCCTACTCCGTCAGGGCCCAGCCGCACGCCCCGGTCTCGACCCCGCTGACCTGGGACGAGCTGGCCGACGCCGACCCGCGCGACTTCGACATCCGCACGGTGCCGGCCCGCTTCGCCGAGGTGGGCGACGTGCACGCGGACATCGACGACGTGGCGTACTCCATCGAGTCGCTGCTGGAGCTCTACGCCAAGGACGAGCGGGGCGACATGCCGTACCCGCCGAACTACCCGAAGATGCCGGGCGAGCCGATGAGGGTGCAGCCCAGCCGGGCCAGGGCCGCGACGAAGGACGACTAGGCGGCACTCGCGCTTCAGGTCCACCTCCCGAAGGCCGGCGGGCGTGGCGCGCTAGCGCACCAGGCGGTGCGGGGCGAGCTCGCGGGTCTCGCCGCGTTCCAGGTAGACCACCCGGCCGGCCAGGCCGTTCTGCTCCATGTGGTGGCGGAAGTCGTCCAGGGGCGAGCTGAAGACGGTGTAGTCGTCGTAGTGCACCGGTACGACGGCGTGCGGGTTCATCAGGTCGACCCATGCTGCGCCCTGCTCGCCGTCCATCGTGACGAGCAGCAGGCCGAGCAGCCTGGTGCCGCCCAGGTGCACCAGGGCCAGGTCGATCTCGGGGAAGCGGCGCGGGATCGCGTCGAGGCGGCGGTCGAGCAGCGTGTCGCCGCTGACGTGCATGCGCAGCTCCACCCGCCCGTCGGTGTCGCAGAACTCCAGCATCGTGCCGATCACGGGCGGCAGCAGGGCCTCGGCCGGTCCCGGGGCGTGCTTGGCCGGCAGCGCGGTGATCCGCAGCGAGCCGTGCGGGCCGCGCATCTCGTGCTGCTGCCAGACCTCCAGGCCCACGCCGCGCCGGAAGCCGTGGCGGCGCAGGCGGTGCGCGGCCGCGGTGGTCGTGATGACCGGCGTGTCCCGGTCCAGGCCCTTGCGGGCGACCCGGTCCCAGTGGTCGCCGTGCAGGTGGGACAGCACCACCGCGTCGATGGGCGGCAGGTCCTCGATCTCGACGGCCGGGTCGGTGAGGCGGCGGCTGGACAGGCCGTAGCCGAGGTACGCGCGCTGGCCACGGTGCAGGAAGTTGGGATCGGTCAGCAGCGTGAAGCCGTTGTACCGGATCAGTGTCGTGGCGTTGCCGATGAACTGCAGGCTTCCCTTCATGGCTGCTCACTCCGGGTGGGGCGGGCGCTGGCCGGGAGGCACGCCGCCGCCCTGGCCGCCCCCTCTGTGCCCTTTGTCGGTGCCGTGCGGGCGGGCGGAGCGCCTGGCGCCGCTCTTGGTGTCGCGTACGGCCTGGGCGGACTTGAACTCCGTGGGAGATTTGCCCGATCGGCGGATCTCGGGCTGCTGTGGATTGCTCATGGCATTTGTCCCCCTTTATGCCGATATTTCCCTGCCACGGTGGGGTGTAGCTAAACCCCGTGGGAGAGCTGATCCGGCGCCCGGAGGAAAACCATTCGCGGTACGCCGCCGCCCATGGCTAGGCTCCGTCATGACCTGACGAAGCTACGGCGGGGCAGCCATGCCCTGGAAACGGGGTGAATTGATGCCTGGCACCGCGCCCAGTGCGCCTCGCCGTGCCGCGGGCCGATCCTGCCTCTGAGACGTCACACCAGATCGGCCGGACCGCCTGCCGGTGCCTTCATGCCCGCGCACACCGCGAGGCTCACTCGGCGCTCCCTTGCTGCCTCAGATCGATCATTCCGGCAAGGAGTCCCAGGTTGTCCACCAACAGCAAGTCCCGTTCCATCACGAACACCGAAACGTTCCCGTGCGTGCGCTGCGGCCTGACCGTCACCGCGACCGCGCCGGACGGCGCCCGCCGTAACCACTGCCCGAGCTGCCTGCACTCGCAGCACGTGCTCGACCGCGTGGAAGGCGGCCCGTCGGAGTGCAGGTCGCGGATGATCCCGATCTCGATCGCGGTCCTGCGGACCGGCGAATGGATGATCATCCATCGCTGCACCCGGTGCGGCGAGCTGACGTCCAACCCCATCTGCGGGGACGACAACCAGCTCATCCTCATGCGCATGGCGGTACGCCCGCTGGCGCAGCCGCCGTTCCCGCTCGAGGCGTTCGGTGATCTGTGACATGCCGAGGAGGAACCCGGGGCGGGAACGGCCCCAACGGCGTAAGAGCGCGCGGCACGAGAACACGCGGCACGGCGGCACGTTCCGGTGCGTCGGGTGCAGGCTCGACGTGCCGATGAGCGCGCCGGGCACCGCCCACCGCAACCACTGCCCCAACTGCCTGACCAGCCTGCACGTCGATCATCGGGTCCCCGGGGATCGACGGGCGGGCTGCCGGGGCCGGATGGCGGCGCTGAGCGTCAGCGTCCGGCCCGACGGGGAGTGGCTGATCATCCACCTGTGCCAGTCGTGCGGCGGGCTCAGCGCCAACCGCATCGCGGGCGACGACAACGCGCGAGCCCTGCTCAGCATCGCCGTACGCCCGTTGTCCGACCCCCGTCTGCCGGTCAGCGCCCTCCTGCTGACCATCTGACGCCAGGGGAGGGGGGCCCGGCGCGAGGCCGAGCTCCCCTCGTGGGGCGTGCGGGCCGATCGTCCCTGTTCCGGGCCCCGCAGATGGAGCGGAACCGTCGGTCGCGGGGGGTACGCTCGCGGCGTGGTGAAAGAGTTCGATCTCGGCCTGAGCGACGGTCGCAAGCTGCACGTCTACGACACCGGCCCCGTGGGGGCGACGGATCGGCTGGTCGTGTTCTGGCAGCACGGCACGCCCAACATCGGCACCCCTCCCGAGCCGCTCTTCCCGGTGTCCGAGCGGCTCGGCATCCGCTGGGTGTCCTACGACCGGCCCGGCTACGGCGGCTCCACGCCCGTGCCGGGGCGCGACATCGCCTCGGCCGCCGGCCACGTGTCCGCGGTCGCCGACGCGCTGGGCATCGGCCGGTTCGCGATCATGGGTCACTCCGGCGGCGGCCCCCATGCCCTGGCCTGCGGTGACCTGCTCGGCGAGCGGGTGCTCGCCGTCGTCAGCATCGCCGGGATGGCCCCGCGCGGCGCGGACGGCCTCGACTGGTTCGCGGGCATGTGTCCCTCCGGGGAGGCGGCCCTGCGCGCCGCCGCCGCGGGCCGGGCGGCCAGGGAGCGACACGAGGCGACGTCCGAGTACGACCCCGAGATGTTCACCCCGGCCGATCACGCGGCGCTGGAGGGGGAGTGGTCCTGGTTCGGCAGCGTCGTCGGCCCGGCGGTGGCGGGCGGTCCCGGCGGGCAGATCGACGACGACCTCGCGTACGTCAGGCCGTGGGGCGCCGACCCGGCCCGGGTGTCGGCTCCGGTGCTGCTGGTCCACGGCGACCAGGACCGCGTGGTGCCGGTCGCGCACGGCCGCCGGCTGGCCAGGCACTGTCCCTCGGCGGAGCTGCGGACGTTCCCTGACGACGGCCACATCTCGATCCTGCACGCCGCTCCGGCGGCGCTCGACTGGGTGCGCGCCCACGCCGCCTGACGGATCGTCGGGGGCGCCGTCCTTCATGCCGCGACTCGCCACGTGGGCGACACGGGCGCTACCGCACGCCGGCGACGATGCGGTCGAGCTCGCCCTGGAGGCCGCCGGTGGCGGTCAGGGTGACGCTCCGGTTGTTCGGGCCTGCCCAGGTCCGGGTGCGATAGTCACGCCCGTCCATCTCCACGGTCCGCGTCGACCGCAGCTGCACGCCTTCGGGCAGGTAGCCGAGGCGCAGGCCTTCGAAGACCCCTCCCGGCGCGCCGGGCGGGTCCGCCGGTCGCAGCATTCCGGCGATGGGCCGCACGTCGTCGATGTGGCGCCTGCCGGCGGTGACGCGGAGCAGGAAACCGGGCTGTTCGATCCAGAGGAGATCGCTCCCGTCGCCGGAGGCGCGCGCGCGTACCCCTCCCAGGAGGTGGACCTGGCATGGCGCGGCAGGCCCAGCCGGTCGAGGTCGTCCGGGCTGAAGACGTCCGTATGCCGGTAGACGGTGATGCGGACGAGGTCGTCGGCGCTTCCCCACGAGATGGCGGTGCCGTGCAGGGGGCCGTCCGTGACATGCCGTGTGTACGGAGTGCCGAGGCTCGGAGGAAGGTAGCGGATCTCGACGCCGTCCACCGTGGCGGCAGGCGCGGCCCGCCCCGCCCGTGGTCGTCACTGGCCGATGCGTCCGTCGATCCGCTCCCGCAGCAGGTCGACGTGGCCCATGTGGCGGCCGTACTCCCAGACCATGCCGACCAGCGCCTCGCGCAGCGATATCGCCCCGCCACCGCTGCCGTGCAGGTTGTGGGGATCGTCGGCGGTGATGTCGAGGCTGGGCGCCTCGGCCACGAACCGCGTCGCGAAGTCCGCCTCCGCGCGCCACGCCTCCCACGCCTCCGCCACCACCCGCGGGTCGGGGACCGCGCCGTCGAAGTCGCCGTCGCGGTCGGTGTCGGAGCAGTAGAGCTTGGGCACGTCCTGGCCCGCCATCAGCACCCGGAACGTCGCGCGCTCCACCTCGGCCAGATGGCGCACCAGGCCCAGGAGCGACATCGTGGACGGCTCGACGGAGCGCCTCGCCATGGCCTCGGCGTCGAGATCGGCGCACTTCATCTCCAGGGTGAGCCGGGCGCAGCGCAGGGCCTCGGCCAGCGTCGTGCGCTCGTCGCCCAGCGTGGGCCCGCTCTCGCGGGGGTCGTCGTCGGAGGGCTTGCCGTCCGCGGTGAACATGTCGGCGCGTCGCGTCGTGGCCATAGGCGCCATCATGGGTGATCCGCGTGGCGCGCGGCAACGGAATAACGGCGCCCGCGCCGACGGCCCAGGGACGGGCGCCCCCTCGTGATCGGCACGCCCGCCTGGCCACTTCCGCGTCAGTCGCCGAACTCGAGGTGGAGGGCCCTGGTGAAGTCCGCGACCGCTTCCTCGTGGCGGTCGAGCTCCTGGAGGATCTCCCCGCGCACCCGGTACGCCCAGATGTATTCGGGGTCCAGCTCCACCGCCTTGTTCAGGTCGCTCAGGGCCGCCTCGTTGTCGCCCAGCTCGCTCAGCACCGCCCCCCGGCTGCCGTAGGCGCGGTCGTTGTCGGGGTCCAGCTCCAGCGCCCGGTTGAGGTCGGCGAGCGCGTCCTCGTAGCGGTCGATCATGCGCAGCGCCTCGCCCCTGCGGCTCAGCGCGCGCACGTACTCCGGATTGACCTCCAGCGCCTTGGTGTAGTCGTCGATGGCCTCGGCGTAGAGGTGCAGGCGCTGGTAGAGGTCGCCGCGGGCGGCCCAGGAGTAGGGCAGCTCCTCGTTCAGGGCGATGATCTTGCCGTGCGTCTCCAGGGCCTCGTCCAGCCGGTCCAGGTCCACCAGGGCGTCGGCCTTGGCCTCCAGGATCCACAGCGAGTCGGGAGAGAGGGTGAGGGCGTGCTCGAAATCGGCCATGGCGTCCTCCAGGCGGCCCATGGCGGTGTAGGTCTGGCCGCGCGAGCCCAAGGCGTACGCGCTGTCCGGTTCCAGCCTGAGCGCCTGGTCGAAGTCCTCCAGCGCCGCCTCGTAACGTTCGATGACGCGGTGGCTCTCGCCGCGCAGCCGCCAGGCGCGGGCGTTGTCGGGCACCAGCGCGATCGACTCGGTCAGGTCCGCGATCGCGGCGTCGTGTCTCGACAGGGCGATGTACGACTCCGCGCGGCTGCGCAACACCGACGCGCGGGACTGCGCCGCCGCCTCCGGCAGGGCGGCCCCGTCCTTGATCCCCTCGCTCATGAGGCGTAAATCTATCTGACCAAATCTGGATGAGGACCGCCTTTTCACAGGCCGGATCCGGGCCGTAATGTGCCACTCCCAAGATCACGTAAAGTACGCGAACGCCCACGCATGGTCATCTACGCGGGCGGGCAGGACGCTTCGCATGGCACGTCGACTGCTGGGCCGCCTGGCCTATGGCTCCCGTTATGACCGCATCCCGTCGAGTCAGCGGGTCTATGTCCGCCCGGGGGAGCGGTTGATACGCGAGGCCCAGTGGCGCCGGCTGATCAGGCGCGCCCCGGTCATGTCGCTGGCGGAATACCAGCGGCTCAGGCCGCTCAAGGACATCGAGGAGTTCCTGAGCTGCATGATGTGCGGGGAGTCGCGCCAGCAGCCGCTCTTCGAGCCGGGCGCCAACGGCTGGAGCTATCACGTCGTGCGCTGCCCCGCCTGCGGCTTCCTCTACCGCAACCCGGGCATCCGCCCCGAACGCCTCGGCGACTTGTACGCCTCCGGCTACAACACCTTCCTGACCGGCAGGTACGCCGCCAACCGGCAACGCCGCTACGAGCTGACCATGGAGGCGTTCTCGCCGGTGTTCGACGAGGGCAAGGAGCGGCGGCTGCTGGACTTCGGCTCCGGGGTCGGGCTGTTCCTGGAGCTGGCCGAGCGGCGCGGGTTCGACGCCTTCGGGGTGGACCTGTCGCCCGAGTCCGTCGTCCAGGCCAACGAGCGGCTGGACAGCGCGCGCACGTTCTACGGCGCGCCCGAGGACGTGCCGGAGATCGCCGCGGGCGGCTTCGACGTGATCACGCTCTGGTCGGTGCTGGCGCACCTGCCGCGGCCGCTGGAGGACTTCGGCAGGTTCAGGAGCCTGCTGGCGCCCGGCGGGCTGCTGCTCATCCTGACGGTGAACGCCCACTCGACGCAGCTCAAGGCGTACGGGTCGGGGTGGAGCGGGTTCACCAAGAACCACCTGATGTTCTACTCGTCGGTGACCGTGCGTACGCTGCTGCGCCGTACCGGCTTCGCGGGGGTCGCCTTCGCCCCCCACTACGGCGACACGGTCGAGGCCGGCACCACGCGCCTGTCCGGCCCGATGGTGAGCCGGCTGCGCCGCAACGTCGAGCTCAGCGACGGCGGGAACATGATGCGGGTGCTGGCCTTCGCCGACGAGGAGGCGATCGGCCGCTGGGGCGGCGGCCCGCTCACCGTCCACCGGCTGAACGGCTAGATTTCGGGGACGCCGAGGTCGGGGGCGGGACCGGCGCCGGCCTGCTTGGCGAGCCCGGGGTCGAGCTCCTCGATCAGCCGCTGCACCAGGGCCGCCCGGCGGACGCGCTCGCGCCCGAGCTCCCGGGGCACCGCCCCGAGGTGGCCGCCGGAGGGGTAGATGTTGGGCGCGTTGCGCAGCCCCATCTTCAGGTAGACGGGCGCGGCGGCGCGGACGATCTCCACCGCCTCGTAGAAGCGCACGAAACCGCCCTGGTCGTCGGGCACCTCCAGGTAGAGGTCGATCGGCAGCCGGGTCGCGGCCCGGATCTCGGCCAGGTGCGGCACGGTCAGGTCGGTGCCCACGTTCACGGTGGTCGCGCCGAGCCGCTCCAGGACGGCGGCGGTCGGCCCGTTGGTGAGCGGCATCAGCACGGACGTCTTCAGCACCAGACCGGCGGGGAGCGTGCCGTCCGCCTTCAGCTCGCGCAGCACGTCCAGCGTGCCGAGGTCGCCCACGAGCAGGCTGCGGATGCCCAGCGAGCAGGCGCGCAGCGCGTCCGCGACGCAGGCCGCCACCATCGCGTTGCCCCGGGCGGCGGCGCCCACGGCCTGCGTGAGCTTGGCCTGGCCGCCGGTGTCCCAGGCGGCCCGCGGCCCGAGGAACAGGTTGACCTCGATGCCGCGCTCCGCCCCGATCCGCGCCATCTCGGAGATCTCGGCGTCCGTCAGCATCATCACGCCGCTGCCCTGCGACGTCCTGGCGACCGGCACGCCGAGCCGGTCGGCCTCGGCCACCACGGTCTCCAGCACGGCGGGCCCCTCGACGCTGGGGATCTCGAACCGGTACGGCGCGCCGTCCGCGAACCGCGACTCCACGGCGGTGGCGGCACCGGCCACCGGGTGGCCGAGCCGGGCCATGAGAGCGTGCAGGTCGGCCAGGTTCGTCATGGGGAAGGCTCCTCGTCGTAGATCACTTCGGCGCGCCCGAGCGTGGTGCGGCGGCCCGTGTCGTCCTCGCCCCACAGCTCCAGCTCCGCCCGGTTCGCCGCCGCCGACACCACGCGCCCCCGGCACGTGTGGGCGCGGTCGCGGAAGTCCATGCCACGGTAGCTGACCTCCAGCACGGCCAGCCGGCCCCGCCCGTCCAGCCACTCGGTGACGAGCCGGCCCAGGTAGGCGGCCTTGAGCAGGCCGTGCACGGCCAGCTCGGGATGGCCCAGCGAGCGGGCGAAGTCGAGATCGTAGTGCATCCCGTAGAAGTCGCCGGAGGCCCCGGCGTACTCCACGAGCCTCCGCAAGGTGGTCGTTTCCGTCAGTGGGGGAATGTCCGCCAGAGGGGGAATGTCGGTCATTTTCTGATCCTGCGTCCGATGTGCCTGACCACCAGCTCACCGTCCGGCCGCCTGAACTCCGTCTCGAACGTCAGCAGCGCGAACGTCCCGGCCGACCCGTTCTTCTCCACCACTCCGGTGAACCGGGGCCGCGACACGATCACGTCGCCCACCCGCAGCGGCGCGTGGTACTCGAACCGGTCGCCGCCGTTCAGCCACCCCGACCCGTACGACGCGGCGGCCGGCAGCGAGGGCGGCTCGTCGAGGAAGCACGCCGTGAACGTCGGAGGGACCTCGTCGCCGGTCGCCCCGATGGCGTGCAGGTAGAACGCCAGGTGGCGGCGCTCGATCACGTCCTCGCGCGGCGGGCCCGTCCAGCCGACCGCCTCCTGGAGCGCCTCGATCATGTGTCTCCTTCCCTGACCCGCTTCAGCCAGGCCAGCGACTCGGGGGAGTGGCCGCCGACCCGTTCCTCGATGCCGTCGAGGAACGTCATGTCCCCATGCGTGGCCAGCTGCCGGTGCACGGCCTCGGGCGAGCCCGCCTCGATCACCTCCAGGAGGCGGCGATGCCGGTCCCAGTCGTCGACGAGGGACTCGCCCGACGCCCTGGCCTGCCGGTTCATGCCCATGCAGAGCAGCATCTGCAGCTGGATCGACCGGTAGGCCTCCTCCAGCCGCCGGTGCCCGGACAGCCCGATCACCGAGCTGTGGAACTCGACGGCCTGCTCCAGCACGCCCAGCCAGTCGCCGGATCGCGCGCAGGCCTCGTGCCGGTCGAGCGCGGCGTGGCAGCGCTGGAGCCGGGCCGGTTCGCGTACGGGGACGCCCAGGTCCACGGCCATGCGCTCCAGCTGGCGGCGCAGCGTGACGATCTCGTAGATGTCGTGCAGTGTGAGCTGCGTGACGAACGCGCCCCGCCGCGGCTGCTGCGTGATCAGCCCCTGCTGCTCCAGCACCCGCATGGCCTCGCGCAGCGGCGGCCTGCTGACGCCCAGCTCCTGGGTCAGCTGGTTCTCCACGACCCGGTCGCCGGGCCGCAGCCTGCCGCTGAGCAGCATGCGCATCAGCGCCTCGGTCGCGAGCTGGACCATGCTGGGGGGTGCCTCGATGCGCATCGTGGTCTCTCTTGTCGTAGGCGATCGGCGTCTGTCGCCATAGTGCCGAAGAAGTTCCGGCAGAACCCTTGTCCAGCCGAGTTGTCTTCTGTAGACAATAGACCAACCCCGGTCCGAAGTGAGGTTTTCGCAACAAATGACCACTCCGTTGTCCGGAATTCTTGTCGTCGAGGTCGGCGCGTTCATGGCGGCGCCCTTCGCGACCATGCAGCTCGCCGACCTGGGCGCCACCGTCGTCAAGGTCGAGAACCCCGACGGAGGCGACGCGGTCCGCGCCATCGGCCCGTTCACGGCCGGGCACAGCTCCCCGTTCGCCCGCCTCAACAGGAACAAGCGCTCCGTCGCGCTGGACCTCAAGTCCGAGGCGGGCGCGGCGGCCTTCCGCCGCCTCGTCGCCGGCGCCGACGTGCTGGTGGAGAACCTGCGGCCCGGCGCCATGCGCCGGCTCGGCCTCGGCTTCGACGACCTCCGCCCCCTCAACCCCGGACTCGTGTACGTCTCCGCCTCCGGCTGGGGCCAGGACGGGCCGCTCGCCGGCAAGCCGGGGCTCGACATCATGGCCCAGGCCAGGGGCGGGCTGATGAGCGTCACCGGCATGCCCGGCGGCGATCCCGTCAAGGTCGGCGTGCCCGTCGCGGACCTGGTGTGCGGGCTCTACGGCGCGCTCGGCGCGGTCTCCGCCCTGCACGCCCGCACGCTGACCGGCCAGGGCCAGCACGTGGACGTGTCGCTGCTGGAGTCGGCCGTGACGTTCGCCGTCTGGGAGGCGGGCAAGTACTTCGCGACCGGCGAGGTCGGCCGGCCGCTCGGCTCGGCGCACCAGAGCACGGCGCCGTACCAGGCGATCCGCACCTCGGACGGCTGGTGCACGGTCGGCGCCGTCACCCCCAAGACCTGGCGCGGCTTCTGCCTCGCGCTCGGCCTGACCGATCTGCTCGACGACGAGCGCTACGCCGACGCGCACGACCGGCACGGCCTGCGCCACGAGCTGATCCCCGCCATCGAGGCGGTCACCGCCGGGCGCACCACGGCCGAAATCGTGGCCGCGCTCGACGAGCACGGCGTGCCGTGCGCCCCCATTTCCGACTACGCGCAGGTGTTCAACGACGAGCACCTGAACCGGCGCGGGTTCTTCTGGGATGCCGAGCATCCCGACATGGGCCCCGTACGCCAGCTCGGCTCGGCCATGCGCTTCTCGCACACCCCGACGAGACGCGGGCCGGCCGGGCCGCTGCTCGGCGCGGACACCGTCGAGGTGCTGCGCGAGTGCGGCCTGACCGAGCAGGAGATCGACCGGCTGCTCGCCGAAGGCGCGGCGGCTCAATCCCCCACCCCCTTGGAGAGTTCATGAGCGACCAGCTGACCCCGGGTGTGAGCGCCAGCCTCACCTGGGTCGTGGCGGAGCGGCACTGTACCCGCCGCGGCGAGCACGACATCCTCTCGACCCCCAACCTGGTCCACCTGATCGAGGACGCCGCCATCGAGGCGCTGGCTCCCTACCTGGCCGGCGGCGAGGGCAGCGTCGGCAGCAAGGTCGACATCGCGCACGTGGCGCCCACGCTCAAGGGCGGGGAGGTGACCGCGACCGCCACGGTGACCGAGGTGGACCGGCGGCGCGTGGCGTTCGCCGTGGTCGCCGAGGACGCCAACGGCAAGGTCGGCGAGGGCACTCACGAACGCTTCATCATCAACCTGGACACGTTCGACGCCAGGCTGAAGGAGCTGGCGTCGTGAGGGCGGCACTGGCCGCCGCCGTGCTCCTGCTCGGCGTGACCGCCTGCGGCGGCACGAACGCCGGCGCCGGAAGCGGCGGGGGCGCGTGGAAGCCCCGCGGCGACGTCCGCATGATCGTGCCGTTCGCCGCGGGCGGCGGCAGCGACCTGGCCGGCCGTTCCATCGCCGCCGCGCTGGAGAAGGCCCAGCCCGGCCTGAAGGTCACCGTGGAGAACCGCGACGGCGGCTCGGGCGCGGTCGGCTACTCCGCGCTGCTCGGCAAGAAGGGCAACGGCAACTACCTGCTCGCCACCGAGAACGCCATCCTGTCCCTGCCGATCAGCGGCCAGGTGTCCTTTACCCGCAAGGACTTCACGCCCGTCGCCAAGCTGGCCGAGGACGGCGGCATCCTCGTGGTCAAGAAGGACTCGCCGTTCAAGACCTGCACGGACGTGGTGAACGCGGCCAAGTCAGGACGGGTCAGCGTGGGCATGTCCGGCGCGTACGGCGTCGACAACGTCATCTTCACGCTGATCGAGCAGAAGACCGGCGTGACGTTCCAGCGGGTGCCGTTCGAGTCGGGCGGCGAGCTGGTGCCCGCGGTGCTCGGCGGCCAGGTGCAGGTCGCGCTGCTCAACCCGGGCGAGGTGATCGGTCAGTTCAGGTCCGGCGACCTCAGGGGCCTGTGCGTCACCACCGACGAGCGCTACACCTACCCCGAGCTGGCCTCCCTCGGCACGGCCAAGGAGCAGGGCATCGACGTGTCGTATGTGCAGTTCAGAGGAATCCTGGGGGCCGGCGGGCTGGACGAGCGGGAGAAGGCGTACTGGGTGCAGGCCGCCAAGGGCATCACCAGGACCGCCGAGTTCCAGAAGTGGCTCAAGGACAACTACCTGCAGCAGTCCGAGCTGTACGGCGACGACTTCGCCGCCTACCTCGAACAGCTCGACACGGCGCTCGCGCCGCTGTTGAAGAAGCCGTCATGAGGCGGCTGCTGCGGGGCGAGGCCGCCGTCTGGGGCCTGCTGGTCTGCCTGTCCGCGGCCATGGCCGGCGTCTCGTTCGGCTACGGCGTCACCAGGGAGGGCGGTCAGGTGGGTCCCGGGTTCCTGCCGCTGGTCAGCGGCGCGGCGCTGGCCGTGATCTCGGCCGCCTGCCTCCTTCGGTCCGTACGGCGGGCCGCGCCCGAGCCCGAGGAGGAGGCGGCCGATCCGCGGCGCGTCAGGACGTTGTGGACCGTGTTCGGCATGCTGCTGGTCGCGCTGCTGCTGGTGCCGCTGACCGGGTTCCTGGTGGCGTTCGGGCTGCTGGTGTTCGCCGTGTCGGCGTTCGTGGAGAAGCAGCGGATCGTGTCCGCCGCCGGCGTGGCCGTGGCCGCCACGGTGGTGATCTACGCGGTGTTCGTGCTCTTCCTGACCGTGCCGCTGCCCGCCGGGCTGCTGGGCGTCGGGGGTGACGGCTGATGCTCGACAACCTGATGATGGGCTTCGGCGCGGCCCTCACGCCCGCCAACCTGCTCTGGTGCTTCGTCGGGGTGCTCGCCGGCACCGTCATCGGCCTGCTGCCGGGGCTCGGCTCCACGACCGGCGTGGCCGTACTGCTGCCGCTGACCCTGTCGTTCGAGCCGCTGACCGCGCTCATCATGCTCGCGGGCATCTACTACGGCGCCCAGTACGGCGGCACGATCACGTCCGTGCTGATCTCCACGCCCGGCGAGGCGGCGAGCGTGGTGACCGCGATCGACGGATACCAGATGGCCCGCAGAGGCCGTGCGGGCGCGGCGCTGTCGATCGCGGCCATCGGCTCGTTCGTGGCCGCCATCGTCTCGCTGGTGCTGCTGGTGGCGATGGCGCCGCCGTTCGCCAAGCTGGCGCTCGACTTCGGCCCGCCCGAGAACCTGGCCGTCATGCTGCTCGGCCTCACCACCATCGTCAGCTTCTCCAGCGGGGCGCGCCTGCGCGGCCTGGCCATGGCCGTGCTCGGCATCCTGCTCGCCACCGTCGGCGTGGACGCGGCCACCGGGCTGCCGCGCTACACGTTCGGGGACGTCGACCTGCTCTCGGGGCTGCCGTTCGTCCAGGTGATGATCGGGCTGTTCGCGGTGGGGGAGGTGCTCTACCAGATCAGGCAGGGCGCGGCCGCCCCCATCAGGGCCCGCTTCAGGGACCTGGTGATCAACCGCGAGGAGCTGTCCCGCTCCAAGGGGGCCATCGCCCGGGGCAGCCTGATCGGCTACCTGCTCGGCTGCCTGCCGGGCGCTGGTTCCACATTGGCCTCCTTCCTCGCGTACGGGGTGGAGAAGCGGGTCTCCAAGCACAGGGACGAGTTCGGCCACGGCGCGATCGAGGGCGTCGCCTCGCCCGAGAGCGCCAACAACGCCGCCGCGAACGCCAACTTCGTGCCCACCCTCGCGCTGGGCATCCCGGGCGGCGCCACCACGGCCGTGCTGCTCGGCGCGTTCATGATGTACGGGATCCAGCCGGGGCCGCTGCTCTTCGACGAGCAGCCGGAGCTGGTGTGGGGGCTGCTGGCGTCCTTCTTCATCGGGAACGTGCTGCTGCTGGTGCTGAACCTGCCGCTGGCGCCGCTGTTCGCGCAGATGCTGCGGATCCCGTACGGCTACATGTATCCGCTGATCCTGGTCACCAGCTTCGTCGGGGCGTACTCGATCGACAACAACATGTTCAGCGTGTGGATCGTGTTCGTCTCTGGCCTGGTGGGATATTTCATGAAGAAGTTTGATCTACCGATGGCGCCGCTCGTGCTGGGACTGGTGATCGGGCCGCTGTTCGAGAAGGCGCTCGTGCAGACGTCCGCGATGGGGGACGGCGACCTGACCCTCATCCTCACCCGGCCGATCGCGCTGGTGGTGCTCGCGCTGGCGGCGCTGCTGGTGGCCGGGCCATCGCTGCTGAAACTCCTACCACGCAGAGAGAAGGAGACGGTGTGAGCGAGCTTCTCGTCACCGCCGACGGGCCCGTGCTGCGGGTGACGTTCAACCGGCCGGGCCAGCACAACGCGCTGACCTGGGCGATGTGGGACGGCCTCTACGACGCCTGCGAGCGGGTCGACGCCGACCCCGGGCTCAAGCTGCTGGTGCTGTCGGGGGCCGGCGGGCGGGCGTTCGTCGCCGGGACCGACATCTCGCAGTTCTCCAGCTTCACCGACGGTGACGACGGCATCGCCTACGAGCGCAAGGTGCAGCGGATCATCGACCGGCTCGAACGCGTCAAGGTGCCGACCGTGGCCGTCGTCCAGGGCTACTGCGTGGGCGGTGGCCTCGTCGTGGCCGCCGCCTGCGACCTGAGGCTGGCCGTGCCCGGCTCCCGGTTCGGCGCGCCCATCGCGAAGACGCTGGGCAACTGCCTGTCGATGAACACGTACTCGCTGCTCGTCCACCACCTCGGCCCCGCCCGTACGCTCGACATGCTGCTGCGGGCCCGGATGTACACGGCGGAGGAGGCGCACGCCGCCGGATTCGTGGCCGAGCTGTGCCCGCCGGACGAGCTGCCCGCGCGGCAGGCCGAGGTGGAGGAGCGGCTGCTCTCCCACGCGCCGCTGTCGATGTGGGCGGCCAAGGAGGCGGTCAGGCGGCTGCGCGTGGCCGGGCTGCCGGACGGGGACGACATCGTCGCCTCCGTCTTCGGCAGCGACGACTTCCACGCCGCCGTGCCCGCCTTCCTCGCCAAGGAGAAGGTCACCTGGCAGGGCCGCTGACCTTCTAAGATCGAGGCATGCAGCTGGCCCCTGGAGTGCGTGTCGCCGTCACCGATCGCCATGGAGGGGTCAGCGCCCCGCCGTACGCGACGCGAAACCTCGGCGGGAAGGTCGGCGACGACCCGCGGGCCGTGCTGGCCAACCGGGCGGGGGTGGCGGCCGAGCTCGGGGTGCGTGACATCGTGTTCATGCGCCAGGTCCACAGCGCCGACGTCGCCTACGTGAGCGAGCCGTTCGGCGACGATCCGCCGCCGCTCGACGGCGTGTTCACCACCGAGCCGGGGCTGGCGCTGGCCTCGCTCGGGGCCGACTGCCCGGCGGTGCTGGTGGCCGACCCGGCGGCGCGCATGGTCGGCGCCGCCCACTCCGGCCGCCCCGGCACCGAGGCGGGCGTGGCGAGCGCCCTGGTGGCGGCAATGGTGGCCAAGGGTGCCCAGCCCGAGCGCATGGTCGCGCTGGTCGGGCCGGGGGCGTGCGGCCGCTGCTACGAGGTGCCCGCCGAGCTGCGCGAGCGGGTGGCCTCCCGCGTGCCCGAGACGTGGTCCACGACGTCGTGGGAGACCCCGGCGCTCGACCTGCGGGCCGGGATCGAGGCCCAGCTGCGGGCGGCGGGCCTGCGCGACGTGCGCCACGACGCCCGCTGCACGATCGAGTCGCAGGAGCTCTACTCCCACCGCCGCGAGCAGCCCGGAGGCCGCTTCGCCGGGCTCATCTGGCTGGTGTGACCGGGTTGCGCTGATGCGGCCTCAGTGCCGCCGTCCCCCGCTGAAGATCGCGTTGATGATGATCAACCCCATCCAGACCGGTATCAGGTACTGCGCCTTGTCCTCCCCCAGCAGGACGAACAGGATGGTGGCGATCGTGCCGAGGCTGACCGAGACGATCGCCAGGGCGAGCCGCTGCCCGTCGGCCACCCGGTCGCGGGCGGCGGCCTTGGGCGCGCGCTGGGCGATGCGCTCGTCCACCCGCCGGTCGACCTCCTGCCCCATCTTGTCGAGGAACGACTCCACCACGGCGTCCTCGAAGTCCGGCCCGAGATCCCGGCGGGCGGACACGGCTGCCTTTAACTCATCCCCTGTGCTCATAAAACGAGATATAACGGCTTTCGTCGCTACCGGGCAAGGATGTCGTCGAGGTTGTAACTGACGGGCCGTTCGAGCTGTTCGTACGTGCACGACTCGGGGGTGCGGTCGGGCCTCCAGCGCCGCCACTGCGCGGTGTGCCGGAACCGGTCGCCTTCCATCTGGTCGTAGGCCACCTCGATCACCAGCTCCGGCCGGAGCGGGATGAACGACAGGTCCTTCTTGGCGTTCCACCGCGACACCGCGCCCGGCACCCGCTGCCCGCCCCGCGACGGCCCGGCGGCGGGCTGGCCGACGTTGGCCGCCGCCTGCTCGGCCCAGTGGCCCCACGGGTGCTCGCTCAGCTCCGCGAGGTAGGGGCGGATCTCCTCCACCAGCTCGGCCCTGCGCGCCATCGGGAACGAGGCCGCCACCCCCACGTGGTGCAGCCGCCCGTCGTCGCCGTAGAGGCCGAGCAGCAGCGAGCCCACGACCGGGCCCGACTTGTGCTCGCGGTAGCCGCAGATCACCACGTCGGCCGTGCGCTCGTGCTTGACCTTGAACATCGTGCGCTTGTCCGGGATGTACGGCTGGTCGCCCGGCTTGACGATGATGCCGTCGAGCCCCGCGCCCTCGAACGTCTCGAACCACTCGGCGGCCTGCTCGTCGCTGGTCGTGACCGGGGTCAGCCGGATGGACTCCCCCTTCTCCGGAAATATCCCCTCCAGCCGCGCCCGGCGCTCCGAGAACGGCGCCTCCATCAGCGACTCGTCGCCCAGCGCCAGCAGGTCGAACGCGACGAACTGGGCCGGCGTCCGCTCCGACAGCATCTTCACCCGCGACGCGGCCGGATGGATGCGCTGCTGCAGCGCGTCGAAGTCGAGCTGCGACCCCATGGGCAGCACGATCTCGCCGTCGACCACGCACCGTTCGGGCAGCTCGGCCTTGACCGCCTCGATCAGCTCGGGGAAGTAGCGGGTGAACGGCCGCTCCTTGCGGCTGCCCAGATAGACCTCGTCGCCGTCGCGGAAGACGATGCAGCGGAAGCCGTCCCACTTCGGCTCGTAGAACAGCGTGCCGTTCTGCTTGGGCATGGCCTTGACCGGCTTGGCCAGCATGGGCGGCACCGGCGGGCGCACCGGCAGGTTGGGCACCGGCTCCGGCTCCTCGACCGGCTCCGCCCGATCAGCCGGGGCGGGCGTTTCCGCGGGCCCCACCCGGTCGGCCGGCACCCCCGCAGCCGGCATCCCTTCAGCCGGCACCCCTGCAGTTGGGACCCCTTCAGCCGGCACCTCGTCACTCGGCATCCGGTCAGTCGGCTCGATCATGGCTCTGCTCCCTCGTGTATCGGCAGAAGAGGACCCCCTCCTCCTCCAGCACCTGGCTGAGACCCAGGCCGACCTGCGACGGCTCGCCGTTGAGTATGCGCGCCGCGCCGCCGCCCACCAGCAGCGGGCTGATCGACAGGCACAGCTCGTCGACCAGGTCGTGGGCCGAGAGCTGGGCGTTGACCCGGGGGCCGCCCTCGCACAGGATCCGGGTCAGGCCGCGCTCGTGCAGCGCGGCCACGGCCAGGGACAGGTCGACCGACTCCGCCCCGGCCACGACCACGTCGCAGTGCCTGGCCGCCGCCTCGCGCCGCTCGTGCGGGGCGGCCTCGCAGGTGATCACGATCGTCCGGCTTGGGGCGTCGGTGAACAGCTCGCCGTCGAGGTCGAAGCCCATGCTGCGGGTGATCACCGCGATGGGCGGCACCTTCGGCCGGCCGACCCGGAGCTCGGCCCAGGAGTCACGGGGCGGGACCGGGCCGTAGCCCTCCTTGCGCACGGTCGAGGCGCCCGCGACGATCACGTCGGACAGGCCGCGCAGCAGCTGGAAGACGCGCTTGTCGCCGGGGCTCGACAGCCCGCCCGAGCGGCCGTTGAGCCACGCGGCGCCGTCGGCGCTTGCGACCATGTTGAGCCGCAGCCACGGGCGGTCGGCGGGGTAGGCGTACGCCTGCACGATGTCCGGGTTGTCCTGAATGTCGGGATAGATGCGCCGCACTCCTCTACCTTGGCACACCCGACCGACAACCTCCTCCACCTGGCGGAGGGCCGGTGCAGGAGGCCCTTACCGGGCGGCGCGCCGGGGCTGGCGCAGCACCTGGAGCGAGCGGCCCGTGACGGCCACCAGGTCGCCCGCCTGCCAGCCCTCGTCCACGAACATCTCCTCCATGGTGTCGTGGCTGGTGTCGATCACCGGCACCCAGTGCGTGCCGCACTCGTCGCCCGGCAGCGTGAACGACATGTTCTCGTGGTGGGCGTTGATGAGCAGGAGGAACGAGTCGTCCACGATCCGCTCGCCCCGCGGGCCCGGCTCGGTGATGGCCTCGCCGTTGAGGTAGACCATGAGCGACTTGGCGTAGCCGATGTGCCAGTCGCCCGCCGTCATCTCCTTGCCGCCGGGCGTGAGCCAGACCAGGTCGCGCTTGCCGTTGTCGGCGTGGCGGCCGTGGAAGAAGCGGCGGCGCTGGAAGACCGGGTGCTCGCGGCGCAGCTTCGACAGCGCCCTGACGAAGTCCAGCAGGTCCGGCTCCATGTGCACCATCGACCAGTCGATCCAGGCCAGCTCGTTGTCCTGGCAGTAGGCGTTGTTGTTGCCGCGCTGGGTGCGCCCGAGCTCGTCGCCGTGGGAGAGCATGGGCACGCCCTGCGACAGGAACAGGGTGGCCAGGAAGTTGCGGCGCTGGCGGCGGCGCAGCCGGACGATGCCGGGGTCCTCGACGGGGCCCTCCGCGCCGCAGTTCCAGGAGCGGTTGTCGTTGGTGCCGTCGCGGTTGTCCTCGCCGTTGGCCTCGTTGTGCTTGTGGTCGTATGAGACCAGGTCGCTGAGGGTGAACCCGTCGTGGCAGGTGACGAAGTTGATCGAGGCGACCGGGCGGCGGCCGGACGACTCGTAGAGGTCGGCCGAGCCGGTCAGGCGCGAGGCGAACTCGGGCAGGGCGGAATGCGTGCCCCTCCAGAAATCTCGCACGATATCCCGGTATTTGCCGTTCCACTCCGTCCACAGTGGCGGGAAGTTCCCGACCTGGTACCCGCCGGGACCCACGTCCCACGGCTCGGCGATCAGCTTGACCTGCGAGATCACCGGGTCCTGCTGGATCAGGTCGAAGAACGCGCTCAGCCGGTCGACGTCGTGCAGCTCCCTGGCCAGCGCCGAGGCGAGGTCGAAGCGGAACCCGTCGACGTGCATCTCGAGGACCCAGTAGCGCAGGGAGTCCATGATCAGCTGAAGCGCGTGCGGCGAGCGTACGTTGAGGGAGTTGCCGCACCCGGTGTAGTCGAGGTAGTAGCGCCGGTCGCCGTCGTGCAGCCGGTAGTAGGCGGCGTTGTCGATGCCCCTGAACCCCAGCGTGGGCCCCATGTGGTCGCCCTCGGCGGTGTGGTTGTAGACCACGTCGAGGATGACCTCGATGCCCGCCTCGTGCAGCGCCCGCACCATGCCCTTGAACTCCAGCACCTGCTGCCCCCGCGTCCCCGCGCTGGAGTAGCCGCCGTGGGGGGCGAGGTAGGCCATGGTGTTGTAGCCCCAGTAGTTGGTCAGCCCGCGGGCCACCAGGAAGTGCTCGGGGATGTAGTGGTGCACGGGCATCAGCTCGACCGCCGTCACGCCGAGCGACAGCAGGTGCTCGATGATCGCCGGGTGGCCCACGGCGGCGTACGTGCCGCGCAGGTCGGGCGGCACGTCCGGGTGGCGCATGGTGAGCCCGCGCACGTGGGCCTCGTAGATCACGGTCTGGTGGTACGGGGTGCGCGGCGGCCGGTCGTTGCCCCACTCGAAGAACGGGTTGATCACCACGTTCTTCGGCATGTAGGGGCCGCTGTCCTCGGTGTTGCGCCTGGCGGGGTCGGTGAAGTAGTAGGGGAACAGCGCCTGGTTCCAGGTCAGCTCACCGTCGATGGCCTTGGCGTACGGGTCGAGCAGCAGCTTGGCGGGGTTGCACCGGTGGCCGTGGGACGGCTCGTAGGGGCCGTGCACGCGGTAGCCGTAGCGCTGGCCCGGCTGGATGCCCGGCAGGTAGCCATGCCAGACGAACCCGTCGACCTCGGGCAGGTCGATCCGCTCCTCGGCGCCGTCATCGTGAAAAAGGCACAGCTCGATCCGCTCGGCGACCTCGGAGAACACCGAAAAACTGGTGCCCACGCCATCCCAGGTAGCGCCGAGTGGATAGGGCTCGCCCGGCCAGACCTCGCGCATGTGACTTGATTGTCGCACGCCAACACGCTCTTGGTCTCTCAATAAGACGATCGCCCTTCGTGCCGGCGGTCATCCGTCTCTACTTTTCCGGCGAATAGTGACATGCTCGGGTCGCGGCGCACCCGCCGCCTTGGTCCGCATGACACGGGAGTGTGGTGCCAGTGGAGGCACCGTACGACGACCGCCTGCTGCACCAGCGGGTGGTCGGCGGCGACGAGTCCGCGCTGGGCGAGGTCTACGACCGGCTGTCGCCGCTGATCTTCGGGCTCGCCCTGCGGGTCACCAGGGACCGGGTGATCGCCGAGGACATCACGCAGGAGGTCTTCCTGGTCTTCTGGGAGCGGCCGCTGGCCTACGACCCGGAGCGCGGCACCTTACGCGCGTGGCTGGCGACCATCGCCCACCGCCGCGCGGTCGACCATGTACGCGCCGAGGAGCGCCGGAAGGTCTCGGCGATGGGGCCCCGGCTGTTCGAGCGCGAACCTGCCAGACTGGAGGACGCCGTGCTCGCCGCCGACGAGGCCGAGCGGGTGCGGCAGGCGGTCACATCCCTGCCCGACGGCCTGCGCGAGGTGGTCGAGCTGGCCTACTTCGGCGGCAGGACCTACCGGCAGGTGGGAGAGGAACTGGGCGTGCCCGAGGGCACGGCCAAATCGCGCATCCGGCTGGCGCTGCGGCGCCTGGCGGACGCGCTCGCGGAGGAAGAGGTGTAAATGAACCCCGTCGAGCGCCTCTACCTGGACACCATGATGGGCGACCCGGAAGTGCCGGCCCGGTCCCTGCGGCCCCAGCTGCTGGCCGGGGCACGGGCCCGGCGCAGGCCCGCGGCCCCCACCGCGCCCTGGGCCGAGCCGTACGCGGGCCGGGTGGCCGCCATGGACGCGCTGCTCGCCTCGGCCGGTGAGGACGACTGGTCACGGGTGATCGTCGAGGGCTGGACCCTTCAGGAGCTCGTCGCCCACCTGGCCGCCAAGGACGGCCTGCTGGCCGCCGCCGTGGGGGCTCCCGTGCTGGGCCCGCCCATGGGCGCGACCGACGCGCTGGGCCGCACCGGGGACGTGCAGGCGTACGAGCGGGCCCGCAGCCCCGAGCAGACCAGGAGGGACTGGCGGGCCCAGGCCGACGCCCTGTGCCGCCGCCTGGCCGACCTGGAGCCCACGACCCCGGCGACCTTGGACGGCATGGAGATCCCCGTACGCGACCACATCCTGGCCAGGGGCCTCGAAACGTGGATCCACACGGCCGACGCCGCCGAGACCGCCCGGGTCCGCCTGCCCCACCCCGTCGCCGACCACATCCGCCCCACCGCCGACCTGTGCGCCCGCCTGCTGCCGTGGACGATGCTCCTGTCAGGCCTGGACGGCTCCGGCCGTACCCTCCACCTCACGCTGACGGGCGACGGCGGGGGAGAGTGGCAGGTCCCGCTCGGCGTGGAGGACCCGCGGCCCGGCCCGCCCGACGCGCACATCACGGCCGACGTCGTGAGGTTCTGCTTCCTGCTGGGCGGCCGGGGCGATCCGGCCGGGTTCCCCGCCGACCTGGACGGCGACCTCGCTCTGGCCAGAGACGTCCTCGCCACGGCCCCCGCCCTGTCCGGTCCCTGAGGCGCCCGGCGTGACACCGATGAGTTCCGGGCCGCCCGCCGGTCTGTCCTCCTGACGACCGGAACAGCACAAGGAGGGGCGATGGGCGCAGGACTGTCGCGGGAGGGACTCGGACGCATGCGGGCGGTGCTCGACGGCGCCGTCACGCGCGGCGAGGTGCCGGGACTGGTGGCGCTCGTGCACCGGCGCGGGGAGACGCACGTGACCGCGCACGGCACGACGGAGACCGGCGGGCAGGCACCCATGCGGCGGGACACCGTCTTCCGCATCGCCTCCATGGGCAAGCCCCTCACCGCCGCGGCCGCCATGATCCTCGTCGAGGAGTGCGTGCTGCGGCTGGACGACCCGGTGGACGACCTGCTGCCCGAGCTGGCCGCGCCGCGCGTGCTCAGGCGGCCGGACGCGCCGCTCGGCGACACCGTCCCGGCCGAGCGGCCGATCACGCCCCGCGACCTGCTCACGTTCCGCATGGGCCTGGGCGCGGTCATGACCGACCACCCGCTGCGGCAGGCGATGGAGGAGGCGGGCGTCGGCCCGGGCCCTGACGGGCCGCCGTTCGGGCCGGACGAGTGGATCAAGCGGCTGGGCGCGCTGCCGCTCATGCACCAGCCGGGGACGGCGTGGATGTACCACACCTCGGCGGACGTGCTCGGCGTGCTGGTCGCGCGGGCCACGGGCCGGCCGTTCGACGCGTTCCTGCGCGAACGGGTCCTCGACCCGCTCGGCATGCGCGACACCGGCTTCCACCTGCCCGCCGACCGGCTCGGCCGGATGGCGGGCAGCTACGTCGCCGACCGCGCGACCGGCGCGCTTGTGCCCAGGCCGGGGCCGCGCGAGGGGGCCTGGGACCGTCCCCCGGCGTTCCCGTCCGGTGGCGGCGGGCCCAGCCTCGTCTCGACCGCCGACGACTACCTGGCCTTCTGCCGCATGCTGCTGGCCGGCGGGCGGTATGACGGCGGCCGGCTCCTGTCTCGGGCGTCGGTCGAGCTGATGACCACCGACCACCTCACGCCGGCGCAGAAGGCCGGCAACGAGGTGTTCCTGGGCTCCGGGGGATGGGGATTCGGGCTCGCCGTCCAGGGCCGCCGCGACGGCCTCGCCACCAGGCCGGGGAGGTACGGCTGGGGCGGCGGCCTGGGCACCGACGCGTACACCGACCCCTCCGAGGACCTGGTCGGCATCGTGCTCACCCAGCGCGCCCTGGACTCGCCGCTGGCGCCGCGGGTGATCCAGGACTTCTGGACGACGGCGTACGCGGCGCTCGACGATTGAGCGCCCCGCCGCCCCGGACCGGCACCACGAATTTCGGGGGCCCTTCGTTTAGGCTCGTCACTCTAGAGGAGAGGGGGTCCTCGTGGAAGACGAGGTGACGGGGCTGGCGGGCCTGCTGTACGAGTTCGGGCTGCTCAAGCGGTACAAGCGGACCGGGTGGCTGGTGGCGGGCGTACGCGATCCTGAGAGCATCGCCGACCACTCCTTCCGCGCCGCCGTCATCGCGGGCATGATCGCCCGGATCGAGGGCGGCAACCCGGAGCGGGCGGCGTTCATGAGTCTCTTCCACGACACGCAGGAGACCCGCATCACCGACATCCCGTACATCGGCAAGCGCTACCTCAAGCCGGCCTCCAACGAGGACGTCACCGCCGACCAGGTGCGCGGGGTGCCCGCCGAGGTGGCCGACATGATGGCCGACGCGGTCGGCGAGTACGAGGAGAAGGCCAGCCTCGAAGCCGTCTGCGCCCGGGACGCCGACAAGCTGGAGTGCCTGATCCAGGCGATCGAATACCGGGAGCAGGGCCACCACAACGTGCAGGGGTGGATCGACAGCTCGCTGGCGGCCATCACCACGCCGACGGGCAAGCGCCTGGCCGAGGAGGCCCTGCGCACCGGCACTCTGGAATGGGTGACCCAGGTGCTCAACGGCGACTGACCCCGGCGGCACCACCGCGCGGCCGGGGCCGGGCGGTCACCGGGCGATCCGGGCGATCCGGGCGGTCACCGGACGGTCAGTCGGCGGCGGGCCGGGTGACGAGCTCCCGTGCGTACTCGTCGTCGCTCTCCGCCAGCACCCGCTCCGCCCCACGGGCCCCGCGCTCGTCCCCTCGCGACAGCAGCCCGCGCGTGGCCTCCGCCACCGTGCGCAGGTCGGGGTCGGCGAGGCGGGCCGCCAGGGCCTCCCGGACGCGGGGCGTGTCGGCCGCGAGCCCGGCGAGCCCGGCGGTGGCCCAGTCGCGCACCTCGGTGTCCTCGGACTCCGTCATCTCGATGAGCAGCCCCAGCCCCTCCTCGTCGCCCGGCGGCAGCACGTCGGCCAGCGCGATCGCGTCCGTCATGGTGCGCTTGTGCCCCGGGCGCCGGATGACGTCCAGCACGTACGGCAGCGCCCGCGGGTCGCCCTGGTGGCCCAGCGCGGCCAGCACCGACCGGAGCACCTGCGGGTTGCCCTCCGTGGTGACCATCTTCTGCAGCAGCGGCAGAGTCCTGTCGAGGTACGGCTTCTCGTCGTCGGCGAACCCGAACTGCGCGATCGCGTCCACCCCGAACTCCCGCTCGCGGGCGTCCTCGCTCGCGCACAGCCTGCTCAGCAGCTCGTACGTCTCCTCGTCCGCCCGCTTGCCGAGGGAGTCGGCGACGATCCACCAGGTCTCGGCGTCCTCGTCGGTGTCGCGGTGCGCCAGGGCCCGCGCCACGAGCTGCTCGACCGGCGTGTACGTGTCCGTGGCGTCCTCCAGCAGGGTCGCGACGGCGGCGTGGCCGCGCTGCGCCTGCACCTGCTCGGTCTCCGACTCGTCGGCCGAGCGCCCGGTGACGGTGACCAGCTCGGTGCCGTCCTTGGCGTACTGGCGGGTCACGACGTACTCCCAGCCCTCCTGCTCGATCTGGTCGAGCAGCGCGCTCTCCAGGTGCACGCCCACCCAGGCGGTGGCGATGTCGAGCGGCGTGTCGCCGTCGCCGTCATATTTCTGCGCGTCGGCCCCGGCGTCCAGCAGCGCCTGGACCACACCCAGGGCGCCGCGCCTGGCGGCCAGCGTGAGCGGGGTGTCGCCGTCGTCGTTGGCCGTGTCGACCTCGGCCCCCACCTCGATCAGCACCCGGGCGGTGGCGGCGTTGCCGTTGGCGGCGGCCCACAGCAGCGCCGTCCAGCCGCCGTCCTCCCGGCCGTTCACGTCGGCGCCGGCCGCCAGCAGCGCCTCGGCCACCTCGACGCGGTCCCACGCGGCGGCCGCGCACAGCGGCAACCCCTCCTCGCTCGCACTGTTGGGGTCGGCGCCGCCGGTGAGCAGCTTGCCCACGGTATCCGAGTCGCCGTTCAACGCCGCGCGGTAGAGCTGTTCCTCATGCATGACAGGGACCCTAGCCGGTCCGGCCGCGCCCCGGACCGCGCCAGGGCCCCGTGTCATCGCCTGGTACGCGCCGGAACCCGCCCCAGGTTCGAACACCTCGTAGTGATGACATGGTTTCCTCCCGAAGGAGGAGCTTCAAAGCCGACGAAACGCGATATGTTGCGAGTATGACTGATCCGGGTGAGGTCCGCGCGTCGGACGCCGAGCGCGAGGCCGTCGTCGAGCAGCTCCGTGTCGCCTCGGTCGAGGGCAGGCTCACCCTCGCCGAGCTGATGGACCGCACAGAGGCCGCCTACTCCGCGGCCACGCACGCCGATCTGGTGGTGCTCGTCCAGGACCTGCCGTCGGGGGCCGTGCCGGCTCCCGCGCCCGCGCCGGCGCGCGAGGGCGTGAAGCGGCGCTGGTTCGTGGGCGTCATGGGCGACTCCAAGCGGCGCGGGACCTGGCGGATCGACCAGGAGCTCGGCGCGGTCGCGGTGATGGGCGACGTGCTGCTCGACCTGCGCGAGGCCGAGGTGCGCACGGACGCGGTGGACATCGTGGCCGTCTCCGTGATGGGCGACGTGAAGATCATCGTGCCCGACGGGGTGAACGTGGACCTCGAAGGCATCGCCGTCATGGGCGACAAGAAGGTGGACGTCCTGCAGGCGGCCCCCGGCATGAACGTCCCCACGGTGCGGGTGCGCGCGTACGCGGTGATGGGCGACGTGAAGGTGATCGGTGACGCCCAGGCGAAGCCGGTGAAGCGCGGGATCTCCGCCTGGCGGGAGCACTGGCGCCGGCTGCACGGCGAGGACTGGCGGGAGCTCGGCCGGCGGATGCGCTACGACGGCCGCGAGCTGAACCGGCTCGTGCGGGAGGACGTGCGCGAGCTGAACCGGCAGGTGCGGGACGACGTCCGTGAGCTGCACCGGCAGATCCGCGACGAACACCGCGACCTCAGGCGCGGCTACTGAACGACGGGCTGCCGGCCGACGGGGCTGCCGGCCGACCGGGGCCATCGACGGGGCTATTGGACGACGGGGGCGCCGAGCAGGCCGCCGACGGCCGTCTCGTACCGTTCCACCAGCACCTCGACCAGCTCCGGAGCCGGTCCGAGCACGTCCGACACCACCGAGGCGCCCGCCTCCAGGGCGCCGCGGCGTACCTTGTCCGCGAAATACCCCGGCGCCAGCAGGTACGGCGCGACGGCCACCCGGGGCGCGCCCGCCCGCAGGAGCGCGGCGACCGCCTCGGCGGGAGAGGGGCCGGCGGCTGAGGCGTAGGCGGCCGTGACCGCCCACCAGCCGGAGCGCCGCCACGCGCGCGCCTGCTCCGCGATGACCGCGTTGGCCCGGGCGTCGCTCGAACCCGCCGACACCAGCACCACCGCCGTGTCGGGGTCGCCGGCCCGCACGCCGGCCTCGGCCAGCCGCCGCTCCAGCGCCGCGAGCAGCAGCGGATGAGGCCCCAGCGTGGCGCCGTAGCGCACGCGCAGCCCCGGCTCGCGGGCCCGCACCTCGTTCAGCACCGACGGCAGGTCGACCCGGCTGTGGTACGCCTCGGTGAGCAGCAGCGGCAGCACGACCGCCTCCCGCAGCCCGCCGAGGGCCTGGGGGAGCGTGGGCGCGCAGTGGTCGAGGTAGGCCACCCGCACGTCGAGCGGCACCCGGTCGAGCAGCGCGGCCACGGTGGCGGCGGCGCGCGGGTCTCGCGACCCGTGCGCCACCGCCACCAGTGGCACGCGGCCGGGGGCCGTCCCGCCTGCCAACGGGACGGGACCCCTGGTGGGGATCACAGGTGAATGCCGCATTCGACCTTCCCCAGGCCCGCCCAGCGCCCGCTGCGCGGATCCTCACCCTCGGCCACCTGCCGCGTGCACGGCGCGCAGCCGATCGAGGGGTAGTTGTCGTAGTGCAACGGGTTGATCAGCACCCCGTTGTCGGCGATGTAGTTGTCGACGTCCTCCTGGGTCCAGGACGCGATCGGGTTGACCTTGACCATCTGCCGCTTGGCGTCCCACTCGACGACCTTGGTGTTCGTCCGGCTGGAAGACTCGTCGCGCCGGATGCCGGAGATCCACGCCAGGTACGGCTCGAGCGCCCGGTTGAGCGGCTCCACCTTGCGCAGGTAGCAGCACAGGTCGGGGTTGCGGCCGAACAGGCGCGGGCCGAGGTCGCGGTCCTGCTCCTCGACCGTCCGCGACGGCTTCACGTCGATCACGTTGACGTCGTAGACCTGCCGCACGGCGTCGCGCGTGCCGATGGTCTCGGCGAAGTGGTAACCCGTGTCGATGAACAGCACGTCCACGCCCGGCTTGACCCGGCTCACCAGGTCGATGAGCAGGGCGTCGCTCATCGAGGAGGTCAGGCAGAGCCGGTCGCCGAACGTCGCCGCCGCCCAGCGGATGATCTCCCGCGCCGGGGCGCCCTCCAGGAAGGTCGCGGCGGACTCGACGATGTCCTGCAGGTCGAGCGCGCCACTCTGCTGTTTCAGCCCGACCTCGATGTCCACCAGCGTCATATCTTCACTCCGATCCCGAGGAACTTCAGCTTGAACGCGCGGGCGCAGGCGCGGCAGTACCAGCCGCCACCCGACGCGGGCCCGGCGGCGTTGAGCTCGCCCTCGTACGGTTCGAGGTCCTCGTCGCCGCAGTAGGGGCAGTGGAACGGGACCGCTCGCTCGCTCATTTGAGGTCCGCCTCGTCCGCTCGCTGCACCCAGTCGGCGAACGACTCGCCTTCCTTCTTCTGGGTGTCGTAGTTGCGCACGACGCGCTCCACGTAGTCGGGCAGCGCCTTGGCGGTGGTCTTGAGCCCGCGGACCTTGCGCCCGAAACCGGAGTTGGCGCCGAGCGAGCCGCCCAGGTGGATCTGGTAGCCCTCGACCTGATCGCCGTTCTCGTCCACGACGAGCTGGCCCTTCAGGCCGATGTCGGCGACCTGGATGCGGGCGCAGGAGTTGGGGCAGCCGTTGACGTTGATCGTCAGCGGCTCGGCGAACTCCGGCAGCCGCCGCTCCAGCTCGTCGATCAGGTCGGAGGCGGCGTTCTTGGTCTCGACGATGGCCAGCTTGCAGAACTCGATGCCGGTGCAGGCCATCGTCTGGCGGCGGAACGTGGACGGCTTGACCCGCAGGTCGTTGGCCTCCAGCTCGGCCACGACCGAGTCGACCTGGTCGGGCGCGATGTCCAGGATGACCAGCTTCTGCTCGACCGTGGTGCGGACCCGGTCCGAGCCGTGCCGCTCGGCGATGTCGGCGATCAGGTGCAGCGCGTCGCCGTCGAGCCGGCCGACCCTGGGCGCGAAGCCGACGTAGAAGTTGCCGTCCTTCTGCGGGAAGACGCCCACGTGGTCGCGGCGGTTGGAGCGCGGCTGCTCGGGGGCGGGGCCGTCGGGCAGCGGCTCCTTGAGGTACTCGGTCTCCAGGACCTCCCTGAACTTCTCCGTCCCCCAGTCGCTGACCAGGAACTTCAGGCGGGCGCGGTGCCGCAGCCGCCGGTAGCCGTAGTCGCGGAAGATCCCGACCACGCCCTCGTGGACATCGCCTACCTGGTCGGGCCGTACGAACACGCCGACCCGCTTGCCCAGCATCGGGTTGGTCGACAGGCCGCCGCCCACCCACAGGTCGTAGCCGGGCTCGCCGCGCTCGTTGAGCACGCCGACGAACGCCACGTCGTTGATCTCGTGCACGGTGCAGTGCGCCGGGCAACCGCTCAGGGCGGTCTTGAACTTCCTCGGCAGGTTGGAGTAGGCGGGGTTGCCCACGACCCGCTCCTGCAGCTCGCGGAGGGCCGGGGTCGCGTCGATCACCTCGTCGACGTCGATCCCCGCCAGCGGGCAGCCCATGATGACGCGCGGGGTGTCGCCGCACGCCTCGGTGGTCGTCAGGCCGACGGCCTCCAGCCGCTGCCAGATGTCCGGCACCGACTCGATCTCGACCCAGTGCAGCTGGATGTTCTGGCGGTCGGTCACGTCGGCGGTGCCGCGGGCGTACTCGTTGGAGATGTCCGCGATCGTGCGCAGCTGGGCCAGGCTGAGCTGGCCGCCGTCGATCCGCACGCGCATCATGAAGTAGCGGTCGTCGAGCTCCTCCGGCTCCAGGACGGCCGTCTTGCCGCCGTCGATGCCGGGCTTGCGCTGCGTGTACAGGCCGTACCAGCGCATGCGGCCGCGCAGGTCGGCCGGGTCGATGGAGTCGAAGCCCCGCTTGGCGTAGATGTCGATGATGCGCTGGCGGACGTTGAGCCCGTCGTCGTTCTTCTTGCTCTCTTCGTTCTTGTTGAGCGGCTCACGGTAACCGAGAGCCCACTGGCCTTCGCCGCGCGGGCGCTTGTGGTGCCGGCTGGCAGGAGTGCGGCCGGCAGGAGTGCGGCTGGCAGGGGTGCTCATTGCGCGTCCTTCGGTTCATGGGCGCGCGCATGATGTCCTCCTGCCTCATCATCGAGGGCAGGGAGGGGAGGAGGAGTGCGACGCGCTCAGCGGCAGAAAAAGGATGGGTTACTGGCGGGCGTCGCAACAGATGGCACTGCGGACACGCTGGAGGTCGACGTGGCGTCGACCGACGAGCATGGGGTCCGCTGGCATACCTATGAAGATACTCTGGCCGTCCCGTATGTCCAAGACGGGGTCCAGAGTGTGGGACTGTCCGGTGTCAGCCCGGCTGTCAGGACGCTCACCCCTGGCGCCGCCAGCTCAGCTCCGGTTCCGGCCGCTCCTCCTCCTCATGGTGCTGGCAGTCGCACCAGGAGCCGCCGCGGCAGTCCTCGTGACGCTTGTCCTTGCAGCTCTCGCAGATCACGCCTGCATCATGCCCGGCGGGCCCCGGTGCGGACCCTGCCCATGACCCTGCCCTGCCCCCGCCCGGTTCAGGGTGGAGTCAGGGACCTGCCGGATGACGCGGGCGGCGCGGTCGATGACATGCTGTGAGCATGCGCACAATCCTGAACGTCATCTGGCTGGTCTTCGCGGGGCTCTGGCTGGCGCTGGGCTACGCGGTGGCAGGGATCATCTGCTGTGTCCTGATCATCACGATCCCGTTCGGCATCGCGTCCTTCAGGATCGCCGCGTACGCGCTGTGGCCCTTCGGCAGGACCGTGGTGCGCGACCCGGACGCGGGCGCGTTCTCCCTGATCGGCAACGTCATCTGGTGCCTGGTCGCCGGCATCTGGCTGGCCATCGGCCACGTCCTGACCTCGATCCCGCTGTTCATCTCCATCATCGGCATCCCGATGGGCGTCGCGAACCTCAAGCTGGTCCCCGTCTCCCTCCTCCCGCTGGGCGCCCGCATCGTCGACAACGATTAGGGCAGTGCTGCGGACGTAAGCTGTCCGCAAGAGTCACTGCGAAATACCGTTGGGTGCCATGACGTCCACCGATGCGCCTTCCCGGACGAAGCGGGGTCTGACCTCCCATGCCCGGGCCAGGCTGAGCTGGGTGCTCGACACGAAGTCGTGGGCGATCGTCCGCGCGGCCACCAACGCGGGCGTCACCTACCGGGTGTCCGGCCTGGCGGGCGAGGCGGCGTTCTTCGCGCTGCTGTCGCTGCCGCCGTTCGTGCTGGGGCTGATCGGCGTGCTGGCCAAGCTCGGCACCTGGCTGGGCTCCACCGTCGTCGCGCAGGTCAAGTCATGGGTGATCCAGCAGGCGGGGCTGCTGTTCACCGACGACGCCGTCAACAAGGTGATCAACCCGCTCATCACCGACGTGCTCAGCGACGACGCGGGCAAGGTCTCGATCATCTCCCTGGGCTTCCTGCTGTCGCTCTGGTCGGGCTCCAGGGCGCTCTACGTCTACGTCGACCTCATCTCCGTCGCCTACGGGCTGGGCGAGGAGCGCGGCATCATCCGCACCAGGCTGATGTCCTTCGGCCTCTACATCGTCGGCCTGATCATCGGCATCATCGTCATGCCGATCCTCGTCATCGGCCCCACCCTGCTCAAGGACGCCCTGCCGGGCCAGTACGGCGTCCTCATCGACGTGCTCTACTGGCCGGTCGTCATCATCGGCTCCGTGCTGTTCCTGACCGTGCTCTACCACGTCAGCGTGCCGGTTCGGACCAAGTGGTACCGCGAGCTGCCCGGCGCGATCCTGGCGCTGTTCCTGTGGATCGTGTGCGCGGCGGTGCTGCGGGCCGTGCTCGCCGCCTGGTTCTCGCCCGTCTCCGTCTACGGCTCGCTGGCCGCCCCCATCGCCCTGCTGCTGTGGCTGTACATCACCGCGCTGGCGGTGCTCATCGGCGCGATCCTGAACGCGGAGGTCGACCGGCTCTGGCCAGGCGTGAGCCGGACCAAATGAGGTCCGCTACCCTCTAGGGGGAGACGCGACTGGCGCATTGGGTGGGAACGACCACCGGGGAGCGAAGGGAGCGGAGGCCGTGCGCCTGGGTCTTCGCCGGTTGTCAATGATGACAGGAGAGTCATGAGTTCTCTCGCTAGCGTCGACCCGCAGATCGCCGAGCTCATCAAGGCGGAGGAGCGGCGCCAGGCCGACACCGTCAAGCTGATCCCTTCGGAGAACTACGTGTCCAGGGCCGTGCTCGAGGCCACCGGCACCGTGCTGACCAACAAATACTCCGAAGGCTACGCGGGCAAGCGTTACTACGAGGGCCAGCAGGTCATCGACCAGATCGAGACCATCGCCATCGAGCGCGCCAAGTCGCTGTTCGGCGTCGCCCACGCCAACGTCCAGCCCTACTCCGGCTCGCCCGCCAACCTCGCCATCTACCTCGCGTTCATGCAGCCCGGCGACACCTTCATGGGCATGAACCTCCCGTCCGGCGGCCACCTCACGCACGGCTCCCCCGTGTCGGCCACCGGCAAGTGGTTCAAGCCCGTCTCCTACAACGTGCGCAAGGAGACCGGCCGCGTCGACATGGACCAGGTCCGCGAGCTCGCCCTCGAGCACCGGCCGAAGGTCATCTTCTGCGGCGGCACCGCCATCCCGCGCACCATCGACTTCCCCGCCTTCGCCGAGATCGCCCGCGAGGTGGGCGCGATCCTCGCCGCCGACATCGCCCACATCGCGGGCCTCGTCGCGGGCGGCGCCCACCCCACGCCGGCGGGCCACGCCGACGTCATCTCGACGACCACGCACAAGACGCTGCGCGGCCCGCGCGGCGCCATGCTCCTGGCCGACGACGAGGAGAAGGCCACCGCGCTGCGCAAGGCCGTCTTCCCCGGCCTGCAGGGCGGCCCGCACAACCACACCACCGCCGCCATCGCGGTCGCGCTGCACGAGGCCGCCCAGCCGGCCTTCAAGACCTACGCCCACCAGGTGGTCGCCAACGCCAAGGCACTGGCCGAGGAGCTCGCCGGGCGCGGCTTCGACCTCGTCTCCGGCGGCACCGACAACCACCTGATCCTCATCGACCTGACGTCCAAGGGGGTCGCGGGCAAGCCGGCCGCCAAGGCGCTCGACCGGGCCGGGCTGGAGACCAACTACAACACGGTGCCGTTCGACCCGCGCAAGCCGTTCGACCCGTCCGGCATCCGCATCGGCACGCCGTCCGTGACCTCGCGGGGCATGGGTGAGGCGGAGATGCGGCAGATCGGCGCCTGGATGGACGAGGTCGTCACGGCACTGGCCAAGGGCGACGCCGACGACGTGATCTCGCGCGTCCACCGCGAGGTGAGCGAGCTGACCGCGCAGTTCCCCGCTCCCGGTCTCTAAAGCTCCCGTCTCCACGAAGGTTCATACGGTACGGCGGTGCCCGGCGGGCGCCACCCCGCGTCACGGCGCCGTCACGGTGGCTCGCCGGGCGTTCTGAGAGGGCGGGCGCTCGCCGCGCATCCTGTGGCGGTAGCGCAGGGGCGACTCGCCCACCTCCCGTTTGAACGCGGTGCTGAACGCGCTCTCCGACGCGTAGCCCAGCTCGGCCGCCAGCGAGCCGACCCGGGTGTCGCCGTCGCGGAGGGCGCGCTGCGCCAGCAGCATGCGCCAGCGGTTGAGATAGGTCAGCGGCGGCACGCCCGCCACCGTCCTGAAGCGTTCGGCGAACGACGTGCGCGACATCGCGGCGGCGTGTGCCAGCTCCTCCAGACGCCAGGGCTTCCCCGGCTCGGCGTGCATCAGGCTGAGCGCCGGGCGCAGACGTTCGTCGGTCAGGGCCCGGAGCCATCCCGGAGGCAGCTCGGCCTGGCCGACGTAGGCGCGCAGCATCTCCAGCAGCAGGAGTTGGCCGTACTGCCGGATCGCGAACGCCGAGCCGATCCGGTCGCCGGTCACCTCGTCGAAGAGCCGGCGGAGGCTGCCGCGCAGGGTGGCCGCGGCGGGGGCCGAGGCCCGGACGTGCCCCACCGGCGGAAGGGCCTGCAGGAGCAGCGCCTGACCGGCCTGGTTCAGATCGACGCGGCCGCCCACGATGACGTCGTCGGTGCCGAAGTCGGCGCGGACGAAGCCGGGGGAGGAGAAGCCCTCCTCGGGGACGATCTCGCGGCGCGGCCCGTCGCCGGCGCCGCCCTCCAGCTCCAGCCACGACCGGTTGTTCAGGATGGCGACGTCGCCCGTCCCCAGCTCGACCGGCCCGCCGCCGTCGGTGGTCAGCCGGGCCCGGCCGCCCACCATCGCGATGAACTTCAGCGGGTCGTCGATGGCGGCGCGCGACACCCACGGGCCCCGCGTCGCGAAGCCGCCCGTCAGCAGGGCGCGGACCTCGATGAGGTCGAACACCTCGGACAGTTGGTCACCGGCCATGCTCCGTACTGTCGCGCAGAAAACGAGCGCCGTCAATGAGCGAACGTACGGACCTAGGCTGTGGGCGGGACGGTGAGCAGCTTCCTGCCCGCCGAGGTGACCACCTCGAAGTGATCGATGTCCTTCAGCGGGGTCGCGCTGCCGCCGTGCATGTAGAGGGGGTCGGGCGAACCCGGCACTCCGTACCCGGCTGGAGGCACGGACCACCCGGTCATCACCCGCCGCTCTCCCGACCTGCCGACCGAGACCAGCTCGCACTGGAGCGGTCCCTTCACCCCCGCCAGCCGGAGCGCCGCGTGGGTGCCCCAGGCCTTGGACTCGACCACCAGCCCGCCGGTCACCCCGTCGACACCCCGCCCCTCGATGGGGGCGCCGTCGGCGTAGAACTGCTCGGCGGGCCCCATGTGGCCGTCGCTCCCCTGCGCGACCGTCGGCGCGGAGCCGGCGGCGAGCTGAGTGCCGACCGCGAGCCCGCCGGCGACCAGCGTGACCGCCGCCGCCATCCCCAGCACGAACGTCCCCCTGCGGGTGCGCCGGTGGGCCGCGCGCCTGCGCCGGAGCAGGCTGACCACCGGTTCGGGGGAGGGCGGTGCGCGGTCCTCCACGGGGCCGATGCCGCTCAGCACGCTCGCCATGCCGGACAAATCGGATAGCTCCGCGCGGCAGAGGCCGCAGCCCAGCAGATGCGTCTCGAACGCCAGCCGGTCGTCCTCCTCCAGCAGGCCCAGGGCGTACGCCCCCACGTCCGTGTGCTCGACTCTCGAGGTCATGCCCGCACCCCCCGCTCCTGGAGCGCGATGCGCAGGGCGCGGACGGCGTAGTAGACCCGGGACTTCACGGTGCCCACCGGGATGCCGAGCGCCTTGGCGGCGTCGTCGACGGATCGGTTCCGCAGGATCGTCTCGTTGAGGATCTCGCGGTGCGCCGGCGACAACGCCTTCAGCGCCTCTGACACGACGACCTGGTGCAGCGGTCCCCCCACCTCGTCAGGAACGGGCGCGCCGCCGGGCTCATGGCGCCGCCGGTCATCGATCACGATACGTCCGGCACCCTGACAGAGCCAGGGCATCGGCGATACCGAACCGGCCTCGCCGTCCGGCCCCGCCCCGCCGATCCGGTGTCGTGCCCCGCCCCCGCGGGCGGCCCCCTCGGCCGAGGGTGGGGGATACGTGGTGACGCGCATCATTCCCCTTTCTCGTGTCCGTCGGGAGGTGGTACGGCCACCCGGCCGGACAGGGTTCAACAGATCGCAATACTTAATCCGATTGCGTCCTGGTACGCGGGGTGCGTAGAGTCGCTGCCGCGACCGATCGAGGAGGTGAGGACCATGCGGGTTGTCCTGTTCGGCATGCCGTCCGTCCACCTCCGGGGGCTCCGCTGAGCCGCCCGGCTCCCTTCTCGATCAAAGGTTTCATCACGTTGTCTTACGATCTTTCCCTGCTCGGCTGGTCCGACCTGCGCGCCGCCGAGCTGCCCGCCGACACCGTCCCCGCCCGCGTGGCCCGCGTCGACCGCGGCGCCGCCGAGGTGATCGCGGCGGACGGCCAGTTCCACGTCAGGCACGGCGCCCGCGTACGCCGGGCGTCGGCCGCCGATCCCGTCGCGCTGCCCTGCGTCGGCGACTGGGCCGCCCTCCGGTGGCTGCCCGAAGGGCGCTACGAGCTGGAGGAGGTCCTGCCGCGGACGACCGCGTTCATCAGGGGCGGCGTGAGCCGCGACTCGGTGGGCGGCCTGTCGGGCGACGGCCAGGGCCAGGTGCTCGCCGCCAACGTCGACGTCGTCTTCGTGGCCGAGCCGTCCATGCACTCCACCGACTTCGCCGACCTCGGCCGGATCGAGCGCCTGGTCGCGCTGGCCTGGGAGTCCGGTGGCACGCCCGTCGTGCTCGTCACCAAGTCCGACCTGTTCGAGCAGGGCCTCGACCAGCTGCTCGCCGACGTCCGGGTGGCCGCGCCCGGGGTCGACGTGCACGCGGTCTCGTCGCTGCGCGGCGACGGGGTGCCGCTGGTCTCCGGCTACCTCGAAGGCTCCCGTACGGCCGTCATCCTCGGCGCCTCGGGCGCCGGCAAGTCCACCCTGGTCAACGCGCTCGCCGGCGACGAGGTCATGGAGACCCAGCAGGTGCGCGCGGCCGACGGGCGCGGCCGCCACACCACGGTGCACCGGGAGCTCATCCCGCTGCCCGGGGGCGGGCTGGTCATCGACACGCCCGGCATCCGCAGGATCGGCCTCTACGACATCGGCGAGGGGGTCGACCGGGTCTTCGCCGACATCGAGTCGCTGGCGGCGGAGTGCCGCTTCGGTGACTGCGGGCACTCCGGCGAGCCCGGGTGCGCCGTGCTGGCCGCGCTGGAGAGCGGGGAGCTGCCGGAGCGCAGGCTGGAGAGCTGGCGCAAGCTGCAGCGGGAGGCGGCGTGGATGGCCGCCCGCACGGACGCGCGGCTGCGCAAGGAGCAGCAGAACAAGTGGAAGGTGATCACCAAGGAGATGCGCCGCTCGGGCCGCGGCCGCCCCTGACGCCCCGGCTCCCCGCGCTTCCTGGCGGTGCGTGGGGAGCGCTCGTGAGCGGGTAGGCAAGGGGCATGGAGCTGTTCGCAGACCGGGCCGAGGCGGGGGAGTCGCTGGCCGGCCGGCTGGAGGGCGCGCACGATCCCGTCGTGCTGGCCCTGCCCCGCGGCGGCGTGGCGGTGGCCGAGCCCATCGCGCGCAGGCTCGGCGCTCCCCTGGACGTCCTCGTGACGAGGAAGATCGGCTACCCGCCCTCCCCCGAGCTGGGCGTGGGGGCGATAGCCGAGGGTGGCGAGCCGGTGTTCGACCACACGCTGCTGCGCCGCCTGGGCATGACGCCCGAGTCCGTCGCCGACGTGGTCGAGGACGAGCGGCACGAGCTGGCCCGCAGGGTGCGCGCCTACCGGGGCGACCGCCCGCCGCCCGCGCTCGAAGGGCGGGAGGTGATCGTGGTCGACGACGGCCTGGCCACCGGCGGCACCGCGCGGGCGGCGCTGCGGGCGGTGCGCGCGGCCCGGCCCGCCAAGGTGACGCTGGCCGTGCCGGTGGGGGCGCGGGAGACCGTCGAGTCGCTGCGGCGCGAGGCCGACGAGGTGGTCGTGCTGCGCACGCCGGTCGACTTCAGGGCGGTCGGGCAGTGGTACGCGCACTTCGACCAGCTCAGCGACGCCGACGTGCTCGAACTGCTGGGCAAGGCGGCCGGATGAGGGGTGGGGTCAGCCGGCGAGCACGGCCCAGACGAGCTTGCGCGTGCCGCCGGGGACCAGCCAGCCCCACGCGGTGCATAGCGCGTCGACCAGCCGCAGCCCGCGCCCGAACTCCGAGAACACGTCGGGCGCCGTCGCCATCGGCACCGTGCGGCTGTGGTCGGACACCACGCACGCCAGCTCGGCCTCATGGCACAGCAGGCGCAGCTGGGCGGCCCCGCCGCCGTGCCGCATCGCGTTGGTCACCAGCTCCGACACCACGAGCTGCGCGTCATAGGCGAGCCCCAGCGCGCCCCACGCGGCGAGCGTCTGGTCGACGAACCGGCGGGCCGTCGACACGCACGCCGGCTCCAGCGCGACACGCTGGTGGAAAGGGAACACCGCATCGCACTCCCAGGCGCGTCCCTCCACCAGGATGGAGGAAAGCCAGCCCGGTGGCCGAGAACCGATGGCGGCTTGCGGCCGTGCGTCGAAAGTCGTCATTCAGGCCCCCGAAGCGCGGTCTGGTGATCCAATGCCCATCTTTACGGGGAGTGCTTACCGATGCAAGACTTTTCGTTGTTTACAGATGCGAAAAGCATCTGCACGTGCAGATGATCTAGGAGCTGTGTGGTGAGCGCGGAGCGCGCGGAGGGAAAACTGCTCAGTCATGCGCCGGGAAGCCCGACGGTGCTGCGGATCCTGCTCGGGACCCAGCTACGCAGGCTCCGCACGGAGCAGGGTATCTCGCGCGAGGACGCCGGATACTCGATTCGCGCATCTCACGCGAAGATCAGCCGGCTGGAGCTCGGCCAGGTCAGCTTCAAGCAGCGCGACGTGGCCGACCTGCTGACGCTGTACGGCGTCACCGACCTGGACGAGCGCGAGCAGCTGCTCTCCCTGGCCAAGCAGGCCAACGCCCCCGGATGGTGGCACAAGTACGGCGACGTGCTGCCGTCCTGGTTCGAGGTCTACATCGGCCTGGAGGGCGCGGCCTCGGCCGTCCGCACGTACGAGAACCAGTTCATGCCCGGCCTGCTGCAGACCCCCGACTACGCCAGGGCGGTGATCGAGCTGGCCCACGAGAAGGCGCCGGAGGAGGAGCTCGAGCGGCGCGTGACGGTGCGCACCACGCGGCAGCGGCGGCTGGCGAGCGGGCTCAGGGTCTGGGCCGTGATCGACGAGGCGGTCGTGCGCCGCACGCTCGGAAGCCCGCGGATCATGCGCGAGCAGATCGGGCACCTGCTCGACCTGACGGCCGAACCGAACGTGACGGTCCAGGTCATGCCGTTCGACCGGGGCGGCCACGCGGCGGCCGGCGGGCCGTTCAGCATCCTGCGCTTCCCCGAGCCGGAGCTGCCCGACGTCGTCTACATGGAGCAGCTCACCAGCGCCCTCTACCTGGACAAACCCGCAGACTCCGACCATTACATGCAGGTCATGGACCGGCTCAGCGTCCAGGCCGAGGAGCCGAAGGAGACCAGGCGCTTCCTGGAGCGCCTGCTCTCCCTCTGAGCTGCCCTCCCTTGTGAGCCACTCCATAGGGGATTTTTGGTCGTCCGCTATATGGAGATCAGCGCGTTACCGTATTGTCTCCTCGCAAACGCGGATGCACGTGCATCCGTAAGATCGCGAGGAGCTGCCCCCATGCATGAGTTCCGGAACGGAACGCCCGCCGGTCGTCTTCCCGTCGTCTGGCGCAAGAGCAGGCGGAGCAACCCCAACGGCAACTGCGTCGAAGTCGCGAACCTGCCCACGGGGGAGATAGCCATGCGTAACTCACGTTTTCCCGAAGGTCCCGCGCTGGTCTACACGCGGGCGGAGATCACCGCGTTCGTCCTCGGAGCCAAGGACGGCGAGTTCGACGACCTGATCGTGTGAGCCAGGTCTGAACGGGTGAACCAGGCCTGATCGGGTCTGGACGAGGTCACCGGGGTGCGCTGTACCAGCGCCACGCGGTCAGGCGCGGGCGGCCGGGAAGGTCGGCGCGCCCGGTGGCCCACAGCAGGGTCGTCCACGGATCCGTGTCGAGCGGGGCGTCGGGGAAGAGCCGGGCCAGCACCCGCGCGCAGATGCCCGCCGGCGGAGCCCAGGCCAGGCCGAGCCCCTCGGCCAGGTCGTGGGTGTGGACGAGCGTCTCCACGATGCCCATCGCGGCCGAGCCCTCGGCGTCGGCCGCGCCGAAACCGTGGTGCGCGCGGGCGTCCGCCGGCGCCGTGCGCACCATCGCCGACAGCAGCGCGCCGCATGACTGCAGCACCTGCAGCAGCCCCGCGGGACCGGCCCCGGGGTCGGCGTGGATGGTGTTGCCGGGGCCGTCCGGGCTCCGCTTGTCCAGGGCGAAGGGGACGTAGCCGTCGAGCGGCGGGATGTCGAGCCCGAGCTGTGCCGCGTAGGCGAACAGGTCGTCGGCCAGGTGCTCGACCGTCTCCCAGCAGGTCCACTCCAGCGAGCCCGCCCTCTCGTCCCAGCCGCCCGCGGGCGCGTGGCGGAGGGTGCCGATCGCCAGCCGTACGGCTTCGTCGAGGTCGTCGGCGGTGACGGGGCCGGTCTCAGGGTCAGTCACGGCGTCGGTCACAGGGCTGGTCGCGGGGCCGGTAGCGGGGCCGTGAGGCGGGTCAAGGGGCATGGGCGGCACCCTACCGCCGCCCGCCGTCGGGCCGGCGTGAGGAACGACGAAGCCGCCCCGGGCGCTGGGCCCGGGGCGGCTTCGTCGAATATGGGCGCGTCCGCGTCTTTGGGGGGCGAACGGCGCGATTCCGGCCCGGAGGCCGGTTGTCCTGGAGGTGCCTGATCAGGCAGTTGTCCCGACCGGGTTCGCCGGAGCCTGGGCGTGGAGGGCCAGGCTCCGGTTCATCGGGACAACTGCGTGATCACGCATGATGGTGACGCTGCCGGGTGTGTCAGGCGGCGGAGATGCCGGCGCTGGCCGCGCGGCGCATGCGACGACGACGCTCGGAGGCGCGCTCGTCTTCGTTGAGACCGCCCCACGTGCCGTACTTCTCCGGACGGGACAGCGCGTAGTCAAGGCACTCGGTGCGGACGGGGCACTGGGCGCAGATCGCCTTGGCCTTCCGCTCACGTACGTCACGCTCGGGCTGCCGCTCCCCGTCGGGGCCGAAGAAGAGCACGAGGTCCTCACCCCGGCACGCGGCATCATCCTGCCAACCCCAGCTGGGGCGCGGGCGGGCGAGCTGCCGACGTACCTGAGACATGAGAAAACCACCTTCGTGAGAGGTATTTCGGTAATTGAGCCGCATTGGACGCTTTTGGCGTCACTGTTCCAACGCAACGTCGGGCCGCGATGTTCCCCTGCTCAGGCGAGGGCAGGCGTGGCGTACCGCACAGGCGCGAGCCTGTCCAGCGAAACCAGCCGGTAGGTGGTGATCGTCTCGGCGCAAGCCGTACCACACGGTGCTGTGAACACCGATGGCTCAATCACAACCTGGAGCCGGACGTCGCCGCAGCGCACAATCGCTTCGGTGACGTCGCCGTCCGTCCTGGAGGATTCCACGGCCACCGCGCCGACGGCGCACTCTCCCGTATGGGCTCGGGCGAAGTGCTCCACGGCTTGCAATGGCTCAGGGATGCCTGCGCGTCCCCGGTAGCGGTCGAGGATGACCTCGCCCGACCGGTACGCGTTAGCCGCTGCCAGTGCAGCAGCCTGAGACATGCTGCCGTAGAAAATTCCGTGTGGCAAGCACACGAGGTTGGCGGCGTAGCGATCGCCGCCAACGTGTGACGTTTCCCACACTCTGTCCGGCAGCGAATCGGCCAGAGACCGAGCGAGGGGTAGTCCAATGCGGGCGCAGCACACATTGCGCTTGGCGTGCGTGCAGACCAGAAATACCGGCTCGTCTTCAAGTATGCAGGACTCCGGGACCACTCCCGCCACCAGCGCGTCCAGGTCAAGATCGTCAGGACCTGCGACGACGCCGCTCGCCAGCCATGGGTGCTCCCCTGTCGCGTACGCGACTAGCACACGGATGCCCTGATTCTCCGGGCGGGTCCGCTTGCCGGGCCGGCGGATCAGCTGGGGCCTGATACCGCGGTCGAGCGCCCGGCGGACGAGTTCGGAAATCTTCTCAGGAAGCTCGAAGCTTTCCAGATGCGACGGCCATGGTCCGGTGTGCTCGACGAGCATCCAGAGCCTGGCTCCCACGGTGGCGCTGGCCAAGGTCGGCACCTCTCCGGTGTGGCACCCCGCCAGATGCTCGCAGCCCCTCGCCAACGCCCGGTCTCCCTCCCCGATCCGAATTAGGTAAGACTAACCTAACGGATTGGAGGGGTCAGACGCGGCCCCAACGGTCCAGAACGTCCCGTGTCGCGGCCAGCGCCCGGTCCCTGTCCCGCGCGACCAGGCCGATCCTGGTCCTCCTGTCCAGCAGGTCGCCCTCGTCCAGCGCGCCCTCGTGCCGGACCGACCAGAGCAGGTCGCCCGCGGTGAGGCCGAGCCCGACCTCCTCGGGATGCGCCTTGACGAGCTCGTGCGCCGGCCCGGCCTCGGAGCCGTACCGCTCGGCCAGCCGCTGCGGCACCCCCTCCGGCCGGGGGCCGGCCCCGACGAGCGGGATCTTCCTGGTACGGCTCCGCCTCGCCGGGAGTTTCGCGTACGAGACCGCTCGATCCACCGCGTCCTCGGCCATGCGCCGATATGTCGTCAGCTTGCCCCCGACGACCGTGACGACCCCGTCGTGCGACAGGACGGCGTGCCTCCGGGAGAGGTCCGCCGTGTGGCCGTCGGCCGCCAGAAGGGGCCTGAGGCCCGCGTAGGCGCCCGCGACCGCCTCTCTGGTCACCTGAGTCGCAAGGACCCCGTTCAGCACCTCCAGGAGCGTTCTGACGTCTTCCTCGGGCACCTCCGGAACGTCGGGCACCGGCCCGTCCACCGGTTCGTCGGTCAGGCCGACGTGGACGCGGCCGTCGCGCTGGGGGAGGACGAGCGCGAATCGGTTGGTCTCTCCCGGGATGGGCACGTGCATGCCCGCGATCAGGCCGGGCAGCGTGCCGGGCGCCAGCACCAGGTGGGTGCCGCGCGACGGGCGCAGCTGGACCTCCGGGTCCAGCGTCCCCGCCCACACCCCGGCCGCGTTGATCACCACCTTGGCGCGGACGTCGAACTCCTCGCCGGTCAGCTCGTCGCGCACCAGCGCGCCCCGGCCGGTGAGCCGCAGCGCGCGGCAGCGCGTGAGCACGCGGGCGCCGTGCGCGGCGGCCGTGCGCGCGAGCGCCACCACGAGGCGGGCGTCGTCCAGCAGCCGGCCGTCCCACGACAGCAGCGCGCCGCGCAGGCCGTCGCCGTCCAGCACCGGGGCCAGCGTGCGGGCGCGGGCCGCGCTCAGCCGGGTGGGGCCGGGCAGCAGGCGGCGCGGCGTGCGCGCGGCGGCCCGCAGGCCGTCGCCGAGCCGGTAGCCGCTCATCACCAGCGCCGCCTGCCGCCGCGACACGCCCTTCGTCAGCGGCAGCAGGTACGGGTGCGCCGACACCAGGTGCGGAGCCGTGGTCCGGAGCAGGATCCCGCGCTCGACCGCGCTCTCGTACGCCACGTCGACCTGCCCCCTGGCCAGGTAGCGCAGGCCGCCGTGCACCATCTTGGAGCTCCACCTGGACGTGCCGAACGCCAGGTCGTGCGCGTCGATCGCCGCCACGCGCAGCCCCCGGGACGCGGCGTCGAGCGCGGCCCCCGTGCCAGTCGCGCCGAGCCCCACGACCAGCACGTCCAGCCGGGACTCGGCGACCTCGCGCAGCTCCGCGGCCCGCCTCCGCGCGTTCAACGAGCTATCCAAGGTAGGCCTCCAGCAGTGCGGCGAGCTCGGCGTCGAGCTCGTCCATCGTCACGGGGTCGAGCATCGTGGGCGCCGACAGCAGGAACGACTGCGCCACCAGCAGCACCGCCCGCGCCTTGCGCGGGTCGCCGACGGCTCGCTCCAGCACCTCCAGGACCGCCTCGTGGCTCGCGCCGCGCCGGTCGATCAGGTACGGCACCAGCAGTTCGGGATCGGCCTCGACGATCTTGCGCCACAGCGGGTGCGCGCGCAGCTCCCTGACCCCGGCCACGACCGCGCGCACCGGGTCGGCCACGTCGAGCCCCTCGACCACCCGCACCCACTCCCTGGTCATCACGTCCGCCACCAGCGTGCGCACGTCGGGCCAGCGGCGGTAGAGCGTCATCCGCGACACCCCGGCGCGGCGCGCCACGTCGGTGAGCGTCGTCCTGCGCACCCCGTACGCCAGCACGCACTCGCGTGCCGCGTCCAGCACGCCTTCATTGTGACGAATCGACGTCATGTGTCACAGTGTAAGCGTGTCTCCCGAACCGATGCTGTGGTCCGGCTGGGGCGACCCCGCCCGGGCCCGCGAGCTGCCCGAGCAGGTGCGCGGCCTGCTGCGCGACTTCCTCGGCGTGCGCGCGCCCGCCACCCCGGCCGTCGCCCTGGAGTCGGTGCGCCTGCCGCCCGTCGCCCTGCCCGAGCCGCTCCTGGGCGCGCTGGCCGGGGTCGTCGGTGCCGCGCACGTGCTGACCTCCCACGAGGCCCGCGTCCGCCACACCCGCGGCAAGTCCACCCCCGACCTGCTGCGCATGCGTGCCGGCGACGGCTCCGACGCGCCCGACGCGGTGGTGCTGCCCGGCTCGCACGACGAGGTGGCCGAGCTGCTGCGGGTCTGCTCGGCCGAGCGGATCGCCGTGGTGCCGTTCGGCGGCGGCACCTCCGTGGTGGGCGGGCTCTCCGGCGTTGCCGGGGGGGCCGCGCCCGGCGGCCCGGGCTTCGCCGGGGTGATCGCCCTCGACCTCGCGCGGCTCGACCGGCTGCTCTCCGTGGACGAGGAGTCCCTGGTGGCCTCCTTCGAGGCGGGCGTGCGCGCGCCCGAGGCGGAGCGGCTGCTCGCCGGACGTGGCCTCACGCTCGGGCACTTCCCCCAGTCCTTCGAGTACGCCACGCTCGGCGGCTTCGCCGCGGCCCGCTCCAGCGGCCAGGCCTCCGCCGGCTACGGGCGCTTCGACGACATGGTCATGGGCCTCACCGTGGCCACGCCGTCGGGCACCCTGGACCTCGGACGCGCCCCCAGGTCGGCGGCCGGTCCGGACCTGCGGCAGCTCATGCTGGGCTCGGAGGGCGCGTTCGGCGTGATCACCTTGCTCCGGCTCCGGGTGCGCCGGGCGCCGGTCGAGCGCCGGTACGAAGGGTGGCGGTTCGGGACGTTCGCGGAGGGCTCGGCCGCCGTGCGCGCGCTCGCCCAGGAGGGCCCGCTCCCCACCGTGCTCCGGCTCTCGGACGAGACCGAGACGATGATCGGCCTGGCCAAGCCCGACGCGATCGGCTCCGGCGGCTCCGGCTGCCTCCTGATCGCCGGCTACGAGGGCGGCTCGGTGGCCGGGCGGCGGGCGGAGGCCGGGGCGGTCCTGAGCCGCATGGGCGGCGAGCCGCTGGGCGCGGAGCCCGGCGAGGCGTGGGAGCGTGGCCGCTTCTCCGCCCCGTACCTGCGCGACTCGCTCCTCGCCGTCGGCGCCACCGTCGAGACGCTGGAGACGGCCGGGTTCTGGTCGAACCTGCCGCGCCTCTACGACGCGGTCCGGCTCGCCCTGGCCGGTTCGCTCCCCTCGCCGCTGGTCATGTGCCACGTCTCGCACGTGTACGAGACCGGGGCCTCGCTCTACTTCACCGTCGTCACCGCGCAGGAGGGGGACCCGGTGGCGCAGTGGGACCGGGCCAAGGCGGCGGCGAACGCGGCCATCGTCGAGGCGGGCGGCACGATCACCCACCACCATGGGGTCGGGCGCGACCACCGCGACGCCTGCGCCGCCGAACTGGGCCCCGCCGGGGTGAGCGTGCTCCAGGCCGTCAAGGCCCGGCTCGACCCGGCCGGCATCCTCAACCCCGGCGTCCTCGTCCCGCCGCCCGCCCGGGACGCATGACCGGCGAAGCCCCCGCACCCGGCGCCTCCACCGAGCACCCCACCACGAGCCCCACGGTGCGCCCCACCCTCCTGCTCCGGCGGCGACCGCGCTTGTGAGGGCGGCTTCGGCGAGCGCTTCCCTGAGGGAGGCGCTCCGTGGAGGCCCTGTGCAGGGACGGCCGTGCGGGGACGGCCGTGCGGGGACGGCCGTGCGGGGGGACGTCGTGCAGGGACGTCGTGCAGGGACGTCGTGCAGGGACGCCGTGTGGGGGCGCCGTGCGGGGACGCAGTGCGGTGTTCAGTCCGGTTCGTCCGGGCGGAGCAGCTGGTCGGCCTCCGCGATCGTCGCGGCCGCCTCGCTGTAGCGGTGGAGCGCCTCCAGCGTGGCGGCCAGGCGGCTCAGCGCCATCACCAGCAAGGGCCCGCCGACCTCCCGCGCGAGCGCCACCGCCTCCTCGGCCAGCGGCAGTGCCTCCCCTGCCCGGTTCCGCTCGAGCAGCAGCCGGGCCTTGGCGAGGAGGCTGCGCGCCAGCAGGGCCGTGTGCTGGCCGGGGGCGCGCGCGTCGAGGGCCCGGCTGCGCGCGACCGCCTCGCTGAGCCTTTTCAGCGCCGCCCCGCCCCACCGGGAGGAGCGGGTTTGCGCATAAGCCAGCAACCCCTCAATGGCCTCCACGTCGGAGGTGCCTCTGCGGGTCGCGTCGTCCGGGCCGTTACGGGTCAAGGGAGCCTCCCCTCGGCGGTCCCAACCGCTTGCTTGGGGGGTGAGGCTACACCATTGCGAACGTTCCGCGTTCCTCTCGGTACGGCGCGTTCAGTATGCGCGAAAGGGAGATCACGGTAAAGATGTGGTCATGGTGGAAGTCGCGGCCGAGCGTGGAAAGCAGCTTTCGTCACGGGTGTCGGAGGAGGGTGCCGGGTGGGCCTGCTCCCAGCTGGGAACATTCGCCCAGCTCAGGCCCGATGACCGCGGTTTTTCCTGGCTCAAATTAGGAACGCTGTGGCGCTCGCGCAACGAGATCCTCGCCGGGTTGTTCGGAGATCCGTCAGGACAGGTTCGGGCGCGGTGGGTGGCGGCTCAGGAAGCGCGCGGGATTGATCCGGAATTTCGCATCAAACCCCCCGTCGGGGGAAATTTCAGTTTCCTCCTGCTCGGCGATACAGGAGAGGGAGATGCGTCGCAGTATGCCGTTGTTCCGGGGATGCTGAAACTGGGGAAGGACACGTCGTTCGCCGTCATAGCCAGCGATGTGATCTATCCGACCGGATCGGGCAACGAGTACGGGGACAAGTTCTTCCGTCCGTACAAGGACTATGACGCCCCCATCTACGCCGTCCCCGGCAACCACGACTGGTACGACGGGCTCGGCGGCTTCATGCGGGTCTTCTGCGACGCGCCCCCGCTCAAGCCGAAGCCGGACCGCGGCCTGCGCGGGCTGCTGTGGCGCAAGCCGGAGACGATCGACGAGGCGCGGCTGGCCGAAGCACGCGCGCTCCGGGGCAAGCCGTCCCAGCAGGCGGCCCAGCAGGCGGCGCAGCCGGGGCCGTACTGGGTGATCGAGAGCGACAGCCTGCTGATCGTCGGCGTCGACACCGGCATCAGGAACGTCATCGACAGGCGGCAGACCGCGTGGCTGCGGCGCGTCTCCCTCGACCCGCGGCCGAAGATCCTCGTCACGGGCAAGCCCATCTACACCGCCAACGCGTACAAGCCGTCACCGCTGGAGGAAGGCGGCACGATCGACGACATCGTGCGCGACCCGGCACACCGGTACGTCGCGGCCATCGGCGGAGACGTGCACAACTACCAGCGCTACCCGGTCAGGGTGGGCGACCGGGTCATCCAGTACGTCGTGTCGGGCGGCGGCGGCGCGTTCATGCACGCCACGCACACGATCGAGCGGGTCGGCGTCCAGGGCGTGCACGAGGACGAGTTCCGGTGCTACCCGCTGCGCGGCGACTCGCTGTCGTTCTACAGCCAGCTGTACGCGCGCCGCCTGCGGATGAAGTGGCTCTACCTGACGCCGTCGGAAGCCTCCTGCATCATGGCGGACCGGATCAGGAACCAGCCGGTCAGGACGCCCGAGGGGCCGGTGCGGATCACCTTCAGGATGCGGTGGGCGGCGCGGCTGCTCGGGTCCTGGCCGTGGCCGTTCAGGCTGCCGGTGGACAGGGTGTTCCACCGCTACCTGTCGGAGCTGTCCGACTGGGACACCCCGCCGTTCTTCAAGCAGTTCCTGCACATGTCGGTCACGCCGGACGAGCTGACCCTGCGGTGCTTCGCCGCCACCGGCTGCCTGGCGCAGGAGCTCGACCCGCCGGTCGAGGACGAGGTGCGCATCCCGCTGACGTGACGTCACCCGCCGCGCGTTTCTGTCGGAGGCGTTTGGCACCCTTGACCACGTGTATGTCGTGGTCGCCGGAGAGACGGTGCTCCCGGTCGGCGGCTCGGCCCGCCGCCCCGCCGACCTGGCGGGCGCCGTGCGCGAGCTGGAGGCGGCCGAGCGCCCCCGCTGGGTGTGGGCCGACGCCCGGGAGGTCTATCCCGACCTGATCGGCGCGGGGGTGCGGGTCTCGCGCTGCCACGACGTCGCGCTCACCGAGGGGCTGCTGCTCGCGTACGAGGGCCGCTACGGCGAGTCCCGCTCGGCCAGGGCCGCGCACGCGAGGCTGCGCGGGCTGCCGGTGCCGGAGGAGCAGCCGAGCGCGCCCGGCACGCTGTTCGCGCCCGAGCCGCTCGGCGCGGAGGCCGTCGCGGAGGTGCTCGACGACCAGCTGCGGCGCATCGCGGCGCTGCCGGAGCCCGGCAGGTTCCGGCTGCTGGCGGCGGCCGAGTCGGCCGGGGCGCTCATCGCGGCGGAGATGTCGCACGACGGCATGCCGTGGCGGCGCGACGCGCACGACGCCCTGCTGACCGAGCTGCTGGGCCCGCGGCCCGTGCACGGCATGCGCCCGGCCCGGCTGCAGGCGCTGGCCGACGAGGTGGCGGCCGCCTTCGGCCACCCGGTCAACCCCGACTCGGTGCAGCAGCTGGTCAAGGCGTTCAAGGCGGCCGGGATCGGGCTGAAGACCACCCGCTCATGGGAGCTCAAGCAGATCGACCACCCCGCCGTGGCGCCGCTGCTGGCCTACAAGGAGCTGGCCAGGCTGTTCAGCGCCCACGGGTGGGCGTGGGCCGACCAATGGGTGCGCGGCGGGCGGTTCCGGCCCGAATACGTCGTGGGTGGCGTGGTGTCCGGGCGCTGGGCCACCAGCGGCGGCGGCGCGCTGCAGATCCCCAAGGTGATGCGGCGGGTGGTCATGGCCGACGAGGGCTGGGCGCTGATCGTCGCCGACGCCGCCCAGCTCGAGCCGCGGGTGCTGGCCGCGATGGCCGGCGACGTGGGGCTGGCCAGGGCCGCGGGCGAGATCGACCTGTACGCCGCGCTGGCGCAGTCGTTCGGTGGCGAGCGGGCCAACGCCAAGATCGCCATGCTGTCCGCCATGTACGGCGGCACCAGCGGCGACGCGCCCAAGCTGCTGGCGGTGATGCGGCAGCGCTTCCCCAAGGCGTACCAGTTCGTGGAGGACGCGGCCAAGGCGGGGGAGGAGGGGCGGCTCGTGCGGTCCTGGCTCGGGCGCACCAGCCCGCCGCCCTCGTCCCGGTGGAAGGAGCTGGTGTCGGGGCCGGAGGGCACGCGGGCGGCTCGCGACCGTGGGAGGTTCACCCGCAACTTCGTGGTGCAGGGCACGGCGGCCGAGTGGGCGCTGGCGCTGATGGCGGTGCTGCGCGGGCTGCTGCCGGAGCCGGCCCGGCTGGTGTTCTTCCAGCACGACGAGGTGATGGTGCACTGCCCCCTCGCGCAGGCCGAGGAGGTGATCGCCGCGGTGTCGTCGGCCGCGTCGGAGGCGACCCGCCTGCTGTTCGGCCAGACCCCGGTGCGCATCCCGATGGAGGCGGTGGCGGTCTCGTCCTACGCCGACGCCAAGTGACGTGCCACTCCGACGCCAGATGCCGGGTGGCGGGCTCCTCCTACGCCGACGCCAGGTGACCGGCGCGATTCCGGGTGACGGTCAGCCAGACTCCCGCCAGCGTCACCATGACCCCCACGACCAGCCCCAGCGTTCCGTACCCGAGCGTGCCCACGATGGCGCCCGCGACGATCGTCCCCGTGGCGCCGCAGACGTTCATCAGCAGGTCGGACAGCCCCTGGACGGCGGGCCGGCCGTCGAGCGGCACGGACTCCGAGACCAGCGCCGAGCCCGCCACCAGCCCGCACGACCAGCCGAGGCCCAGCAGCACCAGCGCGGCCGTCACCTGCCAGACCCGGTGCCCGGCGGTGCCGGCGAGTGCGGCGGCGCCCAGCAGCAGCGCCATGCCGAGCACGAGGACGGGCACCTTGCCCGCCTTGTCGGCCAGCCAGCCCACCACGGGCGACAGCACGTACATGCCGGCGATGTGCAGGCTGATGACGAGTCCGATGACGTCGAGGGTCGAGCCGTCGTGGTGGAGCTTGACCGGGGTCATGGACATGACCGAGACCATGGCCGTGTGGCTGACCGCGATCATGACGAGGGCGCGGCGGGCGGCCGGGGTGGCGCGCAGGGTCTGCCAGGCGGTGCGGACGGTCCCCTTGCGGTCGCGGTTCGAGCCGGCGCCGCCGGTCAGGGAGCGGGCGAGCGTGAGCGGGTCCGGGCGCAGGAAGGCGAAGATGACGAGCAGCGCCAGGGCGAACGCCAGCGCCGCGAACGCGAACGGCCCCGCCTTCTCGACCAGCCCCAGCCGCATGCCGATCTGGTCGGCGGGCCTGGCCAGGTTGGGGCCCGCCACCGAGCCGATGGTCGAGGCCCACACGACGAGCGACAGGTGCTGGGCCGAGCGGCCCTGCGGCGACAGGTCCGTCGCCGAGTAGCGTGCCGCCAGGCTGCCCGCGCTGCCGCCGCCCACCAGCACCAGCCCGGCGAGCAGCAGCGGCCACAGGTCCAGGCTGATCGCGAGCACCGAGATCACGCAGCCCGCCAGCGCCGCCGCGTACGCCAGGGACAGCCCGGCGCGGCGGCCGCCCCGGCCCGACGCCTTGGCCGTCGGCAGGGCCAGCAGCGCCGCCCCGAGCACGGTGGCCGTGCCGGCGAAGCCGCTGATCACCGTGGAGCCCGACAGCTGGTCCACGGCCACCGAGCTGAGCGCGAGCCCCACGGCGACCCCCACGCCGCCCACGATCTGCGTCGCCGACAGCACGGCCAGCGTGCGCCGCTGGACGAGGCGAATCCGGTCAGAGGGCGAGACAGAGGACGTTGTGGGGGCACTGGTCACCCGTGAAGTCTCGCATAACCCCCAACATCACCCCAAAGGGCGAAATATCAGAGAATGGTGACTGAATCTCCCTGAGCGATGCGGCCGGGCGCGTCGGGGATCAGGTTGACGCCGAACCACACCTTGCCGTCCCACTTGCGGTGCCGGGACAGCGTCCTGATGGGCTCCTTGCCCTTGGTGTACGTGGCGGTGTCGATGGTGGTCATCACGCACCGGTCGCAGCCCTTGCTCACCCGGAACTCGACCGCGCCGATGCGGATCCGCTTCCACCCGTCCTCGGCGAACGGCTCCGCCGCCCCGTCGATCACCACGCTCGGCCGGAACCTGTGCATGGGCAGCGGCGCGGGCGCCTCCTCGCCCCGCTCCAGCGCGGTCTCCACGATCCAGTCGTTGAGCCGGTCGAGCGAGGCGGTGGTCGTGAGCAGCAGCGGGTAGCCGTCGGCCAGGCTCACCCGGTCGGTGGGCAGCCCGTACTGCGGATTGACCGGCCGGCGGGTCGGGTCGTCCAGCCACTTGAGCCGGACCTGCCGCCCCGCCAGCCCGGACAGCCAGCGCGCCGCGTCGTCGCCGCAGTCGGTCAGCTCGATCGGCGTGCGCCCCATGGTCACCGTGGACCTCGAAGCGGTGGGCGTGACGGGCAGCGGGCCGGCGTGCGGCCCCGTCAGCGTGAGCGCGTCGCCGTCGAGCCGGGCGACGCAGGACAGCAGGCGAGGCTCCTCGCGCGCGGTCACCACCTCGCCGTGCTCGTCGGTGATCAAATAGCGGCGGTCGCCCGCCAGCCCCCACGGGTGCACCTCGGCCTCGCGGACCTCGTGTCCCGCGGTGGACTTGACGGGGTAGTAGTGCATGCTCGCCAGCTTCATACCGGCGAAAATATCTCACGATCCGCCGGAGCGGGCGCGCGGTGCCGCGCCGCCGCCAGCGCCACGGTGACCAGGGAGAGTACGCCGATCGCCGCGCCGATCCAGGCGACCGACGGGTAGCCGAACCCGGCGCCGATGGCCAGCCCGCCCAGCCAGGGACCGGCGGTGATGCCGACGTTGAAGGCGGAGACGTTCACGGCGGCGACCAGCGTGGGGGCGCCCGGGGCCAGCGAGAAGACGCGGCTGTTCAGCGCGGGGTTGGTGGCGAAGCCGAACGCGCCCAGCAGGAACACCAGCAGGACGGCCGCCACGGGGACCGGTGCGGCCAGGGCAAGCGCCGCCGAGGTGACGACGAGGCCGGTCACGCCGGCGTACAGGACGCGGAACGGCCGCGCGTCGGCGGTCCTGCCGCCGATGGCGATCCCGATCAGCGAGCCCACCCCGTAGAGCGCCAGGACGGCGGGCACCCACGCCGCGTCCAGCCCGGTCGTGTCGACGAGCAGCACGCTCAGGTAGCTGAAGGAGGCGAGCAGGGCTCCCGTGGTCAGCGCGGTCATGCCGTACGCGAGCCAGAGCCCGGGGTTGAGCATGGAGCGCAGCTCGGCGCCCGCGCCCGGCGCGTCGCCGGTGTCCGCCCGGCCGCCCGGGATGGTGGCGAGCACGCCCAGCCCGGCCAGCGCCGACAGGGCCGCCACCGCCCAGAACGCCGCCCGCCAGCCCATGTGCTGGCCGATGACCGTGCTCAGGGACAGCCCGACGATCGTGGCGACCGTCAGCCCGCCGGCCAGCACGCTCATCGCCTTGCCGCGGGCGTTCGCGGGCACCATGCCGATCGCCGTGGCGGCCGCCACCGCCCAGAAGCCGGCGTACACGAAGGCGCCCGCGACGCGGGTGGCGAACAGCACCTCGTAGCTCGACGTCAGGCCGCCCACGACGTGCGACAGGACGAACACCCCGATGAACGTCAGCAACGCCGTACGCCGTGGCCAGCGCCGCGTGACGACGGCCAGCACCGGCGCGCCCACCAGCATCCCCATCGCGAACGCGGAGATCAGCAGGCCCGCCCGCGGCACGGACACCCGCAGGTCGGCGGCCAGTTCGGGGATGAGCCCGGCCAGCATCAACTCGGACGTGCCCTGGGCGAAGATCGACAGTCCCAGGACGTAGACCGCCAGTGGCATGGCGGAACCTCCATTTTAGATTGATCAGTTCAAAACAAGGGCGCGAAAAGGCCCGGATCAGGGGCTTGCAGGGTCAGAAGGCGTCCAGCGCGATCCTGGCGACCAGCTCCAGCCCGGACCGGTCCGTCCCGCCCTGCTCGGACACGCGCAGCCCGGCGACGGTGGCGAAGACGAAGTGGGCCAGGGCCACCGGGTCCTTGCCCGGATCGACCTCGCCCCTGGCCCGGCCGGCCTCGATCGCGGCCCGGAGCATCTCCCGCCGCCGGTCGTTGTCGCGCCGCAGCAGGCCGGCGATCTCGGGATCGTGCGGGGCGAGCTCGGTCATCGACCTGACCACCAGGCAGCCGGGCGGCTCCCCGGGGTCGGGGTCGACCGCCCACCACAGCACGGTCCTCATCTTCTCCTGGAGCGGCAGGTCGCCGTCCAGCAGCTCGGCCAGCGCGGCCTCGCGCTGCTCCATGTAGCGCAGCAGCGCCTTGACGAACAGCTCGCGCTTGCTGGCGAAGGTGTTGTAGATGCTGCTGCGCCCCAGCCCGGTGGCCGTGCACAGGTCCTCGGTGGAGGTGGCCTCGTAGCCCGCGCGCCAGAAGGCGCGCATCGCCGCCTCGACGGCGCGCTCCTCCTCGAACTTCCGCGGTCGCCCCATGCGCCGTACGGTAGCACGTTTTGGAACGGTCAGTTCAAATTCAGGGGCCGGTCGGCTGGAACGTGTCCAGGAACACCTTCCTGGCCTCCGCCTGCTCGTCCCACGTGAGCTCGGGCAGGTCGAACGCGATCGTGTACGCGGCCCCGTCGCCGACCGTGACGTACCGGGTCTGCGCGTGCATCGGGACGCCCGCGGACGTGGTGTAGGTGTACTCCCAGTCGGCGGCCCGCCAGCCGCGGTAGCCGACCTTCTGCAGCCGCACCTGGATGTAGCCCTCCACGCCGCCCGCGGCCTCCTTCTTGCCCAGCGCGGCCAGCCCGCCGTCGGTCTGGGGCGCGGCCTCACGCACCGTGATCCGGATGCCGGAGTCCTTCGGCCCGCTGAACGTGGTCGCGCCGCCCGAGGTGGTCTCCTTCCAGCCCTCGGGCACCGCGACGGCGAACCCGGCCGCCTCGTGCTCGGTGTAGCCCGCCGGCGCGGGGGAGGGATCGCCGCCCGGGGTGGACGTGGTGGGGGAGGTCGCGGCCAGCGGGGTGGGCGTGACCGGCTCGCCGCTCGTGAGGATCATCACGGCGACGCCCACGACCACGACCGCCGCCACGAGCGCGCCGATGATCGCGAGCACCGCCGGCCGGCGCGACCGCCCGCCGTCGTCCTCGCCCGGCCGGCGCCTGCCCTGGCGCGGCGCCGCGCTGGGCAGCGTGGCCAGGCGGCTGCGGCCGATGTCGCGCGACTGCTCGCGCAGGTCGTCGGACGAGGCCGGCGGCCACGGCGTGGCGCCGGACGACGTGCGGCTGTCCGTGGTCAGCGGCAGGATCGGCTGCGGCCGCGGCCCCGAGTCGTCGTCGAGATCCGCCCCGATCCGGCGCGCCCGCGAGAGGTCGGCGTCCGCCCCGGCCCCCTCGGGCCGCGAGGCGCCGGCCCCGATCCGGTACGGCGGCCCCGAGGGGTGGGCGGCGGCCGGGGGCTCACCGGCCGGCTGCGGCCCCGACGAGCTCCTGAACGCGTCGAACCCGCCGGCGGGTGCCCGCAGCGATGCGGTCTCATGGCTGCCCGAGGGGCTGGACAGGCCGTCGTACGGCATCGAGTAGCCGCCCGACGGGCTGGTCATCGGGTCGTACGGCACGCGTATCGGACCGGAGGGCGTCTCCACGATCCGCGAGGGCATCGGCCCCGGATCCAGCGGCGGCGGGTCGTCCTGCGCCGGCAGCGCCTCGACCGGGCGCGGCCGGGCGGAGCCGTGCGCGCGCAGCACCGCCTCCAGCATCTCGACGGCCTGGTCGGAGGTGAGCCGCAGCGCCGGGTTCTTGCGCAGCAGCCCCTCGATCACCGGCTGCAGCGACCCGGCCCGCTGCGGCGCGATCGGCTCCTGCGTGAGCACCGAGCCGAGCACCGCCACCGGGTCGGGCCCCTCGTACGGCGGCCGCCCCTCGACGGCGGCGTACAGCGTCGCGCCGAACGACCACAGGTCGGCCGCCTGCGTGATCGGCTGCCCGGACAGCCGCTCCGGCGGGATGTACGCGGGCGACCCCATGAGCAGCCCGGTCTGCGTGATCGTCACGTCGCCCTCGATGGCGGCGATGCCGAAGTCGGTCAGCACCACCCGGTCCGAGGTGAGCAGCACGTTGCCCGGCTTGATGTCGCGGTGCAGGATCCCGGCGGCGTGCGCGTGCCTGAGCGCGTCGAGCACCCGGATGCCGATCTCGGCCGCCTGGAGCACCGGCAGCGGCCCGCTCTGGCGTACGGCCTGCTCCAGGGACCACGCCCGGACCAGCTCCATCACGATCCAGGGGCGGCCGTCCTCCTCGACCACGTCGTGCACGGTCACGATGCCGGGATGCGTCAGCCGCGCCGCCGACCTGGCCTCGCGCAGCATGCGCCGGTGCGCCCCCTGCATGCCCGCGTGGTCGAGCCCGTACGGGAGGATCAGCTCCTTGACCGCCACGTCCCGGTCGAGCAGCACGTCGTGGGCGTGCCACACCATGCCCATGCCGCCCCGGCCGACCGGCGACATCAGGCGGTAGCGCTGGCCGACCAGGCGTCCCTGGCTCTGAGCGCTCGGCGGGCCGCCGCCGGGGCCTCCGTCGGGGCCTCCGTCCGGGCCGGGTCCGCCGAGCAAGTGGTCGGCTGCCATGTTCCCGCCCCCATCCCGCGCCGCGAGCAATTCAAAGTGGTTCGTTACGATATCGGCGGCTTTTCCGCAAGGGAAGCTGGAGCGTTCCTGACAAGCGCGCTGACCTGTGGTGACGCCGCTATTCAGCGGCCTGCTCGGCGAGCGCCGCCAGCGCGGCGGTGAACGCCTCCACCGGCGGCCTGACCAGGCCCGCGCCCACCTGCCCCGTGCCCGCGACCCGGCCCGCGATGCCGGTGTTGACGACGGGCAGCAGGCCCGTCCGGGCGACGAGCGTCACGTCGATGCCGACCGGCGTGCCGCGGAAGCCGAGCCCCGGGATCTGGTAGGCGGGATGCTCGGCGAGCGTGATCTCGTACATCGAGCGGGTGGCCCGCACCGCGTCGGACACCTCGCCGCCCACGAACCGCACGATGGCCGGCGAGGCCGCCATCGCGAACCCGCCCAGCCCCGACGTCTCCGTGATCGTGGAGTCGCCGATGTCCGGATTGGCGTCGCCGGGCCCGTACGTACCGAGATAGAGCCCGTCGGGCACCCCGGCGGGGCCGGTGAACCAGCGCCCGCCCAGCCCCGAGAGCTGGACGCCGAAGTCGGTGCCGTTCCTCGCCATGGCGACGACCAGGGACGAGCCGGGCACGTCGCGGGCCGCGTCGGTGCTGACCTTGGCGGCGGCCATCGCGGGGTTCAGGAAGAAGTGGTCGTTGCCGTTGACGAAGCGCAGCACGGCCGCGGCGTCGCCCGGGGCGGCCTCGACCACGGCGGGCGCCAGCTCGCGCAGCAGCAGCGAGGTGGCGGCGCGGTTGCGGTTGTGCAGCTCGTCGCCCATCTGCAGGGCCTGCGCGATGAGCGAGCGCAGGTCGACCGGCCCGGTGCGCTCCAGCGTCGCCTTCAGCGCCGGGCCGAGCACCGCGTCCATCCAGCGCAGCCGCTCCAGCACCTCGCTCCCGTAGGCGCCGTACCTGAGGACCTTGCCCAGGCCCTCGTTGAGCGAGCAGTACGCGGTGCCGCCGTGCTCCTCGTCGCGTACCTCGAACACCCACATGGACGGGCTGACCACGCCGGCCATCGGGCCGACGGTCGCGTGCTCGTGGCACGGCCGCAGCTCGACCTCTCCGGCCGCCAGCTTGCGCGCGGCGTCGCGCTCGTCGCCCGCCAGCTCCTCCAGCAGCATCGCGCCGATCAGCGCGCCGCGCAGCGGCCCCGAGGCGCGCTCCCAGGTGATGGGCGGGCCCGCGTGCAGGAACGTTCCCTCGGGGAGGATCTCCGCGGCCCGCCGCACGCCGACCAGGTGCGGGCGCGCGGAGGTCAGCCTGCTCACGGCCAGCTCGTTGGCGGCCTGCCTGCGCGGGTCGGCGAGCACCCTGGCCAGGGCATCGGCGGTGCCGGGCAGCGGCGGGCGCCAGCTCACGGGCACGGTCTGGACGGCCTGCGCCCGCAGCGCCTCGTCGAGCAGGCCCGCGCCGACCGTGATGACGCGGGGCCCGGCTGACGGGTGGGCGGACAGCAGGTTCACAGAAGGCTCCTGGCGTGCCTGGCGGCCTGGGCGTTGGAGGTGAAGACCGCCGCGCCCGCCTCGCGGAAGGCGGCGGCCTGGCGGTGCAGGTCCTGCGGGTCGCCCTCGGTGCCGACGAGCGCGATCACGACGGTGGCGGGGGTGCGGGCGACGGCGTGCGCGAGCGAGGCGGCCGGATCGGGGTCGGCGCCGTGGCCGAGCACGACGTCCATGAGCACCAGCTCGCTCTCGTGGGCCTGGGCGAGCGCCTCCACGCGCAGGGTCGGGTCGATCATGGGGTGCGCCCGCCCCCTGGTGTAGGCGTCGTCCCCGTAGTCGACGAACTCGCCCTGCCCGGCGACCGTCGCGGCCTCCGCGCCGAGCGTGCCGCCGGAGTAGACCCCCTTGATCGTCTTGGCCCGGGTCTGCCTGCCCGACCAGGCGGGCCAGGACGGCCACTCGGGCACGGGCCTGCCGAGCGTCCGCAGCGCCCGCTCGGCCGCCTCCGTGAGGTCGGTCTCCGGCAGCAGCGCCGGCACCACCGGCGTCCGCAGCCGCCCGACCGCCTCCCGCACGGCCGCCGCCACGCCGGGGGACGGCGGCTTGGAGACGAGCACGATCAGCTCGGTGGCGGGGTCGTCGTCCAGCATGCGCAGCGCGCGCAGCGTCGACAGGCCGCCCACCTCCGCCGACAGGTCCCTGCCGCCCACGCCGAGCACGTGGCTGACGCCGGTGCCCGCCCAGTCGAGCAGGGACGTCACCTGCTGCGCGCCGGTGCCCGACGCGGCCACCACCCCGACGGGGCCGGGCGAGAGGACGTTCGCGAAGCCCAGGCCGACGCCGCCGATCACCGCCGTACCGCAGTCGGGGCCCATCACCAGCACGTCCGTGCTCTCCGCCAGCTCCTTGAGCAGGCGCTCCTGGGCCACGGGGACGCCGTCGCTGAAGATCATGACCGGAAGCCCGGCGCGCACGGCGTCCTGGGCCTCGGCGAAGGCGTGCTCGCCCGGCGTCGAGACGAGCACCAGGTCGGCGCCGCCCCTGGCGGCCGAGCCGGTGGTAAGCGGGGGCTGCTCCGCGGAGCCGCCGTCGGGCGGGCGTACGGAGCTCAGCAGGCGTTCGGCCTCCTCGACCGCCGCGCCGGGGTCGTGCGCGCGCACGGCGATGAGCAGGTCGCCCGGGTCGGCGGCCGGGACCGAGAAGCCGAGGTCGCGCAGGATGCCGAGGTTCAGCTCCGTGCCCATGGCGACCATGGCCGCCGCCACCCCCGGCAGCGCCGTCAGCGCGCCGCTGATCCGCATGAGGGTGACGGAGTCGTGGTAGGCGCCCTTCCGTACCAGGACCGTGTCCGAGTTCGCCGGGTCCTGCGCGGCGCCCACCGGGCCGCCCGCACCGCTCATCGGGTCCCCCGCAGGGCTCATCGGGCCCCCCGCACCGCTCATCGGGGCCCGCCCAGCGCGAGGACGGCGTCCACGCCGATGGCGATGCCCTGGGCCAGGTCGGCGCCGGAGGTGTGGCCGAGGCGGTGCAGCCGGCGCAGCGCCGGCTCCAGCGCCTGCCGGCCGGCGATGCCGCGCAGCACCGCGATCACCTCGGGGCTGGCCTCGCCCCTGGCAGCGCAGTGCAGGAGCGTCGCCGAGATCGGCGTGGTACGCGAGCCCGCGTCGTACGTCACGGTCGCCGCCAGCCAGCCCGCCAGCCAGACCGCGCGCTCCGCCCCGGCCGCCGCGCCCAGGTGGCGCAGCGTCACCAGCAGGCCCGCCAGGACGTCGTCGCCGCTCGGCGTGAGCCCGGGACCCAGGCCGACGAGCTGCTCGGCCGCCGTCACCGCCCCCAGCAGCCAGCCCTTCGCGCAGCTGACGGCCAGCAGCTCGACGTCGGCGTTGCCCGCCAGGCCCGGACGCGGCGGGTCGCCGAGCCGGGTCGCGGCGTCTTCGAGCCGTGCCCGCTCGACCTGGCCGAGCGGCGGCGCCGGGTCCCACCAGCGGCGCACCCCCAGGCTCAGCGGGCCCAGCTCGACGGTGCGCTCGCCGACCGAGGCGTCCTCACCCACCGTGACGCCCGGCAGCGGGCCGGCCAGCAGCACCGAGTTGGGCAGCCGGGTGGCCGTGCCCGTGATGACGGCGATCACCGACGGTTCGAGCTCGGTCCTGACCTGGAGGTACACCCCCGACGGGAAGACGGCCAGCACGCGGGCCGGACGGCGCGGCGCCTCGAGCACGGGGCGCACCGCCGTACTGGCCGCCCCGGTGACGTGGATGCGGGTACGCCGCGCATGAGTACTGACGGTCACCTGGCCTCCCATCCGACCTTGGACCTGACCGTAGAACGGCCCGGGAACCCTCCGTACGGGTAAATTTGCCAACAGTCAGCGGGAAGGTTGGCTCTTCCTGACAGACGGCTTCGCGAGTCACAATCGTCCACATGGAGCCCCCCGTCCGTCTCGCCAGCACCGGGACGATCATTCACGGTGTTTCCGTAGGAGAGGTGCTCGGCGTCTCCACCCTCGCCGAGGCCAGGCTGATCGCGGGGGAGAGCGGGCTGGGCCGCATCGTGCAGCGGCTGAACGTCATGGAGGTGCCCGACATCCTGGCCTGGGTCAAGCCGCACGAGCTGCTGCTGACGACCGGCTACCCGCTGCGCAACACGCCGCAGTCGCTCGGGCGGCTGGTGGCCGACCTGGACGAGCGCGGGCTGGCGGCGCTGGCCATCAAGCTCGGGCGCTACGTGGACGAGCTGCCGGCGGAGATGGTCGAGCAGGCCGACCGGCTCGGCTTCCCCCTCATCCTGCTGCCGAACGACGTCGGGTTCGACGACATCCTCAACCAGGTGCTGACCGACATCCTCAACCGCCAGGCCGCCGTCCTCGCCCGCGCCGAGGAGGCGCACCGGGCGCTGGTGCAGGTGGTGCTGGCCGGCGGCGGGCTCAACGAGGTGGCCGCCGAGGTGGCCCACCTGCTCGACGTGTCCGTGGCCGCCGTGGACGGCTCCGGCCGCGTGCTCGCCACCGCCGGTCCCGCCGAGCACGTGGCGGTGCTGCGCGAGTCGATCTCCCGAGAGGGCCCGCCCCGCACGCCCGCCTCCGGCCGGGCGCGGTCGTTCGCCTCGGTGCCCGTGCTCGCCGGCGGCCACCACCACGGCAGGATCGTCGCCTACAGCCCATCCGGGGCGATCAGGGACAGCGACGTCGGCATCCTCGAACGCGCCGCCACCGTCGCCGCGCTCGTCGTGACGCGGCAGGAGGCGGTCAACGCCGTGGAGAGCAAGTACCGCGCCGACTTCCTGCGCGACGTCCTCACCGGGCGGGCCGGCACGGCGGAGCGGATCACGGCCAGGGCCCGCGCGTTCGGCTGGGACCTCGCGCGCACCGTCACGGTGCTGGTGGCCGAGCTCGACCCGGACGGCGACGAGCGCAGCGCGCAGGACCGGCTCGTGACCTGCTGGACGGCGGCGTTGCGGCGGCACGACCCGCGCGGCGCGGTCGCGGGCTTCTCGCACGAGGTGGTGGCCGTGGTGGACGCGGGCATCGACGCCACCCGGCTGGCCAAGGACGCGGCCTCCGCCTTCGCCGACGTGCCGCCCGCCACGTTCTCCACCGGCACCTCCCGGCCGAGCCCGGGGGCGGAGACGCTGCCGGAGGCGTACTCGCAGGCCCTGAAGGCGGCCCGGGTGGGGCGCCAGCTGCACGGCCCCGGCGCGGTCGCCCATTTCGACCAGCTCGGCGTCTACCGCCTGCTGTCGCTGGTCAACGACACGGACGAGCTGCACGCGTTCGTCCGCGAGACGCTCGGGCCGCTGGCCTCCGACGACGACGCGGAGAACGCCGACCTGCGCCGCACCCTGCAGGTGCTCCTGGAGACCAACCTCAACGTCGCGGAGACGGCCCGGCGGCTGCACTTCCACTACAACACCCTGCGCTACCGGATCGGCAAGCTGGAGCGCCTGCTCGGCAACTTCACCGACGACCCGCACCTGCGCCTCAACCTGACCCTGGCCCTGCACGTGCTGCGCATGCGGGGCATCTAGGGTGGGGTGCCGTGGACTTCGAACTGCGCTCCGACTACATCCCGCTGTGTGACCTGCTGAAGTACTGCGGGATCACAGAGACGGGCGGGATGGCCAAGCAGATGGTCGCCGAGGGTCTGGTGCTGGTGGACGGCGAGGTGGAGCTGCGCAAGCGCGCCAAGATCCGCGCGGGGCAGGTGGTGAGCGGCGAGGGCTTCTCGATCAGGGTGGTCTAGCTGGGAGTATTCACGGAATGTGACGGCTTGATTACCTGATGTTTACTAACATCGGATCGCTGGCAAAAAGAAACGGCCCCCAGTCGAGGGCCGTAGAACCCGGGAACGTACCCCCGGGCGGGTGACTCCATGTTAGGGCGTGATGGCGGTGCGCGACAAGTCGAATCCGAGAACCGAGCGGGTGGGCGTCTATGTCGACTGTCGTCATGGGCAAGTATCAGGAGCAGACGGTCCGCTGCCGTGCTTGTGGTGACACGCGTCGGACCTACGCGGAGAAGCAGCCCGACGTGGCGCTCGGCACCTCCATGGTGGCGGATGTGGCGACCGGCAAGGTGGATGTCGCCATGCTCGTGTCGGCCGACTCCGACCTGTGCGCGGCCATCCACACCATCAGAGAGCTCGATCAGGAACGTGGGACGAAGACCAGGGTGATCACCGCGCGGCCCCTGTCGATCGCGGGTGCGCGCGGCTTTCACTGGCTCTGGCCGCGAATTTGGCAGATCATGCCCGTGTAGGAGCGTGCCGGCGGGCCTAATGTGCCCGCAACGGAACGTGCCGCCGGCCCAGCGCAACGCCCAGCACAAGAGGGGCTCTCATGGTTTTGGGATGGACCAAACACGGTGACGGCAAGCATCTGGCCCCCGGAGAGGTGGTCAGACCCGACGAGCGGCTGAGCTGGCCCAGGATGGTGGGCTTCGGGGCGCAGCACGTGATCGCGATGTTCGGCGCGACCTTCGTCTTCCCCCTGGTGATGGGGCTCGACCCGAACGTCGCCGTGATGATGTCGGGCGTCGCCACGATCCTGTTCCTGCTGATCGTGAAAGGGAAGGTGCCCAGCTACCTCGGCACCAGCGCGTCGTTCGTCGGCGGGGTGTTCGCCATCAGGGCGGCCGCGGGCGGCGACACGGCGGGCGCGGACGCGGTCGTGACCGGCGCCATCCTGGTCGCCGGGTTCGTGCTGGCGCTGGCCGGGCTGGCCATCCACTTCCTGGGCGTGCAGATCATCCATCGCGTGTTCCCTCCCGTGGTCACGGGCGCGGTCGTGATGCTGATCGGGTTCGGGCTGGCGTACGTGGTGGCGGACGTCTACTGGCCGCAGGACCACTGGATGGCGCTCGTCACGATGGTGATCACGTTCCTCGTGATCGTGCTGTTCAAGGGGTTCGTCGGGCGGGTCGCGGTGCTGGTCGGGCTGGTGGCCGGGTTCCTGCTGTCGTGGGTGCTGGACAGGCTCGCGGGGCCCATCACGTCCGTGCTGCCGGGGATCAACCTGCGTGACGCCGCCGGGGCGGCCTGCCCGGTCGAGGGCACGTACTGCGTGGCGACGGCCGCCCCGCACGACCGGGTGAGCTTCGAGTCCGTGGCCAAGGCCGACTGGTTCGGGCTGCCGGACTTCCACGCCCCCGACTTCAAGACCTCGGCCGTGCTGCTGGTGCTGCCCGCCGTCATCGCGCTCATCGCCGAGAACGTCGGCCACGTCAAGGCCGTCGGCGAGATGACCGGGACGGACGTCGACCCGTACGTGGGCAGGGCCGTGGTGGCCGACGGCGTGGCGACCGTGGTGACGAGCGCGGTCGGCGGGTCGCCCACCACCACCTACGCCGAGAACATCGGGGTGATGGCGGCCACCAAGGTCTATTCGACCGCCGCCTACTACATCGCCGGGATCATCGCCATCCTGTTCGGCCTGTGCCCCAAGTTCGGCGCGCTCGTCGCCGCTACCCCGGGCGGCGTGCTGGGCGGCGTGACGGTCATCCTGTACGGGATGATCGGCCTGCTCGGCGCCAAGATCTGGATCGAGAACAGGGTGGATTTCGCCGATCCCGTGAACATGGTTCCGACGGGCGCGGGCATCATTCTGGCCATCGGACCTGTGAGCCACTTCATCGGCGGCGACTTCACCCTGGAGGGGATCGCGCTCGGCACCGTCGTGGTGCTGGGCGGCTACCACCTGCTGCGGGCCATCGCCGGAGGCCGCACGCGCGAGCCCGCCCCCGTCGGGAGCGAGGCCGGGTGAAGCCACCGCCGTTCGAGTACCACGCCCCTCGCGACCTCGGCCAGGCGCTCAGTACGCTCGCCGAGGTGCGAGGGAAGGTGCTGGCCGGGGGCCAGAGCCTCATCCCGATGCTCAACATGCGGCTGGCCGCCCCCGAGCACCTGGTCGACATCAACCGCGTCCCCGAGCTGGCCGTCATGGAGGCGGCTCCTGACGGGGTCCGGATCGGCGCGGCGGTCAGGCACGCGGAGGTGGAGCGGGCCGGCGTCCATCCGCTGCTCGTCCGGGCGCTCAAGCTCGTCGCCCACCCCGTGATCAGGAACCGGGGGACCGTGGTGGGCAGCCTCGCGCACGCCGACCCGGCGGCCGAGCTGCCCGCGGTGCTGGCCGTCCTGGGCGGCTCCGTACGGCTGGCCCGGGCGGGCGCGCCGGAGCGGGACGTGGGTGCGGCGGAGTTCTTCGTCGGGCCGATGGAGTCGGCGGTCCAGGAGGGCGAACTGGCCGTGTCGGCATATTTCCCGGCATTGGGGCCGCGTACGGGAGGCGCCTTCGAGGAGGTGACCCGGCGGCACGGCGACTACGCGCTGGCCGGCGTCTGCGCCGTCGTCACGCTCGGCGAGGACGGCGCGATCGAGGCCGCCCGCCTGGCCTGCATCGGCGTCGGCCCCGTGCCGGTCGTCGTGGACGTCACGGGCAGCCCCGACGACGCGGCGCGGATCGTCAGCGAGCGCACCGAACCCGACGGCGACGTGCACGCCTCGGCCGCCTACCGCCGCCACCTCGTGGGCGTGCTGGCCGAGCGGGCGCTGCGGAACGCGACCAGGGAGGCACAGGCCCGTGGAGCATGAGATCACGCTCGTCGTGAACGGCACCGCGCGGCGGGTCACCGTGCCCGCCCGCCGCCTGCTGTCCGACTGCCTGCGCCACGACCTCGGCCTGACCGGCACCCACGTCGGCTGCGAGCACGGCGTCTGCGGCTGCTGCACGGTGCTGCTCGACGGGCGGCCGGTGCGCTCGTGCCTGACGTTCGCGGTCAGCGTGGACGGCGCCGAGCTCACCACCGTGGAGGGCCTGTCCTCGGGCGGCCGGCTGTCGCCGGTGCAGCGGGCGTTCGCCGAGTGCCACGGGCTGCAGTGCGGCTTCTGCACGCCGGGCTTCCTGTGCACGGTGACGGCCCTGCTGGAGGAGAACCCGGCGCCGACGGAGGAGGAGGTGCTGGAGGGCATCTCCGGCAACCTGTGCCGGTGCACCGGCTACCAGAACATCGTCAAGGCCGTCCACCGGGCCGCCGAGCTGCTGGCGGAGGAAGCATGACGACGAGGCTGTTCGGCGAGCCCGTGCAGCGGCGCGAGGACCCGAGGCTGCTCACCGGGCAGGGCCGCTACCTCGACGACCTGGGCCGCGACGCGCTGGCCGCCGCGTTCGTGCGCTCGCCGCACGCGCACGCCCGCATCCGCGACATCGACGTCGGCCCCGCCCTCGACGTCGAGGGGCTGGTCGCCGTCTACACGTGGGAGGACCTGCCCGAGCGGGTCGGCCGGCCGCTGCCGCTGCTCATCCCGCACCCGGCGCTCACCCACGGGCGCACCGCGTACCCGCTGGCCAGGGACGTCGTCAGGCACGTCGGCGAGCCGGTGGTCATGGTCGTGGCGGCCGACAGGTACGCCGCCGAGGACGCCTGCGCGCTCATCGAGGTCGACTACGAGCCGCTGAAGCCCGTCGTCGGCCTGGAGGAGTCGGTGCAGGGCGCCCAGCTCGTGCACGAGGACGTGCCGGGCAACGTGGGCGCGCACCTCGTCCAGGAGGTCGCGGGCGCCGACGGGCGCGGTGCCCGGGAGGCGATCGAGACCGCGCCGCACACGCTGGCCTTCCGGCTCGACATCGAGCGCAGCGCCAGCATGCCGCTGGAGGGCCGCGGCGTCTACGCCCGATGGGACGGCCGCGACCTGCGCGTCTACTCCAGCACCCAGACCTCCACCAGCGTCCGCATGGCCGTGGCCGCCGCGCTGGAGCTGCCGCTGCCGCAGGTCGAGGTGATCGCGCCGGACGTGGGCGGCGGCTTCGGCGTCAAGATCGTGCACCCGTGGCCCGAGGAGGTCCTGGTGCCGTGGGCGGCCATGACGCTCGGGCGCGAGATCAAGTGGACGGAGGACCGCAGGGAGCACTTCGTCTCCTCGGCCCACGAGCGCGGCCAGGTGCAGTACGTACGGGCCGGCTTCGACGACGACGGCCGCGTGCTCGGGCTCGACGTGACGATCCTGCACGACCACGGCGCGTACACGCCGTACGGCATCATCGTGCCGATCGTCACCTCGACGCAGCTCCTCGGCCCTTACCGGATCGGCGCCTACCGCGTTGAGTTCAGCGCCGTGTACACCAACACCGTGCAGGTCACGCCCTACCGGGGGGCCGGGAGGCCGCAGGGCGTGTTCTGCATGGAGCGCACCATGGACAAGATCGCCGGCTATCTCGGCAAGGACCGCACCGAGGTGCGCGCGGCCAACTTCATCGGGCCCGACGAGTTCCCGTACGACCAGGGGATGACCTTCCAGGACGGCCGGCCGCTGATCTACGACAGCGGGAACTACCCGGAGATGCTCCGCATGGTCAAGGAGCTGATCGGCTGGGACTCCTTCGAGCGGCGCCCGGGCCGGGGCATCGGCATCGGCTGCTACGTCGAGGGCACCGGCGTGGGGCCGTACGAGGGCGGGCACGTGCAGGTGACCTCCGACGGGCGGGTGCACGTCTCCACCGGGCTCACCTCGCAGGGCCAGGGGCACGAGACCGCGTTCGCGCAGATCGCCGCGACCGAGCTGGGCGTGCCGATCGAGCGGGTCAGCGTGGTGACCGGCGACACCCGCAGATTCGGGTACGCGGTGGGCACGTTCGCCTCACGGGCGGCCGTCGTCAGCGGCAACGCCATCGCGCTGGCCTGCCGGAAGGTGCGCGCCAAGGCGCTGCGCATCGCCGCGGGCGCGCTGGAGGCCGACCCGTCCGACCTGGAGATCACCGACGGGATGGTCCACGTGGTGGGCGCGCCGTCGGCGTCCATCCCGCTGTCCACGGTGGCGGTGCTGGCCAACCCGCTGCGCTACGCCTTCGACGACGAGGCCGCGAAGGCGACCCAGTTCTCCGGCACTTCCTCCCCCGACCGGCCGCCGGTGGCCGAGGGGGAGGAGCCGGGGCTGGAGGGGCGCGACTACTACTCGCCGATCAGGTCCACGTTCGCCTCCGGGATGCACGCGGCGATCGTCGAGACCGATCCGGACACCGCCGAGATCACCGTCGTCCGGTACGCCGTGGTGCACGACTGCGGCAGGCTGGTCAACCCCATGATCGTGGAGGGGCAGATCCACGGCGGCGTGGCGCAGGGCATCGGCGGCGCCCTCTACGAGCGCATGGTCTACGACGTGCACGGCCAGCTCGTGAACGCCTCCTTCATGGACTTCCTCATGCCGTACGCCACCGAGGTGCCCCGCGTCGAGACCGCCCACCTGGAGACGCCCTCGCCGCTCAACCCGCTCGGCATCAAGGGCGCGGGGGAGGCCGGCGTGATCCCCGTCTCGGCGGTCATCGCCTCGGCCATCGAGGACGCCGAGGGCTTCCCGATCGACCGCATGCCCATCTCGCCGTCCGAGCTCTTCGACCTGCGCTCCCGTATGCGATGATCCCGTCGTGCGCGCCCCCGCCTCCGGCCTGACCGCCTTTCCCGCCGTCCCGCCCGACGTCCGCCTGATCGACCTGGCCTGGAACGAGATCGCCGAGGTGCCCGGCTGGGTGGCCGGGCTCGCCGCGCTGGAGGAGCTCCGGCTCGACGGCAACCGGCTGCGCTCGCTGCCCGACCTCTCGGGGCTGACGGCGCTGCGCGCCCTGCACCTCGACGGCAACGAGCTGGCCTCCTTCCCGCGCTGCCCGCCGCACCTGGAGGTCCTCTTCCTGTACGGCAACCGCGTCGGGGCGGTCCCCGACCGGCTGAGCCCCGGCCTGCGCCACCTCGCCCTCGGCGCGAACGGCCTGACCGAGGTGCCCGGCTCCCTCTGGAAGCTGACCGCCCTCGAGTCGCTCAACCTGGCCGAGAACGCGCTCACCGAGGTCCCGGCCGCGATCGGCGGGCTGGCCCGGCTGCGCATGCTCGACCTCGGGCACAACCGGCTCGCCTCGGTGCCGCCCGAGCTCGGCGACCTCGGCCTCACCGACTACCTGTACCTGAGCGACAACCTGCTGGCCGAGGTGCCGGAGGAGCTCGGGCGGCTGGACCGGCTCGCGTACCTCAACCTCACCGACAACCGGCTCACCCGGCTGCCCGAGTCGATCGGGCGGATGGCCGGGCTCGTGGAGCTGCGGGTGTACGGCAACCGGCTGGAGTCGCTGCCCGGCTCCATCGGCGCGCTGGCCCGGCTGCGGGAGCTGCACCTGCAGGGCAACCGGCTGGAACGGCTGCCCGCGTCGATCGCGGGGCTGGAGGAGCTGCGCGTGCTCGACCTGCGGAACAACCGGCTCAGGGAGCTGCCGGAGGCGCTGCCGGCCGGGCTGCGCCATCTGGACCTGCGCAACAACCGGCTGCGCTCTTTGCCGCCGGTGCTGCCGCCGCTGGACAAGCTCGACCTGCGGTGGAACAAGCTCGACGGGGAGCCCGAGGTGCTGCGCGGGCTGCGCGAGCGCGGCTGCGTCATCCTGCGTTGAACGCGCCCGATCGGGACGCGCGGGTGCCGCGCTGAACCGCGGTCCTCCGGAGTGCGTACCTCCGCACATGACGACATTTCCACGTCTGGCCGCTTTCGCGCTGCTGGCCGGACTGGTCGCCGGCTGCTCCTCAGGGGGCTGGGGCGACTACGTCGCAGCAGAGGGCAGCCAGAAGCCCGCCGCGCCGCTGACCGTCGAGCAGCTGTCCGCCAAGGTCGGCTGCACGCCCAAGATGCAGGTGGAGGCCGACGACCTGCGCACCGGCTACTGCAAGACCGAGGCCGGCCAGTTCTTCGTCAACACGTTCGCCAGCGAGAAGCTGAAGGACGAGTGGATGGACCGCGCCCCCGAGTACAACCCCCACCTCGTCGGCCCGCGCTGGACCGTGCTCGGCCCGCTGGAGGTGCTGGAGCAGCTGAAGGGGCCGCTCAACGGCGACCTGCACCTCACCGACCACCGGGTCTCCCAGACGCCCGTACCGCGGTGAACCGGGTCGGGCACGCCTGCGTACTTCCGCACATGACGACATTTCCCCGTCCGGCCGCCTTCGCGCTCCCGGCGCTCGCGCTGCTGGCCGGACTGGTCGCGGGCTGCGCGTCCGCGGGAGCGGGCGGCCAGGTCGCGGCGGGAGCGCGGCAGCCCGCGGGCGCCTCCCTGACCGTCGAGCAGCTGTCCGCCAAGGTCGGCTGCACGCCGAGGATGCAGGTCGACGCGGCGGACCTCCGTACCGGCTACTGCAGGACGGCCGACGGCGAGTTCTTCGTCACGACGTTCAGGACCCAGGCGGAGAAGGACCGCTGGATGGACGCCGCCCCCGAGTACAACCCGCACCTGGTCGGCCACCTGTGGACGGTGCTGTCCAGCCGCAAGGTGCTCGACCTGCTCAGGGAGCGGCTCGGCGGCGACCTCCACCTCACCGACCACCGGACGAAGCGGATGCGCACCGTCGGGTAGCGCCGGCGGGCACGGGCTCACTCGTGCCCGCCGGCCGCCCCCAGCAGCTCGCGGACGCGTCCCGTGGCGGTGGCGAAGCCGGGCAGCGACATGGTCGCCGCGTAGTCGCGCTCGTCGGCCAGGTCCACGTCGATGACCTCGGCGATCGTGCCCGGCCGCGGGGTCATGACCACGACCCGGTTGCTCAGGTACACCGCCTCCGCGATCGAGTGCGTGACCAGCAGCACCGTGGTGCCCGTCTCGCGCCAGATGCGGTGCAGCTCGACGTTCATCTGCTCCCTGGTCAGCGCGTCGAGCGCGCCGAACGGCTCGTCCATCAGCAGCACGGGCGGCCGGTGGAGCAGCGCGCGGCACAGCGCGACGCGCTGCTGCATCCCGCCTGACAGCTCGTGCGGCAGGGCGTCCTCGAACCCGGTCAGGCCGGTCATCTCGATCAGCTCGCCGGCCCGTTGCGCCGCCTCCCGCTCCGGCATCCCGCGCATCTCCGCCTGGAGCAGGATGTTCCTGCGCGCCGTACGCCACTCCAGCAGCGCCGCGCGCTGGAACACGAAGCCGACGTCGTGCCGGGGCCCGTCCACGGAGCCGCCCAGCAGGCGCACCGCGCCCGCCGACGGCTTGAGCAGCCCCGACACCAGCTTGAGCAGGGTCGACTTGCCGCACCCCGACGGCCCCACGATCGAGACGAACTCGCCGGGACGCACGTCCACCGTGACGTCCTCCAGCGCGAGCACCTCGCGCTTCTTGCCGCGGAACCGTACCGCCACCTTGTCGATCTCGACGGCGGGCGCCTGCTGCGTCACGGTCATCCCTTCGGTGCGACGCTCGCGTCCCAGTACTCGGACGGCGCCTTCGGATTGGTCACCATGCCCGCCTGGGCGAACGTGTCGATCGTCTTCTGCCAGTCCGCCTCGGTGTTGACGCCGGGCGGCTGCCCCTCGGTGGCGTCCGTGTGCAGCAGCGTGGCCGTCGTCTTGAACTGGTCCAGCAGCACGGCCGCCGGCGGGAGCTGGGGCGAGGCGCCCTGCATGGCGTCGACCGCCTCCTGCGGAGCCTTCTCCGCCGCCGCCCACGCCTCGCTCGACGCCGCCACCATGCGCTTGGCCAGGTCGGCGTGGTCGGCCAGGTAGTCGGTCGAGGTGAGCAGGCCGTTGCTGTAGTAGTTCAGGCCGAAGTCGGAGTAGCGCAGGTAGCCCACCGGCTTCTTCGCCTTGTCCTGCATCGTCGGCCCCTGGTCGGAGGCGTAGCCGAGCAGGGCGTCCGTCTGCCCGGAGATGACCGCCGCGATCTTGCCGGCCGGGTCGGTGTTCTGGAGCTTGACGTCCGCCTCCGACATGCCGTTGGCCTTGAGGAACACCGGGAAGGTCTTCGTCAGGGCGTCACCGGCCGTCGAGGCGATCATTTTGCCCTTGAGGTCGGCCGGCTTGGTGATGTTCTCGTCCTTGAAGAACTGGACGGAGGCCGGGGTCGTCTGCATGAACACCCCGAGGCTCTTCACCGGCACGCCCTGGCTCACGCCGCTCAGCAGCGCCGGGGTGTCGGCCCAGCCGAAGTCCGTCTGGCCCGCGCCGGTCGCCTGGACCGTCTTCTGGGAGCCCTGGCCGGCCTGGATCGTCAGGTCGATGCCGTGCTTCTCGAAGATGCCCTGCTTCTTGCCGTAGTAGAACGGGGCGTGCTCGCCGTACGGGTACCAGTTGAGCATGAGCGTGACCTTGCCGAGCTCCTTGCCCGACGCGCTCGTGGTCTTCTCGTCGCCGCCCGAGCCGCCGCACGCGGCGGCGAGCAGGAGGGCCAGGCCGGCCCCCACGATACGAATCTTCATAGCGCCTTCTCAGTAGGTGACGGTGACGGTCTCACCGCGACGGCTGGCGTGCCAGGGCATGAGCAGCTGCTCGGCGAACTCGACGGCGACGAAGAGGACGACGCCGAGCAGTGACAGGACGACCAGTCCCGCGAACAGCATGGGGGTGTCGAGGTTGCCGTTGGCCTGCAGGATGACCGATCCGAGCCCCTCGTTGCCGCCGACGAACTCGCCGACCACCGCGCCGGTGACCGCGAGCGTGACGGCCACCTTCAGGCCCGAGAACAGGTGCGGCAGCGAGGCGGGGAACCGGATCTTGACGAACGTCTTCACCTTGCTCGCGCCCATGGTGGAGGCGAGCTGCAGCATCTCGGGATCCACGGACTTCAGCCCGGTGACCATCGACACCACGACCGGGAAGAACGCGATCAGCACCGCGACCACGACCCTCGGCGTCAGCCCGAAGCCCAGCCAGACCACGAACAGCGGAGCGATCGCGACCTTCGGGACGACCTGCGCGAACAGCAGCAACGGGTACAGCGTCTTCTCGATCTCGGCCGAGGTCACCATGACCACGGCCGCGAGCACGCCGAGGACGAGCGCCACGGCGAACCCGAGCAGGGTCTCGAACGTCGTCACCCAGGTGTGGTGCGCGAAGTACCCCACCTCATTCCAGATCGCCTGGAATGTCGCCCCGGGCGAGGGCAGCTTGTAGGCGGCGACCAGCCCGAACTGGGTCACCGCCCACCAGATGGCGTACCCGGCGGCCAGCAGGGCGAACGGGCGCCAGGAACGCTCGGCCAGCGCCACCAGCCGCTCCCGCGCCACGGGCCGTGCGGCCGTTCTCACCGCGGTCTCGACCACGATCGAAGGCCTCCTTCCACCACGCGCCAGCAGGCCATATACGAGAAAGCGCTATCAGAAAGCGCTTTCCTGAGGTACGCTAACGGCGCGTAGCGGAGGGGTCAATAGTCGTTAACGTCCTGTTACGGAGGTCGTGTGACCGATCGTGCCCACGTGACCCTCCAGCAGGTCGCCACCGCGGCCGGAGTCTCGCTCGCCACCGCCTCCCGCGTGCTCAACGGCAGCGCCCGCGTGCGCCCCGAGCTTCGCGACCGGGTCGAGGCCGCCGCGTCCGAGCTCGCCTACACCCCCAACGCCCACGCCCAGGCCCTGGTCAGGGCGTCGTGGCAGACCGTCGGCATCATCAGCCACGACGTCAGCGACCCCTACTTCTCCGGCATCGCCCGCGGCGCCATGCGCGCGGCCGCCGAGCGCGACCTGCCCGTCATGATGGCCAGCACCTTCCGCGACCCGGAACGCGAGATCGCCTACATCTCCATGCTGCGCGCCCAGCGCGCCCGCGCCATCCTGCTCATCGGCTCCGGCTTCGAGGACCGGCGCTGGGAGCGCGCCATGGACGCCGAGCTCGGCCCGTACCTCAGCGCCGGCGGCCGGGTCGCCGTCGTCAGCAGGCACCGGAGCCTGCGCGTGGACACGGTGCTGCCGCAGAACCGCCAGGGCGCCGCCGCCCTGGCCCGGTCCCTGCTGTCGCTGGGGCACCGCCGTTTCGCCGTCCTGTCGGGCCCGGCCAGGCTCAGCACCGTCGTCGACCGGGTGGGCGGCTTCCAGCGGGCGCTGGCCGAGGCGGGCGTCCCGGCCGCCGAGGTGGTCGAGGCCCCCTTCAGCCGGGAGGGCGGCCACCGGGCCACCACCGCGCTGCTGTCCCGCGGCCTGGACTCCACCTGCCTGTTCGCCACCACCGACGTCATGGCCGTGGGCGCCCTCGCCGCCCTCCGCGAGCACGGCGTCCGCGTGCCCGAGGACGTCTCGCTGGCCGGTTTCGACGACATCTCCGTGGTCCGCGACCTGACCCCGCCCCTGACGACGGTGGCGCTCCCCCTGGAGGAGATGGGCGAGCGCGTCGTCGCGCTCGCCCTGCGCGACCATTCCCGCGGCCGGCGCCGCATCGAGCGGATGGCCGGCACGGTGGTCCTCCGCGCCAGCACGGCGCGGCTGCCCGCTCCTCAGTGAGCCACCGCGACGCGCCTGCGGAACACCCAGTACGTCCATCCCTGGTACGCCAGCACGAACGGCAGCGCGATCAGCCCGATCCAGCTCAGCATCGTCAGCGTGTACGGGCCGGAGGCCGCCTCGGCCAGGGTCAGGCCGGGCAGCGGCCGCAGGCGCAGCTCCATGAAGACGGACAGCGCGGTCAGGACGACGGCGCCCGCCGTGGCGGCGAAGGCCCAGCCCTCGCGGCGGCGCCAGATCAGGGCCGTGGCCGCGGCCAGGGCGGCCGTGGCGGCCAGTGCCGGGATCGAGCCCAGGGCCGACAGGGCGGCCACCGCCACCGGGAGCGCCACCCCGGCCGCGGCCAGGGCGGCGACGCGGGCGCGGCGGCGTACCGGGCCGGTGGTCTTGAGCGCCAGGAAGACGGCGCCGTGCAGCACGCACACCGCCAGCGTGAACGCGCCCCCGAGCAGGGCGGCGGGCAGGCCGTCGTAGAGGAGGCCCGCGAAGATCGCGCCCCACAGGAACGCGGGGATCGCGCTGCCCGCCACGATGCCGGCGTCGCACCAGCGCGGGTCGGCCACCTTGCCGCGCCACTCCAGGCCGACGCCGCGCACGATCAGCCCCACCAGGACGAGTGCCACCGGCAGGTAGAAGGAGCTGAACACGCCCGCGTACCAGGCGGGGAACGCGGCGAACATGGCGCCGACCGCGGTGATCAGCCACACCTCGTTGCCGTCCCACACCGGGCCGATGGTCTGCAGGCTCTGCCGCCGCTCCGCGGGGCTCCGGCTCACGAGCGGCGCCAGCAGGCCGACGCCGAAGTCGAAGCCCTCCAGCACGAAGTAGCCGGTCCAGAGGAAGGCGATGATGACGAACCAGAGATCGATCATGGTCGTGCCTCTCAGTGCATCCGCTCAGTACATCAGCGACGGTTCGAGCCGCTCGGCCGCGGGCTCGGGCGCCCGCTCCTCGACGCCCTTGCGGACGTGCCGGGCCAGCAGCACGACCTCGGTCACGGCGAGCGAGCCGTACAGAAGGGTGAAGACCGTCAGCGTGGTGGCGACCGCGGCGAGGCTCACGCCGGGCGAGACGCTGGAGGCGGTGAGCAGCTCGCCCGCGACCGTCCACGGCTGGCGCCCGACCTCGCTCAGCAGCCACCCGGCGGTCACCGCGAGGAGCGGCAGCGGCAGGGCCAGCAGCATGGCCCGCGACAGCCATCTCGGGAAGTCCCGCCTGCGCCGGGTCAGCCAGAGCCCCAGCAGCGACAGGCCCACCGTGGCCAGCCCGAACACGATCATCACGCGGAACGACCAGAACACGACCTGCTGGTCCGGCCGGTAGTCGCCGGGGCCGAACTGCTGCTCGAAGCGGCTCTGCAGGTCCTCGGTGCCCTGGACGACGGCGTCGGGCTCGTGGGTGGACAGGAAGCTCAGGAGGCGGGGGATCTCCAGGCCGGGCACCACGGAGAACGCCGCGCCCGCCGTGTCGTGCTCCAGGCCCTCGGCCGAGGCCAGCTTCATGGGCTGCTGCTCGTACATCAGCCTGGCGGAGTGGTCGCCGGTGCCCGCGACGACCGCTCCCGCGATCGCCGTCATGACCAGCGCCGCCCGCGCGGCGCTGCGCCACATCGGCGCGCGGGTCCTGAGCAGCCAGTAACCGCTCACCGCCAGCACGAAACCGCCCGCCACGACGAACGCCGCCCCGATCACGTGGGGCACCTGGGCGAGCGCCGTGGAGTTGGTGAGCACCGCCCACAGGTCGGTCATCCTGGCCTTGCCGTCCACGACCTCGTAGCCGACGGGGTGCTTCATCCAGGCGTTGGCCGCGAGGATGAAGTACGCCGACACGTTGGACCCGATGGCCGCCGCCCAGATGCACGCCAGGTGCACCCGCTTCGGCAACCGCTCCCACCCGAAGATCCACAGCCCCAGGAACGTGGACTCCATGAAGAAGGCCAGCAACGCCTCCAAGGCCAGCGGGGCGCCGAAGACGTCACCCACGAACGTGGAGTATTCACTCCAGTTCATCCCGAACTGGAACTCCTGCACGATGCCGGTGACCACGCCCATGGCGAAGTTGATCAGGAACAGCTTCCCGAAGAACTTCGTGAGCTTGAGGTAGTGGGCCTTCCCCGTGCGGTGCCAGGCCGTCTGCAGGCCGGCCACGAAGATGCCCAGACCGATGGTCAGGGGCACGAACAGAAAGTGGTACACGGTGGTGACCCCGAACTGCCACCGCGCCAGGTCAAGTGCGTCCATCGTCCCCGTCGACTCCCTGAGCTCTACAAGCTGTAGTACATCTACTTGCAGTAGTACTACAAGTCGTAGAGCAATGCGATGCGACCTTGGTCACATCACCTCGCGCCGACCGCTACTGCGGCCTGGCCCTGGTGTTTACAGTGGCCACATGAAAGTGGCGGGTAGTGCCGTGATCGGCGTTCAGAGGGATCGGGTGTGGGCCGCGCTCCAGGACCCCGCGGTGCTGGTGCGCACCATTCCGGGGTGCGAGCGCCTGGAGGAGACCGGGCCGGACACGTACCGGATGACGGTCAACGCGGGCGTCGCGTCCGTCAAGGGCGTCTACCAGGGGGAGGTGGCGCTGGCGGAGCCGCTCGCGCCGGAGTGCTTCACGCTCAGGGCGCGGGGGCAGGGCGCGCCCGGGACGGTGGACGCCACCGTGCTCGTACGGCTCAGCGAGGTCGACGGCGGGACCCGGGTCGACTACGACGCCGACGCGGTCATCGGCGGGATGATCGGCGGGGTCGGGCAGCGGATGCTCGGGTCGGTGGCCAGGCGGACGGCGGGCGAGTTCTTCGCCGCCGTCGACGAGCACCTGCGTGCGGCCGACGCCTGCGCGATCCCGGACGCCGGACCTGCGGGTGCCGGACCTGCGGGTGCCGGGCTGGTAGGCGCCGGGCAGGTGGGAGCGGAGGCCGGTGGCGGCGTGCCGGAGCTCGCGGGGGCCGCCGGCGGGGCGGCGAGCCCGGTGGGGGCCGCCGGTCGGGCGGTGAGCCCCGTGGGAGGCGCCGTCTACGAGCGGCCCGCCGGGCGGCACACGCGGACCCGGCCGTGGGTGATGCTCGCGTCGTTCGGCATGGGGGCGGGCATCGCGCTCACGGGCGTCGCGGTGGGCTGGCTCATCGGCCGCGGCTCGCGCCCCCGCCGCGCCTGACCCTCGACCGCCGCCTCCGGCGCCCGGCCTCCGGCGCCCGGCGCCCAGTCCCCGGCGCCCGGCGTCTGACGGCCGACGTCCGGTCTCCGACGTCCCGGCCTCGACGCCCGGCGTCTGATCCCCGGTGCCCGGCGGCATACCCCCGGCGCCCGGTCCCAGCCCCTGACGCCAGGGGCCGGGGCCGCATGTCAGGCACGGGTTCGGGGCTCTCGCGGAAAAGGATCTCCAGGCGTAGCGTGGCGGTATGCGGCAGGCACACGCGGAAGACGCACGGACCGAGGCCAGGCGGGTCGTACGCGACCTGCTGGGCGACGAGCGCCCCACGGCCGGCACCCTGATCGCCGACCTGGGCCCGGCGCTCGGCGAGGAGCGGACCGCGCGCACCCTTGACCTGGCCCTGGGCGCCTCGCTCACCCGGCGCTCGGCCGAGCTGGCCGCCATCGCCGCGCTGCTCGTGGGCACCCGCGAGCTGGGCGAGCAGTGGTGGGGCCGGCCCAGGGGCGGCAAGCTGCCCTCGCCCGACGAGGTGGTGCGCACGGCGGTCGCAATCGAGCCGTGGACCGATCTGACCGCGCTGGAGATGCTCGCCGCCTGGATCGCCGACGACGCCGCCGACGCGGTGTGGGGCCGGCCCGTCGCCGAGGTCGACCTCAACTCGTGGCAGGCCGAGGACCGCTTCGAGCTGCCGCCGGGTGCCAGGCCGGGGCAGCGGCTGGTCGTGCACTTCGACGCCGGCGGGCGGCTGGACGCGGTCGTGGCCCGGCGTGCGGACGACGACCTCGGGTCCAACCTCGACTTCCACTCCCTGCGCTACTCCCGCCCCGCCGAGGCCCAGTGGGCGTGGGGCGTGGCGGCCGGGCTCGGGCCGCACCCGCTGCCCGGCGAGGTGCCCGACCCCTACGCGCGCGAGGTGCCCGACGCCGCCGTGGGGGTGCTGCGCGCCTGGGCGCTGCGGCACGGCGCCACCCGCGAGCAGCTGGGCGAGCGGTGGCGGACGGCGGGCGACGTCGTGGCCGCCATCGAGCGGGTCGACTGGATGTGGCGCAGCGGCGAGTGGTTCGGGTGGTGGCGCGGCGCGTCGGCGCTCGTGGACGACTCGGCCTACCTCCCCTACCGGCTGGAGGAGCTGGCCGCCGGCTGAGGAATCACCGGGGGCGGCGGGCGGTTGCCCATGGACGTGAAGGTTGAGATTTTCTCCGACGTCGTGTGCCCCTGGTGCTACATCGGGCACGCCAGGTTCGCCAAGGCCGCCGAACGGTTCCGCGCCAAGGGCGGCACGATCGACGTGACGATGCGCCCGTACCAGCTCAATCCCGACGCCCCCGTCGAGGGCGAGCCGCTGATCCCCGCGCTGGAGCGGAAGTTCGGGCCGAACGCGCGCCAGATGGTCCAGCGGGTCACCGACGCCGCCGCCGGCGAGGGCCTCGACATGGACTATGAGAACGCGGTGAACGCGGCCACGTTCGAGGCGCACCGCCTGATCGAGGTCGCCGGGCGGCAGGGGCTCGGCAAGGAGATGACCGATCGGCTGTTCCGCGCCTACTTCAGCGAGGGGCTGAACGTCGCCGACGCCGGCGTGCTGGCCGGGCTGGCCGCCGAGGTGGGGGTCGAGGACGGCGGCGAGGGCGCCGAGGAGGTGCGCGAGCAGCTCGGCAGGGCGCGGGCGCTGGGGATCAGCGGGGTGCCGCTGTTCCTGTTCGAGGGCAAGTACGCGGTGTCGGGGGCGCAGCCGGAGGAGGCGTTCGTGGCGGCGATCGACGAGGTGGCCGAGCGCACGGGGCAGACGCCGATCACGCAGCTCGCGGCCCCGGCCGACGGCTGCGACGACGACGGCTACTGCGCCGTGTGACGTGCCGTTCCCGCGCCATGCGAGAGCCGTGTGAGACGCGCCATGCGAGAGCCGTGTGAGACGCGCCATGCGAGGGCCGTGTGAGAATCGAGGGCGTGTCGCCACGTCGTCTCGGTTACCTGCTCAAGCACGCCGGCCTGCGCCTCGGGGAGCTGACGGGGCCGGCGCTCGAGCCGTACGCGATCGACGGGCGCGAGTTCGCGGTGCTGTCGGTGCTGCGCACGCGCGAGCCGCTGTCCCAGCTGGCGGCGGCCCAGCGGCTGGGCATCGACAGGACGACGATGGTCGCCCTGCTCGACGGCCTGGAGCGCAAGCGGCTGGTCGCGCGCCGGCCGCACCCCGACGACCGGCGCAAGAACGCGGTGGAGCTGACCGGCCACGGCCGCGAGGTCCTGGAGAGCGCCACGCGGGCCGTCGAGGCGGCGGAGGAGGCGTTCCTCGCCCCTCTGCCGGGCGACGACGCCCGCGCGCTCAGAGACCTCCTAGACCGCCTGGTCTGATCCCACGGCGTCTCCCACGGCGTCGCTGAAGGAGCCCTCGCCGAGGCGGCCGGAGCGGTGGTGGCGGCGGCAGAGCACCTGGTAGCGCACGGGCGAGGCGTCGGTGTCGCCGATCACGACCTGCTCCCCGGTGCGCGCCATCGCCCCGCCCACCACCCGGGCGTTGAGCTGCCCCGGCCGCCCGCACCAGCACAGCACCTCGACCTGCAACCGGCAGACCTCGTCCGCCAGCTCGAACAGCCGCTGCGCCGCCGGGAACATCACCGACCTGAAGTCGGAGGCCAGACCGAACGCGTAGACGTCCACGCCGTGCTCGTCCACCAGGTCGGCGAGCTGCTCGATCTGCGCGACGGTGTAGAAGCACGCCTCGTCGCAGATCAGGTAGTCGATCCGGTCGTGTGAGGTGACCAGCCGCACGAGGTCGAGGGAGTCCACCACCTCGATCGCGTCCAGGCCGAGCCCGATCCGGCTGGTGACCTTCGGGCCGCCCGAACGGTCGTGCTTGGTCAGCACCAGGCCCCGCCTGCCCTGCCGCCCGTGGTTGTAGTTCATCTGGAGCGCCAGGGTGGACTTCCCGCAGTCCATGGGGCCGAAGTAGAACTTGAGCACGGCATCCCTGGCGCCCGACGGCACGGCAGACAAGGCAGACACTTCAGTCACGGGCCGCCAGCTTAGTGGGTTGGCTAGTTCCATGACCTCGTGGGACATTTCTCCTCTGGAGTCAGCAGGGAGAACAATGGTCACCGGCCAACCGAGGAGCCATGCGTAGCGTCCGTATCGGAGTGGACACCGGGGGAACGTTCACCGACGTCGTAGCGGTGGACGAGGAGACCGGTGAGATCCTCACCACCAAGACCCCATCCACGCCCGCCGACCCGGCGGACGGTTTCGTCGCGGGCATCGCCAAGCTGGGCGAACTGGACGTCGGGTCGATCGTCCACGGCACCACGGTGGCCACCAACCGGCTGCTCGAGGACAAGATCGCGGACCTCGGGTTCATCACCACCGAGGGCTTCGAGTACGTCCTGGAGATCGGCCGGCAGAGCGTGCCGGACGGCTACGGCAACTCCTACTTCTGGGTCAAACCGCCCAGGATCGTTCCCGTGCACCTGGTCAAGACCGTCGGGGGGCGGCTCGACCACCGGGGCGAGGAGGTGCGGCCGTTCTCCGAGGAGCAGGCCGTCGAGGTGGCCCGCTGGTTCAGGTCGAAGGGCGTCAGGGCGATCGGGGTCTGCTTCCTGCACTCCTACGCCAACCCCGAGCACGAGCGCCGCATGCGCGAGGTGCTCTGGCGCGAGCACCCGGAGGCGGTGATCTCGCTGTCGAGCGACGTGCTGCGCGAATACCGCGAGTACGAGCGCTCGGTCACCACCCTCGTGGACGCCGCCGTCAAGCCCGCCATGCGCGGCTACATCGCGAGCCTGTCCAACCGCCTCGGCAAGCCGTTCTCGGTCATGAAGTCCAACGGCGGCATCCTGTCGGCCCGCGAGGTCGTCAACCAGCCGATCAGCACCGTCCTGTCCGGCCCGGCGGCGGGGGCGCTCGGCGCGGCGCTCATCGCCTCGACGGCGGGGCACGAGTCGGTGATCACGCTGGACGGCGGCGGCACCTCGACCGACGTGGCCGTGGTGGTCGACGGCGAGCCGTCCATCACCACCGAGGGCTCCGTGGGCCGCTACCCCTGCAAGATCCCGATGATCGACATCATCACGGTCGGCGCGGGCGGCGGCTCGATCGCGTGGATCTCGCCCGAGGGCACGCTCAAGGTCGGCCCCAGATCGGCCGGCGCCGACCCCGGCCCCATCTGTTACGGCAGGGGCGGCACGGAGGTCACGGTGACCGACGCGCACGTGTTCCTCGGCCGCATCCCGCCCCACCTTCTGGGCGGCGAGATCCCGCTCGACGCCGACGCGGCGCGCGGCGGCATCGAGGCGCTGGCGGACAAGCTGGGTCTCACCCCCGAGCGCACGGCGACCGGCATCCTGGAGATCAGCGCGTTCAACCAGAGCAACGCGATCAGGCAGCTCACCGTCAAGCGCGGGCTGGACGTGCGGGACTTCCCGCTGGTGACGTTCGGCGGGTCGGGTCCGCTGCTGGCGTGCCGGCTGATCGACATCCTCGGCCTGCCGGCCGTGATCGTCCCGCGCGACCCCGGCAACGTCTCGGCGTTCGGGCTGCTCACGGTGGACGTCAAGAACGACTACGTCCGCACGTACGTCACCCGCGACCTCTCGCTGGGCAAGGCGGTCGAGATCTTCCACGACCTGGAGCATCAGGCCGGCGAGGCGCTCGACCGCGAGGGCTTCGACGACCCGGTCTACCTGCGCAGCGCCGACCTGAGGTACTACGGCCAGGCCTACGAGGTGCGCGTGCCCGCACCGGCGGGCGAGATCGACGAGGACTGGCAGGCCGAGGTGATCGACCGGTTCCACCAGGCCCACGAGAAGCTGTACGGGTACGCGTACCGCGACGATCCCCGCCACGGCGTCGAATGGGTCAACCTGCGCGTCTCCGGCGTCGGCCCCATCACCCGCCCGGCCATCCGCCGCCTGGACAAGCCCGGCGAGGGCGCCACGTCGGTGCGTCAGGTGCATTTCGACGAGACCCGCGACACCCCGATCCACCAGCGCTCCGCGCTCGGCCCCGGCGCGCTGGTGAAGGGCCCGGCGGTGATCGAGGAGTACGGCTCGACGATCCCCATCCACCCAGGCTTCACCGCGAAAGTGGACGAGTACGGAAATGTGGAGGTAAAGCGTGACTGATCCGATCCTGGTGGAGATCGTCGAGGGCACGCTGGCGTCCGTCGAGAAGGAGGTCGAGACGGCCATCGCCCGCACGGCCCGCTCGCCGATGATCCGCGACGCGCACGACTTCCGCGCCGGCATCCACGACGCACGGCTGCGCAAGCTGACCGGCCGCTCCTACAGCGCGCTCGTCCAGCCGGTCGTGCGCGACTTCCCCGTCGAGTCGATGCGCCCAGGCGACGTCTACTTCCACAACGACGTCTACCTCTCCGAGGGCGGCATCGGCCACCTGCCCGACCTCTGCGTGACCGTGCCCGTCTTCCACGAGGACGCGGTCGTGGCCTTCGTGCAGGCGTTCGGCCACCACGACGACATCGGCGGGTCCGTGCCCGGCTCCATGCCCTCGCACGCCCGCTCGGTGTTCGAGGAGGGCCTGATGGTGCCGCCGATCAAGCTGTGGGACCAGGGCGTCCCGAACGAGGCCGCGCTGCGCATCATGACCCGCAACTCCCGCATGCCCGACTCGCTGGCGGGCGACCTCGACGCCGAGTGCTCGGCCTGCCTGATGGGGGCGCGGCGCCTGGGCGAGCTGTTCGAGCGGTACGGCCGGCAGGCCGTCGAGGAGTGCTTCGACGCGATCATCGACAAGACCACCGAGACGTTCCGCCGCGAGCTGCTGAGCAAGATCCCCGAGGGGACGTACGTGTGGGAGGACTACGCCGAGCACGACGGCGTGGACGAGCCCCGGCTGCACGCCCAGCGCATCACGCTCACCGTCGACCACGCCGCCCACTCGCCGCTCGTCATCGACTTCACCGGCACGTCGCCGCAGGCCAAGGGCCCGATCAACCACGCGGGCGACTACGCGGACGGCGTCTTCCTGAAGAAGTGGCTGGCCCCGGTGCTGCGCAACCTGGCCGACACGCCCGAGCGGATGGCGGAGCTGGACGTCAACGAGGGCGTCGTGCCGCTCATCACGATGATCTTCCCGGAGAAGGGCACCCTGCTCACCCCGGTCTTCCCGGCCCCCACCAACGCCCGCACGTTCGTCATCCTGCGCCTGCTCGGCGTGCTCGCGGGCGTGCTGGCCAAGGCCACCGGCGGGCGCATGCCGGCCGACCAGGAGACCATCCGCTACACCGGCGTGCACGGCACGGACGCCGACGGGCAGCCGTACCTGATGCGCGAGGTGCTGGGCGGCGGCTCGGGCGGGCGCTGGTACGCCGACGGCGAGGACACCATCCACGTGGTGCCCGACTCGCGCAACATCCCGGTGGAGTTCGCCGAGGCGCGCTGGCCGTTCCGGGTGGAGCGGCTGGCGCTGGCCTGCGACTCGGGCGGTCCCGGGATGTTCAGGGGCGGGCTGGGCTACGACAAGCACATCAGGATGCTCAGGGACGCCTCGTACATGTCGATCGCCGACCGCTCGATCCTGTCCTGCTGGGGCGTCAACGGCGGCCTGGCCGGGCGGCCGTTCCGCGTGGAGATCGCGGGCAAGGAGATGGAGGGGCTGGTCGACGACCACCCGGTGCAGGCGGGCGAGCTGATCCGCATCCGCACGACCGGGGGCGGCGGCTGGGGCTCCCCGTACGACCGGGACCCGCGCGCCGTGGCGGCCGACGTGCGGGACGGGAAGGTGTCGATCGCGGGCGCGCTGGGCGACTACGGTGTGGTGCTGGACGGCGACCGCATCGACGAGCAGGGCACGGCCGAGCTGCGGGCGCGGCTCAGGCCGCCCGCCGACCGCTTCTTCGACCGCGGTCCCGGATACGCCAAGCTCTCGGACGGACGCACGTTCGCCGAGGTGGACGAGCTGTAGGGGAGCCACATCGTGCGCATCGTCCTCGCCGGGCTGGCCACCAGCCACCCGTACACCGACGCCCGTACCCTGACCCGCCACGCCGAGCTGGTGGTCTGGGAGCCGGACCCGGAGCGGCTGCGGCGCTTCACCGACGAGCACCCGGCGGCCAAGGTGACCGGCAGCCTCGGCGAGGCGCTGGCCACGGGGCCCGACGGCGTGGTGCTGACCGTGCCGAACCCGGGGGTGCCCGAGGCGCTGGCGCGGGTGCTGGAGACCGGCGTGCCGTGTTTCGTGAACAAGCCGGCCGTCGCGAGCCGGGCCCAGCTCGACGCGCTCGACCGGCTGGACGTCCACGACCGGGTGCTGTCGGGCTCGGTGCTGCGCTTCGCGCCCGCGTTCGCGGGGACCACGGTCGACCCCGGCGAGGTGCTGGCCGTGCGGGCCACCGTACGGCATGACGTGGGGATGTGGGCGGGCGGCTACAACGCCTGGCAGGACACGCCGGGCGAGGGCGGCGGGACCATGGTGACCATGGGCGTCCACGGCGTGGAGCTGCTGGTCGCCCTCCTGGGGCCGGACGTGCGGCTGGTGGGCGCCGCCGGGGCCAAGCGGCACTACGAGGGCCTGCGCTCCGAGGACACCGGCGTGATGGCGCTGCGGTGGGGGAGCGGCGTCACGGGCACGGTCGAGATCATCGGCGTCTCCGACGACGAGTCCTACTCCGTCACCGTGCACCGGCGCGGCGGCTCGGACACGATCGTCATCGAGGGCGGCGACGATCCGGTCAAGGGCCTCGGATACGAGGGAACCATCGAGGCGTTCCTGTCCATGGTGCGCGGCGCGCCGAGCCCGGTGCCCTGGGAACAGACCCGGGCCATCCTCGATGTGCTGGTCACCGCGCGCGAGATCACCTGACCTGGTTGTGCGTACCCGTTGACAGCCGAAGTCTGTCACAGTTACGGTCTGGACCGTAAATGACGGACGGAGGAGATACCCGCGTGCGCACGACAGCGGAACTCGAGGAGCGGCTGGCGCGGCCGAGCGCCGGGCTCGTGGACGATCTGAGCCGGCTCGACGGCGACATCCTGATCCTGGGCGCCGGCGGCAAGCTCGGGCCGAGCCTGGTCCGGCTGGCGCTCAACGCCACCCAAGGAAACCGGCGGATCATCGCCGTCTCGCGCTTCTCCGAGCCGGGGCTCGCCGAGTCGCTGGCCGGGGACGGCGCGACGGTGGTGGCGGCCGACGTGGCAGACGAGCGGGCGCTGCGCGACCTGCCCGACGCCCCCAACGTGGTCTTCCTGGTGGGGGCCAAGTTCGGCACGCAGGGGCGCGAGCACGCCACCTGGTTCACCAACGCCTACCTGCCGGGCCGGGTGGCCGACCGGTTCAGGGGCAGCAGGATCGCCGCCCTGTCCACCGGCAACGTCTACCCGCTGGTCCCGGTCACCGCCGGCGGCAGCACCGAGGACTCGCCGGCCGGGCCCGTGGGCGAGTACGCCATGAGCTGCCTGGGCCGCGAGCGGGTGCTGGCGCACTTCTCGGAGCTGCACGGCACGCCGATGTCGCTGATCAGGCTCAACTACGCGGTCGAGCTGCGCTACGGCGTGCTCGTCGACCTGGCGCGCAAGATCCTCGCCGGGGAGCCCGTCGACCTGGCGACGGGGCAGGTGAACGTGGTCTGGCAGGGATACGCCAACGAGGTCACGCTCCGGTCGCTGGCGCTGGCCGGCACGCCCCCGTACGTCCTGAACGTGACGGGGCCCGAGACGATCTCGGTACGCCAGGCCGCGCTGGACCTCGGCGCGGCCCTGGGCAAGGAGCCGGTCTTCACCGGCGAGGAGGCGCCGACCGCGCTGCTGTCGAACGCCTCGCGCTGCCACCGGCTGTTCGGCTATCCCGAGCTCACGCCCGCCGAGCTCATCGAGCACACCGCCCGGTGGGTGGCGGAGGGCGGGCCGCTGCTGGACAAGCCCACCAAGTTCGAGCGCCGCGACGGGCGCTTCTGACCAGCGTGCCATTTCCGGAAAAAGGGGGATCTCACGTGCTCAGCACGGTTCCAGAGGCGCAGACGTCCGTGCGCGACCTGTTCAGGCGCGGCATGGTGATCCCGGCGCACCCGCTCGCGCTCACCGAGGACAGGAAGCTGGACGAACGCCGCCAGCGCGCCCTGACCCGCTACTACGTCGAGGCCGGCGCCGGCGGGCTGGCGGTGGGCGTGCACACGACGCAGTTCGCCATCCACGGCACCGGCCTGCTCGCGCCGGTGCTCGAACTGGCGGCGCACACCGCCGGGGAGTTCGAGCGCGAGGTGGTGCTGGTCGCCGGCGCGACCGGGCCCACCGCCCAGGCGGTGGCGGAGGCCGAGCTGGCCAAGTCGCTCGGCTACCACATGGTGCTGCTCAGCCCGTACCGCGACCTGGACGAGCAGGGACTCATCGAGCGGGCCAGGGCGGTGGGCGAGGTGCTGCCGGTGATCGGCTTCTACCTGCAGCCCGCGGTAGGCGGACGCCCCTTGTCCCGAAATTTCTGGACAAGCTTGGCTTCGGTGGAGTCCGTGGTGGGGGTCAAGGTCGCCCCCTTCGACCGCTACCGCACGCTGGACGTCCTGCACGGCGTCGTACGCGCGGGGCGGGCCGGCGAGGTGGCCCTCTACACGGGCAACGACGACCACATCCTCGCCGACCTCATCACCACGCACCGGGTGGTGGTGGACGGGCGCGAGGTGGACGTCGAGTTCGTCGGCGGGCTGCTCGGCCAGTGGGCGGTGTGGGTGCGGCGGGCCGTCGAGCTCCTGGCGGAGGCCGAGCTCGCCCGGGGCGGCGACGACGCCGCGGTACGCCGGCTGCTCACCCTGGACGGGCACCTCACGGACGCCAACGCGGCCATCTTCGACTCGGCGAACGGGTTCCACGGGTGCATCCCGGGGATCCACGAGGTGCTGCGCCGCCAGGGGCTGCTGGAGGGGCGGTGGTGCCTCGACCCCGAGGAGGAGCTTTCGCCGGGGCAGCTCGCCGAGATCGATCGGATCTGGGACGCCTACCCGTGGCTCCGGGACGACGAGTTCGTCATGTCGGGTCTCGACCGCTGGCTCTCCTGACCCTCCCATGCCTGCCCACGCCGCCACCCCGAGCGCGCCCACCGGCTGCGCCTCCACCTGGTGCGTGCCCACCCGGTGCGCGCGCTTCCGGTGTGCGCCTGCTCGGTGCGCGCTCGTCCCGGATGCGCTCGCCCGGTGCGCGCGTTGCCGGTCCGCGACGGCACCGTCTGTGGCGACACGGTGTGTGGCGACACGGTGCGTGACGGCGCGGTGCGGGGTGGAGTGGCAGGCGCTCGCCGTCGCGCCCGCACCTCAAGGAGCCCTGCCGGATGCCGGGTCAGAGGGTGAGGCGGTAGAGAGTCAGGGGACGCCCGCTGGAGCCGCTGGTCAGGTTGCCCGTGCGTTCGGCCAGCCCCGCGAGCTCCAGCCGGTGCAGCATGCGCCGGGCCGTGCGCTGCTGGACGGCGAGCCGGTCGGCGATCTCGCGGGTCGTCAGCGGCTCGTCCCCGGCCGCCGCCCGCGCCTCCAGGAGCTTCTCCAGGGTGGACACCGACAGCCCGACGCGGCGGGCGATGACCGACAGGGCCTGCGTGCCCGCCGGGGCGGAGGTGACCGACTCCAGGACGATGTCGGTGTCGGCCCGCAGCGACAGCACGGCGGCCACCTCGCCGATCCGGCGGGCCCTGGCCAGGGCGCGGCGGGCCAGGCTCTCGGCCTCCGCCGCGCTGCGGCCCAGGCCGAAACCGACGTGGACGACGTCGTTCTGCGCGGCCAGCCGCGCCAGCATGGGCAGCCCCGTGAAGCCGCCCGTGGCGTCGTGCAGCGGCCCGCGGGTCGTCACCAGCAGGTGGGTGCCGCCGCGGAAGGCGGCCAGGGTGCCGCCGAGCGCGGTGGCCTCGCGCAGCAGGCCCTCCTCGTTGGCCACCTCGATGAGCCCGAGCGCGATCTGGGCGTCCTCCTGCGCCTGCCCCTCGGCGGTCAGCATGAGCTGGCGCAGCGCCACCCGTACCGAATGGACGGAGGGCACGAGGCGCAGCACGTGCAGCTCGTCGCGCAGGGCCTCGTGCACGGAGCTCAGGCAGGTGATCACCGCGTGTGCGGACCCCTTGCGGTGGAAGGCGGTCGCCTTCTTGGACGTCATCTCGGGCCGGTACGGCAGCGTGCGCAGCTCCGCGGTCGGCAGCCCCGCCTCGGTGAAGGTGGCGTTGACGTCGGCCGTCGACAGCGTGTCGATGGACAGCCGGGTGACGTCCTCGCCCTGGCGTTGCAGCCGCACCAGGGCGGTGAGCAGCGTCGCGCCCGAGTAGTCGACGAACGCGGCCGGGCGGGTCAGCGCGTCGGCGTCACGGGAGAGCATGTAGGGCACGATGCCGGTGAACAGCCACCCCTCGACGGAGGTGGCGTGCGCCTCGACGATCGCGGGCGCCTGCGACTCGTGGTCGTAGTCGAGGCGCAGCGTGCTGACGCCTGGCTGCTCCTCGCAGACGGCCGCGACGTCGTCGACCAGGTCGTGCGGGCCGACGACCCCGATGACGATTCCCACCCCACGCCTCCCTCTCGTTCATTTCGGTCAAGACCGCAATCATATCCAAGTGAGGTGCCCGGTGAAGTTCCCGTCCATGGCGGAAGCGGACGGCCGTACGCTCGGCGACGAGGAGGTGGCCGCCGTCGAACGGGTGATCCGTTCCGGCATGCTCAACTCCGTCTGGGGGACCGAGGCGCGAGCCCTGGAAGCCGAGATCGCCCGAGTGTACGGCGCCCGCCACGCGATCACCTGCAGCTCCGGCACGGCCGCCCTCCATCTGTCGGTCGTCGCGGCCGCGCCGGACCCCGGCGACGAGATCATCACGACGCCGATCACGGACTTCGGGACCGTGGCCCCCATCTTGGCGCAGAACGCCGTTCCTGTCTTCGCCGATGTGGATCCCTCCGACGGCAATCTCGATCCTGACGCGGTGGCCCGGCTCATCGGGCCGCGTACGAAGGCGATCATGGCGGTTCACCTGTTCGGTGCGCCGGCCAGGGTCGGCGAACTGCGCGCCCTGGCCGACGAGCACGGCCTGACGCTGATCGAGGACTGCGCGCAGGCGTGGCTGACCGAGCTGCCGGACGGCCGGCTCGCGGGCACGACGGGCCAGGTCGGCTCCCTCAGCCTGCAGCAGTGGAAGCACATCACCTGCGGCGACGGCGGCGTGACGGTCACCGACGACGACGAGCTCGCCAGGCGGATGCGGCTGTTCGCGGACAAGGGCTGGGACCGCGCGGCCGGCCGGTCGCACGCCGCCTTCGGGCTCAACTACCGCATGACCGAGCTCCAGGCCGCCGTGGCGCGCGCCCAGCTCGCCAAGCTGCCCGGCGTGGTCGCCGCCCGCCGCCGGACCGCCGTACAGCTGCTGGAGGCGCTGAAGGGCCTCCCTGGGGTACGGTTGCCGCGCCCGGACGGCCACGCCTGGTGGCTCTTCCCGGTCGTGTGCCCGGACGGCGACGCGCCCGAGCTGGCCGCGCACCTGGCGGCGGCCGGGATCCCCGCGCGGGCCGGCTATCTCGCCGAGCCGCTGAACAGGGCGCCCGTGTGGGACGCCCCGATCTACGGCACGTCCAGGTTCCCGCTCGATGGCTACACGCCCCACCCCTGCCCCCGGGCTGAGCGCATGGTGGAGCGTACGCTGCTGGTCATCGACTGGAACGAGAACTACACCTCCGAGCACGTCGAGCTGATAGCGCAGGAAATGACGAATTTTCGGGCTCGACCGTAGTTACGTTCAGGTATCAGGCATTGACCGGGCCAAGAAGCGCTCACTAGGTTTCGGTCAGGACCGGTATTAGTCGAAAGGAAGCCGCCGATGAAGAAGACAGCGGCAGTCGGCGTGGTGGCCGCTTTGAGCCTCGCGGTCGCCGGATGCGGATCCAGCGGTTCGGACAAGAGCGCCGTGACCCTGTGGATGTATCCCGTGATCGGGGACCAGGCCAAGAGCCAGGCGTTCTGGGGCAAGGTCGAGAAGGACTTCGAGGCCGCCAATCCGAAGATCGACGTCAAGATCGACCTGCAGCCCTGGGAGGGCCGCCAGGAGAAGGTCACCACCGCCCTGGTCTCGAAGAAGGGCTTCGACCTGGTGGTGCTCGGCCCCGACCAGATCCCCCAGTACGCCCAGCAGGGCACCATCGAGGCCGTGGACGACATCGTCGCCCCGGCGAAGGCCTCGTACCTGCCGGCCTCCCTGTCGGCCCTCACGGTCGACGGGAAGCTGTACGGCGTCCCCATCTACCAGACCATCACCGCGCCCATCTACAACAAGAAGCTGTTCGCCGAGGCGGGCGTGGAGAAGGTGCCGGAGACGCTGACGGAGCTCAAGGAGGCCGCGCCCAAGCTGGCCGCCAAGAAGGTGGCCATCCTCGACTACCCGGGCAAGCCCGACGTCAGCCTGAACCAGAGCTTCTACCCGTTCCTGTGGGCCAACGGCGGCACGGTGTTCTCCGCCGACGGCAAGAGCGTGGCGTTCAACGGCCCCGAGGGCGTGGCCAGCCTGCAGCTGCTGCTCGACCTGAAGGCTGTGGGCGGCCTGCCGGAGAACACGGCCAGCAAGGGCAACGACATCGAGGGCGGCCCGCTCGCGGGCGGCAAGACCGCCATGTACCACGCGGCCACCGCGGGCCAGGCCGACCAGCTCGCCGCCGCCATCGGCGCCGAGAACGTCGGCATCGGCCTGCCGCTCGAAGGGACGAAGCGGGTGGCGTTCGGCATCCCCGGTGGCCTGGTGCTGGCCAAGCACTCCGAGAACAAGGACGCCGCCAAGAAGTTCGCCACCTATCTGGCCTCGCCGGAGGTGACGGCCCAGCTGTCGAAGGAGTCGGGCTTCTTCCCGGCGCGCACGGACGTCACCGTGCCGGGACAGTCGGAGTCGTCCAAGGCGTTCGCCAAGTCCCTGGAGTTCGCCTTCCCCGGTGACACCCACCCCAAGGCCCGCCAGGTCATGGGCGTGCTCGCCCCGCACATCCAGGCGGCGCTGCTCGGCAAGGAGGACGCCAAGACCGCGCTCGACGCGGCCGCCAAGGAGGCCACCCAGCTGCTCTCCAGCGGCGGCTGAGCCACCGGACACCCGCCAGAAAGGAATCACCTGGTGCGTCAACGCCTGCGTGACCCGGTCACCGGACTGCTGTTCGTGCTGCCCGTGCTCGTGCTGTTCCTGATCTTCCGGATCTTCCCGTCGCTGGGCGCGGCGGGCATGAGCCTGACGAACTGGAACATCGGCGGCGAGTGGGACGTCATCGGCGCGGACAACTACGCCCGGCTGCTCGACGACGTGAACTTCTGGCTGAGCCTGCGGGTCACGCTCGTGTACGTGGCGATCTACGTGCCGCTCACCCTGCTGGTGGCGCTCGGCACGGCGTTGCTGCTCAACCAGGTGGTCTTCATGCGCGGGTTCTTCCGCGGCATGCTGTTCCTGCCGTACGTGACGAGCTTCGTGCTGGCAGGCATCATCTGGCGCTGGATCTACGAGTTCGACGGGCTGATCAACGGCCTGCTGGCCAAGGCGGACCTCGGGCCGGTCGCGTTCCTGGAGCAGACGGCCCTGGTCCTGCCCGCGCTGGCCGTGGTTTCGGTGTGGAAGGGCTTCGGCTACTCCATGCTGATCCTGCTGGCCGGGCTGAAGTCGATCCCGTCCTCCTACCTGGAGGCTGCCACGGTGGACGGGGCGAACCCGTGGCAGCGCTTCCGCCGCATCACGCTGCCGCTGCTGAAGCCGACGATCTTCTTCGTCGTGGTGATCGAGACGATCAGCGCGTTCCAGACCTTCGACACCGTGTACGTGATGACCGGCGGCGGCCCGGTCAGGGCCACCTACACCCTCATCTTCGGCATCTACGACCACGGCTTCCGATCGTTCGACTTCGGCTACGCCGCCACGTGGGGCATGGTGCTGTTCGCCATCGTGCTGATCGTGTCGCTGATCCAGCGCCGCTTCCTGGACCGGGGGAACACATGACGATCACCGCCTCCCGTCCCGCCACGGAACTGAGCACGGCCCAGGCGGCCCGCCGGCGGCGCTGGCGCACCAAGGGGCCGCTGGCGGCCCTGCTGGCGCTGCTGTCGCTGCTGACCGTCAGCCCGTTCGCGGCGATGTTCATCGTGGCGCTGTCGCCGGAGGGCGAGCCGACCGTGCCGCGCCAGTGGCCGGACTCGCTCACGCTGGACAACATCACGCGGGTGCTGTCGTCGTCGGGCTTCGCCACGTGGACGGTCAACTCGCTGGTCTACGCCCTGGTCTCCGTGGTGATCATCCTGCTCACGTCGTCCATGGCCGGGTACGCGTTCGCCAAGAAGCGCTTCCCCGGCCGCGAGGCGATGTTCTGGACGTTCCTCGCCACCATGATGGTGCCCTTCCAGGCCACCCTCATCCCGACGTTCGTGCTGGTCAACAGCCTGAGCGGGGTGGACACGTTCTGGGGACTCATCGTCCCGACGCTGGCCAACTCGCAGGCCGTCTTCCTGATGCGGCAGTTCATCCTCGGCCTGCCGGACGAGCTGTTCGACGCCGCCAAGGTCGACGGGGCCTCGGAGTGGCGGGTCTACTGGACGATCGTGGTGCCGCTGACCAAGCCGATCCTGGCGACGCTCGGCGTGTTCGTGTTCCTGTGGCACTGGAACGACTTCCTGTGGCCGCTGGTCGTCGGGCAGAGCGACGCCACCCGCACGCTCACCGTGGGGCTGACCACGCTGCGGACGGAGGAGCTGCAGCTGTCGGTGCTCATGGCGTCGGCGGCGGTGTCGGTGCTGCCGTGCCTGCTGGTGTTCTTCCTGCTGCAGAGGTACCTGGTCAACAGCATCGCGATGACCGGCCTGAAATAGGGTCTGTCGGGTGGACATCGCGGTACGAAACCTTCGGGACCGGCTCCGCGGCGCGCTGATCGCCGCCGCGGCCACCCCCATGACGGCCTCCGGCGAGGTCGATCTCGACGTCGTCGCGCGCTACCTCGCCGGCCTGGTGGCCGACGGCGCCACCGGGCTGGCCGTGCTCGCGCACACGGGCCGCGGCCCGTACCTCGCCCCTGACGTGCGCGCCGCCGTCGTCGAGCGCGCGGTCGCGCTCGGCGTGCCCGTGCTCGTCGGCGTGGGCGGCGGGGACGAGGACCCGGCTGCGCAGGCGCGGGCGGCGGCCGGGCTGGGCGCGGACGGCGTGCTCGTGTTCCCGTCGGAGGGCGACCGGGTGGCGCTGCACGAGGACGTGTGGCGGGCGGCCCGGCTGCCGATGATCGCCTTCGACCTCTACACGCGCCCCTGCCCTGAGGGGACGCTGCGCGAGCTCCTGGCCCACCCGGGCGTGGCCGGGCTCAAGACCGCGCTGCTGTCGGACGCGATGGGCTGCCAGCGCGCCATCGCGCTCGCCCGGCAGGCCGGCCGGCTGGCGATCACGGGGGAGGACCGCATGTTCGGCCCGTCCCTGCTCTGGGGCGCGCAGGCGGCCCTGGTCGGCATCGCGGCGGCGAGCGTCGGCGTGACCGCCGCCGTCCTGGAGGCGTACGAGGGGGCGGACCTGCGCGCGTTCGAGGAGGCGTCGGGGCGGCTGGACCGGCTGGCGCGGGTCACGTTCACCGAGCCCATGGAGGGCTACGTGCAGCGCATGCTCTGGCTCGCCGCCGCCGAGGGCCGGGTGCCGGAGACGCACGCGCACGACCCGTACGGCCCGCCCCTGCCGGAGGAGGAGCGGGCCGCGCTGGTGGCTCTCACTCGCTGAAACCGGCGTGGTAGTTGGCGGCCATGCCCTCGCCGCCGTGGCCCTGCGCCTCGGCCCTGCGCATCCGCTCGCCCGCCGCGGCCACATGGCCATCTTGAGTTCGCTCGCCGCGCCGCTCGCGCCGTCGTCGGCGAGCCAGAGCGTGCGCTGCCCCAGCACATCGAAGACCGGGTCGAGCACCTGCCGGGCGGCCGGCGGCCCGGCGGCCAGCGCGGCGAGCGGGGCGACCGCCGCCACGCCGGCCGCGCTCATCTGCGCCCACACCTGCCCCTCGCGCAGGCCGGGGCCCGCGGCGAGGAGGTGGCGGGCCATGGGGGAGCCCATGGCGGTAGTCCTGCCCCGTTTCCGGGATACGGCTACCGGCCGTCGATGGCGACCCGGACGAGATCGCGGCCGCGCACCGCGTACAGGGCCCGGCGCGAGGGGTCGAGCGCCAGCTTGGGCTCGCCGCCGAACCATTCGCCGGCCAGCCCCTCCACGATCGCCTCCGCCGTGAACGAGCGCAGGTCGATCTTGTAGATCTTCTCGCCGTCGGTGCAGTACGCCACCCGCCCGGTGACGAACAGCTCCCCGCCCTTGGCCCCGACCTTGATCGTCTTGGTGACCTTCCTCCGGTGCAGGTCGAACTCGAAGACCTCGCCCGTGCTGGCCATGCCGTACAGGGTCGTCCTGCCGAACGACAGGGAGGAGATCTGGCGGGCGCCGGGCACCGGCTCCACCTGCCAGAGCAGCTTCCGCTTGACCAGGTCGAACGCGGCCAGCCGGGCGGTCGTCGTGACCGGCGGCAGGCCCAGGCCCTCCTGGATGAGGGTGCCGAGGTAGGCGATGCCGCGCCGGGCGGCGACCGAGTAGACGGTCTGGCGCTCCACCGCCGGCCGGTAGGTCTCGTACGAGCCGGTGCGGGGCGAGTAGAGGGACAGCGCGCCGTTCATGTGGCCGGGCTCCGGCTGGCTGGGCATGATGACCAGGCCGGTCCTGGTGTCGTAGGCCAGGTCGCGCGGTCGGTCCTGCTGGTTGCCGGTGCGCGCGATCAGCTCGGCCTCGGCGGCGCCGGGGCGGTGCGCGTACAGGGCGGCCTGGGTGTAGACGCCGAGGTAGGTGGTGTCGCCGACTGTGAGCAGCGTCTTCGGCTCGCCCGCGATGGCGAGCCTGGTCACCTTGCCGGTGGCGAGGTCGTGCAGGTCGGCGCCGCCCTTGCCGCCGACGTAGACCCGCCGGCCGTCGGAGTGCACGGACATCGGCTCCTCGGGGGCGGCCTTGAAGCCGCGCTGCACGAGGTTGACGTAGTCGAGCGAGCCGGTGGCCGGGTCGTAGCCGAAGACCGCGTTGTCCTGGACGCCGTAGATGCGGCCCTCGTGCTCCAGGATGCGGCAGGTGGCGGCCTCGAAGTAGGGGACGCCGAGCACCTCCAGCTCTTCCGTGGCCAGGTGGTAGCGGTAGAACGTGCCGGAGGGGCGGCCGGCGAAGTAGACGTAGCCGTCGTGGATCAGGACGGAGACGACGTACTTCTCGCCGGGGGCGGTGGCCTTGACGACCTTGTAGTTCTCCGGCGCCGCCTTCTCCAGCACGAGCAGCTCGCCCAGCGAGTTCATGCCGCCGGCCAGGTGGGTGTCCGACATGGCCATGCTGGAGACCCAGTCGCGGTCGGCCACGGCGGACGGCAGCAGGTCGCGCTTCTCTCCCGTCGCGCGGTCGATCGCGATCAGGTGGGCGTGCGCGCCGATCCCGGCGTAGACGTGGGTGTCGTCGGCCTGGATGCTGCGGACGTACGCCTCGCCGGGGGCGGGCTGGCCCAGGTCGCGGCTCTGGCCCGTGGCCGGGTCGTACTCCCAGACGCGGCCGGGCTCCGACGTGCCCATGTAGACCTTGCCGTCGGGGGAGGAGGCCATGGTCCAGATGTAGTGGTCGGGATAGTCGGCGACCTTGGTGACCTGGCCGGCGACTGTGTCGATCTTGTAGAGGGCGGACTTGGCGTGGGTGCCGACGTAGACGTCGGTGCCGACCTTGCACATCGCCCAGATGCCGACACCCGTCGGGATGTCGAAATGGGCCGTGACCGAATCCTGCGCGAGGTCGTACGCGCCGACCACGTTGGGCGACAGGCCGCGCGAGCCGGCGTAGAGCACGCCGCCGACGAACTCGCCGTTGCCGAGCGGGCTGGCGACGCTCGCCGGGCCCAGGTCGGTGAGGGTGCCCTCCTTCTCGCGGCGAACGGCGTCCTGGGCGGCTTCCTGGGCGGTTCCGTAGGCGGCTTCGCGTTCGGCCGCCCGGGTGGAGGCATGGGCGGGCAGGGCCGGGACGGTGGCGGCCGCCGTGGTCACGGCGGCCGCCTGGAGGAAACGGCGGCGGGGGATCATGCGCTTGCTCCCTTGGTCAAGTTTCGCCGCACGCTATAACGGGCTAGGCCGTAATGTCTAGATCCGGAAAGAGAGCGGCGGCGTTGCGCCAGGCGACCCGCTCGGCGACCTCGGCGGTGAGCCCCGCCGCCGCGACCGCCCCGAACGCCGACGACGGGTCGATCAGCGTGGCGTCGGTCCCGAACAGCAGCTGGGCCGGGTCCACGCCCGCCACCACCTCGGCGATGCGGCCGGCGGGGGCGTGCGACCAGCAGGGCTCCAGGTAGAGGCGGTCGCAGGCGTTCGCGGCCTCGATGGCGTGCCGGAACCCGTCGGCGCCCATGTGCCCGGCGATCACCCGCAGGCCCGGGATGTCCAGGCAGACCTGCGCCAGGTCCAGCACCGAGGTGCCCCAGGTGTGCACGAGCGCGGGCCGGCCGGTCTCCGCCACCAGCGTCAGCGCGTCGCGCAGGCGGCGCGAGCCGACCGGCGAGCCCGTGTAGTCGGTGTGGATCTTGACGCCCGCGAACCGGCCGCCCGGCAGGTAGGCCGCCAGGTCCTCCTCCGCCTCGCGCAGCCGCCGCGGGTTGACCGTGACGTAGCCGAGCAGCCGCTCCTGCGTCTCCAGGTGGGCGGCGAGGGCGCGGTTGCCGGCCTGGGCGTCGTAGATGACGGCCTCGGTGGCCGAGACGATCGCCCGGTCGATGCCGTAGCGGTTCATGGTGGCGAGGTTGGCCTCGGCCACGTCCATGGTGAAGAACCACGGGCCCCAGTGGGCGTGCACGTCGATGATCACGACTCACCTCCGAGCAGCCGCCTCGCGTTGCCGCCCGCCACGGCCGCGACCTCGTCCGGCTTCAGGCCGCTGGTGGCCAGCCGCAGGAGGGGCACGACGGGTTCGTAGTGCGGGGTGCGCGAGCCGTACAGCAGGCGGCCGGCGCCGAGCTCGGCGGCGGCCAGTTCCAGCGCGTCGGGGGAGTTGAGCAGGCGGGTGGAGGTGTGGAAGCCCGGCTCGTCCGCGGCGGCGACCAGGAAGTCGCCCAGGTGGTAGAAGTGCGTGTCCAGGAAGACCACGCGGGCCTCGATCCCGGCGAACGGCTGCCAGAACCTCCGCACGTCGCCGCCGGTGAGCACCACGAGCCCGAGCCGGGCCGCCCGCCGGGCGACGTGCCGGACCGACGGGAAGCCGGCCTCGACGCCCTGCTCCTCGGGGAACAACCGCACGGCCCGCACCCCCGCCGCCGCCAGCCGCTCCAGCTCCCGCGCCGCGCCGACCGGGTCGCGCAGGTCCACCGCACCGACCGGCACGACCTCGGGGGCCGCCTGGGCGAGCAGCTCGTCGTTGCCCGAGCGCACGTCGAACAGCGCGGCCCGCAGGCTCGCCACCGCCGCCGACCTGATCCGGTGCCGCTCCAGGAGCGCGAGCACCGAGCCGGGCGTGCCCGGTGGCCCGTCACGGTCCGGGTACGCCCCGAACAGCACGTCCACGTCGAGCGAGACCTCCAGCCCGCCTATCAGCCGACCGGCGTCGAACGGCATACCGGTCTCATCCTTAATCGCCATGCCGCACATCATGCCATTGACGAACAGCGCGCATAAGGTTACGGTCTGGGCCAAAATCGCTCAGTAATGAACGCGAGGTGCCCGCATGCTCCGCACACTCCTGGTCGTCCTGGCGGCGCTCTTACCCGCGCTCCTCACCGGTCCGGCGGCCCGCGCGGCGACGGCGTGCGACGCGCCGGCCGTGGAGCGGTTCGGCCCGGCGTCGGTCACCGGCGCCATCGTGGGCGCGGCGGTGCTCGACGGGCACGCCTACGTCGTCACCCGGGGGCTCAAGCCGCCCGTGCTCGCCGACATCGACCTCGCCACCCGCGAGGTGGTCAGGAGCGTCACGCTGCCGGACGGCCCGGCCGCCGGCGAGCCGGAGGGCGGATGGGCCACGGCCGTGTCCGGCGGCAAGGTCTACGTCGGCACGTACCCGGTGCCCGACCTGTACAGCTTCGACCCGGCCACGGGCGCGGTGGAGCACCTGCGGTCGTTCGGGAAGAACGGCGGGTTCGTCTGGAGCCTGGCCGCCGCGCCCGACGGCACCCTCTACGCGGGCACCTACCCCGACGGCCGCGTCCGCGAGTACGTGCCCGCCACCGGCGAGGTGCGCGACTTCGGCGTCCTCGCCCAGGGCGAGCGCTACGTCCGGGCGGTCGCCGCCGACGACACCTACGTGTACGCGGGCCTGCTCGACAAGGCCAAGCTCGTCCGCATCACCCGCGCCGACGGCACCGTCAAGGAACTGGCGAGCGCCGCGACCGGCATCGGCGCGATCGCCGAGCACGGCGACCGCGTGCTGGCGGCCAGTGGCGGCGCGCTGATCGACATGCGCAAGGACGGCACGGACGAGCACCGCGTCAGCCTCGCCTCCGGCAGCATCGACATGCTGACCGTGGCCGGCGACGGCACCGTCTACGCCACCTCCCGCCCCGACGGCGCCGTGCACCGCTACCGCACCGGCGACACCGCGTTCACGAAGATCGCCGACCCGCCCTCCCCGGCCGACGAGACCAGGCGGCTGCACTTGGCCGACGACCACACCCTGCTCGGCTTCGCGGGCAGCGGCGGCGTGTGGTCGCTGGACCTGGGCACCGGGCGCTCCACGTTCACCGACCTGATCGAGGCCGGCCTGCCGGGCGGGCCCGAGCGGCCGCAGAGCATGCTGCTCGTGAACAACCGCGCCGTCTACGTCGGCGGCCACTTCTCCATGGAGGTGCGTGACCTGCGGACGGGCGAGCGGCGCCGCTTCCACATGCCCGGCGAGCCGAAGGACCTCGTACGGCGGGGCGACAAGATCTACGCCGCCATCTACCCCAGCGGCCAGATCGTCTCCGTGGACCTGCGCACGGACGAGGTGCGCGGCGTCGGCACCCTGGGGCACGGCCAGCAGCGGCCCTGGGACATCGAGTACGACCGCGTCACCGACAAGCTCGTGGTCGCCAGCGCCCCGCTGGGGGCCGCGCTGGAGGGCGCGCTGTCCGTGGTCGACCCCGACACCGGCCGGATCGACGTCTACGAGGGCGTCATCCCGCACCAGAGCCTGATGAGCCTGTCGCTCGATCCGCGCGGCGGCGTCGTCTACCTGGGCGGCGACGTGCTCGGCGGCGGCGGGACCCCGCCGGTCGCGGCGTCGGCGTCCGTCGCCGCCTTCGACCTGCGCGCCCGCACGGTGCTCTGGCAGGTGGACCCGGTGCCGGGATTCCGTACGTTCCAGGACATCAAGGTGCACGACGGGCTGCTGTACGGCGTCTACAAGCGTGACTCGGGCTCCTGGATCGCCATGGACCTGGCGACGAAGACGGTGGTGCGGCAGGGCAAGCTCTCCGGGTACGGCGAGCTGACCGTGCACCGGGGCAGGGTGTTCGTGTCCACGTTCTTCGGCGGCGGCAACGCGTACGAGCTGGGGGAGGAGGCCAAGCTGCTCGCCACCGGGCTCGGCGACGAGTGGTACACCAATCCGCAGCTGCACTTCGAGCCCGGCTCCTGGCGGGCGTGGGCGCTGGTGGGCCGTGACCTGGCCAGGATCAGGCTCGACCCGCGCTGCCCGCCCTTGACCGTCACACCGTAACGTCGCTAGGTTTCGGTCTGTGCCGAAATATGTGTTCGATGCCCACCGGCTCGTTGGCCCCGTGCCGTTCGACGACCTGCCGAGCGACCCCCGGGGCGAGATGGACCGGCTGGGCATCGACCGTGCCTGCGTCACCCACACGCTCAGCCTCCACTCCGACCCGCAGGCGGGCAACGAGGCGCTGCTCGCGCTCGGCGACCCCCGCCTCGTCCCGGTGCCCGTGGTGGTGCCGGGCGAGACGCGGGACGACTGGGAGGGCGTGCGGATGATCAGGCTCTGTCCCGAGCGCCACCGTTTCGACCTCACCGGACCGCGTGCGCTGCGCAGCCTGGAGGCGCTCGGCCTGCCCGCCGCGATCGACCTCGACGAGACCTCGCCCGCGCAGCTCCGCCACCTGGCCGAGCGCCTGCCCGGCCAGCGCCTCCTCGTGCTCAACCCCGGCTACCGCAGGCTGCGCGCGCTGGCCGAGCTGATGGAGGAGGCGCCGAACGTGTGGGCCGAGATCGGCACCGTCAACACCCAGGGCGGCGTCGAGTGGCTGGCCGCGCGGTTCGGGGCGCGCCGGCTGGTGTTCGGCACCGGGGCGCCCGTGTCCGACGACTGCGGGCCGCGCTTCCTGCTCGACCACCTCGACCTGCCCGCCGAGGACGTCGAACGGATCGCCGCCGGGACCCTGGAGGCACTGCTGTGATCCTCGACGCCCACGGCCACGTCGGGACCTGGCCCGACTTCCTCATCCCGAACCCCACCGCCGAGCACCTCGTGGCCACGATGGACCGGATCGGCGTCGACGCGATGGGCATCAGCCACCTGCTCGCCGTCGGCCCCGACGCGGTGCGCGGCAACGAACTGGCCATGGAGATCGCCGAGCGGTTCCCCGGCAGGTTCGGGGTCTGGCAGGTCTACAACCCGCACCACCGCACGCCGCTCGCCCGCGAGGGCGTGTGGGGGGTCAAGCTCCATCCCGACGTGCACCAGTGCCGCCTCGACGACCCCCTGTACGAGCCGGTCTGGCGCCTCGGGCTGCCGGTCCTCGCGCACGGCCAGACCGACTCCCCGTGGAGCGACCCCGCCCAGTTCGCCGCCGTCGCCGCCCGCCATCCGCGGGTGCCGCTGATCATGGGGCACACCGGGCTCTGGCCGTACGGGTTCGGCCGGGCGGCCCGGCTCGTGGCCGATCACCCGAACGTCTACCTGGACACGTGCGGCTCGAAGATGACCGGCCGCTGGATCGCCCGGCTGGTGGAGCTCGCCGGCGCCGAGCGGGTGCTGTTCGGCTCCGACGCCTGCTTCCTCGACCTGCGCACGGGCTACGGCCGCGTCGCCCTGGCCCCGCTCTCCGACGCCGACCGCGCCCTCGTCCGGGGCGCCAACCTGGCCCGCCTGCTCGGGCTGCCCGCCGGACCGCACGCCTGACCGCACGTTCTCGTGACCCTCCTTCTCCCCGCCCAGCCCACGAAGGGACGGTTCTCGTGACCCTCGCCATCCACGGCGGCGCCCCTGTCCGCACGCGCCCCTGGCCCTCCTGGCCGCCGCCGATCGACCCCGCGCAGCGCGCGCTCGTCACCGAGGTGCTGGAGAGCGGCCTCTGGGGAGCCACCCAGGGCGGCTCCGTGGTCGCCGACCTGACCGCCGCGTTCGCCCGGCGCAGCGGCGTCCCGTACGGCGTCGCCGTCGGCAACGCCACGCTGGGCCTGTTCGCCGCGCTGCGCGGTCTCGGCGTGGGCAGGGGCGACGAGGTGATCGTCCCGGCGTACACGTTCGTGGCCTCGGCCACCGCGGTGCTGCTGGCCGGGGCCGTCCCGGTCGTCGCCGACGTCGACCCGGCCGACCTGCACCTGTCGCCGCGGGCCGTGGAGGACGCCGTGACCGGCCGGACGGCGGCGATCATGCCGGTGCACCTCGCGGGCAGCCCCGCCGCCATGGACCCGCTGAACGAGGTGGCCGCCCGCCACGGGCTCGCGGTCGTCGAGGACGCCGCCCAGGCGCACGGCGCCACGTACCGCGACCGTCCGGTCGGCGGGCTCGGCGACGCCGGCGTCTACAGCTTCCAGGCCAGCAAGGCGATGACCGCGGGCGAGGGCGGCCTGATCGTCTGCCGCGAGCAGGCGGTGCACGACCGCGTCTGGTCCACCTGCAACCTCGGGCGCGAGCCCGGCGGGCGCTGGTACGGCCACCCGTCCGTCGGCTGGAACCTGCGCCTCACCGAGATCCAGGCGGCGCTCCTGCTGCCCTGGCTCGACCGCCTCGACGAGGAGGTCGACCGCAGGAACGCCTTCTGCGCCGCGTTCGAGCGCGAGCTGGCCGCCGTCCCCCAGGTGAGCGTGGTGCCGCGGCCGGAGGGCACGACGCGCGACTCGCGCCACCTGCTCATGCTCCGCCTCGACAGGGACGTGGACCGGGAGTTCCTGCTCGCCGCCATGGCCGCCGAGGGCGTTCCGCTGGACGCCGGCTACCCGCCGCTCGGCTCGATGGCCGCGCTCACCGCCGGGGGCACCCGCGCCGAGCCCTGCCCGGCCGCCGAGGAGGCCGCGGAGACCGTCGTGTGGGTACGCCAGTCGATGCTCATGGAGGCCCCGGAGGCGGCGTCCGACATCGCCGAGGCCCTCGCCAAAGTGCTCTCCAAGGATTAGGGCCTTAGCCATAATTCGGTATTGACCGCCTCACAAGCCTCGTTCTAGGTTTCGGTCATGACCTTAATTAAGCGCTTACTGGCCGGCGGCCTGGTGGCTGCACTCGCCGCGCTCGGCTCCGCCGCACCCGCGGCCGCATCGGCGCCCCACGTCGAGGATCTCGGCGTCCCCCTGGAGGACGTGCTGCTGATCGGCGGCACGGTCGCGCCGGGCCCCGGCGGCCGGACCGTGCTGTGGGGCGCCTCCTCGGGCAGCCCCGCCCACCTCAACGCCGTCGACCCCGTCACCGGCGAGGAGGTCGGCAGGTACGACCTGCCGACCGCGGGCGGCTCCTGGGCGGTGGACGCCACCCCGGACGGCAGCGTGTACGTCGGCACGTACGGCGACGGCCACCTCTTCCGCTGGACCGACCAGGGCGGCGTCCAGGACCTCGGCAGGCCCCTGGCCTCGGAGAACTTCATCTGGTCCGTGGCCGCGGGCGAGGGCGCCACCGTCTACGGCGGCACCTACCCGGGTGGCCGGCTGTTCGCCTACGACCCCGCGACCGGCGTGCGCGACTACGGCAGGCTCTCGCCCGACCACTCCTACGTCCGCAGCGTCTCGTACGCCGGCGGCAAGATCTACGCCGGCACCGAGGGCCCCGCCGCCGTCTTCGAGATCGACGCCGCGTCGGGCGCCGTCAAGCAGCTCCCCACGCCCGACGGCCTCGACCCGGAGGGCAAGTGGGCCTACGACGTGAACGCCGAGGGCGGCTTCGTCTACGTCCGCTACGGCGGCGCGAGCCCCGGGCCGATGTACGTCTGGGACATCGCCGCCGGGAGCTGGACCGGCACGATCGACACCGCGCACGGCCTGGACGTCTCGCCGCCGGACGACGAGGGCGGCGTCTACCTGGTCAAGAGCGGCGAGCTGGTCCGCTACGACCCGCGTACCAAGGCCGTGACGCCGACCGGGATGCCCTTCACCGGCCGGGTGGCCAACACGCGCGGCATCGGCTGGGCCGAGCTGGGCCTGCCGGACTACCCGGGCAAGAGCGTCGTCGGGCTGCTCTGGCGCGGCCTGATGTTCCGCTACAATCCGCAGACCAAGGCGAAGTCGTTCGTCCAGACGGCGGTCAAGGGCGAGCCCATCGACGTCACCACGCTCGCGGAGGGCCCGGACGGCCGCATGTACGCCGGAGGCTTCCTCAACGGCGGCTTCGCCGCGCTGGACCCGAAGACCGGCGAGCGCGAGGAGTTCCACACGTTCTCGCAGAGCGAGGGCATGACCGCCCACGACGGCAAGCTCTACATCGGCGCCTATCCCGAGGCCAGGGTCTACGCTTACGACCCTGAGCTGCCGTGGAACAGCACCGAGTACTCGCCCAGCCCCGAGCCCGGCCACGAGCCGAACCCGGCCCGGCTCTTCGACTTCGCCGCCGAGAAGCAGATCAGGCCGCGGGCGCTGGTGTCGGCGGGCCGCTACCTCGCGGCGGGCACCATGCCCGACCTGGGCGAGCTGGGCGGCGTGCTGGCCGTGTGGGACCCCGAGACCGGGGCGCTCAAGCACGCCGAGCGCAACGTGGTCAAGGACCAGAGCATCGTCTCGCTCGCCTACCGGCGCGGCGTGCTCTACGGCGGCACGTCCATCTACAGCGGCCAGTCCGCCACGCCGCCGACGCAGCCGGAGGCCAAGCTGTTCGCCTGGTCGGTGAAGGAGAACCGGCTGCTGTGGGAGATCGTCCCGGCTCCCGGCAAGCCGGCGATCCCGGCGCTGACGTTCGACGACCGGGGGCGGCTGTGGGGCATCGCGGGCGGCGAGGTGTTCGCCGTCAACACCGCCGCCCGCAAGGTGACCACGCGCGTCACCCTGTCGGACAGCACCAGCTCCAGCGGGCAGCTCGTCTACAACCGGCACGACCACACCCTGTACGGCGCGCACGCCGGCCAGGGCGTCTTCTCGCTCGACCCGCGCACCGGCCGGCACGCCGAGCTGCGGCAGGGACCCGTGCACCACCTCGCGGTGCACGGGTCAGGGGACGTCTACTTCGCGGAAGGGCCACGCCTGTTCCGGCTGACCCGTCAGCAGATCCGGTAGGTGGAGAAGTTCTCGAAGCGCGACAGGTAGAGGTGGCCGTCGGGGCCGAGGACCAGGTTCGAGATCGGGCGGGCGATGCGCGCGAACGTCATCGTCCCCGGATCGATCCGGTACACCTTGCCCTGCACCTTGCCCCACAGGAAGCCCTTGTGGAAGACGAGGTTGGTGTCCAGCCAGACCTGCGTGGCGCTGGACCACGGGTAGGTCTGGTGCTGGACGGCCCTGACGGTCCGCCCGGTGGCCGGGTCCAGCTCGAACAGGCTGTCGGGGGTCAGCCCCCACAGCCGCCCGGCGTCGTCGAAGGCGATGGAGCCGAGTGCCAGGTCACCGGGGACGGGATTCGTCTGCCATTTGAGCGAGTCCGTGGCGATGTCGTACGCGAACGCCACGGCCTCGCCCCGCGGCGTGCTGGTGCCGCCGAAGGCGGAGGTGGCGCCGTAGACGACCCCGTCACGGTAGGCCAGGCCGATGATGCTGTGCCCGGGGATGATGTCCCGCTTGATCACGGCGCGCCCGGTGGCGGGGTCGAGCAGGCCGAGCGCGCCGCCGTGGGTACCGGCCTTGGGCACCGTGCCGAACGCCAGCAGCTCGCCCGCCGAGATCATCGCGAAGGGCCGGTCCTGCTCCTGGTCGCCGAGGTCGAGCAGGAGCCTGGGCGCGGTCCCGTCGAACTCGTAGATGCGGGCGCCGGGGTAGACGCCGAGGTAGAGCTTGCCGTTGTGGGTGACCATGCCCTCGCTCTGGCCGACGTTCGGCCAGTTCTCGGTCTCGCCGGTGGCCGGGTCGTACGCGGCCAGGCCGCCGGTGAAGAAGCCGCCCGCGTAGATGCGGCCGTCGGGGCCCGTGCCGAGCGAGCGGATGCTGACGGGCTGGCCGGTCAGCGTGCCGTCGAGCAGGGTGCCCTGCCCGGTCCCGCGGTCGAAGTGCCAGATGCGGCCGGTGGAGCTGGTGCCGACGAGCGTGTTCCCGAGCCAGCCGAGCGTGCGGGCGGCGCCGCCGCCGTACTCGGTGAAGCCCAGCTCGGTGATCTTCCCGGTCCTGAGGTCGTAGGAGACGAGCTCGCCGTGCTGGAAGAGGTAGAGGTCGTGGCCGTGCCGCCCGCCGCCGACGGTGAGGCTGCCGACGTCCGCGACGACCTCCTTCCACCTGCGCCTGCTCAGGTCGTACACGCCCATGGGGCTTTCGCCGGTGGAGGTGGAGAAGCGGACCAGCAGGTAGTGGCCGGCCACGTCCACGTCGTAGGCGTAGCCGGTGCCCTCGACGGCGGCGGGCGGGTCGATCGTCCGCTCGACCGTGCCGCCGGGGGAGAGCACCGCGACCTTCATGCTGCCCGCGCCGACGCCGGCGTAGAGGGTGCCGTCCTCGCCCACGGCCAGGTCTCTGACGAACTGGTCGCCCGGGACCGGGCTGCCCAGGTCGGTGTACGCGCCCGTCGCGGTGTCGTAGCGGAAGAGCTTGCCCGTGGGCGAGGTGCCGCCGTAGACCGCCGTGCCGTCGGGGCTGGCGGCGACGGTCCAGACGAACGTCTCGGTCGCGATGGGGATGCCGAGCTCGCTCACCTGGTCGGTGGACGGGGTGTAGCGGAACAGCCGGCCCATCGCCCCGGCGGTGGCGTTGTAGCTGCCCACGTACACCGAGTGGTCCGGGGCGACCGTGACGGCCCACGAGCCGAGCGCGAGCGGGAGCGGCCGCTCGCCGATCAGGCGGCCGTCGCGGGCGTCCCTGATCCCGAGCAGCGCCGGGCCCGAGGCGCTGGAGGTCACGGAGTAGACGCGCGGGCCCTGCGGGTAACCGGCGTCCAGCGCCGTGCCGGCCGTGGTGGCGCCCGTCAGCGGGAGCGTGCCGAGGGTGTGGAAGCCACAGCCCGTCGGCGGGGCTGCTGTTGATTCGGCCTGGACCGGAGTTTGGAGGGATAAGGCAACGAGGAGTGCTGCCAGGATGGTGCGCACGTATGGCCTCCCGATCTCTATATAACGGCCTTGACCGTAAATCGATTGACGGTCCATGGCAAGATGGCGGGATGGGACCGGCGCGGATTTTCGCGGTGCGACACGGGCAGAGCCAGGCCAACCTCGCGCATCAGGAGGCCGGTGACCGGCCGCTGCACTACGCGCCGGGCGACCACGAGGTCACGCTGACCGGCCTGGGCAGAACCCAGGCCGCCGCGCTCGGGCGGATGCTGGCGGCGCTGCCCGCCGGCGAGGCGCCCGAGGCCGTGTGGTGCTCGCCCTACCTGCGCGCGATCGACACGTGGCGGGTCGCGCAGGGGGAGTGGGGCTCCCGCCCGCTCCCCGTCACCGTGGACGAGCGGCTCAGGGACCAGGAGGCGGGCGCGTTCGCCCCGTTCAACCTGGCGGCGATCAGGGAGAGGTTCCCTGAGGAGCTGGCGCGGCGCGAGGCCGAGGGCCCCTACGCCTTCCGGCCGCCCGGCGGCGAGTCCCTGGCCGACGTCGTGGTCCGGCTCCGCGACCTTCTCGCCGACCTGCGCGAGCGCGCGGCCGGGCGGCGGGTGCTGATCGTCGCCCACGACTCGGTGGTGCTGGGGCTGCGTCACGTCCTCGCGGGCGGCCCGGACGCCGACCTGGGGGCCGTCCTGGAGTTCGCGCCGGTGCTGAACGGGTCGGTGTCCGTCTGGGACCGCACGCGGCTCGTCCGCTTCAACGACGTGACACACCTCTGACCTCCGGGCCCTAGCCGGTGGGGACGATCAGGTCCGCCCGGTCCCTGGTCCGGTCCTGGGCGAACCACTCCTCCTCCGCCGCGAACCACGCCCGCCACCGCGGCTCCAGCTCGGCCCCGTCCCGCTCGATCACGCGCGCGAAGCGCAGCTCCCAGGGCGCCTCCACCCAGACGGCGAACGCCAGCAGGCGGGCCACCGAGGCGCGCGCCGTGGAGACGCCCTCGACGATGAGGACCGGCGCGGGCGGCACGGTCACGTCTCCGGCGTACTCCCCGCGTATCCAGTCGTACCTGCGGAAACGCCCGGGGCGGCCGTCCTGGAGAGGTCGCAGCACCTGCGATTCGAGCGCGTGGAACCAGCCGGCCGGGCCGTCCTCCCACGGCACGGGGAAGTCGTCGCTGTGGACCACCTGGCACCCCAGAACCCCGGCCAGCCGCCCGGCGAACGTCGTCTTGCCCGCCCCCGCCGGCCCGTCCACCGCCACCAGGCGTACGGGGCCGCACGACGGGGGCAGGCACTTGATGCGCTTTGCCAGGTGAATCACCGGACCAGGGTAGATGAGCGGGTACGTGCTACTGAGAGAATGTTCTTTCGCCCCGAAGGCAAGTGGGAGGTTGATCTTGCTCGGACCCCTCGGCGACATCGTCGTGCTCGACCTGTCCAGGGCCCTGGCCGGGCCGCACGCCGCGCAGATGCTGGGTGACCTGGGCGCACGGGTGATCAAGGTGGAGCATCCTGACGGGGGTGACGAGTCGCGCGGCTGGGGGCCGCCGTTCGTCGGACCTGATCACGATATTTCGACCTATTTCCTGGCGGCCAACCGCAACAAGCAGTCCATCGCCGTCGACCTCAAGTCCGGCGACGGCAAGCGGCTCATCGAGCGCCTCGTGCGCCAGAGCGACGTCCTCATCGAGAACTTCCGCACCGGCGTGCTCGACCGCCTCGGCTTCTCCGTCGAGCGCCTGCACGAGCTCAACCCGCGTCTGGTCATCCTGTCGATCACCGGGTTCGGCCACGACGGCCCCGAAGGCGGGCGGCCCGGCTACGACCAGATCGCGCAGGGCGAGGCCGGCCTGATGTCGCTGACCGGCCCCTCGCCCGGCGAGCCGTACCGCGTCGGGGCCTCCATCGCCGACCTGCTCGCCGGCATCCACGGCGCCTACGGCGTGGCCGGCGCCCTCTACGAGCGCGAGCGCACCGGCAGGGGCCGCGTCGTCCGCACCTCGCTGCTGGCCGCCGTCACCGGCGTGCATTCGTACCACGGCACCGCCTGGACGGTCGGCGGCACGGTGCCGGCCGCCGGCGGCAACCACCACGCCTCCATCGCCCCCTACGGCGCGTTCCGCTGCGCCGACGGCATGCTGCAGATCGCCGCGGCCAACGACGGCCAGTGGAGGAAGGTCGCCGCCCTGCTCGGCATCGACCCCGCCACGCCCCGCTACGCCACCAACCGCGACAGGTTCGCGCACCGCGACGAGCTGATCGCCGACATGGAGAAGGCCCTGGCCGCCCACGACCGCGACCACTGGCTGGCCAGGCTGGCCGAGGCGGGCGTCCCTGCGGGGGCGATCAGGTCGCTCGACGAGGTCTACGCCTGGGACCAGACCCGCTCGCAGGGGCTGGTCGTCGAGGTGGAGCACCCGGTGCTCGGCACGATCGAGCTGCCGGGGCCGCCGCTGCGCTTCGACGGGCTGACCGGGGTCGAGCACACCGCGCCCCCCGCACTCGGCCAGGACGGCGACGCGGTGCTGGCCTGGCTGGAGGAGCGCGAACGTTGATCGACATTTCGCGGCACCGAACGGCGTCCTGGTGCGTCAAGATTGCAGTGCCGGACGAATCACCGCGGTGCCGGCTGACCTCTAGGGAGCGATAGTGAGCCGTCCGGACGCGCGCACACTGATCGAAACGATCCTCGACCCGGGGTCGTGGAGGTCGTGGGACGTGCCGCCCGCCGACCCCGCCCAGCCGGGCTCCTCCTACGCCGAGGAGCTCGCCGCCGCCCGCGCCAAGTCGGGCTACGACGAGGCGGTCGTCACGGGTGAGGGGCTGCTCGGCGGGCGCAGGGTGGCGGTCGTGGCCTGCGAGTTCTCCTTCATGGCCGGCTCGATCGGGGTGGCGTCGGCCGAGCGGTTCACCGCCGCGGTCGAGCGGGCCACCCGCGAGCGGCTGCCGCTGCTGGCCGCGCCCGCCTCGGGCGGGACGCGCATGCAGGAGGGCGCGCTCGCGTTCGTCCAGATGGTCAAGATCAGCGCGGCGATCCAGGCGCACCGGGCCGAGGGCCTGCCGTACGTGGTCTACCTGCGCCACCCGACGACGGGCGGGGTGTTCGCGTCGTGGGGCTCGCTCGGGCACGTCACCGCGGCCGAGCCGGGCGCGCTGATCGGGTTCCTGGGGCCGAGGGTGTTCGAGTCGCTGCACGGCTACCCCTTTCCCGAAGGCGTCCAGGTCTCCGAGAACCTGCACCGCAAGGGGCTGCTCGACGCCGTGGTGCCGCCCGAGGAGGCGCGCGAGATCGCGATCAGGGCGCTCAGCGTGCTGGCCGACGACCGGTCGGGCGTCGTGGCGGGCGAGCCGCCGGAGGAGGACCTGCGGCCCGTCGAGGCGTGGGAGGCGATCACCCGCTCGCGCCGCGACGACCGGCCCGGCGTGCGCGCGCTGCTCAAGCTCGCCGCCACCGACGTGACCCCGCTCAGCGGCACCGGCGAGGGCGAGAACGACCCGGGGCTGCTGCTGGCGCTGGCCAGGTTCGGCAGCGCGCCGGCGGTGGTGCTCGGCCAGGACCGGCGCGTCCAGCGGGCCACCTCGCCGCTCGGCCCGGCCGGGCTGCGGGTGGCCCGGCGCGGCATGCGACTGGCGGCCGAGCTGGGGCTCCCGCTGATCACGGTGATCGACACGGCGGGCGCCGACCTGTCCAAGGCCGCCGAGGAGGGCGGGCTGGCCGCCGAGATCTCCCGCTGCCTGGCCGAGCTCGTCATGCTCGACGCGCCGACCGTCTGCCTGCTGCTCGGCGAGGGCGCCGGCGGCGCGGCCCTGGCGATGCTCCCCGCCGACCGGGTGCTCTGCGCGCAGCACGCCTGGCTGTCGCCGCTGCCGCCGGAGGGCGCCTCGGCCATCCTCTACCGCTCGGTCGACTTCGCGCCCGAGATCGCCCAGGCGCAGCGCATCCGCGCCACCGACCTGCGCCGCGACGGCATCGTCGACCGGGTCGTGCCCGAGGTGCCCGACGCCGCGTACGAGCCCCGGCAGTTCTGCGAGCGGGTGGGGCGGGCGCTGGAATACGAGATCGCCGGCCTGCTGCGGGTCGGCCCGGCCGACCGCTTCGCCGCCCGCCAGGCCCGCTACCGCAACCTGGGCACCGGCCCCGCGTACGAGGGCGGGAGGCCCTGAGAGCCACGCGTCGGCCGTGGCCGGGCGGGGCGACAGGCCACCGCGGGCCTCACGGCACGGGGATGCGTTCGACGCGGATCGAGAAGACCTCCTCGCGGGGCACCACGACCTCGTAGGCTCCGTGGTCGACCATCCAGTAGCCCAGCGCCTCCGCCTTCATGCCGCTGTGACCGGTGTAGGCGATGTGCAGCCCGTCGTCGTCCTCGTCGAGCACGATGCACGGCTCGCCGCCGAACGCGCCGACCGTGCGGATCAGCACCAGCCACTCCACCTCGGTCCTGGCCACCACCCGCCGCCAGTAGCCCGACGCGGGCTCGAACCCCTCCAGCTCGCTCTCACTGAGCAGCACCACCTGGTCGCTCTCGGGGCCGAGAGCCGCGGGCAGCGTGCGCTCGCCGAAGCGGGCGACGAAACCGGAGGCGACCGGCGTGATGTCCTCGGTCGTGTCCATGGGGCGCTCGCTCGGCTCGCTCATGCGGCGGGCCGCCAGGTCAGTCCGTCGTACTCGGCGAAGGGCCGCTCGCCGTCGGCGGTGACGTGGACGATCTCCGCCCCGGCCGGGATCGGCATCGGCACGGTGTGGAACTGCGGCACCACGTGGTCCGGCGACGTGGTGAACCCGTTGCCGGCGAACGGTGGCGCGTCGCTCCAGTCGCCGCCCATGTGCGGGCCGTACGGCACCGCGTAGGTGTCGACGTCGCGGGCGTACCAGCGCATGACGTAGAGCTCGGGCACCTCGGCGAACAGCTCCGATCCGTCGAACGACAAGTCGAGCCCGTGGTAGAGCGTCTCGGGCGTGGTCAGCCTGACGCAGTCCTGGACGCGGTAGACGTAACCCGAGATGACCGTGCGCTTGCCCGACAGGTATGGCACGAGCAGACGCGGCGGGACAACCTTCTGCATCTGCGTTCCGCTCACGGTACTACTTTACGATCGCTTGAAGGTCAGAGAACCCGATGATCGAGGCAGGGCAGCGTCGCCCTGGCCGCGGCCGTCCATTCGTGGTCCATCCGCACGACCTGCACGCCCGGCGCGGTGCCGAGGTCGGCGCGGACCACGCCCAGCGGGTCGACCAGCATGCTGCGCCCCACGCCGTAGCCGTCGGACGACTCGGCCGGGTTGGGCGCCTGGCCGACGGCCGCCGTCCACATGGTGTTCTCCAGCGCCCGCGCCCTGACCAGGGTGACCCAGTGGTCCTCCTTGAGCGGCCCGGACCCCCAGGCCGCGATCACCGCGAACAGCTCGGCCCCCTTGTCGACCAGCGCCCTGGCCAGCTCGGGGAAGCGCACGTCGTAGCAGGTGATCAGGCCCACCCTCAGCCCGGCCAGCTCCACCACCGCCGGCTCCGCGCCGGGCGCGACCAGGTCGGACTCCTTCGCGCCGAACGAGTCGAACAGGTGGATCTTCCGGTACGCGGCCCGCACCGCGCCCCGCTCGTCGATCGCCACCGCCGTGTTGTGCACGCGGTCGCCGCCCGGCTCGAACACCCCGGCGATCACCGACAGCCCGTGCTCCTGGGCCGCCTCCGCCAGGCCCGACACGAACGGGCCGTCCAGCGGCTCGGCCAGGCTCGTGATGCGCCTGCCGTAGCGGGTGAGCGTGGCCTCGGGGAAGATCGCGAGGTCGGCGCCCTCGGCCCGGGCGAGCGCCTCTTTCGCCCGTTTCAGGTTGGTGGTCGGGTCAGGGGACACCGGGATCTGACAGAGGGCGATTGTGGTCACGGCCCGACTCTAACCGGTTGGGCACCCATCGAAACCAGGTCAGGCACCGCCAGATCCACTCAAGCGGCCCGTACCTGAACCTGCTCAGCCACCACCTGCTCACCAGCACCTGGACCGCCACCGTCACCGCCGCCAGCGCCACGACCGACCAGCGGGTCGGGTCGGCGTTCAGCAGCGGGGCGGCCAGGACGATCACCGCGGTGCCCGAGACGTAGTTGGTCAGCGCCATCCTGCCCAGGGGCTCCAGCACCGCCGACGACCACGGCCGGAGGATGAGCAGCAGCCCCAGCGAGTACGCCGCCGCCCCGGCCAGCGCGGCCACGCTGTAGACGGTCCAGTCGTCCGCGATCGCCGAGGAACCGGTCTCCCCGACGGTCCAGGCGGCCGTCAGCAGCGCGCCGGCCAGCGCCGCGACCGCGAACGAGGGCAGCAGCAGCCACCGGGGCGGGCCCAGCCGGTAAAGGCCCATGCCCAGCAGGAACAGGCCGGGGATCAGGTGTGCCCCGCCGCCGCCCGCCAGGAGCTCCCAGGTCGTCACCGCCAGCCCCAGCACGAGCACCGGCAGCGCGCCCGACAGGAACGAGGCCGGCAGCAGCACCACGGCCCCGTAGACGGCGTAGTCGGTCAGCACCTCGCCCTCGTAGAACATGTGCTGGACCACCCCGAAGCAGAACAGCCAGAACAGCCTGCTCAGCAGCGCCCACCGGCTGTTGCCGCGCAGGAACAGCATGAAGCTGATCCCGAACAGCAGCGAGAAGATCGGGTAGAACCGGCTCTGGAACAGGGCCTCGATGGTCCAGTCGAGCCCGGTGGCGGTCTTCTTGACGGTGTGCTGCCAGCTGTTGACCAGCATGATCCCGCCCACCGCGAAGCCGCGGAGGGCGTCGAGCTCACGGATGCGCGTCACAGGAACCAGGTGAACCACCATACGAGGAATCCGGCGCCGACGACGGCCGCCACGATGCGCGGCCACGCGCGGTCGCGCGCCAGCGTGGCGCCGGTGAGCACGACCGAGGCGGCGGCGATCCAGCCGTAGGCCACGACCGTGCCGGGGACGCCGACGGCGAGCGCGACCTCGTTCTCCTTCGCCAGGTCGTAGACCGACTGGACGACCAGCCCCGCGAACGCCACGCCCGCCAGCCCGCCGAAGGCCGCCGTCGCCCGGCCCTTCAGCGCGGCGGCGACCAGCTGGACCAGCGAGACGAGGGCGAACAGGGCGAAGGGCGCGGCCAGCCAGGGCGCCTTCGAGATCCGGTACGGCGCGGCGGTCACGTGCAGGTCGCCCGGCCCCGCGGAGGCGGCGTCCTGGCAGGGGTCCGTCTTCCGCGTCGCCGGGTCCGCCACGAAGTCGTAGATCTTGCGGCGGGCGCAGGCGCTGGTCAGGAAGACGGCGTGGGAGGCGCGGGAGAACTCCTCGAAGCGGGCGCCGGGCAGGGACTCGGCGGCGGGCCTGCTGGTCCTGGTGGGGGTGGTCGGGTCGTACCGGCCGCCCACGACGTACACGGGGGCCCTGGTGGAGGCGTTGACCGGCTCGGACTTGGGGAGCCGCCACGCATCACACACCGCCTTGTCCCCATTTATGGTGAAAAGTCGGGATCTTGGGGTGAAGGTGTTGAACGGGACCTCGTCCTGGCACTGCACCGCGTGATACAGCCCGAACTCGTGCGACACCAGCCCGTCGCCCACCGCGTCGGCCAGCGGCCGCAGCAGCTCGTCACGGCCCTCGGCCAGCGCACGGATCATCGCGGGCGCGACCGCCACCACGCCGGCCTCGTGCAGCGCCTCCGCCATGATCGTGGCCAGGTCGTCGCCGCTGATCCGCGCCTCGAACTCCCGGCCGAGCAGCGGGTCGACCGCGGTCACCCGGGCGGGGCTCGCGTTCAGCCTGGCCGTCGCCCTGTCCAGCGCGTCCTTGACGCCCAGCCGGGCCGCCGTGTCGGCCAGGTTCCGCTCGGCGTCGTCGTACCAGCCGACGCTCTCCGGCAGGTACGAGTCCAGCACCACCGACCGCACGCCCTCCGGGTCGGCCGCGGCCACGTCGACCATGACCCTGGTGGAGTAGCTGACGCCGAACAGGTTCCAGGACGTGTATCCCAGCTTCTCCCGTAACGCGACGACGTCGGCCACGATCTCCTTCGTGTTGTAGCCCCGCAGGTCGACGCCCTGCCCCTGGAGCCGTTCGCGGCAGCGCGCGGCCGCCGCGCCGAGGTCGGCGGGCGGGCGCCTGAGCTGCCCGAGCAGCGCCTCGGCCGTCTCCGGGCAGCCCAGGACCGGCTGGGAGTACCTGCTGCCGCGCTGCTCGACCGTCACCACGTCGCGGTCGGGGAACATCTGGCTCAGGAACCCGATGAGCTGCATGGACGCCGACGCCGGACCGCCGCCCATGTAGACGACCGGGTCCGGCCGGCGGTCCCGGGCGGTCGACACGTGGACCGCGTACCCCACCTTGATCTTCCGCTCGGGCGCGTCCCTGCGCTCGGGAACCTCGAGGAACCCGCAGGTCGTGCGTGCCGGGACGGCCACCGGGCACGGGCCGGTCCCGGCGTCGGCGGGGGGCGTGACGGGGGGAGCGGTCAGGGCAAGCGCGAGCACGACCCGTATGATCACGGCACGAGACTAATAGTCTGGGGCCGTGACCGAACCACTTGTTGCCAGGATGCGCGCCTTCGGCACGACGATTTTCGCGGAGATGAGCGCGCTCGCCGTCGAGACCGGATCGATCAACCTCGGCCAGGGCTTCCCCGACACCGACGGGCCCGCCGCGATGCTCGACCGCGCGATCCAGGCGATCAGCTCCGGCGCCAACCAGTACCCGCCGGGGCCGGGCATGCCGGAGCTGCGCCGCGCCGTCTCCGAGCACCGGTCGGCCCACTACGACCTGTCCTACGACCCGGCCGGCGAGATCATGGTCACGGTGGGTGCCACGGAGGCCGTCGCGGCGACCGTGCTGGCGCTGTGCGAGCCGGGCGACGAGGTCATCGCCTTCGAGCCGTACTACGACTCCTACGCCGCCTCGATCGCCCTCGCCCAGGCCCGGCTCGTGCCCGTGACCCTGCGGCCCGTCGAGGGGCGCTTCACGTTCGACCCCGACGAACTGCGCGCCGCCGTCACGCCGCGCACCCGCGCCGTCCTCGTCAACTCCCCGCACAACCCGACCGGGACCGTGTTCGACCGCGCCGAGCTCACCGTCATCGCCGAGCTCTGCCAGGAGCGCGGGCTGATCGCGGTGACGGACGAGGTGTACGAGCACTTGACGTTCGACGGCGTGGAGCACGTCCCGCTCGCCACGCTGCCCGGCATGCGCGAGCGCACGGTGATGATCTCCTCCGCCGGCAAGACGTTCTCGGTCACCGGCTGGAAGACCGGCTGGATCTGCGCCCCGGCCGAGCTGATCACGGCGGTGCAGACGGTCAAGCAGTTCCTCACCTTCACGGCGAGCGCGCCGTGGCAGCTGGCGGTGGCGTACGGGCTGCGCAACGAACTGGAGTGGGTGTCCGCCCTGCGCGCCGGCCTCCAGGACAAGCGCGACCGGCTCATGGAGGGCCTCGCCGCCGCCGGCTTCTCCGTGCTGCGGCCCTCCGGCACCTACTTCGTCCAGACGGACATCCGCCCGCTGGGCTTCACGGACGGCCTGGAGCTCACGCGCCGCCTGCCGGAACTCGCCGGGGTGGTGGCCATCCCGACCCAGGTCTTCTACGACCACGCCGAGCGCGGGCGGCACTTCGTACGGTTCGCCTTCTGCAAGAAGGACGAGGTCATCGACGAGGCCGTGACCCGCCTCAAGCGCCTGTCCACCTGATCGTTCCCCGCGGGCTCCCGCCGGCGGATCGGGGATGGGGTCCGTGAATCAGGGGCGGAGGCCGTCGAAGACGATGGCGAGGGTCCTGGTACGCAGGCCCTCGTCCCATCCGTTGTGCTGCGCCGCCAGACAGGTGGCGCTCAGCAGCGCCAGCAGCTCCGCCATCCCCACGTCCCGCCGTACCGCTCCCGCCTCCTGCGCCCGCACCAGCAGGGTCTCGATGGACCCCCGGATGTCCGGCGTCCCGGCCTTGGCGTCGATGCCCGCGGCCGTCAGGGCGTCCACGAACACCTTCTTGACGGTCGAATCCTCCACGATCGTCGTGAAGTACTCGAAGAAGGCCGCACCGGGATCCGAGGCGGACGCCAGCTCGTCGGCCCGCTCGGCCAGCCGCCGCATCCGGTCGACGACGATCGCCCGGTAGAGGTCCTCCTTGGCGGGGAACTGGCGGTAGATCGTACCGACGCCCACCCCGGCCAGCGCGGCGATCTCGCGCATCGACGCGGACAGGCCGTCCCTGGCCAGCACCACCTCGGCGGCCTCCAGCACCCGGGCACGGTTGCGCCGCGCGTCCGCACGCATCACGGAGATTCCCTTCCCGTCTTCCGTTGACAACCGGAACAATTGTTCCGTATGGTCGCTGTCGATTATCCGGAACAAGCATTCCGATCCTAGGGGACTCCCATGGACTATCTGAACCTGGGCCGTTCCGGCCTGCGCGTTTTTAGGGCCTGCCTGGGCACCATGAACTTCGGCACCGGGCACGGCCTGGCCGCGAGCGACGAGGCGACGGCCGGCCGGGTCATCGACGCCTTCCTCGAAACGGGCGGCACCTTCATCGACACCGCCGACCTCTACCACCGGGGCGAGACCGAGGAGATCGTCGGCCGCGCGCTGAAGGGCAGGCGCGAGCACGTCGTCCTGGCCACCAAGGGCGCCATGCCGGTGGGCGCCGAAGGGCGCGGCCTGTCGCGGCGCCACCTCACCAGGGCACTCGACGCCAGCCTGCGCCGGCTCGGTACCGACCACATCGACCTCTACCAATGCCACCAGTGGGACCCGGCGACGCCGATCGAGGAGACGATGGCCACGCTGGACGGGTTCGTCAGGCAGGGCAAGGTCCGCTACCTCGGCTGCTCCAACTTCACCGCCACTCAGATCGTGGAGTCCCAGTGGGCGGCCGCCCAGGCGGGCGGCACCCCGTTCGTGAGCCTCCAGCCGCAGTACTCCCTGGTCCAGCGGGTGATCGAGGCGGAGGTCCTGCCGGCGTGCGAGCGGCACGGGCTCGGCACGGTCGTGTACGGAACGCTCGGCGGCGGCGTCCTGACCGGCCGCTACCGGCGGGGTGAGGCTCCCGACCCGGACAGCCGCATGGGCCGCCTGCTCGGCCGGTCCATGCCGGGCGCGCGCGGCTGGGCCACCTCCCTGCTCAACGACCGCAACCTGGGCATCGCCGAGGAACTGGTCAAGGTCGCCGCCGGACTGGGCGCCGACCCGTCCCAGGTCGCCCTCGCCTGGGTGGCTCGCCGCCCGGGGGTGACCTCGGTGCTGCTCGGGCCGCGCTCGGTGGAGCAGTTGCGGAGCAACCTGGCGGCCTTCGACCTGGACCTCCCGGAGGAGGCGGCGGCCAGGCTGGACGAGGTGTCCCGCCTCGACCTCGGCCCGATGGACGGCTCGTTCTTCCACCTCGCCCCACGGGGAAACCTGGCCCACCGCTGATCATGCGTTCCCATGCCGATGCGGAGCGACAGAAGGTGAATTCAGGGTTTGGTATCGCGGTGATACCATCTTGGACTTACGATGGGGGCATGGCCATGACCCTTCGCTTGACCGACGACCAGACCGAGGCCCTACGGCAGCGCGCCGAGTTCGAGGGGCGCAGCATGCAGCAGATCGTCCTTGCCGCCGTCGATGAATACCTCGCGCGGCACGCCGCGGAGGAAGAGGTGCTCCGGCTCGGCGCCAAGTCGAGGGAGCGCTGGCGAAACGTTCTTGATCGGCTCGGCGAATGACCCGCTACCTCACGCTGGAGCACGTCCTCCAGCTCGCGGAGGCAGAGCTCGGCGACGTCCTGGCGGTCCGGGACCTGGGGCTGCTGGACTCAGCCGTCCACCGGCCGGGCTCCGCCATGTTCGGCCAGGAAGCCTATCCCGACCTGATCACGAAAGCCGCCGCTCTCCTGCAGTCGCTGGCGGTCAATCATCCGCTCATCGACGGCAACAAACGCCTGTGCTGGCTGGTGACGGACGTCTCCCTGCGGTTCAACGGGATCGAGCTCGACACCGACGACGACTCCGCCTATGACCTCGTCGTCGCCGTCGCGGCCGGCAAGCTCACCGACGTCCACGAGATCGCCGACGTCCTGCGCGGCTTCGCGACACCGTCCTGAAAGTGCTCAGCTTCGGGCGCTCTCATCGCGCGGCTCGTCGAGTGGCGTCAGCGTGCCCGTGGCGGCCTCGTGCTCCATCCCGGTGGCCTGCAGCAGGTCGACGACGACGGAACGCAGCTGCGCGATGATCACGTGTGCCGAGAAGCCGAGCCCGTCGGGGCGTTCCCGGGCCGCGACGGCGAGCAGCGCCTGACGGGCCAGCGTCGGCTCGCGGCCGGCCCCGAGCTCCAGTTGCAGCAGCAGCGCCGCCTCCGAGACCTCGCGCAGCGCCTCGGCCAGGGCGGGCGGCGGCGGGCTGGCCTCGCCGAGCGCGGCGAGCGTGCGCCTGGCCAGCACCCGCGCGTTCCGCAGCGCCAGGTCGACCGGAACGGCCGCCGTCTCGTAGCGCGCCAGGTTCGCCTTGCGGTGCCAGTGCAGCGGCGAGATCAGCGTGATCTCCTTGGCCGTCTCCAGCGCGTGCTCGAACTCCTCCACCGCCGCCTGCGTGGTGCGCGCCTCCTCCAACGCCTCGGCCGCGAGCTCCACGTCCCGCTTCTCGATCGCCTCCGCGTCCCGCTCCAGCACCGTGGAGAGCGCGTCGAGCACGCCGGACAGGTGCTTGGCGGCGATCCTGAACGGGCTGGCGGGCAGCAGCGCGACCGCCACGATCCCGACGACGCCGCCGGTGAGCGCGTCGGCCATCCGGTCCAGGCCGCCGACGTCGTCACCGGGCACGAGGGCCGCCACCAGCACGGCCGACGATCCGGCCTGCGCGATGAACAGCGCCCCGCTGTTGAGCAGCACCGCCACGCTCATGGCCAGCGCCACCACGAGGGCGAGCTGCCACGCGCCCGACCCGATCCAGGACACCAGCAGGTCGCCGATGCCCACCCCGAGGCTGACGCCGATCACCAGCTCGGCCACCCTGCGCAGCCGCTGGCCGAGCCCCACGCCCACGCAGATCAGCACGGAGATCGGTGCGAAGATCGGGCGGGGGTGATGCAGCAGCTCGATGCCGATGATCCAGGCCAGCGCGGCACCGGCCGCGCACTGTGCGATCGAGGGTGCCAGAAGGCCGAACGTGCCCAGTCGTTCCTTCACATGATCGCGGAGCCTGGTGCGCACCCCTCTACCTTGGCGGATCTTTATGACATTGGGGTCACGTTTGCCCCATGTAAGTCCTCTTCGTCGGGACTGGCCGGTGCTCTGGCGGGGCCCTCCTGGGCGGGCTGCGGCCCGGCCGATCGGTCGGAGGCGCGCGCGTCCAGCGGGGGCAGCGACGCCAGGGCGTCCTGCGGCTCGATGCCGGTCGCCTGGAGCAGGTCCACGATGATGGAGCGGAGCTGGGCGATCATCACGTCCGCCGAGAACCCCCACCGCTCGGACCGCTGGCGCGAGGCCACGGCCAGGATCGCGGCGGTGGCCTTCTCCGGCGGGGCCTCGGCGGCCAGCTCGTCCCGCAGCGTGAGCGTCGCGCCCGCCAGCTCGCGCAGCGCGCCGGGCAGCCAGGGCGGCAGCGGGCCGGAGGCGTCGAGCGCGGAGATGGCGCGCCTGGCCAGCACCCGGGTGTTCCGCAGCGCGTGATCGAGCGGCCTGGCCGCCCGCTCGTACCCCTGGAGGCCGCGGCGGCGGTGGCGGTGCAGCGGCGAGATGGTGGCGATCTCCGTACTGGTGTCCAGCGCCTGCCGGAACTCCTCCACGTGTTTCTGGCTCGTCCGCGCCTCCTCCAGCGCGTCGACGGCCAGGCTCACGTCGCGCCGCTCGACGGCCTCGGCGATCTGCCGCAGCGCGTCGGCCAGCGCGGCGAACATGCCCTTCGCGTGCCGCGTCGCCAGCGCCGAAGGGCTGGCCGGCAGCAGCGCCACCGCCGCGAGCCCCACGAGGCCGCCCACCAGGGCGTCGACCATCCGGGCGAACCCGCCGGCACCGCCCGGCGGCAGGAGCGTGGCGACGAGCACGGCCGAGGAGGCCGCCTGGAGCGCGATCATCGAACTGCTGCCGAGCAGCACCGCCACGGCCATCGCCATCGCCACGACCAGCGCGATCTGCCAGGTGCCCGAGCCGATCCGCGCCACCAGCAGGTCGCCCACGCCGATGCCCAGGCTGACGCCCACGACCAGCTCGAACACCCGCCGCAGCCGCTGCCCCAGCCCGACGCCGATGCAGATCACGACCGCGATGGGCGCGAAGAACGGACGGCTGTGGCCGAGCAGGTCCCTGGCCACCAGCCAGGCGATCGCGGCTCCGACGGCGCACTGGGCGATCGAGGGCGCCATCAGCCTGAGCCGGCTCAGGCGCTGGTGAACGTGCATGTCAACCACGCCACATACCCCGGCCTGAGAGCGTGACACCAGGGTGAGAGCCCGATGAGAGCGCGCTCACCCGGGCCGTTGCGAGGTCCGGGTTCACCCGGGTTGAGGCGAGGTCGCGTTCACCTGGGCTGAGGCGAGGTCGCGGTCGGCCGGGCCGGTGAGGCGGGGGTTCAGCCGGCCAGGAACGCGTCGACCGCCTCCAGGAAGCGGGCGCGGGCCGTCACGTGGATCAGGTGCCCCACCTCGATCACCACCAACCGCGCCCCGGGGATGCGCGCGGCGAGCTGGTCCGCCCCGACGTGGCTCAGCTTCCCGCCGCTCAGCACGAGCGTCGGCGCCGTGATCCCGCCGAGCCCTTCCAGCCAGGCCGGGTCGGGATCGACGAGCTGCCGTTCGACCTCGTGCACCATGCGCCAGTCGAACCCGGTGGAATCGTCCTCGACGACCGGCGGGCGGTTCCTGAAGGGGACGGGCGGCGGCGGGTCCTCCAGGACGAGCCGCTCGGCGCGGTCGGGATGGTTCATCGCCACCTGGTACGCCACCACGCCCCCGAGCGAGTGCCCGATCAGCGTGACGCGTCCCATGCCCAGGTGGTCGAGCAGCGCGACGACGTCCTCGGCCATCTCCGTCACCGCGTACGAGCCCGGACGGGCGCTGGCCCCGTGCCCGCGCAGGTCGGGGACGACGACGTGGTAGCGGGCGGCGAAGTGCTGCGTGATGCCGTTCCAGTCGTTGTGGTCGGCGGTGCGGCCGTGGATCAGCACGAGCGGGGGAGAGGCGGGGTCGCCCTCCTCGCGATACACCAGCTTGATCCCGTTGACGTGCGCTTCGCGAATCACACCGGCGACCATACCGCCTGCCCGCTTCTGGGTCGTTTGCCCCGGCGAGCCCGTACGGGCACCCGAGCGCTGGGCACAGGTTGACATCGCCGGCGGGGTTCATGGGCACACATTGACCAAGAACCCCGCTGACCGGCTCTGTCAGGCTGGGGACACCGGTACGGGAGAAGGGGCTTCGCATGCCGGACCCGATTGAAGTGCGCAAAGTGCCCATCGAGAGCGTCACCGACGCCTCGGGCCTCTCCCGGCTCATCGCCGACGGGGTGATCGAGGCGGGCCGGGTGCTCGCCGTCATCGGCAAGACCGAGGGCAACGGCGGCGTGAACGACTACACGCGCATCCTCGCCGACCGGGCCTTCCGCGAGGTGCTGGCGGAGCATGGCCACCCGTCGCCGGAGAGCGTGCCGCTGGTGTGGTCGGGCGGCACCGACGGCATCCTCAGCCCCCACGCCACCGTCTTCGCCACCACCGCCGACGCTCCCCCCTCCGACGAGCCGCGGCTGTCGGTCGGCGTGGCCATGAGCGAGGTGATCCTGCCCGAGGACATCGGCAGGCCGGCCATGGTGGAGAAGGTCGCGGCGGGCGTACGCGAGGCCATGAAGATCGCCGGCATCGACGACCCGCGCGACGTCCACTACGTCCAGTCCAAGACCCCGCTCCTCACCCTGGCCACCATCACCGACGCCAGGAGCCGCGGCCAGGACACCGCCATCGAGGAGACCGGACCCTCCATGGACCTGTCCAACTCCACCACCGCCCTCGGCATCGCCGTCGCGCTCGGCGAGATCGACATGCCGCGCGCCGACCAGATCCACAAGGACCTGTCGCTGTACTCGTCCGTGGCCTCCTGCTCGTCCGGGGTGGAGCTCGACCGGGCGCAGATCGTGCTGGTGGGCAACGTGCGCGGCATCGGCGGCCGCTACCGCATCGGCCACAGCGTCATGAAGGACGCCCTCGACGCCGACGGCATCTGGGAGGCCATCAGGAACTCCGGCCTGCCGCTGCCTGACCGCCCCCATCCGTCCGACCTCGGGGGGCGGCTGGTGAACGTGTTCATGAAGTGCGAGGCCGACCCGTCGGGGCGCGTTCGCGGGCGGCGCAACATCATGCTCGACGACTCCGACGTGCACTGGCACCGGCAGATCAAGGCCGCGGTGGGCGGGGTGGCGGCCTCGGTCACGGGCGACCCGGCCGTCTTCGTCTCGGTCGCCGCCGTCCACCAGGGCCCCTCGGGCGGCGGCCCGGTGGCGGCCATCTCCGACCTGGGGTGAGGCACCGGCCGGGTAGTCTCGGGGGTTGTGCCGAGCATCCCGCGACCTCTCGACCCCCACGACGATGGCGGCGCCGCGCCCGGCGTGGCCGCCGCGCTCGCCTCCTACCAGGAGGGCACGTCCGACGCCGCCGCCGTGCTCAACGCGCTCAGCGGCGCCAGGCTGCTGGTGCCCGTGGTGGCGCTGCTGACCGAGACCGAGGTCGGCGAGCACGGGCTGCGGCAGGAGAAGGAGAGCGAGATGGCCCTGCCCAAGCTCGTCGGGGCGGACGGCAGGCAGGCGGTGCTCGCCTTCACCGGCACGGAGTCGCTGACCAGGTGGCGTCCGGACGCGCGGCCGATCCAGGCCACCGCACTGCAGGTGTGCAGGGCGGCCGTGCAGGAGCAGGCGGCGGCGGTCGTGGTGGACGTGGCGGGGCCGGTGCAGTTCGTGATCGAGGGGGCGGTGCTGGAGGCGCTCGCCGCCGTGGAGTCGGGCACGATGGACCGGCTCACCGGCGTGACCGTGGCCCGGGTGCGGCCCACCGGCCCCGCGGACCGGACCGAGCCCGCCCGGCGCCGCCGGTGGTTCTCCCGGAAGGGCCGCTGACCTCTCCGAGCCTGCGCGTCCGCCGGGATACCGAGTGGGTCGAACGGCCGCACGCCGGCCGGGCGCCGCACTAAGGTCGCCTCGTGGTCGCACTCATGGCGCTCGCCGGGCTGATCTGCGGACGCCTCATCGGGGCGCTGGCCGACTCCTACGACGAGGACCCGCCCCACTACGACCAGGGACGGGCCAGGCTGCTCGCCCGATCGCCCCGCACGTCCGTGTGGCCGGCGGCCGCGCCGGCCGGAGGCGCCGTGGAGCTGGTCACCGCCGCCGTGGCCGCGCTCGTCGCGTGGCGGCTCGGCCTGCCGTACGTGCCGTTCGCCGTGATCGGCACCGCCCTGGCCGTCATCGACTGGCGTACCTGCCTGCTGCCCGACGCGATCACGCTCCCGGCGTACCCGATCATGGTGGTGGCGCTGGCCCCGACGGGAGAGCTGCCGCGCGCGCTGGCCGGCGGCGCGGCGCTGACGGCGGTGTACGCGGTGCTCTGGTTCGTCAAACCGGACGCGATGGGGCTGGGGGACGTCAAGCTGGCCGGGCTGATCGGCCTGGCGGCCGGGGCGCTGGGCTGGCAGGCGTGGATCGTCGCCGCCTTCTGCGGGCAGGCGCTCGGCGCCCTCTACGGCGTCGCCCTCCTCCTGACCAGGCGGGGAACCAGGCACACCCAGTTCCCTTTCGGCCCTTTCATGCTGCTCGGGGCGTCCACGACCCTTTGTCTCGGCTGGTGAGCACGGGACATCTCACTAGGCAGCACGTGGAAGACTTGTACGCATGTTGCGCTGGTTGACCGCCGGAGAGTCCCACGGCCCCGAACTCGTCGCCATCCTCGAAGGGCTGCCCGCCGGGGTGGAGGTGACCACGGCCGCCATCGCCGAGGCGCTGCGCCGCCGCAGGCTCGGCTACGGCCGGGGCGCCCGGATGAAGTTCGAGCAGGACCAGGTGACGATCGTGGGCGGGGTGCGCCACGGCCGCACGATGGGCAGCCCGGTCGCCGTCCGCGTCGGCAACACCGAGTGGCCCAAGTGGGAGAAGGTCATGGCGGCCGACCCGGTCGACCCGGCCGAGCTGGAGGGCCTCGCGCGCAACGCGCCCCGGTCGCGCCCGCGCCCCGGCCACGCCGACCTGGCGGGCATGCAGAAATACGGGTTCGACGACGCCAGGCAGGTGCTCGACCGGGCCAGCGCCCGCGAGACGGCCGCCCGCGTCGCGCTCGGCGAGGTCGCCAGGCGCTTCCTCAAGCAGGCCCTGGGCGTCGACATCGTCAGCCACGTCACCGAGATCGGCGGCGCGCGAAACCCGTCCCAGACGCTGCCCGGCCCCGGCGAGCTGGCCAGGATCGACGACGACCCGGTGCGCTGCTCCGACCCCGAGGGCAGCGCCGCGATGGTCGCCGTGATCGACAAGGCCCACAAGGACGGCGACACGCTCGGCGGCGTCGTCGAGGTCCTCGCCTACGGCCTGCCGCCCGGCCTCGGCAGCTACACGCACTGGGACCGCAGGCTCGACTCCCGGCTGGCCGGGGCGCTCATGGGCATCCAGGCGATCAAGGGCGTCGCGGTCGGCGACGGCTTCGAGACGGCGCGGCGCCCGGGCTCCCAGGCTCACGACGAGATCGAATACACCGCCGAAGACGGCGTGCGGCGCATCACCAACCGCGCGGGCGGCGTCGAGGGCGGCATGACCAACGGCGAGATCCTGCGGGTCAGCGCCGCGATGAAGCCGATCTCCACCGTGCCGAGGGCGCTGGCCACCATCGACGTCAAGACCGGCGAGGCGGCCAAGGCCCACCACGAGCGCTCCGACGTGTGCGCCGTCCCCGCCGCCGGCGTCGTCGCCGAGGCGATGGTCGCGCTGGTGCTGGCGGACGCGGCGCTGGAGAAGTTCGGGGGCGACTCGGTCGAGGAGGTCGCCCGCAACCTGTCCGGTTACCTGTCCTCGATGGTGATCAAGTGAGCGGTGAGCGACCGATGAGCACGGAGCGGAATGGTGAGCGGCCTATGAGCAGGGTTGTGCTGATCGGGCCCCCCGGGTCCGGCAAGACCACGGTCGGGCGGCTGCTGGCCGAGCGGCTCGGCGTCGGGTTCCGCGACACCGACGCCGACGTGGAGGCCGTGGCGGGCAAGCCCGTCTCCGACATCTTCGTGGAGGACGGCGAGGCCCGCTTCCGCGAGCTGGAGCACGACGCCGTGCGCCGCGCGCTGGCCGAGCACGACGGCATCCTGTCGCTCGGCGGGGGAGCGGTGCTCAACGAGGAGACGCAGGCGCTCCTCAAGGGACACCACGTGGTCTACCTCCAGGTCGGGCTGTCGGACGCGGTCCAGCGGGTCGGCCTCGCCTCCGCCAGGCCGCTGCTCGTGCTCAACCCGCGCAGCCAGCTGAAGAAGCTCATGGAGGAGCGGCGGCCGGTCTACGAGGGGCTGGCGGTGATGACCGTGGTGACGGACAAGCGCCCGCCGGAGGAGCTCGCCGACGAGATCGTGAAGGGGCTGCCCGCATGAGCCCGACCAGGATCTCCGTACGCGGGGACAGCCCGTACGACGTGGTGGTCGGCACCGGCGTGCTCGGCGAGCTGCCCACGCTGCTCAAGCCCGGCGTGCGCACGGTCGCCGTCATCCACCCCGAGACCCTGCCCGAGATCTCCGCCCCGGTCGGCGAGGCGCTGCGCGCGGCCGGCCACGAGGTGGTCGAGCTGCCCGTGCCCGACGGCGAGCAGGCCAAGACCGTCGAGGTCGCCGCGGGCCTCTGGTCGGAGCTCGGCCGCCACGGCGTGACCCGCTCCGACGCCGTGGTCGGCGTGGGCGGGGGAGCGACGACCGACCTGGCGGGGTTCGTGGCGGGCACGTGGCTGCGCGGCGTGCAGGTCGTGCTCGTGCCGACGACGCTGCTGGCCATGGTGGACGCGGCGGTCGGCGGCAAGAACGGCATCGACACCCCCGAGGGCAAGAACCTGGTGGGCACGTTCCTGCCGCCCGCCGGGGTGCTGTGCGAGCTGTCCACGCTGGCGAGCATGCCGCGCCGCGACTACGTGGCCGGCCTGGCCGAGATCATCAAGGGCGGCTTCATCGCCGACCCGGAGATCCTCAGGCTCGTCGAGGCGGACCCGGAGGCCGCCACCCGTCCCGACGGCCCCCACACCCGCGAGCTGATCGAGCGCAAGATCCGCGTCAAGGCCGACGTCGTGGGCGCCGACCTGCGCGAGGCGGGCCTGCGCGAGATCCTCAACTACGGCCACACGCTCGCCCACGCCATCGAGCGCGAGGAGCACTACGCCATCCGCCACGGCGAGGCCGTCGCCATCGGCATGGTCTACGCCGCCGAGCTGTCCAGGCTCGCCGGCCGCGCCGACCTGGTGGAGCGCACCCGGTCCATCCTCACCGGCGTCGGGCTGCCCGTCGCCTACCGCGCCGACGCCTGGAAGTCGCTGCGCGACCACATGCGGCTCGACAAGAAGAACCGCGGCGCCAAGCAGCGGTTCGTCGTGCTCGACGGCCTGGCCAGGCCGGGCCGGCTCGAAGGCCCCGCCGAAGAGTTGCTCGAAGCGGCGTACAAGGAGATCTCGGCATGATCCTGGTGCTCAACGGGCCCAACCTGGGGCGGCTCGGCATCCGCGAGCCCGACAAATACGGCGTGGAGACGTTCGAGGACCTGGTCACCCTCTGCCGCGACACCGGCAGGAAGCTCGGCGAGCACGTCGAGGTGCGCCAGACCGACGACGAGGCCGAGCTGGTGGGCTGGCTCCACGAGGCCGCCGACGGCCGCATCCCGGTCGTGCTCAACCCGGCCGCCTTCACCCACTACTCCTACGCCCTGCGCGACGCCATCGCCCAGCGCACGGCCCCGCTCGTCGAGGTGCACATCACCAACCCGGCCGCGCGGGAAGAGTTTCGGCATACCTCGGTCGTCGCCGGGGTGGCGACGGGCACGATCGCCGGCTTCGGACTACAGTCATACGTCCTTGCGCTGCACGCTCTCGCGGAGATGAATTCCACCTCATGAGGCACTACAAGTCCTTCGTCGCACTCGGCGACAGCTTCACGGAAGGACTGAACGACCCCGGCCACGACGGCCACTACCGTGGCTGGGCGGACCGGGTCGCCGAACGGCTCGCCGCCGACGACCCCGGCTTCCGCTACGCCAACCTGGCCGTGCGCGGCAAGCTGCTCGACCAGATCGTCGCCGAGCAGGTGCCGGCCGCCGTCGACATGGCACCCGACCTCGTCAGCTTCTGCGCCGGGGGCAACGACCTGCTCAGGCCGGGCAGCGACCCCGACGTGATGGCCAAGAAGGTCGCGCGCGCGGTGCGCGACCTGCGGGCCGGGGGCGCCGACGTGCTGCTCTTCACGGGCGTCGATCCGCGCGACACGCCGCTGATGCGGCGGCTGCGCGGCCGGTTCGCCATCTTCTACCTGCACGTGCGGTCCATCGCCGACCTGTACGGGTGCCGGCTGGTGGACCAGTGGTCGATGCAGGGGCTGCGCGACTGGCGGGCGTGGAGCGCCGACCGGCTGCACATGAACGAGGACGGGCACCGGCTGGTGGCGGCGCGGGTGCTGGACGTGCTGGGGGTGCCGTTCGAGGACTGGCGCAAGGACTGGCCGCCGCGCACCGCCGACCCTCGCGCCCGGCGGCGCGAGGACGCCCAATGGCTGCGCGAGCACCTCGCCCCATGGGTGTCCCGCCGCCTCCGCGGCGTCTCCTCGGGCGATGGCCGTTCCCCGAAGCGCCCGCTGCTCTCGCCCTTCGATGTCACGGCTGAGCCCGGCCCGGCCCGTGCTTCGGCCGATGGTTCTCCGGGCAACGGTCTCTGATCGAGGTTTCACGTTACGGCTGCGCACGGGCAGGCCACCCGCCGCACTTCGGTTGACGGCCCTCCATGTAACGCCCTCTGACCCTTCACCGGCTGAGCGCCGCTACGGAGCGCCCGCTTGACCGGCCGGGTGGTTCCTGCGGCGGCCTGCTCGTCGTGTCCGGCGCCTGCCTACCGTAGGCGCCTGCCTCCGTTCCTGGCCGTACGGCGCTGGGCCCGTCGGCTCGCCGCACGCGGTGCCGTGCCCACCGACCCCCCGCATGGCGGGCCCCGTGTGCCCTGGACGCGTTCGGGTGCGCCCTCAGCCGTGTCCTCGGACCGAACCAGCGTCAGGCGGGTTCGGTGGCCAGGCGCTTGAGGGCGGCCCGGGGGATGGCCGGGTCGGTGGTGCGCCAGAACGGGGGGAGGGAGCCCAGGAGGAAGCTGCTGTAGCGGGCCGTGGCGAGCCGGGGGTCCAGGACGGCGATCACGCCCTTGTCGTCCTGCGCCCGCAGCAGGCGGCCCGCGCCCTGGGCCAGGAGCAGGGCGGCGTGGTTGGCGGCGACCGACATGAACCCGTTGCCGCCCTTGGCCGCCACGTGGCGCTGGCGGGCCGAGGTCAGCGGGTCGTCGGGGCGCGGGAACGGCACCCGGTCGATGATGACCAGCCGCAGGGACGGGCCCGGCACGTCCACGCCCTGCCACAGCGAGAGCGTGCCGAACAGGCAGGTCGGCTCGTCCTCGGCGAACTGCTTGACCAGCAGCATCGTCGAGTCGTCGCCCTGGCACAGCAGCGGCACGTCCAGCCGCTCGCGCAGCGCCTCCGTGGCGGCCTTGGCGGCCCGCATCGAGGAGAACAGCCCGAGCGTGCGCCCCCCGGCCGCCTCGATCAGCTCGGTGATCTCGTCGAGGTACTGCTGGGGCAGCCCGTCGCGGCCCGGCTGGGGCAGGTGTTTGGCGACGTACAGGATGCCCGCGCGGGGGTGGTCGAACGGCGAGCCCACGTCGATGCCCCGCCAGTCCTTGGAGTCGCCCAGCCCCCACTGCGCGGCCAGCCCGTCGAACGTGCCGCCCAGGGCCAGGGTGGCGGAGGTGAGGACCACCGTGCGATCCCCGAACAGCTTGTCGCGCAGCATGCCGCTGACCGTCAGCGGCGCGACCCGCAGGACGGGCGGGCGCCGGTCGGTGCTCCCGTCCAGCCAGACCACCTCCGCCCGGTCGGCCTCGGAGTCGTGGCCGTAGGCCTCCAGCATGCGCACGGCCGTGTCGTGCACCTCGTCGAGCGCCGAGAACGCCGCCTTGCGCTGCCCGGCCTTGTCCGGGTCGTCCTTGTCGGCGCCGCGCGGCCCGAGGGCGGTGATGCAGCGCCAGGCCGTGTCGCGCACCAGCGCCAGCGTCAGCCCGAGCACCTGCGGCAGCTCGTCGATGCGGCCGGGCGGCGCGGCGGCCAGCAGCGCCTTGAGGTCCTCGCCGGCCTCCTGGAGCTGGTCGGCGACGGACTGCTCGATCAGCCGGCCGACGCGGCGCACGGCCAGCGACACGGTCAGCTCCGACAGCTCGCCGGTCACCACCGACGTCACCCGGTCGACCAGCTCGTGGGCCTCGTCCACGACCACGACCTTGTGCTCGGGCAGCACCGGCAGGTCGCCCATGGCGTCGATGGCGAGCAGCGCGTGGTTGGTGACCACGACGTCCACCTCGCCCGCCCGGGCGCGGGCCAGCTCGGCGAAGCACTCGGCGCCGCTCGGGCAGCGCTGCGCGCCCAGGCACTCCTGCGCGCTCACCGAGTACTGCCGCCAGGCCTGCTCGCTCACCCCCGGCACCAGCTCGTCGCGGTCGCCGGTCTCGGTCTCCTCGGCCCACTCCTGGATGCGCTGCACCATGCGCCCGGTCGCGCTGACCTCGCGCGGGTCGAAGAGCTGGTCCTGCTCGTCCTCCTCGGGCCAGCCCGCCGTCGCCTTGTAACGGCACAGGTAGTTGCGGCGGCCCTTGAGGATCGCGAACGTCGGCTCGTGCGGCAGCTCCTTGCCCAGCGCCTCGGCCAGCCGGGGCAGGTCACGGTCGACGAGCTGGCGCTGCAGCGCGATGGTGGCCGTGGAGATCACGACGGGGGTGTCGCTGCCCATCGCGTGGCGGATCGACGGCACGAGGTAGGCCAGCGACTTCCCGGTGCCGGTGCCGGCCTGGACCGCCAGATGCTCTTCCTCGTCGATGGCCTGACGTACGGCCTGGACCATGGTGATCTGGCCCGGCCGTTCGCTCCCTCCGAGAGCGTTTACCGCGACGTTGAGCAGTTCGTCCACTGACGGGAGATGGGAGTCCGGCACGGCAGTAAACGCTACCCGCATTCCGAGGTCCCCGCGCCGAACGCGGTGTGATCGGCCAGACGCATCCCGGCGTTCGCGGACCCTGGCGGCGGCGCGCATGGCACACTGGGCGACCGGGACCCCAACCGGCTGGGCGACCTTCACGGGGCGTGACCAGAGGGGGCCCCGGTGTAGATGGGAAGGCCGGTTTCCAGAGGGTTTTCCGGGGTTGAGTGGACGAATAAAGGCTGGTTAAAGCAGTATGTCTGCCATGTCGGAAGTTGTCCCGTTGCCGTCGTTCGGCGAAGTCTTCTTCGATGCGCGAGGTCAGGAGCGGTGCCTGCGCGTCACGTGGCATGAGGGCACTCTGGTCCTCAGCCTGTGGCGCGGCGAGATGTGCACCGCCAGCTTCCGCATGCCGATGGAGGACGTCGGCCGCCTGCTCGACACGCTTGACGAGGGCTACGCCGAGGCCACGGGCGAGCAGCCCGCCGTGCCCGCGCACGACCCGGCCACCGAGGCCATCCCGGGCACCGGCCAGTACCACCGGCCGCCCGAGCACGTCCAGCCGCCGGCCGCGCCGCAGCGCCAGCCCGACGAGCGGCCCACGGCCGCCCTGTCGCCCAGCGACGTCCTCGTGGCCAGAGGCGCTCCCGCCGCACACCAGGACAAGCTGGTGGCCTCGTACGGCGAGACCACGGCCCCCCGGGACGCCGTGCCGCAGAGCACCGCGCCCCAGGGCTACGGCGATCCGGCGCCGGCCTACGCCGAGCCCTCCCCGTTCACCGGCCCCCAGTACGTGGAGACGACCGCTCCCCAGCAGCGCTACACCGGCGATCCCTTCAGCGGGCCGCAGTACACCGCCGAGTCGCCCCAGTACGGCGGCCACGCGCAGGGCGAGCCCTTCACCGGCCCGCAGTACGTCGAGGCGCCCTACGCCGACGGCCAGTACGCCGACAGCGGACCCGTCTACCAGATGCCGGGCGACCAGCCGGCCGCGGAGCCGCGCCGCCAGTCGCCGCTGAGCACCGACCCGCTCGGCTTCCCCTCCCAGGCCAACCCGCCCCACCAGCCGTCCCACCACCGCGCGGATCAGCACCGCGCGGACCGGGCCGACCAGCACCGGGCCGACCAGTACGGGAACGATCAGTACGGGAACGATCAGTACGGGAACGACCAGTACCCGAGCGACCCCTACCCCTCCGACGCGTTCGCGCGCCGCCCCGAGCAGTACCAGCAGGCCCAGCAGAGCCAGGGCACGGCGGGCCTGGGCACCCCGATGCACGGCATCCCGGGCGCCGGTCGGCCCCGCCCCGAGCCCCGGCCCGTCCACGACGACTACGGCTCCTACCAGCAGGGAAGGCCGAACCCGGTGGACCCGCTGCTGTCCATGGGCAGGCAGGAGCAGCAGCAGCCCGACCCGCTGTCCCGCCCGTACGTCGGGGACCCCATGTTCTCCACGGGCGAGCGCCTGCGCCCCGAGCAGCAGCCCGACTACCACGAGCGGAGCGACCGCAGGGAGTGGTGACGCGCGCCCGCGAAACGGCCGGTACGCTCCAGGCGGAATGTTCGGGCCGAGGCAGAGGGAGCGCCGGTGAATCCGACCTTGGGCCTGCAGTTGCTGCTGCTGCTCGGCGGTGCGGTGGCCGTCGCCGCCGTGGCGCGGCGCAGGGGGTGGCCGGCGCCGCTGCTGCTGGTGGCCGCGGGCCTGCTGGTCTCACCGCTGGTGCCGGCGGTGCCGCTGGATCCGGACCTGGTGCTGTTCGTGTTCCTGCCGCCGCTGCTCTACTCCGCCGCGCTCGACAGCTCCTACCTGCGGCTGCGTGACGTCAAGCGGGCCGTGGCGCTGCTGTCGATCGGGCTGGTGATCTTCACCACGGCGATCGTGGGGCTGGTCGTGCACCTGCTGCTGCCCTCGCTGCCGCTCGCGCTGGCGTTCGCGCTCGGCGCCATCATCGCGCCGCCCGACGCCGTGGCGGCCGTCGCGGTCGGCCGCCGGCTGGGGCTGCCCCGCAGGACGCTGACGATCCTGGTGGGGGAGAGCCTGTTCAACGACGCCACCGCGCTGACGGCGTACCGCGTCGCCGTCGGGGCCGCCGTAGGCGGGACCGTGGACCTGTGGCACAGCCTCGAGCAGTTCGCGTTCGCGGCGGTGGGCGGCGTCGCGATCGGGCTGGCCCTGGCGTTCGTGCTGGCCTGGCTGTTCCAGCGCACGCGCGACTCGCTGGTCGAGAACACGCTGATGCTGCTGATCCCGTTCGCCGCCTACCTCGCGGCGGAGTCGGTGGAGGCCTCCGGCGTGATCGCCGTGGTGATCGTGGGCCTCTACCTGGGCAACCGGATGCACCTGCGGGGGTTCGGCACGCGGCTGGTGTCCGACGCCGTGTGGAAGGTCACCGACTTCTTCCTCGAGACGATCGTGTTCGCGCTGATCGGGTTGCAGCTGGCCACCGTGGTCCAGGGCATCTCCGGCTACAGCCCGTGGGCCGTGGCGGGATACGCGGCGGCCGTGCTGGCGGTGACGATCGCCAGCAGGTTCGTGTGGGTGTTCGCGGTGACCTACCTGATCGGGGCGTTGAGCAGGCGCGACACCCAGCCGAGCGCGCCGCAGACGGTGATACTCGGCTGGGCGGGCATGCGCGGCGTGGTGTCGCTGGCCGCCGCGTTCGCGCTCCCGCCGGGGATCCCGGAGCGCGATCGCGCGATGCTGCTCTTCCTGACGTTCACCACCGTGATCGGCACCCTGCTCATCCAGGGCACCACGTTCCCGGCGCTGATCAGGCGGCTGCGCGTGTCGAGCGAGCGCGAGCACTACGAGGACCGCCTGGCCGAGGCGTCGGCCCAGCAGGCCGCGCTGGAGGCCGGCCTGGCGGAGCTGGAGCGGCTGGTGGAGGCCGACGGCGAGCCCGACGAGATCCAGAGACAGGTCATCGACCAGCTCAGGGAGAAGTCGTGGCGCCGCTCGCTGACCGCGTGGGAGCGCCTGGGCGGCGGCACGGGGCCGGGCGGCGCGGAGACCCCCAGCGCCCTCTACCGCCGCCTGCGGCGCGACATGCTCCAGGCCGAGCGGCAGGTCTTCGTGCGCCTGCGCGACGAGCGCCGCCTCGACGACGAGGTGCTGCGCAAGGTGATGGCCGAGCTCGACTTCGAAGAGGCGATCCTGGAGCGCTAGAGGCGCGAGCCCGGAGCGTCGGCCCGGGTCAGCCCATCTGGCTGTCCACGAAGCACCACCGCCAGTCCTCGCCGGGCTCGAACGACTGGATCACCGGGTGACCCGTGTCATGGAAGTGCTTGGTGGCGTGTTTGCTGGGCGAGGAGTCGCAGCACCCGATGTGGCCGCAGTCCAGGCAGCGCCGCAGGTGCACCCACCGGCCCCCGTCCGCCAGGCACTCCGCGCACCCCTTCGGCGTCGTCGCCGTGGGGTCGCCTGCCTGGGAAAGATGCTCACAAGTTGCCATACCAGAATCTTATGACCATGCCCGTGGCGTTCATGGAGGGCCCTCGCCCTATTTGTTTCATGGGTTGACGTAACCGGAAATGCCGTCGTAACGTCCTCTTCTAATCGGACGGGCGGCCCGCCTCCCCGCGGACCGCCGTCGCCGCCGGCGAGCCCGGCCGCCGTGACAGCGGCGTCCCGGCCCGGGTGCCCGCGGCGAGCCGCACGCGGCCGTCCCCGTTCCCGGCCCCGGCGCCAGTTCCGGTTCAGGGCCTCACTCCCCAGCACGTCACGCCGCCGGCCCGCCGGCGTCCTTCCGAAGGGACCGCCCCGAGATGACCCCTCGACCCGTTCCGATGGTGTTGAGCCGCCGCAACCTCGTGAAGCTGGCCGCGCTGACCGGCCTCGGCGCCGGACTGACGGCGTGCGGCCGGGGATTCGGCGGCGGCGGCGACGGATCCGAGGGAGGTGGCGTCCAGCTCAACATGGTCTGGTGGGGCGACGCCTCCCGGGCGCAGAAGACGCAGGCGGCGCTGGACATCTTCCAGAAGAAGAACCCCGGCGTCACCGTGAAGACCGAGTACCAGGACAGCGGCCCGTACAAGGACAAGCTGGCCACGCGCTTCGCCGCCGGGGACCCGCCCGACCTGATGATGATGCGCATGGACAGCCTGCGGGAGTACGCCGACCGCGGGGCCCTGCTCGACCTCAACCGGCACACCGGCGCCGTGGGCGTCTCCGGGCTGAGCGAGAGCGTCAAATCGCTGGCGGCCGTGGGCGACAAGAACTACGGCATCGCCTCCGGCCTGAACACCATCGGCTTCGTGGTCAACAGGACCCTGACCGAGAAGTACGGCGTCAAGATCCCCGACGGGAACACCTGGGGCTGGAAGGACCTGGCCACGTTCGCCCGCGAGATCTCCGAGGCCAGTGGCAAGAAGGTGTACGGGACCGGGTTCGAGCCGGCGACCCTGGCCAACATCATCGTGTACACCCGCCAGCGCGGCGAGGACTTCTACACCTCCGACGGCCGGCTCGGCATCAGCGAGGCCACGATCGTCGCCTGGTTCGAGATGGTGGAGGCGATGCGGAAGGAAGGCGGGTTCCCGCCCGCCGGATTCTTCGAGAACATCGGCGGCGGGGCCGAGCAGTCGTACCTGGCCAAGGGCACGCTCGCGTCACAGATCATCCCCACCAACAACTTCCTGTCCTACAACGCCGCGGCCGGCGGCAACCTCGCCCTGCTGCGGATGCCCGGCGAGACCACGGAGAAGCGGCGCGGCCAGTCGATCGACACGCCGGCCCTGTGGTCGATCGCCGCGCAGTCGAAGCACCAGGCCGAGGCGCTGAAGCTGCTCGACTTCCTCATCAACGACCCGGACGCCTCCAAGGCGACCGGCACGACCCGTGGCGTGCCCGCCAACGCGGAGGTGGCCGCCGAGGTCAAGCCGAGCCTGCCGCACGACGACCAGGTGGCCACCGACTACCTCATCGCGCTGCAGAAGGAGGACCTGCCGCGGGCGTACACGTACCCGCCGGGTTCGAGCGCCATCGCCTCCAGCCTGGAGTCGATCGCCACCGAGGTGGAGTTCGGGCGGCAGACGCCCCAGCAGGCCGCCAGGGCCTTCCTCGACGCGGGCAGGAAGGCCCTCGGCGGGTGAGCCGGCCCATCGACACGCCGGTCCTGGACCGGCCGGCGGCGAACGGGGCCCCGGCCGGCGGGCCGCGCCGCCGCCGTCCGGCCAGGCCGCCCCAGGACCGGGCCGGGTACCTCTTCCTGCTGCCGTGGTTCATCGGGATGCTCTTCACGGTCATCCCGTTCTTCGCCTCGCTCTACCTGGCGTTCACCGACTACAACCTGCTCAACCCGCCGACGTGGATCGGCCTCGACAACTTCGCGGAGATGCTCCGCGACCCGCTGCTGCATCAGTCGCTGAAGGTCACCTTCATCTACACGTTCGTGTCGGTGCCGCTGTCGCTGGCGGCGGCGCTCGGGGTGGCCATGCTGCTCAACCGCGGCGTGCGGGGGCTGCCCGTCTACCGGGCGGTGTTCTACCTGCCCTCGCTGCTCGGCGGCAGCGTCGCGATCGTGCTGTTGTGGCGCTACATCTTCGGCCTCGACGGCATCGTCAACGCGTTCCTCGGCTGGTTCGGCATCGACGGCCCCGGCTGGACCACCGACCCGGACTACGCGCTCACCACGCTCATCGTCCTGCACATCTGGACGTTCGGCTCGCCCATGGTGATCTTCCTGGCCGGGCTGCGGCAGATCCCGGGCATGTACTACGAGGCCGCGGCCATCGACGGCGCGTCCCGGTGGCGGCAGTTCCGCTCGATCACCCTGCCGCTGCTCAGCCCGATCATCTTCTTCAACCTGATCCAGTCCCTGATCTCGTCGTTCCAGACCTTCACCCAGGGATTCGTCATGAGCGGCGGCACCGGCGGGCCCGCGGGCTCCACGCTCTTCTACAACCTCTACCTCTACCAGCAGGGGTTCTCCCAGTTCCACATGGGCTACGCCTCGGCCATGGCCTGGATGCTGCTGGTGATCATCGCGGCGTTCACCGCGATCAACTTCCTGGCCGCGAAGTATTGGGTCTTCTATGACAACTGAGGAAACCTTCGTCGAGCGCGTGGGCAGGACCCGCCGGTCCCGGTACGCCAAGCACGTGCTGCTCTGCCTGGTCGGCGCGGTCATGATGTATCCGCTGGCGTGGCTGGTCTCCAGCTCGCTCAAACCGAACGGGCTGATCTTCACCGACCTGTCGCTGTGGCCGGCCGAGTGGAACCCCGGAAACTACGCCGACGGGTGGACCGCGCTCGAGCACCCGTTCAGCGTCTACCTGGTCAACTCGTTCGTCATCGTCGTGCTGAGCATCATCGGGAACCTGGTGTCGTGCTCTCTGGCGGCGTACGGCTTCGCGCGGCTGAGGTTCACCGGGCGCAAGCTCTTCTTCACCCTGATGCTGGGCACCATGATGCTGCCGGGACACGTGCTGCTCGTGCCGCAGTACATCGTCTTCGCCAAGCTCGGCTGGCTCAACACGTACTACCCGCTGCTCGTGCCGAACTTCCTGGCCACCAACGCGTTCTACATCTTCCTGATGGTGCAGTTCATGCGGGCCCTGCCCAAGGAGCTCGACGACGCCGCCCGCATCGACGGGTGCGGCCCGTTCCGCACCTTCTGGAAGGTGATCATGCCGCTGTGCCTGCCGGCGTTCGCCACCACGGCGATCTTCACGTTCATCTCGGTGTGGAACGAGTTCTTCGGGCCGCTGCTCTACCTGACCGACTCGGAGCTGTACACCGTGCCGCTGGCCCTGCGGCAGTTCATCGACTCCGAGGGGCAGTCGCAGTGGGGGCAGATGTTCGCCATGTCGTTCCTGTCGCTCGCGCCCGTCGTCGGGTTCTTCATCGCCGGTCAGAAGTACCTGGTCAAGGGCATCGCCACCACCGGGCTGAAATAGCCCTCGAACAAGGGATCCGGGACGTGCCGTACGCTCAGGAGGCACAGCGGACCTGGGGGGACACCCTCGGCCTCGGCACGGCCAAGAGAGGCGGCGATGCGACCATGCGGTCTCCCGGCGGGCGGCGCGGCGTCGCCGTGCTGCGGTTGCACGGCCACGACGTCGCCGACTACGTCTGGGAGCCCGACCTGCCGCTGTCCGCGTCCCCGCGCCCCTACCTGCACCCGGTGCGCACGCTGGCCGGGGTGACCGTCACCGACGCGGCGCCCGACTCCCACCCCCACCAGTTCGGCATCAGCGTGGCCGCCCCCGACCTCGACGGGCGCAACTTCTGGGGCGGGCGCACCTTCGTCGCCGGGCACGGCCCGGCCTGGCTCGACAACCACGGCACCCAGCGCCACCAGCGCTGGCTGCGCCGCACCACCACCGAGCTGCACCACACGCTCGAATGGGCCGACCCGCGCCAGGCCACGCTGCTGCGCGAGCACCGGTCGATCAGCTGCCGGTGGGTGAACGAGACCGCGTGGTCGCTGAGCATCCGCACCCGGCTGACCAACGCCACCGACCGGCCGCTGCCGTGGCGCAGCCCCGCGGCGCTCGGCCGGGCCGGCGCCGGCTTCGGCGGCATCTTCTGGCGCGGCCCCGCCTTCACCGGGCCCGCCCGGGTGCTCAGCCCAGCCGGCGCCGACGTCGGGCGGGTCCACGGCCGCTCCGCCGACTGGGTCGCCGTCAGCGGCGCCGACCGCGAGGGCCGCGCCTGGACGACGCTGTTCACCCCCGCCGACGAGGCCACCGCGCGGGACCGCTGGTTCGTCCGCGCCCGCGACTACCTCGGCGTGTGCTCGTCGCCCGCCTGGGACGAGCCGCTGCTGCTGGCGCCCGGCGAGACCCTCGACCGGCACGTCGTCGCCGTGGTGATCGACGGCGCCGTCTCGTCCGGCGAGGCCGCCGAGCTGGCCGACGGCGCCCGGTCGGCCGCATGACCGCGCAGGTCCGGCCGAGCAGTCCCCGCCGGCAGGAGGAGCCCGTACGCCAGGAGAACCTGCGCACCATCAACCTGGAGCTGGTCTTCCGGCACATCGTCTCCGCCGCGGGCCCCATCTCCCGCACCGAGCTCGCCACGGCCACCGGCCTGACCCGCCCCACCATCACCCGCATCGCCGAGGAGCTCCTGGCGGGCCAGCTCATCACCGAGGCCGGCCTGCCCCACAACGGGCGGGCGGGCCGCCCCCGCGTCGGCCTGACCCTGTCCGAGAGGGGGCCCGCCGGGCTCGGCCTCGACATCCGCGCCGACGGCCTGGCCGCCTGCGTCGTCGACCTCACCGGCACCGTGCGCCACCTGGCCTTCGACCCCGCGACCTACGCGGGGCGGGGCGCGCCCGACGTGCTCGCGCACCTGGCCCGCATGGCGAGGGCCGCCATCGACGCCATCGCCGCCGAGGACCTGACCGTCGTCACCGCCACCCTCGCCGTCCCCGGCCCCGTGCAGGGCGGCGTCGTGCACTCGGCGCCCGAGCTGGGCTGGCGCGACGTCGACACCACGGCCCTGCTGCGCGGCGCCGTCCACCCCCTCGACATCCCGATCACCGTCGACAACGAGGCCAACCTGGCCGCCCTCGGCGAGCTCTACGCCGGCGACAACGCCCTCGACAGCTTCGTCTACGTCTCGGGCGGGCTCGGCATCGGCGCCGGCATCGTCCTCGACGGGCACCTCATGCGCGGCGCCCGCGGCTGGAGCGGCCAGCTCGGGCACGTGACCGTCTACCCCGACGGCAACCCCTGCCCGTGCGGGTCGCGCGGCTGCCTGCAGACGTACGCCAGCCTCCAGGCCGTGCTCGGCGACCGGCCCGCGCCCGCCGGCACCACCCCCGACGCCGCCGCGACCGGCCGGGCCGAGGCGGGCGAGCCCGCCACCATCGCCGCCCTCGACACCGCCGGCACCGCGCTCGGCATCGCGCTGGCCGACATGCTGAACATCCTCGACATCGACACCGTCCTGCTGGGCGGCAGCTTCGCCCTGCTGGCGTCCTGGATCACCGCGAACGCCAGGGCCGAGATCGACCGGCGGGTCCTCACCGCCGCCTGGGCGCCCATCACCCTCCGGCCCGCCCTGCTCGGCCCGGACGCCGCCGTGATCGGGGCCGCCCTCACCTCCATCGACCAGATCCGCCGGCATCCCACCACCTGGCTCGCCCGCCGCCCCGCCCCGGCCTGACGCTCCATTGTGGGCGCCCCGGATTTTGTTTACATTCCACAGCGACAGCGCCTTCTCCCTCCGGTGCGGGAGGTAGCCGTGAGGCCACCCTTGTTCGAGCGATTCCCCACCCTCCGCGCACCGGTCACGTCCGGGACGGTGATCCCCGCCGCGCAGCGCGCGGCCTACCCCGGGCTGGCCGCCGACTTCGAGGTCCTCGACCGCGAGGTGGGCCCCGCCTTCGCCCGGTACGACGGGGCGGCGCTGCGCGACCAGAACCGCTACCGCCGCCAGCAGGTCCTCATCCTGCTCGGGTCCGCCCTCATCGCCGGTCTCGGCGGCCTGCAGGCCGCGCTGCCCGGCCACCGCTGGCCGGCCGTCCTGCTCGCCGTGATCGGCATCGCGCTCGCCGCCAGCACCAAGTACGTCAAGGAGAGCGAGACGCTCGACGGCTACCTCGCGGCCCGGGTGAAGGCCGAACGGCTGCGCGCCCTGTACTTCCGCTACCTGTCGGCGACCGGCCCGTACGCGGGCCAGGACAGGGAGCTCGCGCTCCGCCGCGCCGTGCTCGCGATCGAGTCGGACCAGGAGCCGGAATGACGGAACGGCAGGCGCAGTTCCGCGCGCTCTACCGCGACCTCCGCATCGGCGAGCAGCGCGGCTTCTACGAGCGGCGCTCCGAGGAGTACGGCCGCGCCCGCCACCAGGCGATCGTGGTCCGCAACGTGCTGCTCGTCCTCGCGGCGCTGGCCGGCGTGGCGGGCCAGGTCGCGACCGGCACCGGCCGCGCCTCCTGCGGCGTCGCGGCCGCCGTGCTGGCGGCGCTGGCGGGCGCGGTGACGGCGTACGAGGCGTTGATCGGCTTCGCGCAACTGCGCAAACTGTACGGGGACGCGGCGCTGAACCTGCGGGCGGCGGCCCTCGACTGGGACGCCGCCGGCCCCGATGACGACGTCGCGCCGCAGATCGACCGGATCGAGCAGATCTTCCGTACGGAGAACGGCCAGTGGGGGCAGCTCATGGTCCAGAACGAGCAGGTGGCCCCGCCGGTGGCCGGGGAACAGGAACAGGCGTGACGCGGGCCCTCATCGTCAGCGGCCACATGGTCGACCGGCCCGGCCGGGAGCCGCCGCGCTTCCCGCAGCGGGTGACCGGCGAGGTCACCGCCCGGATGGACGCGGTCTTCGAGGAATGGGACGTCGGCCCCGGGACGGTCCTGCTCTGCGGCGGGGCGCGGGGCGCCGACCTCATCGGCGCCGAGCTCGGCCTGGGCCGCGGCGCCTCGGTGCGGCTGTACCTCGCCCTGCCGCCCGCGGAGTTCGCCCGGCGCTCGGTCGACCTGCCCGGCACGAGCTGGCACGCCCGGTTCGAGGACCTGCTCCGGCGGGCCGAGATGCGGTCGCTGCCGGCCGGGGCGGCGGAAGGTGACGAGGTGTTCGCCCGTACGAACGCGTGGATGATCGAGGAGGCGTTCGCGCTCGACCCCGACCCCCGCGCGGTCGTCGTGTGGGACGGCCGGGCGGGTGACGGGCCGGGCGGCACGTCCGACCTCGTCTCCCGCCTGAGCCGCGAGCCCGGCGACCCCCGGGTCCGCGTCATCGACCCCACCGCCCTGATCGCCCCCGGCCACTGACACCGCGCCACTCGCCGCGCCACCACTGCCGCGCCACCGCTGTGCCACCACTGCCGCGTCACCGCTGTGCCACCACTGCCGCGTCACCGCTGTGCCACCACTGCCGCGTCACCGCTGTGCCACCACTGCCGCGTCACCGCTGTGCCGCTGCCGCCGGGCCACCGCTGTGCCGCCGCCGGGCTCGCGTCGCGTCAGAGCTTGCCGAGGCCCCGGGCGAGGATGGTGGCGGTACGCGCGATGGCCGTGTCGTCGCCCGCCTGGCCCGCCGCCCGGTGGGTGTAGACGGCCATGACGATGGGCGCGGCGCCCTTCCCCGGCCAGACGACCGCGATGTCGTTGCCGCCGCCGAACGCCGAGTTCGACCCGGTCTTGTCGCCGACCGTCCAGCCCTTGGGCAGGCCGGCGCGGATCCGGGCGTCGCCGGTCTCGGTCGCGCGCAGCCAGGCGTTGAGCCGCCTGCGGTCACGGGCGTCGAGCGCGCTCCCGACCGTGACGGCGCGCAGGTCGCGCGCGATGGCGGCGGGCGTGGTGGTGTCGCGCCTGTCCTTGGGCGTCCAGTCGTTCAGCTCGGTCTCCCAGCGGTCCAGGCGGGAGAGCGGGTCCTTCAGCGTGCGGAAGTACCGGGTCAGCCCGGCAGGGCCGCCGATCTGCTTGAGCACCATGTTGCCCGCGGTGTTGTCGCTCAGAGTGATGGCCGCCTCGCACAACCGGCTCACGGTGAGCCCGTCCTTCACGTGCTTGGAGGTGGTGGGGGAGTTCGGCTTGACCTCGCCGGCCGTCCAGTGCACGACCTTGTCCATCAGCCCCGGCTCGGAGGTGCGCGCCTTGTGCAGCACGGCCGCGCAGGCCATCGCCTTGAACGTGGACAGCAGCGGGAAGCGCTCGGCCGAGCGGTAGGCGATCGTCTTTCCGGTGGCCGTGTCGATGGCGTACGCGCCGATGCGGCCCCCGAACTTCTTCTCCAGCGCCCGCAGCTCCTTGCGCGCCTGAGCTTCGCGAGAGAACGCCTGCGCCTCCTGCGGGAACGCCCGCGCCGAGGTGCCGGCCGTGGCCGCGGTGGCCGCGGTGGCAGGGGCCGCCGGCAGCGCGCCGGCCGCCAGGAGGGAGATCGTCAACGTGGTCGCAGCCGTGAACCGGCGCTTGCGCATGGTGTCGTCCTTGCCGTCGTCCGTCAGTGGGCAAGGAGCAAAGCAGACGCGATCACCTCATGTCTAATAGCGATATCGAGAAGAGCTCGATATCGGTTCACGCATGACGCCAGGTCAGCGCCAGGATTCCGGCCGTGACGAGCCCGGCGGCGTGCACGCACAGCACGGGCACGATCCCCACCACGCCGCCGAGCAGCCCCGCCAGCGCCATGCCGGCCAGCCCCGTGGCCGCGTGCGCGCCGGCCAGCACGCCGAAGACCCGTCCCAGCCGGGCGTCGTCCGTCACGGTCTGGGCGAGCGTGGTGAACCCGGCCGTCGCCGCCGCCGCGGGCAGCCCGGCCAGCCCGATCAGCACCGGCGCCGGCCACAGCGCGGGCACGGCCAGCGGATACATGAACAGGGCCAGGTCCACGACCCCGAGGGCGATCGTCGCGCCGCCGAGCAGCGTCCGCGGTGCGGCGCGGCCCGGGTGCAGCGCGACCAGCAGCCCGCCGGCGATCCCGCCCACCGCCTGCGCCGACAGGAACAGCCCGTACGCGTCGCCCTCGCCGCCGAGCACGTCGGAGACGAACGGCGCGGCGAGCGTGGCGAAGACGCCCTCACCCAGCCCCACGATCATCATGTACGCCACCAGCATGCGCACACCCGTGCCGCGCCCGGCGACCGGCAGCCGCACGCCCCCGTCCAGCCCGGGTCCCCGCCGCCCGCCCGCGGCCGCCGTTCCGGCGGGAGGCCGGGGTGTCCTGAGCCCGGCCTGCAGGACCGCCGAGACCGCGAAACTGGCCACGTCGATCGCGACCACGGCGGCCAGCCCGCCCGCGCTCACCGCGGCCCCGCCCAGCATCGCGCCCAGCAGGCGGGCGGCCTGGCCGGCCTGGCCGTGCAAGGCGTTGGCGCGTACGAGCTGCGGCCCCGCGACGATCTGCGGGACGAGCGCCTTCTGGGCGGGCGCGAGCACGGTGCTCAGGACGCCGGTCCAGAGCGCGACGGCGTACACGATCCACATCTGGCCCGGCTCGCGTACCGCCGCCAGCGGCAGCAACCCGAGGGCGAGCAGCACGTCGGTGGCGACCAGCAGCCGCCGGCGGTCCCACCGGTCGGCCAGCGCCCCGGCCACCGGCCCGAGCACCACGTCGGGCAGCCGGGAGAGCAGCAGCATGACCGCGGCGGACAGGGTCGAGCCGGTGAGGCGGTAGACGTGGAAGGCCAGGCCGGTGCCGATCACCCAGTCGCCGGTCTGCGAGATCAGGCCCGCGAGCAGCAGCCGCCGGTAGTCCCGGTTGCCGCCCAGCAGCGCCCGAATCTCGCGCCCACCACCCGACAGCCCCCGCATCAGGTCGGCGGGGCGCGTCTCAGTCACCGGAACCCGTGGGCGGCAGCGGGGCGACCACCTGGGTCCAGGACAGCGGGCGGGCGTTCGCGGGGCGCGACGCCGGGTCGTCGACGCGCGCCCTCAGCGGCTCCAGCAGCTCCTCGATGCCCGCGCTCACCGCCGCCACCTCCTCAGGCGTGGCGTACAGGTACGTGTTGCCCACCCCGCCGACCGCCCGCCACGGCATCGGCTCGTCGGGCCGGTGCTGCTGCCACTCGGCCAGCCGCGCCAGCGCGCGCTCGGCGATGACCTGCTCCAGCAGGCTCCGGGCGGCCGCCTGGTCCGGCTCGGCGGCCACCTCGTCCCACTCCTGGACGGTCTGCGTCACCTTCCACGGCCGTTCGCGCTCGTCCCTGGCCTCCGCCTGCTCCACGAAGCCGTACTTGGCCAGCTGCCGCAGGTGGTACGAGGCCAGCGCCTGGCTGATGCCGGCCTCCCGCCCGGCCTCGGCGGCGGTCAGCGCGCCCGCCCGCATCAGCAGCTCGTGCAGCGCCAGGCGCACCGGGTGGGCGAAGGCCCGGATCGCCGCCGCGTCGTCGAGCCGCCGCCGCCCCGAAGATTCCAAAGACATGCTTGGAATCTTGAGTGACCCTGCCCCGAGAAGTCAAGGGATCCTTTGGAATGCGTTGGGTAGGGTCAAAGCATGCGTCTCCTCAAGAGCCGGTTCGTGCCCCTGGCCGCCTTCGCCGTGTGCGTCTTCGCCGCCGGATGCGGCGAGGTCAACGACACCATCGACAAGGCCCAAGCGTGCCTCGAGGCCCCGAAGATCGTCACCGACCTGGGCGCTCAGATCACCAAGTTCGCCGACGACCCCACCGCGATGGACAAGGCGATCGACGACGCCGCTGCCAAGCTCAACGACGTCGCCGACAAGGCGGCCAACACGACGATCAAGGAGGCCTCCGACGATCTGGCCAAGACGCTGAGCGGCATCACTGTCAACGACGTCAACGACGCCGTCGACGCCGCCCAGAAGGTCACCGCCGAGAGCGCGGCGTACGTGGAGAAGGTGACCAAGGCCTGCACCGGCTGAATCCCGGTGTCTCTAGGGGAAATATGTACGAACTACCGTTTTTCCCATGGAACCGGACCCGCGTTTCACTTTGGCCAACGAACGGACCTTCCTCACCTGGCTGAGCACGGCGCTGGCGCTCAGCGCGGGTGGGGTGGCCATGGCGGCCGTGCCGTCCGAGGTGTTCGTGCCGTGGCTGCGCACCACGCTGGCCATCGTGCTGGTGACGCTCTCCGCGCTGGCGGCGGGCATGGCCTACCCGCGCTGGCGCCACATCCAGCGGGCCCTGCGCCAGAACGCGCCGCTGCCGCCGCCCGCGCTCGCGGCGGTCTTCGGGTACGGCGTGGCGGTGGTGGCGGTGCTGGCCCTCGTCCTGATCATCCTGGCGGCCTGAGCGGGTCGGGGATGAATCCGGAAGAGGAGATCTGGGACCAGGGGCTGCAGAGCGAGCGCACCCGGCTGGCCTGGGTGCGCACGGCCGTGGCGCTGTGCACCGGCGGCCTCGGCGCGGCCGGGCTCTCGCTGAGGGTGGGCCTGCCCGTGGCCGCCGTCGTGGCGTTCGGGGTGGCGGCGCTCTGCGGCAGCGTGCTGCTCATCAGGACCAAGCCCCGTTTCCGCCGCGTTCAGGAGGCCCTGCACGGCGGCCGGCCGCTGGCCCCCGGCCTGGACGCGTTCGTCGCCTGGCTCGGCACGCTGAGCGTGGTGGCGGGCGCCTTCACGTTCGTGTTCGACGCCCGGTGACCGGCTTGCGGGATCCGGACAAGGAGGCACACACTCGAAGGTGAGGGGGTGACCTCGTTGGAAGAAGAAATCAGGAGCGTGCCTTTCGAGTGCCGCGGTTGCTGGCATGTCTGGGAAGAGGAATACGTCGTCGGGCACGTCCATGACCGTCGCGGACGCGAGCGCGAGATCTGGCTGCGCAGGGGGCTGCCCGCGCTGCCACCGTCGCCGGGCGCCGTCAGTTGCCCGCGGTGCGGGAGTCAGCAGGCCACGATGTTCCCTGAGGGTTACCTGGCCCGCCACCCGGAGCTGATCCCGCCGCCCCACCCCTCGGAGCCCGACGAGACGCCGCTGCTCAGCCCGGTCAGGAAGCCGCTCCACAGCTGGCTAACCTGACACATGGTGAGCATTCCGTAGCGGTAAGTGTAATAAGGTCCGTCTTGCGGGGCCGTAGCGCCCGGCGGACACTCGGGTCGAACGGCGATCCGAGGCCGGGGGTGGTCCTGTGACCGACGGGTTCGAGACCCGCGAGACGTGGCCTTTCGAGTGCCTTCGCTGCCTGCACGTCTGGGAGGAGCACTTCGTCGTCCGGCATCTCACGGACGTCCACGGCAACGAGGTCGAGATCTGGTTGAGCTCGGGAGTGGCGGTGCCGCCGCCGTGGTCGGGCGCGTGCTGCCCACACTGCGGCGCGTACCACGCGACCTCGTTCCCGTGGGGCTATCTGGCCCGGCATCCCGAGCTCGTGGCCGGCCCCGAGCCGGAGCTCGTGCCCGGGCCCGCGCCGGCCGGCGTGCCGGCGGTGGCCGAGCCGGGCAGGACGTCCGCGCCGCGGACGAACCTGCCCGGCAGGCTGCTGATCGCGCTGGGTGTGCCGCTGGCCTTATTCGTCGGCTACGAGCTGTACGCCAACGCCGTGGCGGCCGCGGCCCACCACCGCTAGCGGCTTCACGGACTACGTCTGGCTCAGGCTCTCCAGCCAGGCCCGGTGCAGCCCGGCGAACCTGCCGGAGGCGGCGATGAGCTGGTTGGGCGGCCCGTCCTCGACGATCTCGCCGCGGTCCATCACCAGCACCCGGTCGGCGATCTCCACGGTCGAGAGCCGGTGCGCGATGATCAGCGCCGTGCGGTCGGCCAGGATCGTGCGGAGCGCGCGCTGCACCAGCCGCTCGCTCGGCACGTCGAGGCTGGAGGTGGCCTCGTCCAGGATCAGCACCGCCGGATCGGCCAGGAACGCCCTGGCGAAGGCGACGAGCTGGCGCTGCCCGGCCGACATGCGGCCGCCGCGCTTGCCCACCTCGGTGTCGTAGCCGTCAGGGAGCGCCGCGATGAAGTCGTGCGCGCCGATCGCCTTGGCCGCCTCGCGCACCTCGCGGTCGGTGGCGTCGGGCCGGCCGAACCGGATGTTGTCGGCGACCGTACCGGTGAACAGGAAGTTCTCCTGCGTCACCATGACCACGGCCTGGCGCAGCGTCGGCTCGTCCAGGTCGCGCAGGTCGACGCCGTCGAGCAGCACGCGCCCGCCGGTGGGGTCGTAGAAGCGGGAGATCAGCTTGGCCAGCGTCGTCTTGCCCGCGCCGGTCGCCCCGACCAGCGCCACGCTCTGCCCGGCCGGGACCGTCAGGTCGAGGTGGGGCAGGATCGGCATCTCCTCGACGTAGGCGAACCTGACGCCCTCGAAGCGCACCTTGCCGCGCGCCCTGCCCTGCGGCAGCGCCGCGGGCTCGCGCGGCTCGGGCACCGACGGCTCCTCCTCCAGCACGCCCGACAGCTTCTCCAGCGCCGCGCCCGCGGACTGGAGCGTGTTGTAGAACTGGCTGATCTCCTGCATCGGCTCGTAGAACTGCCGCAGGTACAGCAGGAACGCGGCCAGCACGCCGACCGTGACCTCCTGGTTGAAGGCGAGGTAGCCGCCGTAGATCAGCACGCCGCCGACCGTCACGTTGCCGATCAGCTTGATGCCGGGCATGAAGACCGCGATGAGCTGCATGCTGCGGGCGTTGGCGCTGCGGTAGTCGTCGTTGAGCTGCTGGAAGATCTCCTGGTTGCGCGGCTCCCTGCGGAAGGCCTGCACCGCGCGGATGCCGGTCATCGACTCCACGAAGTGCACGATCACCAGGGCGACCGTCTCGCGGGTGCGGCGGTAGACGATCGCGGACTGCCGCCTGAACCACCGGGTGAACAGCAGCAGCAGCGGCAGCGGGATCAGCGCGACCAGGCCGAGGTGCACGTCCAGCACCAGCAGCAGCGCCGCCGTGCCGAACATCGTCAGCACCGCCGTCACCAGCCCGTCGAAACCGGACTGCAGCAGCTCGGCGATGGCCTCGATGTCGGAGGTGAGGCGGGAGATGACCCGGCCTGAGGTGTACTTCTCGTGGAAGCTCAGCGACAGCCGCTGGAAGTGGTCGAACACCCTGCGGCGCAGCTCCAGCAGGATGCTCTGGCCGATCTTGCCGGACAGCCGCAGGAACGCCTGCCGGGTGATCGCCTGCGTCACCGCCGCGGCCAGGATCACCCCGACCACGGTCAGCAGCGTGGCGGGGCCGCTGCCGCGCATCATCGGCGGGATGCCCGCGTCGATGCCGACCTTGACGAGGTAGGGGATCGCGAGCCCGGCCAGGTTGCTGACGACGATGATCGTCGTCAGCAGCGCGATCTGCCGACGGTACGGCGAGAGCAGGTCGCCCAGCAGCCGGCGGGAACGTTCCCGCAGCAGGACGGAGACCTTCTCGGACAGCTCGTCCTGCTCCTCGGAGGCGACGCCGCGCCAGGTGCTGGTCGTGGTGTTGGTCGTGGTGGTGGTCACCGCAGCGCTCCTTCCGAGGGGTCGAAGTCGGCGTCCTGGGCGAGCAGCTCGCGGTATTCGGGCACCTCGGCCAGCAGCTCGTGGTGGCGGCCGACGTGCGTGATGGTGCCGTCGCGCAGCAGCGCCACCTTGTCGGCGAGCAGCACGGTGGAGGCCCGGTGGGCCACCACGATGCCGGTGGCGTCGCGCAGCACGTGGCGCAGCGCCTCCTCCACCAGCGCCTCGGTCTCGACGTCGAGCGCGGACAGGGTGTCGTCGAGCACGAGGATCCGCGGCTTGCTGAGCACGGCCCTGGCCAGGGCGAGCCGCTGTCGCTGGCCGCCGGACAGCGACAGGCCCTGCTCGCCGATGCGGGTGTCGAGGCCCCACGGCAGGTCGTACACGAACATGGCCTGCGCGGTCTGGACGGCCGCGGCCACCTCCTCGTCGGTGGCGTCGAGCCGGCCGAGCGTGAGGTTCTCGCGCACGCTCATCGAGAACAGCGTGGGCTCCTCGAACGCGGTCGCCACGACCGAGCGCAGCGCCGGCAGCGTCAGGTCGCGCACGTCGTGGCCGTCGATCGTGATGCGGCCCTCGGTCGGGTCGATCAGGCGGGGCACCAGCGCGGTCAGCGTGGTCTTGCCCGAGCCGGTGGCGCCGACGATGGCGACGGTCTCGCCCGGGCGCACCTCCAGCCGGACGTCGTGCAGCACCGGCTGCTCGGAGCCGGTGAAGCGGAACCCGATCCCCTCGAAGCGAAGGTGGCCGCGGGGCGCGTCGATGACCTCGGTGCCGCCCTCGATGGCCGGGACGGTGTCCATGACCTCCATCACGCGGTCGGCGGAGGTCATGGCCTCCTGGGCCATGGCCAGGATGTGGCCGAGGCTCGCGATGGGCCAGACCAGCTGCAGCATCAGCGTCGTGAACGCGACCAGCCCGCCCAGCGTGAGCGCGCCCGACCCGACGGCCATCGCGCCGAGCAGCAGGACGAGGGCGAGCGTGATGTTGGGGATCAGCCCGAGGAAGGCGAAGAACTTCGCCGACAGGCGCACCTTGTCGAGCGAGGAGCCGTAGACCTTGAGCGCGGCCTCGTCGTAGGTGTCGTAGACGTGGTGGCGGCGGCCGAACGCCTTGATCGTCCGGATGCCGATGGCCGACTCCTCGACGAGCGTGGCGAGGTCGCCCTGCTCGTCCTGGACCCGGCGGGAGATCTTGATGTAACGCTTCTCGAAGCGCAGCGACACCCACACGATGGGCACCGCCGAGATCGCCACGAGCAGGCCGAGCGGCCAGTACTTGTTGAGCAGCAGCACGGTCACCGTGATCAGCTGCAGCACGTTCATGACCAGGAAGAGCATGCCGAAGCCGAGGAAGCGGCGGATCGTGGACAGGTCGGTCGTGGCGCGCGACAGGAGCTGGCCCGACTGCCAGTCGCCGTGGAAGCCCATCGGCAGGTGCTGCAGGTGCTCGTAGAGGTCGTCGCGGATGCGGGTCTCGAGCCCCAGCACGGGCGTGACCTGGGTCCAGCGCCTGAGGAAAATCATGAACGCTTCGAGCGCGCCCACGCCCAGAGCCAGGAGCCCGAGCGGGAGTAACGCCTCGTGGTCGCCGTGCAGGATCGGGCCGTCGATGACCTTCTCGCTGATGAGAGGCGTCGAGATGGAGGCGCCGATGCCGACGACCGCGGCCAGCCAGATGAGGATCAGGCGGACGGCGTACGGGCGGAGGTAGGACTTCATCCGCCACAGGGAGTTGGAGGAGAGCAGGGGACGGCGAGGTATGTGCGTATCGGGAGGCATCCCTACTAGGCTAGTACGCCGGTTCAACCGATTTTCAGTAGCCCCAGCGGCGGCATTCCCGTACGTGACATGGGAAAACGGCAATAAACCAGGTCATTTCGGCAGACCTCTACCTTTGTTGCGATGTGTGGGAATCTGATGAGGTGTGCGGTTTTACCTGGGGTTTGATCGGCGTGGGTAGCAGTCTCCTATGGCGTTCGGCCGCTCCATCAGGGCCCGCATGACGATCGCGACGGTGGTGCTGTTCGGGGCCGTCATCACCGTGGGGGTTCTGCTGATCTCGCTCACCTATCCGGTGCGGGCCCGGGCGGACCTCGTCGCCCAGGCCGGCGACGCCAGCCGCAGCCTGGCGTCCGAGATCGGCCGCCACCGCTTCACCGGCTCCATCCCGCCCAGGAAGGGAGCGTTCCTCCTCCAGGTCGTGACCCCCGACGGCCGGGTGGTGGCGTCCAACTCGAGCCTCGCCGGCCGGCCGCCCCTCACCCGGGCCCGTCCCGCGGGCGGCGCGTCGAGCGTCGAGGACCGGGTGTGCCGGCGCGACGGCTGCCTGGTCGTGGTCGGCACGAGCAGCCCCCGAAGCGTGTACGGCCCCGTCGTCGCCTACGCGGCGCTGCGCGAGCCGTTCCTGCTGAGATCGTCGCTGCTGCCCCTGCTGCTGTCCGCCGGGTCGGTGGTGCTGGTGGCGCTGATGGGCTGGGCCGCCTGGTACGGGGTCGGCCGGGTGCTGGCCCCCGTCGAGCGGATCAGGTCGGACCTGGAATGCATCGGCGCCGAGGACCTGAGCCGGCGCGTCGAGGTGCCCGCCACCCGGGACGAGGTCGCCCGGCTGGCCGCGACGGTCAACGACACCCTGGCGCGGCTGGAGGACGCGGTGAAGCGCAACGCGCGGTTCATCGCGGAGGCCTCCCACGAGTTGCGCACCCCGATCACCGGCCTGCTCGTACGCCTGGAGGCGGGCCTCGAACAGCGGGACGAGGCGGATTGGCGGGCGGCGACCGACGACGCGCGGCGGCTGTCCGACATCGTGCACGACCTGCTGCTGATGGCCCGGCTGGACGCAGGTGCGGAGGGCGGGCGGGAGCGTCTGGACCTGGGAATGCTGGCCGAGGAGGAGGTCGCGCGGCGGCCCGGCCGGCTGCCGGTGAGCATGGACGTCGAGCCCGGGGTCCTCATCAGGGGCAACCGGCTGCGCCTGTGCCGGTTGCTGACGAACCTGCTGTCCAACGCCGACCGGTACGGCGAATCCCGGGTGTGGGTCCGCGTGCGGGGCGAAGGGGATCAGGCCGTGGTGGAGGTCTGCGACGACGGGCCGGGAATCCCGGAGAAGATGCGGGAGCGGGTGTTCGAGCGGTTCATCCGGCTCGACCGCACCCGGTCGAAGGACAGCGGGGGCAGCGGGCTGGGGCTGCCGATCGCCCGCGACATCGCCAGGGCCCACGGCGGGACGCTGGAGGTCGAGGACGGAGGTCCGCTCACCCGGCTCGTGCTGCGCCTGCCCCGCGCGGATCCGAAGTAGGGCCCGAAGTAGGGCCCGAAGTAGGGAGGGCATCCGGCGGATGTGACCGCCGGATGCCCTCATTGTCGGTGCCTAGTACCAGTTGTGCGATTTCCAATGCCCCCAGGCGCCGCACGGCCTGCCGTACCTCCCCTTGATGTATGCCAGACCCCATCGGATCTGTGTCTCCGGGTTGGACTTCCAGTCGTGCCCGGCCCGTTCCATCTTGCCCGCGGGCAGCGCCTGCGGGATTCCGTACGCGCCGGACGAGTTGTTCCGCGCCCGATGGTTCCAGTTGCTCTCCCTGGTCCACAGATTGTCCAGGCAGTGGAACTGGCGAAGGTTCCACGACCGCTGGACGACCTGGTCCAGCGCGATCTTCTTGTTCCTGTTGGGCGTCGTCACCGGCGGTCTCGGCTTGGCCGACGTCGTCCACTTCGCGGTCCTCACGACGGGTGGCCGGGCCTCGGCCCAGGCCACGGGCGTGCCCAGCGCGGTGAGCGCGGTGAACGCGGTGACGGTGACGAATGTGCCGTTGAGCGTGCGTTTGCTGTCCAAGTCGATCCTAGCCATAGGGTCGCGTGCGGACAGGCGCCATCCGTACGGCGCCCTTGCCGGTCCCCGCCCGTGGCTCGGACGTGGAGAGTCCGCGCGGCCCTCCGGGAATCCTGTGTCCGCCCGGTCCTGCTGGGCGGCCCGGAGAGCGCCGCGACGTGTCCACTAGCACGATTCCTATTACGGAGAGTCACCACCGGTCACCCCCTCTCGACACGCGATGGAGAGGTGTTTGCGGGATCCTGGCCCATAATGGCCCGTCTCGCTGGGCCGAGCTTGCCCACCCCGCCGCCGGGATGGCCGGGACTTGCCGCAACACGAGGGCAGATATGAGGTTTGCCCTACCGCGGACAGCGGGTATGAGGGGCGGCTCGCGGGCGTAGGGTCGCTGCATGAGCCTCAGTGACATCCAGCTCCGCACCCTCGACGACGCTCCGACTACTCTCGGTGAGCTGGCCGCCGGCCGGGCCGCCCTCATCGTCAACGTGGCGTCGAAGTGCGGCCTCACCCCGCAGTACACCGCCCTGGTCAAGCTGCAGGAGCAGTACGGCCCGCGCGGCTTCACGGTGATCGGCATGCCCTGCAACCAGTTCGCTGGCCAGGAGCCCGGCACGGCGGAGGAGATCCAGCGGTTCTGCTCCACCACGTACGGCGTCGACTTCCCGCTTCTGGAGAAGGCCGATGTCAACGGGCCCGGCCGGCACCCGCTCTACGCCGAGCTGACGCTGGCCGCCGACGAGCAGGGCGAGGCGGGCGACGTGCAGTGGAACTTCGAGAAGTTCCTGGTCGACCGCGACGGCGCGGTCGTGGCCCGCTTCCGCCCCCGCACCACCCCGGACGACCCGGCCGTCACCACCGCCATCGAGAAGCTCCTGGGGTAATCGGCAGGCGATTTCCGTAATCGCGTGATTTCTCTGCGTAATGGGTATCCATAGGAGTCATGGGCCCGATGTCCCACAGGGAGCACGCGATGACCACCAATCCGTACGCCGGATCGCCCTTCGGCTACGCTGCCGAGCCGGCGGTGGGGCCCTACTCGATCGTGGAGCTGATGCCCGGCGTCCGCAACCTGCTCGACTACGCGGGGGTGGCGGCGGGCGAGCGGGTGCTGCTGCTCATGGAGCACACCGTCGACCCGGTCGTCGTGCAGGCCGTCGCGGCGGCGGCGGCGCTGCGTGACGCCGACGTGCGCATCCTGTCGGTGCCGCCGTTCAGCGCGGGCGGCTGGGACCGGCAGGCCTCGCTCCGGATCGAGACCGCCGCCTTCCACGAGGCCGACGTCGTGATCAGCGGCACCTGGTGGGGCGAGGTGCACACGGCGCCGCTCTTCTTCGACCAGATCAAGTCGCGCACCGCCCGGTGGCTGTCGCTGCACATGACGGCCACGGCGGGCGCGCTGATGACCGGGGGGCGGCTGCCCGCCGAGGTCTTCTACGCGCTGCTGCGCCGCGCGCTGCGGCAGCTGTCGCCGGCGCGGACGATCAGGATGACCTCCGGCGGGGGGACCGACGTGACGTTCTCGGGCCTGACCTTCGACCCCGACCCCGGCGCGATGCGGCCCGGCGACTGGCGGCCCTTCCCGTACGGCGGGGCCAACTTCTGGCCGGACGACACCGAGGGCGTCATCGTGATCGAGGACTCCACCGTCACCGGCGTGCCGGAGGAGCCCGTGACCCTCACCCTGGAGGGCAACCAGGTCCGCAAGATCGAGGGCGGGGTGGCCGCCGAGCACCTGCGGCGTTACGCGCCCGAGGGCTACTACATGCGGCACGCCCTGCTCGGGCTCAACCCGAAGGTGCGGGTGTCCGGCGGCACCCAGTTCGAGCGGGAGAAGCACGCGGGCTCGTTCTACTGCGGCATCGACGGCCTGACCGGCGGGATGCCGGTCACGACCGGCCCGGGCTTCGCGCACTGCGACTGCCAGTTCGACCGGCCCACCGTGCTCGTGGACGGCGAGCTGTTCATCGAGAAGGGGCGCCTGCTGATGCTGGACGACCCGGAGATCCGGCAGGTCGCGGAGCGGTTCGGCCCGCCTGAGATGATCCTCGACGACAACCCGGTCATGGTCCTGCCGCGCCGCCACACCGGCGCCGCCCGCACCGCCTAGCGGCGCGGGCCGCAGCTGCCCCTGATGATGAGCTCGGTCGGCAGCACCACGCCGCGCTGCTTCCTGCCGCCCGTCCTGAGCACGAGCTCCGCCGCCCGGTAGCCCATGTCGCGGCCCGGCTGGGCGATCACCGTCAGTGGCGGGGAGCACAGCTCGGCCCAGGGCACGTCGTCGTACATCACCAGCGAGACGTCCTTCGGCACCCGCAGATCCAGCTCCCTGGCCGCGAGCACGGCCGCCTCGCCGAGCACGTTGCCCCCGGCGACCACGGCCGACAGGTCGGGGCGGCTCTGGAACAGGCCGGAGGCGGCGGCGTAGGCGGAGTCGCGGCTGCCGGTGCCGAACACGACCAGCTCCTCGTCCACCGGCGCCCCCACCGCCTCCCTGAACGCGGCGGCCCGCCGGTCGTGGCCGGGACCGCCGAGGAAGGCGATGCGCTTGTGGCCGAGGCCGCGGAGATAGCGCACGGCCGTGCGGATGCCGGCCCGGTCGTCGGCCACCACGGCGGGCACGTCGAGCGGTCGGGCCTGGGACGCGGCGTCGAGCGGGCGGGCCTGGGGAGCGGGGGCGATGCCGTCGAGCGCCATGAGGTCGCTGACGGACGCGGCCCCGCTCCCCTCGTGGACGGGACCGGCGGCCGGCCCGGCAGTCGGCCCGGCGGGCGGCTCGGGGGACGGCTCGACGGGGAAGCGGTCGGCGAAGACCACCGTCATGCCCGCGCGGATCGCCGGCACCCACGTCTCCGCGTCTCCCGACGGCACGGCGATCAGGCGGTCGACGCTCTGCTCCAGCAGCATGCCGATCATGTCGGCCTCCTGCTCGGGGTCGCCGCCCGTGGAGCCGAGCACGACCGGCTCGCCGGCCGACCTGGCGCAGGCGAGCACGCCCTCGGCCAGCTGGCCGTAGAAGGTGTCGGTCAGGTCGGGGACGAGCAGCCCCATGCCGCCCGTGCGGCGTTGGCGCAGGTTGCGGCCGAGCGCGCTGGGGCGGTAGTCGAGCTGGGCGGCGACCGCCAGCACCCGCTCCCTGGTCGCGGGACTGGCGGAGCCGCCCGACAGCACCCGGGAGACGGTCGCGACGCCGACTCCGGCCGCCACGGCCACGTCCTTGATGGTCGCCCGCTTCTCCATGGAAACGATTCCATCATGATTTCGCGAGAACGGGAAGTCTCACGCTTCGACAACGGCTGGTCACACGGCAACCCTTGACACCGATGTCCGTTTCGGGTGAGATGTTTGAAAACGTATCCACCTGAGTGGGCATCGGTAACAACATCCGGGCCACAGCCCTGGAGCGCGAAGGAATGTCATGGCATCCATCGTTCTGACGAACGTCGACAAGATCTACGCCGGTGGCGTGAAGGCCGTGAACGGGCTCAACCTTGAGATCAAGGATGGCGAGTTCATGGTGCTGGTCGGTCCTTCCGGTTGCGGTAAGTCGACCGCACTCCGGATGATCGCCGGCCTTGAGGACATCAGCGGCGGCGAGATCTCCATCGGTGACAAGGTGGTCAACCACCTGCCTCCCAAGGACCGCGACATCGCGATGGTCTTCCAGAACTACGCGCTCTATCCGCACATGACGGTCGAGGAGAACCTCGCCTTCGGCCTCAAGCTCCGCAAGATGCCCAAGCCGGAGATCCAGAAGCGGGTCAACGACGCCGCCAAGATGCTCGGCCTGGAGACCTACCTCAAGCGCAAGCCGGCCGCCCTCTCCGGTGGTCAGCGCCAGCGCGTCGCCATGGGCCGCGCCATCGTGCGTGAGCCGCAGGCGTTCCTCATGGACGAGCCGCTGTCCAACCTCGACGCCAAGCTCCGCGTCTCCATGCGCGCCTCGCTCAACCAGATGCACGAGCGCCTCGGCGTCACCACCGTGTACGTCACGCACGACCAGGTCGAGGCCATGACCCTGGGCGACCGGGTCTGCGTGCTCCGCGACGGCCTGCTGCAGCAGGTCGACACCCCGCAGAACCTCTTCGACAAGCCGGTCAACCTGTTCGTGGCCGGCTTCATGGGCTCGCCGTCGATGAACTTCGCCACCGCCGAGCTCGTCCGCGACGACGGCCCCGCCGTCTCCTTCGCCGGCATCAAGCTGCCGATCCCCGAGTCGACCTTCTCCGACAAGCCGGGCCTCGACCAGTACGTCGGCAAGAAGATCATCCTCGGCATCCGCCCGTCGGACTTCGAGGACTCGAGCTCCGCCGGCAACCACGCCAACGGCTGGGCCACGCTGCCGGTCAAGGCGGAGGTCACCGAGGAGCTGGGCTCCGAGATCAACGTGCTGTTCCTGATCGACGCCCCGCCGGTCGAGCACAAGGACACGGTCGCCGCCGCCGACGCGGGTGACGACGAGGAGGCCGCGCTGCCGCTGTCGGGCGACAAGTCCCTGTGGACCGCCCGCGTCAACGCCCGCAGCCACGTGCGCCCCGGCCAGAACATCGAGCTGGTCGTCGACACGCACAACCTGCACTTCTTCGACCCGTCCAGCGGCCTGTCGATCGGCCACGAGGCCAACCGCTAGACCCCACTCCAGACGGTGGCCGTCACCGTCTCCTGGTTCCCGGCCGTGAGCCGAGCTCACGGCCGCTCGGGCCCCCACCGCGACCCCCTCCCGCGGCGGGGGCCCGTTCCATGGGGCCCCTTCACGGAGCGGGGGCCGGGGCCCTTTCACGGAGCGGGGGGCCGGGGCCCTTTCACGGAGCCGTGGGGCGGGCCGTCAGCGGCCGATGGCCGCCGACACGCGGGCCTGCAGGCCGCGCGGCACGAGCCTGCCGATCGCCACGATGGCCTTGTAGCGCGGGTCGGGCACCGACACGCGCCTGCCGAGCGCGAGGTCGCGCATCGCCGCGCGCACCACGTCGTCGGCCTTCAGCCACAGGAACCCGGGGATGCCCGCGGTGTCCATCCCGGACCGCCGGTGGAACTCCGTCCGCACGAAACCCGGGCAGAGCGCCATGATCCTGATGCGCGGGTCGCCCACGTCGGCGGCGGCCGACTCGCTGAAGTTCACCACCCACGCCTTGGAGGCGCTGTAGGTGCCCCGCGGGAAGAACGCCGCCACGGACGCCACGTTGATGATCGCGCCCCGCTCGCGCTCGCGCATGCCGGGCAGCGCGGCCAGCGTCAGCCGCAGCACGGCCTCGCAGTGCACCTTGAGCATGCGCACCTCGTCCTCGACCGGCACGTCGGGGAAGCGGCCGGGGTTGCCGAACCCGGCGTTGTTCACCAGCACGTCGACGCCCTCCGCGAGCCGGGACTCGACCCTGGCCAGGCCCTCCTCGGTGGCGAGGTCGGCGGGCAGCACCTCGGAGCTCACGCCGTACCTGAGCTTGAGCTGACCCGCGGCGCCGGCGAGCCGGTGCTCGTCGCGGGACACCAGGACGAGCGAGAAGCCCTCGGCGGCCAGGCGCCGGGCGAAGGCGGCGCCGATGCCGGAGGTGGCGCCGGTGATCAGTGCGGTAGGCATGCCTGAACCTTAGCGCCGGGACGGGGAAGGGCGGTGCTCAGCCCGCCGGGCCCCCGCCATCCGGTGGTGTCCGCGCGACCCGCTCGATCAGCTTCTCGACCTGGTCGTTCAGCTTGGATCCCCGCGCCCAGCCGGCGTAGTGCGTGAGGAAGGCGGCCACCTCGCGCAGCTCGGTCTCGGAGAGCTCGCCCCCGCGCAGCGCGACGTCGAGCTGGATGTCCGTCTGCTCGTGCAGCCCGTCCCCGACGAGCAGCCCGAGGAGCAGGAGGCGGCGCTCACGCACCGTCAGGACGTGCCTCGACCAGAGGTCGGCGAACTGCCGCTCGGCAGTGAGGCCGAAGGAGTCGACGCTCTCCATCACGGGTTCGGTCATTGTGAGCTCCCGGGGCGGTCGGAAGGGATCCTCATATCTTTCGCTACTTCCTGAGTTGAACCAATGGGGGTTGCATGAACGTTGTAGTGACCTTTCACCACGGAGGGCGACACGGTAAGCAACCGTCCGTAATGGATCTGTAACAAGTAAAGCCAATGGACGGCCAAGATTTGGTCAAGATTTCTCATCGCACATCGGGCTCATTCCGCCTGAAAGCGGGCACAACAACTGCGTTGGTCCGCAAAGCGGAGGTAAGCCCTGGTGAAAAAAGCACGGGGTTTGATCGCGGTCACGGTCGCGGTCCTGATGCTGTCCGCGTGCGGGCAGCCCGATGTCCACTACGTACGTGACGAGGCGGGCACCACCTACTTCGCGGTTCCGTCGTCGTTCACCCAGCTCGACAGCGAGCCCATCGAGCAGTTCCTGTCCGGCGGCAACCCCAGCTCGGTGGCGGCGGCCGTACGCGCCCAGCGGGTCTGGTCGACGGCTTTCGACCAGGCCTCGCGGCCCTCGGTCGACCACCTGCTCGGCTCGCCGGACCCGTTCATCTACGCCACCGTCCACCAGCTCACCGAGGAGCAGCGGAACGCGGTCTCGCTCAACCGGCTGCGCGACTTCATCCTCCCGGTGACGGACCAGGTGCGCGAGCTCTACGCGCAGAAGGCCGCGGCGACCGGACAGCCGCTGCTGTTCACGAACTTCATGCTCATCAAGGACGAGGAGCTGACCCTGGAGGACGGCGCCAGGGGGGTCCGGGTGCGCTTCGAATACCAGATCGGTCAGGACATGCAGATGTTCGACCACACCGCCATCCTCGACGCGAAGGGTGCCACGGTCTCCGTCATGCTCATCGGCTGCGAGTCCGTCTGCTTCAGGAAGCGCGCCGCCGAGTTCGACAAGATCGAGAGTACGTTCAAGCTGCTGCGGCTGCCTGGATGAGGGAGCGTCAGTGACCACCACCGTGCACCATGAAGGGCTGCGCGCCCCCGGCAGCGGGCCTTCCGACCCCGAATCCGTGACCAGGAAGAAGATGCCGTTCTGGGACCGGAGCAAGTTCCTCATCGCCCTCGCGCTGGCCTACCTCGTCCTGACGTGGAAGGTGATGGCCGACTTCCCCGGCGTCGCCACGTTCCGGGGCGCCGCGCAGACGATCGCGTACGAGTACCAGTGGATCTTCTGGCTGCTCGGCGTCGAGGCCCTCCGGCAGCTGCACTTCCTCGTCAGCGAGCACTGGTCGGCCTACCACCGCCTGTGGAGCCACAGGATCTTCGGCGGCTTCGAGCGCTGGACGCACCGCCGCTTCGACGACTGGACGCGTTACCGCCTGTCCCGCGCGCTCAAGATCGCCTTCTTCGTCGTGCTGATCGCCCTGGTGCTGGGCGCGGTGCTGGACGTCAGCCCGTTCATGGCCGTCATGCAGGCGCCGGCGCTGCTGTGGAACGCGATGCCGTTCCTGATCCAGATCGTGTTCCTGTTCTTCGTGGTCATCATCCAGTTCGTCGGGCTGTTCTGGTTCCTGTCCAGGGGCGGGGTGGAGACGTACTTCCCCGACGACATCAAGACCCGCTTCCACGACGTGTGGGGGCAGGACCACGTGGTCGAGCGCGTCCGCGAGAACATCGTGTTCCTGGAGCGGCCCGACGAGATCGAGCGGCGCGGCGGATACGTCCCCAGCGGCCTGCTGCTGTGGGGGCCGCCCGGCACCGGCAAGACCCTCATGGCCGAGGCCGTGGCCGGCGAGACCGGCAAGCCGTACGTGTTCGTGGACCCGGGCGCGTTCACGAACATGTTCATGGGCATCGGCATCCTCAAGGTCAAGTCGCTGTTCAGGAAGCTGCGCAAGCTGGCGCTCCGGTACGGCGGCGTCATCGTCTTCTTCGACGAGGCCGACTCCCTCGGCAAGCGCGGCCGGCTCGCCCAGCAGGGCCCGCCCGGCCAGGGCGGCTTCTCCGGGCTGTCCGGCCACCACGGCTGCCACGGCCTCAACTACCTGTCCGACGAGACCCGCCAGGTGCTGGCCTTCCGCGGCGGCCCGGCCCGTCGCGCCGAGGAGGAGCCGGGCCTGCGCGACCGCTTCGTCATGGGCGGCGGCATGATGGGCAGCGGCGACCCCGGCACGCTGCAGGCGCTGCTCACCGAGCTGTCCGGGCTCAAGAAGCCGCGCGGCTTCTTCAACCGGCTCGTACGGCGGCTGCTCGGCATGCGCCCCAAGCCGCCCCCCAAATACCGCATCCTCGTCATGATGGCCACCAACCGCCCCGACGCGCTCGACGAGGCGCTGCTGCGGCCTGGCCGCATCGACCGCATCTACAAGGTCGGCTACCCGTCCAAGGCCGGCCGGGTGCGCACGTACCAGGGCTATTTCGACAAGGTGTGGCACGAGCTGACCGAGGAGCAGATCGACAAGCTCGCCACGATCACCCCGTACGCCACCGGCGCCACGATCAAGGACCTGGTCAACGAGTCGCTGATCACCGCCATCAGGGACGGCCGCGAGATCATCACCTGGTCGGACGTGCTGCGCGCCAAGCGGCTCAAGCAGCTCGGCCCGCCCGAGGACGTCGAGTACATCGAGCGCGAGCGGCACGCCGTGGCCGTGCACGAGGCCTGCCACGCCGTCGTGGCGTACGCGACCCGCTTCCACCTCGAGATCGACATCGCCACCATCGAGAAGGGCGCCGACTACCTGGGCATGGTCGCCTCCATCAAGCCGGAGGACCAGTTCACCCGGTGGAAGTCGGAGCACGAGGCCGACATCATGGTCTCCCTGGCCTCGCTGGCCGGCGAGCGGATGTTCTTCGGCGAGGACAACTCCTCGGGCGTCTCCGGCGACCTGTACTCCGCCACATACCTGACCGCCATGATGGAGTCGTACTGGGGGATGGGCTCCGGCGTCACCTCGCTGCCCGCGCTCCAGGAGCTGGAGATCATGGGCGGCAAGGCCATGCGCAAGGCGCGGCCCACGGGCGGCGCCATCGGCATCACCGACAGGGAGCCGGTCAAGGCCAAGCCCGACCTGACGCCCGACGTGCTGGGGGAGCGCATCGAGTTCAACCTGGTGCGGCTGCTGGAGAAGACCGAGGAGCTGCTGGAGGAGCACCGCAGGGAGGTGCTCTGCGTGGCGCACGCGCTGGAGACGCACAAGACGCTCAACGGCGACGACGTGGTGGCGATCATCCAGCGCCGGCCGGGGCCGCTCATCGACGGCACGATCTACGCCTCGGACGAGCTCTACCGGGAGCTGGAGGAGTACCACCGGGACGCGGCCAGGGCGCACAAGGAGCACAGCCGGATCGAGCGGGACCTGCCGGGGCACGCCGAGGAGCCGGAGGAGGCGGTCGCGTACGCCGGTCCCGGCGGGACGGCCGTCCAGCTGACGGCCCCTGGCGCCACGGTGCTCCAGGTGCCCCCCGCGGGTCCGGCGCTCCAGGTGCCTGTCACCGGCCCGGTCGTCCAGGCGCCGGCGGGAGGCCCGGCGGTCCAGATGCCACCCACGATTCCCGTCCCGGTCCCTGCTCCGGTGCCGGTCGCCGCGGACGGGGCCGACGAGCCGTCCGACCGGCCGGACTTCGTGCCGTGGGCGGCGCCGCAGCCCGTCGTCGTGGGCACCCCCGCCACGGCTCCCACCGGGCCTCCCGCGCCGCAGGCCACCCGGAGGCGCCGGCGGCTGAGCCGGGTCTGGCTCGTCGTCGCCAGCCTGCTCGGGCTGGTGGTGCTCTCGATCATCGCGGCGCTCGCCGTCACGGGCGCGGGCACGGGATCGGGCGACGGCGCGAACGCCGCTTCGGCCGGCGTGGCCTCTCCCGGGCTGCTGCTCGTGCTGTTCGTCCTGGTGGTCGCGGTGATCGTGGGGGCCGGGCTCGCGCTGGTCGCGGTCAAGGGCGTACGCGCGGCGCAGGCGAAGGCCGAACGCGAGCGCGACGAGGCCCACGCCCGTGCCCAGCTCCTGGCCGCCGCCATGGACCCCGACACGGCCATGCGGCTGCTCGGCTACGACGGCAACGGCAACGGAACGGGAGGCCGTACCTGACCCCACGGAACCGTTCACCAGCGTTAACACAGGCGGCCCCCGCTTAACACGGCGTTCACATTCGGGCAAAAACCGGGAAACGGCCATCCATAAGACTCGGCGTGGCTGTGAAACGGAAACACCCTGAGGAAAAGGACCGCCGTGAGCTACAAGGCTGAGTACATCTGGATCGACGGCACCGAGCCCACCGCTCTGATGCGCTCGAAGACGAAGATCCTCGCCGACGGCGCCGAGCCTCCGGTCTGGGGCTTCGACGGATCCAGCACCAACCAGGCCGAGGGCCACGCGTCGGACCGGGTGCTCCGCCCCGTGTTCAGCTGCCCCGACCCCATCCGCGGCGGCGACCACATCCTCGTCCTCGCCGAGGTCGAGGAGATCAACGGCGACCCGCACGTCAGCAACACCCGCGCGCAGCTCCGCCCGATCGCCGAGAGGTACGCCGAGCAGGACTCGTGGTTCGGCATCGAGCAGGAGTACACGTTCTTCAAGGGCAGCCGCCCGCTGGGCTTCCCCGAGGGCGGCTTCCCCGCGCCGCAGGGCCACTACTACTGCGGCGTGGGCGCCGAGGCCGTGTTCGGCCGCGACATCGTCGAGCTCCACCTCGACCGCTGCCTCGCCGCCGGCCTGAAGATCTCCGGCATCAACGCCGAGGTCATGCCCGGCCAGTGGGAGTTCCAGGTCGGCCCGGCCGGTCCGATCGAGGTCGCCGACCACCTGTGGGTCGCCCGCTACCTGCTCTACCGGACGGCCGAGGAGTTCGGCGTGGAGGCCACGCTCGACGCCAAGCCCGCCCGCGGCGACTGGAACGGCGCCGGCGCGCACACCAACTTCTCCACCCGCGCCATGCGCGAGGGCTACGACGCCATCATCACCGCCTGCGAGGCGCTCGGCGAGGGCGACAAGCCGATGGAGCACGTCTCCCAGTACGGCGCCGACATCGAGCTGCGCCTGACCGGCCACCACGAGACCGCCCCGTGGAACAAGTACACCTACGGCGTCTCCGACCGCGGCGCGTCCGTGCGCATCCCGTGGCAGGTCGAGACGGACAAGAAGGGCTACATCGAGGACCGCCGCCCCAACGCCAACATCGACCCGTACGTCGTCACCCGCCTGCTGGTGAACACCTGCTGCTCGGCCCTGGAGAAGGCCGGCCAGGTCTGACCGCCCGAGCGGAGAAACGAACGGGCCCCTCGTTACCGAGGGGCCCGTTCTTGCATCGAGACGAGACTCATTATGGCAGCCGGAAGGCCAGATCGGGCTCGATTTCCGCGACATCCATCTGGGCTTTCTGCAGGCGGCCCGAATGATCCCAGTTCATCGCCTGCCAGCGGGTGAACTGGTCGAGCACCCACATGCCCGACTGGCGGCTGCCGTTGCCCGACTTGCCGTTGCCGCCGAACGGCAGGTGGGCCTCGGCGCCCGAGGTGGAGTTGTTGACGCTGACCATGCCCGCCGAGATGCCCTCGCGGAAGCGGAAGGCGTGCTGCGGGTCGGTGGTGTAGATGGAGCTGGACAGGCCGTAACCGGGCAGGTTGGCCAGCTCGATCGCCTCGTCGAGGGTGGTGAACGTGGTGACGCCGACGATCGGGCCGAACGTCTCCTCCAGGAAGAGCCGATCGTCGGGGCGCACGCCGTCGACGATGACCGGGTGGTAGTAGAGCCCCTGCTCTCCGTCGAAGTCGCGGTGCGGGGCCTCCTTCGTGATCTTCCCGGTCTTCCCCGGCAGGACCTGGTGGTGGGGCTGGATCCAGGTCAGGTACTCCTCGTACCGGTCGGCGAACTTCTGGTCGAGCAGCGGCCCCGCCAGGACGTCCTCCTCGGGGTGGCCGATCCGCGACTCGCGCACCGCCCGCGCGAACCGCTCCACGAACTCGTCGTGCACGCTCTCGTGGACGATCACCGTGCCGAGGCTCGTGCAGCGCTGCCCCGCCGTGCCGAAGCCCGAGAACAGCGCGCCCTCCACGGCCAGGTCGAGGTCGGCGTCCGGCATGATCACCATCGGGTTCTTGCCGCCCAGCTCCAGGCAGGCCGACTGCAGGTGCCGCCCGGCGAGCTCGCCGATGCTCCTGCCCACCTCGCTGGAGCCGGTGAACCCGACCTTCTGCACGCTGCCCTCGCCGAGCGCCCGCTCCAGCCCCTCGAACGTCTGCGCGCCGTCGGCGAACACGATGTTGAGCACGCCGTCGGGCAGCCCGGCGGCCACGAAGAGCTGGAACATGGCGTGCGCGGACGCGGCGGCGTACTCGGCGGGCTTCCAGACGACGGCGTTGCCGCAGAGCAGGGCCGGGACGAGGTACCACGAAGGGACGGCGACCGGGAAGTTGCCGGCGGTGACGACCGCGGCCACGCCGATCGGGTTGCGGAACGTGAACAGGTTCTTGTCCGGCATCTCGGACGGGACCGTCTGCCCGTACAGCCGGCGGCCCTCACCCAGGAAGAAGTCGCACGTGTCGACGATCTCCCGCACCTCGCCCAGGGCCTCGGCGTACGGCTTGCCGATCTCCTCGGTCACCAGGTGCGCCAGCCGCTCGGCGTTGGCCTCGACCAGCCGCCCGATGGAGGCGATCACCCGCCCGCGCACCGGGGCGGGCACCTTGGCCCACTCGCGCTGCGCCTCCTTGGCGGTGCGGCAGGCGGCCGCGAAGGTGCCGGCGTCGGCCAGACCGACCTGGGCCACGACCTCGCCGGTGCGCGAGGGGTTGGTCGACGCGTACGTGGCGGCGGCCCCCGCCTCCTTGCCACCCACGACGGAAACGATTTGACGGCTCACCGGCGTCCTCCTCATAGTTCCTCCGGACAGACAATCATCTCGCCGGAAAAAACCCAAGGCGTCAGCCGCTCTCCCGGGCGAGTTCCCGCAGCTCCGGCCCGAACACCGGATGCGCCAGCGCGGCGGCGAACTGGGCCTTGAGGTAGTTGAGCGGCGAGCCGGTGTCCCACCAGGTGCCGTCGATGACCTGCCCGTACACCGGGTGCCCGGCGGCGTGCCGGTGCAGGGCGTCCGTGAGGTAGATCTCGCCCTTCGGGTTCTCGTGCCACCTGCGCGTCTGCTCCTGCAGCTCCTCGACGACGCCGGGAGTGACGACGTAGCCGCCGATGGCGGCGTACCGCGAGGGCGCCTGCTCGGGGGACGGCTTCTCCACCAGCCCGGAGATCAGCAGGCGCCCGCCGCCGAGGTCCTCCTTGACGACCGGCACGCCGTAGCGAGACGCGTCCTCGACCGCCATCGGCATCAGGGCCAGCACGGGGGCGCCGGTGGCCTCGTACGCGGCCTTGAGCTGCTTGGCCCTCGGCACCTCCGCCACGAACACGTCGTCGGCCCACAGCACCATGAACGGCTCGTCGCCGATGACGCGGGCGGCGTTGAGCACGGGCGTGCCGTTGCCGTACGGGCCGTTCTGGTAGAGGTACGTGATGTGGGCCAGCGACGACAGCTCGGCCACCGCGTCGGCCAGGTCGTCCTTGCCGGCGGCGCGCAACTGGAGCTCGAGGTCGGCGTCGGGGGCGAAGTGGCGCTGGATGAGGTCCTTGCGCGGCGAGGTGACGATGGTGATCTCGTCGATGCCGGAGTCCACGAGCTCGCGGATGGTGTGCTCGATGACCGGCTTGTCGCCGATGGGCAGCATCTCCTTGGGCAGCGCCCTGGTCAGCGGCAGCAGCCGCGTGCCGAGGCCGGCGACGGGGATGACGGCTTTGTGGACCATGCGTCTCTCCTTGATCGAGCGGCGTGATCCAGCCCGACGTTACCCGAGCCGTTTCACGCGCTCGTCAGGCGGTGGCGGCCATGGGTCAGGCGGTGAAGTCGGCGAAGTCGAAACCCGGCGAGACGACGCAGCTCACCAGCACCGGCTCGTCGGAGGCGGGGCGGGCCGACTGCCACACGCCGCCGGGCACCACCGCCTGCGGCACCTGCCCCTGCTCCACCAGCGGCCCCAGCGTGATCGTCTCGTCGCCGACCGTCAGGCTCAGCGGGCCGCCGCGGTGCCACAGCCAGACCTCGTCCGACCTGACCACGTGCGGCACCGACTCCTCGCCCGGCTGCAGGAGGAAGTAGATGCCGGTCGCGCTCGCCCGCGGTCCCGCGTACCCGTCCGGCTCGAACGTCACGGGGGACCTCCACGTCTCCCTGAACCAGCCGCCCTCAGGGTGGGGCAGCAGGTCGAGGGCCGCTGCGACGGGCGGGCGCTCGACGAACGCGACGGGGGCGCCGGTGACGTCCCTGCGCAGGAAGCGGTCGCCGTCCAGGACGAGCTGGCCGTCCAGCGGGCTCGCCAGGGCCGCCGCCTCGTCGGGCACCTCGACGGAAGGGCCGTGGGGGTAGATCCGCAACTCCACCCGCCCCATTTTACGGCGATAAATAACCATAAAAACGGACACAGTCGGCACCTCGTGGAGACGGCCCCGAATTGTCGGTCAGGGTGGCTAGTCTGCGGCAGGTGATCGAACGGTGGAGCCGTGACCAGGTGCTCGCCCTCGCCCCCGACGCGTCGTCCCAGAAGGCGGCGCAGGGGGTGTCGGCGGCCGGGAAGTGGCCGGTGCGCGGCACGACGGGCACGCTCTTGTACGGCGAGTGCAAGGGCAGCGGGGCGCGACCCTATCTCGCCTGCGTCGACCTGACCGAGCCCGCCTACCGGTGCAGCTGCCCGAGCAGGAAGTTCCCGTGCAAGCACGCGCTGGGGCTGCTGCTCCTGTGGTCCGCCGGCGAGGTGCCGGAGGAGCGGGCGGCGCCGCAGTGGGCGACGGAGTGGGCCGAGGCCCGCGCCGAACGCGCCGCCAAGGCGGCGGCCAAGATCGAGGCCATCCGCGCCAGGAACGCCCCGGACACGATCGCCGACCAGCCCGCCGCCACGTCACCCGAGCCCGCAGCCGCAGACGTCTCCGGGCGGGGCGCCACCGACGCGCGCACCGCCGACTCCGCCGGCCCAGCACCCGAGACCGCCGCCACGGGCCACGGGGCCTGTCGCGAGCTCCCGCTGGCCGCCTCCGACGAGGGTAGCGGTGGATCCGGTGAGGCGACGCCGGGGATCGCCGGTGCGAGCGATGGCGGGTTGGGCGGGTCGGCACCCGAGCCCATCGGCGCGGGCGGGGCGGGGCCGTCCAGGGAAGCGTCGCGGGTGGAGGGGACCCCCGCGCGGCACGCGCGGGTCGCCGCCGGGCTGGGCGAGCTGGAGCGGTGGCTGGCCGACCAGCTCCGGCAAGGGCTGGCGCAGGCGGCCGAGCACGAATGGGAGGGGTTGGCCAAGCGGCTCATCGACGCCCAGGCGCCGGGCGTGGCGGGCGTCGTGTCCAGGCTGGCCCGGGTCCGGGCCGACGACGACTGGCCGGGGCGGCTGCTGGAGGAGTACGCGCTGCTCCACCTGCTGGCCGCCGCCTACCGGCGGCGCTCGGACCTGCCGGCCCCGCTGGCCGACACCGTGCTGATCCGGGTCGGATTCCCCGTGACGCGGGAAGAGGTGCTGGCCGGGCCCGTGGTGCGCGACCAGTGGGACGTGCTGGGGAGGCGGGATGACGTGCAGGACCAGCTGACCGCCCGGCGGGTGTGGCTGCGAGGGCGCCACACCGGACGGGCGGCGCTGGTTCTGTCGTTCGCGCCGCCGGGCCAGTCGCTCGACGCCTCCCTCGTCACGGGGACGGTGATCGACGCCGACCTCGCCTACTACCCGGGCGCCGCCCCCTTGAGGGCACTGGTCGCCGTCCGCCGCGACCCCTCCCAGGACGCCCCCACCGGGGGAGCCCCACCAGGGGTGCCGCCGGAGGAGGCGCTCGACGAGGTGGCCGGGGCGCTGGCGGAGGACCCGTGGACCGAGTCGTGGCCGCTGGTCCTGGCCGGCGTGGTACCCGGGCGGAGCTCGATCGGCGGCCTCCCGCTGCACCCGGCCGCCCGTGACCCCTGGCGGCTGATCGCCGTCTCCGGCGGCCGGCCGCTCACCGTCGCCGCCGAGTGGACGCCGCGCGGCCTGCGACCCCTGACCACCTGGGACGACGACGACAGGGCGGTGATCCTTTGACCGGGTGGGAGGAGCTGGCATCGACGGCGCTCGTGGGCACCGATCGCCGGCCGTACCGAGGAAGTCTGCTGGAAGCGGCGGCCGTCGAGGTGGCGCGGCACCGGGCCGGAGGCAAGCCGGGGGAGGCGCGGCTCCAGGAGCCGGCGCCGCACGAGGAGCGGGTGGCCGTGGGCAGGCGGGCGGCCGGACGGCTGGCGCGGATCATGGGCGGCGAGCACGAGCGGTTGCTGCCCGAGTGGCTGGCCGCGGCGGCGGGCACCGGCCGGCGGGTGCCCGCGTACGTGCTGCCCGAGCTGCTGGAGCGCGGCCGGCGCGACCGGTCGATCCGGGTGCATCTGGGGGTGCTGGCCGGGCAGCGGGGCCGGTGGCTGGCCGGGCTCAACCCGGCCTGGGGCTACCTCCTCGAGGAGCCGACCGGCGAGACGTGGGAGCTGGGCGGCGCCGCCGACCGGCGGGCGCACCTGCGTGCCCTCAGGACCGCCGATCCGGCGGAGGCCAGGCGGCTGCTGGAGAGCACGTGGGAGCGGGAGACGCCCGACGACCGGGCGGAGTTCGTGGAGCTGCTGGCCGACGGGCTGAGCATGGACGACGAGCCGTTCCTGGAGAGCGCGCTCGACGACCGCCGCAGGGAGGTGCGCCAGGCGGCCGCCAACCTCCTGACCCGCCTGCCCGGGTCGCGCATGTCCCAGCGCATGGCCGAACGGGCGCGCGCCTGCGTGGCCGTGGCGGGAAACGTCATCACGGTCGAGGCCCCCAAGACGTGCGACAAGGCGATGGAACGCGACGGCATCCGCCCCAAACCGCCCAGAGGCATCGGCGAGCGGGCCTGGTGGTTGCAGCAGGTGCTCGCCCGCGCCCCGCTGGCGACCTGGGGCCTGCCGCCCGCGCGGCTGCTGGAGATGAGGATCCCCGACTGGGACGCCGAGGTGAAGGCCGCCTGGGTGCGCGCCGCCGTGCTCCAGAAGGACCCGGAGTGGGCGCGGGCGATGTTCGGGTGGGATCCGATCGCGGACCTGCTGGAGTCCCTGCCGCCTGACGAGCAGCAGGAGCTCGCTGCTGATTTCGTGAAAAAGCATGATGTGGACAGCCAGCTGATCATGGTGCTGGGCGGGGTGTCGTCCCACTGGCGCGAGGGCCTGGCCACGGCCGTGCTCCACAAGATCGTGAGGGTGGCCGCCACGCAGCCGTGGAACCTCGGCGAGCTGGTCAAGCTGGCCGGCGAGCGCATCGACCCGGCCCTGTTCCCGCTGGTCCTGAGCTATTCACCCGCGGAGTCCGTCCAGCAGGTGGCGGCCCTGCTGCGGTTCCGCGCCGACATGTACAAGGAGCTTTGAACAACCCATGGCAAAGAGCACGAGACCGGCGAAGGAGGGCTCATGACCGTTCTGCGCCCGCACGCGGAAGATCAGTACGCCGAGGAGCTGGCCCTCCTGGCCAAGGACGACGACCGGCCGAGGCCGCCCGGCTGGAAGCTGTCGCCGTGGGCCGTGACCACGTACATCCTGGGCGACGGCGACCGCGTCACCCCCAAATACGTGGGCGCGCGCCGCATCGTCGAGGTCGCCGTCGCCACGCTGGCCACCGACCGCGCGCTGCTGCTGCTCGGCGTGCCCGGCACGGCCAAGACCTGGCTGTCGGAGCACCTGGCCGCCGCCATCAGCGGCGACTCCACGCTGCTCGTCCAGGGCACCGCCGGCACCGCCGAGGAGGCCGTCCGGTACGGCTGGAACTACGCCAGGCTGCTGGCCGAGGGCCCCTCGATCGAGGCGCTCACCCCGTCGCCCGTGATGCGCGCCATGGCCGAGGGCCGCGTCGCCCGGGTCGAGGAGCTGACCCGCATGCCGTCCGACGTCCAGGACGCCCTCATCACCGTGCTGTCGGAGAAGACGCTGCCGATCCCCGAGCTCAACCGGGAGGTCCAGGCCGAGCGCGGCTTCAACGTCATCGCCACGGCCAACGACCGCGACCGGGGCGTCAACGAGCTGTCCAGCGCGCTGCGCCGCCGCTTCAACACGGTCGTGCTGCCGGTTCCCGCCACGGCCGAGGAGGAGGTCGACATCGTCTCGCGCCGCGTCGCCCAGCTCGGGCGCGCCCTGGAGCTGCCCGAGACCAGCACGGGATTGTCGGAGATCCGGCGGGTGGTGACGGTGTTCCGCGAGCTGCGCACGGGCGTCACCGAGGACGGCCGCACCAAGGTCAAGTCGCCCAGCGGCACCCTGTCCACGGCCGAGGCCATCTCGGTGCTCACCAGCGGCATCGCCCTCGCGGCCCACTTCGGCGACGGCGTGCTGCGCCCCTCCGACGTGGCCGCCGGCATCGTGGGGGCGGTGGTGCAGGAGCCGGTGTCGGACCGGGTGGTGTGGCGCGAATACCTGGAGACGGTGGTGCGCGAGCGCCCTGACTGGCGCGACTTCTACCGCGCCTGCCGCGAGGTCTCGTGATCCCGCCCTGCGCCGCCCCGGCCGGCGAGGTCGCGCGGACCACCCCGCCACCCGGCGGCCCGGACACAGGGGCGATGGCGGGCGTCCTGCCGGATGGTGGCCCTCCCACCCTGGTGGAGGAGGGGCCGGCGAGCGTCCCCTGCGGTGGTGGGGTGCGCGGAAGGGTGGCGCGGGCGGTGGTGCTGGGGTGAACGAGCTGGTCCTGGGGGAAACGTCCGTCTCCGTCCTGGGCGTACGGCATCACGGGCCGGGCTCGGCACGCGCCGTACGGCGGGAGCTCGAGCGCCTGCGCCCCGACGCCATCCTCGTCGAGGGCCCGCCCGAGGCTGACGCGCTGGTCGCGCTCGCCCCCGAACTCGAGCCGCCCGTCGCGCTGCTGGCCCACGTGCCCGGGGCCCCGGCGCGGGCCGCGTTCTGGCCGTTCGCCGCGTTCTCGCCCGAGTGGCAGGCCATCCTGTACGGCACGGCCGCCGGCATCCCGGTCCGCTTCTGCGACCTGCCCGCCGCCCACAGCCTGGCGGAGCCAGACGAGGAGCAGCACGACGACGGCCTGCGTACCGACCCCATCGCGAACCTCGCCGCGGCGGCCGGATACGACGATCCCGAACGCTGGTGGGAGGACGTCGTCGAGCACCGGGGCGACACGCCGTTCGAGGTGATCGCCGAGGCCATGGCCGCCGTGCGCGAGGGGCACGAGCCCGACGGCAGGGAGGCCAGGCGCGAGGCGTACCTGCGGAAGACCCTCCGCGCGGCCGTCAAGCAGGGGCACGGCCGGATCGCGGTGATCTGCGGGGCCTGGCACGTGCCGGCGCTGACGGGCGGCCTCCCGCCCGCCGCGCGGGACAACGCGGTCCTGCGCGGACTGCCCAAGGTGAAAGCCGAGCTGACGTGGGTGCCGTGGACGTACGGGCGGCTGGCCTCCTGGAGCGGCTACGGCGCGGGGATCAGCTCGCCCGGCTGGTACGACCACCTGTTCGGCGCGCCCGACCGGCCCGTGGAGCGGTGGCTGGCCGGCGCCGCCGCCGTGCTGCGCGACGAAGGGCTGGCCGTGTCGTCCGCGCACGTCATCGAGTCCGTACGGCTCGCGCACGGCCTGGCCGCCCTGCGCGGCAGGCCCCTGGCCGGGCTCGGCGAGGTCACCGAGGCGGCCAGGGCGGTGCTGTGCGAGGGCGACGACCTCGCGGTCGAGCTGATCCAGCGGCGCATGGTCGTCGGCGACCGGCTGGGCCACGTCACCGACGGCACGCCGATGGTGCCGCTCCAGCGCGACCTGCGCGAGCAGCAGCGGCGGCTCAAGCTCAAGCCCGAGGCGCTCGACCGTGAGATCGACCTCGACCTGCGCAAACCGCTCGATCTAGGCCGCAGCCACCTGCTGCACCGGCTCGGGCTGCTCGGCGTCGCATGGGGCGGCCTGGGCGAGTCGCGCGGGAAGGGGACGTTCAGGGAGACGTGGACGCTGCGGTGGCGGCCCGAGCACGACCTGGCGCTCATCGAGCGGGCGGCCCTGGGCACCACCGTGGCGGGGGCCGCGGCACGCCGGGCCGCCGACCTGGCGGGCTCGGGCGGCGCGTCCCTGGCGGACCTGACGTCCCTGGTCGAACGGTGCCTGCTGGCCGACCTGCCGGATGCGCTGCCCGAGGTGCTGGCCGCGCTGTCGGCCAGGGCGGCTCTCGACACCGACGTGACCCGGCTGATGGCGGCGCTGCCCGCGATGGTGCGCGCCCACCGGTACGGCGACGTCCGCGGCACCTCGGCCGAGGGGCTGGCGGTGATCGTGCGCTCGATGCTCGACCGGATCTGCGTCGGCCTGCCGGTCGCGGTGGCCGGGCTGGACGACGAGGCGGCGGCCGGCCTGCTCCAGCACGTCGACGCGGTGCACGCCGCCGTGGCGCTCCTGAGCGACGACGACGCCTCGCCCCGCGCCCGGTGGCTGGCCACGCTGCTCGGCGTCAGCGACCGGCACGACCTGCACGGCCTCATCGAGGGGCGGCTCACCAGGATCCTGCTGGACTGCGGGGAGCTCGACGACGCCGCCGACCGCCTGGCCAGGGCCACGTCCAGGGGGCAGGCGCCGGCTCGCGCGGCGGCCTGGATCGAGGGCTTCCTGGCGGGCGGCGGGCTGCTGCTGGTGCACGACCCCCGGCTGCTGGGCCTGGTGGACGGGTGGCTCACCGGGCTGCCCGGCGAGCAGTTCACCGACGTGCTGCCGCTGCTGCGCCGTACGTTCGGGGGATTCGCCGCGCCGGAACGCCGGGCCGTCGGGGAACGCGTCCGCACGGCCGGCCACGGCGAACGCGCGGGGGAGCGGGCCGGGGAGCAGGAACGCGACGTGGACGAGCGGCGCGCGGCGGCGGCCGTGGAGACCGTGCTCACGATCCTCGGAAAGGCGGGACGATGAACGACGAGGACGAGCGGCTGCGCAGGTGGCGGATGGTGCTGGGCGGCGGGGACGCCGACGGCACCGGGTGCTCGCTGGAGGGCGCCGACGCGCGCATGGACGCCGCCCTGTCCGCCGTCTACGACCACGGCGGCGGCCGCGAGGGCGGGCTCGGCGCGTCCGCGCCCCGGGTGGCCCGCTGGCTGGGCGACATCCGCACGTACTTCCCCTCCACGGTCGTCCAGGTCATGCAGAAGGACGCCATCGAGAAGCTGAACCTCACCCGGCTGCTCCTGGAGCCCGAGATGCTGGAGGCCGTCGAGCCGGACGTGCACCTCGTCGGCACCCTGCTCGCGCTCAACCGCGTCATGCCCGACCAGGCCCGCGAGTCGGCCAGGGCGGTCGTGCGCAGGGTGGTCGACGAGCTCGAACGCAGGCTCGCCCAGAAGACCAGGGCCGCCGTGAGCGGCGCGCTCGACCGCTCGGCCAGGACCCACCGCCCCAAGCGGGTGGCCGACATCGACTGGGACCGCACGATCAGGGCCAACCTCAAGAACTACCTGCCGGAGAGGAACACGGTCGTCCCCTCGCGGCTCGTCGGCTACGCCCGCAGGCAGCGCTCGGTGCAGCGCGAGGTCGTGCTCTGCGTCGACCAGAGCGGCTCGATGGCAGCCTCGGTGGTCTATTCGAGCGTGTTCGGGGCGGTGCTGGCGTCGATGCGGTCGCTGAAGACGTCGCTGGTGGTGTTCGACACGGCGGTGGTGGACCTCACCGACCAGCTGCACGACCCGGTGGAGCTGCTGTTCGGCACCCAGCTGGGCGGCGGGACCGACATCAACCGGGCCATCGCCTACTGCCAGGGCCTCGTCACGCGGCCCGCCGACTCCGTCTTCGTGCTGATCAGCGACCTGTACGAGGGTGGCGTCAGGGAGGAGATGCTGCGCCGGGTGGCCGCGATGACGCAGGCGGGGGTCCAGGTGATCGTGCTGCTCGCGTTGTCGGACGAGGGCGCGCCCTTCTACGACCACGAGAACGCGGCCGCGCTGGCGGCGATGGGCGTGCCTGCCTTCGCGTGTACGCCGGACGCCTTTCCCGAGCTGATGGCGGCGGCGATCGAACGGCGCGACATCACCCAGTGGGCCGAACGCCACCTCGCGAGGTGAGCCCCCGCGCGATGCTGCGGACCGTCTCGCCTGGCCGTCCACCTGGTCAAGGCTCGCCCCATCGGACGGGTGGCCCTGCTCCTCAGCAGCCTCTCGACAAGGCCAGCTGCACGATCGACGAGGTGAGCGGTGCCGTCGACGGGCTCGGCAGCGCGTGCCCGAGGTCAGCGCATCTGCAGGTCAGCGGCCCGCCAACCGGGGCGAGACGTCCGGCTGACGGGATCGAGGTTTCTTTAAGGGGCCGGCGGTCCGGGCGACGGGCCGGGCCGCACGGCCAGAGGGCGGGCCGCACGGCCAAGGGGAGGGGCCGCCTGGTCAGGCGTGTGACGTGTCCGGCATGGCCTTGCGCGGGAGCAGGTACGACAGCGCGAACGTCAGCGCCAGCAACCCCACCTCCACCCACACCGTGACCTGCATCGACGACCCGAAGCTCCACCGGCTCTCGAGCAGGTGGAAGAAGAGCGTGCCGAGCACGGCCGCCCCGAGCGCGCCGCCGAGCTGCTGGGTGGCGGTGAGCGTGCCGGAGGCCGAGCCGGATTCGTGCGGCTCGACCCCGGCGAGCACGATGTCGAAGAACGGCGCCATGGTCAGCCCCATCCCGATGCCGACGAGGCCGAGCCCTGGGGCAAGCTGCCAGACGCTGACGTCGACGCCCGCCAGGTGGATGGTGAGGGCGAGCGCCGCCGCGCCCGCCGCCATGACGGCTGTGCCGATCTGCAGCAGGCCGCGGCCCAGCTTCTCCTGCAGCCCCGACATGGCGAGCCCGAAACCGACCACGCCGCCGATGGCCTGCGGCAGCGAGGCGAGGCCGGCCTGGAGCGGCGTGTAGCCGAGGCCGATCTGCGTGTAGAGGCTGAAGACCAGGCCGAAGCCCATCATGCCGGTGAAGAACGCCAGGCCCGCCACCAGCCCGCCGGTGAAGGCCCGCTTGCGGAAGAGGCCGGGCGTGATCAGCGGGTCCTTGCCGGAGGAGGCGCGCCGCGACTCGTAGCGGCCGAAGACGGCGAACATCACGATCGAGGCGGCCATCGACACGAACGTCCACGCGGGCCAGTCCAGCTCGCGGCCCTGGATGAGCGGGTAGATCAGCAGGAACGAGGCCACCGACACGAGCACGACGCCGACGAGGTCGAGCCTGGTGGCGTTCGAGAGGCGGTATTCGGGCAGGAAACGCATCCCGGCCAGCGCGGCGGCCAGGCCGAGGGGCAGGTTGATCAGGAAGATCATGCGCCAGCCCGTACCGAAGAAGTCGGCGTCGACCAGCCAGCCGGCCAGCACGGGGCCGCCCACGGACGAGATGGTCATCACGGGGCCGAACATGCCGAACGCCTTGCCGAGGTCCTGCGGCGGGAACATCTCCTTGATCAGCCCCAGGCCCTGCGGCAGCATCACGGCCCCGAACAGGCCCTGCAGCACCCGGCTGCCGATCAGCATCTCCGGCCCCGTCGCGATGCCGCACAGCAGCGAGGCGGCGGTGAAGCCGAGGGCGCCGATCACGAACATGCGCTTCCTGCCGAACAGGTCGCCGAGCCGGCCACCGGTGATCAGGCCGACGGCCATGGCCAGCGTGTACCCGGCGCCGAGCCACTGCACGATGCTGTCGCTGCCGCCCAGGTCCTTCTGGATCGTGGGGGCGGCGATCGTGGTCACGAGCGCGTCGAGCAGATCCATGACCTCGGCGGCCAGGATCACGAACAGTGCGACCCAACGCCAGCGGTAGGGCTGGACCTGGGCCGTCTCCGCTGTCGCGGCGACTGTCATGGGGGGACTCCTTAAACAGTGTTCTATTAGACGAACGGTGTTCGTCACGAACAACGTTTTAATGGCGAACACTGTTCGTGTCAAGTACGCTGTTCGTATGATGGCTCGCATGGCAGACTCCCAGGACCTCCCGTCGCCCCCCTGGCGCAAGTCCCGCAAGCCGGCGCCAATCAGGCGGCAGCTCAGCCAGGATCTGATCGTCGAGGCCGGGTTGCGGATCGCCGACACCGAGGGGCTCGACGCGCTGAGCATGAGGCGGATAGCCCAGGAGTTCGACACCGGCCCCGCCTCCCTGTACGCCCACGTGGCCAACAAGGAGGAGCTGCTGGAGCTGATCTACGACCGGGTGCTCGGCGAGATCAAGCTGCCCGAGCGCGAGCCGAGCCGCTGGAAGGATCAGCTCCGTGCGTACGCGCGGGAGGCCCACCGGGTGCTGACCACCCACTCCGACGTGGCGCGGGTGGCGCTGGCCACCATCCCGTCGGGGGAGAACTCGTTGCGCGCCGGCGAGTTCGTCTTCGGCCTGCTGATCGAGGCCGGCATGTCACCGAGGGAGGCGTCGCTGTCGATGGACCGCCTGTCCCTGTACATCGTCGGCGACGCGTACGAGGGCTCGCTGCACCACGCGAGGATGCGGGCGGCCGGGCTGGACGACCCGCGGGAGTACTTCGAGTCCTTCGTCGGGCAGATCGCCTCCTACTACCGGGCGCTGCCGTCGAGCCGCTTCCCGCACATCAGCAGGTTCGTGGACGACCTGATCGCCGACGACGGCGAGGACCGCTTCCGGTACGGCTTGGAGCTCATCCTGGACGGCATCGAAGCCCGCATGCCGTAGATCCATGCCGTAAGTCCGCATGCCGTAGGCCCGCGTTCCCTCGGCCCGCGTTCCCCAGGCTCGCGTTCCCTAGGCCCAAATGCCTAGGCCCCGCGCCCGATGCGCCGACGTGGCGATTCGCCATATCTTTCCGAACATGACGACGACTATCGAAAGACCTCCGGCCGGCGTGGTGTCCCCGCAGTACCGGGCACTCAGCATCGGGCTGGTGGCGCTGGTCATGCTGGTGGCGTTCGAGGCGATGGCGGTGTCCACGGCGATGCCGGTCGTGGCCCGCGACCTCGGCGGCATGGACCTGTACAACCTGGCCTTCAGCGCCACCCTGGCGGCCAGCGTGATCGCGACGGTGCTGGGCGGCCGGTGGAGCGACGTACGCGGGCCGCTGCAGCCGATCGCGGTGGGCGTGGCGGGTTTTGTGGCCGGGCTGCTGGTGGCCGGGTTCGCGCCGAACATGGAGGTGTTCGTCGCGGGCCGGTTCGTGCAGGGGCTCGGCGCCGGATTGATCCAGGTCTCCTTGTACGTGCTGGTCGCCCGGGTCTATCCCGGAGCCATGCACCCCAAGGTGTTCGCCCTGTTCTCGGCGGCCTGGGTGGTGCCCTCCATGGTCGGCCCCGCGATCGCCGGTTTCGTCGTGGAGAACATCGACTGGCGGTGGATCTTCATCGGCGTCTCGCTGATCGTCGTCCCGTCGGCGCTGCTGCTCTGGCGCGGCACAGCCGGGCGCGAGGTGGCGAACATCATCGCCGAGCCCGCCCCCGGCCTCGGCCGCAAGCTGGTGTGGGCCACGCTGACCGCCGTGTCCGCCGCGCTCATCCAGTACGGCAGCGCGCTCAAGCTCCCGGGCCTGCCCCTGCTCGTGGCCGGTGTGGTTCTGCTGGCCGTGGCGCTGCCCAAGCTGCTGCTGCCCGGCTCGCTCAGGGCCGCGCCGGGCCTGCCGACCGCGCCCGTGCTGCGCGGCCTCGCCTTCGGCTCGCTGACGGCGGCCGAAGTGCTGATCCCGCTCATGCTGATCAACGAGCGCGGCCTCACCGCCACGGGAGCGGGCGTCGTCCTCACCATCGGGGCACTCGGCTGGTCCACCGGCTCCTGGATCAAGGGGCGCGGCACGATCTCCCACATCACCGCCATCCGGGGCGGCGCCGCCATGATCGCCATCGGGATCGCTCTGGTGACGCTCGTGCTGGTCGACTCGCTGCCCATCGCGATCGCGTACGTGGCCATGGCCATCGCCGGGCTCGGCATCGGCGCGCTGCACCCGACGGTGTCGGTCCTCGTCCTGGAGATGTCCAAGGAGGGCGAGGAGGGCCAGAACAGCGCGGCCGTGGGCGTCGGCGAGTCGGTGTTCACCGTGGTGGCCGTCGCGATCAGCGGCGCGCTGTTCACGGCCACCGGGGAGAACTACGCGATCGGCCTCGCCTTCACCGCCGCGCTCGCGGTCGTGGCCTTCCTGCTGGCCCCGCGTTTTGCCCAATCCCGCGCAACGGGCACACTGGAGGGAGCCGCGTCATAAAAGGGGGGTACATGCCGCGAGTGCGGGAGCTTGAGGTCTTCCGGCTGGTCCTGCCGTTCGGCAGGAGGTCGGAGACCCTGCTCGTGAAGCTCACCGACCACGGCGGCATGACCGGCTGGGGCGAGGCCGTCTCCCCCCAGCCCAAGACGTGGTCGCGGCTGGAGGAGACGCTGGCCGCCCGGCTGATCGGCGTCGACTGGGAGCACCCCGACACGGTGCTCGGCGGCGACTCCGCGGTCGACATGGCCTGCTGGGACCTGTGGACCAGGATGCGGGGGGTGCCGCTCGCCGAGGCGATCGGCGGCACCCGCACCTCGCTCATGGCCACCGTCCGGCTGGCCCCCGACCCGTCGCTCGAAAGCCTGGTCTCCCGCGTCAACCAGCAGGTCTGCGCCGGATACGGGCACGTCACGCTGGACGTCAGGCCCGGCTGGGACGTCGAGCCCGTGCGCGCGGTGCGCCAGGCGTACCCGGCGCTGACCCTGGCCGTCGACTGCGGCAACGCCTACTCCGAGCAGGGCCAGCTCGTCGCGCTCGACTCCTACGGCCTCGAGGTCATCGAGCGGCCCTTCGCCGCCGGCGACGTCTACGCGCACGCCTCGCTGCAGGACGAGGTGGCCGCCTCGGTCGCGGTCGAGGTGGCCTCCACGGCCGAGCTGGACGACTACCTGACGGTGCGCGCCGCCAAGGTGCTGCTGCTGCGGCCCTCCGCCTTCCTGTCGCTGTCGGATGCCCGCCGCGCCCACGACCGGGCCGCGGCGGCCGGCTGGGACATCCAGTGCGCGGGCGGCCAGGGCGCGGGGCTGGCCAGGGCGGCGACGGTGGCGGTGGCCAGTCTGCCGGGCTGCACGCTGCCGTGCGACGTGACGCAGCCGCCGCGCCAGAACCAGATCGTCACGCCGATCGTGGGCGCCAACGCCGGCGTCATCGCCGTGCCCCTCACCCAGTCGGGGCTGGGTCACGACATCGACGAGAACCGGGTGCGAAGGCTGGCGAAGGACTCGTTCCACGCGTAGGGTGCCTATCCGATCAAGAGACGGTGGGTGGGCATGCGGCTGGTCCGGTGGCGGGTCCTCGGGTTGCTCCTGACGAGAGATCTCCTCTCCTGCTTCCTCGCCGGCTGGAGCAAGATCTTGCTCGGCGTCGCCGCGATCTTGGGGCTGGGCGTCGGCCTGCTGCTGGGGAGCGGCGCCTACGAGAGCCCGGAAGCGGTGCTGATCGTGGCCGTCGCGTTCGGCGCCTGCGCGGCCGTCTTCGTGGCGGACCAGTGGCCGCGGCGATTCTCGTGGCGCTGTCCCGTGCTCCCGCTGGACCGCCATCCGCGGCTCCGCGAGCTGGTCATGGACGCGGCACGGCTCGCCGGGGTCGACACCGTGCCGAAGGTGTACGTGTCCGCCTGGGCCGAGGTGGTCGGCGCCCGGAACCGTACCGGACGGCCGGCGCTGAAGGTGGGCCGTGCACCTGTTCCAGGCGCACCACCCGGACCGCCCCTGGCTGCGCGAGGTGAGCGAGCAGCTGCGCAAGGCGCTGTGGGCCGAGGTTCGCGCCATCGTCGGGAACGAGCGGTTCCTCGCGGGCGTGGGGGCCGAGCTGCTCGTGGCGGGGGCCTTCGACTGGCACGTGTGCCGCTATGCCGCGCCGTTCGCGCGCAGGGGCGCCGCCCTGGACGTCTACGAGAGCTTCCAGTGGAAGATCGAGACGGACGGGCTGCTGACCCGCGCGCAGCCCATCAGTCCCGCTCCCGACGCGACCGAGGCGATCGGGCCGGATCTCGACCAGCCGATCACCCTGGCGCCCCCTGGGGTGCTGCCGGAGGTGCCCGGCGAGTTCGGAACCCGGCTCGGCAAGGTCATCACCCACAAGCTGCTCGGCCGGGGCGGTTTGGCGCCGCGCGCGCGGCCGTACCGGATGGCGGACGTCCCGGCGGAGGAGTGGGCCGCGGCCGGCGAGTTCCAGCGCGACCTCGTGCTGGAGGCGGCCACCAGGCTGCTCGGCCGCCGGGCGGGCCCCATCGACGTCGTCGATCTGGCGGTCGCCGGCCGGGCCAAGGAGCTCGACTGGTGGCACAACGAGCAGCCCTGCCCGCACCCCACGCCCGGCGTGTGCGCGCTGATGCCGGTGTTCGACGTGGCGCTGCGGCGTAAGGGGTACGTGCACGAGCACCCGTTCGCCCAGCGCGAGCTGGTCGGGCCGCTCGGCGAGCGCGTCAACCTGGTGGAGCTGGCCGCGAAGGCGGAGCGTGGCGAGCCGTACCAGGTGGTGCTGGAGGAGCGGTGACGTCACCGGCCCGGGAGCCGCGGCCTACGATCCGGTGCCCTGCGGCACGCCGAGGGGCTCGACCCGCTTGAGGATCACCGCGTACGTGAAGGCGCCGAGCAGCGCCACGCACGAGATCACCATCAGCGGCACCGCGAACGACGACGTCTGGTCCACCAGGACGCCGATCATGATCGGACTGATGATGCCGGCGAAGTTCGAGGCGAAGTTCTGGATGCCGCCGATCGAGGCCACGTGCCGGTCGGCCGGGGCGACGTCGGCGGGCAGCGCCCAGATGTTCGAGGCGGCGAACGTCGAGCCGGCGTAGGCGACCGACAGCAGTGCCAGCGCCATCCACGCCTGCGGCACCCAGACCGCGATGCCGATCACCGTCGAGACCAGGAACCCGCCCGAGATGAACAGCTTCCTGACGCGGGTGAGGGAGTCGCCGCGGGAGATGCGGCGGTCGGACAGCCAGCCGCCCAGCCACTCGCCGGCGATGGCGACCAGTCCGGGCAGCGCGCCGAACAGGCCCAGCTTCAGCAGGCTGAAGCCGCGCTCCTCCACCAGATAGGTCGGGAAGAAGGTGAGGAAGAAGTACACGACCATGTTGAGGCAGAAGAAGCCCAGCATCATCGCCCAGATCGTGCGGTAGCGGAACAGGTCCCGCCAGCGGAGCTTCGCGGCGCTTTCGTCCTCGTCGCCCTCGAAGCGGGCCCCGCCCTCGCGCAGGTAGGCCAGCTCCTCCTCGCTGATCCTCGGGTGGTCCTGCGGGTCGCGGTACGTGCGCCACCACCCGAACGCCCAGGCCAGCCCCACCACGCCGATGATCGCGAACGTCCATCGCCAGCCCACCCACGCGATCAGCGCGGTGACCACGGGCAGCGCGATGACCCCGCCCACCCGGGAGCCGGAGTCCCAGATGCCGGTGGCCAGCGCCCGCTCGTGCCGGGGGAACCACCGGCCCGTGACCTTGGCGCTGGTCGTCGCGGCCGGGCTCTCGCCGACGCCGAGCAGCAGCCGTACGCCGAAGAGCGACGCGAAGCTGCTGGCCAGCGCCGTCAGCGAGGTGAACAGGGACCACCACACGGCCGAGAACGTGAATGTCCTGCGCGGCCCGAACCGGTCCACGAACCAGCCGGCGGCCAGCTGGAAGAAGTCGTACGACCAGAAGAAGGCGGCCAGGATCATGCCCTCCTCGGTCTTGGAGAGCTTGAACGTCTCGCCCATGAAGGGCAGGGCCACACCCAGGCTGGCACGGTCGAGATAATTGATGACGAGTCCGGCGAAGACGTAGCTGATCATGTACCAGCGCAATCGGCCGCGGACGGTGGTTCGGAGGGCGGTGGCCATCGGGATCCTTTGTACTATTTCCTATTGGATATTTCCGCTATGGTGCATACAAGGCACAACAACCGTCAAGACCCGTCAAAGATGCACTCGGAGCGTGAATGGTGGCCAAAGAGCTCGAAAACCGCCTGAAGGGGCGCGTACCGGCCGCCCGGCGCAGCGTGCTCACCGAGGACGTCTACGAGCGCGTCAAGAGCCTGATCATGAACCGTGACCTGGAGCCCGGCGCCCGCGTGAACATCTACGCCGTGGCCCGGCTCCTCGACGTCTCGCAGACGCCGGTGCGCGAGGTGCTGTCCGCGCTGGAGTCCGAGGGCCTGCTGACCAAGGAGGCACTGCGCGGCTACTCGGTGGCGCCGGTGCTGAGCCCCGGCCAGATCGCCGACCTCTACCAGCTGAGGCTGCTCCTGGAGCCGTGGGCGGCGGCGCGCGCGGCCGAGCGGGTGACGGCCGGGGCGGGGGAGCGGATGCGCGCCGAGCTGGCCACCGTCCCGCAGGCGCCCCGGGGCACGAGGTACGAGGACTACCACGGCCTGTCCGAGCACGACGCGCGCTTCCACGACCTGATCGCCGAGCTGTCGGGCAGCGAGGCGCTGCGGGAGGCGCTCCGGCGCACCCACTGCCACCTGCACCTGTTCCGGCTCGGCTACGAGGGCCGGGACACCGGCGACCGCACGCTGGTCGAGCACTCCCGGGTGGCCGAGGCCGTCGCGGCAGGCGACCAGGAGGCGGCCTCGGAGGCCATGCGGGCCCACTTGGCGGCCGCCCGTGACCGCTTTCTCGAGATTGGACCCTGACATGCCGAAGATCGTCAGTGTCGGCGCGTACCTCGTCGACATCCCCGTGGAGACCGTCAGGACGGACGCCGTGCAGGCGTTCCTCAAGCAGGAGACGATCTTCGTCGAGGTGCGGACGGACGACGGGCTGACCGGGACCGGCTATTCGTACACGATCGGCACGGGCGGCCGCGCCGTGCTGTCCATGCTCCGCGACCACCTCCTGCCCCTGCTGGAGGGCCGCGACGCCCGCGACGTGGAGGCCCTCTGGCACGACCTGTTCGCCTCGACGCGGGCCACCACGGTCGGCGCGATCACCTCGCTCGCGCTGGCCGCCGTCGACACCGCGCTGTGGGACCTGCGCTGCCTGCGCGCGGGCGAGCCGCTGTGGCGGCTCGCGGGCGGGTTCAGGCAGGCCGTGCCCGTGTACGACACCGAGGGCGGCTGGCTGCACCTGCCCACCGACGACCTGGTGCGCGGGGCGCTGGCGGCCCAGGAGGCCGGGCTGCGCGGCGTCAAGCTGAAGATCGGCAGGCCGCGGCCCGAGGAGGACGCCGAGCGCGTCGCCGCCGTCCGCGCCGCCGTCGGTCCCGGCCTGGACATCATGGTGGACGCCAACCAGTCCATGACGTACGCGGAGGCCAGGCGGCGGGCGCACCTGCTGGAGCCGCACGGGGTGTACTTCTTCGAGGAGCCGCTGCCCGCCGACGACGTGCAGGGGCACAGGGAGCTGGCCCGCTCCACCACGATCCCCGTGGCGGTGGGGGAGTCGATGTACTCGGTGGGCCAGTTCCGCGACTACCTGGCGCGCGGGGCCGCCTCGGTGGTGCAGGCGGACGTGGCCAGGGTCGGCGGCATCACGCCGTGGCTGAAGGTGGCGCACCTGGCGGAGGCGTTCAACGTCGTCCTGTGCCCGCACTTCCTGATGGAGCTGCACGTCAGCCTGGTGGCGGCGGTGCCCGCCGGGGCGTACGTCGAGCACATCCCGCAGCTGCGCGCCATCACGCGGGCCGAGCTCCCGATCGAGGACGGTCACGCCGTCGCCCCGGACGTCCCCGGGCTGGGCATCGCCTGGGACAGGGACGCGATGGACGACCTCAGAGTGCTCTGAACCCCGCTCTAGACGCCGCTCCGGACGGTGCCCTGGGCGACCGCGCCCAGGTGTCCGGCGGGCTCGGCGGGGCGGCTGTCGAGGCGAGGGAGCCGCAGGACGAACCGGGCGCCGCGCGGGGAGTCCTCCACCTTGAGCGTCCCGCCGAGGCTCTCGGCGATGTCACGGGAGATGGCCAGGCCGAGCCCGCTGCCCCCGGCGTCGCGGCGGAGGCCGTCCTCCAGGCGGGTGAAGCGTTCGAAGATCCGCTCGCGGTCGGCGGGCGCGATGCCGGCGCCGTCGTCCGTCACTGTCAGCACGGCGTCCGCGCCCGACGCGGTCACGTGGACGTCCACGGCACCGTCGGCGTGCCGTACCGCGTTGTTCACCAGGTTGCCGAGGACCCGGGCGAGGCGGATGTGGCACCCGCACACCCACACGTTCGGCTCGGCCCGCACCCGTACGGGCACCCGGCTCGCCTTCGGCGCCTCCTCCCTCGCCAGCAGGCCGAGGTCGACCAGCTCGCGCGGCGCCTGGGCGCCGGCCTGCAGCCGCGCGAGCACCAGCAGGTCGCCGACGATGGCATCGAGCCGGTCGGTGACCGCGAGGGCCGAGCGGATGCTCTCGTGCGGGTCCACCTCGTCCGGGTTGAGCAGGGCCTCCTCCAGTTGCGCGCGCAGGCCGGCGATCGGGTTCCTGAGCTCGTGCGAGGTGGTGGAGGCGAACCTGCGCTGCTGCGCCACGGCCTCGTCGAGCCGGTCGAGAGTCTGGTTGGCGGTACGCACCAGCCTGGCCATCTCGTCGTCCCCCGGCGGCTCGGGCATCCGCAGGCTGAGGTCGCTGACGGTGATCTCGGCCAGCCGCGCGCGGATCGCCTCGACCGGCCGCAGCGTGCGGCCCACCGTCCGCCAGGCGGTCCAGGACACGAGGGCGAGGAGGGCCAGCACCGCGCCGGCGAGCACGTACTCCAGGATGTGACCGCGCAGCAGCGTGGGCTCGGGGCGCTGCGCCAGCACCACCGGCGCATCGGGCGCCGTGGTGGTGCGGATGGCGACCAGCAGGTGGCACTTGGTCGCCCTGCGCTGGACGCGGTCGTCCGGGGCGGGCCGCAGCGAGGTCAGGGCCGGGCGCTCCCATCCCGCGCGGGTGGCGGCGAGGACGCGCCCGCGCGTGTCGACCAGCTGGATCAGCTGGATCTCGCCCGAGGTCGGGAGAACCTTGGGGATCGTGCCGGCGCGGGTCGCCGCGCTCCACCGGCTGGCGATCTTCTCGACGTGGTTGAAGGCGTCGTCCTGAAGGCGGTAGCGGATCGCGAGCGAGGAGGTGACGCCCACGATCACCAGCGCGATCAGGGAGAGCGCCGATGCGACCAGCACGGAGCGCGCCCGGATGGATCGGGGGTAGGGAATCAAGGTCACCGTCTCCTTCCGTCATCCCTTTCGTTCGACGGTAGGCCGCGACGCCGTGACCAGGGTGGGCGTGTGACACCCAGGAATTTTGCACACCCGCGCCATCGCCTACGGCTACGGCGATGCCGCCTCATCGTGGGAGTGACACACCCACCTTGGACCCCAAATTCGGACATATCGTGCTCAAATGGACCACAACAAGTTGTTGGGGGAGTTCCTTCGCGCGCGGAGAGAGGTCACGACTCCGGCGCAGGCGGGACTCGTGGACGGGGGACCACGCCGGACGCCGGGACTGCGGCGCGAAGAGGTGGCGATGATGGCCCACGTCAGCACCGACTATTACATACGCCTCGAACAAGGCAGGGAACGCCACCCGTCGGAGCGCGTGCTGGGGGCGCTCGCCCGCGTGTTCGACCTCACGCCCGAGGCCACCGCGCACATGCACGCGCTGGCCCACCCCCTGCTGCGGCCGGCGCGCGCGCCGGCGCGGCGGCTCAGCTCCGACCTGCGCAAGCTGATCGACAGCTGGCCCGACACGCCCGCGCTGATCTGCGACGGCCTGATGAACGTCATGGCCGCGAACCGCCTGGCCGACGCCCTGTACAGCGGGTTCGAGGAGCGCGACAACCTGCTGCGCATGATCTTCCTGGATCCGGTGGCCCGCGACTTCTACCCCGAATGGGGGAAGTCGGCCCGTTCCAAGGTCGCCCACCTGCGCCTCGCCGCCGGAGTGCTGCTCGACGACCACCGCCTGACCGAGCTCGTGGGGGAGCTGTCCGTCAAGAGCGCCGACTTCCGGCGGCTGTGGGCCCGCCACGACGTCTCCAGCAAGGTCGGCGAGGTCAAGCGCATGAACCACCAGGAGGTCGGGGAGCTGGAGCTGACCTGCGAGATCTTCTCGGTGAACAGCGTCGAGGGGCTGCAGCTCATCACCCTGATGGCCCAGCCGGGCAGCGCCTCCGAGCAGGCGCTCAAGCTGCTGGGCAGCCTCGCCGCCCCCGCCCGGTCATCCCGCGTGCCCAGCTGAGTCCCGCTCGCCCTCCCCGCGCATGCGGGCCGCGGCGCGCACGGCGGCGCGGCGGATGCCCGCGTACCCGGTGCAGCGGCACAGGTTGGAGGCGAGCACCTCCTCCAGCCGCCGCTCGTCCCGGTCCAGCTCGGGATCGTCGGCCAGCGCTCCGGCCAGCAACATGAGGAAGCCGGGCGTGCAGAAGCCGCACTGGAGCGCGTGCTCGGCGGCGAACGCCTCCTGCAGGGGGTGCGGCCGGTCGCCGTCGGCCAGCCCCTCGACCGTACGGATGTCGGCGTCGCGCGCCTGGACGGCCAGGGCCAGGCAGGAGCGGACGGCGGTGCCGTCCACCAGCACGGTGCACGAGCCGCACACCCCGTGCTCGCACCCCAGCGTGGTGCCGACGAGCCCGAGCTGCTCCCGCAGGGCGTCGGCCAGGCTGGTCCTCGGCTCCACGTCGAGCCGGTGGGCGCGGCCGTTGACCGTGAGCTCGATGGTCACGTTCATGCGGCTCCCGGGTGTTCGTGCCGGGCGCGGACGGCCCGGGTGAGGCAGCGCCGTACCAGCGTGGCCAGGGCGTGGCGGCGGTAGGCGGCGGGAGCGTGCGGCTCGTCCGGCGGGTTCGCCTCGGCGGCGGCCCGCGCCGCGGCCTCCGCCAGCAGCTCCGGCTCCGGCGGCTCGCCCACCATCAGCCGCTCGGCCTCGACGGCGCGGAGCGGCACGTCCGCCGCGTTCGCGAGGCCGACGCGCACCCAGTCGACCCGGCCGTCCACCAGCCGGAGCACGACCAGCGCCGCGGCGAGGGCGAAGCTGCCGTGGGTACGGCGGAGCTCGGCGAACGCCGGGACGGCGCCGGCCGGCGGGCGCGGCAGCCGGACGCCGGTGACCAGCTCCTCCGGCAGGCACGCCGTGGCGAACCGGCCGCGGAACCACGAGTCCGCGGGCACCGTACGGCGTCCCGCCGGGCCCTCCAGCTCGATCCCCGCGCCCATGGCCATGGCCAGCGCGCACCACTCCGACGCCGGGTGCGCCCAGGCCAGGCTGCCGGCGAAGGTGCCGCGCGCCCGGATGGGCGGGTGGCCGACGTACGGCGCGACCTCGCGGAACAGCCCCGCCAGCGGGTCGTCGAACCGGGCCCGCTCCAGCTGGGCGTGCCGGACCAGCGCGCCGACGTGGACGGAGCCGTCCTCGACCGCGATCTCCGCCAGACCCGGGATGCCGTTGACGTCCACCACCAGCGCCGGGCGCGCGGTCCGGTAGCGCAGCTCGATGAGCAGGCTCTGGCCGCCGGCCAGCACCCGGCTCTCCGGCCCGCGCCCGGCCAGCACCGCCACCGCCTCCGGCACGGAGCCGGGCGCGACGTAGTCGAATTGTGCCGGTTTCATGTCCCCCATCCCGGGCATCCGATACCGACGTTGGTACCGAAAGCGGGGGTGTCCAAACATTGCGGTACATCGGGATGCCGCTCGCGCGGCGCGAGGATCGCGACCTGGTCACCGGCCGGGCCCCCAGGGTCGCCGACCTGGAGCTGCCCGGCACGCTGGAGCTGGCGTTCACCCGCGCGCCCGTGCCGCACGCGCGGATCCGCGGGGTGGACGTCGCCGCCGCCCTCAAGGAGGACGGGGTCGCCGGCGCGTGGTCCGCGGCCGGCCTGCCGTACCTCGCCGCGCGCGAGGTGCCCGGCCGGCAGGGCGGGCCGCCGTGGCCGCTGCTCGCCACCGGGCGCGTCCGCCACCCGGGGGAGGCGCTGGCCGTGGTGGCGGCCGACACGCGCGCCCACGCGGAGGACGGGGCCGAGGCCGTCCGCCTGGACCTGGAGCCCCTGCCCTTCACACTCGCCCCTGGGCAGCCGGCCGCGGATCGGGGCGGCGCGGGCCGCCTCCCGGCCGCGCCCGGGGCCGCGGCAGGCACCTCGGGGCCGCCGCGGTTGTTCGAGGACCGGGACAACGTGGTGGTCGACGCCACCTTCGGCGCGCCCGCCGACGACGTGTTCGCGACCGCCCCGGTCGTGGTGGAGGCCGCCTACCGGGAGCAGCTCCTGCTGCCCACCTCCCTGGAGCCGCGGGCCGTGCTCGTCGACCCCGGACGCGACGGCCGCCTCACCGTGTGGGTCTCCCACCAGGCCCAGCACCGGCTGCGCACCGCGCTCGCCACGGCGCTCGGCCTCGACCAGGACCGGGTGCGGGTCATCGTCCCCGCCACCGGCGGCGCGTTCGGCGCCAAGAGCCAGACCTACCCCGAGTACCTGGTCGCCGCCCTGCTCGCCGTCCACCTGCGCCGCCCCGTCCGCTGGTGCGAGGACCGCGCCGAGGCCATGCTGGCGGGGCCGCGCGGCCGTGGCCAGGCCCAGCGCGTACGGCTGGCGGCCGACGAGGACGGCACCTTCCTCGCGTACGAGCTGCTGGTGGAGGCCGGGATCGGTGCCTACCCGCACATCGGCTCGTTCGTCCCGATGATGACCGGAGCGATGAGCACCGGCGCCTACCGCACGCCCCGGGTGCACACGCGGGTGCGCTGTGTCCTCACCAACACCGCGCCGACCACCTCCTACCGCGGCGCGGGCCGCCCGGAGGCCGCCTACGCCCTCGAACGCACCGTGGACCGGCTCGCCCGCCGCCTCGGCATGGACCCCGCCGAGCTGCGCCGGCGCAACCTCATCCGGCCCGACCAGTTCCCGTACCGGACGCCGACCGGCCGGACGTACGACTCGGGCGACTACGCCGCCGCGCTCGCCAAGGCCCTCGCCGCTGTCGGCTACGACGAGCTCCGCGCCGAGCAGGCCCGCCGCCGCGCGGACGGCGGGCCGCCGCTCGGGGTGGGCATCGCCACGTACGTCGAGCGCTCCGGAGGGCCGCCGGACAGCGACGAGTTCGGCAGCGTCGAGGCGTGCCCCGACGGCGGCTTCATCGCCCGCGTCGGCTCCACGTCCACCGGGCAGGGCCACTTCACCGCGTTCGCCCAGGTGGTGGCCTCCGTCCTCGACGTGGAGGTGAACCGGGTCCGCGTCGTCGAAGGCGACACCGGCGAGGTGCCGTACGGCTACGCCACCTTCGGCAGCCGCTCCATGCAGGTGGGCGGGGCGGCGCTGTGGCGGGCCGCCGAGGCCCTCGTGGCCGCCGCCCGCCGGCGGTGCGCCGGGCTGCTGGGGGTGGGGGAGGAGGAGGTCGCGTACGCGGCGGGCCGGCTGGTGGTGGGCGGCACCGCGCCGGGGGCCCTCCAGTGCGACACGGAACACGTACCGGAGCCGCCCGCGGCCCCGGAGCCGCCGAGGACACCCGCCGCCACCGCGCCTTCGGGCGCCGAGGCCGCGGGCGTCGCCGCCGGGCCGCTCCCCGGCCTCCCGATCGGCGAGTTGGTGGCCCGCACGGGCCCGCTCCGCGCCGACGAGATCGCCGCCCCACCTCAGGCCTTCCCGTACGGCACTCATGTGGCGGTCGTGGAGGTGGACCCGGACCTCGGCACCGTCCACGTACGCCGCCTCGTGGCCGTGGACGACTACGGCGTGGTCGTCAACCCCATGATCGTCGACGGCCAGGGCTACGGCTCGATCGCCCAGGGCCTCGGGCAGGCGCTGTACGAGCAGGCGGTCATCGGAGCGGACGGCCTGCCGTACGCCTCGACCCTCCTGGACTACCTCCTGCCGACATCCGCCGACATGCCCCCGATCACCCTCCTGGAGACCGCCACCCCCAACCCGAACACGCCCCTGGGCGCGAAGGGAGCGGGGGAGGCCGGCTGCATCGGCATCCCACCCGCCATCGTCAACGCCGTCTGCGACGCCCTCGACCTGGACCACATCGACATGCCCCTGACCCCGGCCGCCGTCTGGACCGCCCTGCACCCGGAGTAGGCCGATCTCGGCCGACCCGTGGACACCCCGTAGGACCATCGGCGATGGACGGAAGCCGCGCCCAGGGGGCGGGCTCTCCAGAGGTGATGCGCGGACAATCCTCATGCGCACCGCCTGACGCCAGGTGGTCGTCAGGGCGCCCACCAGCCTGACCTGGCCACGAGCACGACGCACATGAAGAGGAAGAACGCGGCGGTCGTGGCGAGTGACGCCCAGGCCAGGCCCGCGCCCCGCTCGCCCGTCTCACGCACCTGCCGCAGCGCCAGGACCGCGAACACGACGGACACCGGCCAGCACACCATGGCCAGAGCCAGAGAGGCGATCGCGAAACCGTTCCATCTCGCGCCCGCGTAACGGAACGAGGCAGGCGCATGGCCTGTGTAGCCGGGATGCGACGGGTAGAGCGCCGCGGCACGCCTGCCGGCGTACGCCTCGTACAGGAACTCGCACAGCGCGAGCAGGCACACGTCGCGAGCCCCGACAAGTTGATGACCTTCTGGGTGTCGCCGGGCAGGCCGGAGTCGTTGACGATCGCCTGCGCCGTGAAGGCGAATGTCACCGTGACCGCGCTGACCACCGGCCCGAGCAACGGGCTGACCTCGCTGACGCCGAACACCCATCGCAGGCAGTACCACATCATGGCGAAGGAGAAGATGATCAGCCACCAGCCGATGATCCATCCGATGACCCAGACGGAGAACACATTGGTGACCCTCACCATCACCCCCATTCCCATGGTGACGGCAAGGGACAGCGCCGCGCGTTTGAGCGCCGCCGACAGGTAATACTTCGTGGCCGGCGAGAGCGGGCGGGAAGCACCGAGCCAGAAAAGCAGCACGGCGGCGACGGCGACGAAGGCCCCGAGAAAAAGGCTTATCGACGCGTTCCCCACGATGTCCCAGAAGACGGTGCGCCAGTCGGAGAACGGGACGCTCAGATAGATGACGAACGCGGCGCCGAGTCTCGCGCGCCAGTCGGAGAGTCGCTGGAACGGCCGGTCGGTGTCCGCGGTCGCCGGTTGGAAGGTCAGCCGCGCGTACACCCAGGGATTGGCGTATTCGGTCCAGTCGTAGCGCATGGGTGGCCTCCTCGCTCACCAGGGAAGAGGAGCCCCTGAGCTCAGCCATATGACGAACAGGGCCATCCCGTACATGATGAGGATGCCGGTGAGGCAGCCGCCGCAGCCGCCTCCCCCGCCGCTATTGTCCGGCCGGTACGGCCGATTGATCTCTTCCCATTTCCCGCCCGGCCCATAAATACCGGAATCCACCATGTCGCCCTCCCCGTAATGGCGTGCCGCCGAATATTCATCGGGGCGCCCACCATGAAACGGCCGCGTCGGAACCTGACCTTCTCGGGCTGATCCGACTTTTTCCCGGGCCGCGTTGGAATGAGCGTACGGCGTGGTGTGGGGCAATCCAATAAGTCTTTTTACACATTCGCCGGCGATCCCATTGCCGGTGACGTGGTCAGGAGGGAGCGCGCCCCGCCGTCGCGCGTCTCACCGCACGGTGGCGCTCACCGCTCGCCGTCTTCCGCGAGCACCTGGGCCAGCGCGTGCGAGGTCTGCCGCACCATCCCGGCGTTGGTGTCCCAGTAGTACGCCAGCGCGTTCACCGCCTGCGACAGTGCCCAGCCGCGCCCGCGCAGCCACGACGCGTCGTCCACCCCGAGCTCGGCCCGGAAGCGCGCCCGGTTCTCGCCCGCGAACACGTTCCACGCCGGCTGGAGGTCGCAGGCCGGGTCGCCCACGTTCAGGGCGCCGAAGTCGATGATCGCCGACAGGCGGCCCTCGACGACGAGGAGGTTGCCGGGCAGCAGGTCGCCGTGGACCCACACCTCCGGGCCGTCCCAGACCGGGGCCTCGAGCGACTCCTCCCAGGAACGCAGCGCCGCCTTGCCGTCGATCCGGTCGCCGAGCCGGGCGATCGACCGGCGTACCGGCTCGTCGCTCTCCGCCAGCGGGCCGCCGCGGGCGCCGGTTGGCCGCGGATGGGCACCCGTGCTGTCGGCCCGCCGCAGCGCCGTCACGAACGCGGCCAGATCGACGGCCGCCTGGTCAAGGTCGTTGAGGGTGCCGTTGGCGTTCGCGCCCGGCAGCCACTCGTAGACGGACCAGGCGAAAGGGTAGCCCTCGGCCGGCTCGCCCATCGCCAGCTGCACGGGGACGGCCAGCGGCAGGTGCGGCGCCAGCCTCGGCAGCCACCGCCGCTCCTTGGCGGCCTGTCCGGCGGCCCAGCCGCGGCGAGGCATGCGTACGGACAGCTGATCGCCGAGTCGATAGATGTCGTGATCTGTGCCGTAGTGGTCGACCCGTTCGATCGGCAGGCCCGCCCACCGCGGGAACTGCCCCGCGATCAACCGCCGGACGAGCGGGACGTCCGTCCTGGCCTCGTCGGCATCCCTCTTCGTCGCGCCCATCGCCCGCCATCCTGGACCGCCCGCGCCGGCACGGGCAATCGGTTTTCGGCGGCCGTGACGGTTCGAGCTCGACACCTCGATCTTCAAAGCGGCCGCTTCCCAGGGCCGGCCCGGGGGGCTGCCTCCCAGGACAGGCGCCCCCGGCGGCAAGAGGGGGCGGGGGTCAGAGGGGGCCGCCGCAGCCCTCGGTGATCCTCTGGACGGGGTTCCCGGACTCGGCCTTCGGGGTGGCCGGCTTCTTCCGTGAAGGCGTCGACGAAGGGGTGGCCACCGGCGACGCGGTCCCGGTCGAGTCGCGCAGCGCCTTGTCCGCGATGTCGCGGATCTCCTTCCAGTCCGGGCGGCCGGTGTTGATCAGCGGTGGCACGAACTGCACGCTCGACACCTCGGCGTTCTTCACCTTCAGCGCCAGCGGCACCAGGTGCTTGAGCATGGGCCGCGGGATGTCGGTCCTGATCAGCTCCTTGGTGGCCAGCGCGATCCGGTTGAAGCGGGCCAGCACCGTCGCCGGGTCCGCCTGGTCGAGCAGCGCGCCGAGCACGCACCGCTGGCGGCGCATCCGGGTGTAGTCGTCGCTGTACGTCCGCGAGCGCGCGTACCACATCGCGTCGGCGCCCTTCAGCTTGCGCGTGCCGGCCTTGACCAGGCCCTCGTTGTACTTGCCGAACACCACGTCCTGCTCGACGGTGATCGTGACGCCGCCGATGGCGTCGATGATGCGGGCGAACCCCCAGATGTTGACCAGGACGTACCAGTCGACCTGGAGCCCGAGGGTGTAGCCGACGGTGTCCATCAGCACCTGGGGGCCCTGGTGCTGCTTGCCGTCGAAGAGTTCCGGGTGCGCGTCGGCGTACTCCCAGACGCTGTTGAGCAGGTCGCTGCGCCCGCCGCCCGGGTCGGGCGGGAGGGTGAAGCCGTCGGGGAAGCGCCGCGCCATCGGCGTGCCGGGGCGGAAGCGCACGTCCTCCAGGTTGCGCGGCAGGCTGAACAGCACGGTATCGCCGGTCCTCACGTCGACGCTGGCCAGGTTCATGCTGTCGGTACGGACGCCGATCCGGTTGTCGTCGGCGTCGCCGCCGAGCAGCAGGATGTTGACCCGCTCCCGCCCCGCCCACGGGTCCTCGGGGCGCTCCCCGGTGCCGGGTGAAGGGGCATCGGACGGGGCCTCGGCGAAGATCCCTTCGATCGTCCTGCGCGAGGTCCACGCCAGCTGCGAGACCATCCCGAACGGGATCACCACCGCGACCGCGAGCAGCCCCGCCAGCGTGCCGGTGACGATCTGCCCGGACTGCGGCAGCCGTCCGGGCCGCAGCACGACGAACGAGTGCACCACCAGCGCGAACCACGCCGCGCCCAGTACGGCGGCGCCCACCAGGATGGCCGTCAGCCAGGAGTCCTCGGTGAGGGAGCCCAGCAGGTTGTCGGTCGTCAGCGCCACCGCGAGTAACGCGAGCAGGACGGCCGCGTAGCAGGAGAGCAGCGTGAGCCCGGTCCTGCGCCGGCCGGCGCGCAGATGTGCGGCCCCTGGCGCCAGCGCCGCCAGCGCGAGCCAGCCGAGCACCGCTCCGGCGTTCGCCGGCTTCTTTGCCTGCCGCACACGTTCCCCGTTCCCCGATTCGGCTCGTACAGCGGCGGCAGCCTACGCATTTCACGCGAAATATGTATCTATCGGAAAATGAACACTTGGGGACGAGATCACGGACCTCCAGCGCCACGCCACGCGAGCCGCCCGGTATCCCCCATCCGCCGGACAATCTCTAAGGTGTCTTACATGTACGAGATCTCCGTGCTCCGCATGCCCGACGACTTCGAGGGCGAGGTCGTCGCCACGCTGATCTCCAGGACGGCGGGATCCCGCAGGGCCGTGCTCTACCTGCACGGGTTCACCGACTACTTCTTCCAGGACCACCTGGCCGAGCACTACGTCGAGCGCGGCATCGACTTCTACGCGCTCGACCTGCGCAAGTACGGCCGCTCGCTGCTGCCGCACCAGACCAGGGGCCTGATCAGGAGCGTCACCGACTACTTCCCCGAGATCGACGAGGCCGTCCGCCTCATCAGGCGGGACCACGACGAGGTGACGATCAACGCCCACTCCACCGGCGGCCTCGTCGCCGCCCTGTGGGCCGACCGGGTCAGGGGCCGGGGGCTGGTGCAGGGGCTGGCGCTCAACAGCCCGTTCTTCGACCTGAACGTGCCCGCCCCGCTCCGCCTGGCCGCCGACCTGCTCAGGACGCCGCTCTCGTACACGAAGAAGGCGCTCCCGCTCGGCCTCAACACCGTCTACGGGCAGACGCTGCACCGCAGCGAAGGCGGCGAGTGGGACTACGACCTGGATCTCAAGCCGCTGGCCGGCTTCTCGGTGCACTCCATGTGGCTGGCCGCCATCCGCCGGGCGCAGCGGCGGCTGCACGCGGGGCTCTCCGTGGACGTGCCGGTGCTCGTGCTCGCCTCAGCCACCGGCCTCCGGGTGCGCGACTTCGTGCCCGAGGCGCGCTCCGCGGACGTCGTGCTCGATCCGCGGCAGATCGCCCGCTGGTCCACGCAGGTGGGCCCGCACGTCACGTGCGTACGCATCCAGGACGGCGTACACGACCTCGTGCTGTCGGCCGAGCCGGTGCGCAAGCAGGTCTTCGCCGAGCTGGACCGCTGGATGACCACCTACGTTCACCAGGGGAACGAGAAGAGGCCGTAGTAGGCGGCGGCGACCAGCAGCAGGCCGGTGCCGCCGAGCACGCCCGCGACCGCGACGTGCTGCCAGCGCCCCGGACGCATGCCCTCGCGCAGCGCCGACAGGAACGCCGCCACCGCGGTGACCTCCTGGATCAGCATCAGCACGGCCAGGGCGCGGACGACCAGCCAGCCCGCCAGCACGGCCGGCCAGGCGCCGGCCTGGTTGACCGAGAACAGCACCAGCAGCGTGATGAACGCCACCACCGACGCCAGCAGGCCCAGAGCCGTCCAGGCCATCCGCCGCAGCCTGCGCCTGATCGGCGGCCACAGCACGGCGTTGATCTCGGCGGGTTCGCGGGTGCGGCCGCGCAGCCGTACGACCATGGCCGCGACCGGGCCGGCCACGTAGCCGACGGCGGCCAGGCAGATCGTCAGCCCCAGCATCGTGCCGCCCGCGTACCAGGGGGCGGCCGGCACGTCGCTCGCCTCGAACCGCTGCACCGGCGTGGTGCCCGCCATGTGCACGGCCGGGCGGGCCGTGCCGGGCAGCCCGATGATCCAGTTGCCCATGGTCTCGAGGTAGCCGGCGGTGAAGTCGCCGCCGTTGACCCGCATGGCGTGGTCGCCCCTGGCCATGAAGCGGATCGTGTAGTCGTCGTTGCCCGCCCGGCGCATGCCCGTGACGAGGGCCTGGGTGGACTCCACGAAGGGGATCGAGGGGTCCATCGTGCCGTAGAACGCCAGCACCGGCTGCTTGATCCGGCTCAACGCGGGCAGCGCGTCATATCTCAGGAAGTCGAAGCCGACCCCGCCCATCGCCCTGGTCAGCAGGTCGCGGGCGCCGATCGGGGCGCGCAGCCTGAGCAACTGCTCGTTCAGCGCCCAGGCGACCTGGCGCAGCGGGGAGACGTTCGGGGACGACACGAGGATCACGAACCCCACGTCGGGGCTCTTGCCCGCCGCGATCGGCACCACCCAGCCGCCCTCGCTGACGCCCCACAGTCCGACCCGGTCCGGGTCAACCTCCGGACGGGTGCGCAGGTACTCCACCATGCGCAGCGCGTCGTCGGCGAGCAGCGAGAAGTCGCGATGACGGAAGTCGTAGCCGACCGTGCGCTTGTCGAACGCGATCGTCACCACGCCCGCCTTCGCCAGGAACTCCGCCTGCGGCGTGAACTCCGTCCGCGACCCGTTGCCCGACCCCGACACGAACACCATCGCCGGATGGCGGCCGGGCGTCAGCGGCACCCGTAACGTTCCATACAGGCGCTGGCCCTCCGCCGCGACGGAGATCTCCTCCCTGCGGACGGGGTCGACCGCGACCACCGGCCGCAGCTCGGCGGCCGGCTGCGCCGGGATCGACTGGAAGGTGGGATCGACCTTGAGCGGCGGCGGATCGAACGCTGGAGGTAGGACGTATCCGACCGTCGCCAGAGCCACCAGCACCAGGCCGGCGGCGACGCTCAAGGTGCCACGGCCTGTGCGCATCGGCCTCCCCATGTGCGTTGGTTTGCCCGCCGATCAGCAAGCGTACTCCCGGCGCCTGGGGCGGAAGCGACCGCATATGTCAGTGGGACCTGTTAGCTTCCTGCGACATGCGGATCCTGCACACCTCCGACTGGCACCTCGGGCGCTCGTTCCATCGCGAGAGCCTGCTCGCCGGGCAGGCGGCGTTCGTCGACCACCTGGTCGAGACGGTGCGCTCGGAGCGGGTCGACGTGGTCGCGGTCGCGGGTGACGTCTACGACCGGGCGCTGCCGCCCGTCGACGCGGTCGCGCTGCTCGACGAGGCGCTCGCGCGGCTGCGCGCGGCCGGCGCCCGGGTGGTGCTGATCAGCGGCAACCACGACTCCGCGTTGCGGCTGCGCTTCGGCTCGGCGCTCTTCGAGGCCGCCGGCGTCCACGTGCGCACCTCGCCCGACCGGTCGTGGGAGCCGGTGACGGTCGGCGACGTGGCCTTTTATGGCATCCCCTACCTCGAGCCCGAGCTGGTCCGCGCCGCCTGGGAGCTGCCCGACCGCAGCCACACCGCCGCCATCACGTACGCGATGGACCGGATCAGGGCCGACGCCGCCCGCCACCGCGCGTCCGTCGTGCTGTCGCACTGCTTCGTCACCGGCGGGCAGGCCAGCGACAGCGAGCGCGACATCAGCGTGGGCGGGGTGGCGCACGTGCCGCTGTCGGCCTTCGACGGGGTGTCCTACGTCGCGCTGGGGCACCTGCACGGGCGGCAGCGCATGTCGGAGACCGTGCGCTACTCCGGCTCCCCGCTGGCCTACTCGTTCTCGGAGGTCGGCCACGTCAAGGGCTCGTGGCTGGTCACCCTGGGCGGCGGGGCGGAGTTCGTGCCGGCGCCCGTGCCCCGGCCGGTGGGGCGGCTGCGGGGCGAGCTGGAGGAGCTGCTGACCTCGCCCCGGCACGCGGCGTACGAGGACCACTGGCTGCAGGTCGTCCTCACCGACGCGGTCCGCCCCAAGTCCGCCATGGACCGCCTGCGCGCCCGCTTCCCCCATACCCTCGCCCTGTCCTTCGAGCCGGTCGGCGCCGCGCCCGCCGCCCAGCCCGTACGCCTCAGCGGGCGGCCGGAGGCGGAGGTGGCGCTCGATTTCGTCAGGGAGGTTCGCGGCGAGCCTGCCGCACCTGAGGAGGAAGACCTGCTAAGACAGGCCATCGAGGCGTCCAGGGTGAAGGAGACGATGGCGTAGATGCGGCCGCACCGGCTCTCGCTGACGGCGTTCGGGTCGTTCCCGGGCTCGGAGACGGTCGACTTCGACGCGCTGGCCGAGGCGGGCCTTTTCCTGGTCCACGGGCCCACGGGCGCGGGCAAGACCACGATTCTCGACGCGCTCTGCTTCGCCCTCTACGGCCAGGTCCCCGGCCAGCGCAACAGCGCCCGCAGCCTCCGCTGCGACCACGCCGCGCCCACGACCGGGCCGTCGGTGACGCTGGAGGTGTCCATCCGCGGCCGGTTACTCCGCATCCAGCGCTCACCCGCGTGGCGGCGGCCCAAGCTGCGCGGCGCCGGCTTCACGGAGGAGAAGGCCAAGGTCGTCGTGTCGGAGCGGCACGGGGCCGAGTGGCAGGGGCTGACGACCCGGCTCGACGAGGCGGGCGACCTGGTGGGCGGGCTGCTGGGCATGAACGCCGACCAGTTCTGCCAGGTGGCGATGTTGCCGCAGGGGGATTTCGCGCGGTTCCTGCGCGCGGACGGCGACGACCGGGCCAAGCTGCTGGAGCGGCTCTTCACGGTCAAGGTCTTCACCCAGGCCGAGTCGTGGCTGGCCGAGCACCGCAAGCTGGCGTGGCGGGAGGCGCAGGAGCTCCGGCAGGAGGTCGACTTCGCGGTCAAGCGGGTGGAGGAGGCGGCTGGCGACGCCCTCCACGCGCTGGGCGAGGCGACGCCCGATCCGGATGCCGCATCGGCGGCCGGCGTCGCGCACGACGACGCGGTGCCCACGCCCGAGGACGATCCCGTGCGATGGGCGGGGGCGCTGCTCGACGCGGCGCGGGCCGTCGTGACCAGGATCGGCGAGGATCACGCGTCGGCCGGGCGGGCGCTGCGGGCGGCGCGGCTGCGGTTCGAGCAGGCAGCCGCGCTGGCCGACCGGCAGCACCGCTACGCCGAGGCGCTCACCGTGCGCCGCACTCTCGACGAGCGGGCGGACGAGCGAGCCGACCTGCAGGCCATCCTCGACGACGCCGCGCGGGCCGACCGGGTGCTGCCCCTGATCACGGCGGTCAGGCAGCGCTCGGAGGCCGCCACCAAGGCACGCGCCCTGGCCGCCGACGCCCTCGCCCGGGCCCGTCCCCTGCTGACCCGGCAGGCTGAACGGGAACGCCCGGCGCCCGGGCCGGCCCCCGCCTATGGTCCCGGTCCGGGCTCAGGCGGCTCGGAGACGGCTGAGACGGCTGAGACGGCGTCCGGCCGTGGCGCCGATCGCGGCTCAGGCGGCTCGGAGACGGCGTCCGGCCCTGGCGCCGCGTCCCCGGTAGGAGATTCCTGGGCGGACGGTGCTCCGGCGGATGAGCTGGCGCGGCTGGAGCGGGAGCGGCAGGCGGAGATCGCGCGGCTGTCGGAGCTGCTCACCGAAGAGGCCAGGCTGTCGGTGGTGCGGCGCGACCTGCTGCGGGTCGAGGAGGAGCTGGCGGAGCTGGTCGGCGCCGACGAGGCCGTGAGCGCGCGGCTGGCCGTCCTCCCCGGGCTCATCGAACGCGCGGAGGCCAGGCTGGCGCAGGCGCGGGTGGACGCCGCCAGGATCCCCGCCGCGCAGGCCGTACGCGATGCCGCCGCCCATCTCATCGAGATCGACGACGAGCTGGCCGCGCTGGCCGGAGAGCTCGACGCGCTGGCACAGCGCGAGGCCGAGGTGTCGGCCGCCGAGGCCGAGCTGCCCGGCCGCGTCGCCGACGCCGGGGCGGCGCTGGCGGAGGTGCGGGCGCAGGCGGCGGCCGTCCCGGCGGCTTCCGCGAGCCTCGACGCCGCCAGGGCCACGCTCGAGGCCACCCGCCGCCGCGACGCCCTGGCCGTGGAGCTGGAGGCCGCCGTCGCCGCCCACCAGGTGCTCGTCGACCACGCCCAGGCGCTGCGCGAACGCTGGCTCGACCTGCGTCAGGCCCGCATCGACGGCATGGCGGCGGAGCTGGCCCGCGACCTGACGGAGGGGCGGCCGTGCGCCGTCTGCGGCTCCGACCACCACCCCCATCCCGCCTCTCCGGCCCCCAGCGCCCCTTCGGCCGACGACGAGCACGCGGCCGAGGCCGCCCACGAAGCCGCCCTGACCGAACGCGAGGCGGCCGAACGCGCCCTCGCCTCCCTCGAGTCCCGGCACGCCGACGCGCTGGAGGCCACGGAGGGGCTGGACGTGCCGACGGCGGAGGCCCAAGTGCTGGGGGCGGAGGAGGAGGTGGCCCGCCTCCAGGCGGTGGCCGACCGCGAGCCCGCCCTGGCCGCCGCCCTCGACCGGATCGAGACCGAACGCGAACGGGTGAGAGACCAGGCCAGGGAGATCGCCGAGGCCCTCGCGGCCCACCGCGCCCACCGCACCCACCTGGAGTCCGAACGCGCCCGCCTCCACACCCGCCTCATCGAGCCTCCGGATGCGGAGACGGTCGCCGATCCCGCCGGCTTCCGGCCCGCCCAGGAGAGCGCCGCCGTGGCGAGCGGTGCTCCCGGCGCGGTGGCTGGGCCGCCCGGCATCGGGCGGGACGCCGGGGTGGCGGGCGCAGAAGGGGACGCTCCGGCGCCCGGCGGCGGCTCCGGGCCGGAGGGGGCGGACGGGCCTGTCCTGCTCGACCGTGCCGAGCGCGAACTGCGCAGGTTGCGGGCGTCGTCCGGTGAGGAGCCGGTGCTGGCACGGGAGGCGGCGGCGCTCGGCAAGGAGCGCCTGGAGCTGGAGGAGCGCGGGCGCCGGGTGGCGGCGCGGCTCGCGGCCTGCCGCACGAGGCACGAAGAGCTGAGCGGCGACGCCGGGCGGCTCGGCGCGCGGCTGGACGCCGCGCGGGGCGACGACGCCACCCTGACCGCGCGCCTGTCCAGGCTGCACGACGAGGCCGAGCTGCTGCGCGAGGCGCTGGAGGCGACGCAGGCGGCGCTGGCGGCGGGCGAGGAACTGGTCAGGGCCCGGCGGGCGGCCCACGAGGCGGCCGTCGAGTCGGGGTTCGCGGACGTGGCGGAGGCGGAGGCGGCGGTCAGGAGCCCGGCCGAGCGGGAGCGCAGGGCGGAGGCGTTGCGGCGGCTGGACGACGAGCACGCCGCCGTGACCAGCGTCCTCGCCAGTCCGGAGCTGATCGCGGCCGCCGCCGAGCCCGCGCCCGACCTGGTGGCGATCGAGAGCGAACGCGACGGCGCGGAGGAGGCGTACACGCGGCTGTCGAGCGAGCGCGACCGCGCCGTGGCCAGGGCGGAACGCCTCGAGGAGCTGCACGGCGAGCTGCGCGAGCGCATCGAGCGGTGGCTCCCCGCCGCCGAGCGGCACCGGCTGGCCGAGCGGATGGCGGCGCTGGCCAGCGGGACGTCCAGCGACAACCAGTGGAGCATGAGCCTGTCGTCGTTCGTGCTGGGCGAGCGGCTGCGGCAGGTCGTGGACGCCGCGAACGAGCGGCTCGACCACATGTCGGCGGGGCGCTACCTGCTGCGGCACGACCTGCGGAAGACCGCGGGGTCGCGGGGGCGCTCGGGCGGCGGGCTGGGGCTGCGGGTGGCCGACGGGTGGACCGGCGTCGATCGCGACCCGGCCACGCTGTCCGGCGGCGAGAGCTTCATCACCTCCCTGGCCCTGGCGCTGGGCCTGGCCGACGTCGTCACGGCCGAGGCCGGCGGCACGGAGCTCGGCACGCTGTTCGTGGACGAGGGCTTCGGCACCCTCGACGAGGACACCCTCGACGGCGTGCTGGACATCCTCGACGGGCTGCGCGACGGCGGGCGGGCCGTGGGCATCGTCAGCCACGTCGCCGAGCTGCGGTCACGGATCACCGCCCAGCTCAAGGTCACCAAGACCCGCACGGGCTCCACCCTGTCACTGGCCGGCGTGCGCTGAGGTCCCCCGCTGCGGCGGCCCGGCTCCCGTGCCGCGCGGCCTCGACCACCGGATGAGCTCCGCCTGCCGGATTTCCTCGCCGAGCTGATCGGGGCCCTGCTCCCGGGCGGGCCGGCGGGTGATGTACGCGCGGCACTCGCCGGCCGGCTGACGCACCAGGATCAGGTCGATCTGGTTCAGTGGCCGTACAGGCGGCGGTAGCGGCCGGGCGAGGTGCCGATCAGCCGGGCGAAGTGGCGGCGCAGCAGCGCGGTGACGCCGAAGCCGCAGCGCGCCGCGACCTGGTCGATGGGCAGCGTCGTGGACTCCAGCAACTGCTGGGCGCGGGCGATGCGGGCGTGCAGCAGCCACTGGGCCGGGGTGGTGCCGGTGTAGTCGGCGAAGTGGCGGGCGAACGTGCGCGGGCTGGTCCGGGCGTGCGCGGCCAGGTCCGCCACGGTCAGCGACTGGTCGAGACGCTCCAGCGCCCACGCCTGGGTGGCGGCGATGTCCGGGGCGGCCGACCCCGGGGCGGGGACCGGCCGGGCGACGTACTGGGCCTGCGCGCCGTCGCGGTGACCGGCGGCGACCAGGTGGCGGGCGATGGTGTTGGCCACGTTGACGCCGTGCGCCAGCCGTACGAGGTGCAGGCACAGGTCGATGCCCGCGGTGGCGCCCGCCGAGGTCCAGATGCCGCGATCCTCCACGAACAGAGCGCCGGGATCGACGGTGACCTCGGGGTGCGCCTCGGCCAGTCGCCCCGCCAGCAGCCAGTGGGTGGTGGCGCGGCGCCCGTCCAGCAGCCCGGCGGCGGCCAGCACGAAGGCGCCGCTGCACAGGGCGGCGATGTCGGTGCCCCGATCGGCCGCCGCGCGCAGCGCGTCGGCCAGCCGCCCGTCCAGCGGCTCGCGGGGGATGCCGGCGCCGGGGATGACGATCAGGTCGGCGTCGGCGAGGCCGTCCAGCGTGTGCGCGGCCCGCACGAGCGCGGCGGGCTCCATCGTGACCGGAGCTCCGTCGGCCGAGCAGAGCCGCAGGTCGAACCGCGGCACCCCGGCGCGGGAGCGATCGGCTCCCCACACCCAGCAGGCCACCGAGTAGTCCAGAACGCTCATCTCGTCATGCATGAGGAGAGCGACGCTGCGCATGGCAGGAATGTAGCGCATGTTGACATTCCTGTTACTCCTGCCGCCTTGGCCGCCTCGATCAGGATGATCCCCGGAGCCGAACGCAGAGGAGACAGACCCATGACCGGAGTGCAACGACGGACGTTCCTGTGGGGCGCGGTGGCCGCAGGAGCGGGCGCGCTCCTGCCGGCGACCGCCCTTCCCGGAGCCGCGCTGGCAGAGGCGTCGCCGGGCGGGGCCATCACGTCAAGGTCCGTGGGCGCCTTCGACGTCGTGGCGCTTCGCGACTCCACCGACACCTTTCCCGCCACGCGGACCGAGATGTTCCCTGACGCGACGGACGCCGACTGGCGGCGGGCCCGCCGGGCCGACCCCGGCGCGTTCGGCCCCGGCCTGGCCTGGAAGCTCGACTTCCGCTGCTACGCGGTGCGGCGTCCCGGCGGGCGGATCGCGCTCGTGGACGCCGGGGTCGGCCCGGCCGGCAGCCCCGGCTCCACGTGGGCCGCCCCCGGTGTCCTGCCCGACCTGCTCGCCGCCGCCCACCTCGACGTGGCGGACGTGGACCTCGTCGTGCTGACCCACGTCCACGAGGACCACATGGGCTGGTCGGTGAGCACGGACGGGGTGCCGACGTTCCCGAACGCCCGGTACGTCGTCCAGCGGACCGAGGTGGCGCGGCTCGCGGAGAACAGCCCGATGCGCGACTACCTGATCGTCCCCTTGCAACGCACCGGGCAACTCCACGAGATCTCCGGCGAGGTACGGCTGGCGGGCGCGCGCGGCAGCCGGCTCACCGCGATCCCGACACCGGGCCACACCGTGGGGCACCAGTCGGTGCTCGTCGACGGCCACGGCCGGCGCATGATGATCACCGGCGACGTTCTGGTGCACGCCGTGCAACTGGTCAACCCGGACGTCCGCTACGCGCTGGAGGCCGACCAGGCGGTGGCCGCCGAAACGCGCCGTACCCTGCTCGCGGACGCCAGACGACGCCGCACCACCCTGGCAACGGCCCACCTGACCAGCCCCTTCACCGACCCGTACCGCCCTTGACGCCGCACGTGCCGGATCTGATCTTCTTGCCGGCACTCCGTGTACGCGCAGGGCGGACGGGCGGGGGAGCGGCCGGGCGCGGATCTCGCGTAGATTTCTCGCACCGAACCCCTTAAGGAGCGAGCCCATGCGCGTCGTCGTCACCGGAGCCCACGGCAAGGTAGGCCGCGCGGCCGTCAAGGCGCTGGCCGCGGCCGGTCACGAGGTGACCGGCGTCGATGTCACGCGCCCGGTCTTCGAGCGGCACGAGCCCGACGAGCCCGGCTACAAGCAGGCCGAGCTGACCGACGCCGGGCAGGCGTTCGCCGTGGTGCACGGGGCGGACGCGGTCGTGCACGCCGCCGCCATCCCCGACCCCACGGCCAACGCGCCGCACGTGGTGTTCCACAACAACCTGATGGCCACGTTCAACATGATCGAGGCCGCGGTCCGCTGCGGCGTCTCCCGTTTCGTGAACATCTCCAGCGAGACCGTCCCCGGCTACTTCTTCGCCGACCGGCCGTTCCTGCCCGACTACGCGCCGGTGGACGAGGAGCACCCGGCCCGGCCGCAGGACCCGTACGCGCTGTCCAAGCACTTCGGCGAGCAGCTCATGGACGCCGCGGTGCGCCGCTCCGACATCGCGTGCATCTCGCTGCGGCCGAGCTGGGTGCAGCACGAGGGCAACTACGAGCGCAACATCGGCCCCCAGGTGCGCGACGCCTCCGTGATCGGGGCGGGGCTGTGGAGCTACACCGACGTGTACGACCTCGCCGACGCGATCGTCCTGGCCACGGAGTCCGACCTACCCGGCCACGAGGTGTTCTACATCGCGGCGCCCGACAACGCGGGCGGCCACGACTTCGCCGCGGTGCTGCGCGAGCACTACGGCGACCGGATCGCGCTGCGCCCGCTCGACCGGAAGGACTCCTCGGGCATCTCGTGCGCCAAGGCGCACCGCCTGCTGGGCTGGACGCCGAAGCGCACCTGGCGCGACTACCTGGACGACGAGGGGCACACGCTGCCGGCCTGACCTCCGCCTCAGCGGAGCGCGTCGATCAGGTCGGGCAGCGCGGCCGGGTGGTGGAAGAGGGTGGCGCCCAGGCCGTTGAGGCGCGAGGCCGGGGTGAGGCCGCCCGCGAAGGCGAGGCAGCGCATGCCGGCGCTCACCGCCGCCGTCACGCCGAACGGGCTGTCCTCCACCACCACGCACCGCTCCGGCGCCGCCCCCAGCGTGGCCGCCGCGTGCAGGAACAGGTCCGGCGCCGGCTTGCCCTGGGCCACGTCCTCCGCGCTGAACACCCGCCCGCCGAACCGCTCGGCCAGCCCCGTCAGCTCCAGGCTGCGGCGGATCGTGGTGTGCCGGCCGTTCGAGGCCACGCAGACGGGCAGGGTCAGCCGGTCGAGCGCCTCCACGATGCCCTCGACCGCGCACAGCTCGGCCTTGACCGCGGCCTCGTACTCGGTGCGGACCTGCTCCCACCAGCCCGGGGGCGTCTCGCCCACCTGCTGCTCCCAGTACTCGTTCGAGCAGCCGACGAACCGCTCGGCGTACTCCGCCTCCTCGATCGTCCAGCCCAGGCGCCGCAGCGCCGCCGTGCCCACGCGCACGGAGATCGGCTCGCTGTCCACGAGCACTCCGTCGCAGTCGAAGATGACCAGATCGACAGCCAACCCGAATCCCTTCCCATGTGACATATCGCGGGTGATAGCTTCTCAGTATCACGTCACAAGACGCTAGTCCGCATAGTGAGACACCATGACGACGTCCCCCCAGCTCGCCGCGCCCAGCAGGTCCAGGATCGCGGCCGCCAGCCTCATCGGCACCGCGATCGAGTTCTACGACTTCTACATCTACGGCACGGCGGCGGCGCTGGTGCTCAACACCGCGTTCTTCCCCAAGATGGACTCCGTGGCGGGCAGCCTGGCGGCGTTCTCGACGTTCGCCGTGGCGTTCCTGTCCCGCCCGCTCGGCTCCGCCCTGTTCGGGCACTGGGGCGACCGGGTCGGCCGAAAGTCGATGCTGGTCGTGTCGCTGCTGGTGATGGGCCTCTCCACGGTCGTGATCGGGCTGCTGCCCGGCTACGCGTCGATCGGCGTGGCCGCGCCGGTGCTGCTGGTCCTGCTGCGCTTCACCCAGGGCATCGGGCTCGGGGGCGAGTGGGGCGGCGCCGCGCTGCTGGCCACCGAGCACGCCCCGCCCGGCAAGCGCGGGCTCTACGCGATGTTCCCGCAGCTCGGCCCGTCCGTCGGGTTCGTGGTGGCGAACGGCCTGTTCCTCGTCCTCGGCGAGACGCTCAGCGACGGGGAGTTCGGGGCGTGGGGGTGGCGGCTGCCGTTCGTGGCGAGCCTGCTGCTCGTGATCGTCGGCCTGTACGTACGGCTCAAGATCTCCGAGACCCCGGTCTTCCAGGCCGCCATGGACGAGCGGCGGATCGCCAGGGTGCCGTTCGCCGGGCTCATGCGGCACCAGTGGAGGCGCGTGCTGCTCGGCGCCGGCGCCATGACCGTGGCGTACACGCTCTTCTACACCGCCACCACCTACTGCCTGGCGTACGGCACCAACACGCTGGAGATCCCGAAGACCACCATGCTCGCCCTGACCATGGTGGGAGTCGTGTTCATGGCCGCGGGCACGGTGGCCTCCGCGATGGTCTCCGACCGCCTGGGCCGCCGCCGCACCCTGATCGCCGGGACGGGCGTGGCGATCGTGTGGGGGCTGGTGATGTTCCCGCTGATGGAGACCGGGTCCGTCCTCCTGGTCGGGCTGGCCCTGGCGGGCGCGCTCGGCCTGATGGGGCTGATCTTCGGGCCGATGGGCGCGTACCTGCCGGAGCTGTTCAGGACCCAGTTCCGCTACAGCGGCGCCTCGGTCGCCTACAGCCTCGGCGGCGTGCTCGGCGGCGCGGTGCCCCCGCTGGTGGCCACCGGCATGCAGGCGAGCGGGCTGGGCGTCATGGCCGTCGGCGTGTACGTCGCGGCGATGGCCGTGCTGAGCCTGCTCTGCCTGCTGGCGCTGCCCGAGACGGGCGAGGAATCCCTCTGACCGGCTGTTCTAAGGAGTGTCGTAGCCGGGGAACAGCAGGGACAGCTCGCGCGGGTACGCGGCGATCAGGCGCAGCTCGTCGTCGGTGAGCGGGCGGCCGGTCATGGCGTTGCAGAGCTGCACCAGCCGGAACGCCAGGTCCTCCTCCCGTACCTCCACGCCCAGCCCGTCCATGACGTGCCGGAAGCCGGCCTTGCCGCCGTACTCGCCGGTCAGCACGACCCGGCCGGCCCGCGCGTGCCGGTCCTCGGGGAACGGGCCCAGCGTGGCCTCGTCGTACAGCTCGTAGTTGCCGTGGTCCTTCAGCGCGCCGTCGGCGTGGATGCCGCTCTCGTGCGCGAACGCGTTGCGCCCCACCCCGACCTGGTTGTACGGCAGCGGCTGCCCGAACGCGTAACTCGCCCACAACGCGAACCTGCGCGCCCACGACAGGTCGAGCGCGTCGCCGATCTCCGCGTCGAGCCCGAACCCGTGCCGGAAGGCGAGCACGGTGGAGAGCAGGTCGGCGTTGCCGGAGCGCTCGCCGATGCCGTTCACGCACGTGTTGATCCACGCGTCCTGGCCCGCGTCGAGGTCGCCGAGCGCGCCCGAGACGGAGTTGGCCACGGCCAGGCCCAGGTCGTTGTGGCAGTGGGTCTCGACCGGCATCGCGGTGGCGGCGGCCAGCTTGGCGAAGCGCTCGCGGATCCTGTCGGGCGTGTCGCCGCCGATCGTGTCGCAGTAACGCACCCGGTCGGCGCCCGCCTCCTTGGCCGCCAGCGCGAACTCCAGCAGGAAGCCGTCGTCCGTACGCGAACCGTCCTCCGCGTTCACCCCCACGGTCTCGGCGCCGGCGGCCTTGGCGGCGCGCACCGCGGCCGTCATCTCCCGGATGATCGCGCTCCTGTCCAGCCGGCCACGGAACTTGTTCTGGATCATGTAGTCGGACGTCGAGATGGACAGGTTGTAGTGCCTGAGCCCGAGCGGGGCCGCCCGCTCCACGTCCTGCGGCACGCCCCGGCACCATCCGGACAGCCGCAACCCGCCGAACGCCCCCGCCTCGGCCAGCGCCACCTGCGCTCTGACGTACGGGACCTCGTGGAACAGGAACGGGAAGCCGATCTCGGACTGCGCCACGCCGAGCTTGGCCAGATAGAAGTTGACCATGGTCTTGCCGAACTTCGACAGGCCGGTGCGCGCGGTCTGCACGCCGTCCCGGTTGGTCACGTCGAGGAAGTGAACTTTTGGCATGCCTCCACGTTGACATGCTCGCTCAACGTGGATCAATATTGATTTTCATCAACATATTGAAGGGGGCTGTGCAGGGTGGAGTGGATCGACGCGGCCACCGCCGCCGAGCGGCTCGGCGTCAAACCGGCCACGCTGTACGCGTACGTGAGCCGTGGCGTGCTGCGGCGGCGGCACGGGGAGGACGGGCGGCGCAGCCTCTTCTCGGCGGAGGAGGTCGAGCGCCTCGCCCGCCGGGGGCGGCCCCGCAGCCAGCCGCCGGAGCTGGTCATCGAGTCGGCCATCACGGCGCTCGGCGTGGACCGGCCCTACTACCGGGGGGTGGACGGGCTGGAGCTGGCACGTACCGGCGACTTCGAAACGGTCGCCACCTGGCTCTGGACCGCCGACCCGGGGCACACCGCCGTCCCGGAACGCACTCGGCCCGGCAGCACACCGGAGGACACCCGGCACGGCGGCGCACCGGAGGACGCCCGGCACGGTGACGCGCCGAGGAGCGCCAGGCCGGCCGGCGCACCGGGAGATGCCGGTCACGGTGGCGCACCGGAGGGCGCAGGGCCTGGCGGCGCACCACCGGCGACCGAGGGAAGCGGCGGTGCTGGGGTGCGGGTTCGGTGGCCGGTGCCGTGGCGGTGCGAGCCGGACGCGTTGCGAGCCGCCGTGGCCGCGCAGCGCGGGCTCCCCGAGGACCTCCTGCCCCTCGATCGCCTCCAGGTGATCACCACGGTCCTCGGCGCGTCCGACTCCCTGCGCTTCCAGCTCGACCCCGCCTCTGTCACCGCCACCGGCCGGCGCATGATCGCCGGTCTTGTGGACGCCCTGCCCCAGCTCAGCGAGCCCCAGGGCGAGTCGATCGCCGAGCGCCTGTGGTCCCGCCTGTGCCCGCACCCCGCCACCCCGGCTCTCCTCGACGCCGTCCAGGCCGCCCTGGTGCTGCTCGCCGACCACGAACTGGCCGCCTCCACGCTGGCCGCGCGGGTCGCCGCGTCCGCCCGGGCCGACCCGTACGCGGTCGTGCTGACCGGACTCGGCGTGCTGGGCGGCCCGCTGCACGGCGGCGCGTCGTACGGCGCGGAACGCCTGCTCGCCGAGGTCGCCGAGCCGCGCCAGGCCGCGCGGGCGGTCGCCGAGCGGGTCCGCCGGGGCGAGCGCATCCCCGGCTTCGGCCACAGCGTCTACAAGAACGGCGACGCGCGCGGCGCCCTGCTGCTCGACCTGGTCAAGGAGGCGGCGCCGGGGCACGAGCGGATCGCGGCCGGGGTGGCGGTGCTGGAGGAGATGCGCAGGCGCCGCCTTCCCGAGCGCAACATCGACTTCGCCCTGGCCGTCCTCACCGCAGTGAGCGGCATGGTGAGCGGCGCGGGCGAGGCCATCTTCGCGGTGGCCAGGGCGGCGGGCTGGCTGGCGCACGCCATGGAGGAGTACGGCCGGGGCACCCTCCTCCGCCTACGCGCCTCCTACACCGGCCCGCCGATCACATGAACGGCCGTCCGAGCCACGCACCCGACAGGACCCGTGGATGGCCGGGCGTCCGAGCCACACAGCCCACCCGACCAGACACCAGCGGCCGACCGCCCGACGCACGCCCACTTAGCAGCCGAGCGGTCCACACACGCAGGGCTGCCGATGCCGTCGATGCCAGGGTGTCCGACGCATGCATGCACACTGCCTGTCTCGTTGGGGGCAGGACGGTCGACGTACGCGAGCCCGCCGGTTAATTGGTGGCAGGGCGGTGGACGTGCGCCGGCGGCCCGGCCAGGCCGGCGGCCCTACGCGACGCGGCCCACCCGGCCAGGTCACCGGTTGACCGCCCTACGCGCCGCAGCCGCCCCGACCAGGCCGGCGGCCGACCGCCCCACGCGACGCCGGCCGACCCGTCAGGTGGTGGCCGGGCGCTCGACGTAGGCCGCCAGGGCGCGCACCCGTTCGGCGTGCTCGTCGTGCCCCACGATCACCGGCGGCTCGTTGTACGGCATCGCGTCCGACGAGCGCCGCAGCTTGATGTACTGGCCGCAGGCGTCGATCGCGTACGGTTCCATGTCGTCCTGCAACGCCCCGATCACCGTGATCCCGTACGTCTCGCCGATCCGCCTGAACAGCGCGACCGCCTCCCGGCGGTGCTCCTTGCCCAGGTTGCGCCCCAGCTCGTCGAGCACCAGGCACAGATGCCCGCCCCCTGACGAGGCGATGGCCGCCGCGCACACCAGTTTGACGGCCTTCTCGTCCATGAGCGCGGTGTTGGCCCGCCGGTTGTACGGCACGAACCCCTGCCCCTCGCCGCGCCGCCACTTCGGCGTCACCCGCCACTGCCAGCGCTGCTCGGGGTCGGCGGGCGCGGGCGGCACGGGGAACTCCAGCGTCGCGCCGTACCCGCCGTACGACGTGTCCAGCTTCTCGAACTCCTCCGCCACCCGCGTGAGCCGCGCCTTGATCGCCGCCGTCAGCGCCGCCCGGTGCACGGCCGTCGACTGCGCCGCCTCCTCGGCGCCCCGCGCCGCCGCGGCCAGGTCGCGCTGCCTGGAGACGACCTGGGCCTCGATCTGGCGCCGCTGGTGCCGTTCGTACTCCTCCTGGCCCCGCAGATAGGACGCCAGCGCCCCGCACACCGCCCCGAACGTCGCCTGCTCCCGCGCCGCGCTGCCGCCCCGCTCGCTCAGCAGGAACCGCAGCTCCTCCGGGATCTCCGCGTCCTCCTCCGGGAACGTGTCGCGCAGCGCCTGGTCGAAGTGGCGCTCGGCGATCCGCCACCACTCCTCCGCCGCGCGCGGCCGCTCCTCCTCCGGCAGGGCGTCCAGCCATGCGCGTGCCATCTCCACCGTGCCGCCCCAGTCGGCGGCCAGCGCGTCGAGCTTGAGCGAGTCGCGTTCGGCGGCGACCTTGGCGGCCTGGTCGCGGGCCTGCGAGCGCTCGGCCTCGTGCCGGTGCCGCCGCCCCTCCAGGCGTTCGATCTCCATGTCCCTGGTCCTGGCCCGGAAGTCCAGCGCCCCAGCCTGCCGCTCGGCCTCGGCGACCTTCGGCGCGACCTCCTCGATCGCCGCGTTGAGCTCGGCCAGCCTCGCCCGCCGCTCGCCCAGCTTCGCCTCCAGCTCGGCCAGCCGCACCCCGGCCCTGGCCCCTTCGAGCCGCCGCTGCGCCTCGGCGACGGCTTCCTCCCCATGGTGTACGGCCTGCGCCGCCGCCTCCTGGCTGTCCTTCGCCCGGTTGAGCCGCTGCTCGGCCGCCTTGATCCGGGCTTCCCGCCCGGTCGCCACCCCGTCGAACGCCCCCACGACGCTCACCCCGGCCGAGCTGACCAGCACGGAACCGGGCAATCCGGCCAGCGCGGCAGCGGCCTCACCCAGCTGCGCCGCGTCCACGATCACCGCGTGCTCGTTGGGCCAGCCGCGCAGCCCGCCCAGAACGACCCCGCCGGCCGCCTTCGCCCCACCGCCGTTCGCCCCACCGCCGTTCGCCTTCCCGTAGCGGGCCTTGAGCGCGGCTCCCAGTGCCTCGGCCCTCTGCCCGCTGCGCGCAGCCTCCGCATCTCCAGCCTGGCCGTCCCGCGACGCCCCGTCGTCACCCTGGACGTCAGGCGCCCCGGCATTCGGGACGTCGCCGTTCCGCTCACCGTCGCCGTTCCGGGGGCCGAGATCTCCGGCACCTGGCCCGCGTACCGCACGGGAGGGTGACGCGACAGCGGACGTGTGGGCGGCGTCGCGGGCCTGCTCGGCCACGTCCAGCGCGTCCAGCAGCCCCGTCGCGCCGATGCCGGCCGCCGCCAGCGCGTTGAGCTGGGCCGCCGCCGGCCCGCCCTCCGCGTCGTCCAGCGCCGCCTGCGCGCTCGCCACCTCCTGGTCGGCCACGCCCAGCGCCTTGAGCGCCTCGTTGAGCCGCAGGCGCACCTCCTCCAGCTCCCGCTCCGCCGTGGGCACGTCGCGCCCGTCGGCGAACCGCCGCGTCTCCTCAAGCGCCGGGATCATCGCGCGCAGCTCGTCGGCGGAGTTCTCCGCCACCGCGCGGTCGGCGTCGAGCTTGGCCGACCGCGCCTGGAGCGCCGCCAGCTCCTTGCGGGCCTGCGAGACCTGCCGGTCGAGGGTGTCCTCCCGCAGCGTGGCGATCTCCGCCCTCGTCAGCGCGATCGCCTCGGCCGCCGCCTCGCCGGCCGCGTGGTGCCGCTCCAGATCGGCGGCCAGCGACTCGTCCTTGGCCGCCGCGTCGGCCAGCTTGCGCGCCTGCCTGCCCCGCCAGCAGCGCAGCGCGTCCGCCAGCCGCACCCGCGCCTGGTCGCGCCGGTCGAACGTGGTCAGCAGCGCCTTCGACTCACCCTCGAACTCCGCCAGGCGTTCGGCCGCCTGCGCCGCGCGCACCCGCTTGGCGTGCTCGTCACGGCGGGCCTCGCGCTCCTGCTCCAGCTCGGCGTCGAGGCCGGTCAGGGCGGCGATGGCCTCGAAGACGCGTTCGGGGGAGATCTCGTTGAGCGGCTGGGAGAGCAGGTTGGTGGCGACCTTGCTGCGTACGGACGTGGACAGGAACGACACGCACCTGACCTTGTCGCCGTAGAGGACCTTGGTCAGGTCGCGCGCCACCACGTCGCGCCGTCCGGCCGACTTGGGCAGGGACGCCCAGATCTCGTCGGCCCGCGCCACCCGCTCCGCCTCGGACGGGGAGCCCGCCAGGTGCACCCCCTCGCGCCAGCGGATCTCCAGGTGCGGCGCCTCCTGGTTGACCTTGAGCCACACGGTGAGCGCGCCGCCCGAGGTGTCGGGCACCTCGAACAACTCGCCGTCCTGGCTTTCGAGCACGAGCTCACCCTCGGCACGGTCCACCCCTGTGCCGCCGGCCGCCGGACCCTCGCCCGCCCGCTCAGGGGTCGCGGCCGCCGGACCGGGGCCGGGTGAAGCGACGCCCCCCGGGGCAGGTTGCTCAGGGTGGTCCGTGCCGGGCTGGTCGAAGCCGTCCATGCCGGGCCGGCCGAACACGCCCACGATGTAGCCGTGATCGGCGCTCGCCCACTGCCGCGCCCCGGCGCCGCTGGCCAGCTCCGCGTTGAAGAGCAGCTCGGACACCGCCTTGGCCCCGGAGGCGAAACGCCACTGCTCGTCGCCGAGCAACGCCGTGATCGACGCGATGAACGACGACTTGCCGGCGCCGTTGGAGTCCTTCGGACCGGCGCCCGCGACGACGATGAGGGTGCCGGGCACGGTGGGCACCGGATGGGTCGAAAGCCGCGAAATGTTGACCGCCTGCACGGCGATCAGTACGCGGTCCCCGACGACGTTCTCCAACTGCGACACCTGCTACCCCCGTGGTTCTCTCGTCTGCGCCGATCTCCGGGCGCGTACGGCCGCCGCCAGCGGCGTGCTCGGACCGGCCGCCAGGATGAGCTCCTCCTGCAACCGCCGCCGGGCCGCCGGAGTGAGCCGGTGGAACTGCGGCCCCGGCACGTAACCGCCCGCCTCCTCGCCGGCCTTGACCTGGCTCAACAGCCCCGCGTGCCGCAACCCGCGCAACGCGGCCTCCAGCTCGCCGATGGGGAGCTGGGTGTGGCGGCGCAGCTCGTCCACCGGGGTGGGGTGCGGCGACAGCCATGAATCCTCGGGCAGCAGCCCCTCCGCCCTCGGGATCGCGACCGAATGGACGAGGACGAGCGTCAGGACCGCCCGCTCGCTCACCCCCAGCCCCGTCTCCGCGGCGTGGCGCCCACGCCCCGCGCCGCCACCGTCGCCCGCCACGGTGCGGTGGCCGGGCGGAGACCCGGCGTCGATCGAGGTGCCGTGGTGGGGCAGGGATCCGTCGCCGCTCGCGGTGCCGTGGTGATCGGGGGAGCCGGCTCCTGCCACGGCTTCTCCGGCGGCCTCGGGCGCCGCGTCCGGGACGGTGGCCCCCGCCTCACCGTCCGCCCGCGTGAGTGGCTCGTACGTGGTCGCCGCCCTGGCATGGGCGTCGTCGAAGCCGGAGGTCCAGCGGTCGCGGTGCTGGATCAGGGCACGGCCGCGCCTGGCCAGCATCTCACCCAGCGTGTGACGCAGCGCCGGGTCGCGCAGGGCGGCGAAGCGCACCTCCTGCACCGGCTCGGCGGCGTGCTCCACCGCCATGTACGCCGCCACCAGCTCCGCCCGCCGCCGCTCGTCATAGGCTCCCAGCACATCGCCGAACTCCGGCGCGCCACCCTCGACCCGGCCGCCCGCGCCCTCGGGGGCGGACTCGGCGGCGGCCACGATGTCGGCGTCGCGGACCACGGTCAGCTCGGGGCGCTCGGGCTCGGGCAGGCGGCGTACGAGCTCCTGCAGCTGCGCGTGCGACTCGACCGGCCACAGCGCGCAGCGCGGGCCGAGGACGACCACGCCGTCGCTCATGACGATCCACGCCGAGTCGTGCAGGCGGCGCAGCGCGCCGATCGCCCAGTTGCGCATCAGGTCGTCGGTGCGGCCGATCAGCGCGCGGTACGTGTCGAGCACCAGCTCCACGGGCGCCGGGCGGCCTGGCCACGGGTCGACGGACAGGTCGGCCCAGCAGCACTTGAGCACGGCCGCCAGCACCCGGCGCGTCTCGCCGGCCCGCTCCACCGGAACGGGCGCCACCTGGTACTCCTCCAGCAACGACGGCGTCACCCCGTCGGGCCACACCGGCAACGCCTGGCCTGTGGCGTCGGGACGGGTGAGCCGCACCATCCCGGCCGGCGCGGGCACGCCGGCGTCCAGCCACAGCGGCCCGCCCGCCCGCGCCCGCACATGAGCGACGGCGCCCGAGTGGTCGGTGGAAGTCATCACGTGCGCTCCAGGTAGCCGTGGGAGAGCCAGGACGGCTCCCCCTCGGGGTCGATCGTGAGCCCGTCGGACCACGCCAGCCGGTAGGGAAGCTCCGGCCGCAGATCCACGGTCGTCAGGTCGGCGAGCACGCGCCGCGCCGACGGCCAGTCGTCGCCGAGCACGTCGGCCAGGGCGACCCGGGAGCCGTCGCCCAGCAGCGACTCGGCCACCTCGCGCAGCCGCTCCGCGGCCGCGTCGGGCGAGCTGTCGAGCGCGGAGTCAGGCCCGGGATCGGGCAGGTGGGAGCGCGGGGGAGTGGGCTGCGCGGGGGCGGGGCGCGGGGCCTCGTCCACGGCCCTGGCGATGGCGGCCGGGTCGTGCCACGGCGCGGGCGCGTCGAAGACGAACCCGTCGAGCACGGCCGCCAGCCGCTCCCGCGACGCGGTCTGCGCGAACGTGCGCCACGTTTCGGTCGGCAGCAACGTCAGGTTGCGCGTGGTGCCGGCCGAGTCGGCCAGGCGGCCGGCGGCGCGGCGGGAGGCGTCGCTGTAGGCGTAGATCGCCGCCCGCAGGTCGGTGCAGACCCGGTCGAGCTCGGGCCAGCGGGTCAGGATGGTGCCGTGCAGGCCCTGCGCGCGCCGGGCGATCTCCTCGGTGCCCCAGAGCTTGGGCGCCTGCTCGCGCAGCTCCTCGATGGTGCCCGTGGTGAGGGTGATCAGCTCCAGCGCCCACAGCCGGAACGCCCGCGCCAGGTTGACCGCGCTCTGCCGGGCCTCCTCCATCGTGGTGCGCGGATCGGCGACGTTGAGGTCTTCGAGCGCCAGCAGCCGGTGCATCTCCGACTGGCCGCCGTCGGACATCATCCGCCTGATGAACATCAGCCCCACGACGCTGGTGAACGAGGCGCGGTAACGCAGCTGGTTGGGCTTGGGGAACACCTCGCGGACGGCCCCGAGCCCCTTGAGCACCCGCAGCCGGTTGTCGAACTGGTCGGCCGGATAGGCCCGGCAGGCGAAGCGCATCTGCTCGTGCGTCAGCCACTCCTCGCCGGCCTCCGCGAACGCCGAGAACAACGTCTCGGCGATGTCGACCAGGGCAGGGTCGTCGACCACCGCCCCGCTGTCGCGCGCCAGCGCGGCGAACATCCGGCGGTAGGTCGACAGGACGGCCTCGTCGGTGAGGACGGCGTCGAGGGTCAGAGGCTCTTCCGGCACGGGGACTAAGGTACGGCTTCGCACCGACAGTCTCGGTACTCGACGGCAACCTCAGAAGCGCTACCAGCCAGTATCTACGCATGAGCGACCGGTGAACGCTAATGTGATGCCCGATAATCGGGGGCAAAACGCTATGTAGTCGTACATACGGGGTGAGTTACGCGTGCGGAGGCGCATGCTCCGAGGAGACAGGGCCACAGCGGTGATCGCCGGCGCGGTGGCCACGATCCTGGTGGCCGCGGCCGCGTGGTTCGGCGTGGGCGTGTCCAGCGCCAGCCCCAAGCTGGCCGACGTCGGCGCCTGGCTCTGGACCACGGCCAGAGGCAAGATCGTGCACGTCAACGGCCTGTCGGGCGAGGTCGACGGCTATCTGAACGACAAGGCGGGCCGGCAGCTGCGCGTCGTGCAGGACGGCGGCAACGTGCTGCTCGTCGACGACAGCACCGGCTACGTCAGCCGCGTCGAGCCCAGCCAGCTGACCGTCTCCCAGACCCGCGACCTCGGCGCGGCCGGGCTGCAACTGGCGGTGTCCGGCAGGACCGCGTACGCCGTGGACCCCGCCTCCGGCAAGGTCCAGCAGATCGACCCCGTCACCCTCAACACCGTCGGCACCCCGATCACGCTGCCGGGGCCGCTCGGCGCGGCCCGCATCGACGGCGGCGGCCGCCTGTGGGTGCCCGTGACCGCCAAGGGCGAGGTCGTGCCCGTCACCAAGGGCGTGGCGGCGGCACCGCTCAAGGTCGGCGAGCCGGGCGAGGAGCTGTCGGTCACCATCGCCGGCGGCCTGCCGGTCGTGGTCAACACCCGCGCCGCCACCGCCACGATCATCGGCGCCGACGGCGGCGTCGGCGAGATCACGCTGCCCAAGGGCGTGGCCCAGGCCGCCCAGGGCGGCGTGCTCACCCCGGCCACGACCGAGGGCTCCCTGGTCCCGATCCTGACGCCGGGCGACTCGGGGCTGCTCGTGGTCATCGACACCGCCTCCAACGCGGTGCTCAGCACCAAGGTCGAGGCGGACGACCCCGGCAACCTCGGGGTGCCGCAGGTGCTGGGCACGAAGGTGTACGTGCCGGACCAGGGCCACGGCTCGCTGATCGTCTGGGACAGCGCGGACGGCGGCCGGCCCACGACCCTCCAGGTGGCCGAGAAGCCGGGCCCGGTGGACGTGTTCGTCAAGGACGGCCTGCTCTGGGCCAACGACGAGAACGGCGACAAGGCCGTCGTCATCGACCCGGAAGGCCGCAAGCACGACATCGACAAGGACGACTCCGACGTACCGGGGCCGACCAGCACCCCCAAACCCAAGCAGACGCCGCGCACCGACCCCACCCAGACGGACGACACGGACCAGACGGTGGACCGGCCCGACCCCCTCCCGACGCGCACGGAGCCGGCCCGCCCCACGCGTACCCGTGAGAGCGAGGAGCCCACGCCGACGCGCGAACCGACCAGGTCACCCACGCCCACTCCCACCCCCACGCCGACGCCCAGCGCGCCCTCCCCGCCCGGCGCCGTGAGCGCCAGGTCCGGGCCCGGCACGGTGACGGTGAGCTTCAGCCCGTCCACCGGCGGCGAGGTCGAGCGGTACACGCTGAAGACCACCTCCGGTGGCGGCAGGCCGATGCCGGAGTCGGTGGACGCGAACGGGCCGTTCCGGTTCGAGTTCACGGGCGGGGACTGCGCGAGCGAGTACACGTTCGTGGTGGTCGCGCACTGGGCGGGCGGCGAGGTCGAGTCGGAGCCGAGCGCCGGGGCCAAGCCGTGCGTGGCGCCCGGCTCCCCGAGCGGGTTCGCCGCCAAGGCCAAGAACCGGGGCGCCGACCTGAGCTGGAGCGCCCCCGCCAACGCCGGTGACGGCGTCACCTACGAGCTGACCGGCGCCGCCACGAACAGCGGCATCACGGGCACCTCGTTCTCGGTCGGCGGGCTGAAGAACAACCAGAAGTACACGTTCAAGCTCAAGGCCAAGAACGCGGCCGGCGAGAGCCCCGACGTCGCCACGACCGAGGTGGACCTGGCCTACCCGAGGCACGCCTACAAGAACGCCAACAACGACCAGACCAACTCCAAGATCAACTCGTGCGCCACGGGCGGCTGCCAGATCGGGCAGATCGACAAGGGCAAGTACCTGAACCTGACGGTGATCTGCCAGGTCAAGGGCATGTCGGTGCACGAGGACCAGTCCAACGAGACCAGCAGCATCTGGGACAGGATCGAGTGGAAGGGGGGCACCGCCTACATCAGCGACACCCTGATGACCACGCCGCGCGGCGGCTTCCCGGCCGCGCCGCTCTTCGAGTGCACCGACTGAGGAGGGGTCTCGGTTGACCCAGTACCACTACCAGGACCCGTTCGAGCAGACCTCGCAGCCGTACCAGCAGCAGCCGCAGCACTCTGAGCAGAGCTACCAGCAGCCCCCGCAGCACGCCGAGCAGTCCTACCCGCAGCACCACGCCGAGCTGTCCTACCAGCAGCAGCCGCAGCAGCAGAGCGCGCAGCTGGCCGGGCAGTTCTCGCAGCGCTTCCAGCTGCTCGCCACCAACATCGAGCGCATCATCCGAGGCAAGCACGAGGCGATCGAGCTGGCCCTGATCTGCCTCTTCTCCGAGGGCCACCTCCTCGTCGAGGACGTGCCGGGCACCGGCAAGACCACGCTCGCCCGGTCCGTCGCGGCCAGCGTGGACGCCGAGTGGCGGCGCATCCAGTTCACCCCCGACCTGCTGCCGAGCGACATCACCGGCGTGTCGATCTTCAACCAGGCGCACCAGAAGTTCGAGTTCCACCACGGCCCTGTCTTCGCCAACATCGTGCTCGCGGACGAGATCAACCGCGCCTCCCCGAAGACCCAGGCCGCGCTGCTGGAGGTCATGGAGGAGCGCAGGGTCACGGTGGACGCCGAGCCGCATCCGGTGCCCAGGCCGTTCCTGGTGGTGGCCACGCAGAACCCGGTCGACATGGACGGCACGTACCCGCTGCCCGAGGCGCAGCTGGACCGGTTCCTGATGAAGATCTCCGTCGGCTACCCCGACCACGTCTCGGAGGTGGAGGTGCTCAAAGGCATGCCGACGGGACCGCAGGTCGAGCGGTTGCCGGTGGTCGCGCGCGCGTCCGACGTGTCGGGAATGATCGACTTCGCCTCGCGCATCCACGTGGCCGACCCGGTCTACGACTACATCGTCGCGCTGTGCGCGGCCACCCGCACCAGCCCGCACCTCAAGCTCGGCGCCAGCCCCCGGGGCAGCCTGGCGCTGCTGCGCGCGGCCAGGGTCAAGGCGGCCGCCGCCGGGCGCCACTACGTGGTGCCGGAGGACGTCAAGGCGCTGGCCGTGCCGGTGCTGGCGCACCGCCTGATCCTCACCCCCGAGGCGGAGCTGCGGGAGGTCACCGCGGCGGCCGCGCTCGGCGAGATCCTCGCCGGGATGCCGGTGCCGCAGGCGGCGTAGCGTGCGGCCGACGACGGTGAACCGGCTGACGGCGGTGCTGACCCCGCTCGGGTGGGGCACGCTGGCCGGGTCCGCCGTGCTGTACGCGGCCGGGTTCGCGCTCGGCTACCCCGAGCCGGTCGTGCTCGCCACCGGCGGCCTGCTCGCCCTGGCGCTCGCGCTCGCCTGGACCGCTCCCAAGCCGCGCCTGGAGGTGCGCCGCGAGGTCACGCCGCTGAAGGTGCCGCGCGGGGAGGCCGCCGTGGCCGTGCTCAACGTCACCAACCTCGGCCGCCGCGCCCTGTCGGGGCTGCGGGCCCAGGACCGGATCGGCGCCTCGGAGCACACGGTCGACCTGCCCAGACTGCCGAAGGGGGGCGCGCGCACGGTGTCGTACCCGCTGCCGACGGACGTGCGCGGCGAGATCCCGGTGGGGCCGCTGCTGCTCGTGCGGGCCGACCCGTTCGGGCTCACGCGCCGCGTCAGGGAGTACGGCTCGCCCGTCACCCTCCTGGTACGGCCCCGCACGGTCGCGCTGCCCGTCCCGCCGTCCGGCCGGGCCCACCACCTGGAGGGCCCCACCAGCGACAACGCGCCCAGCGGCACGGTCACCTTCCACACCCTGCGCGAGTACGTGGTCGGCGACGACCTGCGCCACGTCCACTGGCGATCCAGCGCCCGCACGGGCACGCTCATGGTCCGCCAGCTCATCGACGCGAGCCTGCCGACCACCACGGTCGTCCTGGACACCCGCGACCTGACGGAACCGGCCGTGGACGCCGCGGCCTCGGTCGCGCTGGCCGCCGCCAGGGCCGGCTTCCCGGTACGGCTCATCACCGGCGAAGGACCCGTACCGGACATCAAGGACCCCGAATCGGTGCTGGACCGCCTGGCCCTCGTGCGGGCGGGCACGGCCGGGGTCACGGAGCCGATGCGGGTGGCCAGGGGCGGCGGCTCCCTGGTCCTCGTCACGGCGGACCCGGCGGAGGCCGGGCGCGCCGCCGGGGTCCGCCGCCGCTTCGACCGGGTGATCTGCGTGTACGTCGGCGCGGGACAGGTCGCCGTGCCCGGCGTCACCGTCCTGCCGATGGCCGCGCTGGAGGAGCTGCCGCTCGCGTGGAGGTCCCGATGACCCGCCACGCCTCGCGCCCCGGCCCGCCCGCGCCCGCGGAGACGTGGCGGGACGGTTCCGCACAGGAACGGCGGGACGGCACGGTGCAGGGGCGGCGGGACGGCACGGTGCAGGGCCGGCGGGACGGGACGGTGCAGGGCCGGCGGGACGGGACGGCGTTGTGGCGGCGGGCGGCCGGAGCGGCGCTGGTCGCGGCCGTCGCCGGCACCGCGGGCTGGGGCTTCCACCGCGTCTTCCCCGACCCCGGCCTGCTGCTCGCCGTCGTCCCGGCGGCCACCGCGCCCGCGGCCGTCGCCGCCCTCGCCCGCAGCCGCCCCCTGTGGCTGGCCCTCGCCCTCGACGTCGTCCTCTGGTTCGCCGGCACCATCCCCCTCTACCAGGGCGTCGAGCCCGGGATCGTCGCCGACGTGGCGAACTCCTGGCACGCGCTGCTCACCACCCTCCTCCCCGCCCAACCCGAGCCGCGCCTGCTCGTCCTCGTGCACACCCTCGTCTGGGCGGCCGCCACGATCGGCGCCGAGACCGTGGCGAGGACCCGTACCAGGATCGTGGCCGCCGTCCCCGCCTTGCTCGTCTTCGGCGCGGCGCTGCTCCTGGGCGTGGACGGCGAGGGCTCGAACCTGCCGGTCGCGGCGGCGCTGTTCGTGCTCGTCGCGGCGCTGGCGCTGCTGCGCGACGACCGGCCGCCGCTCTGGCTGCTCGCCGGCATCCCGGCCGCCGCCGCGCTGGCCGCGCTGGCGCTGGTCGTGGGCCCGCTGCTGCCGATCGCCGCCCGCCCGTACAACCCGCGCGACGCCGCCGACCTCCCGCCGCCCCGGCAGGTCGACAGCGTCAGCCCGCTGGACCGGGTCTCGGCGTGGCTGCAGATCCCCGACAGGGAGCTGTTCACCGTCGAGGCCGGCGAACCGCTCAACTGGCGGCTGGCCGTGCTCGACCGGTACGACGGCGTGCGCTGGACCTCCGGCGCGAGCTTCCGGGCCACCGGCGGCCAGGTGCCCGAGGGTGAGTGGACGGGCGAGGTGGACGTCGTCCGGCAGAGGGTGACGTTCGACGGCCTGCCGGGCACCTGGCTGCCCGCCGCCGAGCGGCCCGAGCAGGTCAGCGGCGTGCGCGGCCTCGCGGTCGACCCCGATAGCGGGGCGCTGATCGCCGAGCGGGCGCCCGCCAGGGGGACGAGCTACGAGGTGACCTCGCGGGTGCCCAAGCCGTCCAAGGAGGACCTGCTCGCCGCCACCCCCGCGAACGACCCGAGCCTGACGGCGTTCCCGGCCGGGCCGCAGGAGCGGCTGTTCCAGCGGCTCGCCCAGGAGGCCACCAAGGGCGCGACCACGCCGATCACGCAGGCGTACCGGCTGCAGCGCTACCTGCGCACCAGCGCGAGCTACGACGTCACCGCGCCCCCGGGGCACTCGCTCAAGGGGCTGGAGTTCTTCCTGCAGACGACGCACCGGGGGACGTCGGAGCAGTTCGCGTCCGCGTTCGCGCTCATGGCGAGGACGCTCGGGCTGCCGTCACGGGTCGTGGTGGGCTTCCGGCCCGGGCAGGAGTCCGGTGGGGTCTACCACGTCAGGTCGGGCCACGTGATGGCGTGGGCGGAGATCAAGTTCGACGGGCTGGGCTGGCGGCCGTTCTACCCCACGCCGGGGCGCAGCGGCGCCAAGGACGACCACGACGTCGTGTCCTCGTCCATCGAGGAGAGCGAGAAGCTGGAGAGCGAGCTCGGCAAGGGCGGGAGCGACCGGGCCGAGCCGTCCCGGCCGAAGCCCACGGGGAACGGTGAGGAGCCCGCGAGCGGCCCGCCGGCCTGGGTGTGGGCGTCGGTTGCGGGCGGGGCGCTGCTGGCGGCGTACGCGGGGGTGGTGGTGGCCCTGCCGTGGTGGCGGCGGCGCCGGCGCCGCCGGGCGCAGGGGCCGGAGCTGCGCGTGCTGGGCGCGTGGCGGCAGGCCTGCGACGATCTGGGTCTCAAGGGCCGGGACGCGCTCACGGCCGAGGACGTCGTCGTCCAGCAATCCGGCGAGATAGCCGCAAATATCGCGCCGTTGGCGGAAATCTTTAACTATGTCCGGTACGCGCCGGACACGGCCACCGAGGACGCCGCCACCGCCGCCTGGCAGCGCAGCGACGCCGTCCGCCGGGCCGTACGCGCCGCGACCCCGCTCACCACCCGCCTGCGCGACCGCCTGCTCCTGCGCTGACACCCGCCTGAGAGTCCCGGGGACGCCCGGTCGCCTTCGCCTGCCTTCTTTACCGGCTCCATACATGTAAGAATCTAAAGTCCTAGGACAGTAGATAAATGGAGATTTCGGTGATCGAGTTCCATCTGGATGCGAAGTCCGGCCTCTCGCCGTACCTGCAGCTGGTCCAGCAGGTACGGCACGCGCTCCGGCTCGGCATGCTGCGGGAGGGCGACCAGCTGCCGACCGTCAAGGAGGTCGTGGCGCAACTGGCGATCAACGCCAACACCGTCCTCAAGGCGTACCGGGAGCTCGAGCACGAGGGCCTGGTCGCCGCCCGGCCGGGGGTCGGGACGTTCGTGACGGCGACGCTCACCGACACCTCGCTGGCCGCGCACGGCCCGCTGCGGCTGGAGCTGCGGCGGTGGCTGGCCAAGGCCCGCAGGGCGGGCCTCGACGACGAGAGCATCGAGGCCCTCTTCATGACCACTTTTCGGACCGCCGCTGAGGAGGACATAGCGTGACCGAGCGAAGCGAGGCCACCAGCAGGCACAGCGCCTACGTCATGAAGGCTCCGGAGGAGCTCTCATGACGTCCGTCCTGGAGGCCCATGGACTGGGCAAGAGATACGGCAGGCGCTGGGCGCTGCGCGAGTGCAGCATCGACATCCCGGCGGGCCACGTCGTCGGGCTCGTGGGCCCCAACGGAGCCGGCAAGACCACGCTGCTGAAGCTGGCCAGCGGCCAGCTGGAGCCCACGACGGGCGGCATCACCGTGCTGGGCGGCCGCCCCGCCGGCGGCCGCGCGCAGCTCGCCAAGGTCGGCTTCGTCGCGCAGGACACCCCCGTCTACGCCGGGCTGAGCGTCGCCGACCACCTGCGGCTGGGCGCGCGGCTCAACCTCCGCTGGGACGCCGCCATGGCGCGGGAGCGCATCGCCCGGCTCGGCCTCGCCCCGGCCCAGCGCGCCGGCAAGCTGTCGGGCGGCCAGCGCGCCCAGCTCGCCCTCACCCTGGGCCTGGCCAAGCGGCCCGAGCTGCTGATCCTGGACGAGCCCGTGGCCTCGCTCGACCCCCTGGCCCGCCGGGAGTTCATGCAGGGGCTCATGGAGGCCACCGTCGAGCACGAGTTCAGCGTCGTGCTCTCGTCCCATCTGGTCTCCGACCTGGAACGGGTCTGCGACTTCCTGATCGTCATCGTCGACTCCCGCGTCCAGGTGGCGGGGGAGACCGACAAGCTGCTGGCCACCCACTACCGGCTCACCGGCCCGCGCCGCGATCCCGACCGGCTGCCCGCCGACCAGCACGTCATCTCCGCCAGCCACACCGAGCGGCAGAGCACGTACGTGATCCGTACCGACGCCCCGATCCACGACCCCGCCTGGACGGTCACCGGGCTCAGCCTGGAGGACCTCGTCCTCGCCTACATGGACAGGCGCACCGTGGAGAACCGGCGGGTCGCCCTGGAGGTGCGGCGATGATCTGGCTGACCTGGCGCCAGTTCCGCGGGGCGGCCGCGATGACGGCCGCCGTGCTCGTCGTGCTCGCCGTCGCCCTGGCCCTGACCGGCCCCGGCCTGTCCTCCGGCTACTCCACCGGAATCGCCTCCTGCGTGCAGAGCGACAGCTGCAAGAACTTCTACGACCAGTTCTTCGGCACGTACCAGCTCCCCTTCCTGGCCGTCAGCCTGGTCGTGCTGCTCCTGCCCGCCCTCGTCGGGCTCTTCTGGGGAGCGCCGCTGATCACCCGCGAGCTGGAGGCGGGCACGCACCTGCTGGTGTGGAACCAGGGCATCACCCGCGCCCGCTGGCTGACGGTCAAGCTCGGGCTCATCGGCCTGGTCGCGATGGCCGCCACGTGCCTGTGCGGCCTCGCGGTGACCTGGTGGTCGAGCCCACTCGACAAGTCGGCCCCCGAGGAGCTGGCCCTGATGGCTCCGCTGGTGTTCGGGGCGCGCGGCATCGCCCCGATGGGGTACGCGGCCTTCGCCTTCGCCCTCGGCGTGACCGTGGGCATGCTGGTGCGCCGCACGCTGCCCGCCATGGCCCTCACCCTGGCCGTCTTCGCCGCGCTCCAGCTCGCCATGCCGCTGCTGGTCCGTCCCCACCTGATGCCGCCGGTCACGGGCACCTTCGAGCTCAGCGAGAGCAACATGGACCACTTCGGCATCCCCCGGCACGGAGCCGGGCCCCCGGACATCGCCCTGAAGGACGCCGTTCCCGGCGACGCGGGCGCCTGGGTGCTCTCCAACGAGCTGCTCGATCCGTCGGGACGCCCGATCGCCGGCGCCGGCCAGGGGGCGCCCATCGAGGTCTCCACGACGTCGGGACCGTGCGCACCGTCGGGAGGGACCGGCATGGACCTGTGCCTGGTCGAGATCAACCGGCTCGGCTACCGGCAGCAGGCGACCTACCAGCCCCTTGAGCGCTTCTGGCCCTTCCAGTGGATCGAGACCGGGATCTACGCCCTGCTCACCGCCGGCCTCACCTGGTTCTCCTTCTGGTGGATCAGAAGGCGCCTGTCATGAACGCCGTGAGGGCCGCGGCCGCCGGGCTCGCCCTCCTGCTGGCGGCGGCCTGCACCGCGCCGACGCCGCCGCGCAGTCATGCGAGCGCGCCGGGCGGCACGGTCTGCGCGCCGCCCCAGAAACCCCCCGAGGCGGAGACGCCCACCACGATCGACGTCATCGAGCAGGCGTACTTCTGCATCCTCGGCACCTACTACAGCGGCTCCACCCTCGACGCCCGCTCGCTGCTGCTCGCCGGATTCGTCGCCCTGACGCGGGAGCTCAACCGCAACGGGCACGACCTGCCCGAGGCCACCATGCCCGCGCTGGCCGGCGACCGGAAGGCCGACTGGGCCGCGTTCGAGACCGCCTACCGGAAGATCACCGATCAGGTGCCCGACCTGCGCGACACGCTGGCCGTCGTCACCCTCGAAGCCCTCGTGGCCGCCCTCGGCGACGATCACGCCAGCTGGGCGCACGGCGGCGGCGAGCGCCCGCCCGGCTACTACGACGGCGACGGCTACGGCCTGGGCCTCCAGGCCAGCGTCTACGGCCCGCAGCTGGACGGCAATCCCGGCGTCGCCCTGCCCCCGCTGTTCGTCACCACCGTGCAGGGCGGCGCGGCGCGGGCCGCCGGGCTGCGGCCGGGAGACGTCATCGAAGCGGTCAACGGCTCCGCACCCTTCATCGACGGCGAGCCCACCCCCGCGATCCCCGCCCTCTACCCGCGCTACCCGGAGGCGCGCCCGGTCCGGCTGCGGCTCCTGCGCCGGACCACCGGCCGCCGCTGGAGCGTGACGCTCAAGCCCGGCCTCTACCAGCGGAACCTGGCCGAGCTCCAGGTGGTGCAGTCGAAGCTGCTGGACGATGGCGTCGCGTACGTGCGGATGCGCGGGTTCGCGCCGGACTCGGCGGACCGGGTGCTCAAGGCCATCGCCAGGCTGCGCGAGGGCCGGACGCTGTCCGGCGTCGTGCTGGACCTGCGCGGCAACGGCGGCGGCAGCCCGACGGAGGCGGTCCGGCTGGTGAGCGCGTTCGTGCACGGCAAGGCCACCGCCTACACCTGCGCCGTGGACGGCACGTGCCAGGCCCTGCGGACCGACGACACCGTCGAGCTGGTCGGCCTGCCGCTGATGGCGCTCACCGACCGCGGCTGCGCCTCGGCGTGCGAGCACTTCAGCTCGGCGGCCAAGGACCTGGGCTTCGGCCGGCTGATCGGCACCAGGACCGCCGGCGTCATCTCCGGGCCGGCGCAGTCGTACCTGCTGCGCAACAACACCATGCTGAGCCTCCCCGCGAGGCACCACCTGGGGCCGGATCGCGAGGTGATCGACCGGATCGGCGTGGCGCCCGACCACTACGTGCCGACGACCCCGAAGGACGCGGCCGCCGGGCGCGACCCCGTGCTGGCCAAGGCGCTGACCTTGCTGCACCAGTGAAGGGACCTCCCGATGAGACACCTCCTGGCCGTCGCCGCGGGACTGGCCGTCCTCGCCGCGTCCGCCTGCTCCGCGCCCGTGCCGCCCCGGTCCGACACCGTCCCCTCGGCCAAGCCGACCGGCCCCGCCACCCTGCCGGCCCCCACCGGCGACCATCCGGTCGGCACCACCGCCCTGTACCTGACGGACACCTCCCGCCCCGACCCCTGGAACCTCGACGCCGACGCCCGGGAACTCAAGGTCACCCTGTGGTACCCGACCGAGCAGCGGGACGGGGAGCGGGCGCCGTACATGACGCCCGAGGAGTCGGAGCTCGTGCTGAAGGGCTCGAAGATCGCGGCCATACCGTTCGACGCGCTGAGCAGGACGCGTACGAACGCCTTCAAGGACGCGAAGCCCGCGGGGCGGAGGCTGCCGCTGGTGGTGCTCTCGCCCGGCTTCACCAAGCCCGTGAGCACGCTCACGTCCCTGGCCGAGGACCTGGCCAGCCGCGGGTACGTCGTGGCCGGTATCGACCACACCTACGAGAGCTACGCCACGACCCTCGCCGACGGGCGGGTCGCCGAGTGCCTCGCGTGCGACAGCGACACCGACCCCGGCTTCGGCCCCTTGGTGGTCCAGGGGCGGGCGGCCGACGTCTCGTACGTGCTCGACCGGTTGCCGTCGAGGTGGGACGGGTCGCGCGTGCTCGACCTGTCCAGGATCGCGATGGTCGGCCAGTCGATCGGCGGGGCCGGCGCCATCGCGGCCATGGTGAAGGACCCGCGCGTGCGCGCCGGGATCGACATGGACGGCACCACGTACGCCCGGATCCCCAAGAGCGGGTTCTCCCGGCCGTTCATGTTCATGGGGTCGCCGCAGCACACCGTGGGCGGGCGCGACCCCTCGTGGGACCGCGACTGGAAGCTGCTGACCGGGTGGAAGCGCTGGCTCGTGCTGTCGGGCGCGGAACACCAGTCCTTCACCGACGGCCCCTTGCTGACGGGCGCCTACGGCGTCGAGCCCGCTTACGGCGTCATGGCGGCGGCGCGCTCCTCCGAGCTGACCCGGACGTACGTGGCGGCCTTCCTGGACAGACACCTGAAGTCGCAGCCGCGGCCCCTCCTGGACAAGCCGTCCTCGCGCTACCCCGAGGTGACCTTCTGCCCCGCGACGTGCGACCGATCCTGAGCCGGGGATTGTCCTGTAACCCCTAGGGGGTTACAGTGGGGGCATGCCGAAGATCAACGTGTATTTGCCGGACGAGCTCGCCGAAGCCGTCAAGGAGAGCGGCGTGCCGGTGTCGGCCGTCTGCCAGCGCGCGCTGGAGCAGGCGGTGCGGCGGGTGACCGCCATCAGGCAGACCGTCCTGGCTGACGTCGACTGGGACCAGCCGTCGGGAGCGCTGACCCACCTGACGCAGCGGGCGCGCGCCGTCCTCAAGCTCGCCGCCGACCGGGCGGGGGCCGAGGGGGCGGCGAGCGTCGGGACCGAGCACCTGCTCGCCGGCATGCTGGCGGAGGGCGGCAACCTGGCGCTGCGCGTCCTGGAGGCCATGGACATCGACGTCGACCAGGTCGGCCGCGACCTCGCCCGCCACCTCCCCACCCCCGAGCCGGCCCCTGCCGGATCCGCCACCTCCGGGTCGGCCACCTCCGGATCCGCCACCCCCGGGTCGGCCACCTCCGAGCCGGCCGCCGCCGGGCCGCGCACGTTCAGCGGGGACGCCGCCAACGCCCTCGAGTTCGCCGTCACCGAGGCCACCTCCCTCGGCCACAACTACGTCGGCTGCGAGCACCTGCTGCTCGGCCTGGTCGCCGAGCCCGACGGGAGCGCCGGCCAGGTCCTGCGCGCACTGGGCGCCGACTCCCGGCTCACCCGCCGCGCCGTCACCGCCGCTCTGGCCGGCTACGTCCACCTACGCGCCCAGGCCCAGCAGCAGAGCACCCCGGCTCCAGGGCAGGGGCAGGGTCAGGCCCAGGTCCAGGCACTGCTGACCGCGGCGATCAGGAACGAGCTGCAACCCCTCGTCCAGCGCCTCGAACGCCTGGAGGAGCGGGTCGGCACGGACACCTGAGAGGCCCGGTTGACCACCACCGGCCGGGGGCACGCGCTCACCGCGTTACGCGTCACCATCGCCACCTTGATCGTGGTCGGCATGGTGATCGCGGCAACGTGGTGAGCCGCGGCCCTGGAGAAGGTGCAGCGGGGCCGGGCTCAGATGAACAGATCGTCGAGGGTGTGGGCGGTGGCGGCGCGGGTGAGCCAGGTTTCGAGTTGGGCGAGGTCGGTGCAGGAGGTGATCCGGACGCGGGCATCCTCTGGCACGTGGAAGCCGCGGGCGGTCAGCACGAGCAGGATCGACTTGGCCCCCTCTTCCGCCTTGCCCTCGACCTTACCCTCAGCTTTGCCTTCTGCTCGGCCTTGCGCTTTGCCCTTGATCTGGCCTTCTTCGAGGCCGCGGCCGTAGTGTTCGCGGGCGAAGGGGCTGTAGACGGGCCAGTCGGTGGACGTCATGAT
>NZ_VDLX02000011.1 GCF_006334985.2 Nonomuraea phyllanthi
CACCACTACGCTGGCCACGAGGTCTCCGGTATTTCGTTCTTCTTGGTCGTTGAACCATCTACCGGAGACCTCTTCGTTCAACGATCACCGACACGCCTCACACGTGATCTTTCGAAACACGGCCTAGTGCGAGCGAGGGGGCTGCCCCTACTGATCGGCGGCATCCGGCGCGGAAGTGGGAGGACACGCAGGTGTAGGCCGACGGCACGAACGTTCAGGTAAGCGGCGGCGCCTTCCAGTAGCCCGTGGAGGCTTGAGGGCCGCCGTGTTGGCGTGTCCAGGAAAGGCGCCGCACCAGCTTGTACTCGATCGTGCCGGCTGCCCTCGCCGTCATCGGGCTGTAAGAAGTGCTGTAGAGCAGCACTTCTAGGATGAATGGCATGATCCCAGTACGAGCCGCGACCGTGATGGCGACAGCAGTCCTGCTGGCGGCCGGGTGCGGCGGGCCAGGGCAGGGCGAGGCGGCGAATGGCACCACGTCTGCCTCGGCGACCGCCACCATGACCTCCGCGCCGACGGCGGCCCCGTCGGCCTCCGCGACGCCCGAGCCGACCGCGTCGCAGGAGACGGCGAGCAACGGTTCCGTACCTGCCGCGCTGGAATTCTCCGCCCGGACGCTGGACGGTGAGACCTTCCAGGGGGCGAGCCTGGCCGGCAAGCCCGTGGTCTTCTGGTTCTGGGCGCCGTGGTGTCCCAAGTGCATGTCCGAGGCGCCGCACGTCAAGGCCGCCGCCGCCCAGTACGGCGACGTCGCCTTCGTCGGCGTGGCCGGGCTGGACACCGAGGCGGCGATGAAGGAATTCGTCCAGCGCACCAAGACGGAGAACTTCCCGCATCTCTCGGACGAGAAGGGAGCCGTGTGGACGAAGCTGGGCGTCAGCCAGCAGTCCACGTTCGTGTTCATGAAGCCGGACGGTACCACCGCCAAGGCGTCCGGACCGCTCGGCAAGGAGCAGCTGGACGAGCTCGTCCGCGCGCTGCGCGACGGGTGACGGCGGTGCCCGGACCTTTCGAAGGGGCAGCGACGCCCGGACCCTGCGGCGGGGGAGCGCCCGCGTGAGCTCCGCCGACCTCCCGCTCGCCCTGGCGCTCACCGCCGGGACCGTGGCCGCGTTCAACCCGTGCGGCTTCGCCATGCTGCCCGCCTACCTCACCCTGCTGATCAACGATGAGGAGACCACACGCCGCGGTCCCGTCGGACGGGCGCTGATGCTTTCTGCGGCCATGACCGCCGGGTTCGTCACGGTCTTCGGCCTGTTCGGGCTCGCGGTGACCGCGCTGGCGGTGTCGGTGGGCGGCTACCTGCCGTGGGCGAGCCTGGTCATCGGAGTGGTCCTGGTCGGGCTGGGCCTGTGGTTGCTGTCCGGCAGGGAGCTGCTGCTGCGCCTGCCGAGCCTGGCCACCGGCCGCCTCACCACCTCACCGCTGTCCCTGTACGGCTACGGCCTGTCGTATGCGCTGGCCTCCCTGTCCTGCACGGTCGGGCCGTTCCTCGCGGTCACCTCGGCCTCCCTGTCCGGCAGCGGGCTACTCGGCGGCGCGGCCGCCTTTGCGACCTACGCGCTCGGCATGGGCCTGGTCATCGCCGTGCTGTCGCTGGCGGTGGCGTTCGCCCGCGCCGCCGTGGTCGCCAGGCTACGGCGCCTGATGCCTTACGTGTCCAGAGCCAGCGGCGCCCTGCTCACCCTCGCCGGGCTGTACGTCGTCTATTACGGCTGGTACGAGCTGCGCGTCTTCGCCGGAGCCGACGCCGACGACCCCATCGTGAGCACCGCGACAGCCCTGCAAGCGGCCATCGCCGACTGGCTGGCAGGACTTGGCACCGGCTGGATCATCGTCGCGCTCGCACTGCTCACCGTCGGGGCGCTCGCGCTGCGCAAGGCGCGAGGGCGCGATCGAACGCCTGAGTGATGCCACAGCGCGGCATCGGGAATGTCCGCTGGACCAGCACGTGAAGATCCCTCGGACCTGCGCCTGCCGGGTCAACGGTAATCGCCGCGTGCGGACGATGACCTTGAAAGACCCGACTTCCGGTCAGGAGAAAGCCAGCGGGTCCAGAACGCCCCGCGGGGCGATCGGGCGGAGACCGCTCGCGACCGACGCCTTCGCCATATACGGCTCGTGAATCGGGCACCCGGGCGAACGTGAAGTGGCCGCCACACAGTACTCGCTGCCATTGGCAACGCTCGCGATGATCGACACCATCTGACTTGCGTCCTTGAGGAGTGACAGTGCCCAGACGCGGTGAAGCCCGAGGCGGTCTGCAGCGTCGTGGCGCGGAGCTGGGCGTGGTGGGGTCCCGTAACGCGGCGGACGGCCGGATCGCCGCTCTGGCCCCGCATGAGCGTTGGACAGCAGCGCCGGCGCTTCGGTGGCCGAGTGCGTCACGGTCCGCGTCGGTGGGTCGTTCACGACCGGTTCGTGCTCGACCGCACGCCGTTCTATGAGTTCCGCCGCCGACCCGTACCAGCCCGCCCGTGATACGCCGGCCCGTGGGCGGCGCGGCCTCTGAATATGGGTCGGGCCAACTGGATGCCGGGGCCGTGTCCGCGGTGTCGTTGCGTCAGGTCGCTCGGTCGAGGCCGGGCCGAGCGACCTGTTATTTCAGCAGTTCCGTTGGCGGCCGGCTCGTCAACGCGCGAAGGTCAGCAGGCGATCGGGCCGCTCCAGCCGTAGGGCCCGTGGTCCAGGTTGCCGCAGGCCATGTTCCCCGCACCTGACCAGCGGTCACGCCGCCTCACCGGCTCCCGGTCACGACGGGAGCGGAATGGCGCGGCGGCGTCGGCTTCATGGGCCGGGCCCGGGTCAGCGCGGCCCGTCGCCCGGGCGCTGGCTCCAGGGGCCGGTGATGGCGAAGACGTAGCCGGGGGACTGGATGTTGGCGAACAGAATCTGCCCGTCCGCGCTGAACGTCGGCCCGGTGAACTCGCTGTCGTTGAGCTCGTTGCGGGCCATCGGGTAGGGCTCGCCCTTGTCGGTGACGCCGACCAGGTGGCTGAGGCCCTCGCCGTCCTCGGCCAGGATGACACCGCCGTACGGCGAGACGGTGATGTTGTCCGGCCCGTCGTAGTTCGTGTCGGCCTCGGGGTCGGGGTTCACGCCGAAGATGGTCTTGAGCGTGATCGTCTCCGACTCGGGGTCGTAGAACCAGACCTGCCCGTCGTGCTCGTTGACGCTGCCGTCGTCGTGCCGGGCGAAGCTCGCGACGAAGTAGGCGCCCCCGTCGCCCCACCAGGCCCCTTCGAGCTTGCGGCTGCGGGTGACCTGCTCGTCGGTGAACTGCTTGCGCACCGGCACCGTCTTCGCGTCACGGTCGGGCACGTCGACCCACTCGACCTTGTACTTGGTGCCCGGCTGGGTGGCCTCGGACAGGTCGGCGATGTGCCTGCTGCCCTTGCGGCAGCGCATGGCCTCCAGCTTGCCCGCCGTGTCGCCGCCGTCGTTGAGTGCCAGCTTGCGGAGCGCGCCCTTGCCGGCGCGGAAACCCTTCGGCGGGGTCCACCGGAAGTACAGGCCGTTCGGGCCGCCGGCGTCCTCGGTCAGGTAGATCTCGTTGTTGCGCGGGTTGACCGCGACGGCCTCGTGCGCGTACCGGCCGAGGAACTTCAGCGCGACGGGGTCGCGGTTGGCGTCCTGGTCGAACGGGTCGACCTCGAACACGTACCCGTGGTCCTTTTGGTACTTGCCGCCGGCCCGCTGCTCGGTCTCCTCGCACGTCAGCCATGTGTTCCAGGGAGTGATGCCGCCGGCGCAGTTGTTGTGCGTACCTGCCACGCTGACGTACTCGCGGATCCGCTTCCCGTTCTTGTCGACCTCGATGGTGGTGGTGCCGCCGCGCGCACCGGGGTCATAGGTGAGTCCGGGCAGCGCCGGCACGCCGTACGGCTCGCTGCCGCCGATCTCGTGGTTGTTCACGAGGACGAAGCCGTTCGGCCCGCGGAAGCACCCGGTGCCGTCGGCGTCGCTCGGCGTGGGCTCGCCCGACTCCAGCAGGGACTTGCCCGCCTGGGCGACGACCTTGTAGGAGAAGCCTTCAGGGAGGGCGAGCAGGCCGGCGGGGTCCGCGACGAGAGCGCCGTAGCCGGCCGTCTTGCCGAGCCCGGCCTGGGCGGCCCGGGCGGCGGTGGGACCGGCGATGGCCTCGACGCTGCCGGCGATGACGATGCCCAGGCCGCCGGCCGTGCCGGCACGGAGGAGATGACGGCGGGAGATGGAGGAAGTCACAGGTGTACCTTTCACTGCACCAGTAGGCCCTGAGAGCCAACCCCTCGGGCCTTAATGCCTCCCTCTTGTCATTGGGACGCGAAGGTGAACACAGGGATAATTGTCATGTAAGGGGACTATTTCGTACCCCGCTGACGGATGTACCAGTGGACGCCATCAGGCAGGCGACAGGACGGCGGCCCGGCAGCGCGCGGGCCGATTGACCGGGAGCGTACTCGGCCGGCCCCTGCCGTCCCCTTCATCGCGGGGGAGAGTCCGGCATTCGGTGACCTGCTCGACTGGGTGTGCTCCCACCCACCGCCGGCGGCCTCATGCCCGCGGTCGAACTTCCCATGACCACGCCGCGTCTCCCGAGCCCGCCCGAGCGGCTGTCCTCCGAGATCGGGGTGGGAAATTCCCTGCCATCATGGACGGAGTCCTTGCCGAGGCCGGCAGCACGACGGTGCTCACCGGCATTCGGACGCCGCGGATGAACTCCGTCATGGAGCGGTGGGTGCAGTCCTGCCGCCACGAGCTTCTCGATCGCCGCCTCATCTTCGGCACGCCCTGCGCGAGTACGAACGCTTCTACAACCAGCACCGAACCCACCAGGCCCTGAACCAAGCATCCCCGCTGCGCGCTGTCCCCGATCCGATCGCGGACCCACAGCGAATCACCGACCTGAACGTACGCCGATGAGACCGGCTCGGCGGCGTCCTCCACGAGTACTCACATGCCGCTAAGACCCGACAGATGACGCACACACCCACGCAACATCCCAAACCGACATTCTCGACAACGTGCCTGACGTGCCTGACATGCCTTCAACCAGTTGACCAGCAGATTCGCTCAACACCCCAGCTAACCATCGCGGCAAGGCCATGTGGGGCCCACCCGCCCACGCCGCACTGCGGCGCCTCACTGCAACGGCCCATCGCTGATCGATCGTCTCTCCACGCGCTCACCTGCGGCGGAGCAACTCCGCGCAAGCATCAAAGCGGCTGCTCCAGCACGTGTTTCAACTCAGCGAATCCGGCCGCCGCATAGAAGGCCTTGGCGTCCTTGTTGAAGTCCAGCACGTCGGTTAGCAGCCTCTGGCAGCCCTCCCGCCTGCCCGCATCCCGCACGGCCTCGATCAGCTGACTCGCAACCCCGCGTCTGGCCGCTTGTGGATCCACCGCCAGCTGATCGAGGAGAATGAAGGATTCGGCGCGGAGGAACGGGTTTTCCTCGCGACGCACGACGGCAGCCACGGCATATCCGACTGGACGATCAATCTCGGCGATGAAAGCACGCGTGACGTCTTTGACCAGGAGAGCCGCGAAGTAGTCGGTCAGTTCGTCTGCGGGTGGGTCGACGCGGTAGACGTCGGGGCGGTGAGCAGCGTGGATCGCATGAACGTGAGAGTTCAGCAGGGCCAGGATGCCGGCGTCCTCTGCCGCGGCGGCGCGGATCTTCATGCAGGCACCCTAGATCCTGACCGCTCTCAAGAGAGAACCATTTGTCGTGCCTGACAAGATCACCTCTCTTTGACCTGCGGGAAGAGGCTCACTACCCCAGATAAACAGCGCTCCTCTTGAAAGGCGCCGGAATCGCGAGCGCGCCGTACGACACGCTGAGCAAGACCCGGACGAACTCCATCAAAGACGCCGAACCCGCAGAGAGGTCACTGCCTCTGGTGGTGCTGTCCCCGGCTTCACCAAGCCGATGAGCACCCTCACTTCCCTGGCCCAGGACCTGGTCAGCCGCGGGTATGTCGTGGCCGGGCATCGACCACACCGACGAAAGCCACGCCACGACCCTCCCCGGCGGACGGGTCGCCGAATGCTCGCCTGCGACAGTAACTCCGATCCCGGCTTCGGCGCCGGCCTGGTCCAAGGCCGAGCCGCTGACGTCTCGTTCGTGCTCGACCAGCTGCCCTCCAAGTGTGGACGTTCCGGCCGGATCGACCGTTCCCGCATCGCCATGGCCCGGCAGCCGATCGGCGGGTCCAGCGCCATGGCGACCATGCTCGAAGACCCCCGCGTGCGGGCCGGAATCGACATGGACGGCACCGCCTACGTCCGGATCCCCAAGAGCGGCTTCTCCCGGCCGTTCATGTTCCTGGGCTCGGCGCAGCACGTCTCCGGAGGCCCCGCCCCCACGTGGGACCGCGACCGGAAGCCGCTCGCCGGGTGGAAACGCAGGATCGTGCCGACGGGGGCCGAACACCAGTCCTTCACTGACACCCCGTTGCTGTCCGACGCCCTCGGCATCAAGCCCCTCCCCGGCGTTCTGCCCGCGGCGCGCCCCCGAGCTCACCCGCACCTATGTGGCAGCCTTCCTCGACCAGCACCTGAAGGGCAAGCGGCAACCCCTCCCGGACAAGCCGTCCTCGCGCTACCCGGAGGCGAAGTTCTTCCCCAACACCTGTGCTCCGTCCTGAGGCCAGCGGTCCCTGAAGCCCGACCAGTCGCGCATGATCTGATTCAGCCTGATCAGCACGTTCCTGAGGGACTGCTGTGACAACCTGTGCGTCAGGGCACGGATCTTGTCCTTCAACGACCACATCGGCCGGTCAGCGATGAGGGTGTAGACGTACCACTTGTTGCCGCCTCGCTTGCGGCGCCACAGGATGCGGAACCCAAGAAAGTCGAATGCTTCGTTCATGTGCACGATGCCGGTCTTGGCCTGTGACAGGCGTAGTCCCAGCGGGGCAAGCACATCAGCGACTTCTTCGCGCAAGGCTTGGACGTCGTCACCACAGCCGTGCACGAGTACGACGAAGTAAGCCCTGGAACGAGACCGGCTCGGCGGCATCCTCCACGAGTACTCACATGCCGCCCGAACCGCACGGATGGAATTATCGGCAGGCGCAGCTTCGCCACCCCTGATATCACCGCGGCCCTCGACCAGCCCCGCAGGACCCATCCACCCCGCACGATCGACGCCTTCCAGAACGCGATGGCCGGTTACGAAGCCAACATCAACTCGGGCAGTAGTCAATTGACGCGCCCTCACTTAGTTCGTGTCCCCCGCGAAATACTTGGCCGCCCGGCGCAGAATGTCACGCTCCAGCTCCAGTTCCCGGACCCGGGCCTTGAGCTGTTTGTTCTCCTCGGATTTCCATCATCCGGCACTCAAGGTGTCCACACCTCGGGGGAGGCATCCTACGGTCCTCCACAAAAGGGTGCCGCGGGCGCAGGTGGAGATGGGCTTCCTGGGTGTCTCCGGCCCGATGCGGGCCTACGGTGTGGTCGCGGCGCAGGTGAGCAGCGGGCCGCGGGCGACCCGCTCGGGTATCCGGAGACCCGCGACGCGAGTCAGGAAGCCCAGCATGAGAACCATGCGGCTGGGATGGTGCACGCGGCCCGCGTCCTCCGGGCAGGGCATGACGCCCGTCTCCTGCATCTGCGGCTCGAAGCGCGCGGGATCACTGCCGGACAGGCTCCACCGCATCCAGGGCTCGAACGCCACGACGCAGCGGCCGTCCTCGTAGAGGGCGACCTCGTGATCCCCGTTGGGCGTCCAGGAGATGTACGCCGCCCGGGTGCCGGCCGACAGGCGACCGGCCGCGTGCTGGCCGACGGCGGTCATGTCCTCGAAGGCGAACGCCCACTTGCCGTGCGTGCCGACGCGGATCCAGGGGATGGGCCGGCCGCCCTCGTCCAGTCTGGTGTCGTACGCTGCCATGCCCTCCTCAAGGGTCATCATCCGGGCGGCGGCGGGGTCCATGCCGAAGGACTCGATGACCTGCGCCGGCGTCCTGTTGAGGGCGAAGGTCCAGAAGCCGCCCAGCCCGACGGCCATGGGACGGGACACCCATGCCCAGTCCGCCTCGGCCGGGTGCGGCGCGCTCGGAGACATACGGCGGCCCCGCTAGATGACCTGGATCCAGAACGGATCATGGTATCCGGGCATGTCGAGTGTCCTGAACCCACGAATCTGCCGGAGGTAACCGTCTCGGCCCAGTGCCACGTTCAGCGTGTACGGAATGTGGCCGCGCACGCAGAGCTCGAAGCCGGTGGGTCGTTCGAGCGGCACGACCCTCGCGAAATCGAGGGCGAGGTTTCCGGTGCTGCCGCTCTTGGCGGCGATGACCTGGGCGCATTGGGCGCCGTCGGTGATGTGCGGTTTGGGGTTGCCGTTGACGTCCGTCTGCATCGCGCCGCTTTCGTAGCTGGCGTTGAACGGGAACTCGTCGCAGGAGTCGATTTCCGGGCGTCCGGTGGAGTCACGCGGCGGGTAGGTGCTGAGCTGGGCGTTGAGGGTGTCGTCCTGGACGAAGGTCCTGCACATGACGTTCCTGTTGCCGTCCGCGGTGGAGTACAGGTAGTGCATCGGCCGGCCGCCAAGCCGCGAGCCCCACGCGCCGGCGAGGTTCTGCTGTGCCCAGGCGATCATGTCGGCCGCAGCACCGTACAGGGCTCGTTCGAAGATGAAGGTCGGCGTGTGGTACGGGTTCACGCAGCCGGCCCGGGCCCCCGGCAGCGAGCCGTCGCAACGGCCCCACAGGTTGTCGTCGGTGAAGACCCACGGCGGCACCTGGTCCTGCGCGAAGCCGATGAGCCTGGCTCCGGCGAAGCTCAGCGGGACGACGGCTCCCTGGTTGGCGGCGGCTCCGCCGTTCTCCTTCTCGATCCAGCCGTAGGAGTAGGAGTGGCCGGGCACGAGATCGATCTCCATGTCGTCCGGCAGGCCGATGACTTGATCCACCAGGCAGAACCCGGGCTCGTCGCACAGCGACACGGCCTGCGCCCGCGCGCCCGTGGCCAGGGTGCCGGCGCCGTCGTGCACGGTGATGGTCAGGCCGTGGGTCCATGTCACCGCTGTGGCGTCGTAGAGGTTCCACTGCCGGTTGTTCAGGTTGAGCGAGCCGGTGATCTCGACGGTGCCGTCGCTGTCGCGTTCGGAGGTGATCAGCTCCCACCACACCTCGCTGCAGGAGGTGAACCGGTTCGGATCCTGCTTGAAGCTGCCCGGCGATCCAAAGCCGCAGGCGGAGGGCTCATCCGGGAACGCCAGCGGGCGTGGGGCGGCGGTCGGTGTCCGCCGGGTGGCGGCCGCCGCCGAGCGCCGCGCGGCCTCCTCCCCGCGCCAGGCGCGGACGCAAACCTGCTCGCCGCCACCCGTCCCGTCGGACTCCGTGGGCACGTCGGTCTCGATGGATGAGCAGGTGGTGACCGGGTCCGCGCTGGGAGCGGGGCGCCGCGCCGGGTCGGTTGCGGGAGGGGAAGGGGCCGGAGCGGCCCACGCCGGGTGGGGCGGGACGAGAAGCGCCAGGAGGGTGCCGAGGACCATGAGGCATGACGAGAAGCGTAAATGGCCTTTAGTCCGCTTTGTCCTGCTCATGGAGGTCAATGTAAACGTTTTGAGATTTTGGTCCTAGGGCCCCTCTTCTGCACTTTTAGTCGCCCCGATATACGGCCGGGCCGATATGACGGAATGTCCTTATGTAATTACTGTTAATGAATTGCCGAAGATCTCTTGAATGCCGCTATTGGGGAGGTTACGGTCCGGACAGGCGTTATTCAGCTCATGAGATACGTCGTTCCGCTGTGTCGGGAGGGCAGTGATGAGTCCAGGGATGGCGGGCTCCGGCCCTCGGCCGGGCCGAGGAGTGTCACGTCGCCGTGTCTTCTACGCCACCGGGGCGGCTTTGGCCGGCGGGATGGTCGTCACCGGCGGCGCGCTGTCCGATCGGCTGTCGGACGCGGAGCGGGAGATGATCCTCCAGGTGGCCAGGGCGGGGGCGGTCTATCCCGTGGAGCCGCCGGGCTTCGGTGAGAAGGGAAGTGCGCTCTCGCGCGCCACCATGGCCCGCCTGATGGAGGCGGAGGCGAGGCTGTCGCCCTCTCGTATCACCCTCGTCAGGCGCGGCGCCCAGTCACTGATCGCGGAAGGGCTGCGCGGAGCCGGGCAGGCGTCCCTGCTGGCCGGTGTGGGCAAGGTGGCCAACGGCCCGGAGCGCGAAGCCCTCGTGGCTGCCGTGCAGCTCGCGGTCGCCACGGTCATCCGACATTTGGCCCCGGACCGATCGGTTCCGGCCGAGGGATGGGTCGGCGGTCTCGCCCTCCTCCATCGGCGGCAGGAGCAGCCCCGCCGCTTACGACACCTGACGGAGCGCGACTGATGGTTTTCGACTCGGCCACACAACAGCGACTGGATGCCGCACAAGGCCTCATTCTTGACCATTATGGCGACGACCCGAATGTCAACGGCGCGGGAGTCGGCTTCCGCATCCGCGGCGGCCAGTCCACCGGCGAACCCGCGGTCATCGTGTTCGTCACCAAGAAGCGGCCGGCCTCCCACCTCTCCCGCTCACGGCTACTGCCCAGGAAGGTCGACGTCGGCGGACTGCCCGTCGAGGTGGACGTCTACCAGGCCGGTCCGTTCTCCACCGGCGACGCCGGCGCCGCCTCCCTCGAGCGGAGCAGCCTCCTGGGGCTGGGCGAGGTGATCAACGAGCGCATCCGGCCGCTGCGGACGGGATCCAGCGTCTCCGGCACCGATTCGCCGCCGTCGGCGGGAACCCTCGGCCTCTTCGTACGCGACAACTCCGACGGCACAGTCTGCATGCTGTCCAACAACCACGTCATCGGCCGGTTCGGCCAGTCGAACCCGCCGCCCGGGCACGCAATCCTCCAACCCGGGCGTTACGACGACGGCGAGTCCCCCGACGACGAGGTGGCCACGCTGAAGAGGATCGTGCCCACCCCCTACCTGGGCACCAACGTGGACGCCGCCATCGCTGAACTGCGCGACCAGACGGAAGGCTCCGGGTGGTCGCGCAGCGTCGCCCGCGACCGGATGGCGCCGGTGTCCGGCGCCCACCCGGTCGTAGGGATGGTGACGGCGGGGGACTCGTTCGGCGGCACCCTGCTCACCCGGATGGACGCGGCCGTCGAGGCGCTCGACGTCACCCCGATCCTCGGCGGACGCTCCCTCGCGACCACCCTGGGCTCGATCTTCGGCGGGCGCTCGTCCGCAACGGCCTCGGGGCCGATCGCCGGAGTGCTCGCGCCCGTCCCCGGCATGCTCGTGGAAAAGGTCGGCCGGACCACCGGCTACACCTCCAGCGTGATCATCGCCACTGGCGTCAGAGCCCCCGTGTCGACGCCTCGCGGCCCCGTCCTGTACACCGACCTCGTCTTCGTCCCCTATCTGTCCATGGCCGGCGACTCGGGATCGGCCGTGCTGCTCGGCGGCACGGGCAAAGACATCGTGCCGCCCTGGGTGTTCCTGCTGTTCCTGTGCCCGCTCCTGCTGACCGTCGGGACCTACTACGAGCTGCCGCTGGTCGACGACCACGACGTCGGCGACAGGTTCCGGGACGAGTTCCTGACCCAGAGCCGCGTCGGCAGGCTGCTGCTGCGCCTGCCGTACATCAACGAACTGGCGGTGACGGAACGGCTGGCGAACGTGACGGCCAGTCCCGACGAGATCGCGTACGCCGACCAGTACTACTCCACCTACCGGGATTTCATGGTGGAGGTCCTGAACGATCCCGACTCGCCCGAGGTCGTCACCGAGGAGCACCTGGAAGACGCCGGCTTCGTGATCAACGGGCTCGCGCAAACCGTGCTCACCAGCATGGAGGCGAACCTGGCCTTCAGCCTCTACGAAAAGGCGCTCAAGCCGACACTCGGCATGAACCGCCGCCAGGTCCTCGCGTACATGGACGAGCAGAGCCTGTACGACCTCGTGCTGGCGGAACTGGAGTCGGTGCCCTCGATAGAGCTGTACGGCGCCGCCGCGCTGCCACGCCTGCCAGTGCCCGTCGCCTGGTGGAAGTTCGACGGCAACGCCTCCGACTCCTCCGGCAGCGGGCACGCCCTCACCCTCCTCGGCAGCCGGTCGTGGATCGCCGACGGACAGGTGGGCGGAGCGCTGCGGCTGGGCGCCGACGGCCGCGCGGTCACCTCCGGTCCGGTGGCGGACACCTCCGGCGGCTTCACGGTGGCGGGCTGGTTCCGTGCCAGCAGCACGCTGCCGGAAGATTTCTACCCCGGGATCTCCCAAGGGGACGGCGGGGCCGGCTTCGACCTGTCCGCCTACGCCGGACGGTGGTGGTTGTCGGCCTGGAGCGGCGACATCTGGACCGAGACGGAATCGGTGGTCGCCGTGACGGCCGGAGCATGGATGCACCTCGCGGCCGTGTACGATCCGGACGGCGAATTCATCCGGATCTACGTCAACGGTCGCTGGACGGGCCCGGCCGCCCGGATGACCTTCGATCAGCCCGCCCCCGGAGAGATGTCGATCGGCGGCTACAGCTCCGGCCCGTACTTCAACGGCGACATCGACGACCTGCGAGTCTACGACCAGGCGATGACGCCTGCACTGGTCTACGACCTCGTCCACCCCACCAGCGCGGACCCGGCCACCGCCCGGCGGCTCACGGCCAAGCCCCGCCTCGCACCGCCGGCGAAGGCGGAAGACCGCAGGCGGGTCAAGGAGTTCGTGAAGGCCCGCAGGCGTCCCCGGTGACGCCGGGCCTCGTTCTCGGCTCCACCTTGGAGAAGGTGCAGGACCGGCTCGTCCGGCTGGCCGCGAGCCTGCCCGCGCCGCTGCGGGACCCGGTGCGGGCCCTGGTGGCCCGGCCGAGCAAGCTCCTGCGCCCGCGGCTGCTGCTGGCCTGCGCCCGGCTCGGCGCCCCGCCCACCGACCAGGTCGTGCGGGCGGCGGCCATGGTCGAACTGGTACACGTGGCGTCACTGATCCACGACGACGTAGTGGACAAGGCGCCGACCCGGCGGGGCGGCCCGTCGGCGCACGTCCTGGCAGGGCCGGAAGGCGCGATGCTGGCGGGGCTCGCCGTTCTCGCCCTGGCCGGCACCGAGGCCGCCGACCTCGGCGGCGGCGTATCCCGGGTGACGTCGCAAACGGTCGCCACCGTCTCCTACGGCGAGCTGCTCGACGTGGAAAGGGCCTTCGACACCACCCTGTCCATCGACGACTACGTGGAACTGGTACGGAGCAAGACCGGAGCTCTGTTCGGGCTGGCCGCCCGGCTCGGCGCGGCCCTCGCCTCGGCTCAACCCGGGCAGGTGCGCGCCGTGGCCCGCTTCGGCGCGGCCGCCGGGATAGCCTTCCAGATCCTGGACGACTGCCTGGAGATGGACCCCGACCAGCGCCCGGGCAAGCCGCTGCTCACCGACCACATGCTGGGCCTGTTCGGCGCGCCCACCCTGTACGCGCTGCGCGCCGACGAGAGCGGCGACCTCGCGCGGCTGCTGATGCGTCCCGGCTTCGGCCCCGGCGACATGGACGCGGTGCGTGCCCACGTCACCGGGCTCGGCGGCACCAGCGCGGCCAGGACACTCGCCGACCAGTGGCGCGGGCAGGCGGTGGCTGCGCTGGAGGGCCTGCCCGCCGGGCCGGCCAGGGACGAGCTGACCGACTTCGCCGCGCACCTCACGGCGCCCACGCGTTGATCCGGGAGGCGGACGTCCTCGTGGTGGGCGCGGGACCGGCAGGCGCCGCCGCCGCCCTCGAACTGACCCGGAGTGGCCTGCGCCCCTTGATCGCCGACTCGCGACTCCCCGACCCGCAGCATGGCGGCCCGCGGCTTGTCGAGCCGCGACGTGGTGGCCCCGGCGGGCACGACGTGCTGCTGAACCAGGCCACGTTGCGCACGCTGTCGGCCATGGGCCTGGCCGGACGGCTCCGCCTTCGTCCCGTCGAGTCGATCGAGTTGAGACTCGGGCCCCACGACACCACCGCTCAGCTGCCGCCGACCCACCGGTTTCCCGGCGCCACCGCGAGCGTCTGCGACCGGGACGATCTGGACGGCGCCCTCCTCGCCGCCGTCACCCGATCCGCCGCGACCTGTCTGAAGGGAACGGTCGGCGCGATCATCCGCGACGAGGCCGGCCGGCAACTGGCGACGGTCCACCGCGACGACGGACCGCCCGTCACGGTCTCCGCCCGCCATGTGATCGTCGCCAGCGGGTCGCCACCGTCCGGCAACGGTCTCGTCTGCACGCGGCGCATCGCCGGGACAGGCCTCGGCGCGCGGTTCGTCCTGCACCTGCCCGCCCCGCGTACCGCCGATCCAGCGGAGATACCGGTCTGCCTCTGGGTCGCGCCCGGAGCGGAAGAGGGCATCCTCACGATCGGCGCCGCCCGCGTCGGCCCGGCCGACCCCACCGATCTGCTGGACCTGGCCGTGACCACCTTGCGGGCAGCCCACCCCGAGCTGACCATGGCAAGCCCCTGCGGCCCGCCGGTGACGGGCCCGCTGAACAGCTCCTTCACCCCGGGGAACGCGGTCGCCGAAGGGCGCCTGCTGACCGGTGACGCGGCCGGGCTGGTCAACCCGTTCACCGGAGAGGGCGTCAGCTACGCTCTGCAGAGCGGGCTGATCGCCGCACAGGCGGTGGCCGAGCACCAGGACGACCCGCACGCCGCGGGGCGTGCGTACAAGCGCAGGCTCAGCTCAGCGTTCGTCGGCTACTTCGAGACCGCCCGGCACGCCGCGCGGCGCTACCACCTGGGGTGGCGCGTCCTGGTCTCCACGGCGGGCAGTACGCGCCCGGTGTTCGCCAAGGCCAGGCGTGCCGTGCTCCTCCCCGAGGGCCTGTCCGGCCTGACGGCCGCCGAACTGATGCCGATGGACGCGGCGGACGTGGCGACCCTGACCCCGTTCCTGCTGGCCTGCGACGAGGTCGCCGTCAGCACCGTCCGAAAGCAGTGGCCGTTCATCGCCCGGCTGCTCATCGCCGGCGAACAGGGGCCGCACCGGCGCCTGAGACCCGCCGCCCCGTTTCTCGGCGCGCTCCTCTCCGCCGGCAAACTCCCCGACATCACCCGGGCCACCCTCGCCGCCGCCATCGAACTGGCGACCCTCGGAGCCCTCTCCTTCCTCGGGCCGATGCCGCCCGAGCCGGAACGCGGCAGGACCGTCGACTGGTCGCTCACCGCCGGCGTGCTCGCCGGTGACTTCCTCCTCGCGCAGGCCACGCGCCTGGTCGCGGCCAGCGCGCCGGACGTGGCCTGGTCGTTCGCCGACTGGCTGGGCGAACTCGCCGTCCTGCGCGCGCGCCGCGCCCACCCCGGCCACGACGCGGCGGCGGGCGCGGTGTTCGCCTCCCTGCTGGAGTTCCCGGCCCGGATCGGCGGCCGACTCGGCGGCGCGCCACCCAGCGTGATCGAGGCTCTGCGTGAGTACGGTGAGCAGTGCGGGCACGCCTTCATGCACGCCGAGGACGCCCTGGCGCTGCGTGGCGAGAGGACCAGGATGGACCTCGACCTGCGGTCGATGCTGGACGGGCGCCTGTCCGCCATCCCCGACCTCTTGGGGGAGGACGCGGCCTCCGCCGCCCTCGACGGCGACCCGCTGCTGCTGGGGGAGGCCCTGACCGCCACCCTCAAGGCCGGCTTCGCCGCCCGGAACGCGGCCGAGACGGCGCTCGACCGGGTCCCGCACCCTCGGTCGGCCCGGATCCTGCGCGCCTTCCTCCGCGCGGTCACCCAGCCGATGGGCTTTCCGCCGCAATCGCGAAGCGCCTGAGAGCGGAGTCAACACCGCCTCAAAACTGGCGTGCGCCGGGAGGCGCTGTGATGTGAGCGGAGGTGGGAGACTTTCGCCTTCGGACTGTCGCAGCAGGTCGGTGAAGCCGTGGGCACCCTGATCTGGGTGATACCGGAGAGGGCGGGATGGCCCGGCTTGGCAGGCGGCTCTTCCATGGACAGCGACTCCGCGGCGGTCATCACAAGCGGCGTACGTATGCCGCGGATGAACTTCATCATGGAGCGATGGATTCAGACCCGCCGGCGCGAGCTGCCGAACCGAACCTTGATCTGGAATCAGCGCCACCTTCTGTACGCGCTGCGCGAGTTCGAGATCTTCTGTACCGAACACCGACCTCATCGCTTCGACCGCTCATTGATCCCGACAACGACCCGGCCCCGATCAGCTCCTTGAACATTCGCCGGCGTGATCGGCTCGGAGGTGTGCTGAAGGAATGCCGACACGTGGCTCGACCTGGCCGGATGATCGATCGGCACCCGCTGGTCAGCAGCAGAATTTCAGGTAGTTCTGCAGGTCGCCGAGGATGCGGGCGACGCTGTTGCGGTCGCCTCGATACAGCACTTCCTTGCCGTCGCGGCGGGAGGTGACGATGCCGCCGCGGCGAAGGAGGGCGAGCTGCTGGGAGGCGGCGGACTGGCTGACGCCGGCGCGTTCGGCGACCTGGTTGACCGACAGCTCGGCGCCTTGGGCGAACAGCAGCATGATCTGCTGGCGTCCGGGGTTGGCCAGGGCCTTGAGGAAGTCCTGGGCGGCCTGCGGCAGCTGCGGTGCGCACGTCGCGCCCGCCGTCGCATCCGCCGGCGCGGCTGGTGAGGTCGTGGTCTGGGCCATGCCTGCTCCCTCCTGTCCACCGCACATTACCCTCATACCAACGTATTGACATATTAGAAAATGACGGTACGTTCTGCGGCATGCCTACCGACAACGACCGCGTCCTGATCGTCGGGGCCGGGCAGTCCGGCCTGGCCGCCGCGCACGCCGCCCTGGAACAGGGGCTGCGGCCCGTGCTGCTGGAGGCCTCCGGCCGGGCGGCCGGGTCGTGGCCGCGCTACTACGACAGCCTCGCCTTGTTCTCACCCGCTCGCTACAGCGGCCTGCCCGGCATGGCGTTCGGCGGCGACCCCGAGCGCTACCCGCGCCGTGACGAGGTGGCCGCCTACCTGGAGCGCTACGCCGCCGCCCTGATCCGGCGCGGCGCCGAGCTGCGCACCGGCGCCCGCGTCGACGCCGTCCGTTCCGCCGGTGAGCCGGGCAAGGGCGGCTTCCTCGTGCGACTGGCCGATGGCGAGGAGCTGGCCGCCCCCGCTCTCATCGCGGCCAGCGGCTCCTTCGACCACCCGCACCGGCCCGCCCTGCCCGGCCTGGACACCTTCGCCGGCCGGGTGCTGCACGTCGCCGGCTACCGTTCGCCGGCTTCGCTGCCCGGTGAGCACGTCATCGTCGTCGGGGCGGGCAACTCGGCGGTCCAGGTCGCGCACGAGCTGGCCTCCGAGCGCCGGGTGACGCTGGCCGGCCGGGCTCCGATCCGCTTCGTCGAGCAGCGTCCGCTGGGGCGGGACCTGCATTTCTGGTTCCGTGTGACCGGGTTCGACCGGCTGCCGCTGGCCCGTGCGGAGACTCCGCCTGCCTCGCCGGTGCTCGATGACGGCCGCTACCGCCGGGCGCTGCGCGAGGGCCGCTACGCCCGCAGGGAGATGTTCGCGCGGCTGGACGGCGAGCACGTCGAGTGGCCCGACGGCGGGCGCGAGCGCGTCGACGCGGTGCTGCTGGCCACCGGCTACCGGCCGAACCTGCCCTACCTCGCCGATGTGGGCGCGCTGACCGCCGGCGGGCGTCCCCGGCAGCGCCGCGGCCTGTCGCTCACCCACGCCGGCCTGGGCTACCTGGGCCTGGAGTGGCAGCGCACTCCTTCCTCCAACACGCTGCGCGGAGTCGGCGCCGACGCGCGGCGCGTGGTGCGGATCCTCGCTCGCCACCTGCGGGGCAGCGGCCGGCGGCAGGTCCATGTCTGACCCGCGGGGCCCTGTCGCCTGTTGAGACGAAGCTCTGATTTGACATCCCTCTAATCAGCGGCGCATGATGGCCACTGCTTAGACAAACTTCTATTCAGGGAAGTGTGGAATGCGCACTCTGTTCACCCGCCGGCGCCGCCCGGCTGCTGGGCCGTCGGGCGTCACCTTCGACGAGGCCACCTCACAGGTGTGCGACCTCGACTGCCGCGCCGATGCCGCCATCGACCGCGCACGCACCTTCGCCCTGCTGTTCCACTAGCCCACCCACCCACCTGGAGAGCCGTCATGAGTGACAGTTGCTGCGGCACCACCGCAATCGAGATCGAGTCGTTCACCACCGCTCAGCACCCCGCCCCCGGGCAGGCCGGCGCGCTGCCGGTGGTCGTGATCGGCGCCGGGCCGGTCGGCCTGGCCGCCGCCGCCCATCTGACCGAGCGCGGCATCGACTTCCTGCTCCTGGAGGCCGGTGACCGGGCCGCCGCCTCGGTCGCGCAGTGGGGACATGTGCGGGTGTTCAGCCCGTGGAAGTACGACATCGACGCGGCCGCCCGCCGCCTGCTCCAGGCCGACGGCTGGTCGGCTCCCGACCCTGACTGGCTGCCGACCGGCGCCGAGCTCATCGACGACTACCTGGCCCCGCTGGCCGAGCTGTTCGGCGACAAGGTGCGCTTGGGCGCGAAGGTGACCGCGATCAGCCGCCTCGGCTACGACCGCGTGCGCACGGCGGGCCGCGAGCAGGCGCCGTTCCTGATCCGCCTGGCCGACGGCAGCGAGGTGCAGGCGCGGGCGATCGTCGACGCCTCGGGCACCTACACCAGCCCGAACGTGCTGGGCGCGAGCGGCCTGCCCGCGCACGGCGAGGGCGAGGTGGTGGTCGACCACGCGCTGCCGGACGTGCTCGGCGCCGACCGCGACCGCTACCAGGGCAGGCACGCGCTGGTCGTCGGGGCCGGGCACTCGGCCGCCACCACCCTGCTCGCGCTGGCCGAGCTGCCGGACACGCCGATCACCTGGGCGATCCGCGGCGGCAGCGCGAGCCGTACGTACGGCGGCGGCGACGCCGACGCGCTCCCGGCCCGCGGCGCGCTCGGCACCCGGCTGCGCGCCCACGTCGAATCCGGCCGCATCAGGTTGCTGACCGGCTTCTTCACCCACCGCGTGACCGCCACGGCGGAAGGCGTCGAGGTCGTCAGCCGTGACCCGGCCGGCCACGAGCAGAGCGTGAGGGTGGACCGCATCGTCAGCGCGACCGGCTACCGCCCCGACCACTCCATCGCCTCCGAACTGCGCCTCGACCTGGACCCGGTGCTCGGCTCCACCCGGCAGATGGCGCCGCTGATCGACCCCAACCAGCACTCCTGCGGCACCGTCCCGCCGCATGGCGCCGACGAGCTCGCCCACCCCGAGCCTGGGTACTACGCGGTGGGTGTCAAGAGCTACGGTCGCGCCCCGACCTTCCTGATGGCCACCGGCTATGAGCAGGTCCGCTCCGTGGTCGCCGCGCTGGCCGGGGACTGGCAGGCCGCTCGCGACGTGCGGCTGGAGCTGCCCGAGACCGGCGTGTGCTCCTCCAACCTGGTCGAGGCCCAGGAGCAGCGGGTCGGCCTGGCCACCGGCATCAGCGGCGGCCTGCTGTCGGCCCCGCTCCCGCTCGTCACCGTGGGCGGCGCCACCTCGGCGGAGTCCGGCGGCTGCTGCGGCTGAAAGGAACGCCCCGATGTCCGACGGATACCCCACGGCCGCCCAGAAAGAGGCGCTGCGCCTCATCTGTGACCACGGGCGGCTGGAGACCGGGCGGCTGGGTCACCAGCTGCTGCAGGCCCGGCGGCCGAGCACCAACCCCGGCTACGCGGCGGCGATCACCCGCATGGCCGGTACGCTCACCTGGCGTCTGCACGCCCAGGGCTTCATCATCGAAACCGCAGACGGCGCATGGGAGACGACCGCGAGCGGACGGGAGCTCATCTCCTGCGCCAGCGAGCACGCGTGAGCGCCACACCCGGCAGCGCCGCCCCCACCATCGGGAGCGGCGCTCCGTCGCGCGACCGGCGAGGCCGGCAGGTGGTGGCCGCGCTGGCCGTCACCCAGACCATCGGCTACGGCGTGCTCTACTACGCCTTCTCCGTTTTCCTCGCCCCGATGGCGCGGGACCTGCGTGCCACCAACGCCCAGATCGCCGCCGCCCTCACCCTGTCCGTCCTGATCGCGGCCCTGTGCGCGCCGCTGGTCGGCCGGTGGCTGGACGCCCACGGCGGCCGCGCTCTGATGACGACCGGGTCGCTATTGGGAACCGCGGCAGTGCTGGCCTGGTCGCGGGTGGAGAGCCTGCCGCAGTTGTACGCCGTGTTCGCGCTCGTCGGCGTCGCCTGCTCGATGGTGCTGTACGAGGCGGCCTTCGCCGTCATCGTCTCCACCTACGCCGGGAACGGGCGCGGCCGGGCGGGCGGGCTGCTGGCGGTCACCATCGTGGCCGGGTTCGCCTCCTCGATCTTCCTGCCGCTCACCGGCCTGCTCGTCGACCGCTACGGCTGGCGTACCGCGCTGGTGATCCTCACTCTGATCTACGGGGTGGCGGCGATCCCGCTGCACGCGTTCGTCGTGCGCCGCCGCACGACGAACGGCGAGGCGCAGGCGTCCGCCGCAGTCGAGCAGCGGGCGGGGATCGTCAAAGCCGCCACCCGCAAACGGCCGTTCTGGCTGCTGGTGATCGCCTTCACCGCCAACGGTGGCGCGGTCGCGGTGATGGCCGTGCTGCTCATCACCTACCTGGTCCGCCTCGGGCACTCGCCCGTCCTGGCCGCCACCCTGGCCGGGCTGCTGGGCGTGCTGTCGGTGACCGGCCGGCTGATCACCACGGGGCTGCAGACCCGGCTGCCCGCCGCCCTCATCGCCGCCGCCATCTTCGCCCTGCAAGGCGTGGCCGCTCTGCTCCTGCCACTGATCGGGCGCAGCGTGCCGGGCGCGATCGGCGCGGTGCTGCTGTTCGGGCTCGGCTTCGGCATCGCCTCCATCACTCTGCCGCACCTGCTGGTCGAACGGTACGGCACCGCCGCCTACGCCTCCCTGGCCGGTCGCATCGCCATGTTCTCCGTCGCCGACAAGGCGCTGGCTCCCCTCGGCGCGGTCGCGCTCGCGCAAGCCGTCGGATATGGCTGGGTGATGGGTGCTGTGGCCGTGGCGTGCGCCGTCTCCGCGTCCGCGCTGGTCACCTACCACCGTTCATCATTTGGATCTGCATCGAATTAAGGAGCTGATCGACGGCGAACGCCGCGGCACCTGGGTCTACTACCGGATCATCCCCGAGGTGGTGAACAAGCTGGGCGCGCTGTTCGCCCCGCTGTCCACGCCCGCCCCGCAACAGGGGCCCGTGGACGTGGAACTCACCACCGTATGACCGATGCGCGGCGGTGCGGGACCAGCTCAACGGAGGTGGGGGGCGAGGTGGCACGGCGCAACCCGGATCTGCTGCTCGTGATGCAGGAGGCGGTCGCCCCCACGGGAGGTGAGGGGGTCCGGGAGATCGCCCGAGGCATCATCTGACGGCGCGCCGCTCTGATCGATGCGGCTACAGCTGGATGATCAGCTTTTCGATCCGGGAGCGGATGTCGTCACGGATCTTGCGGACGGTCTCGATGTCCTGCCCGGCGGGGTCGTCGAGTTTCCAGTCCTCGTACCGCTTGCCCGGGAAGATCGGGCAGACATCCCCGCAGCCCATGGTGATGACCACATCCGAGGCCTCGACCGCGTCAATGGTGAGGACCCCTCGATGAGCGGGCCGACCACGCCGGCCAGGGCCTGGCCGGAGGTGATGCCGAAGACGCCGACCGCGACCGCGATGGCCAGCTCGAAGTTGTTGCCGGCGGCGGTGAAGGCGAGCGTGGTGGTCTTGTCGTACGGCAGGCCGATCGCCTTGCCGGCGGCGAAGCCGCCGCCCCACATGAGGGCGAAGTAGGCGAGCAGCGGCAGCGCGATGCGGGCCACGTCGCCGGGCCGGGAGGTGATGGTGTGGCCTTGCAGGGCGAACAGGATGACGATGGTGAACAGCAGCCCGTAGAGGGCGATCGGACCGACGCGGGGCAGGAAGCGCTGCTCGTACCAGTAGCGGCCACGGGCGCGTTCACCCAGCTTGCGCGAGGCGTAACCGGCGGCCAGCGGGACGCCCAGGAAGACCAGCACGTAGAAAGCGATGTCCCAGGCCGACACCGCCAGAGCCGACTCCGGCAGGCCGAGCCATCCGGGCAGCACCCGCAGGTAGAACCAGCCCAGCGCGCCGAAGGCGATCACCTGGAAGACGGAGTTGACCGCGACCAGGACGGCGGCGGCTTCCCGGTTTCCGCAGGCCAGGTCGTTCCAGATGAGCACCATGGCGATGCAGCGCGCGAGCCCGACGATGATCAGGCCGGTGCGGTACTCGGGCAGGTCGGGCAGGAACATCCACGCCAGGGCGAACATGACGGCCGGGCCGAGCACCCAGTTGAGCAGCAGCGGGGAGATCAGCAGGCGGCGGTCGCCGGTGACGGTGCCCAGGCGGTCGTAGCGGACCTTGGCCAGCACCGGGTACATCATCAGCAGCAGGCCGAGTGCGATCGGCAGCGAGACCCCGCCGATCTTCACCGCCTCCAGTGCCGTGTTCAGGCCGGGCACCAGCCGGCCGAGCAGCAGCCCGGCCGCCATCGCCGCGACGATCCATACGGGCAGGAACCGGTCGAGGACCGGCAGGGCGCCGATCACACCGGGCGCGGGCACGGCGGCCCGGGCGGCCGAGGGTGGCGAGGATGTCATGATCCTCTCTTCAGGCGGTGGCGGGTACGGTGAGCAGGGCCGACAGGTCGCCGAGGGTTTCGGGGACGAGGCGGTAGTACACCCAGGAGGCGCGCCGCTCGCTGGTGAGCAGGCCGACGTCCTTGAGCACCTTCAGGTGGTGGCTGATGGTCGGCTGGGACAGCTCGAAGGCGCCGGTGATGTCGCACGCGCACACCTCGCCACCGGCGTGGCTGGCCACGATCGACACGATTTGCAGCCGTACCGGATCACCCAGCGCCTTGAACGCCCGCGCCACCGCGGCGGCCCGCTCGGCGTCCAGCGGCTCGCGGGCCGGCGGGGGACTGCACTCCAAGATCTCCAAGATCTCCAACCCGACCCCTCCCACTTGGACACTTATCTAATCGAGGCATATCTATATTGATGCACATCTATGGGGCTCGGCAGTGGGGACGCTGAGCTTGGCCGGCAGCAGGTACCCGCGCCGCTCGAGCTCGTGGTCAATACAGCTGGGCCGCCGATGCGGCGGGCAGGGTTCGCCCGACGGCGAGGACGCGGAGCAGGCTGGCCGGGATGGCGATGGCCATCGGCCACGTCAACGTCGGCGCGAGGGTGAGCACGGCGATCATCATCACGAGGTCGAGCAGGATGAGCCCGATCGCGGCGCTGGTCACGGCTCTGCGCATCCGGCGGTAGTTGCGGGTGGTCAACGCCGAGAAGGCGAGCATGATTGCCGCGCTCAGGAGTGCGACACCGTAAAGGATCTTGGCTGGTGCGGGCAGCGGCCAGTCCCACGCGTGCCCCGAGAGCAGCGCCGCCGCCCAGACAGCGGCCATGATCGGGCCGGTGGCGAGCAGCGCCAGGGTCATGCGCCGCCACGGCGAAGCGCGTACGAACGCCGCCGTGATCATCTCGGCGTCACCGAACTGGGCGATCGCGGCCCGTGCGGCCACCTCGGAATCCCCGTGGCAGCGCAGGTGATGCTCGTAGGATTCCTGCAGCCCGTCGGCCAGTTCCTCGACCGCTTGGGCGGGCAGCCGGGCGGCCAGGACGGCGAGCTGGGCGGAGATCAGCTCGTGGCCGGCCATGGCCGTGTCCCCAGCGCCGCCGTGATCGCGATGGCGAACTCCTGCCAGCCGGTGCGTTCACGGCTGAGCGCGGTACGGCCGGCGGCGGTGAGCTCATAGCTGCGGCGGCGCCGCCCGCCGACGACCGACCAGCTGCCGGCGATGAGCCCGGCGCGCTCCAGCCGGTGCAGGGCCGGATAGATGGTGCCGGTGGGCAGGTCGATGCGGCCTTCGGTGGTATCGCGCAGCGCTTCCTTGACCGCGTAACCGTGCCGGGGGCGCTCTTCCAGAGCGGCCAGCAGGAGCCCGTCGAGGTGTCCTTTGAGCGCTTCGGCTCTCATAGGTAGTAACGCTATATCGGGCCTTCCCGCACGGCAACGGCCGATGTAGCGTCCCTATAGGTAGCAACGCAACCTATAGGAGCGTCGTGGACGTCCTCGGCATCCCGATCCCGGACGCCGGACCGGTCTTCCTGGTCGCGCTGAGCCTCCATGTCGTGGCCGGTCTGGCCTGCGTGAGCTGCGGAGTCGTGGCGATGCTCACGCGCAGGACCGGTGCCAGGCACCGGCGTTACGGCCGGGCCTACCTCTGGGGGCTGGCGGTCGTCTTCGCCACGATGAGTGTGATGTCGGCGATCCGGTGGCGGGAGAACGCCCACCTGTTCGTTCTGGGCGTGCTGGCCGTCGCGGCCGCGTGCATCGGATACCTCGACCGGCGCGGGCGACAGCGCGATCGGGTGCACATCGCCGCCATGGGGGTGTCGTACGTCGTGCTGCTGACCGCGTTCTACGTCGACAACGGCCCGTACCTGCCGCTCTGGGAGCACCTGCCGGCCTGGACCTTCTGGGTGCTCCCCGCCCTGGCCGGGTTCCCGCTCATCGTCCGTGCCATCAGAACGAGGAAGCACCCATCGTGATCACCAAGCCGGCGGCCGCGGCAGGGGCTCCGGCCACTTCGACAACTGTGGCAGCGTGTCAGAACTCCCAGGCGTCGTTGCGCAGGAGCACCACCTTCCCGCCGGGCCCCAGCCCGGTGACCGTGACGTCCGGGCCGCCGACCATGAAGTCGACGTGCACGCGCGAGGTGTTCACGCCCGCCGCGTCCAGCCGTGCGGGATCGTCCGTGCGCAGGTGGGCGGGCACGCCCGGAGGCAGCCCGGCGCCCCAGGCCAGGTGGCAGGTGGCGTTCTCATCCAGAAGGGTCTCCAGGTAGGTGACGCCGCTTTCGCCCACCCGCGAGGAACGGTCGACCAGAGCGAGCTCGCCCAGCCGGGCAGCTCCCGCGTCGGTGGCCTGGTGCGCGCGTACGACGTCGGCTCCGGCGCTCGCCCTGACACCGGTCACGACGCCATCGGCGAAGGTCAGCTCCAGGTCGCGGATGACGGTGCCGTCGAGGGACAGCGGCCGGGTGGCGCGGACCGTGCCGTCGACGCGCCGGTAGTCGGGGGTGGTGAACACCTCCTCGGTCGGCAGGTTGGCCTGGAACGGGCGGCCCTTGACGTCCTCCAGGCGGGCGGCGGTCCAGTGGGCGTCCGGGAGCAGGCCGATGGTCAGGTCGGTGCCGGGGCCCTCGAACCGCACGGCGTCCAGGCGCATCTCGGTGAGCCGCCGAGCGCGATCGAGCAGTTCGGCGATGCGCTGCCGCCACGCCGCGCGCGGATCGGGCTCGTCGAGACGGAGGATGCGGCGCAGGTGCCGCCACAGCCTGGCCTGGTCGGGTTCGCCGAAGACGGCACGGGCCCACTCGGGGGTGGCGTAGGGGACGATCGTCCAGCGGACCAGGTTGTTGAGCTGGAGCCGCTGCCGTGAGGTCAGCGACGGCATGCGGTCCAGTCCGACGCGTGCCGGATCCAGCCCGGCCAGGAGGTCGGGGGTGGCGGCGCCGCGGATGTTGACGAGGACGCCGCCGTGCCGTCCCAGCTCGTCGTTGCGGGCGTCGAGCCACGAGGGCACCTCGGCCAGGCTCGCGGTGTCGGCGTGCCGGAGGCGGGATCGTTTGGCGTACGGGTCGAAGTACCAGATGTCGGCGTAGCGGGCGCCTCTGGCGTAGGCGGCCTCGGCCAGGGCGCGAGCGAGCGGGGCGTGCTCGATCTCGGCGTTGATCAGCACCCGGTCGTCCGCCAGCAGGGGCACGGCCACGTCGAACACGACGTCGGCATAGCCGGACAGGTCAGCGGGGGGAATGGTCAAGGGGGGCTCCTTCGTGTTCGTTGTGGCGTATGGGCAGGAACAGCAGCGCTCCGGCGGCGGACACGGCGCCCGCGAGGGCGAAGCCGCCGGCCAGGCCGAACCGGTCGGCGAGGGCGCCGAGGGCCAGCGCGGCGCTGAGGAATCCGACGTCGAAGAAGGCCGTCGTGGTGGCGACGGCGGATCCGCGCTCGCCGGCGGGCAGGCCGTGCACCGCCATCCTGAGGAAGGCGGGCAGCCCGAGGCCCTGCCCGGCGCCGATCAGCGCGATCGCGGCCCATGTTCCGGCCGGCGAGGGCCAGGCGGCGAGCAGGATCGATCCCGTCCCGGTCAGCAGGAGGGAGGCGACGGCCAGGCGCGCCGGGGCGGCCGTGGCGAGCAGGCGATGTCCGGCCAGCCGGACGGCGACGAGGACGCCGCCGTAGACCAGGAAATGGAGGCCGCCGGCGCCGCCGCCGAGCGCGGCGAGGTGCAGCGGCAGGAAGGCGCTGATGGCGGTGTAGCCCCACACGGAGGCCAGGTAGCCGAAGCCGGGTCGTAGAGCGGACGCGTGGTACAGCCGGGTCCGCCCGGTTCCCTGATCCGGGATCGCGCTCTCCGTGCCTGGGCCCATGGTCTTCGGCAGGGTGAGGCCGAGCGCCGCCGATCCCAGTGCCGCGGCCGCGGCCGTGATCCAGACGGCGGCGAACCCGGACGCGGCGTACAGCGTCTCGGCGATGACGGGCCCCGTGAGCAGGCCGGCGTTGACGGCGACGGAGAAGTGGTTGATCGCCGCGCCGGGCCGCCGGTGGTCGCTGGCCAGAGTGGCGAGGCCGACGTAGGCCAGCGCCTCACCGACGCCGGCGACGCCGCGCAGGACGAAGAAGAGCGGTAACTGTCCGGCGGCGAGCAGCGCGAGGGACGTGCCGGACAGCAGCAGCGCGCCCGCGCACAGGGCCGTGCGGCGTCCGGCCCTGTCGGCCACCCGTCCGGCCAGCGGGCGGGCGAGCACGCCGGCCGCCGCGGTGACGGCCAGCGAGATGCCCACCATGCCCGCCTGCTGGTCCAGCGGGCCGGTGAGGTATCGCGGAACCGCCGGGATGAGCAGCCCGATCGACAGGAACGCGCCGGCCGTGCAGACGAGCAGGCGGCCGATCACCGTTCGTCACGCAGTTCGAGCAGGAGCGCGGTCATGCTGACCTTGACGCCGTCGTGCGGTGGCCCGGCCTTGTCGTGCAGGAGTGCCACGGCCTGGTCGATCAGGCCGACGATCTCCTCCCAGACGGGCCTGGCCAGCCATACCTCGGCGTCCATGGACGTGCGCTGGCGATCGGTCTCGGCCAGGCGCCTGGCCAGGTCGGTGCTCATCGCCTGGTGGAGGAGTTGCCGTCCCTCGGACCGGTCGAGGCGCTGTCCGCTGGACGGGTCGTACCGGTAGCGCAGTTGCGGGCGGCCCTTGCCCGCCCGCGGTCGCTCGTCCGTCTGGCGCTCGTCCGGCTGCTGCTCGTCCGTCTGCTGGAGGAAGCCCGCTCTGGCCAGCTGGCGCAGGTGGTAGCTGGCCGAGGCGTGCGCGATGCCGAGTTCGTCGGCGACCTCGGTGGCCGACATCGACGCGCCGGTGAGCAGCGACACGATGCGGATTCGCAGCGGGTTGGCGAGGGCGCGCAGGGGAACAAGGTCATCCCGATTTTCCAAAGACACCTTGGGATAATAAGGTGTCCAACAACCATGGGGAAAGGGGTGGCTCTGTGATGCGTCCCAGCGCCTCGCGGCGGACCGCGACTTCGTGTCGGCCGCCGAAACGATCCGTTAGGGGTCACGGATGCTGCTGACGATCCTTGGCGGATGCGGTGCGTGGCCGGCGGCGGGCCAGGCCTGCAGCGGTTACCTCGTGGAGCACGACGGGTTCAGGCTGCTCGTCGACCTGGGATACGCGACGGTGCCGCGGCTGCTGGAACGGGTCGGCGCCGATCGGATCGATGCGGTGTTCATCAGCCACGGACATCCCGACCACTGCGCCGACCTGAGCCCGCTGCTGCGGGCGCGCACCATGCGTGATGACCCGCCGGCGCCGTTGCCGGTGTACTCGCTGCCAGGCGCCCTGGAGGCGGTGCTCGCGCTCGACCGCCCAGGGCTGCTGGCCGACGCCTATGTCCTGCACGAGCTCACCGCCGGCGGCAGATTCGACATCGGCCCGTTCCGCGCGCAGACTCGTCTGCTGCCGCACTCGGTGCCCAATGCCGGCGTACGGCTGACAGCGGGCGGACGGGTGCTCGCGTACACCGGCGACAGCGGCCCGAGCCCCGACAGGGTGGAACTGGCGCGTGGCGCTGACCTGCTCCTGGCCGAGGCCACCTATGTGGACCGGGTGCCGGAGGACTCCCGGCGTTACCTGGCGAGCGCCCGTCAGGCAGGCCGGCAGGCCCTGGAAGCCGATGCCCGGCACCTGCTACTGACGCACCTGCAGCCGGGCACGGACACCCGAGCCGCGCTGGCCGCCGCCGGGGCCGGATACGACGGCGAGATCGGCATCGCCACGTCCGGTCTCGTCTTCGACCTTTCGTGATCGCCACGTCCGGTCTCGTCTTCGACCTTTCGTGAGCCGAGGTTTCAGGGATCGGAGAACGTTCACCGGACGCGGGCGTGAAGAGGACTCCACCCTGTGGGTGCCCGAAACTCGGCCGCCGGGGTTGACCTGAGGTTCGGCGTCGTCGGCGGTTGTTCGTGACGCCGGGCAGGCTGCTGCGCCGGCACGCCGATCTGACACGGCGGCGCTGGACCCTTGGCCCACTCCATTCGGAACTGTTCACGCCAAGGTGAAGGTCACATCACCTTGAACGGGCGGGCGGGCGTACGGAGTCGCGGACGACGATGTGGGTGCCGAGGACGACGTGCTGGCGCTCGTGCCGGTTGAGAGCCAGCCGTACCGCCGTACGGCCCAGTTCCTCGGTGGGGATGCGCACCGTGGTCAGGCCGGGAGACAGGTCCGCGGCGAAGGGGATGTCGTCGTAGCCGGCGAGGGACACGTCGTCGGGCACGCGCAACCCCGCTTCCCGCAGTGCGGCCAGCACGCCGATGGCCACCATGTCGGTCGCGGCGAACACCGCGGTGAACTCGGCGCCCAGCGCCAGCAACCGGCGGGCGGCGTCGTAGCCGTCGTTGCGGTCGAACCCGGCGGGGACGACCAGATCGGGGTCGAACGGCACGCCGAACGCTTGGTGCGCGCGGACGAACCCACGGCCGCGGTCGGCTTTGGTGGTGCTCAGGTCGTCGGCGGAGGCCCCGATCAGGGCAATGCGGCGGTGGCCCTGCGACAGCAGATGGCTGGTCATGGCGTAGGCACCGCCCTCGTTGTCGTACTCGACGACGGTTGTCGGCACGTCGGCGCCCAGCGGCGGACGGCCGCACAGGACCAGCCGTGATCCGGCCTTGTCGAGGGCATGGGCGAAGTGCGTCATCCGCTCCACGTAGGCGTCGTCGAGCGAGCCGCCGCCGACCAGGATGACCGCGTCGGCGCGCTGCTCGCGCATGGCCTCCACGACAGCCAGCTCGCGGGCCGGATCGCCGTGGGTGGTGCACACCATGCACAGCCGCCCCTCGGTCGTGGCCTGCTGTTCGACGCCCTTGGCGACGTAGGCGAAGGACGGTCCTGTGACATCGTCGAGCACGAACGCCACCATCTGGGTGCTCGCTCCTGACAGGGCCCGCGCGTGCACGTTGAGCACGTAGTCGAGCTCGCGCATCGCGCGCAGGACCCGCGTGCGGGTCGCCTGGGCCACCGGGTAGTCGCCCTTGATGACGCGCGAGACCGTGGTGGCCGACACGCCGGCTCGGGCGGCGACGTCGCGGACGGTGACACGCTCGTCGCCGGTGTTCGGGCCCTTGGGGCTCAGGTTTCGCGACAAGGCCGGCCTTCCACGGTCTTCGACGGGCGGAGCAGTGCTGCTGATCGGGGTTCGCGCGACCGGACGTGAATGGCTCCGGCCTCCCAGCGGACCTGCGCCGCCTCCGGCGGCACCAGCGGGGTGAGATCATGACCCGCCGGCCAGGGCAGGTCGATCATGTCCGAGGGGGAGCCCCTGCGCCATACCGCGAGGTACGCGACCTCACCGCAGTCTACGGCCAGCGCGATCTGCCCCGCATCCCGGCGCGGCAGACCCGGAGGCCATCGGGGTACGTCCCGGGCCAGGTCGCTCCGGTAACCCTTGTGGATGCCCGCCGCCCGCGCGACCAGGGCCGATCGCCCGGGATCGAGCGGGTCGAGGCAGCTGTCGAGGTGGATGCGGCCGAGCACGGCGTTGGTGGGTACGCTGCCGATCAGCGGGCGGAGCCGTTCGGTGGTGGGATCTCCCATCAGGTGGTGAGATCTCCCATCAGGCGGTCATGAAGTCGTTGAAGATCACTGGCAGCGTGTCGTCGTCCCGAAGCGGCCTCCGGGCAGCCCGGCGCGTCCGGCGCCTGCTCATGGTCGGTGGCCGGCGCCTGCTCATGGTCGGCGGCCAGGGCGAAGGCCGCGGAATCGCCTGCAGCACGGATCTCCATGTCAGGCCACCCGGTCGAGATCGTCGTGCGCCACCTGATGGGCGAGCGGGAGGCCGCCGGCCAGCCGCTCCAGCTCGTCGAGCACGACGCCTCCCATCCGGGACAGCTCGTTGCCGTGAGAGCCGGCGATGTGCGGCGTCAGGAACGCGTTCGGCAGGTCGAACAGGGGCGAGTCGGGCGGCAGCGGCTCGGGCTCCGTCACGTCGAGCACGGCGGAGAGTCTTCCGGACCGCAGCTCCTTCACCAGCGCGCCGGTGTCCACCAGCGATCCTCTGGCGGTGTTGATCAGGACCGCGCCGTCCGGCATCAGAGCCAGCCGCCGGGCGTCCAGCAGGTGCCTGGTCTCGTCGGTGGCGGGCGCGTGCAGGCTGACGATGTCGCAGGTCCTCAGCAGGTGCTCGAGCTCCACCTGCGGGACGCCTTCGACCTTCGTGTACGGGTCGTACACGCACACGTCAAGGTCGTGCGCCGCGAGCAGTTCGATGACCCGGCGCCCGATGCGGGAGGCGCCGACGATGCCCACCCGCCTGCCGTAGTTGCCCACGGCCGGCCAGATCCTGCCCAGCGTGAAGGTCCGCTCCCGCAGGTAGCGGTCGCGTAGTCCGAACACCCCCTTGCCGGCCAGGAGGATGGCCGAGACGGAGTACTCGGCCACCGGGACGGCGTTGGCGTCGGCGGCCGAGGAGATGAGCACATTCCGCTCCAGCAGGGCGGGCGTGACCAGGCTTTTCACCGAGCCCGCCGCGTGCAGGACAGCCCGCAGCCTCGGCGCGGCCGACAGCAGGGCCTCGTCGAGCGGCGGGCAGCCCCAGCCGGTGATGAGGACGTCCACGCCGGGGAGCACCTGGGCCGGTCGCGGGTCGTCGAAGCGTTCGGCGACCAGGGACACATCGATGTCGGCGATCCTCCGCAGCCGCTGGATGAGCGGCGCTGGAAAGAGCATCGCAAGGTGTTCCGCGCGCATGGCGAAGAGCACCTTGGGGCGGGATGGCACAGGCGTGACCTCCGGACGAAGCAACAGGATAGAAACCGGTACCTACGGTAGGAGCGGCACCCGAGACCGGTCAACTGGACGCCAACAAGGAGGTCTCAGCAGTACAAGGCGTCGTATGTAACTTATACGTAACGTGTCCTTGTGGTCGGCGTCTCCTCCGTCGTAGCGTTCGCAGCGATCGGTTTCTATGACGGGAGGCAGAATGAGACGGACGGCTACACCGGCTGCCGCGCCTCTGACGTCCGCGCCGGCCTGCTGCGGCATGCTCACGAGGTCCAGGGGATGATCCGCGATCCGGTCCTGCCCGGCTTCCATCCGGACCCGTCCGTCCTGCGGGTCGGCGACGGCTACCACCTGGCCACCTCGACCTTCGAGTGGTACCCCGGCGTACGCGTGCACCACTCGTGCGACCTGGTCCACTGGCGTCCCCTGGGCGGCATCCTCACCGAGCGCCGGCTGCTCGACCTGTCGGGCGTGCCCGACTCGGGCGGCGTCTGGGCGCCCGACCTCACCTACGCGAACGGCCTGTTCCACCGCTTCACCGCCGCGTTCGTCGGCCTCTGGGTGCAGGACCTGGCCGGCGAAGGCTGCCAGGCCACCTTCCACGACATCGCCTACCCGGCGCTGTGATGTTCGCGCTCACAAACCCCCTCGAAGAACCAACCCCCCGAGGAGAAACGCAATGAAAAGTCTGCGATGGCTCGCCCTGGCCGGGGTCCTCTCCCTGGCCGCGTGCGGTGGTGACCCCGCGGCGTCGTCCCCACCGGTCGGGCAGGCGGCGACGGGGCCGGTCACGCTGGACTACTGGACCGACAAGCAGGGCGCGGAGGCCGCGGTCGCCGCCTTCAACGCCGCTCATCAGGACGTGCAGCTCAACTACGTCAAGGTCCCCGCCGCCGACCTGGTCAAGAACCTGCGCAACGCGCACAAGGCCGGCGACAATGCGACGATGCCGTGCGTCGTGCAGACCGACAACCGCAACGGCGGCCAGCTCCTGGCCGAGGGCGTGATCAAGGACATCACCCAGGACGTGAAGGGTGGCGCCGCCAGGTTCTCCGCGGGCGCGGTCGAGGAGCTCACCCTGGCCGGGATCACCTACGGCGTACCGGACAAGCGGGACCCGCTGTTCAGCATGTACTACAAGCCGATCTTCGACAAGCGCGGGCTGAAGTACCCCACGACGTGGGAGGAGCTCATCGAGATCGGCAACAAGCACCTGAAGAAGGACGGCATCGCCGTCTTCAACCTGGCCGGCGAGGACCCCTCGACCCTGATGGGCCTGGCCTGGCAGGCCGGCGCCCGCTGGTACACGGTGCAGGGCGACGCCTGGAAGATCGACTTCACCGACGAGGCGTCGAAGTGGTCGGCCGGCATCATGCAGCAGCTGCTCGACGACGACCTGGTCGAGAAGATCTCCTACGCCGAGTACGCGGCCATGATGCAGCAGTACGACCAGGGGAAGATCGCCATGCGGCAGGTGTCCACCTGGCAGCTCGCCGGCCACCAGCGCAACATGAAGGACTCGCTCGGCAAATGGGAGGCGGGCCCGAACCTGCTGGTCAAGGGCCAGAGCGAGCCCGTCTCGGCCGCCGACACGGGCGCGCTGTCGGTGCCGTCGCTGTGCAAGGACCCCGCCAAGGCGGCGCAGGCCGCGATCTGGCTGGCCACCGAGAGCGCTCCGGTCGCGGCCATGGCCGACCCGGTGGCCGGCTCCGGCTGGTACCCGGCCGTCGCCGACCCCGCCCCGTACCTGGACGCCGTGGTGCCCAAGCAGCTGTGGGGCGAGCATGCCGAGGCGGGCAAGAAGATCATCGCCGACTCGGACAACTTCGCCTCGGGCTGGATCTACGGGCCCAACTCCACCGCCATGTACGAGGAACTGGCCGACAAGTGGGGCAAGGCCATGAACGGCGAGATGAAGGTCGAGGACGTGCTGACCCACATGCAGCAGTGGACGGTCGCCGACCTGAAGCAGAAGGGCATCAAGGTCGTCGAGTGATCGCCGCGCGGGAGGCCGGGAACGGGCCTCCCGCGCGCCTGATGAGGGAACCCGCACATGTCTACTGTCACGCAACGCAAGGGCGCGGCCTTCTCCGCGCCGTTCTTCATCGGCTTCGCCTGCCTGTTCGTCATTCCGCTGCTGTACGCCGTCTACCAGAGCCTGTTCACCATGCGCAGCTCCGGGCTCGGCATCGGGCCCCGCCAGGAGGTCTTCACCGGGTTCGGCAACTTCGCCCGCGGCCTGTCCGACTCCACCTTCTGGGCGGCCGTGGCCCGGGTGAGCGCCTTCGCGGTGGTGCAGATCCCCGTCATGCTCGCGCTGTCACTCGCCATGGCGCTGCTGCTGGACTCCGTCACCAAGCGGGTGGCGCACCGCTACCGGCTGGCGTTCCTGGTGCCGTACATGATCCCCGGCATCGTCGCGGCGCTCATGTGGATGTACATCTACAGCCCCCGCCTCGGCCCGCTCACCGACCTGACCGGGATCGACTTCTTCGCTTCCGAGCTGGTCTGGGTGTCCATGGGCAACCTGCTCACCTGGGTGGGCGCCGGCTTCAACATGCTCATCGTCTACGGCGCGTTGCAGGCGGTGCCGCGCGAGATCTTCGAGGCCGCCCGCATGGACGGCGCCTCCGAGCTGCGCATCGCGCTGTCCATCAAGATCCCGTACGTGCGGAGCGCGCTCGTGCTGACCGGCATGTTGTCGATCATCCACACTCTGCAGATCTTCAACGAGCCGCTGCTGTTCCGCAACGTCGTGCCCGAGGTCGTCACCAAGGACTTCACCCCGATCATGATGATCTACTACGAGGCGTTCGACAGCAACGACTACAACTACGCCGCCGCCCTGTCGATCATCCTGGCCGTCATCGTCGGCGTCATCTCCATGCTCTTCTACCGCGTCACGAACAGGGCCCAGTAACCATGAGCGCAGTCGCATCGGTACGCACGCTGGACGGGCTGCCCGTCGGCGCCACCCAGTCACGCACCTCGCAGGCGCTCGTCCTGGGCGGCCTCGGCCTGTTCGCGCTCTACTCGATCGCGCCCGTCTGGTGGCTGATCGTCTCGGCCACCAAGTCCCAGTCCGACATGCTCTACACCAACGGTCTGTGGTTCGGCGAGTTCAACCTGGTCCGTAACCTGGAACAGGTCTTCACCTACGGCGACGGCATCTTCGTGCGCTGGGTGCTCAACTCCTTCCTGTACGCCGGCGGAGGAGCCGCCGTGTGCACGCTCATCTCGCTGGCCGCCGGCTACTCGCTGTCCCGCTTCACCTTTCGCGGCCGCGGCACGGGGCTGGCCCTGGTGATCGGCTCGTTCCTGATCCCCAGCGCCATGCTGACCATGCCGCTCTACCTGCTGTTCGCCAAGCTCGGCCTGGTCGACACGGTGTGGGCGGTGCTGCTGCCCGCCTTCATCAGCCCGTTCTCCGTCTACCTGGCCAAGGTGTACGTCGACGGCGCCGTACCTCCCGAACTGCTGGAGGCCGCCAGGGTGGACGGGGCGGGCGAGCTGCGGATCTTCTTCCAGATCGTCACCCGGCTGATGAAGACCGGCGCGGCCACCGTGTTCCTGCTCGCCTTCGTCGGCAACTGGAACGGCTTCTACCTGCCGCTCACCATGCTGCGCGGTGAGGACAAGTGGCCGCTCAGCCTCGGCCTGTACGCGTGGAACCTGCAGCGCACCGAGGCCGAGACCGACCTGACCGCCCTCGTGCTCACCGGATCCCTGCTCGCCATCATTCCGCTCGCCGTCTTCATGATCGCGATGCGCCGCTACTGGCAGTCGGGCGTCACCCTGGGCAGTCTGAAGTGACCTCGAAGCGAGGCGGTGCCGGATGCGCGCTGATCGTGCGGTGGCCGGGCCCGGGCACCGGCCGGCAGGCAGCGGGTTGTGGATCGTCGCATCACTCTCGGGGCGGAGCGGTCGACTCCCGCACCACGAGCTGGGGCACCACGACGCTCGGGGTCTCGGCCAGGTCGCCGTCGAGGAGCTGTCCGAGAATGGTGAAGGCCCGCTCGCCGAGGTCCTCGAAGTCCTGATCGACGGTGGTGAGCGACGGCTGCCACATGGCGACCAGCGGCTGGTCGTCGAACCCGATGACAGAGATGTCACGGGGCACGCGCACCCCGCGGTCGGTCAGTGCGCGCATGAGGCCGATGGCGATCTCGTCGTTGCCGCACAGGACGGCGGTCACGTCGTCGCGGCCGGCGATCCGCTCGCCCCAGCGGAATCCGGAGGCGGCGTCCCACTCGGCGTTCATCACCGGGGGGACGGGGATCCCCGCGTCGGCCAGGGCGGCGCGCCAGCCGTCGGTGCGCCCGGAGTGCTTGCCCGCGGTCGGGCCCGCGATGTGGTGGACGGTCCGGTGCCCGAGCCGGAGCAGGTACTCGGTGGCCTTCCGCGCGGCCGTGCGCTCGTCGATGAGCGCGGCGGGGACTCCGCCGGTCCGGCGCGAGCCGCCGCCCGCCACGACCACGGGGAGCCCGTCGGGGAGCATGCGGCGGGCGTTGATCCCGGCGCGATCGAACTCCAGGACGATCGCCCCGGCGGTCGGCTGGGCGAGCGCGAGATCGACGGCGCGCTTGACGTCGTCGTCCTCTCCGGACTCCACGACGGTGATCGTCACCGACATCCCCGCCTTGCGGGCCGCGGTCTCGATGCCCTGGAGGGTACGCGCGTAGCCGTAGTTGGCGGTCGCTCCGGCGAGCACCGAGACGAGGGTGCGCCGGCCGGAGCGCATCGAGCGCGCGGCGCCGTTCGGACGGTAGCCGAGCTGCTCGATCGCCTCGTGGACGCGGCCGGCGAGCTCGGGAGCGACGTACCTGGTCCCGTTGAGGACACGCGAGACGGTCGGCACCGACACCCCGGCCGCGCGCGCGACATCGGCCAGAACCGGCGCGCGGTACCCCTTCTGCCTGGTCATGCACCGAGGATATGCGCTGCACCCGCCGGATCATCGTTTTCCCCTCCGAGTGCGACAGCCGATCCGCCGGGGACAGCGGGTCGAAGATGGGCCCTTGTCATGACCTGTGGCGTGTGTAGGATAACGATATCCCGAGCAGGCTCAGAGGTGAGCCGGTTGGTGCGGGATCTCAGAACGATCCCTCGCCGGAGCGCCCGGTGAGGTGTCCACGCCTGGTGATAACGATTTCCCGACGCGAGGATCCGGGAAGCCGTGCACAGGCCGTCCCGAAAGTGAGAGCCGATGAGGATCGACCGCACCCGCTGGGTGACGACAGGGGTCGCCGCCGTGGCGACCGTGGTCCTGACCGCCTGCTCCGGCGGCGGGACGGCCACGAATCCCGAGCCGGAAGGCCCGGTGACCATCGAGGTCTGGGGATGGAACGCGGAGACCGGCCGGCAGATCGCCGAGGCGTTCAACGCCGCGCAGGGCGAGGTGAAGGTCACATACGTGCTGCAGGCCAGCAACACCGCCACGCAGACCAACTTCCAGAACGCGTTCGCGGCCGGCTCCGGCGTCCCGTGCCTCGTGCAGGGCTTCGGGCCGCTGACGACGATGGTGGTCAACGGCTGGGCGCAGGACATCACCAAGGCCGTGAAGCCGTCCGAGAGCCTGTACAGCAAGGGGGCTCTGGCAGCGGCCCAGGTCAACGGCAGCTACTACGGCGTGCCGTCCGGCTCGGACGGGCAGTTCCTGATCTACAACACGGCCACGTTCAAGAAGGCCGGGCTCGAGGTCCCCACGACCTGGGAGGAGTTCGTCGAGACCGGCAAGGCGCTCAAGAAGCAGGGCGTCGACATCGCCAACCTGGCCGGCGAGGACCCCAGCACGCTGATGAACCTCGCCCAGCAGGCCGGCGCCGAGTGGTTCGCGATCGACGGTGACAGGTGGGTGGTGAACTTCCTCGACGAGGGCACCCTCAAGGCCGCCCGCATCATGCAGGAGCTCGCCGACAACGACCTGGTGTCCAACCAGACCTACCAGGACAAGCCCGCGCTGTACACCTACTTCGACTCCGGGAACATGGCCTCGACCACCACCCAGTGGTGGTCCCTCGGCGGCTACCAGACGAACATGAAGAAGTCCGCCGGCGACTGGGCGGCGACGGCGATCCCGCAGTTCGAGGGCGCCGCCCAGCCCGTCACCCCGGGTCGCACGCAGCCGGCGTTCGTGCCCGTGGGCTGCGAGAACCCCGAAGCGGTGATGACGTACGTCGACTGGCTGGCGTCCAAGGAGGGCATCGAGGCCGGCCGGAACAAGGAGACCGGCGCCGTCGGCTTCCCGACCCAGATCCCCGATCCGTCAGCGTACGTGGCCGATGTCGTCCCGGACGGCTTCTTCGCCGACGAGGCCCAGGCCGCCAAGGTGATCGTGGACGCCCAGGCGCACGTCATCGGCAAGTTCGAGCTGGGCCCGGACTACGACGCGTGGTTCCCCGAGCTGCAGGACCAGTGGGGCAAGGCCGTGGCCGGTGAGCAGACCTTCGAGGAGGCGCTGCGGGCGGTGCAGAAGTTCGTCGCCGCAGACCTGGACGGCAAGGGCATCTCCTACACGCTCGGCAGCTGACCGGCGTGACACGCCGCGAGGGGAGGACACCGATGCCGACGACCACGTCAGCCGGACCAGGGGCTGGTCGTGCGATGGGAAAGGGCGCCGCAGGCTCCCCTCGCACGCCCCGTCTGCGGCGCCGGCGCACCGTGCAGGCGCTGAAGGGCGCGTCCCTGACGTTCCCGTTCCTGGTGGGCTTCGCCCTGTTCGTCATGGTGCCCGTGGTCATGGCGCTGCGCGAGAGCGTGTTCGCGACCAGGTCCACAGGCGGCCTCGGGTTCGGCGGGCAGACCGTGACGTTCGTCGGCCTGGACAACTTCGCCAAGGGATTCCAGGACCCCGTCTTCTGGGGCGGCATGCTGCGCGTCCTCGTGTACGCCCTCGTCGCCGTGCCGCTGACCCAGCTGCTGAGTCTGGCGTGCGCGCTGCTGCTCGACGCCGCCCGCAGACGGACCGCGGCACGGTTCCGCGTCGTGCTCCTCCTGCCGTACATGGTTCCCGGGATCATCGCGACGCTGATCTGGCTGTTCCAGTACAGCCCCGCCGTCGGGCCTCTGAGCGACTTGTTCCGGATCTTCGGGCTGGAGCTGAACTTCTACTCCGGTGACCTCGTCTGGGTCTCGATCGGCAACATGGCCCTGTGGGGAGCGCTCGGCTTCAACATGCTCATCCTGAACGGGGCGCTGCAGTCCGTCCCCCACGAGATCTTCGAGGCGGCGCGGCTGGACGGCGCCGGCGAGCTGCGCATCGCGGTGTCGATCAAGGTGCCGTTCGTCCGCGGCTCGCTGGTGCTGACGAGCCTGCTGTCGATCATCGGCACCCTCCAGCTGTTCAACGAGCCGCTGCTGTTCCGTGCGGTGACACCGGAGACGATCACCAAGGACTTCACCCCCGCGATGATGATCTACAACCAGGCGTTCCAGGTGGGCGACCTCAACTACGCCACCGCCCTGTCGGTGATCCTCGCCGTCGTCGTCGGCGTCGCCTCGGCGGTCATCTACCGCTCGACCAGCCGGGGGCAGGCGTGAGAACCGTGACCGCCACGAAGAGGGGCCAAGCCGGCCGGCGAGGGCGTGCTCAGGAGACGAGCGTGGCCGAGGCGCGGGGAACCTCGCGCTGGGTCGTCCTGACCGTGCTGGTCCTGCTCGCCATGTACGCCGTCGTCCCGCTGTGGTGGCTGCTGGTCGCGGCGACCAAGAGCCGGTCGGACCTGTACTCGACGAGCGGGCTCTGGTTCGCCGACTTCAACCTGTGGCAGAACCTCGGCGCGCTCTTCACCTACCAGGACGGCATCTTCACGCGCTGGCTGTGGAACACCGTGGTCTACGCCGGCCTCGGATCGTCCGGCCTGACCGTCGTCGCGCTGGCCGCCGGATACGGGCTGGCCAAGTACTCCTACCGCGGGCGCGGGTTCACGATGGGCCTGATCATAGGCTCGTTCCTGATCCCGGGATCGCTGCTGATCGTGCCCACCTTCCTCCTCTTCAGCAGGATCGGCCTGTACGACACGATCTGGGCGATGATCCTGCCGGGCATGTTCGGCTCGTTCTCCGTCTACCTCGCCAAGGTCTATGCCGAGGGCGCGGTGCCGAGCGAGCTCATGGACGCCGCGCGCATCGACGGCGCCGGCGAGTACCGGATCTTCCTGTCCATCGGCGCGCGGCTGATGTCCACCGCCGCCGCCACGATCTTCCTGCTCCATTTCGTCGCGTCGTGGAACACGTTCATGTGGCCGCTGGTGTTCCTCAAGGGCGCCGAGAAGTGGCCCGTGATGCTGGGCCTGTACTCCTGGCTCCAGCGCGGCACCGACAGCCAGTACGACCTGACCGGGCTGGTCATCACCGCGTCGCTGGTCTCCACCGTCCCGATGGTGCTGCTGATGATCTCCATGCAGCGCTACTGGCGCTCGGGCCTGACCATCGGCTCCCTCAAGTGACCGCCGCCGGCGCCACCCTGCCACCACAACTCTCCGGAGGTTCCATGCCCACGCCTTCGCACGCCCCGCGGGGCATCGTCGCGCCCGGGCGGCCGTGGGGTGAGTGGCGCGACGAGTGGACGATCGCCCCGGTCACCGGAGCGGTCGCGTGACCGTCACGCTGCCCGGGCTGCCCGAGGAGGACGAGCGGCACCTCGAGTGGGGCAACGACGTCCTCCGGATCGTGATCGCCCACGGGCCCGGCACCGCCCCCAGGCTCGTGGCCCTCTGGCATGCCGCCGAACGCGAGCCGGACCTGCCGGCGTTGCGTCGTTCGGCGCTGCCGGTGCTGGAGACGTCGGTCCTGGGCGAGGGCCGGTCCGGGACGTCCGGCAAGCGGCACGTCGACGGCGCCGCCGCCCAGCGGCTGCGCCTCACCGGCCACCGCGAGCGGCGCGACGGCGACCGCGCGTGCCTGGAGCTCGACCTCGCCGAGGACGGGGCCGGGCTGCGCGCCCGCGTCACGTACGAGGTGTACGACGGCGTGCCGGTCGTGCGGTCGTCGGCGACGGTCACCGCGGTCCGCCCGGCGGTCCTCGACCACGCGACCACCGGCGTGCTCTCGGGCCTCGGCCATGGCGCCCGCTGGGAGGAGGAGCTCCTGCTCTGGGCGGCGGCCAACCCCTGGAGCGGCGAGTTCCGCTGGCACCGCGCCACGCTCGCCGAGCGTGGGCTGATCGACGTCGGCATGGTGCGCCACGGCCAGGTCGGGTCCAAGAACCGCGTCAGCCTGACCTCCACCGGCGCCTGGTCCACGTCCGAGCACCTCGCCCAGGGCATCGTCGAGGACACCCGCACAGGACGGATGCTCGCCTGGCAGGTCGAGACCAACGGCGCCTGGCACGCCGAGCTCGGCGACCGGTACGACGACGTCTACCTGCTCGCCACCGGACCGACCGCCCTGGAGCACCAGTGGGCCGGCGCCGTCGGACCCGGAGCGCGGGTGCGGACCGTGCCGGTCAGCCTCGCCGTCGTGCCCGGGCAGCCGGACGGGCACGAGACCACCCTCGGCGCGGTCGCCGCCGCCCTGACCGCGCACCGCCGGCGCACCCGCCGTCCGCACCCCGACCACGGCCGGCTGCCCGTGGTCTACAACGACTTCCTGAACGGCCTGATGTCCGACCCGACGACCGAGCGGGTCCTGCCCCTGGTCGAGGCCGCCGCCGACCTGGGCGCCGAATACTACGTCATGGACGCCGGCTGGTACGACGACGAGCTCGGCGGCTGGTGGGACTCCGTCGGCGCCTGGGAGCCCTCCGTCACCCGGTTCCCCGGTGGTGGGCTCGGCGCCGTGCTCGACCGGATTCGCGACCTGGGCATGAAGCCGGGACTGTGGCTCGAGCCCGAGGTCGTCGGCGTGCGCAGCCCGGTCGCCCGGAGCCTGCCCGCCGGGGCCTTCTTCCAGCGGCGCGGGCACCGGGTCACCGAGTGGGGCCGCCACCAGCTCGACCTGCGCCACCCGGCGGCCCGCGCGCACCTGGACGCGGTCGTCGACCGCCTCGTGGGAGGGTTCGGCCTGGCGTACCTCAAGCTCGACTACAACGTCGACATCGGCCCGGGGACCGACGCCGGGCGCGGCGAGCCCCCGGGCAACGGGCTGCTCGGCCACGACCGCGCCCTGCTCGACTGGGTCGGCGCGGTCATGGACCGGCACCCGGGCCTGGTCGTCGAGGGCTGCGCCGCCGGGGGCTCACGCACCGACGCCGCGACCGGGGCCGTGTTCCCGGTCCAGTCGCTGACCGACCAGCAGGACTTCCGGCTCACACCCCCGATCGCGGCCGCCGCGCCCCTGGCGATCCCGCCCGAGCAGGCCGGCGTGTGGGCGTCCCTCGACGGGACGATGACGCTTGAGGAGACGGCGTTCTCCCTGGTGACCGCCCTGCTCTCGCGGGTCCATCTGGCCGGGCGGATCGACACCCTGCGCCCCGGGCAGCAGGCCGCCGTCCGCGAGGCGCTGGCCGTCCACCGCGCCGTCCGCCACGCCGCCGCGAGATCCATGCCCGTGTGGCCCCTCGGCCTGCCCCGCTGGCGCGACCCGTGGGTCGCCCTCGGCGCACGCGACGGCGGCGACCTGTACCTGGCGGTCTGGCGCCGTGCCGACGACGGGGGCCGCGGGACACGGGGCGGCGACAGCGTGCGCCTGCGGCTCCCCGGGATGGTCGCCGCCGGGGGAGTGCAGGTCCTGTACCCCACGTGGGGCGGTGAGTCCGTCGCGGTCGTCGGCGGCGGCACCGCGGTCGAGGCCAAGCTGCCGGCGCCGCTGTCCGCCCGGCTGCTGCGCGTCCAGGTCGCCGACCGGCCGGGCCCGTCGTCATGAAGGTGACCGAGCCCCTCATCCCCAGGCCGGCAGCATCCTACGAGAGAGGAGACCCGACGATGATCACCACGAGGCCCGGCCGGCTACGACGCCGGCTGCGCGGGGCCGCCGCCGTCCTCGGCGCGGTCGCGCTGAGCGCCATGCTCACCGCGCCGGCCGGCGCGGCGGACGCCGAGGTCACCGGGACGGCGTTACCCGAGATCGTCACGACGACGAGCGACGCCGGGTTCGTCCACCCGGGCGTCGGGCTGACCGCCGGCAACCTGGAGAACATGCGGACGCAGGTGCTCGCGGGCACCGAGCCGTGGGCCGGCTACTACGACGCGATGACCCGGACCGGGTTCGCCTCGCGGACCTTCAAGGCGCAGAACGCCGGCACGTCGGACGAGCAGCCGCTCAGCGACGCCTACGACGCCGCCTCGATGCGCTCCCGTGCGCTCAACGACGGCGTGGGCGCGCTGACGCAGGCGCTGCGGTACGTCGTGACCGGCGACGAGGTGTACCGGGCCAACGCGCTGCACGTCATCCGCACGTGGAGCAGCATGGACCCGGCCAAGTACCGCTACTTCCCCGACGCCCACATCCACACCGGCGAGCCGCTGTACAAGATGCTCGTGGCCGCCGAGATCATCCGGTCCACCACCCCGGTCAACGACACCCTCGACGGGTACGACCTGCGCTGGACCGGCCGCGACCAGCAGCGGATCGAGGACAACCTGATCCACCCGGTCCTGAACACGTTCCTGTACTCCCAGAACCGGCTGTGGAACCAGCACCTGTACGGCGTGGTCGGCATGATCGCGGCCGCCGTCTTCCTGGACGACGCCGACCTGTACGCCGAGCGCGTCGAGTGGTACACCGTCAACGCGACCTACACGAGCGAGCACACGATCAACGGCGGCGACGTCAACGGCTCCCTCGCCTCGCTCTACCGCGTCATCTCCGCCGATGACCCGCTCAACCCGTACGGGCGCGATTTCGTGCAGCACATGGAAATGGGGCGTGACCAGGCGCACGCGCAGGGCGACGTCGACATCCTGACGACGCTCGCGCGGATCGTGAACAACCAGGGCACCCGGCTCGACCCGGTGGCGGGCACCGTGTCCACCGCGGGGGACGCGGTCAGCCCGTACGAGTTCCTCGGCCGTCGGACCCTGGCCGGCGCTGACGTCTTCTACGCGTTCATGCTGGGCGAGGACGTGCCCTACGTCGACACCTCCGGCGGGTCCGGCAAGCTCTCCGAGGCCTACCGCGGGCGGCTGATCGACTCGGTCAGCGAGCTGTACTACCAGTACACCTATGTCGCCGGTGTCGACGTCGAGGCCGAGGCGCCGCACGTCGCCGAGGTCTTCGCGCATCGCGACGGCCCGCTCTACTACAACGGCACCGGGGTGGCGAACTTCTGGAACCTGCGCGGCTCGGACTTCAACGCCGCCGAGTACTGGGTGGCGTTCCCGCCTGAGCTCGCCGGCTCCAGCGGAACGGTGCCGCCGGTCCAGGACGGTCCCGAGCTCGATGTCACCCAGTTCGGCCACGCCGTCGGCGCCGGCGCGAAGCCGGGCACCGACGAGGACGGCACCGGGTACGTGCGCCTCGACGCCGCCGCCGACGAGGGGCGGCTCGCGGTGCGCCGGGCCGTGTGGCCTGCCCGCGGCGGCACCGCGCTCGTCGGGTTCGAGGTCCGTACCGATGCGGTCGCGACCCTCGAGGTCCGGCCCGCGCCGGGCGCCCGGACGTACGCGACCGTCCAGCTCCCCGACACCGGGGGGCGGTGGCGTTACGTCACGCTCGACATCGACCAGGCCAGGCACCCCGTCTCCCCGGTGGGCGCGAACATCGTGTTCCTTCGCGCCGTCGGCGGCGACGGGCACGTCGACGTCTCAGGAGTGCTCGCGCAGGCGAACGGGACGCTCGACCCGGCGGTCTTCGACGTCGGCGGCTCATTGGCCGTCGTGGGCGTGGCCGGCGAGCCGTTCACCCGCACGTTGTCGGCCACGGGCGGCAGCCCGATCACGTTCCGCCTGCAGGGCGCGCCGTCGTCGGCCACCCTGTCCGGCGACGGAACGCTCACCTGGACCCCGGCCGCCGGCGACGCCGGAACCCACACGTTCCTCGTCGTCGCCTCCGCCGGGGAGACCGACACCGCGCTGCCGATCACCGTCACGGTCGCCGAGGACCGCGCGGCGGCCGTCGAGGCGAGCCTCGACGGGCTCAAGGCGCCCGAGGCGTACACGGCGGCCACGTGGACCGACGCCGCCGCCGCCCGGGACGCCGCCCTCGCCGCGGTCGCCGACGCCGGCTCCGCCGAGTTCGCGACGCTGCTCGAGGACCTGCGCGTCGCCGTCGACGGTCTCGCGCTGCTCAACCCGCGGCTGGAGGACGGAACGCTCGACTTCTCCCGGATCGTCACCTCCCCGCTGTCCACCCCGACCCTCGTCGCCCTGACCGACGGCGACAACCAGACCACCTGGGGAGACCAGCGCGTGCCGAGCATCGTGCTCGACTTCGGCGTCGGCTACCGGGTCCGCGCCGACGGGTTCGGGTTCCTCGCCCGTGACACCTTCGCCAACCGTGCCGAGGGCACCAACGTCTACGGCTCCGGCGACGGGCAGGCCTGGACCCTGCTCACGGAGCACCCGAACGGCGGCGACGACGTCGCCATCGAGCGGGTCCCGGTCCGCGCCGACCTGCGCGACACCGCCTACCGGTACCTCAAACTGCAGGTCGACGAACCCGGCGTGCCGTCCGACCCCGCCTACCCGGGCATCTGGACCCTCGCCGACTTCCGCATCGACGGCGAGCGCTCCGAGGTGGGCCTGGACACCGTCCTGGACCTGGCCGACGCCGTCGACCTCGCCCCGTACTCCCGTGCCTCCGCGATCCTGTTCACGCGTGAGGCCGACGCCGTGCGGGCCGCCGCGCTGGAGCCGGGCGCGGACACCCGTGCGCTGGCCGCCCGGCTCCTCGACGCCTGGGAACTGCTGGAGCCCGCCCCGGTCGGGGCCGCCGAGGTCCGGCAGCCGTGGGTCACCGCCAGCAGCCCGTCCTGGGACGGGCGCAAGGACGCCGCCGCCAACGGCTGGTCGATGTTCGACGGCGACGCCACCACCTTGACCGACACGACCCAGTCCTCCGGGTGGGTCAGCGTCGTCCCCGATGACGGCGCCACCTTCACGGTGGAGACCGTACGCTTCCTGCCCAGGGACGGGTTCGCCTCCCGGGCGAGCGGCATCCAGTTCCAGGGCTCCGGCGACGGCGGGCAGACCTGGCAGACCTTCGCCACCGCCGGCACCGTGACCAGCGCCTCCTGGAACGAGATCACTCTCGACCAGCCGGTGACCTACGGGGCCGTGCGCGTCCTGGCGCCGTCGGGCAACACCAACCTCGCGGAGGTCCAGCTCGTACGGACGATCGTGGACACCACGGCCGTGCGGCTCTACCTGGCCGAGACCGGCGGCCTCTCGGAGGACGACTGGACGCCGGAGAGCTGGGCGGCGCTCACCGACGCGCGCACGTCCGCCTCCGCGCTGGTCGCCGACGGAGCCGAACCGGCCCAGCAGGCCGTCGACGCGGCGGCCGACGGCCTCGCGCACGCCGTAGCCGCTCTGGAGCCCGCGGTCCCCGCCGGGACCACCACCGAGCCGCCCGGCCAGGGCGTCCTGTGGAGCGACAGCGGCTGGGCCGACGGGCTCGCGGACGGCAACCACACGGTCACGATGAGCCTGTGGTGGGGTCCCAACGCCACCCGGGTCAAGCTCTACGAGAACGGCCGGCTCATCGCGACCCGCGACCTGACCGACGACACCCCGAACGCCCAGCACGTCTCCGTCCCGGTCACCGGGCGCCCGAACGGTGACTACGAGTACACGGCCGTTCTGATCAACCGGAACGGGCAGACCACGACCGAGCCGCTGACCGTCCGCGTCACCGACGCCGAACCCGGCGTCGGCGTCCTCTCCCACGACAACCAGGACGAGGACGGCTCGTACACCGTCTCCTTCGACCTGTGGTGGGGAACCAACGGCACGACCTACCGGCTGTACGAGGACGGCGTGCTCATCGACACCCGGACGCTGACCGCGGCGACCCCCGCGGCCCAGCACGTGGCCACCGCACTGACCGGCCGGGCCGCGGGCCGGCACACCTACCGCGCCGAGCTGGAGAACGCGGCCGGCGTCACCCGTACTCGCGAGATCGTCGTGCAGATCAGCTGACCGGGAAGGGCTGGAGAGCCGATCAGGCTTCCCAGCCCTCCCCGAAGACCTTGCAACGACACGCCTTCCCGCACGAAGGATCGAGCCTGCTTCCTGGATCAGGCCGCTGCCCCCCTGCTGCAGAGGGCGAGCGAGGTCGTCCACCACTGCACTCCGCTGACTGCCGGAGGGCGGCATGTTGACGCCGTTGGTGCCTCGTGTTGTGATCCACACATGCGCATTTCGTACTTATTTAGTAGGAAATGAGGTGGTTATGAGGTTACTCCAGCGTGCCGCCGCGGTCGTCATGCTCCTGGTGAGTGCGGCGGGCATCCAGGTCGCGCAGGGTGGGCCGGCGCAGGCGGCTCTGCCCACCGCCGCCGTCGCGCTCGGCGACAGCTTCGTCAGCGGGGAGGGTGCGGGGGACTACCAGCCCGTCGTCGACGCCTCCGGTACGGCACAGGCCTTTCCCGGCTGGTCGGCGGACAACAGCAACGCCTACTTCTGCCACCGGTCGGCGAACGCCTCGGTGTTCAGGGCGTCGCTCCCGGGCATTCAGCAACGTTTCAACCTCGCGTGCTCCGGCGCCCAGCCCGCCGACATCGCCACCCCCGCGAGCGCGCGGGCCGAGGGCCGCGCCGTCGCCTCGCAACTCGATCAGTTGCGCGCGATCGCCCGGACGCACGACATCGACGTCGTCCTCGTCGGCCTCGGCTCCAACAACACCCGGTTCACCTTCGGCGACGTGGCCACGCTGTGCGCCAACCGCTTCATCGCCGACGCCTGGACGGGCTGGTGGGAGTTCTGGGCCTATTTGAAGGGCGAGGTGCCGCAGGAGCCCTGTACCGCTTCTGACCTGGCCACCGACGCCGAGGTCGCCGCCGCCACCGCCGAGACCACCGCGGCCCTGCGCCAGATCCTCGACACCCTCGCCGAGATCGACGCAGACGGCACCCACCAGGTGATTCTGCAGACCTACACCAACCCGCTGCCGCTCGATCTCGCCTCGGAGTACCACGAAGAGGACAACCGCACCGACACCCGCGACAAGTTCCGCGCCCTCGGCGCCGAGCGCTACGCCGCCGGATGCCCGATCCACCGTGCGAGCCTCGCCCCTGGACACGTGTTCTCCCAGAACCTCGGCTCCCTGGTCAAGAACGCGCATGCCACGCTGGCAGCCGAACGCCCGGCGGCCGACCTGCGCGTACTGGACGTCCAACGGGCTTTCGACGGGGCCAGGCTCTGCGAGAACCCCGGCAGCCCGGCGGGCGCGCTCGCGACGCCGGTCCGGGTACAGGACGGGCCGTCCGGCACGTTCATCACAAGCCTGTCCGGCTGGGACAAGATCGGCATCCAGCGGGCGGCGAACACCTGCGTCACCTACTTCCAGACCTGCCAGGAGTCGTGGCACCCCAACGCCGCGGGCCACACGGTCCTCGGCCAGTGCCTGGCCGGCGCCGTCGCCGCGGCACCCCGCGCGATCGTCACGTGCGCCCGTAACCCGAACGGCACGCTCACCATCTCCTGACGTCTCCTCAGCTTCGCGTCCGGCTGTCCGCAGCCGGACGCGTCGCGAGGCAGGCGACCGATGATGAGGAGCTCAAGGATCCGCTGCGGAGTCACCAGGGCGCCTTTCACCACATGATCTATCCGTCGCCCGCCCGGAGCACCTCGCTCAGCCGCCGCCGGCGGCGTAGCACGGACTCCACGGGCACCACCACGGCGACCGCCGCCAGTAACGTGACCGCCACCAGGCCGAGCCACCACCACGGCGGCGCCAAGGCCGGTTCGGCGCCGGTGATCAGGTGCAGGGAGAGCGAGCCGAACGTCAGGCGGGCGAGCAGCACCCCGAGCAGCGGGCCGCCCACGGCGGCGACCGCCGTCGGCGGCAGCAGTTCCCCCGCGGCGACCCAGCGTGCCTCCCGAGGCCGCAGCCCGAGGGTGCGCAGCCGGGTCAGCGTCTGCCACCGCTGCGGCGCGTCGGCCGCCGCGCCGAGCGCGAGTCCCAGCAGGCCGAGGACCGGCAGGGTCACGGCCGAGGCCCACGCCAGCCTCAGCAGCCCCGTGGCCAGCGGCCCCTCGGCCGTCCCCTGACCGGTGGTGGCGCCGAGGGTGAGCGCGTACGACGCCAAGGCCATGGAGGTCACCAGCACCAGCAGCGGCAGCACCCGCGCCGACGTCGCCGCCGCCCTCGCGGCCCCGAACACCGCCAGCGGCCGCCGCGACCGCAGGGCCCGGTCGAGCACGAAGCGCGTCCCGACGGGCAGTGCCCGCAGCAGCACCAGCGCGCCCGCGAGCGCACCGAGGGCGGGCGCGCTCGCGGGCAGCACTCCGCCACCGACCCCACGCTGGTACAGAGCGACAAAGGCGCCGGCCGCGGCGACCAGCACGCCGGCCTCGAGAACGGCCCGCCGCAGCTGTACGGTCTGGCGAAGCCACCGCCGCGCGTTCCGGTTGGCCGGGACACGCCGGTCCCGGGTGGCACGGGCGGCGGCGATCGTGCCGAACCCCGGTCCGGCGGCGACAGCGGCGACCACCACGGGAGCCGCCCAGGCCCAGGAGACCCCTGGCGCGAGGAGACGGGCCAGGCCGAGCCCCGCCGCCGCGGCCGCCAGCGCCACCACGGCGGACTCCAGCAGCAGCTCGCCACCGAGCACGGGCAGAGACATCCCCCGCCGGCGGGCGGCGGCCAGGGCCGGGATGCGGCGGCGTACCAGCAGGTCGGCGGCGAGCAGCAGGACCAGGACCGCGGCGGCGAGCACGGCGACGAGCAGCACCGAGGCCTGCGCGGAGGCGGCGCCGACCTGGGAGCGTACGTCCCGCAACACCCCGTCGAGCCGCGTCTCCCACTTCAGCGAGCCGTCCCGGGCGGCGGAGGAGCCGGAGGCCGCCTTGAGCGCGACCACCTTCGCGAAGATCGACGGGACGGAGTCCCAGGTGAGCCGGCTCGGGTCGGGGGTGAACCAGACGGTACGCCGCAGCTCGTCCTGCCCGAAGGCGAGCCGGGCATCGGGCAGGGAGTCGCGTGACAGCAGCCCGGCGAACCGGGTGCTGCCCACACCGTCCGCGCCGGGGACGGGGCGCAGCAGCGCCGGGAGCAGCCGCCAGGCGGCGTCGGCACTGTCGCGGGGCCGGAAGATGCCGCTGACCCGGACCTTCTTGACGTTCCCCTGGTCGTCGGCCAGCGGGATGAGGGCGCCGGTGCGGAGCCGGAGAGCGGCGGCCTGCGCCTCCGACAGGCCCACCTGTACCGGCCATGGCGGCGCCCCGAAGGCCATCTGCGCCGTCTCGGAGCCGGAGGGCCGGGGCGGGCCGCCCGCGATCCAGGTCACGTCAGGCCCACCGTCGCGGGCCAGGTACGCGAGCTGGAACGTCCGCAGCACGCTGCCATCGGTGATCTTGAGCGTGGGGCTGGTGACGGTGGCGACGGGGGGATGCAGGACGGCGCGCAGGCCGGGGCCGAGTTCGTCCGTCGCCCTGCCGCGGAAGTCGTCGACGACCTCGGCGAGGCGGGGCGCGCGGACGCGGACGCCGCCGAGCCCGTCGTCGCGTTCCATGCGGGAGTGGACCCGGAGGTCGGCGCCGGTCCGGCGTATCGCGTCCCGTACGGCGTCGTCGGCGGTCGCGTACAGCATCGGCGGCACCGCACCGGCGAGCAGCGTGATGGCCGCCACGACGGCGGCGGCCAGCAGCAGCGGCCCGGCGTCGGCGCGGGCGCGGCCGAAGACGCTGGGCCAGTGCGGCACCGGGACCCTCATGACGCCACCCGCAGGTACGCGGCGTCGGCGCGCCGGGCCTGGACGACGACCACCGCGCTCACCGCGAGCGCGCACCCGGCCAGCAGCACGGCGAGCAGGGCGGCCTCGGCGGCCCACGGCCAGACGGGCACGACCGCGGGAACGGCCGCGGCGCCGGTGTCGGAGCGGACGATCAGGGGCGCGACGACGCGGGTGGCGAGCGCGCCGATGACCGCGCCCGTCGCGAGCAGGGGCAGCAGGATGCCGACGTGCTGGCCGAGCAGGACGGTACGGATCTCGCGCCGGGTCATCCCCAGCCCCCGCAACCGCGCCACCTCGACCGCGCGGGCCCGGAGGTCGAACGTCACGTGCAGGACGACACCGGCGATCATCAGGAGCACCGCGGCCGGTACGAGCAGCAGGAGCGCGGCCGGCAGCCCGGCCCGCAGCGGGCCGCCGGTGAGCCGGGCGGTCTCGGACGCGCGCGTGGTGACGGCGCCGAGGCGGAGATCGGTGCCGCGTACGGAGGCATCCGCCCTGGTGGGACGGCCGACCCACCACTCGTCGACGGGAACGTCGAAGTCGCCTCTGACGGCGAGGGCGCGGGAGAGGGCGTCGATGTCGGCCAGGACGGCCGCGGCGCCCGGCGCGGACGGTACGGCCGGCAGCACCTCGGCCACGCGGACCTGGACGGGGGTGAGGCCGACGGTGAGGTCGAGCCGCGAGCCGGGCCGGGCGTCCACCTCGCCGGCGAAGCGGGCGGAGACGGCGACGGGGATCGGTCCGGGGGCGGGGAAGGCCGTGGCGATGAGGTTCCTGGCGGCGTCCGGCGGCCCCTTCAGCTCGACGGTCGTCGTCATCCTCAGCTCGGTGCCCGCGGAGGTGCCGGTGAGGGTGACGGCCGGAGCACCGAGCTGCCCTGGCGCGGGCTCGGCGGAGGTGGCGGTCCAGGGCGGCCCGGAGGCCGTTCCGGGCGTGGTGATCGTGACGGCCACGCGGCTGTTGCCCGCCTGGGGTTCGGCCAGGGCGTGGGAGCTTCCGGTGCCCACGTTCCCGGGAGTGATGGCGAACGGAAGGGAGACCGCGACCAGCCGCAGCCCTTCGGCCGTCGCGCAGTCCGGCAGCGGATGCGCCCTGCCGTCGAGCGGGACGGGCTCACCCGTGCAAGAGGTGCGCAGCCCCGTCGCATCCTCGAACAGCAGCCGGGGAGTCACGGTGAGCGGGGTCGTACCGGTCGCCTTCCCGACCAGGGAGAGCGCGGCGCCGGCCGGGACGGAGACACCGGCGGCACGGGTCGAGGGCGCGAGGACGGCGCCCACGTCGGCCCAGCCGCGGCCCTCGTGCAGCCGCCCGCGCAGCAGTGCCTCGGCGCGGGTGGTGTCGACGGCGACCAGCCGCGGCGGGTCACCGGCGCCCCCGAGCCACTGCCCGACCGCGATGCCACGATCGGTGGCCGGGCTCACCACCCCACCGGTCGCCGCGCCGACCGCCGCCCCCTGCCCGGCGGCGGGCGGGGCGGCGAGGGTGAGCGCGAGATCGGTGCCGACGGACAGATCGGCCTGGTCCTGCTGGGAACGCTGCCAGGTGGCGCCGAACCCGACCCCGTACGTGGCCGCCGCGCAGCCCAGCCCGATCAGCAGTCCCGCCGCGATCGCCTGCGGTCTGCGGGCGGCTTCGAACGCGGCCAGCGGAACCACCAGCCCGCGAGCACGGCGAGCCAGCCGCTCCACACCCCGCAACGCGGGCCACACCAGGCGTAACGCCACCGCGGACCCGGCGATGAGCAGCAGCGCGGGAGCGAGCACGCGTACCGCGTCGAGGGGGGTGCCGGAACCGGCCGGCTGGTCGCGCAACTGCCACCAGCCGACGGCGGCGAACGCCACGAGCAGCAGGTCGGTGCCGGACCGGGCGAGCAGTTCCCGCCGCCGGCGCAGGCCGGGGACGGTCCGCACCGAGGGCACGATGAGCACCGCCGCCAGCGCCAGCGCGGCGCCGACGACGGACAGCACCTGCACGCCGTTCACACCGGGGTCGGCGCTGAGCCCGGCCGCGGCCATGGGCGGCAGCCGGGTCAGCCCGGCGTGCAGGGCGGACGAGGCCGGTACCGCGACCGCGGCGGCGAGCGCGGCGAGCGCGCCGACCTCGGCGAGCGCGGCGACGGCGAGCTGCCCACGCCCGGCTCCCAGCGCGGACAGCAGGGCGGTCTCGTCGCCGCGCACGCCGGCGCTGAGCCGGCCGGCGAGGGCGAGGGCGGTCGCGGTCAGGACGAGGCCGATGGCGGCGACGGCGAGCACGGCGGCCGCGGTGACCTGCTGCTGGTTCCGGGCGGCCAGCAGCATCGAGGGCAGCTGGGAGGCGACGCGTTCGATCCATACCCGGTCGCCGAGCAGGCGCCCCAGCCGGCGGTCGGCGCCGAGCACGGTTTCGGTGACGGTGTCGAGGTCGCGGCGGGCGGGGGAGGAGAGGTCGGGGTGGGCGGTGATCTCCAGCCGGGCGAGGGTGGAGCCGCCGGCGAGCAGGTCGGGCAGGTCGACGATGAACGGTCCGTACGCGTGCACCGGCTGTACGGAGCGGCCGTCGCGGTAGGCCGGGTCGTACCCGGCGGCGGCAAGGGGATCACGGTCCCAGCCGGTGCCCGGCAGCGGGCGTACGACGCCGACGACGCGCACCTCGGCCGCCTGGTCGGGATCGTCGGCCAGCTCCGTGCCGAGGCGGACACGGGTGCCGACGGCCAGGCCGAGCCGGCGCGCGGTGGATTCGAGGACCACGGCCTCCATCGGCGCGGAGCCGGCCCGGGGCAGGCGTCCGGCGGCCAGCTGGGTGCGGGCGGGGAGGTCCTCCACCCCCGACAGGTACGCCACACCGGCCCGCCCCGCCTGCTGCCGATCGGCCGGGAACGAGCGCATCACGGATGACGCGCGCGCGGCCGTCGTCGTGGCGAACGGAGCGAGCGCCGAGGTCAGCACGGCGCGGGTGTCGTCGGCGACGGATCTCGCGTCCTCGCCGCGGACGGTGATGGTGTAGGCGGTGACGTCGATCTGGCCGGAGGTGGCACGGGAGGCGGCGGTTTCCAGCGCCTGGTCGGCGGTGCGGGTGAGGAGGAGCGCGCAGGTGCCCAGCAGGGTGGGGCCGACGACGGCGACGGCCAGGAGGGCCGCCAGCAGCGGCCATTGCGCGCGGGCCCGGCGGGCGGCCAGCCTCAGCACGGGAGTCTCTGACCGCTCACGACCCCGCCCGCCCGCCGGACGGCTCGGTGGTGAGATGCCCGTCGTTGATCCGGATCACCCGATCCGCCAGCGCGAGCATCGTCGGATCATGCGTGGACACCAGCACCGTCACCCCTTCGGACTCGACCACCCCGCGCAGCAACGCCATCACCGACAGACCGGTCTCGGCGTCCAACTGCCCGGTCGGCTCGTCCGCGATCAACAGACGGGGCGAGGCGGCCAGCGCCCGGGCGATCGCCACCCGCTGCTGCTGGCCACCGGACAGCTCACCGGGAAGCTGCTCGGCATGGTCGGCCAGGCCGACCAGCTCCAGCAACAGCGCGACCCGCCGCTCACGCTCGCCCGGCCGCACGCGGGCCAGCCGTAGCGGGGCGCCCACGTTCTCGGCGGCCGACAGCACCGGGATCAGGCCGAAGGTCTGGAACACGTAGGAGACCTTCTCCCGCCGTAACAGGGACAGGCCGTCCTCGTCGAGGGCCGTGACGTCCGTGCCGTCGACGAGGACCGCGCCGGAGTCGGGGCGATCCAGGCCGCCGATGACGTTGAGCAGCGTGGTCTTGCCGGATCCGGACCGCCCGACGAGGGCGGTCATGGTGCCGGCCGTGAGATCGAACGTCACATCCCGCAACGCGTGTACGGCGTTCGCCCCGCTGCCGAACGACCGATGAACGCCGCGCACGCTGACCAGCGGCCCGCGGCTCATCCGGCCTCGCCGCCGTCGGGGCGGATGGCGACGTGATCGGACTCCAGCACCAGCCGGACCCGCCGCGTCAACGCCAGCGCCTCCCGGTAGTCGCGCGGCACCTGCACCCGTCCCGCCCGATCCATCACGGCGTACTCCTCCGCGATCACCTGCGTGTCGCCGTCAGATCCGGTGGCGGCACGGCGCAACACCTCACTGCTGGTACGTCCGTCGCGGATCGCCACCGTCCGCTCCACCTGCCCGCTGACCGCGGGGTCGTGGGTCACGACGACGACGGTGACCCCCAGCCGCCGGTTGACCTCCCGCAACGTGCCGAACACCGCGGCCGAGGTGGCGCTGTCCAACTCCCCGGTCGGCTCGTCGGCCAGCAGCACGCGAGGCTCGTTGGCCAGGGCCACCGCGATGGCCACCCGCATCTGCTGCCCGCCGGACATCTGCGCGGGCCGCCGCTCGGCCAGGTCGCCGATCCCGAGCATGTCCAGCAACTCGGCGGTACGCCTGCGACGGGCACGGGCGGGAGCCTGGGCCGCCGTCATCGGCAGGTCGACCATCTGCCGCGCGGTCAGGTAGGGGATGAGGTTGGCGGCCGTCTGCTGGCGGACGAATCCCACGGTATGCCGCCGATACCGGACACGATCGGCCCGCGACATGGTCAGCAGATTCCACCGATCGACCCGCACCCGGCCGGCGGTAGGGGCGTCGACCCCGGCCAGGATGGACAACAACGTCGACTTCCCCGACCCGGACGCCCCGACGACGGCCAGCATCTCGCCGCTCTCGACGACCAGGTCCAGCCCCTGCAGTGCCTGCACCTCGACCGATCCGGACTGGTAGATGCGCACCAGGCTCTCGCACACGATGAGCGCGTCCCGCCCGAACTCCGGCGGCTTCGAAGGAGGCTGTGGCAGGGACAGCGGCTTGGTGGACATCCCCCTCCTCAACCCCGGCACCGCTCTGCTCGTCGGCCCGCGGGCCGTCCGGGCCTTCGCGTAGGGAGAACCATGCTCCCACGAGTTCTCGGCCGGCCCCGCTCCGCCATTCGCGTCTCCCGCGAGGGGCGGGCCGGGAGACGGACCCGCGAACGGCGGTCCGCCATCCGGGGACGCTCGCCGTGGCCGTCGCCGCCATGAACGAAGGGCAGTGACCTCACCTCCTGCGGGCCAGGAGTTGCACCGCCTGTGATCGGTGGCCGTTCATCGTGACGACGTCGATCGGGCGCTCCTCCACCACGTCGAAGTCCGGCAGCAGGGCGCGCAACTCGGCGATGTCGTGGTGCCGGCACACCGCACCGTCGTCGGTGGCGAACACCCCGTAGGGAGTGCCGAACTGCTGGGCATGAGCGGCGTAGCGGGCCTGGTTGCGCTTGTCGTCCTGAAGGATCATGTCGCTGATGTAGAGCAGCCCGCCGGGCGCCAGGACACGGCTGAGCTCAGCGACCAGCGCCCGCTGGGCGTCGTCGTCGGGGACGCACGTCAGCACCGCGAACAGCAGAACGAGGTCGAAACTCGCGGGTGGGCAAGCCAGGTCCGGCGGACGCTCCAGCACCGCGAAGCGCAGGTCGGGCATCAGCCGGCGGCCCCGCGCGATCAGCCCGGGAGACAGGTCCACGCCGGACACATCGGTGAAGCCGTGCTCGCCCAGCTCGGCCATGACACGGCCGTAGCCGCAGCCGTAGTCCAGAACCCGAGCGGCCCGGCTCACCCCTTCCAGCCAGTCGACGTTCACCGGGTGGGTGAACGTCTTCGTGACGCCGACGCTGTCCCAGTACGCGACCTGACCACCAAGATCCTTCATGCGAGTGCAGCATACGGCCCTCCCGGGAGCCCGCACCACACCCCTCCGTCCACTAATGCGCCGCCTTCCGCAAGCCGTACGCGCGGTAGGTGTGGCCGGCCTTCCCGGTGAGTTCGATCAGGTCGGGGCCGAGCTTCCTGGTGCGGGCGCGGCCGCCACGCGTGGTGTCGACCACCTTGTAGCGGCCGGTGAACAGCTGCCCGCGTACCCGCACGGTGCCGTCGCGATCGGGCGTGATGAGGAACTCGTCGGCCTGCCCCTCGCTCCACGTAGCCCCGACGGTGTGGCCGCCGCGGCCGCGAAGGCCCCGCACCTTGCCCTCCGGCCAGGCCTCCGGCAGGGCCGGCAGCAGGTGCAGTTCGCCGTTGTGGCTGTGCAGCAGCATCTCCGCGATGCCGGAGGTCGCGCCGAAGTTGCCGTCGATCTGGAACGGGGGATGCAGGTCGAACATGTTGGGCGCGAGCCGGGCCGGCGTGACGAGGGCGCGGACCAGGTCGTGCGCTCGCGTGCCCTCCTCCAGCCTGGCCCAGTAGTTGATCTTCCAGGCCAGCGACCAGCCGGTCCCGTCGTCGCCGCGCAGCTCCAGGGTCCGGCGCGCGGCCTGGAACAGCTCGGGCGTGTCACGCTTGGTGATCTGGTGGCTGGGGTGCAGGCCGTACAGGTGGGAGACGTGCCGGTGGTTCTGCTCGGTTTCGACCCAGTCGTAGAGCCATTCCTGGATGTTGCCGCGCGAACCGATCCTCATCGGAGCCAGCCGCTCGCGGGCGGCCTCGACCTCGGACCGGAAGTCCGCGTCCACGCCCAGCACCTTGCTCGCCTCGGAGCAGCCGTCGAACAGGTCGCGCAGGATCTGCATGTCCATCGTGGGACCGGCGGCCACGCTGGCGTTCGCGTGATGGCTGAGCTCGGGGGAGTTGGACGGGTTGGTGACCAGCCAGCCGAGCTGCGGCTCCGGCACCAGCGTGTCGAGGAAGAAGCGGGCGGCCCCCTTCATGGCCGGGTAGTTCGCGCGCAGGAAGCGGAGGTCGCCGGTGAAGAGGTAGTGATCCCAGATCAGGGTGGCCAGCCAGGCGCCGCCGGTCTGCCACATGCCCCAGAACGCGCCGTCCACGACGGAGGTGGCCCGCCAGGCGTCGGTGTTGTGGTGGGTGACCCAGCCGCCCGCCCCGTACTGCGCCTGCGCCGTGCGGGCGCCGGTCACGGTGAGATCCTGGATCATCCCGAACACCGGTTCGTAACACTCGGACAGGTTCGTCGTGTCGGCGGGCCAGTAGTTCATCGGCAGGTTGGCGTTGATGGTGTACTTCGAGTCCCACGGCGGGCTCATCTGGTCGTTCCAGACGCCCTGCAGGTTGGCCGGTTGCGTGCCGGGCCGTGAGGAGGAGATCAGCAGGTAGCGGCCGAACTGGAACAGCAGCGCGGAGAACTGCGGGTCGTCGGTGTTCGCGTGCTGCGCGATGCGCACGTCGGTCGGCTGGTCGGCCGCCGCGGTACGGCCCAGGTCGAGCGTCGTCCGCCCGAACAGCTTGCGGTAGTCGGCCACGTGCCGGCGGCGCAGCCGGTCGTACGGCCGCTCGGCGGCGGCGTCGAGATGCTTCCTGGCGATGCTCTGGTGGTCGCCGCCGACGTCGTCGTAGTTCACGTAGCTGGAGCCGATGGAGACCAGCAGGGTCACGCTGTCGGCGGCGGACACCTGGAGCGTGCCGTCGGAGCTGGTGACGGTGCCGCCCTCGGCGACGGCCCTGGCCAGCGCCAGGAAGCGGACGGAGCCGGTCACTCCTTCGAAGTCGCCCGAGACGCCGTCGAGCGCGACCGTCGCCGCGTCGGGGCTGGAGCGGGTCGTCCGCTGGGGGCTGTCGAACGTGGCGGAGAACGTGATCGAGCCGGGCCTGTCGGCGGTCAGGCGGACGGCGATCACCTGGTCCGGCGCGCTCGCGAACACCTCGCGCCGGTGGCGCACGCCGTTCAGGACGTAGGTCACGGTGGTCGTGGCCGTGGTCAGGTCGAGCTGGCGGTTGTACTCCGACGCCTCGGTGGCGTCGCCGAAGGCGAGCCGCAGGTCGCCGACGGGCTGGTAGGCCAGCTGGCCCGCGGGCTTGCCGAGCATCGTCTGGTTGATCAGGTCCTGGGCCTGGATCCACTGGTTCTCGAAGACCAGCCGCCGGATCTCCGGCAGCGACTGCGCGCCCTTCGGGTTGCTCTGGTCGTACGGCCCGCCGGCCCAGACGGTGTCCTCGTTGAGCTGCAGCCGCTCGGTGTCGACGTTGCCGAACACCATGGCGCCCAGGCGGCCGTTGCCGATGGGCAGCGCGCGCAGCCAGTCCGTGCCGGCCGCCTCGTCGTACCAGAGCGCCAGGTCGTTGGCGGCGCGTACCTCCGGCGGCGGTACCGAGGCGGCGCGGGCGACGGCCGTCCACTGCGTCGGCAGCAGGAGCGCACCGGCTCCGGCCGTGCCGAGCTTCATCAGCTGCCTTCGCGTCAGGGGGTTCTCGGGCATGGTGCTCCCATCGTGAGGGGTGCGGGCGCGGGGGCTAGTCCTGGACCTTGCCGCCGGTGAGGCGGGACAGGACGAGGGCGACGATGATGATGGTGCCGTTGAGGGCCTGGATCCACTGGGCGGGCACGCCGGCCAGGGTGAGGACGTTCTGGATCATGTAGAGGAGCAGGATGCCGGTGAACGCGCCGAACACCGTGCCCTTGCCGCCGTTGAGGCCGACGCCGCCGATCACGGCGGCGGCGAACACGGTGAAGATGGCGCCGTCGCCCTGCGCGGCCGCCACCGAGGCGAGGTGTCCCGACATCATCAGCCCGCCGAGCGCGGCCAGCACGCCGGCGCCCACCAGCGCGGTCCACAGCACCCGGTCGGTACGGATGCCGGCCGCCTTGGCCGCGTCCACGTTGCCGCCGATGGCGTACAGGGCGCGGCCGTACTTGGTGAAGCCCAGCAGCACGACGCCGCCGGCGAACAGCAGCAGGCACAGCCAGATCGAGGCGGGCACGCCGAGCCACAGGGCCGAGCCGAGGTAGAGCATCGAGGCCGGCAGGTTGAAGAAGGTCTGGCCGCCGGAGATGCCGGTGAGCAGGCCGCGCAGCACGATGAGCATGCCGAGGGTGACGATGAAGCCGTTGAGCCCGAACCGGACGATGAGCAGCGCGTTGATCGCGCCGATGAGCACGCCGACGGCCAGGGTGATGGGGATGGACCAGGCCCCCGGCAGCAGGCCGAGCCCGGCGCCCGAGCCGGCGGCGACGGTGAGCCAGGCCGCCACGCCCGGCGCGAGACCGAACGTGGACTCCAGCGACAGGTCCATCTTGCCGGCGACCAGCACGATGGTCTGGGCCAGGACCAGCAGGGAGATCTCCGACATGGTCTGCAGGATGTTGATGAGGTTGTCGCCCTGCAGGAAGATCGGGTTGACGATCTGGCCGACGACGGCGATCGCGATGATCGCGGGGATCAGGGCGAAGTCGCGCAGCCGGGCCAGCCGCACGCGTGGCCGTTCCCGCCCGGAGGTGGCGGTCTCGGTGGCGGGCGTGAGGGTTTGCTCAGGCATCGAGCCGGACTCCTTCCATGGCCGCCACCACGTCGTGGTCGTGCCATCCGGCGGCCAGTTCGGCGACGACACGGCCCTGGAACATCACCAGCAGCCGGTCGCACAGCCGCAGGTCGTCGAGTTCGTCGGAGGCGATCAGCACGCCGGTCCCTCCGGCGGCCGTCTCCTCGACCTTGCCGAGCAGGAATTCCTTGGACTTGACGTCCACCCCGGCGGTGGGGGTGATCAGCACGAGCAGCCGGGGATCGGAGGCCAGCGCCCTGGCCATGACGACCTTCTGCTGGTTGCCGCCGGACAGGCCCATCACGGGCAGGCCGGGACCGGGGGTCTTGATGGCCAGGTTGTCGATCAGGGCCCTGGCCAGCCGGTCGCGCCGCCGGCCGCTGATCAGTCCGGCCTCGCCGAGCCGGTCGGGGACGGTCATGGTGGCGTTGTCGGCGATCGACATCATCGGGACGAAGCCCTGGTGGTGCCGGTCGCGGGGGACGAACCCGACGCCCGCGGCGAGCGCGTCCGGCACGCTGCCGGGACGGGGAACGCGCCCGGCGACCTCGACCGTGCCCGAGTCGGCCGCCCGCAACCCGGCGACGGTCTCGGCCAGCTCGGTCCTGCCGCTGCCGGCCGCGCCCGCCAGTCCGACGATCTCGCCGGTCTGGATCCGGAAGCCGATCTCCCGGTAGGCGTCGCCGTACGACAGGCCGCGCACGTCGAGGACCACGCCGGGCCCGCGGGTCACGGCCGTCCGGGAGGGCCCCTCCGCCAGGCCGGCCGCCTCGCCCGCCATCGCCGCCACCAGCTCCGCGTGCGGCAGGTCGGCCACCGTGGTGGTCAGGATGTGCCGGGCGTCGCGGAAGACCGTGACCGTGTCGCAGATCTCGTAGATCTCCTGCAGGTGGTGGCTGATGAACAGGAAGGTCACCCCCTGTTCCTGCAGGGCGCGGATCCGGGTGAACAGCCGGGCGATGGCGGCGGCGTCGAGCTGGGCGGTCGGCTCGTCGAGGATGATGAACCGGGCGCCGAACGACAGCGCACGGGTGATCTCCACGAACTGGCGCTGCTCGACGTCCAGCTCGCCGGCCGGCAGGCGCACGTCGACGTCCACCGACCAGCCGGCGAGCAACTCGGTCGCCTTGCGCCGCAGCGCGCCCCAGCGGACCAGCCCGAGCCGGTTCAGGTCGTGGCGGTGCAGGTAGAGGTTCTCCGCGACGGTCAGCTCGGGGATGATCGTGGACTTCTGATAGACGCAGGCCACGCGTTGCCGCCAGGCGTCACGGTCGGCCAGGCGTGGGGCGGGCTCGCCGCCGAAGCGCACCTCGCCCTCGTCGGGAGCCTGGAGCCCGGTGAGGATCGAGACCAGGGTGGACTTGCCGGCGCCGTTACGGCCGACGAGCGCGTGGGTCTGGCCGGGCATGACGCGGATTCCGGCGCGGTCCAGCGCGACGGTCTCCCCGTATCTCTTGGTGACGCCCACCGCCTCGACGAGAGGGGTGGCCGCCTGGTCATCCGCCAAGGTTGTTGCCCCACAGAGAGGAGTCGTCCGGCTTGATGCTGGCCACGCCCGCGTAGGTGCCGCCGTCGGCGGTGACGAGGGGCGCGGACAGCTGGTCCTCCAGCAGGCCGGGGCGTACCTGGATGATGGTGCTGTCGTGGTCGGTCGGGCCCGGCTTGAACGTCTTGCCGTCGATGGCGGCCTTGGTGTACTGCAGCGCGTACTTGGCGTACTGGTCGGCGGGCTGGGAGACGGTGGCGTCGATGTTGCCGGCGGCGATCTCCTTCAGCTCCTGGGGGATGCCGTCGTTGGAGATGACGAAGACGTGCTTGGGATCGTCCGGCGGGACCAGCAGGCCGCGCTGCTGGAGCACCTGGAGGGTGCCCGACAGGGCGAAGCTGGACTGCATGTAGACGCCCTTGATGTCGGGGTTGGCGGTCAGCTGCGTCTGGAGCTTCTGCGAGGCGAGCGCGCCGTCCCAGTTGGTGGCCTCGCCGAACACCGTGATGCCGGGGTAGCCGGCCTTCATGCAGGCGTTGAACGCCTCGGTCCGGTCACGGCCGTTGATGGAGGCCAGGTCGCCCTGGAGCATCACGACCTTGCCCTTGCCGCCCAGCTTCTCGCCGAGGAACTTGCACGCCTTCTCGCCGTACGCGCGGTTGTCGGCGCGTACCACCATGAAGGCGTCGCCCTGCTCGGGGCGGGTGTCGACCATGACCACGGGGATCTTCTTGGTGTTGAGCTGCTGGAGGGTGGGAGCCACGGCGGCGGTGTCCTGCGGCGCCAGCACGACTCCCTTGACGCCCTGGCTGATGAGGCTCTGCACGTTGGCGGTGAGCTTGGAGATGTCGTTCTGGGAGTTGGTGGTCTTCAGCTCCAGGCCGTTCTCGGCGCCGAACTGGGGGACGTACTTGATGAAGGAGTTCCAGAAGTCGGTGTCGGAGCGGGGGTAGTCCACCCCGACGACCGGCTTGCCGCCCGCGGGGGAGGCCGGGCCGCCGCCTCCGCCGCCCCCGCAGGCGGTGGCCAGGCCGGCCGACAGGGCGACAGCCGTTCCTAAGGCGAGTCCTCGTCTCATGGCTGTTCCTTTCCTGTGCTGGGTCGAGACCGGAGACAGCCGCGGGAGCGCGTCACACCGCACCCGCCGCGCCGGCGACCGTGTTGGCGGCCCACTGCGGGCCGTTCGGGTAGGCGTACTCGGCGCGGGAGGCCGGACGCATCTCGGCGCCTCCGCCCGGACGCGCGGGGGCGACGTATCGGCCGTCCCGGATCACGACCGGGTCGGTGAAGTGCTCGTGCAGGTGGTCGATGTACTCGATGACGCGGTCCTCGGCGGTTCCGCTGACGGCCACGTAGTCGAACATCGCCAGGTGCTGGACCATCTCGCACAGGCCGACCCCGCCCGCGTGCGGGCACACCGGTGTCCCGAACTTGGCGGCGAGCAGCAGGATGGCGATGTTCTCGTTCACACCGCCGACCCTGGCGGCGTCGAGCTGCAGGATGTCGATCGCGCCGGCCTGCAGGAACTGCTTGAACATCACCCGGTTGTGGGCGTGCTCGCCGGTGGCGACCTTGATGGGGGCCACCCGGTGGCGGATGGCGGCGTGGCCGAGCACGTCGTCGGGGGAGGTGGGCTCCTCGATCCAGTACAGGTCGAACTCGGCGAGCGGGGCCAGCCACGTGATCGCCTGGCCGACGTTCCAGGCCTGGTTGGCGTCCACGGCGATGCGCACGTCGGGGCCGACCACCTCGCGGGCCAGCCGGACGCGCCGGACGTCCTCGGACAGGTCGGCGCCGACCTTCAGCTTGATCTGGCGGAACCCGTCGGCGACCGCCTCCTCGGCCAGCCGGGCCAGCTTGTCGTCGGTGTAGCCGAGCCAGCCCGGAGTGGTGGTGTAGGCGGGGTAGCCCTCGGCCAGCAGGCGGGCCCGGCGCTCGGCACGGCCCGGCTCCGCCGCGCGCAGGATGGCCAGCGCGTCCTCTCTGGTGAGTGCGTCCTCCAGGTAACGGAAGTCGACGACGTCGACGATCTCCTCGGGCGTCAGCTCGGACAGCAGCAGCCACAGCGGCTTGCCCGCCCTGCGCGCGCGCAGATCCCACAGAGCGTTGAGCACGGCCCCGGCGGCCATGTGGATGACGCCCTTCTCCGGGCCGAGCCAGCGCAGCTGGCTGTCGGCGGTGAGCCGGCGCGACACTCCGCCCAGGTCGCCGAGCACCTCGGCCACCGGACGCCCGGTGACCAGCGGCGCCAGCGACTCCACGGCGGCGACGGCGATCTCGTTGCCGCGCCCGACGGTGAAGGCGAGGCCGTGCCCTTCCTGTCCGCCGCCGGTCCGCACGATCACGTACGCGGCCGAGTAGTCGGGCTCGGGATTCATGGCATCGGAGCCGTCGAGCTGCCGTGACGTGGGGAACCTGATGTCGTGGGCCTCGACGGCTGTGATCAGCTCGGTCACGCCGGACCGCCTCGGTGATGGTTGCGCACGAAGATGTCCTCCATGGGATGTTTCCGGGAAGTGAAGTAGGTCTCACCGCATGGACATGGGATGTCTTTCTTAACCCTCTTAGGGCGATGTGTCCATAGCTCCCCGAAAAACTGGGAAAAACGGTGATCGGATCGTCCTGCCCGATAAGGAGACAACCCATGTCTGTGTGCTCTTCTGTCCGGATCATCCGCGAACATAGGATGTCTGTTATGTTTCTCGACGTGACACATGTCCCGATCGAGCGACTCCGCGCTTGGAGGGCGCCCGCATGTCCCTGACCGACGAGGCGATCTCCCGCATCCGCGCACTCATCCAGTCGGGAGAGCTGCCGCCGGGAGCGCGGCTGCCACCGGAGCACCAGCTCGCCGCCCAGCTCGGCGTCTCCCGCAACCCGCTGCGCGAGGCGGTCAAGGCGCTGGTCGTGGCCCGGGTGCTCGACATCCGGCGGGGCGACGGCACCTTCGTGACCAGCCTGGAGCCGCGGCTGCTGCTGGAAGGGCTGGGCCTGGCCGTCGAGCTGCTGCGCGACGACACCCTGCTGGAGATCGTCCAGGTACGGCGGCTGCTGGAACCCCAGGCGACCGCCCTCGCCGCGTCCCGGATCTCCACCGAGCAACTCGACGAGATCGGCGAGCACCTGGGCGCGATGCGCGCCGCCTGCGACGACGTGGAGAAGCTGAACCACCACGACGCCGCCTTCCACCGCGCCGTCGTGCGGGCGACCGGCAACGAGACGCTGTCCACCCTGCTCGACGGGATCTCCGGCCGGACGCTGCGGATGCGGGTCTGGCGCGGCACGGTGGAGGCCGGCAGCTCACACAAGACGGTCGCCGAGCACGAGGCGATCTACAACGCCCTGGCCGCCGGCGACGCGACGATGGCCCAGGCCGCGGCGCTCATGCACATCGGCACGACCGAGACCTGGCTGCGCTCGGTGCTGGGAGACGTCGAGCACTCCCGCGACCAGGCCGGCGAGGAGGAGAACCGATGAAGGTCCGCCTGGCGTACGGGGAGAGCGGCCTGACGGTCGAGCTGCCCGACGATGCCACCACGGTGGTGGCGCCCGTCCACCACGCGTCCGCCCCGGACCAGCGGGCCACGCTGCGGGCCGCCCTGCGCGAACCGGTGTCCGGGCCTCCGCTCCGCGCGCGGGTCAGGCCCGGCCAGACCGTCGCCATCTCGGCCTGCGACGGCACCCGCCCCCAGCCCCGCCACCTGATGATCCCGGCGATCCTCGACGAGCTCGACGGCATCGTGGACCTCGACGACGTGACCATCCTCGTCGCGACCGGCACCCACCGCGGCAACTCGGAGGCCGAGCTGCGGGCGATGTTCGGCGACGCGGTCGTGGACTCCGTACGGATCGTCAACCACGACGCCCGCGACTCCGGCTCGCTCACCTACCTCGGCCAGTTCGGGAAGGACGTGCCGGTGTGGCTGAACACCGCCTGGGTCGAGGCGGACGTGCGGATCACCACCGGTTTCGTGGAGCCGCACTTCTTCGCCGGCTTCTCCGGCGGCCCCAAGCTGGTCGCCCCCGGGCTGGCCGCGCTGGAGACCGTGCTCACCCTGCACGACGCCGCCCGGATCGGCGACCCCCGGGCCACCTGGGGGGTGATCCACGGCAATCCCGTGCACGACGACGTGCGGGCCATCGCCGAGGGCACCGGGGTCACCTTCGCCCTCGACGTGATACTCAACCGGGACAAGGACATCGTGGCGGCCTTCGGCGGCGACCTGTCGCCCATGCACGCCGCGGCCACCGCCGCCGCCCGCCGGCTCGCCATGCGGCGGGTCGAGGCGCCGTTCGACGTGGTGGTCACCACGAACTCCGGCTACCCCCTCGACCAGAACCTCTACCAGTCGGTGAAGGGCATGTCGGCGGCCTTCCAGGTGGTGCGTCCCGGCGGCGTGATCGTCGCCGCGGCCGAGTGCCGCGACGGGTTCCCCGACCACGGCTCCTACCGCGAGGTGCTGGCCTCGGAGCCCTCGCCCCAGGCGCTGCTCGACGCGATCGCCGCCCGGCCGGTGACCGTCCCCGACCAGTGGCAGGTGCAGATCCAGGCACGCATCCAGGCGGGCGCGCGGGTGGTCGTGCACTCGTCGTACCTCAGCGAGGCCGACCTGGCGGCCGCGCACCTCGAATGGACCGGCGACATCACCGCCACGGTGACCGAGGCGCTGGCCGCCGCCGGCCCGGGCGCCCGCGTGTGCGTGCTGCCGGAGGGCCCGCAGACCATCCCGTATCTGGCCGGCGGTCAGGCATGAGCGAACGCGTCGTCGACCTCGGGTTCGCCCGGGTCGACGTGGACCGGGAGGCCCGCCAGGGCGCGCCGGAGGTCGTCTACGGGCCGGGCAAGACCGCGGGGGAGATCGCCGCCGTCGTCTCCGCCCTGCTCGCCCGCAACTCCGGCCCGGTGCTGGCCACGCGGATCGAGAGCGCCGTCGCCGAGGCCGTCCTGGCGGCCGTGCCGGGAGGAGCCTACGAACCCGCTGCGCGCCTGCTGGTGTGGCGGCCCGCTCCCACCGGGTCGTTCGCGGTCGCGGTGGTCACGGCGGGAACGTCCGACGGGCCGGTGGCGGCCGAGGCGGCGGCCGTGGCCGGGGCGTTGGGGCTGGCGGTCACCGTCGTCCGCGACGTGGGGGTGGCGGGCATCCACCGGCTGCTCGCGGAGACCGGCCGGCTGCGCGCGGCCGACGCGGTGATCGTGGTGGCGGGTATGGAGGGCGCGCTGGCCAGCGCCGTCGGCGGGCTCGTGGCGGCGCCGGTGATCGCCGTGCCCACCTCCGTCGGATACGGCGCGGCCCTGGAGGGCGTCACCGCCCTGCTGGCGATGCTGTCCTCGTGCGCGGCCGGGCTCACCGTGGTCAACATCGACTCCGGCTTCGGGGCCGCCATGGCCGCCCACCGCCTCGCCCATGCCGCCGCGCGCCACGCCTCCCCGTCCGCCCCCGAGCCTGGGGGACGGAGGTGATCTGCCGGCTCGACCCGTTCACGGGACTGGCGGGGGACATGCTGCTGGCGGCGTTGATCGACGCGGGCGCGCCCCTGGACGGGATCAGGTCGGCCGTGGCGTCGACCGGGCTCACCGGGTGGGAGCTGACGGCCGAGCGGGTGCGCACCCACGGGCTCGCGGCGACCCGCGTACGCGTCCTGGTCACCGACCCGGCCACCGAGCGCCGCGCGGCCGAGCTGATCTCCATGGCCGGGTCCGCCCGCCCGGAACCGGTCGCCGCCCTCGCCACCGTCGCGCTGCGGGCGGTCGCCGAGGCCGAAGGCCGGATCCACGGCGCCGACCCCTCCCAGGTGCACCTGCACGAGCTGGGCGGCCACGACGCGCTCGTGGACATCGTCGGCGTGGCCGCCGCGCTGCACCTGCTCGGCGTCACGGAGGTGTACTGCGCCGCCGTCCCGCTCGGTACCGGCACGGTGAGCACCCGGCACGGCGTGCTGCCCGTACCGGCTCCCGCGACCCTCGCCCTGCTCGAGGGAGCCCTGGTCACCGGGAGCGAGCTGCGCGGCGAGACCGTGACGCCCACGGGGGCGGCGCTGCTGCGGGCCATGCGGGCACGGTACGGGCCGCCGCCACCGATGATCCCCCTGGCGACCGGGTACGGCGCCGGCACCCGGAAGCTGCCCGACCGCCCGAACGTCGTCGTGGCCACCCTGGCCGAGCCCTCCCATGACGACGGGCTCGAACCAGTCGTCGTGCTGGAGACGAACCTGGACGACGTCACCGGCGAGCTGCTCGGCCACACCATCGCCCGTGCCCTGGACGCGGGCGCCCTGGACGCGTGGGCGAGCCCGGCGACCATGAAGAAGGGCCGGCCGGCGTACGTGCTGCACGTGCTGTGCCGCCCTTCCTCCGTGCCCGTCCTGCGCGAGCTGGTCTTCGCCGAGACCGGGACCCTCGGCGTGCGCGAGGTCGCCGCCGGGCGCACGGCCCTGCGCCGGCACACCACCGAGGTCCACCTGGACGGCCGGCGCGTGCGCGTCAAGCACGGACCCCACGGAGCCAAGCCCGAGCACGACGACGTGGCCGCCGCCGCGGCCGCCCTCGGCCTGTCCCTGCGCGAGACGGCGGCCAGGGCGCTGCGGCTGGCACAGGAGCGCCCACGGGCGGAGGAGGAACAAGGGTGACCACCGACGACAAGATCACAACGCTGCTCGACCGGCTGTCGGGCCTGCCCTCGCTGGCCGTCGCCTTCTCCGGCGGCGCCGACTCGGCGCTGGTGCTGGCGGCGGCGGTCCGCGCGCTCGGGACCGGCCGGGTGCTGGCCGTGACGGCCGTCTCCGACAGCCTCGCGGACGAGGAGCTCGACGTGGCCCGGGACTTCGCGGCCTCCCTCGGCGTACGGCACCTGCTGCCCCGCACGGCCGAGACGGCCGTTCCCGGCTACCGCGCGAACGGGCGTGACCGCTGTTACTTCTGCAAGTCGGAGGTGCTGGACGTGATCGGCCGGGTGGCGGCCCGCCACGGCTTCCCGCACACCGCCACCGGCACCAACGCCGACGACGCCGTGGACCCGTTCCGGCCGGGGATCAGGGCCGCCGACGAGCGCGGGGTCCTCGCGCCGCTGCGGGACGCCGGTCTCACCAAGGCCGAGGTGCGGCGGGCCAGTCAGGCGTGGGGCCTGGTCACCTGGGACAAGCCGGCCGCGCCGTGCCTGGCCAGCCGGGTGGCCTACGGAGTGGAGGTGACGCCGCGCCGGCTGCACCGGATCGAGGCGGCGGAGCGGGCGGTGCGCCGCCTGCTGGCCGGGGCCGGCCTGCCGGTCACCGACCTGCGGGTACGCGATCTCGGAGACCGCGTACGGGTGGAGCTGGACCCCGCCCTGGTGGCCCGGGCCGCCGACCTGCCCGGCCTGGTGCCGGCCGTACGCGACGCGGGCTTCCACGACGCCCAGGTGGGCGTGGCGCCCTTCCGCTCCGGCGCCCTGAACATCGAGCCGCCGCGCGGGTGACGGCCCCGGACACGGCGACGCCGGCCGGCCGCCGTGTCGGGGATCCGCTTCACGCCGTCAGCGCCGGACGCCCGCGTGCCTGTGCCGCCGGGCGAGGCCGATCCAGGCGGCGAGGGCGGCGAGCGCCGCCAGCACGATGATGCCGATCTTGAAGGGCATCCCCATGGCGCCGTCCTCGTCCGCCACGGTCGCCGTGGCCGCGGCCTTGTCGTGCGCATGCGCCTGTGCCGGCGCCGTCGCCTGGACCGGCCCGGGCGCGGTCGTCGCCACGGGCGCGGCGGCGACCACGCCCGCCTTCACCTTCACCGTCGCTTTCGCCTTGGACGGCTCGGTCGCCTTCACGGTGACCTTCCACTCACCGCTCGGCAGCGGCTCGGCGGCGTGGTAGAGGTTCTGGCCCTCGGGCGCCGACCTGAGCGGCACCGGGCCGAAGGAACGGCCGTCGGCCGAGGTCGCGGTCAGCGTCGCCTCGACGATCTCCGTGACGGGATGGCCGTCCTTCTTGTACGTCACCAGCACGTTGACGTTGTCGGCGCCGTCTCCCGTCACCTCCAGCTTGATCGGTCCGCCGTGGGCGGAGGCCGCCGGTGCGCCGAGCACCAGGACGAGTCCGGCCAGCAGGACGGTAAGGAGGTATGCCGGTGCCTTGTTCACGAGTCGTGACTCCCCTCGGGTTCGGCGTCGGGGGTGAGCGCCCCCTGGCCGGGTGATGTCGGCAGGAACACGTGCTGGTGACCGTGGCCCGCGTCGACGCTCAGGGCGTCGAGCGCGGTGGCTCCGACCGACCAGGTGAAGAGCGCGTCGGCGCGCTGGCGTACGGCCAGGTCCATAGCGGCGGCGCGGGCCGGTCCCGTGAGGTCCCGCGCGGCCGCGTAGGTGTCGACGGTCGTGGCGATCTGCCGTACGGCGGAGGCGAGACTCGACCGCGCCACGTTGGTGGCGGTCTCGCCGGACGGTGGGTCGGCGAAGTCCTGGACGGCCGCGGCGGCCGCCTGGCGCCAGGTCTCGACGTCGGCGTCGGTCACCGCGACGGGCCCCGCGGCGCCGTCCGCCGGCGGCATGGCCCGGTTCAGCCCGTCGAGCACGGGGACGAGCCGGGTGCGCGTGCCGCGGGCCAACTCCGTCAGGGTCTTGATCTGCGTCTTGTCGCGGAGGGCGGACTCGGCGCGGAGGCGGTCGGCCGTCCGCTCGATCGGGTCCGGCCGGGTCAGCCCGAACACCACGCCGCCGGCGACGATCGCGCCGAGGGCGAAGGCGACCGCGAGGGGGAGCACGCGTGCCCACGCCGCACCCCGTACCGGGGCCGGTCGCCTGGAGCGGTTGATGGTGGCCACCTCCTTGGGGCGGATGCCGATGGTGCTCACGCTCCCTGGGGTGTTTCCCGGCTGTGAAGCATGATCAGCTTCTGGATGCGCCTACGGCGCCAGGCGGCGAGCAGCCGGACGGCGAAGAAGGCGAGGACGAGGAGGACGATGAGGGCGAGCTGCGGCCACGGCAGGGCCCAGACCGTGGTGCCGATCGCCATCCGCTGCGCGGTGACGCCCGGGATCGCCTGGCCCGCGGGCGAGGGGATCGCCGTGACCGTCGCGCCGATGGGCCCCAGCGGCCAGGCGCCGGGCACCCGCGCGACGAACGTGCGGCTGCCGCCCGGCATGAGCTCCCTGGCCCTGGCCGCGGACGGGTCGCTCCAGCTGCTCTCACCTGCGAACGTGGAGGTCAGCACCTGGTTCTCGGTGACCAGCCGGACATTGCCGGCGTTGGTCACGGTGTAGGTCACCGCGACGGAGCCCGCGGCGAAGGGGTTCCACGACGCCGTGTACTCGGCCCGCACGTCGGTTACCGCGACCTTGGCCACGTAGTCGCCGGTGACGCGGATGTTCAGGCGGACGCCCACCCGGTTCTGGACCCGTACCTGGCCGGAGACCGTCTCCAGGGACGCGGTCACACCCGCGGGATGATCTCCCGGCGTCGCGTTCGGGGGGATCGACACCGTCACCGGCACGACGGACGTGGCCCCGGCGGCGATGGTCACGTGCTCGGGAACCGCTATCCAGGCGCCGCCGTCGACCGGTTCGGCGTTCGAGGGCTTCATGTCGAAGTAGCCCTTGGAGGTCAGGTAGCCGTCGTTGGCGTCGATCGCGAAGTCGACCGGCTCGGTGGAGCGGTTGATGACCGCCACGTGCTCGACCACCTGCTGCCCACCGGCGATTTCGAGGTCGATGACGCTGCGGCCGTCGGGGCCGTCGGCGTTGGCCGGCACGACCGACCAGGTGGTGTCGGCGTGGGACGGGGCCGCGAACGCCACCAGGGCGGCCAGCAGGGCGACCAGCAGGGCCGCGCAGGCGGCGGGTGCGACGGCGAGGCGGGCGAGTGCGCCTCGCGAACGGCTTGTCGTCAACAGAGGTGTCTCCAGTCTCATCATGGCCGTCCGGGACCCGTGCCGGCACGGGTCCCGGACGCCCACAGCGGGCGATGGCGTCCTGGCCTCCGGTTCAGGACTGGTTGAACAGCGAAAGCGTCACGGTCGAGTGGTACTCGCCGGCGGCGACGTCCACGGGGGTGCGCAGCGCGAGGTCGGCGTTGACCTGCCAGGTGCCGATCTCGTCGGCGGAGTCGGCCGTCGACACCAGCAGCTCCTGGCCCTGCAGACCGACGGTGGGCGCTCCGGAACCGTCGGAGATGACGCTGGAGACGGGCTCGCCGGCCGCCACCGCCCCGGTGGTGGAGTCGCTCAGCAGGCGTGGCTTCCAGCCCAGGTACTCCGGGCCGATGGGTGGCGCGGAACCGTCGGTCACGGTGAACTCGCCGGCCTGGCCGACGACCGCCCAGAAGTCACCGTCGGGGATGTCCTCGGGGCGGCGGCTGTCGGTCACCGTGACCGTCGGCAGGGTGCCGACGAACTGCCGGGCGGCGGCGTTGGAGCCGTCCTCCTGCAGGGCCACTCCGCCGTTGTCGGCGATGGTCATGGAGACCTCGCCCGGAGTGCTGTTGGGCTCGATCGTCACCGACACGTCGATGCCGTTGTCCGGGTCGTCCTCCGCCACCGCGGCACCGGCCACGCCGGCGCCGGCGCCGGCCAGCGCGACACCGAGCACCGCCGCGGCGAGCAGCTGCGCGGTCCTGTTGATTCTCATGTGATCGCTCCATCCATGGGGGGCGGGGCCGGCCGGCGGATCGACCGGCCGGCCCCGGTTGTGCTGGGCGCTCAGCGGCAGCTGAGCGCCGGGTAGGCGGCGTCGTACGACGAGGTGACCTGCTCGCCGCCGATCGTCGCGGTCCCCTTCACGGTCGCCGTGCCCGCGTCGATCTGCCCGGCCCGGCTGTTGAAGGATTGGTACGCCCGCTTGCCCGGGGCCACGTCGGCCACGGTCTTCGAACCGAACGGGGTGGTCAGCGTCACCGTCGCCGGCACGTCGGAGCCGTTGACGGCCGTGACCGCCACGTACGCCGAGGTGCCGATGCAGCGGGACGAGGCGGAGACCGCCAGCTCGACCTGCGACGAGGAGGACGAGATGGTCAGCGTGAGCGTCTTGGCCTCCTCGACGTTGCCCGCCTTGTCGGTCGAGCGGTAACGCAGCTCGTGCTCCCCGTCGCCGGTGACGTTCACCGGTTCGGTGTAGGCGGTCCAGTCACCGCCGTCGAGCTGGTACTCGGTCTTGTCGACCCCGCTGCCGCCGTCCTCGTCGGCGGCCTGCAGCGTGACCGAGACCGGACCGGTGAACGGGCCGCCCTCGGGCTGCTCGGGATCGGTCGTCGCCGTCGTCACCGGCGCCGTCGTGTCCTCGCCCGACGCTCCCTCGGTCAGGTGGAAGTAGTCGAACGTGACCGTCTTGGACGCCGACTGGTTGGTGCCGATGGTGAACACGCCGGCCTTCGCGCCGGAGGCCACCGCGCTGTTCTCCACCGGGGCGGACAGGTCCGTCCAGGTCTCGCCGTCGGGGGAGTAGGAGCCGGTGAAGGTGTCGCCCTCCTTCTTCAGGCGCAGCCACCACACGCCGGTGGTGAGGTTGTTCGCCTGGGGTTGCGGGTTCTGCACGGTTCCGCCGACCTCGCTGCGCAGTTCGATGGCCCGCGCCACCGTCGACCCCGCGGCGTTGGTGGCGAGGAAGTCGAGCTTCACGTAGTCGTCGTCCCCGGCGTAGACCATCAGGCCGCCCTGCTGGTACTGCTCGTTGAGGGCGGAGGCGTCCACCTTGGTCTCCACCGTCCAGTCGCCGCTCGGCGCCGGCTGGAGGATGAGGTTCTTCGGGCCGCTGTTGTCGCTCCCGTAGATGTCGCCCGTGGTGGTGTCGAGCTCCAGCTTGCCGTCGCCGACGCGCGCCGCCGTGGCGTCGGGGCGCACGATCGCGCTCCAGCGGCAGGCGTCGAGCGCGGTGCCGTCGAACTCGTCGTCCGGGTCAGGCGTGGTCGCCTGGTCGTCCGGCGTGATGTGGAACCAGTCGAAGGACGCGTCCACCACCGGGTGGTTGGCCCCGGCCAGCGAGAGCAGGCCGATCTTCGGGTCGGTGATCCCGGCGAGCGCCTTGGTCTCCGGCATCGCGGTGTACGTGGTGCCGTCCGGTGAATAGTGGGCGGTGATGTTGGTGCCGTCGCTCATGAACCGCACGTACACCGTGTCGGGGTAGGAGTCCCCGAGGTTGGCCGTGTTGCTCTGCGACACCTCGTTCGGGGCGCCGTTCTCCTCCCGGATGAACTGGAAGATACGGCTGGCGTGGTCGGAACCCGAGGTCGACCGCGCCTGGAGCACCATCTTCGCGTAGTTGTCGTCGTCACCGTAGATGATCAGACCGGCCTGCTGGTACGCGTCGCGCGCGTCCAGCGTGAGCTTGGCGGTGGCGGTCCAGGCACCCGACGGCGCCGGCTGCACGACGATGTTCGGCGTGTTGCCGCCCGTGCTGTAGATGTCGGTGGTCGAGGTCGGGATCACGAGGTTGCCGTCCGCGACCTTGAGGTCCTGGTTCTCCCGGATGACCGACCAGCGGTCACGGTCGAGCTGGTCTCCCAGGAAGTCGTCCGAACGGCCGGTGAAGCACACCGTGGGCTCCGCGTCCACCTTGACCGGGACCTGTGTGGTGGCCGACGCGCCCTTGTCGTCGGACACGGTCACCACGGCGGTGTAGTTGCCCGGCGCGGTGTAGGTGTAGCTGGCCTCGGCCGTGGTGGGCTCCGGCGCGCCGTTCACCCCGAAGTTCCACTCGTAGGTGATGGGGTCGCCTTCGGGATCGGTGGCCGACGCCTCGAAGTCGACCTTCAGCGGGGCGACGCCCGTCGCCGGGGTCGCCGTCGCGGTCACGACCGGACGCTGGTTCTCCGTGGCGCCCTTGCCGACGAAGTCGACCCAGTTGACGTTGAGCAGGTAGGCGTCGTCGGCCGCGCTCGCCGGCTTGCGCACGACGAAGTACAGCGGTCCGCTCTCCGTGGGGGGGCTGGTCAGGTCGAGGGTGACGTCGGTGAACGTATCCCAGCCGCCGGTCGGCGCCACGTCGACCGAGCCGACGAGCGTGCCGGTCTCGGGGTCGCCCGCCCGGACCTGCACGGTGCCGCCGGCGCCGCCCGAGGAGGCCCGGAGCCGGATCGCGGTGACGTTCGACAGGTTCACCGGGTCGAACGACCACCAGTCGCCGTCCTGGACGAACGCGATGTGCTCGTTGCCGCCCTGGGCGTCACCCGTGGTCTCCGCCTCGACGCCCGCGGCGTCGGTGCCCGTGCCGTCGGCCACCCGGCCGGTCTGCGTGAAGTGCTCGGCCTGCTTGCGCTTGGGCTCCAGGATGACCTGGCCCCGCCCGGTCAGCGGGCCTGCGCCGTCGGCGCCCCCGTCGGTGTAGCTGGCCTCGATGACGTAGAAGAGGTTGTCGTACTCGCCGTGGCCCGCCTGCTGGGTCTGCAGCACGCCCTCACAGCCCTTGAGCTGGTCGAGCGGGTGGCCGTGGCTGTCGTGGCCGAGGATCGCCTGGATCTTCACCTTGTCGCAGTCGATCGTGCCGTCCTCCGGGTCGGTGACGGTGACCTCGAACTTCACCTGGTCGCCGAACTCGAAGAAGGCGCCGTTCGGCGGGACGTCCACCGAGACCGTGGGCCGGGTGTTGCCCGCGCTGATCGCCACGCTGGCGGTGGCGGTCCTGTCGTCGGAGGTCGTGACGGTCAGGATGGCGTTGTAGTCGCCGCCCTCCTCATAGGTGAACGAAGGGCTGGGGTCGGTGGAGTCGGTGTCACCGTCGCCGTCGAGGTCCCAGGCGTAGGTGATCGGCTTGCCGTCCGGGTCCCGGCTGCCCTCGCTGGAGAACGTCACGGCCAGCGGCAGCGGCCCGTCCGTCTTGTCGGCCGTGGCGCGGGCGATCGGCGGGCGTGTGCCCTTGGTGTAGACGATGCGGTAGACGCCGGAGTCGGCGTTGTCGCCGCCGAAGCCGGAGCCCCACTCGATCATGTAGAGCGCGCCGTCGGGGCCGAACTTCATGTCCATCGGCTTCTTGAACGACAGGGAGCCGAGAATCCGGTTCATCTCGACGAGCTCGTCGCCGGTCTCGTTGAGCTGCAACGACCACACCTGGTTGTTGTTCCACTCACCGAAGATCGCCTTGCCGTCCCAGTAGGCCGGCCACTTCACGTCCGACTGCAGGTCCGGGTCGGAGCGGTAGACCGGGCCGCCCATCGGCGCGCCACCGGTCAGCTCCGGGAAGTTCTGCGGGTCGGCCGCGTAGTGGTACCAGATCGTCGCCGGGGTCACCGGCGGCAGGCTGGTCAGCCCGTCGTTGTTGGGTGAGTCGTTGACCGGCGCGGCGCAGTTGAACGGCGACCCCGACTGCTTCGTGGCGAAGTCGTAGTCGACGTACGGGGTGTTGTTGCCGATGCAGTACGGCCAGCCGAAGTTGCCCGGCTGCGAGACGAGGTTCCACTCGACCGTGTTCTGCGGGCCGCGCGTGGAGCTCGCCGCGTTGGCGTCGGGCCCGTACTCACCGAGCATGATGTGGCCCGTCTTGGGGTCGAGACCGATGCGGAACGGGTTGCGGAAGCCCATGCCGTAGATCTCCGGCCTGGTCTTCTCCGTGCCCGGCGCGAACAGGTTGCCCTCAGGGACGGTGTAGGTGCCGTCGGTCTCGGGGTGGATCCGCAGCAGCTTGCCGCTCAGGCTGTTGGTGTTGGCCGCGGTGCGCTGGGAGTCCCAGCTGGCGCGGCCGGACTGCTCGTCGAGCGGCGCGTAGCCGTCGGAGGCGAACGGGTTGGTGTTGTCGCCCGTGCCCAGCCACAGATCGCCGGTCTTGGGGTCGATCACCATGCCGCCGCCGTGATGGCAGCACTCGGCCCGCTGCACCGGGACGTCGAGGAGTTTCTTCTCGCTCGACAGGTCCACGGTGTCACCGGTGACGGTGAACCTGCTCAGCCGGTCGACGTCGGTCCCGGTGGGCGAGTAGTAGAGGTACACCCAGTGGTTGGAGTCGAAGCCGGGGTCGAGCGCCATGCCGAGCAGGCCGCTCTCGTTGGCGGTGAAGACGTCCAGCGTCGCCGCCGTCACCGTGCCGCCGGCCGGCTTGATGATCTTTACCTCGCCGAGCCGGTCGATGTAGAAGACCCGACCGTCCTTGGCGACGTCCACCATCATCGGGTTCGAGGTGTTGTCGTCGAGGGTGACCTTCTCGAAGCTGCCGCTCTGGGAGGCCGAGCAGTCGGCCTTGACGGCGCCGGCGGCGGTCTGGATGCCGCCGAGGAGCAGCTTCAGGAAGTTGGGCTCGCTGTAGTTCTCCTTGAGGTGGCCGAGCCCGGTGTACCACGAACGGCCGCCGTCGAAGTCCTGGCACCACGTGTTCGGGTGGTCGGCGCCCATGGTGGCGCCGGTGTAGGACTTCTCGTCCATCGACGTCAGGACGTGGACCGTGCCGCGCGGGTTCGTCTGGTAGTCGTACCACTCGTCGGTACGGGTCCAGGTCGTCGGCAGGTCCTTGGTGGCCGGGTGGGCCGGGTCCTCGACCTTGACCGTGGCCTGCTGGATCGCGGGGTGCTGCTTGAAGTACGCCCCGACCAGCTTGCCGTACCACTCCCAGTTGTAGCCGCTGTCGGCGGCGGCGTGGACGCCCACGAAGCCGCCGCCGGCCTGGATGTAGCGCTGGAAGGCGTCCTTCTGTTCCTGCGTGCCCAGCGGGTCACCGGTCGTGGACATGAAGACCACGGCCTGGTACTGCGCCAGGTTCTCGTCGGTGAACAGCGCGCTGTCCTCGGTGGTGTCGACCGCGAAGTTGTTGTCCTGGCCGAGTTGCTGCACGGCCGCGATGCCCTCGGGGATCGAGTCGTGCCGGAAGCCGGTCGTCTTCGAGAAGACGAGCACCTTGAACGCGGGCTCCGCCGCCGCCGTGGCGGCGGCGGCGCTCACCGGCGCCGCGAGGAGTGTGATGAAAGGGACGATGAGGGATAAGGCCATCATGGCCGCGGTCCGACGCCTCGGGCGCCGTCCGCTTTCTGGCAGGACCGCGTTGAGCGGCCTGGCCCACGTTCGATGACGTGGTGACATGGAAAACCCTTCCTGACCGGGGGGACGTCAGGCAAGGCGCGCGCCGCCGCGCTGTTGCCACTTGGTGGTAGCGGATGGTGCGGTTGCTGGAGGGTGCCGTCTCCAGGTCTGTGGGGGCCGTCAGTAAGGTGCCGGCCGGGGGAGTGAGTCCATGATCGTTGTCGGGTCGTCGATGATGTGATTGACCACCATGCTCGCGGCGCCGCGGGAGGCGGCGCCGAAGCCGAGCGTGGAGGCGACGAAACGGCACTGGGCGGCGGGAGCGGCCACCACGAGCCGTTGCAGCTGGTCCTGCGCGTGCGGAAGGAGCCACTGGGCCAGTGAGGCGAAGTAGCCGCCGATGACGATCACTCGCGGATTGAGCAGGTTGGCCAGGATCGAGCCGCCGAGCCCGAGCCACTCGCCGACCTGCGCCACCGCCGTCATCATCCGCCGGTCGCCCGAGGCCAGGCCCCTGGCGATGTCGGCCACCCGCTCGCCGGGGTCGGGCACCGGCATGCCGGGCGACCCGTACGCCTGCTCGGGCATGGCCGCACGGACAAGCGCGGCCAGGCCGACCTTGGTCTCCCAGCACCCGATGCGGCCACAGCCGCACTGGTCGCCGTTCGGGTCGACCTGCAGGTGTCCGACCTCACCGGAGAATCCGTCCGCTCCGCGCAGGAGTTCGCCGCCCAGGATGATGCCGCCGCCGACGCCGACCTCGCCGGTGAGATAGATCAGGTGGGATGTGCCCGCGGCGACGCCCGAGGTGTACTCGGCCAGCGCGGCGAGGTTGGCGTCGTTGTCCACCCACACCGGCACGCGCAGCGGGCCCAGGATGGAGCTCAGCCGGTCGGCCACGGGCAGGTCGTGCCAGTAGAGGTTCGGTGCGAGTGTCACGACGCCGCGTGCCACGTCCACCAGTCCGGGGACGGCCAGCGCGATGCCGGCGGGGGTCGCTCCGGCCCGCCGCATCGCCTCCACGGCCTCCTTGGCCACGAGCCCGAGCCGGCGCACGGCGCTGTCCGGGCCATTGCCCATGGCGTCGTAGACCACCCGGCGCTCGACCAGGACACGGCCGCTGAGGTCGGTGCCGTGGACCGCGATGTAGTCGACGTTGATCTCCATGCCCAGGGCGCCGACGTGCGCCCCGTGCAACGCCACCGCCCGTCTGGGGCGCCCGATCGCCCCCACGTGCTCGACGCCGACCTCTCGCACCAGTCGCCGTTCCAGGAGCTCGGCCATGAGGTTGGAGACGGTGGCCCGGTGCAGCCCGGTCGCCTCGGCGATGTGGGCACGGGACAGGGAAGTGTGGTCGCGCAGTTCGCGCAGCACCAGCGACAGGTTCGCCCGGCGCAGCGCGGCGGACCCTGTCGGCGCTGCGCCACCCGGGGCGCGGGAGCGGGACGATCGGTACGTCACCCCCACCCCTTTGTTTGTCTCCGAGATCAATTAATCAGGGTTGTAACACGGCGATGTCGGACCACGCACCCCTCAAGTCTGTAACGAGTTGGCATCGCTGCCTTCCCTGCACGTCAGCCACGTTTACCGATCCAGTTATCGAAACGTTATGCAAGGTTCGAACGATTTAATACTTGTCTCCGGAGGAAGTCGTGCCTTTAATTCGGCTAGCCACCCGAGCTAATCGAGGAGGAGCGTGGACCACAACCGGGCCGACGGCCACGCTGCCGACTCGATGAGTCGTGGCGGGTCCGCGGGGGCTCCTGCGGACCAGGCCACCGTGCGCCGTTCCAACCTCGCCCTCGTGCTGCGACTCGTCAGCGCGTGCGGCCCGTGCACCCGATCGGCCGTCGCCGCCGCGACCGGGCTGAACAAGGCCACCGTCACCAGCCTGGTGAGCGAGCTGCAGGCGCGCGGGCTGATCAAGGAGATGGGGCCGCAGCACGCCGGTTCCGTCGGCCGCCCGGGCGTCGCGCTCGCCCTGGACGGCTCCCTGACCGGAGCCCTCGGCATGGAGGTCAACGTCGACTACATCGCCGCGATCGCCACCGATCTGGCCGGCCGGGTGATCATCGACCGGCGCATCGGTTTCGACGCCATGGGCTCCGGCCCGGAACGCTCACTGGACGAGCTGGTCCGCATGGCCGAGAGGACCGTCGCCGACCTCGACCGGCTCGGCATCACACCGGCCGGGATCACCGTGGCCGTCCCCGGCCTGATCGACACCACCACCGGCACCGTCGTCGTCGCCCCGAACCTCGGCTGGCGCGGGGTGGCGGTGGCGGAGCGGCTGTCCCACGCGAACATCGCCGGGGACATCCCCGTCGGGGTGGACAACGACGCCAACCTCGCCGCCCTGGCCGAGTACACCTCGGGCGTCGCGGCGGGCACCTCCGACCTGGTCTGCCTCACAGGCGAGGTGGGCGTCGGCGGCGGCGTCATCTCCGGCGGCAGGCTGCTGAGCGGAGCGGACGGATTCGCGGGGGAGGTCGGCCACGTCATGGTCGATCCGTCCGGCGAGTCGTGCCGCTGCGGCCGGGTCGGCTGCTGGGAGACCAAGGTGGGGCTGGCCGCGCTGGTCCGCATGGCCACGCCTGACCGCGCGTACGGCACCGGCCCGCAGGTCGTCCGCGACCCGGAGGAGCGGCTGGCCGAGATCGAGCGGCGACGAGCCGAGGGAGATCCCCGCGTCGACGCCGCCGTCGCGGAGGTGGGCCGATGGATCGGCATCGGGGCCGCCATGCTGATCAACCTCCTCAACCCGCGGGTGATCGTACTGGGAGGATACTTCGCACGACTCGCCGACCTGCTCATCCCCGCGGCGCAACAGGCACTGACACGCCTCGGCATGAACGACGCCGCCGAGCGCAGCCGCTTCGTCGCCTCCGACCTCGGCTTCGGCGCCGCCTCACGCGGAGCCGCCGGATCCGTCATCGAACGAGCACTGTCCGACCCCACAAGCATCTCGATCCGACTGTCTCCCACCATCGGGGTCATCGAGGGCACCCCGATGGCCTGATCGCCATTCCCGCCCTGACCGGCGTGTCCCGCCACGCGGTCCGACCCGTTGCCTACCCCCCCGACCCTCCCGCCCGCCTGACCCTCCCGTCCGCCTGACGTCCTGTTCCGCACCGCCTCGGCACCTCCCCACCCCTCTCGCGTGCCCGCGGCCATGGGGCATGCGGTCAGGCGGACGGGAAACCCCCGTGCCCTTTCACCCAGAACGTCCCGCCCGCCTGATCGGTCATCCGGAGCCGCACCGGCACCGTTGACGCCGACCTCGGTGCCGTCGCGGCGGTGCCAAACCGGTGCCGTCAGGCGGGCGGGCACCCGGGCGGCACGGCCACACCGCAACCCGAGGGAGGCCCCGTGCCGCGCCCACCATCCGACTCGTCATCCCTGCTGGTGATGCGACACATCGTCAAGCAGTTCCCCGGCGTGCGCGCTCTGGACGGCGTGGACCTTGAGGTCAGAGCCGGGGAGGTGCACTGCCTGCTCGGCCAGAACGGCGCCGGGAAGTCCACGCTCATCAAGATCCTTTCCGGCGCCCACGAGCCCGACGAGGGCGAGGTGCTGCTCGGTGGCGCCCCCGTACGGCTGGCGCCGCCGACCGCGGCGATGGGCCACGGGATCGCCACCATCTACCAGGAACTCGACCTGGTGGACGGGTTGAGCGTGACGGAGAACATCTTCCTCGGCCACGAGCCGGCGACCTTCGGGTTCTCCCGCCGGGCCGAGGCCGACCGGGCGACGGCCGCACTCCTCAAGCGGCTGGGGCACGGCGAGATCCGCCCCCGCGCCGAGGTGGGCTCGCTGTCGCCGGCGCACAAGCAGATCGTCAGCATGGCCAGGGCGCTGTCGCACTCGGCCAGGCTGATCATCATGGACGAGCCGTCCGCCGCGCTGGACCACGACGAGGTCGGCAACCTGTTCCGGGTGATCCGCGACCTCACCTCCCAAGGTGTGGCGGTGATCTACATCTCCCACCGGCTGGAGGAGATCCGCGAGATCGGCGACCGGGTCACCGTGCTGAAGGACGGGCGCACGGTCGCGGTGGGGCTGGCGGCCAAGGACACCCCGACCTCGCGGATCGTCGCGCTGATGACCGGCCGCGACGTCGAGTACGCCTTCCCGCCCCGGCCGGCCAGGGGCGCCCACGAGGGGCGGCCCGAGGTGCTGCGGGTGGAGAACCTGACGCTGCCCGGCCGGTTCGCGGACGTGTCGTTCACCATCAGGGCCGGGGAGATCGTGGGCCTGGCGGGCCTGGTCGGCTCCGGCCGCAGCGAGATCATCGAGGCGATCTACGGCGCGCGGCGGCCCGGCGGCCGGGTCGTGCTCGACGGGCGGACGGTGCGGCCGGGCAGCACGACCCGCGCGGTGCGGATGGGCATGGGCCTGGCCCCCGAGGAGCGAAAGACGCAGGCGTTGCTGCTGGACCACTCCGTGGCGCACAACATCACGCTGGCGAGCCTGAGCCGCTACACCAGGCCGCGGTGGCTGGGCCGGCTCGACCGCCGGGCCGAGTCCGCCGAGGCCGAACGGCTGTCGCGGGCGCTGGACATCCGTCCGCCCGATCCACGCCGCCCGATCAGGACCCTGTCGGGCGGCAACCAGCAGAAGGCGGTGCTGGGACGCTGGCTGGCCGAGGACCGCAAGCTGCTGCTGCTGGACGAGCCCACACGCGGGGTGGACGTCGGCGCCAGGACCGAGCTGTACGCGCTGGTGCGCAGGCTGGCCGACGACGGCATCGGGGTGCTGCTGGTGTCCAGCGAGGTGCCCGAGGTGCTGGGCCTGGCCGACCGCGTCCTGGTCATCCGCGAGGGCCGGATCGTCCACGAGGCGCCGGCCGGGGATCTGGACGAGCACCGGGTGCTCGACCTGGTGATGGTCTCCACCGCGGAGAACCCCTCCCTCGAAGGAGCAAGGCATGACTGAGGTTGATCAGGCCGCGCCCGCCCGTCCGCGCGTGAAGGCGGCGGGGCCTGGCGGGTGGCTGGGCCGGCTGGGTGAGGTCCGGCACCTGGGGCTGGTCGCGGCTCTGGTGCTGCTGGCGATCGTGGGTCTGGTGACGCGGCCGGAGAACTTCGCCACCGCCTCCAACCTGGTGAGCATCCTGGCGCTGGCCTCGACCATCGGGGTGATCACCGTCGGCATGACGTTCGTGATCATCGGTGGTGGCATCGATTTGTCGGTGGGCGCGCTGATGGCGTTGGCGTCGGTGTGGGCGACCACGCTGGCGACCCAGTCCTACGGGCCGGTCGTGATAATCGTGTGCGCGGTGCTGGTGGGCACCGGCGCCGGTCTGCTGAACGGGATCCTGATCGCCTACGGCCGGATGGTGCCGTTCATCGCGACGCTGGCGATGATGGTGGCCGGGCGCGGCCTGGCACAGCGGATGTCCGACCAGCGCACGCAGCTCGTGCAGCAGGACAACTCGATGATCGTGAGCCTGTCGACCACGCGGGTGCTCGGGCTGCCGCTGCTGGTGTACGTGTTCGCGCTGGTGGTGCTGCTCGGCTGGCTGCTGCTCAACCGCACGACGTTCGGCCGGCGCACCTACGCCGTGGGCGGCAACCCCGAGGCCGCCCGCCTGGCCGGCATCGACGTACGCAGGCACACCCTGATGCTGTACGCCCTGTCGGGGCTGTGCTGCGGGATCGCCGCGGTGCTGATCATGGCCAGGACCACGACCGGGTCGTCCACTCACGGCGACCTGTACGAGCTGGACGCGATCGCCGCGGTGATCATCGGCGGGACGCTGCTGAGCGGCGGACGGGGCACGATCATCGGGGCGATCCTCGGCCTGCTGATCTTCACGGTGATCACCAACCTGTTCATCCTGAACGGCCTGAACACCGCCGACCAGCTCATCGCCAAGGGCGCGATCATCGTCGCCGCCGTGCTGCTGCAGCGGCGCACCCTCAAGACACCCACCTGACACCAGGGCCGGATCCCCAGCCTTCCCGCCAGCAAGGAGAGAAAGACATATGGATGACAACGTCGCCCGGCGCGGCTTCCTCGTCAGCGGCGCCGCCCTCGGCGCGGGCGCCCTCATCAGCGCCTGCACCAGCAACGAGCCGGCCGCCACCCAGCAGGCGAGCGCGCCCGCCGCCGCCCCGGTGGCCAAGGAGGGCAACGACGCGCCCGGCGAGAAGGTCGTCATCGGCTTCTCGGCCCCGGCCGCCGACCACGGCTGGATCGCCGCCATCAGCAAGAACGCGGCGGACGCGGCCAAGCAGTACACCGACGTCGAGTTCAGGCCGGTCGAGCCGACCAACGACATCAACCAGCAGATCTCGGCGGTGGAGTCGCTGATCCAGGCGAAGGTCAACGTGCTGGTGATCCTGCCGAACGACGGCCAGCAGCTCAACCAGGTCTCCCGGCAGGCCATGGACGCGGGCATCCCGGTGGTCAACGTGGACCGGGTCTTCCCGGACAAGCTGTCGTACCGGGCCTGGATCGGCGGGGACAACTACGGCATGGGCGTGGCCGCCGGGCACCAGATCGGCAAGACGCTGAAGGACAAGGGCGTCTCCAACCCGGTCATCCTGGAGATCCAGGGCATCGCCACGCTGCCACTCACCCAGGACCGCAGCAGGGGCTTCGCCGACGCCCTGAAGACGTACGGGTTCACGGTGACCGCGCAGCAGGACGCCAAGTTCACGGTGGAGTCCGGCACGCAGGTGGCCACCAACCTGCTCCAGGCGCACAAGAAGATCGACGCGATCTGGAACCACGACGACGACCAGGGCATCGGCGTGCTGGCAGCGATCAAGGAGGCCGGTCGCGACGAGTTCTTCATGGTCGGCGGCGCGGGCTCGGCCAACGCGATGCGTGACATCCAGGCCGACAGCGGCGTGCTGAAGGCCACCGTCACCTATCCCCCGACCATGGCCGCCTCGGCGATCAAGATCGCCCGGCTGATCGCCCAGGGCAAGGGCATGAGCGACCTGCTGGAGCAGCAGGTGCCGCAGTCGATCACCCTGGCCTCGGAGACCATCACCAAGGACAACGCCGCCCAGTACCTGCCTCTCGGGTTCGAGTCGTGAGGCCCGTCATCGGGGCCGGCGTGCCCGTCGAGCAGAGCGCGGCTGAGGGCAGCCGCTTCACCACTGTGGAGGATTCATGACAAGGCCGGTCACGTTGTTCACCGGGCAGTGGGCGGACCTGCCGTTCGAGGAGGTCTGCCGGCTGGCGTCGGAGTGGGGCTACGACGGCCTGGAGATCGCCTGCTGGGGCGACCACTTCGAGGTCGACAAGGCCCTCGCGGACGGGTCCTACATCGAACGCAAGAAGGAGACCCTGGCCAGGTACGGCCTCGGTGTGTGGACGATCTCCAACCACCTGGTCGGCCAGGCGGTCTGCGACCACCCCATCGACGAGCGCCACAAAGGCATCCTGCCCGCCCGCATCTGGGGCGACGGCGAACCCGAAGGCGTACGGCGGCGCGCCGCCGAAGAGATCGAGAACACCGCCCGCGCCGCCGCCGCGCTCGGCGTCACGACCGTCGTCGGCTTCACCGGCTCGTCGATCTGGCACACGGTGGCGATGTTCCCGCCGGTGCCCCCGTCGATGATCGAGGCGGGGTACGCCGACTTCGCCGACCGGTGGAACCCGATCCTGGACGTCTTCGACGAGGTGGGGGTGCGCTTCGCCCACGAGGTGCACCCCAGCGAGATCGCCTACGACTACCACACCACGGTGCGGACGCTGGAGGCCGTCGGGCACCGGCCGGCCTTCGGCCTGAACTGGGACCCCTCGCACATGGTGTGGCAGGACCTGGACCCGGCGAACTTCATCCTCGACTTCGCCGACCGGATCTACCACGTGGACTGCAAGGACGCCCGGGTGGCCGGCCGCGACGGGCGGCGCGGCCGCCTCTCCTCCCACCTGGCCTGGGCCGACCCCCGGCGCGGCTGGGACTTCGTGTCCACCGGCCGGGGCGACGTGCCGTGGGAGGCGTGCTTCCGCGCGCTCAACCACATCGGCTACGACGGCCCGATCTCCATCGAGTGGGAGGACGCGGGCATGGACCGGCTGCACGGCGCGCCGGAATCCCTCGCCTACATCCGCTCGCTCAACGCCATCACCCCACCGGCCGCCGCCTTCGACGCCGCCTTTTCCTCGGAGTGACCCATCACGCCCGTGCGGCGGCCGCACCTGGCCGCCGCACCGGCAGAACCGACCCCCACGAGAGGAGACAGATGAGAACCGGAGTATGGCTGCTCGGCGCACGAGGCTCGGTCGCGGTCACCAGCGTGCTCGGGGCGCTGGCCGTGCGGGCGGGCCTGGCCGAGCCGACCGGATGCGTGCTGGAGACGCCCGGACTGCGCAGCGACGCCCTCCCCGGCATAGGGGAGCTGGTCTTCGGCGGCCACGACATCTCCTCGATCCCCCTGGAGAAGAAGGCCGCCGCGCTGGCCGAGGCGGGAATCGTGCCCGCCCCGCTGGCCGCGGCCGTCCGGGACGCGCTGTCCGAGGTCGAGCGGGACGTACGGCCCCTGCCGGCCGGCGACACCCAGGCCGAGGTCGCGGACGCCATCGGCGCCGACCTGCACCGCTTCCGCCGGCGGCACCGGCTGGAGCGCGTGGTCGTGATCAACGTGTCGAGCACCGAACCGGCGCCGCCACCGCATCCCGCCCACGCCGATCTCGACGCGCTGCGGGCCGCTCTGGACGGCCCGGAGCCCGTCCTGCCGCCCAGCGCCCTGGCGGCCTACGCCGCCCTGAGCGCCGGCTGCCCGTACGTCGACTTCACGCCTTCCACCGGCGCCCGCCTGCCCGCCCTCGAAACCCTGGCCGAAAGGGAGGGGCTCCCGTACGGCGGGCACGACGGCAAGACCGGTGAGACCCTCGTCAAGTCGGTGCTCGCCCCGATGTTCGCCCTGCGCAACCTGAAGGTGCGCACCTGGTCCGGGACCAACCTGCTGGGCGGCGGCGACGGCGCGAACCTGGCCGATCCGGCGGCCAACGCGGCCAAGTCCGCCAGCAAGCAGCGGGTGCTCGGTGAGACGCTCGGCTACGTCCCGCAGGGCGACACCCGGATCGACTTCGTCGAGGACCTCGACGACTTCAAGACCGCCTGGGACCTGATCTCCTTCGAGGGCTTCCTCGGAACCCGCATGCGCATGGAGTTCACCTGGCACGGCTGCGACTCGGCGCTGGCCGCGCCGCTGATCCTGGATCTGGCACGGCTGACCGCGGCCGCTCACCGGGCCGGACGCACGGGCCCGCTCACCGAACTGGCCTTCTTCTTCAAGGACCCCCTCGGAAAGGTGCCGCACGGGCTGGCGGAGCAGTGGCAGGCGTTGCGGGCCGCCGTGGACGCGCTCGGCTCGCCGGGGGAGGGGCGGTGACGACGCGATGACGGCGCTCCGCGATCTGATCGAGCTGATCCGGGCACCGGCCGCGCTGTCGGTACCCGGCGACGTGGTCGCCGGGGCGGCCGCCGGTGGGGCGCTCGGCCGCCGTACCGTCGGCCTGGCCTGCTCCTCGGTCCTGCTGTACTGGGCGGGAATGGCGGCCAACGACTGGGCCGACCGGCACCTCGACGCCGTCGAGCGCCCGGAGCGCCCCATTCCCTCGGGACGCGTGCCGGCCGGCGCGGCCCTCGGCACGGCGGTGGCGCTCACCGCGGCCGGGCTCGCCGTGGCCGGATCGGCGGGTGGCCGGCGCGCCCTGGCGGTCGGCGTCCCCTTGGCCGCCGCCGTCTGGGCGTACGACATGGCGGCCAAGGGCACGCCCGCCGGTCCCGTCACGATGGCGCTCTGCCGTGGCCTCGACGTGCTGCTGGGCGCCACCTGCGGCTCCCGACCCTCCGCCGCCATGCCCGCCGCGCTCACCGTCGCCGCTCACACGTACCTGCTCACCGCGCTCTCGCGCAAAGAGGTGTCAGGGGCGGACCCGCGCCTGCCCGCGGCGACCCTGGCGGGCACCGCCGCCCTCGCCGCCGTCACCGCCCGTGGCGGCGCGGGACCGGTGCGGCCGGCTCTCGCCGGCTGGTACGCCGCGCAGTTCGGTCTTCCGCAGGCGCGCGCCGTCGCCGACCCTTCCGCATGGCGCGTCCGTGACGCGGTCGGCGCGGGCATCGTCAGCCTGCCGGCCCTCCAGGGAGCCCTCGCCGCGCGCGGCGGCGCGCCCCGCCTCGGCCTCGCCCTCGCGGCGGCGGTCCCGCTGGCCCGGCGCCTGGTCAGAAAGGTCTCCGCGACATGAGGTTCGGCTACGGCACCAACGGCTTCGCCGATCACCGGCTGCCGGACGCCCTCGACGTCATCGCCGGCCTCGGGTACGAGGGAGTGGCCCTGACGCTCGACCACCACCGTCTCGACCCGTACGCCGACGGGCTGGGACGGCGCGTGGCGCGGGTCGCCGACAGGCTGCGCGACCTCGGTCTGGCGGTGGTCGTCGAGACCGGTGCGCGTTACCTGCTCGATCCGCGACGCAAGCACGCCCCGACGTTGCTCGACGACGACCGGGACCGGCGGCTGGACCTCCTGTGCCGCGCCGTCGCCATCGGCGCCGACCTCGGGGCCGAGGCGGTGTCGTTCTGGTCCGGCGTACGCCCCGCCGGGACCGACCGGGCCACCGCCTGGGACCGGCTGACCGACGGCTGCGGGCGGGTTCTCGACGCCGCGCTGCGCGCCGGCGTGCCGCTGGGATTCGAGCCCGAGCCGGGGATGCTCGTCGACACGATCGCCGGCTGGCGGAGGCTGCACGAGGCGCTCGGGTCCCCGGACGGCTTCGGCATCACCCTGGACATCGGGCACTGCCGCTGCAACGAGCCCGGCCTGGTGCCCGACTGCGTCGCGGCCGTCGCCGGGCACCTGGTCAACGTGCAGATCGACGACATGAGACGCGGCGTGCACGAACATCTGGAGTTCGGCGAGGGGGAGATCGACTTCCCGCCGGTGCTGCGCGCGCTCACCGACGCCGGCTACCGAGGGCTGGTCGCGGTCGAGCTTCCCCGCCACAGCCATGCCGCCCCCGCCGTGGCGGCACGTTCGATCGAGTTCCTGCGTGCCGCCGAGCGGGCCTCTCATGGTGAAGGAGGGACGGCATGACGCGACCGGAGCGGCTACGAGCCGCGCTGCGAGGGACACCGCGAGCGGAATGGGTGGACGCCGCGCTCACCGCGGCGGCCGAACGCCCCGAGACCATCGGCCGCTCCTTCACGCAGGCCGGACGGCGGGCCGGGCGCACGCCGCTGCCCGGTGTGCCCGGCTGGACGGCGGACGAGGCCGCCCGGGCACTGCTGCTGGCCGCACTGCCGGCGGACCGGGCCGAGGCCGAGATCGGCGACCTCTACCGCCATGGCGACGCCGACGAGAAGCGGGCCGTGCTCAAGGCGCTGCCGGCGCTCGCCGCCGGCGGCGCCTTGAGCAGCGCGGCCGGGCTGCCCCTGCTGCACGACGCGATCCGCACGAACGACGCCCGCCTGCTGGCCGCCGCACTCGGCCCGTACGCCCGCCACCTCGACCAGGCCGCCTGGCGGCAGGCGGTGCTCAAGTGCGTGTTCATGGGGGTGCCGCTGACCGCGGTCGACGGGCTGGAGGAGCGGGCCGACCGTGAGCTGGCGGCCATGCTGGCCGGCTTCGCCGACGAGCGCGCGGCCGCGGGACGCCCCATGCCCGCCGACGCCGCCGCGCTGCTCGACCGTCTGACCCGCGAGGAGTCCTGATGCGCATCTTCGACCCGCACATCCACATGACGTCCCGCACCACCGACGACTACGCGCGGATGGCCGCCGCCGGCGTCCTGGCCGTCGTGGAGCCGGCCTTCTGGCTGGGGCAGCCGCGCACCGGCCCCGGCTCCTTCACCGACTACTTCGACTCGCTGATCGGCTGGGAGCCGTACCGGGCCGCGCAGTTCGGCGTCGTCCACCACGCGACGATCGCGCTCAACCCCAAGGAGGCGAACGACCCGCGCTGCCGCCCCGTACTCGATCTGCTGCCGCGTTACCTGGACAAGGACCGGGTCGTCGCGGTCGGCGAGATCGGCTACGACTCGATGACGCCGGAGGAGGACGACGCCTTCGAACGGCAGCTCGACCTCGCCGTCGAGCACGACCTGCCGGCGCTCGTCCACACCCCTCACCGCGACAAGGCCGGCGGCACCCGGCGCACGCTGGAGGTGGTCGCCGCCTCCGGCATCGCGCCCGAGCGGGTCGCCGTCGACCACCTCAACGAGGTCACCGTCGGCATGGTGCGCGACTCCGGATGCTGGACGGGCTTCTCCATCTACCCCGAGACGAAGATGTCGCCGCCGCGCATGGTGGAGATCCTGCGGCGGTACGGCCTGGAGCGGATGCTGGTCAACTCCGCCGCCGACTGGGGCGTCTCGGACCCGCTGCTCACGCTGGAGACCGGGAGGGCCATGCTGGCCGCAGGATTCACGGAGGACGACGTCGACCGGGTGCTGTGGCGCAACCCCGTGGAGTTCTACAGGCAGTCCGGACGCCTCGACCTGACCGGCGCCGGCGCGGACGGGGACCAGCCGACCTTCGCCGGCAGCTCCATCAAGCGCGGCGGCAGCTGATGCGGCTGCGCCACCGGGGAGGAACCCCGCTGCATCTCGGCTACTGCACCAACGTGCACGCGGCCGAGGATCTCGACGGTGTCATCGCCCAGTTCGACGTCTACGCGGTCCCGATCCGGGAGCGCCTCGGCTCGGACGTCCTGGGTGTCGGGCTCTGGCTGGCCGCGCCCGTCGCCGCCGCCCTGGCCGCCGACCCCGCCCTGCGTGCCAGGCTCCGCCGCGAGCTGTCCGCACGGGGTCTGGAGGTGGTCACGCTCAACGGCTTCCCCTACCGTTCCTTCCAGGACCCGGTCGTGAAGCACGCCGTCTACCATCCTGACTGGACCACCCACGAGCGCCTGTCGTACACCCTGGACCTGGCGCTCGTCCTCGCGGACCTGCTCCCCGACGACGTGGCCCGCGGATCGGTCTCGACGCTGCCGCTCGCGTGGCGCGACCCCTGGGACATCGGGATGGCCGACCTCGCCGCACGACGGCTCGATCGGCTGGCCGCCGGTCTTGCCGCCGTCGAGTCGTCCACCGGGCGGGTGGTACGGGTGGGTTTCGAACCCGAACCCGGCTGCGTCGTGGAGACGACGGCCCAGGCGGTGGTCCGGCTCGCCGATGTCGACCGCGACCGGCTAGGCATCTGCCTGGATCTCGCCCACCTGGCCTGCGCCTGGGAGGAGCCGGCCGACGCGCTGAAGGAGCTGGGCCGGATCGGCCTGCCGGTCGTCAAGGTCCAGCTCTCCGCCGCCCTGGAGAGCGCTGACCCGGACGCCCTGCGCGAGTACGCCGAGCCGCGCTTCCTGCACCAGACGCGCAACCCCGAGGGCGACGCCGCCGACGACCTCGACGAGGCGTTCGAGCGGTCGCTGCCCGGGCCGTGGCGGGTCCACTACCACGTTCCGCTGCACGTCTCCCCGGCCGCGCCGCTGGCCACGACCATCCCCGTGATGCGGGCGGCGCTCGCGGAGCTCGTCGGCGGGCCGCGACCGCTCTGCGACCACTTCGAGGTGGAGACCTACACCTGGGGGGTGCTGCCGCCGGCCCTGCGTCCGCGGACCCCCGGACAGCTCGCCGCGGGCATCGCCGCGGAGCTGGAGTTCGCCCGTACCGAGCTGCGTGACCTGGGAGTGAGGGCATGACGTCGTTGCTGGTCCTGAACGTGGTGGGGCTGACCCCGCGACTGCTGGCGCACATGCCGCGGCTCCGGGCCGTCGCCGCCGGCGGCTTCCAGGCGGAACTCGGCACCGTCCTGCCCGCCGTCACCTGCTCGGTGCAGTCCACGTTCCTCACCGGTGTCCCGCCGGCCGGCCATGGCATCGTCGGCAACGGCTGGTACTTCCGCGACCTCGGCGAGGTCCTGCTGTGGCGCCAGCACAACGCGCTCGTCGGCGGGGAGAAGGTGTGGCAGGCCGCCCGGCGCGAGCGGCCCGGCCTCACGGTGGCGAACGTGTGCTGGTGGTACGCGATGGGCGCCGACGTCGACTGGACGGTCACCCCTCGGCCGATCTACTACGCCGACGGGCGCAAGGAGGCCGACTGCTACACCCACCCGCCGGAGCTGCACGACGAGCTCACCGCGGAGCTGGGCACCTTCCCCCTGTTCAGCTACTGGGGGCCGGGGGCGGGCATCGCCTCGTCGGCCTGGATCTGCCGTGCCACCCGGCACGTCATGGACGCGTACAACCCTGACCTGACCCTGGCCTACGTCCCCCACCTCGACTACGACCTGCAGCGGTACGGCCCGTCCGACCCGCGCGCCGCCGCGGCGGCCGCCGAGCTCGACACCGTGCTGACGCCGCTCCTCGACGCCGCCGCGGCGCAGGGAAGGACGGTCGTCTGCCTGTCGGAGTACGGCATCACCGATGTCCACCGTCCCGTCGACGTCAACCGGACGCTCCGCGCGGAAGGGCTCCTGCGGGTCCACACCCAGGACGGCATGGAGTACCTCGACCCGTGGACCTCGCGCGCGTTCGCCGTCGCCGACCACCAGGTGGCGCACGTCTACGTGTCCGACCCCGCCGACGTGGCGGCCGTCGCCGAGCTCTGCGCGTCCCTGCCAGGGGTGGCCGAGGTGCTCGGCGAAAGCGGGAAGAAGGCGCACGGCCTGGACCACCCCCGCTCCGGCGACCTGGTCCTGCTCGCCGAGCGCGAGGCGTGGTTCACCTATTACTACTGGCTCGACGACGCCCGCGCCCCCGACTTCGCCCGCCTCGTCGACATCCATCGCAAGCCCGGCTACGACCCGGCCGAGCTCTTCTTCGACCCGGAGCATCCCGGCGCGGCCAAGCGCAGAGCCGGCGTGGCACTGCTGCGCAAGAAGCTCGGCCTGCGCTACCTCATGAACGTCGTCGGCCTCGACCAGGGCGCTCGCGCTGTACGCGGCTCACATGGACTGCTTCCCGCCGAGCCGGCGGACGCGCCGGTGCTGCTCTGCTCGGACCCGTCCGCCGGCAGGAAGCGATTCGAGGCGACGGAGGTCAAGGACCTGCTGCTGCGCCTGATACTGCGGTGACCTCACGGACGAGGCGGAACATGCCGGGCCGCGTGGCCGGCCCACGCACGGCACTCAGGGCTTGATCGCGAGGCCCCCGTAGGCCCAGGCGTGGCCGCCGGGAATCTGTTCCTGGTATTCGACCGGGTCCGGCCGCCACGTCACCACCTCGACGAGGCCCGGATCCACCAGGTCCCAGCCCTCGAAGAAGCGCAGCGTCTCGTCGTGGGTGCGCGGCACCATGGGAGCGGGGCTGTCGTCGTAGGGCTTGGTGAACTCCTCGCGGCTGAGGTGGTCGGCGAAGTCGAGCGTGATGTGCGACAGCAGCAGGTGGCTGCCGCTGGGCACCGCGGCCTTGAGCTGCTCGACCACCCCGTACGGGTCCTCCTCGTCGGTGATGAAATGCAGGACCCCGGCCAGGATGACAGCCACGGGCCGGGTGAAGTCGATTACGGCCCGGACCGCGGGATCGGACAGGATCTTCTCCGGCTGCCGCAGATCCGCCTCGATCATGTCGGTCATGCCCGCCGGGTCACCGGTCAACAGGGCGCGACCGTGCACCAGAACGATCGGGTCGTTGTCCACGTAGGCCACGCGGGCCTCGGGCACGGACTCCTGGGCGATCGTATGGGTGTGGTCCTGGGTGGGGATCCCGGTGCCGATGTCCAGGAACTGGGTGATGCCCGCCTCGGCCGCCAGATACCGGACGGCCCGGCCCAGGAAGGCACGATGGGCGCGCACGCCCTCACGCGTGCCCGGCGACACCTCGATGAGCGCCTCGGCGGCCTTGCGGTCGGAGGCGAAGTTGTCCTTGCCGCCCAGCAAGTAGTCATATATCCGAGCTGGATGAGGAATGTGAGGATTGATCCTCGTGACCGAAGCCTCGGCGTATGCGGGGTCCAGCGGGTCCGTCCCTCTGTCGCTGTGCGTCATCTTCTCTTCCTTGTGGATCGGCGACGACCGCCGGGTCGGTAGGTGAGATCACGTCGGGCAACCAGTGTGGGAAGGCCGCCGAAAATTGTCAACGACGTGATGAAAACTTTCGGAGCCTCCTGTTCGTGGCCTTCCCGACCAGGTCCGTGCAACGTGCGTGCCGTGCCTCCGGAAACTTACGGCCGGACCTGACGCCCATGAGGGCGTGGATGAAACTTTCATGGCGACGCTCTCGCTGCTCGGCGGTGGCCCGGCTCGATCATTCGAGGTGAGCGCACTCGGTCGCCACCGCCCCTGGGCGCCGCAAGCTAAGGCGCTCTTGACAGTACCTTTCTGGCTCGTATTTGCTCCGTCTCACCATCACCTCCGGCTCCGAGGAGCCCGACCGGGCGAGCCTTTGTTAGCGCTAACAACGGAGAGGCGGAAGAATTGCGACGAGGCGAACCGCATGCCATGGCGACGGCTCCATCACCGCCGCCGGTGCGAACAAGCGCCTGGACGTCTCCGACTCCTCCACGCCCAACGGCGTCAAGCTCCGGATCCGGCCCTGCGACGGCGGCGCCGGCCGACGCCGGACCCGAACCTGAGCCTGGTGGCGCCGCCGCCCGAGGCGATGTCAGCGACAGCGAACGCGATCACAGGGAGGTCCTGGTGTCCACACCGGAAAAGGGACGGATGCGCCGCCCGCATCCCGCGCCGTCCGTCATGAAGGGTTGAGCATGCGTACCTGGAGGCGATGGCGGGCCGCCGTGCTCACGGTGGTGGCGTTACTGGCGGTCGGCACGGCGACGGGGACGGGGGTCGCCGAAGCCGAGTCCAACGGCGGCGTACGGGTCATGCCCCTCGGCGACTCGATCACCGAGGGCACGCAGGTCCCGGGCGGGTACCGGATCGGCTTGTGGCAGCGCCTGATCGGGGGCCGCTACACGGTCGACTTCGTCGGTTCGCAGTTCAACGGGCCCGGCAGCCTGGGCGATCACGATCACGAGGGCCACCCAGGCTGGCGGATCGACCAGATCGACGCGAACATCACCGGCTGGCTGCGTACGTACACGCCGCGCACGGTGCTGCTCCACCTGGGCACCAACGACATCCTGCAGAACTACAACGTGGCCGGCGCCCCGCAACGGCTGTCCACGCTGATCGACCACATCACCGCGGCCGTGCCCGACGCGGACGTCTTCGTCGCCACCATCATCCCGCTGTCCAACTCCGGCCAGGAGTCCGCCGCCCGCACGTTCAACGCGGCGATCCCCGGCATCGTCCAGAGCAAGGTGAACAGCGGCAAGCACGTCCACCTGGTCGACCTGCACAGCAGGCTGACCACCTCCGACCTGATCGACGGCATCCACCCGACCGCCGGCGGCTACGACAAGATGGCCGCCGCCTGGTACGCGGCGTTGCAGTCGGTGTCCGGCAGCATCGGCCAGCCGGGGGGCGAGCCCTCCGGCGGGACGGCCATCAGGGGCGTGGGCTCGGGCCGGTGCCTGGACGTCACCGGCGTGTCACAAGCGAACGGCGCGCAGGCGCAGATCTGGGACTGCAACGGCCAGGTCAACCAGCTCTGGACGTCGACCGGCGCCGGTGAGCTGCGCGTCTACGGAGGAAAGTGCCTGGACGTGTCCAACCGGAGCACCGCCGACGGCGCCGGCGTGATCATCTGGGACTGCAACGGCCAGACCAACCAGCAGTGGCGTTTCAACGCCGACGGCTCCATCACCGCCGTCGGGGCGAACAAGTGCCTGGACGTGCCCAACTACTCCACGGCCAACGGCGTCAAGCTCCAGATCTGGTCCTGCAGCGGCGCCGCCAACCAGCGGTGGACCCGCTCATGACAACCCTCCGGCAGGTGGAGAGACGAATGCGCAGAATCCTCGGCTTGACCGCGGCCGCGTTACTGGCGGCCGGTTCCCTCGTCGCGATCGGCGGTGCGACGTCCCCGGCCGTCGCACTGGAGAACGGCCTCGCCCGTACCCCGCAGATGGGCTGGAACGACTGGAACAGCTTCGGCTGCAACGTCAACGACGGCCTGATCCGCCAGACGGCTGACGCCATGGTCTCCAGCGGCATGGCGGCGGCGGGCTACACCTACGTCAACATCGACGACTGCTGGTCCACCAGGAGCCGTAACGCGAGCGGCGACCTGGTGCCGGATCCGCAGAAGTTCCCCAACGGCATCAAGGCCCTGGCCGACTACGTCCACTCCAAGGGGCTCAAGCTCGGCATCTACTCCTCGGCCGGCACCACCACGTGCGCGGGCTACCCGGCCAGCCTGGGCTACGAGCGGCAGGACGCGGCCCTCTGGGCGTCGTGGGGGATCGACTACCTCAAGTATGACAACTGCGGCGACCACCGGGGCATGAACGGGCAGCAACGGTACACGGCCATGCGGGACGCGCTGGCCGCCACCGGCCGCCCGATCGTGTACAGCCTGTGCAACTGGGGCCAGGAGAACGTGTGGACCTGGGGGATGCCGGTGGGCAACTCCTGGCGGAACACGGGCGACATCGCGGCCAACTGGAACTCCATCATGGGCATCCTGGACCAGCAGGTCGGGCTGGAGTCGTACTCGGGGCCGGGCGGCTGGAACGACCCGGACATGCTGGAGGTCGGCGTCGGCTCGGTGACGGGCACCGAGGGGCGCGCGCACTTCAGCCTGTGGTCGCTGCTGAACGCGCCGCTCATCGCCGGTAACGACCTCCGTACGATGAGCGCCGACACGCGCACCATCCTCACCAACACCGAGGTCATCGCGGTCAACCAGGACTGGGGCGGCCGGCAGGGCCACAAGATCAGCGACAACGGCAACCTGGAGGTCTGGCGCAAGCCGATGTCGAACGGCTCGGTCGCGGTCGTCCTGCTCAACCGGGGCACCTCGACCGCGACGGTCTCCACCACCGCCGCGGCCCTGGGCCTGGGCTCGGCGTCCTCGTACTCGGTGCGTGACCTGTGGGCGCACACGACGTCCTCCTCGTCAGGGGCGATCAGCGCGGCGGTCCCCGGGCACGGGGCGGCCATGTACGTCGTCACCGGAGGCGGCATCGTCCAGCCCACCACGGTCGCGATCAAGGGAGTGGGCTCGGGCAGGTGCCTCGACGTCACCGGCGCCTCGCAGGCCAACGGCGCGCAGGCGCAGATCTGGGACTGCCACGGGCAGCCCAACCAGCAGTGGACGCCCACCGCGAGCGGCGAACTGCGCGTGTACGGCGGCAAGTGCCTGGACGTGTACGACCGGGGAACCGCCGACGGCACCAACGTCATCATCTGGGACTGCAACGGCCAGAGCAATCAGCAGTGGCGTTTCAACGCCGACGGCACCATCACCGCGGTCGGGGCGAACAAGTGCCTGGACGTGCCGAACAACGCCACCGCCAACGGCACCAAGCTGACCATCTGGTCGTGCAACGGCGGCGCCAACCAGCGCTGGACCCGCACCTGATCCCGTCACCTCGGGAGCGATCGTGAGCATGGCTCTGCGGTGGCCGGCCACCGCAGAGCCGGACGCGGACCCGCATGGATGCGGCGGGCGCGCGGACGCGGCAGCGGAACCGAGCGGGGCGCTGCGGCGACGGGATCCGATCAGGGTCGCGTCTTCGTCAGGTCCGGCGGGCGCGGGACGCGAAACGGTCGGCGAACGCGACGACGAGCTCGCGCAGCTCGGCCGGGCGCTCGATGACGAACGGCCGGTCGAGCGAGGCGAGCACCGGAGGCAACCAGTCGAGCCGCTCCACCCGAAGCTCGGCCCGCAGCCAACGCTCGCCCGCCCGGCTCTCGTCCGCCGGGTGCTCGCCCGCCACCGGCTCGCACTCCTCCAGGACGGCGACAGCGGCGGGAAGGCGGCCACGGACCTGCTCAACCGTCCCGTGGATCCGCAACGTCACCCGATGCCGGTAGTCAGCCGTGGCGAACCCCGACAGAACGCGCTGCGCCGGCTCCGGGCCCACGGGAGGTGCGAACGAGCCGGGCAGAGCTCGCGCGTCGGTGATGCGGTCGAGGCGGAAGGTCCGGTCCTCGCCGATCCGGGGGTCCTGTCCGGTGACGTACCACCGGCCCGCATGGGCGACGATCCCGTACGCGTGCAACGTGCGCTCTGAACGCCGTCCGTCGCGGTCGGTGTAGCGGATCGAGACCGGCCGGCGGTGGCGTACCGCGTCGGCGACGGTGAGCAGGACCCCGGCGTCCGGGGTGTCGAACCCGCCGGGCTGATCGGTGAAGGCGAGCGCCTCCAGGAGCGTGCCGAGCCGACGGGCGACGCGCTCGGGCAGCACCCGGCGGATCTTCGCCGATGCCGTCTCGCTCGCCGCGTGGTCCGTCGTCACCCCCGTACGGCGGCCGGCGACCAGGCCGAGCAGCACGGCCAGCGCCTCGTCGTCGGTGAGCATGAGCGGCGGCAGCCGGTACCCGGGGGCGAGCCGGTAGCCGCCGTAACGGCCGCGCACGGATTCCACGGGGACGTCCAGGTCGATCAACTGGTCGACGTAGCGGCGCACGGTGCGCCCTTCGACGCCGAGCCGGTCGGCGAGTTCGGCCATGGTGCGGGTGCCGCCCGACTGCAGCAGCTCCAGGAGCGTCAGCACGCGGCCGGTCGGTCGGGACATGGATACAGCCTAGCGGCGAATACAGGACCGATTCTGTCCAGTATCTCTTCTAGTCTGCCCAGTGCACGACGTCAGCACAACCAGGGAGACCTCCATGAACTTCGTCTCGATCCGGGTCATCACCAGCGACGTGGCACGCCTGGTCGACTTCTACGAACGGGCCACCGGGCTCGCGGCCACATGGGCCACCGAGGACTTCGCCGAGCTCAGAACACCCGGCGCCACCCTCGCGATCGCCGGCACCCGCACCGTGCCGCTCTTCGCGCCGGGCTCCGCTCGTCCGGCGGACAACCACAGCGTGATCATCGAGTTCCGCGTCGACGACGTGGACCGCGTCCACCGGGACCTCACCGGCGTCGTCACCGACTTCGTCGCCGGGCCCACGACGATGCCCTGGGGCAACCGGTCGCTGCTGTTCCGCGACCCGGACGGCAACCTCGTCAACTTCTTCACACCCGTCCGTGCCTAGGGGCGTGCGTCGAAGCCGGAGTTCGGCGGCCTCACCGGTGGCTGGGGATGGTGTTTATCCCCGTACGCACCGGTCAGGTGACCTGCGACGTTGCGCGGATCTGTGGGGGAGGGGGACGGTACCGGGGGAGTTCGCGGCGGACGGAACAGAGCGATCCGAAGGAGCCACCTGATGGCCAGACGGCACTCCACCATCGAGGTCCCGGTCAAGACGACTCCGAAGATCCCGGCGCCGCCGCGGTCGACCCAGGTCATCGACGTTTCCGGGCTTGAGCGCGCGCTGCGCAGGCGGGTGCGGGGCGAGGTCCGGTTCGACGCCGGGTCGAAGGCGATGTACGCCAACGACGCCTCCAACTTCCGCCAGGTGCCGATCGGAGTGGTGATCCCGAGGACGCTCGACGACGTCGTGGCCACGCACCGCGTCTGCGCCCGGTACGGCGCCCCGATCCTGAACCGCGGCGGCGGCACCAGCCTGTCGGGGGAGACCGTCAACTACGCGGTCGTCATCGACCACACCAAGTACCTGAACGCCATCGGCGAGGTGGACGTCGAGCGGCGGCTGGTGACCTGCGAGCCGGGTGCGATCAACGAGCAGGTCAACATGAAGACGGGCGAGCACGACCTGGTGTTCGGGCCCGATCCCTCCTCGCACTCCCGGTGCTCGATCGGCGGCAACGTCGGCAACAACTCCTGCGGCATCCACTCGCTGCAGTCGCAGCTGTACGGCCCCGGCCCGCGTACCTCCGACAACCTGCACGCCCTCGAGGTCGTGACGTACGACGGGGAGCGGTTCTGGGTCGGCAACGGCGAGGAGGACCGGCTGCCGCGGATCATCGCGGCCGGCGGCCGCAAGGGCGAAATCTACGCGCGGCTGCGGGACCTGCGCGACCGCTACGCCGACGCGATCCGGGCGGGTTACCGGCCCGTCGACGAGCTGCCGCGCCGCGTCTCCGGCTACAACCTGGACGAGCTGCTGCCGGAGCGGGGCTTCAACGTGGCCCGCGCCCTGACCGGCACGGAGGGCACCTGCGTCACCGTGCTGCGGGCGACGCTGATGCTCACCCCGGCGCTCCAGCAGCGCACGACCGTCGTCGTCTCCTACGACGACATCGCCGACGCCGCCGAGCACGTGAAGGAGATCGTCGAGCGCTGGCGGCCGATCGGGCTGGAAGGGCTCGACCGGGCCCTGATCGAGGACCAGCGGCACGAGCGGCGCAACCTCGCCGCCATCGGCCGGCTCCCGCACGCGGGCGACGCGGGCGGCTGGCTGCTGGTGCAGTTCGGTTGCGACAGCGCGGAGGAGTCCGTCGGCACCGCAGAGGCGTTCGCGCGGTGGCTGCGCGCCGGCAAGGGGTACGCCGGCGACCGCATCGACCTGCTCAAGAGCGAGCAGGAAGGCGGCGTCAGCGAGCGCGTCTGGGCCATCCGGGAGGCCGGTCTCGGGGCGACGGCGTTCCCGCCGGGCGGCAAGGACCACTGGCCTGGCTGGGAGGACTCCGCCGTGCCTCCGGAGCGGCTCGGCGACTACATCCGCGAGCTGCGCAAGCTGTGGGCCAGGCACGGCCTGACCGGCCAGATCTACGGCCACTTCGGCCAGGGCTGCCTGCACTCGCGGATCAGCTTCGACCTGCTCCACGCCGAGGGCGTCACGACGTACCGGGCGTTCCTCCAGGACGCCGCCGACCTGGTGGTGTCCTTCGGCGGCTCGCTGTCGGGGGAGCACGGCGACGGCCAGCAGCGCGCCGAGCTGCTGGACAGGCAGTACGGCCCCGAGCTGATCGACGCCATGCGGGAGTTCAAGCTCATCTGGGATCCCGGCTGGAAGATGAACCCCGGCAAGGTCGTCGACGCGTACAAGCTGGACGAGAACCTCAAGCTGGGCCCCGGCTACAACCCGCTCAGGCCGGCCACCAGATTCGCCTACCAGGCCGACGGCGGCGACTTCGCCCACGCCGCGCTGCGCTGCGTCGGGGTCGGCAAGTGCCGCGTGCCGCAGGCGGACGGGCAGGTGATGTGCCCCAGCTACCAGGTCACCCGGGAGGAGAAGCACAGCACCCGCGGCCGGGCGCGGCTGCTGTTCGAGATGCTGCGCGGCGAGGTGATCGAGGACGGCTGGCGCTCCGAGGAGGTCCACGACGCGCTCGATCTCTGCCTGGCGTGCAAGGGCTGCACGAACGACTGCCCCGTCAACGTGGACATGCCGACCTACAAGGCGGAGTTCCTGTACCACCACTACGCCTCGCCGGGCCGGCGGCGCCCGCGCGCGGCCTACGCCATGGGCTTCATCGACCAGGTCTGCCGCCTCGCGGCCCTGGCGCCGGGTCTGGCCAACGTCGCCACCCATGCGCCCGGCCTGGCGTGGCTGGTCAAGCTCGCCGGCGGGGTGGACCGCCGCCGGCCCGTGCCGCGCTTCGCGCCGACGACGCTGCAGGCGTGGTTCCGCGAGCGCGGCGGCACCGCGAACCCGCTGGGCCGGCCCGTCGTGCTCTTCCCCGACACCTTCACCAACCACTTCCACACCGACGTGGGCGTGGCCTGCGTGGAGGCGATCGAGGCCGCCGGCTGGCGGGTGATCATGCCGGAGGGTCACGTGTGCTGCGGGCGCCCGCTGTACGACTACGGTTTCCTCGACGTCGCCGCGCGCTACCTGCGCCGCACCATCGACACCCTGCGCGAGTACGTCCGCGACGGCGTGCCGGTGGTCGGAATGGAGCCGAGCTGCCTGGCCGTCTTCAAGGACGAGCTGCCCAAGATGCTGCCGCACGACGACGACGCCGAACGGCTGACCCGCAACGCGTACCACTTCGCGGAGTTCTTCGAGACGTTCGGCATCACCCCGCCGCGCCTCGGCCGCGAGGCGCTGGTGTGGGGGCACTGCCACCACAAGGCGACCGGCGGCATGCAGCCGGAGAGCGACCTGCTGGAGCGCATGGGCGTCGAGGCCCGGGAGGCGCAGGGCGGCTGCTGCGGCCTGGCCGGATCGTGGGGGTTCGAGCGGGGCCGGTACGGCATCTCGCTGGCCTGCGGCGAGCAGGGCCTCCTGCCCGCCGTGCGGGACGCCGATCGCGGCACGCTGATCGTGGCCGACGGGTTCTCCTGCAGGACGCAGATCGAGCACGCCAGGACCGGCCGCCGCGCCCTGCACCTCGCCCAGGTCCTGAAGATGGCCCGCGACTTCGGCCCCGGCGGCTACCAGGGAAGACACCCGGAGGAGGCGTACCGGGACGCCCGTCCCCGGCCGCCGGCGCGGGTCCGGCTGATCCGCCCCGGCGTGCTGGCGGCGGCGGCCGCGGCGGTCGGCGGCGCGCTGCTGCTGGCCCGGCGGCGATCCGGCCCTCCCGGCTCAGCCACGGGATAGGAGGACGGCCGACTCCAGCAGGGCCGCGTGCACGAACGCCTGCGGCAGGTTGCCGCGCAGCTGCCGCTGGGCGACGTCGTACTCCTCGGCGAACAGGCCGGGCGGCCCGCACGCGGCCCTGGTCCGCTCGAACCACCGGCAGGCGGCCACCCGGTCACCCAGCAGGCGCGTGGCCGCCGACATCATGAACCCGCACAGCAGGAACGCCCCCTCCGCCGCGCCCAGCGGCTCTTCGTGGTGCCGGAAGCGGTAGACGTATCCCTGTTCGGACAGCTCGCGTTCGATGAGCCGGTGCGTGCGGGCGACACTCGGGTCGGCGCGGGGCACGCAGCCGCGGTGCAGCGGGATGAGCAGCGCCGCGTCCGGCCCCCGGTCGTCCTCCGCGCGGGCCCAGGCCCCGTCGGGGCGCAGGCAGCGGCGCCGCGTCTCGGCCAGGACGCCGTCGGCCAGCTCCGACCAGCGCCGCGCGGGGGAGCCCGGCAGCTCGGCGGCCAGCGCGCGCAGCCCGGCCACCACGCTGAGCCGCGAATGGGTCCACCACCGCGGCTCCAGCTCCCACACCCCGGCGTCGGGCCGCAGCCAGTTGTCCTCGACGGCTGCCACGGCGACCGCGACGGCGCGGCGCGCGTCGCCGTCGAGCCGGTCGTGGCGGGCGGCGGCGGCGAACAGCTGCAGCGCCTCGCCGAACGTGTCGAGCTGGAACTGCCCGGCCGCCCGGTTGCCGACCCGGTCGCTGCCGCCCGGATAGCCGGGCAGCGGCAGCCTGCGCTGCTCCGGCACCGGGCCGCCGCTGACGGTGTAGGTGGGGCGCAGGTCGCCGCCGTGCTCCAGGACGCGCGCGGTGGTGAAGCTCACCGCGCTGTCCAGCAGCGGGTGCGGGCCGTGCGCGGCGACCGCCATGCCCGCGTACGCCTGGTCGCGCACCCAGGCGTAGCGGTAGTCGTAGTTGCGGCCGGTGTCGGCGCGCTCGGGCAGCGAGGTCGTGGCGGCGGCCGCCATCCCGCCGCCCGAGCTGGTCAGCCCGTTCAGCACCGCGTACGCGTGGCGGGCGTCGCGACCGGCCGGCAGATCGGCGCAGCCGGGCACCCGCTCCCGCCACCACCGTTCGGTCGCCCGCCACCGCCGTTCCGCGTCCGGCTCCGCCGGGTCCGTGCCGCGCTCGCGCGTGGCGATCTCCAGGACCAGATCGTGGTGATCGCCCTCGCGTACGGCGATGTGGACGCGCAGGCCGCCTCCGGGCGCGTGGTCCGCCTTCGCGGCGCCCGTCCAGCGCAGGTGGAGGCCGCCTCCCGAGCCGTACCAGACCTCATCGGCCCGGCGCAGGTCCACGGTGTGACGGCCGAAGCCGGGACACGGTCTCAGGAGCACCCGCACCCGCGCGTCCCCGCGGACGGCACGGATGCGGCGCAGCAGCACCAGGCGGTCCGGCGTCGAGGGGACGGCGAGCGCCTCCCGGCACTCGATCACCGTCTCGGCGGTCACCCACCGGTTGAGCCGGACCAGGGTGCCGTCCTCGTAGTAGCCGCCCCAGACGTGCCAGCCGTCCTCGGGGCACACCACGTACTCGCCCGGCCCCCCGACGAGGGCGGAGAAGACCGGGTCGCTGTCCCATCGGGGCGCGCACAGCCACACCACCTCGCCACGCGGGCTCAGCACCGCGCCACGCTCCCCGTCCCCCAGGAAGGCGTAGTCGCGCAGCACCCACGGCGTCGACGTGCTCACCCGGCTCCCCGCTCGTCATGGGGGGATCCGTTGCGCCGCGGTCAGTGCCTGCGGCCCGGGAGGTTCTCGTACATCTCGGTGAGTTTCTGCCGGAAGGCGTGCGTGGCGATGCCGATCTTCTGCGGGTCCTTGAAGCCGGCCTTGACGGCCTTCTTGGCCTGCGCCTCCATGATGTGCGGCGGGATGGGGGCGATCTCGTCGTCGACGACGAACTCCAGGACGACGGGCCGGTCGCTGGAAAGCGCCTCCCGCCAGGCGTCGGTGACCTTCTTGGGCCTGTCGCAGTAGATGCCCTTCAGGCCCGCGAGCTCGGCGTACCTGGCGTACGGGAAGTCGGGGATGTGCTGCGAGCCGGGGAACTTCGGGTCGCCGCCCATCGCGCGCTGCTCCCAGGTGACCTGGTTGAGGTCCTGGTTGTTGAAGACGCAGAAGATCAGCGGAGGGGAGCCCGCCAGCCGGTCGGCGTACCGCTTGACCGTCAGCATCTCGTTCATGCCGTTCATCTGGAACGCGCCGTCCCCGACGAACGCGATCACCGGCCGGTCGGGGTAGGCGAAGCGCGCCGCGATCGCATATGGCACGCCCGGCCCCATGGTCGCGAGCGTCCCGGACAGCGAGGCCTTCATGCCGTCGCGGAGCTTGATGTGCCGCGCCCACCAGTTGGTGCTCGAACCGGAATCGGCGGTGAGGATGCAGTCGGCGGGCAGCAGCGGCGACAGCTCGTGCGCGACGGCCTGCGGGTTGATCTTCCCGCTGAAGGTCTGGTGAGCGCGCTTGTCCATCACCTTGTCCCAGGCGCGGACGTTCTCCTCGATCTGCTTGCGCCAGGAGCGGTCCTTCTTCTGCTTCAGCAGGGGGATCAGCTGCCTGAGGGTCTCCTTGGCGTCCCCGACGACATGGGCGTCCATCGGGTACCTGATGCCGATCATGCGGCCGTCGATGTCGATCTCGACGCCCTTGCAGCTGCCCTCGTCCGGCAGCCACTCGGCGTACGGGAAGCTGGAGCCGATCATGAACAGCACGTCGCAGTTCATGATCATCTCATCGCTGGCCTTGGAGCCGAGCAGCCCGATCGGGCCGGTCACGAACGGCAGGTCGTCCGGCACCACCTCGCGGCCCAGCAGCGCCTTGGCGATCCCCGCGCCCAGCAGCTCGGCCACTTCGATCACCTCCGCCCGCGCGTCGGCCGCGCCCTGCCCGATGAGCATCGCCACCCTGGTGCCCTCGTTGAGGATGCCGGCCGCCCTGCGCAGCTCCTCCGGGTCCGGCAGCATGCGCGGCCGGCTCCAGCCGACGCTGGAGTAGACCGAGCCGTGCTCCTTGGGCGGCGACGGGACCGCGTCCGACTCCTGGACGTCCTCCGGGATGATGATCGTGGCCACGCCTCGGGTGGTCAGCGCGGTCTTGAAGGCGCGGTCGATGAGATGCCGCACCTGCGCGGGGGCCATGCAGACCTGGACGAACTCCGACACGTCGGAGAACAGCTGCTCCAGCGCCACCTCCTGCTGGTAGTGGGTGCCGAGCGAGAGCCGCTTCTGCTGCCCGATGATCGCCACGACCGGCTGGTGGTCGAGCTTGGCGTCGTACAGGCCGTTCAGCAGGTGGATCGCGCCCGGCCCGGAGGTGGCGGTACAGCAGCCGACCTCACCGGTGAACTTCGCGTGCCCGCACGCCATGAACGCGGCCATCTCCTCGTGCCGCGTCTGGATGAACTCCGGGCTGCCCTTCGCGCGGTCGAACGCGCCCAGCATGCCGTTGATGCCGTCGCCCGGATAGCCGAAGACCCGCTTGACGCCCCACTGCCTCAACCGCTCGAGCACATAGTCGGCCACCTGCTGTCCCATGACGCGCCCCCCGCACATTTCCGCTGACAGCCTGCTTCACCTGCGAACTCCCCGAGGGCGGGGCCGGCAAACAAGCGACGCCGGACGCGGGCACCCTCCTGGTCGTCATCGGCCTGCCGCGCTTGTGACGCCGGTCGTGCCGCACAGGCGGCGCAGCGGCGGCGCGATGAGTTCTGCGGGACCCGGTGGTCTGAGCGCGTGAGTGACCAAGGTCCCCCCGGGGGCCGGCGCGGGAAGAAGCACGTGGAGGCAGCTGATGCGGAAGTTGATTCGGGGCTTTTACGTCCGCTCGACGGTAAGAGCGCTGACGGGGACAGAGGAAGGCACGAGATCATGGCCGGCGACTGGCCCGAGACCCGGATCGCCGGCGGGGACACGGCGGAGGAGATCGCCAAGCTCAAGGCCGAGCCCGGCAAGGACCTCGTCGCCGCCGGCGGCACCGCGTTCATGCACTCCCTGATCAGGCTCGGCGTGGTCGACGAGTACCGGCTGTGGGTGCTGCCCGCCGTCACCGGCAAGGGCGCGCCGCTGTTCCCCGAGCTGGATCAGGTCGTGAACCTGCGCTTGGTGAAGAGCACGGCCTTCCCGTCGGGAGTCCTCGAACTCGTGTACGTGCCGGCCGGCAAGGAGGGCCGTTCGAGCGAAGGGCGCTGGTGAGGCCAGGCATCCGGTAAAGGTGATCATCGCTACGGTCTCGGCGTCCTGGATGCCGGGGTCGAGGCGAGGGACGGCCCGACATACCGCCGATATACCGCACATCCCTAAGTTGGCATCTCCGTAACCGAAACACTCAAACGAGAGGGCCAATATGCGAGTGACAGGCATCCTGCGAAAGACCGCGATCCTCGGGGCTGTGGGCGTGGCTTTGTCGATCACGCCCGTGGCCGGTGCCTCGGCCTCGGCGACCTCCGCCTCGGCGCAGCGGGTGCTCCAGGGCAGCTGCACCGGGAACACCAACGACTGGTTCCGCGGCAGGGTCAACGCCTACTACGAGCCGGACGGTTCGTACGACGTGATCAAAAAGATCCAGTACGAACTGGTTGCCACGAAGGGGAGCAGCCCCGGCAAGAAGAGCAACGTGAGACTGCGGATCCGCGAGTCCATCTCCGGCAAGCCGGACAAGACGCTGTACACCTGGGAATCCGGGGACAACGTCACGCCGGACAAGTGGCACACCCACTACCCTTACCGGAAGGTGGCGTACAAGAAGAAGTGGCACGTCGACGCCAAGTTCGTGTTCGACTCCTCCGGCTACGACCCGACGTGCACCGCCACCACTAACAAGGCCTGACGGCAGTTGACGGGTGTGCCGCGCGCGCCGCGGCACACCCCTTCCTCTTTTCTCGAGCCTCTTCCAGGAGCCGAATCTGTGACCACCCGAGCCGTGCTCGCCCTGCTGGCGCTCCTGACCGGCTGCGGCACCGCGACCGATGAGCCGGAGCCGGTGACCGAGCGCCCGCCGGAGATCGTGGCGGTGTCCGCGGAGGGTGTCGTGGTGGCTGACAACCGGGCACGGGCGTTCTACGGGCTGGACCGGTCGGGCAGGGAGCTCTGGCGCGATCCCGCCGCGTACGCCGGGGGCGCCGACGTGATCTGCCAGGCACGCTGTCCCGACCCGGTGTTCTCCGGCTCGGCGGAGGGGGCGGACCCCGAGCCGCGCTCGCTCTGGGGCGTGTTCGCGCGATCCGACGCCCGGATCAGGCGGGTGCCGACCGCACGTAACGCCTCGGACGCCGTGATCATTGAGAGCGACGGCGCGGAAGAGGACAGCCTGCGGCTGATCCGGCCCGGGGGCAAGGACACGCGCATTCGGTTGAAAGGGGGCATTTCCTGGGTGGAGGACGCCTCCAGGACGACCGCGGTCGCGACGTCAGGCAGGCAGGCGCTGTGGTTCCGGCACGACCGGCGGGGTTGGCGCGAGGTGGCCAGGGACACGCTCGCCGAACCGGTCAGGGCGCTGTGCGCATCGGACGGTACCGCGGTGGTCGCGGGGGAACGCGCCTATGTGCTGACCGGCTCGGACAAGCCGGTACCGATCACCACGACCCTCCCGGTTCTCGCCGGATGCGCCGCCGGGACGCGGGGCCTCGTCGTCTACACCTACTGGCGCGACGGCGACGGCAGGCGGTTCACCGGCATCCGGGGCGTCGACTCCGCCGGCAGGCAGACGTGGTCACGCGAGATCGCCGCCGAGGCCCAGATCCGCGCCCATCCGTCCGGCGCGGAGTTCCTGATCACGTATGGCGGTGCGGCCGAGGTGGTCGACCCGGCCGGCCGTACGACGGCCAGATACCCGGGCACCGCCTCGGCCGCCTACACCGCGGACGGCGAGCTGGCCCTTCTGACCACGGAAGGAAAGCTGAGCTGGCCGGCAACGCCCGACGCAATGTGATCGATTCCGAACGCAAGCCCTCGCACGCGGGGTCAGTCCTTGCCGGCCTCCTGCGCTACTCGCTCCAGCCTTCGCCGGTGCTCATCCATCCATGCCTCATCGCCCGGCGGCAGGTTGTCCTGGCCTTTCGACTCACCAACGGAACCATCGATGAGCTCGCGAACAATATCGGCATGGCCGGCGTGCCGGTGGGTTTCGGCGATCAGCACCCCATGGCCGACCGCGTCCAGTCGAACGTCTCGATCGTGGTGTTGGAGTGTTCCCATGCCTGTTGGTACAGCTCCACGATCTGGTCACGCGACTCTTCCGCGGTGGCCCACATGTCCGCGTTGGGCTCGGCGTTTTCCGTATACGACCAGCGCGGAGGCTCCTTGCCGAAATACGGCCGTCCGAATGTGTCGCTGACATCCAACTCGCTCTGCGGCCCTGCCGCACGGGGTTCCGTGGAGCTTCGGCGTCTCCTGAAGCTGCTTCCGCACGCATCCATGCGATCTCTCACAGGCTCTAGGACCCCGGCAAGCGACACACCGTCACGGTGGCACCCAGGCGACCCGGGAGGGCCATCACGTGCCGGGCACGTGCCGTGACCTGGTTTCGAGGACCAGCACCCATTCTCTGTCACGCACCGCGGCTGAGCTCGATCGCCGGGAACATCACCGGTGCCGGGGATTGGCCCGCCTGGACGATCCAGGCTTCGCCGGTCGCGCCGTTCTGGACGATGGTCTGGACGGCCGCGGCGACTTCGTCCGGGTCGGCGATGGCGAAGCCGTGCCTGAGGACGTGCTCGCGGATCCCTTCGAGCATCGGCGTCTCGACGAACCCCGGGCAGATCGCGTTGATGGTGACGCCGGACGCGGACAGGGTGTGCGCGAGTGACCGGACCAGGCCGATGACGGCGTGCTTGCTGGCCGAGTAGATGGGGTCGAACGGGTTGGGCGAGACACCGGCGAGGCTGGAGGTGACCACGATCGCACCGCCGCCGGTCGAGGCCAGGGCGGGCAGCGCCGCGCGGATGCCGTACATGGTGCCGTCGAGGTTGACCGCGATGATGCGCCGGTAGGAGTCGAGGTCGAGCCCGTCGCCGGAGCCGCCCGTCCCCGCGTTGAGGTGTACGAGGTCGAGCCCTCCGAAGGCGGTCAGGGCGGCTTCGACGGCTGTCTGGTTGTCCCGCTCCTGGGTGACGTCCGCCGGTACGAACAGGGCGTCGATCTCGGTGGCGAGGGCCTGGCCCGCTGTCTCGTCCAGGTCCGCGATCACCACCTGGGCGCCGGTGCGGGCGAAGCGCCTGGCCACCGCGGCGCCGATGCCACCGGCCCCGCCGGTGACCAGAACCACGGCCGTCATGACGACTCCTCGCTGTCGATGCGGGAGCCCGCGCGGCGCAGGTAGATCTGGCTGCTGACCTCGAGGATGAGGAACGCCGCCACGTACTGCAGGCCGCTGATCAGCGGCACCCTGTCCACGGGGAGCGAGTACGCCAGCACGACCCGCACTCCGGCGTCGAGCACCAGCCCGACGCCCCAGATCGCGGTCGCCACCCGCAGCATGTGCCGGAAGGCCGGGGACCGGCGCCACTCCGTCTCCACGCGCTCCCGGCCGGCTCCGGCGGTGATGGTGCGGATGACCTGGAAGTAGAACGGCGTCCGCGGCAGCGTCGCGAGGATCCACAGGCCGCCGACCGCGGTCATCCAGCCGTCCTTGGCCAGCAGGAACCGCGGGCTGCCGGTCAGGAACGACGCACCGACGCCGAGCGCCAGGATGCTCAGCGTGAACAGCGCGAGCCCGTCGACCCGCCTGCGTGTGGCCACCGTCCACACCGCCCGGATCCCCGGCGGCAACGCGCCCAGAACCAACGCCGGCCACTGGCCGGCGCCCGCCGCACGCAGGCCGTAGAAGACCACGAGCGGCGCCACCACGTTGACGAGGAGGTTGACGACGGCTTCGCGTCGCGGGTGCGTTGGTTTGCCTTCTTCCTTCACCGTCGTCGCGGGTGCGTTCATCGCTCCGCCTTCGCATAGGTGGAGCCCGCGTCGATGTCGCCGCCCCTGTTCCGGTTGCGTGACCGCCAGGTCCCCAGGAGGGAGGCGATGGTGATGAGGGCGAGGACGAGAATAGCCAGCCAGGCGATCCAGCTTCCCGCCGCGGGCAGGGCGCCCGTGCCGTGGGACAGTGCGTGGTTGAGCACCTGCGCCTGCCAGAACAGCCAGGCGAGCGGTACGGCGAGGGCGAGCGTGAGCGCCGTGCCGGCCACGGACGTGGCCAGGCTCCACGCAGGCTGCCGGAGAGCCACCACCTTGACGGCGAGGGCCAGCACGATCACGGCGATGAAGTAGGGAACCCAGAAGGCCCAGAGCGCGGGATTGATGATCGGTACGGCGGTGCCGTCTGCGGTGGTCACCGGCGAGAGTACCCGTTGCACGAACAGCGCGGCGATCAGGAGGGCGACCAGAACGATCTCGGCGATCAGGTCGCTCCAGCGCGCCGGGGGTGGATCGTCGGCCATGGCCAGCCGGTCCGGTGTCCACGGTTCGGCGAGTCCGGCGGTGTCAGGATGGTCGGCGCGCCGGCGGTCGGCGATGGCGAACAGGCCGGTCACGGCGACGGCCAGGTACATGGCCACGGTCAGCGTCGTCCCGACCGGGCGGAAGATGGACGTCCACGCGTCCTCGCCGTGGGCCCGCAGGACGAGGACCAGAACGACGTAGACGATCGGTAACACCGACCAGCACGACACCCGCAGCGTATGGACATAGGCGGGGTAGGTGTCCGGTCCGATGAGAGCCATGGCGCGGCGGGTGTAGCGGGCGGCCAGGAGCGCGGGATCGCCGAGGTCGCGCAGCGCGGCGTATTCGGCGTCGGGCGGCGCCTGGCCGTGGGCGGCGCGTGCGTCGATGTCGTCGGCGATCGCGGCGCGCAGTTCGCGCTCGATCTCGCGGCGCTGCTTGTCGGGGATGTGCCGCACGGTCGCGGCGACGTAGCGGTCGGTCAGTGAGGCGGTCACCGTTGTGGTCCTTCCATGTCCAGGCGCGTCAGGGCCTTGTCGATGGCCTGCCACTCGCGCAGCAGCGCGCGGGCGAGGCGGATGCCGTCCTGGCTGGTGCGGTAGAACTTGCGCGGCCGGGTCTCGCTGGTGTCCCATTCGCTGGTCAGCAGGCCCTGGCTCTCCAGCCGGCGCAGCAGCGGGTAGAGGGTGTTGGCGGCGACCGGCACCCCGGCGCGATCCAGCGCCTCCAGCAGGCCGTAGCCGTATCCCGGCGTCCGCAACGCCAGCAGGCTGGCCAGGACCACCGAGCCGCGGCGCAGTTCCTGCCGGTGCGCGTCGAGCAGTTCGGACTCGTTCACGTACGACACGATACTGTGTGGCACACACTATCGTCCATGGCGTATCGCTGTGTCTTGGACAGGGCAAGGAAACGTCAGGCATCTCGGGGGACTGGACAGCCGGTGCTTGAGCGAGCGTCTTCGCACCCACCCACGCGTAGCCGATCATCAATCTGGGACATATGATCCCTTTTGGCCACGCATAGGAATGTTTCTCATCCTTAGTGTTCATCTGTACGTCTGCGCGCGCTCGATGGGCGCGGTGGGCGCCGACGCCTGGCCAGCCAGACATCGCACTTCCACGGAGACCCCCTTGTCCATGGACCTCGCCACGCGCCGGCGCCGGCAAGCGCTGCTCCTGTTCTTCCTCTTGCCGGGCATCTCCATCTCGTCGTGGGTGACCCGCACCCCGGACATCCGCGATCAGCTCGGGGCGTCCACCGCTCAGATGGGCGTGATCCTGTTCGGCCTGTCGCTCGGCTCCATGGTCGGAATCCTGTGCTCCGGGCGGCTCGTCTCGCGCTTCGGCACCAGGCCCGTCATGGGCGTCGCCACCGGGATGCTCGTCACCAGCATGGCCCTCATCAGCCTTGGCCTTGTCCTGTCGTCCGTGCCGCTGGTCATGGTGGGCCTGTTCGCGTTCGGCGTGGGCATGGGCGGCGGCGAGGTCGCGATCAACGTCGACGCCGCCGACGTCGAGCGGAGCACCGGCAAGACGACCATGCCCATCCTGCACGGCTGCTTCAGCCTGGGCACCGTGCTCGGCGCCTGCGCGGGCATCGCCGCCACCGCCGCGCGCCTGCCGACGTACTGGCATCTGGCAGCGATCACCCTGGTCGCCGCCGCGCTGTTCCTGTTCGCCATCCGCGCCATCCCCGCGGGCACCGGCGTGCACGCCCCCGTCCAGGCCGGACCGGACCGTCGGCAGCCGAACCTCTGGAAGGACACCCAGCTCGTCCTGATCGGCGCGATCGTCCTGGCGATGGCGCTGGCCGAGGGGGCTGCCAACGACTGGCTGCCGCTGATCATGGTGGACGGGCACGGCGTGAACGCCACCGCCGGCTCCCTCGTCTACACCGGATTCGCCGCCGCCATGACCATCGGCCGTTTCGGCGGCGCCTACTTCCTCGACCGTTTCGGCCGCACCATCGTCATGCGGGCCAGCGCCATCTCAGGGGCGATCGGCCTGCTCATGGTGATCGTCGTGGACAATGCCGTGCTGGCCGGAGCCGCCGTCCTGTTCTGGGGGCTCGGCGCCTCGCTGGGCTTCCCGGTCGCGCTGTCGGCCGCCGGCGAGACCGGACCCGACTCGACCGCCCGCGTCAGCCTGGTGGCCACCCTCGGCTACGTCGCCTTCCTCGTCGGCCCGCCCGGGCTCGGCTTCCTGGGCGACCACTGGGGACTGCGAACCGCCATGATCGTCGTGCTCGTCTTCGTCGTCTCCGCCATCTTCCTGGCCCCGGCCGTCGACACCCGCCGCCGTTCCGCCGTCTCCTCCAGCGACGACGACGCGGAACGCACCCGGGCTTCCTGACGGTGCGAGTTCTCGGCATCTACCGGTCGCCGAGCAGGAGCATGTCAGGCAGCCCCGGCAGTGCCGTTCCTGCCTCCGCGGGCGTAGAGCGTTGCATGTTCCCCCACGTCATCGCCACCGGCCCGCGTTTGTCGGTGGGTGCGGATACGGTGCGGACATGGATCCCGTACAGATCACCACCGCGTTCATCCCGGTCGCGGACCCGGCGGCCTCCGCCCGCTGGTACAACCGCGTTCTCGGCTTCCAGATCCACTCCGTGGACGAGTGGAGCGCCGTTCTCCGCCCTGGAGGCGGTGCCGGCGCGACGTCCCTGACGCTGCTGGGACCGGCCAGCGGCATCCAGGCCAAGCCCGGACTGCCCTGGGCGACCTGCAACTTCACCGTGGCCGATCTCGACCAGGCCCGATCACGCCTGGAGGGGCACGGCTGCGAACCAGGCGCGATCGAAGGGGATCCGGAGGTCTGCCGCTTCTTCGCCGTCCAGGATCCCGACGGCAACACGCTGCTGGTGACCGACCGATAGTCCACCGCATCACCGACAGCTCATCCAGCCACAACACCTACGCCACCCGCGACCGGCCGGCCGACCATCCAGGCGTCCGGCAGGTTGCAGGTTGTTCGTCCCCCGTCGGCGCCTGCCGGCTCAACCTGCGAGAGGCCCGGTGGCGCGTCTTCCTGGGTATCGGCCGGGGCCCGTCCACACGGGAAGCTCTGGACGGATCGCCCAAGAGTTCGCAGATCAATGCGCCCCGCCTGCCCTGCCAGCCGAGCGCGCGTGCGGGCCCCTGGTGCACGGCTCAGTGGACCACCCGGAAGTGGTGGGTGCCGTCCCGCTCGAGTTGCTCGCCCAGCCCGCACTCCCACCCGAGGTACGCCTCCTTGGCCGTCCGGGCGTTGTCGGTGCCCTCGTACGGGCGCCGCTACCGGCCGGCCGGAGCGACCGCGTAGCCGTCCAGGGTGTACTCCTGCTGCCACTTCTTTCCGCGCCCGTCGTCGACTTGCGAGATCCTGTTGCGGACCTGAGGAAGGATGGGACGCGTGGGGGAAGAGCCTGTCAAGCAGAGCCGTCTCGGCCCGCGGGGTCGTGTGGTGGTCATGGCGGGAGCGGCGGCGGTGGTGTTGGGGGCACTGGCGGTCGCCGCGCTGGATCGGCCGTCGGACTCCGGTTCCGGCGCCAGGTCTGTGGCGGTCACCGAGCCGCAGGCCACTGTCACCGACACCACCGAAGCGGCGGAGCCGCCGGTGGAGACGGCGCGGCCGGTGCCGACCTGGGAAGGCCCGACGGTCCCGCCGATCGACACCGCCCTGGCACGTGGGGTGGCGTCGGCGCCGGTCACGATCGTCGAGTTCGGCGACTTCAAGTGTGCGAACTGCGGCCGGTTCGCCCGCGAGATCGAGCCCGAGTTGCGCCGCCGCTACATCGACACCGGCGTGGTGCGGTTGTTCTGGCGGGACTTTCCCGCTCTGGGCCGGGAGTCCAAGCGGGCCGCGATCGCCGGCCGCGCCGCGGCACGGCAGGGGAAGTTCTGGCCCTTCCACGACGCCCTGTACGCCGACCAGTCCGGGGGCCTCGGCGAGGAGAAGCTGCGCTCGGTGGCCGCTCGGGTGGGCCTCGATGTGGCCGCCTTCGATGCCGACCGCCGCGACCCGGCCCTGCGCAAGGCCGTGGAGCAGGATTTCGCCTTCGGCGCCCAGCTGGGCATGCCCGGCACCCCGGCGTTCCTGATCAACGGCAAGTTCTTCTTCGGCGCCCAGCCGCTGGCGGCGTTTGTCGAGCAGATCGAGAAGGCCCGCGATGAGTGAGGTCGGATACGCCGCCGCCTTCCTGGGCGGGCTTTTCGCCCTGGTCAGCCCATGCAGCGCGCTGCTGCTGCCCGCCTTCTTCGCCTACGCCTTCCCCGGCCGTCCCGCCCTCATCGGGCGCACGATCCTGTTCTACCTGGGCCTGTGCGCGGTACTGGTGCCGCTGGGCATGGGCTCGGCGCTGGCCACCGGCTTCTTCTACGGCCACCAGGATCTGCTGATCACCCTGGCTGGGTTGCTGCTGATCCTGCTCGGGGCGCTGCAGCTGACCGGGCATGGCTGGACGATCGGACCGCTGGAACGGCTGCGCGGCCGGGTTCGCGGCGACTCCCCGGGCGCTGTGCTGGCGCTGGGCGCCGTCTGCGGGCTGGCCGGATTCTGCGCCGGGCCGGTGCTCGGCGCGGTGCTCACCATCGCAGCCGCTTCCGGCAACACGCTGCGAGGAGGCGTCCTGCTGGCGCTCTACGCGGCCGGCATGACCGCTCCGCTGCTGGTCATGGCCGTCCTGTGGCAGCGTTTCAACCTCGGCCGACGGCGATGGCTACGCGGCAGAGGGCTACGGCTCGGCCGGTTGCACCTGCACACCACCACGCTGGCATCCGGGGTGACCTTCATCGGCCTCGGCGTGCTCTTCCTCGTCTTCGACGGGACCCGTGGCCTGGCGATTCCGAACAGTTGGGAGGCCGGGCTGCAGGAGTTCGCGTCAGGCGTGCAGCTGCCCGATCTGCTCGTAGTCGCCGGAGCGGGCATCGCGCTGGCCGCGATCACCGTCTGGCGCCTGGCCAAGATCAGACGGTGATCACCTGCTGGCTTCTTGCCGCTGGGTCGAGGGCGACGAGCCAGGTTCATGGGCCTCGCGTGACCTGCCGCGCCGATGTGCGGGGCGGGGAGGGTGCTGGCCGTACGGACGGTCCGACGATCGAGTGGGCGGTGGTCAGCGGCTGAAGCTGCTCCGGTGTGGAGGCGTCCTCGGAAGGCGCCGCTGACGGCGGTGGTGTCCGCGGCTGATCCTCCACGCCGTGACTTCCCCGCCCGCGGCCGGAGCCCGAGCGGGCCGCTAGCTTCCGCTGATCACGCCACAGGCGATGCGTCTGCCGGAGTCGCCGGCTGTAAGGGTTTCGGCGTCGGGCCCTGCCGCGCCCTCCGCGTTCCGATAGCGGTCTGGGATATTCGCATGATTGTCGGCCAGTGCGTGGATCACGACGGCGCTGCCGTCGCCGTCGAAAAGCTGTGACGCCCGGAAGCGATCGGTGACCACCGAGGCGGTGCCGGTGCCATCCGCGCCGACCAGCAGGCTGGGCAGGTCTCCGGTGTGGTGGTCGTGGGGGTGTGAGCCGAGGTCGAAGTGTCCGCCGGCGCTGAAGAACGGGCTGCCCGTGGCCGGGTCTGTCGAGTGTGGATCACAGACGCCTTTGGCATGAACGTGAAAGCCGTGATACCCGACCGGCAAGTTCGTCACTCCCACGGTGATTTTGGACTTGCCGTTCCCGGCGTCCTCCAGCTGAAGCGAACCGACCGCCTGGCCGTCGGCGTTCTTGATCACGGCACTGGCCAGCGCGCCGTCCCGTCCCGGCAGCATCTCTCCCAGGCCGGCAGCGCTCAGCATCACAACTCCCACGCCCAGCACGACGACCACCGTCAGACGAGTGTTGCGGAGCATCAGCGGTCTTCTCACTCTGCGGCGCCTTCCGCCTCGAGAAGGCAAACGGTTTCATGGGTCATCAGACGGCACCTTTGGTCAGCCACGGCATCACGTACAGAGGCCTCGCGGTTGGGCGAAAGGACAAGGACGGCGAGCCGCTCCCAGTCCAAGGGGCCTCGCCACAGAGATCCCCCGGACTTCGCCCGCTTCCCTGATGCCGGGAGCAAAGGTTTAGTACGAGGTGCTGTTCCCTGGACGGCACGCTCGCCGGATGTTGCAGGCGGTACAGGCTCAGGCCGATGCGCGCTGGGCCATCGAGTGGCTGGCGGCGGCGGATTCCACCATCGTGCGGGCGCGCCAGCACGCGGCCGGCGCTCGAGAAGGGGGCGCCGGTGCGTGCTCCTACACCGCCGTGGTCACCATCGCATCTCTCCTGCGCCGGCTCTGCTCATTTGACGACAGAACCTGGCGCAGTACCCCGCGGCATCCGCCGTCCAGCCTCCGGCCAGGCCGGATCGCCCACCCACGATCCGCTGGCCGACTCCGCCGACGAGGTCCTGTACGAGCTCAATCCACCTCGCCGACCTCGGAGCGTCATCCGCCGGATCAAGCGCAAACTCGTCCGCTACGTCGGCTGGGACCCCGAACGGCCTCGTCCCCTCCCATCGACCAAGCACCCTTCAGCCGCTGTGAAAGCTTGCCCGCCACACCGACAGGACCGGATCCCTACATCAACGGCATCGCCGGTGACCGTACAGACGCATGTACGGGCGCTTCGAGCTCGACATGACCCGCCACCCGGAGCTGGAGGCCGCCGGTCAGCCGGAATGACGCCACCACGAACGCGCACGAGCCGGCGCTGTCGCCCGGCACAGGAGGTTGCCGCCGTTCTAGGGCCGGGTGGCACGGACGTAGTACAGCAGGTACGGCAGGTCGCCTTCGGACTCCACCTGGAATCCGGCGTCCGGGATCAGGGTGCCGAGCAGGTCGCGGGGGTCGTGCCGCATGGCGGGGCCGGACAGCGCGCCGACGAGGTGCCGGGCCAGGGGGTTGGCCGGCGGGCGGAACTCGGCGATGAGCAGCCGCCCGCCCGGCCGCAGCACGCGGCACATCTGCCGCAGCGCCTCGGGCCGGGCGCCGGCGGGCATGTGGTGCACGGCCAGGCTGGAGACGACCAGGTCGAAGGAGGCGTCGGGGAAGGGCAGGCGCTGGCCTTCGCCGACGACGTAGGTGCAGTTGGCCGGGGCGTGCCGGGTGGCGTACTCGACCATGGCGGGGGACGGGTCGAGGCCGGTGACATGGCCGCTGGGCGTGACCACCGGGGACAGGATCCGGCTGAGGTAGCCGGTGCCGCAGCCGACGTCCAGGACGCGGTCGCCGGCTCGTGGCCGGGCCGCGGCGGCCACGCGGGTGAAGGCGGCGCGGCGGCCGCCGAGGAAGGCGATCGAACCAAGAGCCTCATATGTTCGCGGGCGGTCGATGGTGCCGCCGGCGTCGGCGTGTTCCTCGTGGCGGTGGAGCAGCTTTCCCAACCCCATCGTGGTCCTCCCAGAATCGGAACAATCTGTTCGGTTATGAATGATGCGTTCATACTGGTGGTGGGTCAACGAGCAGATCGGCCGTGGTGTGCCGTACGGAACAAGGGGCGGGAAAGTGTCCGGAGATCGGAGGGTGCGGCGTACACGGCGCATGATCCAGGAGGCGCTCGTGGCGCTGATCCTGGAGAAGGGTTATGACGCGGTGAGCGTCACCGACATCATCGACCGCGCGGATGTGGGCCGCTCCACGTTCTACGCGCACTTCTCCAGCAAGCAGGAGGTGCTGCTCAGCAATGTGGACGAGCTCGCCTTCCTGCATCGCGTGCCGGCCGGTGCATCGGGGCGGCTGTTCGCGTTCAGCCTGCCGATGTTCGAACACGTGCGTGAGCAGGAGCGGCTGGTGCGGGCGCTGCTGGGGCGGCGCGGCGGCGGGCCGGTGCACGCCCGTGGGGAGCAACTGCTCGCCGGTCTCGTCAGAGAGGAGCTTCTTGCCGCCGGCGCACGGGCGTCGGCGGCGCTCGACCTGCTGGTGGTGTGCGTGGTCGGCGCGTTCATGGCGTTGCTGCGGGCGTGGGTGGACGGCCAGACCACCGCCTCGCCGGCCGAACTGGACGCTGCTTTCCGCGCGGCCGTCGAGCCCGGCGTGCGGGCCGTGCTGAGTCAGGAGTAGCTGAGCACGAGAGGTACCGCCAGGAAGGCGAGAGCCGCTGTCCAGCACGCGCCCGCACCCGGGCCGCCCGCGATCGAGCCGAAGACGCCCGCCAGGCCGGGGACCACGGGCTGGGCCACCCCCAGGACGATCCTTGGAAGGCGAACCAACGCTCATATCCCCGGGGCTCTGGGCATGCCCCGAGATGCGGCTCCCCTTTTCATGTTGTTACGATGCGTAATCAGTTATGTACGTACGGGGAGTATCGACGGATCGGCCACGCTGGCTGGCGTGGTTCTCCGTGCTGCTCGGGCTGCTGGTCATCGCTCATCTGTGGGCGCACGCCAGGGCCCCGGAGGACGAGCCCTTCGCGCCCGGGGCGTCCGTCATCTGCCAGCACGGAGACGACCACGACCACCAAGCCGACCACGTCCACGGGGGCACCTTCCTGCTGCCTGCCGGCAAGGCCGCCGCTGTCAAGGCGATGCCGCTGCTCGCACCCCTGCCGCCCGCGCCCCCCGAACCCGTGACGCAACCTCAGCCAAGACCGCCCGACCACGTCCCGGAATGCGGTCACCGCGAGCGAGCCGTTCACCATCACACGCTCGAAATCTATCGGCCCTGAGGACCTGCCTGCGCTCAGGTCTGTCCTCAAGCCGATAACGTCCCGCGCACGCGCGCGGGAGAAAGCGTGTGTTCGCCATGTCATCGATCCCGTCCCTCTGCTCACCCATGTCCGCGCTGGCCCGGCTGGTCGGCGATACCCCCGTGACCTGGATCGGGGAACCGTTCGCCCCGCCCTGGCAGGGTTTCTGGGCCAAACTCGAAGGCGTCAATCCCGGCGGGCTGAAGGACCGGGCGGCTCTGCACATCGTCGAACGCGCCCGTGACAGGGGAGAGCTGGCCCCCGGCGCGATGCTCGTCGAGTCCACCTCCGGCACCTTCGGGCTGGGCCTGGCGCTGGCCGGCACCGTCTACGGCCACCCGGTCACCGTCGTCACGGATCCGGGCATGGAGGCGATGGTGCACCGCCTGCTGGCCTCCTACGGCGCCCGCATCGACATCGTCGAGCAACCACATCCCGAGGGCGGCTGGCAACGGGCCCGCCTCGACCGGGTGGCCCAGCTGCTCGACCTGCATGCGGGCTCCTACTGCCCGCAGCAGTACGACAACCCCGACAACGTCGCTGCCTACGCCGGCCTGGCGCGCGAACTCGAACACCAGCTGGGCCGGATCGACGTGCTGGTGTGCAGCGTCGGCACCGGCGGCCACTCGGCCGGAGTGGCCGCGGCGCTGCGTCAGCACAACGCGCGGCTGCGCCTGGTCGGGGTGGACGCCACCGGCTCGGCCATCTTCGGCCAGCCCGCCAGGCCGCGGCTGATGCGCGGACTGGGCAGCAGCATCCACCCGCGCAACGTCGCCCACGGCGCCTTCGACGAGGTGCACTGGGTCGCGCCGCACGAAGCCGTATGGGCCTGCCGCACGCTCGCGGCCACCCACTACACCACCGGCGGCTGGAGCGTCGGCGCGGTCACCGTGGTCGCCTCATGGCTGGCCAGGACCCATCCGCCGGGCACCCGCATCGCCGCCGTCTTCCCCGACGGCCCCGCCCGCTACTACACCACCGTCTACGACGACACCTACTGCACCCGGCACGACCTCCTCGGCCGCCCCCCGGCCGAGGACCCGGACGAGATCAAATATCCCACCGAGGCCGAGGCCACCGGCTGGACCCGGATGGAGATGCGCTGATGTGGCGGCGATTCGGCTCCTTCGAGCGCAGCGTCCGGCTGCTGATGGTCAACCAGTTCGCCATCAACATCGGCTTCTACATGCTCATGCCGTACCTGGCAGGCCATCTGTCCGGCGGGCTGCATCTGGCGGGCTGGACGGTCGGGCTCGTGCTCGGGGTACGCAACCTGAGCCAGCAGGGGCTGTTCCTCCTCGGCGGCACGCTGGCCGACCGGCTCGGCTACCGGCCCGTCATCATCGCGGGCTGCCTGCTGCGGACGGCGGGATTCGCGCTGCTCGGGTTCGTGGACGCGGTGCCCGCGCTGGTGGCCGCCTCCGCGATGACCGGGTTCGCGGGCGCGCTGTTCAACCCGGCGGTACGCGCCTACCTCGCCCACGACTCCGGACAGCGCCGGGTGGAGGCGTTCGCCCTGTTCAACGTCTTCTACCAGGCGGGCATCCTGATCGGGCCGCTGCTGGGGCTGGCGCTGATGACGGTGAACTTCCAGCTCGTGTGCGCCGCCGCGTCCGCCGTCTTCGCCGTGCTCACCGTGCTCCAACTGCTTGCCCTGCCGCCGCGCGGGACCCGAGGCGAGGCGCGCGCCGGCGTGCTGGCCGACTGGCGCACGGTCGCCGGCAACCGGCCGTTCCTGCTGTTCTCGCTGGCCATGGCCGGCTCGTACGTACTGTCGTTCCAGCTGTACCTGGCCCTGCCGCTGGAGCTCGGCGACACGGGGGCGGTCAGTCTGCTGTTCGTGGTGTCCGCGCTCGTGGCCATCGCCGGGCAGTTGCGGATCACCGAGTGGGCGCGCGGCCGCTGGAGCGGACCGCAGGCCGTGGTGCGCGGGCTCACGCTCATGGCGATCGCCTTCGTGCCCCTGATGGCGCCGGCCCCGGACGGGCTGCGTACGGCCGAGGTGATGGCCTGCACCGTGCTGCTCGCCGTGGGCGGCGCGCTGACGTACCCGTTCGAGATGGACACCGTCGTGACGCTGTCGAAAGAGCGGCTGGTCGCCACCCACTACGGCCTGTACAACACCGTGGCAGGGATCGGCATCACTGCCGGAAACCTGCTGGTCGGTGCCATGCTTGGCGGTAGCCGGGTGTGGATCGTGCTGACCGTCGTCGGCTCGCTCTGCGCCCTGGCCGTCAGCATGCTCAATCGCGCGGGAGTGCTGGCGGCCGAGGCCGTGCCGGCTCAGGCCGGCCCTTGACGGCTCGCTCAGTCGTGCCGGGGGATGCCCGACACCTCGTGGTCGGCGTGGAAGAGGGCCTCGGTCATGAGTGAGCGGACCTTCTAACTGCTCCTGGCGTGGGTCGCGGCGGTGGTGATGGCCCGGTCGCGCTGGGTCGTGCGGGCGCCCCGTACCGCCGTGCCGATCTGGCAGGCGGTCGCGCTGACCGGCCTGACCGCGCCGCTGGGCACGCTGGGCGGGACCAGGGGGACATCGACGCCCGCCTCGACCGGCTCACCGCGCCCGTCACGACCCCGTTCCTGCTGCGTGCCCTCCTGCCGTCGGCCGCGCTCACCGTGGCCGGCACGCAGCGGTTGCCGCCAGGCGGTGCGGCGGGCAGGGTCATCCGATGGACCAGCGCACCGGGCGGGGCAGCACGTGATCGGACTGCCAAGAGGGCAAGCCGGGGATGGCGTGCCTGACTCAGGAGACGGCGCGTGCGGGGTTCGCGTCCTCGCCGCGGTCGACGTGGTCGGCGTGGAACAGGCCCTCGACGAGCAGGCGGCGTACGTGCTCGTCGGCCGCGCTGTAGTAGACGAAGGTGCCTTCGCGGCGGCCTTTGACCAGGCCGGCCAGACGGAGCTTGGCCAGGTGCTGGCTGACGGCGGCGGGAGCGGCGTCAGCCAGCTCGGCCAGGCAGGCCACCGACGACTCGCCCTGCAGCAGCGCCCAGAGGATCTTGATGCGGGTGGGGTCGGACAGCAGCCGGAACGACTCGGCCGCCAGGTGCACCTGCTCCTCGTTGGGCATGTCGAAGTCGGGCAGCGAGGTGTGCATGCCGCCAGCCTACCTCCAGACTCAACTGATTGCATATCTGCATGGATACGCATATACGCTGACACGGTGACAACCGAACTGAGGCCCTCGCCTCGCGTCGAGACCACGGCCGCCCCGCCGTCGAAGATCGCGCTCTGGTGGCAGAACGGAGCCGGATCCCTCCTCGAGGTCCGCTGGGCGGTGGCGGCCACCGCGCTGTTCGCCGTCGGCGGCATCGCCCAGCTGGCAGGGGCTCCGCCATGGCTGTGGTGGACCCTGTATTTGGCCTGTTACGCCGCCGGCGGCTGGGAACCCGGGCTGGCCGGATTGCGGGCGCTGCGTGAGCGGACACTGGACGTCGATCTGCTCATGGTGGTCGCGGCCATCGGCGCCGCCGCGATCGGCCAGGTCTTCGACGGCGCGTTGCTCATCATCATCTTCGCCACCTCCGGCGCGCTGGAGGCCGTGGCCACCAAACGCACCGAGGACTCCGTCCGTGACCTGCTCGACCTGGCCCCGGAGCAGGCCACCCGGCTCAGCGAGACAGGTGAGGAGGAGAACGTCGACACCGCCGCCCTGGAGGTGGGCGACGTCATCCTGGTCCGGCCCGCGGAACGCATCGGCGCCGACGGCCAGATCGTGGCCGGTGCCAGTGATGTCGACCAGGCCACCATCACGGGCGAGAGCCTGCCCGTGGACAAACGGCCGGGGGACGAAGTGTTCGCCGGCACCCTCAACGGTGTCGGGGCGCTCCGCGTCCGCGTGACCCGGCCCGCCGCCGACACCGTGATCGCCCGGATCGTGGCCATGGTCGAGCAGGCCGGTGCCACCAAGGCGCGTACCCAGCTGTTCATCGAGAAGGTCGAGCAGCGCTACTCCGTCGCCATGGTCGTGGCGACCCTGGCCATCTTCGCGGTGCCACTGGCCTGGGGTGTGCCCCTGCAAGAGGCCCTGCTGCGGGCGATGACGTTCATGATCGTGGCCTCGCCGTGCGCCGTGGTGCTGGCCACCATGCCGCCGCTGCTGGCCGCCATCGCCACCGCCGGCCGCAACGGCGTGCTGGTCAAGTCCGCCGTGGTGATGGAGCACCTGGCCACCGCCACCCAGGTCGCCTTCGACAAGACCGGCACCCTCACCGAAGGACGACCGTACCTTGCCGAGCTGCGCCCCCTGCCCGCCGCCGGCCAGGACGCCGACGCGCTGCTCGCGCTGGTGGCCGCGGCCGAGGAAGGCTCCGAGCACCCGCTCGGACGCGCCGTCGTCCGGGCGGCCCGGGACAAAGGGCTGACCTGGAGTGGTGCGGAGACGTTCGAGGCCGTACCCGGCTCCGGCGTGCGCGCCCGCGTCGGTGGACGGCTGATCGAGGTCGGCCGTCCCGCCACATCTCCGCCACAGGTCGACGGCGGGCGCGAACGGCGCCGGCAGGACGACGACGATGCGCATCGTCATGGGAGTGCGAAGGCCGCCATGGCGGCGGGTGATGGGGGGTACGGGGCCGCGGTGGCCGAGCTGGAAGAGGCGGGACACAGCGCGGTGGTCATGCGGTTGGACGGCGTTCCCGTCGCGGTGCTCGGCCTGGCCGACCGCGTGCGCCCCGGTGCGGTCGCGGCTGTCGCACACGCCGGTGCGGTCACCGAGACCCCACCGGTGTTGCTGTCCGGCGACAACGCGAGGGCCGCCGGCCGGGTGGCCGCCGCGGTCGGCCTGCGTGCCGACGACGTGCGGGCCGGCTTGCTGCCCGAGCAGAAGGTGACGGCGGTGTGCGAGCTGCAGGAGCACGGTGCGCGGGTGGCGCTGGTGGGTGACGGCGTCAACGACGCCCCCGCCCTGGCCGCATCTCATGTCGGCATCGCGATGGGCCGCGCCGGATCCGATCTTGCCCTGGACACCGCCGACGCGGTCATCACCCGGGACGAGCTGGCCGCCGTGCCCGCCGTGATCGCGCTGGCCCGGCGTGCCCGCCGCCTGGTGATGGCCAACCTCGTCATCGCCGCCACGTTCATCGCCGTCCTGGTGGCATGGGACCTGCTCGGCGACCTCCCGCTGCCGCTCGGCGTGGCCGGACACGAGGGTTCCACCGTCATCGTCGGCCTCAACGGCCTGCGCCTGCTACGCCAGACCGCCTGGCGCCGTGCCGCCACCTCCTCCGCTGCCGCCGCAGCCAAGCCTTGACGACCGCCTTGTGCCCGGTCATGGGCGGCTACGGGGCCTGAGGACCGATCGGCACGATCTTCGCGTCAGGAAGGTCGCTGGGCCTGAACCTCGTACTCGGGCCCGCTGCCGGTCCACCGCCCCGGAGAATTCGCGTTCATGGCCGGGAGCCTGTCAAGGTCAGGCTGGGCGGATCATCCGCCGATCGTACCGGGCCGATCCGATCAAGGCAGTTGAGCTGGGCTACCGGTTCGTGTCCGGGGTCGGACGCGGACATGTGACGTACGCTCGAAACAACGCGCCTGACCGTGGAGGGGGATGATGGGGAAGTTATTCGCGCACATTTCCGTACCCTGCATGCCGCCTTCCGCCGTCACCCCGGCGATCGGTGATTCGCTTCACACCCTGCCCGAGACGACCGTGCCGGCGGAGGTCGCGGCGGACGGCCGGGTCACGGTCACAGAGAAGCACACCTTCACCTGGCAGGGGCCGGGCCACGGCGCCTACCTCGAAATCCCCGCAGGCCCGGAGACACGCGTCGAGGACGTCTCGGTCAGCGAGGGCGACACCGCCTACCGACGCGGTCCTGACACCGTCATAGGGGTGAACCGGCTCGCCTGCAGCAGCGCCTGCTGTGAAAACGGTCAGCAGCGCGCGGCCTGGGACTTCTCGGCCGCACCCGGTTCCACCCGCACCATCCACTACACCCTGCGCGGAGCCGTCACCGTCTACGATGGCCAGGCGTTCCTCAGCCTGGCGGTCTGGGGCGGGAACTGGCCGCAGCGGTTCGACCTGCTCCGGGTCGAGATCCGGCTGCCGCGCGACCGCGGCCCCGGCGCGGGTGACCTGGAGAGTGCCGATGGCCCCGCGCTCACCGTGGACGCGGCCACCCTGACCGGACGCCGTATCGCCCTCGGCCAGGCCCGCACCGCCGCAGTGGCCTTTCAGCGCGGCCTGCCCGATGCGGACCGCGCCGGGGCCGACCTGGCGTCCGGCGGCGGCTTCCTGATCATGCTGGTCAGCCAACTGCTCGACCGCCGTCGCGCCACCCGCTCCCAGGGCCGCGGAGCCTACTCGTACGGCGGCTACTCAGACAGCGGGTACTACGGCAGAGGCGGGAGCGGCACGGGAGGGGTTGGTGGCGGTGTCTGATGAGGCAGTGGAGGACGGCATCGCCGACGTGCTCGGCGTCGAGCCCTGGATGGTCGTCCAGACGAGGAACTGGAGCCGTCCGGGTGACGCCGACTTCCTCGGCGGCGTCCGGGCCGCGCTCGAACGACGATGCGGCGGGGAGTTGCTGGACGAGAGCGCTGACGAGATCGTCGACGTCGTGTTGTTGTGCTGGCGCGCGGAGGACGGCGACGCCGACGACCTGGTCGACGCTCTCATGGACGCGATGGGCAACCTCGCCGACTTCGGCAGGATCTGGCTCATCACTCCCGACACCGGCCATGACGGGCAGATCGACCCCGATGAGCTGGCCGAATCCGTGCCGACCGCGGGACTCGTCAGCATCCTCGACGTCAGCCTCGGCGACGGCCGGCAGGCGATCAAGCTGATGTTTCCGCCCTGGCGGCAGACCAGGCCGCTGAGAGTTTCAGCGATCCGCGATGAGTTGCGCCGGCGCGGAGTCGGTCCTTCGGAGAGCGGTGGCTCCCGAAGCCCGTGAGAGGTGGTACGACCGGTCATGGCAGTCGGGATTTTCGCGGGCGTTCTTGCCGATCGACTGGAGCGTGCGAAAGCGGCCCCAGACGGGGACGCGCGGCCTCGACGCTGGTGACGTCGGCGTCGAGGGCGCCGATGGCAAGAACGTCCTGCGACCACGACCGGCAGACGTGGGTGTTGATCTGGGTGATGTCGGCGACGCCGGAGGTGTCCGGCCGGAACACGCCCGCCGCCCAGGACAGGCAGAAGGCGCGCTCGGGCCCAGCGGACCGTCATGGGGTGCCGTCAAGAACTGTGCGATGAGTCCGTGCGAGGCGATCACGGGATCGACGCCGCGCGGGGGCAGCATCACCGACCGGTTGAGCACCGCGATGCCGCGTTCTCGGCCGCCGTCGATCCTGCGGTAGCGGTAACCGCGGCGACCGTCCCCGCGATCCGCCGGCCTTGCCGGCGGCGGCTTGCCCCCGAGGGATCAAGGGCATGTGAGGGTCCTGGAAGGTCAGGTGTCTGAGCGGCGCGGGGCCAGGCCGTGCTCGTAGGCATAGATGACGGCGCGCACCCGCGTGGGCAGCCCGAGCTTGCGCAGGAGACTCGCGACGTGGTTCTTGACCGTGCCTTCCTCGATGGTCAGGGCTCGGGCCATCTGTGCGTTACTCAGCCCGTGAGCCAGGTGCCGGAGCACCTCGAGCTCACGAGCGGTGAGCCGCTGTTGCGCCTCGGCGGGGGACGCGGGCGACAGGCTCGCGAAGCGGTGGATCAACCGGGTGGTGACCTGGGGGTCCACCAGCCCATGCCCGCGGTGCAGCGCTCGCACCGCCTCCAGGAGCAGTTCAGGGTCGCTGTCCTTGAGCAGGAACCCCGAAGCCCCCGACTGGAGTGCCCCGAAGAGGTACTCATCGGTGTCGAACGTCGTCAGCGCCAGCATCCCGGGCGGAGCGTCCATGCCGGCCAGTTGCCGGATCGCGGAGATGCCGTCGACGTATGGCATGCGCAGGTCCAGCACCACCACGTCGGGGCGCCGCCACAGCGCCTGGTGTACGGCCTCGGCTCCGTCGGCCGCCTCACCGACCACCTCGATGTCGGGTTCGCCGTCCAGTGTCACACGCAATGCGTCACGTACGGCCGGCTGATCGTCGGCGATGACCACGCGAATCGTCACGCCGCCCTCCTTGAACCGGCTGGCCTGATCGGCACGACGGCCTCCACCCGCCAGCCGTGATCCTGCCCCGGCCCTGCCACGAACGTGCCGCCCTGTTGGTCCACGCGTTCGCGCATGCCTCTGATGCCCCGGCCCTCCGCTCCGGCACGGCCGTGGCCATCGTCGGTGATCGAGACCGTCACAGCGGCCGGGTCGTACAGGACGTACACATCCACGCGGCCGGCTCCGGAATGGCGGGCGGCGTTGGTGAGCGCTTCTTGTACGACGCGGTAGACCGTATGGCCGACAGCGGGCGGCAGCGTGGTGCCGGGGCCGGCGCGGTGGACCGAGATCGGCATCCGTGGGGTGGAGAGCCGCTCGGCCAGGTTCTCGATCTCTTCCACGTCCGGCTCGATGGGTGCCTCGCGAAGGGAGTCGAGAAGGGCGCGCACCTCGTTCAACGCGGTTGCGGACAGCTCGGCGATGGTGCCCAGCGCCTTGTCGGCGGTCAGCACCTCGCCACGCAGCGCTCGGCGGGTGGCGGTGGCCTGCATGCGGATGGCGGTGAGGTGGTGGCCGACGCTGTCGTGGACGTCGCGGGCGAGCGCGGCACGTTCCTCGGCCATCGCGCGGCCGGCCTCGGCGTGGTCGAGGCGTGCCGCCTGCGCGGCCCGCTCGCCGTACAGGTGCAGGGCGAGACCGATCGCGACCGGAGCGACACCCATGATGACCAGGTCGGTGACCACGGAGAGCCCTGCCTGGGAGCGCGGGATGAGCAGGCCGTAACCGGTGGTCCAGACGATGGACAGGCTCAGCACCAGCCAGGCACGGCGCGGCAGGCGGAAGGCCGCCGCGCCGAACATGACCATGGTCACCAACCGGCCCTGCCAGCCTGGGACCGCCAGCCCGAGCAGGGCCATCGGCGCTGACAGCAGCGCTCCTGTCAGCGGGAACCGGGCACGCAGCGTCAGGGGCAGGGCTGCGGCGAGGCTGGCACCAGCCAGGAGGGGCAGCCCAGGCCCCGTCGGCTCGCCGTCGATGATGGCGAATGCGGTGAGCGCGGCCGTGGCCGCGAGCACGAAGAGTCCCTCTCTGGCGTACACAGCGGCAACGCTACTTCGCCGGTCCGCAGGAGGCGCCGCGCGGTGGCATCCGGCCCGTGGTCAGGTAGCGGTGCACGTGCTCGCGGACGCACGGGTGGCCGGAGAGGTACAGCGCATGCCCGCCGATGGCCGGTAGGAATCGGGCCCCGGGAAGCTGGGCGGCCAGCCGGCGGCCGTCCGCGGTCGGGGTGTTGTCGTCGTACTCGCCGCCCGCGATGAGCACGGGCGGCAGGCCCGGCGCCTTGATGGGGTGAGGCGCGTACGTCCTGGTTGCGGGGAGGCCGGCGCAGTGGTTGGCCATCGGCCACACGGCCCGCCACCCGATGTGGGGCGTATCGCGACGCAGGACGCCCTCCAGCTGCTTGACCTTCGCGTAGCCGGGGTAGGGCAGATCCGCGCAGAGGATGACGCGTGACAGGTCGGGGTCCGGAGCCCCTTGAACGTCGGCGAAGAACGAGGCGTCGCCGGCCCGTGCCCGCGCGAGCCCGGCGGCCAGGCGCTCCCAGGTGGCCTCGTAGGTGAAGCCGGCGCGGGAGGCGATCTGGGTGTCGCTGATGCGTACGTCCGGGCCGGCATCGGGGGCGGGGATGGGCTCGCGGCGGGCCTTGGCCATCACCTCGTCCCAGACGGCCACCGGATCCTGGTCGTGCAGCGCGCAGGTGGCGGTGCTCCGGCACCAGGCGGCGAAGCGCTTGAAGCTGGCCTCCAGAGCCCTGGCCCGTGGCTGGAGCCACGTGCGCAGGTCGGGGGTGGTGTGGTCGAAGACGCTGTCGAGGTACATCCGGCCGACCTTGCGCGGGAACAGCTCGGCGTAGGCCTGCGCGAGCACGGTGCCGTGGGAGTTGCCGAGATAGGTCAGTTTTGCCTGTCCCAGGGCCTTTCTGATCGCCTCCATGTCGTGCGCGATCTGCCAGGAGTTGAGGCTTCCCGACAGCGGTCCGGCCTCTTTGGCGCATGCTTCCCCAAACGCACGGTTCTTCGCAGCGTACGCGTCGTATGCGTCTTTGTTCGGAAATACCCACTCAGTGGCGAACGGTGCGGGGACAGGGCAGTTGATCACGCTGGACTTGCCGAACCCCCGCGGGTCGAAAATCATCACGTCGAACCATTTGGTCAGATCTGCGAAGGACTCCTTCGCCTGACGGAGAAGCGCGATCTGCTCGCCAGGCCCGCCGGTGTTGACCAGCAGCACGCCCTTCTTGGCGGCCTGGTCCTGGGCGGGCAGCTTCGCGAGACCGATCGTCACCTTCTGCCCTGATCGGCGGGCCCAGTCGGCCGGCACCTTGATCTGTGCGCACTGCAGACCGTCTCCGCAATCCTGCCATGACAGCGGCGTGGTCGTCGTGGCCGGGGCAACGGCGGTGACCGCGCCGATGACGAGTGAGGCAACGATGTTCATGCCGGAAGGATCGCCGTGGCCGCCCCGTCCACGCGTCTGCCTTTCTGCATATCTTTGCGTCCCGTCTCATCGATCACACCGTGGTGCGCCGAAATCACGTGGGCGCCTCGCTGCGGTAGGCAGCCAGGGCGGCTTCGAAGTCCGGGTTGTGCTTGATGGCCATGCGGTGCTTGCGACGGGGACCGATATCCAGGTGCTGTTCCTGAGCGAGATCGTCAAGGCACGCTTCAACCTGCCCGGCTTCTCGGCCCGTGCGGCGCCACTGTTGACGACACCCGTCCCGCCTACGCCTCCCGGGTCCGCGCCCTTCTGGCCTGGCTGGACACCGCGGAGCTGGACAGTGCCGACCCGCTGAGTGACCCGTACGGCCGCGACCTCGCCGTGCGCGACTACAAGACGCACCTGAAGACGGTCGCCAAGCGGAAGGCCAACGCCGTCCATGCGCACCTGGCCGCCCTCGACCACTTCTTCACCCATCGCGGCCCGGACCCGGTCCAGGTCCGCCGCGACACCCCGCCCAAGCTCGCCCCCCAGGCGCTGGACGCCCGGCGGCAGAAACGCTTCCTGCGCGCCGTGGAGATGCGCCGGCCCGCCCGCGACCGCGCCCTCGGACGGCTGCTGTTCCCGGCCGCCGCCCGCATCACCTTCGACGACCTGATCGGGCCATGGCGCCGACCAACCGACCCGGGCAAATGACATCGCCGCATCCCGGACGTGTCGCGTACGCTCGAAAAGGCACCACTGACGCACCTGACCGCCGAGGGCGGACGATGGGGAAATTAATCGCGCTCATTTCCGTACTCAGCGTGCTGCCCTTTGCCGGCACCACGCCCGAGCGGATGCCGGCCGCCGGCGATCCGCTGTACAGCCTCACCGAGACCGCGGTTCTGGCGGAGGTCGCGACGGACGGCCGGGTCGCGGTCACCGAGAAACACACCTTCGCCTGGCATGGGCCGGCGCACGGCGCCTATCTCGACATCCCTCTTGACTCGCGGGTGCACGTCGAGAACGTCTCGGTCAGCGAGGGGGACACCGCCTACCGGCTCGGTCCCGACGCCGCCGTAGGCGTGAACCGTCCGGCCGGCACGTACGGCACCGCCTGCTGCGACGACGATCGGCAGCGCGTGGCCTGGTACTTCTCCGCCGCTCCCGGCTCCACGAACACCTTCACCATCCGCTACACCCTGCGTGGAGCCGTCACCGCCCACGACGACCAGGCGTTCCTCAGCCTGCCGGTCTGGGGCGAGAACTGGCCGGAGCAGCTTGACCTGCTCCGGGTCGAGATCCGGTTGCCGCGCGACCGCGACCCCGGCGCGGGCGTGCTGGAAAGCGCCGAAGACCCCGCGCTCACCGTGAACGCGGCAACCCGCACGGCCACCCTGACCGAACGCCGCATCGCGCCTGGTCAGGCCCGCACCGTCGAACTGGCCTTCCCTCGCGGCCTGATCGACGCGGATCCCGCCGGGGCCGATGTGGCCGGCGGCAGCGGCAGCGCGCGCCTGGACCGGATGCGCACCAGCTACGACGACCCCGTGGTCCTGGCGACGATCGGCGTGATAGCAGGGAGCATGCTGCTCTTGATCGTGTGCGGGCTCATCTCCCATCTGCTGAGCCGCCGTCGTGCCGCCCGCTCTCCGGGTCGCGGGGCGCATTCGTACGGCGGCTACTCGGGCAGCGGCTCCTCCAGCGGATACTACGGTGGCGGCGGGAGCAGCACGGGAGGAGGCGGTGGCGGTGCCTGGTGAGGCGGTGGGGACGGCATCGCCGATTCAAGATCGAGGGCGGGGACGGTAGCGGTTCCGAACAGATCGGTCGTGATCAACCGACCGTAGCCCGGCCACATCACGATCTCGCGGATCGAAGGTACCCTCTGAAGCCTTCGTCAGCAGGCTCTGACAAGGTCTCCGCAGAACGAAAGGTCGGCGGTGATGGGCTGAACCGTCGGAGATACCGTGCAATCGTCGTTCGTTCGCCGGGCCGGCCGTCCGCACCGGTCTCTTCGCCGTGGCAGGCGGCGGCCGGCTCGGCGGCGTAGGAAAGTTGTGCGCTCGGCGCGATCCGCGATGACTTTTGCGGACGCGCCAAGTCTGTCTTCCGGGAAGCGGGACCTTCCGCAGTCCCGGAGAGAGAGGAAGCCGGTTATGGCAGTCGGGATATTCGCGGGCATTCCTGTCCGCGACTGCAAGAGCGCCGTGGAGTGGTACACCAAACTGCTCGGCAAGGAGCCGGCGTTTTACCCCAACGACATCGAAGCGGTGTGGCAGCTGGCCGAGGACCGGTACGTCTATGTCATCGAGGATGCCGCTCGTGCCGGCGGCGGGGTGGGCATGATCTGGGTGGACGACCCCGCGGCGGAGGTGGAGCGGATCGGGGAGCGCGGGCTGCGTCCGGTGGACATGGAGGAGCACGGGAACGTGTGCAAGTGGGTCTTTCACGATGCTGACGGCAACGAGACGGGCATCGGCGGCGAGATCGCGCCCGTGTCCTGAGCGGCCGCTGGGCAGGAGACGACTCGGTCCGGCCGTGACTGCACCGGCCGCCACCCCGGCCGGCGCGTCGCCCAGAAGCGGAGCCTGAACCGGGCCATCGCGGGGGAGGCGTGGGGCCGCACGGTGGATCTCCTGACCTACAAGGCCACCGGCCGGGGCGCTCTGGTGGCCACGGTCCCACCACACGGCCCGGCAGTGCCTGCCACATCACCGTGCCGGGCTCGCGCGAGACACAGGCCCGGTTCGTGTGCAGGAACCCGGCGTGCGGATGGATCGGCAACGCCGACACCAACGCCGCCAGAAACCAGCTCCACCGGTACACCACTGCCGCCGGACGGGCGGTCACAGGACGTGGAGACTCCGAGGTGTCGGGGTCTGTGAAGCGTCAAGCATCCTGTCCCGCAGTGTCGCCCGCACTGGGGCGTCGCCGTCTCGTCGGTGGTCGGCACCGGTACGGTGCTCGCCGTGACCTCCGCCGACTTCGGCAGCTTCGCCAGGGGCCGCGGGCAGGCACTGACCGGCGGCGTGCTCGCCTTCGGGATCGCGGCGCCGCCGGTGGCAGGCATCGTCATCGCCGGCTTCGTCCTCTACCGGCGTAACGGCTACGACACCGGCGCCCTGTCGTACGGTGTCGCGGTCAGGCTGCCCACCTTCGTGGCGTGGGCGGGCGGGTCCGTGGTCGGCTACCTCACCGCGTACGGCACGTTCTCCCTCACCCACATCCCGTCGATCGACTCCCTTTTGTGCGGCGGCCTCCTCCACGCCCTCATCACCGCTCTGGCGACAACCGCCCGCCGTGAACGCACCGCCTAGCGCGTCCCTGTCCCCGTGCCCAAGGCCGGTTCCGCCCGTCACGGCGTCGCCGGGGGCATCGGTACGTCACGTCGTGCGGGACGGTCCCGCGGCTCACCCGCCTGATTCCTCCGGCTTGACGCATGCCTATATCGGCATATGATGGCTGCCCATGGCACGAGCAGCGACGACGTCGGACGTCTTCAACGCGATCGCCGAGCCGCAGCGCCGGGAGATCCTGGTGCTGCTGCGGGCGGGTGAGCGGCCGGTGACCGAGTTGGCCCAGGAGCTGGGGATGACCCAGCCGCGGGCGTCCAAACACCTGCGGGTGCTCCGGGAGGTCGGGCTGGTGCGGGACCGCAAGGCAGGCAAGCAGCGCCTGTACGGCCTTGACGCCCGCGGGCTGCGACCCATCCACGAGTGGACCGGCGGGTTCGAGCGGTTCTGGAACGAGAGCTTCGACCGGCTGGACGCGTACGTGCAGGACCTCAAGCAGGCAAGGCAGGAAGGCGGTAACTGATGAGCGAGACGGGACGAGGGGCGCCAGCGCAGTCCGCGACGGCCGACCGCGAGATTGTGATCTCCCGGGTCATCGACGCCCCACGGGAGCTGGTGTTCGAGGCGTTCACCGAAGTCCGGCACCTGTCGCGATGGTGGGGACCGGAGGGGTTCACCACCACCACGCGGTCCTTCGAGTTCCACGTCGGCGGGGAGTGGGACTTCGTGATGCACGGGCCGGACAGGACGGACTACCAGGAGTGGATCACCTGGACCGAGATCGCCCCGCCGGAGCGGATCGCGCTGCTGCACGGCGAACACCGCGGCGACCCGAACTCCTTCGAGTCGGTCCTCACGTTCGCGCCCGACGGGGCGGCGACCCGGATCGAGATGCGCACGGTGTTCCCCACCAAGGAACTGCGCGACGAAGCGGTCGAGAAATACCACGCGGTCGAGGGCGGCCGGCAGACCCTGAGCAACCTGGCCGCCTACGTCACCGAGATCGTTCGGAAGGGAGCTGAGGGCTGATGGCCGGGAAGGTGTTCTTCAGCGTGTCGATGTCGCTGGACGGTTTCATCGCACCCGAGTCCGCCGGGGATCTGATGGGGCGGCAGTGGATGGAGCTGCAGCAGTGGATATTCCCGCAGCGGTTCTTCCGGGAGAACCTGAAGCTCGGCGGGGGCGGCGAGGAAGGGCGCGACAACGACATCGTCCGGGAGACGTTCGAGCGCACCGGCGCGAGCGTGATGGGCAGGCGCATGTTCGACGCCGGCGAGCAGATGTGGCCGGAGGAGGCGCCGTTCCACACGCCGGTCTTCGTCGTGACGCACGAGAAGCGTGACCCCTGGGAGCGGCCGGGCGGGACCACGTTCCACTTCGTGAACGACGGTATCGAGACCGCGCTCGACCAGGCCCGCGAGGTCGCCGGCGACCGAGACGTCCGCATCGCGGGCGGCGGCGCGACGATCCTGGAGTACGTGAACGCCGGCCTGATCGACGAATTCTCGATCGCGCTCTCGCCCGTGCTGTTCGGCTCCGGGGTCCGCCTGTTCGAGGGCGTGGACGCGGGCCGCGTGGCCCTGGAGCCGGTCCGCGCGGAGCCGACACGGCGGGCGACCCACCTGACCTACGCAGTCCGGGAGCGGTAACTGTCTCGATCTCAGCGCTCCTCCCGCCGAGGCCGGGTTCTCCCGCGCCATCCGCACGATCAGTGCCTTGACATGCCGGCGGGTGCCGGGCCGTCCAGGGCGTCGCCTGTAGGTGAAGGTCCGCTTGCGCGCTACAACGGCCACCCTGGCCGACCACGGCTATGTCCTCGACCTCGGCCGCACCGCGTTGTCCTGGTCCGGCGGGGAACTGCTCGCCGACCCGCGGGTGCGCGCGGCGTACCTGGGCCGAACGGGGCGCCCGAGGGCAATATGTCTGCGCAGACAGGTATTTTTTCAGCCGAAGAAGCCCTGCCTCAGAGGCCGGCCGCCCGCGCCTTCTCATACACCTCGGCGGCGACGTCCGTGAACTCCCGGGCGTCGCGCGGGCCCACCTGGAGGTCGATGAGGATCTCCTCGAAGCCGATCCCGGCGTGTGCGGCGAGGTCTTCGACGATCTGATCGGCGTCGCCCTGGAAGGGGGCACGGTCCTGGCCCTCGTACGGCTTGGGGGTGTAGACGGCGTTCGCCCGCAGCACCGTCTGGATCGGCCTGGTGCGCCCGCGTTCGGCCGCCAGGTCCCGCAGCTCGCGCCACTGGGCGGCGGTCGTCTCGGCGCCCATGGCCAGGGGCAGCCAGCCGTCGGCGTGGTCGACAAGACGGCGCTGGGCCTGCTTGGTGCTCGCGGCCAGCAGGATCGGAATCGGCCGGACGGGCTTGGGGCCCACCACGGCCGGCGCGATCCGGGTGATCTCGCCGTCGTAGGTCACCGGGTCGGGCCCCCACACCGCCCGGCAGACCTCGATCACCTCGTCCAGTGTCCTGCCGCGTTCCTCGAAGGGCCGCACGCCCGCCGCCGCGTACTCGTCGAGCGACCAGCCCGAGCCGAAGCCCGCGACCACCCGGCCGCCGCTCGCCGCGTCCAGCGTGGCGAGGGACTTGGCGAGCTGGAACGGCACGTGCAGGGGCGCCACCAGCACGGACGTGCCCAGCCTGACCCGTTCGGTGACCGCCGCCGCCAGGGACAGCGTGACCAGCGGCTCGGCCACGGAACGATAGAAGTCGTGCCAGGGCAGGCCGGGAACGCCGAACATGCCCTGGGTGGCGGGCTCGGGGAAGAGGGCGCGTTCGTAGGACCACAGGCTCTGGTATCCGATCCGCTCGGCGGCGCGTGCCACGCCGGGCACCTCCCCGACGGAGTACTGGCGGGTCTGCGGCAGGCCGAGCCCCAGTGGGGTTGTCATGATGGGTGAGCTCCTCAAAGGTTGACTATCGCTGAGTGGCCGGGCGGATGACGATCTCGTTGACGTCCACATCGGATGGCTGCCCGATGGCGTAGGAGATGGCGGCCGCGATCGCGTCGGCGGGGATGAGTTTCTCCCGGAAGGAGCGGATGAGCTCCTTGGTGTCCGGATCGGTGATCGAGCCGGCGATCTCGGACTCGACGATGCCGGGGGAGATCGTGGTGACCCGGATGCTCGGGTCGAGCTCGACGCGCAGGCCCTCGGTGATGGCCCAGGCGGCGTACTTCGTGCCGGAGTAGACGGCGCTCGTGGGCATCACCTCGTGGGCTCCCACGGAGGCGACGGTGACGAAGTGGCCGGAACCGAGTCGCTGGAAGTGGGGCAGGGCGGCGGCGATGCCGTTCAGCAGGCCGCGGATGTTGACGTCGATCATCTGGTTCCACTCGCCGGTGAGTAACGAGTCCAGCCGGGACAGGGGGCCGATCCCGGCGTTGTTGACGAGCACGTCGATCCGGCCGTGACGGTCCACGGCGGTGTCGACGAAGTCGGCGACGTTCTTGGCGTCGGTGACGTCGAGGTGGTGCGTGTCGGCGGTGCCGCCCGCGTCCCTGACCATCCCGGCCAGCGCGGCGAGGCGATCCGTACGGCGGGCGCCCAGGACGACATGGTGCCCGTCACGGGCCAGTCGTAGCGCGGTGGCGTGCCCGATCCCGCTGCTCGCCCCGGTGATGAGTGCCACTTTCGACATGTGCTTTCAACCCTTTCGACAGGCGGGCAAGTAGGTGATGCATCATCTACGTGACATGAACCATATATGACTTATCACCTATGCTGCTAGACTGCTCCCGTGGCTGTGACGAACGACATCCCGTGGCTGACCGACGACGAGCAGCGCATGTGGCGGCGGTGGCTGGGTCTCAACGCGGAGCTGCTGGCGACGCTCAACCGCGAGATGCAGAGCGACACCGGGCTGTCCAACCCCGACTATCAGGTGCTGGCCGTCCTCAGCGAATCCACCGAGGGGCACATGCGGGTGTCCGAGCTGGCGGCGTCGTTGCAGTGGGAACGCAGCCGGGTCTCCCACCACGCCGCGCGGATGGAGAAACGGGACCTGGTGTCCCGGCGGGGGTGTCCGGAAGACGGCCGCGGCGCCTTCATCCGCATCACCGAGACGGGGCGGGCGGCCATCGAGCAGGCCGCGCCCGGTCATGTGCGTGCTGTCCGGCGCCTGGTCTTCGACGTGCTCACCGCGGAGGAGGTGGCGCAGCTCGACGAGATCTTCCACCGGCTGCGCACCCGTGTCGGTCTGACGACCGAATGAATCCGCGCCTCCGCTCCTGTGGGAGGAGTGGCCGTTCCTTCTTGTACGGTAGGGGGGTATGGTACGCGGACCGGCATTGAGGAGGACACATGAGACGTCTCGCCCCGCTTGAGCCCGAGACCGCGCCCGGCAAGTCGAAGGAACTGCTGCAGGACATCCTGGACAGGAGAGGCAGCGTGGGAGAGATGGTCGCCACCATGGCGCACTCCCCGGCACTGCTGGAGGGCTACCTGAACCTGTCCCGCGCAATGAAACGGGTCAAGCTGCCGCGGGCCCTCAGCGAGAAGGTCTCGCTCGCCGTTCAGGAATGGATCGGATGCGGCACCTGCCTGCAGGCGCACACCGAGGCGGGGCGCGCCGCCGGGCTCAGCGAGGCGGACATCGCACTGGCGCGGCAGGGCACGTCCACGGATGCCAGGGAGGCGGCCCTGATCGCCGTGGCCGTCCGCGTGCTGGCCGAGCCGTCCTCCCTCACCGAGGCCGATGTCGCCGAGCTCCGGGCACACGGCTGGAGCGGCCGGATCATCGCAGAGATCGTCGGCGTGGTCGCGCTCAACCACCTGACCGGCGCTTTCAACCTCCTGGCCGGCCTGCAGCCGTCGAGCTGAGGCGGCGTCACGATGCCCACGCTCACCCTCCTGGCCGTCTCCGGACGCGGCCGTCAACCGTGTGGCAAGTGCCCCGTCCCACCTGGGGGGAGAGGGCTGCCACCCGAGCACAACCACATGACGGCCTCGGCGAGCCGTTCCGCGCTGTCGTACGACGCCGCAGCCACGAAGTCGATCCGGACGCCGGATCCGGCGTGCTCCAGCGCTGCCGCGCGGGTCAGCTCCGACACGGCGGACTGCAGGCCGGCGTCCGGTGCCAGGTTGACGATCTGGCCGCCTCCCGCGCGCCGCATCGCGGGCACCTGGTACCGCATCGCCGCCGACAGCTCATGCGGCCGGACCTGGTTGACGGCGAGGTCGAGCCGGCCGAACGCGCCGAGCGTCTGCTCGACGAGCCGTCGCACCGAGGCCGGATCGGTGACGTCCACGGGGGCGGCGACAGCCTGGCCGCCCGCCGAGACGATGCCTGCGGCCAGCGCCGTCAGGGCGGGACCCGGGCGGGCGGCCAGGACCACGCCCGCGCCGGCCTGGCTCAGCGCGTCCGCCACGGCGGCGCCGACCCCGATCGCGGCCCCGACGACGATGGCGGTGCGCCCCCGCCAAGCTCCTCGCGTCACGATGGTTCCGTCCCTTGTGTGCGCGGTTGTCCGGTGCCTGACGGTAGGAGAGCCATGGTTGTCACCGCATCGGTGAAGTCGCCGGTTCCGGTGCCTTCCAGTGCTCACCGTGCCCGGCGGGTCCTGGGCAGGGACGACGAGACCGGAATGCTTGACGAGCTGCTCAGGAATGCTGCGGACAGCCGCGGCGGCGGGATGATCCTCCAGGGCGAGCCCGGCATCGGCAAGACCACGCTGCTGTCCTACGCCGAGGAACGGGCCGCCGGCTTCCGGGAGCTGCGCGCCGCCGGCGCCGAACCGGAGCGCGATCTCGCCTACGCGACGCTGCACCAGCTCCTGTTCCCCGTGCTGGACCTGGTGGACGGGCTGCCCGGCCCGCAGGCGCAGGCCCTGGACGTGCTGTTCGGGCGTGCCCACGGAGCGCCACCCGATCCGTTCCTCGTCGCGCTGGCGACCCTGTCCGTGCTGTCCCTGCTGGCGGGCGACCAGCCGGTGCTGTGCGTCGTCGACGACGCGCACTGGGCGGACCAGCCGACGCTGAAGACCCTCGCGTTCGTCGCCCGCCGCCTGCGCGACGAGCCCGTCGCGCTCATGTTCGCCGCGCGGGCCGACGAGGGGCACGGCGCCGACCTGCCCGACCTGCGCCGCGTGCCGCTCATGGGCCTCGACCAGGAATCCGCCCGGGCGCTGCTCGCCGGGCGGCGGCTGACCGACGGCGAGCAGCGCCGCCTGCTGGCGGTCACCGGCGGGAACCCGCTGGCCCTCATCGAGCTCGCCGGACAGCCGATCCCCCCGGAGGGCACGCCCGAGCCGCCGGCCTTGACCGATGAGCTGCGGCGCTCGTTCCTGGCCAAGGTGCGGGCACGGCACGCCGGGTCCCTGCCGCTGCTCCAGCTGATCGCGGCCGGCGGCTCGGGCGGCCTCGACGGGTTCGAGCGGGCCGCCGCGTCGCTGCGCGTCGACACCGGCCCGCTGCACCGGGCCGAGCTCGACGAGCTGCTGTCCTACGACGGGACGCGGCTGGTGTTCCGGCACCCGCTGATCCGATCCGCGATCTACCACAGCGCCGCCGCCGATCGGCGGGCCGCGATCCACCGCGCCCTCGCCGCCGCCTTCGACGGCCCGGCCGACCAGCATCGCCGCGCCTGGCACCTCGGGCAGGCCGCGGTCGGCCCCGACGAGCGGGTCGCCGAGCAGCTCGAGCGCTCCGCCGAGCAGGCCGCCTCGCGCGGCGGCCCGGCCGCCGCCATGGCCGCGCTGTCGAGAGCGGCCGAGCTGACCGCGGACGACCGGCGCAGGGGACGGCGGCTGTGGAGCGCCGCGCACGCCGCCCTGCACGGCGGGTTCACCGCGAAGGCCACCGAACTGCTCGACAGGGCCGAGCGCGAGCCCCGCCTGGACGAGGCCGACCGGATCCCACTCGCCGTGATGCGGGCCATCGTGGCCGAGTTCGCCGGCTCCCCCGAGGACGCCCTGAGCCTCGTCCGGCCGTGGATCCCGCGCGCGCTGTGCCTCGACCGGCGCCGCTTCGCCCCCACCGTCGCGATGTACGGCGACCTCGGCACCCGTACCCAGCGGCCCGAGGTCTGGTCCGACCTCGCCGACCGGCTCGACGGGCTCCAGCTGGCGCCGGACGACCCCGGGGACGCGGTGCTCCTGCTGTTGCGCCAGGCCGGCCAGGTTCGTACCGGGCGGACCGCGCCGGCCGAGCGATGGGACGGGGCCGCGCTGGAGTCGCTCACCGACCCGATCCTGATGACCATGGCCGGTGCCGTGATCCGCGGGCTCGGCGACCACGAGCTGGCCAGGCGCCTGTATCGCAACGCCGGGCGACTGGCCCGCGCCGGCGGATCGCTCGGCGTGCTGGCGTGGAACCTCGAATACCAGGCCGCCGACGAGCTCGCGCGTGGAAGGCTCGGGATCGCCGAAGCCCAAGCAGAGGAGGGGTACCAGTTCGCCGCGGAGGTCGGCCAGCCGAGCACGGCCTGCCGCAACCGCGGGCTGCTCGCCCTGTGCGCGGCCATCAGGGGCCGCACGGACGCCGCAGAGCTGGCCACGGGCGTGCTGGCCGAGGCGAGCGAGCGCCGGCTGCCCGATGCGATGATCTACGCCAGGCGGGCACTCGGCCTCGTCGAGCTGGCCACCGGCAGGTATCACGAAGCCGTGAGGCACTTCGAGGCGGTCGGCGACCGGGACGCCGGCGCGCCCGCCGACCTCGTCATGGGAACCGTCCCCGATCTCGTCGAGGCCCTGGTCCGCGCCGGTGAGCACGACCGGGCCGGCGCTGCCGCGGCCCGCTACGAGCGGTGGAGCCGGTCCACGTCTTCGTCCGAGCCGGCCGCCCTCGCGGCTCGCTGTCGGGCGCTGCTGTCCACCGGCGCCGCCGCCGACGGGCACTTCGAGGAGAGCCTGCGCCTGCACGCCCGGTCCGACTCCGCGCTGGAGCACGCCAGGACACAGTTGCTGCTCGGCGAGCACCTGCGCAGGGGCCGGCGGCGTTCGCAGGCCCAGGAACACCTGCGCGGCGCGGCCGAGACGTTCCGCCGCCTTGGCTCGCTCGCCTGGGAGGAACGCGTGCTGGGCGAGCTGCGCGCCGCAGGGGAGTCCGCGCGGCCCCGTGACACGGGTGCATTGAGCACGCTCACCCCGCAGGAACTGCGCATCGCCCTGGCCGTCGGCGAAGGGCTGACGAACCGGGAGATCGCCGCCCAGTTCTTCCTCAGCCCACGGACCGTGGACTACCACCTGCGCAAGGTCTTCCAGAAGACCGCCATCACCTCACGCGCCGAGCTCATACGGTTGGTCCTCGCCCAGCGTCCGAACTGACACGAACCTGCCTGGATCCGCTGAGACCGGCGACTTCGCTGATTCGGCGGCCGCCGGGCCTTCCTAACGTTGGCGCCGTCACGTCCGGCGGTCCGACACGCCCGCCGGATCACTCCCGACCGAAGGAACACGCTCATGTCATCCGTGGACATCGGCGACGGCCGGCGCGCCGGCTTCAGACAGTGGGCGGGGCTGGCAGTGCTGGTCCTGCCCGCCATGTTGCTGTTCATGATGCTCACCATCCTGTTCCTGGCCATCCCTCAGCTGGCCGCGGACCTGAAGCCGAGCAGCACCCAAACGTTGTGGATCATCGACATCTACGGCTTCCTGATGGCCGGGCTCCTGGTCACCATGGGCACCTTGGGGGACCGCATCGGGCACCGCCGGCTGTTGAGTTCCGGCGCCGCCGTCTTCGCCGTCGTGTCCGTGATCGCCGCCAATACCTCCGACCCCGCCCTGATGATCGTCTGGCGAGCGCTGCTGGGCGTAGCCGCCGCCACCCAGATGCCCGCCACCCTCGGCCTGATCTTCAGCACGTTCGCCGACCCCCGGCAGCGCGGCATCGCGGTCGGCATCTGGTCGGGCGGCATCTCCGTCGGCACCGGCCTCGGCCCGGTGATCGGCGGAGCGCTGCTGGAGGCGTTCTCCTGGCGCGCGGCCTTCCTGGTCGCGGTACCTGTCATGGCAATCGTCGCGATCGGCGCCCCGCTGCTGCTGCCCAACCCCCGCAACCCGGTCGCCGGCCGGCTCGACCTGTTCAGCGTGCTGCTGTCGCTGGCGACCCTGCTGCCGATCGTCTACGGCGTCAAGGAGCTGGCCAGGCCGGACTCGCTGCTGCCCGCGTCGGCCGGCATCGTGCTCGGGCTGGCGTTCGGCGCCTGGTTCCTCGTACGCCAGCTGCGCCTGCCAGAGCCGCTGCTCGACGTGCGGCTGTTCGCCAACCGCGCGGTCAGCGGCGCGCTGGGCGTCTTCCTGCTCGCCGCGACCGCCCTCGGCGGCGTCTACCTGCTGTTCACGCAGTACCTGCAGCTCGTCGAGGGGCTCTCACCGCTGAGGGCGGGGCTGTGGGTGTTGCCGGGAGCGGCCCTGCTGGTGGTGGTCTCCACGCTCTCGCCCGTCCTGGTACGGCGGATCCGACCCGGGAAACTGATCGCGGCCGGGCTGGCCGTACAGGTGATCGGCTACCTGCTGCTCACCCAGGTCAACGTCGCGGGCGGGCTGCCGCTGCTGGTCGTGGGTTTTATGGTGCTCTATCCCGCGGTGGCTCCGTCCATGGCGCTGACCACCAACCTGGTCGTCGGCTCGGTGCCGCCGCAGAAGGCGGGGGCGGCGTCCGGGCTGGCCACCACCTGCAGCGACCTGGGCATCTCACTCGGCATCGCCGTCATCGGCAGCATCGGCGCCCTCGTCTACCGGGCCGAGGCCGGCGACGCTCTGCCCGCCGGCCTGCCGCCCGAGGCAGCCACGGCCGCCCGCGACAGCCTCGACGGAGCGGTTACGGCGGCCCACGGGCTCCCGGCCGACCTCGCCGCGGCGGTGCTCGCCCCCGCTCGCGAGGCCTTCGCCGGCGGGCTCAACGTGGCGGCCGTCGTCGCTGCGGTCATCGCCGCCGGCGCCGCCATCCTGGCGCTCCTCCAGCTCCGTCACATCCCGCCCACCGGCTGAAAGGCAGACCATCATGGTGTCGATCCGTCGTGCGATGGCGTCCGACGCGGCGACCGTTCATGCGTTGATGCGCGAGCTGGCCGGGCATCAGGGCCAGCGGTCCGCGGTCAGCGTGAGCGTCGACCGCATGCGAGAGCTGCTCGCACGCCCCGAGATCACCTATCTGATCGCGGAACGGGAGGGGCGACCGATCGGCTACGTGTCCTGGCTCGTGCGGGTCAGCCTGTGGTCGGGCAGCGACTATCTCGCGCTCGACGACCTCTTCGTATCCGACGGGGAACGCGGCCACGGGGTGGGGGAGCGGCTGATGCGCGCGGCTGCCGAGGTCGCGGACGGCAGGGTGATCCGCTGGGAGGTCGCCGCGGCCAACGTGGCGGCCCAGCGCTTCTACCGGCGCATCGGGGCCGGCCTGCTCTCCAAGATAATCTGCCGGTGGCAGGTGGAGCCCGGCGCCGCCGCGGAGTCGTGAAGGAGCCAGAGCGTGAAGCTGCGTCTCGCGAGGCATGAAGACGCGCAGGAGATCGCCAGGATCTGGCACGAAGGCTGGGGCGACGGGCACCGGGGCAACGTCCCCGACGCCCTCGTGGTCGCCCGGACCCCGGAGTCGTTCGGCGTACGTGCGCGGCAGCGGATCGCCGATACGGTCGTCGCCACCGTTGAGGACGCCGTGGCCGGGTTCGTCATGGTGGTCGAGGACGAGGTGGAGCAGGTCTACGTGGCCAGGGAGCACCGCGGGACATACGTGGCGACCGCCCTGCTCGCCGAGGCTGAACGCCTCGTCGCGGCGAACGGTCACGAGCGGGCCTGGCTTGCGGTCGTCGCGGGTAACGCCCGCGCCCGCCGGTTCTACGAGCGGAACGGCTGGGTGGACGAGGGGCTGTTCGACCACCTTGCACCGAGCGAGACCGGACCCATCGTCGTCCCGGCCCACCGCTACGTGAAACCGAACACGCTGAGGTTGCACGAACCGTCACCCAACGCGCACCAATCATGATCCATTCGTCATCCTCCCGCTCGGTACAAGAGCGGCGGCCCCGCCTCACCGGAGCAGGGCGGCGGTGTTCTCGGCTGCGGCCGTGGCCACCTGCGGTGGACGGAGGCATGGGCGTCAGCGGTGAAGGCGCTGGAGGTGTGGCCCAGCGTCTCCCGCACGACCTTCGTCTCCGTGTTGTTGACTTTTTACGGTCTAGCCCGTTATGTCAATGTAGGCCGATACTGGCCGAGAGGGAGCAGTTCCGCTCATGACCGTAATTTCCTTGGAGTGCAACCCATGCGTGTGCTGTCCGCCCTGCTGTCCACTCTCTTAGCCGCCTCCCCAGCCCAAGGAACCGTGACCGACTTCGGCGTCCAGTCGACCGCGCTCACCGTCTTCGAGGGGCACTTCGGCACCGGCCAGGACGGGCGGCCGGCCGTTTTCAGCGTTCAGATGGGTACGCCAGGGGTCGTCGCCGAAGTCGATCCGGTGACCCGCGAACTGAGGGACACCGTGGAGTTGCCCGGCTCGTCCGGCGGGTGGGGCATCACCCAGGCCGCCGACGGGACCGTCTATGCCGGGACCTACCCCAACGGCCACCTGTACTCCTTCAAGCCGGGCCAGGAGCAGGCCACCGACCTGGGACAGGTCGTGCCGGGGGAGTTGTACGCCTACGGGCTGCAGGTCGGCGAGGACGGCAAGGTCTACGGGGGGACGTATCCGGGGGCCAAGGCGTTCTCGTACACCCCGGGTGAAGGGTTCCGCGACCTCGGAGTGATGGTCGAGGGCCAGCAGTACACGCCGGACGTCGCGGTCGACACCGACCGGCAACTGCTGTGGGCGGCGGTCGGCTCGGCGGGGCATCTGATCCGGCTGGACCTGGCCACCGGGGAGAAGCGGGACATCTGGCCCGAGGCGCTGCGCGGCGATCCGAGCTATCCGTACGACCTGAACCTGGTCGCGGGCAAGCTGTTCGTCAAGCGAAGCAAGGGCCAGGCGCTCGTGCTCGATCCCGACACGGGGGCGGTGCTGGCCGACGGGTTCGCGATGAGCTCACGCGGCACGACCAAGGTCGCCGAGGGCGGCTACGTCTACTTCACCTCGGGCACCCAGCTGTGGCGCTACGACCTGGCCGCCGACCGGCCGGAAGCGGTGCCGGGGGTGACCTCGGGCGGTGCCGGGGTGGGCTGGGGCTTCGTCGACGGCACGCTTTATGCGGCGATCGGCAACTACAACGGCGACGCGTTCTCCTACGACCCGCGCACCGGCGCGTCCCAGCGCTTCAAGCTGCCGTTCCCGTACCAGCCCATCGACATCAACAATGTCACTGCCGGGCCGGACGGCCGGATCTACACGAACCTCTACATCAACGGCAACGTCGCCGTCCTCGACCCGGCCACCGGCAAGGTGACCCAGCTCGGCCGGGCCGCGCAGACCGACGGGTGGTTCTGGAAGGACGGCAAACTCTACCTGGGCACCTATCCCAACGGCGCGATCATGCACTACGACCCGGCCAAGCCGTTCGTCACGGGCACGAACCCGCGTGAGCTGTTCCGCCTCAACGGCGACGGCCAGAACCGGCCCGTGGCGTTCGCCGCCGCCGGGAGCAAGGTCTACATCGGCAGCACCCCCGACTACGGCCTCTGGGGCGGCGCGCTCACCGTCTACGACGAGGCTTCAGGCGATCACACGGTACGGCGCGCCCCCGTCGCCGACCAGGGCGTCACCTCGCTGGCCGTACTCGGGAACACCCTGTGGGGCGGCACGTCGATCCATGGCGGCGGCGGCACCACGCCCAAGGCGACGGAGGCCAAGGTGTTCACCTACGACCTGGCCTCGGGCGAGAAGCGAGCGGAGCACACACCGGTGCCCGGCGCGAAGTCGATCACCGCGCTGGTCAAGGGCCCCGACGGGCTGCTCTGGGGGCTCGCCGACGGCACGGTGTTCATCATGGACCCGGCCACGGCCCGCGTGGTCAAGCGGATCAAGCTCCCCGCCGGATACACCGGCGTCTCGGACGAACTGCACGTCAACCCCGACGAGCACGTCTACGCCTCCCTCGACGGGAAGGTGTTCCGCATCGACCCGCTGTCGAAGACGTTCACGACCGCCGTCGAGTCCGGCCTCTACCGGGGCGCGCAGGACGGCTCGGGCAACATCTGGTTCCGCAGCGGCACCAAGGACGCCCTCGGCTCCGTTCAGGGCGGCGCCCATCTGCTCCGCTACACCCCTCCGGAGGACGCCTGCAAGGGCTCCGACCTGACCCCGATGGTCACCATCAAGGGTCGTGACACCGGGGTGGCCAACCGCTACCGCCCCGACGGCTGCACGATCGAGGACCTCATCGAGGACGAGAAGTACACCGGGCCCCGGCTCATCGCCCACGTCGCCAAGAAGTCCGCCGAACTGGTGGCCGCCCGCCTCATCACCGAGGAGGAAGCCGGCCGCATCGTCAGCGCCGCGGCCAAGCCCTGACACGGATGATCCACTGAAGGCATGGCGTTCACGGCTTACGCGGGTGTGTGAGTCGTGACGCCGCCTTCATCCCGTTCGCCCTGCTCGCCGAGATGGTCTCGCTTCTCATCCGACGGCCGCAGGTCGGAATCCTGCAGGGCGCGCTTTGATCGTGGTCTGACCTGAGGCGACGCGGGATCGGATGCGTTCCGGAATTCTCGTCTCCAGTCCGCTGGGGCGACGTCCGCTACTCCGTGCCACCCGGGCACGAGGGCCACAAGGTCTGGTGCCGTGCGTACGGGTACGAACCGGTCATCGTCGCCCGGCGAATCGAGGGAAGCACGGAAGCATCCTGCCACCACGGCGCCCCCACAAAGCCGAGCGGATCGGCCGAGCGTGAGGACGATCCCCTCCGCCTCCTCTGGCGGAGGGCCGCTGGCAGACAACCCTCGACCAGCGAAACGCGGGCCCCAGTGGTAAGGCGAAGGTTGGCCTCTCACATTCCGGCTCGGACGTAGTCGAGGCGTCCACATGAGGAGCGGGTCCAGCGGCCACAGCCGATCAATCAAGGAGGAACGCGTAAGAGACCGCCCGAACGGAAGAAGAAGGGCCATCGGCGTCAGGAACGGCACACCATAGCGCCCCTGCCTCGAGCAGCACTGCGCCGTCCCCTGTGATGTCTCGCGTGGAGCTGGCACCTGGCGTCGCCTCGCCTGCGGGACCTCAGCCGAAGCTCGTCTCCCGCGGCACCTGGCATGTCCCCGAAGGGGGTGTCGGCTTCGCTCTTGCCGTGATGCTGCTCAGCGGACTGCTGCTGCGCCAGGTCCGTGCGCGGGCTGAACCCGAGCCTGTGATGACGGCGTAGGCCACCGAGGGGATGGCGGTGGTCGATTCCGTTGCCGAGGCGGAAAAGCAGCCGACGACTTGCGAACGGCTCTGCCCGCGACGAGAAATAGCCGGTTCATGTCCAGTGGGGACACGGTGGGCGGCGAGGCGCGTCCGGTGGCGGGCGCGGCTCTGGCCGCTGGACCGGCCTCTATGGGGCTGGGCCGGCCGCCGCCGGGGGATCAGGAAAGTGCGGCGGTGCCGGCCGTGCATCGGTCCGGAACAGGCACATGGGAAGCCGCCCATGTGGCCCGTAGAACCTGGTGGCCGTGGCGATGGCAGTGGTCACGTCGACGTGCACCGCATGCGACGAAGCGCCGGCAGGCGGAGCGAACAGGGCGCTGGAAGGCGAAACGTATCGGCGTCAGTGGTCGGCGGCTCACGACCACACGACGTGCCGGAAGATCCAATCGGCATCTGCGGTTCTGGGCGTCTGATGCAGCAAGGCGGTGAATCAGCAGGAGGTTCTCAGTAGCCGTGTTCTCGGCGGCCGCTCCTCGCATCCATACGCTTCTGCGGTCTGGCGAGGCGGCCGACCTCGGGTTACAGTGGTGGGCGCGGCTCGGCGGTGAAGGTGGCGTCCGCGGGGACACTGAGCAGACCGCGCTCCACGCCGTACCGGATGGTCTCACGGATCTCCTCAGCCGTGGCCAGAAACCGGCCGGCGAGCTCCTCCGGCGTCGCGGTGACGACGCCGCCCGGGCTCCACACCGCCAGGGCGGCGAGATCAGCGGCGAAACAGGTGTGGCGCTTGTGGTCGTCCTGACGCCGGATCATGGCGGCCTGATCGGCGGGCAGGTCCAGCACCTCCTCGGCACGCGGCGGCTCCGGGGCCAGGCGGAAGCGGGTCAGGCCCCCCGCGGTCTCGGCGATGAGCAGGCCCGCGGCCACCAGGAGCGGCAGCAGGTCAAGGCGGGTGGTCGGCGCGGGCACGCCGAGCTGGGCCGCGAAGTCCGACAGGTCCTCGGACAAGGGGGAGCCCCAGCCGCCCGAACCGCTGGACCACGGCTGGTAGGCGGCGGCGACCCGGTCCTCGGTGGCTTCGCCGGTGGCCGACGCGAGCTGGACGGCGTACAGCACCTCCTGGCCCGGCAGCCCGAGGCACCTGCGCCAGCCGGTGCTCGCCGGCCGCACGGCGGGCCGGCTGCGGGCCAGCCAACGGGGCGGCTCAAGGGTGGCCGGCCAGAACTGCATGCGCCACAGGTCACCCTCCGACGCCTCGAAACCGGGAAGCTCCGGCGGTGTGCGGCGGCAGGAGACGCGAACCCGGTACAGACCCGGTGCACCGAGTTCGAGCGGGGTGTCGGTGTACAGATCGCTGCTCATGACGGAAGTCAGTACGACGGCGCCGGTGCCGGCGTGGTACGGCGTCTCCACCACGTCGTCCCACCTGTCGTCGAGGGGCGGGGGAGCGTGATGGGCCTCCAGCCGCACGCGGTGACGCCCGTCCCGGGACGACGTCTGTAACCAGCCGTCACCGGCCTTGGCGATCGTTCCGGAGGGCTGCGCGTCCAGGTCGTACTCCCCGAGCAGGGGCAGATCCGTTTCCGCCACCGGTTCCTCGTCCCAGGTGTCCCGGACGACGATCGTCCCGTACTCCGGCCAGTGATCCTCAACGGCGATGATCTGCATCTCTTGACCGTAACCGTGAGCGGGCAGTTCTCGCGGAGCGTGCACGAGCTTGGCACTCCACCAGGACCGTGGTGATCCTCCTGAGATCCACGGCGGACCGGGCGAGCAGCAGACCGGCAGCCCCGGGCCGGCCGCGTTATGGCGTCACCAGCTGTCCACCATCCGGCCGACCACGCATCGTCGAGGCGCACCACCCCGATCATCCTGGCGGAAAGGAGCCTCGCCAGCCCAGGCCACGTCCGCAACGAAACCGAGGAGCGCTTCCTGGCTTTCGGCCCGGGCGCCGAGGAATGGCTGATCCAGGCCGCAGCGTCCGCAGCGCCGCCACCTCCGTTGCCGATGAGAAGCACTCGGCCCCAGCCCAGGCACTTATGGGCAGCTGTCCGCGGGCGCGCCACTCCCGCCGCCGACGAGCAACCCCGCGACTGACCGCGACCACCCCCACAGACCCCCCATCGGAACCACCTGCTTGGAGATCACACGTGGCTGTCAGCCTGCCCGAAGCACCGCCCATCCCAACCGAACAGGAAACCTTGTTCACCCGGACGCGCTTCGCCTACGCGCGCAAGGCCGCTCCCGAGGTGCCGGCCACCGCTCGCGCCACAGCGCTGGGACCTCGCTGAAGTGGTGCGTGTCCTGCCCTCCGTGGAAGCCGTCGGCCGCGACACCGCCGCCCATGCCGCCGTAAGAGCGCTGATCCGCCCAACTGCGAGACCGTCGACTCCTGGCAGAGCGAGTTGTTCTCCATCCCGCAAGCCACCCAGAACGCCGGTCGACGGTCACCGGGACAGAAGAATCACGATCACGATCACGAGCGCCAGCGCCATGAGGGGAAAAAGAGCGAAGATCGCGAGTTGTACCAGGCAGCCCCGCTGCTTCACAGTGCCGGGAGCTCCGATGGTGCCCGCGAGGTACAGGGCCGCAGGACCGCGGTATTCCAGTGCGGATGGCTGCTCGGGGGTGAGTTCCGTGGCGGCGACGCCAATCTGGCCGGCTCCCTGTGACACGACAACGTGCACTGGCCTGTCCGCCGGGATCTCGAAGGCCGCCCTGCCCCAGCCCTGGTGGTAGTGGGCGCCGTCGATACCGACGGTGACGCCGGCCTTGGCCACTACCCCGCGGCGCGTGTGGAGCTGCAAGATCCGCATGGGGCCGCCGTAATCGCCGGCATATGGGATGGGCGCTTCGCTCATGCTCGCCATCCCTACCACGAAGCCCGCCTGCCGAACTACCCCGCGCTGGCCACCATCGGCGCGCCCTGCCTCACACGTCCACCTGCCAACTGCTTTCGTCACGCCACGTCCTCTGGATACGTCGACGATGGACATCGGCCTCTCGCGTTTGTCCGGCGGTCTACGGCGATCACCGGTACACGGCTTCTCACGGCCAAGGCGCGGTCACGTTGCCCGGCCCGTCTCAGCCTGCAGATGTCGCCATCCACTGATCAGCGCTGAAGGATGATGATCTGGGACATATTGATCAGACGGTCCGCATGGGTTCCGTAGGCGTGCGCTATCTGTTCGTCCTGGTCCGGGGCGAGGAAGTTGGAGTAGCCGCCGGGCAGGGCAAGGGGTGCGAGGGCGGTGCTGACATCATCGGCCCGGTTCCGGTAGACGGTGGGGCCTTCGCCGGGGTCGCGGCCGGCCGAGAACGGGAACAGCACCATGCCGCCGGACAGTCCGTGGTCGGGGAGGAGACGGACGCGTTTGGAGGTGACCAGCCCGAAGTTGCCGCCGCCGCGCAGCGCCCACAGCAGTTCAGGGTCGTCCTCGGTCGAGACGAGCCGCCCGTCGGCGAGCACGGCCTCTGCCTCGAGCAGGTATCGGTGGCCGGCCCGGCCGTGCCGAGCAGCGGGCCGTAGCCCCCGCCGAGTGAGAGCCCGGCCATGCCGACGACACCGGCGGTTCCCACGGCGACTGTCATGCCGGCCGGGGCGGCGCCCGCACTCGCGGTGACCTGGTTGTGGTGAGCGTTCCCCTGTATGCCCTGCGCGATGTCCCGGCCGTAGAACTGGCGGGCAAGGTGGTCATCGACACGAGCAACTACTTTCCCGAGCGGGACGGCGTGGCCCCCGAGTTACCGCACCCACCTCACGATTGCGGGGGAACGACACGGAGGTCAAGACAGCGGCAGCCGAGTTCATTGACAGCATCGGCCACAGCGTTATCGATGCCCGGCCCCTCGCGGAGGGATGGCGCTTCGAGGTCGGCCACCTCGCCTACGCGGTGTACACCGACGATACGACTGAGCAGGACGAGAACGGGATCCACGGCCCCGCGATCAGGACAGCCGACAAGGTGAGAGAAGCGCCGGCGAAGGCATAAAAGCGCTCAATGGATCTGGGCTGCCCGGAAGCCCCGCTCGGCTTCGAGGAGGGTTTCGTAGCCGAGTGCGGCGTCTTCGGTGCTGATGTCGGGATCGCTGGTGGCCAGCAGGTACTTGCCGTCCAGTCGTTCTTCGGCCTTGATCTTGGCCCGGTCGATCGCCAGCCGTCCGTCCGCTCCAGCTCTGTCTCGATCAGCGCGATCGCCTGCTCGCGGTGCTGCCGCTCGCGCTGTTCTTGATCGGGATTGTGGCAGATGATGAACCGCGCGAAGAGGCCAGGTTGTCGGCGCCGGAGCCTGCCGCTTGTGCTTCCTCGGGGTCGGCGTAACCACCCTGGCGGACGCGCTGCCTGTTCCCCCTTCCCCTACGGGCCGTTCCTGCTCGCGGGGGTGCTTGTTGCGCTGCTCCTGGTCGGTCCGTAGCCGACGTGTGTCTCCTACAGGACCGAGGCCATCCTCGTAGTGACGGGACCATAATCGTGGAGATACCCACGAGCAGGCATAGAGGTCAGCACGTCGAGCGATGCACAGAGCGCCGGCGAAGTGGCCAAGATCCTTACTTATTGGCTTCCCATGCCGAATCGTCGGCAGCACTGCTTGTACTTCCGTCCCGAGCGGCACCAGCATGGGGCGTTCCGCTCTGTCCGCCATGGCGAGTCTGTGGCATCCAATGCCGGGTCCTCGAAGTACTCGTCGATCGGGTCGGCAAGGTCTGGACGCTGGATCACGAGCCGGGCGAATGCAGTGAAGTCGGCATACAGGAGATGCAACTTGGAGCCCTCTCCGGCGAGCTGGAGACCGGCCAGTTCGACGCGGGAGCGGTGGTTGTCCCAGTCGGTCCCGTACTTTTCGGCGATCTGCGGCCACCGCTGGGAGAGGCGTTCGAAGTCCTCGTGGGGCCAGAACAGCGTGCGCGGGTCGCCCTCCTTGTCGTGCCGGCCGGGGTCCGGGTGCGGCGCGGCGGGGGCGTCGGGGAAGCCCATCTCGCGCCGGAGCCGATCGATCGACCGTTGCAGCTGAGCAGCGAACAGAGCATTGCCTTGCCTGGTCAGCCGCTCCTGGCCGCCGACCAGGATCTGCAAGGCGCCAGCCTGATCGCCGCTTTCGTCAAGCGCGTCGGCGTAAAGGTCATAGTCGGTCCAGTCCGCCAGCCCCTCCTTGACCACGCGGCGGAAGATCGCGGAGGCTTCCTTGGTCTGGCCCTGCTTGTGCAGGAGCGCGGCCAGCCTGGTCAACGGCTCCATGTTCCGGCGCCGGATATTTTCGGTATCTGCTCGGCGAAGAAGCTCTACCGCCCGGTCGACCTTGCCGTCCATCTCCAGGAAGTCGCAGGCAACCATCAGCGCGTACGGCCGGTCGAAGTCCCCGCCGCGGAGAGCGGGATCGTCAACGGCTGCCAGCACTCGGGCCACCGCCGCATCCCGCTCGGTCCCGGAGAAGCGGCCCATGCCCAGACTGTCGATGTCGACCCGGGTCACCAGGTTGTCGCTCGTCACCCGTACGAGCGTAGACCCACCGCCGAGGTCATCTGCCCCGACTCCACGATGGGCACTGTCTTGGTGGGCGTCGGAGGAGACACGGGTGGTCACTGTTCGGGGCTGACCGCTGTGGAAGAACACGAGAAGGCGCAAGGGCTCGCCGTCTGGGCCTGCGGGGTACGGCACGGCTGGACGCAACCGCCGCCGCCGTCGTTCAATCGCCCCCGAACACCAACGCGGGGTCGTAGCCGTCTACCATGCCGATCGGCTCGTCGACAGTGATCGTGAAGTTCCAGCCCTCATTCTGAATCGCCCGGCCGAGTTCGTCCCAGGTCATCTGCCGGCCGTCGACGACCACGGCCATCTCGTCCGGGCTGCGCCAGATGATCCTGCCGCGTACCTCGCGGTCGGCGATAGCCATCTCGCCGGTGAAGGGGCTGCGCTTCAGGTATTGCGTGCCGATCTCGCGGCGGGCGGTCTCCCGCACGTGGTCAAGGGCGCGTTGCGGGTCGGCGTGGGGGCGGCGAGCGCCCGGAAGGCATACCCTTCCTCGACGCCGACTTCCGTGAGCTCGGCGTTGATGCCGGTGGCGCCGTGAGTGAGGCGGTAGGCCAGGACATGCGGTCGTCCGTCAGGATCGACGAACCTCTCCGGCGATGGAGGCGATGGCAGCGGATCACGCCCCGCACGGTCACACATCCACGAGTTCCAGCAGGCGTCGCAGAGCATATTGAGATCGGCGAGGCGACACGCTCGCCGCCATGCCCTCCGTCGCCGAGAGTCGGTGTTCACAGCCGCCCATGCCCCGGCCTCCTGGGCAGGGGCCGGTCGGGCGGTCACGCCATCGATCGCGATCAAACCGGCGCTGGTGCCTGACGCCGCACTGGCGCTCAGGGTGGCGTGTCCGGCCAAGGTCCGACGCCTCAGCGATGTGCCGGAGGTGCAGCGGGCCTGGCTGACCGCGGTGGCGGCAGGGTTGGTCACGATCGAGGGCTCGCGTGCCGTACGCGCCGAACCCGCGCCGGCGCTTGACGCCGACGCCTGGTATGCGGCCTTGGAGCAGGTGATCGCAGCGCAGATCCTTGACCCTGCGAGGTGGACCCGCGGATCTGCTGCCTGGTCACGCTGGACCTGTTGGCGGAGGAGGCACCGCCTCTGGGCCGGGCGCTGCGCGAGGCGGTGGAGCATGAGATGCGGCAGCGTGGTGATGGGGACTGGCGCGTCTTCGGACTGGTCGACGGGCATCCCGTCGGGCATCTGCTGGCGATCCTGGTCGCACTCGGCGCGGTCGACGACCGGTTGGCCGCCTTGTCATCTGGACCCTGATCGCGGCGTATGGTGCCGAAGGCAGGGTCCGGAATCGTGGAGGCCGGGTGTCGAAGAATGTGACGGACCGCAGGGTGCGAAGGACCAGGGAACTGCTGCGCCGCGCCCTGATCGAGCTGATCGTCGAAAAGGGCTACGAACGGATCACCGTGCAGGACATCATCGACCGCGCCGACGTCGGCCGCTCGACCTTCTACGCCCACTACACCGACAAGGACGACTTGCTGGTCAGCGGCCTGGAGGAGTTGACGGCTGCGTTCGAGGAGCACATGGAACGCCACTTCGCCAGCCGTGCCGAGCCGAACCCGGTCCTGGCGGCGTTCCAGCACGCCGATCGACAGCGTGACCTGTACCGGACTTTGGTCGGCAGGCGGGGCGCCGAGGTGTTGCGGGCCGGGCTTCGCCGCGGGATCGAGGAGGCGATGACCAGGCGCATGCCCGGGTTCCTGCCCGTCGGCAAGGGCGCGCTGCCGGTGGACGTGACGATGGAGTTCCTGCTGGCCTCGTTGCTCGGCCTGCTGGTGTGGTGGCTGGAGGAGGACGTGCGCTACACGGCCGAGCAGATGGCCTCGATGTACATGCGGCTCGTCGTGCCCGGCATTCGAGAGGCCTATGGAATCTGAACATTTTCGCCGAAGTGTCCACTACGGCACTGAACTGCGTGTTTGTTGATTGACCCGGCTTCTTCATGTCGAACATGGTGTTCGCTATCTGACTCGATGTTTCGACTGGGAGGCCGTGTGCCCATCATCGATGTACGCGAGGTCACCAAGACCTACGACACCCCGCAAGGCCCGTTCACCGCGCTGCGCGCTGTTTCGCTGCAGACCGGCCCCGGCGAGTTCCTGGCCGTGGTGGGCCGGTCCGGCAGTGGCAAGTCCACCCTGATCAACATGATCACCGGGATCGACCGGCCGACCAGTGGGGAGGTGCACGTGGCCGGAGCCGCCGTGCATGAGCTGGACCAGCGGACGCTGGCCGCCTGGCGTGGGCGCAACGTCGGCGTGGTGTTCCAGTTCTTCCAGCTCCTTCCTACGCTCACCGTCGCCGAGAACATCATGCTGCCCATGGACTTCTGCGACACCTTCCCGCGTGCCGAGCGACGCCCGAGGGCGCAGGCCCTGCTGGAACGGGTCGGCATCGCCGAGCAGGCCGACAAGCTGCCCTCGGCTCTGTCCGGCGGGCAGCAGCAACGGGCCGCGATCGCGCGCGCGCTGGCCAACGACCCGCCGCTGCTCGTGGCCGACGAACCTACCGGCAACCTGGACTCGGACACCGCGGTCGACGTGCTGAAGCTGTTCGCGGCCATTGCCACCGCCGGCACCACCGTGGTCATGGTCACGCATGGCAGCGACGCGGCCCCCTACATCACCTCGACCGTGGAACTGGCCGACGGGGCGGTGAGCGCGCATGTCTAGGCCGCGCTGGCGCAAGATCCGCCGCGACCTGGCGCTGGCCTGGGGCCGTACGGCTACGATGATCGTCGCCATCGCGGCCGGGGTGACCGGCATCGGCGCGGTGCTCAGCGCGAGCACGATCGCCTCCAGGGAGATCGCGGGCAACTATCTCAGCACCGTCCCGGCTTCGGCCACCCTGGAACTGGACCGGGTGGACGCCGCCCTGGCCGAGCAGGTCCGCAGGCGTCCCGGCATCGCCGACGCGCAGGTCAGGACCACAGTGACCGCCAGGATGCGAATCGGAGCCGACGAGTGGCGATCACTGATCCTCTTCGTCGTGCCCGACTTCGACGGCATGCGCATCGCGAAATTCACCCCGCAGTCCGGCGCCTGGCCGCCCCCGGCCGGCACGATGCTCATCGAGCGCTCGGCCAGGGACATGGTCCCCGCCGGTCCCGTCGAGGTCCGCCTGCCCGGCGGCCAGAGCCGTACGCTCGCCGTCTCCGGCACCGTGCACGACCCTGGACTCGCGCCTGCATGGCAGGAGCGCGCCGGATACGGCTACATCACTCCACAGACGCTCGCCGTCCCGCTCGACGAGCTGAAGATCCGTACCGAGGCCACCAGCCGGGAGGGCATCGAACACACCAGCCGGGAGCTGGCCATCTGGCTGCGCGCGCAGGGGCGCCAGGTGCACGAGATCCAGGTGCCGCCGCCGGGCAGACACCCGCACGAGTCCCAGATGCAGTCGCTCATGCTGATGCTGCTCATCTTCGCGCTGCTCGGGCTCGTCCTGGCTGCGGTCCTGGTCGCCACCGTGATCGGCGGCATGCTGGTGCAGCAATTCAGGCAGATCGGCGTGATGAAAGCGATCGGGGCCCGCACCGGACAGATCTCCGCGCTCTACGCCGTCCAGGTGCTGCTGCTCGGCCTGGGCGCCGCCGCTCTCGGACTCCCACTCGGCACACTGGCCGGCCGCGCCTACGCGGACGTGATCGCCGAGCTGCTCAACCTGGACCTGCACAGCCGGGCCGTGCCGCCGTGGGTGTACGGCACGCAGCTCGCGGCGGCCGTGCTGGTGCCGCTATTGGTGGCGGCCGTGCCGATCCGGCGTGCCGCCCGCATCACCGTACGCGAGGCGATCAGCGACTACGGTGTGCGCGCCGAGGCGATCTCGGCCCGGCTGACCGGGCTCAGCCGCACCTTGACGATGGCCCTGCGCAACGCCTTTCGCCGCAGGGCGCGGCTCGTGCTCACCCTCGGCCTGCTGTCGGCGGGCGGCGCGCTCTTCCTGTCCGGCCTGAACATGGCCGCCGCCTGGCAACGCACGATGGACGACGGCATGGCCGCGCGCCACTACGACATGGAGGTACGGCTCGCCGCCGCCGACCCAGCCCTGGCCGAACGCCTGCGCACCACTCCCGGCGTCACCCGGGTGGAGTCGTGGGGCCACGCCCCCACCAGCGCAGGAGACGTGGTCTCGACCTACCCCGACGGCGGCCACGGCAGCTTCAGCCTGCGCGGCGTACCGGACGACTCCAGACTCCTCGACCTCCCCGTCACCTCGGGTCGCTGGCTGCGTCCCGGCGACACCGACGCGGTCGTGCTGAACTCGATGGCCGCTAATCCGGTCCCGGACGCGAAACCCGGTGACACCCTCACGCTCCGGCTCGACGGTCGAGCCACCACCTGGCGTGTCGTCGGCACCGTACGCGAGATCGGCTCCCAGGCCGCCGCCTACGTCACCAGGACGGCCTTCGAGCAACGCGTCGGCCCACCCCGCGATCTCCGCATCGCTACCACCGACAGCGCCGCCGTGTTGCGGGCGCTTCGCGACGTCCCCGTCGAGTCAGCCACCCTGGCCACCTCTGAGCTGCGCGAGGCCGTTGACGGCCACATCTTCGTCCTGATCGGCGCACTGATCGCGCTCGCCGCGCTGATGGCGATCGTCGGCGTGCTCGGCCTGGCCGCCGCCACCGGCACCAGCGTCGTCGAGCGAACCCGCGAATTCGCCGTCATGCAGGCCATCGGCGCAACCCCACGAACCGTACTTGGCGTCGTGCTCGGCGAGACCGTCTTCATCGGCCTGCTGAGCTGGCCGGCAGCAGCTCTGCTCGCCCTCCCGCTGAGCTGGGCCATCGGTGGCCTGCTCGGAGACCTGGCCTTCCGCACCCCGCTGCCGCTCACCTTCTCACCCCTGGCTCTCGCCCTGTGGGCGCTGGCCGCCGCCGCCGGATCCGCATTGGCCGGAACCGCCCCCGCTCGCCGGGCCGCCCGGCTGACCATCCGCCAAGCCCTGGCCTACGTCTAAGGAGACGCCGATGCGTAAGACCCTGCTCGTTCTGCTCGTGGTCGCCGTCGTGATCGGCGGTCTCGCCGTCGCAGCCCACCTGCTCGACGCCGGAGCGCTGATCCGGCAACTCCATGGGCGGTGACATGACGACCACCCTCCCGTAGCGAGATCGCTCTTCCGCGGTGGAGCGAGCGGCGGTGGTCCTGCGGAAGAGCCGGTCTGGTTGATGCCGATCCACGCCGTGCCTACGTGGTGTCAGCGCGGCCGCTTGATTTCGGTTTCATGGGCGAAGATCACCGCCTGTACGCGGTCACGGAGGCCAAGCTTGATCAGGTTACGCAGGATGGGCCTCACGTGGCTGCTGATCGTCGGATTCGTCCACGACCAGTGCGGCGGCGATCTCGCGATTGGACAGTCCCTGGGCGATCGGCCGCGGCGTCCCGCGCTCCCGCGGGGTCAGACATCCCTGGACGTGGAATGTCAAGCCGCGAGGTCGTCTTGCCGGTTTGACCATGCGGTTGCCCCGTCGTAGATGGTGCGGGTTTTGAGGCGTCCGTGCAGGATGCCGGCCAGGCGGTTGCCGGCTTGGCGCAGGGCGGCGTTGTGGCTGACGTCACGGGCTTTGAGCTGGTCGTAGGAGGCGCGGACGGCCGGGTCGTGCAAGATGGCGGCGCTGGCCTGCATGCGCAGGGCGTCGATGAGCCGGTCGTTGTGGACGGGCCGGGCGTGCACGGTCTTGGACTTGCCCGATCGCCGGGTGATGGGTGAGGTCCCGGCGTGGTTCTTGCGGGCCCTGGCGATGGCGTAGCGGCCGCGCGTCGCCGAACTCTGCGAGCCCCGGGCGCCGAGGATGACGCCGATACCGGGCCCGCTGAGCGGGATCTCAGCGCCCGGGTGCCGTCCAGAATGGGCCTCGGCCTGCCCTTCCAGCGCTTTGATCTCGCTGTTCAGAGTCCGCAGGACCGCGACCGCCGCCCCTGAGCGCCGCGGTGATCTGGCTGACGCTCAGCCGTGCCGCGGCGTGCGGGGGTGGGGCCTTGGCCAGCAGGTCGAGTACGGCCGTGCTGGTCAGGCCGAGCGGCTGGTGAGTGGCCAGGGCCGCGGGGAAGTGGTACCGCAACGCCGAGCTCAGCCGCAGCATGTGCCGGATCCGTTCCCAGATCATCGCCTGATGTGCGCGAGCGACCACCTTGACCGCCTCAGCCTCATCCTGCACTGGGACATGACCTCGATCTCACTGCACGGCGACTACCACGATGCCGAGCCCGGCTTCGCGCGGCCGCGGTTCGGTCACCCCAAGGACCGGCGGCCGGATCTGAAGCACGTCCAGGCCGGGATCGCGGTCAGCTCCGTTGGCGCGATCCCGCGATGACCGCGGCGGGCGGGGTGGCCTTCATCGCGTCGGCCTCCAGGCACTACGTCAACGCGGAGACCTTGGCCGGGCAGAAGCTGTCTGCGGCTGTCCGGGTGGATCATGTCGCCGCCCGGGACGAGGGCAAGCCTGTCGAGCGGCGTGGTGTCCGGCACGTGCGTGACGATGTCATGGCGCTGGCCGGGCCGCGTAAGAAGGGCTCGGTGCTGAGCTGCGAAGGATCTTCGTGCACTCCTCGGCCCGCGCTCAGGCGGCCGAGGCGGCCCGGGTCAAATAGCTGGCGCGGCCGGTGCTCCCCGGCACGCACTAATGCGCAAGCATGGCCCGTCCGGCGGGGGGTTCAAGTCGAGCTCAGGCTTGGTCGGCGGCAGTGGGAGGGACGGGGAGCCTGACCTGCCGGACCTCGACATGGTGATGCCGCGCGTTCCCTACGGCGGGATCGCGACGAGGCCCGGACAGCGGGCCTCACCGCCGCGAACCACCCAGACGGCCGCCCCAAGCCCACATCGCCGGCGACCCGACCCCGCCTGATCATGCTGCGAGCCGAGTATGGTGCGCGCCCTGCTCCTGGGGCTGGCCACCAACGTCACCCGAGCGCTCGCCGCCGCGGGTGACCACGGGGCGAGCGCGCAGGTGCGCCTGAGGCCGAACGGAGGAGGCAGGGACTGGTTCCGCTCTGCGCGAAGCCGGCGGAACTCGACCGCGCTGTCTCCCTAAGGTGTGGAGTATGGCCTCCTCGATCCCGCAGCCAGCTTCCGTCTCGCCGCTACGCCCAGCGATCGATCGGACCGCCCTCAAGCCCTCTCCGGCTCGCGAGCCGCTGTGGCGGGAGGTGCTCGGTGAGTGTCTGAGGGGCCTTCGTCAACAGCGGGGCGAGAAGTTGAGTGAGACGGCGGGTCGCGCCGGAGTCTCGCCGCAATATCTCTCCGAGATGGAACGAGGCGTCAAAGAGCCGTCGAGTGAGATGATCGCCGCGGTCGCCGGCGCGCTCGATGTGACCCTGGTCGACCTGACTCTTGCTGTCGCGGAGACTTTGCGGTCTGCTCAGCCCAGCGCGTCGAGGGGTGCTGTCTGCTCGGCGGCGTACGCTCTGGCCGCGTAGCGGCTTGCCGGGGTTGTTCTCGGGCCTATGAGTGCTCCTCGATGATCTGGTCGAGGAGCCCGTACTCCAAGGCCGCGGCCGCGGTGAACACGCGATCGTGATCGGTGTCGGCGCGTAGGGTCTCGATCGTCTGGCCGGTGTGCCGTGACAGGATGCGCTCGATGTCCGCCCGGACTCGTACAACCTCGTCGGCCTGCAGGATGAGGTCGGGGATCGCTCCGCGCCCCTGAGCGGCCGGTTGGTGCAGGATCACGCGTGCGTGGGGGAGAGCGGCACGTTTTCCCTCGGCACCCGCGGCGAGAAGGACGGCACCGACCGCGACGGCCTGTCCGACGCAGGTTGTCGAAACCCGCGGGCGGATATGGCGCATGGTGTCATAAATCGCGAGCATCGCACTCGGGTCCCCGCCTTCGCAGTTGATATAGAACTGTATTTCGGCATCGGGGTTGTCCGACTCCAGAAAAATCAGCTGCGCGATGAGCGCGTTGGCGACGCCCGCATCGATCGCGGTGCCCAGATAAACGATTCGCTCGGTGAGCAGATGCGAGTAGACATCCATGATCCGCTCGCCACGAGGATTCTGCGCAATAACGTTCGGTATCGTATATGAGCTCACTTGCCGACTCCTTCGGTGATGCCGAATCCGGGCCGCGGGCGATTGTGAGGCGCGACTTCGTCGAAGGTCTGCACGATCGCATCGATGAAACCGTAGTCGAGCGCCTCTTGCGCGGTGTACCAACGATCGTGCAGAGAATCCTCGAATATGCGCTCGACGGGCTGGCCGGTGTCCTCGGCGATAAGACCGAGCACCGTGTCGCGAGTATGCCGCAGATCGCCGGCCTGCAGTTCGATGTCGACCGCGGTGCCACCGATGCCGGCCGAGCCCTGGTGCATCAGGACGCGTGCGTGCGGCAGGGCGCGGCGTTTGCCCCGGGCCCCCGACGACAGCAGGAATTGCCCGGCGCTGTAAGCGATGCCCAGCACGAGGGTCGATACGTCGCAGGGAATGAGGCGGATGATGTCGCGAATCGCCAGCATCGAGGGGACCGAGCCGCCCGGGGAGTGAATCCACAATGCGATATCGGTCGCCGCGTCCTGGGTGGCGAGTGCCATCAGTTGGGTGGCCAGCAGTGTCCCGTTGTCGTCGTCCAGAGGGCCGTCGAGAACGAGAACACGCTGCTCGTAGAGCTCGCGTCTCATTCGCTCATTGAACAGAGGAAGTTCTGATTCTTTGCTCATGCGTCCATCATGCGAGGCGATTCGGAGCGGCGTCGACACGATCCGCCTGCGGCAGATCTGCTCTGAGCAGCGTGCAGGGCCGAAGCGTTCTCATGCGGTGAGGCCCAACCTCGCGGGCCCGAAACAGGCGGGGTCCCGGGCGCGATGTAAGAGGTAGCCCTCTGCGAGCGATGGAGCCGCCGTGCCTCAACCGCCGTTCCCCGACGCTGGAGCGTCGTGGTAATGGTCGCCGCCGTAGCGGTGGCTCTGGTGGGCGAGGTGCTTCTGCGCCGGTATACGTGGTGGGTCACGGCGAACCTGTCGCGTCGCTCTCAGAAGACGGTGCAGGCGCGTGGTTGCCTCGCCTATCTGGTGAGTGTGACGGTGGGCGTCGCGCTGGCGCTGGCGGTGGCGCAGCCACTGGAACGCCTCACGACCGGCACCGACCGGATCGCCGGCTTGCTGGCGCTGGCTCTGCTGCTCGGCTGCAACCGGGCCGTGGGCATGGGGATCGGTTCGCTGCTGGTGTTCCTGATCTGGCTGCCGAACCTGGTGGTCATGCTGTGGTTCGTGGTCCCGTTGCTGGTCGTCTCGGTGGTGGCGATCGGGATGTCAGGGCGGACCAAGCAGCTGATCGATTTGCTGGATGTCTGGGACGGGCCGACGCCGTGGACGATCCTGCTCCTGATCACCGCGGGCGGCGCCGTCGCGTGGGCGATCTGGTCGTGGTCGGGCTGGGCTTCGGCCGCCGTACTGCTCTGCGTGCTGACCTGGGCCCAGTGGTTCCGACTGACCGGGACGGTGCCGGTGCCCTGGCGCCTCCAGATACGCCGCCAGGAGTGGTCCCGCTGGCTGGTCGTGGCCTACCTCGTCTTCTCACCGATAGGCGGTGCCGTGGTTGCGGAGCTCGCCGAGTTCCGGCCGATGTGGGTGCTGATCGTGGCCATGCCGATTCTCGTGGGCGTCGCCATGGCGACGTTCCCCGCGCCGCATCCGGCGTACCCGTGGGTCATCCCGGGTGGTGTGCGGGTACGGCAGGTGCTGGGGCAGGGCGGGTTGTTCGCCGCCCTCCTCGCCGCGCGGTTTCCCGATTCACCCGCGACACCGGCCTTGCTGACGACCGTCGCGGCGGGGGCCGCGGTCGGTGCCGTGACCATGTGGTGGCTGCGTGCGGCGCCGTTCCATCAGCTGGTCACCCAGGACCTCGTGCAGATGGAGTACGGCACCGAGTCGGTGTTCGACGAGTGGGCCAGGCGAGCGATCGTCCGGCGCCGCCTCGCACCCGATGCCGGACTGCTGACCATGCTCATCGTCAAGGCCGGGCAGAGCCTGGACAACAAGGCGCCCACCATGAAGGCGCTGCTGGACATCGCGCAGTTCTCGCCGCAGGCGGCGCTGAGCCGGGCGAGCGACCCGTTCGGTACGTGGACGACGCTCGTGGATCAGGCGGTATCCGCGGTCGACCGATGTGCCGGAGAGTCGGGACGCGAAATGGACCGTCTGCTGGCCCTGCTGCGCGTGTTCGCCACTCAACCGGCGCTTGCCGAGGCGATGCGGTCGAGGAACCTCGAGGCCGTCGGGAGGGTCCTGGCTGAACAGACCGAGCACTACGGCCGATCCGGCCTGACGATCCTCCGGGACGAGAGCAGGTTGCTGGAGGCCCGGTTCAGGTTCGGCAACGGGGATGACGCCGGCGCGATCGCGATCGTCGAGGAGGTGCTCGCCCAGCCGGACCTCGATGTCTACAACCGCCGTGACGCTCTGGTGCTGCTGACGGTCTCCAGCGTCCTGGACGGGGACGCCGACGCTGTGGCGGAGTACCGGGAGGTCTCCGCCGGTCTGCGCGTCCGCTGGTCCGACAGGCGTCGGATCTGGGTCGCGGCCCGTGCCATGAGGCCGTTCATCGGCCCCGACTGGCTGCGGATTCCGCTCCGTGTGCGGCGGGTCTTCCGGGACAAACACCTGTTCCTGACGAGCGAAGGGATCACCCCCCAACTGGCGCTCGACCTCTTCGACCTGCTGAGCGCCAAGAGCAGGATCGCTGGACTATGACACTCGACTGGGAAGGCTGGCTGCTGAACTCGGCGGACGCGCCGGATTCTGATGACTCGCAGCCGGCGAAACTGGTGCGGCAGTCCCTGCGGCACCGTCGAGCCGGCGAGCTGGACAAGGCGCTCGACTGCGCGCAGGCCGCCTATGCCCTGACGCGCACCGATCCGGAGTGGAAGCCGTTCGTGGAACACGTTCTCGGCTCGCTGCAGAAGGCGATGGCCAACTACGGCGCCGCCATCGAACTCTACGAATCCGCGCACGCGGGCATGACCGAGCTTCTCGGCGACCGGTCCCCGCAGGCCGAGGTCGTCCTGCGGGCCCTTGCCGACGCGCACCACAAGGCCGGACACTTCGACGTGGCCCACGACTACTGCCTGCAAGCGTTGGAGCAGACCCGTGAGGCCCGCGGTACGCGCTACGCGCTGGGTTGCCACCTGCTCGCCCGGATCCTCAGCTCGATCGGTGACTACGCCGGCGCCGCCGCGGCCAACGATGAGGCGAACATGATCCTGGCCAGGTCCAAGGACGCCTCGCCTGACTCGATGACGCTGTACGCCGCCAACATCAGCCAGGGCGCCTCCTACCGGGTCCGCCAGGGCGACCTCGCGGAAGGCATCGCGCTGCAACGCAAAGCGCTCAAGCTGCGCCGGCGGTACCTGCCGCCGAACGACCTCGCCATCGCCGAGAGCCTCAGCCACCTGGCAGGAGCCGAACTGGCGGCCGGGCACCCACGCCGGGCCCGTCGTCATCTGCGCAAGGTGCTGGCCATGCACAAGCGCCTGGGCGAGCACACGGACAAGGCACGGCACCTCAGTGATCGGCTCTCCTACGGTTACACCGGTTTCCTGCTCGGCCGCCGCTCCGCCGAGGCCGATCTGGTCTCCGTCCTGGCCGACGCGCGGGAGAGCTTGGGCGAGCACCACCAGGTGACCGTCGACGCGATGATCGACGTGGCCGAGGTCTACGTCATGAAGGGACGGCCGGAGGAGGCGCTCGAGCTGCTGTCCGCCGCGATCGAGGGCGAGAACCGGCGGATCGGCCCGGTCTTCGCGACCCGATCGGACGAGGAGCGCCTCGCCTTCGTCTCGACTCTGTACGGGGCGCGTGATCTCGCGCTCTCCGTGCTCGTGCGTGACCCGGACGTGGCTCCGGCGGCCGTCCTGCAGATGGTGGCCCAGCGCTCCGGGCTCACCCTGGATGCGATCGTGCAGCGCCGCCAGGCGATCCTTTCCGGTAAGTACCCGGATCTGGCCGCTGACGTCCAACGGCTGCGGGAGATCGACGAATCCTTGGCGGGCCTCGCGTTCGGGAACGCGCCGCGGTCGTTCCGGGCCACGCGGGACTGGGAGCAGGAACGCGACCGGTTGCAGGCTCGCCTCGCCGGCCGGATCCCGGAGTTGCGCCGCGACCACGACCTCGTCACGGCGACCGTCGAGCGGCTCGCCGATGCCCTGCCGGCAGGCTCGATCCTGCTCCAGTACGTACGCTTCGCCTACAGTGAGGACCCTCGCGGCCCGGCGTCCAGGCGGTACGGCGCGTTCTCGCTGCCCGCGGGTCGGCCCGGGTCGGTGCGCTTCGTCGACCTCGGACCCGCCAAGGACTTCGATCGCCTGGTCGACGACTACCGCAAGGCGATCGTCCCGGCCACCGGCCGGGGAATCCGGGTCCGGCCCCCCTCCGCGGAGTCCGACTGGCGGCCGCTCGCGGCCGGCCTGTACCAGGCGATCATAGAGCCGTTGCGACCGCCGCCCGGTGCCCGGTTGGTCGTCGTGCCCGACGGCAGCCTGCACAGAATCCCGCTGGCGGGTCTCATCGGGCCGCAGGGCCGGCCGATGGTCGCCGACACCGTCATCACCCACCTCGGCAGCGCACGAGACCTGCTGCTCGACCCTCGATCGGTGCCCGCCGGCTCCGCCCTGGTGATCGCCGATCCCGACTACGGCGACTATGACCAGCGACAACGGCGATCGGTCGTGACGCCGGCCTTCCGGCCACTGCCGGGCAGCGCCGAGGAGGGGCAGAAGGTCGCTGCCCGGCTCGGCACGGCCGTCGTGACCGGATCGGACGCGCGCAAGCACGCCTTGAACACCACGGATCCACCCGCGATCCTCCATCTCGCGACGCACGGGTTCTGGCATGGCGGCGCCACCGGACCGGGGCTGGCCTTCGCCGGCGCCAACCTCCCCGACGACCACGGCATCCTCACCACTCCCGAGATCGCGCACCTGAACCTGACCGGCACCCGCCTGGTCGTGCTGTCCGCATGCGACTCCGGCAGCGGCGCGATCCGCGACGCCGAAGGGGTGTTCGGGCTCTGCCGAGCCTTCACGATCGCCGGCGCCCACGCCGTCATCTCTTCGCTCTGGTCCATTCCGGACCGGCCGGCCGCCCGGCTGATGATCGGGTTCTACGACAACCTGCAAGACCCACTCAACGCTGGCGACCCCGCCGCCGCACTGGCCCGTATCCAAGCCGCCTTCGTGGCAGAAGGGCGGCATGTCCGGGAATGGGGCGCGTTCGCCTGCTACGGACTCGGAGTGCGCCGATGACCGACCACCTTCCGCTCACCTACGAAGTGACCACCTCCGCCCGGCTCAACGAGCTCGCCGCGGCCACCGCCCAGGTCATGCTGCACCCCGATGAGGTGAAGCCGCTGGACATCGAGGTCGCCGGGTCCTGCCCCGCCTGCCACGGTGTGACTGTCCACCTCGAACCCGTGGAGTTCGTACGCGCCGTCAATCCGGGCGGAGAGCTCGACATCGAGGTGATCTGCGCCTGCGCCTTCCCGCACGAGAACACGCCGTCCGGCGGAACGGGCTGCGGCCGCTCATGGCGGCTCATCGTCGAGTGGGACGGCGAATGACGGTCAAGGTCCGCCCCGGTCCTGTCGGCACCCCGCTGACCCGGTGGCGAGCCGAGCGCCTGCAGGAACTCAGACGCACCGAACTGGAGCACATTCGCAAGCAGGGCGAGCAGTGGCGTACCGGCCTGGCCGGCTTCATCACCGTGATCCTGACCGCCGCCCTGGTGTCGGGCCGCACCCTGATCACCGGCCACCGGCCAGGAACCCAGGTCGTCATCGGCATTCTCATGCTCGCCGCCATTCTGGCCGGCGCGGTCGGCATCTTTCTCAGCACCCGCGCCGCGAACGGTTTTCCGCCCCGTCCCCGCCGCCTCACCACCGAGGACCTCATACTCAATGACCGGCTTGCCGCCCGCCGTGGTGCCCGTGACCTGCGCACCTCCATCCTCGCCGCCGGCGCCGGGCTCCTGCTCTTCACCGCCGCGACCGCCGTGGTGTGGTTCGGCTCGTGACGACCGCCTCGGGCCTGCCTGGAGGACTCAATCATTGGACTCGGTGTCTGACCTGCCGGTTCTCGAGCGGGGGGTTCGGTGGAGATGGCGCTCGTGACGGTGCTGGCCCGCGCTGATCTGTCCAAGGACGTTGAGCTGCTGGTGCTCCGTCACGAGAATCAGGGTCTTCGCCGCCGGCGGGCGGTGGTTTTTCCGATCAATCCGGCGACAGTCCTGCGCCGGCATCGCCGCCTCGTAGCGCGCAAGTGCACCTTCGCCGACCGGTCAAGGCACTGATGATTCGGATGGCAAGGGAGAACCCGACATGGAGACATCGGAGAATGCAAGGTGAATTGGCCCGGCTGAGTCACCCGATCGGGGCCTCCACGGTAGGGGAAATCCGTAGCCCTGCTCCATGTCCGGCGACTGCGGGCCGCCGTGGACGTCGGCGGTGTCGACGAAGTTGATGGCCGCCTCCAGCGCCTCGTCCATGATGGCGAAGGGGGTGGGTTCGTCGGTGGCGTCGCCGAAGTTCATCGTGCCCAGGCACCGTCGGCTGCCCCGCAGGCCGCTGCGGCCGAGGTGCTTGTGGTCCATGGCGATTCCTGCCCAGGAGCGGGCCGTCACCGACGGGTGGTGGCCGGGGTCGCGGTGTAGTCGGCGTCGGTGACGTGCTCCCGCCAGACGGTGTCGTCACCTTCCCACAGGGCCAGGTGGGTCATGAAGTGACCAGGGGCGGCGCCGTGCCAGTGCTCCTCGCCCGGCGGGGTCCAGACGACGTCGCCCGGGCGGGCCTCGATCAGCAGGCCGCCCCGGGACTGGAGCAGGGCGACGCCTTCGACGATGAGCAGCGCCTGGCCGAGGCCATGGGAGTGCCAGGCGGTACGGGCGCCGGGCGCGAACCTCACCATGTTCGCGCGGGTACGGGACGGTTCCTCGCCGCGGTGGATGACGTCGAACCAGACGTCTCCGGTGAACCACTCGGCCGGTCCTTTGGCGGTCGGTGGCTGGTTCAGCAGTTTCATGGTCGTTCCTTCACGGGATCGATGGTCGCGGTCTATGCGCCCGTGGTCAGGGGCGTAGCAGGGTCTTGATGGCGCGGCGTTCGTCCATCGCCCGGTAGCCCTCGGCTGCCCCTTCCAGCGGGAGTTCGAGGTCGAAGACCTTGCCGGGGTCGATCGTGCGGTGCCAGATCAGGTCGATGAGCTGGGGCAGGAAGCGGCGTACCGGGGCCGGGCCGCCGTGCAGGTGCACGCCGGAGAAGAACAGCTCCTCGCCCGGCAGTTCGACGCCGTGGGCGACGCCGACGTAGCCGACGTGCCCGCCGGGCCGGGTGGAGCGGATGGCCTGCATCATCGACTCCTGGGTGCCGACGGCCTCGATGACCGAGTGCGCGCCCAGCCCGCCGGTCAGCTCCTTGAGCCGGGCGACGCCCTGGTCGCCGCGTTCGGTGAGGATGTCGGTGGCGCCGTACTCGGTGGCGAGCTTCTGCCGGTCGGCGTGGCGGCTGAAGACGACGACGCGTTCGGCGCCGAGTTGCCTGGCGGCCAGGACGGCGAGCAGCCCGACCGCGCCGTCGCCCACGACGGCGACGGTCTTGCCGGGGCCGGCCTCGGCCGCGACCGCGCCGAACCAGCCGGTGCCCAGCACGTCGGAGGCGGTCAGCAGGCTCGGGACGAGGTCGGCGTCCGGCATGCCGGGGGTGGCGACCAGGGTGCCGTCGGCCAGCGGGATCCGGGCGTGCTGGGCCTGGGTGCCGATCGCGCCGATCAGTTCGGCGTGCACGCACCGGGACTGGTAGCCGGCCCGGCAGATCTCGCAGGCGTTGTCGGAGGCGAAGAACGATCCGACGACGAAGTCTCCGACCTTGATCGTTTCGACCTGGTCGCCGATCTGCTCGACCACGCCGACGTACTCGTGTCCCATCGGCACCGGCCCGTCGGACTTTTCCACGCCGCGATAGGGCCACAGGTCGGAGCCGCAGACGCACGCCGCGGTGACGCGGATGATCGCGTCGGTGGGCTGGACGATCCGCGGGTCGGGGCGGTCCTCGACGCGTACGTCGCCCGGGCCGTGCAGAACTACTCCACGCATGACAGGTGTCTCCTTCAAGGTGTCAGGTGACGAGGGCGGATCAGCGGACGCCGTCGAGCGTCCGAGCCCGCCTTGGAAGGTGTGTCGCCGGCCGGTGGTCGGATGACCCGGCGGAACCGGTGCCGGCAGCGTCCCGCACGTTCCCTCACCCACAGGAGGCCTTCCCCTGGTGGGTGGGGCCTGAACAGGCGAGACGATCTCTTTCCCGGCATTTCGGCGGGAGCCGCGCGAGTCGCAGCGCGCTCACCGCGTCGGCGCGCCGGCGAACTCCGGTGCGTCGAGCGGGTGCGCCCGCGCCGTACGCGCGCGGCGCCGAGGAGCCAGGACGGCGCAGGCGGCCACCGCGAGCGCGACCGAGACGACGGTCACGATGCCGAGCGGCAGCATGCTGGCCGCTCCGGCCAGGCCGACGAACGGGGCGGCGAGGCCGCCGAAGGCGAAGCGGGCCATGCCGAGCAGCGACGACGCGGTGCCCGCCATGTGCGGGTAGCCGGCCAGGGCCAGTGTCGTGGCCGGCGGGGTGGTGGCGGCCACGCCGCTGACCATGACCAGCAGCGAGACGATCACCACGGCCGGCGGCAGGGCCAGCAGCGCGGCGGCCAGCAGCCCGAGCGCGCCTAGGGCGCACATGGCCAGGCCCGCGGCAAGGGTGCCCGTCACGCTCCACCGCTCGCTGCCGTGTCCGGCCAGGTAGCCGAAGACCATGAATCCGGCCGAGTTCAGCCCGAAGGCGAGCGCGTACTGCTGGGGAGTCAGCCCGTAGCTGCCCTGCAGGACGTACGTGGCTCCGGCCAGGTAGGCGAACAGGGCGGCGTTGACGAATCCCTGCAGCAGCACGGCGCCGGCGAACACGCGGTCCGACAGCAGCCGGCGGAAGTCGCGGCCGGTCTGCGCGAACCCGCCCGTGGTGCGGCGGTGCGGCGGCAGCGTCTCCCGGTAGCCGAAGGCGATGAGGGCCAGGATGGCCGCGTCGATCGCGGCGAGGAACGCGAACAGGCCCCGCCAGTCGGTGGCCCTGGCCAGTTGCCCGCCCAGCAGCGGTCCGATGACGGCGGCCAGCCCTTGCACCAGCCGGGCGGCCACGAGCGTCTCGATGCCCGGGCTGAGGGCGCACAGCAGCGAGGTCGCGACGTAGGCGGCCACGCCGGCGTACAGGGGGCCGAACACGGTCAGCAGGAGCAGCAGCGTCGGCAGCAGCCGCGACCCTGGTACGGATTGATCGAGCACCACACCAGTGAAAGCCGCCCTGAGGCAGAGGGGGAGTCCTTGTCGATAGGTGTACTGACAGGGCACCCCGGACCTTTCACACCACATCTACGCTGGGATTATGGATAAACGCGGCGAAGTGCGCGAGTTCCTCACCTCGCGCCGGGCCAAGGTGACGCCCGAGCAGGCCGGCATCCCCGGCGGCTCCAACCGGCGGGTGCCCGGCCTGCGGCGTACCGAGGTCGCCATCCTCGCCGGGGTGAGCGTCGAGTACTACGCCAAGCTCGAACGCGGCCGGATCGCCGGCGCGTCCGCATCCGTCCTGGACGCGATCGCCCGGGCGCTGCAGCTCGACGACACCGAGCGCACCCACCTGTTCGACCTGGCACGCGCCGCCGACGGGGTGCCCGCCTCGGGCCGCCCGCGCCGCCGCTCGACCAGGCAGAACGCCTCCCGCCCCAGCCTGCACTGGGCCCTGGACGCCATCACCGACGCCGTCGCGTTCGTTCGCGACCCCCGCCAGGACCTGCTGGCCACCAACGCGCTCGGCCGCCGCTTCTACTCGCCCGTCATCGGCGGCGGCGGACGCACCCCCAACCTGGCCCGCTTCCAATTCCTCGACCCCGCCTCGCGCGACTTCTACCCCGACTGGGACCTGTTCGCCGAGATGTGCGTCGCGATCATGCGCGCCGAAGCGGGCCGCGACCCGCACGACCGTGCCCTGCAGGACCTCGTCGGCGAGCTTTCGACATGCAGCGAGACGTTCCGCACGCTCTGGGCCGCGCATGACGTACGCACCCACGGAACAGGCACGAAGCGCTTCATCCACCCCGAGGTGGGCGAACTCGTCCTCGCCTACGAGGAACTCGCCGTCACCGCCGAACCCGGCCTGATCCTCATGATCTACACCGCCGAGCCCGGGTCGCCCTCCGCCGAACGCCTGCGCCTGCTGGCCTCCCTGGCCGCCGAGCAGCCGACGGACACCGGCAACCCGGCGGCGACCACCGGTCACACCCCGTCATGCTGACAGTGCCTGCTCGGCGGTCGCCGGCGTGCGTGCGGACGGGACCCTGACCTGGTCATGGGCGCGCCCTCGATCTCGCGCGGCCCGTGCGCCCGGCGATGGGCGCCCACTCCAGCACGGGCAGGAGGCGCGGTTTCAGCCGGAGACGAAGGCGGCCCGGTGGTCGGCCGCCCAGGTGGCGAACGTACGGGGGGCACGCCCCAGCACCTGCTCGACCTCACGGGTGAGCCGGGCGTTGCCGCCCTGTGCCACCGTCCGCGAGCCGTCGACGGCGATGTCGGCGAACTCGGGATCGGCCCCGGCGGCGATCATCTGCTTGCGGTAGACCTCCAGCGGCACCTCCACGGTCTCCACGGTCCGGCCGAGCGTCTCACCCAGCGCCTTGGCCATGTCCGGGGTGCTGAGCAGTTCGGGCCCGGTCAGCGTGAGGACGGTCCGCGCGTGCCGGCCGGACGTCAGCGCCGTCACCGCCACCTCGGCCACGTCACGCGGATCGATGACCCCCTGCCTGCCGTCGCCCGTCGTGTTCGGCACCGGTTGCCCCTGCCGAATCCGGGGACCCCACCGCAGGGTGTTGGAGGCGAAGCTGGACGGCCGCAACACCGTCCATTCCAGCTCACCCGAGCGCAGCGCCCGCTCTCCGGCCAGATGCCAGTTCCCGACCGTGCCGCCCTCACGGTCCTGTCCCGTGCCGATGGCCGAGACCTTCACCACCTTCCGCACTCCCGCGGCCCGCGCCGCCGTGAGCATCGCCTCGTCGTGCCGGGCGACCCAGGGGCCAGGGGCACTGAGCAGGAACAGGGCATCGGCCCCGCGTGCCGCCCCGGCCAACGACCCTGGATCGTCGAAATCCCCCCGTACGACGTCCACACCCGGCAACGCCGCGCCCTTCGACGGTTCGCGCGTCATCGCCCGGACACGCTCACCCCGGCGCGCCAGCAACCGGACCACCTCAGCGCCGACCGTGCCCGTGGCGCCTGTAACTAGAATCATGCGCCCACCCTGTCACCCCGCCCACCAGCCCTTATAGGAACTTTCGGCACGCTCGCGCACCCGGCGGCCCGGCTACCGTGTGGTGTGTGAGCATCGAGGTCCCGATGGCCGTGCCGGCCGGTCTGCGGCCGCTGGTCAAGGCGGTGAGCGTGCTGAGAGCGGACGATCCCGCGGCGGGGGAGCGGCAACCGCTCGTGCACGTCCCCGACGCCGACACGTCCCTGATCTTCCGTACGACCTCCGCCGGGCACGGCGACCTGCTCGTGATCGGCCCGCGCACGCGCGCCTCGTACTACGTCGGCAAGGACATCCCGCTCTGCCTGCGCTTGCGGCTGCGTCCCGGCGTCGCCCGGCCGCTGCTCGGCGTCCCGGTGAGCGAGCTCACGGACCGGGTGGTCTGCCTCGGGGAACTCTGGGGCGCCGCATCCGACCGGCTGGAAGCCGCGCTGATGCAGGCGGGCGGAGACCACGGCCTGATACTCGACCATCTGGAGGCGGCGCTGTCGGCCAGGCCTTCGCCGGACCGGGCGCGAGGCGACCTGGTCCGGGCCGCCGTCCAGGCGCTGCGCGGCCGAACAGGGAGGCGACGCGAACCGCTGCCCGCCATCGCCCGCCACCTCGCCGTCAGCGAACGCCACCTGCGCACCCTGTTCGCCGAGGCGGTCGGCTTGCCACCCAAACGCTTCGAACGCATCGAACGCGTGCGCGCAACCCTCGCCCTCGCTCATGCCAACGGCCCCCGCTGGGCCGACCTGGCCGCGGCCGCCGGCTACTACGACCAGTCCCACATGACGGCCGAGTTCCGTACGTTGATGGGCGTCACTCCGGGAGCCTTCTTCGAGGGCCGCCTGCCCGCCCTCCAGCCCTGCTGACACGCTCCCCGAGCGGGACTTCGCCTGCGCCAACGCCACCTGCTCCCGCGAGTTTCCGAATCCCAGCACGTTGACCGGTTGATCAGCCCGAGGTGGCAGTGACCGGTGCAGCGCGCAGCTCATCCTGGCCCGCAGCCGCCGCCCGTGGTGTGCCCTCCCGGAAGACATGGTTGCCATAAATCATTGTAACGAATACAGTGTTCCGCCATCAGGCGGGAGGGGTCCAATGAAGGAACTGGCCGGCGACGAACTGCTCGTCGAAGCACGGGTCACCCGTGAGGTCTCGCGCGTCGCCGGCATCCTCGGCCCCCAGGTCCATGCCACCTCCCGCACGTTATGGCGGCCATGAGCGGCAGGGCTCGGGCGCCGGGGTTCGGGCGGTTCCCGGGGTCCGAGCTCGTCTCGGGGACGGCACGCTGGTGCGCACGAATCGTTACACCTGCGCAACATCAGTATCTACATAATTCATAACAGTCATTTAGTCGCCGGACGTGTCCCTCGCGTCTGTGTTGCAAGGACCCACCATGAAACGAAGCATTGCTACCCTCCTCGGTGCCATGGGAGCGACCGCCCTCGCCCTGACCGGCTGCTCCGGAACGGGCGACGGCGACGCAACGTCGGACAGCGTGACCTACGCGCTCGCCGGCGACCCGGGCCAGCTCAACCCCATCAAGAACGCGACCGTGGCGGCCCAGAGTCTCGCCGCGTTCGGCTATGAGTCCCTGATGTCCTTCGTCGCCGGTGCCGACCCCCAAGGGCTGCTCGCCGAGAAGTGGCAGGAGTCGACCACCGAGGTGAGCTTCACCCTCAAGGACGGCGTCGTGTGCGCCGACGGCTCCAAGCTGACCGCGAGCGATGTCAAGGCGAGCTTCGAGTACGCCGGCCGCAAGGAGACAGGGTCCCCCTACAGCGGCGTCTACTTCCCTGCCACCGGGCTCAAGATCGACGCCGACGACGCGAGCCGCACCGTCACGTTCCACAGTGATGATCCGCAGAGCTTCCTGCTCGCCACGATCGGCCTCATGCCGATCGTGTGCCAGGCGGGCTCGACCGACCCCGCGCGGCTCGACAAGGAGTGGCTCGGCACCGGCCCGTACAAGCTCACCGGGTCGTCACCCGGCCAGAGCTACACGCTCACGCTGCGCCCCGAGTACGCGTGGGGAGCCGGCGGAGTGAACGCCAAGACGCCGGGCCTGCCCGCCACCGTGACCGTCCAGGTCGTCGAGAGCGAGTCGACGATCGCCAACATGCTCCAGTCGGGCGAGGTGAACCTCGGGCTGGTCTCCGGCGACGACCGCAAGCGTCTCGACCCGCTCGGCCTCAGCACGATCGACGTGCCGGCCCGCCCAGGCCTGCTCTTCTTCAACCAGGCCAAGGGCCGCGCGACCCACGACCTGGCCGTACGCCAGGCGCTCGCCGGCGCCATCGACCGCGACGCGGTGGGCAAGGTGAGCACGGGCGGTCGCGGCGTGCCGATGAAGAGCCTCACGACGTCGTACAGCAACGTCTGCAAAACCACCGACATCACTCCGGCGCTCACGGCGTTCGACCAGAACGCCGCCGGCGCCGCGCTCGACAAGGCCGGCTGGGCCAAGGGCGCGGACGGCACGCGGGCGAAGGACGGCCACCCGCTGTCGCTCGTGCTGCTCTACCCCGCGAACTCCGACAAGTCGACCGTCGCGGGCATCGAACTCATCCAGCAGGATCTCGCCAAGATCGGCGTGAAGGCGACCCCGACGCCGTCACCGTCGTACACCGACGTCATCTTCCAGGGCGGCGAATGGGACCTGGTGTGGGCTCCCATCTCGACCACCCTCCCGAGCACGTGGCAGGGCATCTTCTCGGGTGACTTCCCCCCGAAGGGCGGCAACTGGACGTACAACACCAACAAGGAGTTCTTCGAGCTGGCCGCCACGGCGCAGGGCCACGCGGGGGAGGAGAGCTGCGAGAGCTGGGCGGCCGCGCAGAGCTCGCTGGTCAAGGACCTCGAACTGATGCCGCTGTACGAGTCGACCGAGACCACCTACGGCAACGGCGTCACGTTCAGCCTGAACTCCAATACGCTCGTCGTGCCCACCAGCCTGCGCGTGTCGAAGTAGTCCGATGACGCGTCCGACATCCGCGTCCGGCCGCCCTCTCGGCAACCGGTGGCTCGGCTTCCTCCTGCGGCGCACGGGGCGCATGCTCGTCGCCATGTGGGTGATCGTCACGGTCGCGTTCCTCGTGCTGCGGATCGCGGGCGGCGACCCCGTCCGTTCCGCGCTGGGCGCGACCGCCGACGAGAGCGTGGTCCAGGCCCGGCGGGAGCAGCTCGGCCTGAACGATCCGCTCGTCCTGCAGTACCTCGATTACCTCTCGGGGCTGTTCCGGGGTGATCTCGGCGTCTCGCTCATCACGGGCCGCTCCGTCACCGAGCTCGTCTCGCATCGCCTGCCGGCGACGCTCGAGCTCGCCGGCATCGCCTTCCTGGCCGTGCTGCTCGTCGCCGTTCCCGTGGGACTCGGCATCGCGATCATCACCCAGGGCAACGGCCGCCGGGGCACGGAGATGGCCTTCACCGGGGTCACGGCGTTCATCGCCGCCATCCCCGAATACCTCCTGGGCGTGGTCCTCGTCATCGTCTTCGCCATCACGCTGCACGCGTTGCCGGTGGCCGGGCGCACGGGTCCCGCGTCGTACCTGCTGCCGGTGATCGCCCTGTCCGTCTCGGCCGCGGCGTCCATCGCCCGCATCGCCCGCATCGAGGCACTCAACACGCTCAAGGACGACTACGTGCGCACGGCACGCTCGAAGCGGCTTCCCGCCTGGATGATCTACTTCCGGCACGCTCTGCCGAACATGCTGACCGCGACGCTCACGATCGGCGGGACGCTGCTCGCGGCGATGATCGCCGGCAGCGTGCTCGTCGAGCAGGTGTTCAACTGGCCAGGGCTCGGAACCGCCTTCGTCGGAGCCATCACCACGAAGGACTACGGCATCGTCCAGGGCCTCGCGCTCGTGTACGCCGCGATCATCCTCGTGGTCAACCTGCTGGTCGACCTCGTGCTCTCCTTGCTCGACCGGCGTACCTCGCTGTTGGAGACCTCATGACGACCCGCCGTTCCGCCCTGCTGCGGCAGCCGATGGCGATCACCGCCGCGTGCATGCTCGGGGTGCTGGTCGTGCTGGCCGTGCTCGCTCCGGTGCTGTGGGGCGGGCAGGCCGCGGCGGCGAATCCCGACGCCATCACGCTGCCCTCGTCGGCCGAGCACCTGCTCGGCACCGACAAGCTCGGCCGTGACGTGCTCCTGCGCACGCTCGTGGCCACGAGGCTGTCGCTGGTGATGGCCGTCGCGGCCACCGCCATCGGCGCGTGCGCCGGCCTGCTGCTCGGTGCCCTGCCCGCGGTGCTCGGCGCGCGCGCCCAGCGGTGGTTCGCCGGCGTCATCGGCACGTGGCTCGCGTTCCCCGTGCTCCTCATCGCCATGCTCACCGTGATCCTCCTGGGTACGGGGGCCACGACCGCGGTGGTCGCCCTCGCGCTCACGATGGCGCCGTCGTTCGCGCGCCTCGCGCAGACGCTGTCCTCGCGCGTCGGCGGATCCGAGTACCTTGCCGCCGCCCGCATGCTCGGCGTTTCCCGGAGGCGCCAGTTCACCCGGTACGTGCTCCCGAACATCGCCGAGCCCGTCATCGTCAACGTGACCACCTCGATCGGCGGCGGCCTGCTCGCGCTGTCGAGCCTGAGCTTCCTCGGCGTCGGCGTCCAGCCCCCGGACTTCGACTGGGGCCGCCTGCTCAGCGAGGGATTCGGGGAGGTGTACAACTCGCCCGTCGCCGCCATCGGTCCCGGTGTGGCGGTCGTGTTCGCCGGTCTCGCCTTCAGCATGCTCGGCGAGTCGCTCGCCGCGCATCTGCGCCACCGCGAGCACGGGAAGGCGTTGCCGCCTCGTCGGCTCGGCCCGGCGCCGGTCGCCGCGCGACCGGTGGAGACGCCGTCCGCGACCCCGAAGGAGAGCACGGAGGAGGGAGTGGACACGGTCGTCCCGCTCCTTGAGGTCGACGGGCTGTCGGTGTCCTTCCCCGGACCGGACGGCTGGATCACCCCCGTCCAGGATGTCTCCTTCCGCATCGCGCCAGGGGAGATCGTGGGGGTGGTCGGCGAGTCCGGCAGCGGCAAGAGCGTCACCGTGATGTCGGTCGCGCAGCTCGCCCCCGCGGGTGCGGCGGTGACCGCGCGGCGGTTGCGGTTCGACGGCGAGGACCTGACCGGTCTCACGCCCGCGGCCGCGGGCAAGGTGCTCGGAACCCGTGTCGGCGTGGTGTTCCAGGACTCGCTCACCGCGTTGAACCCGGCCCTGCGTGTCGGTGCCCAGCTTGCCGAGGTCCCGCGTGTCCACGGCAACGCCGGGCGCAGGCAGGCACGTGAGATGTCGGTTCGAGCGCTCGACGACGTGCGGATCCCCGATGCCGAGCACCGCGCCCAGCAGTTCCCGCACGAGTTCTCGGGAGGGATGCGGCAGCGTGCGCTCATCGCGATGTCGCAGATCGGCTCGCCGTCCCTCATCATCGCCGACGAGCCGACCACGGCGCTCGACGTGACCGTCCAACGGCGCGTGCTCGCGCTCCTGCGGCGCGGGTGCGCCGAGTCGGGCACGGCCGCCATCGTCGTGTCGCACGACGTCGCCGTTCTGGCCGAGCTCTGCGGGCGGATCCTCGTGATGTACGCCGGCCGGATCGTCGAGGACGTCGACTGCGCCCTCCTGGCGACCCCGGAACGCCTCGCGCACCCGTACACGAGGGCCCTCACGGCCTCGCTTCCCGACCTCGGCACCGACCGCACCCGGCAGCTGGTGACGATCCCGGGCGAGCCGCCGGACCTGTCGCGGCCCGTGCCAGGGTGCGCCTTCGCCGCCCGCTGCGCGTTCGCGACCGACCGCTGCCGGACCGAGACCCCGGTTCTGGCTCCGCACCGTCACCTGGGCCGGGTGGCGTGCTGGCACCCGCAGGACGCGACCGCGCCTGACACCGCGCCCGGGCGCGAGGAGGTGGAGGCCTGATGGCCGAGCTCGTCATCGAGGACCTGGTCGTGACCTTCGGTCACCGCCACCGTGCCGTCAACGCCGTCGACGGGGTTTCACTGACCGTGCCGCACGGCACGATCGTGGGCCTGGTCGGGGAGTCGGGGTCGGGCAAGTCCACCGTCGCGCGCACGGTCGCCGGCCTGCAGCGGGCGACGTCCGGGCGCGTCACGCTCGACGGCGACGACCTGCTGCGCACGCGCGGGGTCGACCGTCGTCGCCGGGCCCGGGACGTACAGATGATCTTCCAGGATCCCTACTCGTCGCTGAACCCGCGCATGACGGTCGGCGAGACGATCGAGGAGGCCCTGACCACGCACGGCGATCTCGACGCGAAGCAGCGGGCCGCGTCCGTCCGCGAACTGCTCGATCTCGTGCGCCTGAAGGCGGCGGTCACCGGCCAGTACCCGTCGCAGATCTCGGGCGGGATGCGGCAGCGCGTGGCCATCGCGCGGTGCCTCGCCGTGCGCCCGCGGCTGATCGTCGCCGACGAGATCACCTCGGCGCTCGACGCCTCGGTCCAGGGCGCGGTGCTCAACCTCATCCGCGACCTGCAGCGCGAGCTCGACCTTTCGATGATCTTCATCACCCACAACCTCGCCGCCGTCCGCTACATCGCCGACACCACCGCGGTGATGAGCCGGGGACGCGTGGTCGAGCACGGTGACGCGGCGGCGATCGTCGCGAATCCGCGCCGGCCGTACACCCGGGCGCTCGTGTCGGCGATCCCGCGCATCGAGAACGCCGGAACCGATCACCTGCTGCGGCTCACCGACCCGGAAGGTGCCCGGTGATGCGCGAGCACGCCCGCCGGATCCTGCCCGAGCTCATCGGGCTGCGCCGGGAGCTGCATGCCGACCCCGAGCTCGGCCTGCGGCTGCCGAGGACCCAGCAGCGGATCATCGCCGCGCTGGCGGACCTCGACGTCGAGATCACGCTGGGCAGGGAACTGGACTCGGTCGTGGCGGTCCTCAGAGGCGGCAGTCCAGGGCCGGCCGTGCTGCTGCGTGCCGACATGGACGCGCTGCCCATGCGCGAGGAGGCCGACCTGCCGTACCGCGCGCGTGGAGAGGCGATGCACGCGTGCGGGCACGATCTGCACGTGGCCGGACTCGTGGGCGCGGCGATGCTGCTGCACGGGCGGCGCGAGGAGCTCGCCGGCGACGTCGTGTTCATGTTCCAGCCCGGCGAGGAGCTCGGGGACGGCGCCGCTCGCATGATCGCGGAGGGGGTGCTCGACGCCGCGGGGGCGCGTCCCGTGGCGGCGTACGGCATCCACGTGGTGCCGGGCGAGTTCGGCGTCTTCTCGACACGCCCAGGACCGCTCATGGCGGGCTGCGCCGAGCTGGACGTAGTCGTCCGTGGCCGGGGCGGCCACGCGTCCGCCCCGCACCTCACGGTCGATCCCGTGCCGGCCGCCGCCGAGCTCGTCCAGGCGCTCCAGACGTTCGTGACGCGCCGGTTCGACGTCTTCAACCCTGTGGTGCTCACCACGACGCGGCTGCGGGCGGGCGGAGCGGCCCGCAACATCATCACGGGCGAGGCCGAGCTCGGCGCGACGATCCGCATGCTGTCCATGGACGTGCTCACCCGGTTGCAGGCCGAGCTTCCCGGACTCGTCAGGAGCGTGGCCGCCGCGCACGGGTGCGGCGCCGACGTCGAGGTGCGCGTGCTGTGCCCGCCGACGGTCAACGATCCCGCGCTCGCGAGCGACGCGCTGGCCACGCTGTCGGCGACGTTCGGCGGCGAGCGCGTTCGCGTCTCGCCCGCACCCGTCATGGGGTCGGAGGATTTCAGCTACGTGCTGCGCGAGGTGCCCGGGGCCTTCGTCTTTCTCCGCGCGACACCGCGCGACCTCGATCACGAGACGGCTGCGCCGAACCATTCGCCGCACGTCGTCTTCGACGACGCCGTCCTCGCCGACCAGGCCGTCGCGCTGGCGTCGCTGGCGCTCCGGCACCTCGGTTGACCGCGCGGCCGGGGCGCTGACCGCGAGGTTGAGGTGCCGACCACGAGGCCGGGTGAGGACGCAGCCGGCGGCCTGATGGTGATGGGCCGCCGGCGCGGCGGAGGTCAGGAGGGATCGACCGGCTTGTGGGCGGTCGCCCGGGCGTAGAAGGACGCTAGGTCGGCCTTCATCCTCGCCACGACGACCTCGTCGACGAACGTCATGTGCCCCGATTCGTAGAAGCGGAACTCGATGTTCTCGCGCAGATGCGGGGCGAGATACAGCTTGGCGATGTCGACCTCGGCGCCGAAGAACGGGGTCGCGAGGTCGTAGATGCCGCCCATCACCGCGACCCGCAGGTTCGGGTTGCGGCGCATCGCCGCCGACAGGTCGAGGCTCACGACGGGCACCGGCATGGGCTCGTCGATGCCGGGGGCCTTGTGGTGCCAGTCCCAGGCGCGCGAGATCACCATGTTGTACAGGTGGCGATAGTGCAGATCGCTCGTGTAGCCGAGGTCGCTCGCGAGGTGCTGCCGGAACGCCGAGAGGTGCGCGCTGTTCACGCCGGCGGTGGCGGCGTCGTCGGTCGCGGGGTCGTGCGAGCCGGTGCCGACCACGTACTGGTGATCGGCCACGAAGCGGGTGTCGAAACGGCCGACGACCCGGCCCTGGTCGGCGAGGAGGGCGTAGCGGAACGGCTCCATGCCGATGCGGAAGCGCCGCTGGCGCACGAGGTCGGCGTCGAGGCCCGTGAAGGCGCTGAAGCGCTCGATCGCCGCCTGCTCGCGATCGGCGGGGAGCCGGTCGCCGAACTGGAGCGCGGTCGCGTACTCGGCCTGCGCGAACTCGCGCGCCTGGGCCAGCACCTCCTGGACGCTCGTCGCGCCGATGCGTGACCGGCCGTGGTACCACGCGGTCGCGGCGAGTGAGGGCAGGAGGTTGATGTGCTCCTGGTCGAGGCCGAGATGGTTCTCCGCCCAGTTGAGCATGGTCGAGAGCAGCACGACGCCGTTGAAGTCGAGCCCCTGGTTCTGCAGCCGATGCACGAGCGCTGCCGCCCGGGTGGTCCCGTACGACTCGCCGAACAGGAAGCGGGGGGCGTTCCAGCTGTTGGTGAGGGTCAGGTAGCGGGTGATCGCGCGGGCGAACGCGTCGACGTCCTGGTCGACGCCCCACATCTCGGCGGCCGGGGTGTCGCCGAGCAGGCGCGAATAGCCGGTGCCGGGGGCGTCGAGGAAGACGAGATCGCTGTGCTCCAGCAGGCTGTGCGGGTTGTCGCCGACGGTGTACGGAGCGGGCGGGGTCGCCTCCGGCGTCGCGGTCGGCGCGCGCTTCGGCCCGAACCCGCCGATGTTGAGCCAGAGGCTCGCCGAGCCTGGCCCGCCGTTGAACAGGAAGGTGATCGGCCGCCTGGCGGCGCCTTCCTCGCGGGAAGCGGAGTACGCGACGTAGAACATGCTCGCCCTGGGCTGCCCGTGGTCGTTGTGAACGATGACGGTTCCCGCGGCCGCGGTGTACTCGAGCGTGCGCTCGCCGAACCGGATGGTGTGCCGGGTCTCGACGCGTTCCTCGGCGTCGACCGCACTTTCGCGCTCGGTCATCCTGCTCCCCTCAAAGATGGGCGGTATTGACACCTGTAACGTAGGTTCCATATGGTCTCAAATGATTATAACCATTTATGCGATGGCTTCGCGAGGACCACGATATGCCCAAGCGCTACATGAGCCGGCACTCCACGGTGGTGCGTGACGCCCCGGTCGACTTCACGGCGACCGCAGATCGCCTCCCGATCGCCGGCGACGCGGGGCGCCCGCTCGGCGAGGCATGGACCTTCGCGTATGTCCGGGACGCGGCGGAGGTGGAGCGCCCGGTGCTCTTCCTCTTCAACGGCGGGCCGGGCTGTTCCTCGGTGTGGCTCCACCTCGGCGGGCTCGGCCCCTGGCGGGCCGCGGTCCCCGGCGATCTCGACGCCGCGCCCGTGGCGCGGGACACGCTGGCGGTGAGTCCCGACGCCCTCATCGACACCGCCGACCTGGTGTTCGTCGACCCGATCGACACCGGCTTCGGCCGGCTCGCCGACGGCGTCGACCCCGCCGCGATCTCGGGCGCCGAGCGCGACGCCGCGATCACCGCGCAGATCGTGCGCTCGTGGCTGGAGCGTCACCACCGTCTGGAATCGCCCGTCCACCTGCTCGGCGAGAGCTACGGCACGATCCGGGCCGCGCTCACCGCCACGGCCCTTCTCACGGCCGAGGAGCCGGTCGTGGTCTCCGGTGTCGCCATGCTCGGCCAGTGCGTGAACGCGCAGGAGACCACGCAGCGCCCCGGCAACCCCGCGGGGTTCGTCGCCGCCCTCCCGCTGCTCGCGGCCGCCGCGTGGTACCACGGGAAAGGCGCCCACGGCGCGCTGGCCCTGGACGAGGTGGTGCGCCGGGCGCACGCGTTCGCCGTCGGCGACTACGCGGCGGCGCTGCTCGGCGGCGCGATGCCCGACGCCGTCGTCGAGCGGCTGGCGGGCTTCACCGGGCTCGGCCAAGCCGAACTCCGGGCGCGCCGCCTCCGCGTGGACACGCAGGAGTTCCGTACGCTGCTGCTCGCCGACCGGGGACTCGTGCTCGGCCTGACCGACGCGCGCTACACCTTGCCCGTCCCGGCCGGTGCGGGCGAGCCGCAGGTCGACGCGGCGTCCGTACGGCTCGATCCGGTCTTCTACGCCGCCGCGCGGCGGCTGTTCACCGAGCACCTCGGCATCCCCCGCAAGCGCCGCTACCGCATCGCGGTCGCCGCTCACGAGCGCTGGAACTACCTCGAAAGCGCGGCCGTCTCCCGGTTCGGCGGCAGCGCGATGCCCTCGCCCTTCGCGGTGTTCGACTACCCGGCCCACCTCGCGGCGCTGCTGCGCGCCAACGCCGGCGCGCGCCTGTTCTTCGGCACCGGCTACTTCGACACCCTGACGACCGTCGGGTCGCTCGAGCACCTGCGCGCGCAGTACGGGCTGCCGGCCGCGCGCCTGAGCGAGGGACGCTACCCCGCCGGGCACATGATGTACACCGATCCCGCCGGCCTGGCCGCGCTGTCGGCCGACCTCAGGGCGTTCATCGGCGGGGGAGCGGCGTGATCGACGTGGAGGCGCGGCAGGTGGCCGCGCACGGCAACGGCAGGGAAGGGAAGTGAGCATGGCGGAGGTCGCATTCGTCGGTGGACGCGTGGTGACCGGCACCGGTCGCGTCATCGACCGCGGCACGGTCCTGGTGCGAGAAGGCGTCATCGAACGCGTGGACGACGATCCACTCGTGCCCGAGGGCGTCCCCGTCGTCGAGGCGGGCGGGCGCTGGGTGCTCCCCGGGTTCGTCGACGCGCACACGCACATCGGCGCCCACGAGGACGGCGAGGGCCCCGCGGGGGCGGATGCCAGCGAGGTCAGCGAACCCGACATGTCCGCCGTGCGTGCCATCGACGCCGTCAACATCGAGGACCGCGCCTTCCGGGACGCGCTCGCGGGCGGGGTCACGACCGTGGTCGTGAAGCCCGGATCGGGCAACCCGATCGGCGGGACGAGCGTGGCCATGAAGACCTGGGGTGGGCGGACCGTCGACGAGCAGGTCGTCAAGCAGCCGGCCGGGGTGAAGTCGGCTCTGGGCGAGAACCCCAAGAGCGCCTGGGGCGAGCGCGGCCGGCTGCCGCGTACCCGGCTCGGTGTCGCGCTCGTCATCCGGCGGGCGCTCATCGCGGCGGGCGAGTACGCAGCCCGGCAGGCAGAGGCCCGCGACAAGGGCGAGTTCTTCGCACGCGACCTCGGCAAGGAGGCGCTCGCCGCCGCGCTGGCGGGCGACCTCGCGTGGGACCAGCACGTGCACCGCCACGACGACATCGCGACCGCGCTGCGGATCGCCGACGAGTTCGGCCTGCGCCTGGTGCTCAACCACGGCACCGAGGCCCACCGGCTCGCCGCCGAGCTGGCCGAGCGCGACGTGCCCGTCATCTTCGGCCCGGTGCTCAGCACCCGGGGCAAGGTCGAGACCCGGGAGGCGTCCGTGGGCAACCTCGTCACGCTGGCGCGCGCCGGTGTCCGCACCGCCATCTGCACGGACCATCCCGTGGTGCCGATCGACGCTCTCGTCCTGCAGGCGGCCGTCGCCCGACGAGCCGGACTGACCTGGGACGAGGCGATCGCGGCGATCAGCTCGGCCGCGGCCTCGATCGCCGGGCTCGGCGAGCGGGTCGGCGCGCTGGAGCCGGGCCGCGACGGCGACGTCGTCGTGTGGAGCGGCGACCCGCTCGATCTCGGCTCGGCCGTCGAGCGCGTGCACATCCTCGGCCGCGAGGTCTACCGGGCCGGCAACGGCGCGCCCGTGGTGGCGGATCGGTGGGCTGAGCGATGAGAGCGATGGCGGCCGGGACGCCACGTGCGGACGCGGATCGGCGGGCCGGGCGATGAGCGCGTTGACACCCGGCTCGCTGCGCGCCGACGCCGCCGGCCTCCGTGACGGTCTCGTCGCGCTTCGGCGCCGTCTGCACCGCGAGCCCGAGGTGGGCTTCGAACTGCCGCGCACCCAGGCGGCGATCATCCAGGCACTCAGGCCACTCGATCTCGAGATCCGCACAGGCGAGCGCCTCAGCTCCGTGACCGCCGTCCTCCGTGGCGACCGGCCCGGCCCTTCGGTGCTGCTTCGGGCGGACATGGACGGGCTCGCGATCGGCGAGGAGACCGGGCTGGAGTACGCCTCGCGCAACGGCGCGATGCACGCCTGCGGTCATGACCTGCACGTCGCCGGCCTGGTCGGGGCGGCGCGGCTGCTCGCGGCGCGGCGATCGCAGATCCGCGGCTCGGTCGTCCTCATGTTCCAGCCGGGGGAGGAGGCCGGCGGGGGAGCGCCCTTGATGATCGACGAGGGCGTTCTCGAGGCGGCCGGGCAGCGCGTCGAGGCGGCCTACGGCATCCATGTCCTGCCCGGTGCGCCCGGCACGTTCTCCACGCGTCCCGGCCCGCTCATGGGCGGTGCGAACGTGCTGCGCACGCGGGTGATCGGATCCGGCGGGCACAGCTCGCGCCCGCACGAGGCCGTGGATCCGGTGCCGGTGCTCGCCGAGATCGTGCTCGCGCTGCAGTCGTACGTCACCCGGCGCGTCTCCGTGTTCGATCCGGTCGTCATCTCGGTGACGAAGCTCGCGGCGAGCGAGGTGCTGAACGTCATCCCGGAGCGGGCCGAGCTCGGCGCGACGGTCCGCACCCTGTCGAAGGCGGCCTCCGAGCGCCTGGCCACGGAGCTGCCGGCGCTGGCGCAGGGCATCGCCACGGCCCACGGCTGCCGCGCCGAGACGGAGTTCGAGGTCGTCTATCCCGTCACCGTCAACGACACCGAACGTGCTGAAAGCGCCCTGAACACGCTGACCGAGACCTTCGGGGCCGAGCGCGTGCTCCGGCTGGAGTCACCCGTGATGGCCTCGGAGGACTTCTCCTTCGTGCTCGACGAGGTGCCGGGAGCCTTCGTGTTCCTGGGGGCGACGCCGTCGCACGTCGACCCGGCGCGGGCGGAGATGAATCACTCGCCGCGCGCGCTGTTCGACGACGGCGTGCTCGCCGACCAGGCCGTGGCCCTCGCCGCGCTCGCGATGCGACACGTCGCGGCCCGGGGCTGAGCGAGGCCACCGGATCGGCCGCCACCGTCCGCTGTCCTGTCTCCTGCGGGCGCCGGCCCGCGGCGCCCGCAGGAGAGGAGTCAGGACCTTCGCAGCAGCTCGGCGGCGAGGGCGAGAAAGCGGTCGTTCTCCTCGGTCGTGCCGATGGTGACGCGCAGCCCGTCCGTGCCGTAGGCCCGCAGGATCACTCCGCGCTCCTCCAGCGCGGCGGCCATGGCGGGGCCGTCGGGCATCGGCATGAACACGAAGTTGGCCTGGCTGGGGACGACGGGCACGCCCAGCCGGGCCAGCTCCGCGGCGACACGGGTGCGCTCCTCGACGACGTGCGCGACGCGCCGCTTGAGCTCGACGTCCGACTCCGGGTCCAGAGCGGCGAGGGCGCCGGCCTGAGCCAGGGTGGAGACCGAGAACCCGACGACCGCCTTCCTGATCAGCTCGGCCGTCTCCGGCCGGGTCACGCAGTATCCGACCCGCAGCCCGGCGAGGCCGTACGCCTTGGAGAACGTCCGCAGCACGGCGACGTTGGGCCGCTCGCCGACGAGGTCGATGCCGCACGGCGAGCGGGGGTCGGTGACGAAGTCGTGATAGGCCTCGTCCAGGACGAGCAGCACGTCGTCGGGCAGCGCGTCGAGCAGCCGGTCCAGCTCGGCGCGGGAGACCACGGTGCCGGTCGGGTTGTTCGGGTTGCACACGATCGCCATCCGGGTGCGGTCGGTCACCGCCGCCGCCATCGCGGGCAGGTCATGGGTGTACCGGTCGTCCAGTGGGACGGTGACCCCGGTCGCCCCCGAGACCGCGGTCACGATCGGGTAGCTCTCGAAGGCCCGCCACGCGTGGAGGATCTCGTCGCCCGGACCGGCGATGACCGAGGCCAGCACCTGCAGCAGCGCACCGGAACCGTTGTCCACGACCACCTGCGACGGATCCACGCCGTGCCGCTCGGCCAGCGCCTCGGTCAGCCGCACCCGGTGGAAGTCGGGGTAGCGGTTCAACGTCGCGGCCGCGTGTGAGATCGCGTCCAGCACGGCCGGCAACGGCCCGAACGGCATCTCGTTCGACGAGAGCTTGACCTGGGGACGGCCCGCCGCGGGAGCCCGGCCCGGCTTGTAGGCGGCCAGCCCGTCGATGGAGGGGCGGTGCTTGACGGTCATCTCACTCCTCTGACCATGGAACCTAATCACCTAAATCTATATAATGATTTCGGTGGAGCTGCAAGACGCGGAAGGGGCCGGCGCCCCCGTCGGCGCCGGCCCCTTGCCCGTCCTGCGGCCCTTCCTCGGCCCGCAGGTCAGCGATCGTCGCGCGTCAGGCCGCGGTGGCGCAGGGCCATGGCCTCGGCGCCGCGCTGGTCGCCCCGGATCACCGCTTCCACCAGGTCGACGTGGACCTGCAGCCGGTCTGCCGAGCCCTTGCGGAAGTCCTCCGCGGTGATGGCGGAGGACAGGTCTCTGCTGATGTAGTCGACCAGCCGGGTGTACATGGTGCGCAGCAGGGTGTTGGGGGAGATCAGGGCGAGCCGGCGGTGCAGGTCCCAGTTGCGGCGCTGGGCCTCGGCCGGGTCGGGCCAGGACTGCCGCAGCCGCTCGATCATCTCGGTCAGTTCGTCGATGTCCTGTTCGGTGCGGTGGGCGGCCGCGTCGAGCGCCACCTCCTGGTCGAGGACGTCCAGAACGGCCAGGCAGTGCTTGACCGAGGCGCCGCCTGCGCCGAGCTGGAGCATGTCGTGGCCGAGCCGGACCAGGGGCGACTGCTCGGCGACGAAGATGCCGCCGCCCGGCCCCGGGCGCACGTCCAGCACGCCGCGCAGGCGCAGCACCCGGATGGCCTCGGCCAGCGTCGCGGGCGCGACGCCGAACTGCTGGCGCAGTTCGTCCTTGGTGCCCAGGCGGCGGCCCGGTGCGAGGTGGTTGCGGCGAATCGTCTCTTCGATGCGCTCGACCAGCGTCTCGGCGATCGACGACCGCGCGTCGCTGTGGTCGAAGGTCACCTGGGTGACCGTCTCTGCGTCGTACATTCCGGCTTCTCCCCTGGACGGCGACGCCGTCAACTGTAGATCGTTCGCCGCGCGGCGGAGCCATCATGCTTCCGCCGATCCATAGAAACCATACAAATGGTTGACACTCTCCGACAACAGCCATAACCATATATATGGTTTATGAGATAAGCCTGGTTCGGGGATGCGCGGTCGGGTTCCGGTCCTCGGCCGATCACTTTCCCTAAGGAGACCCATGGACATGACGGGCGGCGAGGCTCTCGCCCGTTCGCTGGCGGCCAACGGCGTCAGCCAGATCTTCGGCATCCCCGGCGTGCAGCTCGACCATGCCGCGGACGCGCTCTACCACGCCGGCGACGACATCGCCTTCACCTGCGTGCGTAACGAGCAGGCCGCGACCTACATGGCCGACGGCTACGCGCGATCCACCGGCCGGCCCGGCGTCGCGATGGTGGTGCCGGGGCCGGGCATGCTGAACGGCCTGGCCGGCCTCGCCACCGGGTACGCCTGCTCCTCCCCGCTGCTGTACGTCTGCGGGCAGATCGACTCGGGGGCGATCGGCAGGGGGCTCGGCGCGCTGCACGAGATCCCCGACCAGAGCGGCATCCTGCGTACGCTCACCAAGTGGAGCGGCATGGCGAAGCGTCCCGAGGACATCCCGGGCCTGGTCCACCGCGCTTTCGCCGAGCTGCGCTCGGGACGGCCCCGCCCTGTCGGCCTGGAGATCCCCCCTGACGTGCTCGCCGCGCGGGCCGACGTCCAGATCCCCGGCGCCGCTCCGGCCGCGCCCGCCGTTCCGGACCAGAAGCCGATCGACGCCGTGGCCGAGATGCTGCGCGGCTCCCGGCGGCCGGTGATCTACGCGGGTGGCGGTGTGATCGCCGCCGGCGCCTCGGAGGAACTGCGCGAACTGGCGGAGATCCTGCACGCGCCGGTGGTGATGAGCGAGAACGGCCGTGGCGCGATCTCCGCCAGGCATCGGCTCGCGTTCGACGCGCTCGCGTTTCGCCGGCTGCGCGAGGACGCCGACGTCGTGCTCGCGGTGGGCACCCGCTTCGTGACCGCGTTCGGCGGCCAGGTGAACACGGCCCGGGCCCGGCTGGTCCTGATCAACGCCGAGGCCGCCGACCTCGGCGAGCCCCGTGCTCCCGAGCTCGGCGTGCACGCGGACGCCCGGCTGGCGCTCGCCGCGCTGGCCGAGGAGTTGCGCGGCGCCGACCGTGAGTCCCGCGTGGCCGAGTTCGACGCGGTACGGGCGTGGCTGGAGGAGCAGTACGCCGACATCGCCCCGCAACGGGCCTACCTGAAGGCGATCCGTTCCACGCTGCCCGACGACGGCGTCCTGGTGAGCGAGCTGACCCAGATCGGCTACGCGGGCAATGTCTGCTTCCCGGTCTACCGGCCGCGCACCTACCTCACGCCGGGATACCAGGGCACGCTGGGATACGGCTTCGCGACCGCGCTCGGCGCGAAGACGGCCGCCCCGGAGCGGCCCGTCGTCTCCGTCACCGGCGACGGAGGGTTCTCCTGGACCCTCCAGGAGCTCTCCACGGCGAAGAAGTACGGCCTGGCCACGGTGACGGTGGTGTTCAACGACGGCTACTTCGGCAACGTCCGGCGGATCCAGAAGAACCGCTTCGGCGCCCGCTACTTCGCCAGCGACCTGGTCAATCCCGACTACGCCAAGCTCGCCGACGCCTTCGGGATCGCCGCCGCGCGGGCGAGCGGCCCTGAGGAGCTGGAGGCGGTGCTGAAGGAGGCGCTGACCGCCAACGAGCCGGTGCTCGTCGACGCTCCCGTCGGAGAGTTCCCCGGCCCCTGGCATCTGATCCATGAGGGCGTGCCGCGCCCCGCACCACTGGAGACGTCATGATCGAGCGCGATGACCTGCTGATCGCCGGTGCGTGGACCGCCCCGCTGGGCGACGCCCCCGCCACACTCGACGTGGTCGACCCGGCAACCGATCAGGTGGTGGGACGGGTCCCGGCCGGCTCGGTCGCGGACGTCGACGCCGCGGTCCGTGCCGCCGCCGCGGCCTTCCCGGCCTGGTCCCAGGTTTCGATGGCGGAGCGCGTCGCACTGGTCGAGCGGATCAGGGCCGGGGTCGAGGAGCGCCGGGAGGAACTGGCCGGGCTGCTCACCCTCCAGATGGGGACGCCCATCACGTTCGCCAGGCAGGCGCAGCTGGGCGTCGCGCTGGCCGATCTCGACGAGATCGTCAAAGCGGGCCGCGACTACGCGGCGGAGGAGTCCATCGGCGGCGCCCTGGTGGTACGCGAGCCCGCCGGCGTGGTCGCGGCGATCACCCCATGGAACTTCCCGCTGCACCAGATCGCGCTCAAGGTGGGAGCGGCGCTGGTGGCCGGGTGCACGGTCGTGCTCAAGCCGAGCGAGCTGACCCCGCTGGACGCGTACGTCTTCGCCGAGATCGTCCAGGCCGCCGGAGTGCCCGCGGGGGTGTTCAACCTGGTGCCAGGCGACGGCCCGGTCACCGGGGAGGCGCTTGTCGCGCACCCGCTGGTGGACGTGGTCACGCTGACCGGATCCGTACGGGCGGGAGCGCGCGTGGCCGAGCTGGCCGCCCGCACGGTCAAGAAGGTCACCCTGGAGCTCGGCGGGAAGTCGGCCGGCATCGTGCTCGACGACGCCGACCTGGAGACGGTCGTCCCGCAGGCCGTCGGCGGCTGCTTCGCCAACTCCGGCCAGATCTGCGCCGCCCTGACCAGGCTGCTCGTGCCCGAGCACCTGCTGGAGGAGGTCGAGCGGCTCGCGGCCGATGCGGCGGCCGGGTGGGTGCCCGGACCGCCGTCCGACCCGGCCACCAAACTCGGCCCGCAGGCGTCGCGGCGGCAGCAGCGGATCGTCCAGGACTACATTCGCGCGGGGGTCGCGGAGGGCGCGCGGCTCATCGTGGGCGGCACGGAAACCATCGCGGGTGGCGCGGGAACCGGGGGGCCGGGCGCCTACGTCACCCCGACGGTCTTCTCCCGGGTGCGGCCGGAGATGACGATCGCCCGCGAGGAGATCTTCGGACCGGTCCTCTCGATCATGAGCTATGCCACCGAGGACGAGGCCGTCGCCATCGCCAACGACTCCGAGTACGGCTTGTCGGGTGGCGTGTGGTCGGCGGACCCGGCCCGAGCGCTGGCGGTGGCCCGCCGCCTGCGCACCGGGATGGTGAGCGTCAACGGGGCAGGACTCAACGTCGCGGCCCCCTTCGGGGGTTACAGACGCTCGGGCGTCGGCCGCGAGTGCGGACGGTACGGCATCGAGGAGTTCCTGGAGACCAAGACCGTGGTGGGCCTGCCCGAGGCCATCGCCTGAGATCTCCGACGGGATCGCGGGCCGGGGGCGCGCGCCGCCGGGTGGCCTCACCCGGTCGTGCGCCGGCCGCTCGAACGCCGCCGGCCTGCGATACTGGATCCACCATGTCTGTTCCACGAGCTGTTCCGCGCCGGCGCTCAGCCGTCGAAGCGGTCGCGTCCGAGATCGAAGACGGTATCGTCGAGGGGCGCCTGCGGGTGGGCAGCCGGCTCGGCACCCGCGCGGAGCTCGCCGGCAGGTTCGGGGTGGCGCCGACGACCATCGCCGAGGCGGTGCGCGTTCTCGAGGCCAAGGGGCTGATCACGACCCGCACCGGTCCGCAGGGCGGCATCTTCGTCGCCCAGCGAACGGCGCAGGCCGTGATCGGCAGCGGATTCCTCAACCTCCAGGACGTGCCGAGCACCGCGATCGACTGCGTCCGGGTGATCGACGCCCTGGAACCCGCCGTCGCGCAGGCGGCCGCCGAGCACCGCTCCGCGGCCGACGCCGAAGACCTCACCCGGCTTCTCGAACAGCTCCGCGCGACGTGGAGCGACCGGGTCGCCGGCCTGCGGGCCAACTGGCTGCTGCACCGCCGCATCGCCGAGATCGTCCCCAATCCCGTTCTGAAGACGGTCTATCTCAGCCTGCTGGCCTACGTGGAGTCACACGACGACTTCTATGTCGCCGATGACGGCATCCCGCCGAATTCCCGGGTCCGGCTGGAGATCCACGAGAAGCTGGTCGCCGCGATCGTCGCAGGGGACCGGGCGGCCACCGCCGATGCCGTCCGGCGCCACCAGACCGTCTACGACGACTTCCACGTCGTCGAGGTTCCCTGACAGGACATCCGTCAAGCGGCCGGGCCGAAGACGGCCTCGTCGATCACGGAAAGGTCGAGTCCCGCCAGGCCCCGGGCGGGGTCGACCCGGACGATGACGCCGCCCGGTTCGCCGGGCAGCGGGTCCAGGTCGACGACCGGGTCATCGATCCACACCCAGGGCCGGCCGGCGGCGTACTCCCGGATGGCGGCCAGCTTGTTGAACTGCACCGGCAGATAGGGCCACGGGGCGGCGGGCAGGCCGAGCACCCCGGCAAGCGCGAGGTGCGCGTTCGGCCCCCACTCGGAGGCCCAGACGATGCCGTAGCGTCGTGCGAGGTGCGCGACGGCCTCGCGGGTGCCGTCGGGCACCTGGAGATCGCGCACCCACTTTCCCCGTGCCGACAGGTGCTCGAGCCGGGCCGGCACGCGCGCCTCGCCTTCGAGGACGACGACACCGTCGACGCCGAGCACGGCCAGCGGCCTCCCCGCGGTGACGGCCGCCGGGGTGTATTTGGCCAGGAGCGCGGCGGGGCTAGGCATCCACGAGTCCCTCCGCCAGGGCCTCTTCGCGGGTGAGGAAGAAGTTGCCGCCGGTGATGCCGACGATCTCGTCGGCGGGGTCGCGGATCACACCGACCGGGTCGTCGCCGGCGGTGACGGCACGGATCTGCCTGGCCATCATCCGGCGCAGCATCGCCACGCCCTGGTCGGTGGTAGTGAGGTGGTCCTCGGAGTGCAGCGAGATCGGCCCCTGGCTCTTCTGGGCCTCGTAGTCACCGGGCATGCGCCGGTGCTCCTCCTCGCTGAGCTCGGCCCACGGCTTGCCGCCGAAGGTGGAGCGTAGCTTGACCAGGAAGTCGGGATCCTCGTGGACCGCGAGGGTGAAGATCCGGAAGGTGGTGTCGTCCTCGGGCACCACCCATCCGATCAGGTTGGTCGGGCCGGGCGTGAGCCGCGGGCTGGGCACGACACGGAGGTTGGGGAACATCACCTCGGTGCGCCGGCGCAGCGCCCGCTGATCGTCGAGTTTCCTGATCTGCGTCGAGCGGACCCCGACCGGCGTGTACTCGAAGGTGACCTCGGGTATCACGGCCATCTCCGCGGTGAACTGCTCGCCGCTGAACCGCGCGTGCAGGATCGGCACGTGGAAGGGGTCCATCACGTTCTCCCAGTGCTGGAGCCAGTTGAAGTCCAGCACCTCCGGCCCGCCGCCACCGACGCCGGCGTCGTTCACGATCAGCTGCTGCCCCTCGGGGATGGTCTCGAAGACGTCGTAGCGGGGGAGGACGGGCTTCTTGCCCGCGGGGCCCAGGTAGGCCCACACCAGTCCGTAGCGTTCCCGCACCGGATACCACGGCTGGCGGACCTTGTCGCGGTGCTGGCCGAGGTCGGGCTCGCAGGGCTGCTCCAGGCAGTGGCCCTGCGGATCGAAGACCCAGCCGTGGTAGCAGCAGCGAATGCCGTCCTCTTCCACGCCTCCGTAGTAGAGCGAGGCGCCGCGGTGGATGCAGCGCGGATGCAGCAGGGCGGGCTCGCCGCGTCGGGTGCGGAAGAGGATGAGCTCCTCACCCAGGACCTTGACGCGCCGCGGGGTGGTGGTGGCCTTCTCGGCCTTCGAGATCGGATGCCAGTACCGGCGCAGCACCTCCCCGAACGGCGTGCCGGGGCCGACCCGGGCGAGGTCGTCCAGTGGCCCGCCGAGCTCCAGCCCGTAGGCGGTTCCCGTATCGGCGGCGGCCTCGGTGGCGTGGGTGGTCGTCACATCAGACATCGAGTTCCAGTTCCTCTGTCAGGGCCCGCGAGACGCAGACCATCATGGTTTCGTTGGCTCGTTTCTCCGCGTCGGTGAGGATCGAGTCGCGGTGGTCGACCGCGCCGTCGAGCACGGCCAGCTCGCAGGTGCCGCAGACGCCTTCGCGGCAGGAGGAGGGCACGCCGATGCCGGCGCTCTCCAAGGTGTCGAGAATGCTCCGTCCGGGTTCGACCGTGACGGACCGCTGCGAGCGCGCGCAGCGCACCACGAAGGTCCCCTGGCGCACCGGCTCGCTCAACGGCCTGGCCCGGAAGCGCTCCACCGTGACCTCGCGCCCGCGGTCGCGGGCGTGCTGCTCCGCCTCGACCAGCATCCGTTCGGGGCCGCAGCAGTAGATGGCCGCCGCGGGGTGCGCCCGTGCGATGGCCTCGCGCAGGTCGAGGCGCCGTCCCTCGTCCGAGGCGAACACGTGGACGGTCCCGGTGCCGTCCGCCAACTCGTCACGGAACGGGATCGCGTGACGGGAACGGACGGCGAGATACAGATCCGATGGCCTGCCCATGGCAGTGGCGCGCCGCATCATCGGCAGCAGGGGAGTGATGCCGATGCCGCCCGCGACGAAGACATAGCGCGGGGCGTCGGCGAAGGGGAATGTGCTGCGGGGCGCGCTCACGGTCAGCATCTCGCCGACCCGGAGCCGTTCGTGGACGTGCCTCGACCCGCCGCGGCCGCCCGGTTCGAGCGCCACGGTGATCCGGTAGGACGAACGGTCGGCGGGATCGCCGCTGAGGGAGTACTGCCGGACGAGGTTCGAGGCCAGCTCGACGTCGATGTGAGCGCCGGGTGTCCACGCCGGAAGGGCCGCGCCGTCGTCCGAGCCGAGGATGACGGACACGATTCCCGCTGCCTCCCAGTGCAGCGTCACGACACGGAGGGCCAGGTACGTCTGCGCTCCCGCCTCAAGCGGTTGGTCCACCTGCATCACTGTCACGATAACGCATATTAGACATGTTCAATCAGTTTAACTAGTTCCATGATGATACGAAATCGTATATGGTCTGGGCCGATCGCGGATATGGAGGATGGAGCCAGTGCTTCAGCAGCAACAGATCGAGCAGATCGCCGACGAACTGCTCGCGGCGGGCCGGGAGCGGAGCGTCGTGCCGCTTCTGAGCGCCCGCTACCCCGGGATGGAGATCCAGGACTCCTACGCCGTCCAGGCCCTGTGGGCCAGGCGCCGTACGGAGGCGGGCGGCAGGATCGTCGGCCACAAGATCGGCTTGACCTCGCGGGCGATGCAGGCGGCCACCGGGATCACCGAGCCCGACTACGGGGTGATCTTCGACGACATGGTGGTCGAGAACGGTGGCGTGCTGCCGTTCGACGCCTTCTCCAACGTGCGCGTCGAGGTCGAGCTGGCCTTCGTGCTGGGCAGGCCGCTCACCGGCCCGGCCTGCACGGTGTTCGACGTGCTGGACGCCACCAGGTACGTCGTGCCCGCCTTGGAGATCCTCAACTCGCACATCGAGCTGCGGGGCCGGACCATCGTCGACACGATCAGCGACAACGCGGCGATGGGCGCGATGGTCGTCGGCGGGCGCCCCGTCGCGGTCGACGCGGTGGATCTGCGCTGGGTCAGCGCCCTGCTCTACCGGAACGAGACGATCGAGGAGACGGGGGTCGCCGCGGGCGTGCTCAATCACCCGGCCACGGGCGTGGCCTGGCTGGCCGACAAACTCGCCCAGCACGGGACGTCGCTCGAGGCGGGGGAGATCATCCTGTCCGGTTCGTTCACCCGCCCGATGTGGGTGGAGCGCGGCGACAGCGTCCACGCCGACTACGGCGACCTGGGGGCGATCACGTGTCGTTTCGCGTAGACCCGACCTTCCGCGACGCTCTCGCGGCGTCCCGCCGGCCCCTGATCGGCATGTGGGTGTGCAGCGGCAGCCCGCTGGTCGCCGAGATCTGCGCCGGCAGCGGGCTCGACTGGCTGCTGATCGACGCCGAGCACAGCCCCAACGGACTGGAGTCCCTGCTCGCCCAGCTGCAGGCGGTGCGCGGACATCCGGTGACCCCGCTGGTCCGCCCGCCGATCGGCGACCCCGTCGTCATCAAGCAGTACCTCGATCTCGGCGCGCAGAATCTCCTGATCCCGATGGTCGACACCGCGGAACAGGCCGCGGCGGCGGTGCGCGCGATCGAGTACCCGCCACGCGGGATCCGGGGCGTGGGCAGTGCGCTCGCGCGCGGGTCGCGCTGGAACCGGGTCCCCGACTACCTGCACACCGCCCGCGAGACCATCGCGCTCTACCTCCAGATCGAGTCAGCCGAGGCGGTCGCCGACGTCGAGGCCATCGCCTCCACACCCGGCATCGACGGCATCTTCATCGGGCCGTCCGACCTGGCGGCCTCGATGGGCGTGCTCGGGGAGCAGGACCATCCCGAGGTGGTGGCCGCGGTCGAGCACTGCCTCCGGGCCGCCGCGGCGGCAGGTGTCAAGGCCGGCCTCAACGCCTTCGCGCCGGCGCTCGCCCGGCGGTACCTCACCGCCGGCGCCGATTTCATCCTCGTCGGCGCCGACGTCCAGCTGCTTGCCCGCGGGAGCGAGAGACTCGCCGCCGACTACATCGAGGAGGCCGTGTGAACAGGCTCGGACGCCCCAGCAAGATCATCGCTGTGCACCTGAACTACCCGTCGCGCATCGCGCAGCGGGGGAGAACCCCGGCACATCCGTCGTTCTTCCTCAAGCCGACCTCGTCGATGGCTGTCAGCGGCGACGTCATCGAGCGCCCGGCGGGCACGGAACTGCTGGCGTACGAGGGTGAGGTCGCGTTGATCGTGGGCACCCGCGTGCGCCGGGTCACCCCCGACCAGGGGTGGGCGGCGATCTCGGGGATCACCGCCGCCAACGACTGGGGCCTCTACGACCTCCGCCTCGTCGACAAGGGCTCGAACCTGCGTAGCAAGGGGGGAGACGGGTTCACTCCGCTCGGCCCCGAGGTGATCCCGGCCGCGTCGGTCGACCCGGCGGCCCTGCGCGTGCGCACGTGGGTCAACGGCGTGCTCAAGCAGGACGACACGACCGCCGGCCTGGTCTTCCCGTTCGGGACACTGGTGGCGGACCTGTCCCAGCTGATCAGCCTTGAGCCCGGCGACGTCATCCTGACCGGCACGCCCGCCGGCTCCTCCGTCGCGCTCCCGGGCGACGTGGTGGAGGTCGAGGTCGACGCGCCGACCGCCCCGGGGACTCCGAGCACCGGCCGCCTGGTCACCAGGGTGGCGGAGGGGACGACGCCGTTCGCCGAGTACGGTGCGCGGCCTCATGTCGACGACCTGCAGCGGATCGAGGCGTGGGGCGACGCCGAGACGGCAGGTGTCACCGCGCCGGCTCCGTTCGCCCTGACCGACGAGGTGCGCGAGAAGCTGTCGTCGGCCGCCGTGGCGACGATCAGCGCCCAGTTGCGCAGGCTGGGCCATCCGAACGCGTCGATCGACGGTGTCCGGTCCCTGACCCCCGGGACGAAGATGATCGGGGTCGCGCGGACCCTGCGCTTCGTCGCGCACCGGCCGGATCTGTTCGAGTCCCACGGCGTCGGCTTCAACGCTCAGAAGCAGGCCTTCGACTCGCTCGCGGAAGGCGAGGTGCTGGTGATCGAGGCTCGCGGCGACGCGACCGCCGGAACCGTCGGCGACGTCCTCGCCCTGCGGGCCAAGACGCTGGGCGCCGCCGGGATCGTCACGGACGGGGCCGCGCGCGACTCGGCCGCCGTCGCCGCCATCGGCCTTCCGACGTTCGCCCAGGCCGCTCATCCCTCGGTGCTCGGCAGGCGGCACGTCCCGTGGGAGGTCGACGCCACGATCACCTGCGGGGGCGCCACGGTGCTGCCGGGCGATGTCGTCGTCGGCGATGACGACGGAGTCGTCGTCATCCCGCGCCACCTCGTCGGGCAGGTCGCCACCGGGGCAGCAGCCCAGGAGGCGGAGGACGCGTGGGTCGCCGCGCGGGTGGCGGAGGGCCATCCCGTCGAAGGACTCTTCCCGCTCGACGCCGAATGGCGCGGCCGCTATCAGGCCTGGCGGGAGGAACAGCCGTGACCCAGCCTGGGAGCAAGTCCCGCGCCGCCTACGAGTGGATCCGGGAGCGGATCGAGACCGGCCGGTTCACCCCCGGGTACCGCCTGGTCCTCGATGCCATCGCGAGGGAGATCGGCATCAGCGCGGTCCCGGTCCGCGAGGCGATCCGCCTGCTCGAGGCGGAGGGTCTGGTGACCTTCGAACGCAACGTCGGCGCCCAGGTCGCCTTCATGCACGAGCAGGAGTACGAGTACACGATGCAGACGCTCGCCCTCGTGGAGGGCGCCGCGACCGCGCTGTCGGCGCCGCGCCTCACCGGCGACCACATCGCCCGAGCACGATCGATCAACGACCAGCTGGCCGACTCCCTGAAGCTGGAGAGCTTCGACCCCCGACGGTTCACCGAGCTCAACCTCGCCTTCCACACGGTGCTCTTCCAGAAGTGCCCCAACCCGCACATCGCCGACCTCGTCGGCAGAGGGTGGAAGCGGCTGACCGTGCTCCGTGACTCCGTCTTCGGCTTCGTGCCCGGTCGTGCGCGCGAGTCCGTCGGGGAGCACGAGGCGCTCCTGCGGTTGATCGAAGCGGGGGAGGCCCCTCTGACCATCGAACTCGCGGCCCGTGACCACCGGCTCGGCACCCTGCACGCGGTGCTGGCCTACCAGGCCGGCCGCCGCCATGCCGCGCCGGCCGTTGGCCGCAACCCATCGACCCACCTGACGCGGGAGCAACCATGAGCCAGCACGTCCCCGGCGGGCTGCCGGACCACATCCAGCACTTCATCGACGGCCGGTTCGTCGACAGCGTCGACGGCCAGACCTTCGACGTCCTCAACCCCGCCACCAACCAGGTCTACATCAAGGCCGCGGCCGGCAGGAAGGCGGACATCGACCGCGCGGTGGCCGCGGCGAAGCGGGCCTTCGGCGGCCCGTGGCCCACGCTGGCGCCCCGCGAGCGCTCGCGGGTGCTGCACCGGGTGGCGGACCTGGTCGAGGCGCAGGACAGGCGGCTGGCAGAACTGGAGACCTGGGACACCGGCCTGCCGATCACCCAGGCGCTCGGCCAGGCCCGGCGTGCCGCCGAGAACTTCCGGTTCTTCGCGGACCTGATCGTCGCCCAGCGCGACGACACCTACAAGGTGCCCGGCCGCCAGGTGAACTACGTGAACCGCAAGCCCAAGGGCGTCGCGGGTCTGATCACGCCGTGGAACACCCCGTTCATGCTCGAGTCCTGGAAGCTCGCCCCGGCGCTCGCCACCGGCAACACCGTGGTGCTCAAGCCGGCCGAGTTCACGCCCCTGTCGGCATCCCTGTGGGCGGGGATCTTCCGCGAGGCCGGCGTCCCGGACGGTGTGTTCAACCTGGTCAACGGCTTCGGCGAGGAAGCCGGTGACGCGCTCGTGAAGCATCCTGGAGTGCCGCTGATCTCCTTCACCGGTGAGAGCCGCACCGGGCAGATCATCTACGCGAACGCGGCACCGTACCTCAAGGGCCTGTCCATGGAGCTCGGCGGCAAGTCGCCGGCCGTGGTCTTCGCCGACGCCGACCTGGAATCGGCGCTGGACGCGACGGTGTTCGGGGTGTTCTCGCTCAACGGCGAGCGCTGCACGGCCGGCAGCCGCATCCTCGTCGAACGACCCGTGTACGACGAGTTCGTGGAGCGCTATGCCGAGCGCGCGAAGGCCATCGTGGTCGGTGAACCGGCCGACCCCGCGACCGAGGTCGGCGCGCTCGTGCACCCCGAGCACTACGACAAGGTCATGAGCTACGTCGAGATCGGCAAGCGCGAGGCCCGTCTCGTCGCGGGAGGGGGCCGCCCGGAAGGATGCCCCGAGGGCAACTACGTCGCTCCGACCGTCTTCGCCGACGTCAGGCCGGAGGCGCGGATCTTCCAGGAGGAGATCTTCGGGCCGGTGGTCGCGATCACCCCGTTCGACGGCGACGAGGAGGCTCTCCGGCTCGCCAACGGCGTCGAGTACGGCCTCGCGGCGTACGTCTGGACCAATGACCTCAAGCGCGCCCACACCTTCTCCCAGAGCGTCGACGCGGGCATGGTCTGGCTCAACTCGAACAACGTGCGCGATCTGCGCACGCCGTTCGGCGGTGTGAAGGCCTCCGGTCTCGGCCACGAGGGCGGCTACCGGTCGATCGACTTCTACACGGACCAGCAGGCCGTGCACATCGCCCTGAACGACGCCCACTCGCCGCGCTTCGGCGTCGGACCGCAGGCGGCCACGTCGTCCAGGGCGCAGAAATGAGCGTCCGGAACGCGGACGCGAACGTCCGGAACGCAGACGTAGGCATTCGTACCGCAGGAGTGAGAGCGAGGAAGGCGTCATGACCCCCGACATCCCCACCCCCAAGGCTCCGGCGCCGGACATCATCCGATGCGCCTACATGGAGCTGGTCGTCACCGACCTGAAGAAGTCACGCGAGTTCTACGTCGACATGCTCGGCCTCGTCGTCACCGAGGAGAGCGACGACGAGATCTACCTGCGGACGTTCGAGGAGTTCATCCACCACAACCTCGTCTTGCGCCAGGGCCCGGTGGCCGCCGTCGCCGCGTTCGCCTACCGGGTTCGCTCGGCGGAGGAGCTCGACAGGGCGGTCGCGTTCTACACCGAGCTCGGCTGCCGTGTGGAGCGCCGCAAGGAGGGCTTCGTCAAGGGCATCGGCGACGCCGTTCGCGTCCAGGACCCGCTCGGGTTCCCGATCGAGTACTTCTACGAGGTCGAGCACGTCGAGCGCCTCGCCTGGCACTACCAGCTGCACACCCCGGGCGCCCTGGTCCGCCTCGACCACTTCAACCAGGTCACCCCGGACGTCCCGCGCGCGGCGAAGCACATGGTGGATCTCGGCTTCCGGGTGACCGAGGACATCGAGGACAGCGAGGGCACCGTGTACGCCGCGTGGATGCGCCGCAAGCCCACCGTCCACGACACCGCGATGACCGGCGGCAACGGCCCGCGCATGCACCATGTCGCCTTCGCGACCCACGAAAAGCACAACATCATCGCGATCTGCGACAAGATGGGCGCCCTGCGCATCTCCGACCGGATCGAGCGCGGCCCGGGCCGTCACGGCGTCTCGAACGCGTTCTACCTCTACATCCTCGACCCGGACGGTCACCGCGTGGAGATCTACACGCAGGACTACTGGACCGGCGACCCGGACAACCCGCTCGTCACGTGGGACGTCCACGACAACCAGCGCCGCGACTGGTGGGGCAACCCGGTCGTCCCGAGCTGGTACACCGAGGCGTCGACGGTGCTCGACCTCGACGGCCGCCCGGTGCCGGTCGTGGAGCGTACGGACGCGAGCGAGATGGCCGTGACGGTCGGCGCGGACGGCTTCTCCTACACCCGTGAGGGCGACGTCGAGCGCGGCTTCAAGCTCGGCGAGCAGCTGTGACCTGCCGGGAGCCGGTCCCGGGACGACAGGGCCGCCTCACGCTCCGCCCGGGGCGACCAGGAGTCCCAGCGCTCCGGCGCCGAGCCCGGCCATCACGCTGACGGTGGCGTTGGCCAGCGCGTAGAAGCGCGAGCCGTCCTGGGCCAGCCGCAGCGTCTCGTAGCCGAAGGTCGAGTAGGTGGTCAGCGCGCCGCAGAAGCCGGTGCCGAGCAGCGCGGACCAGCCCCGGTCCGCGGGCAGGCCCGCCAGCAGGCCGAGCACGAACGAGCCGGTCAGGTTGACGGCCATGGTGCCCCAGGGGAACACCGAGTCGTGCCGGCTCTGCACCAGGCGGTCGGCCAGGTAGCGCAGTGGCGCGCCGATCGCCGCACCGATGGCCACCAGCAGGATCGTCATCGGCCGTCCGCCGATCCGGGCGTACGGCCGACGTAACGGATCACCTCGACCTCGTCCAGGATGACCAGCCCTTCGCTGATCAGCTCGTCGAGCTGCGGGAGGAAGGCGCGGATCTTCTCCTCGGCGTCGACGATGATGACGGCGACGGGCAGATCCTCCGACAGCGACAGGATGCGCGTGGTGTGGACGCGGTTGGAGGCGCCGTAGCCCTCCATGCCGCGGAACACGCTCGCGCCGGCCAGCCCGGCGACGTGTGCCCGGTGCACGATCTCGTGGTGGAGCGGCTTGTGGTGCCAGGTGTCGGTGTCGCCGATGAAGACGGTGAGCCGTAGGGCGGGTCCGTGCAGTTTCACCGCTGCCTCCTGCGTTCGTTTCGGCGCCGGGCGATCGCCGGCACCTTCCCGGCGACGGCCACGCCCGCCCAGACCGCAGGCAGGGCGATGACCAGCGTGCCGGCCAGGTAGGCCACGGCCACGCCGGGAGCGCCGGCCCGTACCGCGGTGTGGACGTCGATGATGTAGGTCGAAAAGGTGGTGTAGCCGCCCAGCACTCCCACACCCCAGAACGGGCGCAGCAGGCGCCGCCCGGTCCATACCTGGTCGATGAGCGTCATGAGCACGCCGATCAGCAGGCAGCCGGACACGTTGATCAGGAACGTGGACCACGGGAAGCCGCCCGGGGCGTGCGGCAGCGCGGTCGAGATGCCGTAGCGGGTCAGCGCGCCCAGCACGCCGCCGGCGGAGACGGCAGCCGTCACCGGCCAGGCGCGCGCCTGCGGTTCGGCGCGCACGCCGGGGACGTGGGCATCGACGTCAGGATCGACGGGCGCGACCGGCTCGTGCATACAGCTCTCCCTACCAGAAAGACACGCGTTTCTCCTGGTAGGGACCGTTGGCGGCGTACACCGCGGTTTCCCCGGGCCGACCCGGGACGGCGGGCCCCACCGCCGCGGACCTCACCGTGCTGGTCGAGGTCTCACTGTCCACTGTACCGGTGGCCGCCGGGCATGCCGATGCCGCTGCGCAGCAGCCTGAGTACCGCGCCGGCCAGGGGGCGATTCCTGGCCGGCAGCGGGAAAGCCGTCGCGCAGGGCGGCTCGCGTCTCGTTCAGGCCGGAAAGCGAACGGTCACCGTTCAGGCCGGGAAACAAACGGTCACCGTTCAGGCCGGGAAACGAACGGTCACCGTGCCGGCCGCCGGTACCGGCTGAGGACGGCGGCACCGGCCGGTTCGGCCGACAGGCACTCCAGGTAGGCGGGTGGGCCGCCGGCGGGGAAGAGCCGTTCGCCGGTGCCGAGGACGGTGGGGAAGGTCAGCAGCCGGTACTCGTCGATGAGGTCCTCGGCCATCAGCGCATGGACGACGCTCAGGCTTCCGGTGATGACCACATCACGCGGCTCGCGCTTGACGGCCTGGACGAGATCGCCCTTGACGACCTGCGAGCCGGTCCAAGCCGAGGTGTCGGTCAGCGTGCGCGAGGCGACGAGTTTCGGCACGGCGTTCATCCGCGCGGAGAAGGGGTCGTCGCGTCCCGGCCAGAGCCGCGAGAACAGCTGCCAGGTGGTACGTCCCAGCAGCATGACGCCGTCGTCGAGGATGCTGCCGAGCCGGAACTTGTCCCCGGCGACCGTTTCGGGCCCGTGCCGGAACGCCCAGCCGCCGGCCGGAGTGCCGGCGGAGCCGTCCGGGTCGGACACGATCCCGTCCAGGGTGATGAATTCGATGACGATGACGCTCACGATGGGTGTCCCTTTCGTTCGATGCTCACCCGTACGTACCGGTGGCATCGGCCGGACTCATCGCGGTGTGTCGAAAATAATCTGCGGGGACAGGTCGAATGCCTCGAACACGGCGGGATCGGCGAAGACGACGTTGCGGGCGATCCGGTCACCGGTGACCGTGAAGACCTGGAGCGTGTGCAGGCGATGCCCGCCGCCGGGTTCGGGGGCGTACGCGGCCAGGGCGGGCTGCCCGTTGGCGGTGAGGAGCCTGAGGCGCCAGCCGGTGCCGCGCATGTCGAACACGCGCCGCATGAACAGGCCGTAGTCGTGGCTTCCCCGGTACCACAGCGGCACCGGCGGCATCTCCAGGACGGCGTCGTCGGTGAGGAGCCGCACGAGCGCGGGGACGTCGGCCGCCTCGAACGCCCGCATGTAGCGCTCGATCACCTCGCGTACCTTCGGGTCGTCCGGCTCGCCGACCTCGTTGACGTCCGTGGTCTCGCCCGCTTCGGCGAGGGCGGCGCGGGCTCGTTGCAGGGCGCTGTTGACGGCCGGGACCGTGGTGCCGAGCTGGACGGCCACCTCGGCGGCACTGAACTCCAGGACCTCGCGCAGCAGGAGCACGGCCCGCTGCCGCGCCGGCAGCGTCTGCATCGCCGCCACCAGCGCGAGCCGCATGTCGGCCCGTACCCCCACCTCGACCCTGGCGTCGGGAAACGGCTGGAGCCAGGGAATGTCGAAGACCGGTGCGAGCGGCGCCTGGGGATCATCGCTGGGAGCGCCCAGCCCGGACGGCAGTGGCCGCCGCGCGCGGCCCTCCAGAGCGGTCAGGCAGACGTTGGTCGCGATCCGGTACAGCCAGGTGCGCAGCGACGCGCGGCCGGCGTCGTACCGATCCCGGGCCTTCCACGCCCGCAGCATCGTCTCCTGCACCTGGTCCTCGGCCTCGTGGTACGAGCCCACCATCCGGTAGCAGTACGCCACCAACTCGGCTCGATACGGCTCGCAATCCACCGCCCCATCATGGCGCACGTGACGTCCCCGCACATCTGAGCTGGTGAGAGGCGGCTTGGCACGGGTGATCGACGCTACTGGAAGAACTGCTCCATTTTGCCGGCGAGGCTTGCCGGGGGAGCGGCCCTGGCGTTGAAGCCTGGCTCAGCCGCACGCGGTGGAACAGGTCAGCTCGGTGATCGGTGAGATGAGCTGGACAGGGGCGTTGTTCAGGACGAGGTCGGCGGCGGAGCTCCGGTGAGCAGGGCAGCGTCAGGACAAACCCCATGCGTGGGTGAAGGTACGAGCTGCTGTGGTCAGGCAGCGGCGTCGTCGTGCGAGGTGGCGGCAGACCTGTCACGCCAAGGGGCCGCATCCTGCTCGATCCGGTCCAGTTGGACCTGCAGCCGCTCGGAGCGCCTCGAACGCGGCGGGATCGGCGAGGACGACGTTGCGGACGGTCCGGTCATCGGTGAGGGTTAGTGATCTACAATGTAAAGGCGGGGCGTCGATCCAGGCGAGAAGATCGTCGGCTGCGACCACGGTTCGTCACTCCGAGGACCTGACCACCGTCGGGTGAGACGTACGGGCGGTGGTCTGGCGGCTGGTTCGGTAGCGGCCAGGGGTCGTGCCGATGATGTCGGTGAACGCTGTGATGAAGCTGCTGGGGCCGGCCCATCCGCAGGCGTAGGCGGTCCGGATGACGTCGTGGCCGTCGGCGAGGAGCACGAGCGCGTGGTAGATGCGTAGCTGCGTGCGCCACTCGTAGAAGGTCATGCCGAGTTCGTCGCGGAAGAGCCGGCTGAGGGTGCGGCTGCTGGCTCCGATCGTCTTCCCGAGTTCGGCCAGGGTGGCGTTGTCGGCGGGCGTCTCGTACAGCATCCGTGCGATGGCCTGCAGCCGGTCGTCCCGTGGCTCGGGCAGGTGCAGTGGCTGTTCGTGTGCCTCGCCGAGTTCGTCGACGAGGACCCGGAGGAGGCGGGAGCGCGCGGAGCGGCTGTAGCCGGGCGCGGCGTCGTCGTAGTTGCGGGGGCCGGTCAGGGCGAGCAGGACCTCGCGGGCGAGGTCGGAGGCCAGGAAGACGGAGGGATGGTCTGGTAGGAGCCGCGCGAGTGAAGGCGCGAGAAAGACGATCCGCATATCGGTGTCGCCGTGGGCGCGGTGGTAGTGCGTGAACCCGGCGGGCGTCCAGGCGACCCGGTTGGCGGGCACGATCGACGTGCCGCGCTCGGTGTGAAGTGCCAGGACGCCGCTGGCCGCGTACACCAGGTGCCCCCGCGCGTGCGACTGCACCTCGCTTGTCTCGCCGGAGGGCCAGAGGTGGCGCCCGCCGGACGGCCACATGTGCGACGTCACATCGGCGATCCGGGAAGGTTGGCGGCGAACAGGCATCGGTTGGCATCTTATCGGTAGCACGCCACATCTCGATTTGGTGAGACTGCCTCCTATGCGGAGTGGTCATCGAGGCGGCGTGCCTCGATGCCGCGGCTTGAGGGAGAAGGAGAAACGCATGGCGACGTTCGTTCTCGTGCCCGGCGGTTGGCATGGCTCATGGTCGTTCGAGGCGGTGGTTCCGCTGCTGGAGCGTGCCGGTCATGCCGTTCACGCCCTGACCCTGACCGGTCTGCGGCCGGGCGACGACACCGCGACGGTCGCGGCAGCCAACCTCGATACGCATGCCGACGACGTGTTGCGGCTCCTCGATCGCGCCCACATCACCAGTGCGACGCTGGTCGGCCACAGCTACGGTGGCATGGTGATCGCCGCCGCCGCTGATCGGGCCGACGGCCGGGTCTCACGCCTGGTTCATCTCGACGCCTACGTACCGCGTCATGGCGAGTCGTGCTGGTCGTTGACGACCGAGCGTTACCGGGAGGCGTTCGCCGCCGGCGCCGCGAGCACCGGCTACGCCGTCCGGCCGCCGGACGGCGGCGATCCCCGCCGCCGTCCCCATCCCCTCGCCTCGTTCCTGCAAGCGATCCGGCTCACAGGTACGCCCGCCCAGGTCCGTCGGGAGTTCGTCTACTGCTCGGGATGGGAGGACCGGACGCCGTTCGCCGAACTCCGCACCCGGCTCCGAGCCGATCCCGATTGGCAGGTCCACGACCTCCCGACCAGGCACGACGCGATGCACGAGGCCCCGGAGGCGGTCGCCGCGCTCCTGCTCGGCGAAGGCGTCGCGGATGCGTCGACGTGCAGGTGACCTCTCTGCGCTGATCGCCGCGACTCAGGCTCGGATCCTGTCGACCAGCGCCTCGCCCAGCGGCGTGCGCGCGTACAGCACCTGGTGTCCCTGGCGGCGCGAGGTCAGCAGCCCGGCCTCGCGCAGGACGGTCAGGTGCGCCGAGACGGAGGACGGCGCGAGGCCGTACTGGCTGGCGAGAACCGTCGTGGTGGCCGGTACGTGGAGTCCGCGCAGGATCGCCGCCCGGTTCGGGCCCAGCAGCCGGGCGAGCGGGTCCCGGGTCGCGGAGGGTGGACTGTCGCGCCACAGGCCGGCCATGCCGCGCGCCGGGTAGATCACCGTGGGCTGCCAGGGCGGGGCGAAGCCGCTCACCACGTCGGGCCAGACGAAGACGCTCGGCATCAGCAGGAGACCGCGCCCGTGGAGGTCGCGCCCGATCAGTGCCGAGGAAACCGTGCGGAGCGTCAGTGTGCCCTCGTTCCAGCTCAGGTTCGCGTGCAGGCCGGCGAAGAGGCTCTCCAGGCCGCTTTCGGCCAGTTTCCGTGTGCGGTAGGCGACGTCGGCCTCCATCACGGCCCGCAGCCGTGTCCAGTCGTCGGCGATCAGGGCCGTCCAGACACGCTCGGTGAGATCGGCGAGCCGCTGGACGGCCCGCCCGGGGTCATCGAGCATCGTGCGGCCGAGCGGGGACTGCGCGGCTCCTGGTGTGCAGGCCAGGGAGCGGACCATTTCCCGGTGGGCGACGACCGGATCGGTGGCCCGTAAGCGGGCCAGTTCGGCGTCGAAGGAGGCCGGTGACTCGAAGGGGGCGTCCGGCGGCGGGCCGAGGAAATCCGGGATGTAGCCGCTGCGCGGCATGAACAACCACAGTTCGGACAGATCCAGCCCGGCCACGGCTGCTCGCATCCGCCGCAGCCATGGCTGGTGGTAGCCGTGCCGTCCCGTGCGGCGCAGCGTGCGTACGGCCTCATGGGTCTCGCACAGCGGTGAGATCGCGAACCGGCAGCGCAGCAGATCCTCGGGGCCGAACCGCAGGTGCATGGGCACGGTCTTTCCCCTCTGACTGGCTGATTCGGCTGCACACGAAAGACTAGAAGACGACGCGGCACTTCTTGGAGGCTGCCGCCATGTCATCGCCCCCGCGGGAGTCGGAGCCCTCCTCCTCCGGCGGCGAACGCAGCGCGGGATACCGGGCCGTGTTCGCGGTCGCCGAGTTCCGCGCCGTCTTCGCCGCACACGCGATGTCGACGCTGGGCGTCGTCGTCGCCGAGATCTCCCTGTCGGTCCTGGTGTACCGGATCACCGGCTCGCCGCTGATGAGCGCGCTGACGTTCGCCTTCGGCCTGCTTCCCTACGCTCTGGGCGGCACCTTGCTGTCCTCGGTGGCCGACCGTTTCCCGGCACGCCGGGTGCTGGTCGTGTGCGACCTGGTGTGCGCGGTCTGCGCGGCCGCGATGGCGGTGCCGGACATGCCGGTCGCCCTGCTGCTCGTCCTGCGCTGTGTGACCGCCGCCGTCGCACCGATCTTCCAGGGCACGCGCGCCTCGACGCTCGGCGACATTCTCGGTGAGGGAGACCTGTTCGTCCTGGGCCGCTCGGTCGTCCGGATCGTCGGTCAGACCGGGCAACTCGCGGGTTTCGGCGCCGGCGGCCTGCTGCTGACCGTCGCGTCGCCGCGGGCCGTGCTCGTATGGGCCGTGGCGACCTTCCTCGGCTCCGCGGTACTGCTCCGTTTCGGGACCCGCCGCAGGCCGGCGCGGGCCGCGACGGGCGGTGCTCTCATCGGCTCCTCGCTCGCGGGCATGCGGCTGCTCCTTGGCGACCGGCGGATCCGATCGCTGTTGCTGCTGTGCTGGGTGCCGCCGACGTTCGTGGTGGTGCCTGAGGCGCTCCTGACGCCGTACGCCAGCGCCCTGGGCCTCGCCCCGGCAGGGCTCGGACTGCTCATGTGCGGGATGCCGATCGGCGCGATCCTGAGCGAAACCCTGGCCGGCTCGCTGCTCGGCCCGCGCGGCCGGGCACGGCTGACGAGGCCGGTGGCCGTCCTGGCCATGCTGCCGGCCATCGGGTACGCCTTCGAGCCCTCGCTCGGCTGGGCGCTGGCCTGCCAGGTCCTCACAGGCTGCGGCATCGCCTACACGCTCGGCCTGGACCAGTGGTTCGTCGCCGCAGTACCGGAGGAGTTGCGCGGCCGTGCGATGACGCTGATGACCGCCGGCCTGATGACGGCTCAGGGGCTCGGCATGGCTGTCGCAGGTGGAATCGCCGAGTTCGTCCCGGTCCACCAGGTCATCGCGGGAGGCGGCGTGCTCGGCACGGTGTGCGTTGCGGCGGTGCTGCGATCGGCTCGGGATCGTCCCTTCAGCGCACGCGCACCACGTCGCGGAGCTTGACCCGGGCGCCCGTCCGCAGCACCGCCCGCTGGTACACCTTGGCGCCGAAGGCCAGCGCCGCGAGCACCGCCGCCGCCATCGCCACCATGGAGAGCACCACCTGCCACAGCGGCACCTCGGTCGCGGCCGTCCGCACGGGCATGACGATCGAGGAGAAGGGCGGCACGTACGACATGACCGTGGCCAGGGTGCCCGTGGGAGCGTTGGTGGCGTAGAAGGCCAGGAAGTAGCTGACCATGATCACCATGATGAGCGGCGTCAGCACGCTGTTGACCTCCTCCTGGCGCGAGACCAGCGAGGCCATCGCTCCCGCCAGCGTGGCGTAGAAGGCGTACCCGAGCACGAACCACACCAGCACCCCGGCCACCAGCCCCGGCATGCCGGGCGGGAAGTCGCCGGCGACACCCGAGGCCGTGGACGCCGCCAGGCCGACGGCCAGGTTCGTGACCAGGTTGATCAGGCCGACCGCGCCCAACCCGACGATCTTGCCGCCGAACAGCTGCCACGGCCGCAGCGTGGCGAGCAGGATCTCCACGATCCTGCTGCTCTTCTCCTCCACCACCCCCATGGCGACCATCCCGGCCTGGCCGATGAGCATCATGAACAGCACGACCACCAGCACCACGGCGAGCCCGGTGCGCGCGGTCTGATCGTGGGCGTCGGCACCTATGGACTCCATGCGCAGCGGCGGGATCGACACGCCCGCGGCCGCGAGCTTGGCCTCCCGGTCGGCGCTCTGCAGGAGCACGCCGAGCCGGTCGTCGATCTCCCCGTTGGTGAGCACCGTGGTGCCGCCGGCCAGCACCGCGTCCACGTCCCCGTCGAGCACGGCCTGCCTGGCGGCGGCCTCGTTCGGGAACGTGCGCCACTCGAACGTCGCATCCGGCGCGGCCGCCCGCAGCGGCAGCCGCTGGGTGCCGAGCGTGCCGAGGGTGTAGGTGTCGGGCCTGTCCAACACCTTGGGAGCGAAGGACACCGCGCCCACCAGCACGGACGTGAAGATCAGGCCGATGACGAACGCCCTGGTGCGGATCCGCGTCATGACCTCCCGGCGGGCGGCCAGGATCAACCCGTTCACGTCACGGCCTCCTTGAAGATCTCGGTGAGGGTGGGTCGCTCGACGCCGAAGTGCTCGACGCGCCCGGCCTTGAGGGCGCGGCGCAGGATCTCCTGGTCGTCGCCGCTCGTCGTACGCAGGATGTGCCGGTCACCGGACACGGTGACCGCGCCGGGCAGGCCGTCCGGCCAGCCGGGGGCCGCATCGCGGACGACCACCCGCAGCGTGTCACCCGCGGCCGAGCGCAGCTCGGCCACCGCGCCCGTGGCCACCATCCGCCCGGCCGCCACGATGCCGACCGAATCGCACAGCCGCTCCACCAGCTCCAGCTGGTGGCTGGAGAAGATCACCGGTACGCCGCTGCCGCACCGCTCCTGCAGCGCCGTGGCGAGCGCGTCCACCGCGATCGGGTCGAGCCCGGAGAACGGCTCGTCCAGCACCAGCACCTCGGGGTCGTGCACCAGCGCCACCGCCAGCTGCACGCGCTGCTGGTTGCCCAGCGAGAGCGCCTGCACCGGGTCGTTCCTTCGTTCGGCCACGCCTAACCGCTCCATGAGGTCCTCGGTGGCTTTCCGGGCGGCCGCGGCGCTCATGCCGTGCAGCCGGCCGAAGTACGCGATCTGCTCGGCGACCCGCATCTTCTGGTAGAGGCCGCGCTCCTCCGGCATGTAGCCGAAGCGGCGCCGGTCGTCGTGGCGCAGCGGGCGGCCCTGCCAGCTCACCGATCCGGAATCGGCCTGGAGCACGCCCATCACGATGCGCATGGTCGTCGTCTTGCCCGCGCCGTTCGCGCCGACGAACCCGAACATCCGCCCCGGCCGTACGGCGAAACCGATCCCGTCCAGGGCGAGCTTGCCGTCGGGTGCGTCGGGGCCGCCCGCGAAGCGCTTGCGCAGCTCGCTGATCTCGAGCATCAGGTTCTCTCCTTCATCGTGGGCCGATCGTGGCCTCCGAGCCGTTCGCCCTGGTGGACCCGGGTTCCGGGGAAGGCCGTGTCAGCCCCCTCCGCTCGCCGCCGCGGCCCTGGCCGCCTCGACGTTCTTGCGCAGCGCGGTCGCGATCGGCTCGACGGGCGCGGACAGCTGCTGGATCCTGTCCCGGTGCAGCCGCGCCTTCCGCCAGGAGGGAGCCACCGTCTTGAGCCCGGCCGCCGTGGCCAGCGCCGCCAGGACGCGGACGTCCTCGTCCAGGTGCCCGACCGGCCGGCCGTCGCGGATCGCCCGGCCGACGCGCTCGGCGAGCCTGCGTGACAGGTACGGCTTGCGCGGCGTGATCCGCTCGACCGGGAACAGCAGGATTCGCCGTCGCTCCACGCTGATCATCCGGGTGGCCGCCAGCTCGTCGCGTACCATGCGGACCGCCTTGCCGTTGTCCTTCCGCACCCACCGCCGCCACGAGCGGGGCGGCGAGCTCGAGATCTGCTCCCAGACCACGGCCCGCAGGGAACCCGGCTCGGCGGCCGGAGCGGTGAGCGCTCGCGCCTTGCCCGACTCGTCCGCCAGGTTGCCCGCCAGCAGCAGCTCGGCGAGGGTGGCCGCGCGCAGCAGGTAGCCCAGCTCGCTCCGCTGGGTCAGCTTCTCCTTCCGGAGGTCGAAGGCCAGAAGGAAGGCCGATCCGGCCAGTGAGTCACCCTGCTTCACCTGCGTCTCCATCCACCCGCTCCTCTTCTTCCTCTTCCTGGTCCGTGCCGTCCTCCGGCGCCTTCCTCGGTCGTCCGCGTGGGCGCATCCGCCCCACCCCGTCGGGGAGGCGGCCGGCCTCGGAGAGCGCCCTGCGCAGCAGGAACTCGATCTGAGAGTTCGTGCTGCGCAGCTCGTCGGACGCCCACCTGGCCAGTGCGTCGTGAACCACCGGGTCAAGGCGCAGCAGGATCTTCTTCCGCTCCACGGGGACTATTGGTAGAGGGTGCCCGTGTTGACCACCGGCTGGGTGTCGCGGTCGCCGACCAGCACCACGAGCAGGTTGCTGACCATGGCCGCCTTGCGCTCCTCGTCCAGCTCGACCACGTCGTGCTCGGCGAGCTTGTCCAGGGCCATCTCCACCATGCCGACCGCGCCCTCGACGATCCGCTGCCGGGCCGCGACCACCGCGCCCGCCTGCTGGCGGCGCAGCATGGCGTGGGCGATCTCCGGCGCGTACGCCAGGTGGATGATGCGGGACTCGATGACCTTCACCCCGGCCGACGACACCCGCGCCCCGATCTCCGCCGACAGCCGCTCGTTGATCTCGTCGGCGTTGTCCCGCAGCGACAGCCTCGGCTCGCCGTGCGCGTCGTACGGGTAGCTGCCCGCGATGTGCCGCACGGCGGTCTCCGCCTGGATGGCCACGAACTCCACGAAGTCGTCCACCTCGAAGACCGCCTGCGCGGTGTCCCGGACCTGCCAGACCACCACGGTCGCGATCTGGATGGGGTTGCCGTCCGCGTCGTTGACCTTCGTCACGTCCGTCTCGTGGTTGCGGATCCTCGTGGAGACCCGCCGCCGCGCGGTGATCGGGTTGACCCACTGGAAGCCGGGGGTGCGCAGGGTGCCGACGTACCGGCCGAGCAGCTGCACCACCCGCGCCTCGCCCGGCGCCACCGCGGTGAGGCCGCAGGACACGAAGAGCCCGGCCAGGATCATCAGGCTGCCCACAAGGACCATCCACAGGCCGGCCTGCCCGGCCCCCGAGGCCAGCATGACGATTCCCGCGACGAGCAGCGCGATCCCGGCCAGGCCCAGTGCCGTCGCCACCCCCAGCATCACGAACCCGTTGGCCGCCCGCACCGGGTGCTCGCTCGTGCGCGGTGCCGGCATGTCCACCACGGCGGCCTCAAGTGCGGCGCCGCCCGATGTGTTCGCCATCGTCCGTCCCTTCCACCCGTCTTCATCCTGATAGCAAACTGATATCACTTTTTTGGCGGCGGGGGAAGGCTGATTTTCCGGGGGAATCGAGGGGTCTGGAAGTGCGGAGAACGCGTGAACCCCTCGTAAGATCACTAAAGACCAGCCCCCCGCAGGAAGAGCTCACGCATGCGCACCATCTACGTCGTCACCCATCCGGAGGCGACACACCACGTCGAGCGGGTCGTCGGTGGCTGGCATGATTCGCAGCTGACGCCGGCCGGCCTCAGCGCCGCGGCCTCCATCGCCGACGCGCTGCGGGCCCGGATCCCGGACGGCGCCGAGGTGGAGCTGTTCTCCTCGGATCTGCGGCGCACCAGGCAAACGGCCGAGAAGATCGCCGGACTGTTCGGCGTGAAGCCGATCCTGGATCCCCGGCTACGGGAGAAATCGTACGGAGTGGCGGGAGGAAGGCCGCAGGAGTGGCTGGACCAGCGATTCATCCCTCCGCCTGCGGCCGGGGAGCGGTTGGAGCACGACGAGGGCGTGGAGGGCGCCGAGACCAAAGGGGCGTGCGCGCGGCGCGTCTATGCGGCCACGGACGAGATCGTGCGGCGCCCCTGCGAGCACCAGATCATCGTGACGCACGGCGGCTCCCTGACGTTCGTCGTGACCGCCTGGATCAAGATGCCGGTCGAGGCGGTCGGCCATGCGGGTTTCCGGGTGCCATCAGGCAGCATCACCACGCTGCGCGAGGACGACTTCTTCCACAACCGCACGGTCGCCGGCCTCGGCGACGCCCGCCATCTCGACTCCGCCGTAAGCAGCTGACCTCTACTTGGCCCGCGGCGAGGTGGTCGTGCCGGACGGCCGACCACCGCCAGGCGGGCCGTACCCGCCCGCTCAGGAAGGATGAGCCGGTCCGGTGCGTACCGGCAGGGCGGCCAGCGCGCGCTGCAGGCCCGGCTTCCAGGCGAGCCCGTCGGCGAGCACGGCCAATTCCAGTGCCGGGTAGCGGCGCAGCAGGGTAGTGAGCGCTATCTGGGTCTCGGCGCGGGCCAGGGCGGCGCCCAGGCAGTAGTGGATGCCGTGGCCGAAACCGAGGTGCGGGTTGTCCGCGCGGCGCGGGTCGAGCGCATCCGGGCGGTCGAAGCGGGCCGGGTCGCGGTTGGCGGCCGCGTACACCACCTGCACCGCCTCGCCCGCACCGATGGTGACGCCGCCGAGTTGAACGGGCTGGAGCGCGTAGCGCAGGACGGCGATCTCGGCGGGGCCGCCGTAGCGCAGGAACTCCTCCACCGCCGCACCGACATCACCGCTGACATCACCGCTGACATCACCGCCGGCCTCGGCTCCGGTCTCGGCTCCGGTCTCGCCTCCGGCATCGGTGAGGCCGGCGAGCGACAGGCGGCGGCTGAGGATCAGGTGCACGCTCCGGCCGATCAGGCTCACCGTGGTCTCATGCCCGGCGATCAGGATGCTGATCGACAGCGCGATCAGCTCCTGCTCACTGAGCCGGCCGCCGTCCTCGTCCCGGGTCGCGATGAGCGCGGAGAGCAGGTTCTCTGCTTGCCCGGCCTGATCGCCGGCCTGCATGCGGGCGATGAGGTCGGCCATGTACGCCACCAGGGCGCGGGCTCCGGTGGCGATCCTGGCCGGGTCGGGGGCGCTCAGGTCGCCGGCCCAGGCCCGCCAGGTGTCCCGGTCATGCAGGGGCACGCCGAGCAGCTCGCAGATCACCTGGATCGGCAGCGGGTAGGCGTAGCGCTCGATGAGGTCGAACTCGTCGGGCAAGCCGTCCAGCAGACCGTCGGCGATCTGCTGGATGCGCGGACGGAGCTGTTCGATCCGCCGATGTGTGAAGGCGCGGGAGACCAGGCGGCGCAGCCGGGTGTGGTCCGGCGGGTCGTAGGCGCCGAGCGTGCGCAGCAGGTAAGGGGCCACGTCCTCGGGCAGTCCGGCGGCTGCGGCCAGGTCGAAGCCGGTCTGCTTGGCCGGGTCGCTGCTGAAGCGGGGATCGGTCAGCACCGTCAGGCTCTCGGCGTGGCCGGTGACGAGCCAGATGGGGCTGCCGTCCAGGTGCGTGCCGCGGCTGATCGGGCCGCCGGCCGCCAGCTCGGCCAGGAAGGCGTCCCTGTCAGTGGCGGTGAGGAGGCCGCGCAGGCTGTTGCCGGTCATGACAGCGACTCCAGGATCGCCACGGCGCGCCCGGTGCCGTCCTCTGCGCGGACGCGGCTCCCGAGGTCGGCGGCGGTGGCCGCCGGTCTCGGGTCGGTGGCGGCCAGGCGGATGGCGGCGGCGAGGGCGTCCGGGGTGAGGCGGCGCTGGGGCTGGGGCGGCACGGCGATGCCGGCCGCGTGCGCGCGGGCGGCCCAGAACGGCTGGTCGGCGACGAACGGGCAGATGACCTGCGGCCGTCCGGCCGCCAGCGCCGCGCCGGTGGTGCCGCTGCCGCCGTGGTGCACGATCGCGGCCATGCGGGGAAACAGCCAGTCGTGCGGGGCCTGCTCCAGCGGGAACACCCCCTCGGGCAGGTTCTCGACGCGCATGCCGCCCCAGCCGGACGCCAGCACCGCGCGCACGCCGCTCAGCCGTACGGCCTGGGCCACCACGCGGCCCACCCGGGCGGGGTCGGTGCCTGCCATGCTGCCGAATCCGACGTACACCGGTGCCGGCCCATCGGCCAGGAACGCGGCCAGCTTCGCGGGCGGTGTCCAGCCGGGCGGGGCGGGCAGGAACCAGAATCCCGTGGTGTGCACCCACGCCGGATAGTCCGGCTCGCCGGGCAGCAGGTGAGGGCTGAAGCCCTGCAGGACGGTCGCCGGGCCGCCGTCCGGGCGGCGCAGGATGTCGTGCCGGCCACGCCGCCGCGGCAGCTCCAGCCGCTCACGAAGATCGTCGACGATGCCGCCGAAGGAGCGCAGCATCAGCCTGACCGGAAGGTAGGAGGCCCGGTTCAACGCCCTGGGCAGCGGCAGCGGCAGCATCGGGTTGCGGAAAGCGGCGGTGGGCACCCACACCGGCTGCAGCGTGGCGAGCACCGCGGGCACGCCCAGGCGCTCGGCGAGGTGCCGGCCCGGGACGCCGGGCGCGTGCACGACCAGGTCGGCGCCCTGCCCGGCCCCGTCCACCACGACGTCGGCCATGTCGCCGAACACGGCTGCCATGAGCGGCTTGGTACGCCGCATCACCCGCAGGGCGATCTTCTTGCCGCGCAGGCCGCGGTAGTTGGTCTCGATCGCCTGGCGGAGGCCGGGATCGTCCACGAGGGTGTTCGGCCCGTCGTGCACCGGTGCGAAGGCGATGCCGTGCGGGGTGGCCAGCCCGGCCATCGCGGCCGGGGCCGCCAGGACGGCGTCGTGCCCGGCCCGCTTCAGGGCCAGCGCGAGGGCGGCATACGGCTGCACGTCGCCGCGGGTGCCATGGGTGAGGATGAGGACCTTCATCGGCGCTCCGGGTGAGAAGGGTCGCTTGAACTCGCCGACCAGGCTTCCCGGCACACCGTCGGCCCCCCGCGAGGGGCCGAATGCTCAACAATGTAGCTAAAGTTCGGAAATTTCTGAAGTCTTACTACTCCGCTATCCTCCTCTCAGGAGGTGGCCAGGTGAATGAGCAGGAATGCGAGCAGCAACGATGGCAGGCCGCAGAACGGCTGGCGCTGGTGCTGAACGCGGGTGGCCTGCAGCGCATGTCGGCGCGGGTCCTGGCGGTGTTCCTGTTCACCGGGGCCGAGACGGTCACCATGGGCGACATCGCCGATCGGCTCAGCGTCAGCGCGGGCTCAGTGTCCGGAGCGGTCAAGACCCTGCTGTCGACCGGCCTGATCGAACGCCTGCCCGCTCCCGGCAGCCGCCGCGAGCACTACCGGCTGCGTGAGGATGCCTGGCCCACCCTGTTCTCCACCCAGAACACCGTCGTCCACGTCATGCTGCAGGCCACGCAGGCCGGCATGGCCGCCACCAGCTCCGGCGACCCGGCCCACCACCGGCTGGGGCGGATGCGCGACTTCTACGAGTTCCTGCTCGAGGAGCTGCCCGGCCTGCTGCGCCGCTGGCAGGGTCGCCAGGAGGTCACGTAGACGAGCAAGTCCGAAGTTCGGTCAGTGGTCGTAGGCGATCAACGAACGGGTGATGGGCCGGCCGGTGGCGCGGTTGTGCCGGATCGCCGCAGTCAACGATCTTGACCGTCCCCGTGAAAGGCAAGCCGGGAGCCTGATGCGTCCTGCCCTCGGTCCCCGGCAGGCGAGCCGTCAGCCTGCCTCTCGGTCACCTTCGCTGTACCCATGGCTCCAGCGTCACGGATGGGTGAAGAATCATGCTGGCGGTGATCGGACGCCTCAGTGAGCGACATCCGTAATGGCATCGATCGTGGCGCGGGCACGACGGCTCGGCACAGCCTGGGAGCGCCCGGACGAGTTCCACCTCACTCGTCCAGACGGCACCGCTGGGGCACTGCCGCGGGCAGGCCGGCGGGAGTACGCTGACAGCAGGTGAGCCGGGAAGCCTGGTCGGCACGTCCCATCCGCAGCGAGACAAGGATGTGCCCGTGCGCTCCGACCCCCATTCCCTGACGGCGCCGCGGCCGAGCCCGCGCCCCGATCCGCGTCCCAGTTCGTCACCATGCCTCCGGATCGCGGCGTGACCGCCCCGGCCATCGAGATCGCGCGCCTGAGCAAGCGCTACCGCGACCTGACGGCCGTCGACGACGTCACCCTGCGCGTGGAGCGCGGGCAGATCTACGCACTGCTGGGCCTCAACGGAGCCGGCAAGACAACCCTGATCCGCATGCTGCTCGGCATGATCGCCCCCACCGCCGGTGCGGTACGCGTCCTGGGCGCCGACGTCCCGTCCGGCGACCGCGCCGCCTGGGCGAAGGTGGGCTACCTGGTGGAGGCGGCCGCCGCCTACCCGGAGCTGACCGTACGCGAGAACCTGGACGTGGTCCGCCGCCTGCGCCGCCTGCCCGGCACCGGCGTCGACCCGGTCGGCGACATCATCGACCGCCTGGCTCTCGCCCCCTACGCCGACCGCCGCGCGCGCACGCTGTCGCTCGGCAACCTGCAGCGCCTGGCTCTGGCCAAGGCCCTCATCCACGCCCCCGCCCTGCTCATCCTCGACGAGCCCGTCAACGGCCTGGACCCGGCCGGCGTCGCCGAGATCCGCGCCCTGCTCGCCAGCCTGGCTCACCGGCACGGCACCACCGTGTTCCTGTCCAGCCACCTGCTGGCCGAGGTCGCCCGCCTGGCCACCCGCGTCGGCATCCTGCACCACGGCCGCCTGGTCGGCGAGCACGACGCCGACCACCTGGACCGGCACCGCCGCCGGCACCTGCGCCTGGCCACCCGCGACGACGACGCCGCCCGCGCGGTGCTGCGCGCCCACGGCTACCACCCCGAGCCTGCGCCGACCGGCCTGCTGCTCGCCGACCCCCGCGCCCTGGCCGAGCCGGAGCAGGTCGCCGCCGTCCTGGTCCACGGCGGGGCGCCGCCCGCCGAGCTGCATCTGGAGGAAGAGGATCTCGAAGCCTTCTTCCTGCGCACCGTCGCCCCCGACGCCGCTCCAGAATTGACCGAGGCCGGGGATGCGTGAGGCATGGTGGGCCGAGCTGCTGAAGGTCCGGCGCAGCCGCCTGCCCTGGATCACCGGGCTGGCCTTCGCCATCGCCGCGCTGGTGTGCGGAATGTTCATGTTCATCCTGGCCGACCCTGCCCGCGCCCGGGCGTTCGGCCTGATCGGCGGCAAGGCCCAGCTGTCCGGCGCCAGTGCCGACTGGCCCGGCTACCTCGCCCTGCTCGCCCAGGCCGTCGCGGTGGGCGGGCTCGGCATCTACGGGCTGGTCGCCATCTGGCTGTTCGGCCGGGAGTTCAGCGACCGCACCGCCATCGACCTGCTGGCCCTGCCCACTTCCCGCACCGCCGTCGTGGCGGCCAAGTTCGCCATCGCCGCGCTCTGGGCGCTGCTGCTGGCCCTCCTGCTCGCCGGGCTCGGACTGCTGATCGGCGCCCTGCTCGACCTGCCCGCCTGGTCGGCGCCGGGCGTGGCCGCCGGGGTCGGCCACCTCCTGGCCACGGCCGGGCTGGCCGCGGTGACCACCACGCCGCTGGCCCTGGCCGCCAGCATCGGCCGTGGCTACCTGGCCGCCGTCGGCGTCCTGTTCGCCGTCATCTTCGCCGCCCAGGTCATCGCCGCGCTCGGCTACGGCGCCGTCTTCCCCTGGTCGGTGCCCGGCCTGTACGCAGGCATCGCCGGGCCCGATCAGGACCCGCCCGGCATCCTCGGCGTCGGGCTGGTCGCCGCCACCGGCGCGGCCGGCGCCGTCGCCACCGCCTGGTGGTGGAACCGCGCCGACCACGCCCGATGAAGGACCTGCGACGCCACCGCCCACCGGGCAGAGGTATCGTCACGCCAGCTCGCGGCGTTCAGCTCCAGCCGGCCGAGTTCGGTGCCGCCGATCTCAGCCACCAGATCCAGCGACTTGATCATCTACTCCGGGATCCGGGGTCGAGACCGGCCGGCAGCGAGATGACCTTTCGACTAGCTGTCCCGAAAGCGTGGGCGGTGGGGCGTCGTGGCCATGGTGCGAGCCGGCGCTGCCGCGATCCGCCTGTCCCGGGTCAGCCCCGGAGAACGAGGTAGACGGCGAGGACGCACAGCGTGGTGATGAGGGTGTTCCTCAGGGCGCGGGTGGGAAGCGCATGGGCGATCTTCCAGCCCACGAGTACCCCGGCGAGCTCGGGCAGGCCGACGAGGGCGGCCAGCGGCCAGTCGATCGTGCCATGGACGAGGTATCCCAGGGTTCCGACCGTGGCGATGACGACCGACTGCGCCTGGGCGCAGGCCAGCGACCGGAGCACGGGAAGGCCCACGGCGGTGAGCAGGGGCACCGTCAGCATCGGTCCGCCGATGCCCACGATCCCGCTCACGGCGGACACCGCGAGTCCGAGGGCCACGACCAACGCGGTCGGCGGATGAACGAGCAGCGCGGCGTACGGGCGGCGGGCGCGGTACCAGACGAGCCCCGCGGCCGCGGCGACGACCCCGCCGAGCACCACCGCGAACGCGTGCCTCGACACGAGCGTGCCGGAGACCACGCCGAGCGGGGCTCCCAGCAGCGCGGTCCCGGCCAGGATCAGCGCGGTGCGGCGGGTGTCGCGCTCGCGTAGCTGGCCCGAGCGGGTGTAGGCCAGGGTTCCCAGCGCGCCCGTGGCGATGTGGGTGACGATCGCGGTCCCGGCCACCTGGGCGGGCAACAGCCCCGTCAGGGCGAACAGCCCGATCGTGGGGAGCACGCCTCCGGGGCCGACGGCCGTGATGCCGATCCCGCCGACCAGACCGATGACGGCAAGAAACAGCAGTTCGGGCGCGCTCGCCCCGCTCATGGCCGCCCACCGCCCGGCAGGTCGCCGCCCGCGCGGACGACACGGCCCGGCGACGACGGGCATGCCGTCGGTCCGGCGGATCCGGTCGCGAAGCTCACCTCAGACCTCGATACAGGGTCGCGCGCAGCGCCATGCGATCCGAGCGGATCCGCAGGAGCTCGGCATCCACCGGAGTCCCGTCGGACAGACGGGTGAGCCGGTCGATGACGAAGATCGCAGCCCCGGCCCGGACGCCCAGGAGTGCCGCGGTCTCGGGATCGGCGTTGGCCGCGCGTACCTCGATGTCGGCGCGGCCCAGCGGCCCGCCGATGGTCTCCTCGATCACCGTGAAGATGTCGCGGGTCTCCAGGTCACCCCGCAGCACGCCGCGGCCGATGTCGGCTGTGAGGTACGTGCTGTCCAGCGACACGGGCACGCCGTCGACGCGGCGAACCCGCTCGATGTGGACCGCGGCCGCGCCGGCTTCGAGGCACAGGCGCTCCATGACGTCCGCGGGTGGATCGGTGACCACCTCCGCGACGAGGACCTCATTGGTCACCGTCCCATGGCCGGCCAGTGCCTCCGCCAGCCCCGCCAACCGGTCCAGCCCATGACCGTACGTCGGCGTCACGACAACGGTGCCCACCCCGCGGCGACGCGTGAGCAGCCCTTCGTCACGCAGCAGGCTGAGCGCCTCCCGAACGGCGTTCCGGGACGCGTCCAGCTGCTCGGCGAGCACGCGCTCATCGGGCAGCACATCGTCGGCGAAGCGCCCCGAGGAGATCCACTGGCGCAGGACGTCAGCCACCCGTCGCGCCCGCTCCGCGCGCGGCCGCGACGACACCCACTCAGGCGGAACCCGCCGCGCCTGCCCGCGCGGGGCAGCCGCCTCGCGCGGGGCAGCCGGCCCGTCCGGCCTGGCGTCGTCCTCGTCCATGGGGCCACTCTAGCGCTCCGCCAGAGTTACGCCACTGTATCGCCAGAGATACGCCACGCCCCGCTACGCGCCTCCGTGCTCGCGCAGGTAGCGAATCAGTCCGGCGACATCCTCGGGGACGAGACGTCCGATGGCTCCGCTGGAGTACACGCTGACGATGACCCTGCCTTCGGGGTCGAGCACGAAGCCGGTCGACTCCAGGTATCTGGGGTCGTCGTGAACGAAGGCGCCCGTCGCCTCGGCGAACGCCTCCGCGTCGGCACTGTGGCCCACCGCGAACCGCAGGCCGTGCCTGTCGATCAGCTCCTTGGTGGTGGCCTCGTCGTCGACCGAGACCGCGACCACCGTGACGTCCAGCTCGGCGAGCTTCTCCAGCGACCGCTGGAACGCGCGAAGCTGGGCGTTGCAGTACGGGCACCAGGAGCCGCGATAGAAGAGCACCACTCCGAAGCCGCCGGCCAGGGCGTCGGGCAGCCGAAGGCTCTCCGCGCCGGGCAGCGACACCGTGAGTGCCGGGAACGTGTCGCCGGGATGCAGCAAACTCATAGATGGAATCCTTTCTTGACCGGCCGGTCGTCGAAGACCGGCCGGAGGAGTGGTGAAGGCCGCGCGATCAGGCGAGGTCGGAGACCTGCCCGGTACGGTGGTCGCCGGCCGGATGGGCGAGCAGCGACCGGGCATGGGCGAGCAGCGACCGGGCGGAGCGCTCCGGCGTGCGGAGCCTTCCGTCGCTGTGCGAGCGAACGAACCGCTCGTGCGGCGCGGCGCCGGTCCGTGCGGGATGGGCCAGGCCCCCACCGGCCGGTCCCACGGCGGTCGCGCGGCCGATGCCGCGGCCGGCCCCCGTCACCAGAGCGGTCCTGCCCGCGAAGGAATCAGTGGTCACGCAGGGTTGGCGCCATGGATCAGCCGTTTCTTACCAGCAGGTGACGCACGTCACAGCGGGGTCGCGTGGATCTTCTGGCGTTCTGGGTGACGCGTCGCCGGCGGCAGGGCGTTCAGTCCGCCGGGCCGCCGATCGCGGCCAGCAGGCCCTCGAAGTCGTCGGAGCACGGACCGCACGCGCGCAGGTGCGCGGCGATGCCCGGGTAGCGCCGCTCAGCCCCCGCGTCCTGCGCCACCAGTTCGACGTAGACGTGGAGCATGGCCATCGCCTCCTCGCACCCCACGTCCCGCGGGTCGGTGGCAAGGAAACGATCCAGCTCGGCCCATCCGCTCATGACCGCCTCACCCTGTCGTCGTCCACATAACCGTTCGCGGCAAGGGCGGCCCGCAGCTTACGCCTCGCGTCGAACATCGTCTTGTAGATCGCGTTCCGGTTGGAGCCGAGTTCCAGGGCCAGAGTGTCCAGCGGAATCCCGTTCAGGACCAGCGCGACGAAGATGCGGCGCTGCCGTTCGGTCAGCGTCTCCTCCACGGCCCGGCGCAGCGCGGCCAGCAGGTCCCGCCACTCCGCCTCCCTCGCCGGGTCGAACCCGAACCGGTCGGGCAGCCGCTCCCAATCCTCACCTTCCAGGCGTACGCCGGGATCACGCCAGAAATGCCGCCCGACCTTCGCCGACACCTCCAAGATGACGAACCTGTAGGCCCAGGTCGTGAACCGGCTCTCCCCCCGGAAGTCGCCGATCTTGGCGGTGATGGCCAGCAGCGCGTCGGCCGCGGCCTGATGCGCCAGGTCGTCGAGCTCGGGCCCGGTGATGCCCAGCCGCGGGCTCCGCCTGCGCACCTCGCTCCTGGCGATCCGCAGGAGCAGCCCGTGCAGCCGCTCGACGGCCGCCTGCCGCTCCGCCTCCGAGCCGCGCAACGCCCGCACCCACTCCTCCGACTCGAAGTCGAACGAGAGACGGGCGATCGAGGCCCCGCCCGCTGGGCGGTGTGGCATCGCCATGTGCCCATGCTATCGACCTGCCGGGCAGTGGCAGGCCGAAGGTAAGACCTCCCGCGGTGGCGACGCCAACACGACATGACCACCGGCATGACGCCGCCGCAGTGCGGGAGGAGAGCCCCTCCGATTCGACCACCCGGACACAAGCGGCCTTCACGATGGGAGGAATCCTCATGCCTGACATCCGTGACGTGGCGGTACGCCTGGAGGACGCAGGCGGCCGGATCTCGGTGGCCGGCCGGTGGGTGAGCCGGTACGGGCTGGTCGTCGTCCTGGCGTGGATCGGCGCGGGCAAGTACGTCAAGATGGAAAGCCGGACGCTGATCCAGCACAGCCCGCTGCTGAGCTGGCTCTACGACTTCTTCAGCTACACCGTGGTCGCCGACGCGCTGGGCACGGCGGAGATCGTCGCCGCGGTGCTCATCGCCGTCCACCCGCGCCGGCCCCGGGTCTCCGCGATCGGGAGCGCCATCGCGGTGGTGCTGTTCCTGGGCACGCTGAGCTTCCTGTTCACCACTCCTGGGGTGGTGCAGACCGTCGTCCACGGGCTCCCGGTCCTGTCGGGCCTGCCCGGGCAGTTCCTGCTGAAGGATCTGGTGCTGATCGGCGTGGCGCTGTGGACCCTCGGCGAGTCGCTGGGACGTGCCCGCGCGGGGCGGGTGAGCCCTACTCCGGCCAGGCGTTGTTCTGGATGATCTCGACGAAGTCCTTCCTGGCGAAGGACGGGTCGAAGTGCGCGAGCACGTCGTCGTTCATGGTCCCGAAGGTGGTGTCGGGACGGTCGGCCATGCCGTTGTAGAACGCCCGCAGAATGCGGTTCTTGAAATCGGGCCGCGGGTGTGCCGCGGTGACCTCGGAGATCTGCTCGTCGGTGATCTCGTCGAGATCGAGACCGAGCACATCGGTCTCCACGCCGAGCGTCACGACCGCGACCTCCGGCGCGAGGTGGAGCGGCACTTCGGGCGTGGTGTGCAGCGCGATCGCCAGCCAGACGTTCTGGGCCTCCCTCTCGGTTCGGCCGTGGTCGAGGACGAAGTCCCGCGCGGCCTCCGCGCCGTCGAGCTCGAAACGCCGATCCTTGGTGGCGTAGGCCGGCGTCAGGCCGAGGTCGTGGAAGAGCCCTCCTACGTAGGCGAGCTCGGGGTCGACGTCCAGCCCGCGTGCGGCCGCCTTGAGCGCTCCCCAGAGGAACACCCGGCGCGAGTGGTCGAACAGGGTGTCGTCGGTGGCCGCCCGTACGAGGGCCGTGGCCTCCCGAGCCAGCTCGGTGTCGGGAATGGTGATTCCTGCGATGGTTTCCGGCATGACGTTTCCTTGGCTGTGCGGTCGAGTGGACTACGTCCAGTCTTGTGAGCCGCGCGGTCCCGGCCCACCGCGCAAACTGACACCTGTCGCACAGATGCTGACCTCACGCGGACGCGGTCACCGCGTCAGGCTCCTCCGAACGGCAGGCCAGACCGCGTGCGAGCAGTCATCGAGCGCTCGCCGAATGGGCTGCGGACCGCGTCCACCTGTATGTAGCCGCTGCGATGCCCGGGAAACCCGGCCACGATCGCCCTCGCCTGCACCGTCACCGATCGTTGCCCGGCTTCTGCCGGCCCGGGCCGGTGGTCGCGAACCGGGTCCGGTACTGGCTCGGTGAGATGCCGAGGCGGGCGGTGAAGGTCCGGCGCATGGTCTCGGCACTGCCGAAACCGGCGACCCGTGCTGTCTCCGCCACGCCGTGCCCCGCGGCCAGCAGGACCTTCGCGTGGTCCAGCCGCACCTGCTCGACGTACTTCGCCGGAGTGGTGTTCAGCTCGGTGGCGAACAGCCTCGCCAGGTGACGTGGGCTGACGGCGACGCGCCGGGCCAGCGTGCTCACGGTGTGGTCGAGCGCCGGCTGCGCCGCGATCAGGTCCACGATGCGCCGGAGCGTGGGGGTGCGAGGTGGCTTGGCCTCCAGCGGCGCGGAGAACTGGGACTGCCCGCCGGGCCGCTGCATGAACATCACGAGACCGCGTGCGACGTCGCGCGCCAGGTCGGGGCCGTGGTCCTGTTCGACGAGCGCGAGCGCCAGATCGATGCCCGCTGACACGCCCGCGGAGGTGAAGACCCCGTCGTCCTCGACGAACAAGGCGTCAGGCTGCACGTGGACATCGGGGTGGGCGCACGCCAGGAGCCGCGCGTGCCGCCAGTGGGTGGTCGCCCGGCGGCCCGCGAGCACCCCGGCCGCGGCAAGCGCGAACGAACCCGTGCAGATCGACACCATCCGGCGGGCGCGAGGGCGGAAGCTCTGAATTGTGGTGATGAGCTCGGGCGGTACGGGGTGAGTCGCCAGCACATCGCCGCCGACGACGATGACGGTGTCCGGGCCGGCGCCGGGCCCATCCTCTGCCGTACCGTCCACCGGCAGTTCCATCCCCGTGGACGTCAGGACGGGCTTCCCGGACGGCGAGACACGGCGCAGCGCGTATCTGGCGCCGAACAGGTTGGCCTCGGCGAAGACCTCGGCCGGTCCGGCCAGGTCGAGCATCTTCATACCGTCGAAGACGACGAACACGACACGGTGGTCACCTGCCATGATCTCCTCCTCTGCAAGGTCCCTGGTCAAGAGTGCGCCGTCCCGTCATGAGACTAGGAGGGGTCCAGAAGATCTTGCTCGGTGGGACGGCGTGATCGGGCGAGACTCCGGATGACATTGGTGTGGGTGAGTCCGAGGTTGCCTGTGCAGGACCAGCAAGGGACTAGAAAGTCCAAAATACTGGGCCTGGCAGCCCTGCGACGAGTAGTCTGGATGCTGTGGGGGATGGAGAGCGCGATACCGAGAGGCTCCGGCTGACCAGGCGGGGGGCGGTCACCAAAGCTCGGATCCTGCAGGCCGCCGCCCGGCTGATGTACGTCCAGGGCGTGGCGGCGACGACACTCGACGACGTCAGGAGCGTCAGCGGCACCAGCAAGTCGCAGCTGTACCGGTACTTCCCGGACAAGGACGCTCTGGTCCGGGACGTCATCACTGTGCAGGCCGAGAAACGGTTGGAGGGCCAGCGCCGGCATCTCCAGCGGCTCGGCTCGATCCGGGGGCTGGAGCGGTGGCGAGACGCCATGGTCCAGAGCAACGCGCTGGCCGGCGGCGCGTACGGGTGCCCGCTCGGCTCCCTGGCCAGCGAAGTGGCCGACCAGGACGACAAGGCCCGAGCCGCGCTCGCCGGGCACTTCCGGGCCTGGGAGTCCCTTCTGGAGGCAGGGCTGTCGCGGATGGCCGAGTCAGGCGTGCTGCGCGAGGACGCCGATTCCGGTCGGCTGGCGACCGGCCTCATGGCGGCGCTGCAGGGCGGATACCTCCTGGCGCAGATGGCCCACGACGCCGAGCCCATGAGGGTCGCGCTCGACATGGCGATCGACCACGTCAGGTCCTACGCCGTCATGGACGGGACGGGCCGGACCGCCGTGCACCTGGATCAGCTTCCGGCGGCCGGGCGCCCGAACTCGTAAGGGGCGAGGATGCCGGCCACGGTCTCGTTGCGAGGCGTGGGGACGCCCAGCTCATGGCCCAGATCGGCGACGCCGCCGCTGAGCCAGGGGAGTTCCAGCCGGTTCCCCTGCTCCAGGTCGTTGTGCATGGAGGAGGTCATCGTGGGCGGCAGCGTGTCACAGAACGCGAGCCGGTCCTCGGCGAAGTCCGGTTCAAGTTTCACACCGGCCGCCCGGCCCACGTTCACGGCCTCGGCCATCACGTCGTGCAGCAAGGCCCGCGACCGCCGGTGGCCGCGGATCACGCCGATCGGCTGCCGCACGGCGGCCGTGGTCGCGGAGAGGCCCACGAGGAAGACGAACTTCTCCCAGATCACCCGTTCGATGTCGGAGCTGACCTCCGTCTCGATCCCGGAGCCGAGGCAGGCGTCCAGAAAGCCCGCGACGAGGTCGTCGTCCCCGCCGTAAGGGCCGAACACGATCTTCTGCAGCGTGTTGTTGTGCACGACGACACCGGGCTCCTGGATGAAGGACGAGATGTAGCAGGAGCCTCCCCACACGGACTCAGGCGGCAGGTGGCGACGTAGGATCCCGTCCTTGTGGACGCCGTTCTGCAAGGAGACCACGCGGGTCCCGGCGTGCACGATCTCGCGCAACTGGACGGCGACGTCCTCGGTGTCCCACAGCTTCACCGCCACCAGCACCACGTCGGCAGGGCCCGCGTCCGCGATGGCCGGCACCGCCGACGTGGCCGGGACGTGCAGGTCCCCGAGCGCGCTGCGCACCCGCAGGCCATGGTCCCGGATGGCCGCCAGGTGCCGTCCCCGCGCGACGAAGGTGACGTCGTGGCCGCCGGCGGCCAGCCTGGCCCCGAAGTAGCCCCCAACGCCCCCGGCTCCTATCACTGCGATACGCATGGCAATCCTTTGCTGGTCAGGCGGGAGGTCCTCGCATCCGCGCGATGGCCATTGTCCGCCGGGTGAGAAATGCGGGGCAACAAGACCCCCGCGAGGTCCATCACTTTGTGAAGGGCGATGGAGCGGTCGCCGCTGCTGATGTCGGGTGCGAAGTCCGCTACAGCGGCCGGCACCGGGAATGCCAGTAGCATGACAGCGTGGAGGAGGGTTCGAGCGAGACCGCGGTCGCACGCCTGACCGCGCGTGGTGCGAAGACGAGGTCTCGAATCATCGCGACGGCAGCCGACCTGATGCGCGTACGAGGTGTCGGAGGCACGACCCTCGACGACGTCGTCGTCGCGAGCAACGTCAGCAAGTCGCAGCTCTACCGGCATTTCGAGGACAAGCAGGCGCTGGTGCGGGCGGTCATCGAGTTCGTGGGGGAGCGCACGATCGCCGTTGAACGGGAACGCCTGAACAAGGTGATGACGTTCGCGGGCCTGCGGCGCTGGCGCAATGCGCTCGTCGAGAACAACGCCCTGCACGAGGGCAGGTACGGGTGCCCGCTGGGTTCGCTGGCGAACGAGGTCTCCGATCAGGACGCGATCGCGCGCAAGAAACTGAACGACCTGTTCGCCGCGTGGCAGGAACTCTTCGAAGATCTCCTCCGGCGGTTCCAGAAGTCGGGCGTCATCCCGCAGGAAGCCGACGTCGCGCAACTCGCCACAGGTCTCCTCGCAGCCGTCCAGGGTGGCTACCTGCTGGCGCAGGCATCCCGCGACGTCACGCCCATGGCTTCCGCGATCGACATGGCCATCGCGCATCTGCGCATGCTGAGCAGCGAGCAGGAGGCGGCATCGTAGCGGCCACTGGGGAGACCCGGTTCGGCTAATCGGAGTACGCCTTCGCCGCGGCGCGAAGGAACCGCATGACCTTTTCCGCCGGCACCTCGCACGGCCTGAGGACCGGCCCCTTGGACGTGATCCACACGTTCGCCCCGAATTGCTCGGCGTCACCGAGTCGCTCCGCGTTGAGCGAGATCACCTTGCCTCCCGCGCGCGTCGCACGTGTGACGCCCCAAGCCTGTCCGGCTATCTCCGCACGTGACCAACCCTCCGGGATGGCCGTCAGCAGCGTGTCGAGCTCCTGATCCGGCTCTCCGTCCATGTGCTCGATCCTCTCGTCGGGCCGGTGGTTCACAGGCTGATCGGAACCTGGATGCCGCTTGCCGAGCATCAGGAAGTCACTCTGGGGTCGGCTTCGGAGGCGAAGCGGAGCCAGGTCAACCCCTGGGTGCTCAAGTACGTGCCCGCGGGCGTCTGGACGTGTGTCAGGAGAACGCTGTCGCAGCGGGCACATCGCACGATCTGCCCCATGGCGGAGCCGTACACGGGCGATGCCGCGAGGGGTCGGGCGTCACCGCAGGTGTCGCACAGTCCGACTGCCACGGTCGGGTCGAATCTGAATGTGCCGGACAGCGGGCCGGCGAGGGAGTTCCCATCGAGGTGTCCGCTCATCTGCTGTCTCCGTATCGCTCGATCCTGATCATCGATGCTGGATGTCCTCGCTCGATGAGCATCTGTGAAACTCGTTCGGCGAACCCCGTGGACCCGCAGACGAAGGTCAAAGGATCCTGCTCGACCGGTATGACGTGTGAATCAAGATCAATGCTCGTCAACCTCCCGGCGGGCCGGCTCGACCCGGGCGGAGGGTTGCGCGTGTAGATCCAGTTCACGGTTGTGCCGACGGGTGAGTGCTCCAGGTAGTCGCGGTACATCGCGGCCGCGGGGGACCGGACCGAGTACAGCAGCCGGAACGGGTTGCCGGCGGGCGCCGCCTCTCGTGCCCGGATCATCGCCACGAACGGCACGACGCCGGACCCGCCGGCGATCATCTGTACGGGGCGGGGATCGCCCGGCCGCCAGACGAACCATCCGCCGAGGGGGCCGCGCACCTCCACCTTGTCTCCCACCTCCGCGACATCGACCAGATAGGGCGACACTTCACCGTCAGGCAGGCGATCTATCGCGAGCTCGATGTGCTCACCGGGCCCACTGGTCGCCAAGGAGTACGACCGGACCGCTTGATACCCGTCGGGTGCGGTCAGCCGAATGTCGACATGCTGTCCAGGCACATTGCCGCGCCATCCCGGAACCACGAGTCGCAGGCTGCGGCTGCGCTCGGTGAGGGGAACGGCGGCGGTAATGGTGGCGGGCAGCCATGTCGCGACAGGGCGTGCAACAGTGTCGCCTCTGATGGCGGCGGTGTTTTCTACGACCAACGGGCGTACCGTTCCTCTCGCCATGGATCACCGTGCAGGTGGTAGCCGTTTCGCTCCCAGAGGCCGGGCGTGTTGTGCTCCTGCGTGACGAATCCGTGAATCCACTTCGCGCTCTTCCAGAAGTAGAGATGCGGCACGAGAAGTCGCGCCGGTCCGCCGTGTTCCGGTGTGAGCTCGGCGCCATCGTGTTCGAAGACGATCCACGCCTTGTCGCCGCGGAGATCCTCCAGCGCGAGGTTCGTGCGGTAACCGCCGTAGGAGTGCGCCATCACGTACTGATCACTTGTCCGTACGTCCTTCAGGAGCACGTCAAGCGAGACTCCGCGCCATCGGGTTCCCAGCTTGGACCAGCTTGTGACGCAGTGAATGTCGGTGACGACGGTGCTGATGGGCAGTGCCATGAAGTCCTGCCACGTCCATCGCGTCGAGGTGTCGGGACCCGTGCGGATGACGAGTTCCCAATCGTTCTTGTTCACTTGTGGCGTCGGTCCGGTCGAGAGCACCGGGAATCCGTCTGTGAGGTGCTGTCCCGGTGGAAGATCCTGGCTGCGCTCCCGCCGTTTTCCGACGAATCCTCGGGTGGTGTCGGAGGTCATGTTCTCTCTTTCACGAGTGATGGTCGGGAACCCATGTGCCGTTCTGGCGGATCCGCCCGCACCGGGCTCTTACCCCTCGAACGGGTCGTCGGGGACGACATGGATCGCGGCCTCCTCAGCGGAAGCGCCCGCACCATCGATGCCGATGTCCTCGGCTCGAAGGTCGGACGACGGGTCGTCGGCGTCCTGGGTGGCCCAGACGAGCCGGCCCGCCCTCAGGTATCCGACCTGGTCGTCGATGATCTCGCCGTCAGTGTCGGATGCGTCACCGATCCCGTCACTGACCTCTTCGACGGCGATGTCGGGAACCTCGCGGGTAAGTCTCTGGCTGAAGGGCTCGTGGGTGCGGGCCTCGTCGGCGGTCAACCCCCAGGCCCGGCTTCCGATCGGGCGATCCGCCGGCAGGTAACCCGGGCCGTCGCCGTCCTCGCCGAGTTCGTCGTCATCGAGACTCTCTTCTGGCGGCAGCAGTCCTGGGACGTATTCGTCCATAATGATCCTCTGATTCTCCTGCCCGGTCGGCCGGGCCGGGCAACGTGTCCCAGCGGCTGTCCTTGGGAATCGTGCCGCTGTCAGGTGCGCGTGCTTGCTGCGGGAGGGCCGAACCCGCTCAGGCATCGTACCGTCTCTGGGATGAAAAGGGACGTTATCGACCAGTTGTGAGACGTAGGCTCGTGCCGGACTTCGCCGGCGCCCGCCGTGGCGAGGGCCACGGAACGGCCTTCTAATCGGACTACATAGTCCCAATATGGTCAACGTAGCGTTGATCGGCAAGCCTTCGAAAGCCATCAGTGGTCAAGGGTAGCAGCACGTCCAGGCCATTATGGTTCATCATCGTCCGGCCGGGAACCTCTGTGCGGGCGAGAGTATAATGGACGATAACGTCCGTACGAGCATCCACAGAGTGTGGCGGCGGGGACTGGATACGGGGAGGCGCCGGATGAAGGCGATTGTGGTGAAGGACGAGGCCGCTGGAACGGCCGGGATGACGCTGGCGGAGCGGCCCGAGCCGAACCCGGCGCCGAACGATGTCGTCGTCGAGGTTCATGCGTCGGGATTCACCCCGGGTGAGCTGACATGGCCAGGGACCTGGACCGATCGCCTCGGCCGCGACCGGACACCGTCGATCCCCGGGCACGAGGTGGCCGGTGTGGTCCGTGCTCTCGGCTACGGCACGGCGGGGCTGTCGGTGGGCCTGCGGGTGTTCGGGCTCGCGGACTGGACCCGCGACGGCACGCTGGCGGAGTACGTGGCCGTCGAGGCGCGCAACCTCGCGCCGCTGCCGGGCGACGTCGACTTCACGGTGGGCGCGAGCCTGCCGATCTCGGGCCTGACCGCGTGGCAGGGACTGTTCGTGCACGGCCGCGTCCAGGCGGGGCAGAGCGTCCTCGTGCACGGCGCGGCCGGTGGAGTCGGTTCGATGGTGGTGCAGCTCGCCCGCGAGGCGGGCGCCTACGTCATCGGCACCGGACGTGCCGCAGACCGTCAGGCGGCGCTCGACTTCGGCGCGCAGGAGTTCGTCGACCTCCAGAACGACTCGCTAGAAGACGTCGGCGGGGTGGATCTGGTGTTCGACGTCATCGGCGGGGACGTCGGGAAGCGGTCCGCGGTCCTGGTCCGAGCCGGAGGAACGCTGGTGAGCATCGCCGGCCCGCCCGAGGCCCGGCCCGCCGACGGCCTGGCGATCGACTTCGTCGTCGAGGCCGATCGCGCCCAGCTGGGTGAGATCGTCCAGCGGGTGCGGGACGAACGACTGCGCACCAACATCGGCAACGTTTCCACCCTCGACGACGCCGTCGCCGCCTTCAACCCGGCCGAGCGGGCCAAGGGAAAGACGATCATCCGCGTCCGTCCGTGAACGCTCGGTGCGGCTCGCCGGCGTTGAGATGGCGGGACTACATAGTCCCGAAGTCGCGTGAAGACAGTTTCGGCCTCACGGACGGCGTAACTGCTCTGACCTGGTGCAACCAGATGGCCGGAGCAGCGGGCCGAGGATTTGGCAGGACCCATAACGGGACCATATAGTCCCATATCAGGAACAGGACTCCGCCTACGACACACCATCCACCGGGCCACGGCCACCAAAGGAGGGGACACCGCCATGAGCGACGATGCGGACACCTTCGACCACGACGGCGGCCTCACGTCAGCCATGTGCCTTTACCAGCGGCTCGGCCACCGTGTCGAGTGGTTCCGGCCAGGACTTCGCGGATCGGTCGTGAAGCCGCGGGGCGCGGGCCGTGCGTCGGTTCGACGGTTTCTGACCCGCGCAGGTGCCATGCCGTTCCTTGCGCGCCCGTGCTCCGTCCGGGCTCGGTGCACCCTCATCGCGGCGCTGTTCACGGTGAGCGTCCTGGTGGTGCTCGGCGCGACGCTGGACCTGGCGATCCGCTACCGGATCCAGTCCGGGGCCTTCCGCCTGGCCGAGCAGGTGGCGAGCCAGTGGAGCCCGGTGGCCCGCGACGGCATGGTGCCACGGCCGATACCCTCCAACCCGCCCGTCGATCTCATCCAGGTCGTCGACGTCCATCACCGGGTCGTGCACGCCAGCAGGGGGGCCTCCGCGACCGTGCCGCTGAGCCGCCGCCGGCCACCGCCCTATGCCCGTTTCCAGCCCTACCGCGAGTGCCCGCCGAACGACCGGTGCGTCCTGCTGAAGGCCATCCGCCTCACTCCGGCGCCGGACGCGAGCGTCGTCTACGCGGGCATCCCGGAGCCGGACCTGCTGGCCACCCATAAGCTCGAGTACGCCATCGCGGCCGGGATCGCCGTGGTCACCGGGATCGCGGCCTGGACCGCATGGATGCTGGTGGGGCGCGCGCTGCGTCCGGTCGAGGCGATCAGGGCCAGAATCTCGCAGGTCACGGTGAGCGACCTCAGCCTGCGCGTCCCGGCACCGCGGGGCAACGACGAGATCGGCCGGCTGGCCACCACCGCCAACCAGACCCTCACCCAGCTCGAGGGCGCGGTGGAGCAGTTGCGCCAGTTCGCCTCCACGACCAGCCACGAGCTGCGCACCCCGATCGCCGGGCTGCGCACGCAACTGGAGGAGGCGCTGCTCTATCCGGACGACGTCGACGCCGAGGCCGCGCTCCGGAACGCTCTGACCACCGCCGGCCGGCTGGATGCGATCGTCAACGACCTGCTGCTGCTCGCCCGTCTCCGGGCCGCCGATCCGCTGCCGCCGGAGAAGATCGATCTCGGGGAGCTCGTCGCCGCCGAGGCGAGCGCGCACTCCGCCGCGGTGCCCATCGACATCCACGCGCCTGCCGGGCTGGAGATCCGCGGCTCGCGCATGCAGCTGATCCGCGTGCTGGACAACCTCCTGGCCAACGCTCTGCGGCACGCCGAGTCCGCGGTGGAGGTCAGCGTCGAACCGGCCGACGACGGGGTCGCGGTCACGGTGACCGACGACGGGCCCGGCATCCCGCCGGCCCACCGCGAACGCGTCTTCGAACGGTTCGTCCGCCTCGACGACGGTCGCCGCCGCGACCCCGGTGGGAGCGGGCTGGGCCTGGCCATCTCGCGCGACATCGCCCACACCCACCACGGCACCCTCACGGTCGAGGACTCGCCACGCGGGGCCAGGTTCGTGCTGTGGCTGCCGCTCATCAGAGGAGGTCCCGCGACGTGACGATGCGCTGCCCGCCCGATTCGCACGCGCTCGGTGGCCCTCGGCACCCATGGTGAAGCATGACCTGATGCTTGGCGTTGGCTGATGTTTCGAGTTCTACACTGAGCGATATAACCACTCATTAGGGGGATTTCATGGAAATGCACCGCATCGGGAAAATGGTGCATAATATAGGGATTTCGACCATTAGGTATGGGCTGGTGGTCAACCTTCTGGAGATCGGGCGAGTCAAGTTCGAAGACTACGAGGTGGAGAATATTCGTCCCCTCGTCAGCTCGAGCCCCCCGCTCTCGTGGCTCATCGCCAAATTGGGGGAGAAGAAGGTCGCCAGATTGCTCGGCGTCACGGAAATCGTTCTGGGCTCGCTGATCGGAGCAAAACCGATCGCGCCGAAAGCGTCGGCCCTCGGCAGCCTCGCCGCCGTCGGCATGTTCGCCACCACCCTCAGCTTCCTGGCGACGATGCCCGAGGCGTGGCAGGAGGGGCGCGGCGAACCGAAGCTGTCTCTCGCGGGGCAGTTCCTGGTGAAGGACGTCGTGCTCCTTGGAGCCTCCTTGGTGACGGCCGCCGACGCCCTGCAAGCCATCGAGCGCTGGAGAGAATAACGGCCGCTCAGGCGGCCCTCCGTGGGAATAGAACCGGCCCATACAGTGTCTGTACGTGCGCGTCCAGGTGCGTTTCACATGGGCCCCCAGCTTCGTGCCGAAAGGCCGGGAAGGGAGAGCTGTGCCTAGACAGACCCAGTACCACAAGAACCCGGAAGCCGTTTCGCGGCTCGACCCGGAGCAGTACCGCGTGACCCAGCAGGACGGCACCGAGCGCCCGTTCGCGAACGCCTACTGGGACAACCACGAGCCCGGCATCTACGTCGACGTCGTGTCCGGCGAGCCGCTGTTCGCGTCGGTCGACAAGTACGACAGCCACTCCGGCTGGCCGAGCTTCACGAAGCCGATCGCCAAGGCGAACGTCGTCGAGCGCAAGGACTTCAGCCACGGGATGATCCGGGCGGAGGTCCGCTCGCTGCACGGCGACAGCCACCTCGGCCACGTCTTCGACGACGGTCCTCTCGACAGGGGCGGGCTGCGCTACTGCATCAACTCCGCGTCGTTGCGGTTCATCCACCTGGACGACCTGGAGCAGGAGGGGTACGGCGAATACCGCACCCTGTTCACAAGTGACATCGACGACAAGTAGGGAGACGACGTGACCACCGAGAAGGCGATCCTCGCCGGCGGCTGCTTCTGGGGCATGGAGGAGTTGTTCCGCCACCAGCCCGGCGTCGTGTCCACACGCGTCGGCTACAGCGGCGGGGACGTCCCGAACGCCACCTACCGCAACCACGGCACCCACGCGGAGTCCATCGAGGTCGTCTACGACCCCGACAAGACCGACTTCCGCGCGCTGCTCGAGTTCTTCTTCCAGGTGCACGACCCCTCGACGAAGAACCGCCAGGGCAACGACATCGGCACCAGCTACCGCTCGGCGATCTTCTACACCAGCGACGAGCAGAAGCGGGTCGCCGAGGAAACGATCGCCGACGTCGACGCCTCGGGCCTGTGGCCCGGCAAGGTCGTCACCGAGGTCACCCCTGCGGGCGACTTCTGGGAGGCCGAGCCCGAGCACCAGGACTACCTGCAGAAGTACCCCAACGGCTACACCTGCCACTTCCCCCGTCCCGGGTGGAAGCTCCCGAAGCGGGCGAAGGCCTGACATCTCCGGCGCGCGGACCCCGAGTCCGCGCGCCGGCGCGTATCCGGGGAGTGAAGTCCCATGCGTGACTACCCTGAGATGATCGCCGCGACCGGCCACGTCGAGCCCGTCCCGCGGCGGATCCGTGCCGTGGCCGGCAAGGCCACGGTGCTCGACACGACCCGCGCGAAGTACGTGTGGGAATGGCCGTACTACCCTGCCTTCTACATCCCGGCCGAGGACGTGACGCCGGGCGCGCTCATCGACGAGGACCACCCGGAGCGGCTCGAGCTCGGCACCGCGCGCCGCCAGTCGCTCAAGACGGGGGACGAGGTACGGTCCGCCGCCGCCCGCCTCTACGGCGAGGACGCCGTCGCGGGGCTCGCCGGTCACGTCCGGTTCGAGTGGGACGCCCTGGACGCGTGGTTCGAGGAGGACGAGCAGATCTTCGTCCACCCGCGCAGCCCGTACACGCGCGTCGACGCCCTGCGCTCGACCCGGCACGTGCGCGTCGCCCTCGAAGGCCACACGCTCGCCGAGTCGTCGTCGCCGGTGCTGGTGTTCGAAACCGGCCTGCCGACGCGCTACTACGTCAACCGCACCGACGTCGACTTCACGCTGCTGGCGCCCACGAGCACGGTCACCGCATGCCCGTACAAGGGCCGCACGAGCGGCTACTGGTCGGTGCGCGTGAACGGCATCGTGCACGAGGATCTGGCCTGGACCTACGACTTCCCGACCGCGGCGCTCGACCCGATCAAGGGCCTGGTCTGCTTCTACAACGAGAAGGTCGATCTCTTCGTCGACGGCGCCGAGATCCCGCGGCCGGGCACGCACTTCTCCTGACACGTCAGCCGTCCATTTCGGACTGGCGCCGCCGCCCGGCGCGCTGTCACGCCTGTGTTGGTGCGAATCGTTCCGGTGCGGGCCCGAAATTGTCGGTGCGTTGTTCTCATGCTTTTGCCGCCATTTTCCCGGCCCGTAGGTAACAAGCTTGTCTTCTCCGGGTATCGGGCGCTGATGAGCACCACACCCATCGCCGACCTCGTGCTGGTGCCGGATCGCCATGCCTCGGGCCTGATCCGCCGAGACGGATCGGCCGAGGGGCAGTGCTTCCCCCGGTTCGACGGTCCGCCCGCCTTCGCCCGCCGGCTGGGCGACGAGGCCGGGCACCGGGTGATACGCGGCGGCGCGGAGGGCAACGGCCTGCTGCGCTCGTTCTGGCCGGTGCAGGCGCTCGCCATGTCCGGGCAGGTCGGCGGGGCTGCCCGCGGGAACGGCAATGGTCAGCTGGCGTGAGGTCGCCGCCGAGTTCGCCGGCACGGCGCTCCTGCTCCTGCTCGTCGTCAGCGCGATCGTCGCAGGCTTCGCACCCGGCTCGCCGCTCGTCGAAACCGTGCCGAACGAGGACCTGAGGCGGCTCCTGACGGGCGTCCTGACCGCCACCTCGGCGGCGTTGATCGTCTACTCGCCGCTCGGCCGGATCAGCGGCGGCCACCTGAACCCCTCGGTCACGACCGCGTTCTGGGTGCTGGGCAAGATGACGTCCGGCTCGGCGCTGAAGTACTCCGCCGCGCAGGTGGCGGGCGCGATCACCGGCGCGCTGGGGGCGCTCCTGGTGTGGGGCGGCGCGGCGGCCAGCGTCCGGGTCGGGGCGACCGTACCCCGGCTCGGCGGCGTGGCCACCGCGTTGGTCGCCGAGGCCGTGATGACGTTCCTGCTCCTCACGCTGATCCTCACCTTCGTCGATCGCCCGCGCCTGATGCCGTACACCGCGGCCGCCTCGGCATCGCTCGTGGCCGTACTGGTGTTCACCGAATCGCCGGTGTCCGGCACCAGCCTCAACCCCGCCCGCAGCATCGGCCCCGCGCTGGTCGGCGCCGTCTGGACGGGACTGTGGGTCTACCTCGTGGCGCCCCTGCTCGGCGCTCTCACCGCGGCGCTGCTGCACCGGCGCCTGTGGGGGACCGTGGCCTGCGCGAAGCTCATGCACGACGACACCTACCCATGCCACTTCCTGAACTGCGCCTACACCCCACCCGGCGACCGCATCCGGCGGCCCGTCCGCACCCGCTCCTCGGCCCTGTCGTCCATCCTCCTTCGCATCGGCCGGTGGCGACCGGGCGCCCGTCACCATCGCTCGCGCGGGGAGCACCGAAGATGAGGCGATCGCCGTCGTCCAGGCGGACAGCCTGCACGTCACGGACGCACCGAGGCGGCTACCGGCGGGACCGGGGCCACCCGCCTCCCACCGCCGCTGACCTCGACCTTTGCCCTGGTAGCCTGCTGGGTAGGGGGAGTTATGGACGCTTTGTTCATTAACACGATCCGCGGCCTGTGTCTGGATGCGACCCAGCGGGCCGAGCCAGAACATCCCGGTACGCCGACGGATGTCGCACCGGTGGCGTACACGCTGTGGCAGCGATTCCTGCACTTCTTCTCCGGCGCCCCATGCGTCATCGGCGCCATACCGTACGAGCGATACCTCGAACGCCTCCCGGCCTAGCTGCAGCACCTCACGGGAGAGCCGAACGGCAGGCGCGCCACCGTCGACGGCGTGACGGCCGGTCACGGGCGAGCCCAGCACCAACGGTCAGCTAACCGAACCGCTGCTCGCCCGCCACTCGTCCACGAACGCGCTGATCCGCCACTACCGGAAGTCGAAGCGGGACCTAGAGACAACCGCTTGGGGGAACCATGGCAACGGACAGACCCATGCAACTGGGGATGGTCGGCCTGGGCCGGATGGGTGCCAACCTCGTCCGCCGGCTGATCCGCGACGGGCACGACTGCGTCGTCTACGACGTCAACGAGGAGGCCGTCACTGCGCTGCAGGGCGAGGGCGCGACCGGCGCCACGTCGCTCCGCGACCTCGCGGGCAAGCTGGAACGGCCCCGGGCCGTATGGCTGATGCTTCCCGCCGGGATTGTGCAATCCACGCTCGACCAGCTCGTCGAGGTGCTCGACGCAGGCGACACGGTGATCGACGGCGGCAACTCCTACTACCGCGACGACATCACCCGGGCCCAGCAGCTCGCCGCCAAGCAGCTCAACTACGTCGACTGCGGCACCTCCGGCGGGGTGTGGGGGCTGGAACGCGGCTACTGCCTGATGATCGGTGGTGAGGACGAGCCCGTCGACCGGCTCGATCCGATCTTCGCGACCATCGCTCCCGGCACCGGAACCGCGGAGCCGACACCGGGACGGACCCGCGACGGCACCGCCCCGCACGGCTACCTGCATTGCGGCCCGAACGGAGCCGGGCACTTCGTGAAGATGGTCCACAACGGCGTCGAGTACGGCATGATGGCCGCTATCGCCGAGGGCCTGTCCATCATCAGGCACGCGGACGCGGGGGTGAAGGAACAGACCGTCGACGCCGAGACCGCACCCCTTCGCGATCCCGACGCCTACCGGTACGACATCGACGTCGCCGAGGTGGCGGAGGTGTGGCGCCGCGGGTCGGTGGTGGCCTCGTGGCTGGTCGATCTGCTGGCCGACGCGCTGGCCCAATCCCCGGAGCTCACGGACTTCCGCGGGCGTGTGTCGGACTCCGGCGAAGGACGCTGGACGCTGATCGCCGCGATCGAGGAGAGCGTGCCCGCGCCCGTGATCGGTGCGGCGCTGTTCGAGCGCTTCTGCTCACGTGGGCTCGGCCACTTCTCCGACGCGGCCCTGTCGGCGATGCGAGCCGAATTCGGCGGCCACGCGGAGAAGAAGGACCGCCCCTGAAGATGAGCACCGGCGCCTGCTGGACGACCGTCCTTGGCGGTGCCGGCGTCCCTCGCCAGGACCCCGCGCTCCATCAGGCAGAGCCTGACCACCGCCTTGGCGGGGTGGAAGTCTACGTACTTGCTGCCGTAGTCCCGGTCCACCGCCATGCCCAGAGCTTCGTAGAACGCCTCTTCGCAGGCTTGAGAACCTCCGCGCCACCGCGTGCGGCGGCCTCCATCATCGACTTGACCTCCGTGGGCTGGTTGACGATGTAGGCCAGTACGAGAACGCGGTGGTGTAGAACCGGCGCGCGCTGTCCACCTCGGGCGCCCCGAGGGCGGCGACGTCAAGCTGCAAGGCCATGTGTACCTCCTTCAGCGATCCACCCTGGTGCTCGCATCGGGCCTGATCGGCTCCGGCATCCAGCAATTGCTGAGAGTGGAGGGCGAGGGCGCGCTGGCGCCACCCTATGCTTGGGGCATTGTCCAACTCGGCTACCCGGTCTACGTCCTCACGCTCCTGGGCATTTGGAAACTCCCGGGAGCGGTGGCGATTCTTGCCCCCAAGTATCCGCTCATCAAGGAATGGGCGTACGCAGGCATCTTCTTCCTGCTGACAGGAGGGATGTTCTCGCATGTCGCCTCCGGCGACGACTGGTATCAATCGCTCACGGCTCTTTTCCTTCTCGTTCTGGCGATGGCGTCATGGCATTTCAGGCCGGCCGGCAGAAGGCTGTTGCCCGCAGGCCGGGCGAGGAGGGCTGCCGATACGCGGCGTGACGTATCCGAAGGCCGTGTCGCTTGACGGCAGCACCGCGCGGGCCCGCTCCACGAGGCGATGCTCTCCTGGGAGACCGCCGATCAGGATCCGTCGCGGAACGACGCACGGCTCGAATGGGCGGAGCTCTGGAATCCGCTCCCAAGGTGGTGTTCTCCCATGGTGCGCCGCACGCGGCGAAGCCTCTGCCGGAGCCGGCGTACCGACTTGACGCCCTGAACGGCCGGCCAGGGACGTTGTTCCACCGAGCGCGGATAGCGCAGATAGCACCGGCCGAGCCGGTAGCGGCGTCCCCGGCGGCTGCGCGGGTCGGGCACCGTATCCAGCACCTCGGCCAGTGCGGGCAGATCGTGCCGGTCGGTTGGCGGGCCGGAGGCGGTGACGTGCTCGAGGTGGCGGGTGAGCACGTCGCTCGGGGATGATGGCACGCGAGCGCGGCCCCTATTCTTGATCGACTGGCGTGGACAGCCGACGGTCATCAGGGGTCGCGTTTGTCATTCACCCCCCGGGGCCCTCTGTCGGCGTACGAGCAACAGCGCCGAGCCAGGTTACGGGCAGAAGCACATGATGTTGTTCGCCGCGTCCTCAGGGTGATGATCAGTTACCGCACGTCGAGAAGGAGAGCCGTCATGGGACATGTCTTGGTGACCGGGGCCACCGGAGGGATCGGGATGGCGCTGGTCAGCGCGCTCGTAGAGGCCGGGCATCGGGTGACTGCCGTGGGGCGCGACGTCGCGCGGCTGGACGTGCGGGGGATTGAGGCGGATCTGGCCGAACCCGGGACGCTGGCCACCGCCATGGGCGTGCTGCAGGACGCGGGGGAGCTGGGGGATGTGCAGGCGTTGGTGCATTGCGCGGGAATCTCCCCCATCGGGGCCGTCGCCGATGCCGACCCCGAGACATGGCGGCGGACGCTGGCGGTGAACGTGGCCTCCGCCGCCGAGTTGGTACGGCTGACGCTGCCGGCGTTGCGGCGGTCCAGGGGCCACGTGATCTTCGTCAACGCCTCGCCCGGGATGACCGGTGTCCCCCGCTGGTCGGCGTTCGTCGGCAGCAAGGCGGCGCTGCGGGAGTTGGCCGACTCCCTGCGTGAGGAGGAGGCCGCACATGGGATCCGTGTCACCACGGTCTATCCCGCAGCGACGGCCACCGACCTGCTGGGTGAGGTCAGGCGCGCCTTCGGGCGCCCGTACGATCCCGAGTCGTGCATCCAGCCCGAAACGCTGGCTGCGATGATCGTCTGGGCGCTGAGCGCACCTGCCGATGCCTACGCCTGCGAGCTGTCCGTACTGCCGACGCCGCGCTGAGTCTCTTGCCCCTGGGGTCGCGAAACCGCAGGGGAACTCCGACAAATCATCCTTAAAGCTGACAACAACGCGTGAACGCCGACGCTTTCTGCTGCACCTGAGCCGTTTCATCCCCGTGCGGCGGGCTGCTGATCACAGCATGATCGCGCGGGGAAGCCCCTGCGGATCATCCGGGCGTGGGACTGCCCTAAAGATCGTGTGGTTGGGGCGGGGAGTTGGTCAACGGCGTAGCCGGCGGCGACGGCATCGTCATCGTCGAGCTCTACGCGTAGCCACGCCGTCGGCCTCCCCTGCGAACACGGGGCTATCCGCCGCCGGCAGCGTCGCCTGGCGTCGCGCCGGTTCTGGGCTGACGCGGTCGAGCGTGCTTTACGGCCGGCCGTTGGCGGAGTGCTCACCGTGCTGGCCGGTAAGGAGTTGGCGATCATTGAAGGCTGGCCGTCGGGGAGCGCCCGTTCGATCATGGCCTGCAGCAGCTGAGGCTGGTGGCGAAGCCGAGGTGCTCGGGCTGCTGGGCGCTCGCACGCGTTCCCCTGAGGCGATCCGGGACTGCGGGGGCGGCGTTTCCAATGTGGTCGCATCGGATTGTATGCTGGCCATAAACCGATGTGATCGTATTGATTTGGACGAGGTGGCGGGTGCGGGCGGTCCTGGTGCTGATGTGCGCGGCGCAGTTCATGGTCGTGCTGGACGTGTCGGTGATCAACGTCGCGCTGCCGTCGATCCAGGAGGCGCTCGGCTTCGACGCGCGGCACCTGGCCTGGGTCGGCAATGCCTACGCGCTGGCGTTCGGCGGGCTGCTGCTGCTCGGCGGGCGGCTGGCCGATCTGTACGGGCACCGGCGGGTCTTCACCATCGGTCTGGCCCTGTTCACCGTCGCCAGTCTGGCCGGCGGGCTGGCGACCTCGCCGGGCCTGCTGATCACCGCCCGCATCGGTCAGGGGATGGGGGCGGCCGTCCTCGCCCCGGCCACGTTGACGATCCTGACCACCGCCTTTCCCGAGGGGCCGCGCCGCACCCGCGCGATCGCGGTGTGGACGGCGGTGAGCCTGGCGGGCGGCACCGCGGGCAACCTCATCGGCGGCGCGCTGACCGAGTACCTGTCCTGGCGCTGGATCTTGCTGATCAACGTGCCGATCGGGCTGGCCTGCCTGGCCGCGACCCGCGCGCTGCCCCGCGGTCCGGCCCGGCAACGCGGGCAGCGCCTGGACGTGCCGGGAGCGCTGCTGGCCACCGGCGGGCTGGCCGCGCTGGCCTACAGTCTGTCCGGTTCGCCCGCCGCCGTCCTCGTCGCTGCGGTGGCGGCCGTCCTGCTGGGGTTGTTCGTGCTGGTCGAGGCGCGCCTGGTCCGTACGCCACTGCTGCCGCCGCGCCTGCTGCGGCCGCGCCCGATCTGGCTGGGCAACCTGGCCATGCTGCTGGCCGGGGCGTGCCTGAACCCGATGTGGTACTTCCTGGCCCTGTCCCTGCATCACGTGCTGGGCTACGGCCCGCTGCAGACCGGGCTCGCGTTTCTCCCGCACACGCTGCTGACCATGCTCATCGGCCTGCGCCTGACGCCGTGGCTGATGCGCCACGCCGACCACCGGGGCCTCATCGTCGCGGGAGCTCTGATCGGGGCCGCCGGCTTCTGGTGGCAGAGCCGCCTCGCTCCGGGGCAGGACTACCTGACGGCGGTCCTGGGCCCGGCCGTGCTGATCTCGCTCGGCGGCGGGCTGCTGAACACGCCCCTGACCGTCACGGTCACCTCGGGCGTGCCCGCGCAGGACGCCGGAGCGGCCTCCGGGTTGATGAACACCGCCAAGCAGATCGGCGGCGCCCTCGGCCTGGCCGCGCTGGTCGCCCTGACGGCGGGGCAGGACGGCGAGCTCGCAAGCTCGGTGCAGCCGCAGGAACCGGCGACCGGCTACGGGCAGGCGTTCGTCGCCATCGCCGTGATGCTGGCCGCCGTCGCCGTCCTGGCATCCGCACTGCCGAGGCGGCGCGACGCCGCTGCCCCTGCCGCTGGTTCCGACGAGACGGCGGACCAGCAGCCCGCCCGCTGATTCGTGGCCGCCTCCTCCACAAGCGGGCCGGCTCCATGCCTAGGCGTCTTGCAGGAGTGAGGTGCAGCCGCGGCCGGAACCACCGGAAGGCGGTGAAGGACAAGCCCGGCCAGGAGCGGCCCGTGCGCGGTTACGGGTCGTCCGCCAACCGCTGCGGCTCCCGCCGCTGTCGGCGAGCCCACCCGCCAGGTGCCGGACAACGCCACACCATGCCGCTGATGTCCGGGGCCGCGACAGCGTCGAAGCGTACCTGGCCTCCTTCGCGGCCGGCTGAGGGCCGTACCTCCTGTCATCGTCGAGCCCCAACCGCAGCAGGGGGTGAGGCGGCAGAACGCCCGGACGCCCCGTCAGGCGGTGCCGCCGGCCAGCTGGCCGGCGCGGTGCCGCAGGTCGGCGGCGAACTCCTCGGCCCTGCTCAGCTGCGTGCGCAGCGCTTCACAGCGCTCGCGGGCGGCCTGCTCGAACTGGCCGAGCCGCGCCAGCATCTGCTCGCGTTCGGCCGTCTCCAGGGTCGCCGCGCCGGTGTCGTCGAGCCGGTCGGTGATGGTCAGCAACTCGCCCATCTCGTCGAGGGTGAAACCGAGCGGCTTCATCCGGCGGATCACCATCAGCCGCGCCACGTCGGCCTCGGTGTAGAGGCGGAAACCGCCGTGGCTGCGCGCCGAGGGACGTACCAAGCCCACCTCGTCGTAGTGCCGGATGGTCCGCAGCGACAGCCCGGTCCGCGCCGCCACCTGCCCGATGTGCATGTGATCTCCACCACTGCCGGTGGAAGCCGGGAGTTCGCCCTCCGGGGCGGAACGCGCCGATCCGTCCATCTTCTGCACGACCTCACTGCTCACCTGGTTGGGCGGTGCGGGAGGGCCACACCGGAGTCCGCCGAATCTCTACCCTAACGTTAAGGTAGAGTTGTCGATGGCCGGACCAGGTCAGGTGAACCTTGGCGTACCCGGCCCGGCAACCTGCACCGGCGCCGTACGAGCGCCACTCCCTCCAGAGGTAAGGAACATCGACGCGCGCATGCCCTTGATCGCCGCCGCCTGCTGCCCGCCGTGACCTGCCCGCGGTAGCGCCTGCCACGTCCCGGACTGCCGCCCTCCTCTCCCTTTGACCCGGGCACGCCTCGTGAGCGTGCCCCTGTGGCCCTCTGTCTGTCCCGTTTCCTCACCTGCTGCCGCCGTGCCCCGGGCCGGTGGCACGCTGCCCGCCGGCCCCACGCGGGGCCGTTCCCGCTTGAAGGACGTCTGTTGCCCAGCTCATCTGTGCCCGCCCGCCCGTCCACGCCCCTGGCCGGCCGCCTGCGGCCCGGCCGGCCCGCCTGGCTGACACCCTCGGTGGCCCGCACCGAGATCCTGTCAGGTCTGGTCGTCGCCCTCGCGTTGATCCCCGAGGCGATCTCCTTCTCCATCATCGCCGGGGTCGACCCCAGCGTCGGCCTGTTCGCCTCCTTCACCATGGCGGTCGTCATCGCGATCGCAGGCGGCCGCCCCGCCATGATCTCCGCCGCAACCGGCGCCATCGCCCTGGTCGTCGCCCCGCTGGCGCGCGAGCACGGCCTCGGCTACCTGATCGCCACCGTCATCCTCGGCGGTCTCATCCAGGTCGCGCTCGGGGCCCTCGGGGTGGCCAAGCTGATGCGCTTCGTCCCCCGCAGCGTCATGGTCGGCTTCGTCAACGCCCTGGCCATCCTCATCTTCATGGCCCAGGTCCCCGAACTCACCGGCGTGCCGTGGACGGTGTATGCCCTGGTGGCCGGCGGGCTGGCGCTCATGGTGTTCTTCCCCCGGCTGACCAAGGCGGTGCCGGCGCCGCTGGTGTCCATCGCCGCCCTGACCGCCATCACCGTGGGGGCGGCCCTGGCGGTGCCGACCGTGGGCGACCGCGGAGCGCTGCCGTCGGCGCTGCCCGTGCCCGGACTGCCGGACGTGCCCTTCACCCTGGACACCCTCACCCTGATCGCCCCGTACGCGCTCGCCTTCGCCCTGGTCGGGCTGATGGAGTCGCTGATGACCGCCAAACTGGTCGACGGCATCACCGACACCCGCTCCTCCAAGACCCGCGAGTCCATCGGCCAGGGCATCGCCAACATCGTCACCGGCTTCTTCGGCGGCATGGGCGGCTGTGCGATGATCGGCCAGACCATGATCAACGTCAAGAACGGCGCACGCACCCGCCTGTCCACGTTCACCGCCGGCGTCATGCTCATGGTGCTGTGCATCGTGTTCGGCCCCTGGGTGTCGCAGATCCCGATGGCCGCCCTGGTCGCCGTGATGATCCTGGTGTCGTTCGGCACCTTCGACTGGCACTCCATCGCCCCGGCCACGCTCAGCCGCATGCCCGCCGGCGAGATCACCGTCATGGTCGTCACGGTCGCCGTCGTGGTCGCCACCCACAACCTGGCCATTGGTGTCGTCGTCGGCTCGCTGACCGGCCTGGTCATCTTCGCCCGCCGAGTGGCACACCTGGCGCAGGTCTCCGCCGTCGTCGACCCCGACGGCGGCCAGGTCGTCTACGCCGTCACCGGCGAGCTGTTCTTCGCCTCCAGCAACGACCTGGTCTCCCAGTTCAACTACGCCGACGACCCGGGCGACGTGGTCATCGACCTGACCGACGCCCACATCTGGGACGCCTCCTCCGTGGCCGCCCTGGACGCCGTCGAGGCCAAGTACGCCGCCCGCGGCAAGACCGTGCGCCTCATCGGGCTGAACCAGGCCAGCGCCAAGATGCACGCCACCTTGTCCGGCGAGCTGTCCGGCAGGCACTGACCGCCACGCCAGGCCCCTTACGGCTGGGCCTTCCACCAGCAGCAGAGAGCCCAGCCGTCATCCGCTCACGACGCGATGCCACCCTCCGCCGTGAACGCCCGGCGGAGCGACGTACCGGCGTGGCGTCCTGCTGGTGACGTCCCGCAAATACGCCGCGCACGCCTACGTCGACGACCGCGCCGTAGCGTTCACCGGCGACCGGGACCAGGCCCTGCAAGCCATCGCCGCGCTCAGCCCCGTCCCGCGTGCTCACCTCGGCCGCACCTGACCAGCAAAGCGTTCAAGGGCGCAAAATGGGTCGAACCTTTCCGTGTTGGGTGGAAAGCTGATCTCGTGAGCGACACCCACACCGTGGTCCTGGTCGAGGGAGTCAGCGACAAGTCAGCGATCGAAGCGCTGGCCGAACGTCGTGGCCGGCACCTGGCATCCGAAGGCATCTCCGTTGTCGCGATGGGCGGCGCCACGAACATCGGAACGTACGTCTCCAAATTCGGCCCCACCGGACACAACCTCCGGCTGACCGGCCTGTGCGACGCCGGAGAGGAAAGCGACTTCCGGAAAGTCCTCGAACGCGCGGGCCTCGGATCCAACCTCGACCGGAATGACCTGGAGACACTCGGCTTCTTCGTCTGCGTCGCCGACCTGGAAGACGAACTCATCCGCGCCCTCGGCACCGCCACGGTCGAGACCGTGATCGACGCGGAAGGCGAACTCGGCTCATTCCGTACGCTGCAGAAACAGCCCGCATGGCGCGATGGCACCCCCCATGACCAGCTGCGCCGGTTCATGGGATCAGGCAGCGGCCGAAAAATCCGCTACGCCGGCCTGCTCGCCGCAGCCCTCGATCACGACCGCGTGCCACGACCGCTGGACCTGCTGATGACCCGCCTGCTAGGCAGCCGTACAAGGTGATTCAGTCCAGGGCCACCACCGCGCGACCACACCGTGTGACCGCTCTCACACGACTCGATCAGAGCCGTCGGCGGGCATGAGTTCGTACCGGTTGATCAGATACTGCACCCTGGCAAGGTCTCCATCGGCGCGGTGCCGATCCAGGTCGGACGCCGCGACAGGAGACTGGGCGATGGCCAGGGTTTCGATCACCATCTTCGGCGAGCAGCGCGGGCAATCCTCAACCTCGTCAGGGAGCATGCCCGGCAGCCTGGTGAGAGCCGCCGGCCGCGACCCGGTCGGCGCGGGCGTCCTCGAGGACCTTCGCCCACGTCAGGGCCGCGTCAGCCACGCCGGCGAGCTCGGCCACCTCCGGCGCCGGATACGGCAACGACGCCGGCTTCTCCAGCGCCGCATGCAGCTGCTCACCCGCCCGACGCACCCGGCGGGCCATGGCGGCCGGCCACGCCCGCGACAGCTCCACCGGTGACGGCCCCGCCGCGGACCTCGTACGGCTCGACGACCGCGGCGAACATGGTGTCGTCGCGCCACCAGCGCCGCCGGCAAGCGCGTCTCCACCGACACGCTGATCACGCTGTACGCCAAGAAGATCGGCGAGTGACCGTCACACCCTGCTGAAGATCGGCTCCCGCACGCCCTGAAAGAGGACGCGCGGGGCAGCGTATGCGGGGCACGGACACTCCGTGCGCTACCGGTCTCCTGGGGCGGGTAGCAGCGGAACCTCCGCGCCGAACAGCGGCCCGGCCCCGCGTACTCCAGTCGCAGACCGAGGATGACCGTCGGATGCCGCCTGGGGTAGTCCAGGAGCATCCCGACACGTCGGAGTCCATGCCCTCCATGACGTTGCAGCCGCGGCAGGGCAAACCCTGCGCCGGGCCACGTCTCATGGTCGTGATCCTCGACCAGGTCCTGGCCCCGCCTGCCTAGCTTGCGCCGAGCACGGCGACCGCCTCGACCTCGACCAACTGGTGATTGTATCCGAGCACCGCCACCCCCAGCAGCGTGCTGGGTACGTCGTGGTCGCCCATGTACTCCCGGTAGACGCTCCACGCCGCCCCCAGGTCGGCCTGGTCGGCGGAGGCCACGTACACAGTGGTCTTGACGACGTCCGCCAGCGACGCCCCGGCCCCGGCCAGTGCGGTGACGAGGTTGCGCATCACCTGGTGGGTCTGCCCGGCGTAGTCGCCGACCGCCACGGTCTTGCCGTCAGCGTCGAGCGGGCACGCCCCAGCGACCCAGATGGAACGCATCGGCGCGTCCACCACGGACGCGTAGGCGTACTCCACCGTCTGCGCGAGCTCGGAATTGCGGATCAGCCTGACAGCTGCACTCATCTCATTGTTCCTTTCCGAAGAGTTCGTTCACGTAGACCGGTTGGGTGAGCGGCCCAGGACCGCGAGAACCCGATGCAGGTGGGACCGGCCGGAGCAGAGGACCTCCAGCGATCGCGGACACCGTCGGCGGCGAAGGCTGCCGGCACGTGCTGGGCCGCGCCGCGGTAAGCCCCAACGGGGTTGTCGCCGAGGGGGCGAAGCGAGATCGACTTCGGCCAGGAGCGCATCGGAATCACGAAGAGTCGCCACCCTACGCCACCGAGCTGAAATTGATATTCATTCGCATATCGTCTACACGAGCTTATTATCTGTCAACTGTATATTTCGCAGTATGACGGTTGCTGACGGTGGACGCCGTGACCTCGCCGCCTCGCTCCATGCGCTGGTCCGCTCCCTCATCGCCGCCGAGCTTCCCGTACTGGACAGGCACGGGATCTCGATGTGGGGGTACGCGGTGCTCGGGGCACTGTGCGACAGCCCTGTGCGTACGCAGGCCGCCCTTGCCGAGACCATCGCTGCCGACAAGACCCGCATCATCGGCACGCTCGACATCCTCCAGGAAGCCGGGCTGATCTCACGCATCCCTGACCCGGGCGACCGCCGCGCCAGACTGCTGTCGATCACCGAGGCCGGCCGCGCGTTGTACGACTCCGCCCAGGCCGAGATTCACTCGAACGAGGACCGTTTGCTCGCCATGCTCCCCGAGGAGGACAGGCGCGGGTTTCTGCGGGCCGTACGGACGCTGTCGGCGCTGCCCCACGACCAGGTCGTCGGCCATCCAGACCCGCGCGCGCCGGCGGACGTCGCACCAGCGTGAACGGATCCTCGTACGCCGCCATGTCGGCGAATCGCGGAACACCGCCCGACGGCCAGGGATCGGACAGCGAATGGCTCAAGAACTGATCAGGCGGTCAGCCGACGCCGGGCTGGTCAGGGCGGCGGCGGAGGATCCGATGTGACGCAAGCGGCCATCGCGTCCTGCTCCACCTGGGCCACCAGCGCGACGCCGCGAGCCTCGCTCTCCGGCGAGAGGGCCGATTCGACATCTTGGCTGGTGAAGCCAGCCGGCGGGATGATCCCGACGTTGTACGTCGCCAGATCGTAGTGCCACGGGCAGAGCGGGCAGCCGCGCGGCAGCCTCTTCGAGGAGGTCGTCGACGCTGCCGGTACATGCGTCGGTGTTGCTGCTCTCCCCATGGCTTTGTTCGCGGGTTCCGGTTCTTAGATTCCGTGATCGCCCGGAAGGAGGGCTGCGCGGACGAGCAGAGGAAGCACCTGGTTGCGAACCGCTGGAGCCAGGCGAGGTTCATAGGCATCACGCCCGTCGGTCCACCCAAGAGCGGCAAGCTCAGCGGCAGGCTTCGGGGGTCCGGTCAGGCTGGCCGTGAACACCGTCATGCACATCGGCACGCCCTCAAGCGCTGCCACGTCCTCGACCCGGCCGAGCAGGTCCATGTCACGGGGCGCGACGCCGAGTTCCTCGCCCAGCTCCCGAACGAGGGTTGCCTCCTGGCTCTCCCCCGCCTCGGGCTTTCCGCCGGGCAGGTAGAACACCGCCGGCGCGGCCTTCTTGCTTACGACGAGCAAGCGCCCCTGATCGATGACGGCCGCTGCCACGACCTCCATCACGCGGTCACCAAGCACGCTTGCCAGCATTCCAGATCAGACGGAACCGGGCCACACCGGAGAACGATTGCGGACCTTGCAACGCATCCACGGAGCTCTGGGTCTCCTCAAGATCGGATCATGACGATCATGTGCGCAGTCGACCGCCAACAACCCCCTTCGTCGAATGCGTTCTCACACCGCTCGAACTTCGGCGAGCCGCTTGACTGCGTAGTCGTCGCCCCAGCAGATGGCGGCCTCCCATGCGGCCGACGCTTGAGCGGCGATGTCGTGCGCGCCGTCGTCGAGGCCCGCGGCGTTGTCGGGCAGCACAAGGTCGAGGTCAGGGACGTCGACGTGCGACTCGTCCCAGTCGATCAGCGCGACCTGATTCGCGGTCATGCGGACGTTGCCCGGATTGTTGGGGTCGCCGTGCACGACGCATGTCTGGCGTCCGGACAATCGCGCCCACGCTGCTCGGCATCGGGCAACGCCCTCCGCGGGCATCGCGCCCAGGTCGATTCTCGTCCCGGTCTCAGCGTGCAGGAGGTCGGTCGACGATCGCCAACCTGGGCGCTGCGGCCAGCCCCGCGTCAACCGATGCAGCTCGCGGAGCGTGCCGGCCACGCGACGCCAGTCGGCCTGCGTCTCGGGCGGTCCGCCATCCAGATAGGTCATCACCACCAGGCCGTCAGCGAAGAGCCGGCCATCCGTAGTCGGGATCGGCACCGGTACGGTCAGACCTTCACGGTCGAGATAGACGAGGAGCTCGGTCTCCCACGCGAGATCACCGTCGCTCCTGGCACCGAGCCGACCGACCGCAAGGCGCCCGTTGACGCGCACGCTCCACACGTCGTTGGCGACTCCTCCAGCGAGCGGTTCGACGCGAGCGACGTCTTCACCCCACTGCCCAAGTGCCTCCCAACCCATGGATCAGACCTTACGGGGTTTCGGACATCACTGTTCTCGGCATGAGGCGCATCCTCGGTCGTCGGCCCTCGCGACGGACATCAGCTGCGACACTCCTAGGCATTCGCGCGGCGGAGGCGTTCAGCGGCCTGGGCCCGCAGTGCATCGCCGCCCGCCGGGGAGCCACCGCACAGTGCCATCTCCCGGGCGTTGTACGCAGCCATCCACACGCCGGCCGCCCACGCGATCTCCAGCTCCACGGGCGTGAACGAGCGCCCCCGAAAGCGCTGGTAAGCCACCAGGAACGCCTCGGAGCTCTCGATCGGCGCCAGGGTCGGCGGCCCTGCGCTGGCGAACGCCCCGCTCGCCGCTCCCACCAGCGCCGCCTCCGGCTGCCACGCCAGGCTGTCCCAGTCGTGCACCGTCCACAGCTGCCGCCCCTGCCACCGCAGGTTCTGCGCCTCGAAATCGGCGTGGCCGAGCACGCACGGCAGGCGGGCGGCCAGCAGGCGCCTCCGGGCCCGCTCAGCCGCCTCGACAATGTGCTCGGACACGACACTCTGGTCCAGGCCGTCGAGGAAGTCGATCGGCGGCCACGTTCCAGAACCGGTCTCGTCCCAGCGCACCCAGGGCGGATTCGGCAACGGCGGCGCGACGGTCACGCCGGCGAGTTCGGCCATCAGCCGAGCGAACACCTCCGCGCACCGTACGGCCACGTCCGGCGAGTCCCCGTGCAGCACTTCGCCGCCGGGCCGGAATTCCTCGGCGTGCACGGCCAGCGCACCGGCACCGACCACCGGGGTCAGCGGCCGGGGACAGGGGAACCCGCGCTCGGCCAGCCGGGCCTGCGCCGCGACACACGACGCCGCCCGGCCGTCGTCGGCACGTGCCTTGACCACCACGTCCCGGCCACCGGCCAACCGCAGACCGAACACCATCGAGACCTGCTGTGACCGGAACAACACGTCGGCGGGTTCGCCGCCCAGATGGTCACGGCACCACGCCGGCAACCAGTCCGGCAACTCGTCCAGGGGCACGCGAAGGACTGTGCCATAGGCGCCGAGCCCGGCGGAAGCGAGGGGTGTGGGCAGATGCTGAGGCCAAGGCCCCGCATCGCGGGCATGACCACCTCTCGCTGACATCCCAGGTGCGCCGCCAGATAGATCACTGACGGAGGCTGCCGCTCCGACCGGCTCGCCTCCTGAGCCGGCGGTGCCGGTCCGGCCGCGTCGGGCTGGTCGGGGGCTGAACCGTGTCGACAGCATCGCCTGTCCAGGGGGTCACGCCTCGGACGCGCCGGTCGGGTGCCAGGGCACCGTGCCCGTCCGCTCCACGCTCCAGCCCAGCTTCTCGAAGGCGGCGATGTCGTCGCGCAGGCGTGGCAGCGGCGGTTCGAGGTCGACGAGCTCGAAGATGGTGACGCCGCCGAAGCCGATGGAGCGCAGCGCTTCGGCGTAGCGGGCGAAGTCGACCTCGCCCCGTCCCGGCGAGGTGTGGGCCCAGCGGTCGCGCCAGGTGTCGCTCATGTGGGCGATCCGGATCCGGTGGCCGGCCGTGCGGACGCCGTCCAGCGGGTCCTCCTGGGTGATGGTGTTGGCGACGTCGTAGGCGATGCCGAGGTTGGGGGCGGCGATCTCGTCGACGACCTGCGAGAGTTGGCGAGCGTCGCCGAGGTAGCCGTAGGGGCTGGTCTCCAGGGCGATCGTCACTCCCAGCCGCTCGGCCCGGTCCAGGAGGATGTGCAGTGCCTGGTCGAGCCACCAGCGGCAGGCCTCGGCGGGCGCGGGGGAGAGCGCGTGCCTGCGGCCGGGGATGAGGATGACGATCGGGGCTTCGAGGTCGTGGGCGAGCTCGATCTCGCCGAGGACGGCGTCGAGGCTGGCCCGGCGGAAGTCGTTGCTGGGGCTGATGAGGTTGATGTCGAGGAAGCCGGGGTTGACGGAGGTTACGGTCAGGCCGAGGTCGGCGAGGTGGCGGCGAAGCTCGTGGCGTTCGTAGGCGCCGAAGCCGCTCGCCTGCAGGTGGGGCGCGGCCGTGGTGATCTCGATCTGCCGGAACCCGGTCGCGGCCAGGTCCCGGAGCGCGTCGTGGAAGGGTGCCTGGTGGAGCCAGCTGTAGGTGGTGCCGCCGAGGGCGAGAGCGGGTTGGGTCACGGGTTGCTTCCTTGGGTGAGCGGGTGGCCGGTTTCGAGGTCGGCCAGGGTGCGGGCGAGCCCCTCGGCCAGCGGGACGCGGGGGGTGTAGCCGAGCGCGCGGGCTCGCGTGATGTCGAGCGCGCCCTTGCGGGCCGCGGTGACGCCCGGCGCCATCTCGAGCGGCCCGCCGCCGAGGTCGACCTGCCAGCCCGGGCGGAGTCTCGCGATCTCGGCGGCGAGCTCGCGCATGTCGACGGCGTGGCCGGTGGCGATGTTGTAGGCGCGGTGGCCGAGCCGTCCGGCCTGCAGGACGAGGAGGATTCCGTCGATCACGTCGTCCACGTAGGTGAAGTCGATGCGCTGGTCGCCGCCGTGGGCGAGCCGGCTGGCGCGGCCCGCCGCGGCGTCCTGGAGCCAGGGGTGGGGCAGCCGGCGGCGGGGGAATCCCGGCCCGTACACCCAGCACAGCCGGACGGCGGCGTAGGGCAGCCCCTGCTGGTCGGCGTAGTACTCGCCGAGCCGCTCGACCGCGTACTTCGTGATGCCGTACGGGGAGACGGGCAGGGCCGGGTCGTCCTCCCTGATCGGGTCCCTTGCGAAGTGGCCGTAGGTCTCCTCGGAGGAGAGGTCGACGACGCGGCGGACCCCGCTGGCGCGGCAGACCGCCTCGAAGAGGGCGACCGCGCCGTCGACGTTGACGTTCACGGCGGCGGGCAGGCCGGCGACGCTGGCGGTGACGCCGACGACCGCGGCGGCGTGCACCACCTCCGTCACCGCGTACGTCCGCAGCACGTGTTCGAGGTGGGATCCGTCGGTGATGTCACCGGCGACCTGCGTCACGGACGGCGGAAGGGATTCCCCGGAGAGCCGGTCGAAGCTGACCACCCGCTCGCCGAGGCCGGCGAGCCTGCGTACGAGCGGGCGTCCGAGGAATCCCGCGCCGCCTGTCACGAGCACGGTCACAGGGTCTGCCCCCTCATCTCGGAGGCGATCCCGGCGGCGGGGGAGGGCGCCGTGCGCCTGCTGTAGTCCTCGGACAGGTCCCGGCCGGAGGTCTCCGCCATGGACACGATCGCGATCAGGCTGAGCACGCCGGCGGCGACGATGTACAGCGACACCAGCCACGATCCGCCGTCGGCGGCGATCACCAGGGAGGACGCGATGAGGGGCGCGGGGCCGCCGCCGACGATGTTGGAGACGTTGAGGCCGAGGCCGGCGCCCGTCGTCCGGTACCGGGTGGGGAACAGCTCGGAGTTGATGGCCGCGCTCAGCCCCCAGGTGGCGGCGTGCCCGACGGCCAGGGCCAGCACCACGCCGATCCCGGTCAGCAGGATCGAGCCGCTGGAGACCAGGGCGAACAGCGGGAAGGCGAGCACGGTCAGGAACAGCACCCCGAACAGGTAGACCTTCTTGCGGCCGACGCGGTCGGACAGCCGGCCGAACAGCGGGATGGTGAACAGCTCGACGGCCGCGGCGATCATCACGCAGGTCAGGATGGCGCCGCGAGGGTAGTGCATCGTCGTCGTCGCGTAGCTGACCAGGAAGGTCGCGGCCATGTAGAACCCGATGTCGGGCACGAAGCGGATCCCGATGGCGATCAGCACCTGCCGCCACGAGTACCTGAACACCTCGACGAGCGGAGTGCGGGTGGAGATCTCGCCGGCCGCGGTGGCGCGCCTGAACTCGGGGGACTCCATGATCCGGACCCGGATGTACAGGCCGATCGCGACCAGGAGCGCGCTGGCCAGGAACGGCAGCCGCCAGCCCCAGCTCTGGACGAACTCGTCCGACCCGAGGCCGACGAGGGCGAACGCGCCGCTGGAGATGAGCAGCCCGAGCGGGGAGCCGAGCTGGACGAAGGACGCGAGGAACCCGCGGTTGCCCCGGCCGGCGTACTCGGAGGCGAGCACGGTGGCGCCGCCCCACTCGCCGCCGAGGGCGAGCCCCTGGATGAGCCGCAGCGTCACCAGCAGGATCGGCGCGAGGACCCCCACGGAGGAGTACGTCGGCAGCAGGCCGATGGCGAACGTGGCCACGCCCATCAGCACGAGCGAGAACACCAGGGCTTTCTTGCGCCCGACCCGGTCACCGATGTGGCCGAGGACGATGGCGCCGATCGGCCGGACCACGAAGCCCACGGCGAAGGTCGCGAACGCCGCCAGCGTGCCGAGCGCGGGGGAGAAGGTCGGGAAGAACAGTTCGTTGAGTACCAGCGCCGCCGCCGTGCCGTACACGAAGAAGTCGTAGTACTCCACGGCGGTGCCGATGACGCCGGAGGAGACGGCGGTGCGGACGTCTTTCGGGTCCGGGGACGTCCCGGTCGCAGTTGGGTCGGTGGTCATGATGGTCTCCGCTTCGCAGGGGGGTCGAAGGGCCGGCGGTTCCGATGAGCCGCCGGGAGTTGTCAGGCCACGGAGCCGGCCCGCCGGCCGAACACCATTCCGGCGGTCAGGCCCGTGCCGCCCGGGTAGTTGCCGCTGAACAGGCCGCCCAGCGCCTCGCCCGCCGCGAACAGCCCGGGGACGGCGGTGCCGTCCTCGCGCAGGACGCGCCCGTGGTCGTCACCCTTCAGTCCTCCGAAGGTGAAGGTGATTCCGCAGGTTACCGGGTATGCGTAGAAGGGCGGACGGTCGATCGGCGAGGACCAGTTGCTCTTCGGCGGCGTCACGCGGGCGCGCCGGCCGTCCTTGACGGTGGGGTCGAACGGGCTGTCCGTCTCGATCGACGCGTTGAACTCCTTGACCGTGGCGCAGAGCGCCGCGGCGTCGAGGCCGAGTCCGTCGGCGAGGTCCTCGATGGTGCCGGCCTCGACGACGCTGATGCCCGGCATGTCGTATTCCTCGGTACGGAGCATCGGCCGGAGCCGGGCGTCGTAGATCTGGTAGGCGATCGAGCCGGGCTGGCGCAGGATCTCCCGGCCGTACTTGGCGTAGGTGTAGTTGCGGAAGTCGGCGCCCTCGTCGAGGAAGCGCCTGCCCTCGGCGTTCACGACGATGCCGAGCGGGTAACTCTGCCGGGTGAGGCGGTTGGTCAGCTCGCGGTTGCTCTCGTTGTGCTCGGCCAGGGCGTCCCACGCCACGCTGTGGCAGGTGGTCCAGTCGCCGCCGCGGGCGGCGCCGAGTTCGAGCGCGCGGAGCAGGAGCTCTCCGGTGTTGTACGGCGTGCCGCGCACCTTGGCCTTCGCCCATCCGGCGCCGAGGTGCTCCTCCCGCATGGCGGGGTTGGCCTCGAAGCCGCCCGACGTCAGGATCACCGAGTCCGCGCGCAGCTCGCCCGTGATCCCGCCGGCGGTCTCGAATTGGACGCCGGTCACGCTGCCGCCGTCGCCGGTGAGGAAGCCCGTCACCCGGTGGCCGTAGCGGATGGCGACGCCCTCGGCCTCGGCGATGCGGGTGTGGTCGGCGACGAGGCCGACGCCGCCGCCGACGTTGCCGACGTGCAGGCCGCCCCAGAACAGGAAGCCGTCCGCGCGCTCGTACGCCTGCCGCTCGTACATGAGCCGGTAGCGGACGCCCTTGGCGGCGAGCCAGCGGATGGTGTCGGCGCTGTCGCCGATCAGCAGCTCGGTCATCCGGGCGTCGTTGCGCCCGCCCGTCACCTTGACCATGTCGGCGGCGAACTCCTCCGCCGGGTAGGCGGGCACGACGGTGCGGGAGTGCCGCTCGTCGGGTTCGACGAAGTCCAGCAGGTCGTCCAGACCGGCGTGGACGATGCGGGTCGCGCCCGCGGTGTAGTAGCTGTTGCCGCCCGCCAGCTCGCGCGGGGCGCGTTCCAGCAGGACCACCCGGCGCCCGCGTTCGGCGGCCGCGTGGGCCGCGGAGAATCCGGCGTTGCCGCCGCCTACGACGACGACGTCCGCGCGGTCGGGCGATTGTCTGCTCAACGTCTCCACCTTTCGCGTGGGTTTCAGGGGTGCAGCAGCACCTTGGTCGCCTGCCGGGACTCGACCAGCTCCAGTGCCCGCTGGTGGTCCGACAGGTGCACGGTGTGCGTGACGATGGATGCCAGCCCGGGGGCGGCGCCGAGCCGGTCGGGCACGGAGGCCCAGGTGGAGACGTCGTAGGCGCGGGAGCCGATGATCGTCTGCTCGTTCCAGGAGAGCTGGGCGGAGGAGAAGCGGGCCTCCTCGGCCGGCAGCCCGACGCAGATCAGCCGCCCGCCGCGGCCGAGGAGCCTGGTCGCGGTGGTCACCGCCGAGGCGGTGCCGGCGGTCTCGAACACCACGTCGAACCGCCCGTACAGGGCCTCGATGTCGTCCGGGGCGGTGGCGATCTCGGCCGCGCCGAGCTCCTGGGCCCTCGCCACCTGCGGGGTGTCCTCGACCCTGCCGACCACGGTGACCCGCCTGCCGGTGAGGGCCCCGAGGGTGAGCAGGCCGATGGTGCCCGGCCCGATGACGCAGACGTCGTCGGCCGGTCCGAGCCGGGCGACGTCCACGGCGTGCGCCGCGACGGCGAACGGCTCGGCGAGGACGGCCAGCCGGTCGGGCAGCTCCGGGGGCAGGATCGCGAGGTTGCGCGCCGGTACGGCGAACCGCTCGGCGAACACGCCGTCCACGTCGAGCCCCAGGACCTTTCGGCTCTCGCACAGCATGGACCGGCCCCGTCGGCACCAGACGCAGGCGCCGCACGTGAGGTGCGCGCTGCCGACGACGCGGCTGCCGACGGGGATGGCGGTGCCGGGCCCGGCCTCCACCACGCGGCCGGCGTATTCATGGCCGAGCACGAGCGGGAAGCTCGGCGCGTACCCGCTGCCGGGGCCGTAGTCGCCGTGGATCATCCCCAGGTCGGTGTGGCACAGCCCGGCGGCCACCAGTTCGAGCAGCACCTCCCCCTCGGCCGGGCGGGGGTCGGGCAGGTCGGCCCATTCCAGCGCGCCGGGACCGGACGCGGTCTTGATCAGCGCTTTCATCGCGTTCCCTCCTGGGCTTGGGGCCAGCCGAACGACGGCTCGGGGTGGGGGAGCGGCGGCAGCTCCCAGGTGGCCGCGGCCGGCAGGCCGATCGCGTCGTCGACGCGTACGTCGACCACGACGGGACGGCGCAGGTCGATCGCCGTCTTGAACGCCGGCCCGAGGTCGGACGCCTCGGTGACGGTGAGGCCCTCGCCGCCCATGGAACGGGCGAGCGCGGCGAAGTCCGCCGAGTACGGCGTGCGGCTCGCGACGTGCTCGAAGCTCGTGGCCAGCTGCCGGTCCGCGCCGAAGTAGAGCTTCTGCTGGTCGCGGATGGAGACGTAGCCGCCGTTGTTCCAGACGACCCACACGGCGGGGATGTCGTACTCGACGGCGGTCGCCACGGCGCTGGGGAACATCAGGAACCCGCCGTCGCCGACGACCGCGACGGCGGGCCGGTCCGGAGCGGCGAGGTGCGCGCCGAGCACGCCGCCGACGCCGAAGCCCATCGAGGCGTAACCCCAGCTCTGCAGCACGGTGCGGGGCGCGTCGGTGCGCCAGTTCTGCACGATCCAGTTGTGGTGCACGCCCACGTCGCTGAGCAGGATGCCGTCCGCGGGCAGCGCGCCGCGCAGCTCGGCGAGCACGCGCTCGGGACGGATGGGGGAGGCGTCGGAGTGGTCGTGCGGCTCGGTGTGCGCGGCCCACCTCGCCTTCGCCTCGCCGAGCTCGTCCAGCCAGCGGCGACGCCCTTCGGCGACCGTTCCGGTGGGCGGGAAGTCGGGCAGGCGCTCGCGCAGCTGGGCGAGGACCTCGCGCGGCGAGGCGCAGATGCCCAGCGTGGGCGGGAAGTTGCGGCCCAGCTCCTGGACGTCCATGTGGACGTGGACGAGTTTCGCGGGTGGGAAGGAGTAGGTGTAGCCCGGCAGCCACGAGCTGGTCGACCGGTCGTCGAAGCGGGTGCCGAGCGCGAGCACCAGATCGGCGTTCCTGGCCGCGTGGTTGGCCTGGTAGGTGCCGTTGCGGCCGGTCGCGCCGAGCGCCAGCCGGTCGCTTCCCGGGAACGCCGACTTGCCCAGCGGCGAGGTCGCGACCGGGAAGCCGTTCTCCCTGGCGAAGGCCAGCAGCTCCGCCTCGGCCTCGCCGCCCTCCACCCCGGACCCGGCCACGATCACGACGCGCGCGGCGTCGCGGATGAGCGCGCAGGCCGCGTCGAGTTCGGCGCGCCCGGCGCCCGGCGCGGGGGGCCGGCCGGTGCCCCAGGCCGCAGGGTCGGGGACCGGCTCGTCGGTGCGGTCGACGAACACGTCCAGCGGCACGTCCAGATGCACCGGGCCGGGCCTGCCGCCGCGCATCTGCGCGAACGCCTGCCGCAGCATGAGCGGGAGCTGCTCGGCGCGGGTGGCCTGGTAGCTGCGCTTCACGTACGGCCGGACCACGCTGGGGAAGTCGGCCTGGAAGTGCCGCCCGGTCTCCTGGAACGGCCCGCGGTTGAACTGGCTCGTCGCGACGTTCCCCGTGATCGCCAGGAAGGCGGAGTCGTCCATCAGCGCGGAGCCGAGGGCGACGGGCAGGTTGGCCGAGCCGGGGCCGCACGAGGTGAAGGTCGCCAGCGGCTGGTGCGTGATCCGGTAGTAGGCGTCGGCGATGAACCCCGCCAGCGACTCGTGGTGGACCGAGATCGTCGTGATGTCGTCCTGCCGTTCCAGGAGAGCGTCCAGCAGACCGAGGTCCCCGTGGCCGCAGAGACCGACGGCGTAGGGCACGTTCTCGCGGACCAGGTATTCGGTGATGATCTGTGCGCCGGTGAGGCTCACAGCTGACCTCCATGATTGATTCCGCTGGTAGGAGCACAGCGATCTCCGTCGCATTGCATAACGTGCAACGCCTTGCATGATGTGAGATCGTAGGTAGTCTCTGACTCGCACGTCAACGGGTCGTGCAGGTGAAGGAGACCTGAATGAGCACAGCGGCACGCGCGAGCGGCCTGTACATCGACGGTGAATGGCGGGATGCGGCCGGCCGGATCGAGGTTCTGGACAAGTACTCCGGCGAGGTGCTCGCCGACGTCGCCGAGGCCACGCCGGAGGACGCCAAGGACGCGATCGCCGGCGCGAACCGCGCCTCGGAGCGCCCGCTGGAGGAGGGGGAGCGAGCCCGGATCCTGCTCCGGGTCGCCGACCTGATGGAGGAGCGGGCGGACCGGCTCGTCGACGACTACGTGGGGGAGACCGGCTTCCTGGAGGCCGACGCGCGGGGCGAGCTGCGGCGGGCGGTGGGGATCTACCGGCTGAGCGCCGAGGAGGCGCTGCGGATCGCGGGCGAGCAGGTGCCGCTCGCCGCGACGCCCGGCAGCGAGAACCGCCTGGCCTTCACCACCCGCGTCCCCGTCGGCGTGGTCGTCGCGATCTCGCCGTTCAACGCGCCTCTGTCCACCGTCGCGCACAAGGTCGGCCCGGCCATCGCGGCGGGCAACGCCGTCGTGCTCAAGCCCGCCGAGAACACGCCGCTGAGCGCGATCAACGTCGTGCGGGCGTTCGCCGACGCGGGGCTGCCGCCGGGCCTGCTGCAGCTGGTGTGCGCGCCGGGCGGCGTGATCGGTCCCGCGCTGCTCGACGACGACCGGGTGCGCTTCTACACCTTCACCGGCTCGACCGCGGTGGGCCGCGTCATCGCGGCCGGGGCCGGCCTGGCCAGGACCCATCTCGAGCTGGGCTCCAACAGCGTCTCCATCGTCGCCGCCGACGCCCGGCTCGACGACGTGGTACGGCTGGTGGCGACGGCCGGCTTCCGCAAGGCCGGCCAGGTGTGCACCAGCGTGCAGCGCATCCTGGTCGAGCACACCCGCTTCGACGAGCTGACCGCGGCGCTGGCCGACCGGGTCGCCGGGCTCAAGGCCGGAGACCCGCGCGCGGCCGGCACCGACGTGGGCCCGCTCATCTCCGAGGCCTCCTCACGGCGCGCCGCGACCTGGGTCGAGACGGCGGGCAGGTCCGCGCGGCTGCGGGTCGGGGGCGAGCGCTCCGGCAGCGTGCTCACCCCGGCCCTGCTGGCCGAGCCGCCCGAGGAGAGCGAGGTGCTGACCCAGGAGATCTTCGCGCCGGTCGTGTCCGTCGTCCCGGTCCGCGACCTCGACGACGCGATCGCCAGGGTCAACGCCGGCCGGTATGGGTTGCAGGCCGGCGTCTTCACCCAGGACCTCGACCGCGCCTTCCACGCCGCCCGCAGCCTGCGCGTCGGCGGCGTCATGATCAACGACACCTCCAGCTACCACGCCGACGCCATGCCGTACGGCGGGGTCAAGGACAGCGGGCACGGTGTGGAGGGGCCCCGGTACGCGGTCCACGACATGACCGACCCGCGGATCGTCGTGCTCAACCTGCGCCGGCCGCAATGAGAGGAACATCGATGAGCGAGACGTACGACGTCGTCGTGGCGGGGAGCGGCGCCGCGGGCCTCACGGCCGCCCTGGCGGCGGCCGTCAGCGGCGCGCGCACCCTGGTGATCGAGTCGGCGAGCGAGATCGGCGGCACCAGCGCGCTCTCCGGCGGGCGGGTGTGGCTGCCCGCCAACGGCACGCCCGAGAACGCGGGCGACTCCGACGAGCTGGCCGACCGGTACCTCGACCAGGTCTTCGACACCCGGTACGAGGCGATGATCCGCACCTTCGTCCGGGAGGCCCGCGTGATGGGCGCCTTCGTGGAGAAGCACTCCCCGCACCGGTTCGTCGTCTGCCCGAACTACCCCGACTACCACCAGGACTACCCCGGGGCGACCCGCGGCGGGCGCTGCTTCGACGTCGCGCCGGTCGACCTCAACGAGCTCGTCCCCCAGGCGCGGTCGGTCCGGCAGCCGCCGGGCTACAGCCCGATCACCCACGCCGAGTGGGAGAGGTGGCGCTACCCGGCCGCCATCGACCACGACCTGCTCGCGGCCCGGATGGCCCAGGGCATCCGCACCGGCGGCCTCGGCCTGGTCGCCGCGCTCCTCGACGGGGCCGTCAGGGCCGGCGCCACGGTCCGCACGGGCACCGCGCTGACCGGGGTGCTGACCGGGGTGCTGGCCGGCGGCGGCGCGGTCACCGGCGTGCGCGTACGCACCGGCGACGGCGAGCGGACCATCGGGGCGTCCTCGGTGGTGCTGGCCACCGGCGCGTTCGACGCGGCGGACGAGCTGCGCCACCGGCTGCTGCCGGCCGGGCTCGGCGTGTCCGCCTCGGCGCCCAGCGACACCGGGATCGCCCTCACCGTCGCCGACGAGCTCGGCCTGCCCGTCGACAACCTGCCCGAGGGCTGGTGGATGCCCATGGCGCGGCCCGAGGGCGACCTCGTCGACGGCGTGCCGTATCCGCGCGGCCTGGTGCGCGAGCGCGGGGTCCCGCGGCAGATCGTGGTCAACCGGCAGGGGCGGCGCTTCGTCGACGAGGCGGTGCCGTACAACGAGTTCGGCAAGGCCATGCACCGGCTCGAACCCGGCGACGAAGCGTACCTGATCTTCGACGAGGGCTTCCGCGAGCGCTACCCGCTGCCCGGGCTGACGCCGGACGGTCCGCTGCCGGGCCACATCGTCGCCGGCGAGGACCTGGCCACGCTCGCCGGCCGCATCGGCGTGGACCCGGACGGGCTCGCCGCGACCGTCGAGCGCTGGAACGGCTTCTGCGCCGAAGGCGTGGACCACGACTTCCGGCGGGGCGGCAACGCCTACGACGACTACTACGGCGACCCCTGGCAGGAGGGCAACCACTGCCTGGGGCCGATCGACCGGGCGCCGTACTACGCGATGCGCGTGTACTCCGGAGTGATCGGGTCCAAGGGCGGGCCCGTCACCGACACCGCCGGGCGCGCCCTCACCCGCGAGGGGTCGCCCCTGCCCGGCCTGTACGCCGCCGGCAACGCCGCGGCCTTCTGGACCCGCGACGGCTATCCAGGGCCGGGCGCGACCCTCGCCGTGGGCATGACCTTCGGCTACCTCGCGGGCCTGGACGCCGCCCGCTGACCCCCTACGGCCAGGGCGTCAGGTGCCGGAGTGGCCGGACGCCCCGGGCCGTTCGATCCAGTCCGGGGCCGGCGGCTCCTCCGTGGGCGCCGCCGGCCAGCCGGGCGGCACGGCGAGCACGCCGCGCGCCATGCTGGCCCGCCACGCGTACCAGCGGACCAGCTTGGCCAGCACCGCCATGCGGTCGCGGGTCACCCGCTGGGCGGGGCCGGAGATGCTGATGCTGGCGTCCACGACTCCCTCAGGGGAGAAGACGGGCGCCGCCACGCAGCGCAGCCCCGCCTCCAGCTCCTCGTTGTCGAGGCTGTAGCCGGTGCGGCGGATGCGTGCCAGCTCGGCGCGCAGCCGCTCGATCGTGCCGACGGTGTGCACGGTCCGCACCGGAAGCTCCGCGTCGGGGTACCGCTTCTCGATCTCGGCCTCGGACAACCCCGCCAGCAGCGCCTTGCCCATCGAGCTGCAGTGCGCCGGTGACAGCTTGCCGGCCCACGAGTGCATGCGTACGGTGTGCCAGCCGTCGACCACCTGCACGGTCTTGGCGACGGCGCCGTCGAGCACGGCCAGGTGCCCGGTCTCGCCGGTGCGTTCGACCAGCTCCCGCAGGAACGGCGTGACCACCGAGGCGAGATCCTGCCGGGCGGCCAGCAGCGAGCCGAGCACGGCCAGGCGCGGCCCGAGCGTGTAATTGCCGGCCGAGGCCGCCACGAGATATCCGGCCGAGGCCAGCGTCGCCGCCAGCCGGGACGCGCTGGACTTGTGGATGCCGAGCTCGAGGGCGATGTCGGTGATGCCGACCACCCGCCGGTCGGCGCTGAACATGTCGAGGATGTCCAGGCCGCGACGGAGCGCCACGATCACGTTCTGCCCGGATTGCCGGTCCCCTCCGGCGGCTGGTGGGGTCCAATCGCCCATGCTTGGATCCTAGTCAGCCGCGATCGCGCTCAGGCACGCCGTCACCGCCGGCGCATCGCGTCGCGGGGCGTTCGCGGGCGTTCGACGGCTTCGCGTCATCGAGCCGCCGTCGTGGTCGCGGAGGCGGCGTCGAGCCGCGCGACGTCCTCCTCGCTCAGCCGCACCCGCGCGGCGGCGAGGACGTCGCTCAGCTGGCCGGTGTCGCGCGCCGAGGCGATGACCCCGCCGACCGCGGGCCGGACGGCCAGCCACGCCAGCGCGACGGCCGCCGGCGCCGCCTGGTGGCGGGCGGCCACCTCGTCGAGCGCCGCGAGCACCGCGTGGCCGCGGTCGTCCAGGTACGCCGCCGCGGCCTGGGCCCGGGGGCTGTCCACCGTCGCGCCGTCGCGGTACTTGCCGGTGAGGAAGCCGCGCGCGAGCGAGTAGTACGTCATGACGGTCAGGCCGCGCTCGCGCGCCAGGGGGATGACGTCGGCCTCGATGCCGCGCTCCATGAGGCTGTACTCCTTCTGGATCACGGTCGGTCCGTGCAGCCCCTCCCGCTCCGCCACGTCCAGCCACGCGGCGATCCGTTCGGCGCTGAAGTTCGACACGCCGATCTCGGCGATCAGCTTCTCGTCCCGCAGCTGGGAGAAGGCCCGCGCGATCTCCTCGATGGGACGGTCCTCGTCGTCGAAGTGGGCGTAGTAGAGCTCGATCGACGTGCGGCCGAGCCGGGCGAGGGAGTCGGCGATCGCGGCGCGGATGTTGTCCGGGGCGAGCCCGGGGCGGTGCTTCGACTGGCTCACCTTGCCGGCGATCGCCACCGGCGGGCCGTCGCCGCGCCCGGCCAGCCAGGCGCCGATGATCGTCTCCGACTCGCCGCCGGAATTGCCCGGGGCCCACTGCGAGTAGGAGTCGGCGGTGTCGATGAGCGTGCCGCCCGCCGCCACGAACGCGTCCAGGACCGCGAACGAGGCGTCGCGGTCGGCGGTCCAGCCGAACACGTTGCCGCCGAGCACGATCGGAGCGGGCTGGGCGCCGGTGGCCGGAGTGATCCCGTGCATGTCCATGTATTGCATAATGCCCAATCCGTTGCTTATGCTGCAACACGTGCAAGGCTCAGACCAGGCTGACGTGCTGTTCTCCCCACTGTCCCTTCCCGGCGGCGCGGTGCTGCGCAACCGGATCGCCAAGGCCTCGATGGAGGAGAACCTCGCGGCGCCCGGCCAGATTCCCGACCACCGGCTGCGCAGGCTCTACCGCGCCTGGGGCGCCGGCGGCGCCGGCCTGCTCATCACCGGCAACGTCATGGTGGACGCCCGCGCGATGACCGGACCGGCCGGAGTCGTCCTCGACACCAGAGCGCCGCTGCAGCCGTTCGCGGCCTGGGCCGCCGCCGCACGCTCCGGCGGCGCCGCCGCGTGGATGCAGCTCAACCACCCCGGACGCCAGGTACGTGCCGACCTCGGCGGCGTCGCCTGGTCGCCGTCGGCCGTCCCGATCTCCGGGACCGGCGGCTTCGCCCGGCCGGTCGCCATGGACGACGACGACATCCGGGCCGTGATCGCGATGTTCGCCTCCGCCGCGGCCCGCGCGATCGAGGCCGGTTTCACCGGCGTGCAGATCCACGCCGCGCACGGCTACCTGCTCTCGCAGTTCCTGTCGCCGCTCGCCAACCGGCGCACCGACCGCTGGGGCGGCCCGATCGAGCGGCGGGCCCGGCTGCTGATCGAGGTCGTGGACGCCGTACGCGCGGCCATGCCCGCCGGCGCCGCGCTCGGCGTCAAGCTCAACACGGCGGACTTCCAGCGCGGCGGCTTCGAGCACCAGGACGCGTTACGGGTGGTCCGACTCCTGAGCGAGCACCCGGTGGACCTGGTGGAGCTGTCAGGCGGCAGCGCCGAGCGCCCGGCCATGCACGGCGCCCTGGACGGCACGGGCATCGACGAGCGGACGCGGGCGCGGGAGGCGTACTTCCTCGACCTCTCCCGTGAGGTCGTCGCGGCCTCCCCGATCCCGATCATGCTGACCGGCGGCATCAGGACCGTGGAAGGGGCCCGCGAGGTGCTGCGCGCCGGGGTGGCCGTCGTCGGGGTCGCCACCGCCCTCGCGCAACGCCCCACCCTTCCGCGCGACTGGTCCCGCGGACGTCCCGGCCCCGAGCCGCTGCCCGCCTCGTCGGCGACCGACAAGGCGACGGTCTCCGCCGCCAAGCAGGCCGCCGTCCGCTGGATCCTCCGGCGGACCGCCGCCCGCGGCGTCGCTCCCGAGACCACCGACCCCGACGCCGCGCTGCGCCTGGACGCGCGGCGCCGCGCCCGGCTGCTGCGGCGCTACCGCGACTGGCTGGCCGCCCGCACTCCGTCAGGAACGCGTAGCCCGCTCTGAATCCGGCGGTGAAGCCACAGTGGGCCCGCCCGTTCGCGGGAGCCGTCCCCTCCTACTGCGCGTCCAGCCGCAGCCGGCGTATCTGCGCCGGGAAACCGTTCGCCGTCAGGATCTCCCGGGCCTGTCGCAGACGGCGCTCGCCTTCGCCGAAGAAGGAACACTCACGCAACGCCCAGCCGAGATTGCCCAGGGCCAACCCCTCATGATCGCGGAACCCGGATGCGCGGAACTGGACCACCGCCTTGTTCAGCGGGCTGATGGCCTCCCTGGACAGGCCTTTCACGCGCAGCAACTGCCCGAACCCCATCCAGAGCACCCCCTTGGCCCGGTGACCTTCCGCGTCAGCAAGGAGCTCGTCGACTCTGTCACGCAACAGTCGCACGTCGTCCGGGCATACCCGGTCGAGGACGCCGCGCGCCTGCTCGATCTGCTCGTCACAGGCGAGCGCGAGGGCCAGGTCCACGAGGGCACGCTCGTGAGCACGCCGGTCACCGGCTTCGTCCAGGAGCTCCGCCGCCTGCCCGAGCACCTGACCGGCCGCGTCGGCCTCTCCCAGCCGGAGCCACACGGCGCCGTACGCGGCCTTGGCCAGGCCCAGCGCATGGCGATCGCCTGAGCGCTCCGCCTCCCGCACCGCTCGTGACGCCACGTCCAGCGGGAACGGGGTGGAGGACACCCAGCCCTGCTGCTCCTCGTCCCAGACGAACCCGCGCTCCGCGTAGGAGGCATCGCCTGGATCGCCGACCGTCACGAAGTCACCCAGTTGCTCCCGCCACTCGACGTGTCCGAGCTCCGAGTCGCCGCTGATCACCTGAACGGTGACATCCTTCACGAACTCGTTCTCGAGGTAATGGTCGCGATGCCGGGCGGCGGCCTCCAGGGCTCCGTCCTCCTCGAGAAAGGCCGGCGCCAGCTCTCTGGCGTACAGCAGCACCAGGTCGTGCAGATGCCAGTACTCGCGATGCGTCGAACGCTCCCAGACCACGTACTCCAGAAGGTGCCCTCGGGTGAGCGCCACCAGCGACCTGCGGACCTCCGCCGGCGGCTCGCCCGCCAAGGCCGCGGCCGCGGGAAGGGAGACGTGCGAGGTGCCCTTGCGCCGCGCCTGTTCACCGAGCTGATGACCGGAGACGAGCGACAGCAGCCTGAGCAGCCGCTGATGCGGGCCCGCCAGCTTCCTGTAGGACATGGCGAGGACCGCGCGGACGCCGCGCTCCTGCGAGTCGTGATATTCCAGCACGTCCAGCCGCCGGTGCTCGTCGGCGAGTTCGGCCACCAGCTCCGCCGGCGGGCGTAGCGGGTCGAAACGTATGGAGGCGGCCACGATCTGCAACGCCAACGGGAGCCGCCCGCACAGCTCGGCCAGCCGCTCGGCGTGCACAGGATCCCTGTCGGCCAGTCCCAGCGCCCGGACCGATTCGGCCACGCCGAGCACCTCGAGGCCGATCCTCGTGGCGTGCCGCGGGTTGTCCAGCGTGTTCCTGGACGTCACCACCACCCGGTGCGGTCCGGCACCGGGCACCAGCGGCATGACCTGATCCTCGGACGCGGCGTTGTCGAGCACGATCAGCGTGGCCTCGCCCCGTTCCCCGAGGCGCGCGCGATACTGCGCCTGCCGGCCTGCGGCCGTGGGCTCGAACGGCTCGCTCACACCGAGGGCACGCAGTGCCGTCAGCACGGCCTGGTCGCCGGTCACCGGGCCGTCGGTGTCGTAACCCGACAGCTCTATGTAAAGGGCCCCGCCCGGGAACCAGCCCCGTTCCAACGCCAGGTACGCGGCGTTCGTCACCATTGCGCTCTTGCCGACCCCGGCCATGCCCGTGACCAGGGCGACAGGTGGTCCGTCGGCGTCGGGGCGCAGCGTCCGCAACAGGTCGTCGATCTCCTGATCGCGGCCCACCAGGTCGAAGACCCGGTTGGGCAGGCCACCGTACGAACGCGCCGGTCCGGTCGGGGAGGGCCGCGGCTCTTCCGGCGCCGCACCTGCGGCCTCTTCCGTACGCCCTGCCACACCGGAGTCACGAAACTGCTTGGCCTCGGCCAGCAGGTCCCGCCACCCCTCCACATCGCCAGGCGCCGTCCCGAGGGGCTTGCCTCGCCGCGCGGCTCGTTCCAGGCACAGCTCGACGATCTTCAGCAGCGGGCCGGGGGTCTCGGGCAGGTGATCGCCGTTCCTCCAGTCGTACAGCGTGCTGCGGCTGACCGGCGGCGGCTGCAGCTCCAGGATCCGGGGGACGGTGAGCTCCGCGGCGTCGAGCAGGTCCTTGAACGCCGTCCCGAAATCCTCCGGCGTGCGCAGCGATCCCATGACGGCTCTCATCCCCTCGGCGCCCCGTGCCGTCCCCGTCACCTTGAGCTTGTCCGAACCCTTCGGATATTGCCTCATTCGGGGGCCAGCCGTCTCGCCTGCTGGAAGATCGATGTCGATCCGAACCTCGTCCGAACCTCGTCCGAGCCCCTTCCGGACCGGCCGTCACTCGGCGCAACCTGCGGTCATGTCCACCTCACGCAGACCCGCCCGCCCCCTGCTTCCCGGGACCGGAGCCGGGACGGCCCTGACGCTGGCCGGCGTTCACGCCGGACTGTGGCTGAAGGCCCCGGGCATGGCCGTGATCATCACGATGCTGGAGGCGGCCCTCGCCGTCGCCGTCGTCGCCACCGCGCTGTACGCGTCGAAGACGATCAGCGACCGGGCCTTTCGCCTGCTGCCGTGGACCACCCGCGCCCCATCGCGCTCCCGGCCGCGCCGGAAGGCTCCCAGCCGCACGGGAGCCGGAACGGGCGGCATGGAGAGCGCGCCGGGGGAGCGCTGACGTGGCGCATGTGAGCGAGCCACCGGACGGCGCTCGGCAGCGACAGCACCGGGACCAGGGCGGACGCTCGAAACGGGGACGGCTGGGCGGGGCGGATATGGGTAGGCGGCCAGGTATGGTCCCGGTCGGCGCGCGCAGCCGGAGAGTCGTGCCATCCGTGGGGGTGGCGCGCCCGTCCGATGTGCCGGAGGGAGGCATGGATGACGCCTGGACGCTCGTCTACGACGGCCTCGACCTCAGCAGGGAAGGGCTGCGGGAGGCGTTGTGCACGCTCGGGAACGGCAGGTTCGCCACGCGGGGCGCCACCCCGGAGGACAACGGATCGCGCACGCCCGGCACCTACGCGGCGGGAATCTACAACCGGCTCGACTCCGTCGTGGCCGGGCGTACGGTGACCAACGAGGACATGGTCAACCTGCCCGACTGGCTGCCGCTGACGTTCGCGACGCCGGGGTCGGAGTGGTTCCGGCCCGAGCGGGTCGCGCTGCTGGCCTACCGGCACGAGCTCGATCTGCGGCACGGCGTCCTCGTACGGGAGGTGCGCTGGTGCGACGGGCACGGACGTACCACGCGGGTGCGGCAGCGCCGCCTGGTGTCGATGGCCGACCCGTACCTGGCAGCCCTGGAGACTACCTTCACCGCTGAGAACTGGTCGGGGCCGATGCGCGTGCGTGCCACGCTGGACGGGCGGGTGTCCAACCGCGGGGTGGCCCGTTACCGGGGGCTGCGCGGTGACCATCTGACCGGGCATGCCACCGGCGCCGAGGACGGCCTGGCCTGGCTGACGGCGCGTACGCGGTGCTCGCGCGTCACCGTGGCCCTGGCCGCCAGGATCGACGCCGGCATCCCCGGCTCGCGGCCGTCGCCCGCCGCCGACCAGGTCTCCTCGGAGCATGTGCTCCACCTGGCTTGTGGCGAGCCCGTGACGATTGCCAAGATCGTGGCGCTGACGACCTCGCGAGACCCCACCGGCCACGACCCCGGCTCGTCGGCGGTCGGCCGCGTTCGCCGCGCGCCGTCCTTCGAGGATCTCCTCGCCGGGCACGCGGCCGCGTGGGAACGGCTGTGGCGGCGCGCCCGGCTCGACGTGGACGGCACCCGCCTGTCGCGAGCCGTCCACGTACACGTCTTCCACCTGCTGCAGACGCTCTCGCCGCACACGGCCGAACTCGACGTGGGGGTGCCCGCCCGTGGCCTGCACGGCGAGGCGTACCGGGGGCACGTGTTCTGGGACGAGATGTTCGTGCAGCCCTGGCTCAGCCTGCGTTTCCCCGAGACCTCGCTCGGGCTGCTGCGTTACCGCTGGCGGCGGTTGCCGCAGGCGAGGGCGGCGGCTCGGGAGGCCGGGTACGAGGGGGCGATGTTCCCGTGGCAGAGCGGCAGCGAGGGCGGTGAGGAGACCCCGACCGTGCACCTCAATCCCGCCTCGGGGCGCTGGCTGCCCGACCACTCCCGGTTGCAGCGGCACGTCGGCCTGGCCATCGCCTACAACGTGTGGCAGTACTACCTGGCCACCGGTTCGATGCCGCCGTGGTGCGCCGAGCTGTTCCTCGACATCGCCAGGTTCTTCGCCTCCCTGGCCACGCTCCACGGCGATCGGTACGAGATCCGCGGCGTCATGGGGCCGGACGAGTACCAGGCCGCCTACCCGGGCGCCGCCACGCCGGGGCTGGCCAACAACGCGTACACGAACATCATGACCGTGTGGCTGCTGATGCACGCCCGCGAGATCGCCGCACTGGCGCCCGAGCTGGTGCCCACGGCGGCGGAGCGGGCACGCTGGGACGACATCAGCCGCCGGATGCGGGTGGACTTCCACGACGGCGTGATCAGCCAGTTCACCGGGTACGCGGACCTGCTGGAGCTCGACTGGGCCCGCTACCGCGGCGTCCGGCGGCTGGACCGGGCGCTGGAGGCCGACGGTGACGACGTCAACCGCTACAAGGCCTCCAAGCAGGCCGACACGCTCATGCTCTGCTACCTGCTGACCGCGGACGAGCTCACCGGCATCCTCGAACGGCTCGGTTACCCGGTCCAGCCCGGCCTGATCCCGCGTACGGTCTCCTACTACCTTGATCGCACCAGCCACGGATCGACCCTCAGCGCGGTCGTCCACGCCTGGGTGTTGGCGCGTTCCAACCGGGCGCAGTCCTGGAGGTTCTTCATCGAGGCTCTCAACGGCGACATCGAGGACGTCCAGGGCGGCACGACCGCCGAGGGCATCCACCTCGGCGCCATGGGCGGCACGCTCGACCTCCTCCAGCGCTGCTATCTCGGCCTGGAGCTGCGGCCGGACGGCCGGCTCCGGCTGGACCCCCTGCTGCCCGGCCGGTTCGGCGTCCTCTCCATGCCGATCCTTCACCACGGGCGCCAGATCTTCATCGACGCCGACCACGACGACGTACGCGTGAACGGCGTCGCCCGCCGCACGTACACGCCGGAAGAGGCGATCACGGCCGGCGACGGAGATCTCGGACGCCGCATCACGCGCTGCCGCGAACGCCTGGGGCTGACCCGCGAACTGGTCGCCGAGCGCGCGGACATGTCATCGGGTTACGTCACATACCTGGAGGAGGAGAACCCCGGCACCGTCGATGCCGGCGCCCTCCACCGCCTGTCGGACGCCCTGCAGACCACGGTGGACGAGCTGCTGGGCGGCGGTGCGGGCCGCCCGGCGCCGCCCGGTCACGGGTGCTACGCCATGCGTACTGCGCCGTGGCGGTGGTAGGGGAGTGGGTGGGCCGATCGGGCGAGCTCACGAGGAGGCTCCGGCTGGACCGAGGTGGAGACATGCGGCAGCTCAGTGCGTTGGACGCGCAGTTCCTCAACTTCGAGACCGCCACCAACATCGCGAACGTCGGCGGGCTGGCTCTCCTCGGCAAGGACCTGTCCAGGGAGAAGATCCAGCGCAGGCTCGCGGAACGCATGGCGGTGGTGCCGCAGCTGCGGCAGCGCCTGGTCCGCGTGCCCTTGGGCCTGGACCACCCGTACTGGGCCGACGACAGCGAGATCGACCTCGGCCATCACGTCCGGGAGCTCACCCTGCCGCCCCCGGGGGACGACCGGCAACTGGGCGAGCAGGTGGCCCGCCTGCACGAGCAGCGGCTGGACAGGAGCCGTCCGCTGTGGGAGATGCACCTGATCCACGGCCTGGCCGGCGGAGGATGCGGCATCTACGCCAAGGTCCACCATGCCGCCGTCGACGGGCTGACGGGCGCGGAGGTGCTCGCCGCGCTCATGGACCCCGTTCCCCAGCCGGCCGAGCACGAGCCCGTGGCCGCCCCGAACCTGTGGCACATGCTGGCCCGGAGCGTGTGGCACCTGGCGGGGAATCCGCTGCACCTGCTGCGGTTCGTCGGCGAGGCCCTGCCGGTGCTGGATCAGCTGCCCGTGATCTCCCGGCTGCCCGGTGCGGGCGGTCTGTCACGGCTGGTACGGCGCGGTGACCTTCCCGAGGCGCCGGATTCCGCCGCCCCCCGGACCCCGCTCAACGGCCCGATCTCGCCCCATCGGAGCTATGCCTTCGTCGAGCTGCCGCTGAGGGAGATCAAACGGGTCAAGAACGCCTACGGCGTCACGGTGAACGACGTGGTGATGACCCTGGCGGCCTCCGCGCTGCGCCGCTGGCTGGTCGCCCATGCGGTGCTGCCGGAGGCTCCCCTGGTCGCGGGCGTGCCGTTCTCCATCCGAGGGCGGGAGGGCGCGAACGGGGGGAACCAGGTGACCATGATGATCACGCGGCTGCCCACGCAGGTGGCCGACGCCCGCCGGCGGCTCGAACTCGTGAGCGAGGCGATGCGGCAGATCAAGGAGCGGTTCGCGCTGACCCCGGCGCGCCTGCTCCGCGACCTGAGCGGGAGCATGCCCGCCGCCCTGAACGGCCTGGCCGACCGTGCCGCGATGGAGCTGATGGGACGGACGCCGCCTCTCAACGTGGTCGTCTCCAACGTTCCGGGCCCGCAGTTCCCGCTGAGGATCGCCGGAGCCAGACTGCTGGCGCACTACCCGGTGTCCGTGGTCACCGACGTGAGCGGGGCCGTGAACCTCACGGCGTTCTCCTACAACGGTCGCCTGGACGTCGGGATCACCGCCTGCCAGGACCTGGTCCCCGACGTGTGGGCCTTTCCCGCCTACCTGCGCGAGGCCCTGGACGAGCTCGACCCGGGTCCCGGAAGGCGGAAGGCGCCGCCGCGCCTCGGGTGATCCGGGTCGAGCCCTCAGAGCCCGTGGATGCGGCGGCCGGTGATCTGGTGGGGGACGATCCGGATGTAGAGCGCGCGCGGGCCACCCGCCCATGAGGTGACGCCGGCCCCGGTGACCTTCTCCACCTCGTCCTGCGGCACGTGGTGCGCGGGCCCCTGGATGAGGACGCTCCACCCCTCCTGGCGGGCCTCGTCGATCCGGTCCACCTGGAAGCCGACCATGATGTCGACTCCTTCCAGGCCGGTGCGCAGATCCTGGTCCATCGGCCCTCCGTAGGCGGTACGGAAGACGACGGCGCCGTCGTGGAACCTGAAGTTCACCGGCAGCACCGTCGGGCCGCTCCTGCCGCCGAACGCCACCCGTCCGATGCCGCCCGGGGCCACCAGCCGCAGGCACTCCTCGCGATCGAGGACCTCCAGGACCGGGTTGTCCGCGCCGGGGCCGGGACCGGGCGGGCGATCGCGCCCGCCACCCCGCAGGTCCTCGACCGTCGTCTCGAGGGCGGCGGCCAGGCGGGCCACGGTGCCCGGGTCGGGAGTGCCGAGATGCGTTTCGAGGTGCTCGACGTATCCGGTGGACATGTCCGCCCGGTCGGCGACCTGCGCGGAGGTCAGGCCGAGCCGGTGACGGTGATAGCTGATGCGACGTCCGAAGTCGCCGTTGCCTGCCATGAGCGTGCCCTCCCTGGTCATCGCCCATGGAACTACCCACACGGCGGCCTCGCGCACAGGGTCCTTCGGCTCCGGATTCGTTCCAGCGGCGTGCGCTCAACCCATGTCATGACGGTCCACGTGGGAGGCGCTCGGACGCTGCCCCGCACCGGGGAAGGAGTACATGACGGTGGCGCCGGACTTCGGCCGCATCACCCTCACACCTAAGATCGCTGTCGCGGCCGAGCTGATCCCGGCCCGCCCTCAAGCCGCCAGGGGCCGCCCGGCCGCCGATCATGAACCGCCGCTCCCATGCCCGAGTTCCGGTGAGTTCATGAGAAGATCAAAGTGATGACGACAGCGCTGTCCGACACGGGCCGCCCGACCTGCCACACGTGCGACGGCCGATGCCACGAGCTCCACCGCGCGCACGCCTGCGGCCCTGGCGATCGGCCGCAGCACAGGCGGGCAGCCGTGCGAGGCGGCGGCGCCGCACGATATCGATCCGCCGCCGGGCCGACAGGGGAGGACGAGCACGTGGCCACGCACGACACCTGTCATGGTCTCGGCCCATACGCATGGTGATCATGTCCCACACCCATGAGACCGTCGCAGCTTACGGCACGCCGGCAAGGTCCCGGGAGAATGCGCCCGAGGGTGCCCCGCCGGTGCCTCGGCGAGGAGAGGGAAGCGAAGGCGCGCTGCTCACGGCAGGCCGGCTCACCAGCGTGGGCCAGATCGCCGGACTACGACCACGTCATCGGCGCGGCGACGGCGGCCACGTGCCCGCGGCCGACGTCGACCTCATCGACGCGTTGGATCCCCGGACCTGGCGCACCGTGGCATCCTGGCTGCTCGACAGACCCAGCACTGCCGTACGGCGAACTCGCCTGCAAACTTTGGCCTCGTTCCTGCGCTGGCTGCTGGATACCGAGCCGGACCGGGAACTATTCGAGGCCACGGGGCTGCATCTCGCCCGTTACTGTGAGCACGCACGGACAGGCGCGCTCGCCATCGGTGGTCGCACGCCCGGCAAAGAGCTCGCCAGGTCGACCACGGCAAGGAAACACGCCGTTCTGTCCTCGTTCTACGCCTTCGCCTGGCAGTGCGGCGCCCTCGCACACCACTTCACAGCCGGGCCGGAAGCCCGCACGCTTCGGCGTGATGAACGCCGCCTGCTACGTCTCGGAACCGCCCGCCTGGCCGACCGCGGCCACCTGACGCAGGCCGTGGCCGCCGCCCTGCTGGAGGCCACCGGGGCGACCGTGGAGGTGCTGGCCACCTTGAGCAGCCGGAGCATCACCATTGCGGGGGAGAAGGGGGCCAGCGTGCCCCTGCTCATCACCATGCGCGACCGCCACGGCGACATCGTCGCCTTTCCGATCCCCGCACAAGTCCGTCCGTGGCTGACGACTTTGCTCTCCACGCACCGCGCCGGGGATCTGCTCTTCACAAGAGGCAACGGTCAGCGTGTGGATCGGGAATGGGTCCGTCTGGCACTTGTCGACGCTGCGCTCGCCGGCGGCATACCAAAGCCGCGAGCTGAACTTCTGCGCCCCCACATGCTGTAGGGGATTGCCGCTCGTGCACACGTCAGCCACAATCCGCCGACGGGGCGCAAGACTGGAAACGATCACGTCGGCCGGTTCCTGTGACGACCTACCAGGACGGAGGTGATCGTTTCCCGGGCCCTGCACGGAGTCGACGTCACCGGGACCGTCGAGGTCCGGGAATCGGGATCGATCAGTCGTTGCGGGGTTTGCTGAATTCCTCGATGAGCACGGGATACTGCTCCCCGCCGTGTCCGGCGGCGATCGAACGGTCGGCCATCGCTTTGATCAACTTCGGCAGTTCGGCGTTGACACCCACCGCCTCGCTCTCCTCGATCAGGTGGTTCATCGCTCGCGCGTCGGTCTCCAGGGCCGACACCTCGGCCGGGAAGGAGCCGCTGTCGATCTGCTCGGCATACCCGGGCAGCCATTCGGCCACGCCGGCCGCGATCTGCTGCGCGAACGGCGCGAACGTCGCGGCGCCGACACCGGCCGTCCTCAGCAGGGCCGTGCCCTGGAGCCAGGCGTTCAGCACGCTCCACATCATGGCGAGGCCGGCCACGTCGTACAGAGACGCCAGCCCAGGGTCCGGACCAAGGTAGGTGACGGTGCCGAGCGCGTCGAGCGTTGACTTGTGCGCCTCGAAGTCCGGCTGCGGCCCGCTGTGCAGAATCACCGCCTCGGCGGTCCCGATCGCCGGCGGGACGGCCATGATGGCCCCGTCCAGGTAACGGGCGCCGCGCTGCCCGGCCCATTGAGCAGCCTCCCGGGCCTGGGCCGAGTCGCCCGAGGTCAGGTTGATCAACATCGTGCCGTCCAGCTCGCCATCGCTCGCGCCGAGCAGCTCGTGCATGGCCTGGTAATCGGTGACGCAGATGATCGTCAGGGAACGTGCCTGGAGCGCGTCGCCGACCGTTGGCGCTAGCCGTGCACCCTCGGCCACCAGCTGGTCGGCTTTGGAGGGTGTGCGGTTCCACACGGTCGTGGGATGCCCGGCCTTCAGGAACGCGCCGGCGAGCGCCCGTCCCATCAGCCCGAGCCCGATGACGGTCACGGGTGTATCGGTTGTGCTGTTCATGGCAGCATCGTCAACGTTGATACCGGTGTGAAGGTCAAGTGAGGTTTCGGTGCTGATCGGGGAACTGAGTCGCCGGACGGGCGTCAACGCCCATCAATTGCGCTACTACGAGGCCCAGGGTCTGCTGGAGGCAGAGCGCGGCGCGAACGGTTACCGCGAATACGACGAGAACGCCGTGCTGCGGGTGAAGCAGATCAGGCACCTGCTTGGTGCGGGTTTGTCCTCTGAGGACATCGCGTACCTGCTGCCTTGTGCGGTCGGAGAGGCCCCGGAGCTCCTCGGATGTCCCGAGTTGCTGGCCGCGATGCGGTCACGGCTGCAGCGGCTGGACGATCAGATGGACAGGCTCGCTCAATCCCGCGACGCTCTTGCCCACTACATTGCCGCGGCCGATCGCATGGCCGGCGAAAGCCATCCCCTCTTTGACTGTGCCGGCCAGGAGCGCACGCCCGCCTGAGCCAGCTGTTACGCGATGTGGGCCGTTCTTGAAACGGCCGGACTGAGGTTGACGGGACTGCCACCGGCGGCGCTGGAGCTGACCCGTGTCCTGCGCATCGAGGGGCTGGAGGCCCGCGTCGTGCTCGCCATGGCCCACCATCCGTACCCCCGTCAGGTGGAGGCGGCAGCCGCGATCCTCGAAAGGCAGGGCGGCCTGGGCCGGCACGCCAAGGCCGTCGCCCTGCTCGGGGAGGCCGGAGCGCGGCGGCGCCGCCGACGGGGGCGGCGCCGCCCGGCTGTCACGGCGTGGCCGCGGCCGCCGCCTGGTAGGCCTCCTGCTGCTGCGCCTCGAAGTAGGTCCCGACGAGGTTCGGTCCCTCGTACCAGCCCGCGATGACGTTCGGCGCGACGGGGTCGCCGTCGAACCGGCTGGACACCGCCGTCTGGATCCCCTCGCCCGTGACCGGGTCGTACTCCTCGAACCAGGGGCCGCCGCTGGAGCCCGCGCTCAGGGCGCTGGCCAGCTGCGGGTCGAGGTACGGGAAGCTGCCCTGCCAGGCCGTCCCGGTGGTCTCGATCATCACCTTGCCGTCGTTCTCCCGCTGGTCCGACACGGGCATCCCGTGGTTGATCGGGGCCGGTGGCGTCGAGTTGACCGGCACGCCGGGAGTGTTCCTGCTGGCGTGGTACCAGGCCCGGGTGTTGTCCTGCGGGTATCCGATGACCGTGCGCTGCCCGGCGCGGGGCCGGTTGAAGGCCACCTGCTGCCCGCCGGTGACGTCCTCGATCCGCTGCGAGCTGCCGGGCTTCCTGACCGTCAGCGCCGCCATGTCCTGCCCGGCGGCGAAGAACGGCGCGGCGTTCCACGCGCCGGTGAGGAACACGTTGGTGACCGCCCAGACCCCGTAGGGCGCGATCTGCGCGTCCGGGTAGCCGTCCGGGTCGGCCGCAGCCTCGGCGTCCAGCGTCGTGCCGTCGAATCCCGGGATGAAGACGCCATTGAGCATGACCTCCTCGGTGGAGAAGGGGATCTTGACGACGGCGCAGTGGCCGGCGGTCAGCACGACGCTCTTGTTGCCGCTGACCACGACGTTGCCCGAGCAGGTGGTCTTGATCTCCCCTTCGGGGGCCTCGGCGGTGTTGGTGGTCGATTTCAGGATGAACAGTTTGCCGACCGTCTTGGCTGACAGGCCGGTCTTCGGGGTGGGGCTGCTGAGCGCGTCGTCGTGGCCCGACGACACGGCGGACGGGGCATGGCCCTGGTCGTTGGCGAACTTGAGCGCGCCCAGGTCCCAGTAGTCGACGACCTGCTGCGCGGTCGCGGGCTGGCCGCCGACCTCCCAGGCAAGGGGTAACTGCGCGGCCGCCGCCGATGCCGGGGCGGTCATTCCGGCGACGGTCATGGACATGGCTGCGGCCACGACGGCCACCCTGCGTAGTGCTCTCACCCGTGCCTCCCGGGGCAGAGACGGTGATGTCCGCCTCAGGGTAGGAATCGGCGGTGGACGCCCGCTTCGTCGAACCTGACGAGGCGGTTCCCGGGCCTTTGGGCGACCTGCCCAACGCGGGCCGCGCCCGCGGACGACGGCGGCGCGGCGGGCGTACGGGCAGGTCCTGGCGTCGTGGAGGTGGCTTCGGGTGGGGCCGGCGCCCCTGGACGGGGCCCGGCCTCGCATGTCTTCGGCGCCGGCCCTTCGACGGTGGTGACCTCGTCGGCCGGTCGGAGATCCCGGGCGGGGAGCGCGCAGGGATTGACCGCCTTACGGGTCATGACGAGCATTCGAACGAAGTCCCGTTAGCAGAGCGGAGTTGAGCGGCTTGCCGAGACTTGCCGGTCGGATGTGTCTCGCCGAAGGGTTTTCTCAGGTCAAGGCCTATGCGGCTCGATAGGCCGCGACGCGGGTGGAGTACGCCCGGTGCGCCTTGCGCTCAGCCGGGCCGGCTCTGTCTGCGCGCCGAACCAAGCGGAAAACGATCTTTCAGGGCGTTGCCTCGTCGTAGGGCAACGTCAGTCGTGAACGCCCCCTGAACGGTCAGCGTCGGAAACGATCACTCTCTTCTCGGGAAGCGATCTACTCAACCCCTCGTGCGCCCCAGGCCGGCCCTGTGCGTGAACACCCCGATGTCGATGCCGGCCGAGCGCAGCCTTGCCTCGAACAACGCCCTCAGCCGGACCCAGGCCGGCTTCTGCTCGTCTCCGTGCTGGGCGAGCAGCCCGTACCGGATCGTGGCGTCGGTGCGGGCCCGGAGTCCGTCCGGGACGGGTAGCAGATCGGGATGGGCGATGAAGTGGTCGGCCATGGCCGTGGCGAGTTCGTCGACCCGGGGGTCGTCCGGCTCCCACTCGGCGGCACGCCACAGGCGCTTGACCAGGGAGAGGTATCGAGGCTCGTCGAGGGCGCGCTCAACCTTGGCGACGTAGTCGTCGAAGCCCTCCGGCACCAGGGCCCTGACCAGTATCAGGCCCTCCCTGGCCATCGCCACGTCGTCGGGGGTGAAGCCGAGGTCGGCGGCCACCTTGTCCAGCTTCGCGAGCACGCTGTCGGGCAGCAGGGCCCGGTCGCCGGTGGCTAGCCGACGCAGCATGTCACGCCGCGCGATCAGCTCGTCGATCCGATCGTTGAGGCGCCGTTCGACGTCGACAACCGCGGCGGCGAACCGGTCGGGATCGGCGTCGAGTACCGCCCCGATCTCGGCCAGCGGTACGCCGGCGGCGGCCAGCGTCCGGATCTGGACGAGCCGCAGCAGGTCGGCCGATCCGTACCGTCGATAGCCGGAACTGTCGCGTCGTGGTTCGTCGATCAGCCCGTGCTTGTGGTAGTGCCGTACGGCCTTCACCGTGACGCCGGCGAAGGCCGCCGCCTGGCCGATCGTGACGCCGTCCGTCATGTGCTCTGCCGACCTCGTGATCGTGGGGTGCCGGCGAGCTCGCGAACGGCGTCGGCGACGGCACGGAAGTCCTTGCGCAGCATGTTGCCGTGGTTGCTGGTGACCTTCGCGCTCACCTTGATGTTGGGGTTGCGGGAGAGCACCGGGCCGAGGCTGGCGCGCATGCTTTCCATCTCATCACGGCCGCCTCCGAGGTTGCCGCCCGTGGCGACCACGTACCGGACCGGAAAGGTCACGCTGTCGAAGACAGGGTCGAGGGCGGCGTAGATCTGGTTGAGCTCGATGTTGCTCCGGGCATGCTGCTCGGCGGACATCTTCCCGGCCATACCCATCATGGAGAGCACGGGCAGCAGAAAGCGCGACCGGTGCCACAGCCGCCGGACCCGCTCCTCGGCGTAGGCGAAATCGAACGGGTACGCGCCGTCCACGGACACCACCCCCACGACGCGGTCCGGATTCCGGACGGCCCAGTGCAGCGCGACCGGCGCGCCATAGGACCAGCCGACCAGCAGCGGCCGCTCCACACCCCTGGCCGCAAGGATGGCGCCGACGTCACCGACGTGCGCCTCGAACGAAGCGGCCGTGGCTGAACGCCTGGATCGGCCGCGAGCCCGCATGTCGTAGGTGACGTTCCGGTAGCCGCTGCCGAGTTCGGCGATGACGCGCCGCCAGTACCGCTGACTGGCGAACTGGCCATTGAGGTAGACCACGCAAGGGCCGGGCCCACCGGTGTCGGTCACAGCCAGCGCGGTGTCGTCGACTGCCACCATGCCGGTCCAGGGGGAGTTGGAGTTGGTCACCCGTTCAGCGTGCACCCTGACCCAAGGTCAAGGTCAATCCCCCAGAGCGACACCCACGCTCACCGGCAAAGCTCGGTCAGTAGGGCCGCCCGGGGCATCGCAGCCCCGGATCCGATCGTCACCACGGGTGACAGACCGCGCCCTGCTGCACACCTTCCGCCGCCCGCGCATCCGCTGCGAGATGCGCGCCGACATCCACGAGGCCTTCCTCACGCCGGCCTGCGCGCTCATCTGCCGGCGGCGCCTCACTTCATTGCGTCAGCTGCTCCAGGGCGCAAGGGAAGGCGCACCTCGAAGCGGGCGCCGCCGTAGGTGGAGTCCAGGACGGCGATGGTGCCCGAGTGGGAGCGTACGATGTCGCAGGCGAGCGCCAGGCCCAGGCCGGTGCCGCCGTGCCCGCGGCTGCGGGCTGTGTCCAGCCGGGTGAACCGTTCGAAGACCCGCTCGCGATCTGCCTCGGGGATGCCCGGGCCGTCGTCGCAGACCACCATGATCGCCTGCTCGCTGTCGGGGTGCACCTCGATCTCGACCCGTTCGCGGGCATGCCGTTGGGCGTTGTCCAGCAGGTTCGTCAGCACGCGGGTGAGCTGGCTGGAGACCCCCTCCACGATGACGCCGTCGGCCAGGCGAGCCCGTACCGGAATCCGATCGGCACGCCGGCCCAGCTCCGTACGGATCAGCTCCGCCAAGTCGACCTTTTCGCGCACCGCGGATGCGCTGGATTCGAGCCCGGCCAGCAGCAACAGGTCTGCCATGATCGCCTGCAGCCGGTCGACGTCGCCCAGGGTCTCCGCGAGCAGCCCGTCGACGTCCCGGCCGTGCGGGTGCAGCTGGGCCTCCTCCAGCTTGAGGCGCAGCCCGGCCAGCGGGGTACGCAGTTCGTGCGAGGCGTCGGCGACGAACCGCCGCTGCTCGTGGGTGGCTCGCTCCAGCCGCAACAGCGTCTGATTGAGGGTGTGGATCAGCTTGGTGATCTCGTCGTCTCCTTCAGGCTCGGCGATACGGTCGGTCAGATGGTTGAGAGTGATCGCGGCGAGCTGGGAGCGGACAGCCTCCACGGGCCGCAGGATGCGCCCGGTGACCTCCCACGCGATCCATCCGACGGCGACAGTCAGGACGGCGGCCTGCGCCGCCACGATGAAGTTGACGAACGTGGTGGACGTCAGCGTCGTGGTGCGGCGGGCGGCGTAGACCACCGGGGAGCCTGATCCGTCCGCTCGGAGCGCGGTCATGCGCAGGCAGCCCGGTTCGGGGTTGGCGCAGGTCTGGCCGTTCTCCATCGCACCGCCGGGCGGGCGCATCAGCTTCACCATCGGCTCGCTGCTCGCCGTTGCGGACGAGGCGAGCACATGCCCGCTGGGACTGACGACCTGCACCAGATCGACCCCCGGCACCGAAGGTTTGATCACGCGAGGGAGGACGCCCGCGCGGACGGCCGCGGCCACCAACACCGCCTGCTGCTGCGTCTCCTGCCAGGCCACATCGGCGACCACCGTCGAGATCACCTGGCTCATCACCACAGCCATGGGCACCAGGATCAGCAGCGTGCAGACGACGCCCAACATCGTGAGCCGCCCCCGAATCGACCGTGGGCGCCGTATCAACAAGTAGTTGCCCACGTCCCCAAAGTAGTGAACCCATCCCGGTCCGTGACAATGCATTGGAAAAGGCTCGGCCAAGTCTCCTTCGCCGGGCCCGCGGCATCGGGCGGTATCAACGGGCCGCCACGACGACGCTGCTCCTGGTGCGGATCGCGCTCGCCCACAGGAGGGGGCCCTCCAGGCTTCATCATCGCGTGCGCTCGGCCCGCCGGCGTCGTCACCCCCGGCGGTCTCCGTCGTGGACGCGCCCCAGCCTCGGCGATCGGCCCGGGGCGGGCGTGCCGACCACATCCACCGGCACCTGCCCTCTACACCAGTCGCTGCTCGGGTGCGGGTGGACGCCGGGGGTGGGCGGCGGCGCGCAGGAACACGAACATGTCGGGATGGTCTCGCCCCGTCATGACGGCTGTCTCGCCGTGGTGATGGCCGCGGGCACGCTTCCCGCCACCAGCAACGCGATGGCGACTGCGCCGACGGCGATCGGGTTGCCCGGCAGGATGAACATGACCATCGTCAGCGGGCTGCTGGCCACCATGGCCCAGGCGGCCCAGGCGGGGAGGACGCGAGCGCGCCGCAGGGCGATCCCGAGCAGCACGTAGGCCAGCAGGTGCCCGACGATGTAGATGATCAGGTAGGTGTTCATGATGGGCCCGTAGGCGAAGCGGTCGTAGAGCGGGCCGTGGCTGCCCGGCAGTTGGCCCATGGTGCGGGCGAGTTCGTCCAGGGCGGTCAGAGCCGAGAGGGGGATCCAGCCGAGCACGCCCAGGAGGCCGCCGATCGTGGCCGGCCAGGGTGCGTGGCGGCGAGCGAGCCAGGCCAGGCCGACGACTCCTATGGGGAGCAGGAAGCCGGCGGCGACGAATGCGATGACGTGTGCGGTGTTGGCGGCAGGATCGGCCTCGGCGTTCGCGGCGATGGTCTCCGCGCCTCCCATGTGCATCAGCGGCGGCGCGAGCAGGCCGCCGAGGAGGAAGCTCAAGGGCCCGCCGACGATGGACACAGCAGTGATCCACCGGATGAGCCGACTCTGGCCGACGGACATGGTGGTACCTCCGTACAGTGGGATGGCTGATTCGTCGGCAACGGTAGGAGCCGGGCAGCTTCGGCTGAAACATCCCGCGGGGCGGTCCTGATGTACTCCCGTGGGGGGACAGCGAGTGCCACCGGCGGGCGATGCCTGGGCCGGATCTGCGGCGTTATGCTCCCCGTGTGATCCGCCGGACCCTTCTCGTTGATGCGCTCCTGGCCCTGCTGGTCGGCCTGGTCGCGATGGCGATGCTGGCCGGGACCAGCGAGCAGAGCGCCGGCGGGTTCCGGCATGTCGACGCCATGGGCATCGGGCTGGTCGCTGCGTCAGCGGCGCCGCTGATCTTTCGCCGGGTCGCTCCTGTGCCGGTATTCATCGTGGTAGCGGCGGCGACCTTGGCGTTGGCAGGATTCGGATATCCCTTCAACTTTCCCTTCGGACCGCTGGTGGCCGTCTACGCGTTGGCGACCAGGCGGACGCGCGGCCGGCTGATCCTGGCGGTGGGAGGCAGCGCCGTACTGCTGACGGGTGCGGCGTTGCTCATGGCGCGGCAACAGCCCGTGAGCGAGGTGGCGGGCCGGATGGTGATCTGGGGGTTGAGCTTGGCGGGGGCGTGGATCGCGGGTGAACTGGTGCGGGACCGGCGCGAGCGGGCCGCGGAGGCGAGACGGCGGGCCACGTTCGAGGCCGAGCAGGCCAGGAAACTCGCCGTCGCGCAAGAGCGGATCCGGATCGCGCGAGAACTGCACGACTCGGCCGGTCACGCGCTCGGTGTCATCTCGGTTCAGGCCGGGGCCGCTCGCCTGCTGTACGAACGCGATCCAGAAGGTTCCCGTACGGCGATCACGACGATCGAAAAGGTGGCTCACGACACCATGGAGGAGATCAGCCGGCTGGTCCGGGCCTTTCGCAGTGACGGCGAGAACGAGCAGGTCGTTCCTTCCGGCCCCGGCGCGCTGCAGGAGTTGGTGGCGCGGCATCGGGACGCCGGGCTGACGACCGGCTTGGAGGTCAACGGCCTGCCCCAGGCGATGTCGCGCGACGTGGCGAGGACGGTGTACCGCGTTCTGCAGGAGGCGTTGACGAACGCGGGCCGCCATGGGACCGGCCAGGCGCACGTCACGATCGACTTCCTGCCCGATGCCGTCGAGTTGACGGTCACGAATCCCGTGGCCGGTGGCACGCCGGCCGGTGGCGGAGGGTCCGGGATCGGCGGATACGGGCTCATCGGCATGCGGGAGCGCGTCGCCCTGGCCAACGGGACGCTTGAGACCGTGAACGCAGGCACCACCTTCAGGATCCACGCCCGGCTGCCCCACCCCAAGGAGGCTTGATGAGCTCCGTGAGCCCTCGAGTGCTGGTCGTCGATGACGACGACCTCATGCGGGCGGGGTTGCGGGCATTGCTGTCGAGCGACGAGTCCATCGAGGTGGTCGGCGAGGCGGCCGACGGGCGGGAGGCAGAAGAGCACGCCCGCCGCCTGACCCCGGATGTCATTCTGATGGATGTACGCATGCCAGGCGTGGACGGCATCACTGCCACCAGACGGATCACCCGATCCGCGCCGGCGGCACGGGTCCTGATCCTCACCACCTTCGAGGACGACGAATACATCTTCGGCGCGCTGGCCGCCGGAGCGTCGGGCTTCCTGCTCAAGCGCACCCGCCCTGAAGAACTCATCAACGCCGTGCACGTCATCGCGACCGGAGAGTCGCTGCTCTCCCCGGCCGTGACGCGGACCGTCATCGACAAGATGGGCTGGAGCCAGCCGAACCACCGGCTCTTGTCGCCGCTGACGTCACGGGAGCGCGAGGTGCTGACGCTGATCGGCCGTGGCCTGTCCAATGCGGAGATCGCCGGCGAGCTCACCGTGGAGGAGTCCACCGTCAAGACCCACGTCAAGAGGATCCTGGCCAAGGCGAATCTCCGGGATCGTGTGCAGGCCGTGATCCTGGCCTACGAAAGCGGTCTGGTACGGCCGGGCAGAGCGGAGTTGCGGCCCGACGTGTGAAGCCGGGGGCGTACCGACACCGGCGCGAAGCCGTCCAAGCCGTGGATCAGGGACGGGAAGGTTGTGCCGCCGCCCGGCGCGCACCGTCGTCCCGGCACGGGCCCTCCGCTGGGGTCCGTGCGACGAGCCCCAAAGGAGCGCTTCGTGATGTATCAGCTTCAGTACGTGGTGGTCACAGCTAGGGGATACCGGGCTGTGGCGGTACGCAAGCGGATCAGCGTTCCGCCGCTCGGCAAACAGGAGGAACCGGCCGGCCTGAAGGCGCTCAAGCAGGAGATCTCCCGCCGCTGGGGCGTGATCGACCTGTTGGACGTGCTTGAATCGCGCTGCGCGATCCGGCCTGGCAGAGGCGGCTGAGCCCGGCCGACCGGCGCGGCCTGTCGGCCCTGTTCCGGACCCACCTGAACCTGTACGGGCGCTTCGAACTCGACATGAGCCGGCACTCGGACCTGGACGGCGTTCCCGCCCTCGGGGAGAGGCCGGGGCTGCAGCATTGGGCTGACCTGCTGGCGTGCCCTTGCCGCACAGGCACAGGGTTTCGGCGCCAGCCAACCGTGCCCACTTTCAGCAGCAGTGGTTACGGCATACTGCCCGGCCGGGATCAAGCACGAGCGGTGCCGTTGGAGAACGACACGGGCACCTGGAACGGTGCCGGGGCGGGTCAGGCGTTGCGGCGGGAGCGGGCCAGAGCCAGGCCGCCAAGGACCGCACCGGCCAGCCCCAGCACCAGGGCCAAGGCCGCCCCGAATACTCCGTTGCCGGTGCCGAGACCACCGTCGGAGACGGCCAGTTTCACCGCGCCGTTGAGCCCGCCGATCACCCCCGCTGCCAGGGCCACGGTGGCTGCGCTTCTCCCGCCGTTGCCGGTACGGCGGACGGAGCGCAGCGCCAGCCAGCCGATGATCACGGCGCCCAGCGCCACCAGTGCGGCCACACTGGCCCAGATACGCGCAGAGGTTCCGAGGAACGTATCGACACCCTGGCCCGCGCATTCTGCCGGTGTCGTACAGACTGGCGAGGCCGCCTGTTCGGCAAGCACAACCAGGACGGACATGGAGGATCCTTTCGGTCGGTTGACGGGCGCCCGCAACGTGCGCGGCGCGGCGCCTCTTCGATCATCGCGCCGCCGAGGCAGGCACGGCCTCCGCCGGCGGATGGCAGCCTCTACGCAGTTCGGCGTAGACGACTCGTGCCTCGGTACGCCCGTCGTCGTAGGCGGGCCACGCGTCTGGAAGGAGTGTTCTCGCGGGCGGTGACCGTAGGATCGCGGCATGGAACACCGCGTGGTGTCGTTGCGCCTGCCGGTGCCGGCGCAGGACGTGTTGCTCGCGCTGTTCATCACCGTGATGCAGGTTCAGGGCACGACAGTCCGCAACGCCGGCGAGGTGGTACAGCGTCCCCTTACCGACCTCGGAAATTTGGGATATGTCCTGCTGGTCGCCAGTGGTGTGGTCATTGCCGTTCGCCGCCGGTGGCCGGTGCCGGTGTTCGTCACCGCCGCGATGGCCAGCCTGGTGTACTACGGCCTCGACTTCCCGGACGGCCCCGGCTGGCTCGGGCTCTTCGTCGCCCTGTACTCCCTCGCCGCCTACGGTGACGGGCGCCGGTCCCTGGTGATCGCCGGTGTGGGCACCACGGTGCTCGCCGTCTGCTGGCTGGTCGCCGCGGCCGACATCGAGCCTCGCGCCGCCGTCGGCTGGGTGTTCTTCCGGATCGGCGCGTCGGTCATGAGTGCGGCGCTCGGCGAGTCCGTCCGGTCCCGGCAGGTCATCGCGGCCGAAGCTCAGCAGCGCGCTGAGCTGGCTGAAAGGACTCGTGAGGAGGAGGCGCGGGCGCGGGTGGACGCCGAACGGCTCCGGATCGCGCGCGAGGTCCACGACACCGTCGCGCACGCCATAGCGATCATCAACGTGCAGTCCGGTGTCACCGCGCACGTGCTCGACAAGCGGCCGGAAGTGGCGCGCGAGGCGCTGCGCGCCATCGAGCAGACCAGTTCCCGGGCGCTGCGGGAGATGCGGGCCGTCCTCGGGGTTCTCCGTGACGACGACGATGACGCCGGGCGGGCGCCGTATCCTGGGCTGGGGCAGATCGACGAACTGGCCTCCAAGGCACGCCAGGCCGGACTCGACATCAAGCTCCAGGAGACGTCGCCCGAGACGCCGTTGCCCAGCGCGGTGGGAAGTGCCGCTTACCGAATCGTTCAGGAATCGATCACCAACGTGATGCGCCACGTCGGCCCGACCCGCGTGACGGTGGCGCTGAAGGCGGGGATCGAGGTCTTGGAGATCCGCGTGACCGATGAGGGCCGCCGTGCCGCCCCAGGTCATGACTCGGCGGATCCGCGTCCACCGGCCCGGCATCCGAGCGGCACGGGCGGCTCGGCCAAGCCCGGCCGCGGGATCGTCGGCATGCGCGAGCGCTGCCGGCTGCTGGGCGGAGAACTCGACGCCGGGCCGCTTGCGGGCGGCGGGTTCGAAGTCAGGGCACGGCTTCCCCTCACGCCGACCGGGTCGCGCCTATGAACGCGACGGCCGCCTCACCGTCGACCAACGCTCCGATCAAGGTGCTGGTCGCTGACGACGAGGCTCTCGTGCGATCCGGGTTCAAGGTCCTGCTCGACCTTGAGGACGACATCACGGTGGTGGGAGAAGCCACCAACGGCGCCGAAGCCGTCGAACGGGCCCGCGCCGGCCGCCCCGACGTCGTCCTCATGGACATCCGCATGCCCAGGCTGGACGGGATCCAGGCCACCGCCCAGATCGTCCGGACACACGGGTTGGAGCAGGTCCGGGTCCTCATCCTCACCACCTACGACACCGACGAGTACGTCTTCGACGCCTTGCAGGCCGGTGCCAGCGGGTTCCTGCTCAAAGACGCCGGGCCGGCCGAGCTCCTGCATGCCGTCCGGGTGATCGCCGCCGGAGACGCGCTGCTCGCGCCGCGGATCACTCGACGCCTCATCGGCCAGTTCACCGCGAGGCGAACCGCTGCCCAGGCCGCGGAGGACCGGCTCGCGGTGCTGACCGAGCGCGAGCGCGAAGTGCTGGCCCTGGTGGGTCAGGGCCTGAGCAACCACGAGATCGGTGCCCAGTTGTTTCTCAGCCCGGCCACCGTGCGCACCCATGTCAGCCGTGCGATGACGAAACTGGGCGCGCGCGACCGCGCGCAACTGGTCGTCATCGCCTACCAGACAGGACTGGTCAGCCCGGCGACGTAAGGCACGGCCAGGCCGGGCTCTGGCAGCGACCTGGCGTAGGCGATCGTCATCCAGCAATTGGGGCGGCCTCCATGGCGTCCACGTTCGCGGGCGGCCTGGCCGTCCGGCGACTTCTCGCGCACGTACTGCCGTTCGGGCTCCGCCATCCCGGCGAAGAAGGTGAACAGGGCCGGCCCCTGCCCGATGGAGGGTTGTACGTGCTCTGCAACGGGCCAGTCAGCAGCTCCAGCTTGATGTCGTGATGAGACAGCTCCTCGGCAATGGACCGCAGCACGGCCTGGGTGCTTCATCTCATGCATCGTGAAGATCACCCGCTGGTGCGGCACGCCTGTCCTGATCGTGCGAGCTGTTCCCTCACCTTGGCGGGACCCCGGCCGCCACTCTGGTCCGGGTGCTGATCTCTTCGGAGAAGATCACGACCACAATACATCAAATGAATTTGATGTATTGTGTCGGCATGGTGCTGCCCGATCAGGCTGCCCCGCCGCCCTTCGTCCAGTTGGCCGCCCACGAGGTGCGCTGGCGGCTGCTTCGCGCGCTGGCGCACAGCGACCTGCGCGTGCGAGAACTCGTCGTCCTGATCGGCGAGCCGCAAAACCTGATCTCCTACCACCTGCGGCTGTTGCGCTCCGGCGGGCTGGTCAACGCCCGCCGCAGCAGCTTCGACGGCCGCGACAGCTACTACCACCTGGACCTTGAGCGCTGTGCGGACGCGCTGGCCGACGCCGGTGCCGCCCTGCACCCCGCCCTGCACCCCGCGCTGCGCCTGCCGACCGCCGAACTGGCCGACACGGCCGAGACCTCTGCGGCGGAAACGCCCTCCGTGCTGTTCCTGTGCACGGGAAACAGCGCCCGTTCACCCATCGCCGAGGCCCTGCTGCGCCGGCGCGTCGGCAGCCGCGCCGAGGTGACCAGCGCCGGCAGCCACCCCAGAGCCCGCCTGCACCCCCACGCCGTACGCGTGCTCCGCCGGCGGTACGACATCGACATCGCCGACCAGCGCCCACGGCACCTGGACACGCTGACCGGCCGCCGCTTCGACTACGTGATCAGCCTGTGTGACAAGGTTCGCGAGGTCTGCCCCGACTTCGACGACCACCCGCCACGAGGGCCGCAACGCCTGCACTGGAGCATCCCCGACCCGGCCGCCATCGGCCGCGACGAGACCGTCCAGGACAGCTACCCCGCCTTCGATCGCACCGCTGCGGAGATCGACACCCGCATCCGGCACCTGCAACCCATCCTGTTCTCCACCCCGCACCGAAAGGTCCGGTCATGACGGCAACCGACCAGGTCGCCAGCGTCCGCTACATCGTCGACGACGTCCAGGCGGCCATCGACTTCTACACCACCCACCTCGGCTTCACCCTGAACTTCAGCGCCGCCCCCGCCTTCGCCGACGTGGCGCGCGGGCCGCTGCGGCTGCTACTGTCCGGCCCCACCAGCTCCGGCGCCCGCGCCACCCCCGACCAGGAGGCCGGCGCCGGCCGCAACCGCATCCACCTGATCGTCGACGACCTGGACGCCGAGATGGCTCGACTGCGCGACGCAGCTCTGCCGTTCCGCAGCGACGTGGTCACCGGCCCCGGCGGGCGCCAGATCCTGCTCGCCGACCCCGCCGGCAACCTGATCGAGCTGTTCCAGCCCGCCCCCCGGCCCGCCCCCACGCCCACGCCGTGAACGCCTCGACGCGACGGGCTCACCTTGCGCCGCCATGCGGTGAGCCGGTCGGTGGCCGATCGGCTCGCCCTTCTGCCGAGAGCCCAGGAGCGATCATGCCCCCCGCACCCCCGGGGTGGCGCTGCCGCCTGCGCACGATCTTCGGCTCGAAGCTCCCGATCGCGTGGGACGGTGATCTCGACCAGCCCGGCCACCAGCTCCAGATCCGTTGTTCTTACAGCCCGTCGCCAGAGCCGGCCTCGAAGGAGGAGGCCATCGTTCGAACCGCCGAGAAGTCCATCAGCCGCGCGCAAGGTCCGATTCCCTGTTCGATCCAGCTCTCAGGCCGCGCGCCGTGTCACCCGCCCGCTCCGTTCAGTATCCTCACCAGTCACGGAGGCCGTCTGGTTTCGTTCCCTGTCGCGCTGACACAGTACGCGGAAGGTCGTGAGGATGTAGGCATGAGTTCATCGCAGCCCCTCGCCGGCCCCGGGTCCGAGCCGAAGACGACCTCAGGCGGGGCGGTGAATACCGCCGGCGCGGGATCCCGCCCCCCATCGCCCCACACCCGTGGGCCCGCCCCGGATCACCGCTACTTGCTCGACAACGCCCGGGTGGAGGCAGGCGAGCGGTTCACCTGGCTGGCCGAGCTGTTCGACGGTGTCACACGGGGGCACTTCGACCGGCTCGGAGTGAAGGCGGGCTGGCGCTGCTGGGAAGTCGGTGCCGGAGGCCCCAGCATTCCCGAGGCACTCGCCACGGCCGTCGGACCAACGGGTTACGTGCTGGCCACGGACATCAATCCGGCCTGGTTGGACCCGCACGGCGGGTACGAGGTGCTCCGGCACGACATCGTGGGGGACCCGCCGCCGCAGCCGGGCACGTTCGACCTGGTACACGCCCGGCTCGTGCTCGTCCACGTGCCCGACCGTGCCCGGGCGCTGGCGACGATGGTGGCGGCGCTGCGCCCCGGTGGCCGGCTACTGGTCGAGGACGCCGATACCGAGCTGCAGCCGCTGGCCTGCCTCGATGAGGTCGGCCCGGCACAGCGGCGCGCCAACCGGCTGCGGCGCGCCGTCCGGGAGTTGATGACCCGCCGCGGCGCCGACCTGCGCTACGGGCGTACGCTGCCGCGGGCGTTGCGTGCGGCCGGCCTGGTCGATGTCGCGGCGGCCGGCTGCTTCCCGGTCGGCGGCGTAGCCTGCGACCGGCTGGAGACCGCGACGGTGCGCATGGTCCGCGCCGAGTTGCTCGACGCCGGGTTGGCCGACGACGCCGAGGTCGACGCGCACCTGGCCGCCATCGATGCCGGCGAGCTCGACCTCACCCTCGCGCCGTTGATCTCGGCGTGGGGACGCCGCCCGGGATAGCCCGCGGCGTCCGGGCCGCGGTCAGCCGCAGGACGGTGGATACGGCGCAGCCCGGCGTCACGGCACCAGCCAGCTGTTGGGGCGGGTTCGAAGGAGGCGCCGCCGGACTCTCGTATGCGGACGACCGCCCCGAGCACCCCCACGCCGAGCACCGCGCCGATCTGCCGGGTGGTGCTGCTGACGCCCGTCTGTCATCGAAGATCCACACCGAACACTAGGGTGGCGGTCGTGACGACGAAACGGTGGGCACTGGGCGGCGACTTGAGCGTCGCGAGGATCGGATACGGCGCGATGAAGCTGACCGGCTGGCCGAGGGGTGAGCGGCCCAGCCGGGACACCTCGCTGGCCATCCTGCGCCGGGCCGTGGAACTCGGGGTGAACCACATCGACACCTCGTACTACTACGCGCGTGACGGGGTGGCGGCCAACGAGCTGATCCGGGAGGCGCTCCACCCGTACCCGGACGACCTGGTGATCGTGACCAAGGTGGGCGCGCTGGTCGAGGGATCCGACCTCTCCCTGCCGGCGACGGGGAAGACCGGCCTCACCCCCGGCAACCTGCGTCGTGGCATCGAGGCGAACCTGCGCTCGCTCGGCCTGGACCGCCTGGACGTGGTGAATCTGCGGATGGGTGACCTCGACCGCGGCGACACACCCCTGGCCGCGCCTCTGGAGACCCTGCTCGCGATGCGCGAGGAGGGCCTGATCCGCCATCTGGGCATCTCCAACGTCACCGCCGCCGAGTTCGCCGAGGCCCGCAAGATCGCGCCGATCGCCTGCGTCCAGAACCTCTACAACCTGGCCCGACGCGATGACGACCCGCTCATCGACGCCTGCGCGGAGGCCGGCATCGCCTACGTCCCCTTCTTCCCGGTCGGCGGTTTCCAGCCGATCACGGCCGAACGCCTGGACGCGGTCGCCTCCCGCCACCGTGCGACCGCGCCGCAGGTGGCCCTGGCCTGGCTGCTGGCCCGATCGCCGAACATCCTGCTCATCCCCGGCACCGGCTCGCTGGACCACCTGGAGCAGAACATCGCCGCCGGCGAGCTGAGGTTGAGCAAGGAGGACATCGCCGAACTCGGATGAGGGCGGACCCTGACCTCATGAAGGAGCCGAGGACCGGGTCCTGCTGACAGAGCAGGAGCCGGGGCGGCTCACCCCGGGGTGACGACGCACTTCACGAAGCCCGCCGGCCGGTCGGCGAGGTAGCCGAAGCCGCGGTCCACGTCGTCGAGGGAGACGGTGTGGGTGATCAGAGGTTCGAGGGTGAGCCGCCGGTCGGCCATCAGCCGCAGCCCCTCGCGCAGCGCCGCCATGGTCCGCCGGCGCTCGCCGCTGAATCCGTTGACGATGGTCACCCCGCGGTACCACAGCTCGACGTCCAGCTCCCGGGGGCCGTCGTGGTGGTAGCCCGCCACGCACAGCGTGCCGTGCCGCGTCACCAGGTCGCCCGCCAGCTTGAGGCCGGCGGCCTTGCCGGTGAACTCCACGACCACGTCGAAGCCCCCGGCGAGTCCGGCCGCCTCCTCCGGCGCGCACACCTCGCCGGCGCCCAGAGCGAGCGCCAGGTCCCGTACGTGGGGCAGCGGGTCGACGCCCACCAGCCGGACGGGCCCCGCCTCGGCGAGCGCCTGCACCGCGATGAGCCCCATGAAGCCGAGCCCCACCACGGCGATCCGCCGCCCGGTGGCGATCGGACAACGGGACAGCGCCTCGACGACGCAGGCGAGCGGCTCCCCGAGGCCCGCCACGGCGGGCACGTTGGCCGGCAGCGGCAGCAGCGCCGCGGCCGGGGTGTTCACCACGTCGGCGAAGGCCGGCGAGGCGAAGCCGGTCACCCGGTCGCCCGCCGACCAGCCGTGCACCCCTGGCCCGACCGCCTCGATCTCGCCGGTCAGCTCGTGTCCCAGCCGCACGGGCGCGCCCTGGTGGCGGGCCCACGCGGGCGCCTCCGAGGAGCAGACCCCGGAGGCCAGGGTCCGTACCCGGACCTCACCGGTCTCCGGCGGCGTGTCGGCGGCCTCGACGATCTCCGAGTGACCGGCCGAGACCACTTGCGCGTATCGCACGCGTCCTCCTCATGCAGGGTTCAGACCGCCAGGCGGCGGGCCAGTTCGACCGCCCCGGCGACCGGCGGCTCACGCAGCAGCGTCGCGGTCACCCCCGGCAGCAGCGACGTCAGCTCCTTCTCGAACGCCGCGAACAGCGACGGCTGGCCGACGATCACGCCGCCCGCCGCCACTACGGCGTCGGTCTCCGCGCCTCGCCGGGCCAGCCGGGCCACCAGGTTCGCCAGTGCGGCGCCGCCCTGGCGGATGACGTCGGCCGCCGGTGCGGAGCCCTCGGCCGCGGCGGCGAACACCGCGGGCGCGTGCTCGGCCCACGTCTCCACCCCGCCGTCCCAGCTCATCGCGGCGGCGAGTTCGGGCAGGCCGGACACGCTGTAGGAGCGCAGCAGGGCCCGGCCGAGCGCTTCCAGCGGCGCGCCGTCGTCGGCCCGGGCGAGAACCGCGCGGGCCGCGTCGCGTACGAGCGCCGAGCCGGAGCCCTCGTCGCCGAGCACCCAGCCCCAGCCGCCGGCCGACAGATGGGCCCCGGTCTCGTGGTGCCTGCCCACGGCGATCGAGCCGGTGCCCACGACCAGCCCGATCCCGGCGCTCAGCCCCGCCGCGGGGACGAGCAGCTGGGCGTCGTTGACCACCGTGACCGGCAGGCCGAGGGCCGACTCCAGCTCGCGTCCCAGCCGGTCGCAATGCTCGGGCGTCTCGCAACCGTGCGCGCCCGCCACCACGCGCACCACCTCGTCGCCGGGGCGGGGCAGGGCGGCCAGCCGCTCGGCCAGCCAGGTGGCGGCGGCGGGAAACGATCGGGTCTGCCAGCCGGTGCTCGGCACCGTACGGTCGGCGACGACCTCGCCGGCGGCCAGGTCGAGCAGCCGCATCCGCGTCTTCGTGCCGCCGACGTCGACGCCGGCCACGACCGGGTTCATCAGACCTGTTCCTCGATCTTGGTGTCGCTGTTGTGGAAGACGAAGTCCTCGATCTCGACGCCGCGTGCCTGCGCCAGAGAGCCCGCCAGGCGCTGCAGCACGGCGGCGGCGAGGACGACGCGCACGGGGAGCGAGGCCGCGGCCGGGATCGGCACCACGTGCAGGTGCTCGGAGGGGGAGAGGTCGGCCGAGGTCACGCAGAGGGTGTGGTGACGGGCGGCGGCCAGGCTCCCGGCCAGCTCCAGCTCGCGGCCGTCGCCGATGATGACGTGCAGGGTGTCCCCGGCCGACTCCATCTCGCCGTGCAGGTAGTTGCGGGTGACCAGCGCGGAGGCGGGCACCCGGCACACCTCGCGCAGCAGCAGGGCGCCGGACTCGGAGACGGCGCGGAAGGCCCCGGAGGAGACGACGTCCGCGGCCACCACGCCGGCGGCCCGCCGGGCCACCTCGTCCACCACCGGAGCCAGTGCCGCCTCGTGCCGTTCCAGTACGGCGCCGATCCCGTCCCACTCCTTGGCCGCCTCGGCCGCGCCCGCCCCGAGGAGCGTGCGGGCGATCATGGCGAGCGCGACCAGGGTGCCGGTGTAGCCGATGGTGGAGGCGTAGCTGTCGGGCTCGTTGCCGAGGTCGACGCAGTGGTCGACGGCCTGGCTGAGCAGCGAGGGCACGACGTTCACCACCGCGGCCCGGCGCCCCTGCGGCATCAGGGACAGCGAATCGAGGGTCTCCGTGCTGCGTCCCGACTGTGAGACGGCGAGCATCAGGTCGGCGTCGGTGAGGGCGAGACCGGGGCCGAGCTCGCCGGCGAGCTCCCTGCGGGCGAGGATCCCGCCTTCGGCGAGGAGCCCGACCGGCAGGGTCAGGGCCGCGTAGCTGGCCCCGATGCCGACGAACACCGGCCGTCCGGTCGGGGCGAGCACGTCGCCGAGCGCGGGGAGCTGGGCCGCGACCCTGGCCGCGATCCTCTCCAGCGCTGCCGGCTGGCGCGCTCGTCCTTCCAGGTACGGGATTCTCACCCCGGTCATATCGTTGTTTCCTCTCGGGGGCGTACCAGTAAGAAATCACTCAAAGCAAACTTAAGACCACATAATACCAGGCAAGGCCATAAAGGACCGGTGTGGTGGGTGGGGAGGTGGCCCGGCGTCAGGAGCCGCGCACGAACGACGTGCGCAGCCGGTAGCGGTCGCCGCGGTAGGTGATGGCCGAGACGAGCACGACGCGGTCCGCGGCGTCCATCATCGACTGGGTCATGATCAGGACGGGATCGCCCGGCTTGAGCTCCAGTGGCTCGGCGAGATCCTCGGCGCAGCCCCTGGCCTCGATGGTGGACTCGGCCACGACGGGTTCCGCGCCCGCCGCCGCCAGCTCCTCCAGCAGCGACGCGCGGGTGAAGTCGACGGAGGAGAGTCCGGGCACGAGGTTGGCCGCCACGCGGGAGGAGTCGACCGCGATCGGCACGCCGTCCAGCATGCGCACCCGCTCCAGCAGGAAGAGGTCGGCCCCGGCCGCCACGCCGAACTCGTCCGCCTCGTCCAGGGACGCCTGCTTGATCTCGGCGCGCAGCACCCGCGACGTCGGCACCAGGCCCTTGCGGCGGGCGGTCTCGGTGAAGGACTCCAGGGAGTTCGGCCACTCCCGATCGGAACGGGCGGCGACGTACCACCCCCGACCGTGCGAGGACCGCATGACACCGCGCTCGACCAGGTGCTGGAGGGCGCGGCGGAGCGTCACCCGGCTGATGCCGAGCTGGGTGCAGAGCTCCCGCTCGGCGGGCAGCCGGCTGCCGGCGGGAAGGACTCCCTCGCGCACCTGGCGCTCGATCAGCTCGGCCGCCTGCGCCCACAACGGCTCGGGACTCTCGGGAGCGATGAGGGGCCCCTGAGGCGACGTGTTCACCGCGTCCATGTCTTTCCCTGTCCCCAGCTTCTGTTTCCTCGACGAACCTAGCGGCATTCTCGTCCCGGACCCGTGCCGGATACCATTATCCATCACAATCACTGGCAAGACGGTCGAACGCCGCGTCCAGCTCCGCGTCGACCCGCTGCCGGGACGGATCCGCGCCGAACCATCGGAGAATCTCCCGGGCTCCCCTCTCGAATGGCACCCGCGCCGAGAAGCCCGGAACGAGCCGCTTAATCTTGGAATTGTCATAAATCATCGAGTGCCGGAAATCCTCTTGCAGGACGGTGCCCATCCAGGCGATTTCCCGGCCGATGTCCGTGCTGGACCGGTGCACGATCCTCGGTTCCACCCCTGCGGCCCTGGCCAGGCACTGGTGAATTCCGTCCCAGGTGAGCAGCTCGTCGGAGGTGATGTGCACGCTTTCTCCCACGGCGGCGCGGCGGGCGACGACACCGGCCAGTCCCACGGCGAAGTCGCTCGCGTGGGTGAGGTTCCACAGCGAGGTGCCGTCCCCGTGCACGATGGCCGGCCGGCCCCGCCGCCAGCGGTCGATCACCGTCCAGCCGGCCAGCGTGGGGAACACCGTCTCGTCGTAGACGTGCGCCGCCCGCACGATCGTCGCGGGGAAACCCTCGTGGCGGAAGGCCCGCTCGAGCTCCTCCTCGCACCGCAGCTTCTGCGCCGGGTAGTCGAAGTTCCCCGCGCGCCGCGCCGACGACTCCGTGACCGGGAGGTCCGGCACGGGACGGGCGTACACCGAGCCGGTCGAGACGAACACGTACTGCCCGGTGCGGCCGGCGTACCTGGCCACGTCCGCGGTGATGTCGGCGGGGACGTAGCCGATGAAGGTGACGACCGCGTCGAAGGTCTCGTCGCCCAGCGCGGCGCGCATGGACGGGTCGTCGTGCACGTCGGCGGTCAGCCGGCGCACGCCCTCCGGCAGGGGCCGCACGGTGGTGCGGCCCCTGGTCACGATGGTGACGTCGAAGCCGTCGGCGACGAACCGGCGTGCGCAGGCGGCGCTGAGCACCCCCGTGCCCCCGAGCATGAGCACCCGAGGCCCGCTCACGACGCACCCCCGGTGTCCACGGGCCGGCGGCCGGTCGCCAGGCCGGCGCCGACGAGGAAGTCGTAGCAGGCGCGCAGCAGCGCGTACATGTCCTGGTGGGAACGGTCGGCCTCGACGATGGCCCACCTGACCGCCGGGTTGGCCCGCGCGACGGCTGCCACGTCGACCGAGCCCTCGCCGAAGGGCACCATGTAGTCGTCCATGCCGGTGGCGGGACCGTCCTTGAGGTGTGTGAACTCCAGCCGGTCGCCGAGCCCGGCGGCCACCGGCACGGGGTCCACCCCCGCCACGGCCACCCAGTAGGCGTCCAGCTCGACGACCACCGCCGGATCCAGCTCGGCGAGCAGGATGTCGTAGGCGCGGCGGCCGCCGAAGACGTTGACGAACTCGGCGAAGTGGTTGTGGTAGGCGATCCGCATGCCGCGCGCCGCCGCGTTGGCCGCCGCTCGGTTGATCCGCCGGGCCCCCGCCAGGACGCCGTCGAGCGTGCCGAACTCCTCCGGCTCCAGGCTCCACACCAGCGTCTCGACGCCCAGTTCCCGGCAGGCGTCCAGGACGGCCGGGGCGTCCTCGCCGGACGGGAACGGGACGTGCATGCTGCACACGCCGAGGCCCAGCCGGTCGAGAGCGGTCCGTACGGCCGACGGCGCGTGGCCGTACAGGCTGATGGGCTCGACCGCGGCGTAGCCGATCTCCGCGACGCGTTCCAGCACGCCGAGCAGGTCCTTGGCGGCGTCCTCGTGCAGTGACCAGAGCTGGGCGGCGACCGGTGGCACGACCTGGTCGCTCACGCCGGGCCCCCGATGAAGCGCGCGTTGCCCAGCGGCCAGCGGGTGGACCAGGAGCCGATCAGGTCGTCGCCGACGCCTGCCGCCCACAACGTGGCCTGCCGGACGAGCTGGCGGAACCAGGGGTTGCCCCAGGCCCGCGCGTCGTGGCCGAGGGAGGTGTAGCACACCCGGCCCGCGCCGTGCTCGCGCACGTAGGCGACCGGCTCGGTGCCCTCTCCCGCGCGTCGCTCCGCCAGCACCTCGACGTCCGGCGCGTACTCCAGCACGTAGTACTCGTCGTCGATGGCGAAGTCGTCCAGGTGTCTGGTCACGGGGTGGCCCTCCCGCACCGAGACCTCGATGCGGCCCTCCGATCCCGCGTCGCCGTGGGAGACGTAGCGCGACCCGACCAGCTCGTACGCCGCCCGGTCGGCGTCCAGGCCGCCGGGACCGAAGCCGAACAGGTTGCTCGCGTGCACCGCGACGAGGCCCTTGCCCGCGGCCACCAGGGCTGACAGCGCCTCCTGCTGCGCGGGGTCGAAGGTGACCGACGAGCGGTAGAGCACGTAGACGTCCGCCTCGGCCGTGGCCGGCATCGGGTCGACGAACCGGTCGAGGCCGACGGCGCGGGCCGCGGGCAGCCCGCCTTCGAGCACGATCTCCTGCAGCGCGAGCGCCGCGCCGAGCAGGTCGTGGTGGAGGTCGGTGCCCTCGACGACGACCAGCGCCGAGGGCCCGTTCCTGAGTTTCATTACGGGTGACTCCTTTCCGTGAGTCAGCGGGCTTCGGCGTACTCCCTGGCCATCAGGTCGCCACCGCCGGTCTTCCACTTCTGGACCGCGGAGGTCAGGCTGGAGGCGGGCTCGCGGCCGAGGAACACCGCGACGATCGCGTCCTGCATCTGCTGCTCCAGGGCGGCGCCCTTGGTGTTGAAGGTCTGCGAGTACAGGTGGGCGGCGGGGTTGTCCAGCAGGGTCGAAACGACCTTCTGCTGCCAGCCGTAGTTGAGCTTGTCCACGCCCGGCGCGCCCTGTGGGTTGCACAGCACCTGCGGGCCGCCCGCGATGTAGGCCAGGCCGAGGTCCTGCTCACGCTGCCCGCGGGTGGTCAGCACGGCCACGCCGTCCTTGACGGTGTAGTCCTCGCCCTCGACGCCGTAGTTGATCACGAACGACTCCCTGGAGCCGAACGGGGCCGCGACGTAGTCGAGGACCTTGAGGAACATGTCGATCCTCTTCTTGTCGGTCGTCTTCTTGATCATGGTGATCGCGTAGGCGCCGTTGCCGGTCCAGTGCACGGCGTCACCGCCGTCCTTGCCGAACGGCATCATGATGTCGAACACGAGCTTGGCGTCGTCGGCGACGATGCCGAACGCCCGGTTGCCGTCGTGCACCATGGCGAGCTTGCCCGACCGGAAGAGCGAGTCGCGCTGCGTCTTGTTGCCGATCAGCGTGGCCGTGTCCGGGTGGAAGACGCCGCTCTTGTACAGCGCGGCCAGCTCGGCGATGGCCGGGACGAACGCCTCGTGCTCGTACGCGGAGACGAACGTGCCGTCGCTCTTGCGGGTCCACTTGTTGGGGACGCCGAACATCATCATCAGGAAGCCGGCGATGTTGCCGCCGAAGGCGTACACCCCTGCCTTGGGGTCCGTGACCGCCTTGGCCAGGTCACGGAACTCCTGGAGGTTCTTCGGCTGGGGGTTGGCGCCGGCCGCCTCGATCACGTCCGTCTTGGTGTAGATCTGCGTGGTGAAGACGGGGTCGGAGCGGGGGACGCCGTAGATCCGGCCGTTGAGGTAGCCGTTGAGCCAGCCGGCCTCCTGGATGCCCGCCAGGTTCGGGTACTTCTTCACCGCGTCGCCGGACAGGAACTCGCTCAGGTCGGTGAACTGCGCCTCGGCGAGCTGCGGCAGGCGGGAGATGTTCTGGAAGATCGGTACGGAGACGAACTCCGGCAGGTCGTCACCGGCGACCAGCGCGGGGAACTTCGTCTGGAAGTCGGCGAAGGGCACCTGCAGCGGCTTGACGTTGAGGTTGAGCTCCTTGTTCAGCAGCTGCCAGTAGACGTTCTCGTTCAGCGGCGGGGCCGGCTGCCCGTACGTCATGATCATGATGTTGAAGTCGCCGCCGTCGCCGATCGGCCCGGTCACCGTCTTCGGGCCGTCCATGGGGAAGGACTCGTAGACGTCCATGACGCCCTGGGCGTTGCCCTCGTACAGCGGCTTGGGCTTGTTCGGCGGCACGTACGCCGGCATCGGCGCCGTCTGGCCGCCGCCGGCCGGGCCGCCGCCCGTGCTCCCGCCAGAAGAGCCGGAGCCGCACGCGGCGAGCGCTCCGCCGATGGGCACGAGCGCCGCGGCCAGACCCGCGTTCCGCAGCAGCGACCTGCGGGTGAGCCCTTCGCGGGGGATTCTGCTAGCCATGATGTCTTCCTTTACGGTGATCCGTTAACCCTTGATGGCCCCGGTGAGCATTCCCTTGGACATGTGCTTGGTCAGGAAGGGATAGACACACAGGATGGGCAGCGTGGCGATCGCCACGAGCGCCATCTGCACGGACTGCGCGGGGGGCGCCACGTATCCGGGAATGGCCTGCGCATTGGTGGTGACGTTGTTCTCCAGCACGAACGTGCGCATGACCAGCTGGAGCGGCCACATCTCCGTGTCGTTCAAATACAGCAGCGGGCCGAAATAGTTGTTCCAGTAGCCGACCGCGATGAAAAGGCCCACGACCGCGACGACCGCTCTGGAATTCGGCAGCACGACGGACCGCAGGATTCGCCATTCGCCGGCACCGTCCATGCGCGCCGCGTCGAACAGCTCGTGCGGTATCGCCTGGATGAAACCGCGGACGATGACGATGTTGAACGCGCTCACCGCGGTGGGGATGATCAGCGACCAGTACGTGTTGAGCATGCCCAGCTGCTTGACCATGAGATACACCGGGATCATGCCCGGCGCGAACAGCAGGGTGAACAGCACGAACGACAGCAGGCCGCGCTGGAAGAGCGACTGCCTGCGGCTGAGGCCGTAGGCCGCCAGCACGGTGCAGGCGAGGCTGAAGGCGGTGCCGACCGCCGTGACGCCCACGCTGATCACGATCGAACGCGAGACCTGCGTGCCGTTGAAGATCTGCTTGTAGGCCTCGAACGAGATCTCCGTGGGCCAGATGACGTAGCCGCCGTTGGCGTCGATCTGCTGCTTGGTGGCCACGCTGGTGGAGATCACGACGAGGAAGGGGAAGATGACCACCGCGCAGATGAGCGCGAGCGCGAGGGCCTTCAGGGCGATGGCGATCGGCTTGGGCTTGCCCAGCCATACGGGACGGGAGTTCATCGCCGGTAGACGCCCTCCTCTCCGAGCCGGTGGGCGAGCTTGTTGGCGGCGAGCACGAGCAGGAGGCTGACGACGCCCTTGAGCAGGCCGGCCGCGGTGGCGGTGCCCCAGCTCCCGTCGACCACCCCGTTGAAGTAAGTGAAGGTGTCCAGTACCTCGGCCGCTCCAGGGCCGACCGCGTCCCGCTGGAGCAGGATCTGCTCGAAGCCGACGGTCAGGGCGTCGCCGAGCCGCAGGATGAGCATCAGAACGATGATCGGCCGCATCCCGGGCAGCGTGACGTGCCAGAAACGCTGCCAGGCGCCCGCGCCGTCGATGGTCGCGGCCTCGTAGAGGCCGGGGTTGATGGCCGCGATGGCGGCCAGGAAGATGATGGTCCCCCAGCCCGCGTCCTTCCAGATGGCCTGCGTGGTGAGCAGCAACTTGAAGGCGTCGGGGTTGGACATGATCTCGAACGGCGTCAGCGCGTGCGTGATGAGGAAACGGTTCAGCACGCCGTTCCCGCCGAGGATCTGCTGGAACAGCGCGACGATGATCACCCACGACAGGAAGTGCGGCAGGTAGATCACCGACTGGACGAACCTCTTGGCCAGCGGCATCGCGACCGTGTTCAGCAGCACCGCGAGCACGATCGGCACCGGGAAGAACAGCACGATCTGCAGGAAGGTGATCTGCGCGGTGTTCCACAGCGCGTTCCAGAACGCCGTGTCCGAGAACAATGAGCTGAAGTTGGCCCAGCCCACCCACTCCGACCCGGTGAAACCCAGGAAGGGGACGTAGTCCATGAACGCGATCACGCTGCCCAGCAACGGGATGTAGGTGAAGAGCAGCAGGATGATCACGGCGGGCGCGACCATGACGAGCAGTGGCGAGTCGCGCCAGAGCCGGGTGAGGAAGGGCGTTTTCCGCTGGGGGTGCAGCTTGTTCTCGGGTGGTGGGTTCACTCGAGGCAGGGTCTGATTGACCGCCATGATCACCTCTTCATGGGCCGGGCTACCGCGGGAAACGTCCCGACCAGGGCGAAATACCAGTGAAGTACCGGGAAGATACCACTTGCACCAAAGTAAGACAACCAGTACCTTCGCCGGTGATAAGTAGGCCTTTCGTGTGATGGGGGAACGTGCGATGAATGGCTGGTCCTCCTTGCTCCCGCGCCCGGCGACGGTCGAACCGCATCCCGGAATATGCCGTTTGACTGCGGAAATGCCGCTCGCCGTGGAGGGCTCACAGGAGGTGGCGTCGCTCGCCCGGCGGTTCCTGGACGGACTGCGTCCGGCGCCGTCCGCGAGCGGGGGCGATCCAGGTAATACCACTGAGACCACACGGTTCGCCGTACGCGTTCGTGAAGGGACGCCGACCGGCGGCTACACCCTGCGGATCACCGAGCGAGAGGTCACCGTCGAGGCGGGCGGTCCCGAAGGCGTGTCTGGCGCCCTGACCACGCTGCGCCAGCTCCTTCCGACGGAGACCTGGCGCCGTGCGGGCGCGCCTCCCGGCGGCTGGACCGTGCCGTGCGGCAGGGCCGCCGATGCCCCCGCGTACGGCTGGCGCGGCGCGATGCTGGACGTCGCCCGCCACTTCCTCCCGAAGAGCACCGTGCTGCGCTACGTCGATCTGCTGGCCGCCCACCGCTACAACCGGCTGCACCTGCATCTGTCCGACGACCAGGGCTGGCGGGTCGAGAGCCGTCTCCACCCGCGCCTGCACGAGATCGGCGCCTGGCGGCCCTCCACCCGGCTCGGTCCCGACGGCGTGCCGGACGGAACCCCGCACGGCGGCTACTACAGCCTGGACGACCTCGCGGAGATCTCGGCATATGCGCGGTCCCACGGCATCGTCCTGGTGCCGGAGATCGACCTGCCCGGGCACACGTCCGCGCTGCGCGCTGCCTACCCCGAGCTCGGCCGTCCGGGGGAGCGGCAGGCCGTCCTGGACACCGTCTGGGCGGGCGGATCCTCGATCAGCCCGACAGAGCCGGTCGTGGCGTTCCTGCGGGACGTGCTCGGTGAGATCATCGACGCGACCGGCGCGCCGTACGTCCATCTCGGCGGTGACGAGTGCGACATGAGCTGGTGGGCCGGAGACCCCGCGATCGCGGCGGAGATGGCGGCGCACGGATACGCCGAGCCGCGCCAGATGCACGGCCACTTCCTGCGCGAGCTCGGCGGGTTCCTCGCCGGCCGCGGGGTGCGCATGGTGGTGTGGGACGAGGCCTTCGTCACCGGCGGCGTGCTGCCCGACACGATCGTCATGGCGTGGCGCGGCCACGAGGTGGCCGAACGCGCCGCCCGGACCCATGACGTGGTCCGCGCCCCGCTCTTCCCGACCTACTTCAACTTCGACCAGTCGGACCTGCCCGAGGAGCGGCGTTCAGAAGGGGGTCCGATCACCCTGGCCGACGTGGCCGCCTTCGCCCCCGCTCCGCCCGGATGGCCGGACGAGCGGCGCTCCCGGGTGCTCGGCGGCCAGTGGCAGGTGTGGAGCGAATGGGTTCCTCACCAGCGGCACCTCGACTACCTGGCCTTCCCGCGCGCCTGTGCCCTGGCCGAGGTGCTGTGGCGCGGCGGCATCGACGACCTCGCCGAGTTCGAGAGCCGCCTGCGGACGCACCTGTCCCGGCTGGACGCCCTCGGCGTCGAATACCGTCCGCTCGGCGGGCCCCACCCCTGGCAGACCGGTGGCACGGGTGTCTGGCGGCGCACCGGCCCCGGGCGGATCGAGGAGACCAAGAAGTGGGTCGAGTCGATCTCTCGCGAGCCGTGACCATCACCGATCTAGGAGTGCACAAGCGATGACACAGAAGTTCCTTTGGGGCGTGGCCACCTCGTCGTACCAGATCGAGGGGGCCGTGGACGAGGACGGGCGCACCCCGTCCATCTGGGACACCTTCTGCGCCACCCCGGGCGCCGTGTCCGCGGGCGACACCGGCGCGGTCGCGTGCGACCACTACCACCGCATGCCGCAGGACGTCGCGCTCATGAAGGAGCTCGGGGTGGACGTCTACCGGTTCTCGCTGGCCTGGCCGCGCATCCAGCCCGGCGGGAAGGGCCCGGGCAACCCGGCGGGGATCGCCTTCTACGACCGCCTGGTGGACGAGTTGCTCGCGGCCGGCATCCTGCCGTGGATCACCCTCTACCACTGGGACCTGCCCCAGGAGCTGGAGGACGCCGGCGGCTGGCCGGCCCGTGACACCGCCCACCGGTTCGCCGACTACGCCGCGATCGCCTACGACGCTCTCGGCGACCGGGTCGATCAGTGGACCACCATGAACGAGCCGTGGTGCTCGGCCATGCTCGGCTACGTCCACGGCCAGCACGCGCCGGGCCGCAAGGACGCCCGCGCCGGCATGGCCGCCGTCCACCACCTGCTGCTCGGGCACGGCCTGGCCACGAAGGTCATCCGCGAGAAGGCGGCCGCGGCCGGGCGCGCCGACGGCCTGGAGGTCGGCATCACGCTCAACCTGTCGCACAAGATCCCCGCCGGCGACTCGCCCGCCGACCTGGCCGCGGCCCGCTGGGACGACGGCATGAGCAACCGGCTCTACCTCGACCCGTTGCTGCGCGGACGCTACCCCGACGACATCGCGGGCAAGCTGGCCGAGCTGGGATGCCCGCTCCCCGTGCGGGAGGGCGACCTGGAGCTGATCGGCCAGCCGGTGGACGTGCTCGGCGTCAACTACTACACCTCCCGGGTGGTGCGGGCCGCGCCGACCGGCGACAACGGCTGGCCGGCGTCCACCACGGTCGCGCGCGACGTCGAGCGCACCGCGATGGACTGGGAGGTCACCCCCAAGACGCTCACCGACCTGCTGCTGCGCCTGGAGCGCGACTACCCGGGAACCGTCTGGTACATCACGGAGAACGGCGCCGCCTACCCCGACGTGGCCGACGAGCACGGCTACGTGGACGACGCCGACCGTGAGCGCTTCCTGCGCGCCCACATCGACGCCGCGCTCGCGGCCCGCGCGCAGGGCGTCGACCTGCGCGGCTATTTCGCCTGGTCGCTGCTGGACAACTTCGAGTGGGCCTACGGCTACGACCGCAGGTTCGGCATCGTCCGGGTGGACTACGAGACGCAGCGGCGCATCCCGAAGCGCTCGGCCCGCTACTACGCCGAGCGCATCGCGGCCGAGAGGGCGGCCCGGTGAGCGGCCCGGTGAGCGGCCCGGTGATCAGCATCCTGACGAGCCACCTCGGCTACAACACGGCCGGGTCGAAGAAGGCCGTGGTGCTCGCCCGCGGGCCCGCCGAGATCCGGTCGGCGTGCCTGGTCGCGGCCGACGGCGCCAGGACGGAGCTGGTCCCCGGCCCGCTCCACCGGGTCGACGGGTGGTCGCTCGGCCGGTTCGCCCGGCTGGACTTCGGCCACGTGCGGGCCGCGGGCACGTACCACGTGGAGGTGGATGGCGTCCGCTCGGCGCCGTTCGAGGTGGCCGATCGCCGCATCCACCACCAGACGCTGTCCGACGTGCTGTACTACTTCAAGGCCGTGCGCTCCAGCGGCGAGATCGAGCGCAAGGACCGGCACGCCCGGCTCCACCTCGACGACTCCGGGCGCACGGTCGACGCCCGCGGCGGGTGGCTCGACGCCTCGGGCGATCACAGCAAGTTCCTCAGCCACCTCAACTACACCCGGATGATGAACCCCCAGCAGATCCCGCTGTGCGCGTGGGCGTTCCTGGCCGCCCGCGACCACCTGCGCGGGACGCACCCGGAGCTGTCCGGCGCGCTGGGCGCCAGGATGCGCGACGAAGGGCTGTACGGCGCGGACTTCCTGGTGCGGTTCCAGTCCGAGGAGGGGTACTTCTACACGGCCGTCTTCGACGCCCTCACCAAGAGGCTCGACGAACGGGTGATCAACGCGCCGCTGCAGAACAGCGTGCGCACCACCCGCTGGCAGGCCGCCTACCGCCAGGGCGGCGGCATGGCCATCGCCGCGCTGGCCAGGGCCGCCGTCCAGGACGACCACGGCGACTTCGCGCCGGAGGACTACTTCGCGGCCGCCCACCGGGGCTTCACGCACCTGGAGCGGCACAACGCCGACTATCTCTACGACGGGCACGAGTCCGTCATCGACGACTACTGCGCCCTGATGGCCGCCACCGAACTCGCCGGCGCCGCCCGGCACGGCTTCGGCGCGGAACACCTGCCGGTGTTCGCCGCGGCGGCCGAGCGCCGGGCCGCCTCGCTGGCCGCCCGCCACACCGACTCCGCGCGGGGATTCGGCTTCCTGCGGGGCGACGTGGAGGACCGGCCGTTCTTCCACGCGGCCGAGCCCGGGCTGCCGGCGGTCGCGCTCATGCGCTTCGCCGAGGTCCTGCCGGCGTCGCCGGAGGCGGGACGGGCCCGCGACCTGGCCCTCACCCTGCTGCGCGACGCGGTCACCATGACCGACGAGGTGCCCAACCCGTTCGGCTACCCCCGCCAGTACACCCAGCCGCTCGGCGCGCCACCCGGGACGAGCTTCTTCTACCCGCACGAGAACGAGACCGGCTACTGGTGGCAGGGGGAGAACGCGGGCATCAGCTCGACCGCGTACGCCGCGCTGCTCGCCGCCGCGCTGCCCGGCTGCCCGCCCGATCTGCGCGACCGGCTGCACGTGCTGGCCGAGGACCAGGTGCAGTGGATCATCGGGCTCAACCCGTTCGACGCCTCTATGCTCCAAGGGCGGGGGAGGAACAACGTGGAGTACTCCACGGCGTTCCAGAACGTTCCCGGTGGCATCCTGAACGGGATCACCAGCGGGTTCGACGACGAGCACGACATCGCGTTCATGCCGCCGGAGCACCGTGCCGGCGGAGAGTCCTGGAGGTGGGCCGAACAGTGGATTCCGCACAGCGCCTGGTTCCTGCTGGCGGTCTCGGTGATGCGGTGATACGTCCTTTCGAGCCGTTCGACCTGGCCGGCATGTACCGCGTGTGCCTGGAGACGGGCGACTCCGGGCGGGACGCCACCCGGTTGTACCGGGACCCGGAACTGCTCGGGCACATCTACGCCGGTCCGTACCCGATCGCCGATCCCGGGCTCACCTGGGTCGCGTACGACGATCAGGGGCTGCTGGGATACGTCGTCGCCACCGCCGACACGGCGGCCTTCGAGCAGTGGCTGGAGGAGGCGTGGTGGCCGGGGCTGCGCGCCCGGTATCCCCGGCGGCCGGCCGCCGACCCGGGCGACGGCACGGAGGACTGGCTGCGCGTCGCCCACCTGCACGATCCGCCGCGCACCCCGGCGGACGTCCTGCGGGCCCACCCGGCCCATATGCACATCGACCTGCTGCCCCGGGGCCAGGGCGCGGGGCTGGGACGCCGCCTCATCACGACCCTGACGGATGCCCTGCGCGCCCGTGGCGTGCCGGGCCTGCACCTCGGCGTCGGCAGCGGCAACCCCCGGGCCTTCGGCTTCTACCTGGCGATGGGCTTCCAGGAGGCGCGGCGCGCGCCATGGGGCTCCACGATGACGATGGACCTGCGCGGCTGAGCCGCCTCCAGAGGCAACCAAGGCATCGGATCGTGCGGCTCGCCCCGCCGGCCTGATATCCCGTCCGGTGAACCGACGGCGGGCGGATGACGTCCTTAACGGTGTGAAACCCGTCCACTGGTTCGGCGTCGCCGCGGCGACGGTCATGGTCCTCGCGGCGGTCGTCCTGGTTCCGGGCACGGTCGGCGCGCCGGGGCCACCCTTGCCGGCCACGTGTCCGCAGCGATGGGACAGCAACAAGATCGGCGACTGGGTGCCGGATGCCGCCGCCCTCGACGGGGTCGAGGACTCGCTCGTGCCCGGTACGCCGGCCAGCGCATTGATCTGCGCCTACCCCGGGCAGAACTCGAATCCGGGCGGCGAGTCGCTCGCCGGATCCCGGACCCTGACCGACCAGGCCAAGCCGATGGCCTACGCGCTGGGCTACCTCCCGGTCACCACCGATCGCGTCGGGAAGGTGTGCACGCTGGTGGGCGGGCACATGACGAACTACCTCATCCGGTTCGCCTACCCCGATGGCCAGGCGTTGTGGGTGGGCAGCGCTGAGGAGGTCAACTCCTGCGTCACGACCACCAACGGCACGGTCGTCACCAGTTCCTACGTCGGGCCGAGCATCACCGCCGCCTACCGCACCGGGACCTGGAAACTCCTCCAGCGGGAGAGCCCTTGCAACCCGGGGACCGGAAGGCGGGGCCAGAACGAGCGGATGGTGCCCGACGGGGCGATCAAGGTGCTGGTCTGCCGGGACGAACAGATCGGCAGCTCCACACCCCGCCCGTCTCATGCGCCGGAGCATGGGGAGCAGCAGGCGCGTGAACTGGCGGCGGAGCTGAACTCGCTGGACGCCGAACCGGGCGGGAACACCTGCAGGGAAGTCGGTGGTGGACGACGGGAGACGCTCTATCTGCACTTCGGTTACGAGGAGGGACCGCCGGCTTGGGTGCGGATCACTCCCCATTGTCGGCCCTCGGTGGACAACGGGATGCTTGTGGGGGATCTGGACGACGCGCTTCTCGACCGGATAGGTCGGCTGGCCCAACCTGCCTGAGACCTGCCCGCCCTGGCCAGGGCCTGCCGGACCTGGGCTGCCTGGCCGGCTCGAGGAAGAAGGCGTTATTCGCCCGCGCCGTGCTGATGGGCGGTGGCGCGACTCCGTGTCGCACTCGATCCCGGTGCCTGAGCGGAACCCCTGATGGAGGGCATCGACGTGCCGCGGTCGGCCGCGGGGCGCACGCCGCCGTCGGCGTCCAGGCCGGCCAGGAGCCGCAGGCCGTCCGCGGCGGCGCTGCCGGGGGCCGCCGAGAGCACCAGCAACTCCATGCCCGACTCATCCGGCAGCGCGAAGTTCTCCTGGTGCAGTTCCAGCTCCCCGACCAGGGGGTGCCGGAAGGCCTTGCGCCCGTACGTCCGCGCGCGCACGTCCGCGCGGGCCCACAGACGGCGGAAGCGCTCGCTGCCCATCGCCAGCTCCCCAATCAACGAGGCCAGGCGCGGATCCTCGGGGTACTTGCCGGCCGCCAGCCGCAGATGCCCGACCACGTCGAGGGTGCACTGCTCCCAGTCGGCGTACAGGCCGCGCCCGGCCTCCTCCAGGAAGATGTGCCGGGCCGTGTTGAGGCCTTTCATGGGGCGGCCGTACAGCAGCTCGGCGAGGCGGTTGCCGGCGACGGCGTCGAGGCGGTGGTCGACGATGAGCGCGGGCGCGTCGGTGATCAGGTCGAGGACCCGCCACAGCTCCGGTCGCAGCCGCCCGGTGGGCGACTTCGGCTTGCGGCGGCGCTGCCGGGCCAGGCGGTACAGGTGGCAGAGTTCGGTGTCGTCGAGCTCGAGGACCCGCGCGAGCGCGTCGAGCACCTGCTCCGAGGGCTGCGTGGCGCGGCCCTGCTCGAGGCGTACGTAGTAGTCGACGCTGACCCCGGACAGGTGCGCCACCTCTTCGCGGCGCAGCCCTTGGACCCGGCGGCGGCTGTCGATCGGGATGCCCGCCCCGGCAGGGTCGACCCGGGAGCGGCGGGTGCGCAGAAAGCCCGCGAGATCGTCCATCGCCCCAGTATCTCGCGGGCGCCGGCGATGGATGAAGGTGGCCCTGCCAGTACCAGGAAGTCGGGTCCGACGGAAGAGGCGCCCCTGAACGGCGGCCGTCCGGGTGTGCAGGATCGAAGGCATCTGATTCGAAGGAGCCGGCATGAAGACACTGATCGTTTACGCCCACCCGGAGCCGAGGTCGCTCAACGGCTCGTTGAAGGACCTGGCGGTGGCCACGCTGGAGGGGGCGGGGCACGAGGTGCGGGTCAGTGACCTGTACGCGATGCGCTGGAAGCCGGTCGTGGACGCCGAGGACTTCGGCCCGTCCGCTTCGAGCCGGCTGAAGCTCGTCGCGGACTCGGGGCGGGCCTTCGACACCGGGACCCTCACCCCGGACGTCCTTGCCGAGCAGGAGAAGCTGCTGTGGGCGGACATGATCATCTTTCAGTTCCCGCTGTGGTGGTACACGATGCCGGCGATCCTCAAAGGCTGGGTCGACCGGGTCTTCACGTACCACTTCGCGTACGGCGTCGGCGAGCACAACGACGTCAAGTACGGAGAGCGTTACGGTGAGGGGACCCTCGCGGGCAGGCGGGCGCTGCTGTCGGTGACGGTCGGCGGCTGGGAGTCGCATTATGCCGAGCGCGGGATCAACGGCCCGATCGACGACCTGCTGTTCCCGTTCCACCACGGGATCCTGTACTACCCGGGGATCGAGGTGCTGCCGCCATTCGTGCTGTACGGCGCGGACCGGACCACCGACGAGGAGTTCCCGAACATCGCCAAGGCCTGGGAGCAGCGGCTGCTGACGTTGGAGTCGACCGAGCCGATCGCGTTCCGGCGGCAGAACTTCGGCGACTACGAGATCCCGTCGCTGAGCCTGAAGGAGGGGCTGGAGCCCGCGGGCCGCTCGGGTTTCGGGCTGCACGTGCGGCCCTAGCCGCCGGCTGGCCGGCCGAGTCCGTAGAGGTGGATGCCGCCGTCGTGCTCATAACCGGTTGCGGGCCGGCCTGGGCGGGCCGCCAGAATGGACGCGTGACCGCGCCGACCGACCTGGAGTCTCTGCCCCGGCTGCTGGCGGCGTGGGATCTTCCCCCGGACACGACGGTCATCCCGGCCGAGCAGGGGACCAACAACCGGACGTTCCTGCTTCGCCGGGGGGGCCTGCGCTTCGTGCTCCAGGTCAGCCAGACCCTGTCCGCCGCGCAGGTCGGCGCCGTGCACCGGATCCTGCGGCGGCTCCGCGAGGCTGGGCTCCCCTTCCGGGTGCCTGAGCCGGTCGCCGCGCGCGGCGGGGACACGGTGATCGAGACCGCGTCCGGGCCCGCCACCGTCTGCCGGTGGATCTCCGGCGTGCGGCCCGACCTCACGGACCGGACGGCGCTCGAGCGCTTCGGCCGGGCGGCCGGGCTGCTCGGCGAGGCGCTGCTGGGCGTGCCGCCGGAGGACGGGCTGGGGGACTGGCGCGGCGACCCTCTGGCGCACCCCGCCGTGCCGCACGTCGGCGAACTCTGCCGCCGGCTGCGTGCCGCCGGGGTCGGCGCGGAGCGGGTCGCCCGCCTCGACGCCGTGGCACGCCGCGTCGGGCGGGAGTGGGCTTCGGGCGGCGGCGGGCTGCCGGCCCAGCTCATCCACGGTGACCTGGCGGCCTCGAACGTGCTGGTCGACGAGGACACCGGGGAAGTGAGAGGGCTGCTCGACTTCGAGTTCGCCGGGGTCGGCTTCCTGGTCCAGGACGTGATGGCGGCGCTGTTCTACAGCGGGGCCCTGGAGACGCGCGACTGGCGGCTCCGCACGGCGGCCTTCCTCCGGGGGTACGCCTCGGTCCGCCCGCTCGACCCCGCCGAGGCCGACGCGCTGCCCCGGCTGCTCCTGGCCCGGGCGGCCGGCAGCGCCCTGTCGCGGGCGGGCCGCTGGCTGGACGGGAAGGCGCGGCTCGGCGAGGTCACCGACCGCGTCCGCAAGCTGGAGGACACGACCCGCTGGCTAGAGGCCAACGGCGGAGAGCTCCGGTCACTGGCGGACGCCGGCGGCTGATACCGGGCTTCCGCCGGAGGTCCCGACGGGCCTCAGGTGACAGGGAGCATCTCGCGCTACTTCCTGGGGCGGGCGATGAACGTCGTGATGACGACCGCGACGGCGAGGATCACGGAGATGATGACGATCGCGACAGGCCAATCCATGACAGCCCCCCCTCATGGCTACATGGCACTCAGCTCACGACTGCCCGCGAACGGGTGAAGGTAGCGCGCGGAGCCAGGGCTTCCACGTCGCGGTGGACGATGGTGCGCCGCACCTCCGGGTAGAGGATTCCCGGAGGTCAGGACCCGGGGCCCGCGTCGATCTCCGGCGCCCGGGCGAGCCGGCACGCGATCCCGGGGAGGGCGACGAGGGAGGCCGATGATGGACGCAGCGATCGTCGTGGGAGTCGACGGCTCGCCGACCGCGTGGTCGGCACTGGCCTGGGCGGCGGAAGACGCCGAGCGCCGGCACCTGCCTCTGCGCGTCGTCCACGTACGCGAGCCCTGGCTGGCCGAGCACCCGCTCGGCGCCTCCAGCGACGAGGAGACCCGGACCGAGCGGTGCGACAGGCTGCTCGCCGACTCGGCCGCACGGGCCCGCGAGCTCGCCCCGGGAGCGCGGGTCTCGACGGCCCTGGTCACCGGCGCGGTGATCGAGCGGCTGAAGACGGAGTCCGAGACGGCCGACGCCGTGGTGGTGGGCAGCAGGGGAAGGGGCGGTTTCGCGGGGCTGGTGCTCGGCTCGGTCGGGCTGGGCCTCGCCGGGTACGCCGAATGCCCTGTCGTGGTCGTGCGAAGGCTGCCGCGCGGCGGTGGCGGCGACATCGTGGTGGGATACGACGGCTCGCGATGGGCGGACATGGCGCTGGAGTACGCCATGGCGCAGGCGGCCGCCCGCCGGAGCCGCCTGCGCGTCCTGTACGGGCAGCGGTATCCGGCCATGACCCCGCATCCCGCCGGCTTCGGGCCGCTGCCCGTCGACGAGGTCTCCGACATCAGGCAGCGGCTGATCGCCTGGCGTGACAAGCACCCCGGCATCGACCTGGTCGCGTCGACGGTCCGCGAACATCCCGTACCGGCGCTGGCAGCGGCCTCGCGGGAGGCCGATCTCGTGGTGGTGGGCTCGCGAGGGCTGGGCGGGTTCGCCTCCGCGATGCTGGGCTCGGTCAGCCACGGGATCCTGCACCGGTCGCACTGCCCGGTGGTGGTGGTCGGCGCGCTGCGGGGACGGCCGTGACCTGGCCGGGCATGCCGGTCGGCCCGGCTCTCAGCGCAGCCGGCGCAGCAGCGGCGAGGGCGGCTGATCGCAGGGCGCCAGCCGGATGCGGGCGTCCACCGTGGCCGTGCCCGCCGATGTGACGATGACCGGGTTGAGGTCCAGCTCCGCGACCTGCGGCAGGTCTTCGAGCAGCCGGCCGATGCGGGCGATCTGGTCGGCCAGGGCGGGCACGTCGGCGGGGGGTGAGCCGCGGTAGCCGTGCAGCAGCGGGGCGCAGCGCAGTTCGTCGATCATGGTGGTGGCGTCGATCACGGGAGGCACCCGGAAGGCGTGGTCGGCGAGCAGGTCGGCCATGACGCCGCCCATGCCGATCATGACGAGCGGGCCGAACCTCGGGTAGTTGACACCGCCCACGATGATCTCCACTCCCGCGGGCTGCATGCGCTGGACGATCGCGCCGGTCATCTGGGCGCCCAGGCGTGCCGCCATGTCGTGGTAGGCCCGCCGGACGTCGTCGGGGGTGCGCAGGTCGAGCCGTATGCCGCCCACCTCGCTCTTGTGCACGGGGCCGGTGGCCTTGAGCACGGAGGGCAGCCCGAGGCTCGTGGCCGCCGCGGCGGCGGACTCGGCGCCGTCCACGTCGATGGACTCCACCAGCGTGACGCCGTAGCAGGCGAGCAGGCGGGCGGCGCCGGCAGGTGAGAGCCAGCCGCCGTCCGGGCGCGCCTCCAACTCCGCGCGGACGATCTGCCGGGCGCCCTTCTCGTCGGCCGGCGGCGGGACGGGGACGGGCTCGATCGGGCGGCGGCGCCATTCGGCGTACCGCACGGCGCGGGACAGGGCCACGACGGCCTGCTCGGGGAAGGCGTAGCTGGGCACCCGGCCGTCGATCAGGCCGTCGTAGCCGACGACGCAGGCCAGCACGGTCTTGGCCGCCCTCTTGGCCGCGTCCGCGATGGCCTGGCGGGTCGCCTCGACGCCGTCGCCGAAGGGCGGTGTGTAGACGACGAGGATGGCGTCGGCGTCCGGCGAGGCGGCGAGGGCCTCGACGGCGGCGCCGATCTCGGCGGCGGTGGCGTCGGCCGTCAGGTCGACCGGGTTGCCCAGCGCGGCGGCGGCGCGGGCGTCCGGCAGCCGGACCGGCAGCTCGGGGACGAGCAGGCCGTGGCGCTCGCACGCGTCGGCGGCCATCGCCTGCGGCCCGCCGGAGTTGCCCACGATGGCGACCCGGCGCCCGGCCGGCAGCGGCTGGGCGGCCAGCAGCGTGGCGGTGTCGATCAGCTCGGAGACGCTGTCGAGGCGGATGACGCCCGCGGCGCGGGCGAGCGCGTCCACGGCCACGTCCGGGGTGGCCGCGGCGGCGGTGTGCGAGCGCACCGCCCGGCCCCCGGCCTGACCGCGGCCGCTCTTGACCATCAGCACCGGCTTGCTCTTGCCGACCCGGCGGGCGATACGGGCGAACTTGCGCGGGTTGCCGAACGACTCCAGGTAGAGTGCGATCACGCTGGTGTCGTCGTCCTCCTCCCAGTATTCGAGCAGGTCGTTGCCGCTCACGTCGGCCTTGTTGCCGACCGAGACGAACGAGGAGACCTCCAGCCGGTCCAGCAGCGCCGCCCCCACGGCGCCGGACTGCGACAGCAGCGCCACGCGTCCCCGGACGGGGCGGTGCGGCAGGAAGCTGGCGTTCAGCCAGGCACCGGTGTTGATCACGCCCAGGCAGTTGGGGCCGATGAGCCGCATCCCGGCCGTACGGCAGAGCGCCAGCAGCTCCGACTCCGCCTCGCGCCGCCCGGTCTCGGCGAACCCCGAGCTGAGCACCACCAGGCCGGCCACGCCCGCGTCCGCGCAGTCGCGCGCCACCTGCGGCACCTGCCGGGCGGGCACCGCCACGACCGCCAGGTCCACGCCGTGGGGGACCGTGGCGTGGCAGGCCAGCCCGGCGATCTCGGTGGCGTTGGGGTTGACGGGATGGATGGGCCCGCAGAAGCCGCCGTCGATGAGGTTGCGCAGCACCTTGTGCCCGATTCCGTGCTCGTCGCGGCTCGCGCCGATCACCGCCACCGAGCGGGGCGCCAGCACCCGCGCGAGCGAGGCCCGCCCGGCCTCGTGATCGCGAGCCTCGATGGCAGCGAGCAGCCTGGGGGTGGGTTCGGCGGCGACGCTGATGTGCAGCGTGCCGTCCTCGAAGCGTTGCGTCACGTTCAGCCCGAGGTCGCGCAGCACCCGGATCATCGGCCGGTTCTCGGCCAGGACGTCGGCCACCAGCTCGCGCACGCCGTGCTCGGCGGCGTCCACGGCGACGTGCTCCAGCAGCAGCGTGCCCAGGCCGTGCCCGTGTACGGCGTCGTCCAGCAGGACGCCCAGGTCGGCGCGGCCCTCACCGGAGGGGACGTACTCGGCCACCGCGACCAGCCGGCCGTGCAGGCAGGCCACCCGCGCGCGGCCCTCGTACCCCTCACTCGTGATGGCGTCGATGTAGGCGTGCGCGGTGCCGCGTCCCGCCGTGAAGAAGCGCAGGTACGCCGAGCGCTCCGACGAGCGGTCCACCAGCTCGTGCAGCGCCCCGCGGTCCGTGGGCCGCAGGCGACGCACGTGGGCGATGCCACCGTCGCGCAACAGGACGTCGTACTCATCGGACATGCTGGGCCTCCATCGGGACATGGGTCTCCCCGTGGACCGCGGCTCGATCCTCGGATCCCACGCTCCCGCGCGCCGGGCGCGCCCGGCAGTGCCGGACGGCCCTGGCGGCGCGGGCCGAAGGTCCCCTCGGCCCGGGCCACCCGGCCCTGGGCGGAGCTCCGGCTCGCTCCGACACTGAAGGTGACTGTGCACCTGCCCGCGAGAGGCGCCCGCGAACATGGACCACACCGTGTGCGCTGATGTCCGTTCCGGGAAGCATGGGTAAGGGGAGAACCGGGCGAAGGAGGCCGGAGATGGCCGGACCGATCGTGGTCGGCGTGGACGGCTCCGAGCCATCGCACGCGGCGGTGGAGTGGGCGGCGGCCGACGCCCGGCGCAGGCTGCTGCCCCTGAAGGTGGTGCATGTGTGCGAGCGGTGGCCGGCCGGCTTCGACGGCAGGGCCTACTGTCTCGGCACGCTGGAGGCCGCGGCCGACCGGGCTCGCGGGGTGGGCGGCGACGTCGAGGTCAGCGCCGAGCCGCTCGAGGGCGGGGTCGTCGACTCGCTGATCGACCTGTCGGGCACGGCTGACTCGCTGGTGCTGGGCAGCCGGGGGCTGGGCGGTTTCGCCGGGCTGATACTCGGCTCGGTGAGCATGGCGGTCGCGGGGCACGCCTCCGGGCCGGTCGTGGTCGTCCGCGCGCCCGCTGCCGCCCGGTACGGCAAGATCGTCGTCGGCGACGACGGGTCCGGACACGCGAGTGAGGCCATGGCGTACGCCCTCGAGCAGGCCCGCGCCCGCCAGGCGCGGGTGCTCGCGATCTATGCCTGGCAGGCGCCGATCGCCTCGGCGTACGCGCCGGACTACGGCAACCTGCTGGCCGACGATTTCCGGGAGGAGGCGCAGAGGGCTCGCGAGCGGGTGGAGGGCTGGCGCGAGGACCACCCCGGCGTCGAGATCATGGGCTGGCAGGTGAGCGAGCATCCGGTGCCCGCGCTCGTCAAGGCGTCAGCCGCGGCGGACCTGGTCGTGGTCGGCTCGCGCGGGCTGGGCGGTTTCGCCTCCGCGGTGCTCGGATCGGTCGGTCACGGTGTGCTGCATCGTGCCGCGTGCCCGGTCGCGGTGGTACGGCCACGCGACGAGCGGGCGGGGTGACCAGGTCCGCGTGGAGGGTGGCGGGACCCGGCCCCGCGGCGGCGCTCTCGGCGAGAGCCTCGATCAGGCGGGCACTCCCTCACTCGTGTACCCCCGTGACCGCATGCCGACAGCCGTCAAGAGCGAGCCTTCGACGGGCGCGAGCCGCTCCTGAAGGCCGACCGGCTCGCAATCGACAGCGCGGCGACAGCGGCGATGACCGCCGCGACAATGATCGTCTTGCGCATGACTTCCCCTCTCTCATTACGGATTGTGACGAACTGGTGCGTCTGTAGTTTTACCGGTTCGGTAGCGGCCAATCCCACGCATGTTCCCGGACTCACCCAATATGTGGAGCGGTCGAGCCCCTGTTGGTGCTCACGGGCTGAGATGAGGGCGGAGGCGGGCGAGCGCCCTGCCGGGGTCGGCCTCGGCGGAGAGGGCGACGGCGAGCAGCAGCCTGGCCTTCGGCGCGCCGAGGTCCCCGGCGAAGACGGCGCCCGCGTCCGCCAGGTCCGCGCCCCCGCCCGCGCCGTAGACGGGCATGACGGGGCCGCGGCGGCAGCGCGAGGTGACCAGCACGGGAACGCCCGCGGCGACGCACGCGCGGACCTCGCGGAGCACCCCCGGGGTGGGGTTTCCGGCGCCGAGCGCCTCCAGCACGATCCCGCGCGCTCCCGCCGCCCTGGAGGCGGCGAGGTGTACGCCGTCGGCGCCGACGTAGACGGGCACGATGTCCACGCGGGCGATCGGCCCGTCCAGCTCGGCGAGGCCGAACCCGGCGGGACGGACCGGGGTGGCGGTCACGCGCACGTGCCCGCCGTACACGTGGCCGATCGGGCCGTGGCCGGGGGAGCCGAACGCGTTCACGGCCACGGTGTGCGCCTTGGTGGCGAGCCGGGCGGCGTGGACCTCGCCGGCCATCGCGATGACCGCGCCGAGCCCGCGGCCCGCGCCGGCGGCCACCCGTACGGCGTCCGCGAGGTTGCGGGGCCCGTCGCCGTCAGGCTCGCCGGCGTGCCGCTGCGCCCCGGTGAACACCACGGTCCGGTCCTGGCCGAGGACCAGGTCCACGAAGTAGGCGCTCTCCTCCATCGTGTCGGTGCCGTGGGTCACCACCACGCCGTCCACGCCGGGCTCGGCGGCCGCCGCGCACACGCGTCCGGCGATCTGCCGCACGCCGTCGAGGGTCAGGTTGAAGCTGTGGACCAGCATCGCCTCGTCGATCTCGACCGTCACGCCCGCCGGGGCGGCGCCGACCAGGTCGCGTCCGGAGACCGCCACGCTGACCGCGCCTTCGAGGCCCCGACGGGAGGCGATCGTGCCTCCCGTCGTGATGACGCGAACGCGACCGCTCATCGGGGCAGCATCTCCTTCTCGCGCACGCCGGTCGCCGCCCGGACCGCGGCCCTTCTCGCCAGCACGTAGTACAGCCCGCCCGCCACCACGCTTCCCGACAGCCAGGAGAAGTCGGTGCCGTCGAGCGCCCGCGCGATGGGCCCCTGGGTGGCGGGGACCGTGCCGTACTGCCAGCTCCACGCCGCCACCAGCCCCGCGCCGAGGCTCACCATCGCCCTCCAGCTCACGGGGCCGTGCGGCGAGGCATCGTCGCGATAGAGCGTGGCCACGTCGAGCCTGCTGCGGCGCAGGACGAGGAAGTCGACCAGCACGATGCTGGCCCACGGGGAGATCCACACGAGGATCGACACCATCCACTGGTCGAACGCGTGGGCGAAGCTGTCGGCCTGGACGAAGACCGCCAGGACCACGGCGGCGACCGCACCGGCGACGAGCGTGACCTTCCACCGGGCGGCGCGGATGCCGACCGACAGGGCCGCGAGCGAGCAGGAGTAGAGGTTGAGGATGTTCGTGGCGACGGGCCCGTGCATGATCAGCAGCAGGACAGGGACGGCCATCACGCCGAAGACGCTCGTCACCAGTCCGGACGGATCGGCGCCATGCCCCGCGCCGGCGAGGTACGCGCCCAGGGCGGCGAGCCACACGGTCGGCACGTACGTGCCCAGCGCCGTGGACCAGAACACGGCACGGCCGGACGTCCCGGCCCGGACGAAGCGACTGTAGTCGGCCGAGTAGGGCAGCCAGCTGATCCCCCAGCCGATGCCGATCGCGGTGAGCAGCTGCGTCACGGCGGTGACCTTGGAGCCGGTCGTCGCCGCCGCGGCGGTGGTCCAGTCCGTGTCGGCATGGGCCACGGCGAGCACGGTCATGACCGCCATGACCAGCACGGTCGCCGGGACGGTGTACTTCTCGAAGGTGCGGATGGCGTAGAAGCCGTAGAGCGCGAGAACCAGCTGCGCGGCCATGATCACGAGCGCCACCAGGTACTTCAGCCCGGTCCCGCCGTGCACCCCCAGCTGCGCGAGAATCGCCAGCACGAGGTCGAGGACCACCCAGGTGTTGACGCCCACCCAGCCCATGGTCAGCAGGCCCTGGACGACGCCGGGGACGACCGCTCCCCGGCGGCCGAAGGCGGCGCGGCCCAGCACCATCTGGTTGACGCCGGTACGGTGGCCCATCAGGTTGAACAGGCCGAACACGGCGCATCCGGCGAGATTGCCGATGGCCACGACGGCGATCGTCTCGATCACGCTGAGGCCCAGCGTGACGCCCAGGGCGCCGAGCACCCAGTTGATCGGCGCGATGTTGGCGCCCATCCAGATCCAGAACTGCTGCCATGAGGTGGAGTCGCGCGCCGCGGGCGGGATGGGTTCGATGCCATGGGCGTCGAACCGGACCTCCGAGTGGCCGGCGGGGGTGGTGTTGCTGCTGGTCGGCATGGTGGTGTCCTCCTCCGATGTGACGCTCACACCCAAACACCCACCACCACCGCCAGGGGAGTGGACGAAGCTCTAGCAATCTCGCCATCGGCTGTTTATATTCACAGGGTGTTCACGCTGGGTTCCCTGCTCGAGGACGCTTCACTCGGACTGCGCCTGCTGGTCCCGGGCCCGCCGGGCGCGTTGGACGAACCTCTCGTGTGGGTTCACAATACCGAGCTGCCCGACCCGTTCCCGTACGTCAGAGAGCACGAGCTGGTGCTGACCAACGGCCTGTGGGCCGGTCAGGCGACACCGGCCGAGTTCGTGGCCAACGTGCGGCGGGCCAGGGCGGGCGGCATCGTGTTCGGGCTGCGCGCCGAGGTGCGGCGCACCCCCGACGAGCTGGTGAAGGCCTGCGAGGAGGCCGGGCTGCCGCTGCTGGAGATCTCCGTGGAGGTGCCGTTCACCGCGATCTCCCACGCGGTCGCCGCGCTCTACACCGACCAGCGCCAGCAGACCCTGGTGGGCATGGTGCGCAGGGGTGACGCGCTGGCCACGGCGATCTCGCGCGGAGCCGGCGCCTCCGGCGTGCTCCGCGTCCTCACCCGCGACCACGACCTGCCGCTGGTGGTGGTCGACAGGACCGGCAGGCTGCTGGCCGCCGCCGGGGCCGAGCTGGACGACGAGCAGCTGCTCATCGTGGCGGCCGGGCTGGCCAGACGGCCGCCGGCGCTGGAGCTGCGGCTGCGCGCCGGCCTCGCGGCGCTGTACCCGGTGGGCGCGGTGGGTGACGTCGACGCGGCGCTCGTCTGCCTGCGCCCGCTCTCCGCCCTCACCTCCGTCGAGCGGGAGGCCCTGGAGCAGGCCGCCAAGTTCCTCAGCCTGGAGGTGGCCAAGCAGCAGGCCGTGCAGGCCATCGAGCTGCGGTTCGCCAGCGAGCTGCTGGAGATGGTGCTGTCCGGCGGGCGGCGCGCCGGGGAGGTGGCCGAACGGCTGCGGGCGTTCGGCGTGGATCCCACGGGGCCGCTCGCGGTCTGCGCGATGGCCTTCGCCGACGAGGACGGGCCCACGCTGCACGGCCTCGCCGAGGTGGTGGGCGACTTCTTCGCGAACGAGGGGGTGCCGTCCGTGGTCGCGGGCGGCACCCAGGACGTCGTGGCCGTGCTCACCTGGCGGCAGCCGGAGGGCGAGCTGTCCAGGCTCGCCGAACGGCTGGTCCAGAGCGTGGACGGGCGCTTCCCCGGGCGGCGGCCGGTCGCCGGGCTCGGCGCCATCGCACCGCATGCGGCGGAGCTCAGGCAGCCGCTCATGCAGGCGCGGGAGGCGTGCCGGGTGCTGCGCCGCAGCCGCGGCGGACCTCCGGTGCGCAGCTTCGTCGAGCTCGGCACGCACCGGCTGCTGCTCGGCCTGGTGGACCCCGGCACGCTGCGCGGTTTCTCCCGTGACCTGCTGGCGCCCGTCAGGGAGCATGACGCCAGGCGCGGCGGCGACCTGGAGCAGACGTTGCGCACCTTCCTCGATCAGGACGGGCACTGGGCGGCGACGGCGGCCGCCCTGCACATCCACGTCAATACGCTGCGCAACCGGCTCACCAAGATCGCCGAGCTGACGGGCAGGGACGTGAGCCGCACCGAGGACCGGGTGGACCTGTTCCTCGCCCTGTCCATCGACGCCATGAGCTGACCGCCGGCCCCGGCCTCCCTCAGCCGGGGTAGATCCCGGGATCGACGGCGGGCGGTCGTGGCGGGCGTACCGGCAGACTCCGATCGGCCGCCGCCGCCTGGGCCACCTCCCTGCAGCGGGCGAACCGCACGTCACCGCACTCCAGGGCGTACTCCACCAACCGCCGCAGCGCCAGCGCCCGGCCGGGCCGGCCCGAAAGGAAGGGATGGACGCACAGGTTGAACAGGCACCGGTAGTGACGCATCCCGTCGAGCTCGGCGCGCCACAGCTCCAGCGCCTTCGCGGGCGACTCGATGACCGAGCCGACGTGCGGCGCCGGCAGGAACGCGTACTGCTCCCAGTCGTCCAGCGACCAGTGGACGGGCAGTTCCACGACGTCGCCCGACTCCGTCGGCACCCGGTACGGCCGGTCGTCCCCCATCAGGGAGGAGTCGTAGAGCAGGCCGTGCTCCGCCACGAGCGCGGCCGTCTGCCATGACGCCTCCCACAGCGCGGCCCGGTGCCCGGTGATCTCGACGCCCTGGGCGTCGAACACCGCGAGGCCGCGCTCGAAGTCCGCCCGCTCCTCCTCCGGCGTCATCGACGTGGGCGGGCGGTGGCTGTAGGAGTGGTGCGCCACCTCGTGGCCGCGGTCGGCGATCGAGGCCGCCAGCCCCGGCCGCTGCTCGGCCACCCAGCCGGGCACGAAGAACGTGGCCGGGACGCCGAGCTCGTCGAGCATCGCGAGGATGCGGGGCAGCCCCACGTCGGGGCCGTACGCCTGGTGCGACATGGTCGTCGCATGCCGTGCGTAGCCGCGTCCCTGGGCGAGAATCGGCGACTCGGCGTCCACGTCGAAGGTGAGGGTGACGACGGCCGCGGCCGTGCCGTACCAGTGGTCACTCACGCGGCTCACCTGCCCCTTGGTGCTGAGAGGTCACAGTCTGGCATCCGGCCGGGTCACGCCGGCACCTCGGCGGCGTGCCGCCACAGGCGGGCGTTGCCCAGGGTCGCCATGGGCTGCAGCATCATGTGGTCGAACTCCTCCAGCGGCACGCCCTCGGCCAGGCGACGGGGCAGGTCGGGGTTGGCCAGCGCGCCGCGCGCGACGGACACCACGTCGGCGTGGCCGTCCGAGAGCACCTGCGCCGCCTGCGCCAGGTCGTGCATGCCGCCGTTGGCGATGACCGGCAGGCCGGTCACCTGGCGTGCCAGCCCCGTGATCGTGAGGCCGCCGTCCAGCCTGGCGGTCTCGATCCAGTCGCGCCCCTCGCTGGCGATGTGCAGGTAGCTCGACCCGGCGGCGGCGAGCGCGGCGAAGATGATCCGCGCGTCGTGCGCGCCTCCGCGCCAGCGGTGGACGAAGTCGTTGACCTTGGTCTGCGACAGCCGCACGCCGACGCAGAAGTCCTCCCCGGCTTCCGCCCTGATGGCCGACACCACCTCGGCCGTCAGGCGCACCCGGTTCGCGACGGGGCCGCCGTAGGCGTCGTCGCGCCGGTTGGTGTAGTCCGTGAGGAACTGGTCCAGCAGGTAGCCGTTGGCGGCGTGCACCTCGACGCCGTCGAAGCCCGCGGCGCGGGCGCGGGCCGCGGAGGCGGCGAAGCCGCGCACGGCCTCCTCGATGTCGTCCGCGCTCATCGCCCTGGGCGCCGGCCACGGCCCGTGCCCGCCGTACTCGGGCATCTTCTCCCCGATCGGCGGCACGGCGGAGGGGCCGACGCTCTCGCTGCGGTAGCGGTTGCCCTGGGACAGGGCACCGGCGTGCATGAGCTGGAGAACGATCCGGGCTCCCGCGGCGTGCACCCGGTCGGCGATGTCCCGCCAGGCGGCCGCGTGCCGGGCCGTGACGATGCCCGGCTGGTTGAGATATCCCTGGCTGTAGGCCGTGTCGGTGTACGTGCCCTCGGTGATCAGCAGGCCGAAGCCGCCGTCGGCGAAGCCCGCGTAGTAGTCGGCCATCTCGGCCGTCGGGGTGCCGTCCTGCGCGGCGGAGACCCGGGTCATCGGGGCGACCGCGAGCCGGTTGGCCAGGTCGATGCCGCCGACCAGGGCCGGCAGCAGCGCGGGGTGTGATGCGCACATGATGGTGTCCTTCCTGCGTGTGAACGGTTGGGTCAGTTCGGGGCGCTGACGTCCATCGCCAGCGACGTCGGTCGGCTGCCGTTGATCCCGACGAGATCCTGGGGGCAGGAGGAGAGCACGAACACGCAGTCCATGGCCGCCTCGAACGTGATCGCGTCCCCCGGACGGCTGACGGCGGCCAGCCAGCTGAGCCGCCCGTCCTCGCCGACGGGTATGTGCATGAACACGTTGACCGGCTGGGGGACGAAGGGGACGGACAACCCCATCGCGGCGAGCGCGCGGCGCAGGTTGTCCGCGCACGAAGGATGCGAGCCCGTCACGCCCAGCCTGGCGTACCGGGCCGGATCGCAGGCCGCGATCAGCATGTCGTGCCGGCCGGGGGAGGTGTCGGAGACCAGCGTCAGGATCGGCCGCCGCCGGTCGGTGACGAACGGCTCGCCCGCCACGGGGAACAGCCGGCTCGTCGTGGCGCGCGTGTGGGCGGCGCTGAGGTGCTCCGCCACGTCCTCGGCGGCGAAGGCGAACACGTCGCCGACCTGGCCCCCTTCGAGGTCGACCACGCTCACGCGCTGCCCGGCGGCCAGTCGCACCGCACGCGCCTCCCGTGCGGGGACGACCGTGCGCCCTGCGGCTGATATGGATTCCATGCCACAAGGCAACCACCGGACCGCCCCGCAGGACCATAGAGGTTCATCCAGTGTTCGACCCGGAGGCTGGTCGAACACACAGCCTCCGCCGCTTCAAGGGCCCGTTCAGACTCGTTCCACCCGTGCTCGCTCTACTTGCGCGGCTGCGGCTGAGGTGCGAGGAACGCGCGCACCTCCCGCAGCCGGCGGATGTGCTCGTGGTCGCCCGGGTCGTCGCAGTCGTCGTAGGGGTCGTAGTGCACTGCCCGGATGCCGGCGGCCTGCGCGCCGCGGACGTCGGCCGGTACGGTGTCCCCGACGTGGACGGCCTGGGAGGCATCCACGTGGAGGCGGTCCAGAGCGGCGCGGAAGAACCGCGGGTCCGGTTTGTCGAAGCCCACGATCGTGCTGTCGAGCACGGCGTCCACGCACACGCCGGGCCCGTCGCCCTCCTGGCACATCCGGGCGTCGAGCAGCATCTGCGCGATCTTGCCGTCGGCCTGCGACACGATGGCGACGCCCACCCCCGCGGCCGTGATCTCGTCAAGCGTCCGTTTCGACTCCGGGTCCGGCGCGTGCCACATGTTGCGCGTACGGGAGATCGCCAGGTAGTCCTCGGCGCAGGACCGCCACCGGTCCTTGGGCACGCCCGCATAGCGGGGGAGGAGTTCGTAGTAGTCGCCGAGGGGATTCCCGCGGCTGGGAAACGCCGCGTTGTGGGCCGCATAGTGCGCGCGGATGAACCCTTCGGGGGTGTCGACGCCGCCGTGACGGGCGATGACCGGCGTCAGGAGCGCGGCGTTGGGCAGGAGGAGCACCCCGCCGACGTCGACAAGGAGGGCCACGTGGCCGCCGGTCGGGGGCGCGGGACGGTGGGGATTCATGCCGTACACATCCGATCTTGTTTGAAAAAAGTACCAGCAACCTATCGCAAATTGAAAAAATTGACGAAGGCCCTGGGGCGTGACAGCATCTGGCGGCATGACGCATACGGCGCAGGTGCCGACGGTGCTCGAGAGGATCGCAGCGGCACGCCCCACGTTCTCCGCCACCCTCATCCGAGTCGCCGACGTGGTGACGGGCAATCCCGAGTTCACGGCCGGCGTGGGGATCGTCGAGCTGGCCCAGACGGCGGGCACCTCCGTGGGCACCGTCAACCGCTTCTGCCGCGCGATCGGCCTCGACGGGTACACCGCGCTCCGGCTGGCGCTCGCCAGTGAGCTCGGGCAGGCGGCGGCCGATCTCGACGCCGATCCCACGGGCGAGATCGAGCCCTCCGCCAGTGCTCGCGACACCGTCAACCTGATCGCCGCATCGAGCGTCAACGCCATCCGCCGCACCGCGACGCTGCTGGACACCGAGGCGCTGGGGCGGCTCGCCGCCGCTGTCCACGAGGCCCGGCAGGTGCAGATCTTCGCCTTCGGGGGCAGCGCCCAGATCGCCCGTTACCTCGCCGATCAGCTCGTCGGCATCGGCATCATCACGCTCACCTCGCCCGACGTGACGACCGCGGCCGCCCACGCCGTGACCCTCGGCCCCGGTGACGTGGCGATCGCCATCAGCCACTCGGGCACGGCGCAGCACGCCCTCGACCTGCTGTCGGTGGCCAGGGAGCGGGGCGCGTTCACCGCGGGGATCACGAGCAGCGCCTACGCGCCGCTGGTCACCGAGGCCGACCTGACCCTGGTGACGACGGCCCGCAGCGCGACCGCGCGCTACCGCGGCACCGCCGGCCGGCACGCCCAGCTCTTCGTGACCGACGCCCTCTACGTGCGCGTCTCCCAGCACCGCGCGAGCGAGGCGACGCGGCTGCTGGATCTCGCCGGACAGGCGACCGCGCCCTATCAGACCCCGCCCAGGGATCAGCGGACCCGGCACCATGAGGCCGGCCGGGCCGGAGCGGGCGGCACCGCCGCGGCGACCCCGGTCGTCGTCACGGAGCAGGCCAGCCGGCGCATCCTGGTGCTCGACCCCGGCCGGGACTGGTCGGAGGAGCCGGCCGTCCTGTGGTGGTGGCGACCGGACGCGGACAGCGGCGTCGAGGATCCGGAGGGGTCGTGGCGGCTGCCGACCGACGCCCGCCTGCGGAGCGACGCCTCGACGGGGCAGCAGTACGTGCTCGTGTCGGACTCGTTCGGGCTCCTGGCCGCCGTGCGCTACCCGCAGGGCGGCGCCGTGGCCTGGTCGGTGAACGCCGGCGCGGCGGCGAATCCGCACGGCATCGAGCGGCTGCCCGACGGCAACGTCGCCGCCGCGGCGAGCACGGGAGGCTGGGTCCGGGTGTACGCCGCGAGCCAGGGGCCGCGCTCGGACCGCCATGTCGAGGACCGGTTGCCCGGCGCGCACGAGGTGCTGTGGCGGGAGGACACGCGAACGCTCTGGGCGGTCGGGGACGACCTCCTCGTGGCGTATGACGTGGGCGGCTCCCCGGCGTCCCCGACGCTGCGGCGCCGCGCGAGCCACGACCTTCCGACCGAGGGCGGCCACGATCTGCAGCCGGTCGCCGGCGATCCCGGGCGGCTCTGGGTGACGACGGTTCACGGGGTCTACCAGTTCGACACCGTCGCCGGCGAGTTCGTCGCGGGGCCTCCCCAGGGCACCGCACTCGACCGGCCCAACGTCAAGAGCGTCGGCACCGACCGCCGGTCGGGTGCCGTCCTGCAGACAACGCCCAAGCCCGGCAACGAGAGCGACTGGTGTACCGACCAGGTCGACTTCTTCGTCGGCGACACCCACCGCGAATCGAGGACGCTGCCCGGCGCGCAGATCTACCGGGCGCGCTGGTTCTCGCCTGACAGCACGTGATCCGTACGGGCGCGCCGGTTCTCGGCCGACGGCACCTGATCCGGTCGGCGTCCCTTTCTGAACAGACGAACAACGTTGGTGGAAAAAATTGCACTGGTCGCCAATCGATATTGAAATTTTTGTCTGGCGATCGATAGGGAAGGTGCCATGTCCGACAAAGCAGCCGTGTCCGTCGCCGTGCGGGCAAGGAGGCGAACCCCCACCCCGGTGACGGCCTCGCAGCGGCGCGAAGGCGGCGCGGGCTACCTGCTCATCGCGCCGACGACCATCCTGCTCATCGTCTTCTACCTGTTTCCGCTCGCCCAGACCGTCTACTACAGCTTCACGAACTGGAACCCGGCCACCGGCATCGCCGATTCGCTCGTCGGGCTGGCGAACTACGCCGACCTCCTGCGCAACCCCGAATTCCTGCGGGCCACGGCCAACACCGCGATCTACGTGGCCGTGGTGGTGCCCTGCACCATGGCCGTCGGGCTGTTCTTCGCCGCCCTGCTGGCGACGCCGTTCCGGGGCCGCGGGATCTACCGCGCGCTGATCTTCGTGCCGCACATCGCGCCGGTGGTCGGCACCGCCCTGGTCTTCGGCTACCTCTTGTCGCCCCTCGGTGGCGTCGTCAACTACGTGCTCAGCGAGCTGGGCATCGCCCCGATCGGCTTCCTCACCACGGAGCCATGGGCCCTGCTCTCCGTCATGGTCTTCTCGATCTGGCAGGGCGTCGGCTACTCGATGATCATCTACTCCGCCGCCCTCGCGAACATCCCGGTCAGCTATCACGAGGCCGCGAAGCTCGACGGCGCCGGCCCGTTCCGGCGGTTCTTCTCGATCTCGTTCCCGCTCATCGGCCCCACCACCGGCTTCCTCGCGGTCACCGGCGTCATCTCCGCCCTCCAGGTCTTCACCCAGGTGTACGTGCTGACCGGCGGCGGCCCGCTCCAGTCCACGGAGACGCTCCTGTACTTCGTCTACCAGCAGGGCTTCGTGTTCTTCGACGGCGGCTCGGCCAGCGCCGCCGCCGTCCTCCTGCTGCTGTGCGGCATCGTGGTGTCGGTCATCCAGCTTCGAGTCCTCTCACGGCGCGACGCCGTCGAGCTCGTGTGAGCCGGGCATGAGCCCCGCACTCCGGCTGCGCACCGCCGCGCCTCACATCGCCCGGCACGCCGCCCTCCTCGTCGGCGTCGTGATCTTCTTCGGCCCGTTCGTCTGGATGCTTCTGACGAGCTTCAAGTCGTCAAGCGAGGCGCTGTCGTTCCCGCCGACGTTCCTGCCGGAGGAGTGGCACTTCGACAGCTACACCGGCATCTTCGCCGTGGCGCCGTTCGGCCTCTTCTATCTCAACAGCACGATCGTCACGGTGCTGGCGACGTTCGGGCAGGTCGTCACCAGCCTGGCCGCGGGCTACGCCTTCTCCCGGATGCGGTTCCGGGGCCGTACGGTGATCTTCGTCGTCCTGCTCGCCGCGCTGATGGTGCCCTTCGAGGTCGTCTTCACACCCCTGGTCACCCTGCTGTCCCAGCTCGGCTGGCTGAACAGCTATCAGGGCCTGATCATCCCGAACGTGCCGTCCATCCTCGGCGCGTTCCTGTTCCGCCAGTTCTTCCAGTCGTTCCCCACGGAGATCGAGGACGCGAGCCGCATCGACGGCGCCGGCGTCTGGCGCCGCCTCTGGTCGATCATGACGCCGATGGCCCGGCCCATGATCGGGTCGTTCGCGATCCTTTCGTTCGTCTACAACTGGAACAACTTCTTCTTCCAGTTCCTCGTCACCACGAAGTCCAGGTACTACACGTTGCCCGTCGGGCTCGCCCAGCTGCAGGGCGAGAACAACACCCAGGACTTCAGCCTGCTCATGGCCGGATCCACGCTCGCGATCATCCCGGTCATCGTGGTCTTCCTCATCTTCCAACGGCAGCTCATCACCGCCATGTCCGGCGGGCTTCGCTAACCCCCTCACCCTCAGGGAACACGCATGACATCTCGATCCCTCCTCTCGTACGCCGCCGTGGCCGTCGTCGCCCTCACGGCGACCGCCTGCGGTGGCTCGGTGACCGGCAACGACAACGCCGAGACCGATGGCCGGACCACCATCGTCGTCTGGGCCGGCAGCACCGGCGCCACCGAACCCCTGAAAAGGCAGCTCATCGACGCCTTCAACACCTCGCAGGACAAGTACACGATCGAGCTCGAGGTGCAGCCGGCCAGCGCCGAAGCGCACGCGAAGCTCATCAACGCCGTCAAGAACAAGCAGGGCCCGAACCTCGTGCTCGACGACGGCCAGCCGCAGGGGCTCGGCCAGGTCATCGCCATGGGCTCGGTCGTGCCGCTCGACACGTACCTCGACGCCGCCGATTCCTCGCTGAAGAAGAGCGACTTCACCGAGGGCATGCTCGACACCGGCACCTTCAACGGCCAGGTCTACTCACTGCCGACACAGGGCGGCGACTTCGCGCTCATCTACAACAAGGAGATGTTCAAGGCGGCCGGGATCGAGCAGCCGCCGGCCACCTGGGCCGAGTTGCAGGAGGACGCCGCCAAGCTGACCAAGGGCACCGAGCAGTACGGGATGTACCTGCCGATCGGCAACGGCGAGGGGACCTCGTACTACTGGCAGGCCATGTTGTGGAGCGCCGGCGGCTCGTTCATTAACGCCGACAACACGCAGGTCGAGTTCAACAGCCCCGAAGGGGTGACGGCGCTGAAGGCGTGGACGGACATGATCAAGAAGGGCACCGCCTACCCGACCAGCCTCAAGACACCGAGCGACAACGGGAACACCGTCGCGATGACGTCCAAGAAGGCCGCGATGGCGATCAACGGCGCCTACAACCTGGGCGTGCTCGACAAGGCTCTCGGCAAGGAGAACGTCGGGGTGGCGCCGCTGCCCCCGATCGGTGAGCCGGCCATGAACCTGGGCTCCAACAACTCCTACATCCTTCGGGGCACGCCCGCCCAGCAGGACGGAGCCTGGGCGTTCCTGCAGTACTGGCTGAAGCCGGACGTGCAGGCGAAGTGGGACATCGCCAACGGCTTCCTGCCCACCAACACCAAGACCGCCGACGATCCGTCCTGGACGAAGTACCTCGCCGAGAACCCGCGCATCAAGGTGTTCGCCGACGAGCTGAGTTACGCCAAGAGCCGCCCCTCGATCGAGGCGTACGCCGCGGTCAGCACCGCGCTGTACACCGAGCTCGAGAAGGCCATGCTGCTGAAGCAGACGCCGGAAGAGGCGCTGAAGAACGCCGAGGCGGCCGCGACCGCCGCGCTGAAGTAGCCAGCCGTGCTCTCCCCTTCGAAAGGCCGGTCCGTGACCACGAAAACCTCTTCCGACGCCGCTCAGGACGTCCTTGGACGACTGCTCGGACCAGACCGCGCCGGCCGTTTCGAGCTGCTGGTCGCTCGCGGGCCCGACAGTGAGCCCGACAGTGAGCCCGGTGGTGAGCCCGGTGGTGAGCCCGGTGGTGAGTTCCGCGGTGAGTTCCTGATCGAGGACGTCGGCGGCAGGGTCCGGGTGACCGGCTCCCGCGTGCCCGATCTGCTGGCCGGCGTCCGCTGGTACGTCTCGCACGAGGCCCACGGGCACCTGAGCCGGCACGGCGATCGGCTGCCGGAGCTGTTCCCGGCCCCGGCCTCGACCGTCCACCGCCGCACCCGGCTCACCCATCGCTTCGCCCACAACCACACCGTCTCCGGCTACTCCGCGTCGTACTGGGACTGGCCCGAGTGGGAGCGCGAGATCGACTTCCTGGCCTGGTCGGGCACGACCCACGTGCTCGTCCTGACCGGGCAGGAGATCGTCTACCGCGACCTGCTGGTCGAGCTGGGCTTCTCCGACGAGGCGGCCCGCGGCTGGCTGAGCATGCCGGGGCACATGCCCTGGCAGTGGATGGGCAACCTCCACAGCTACGCGGGCGGCCAGCCCACCGAACTGCTCGGCAAGCGCGCCGTCCTGGGGCGCCGCATCCTCGACCGGATGCGGGAACTGGAGATCACGCCGGTGCTTCCGGGTTTCGCGGGCTTCGTGCCGCAGGAGCTCGTGGACGGCCGGGACGACCTGTCCGCGGTGCCGCAGGGGAAGTGGCTGGGCTTCGACCGGCCGACCTGGATCGATCCGACCTCTCACGGCTTCCGCGACATCGCGGGCGCCTGGTACCGGCTGCAGGACGAGCGGTTCGGACCGTCCACGGCCTATTCGATGGACGTCCTCCACGAGGGCGGGATCGCCGACGGGATGGACGTCTCCGCCGCCGCCGCCAACCTGCAGGGCGCGCTGCTCGACGCACATCCGGACGCGACGTGGGTGGTGCAGGCCTGGGGCGCCAACCCGACCGACGAGCTGCTGGCCGGCGTGGACCTGTCTCGCCTCCTCGTGCTGGACATCAACGCGGACGACACCCCGCGCTGGCGGTCTCGCGAGGCGTTCCGCGGGGCGCCGTGGGCGTTCGGCACCATCTCGACGTGGGGTGGCCGGCAGTACGTCTTCGGCAAGCTGCCCGAGCTCTGCCGCCTGCCCGGCCTGCGGGACACCGGACGCCTGTGCGGCACCGTCCAGGCGGCGGAGAGCCTCGAGAGCAATCCGGTCGTCGACGACCTGCTGGCCGACGCGATCTGGCACGACGCCGAGATCGATCTGGACGACTGGATCGCCGGCTACGTCCGGCGACGCTACGGCACCGACGCCGAGCCGGCGATCCGCGCCTGGCACGCCTTCGTGCGCACCGCGTACGGCCAGCACATCGGCGACGACATCGACGGGACAAACGCGGGCCCCGACTCCCTCTTCGTCGCGCGGCCCGCGCTCGACCTGGAGCGGGCGATCGAGTGGCGCCCCCGAATCGTGCCGTACGACGTGGACGCGTTCGAGGCGGGATGGCGTGAGCTCGTCGAGGCCGCGCCGCGCGCGGGCGGGTCCGAGCCCTACCGGCACGACCTCGTGGACACCACGGTCCAGGTGCTGTCGAACCGGAGCCGATGGCTCCTGGCGCGGATCCGCGAGGCCAGTGACGCCGGGGACGCCGCGGCGGTGGACCGGCTCGCGGCGTGGTTCCTCCGGATGATCGGGCAGTGCGACGCGATCCTGGGCACCCGCGCCGAGTTCCTGCTGGGCACCTGGCTGGCCCAGGCGGCCGCGACCGCCGGGCGCGAAGGCGTCGACGACATCACGACGCTCGTCACGACCTGGGGCGACACCGCCCCGACGGATGAGCTGCACGACTACGCCGCCCGGCACGCCGCCGGCCTGATGACCGGCTTCTACGCGAAGCGCTGGACACGGTTCTTCGACGCGCTGCGCGAGCGCCGCGAGACCACCGACTGGTTCGAACGGGAACGGGAATGGGCGCGGGAGCTGGCCGACGCGCCCACCGAGCCGCAGGGCGACACGGTCGCCGTCGCGGAGGCGATCGCGGCCTCGCTGCCCCCGTCGGAGCCGCCACCGGTCACCGTCACGCTCACGGCCGAGCACCGGGCGGAAGGGACGACGATCACGGCGGCCGTCGCCAACAGGGGAAACGTTGACGTCCGGCTCGACCGGGCCCGGCTGATCCGCCCGGCGGCCCCTCCGCTGCTGAACCTCGGCGGCGTTCTCGACCCGGGTGAGACGCGCGAACTGAGATGGGAGCTGCCGCACACGCGCACCGGGACCGTCGAGGTCGCCGTCTACGTCGACCCGTCGAGCCTCACCACCCACGTCCGTCGAGCCCGCATGTCACTCCCCAGCTAGCGTTGCCCGCCTCTGACACACGCCGCAGGTTGTGACGGCGTCCGTTTCCACGCGCGCTTCGCACGGGCCGGCGCCTCCCGGCGGAACCAGGGGGAACCGGGTTTGATCAACCGTTGTCCCTCCCGCGATAGGCTGCCTTGCCGTGCAGGAAACGCGCCTCGACCTCGCTCGGATCCGGGCGGCTTGCCGGGTGATCGATCCGATCTTTCTCGACACCCCGTTCTACCGCTGCGAAGCGCTGGAGCCCGATCTCGGGTGCACGGTGAGCATCAAGCTCGAAACGGCGAATCCGGTCCGCAGCTTCAAGGGCCGCGGCACCGAGCTGGTGGCGAGCCTGCTCGCCGAGAACGGCCGGCGAGCCGTGGTGTGCGCCAGCGCGGGCAATCTCGGCCAAGCCCTCGCCTGGTCCGGTCGCGGCCGGGGGCTCGACGTCACCGTCGTGGCATCCCGCTTCGCGCCCGCGGCCAAGCTCGACCGCATCCGCGCGCTGGGCGCCAGGCTGGAGCTGGTGGACGGCGACTTCGACATGGCCCGCGAGCGGGCGGCGGCCATCGCGCGGCACCACGGCATCCGGCTGGTCGAAGACAGCCTGGACATCGAGACCTGCGAGGGCGCGGCGACCATCGGCCTGGAACTGGTGGACGCCGCGCCGTCGTTCGACACCGTCCTGATCGCTCTCGGCGGCGGGGCGATGGCCACCGGTGTGGGTCACGTGGTGAAGGCCCTGGCGCCCGGCGTCGAGGTGATCTGCGTCCAGCCGCTGGGCGCACCGGCGATGACGCTCTCCTGGCGCGAACGGCGCGTCGTCACCACCGACTCGACCGACACCATCGCCGACGGCGTCGCCGGCCGACGCCCCATCCCGGCCGTCCTGGACGACCTCCTCCTGGTCGCCGACGACGTCGTCCTGGTCCAGGAGGCGTCGATCATCGCCGGCATGCGGGCGCTCCTCGACCACGCCGGCCTCGTCGTCGAACCGTCGGCCGCGCTCGGCATCGCGGCGATCCTCGAAGACCGTGACCGCTTCGCCGGCCGGCACGTGGTCACCGTCGTGTGCGGCAGCAACGTCGACATGGACGCCTATCACGGCTGGGTCGGTACGGCTCCCACCGTACGAGGGTGACCGGGGGAGCGGCGAGGGCGTCACTGCGAGCGGACCGGGCGCTGGTGCCGTGCCGGTCAGGCAGGGAGGCCGCACCGCACCGGCGGGACGGGTGGTCAGCGGCGGGCGCGGCGGGCCAGGGCCTGTCCCGCGGGCAGATCGGCGACGAAGGTACGGAGAAATCCGAAGACGGGCTCGAGATCGTGCCCGTCGGCCGCGGCGTCGATCGACCGGTAGAGGTCGTCCTCGATCTTGATGATCTCTCGGCCGAGCTCGGCTCCTTCCGCGGTCAGGGACACCTCGATGTGGCGGCGATCGTGGGTGGCCACCTCGCGCTTGACCAGGCCGGCGGCGACGAGCCGTTCGACGAGCCGGCTCGGGCTGGTGCCGCTCTCGCAGACGAGCAGCTCGCCCAGGCCGTTGAGCGTCAGGGGACCGCGATCCTGAAGGACGCGGATGACCTCGGCCTGGGAGGGCGTGACGCCGAGCGGCCGCAGGGCCTGGCCGAGCAGCCGGTTGCCCTCCCGCTGCGCGGCCAGGATCAGGTAGCGGAGCTGCTCAGCGGGCCGCACCGGCCACCTCGGGCTCGTCGACCCTTTCGGCCAGGAACGTCTCGACGGCTCGGCCGTAGGTGACGGGATGGGAGAAGCGGAACATGTGACCGGTCCCTTCCAGCACGATCTCGCGGGCGCCCGGGATCCCGGCACGCATGATCTCGGCCGCCTCCTCGCCGATCAGCTTGTCGTGTGACGGCGTGATGATCAGAGTGGGGACCGCCACCTTGTCCAGACGATCAGTGTAATCGGCGTCCAAGGCAGCGGTGAGGCGGGCTCCGAAGGAGGTGGCCGGGGTGTTGGTCAGGAACAGGTGGCGGCTGTCGGCCTCGCTCCAGGGGATCTGGCCCTCGCGATCGTGCGGTGAGGCCAGCCGGTGGGCGTGCGCGCGCAGCACCAGCTGCCGGTAGGGGCCGCCGCGCAGCCTGCCCATGAGCCGCATGGCGGCCTTCCAGAGTGGTGAGGAGATCGGGTTGGCGGCGAAACCGCCGGACATCACCAGGCCGCGGAGCCCGGCCGGTCGGCGGACGGCCAGCGCCAGCGCGATGTTCGCTCCGAAGGAGTCGCCGACCAGCACATAATCGTCCAGGTCCGCGATGTGGGCCGCGGCGGCGTCGGCGTAGGCCTCCATGTCGTCCACGTTCTCGGGGAGGCGGAAGGTGCGTCGGGGCCGGTGGGCCAGCGGGGTGAGCTGCTCCAGGTCCCAGGGGGCGCCGGAGAAGCAGGGGATGAAGACCAGCGTCGGTTGGTTCGTCATGGAAATTAGATTACACGACATATATGTCGTGTCAAATAACTTCGATGGCCCCGTCCGGCGACCGATGCGCCTGGACGAGGAGATCCACGGTTACGGGCGGTTCCCAGGCCGTCGGCTGCCGCCCGGGTCGGCTTCTCCTGTGCGGCAGGGCACCCTGTCGACCTGGCTCGATGGCCGCGAGCCGCAGGCGGTGGCGGACTTCCGCGCCGAGCCCGCGTCCGAAGATCTCGGTCACGGGCTCTGTCGCAGGCTCGGGACGGCGTAGGAAGGGCGGGCGGTTGGCGCTCCGTCGAGCCGGCTTGTGGTGTTACGCCCTGGCGAGCCAGGTGACCTGGGCGCCGTTGTCGAAGGACTCGCGCCGGGTGGGGGCGAACAGGGTGGGGCGGAACCGCCCGGAGAACATGGGGATGCCCGCGCCGGCCACGACGGGGTAGCTCTTGAGGATGATCTCGTCGATCTCCGGCAGCAGGGAGGCGGCGAGCTTGCCGCCGCCGCACAGGTAGATGTCCATGCCGGTGTCCTCGGCCTTCAGCCGCCGGACCAGCTCGATCGCGTCGCCGGTCTCCACCCGCACCGTGGGGTCGTCGATCTTCAGCGTGCTGGACAGGACGTACTGGCGCAGGTGGGCGTACGGGCTGGTGGTGGGGACGTCGAGGGCGGGCAAGTACGTGCCGCGGCCCATCACCAGGGTGTCGAAGGCCTTGTTGGGCACGCCGTCGAGGCCGACGAGCCTGCGGACGTGGGTGGGCAGCGTCTCGGGGTAGCGCTCGTTGATCCAGGCGGCCATCTGGTCCGACAGCGGGTAGAAGTCGAATTCGGCGTCGGGGCCCGCGATGTAGCCGTCGAGTGAGACGCCGACGTAGTACACCAGCTTTCGCATACCGATCAACTCCATATGTAGTACTCTGATTGAAGTGGTTTGAGATTAGTACTACATGTGGAGTGGTGTCAATGCGGACGAATCCCGAGCGCCGGCAGGCGCTGATCGACGCGGCCATCGAGGTGCTGGCCGGCCAGGGGGCGAGGGGGCTGACCTTCCGCGCCGTCGACGCGGAGGCGGGCGTGCCCCCGGGCACGGCCTCCAACTACTTCGCCAGCCGTGACGACCTGTTCACCCAGGTCGGCGGGCGCATCTACGAGCGGTTGCTGCCCGACGAGGCCACGATCGCCCAGAGCCGGGAGGGCGTGCAGGACCAGGCCCGCTACGCCGAGATCATGCACGAGCTGGTGGATCGGGTCTCCGCGTTCAACTCCGGCTACCTGGCCCTGCTGGAGCTCCGGCTGGAGTCCACCCGGCGTCCCGAGCTGCGCGCCGTGCTGACCAAGCGCATCCGCGAGGACATCGACGCCAACATCGGCCACCACGCCGCCTCGGGCCTGCCCGGCGACTCGACCTCGGTGGTGCTCCTCTACCTCGCGCTGAACTGGCTCATCGTGGAGCGGCTGACCCTGCCCGACATCTTCACCGAGCGGGAGGTTCACGAACTGGTGGACGCCGCCGTACGGAGATCGCTGAACGGCTGACACGTTGCGACGTACGACCAGAACGTGACATGGCGGGCCGGATCAGCCCCCGCACACATGAGGCACGCGGTCAGCGGACCTGCCGGAAGAACGCCCGGACGTCGCCGACCAGCAGGTCGGGGGCCTCCATGGCGGCGAAGTGGCCGCCCCGGTCGAACTCCGACCAGTGGATCACGTTGTGCTCGCGCTCCGCGATCCGCCGGATCCCGCCGTCGCCGGGGAAGACCGCGACCCCGTGCGGGACCTCCGAGCGCTCGACCGGCGTTCCCCATTGGGCCGAGCCCTCCTTGTAGAGGCGGGCGGATGAGGCGGCGGTGCCGGTCAGCCAGTAGACCGTCACGTCGGTGAGCATCTGGTCCAGGTCGACGGCGTCCTCGGGCAGGTCGTGCGCGGGGTCGGTCCACTCCTTGAACTTCTCCGCGATCCAGGCCAGCTGCGCGGCCGGGGAGTCGTGCAGGCCGAAGGCGACGGTCTGCGGCCGGGTGGCCTGGATGATCGCGTAGCCGGAGCGGTCGTCGTCGGCGTACTGCCGCATGCGGGCCTGCTCGGCCTCCGTGAGGCCCTCCATCTCGGCCGGGTCGAAGGTGGGGAAGCCGAGCGCGCCGTTGACGTGCACGCCGGCCACCCGGTCGGGGGCGACGCGGCCGAGCTCGGGGGAGATGACCGAGCCGCTGTCGCCGCCCTGGGCGCCGTAGCGCTCGTAGCCGAGGCGGCTCATCAGGTCGGCCCACGCGCGGGCGACCCGGCGCAGGTCCCAGCCGGTCTCGCGGGTGGGGCCGGAGAAGCCGAAGCCGGGGATGGACGGCGCGACGACGTGGAAGGCGTCGGCGGGGTCGCCGCCGTGCGCGCGGGGGTCGGTGAGCGGGCCGATGACCTTCGTGAACTCGACGACCGAGCCGGGCCAGCCGTGGGTGAGGACCAGGGGGAGCGCGTCCGGCTCGGGGGAGCGCACGTGCAGGAAGTGGATGTTCTGTCCGTCGATCTCGGTGGTGAACTGCGGGTACTCGTTGAGCGCCGCCTCGTGCTCTCGCCAGTCGTACGCGTCGCGCCAGTACTCGGCCAGCCGCCGCACGTACGGGACGGGGATGCCGTACGTCCAGCCGACGCCGGGCAGCTCGTCGGGCCAGCGGGTGCGCGCCAGCCGGTCGTGCAGGTCGTCGAGCGCGGACTGCGGGACATCGATGCGGAACGGGCTGATCCCCGTGGTGAACGTCATGGGAAACACGCTAGGGACGGGTTAGGACAGGAGCGGTCCTAGCGCTGGGGCAATCTGGAGGGCATGGTGCAGACATCGGCCCGGTTGCTCAGGCTGCTCTCGCTCCTGCAGGCGCACCGGGAGTGGTCGGGCGTGGAGCTGGCGGAGCGGCTCGGCGTGACCGCGCGGACCGTACGCCGTGACGTCGGGCGGCTGCGCGAGCTCGGCTATCCCGTGCACGCCACCGCCGGAGTGCCCGGCTACCGGCTCGGCGCGGGCACGGACCTGCCGCCGCTGCTGCTGGACGACGATGAGGCGGTGGCGGTCGCGGTGGGGCTGCGGACGGCGGCCGGGGGCTCGGTGTCGGGGATCGAGGAGACCTCCGTGCGGGCGCTGGCCAAGCTGGAACGGGTGCTGCCGTCCCGGCTCCGGCATCGCGTACGCGCGCTGCGGTCGATGACCGTGCCCATGGGGCGGGCGGGTTCGACGGTCGACCCGGCGTCGCTGGCCGCGATCGCCGCCGCCTGCCGCGACCACGAGACCCTGCGGTTCGACTACCGGACGCACGAGGGGCAGGAGAGCGTGCGCGCCGCGGAGCCGTACCGGCTCATCCATTCGGGGCGGCACTGGTACCTGCTGGGCTGGGACACCGGGCGGGACGACTGGCGCACCTACCGGGTCGACCGCCTGAGCCTGCGGACGCCGAACGGAGCGCGGTTCGTCCCCCGCGACCTTCCCGACTCCGACCTGGCGGCCTACATGTCCCGGTCGATCTCCAGCGCGCCCTACCGGTACCAGGGCCGCTTCACGATGCACGCCCCGGCCGAGGTCGTGGCCGAGCACATGCCGGCCACGACGGGGACGATCGAGCCGATCGACGAGCGGACGTGCGTGCTGTCCAGCGGTGCGAACGACCTCGACGAGCTCGCCGTCTGGGTCGCCCTGATGGACGTCGACTTCGAGGTGCACGAGCCGCCCGAGCTCGTCGACCGCATCCGCGCCCTGTCCGCCCGCCTGGCCACCGCCGCCGCCGTATCGTCCGCGAGCAGTGTGAGCCGCCTGGCCGGCTCCTCCAGGGCCGGCGGTTCAGGCCGTCCCCGGGGCACCGATCCCGGGAAGTAGATCAGCCCGTACGCAGGCAGCGATCGTCAGACACGGCCCCGCCGGCGGCGGCGTCGGCGGCGGTGTCGGCGGCGGTGTCGGCGGCGGTGCGGACGAACGCGGCCAGCGCGCGGTCGCGCCGTTCCTCGGGCCAGGCGGCGTGCAGGGTCGTCCGGTGGCCGTCGAGCGGGACGGCGACCAGGCCGCGGCCGAGCTGACGGGCGACCGACTCGGGCAGCACGGCGATGATCCGGCCGAGCGCGATCAGCTCGGCCACCTGCCCGGTGTCCCTGATGACCGGCCCGCTGCCCGGCGACGCCGCGGTCCAGCGCGGGAAGGTCTCGCCGGACAGGTCGGCCATGCGGATCGACGCGCGGCCGGCGAGCCGGTGGGCGCGCGGCAGCACCACCATCTCGCGCTCGGTCAGCAGTTCCTCGATGGCCAGGCCCGACAGGTCGTCCTGCGGCAGGCGCAGCAGCGCGACGTCCGCGGTTCCGTCGCGCAGCAGGGCCTTCTCCTCGCCGATGCCGCAGATCAGCACCTCGACGTCGACCGCGTCGGGGTGGGCGGCGAAACGGGCCAGGAGGGGTTCGAGCAGGCCGGCGTCGCCGCCCGGCTTCGTCACCACCGTCAGCCGCGCCGTCGCCTGCCCGGCGCGCCGCGCCAGCCGCTCGGCCGCCGCCAGCGACGTGAGCGCCTTGCGGCCCTCCTCCAGCAGCACCTCGCCGGCATGGGTCAACGACACCTGGCGGCTGGTGCGCTCCAGCAGCCGGACGCCGAGCCGGCGTTCCAGGCGTTGGACCGCCCGCGACAGCGGCGGCTGGGCGATGCCGAGCCGGACGGCCGCCCGGCTGAAGTTCCGCTCCTCGGCGACTGCGACGAAGTAGGCCAGCTCCCGCGATTCCATACCTTCAGGGTATAGGTGCCCGATCCGATCGGTGTTGGTTCCGCTCGGCGGTGGCTGATGAGCTTGAGCCATGACGAACATGGAGACGATCGCCCTGGTCACCGGTGCCGGCCAGGGAATCGGTCACGCCATCGCGGCAGGGCTGGCCGGCAAGGGCATGACGGTGTACGTCGGCGCGCGCGACGCGCGGCGACGGGAGGCGGCGGTCGAACGGTTGCGTGCCGCCGGAGGCGATGCGCACGGGATCGCCCTTGACGTCACTGCCGCCGACACCGTCGCGGCGGCCGCCGAAGAGATCACCGCCCGGCACGGCCGGCTGGACGTCCTGGTCAACAACGCCGGGATCACCGGGGACAGGCGGCAGATCCCCGGCGCCGGCACGGACGTGCCGGCCGAGGTCCGGCGGGTGTTCGAGACGAACCTCTTCGGCGTGATCGCGGTGACCGAGGCGATGCTGCCCCTGCTGCTGCGCTCGCCGGCCGGGCGGGTGGTGAACGTGTCAGGGCGGGCCGGCTCGCTGACCGCCATGGCCACGCCGGACGGCGAGTTCGCCGGCCTGCCGCCCCTGCTGGGCTACCCGCCGAGCAAGGCCGCGGTCAACGCCGTCACCCTTCAGTACGCCAAGCACCTGCGCCCGCACGGGATCCTCGTCAACGCCGTCTGCCCGGGGCACACCGCGACGGAGGGCAACGGGTTCACCGGCGACCGTACCGCCGAGCAGGGGGCCGCGATCGCCGTCCGCATGGCGACACTCGGCCCGGACGGCCCGACCGGCACCTTCGCCGACGACCAGGGCCCTATCGCCTGGTGACGCCCGCGCTCGGCCGGGGACCGCACCCCCTCGGGCAGCTCTCCGGCGGGCGGGCACCAACACGCCTCCCGATCGGGGGCGATACGCGAGGTCGACGCGGCCGGTGCCCATGAGGCGGGCGTCGGCAGCACGTCCGCAGCGCCCCCGCACAACTCACCGGACGGAGCATGGCACGACAGGCCGCTGCCTGAGCCGCCGGAATCCCGCCGGAATCCAGGTCGGTCGCTCGAAAGCCCGCCAGATCCCCGGCGGAGCGCAGCGGCATGGTCCGTGTCCTGGCGAGCGGTTCACCCCGCGCGATACAGGACCGGGTTGAGCGGCGTGTCCGGGACCGCCCCGATCTCGGCTCCGGGCATCCAGGTGCGCAGGTCGGATCGTTGGTTGTCGTTGACGGGGTGGGCGACGGTGATGTCGGCGTCCATGTAGATCACGGTCATGACCCTGCGGGGGATGGCCGAGCGGTTCGGCGCGGCGTGGTGGAAGGTCCACCCGAGGTGGTAGCTGACCTCGCCGAGCCGGTAGGGGGTCTGGAAGTGCGGGAAGTTCCGCTCGGCGAGTGCCTGCTGGAGAGCGCGTTCGGATTCGTCGCTGATGGGCAGGTCGCGGCCGTGCTCGAAGCGGTGGCTGCCGGCGGCGAAGGCCAGGGGCCCCATTTCGGCCGGGGTTTCCTGGAGGGGGATCCAGACGGTCACGGTGCGGTCGGTGGCCAGGGGCCAGTAGTACTGGTCGGCGTGCCAGGGGGTGATGCCGCCGCCGGGCTCTTTGTACAGGGCCTGGTCGTGGTAGAGCCGGACGCCGTCGGTGCCGAGGAGTTCGGCGGCGATCCGGGCCAGGCGCGGGGAGAAGACGAACTCGCGTACGAGGTCGCTGTGCTGCCACAGGTTGGAGACCTGGAGGAACGCCTTGCCGTAGGTGTCGCGTTCCTCCAGGGGGAGGTGCTGGGTGTTGAGCTCGATGACCTTGGAGGTGATCTCCTTTTCGTAGGCCGCGATCGTCCGGGGGTCGAGGACGCCGGGTAGCTTCACGAAGCCGTTGTCGTCGAAGTGCCGTCGCGCGGCGTCGTCGAGGGCGTAGCCGGATCGCAGGTCAGGATGGGTGATCGTCATGTGACCAGCGTGTCCGTTACCTGGCTGTGCGGCCACGCGGTGGATGACCGGTTCTGGTACTTTTATGACCAGTGGAGCACCCTTGCGCGCGATCTTCGAACACATCGAGGCCACCAGCCGGCTCTCCTGGAAGCTGTACGTCCGGCAGGCGTCGCACTTCCGCTTCGCCTGGCACTTCCACCATGAGTTCGAACTGACCCTGATCACCCATGGGACCGGCACCCGGTTCGTGGGCGACTGCGTCGAGGAGTACGGTCCCGGGGATCTGACCTTGATCGGCCCTGAACTGCCGCACACCTACCAGTCCGCTCAGGGGGATGGCGGGCATGAGGCGATCGTGGTCCAGTTCCGCCGCGACTTCCTGGGCGCCGACTTCTTCACCCGCACCGAGTTCGCCGGGGTGGACTCGCTTCTGGAGAGGGCGGCCCGCGGGCTGAGCTTTCCTCCCGGGGCCGTGGAGTTGGGCAGGCTCGGTACGCTGCCGCCGCCCGAGCGGACCCTCGCGCTGATCGGCGCGCTGGTCCGGCTGTCGCGCTGTGCCGAGGCGCGCCCGCTCGCCGGAAGCCGGTACGTGCCGGCGCTGGACGGGGCCACGCGTGACCGTATCGACGCGATCGTCACATTGATCAACGAGGAGTACGCGGGGCCCATCACGGTGCAGGCCATCGCCCGTGCCGTCCACATGGCCCCGGCGTCGGTGAGCCGGCTCTTCCGCCGCATCACCGGCGCCACGATCACCGGTTACCTGACCATGGTGCGGGTGAGCGCGGCGTGCCGGCTCCTGAGAGACACCGATCGGAGTGTCGCCGCCATCGCTGGGGACTGCGGCTATGCCAACTTGTCGAACTTCAATCGCCGTTTCAGGGAACTGAAGGGGATGTCTCCGCGCGAGTACAGGTCGCGCTGGCAAGCCTGACATCGAGCGGCGGACGTGTCGGCGGCAAGGTGGTCGGCGAGAATGCCCGCGCGCCCCGGCCGTTGGACGCCCGCCACCACTGGTCAGGATCGTCGTGATCGGCCTGGTCCACCGGCCTGCCGTACGGGCGCGTTCGGGGAGGTGGAGGGCGCTCGCCGCGACAGCGTCGTGGGGTCGGCTCGCTGACGACCGGCGTCCCGGAAATTTCTTCGATGAAGTGCGGGAGGAGGTGTCGGATCGGGGCGGTGGGGTTCGTAGCAGGAGTGAGGCCCCCTGCAAGGGGCAGTGATACACCACAGGAGATGATCTTCAGATGCAGTACCTGCTTTCCGTGATCCACGACCAGGACAGCCTCGCCACCCCGGAGGAGGACGCTGCCATCGACGTGTTCAATGACCGGCTCCGGACGGAGGGTCACTGGGTCTTCGCCGGCGGTCTCGCCTCGCCCGACACGGCCACCGTCATCGACAGCCGGGGTGGGGAGGCGCTGGTCACCGACGGGCCGTTTCTGGAGTCCAAGGAGTACCTCGCCGGCTTCTGGATCATCGAGGCCCCCGATCTCGACGTGGCGCTGAAGCTGGCCGTCGCGGGGTCGAAGGCCTGCAACCGGAGGATCGAGGTGCGGCCGTTCCAGTGAACACGGTCGACGTCCGCGAGGCGGTCACCCGGGCCCACCACGAGGAGTGGGCCCGGGTGGTCGCCGCCCTGACCAGGCGCTTCGGTGACCTCGACATCGCCGAGGAGGCGTCGGCCGAGGCGTTCGCGACCGCCGTCGAGCGGTGGCGGGCCGACGGCGTACCGCCCAACCCGGGCGCGTGGCTGACCACCACCGCCAACCGCAAGGCCATCGACCGCCTCCGGCGCGAGAGCAAGCGCGGCGACAAGCACAAGGAGGCTCAGATGCTGTACGACAGCACCCCATCCGAGCCACCGGGCGCCATTGACGACGATCGGCTCCGGCTGATCTTCATTTGCTGTCATCCGGCGCTGGCGATGGAAGCGCGCGTGGCGTTGACACTGCGCATGGTCGGCGGTCTGACCGTGCCCGAGATCGCCCGTGCCTTCCTGGTGCGGGGGACCACCATGGAGCAGCGCATCACCCGCGCGAAGGCCAAGATCAAGGCGGCTCGCATCCCCTATCGGATGCCGTCCGCCGGCGATCTGCCGGCTCGTGTCTCCGGCGTCCTGGCCGTCCTGTTCCTCGTCTTCAACGAGGGCTACCTGGCCAGCGGCCCCGACACCGATCCCGTACGGCAGGACCTGACCACCGAGGCGATCCGGCTCACCCGCCTGATCCGCGCGCTCCTGCCGCAGGACGGAGAAGTGGCCGGGCTGCTGGCGCTGATGCTGCTCATCGAGGCCCGCCGCCCGGCGCGGGTCTCGTCCAGCGGCGAACTCATCTCCCTGGCCGAGCAGGACCGCGGCGCCTGGGACGCGGAACTGATCGCCGAAGGTCATCGGCTGGTGCGTGAGCGCCTGGCCGCTGCCGCTGCCGGGGTGGCTCCGGGCCGCTATCAGGTTCTCGCGGCGATCAACGCGGTGCACACCTCTGCCCGCGACATCCGCGACACCGACTGGTCGCAGGTCCTCGCCCTCTACGATCAGCTCGTCCGCCTCGACCCTTCGCCGATCATCGCGCTCAACCGGGCCATCGCCGTGGCCGAGCTCGACGGGCCGGAGGTGGCACTGGCCATCGTCGACGGTCTCGCCGAGGTGCTGGCCGGCTATCACGCCTACCACGCCACCCGCGCCGACCTGCTGCGCCGGCTGGGCCGCAGCCGGCAGTCTCGCGCGGCCTACGACCGGGCCATCGAGCTGGCCGGCAACACCGGCGAGACCGCCTACCTCACCCGCCGCCGGGATCAACTGCGGTAGTGCAGGTGATACGCGATGGAAGGCGACGCCGAACGCCCACATCGGCCGGGCTCCTGCCCGGGCGGCGGCGATCGTCGTACCGGGCCTGACATGGACACGGCCTGGAGAGCGCCGCGACATCTCCAGCTGCCGTACGCGGCCGGGAAGCGTGCGTAGGTGCCTCCAGGCCGCCGTGGTCACTTTCGCTGACGACACACGTGCCGGAATATCTCGGCGAAATTTCTGTGGGCGGTGTCGGATCGGGTCGGGGGCGTTCGTAGCAGGGTGAGAGGCCGCCCAAGAGGGGCGCCCCGACGGAACCGAGAAGGACGTTCCTCATGACTACCTTGACGGAGCCGGGCACGGTCACCACACGCCGCTCCAGCCGCCTGATGTGGGCGATTCTGGGGCTGGTGCTGCTTGCCGACGCCCTCGACGTGATCGATGCAACCGTCACGAACATCGCCGCTCCCACCATCGCCGGCGAGCTCAGCGGCGGTGAGAGCCTGATCAAGTGGTTGGGACCGGCGTACATGCTCGCCATGGGTGTCCTGCTCGTGGTCGGCGGACGGCTGGGTGACAGGTTCGGCCAGCGCAGGCTTTTCCTGATCGGCATGGGCGGGTTCACCCTGGCGTCGGCCGTCGCCGGGTTCTCACCTGACCCGGCCCTGCTCATCGTCGCCCGGGTTGCTCAGGGAGCGTTCGGGGCTCTGCTCATCCCGCAAGGCATGGCGATCATGACGAAGGCCTTCGACCGCGACATGCTGGCCAAGGCGTTCGGGCTGTTCGGCCCGGTTCTCGCTCTTTCCAGTGTCGGCGGCCCGGTCCTGGCCGGGTTCCTCATCAGCGCCGACGTGTTCGGTCTGTCCTGGCGCCCGATCTTCCTCATCAACATCATCCTTGGCGTCGCCGGGATGATCATGGCTGTCAGGATCCTGCCGCGTGACGACGACGCCGACCGGTCCACCGTCGTCGACGGCTGGGCCTCCGGACTACTCGGGGTTGCCATGCTCGGGCTGCTGTACGGCCTGATCGAGGGCTCGACCAACGGCTGGGGCGTCATTCCGATCGTCTCGATCGTCGTCGGCGTCCTGTTCTTCGCCGCCTTCGCCTACCGTCAGCGCACCGCGACCCACCCGCTCATCAAGCCCTCGCTCCTGAAGAACCGGGGCTTCACTTCCGGATTGCTCGTGTGCCTGGTCGCCGTCGCCGCGGGCACCGGCCTGCTCTTCGTGCTGTCCCTGTTCCTGCAGGAGGGGCTGCACGTCAGCCCGAGGGACACCTCGCTCGGTCTGGTGCCGCTCACCCTGGGACTCGTCGCCGCCGGGTTCGCCGCCATGGGCGGCCTGGTCGCCAAGCTCGGTCGGCGGCTCGTCTTCATCGGCCTCACCATCGACCTCGTGGGTTGCGGTTGGGTACTGGTCCTCGTCACCTACTCCGGGACGAACGTCAGCCTCTGGGCCCTGGCCCCGGCGTTCTTCGTCATCGGCGTCGGCATCGGGCTGAGCTTCGCCACGATCCCCGTCGTCGCTCTCGGCGACGCGAAACCTGACGAAGCCGGCAGCGCCAGCGGCTCGTTCAGTTCGATCCAGCAACTCGCTTCAGCGATCGGCTCGGCCGCGGTCACCTCGATCTTCTTCCAAGCCGCGGCCTCCGGACTGGGCCACGCGATGAAAGCCAGCCTTGTCGTCGTTCTGGCCGTCACCGCCCTCAGCCTCCCGGTCGTCGCCCTGATGCCCCGCAAGGCACCATCAGAGCCCCAGCAGTGAGAGAGTGTTACTGAACTTTTGATCTTGCAGTTGGTGATCAGCAGGCGAAAGACCCCGGAAGCGCGGCTGACGGGGTCTTGGTGTGCCGGTACGAAAATGATCAAAAGGCAGATGTACGGCCGAGCCGGCTTCGCGCTCCTCCGGCTCTGACACACGAGGCTGAGGACGGTACCAACAGGTCAGCGACATGCCGATGTGTCTGCATCCTGCGTCGCCGAAGGCGCGGCGCGTGGTCACCGCAGCGCCGACGTCAAAGTGGCAACGCCAAACGGTGTCAGTTCGTCTTCGACCGGCATGGTGTCGATGACGACATAACTGGAGCTTGGGCATAATGACGCCGTGAAGTATGTGTTGCTGCTCTGTGACGACGAGAGAATGTCGCCGTCCATGGAGGAGATCGCTGTGGATCCCGCGCATCGGGCGTATGCGGCGGAGTTGGAGCGGCGGGGGGCCAGTGTCGGTGGTGCGCGGCTGCGTCCAGTGGCGCAGGCGACGACGGTTCGCGTCCGTGATGGCGAGACTCTGATATCCGACGGCCCGTTTGCCGAGACGAAGGACTTCATCGGCGGTATCGACATCATCGAGTGCGCTGATCTGGATGACGCGATTGCGATCGCGGCGCGCCATCCCTACGCGAGCTTGGGCTGTGTCGAGGTGCGCCCGGTGTGGGAGTGAGCGCGCCGGAGGAGATTCGTGTCGCGGTCGAGGCGGCGTATCGGGACGAGTGGGGTCAGGTGGTCGCCACGCTCATCGGGCTGACCGGGGACTGGGACCTGGCCGAGGACTGTGCCCAGGACGCGTTCGCCGCCGCGCTGGCGACGTGGGCTCGCGATGGAGTTCCGGCTCGTCCGGGCGCGTGGCTCACGACGGCGGCTCGTCGCCGGGCAATCGATCGGCTGCGGCGGGACAGGACCCAAGGGGCGAAGGTGCGTCAGATCGCCGTGCTGGAGCGGGATCCGGACGAGCCGTCGGCGGAGGAGATCCCGGACGAGCGGTTGCGGTTGATCTTCACCTGCTGTCATCCCGCTCTGCCGTTCCCCGCCCGCGTCGCCCTCACGCTGCGCACGTTGGCGGGGCTGAGCACGGGTGAGATCGCCAAGGCGTTCCTGACCACCGAGCCGACGATGGCACAACGCCTGGTACGGGCCAAGCGCAAGATCGTCGAGGCCGGGATCCCGTACCGGGTTCCTCCGGCCGAGCTCCTGCCGCAGCGGTTGACCGCTGTTCTCGCGGTGCTGTACCTGATCTACAACGAGGGCTACGACGAGGTGGACGGGCGCAGGGCGCTGGCGGCTGAGGGGATTCGTCTCGCCCGGGTGCTCGTTCATCTGATGCCGCAGGAGCCCGAGGTGCGCGGCCTGCTGGCGTTGATGTTGCTGCTGGAGGCCAGGCGGGGGAGTCGCACCGATGATGGCGTGCTGGTCACGTTGGAGGACCAGGACCGATCCCGGTGGGATCGCGCGCTGATCGCCGAAGGTGTCGCGGCGCTCGACCAAGCGGTGGCCATGCGCTGTTCCGGGCCGTATCAGGTGCAGGCCGCGATCGCCGCCTGTCACGCTACGGCACGCGACGCCGCGGCCACCGATTGGCCGCAGATCGCCGCCCTCTACGCCGAGCTCATGCGGTTGGCGCCGTCTCCCGTGGTCGAACTCAACCGCGCCGTGGCGATCGCGATGGCCGACGGCATCTCCGCCGGGCTCGCCCTCGTCGAAGAGCTCGCCGGATCCGGCAAGCTCGATGACTACTACCTGCTGCCGGCGACACGGGCCGACCTTCTCCGCCGGGACGGCCGCCTCGCCGAGGCCGCCGCGTCCTACGAAGAAGCGCTGAAACTGGCACCGACCGACGCCGAACGGCGCTATCTGGCGGGTCGTCTTTCCGGGCTCTGACCAGCACGAAAGTCATCACCACCGACTCTTTCGGAAGTTTCTTCCCCGTCGATGTCGATCCTGGGCCGCCTCCTTCGTCGGTGGGGCGAACCCACGCGACAAAGAGGGGCCAGAACGATGTCGAACACCACACACCTGACCGCCACCATGACCGTCGACCGGACGCCGGATGAGGTCTTCGCCGCCGTCACCAACGTGCGCGGATGGTGGAACGAGAACCTGATCGGCGACACGGCCGTACTGCTCGACGAGTTCGTCTTCACCGACGACAGCGAACGCGCCGGCGAGTTCGCGCACGGGAAGGGGGGAATCCGTTTCGCCCGGTTCCAGCTCACCGAGGTCGTGCCCGGCCGACGGATGGTCTGGCACGTCGTGGACTCCTACCTCACCTTCGTCGACGATCACGACGAGTGGACCGGCACCAACGTCATCTTCGACATCACCACCGACGCGCAGGGCACGACCCTGCACTTCACCCACGAAGGGCTCACCGCGGGCGAATCGGAGTGCTTCGAAGCGTGCTCGCGCGGATGGACCTTCTACATCACCACGAGCCTGCCGCAGCTGATCACCACCGGCGTCGGCCGGCCCATCCCGAGTTACCGCCACTGACCCCGGCCGCGAGTTGAAGGGAGCCGCATCCATGACTGTCCTCGAAAGCCCCTTGCAAACGGCCGCCACTGCGCTGGACGGCGGCAGACGGCAGACGGCACGCCCGCGCCGAGGACTCGTGCTGGGGCTGGCGTGCGCCGCCCAGGCGATGGTGGGTCTCGACATCGCCATCGTGAACGTCGCCGTGCCCTCGATCCAGCGAGACCTCGGCATCAGCCAGAGCAGCGTGCAGTGGATCGTCGTCGCCTACGGCCTCCTGCTCGGCGGATTCCTCCTCGTCGGTGGCCGGATGACCGATCTGCTGGGGCGACGCCGCATCCTGATCGCCGGCCTCGGCTTGTTCACCGCCGCATCGCTGCTGGCCGGCATGGCGCAGCACGGCGGTGTGCTGATCACGGCCCGCGGGTTCCAAGGGCTGGGCGGCGCGCTCATCGCACCGGCGGCCTTGTCGCTGCTGGCCGTCACCTTCGGCGAAGGGCACGAACGCAATCGGGCCCTGGGCCTCTTCGGAGCCGTCGGCGCAGCGGCCGGAACGGTCGGCGTGGTCGCCGGTGGTCTCATCGCCGCCGGCCCGGGCTGGCGGTGGGCGTTCTTCATCAACGTTCCCGCAGGCGTGCTGCTCATCGCACTCGCCATCACCTGCCTTGCGGCCGACGGGGCTCGTCCCCGCGGCGGGCGGCTCAACGTCGCGGGGGCCGGCACGGTGACCGGGGGGCTGCTGACAGGCGTCTACGCACTCCACCATGCCTCCACCCACGGCTGGTTCTCGGTGTCCACACTGGCGTGGTTCACCGCGGCCGGCGTGCTGATGGCCGCGTTCGTCCGGATGGAGAGACGTTCATCAACACCGCTTGTGCCGGCCGGCGCGCTGAGGAACCGGATGCTCGCCGCGGCGAACCTCACCGCGCTGCTCGCGTTCGGCGCGTTCTTCTCCTTCATCTTCCTCGGATCGCTGCTGATGCAGCAGGAACTCGGTTACTCGCCGGCACAAACCGGTCTGGCGTGGCTGGCCACGACAACGACCGAATTCGTCACGGCATCCGTCGCCGGCCGCCTCGCGGCTGTCGTCGGCGTCCGCCGTCTGCTCGTGGCCGGCCTGATGCTCATAGCGGCCGGAATGGTGTGGCTCACGCAGGTCCCCGCTGACGCCGACTACCTCACCGACCTGCTTCCGGCGTTCCTGCTCGCCGGACTCGGCCTGGGGCTCTGCGGCCCGTCGCTGCAGATCGGCGCGTTGTCCGGGGTCAGCGCATCGGAATCAGGAATCGCATCCGGCTTGATCGAGACGATGCGCGAGATCGGCCCCGCGGCAGGCGTCGCCGCGGTGTCAGCAGTCCTCGTGGCCGGATCCGGTCTGGCCGGCTTCCACGCCGCATTCGCCGCCATCGGCGTCCTTGCCGGTCTTGGGGCCACCATTGCGGCGATCGGATTCCGACGCGCTGGGTGACCTGAGCCACTCGCAACGCTCTGCGCAGTTCCGCGACCTCGTGGCGCCGAGAGCGGACGCCTCGCTGAGTACGAGGCGCACTCGTGGTCGAATGCCCGCGATACGTGATGTAAGGACTAAGATCCTTCATGCGCCCTTCCAGGACAAACAGGATCGAAGCATTCGGTGAGTGCAGCCGCTTCCCACGTCGCTCGGCAGTCGAGCTGTCCGCCTCTCCCCGCTGAGTCGCCGGGCTGCCCGGGCCGACCGTGTCACGCGAACCGCCCGCGTCCTCGCCGGATCCGGTCATCGTGAGTGTTCAGGGGGACGGGCGACGGGGATGGCCGAGGTGGCGACTGCTCCTCGCCGTCCTCGTCAGCGTGACGGCCGGAGTGCAGGCGACGGTCAACGACGCCTCCGGGGATCCCTTGGGGGCGCACGTCGCCCTGGTCATCGTGGTGGTCATGGTCTTCTGGGCCTTCCTGGTCGCGGGCCTGATGTTCGAGCCCTACCGCCAGTTCGGCCACACGGGCCGGCTCCTGCAGCTGACCGGGATCTGTCATCTGCTGACGGTGTTGCAGGACTCGCGCTCCTGGTCGCTCGCGCGTGTGGGAGACGTCGCGAGCATTCTGATGCTGGGGTTGCTGGCCCACCTGATCCTGACGCTGCCCCAGGGCCGGATCATCAGCGGACGCCGGCGGGCGGCGGTGGCGGGGATGTACGCCGGGGTCGTCGCCGCGACCGCCGTCAGCCTCCGTTACGGTCCGGGGTTCGACGCCGGCTGTGACTGCTTCCCGCCCGGTCCCGAACTCTCAGCGGCCGCCCAGCGCGGGCTTCTCTACGGCTCTGCGGCCTTCTTCTGGGCGTACGGGCTGATCCTTGGGGGCGTTCTGATCTGGCGACTGCTCATCAGACCCCATCCGGCCCAGCGCAGAAGCTTCTCCCTCGCCGCGCTCACCGGCGCTCTCACGATCGTTGGGGTGGGGGGCCGGCTGGGTCTGTTCGTCATGCCGGGCACGCCCGCTCCCGACGGCCCCTACGCCGTGGTGTACGCGGCCACGCTGACCACCATGGTGCTGGGCCCTCTGGGGCTGGTCACCGTCGTGGTCCGCGCGCGCATGCACCAGGCGTCCATCCTCGACGCGACGGTGGGTGACCAGGGCCTGCTTCCACCCTCCGAACTGGAGAACGCCCTGGCCACCGTGTTGAAGGACCCGACCGTGCGCCTGACCGGGCATCCGCCGGTCGAGCCGGGACGCTCGGGGGTGCCGTTGCGGATCGCGGGCGACCACGTCGTCCATCTGACCTATAGTTCCGCGTTGGACGGCCAGCCCGAACTCATCCGCTCCGCGGCCGCCCTCGCCCGGCTCACCCTTCGCGACGACCACCTTCGCGCCGAACTGGCCGACAACCTGGAAGCGGTGCGCGCCTCCCGAGCCCGCATCGTCCAGGCGGGCGACGCCGAACGCCGCCGCATCGAACGCGACCTGCACGACGGCGCCCAGCAACGCCTGGTCAGCCTCGCTGCCCGGCTGGGGCTGGCCCTCTTACAGCTTTCCCGTGGTCAGCACGCGACGGCGACGGCGACGGTGACCGCGGCGGTCGGTGAACTCCAGGACGCCCTGGAGGAGTTGCGTGAGCTGACCCGCGGCCTGCACTCACCGGTCCTCGAGAACGCCGGGCTGGCCCAGGCCCTGGCCTCCCTGGCGGAACGGTCGCCCATCCCCGCCTCGGTGATGGCCACCGGCGAGCGGCTCGCCCCCGCCGTCGAACGGGCCGCCTACTTCGTGGCCGCCGAAGCGGTCACCAACGCGATCAAACACTCCCAGGCGCAGCGGATCACGATCACCGCCGAGATCCGGAACGCCCGTCTGGTCCTCACGATCCAGGACGACGGGATCGGGGGAGCCCGGGCCACGGGCAGCGGGCTGAGCGGCCTCGCCGACAGGGTCGCGGCGCTCGACGGACGGCTCACCGTCACCAGCCCGCCGGGCAGGGGAACGGCTCTGGTCGCCGAACTGCCTTCGCCGCCTCACGACCTCAGGTAGGTGAGCACCGCCAGCACACGCCGGTGCTCGGCACCGGTGGCCGGCAGCCCCAGCCCCGCGAAGATGCCGCGGACATGGCTTTCCACGGTCCTTGAGCTCAGATGCAGCCGTTGGCAGATCGCCTGGTTGGAGTGCCCCTCGGCCATCAGCGCGAGCACCTCCCGCTCACGCCCGCTCAGCGTCGCCACCGGCCCGCGCACCGGCTGCCTCCCGAGCAGGCGTACGACGACGTCCGGGTCGATCGCCACGCCGCCCGCGGCCACCCGTTCGACCGCGTCGACCAGTTCGAGAACGTTGCTCACCCGGTCCTTCAAGAGATAGCCGACGCCGCGCGCGTCGTCGCCGATCAGCTGGACCGCCTCCCGCGCCTCCACGTGGTGGGACAGGACCAGCAGCCCGAGGTCGGGGAATCCTTGCCGGAGCCGCTGCGCGACGACCAGCCCCTCGGTGCCGTAACCCGGCGGCATGCGCACGTCCACGATCGCCACGTCCGGCGGGTCGGCCTCCACCGCCGCCAGCAACGCCTCGGCGTCCCCGACCGCCGCGACCACCTCGACCCCGGCACCCTCGAACAGCCGCACGAGCCCTTCCCGGAACAGGACCCCATCCTCAGCGATCATCACGCGCACGCCGCCACTGTAACCACGCCGCACCTGGCCCGCCCACGCGATTCAGTGCGGGCACTGAACGAGTCCGGTGCCGGCCCCGTGGAATCCGGCATCCCCATCCCGAAAGGGTGGTTGAGGCCGATCCTCTACCGAACGGAGCGCACCGATTCCCATGACCCGCCATGCCGCACCCGTGCCCCCCGACCTCGCCCCGTCCCGGCACGTCGGGGCCGAGCCGCGGCGCACGTGGCTCGTCGTCACCGTCTGGGCGGTCACATCGTCGGTCGCCGCCCTCGGCCTCCTGGCGGTGCAACCCGTGACCGGCCTGAGCATGGAGATCCTTTCGCTGGTGATGCTCGCCCCCGCGATCGGAGCGGTGATCTGCCGGGCAGCACTCCGGAAACACCTGCCGAGCTTCGCCGAACCGGCACCGGCGGGCAGGTTCCTCCTGGCGGTCGTCCTGTCGGTGGTCGTGGCGGCCGTCTACTTCGCAGCCGTTTCGATCGCCCGAAGCCATCCGCCGCAGGTGCCCGCCAGGGTCGCCGGGATGCCGGTGGCGGTCATGATCCTGGCCCAGGCGGTCGGCGCGCTGGCCGAGGAGATCGGATTCCGGGGCATCCTGTTCCACGCGCTGAGCGCGAAGACGCCGCGCTTCGTCGCGGCGACGGTGGTCGGGCTCCTCTTCGGCGTCTGGCACGTCCAGTACTTCGAGCTGCCGCTCTTGGAGCACCTGGCGTTCATCCTCGGCACCGTGGCGCTCACGGTGACGATGACCTCTGTGATGACGGGGTCGTTCTGGCAGCGCATGGTCGTGTGCACCATCATCCATCTCGGCGCCAACCTCGCCCTGGCCTTCACCGGCGGTGACGCGGTGCCGATGTCGACCTTCGGCCTGGCCCTGCTGTTCGGCTGCCTCATCGTGGGGCCGATCGGCGCCGCGTCCGCACGCCGAGCCCAGGCGACCGAAGCATCGGGGTCAGGGCGAAGGAGTTGACCAACGGCGCACGCCACCGACGTGCGCGTCGGCAGGTCCGGCGTAGCTCACGGCTTTCGTGCCACGCCGCCGTACAGGCCGACCTCGGATGCCTGGACCTCGGGGGTGTCCGTGTCGGGCCGCCACTGGTTCACCAGGACCACGCCGGGTTCGATCAGCTCCAGATCCTCGAACAGTTCCGTCACCTCGGCCTGGGTACGTGCCAGGACGGGAATGCCGTGCGCCTTGAGAACGGACTGCGCCTGGTCTCCGGTGGTGGGGGTGTGGTCGTTGGTGCTCAGCGACAGGGCGAGGAAACTTCCGGGTGCCAGCGCCGCCATGTACCGGCGGAGGAGGTCGCGTGCCTCGTCCTGGGTGGGAATCAGGTGCAGGGTGGACAGGATGAACAGTGCGACCGGCCGGTTGAGGTCGAGCGTGGCCGTCAGGTCGGGCGTGGCGAGGACCGCTTCTGCTTCGCGCATGTCGGCGTGGATGTAGGCCACGTGGCCTTCAGGCGAGCTGCTCAGCCTGGCGTGGGCGTGGGCCAGGACGATGGGGTCGTCATCGAGGTAGACGACTCGTGTGCTTGGGGTGATCTGCTGGGCGATCTCGTGCAGGTTCGGGGAGGTGGGGATTCCGGTGCCGATGTCGAAGAACTGGTCGATGCCCTGCTCGGCCGCGAGGTACCGGGTGAGCCGGTGCATGAACATGCGGTTCTGCCGCACCGACACCTGCGCGGAGGGGACGGCTTTGAGCAGTTCCTCGGCGGCCTGCCGGTCGGGCGGGTAGTTGTCCTTGCCACCGAGAATGTAGTCGTACACGCGCGCCGAGTGCGCTTTGCTGGTATCGATGTGCGGTGGCTGGTAGTCGAGCCTCCGCTTGGTCCAGTCCGCATCCTCGGCCATGTCGCAGGTGCCTCCTTCGTCAACGGGCCCGCGGGGGGATGCCGGAGGCGCCGGGCCTGTACGCCAACGGGGTCATTGCCTTGCGGGCTGCCCCACGTCGTGGTGATGGGCAGCCGCGCCTGGGTGGGTCAGGATGCTCGCAGTGCCGTCTTGTGCGGGAGCCAGCCGAGCGCGAAGACGTCGAGCTCGGTCCCGGTGAACACCAGGGCCGGCCCATCGGGGTCTTCGGACTGGCGCAACGCGAAATGGTCGTTGTCCAGCGGCTTGACCTCCACGCAGGAGCCGCCGTTGTGCCCGCTCCACGGCTTGTGCCAGCCATCGGCGCCCAGATCCCGGGTGGCGTTCGGCAGGTGTTTCATGCCCCGATCTCCTTGCGGATGTCGCTGAGGAACTTCTTGGTGCGTTGTGGTGGCGGCGCTTGTGCGCTCATCCGGTCCAGTGCCTCCTGAAAGGCCGTCACGTCGGGGTATTGGTCGAGGTAGACCGCGCCGAGCGCGTTCTCGACGTAGACGATGTCCGGCATCTCAGGAAAGGGAAATCGGAAAAGGTGGAAGGGCCCGTACATGCCCTCATGGACACACAGCGCGAAAGGGATCATCTGCAGCTTGAGATTGGGCAGCGCCAACGCCTCGATGAGGTGATCGATCTGGCTGCGCATCACCTCGGGAGGGACCATCGGCCGGCGTAGCACGGTCTCGTCGATCACCACCCACAGGTCGGGCCCGCCGGGGCGGGTCAGCAGCTGCTGGCGCTGCATGCGCAACGAGACCCGGCGCCCGATGTCCTCCTCGTCGTCGAGCCCGGCGCTCAGCACGGCGCGTGCGTACTCCTCGGTCTGTAGCAGGCCGGGGACGTAGTGGGGTTCGTAGGCGCGGATGAGTGAGGCTTCCTCTTCGAGGCTGACGAACGCCCGGAACCACTCGGGCAGCGCGTCGCGGTAGCGGTACCACCAGCCCGGCTGGTTGGCCTCCTTGGTCAGCGTGAGGAACGTCTGGGCTTCCTCGCCCTGGACCCCGTACTCCTGGAGCAAGATCTGGATGTAGGGCAGCTTCCACTTGACCTGGCCCTGTTCGATGCGGCGGATGGCCAGCGGGCTGAGCCCGAGGCTTGCCGCGGCATCTTCCAGCGACTTGCCTGCCGCCTGCCGCAGGTCCCGTAGTCGCTTGCCAAGGACCAGCAGCCGGACGGTCGCGGCGCTTGCCGACTGTCCCTGAGCCACCTGCCGCGCCTCACCTGTGTGCATGCTCCGAACGCTGCCGTGCACGACACAGCAGATCCGGGGCGGAGAACCATTTCATGATGAAATTATCATAGTGCACCTTGTACGGCGAAGTTCTCATACCGCATAGTGGTGCTCAGACCTACTCCCTGACTATCTGTGGAACGGCGGTGACTCACCCGTGCTCCCGATGGACACCGGTGTCTGCGTCCGGCACGAGGCGTTCCAACTGGCCATGCACGGCACCTCCGTCGCCCAGGCACGGCACCGCACCCTCGCCTGGTTGCTCCGGCACTCGATCGCGGGCGAGCCCGCGGAGACCGCAGTGCTGATCACCAGCGAACTCGTCACCAACGCACTCGTGCACAGCGTCAGCGACGTCATCTCCTGCGCTCTGCACCTCGACAACGGCCACCTGCGCATCGAGGTGACCGATCAAGGCACGATCAAGACGGCCCCCGCCGTCCAGCATCCTGCCCTGGAGGACCTGTCCGGGCGAGGGCTGCTCCTGGTGGACACGCTCTCCGAAGCATGGGGCGTCACCCCCGTCACCCCGTGCGGACAAACCGTCTGGGCCATCGTGCCCACCCGCCCGTGACCGATCCGGCGATGCCGGCCCGTGGTCCCGGCATGTCGCGGTAAAGGCTCTCGTCCAGCAACTACGCGACGGACACACACGCCGGCGAGGCACGTGTGGTCGCCATCGAACGGATCCGGGCCCTGAGCCCAGCGGCAGGCGATGTGGTTATGGGGGCGTCTGTTGCGGCGGGGCGGCTCAGGTGGACATTCTGAACGGCTTGGAGGAAACCCTGCGTCTGGAGTTCCTCCTCATCCAGGCTTCTGCCGTCTGCCCAGGTGCGTGACGGGCGGTCCGCACGGGTGGACGTGAAGCTCTCCGCTCGCGGGCACAGAAGAGGATCCGCCTGTCCAGGACCCGGCAGCCGTGAATGACCGGGGCAGATGCGCCGCACCGCAACCCTCGCTAGAGTTCGTTGTGATCTTCGACGTTGACATGCGCGGTCGATGGCTGCCATTCCTCGGACTGCGAGCACGGTTGGGCGCTCGAGCAGCGTACGGCACCAGGGGAGACGGGTTTGGCCGGCCAGAGCAGGGGACGGCCGGGCTGGCTCCACGTGGGCGCACTCGAGCATCGGCTGACTCGGGCCTGGAACCCCGGCACGTTCCCGCCCGCCGAGGCTCTCGTGGCCGTCATGACGCTGTCGGCCGTGCCCCGCGCCTTAGGTACCCGCCTGGCCGCACATCTGGACGGAGGTCTGGTCATCGGGGTCGGCGCTGTCCCGGATCTGCCCGGATTCGAGACTCTGCGCGGCGTTGCACTGCCGGTCCAGGAAGGCGGCTGGGAACACAGCGCCGGCATCTACGACCCTGGCCGGCACCGCATCGGGGTGGGCAGTGTGCCGTCTCCGTCGATCAGCGTGATGGGGCACGAACTGGGGCATGCCATGGATCACCTGGAAGACATGCCATCACGTGGTGCATTCTGGTCCCACTTACATGACCTGCGCGCGGCTCATCTGGCGCCGCCCTTCCGGCAGGATGTGGCCGAGCTCTACGCTGAAGCCTTCGCCTGCGTGCTGACCCGCCGAGCCCGGCGCCTGATCGCCCTCTTCGGAGATGAGGACGCCGCTCAGCGCGCCTATCTGTGGTTTTCGGGCCGCTATGGGATCGGCTGACCAGACCTCCTTGCCGCGCCGGAGGCGCGCGCTATCCTGGGCGAGGACGGTAACCGGTGAGACGGAAGGGACGCGGCTCATGACCGCCATCATGCTGGCCGGCGGAGTCTTGCGCGTACCCGATCCCAGTGTGCTGCCGGACGGGACTCGCGTGGACGCGACTCGCGACATCGCACCTGATGCCCCGGATTACGCGACCTGGCTACCGTATGCGATCCCCGAGGAAGCCGCACGGCGCGGCAGCGCCGATGACGAGCACATCCTGGGGCGGTGGCGAGCAGCCGCTAGCGCCTGACACCCCAAAGGCCGGTGCCGGTGCCGCGGGAGCGTCACGTGATGCCATCCCACGCGACGCGGATCACTCCCAGCCGGCGAAGATCCGACTGACCTGCGCCTTGAGGAGTGCTTCCAGCCCATGCGAGTCGCAGCACGTCACACCGCCCCCGTCTACCAGCAGGTTGGTCGATCCTCCGTACAGAGGCATCTGTATCACCCGACAGGTAGATGATCCGTTCCACTTCCCTAAAATACCCGTATGACCTGCGCGAATGGGCGCGGGCAGCCGCCGACGTCGAGGCCGAGGACCTCGACCGAGCGGTCGCCCTCTCATACAGCCGGAACAGTGCCCTGTCACGCGGCGGCGGGTCGCGGCGCTGCCTCAGGGTCCCGATCGGTTGCCGGGCGCTCCGCCGACGGGACTTTACCCGCAGGGCTGGACCAGTTTCCCGGGCGCAGCATGTTTCCATGCTCTCGACCTGCGGAACGGCGGCGACGGAGAAGGTAAGACGCTACGCGGTGCCGACGCTAACCCGCCGCGGCCATAGACGCGACAGTTCTTGATGACGGAAGGAGCGCTCATGCCTGACGTTCCTGACGTGGCTGTATCCTCGGGGGGAGTCAGCGGCCCGACCTCGGTGGCCGGCCGAGCTGATGAGCTGGTCGTACGACTCCTCCAGCCGCACCACAGTCACGGGTCCGCACCCCATCGGGGGGCGGTGCGCGGACCGATGGTCGACGGGCCTCCGGTCGTGTCGGGCCGGCCGATGCCGTTCCTCTTGAAGGACTTGGTGCCGGCCGGCGTCGCGCCGCCGGCCCGGTCCGCTTCCGAAGTCTTCCCGCTCCTGGCGACAGCAGCAGGCCGACCGGCGGTCACGGCACCGCGAGTCACGCCTCCCGCCGGCACCGCCCCGCACGCACTCTCGCAGGCGGGTCTCATTCCGCGAACTCCACGACCTGATGGGCTCGTGTGGAGATGACATGTCAGTACGTTCACGCCCCCATTCCATCCAGGCGCGATACACCCTGGTCGCGGCGCTCTTCGCGATTACCGTCCTGGTGACACTCGGCACGATCACGGACCTCGCGATCCGGTATCAGGTGGCGTCCAACGCCTTCGATGAGGCCGAACGGGTGGCGAGTCAGTGGAGCGCGGCCGCGCGCAACGACTCCGTGCCTCGCCCGATCCCCGCCGCAGCGCCCGTTGAGTTCATCCAGGTCGTGGACGTGCACGGGCGGGTGGTGGAGTCCAGCAAGGCGGCTTCTGAGACCGTTCCCCTCAGCCTGCGGCGTCCCCCGCCCGACGACCGCTTCCAGCAGTACACAGAGTGCCCGTCACCAGACCACTGCCTGCTGTTGCAGGCCATCCGGCTGTTCCCGGCGCAGGACGCGTCCGTGGTCTATGCCGGTCTCGCGGAACCCGCCCTGCTGGCCACCCATCGTCTGGAGTACGCCGTCGCCGCGGGGACCATCCTGATCGCCGGCGTCGTGGGCTGGACCACCTGGATGCAGGTGGGGCGCACGCTGCGTCCCGTCAAAGCCATCAGTACCAAGATCTCACAGATCACCGTGAGTGATCTCAGCGTCCGCATCCCCGTGCCACCGGGAGACGACGAGGTCGCACAGCTCGCCACCACCGCTAACGAGACCCTCAGCCAGTTGGAGGGCGCGGTTGAGCAGTTGCGGCAGTTCGCACTGACGACCAGCCACGAGCTGCGAACCCCGATCGCCGGGCTGCGCGCGCACCTGGAGGAGGCGCTGTTCTACCCCGACGACGTCGACACCCAGGAGACGATCCGCGCGGCGCTGGTCAGCACGGACCGGCTCGACGCGATCGTCACCGACCTGTCGCTGCTCGCGCGCCTCCGTGCCGAGGACCGGCAGCTCCCGGAACGGATAGACGTGGGCGAACTCGTCACCGCCGAGGTGCATGCGCAGTCCGGGCCCGTGCCGATGAGCGTCACGGCGGCCTCGGGACTGTGGATCCACGGCTCTCGCATGCAGCTGATCCGCGTACTGGCCAATCTCCTTGCCAATGCGCAGCGGCACGCCGCGTCCTCGATCGAGGTCACCGTGGAAGAAACCGACGGCGGAGCCGCGATCACGGTGAGCGACGACGGGAACGGCGTCCCGCCCGCCGATCGAGAACGAATTTTCGAACGCTTTGTCCGGCTCGACGACAGCCGCCGTCTCGATGCCGGCGGCAGCGGCTTCGGCCTGGCCATCTCCCGCGACATCGCCCAAGCCCACCACGGCACGCTCAAGGCCGCCGACTCATCCGGCGGGGCCAGGTTCGTCCTGTGGCTGCCGCTGATCAAAGAAGACCTCACGCATCCGGAGGCGTAGCCGAAACCCCCGTGCGTAGGAATTCGGCGGCCGTGGCAGCACGCGCTCCAGACGCGTCAGCACCTCGGGCTGAGGACGATCGGTCCGGTGCGGCCGTATCCAGGTCCCCGGCTCAGCCGCTGTCTCAGTCCAGGATATTTTCGCGGAGCGCGCGCAGTACGGCATTGGTGCGGTCACGCGCCCCCAGTTTCATCAGAACGGTCGAGACATGATTCTTCACCGTCCCCTCGACCAGAAAAAGGGCCTGCGCGATCTCCCGATTGCTGTAACCCTCCGCGACCAGCCGCAATACCTCCAGCTCCCGCTCGGTGAGCGGCTGCACCGGAGGCAGCCCGGCGTCGACCGGCGACCGCCGACGCCGCACGGCCCGCAGCAGCCGGTCTGTGATCGACGGCGAGATCAGCGTCCCGCCGTCGGCGATGACGCGGATGGCCTTGGTCAGCCGTTCGAGCGTGACGTCCTTGAGCAGGTATCCGCACGCCCCCGCCCGCATCGCGTCCAGCACCAGGTCGTCGTTGTCGAACGTCGTCAAAACGAGCACCGGCGGCACGGCACCCGTCCGCTCGCGCAGCGCGTCGAGCGTCCAGAGGCCGTCGTGGCGCGGCATGCGCAGGTCGAGCAGCACGACGTCGGGTTCGAGCTCCTCGATGGCGGCCAGCGCGGTCATGCCGTCGTCGGCCTCGCCCACCACCTCGATGTCGTCGGTCAGGTCGAGCAGGCTGCCGATGCCTTGCCGTACGAGGGTCTGGTCGTCGACCACGAGTACCCGGATCATCGCGCGGGCACCGTCGCGGTGATGCGGAAGCCGTTGCTGCCGTCGAGCCGTACGTCGCCGCCCATGGCTCCGATCCGCTCGGCCAGTCCGCGCAGCCCGTTGCCGGGCCTGACGTCGGGGCTGCCGCGGCCGTCGTCGACAGAGGTGAGCCGTACCGCGTGATCCGGCATCGTCTCGATCCGGATCCGCAGCGTCGTGGCCGCAGCATGGCGGATGGTGTTGGTGACGATCTCCTGGACGACGCGGATGAGCGTCTCGGTCAGCTCCTCGCCGGCCTGGACGTCGTCATCGATGCGCACGCTGATGTCGAGACCTGGGATGTCGCGCACCACGGCGGTCAGCGACTCGCGCAGGTCGGGCGCGTCGGCGCGCAGCTGACCGACGGTCTTGCGAACGTCGCCGAGCAGTTCCCTGGCCACCGCGTTCGCCCGCTCGACGTGCTCGTGCGCCTCGGCGCCTTCGTGGTGCCGCGCGACCTCCAGTTCGAGGGCCAGCGCGGTGAGCTGGTGGCCGATGAGATCGTGCAGTTCTCGCGCGATGCGCAGACGCTCGTGGGCGCGGGTGGTGTCGGCGAGGATGGTGCTGGCCGCCCGCAGCTCGACGTGCGCCTCGGCCAGCTCGCGGCGCATCCGCTGCTCCCTGATGATCGCGGTGGTGCTGAGCAACGTCGCCGACTGGATCAGCAGGTAGAGCAGCGCGTTCAGGAGGATCTGGTCGCCCGGCGCCGACAGGAGGCTCGCGGTCAGGCCGATGACGCCGGTGTTGAGCGCGATCACGACCGGCCCGCCCCAGGCGGGCAGGACGTAGGCGGCCATGGCGGCAGTGAAGATCAGCAGGATCGGCAGCCAGCCCGCGCGGGGCGCAGTCAGGACGACGGCCCATCCCAGGACCACCGACAGCACGTGGGCGATCCGGGCCGGCCAGAGCCCGGTCTCCTCCCACAGGGCGGAGAACATCAGGCCGGCCAGCAGCCCCACGAACAGCGTGGTCCACAGCGCTCTGGGGACCACCGTGGGGCTCAGGCCGAGCAGGGTCGGCGCACCCACCGCGACGGCCATCAGGAACACCACCAGACCAGCCCAGGTGTTGGGTTCCATGCGCCGCATATCGCCACTGTAAGGTCGCGGCCGCCGAGGCGGGGGTGCCGAAAGTCATGGGCCCGATCACTGACGATCGGCACAGGCTTCGCGGACCGGCCGTTCCTAGCGTCGTACCCATGTCATCCTCCTCAGCCGTCGAAGCCGACGGCCTGCACAAGCGCTACGGCTCGACGGTCGCCGTCGACGACGTCAGCCTGTCGATCGCGTCCGGTGAGGTCTTCGGCATCCTCGGGCGCAACGGAGCCGGCAAGTCGACCACCGTCGAGCTGATCGCGGGGCTTCGGCGGGCCGACCGGGGCACCGTACGCGTGCTGGGGCTCGACCCCTGGCAGGACCGGGCCCGCCTGCGGCAGGTTCTCGGGGTCCAGCTCCAGAGCAGCCACCTGCACTCCGCACTCACGGTCACCGAACTGGTCCGCCTGTTTCGCGCCTTCTACCGCGACCCGCTCGGCACTGACGAGCTCATCGAGTCCGTCGGCCTGACCGACTCCCGCAGCGTCCGCTTCGAGCGGCTCTCCGGCGGCCAGCAGCAGCGGCTGTCGATCGCGCTGACCCTCGCCGGGCGGCCCAGAGTGGTGATCCTGGACGAGCTCACGACCGGCCTCGACCCGGAGGCCCGCCGCCACATGTGGTCGACCGTCGCGTCCCTGCGCGACTCCGGGGTGACCGCGCTGCTCGTCAGCCACGCCATGGAAGAGATCGAACGGCTGTGCGACCGGGTGGCCCTGCTCGACGCGGGCCGGGTCGTAGCCCTCGACTCGCCCTCGGGGCTCATCAGTCGGGTGGGTTTCAGCCGGCGGGTGACGTTCAGGGTGGCGGAGGCCGTGCCCGTAGGGTTGCTGGAGAAACTCGACGGGGTCGACCAGGTACGCGCCGACAACGGCAGGGTGGTCGTCGAAGGCCGCGGGGATCTGCTGCAGACCGTGAGCGTCGCACTCGTACGCGCCGGCGTCGTCGCCACCGAGACCCGCAGCGAACAGGCGACCCTCGACGACGCCTTCCTGGCCCTGACCGGCCGGCGTCCGGATCACCACGAGGACGTGAGCCGATGACGGGCATCCCGCTTCCCGCCGTCCACCGACCGGGCCCGCGCTCATGGCTCGAGCTGCTGATCTGTGAACTCAAGATGGTCGTGCGCGACACCGCCGGCCTGATCGTGCCGATCGGCCTGCCCATGCTCATCCTGGTCATGAGCGCCTCGTCGGCCGGCCGGCAGGAAATCGCGAACGGCCGTACGGCACTCGACGTGTACGTGCTGCCGCTGGTCTTCACCATGATCCTGGCCACGACCGGCATCATCAACATGCCGAGCTTCCTCGCCTACTACCGCCGCAGCGGCATCCTGCGCCGCCTCGCGGTGACCCCCGCCTCTCCCGCCATGGTCCTCGTCGCCCAGGTGGCGGTCGGCGTGCTGCAGACCTCCATCGGGGTCGCGGCCGCATGGGCGCTGGCGTCGCTGGTCTTCGACGCCAACCCGCCGGTCCACCTCGCGGCGGCGTTCGGCGTCCTCGCTCTCGCGACCGCCGCCATGTACGCCGTGGGCATGATCGTCGCTGCCCTGGCCCCCACCCCGAACTCGGCCGTGGCGATCGGACTGGCCTCGTTCTTCGCCGTGGGCGCCCTCGGCGGCATGTTCGGTAACCGGGAAAGCCTGCCGGACGCGCTCGCGGCGATCGGCGAATCGCTCCCGTTCGGCGCCTCCGTCCAGGCGCTGTCGGCCGCCTGGACCGGCGCCGCCGTCCAGCCCGTCCACCTGATCAGCCTCACTGCTGCCATCCTGATCGGCGGCGCCGTCTCGGCGGCCCTCTTCCGCTGGGAGTAGCCCTCCGCCGCGATCACGGCTGGGGCAGCGGCGCCCCTCGACGTCCGATGCTCCGCCAGGCGGCGAGCCGCCGCTCGAACTGTGGCCAGCAGATGCCGTGCCAGTAGTGCTCTGCGAGGAGTTGCTCGACGCGGCGCGGGCAGCGCGCGGGCTCAGCCATCCTCGCCTGGCACATCGAGGTGGAGCGGCCGTGCGGCAGGTGGGTGGCGATCGAGGGCCACCTCCGTGAGCCGTCGAGTGAGGCGAGCCGTGTGCGGCGCAGGTAGTCGCGCCGAGCGAACTGCACGTCATCCAGCACGATCCACGTGTCAGCGGCGAGCAGCTTGGCGAGGGTGGCAAGCCGGGGAAAGAGATCGGGCTGGTGCATCGCGCACACCTCGCCATGCGACGCTTCAGGCCGTGAGGAGCCTGCTGTCGAATCCGGCGCGGCGAAGAGCCTGGTAGGCGTCATGGACCTCTCCTGGGACGGGTTGCTCAATGGCGTAGCCGCGCTTGGGGTACTCGATCACGCGCTGGAGTTCACCGACGAGCATGTCGATGACCAGCTTCGGATCGCCGATCCTGTTGACGTAGTCGTCCAGCTGCAACGGCTCGGACGCGCACACCACCTCCACATCGGGCCAGACCTGCCGCGCGGTGGCGTAGGCCCGCCGCTCCATGTACGGCTTGGAGATCAGCAGCACTGAACGGGGCTGGATACCCGCCTCAGCCAGCACCTGGCGGGACAAGCTGATGTTCTGGCCGGTGTTGGTGGCGTTCGGCTCCAGCAGAATTGCCTCGTCGGGCACGTCGGCCCTCAGCGCGTGTTCGCGGTAGTGGACGGCCTCGCCGCGGGGGAAGCGCGCCACGGTGGTGGGGCTGGTGGCGCCCGAGAAGACCAGCAGCGGGAACCAGCCGGCATGGTAAAGCTCGGCCGCTCTGGTCGCCACGCCGAGGTCGTGGCTGCCCAGCCCGATGGCCACGTCACACCGGCGCAGGTCATGATGCATCTGGTGGTAGTCCCAGATGGTTCGGGCGTACCGCCACTGCTCGTCGGTGATGACCTGCTTGGCGTTCACGTGCTCGCTCCCTGATCGCCGTGGCAGGAGAAGACCGTGCTCCTCCTGATGGGTCCGCTGGATGCCCTCGATGCTGCGCAGCTGGTGCGCGAGCCCGTGGCGGGCGGCCTCGCGGGCGGCGAGGTCGAGGATCATCAGCCCATCATCCACGGTGTCTGGGTCAGAAAGCAGGTAGGTCCTGTCGGCGCGGGCGGGTTTCGGGTCGGGTGCGTGGGCGGCCGGGTACGGGCCGGGGCACCCGGATCGCGCTCCACCAGGTGGCTCGGCCTGGAGCTCGTCGTGCGGGGAGGCGCCGGCGGTGTGCTGATGGGTCCGGCAGATGGTGGAGTCCACCCTGACCTGCCAGCCGATCAGGCCCCCGGGCACCGGCCATCGCTTGCCACCGGGTGAGGATCTGCTGCCAGATGCCGGCCCGCTGCCGGCGGCGGAACAGGCCGTGGACGGTCCGCCAAGACCCGCAGCGCTCCGGGACGTCGCGCCACGGCGGCAGGTCGGGATGCTCCTTCGGCGTGTCGTCGGTCGTCGCTTAGAGCCTGCTGACAAAGGGTTTGGTCGCTGAGCCCGGGACCACGGATGCCGTTCCCACCGTGCGGACACCGGTCACTTGTAGTGATACCCCGTTGAACGAGGCCTTGGGCGTTGCCGGCGGTGCGCGATCGGCGAGTACCTGCGAGTGCGGAAACGCGGTCATGGCAAACAGATCAGGTTGGCCGGATGGGGCGGGCTGTCAGGCCCTCGATGAGGAGTGATAGGAACCGGTCCCCGGCGTCGGCTGTCCAGGATGCCTGGCGTGTTGCCCAGGCCATGGCGTTGACCGCGGCGAGCAGTTGGTCGGCGTCAAGGTCGGCACGTATGTGACCGGAGCGCTGGGCGCGGGCCAGCAGGTCGTCGGCTGCGGCGCGGAGTCCGGCACAGGAGGAGTGCAGGGTTGATCCCGGATCCTGCAGCGCCGCCATGACCGAGGCGGGCAGCCCGTCGTAGCGGGCCGATACCAAGGCCAGTTCCCGTATCCAGGCAACAAGGGCCTGGCCGGGGTCGAGGGAGGCGATGAGGTCCGCCGCCCGGGCGCGCAACTTGTCGAACCCGTGCTGCAGCAGCGTCTGGAGCAGTGCCTCCCGGGTGGGGAAATGTCGGTACAGGGTCGCGATGCTGACCCCCGCCCGGCGCGCCACCTCCCGTAGGGATGCGTCGGTCCCCTGTTCGGCGAACGTCTTCTGAGCCGCGACCAGAAGGTGCTCGTGGGTGCGCCGGCCATCGGCGCGGACCGGAAGACCGGTCGGCCAGGCGTCTGCATCGTTCATCTCAGGCTCTCTCTCGTCGCGCACTTGCTAACCGAAGCACCGCTACGGATAATAGGAGCGCCGCTTCGGTTACGGTCGAAGCTTACCTACGGACACGTCCATGAGCCAGCGAGGAGATGTACAGATGCCCCAGGAACTCGATGAGTGGCATGCCAGGGCCGGAGGCTACGTGGCACGGCCGGCGTTCGAGACCTACGCCGAGAAATACTCGCGCTACTTCGTCATGCGCCGCCGTGACGGGATCATCGAACTGCGGATGCACACCGACGGCGGTCCAGCCCGATTCGACTTCGCGGTGCACAACGCCTGGGCCCAGGCCTGGCAGGAGATCGGCAACGACCCCGACAACGAGGTGCTGATCCTCACCGGCACCGGCGACCAGTGGCTGGGCATCCCCGAGACCACCGCCGCCGATGCCGCGGAGCCGGCGAACGAGCTGATGAACAACCCGCGCCCTAAGGACTTCGCCTACGAGCACGCCTACTACGACGCCACCAAGCTGCTGGAGAACTTCGTCTTCGGCATCGACATCCCCACCATCGCGGCGATCAACGGGCCCAGCTCCGCGCACACCGAGTTCGCACTGCTGTGCGACATCACCCTGGCTACCGAGACCGCGACCATCATCGACCCGCACCTGCCGGCCGGCGTCGCGCCCGGCGACGGGCAGCAGCTCACCCTCCAGGAACTCCTCGGCACCAAGCGCGCCGCCTACCATCTTTACACCGGCAAGCCCATCGACGCCCGGCAAGCCCTCGAACTCGGCCTGGTCAACGAGGTGCTGCCCGCCGACCGTCTCCTGCCACGCGCCTGGGAACTGGCCGAAGCCATCATGAAGGCTCCCCGCACCGCCCGCCGCTTCACCCACGCCATCGCCCAGCGGCCCTGGAAACGGCGCCTCACCCAGGATCTCGGCTTCGGCATCGCCCACGAGATGTATGGCATTCACGCCGACCAACTCCTCGGCTAGTGACTGGTGTCCGCACGGTGGGATACGACCTCTGCGGTCCCGGGCACCCCATGGACCACACCACCAGGAGGAACCAGTGTCATACCCGCGACTGCTCACCCCCGAGGAGAAGCTCGCCGACGCGAAGAAGCTGTTGAGCCTCCCGCGTATCGTCGTGATCTGCGGCTCCACCCGCTTCATGACCGAGATGAACGAGGCCGATCTGCGGGAGACCATGGCCGGAAGGATTGTCGTCAAACCGGGCTGTGACATGAAGTCGCCGCACGAACTCTGGTCCGATCCTGTCGAGGCCGAGGCGCTGAAGGCTCGACTCGACGATCTGCACCGGGCGAAGATCCGGCTCGCTGATGAGGTGCTCGTGGTCGGCGACTACATCGGAGACAGCACCCGAGCCGAAATCGCCTACGCCCGGTCGCTGGGCAAGCCCGTGCGGTTCACGCACCCCGAAGTCGACCCTGACGCCTGACCGCCCGCTGCCACCTCGACACCCAGGGCCGGCGGCCCGCCGCCAGACCGTCTCGCGGTGGCTTCGGCCGCCGCCCGCCCCACACCCTCCGCATGCATTCCTTGGAATGGGGGCCGGAGCGCAGGTGCGTCTCCGGCCCTAGCCGTTCATCGGGGCTGCCGGCTCGCCGGACTGGGGTGCCGCGGGCGGTCGATCACGACGCGGGAACGAGCTGCCACTGCTGGTCGAGGCCGCCGTTGTCCGTCCATTGCACGACCCTTGCGCCGTCCGTGGTCGCGCCTTCCCACACGCTCAGTACCTTGCCGGAATGCCGCGCCCTGATCTTGTAGTAGGAGCCGGCCGGTATCAGCTCCCATTGCTGGTCGCCGCCGTTGTTCTCCACCCATTGCACGGCGTTGGCCCCGTCGGCGGTGCTCGTCTGCCAGATCGACACCATGCGGCCGCTGTTGCGGTTGAACAGGGTCCGGTAGCCGCCGCCGACGTCGGTGACATGCCAGTGCTGGTTGTACCCGCCGTTGTCGGCCCATTGCACGAGCTGGGCTCCATCTTGCAGGTCGGCCCGGTAGGCGTCGAGGGCCTTGCCGCTCTTGCGGTTGATCAGCTTGTAGTAGGCCCCTGCCGAGCGTCCGAAGTCGATGTCGGCATGGCGGATGGTGTCGAACCCGCCGACGATCAGCACCCGGCCGGTGCGCGGTACGGGTGTCAGATTGCGGAAGTATGCCCCCTGCATGGTGGTGTGCTGCCGGGTCCAGGCGCCCGTGCTGCTGCCGCTCGGGTTGACCCACACGTCGCCGCCGGCCGCGGCGTTGTACAGCAACCGGCCGTCGGGAAGCCGGATGATCACCGGGCTGCCACCGGTCACGAGCGCCGGGGATCCGGACGTCACGGGGAGGGCGGAGATGTTGGTTCCGGCCTCGCCCCCGACGGCGAAGAAGGTCAGCGGGTTCGACGAGATCTTGTAGCGGACGTTGTCGCCACCGCCGAAGTACTCGTACGTCAACATCCATCGGCCGTCGGTGGTGGGCACCACGTTGGGCATGCCCGGACGCCCGCCGCCGATCTGGCCGACGCCGCCCACGTTCTGGGTGAGGCCCGCCACGTCCAGCACGGGCGCGCTCCAGCCGCTCGTGGCGTTGCCGTTCCAGGTGCGGTGCGCGAGAACCTGTCCGTGGGAGTCTCCCACCGTGCCGTTGTCGGGCCGCATCGTCAGGACGCCCGTGGACGGGTTGTAGCCGGTGTAGTCGTTCTCGTCGGAGTAGTAGGCGACGAGCCGGTTGCCGTACACCATCAGGTACGGCTCCCAGACCGGGTCGACCTGCTGGTACGTGTTCGCGCGGGCGATGCGCCGGCCGATGGCGCCGGCGCTGCCGCCCTGCCGGCCGCCGGTGGTGATGATGTTGAGGAAGGTCCAGGACGCGCCCTGGTCGGTGCTGGCGTACAGGGCGATCGCCATGTCGCGGCGGTCGCCGTCGTTGGTCGGCACCCAGTCGGGGTCGGCCGCCTTCTGCTCGGTGTAGTAGACGTCCTCGCCGGTGACCACGGTCGACAGCAGCAGCGTGCCCGCGGCCAGGCCGCCCACGTTCTGGGGCAGGACGTAGAAGTACGGGCTCGCCCAGTTGCTGGTGTATCTGGCGTACGCGGGGTCGTTCGACAGGTACGCCGGCGCCCGGACGTCCGACAGCCACTGCCAGGTCGTGCCGTCGTCGTCGCTCTTGTACACGGGGATGACCTGGCCGACCGCCGTGCCGGACGGGCCGACCGTCGCCTTCTCGAACCCGGCGACGAGGCGCCCGTTCGGCAGTGCCGCCGCCTTCGGAACCCCGGCGCAGTTGCCGTAGCCCTTGGTGCACTGGGCGTTGCCGGGCAGCTGGTAGAGGGTTCGCGGGGTCGGGCTGACGGCCTGAGCCGGCAGGGCCGTCAGGATCAGCAGCAAGGCCGCCAACCCGGCGGTCAACACCCTGGTCCGCATGTTCATGGTGCCTCCGGTGGGGGGTGTGGGGCGTTTCAGGGGAGGGCCAGACGGTGAGGACCCGCACGTCCCGCGGGGACCGGGGCACCCGCGAGGGCGTCGGACAGGGGGAGCGGGGGCCGGACGCGGGCGGGTTCCCAGCTCCAGTTGTGCACCACGTGGACGCGGCGCCCGCCGGGGGACGTACCGGTCGCGGCGGTGACGGAGGCGGGCAGGCCGGACCAGCCGCTCACCGGGGTCGGCGCCAGCCACAGGGCCAGGGCGCGGGCGAGGGCGCGGCCCGGCACGGTGCCGACGTAGGTGACGCGGCCTCGGCCGTGGCGGCGGGTCGTGATCGCCGGCCAGCGGCCGAAGTGCGGGTGCTCGTAGGTGGCCAGCACGTCGGCGTCCGAGAGGACGGTGAGGCCGTCCACCCAGCACGTCGCGCTCGCACCCTCGGGAAGGTCGAGCGGCGAGCCGGGGGCGGCGCGCACCGGCAGGTCGCGCGTGAGGTTGCCGAACTCGTCGTAGTGCACCCCCGCCGCGTTGTTCAGCCGGTAGCCCAGGTGCTCGGCCGCGGCGAGCACGCGCCCGCGTACCTCGTCCGAGACGTACTGCTCGTTGTTGAACACCCGGGACACCGTCTTCTGCGAGACGCGGGCCAGGCGGGCCACGTCGACACTGCGCGGCATCCGGGCGCTGCCGGTCCCGTTCACCTGACGCGTCATGGTCAAGAGTCCGTCACCCATCCGTAACTCGCTCCTGGCCGAACGTGGGAGGAGCCCGCCCTCGCGAGGGTCCGTCCCCGGCACGTGCCTGCGACCGGCGGAGGCCGTGCTCGCCGGCCAGGGAGGCGGCGATTCGCCTTTCCCTGCCCCGCTACGCGGGCTGGTCCGCTCCACCCCCGGCCTCAAGGCCGGAACACCAGCGGTCGCGTCCCGCCCGGGTGCGCACCTCCACGTCGGCGAGGACCTCCACCACCTCGGGAAACGCGTCGATGAACGCGTCCACGCGATGCCCGTCGAACTCCGTACGCCGCCGGATGCCGCTCTGCATGCAGGCGATGAAACCCAGCCCCGCGCCGTTGGCGGCCTGGGCGTCGCCGGGGGAGTCGCCGACGTACACGCACTGGCTGGGCTGCAGCCCGGTCGCGGCCAGCAGCTCGTCGAACGCGCGGCCGTCCGGCTTGCCGAAGCGTACGTTGCCGGCGTGATAGACGCCGTCGAGCCGGCCCGTCAGCGCGTGGTCCGGCGCCAGCAGGTGCGCCACCTCCGCCTCGGTCCGCGAGGTCAGCAGCATCACGCCGCGACCCGCGGCGGCGAGATCGTCGAGCGCCCGCAGGTTCTCCGGCGCGACCGCATCCAGCCGGCCGTCGGCCACGTACTCCGCGAGCACCTCCCGGTAGACGTCGGCGAACGCCGCGAGATCGACGCCCGGCGAACGCCGCGGCATCGCCTCCAGCAGCGGCAGCCCCCACGTGGACAGATGCGCCGCCCGGGACATCGGCTCCCGGCCGAGCCGCGCCAGAACGTCGTTCTCCAGCTCGAAGCACGCCGCCTCGGTCAGGCAGAGCGTGTCGTCCACATCGATCACCACCGCGCGAATCACATCCGCCACCCTAACGACGCCACGACCGAACGACGCCACGACCGCCGGCCTGTCAGACGCGGACGACCTTCCAGGCCCACCGCACCGGCGAGGACGACCTGGGAGGGCGGTCAGGGGGCCTGGCGAGGACCGGGCTGCTCCGCTGCAAGTCCTTGGGGGCGGGGGGACGGGTGCAGGATCCGGTCGAGGCGCGCGGCGGCATAGCCGAGGGCGGACAGCGCCGTGACGATCAGCAGGTCGCCGGCGTTCAGGGGTTCCGTGCTGAGCAGCTGGCGCAGCGGTGGCACGTACAGGGCCGCCAGTTGCAGGACGAACGCGCCGGCGGCGGCGAGCAGCAGCATGGGGTTGGCCAGCGATCGCGGCCGGGTTCGCGAGCCCAGCGCGACGCCGAGCTGGGTGGCGCCGAGAGCGAAGAAGGCCATGCTCTGCCACGGCCGCCCGGTGAGCGAGGCCCAGACGGCGACGCCGAGGGTGACGGCGGTGAGCACGACGGCGATCCGGATGACCCGCTGCCACAGGCCCGCGCCGAGGATGCTCTGCGTGGGTGGCCGGGGCGGGCCGGCCATGGCTCCCGGCACGGTGGGCTCGCCGCCCAGGGCCACTCCGGGCAGGCCGTGGGTGAGCAGGTTGATCCACAGGATCTGGGCGGGCAGCAGCGGCAGCGGGAGTCCGGCGAACGGGCCCAGCAGCATCACGGCGATCTCGGCCGCGCCGCCGGACAGGCCGTAGACCAGGAAGCGGCGGATGTTGGCGTACACCCGGCGGCCCTCTTCGACGGCCGTGACGACGGTGTCGAGATTGTCGTCGGCGAGGACGAGGTTCGCCGCCTGCCGCGCGACCTCGGTGCCGCGTCTGCCCATGGCCACGCCGATGTCGGCGCGGCGCAGCGCGGGGCCGTCGTTGACCCCGTCGCCGGTCATGGCCAGGACGCCGCCCTGGGCCTGCAGGCTCTGGATGATGTCGAGCTTCTGCTCGGGCGTGGCGCGCGCGTAGACGCCGGCCCGGCCCTGATCGAGGGCGCCGGGCTCGCGGCAGTCGACGACCCGGTCACCGCCGGAGATGATGCCCAGCTCGGTGGCGATGGCGCGGGCGGTGCCCGGATGGTCGCCGGTGATGAGGATGGGCCTGATGCCGGCCCGCCTGCAGTCGGCGACGGCGGTGGCGGCCGCCGGTCGTGGCGGGTCCAGGATCGCGATCAGCCCGAGCAGCGACAGGCCGCTCTCCTGGATCGCCGAGGGCGCGGCGTCGAGATCCGCGCTCGCGACCGCCAGCACCCGGTACCCGGCTCGGGCGAACCGGTCGGCTCGCGCGGCGGCACGGGCGAGCAGTTCCGGGTCGTCGACCAGAACGGGGTGGTGGAGCAGCGCTTCCGGCGCGCCCTTGCAGATCAGCCGGGCGCCGCCGCCGGGGAGGAGATGCACGGAGCTCATGCGCTTGCGGTCGCTGTCGAAGGGCAGTTCGGCCACGCGGGGGAAGCGGGCCTGCACGTCCTCGCGGTCGAGGCCGAGCTTGGCGGCCGCGGCGAGCAGGGCCGCCTCCGTGGGGTCGCCCAGCGCCGTCCATTCCCCCTGTGCGTCCCGCGGGGGCGAGAGCCGGGCGTCGTTGCAGAGCACCGCCGCCGTCAGCAGCGCGTTGAAGGCGCGGGGATCGACGGGCCGCTCGCCGGTGACCTGGCCCTCGGGCGCGTAGCCGCTGCCGCTGACCGTGGCCTGCGCCTCCGGGGTCCACAGGTGGCGGGCCACCATCCGGCCCTCGGTCAGGGTGCCGGTCTTGTCGGTGGCCAGGGTGGTCACCGAGCCGAGGGTCTCCACGGCGGGCAGCCTGCGGACGAGGGCGTTGCGCGCGGCCATCCGGCGTGCTCCCAGTGCCAGGCTGAGCGTCACGACGGCGGGCAGGGACTCGGGTACGGCGGCGACCACCAGGCTGATGGCGGTGACCACCATCAGCTCCACCGGTTGCCCGCGCACCAGCCCCAGGGCCAGGACCACCGCCGACAGCAGCACGGCGACGCCGGCCAGCAGCCGGCCGACTCCCATCAGGCGGCGTTGCAGCGGGGTCGGGCCGGTCTCCTCGACCATCAGGGACGCGATGCGGCCGCCGGCGCTCGCCGTCCCGATGGCGGTGACCTCCGCCCGGCCGCGCCCGCGCACGACGACGGTGCCGGAGGAGACCGTTTCGCCCGCGGGCTTGTCCACCGGCACCGACTCACCCGTCAGGGCCGACTCGTCGACGAGCAGGGCCGCCGACTCGCTCACCTCGGCGTCGGCGGGGACGATGTCGCCCTCGGCCAGGATCAGCAGGTCTCCCACGACCACCTCGCCGGAGGGGATCTGCCGCTGGCGGCCGTCGCGGACCACGCGCGCCTCCGGGCTCGCCAGCTGTGCCAGGGCCGTGATCGCTCGATCGGCGCGGATCTCCTGCACCACCCCGACGGTGGTGTTGACGACGATCACCAGCATGATCACGGCGGCGTCGGCCCAGTCGCCCGTGGTGACGGTGAGGACCGCCGCGATGAGCAGGACGATGATGAGCGGGTCGCGTAGCTGCGTGGCGATCCGGCGCCACAAGGGAACGGGCGGCTTGCGCGGGAGCACGTTGGCGCCGTCCCGCGCGAGCCGCGAGGCCGCCTCCGCCGACGACAGCCCAGACAATGGCGTCACCGTCACGTCCTCCGTGTTCGTCGTCCTCCGGTCGGTGGACACGTACCCAGGGCTGTTCCGCTTCCAAGTCTTCGCGCGTTCACGTCGCCGGTAACAGGGACGTAGGTCCTTTCCCATGCGCACGGGGAGATGACCAAGGTCCCCGCGCCGCGGGCCGTACGGCACTGATCGCGGGCGGCCGCGAACGGTGTGATGGAGGTGAGACAAGGACGCACGACGGAACCGGAAAGGGAGGCCCGTCATGGCCACCACCATCAACAGGCCGGTGATGCGGACCAGCGTGGACAAGGCGGCGCGGAAGGCCCCGGTCGACTACGTCTGGGCCGTCGCCCGGATCTCGATCGGCTGGATCTTCCTGTGGGCCTTCCTGGACAAGACGTTCGGCTGGGGCTTCGCCACCCCGGCGGCCAAGGCCTGGATCAACGGCGGCAGCCCGACGACCGGCTTCCTCAAGGGGACCGGCGAGCACGCCCTCGGCGGCTTCTTCTCGACCCTGGCCGGTCAGGCGTGGGTGGACTGGCTGTTCATGGCCGGCCTGCTCGGCATCGGCCTGGCCCTCGCCCTCGGTGCCGGCACCCGCATCGCCGCCGGTGCCGGGAGCGCGATGCTGCTGCTCATGTGGGCCGCGGAGCTGCCCCTGGACACCAACCCCTTCATGGACGAGCACCTCATCTACGCGATCGTCCTCATCGGCCTGGCCCTCGCCGGCGCCGGCAGCACCCTCGGACTCGGCGGCATGCCCCTCGTCCGGCGTACCCCGTGGCTCAGGTAGCGCTCCAGGCTTCCGCCCACCCTGCCCCCAGGGTGGGCGGATCGCTGTCCAGGACGAGCAGAGACGGTGGAGGCCAGGCTCGTCAGCGTGACGGCTCCCAGCCGCGCCGGGCGGTGGAGCGCCGCTCGTCCCTGCTGCGGTAGACCCTGCTGCGGTAGACGATGTACGGCCGGGTGAGGTAGCCGACAGGTGCGGTCAGCAGGTGCACCAGCCGGGTGAACGGCCAGATCGCGAACAGCACCGGCGCGCTGAGCGCGTGCAGCTGGAACAGCGGGGGCGCGCCCGCCATCAGGGCGGGTTCCGGCCGGAGGAAGAAGATGCCCTGGCCTACGGTCGTCGAGGACGTGCGGTGCGCGCGGCCGGTGGACGCGCTCACCGCGGCGGCCGAGCGAGCCGACCTGCTGGTCGTGGGCTCGCACGGGGGCGGCCCTGTGGGGGCGGCGCTGCTCGGCTCGGTCAGCCGGGGCGTGCTGGGCCACACCGAGTGCCCGGTGGCGGTGGTCCGCTCGTGAGGACCTTCGGCCCGGTCATCGGGGACGTTCGCCGCTGACCGGGCGGGCCGCCGTACGGGAGCGTGGGACGCGGAAGCGAGGAGGATGTTCATGCCGATCGAAGTCAAGGACGTCATGGGACGGGTGGCCATCGCGGTGCTGGCGGACGCGTCGTTCGCCGACATCGTGGCCGCGATGAAGCGGTTCGCGGTGGGCGCGGTCACCGTGGTCGACGCCGACCGCCGCCCGGTGGGCGTGGTGTCGGAGGACGACCTGCTGCTCAAGGAGATCGACACGGTACGCCACGGCGTGTCGATGTTCGAGTCCCGCAGCCGGCGGCGCGACCACGACAAGGCGGCGGGCGTCACGGCGGCGCAGCTGATGACCTCTCCGGCGATCACCGTCACCCCGGGCACCAGCGTGCGCGACGCGGCCCGGCTGATGCATGCCCACCACATCAAGCAACTGCCCGTGATCGACGTGGTCACGGGACGGATCGCGGGCACCCTGCACCAGCGGGACGTGCTGCGCGTCTTCACCCGCTCCGCCGCGGAGCTGGAGGCCGACATCCGGGCCGAGCTCTCCGAGCTGGGCCCGTTCACCATAGAGATCGACGCGGGCGTGGTGAGGATCGGCGGGCGGGTGCGGCGGCGGTCACAGGCCCTCGCCCTCACCGAGGCCGTCCGCAACGTCGAGGGCGTCGTGGACGTCGTGTGCGACGTGGCCGCCGACGTCGACGACCTCATCACCGTCCCGCCGCTGCTCTAGGGCGCGTGTCGAGTCGTGCTCGATCCGCCGGTCCGCCCTCGCGGTGAGGCCCGCACCGGTGCGGATCCTAGAGGCAGAACGACACGCCGGTGAGCTTCTCCGAGGCGTCCCAGAGCCGCCGGGCGAGCTCCGTGTCCTGCGCGGTCCTGGACCGGCCGATCGGTTCGGCACCGCCACGCATGTGCAGCCAGTGTTCCGGTCCGATGAAGCTGTCACCGGGGACGTTCCCGGTGGCGGCATGCAGCACCGGCAGGGCGCCCTCCTCCGGGGTCTGGGCGAACAGGCGGAGCATCAGCCTGGTGCCGAGCCCGGACGCCCGGTCGTAGATGTTCGTGGCGACGAAGCCGGGGTGCGCCGCGACCGCCAGCACCGCCGACCCGGCGGCGTTGAGCCGGCGTTGCAGCTCGGAGGAGAACAGCACGTTCGCCAGCTTCGACGTCGCATAGGCGCCGGACTGTCGGTAGCGGGTGCGTTCCCAGTTGAGATCGTCGAGGTTGATCCTGCCCATTCGCTCCGCCTGTGACGACAGAGAGACCACGCGTCCGGTGACGTGGGGCAGGAGCAGGTTCGTCAGGGCGAACGGGCCGAGGTGGTTGGTTCCGAAGTGCAGCTCGAATCCGTCGGCGGTCCTCTCGAGTTCGGGAGCCGAGGTGCCCGCGTTGTTGACCAGCAGGTGGATCGGGCCCCGCCAGTCGGCGGCGAAGCGGCGGATCGACGCCAGATCGGCCAGATCCAGGTGGCGCACCTCGGTGAGGCCGGGCGCCGTCGAGGCGGCGCTTCCGCCCTTCGCGGTGTTGCGCACCGCGAAGACGACGCGCGCGCCGTATCCGGCGAGTGCTCTGGCGGTGGCGAGCCCGATGCCGCTGTTCGCGCCGGTGACGATGACTGTCTTGCCTGTGAGGTCGGGGGTCATGACAGTGACACTAGACGTTGCCTAGTTTCTAGGCAACGTCTAGTTCGAGATAGGCTGAGGGAGTGACCCAGAAACCCTTCCATCACGGCAACCTACGAGCCGTCCTGCTCGACCAGGCCGAGCAGACGCTGCGCGAGGGCGGCATCGACGCGCTGTCGCTGCGTGAGCTGGCACGGAAGGCCGGCGTCAGTCATGGCGCACCCCGGAGTCACTTCATCGACCGGCAGTCACTCCTCGACGCGCTCGCCGAGCGAGGCTTCAACCGCCTCGCCGATGACGTGGAGGCGGTGATCGCCTCCGACGCCGAGGGCTACAAGCAGCGTTTCCGCGCCATCGCGATCTCCTACGTGCGCTTCGCCGTGACGGACGCCGCGCTCCTTGACCTCATGTTCACCGCGAAGAACGGCGACGCTCCCGAAGGGCTGCACGCGGCCTCGGGGCGGCTCTTCGCGGCCATCGGTGACCTGATCGAGCGCAGCACCGAGGCCGGAGTGCTCAAAGCCCAGGACCCGTACCGGCTGCAGTTGCTCTTCGCCGCCGTCATGCAGGGAATCGCGTCCCTCGTCAGCGCCCGCCGCATCTCCGCGGAGGACGGCGACTCCCTCATCGACGACGCGATCTCCCTCCTGGTCCACGAGTAGGGCCCGGGGGCGCGAGACGCCTCCCGGGCGTCCTGCCGGCGACGACGCCGGGGCTACGGGCCGGCGGCGCGTCGGTCCCGCCGGCCGGCCGTCACTGCCCGCGCTCGGCTCGCAGCCGCGCCGCCAGGGCGGCGGCCTGGGTGCGGCGCTGCATGTCGAGCTTGGCCAGCAGGTTCGAGACGTAGTTCTTGACCGTCTTCTCGGCCAGGAACATGCGCTCGCCGATCTGCCGGTTGGTCAGCCCCTCCCCGATGAGGTCGAGGATGTGCCGCTCCTGCTCGGTCAGCGCGGCCAGCGGATCCTTCCTGGTGGCCTGCTCGCGCAGCCGCTGCAACATGGCCGCCGTGGTCCGCGGGTCGAGCAGCGACTGCCCCGACGCGACCGTGCGGACGGCGCCCACCAGGTCGGAGCCGTGGATCTGCTTGAGCACGTAACCGGCGGCGCCGGCCATCACCGCGTCGAACAGCGCGTCGTCGTCGGCGAACGAGGTCAGCATCAGGCACGCCAGCCCCGGCACCCGCGAGCGCACCTCGCGGCACACGTCCACGCCGTTGCCGTCGGGGAGCCGCACGTCCAGCACCGCCACGTCCGGCTCGAGCGCCGGGATGCGCGCGATCGCCGACTCGGCCGTGCCCGCCTCCCCGATCACCTCGATGTCGTCCTCGGAGTCCAGCAGGGCGGCGACGCCTCGGCGGACGACCTCGTGGTCGTCGAGGAGGAACACACGAATCATGTCTCCGACGCTACCGAAGCGGCGGCATGCGCGACAGGACGAAGGTTCGCGGGCCGCGCAGCCCGATCGCGCTAGGCAGCCTGTCGCCCGGGTGCGACACTGATCGGCGTGGAGGATGAGCGTGGAGGATGAACGCAGCCCGCTGCTGCCGCAGATGCGGCTCGATGAGCTGCTGGCGGAGCTGCAGGTCCGGCTGAACGCCGTGCTGGCCACCCGGGACCGGGTGCACGCGCTGCTGGAGGCCGTGGTGTCGGTCGGCAGTGATCTCGACCTGCCGACGGTGCTGCGGCGCATCGTCGAGACCGCGACGACGCTGGTGGACGCCAGTTACGGCGCGCTCGGCGTGGTGGGGCAGGACAACACGCTCCTGCAGTTCATCCCGGTCGGGCTGAGCGAGGAGGAGATCGCCAGGATCGAGCACTGGCCGCACGGGCTGGGGCTGCTCGGCCTGCTGATCAAGGACGCCCGGCCGCTCAGGCTGGGCCGGATCTCCGACCATCCGGAGTCCTACGGGTTCCCGCCCGGCCACCCGCCGATGGGCACCTTCCTGGGCGTGCCGATCCGGGTGCGCGACGAAGTGTTCGGCAACCTGTACCTGACGGAGAAGCGCGGCGGCGGCGAGTTCGACGAGGAGGACGAGGCCGTGGTGGTCGCGCTGGCCACCGCCGCCGGCGTCGCGGTGGAGAACGCCCGCCTGTACGAGGAGTCGCGCGGTCGCGAGACGTGGCTGCAGGCGTCCTCGGAGGTGACCACGAGCCTGCTGTCCGGCGCGGACCCGCGGGAGGTGCTGTCGGTGGTGGCCGCGCGGGCCCGCCAGATGAGCGACGCGGACCTGGCGCTGGTGATGCTGCCGGACGCCGACGGGCAGGCCCTCCTGGTGGAGGTCGCCGAGGGTGAGGGCGCGGAGATCCTGGCCGAGGCCGCCTTCGACGTGTCGGCCACGCTCGCGGGCGCCGCGTTCACCCGAGGGGAGCCGACGTCCAGCCCCGACCTGCAGAGTGTCTCCCACCCGGGCTCGCCCCTGCGGCGAGCCGGCTTCGGCCCGGGGCTGATGGTCCCGCTGGGAGCCGCGCCGGCCGTACGGGGCGTGCTGGTGCTGGCGAAGCGCAGCGGGCGGCTGCCGTTCAGCGCGGCCACCCGGCAGATGCTGCAGGCGTTCGCCGGACAGGCGGCGATCGCTCTGGAGCTGGCCGAGGCGCGGCGGGACGCGGAGCGGCTCGGCCTGCTGGAGGACCGTGACCGGATCGCCAGGGACCTGCACGACGTGGTCATCCAGCGGCTGTTCGCGACCGCGATGACGTTGATGAGCACGGTCCGGCTGGTGGAGCGGCCGGAGGCGTCCAAGCGGGTGCAGCACGCGATCGACGAGCTGGACGAGACCATCCGGCAGATCCGCTCGTCCATCTTCGCCCTGCAGGGAGCGCACGACGATGCCGCGCCGAGCCTGCGCGGGCAGATCGTGGGCCTGGTGGAGGGCGCGGGCAGTCACCTGGGGTTCATGCCGGGTCTGCGGATGGAGGGGCAGATCGACACCCTTGTGCCGGAGCGGGCCGCCGAGCACGTGCTGGCGGTGCTGCGCGAGGCCCTGTCCAACGTGGTCCGCCACTCCCACGCCACCCGGGCAGAGGTGTCCGTCGAGGTCGGCAGCGCGGGCCTCACCCTGATGGTCACCGATGACGGCATCGGCACGGGCGAGGGGGGTCGCCGGAGCGGCCTGCGCAACATCGAGGAACGGGCCGCCCGTCTGGGCGGCACCGCGCGGCTGGAGTCTCCCGGCGAGGGTGGCACGCGGCTGTGCTGGAAGATCCCCTTGTGAGGTTGGACTCGGGAGCTTGGGGACCAAGGCCCCTAGGCCGGGGGCGGTGTGCCGGAAATCATCGTGATTATGACGACGACACGGACGATCGACGCGTACTGGCGTGCCGCCAACTACCTGTCGGTGGGGCAGATCTACCTGCTGGACAACCCCCTGCTCACCGAGCCGCTGCGACCCGAGCACATCAAACCGCGCCTGCTCGGCCACTGGGGCACCACCCCCGGCCTCACCTTCGTCTTCGCTCACCTCAACCGGATCATCGGCGAGCGAGGCCAGAACATGATCTACATCGCGGGCCCCGGCCACGGCGGCCCCGCGGCGGTGGCGCACGCCTGGCTGGAGGGCTCCTACTCGGAGAGGTACCCCGAGGTCTCGCAGGACGTCGAGGGCATGCGGCGGCTGTTCCGGCAGTTCTCCTTCCCCGGCGGCGTCCCGAGCCACGTCGCCCCGGAGACGCCGGGCTCCATCCACGAGGGCGGGGAGCTGGGGTACTCGCTGGCGCACGCGTACGGCGCCGCGTTCGACAACCCGGACCTGGTCGTGGCGTGCGTCGTGGGCGACGGCGAGGCCGAGACCGGTCCGCTGGCCACGAGCTGGCACTCCAACAAGCTGCTCGACCCGTACCGTGACGGCGTGGTGCTGCCGATCCTGCACCTGAACGGCTACAAGATCGCCAACCCGACCGTGCTGGCCCGCATCCCCGAGGCCGAACTGCTCAAACTCATGGAGGGGTACGGCTACCGCCCGCACGTCGTCGGCCCCTCGCACGAGGAGATGGCCGCCACCCTCGACACCGTCTTCGACGAGATCGCCGCCTACAAGGAGGGCCGTGCCGGCCGCCTCCCCATGATCGTCCTGCGGACGCCGAAGGGCTGGACGGGGCCGCGCGAGGTCGACGGCCTGCCCGTCGAGGGCACGTGGCGGGCCCACCAGGTGCCGCTGTCCGGCGTCCGCGACAACCCCGAGCATCTGGCGATGCTGGAGGCGTGGATGCGCTCGTACCGGCCGGAGGAGTTGTTCGACGCCGATGGGCGCCCGGTGCCCGCCGTGCTGCGGGCGGTGCCGGAAGGGCCGCTGCGGATGAGCGCCAGCCCCCACGCCAACGGCGGCGAACTGCTCGCCCCGCTGCGGCTGCCCGACTTCCGCGAGTACGCGGTGCAGGTCAAGACACCGGCCGCGGAGTCGAGCGAGCCGACCCGGGTGCTGGGCGCGTTCCTGCGCGACGTGATCGCCGCCAACCCGCACACCTTCCGGCTGATGGGCCCGGACGAGACCGCCTCCAACCGGCTGCAGGCCGTCTTCGAGACCACCACGCGCGCCTGGAACGCCGGGATCGAACCCACCGACGAGCACCTCGCGGCCGGTGGCCGGGTCATGGAGGTGCTGAGCGAGCACCTGTGCCAGGGCTGGCTGGAGGGCTACCTGCTGACCGGCCGGCACGGGCTGTTCAACTGCTACGAGGCGTTCGTCCACATCATCGACGCCATGTTCAACCAGCACGCCAAATGGCTGGAGGCCTCGAAGCGGATCCCCTGGCGGCGGCCGGTCGCCTCGCTCAACTACCTGCTGTCGTCGCACGTGTGGCGCCAGGACCACAACGGCTTCAGCCACCAGGACCCCGGCTTCCTCGACGTGGTGCTCAACAAGAAGGCGTCCGTGGTGCGGGTCTACCTGCCGCCGGACGCCA
>NZ_VDLX02000012.1 GCF_006334985.2 Nonomuraea phyllanthi
GATAGGCCGGAGGTGGAAGCGCGGTAACGTGTGGAGCTGACCGGTACTAATAGGCCGAGGACTTGACCACAAAGCAGACTTTTCTAGTCGTGTTGCTCGCGTCCATTATGTGATTCTGAGACAGCAAACAGTGCTGTTTCTCGGGGTTACGGCGGTTATGGCGGGAAGGAAACACCCGGTTACATTCCGAACCCGGAAGTTAAGCTTCTCTGCGCCGATGGTACTGCACTCGGGAGGGTGTGGGAGAGTAGGTCACCGCCGGACAATCTTTGGAGGGGGTTCGACGCCTTGCGCGTCGGACCCCCTTTTTTTGTGTTGTGCGGGTGCGCGCGTCCCCGGGACGGCCCCGCCCCCTAAGCGCCGGCGGCAGTCCGTGCGCGGCTTCCCACGCCTCGAGGATCCACGATGAGGCGTGCCCCTCTCTTCCGGTTCGAGGCGTGCCCAATTCGAGCTGTCGCGTCGAATAGCGGACGTGCGCCGAGCCGCCGAGACGAACCCCGCGTTGGTTACCCTCTGTATCCGTCCACCGGGTAGGCGGAGAGTCCAGCGGGGCCTGGCACCGCGGGTTTACCCTTGAAAACCGTGCGGTGAAGGGGCCGACAGGGAAGAGGCGCGGGTGGTCAGGGGCGTACGGGGGTCGGATATCCAGATGCAAGCGGGCTGCAAGCCGTACAAAATGGAATTAGGGCTGGGCGTGTCGCGTGGCGAATGCGGAATCGTCGGTTACCGTCCAATGTGTAGGGACGTGCCGATTACGGTGAGTTCCTGAGGAAAGGACAAGCCGATGGGGGCAGTGCGCAAGGTGGTGAGCTACCTTGGCCTGAGCGGGGTCGATCACTACGACGAAGGCTACGAAGACGACGAGCACTACGAGGACGAGTACGTCCCCGCGACCGAACGGGCCGCCAGGCGGTGGCGCGCGAACGTCGACTCGTCGCGCATCGTGATGATCCAGCCGCTCAAGTACAACGACGCGCCGTTGATCGGCCAGCACTTCCGTGACGGTCAGACGGTGATCATGGATGTGTCTGGCATGCCGATGCCCGAGGCGACGAGAATGGTCGACTTCGCCGCCGGGCTGGCCTATGGGTGCGAGGGGCGGATCGAGCGCATCGCCGACCGCGTCTTCCTGCTCGCGCCCGCTCACGTGGAAATCGAGACCACCTGACCGAAGGTGTCCGGGCCACCAGGACGGTCCGGACACGGAGAGTGCCGGCCGGTGTGCTGGGTGCCGGGCGGCTGTGGCTCGCCGAGCGCGGGCCGTTTCCAGCGAGCCCTGAACCGCGATGGAGACGGTTCAGATGATGGGCGGAGGGGTGACAGCGGTCACCCTCGGCGTCACGGTGCGTTATGTGTGGGCGTGGAGCCGCAGCGGGTTGTGGGGCCTGTGAAGCTGCGCGGTGGTCATACCAGTGCCACGGGGGCCGCGCCCGGCCAAGCCTCAAGGGGCCGTGTCTGCTGGGCCGCAGGAGCTGTGTCAGCTAGGTCGCAGAGGGTCGCGCGTTGCTAGGCCGCGCGGGGGCCGCGGCGGATCAGGCGGGTGAGCTCGGTGGCGTCCTCGGCGGCCTGCTTGGCGCGGGTCTCCGCCTCCCGTGCGTACGAGTGCAGCGCCCACACCGCGCCCTCGGCCAGCTCCCTCAATTCGTTGACCTGCGCCGCCGCGTACAGGGCGTCGGCCTCGACGAGTTTGCGGCGCTGCCAGAGCTGCCAGCCGCCCAGCCCGAGCATGGCCACACCGGCGGCCGCCAGGAGGATGCTGCCGGCGAACGGCGTGGCGATGAAACAGGCGACTCCGGCCACGAGCAGCACCATGGCGGCCCACGGGCGGGGGCGGGGCACGATGCCGTCCGCGAGGACGGCGTGCTCGGCGGCGGCGAGCGACGACGGCTCGGGGCCCTCGGGCCGCAGCTGGATGCGGTGGCCGAGCAGTGGCACCGTGATCGTGGCGGGCGGCTCCAGGCTGCTGTCGGCCTCCAGCTCCTCGGCCACGCCGCGCAGGATCGGCGCCGCCACGTGCAGGGCGATGGCCGCGAGCCGCGGGTCGGCGCCGGGGCGCAGGTCGTCGAGCAGGTACGAGTGGAGCGAGGCCATCGGCCCGGCCGGGCCGCCCGATCCGATGAGGGAGCGCAGCACGGCCAGCGGCTCGTCGCCGGCCCAGGTCGTGCCCTGGCTGCCGGAGGTCCTGTCGAGAGCCCCGGTGAGGTCGCGCTCGGTCTGCCGTGCCGAGGTGATCTCCGCGCACCGTCCGCGCAGCCTCGCCAGCCGGGCGGCGGCCACCGCCGGCCTGGCCAGCTCGGGGATCTCGGCCATCTCCGGGAAGTCGACCAGCGAGGGCGGGACGACGACCGACGGCTCGCCAGGAACCAGCGCCTGTACCCACTCCTCGGGGTCGGCGTGCTCCTGCACGGCCAGGGCGTCGAGCTTGCGCAGCACGAAGATCTTGCCGGCCGGGCCGTAGGCGCCCCTGGCGGCGGCCAGCCAGAGCGAGCGCTGGCCGTGCGAGACCGGACGGTCGAGCGACAGTTCGCCGAAAGCGGTGCCGAGCCAGGACGCGTGGATGCGGCTGCCCTGCCCGGACACCGCGAGGGCCAGGCAGAGGAAGAGCGCGGTCTGCTGCTGGTCGCGCCCGGCGGCCCGGCTCAGCGGGTCGAGCGGATCATCGCCCGAAAGGAGGGCGACCAGTGCCTCGACGGCCGGGGGCAGCCAATAGCCGGGTATGTCGCTGAAACTCGGTGCGGCGGGAGGCGCGGCGCCCTTGGCGGCGAGGTGCGCCAGCAGCGCCTCGGCGTAGCGGTGCAACTCCGGAGCTGCTGGGGGGCTCGCAGTCAGGTCCGTGCTCAAGGCAGAGAACTCCCCCATTTCGGCCTCTGTTCATGACCGCGTAAAGCCTAGCCGCTCGGGCGCGCCAACCAGGTGGAGGCGCGCCCACCGCGGATCTGGGGACTTTGGGTCAACTGCCTGTTACATGCGCTCGGGAACGGGGACGCCCAGAAGGTCGAGCCCGGTCTCCAGCACGCGCAGGACGAGCGAGCAGAGGGCCAGGCGGTGCTTCCTCGTCTCCGGGTCGACGCCCTCCTTGGTCACCGGGCACTCGTCGTAGAACGTGCTGAACAGGCTGGCCGTCTGGTAGAGGAAGGCACACAGCCGGTGCGGCTCGGACTCGGCGGTGACCTGGGAGACCAGCTCGCCGAAGCCCAGCACGTAGAGGCCCAAAGCGCGCTCGGCGGGTGCGCCCAGCGCGATCGGGCCCGCCGCCTCGGCCGGGTCCACGCCCGCCTTGCGGAAGATGGAGCGGATCCGGGCGGTCGCGTACTGCATGTAGGGGCCGGTGTTGCCGGTGAAGGCGATCATCCGGTCGAAGTCGAGGACGTACTCGCTGTCGTGGCTGACCGACAAATCGGCATATTTCACTGCGCCCATGCCGACGGCGTGCGCGATCTCCCGGGTGGTGGCCTCGTCGTAGCCCCGGTCGGCGATGGCGCCCCTGGCCCGCTCGACGGCCTCCTGGAGCAGGTCCATCAGCTTGACGGACTCGCCGGAGCGGGTCTTGAACCTGCGCCCGTCCTTGCCCAGCATCATGCCGATCTGGACGTGCTCGGCCGACACCGTCTCGGGCAGCCAGCCCGCCAGCCGCGCCGCCGCGAACACCATCCGGAAGTGCAGCGCCTGCTCGTTGCCCACGACGTAGAGGATGCGGTCGGCCTTCAGGTCGTGGACGCGGTAGCGGATGGCCGCCATGTCGGTGGTGGCGTAGCCGTAGCCGCCGTCGCTCTTCCTGATGATGAGCGGCAGCGGCTTGTCGTCGGAGCCGGTGAAGCCGGGCGGGAACACGCAGAGCGCGCCCTCGCTGAGCGTCGCCGCCCCGGACGCCTCCAGGTCGTCGCAGGTCTGCTGCAGCATGGGGTTGTACATGCTCTCGCCGGCGAGGTCGGCGTCGGTCAGCGTCACGCCGAGCAGCTCGTAGACCTTGTTGAAGTAGCGGATGGTGGCGTCCATGAACACGTGCCACAGCCGCAGCGTCTCGGGGTCGCCCGACTGCAGCGTGGTCACCCGCACCCGGGCCCGCTGCCTGAACGCGTCGTCGCTGTCGAACTTGGCCCGCGCCGCCTGGTAGAACTCCGTGCCCTGGCCGGCCTCCAGCTGCGCGACCGAGGTCTCCTCGCCGATGTCGAGCAGGTGCTCGATGAGCATGCCGAACGGCGTGCCCCAGTCGCCCAGGTGGTTCTGCCTGACCACGGTGTTGCCGAGGTGCTCGTGCAGGCGGGCCAGCGAGTCGCCCACGATCGTGGTGCGCAGGTGGCCGACGTGCATCTCCTTGGCCGCGTTGGGCGCGGAGTAGTCGATCACGACGGTCTGCGACGGCGTGATCGTGCCGACGCCGAGCCGCCGGTCGGCCAGCATCCGCGTGGCCTCGGACTCGACCCACGAGTCGGAGAGCGTGATGTTGAGGAAGCCGGGGCCGCTGACCTCGACCGTGCCGGGGAAGTCGGACAGCTCCGCCCTGATCGCCTCGGCGACCTCCCGCGGCGCCCGTCGCAGTCGCTTGGCCAGGCTCATCGCGACGTTCGCCTGGAAGTCGGCGAACTGGGACGGCCGGATCAGCGGATCTGCGTCGGCGTGCTCGGCGCCGAACGCGCGCGCCAGCGCCTGCTGGACGCGCTCGGCGAGCATTATCTGCGGGTCGGTCATGTTCTAAGGGTACCGGCGAGCTTGACCGCGGCGCTGATCGCCGCGGCCGCCACGACCGAGATGCCGACCGCGGTCAGGTTGTCGGTGAGGTCGTTCGGTCGCAGCGCGAAGAAATCCCGCACGAAGGGGATCGTCAGGCCGACCGCGAAGGCCGCCGCCATCGACCCGAGCAGGGCGAGCCGCCACCAGTTGAGCGGCCTGGCGATCAGCACGAGCACCCACCAGGTGGTGAGGAAGAGCGTGATCACCGCCGACGTCTGGTTCTCGACGAAGGTGGACGAGCCGCCCCGGGCGAGCCAGAACGACAGCAGCACTGCCGCCGCGCACAACACCCCCGCCGGCACGGCGAAGCGCAGCACCCTGGGGACGAAGCCGGGTTTCGAGCGTTCGAGGGTGGGAGCGAGTGCCAGGAAGAGCGCGGGGACGCCGATCGTCAGGGCGTTCGTCAGGGTGGAGTGGCGGGGCGCGAACGGGAACATCATCCCGCACACCCCGACGAGCAGCGACAACACGATCGCGTAGAAGGTCTTGGTGAGGAACAGGTTGGAGACCCGTTCGATGTTGGCCAGTACGCGCCGGCCCTCGCCCACGACGTGCGGCAGCGTGGCGAACGTGTTGTCCAGCAGCACCACCTGCGCGACCGCCTTGGTGGCCGGGCTGCCGGCGCCCATCGCGATGCCCAGGTCGGCGTCCTTGAGCGCGAGCACGTCGTTGACGCCGTCGCCGGTCATGGCCACGGTGTGGCCGCGCGCCTGCAGCGCGGTGACGAACCGGCGCTTCTGCTGAGGGCTGACGCGGCCGAAGACGGTGTGCGCGTCGAGCACCTCGCCGAGCCGGTCCTGGTCGTCCTGGGGGAGGGTGCGCGCGTCGACGGCGTGGTGGGCGTCCGGGATCTCCAGCGCGGTGGCGATGGCGGAGACGGTGACCGGGTTGTCGCCCGAGATGACCTTGACCGTGACGCCCTGCCTGGCGAAGTAGCGGAGCGTCTCGTGCGCGTCGGGCCTGATGCGCTGCCTGAGCGTGACCAGCGCCACCGGCTCCAGGCCGTGCGTCGGCTCCGGGCTGTGCGTCGGCTCCGGGCTGTGCGTCGGCTCCGCCTCCTGGCCGTGGAACGCCGCCCGCTCCGGACCGATGGCGGCGGAGGTGAAGGCGTCCGGGTCCGGGAGCCGTCGCGCGCGGCACAGTACGAGGACGCGCGCCCCGGTGGCGGCCAGCTCGGCGGCCCGGTGGTAGCCGTCGCCGCCGTCGAGCAGGACGTCAGGAGCTCCCAGCAGCCATGTGCCGCGATCCCCGAAGTCCGCGCCGCTCCACTTGCGCGCCGACGAGAACGGCACCGTCTGCACGGCCGTCCACCCCTCGCCGGGAGGCGGGAAGCGGTCCCGTACGGCCTGGGCGGTGGCGTTCGGGTGTCCGTCGGAGTGCGCCAGGGCCGCCAGCGCGCTCTCGGCCAGAGCGTCCCTGGCCGCCGCACCGTCGACCGGCGCCCCCTCGACCGGCACGTCCATGGCCGGCGCGTCCTCGACCGGCGCGCCCTCCACCTGAGGGTTCTCGCGCAGGGGCAGCACCTGGTCGAGCTCCATGCCGTCGGCGGTGAGCGTGCCCGTCTTGTCCAGGCACAGCACGTCCACCCGGGCCAGCCCCTCGATCGCGGGCAGCTCCTGAACGAGGCACCTGCGCCGCCCCAGCCGGATGACGCCCACGGCGAACGCGATCGACGTCATCAGCACCAGCCCCTCGGGGATCATGGTGACGATGCCGGCGACCGCGCCGGTGAGGGCGGTGCCGAAGTCGGCGGTGTGCTGGAGCTGGCTGTAGATCAGCAGCGCGCCGATCGGGATGACCAGCCAGGTGATGTACTTGATGAAGTTGGCCACGCCTTCGCGCAGCTCCGAGTGGGCGAGGTGGAACTTGCTGGCCTCTTCCGCCAGCTTCACCGCGTACGCGTCGGTGCCGACCCGCGTGGCCACGAACGCGCCCGTGCCCGCCACCGCGAAGCTGCCCGACAGCACCCGGTCGCCCGGCTCCTTGTGCACGGGGTCGGCCTCGCCGGTGAGCAGCGACTCGTCCACCTCCAGGCCGTCGGACTCGACCACCTCGCCGTCCACCAGCAGGCGGTCGCCGGGACCCAGCAGGATGAGGTCGCCTAACACGACCTGGCGCGGCTGGACCTGCCGCTCGCGGCCGTCACGGCGTACCCGCACCGGGGCCTCATTGATCACGGCGAGCTTGTCGAGCGTGCGCTTGGCCCGTAACTCCTGGACGATCCCGATCAGTACGTTGGCCACGATGACCAGCCCGAACAGGCTGTCCTGCCACTCACCGAAGATCAGCACCAGCGCCCAGAGCACGCCGATGACCAGATTGAACAGGGTGAGGACGTTCGCCCTGACGATCGCGCTCAGTGACCGGCTCGACCGCCGCGGGACATGGTTCGGCTGGGCCTTCGCCGCCTCCGCCGACGTCAGCCCAGGTGCAACCGTGATGAGCCCGTCCACATAACCCCCTGTTTCTGTGGATCGGTGACACACTACGGGGTTACCACAGTCTGTGTGAGCGATGCGGCGCGGCGACCCTCTCGCCGATGCGGGAGACGATCCCGCCCGCGGACAGCTCGGCCGCGAGCTTGCAGGCCGCGCTGATGCCCCCCGCCCTGGACGAGCCGTGGGCGATGACGACGGTGCCGTTCAGCCCGAGCAGGACGGCTCCGCCGTACGCCTCCGGGTCGAGGCGGCGGCGCAGCTCGCGGATGCGCGAGCGCTGCATGGCGGCGCCCAGCCTGGCCAGCCTGCTCTCGCTGACGACGTCCCTGAGCTCGGCGAACGCGTAGCGGACCGCGCCCTCCATGGTCTTCAGCGCCACGTTCCCGGTGAACCCGTCGGTGGTGATCACGTCCGCCCTGCCGGACAGCAGGTCGTGGCCCTCGACGTTGCCCGTGAAGCGCAGGCCGGGTGAGGTCAGGAGCAGTTCGTGGGCGCGCTTGACGAGCTTGTTGCCCTTCTCGGCCTCGCTGCCGATCGTGAGCAGCGCGACGCGGGGCTCGTCGATGCCGTACAACAGCTCGGCGTAGGCCGTGCCCAGATGCGCGAACTGGACCAGCATCTCCGACTTGACCTCGGCGTTCGCGCCCGCGTCGATGAGCAGGGTGGGCCTCGGGAGGGTGGGGATGGCCACCGCTATGGCCGGTCTGAGCACGCCCTGCTGGCCCTTGAGCCGGAGCTTGCCGGTGGCCACGATCCCGGCCGTGGACCCGGCCGACACGACGGCGGCGGCGTCGCCCCGCCGTACGAGGTGGCAGGCGATGGCGATGCTGGAGCGGGGCCGGCGCAGGCTGGCCAGCGCGCCCTCGTCCATCGACAGGGCCTCCTCGGCCCGTACGATCGGGACCTCCTTGGTGGCGTCGTGGTCGGCGAGCGCCTCGTAGAGGACGCGGGGCGAGCCGACGAGCACGACGGACAGGCCGCGCTCCCGCACGGCGTGCACCGCCCCCGCCACGATCTCGTGCGGTGCGTGATCGCCGCCCATGGCGTCGAGCGCGATGGGCCTGCTGTCGGACAATGGTCACCTCGTACGGCATCGAGCCCGCCGCCACGGCTTGGCCGGAACGCGGGCTCGGGTATGTCCGCATCGTAGGCAAGGCAGCTGCCAGGTTAACCGGCGGGTAGGCCCTGTTGGTTCCCTCGTACGCGCCTTCCAGTCCCATCACGCGCCCGCGCCTTCGGCCCCGCCCGTCCGCGCGCGTCCACCCGGCGCCTCCGGTCACGCCCGTCGGCGCGCCGGTCGTCCCGAGGCCCGGTGGGTCAGCGGAGGTTCCAGTCGTCCATCCCGCGCGACACGATCACCTTGGAGAACTTCGACGCACCCGTGACCCGGATCATCGGCCCGTCCGCCTGGGAGCCGCCCGTCACGTTCCGCTTGCCGAACATCGAGCTGCCCTCGTCGATCACGTGCGCGTTGTCCGGAACGCGCACGATCACCTTGCTGAACCAGGCGTTCGTCTCGATGGTGATCTCGCGCCCCGGCAGCACCGCGTCGGAGAGGTCGATGATGAGGGCGCCGAACCGGGCGGACAGGCGGGTGTTGCGCGAGGCCACCCACCGCCCCTTGCGGGCGATCTTGCTGAACTTCGAGTCGATGACCTGCTGCTCGATGGTGGTGGGCACGCTGGACGCGGACACCTCGGGCAGGTCGCGGGTGAGGGGCACGAGTTCGCCGACGGTCTTCGCGGCGTAGGTGACGTCCAGGCGGTCGGCGTGCTCGACGCTGGTGAGTCTTCCTGTGGCGAGTGCCTCGGCCAGCACCGCGGCCACGTGGTCGCGATCGGCGTCTGAGGCGCGCATGTCCGGATCGTGGGTCACGACAAATCAGTGTATGACGAATCGCGATATGTCGCGAGTGCCCGCAAACCTCAAGGAAAACTTGGAGTCCAGCGGAACCGGTGACGCCACTGCCACCGTCCCGGTATTAAGAACCGTAGACGCGCGACGGGGTCGTGAGGTTTACATCAGATCGAACAAAAAAGATGGGAAAGGCCTAGTGATCTTGAACCAAGCTGGCACGCGACGCTTCAAGGCGTACACGTCCAAGCACCTTGACGAGCTCCTGAAGCGTGCGGGGCTCGGCGACGAGGAGCGGCTGAAGGTCCGCGCCGTGGCCACGGTGCTGCCGTTCCGGACCAACGCCTATGTCGTCGATGAACTCATAGATTGGTCGGCCGCGCCCGACGACCCCATCTACCGGCTCGTCTTCCCGCAGGAGGACATGCTCCCCGCCGCCGACGTCGCCGCGCTGGCGGACCTGCTCAAGGCCGAGGCGCCGAACGCCGAGATCCAGGCCGAGGCGAACCGGGTACGCGCACAGCTCAACCCGCATCCCGCGGGCCAGAAGGAACTCAACGTCCCGAAGATGGACGACGAGCCCGTGCCGGGTATGCAGCACAAATACCCCGAGACCGTGCTGTTCTTCCCGAAGCAGGGGCAGACCTGCCACGCGTACTGCACCTACTGCTTCCGGTGGGCGCAGTTCGTCGGTGACGCGGACCTGAAGTTCGCCTCCGACGACATCGACCAGATGGTGGCCTACATTCGCCGCCATCCCGAGGTCACCAGCGTGCTGATCACCGGTGGCGACGCGATGATCATGGGCGAACCGGTCATCAGGCGATATATCGATCCATTGATGGATCTGGAGCAGATCGAGTCGATCAGGATCGGCACCAAGTCGCTGGCCTACTGGCCCCAGCGCTTCACCACCGACCCCGACGCCGACTCCACGCTCAAGATGTTCGAGGAAGTGACGAACGCGGGCAAGAACCTCGCGTTCATGGCCCACTTCACGCACCCGCGGGAGCTGGAGTCGCCCCTGGTCGAGTCGGCGGTCAAGCGCCTGCTCGACAGCGGCGCCACGATCAGGACCCAGGCCCCGCTGATCAGGTCCATCAACGACGATCCCGCCGTCTGGTCGCACATGTGGCGCCGGCAGCTCAGGATGGGGATGATCCCCTACTACATGTTCGTCGAACGCGACACGGGCCCCCAGGACTACTTCGCGGTGCCGCTGGCGCGCGCCTACGAGATCTTCCGGGACGCGTACTCCAGCGTCTCCGGCCTCTGCCGCACGGTCCGCGGCCCGTCGATGTCGGCGACGCCGGGCAAGGTGTGCGTCGACGGCGTGACCGAGATCGCGGGGGAGCAGGTGTTCATGCTCCACTTCATCCAGGCCCGCGACCCCTCCCTGGTGGGACGGCCGTTCTTCGCCCGCTACGACCCGTCGGCGGTGTGGCTCACGGACCTGCGGCCGGCCTTCGCCGACCGTTTCCCGTTCGAGGCGGAGGACGCCCTTCTGCCCGCCTGACCGGCCCCGCGCGGGCCGGGGGCGCGGCGGAGAATATCCGCGCCCCCGGCCCGCGACATTTGTTTCGCGAGCCTTTGTGCGCGGGCCGCCGGGGGCTTATCCAAGATTTCGTGTACGCGGTCCAAAGCTTCCCGCACCCGATCTTCCGCCGCGCGCCATCCGCGCCGATCAGTACGCGCGCACTATCGGAAACAAGGCCCGTCTATTTCCCGTTTTGTCTCCTCGCTCAACGCTCTCCCTCACTCGGTAAGCGGCCTGCAAACCCCTGCTACTTGGGCATTCATGCGCCTGCGGCCGATCACAACCAGTGATAGAACTGCTTCCGTAGCTCAGCCGTGACGGCACGCTTCATGTGGTGCCCATAGCGCGCCCGCCACGGCATTCGGGGGTTATCGATTCGCATTTCCACCGCATTCGCGAGCGATCGATCACGAGCCGGGAAGGCAATCATGAATCGAGTAGTCAGGACGGCTGTCGCCGTCACAGCATTCGGCTTGGCGGCGGCATTGGCCGCGCCTGCCCAAGCGGAAGTTCAATACAACACCGCCAGGTACGACGGCCCGGGCGGGGGCACCACTTCGGTCGGCAGCCCGATCACCGGCCTGCTGGGCGGCCTGGTCGGCGGCGGCCTGCTGAACGGCCTGCTGGCCGGCGGCACCCAGGCCAAGTCCGCCGCCCGCCCCATGACGGAGGCCGAGCTGGACGCCGCGGCCAAGAGCCGGCGGGGGCCGAGGAACAAGCGCGGATACGCCACCACGCCCAACGCGGCGGAGGACGCCACCCACCACGGCGGGGCGCTGCCCGAGCTGTCGCCGATCGTCGGCGGCTTCTCGCTCGGCGGAGGGGGCCTGACCGAGTCCCTGCCCGTGCCCGTCCTGGCGGGCGCGGCGCGCCTCGCGGAGCCGGTGGCGCCCTCGGTGAAGGGCGCGCCGCAGGACAAGAAGCAGGTCGTGACCGAGGGCTCGACCCTGCGCGGCACCTACGACGCGGCGACGGGCCTGCTGAAGAAGTCCGTCGGCGAAGCGATGAACGCCGGCGGCGCGACGAGCGTCGCCGGCACGGTGAACAAGGTCAACAGCGGCGGGCTGCTGCCCGACCCCGCGACCGGCCTGCTGGGCGGCAGCACCGCCACGGTCAAGACGCTGACCGGCGCCACCGGCGGCGTCGGGTCCCTGTCGGCCGAGAACGTCGTGGCCGGCCTCGGCCAGGCCGCCAAGCGCGCGCTGCCGATGGCCGCCGGCGGCCGGCTGTCGCCGACGATCGGGCAGGTCGCGCCCGCCGAGATGGCGCCGGTCATCGAGGCCCTGCCGGGCACCACGCGGGCCGCCTCCGTCGACGAGCTCACTCCGCTCGTCGAGGACGCCTCCGGCCTCGTCGCCGCCAACGGCACCAAGGCCACCAGCAGCTACGGTGACGTGCTGACCGCGCTTGGATGGACCACCGACGCGCTGACGAGCTCGGTGCGGGACTCCTGGGTTCGCGACTAGACGCGACCGAGGCGCCGTAGATGCGGTGGCTCGCCGGGAACCGGCGTGGCGGTTCGCGGGCGTCCTAGGTGCCGACGCCCGGGAACCGGCCGTGCCGGCGACGACGACCCCGTTCGGCGCCCCAGCTGTTCCCTGACGACGTGTTTCCCGATCCCGCGGCGCGGCGATCCGCGCGTCCAAGGCGGCGTGGCGGCTCCCCGTGCCTGGTCGGCACGGTGGGATCCATCGCGTCCGGGTGGACGCGGCGGTGATCCGCCGAGGTCCGACCGGCGCGGCGGTGATCCGCCGAGGCCCGGGTGGGCGCCGTGGTGATCCGTCGAGGCCCAGATGGGCGCGATGGTGATCCGTTGAGGTCCGCTTGGGCGCGCGGTGCTTCGTGCGCGTTTGGTGGGGTGTGCGGTTGTTTGTGCGTGTTCGGTTGAGTGTGTGGTGGTTCGTACGTGTTCGATCGGGCGTGGCGGTGGCTCGCTTTCGTCCGGCGAGGCGGCGTGGTGGTCCGTGGGTGTCTCGGTTGGCGCACGGCGGTGTGTGCGTCTTCGGGCGCGCCGGTCCGCGTGCGTCCGCCCGGCACGACGGCTGCCCGCGCCCGCCCGGCACGGCGACTGACCGCTCCCGCCTGGCGCGGCGGTCCGCGCGTCCGCCGGTGCACGGTGTCCGCTTGTGGACGGTGTCCGCATGTGCACGGTGTCCGCAGCCACCGGTGTACGGCCTGGCTAGCGGCCGGCGCACGGCCTGTTCGCGCCCGCTCTGGCGCGGCAGGCTCGGGGCGGCAGGCCGTTGTGCCGTCGCACTGGCGCGGTGGTCCGCGTACCGCCGTTCCAGCGTGACACGCCGCAAGCCGCTGCCGGGACGCCATGCCGTCGCCGGGACTCGGCGGCCCGCATGCCGTTCGTCCCGGCGCTGGAGGCCGGCGCCGCCGTTCTGGTGCGGCAGGTCGGCGGGGGCCGAACGGGAAACGTCGTCGCACTGACGCGGCAGGCCGACGGAGCGCTCACAGGTGCCGAGCGCCCGAGGCACTGACGCGCGTCGGTTGCGAGGCCCCGCGCGAGCGGGCGGCCTCATGGCGGGCCCGGGCGGACGCGCCCGCGCCCTGGCTCGCGAACGGCGCCGCCACTGCAGGGCGGCGGCGCCCCACGAGCCCGCCGCCGGCCCCCAGGGCCGGCGGCCCCATTTCTCCATCCATCTGCGGCACGGCCATCATCCTCGTATCCATCTGTTACGGCACGGCCGCGGCTACCGCCACCCTCAGTGCGTGGCTGAGGGCCTCCAGGGTGACGCCTACTGACCCGCACATGGCCGGCCTCCGTTACGCCGCATCCTTAACCGGCCGATTCCGCCCCCTACCCAAGCGCCCTTGGTCGGTCATTCACCTGGCGCAGTGCTCGCCGCTCGGCATCCCCACATGGCTTTGCACGACATCCCCGCCCGGTTTTGCACGACGCCCCCACCCGTGTTCCTTCGGTCCCTACGGTGCGCGCCGCTCGTCACCCTGCCCCGGGCCCGCCATCGCGCATCACGCCCGGGTGTCGCGCACCGCGCCCAGCCGTCGTGCGCGCCGCTGGCCACCTAGCCGGTCACCCGCCCCGAGCCGCCACTGTGCACCCCTCCGTCAACCCGCTCCGGGCGCGGCCGACGGGCGCCGGGCGCGTCCATCGCGCGCTCTGGCCGGTTGTCGCCTCATGCCCGGTCCGCCGGTGTCCCCGCCCCTGGACGGCGCCCGGCTCTGGTGTGAGGGGGCTGTTCGGGCTTGGGGTGGCCGCTCGGGCGGTGTAGGGGTTGCTCGTGGGGCCGGAAGCCGGGGAGGTGTCTCCTAGGCCCTTGTGCGGCCCCTGGGGCGTTCTGTGGGCGACGTGGGGAGGCGATGTCGGCCTAGGGGAGGCGGACGCCGGTGCGGCGGGCTATCTGGGCCTGGAGCCTGGCCATCTGCCAGTGCAGCTCCAGCAGCTGCTCGGCGAGCTGCGTCCGGGGAATCTCGGACACGTCCTCGGTGGCCAGGTGGTCGATCGCGGCCGAAAGCTCCACCATCGCGCGCTCCCACTCCATCAGCGACCCTCGGATCGAATTGACGTTCGAATCCTATCGGAACGCAAGGCTCCCTGTCAGTCATTCGTCACAGCGGTCGCGCGTGTTTCGCACGCGCGATCGAATGGAGAGGGAAGGAGAGAGGGGGCAGGGGAGAGGGAAGGGGTCAGCCCTTGTTGTAGGCGGCGATGACTTCCTTCGGGTCGCCGTCCATCTTGATCTTGCCCTTGTGCAGCCAGATGACGCGGTTGCAGGTCTCCTCGATGACCCTCAGGTCGTGGGCGACGAGGAAGACGGTGCCGGCGGACTCGCGGATCTGGCGGATGCGCTCCTCGCTCTTCTTGCGGAACTCGCGGTCGCCCGTGGCCAGGGCCTCGTCGATGAGCAGGACGTCGTGGGTCTTGGCCGAGGAGATGGCGAAGCGGAGGCGGGCGCCCATGCCGGAGGAGTAGGTGGACATGGGCAGCTGGACGAACTCGTCGATGCCGGAGAAGTCGACGATCTCCTGGTACTTCTCGCGGACCTCGGCGGGCGTCATGCCCATGGCGTAGCAGCCGAGGACGATGTTGCGCTCGCCGGTCAGCTCGCGCATGAGGGCCGCGTTGACGCCGAGCAGCGAGGGCTGGCCGTCGGTGTAGACGGCGCCCTTGTGCGGCGGGAGGAGGCCCGCGATGGCCCGCAGCAGCGTGGACTTGCCCGAGCCGTTGCGCCCCACGATGCCGATGGCGTCGCCGTGGTAGGCCACGAAGGTCACGCCCTTGACCGCGTGGACCTCTTTCATCTGCGGCCGGCCCTGGCGCTTGAGGATGCGCGTGAGGGCGTTGACGGCGTTGCCCTTCTCGGCTTCCGAGGCGGCGCCGTAGACGCGGTAGACGATGTGGAGGTCGTCGACGATGACGGTCGGAGTGCCCGTGGGGACGTCGAGCGGCCGCTTGCCCTGGGGCTCCGGCTTGGGATGCACGCGCACATCCTTGCCCGGGACGGCGGGCTTCTCGCCCTTCACCTGTGACAGCTCCTTGGTCAGTTCAGCCACGCCCGTACCTCTCCTCGGACCGCCAGAAGTACCAGAAGCCGAAGCCGAGTGCGAACACCGCCCAGAATACGCAAGACACCACCACCATCGTCGGGGGGTGGTGGCCGAACTCCGGATTGTGGGACGTGATGAGGATCTCCCGCATCCATTCGATGAAGGAGGCGGCGGGGTTGAGATACATCACGTCGGCCACCCATTGGGGCAGCTTGGCCGCCCCCACCACCTTGTCCTGGATGGAGAAGAAGACGCCGGAGGCGTAGAGCCAGAAGCGGGTGATGAACGGCAGCAGCTGGTTGAGGTCGCGCATGGAGGCGCCGAGCCGGGCGACGATCAGGCCGGCGCCGATGTTGAACATCGTCTGGAGCACCAGCACGACGGGGATCATGAGCCAGAACCAGGTGGGCCATTCACCGGTGGCCACCGTGATGGCGAGGAGCACGGCCATGGAGATGCCGAGCTGCTGGAGCTCCTGGATCGTGTAGGCGAGCGGCAGGGACGCTCTGGGGAAGTGCAGCGCCCGGATCATCGACAGGTTGCCCGAGATCGACTTGGCGCCCGCGGTGACGGTCCGCTGCGTGTAGGTGAAGACGAACATGCCGGTGAGCAGGAACGCCGGGTAGTTCTGGATGCCGTTCTTGCCGCCGAGGATGATGCCGAACATCACCCAGTAGATGCCGGCGTTCAGCAGCGGGGTCAGCACCTGCCACAGCTGGCCGAGAGCCGACCTGGAGTATTTCGAGACGGTGCGCGAGGTCGCGTACGTCAGGATGAAGTGTCGCCGCTCCCAGAGCTGGCGCAGATAGACAGGGAACCTCGGCCGCGCGATGGCACGGCGAAGCCCGTATCTCTTGGCGAGCTTGGCCAGCGGCTCCTGCCCGCTTCGGCCGCCCGCCTGGGCGTCCGCGACAGCGGATTCCGGCTGGCTCATGGCAAGGACTCTATTGGATCCAGGTCGGTGAAGTGCCTGTCACACGGGGTTGGCGACAGTCTGTTGGACGGAGGTCCGGGGACGCCGGGTTCCCCAAGGCGTCACCAAGACCTGCTCAACCGTAGCCCAGGGAGCCGGGGCGTGGTGGGAAGGGCACGACCGCTCTCGTGTAGGGGGTAATTTTCATCGACTGTTCAGGTCCCTGCAATACCCGTTACGGGGTGTCTGTACCATTTGATGCTTGTTGAGCTGAATGTCTGTGACGCTGGATTGGCACACGTGTGACCGAACTGCAACGCGCCAGAGACTCCCTGGTGGCAAGTAGTAAGGGATAGTCGCGATCGACTGGCAGGGCGTCGGCTGGTTTGACCATGTCAGCCAAACCCGGGGGAACACCAGGAACCCCCGTCAGGCTGCTCACGATCACCGCAGCTCAGCGCTTACGCCCACCTGTAGAGGGAGGAATTCTTTCACCATGCGTGTTACTAAGGGCGCACGGATCGTCGCCGGTACCGCGCTGCTCGCCCTCGCGGTCGCCGCGTGCGGCAGCGGTGCCTCTGACGGTGGCGGCACTGCCGCGGGCGGCGACGAGACGCCGGTCCGCATGGAGATCGGTGAGCCCCAGGAGCTCCTGAACCCCCAGAACACGACGGAGACCGAAGGCGCCGAAGTCCTCGCCGCGGTCTTCGAGCCGCTCGTGAACTACGACGAGAACAAGGAGCCAGTCGAGGCCGCCGCCGAGTCCATCACCACGACGGACAGCAAGGTCTGGACGATCAAGCTGAAGTCCGGCTACACCTGGCACGACGGCAAGCCCGTGACCGCCGCGGACTACGCCCGCGCGTGGAACTACGCCGCCAACCAGGACAACGCCATGAGCTCGTCCTACTTCTTCGGCCGCATCGACGGCTACGAGGACGTGCACCCGGGTGAGGGCAAGACGCCGACGACCAAGGAGATGAAGGGTCTCAAGGTCGTCGACGACCTCACTCTCGAGGTCACGCTGTCGGCACCGTTCTCGCAGTTCAAGACCATGCTGGGCTACACCGCCTTCTACCCGATGCCCGAGGTCGCCCTCGGCGCCGACGGCAAGATCACCCAGGCCTACGGCGAGCAGCCGATCGGCCAGGGCCTCTTCAAGGTGGACAAGCCCTACAAGAAGGGCACCGACCAGTCCATCGACCTGACGGTCTACGACAAGTTCCCGGGCACCAAGCCGACGAACTGGAAGAAGCTCCAGTTCAAGATCTACACGAGCTCGGAGACCGCGTACAACGACCTCCAGGCCGACAACCTGGACATCCACGACTCCCTGCCGGCCTCGACGATCAACAGCGCCAAGGCGGCGCTCGGGGACCGTTACTTCGACGAGCCCGACGCCGCTGTCGGTTACATCGGCGTGCCGCTGAAGTACAACCCCGACTTCAAGAACGTCGACGTCCGCAAGGCCATCTCGATGGCCATCGACCGGGAGACCATCACCGAGACGGTCTTCTCGGGCACCCGCTCGCCCGCCGACGACTTCATCAACCCCGCCATCCCGGGCTACCGCAAGGGCGCCTGCACCGCGTGCACGTACAACCCGGCCGAGGCCAAGAAGCTGTACGACTCCGCGGGCGGCCCGAAGAGCATCGAGCTCGGCTACAACAACGACGGTGGCCACAAGGAGTGGATCGAGGCCGTCGCCAACAACCTCCGCGCCAACCTGGGCATCGAGGTCACGCCGAAGCCGTTCGAGAAGTTCCAGGGCATCCTGGACGCCCTGGACTCCAAGGAGTACAAGGGCCTGTTCCGTATGGGCTGGGCCATCGACTACCCGTCGGCCGAGAACTACCTGACCCCGATCTTCGGCACCGGCGCCATCGAGACCGGCTCCAACTACGGCGGCTACTCCAACAAGGAGTTCGACGAGCTGGTGGCCAAGGGCGACCAGGCGTCGACCCCCGAGGAGGGGCTGCAGTTCTACCAGCAGGCCGATGACATCCTGCTCAAGGACCTTCCGTACATCCCGATTTACTTCTACCGGAGCAACTTCGGGCACTCCACCAAGGTCAAGAACGTCAAGCTCAACCTGCTGAACCAGGTTAACTGGGCAGAGGTGGAGAAGGCCTGACCGTCATTCGCGAGGTGGGCGGCTCTTGCCGTCCACCTGTCGGACGACTGAGCTTGGAGGCAGTTACCCGAGCCGGGTGAACCACGGGCTCCGGGTGCTGCCTCCAAGTCATGTACCGGAGGGCTTGTATGGGCCGTTATGTCATCAGGCGTTTGATCCAGGCGATACCCGTCCTGATCGGCGCCACCCTACTCATTTTCGTCATCGTCTTCGCGCTGCCAGGTGACCCCATCGCGGCGCTCTTCGGAGACAAGCGCCCGGACCCAGCGGTGGCCGAGGTCCTGCGCGAGCAATATCACCTCAATGATCCGCTGCTGCTGCAGTACTGGTACTACATCAGCGGCGTGTTCCTGCGTCTCGACTTCGGCGTGACCTTCGCCGACGTCCCCGTCTCGGAGCTCCTGCTCGGCAAGTTCCAGGTCACCCTGAACCTGGCGCTGATGGCCCTCGTCATGGAGGCGATCATCGGCGTCGGCCTGGGACTGTGGGCGGCGCTGCGCCGCGGCAAGGCCACCGACACCGCCATCCTCGCCTCCACGCTGCTGCTGATCTCCGTGCCCACCCTGGTGAGCGGCTTCGTGCTGCAGCTCATCCTGGGCGTGAAGCTCAAGCAGTGGACCGGGGCGGACATCTTCCCCGTCGCCGGCACGTCGGCGGGCTGGCGGGCCTACCTGCTGCCGGGGTTCGTGCTCGCGGGAACGTCGATCGCGTACCTGACCAGGCTCACCAGGACCAGCCTGGCGGAGACGCTGAGAGCGGACTACATCCGCACGGCCACGGCCAAGGGCCTGTCCAGACGCCGGGTCATCGGCAGGCACGGGTTGCGCAACGCGTTGATCCCGCTGGTCACCTATCTGGGCGCCGACCTCGGCAACCTCATGGGCGGCGCGGTGATCACAGAGTCGATCTTCAACCTGCCGGGAATCGGGAACCAGCTGTTCAACAGTGTCTACCTGCGAGAACAGCCGGTCGTCGTCGGTATCGTGACGGTCCTGGTGTTGATTTACATCCTGGCCAACCTGGTCGTCGACTTGTTGTACGCCGTGCTCGACCCGAGGATCCGCTATGAGTAACCCAACCCCGTCGGTGGGGCCCGGACTCCCGGAGACGCAGAGCCTCGCCACCGACACGGTCACCGCCCCGGCGCCCCCGCAACCGGGCAAGAAGGCCAAGGACGCCAAGCCGGCCAGCCTGTGGTCCGACGCCTGGTACGACCTCAGGCGCAGGCCGATGTTCATCATGTCGGTGATCATCATCCTGATCCTGCTGGTCATGTCCGCTTTTCCGTGGCTTTTCACCTCGATCGACCCGTTCGACGCGAGGAGCTGCGACCTGTCCACGGCCAGGCAGGCGCCCAGCGCCGGCCACATCTTCGGCAAGGACAACCTGGGCTGCGACGTCTACGCCAAGGTCATCTACGGCGCTCGCAACTCGATCATCATCGGCGTGTTCACCACGCTCGTCACCACGTTCATCGGCAGCCTGCTCGGCATGATCGCCGGCTTCCGCAGCGGCGTGGTCGACGCGGTGTCCTCGCGGTTCACCGAGATCTTCTTCGCCATCCCCCCGATCCTCGGCGCGCTGCTGATCGGTGCCACGTTCCGCGGCCGGATCAACAGCATCATCCTCGTCATCGCCGCGCTGGGCGTGCTCGGCTGGCCGATGACGTTCCGCATCATGCGGGCGGCCGTGATCACCGCGAAGAACCAGGACTTCGTGCTCGCGGCCAGGGCGCTGGGTGCCGGAGCGGGGCGGATCATGCTCCGCCACCTGCTGCCCAACTCCCTTGCGCCGGTCATCGTGGTGGCCACGATCAACCTGGGCGGCTACATCGCCGCCGAGGCCGCGCTGTCGTTCCTGAGCGTGGGCGTGCAGTCGCCGGACATCTCCTGGGGCCTCATGATCGCCGACGCGCGAACACGGTTCCTGGAGGCGCCTCTGCCGCTGTTCTTCCCCGCCGCGTTCCTCAGCGTCACGGTGCTCGCGTTCATCATGATGGGCGACGCCGTACGCGACGCGCTCGATCCGAAGCTCAGGTAGAAGGGGGGCTTACGTGAAGAAGACGTCAGCGGACGTGTTGCCGGTCGAGGGAGGATTCGGCAACGAACCGCTGCTCGCGGTCGACAACCTGCACGTGGAGTTCCACACCCGTCAGGGGACCGTGCGCGCGGTCAACGGCGTGAGCTACACGGTCAGCGCCGGCGAGACCCTCGCCGTGCTGGGCGAGTCGGGTTCGGGCAAGTCCGTGACCGCACAGGCGATCATGGGCATTCTCGACGTGCCGCCGGCGGTCATCCCCAAGGGGGAGATCCGCTTCAAGGGCACCGACCTGCTCAAGCTGACGGAGGAGGCGCGCACGCAGGTGCGTGGCCAGCGCGTCGCGATGATCTTCCAGGACGCGCTCTCCGCGCTCAACCCGGTGTTCACCGTGGGCTGGCAGATCAGCGAGATGTTCCGGGTGCACCGGGGCATGTCCAAGGCCGACGCCATGAAGAAGGCCGTCGAGCTGATGGACCGGGTGCGCATCCCGGCCGCAAGGCAGCGCGTGAACGACTACCCGCACCAGTTCTCCGGGGGCATGCGGCAGCGCATCATGATCGCGATGTCGATCGCGCTGGACCCCGAGGTGCTGATCGCGGACGAGCCGACCACCGCGCTCGACGTGACCGTGCAGGCCCAGATCATGGAGCTGCTGGCCGAGCTGCAGCGCGAGAGCCAGATGGGCCTGATCCTGATCACGCACGACCTCGGCGTCGTGGCCGACGTGGCCGACAAGATCGCCGTCATGTACGCGGGGCGCATCGTGGAGAACGCCCCCGTGCACGACATCTACAAGGGCCCCGCCCACCCCTACACCAAGGGCCTGCTGGACTCGATCCCCCGGGTCGACCTCAAGGGCCAGGACCTCTATGCGATCAAGGGCCTGCCGCCCAACCTGCTCGACCTGCCGACCGGCTGCGCGTTCCACCCGCGGTGCCCGTACCGCCAGGACAACTGCGTGACCGACCACCCCCCGCTCCACGAGATCAGCGGCACCAGAGGCAGCGCGTGCCACTACTGGAGGGAGGTACTCGATGACTGACAAAGAGCGCATCCTCGAGGTGCGCGACCTGGTCAAGCACTTCCCGCTCACCCAGGGCATCGTCGTCAAGCGGCAGATCGGGGCCATCAAGGCCGTCGACGGCGTGTCGTTCGACCTGCACAAGGGCGAGACGCTGGGCATCGTGGGCGAGTCGGGCTGCGGCAAGTCCACCCTCGCCAAGGTGCTGATGGCGCTGGAGCGGCCCACCTCGGGCTCGGTGCGCATCAGCGGCCGCGACATCGCCAAGGCCAAGGGCGCCGAGCTCAAGCACATGCGCCGCAACATCCAGATGGTGATGCAGGACCCGTACACCTCGCTGAACCCCCGGATGACCGTGGGCGACATCGTCGGCGAGCCGTACGAGATCCACACCGAGGTCGCCCCACGCGGCGACCGTCGGCGGCGGGTGCAGGAGCTGCTGGAGGTGGTCGGGCTCAACCCCGACCACATCAACCGCTACCCGCACCAGTTCTCCGGAGGGCAGCGGCAGCGCATCGGCATCGCCCGCGGCCTGGCGCTCCAGCCGGAGATCATCGTCTGTGACGAGCCGGTGTCCGCGCTGGACGTGTCCATCCAGGCGCAGGTGATCAACCTGCTGGAGCGGCTGCAGGACGAGTTCAACCTGGCGTACATCTTCATCGCCCATGACCTGTCGGTGGTGCGCCACATCTCCGACCGGGTGGGCGTGATGTACCTCGGCAAGTTCGTGGAGCTCGGCAAGGACGTCGAGATCTACGACCGGCCGGCGCACCCGTACACGCAGGCGCTGCTGTCGGCGGTGCCGGTGCCGGACCCGGAGGGGCGGGAGCAGCGGGAGCGGATCATCCTGCAGGGTGACCCGCCGTCGCCGGCCAACCCGCCGTCCGGGTGCCGCTTCCGTACCCGGTGCTGGAAGGCGCAGGAGATCTGCGCCCAGGAGGAGCCGCTGCTGCAGATCCGGACGGGGACCGGGCACGAGAGTGCCTGTCACTTCGCGGAGACGCACGACGTGGTGCACGTGGGCTGACCCGCCCGCGCTCGTTTGCCGGGCCCTCCGAGGACGCCTCCTCGGAGGGCCCGCTCCTTTTCGAGGGTCGCTCGTGTTCTGAGGTCACTCTCGGCGTCCGCGGCGGCCCGTGATCACGCGTGCCGACATCGCCACCACGAGCAGCAGCAGGCCCGCCACCACCGGCCCCCTGGACGAGGGCGGCGGCCCCTCGCCGAAGTACGGTCCCGGGCCGGCGAACCCCGGTGTCGGGAGGTCCAGGCGGGCGGCGGCCCGCAGGGCGAGCAGCGCGTCGGCCACCCCGTGCCCGTACGCGGGGCTGTAGCCGTCCGCGGGCCGCTTCCTGGTGCCGCGCTCGATGGCCATCCGCACGTTGTAGGGCGACATGTCTGGATGTACGGATTTGATCAGGGCCGCGATGCCCGCCACCATGGCCGCCGCCGAGCTGGTGCCGTCGCTCACCACGTACGAGTCGCGCGCGTCGGCCGTGACGATCTGCGTGCCGGGGGCCACCACCGAGAGGTAGTCGTGCCTGTTGGAGAAGCGCGCCACCTCGAACCGGCGGTCCACCGCCCCGACGGCGATCACTCCCGGGTAGGCGGCCGGGAAGTTCTTCCTGTTGGTCGAGGCGCCGTCGTTGCCGGACGACGCCACCAGCACGGCGCCGTTGGCGATCGCGTACTGCACGGCCTCCTCCTCCGAGGCCGAACCCTCCCAGGAGCCGCTGCCGCCGCCCAGCGACATGCTGATCACGTCGGCGCCGTGGTCGACCGCGTACCGGATGCCCTTGGCGAGCGCGTCCCGCCCGGCCACGCGCTGCCGGGCGCGCAGCGGGTCGCCGTTCTCGAGCGTGACCCTGATGGACAGCACCTTGGCCGCCGGGGCCACGCCGATGACGCCGCCCTTGCGCTTGGCGCCGTGGCCGCGCCCGGCGATCAGGCTGGCCATGGCCGTCCCGTGCCGGCCCCAGAGGCCCTTGGCGGCGCCGGTCAGGTCGGGGCCCTGGATCACGGCGCCGCGCAGGTCGGGGTGGCGGCCGTTCACGCCGGTGTCGAGCACGGCCACCAGCACGCCCTCGCCCTTGCCGTACCGCCACGCCTGCGGCAGCCGCATCGCGGCGAGCTGCCACTGCCCGGCCCGCGCCACCTCCCCGACGTCGTCGTCATCAAGGTCCGCACGGTCGAGCGCGGCACCGTTGAGTGCGGCGAGGCCGAGCGTGGTGGGGTCGAGTGCGGTGGAGCCGGGTGCGGCGAGGTCGGGTGCGGTGGGGTCGAGTGCGGTGGGGTGGGGGGTCGCGCCATCCAGGACGGCGGCGGGGGAGGCCGGGGCGGTCGCCAGGGTCAGGGCGGCGAGCAGCGCGAGGGCGGCGAGACCGCTCATCGCGTCAGTGCCCGGTGCAGCGCCGCCGCGAGCTGGCGTGCGGTGGCGCGCAACCGCGGCATGGCGCGGTCACCCCGCCGGTACGGCCGCCCGTCGGCGTATCCCGCGGCCGTCGCCACCAGGTAGTGGTCCTGGCCCTCGATCACCACCCCGGTGACGTACTGCCGCCGGCCGAACCGCTCGGCGGGCCCTCCGGGAAAGGCCACCGGCCGCACGGTCGGGGGGCGCCCCGTTCGGTAGGAAGCGCGCGCGGACCTCCGGGACCCGGACGTACCGGACCTGGACGTGCCGGATCCGGGCACGCCGGACCCGGGCGTGTCGATCACGGGCGTTTCACGTTCGGGTGCCTCCGGTTCGGGCGGGTCGAGGACGGCGACGCCGACGGTCGCGACGAACGTCTGCGTGCTGTCGGCGTACGTGGCGCGTAAGGCCACGCGGCACCCCCGACGTACGGCGGCGGGCTGGAAGGCCGTCCGGCAGGGCGCCTCGGGCGCGACCCCGGCCAGCACGTACGTGATCCGCGCCCCCGACGGGCTGGCGCCGTGCACGAACTGCGGAAAGACCCGCGACACCGGCCACGCGTGCCAGCGCTCCGACACGGGCGGGTCCGGCGGGGGCCAGAGCATGGACAGGATGGACAGCAACACAACGGACAACTGGTACACGACGACCTCGAGCGGGAGACCTCGAAGCGGGAGGGGAGGGGTGCCCGCGCGTGCATTCTGGCATGCGTCCGGAGTCCATTTGGTGAACAGACCGATACGTGGAGTAATTCCGATGTGCGAAGTCTTCCCCATAAGTCGGGTTCGGTGTGATCGAAGAGAGCCCGTGACGCGCGTCTCCCCAATCCGCCGTGAACGGCCGCACTCGGCACATTACGATGAGGACGGGCCGCCTGCGCGCACCGGCCCACGCCCCATCGAGGAGGACACCATGGGAGCACCGCTCAGCGGTGACAATGCTGCCCAGGAAACGTCCCGCCCACCACTTTCAGAGCGTGATATCGAGCTCCTCGCCTTCGAGCGCCAGTGGTGGCGCCACGCGGGCGCGAAGGAGCAGGCCATCAAGGAGAGTTTCGGGTTCTCCGCCACGCGCTACTACCAGTTGCTCGGCGAGTTGATCGACCGGCCGGAGGCGTTGGAGCACGATCCCATGCTGGTCAAGAGGCTGCGCAGGTTACGCTCCACGCGCCAGCGCGACCGCGCGGCCAGGAAGCTGGGCATGCGTCGCTGACCCGCTGGGTACGGCAGCCGCGTGAGGAACATCCCTGGAATAGAAGCGATCTTGAAGGATCCGGCGGGTGCCGTGATCGGGCTCGACTTCGACGGGACCCTGTCGCCGATCGTCCCCGACCCCGCCGCGGCCGTCATCCACCCCAAGGCCCCCGAGGTGCTCGCCGAGCTGGGCGCCCACGTGCGCTCCGTGGCCATCGTGACCGGCCGGCCGCCGGCCACCGCGCTGGAGCTCGGGCCGGGCCTGGCCGCCGTGCCCGGGCTCGTCGTGCTCGGGCACTACGGTTTCGAGCGCTGGGAGGGCGGCCGGATCTCGGCGCCGCCGCCTCCCGCCGGCGTGCCGAGGGCCGAGGCGGAGCTGCCGCTGCTGCTCGACTCGCTCGGCCTGGAGGGCGTGACCACCGAGGACAAGCGCCGCGCCGTGGCGGTGCACACCAGGCGCAGCCCCGATCCCGAGGGCGCGCTGGCCAAGCTGCGCGAGCCGCTTGCCAAGCTGGCCGAGAAGCACGGCCTGGTCGTGGAGCCCGGGCGCTTCGTGCTGGAGTTGCGGCCGCCCGGAATGGACAAGGGGCAGGCGCTCAGCCTGTTCCTGGCGGAGCGGGCCGCGAGGTCCGTCATGTTCGTGGGCGACGACCTGGGCGATCTGGCGGCGTTCGAGGCCGTACGCGCGTCCGGGCTGCCCGGTGTGACCGTGTGCAGCGGCTCCGCCGAGGTGACCGCCCTGGCCGAGCAGGCCGACATCGTGGTGGACGGGCCCGACGGGGTGGTGGCACTGCTGGCGGAGCTGGCGTCGGCGTTCAGCCGTTCGTGACTGATCTGCAAGTCGCGCTCCCTAGGGTCGTCGCATGGCCACGCGATACCTCGCCGCCGCGGCCGTCGCCGCGGCCACCCTCCTCGCCGCCGTCCCCTCGCCCGCGAGCGCCGCGCCCGCGCAGCCGCTCAAGCTGCGCAGCGGGCTGACCCTGTACATCCCCATCACCTGGCGGGTCCACGGTGCCGGCACCGACGCGGTGCAGGTCGTGACCGGCAGGTGCGGCAGGCCGAAGGGGTGGGGCACGCCCGAGTGCGACGCCTTCTACGTCTTCGGGCCGTCGTACATCAAGCGCGGCGCCGAGGGTTTCGGCCCGTACACCGGCAAGCGGCCGTTCTACACGGCGAGCGACGTGCAGCCCTGCCCGTCCAACCGGAAGTGGGGCGAGATCGTCGGCCCGAAGGTCCAGCGGGGGCTGCGCCAGGTCGGCAAGGGGCACAAGGCCGCCTACAACGCCTGGCGCTCCACGTGCGTCTCCTTCTCCGAGTCGGGCAGGGTGCGCGCCCGCTTCACGCAGCGCGAGTGGTATCTGCCGCAGAGCAGGATCCTCGTCGTCGACCAGTGGAACACGCCAGGGCTGGCGGGGGTGCTGAAGCACGCCGACTGGCGCTGAGCGGGTCTCTCAACGCTCGTCCGGGGTCTCGCCCGCGGTTTCGCCGGGGCGCTCGTCGAGGGCGTCGAGCTGGGCCGCCAGCCACTTGTGCGGCGGCAGCGCGGTGGCGGCCGCGTGCAGCTTGTCGCGGCGCATCCGGCGCTCGTCCTCCGGCATCACGAGCGCCCGGTGCAGCGCGGCGGCGGTGCCGCTGATGTCGTACGGGTTCACGACGAGCGCGTGCGGACCCAGCTCGGCCGCCGCCCCCGCCTCGCGCGAGAGCACCAGCGCGCAGCGCGGCGACAGGACGGGCCCCTCCTTGGCGACCAGGTTCATCCCGTCGCGGATGGGGTTGACCAGCAGCACGTCGGCCATCCGGTACGCGGCCAGCGAGCGCGGGTAGTCGTCGTTGACGTTGAGGATGAGCGGGTCCCAGTCCTCGGTGGCGTACTCGTTCTCGATCTCCTGGGCGCAGCGCTGCACGGACGCGGTGTATTCGCGGTATTCGGGCAGGTCGTGCCGGCTCGGGTAGGCGAAGGCGAGGTGCACCACGCGCCCGTGCCACTCGGGATGAGCGTCCAGGAACTCGCGGTAGGCCACCAGGCCGCGCACGATGTTCTTCGACAGCTCGGTGCGGTCGATGCGCACGATCAGCTTCCGGTCGCCGACCTGCTCCCTGAGCGCGGCCATGTGCGACTCCACGTCGGGCTCGCAGGCCCGCTCCCACAGCGCGTCGCCGTCCACCCCCAGGCTGTGGACGCCGATGCGGGTGGTGCGCCCCTCGTGGGTGACGGTACGGCCCACGCGGTCGCACTCCGCGCCCAGCAGCGCCTCGCAGCAGTCCATGAACGCCTGCGCCCACCGGTCGGCGAGGAAGCCGGCGTGGTCGGCGCCCAGGATGCCCTCCAGGACCTCACCGACCACCTCGTCGGGCAGCAGCGAGAAGTACTCGGGCGGCGCCCACGGGGTGTGGCTGAAGTGGGCGATGCGCAGGTCGGGCCGCTCGGCGCGGAGCATCGCCGGGGTCAGCGTCAGGTGGTAGTCCTGCACCATCACGCGGGCGCCGTGGCCGGCCTCCTCGGCCAGCGCCAGCGCGAAGGCGCCGTTGTAGTCGCGGTACGACTCCCATTCGCGCTCGAACATCGTGCCGAACGAGGGGGCGTTGGGGATGTCGTAGAGGAGGTGGTTGACGAACCACAGGGTGGAGTTGGCCACCGCGTTGTAGGCCCGGTGGAAGGTGGCGGGCGGGATGTCGAGCATGCGCAGCGGCCCGGTGTCGTAGCCGGCCTGGTCGATCCGGCCGCCGGGGGCCAGGCGTACGGCGCTGCGGTCGCCGTCGGACAGCGCGGCGCACACCCACAGGACGCCGTCCCCCTTCGCCACCCCGGACAATCCGGACACCAGACCACCGCCGCCCCGCCTCATGGTCAGCTCGCCGCCGTCGGAGACGGTGAAGGAGACGGGTCCTCTGTTGGAGGCCAGCAGAACGCTGTTCATCAAGGCTCCCTTCGCCCATAGGATCCCTGCTATGGCGCTTGATGAGCTAACCGAGGAACTCGCCCGGTCCGCCGCTTCAGGAGATCATCGCGCACTTGGCGAGCTGCTGGCGCGGATCGAGCCGGATGTGATGCGTCACTGCGCCCGGATCCTGCCCTACCACCAGGACGCCGAGGAGGCCTCGCAGGACACGTTGCTGGCCGTGGCACGCAACATCGGCCGGTTCGAGGGCCGGGCGCGGTTCAGCACCTGGCTCCACATCGTGACGGCCAACTGCGCGCGCACGACCTACAGGTCGCTCAAGCGCAGGGCGGCCGAGCAGAGCTCCGACGAGCTGCCCATGCAGAAGCCCGACGCGCGGCGGGTGAGCGTGATCGCGGGCTCGCGGCTCGACCTGCTCGACGCCATGGAGGCGCTGGAGGCCGACAAACCCGACCTGGCGCAGGCGCTGGTGCTGCGCGACATCGTCCAGCTCGACTACAGCGAGGTCGCCGAGCAGCTCGGCATCCCGCTCGGCACCGCGAAGTCGCGCATCCACCAGGCCCGCAAGTACGTGCAGGGGGTGCTGGGCGACGACTATCGCTGAGACGGCGTGTCTCACTTGTTGAGACGGGTGACCATTCCTGCCTCTTGGGCGGGTAGAGTCCATTTCGACAACTGAATATTGCTCATCCAGAGGGGTGGAGGGACCGGCCCTGCGAAGCCCCGGCAACCCTCCCGGCTTGAGGCTCGCGACCTGGCGAGGCCGACCGGGACAAGGTGCCAATTCCGGTCTGCGGTCAAGGTGGCCGCGGGCGAAGATGAGGGAAGGCCTCGCTTCATGTCGCTTGACTTTGGTCCTGCCACCGCTCTGTCCTGCCGCGAATGCGGCACGCGTTACCCGCTCGGCCCCAGCTTCGCGTGTCAGGAGTGTTTCGGGCCGCTGGAGGCGGCCTATTCCTTCGGCAAGGTGACCCGGGCCGACATCGAGTCGGGCCCCGCCAACATCTGGCGTTACCGCTCGTTGCTCCCCGTGCCCGCCGATGTCATCAGTAAGCCGAATATGAACCCCGGTTGGACCAAACTGGTCAAGGCCGGAAACCTCGGCCGGGCGCTTGGTCTCAAGTCCCTGTACGTGAAGGACGACTCCGGCAATCCCACCCATTCCTTCAAGGACCGGGTCGTCGCCATGGCCGTCGAGGCGGCCCGCAACTTCGGCTTCCACACGCTTTCCTGCTCCTCCACGGGCAACCTCGCGGGTGCGGTCACCGCCGCCGCCGCGCGGGCCGGGCTTGAGGCGTGCGTGTTCATCCCGGCCAACCTGGAGAAGGCCAAGATCGCCATGGCCCGCGTGTTCGGGGGCAGGCTGATCGGCATCGACGGCACCTACGACGAGGTCAACCGGTTCTGCTCCGAGCTGATCGGCGACCCCATGGGCGACAAGTGGGGCTTCGTCAACATCAACCTGCGGCCCTACTACGCCGAGGGGTCCAAGACGCTCGCGTACGAGATCGCCGAGCAGCTCGGGTGGCGCCTGCCGCAGCAGATCATCATCCCCATCGCCTCCGGCTCGCAGCTCACCAAGATCGACAAGGGCTTCAAGGAGCTGGTGCGGCTGGGGCTGGTCGAGGACACCCCCTACAAGATCTTCGGGGCGCAGGCGGCGGGCTGCTCGCCGGTCTCCACGGCGTACAAGGCGGGGCACGACGTCGTCCAGCCGGTCAAGCCCGACACCATCGCCAAGTCGCTGGCCATCGGAAACCCGGCGGACGGGCCGTACGTGCTGGACATCGCCCGGCGCACCGGCGGCGCGGTCGAGGACGTCACCGACCCCGAGATCGTGGCCGCGATCAAGCTGCTGGCCTCGACCGAGGGCGTCTTCGCCGAGACCGCCGGCGGAGTCACCGTGGGCGTGCTGAAGAAGCTCGCCGAGAGCGGGAGGCTCGATCCCGAGGCCGAGACCGTGGTGCTCAACACGGGCGACGGTCTCAAGACGCTCGACGCGATCAGCGACGACGCCCAGCCCACGGCCGTGATCCGGCCTTCACTCGACGCGTTCCGCGCGGCTGTCTGACAACCAGGAAAGGCGACTTTAGCATGAGCGTTACTGTGCGGATTCCCACCATTCTGCGCACATACACCGGGGGCAACGCTGAGGTCAGTGGCGAGGGGGCGACTCTTCGTGACGTCCTCGCCAAGCTCGACTCCGACTACCCGGGCATCGGCGCGAGAATTCTGGATGAATCGGGCAAGATTCGGCGTTTTGTCAACGTTTACGTCGGGGAAGAGGACGTCCGTTTTGCCAGCGGGCTCGACACTCCGGCACCTGAGGGCACTCAGATCTCCATCATCCCGGCGGTCGCCGGCGGCTGAGTGCCATAGATCACACCCGCGAAGGCGCCCCTCGGTGGGCGCCTTCTGCTTTTCCGGGGCAAATGAAGGTTGAACGACCTTCGCTGCGAAGAAATGCGTCGTTTGCGGATTGACTCTGTTGCTAAACCCCGTGCCACAGGTATGGTCGAGGGCGATCGTCTGGCTACTTTTCCCTTAAGTCAGACGATTACGGGTCTCGCGGAGGAATGGGCGAGATCTGGGAGCCCAGTAAGAGGAGTCGGAAGTGGCGCAGGGCACCGTCAAGTGGTTCAACGCGGACAAGGGCTACGGCTTCATCGCGGTAGACGGTGGTAAGGATGTATTCGTCCATTACTCCGCGATCCTGATGGACGGGTACAGATCTCTCGAACAAGGTCAGCGAGTGGAGTTCGAGATCACGCAGGGCCAGAAGGGTCCCCAAGCAGAGGCCGTCAGGACCGTCTGACACGCCCGGCTGGTACACGATGGCAGGCTTCGCGCGGTAGCGCAGTCCGTGCGAAGCTGCCCGCCATCGCCCGCGCCGCACCTGGACTCACCTGGGAAGGAATGCCCGGTAGGTGACCTCTCGCTTGCACTCGGCAGGGTAGAGTGCTAAACAGTTCGTTGGCACTCTGTGCAGCAGAGTGCCAACCTCGGATCGGGACGATGGGGTCTGCCGAAGGAGATGCTGACCCATGCCGTCGCGGGCGTCGGCTCGGTCCACGACAAGCCACCCTGCATCTGGGAGGTCTAGCCTTATGGCAGCCAAGATGATCGCGTTTGACGAGGACGCCCGGCGCGGTCTCGAGCGCGGTATGAACCAGCTCGCCGACGCCGTCAAGGTGACCTTGGGCCCCAAGGGCCGTAACGTCGTGCTGGAGAAGAAGTGGGGCGCTCCCACGATCACCAACGACGGCGTGTCCATCGCCAAGGAGATCGAGCTCGAGGACCCCTGGGAGAAGATCGGCGCCGAGCTGGTCAAGGAGGTCGCCAAGAAGACCGACGACGTCGCGGGCGACGGCACCACCACGGCCACCGTGCTCGCCCAGGCGCTGGTGCGTGAGGGCCTGCGCAACGTCGCCGCCGGCGCCAACCCGATGGCCCTGAAGAAGGGCATCGAGGCGGCCGTCGAGCGCGTCAGCGAGGAGCTCTCCAAGCTCGCCAAGGACGTGGAGACCAAGGAGCAGATCGCCTCCACCGCCTCCATCTCCGCCGCCGACCCCGAGATCGGCTCGCTCATCGCCGAGGCGATGGACAAGGTCGGCAAGGAAGGCGTCATCACCGTCGAGGAGAGCAACACCTTCGGCCTGGAGCTGGAGCTCACCGAGGGCATGCGCTTCGACAAGGGCATGACGTCGATGTACTTCGTGACCGACTCCGACCGCATGGAGGCCGTGCTCGAAGACCCGTACATCCTGATCGTCAACAGCAAGGTCTCCGCCAACAAGGACCTGCTGCCGCTGCTCGACAAGGTCGTGCAGTCCGGCAAGCCGCTGCTGATCATCGCCGAGGACGTCGAGGGCGAGGCCCTGGCGACCCTGGTCGTCAACAAGATCCGCGGCCTGTTCCGCTCCGTGGCCGTCAAGGCCCCGGGCTTCGGCGACCGCCGCAAGGCCATGCTGGCCGACATCGCGATCCTGACCGGTGGCCAGGTCATCGCCGAGGAAGTCGGTCTCAAGCTGGAGAACGCCACCCTCGACCTGCTCGGCCGCGCCCGCAAGGTCGTGGTGACCAAGGACGAGACCACGATCGTCGACGGCGCCGGTGACGCCGAGCAGATCGCGGGCCGGGTCAACGAGATCCGTGCCGAGATCGAGCGCACCGACTCCGACTACGACCGCGAGAAGCTGCAGGAGCGGCTGGCCAAGCTGGCCGGCGGCGTGGCCGTCATCAAGGCGGGCGCCGCGACCGAGGTCGAGCTCAAGGAGCGCAAGCACCGCATCGAGGACGCCGTGCGCAACGCGAAGGCGGCCGTCGAGGAGGGCATCGTCCCCGGCGGTGGCGTGGCGCTGCTGCAGGCCGGCGCCAAGGCGTTCGACAAGCTGGAGCTCAACGGCGACGAGGCCACCGGCGCGTCGATCGTGCGCAAGGCTCTTGAGGAGCCGCTGAAGCAGATCGCGGTCAACGCCGGCCTCGAGGGCGGCGTCGTGGTGGAGCGCGTGCGCAACCTCACCCCGGGTGAGGGCCTCAACGCCGCTTCCGGCGAGTACGTCAACATGTTCGAGGCGGGCATCCTCGACCCGGCCAAGGTGACGCGCTCGGCGCTGCAGAACGCCGCGTCCATCGCGGCGCTCTTCCTGACGACCGAGGCCGTCATCGCCGAGAAGCCCGAGAAGACCCCTGCCGCTCCCGCCGGTATGCCCGGCGGCGGCGACATGGACTTCTAGGTCTTTCTTCGCCGTTCACGCAAGAGCGGTCCGGGTTTTCCGGGCCGCTCTTGTTTTCGTTTCTCAGCCATTACGTTTCACAATTGATTCGCTACTTAGAGTGAGGAAAGGTGGAGGCCACACACGCCTCACCCAAGGAGCAGAGGATGTTTTCCCGCAGCAAGCGTATTTTCGGCATCGCCGTTCTCAGTCTCGCCGCCGCGACCGTTGTCGCCGTTCCCGCCCACGCGGACAGTGGGCCCACCTCCTCCACGTGGTCCCAGTTCCAGATCCTGAGGCAGCTGCGGTCGCCGCTCTGCCTGCCGACGGGCGGGCTCGGCCTCGGGCTGCCGCTCGTCGACAAGCTGCTGCCGGAGCTGACGTCCTGCCGTTGAATCGCCGGCGGCACTCTCCTCGGTCACCTGCCGCCGCCTTTTGACAGCGTCCGGGACGCCCCGCCCGTTTGCGGCGGGGCGTCCCCTTTTGATGGACCTTTTCGGGCGCCTTTTTCGGGCGAGAGTTTCGCGGACGTTGTCAGACGCCGTAGAGGGCGATGATGTGGCCCCTCGCCAGGGTGTTGGCGGTGATGGTGAAGCCCACCACCGCCGGGCTGGCGTCGCCGTCCAGGCCCAGCTTGTCGACTCCCAGCGCGTGGACCGTGAAGACGTAGCGGTGGGCGGGGCCGGGCGGCGGGGCGGCGCCGCCGTACTCCCTGGTGCCGTAGTCGTTGCGGGCGTGGATCGCCCCCGCGGGCAGGCCCTTGAAGTCGGGGCCGTTGCCCGCGCCCTGGGGCAGCTCCGTCACCGAGGCCGGCAGGTCGAACAGCACCCAGTGCCAGAAGCCGCTGCCCGTGGGCGCGTCGGGGTCGTAGCAGGTGACCGCGTAGCCGCGGGTCCCCTCGGGCGCGCCCGACCAGCGGAGCTGGGGCGAGCGGTTCTGGCCCGTCATGCCCCAGTCGTTGAAGACGTGCAGGTCGCTCAGCGTCTCGCCGCCCCGCAGGTCGTCGCTCTCGACCACGAGCTCGGGGACCGACGGCAGGTGTTCGTGTGGAAGCGGTGCTGGCACGGCATCCTCCTAGGTTGAGAGCTGCTTGCCCAGCCAATCCTAGAAGTGGCCGTGCCGGCTGCCGCGCACGTGGCGGTCAGGTCGTCAGCTGGGCCGGGAGCGGCTTGTCGTGCAGGACCGTCAGGGACGTCACCGCCCGGGTCAGCACGACGTACAGCCGGGCGAGGCCCCTGGGCTCGGCCGCGACGATGTCGGCCGGCTCCACGACGATGACGTGGTCGTACTCCAGACCCTTGGCGAGCGTCGCGGGGACGATCAGGAGGCGGTGCTCCTCGGCGGAGTCGGGGTCGAGCACGGCGTGGGGCAGATCGCCCAGCGCGGCGGAGACGCCGGCGACCAGGGCGTCGGGGACGATGACGCCGATGGAGCCCTCCCGAGTGAGGGCCTCGGCGGCGGCCTCCGCGACCGAGCCGCCGGGGCGCACGGAGAGCGAGCCGACACCGGGGCGCAGTGACCGGGGCGCGGCCAGGGCGGGGGCGATGGAGGGGAGCAGGCGGGCGGCATAGTCGAGCACCTCCCGCGGCACGCGGAAGCCGAGCGTCAGCTCCGTCACCTCGCCGTCGCGCTGGCCCAGGTGTTCGAGCACCGACTCCCACGAGCTGGTCGACCACGGGGTGGTGCCCTGGGCCAGGTCGCCCAGGACGGTGGCCGAGCCGTTGCGGCAGCGGCGGCCGAGCGCCCTCAGCTGCATCTCGGACAGGTCCTGCGCCTCGTCCACCACCAGGTGGCCCAGGGACGGGGTGCGTTCCATCAGGTCGCGGAGCTCGTCGAGGAGCGCGGCGTCCGCGGCCGTCCATTTGGCGGACTTCCAGCTCCGGTACGGCTTGCGCCAGACGAGCGTCTCCCGCTCCTCGGGCGACAAATCAGATTTAGCGGCCTTTTCAAGAAATGCCGGGTCGGAGAGGAGGCGATAAAGGACCTGTTCCGGCGTGAGTTTGGGCCAGACCGAATCAACGAGCTGCTTCACCGGCTTCGACCGGGCCACGGCGTCCTGGACCCGGTCGTCGGGCGACTCGCCGCGCTGCTCCATGCGTACGAGCACCATGTGGGCCAGCCGCTGCGCCAGCGCCGCCCGGCCCGGGTTGTAGCGCGTGGTGCCGCGCAGGGAGGCCACGATCTCGCGTACCTCGTAGTCGGCCACCCGGTAGCGGTAGGCGCCCTTGGTGAAGACCACGCCCTCCTCCGGCTTGACGATGTGCAGCCAGAGGGCGCGTTCGAGCACGGCGGCCATCCTGGCGTCGCCCTTCACCGCGGCCACCGCCGGGTCCTCGGGCGCCGCGTACTCGCCGAGCAGGCCGGCGACGGTGGTCTGATCGACCTTGATCTCGCCGAGCGCGGGGAGCACCGAGGAGATGTAGGAGAGGAACGCGCGGTTGGGGCCGACGATCATGACGCCGGACCTGGCCAGGCGCTCGCGGTGGGTGAAGAGGAGGAACGCCGCCCGGTGCAGGCCCACGGCGGTCTTCCCGGTGCCGGGCGCGCCCTGGACGCACACCGTCTGGGCCAGGGTGGAGCGGACGATCTCGTCCTGGTCCGGCTGGATCGTGGCGACGATGTCGCGCATGGGGCCGGTGCGGGGGCGTTCGATCTCCTCGGTGAGGATCCTGGACGGGCCGATCTCGTCGCCCTCGGCCAGCGGCTCGTCCTCGAACGCGGTCAGCGCGCCGCCGTGGTAGCCGAAGCGGCGCCGCCGTACGATGCCCATCGGGCTGGCGGGGCTGGCCTGGTAGAACGCGCGGGACACCGGCGCGCGCCAGTCGATCACCAGCGGCTTGCTGTGGCCGTCGTGCACGTGGCGGCGGCCGACGTAGATGGTGCCCGGCAGGTCATCGCTGGAATCGCGGTCGAGCCGGCCGAAGAACAACGGCGTGTCGGGGTGGTCGGCGAGCGCGGCCACGCGCTGGTCGAGGAGGGACTGGAGGATCTGCTGCGAGACCCAGTCACCGGCCGCGTCCGCGGACAGCGACTGGGCATGGACGCGCATGGCTTTGAGCGCGGCCCGGGACTCGGCGAGGTGCGCCTGCTCGGCGGCGAGCACGTCGGAGGGTATGTCAGGGGCCAATTGATGTGCGGGCATGCGAAAGCGCCTCCCAGAGGTGGTATCGGAGGTGGTCAAGGCAGCGAATCGACCAGTCTAGTAGCGGCTCTGAGTGGCTTCCACAGCATTTCTCGCCCGCCCCCGTGGCGCCGCGGCGGGCGGGAGTAGCGGTTGTCCGGCCGGGGTAGGGATGGTGGATGGCGCGGATTCAGCTGCGTTATTCGCCGATCATTCCCACGGTCGCGAGCTTCCTGCTCGCGGCTCTCTGGGTGCTGTCGGTGTTCGCGGACTGGGGGCTGGAGGCGTTCTGCGCGGGGGGCGAAACCGCTTCGGCATGCTCGCGGCGGCTCGCCGCGGTCTCCACGGTGTCGGCGCTGTTCGCCGCGCTCGCGGCCTGCGCCACGGCGGCCGCCTGGCTCTTCCCATGGTCGAGGAGCGACCCGCGCACGTTCGGGCGGGTCATGGGCGCGAGCGTGGCCTGCTGGGTCGTCGCGGAGGGGGTGCTCTTCCTCGGCGGCCTGATGGCCCGCTAGCAGTCCGGCGAACCCCCTCAAAAGTTGCTAACGGGAAATACCGAAAAATTCGGGCATATCAGGTGGATTTATCGGATCATGGGGGTATGTCGCAGGCGGCGTGATAGTACGCAGGTGAGGGGGGTGGTTCGATTGTCTTCGGCCCGCGGAGTCTCGTGGACGTGACACCACGCTGAATGCCTGGCCGCTCCAGGGTGAGCGGCCGGGCATCACACCCCGCCGTGCACGTCGTCGGCGTCGATGATCTGGTACGCGTACCCCTGCTCGGCCAGGAACCGCTGCCGGTGCGCCGCGAACTCCTGGTCGACCGTGTCCCTGCTGACCACGGTGTAGAACCGGGCGCCCCCACCGTCGGCCTTGGGCCGCAGCACCCGGCCGAGCCGCTGGGCCTCCTCCTGGCGCGAGCCGAACGTCCCCGACACCTGGATCGCGATGGCCGCCTCCGGCAGGTCGATCGAGAAGTTCGCCACCTTCGAGACCACCAGCACCTGGATCTCCTTGTCGCGGAACGCCTGGTAGAGCCGCTCGCGCTCCTTGACCCTGGTCTCGCCCTTGATGACCGGCGCGTTGAGGTGCTCGCCGAGCTCGTCGAGCTGGTCGATGTACTGGCCGATGACCAGCACCTGCTCGCCCAGGTGGCGGCGGACCAGCGCCTCGGTCACCTGTGTCTTGGACGGCGTGGTGGCGCAGAAGCGGTAGCGCTCCTCCGACTCGGCCATCGCGTACGCCAGCCGCTCCTCGTCCGTCAGCGTGACCCGCACCTCCACGCAGTCGGCCGGCGCGATCCAGCCCTGGTTCTCCATCTCCTTCCAGGGCGCGTCGTAGCGCTTGGGCCCGATCAGCGAGAACACGTCACCCTCGCGCCCGTCCTCGCGCACCAGCGTCGCCGTCAGCCCCACGCGCCGGCGGGCCTGCAGGTCGGCGGTCATCCGGAAGATCGGCGCGGGCAGCAGGTGCACCTCGTCGTAGACGATCAGGCCCCAGTCGCGGGCGTCGAACAGCTCCAGGTGCGAGTAGACGCCCTTCCGCCTGGTCGTCATCACCTGGTACGTGGCGATGGTGACGGGACGGATCTCCTTCTTCGAGCCGGAGTATTCGCCGATCTCGTCCTCGGTCAGCGACGTGCGCTTGATCAGCTCGGTCTTCCACTGGTGGGCCGAGACCGTGTTGGTGACGAGGATGAGCGTGGTGGCCTGCGCGTGCGCCATGGCCGCCGCGCCGACGATGGTCTTGCCCGCGCCGCAGGGCAGCACGACCACGCCGGAGCCGCCGTTCCAGAACGCGTCCGCCGCCTCCCGCTGGTACGGCCGCAGCCCCCAGCCCTCCTCCAGCAGCTTGATCGGGTGGTGCTCGCCGTCGACGTAGCCGGCCAGGTCTTCTGCCGGCCAGCCCAGCTTGAGCAGCGCCTGCTTGACGTTGCCGCGGTCGCTCGGGTGGACGACGACGGAGTCGGCGCCGAGCCGCTCGCCCAGCATCGGCTGGATCTTCTTGGAGCGCAGCACCTCCTCCAGCACCGCCCGGTCGGTGGAGGTCAGCACCAGGCCGTTGACCGGGTCCTTCTCCAGGCGCAGCCGGCCGTACCTGGCCATGGTCTCGGCGATGTCCACGAGCAGCGCGTGCGGGACCGGGTAGCGGCTGAAGCCGATCAGCGCGTCGATGACCTGCTCGGCGTCGTGGCCCGCGGCGCGCGCGTTCCACAGCGCCAGGGGAGTGACGCGGTAGGTGTGCACGTGTTCGGGAGCGCGCTCGAGCTCCGCGAACGGCGCGATCGCCTTACGGCATTCGTCCGCCCGTTCGTGGTCGACTTCGAGCAGCAGCGTCTTGTCCGACTGGACGATCAGCGGTCCATCGCTCACTGGGTCTCTCCGTGGGTCGTACGGGGGGGTGGAATACGGGGCCTGACGCAACAGGACCATCGTCTCCTGATCCCGGATCCCCCGCTCCGACTCTCCAACAACCCGCACCGCCGTATTAGTCCCTCAGCCCCGTGCGGCAGGGCTGGTCACCCGCAGGTCACTCGTCGAAGTAGCCGTTGAGACCGAGGTAGAAGAACGTGCCGATGGACAGCACGAAGCCGAGCCCGAACAGGACCCAGCTCCACACCAGCATCGAGCGGGCGGCACCGGGCTCCGTGCGGGCCCTGCCGAGCGCCAGGCCGGCCAGGATCGCGCCGGGCAGGCCGAGGACGTTGAAGCACGAGACGAGCGCGACGAGGTTGAGCACCAGGGCGACGATCGCGTTGGCGGTCGGCCCCTCGTCGCGGCGGGGCGGCGGATAGCCGTAGCCGTACTGCGGGGGCGGCCGCCGGCCGTAGGGGGCGCCATAGGGCTGGTACGGGTAGCCAGACGGGTCCTCCTGGCTCATTTTCACCTCCTGACAGGGTCAACTCTTATCACGGAACGGAGAGCCCTCGGCCCGGATCGGCGGGGGGTCGGGCGCGCACGAGGGAGTGGCCGGACGGCTGGGTCTTGACTAGTCCGTGTGGACGGGGCCCAGATCGGCCGTAAATAACCATATCTCTCCCGTTACAGCCATTCATGGTTTCTTAATGGGCTAGATCGTGTAATGGTTGGAGCCCTAGGGGCCAGTGGGTCCTGGCAGGAGCCTTGGAGGGCCTGATCGTCTTGTCCGCGTGGGCGGTCCTCGGTCGTGGACCGCGCGCTGAAAGGCTGGTCAGAGCGGCTACGTCACGCTGCGCTACTCCTTGGTGGGAAATGAAAGAAACTTGTTGGGCGGCAATGCTTTCCGTAGAAAATCTTCCAGATAAAACCTGAGGTGACTTTTGTGACCGAAACGCCTGAAGCAGGCGAGATCGATCTGGACGACTCCGCACTCAGCCGGCGCCTCAAGGCGATCTCCGACTGCGTGCGGGCGGTCGCCGCGCCGGTCACCAGAGACCTGGACAGGCGGGAGGCCGACGCGCTCCTGCGCTCCTATCTGGAGCCCGGCTGCTTCCCCGAGGCGGTGCGCCGGCTCGCCGCCGGCCACCTGCTCGTGCTCGTGGGAGAGCAGGAGACGGGCAAGCGGCTGGGGGCCATCGCCCTGCTGTCCCGCATGTCCCTGGCGGACGGGACGATCACCGTGCTGTCGCCCGCCGGCACCGCCGCCGAGCTGCTCGCCTGCACCGCGTACGAGCCGGGCAGGGCGTACCTGCTGCACGACTGGATCGCGGTGAGCACCGACAGGACCGAGCTGGTCGATCTGGCCCGCAAGCTGGCCGAGCTGGGCTCGTACCTGGTCATCACCAGGAACGGCGCGCCCTCGCACTCGGTCGAGGTGGAGCGGCCGTGGTCCGCGCCCGACCCTGGGGAGCTGTTCGACCTCTGCCTCCGCACGTACGGCGTGGGCCCGCAGGCGTCCGAGACGGTCGCCCGCGCCAGGGACACGGCGCTCATCCTGCCCACGCCGGCCGAGGTCGTCCGCCTGGCCGCGCGGCTGGTGCAGGACGAGCCGCCGCCGGGCTCGCCGGCGCAGGCGGAGCCGCCGGGCGAGGGGGTGGTGGCGGCCTGGTTCGACACCAAGCCGCCGCTGCACGAGGTGCGGACGGCGGCGGCGCTGGTGTTCCTGCAGGGAGTGGCCGCGCCGGTCTTCAGGCAGCAGTTCGTCCGGCTGGAGCGGATCTGGCAGGCACACGAGAGGCGCGGGACCCGGCCGGTCGACGGCCGCCATCCCCTGCTCGGCGCTCAGGAGGGGCGGATGGCCTTCCTGGTGCCCCACCACCGGGAGCAGGTGCTCGCCGAGCTGGTCGCCCGGTACGGGTACTGGCTGTGGCAGCCGCTGCGCGAATGGGTGCGGTCGCTGGCCCTCGAAGGCCCCGCCGTGTCGGGCCGGGCCTCGGCGGGGGTGGCGCTGCTGGCGGCGTACTCGCTGACCGAGGTGGAGCGGGAGTTCCTGGAGGCATGGGCCCAGGGGCTCGCGGTGGAGCAGCTGGCGGCGGGGGAGACGCTGTCGTACATGTGCGCCGACGACACGCTCGCCCCCGAGGCGCTGCGGCTCGCCCTCGACTGGTCGGCCGACCCCGGGGACCCGCGCGCCGTGGCGGCGGCGGTGGCGCTGGGCGGCGGCCTGGCCGTCCGGTATCCCGCCGACTCGCTGCGGCGGCTGCGCGAGCTCGCGTCCCACGGCGGCCCGGTGGCGGGGGTGGCGAGGGCCGGCCTGCCGGTGGCCGGTCGGCCCCGTGACGCGTAGACCGCCGCCGTCACACGCCGGCGACGCCGGTGATGCGGTGCAGGGCGAAGCGGTGGACGGCGGCGCGGGTCTCGTCATAGGCGGTCAGGTAGCCGCCCTCCATCCGCGCCGGCTCCAGGATGCGTGAGGTCGCGTTCCCCTGGGAGTCGAGGTAGCCGATCCACACGCGCACGCCCTGCTTGATCGCCTCCTGGAGGGCCGAGATGGTGGCCGTCGCGGGCCCGCGCGGCACCTGCCCGCTCGGGGTCTCGACGGGCTCGCGCCGCGCCAGGTGCGCCGCGTCGCCTGCCCGCAGCGCGCGTACGGCCGCCGCCGCCACCTCCGGGTCCAGGCCGTTGGGCGAGGACAGGGTGCGGACCGGCGCCGGGCCCTCGGCGCGGCGGCTGTCGAGCTGGGAGATGATCACGTCGCCGTCCAGAGACTCGGCCACGGGCGCGTACCCCATGGCGCGCAGCGAGTCGACCAGCGCCGCCCTGGACGAGCGGGAGGCGATGACGGTGGGGGCCAGCCGGCGCAGCCGCAGCGCGGTCGAGCGCCGGTCGGCGGTGATCTGGTCGAGCAGCGCGGGGTCGTCGCAGCGGATGTACGCGCTGGCGGTGCCCACCCGGATGCGGCCGTGCCGCCTGGCCACGTCGGTCACGAGGTACGACAGCGCCTGCGGCACCGGCGTGGCCGAGTGGCGGGTCAGCATGGACACGAGTTCCTCGCCCCCGTGCCCCGCGTCGAGCGCCCGCCGGATCGAGCCCTCGCTGAACCGGTAGACCGTGGCGCCGCCCTTCGACTCCACGTCGGCGGTGAGCGTCATCCAGCGGTTGAGCTCGCTCGTGAGCGGCCCGGGCGCGACCGCGGTGAGGTCGGCCTGGAGGAGGACGTGATCGACCGGCTCCGGCAGCAGGGGCGCGAGCACGCCCGCCGGGTCACCGCCCTCGATCAGCTCCCGCCCGTGCGCCGACAGCGCGCCCAGCCCCGTCACGCCCACCTGCTCGGCCTCCCGCAGCGCGAACTCCGTGAGCCGCTCCCGCAACGGGCCCCTCCGGCGGGGCTGCTCCCATGCCAGCCGCTCCAGGACGGAGTCGCGCTCGGGCGCGAGGCCCGGCGCGGCCGCCAGCACGCCCAGCGTGGCCGCCCGCACCCCGGGCGCGGAGGCGCGGCGCAGGTCGGTGTGGAGGGCGTTGAGCGCCTTGTCCCGCTCGTCGCTGCGTTTGATGGTCGCGCCCGCTTCGCCACTCGTCGGCATCGCTCCGCCCGCTCTCTCCTGGCGAGCTCCTGCGCTCCGGTCACCCACGAGGCCCGGCACCCGGTCCATGTGCAGCCACGTGGTCGCGAGGGCGACCCACCGGTCGGCGGTCGCCCTGACCCGCCACAGGTCGTAGCCGGAGGTCGGCAGCCACTCGCCGTCGACGCCGCCGCCCGCCGCGATCAGCCCGGCCGCGTGCGCGACCTCGATCACCAGCGCGGCCACCCACTCGGGCAGGTCGAGCTCGGCCGCCGTGCGTTTCAGATCGCGTACGCCGAGGCCGCCGGTACGCAGCACGCCCGGCGGCTCGACGCTCCACCGCTCGCACAGCTCCTCGACCGACCTGACGAACGAGAACGCCTGCCCGGCCGCCGTACGATCCGCCAGGTCCTTGTCACGGGTGGCCCCTTCGAGCGGCGGGGGGACGGCCAGCAGCCCGCGGTGCACCCGGCCGCCCCGCAGCCAGAGCCCCACCTCGCGGGGCAGCGTCACGCTCTCCTCGCCGACGGCCGCCAGCAGCCCCCTGGCCAGCAGCTCCTCGATGGGCGAGCGCGCGGACGCCACCCGCACCTCGCGCCTGGCGTTGGGCACGCGACCGGTCGGCGGGCCCCAGGCGAGCTGGTCGAGCGCGCCCCTGGCCTCGGCCGAGACGGACTCGACGAGCGCGGCGGGCCGGGCCAGCGCCGCCGCCAGCCGTTCCTTGCCGGAGCCCTGGGTGCCCGGGGCGATGTCGTCGGCCATCTCGTCGAGCTGCTCGGGCGGGTGGTGCCGGAACGCGTCGGCCGCCCACGGCCCGAGCCCGGCCGGGTCGTCGAGCACCTTGCGCACGCCGGGGCCGAGGTCGAGCGCGTCGTCGGTCCCGTAGACCAGCGCCAGCTCGCCCAGCCTGCCGAGCGCCGCGGAAAGCGCCGGCTCGGGGTCGGAGCCGGCGAGCGCGGCGGGATCGGCGCCGGCAGGGGCGGCGGCGTCGGCTTCGGTGGGGGCGGCTTGATCGGCCAGGGCGGCGCGTATGAGCTCGTGCAGCCGCCCCTTGGACACCGGCCCGTCCTGCACGGCCAGCGTCTCCACGACGGCGAGCGTGAACCGGTCGAGCCGGTCGAGCACTCTGGCGACCGCCGACGGGCTGCCCGCTCGCGACGCCAGCCCTTCCAGATGCGCGGGCACCGGAGTGATCAGCTCGGGCCGCGCGGAGACGAGCGCCCGCAGCTGTTCGTCGGTGCGCCCCCTGATCCACTCCGTGAACTCCATCGTTGCCATGGTATGTCCCACCTGATTAAGGCAGCATTGCTTGACGTGATAGGGCGCGCCGACCAGCTCGTGCTGAACTACGTCTCCAGAGCCGCGGACGTCGCCCACGGCGTGCTCAGGGCCGACCAGCGGCTCGACTTCACCAGGCGGTTGCGGGCCAGGATCGAGGAGGAGCGGGGCGGCAGCCAGAACGCCCGCGAGGTGTCGAAGGTGCTGGCCCGGTTCGGCGACCCGGCGGCGCTGGTGGAGCGGGAGGCCCGCAGGCTCGCCGCGGCGGGCGTCCCCACGAAGCGGGACTTCCCCGCGAAAGCGGACGCGGCAGGCGCCGCCCCGAGCCACGATCCCGCCGGTGCCGGTGCCGGTGCCGCGGCGGCAGGAGGCCATGAGGCGGCGGGCGCGACGTTGCGCTTCCCCACCATCGTGGACGACGGCGAGGTGCCACCGGGCGTACGCGCGTACCGGAGGATCGCCGAGGAGAGCCTGGACGGGCGCCGGTCGCGCGGGATGCCGTTCGCCGGGCTGCGCCGCATGGCGATGTCCAGCGCGAACCCGATGGCGACCGGCGGCCGGGACGCCAGGACCCTGCTCAAGGAGCACACCCGCGACGTCGCCGCGATGGCGATCCTGGTGGTGGCCGCGCTGCTGCTGCCGGTGGACCTGCCGCCCGTGGCGATCTTCGAGGTGCCGGTGCTGGTGTGGGCGCTCGGCGCGGTGGTCGTGCTGTTCAGCGAGAGCTGGCGGGCGCGCGACAAGCTGATCGGGATCGGCGCGCCGCTGCTCGGCTACTCGGTGGGCGGTGTGCTGCTCGGAGGGCTGCGGGTGGGGGGCGAGCCGGGGCTGCAGGCGTTCTTCACGCAGTTCTACGACGTCAGCGGCACGATGTTCATGATCGGGACCGGGCTGGGCGTGGTCTGGCTGGCCTACCGGCTGCTCGACGTCAGCTGACGGGCGCGGGGCTCGGCAGCAGGCCGACCGCCAGGCGCACCCAGGCGGCCACGAACTGGTCCTTGTCCGCGTGCCCCGGCAGCTCGCCCACGGTCTCCTGGAACAGCCGGTAGTGCACCACGGAACCGCCGAGGACGGCCGAGATGCCCGTCCAGTCGAGCTCGACGTCCTTGTACTCCGGCTGCGCCCGGAACCAGCTCACGATCGCGTCGAACATGGGCTGCAGCAGCCCCTCCCGTACCACGGCGACCAGTTCGGGGAACTGGCTCAGGTCGCGGAAGAACACCCGGGTCAGCTCCGACTCCTCCCGCACCTTGGCCAGCCCCGCCCGGCACACGTGGGACAGGCGCTCCTCCAGCGCCACCGACGTCTCCATGGCGCTCAGCTCGGCCAGGCTCCCCGCCACCTGGGTCCGGGTGCGGGCGGCGTGCTCGTTGATCGCCGCGGCGAGCACCTCGTACTTGGACCTGAAGTGCCGGTAGAGCCCTCCGGCGCCGGGCGACAGCCCTGAGGCGGCCTCGATCTCGGCCACGGAAGTGGCGGAGTAGCCCCGCTCGGCGAACAGTCGCAGGGACTCGTCGATGATCCGCTCACGGGTCGATCTGGTCATGTCTATCCTGTTACCTCCGCCTTGAGGGTAGCCGCGCCGGGAGAGCCTCCGGACGTGGACGGCGCCGTACGCACGAGGCGGCCCCCCAGGGTGGTGCGGGCGGGACAGGGGCGAGGAGCCGGTCGTCGGGATGCGGCGGGGTGCCGGTCGCCGCCGTGTCCCGATAAGCAATTCCTTCCTTCCATTCCTACGGTCCCACAACAAGCCCTGTTACGCGGACCAGGACAGCGTTTGACATCCTGCACATGTGACGACATCGGTGGGATTCGATCTTGACATGACATTGGCAGACACAAGAGCCGGGATAGCCGCTGTTTACGATGAGCTGTCCGTTCGATTGGGTGTGCCCATTGACTCCGCGGCGGTGGTGAGCAGGCTGGGGCCGCCGCTGGAGATGGAGCTGGCGAACTGGCTGCCGCCCGAGGAGGTCCTGGCGGCCGCCGATCTCTATCGGGAGATATATCCGGAATTGGGAGTGCCGGTGCACACGGCCATGGCGGGCGCGTACGAAGCGATCGAGGCCGTACGCGCACGCGGCGGCCGGGTGATCGTCGTGACCGGCAAGAACCTCCGGGACGCGCTCGGCACGGTGAAGGTTCTGGGCCTTGCGGTGGACGAAGTGGTCGGCTCGGTATTCGGGGCGGCGAAGGGATCAGCACTCGCGCGCTTCGGCGCGGCGGCTTATGTTGGTGACCATGTCGCGGACATCGAGGCGGCACGCGCGGGCGGTGCCGTGAGCGTAACGGTCGCCACAGGCCCTTACACGGCGGGAGAGCTGCGCGAACACGGAGCAGATGTGGCGCTGTCCGATCTGACCGAATTCGCCGCCTGGTTCGCCGGTTGGCGCAAGCATGATGAAGTCCGGTAATTGTTCGGGATTTACCCGGTCGCCCTGGCGCGCTCAGGGGCATAACCTACATCCATCCATCTTTTCGACTGTTTGAACGAGGTCCTCCTGTGCCGAGTGGCAAGGTCAAGTGGTACGACGCCGACAAGGGTTTCGGCTTCCTCACCCGTGACGACGGCGGTGAGGTCTTCGTGCATTCCTCCGCGCTACCCGCAGGCGCGGCCCCGCTCAAGCCCGGCCAGAAGGTCGAGTTCGGGGTGGCCGAGGGGCGTCGCGGCCAGCAGGCGCTGTCGGTGAGGATCTTGGAGCAGCCGCCGACCCTGGCCAAGGCCAAGCCCAAGGGCAAGCGGAAGAAGCCGGACGAGATGGTGGTCATCGTCGAAGACCTGATCAAGTTGCTCGACGGGGTCTCGACGGCCTATCAGCGTGGCAAGCACCCGGACGCGGCGCACGCCAAGAAGATCGCGCAGGTGCTCAGGGCCGTCGCCGACGACCTCGACGCCTGACCACGCGCCCGCCGGGCGCCCGTGCGGGTCAGCCGTGCGGGTTGGTCAGTGGCTTGGTGGTGTCGAGGCCGTCGCCGCGTTGCGGGTCGTGGCCCCCGGCCCCGGCCGGACGCGGGTCGTAGGCCCCGTCGTCGCCGCTCTGCGGGTCGTGCCCTCCGGGCTCGGCCCGCTCCCTTTCCCTCTCCAGCTTGGCGTCGGCGGCTCGCACCCGCTTCCTCCTGGCGACCAGCAGCCGGACGAGCGTGGCCGTCAGCACGACGGCCAGCGTGACGAGCCCGGCCACGGCGCTCTGGGTCAGCGACAGCACCAGCCCCACCAGGCCGCCGAACACCCACGCGAGCTGGAGCATCGCCTCCACCACGCCGAAGGTGGACGAGCGCACCTCCTCGCCGATCTCGCGCTGCACGATCGCGTCGAGCGCCAGCTTGCCGAGCTCCTGCGCGAACGCCGTCACCAGCGAGATGGCCAGCGCGGTCCACAGCCCGAAGAAGATCGCGGTCACGATGCCGGCCACGACGGTCACGGCCAGCGTGACGAGCACGATGAGCTGCGGCGCGTGGTTGCGCGTCCAGTTGGCGACGACGGCGCCGACCAGGCCGCCGAGCCCGGCTCCCGCCGCGAGCAGCGCGATCGTCTTGGGCACGTCGAAGAACGGGTCCTCCGCCCCGGCGGCCAGCCACGGCACCGCCCTGTCCTGCACCAGGAACAGCGCGAAGAACAGCAGGAAACCGGAGAAGAGCCGCAGCGCCACGTTGGCCCAGACGGCCTCGGCCACCGCCGGGCCCACCTTGAGAAGGGTGCGCCAGCGCGGCGCCGCGCCCTCCTCCTCCAGGTCGGGCGAGTCGACGTGGCGCGGCAGGCGTACCGCGGCGACCCCCAGCAGCAGGAAGGCCACCATCGCGACGCGCAGCGTCATCGCGCTGCCGAGCCACGCGGTCAGGCCCGCGCCGATCGGCACGGCGATCCCGGCGGTCACCAGGGTGAACAGCGCCACCCGCGCGTTCGCCGACACCAGGGTGATGTCGGCGGGCAGCACGCTCGGCATGATCGCGGCCCGCGACACGTTGTACGCCTTCGACAGCACCAGCACGCCCAGCGCCCCGATGAACAGCGTCGGCAGGTCGCCAGGCCCCACGGCGGCGGCCATCGCGAAGCAGAGCAGCCCCCGGCCGAACAGCGTGCCGGCCATCACGTAGCGCCGCCCCGACCTGAACCTGTCGAGGATCGGCCCCACGAACGGCGCGAGCAGCCCGAACGGCAGCATCGTGATGACCAGGTAGAGGGCCACGGAGCCGCGGGCCTCACCCACCGGCACGCCGAAGAACACCGTGCTCGCCAGCGCCACCGTGACCAGCGCGTCGCCCGCGCTGTTGCCCGCCGACAGCTCGATCAGGCGGCCGAGCCCGGTGCGGCCCGCGCCACCCGCGTACGTGAGGCGCCGGGTGGCCACGCCGACCTTGCGGGCGCCCCTGGCCGTGGCCCTGGTCGCCTTGGCCGTGCCGCCGGCGGTGGCCCTGGTCGCGCGCACGCTCGCGCGTCCCGCGCCGGCGGCGCCGCGCGCCACCCGCCGCGAGATCTCCCGAGCCCGCTCCCAGCCTCCCTCCACGCCTACCAGTCTTACCTGATTCGTCCGCGATCTCGGAGCGGGTTCCCCGTTGTGGGCGTCTCAGGTCCGCCCATGGGTGAGAATGAAGTGTGAGCGAACAGCACCTTTCGGCGGAGGCTGCCCGATGAGCCGCACCAGGGCCCGCGTCTCCGCTCCCGACCAGGCCTGTGTCGCCGCGGTCGATCTGGCGCGTGCAGCGGCCGAGGAGCTGGCGCGTCCGGGCGAGCCAGGCGAGCACCTCGGTTTCGAGAGCGAGGGCGACCGGATCGTCACCCACTACTTCGCCTGCCTCGACCGGGCCTACCGCGGCTGGCGCTGGGCCATCACGGTCACGCGTGCCTCGCGGGCCAAGAAGGTCACGGTCAGCGAGGCGGTCCTGCTGCCGGGCTCGGGAGCGCTGCTCGCGCCCGACTGGCTGCCGTGGAGCGAGCGGCTGCGGCCGGGCGACCTCGGCGTGGGCGACCTGCTGCCGACCCCGGAAGACGACGACAGGCTCGCGCCGGGTTTCACCGACACCGACGACGACGCCGACCATCAGGCGGTTTTCGAGTACGGCCTGGGCCGGGCCCGTGTGCTCTCGGCCATTGGCAAGGACCGGGCGGCCAGGCGCTGGCACTCGGGCGAGCACGGGCCGCACACGCCGATCGCACACGCCGCTCCCGCGCAGTGCTCCACCTGCGGCTTCTACTGGCAGCTCGCGGGTGGCCTGCGGCAGATGTTCGGGGTATGCACCAATGAGTACGCCCCTGACGACGGCAAGGTGGTGGCCGCCGACCACGGCTGCGGCGCCCACTCCGAGGCCGCCGTGCTGCCGCCGCCGGTCGAGCAGGCCATCCCGATCCTCGACGATCTGGGCTACGACCTGATGGAGGAGGAGGCCGGTTCGGTCGACGAGTCGGCGTCGGAGGAGCTCGGCCACTCCTGATCGCGAAGGCCGCTAACCTACGCTGGCCGCTACCTCTCAACCAGGATCGTGATCGATGACCGAAACCTACGGCACTGACCGGATGCGAGCCGCCGTCCTCTCCGCGTGGACGGCCTCGCCCGCCAGGTTCCGCGAAGACGCCAACGCCGAGGAGGACTTCGCGCTCGGCGGCTACCGCGACCGGCTGATCGTCGAGCTCGCCCAGAACGCCGCCGACGCGGCGCTGCGCGCGGGCGTGCCGGGAGTGCTGCGACTGACGCTCAGGGGCGACGTGCTGACGGCGGCCAACACCGGCGCGCCGCTCGACGCGACCGGCGTGGAGGGCCTGTCGACGCTGCGCGTGTCCGGCAAGCGCGACGAGATCGGCGCGGCGGGGCGGTTCGGCGTCGGGTTCGCGGCGGTGGTGTCGGTCTGCGACGAGCCGTCGATCGGCTCGCGGGGGAGCGGCGCGGTCCGCTGGTCGCGGGCCGGGACGACGGCCGCGGTGTCGGAGATCCCGGAGCTCGCGGGCGAGCTGGCCGGCCGTTCCGGGCACGTGCCGCTGCTCAGGCTGCCGTTCGACGCGCCCCCGCTCGACGTGCCCGAGGGTTTCGACACGCTCGTACGCCTCCCGCTGCGTGACCGGGCGAGCGCCGACGCGGTGCGGCAGATGCTCGCCGAGACCAGCCCGGCGCTGCTGCTCGGCATGCCGGCGCTGGAGGCCATCGAGATCGACGTCGACGGGTCCGTACGCACCGTGTCCGCCGACGGCTGGCACGTCGTGTCGGAGTCGGGCGAGTTCACCCCCGAGGAGGTCGGCGCGCTCTTCGCCGACCGGCCCACGGAGGAGCGCGCCCGTCCCTACTGGTCGCTGCGCTGGGCCGTCCCGGTCACGGGCACGGGCGAGCCGGGGCCGCTGCCGGCCGCGGTGCCGCCCGTCGTGCACGCGCCCACGCCCAGCGACGAGCCGCTCGACCTGCCCGCGCTGCTGATCGCGTCGTTCCCGATGGCGACCGACCGGCGCCACGTCGCCAAGGGCCCGCTGGCCGACTTCCTGGTCGAGCGGGTGGCCGACGCCTACGTGCGGATGCTGCGGGAGCTCCCGCGCACGCCCAGGCTGCTCGATCTGGTGCCCTCCCTCATGGGCAAGGGCGAGCTGGACGCCAGGATCCGCCGGGCCGTGCTGGCCAGGCTGCCCGCCACGCCGCTGCTGCCCGCGCTGTCCGCGCCCGCGCCGGCCGTACAGACGCCGTCCTTCGCCGACGCCGAGGTCTACGAGCCCGACGCCGAGTGGCAGGTCGAGCATCCGGCGCGCGAGCCCGAGGACGACGGATGGGTCGTCGCGGGCCGCGAGGCGGCCGTGGTGCCGTCCGGCACGGGCGAGCTGCTGGCGGCGGTCGCCGACTTCGTGCCGGGGCTGCTCCCCGCGGGGTGGCCGGCCCGGCACCCTGCCATGGCGGCGCTGGGGGTGCGCAGGGTCGAGCTGGCCGACGTGGTCGATCTGCTGTCGGGCGAGGCCGTGGAGGCGCGCGAGCCGTCGTGGTGGCGTTCGCTCTACGAGGTGCTGCCCGCCGACGACCCCGAGTCGCTGGGCGCCCTGCCGGTGCCGCTGACCGACGGCCGCGTGGTGCGCGGGCCGCGCGGCACGCTGATGCTCGCCGACGGCGGGGCCGAGCTCGACCTCAGCCCGCTGGGGCTGCGCATCGTGCACCCCGAGGCGGCCCATCCGGCGCTGCTCAGGCTGGGCGCCGCCGAGGCCACGCCGCGCACGATCCTCGAAGACCCGCTGACCAAGGCCGCGGTCGCCCAGTCGCTCGACAGCCCCGACCCCGAGCCGGTGGCGCGGGCCGTGCTGTCGCTGGTGGAGGCGTCGGGGCTGGCGCCGGGCGAGGCGCCCTGGCTGGCCGAGCTGGCGCTGCGCGGCACCGACGGCGATCTCTATCCGGCGGGCGAGCTGATGCTGGCCGACGGGGCGCTGGCGGGGCTGCTGGAGCCCGACACGCATCTCGGGGTGGCCGCCGCCGAGCTGGAGGAGGCGTACGGCGCGCGGGTGCTGGCGGCGGCCGGCGTGCTCGACGGGTTCGCGACGGTCCACGAGGACGACGTGCTGCTCGACCACGACGACTGCGACCACGACCTCGACGGCAAGGACGACTGGCTCGACCACGTGCTCGACCTGCTGCCGGAGCTCGGGGTGCCGCCGCTGGTGGCCGAGTTCACGGCGGTGCGCGACCTGGAGCTGGTGGCCGACTGGCCGGCGGCGCTCGCCCTGCTGACCCGCCCGCCGCTGCGGGCCGCGCTCCACCCGCTGCGGGTGGCCGGGGTGGAGGTGCCGTCCTACACGGCGTGGTGGCTGGCCGAGCACGCGGTGCTGGGCGGGCGCAAGCCGCGCGAGCTGCGGCTGCCCGGGGCCGACCCGCTGCTGCAGGGCCTCTATGAGGACGCGCCGGCCGGGCTCGACGAGGCGGCGCTGTCCATGCTCGGGGTCCGCACGACGCTGCCCGAGCTGCTCGCCTCCCACGGCGGGCCGGAGGAGCTGCTCGACCTGATGGCCGACCCCGAGATCGAGGTGGACCGGGCGCAGCTGCGCGCGCTGTGGATCGCGCTGGCCGCCGTCGACCCGGCCCGGGTGGCGCCGCCGTCGCGGGTGCGGGCGGTGCTGGGCGGCTCGATCGTGGTGGCCCCGGCCGACGAGGCGGTGGTGGTGGAGGCTCCCGACCTGCTGCAGCTGGTGACGGACCGGCCGCTGGTGCTGGCGCCGTACGACCTGGCGGAGTCGCTGTCGGAGCTGCTGGACCTGCCGCTCGCGGGGGAGCTGACGTCGGGGGAGGTCACCTCGCAGGGGCAGGAGCGGCCCGTGCCGCCGGAGGTGACGGCGCTGCTGCCGACGGCGCCCGCCACGTACGTGGAGCACGAGAAACTCCTGGTGGACGGGGTGGGGTGCAGCTGGCGCTTCTACGAGGGCACGGTGCACTGCACCGGGCTCGACGGGCTCGCCCGCGGCCTCGCCTGGGCCACCGGCCAGTGGCCCGACCGCCTCGCCGTGGCCGCCCTGCTCCGCGACCCGTCGTCCGTTCCGCTGCTCCTCGCCGAGTCCGATCTTTCCTAGATTTACGGCTTCGCGCGGTGGGCACCGACCGCCGTCGTGGGTGACCGGCCCTCCAGGGGGACGGTCACCTGCCTCACCGCTGACCCGCCGTCACGGCGCTCGGCCGGCCGTGTTCTCCGGGCACCGGAGTTTCGGGGGTTTCCGGGTCAGTTGCGGGGGCGGCGGACGAACCACATGCCGAAGAAGCCGAAGGCCACTCCGGTCACGCAGGTCCAGATCCACCAGGTGTGCTCGGGAGCCGGGCGGAAGATCAGGAGGACGACGAGCGCGAGCGCCCAGAGCGCGGTGCCGACGGCGACGGCGGCGGTGTCGTTGGTCTTGATCGGCTCCGGCGCCGGATGCCACTCCTGCTTCACGTGGTCCAGCCTAGCTTCCAATCGGGTCTCGAATTCATCACTGACCTTTTTCGCAGGTCACCGCGACTGTCACTCTTCGCGTCGTGAGTGACACTTCTGGCGTTATAGATCGTTTCTTCGCAATCTCCGCACGCGGTTCGACGGTCTCCCGCGAGATCCGGGGCGGACTGGCCACGTTCTTCACCATGGCGTACATCGTGGTGCTGAACCCGATCATCATTGCCTACGGCAAGGACATCGACGGGCAGGTCATCGGCGACGGCACGACGCCCAACGTGGCGCTGGTCGCCGCCGGGACCGCGTTCGTGGCGGGCGTGCTGACGATCCTCATGGGCGTCGTCGGCAAGGTGCCCTTCGCGATGGCGGCCGGGCTCGGGCTGAACGCCTTCGTGACCTTCAACATCGCCACGCTGATGTCGTGGGAGGAGGCCATGGGCCTGGTCTTCCTCGAAGGCGTCATCATCGCCATCCTGGTGCTGACCGGCCTGCGGACGGCGGTCTTCCACGCCATCCCGGCCCAGCTCAAGACCGCCATCAGCGTGGGCATCGGCCTGTTCATCGCGCTGATCGGCTTCGTGGACTCCGGGTTCGTGCGCAAGGCGGCCGGCACGCCCCTGGAGATGGGCATCGCGGGCAACCTGACGTCGTGGCCGGTCTTCGTGTTCATCGTCGGGCTCCTGGCCACCGCCGCGATGGTCGCGCGCAAGGTCAAGGGCGCCATCCTCATCGGCATCGTCGGCACCACGGTCCTGGCGATCATCGTCGAGGCCATCGTCAAGGTGGGCAACTCGCCCGACAACCCCGCCGCCTGGCGGCTGAACCGGCCGGTCGTGCCGGAGGAGATCTTCGGCTTCCACAACCCGCTCGTGCTGTTCACGGAGTTCGACCCGTTCGGCGCCTTCAGCCGGATCTCCGTGATCCTGGCCGTGCTGTTCGTCTTCACGCTGCTCATCACGGACTTCTTCGACACGATGGGCACGATCGTGGGCGTCGGCCGCCAGGCGAACCTGGTGGGCGAGGACGGGACGCTCCCCCGTACCAGGGAGATCCTGCTCGTCGACTCGATCGGCGCGGCGGCCGGCGGCGCGGGCTCCGTCTCCTCCAACACCACCTACATCGAGTCGGCCGCCGGGGTCGGCGAGGGCGCGCGCACCGGGCTGGCCAGCGTGGTCACCGGGTTGCTGTTCCTCGTGGCGATCTTCTTCGCGCCGCTCGTCAGGGTGGTCCCGTACGAGGCCGCGGCGCCCGCGCTGGTCGTCGTGGGCTTCATGATGATGACCGCGATCCGCGACATCGAGTGGAACGACTACGAGATCTCCATCCCGGCGTTCCTGACCGTCGTCGTCATGCCGTTCACGTACTCGATCTCCAACGGCATCGGCGCCGGCTTCATCAGCTACGTGCTGATCAAGGTGGTCCGGGGCAAGGCGCGCGAGGTGCACCCGCTGCTGTGGGGCGTCACGGCGCTGTTCGTGGTGTACTTCGCGATCGGGCCGATCCGGGTGCTGTTCGGCGTCTGAGGCACGTGAGACGTGCTGAGGCGCCTGAGCACGCGGACGGAAGCCGCCCTGCGCGTGCGGGGCGGCTTCGAGGTACCAAGGAGACAGCCGGATATTTGATTGGGGAAATATCTTGCGATGCCGTATAGTTAGCGAAGGTAATGACTCATGCTAACCAACACCCAGCCCAAGACAGACCTGCGCAGCGACGCAGGCCTGGCTTCAGCCCTGCGCGTGTCAATGGCAAGGCTGACCAGGCGACTCCGACGACAGGCGGCGGCCCACTCGCTGACTCCCACGCAGTTCGCGACCCTCGCCGCAGTGGAACGGCATTCCGGGATAACCCCCGGCGAATTGGCCGATCTCGAGAAGGTTCAACCGCCCTCGATGACACGCGTGATAGGCGTGCTCGAGGAGCGCGGCCTGGTGTCACGCAGCCCGCACCCGACCGACCGGCGGCAGGTGACCGTGAGCGTGACCGAGGCCGCCCAGAAGTTGCTGAAGGAGGAGCGACGCCGCAAGGAGGCGTGGCTGACACAGCGACTGAAGGAGCTGACGCCGGAGGAGCGGTCAGTGCTCCGCCAGGCGGCTCCGATTCTGGAGAAGCTCAGCAGGATATAGAGCCTGAAGAACCCAAGACCGGGATGTTCCGGTCGCTCAAGGTTCGCAACTACCGCATGTTCGCAGCCGGGGGCTCCGTCTCCAACGTCGGCACCTGGCTGCAGCGCACCGCCCAGGACTGGCTGGTGCTCGATCTGACCCACGGCAGCGCGTCGGCGCTCGGCACGGCGACCGCGCTGCAGTTCCTGCCGATGCTGCTGTTCGGCATGTTCGGCGGGGTCATCGCCGACCGCTACCCGAAGCGCCCGATCCTCGTCACCGCGCAGTCGATGATGGCCGCGCTGGCGCTCACCATCGGCGTGCTGACCATGACGGGGGCAGCCCAGGTCTGGCACGTGTACGTGATGGCGTTCCTGCTGGGCATGATCTCCTGCGTCGAGGTGCCCACGCGTCAGGCGTTCGTGGTCGAGATGGTCGGCCGCGACGACCTGCCCAACGCGATCGCCCTCAACAGCTCCAGCTTCAACCTCGCCCGCGTGGTCGGCCCGGCCCTGGCCGGTGTGCTGATCTACGTGCTGGGCGGCACGGGGCCGCTCTTCCTGATCAACGCGCTGACCTTCGGCGGCGTGATCTCGAGCCTGGTCTTCATGCGCAAGTCCGAGCTCAACCCGTCCGCGCCCGTGCCCCGTGCCAAGGGCCAGTTGCGCGAGGGGCTCCGGTACGTGCTCCAGCGTGAAGAGCTGCTCATGCCGGTGCTGCTGATCGGGTTCGTGTCGATCTTCTCGCAGTCGTTCTCGATGTCGATCGCCCTGATGGCCCGCGAGGAGTTCGGGGCCGGAGCGTCCTCGTTCGGTCTGGCCTCCAGCATGTTCGCGGTGGGCGCGCTCGGGGGCGCGCTGCTCGCGGCCCGCCGGGCACGGCTGTCACGCAAGCTGCTGCTGACCGGGGCGCTCGGGTTCGGGCTGTTCCAGGTCGCCAGCGGTCTGGCTCCCGTCTACCCCGCCTACCTGCTGCTGCTGGTCCCGACCGGCATCGCGCTGATCACCATCAACACGGCCGCCAACTCCAGCGTCCAGATCGCCACCTCGCCCGACATGCGGGGCCGGGTCATGGGCATCTACATGCTGGTGTTCACCGGCGGGGCGCCCCTGGGCGCGCCGCTGATCGGGTGGCTGTCCGACCTGGGCGGGCCGCGCATGGGCGTGATCCTGTCCGGCGCGCTGGTCCTGGTCGGCACCGGGATGGCGCTGCTCATGACCCGGTTGATCAGCTCCCGGGTCGCGAGGGCGGAGCCCGATCCCGAGCCCGCGCTCGCCGTCGCCTGAACCCCTGTCCTGCTCGCCGCCGCCCTGCCGGGCGGGGCGCGGCCTGGGCAGGGGACAATCACGTGGTATGAGGCTGTTCGCGGCGCTGGTGCCGCCCGACGAGGTGCTGGACGAGATCTCGCGCGCCATCGCGCCGTACGTCGGGCAGGTGCCGGGGCTGCGCTGGCCCGACCGGGCCACCTGGCACATCACGCTGGGATTCTTCGGCGAGGTGCCCGAGCACGTGCTGCCCGAGCTGGAGACGCGCCTGGCCCGTGCCGTGCGCCGGCACGGCGTGCTCGACCTGGCCTTCGAGGGCTTCGGCGGCTTCTCCTCCGCGCGCCGCGCGCGGGTCTTCTGGATCGGCGTCACCGGCGACTCCATGACCAGGCTGGCCGACTCCGTCAAGGCGGGGGCGCGGCGGGCGGGAGCCGTACAGACGGACGAGAAGCGCTTCCACCCGCATCTCACGCTCGCCCGCGCCAAGGCGGAGACGGACCTCCGCCCGCTGGTCGAGTCGCTGTCCGGGTTCAGCGGCTCGCCGTGGCGGGCGGAGCGGGTCCGTCTCGTCCGCAGTCACACCGGTCCGCAGGTGAGGTACGAGTCACTCGCCGAATGGGCGCTGGCACCCGCCGGGCAGAGCTAGGCTCCAGGTCGTGGACCGTCCTCGCCACTGGCTGCTGCCCATCGTGCTCGGCCTGCTCCTGCTCATCGTCGTCCTCGGCGCCCTGCTGACCTGACCTACCAGGCGTAGTCCTCCGGGGCCGTACGGTGGCCGGGGAAGATCTCGTCGAGCCTGGCCAGGGTGGCGTCGTCCAGGTCGATCTCCAGGGTGCGCATGGAGCCTTCGAGCTGTTCCAGGGTGCGCGGGCCGACGATCGGCGCGGTGACCGCCCGCTGCCGCAGCAGCCAGGCCAGCGCCACGTACGCCGGCTCCTCGCCCAGCTCATCGCAGAGCTTCTCGTACTGCTCGATCTTGTCGCGGTGCTTCTCGAGCTCCTTGATCATGCGATCGGCGGCCGAGCGGCCCTTGTCGATCTTGCGGAGCACGCCGCCGAGCAGCCCGCCGGCCAGCGGGCTCCACGGGATCACGCCGAGCCCGTAGTCCTCGCAGGCGGGCAGCACCTCCAGCTCGACCGTGCGGGTGAGCAGGTTGTAGTGGGACTGCTCGCTGACCAGGCCGTTGAAGTTGCGCCTGGCGGCCGTCTCCTGGGCCTTGGCGATGTGCCAGCCCGCGAAGTTCGACGAGCCGACATAGATGATCTTGCCCTGCTGGCGCAGGATCTCCATCGCCTCCCAGAACTCGTCGAACGGCGTGTCCCGGTCGACGTGGTGCGCCTGGTAGATGTCGATGTAGTCGGTCTGGAGGCGCTTCAGCGAGGCGTCGCAGGCCTTGCGGATGTTGAGGGCGGACAGCTTCTGGTCGTTGGGCCAGTCGCTCATCTTGCCGTTGAGCTTGGTCGCGATGACCGTCTTCTCCCGGCGCCCGCCGCCCTGCGCGAACCACCGGCCGATGATCTGCTCCGTGATGCCCTCGCCCAGCTTCCAGCCGTAGACGTTGGCGGTGTCGAAAAAGTTGATCCCCAGATCGAGGGCCCGATCCATGATCGCGAAGGAGTCCTCCTCCGTGGTGTGCGGGCCGAAGTTCATGGTGCCGAGGCAGAGTGGACTCACCTGGAGGCCACTGCGTCCGAGATTGACATATTCCATGCCTCAACACTAAAGACCTGGAGTGCACTCCAGGCCATACACCAGGTCCGTGATCTCGCACGGGGCGGTGCGTGCCGACCGTGTCGGGGCGGGGGCGCGTGGGGCATGATGTCCGGGTGGGGGATGTCATGATCCGGGCGCTGGGGGCGGTCGCGCTGGCGGGATGCGCGGTGCTGGCCGTTCCCGGTCAGGCGGCGGCGGACGACGGGGCGCGGCGGCTGTTCACGTTCAAGGACCCGAGGATCACCGAGTCGAGCGGCCTGGCCGTCTCGCCGACGCACGACGGCATCTACTACACCCACAACGACAGCTCCGCCACCCCCACCTTCTACGCCGTCGACGGCAAGGGCCGCACGAAGGCCACCTTCCAGGTGCGCGGCGCCGAGGCCAGGGACTGGGAGGCGATGGCCGCGAGCAAGGACCCGGAGACGGGGCAGGGCGTGCTGTGGTTCGCCGACATCGGCGACAACCTCGACGGTGCGTGGCCCGACGTGTCCGTCTACCGGGTGGTGGAGCCGCGGACCCTCGCGGACGCCACGCTGCCCGCGACGCGCTACCGCTTCCGCTACGCCGACGGCGCCCGCAACGCCGAGGGAATCATGGTCAACCCCCGGACGGGCCGCCTCTACGTGGTCTCGAAGGAGTTCGCGGGCTCCGTCTACGCCGCTCCGAAGAAGCTGCGCACCGGCAAGACGAACGTCCTGCGCCGGGTGGCCTCCGCGCCTCTCATGGCCACGGACGCCGCCTACGCCCCCGACGGCTCCTCGTACGTCGTCCGCACCTACTTCTCGGCCACCCTCTACCACCCGTCGGGCAAGTCGATCGCCAAGGTGTCGATGCCGGACCTGCGGCAGGCCGAGTCGATCACGTACACGGCGGACGGCAAGGCGCTGCTCACCGGCACGGAGGGCCCCAACAGCCCGGTCTACCGCGTCCCCATCCCCAGCAAGGCCGTCTCCACCCCCCGCCCCACCCCCACGAAGGCCCCCGCCTCCCAGGCCGCGGCGGCCGAGACGAGGGGCGCCGAGGAGAGCGGCACCGGCTCGACGGTCAAGAACATCCTGATCTGGCTCGCCGCCGCCGCGACCGCCCTGGGCACCATCACGTTCATCGCCCGCCGCACCCGCTGAACGGCCAAGCATCGTCCCCTCAGCGGGTGTGACGCAGCATCGCGGTGAAGCCCTCGCCGCGCAGGGCTCGCTCGACGACCTCGATGGAGCGGGCCAGGCGCACCAGGCGCGGACCCTCCTCGCGATAGACGTCGAGCACCGCCTCGACGGCGTGGGGCGGAAGGCAGGTCTTCAGGTCGACGGCCGCGCTCCGGTAGCCAGCTCTGGCGGCCTCGACGGCGGCGTCGACGTGGTGATGTGCCATCCTGGCCAGCGCCACCGGGTGGCGGCGCAGCACCTCATAGGCTCGGTAGTCCGGCGGGACGGCGTCGAGCAACCAGGACACGGCCGAGGTCTCCCACTCGGGAACGCTGGGCGGACGGACCTCGGGCGGCCACTCCGGCGGGAGGTACATACGGCAATCGTACACATATTCGATTAGCGGGGCGGCGCGGCCCCGCGTCGCACGTTCACCGTGATCACGCCGGCCGTGTGCAGGCTCGTCAGCAAGGTCCAGTCGTCGGCGGGATCGAGCCAGACCTGGAGGTCCGCGGGCCCCGACGGCCTCGGCAGCGGCCCGGCGGGCTCGTAGAAGGTCGAGATCAGGACCAGCGGGACCGGCGCCTCCCAGCGAGCGGGGGCCGGTGGCTCGTGCCGCCCGCCGAGGATCACCGCGCGGTCCGCCTCGTCGCACGCATCGAGCCGTCCTCCGGACGCGAGCTGGGCCTGCAACCTGACCTGCGCGTCCATGGCGAGGCGGACCCGCGCCGCCGAGCGCTCGCCGGGGGTGGCGAGCGAGGCGTAACCGGGGGCGAGCATCTCGACGAGTTCGGCGGGATCGTCGGCGTAGCCACGGCAGGACCCGCCCGCGTGGATCATCTCGTAGCGGTACGGCAGGCCGTCGCCTTTGAGCGGTGCGGCCGGGGCCGGCTCCATCGCTGAGGGGTTGCGGAGGGTCACGGCCATGGGATGCCATCCCGTCTCGTGGTGGGAGTGCCGCACGTCGTCATGGTGCGGGCACCCAGCGGGTGACCGCGAACAAGGCGGTGAGCTGCTCCTTGTCGGCGGCCCGCCAGAATATCTCGTCCATGAGAGTCCGGAAGGAGAGGCTGCCCTGCTCGGTGAGGTCCGGTAAGGGGTCGAGTTCGAGGAGTTCGGCGTGGGTGCCCAGCCGGTCGTACCGGCCCCTGTTGGGAGGATGGTTCAGGGCCGCGGTGCGGAACGCCGCTTCGACCAGCGCGAGCGACACCTTCACCTGGGCCTGGATGACGGCGGGATCGAGCGAACCGTCCCATGACCGAAACTCGATGTGATCCTGGGAGGAGCCTTTCATCGCCGCCATGTTCACCGCGGGGAAGTGGTCCTTGTCGGTGTCCCGCTCCGGGACCATCGACTCGTAGCCTCCGGCGGGCATCTCGTTGGGGCGGCAGTACCGGAGACCCCGATGGCCTTCTCGTTCTGGATTGTGCCCGAGCCTGAACACCGTGTCGGTGTGATGACCCGCGTAATTCAGCACGCTGGTGTAATTCTCCACGATGTGGTCGTAGTCGTGCGTGCTCACGTGGACGTGCCCGCCGGTTCTGGCAGTGGCCCTGCCGCCGTGCGCTCGGATGATCTCGCAGGCGATGCGGAGGTTCTCCCATGTCGCCGGCTCGTCGTACAGGATGGGCGAGACCAGTTCGCCCGCGACCGTGATGTCCTCTTCCAGCCTCCAGAGGCCGCGCCCGCCGTTCCTTCCTGAGCGGTAGCCCTCCGCCTGCATGGTGTGGTAGGCGTGCATCCGGGTGTCGTGGGTCAGACCGGCCTCGTGCAGAGCGCGGGCGATGCCCGGTCGTTGGCGGGGGGTGGTGCCCGTCAGGTCGAACTCGATCTCCAGTCCGAAGCCCCGCCCGCCGTCACGGGCCGCCAGGGACGCGGTGGCGTCCTCCAGCATGTACGGAATCACCTCCTGTCCCCTGTCGGCGCGTTCCACCGCCCGCTCGTAGGCGCTGCGGAACGCCGCGAAATCCCTCGTGTATGACACCTCGGGACGATCCGGCCAGCGCTGCCACGCGTGGACCCGGGCCTCCAGCGAGGCGATTTGCTCCTCCACGGCCGCGACCCTCTGCTCGAAGTCGGGGAACCGTGACAGGACGGAGTAAGTGTGGTGACGCACCCGTCGCGCCTCCGCGTGCAGGTGGATCGCGGCCTGCCGGGCCTCCCGGACGGCCGAGGGCGACAGATCGTGCAGCCCCGGCTCGATGTTCGCCGGGTCCTGCGGCCGGGCGGCCGCGGCACGACCGGCCTCTCCGGTCAGGGCGTCGAGCACCTGTCGCCGATCGACCGGCCCGAAGAGGTCGAACCCGTTCTGCTGGGCCTCGACCGCCCTCTGCGCCAGCCGTTCGACGGAATGGTCCAGCCCCGCCTCTTTCGCCAGCCGCCGCAGCGGATCGAACACCCACAGCCGGGATGGCCGGTCGGATCCGGTGATCTCAGCAAGACGGGAAAGTGCTCGCGCCTCGTCGTCGCTCGGATGCGGGACGTCATTCTCGGCCGCGATCCGCAACCCGTCCCACAGACGCGGGTCACGCGCCCGGTGAGCGTTGAGGAGGCCGGTGAGTTCCTGAGGACCTGCGGCCCGCGCGAGGTCGGCGCCGTGCGCCCGCGCGTCCTCGGCCAGGCGCGCGAGCTGCTCGACCCAGCGTCCCTGCCCGGTGTCGCCGGCCAGGCGCTCCAGCGGATGGACGGTTGGCCGCCCATCATCGACCGAGCGCGTGACGACCTCGTTCAGGAGTGCGACCATACGTGTGGTGGTGTCGCCGAGGCCGGTCAGAGATAGCTGGTCGGTGAGCTGCACGCCGTGCCACAGGTACGGGTCCTGCTGCCGGAACAGTTCCATGCCCGCATGAAATGCCGTGTTTCCGGTCGTTCCGCGGGGAAGGTAGCCGTGCTCATAGGCCGCCTGGACGACCGGGATCAAGAGCCTGCCGCTGCGGATGCCGTTCCGCACGAGCACGGGCCCGAGGAGATCCAGGATTCTGGTCGAGGTGACAGGACCCCCCATGATCTCGATCAGGAGCCCGAGCGTGCGTGCCTGCGCCGCGGTCGCTTCGAGGAAACCGAACCGCGACTGGTGCCGGTGCCCCGACCAGCGATACGGGTCCGCCGCCATGCGCTTGCCGAGAATGCCGACCAGGGCCGCACGGTCCGTCGCGGTGTCTGGTGACATGTCATGTCGCAGGGCGTCGTGGAAGAGTTCGACCAGGGCGCCCGCGTCGTGGCGGAGGCCGAGCTCGGCCGCCAGTTCGGGGAGGGCCACCAGCGGGTCCGGCTCGCCGATGGCCCTGCTCATCAATGCCAGAGCTCTTGCGGACTCAGCGGTGTCGTCCCTGACGAGCAGCCGTTGTGCCAGGCGCCGGCCTTCCGTCAGGAGCACCTCGTCCGGTACGGCCGGCGGTGGCGGGGCGGTGGCGTCCGAGGAGCCGCTGAGCAGCCGTTCGATCCGGTTCGCCGGGCCCTCCTGGTGAGGATGGCCGGGTCGCGGACCGTCCGGGCCCGCGGTGTCCCCGTTGCGCGGAGGCCGGCGGTGGACGGTCGCCTCGGCCTCGGCGACGTTGCGTGGCCGCGGATCCGCTGCCGGAGAGAAGCCGTCGGGACCGTCGGGACCGTCGGGACCGTCGGGAAATGAGGTGTCCGGGAGGCTGGGCCTCGGGTGCGTTCCCGCCGGGCTTGTTGGCTCCGCGCCTCGCTCTGTCGCCGACGTGCTCGGGAGGTGGTCCTCGGGCAGCGCGCTGGAGTGGGTGGCGGACCTGCCCGGGGCGTCCTGCGTGTCCGTCCGCGAGATGCCGGCCGTGGCGTCCGTGGTGACGTTTGCGGCGGTGCCTGTAGTGGTATCTGCGGTGGCGTCCGTGGTGGTGTCTGCGGTCGTGTCTGCCTTGGTCGCCTCCGTGGGATGTCCCTCGTGCTCGGGTGAGCGCGGCTGAACGGACGCCGCCTGGTCGGTCCATTCCGGTGCGGCGGCTTCGGTGCTTTCCGGGGCCGCGGTGATGATCGCTGGGACGGTGGCGGGGAGCAGCGAACCGCGGGGGAGGCCGCCCTGGGACGCGGTGTCGGCTCCAGGAGCTCCCGGAGCTCCTGGAGCGGGAGGGGCGGCCGGGGCTCGCTCGGCGGGGAGGTTCTGCGGGGCACGTGCGGGGGTCCCGCCGTGTTCGGCTCCGTCCCCGACCGCCCTGTGCACGGCCGCTCGGTCAACGACCGGGCCGGGCAGAAGTGTGTCGTGGCGCCGGGTGACCTCGCCCACGATCACGTTGTTCGAGTGCGGCTGGGGCAGGTTGGCGCCGGGTTCGGACGGCCGCCGGCCGATCAGGGCGTTGGCGTGGTGCTCAGGCTGGTTGGCGTGGTGCTCAGGTGGAGGGCGCTGCGCGAGGGTGGTGGTGTCGTGGCTCGTGGCCGGCGGGGTGTTGCCGTCCTGGGGCGCGTGCGGGTGGTTCTCCACGGCTCTGGGGGTGGGCGGGGGTGATCCACCGGGTGGGTGCGGCGGGTCGGTGCCGACGTGCGGGGTGGTGAGTGGGGCGTCGGCGAGTTCGGCGACGCCGAGCATCGGGAGATAGCTCACCCGGGCCGAGGCCGGGATGTCGATGCCGCCCGCGACCCCGGAGATGAAGGTGTAGGCCAGATGTGAGGCGTCGAGTTGCCCGCTGAGCGCCAGCCCGGGGACGGCGCCCGCGGTGCCCGACACCCCGCCGAGCAGCGCCTGGCCGTACAGGCTCTGCCCGATCGCCACGATCTTGTCACGCACGGCCAGCTCGGCTTCGGAGGCGGCGTACACCATCTCGCGGCTCAGCAGGCGCGAGAGCCCCGCGTTCGCGCCGGCGAACAGGGCGCCGGTCAGGGCGCCGCTGCCGAGCGACATCGCCAGCGACGCGAGGTCGAAGTCGCCCGCCTCACGATCTCCCCAGACCTGCTGCGCCGCCTGCACGCCGAAGTCCAGGCCGCCCATGATCCCGGCGAACTTCAGCATGCTGATCATGACGAGCCGCCTGATCGTCCGGATCTTCATCTGGGTCAGCAGGGTGTTGTACTGGATCAGCGCGAGAGCGGCCGGGCCATTCACGTAGATCCACACCAGCAGCCTGACGATCACCGCGCCGAGCAGCGCCAGCGAGGCATAGATCATCCACTCGGTGTGCTGCATCCGCACGCCGTGCTCGCGCAGGGACGCCGCCTCGTCGCGAAGAGCCTGCTCGAGCAGGTCGAGCAGGTCCTCCCCGGAACCGGGGCGCTCGGCGTCCTCCTGTCCGCCGAGCGCGGCGAACACCTGCTCGAACGCCTCCTTGGCGGGACCCTGCCACTCCCTGTCGCGCAACAGCCGCACGACCGCGCCGGCGTCCTCCGCCTTGATCCCGGCCAGGAGGTCCGCCAGGTTCTCCATGGTCTGCGCCTCGGCGATGATCCCGTCGACGTCGGCCTCCGGGAACGCCCCGCCCGTCAACGGCCGCGCCAGCGGCTTCACCACGTCTGGCACCCGGCTGAGATCGAGCCCCATCAGAGGGCGCCGGATTTCGCGATCACGGTCATGGCCGGCCGGCGCCGATCACGCCCGCGGCCCGCGGTCCCTCTGCTCCGGTGTGCCGGGCTGCGGCAGGAACGACTCGAAGCTCGTTTCCGCCCCGAACAGGTCCTCGAACGGAAGATCCGGTACGAAGGGCTCCATCAGCTCCTTCATCTGACCGGAGACCTGCCTGGTCGCCCGCCCGATCTCCGCGACGATCGAGGCCGACAGCTCCGACGGCGACAGCTTGCGGTAGACCCGGGGGTCCAACTCGATGGCCAGCACTTCACCGCGGGGGCCGACGGTCACGGTCACCATGCCGTCCTTCGACGTGGCCGTCGCGGACAGTTCCCGGACCTTCTCGTGCGTCTCCCTGAGCTGCTCGGTCTGCTGGTTGACCTCCTGGACGAGTTGCTCAAGCAGCCGCCACGGCTCGTCCGTCGTCACCTCGGCACCTCACTCCTATTACAAAAGCATCAAAAGTCTCACCAGTACCATTCTTTCCATATTTCGGCGAATTTTGGTGGCTATTTACATCAATCGTTCGAATAGCGGCATGCGCCCGCTAGGGTTGCCATCCGTGGAGTTCAAGGGCGTCGTCTACAGCCAGGGCCACCTCCACCGGCTGGCGTGCGCGGCGGACGGCATGGCCGGTGACGTGTTCTCCGTGCAGGCCCGGTTCGAGGCGTCCTCGGGCGCGGCGCGCGTCGCCATGGGGGACGACGAGTACGGCCGCACCTACTGGCGGGCCCGGGGCCAGCGGCTGGAGAGCATCGGCATCGGGCTCGAACTGCTGGCGACCGCGCTCCAGGAACAGGACGCCCGGCTGCACGAGGCGTCGGGACGATACGGGGTCTGCGAGGACGCGAGCACCCTGCGCACCTGAGAACGGCTCCCCGTACTCATGTTCGCTTCTTCCTGATATGGCGGGGAGGGCCGGTTAGCCGGAAAATCGTCATGTGACGGAGAAGATCGGGGTCGTGGGAGCCGGCATCGTCGGCCTGGCCGTGGCGCGCGAGCTGGCGATGGCCAGGGGCGCCGTGGTGACCGTGCTGGAGAAGGAGTCGCGCGTCGGCGCCCACCAGACCGGGCACAACAGCGGCGTCGTGCACGCGGGCATCTACTACCAGCCCGGCTCGCTCAAGGCCAGGCTGTGCCGCGAGGGCGTGACGCTGCTCAAGGAGTACTGCGCCGCGCACGCGCTGCCGTACGACGAGGTCGGCAAGCTGGTCGTCGCGAGCACGCGCGCCGAGCGGCCGCTGCTGGGCGCGCTGGCCGAGCGGGCGCGGGCCAACGGCGTGCCGGGCATCGCCGAGCTCGACGCGCTCGCGCTGCGCGAGGTCGAGCCGCACGCGGTCGGCGTCGCCGCGATCCACTCGCCGCACACCGCGATCTGCGACTTCGCCGCCGTGGCGCGGCGCCTGGCGCTCGACCTGGAGGAGCTGGGCGGGTCGGTACGCCTGTCGCACCCCGTCAGGGCGATCAGGGAGCGTGCGGGCAAGGTGGAGGTGCTGGCGGCGCGGCGGAGGTTCGCCTTCGACCGGCTGGTGGTCTGCGGCGGCCTCGGCACCGACCAGGTGGCCGAGATGGCCGGGCACGCGGGCGAGGTGCGGATCGTGCCGTTCAGAGGGGAGTTCTACGCGCTCAAGGGCGCGGCGGAAGCGCTGGTGCGCGGGCTGATCTATCCCGTGCCCGATCCGCGCTACCCGTTCCTGGGCGTGCACCTGACGCGGCAGATCGACGGCCGGGTGCTCGTGGGCCCGAACGCCGTGCTCGCCCTGGCCTACGAGGGCTACCGGTGGAGAGACGTCCGCGACGCCGGCCGGATCCTGGGCTGGCCCGGCACGCTCCGCCTGGCGAAGGCGCACTGGCGTACCGGGGTCAAGGAGGTCTACGGGTCCGCCGTCAAGGGTGCTTTCGTCCGTGGCGCCCGCCGCTACGTCCCCGAGCTGACCGCCGCCGACCTGGTGCGGGTCCCCGGCGGCGTGCGCGCGCAGGCGGTCGCCAGGGACGGCCGCATGGTCGACGACTTCGTGGTGGACGTGCACGGCAGCGTCGTCCTCGTACGCAACGCGCCCTCGCCCGCCGCCACCTCAAGCCTGGCCATTGCTCGATATATCGCAGGAATTGTCCCAGCACTCGTCCGATGAGGGCATCCTTGGATGTGATGGAATCACGCCTGCTGATAGTCGAGGACGACCCGAACATCCTCGAACTCCTCGCCGCGAGCCTCAGGTTCGCGGGTTTCGACGTGAACACCGCGAAGAGCGGCCACGACGCCGTCGCCGCCGTGCAACGGCACCGGCCCGACCTCGTCGTGCTCGACGTTATGCTGCCCGACCTGGACGGGTTCGAGATCGTCAGGCGGCTGCGCGGCGGCGGGCTGCACACGCCCGTGGTGTTCCTCACCGCCCGTGACGAGACCGAGGACAAGATCCGCGGGCTCACCATCGGCGGCGACGACTACGTGACCAAGCCGTTCAGCCTGGAGGAGGTGGTCGCGCGGATCCACGCGGTGCTGCGCCGTACGAGCGGAGACCTCCCGGCGGCCCCGCCGCGGCTGACGTTCGCCGACATCGAGCTGGACGAGGAGAGCCACGAGGTGTGGCGCGGGGGCAACGCCGTCGCGCTGTCGCCGACCGAGTTCAAGCTGCTGCGCTACTTCATGACGAACGCCGGCCGCGTCCTGTCCAAGCCGCAGATCCTCGACCACGTCTGGGACTACGACTTCCGGGGCGAGGTGGGCATCGTCGAGTCGTACGTGTCGGTCCTGCGCCGCAAGATCGACAACCGCAGCCCCCGGCTCATCCACACCCTGCGCGGCGTCGGATACGTGCTTCGCCTGCCACCGGGCCCCTGATGCGTGCCCTGCCGCTCCGGATCAAGCTCATCGCGTCGATGCTGGCCCTGCTCGCGCTGGGCATGACCTTCATCGGCCTGGTGAGCGTCTCGGTGCTGCACGGCTACCTCATGGACCGGGTGGACAGCCAGCTCAACCTGCTCACCGTCCGGATGGTGAAGAAGGTCAAGTACGACTGGCGCAAGGACAGGGAGACCGACGACCGGCCGATCACCATCGAGACCGACGCGATCGTGCTGGTCAAGGAGCCGGGCAGCGAGTTCGTCCCGATGATCGCCGACCGGGACGTGGACGCCAAGCCGAAACCGGTCCTGTCGCCCTCGCCCGGCCCCGACCCGTACACCACGCCCGCGATCAGCGGCGACGGCGAGTGGCGGGTGCGGGAGAGCACGGTCCGGCGGCGCACGCTCGTGGTCGCGGTCGACATGGAGGAGGTCGACGCGATCACCAGGCGGCTCGTGCTCATCGAGCTGCTGGGCGGCGGCGGCATCCTGCTGCTGCTGGCCGTCGTTGGCATCACCATCGTCCGGCGCAGCATGCGCCCGCTCGCCCAGATCGAGCGTACGGCCGAGGCCATCGCCGGGGGCGAGCTGAGCCGCCGCGTGCCGGACGGCGACCCGGGCACCGAGGTCGGACGCCTGGCCAGGTCGCTGAACGGCATGCTCGCCCAGATCGAGACCGCGTTCACGGCGCGGTCGGAGTCCGAGGCGGCGGCCCGCCGCTCCGAGAACCGCATGCGCCAGTTCGTCGGCGACGCCTCCCACGAGCTGCGCACCCCGCTGACCTCGATCAGGGGCTTCGCCGAGTACGCCAGGCAGAACCCCGGCGCCGACCCCGCCGAGCTGATGCAGCGCGTGGAGCAGGCCGCGGGGCGGATGAGCCTGCTGGTGGACGACCTGCTGCTGCTCGCCAGGGTGGACCAGCAGCGGCCGCTCAAGATGCGGCCGGTCGACATGCTGGCCCTGGCGGCGGACGCCGTACAGGAGGCCAGGATCCTGGCGCCCGACCGGATCATCAAGCTCGACGTGGTCGGCGGCGCGGCCCTGATCGTCTCCGGCGACGAGGTACGCCTGCGCCAGGTCATCAGCAACCTCGTCACCAACGCCATCATCCACACCGAGGCCGGCTCGCCGATCATCGTCCGGGCGGGGGCCGGCACGGGCACCGTCTTCCTCGAAGTGGTCGACCAGGGCCCCGGCCTCACCCCCGAGCAGGTCGAGCACGTCTTCGAGCGCTTCTACCGCGCCGACTCCGCCCGGTCGCGCCGCCGCTCGGGCGAGGACAGGGGCAGCGGCCTCGGCCTGGCCATCGTGCAGGCGCTCGTGCAGACGCACGGCGGCACGGTCACGCTCGACAGCACGCCGGAGGGCGGCTCCACCTTCCGGGTGGAACTCCCACTCGCCTTGGAGTGAGCCTTCAGCAAACCCTCAGGTGACTGAGTCACTCTGAGTACGTGACAAAACCCGAGGCGCTGATCATGGTGGTGGACGACGAGCCCAGCATCAGGGATCTGCTGTCCGCCAGCCTGCGCTTCTCCGGGTTCGAGGTGCTGACCGCCGCCGACGGCCAGGAGGCCGTGGAGGTGGCCGAGCGGGCCTCGCCCGATCTCGTGGTGCTCGACGTGATGCTGCCCGACCTGGACGGGTTCGAGGTGGCCAAGCGGATCGACGCTCCCGTGCTGTTCCTGACCGCCCGCGAGGCGACCGAGGACAAGATCGCGGGACTGCGGCTGGGGTACGACTACGTGACCAAGCCGTTCAGCCTGGAGGAGGTGCAGGCCAGGATCCGGGCGGTGCTGCGGCGCACGCGCGGCGAGGGCGTGCCCGCCAGCAAGCTCAAGGTGGCCGACCTGGAGCTGGACGAGGACGCCCGCGAGGTGTGGCGGGGCGGGCGCCAGGTGCGCCTGTCGCCGACCGAGTTCAAGCTGCTGCACTACTTCATGGTCAACGCGGGGCGCGTCCTGTCGAAGGCGCAGATCCTCGACCACGTGTGGAACTACGACTTCGGCGGCGACGCGGGCGTCGTCGAGTCGTACGTCTCCTACCTCAGGCGCAAGGTGGACGACGTCGAGCCCCGGCTCATCCACACCCTGCGCAGCGTCGGCTACGTGCTCAGAGAGCCCCCCGCGGGCTAGCCGCGACACCCGCCACCTGCGGTGGACCACCGAACGTGGTTGACCGTAGCGTGGTGGTATGGACCTGCTGGCCGCGTTGGAGGCGCTGCGCCGGCCGCTGGATCGCGAGCTGTTCCCGCTCGCGGTCGGCGAGTCGGCGGCCGACCGGCGCGCCCTGCGCGAGCTCGCCGGGCAGCTCGACGACTACCTGCTGCCCCGGCTGCGCTCCCTGGACGCGCCGCTGCTGGCCGTCGTCGGCGGGTCCACGGGCGCGGGCAAGTCCACGCTGGTCAACTCCCTGGTCGGGGCCGACGTCAGCGAGCCGGGCGTGCTGCGGCCCACCACGCTGGTGCCCACGCTCGTCGTCAGCCCCGCCGACCGCGCCTGGTTCATGGGCCAGAACGTGCTGCCCGGCCTGTCACGCGCCACCGGCACCGGGCCGGGAGCGCTGCGGGTCGTCACCTCCGACGCGCTGGGCGCCGGCCTGGCGCTGCTCGACGCGCCCGACATCGACTCCGTGGTCGCCGCCAACCGCGAGCTCGCCGCCCAGCTGCTGGCCGCCGCCGATCTGTGGCTGTTCGTCACGACCGCCGCCCGCTACGCCGACGAGGTGCCGTGGAGCTTCCTGCGCTCCGCGCGCGAGCGCAGCACCGCCCTGGCCCTCGTCCTCGACCGGGTGCCCGCCGAGGCGATCGAGCCCGTCTCGCGCGACCTCTCCCGCCTGCTCGCCGAGAACGGCCTCGACGGCACCCGCCTGTTCACCGTCCCGGAGGCCGCGCTGCCCTCGGAGCGGGCCCGGCTGCCCGAGGAGAGCGTGCGGCCCATCTCCCGCTGGCTCACCGGCCTGGCCGCCGACGCCGCCGAGAGATCCCGGGTCGTACGCCAGACGCTGTCCGGAGCCCTCGACAGCCTCGCCACCCGGGTCCCCGCCCTCGCCCAGGCCGTCGAACGCCAGCAGGGCGCCTTCGACGGGCTCCGCTCCGTCGTCGCGGGCGCCTACGCGGGCGGGCTGGCCGACTTCGACGCCGGCATGCGCGACGGCTCCCTGCTGCGGGGCGAGGTGCTGGCCCGCTGGCAGGACTTCATCGGCACCGGCGACCTCATGCGCTCCCTGGAGAGCCGGGTGGGCTGGCTGCGCGACAGGATCGTCGGCTTCTTCACGGGACGCGTACCGGAGGCCCAGCTCAGGGACGCCCTTGAGAACGGCGTGGCGGCGCTCATCAGGGGCGCCGCCGACGGGGCCGCCGAGCGCGCCCTGGACGGCTGGTCGGCCGCGCCGGGCGGCTCCGGGCTGCTGGACCGGCTCGGCCCCATGGAGGCCGCCCGTCTCGGCCGCGCCTCGCCCGACCTGGCCAGGCGCTCGGAGGCGGCGGTGCGGGGGTGGCAGGAGTACGTCCTCGACCTCGTACGCGAGGAGGGCGCCGAACGCCGGACGGCCGCCCGGGTGGCGTCGTTCGGGGTGAACGGGGCGGGGCTGCTGCTCATGCTGGGCGCGTTCGCCTCCACGGGCGGGCTGACCGGGATCGAGGTGGGCATCGCTGGTGGGACGAGCCTGCTGTCGCAGAAGCTGCTGGAGGCCGTCTTCGGGGATCAGGCGGTGCGTACGCTGACCGTCCGGGCGCGGGCCGACCTGCGGGATCGGGTGCGGGGGCTGCTGGAGGAGGAGTCGCGCCGGTTCACGGCCCAGCTGGAGGCGCTGGAGCCGCCCAAGGGGACGGCGGAGGCGCTGCGGTCGGCGGCCGACCGCGTCCACACCCACCGCACCCAGCTCCCCGCCCCCACGGGGCCGCCTGCCTTGTCCCCGCTTGGGAACCCCACGGGGCCGCCTGCCTTGTCCCCGTCTGAGGACCCCACGGGGCCGCCTGCCCCGTTCCCGCCTGAGGATCCCACGGGGCCGCCCGCCTCCTCCTCGCCCCATGACCCCACGGGACCGTCCCCTTCCTCTTCCGACGGCCCGGAGGAGGGGCGACCATGAAGCTGCTGCGCCGCAAGGAGGGTCCGTCCCTCGACATCCGGCTGGCCGCCCTGCTCGAAGCCGCCTCCCTGGCCGAGGGACGGCTGTCCGAGGAGGCGGTGTCCAGCGCCCGTGCCGTCGCCGAACGGGCCGGCGCCCGCCGTACGCTCTCGCTCGACCACACGGTGGCCGCGCTGGCGGGCGCCACCGGCAGCGGCAAGTCGTCGCTCTACAACGCCCTGGCCGGGACGGACCTGGCGGCGGTCGGCGTCGTACGGCCCACCACGGCGGCCGCCCAGGCGGCGCTGTGGGACGGCGACGGCGCGGGCCCGCTGCTGGACTGGCTGGACATCCCCCAGCGCCACTCCGCCACCCCCGTTTCCGACCTGTCCGGGCTTGTGCTCCTGGACCTGCCCGACCACGACTCCATCCGGCTCTCCCACCGCCTGGAGGTGGACCGCCTGGTGGAGATGGTGGACCTGCTGGTCTGGGTGGTGGACCCGCAGAAGTACGCGGACGCCGCGCTCCACGAGCGCTACCTGCGCCCGCTGGCCGCCCACCGGGGCGTGATGCTGGTGGTGTTGAACCAGGCGGACCGCCTCCCCGGGCCCGCCGTGGACCGCTGCCTCGCCGACCTCCGCCGCCTCCTGGACGAGGACGGCCTGACGGACGTCCCCGCGCTCGCCGTCTCGGCCCGTACCGGTTCCGGGCTCGGGCGCCTGCGCGAGCTGCTGGGCGACCGGGTGGCACGCCGCAAGTCCTGGTCGGTGCGCCTGACCGCCGACATCGCCACCGCCGCCGCACAGCTCGCCACCGCCGGCCCGCCCTCCCCGCAGGCGCCGCTGCCCGCTGAGAGGGCCGCACGTCCGGCGCAGGCGGGAGGCCCGGGGGAACGCACACTGGACGGCTCCCCGCCGCCGCCCGAAGGCCCCTCGGTCTCTGGAGGCGGCCCCCAGGCGGCGGCGGGGCCTCCGGCGAGAGGGAAAGCGCCGGGCGCCCCGGCCACAGGCGACGCCACGCCAGGCGTTCCGGCGGCAGGCGATGCCGCGCCGGGCGCCCCGGCGGCGGGCGGTGCCACGTCCGGCGTGTCGGCCGCGGGCGGTGCGGCGCCGGGCGTTCCGGCGGCGGGCGGTGCCACGTCTGGCGTGTCGGCCGCGGGCGGTGCCGCGCCCCGCGTTCCCGCGGCGGGCGGTGCCACGCCTGGTGTGCCGGCCGCGGGCCGTGCCACGCCCGGCGTCCTGGCCGGAGGGCGGGCGTCTTCGGCCAGGGGGCAGGCGGCGGTGGAGCCGTCGGGTGCGGGGAAGGCGGCGCCGGGCGCTCTGGCAGGTGAGCGGGTGCCGGGGATGGAGCGGGCGCTCACGGCGGCGCTCAGCGAGGCGGCCGGGGTGCCGCTGGTCGTGGCGGCCGTCGCCAAGGGACACCGGCACCGCGCCGTCGTCGCCACCGGCTGGCCCGTCACCCGCTGGGTCCGCAAGCTCCGGCCCGACCCGCTCCGCAGGCTGCGCATCGGCATCGCCGCTCCGGTGAGCGGACCGGGCGAGGCACGGCGCGCCCGCGCGGCCGCCACCGGACGGCACGGCGAGCCCCCAGGGCTCCCTCCGGCCGGCCGCCCAGGAGAGCAGCCGGGCGCACCGGCGACCGGGCGGGTGGACGCGGGCGCCGGTGCGGCCCGGGGGCACGCCGGCCAGGTGCCGCGAATCGAGATCGTGGGCCGTACCTCCGTGCCCGCCGCCTCGGCCGTGCAGAAGGCGAAGGTCGACACGGCCATCAGGGACGTCGGCGAGACGGCCGCGGAAGGGCTGCCCGGACCGTGGGCGGTGGCGGTGCGGCAGGCGGCGCGCTCCCGTTCCCAGGAGCTGGCCGACCAGGTGGACCGGGCGGTGGCCACCACGTCCGCCCGCGCCACGCGCAGCCCCCGGTGGTGGGGGATGGTGAACGGCCTGCAGTGGCTGGTGTTCGCGGTCATGCTGGCCGGCGCCCTGTGGCTGGGGGTGCTGTTCGCGATGGACTACCTGCGCCTGCCCCAGCCGCCGCTCCCGACCGTGGGGGAGGTTCCGTGGCCCACGGTGCTGCTGGCGGGCGGGGCGCTCCTGGGAGTGCTGATCGCGTTGCTGTCGCGGCTGGCCGCATGGGCGGGCGGCCGGCGCAGGGCCAGGCGTACGGCCAGAGCCCTGCGCGCGGCCATCGGTCAGGTGAGCGACGACCTCGTGCTGGCCCCCGTACGGGCCGAACTCGACAGGTACGCCCGCTTCACCGAGCTCCTGGCCCTGGCCCGGGATCGCCGTTGAAAGACCGGCCGGCGCGCCGACAGGCGGTGGCCGTGCGCGGCTTCGGCGACCGGGTTAGGGTCCGACCATGGAACAGCGGGACGAGGGTGGCGCGCAGGTGCGGGAGAAGGTGGCCTGGGTGCTGGTGCGCGACCACCAGGTGCTGGTGACGCGCTCGCACGGTCGTGACGTGTTCTACTTCCCGGGCGGCATGCGCGAGCCGGGCGAGTCGGACAGCCAGACCCTTGTCAGGGAGATCGACGAGGAGCTGCAGACGGCGATCGACCCGGCGACCATGGTGCATGTCGGCACCTTCGAGGTCCCGGCCGGGCATCCGGAGCGCGGCCCCTTCCGGATGATCTGCTACACCGCCGACCACCAGGGCCCGCTGGCCCCGGCCATGGAGATCGCGGAGAAGGCCTGGTTCGGGTACGCCGACCGGCACCGGGTCTCCTACGTGGATTCCCTCGTCCTCCAGGCCCTGTACGACGGCGGTCTCCTGCGGTGAGACCGAGGGGCGGGCCGCGATCCGGTTACTGTTGGTCCGCATGACTCACACCGAGATCGAGGTCAACGCGGAGCTGGTGCGGGATCTGCTGTGCGACCAGCACCCCGACCTGGCCGATCGCCCCTTGCGGCTCGGTCCGCGGGGCTGGGACAACCAGATGTGGCGGCTCGGCGACGACCTCGCCGTCCGGCTGCCTTGGGCGACGCGGGACGCGGACGAGCTGTTGCGCAAGGAGCACGCTTGGCTGCCCGTCCTCGCCCCGCGCCTTCCGCTGCCGGTTCCCGTCCCGCAGCGCCTGGGCGAGCCCTCCGCCCTGTTTCCGCGGCCCTGGATCGTCACGACGTGGGTGGCGGGCGAGCCCGCCGACCGCGCCCCCGTCACGCGCGCCGAGGAGGCCGCCGACGCCCTGGCCGCCTTTCTGACGGCTCTGCACCGGCCCGTCCCCGACGACGCGCCCGCAGGCCGCTTCGGCCGCGGAGGGTCGCTCGCCGACGGCTCCGAAAGGTTCGCCAAGCAGCTGGCCTCGGCCACCGAGCTGCGGCTCGTCCCCGACCCGGACGCCGTACGCGCTGTCTGGGACGACGCCGCCGTCGCGCCCGGCTGGGCCGGTCCGCCGGTCTGGCTCCACGCCGACCTGCATCCGGCCAACGTCCTCACCGCGGACGGCGGCATCTGCGGCGTGGTCGACTTCAGCGACCTCTGCGCGGGCGATCCGGCCGTCGACCTCGCCGCCGCGTGGAGCCTGCTGCCGGACGGAGCCGTCGACCGCTTCCATGCCGCCTACCAGCCGGCCCCGGACGCCGCGGCCCTGCGCCGTGCCCGCGGCTGGGCGGTGGGGACCGCACTGGGCGGCCTCCTCATCGGAGAAGCCGGCGTCCGCGGCCGTCCGGGGGGCAAGGCCACGTGGGGCCCACCCGCCCGCGCCGCACTGCGCCGCCTCGTCGCGACAATCGCTCGCTGATCGACCGCTGCCTCGTAGCGACGGTCGTCCGTTGATCGACCGCCCCGTAGTGTCGGTCGCCCGCTGATCGACCGCCTCCTCGAACACCTTGACGCCGGGCCACCAGGGCCCAGGGCATGGGCCGGCCCCCCAGCCACCGCCCGAGGGCCTTAGACGGTGCCCGGGCGGCCGGTGCGGAGCAGCGTGGACGCCAGCGCCGAGCCGCCGAGGGCGAAGGCGGCGGCGGCCAGGAAGGGCGCCGAGTGGCCGAAGAGGTCGCCGGCCACTCCGGCCGCCGCCGAGCCCGCCGCGCCGCCCATCCCGATGGAGGTGGAGATCCACCCGAACGCCTCCGCCTGCGCCGCTGGCGCGTACTCGTCCACCAGAAGTGAGGCCGTGGTCAGCGCCGGATTGAGCACCAGCCCTCCGGCGAACAGCACCGCCCAGAACAGCGGCAGCGCGCCGACCAGCACCAGGGGCGCCAGGACGAGCCCGAGCACCAGCAGCAGCCCCGCGAGCCGCGCCTGGACGCGGAATCCCCACGAGCGGGCGCCGTAGGCGGCGGCGCCCGCGATGCCGCCCAGGGACAGCGCCGCCACCAGCAGGCCGGTGGCGGCGGGCGCGCCGCGGGCGGCGGCCAGCGCGGGCAGGCCCACCTGGAGCGCCCCGATGACGCCGCCGAGAAGCAGCACGACGGCCAGCAGCACCAGCATCCGGCGATCGGTGAACACCCGTCCCCGCCCGCGCGAGGAGGCGGTGGCGCCCGCCCGGAGCGCCAGGGAGAAGGCCAGCGTGCCGGCCCCGGCCGCCACCGCGACCAGGCCGAGCGCCAGCGAGGACGAGGCCACGGCGATCAGCAGCCCGAACGCCAGCGGCCCGACCAGCATGGCGAGCTCCTGGACCAGGTACACGAGGCTGTAGGCCGCGGTATGTCCCTCGGCCCCGATCCTGCGGCCCCACTCGATCCGCATGCTGAGCGAGATCGGCGGCAGCCCGATGCCCGCCACCCAGGACAGCACCGCCATGGCCCACCACGCCCCGCCCGCCTGAGCCCATCCGACCAGCGCCAGCAGCGCCGCCACATGGATCAGGGCCGTGGCGGCGAGCACCGGCCGGGACCCGCGCCGGTCCATGAGCCGCCCCTGTACGGGCCTGCCCATGCCCGCCCCGACGGAGAACGCCGCCGCGGCCGCCCCGGCCAGGGCCAGCGAGCCGCTCGCGCGCTGCGCCACCAGCACGATGCCGACCGGCGCCACCTGCTGGGTGAGCTGCGCCAGGAACCCGAGCACGGCCTGGGCCGGTACGCCGGGCACGCCGCGGATCTCGCTGTAGGGCATTCGTCCAGGCTAGAGCCTCAAGATCGAGGGCTACGGGTGCCGACACTCAGCCGGTTCCGAGGGACTCCGCCACCGTACGGAGGGCTGACAGGAGCGGGCGCAGGAGGGGGCGGGCGTCGGCGCCGCGGCGTACGGCGGCGAAGACGCGGCGTTCAGGCCCCGGCGTCCGGCGGACCACGACGCCCGGCAGCGCCATGTCGCGCAGCGCCAGCCGCGGCACGAGCGCGACCCCCGACCCGGCCCCGACCAGGGCGACCACGGCGCGGAAGTCGTCGGAGCAGTGCCGCAGGTCCGGCGTGAAACCGGCCTGCCGGCACGCGAACGTGATCACGTCGTGCACCGGGTTGCCCGGGTAAGGCCCGATCCAGGTCTCCTCGGCGAGCGCGGTCAGGGTCGCGGACTCCGCCAGGGGATGGCCGGCGGGCAGCACCACGTCGAACGGCTCGGCGTACAGCGGCAGGCGGGACAGCCGCCGGTCGGCCGCGTCGGGGGCGCCGCCGTACTCGACCGCGATGGCGAGGTCCACCTCGCCGTCCAGCAGCATGGTCAGGCTGTGGTCGCCCTCGGCGTCCAGGACGCGTACGCGCACGCCCGGGGACGTGGCGCGCAGCGCGGCGATGGCGGGGGAGAGCACGGCGCTGATCGCGGTGGCGAAGCATGCGACGGTGACCTCGCCGGCCTCGCCCGTGGCGTACGCGGCCACCTCGGCCTCGGCGCGTTCGAGCTGGGCGAGCACCTCGTTGGCGTGGCTCAGCATGATCCTGCCGACGGCGGTGAGGCGCACGCCGCGGCCGTCACGGGTGAACAGCCGGTGGCCCACCTCGTGCTCCAGCGCGACGAGCTGCTGGGACACCGCCGACGGGGTGAGGTGCAGCGCGGCCGCCGCGGCGGTGACCGTGCCGTGGTCGGCCACCGCCCGCAGCGTACGCAGCCGCCGCGTGTCTATCACGCAGCGAGGATACTGAGGCTCACCCTCTGGCCTGCACGAAGGCCCTGATCGCGCGGTCGACGTCCTCCGGCGAGTGGGCGGCCGACAGCTGGACGCGGATGCGGGCCTGGCCGTGCGGCACCACCGGGTAGGAGAAGCCGATGACGTAGATGCCGAGGTCGAGCAGGCGTTCGGCCAGGGCCGCGGCCTCGGCGGCGTCGCCGATCATCACGGGCACGATGGGGTGCTCGCCGGGCAGGAGGTCGAAGCCGGCCTCCGCCATCCCGGCGCGGAAGCGCGCGGTGTTGGCGCGCAGCCGCTCGCGGGCCTCGTTCGAGCTTTCCAGCAGGTCGAGGATGCGCAGCGACGCCGACGCGATCACGGGGGCGAGCGAGTTGGAGAACAGGTACGGGCGCGAGCGCTGGCGCAGCAGCTCGCAGATCTCCTTGCGGGCGGAGACGTAGCCGCCGCTGGCCCCGCCGAGCGCCTTGCCCAGCGTGCCGGTGATGATGTCGATCCGGTCGGTCACGCCGTGCAGCTCGGGCGTGCCGCGGCCGGTCGGGCCGACGAAGCCGACGGCGTGGGAGTCGTCGACCATCACCATGGCGTCGTACCGGTCGGCCAGGTCACAGATCTCCCGCAACGGCGCGAAATATCCGTCCATGGAGAACACGCCGTCGGTCACGATCAGCCGCCGCCGCGCCTCCGACGCCTCCTTCAGCCTGGCCTCCAGTTCGGCCATGTCGCGGTTGGCGTACCGCAGGCGCTGGGCCTTGGAGAGCCGGATGCCGTCGATGATGCTGGCGTGGTTGAGCGCGTCGGAGATCACCGCGTCCTGGGCGTCGAGCAGGGTCTCGAACACGCCGCCGTTCGCGTCGAAACACGAGCTGTACAGGACGGTGTCCTCCATGCCGAGGAAGTCCGACAGGCGCGCTTCGAGCTCCTTGTGCACCTCCTGGGTGCCGCAGATGAACCGTACGGACGCCATGCCGAAGCCCCACCGGTCCAGCGCCTCCTTGGCCGCCTCGATCACGGCGGGGTGGTCGGCGAGGCCGAGGTAGTTGTTGGCGCAGAAGTTGAGGACCTCGCGCCCGGCCACGCTCACCGACGCGCTCTGCGGGGTGCCGATCACCCGCTCGGGCTTGAGCAGCCCTGCCTCGGTGATCTCTTCGAGCGTCGCACGAAGCTGCGGACGCACGTTTACGAACATCAGGCGCTCCTGTTCATGGTCGCGGCCGCTTCGGCCTTCGTCGGCTCCGCTCTCTCCGGCCGAGCTCCTCCGCTCCAGTCCAATATGACCTTGCCCGTCCGGCCGCTGGCGGCCGTGTCGAAGGCGGCGTCGAACTCGTCGTACGGGAACCGGTCGGTGATGACGGGGGAGAGGTCGAGGCCCTTCTCCAGCAGAACGGACATGTTGTACCAGGTCTCGAACATCTCCCGGCCGTACACGCCCTTGATCGTGATCATGGACGTCACGACGGTCGCCCAGTCGACCGCGAACTCCTCCGCGGGCAGCCCGAGCATGGCGATCTTCCCGCCGTGGGTCATGCTCGCGATCATGTCGCGCATCGCCCCCGGGTTGCCGGACATCTCCAGCCCCACGTCGAAGCCCTCGCGCAGGTGGAGCTGGCGCATGCCCTCGGCGATCGAGGACCTGGAGACGTTCAGGGCGAGGGAGACGCCGAGCTTGCCGGCAAGGTCGAGCCGCTCGTCGCTGACGTCGGTGATCATCACGTTGCGCGCGCCGACGTGGGTGGCCACGGCCGCCGCCATCAGCCCGATCGGGCCCGCGCCGGTGATCAGCACGTCCTCGCCGACCAGGGGGAACGACAGGGCCGTGTGTACGGCGTTGCCGAACGGATCGAAGATGGCCGCCACGTCGGGGTGGACGGGCACCCGGTGCACCCAGACGTTGGAGGCGGGCAGCGTCACGTATTCGGCGAAGGCGCCGTCGCGGTTGACCCCGAGGCCGACGGTGTTGCGGCACAGGTGCCTGCGGCCGGCCATGCAGTTGCGGCACTTGCCGCAGACGATGTGGCCCTCGCCGCTGACCAGGTCGCCGACGGCGACGTCCTCGACGCCCGCCCCGACCTCGACCACGTGCCCGGAGAACTCGTGCCCGACGATCAGCGGGAGCTCCAGGGTGTGCCGCGCCCAGTCATCAAATTTCCGGATATGCAAGTCCGTGCCGCAGATGCCGGTCCGCAGGACCCGGATCTTCACCTCGCCGGGACCCGCCTCGGGCTCGGGCACGTCCACAAGCCAGAGGCCGGCCTCGGCCCTCTCCTTGACCAGCGCTTTCATGGCTCCCATTCCCCCTACTCGAACCTAACGCACTGTGCCCGCTCCCCTCCGAGCATGTCCATCGAGGGATTCTTAAGTGCCCCCACAGCTCTGCTTCACGCCCTCGCAAAGCGTCCGAGAGTTGATCAGTTGTGCTCAGATCTGCACGATTAGCGCTAGTTATTGGCACAAACACGTACTAACCTGGGGCCGCTGTGGCTGCTTCGGGGAGGACACCAGTGGAAGACCTGCGCATCGGCGTCATCGGCCTCGGCCTGCGCACGAGCCTGGCGCTCGCCGCCCACCGGCCGGGCAAGGGATCGGTCGTGACCGCCCTGTGCGACTCCGACCCGGCGGTGCTCAAGCGGCAGGCGCACAAGTTCCAGGCGGAGTTCCTCACCGTGGACCACCGCGAGCTGCTCGACCGCCCCGACCTCGACGCGATCGTCGTCAACACCCCCGACGACACCCACGAGCGCCTGGCCATCGACTGCCTCCAGGCCGGCAAGGCCGTCTACCTGGAGAAGCCGATGGCGATCACGGTGGAGGGCTGCGACGCCATCCTGCGCGCCGCCCGCGACACCGGCACCCGCCTCTACGTGGGGCACAACATGCGCCACATGGGCGTGGTCCGCCTCATGCGCGACATCATCCGCAAGGGCGTCATCGGCGAGCCGAAGACCGTCTGGGTGCGCCACTTCATCTCGTACGGCGGCGACTACTACTTCAAGGACTGGCACGCCGACCGCACCCGCACCACCGGCCTGCTGCTGCAGAAGGCGGCGCACGACCTGGACGTCATCCACTGGCTCGCCGGCGGCTACACGACCAGGGTCAACGCCTTCGGCGACCTCATGGTCCACGGCGACCTGCCGCGCCGCGCCCCCGGCACGCCGCGCCCCGACGGGTGGCTGCAGGAGTACGAATGGCCGCCGACCGCGCGCACCGGCCTGCACCACGTGGTGGACGTCGAGGACGTGTCCGTGATGAACATGCGCCTCGACAACGGCGTCATCGCCGCCTACCAGCAGTGCCACTTCACGCCCGACTACGTGCGCAACTACACCGTCATCGGCACGGAGGGCCGCCTGGAGAACTTCGGCGACGGGCCGGGCGACACGGTCAAGGTCTGGAACACCGGGCCCACGGCCTACCGGGACGACTGCGACATCGCGTACAAGGTGCCGCTCGCGCAGGGCTCGCACGGGGGCGCCGACGCGCAGATCGTGGCGGAGTTCTGCCGGTTCGTCCGCGACGGGGGGACGACGGACACCTCGCCGGTGGCGGCCAGGATGAGCGTGGCGGCGGGCTACATGGCCACCATGTCGCTGCGGGACGGCGGCATGCCGTACGACGTGCCGCCGCTGGACCCCGAGCTGGCCGCGTACTTCGACGCCGGTCAGGGGTGACCGGGATACGCTTGGCCTTCCCCGAGCCGGCCGCGATCTCAGCCCCGGAGGAGATCCTCCGCATTCCTCGGCCGATGGCCTCACACTAGCCACGAGAGGCGCCAGGATGCCCGCCGCGACGGCACCACGTCCTCGATCGCCCTGGCGTGCCAGTCAGGAATGCGCACCTCAGACAGAACCGTTCGTACGGTAATCGTCACGTTCAGTAGGCGCTCCAGGGTCGGAAACGCGGTGCCGGGCTGTGTAACACTGTTGCAAGGTTGAAACACGGTCGGTCGAGGGAGACATCAGCACAACGAGATCAACTCGGCCCTTAAGGCGGCCCGCAAGATCGAGACGTTGACCGTGGTGGAAAGCCACAATGGGCACCGCTGGGGGTGGATCGAATGCGCCTGCGGCGCAGTTCCGCAGCCGGTCTGGTGCACGCCGCGTAGTCCGGGCAACCACGCGAAGCGCATTCTCCGATGGGTCAATGATCACATGGAGTGCGGAAAGAACGAGGAGGGGTCATGATCAGCTGGGATTTCAGCATCACTCTGAACCGAGCACCCACCGGGGAGGAGCTGGACGCCCTGTTCGAGGCTGGTCTGGATGACTGCTCGGTATCAGGCGGGTTCACAGACGGCAAGGTCCATGTCATGTGCGACCGCGAGGCGGAGACCATGCTCGACGCGATCGCCTCCGTGGTCGCACAGATCAAGACCGTGCCCGGTCTCTGGCCGCTCGGCGTGGGAGAAGACGACGGGGTGACGCTGGGCGACGCCGCCCGCAGGCACGGTGGTCGCACTCAGGCCAGCCTGCGACAGCTGGCCACAGGGCAGCGCGGTCCCGGCGGCTTCCCTGCGCCCCTCATCGAAGCGGACAACATCAGCATCTACTCGTGGGCGGAGGTCTCGGAGTGGCTGCGCACCAGGATGGGGGATGACATTCCGCAGGAGAATCCGGACGTCGTCCTGGCGGATGCGCTGGTCAAGGTCAACTGCCGGGCTCGGGCGGCGCACCGTGAGGAGGGGCTCCGCCAGTTGTTCGAAGCCATCGCCTGATACCGCCTCCCACTCCTCGACAGACCACGGGCGCCCGCCGTACGGCCGGCGCCCGCTTCCTTGCCGAGATCCTGCCGCCGTCAGCGGTCGGCTTCCGAAGCCTCACGGTCGCGGTCGAGGTCGGGGAACGGGGACGGCTCCTGGACGCCCTGGGTGATCTGGCGCGGCCCGTTGGGGCTCTCCGCCTCCTGGGCGTCCGCGACCGCCTCGGCGGCCGCCTCCGAGGCCTTGGCCACCGCCTCGTCCATCTCCGAGGTCTCGGGCACCTCGTCCCGCGTCGCCTCCGAGCGCGGCAGCGCCTCGGTGAACGCCTTGGAGACGCCCTGCAGCGCCGACGTGACCTCGCTCGGGATCACCCAGAACGTGTTGCCCTCGCCCTGCGCCAGCTGCGGCAGCACCTGGAGGTACTGGTACGCCAGCAGCTTCGGGTCGGGGTCGTTGCGGTGGACCGCCTGGAAGACCTGGTCGATGGCGCGCGACTGGCCCTCGGCCTCCAGGATGGCGGCGGCCCGCGTGCCCTCGGCCCGCAGGATGCGGCTCTGCTTGTCACCCTCGGCCGTGAGGATCTGCGACTGGCGCTGGCCTTCGGCGTTGAGGATCGCGGCCCGCTTGTCGCGTTCGGCCCGCATCTGCTTCTCCATCGCGTCCTTGATGGTCTTGGGCGGGTCGATGGCCTTGATCTCGACGCGGTTGACGCGCAGCCCCCACTTGCCGGTGGCCTCGTCGAGCACGCCGCGCAGCTGGCTGTTGATGGTGTCGCGGGAGGTGAGCGTCTTCTCCAGGTCCATGGAGCCGACGACGTTGCGCAGCGTGGTGACGGTCAGCTGCTCGACGCCCTGGATGTAGTTGGCGATCTCGTACGCCGCCGCCCGCGGGTCGGTGATCTGGAAGTAGAGGACGGTGTCGATCTCGACGACGAGGTTGTCCTCGGTGATGACCGGCTGGGGGCGGAAGGAGACCACCTGCTCGCGCAGGTCCAGCTTGGGGTAGACGCGGTCGATGTACGGGATGACGAAGTTGAGGCCCGGCTTGAGGGTGCGGTGGTAGCGGCCGAGCCGCTCGACGTTCTGGGCCCTCGCCTGCGGGACGATCCGCACCGCCTTCAGCACGGTGAACACCGCGAAGAGAATGATGAAAATTCCGACCAGCAACAGCGGATCCATAGGTCACTCCCGGGGATATACGAGGGCTGTCGCCCCTTCGATCTCGATGATGTCGACGGTTGCCCCCGTGGGGATCACCAACGTCTCGTCATAGGCCCGCGCCGACCACTCCTCGCCTCCGACGCGCACGCGGCCGTCGCGGCCCGTCACCTCCGAGACCACGTAGGCGGGCTTGCCGACCAGCGCCTCCACGCCGAACCGCTGCAACTGGGGCTGCCTGATGTGGCGCCTCGCGATCGGGCCGAGCACGATGAGGCCGGCCGCCGACGAGAGGGCGAAGAAGAGCAGCTGCAGGGGAACGGGGAGGCCCAGCGCCGCGGCGGCGGCGGTCAGGGCGGCGGCGACGCCCAGCAGCCCGAGCGAGGCCGTGAGGGTGAAGATCTCGGCCACACCGAGGACCACCGCGAGGATTACCCAGACGATCCATTCATCCATGTCCGGCCCTCCTATTAGGACAACGGGCCTGTGCTCACCTTTGGTTCCCCCTCTCTACCGTAATCCCCGTTCCACCATGGCGGCACCGGTCAGCGTGCCGGCCCGGCACCCGGCAGGGCGCTGCCCTGGCGCCACCGGTCCCACGGCAGCTGCCAGAAGCCCCATCCGTTGTCCCACGCGAGCCGGCGGTCGGTGCCGGTGATCGTGACGGGGTCGCCGCGCAACGAGCTGTCGTAGAACCAGGCCGCCTGGTCGGGCCTGGCGTTGACGCAGCCGTGGCTGACGTTGGCCCGGCCCTGCGCCCACAGGTTGTTCTTGGCGTGCACGTATTCGCCGCTGTTGGAGATGCGTACGGCGTGGTCGATCAGCAGGTCGTAGTAGCCGGGCTCGCCCTCGGCGCGGCCGGGGGAGATCATGCGGACCGGATTGCCCTTGTCCATCGTCAGGTGGATGCCGCTGGTCGTGGTGTATTCGGGGGTGGTGGCCATGCCGGCGCTGATGGCCATGCGCTGCACGACCGCGCCGTCGCGGCGGACGACCATCTGGTGGGTCCTGGTGTCGATGGTGCTGGTCTGCCCCCGGCCGACGGTGAAGGCGAAGGTGGAGTCGGTGGCGCCGTAGAGGCCCGCGCCGCCGCGCACGCCGGCCAGGTGCGCGGTCACCGTGACCTGCTGGTGCGGCGCCCAGAACCGGCGGGTGCGGTAGATCACCCGGGTGTCGCCGACCCACCGCCACGCGCCCTCGACCGGGGTCTCCGCCCGGACCTCCAGCGTGCGCTCGACGGCCGCCTTGTCGGTCACGGGGCTGTCGAAGTCGATGATGATCGGCATGCCGGTGCCGACGGTCTCGCCCGGCAGCGGCGTCGTGGCGGCCACCTGGAAGCCGCGCCGGGCGGGGCGGGTGCGGAAGCGGCCCATGGCCACCGTGTCGGGGCCGCCGGAACCCTGGGCCGTGGCGGTCACCGTGTATTCGGCCGCGGGCTTGAGCGTCCAGTCGGAGCGCCAGATCGTACGGGACCTGTCGAGCCGGCCGGGCACCTGCTCCCCGCCCTCGGAGACCAGCACCCGGCTGAGCGTGCCGCCGCGCGCCCTGACCACCAGGCCGTGGTCGGTGCGGGCGCGCCTGGCGTCGAAGGGCGGCCAGACCTGCACGACCGGGGGCGAGGACGGGGTCTCGGCCGTCACGGACGCGCAGCCGCAGACCAGGAGGAGGAAGGCGACACAAGTCAGCACGGCCCGCCGCATGTCACTCCTGTCGCTACGAGGGAAGCCAGAGGGAAGCCCGAGGATGGTCCCAGAGTAGCGGGGAGTCAGCGGTCAAGCACGTTGAGTCACTTATACGATGGTTCCGGTAACTTCCCCCAATGTCAGGTCGCCGGCGGTGGCTCGGATGGTCACGGTGTCGCCGTCCTCCAGGAAGGAGCGCGTCTCGCCGCTCGCGAGCTTGAGCGGGTCGCTCCCGTTCCAGGTCAGCTCGATGAGCGAGCCGCGCTCGCCGGGCGAAGGCCCTGAGATCGTGCCGCTGGCGAACAGGTCCCCGGTGCGGAGCCATGACCCGTTCACGGTCATGTGGGCGAACATCTGGTCGGGCGTCCAGTACATGCTCGAATAGGGCGGCCTGGACACGACCTCCCCGTTGAGCAGCACGTCGAGCGTGATGTCCAGCCCCCAGTCGCCCTGCCTGCGCAGGTACTCGGCGGGCTCGGGGTCCTGGGCGCGGCCGGGGATCCTGGGCAGCGCCTCCAGCGGCGTGACCCACGGCGAGACCGACGTGGCGAACGACTTGGCGAGGAACGGCCCGAGCGGCACGTACTCCCACGACTGGATGTCGCGCGCGCTCCAGTCGTTGACCAGCGTCACCCCGAACACGTGCTCCTCGAACGCCCCGGGCGGCGAGCCCGGCGTCGTCGGGACGCCGACCACGAACCCCAGCTCGGCCTCGATGTCCAGCTTCGCGCACGGCCCGAACGCGCCCGGCCCGAGCTGCCCGTGCGGGCGCCTGACCGGCGTGCCGGACACGACGACCGTGCCGGCCCTGCCGTGGTAGCCGACGGGCAGGTGCCGCCAGTTGGGCTGCAGCGGCTCGGTGCCGGGCCGGAAGATGCTGCCGATGTTGGCGGCGTGGTCGATCGAGCAGTAGAAGTCGACGTAGTCGGCCACCTCGAACGGCATGTGCAGCCGCACCTGTTCCAGCGGGATCAGGTGCCGCTCGGTCACGGAGGCGTCGCCGGTGAGCTTGTTCTGGATGAGCGTCCTGGTGTCGTGCCAGGCCGCGCGCCCGCGGGCCATGAACGGGTTGAGCGACGGCGCGCTGAACACCTCGTCGTGCAGCGCGGGTGCCAGGTCGAGCACGTGGTCGCCGTAGCGCACGCCCACGCGGGGCGCCTCGCCGGGGCGCGAGAAGACCCCGTACGGCAGGTTGTCGGCTCCGAATCCCATCAGATCAGCCCCATCAGATCAGCCCCATCAGATCAGCCCCAGCGTGCGCAGGTCGTCGACGGGGATGCTGGTGCAGCACGAGCCGTAGCTCACCAGCAGCCGCCGCGCCCGTTTCGCGGTGTCCTCGGGTACGGACCGCGCGAGCCGTACGATGTGGCCGACGTCGGTCATGCGCAGCACCGGCACCGGGTCGCGGCCCTCGACGGCCTCGCAGACCGCCAGCACGAGGTTCAGGAAGCCGTGCCGGTCGACGCCGAGCGAGGGGTCGAAGTGGCGTACGGCGTGGTGCAGCCCGGCCGTGGCCTTGAACGGGATGTCGTGCTCGACGCAGAAGCGGATGAACGCCGCGAGATGCTCCGCCGGCGGGAAGTCCTCGGCGGTCAGCCCACCGCACCGGACCTTCAGCCCCACGCCCTCGGGCACGCTGACGCCCGGCCTGCCCGCCGGCACCTCCACGAAGAGCCGCGCGTTCGCCGGCAGCCCCAGCTTGCGGGCCAGCGCGTCGATGGTCATGCCGGGCGGCAGCCTGGTCTCGACGAAGTCCACCGGCAGGTCGTGGAAGGCCGGCACGTCCTCCTGGTCCAGGATCAGCCCGATCCGCCGCGGCCGGTACTCCATGGTGCGCAGCCGGTGCAGCCGGCTGGCGGGGCACAGGAAGCGGTGGGTGAGCACGGTGCAGCCTTCCTCCAGGTCGCGCCGGTTGCGTGCCAGTGCCTCGTGCATGTGCAGGGACGTCGGCGGGAACAGCCCCGCGTCGTCCACCAGTGACGTGTAGATGTTCATCGTGACCAGGTCCAGGCGTAGCCGGGGTCCTCACAGGACAGGGCGCCCTGCCCGAGGTCGAGCGGGCGGAACGTGTCGATCATGACGGCCTTCTCGCTGGTCACCGTGACGCCGCGGGAGACCGCGTCGATGACCGCCTCCACCGCGCCCGGCTGCGGCCCGTGCGTGAAGCCGGCCGGATGCAGCGAGACGGAGCCGACGTCGATGCCGGAGCCCTTGCGCGCGGAGTAGTCGCCGCCCACGTAGAACATGAACTCGTCGGAGTCCACGTTGTGGTGGTTGTACGGGATCGGCACCGACTCGGGGTGGAAGTCGAGCGGTCGCGGGCAGAACGAGCACACCACGAACCCCGGCCCCTCGAACGTCTGGTGGACGGGCGGCGGCGCGTGCGTCTTCTTCACGATCGGCTCGAAGTCGTCGATGTTGAACGCGAACGGGTAGAGGCAGCCGTCCCAGCCCACCACGTCGAACGGGTGGTTGCGGTAGACCAGCCTGCTCAGCCCGCCGCGCGTGCGGACCAGCACCGGCACCTCCTCGCCCTCGGCGACGAGCGGCTCGGACGGGGCGCGCAGGTCGCGCTCGCAGTAGGGGGCGTGCTCCAGGAACTGCCCGTACTGCGACAGGTAGCGCCTGGGCGGCCTGATGTGCCCGCCGGCCTCGATGGCCAGCACGTTGACCTGGCCGTCCGGCACCCAGCGGTGGATCGTGCCGGTCGGGATGACGACGTAGTCGCCCTCACCGGCCTCGATCGCGCCGTACGTCGACTCGAAGCGGACGCGGCCCCGCTGGACGTACACGCATTCGTCGCCCATCGAGTTGCGGTAGAGCTCGCTCGGCGCGTCGCTCGTGGCGTACGACAACCGCACGTCGCCGTTGCCCGCCAGCAGCATGCGCCCGGTGACCAGGTCGCCCGCGCCGGCCAGTTCCTGCGTGCGGAAGTGGCGCGGCGAGAGCGGCAGGTTGGGCTCCAGCCGCGCCTCCGTCGTGGGCGTGACCGCCTCCGCCTTGACGATCGCGGTCGGCAGGTAGCGGTGGTAGAGCAGGGAGGAGTCGGACGAGAAGCCCTCCTCGCCCATCAACTCCTCCGCGTAGAGACCGCCGTCCGGCCGCCTGAACTGCACGTGCCGCTTGCGCGGCACCTCCCCAACGACGCGGTAGTACGGCATCCGCTACCTCCATAGTGTCCGATAATCGGACGGAAGTGTCCTTTATGTGTAACAACCGTCTGCCATGGGTCTGGAGATGTCAACCCAGAGCGGCGGCCAGCTCGGCGGCCGCGGCGACCACCCGGGGCCCGGCCGACCTCTCCAGCGGCCCGAACGTCACCACCCCCACCGACGCCTCCAACCAGGGCAGCCCGGTGACGGGCGCGGCGATGCCCCGCGCCCCTTCCTGCAACTGCCCCTCCGTCGCGAAGTAGTCGTCACGTCCCGCGCGCAGGGCCAGGATCGCCTGCCCCGCCGCGCCTTTCGCCAGCGGATGGCGCGAGCCCTCGCGGTAGGCCACGTGCATGTCGGTCCAGGACGGCTCCACCACGGCCACGGCCAGGCCGTCGTCACCCTCCGCCACGGTCAGATGGGCGGTCGCGCCGACCTCCTCGGCCAGCCGCCGCAGCGCCGGCATCGCCGCCGCCCGCAGCAGCGGCTGCACGGCCTGCGCCAGCGCCAGCAGCCCGAACCCCAGGTGCACCCGCCCCTCGGCGTCCCGCCGTACGAACCCCTCGCTGGTCAGCGTCGTCAGCAGCCGGTACACCACGGGACGGCTCAGCGACAGCTCCGCGCCCAGCTCGGTCGGCGTGCGGCCGCCCCTGCCGTCGGCGAGCAGTCTGAGCAGGCGAAGCCCGCGTTCCAGGGTCTGAGCGGATTCAGCGGCCATGCGACCGATTATGGGGTGACTCCGCGTCATGGAGGGTACGTAGGGGAAGCAGACCTGGGGGGTGGACCGTGCGGCGGTGGTGGGTGCTCGTGCTCGCCGTGGCCGCCGTGTGCGCGATCTCCTCCGCCGTGCCCAGGTTCGCGATGACGCTGACGGCCCGGCAGGTCCCGCTCGACCCGCCGGACGCCGTGCTGGAGGACACCTTCCACCTCACCGAGGGCATCGAGGTGCGCCGGAAGCTGCTGCCCACCGCGAGGGGCGTCACGTTCCACCCCGCCTACCTGGCGGTGGGCGTCAGGGTCGACGAGAGCGGCAGGCTGTACGGCACGCCGCAGCGCCCTGGCACGTACGTCGCCCCCGTCCGGCTCTGCGCCGGCCAGACGTGCAGGGAGCAGCCGCTCACCCTCGTCGTCTACGGCAACGTGCCCTGGGAGCCGCGCGAGCTGACCTTCCCGGGCCGGGTCGGCGTCCCGCTGGACGGCGAGATCGGCGTCGAGGGCGGCCCGTCCGACGTGATCCCGACGTTCACCGTGACCGACGGCACCAGGCTGCCCCGGGGCGTGAGCATCGGCCCCGACGGGCACGTGAGCGGCACGCCGGCGGCGAGCGGCATCTCCGAGGTGCCGGTGCGGATCTGCGTGGCGGGCAACTGCGCCGGCGTGGTGGTCCGGCTCATCGTCGTCTGAGTCTTGCCTGCGGGCGCCGTTTCCGGTCACTGTGGTCCCATGAAATCGGTCATCGTGGTCGGAGCGGGCATATGGGGCTCATCGGTGGCGCTGCGGCTGGCCGACGCGGGCTGGGCGGTGACGCTGGTCGAGCAGCACAAGCCGGGCCACGTACGCCAGGCCAGCGCGGGGGAGACGCGGCTGCTGCGCTGCGCCCACGGTGACGACGACTGGTACGCCGGGCTCGCCTGGCGGGCGCGGGACGGCTGGCGGCGGCTGGAGGAGCGGGCCGGCGAGCGGCTCTACCACGAGGCGGGCATGGTGTGGCTCGCCGGGACGCCGGACGGGTGGGAGCACGCCAGCGCCCGGGTCCTGAAAAATCTGGACATCCCGTGTGAGGTGCTGGACCCGCGCGACGGGGCGCGGTTCTTCCCCGACTTCCGCGGCGACGACCTGAGCTTCCTGCTCTGGGAGCCGCACGCGGGCGTGCTCAGGGCCAGGCGCGCGACCCAGGTGACCGCCGGGCTGGCGGAGGCGGCCGGCGCGCGGCTGGTGAGGGCCCGCGCGGTGCCCGTCGCTGGGGCCGCGGCGGTCGAGATCGACGGCGAGGTACGGCGTGCCGACCGGGTCGTGTGGGCGTGCGGCGCGTGGCTGCCCGAGCTGTTCGAGGGCACGTCCATCACCGTGACGAAGCAGGACACGCTGCACTTCGCGGCGCCGCCCGCGTGGTCGGTGCCCGAGACGCCGGCCTGGGTCGACTACGGGGCCTCCGTCTACGGGCACGGCGACGTGGACGGGGTCGGCATGAAGGCCACCTCGGACCTGGAGGGGCCGCCGTACGAGCCCGAGCACGGCGAGCGCGTGGTCGGCGCGGACAGCGTCGAGCGGGCCAGGGGCTACCTGCGGCGCAGGTTCCCGTCGCTGGCGGGCGCGCCGGTGCTGTTCACCCAGGTGTGCCAGTACGCGCTCACGCCCGACGCCGAGTGGCTGATCGCCGAGGCGTCGCCGGGGGTGTGGCTGCTCGGAGGCGATTCCGGGCACGGGTTCAAGCACGCCCCGGCGCTGGCCGCGTACGTGGCGGGCGTGCTCGACGGCGACCACGCGCCCGAGCACCGCTTCGGCCGGCACGAGCGCACCCCCTCCCGTGGCCTGCGGACGAGCGGAGAGACCTGGTAGGGCGCGCCCTACCTGAGCTCGGGGGACGGCGGGCATGCCCCGGCCCCGGCCTGAGACGGACACTTCTGGAGTAATCACCGCTATTCCGGGAGACCCCCTATGAACGCCGTCATCGACGCCCCCAAGACCGCCCCCGCCGCGATCGACCCGCCGCCCGTCGTCAGGACCGCCGCCGTGCTCTGGCTGACGGCCGTCGCGTTCGGCGTGCTGGAGACCGCGCTGATGGCCGGCCAGATCCTGCATGAGGGCAGCGCCACGTTCGCCGGCCTGCTGCCCCAGATGGGATTCCGGCTGGTGGTGTTCGGGGTGGCGGTCCACCTGGCGCTGCGGCTCCGGCACGGCGCGAACTGGGCGCGCTGGACGATCGGCGTGATGCTCGGCGTGTTCGGCACGCTGTCGCTCGTGATCGAGCCCGTCCAGTTCCTGCTGGCCGGGGGATCGATCGGCGAGGCCGTCGCGGGGGCCGACGCGGTGTGGTTCGCCTTCGCGGCGAGCCGGATCGCGCACCTGGTGGCCGTGCTGGGGGCGATGGCGCTGATGTTCCAGCCCAGGGCGAACGCGTACTTCCGGCCGGCCCTTCGATCAGCCTGACGCCGGCACGCCCTGCGGCGCCTTCTCCGGCGCGTCGCCGGGCGCGCGGAGGTTGCGCACGCCGGGGGCCAGCAGCGCGGCCAGGGTGGACACGAGGATGATGACCGCGCAGCCGATCAGCGACTCCTCCGTGCCGAACCACTCCGCCGTCCGGCCCGCGAGCAGCAGCCCGATCGGGCCGAACATCAGCGACCCGAGCATGTCGTACGAGCTCACCCGCGACAGCGACTCACCCGGGATCTCGCGCTGCATCGTGGTCTGCCACAGCACGCCGAACACGTCGAAGCACACGCCGAGCACGAACGCCCCGATCACGATCGCCCAGAGCGGCGCGTCGACGCCGAGCAGCACGTACGGCAGCGCGACGGGCAGGCACAGCAGCACCGCCACCAGGATGGGGCGGCGCGCACGCAACCGCATCGCGGTCAGCACCCCGACGATCGTCCCGACCGCCTCGCCCGCCAGGAAGGCCGACCAGGCGCCCGGACCGCCCATGCTCTCCTTCGCCAGCAGCGGGCCGAGCACCCCGTGGCCGGCCTGGATGGCCATCACGATCAGCGAGAACTGCGCGACGACCACCCAGATCCACTGCCGCGAGCTGAACTCCCGCCAGCCGTCCCGCAGATCCACCAGCACCGACTGCCGCCCGCCCTCCTGCGGGCTCCCGGCGGCATCCGCCTCCGGCACGGCGGCGGCGCCGGGGACGGCGGCGTCCGGAAGAGCGGCGGGGCCGGGGACAGCGGTGACGTCCGGAAGAGCGGCGGGCTCGTGGACGGCGGCGGTTTCGGAGAAGGCGGGAGAGCCGGGAACGGCGGCGGAACCCGGGAGAGCGGTGGGCTCGGGAACGGTGGCGGGATCCGGGACGGAGGCGTGGCGGGCGCGGGGGAGCAGGGCGATGAGCAGGCCCGCCACCGCGAACATCGCGCCGCCCACCGCCAGCGCCCAGCCGCCGCCGAAGAGCACCACCGCGCCGCCGCCCAGCACCGCGCCCGCCACCCGGGCCGCGTTGGAGCCCAGGCCGATCAGCGCGTTGCCGGCCTGCAACTGCTCGAGCGGCACCACCTCGGGGATGATCCCGGTCAGCGCGGGGAACGCGATCGCCGTGGCCACCCCGCTCAGCGCCGCGGCCACGCACAGCGCGGGCAGCGGGGTCCAGCCGGTGAGCAGCATCACCGCCAGCCCCCAGTATCCGGCCGCCATCAGGACGTCGCCGGTCATCAGCACCCATTTGCGCGAGAACCGGTCAGCGAGCACGCCGCCGAACAGGATGAACGCGATCATGGGCACCGACTCGGCGGTGAGCACGGCCGACAGGGTCGAGGCGGTGGCGCCGGGCAGGTCGAGGATGCCGAACGCGAGGGCCACCGGCGCGAACGCGGCGCCCAGGACCGCGATCGTCCTGGCGGACGCCAGCAGCGCGAACCGGCGATCCCGGAGCAGCCCGAGATCGCTGAGATAACTGTGCACCGGCGTCCCCCTTGAAGCGGTCAAGCCCCGCCATTCTGCCGAGCCGCACCGACAAAGTCGCGCGATTATCCTCCGCCGACGCGGGTGGTCGCCCGGGTGCGGAGGCAGCAACTCGTTCGCCTACTTCACGTCGAGAACGGCGTGAAGAAGCGGGCGATCTCATTGAACGTTATTGATCGTCCGGATATTGTGCGATAAGCCACGATCATCCCCTGGAAGTAAGGTGCCATGCGACTGCGGTTACGGCAGATCTTCGTCATCGGACTAGCCCTCTCGCTGCTGGGCATCGGCGTTCCGGCGTGGTCGCAGGACGACCCCTCGAGGAGCTGCAACGACGAGCTGGCGGCGGGCACGCCCTCATACGTCGTCTGCCGATGGATGGCCACCCCCGAGGAGGCCGCGGACATCGCGAAATTCTGGCTGGAGAACGACGGCCAGCACATGATCGAGGCCGGTCCCCAGCCTCCCATCACGATCGACTGCTCCGAAGAGGGCAACGTCTGCCCGACCGACTCCGAGGGCGACGGCCAGATGCACGACGTCGGCTCCCCGGACGTCCCGGGCGCCGAGGACGGCGGCACGCCCGAGTGCCAGAACGGCGACGAGTGTGGCTACGTCGACCCCACCGGGGTCACCGCCGCCGAGAAGGCCGCCGCCCAGCAGAGCACGGCGGGCCAGGCCGCGAAGGCCGTCACGCAGACCACCATGCGCCTCTGGATCGAGACCGAGCTGGCCGACGAGTACAAGGCCGGCAAGCTGGCCGAGGGCGTCAAGAAGGTCGCCGCGCTGGTCGCCGCGCAGCCGGAGGTCGTCGGGGTCAGGTTCACCTCGCAGCTCGGCTACAACCAGACGTTCGCCACGGCGGAGGAGCTGGACAAGTTCGTCGCCGAGACGACGGCCGCGCTGCGCACCGCGCTGCCGGGCAAGAAGCTCGCCGCGCACACCGTCGTCCCGCAGCTCGGCTGCGGCACGAACGACACCTGCAAGGCAGAGCTGGCCAAGAAGTACCCGCTGCTCGACCCCGACCGCATCGGCACGTGGCTGGCCAAGGGCATGATCGACCAGCTCGCCCTCGACAACGGCCACCTGGCCACCGAGTACGCCACCTGGAACATCGACGCCGCCACGGCCCAGCGCAACCAGTGGATCCAGGTCCGCGCCCGCGCCTGGGACGCCTACGCGCAGATCGCCGCCGAGGACGCCTCCTTCGCCGCCTCCGGCAGCTCCCAGCTGACCGAGGAGCAGGCCACCCAGGCCATCACCGAGCGCATCGCGGCGCCGCTCCAGGACGACGCCGCCGAGACGGTCACGCTGTGGACCCGCTGGCAGAACGACCAGGGCCAGGTCAGCCGGGTGTACGGGGAGAAGTGGGCGGCCAACACGACGTGGGACCAGCTCAAGAAGCTCGGCTCGGTCCGCGCCCGCCTGGCCACCATCTACGACCCGGCCAACCCCGAGGTGGACGTGGCCACGGACCTGAAGAACCTCTCCGAGGTCTTCGGCCAGGTCTACCTGCACGCCGCCTGAGCGTTTCCGAGGCCCGGGTCACCGCGTCGGCCGGCGCGGTGACCCGGGCCTCGCGCTGTCCGCGGAAAGCCGGTCACTCGCGGGAGACGCCGGTCACTCGCGGGAGATGAAGTCGCGGATGAGCGCGCTCACCTCCGCCGGACGCTCGTGCAGGACGACGTGGCCGCTGTCCAGCTCGGCGTACTCGCTGCCCGGCAGCGCCGCGTGCAGCGCGCGGGCGTGCTCCACCGGGATCAGGTAGTCGCGGGTGTTGCCGACGACCAGCGTGGGTGCGGTGATCTTCGGCAGCAGGTCGCGGAGGTCGACGCGGAGGTCCAGCTCGATCTGCCGCAGCGTGCCGTGCGGCGGTTCCCCGGCCATGATCGCCCCGGCGCCCGCCGCGCTCACGTACTCGGGGCTGAAGGCCACCAGCGGCCCGTACGCGGCGAAGCTCTCCGGGTCGGTGGCCGCCAGCCTGGCCCAGGTGCGCAGGCCGAGCCGGAGCCGGGAGTCCTCCGCGTGCGTCCAGCCGGCGATCAGCACCAGGCGCCTGACCAGCTCGGGACGCTCGGCCGCGACCGCCACCGCCACGGCGGCGCCCAGCGAGAAGCCGACGAGGTCGGACGGCTCCTCGAACGCGGCCGCCACCTGCCCGGCGAGCAGGTCGAGGGTGAGGTCGCCGCCCGGGTCGGCGGTCTGGCCGCTGCCGGCGTAGTCGGGGGTGATGACGGTGCGGATGTCGGACAGGCCCGGCACGAGGTGGGCGTAGTTGGTGACGGCGTCGCCGCCGGTGCCGTGCACCATGACCAGGCCGGGTCCGCTGCCCGCCCGGCGGTAGTGGACGGCGCCCGAGCTGTGGATGGCGATGGGCATGCGTGTCTCCCTAGAGGTTTCCGCCGCCGGTGGCGTCGATGGTGGTGCCGGTGATGAAGCTCGCCTCGGGTGAGGCGGCGAAGGCCACCGCGTTCGCGATCTCGTCCACGTGGCCGATGCGGTTGAGCGCGTGCCGCCCGGCCGCGTACGCCTGCGCCGCCGGGTCCCCGCGCAGCCAGTCGGCGTTGGTGTCGGTGTCGATGATGCCGGGGGCGACGTTGTTGACCGTGATCCCGCGCGGCCCCAGCTCCTTGGCCAGCGCCAGCGTGAACACCTGCACCGCGCCCTTCGTCATCGCGTACGCGATCCCCTCAGGGAAGGCGATGCGGGTGACGCCCGAGGTGATGTTCACGATCCTGCCGCCGTCGGGGATGAGCGGCAGCAGCCGCTGGGTGAGGAAGAACAGCCCTTTGACGTTGACCGCGAACAGCCGGTCGTAGTCCTCGGGCGTCTCCTGGCCGATCGAGCTGGACCGGCCGATGCCCGCGTTGTTGACCAGCACGTCGAGCCTGTCCGTCTCGCTGCTCAGCCGCTCCACGAGCCGGTGCACGTCATCCTGGCGTCCCAGATCGGCGCGTACGGCGAACGCCCTGCCGCCCTCCCGCCCGATCAGCCCGACGACCTCCTCGGCCGCCGCCTCCTCCCTGGCGTAGTTGACGGCCACCTGGAACCCGTCCTTGGCCAGGCGCAACGCCGTGGCCCGGCCGATCCCCCTGCTGGCCCCTGTCACAAGTGCGGTTCTCATCCCGGCGAAACCTTTCTGTAGCGATCGATACAGAAACCATAACATAGCGATCGCTATAGAATGGGGTCATGGCGAGGCAGCGGACGTTCGACAGGGAGGCGGCGCTGGAACGGGCGCTGCTCGCGTTCTGGCGGCACGGCTACGAGGCGACCTCGATCGCCGAGCTGACCGCCGCGATGGGCATCAGGCCGCCCAGCCTGTACGCGGCCTTCGGCGACAAGCGGCGGCTGTTCGAGGAGGCCGTGCGGCGCTACCGGGAGACGTACGGCGCCTTCACGACGCGCGCGCTCGCCGAGGAGCCGACCGGGCGGCGGGCCGTCGAGCGGGTGCTGCGGGAGACCGCTGCCGAGTACACCGGCGAGGCGCATCCGGCGGGATGCCTGATCATCACCGCCGCCGTCAACTGCGGGCCCGAGTCGGCCGAGGTCGAGGGGCTGCTGCGGGAGTTCAGGGAGCAGGCGAAGGCGGCGCTCAAGGCCAGGATCGACGGCGACGTGGCGGCCGGGCGCCTGCCCGCGGACACGGACACGGGAGGGCTGGCGACGTTCTACGCGGCGGTGATCCAGGGCATGTCCACGCAGGCCCGTGATGGCGCCTCCCGCGCCGACCTGCTGCGCATCGCCACCCTCGCCATGTCCGCCTGGCCTTCTGAGCCCCTGCCCGCGTGACGCGCTCAGCGCTGCTCGCCCGGCCCTCCTGAGCTCCTGTCCGCATGACCAGCTCAGCGCGGTTCGCCCGGCCCTCCTGGTCCGGGATGTTCGGGGGCGGTCACCGGGATTTGACCGAGGCGTCCTCCGGCGGGACGTCAGGGGCGGAGGCGCGGAACCAGCGCGAGCCGTGCGGCCCCAGCGGGACCTCGACCGTGTCGTCGCCCGACACCCGCAGCGTCCCGTCCACCAGCAGGTCCGTGAGGTGGCAGCCGGCTAACCCCTCCAGCGCCAACGACACGTCCACCGCCGTGTCGCACAGGTTGTGGACGACCACCACCGTGGCCCCGTCGGCGTCGCACCGGTGCGCGAGCACCGAGCGGTGGCCGCTGTCCAGCACCGTGCAGTCGCCCCACGCCAGCTCCGGGCTCTCCCGATAGCGCTCGATCAGCAGCTGGAACCAGCGCAGCAGCGAGTCCGGGTCGCGCTTCTGGTCGGCCACGTTCACCCGGTCGGGCGCGAACGAGCCCTCCGGGACCTCGCGCACCGGCTCGCCCTGGGTGAACCCGCCGGTCTCCGACCACTGCATGGGGATGCGGACCGCCATGCGGCCCTCCGCGTCGAGGTTCTCGCCCATGCCGATCTCCTCGCCGTAGAAGATCACGGGCGTGCCCGGCAGGGAGAACAGCAGGCTGTACGCCATCTTGATGCGCCGCAGGTCCCCGCCGAGCATGGTCGGCAGGCGGCGGCGCAGGCCGCGGCCGTAGATCTGCATGTCCTCGCGCGGCCCGAACGCCTCGAAGATCTCCTGCTGCTCCTCCTCCGTGAGCTTGTCGAGGGTGAGCTCGTCGTGGTTGCGGAGGAACATGGCCCACTGGCAGTCCTGCGGCGGTTTGGGACGTTCGCGCAGAGCGCGGGCGAGGGGCGTGGCGTCGGCGCGGGCCATCGCCAGCCAGGCGTTCTGCATGCCGATGAAGTCGAAGCACATGGTGAGCTGGTCGCCGAGCCCCTCGCCGAAGTAGGGGAGCAGGTCCTCGTACGGGACGTTGACCTCGCCCAGCAGCACCGACCCGCCCTTGCGCCGGGTCAGGAACGCCCGCAGGTCGGCCAGGAACTCGTGCGGCTCGGCCAGCCGCGGCTCGACGTTCTCGATGAGGAACGGCACCGCGTCCACCCGGAACCCGGACAGCCCCAGCTCCATCCAGAAGCCGAGGATGCGCGCGATCTCGTCCCTGACCTCGGGGTTGCCGACGTTCAGGTCCGGCTGGTGCCGGTAGAAGCTGTGCAGGTAGTACTGTCCCGACCCCTCGTCGTACTCCCAGACGCTGTCCTCCTTGTCGGGGAAGACGATCTGCGAGGGGTCGTCCGGTTCGGGGGTGTCGGACCAGACGTACCAGTCGCGAAGGGGCGAGTCCCGGCTGGACCGGGCCTCGACGAACCAGGGGTGCTGGTCCGAGGTGTGGTTGACGACGAGGTCGGCGATCACCCGCATGCCCCTGTCGTGGGCGGTGCGCATGAACTCCACGAAGTCGCCCAGCGTGCCCAGCCTCGGGTCGACGGTGTAGAAGTCGGTGATGTCGTATCCGTCGTCCCGGTTGGGGGTGGGGAAGAACGGCATGAGCCAGAGGCAGGTCACGCCGAGCCGCGAAAGGTAGTCGATCTGCTGCGTGAGCCCGCGGAAGTCGCCCACGCCGTCGCCGTCGCCGTCCTTGAACGTCTCCACGTCGAGGCAGTAGACGACCGCGTTCTTGTACCAGACGTCGGAGGTGTACGTCAGTCGCATGGGCGACCGCTACCCTCGATCAGCCTCCCTGCACGGCCTCGTCGCCTTACCGTCCGGTCACTTCTGGAGGAAGGCGGCGAATTCCTCCCTGTCGATCAGGCCGTCGCCGTCCTTGTCGAGCTTCTGGACGCCTTCCTGCGCGGCGTCCAGCGTGACCGGCTGGCCGAGCACCTCCATGAGCCGTACGAGCTCGACGGCGGAGATGCGGCCGTCCTTGTCGGCGTCGATGAGGTCGAAGGTGGTGGCGTAGTCGTCGCTCATGTGTCGCCCTTCCGAGGAGTCGGATCTCGCGTCAGACCTTAGTGGCAACCTGTCCCGGTACGTCGGCGAATCGGTCCGTACTGCCCGGTTGAGGGAAGGGGCGGTTCACAGATAGGAGGGGCCCGTGACGCGGTGGCGGAACATCCACCACACCCACGCCTGGGCGGCCGCCAGCAGCGGCATGAGGGTCAGGATCAGCGGCACCAGCACCGAGCCCGACGTGCCGGGGTGCAGCGGGAGCCGGAGCCCCGCCAGCACGCCCACGGCCAGGAGCACGGCGGCGGTCAGGGCGTACGTGCGGGCCTCGCCGGCCCCGCCCGACAGTACGGCCGCCCGCTCGCGCAGGGTGCCGCGCAGCCGTAGCGCCGCGAACGCCAGCCCGTGAGTGGCGAACAGGGCGGCCACCACCGCGGCCGGCAGCACGGCGAACGGCCCCTGGATGCCCACCAGCACGTGGCTGAGCAGGGCGCCCCAGCTCAGCGCCAGCCCCCAGCTCCCGGCCACGATCGCGCCGTCCCAGAACGCCTGCCAGCGCGCGCCCGGCTCCCGCCCCCGCAGCCACAGGCCCATGTCGCGTACGGCCCACGCCAGGACCAGCACCACGACCAGCGTGTGGTTGCCGCTCAGCAGCTCGCCCTCCAGCTCGGGGAACAGCCCGGCCAGCACGCCTGCCGTGGCCACCAGCCAGACCTCGTTGCCCAGGAAGAACGGCGCGATGGCGGCGATCACCTCGCGCCGCTCGGTGGCCGTCCTGCCGAGGTACGGCAGCGCCATGCCGACCCCGATGTCGGCCCCGCCCAGCACGAGGTAGCCGAGCGCGAAGAAGGCCAGAATGAAGATCTCCATGGTGACGGCTCCTCAGAAGGAAAGCGCGGGGACGGCCGGGGCGCCGAGCGATGTGGCCTCGGGGCCGCGGCGGGCCTGCCTGGCCAGCAGCCGGTAGTTGACCACGATGAGCACGGCGTACACGGTCGTGAAGGCGATCAGGGAGAGCCGCATCTGCCCGGCGGACACCGGTGACATGGCGTCGGCGGTCTTCAGCAGCCCGTAGACGGCCCACGGCTGCCGCCCCATCTCGCGGAACATCCAGCCCGCCAGCATGGTCACGAACGGGACCGGGATCATCAGCGTCAGCAGCCAGTGCCATAGCCGGAACCGGCGCACCACCGGGCGGAAGAGCACGAGCAGGCAGCTCAGCCCGGCCACCACCGTCATCACCAGCCACAGCACCATCATCGTGATGCCCGCCGCGAGCACCGGGCCGACCGGCGGCAGGTAGTCGCCGGGGCCGTGCGCGGCCACCATCTCGGCCTGCGCCGCGGCCATCCGGGCCGCGTCGTCCGACCAGGCCGCGGCCTTGGTCGGCTGCAACGTCTGAAAGCCGAGGCCCCCGAAGGTGACGGTGAAGAACGTCGCGGGCAGCGCCACCCACACCCCGATCCGCAGCGACTTGCGGAAGAAGTCCTGCTCGGCGGTGCGCTTGCGCAGGTGGTACGCGCTCACCCCGGCCACGAAGAACCCGCCGGTGATCATCGCGCCGCCCATCACGTGCCCGAACGCGATCTGCGCCGCCGGATTGGCCACCAGCGCGCCGAAGTCCACGAGCCGCAGCACGCCGCCGTCGACCACGTGGCCGGCCGGCTGCTGCAGGAAACCGTTCGCGACCATGATCCAGAACGCCGACGCGTACGCGGTCAGCGTCACCACCCAGATCAGCGCCAGGTGGACCCACCGGTTCAGCCGGTCCCAGCCGAAGATCCACAGGCCCAGGAACGTCGACTCGACGAAGAACGCCACCAGCGTCTCGATCGCCAGCGCCGACCCGAAGACGTTGCCCGCGTACTCCGTGAGCCCGCTCCACGACAGCCCGAGCTGGAACTCCATCACCAGCCCGGTGGCGATGCCCATTGCGTAGTTGATGATGTAGAGCTGGCCCCAGAACCGGGTCATCCGCAGGTGCACGGGGTCGCGGCTGAACGTGGCCCTGGTCTGGATCGCGGCGACCAGCGTCGCCAGGCCGAGCGTCAGCGCCACGAAGAGGAAGTGCGCGCCCGCCGTGAGGGCGAACTGCAGGCGGGCCAGGTCCACGGTGTCCATGGTGTAGAGACTCCACGTACGGTGGCGCCCGCCGCGTCATGCCCGGGGAGGCAACCTGGCGTACAACCCCGGTGGTAAGGGGTCGCGGGAGGTACTGCTCAGGATGTAACCCAGCCCGGCACGATCATGCCGGCCTCGTACGCGATGACGACGAGCTGCGCCCTGTCGCGCACCGACAGCTTGGTCATGATGCGGCTGACGTGCGTCTTCGCGGTGGCGGGGCTGAGCACGAGCCGGGCCGCGATCTCGTCGTTCGACAGGCCGCCGGCGACCAGCGTCATGACCTCGCGCTCGCGCTCGGTCAGGGCGTTCAGCTCGGGGCCCGGCTCCGGGCGCTTGACCCGGCCGGCGAACTCGGCGATCAGCCGCCGCGTGATCGACGGGGCGATGAGCGCGTCGCCCCTGGCGACGACCCTGACCGCGTGGATCAGCTCGGCCGGCTCGGTGTCCTTGACCAGGAAGCCGCCCGCCCCGGCGCGCAGCGCGCCGTAGACGTAGTCGTCCAGGTCGAACGTGGTCAGGATGATCACCCTGACGTCCCCGAGCCTGGGGTCCTCGGCGATCCGGCGGGTGGCCTCCAGGCCGTCGAGCTCCGGCATGCGGATGTCCATGAGCACGACGTCGGGCAGGTGCTCGCGGGCCGCCGCCACGGCCGCCGCGCCGTTGGGCGCCTCGGCGACGACCTCGATGTCGTCCTCGTCGCTGAGTATGGACCGGAACCCGGCCCGTACCAGGGTCTGGTCGTCGGCGAGCAGTACGCGGATCATCCGGCTCCGTTCAGTGGTAGGTGGGCGAGCACGCGGAAGCCGCCCTCGGGGCGGGGGCCCGCCTCCAGGGTGCCGCCGAGCGCGGTGGCGCGCTCGCGCATGCCCTGCAGGCCGAAGCCGCTGCCGCCGTCGTACGGGGCACCCGGCCCATCATCCTCCACGCAGATCACGATATTTCCGGACGTGTTGGTGATGGTGAGGGTGGCTTGGGCCGTACCGGAATGGCGGGAGACGTTGGTCAGCGACTCGCGCACGATCCGGGCGGCGGCCAGGTCCACCTCGGTCGGCACGGCGTCGAGCGGCCCGTCCAGGGACGTACGCACCTCCAGGCCCGACGCGGCGACCAGGGCGTCCACCCGCGCCAGGCTGTCGGCCGGGGCCGTCGGCGCGCCCTCGTCCACCTGCCGCAGCACCCCGAGGGTGGTGCGGAGCTCGCGCAGCGTCTCCTTGCTGGTGTCCTTGATCGTCCGCAGCGCCGCCTCGGCGTCCTCGGGCCGCCTGCGCAGCCCGTGCAGTGCCGCCGCGGCCTGCACGTTGATCATGGAGATGTTGTGCCCGAGCACGTCGTGCAGCTCGCGCGCGATCCGCAGGCGCTCCTCGCTCGCCCGCCGCCTGGCCTCCTCCTCCTTGCTGTGCTCGGCCTCCAGCGCGCGCTGCTCCACGGCCTGGAGGTACGCGCGGCGGCTGCGCGTGACGCCCCCGGACGCGATGGCCGCCACCTCCCACCCGGTGATCATGAGGAACAGGCTGTTCTCCACGTGCCGGACGCCTCCCGTCTCGCCGAGGCCCATGCCGAGCAGCGACGCCGCCCCGATGGTGATGGCCGCGATGAGGTGGCCCAGGTCGGCCGCGGTGTAGAGGGCGACGAACGGCAGGATGACGAGCGGCCCGTCGAGCGTGGCGTTCCGGTAGTACAGCGCGACGAACACCATGATGAGGAGCAGCACGGCGACGGGGTAGCGCCGGCGCAGCAGCAGCGTGCCGGAGGCGGCGAGCGGCAGCACCACGTCGAGGGCGTTGGGCCGCACGTCACCGCGCAGGGCATACGTGAGTGCGATCCCGGCCAGCGTGGCCGCGATCACGCCGAGCGACACGAGAGTGCTGGTGGACGGCCTGCGCATGCCTCCATTGTGCGGGGTAATCCTGGTGGCATATCGGGGTAGAGCAGGTAAATGACCACAAAGGACGAACTCCGGCAGGTCGAGGAGGACCTGGACCGGTTGCGTGCCGAGAACCGGGACCTGCGCGACCAGGTCAGCGACATCGGCGCGACCGACCAGGTGGAGATCTCGGCCATGATCAGCCAGGCGGACGAGCAGGAGGAGCTGATCGCCCAGCTCGAACGCCGCCGCGACACGCTCAGGCAGCGCCTCCAGGCCGAGGGCACGTAGGCGGGACGCTGATCCCCGAGTTCGTGAAAGGGAGCCCCGGGTTCGTGAAAGGCCCTGACAGTCGCTGAAAGCGGCTGACAGAGATCCGGCAGCGCGCCCCTGCATGGTCGTCCCATGACGAACGTGCTGATCGTCGGCTCCGGGCCGACAGGACTGACCCTGGCCATCGAACTGGCCCGCCGGGGCGTCGACCTCCGCATCGTCGAGCGGTCCCCGCGGCCGCCCACCGGCGTGCGCGGCAAGGGGCTCCAGCCGCGCACGCTGGAGGTCTTCGACGACCTGGGCGTGATCGACGAGATCCTCGCCACCGGCTCCGAATATCCGTCCATGCGCAGCTACCAGGGCGACAAGGTCGTCTGGGAAGGGAGCATGGGCCAGCTCCGGGAGCCGTCGGACGGCGTGCCGTACCCCAACTCGATCATGCAGCCGCAGTGGCGGACCGAGCGGATCCTGCGCGACCGGCTGGCCGAGCTGGGGCACCGGGTGGAGCTCGGGGCGGAGCTGACCGGGTTCGAGCAGGACGACGAGGGCGTGACAGCCACCCTGAGCACGGGCGAGCAGGTCCGCTGCGCGTATCTGGTGGGGGCGGACGGCGGGCGCAGCACCGTGCGCAAGCAACTCGGCGTCGGCTTCGTCGGCGAGACGTACGAGGACGAGCGCATGCTGCTCGCCGACATCAGGACGGGCGATCTCGACCGGGACTACTGGCACGTCTGGGGATCCCTGGCCGACCGAACCGTACATTTCACCATCTGCCCGCTGCCGAACACCGACATCTTCCAGCTCGTCACCCCCGACACCGGCGAGGACCTGACCGAGCTCGTCGCCCGGCACGCGCCGCACGTCCGGATCGACGAGATCGTGTGGCGCTCGGAGTACCGGGTCAACATCCGGATGGCCGAACGGTTCAGGGCCGGCAGGGTGTTCCTGGCCGGGGACGCGGCCCACGTGCACTCGCCGGCGGGCGGCCAGGGGCTCAACACCGGCGTGCAGGACGCCTACAACCTCGGGTGGAAGCTCGCCGCCGGCTCGGAGGCGCTGCTCGCCACGTACGAGGACGAGCGAATGGCGGTGGCCGAGCACGTGCTGGGTCTGAGCACCCGCCTGTACCGGGAGAACGACACCAGGCGCGGCGACAACACCAACCAGCTCGACCTGGCCTATCCCGGCAGCCCGCTGTCGGTGGGGGAGCGCGGCGGCGAGCGGCTCGGCGCGTACTTCGCCGAGCAGCGCGGCACCGGGTTCCTGCTGCTGGCGGACACCGCGGCCGGCCACCCGGTGCTGCCGGCGGACACGGCGCCCGGCCACCCGTCCACAGTGCTGCCGGCGGACACGGCGCCCGGCCACCGGTTCACGGTGCTCCCGCCGCTGGACGGCCAGGAGGGCGTCATGCTCGTCCGCCCCGACGGCTACATCGGCTATCACGGGGACGAGAGCGGGCTCAGCGCGTACCTCTCGGGGTTCGGCATCGCGGCGCCCCTCTCCGACGCCGCGCGGTAGGCGTCCTCGCCGAGCGCGGCCCTGCACCGGGCGGCCAGCTCGTTGACGTGGGGATCGGCGGACGCGCCGATCCCGCGCAACGCCCGCGCCGCGCCGAGCAGCTCGGCCGCCGCCTCCGGCTCCAGGTGCTCGGCCACGCCCTCCAGCACGGTCGCCCGCGCGGTCCTGTCGGAGCAGGTGGCCATCAGCTCCAGCGCCCACCGCAGCGGCTCACCGGACGCGGTCACCCTGGCCAGTTCGACATACATGAACGCCTTGGGCTGGGCGGGCAGGTCGGCGTCGAGCGCGAGCGCCGCCTCCAGCAGCCGGGCCGCCTCGCCGGGATCGCCGGTGCGCCTGGCCAGGTCGGCCCTGGCGTGCATGGCCCTGGCCACGAACGCCTGGTCCCCGGAGCGCACGGCGGCCTCCCAGGCCCGGCCCAGCGCGCGGGCCGCGCCGGCGTGATCGCCCGCGCGCGCCTTGAGGTGCCCGACCCGCAGCTGGAACGTCATCGGCCCGAGCAGCATGTCGAGCCCCGACAGCTCGGCGGCCAGCTGCTCGGGCTCCTCGGCCAGGGCGACCGCGGCGGCGAAGTCACCGCGGTTCTCCGCGACCAGCGAGAGCCAGAAGAGCCCGGCCCACTGCCCCCACCGGTCGCCGATGGCCCTGAACCCGGCGACCGCCGGCTCCAGCAGGTGCTCCGCCCCGGCCACCGTTCCGTACTCGAACCGCACGATGCCCGCGCCCAGCAGCGCCGCCGACCGGGTCCACAGGTCGGGATGGTCACGCAGCCGCTCGACGGACCGCTCCGCCAGGTCCACCAGGCCGGCGGGCGACCCGAGCCCGCTGATCGCCCACGAGGCCAGGGCGGCCGGGTGGTCGGAATCGAGCACCGCCCGGCTCGGCGCGGACCCCGTCACCGCCCGGCAGATCCCGTGCGCGAGCTCCCGTCCCGGCGGCGGCGCGTCGCCCACCCTCCGCAGCACCGCCGCCGCCTGCTCGGTCATCTCCCGGTAGCGGCCCCGCATGATCCACGACCAGAACCGCGGCAGGACCAGCCGCAGCGGGTCGTCGGAGTGGCGCAGCGCCGCATCCAGGTTGCCCTGCTCGGCGTCCAGCACGGCCAGCCACCTCAGCTGCTCGCCGGTCCGCAGGCCGGGCTCGGCGGTCTCGGCCAGCGCGGTGTAGTAGCGGGCGTGGGCCTGGCGGAGCTCCGGCAGGTCGGCGGCGGCGTACTGCCTGATGGTCTCCAGCATCGTGTAGCGGTCGCCGGTGACCCCGATGAGCGACTTGTCCACCAGCGAGGAGAGCAGGTCCGGGTCGCCGCCGCAGACCTGGGAGATCGCCTCGTACGTGGCGCCGCCCGAGAACACGGTCAGCCCGCGCAGCAGGTCGCGCTCGCGCTCGGACAGCAGGTTCCAGCTCCAGTCGATGACCGCGCGCAGCGTGCGGTGGCGGGGCTCCGACGTGCGGCCGCCGCGGAACGCCAGCCGGTCGCCGAGCTGCTCGACCAGCACGGAGACCGGCATCGTCCGCAGGCGGGCGGCGGCCAGCTCGATGGCCAGCGGAATGCCGTCCAGCTCCCGGCAGATCCGCGCGGCCTCCTCCCGCTCCAGCGGGAGGTCCGGGCGGGTGGCGGCGGCCCGGACCGTGAACAGCTCGGCCGCCTGCGCCTCGGGCAGCGGCCGCACGTGGTGCAGGCTCTCGCCGGGGATGTCGAGCGGCTCCCTGCTGGTGGCGAGGATCCGCAGCCCGGCCACCTCGGACAGCAGCCACCGCGCCGTGCGGGCGGCGTCCTCGATCAGGTGCTCGCAGTTGTCCAGCACGATCACGGGCGCGCTGCCGCGCAACGCCCTGACCAGGTCGGTCGTCCTGAGCGTCGCCTCCACGGCCGCCCGCACCCCGGTGGCGGCGGCCAGCTCGACCAGCCACACGCCGTCGGGCACCGCGAGCTCCGCGGCCAGCTCGACGGCCAGCCGGGTCTTGCCGACGCCGCCGGGGCCGACGAGCGTGACCAGCCTGGCCCGGCCGAGCAGCCCGGACAGCCGGGCGAGGTCGTCGGAGCGGCCCACGAAGCTCGTGAGCCGGGCCGGCAGGTTGCTCCTCGGCTCGGCGTCCCTGAGCGCTTCGAGGTGGGCCTCCCGCAGCTCGGGGCCAGGATCGACGCCCAGCCCCGAGGCCAGCGCGGCCCGCGTCCGCTCGAACGCGTCCAGCGCCTCCGCCCGGCGTCCCGTCGCGGTCAGCGCGCGGACCAGCAGGGCGTGGAACGGCTCGCGCAACGGGTGGGCGGCGACCAGCTCCTCCAGCTCGGCGACCAGGTCGGCGTCACCGCCCGCGGCGAGGTCGGCCGCGATCCTCGCGGCCAGCGCGGTCAGGCGCAGCTCCTCCAGGCGGGCGGCCGGGGCGGTCGCGAAGGGCAGGTCGTACGCGCCGGCCAGCGCCCCGCCCCGCCACAGCGCCAGCGCCTTGTGCGCGTCGCCGGCCCGTACGAGCCGCTCGAACGCCCACGCGTCGACCTCGTCGGGCCGCACGTCGAGCACGTAACCGGCGGGGTGGGACGCGATCAGGCCGGGCGCCTCCCTGCGCGCCCTGGACACCAGCGACTGCAGCGCCGCCATGGGGTGGGCGGGCGGCTCGTCCGGCCACAGGTCGTCGATCAGCCGGTCGGCCGTCACCACGCGGCCGGGGTCGAGCGCCAGCCGCACCAGCAGCGCCCGCACCCGGGCACCACCGATCTCGCCCCCCGCCACCTGAACCGGCCCCAGGATCCCGACCCGCATCCGCCCTCCACGCGCCGCCTCCCCCAGTATGCCGCCCGCCGCCCGGACCCGGCCTCGCCGTGCGCCCCGCGGGGCACCTGGGACGTCTCCGGTTCGTAAGATCCGCGAGGTGAAGGCGGGTGTTGGATCGGCGGCATGCGCGTGTTGCTCACCGGCTCGGCCGGCTTCATCGGCAGCCACATCGCGGAGGCGCTCGACCATGAAGTGGTGACCGCCGACCTCCGTACAGGTGTGGACGTCCGCGACCCCGACGCCCTCGACCGCCTGCTGCCCGGCGTGGACGCCGTGATCCACCAGGCCGCCAAGGTCGGGCTCGGCGTGAACGTGGCCGACCTGCCCGACTACGCCTCCGCCAACGCGTACGGGACCGCGACCCTGCTCGCCGCCATGGCCAGGCACGGCGTCGGGCGGCTGGTGCTGGCCTCCTCCATGGTCGTGTACGGCGAGGGCGCCTACGACTGCCCGCGCCACGGGCGCGTGCGCCCCGGGCCCAGGCGGGAGGAGGACCTGGCCGGCGGGGTGTTCGACCCGCGCTGCCCGCTGTGCGGCGACGTCCTGTCGCCGTCGGTCATCGGCGAGGACGCCCCGCTGGACCCGCGCAACGCCTACGCCACCACCAAGCTGGCCCAGGAGCACCTGGCCGCCAACTGGGCACGCGAGACGGGCGGCACCGCGGTGGCCCTGCGCTACCACAACGTCTACGGTCCGCGCATGCCCCGGGACACCCCGTACGCGGGCGTGGCCTCCCTCTTCCTGTCGGCGCTGCTGGCGGGGCGCGCGCCCCGGGTGTTCGAGGACGGGGGCCAGCGGCGGGACTTCGTGCACGTGCGCGACGTGGCCCGCGCCAACGTCCTCGCGCTGGGCGCGGGGAGACCGGGGGAGTCGGCGGCGTACAACATCGCCAGCGGCACGCCCCGCACGGTCGGGGACCTGGCGGCGGCGCTGGCGGTGGCGACGGGCGGGCCCGAGCCGGTGACGACGGGGGAGTACCGGCTCGGGGACGTGCGCCACATCGTCGCCTCGCCCGCCAGGGCGGCAAGGGAGCTGGGCTTCACGGCGGAGATCCCGTTCGAGGACGGCATCAAGGAGGTGGTTTCCTATACGTATGCCTGATCTCGTCGTCGACGGGGCCGACAAGCTCTGCGTGCGGCTGCTCATCGAGCTGCGCGACCACGTGCGCACGGCCGGTCCCGGAGCCGTGGTCCACCTGATCGCCACCGACCCGGCCGCACCCGTCGACCTGCCCGCCTGGTGCCACCTGACCGGGCACACCTACCTCGGCCCCGTGCCGGGCACGGAGCGGCCCACGTACGCGCTGCGGGTGAGCGGCGAGGCGCTGGCGACTCAGGAGGCTAAACCCTGGCACGTGGCTTAAGCGGTTAATTCCCCTATCGGATGGGGTGGCCTAGAGTATGAGGGTTACCCGGTTCAGAGAGGGAGTCCGTGAAGCGACCGACGATCGCCGACATCGCCAGCCGGGCCGGGGTGTCCAAGGTGGCGGTCTCCTACGCGCTCAACGGGCAGCCGGGGGTCTCCGAGGCGACGCGGGCCAAGATCGTCGCCATCGCCGAGGAGATCGGCTGGCGGCCCAACAGCGCGGCGCGCGCACTCAACGGCGCCAGGGCCGACTGCGTGGGCCTCGCGCTCTGCCGCCCCGCGCGCATCCTGGGCGTGGAGCCGTTCTTCATGGAGCTGATCAGCGGCATCGAGGGCGTCCTCGCCGACCGCTCCTACGCGCTGCTGCTCCAGGTCGTCACCAGCCACGAGCAGGAGAGCGAGGTCTACCGGCGCTGGTGGGGCGAGAGCCGCATCGACGGCGTCTTCCTCGTCGACCTGCACTATTCGGACACCCGCGTGGCCGAGCTGGAGCGGCTCGGCATGCCGGTCGTGGTCATCGGCCACCCCTCGGAGTCGGGCTCGCTGTCGGCCATCTGGTCCGACGACGGCGAGGCCGTGCGCGAGACCGTCGGCTACCTGGTGGCGCTGGGCCACCGCCGCATCGCGCGGGTCGCCGGGCTGCCCGAGCTGGTCCACACGACCGTGCGCGACCAGGCGTTCGCGCAGGCGTGCGAGGGCGTGGCCGAACACGTCACCGTCCACACCGACTACACCGGCGAGGAGGGCGCCCGGGCCACCAGGCGGCTGCTCAGCTCGCCCCAGCGGCCCACGGCGATCATCTACGACAACGACATCATGGCGGTGGCGGGGCTGTCCGTGGCGCAGGAGATGCGGGTGGAGGTGCCGCGCGACCTGTCCATCGTGGCGTGGGACGACTCGCCGCTCGCCCAGGTCGTCCGCCCGCCGCTGACCGCCCTGACCCGCGACATCCCGGCGTACGGCGCGCACGCCGCCCAGCGCCTGCTCGCCCTGATCGCCGGCGAATCCGTGCCTCCCTTCCAGGACCAGGCCCCCGTCCTCTCCCCTCGCGGCAGCACGGGACCCTTCACCGCATCCCCATCCGTCGCGGCGGGCTGATCCCCCCGTCGGGCTGATCGCGCGCATCCGTTGCGGCCAAGTTGATCGCGCGCATCCGTTGCGGCGGGTTGATCGCGCGCATCCGTTGCGGCGGGTTGATCGCGCGCATCCGTTACGGCTTCGCCGGGCCGGCCGCACGCGCCGACCCGGGTTTCCGTCTGTCATGGCCGGTCGTGAAGGCTCACGGGCCGGTCGCCGTGACGGCGCGCACTCTTGGCCTGTTCCGTGGTTTCACGTGACCCCCGTGCGCCGACGCCACGGCACGTGCCCCGGGATGGGCGGCTGGCAGACCGCTGGTGCCCGGGGCACGTGCCGTCCCCTCCTTCGCGGCGCGTCCCCCGGGAGCCCGCCCCCGCGTGGCTCCCACCATGACTGAGTCCGGAGTGGGGCGTTTAGTACGCCTATACCGAAACGAGATGGGAAATGCGGCGAACCGTGACCTGAGCTTCCAAGTCTTGACAAATTTTTTTGTCGGCGACTAGCCTCATCCTCAGAGAGAGGGAGACGCGACATGAGCAAGGTCATCTCGGCGGACGGCACGTCCATCGCCTACACCCGCGCCGGCCAGGGCCCGGCGGTCGTCCTGGTGGACGGCGCGCTGAGCTTCCGCGGGCAGAGCATCAACGCCGGCCTCGCCACCGCACTCAGCACGAGCTTCACCGTCTACACCTACGACCGGCGCGGTCGCGGCGAGAGCGGCGACACCGCGCCGTTCGCCCCCGAGCGCGAGATCGAGGACCTGGCAGCGCTCGTCGCGGAGGCGGGCGGCCGGGTGCGCCTGTACGGCACGTCGTCGGGCGCCGCCCTCGCGCTGGCTGCCGCGGAGAGCGGGCTCCCGGTCGAGCGGCTGGCGCTGTACGAGCCGCCGTTCATCGTGGACGGCACCAGGGAGCCCATCCCGGACGACTACGAGCGCACGCTGGACGAGCTGGTCGCCGGCGAGCGCAGGGCCGAGGCCGTCCGCTACTTCATGCGCAGGGGCGTCGGCCTGCCGGCGATGGTGGTGGCCATGATGCGGTTCATGCCGGCCTGGTCCACGCTGAAGGGCGTGGCGCACACGCTGCCGTACGACGTGGCGTTCGTGGCCCCGTACGAGCACGGCAGGCCCTACCCGGCGGGCGGCTGGGCCTCCGTGAAGGTGCCCACGCTCGTCATGGACGGCGGCAAGAGCCAGGCGTGGATCCGCAACGCCGCCAGGTCGCTGGCCGATCAGCTGCCCGACGCCGAGCACCGCACGCTCGACGGGCAGACCCACATCGTCAAGCCGGCCGCGCTGGCGCCGGTGCTGGAGGGATTCTTCAAATGAGGTTCCGCACCACGGTCGAACTGAACGGCAAGACCGCCACAGGGTTCGAGGTCCCCGCCGAGGTCGTCGAGCAGCTCGGCTCCGGGAAGCGGCCGTCCGTGACCGTCACGGTCGGCTCCCACACCTACCGCAGCACGGTGGCGTCGATGGGCGGCAGGTTCATGCTGCCGCTCAGCGCGGAGAACCGGGAGCTCGCCGGGGTGACGGCGGGCGACGAGGTCGAGGTGGAGCTCGCGCTCGACACCGCGCCCCGGGAGGCCGAGGTGCCCGCCGACCTGGCCGAGGCGCTGGAGGCCGCGCCCGAGGCCAAGACGTTCTTCGAGAGCCTGTCCTACTCGCGCAAGCGGCGTTACCTGCTCCAGATCGAGGGCGCCAAGAAGCCGGAGACCAGGCGGCGGCGCGTCGCCGACACCGTCGCCAAGCTCGCCGACGGCATCGGCTGAGGACCCCTTGACAGGGGCGTAATGGCCGGTTCGGCGGGTATGCGGCCAGCATGACTGAGGGCTTCGACACCGAGATGTTGTGGGACGAGTTCCACCGGCTGGTCAACATGAACTCCGAGGAGCTGCGCTCGTACCTGCTGGCCGACGCGTCCGACGAGGAGAGCTTCCCTCCCGACCCCGACCTGGGCATCGACGAGCTGGGGCGCGGCGTGCTGCACGTCCTGAGCAAGCGCAAGGGCGACCTGACGGGCGACGACGTCCAAGTGATGCGGCAGGTCGTGGAGCTGGTCGAGACCATGGGCGACCGGACGGACGACGAGTCGCGGCGTGAGCTCATGTCCGTGGGCCACGATCCGCTGAGAGGGTAGGTCATGGTCGAGCCGCTTCCGTGGATCGAGGGCTACGTCCGCGCGTGGAACTCCAACGATCCCGACGACATCGCGGCACTGTTCACCGAGGACGCCGTCTACTACACCGAGCCGTACAGCTCGCCCTGGCAGGGCCGCGACGCGATCGTCGCGCAGTGGCTGGGGAGACAGGACAAACCTGGTGAAGCCACGTTCGAGTGGCATCCCGTCTGCGTGACCGAGGACGTGGGCGTTATCCAGGGGGTCACGACATATCCGGACAAAACGTACAGTAATCTGTGGGTGATCAGGTTCGTACCCGACGGCCGGTGCCGGGAATTCACCGAATGGTGGATGCGGCATGACGTCAGATGATGCAATGGGCCGAACCGTCTTCACCCGAGGAGATCCGTTGAGAGACAACCTCGACCTCGCCGCGAGCGCCCAGGAACTGGCCGACGCCGCCCCGACGGGATCGATCGACCACGCCGCCGCCTCGTCCGTGGCCATCACGCTGGCCACCACCCGGGACATCAGCCACGCCAGGAAGACGCTCGACGGCGTCTCCCCCGTGGAGGTACGCGAAGCGGCCGTGGCCCTCTTCGAGCGGCTGTCCGCCGGCGCCTGAGGCTCTGTCACGGTTCACCCCGGTCGCCCCTCGGGGGCCGCGACTGGGGCTTTTGTCCTGCCCGGGGGTTTCTGTCCCGCCGGGTGCGTGCCCATCGCGAGCGCTGCCAAGGATGGCATTCCGACAGCGCGCGTACGCACAACTTCCCGAATCCGGGCTTGTCCGTACGGTGCTGGGGGCGGAGCGCCTCAAGCGATACGGCTCGGGTGAGAGGTGAGGCGGGCGTGCATGGCCTGGCGGGCGCGGGTCGGGGCCTGGGGGTCGTGGTGGAGTTGGAGGGCATGGTTGAGGGCCATGGCCGCGCCCAGCAACTCGAACGCGACCTGCTCCGGGTCCGTCCCCTCCGGCAGGTCGCCGGCCGCCACGGCGCGCCCGGCCTCCTTGCGCAGCCGTTCGCGCCACATCTCGAAGCGGGCCTCCACCGCCTCCCGCACCGGACCCGGCCGGCCGTCGAACTCGTGGGCCGCCGCGACGAAGAAGCACCCGCCGGGAAAGACCCCGCGCTCCAGGTAGGAGACCCACGCCTCGCAGAGCACCCGCAGCCGGGTCAGGCCGGGCGCGGCGGGCAGGGCGGGCTCCCAGACCTCGGCGCGGAAGATCTCGCCGGCCCGGTCGAGCGTGGCCAGTTGCAGCGCTTCCTTGGAGCCGAAGTGGCCGAGCACGCCTGACTTGCTCATGCCCAGCTCTCCGGCCAGGCGGCCGATGGTCAGCCCTTCGAGCCCCTCGGCGGAGGCGATGGCGACCGAGCGGTCGAGGATGGCGGCTCGCGTGCCGAGGGCTTCGGCGGCGGATCTGCGCGGGCTCATGCCGGCCACTTTAGCGTCCGAACGTTCGGTTGCTATAGTCCGCCCATGAATGGATCACGACTTGTCGCCACAGGCCACTATCAACCCGCAAAAATCCTGACAAATGAGGACCTGGCGGCCATGGTGGACACCAGCGACGAGTGGATCAGCAAGCGCGTCGGCATCCGTACCCGGCACGTCGCCGAGCCCCACGAAAGCGTCGCCGACCTCGCCGGGCACGCCGCCGCCAAGGCCCTGGCCGCGAGCGGGCTGGCCCCGTCCGACATCGACCTCCTGCTCGTCGCCACCTGCACGCAGACCGAGCGCGCCCCCAACGTCGCCTCCCGCGTCGCCGCCAGGCTCGGCGTGCCGGGCGGCGCGCTGATGGACGTCGGCGTGTCGTGCTCCGGCTTCACCCACGCCATGGCGCTGGCCGACCACGCCATCCGCGCGGGCTCGGCCACCAACGCGCTGATCGTGGGGGCGGAGAAGATGACGGCGGTCACCGACTGGACCGACCGGACCACGTGCGTCCTGACCGGCGACGGGGCGGGGGCGGCCGTGGTGAGCGCGGCGGACGAGGCCGGGATCGGCCCCGTGGTCTGGGGGTCGGTGCCGGAACTGGGCACCGCCGTGCGCATCGAGGGGACCCCCACCCGGTTCGCCCAGGACGGCCAGACCGTCTACCGGTGGGCCACCACGCGCCTTCCCGAGATCGCCCGGCAGGCGTGCGAGCGCGGCGGGGTGCGTCCCGAGGAACTGGCGGCGGTCGTGTTCCACCAGGCGAACCTGCGCATCATCGAGCCGCTCGCCGCCAAGCTGGGCGCGGTCAACGCGATCGTGGCGCGGGACGTGGTCGACTCGGGCAACACCTCGGCCGCGAGCGTGCCGCTGGCGCTGTCGAAGCTGCTGGAGCGGGGGGAGGTGCCCAGCGGGGCGCCGATGCTGCTCTTCGGCTTCGGCGGCAACCTCTCCTACGCGGGGATGGTCGTACGCTGCCCCTGAGCGTGGGTCCTACGCCGGGATGGTCGTACGCTGCCCGTGAGCGTGGGCGGCCATGACGGCGCGCATGTCGGCGACGGCCCGCAGCGTTCCCCGCACGGTGCCCGTCACCTTGGAACGCCCGGCGCGCGGCAGATACCGGACGGCCACCTCGCCGACCCGCCATCCGGCCGCCGCCGCCCGCAGCACCATCTCCAGGGGATAGCCGAAGCGCCGGTCGGCCAGCTCCAGGTCCAGCAGCGCCGTACGGCGGCAGGCCCGCATCGGGCCGAGGTCGTGCACCGGCACCCCGGCCCGGCGCCGCAGCCCGCGCGCCAGGACGGCGTTGCCCAGCCGCGCGTGGGCCGGCCAGGCCCCCGCCTCGGCCACCCGCCGCCCCAGCACCAGATCGGACGTCCCCGCCGCCACGGGCCCGGTCACGAGGGGCAGCTGCCGGGGGTCGAGCGAGGCGTCGGCGTCCATGAAGCAGACGATCTCGGCGGAGGCGGCGAGCAGCCCGGCGTGGCACGCGGCGCCGAACCCGCGCAACGGCTCGCGCACGACCAGCGCGCCGTGCTCGGCGGCCACCCGGTCGGAGCCGTCGGTGGAGCCGTTGTCGACGACGATGGGCCGGTAACCGGCCGGCATCCGCTGGAGCACCCAGGGCAGCGCCTCGGCCTCGTCGAGGCAGGGCAGCACGACATCGATCATGCGTCCGACGCTAGAGCCCCCGCCCCTCGCCAACCCTTACGGACCGGTGACGGCACGAGGTGCGGTGTCAGGCAGCGGGCGCCCGCGATGCTACAAGGAAGCGTGTGAATGCACTTTGCTTTCGCGCGAATACTCTTGGTTATGAGATGCCGGGTGGGGAGGTGGAGTCGCGGATGACGAGCTGGCAGGGCATCCGGTGCACCCCCGGGGTCGCCTTGCCGTCGATGGCGGCGAAGAGGTGCTGTGCGGCCGTGCGCCCGAGTCGTTCCAGGTTCATGTCCACGGTCGTCAGCGCGGGCCGGGTCTCGGTCGAGAGCACCTCCCAGTTGTCGTAGCCCACCACCGCGATGTCGTCGGGCACCCGGCGCCCGCGCTCCCTGGCCGCCTCCACGAAACCGGCCGCCACCTGGTCGCTGCCGCAGAACACGGCGTCGATCTCCGGCTCGGCCATGAGCAGCATCTCGGCGGCGTGCCGGCCCCAGCGCTGCGACCACGGCCCCGACAGGGTCTGCCCGGCCTGGGCGACCCCGGCCTCCGAGAGGGCGAGGCGCAGGCCCTCCTCGCGGTCGCGGGCCGCCTTGTAGTGGCTCGGCCCGGTGATGTGGGCGATCCTGCGCCGGCCCATGGCCAGCAGGTGCCGGACGGCCATGGCCGCGGCCCCCACGTCGTCGGGCACGAACGACACGTCCGCCGGGTCCTCGGAGGGGCCGTACGCGTAGACCACGGGGACGGGCAGGTCCTTGCTCACCGACGGGCGCGGGTTCGTGCTCTCGCCCACCACGATCAGCCCGTCGACGCGGCGCGACAGCAGGGCGCGTACGTGGTGCTGCTCCCGGATGGCGTCGCCGCGGGCGTCGCAGAGCAGCACGGCCATCTCGCCGGCCCCGAAGGCGTCCTCGGCCCCGAGCAGCACGGGGATGCCGAACCGGCCGACGCTGTCGGAGGTCAGCAGGCCGACCGTGCGCGTCTGCCCCGAGATCAGCCCCCTGGCCAGGGCGTTCGGCTGGAAGGAGAGCTCCGCGGCGGCGGCGAGCACGCGCTCGCGCGTCGCCGCCCGCACGTCCTGGCGCCCGTTCAGTGCCTTGGACGCCGTGGCGATCGAGACCCCCGCCAGCGAGGCCACATCCGAGATGGTCGCCCGCTTACTCGCCATGTTACGAAACCCTTTTCGGTCGCCTGTGAACTCCTAGAACCCTAGCACCCATTGACATGGACTCTTGTTTCTTCTACGTTTCCGAAAACCTTTAAGTCCAGGAGCACATCATGAGACGAAGGCTGGCCGGGATCTCCCTGCTCGGTGTGTTAGCGCTCACTTCGGCGGCCTGCGGCAGCGGCGGCGGTGGGGGCGGCACGCCGGAGGCGGAGGGCCCTGTGACGATCACCATGTGGACCCGCGCGGCCACCCAGGCGCAGAGCGAGCGGCTGGTCGAGGCCTACAACAGCAGCCACAAGAACATTCAGGTCAAGCTGACCGTCATCCCCACCGACAACTACCAGCCGCGCATCGCCGCCGCGGCCGGCGCCAAGCAACTGCCCGACGTGTTCGCGTCGGACGTCATCTTCGTCCCGAACTACACCTCCCAGGGCCTGTTCGCGGACATCACGGACAAGATCGCCAAGCTGCCGTTCAAGGACGGCCTCGCGCCCTCGCACATGAAGCTGGGCACGCTCGACGGCCACCAGTACACGATCCCGCACACCCTCGACCTGTCCGTCTGGTTCTGGAACAAGGACCTGTACGAGAAGGCCGGGCTGGACCCGGAGAAGGGGCCGAAGACGCTCAAGGAGTTCGCCCAGCAGGCCACCACGATCCAGGAGAAGCTCGGCAAGGACGGCAAGGTCCACGGCACCTTCTTCGGCGGCAACTGCGGCGGCTGCTACGTGTTCACGTTCTGGCCCTCGGTCTGGGCGGCCGGCGGCCAGGTCATGAACCCCGAGGGCACCACCTCGCTCAACGACCAGCCCGCGATGACGGACGTCTTCAAGATCTGGCGCGGGCTGTACGAGAACAAGGTCACCGGCCCGACGGCCAAGGAGGAGCAGGGCCCGACCTGGACCGGCTTCTTCCCGAAGGGCGAGATCGGTGTCATGCCGATGCCCTCGACCACGCTCGGCCTGATGCCGAAGGACATGAAGATCGGCGTCACCCCGATCGCGGGCCCGGACGGCGGCGAGTCGACGTTCGTGGGCGGCGACTCGGTCGGCATCTCCTCGACCAGCGAGCACCCCGACCAGGCGTGGGACTTCCTGTCCTGGACGGTCTCCGACGACGCCCAGATCGAGGTCATGGCCAAGAACAAGGACGTGCTCGCGCGTACCGACCTGGCCGACAACAAGTACTCCGCGGAAGACCCCCGCGTGGTGATGATCAACTCGCTGGTGGCCAAGGGCCAGACGCCGTACGCGCTGCGCTTCGGCCAGACGTTCAACGACCCGCAGGGGCCGTGGCTGCGGCTGGCCCGCGAGGCCGTGTTCGGTGACGCCTCGAAGATCCCCCAGCTCAACGCCGAGATCACGAAGTCGCTGCAACAATGACCTTGACGATCACGCGATCCAGGCGGCCGGCGCACTCCGCGCCGTCCGCCCGGTGGCGGAGCAGGAAGGTCCAGGGCTGGCTGTACGCGGCCCCGACGGCCGTCATCGTGGGCGTGCTCTTCATCGCGCCCCTGGTGCTGGTCGTCTGGATGTCGCTCAACCGCTGGCCGCTGCTCGGCCCGGCCACGTTCAACGCTCCCGACAACTACCTCAAGATCGCTGACAACCCGCTCTTCCTCGACGCGGTCCTGTTCACGCTGAAGTACACCGCCATCACCACCGTCCTGCTGTCGGCCGTCGCACTCGGCCTGGCGATGCTCGTGCAGGACCGGCGGCCGGGCATCGGCTTCTTCAGGACCGCGTTCTTCCTGCCGGGCGCGGTCGGCTTCGCCGCGGCGGGCCTGCTGTTCTACGGCATGCTGAACAACGACTTCGGCCCGATCGACCCGATGCTCCAGGCCCTGGGCATCACGAGCGAGCCGGTCAAGTGGATCGGCACCCCCAACATGGCGCTGTTCTCCACGATCGCGCTGGTGCTGTGGCGCTTCGCCGGCTTCAACATGCTCATCCTGCTGACCGGCCTGCAGGCCATCCCGACCGAGGTGTACGAGGCCGCGCGGAGCGACGGCGCGAACCGCTGGCAGATCTTCACCAAGATCACCCTGCCGCTGCTGCGCCCGACGCTGGCGCTCATGCTGATCCTCAGCGTCACGGGCTCGCTGCTCGCCTTCGACCAGTTCTTCGTGTTCACCAACGGAGGCCCGGACAACAGCACGGTCTCCATGGTCATGGTCGTCTACCGGGCCGCGTTCTTCCGCTTCGACCTCGGCGGCGCGGCGGCCATCTCGGTCGTCCTGCTCGTCGCCCTCGTCGGGCTCAACACGGTGATGATGCGGAGGCTGCGATGAGCCGTTACCTCACGCTGTCCGCCCTGGCGGTGCTGTTCCTGTTCCCGCTGGTGTGGAGCGGCTACGCCTCGCTGGAGGAGCCGGCGAACTACCTGGAGATGGCCCGCTTCGGCGAGGGGCTCGGCACGTACGCGACCAACAGCGTGCTCGTGTCCGTCATGACCGTGGTGGGCACGCTGGTCATCTCCGCGCTCGGCGGCTACGGGTTCGCCCGCTTCGACTTCCCGGGCAAGAACCTGCTGTTCCTCGCCACGCTGGCGATCCTCATGGTGCCGTACGCGACGATCCTCATCCCGCTCTACGTCCTGCTCGGCTACATCGGCCTGCAGAACTCCCTGGTGGGGCTGTCGCTGGTGTTCGTCATGTTCCAGCTGCCGTTCGCGCTGTTCATGATGCGCAACGCGTTCGAGGCGCTGCCGCGCGAGCTGGAGGAGGCGGCGCTGGTGGACGGGTGCGGCACGCTCAAGGCGTTCGCCAGGATCCTGCTGCACGCGGTGCGGCCCGCGCTGATCACGGTCGGCCTGTTCGCGTTCCTCGCCTCGTGGAACGACTTCTTCGCGCCGCTCATCCTGCTCAACGACGGCTCCTCGTTCACCCTGCCGGTGGCCGTGGTGAGCATGACGCAGCAGACGTTCGGCGCGATCGACTACGGCATGCTCCAGGCCGGCGTCATGGTCATGGCCTTCCCCTGCCTCATTCTCTTCATCGTGCTGCAGCGCCACTACGTGCGCGGATTCATGTCAGGAGCTCTGCGTGGCTAACCCCGTCCTGCCCTCATCGGGCGTTTTGTCCCCCCTCGGCCTCGACGCGGTACGGCTGAACCCCGGCTTCTGGGGCGACCGCGCCGCGCTCAACCGTGAGGTCACGATCGCCCACTGCCAGGAATGGGAAGAGCGCGAAGGCTGGATCGGCAACTTCCGGGGCGAGCGGCCCCGCAGGGGGCGGGAGTTCAGCGACTCGGAGACGTACAAGCTTCTGGAGGCGATGGCCTGGGCGGACCATCCGGCGCTGCCGGCGCTGGCCGAGACCATGGCCCAGGCCCAGGAGGGCGACGGCTACCTCAACACCCGCTGGTCGGGCAGCCGCTACACCGACTTCGAGTGGGGCCACGAGCTCTACTGCTACGGCCACCTCATCCAGGCCGGGGTGGCGCGGCTGCGCATGCACGGCGAGGACCGGCTCACCCAGGTCGCGATCAAGGCCGCCGACCACGTGTGCCGCCGGTTCATGGAGGGCACGCGGACGTGCGGCCACCCCGTGATCGAGATGGCGCTCGTCGAGCTCTACCGCGTGACCGGGACCGAGCGGTACCTGGAGATGGCCCGCCGCTTCGTCGAGCGCCGCGGCCTGCCCGCGCTCGCCGACATCCCCTTCGGGCGCGCCTACTTCCAGGACGACATGCCGGTCAGGCAGGCGCAGGTGTTCCGCGGGCACGTGGTGCGCGCGCTCTACCTCGCCTCCGGAGTGGTGGACGTGGCGGTCGAGACCGGCGACCAGGAGCTGCTGAAGGCGGTCGAGGCCCAGTGGGAGCGTACGGTCGCCCGCCGCACGCACCTGACCGGCGGCATGGGCTCGCGCCACATCGACGAGTCGTACGGCGACGACTACGAGCTGCCGCCCGACCGCGCCTACAACGAGACCTGCGCGAGCATCGCCTCCATCATGCTGGCGCACCGGCTGCTGCTGGCCACCGGCGACGCGCGCTACGCCGACCTCGCCGAGCGCACTCTCTACAACATGCTGGCCACGGGCGTGGCGCTGGACGGCCGGTCGTTCTTCTACGCCAACCCGCTGCAGGTACGGGTGCCCGCGGTGCCGCTGGAGGGCGTCAACCACGCAGCGGAGGGCGGGCTGCGCTCGCCCTGGTTCGACGTGTCGTGCTGCCCGCACAACATCGCCCGCACGCTGGCCTCGCTGCCCGCCTACCTCGCGACCTCCTCGGCCGACGGGATCCAGATCCACCACCCCACGCCGTCGGAGATCCGCCACGGCGGCCTGGCGGTGCGGGTGGAGACCGGCTACCCGTGGGCCGGCTCGGTGACGGTCCGGGTGCTGGAGGGCGGCGAGGGCCGGATCGGGCTGCGGGTCCCGGCCTGGGCCACCGACGCGACGCTCGCGCACGTCCCCGCGTCGTCGCCGGAGTCGCCGCTGCCGGAGGGCCCGGTGATCCGTCCCGTCGATCCCGGGTACGCCTACGTGGACGGCCCCTGGCAGGCGGGTGACGAGATCCGGCTTGAGCTGCCGATGGCGCCCCGCTGGACGCTGCCCGACCGGCGGATCGACGCGCTGCGGGGGAGCGCGGCGGTGGAGCGGGGGCCGCTGGTCTACTGCGCGGAGTCCGTGGGGGACGAGCCGCGGCTGGGGGACCTGACCGCGCGGGTCCTGCCGCCCGAGGAGCGCGAGGCGGACGGCGTCGTGGAGCTGGAGGTGGCGGCCTCGCTGCGGTCCGGCGACGGCGACGGCTGGCCGTACGCGCCCGCCGACGGCCGCGCCGATGAGAGTGCTGAGCCCACGGACGTCACGCTCCGGCTGGTGCCCTACCACCGCTGGGGCAATCGCGGCCCCGCCACCATGCGTGTCTGGCTACCGATCCAGGAGAAGTAAGTGCGTAAACCGTTGGTCTGCTTAGCCGTGTTAGCGCTAACCGGCTCGCTCGCCGCCGCCCCCTCGTATGCCGCCTCCTCCAGCGCCGTCTCCTCCGGCGCCGCGCAGGACGCCCTCGGCCTGCCGGTGTTCACCGGCGACGACCCGGTGCCCGCCGAGCCGGTGAAGTACCACCCGCGCAAGATGATGGAGGAGATCTACAAGAAGGAGAAGGGCGGCGATTCGTACTGGATCGACCGCATGCTGGCCCGGCCGGGCAACGACCCGGCGGGCACGTGGCTGATGTCGCGCGGGCGGGCGCTGTTCATGAAGGAGCACGATCCGTCCGTCATCGGGTTCGGCGGGTACGTGGCGTACTGGGAGAGCATCGACAACCGGGAGGCGTACGAGATCTCCCTGGGCACCGAGCTCACCGAGGACGTGGCCAAGCGGCTGCAGATGCCCAGCCACTGGACCGGCCGGTACACCGGCGACGGCCTGGCGGTCGGGGTGAAGAAGTTCATCACCCACGAGAACGTGGCCGTGACGACGCTGGAGATCACCAACACCGGGTCCGCGTCGCGGGACGTGCCGATCACCGTGACCTCGCCGTACGCGAGGACGCCGGACGGCGACCGGGAGCTGACCGGGGTCGTGGCGGCCAAGAACAAGCTGACCACCATCTTCCCGAGGCTCAGCGGTGACGGGCTGAAGGCCGCGGACGGCGCGCTGAAGGGCTCGGTGACGGTCGGGCCGGGCGAGACCGTGCGGACCAAGGTGCAGATGGGGTTCGTCACCGAGGAGCTGCCGCAGTCGCGGTCGGAGTACGACGGCTACAAGGGCCGCTCGCCCGAGAAGGCGCTGCGCCGCCAGCTCCAGGACTACAACGCCTGGTGGGCGCGGAACCTGCCCTACATCGACGTGCCCGACGAGAACATCAAGAAGTTCGTGTACTACCGCTGGTGGCTCATGCGCTTCAACTTCCTCGACGCCGACATCCCCGGGAACGACTTCCAGTTCCCGACCTCGGTGGAGGGGGCGCTGGGCTACAACAACGCGATCGTGCTGACCGTGCCGATGTTCGTGCAGGACCTCAAGTACCTGCGGGACCCGATCTACTCCTACGGTCCGTGGGTGTCGGTCGGCGAGGTCTCCCGGAACTCGAAGTACACGGACAACCCGGGTGATCCGGAGAACTGGTCGAACAGCTACACCCAGTACATCTCGGCCGCGGCCCTGGAGAGCTACCAGATCCACGGCGGCCAGCCCTCGATCCTGCGCAACCTCGCGCACTACGCCGAGAAGGACGTCTACGGCCAGCTCGCCGCGTACGACTCCAACGACAACGGCGTCATCGAGTACGACTGGGAGGCCATGACCGGCAACGACGCCGACGCGGTGTCGTTCCACTACTACGACCGGGCCAACGAGCGGCTGGAGGGCGCCTACGTCTACGCCAACGCGATGGCGGCGGCCCAGGCGTACGAGCTGTCCGGGAACGCGGCGAAGGCCGATGAGATGCGCGGCGTGGCCGACAAGGTGAAGAACGGCATCCTCACCCTGCTCTGGGACGACCAGGACAAGCTGTTCAAGCACCGCGACCTCCAGACGGGCAACCTGATCCCGTGGAAGGAGTCGAACAACTACATCCCGTACGCGACCGGCCTGGTCCCCACCGATGACCCGAAATATCGGGAGGCGCTCCGCCTGTGGGCAGACCCGGCGGAATATCCGATATTTCCGGCGTACACCGCCAACCAGAAGGACAAGGCGGAGGCCGCGGCGGCCGGCCAGCCCGGCTCCAACAACTTCAGCCAGATCAACTCGACCAGGAACTTCGCGCTGTTCTCCAAGGCGCTGCGCCAGTACGCCTCGCCGTACATCACGGCCGAGCAGTACAAGCAGCTCCTGTACTGGAACGCCTGGTCGCAGTTCGTCGGCGGTGACACCCGCTACCCCGACGCCAACGAGTTCTGGGCCGACTGGAACCCCTCGACCAAGACCATCGGCTACCGCTCCTGGATCCACCACACGATCCTGGGCAGCAGCAACTGGACCGTCATCGAGGACGCGATGGGCCTGCGCCCGCGCTCGGACGGCAAGGTCGAGCTCTGGCCGGTGGACATCGGCTGGGACCACTTCACCGTCAACGGCATCGACTACCGGGGCAGCGACCTGACCATCGTCTGGGACAGGCCGGGCGACGGGACGAAGCACTACGCCGGGGTTCCCGAGGGGTACTCGATCCTCATCGATGGCAAGCGCAAGGTCACCCTGTCCGGGCTCGATCACGCCGTCTGGGACCCGGAGACCGGCCGGGTCGAGGGCGGCCAGGTCCTGTACGCGGAGAAGGCCAGGTCGATGCGGGCGCCCGCCGAGGTGAAGCTGAAGGGCGAGCGCGTCGAGGACCTGTTCCAGAAGGCCGGCGTGGACCTGCGCTCCGACCAGCCCGACCTGGTCACGTCCGCCACCGCCTCCCACGGGGACGCGGCGGGCGCGGCCGACGGGTTCACGATCAACGAGCCGTACTGGGGCAGCAAGGGCTCCGGCCAGGCACAGGACTGGCTGGAGGTGGACCTCGGCGAGGCCCGCGAGGTCGACCTGGTCAGGCTGTACTTCTTCAACGACCGCAAGGCCGGCGGCTACAGCGAGCCCGCCTACTACTCGGTGCAGTACCTCGACGGCGAGACCTGGAAGGACGTGCCGAAGCAGGCCAAGGCCCCGGCCTATCCCCGCGCCAACCTCAACGAGGTGAGCTTCCCGGCGGTCACCGCGCGGAAGCTGCGGGTGCTGGTGACCCACCGGCCCGGGTACGCGACCGGGCTCAAGGAGGTCCAGGCGTACGCGACCGGCCGGCGGGCGCCGTCGGCGGCCAACAGGGCGCCGTACGTGCTGGCCGTGCCGGACCCGACGTTCAGCCGTCCCGGACAGGCCCGGGTGGACGCGGTGGTCAAGGACGACGGGCTGCCGTCGGGCACGCTCACCACGCAGTGGACCAAGGTGGACGGTCCTGGCGAGGCGTTCTTCACCGACCCGACCGGGACGAGCACGGTCGTCTCGTTCACGGAGGAGGGCACGTACCGGCTGAAGCTGACCGCCACGGACGGCGCGAAGAGCACCTCCGCGACCGTCACCGTCACCGCCGCGGCCCAGGGCGAGCAGGCGAACGCGGCCCCCTACGCCACGCCCACCGCCTCCTACACCTCGCCGTGGGAGAAGGTCACCGCCGTCAACGACGGCATCGACCCGCCGCGCTCCAACGACGGCGCCAACCCGCGCTGGGGCACCTGGCCGCAGCAGGGCACGCAGTGGGTGCAGCTCGAATGGCCCGCGCCCGTGCGGGTGAACAAGGCCGACGTGTACTTCTTCGACGACGGCGGCGGCGTGCGCCTGCCCGGCTCGTGGAAGATCCAGCAGTGGGACGGCGACTCGTTCGAGGACGTCACCGGCGTGGAGTCCTACCCGACGGCGGCGGACGCCTACAACACCGTCTCGTTCGGCACCGTGACGACCTCCAGGCTGCGGGTGCAGCTGGAGTCGGCGGGGGCGTCGGTCGGGCTGCTGGAGTGGAAGGTGTACGCGGTGCCGCCGGACTCGGTGCGCCCCGTGCACGTGCCCACGCCGGCGGGCACGCTGCCGGAGCTGCCGGACACGGTGGAGACCCTGTACGCCGACGGCACCCGCGGCCAGGCCGCCGTCACCTGGCAGCAGGTGACGCCCGACCAGGTGAAGAGCGGCGGCACCAGCTTCACCGTCGCCGGGCTGGCCGAGGGCGTGCGGCAGCCCGCCCAGGCCACCGTGTACGTCCGCGCGACCGACGCGGTGACGATCACCTCGATCGCGGAGGAGGCGGTCACGACCCGGGCCGGGGCCGCCCCGTCGCTGCCGGGGACCGTCGTGGCGACGTACAACGACGGGTCCAAGGACAGCGCGGTCGCGGTCACCTGGGAGGCGGTCAGCCCCGACCAGTACGCCGAGCCGGGCACGTTCACGGTGAACGGTCAGGTGGCGGGCACGACGGTCGCCGCCAGGGCCACGGTCACCGTCGAGTGACACGCATCTCCCTGCCCCGGCCCGCGGCGATCGCGGGCCGGGGCAGGGCCGTGCCGGGGGCCTTGAACGGGCCTGAAGCGGGCCTGCGGGGGCAGCAGAGCGGTAGGCCGACAAGTCGGCCGCCGTATCCGCAGGGGAGAAGAGATGCGTTCGTCGATCCCGCTGGGCCGCATCGGGGGCGTACGGGTGGGGCTCAACATCAGCGTGCTGGTCATCGTCGCGATCCTGGTGTTCGGGCTGGGGCTCGGGCGCTTCCCCGCCGCGTTCCCCGGCCACTCCATGGCCGTCTACCTGCTGGCGGGGCTGGTGGCGGCGGTGCTGTTCCTCGCCTCGCTGCTCGCGCACGAGCTGGCGCACGCGCTCATGGCCCGTCGCGAGGGCGTCGAGGTGTCGCGGATCACGCTCTGGCTGCTGGGCGGGGTGGCGGAGCTCAAGGGCGAGCCGCGCACGCCCCGCGCCGACCTGAAGATCGCGGTGGTGGGGCCCGCCACCAGCCTGCTCGCCGGGGTGGTGTTCGGCGTGGTGGCCTGGTTGGTCGCCGGGGCGGTGATGGTGCCCAGGGCGTCGCTGGTGGCCGGGATGTTCGGCTACCTGGCCGCGGTGAACGTGCTGCTCGCCGTCTTCAACCTGATCCCGGCCGCGCCGCTGGACGGCGGGCGGGTGCTGCGGGCGGTCCTGTGGTGGCGCTGGCACGACCGCTCGCGCGCCGCCATCGCCGCCGCCCGGGCCGGGCGCTGGTTCGGGTACGCGCTCATCGCGCTGGGGTTCCTCCAGGTCGTCACCGGGCGCGGCTTCGACGGGCTCTGGCTGGCGCTGATCGGCCTGTTCCTGGTGAACGCCGCCGCCGCCGAGGAGCAGCAGACCCGGCTCGGCACCGCGCTGCACGGCATCCGCGTCGCGGACGCGATGTCGCGCGACCCCGTGACCGCCTCGCCGGACGAGACCGTGGCCCAGCTCGTCGAGCGGGTGGTGATGCGGCACCGGCTGTCGACGTACCCGCTGGTGGACCAGGAGGGGGCCTTCCGCGGCCTGGTGACCCTCAACCGCGTCCGCCACGTGGAGCCGGAGCGGCGCGACCGCCTGCGGCTCGCCGACATCGCCTGCCCGCCGCAGGACGTGCCCACGGCCCGGCCCGAGGAGCCGCTGACCGACCTGCTGCCCAGGATGCAGGGGTGCGCCGACGGGCGGGCGGTCGTGCTCGACGCGGACGGGCGGCTGGTGGGGCTGGTGACGCCCACCGACATCAGCCGCACGATCCAGACGGCCGACCTGCGCGGCACGTTCTCGGGGCCGCGTGGCGCGGACCTCGCCCCGCCGTACCACGGCCACCACCGCGACGCCGCCTGATTTGCCGGTTTTGATAAGTTACCGGTGGGTGTGCCGGGACATCTGGTCGCCTGACCGTCGATGTTCCCCGGAGCCGCATGACCGTCACCGCCTGGCTGGCGCTGGCCGTGTTCCTCCTCGCGTACACGCTGATCGCCACGGAGAAGGTGCACCGGGTCGCGGCGGCGCTCGGCGGCGCGGGGATCATGCTGCTGATCCACGCCACCGACGCGGGATCGGCCTTCTTCGACGAGCACTCCGGCATCGACTGGAACGTGATCTTCCTGCTGCTCGGCATGATGGTCATCGTCGGAGTGCTGAAACAGACTGGAATATTCGAATATCTCGCGATCTGGGCGGCTAAACGCGCCAAAGGGCGGCCGTTCCGGCTCATGACGCTGCTGATCGTGATCACCGCGACCGCCTCCGCCCTGCTGGACAACGTGACGACCGTGCTGCTGATCGCGCCCGTGACGTTCCTGGTGTGCGAGCGGCTGGCGGTGCCCGTGGCCCCGTACCTGATCGCCGAGGCCATGGCCTCCAACATCGGCGGCGCGGCCACGCTGGTCGGCGACCCGCCCAACATCATCATCGCCAGCCGCGGCGGCCTGACCTTCAACGACTTCCTCGCGCACATGGCGCCGCTGATCGTCGTGCTCGTCGTGGTGTTCGCCCTGCTGTGCAGATGGCTGTTCAGGAAGTCGTTCCGCTACGACCCCGAGCGGGCCGCCGAGATCATGGCGCTGAACGAGCGCGAGGCCATCGCCGACCACCGGCTCCTGCGGCAGTCGCTCGCCGTGCTGGCGCTGGTCGTCGCGGCGTTCGTGCTGCATCCTGTGCTGCACTACGAGCCGTCCGTGGTGGCGCTGCTCGGCGCGGGCGTGCTGGTGGCGGCCACGAAGGTGACCACCGAGGAGGCCATCCGCGAGGTCGAGTGGCCGACGCTGGTGTTCTTCGCCGGGCTGTTCGTCATGGTCGGCTCGCTGGTGGAGACAGGGGTCATCGACCAGGTCTCCCAGGCCGCCGCGCAGGCCACCCACGGCCGGCTCGGGCTGACCACGATGCTGCTGCTGTGGGTCTCGACCGGGCTGTCGGCCATCGTGGACAACATCCCGTACGTCGCCACCATGAGCCCCATCGTGGCCGATCTCGTCCAGGCCAACGGCGGCGACGGCCCCGCCCAGGTGCTCTGGTGGGCGCTGGCCATCGGCGCCGACCTGGGCGGCAACGCCACGGCCGTCGGGGCGGCGGCCAACGTCGTCATCCTCGGCATCGCCGCCCGCAACGGCACCCCGATCAGCTTCTGGCAGTTCACGAAGTACGGGGTGGTGGTCACGTTCGTGACCGTGGCCCTGTCGGTGCCCTACCTCTGGCTGCACTACCTCACCTGAGCGGCCTCACGTGACGGGCCGCATCTGACGGGCCGCATCTGACGGGCCTCATCTGACGGGCAGGACGTCCACGCCCCGCTCGTCGTCGCCGCGCGGGCCGAAGATGCGCCGCTCGCTCTCGTCGATCCGCACGTCGTTGATGCTGGCCTCCCTGCGCCGCATCAGCCCCGACTCGTCGAACTCCCACTGCTCGTTGCCGTAGCTGCGCCACCACTGCCCTGAGGCGTCGCGCGACTCGTACTGGAACCGCACCGCGATGCGGTTGCCGAGCACGCCCCACAACTCCTTGCGCAGGGCGTAGTCGCGCTCCCTGTCCCACTTGCGGCGCAGGAACGCCCTGATCTCGTCGCGGCCGGCCAGGAACTCGTCGCGGTTGCGCCACACCGAGTCCTCGGTGTAGGCCAGCGCGACCTTGTCGGGATCGCACGTGTTCCAGGCGTCCTCGGCCGCCTGCACCTTGACGCGGGCGCTCTCCTCGGTGAACGGCGGGAAGGGCGGCTTCGACATGGGCTCCTCCTCCTGAGGTGCTTCAGTGCGGAAGCAGCTTATCGAGCGTGATCGGGAGATCCTGGACCCGCCTGCCCGTCGCGTGCCGGACGGCGTTCGCGACCGCCGCGCCGACGCCCGTGATGCCGACCTCGCCCACCCCGACCAGGCCCAGCGGCATCGTCGGGTCCGGGTCGTCCAGGCAGTGCACGTCGATGCGCGGGACGTCGGCGTGCACGGGGACGTGGTAGTCGGCCAGGCTCGCGTTCACGACCCGCCCGGTACGCCGATCGACCAGCGTCTCCTCCGTCAGGGCCAGGCCGATGCCCATCACGATGCCGCCGCGCAGCTGGCTCGCGACCGTCTTCTCGTTGATCACCCTGCCGATGTCGAACACGCCGACCCAGCGCGACACCCGTACCTCGCCGGTGTCCTGGTCCACCCGCACCTCGCAGAACTGTGCCCCGCTCGCGGCCTTCATCCACCGCCGCTGCTCGCGGACGGTCCTCGCCAGGAACCTGAGCATGCCGACGCCGGCCCTGGCCTCCAGGTGGTCGCGTCCCGCCCTGGCAAGGATCTCCGCGTACGTCTCGCCCCTGCCGTCCTGGTACAGGCCGCCGTCGCGGGCCCGCGGATCGGTCGCGCCGCGCAGAGGGGAGCCCGCCGACCTCCTCGCCAGGTCGAGCGCCGAGCGCCGCAGCTTGCGGCACGCCTCCAGCACGGCGGACGCCGCGCTCGCCGTCTGCGCCGAGCCGCCCGCCATGGGGCCCTCCGGCAGGTCGGAGTCGCCGATCTCGACGCGTACCGACTCCAGCGGCACGCCCAGCTCGTCGGCGGCGATCTGCGCCTGCGCGGTCGCCGCGCCCACGCCGATCTCGTGCAGCGCGCAGCGCACCACGACCCCGCCGTCCGCGTCCAGCCGCACGGTGACGCTCGCCGGCATCTGCAGGGACGGGTGGTACGCCGTCGCGACCCCCATGCCGACCAGCCACTTCCCGTCCCGCATCGAGCCGGGCCGCGGATCACGCTCGCTCCACCCGAACCGCTCCGCCCCCACCGCGTACACCTCGCGCAGCATCCGGTGCGTGAACCGCCTGCCCTCGATCGGGTCGCGCTCGGGCTCGTTGCGCATCCGCAGCTCGATCGGGTCCATGCCCAGCTCCCAGGCCAGCTCGTCCACGGCCGACTCCAGGGCGAAGGTACCGATCGACTCGCCGGGCGCCCGCATGGACGTGTTCGCGATCAGGTCGAGCTGGACGAGGCTCTGGCGCAGGTGGATGTTCGGGGAGTCGTACAGGTGGCGGGAGGCCGCGGTGATCTGCTCCAGGTGGCCGCCGACCCGGCCCGTCCTGGCCACGCTGGTGTGGATCAGCGCCGTCAGCCGGCCGTCCCTGTCCGCGCCGAGCGCCACCCGCTGCGCGCTCGGGGTCCGGCCGCCGACCGCGTGGTGGACGCCCGCGCGGGTGAGCGCCAGCCGTACCGGGCGGCCCGTCGCGCGGGCGGCCAGCACGGCGAGCAGCGTGCCCGCCCACACCTGGCCCTTGCCGCCGAACCCGCCGCCCACGAAGGGGGAGAGCATGCGGATGTTCCGCTCGGGCACGCCGAACCGCTGGGCGAGATGCCTGCGCGTCCACGCCATGCTCTGCGTGCCCTCGTGCACGGTCAGGCGGTCGCCGTCCCACACGGCGGTCGTCGTGTGCGGTTCGAGCGCGTTGTGACTGTGCTGCGGGGTGGTGAAGCGCAGGTCCACCGAGACCTCCGCGTCGGCCAGCGCCTTCTCCGCGTCCCCCTTGTCCGCCCTGGCCGACTGCAGCGCGTTGCTCTTCTGCGGGACGGCGTTCGGCTCCTCGGCCGCGAAGTCCACCACGGCGGGCTTCTCTTCGTACGTGACCCGCACCAGGCTCGCCGCGTGCCGGGCCGCCTCCTGGGACTCGGCCACCACGACCGCGATCGGCTGGCCGTTCCAGTGCACCTCGTCCGTGGCCAGGTGGTTGACCGACGTGCCGATGGCGAGCGTGCTGAGGTTCAGCAGGGTGACCTTGGGCGGCGGCTTCATGGCGGGGGCGTTCTCGTGCGTGAGGACGTCGATCACGCCGGGCACGGCGCGCGCCGCCGCGTCCTCGACGGCGGTGATCCGGCCGCGGGGGATCGTGGCGTGCACGAGCGCGGCGTGGGCGAGGTCGGGGTAGCGGTGGTCGCCGGCGTACCGGGCCTCGCCGACGGTCTTGATCGCGCCGTCGAGGCGGTCGACGGGACGGCCGACGTACTTCTCACTCATGCGCCCGCTCCCTCGACGTACTTCTCGCTCATGCGCCGGCTCCCTCGACGTACTTCTCGCTCATGCGCAAGCTCCCTCGACGACGAGGCGTCGGACGTGCCTCTCATCCGGCCAGCTCCTTCAGCGTGGCCACGATCGTGGCGCGGGCCAGCGGCACCTTGAACGCGTTGCCCTGCCTGGTGATCGCGGCCGCCAGCTCGGCGTCGGCCGCGCGGCCGAACGCCTCCTCGGTCGCCGGGCCGCCCTCCAGGAGCCGTTCGGCCTCGCGCGCCCGCCACGGCGTCGTGCCGACGCCGCCCAGGGCCAGGCGGACCGCCGTGACGGTCCCGTCGCGCACCTCCAGCGCCGCCGCGACGGAGACCAGGGCGAACGCGTACGACGCCCGGTCGCGCACTTTGCGGTAACGGGAGCCGGCCGCCACCGGCGCGGGCGGCAGCTCGACCGCCGTGACCAGCTCGTCCTCGGCCAGCGCGGTCTCCACGTGCGGCGTGTCACCGGGCGGCAGGTGGACGTCGCTCATGGGGATCCGGCGCGTGCCCCGTACGCTCTGCACCTCGACCGTGGCGTCCAGCGCGGCGAGCGCCACGCACATGTCGGAGGGGTGCGCCGCGATGCAGCTCCCGCTGACGCCCAGCACGGCGTGCCCCCGGGTGAACCCGTCCAGGGCGTCGCACCCGGTGCCCGGCTCGCGCTTGTTGCAGGCGTACGCCTGGTCGTAGAAGTAGCGGCACCGGGTGCGCTGCAGCAGGTTGCCGCCCACGGTGGCCATGTTGCGCAGCTGGGGCGAGGCACCGGCGAGCACGGCCTGCGACAGGACCGGGTAGGCGGCGCGGACCCGCCGGTCGGCGGCGAGCGCGCTGTTGCGCACGAGCGCCCCGATCCGCAGCCCGCCGCCGGGCAGCTCGTCCACCTCGTCGAGCGGCAGGCCGGTGACGTCGACCACCGTCTCCGGGAGCTCGATGCCCTCGCGCATGAGGTCGACCAGGTTGGTGCCGCCGCCCAGGAACTTCGCGCCGGGGCCGATCGCCGCCACGGCCTCGGCGAGGTCGAGCGGCTTCACGTACGAGAACGGTTTCACGACGCCTCCCGGCGGTCGGCGTGCCGGGTGCCCACGAACGGCGTCATGACACCCTCGCGGTCGGCGGGCTCGGCGTCCAGGAACGGTGTCATGACACCGTCTCCCGCCCGGCGACGTCCCTGATGGCGTCGAGGATGCCGTTGTAGGCGCCGCACCGGCACAGGTTCCCGCTCATGCGCTCCCTGATCTCGTCATCGCTCAACACGGCGCTCGCCGGTTGGACGGAGGGAGTGAGGACGCTCGGCATACCGGCGGCGTGCTCGTCCAGCATCGCGATGGCCGAGCAGATCTGCCCCGAGGTGCAGTAGCCGCACTGGAGTCCGTCATGGCGGACGAACGCCTCCTGCAGCGGGTGCCTGCCCTCGCCGTCTTTGGCGATGCCCTCGATCGTGGTGATCTCCTTGTCCGCGTACTGCATGGCCAGGGCCAGACAGGCGTTGATCCGCACGCCGTCGGCCAGGACCGTGCAGGCGCCGCACGCGCCCTGGTCGCACCCCTTCTTCGGGCCGGTCAGCCCCAGGTGGTCGCGCAGCGCGTCGAGCAGGCTCACCCACGGCTCGATGTCGAGGGACTCGACCACGCCGTTCACCCGCATTCGTACCTCGGTCACGCCCTACTCCCTTCCTCAGGAGCCAGACGTTAACAGAACGCTGTTCACTTAACAAGTGAACGGTGTTCTCTAAACTTGGGTCAGTATGCTGGAGCGCGACATGACAAGGGCGTTCGTCCGGGCCAGGCGGCCGGAGCACAAGCAGCAGCGGCGTGAGGCGATCCTCGCCGCCGCCCGCGACCTCGCCGTCTCCTCCGGGGTGCGCAACGTCAGCCTCGGCGCGGTGGCGGAGGCCGCCGGGCTCGCTAAGTCCAACATCATGCGATATTTCGGGACTCGCGAGGAGATCTACCTCGACCTCGCCGCCGAGGAGTGGCGCCAGTGGGGCGCCGCCGTCCACGACCGGCTCGACGCCTCCGACGACGTGGTGACGGCCCTCGCGGAGACGCTCGAAGACCGGCCGCTCTTCTGCGACCTGCTCGGCCAGACCACGACCACCCTGGAGCACAACGTGTCGGTGCCGGCGGCCCGCACGTTCAAGCGCGCCTGCCTGGCCATCACCGCCGACCTGGGCCGGCGCGTCGCCCGCATCGCGGGGCTGACGGACAGGGAGGGCGTCGAGCTGGTCGCGGCCGCCGGCGTCATGGCCGGAGTCCTCTACCCGATCTCCCGGCCCGGCCCGGCCCTGGCCGAGCTGTACGCCCAGGACCCCGACATCGCGGCGGCCTGCCCCGACTTCCACGCCGACCTCGTCCGCACCCTCAGGGCACTCCTCGCCGGCCTCCCGGCGATCAGGGAGAGCTGAGCGCGCAGAATGTGACCATACGGCCACCTCGGGCGAAGTACTGCGACGCCACCGGCCCCGTGTGACAAGGCCACGTAGTTGAGTGGCCGCGCGGATGGGGATGCGGTCATAGTCGGTGGTTCGGGCGCTGGTCCCAGCGGTGCGTCGTCCATGCCCGCCGGATCAGACCACGCAAGGTGATGATCACGTCCGCGAGGTCGAGTCCGTCGTGCCCGTCCTCAGCCGGCCTCCCGTACTCTCGCCGCGGTCCGCTCGGCGAGCTCGCGAACGCCGTTCGCGGCGTTCTCCGAGAGCTCGCCGAGTATGGCGTCGGCGGCCGCGAGGAGGGCACGCGTCTCCTCGGGGCGGCCCGCGTCGGCCAGGGCGAGGGCGAGCCGGTAGTGCTCCTCGGCGATGTAGCGGCCGAGGTTGACCTGCTGCCAGTGGCGCAGTGAGTCGTCGCCCGGGGTGGCCAGGGCGTCGCGTACGGCGGCCAGGGTGTCCGCCGCCTGCGGCAACCGGCCCGCCTCCCGCTCGAGGCGGGCCAGGGTGGTTCGGGCCGAGGCCCGGTCCCACGCCGTCTCCTGAAGGGCGGCGTACAGGCGCTGGGCGCGCAGCGCCTGGGTAACGTCGCCGAGTTCCTCGAAGTTCCGGGCGAGATCCCTCAGCGGAGCCGTGGCCAGGGTGCTGGGCGCCTCGGGGCGGCGGAGTCTGCTCTGGTCCATGAAGATGTTGTCGAGTTCGCGGATCAGCATCACCCGAGCGAGGTCCGTCATCCCCTGGTCCCGCGCCAGGGCGGTCCATGTGGAGACCGGCTCGTCCGACGGGTCCGTCCCGAACATCGACTCGTCGAGCGACCGCGCCCACTGGTGCAACTCGTCCGCGCTCGCACCCGGTTCCGGCATCCCGCCCAGGCCGCACGCCGTGTCGAAGTCCGTCTCCCGGACCTCAAGCAGCAGCGGCAGATCTCCGGTATCCCCGCGCAGCCCCACCAGCACCGCCGCGAGCCGCAGCTCGTCCGTCATCGAGGACCGTGTCTCGTGCCGCAGCAAATGCCGCAGCAGCTCCAGATCGTCCTCGGCGCGGTCGAACTGCGCGGCCCGCAGGGTGATCCGGCGCCGCACCGGGTCCTCGGCGACTTCACGCCATGCCGTGCGGTCGCCCTCCCGCAGCCAGGCGAGATCGGCGCGGCCCGCCGCGAGCACCGGCTCCCACAGCGGGGGACCGGCCGGGCCTATCCTGTCGTACGCGCAACCCTCATCCGCGTTGAGCAGTACAAAGTCCGGCTCGGTGCGCAGCAGTGCGGCACGCAGTCTGCCGACCAGCTCGACCGGGGAGCGTTTCGGGAAGCCCAGCGCTGCACGGAGCTCGGCCCGCTCCTCATCGATTCCGTAGTACTCACGGATCTCGTCCTCGGTCTCCGTGACGCACGCCAGGATCTTCTCCTCACCGTCGTCCGGGGACAGACGTGTGTAGCCGCGCCAGCCGGGCAGGCCGATCACGAGTTCCAGGGTCTCGTCGACACTGGAGCCGATGATCCCCGCGGCGCCCTCCGAGTCGGCGTAGAGCACCGAGCCGTCCGCGCACACGAAGTACGTACCGCCGGTATCGTCCCCGGCTACCGTCTCCAATGGCCCGCCCGAGGCGAGGCGGACTTCCTCAACATGGCCATGGGCGGCGCGGTCCAGGTCGAAGTTGAAGGGGAAGGCGGCCAGTTCGGCCAGGCGGCGGGACTGCCGCAGAAGCCGTAGCGCATGATCGGTCATGTCACGAAACGTAATACCGTCCACTGACAACGTACTCGCGGCCTCTGTAGGACGGTTGACCGGTGAGCGACCGGCCACCTCGCCGCCTCCGGGAGCCTTGGTGATGGAGCCGTCCACGGCGATCTGGTCGAGGACGAGGCCGACGATCCGGTCGTAGGAGTGCAGCGCGATCTGCTTGGGCTGGGCGAAGACGCCGAGTCGTGTCCACTCGTCGTGACGGTTGCGGATCGTGGTGGCCGAGCAGCTCGTGTCGGCGATCGCGTCCTGCGGGTGTGACAGGTGCACGAGATCCAGCTGACAACGTCATGCCCTGCTCGGCGCACTGTCCATCGAGATCGACCGCTCCCGTCCCCGGTCCCGCAGAATCCACGCCGACGCCAGATGGCCTATGGCGCACACCGTGCCACCGGCCATCATGCCGGGGATGCCCTGGCCGAGCCCGATGAGGGCGTCGGCGAGCTGCACCACGCCCGCCATGGTCAGCATCGGCACGAGCAGCCCCGGCCGGGCACGGCTGGTCAGCGCGTAGAGCAGCCCGGCGCCCAGCGGCAGGGCGCGTGCCGCGTACAGCTCGACACCGGCCGAGACCTCGCTGCCCGGCAGGATCAGGCCGGGCTTGACCAGCCCGATCACAGCCGAGGTCATGGACCCGACAGCGAGGACGGCGTTGACCGCGGTGACGGCTTTCATCGTTCTCCTCGAAAATCGTTCATACTCTGAATGGTATTGTGAAGCTACCATGCTGAATGTGAACGATGTCAACGCCACTTCCCTGCCAGGCACCCTCGCCTTCCGCTTCGGCACCCTGGGCGCCATGGTCACGGACCTCTTCGTCGCCGCCCTGGCCCCGCTCGACCTGAAGCCCAAGCACGTCGGAGTGATGGTCATGCTCGACCTCCACGGCCCCGCCGCCCAGCTGGAGATCGCCCGCACCATGGGCGTCGCTCCGAGCCTGGTGGTGAGCCTGGCCGACCATCTGGAGAAACTGGGCGCGATCCAGCGCGTTCGCGACGCCGGCGACCGCCGCCGCCAGGTGCTCAGCCTCACCGGCAAGGGGCGGGAGCTGCTGGCGGACGCCCTCGCGGCGGCGAACCGGCTCGACGCCGACCTGGCCGGGCCGCTGAACGAGAAGGACAGGAAGGAGCTCAACCGCCTCCTCGGCGTCCTCGCTGCCGAAGCGGGTCTGCCCCATTGAGGCGCGGCCCGACACTGCTGGCGAAGCTCACGGCGTGGTGGAACCGGCGGCTTCGAGGATGATCTGTCGGTCGCCTTCCTCCCAGTTCCAGTTCATGTACACGCCGTCGATAAGCCAGGTGCCGCCGGTGCGGGTGAGAGTGATGCGGTAGGTGCCGTACAGGGTCCAGGTGCCGCGATCCTGCTGACCGTGCATTGCACGGAATGAGGCCGTGTAGGTGGCGCTGTCGCCGTCGACCGTGACGAGGTGATTGCCGAGCAGGTGTTGGGTGGCGTCGAGGCCGGCGAACAGATTGGACCACATGGCGGTGATCTCGGTGGGAGTCTGCATCCAGGGTTCGCCGCCCCAGATGCTGGTGTAGTCGAGGGTCACAGAGTCGGCGAACACGGTTGGGAACGCGGTCCAGTCGCGGGTGTCGACGAACCACATCATGCGGGTGCAGGTGTCGATGATCTCGGTACGGTCGGTGCTGGTCATGGCGGGCTCGCTTTCAGTGGGCGACGGGCAGTAGGTGTTGTTCGTCCAGGACGCGGCGAGCGATGCCCATCGCGTTGAGGACTCGCGGGAAACCCGCGTACGGCAGAGCCTGAAGGGTGGCCTCGACAAGTTCGCGGGAGGTCAGACCTGCGGCCAACGCCGACTGATAGTGGGCTTCGAGCTGGCGTTCGGTGTCGCCGAGCACGATCAGGATGCCGAGAATGACGAGCTCACGCTTCGCGGCCTCCAGACCGGGGCGACTGTGGATGTCGCCGTAGGCGAATTCGATTGCAAAGCGGCTCAAGTCGGGAGCGATGTCGGCCAGAGTGTCGTAGACCCGGGCGCGGACAGCGGTGGGACCGCCGAGCTCCTTTTGGCGATCCAGGCCGCGTTGGTATCGGTCGTTCATGGCACCCAGCCTGGCGAGGCGACCGGATTCGACCCAGACCCCGATTTTCCGGGTACTGATAGTGCCAGGATGAAACCGGCGGTTACGGTGTTGAATCGGGATATGCACGATTACCGGCACCTCGGAGCCTTCCTCCAGTCGAGGCGCGCACGGATCACACCGGCAAGCGTCGGGTTGCCCCCGCATTCGCGCCGCCGAGTGCCAGGGCTGCGGCGGGAGGAGTTGGCGCAATTGGCTGGGATCAGCGTGGAGTACTACCAGCGGCTGGAACAGGGTCGGGCGAGCAATCCGTCGGAGGAGGTGCTCACCGCGATCTCGAACGCACTGCGGTTGGACGCGGTGGAGCAGGATCATCTGCGGGTGCTGGTCCGAAGGCCCCGCCCCAACACCGCAGCGTCGGAGGTGCGGCCGGAACTGACCCGACTGGTGAACCACATGACGGTTCCCGCGATGGTGATCGACGACCTGTTCATGGTGTTGGCGGCGAATCCGTTGGCGTCGAGACTGTTCGAGGCGTCGGGGCGCAACCTGGCCCGATACCTGTTCCTCGATCCCGACGCGCGCGGGTTCTATATCGATTGGGACGAGGTGGCCACCGCCACGGCGGCGCAGCTACGGGTGACCGCCGCTAGGTATCCGGAGGACGACGGGCTGGTCGTACTGCTGGACGAGTTGGCGGACAGCCCGGAGTTTCGAAAGCTCTGGATGCGCGGCGACGTCGAGGTCAGGACGCACGGAGTGAAGAGTTTCCGGGTTCCGGGTGTCGGAGTGCTGACCTTCACCTACGAGAACCTGGAAGTGGCCGGAGCTTTCCGGCAGCGCCTCGTAGCGTTCACTCCACATCAGGACAGCGCCACCGAGGCAGCGATGGAATTGCTTGGCACCGAATCGCTCGGACTCCAGCGCAAGCCCTAGTCGAGCGGTCTGCTGATCGGGCCGGCTGGCTGTGGAGCACGCCATGGGGATTCAGGTGGAACCGGTCCCAGGGAATTCCGCGATGACGTATCGGGAGAAGGCTCGAATCTGGGCGCGCATCTCATCCATCGTGTTGCCGACGAACAGCAGGGAGCACAGGTGATCAAGCCCGGCCTCCCTGTATGCATCGACCTTGGCGCATACCTCGTCCGGCGTGCCGACAAGGTTTATATCCATGTAGGTGCCGATGTCGACGCCTTTCATCATCGTCCCCTGCAAGGACTTCCTGAAGAGGTCGAATGATGAGTTCACAAAGGTCTCGCGCGCCTCCTCGGTCGTTCTGCCGAGGCAGACGATCGACTGTAGTGCCGTGGCGATCGTGGCGGGATCACGACCGGCCCGGCGGGCGAAGGAGTCAAGCTTGTTCCTGCCCTCCCGGAAGGCGCTCGGCCCCATCTTGGCCGGCAACCAGCCCTGGCACAGTTCGGCAGCCCGCCGGATCGACCCTTCCACGTTGCCGCCGGAGTAGATCGGAAGGGGCGCCTGCACCGGCTTCGGGTAGGACTCGACGTCCTCAAAGCGTATGTACTGGCCCTGGTAGGTCGACCTGGGCTTCTCGAAGAGGACGCGCAGTGCTTCAATGCATTCTCTGGTCAGCTCCGCCCGGTTCGCGTTCTTGAGGTCGGGCATGACGCTCTCGAACTCATCGCGGTAGCCACCGACGGCGACACCGAGGATGACGCGCCCGCCACTGAGTTGGTCCAGCGTCGCCACTTGCTTGGCCAGGAGGACGGGCTGGCGCATCGGCAGGACCATGATCCCGGTGGTGAGGCGGATCACCGACGTCCGCGCCGCGATGTTCGCGAATGTGACGAGCGGTTCGAAGTAATCCGGCGGCGACTGCCAGGCGTCGCGAACGAACTGCATCGTGCTGAGGTGATCGTTGCCGCCCGCATCGTAATAACCGAGCTGTTCTGCTTCGACGGCTGTGTCCACGACGTCGTTCACGCCGGCGAACGGTACGGGATGCATCATCCCGGCCGTACACGTAGGAATTTCGACCCCGAACTTCACCAGGCCCCCGTGCGTCGAGGATTGCGGCCGAGCCACCCACTTCGGCGGAATCTGCCCGCCGGCCGGTGCTCTTTGCGGACCCACAATTATATCGAGAGAAGCAGATCCCCAAAGGTCGCCTGAATCGACAGTCCCGGTCTGTTCATCGCAAAGTTGCTCTCCAAGCGTCTCGGGTTCGGTCGACCTGACATGCCTTGCACTAGGAGGCCGGAGGTAAACGTCCGCCGTTATGGCGAACATAGGCGGCTGCCGGCCCTCGGGACGCGGACATTCAGCGTCTGTGGGGATGACGATCGACCGCTAAGGTCGCGATTCCGCGTTGAGAGCCACGGCGAGCCATTCGTAGGGCACGGGGACCCCTGCCTTTGTCCCGTTGATGGTGGCCACCAGCGACAGGTACCTGCCGTGGGCGTCGGTGAGCCCAGAAGCGGCGCGCTGGATTGCCGTCTCGTGCAGGTCCTTGGCGAGCATTAGGTTGGCGGCCAACCGGTGGCGTACCTCGGTGGTGGCACGGCTCCCGGCGGCCTCGGCGATCGCGGTCACGAAGCGGTCGGCGATGTCCCGGGCCTGTGGAGAATCCTCGGGCACTCCGGCCTGGTGCGCCACCTGGGCCTCCTGGATGATCGCCGCCCCCTTGTCGATCGAGCCCAGCGTCGCCGGTGCGGTCATGAGGCGTCCCGAGGGGGTGGAGTAGGTGTCGTGGAGGTACGTACGTACGGAACGGCGGAAGTCGTCGTCCCGCACCAGGTCCGCCAGCTCGATCCAGGCTTCGAGCTGCTCGGTGGTGGGCTCCTCCGGCAGGTTCGGCCGCACCTCGCGCAGCCGTTCGACGAAGGAGGGACGCACGTCGAGGCCCTCGCTGACCTCGTCCCAGAACTGGTCGATGAGCTGGACGCGGTCGTCGTCGGACATGGAGACGAGCTTGTGCATGAGACTCACCTGTTCGGTCGGGGTGTGCTGCCGCACGATCGTCCGCAGGACGGCACTCCTGACCCGCAGGCGGCGCGCCTGGCGCTCGACGAGCGCGAGGTGCGCCGTGGCGAGATCGCGTAGCGTCGTCTCGCCGTCCAGCAACCGGCGGATGTCGTGCAGGCCGGCGTCCAGCTCGCGGAGGGTGCGCACGAGCTCCAGTCTGGCGATGGCCTGGACGTCGTAGAGCCGGTACCCGGCGTCGGTGTGGCCGGTGGGCGTGATGATCCCGGCGTCGGAGTAGAACCGGATGGCGCTGACGCTCAGACCGGTGCGGCGCGCCACGTCCCCGATGGGATACAACTCGCTGTCGTCCACGACGCCCACTATGGAGCCTCAACCAGGTTGAGACTCAACACGGCCTGCACGCGGCGGTGATCGGCTTTCTGCTGATTACTGCGACGAGCCGAAGACCTTTCTGCTCAGGCCGATCGTCTCGTGCGGTGCTGTGGCGGCCGGTGAGGACGAGGAACGGGATCTGACGCCTGGCCTTCTTACACTCCTAAGACGACGCCATGGACACGGTGGACCCCACGTCCTTCTTCGCGAAGTACGGCTCGGTCGGAAATGGCTGGGCGATCTTCAAGGCGTACCTCGACACCGGCTTCCTCGGCCAGTACGGCATGGACCCGTAAATCACACAGCTCAGCGGTGGTCGAGGGCTTCCTTCGGAGACCGGCAGCCGACGCCGCGACGGCCCAGGCAGGCGACGATCGTGATGAGACCCTGCGGGGAGCGAGCAAGCCGGTCGAGCAGTGCCCGCCGGTCCGGGGCTGTCGGTTCGGTGCCGACGGGCGGCACCGCCCTTCCGGCGGGAGGGCGGTGGCCCACCATGGAGAGTTTGCGACGGTCGAACGGCCCCAGCCGCGCTGAGGGCCGTTCGCCGCAGTCAAGGAGCGGGAAATCAGACGCCGAACGCCGCCGCGTAGCGGATGACGCCGCTCGGGACGGGCCGCTCAGGGTCGAGGGCGAGCGCCATCATGTACTTGTCCTCGACGTCGAAGGGCGGGCGGATGCCGAATCCGGAGGCCGGGGTGAAGCCGAAGCGCGGGTAGTACTCGGCGTGGCCGAGCACGACCACCAGGTTCTCGCCCTGCTCGCGGGCGGCTTGCAGAGCGGCGCGGATGGCGGCGGACCCCGCGCCCCGCCGCTGATGTTCGGGCTTGACGGCGCAGGGACCCAAGGCGAGGGCGGGCGAGTCGCCGACGTGGCAGCGGGTGAGCAGCGCGTATCCGGCGAGTTCGCCGCCGGGGGCCTCGGCCAGCCAGGACAGGCCGGGCAGCCACGCCTGCGGGTCGGCCCGCAGCGCCTCGATGAGGTCGGCCTCGTGCGGGGTGGGGAAGGCGGCAAGGTTGATGTCGCGGATGATGGCGACGTCGCCGGCGCTCTCGGGACGGGTGATGAGGGAAGAGGTCATGATCGGGTTCGTCTCCTTGTTGTTCTTCCGCGGATGCAGGACATAGCCGGTGCACTGGTAGTCCGCGCCGTGCTCGGCCCGCACCGGAGAGGTCGGTGGGATGCGGCCGGTCATGCCTGCCGGTCCCGGAACCTGTAGGTGGCGCGCAGGTGACTGGTGATGGCCTTCTTCTGGTTGTCGCGCTCCTCGCGCAGCCGGGCATCGGTACGTGAGGCCGCCCAGGCGTTCTCCCGCTGCAGTTTGTGGTAGCTGCGCAGGCGACGTTCGGGCAGTTCACCCGCCTGGACGGCGGCCTGCACCGCACATCCTGGCTCGGTGTCGTGGGAGCAATCGCCGAAGCGGCAATACGCGGCGAGGTCTTCGATCTCGGCGAAGACCTGCTCCAGGCCGTCGGCGGCGTCGTGCAGGCTGATCCCGCGCAGGCCGGGCGTGTCGATGAGGACCCCGCCGCCGGGCAGGGGGAGCAGCTCGCGGCGGACGGTGGTGTGGCGGCCCTTGCCGTCCTGCTCGCGTACCGTGCCGGTGGCCAGCAGTTCCTCGCCGAGCAACGTGTTGGCGAGGGTGGACTTGCCCGCGCCCGACAGGCCGAGCAGCACGGTGGTGCCGTGCATCATCGCGGCCAGTACGTCGATGCCGTGACCGGTGACGACGCTGGTGACCAGGATGTCCACCCCGGGTGCCAGCGCTTCGGCCTCGGCGCGGACGGCCTCGGGATCGTCGGCCAGGTCCGCCTTGGTCAAGACGATCACCGGCTGTGCCCCGCTCTCCCATGCCAGGGCGAGCAGCCGCTCCAGTTTGGCCGCGTCCAGGGGCGCGGCCAGGGACAGGGCGATGACGACCGTGTCGACGTTGGCGGCGAGCACCTGTCCGTGGGAGGACCTGGACGCCGACGAGCGCACGATCGCGCTGTGCCGCGGCAGCAGCGCCACCAGGTGCGGCTCGGCGCCCGGACGCAGCGCGGCCCAGTCGCCGGTGCAGGGCGTCAGGAGCGGGTCGGGCGGGTGCGGCGCGGCGAACGTGGCCCGCATCGGGCCCGACGTGGTGATCGCCGTGCACAGGCCACGATCGACCCGGGAGATCCGGGCCGGCACGAGGCCCGCTTCGTAATGTTCGGTGAAGGCTTGGTCGAGTGCGCCGGTCCACCCGTACTGGGACAGGTCGGATGGATCGCTGTACGTGTGTTGCAACGTGAGACCCTTGCGGAGAAGGGGCCCCGACGAGACGCGGGCATCACCCCGCCTAGCGAGCCGGATGGCTCAAGGCTGGGGGAGGAAGTTGGTCAGACCGGGACCCGGGACGTGAGGTTGGTCCGGGTGCTGCGCAGAGCAGCGGTCTTCACCGCGGTCATCAAACCTCACCTCCCTCACACATCGATCCAATACCGAACAACCGGCAGCCTAGCACCTCGACGAGAGCCCGTCGTACCGCTGCCGTTCCGGTCACGGCGGTCTATCAGTCTCTGACGATCTTGACGCGAGACGAGGAGCGGCCATCGTCATCGCGCCGAGGAAGGAGCAGCGCACATGGCATCGAGCTCGGCGATCGACTTGTCTTGACGCTCGTCCGGGCTGAGACAAGCCGCGGCACCGTTGGGGCTACGCTGCGGTCAGCGCCGCCTCGATGATGGTGCCATGGCGATCCAGCCAAGCCTCGCGCCGTTTGATCTCGTCGCCGATGCCTTCAGCCCACATCCGCGCCCAGCCGCCGCCCCGTTCCTCGGCTCTCTGCTTCATCAGGAACCACGCCCGCCGGGTCCGCAGCGTGAACACCTCGACAAGCCGGGAACGGTCGACGTCCGACATCCCGTAGGCGTCGGCCAGGATCCGGCAGCGGCGCGCGACGTCCACCTCCCGCAACAGCGGGTCGGCGTCGATGGGGTCGCACAGCGGCGCCCAGTACATCATCGCGTTGGCCACCTCATCCACCCGGGTGGTGGGCTTGGCGAGGTCGAAGTCGATCAGTGCGACCGCCTTGCCATCCCGGAACACGATGTTGTCTGGCGTGTAATCCATGTGCCCGACCACTTCAGCCGGGTAAGGCGGTGCGGGCGGCATACCCGGCGGCTCGGAGAACGCCCGGCTCGGCTGCACACCTTCAGGGATGACGAACCCTGCGGCAGCGTTGTCGCAGTCGCGAACGAGGCGTCCGACGGAGGCCAACCGTTCCTCGTCGGCGATCCACGCCGGCCTTGGCCGTCCTGCCACTTCGCCGGGAATGAAGGTCAACACCTCGCGTCCTTGCGCGTCGATGCCGAGGAATCGCGGAGCGCCCGGGAATTCGACCTTTTCCAGATGACGCAGTAGAGAGTGGACGAGCGGGGCGTTGGAGCCGACTGGTCGGCGCACGGTGCCGCCGATCCGCACGACTCCCTCGGTGACGTCGCCCCCTACCAGAGGGATCTCGGGATGGGGCTCAGACGATTCGACGTAGGTGAAAGAGTTCATTTTCCTTGGAGGTAAAGCCAACGGCTCGGTCTGCCGGAGCGAGTACAGCCATGCTTTCAAAGCACATGACCCAGATGACGGGTGAGTTCTCGGCCGAGGCGGGCCTGTTCGGCGATGAACGGTGCACCCACCATCTCTGCGGGCACCTTGGGCATACTTTCGTCACGAGCGCATGCTGCTCGATGGGCGGCTTGAGGAGGTGATCGCCGCTCTGCAGGCCCGGACGACCAGCCGAGGTGACGCTCTGACTGGCAAGCGTCTCGGGCGCTGTCACTTCTCAGCGATATCACCTCGCAGCGGAAACGATCGGTGTCGCAGCAGACCATCAAACGCCGTCACAAGTCACCGACGGAACCAGCAGGAGCCGGAGGTCGTTCCAGTAGTATCCGCAGTTCTCAGGGGGAGGGCCCTCGAACGTGTGGAGAGGCACGATCTCCAGATCCCACAGCCGCTGGTCCTGGGAGAGTGCGTGGTAGGCCAGGGCCTTGTTCATGGCACTGGCCATGTCGGTCGCCTCCACGACCCACGTGTAGGGCGCCTCTCCGTCGTGCCGTTCAGGACCGGCGATGGTCACCGTGAAGGTCTTCATCTTGCGTGGCTCCTTCGGCATGCGTAGCCCTGTGGCGAGGGTCCAGGTCGATCGGGACGGTCCTGGCCTGGGACTTCGTTTCCGTGACGGCGCGGCGGGCGACGCGCGGCGTGGGCGTTCCTCCGGACCGCCCTCTATCGGGCCTTGCCGCGGAGGATCCGGTTGAAGGTGCGACGCGCTTTCAAGGTCAGCGTCCATGCGGTTTCGTGGACGGTGCCCTGTTCTCGGTCCGTGCGGCGGATGAAGCCCTGCCCGGCGGCTGAGCACAGCTCGTACAGGATGGCCTCGCATTCACAGCTGTAGGAGATGATGCGGATGCGTGGCGCCCGGTTGGTCGGCTCGTGCCAGGTCAGCTTGATGTGGTGCGGCTCGGGCGGCTCGACGTGCGGTCCGTGGAGGTCGGGGAATGCGACTCGCCGGGTCACCAGGTCCTGCCTTCGAAGACCTCGACCAGGTTCTTGAGCGCGGTGTCGACGCGAGCGGTGACGAGCTCCCGGACGTGATCGCTGCCGGCTGGCAGGCGATAGCCGTGCCTCTCCAGCACGGCCTGAATTTCCGCGGTCAGCAGAGGCGTGAACCGTAGGTCTGTGATGGAGTTGCCCATGGGCCGGACCTCCTGTGAGTCAGCTTGCCCCGCTGGGATGGGGGGGTGGGCACGACCGCGGTCGCGTCGAGGACGATCTTTAGACCTCCAGACGCGAATACGTGGGCGGCGAGGACCGGCAGGCGCCACCGAGTTCACGGGTATGCGGCGGTCGAGCTCACTGCGGGTTTCAGGGCAGGTCTCCCGTCCGGAAAGGATCTCAGCGGTCTGCCGTGGATGGTGTCGCTGGTCCTTCGATGCGGTGCAGACGATCCAGTCAGCGCGGAGCGGATACGTGTCATTACGCCACACGCCGGTGTCGAGTTGGACGATTGGGATGCCGCAGACGCAAATACGAGTGACCTTGATCTGCCCACTGAGCAGTATGAGGCCCTCAATCAGTGACGGTGAACTGTCCGGGGGAGCTGCCATATAGTCAACATACTGTGCTACTCATCAGTAGCCTACTCTGTAGCCCACTGTGATCCATATTCTGGCCTAGAGTGACCTATATAGGATGGCGCAGAAACAGGGGTGGCAGCCGTCCTACCTACGGTCAGATCGTGGTCGACTATGACTCTGACTTCACAGTGAAGCAGCAGATCGTCAACGCCCTGCGCGCCCGCATCGAAGCAGGCGAATGGGCACCCCGACGCCGCCTACCCTCCGTCGTCCACCTCAGCCAGGAGTTCGGCGTGGCGCGGGACACCATCCTGCGAGCCCTCGAAGTACTGAGAGATCTCGGGCTCATCTACACCGTGAAGAACCGCGGCAGCTTCGTGAAGCTCGGCGCCGACTTCGTCGCCCAGCTCATCCCCGAGCCAGGGGTGCGCATCATCAACCGGCCGGCGCACGATGACGAGATCCGGGAGCTGAGTCTTTCGGAGCATGGCTGGGTGACTGTGGTGGAGCGCGGCGATGAGGTCGAGGTGTATCCCGCCGACAGGGTGGAGATCCGCGGCCCCGAGGGCTGAGCTCGCCACTAGAGGTGCGTGCCAACGCACAGTAAGCATGTCCAACTGATGCGGAGAGGGTTCGTGCCGCTCTCGACGTGCTCGGGGCAGCCATACGGCATATCGGGAATATGGGCAACGGCCGCCGTCGACGTAGTCACGCCAGGTCTCAGGCATCTCATTCCATGGGAGCGAGCTGGAAGGGACGTTTCGCGTACGTCCTGGAGTCTGCGTATCCGGAGCAGGAAACGGCTGCTTGGGTAGGCGCTGGCCTGGTAACTCGTCGAGGACCCGGGACATCTTCTCGGTTTCCTCTAGCCGGTGCGTTGGTCGCAGGTGTAAGACTCGGATGTGATCACATCGCTGGGCGACGATATGGACAGCCGTGTACGAGCAACAGCTATGGCATGGCTTCGTCAGAGATGTACACCCGAGGACCCTGTCGTACGGCGTGATGAGCTGCTTGGGTTCCAGTTTGAGGGGCGAACATTTCCCCTGATCGACAATCAGCTGGGGATTAGGAAGCCGCAGGGCATGACGGCTGCGCTATCGATCCTCACGACCTACACCTCCGATGGCGCACGCGCGCCGTACGAGGATGCAGTGGGGGATGACGGCCTGCTGCGGTACAAGTTCCAGGGCAACCCACGGCATTACACGAACGTCGGACTCCGAGCCGCCTTCGATCAAAGGGTCCCGTTGATGTGGTTCTTCGGCATCAAACAGGGGTTGTACCTTCCCTTCTTTCCGGTCTGGATTGTTGCTGTTGAGGTCGCGTCCTCACAGGTCGCGGTTGCACTGGATGAGGCTCAGCGGCATCTTTTGATCGACAGCGTGGGAAGCGAGATTGAGCGCCGCTACTCCCAGAGGATTACCAAGCAACGGCTGCATCAACCCGTGTTTCGGCAGAGGGTGATTCAGGCATACGAAAGCTCCTGTGCCATGTGCCATCTCCGGCATCGATCGCTCCTTGACGCCGCTCACATCGTTCCTGATCGCGAGACTCGTGGCGTTCCTGCCGTGTCCAATGGCGTTTCGCTGTGCAAGATCCACCATGCGGCGTACGACGAGAACATCCTCGGCGTCCGGCCCGACTACGTCATCGAGGTACGCGCCGACATCTTGGAGGAGATCGATGGACCGATGCTGAAGCATGGGCTCCAGGAGTTGCAGAACCTGAGACTTACGCTTCCTCGGAGACGAGCTGATCGTCCGGACCCGAACCTTCTTGAGGAGCGCTATGAACGGTTCCGTGCCGTGAGCTGACGGAGCTCATTTATTGTAGAGCCCTGATCGTTTATGTCGACTCGATATGACCGGCCAACATGCGGCCGGTGCACTCGCTGCCACCCCGCCCGCAAGTCTCTTATCACATTGATGTGTTTTCCTGAGTTCCCGCCATCTTCAAATCAGGGAACGTGCTTGTGATTATGTGAAGGAGTTCTGCGGCCCGTTGTCGATCGAGCTGAAGGGTTTGACTTGTTTTCTTTTCGGACTGTCGCTCGTCAGAACCGTATGTGCTCAGTTGCAAAAAGACACCCTCATCGGTGTGTATCGCCTGGTAGCCGCATTCCACCTCGGTAGGGTGCGGTCCTGAACTCTTAGTAGCTCGGAAGAACTCCTTGATCCTGGCCATGATGCTATCTTCGTCCCGGACAAGTCGACAGGCAAGAGGATGTTTACGAACCTGCTGCCTGGATTTGCTGAAGACAGTGGTGGACCTAGGTGAGGTTGGGGTCGCGGTGCGTGGCAATGGACGCATATCCAGGGCGTCTTTCTTTTGGTCCGGGTGAGGATTGCCAACCGTCGCGAGGTCTCTCGGGTGGCCAGAGGACGGGCTATTGGCAAGGTCTGTGAGACCCGCGCACCGCAACTCGGAAGTAAGAGGTAAGTGGGAGTCCTGCCGTTGGCCGCAGATGGGATCGCCTGGCTTGGTGAGCGCTTGCAGGTGTGGCGCAGGCCACATCGGTACTGGACGCCGCGCCTCACCGGTTCCGTCAGCTCGCTCGGCGGGTGCCTCGGCGAGTAGGGCGCGCCCAGTGGAGATCATGGCATCAGTTTGAGACTTCAACCGCGCTTGAGGTCAACCGATCCGGCCGAGCACGGGCGGACGTATGTGGGCGCACCAGTCGGGACGATCTGCCACCCCCCGTGCTTCGCCCCCTACCGGGCGTTTTCGGATCGGGGCGGTTACCAGAGGGTCCAGGGGCTTTCCGCGCCGCCGCTGAAACTTTCGGTGCCGCTTCTCCTCCAGCGCTGGCGTACGTTGGTCTTGGCTCCGCTGCGCGGCACGCTGAGCTTGAACGGGCCGCAGGTGACGACCTCGCCCGCGCTCGACGGCGAGACCCCTGTGCAGATGAAAGGCTGCGAGATGTTCGTGTCGGCGTCGGTGTTGTACAGCTGCACGTGGATGTCCGAACGTACCGAGGTTGACCCTCTGATCTGCCCCTTGAGGTAGAAGACGTCGCCCACCATGGCCATGCAGGGCGCCATTTCCACGGAGCTGCCGGGGCCGGCGGACACCCATGCACGGCACTGCCAGTTCGGTGTCGCGTTCTGGTTCTCCGATCCGGCGGGGCGGTCGTTGTCGGACGGGTCGGCCACCCCGGGCGTCGTCTGCTGCTCCTTGCGCGTTTTGGCGGGCGGTGTCTTCGGGTCGGTCGAGCGGGGCTGGGTGGTGGGCGGCTCTGAGACGGCGGTCTCCGGGGGCTGCTTCCGCTCCGTGCGGGCCTTGGGTGAGCTGACCGGGATGCTTTCCGTGTCGGCGGCCGGGGTGGAGGGCGTGGGACCCGCGTTCCCGGCGGGGCCGTCCGCCGATCGGGGTGGGGCGGCGGCCGCCCGGGGGGCCGGGTCCGCGTTCCCTGCTCGCCAGGGTGCCATCACAGCCACGGCGGTCCCGCTGAGCAGCAGCGCCAGCGAGGCGGTGGAGATGATGATCAAGCGCTGGCCGCGCCGCTCGTGGCGGGTGGAGGGGAGGGCTCCGCTGGTGGCGGAGGGGGCGGTGTCGGTGAGGGACGGGCCGTATGTTCCGGCGGGCACGGGGGTGCGCGGGGCCGGCACAGCGGGGGTGGGGTGCGCGGGTGGGCCCATCGTGGGGGAAGGCAGGGGGCCTGCCGGAGGGAGCGCTTCGGATGTTACGGGGCTCGCCGGAGGGAGGGTTTCGGATGTCACGGGGCCCGTCGCGGGGAGGGCCTCGGAGGTTGCGGAGGGTGGGGCTTCCCGCGGGACCGGGGGCAGGACGGGCCACTGGGCCAGCGACGCCGTCGCCTCGCCCAGCGTCATCGCCACCGCCCTGGCGCTGGGACGTACGGCCGGGTCCTTCGCGGCGCAGGACGCGATGACCGACCACAGGGGGTCGGGCATCCCGGGGAGCCGGCGGGGCGTGGCCGCCGCGTGCTGCCGGAGCAGGGCCATCGGATGCTCGCCGACGAACGGCGGGCGCCCGGCGAGGAGCTCGTAGAGGATCAGGCCCAGGGCGTACACGTCCACCGCCGGGGTGGGAGCGTTGCCGTCGGCGACCTCGGGAGACAGGTAGACGGGCGTGCCGATGATCGAGGTGGTCCGGGTGAGACCGGGGCCGTGGACGATGCGGGCCACGCCGAAATCCGTCAGCCGTACCTGGCCGGTGGCCCCGTCGATCAGGACGTTCCCCGGTTTGATGTCCCGGTGCACGATGCCCGCGGCGTGCGCGGTCGCCAGGGCGTCGGCGACCTGGGCCATCAACTGGGCGGCTTCGGCGGGAGGCAGCGTGTCGCGCTGCCGGAGCAGGGTGCGGAGGTCCCCGCCCTCGACGAGGTCCATGACGAGGGCCAGGCGCTCGCCTTCGATGACGAAGTCGCGCACGGTGACGATGTTGGGGTGGCGCAGCGTCCGCATCACGTTGCGTTCCTGTACGAACCGCAGCACCAGGTCCTGGTCGCCGGCGAGGCCGTCACGCAGCAGCTTCACCGCCACGATCTCCTGGGTGTCGCGATGGCGTGCCCGCCAGACGGTCCCCATCCCACCGGCGCCGATCTCGTCCAGAAGCACGTACCGGCTGCCCAAAGACGCCTCGGACCCGCCCGTAGCCATCAGTATCCCCCTCGCGACAGACGGAGATCACAATAGTCAGGTGGATCGGCAACGAGAAAGGTCCGCATCGCTTGCTCATTCGAGGACCCGGCGATGGTCACTGGCCTGTTTCGCACGGCCGCGTCGGCATGCCCGGGGCGTACCTGTGCCATTCGGAGGCGGTGATCACCCTGTCGGCCCTGCGGCAGACCTTCCGCAGCAGATCGTCGGGGCGGAGCGGGATCTTCAGGCCCCAGCCGGTGACCAGCTCGTCTTCGCCGAATGCCAGCTGCGAGGTGGTCCGCCCGGCCGGTCGGCCCTGGCCGAGGCGGGTCCGCGTGGCCACGTCCCACAGCGTGACCCCGTCCCCGGACGCGGCCAGGGTGTGCCCGTCGGCGCTGAACGCCAGCCCGGTGACCTGGTCGTCGGCGGGGTACGGCAGGCCGCTGGGCTGCCAGGTGCGGGTGTCCCAGTGCACGATCTGGCCTGCCCGGGTGGCGACGACGAGGGTGCGGCCGTCCGGGCTGAAGGCGGCCGCGGTGAGGGCCTGCTGGCCGAGGGGTACGTCCTCGGAGGTGTCCGGGGTGACGCGCCGGGGTTGGGCGCCGAGAACGATCAGGGTGTCGCCGTCGGGGCTGAAGAGCACGTCGTAACCCAGCAGCGTCTCGACGGGTCGCAGGACGCGCCGGCCGGTCAGGTCGTAGATCGTGGTGCGGGTCCAGCCGGAGTTGCCGCCGTCGTTGTCGGTGACGGCGACGAGCTTGCCGTCAGGGCTGAGGGCGACGTCGCTGACGAACCGATACGGCTCGGCCACGGTGAACGACGCGAGCTTCCGGCGGCCTGGCACGTCCCACACCGTGACCTCGCCCTGACCGGTGGCGGTGACCAGCCGGTCGGCCGACGAGCCGAAGCCGAAGCTGTCCTGGAGTCCCAGCCGCGCCGGGAGCCGTCCCAGGGAGGCGGGCGGCTCCGAGGCGGTGCTGATCAGTTCGAGTGAGTCGGCGTGGCGCAGGGCCAGAAGCGTGCCGTCGGGGCTGACCGCGCGCTCGCTCTCTTGCGCCGACAGACTCCCCTGCGCCGACAGACTCTCCCGTGTCAATTGACCCTTCTGTCCAAAAATACTCTTCTGTCCCAACAGATAGGGGGACATGTCGAGATCGGTGACGGCGCCGCTCGCTCCTGCCACGCGCAGCACGTGCTCTCCGGCGAACCAGAGATCGTCCACCATGTCGGAGGTGTCGTACGTCATCACCGGAATTCCCGACCCCACCTGCCACAGCGCGATCTGCCCGGCCGAGTGGGCCATCGCGAAGTAGCGCCCGTCCGGGCTGAAAGCCGCCCGGGTGGCGGTTCCCGCTTCCGGGGTGGCCTGGTACTTCTCGCTCGTCTGCGTGCCCGTCACCCTGTCGATCAGCCGCACGCCCTCCGCGTTCGAGATCGCCAGAGTCCTGCCATCAGGGCTGAAGGCCAGCCCGTCGAAATCCGTGGCGGGCAGATCGTGGAGCTTCGCACCGCTCTTCAGGTCCACGATTCCGACCCCGGTCAGGGCGGCGTAGCGGTCCCCGGGGGCGACGGCCGCGTTCTGCGGGGTCCCGGGCACCACGAGCTGCGTGCGTGAATCCACCGACCACAGCTGCACCCCGTTCACTGTCTTGGCCATCAGCACTCCGCCCGACGGGCTGAACTCCAGCGGGGCGATCAGGCCCGGCCACCTGTTCTCCATGTCGAGGTAGTCCGCGATCCCGGACGGCCCGAACGCGTCGCCGCGCCGCCGTCCGTCCTGCCACAGCCTGACGCCCTTGGAACCGCTCACGGCCAGCAGCCGCCCGCCCGAGGCGACCGCGACGGCGTCGACGGGGGTGGGCAGGTCCGTGATCTCGGTCGTACGGGTGCCGGAGGCGAGGTCCCACAGCTCGGCCCGCCGGCCGTCCACCACCACGAGCGTGCCGCCGTCGGGGCTGATGGCGATCCGGCCGGACGGGGGCACGAACCGGTCGAGCTCGGTCTGGGCGAGCGCGGAGTGGAGCCCGGCTCTGGTCTCCAGCAGCGGTGCCAGCTGCCAGGCCGCGGCCGACAGCGCCATTCCCAGCGCCGGGTCCACGGTCCGCAGCTCGGCGGCCTTGGCGACCAGCTGCCGCGCGGTCACCTCGGTGAGCTGGCGCGCGACCGTCGCCCGCTGGGCCTCGGCCTCCCGCCGCTGGTACTCGGCCACTCCCGTCGCCGTCAACGCCACGACCAGCAGGACGGCCAGCGCCGCGGTGACCGTCCGCCTGATGCGATGGCGCCGCGTCGCGGCGGCTTGCGCGGCGGCCAGGAACTCGCGTTCGGCAGAGGTGAGGGTCAGCCGGCCCGTGTGGCCGGCGGCCCAGCGTAACGCCTGGTCGAGGCCGCTGCCGTGGAGCAGGTCACCGGGCCGCCTGCCGTACGCCTGCCAGCGCATGGCCCCGTCCCCTACCACCCGATATCCCGAAATATCCTCGGAAGCTGCCCAAGCGCGCAGCCGCGGCCACGCCCGTAACAGCGCGGGGCTCATCGCGAGACGGCCCTCGTCCCGCGTGATGATCCCCGCTTCCGCGAGGACCGACGCCACCTCCTCCGCGCCCTGCCCCAGTGACTCCAGCTCGGCCGGCTCCACCTCCCGCACCGCGTTGCCCGGCATGACGGCCCGCAGCAGGATCTGTGCCACCAGCGCCTGCCGTGTCGCATCGAGCCCGCCGTACACCTCCTCGGCCAGTTCTCCGAGCGGCGGCCTGCCGCCCGTCAGCCCCTGCGGCGGCCTGACCCGCGCCGCCACCCGGCTGCCCCGCTCCGGCTCCGCGCCGCCGATCAGCTCCAGCAGCAGTCCGGAGGCGCTCGGCCGGCGCGCGGGGTCCTTCTCGAGCGCCCGCGCCACGAGGCCGCGCAAGGGCTCCGGCACCGCCGACAGCTCGGGCTCGGTGTGCAGGTGGGCGTAGATGACCGCCGCGTCGGTCGTCCCCTGGAACGGGGGCCTGCCCGTGGCGGCGAACACCATGACCGCGCCCCAGGCGTAGACGTCCGCCGCCGGCCCCGCTTTGTTCCCCCGGAACACCTCGGGCGCCATGTAGGGCGGCGTGCCCGCCACGCTCATCGTGCTGGTCGACGACGCGTCCAGCACCCGCGCGATCCCGAAGTCGATCACGCGCGGGCCGTGCGGCCCCAGCAGCACGTTGTCCGGTTTCAGATCCCGGTGCACCACGCCGGCCGCGTGGATGGCGACCATCGCCGTCGCGATCCCGGTCGCCAGCCGGTGCAGGTCGTCCCCGCCGTACGGCCCGCCGTCGAGCACCGCGTGCCGCAGGCTCGGCCCGTCCACGAACTCGCTGACCAGGTACGGCGGATCCGCCTCGAGATCGTGGGCGAGCACGCGGGCCGTGCAGAAGGAGGCCACCCGGCTGAGCGCCGCCACCTCCCGGTCCGGCCCGAACCCGCTCTCCGGCCGCAGCACCTTGACCGCGACCCGGTTCCCGTCCTCGTCGTAGCCCTCGTAGACGACGGCCTGCCCGCCTGCTCCCAGCCTGGCCGCGAGCCAGTAGCCGCCGACGTGGTGGGGACGCTCGGGATCGGCCATGCCCGCAAAATATCGTTTGTCCCTTGCAGGGCACTGAACGCCGGCTCAGGGGCGGGAGGTGCGGAGGCCGGCCACGAGGATCGACAGCAGCCGCGGCCCCCGCGCGTCGAGCTCGGCGTCGTCCAGTCGCGACAGCCAGCTGATGAGCACGATGACGTCGCGGGCCTCGGCGTCGGCGCGGACGCTGCCGGCTGAGCGGCCGGCGGCCAGCAGCAGCTCCACCGCCTCACCGATCGGGCCGAGGCTGTGGTCGGCGAGGTCGCGCCACGTCGCCGCCTCGACGGCGGCGAAGACGTCGCGCTTGACCCGGGCGTAGGCGGCCACCCGGTCGAACCAGGCCGCCAGCGCGTCGAGCGGCTCGTGGGTCGCCAGCAGGCGCGGCGCCTGGGTGACCAGCTCGTCCACCTCCCGGCGGTACACCTCGGCCAGGAGGTCCTCGCGTGTCGGGAAGTGCCGGTACAGCGTGCCCTGCCCGATTCCGCAGGCCTTCGCGACCGCGTTGAGCTTCAGCTCTCCCGGCTCGCGTACGAGATCGCGGGCCGCCTGAAGGATCCGCTCGCGGTTGCGCCGTGCGTCGGCACGCCGCGCTCCGTCGCTCTTGGCGATATCAGACACGTGTCCGCTGAGGTCGTCGGTGTGACCGGACATGTGTCCATGCTAGGAGGTCCCAACAGACCGGCCGATGATCGCAGCGGCGAGGGTCATGAAGACCTCATGGACGTCGTCGCGGACGGTGGTCCGGGGTGAAGAAACCGCCGCCGACCGGCTCCGGCCTCGAGAAGGCGTGGTGCGGGTCGGCGGCGGACGGGAGACCGACAGGCCGTGGCGGAGTCTCCACGGCCTGTCGGCGCCTTGTTACGGCCGATTCACGGCCGTGGGTGATGCGTACCGAGGCTCAGCGGTGACCCCAGCGGTGACCCAGGTGGTGACCCCAGCGGTGGTTCCAGCGGTGGTCCCAGCGCCGGTCCCAGTGCCGGTCCCAGCGGTAGCGGCCGGTGGTCGGGTCGAAGTGCCAGTAGCCCAACCTGGGGTCGTGGCGCCAGTAGCCCCATCGCGGGTCGTATCGGTTGCCCTGGTGCGCGTCCCAGCGGGGGTCGTCGGTGCCCCAGCGCGGGTCGAGCGGGTGGTGCCCGTGTTGCCGGACCTGGCTGACGTCGGCCTTCGCGGCATGGTCGACCGACGTGGTGGCGGCCGAGGCGATGGGAGCGAGCCCCGCCAGCGTCCCGATGGCGATGGCCGGACCGATCAAGGCGGCCTTCACGATCGTTGAAAGAGGTTTCATGGATCCCCGTATCGTTTGTCGGGAACGGACGCCGGTTATCTTCCGCGTGCGACGGAATGGCAAGCCCAATGAATGGTCAATGCCAGGCGGGGAATTGGCGGGGCCATTTTTCTCGGGGTTGCCGCCCTCGACGGTTCCCTGGCGTCGCCGCCCGGCTGTGGTGCCACGGGTGAGGTGGGGCATCAGGCGAGCACCGCCGCCTTCGATGCCCAGGGCGAATGTCCCGGGCGAAGCGACCACGACCGGTGGAAGGGAGATCGACGGGCGGAGTTGGTAGAAGCGGACACATGTCCGGTAAGGTCCGTGGATGTAACCGGACACGTGTCCATTCCAAGGGGAGGATCGTCATGGCCATCCAGGGCAAGGTCGTCGCCATCACCGGCGCCAGCAGCGGAATCGGTGAGGCGACGGCTCGCCACCTCGCCTCGCTCGGTGCGGCCGTCGTCCTCGGCGCCCGCCGCACCGACCGGCTGGAGCGGCTGGTCGGCGAGATCGAGGCCGCCGGTGGGCAGGCGGCCGCCACGCGCGTGGACGTGACCCGTCCCGACGACCTGCGGTCGCTGGTGGCCGTCGCCGTCGAGCGCTTCGGCCGGCTGGACGTCCTGGTGGGCAACGCCGGGATCAGCCGGATCGGTCCCGTCGCCGACCTGGACGTCGAGGGCTGGTCCGCGATGGTCGACGTGAACGTCAAGGGGATCCTGCACGGGATCGCCGCGGCCCTGCCGGTGTTCCGCCGTCAGGGCGGTGGCCACCTCGTCACCGTCGTCTCGACCTCCGGCCTGAAGATCGTCCCCACCCAGGCGGTGTACGCCGGGACGAAGAACGCCGTACGCACCCTCCTGGAGGGCCTGCGGCAGGAGAGCACCGACGGGGTGCTGCGTACGACGTCGATCTCCCCGGGCTACGTCCGCACCGAGCTGATCGACCACGCCGTCGACGATCCGGACGTGCGCGAGCAGGCGAGGCGGAACATGGCCGAGCTCGGCATCGACCCGATGGCGGTGGCCCGGGCGATCGCCTTCGCGATCGACCAGCCCGACGACGTCGAGATCGGGGATCTGACCATCCGGCCGGCCCGCCAGGGCTGAGCGCTTGGCGCGACGTGCCCCGTCAGCGGTCGGTGCGCAGGGCCTCGGTGGAGAAGCCCGCGATCTCCTTGTACCGCTGCGAGATCTCCGCCAGCTCCTCCACCTTGATCACGTCATCGATGGAGTCGAACGGCCGGTCGCCCGTCCGCTGCGACACCTCACGGATGATCACGTCCGGCGGCATGCTGCGGTTGGCCAGCACCACCTGGGCGGTCGCGGGCAGCCGCTCGGCCTCGTAGGCCCGCAGGGCGCTCACCGGGTCGGGTGCGGTGCTCAGGTGCCGGCGCAGCGCGCGGGCGTCGAGGATCGCCTGGCCGGCGCCGTTGGAGCCGCGCGGCACCATCGGGTGGGCGGCGTCGCCGAGCAGCGTGATGCGGCCCACGCTCCAGTGGTCCAGCGGGTCCTGGTCGACCATCGGGTACTCCAGGACGGTCTGCGAGCCCCGCATCATCGCCGGCACGTCGAGCCAGTCGAAGTGCCAGTCCTCGAAGGCGCCGATGAAGTCCTCCAGGCGGCCGCGCCGGTTCCAGTCGCGTTGCAGGTGGCGGGGGGTCTGGATCTCGACGACCCAGTTGAGCAGCTGGTCGCCGTCCGGCAGGTTCCTGATCGGGTAGGCGACGAGCTTGCCGCGATCGATCCAGCCGGCCCGCACCATGCTGGCCCCCGACAGGAACGGCCTGCCCTTGGTCACGCCCCGCCACATGTTGATGCCGGAGTAGCGCGGCTCGCCCTCGTCGGGGTGGAGCTGCCTGCGCAGCGCCGAGTGGATGCCGTCGCAGGCGACCAGGGCGCGGGCCCGTACGGAGGGCAGGTCGCCGCCGTCGGGGCCGGTGAAGTGCGCGGTGACGCCGTGCTCGTCCTGGTCGGCGCGCACACAGCGGTGGCCGAGCAGGACGGCGTCGTGGCCGAGCCGCTCGCGTACCGCGGCCAGGAGGACGGCGTGCAGGTCGCCGCGGTGGACGGAGTACTGCGGGTGGTCGTATCCGGCCTTCCGCCCGGCGGGCTCCCGGTAGATGAGCTGGCCGAAGCGGTTGAAGAAGACCGATTCGGCGGTGACGACGGCGACCTGGCCCAGCTGCTCGCCGAGCCCGAGCCGGTGCAGGACGCGGCTGGCGTGCGGCAGCAGGTTGATGCCCACGCCCACCGCGCCGACCTCGGGCACGGCCTCGTGGACACGGCAGTCGATCCCGGCGTCGTGCAGTTCGAGCGCGAGCACCAGGCCGGCGATGCCGGCGCCGACGATGAGGATTTCGGTGGAAGGGCTCGCGGGATCGGGGGACCGTCGCGGCATGAAGACTCCTGGCTCCTGTACGGGGTGCGCCGGACGGGGATGAGGAGGGCCGGCGCCGGCGCCGGGTCGGGCGCCGAGCACATGGTGCCATCGTGTTGTCTATTGCGTACAAGTTCACGGTGGATTTTCTGCTATACAGAACAGCATGCTTGAATCCCTCCCCCCGTACGCCATCGGATCGGTGGACAAGGCGCTGCTCATCCTGCTCATGATCCGGGACCGAGGGGAGGTGCGGGTCACCGACGTCAGCGACGAGCTGGGCGTGGCCCGTTCGACGGCCCATCGGCTGCTGCTCACCCTGGCCCACCGCGGTTTCGTCGCCCAGGACCGGGTCAGCCGGGCCTACCGCGCGGGCCGGGTCGTGGTGGAGATCGGGCTGACCGCCGTGGGCGGGCTCGACATCCGGCGCAAGGCCAGGCGGCACATGGAGTGGCTGGCGGCGGAGCTGCACGAGACGGTCAACCTGCTCGTCCTGGAGGGCAACGGCACCCGCTTCATCGACGGGGCGGAGGGCGACCGCCCGCTGCGGGTCTCCTCGCGTACCGGCACGTTGCTGCCCGCGCACAGCACCTCGGGCGGCAAGGTGCTGCTCGCCGAGCTGTCCGACGAGGAGGTGCTCGCGCTCTTCCCCGGAGGGCTGACGCGGGTCACCGACCGCACCATCACCGAGCCCGACGCCCTGAGCGCCGAGTTGCGCAGCGTGCGCGACCTCGGCTACGGAGTGAATCACGAGGAGAGCACGCCCGGCCTGGACGCGGTAGCCGTGTGCGTGCGCGACCACCTCGGCCGGGCCCTCGCCGCGCTCGCGGTCAGCGTGCCTCACCAGCGCATGACCCAGGGGAGCCTGCACATGATGCTGCCGTTGCTGCGCTCGGCGGCCGAGGCCATCAGCCAGGATCTGTAGAACCGGCGGCCGGCCGACGGCGTAAGTTGTTCCGCCATACAGAATTTCTGGCGGTTCAATTCCCTTTTGCGCAATCCCGCCGTAGCTTCTGGCATCTAACCAGCAGATCCGGGCGCTGTGCCACGAAACGGGTAGATGTCATGATTCAGCATGGAAACGGTCGATTCAGCGTGCTTCCGCGCGGGTGGCGCCGGTGACCTACAACGACTACGACGGCCCCCACGCCGACCTGCGGGAGCTGATCGAGCGTATTGACCGCTCCGGGCAACTGGTGCGGGTCGCCGGCGTCGATCCGCACCTCGAGCTCGGCACCCTGATCGAGCTCATCGCGCACCGCGGCGGCGAGGGCGGCCCGGCCGTCCTGTTCGACGAGCTCACCGGCGCCAAGCCCGGCCACCGCGCCTTCTCCGGCGCCACCAACTCCGCCGCGCGGCTGGCGCTCACCCTCGGCCTGCCGGCACCGGACCATCCGCTCGACGTCGTGCGCGCCTACCGCGACCGGATGAAGACCCACACGCCCATCCCGCCGGTCACCGTGGACGACGGCCCCGTGCTGGAGAACGTCCTGCGCGACGACGAGGTGGACGTGACCACGCTGGTCGCGCCTTTTCTGCACGAGCGGGACGGCGGCCGCTACATCGGCACCGACGACCTGGTCATCATGCGCGACCCGGACGACGGCTGGGTCAACGTCGGCACCTACCGCAGCATGGTGCACGGTCCCGACCGGGTGGGCCTGTGGATGTCACCCGGCAAGCAGGGCAGGCAGATCAGGGAGAAGTACTTCTCCCGCGGCGAGCCCTGCCCGGTCCTGATCTCCTGCGGCCACGACCCGCTGCTGTTCCTGGCCTCGGGCAACGAGCTGCGCTACGGCCTGTCGGAGTACGACTACGCGGGCGGGCACCGCGGCCGGCCCTTCGAGGTGGTGGCCTCGGAGCTGTACGGGCTGCCCATGCCGGCCAGGGCCGAGCTGGTGCTGGAGGGCGAGATGTACCCGGGCGAGGTCGCGCCCGAGGGCCCGTTCGGCGAGTTCACCGGCTACTACGCGGGCGGCCGCTCGGACCAGCCGGTGGTACGCGTCCGCAGGATCTACCACCGCAACGACCCCATCGTGACGGTCGCCTCCCCGATCAGGCCCCCCTCGAACTTCTCCTACAGCAAGTGCGTGATGAAGTCCGGGATGATCTGGGACGAGGTGGAGCGGGCCGGGCTGTCCGGCGTGCAGGGCGTGTGGTGCCACGAGGCCGGCGCCGCCCGCCTGTTCAACGTCATCTCGATCAAGCAGGCCTACGACGGGCACGCCAAGCAGGCCGGGCTGCTCGCCGCGTCCTGCCAGTCGGGCTCCTACCTCGGGCGCTTCGTCGTCGTGGTGGACGAGGACATCGACCCGGCCAACACCTTCGACGTGCTCTGGGCCATGTCCACGAGGTGCGACCCGGCCGAGGACATCGAGATCATCCGCCGGGCGTGGAGCGGGCCGCTCGACCCCCGCATCCCGCACGGGCAGACGCACAACTCGCGCGGCGTCATCATGGCCGTCCGCCCCTACCACCGGCTCGCCGACTTCCCGCCCGTCGCGGAGGCGAGCCCGGAGCTGCGTGACGAGGTCGCGCGCAAGTTCGCCGGCGTCCTGGCCAGCCTCGGCTCCCCAACCCCCCACGTACCGAAGGAAACAGAATGAGCAGGCTCCGCCTGGCCGCGGTCGCCGCGGCGACCGTCTCCCTGGCCCTCGGCCTCACCGCGTGCGGCGGCGACACGACCTCCGCCGGGGCGTCCGGCTCTTCCGGCGGTGACGGCGCCACCATCACGTACGGCATCTACGAGCCCGGCGCCGACTCCGGCTACCTGCTGATGGGCAAGGAGAAGGACTTCTTCGCCAAGCACGGCGTCAAGGTCGAGATCGTGCAGCTCAAGAGCGCCCAGCAGGCGTTTCCCGCGCTGCTGGCCAAGCAGGTCGACATCATTCAGGGCAACCCGAGCGAGGCGCTGCTGGCCGTGCAGAAGGGGGCGAAGCTGAAGTTCGTCGGCTCCACCATGCCCGGCCAGAACTACGCCCTCTACGCCAAGAACGACGTCGCCTCCGTGCAGGCCATGTCCGGCGCCACGCTCGGCGTCTCCACCCCGACCGGCCTGCCTGCCGTGGTGGCCAAGGCCATGATGCTCCAGTCCTCCGTGGATCCCTCCTCGGTCAAGCTCGTCAATTCCGGCGGCTCCTCCGACCGGTACAAGGCGGTGGTCGCCGGACAGATCCAGGCCGCCTCGGCGCCCCTCGACTACACCGCGCAGGCGGCCAAGGACGGCGTCAAGGTGCTGGCCCGCGCCAAGGACGTGGTGCCGGACTTCCCCAGGTACGCGCTCATCACCCGCGACGACGTGCTCCAGAGCAAGGGGCAGGCGGTGAGCGGGCTCATCGCAGGGCTGGTCGAGGGCATCCGCTACGCGAACGACCATCCGGACGAGGCCAAGGCGCTGGCCGCCAAGACGCTCAAGCTGCCGGCCACCGACCCGATGATCGAGGAGACGTACAAGGAGTTCCACGACGGCGGCTACCTGGCGCTGAACGGCGAGATCCCGGTCAAGCAGATCAAGTACCTCGCCGACCTGCAGGTCAAGCTCGGCATCACCGACAAGGCCGTCCCGGTGGACCCGATGGTGGACGACAGCTACCGCCAGAAGGCCGTGGAAGGGCTGGGGCAGGTCACCTCGAACTACTACGGAGACGCCAAATGAGCGGCGACGTCGCGGTGGACGTCCGCGGGGTGTCCAAACGCTTCCAGGACGACAAGGGCCGGGAGGTGCACGCGCTCCAGGACGTGTCCTTCCAGGTGCGCCGCGGTGAGATCGTGGCGCTGACGGGACGCAGCGGCTGCGGCAAGACCACGTTGCTGCGCATCATCATGGGCCTGGAGCACCCGACCTCCGGCGCCGTCGACGTGGACGGCGAAGCCGTGCACGGCCCCGGGATCAACCGCGGCATCGTCTTCCAGAACGCCGAACTGCTGCCCTGGCGCACCGCGCTCGGCAACGTCGAGTTCGGTCTGGAGGCCCGGCGGCTGCCCAAGGCGCAGCGGCGCGAGGCCGCGGAGCAGGCGATCGAACTGGTCGGACTCAAGGACGCCGCCCACCGCCGCCCGCACGAGCTGTCCGGCGGGATGCGCCAGCGCGTCGGCATCGCCCGCGCCCTGGCCATCGACCCCGCCGTGCTGCTCATGGACGAGCCCTTCTCCGCGCTCGACGCGCAGACCAGGGAGAAGATGCAGGGCGAGCTGCTGGAGATCCACCAGCGGACCGGCAAGACCATCATCTTCGTCAGCCACGACATCGACGAGTCCGTGCTGCTCGCCGACCGGGTGGTCACGCTCGTGCCCGACCCCGGCCGGGTGCACGGCCTGCTCGACACCGACTTCGGCGCCTCGATCGATCTGGACGAGCGCCGCGGCTCGGCGAAGTTCGCCCAACGCCGCCACGAGCTGCTGCAACTCGTGCACGGCCGGGAGATCGCGCAGCAGGATGGAGTGTCTGTATGACCGCCCTGGCAGACCAGGCGGCGCCCGTCGAGGACGAGACCGCGCTGTCGAGGAGGATCCGGTCCCAGCGCCGCAGCGGTCGTGACCGGCTGATCACCGCCGCCGCCGTGGTCGTCCTGCTGATCATCTGGGAGGTCGCCGCGCGGCAGGTCGACCCCATCCTGGCCGCGCCGCCCAGCGCCGTCTTCACGGCGCTGATCGGCATGGTCGGCGACGGCTCGCTGCCGACCGCGGTCTGGGAGAGCGCCCAGCCCTTCCTCGTCGGGTACGTGCTGGCCATCGTGGTCGGCGTGCCGGTGGGCCTGCTCATCGGCCGGTTCCGGGTGGTCGAAGCCGCCATCGGCTGGCTCGTCATCGCCGGTTACGCCATGCCGATGATCGCCCTCACGCCGGTCTTCATGCTCTGGTTCGGGCTGGGCTTCGCGGTCAAGGCCGCGATGGTGATGACGATGACGGTCTTCGCGATCTCCATCAACACCTGGAACGGCGTGCAGAACGTGCCCCGCACCCTCATCGAGGTCGGCACCGCCTTCTGCACCTCGCAGCCGCGCATCCTGACCCAGATCGTCATCCCCTCCGTCATCCCCTCGATCATGACGGGCCTGCGCATCGGCATCGGCAAGGCCGTCGTCGGCATCGTCATCGCCGAGTTCTTCACCGCCATCGGCGGCGTCGGCGGGGTCATCGTGGACGCCGGGCACAGCTTCCAGCCGGACCGCATGTTCGCCGCGGTCGTCGTCCTGATGCTCGCCGCCGTCGCGCTGACCGGGCTGGTCGGGCTGATCGAGCGCCGGCTGGCCCCGTGGAACCGGTCGATCGCGGGAGGTGCGCGGTGAACACGCCGATCGCCGGGGCGCCGCGCCGCGTGGTGGTCGGCGTCTCCGGCGCCACCGGCACGGCCCTGGCCGTACGGGCGCTGCAACTGCTCGGCGCGGCCGGGGTGGAACGGCATCTCATCGTCAGCCCCGCCGCCCGGCGGACCGCGGCCTACGAGCTGCCGGAGGCCACGTTCGACGCCGAGGTCGTGCACAACTTCCGCGACATCGGCGCCTCCATCGCCTCCGGGTCCTACCCGGTGGACGCGATGATCGTGATCCCGTGCAGCGTCAAGACCCTCGGGGCGATCGCCTCGGGGGTGTCGGAGAACCTGCTGGTGCGGGCCGCCGACGTCACGCTCAAGGAACGGCGGCGGCTGGTCCTGTGCGTACGGGAGACGCCGCTGCACCTGGGGCACCTGCGGGCCATGGTCACCGCGACCGAGATCGGCGCGATCATCGCGCCGCCGATGCCCGCGTTCTACTCCATGCCGGAGTCGCTGGACGACGTGGTGGACCACATCGTGGCCAGGGCGCTGTCGCTGATCGGCGTGCACGTGCCGGGCGCGCCGCCGTGGCAGGGGGAACCCGCCTCGGCGGCGCGCGCGGAGGGACGGCGTGCCGGCATCGAGCGCACCCAGGACCGGCCTACGGAGGGACGGCGCTCGGCGGAGTCAGAGCCAGGCCGGTAGCGGCGGGCCCGGGCTGGCGCCGGGGCGGCCGAGCAGGTAGGCCGTCACCTCCGCCAGCTCCCCGCGCACCCGCGCCGGAGAGCCTTGGGTGCCCACGTCCCAGTGGTCGCCGGTGTCGGTGGCGGTCAGCGCCGCCCGCGGCGCGTCCGGGCGGGCGGACATCGCCGCCGCGGCGTCCCCGGCGAGCGCGCGCAGCACGTCGGCGGGGACGTCGCGCAGGCTCGTGCCGGCGTCCAGGTCGGCGGCGTGCACCCAGACCTCCCGGGTGCGCATCCACACCACCTCGGAGGCGGGCACGGCGCGGCCGCGGGCGGTGCGTACCTCGGACTTCCAGGCCGCCTCGGGCATCGCGGTGATCTCCCGGGCGAGGCGGGCGTTCGCGGCGGCCAGCTTCGCGCGCAGGTCGCCGGCAGGGAGCGCGGCGCCCGCCTCGATGTCGGCGGCCCGCTGCGCCGGCGAGGAGTACATCGGGTTCTCCACCCCGGTGCGGGCCCATCCGAGCAGGTTGACCAGGGCGTCGGCGTTGCTCGCGACGTGCGCGACGACGTGGCGGCGGCGCCAGCCCGGCAGCGCCGAGGGCGCGTCCAGGCCGGCGTCGTCGATCCCGCCCAGCGTCTTCTCGAAGAGCGCGGTGCCCTGCTGGACCCAGGACAGCCCGGCCACCGTCACGCCTTCTCCAGCCGGCAGACGTTGCGGCACTCGCCGAGCCCCTCGATCCGCGTGGTGACCACCGTGCCGTCGGCCAGGTAGCGCGGGGGCTTGCGGGCGTGGCCCACGCCGCCCGGGGTGCCGGTGGCGATCACGTCGCCGGGCGCCAGCGTGATGATCGTCGAGATGTAGGAGACCAGCTCCACCGGGGTGAACAGGATGTCCGCCAGGTCGGTGCTCTGCATCACCTCGCCGTCCACCTCGCAGCTCATTTCGCCGCTGGTGGCCGGCACCTCGTCCGGGGTGACCAGCCAGGGGCCGATCGGGGTGGTGTGCTCGAACGTCTTGCCCTGCAGCCACTGCAGGGTGCGGTACTGCCAGTCCCTGGCGGTCACGTCGTTGAGCACGGTGTAACCGGCGATGGCGGCCCTGGCCTCGTCCTCGTCCGCGTTCCTGACCTCGGTGCCGATGACCAGGGCCAGCTCGGCCTCCCAGTCCATGGCCTCGGAGACGGCGGGCAGCACGACGTCGTCGTACGCGCCGATCAGCGAGCGGCCGTACTTGGCGAAGAGCGTCGGGTACGCGGGCAGCTCGCGGCCCATCTCCTTGATGTGGTTGCGGTAGTTCTGCCCGACACAGATGATCTTCTCGGGCATGGTCACCAGGGGCGCGTAGTCGAGCCCGTCGAGCGGGTGGGCGGGGCCGTCGGCGGCCGCCGCGGCGTCGCGCCAGTCCGGCGTGCGCAGCAGCTCCACCAGGTCGGCCGTGCCGAGCTCGACCGCGGCGTCGGCGTCGACGCGGACCGCGCGGGTCCGGCCCGCGACGCGGATGGTGGCGAGTTTCATCGGTTTTCCTGCCTGCCTGCCGCCTGCCGCGCCAGGCCGGTGAAGCCGAGCGCGTCGTAGACGGGTTCGTCGCTGAAACGGAACAGATCCACCTGCGTCCCCGCCTCCAGCGAGAACTCGCACCAGGACGGTACGACGAACAGATCGCCCTTCTCGACCGGGAACCGCTGCTCGCCCAGGGCGACCGTGGCCTCGCCCTCGAAGACCTGCCACACCGCCGAGCCGACGATGCGCGAGGGCTCCGTACGGACCCCCGCCCGCAGCCGGTGGAACTCGGTGCGGATGGTGACCAGCGCGTCCCCGCCGGTGGTCGGGTTGGAGTAACGCACCCCGGCGTGGCCGGGCCCGAGCGCCGTCGGGTGCCCCTCGTCGGCGAGTTCCAGCTGCGCGGTCAGGGCGGCGTCGGTGTGCGCCCAGCGGTAGGCCATCAGCGGCGAGCTGGGCTGGTCCTGCGCCCCGATCGGGCGCAGCCCCGGGTGGCCCCACAGCCGCTCGTTGCGGGAGCGGTCAGGGGTCTCGGTGACCGTGAGCTTGTCAGGACCGAACTCGAAGAACCCGGCGTCGAGCTGGTGCACCAGCGGGATGTCCAGCCCGTCGATCCAGGCCATCGGATGGTCGGTGACGTTCTGGTGCTCGTGGAAGGCCCAGCTCGGGGTGAGCAACAGGTCGCCCCTGCGCATCGCCACCGGGTCGCCCTCGACGTTCGTCCAGACGCCCTCCCCGTCGATCACGAAGCGGAACGCGGTCTGCGTGTGATGGTGCGAGGGAGCCGTCTCGCGCGGGCCGAGGTACTGGATGGCGGCCCACAGGGTCGGGGTCGCGTACGGCAGGCCGGGCAGGCCCGGGTTGGCCAGGGCGATGGCCCGGCGCTCGCCGCCGCGCCCCACCGGCACCAGGTCGCCCGAGCGCTGCGCCAGCGGGTAGAGGTCGGACCAGCGCCACACGTGGGGGACGGCGGCCGGCTGCGGTGTCAGCGGCATCAGGTCGTCCCTGGCGGTCCACAAAGGGATCAGATGGTGCGCGCCGAAATCTCGGTAGAGCTGGTCGAGCGCGGCCTGTTCCTGCTCGGTCGTCGTCATGGGGTCCACTCCTCACGTGTGCGGAGCCGGCCGGGGCCGGCGTTTCGACCGTAGTACAGGTGCTCGCACCACGGAACTTTGCCTTGCTAACATTCCAGGATGCAGAATCAGCCCACGTACCCGCTCAAGGCGGTGGAGAACGCGCTGGTGACGCTCAAGTTCCTCCAGGAGCGCGGGGAGGTCCGGGTGGCCGACGTCGCCGAGCACCTCGGGGTGGCCCGCTCGACCGCGCACCGGGTGCTGGCGATGCTGGTCTTCCACGACTTCGCCATCCAGGACGCCCGGCGCCTCTACCGCCCCGGGCCCGCGCTCAGCCCGCTGCGCCAGCCCGGCCTGGCCCCGCCCGATCTGGTCACCCTGGCCCACCCGCACCTGCGCGAGCTCAACGTGGAGGTGGAGGAGACCGTCCACCTGATGGTGCTCCAGGGCAACGGCGTGCGGTTCGTCGACGGGGTCGAGGGGCCGCAGGCGCTCCACGTGGGCAGCCGGATCGGGATGCTGCTGCCCGCGCACGCCACCTCCGGCGGCAAGGCGCTGCTGGCCGAGCTGCCCGACGAGCAGCTGCGCGCCCTCTACCCCAGGGGCGTCTCCCAGGGCGCCGCCACGGTCGGTGACCTGGCCGCGCTGCGGCGCGAGCTCGACGGGGCGCGCCGGCGCGGGTACGCGGTCAACAGCGAGGAGAGCGAGCGGGGGGTGCGGGCGGTGGGCGCGTGCGTACGCGACGGCGCCGGGCGCGCGATCGCGGCGGCGGCGGTCGCGGTGCCCAGCGTCCGCTGGCCCAAGCGCCGCCTCACCGAACTGGCCGCCCCCCTGCTGGCCGCCGTCACCCGCATCAGCGCGGCGCTGGCCGGCTGAGCCGCCGCCGGGCCGATGACGAGCATGGCCGTCAGACGGCTTGGCTCACCCCTCCGGCCGCCGGGCGAAGAACACGAACTCCCTGCCCGGCCTGTCCGGCGCGTCGCGTACTTCCCGTACGTCGTAGCCGTGCTCGACCAGCGCCGCCTCCACCTCGTCGCGCTCGCGGAACCGGAGCGTCGAGTGCGAGGTCAGCACCTGACCGTCCGCGGCGAAGACCCACGTGCCGCGGAACGTCACCAGCGGCCCGCTGACGTCGATCAGATCGGTCCACTGCTCGACCGTGCCGACCCCGTCGATCGTGACGACCTGGTAAGAGGCCTCGCGGTTCCACTCCAGCCAGGCCCGGCGCGCCGGGTCGCGCGTCTCGAACACCAGGTGCCCGCCGGGCCGCAGCGCGTCATGGACGCCCTGGAGCGTGCCGTCCCAGTCGTGCGGGTCGGCGATCGCCTGGGCGACGTTCGCCGTCATGGTGGCGAGGTCGACCCGCATCGGGGGGAGGCCGGTCGCGTAGCCGTGGATCCAGCGCACGCGATCGCCGCCCGGCTTGGCCCGCGCCACGTCGAGCGAGGCGCGGGCCGGCTCGACCCCGGTCACCGCGAGCCCGCGGTCGGCCAGGAGCAGCGCGAACGTGCCCGTACCGCACCCGACGTCCAGCACGCTCCGCGCGCCGAGCTCGGCGGCGATGGCGACGTACACGTCCAGATCGCTGCGGTCCGGGTCGAGCGGGTCGTAGACGGAGGCCAGCCGGGGGTGCTCGAAGATCTCGTCAGGCATGGGTAAAACCTACGGCGTGACGCCGCCGAGGGACACGAGCGGCGGCCGGGGCCGAGGGCCGGCCCGTGCCAGACTGGCGAGATGATCAGAGGGCTCCATCTGCTGCTCCTCAGCCAGGACCCGGCGGCCGACCGGGCGTTCCTGCGCGACGTGCTCGGCTGGCCCTGGGTGGAGGACCAGGCGTCGGAGCCCGGCTGGCTCATCTTCGAGACCCCGCCGACGGAGATGGGCGTGCACCCGGTGAGCGGGCGGCCGGGCGTGGCCCTCCACCTGATGTGCGACGGCATCGCGGCGACGGTGGCCGAGCTGAAGGCCAAGGGGGTCCCCGTCGGCGAGGTCGTCAACGCCGGCTACGGCCTCGCGACGACCGTGACGCTGCCCAGCGGGGCGGAGGTCGGCCTGTACGAGCCGCGCCACAAGAGCCCGCTCGCCGCCTTCGACCGCACGTGACTCAGCGGCGACCCGCCTTCGACCGCACGTGACTCACGCGGCGGCCGGGCCGGTCACCGTGCGGAGCACGTCGTCCACCGGGGTGGCGCCGACGCCGAGGACCTTCTCCGTCTCCGAGTAGTCGACGACGAACGGGTGGCCGGGCTTGGTGATCACCTCGTGCAGCTCCGCCCAGAACGGCTCGGTGAGCGCGAGCAGGGTCAGGTCGCGCTCGGTCAGCTCCTCCAGCCGCGGCTCCGGCGCCCCCGCCAGCCGCGCGAGCCGCCCGGCCAGCTCCCGCACCGACAGGGTGGAGGTGGGGGCGTGCCACGCCCTGCCGTACGCCTGCTCGTTCCGGCTCGCGGCCACCAGCGTGCGCGCGGCGTCGCCGATCGCCGTGTAACTGTGCGGCACGTCGAGCTCCTGCGGCACCAGCGCGAGCCGGCCTTCCAGCACGTTCCGCTGCACCATGAGACTGAACACCGAGAAGGCGCCGGCCCCGTAGAACTGGGCGGCCCGCACCTCGGTGACCTTCACCCCCGAGGCGGCGGCCTCCTCCCACACCCGCGCCCTGGCCCGCCCCTTGGGGCCGGTCGCGGCCAGCGGGAAGTCCGGCGTGATGGGACCGTCCACCGGGCCGTAGGCGTACAGGTTGCCGAGCATGACGTACGCGGCCCCCGTCCGCCGCACGGCCGCGAGCAGCGACGCCGACAGGACGGGGAACTGCCGGGGCCAGGTGTGGTACGCCGGGGCGGCCGTGGTGAACAGCGTGTCCGCCCCCTCGGCCAGCTCGGTGAGCCGGTCGGTGTCGGTCGCGTCGGCGGCGACCCTCTCGACGAGCGGGTGGTCGGGCCCGCCGCCGCTGCGGCTGATCATCCGTACCCGCTCGCCGTCCTCGGCCAGCAGCAGAGCGGTCTTCGTCGCGGTGGCACCGCGACCCACGATCACATGAAATGTCATGACCACAAGGCTGCCGACCTGCGACCTCATGGCATAGTGGCCGGAATGCCAACTATCCGGAGGATCTGGCCATGCATCGCGTCGTCGCCGTCATCGTGCCCCCCGTGCTGAGCTTCGACGTCTCGATCCCGCTCATGGTGTTCGGCAGCGTCCCGCACTACGACGTGCGCACCTGTACGGCACGGCCGGGCGCGGTGCCGACCGTGAACGGCCCTGACGTCGTGGTGAAGGACGGACTGGACGCCGTGGCGGACGCCGACACGGTGCTCGCGGTCGGCAGCGGCGGCGAGCGGGCGCCCGAGGAGGTTCTCGACGCGCTGCGCGGGGCCGCGGCCGGCGGCGCGCGCATCGCCTCGCTCTGCACGGGCGCGTTCGTGCTGGCCCAGGCCGGGCTGCTCGACGGGCGCCGCGCCACCACCCACTGGGGGCTGGCAGGCGACCTCGCCGCCCGCTTCCCGTCGATCGACGTCCGGCCCGACGTCCTCTTCGTCGAGGACGGCGGCATCTTCACCTCGGCGGGCGCGGCGGCCGCCATCGACCTGTGCCTGCACCTGGTCAGACTCGACCACGGCGCCGCGGTCGCCAACACGGCCGCGCGGCTCACGGTCGTCTCTCCCGTACGGCCGGGCGGCCAGGCCCAGTTCATCGAGACCCCGCTGCCGGCCGAGCGCGGCACCTCGCTCGCCCCCACCCGGGCCTGGGCACTGGAGCACCTGGACCGGCCGCTCACCCTGGCCGACCTGGCCGGTCACGCCGGGATCAGCGTGCGCACCCTGACCAGGCGCTTCCACGCGGAGACCGGGCTGAGCCCGCTCCAGTGGCTGCTGCACCGGCGCGTCGACCGGGCCAGGCAGCTGCTGGAGACCACGGAGCTGCCGATGGACCGGGTGGCGGAGAAGAGCGGCCTGGGCAGCGCCGACTCGCTGCGCAAGCACCTGGTCAGCCGGGTCGGGCTCACGCCCACGGCGTACCGCGCCGGCTTCACGCAGCGGACCCTATCGTGAGGGGATGCTGACGGTAGGCGTCGATCTCGCCGCGGAGGCCGTGCGCACCGCGGTGGCGTGGCTCGACTGGTCCGCGCCCGGGCGCGCGCGGCTCGTCGGGGTGGCGGCCGGGGCCGACGACGGACTGATCGTCGAGGCCGTGACGGGAGCGGACAAGGCGGGGATCGACTGCCCGCTCGGCTGGCCCGACAAGTTCGTCGACTTCGTCACCGCCCACCGCGCGGGGCACGTCGAGGTGCCGGAGGGGGTGGCGGGCCGGACGTGGCGGCGGGACCTGGCGTGGCGGGTCACCGACCAGGTGGTGTACGCCCGGACCGGGCTGACGCCGCTGAGCGTGTCGGCCGACCGCATCGCCCATGCCACCATGCGCTGCGCCGCCGTACTGGCCGAGCTGGCGCGGCGGGGACGGCCGGTGGACCGGCGCGGGGACGGGGCCGTCGTGGAGGTCTACCCGGCGGCCTGCCTGAAGGGCTGGGGGCTGCCGCACCGGGGGTACAAGCGCGCGGCCGACCTCTCCGAGCTGGGCCGGCTCGTGGACCGGCTGCTGGAGGCCGCGCCCTGGCTCGACCTGGGAGAGTACGACCCGATCTGCCGCGCCTCCGACGACGCCACCGACGCCGTCGTGTCGGCGCTGGCCGCCCGCGCGTCCGCGCTCGGGCTGGTGACCGTACCGGAGCCCGGGCAGGCGGGTGCGGCGGGCACGGAGGGGTGGATCGCCCTGCCCACCACTCCTCTGGACCGCCTCGTCGCGGCGGGCTGACGCCACGCCCGCCGCACCGGGGCGGCGGATTTTCACCGCGCGGCGCGATGGCTCGCGGCCTGGCGCGACACCGGGGAGGTCCGGGCCGGGGGCGCCGAAAACCGTTGGGAAACTGTCGGTGGCCGGTGGTAGAAACCGAGGTCGAAGCAAGCTCGCGGCCGGGGGAGGGCCTTGCCTGTGACCACCAGCAGTTCGGAGTTCTCCACCTCCGGCCCGCGCTACAACCGGCGCGGCCCGGTGCGCTGGCTCTGGTCCCATCTGCGCCGCCACGCGCTCCACCTCACCGGGTTCCTCGGCGGGTCGCTGGTCATGGTGGTGCTCAACGCCATGGTCCCGCAGTTCACCGGCGACGCCTTCGACGCCGTGCTCGGCAACCGGGGCGAGCCGCTCGACGCGCTCGGGTCGATCGCGCTGGCCCTGCTGGCGATCGTGCTGGGCCGCGGGCTGTTCGACCTCGTCGCCCGGCTGTCGAGCGAGGTGCTGGCCAAGCGGCTGGAGCGCGACGCGCGCGACGAGCTCTACGTGAGCCTGCTCGGCAAGAGCCAGACCTTCCACAACCGGCAGCGGGTCGGCGACCTGATGGCCAGGGCCGCCAACGACATCAGGCAGCTGTCCATCATGGTCACGCCCGGCCTCGACCTCATCGTCGACTCGGGGCTCACCGGGCTGGTGCCGCTGTTCTTCATCGCGGCGATCGACCCGCGGCTGCTGCTGGCGCCCGGCGTGTTCGCGGTCGTGTTCGCGGTCGCGCTCTGGCACTACATGCGGCAGCTCAACCCGGTGGCGACGCGCATGCGGGAGCAGTTCGGCGACCTCAACGCGGGGCTCAACCAGGCCGTGCGCGGCATCGAGGTGATCAAGGTGACCGCGCAGGAGGGGCAGGAGCGGCGGAGCTTCCGCGCCAACGCGCGGCGCTACCGCGACTCGTTCGTGCGCAACGGGCTGGTGCAGGCCCGCTACCTGCCGACCCTGCTGTTCTCCGTCGCCATGGCCGGGGCGCTCTGGCACGCCCTCTACCTCCAGGGCACGGGGGCCATCACGCTCGGGGAGCTGGTGGCGTTCATGGGGCTCATGGGCATGCTCGGCTTCCCGACGCAGATGTCGATCTTCACGTTCTCGCTGATCCAGATCGGCATCGTGTCCTCGCGGCGGATCCTCGGCATCATGACGTCCGAGAGCGAGATCGAGCAGCCCGGCGACGGGCACGCCGCGCCGATCAGCGGGGAGATCGTCTTCGACGACGTGACGTTCGGCTACGAGGACGACGAGGAGCCGGTGCTGCGCGGCATGTCGTTCACCGTGCGGCCGGGGGAGACGGTGGCGATCGTCGGCGAGACGGGGTCGGGCAAGAGCACCCTGACCAAGCTGGTGCCGCGCATCTACGACGTCACGTCCGGGCGGATCCTCGTCGACGGCGTCGACGTGCGCGCGTGGGACCTCGACTCGCTGCGGTCGCAGATCTCCACCATCGAGCAGGACATCGTGCTGTTCTCCCGCTCCGTCACCGAGAACATCGCGTTCAGCCTGGGGCAGCGCGCCGACCACGAGGCCGTGGTGCGGGCGGCGGAGGACGCCCAGGCCGCCGAGTTCATCGGCGAGCTGGACGACGGCTACGACACCGTGATCGGCGAGCGCGGCGTCACGCTGTCAGGCGGGCAGCGGCAGCGGCTGGCGATCGCGCGGGCGCTGCTGACCGACCCGGCGATCCTCGTGCTCGACGACTCGACCAGCGCCATCGACTCCGCGACCGAGGACCTCATCCAGCAGGCGATCGGGCGCATCCTCGAAGGGCGCACCACCCTGCTGATCACCCACCGCCTGTCCCAGATCCGGTGGGCCGACAAGGTGCTGCTGCTGCGGCGGGGCGAGGTGGTCGACTTCGGCACCCACGACGAGCTGATCGCGCGCAGCCGCCTCTACCGGCGGATCTTCGCGCACTACGACGAGGTCGAGACCGACGCCGGCGGCGCCGAGGGCGCCGCGGCGGGGACGGGCGCCGGGAGCGCCGAGGGCGGCGTGCTGAGAGGGGCGCACTGATGGGTTTCATCATGGACGGTCTCGACGCCGAGGACTACGACCGCACCTACAGCGACCGTGACCTGCTGCGCAGGATCGTCTCCTACTTCCGCCCGAAGTTGGGGTCGATGCTGCTGGTCGCCACCATGATCGTGCTGCTGTCGGCGAGCCAGGCGGCGATCCCGACGCTGGGCAGCCTGGCCGTCGACGCCATCGCCGACGGCACGATCGGCCAGGTGGGCTGGCTGCTCACGGCGGGCATCCTGGTCACCGGCGCGATGTCGTGGGTGTTCAACTACATCCGGCAGAAATACAGCTCCCGGGTCACCGGCGACGTGGTGCTGCGATTGCGCGAGGACGCGTTCGACGCGGTGCTGGAGCGCGACCTGTCGTTCTACGACGAGACGCCGTCCGGCAAGATCGTCAGCCGGGTCACGTCCGACACCGACGACTTCGCCACCGTCTCCTCGCTGACGATGGACCTGATCAGCCAGGTGCTGATGGTCGCCTTCGTCACGGTCCTGCTGTTCGTGCGCAGCGTCGAGCTGGCCCTGCTGACGCTGCTGGTGGTGCCGATCGTGGTGGGCCTCGCGCTGATGTTCCGGCGGCTGGCCAGGGTCAGCACCCGCCGGGCGCAGCGCTCGCTCAGCCGGGTCAACGCCAACCTGCAGGAGACCATGGGCGGCATCGCGGTGGCGAAGAACTTCCGCCAGGAACAGCAGGTCTACGACGAGTTCCGGCCCATCAACCAGCAGAGCTACCAGGTGACGCTCCGCCAGGGGTTCGTCTTCTCCACCATCTTCCCCGTGCTGTTCCTCGTGGCCGGGCTCGCCACGGTGGGCCTCGTCCAGCTGGGCGGCGTGCAGGTGCTCGACCGCGGCCTGTCCGCCGGCGACTGGTACCTGTTCCTGCAGGGCGTGTCGCTCTTCTGGTTCCCGCTGACGTCGATCGCCGCGTTCTGGTCGCAGTTCCAGCAGGGGCTGTCCGCGTCCGAGCGGGTCTTCGCGCTGATCGACGCCCCGCCGCGGGTGGTGCAGAGCGCCGCCGAGCCTCCCGGGCGGCTGGCGGGCCGCATCGAGTTCCAGGACCTCACGTTCGGCTACGACGCCGACCACCCCGTGCTGCGCGACTTCAACCTGCTCATCGAGGCGGGGGAGACCGTGGCGCTCGTCGGCCACACCGGCGCGGGCAAGTCGACGCTCAGCAAGCTGATCACCCGCTTCTACGAGTTCCAGGACGGCCGGCTGCTCATCGACGGGCGCGACATCCGCACCCTGGAGCTGGGCGCCTTCCGCAGCCAGATCGGCGCCGTGCCGCAGGCCCCGTTCCTGTTCAGCGGCACCGTCGCCGACAACATCCGCTATCCGCGGCCGGAGGCGGGCGACGACGAGGTGCTCGCCGCGGCGGCCGCGGTCGGCGGCGGCGACTGGATCGACGCCCTGCCCCACGGGCTGGAGACCGACGTGGGCGAGCACGGCCGTGCCCTGTCGATGGGGCAGCGCCAGCTCGTCGCGCTGGCCCGGCTGCTGATCCAGGACCCGGCGATCGTCGTGCTCGACGAGGCCACGGCCAGCGTCGACCCGCTGACCGAGGCCCAGATCCAGGAGGGGCTCGACCTGGTGCTGGCCGGCCGCACCTCGATCGTCATCGCGCACCGGCTCTCCACGATCGAGCACGTCGACCGCATCATCGTGCTCGACCACGGGCGGATCGTGGAGGAGGGCGACCATGCCGCCCTGCTGGCTCGCGGGGGGCGCTACTGCGAGGTCTACAACACCTACTTCCGCCACCAGTCCCCCCACTACCGCGCCGGCACCGGGTTCGTGACGGTCGGCGAGGCGGCACCGGCCCTCGACTGACGACCCGTCCACCGGCCCCCGAACGAACCGGCCCCTGAACGAACCGGGCCGGTGGACGAGTCGAACCGGCCCCCGGAAGAACCGGGCCGGTGGGCGGGTCGAACCGGCTCCAGAGGCCGCGCCGATTCGTAGCCGGGTGGCTCCCAGGCCGAAGGCGCCCGCGGGCCGGGCGCGCGAAGTCCGTGCGGGTGGCCGGTCCTGGGCTGGCGGCGGAAGGCGTTCGGCGGTCGAGTGCGCGGGGTCAGCAAGGGGGCGGGTCGGCGGGGACTCTGCCGTTCAGGGCCGCCTCCAGCGTGGCGGCGGAGGAGAAGAACGCGTCCGGCCCCACCCTCCGCTCCCAGACCCCCCGCGCGCACCGCCGGAAGACCTCGCTGAACTGGGCGTAGTACGGCGACTTCGGCCGCGGCCGGGCCAGCTCGATCGACTTCCTGATCTGCCCGGCGAGCGTGGCGAGCTCGTCGCGGCTCGGGTTGGTGATGTCGGAGCCGTCCTGGCGCGGGCAGGCGTCGCCGCCGCCGGCCTCGTACCGCTCGTACACCTCGGTCAGCACGGGGCCGTAACCGCCGCAGGCGAACAGGCGGGCCTGCGCCTCCTGGCCGGTGAGGCGGTCGATCAGGCGCATGGCCGGGGCCAGCTTGTCCGGCTTGATGTGCCGGGAGATGGCCAGGACGGAGCCGCCGAGCACGCCGCCGGGGGTGGCCGGCGCGCGTACGTCGAACAGCAGCCGCTTGTCCGGGCCGCGCATCCGGGGGTCGGCCGCCAGCTGGTGGAACGCGATCGGCCAGTTGCGCATGTAGGACACCTGATGGCCGCCGATCTCGCCCTCCTTGAAGGCGACGATGCTGGCGTCCTCGGTCACCTGGAGCGATTCGCGCAGCACGGGCGCGGCCCTGCCCGTGCTGGAGACCGTGCGTCGAGGGCTGGTCAGGGCCTGCCACGTCTCGTCGCGGTCATCGCCCAGGGTCACCGTGGTCCGGTCGTCGCCGCCCAGGATGTCGCCGCCGCCGAGCTCGATCATCTCCAGGAAGTTGATCGTGCCCATCTCCTGGTCGTTCAGCTGCAGCAGGTAGCCGCCGGAGGGCTGGTCGAGGCGGCGGTACTCCAGCGGCGCGTCGGCGGCGAAGGGGACGCCGTACTGCCTGCCGTCGATCTGCCCGGCCGCGAGCGGACCGGCCAGGAAGCGGCCGTCCTGGTCGTCCAGCTCGATCGGCCGGATGTAGCCGTGCCGGGCGAACTCGCTCACCCAGGCCACGTCGAGCACGAGGATGTCGTACTCGCAGCTGCCGGCCTGGGCGAGCGCCGCCATCTGGGCGCGCCGCACGTCGGTGCTGTCGGAGAGCTCCAGCAGCTTGGCCGGCGGGTCGCTGGGCGGCTTGAGCAGATCGTTCCATTCGTCGAACACCTCGCGCCGCACGCTGCCCGTGCTGATGTCGTCGCCGGTGGCCACGATGAGCTCGCCGTCGTGGCCGCCGCACTCCTGCTGGGGCGTCGAGGGCACGGCGACCGGGGTGACGGGCGGTGCCGACCGGGACGGTTGCGGCGGGCCGGCGGGCGGGCCGGACTGCCAGAGCAGGAGCAGCAGCATCAGGACGGCCCCGGAGCAGAGGGACCACAGGCTCCGGCTCCTGCCCAGCGCCCGTAACCCGCCGCCCCGACCGGTCGGCAGGGGCCCGCCGCGGCTTCCCGGCAGCGGACCGCCGCTGTGCCTGCCCGGCCCCGGGGTCATCGCCGCCTCCCCAGCACGCGTCCACGCGCACCCGGCCGCGGGGTCATCGTCGCCTCCACGGCACCGGTCGGCGCTCGCCCCGCTGCCGGATCATCGCCAGCCTCGCACCGTGATGATGGCCCGGGTGATCGCCTTGTCGGGGCTGGTGCCCGCCGTCACGCAGTGGTACGGCTTGGACGTGCCCGGCAGCGTGGTCACGGCGCACTGGTCCTGGCCGAAGACGACCACGTACAGGCCGGAGACCGTGGCGGTGCCGTCGAGGGCCCCCGCGAGGGCCGACGCGGCGTCGCCGCCGCCCTCGTTGTCGAACAGCCGGCCGTCGGTCAGCAGCACCACGGGCGCGGGCACCGCCTCGTCGCCGCCGAGCTCGGCGAGTCCGGCGGAGGCGGGGGCGTCCCACTGGTCGAACGCGGTGTTCTCGATCTCCACGGCCACCGTGCCGAGCTGCTGGCGGCCGGTCCTGCCGGCGATGGCGGTCAGCTCCGCGCGCCCGCCCTTCGTACGGGAGTGCAGGCCGAACGCCTGGACCCGGTCGCGCGGCCCGAGCATGCGGAGCTGGGCACGCAGCGCCTCGGCGGCCTGGACGCGTACCGGGCGGTCGGCCGAGCCTGAGGTGTCGATGATCAGCCGCAGGTCGAGCTGCGGGCGCAGCTGGTCGAGCAGGAGTTTCTTCAGCTGCCCGAGCCGTTCCTCGTCGACCTCGAGCCGGCTGGACACCGGCACGTTGGGGAACATCGGGTGGCTCCGCAGCCACCTGCCGAAGTGCTCGACCAGCGCCTCCCGCCCGGCCGAGCGCTGGCCCGGCCAGGTCACCCCGACGTAGCGGTAGTCGAGGACGCTCAGGTCGTGGTGGCGTACCGCGATGAGGCGGGTGCTCGCGCCGGTCCCGGGGCAGTCGGCGATGCGGCCGGCGTTGTAGTCGTCCACGCTGTGGCCGGGCACCAGCAGCGCGACCTTCGGATCTCCCGAGCCGGCCGCGGCGGCCTCCTTGGCGAGGCCGTCGAAGGCGCACAGCAGGGAGGTGACGGTGTCGGCGCCGAGCCCGTTGCCGACCAGCTCCTGCTCGGCCGCGCCGTACTTCTTCTCGGGCAGCCCGCGCCCCCTGAACACGTCGCTGGTGCCGATCAGCGCGGCGACGGACGTCTCCGGGAACGGCCGGGCGACGGCCATGCCCATCTTCGTGGTCAGCACGTCCCACACCCGCTTGAAGGAGTAGCGGTCGGGCTCGGACATGTGCCGCCCCAGCTCCTCGCGCCGCTGCTCGGTCATCGCGAGGACGAGCTGGTCCTGCCCCACGCCGATGTCGGACGCGCTGTCGCCCAGCGACTTGAGCCCGCCCGCCCTGAGCTCGTCCGGCTCGGCCGGCGTGGTGGCGACCCAGGCGTCGGGCTGCAGGCCGTAAAGGCGGGCGTACGGCTGGTCGCGCCGGTCCTCGCGCCACTCCCATTCGTTGTTGAACGCGTCGGGCAGGTGCACGGGCGGCGGCGCGACGGCCACCGTCATCCGGAGCGAGGGGCAGCCGTCGATCTGGTTCTCCTGCGCGTACAGGCGGGCGCGCGAGGTGAGCTCGGCCGCGTTCTCGGGCGCGGTCACCAGCCGCAGCTCCGTGGGCGCCGGGCACTGGTCGTCCGCCGTGATCGTCTGGAACGCGGCCCACACCACGGTGGTCAGGCCGGCTCCGGCCAGCGCCAGCAGCCCGAACCGGATGACCTTCACGTGCCTGCGGAAGAAGCGGCGCAGCGCCGGGACGTACAGCAGGCCCGCGACGGCGATCCCGATGCCCGGCGGCAGCCACAGCTGCACGTGGAGGGGCAGCGTGCGGAAGAGCTCGATCCACGGCGCCAGCACCCATCCCACGACCACGCTGGCCAGGGCGCCGATCAGCGCGACCTTCACGGACGTGCCGATCTGCGGCTGCTCCGGCGCAGGGGAAGGCGCCTTGGCGCCTGTTCGCGGCTGATCCGGCGTCGGGGGAGCCGCCTTGCTCTGATCAGGGTCGCTCATGGGGCGGGGGGCCTTTCGGGATCGCTTCGAGACTAGCCCGATCTCTTGCGTCCAAGGCCGGTAGATCGCGATTTACAACGATGTAACAAATCTGGCGGGCGCTGTTTACAACGTTAGATACAACGATGTACAACGAGGCATCACCACATGGGCAGCAGGAGTGTGATGCAGATGTCCCTGGACAGCCTCACCCGGCGGCGCGCGCTAGGTCTCGGTCTCGGAGCTCTGGTCCTCACAGGATGCGGCGGCGGCGGAGGCCCGCGGCAGGCGGCGCAGCAGCAGACGGGGGCCCAGGCGACGGCCGCCCCCACGACCTACACGGGCCCCGCCGTCTCCCTGGCGTTCTGGAACGGCTTCACCGGCGGCGACGGGCCGTTCATGAAGCGGCTGGTCGAGCAGTTCAACGGCGAGCACCCGAACATCAAGGTCACCATGAACGTCTACCAGTGGGCCGACTACTACGCGAAGGTCCCGGCCGCCGTCTCCGCAGGTCAGGGCCCCGACCTCGGCATCATGCACGTCGACAGCGTGGCCACCAACGCGGCCCGCCAGGTGGTGCTGCCGCTCGACGACGTGGCCAAGGCGCTGAACCTCACCGAGGCCGACTTCTCGCCGCCCGTCTGGCAGGCCGGAGTGTACAAGGGCGCCCGGTACTCCATCCCGCTCGACGTCCACCCGCTCGGCATGTTCTACAACAAGGCGGTCATGAAGAAGGCCGGGCTCGACCCGGAGAACCCGCCCAAGAACGGCGAGGAGTACCTGGCCGCGCTGGAGGAGCTGAAGAAGGCGGGCATCCAGGGGCACTGGGCCACGCCGTTCCCGTTCACCGGGAGCATGCAGTTCGGCACCCTGCTGCACCAGTACGGCGGGCGGCTGTTCGCCGAGGACGCCAGCGTGTCGCGCTTCGCCGAGGATCCCGGCGTGCAGGCGCTGACCTGGCTCGTCGACCTCGTCAACAAGGGCTACAGCCCCAAGAACGTGGGCCAGGACGCCGACTTCATCGCCCTGCAGAACGGCAAGGCCGCCTTCAACTGGAACGGCATCTGGTCCATCAACACGCTGCGCGAGGTCGAGAACCTCGAGTGGGGCGTGGCGCCGCTGCCGCAGATCGGCACGCAGCCGTCCGCATGGGCCGGATCGCACCAGTTCGTGGTCTTCAAGCAGCGCACCCCCGACCAGAACAAGCTGGCCGCCGCCAAGGTGTTCATCAACTGGATCAGCGGCCACTCGATCGAGTGGGCCAAGGCGGGCCAGGTTCCGGCGCGCAAGACCATCCGCGAGAGCGCCGAGTTCAAGGCGCTCAAGGAGCAGGCCGCGATCGGCTCGCAGATCGACTACCTTTACTTCCTGCCGTCCGTGGCCGGCATCGGGGACGCCTCGGCGGTCGTCGACCAGGCGGTCAACGCGGCGATCCTCATGAAGAAGAGCCCGAAGGACGCCCTCACCGAAGCGGCCGCCAAGGCGGACAAGGTCCTGGAGCAGAACCGGAAGAAATACGGCGCCTGATGGTCACGCTCACCGCCACGAAGGCGGCGCGCTCCAGAGCCGGGACGCTCACCTGGTCGGGGCGGGCCACCCCCTACCTGTTCATGGCGCCGTACCTCGTGCTCTTCTGCGTCTTCGTGCTGGCGCCGGCCGTCTTCGGGCTCTGGGTCAGCCTGCACGACTGGGACTACCTGCTCGAAGGCAAGCCGTTCGTCGGGCTGGACAACTACTCCGCGCTGTTCGACCCGTCGTCGGCCGTCTACGACGACTTCTGGGTCTCGATGCGGGCCACCGGGATCTTCACGCTGTTCAGCGTGCCGTTCCTGGTGGTGCTGCCGCTCGGGGTGGCGCTGATGCTCAACCGGCCGTTCCGGGGGCGCACGTTCTTCCGTGGCCTGTTCTTCGCCCCGTACGTGCTGGGCGTGGCGGTGGTCTGCCTGATGTGGCGGCTGCTGCTCGACCCGAACCTCGGCCTGATCGACTGGCTGCTCGGCACCGACATCGCGTGGACGACCGCCGTGCCGTGGGCGTGGGTGGCCCTGGTGGGCGTCACCGTGTGGTGGACGCTGGGGTTCAACGGCGTGATCTACCTGGCGGGCATGCAGGACATCCCGCGCGAGCTGTACGACGCCGCCAAGGTGGACGGGGCCGGGCGGTGGGCCGAGTTCCGGCACGTGACGCTCCCCGGGCTGCGGCCCGTGGCGCTGTTCGTGGTGACGACGACGATCCTGGCCTCGGCCAACATGTTCGGGCAGTCGTACCTGCTGACCCAGGGCGCGCCGGGCGGCGAGACCAGGACGGCGATCGTCTACATCCTCGACGTGGGGCTCAGCCAGTACAAGATGGGCAGCGCCTCGGCGATGAGCTACGTGCTCACGCTCGCGCTGATCGTCGTCAGCGTGCTCAACTTCCGGCTCTTCAGGGGGCGGTCGTGAGGCGGTACACGGTCCTCGTCGCGCTGGCCGTGGTGTTCGTGGCGCCGCTGCTGTGGGCGCTCGGCACCTCGCTGAAGAGCCAGACCGAGGCGACGCGGGTGCCGCCCACGGTGTGGCCCGCCGAGCCGGTCACCGACGCGTACGGCACCCTCTTCGAGGGCACCACGCAGACGCCGGTGCTGCGCTGGTTCCTCAACAGCCTGATCGCCGCGACCGGGCACATGCTGCTGGTCCTCGCCGTCTCGTCGCTGGCGGCGTACGCGCTGGCGCGGCTGGAGTTCCGGGGCAAGCGGCTGATGTTCGGCGTCATCGTCGGGACGCTGCTGGTGCCCGGGTTCGTCTTCCTCATCCCGCAGTTCCTGATCATCGATCAGCTTGGCTGGCTGGACAGCCTGACCGCGCTGATCGTGCCGGGGGCGGCGGGCGCGTTCGGGGTGTTCTTCCTGCGGCAGTTCTTCCTCGGGCTGCCGCGCGAGCTGGACGAGGCGGCGCTCATGGAGGGGGCCAACCACTGGCACATCTTCCTGCGGGTCACGCTGCCGCTGTCGAAGCCCGCGCTGGCCACGCTGGCGGTGCTGAGCTTCATGAGCAACTGGAACGACTTCATCTGGCCGGTCTACGTGCTGTTCAGTCCTGAGTACTTCACCCTGCCGCCGGGGCTCTCCATCCTTCAGGGCGCGTACACGATCGACTATCCGGTGATCATGGCAGGCGCCGTGCTGGCGAGCGTCCCGGTGCTGATCCTGTTCGCCCTGACCCAGCGGTACGTCATCGAAGGCATCTCCCGTAGTGGCTTGAAAGGCTGACATATGCGTATCGCTGCGGTCGCATCGCTGGTCCTCTCCTTACTCACCGGCCTCAACGACCCCATTGGCCACGCGTACGAGAATCCCGTCTCGTCCGGGTTCGCCGACAGCTTCGCCGATCCCGCCGTGATCCGGGGGCTCGACGGCTACTGGTACGCGTACGGAACCTCCGACCCGCTCCGCGAGGGCGAGGGCACCCACCACCGGCTGCCGATCGCCCGCTCCACCGATCTGGTCTCGTGGACGTACGTCGGCGACGCGTTCGGCGAGGACAACCTGCCCCCGTACGCGGCCCCCGGCAGCCTGCTGTGGGCGCCCGACATCCGCTACCTCGACGGCCGTTACGTCATGTACTTCACGGTCACCAACACCACGAGCAGCCCGCACGAGTGGGACTACTCGATCGGCGCTGCCACCGCTCCGACGCCGACCGGCCCGTGGACGCACCTCTCGGCCCCGGTGGTGGCACCGCGCCCGTCGGGGGACTCGTACTGGAACACGATCGATCCGGCGCAGTTCACGGACGTGGACGGACGCAAGTACCTCTACTTCGGCGGATTTTTCGGCGGATTGTGGGTTACGGAGCTGAGCCCTGACGGGCTGCACACCGTGGGGCAGCCGACGCAGGTGGCCATCGACAACAAGTTCGAGGGCTCGTACGTCGTCCGCCACGACGGCTACTACTACCTGCTGGCCTCCTCCGCGAACTGCTGCGCGGGGCCCACCACCGGCTACTCCGTCCTGGCCGGCCGCGCCACCAGCCCGCGCGGTCCCTTCACCGACCGCGAGGGCCTGCCGCTGCTCGCCTCCCGCGCCGGCGGCACCCCCGTCCTCGACCAGAACGGCGACCGCTGGATCGGCACGGGCCACCACGCCCAGGTCACCGACCTCGCCGGCCAGGACTGGATGGCCTACCACGCGATCGACCGGGACGACCCGTTCCTGGACGGCCCGTACGGGATCAACGAGCGGCCGATGCTGCTCGACCGGCTGGACTGGATCGACGGCTGGCCGATGGTCCGGGCGGGGGCGGGGCCCTCGGAGCAGTCGGACGAGGCGCCGGTCACGCGCGGGTTCGTGAGCCTGACCGATGATCTGTCGGGGTGGCGCGGGGACGGCTGGACCGTGCAGGACGGATATGTCCGGCACTCCGACGGCGGTGGCGCGCTGACGGCGCGGCGTGGCGTCGGCGGCGACATCCGCGCCGAGACGGACCTCCGGCTGGAGGGCCCGTCGGCCGGTCTGCGCGTCGGGCGGGCCACCGTGACGGTGTCCGCCGACGGGCTGACGATCACGGCGGGCGGCGCCCGCCGGACGGCCGCGCTGCCGGGCGGTGAGGCCGCGTCCGCAGGCCTGGCGACCTGGCACAACCTGGCCGTCACGGTCAAGGGGCGGACGATCACGGCGGAGGTCTCGTCGAGCCGCCTCGGCGACCCGCAGGCCACGCTCCGCCTCCACTCGCCCGTACCGCTGTCCGGCGGGTTCGCCCTGGTGAGCGAGGGCGTGGCCGACTTCGACAACGTCAGCGTGGCCCGGCTCGCCAGGCCCGTCACCCGCCCGGCGCCGGTGCCGCGCCCCGGCCGCCTGATCGACGCCGACGAGTTCGACGGAGAGGAGTCCGACGGCGCGGGCGGCGACTGGCAGTGGGTCCGTGAGGACCCGGACGCCCGCGTCACCGGCGGCGTGCTGCGCTGGCCGCTGCAGAACGCGGACCTGGTGGGCACCGCCAACACCGCGAGCGTCCTGCTCCGCGACGCGCCGGAGGGCGACTACGTCGTGGAGACCAAGGTGACGCTCGACCTCGGCGACGACACCGTACGCAACTACCAGCAGGCCGGCCTGGTCGCCTACGCCTCCGACGACGACTTCGCCCGGCTGTGCCAGGTGGCCATCTGGAACACCCGCCAGGTGGAGTACGGCCGCGAGCTGCCGTTCGCCGGCCGCCTGTCCTACGGCGGCAACATCGTCGGCCCGCCCGCCCGGACGACCTGGCTCAGGCTGGCCCACCACGTGGACCCGGCGAACGGCGAGCACGAGTTCCGGGCCGCGTCGAGCCGCGACGGGCGGACGTGGACGTGGGGCGGCGTGTGGACGTTCCCGAAGGACACCGTTCCGCGCATCGGCCTCGTCGCCCACGGCGGCGCCCAGCCGGCGGTCGACGCCGAGTTCGACTATCTGCGCGTTTACCGGACCAGGTGACCGCCCCCGGAGCCCGCGCGGAACGCCCGGGCTCCGGGGCTCCCCGTGCCGCCTCCAGGTCGTGAACAAGGCTCGTGACCGCCGGTGCTGTGTCATGTACCGTCGCGGGAAACGCGGTTCCCATTGAGGAGCGGTAGATGGCAGAGGAGCAGCGACTCGACACGACAGGGCAGCAGAAGAACAGACAACTGGTCCGGGCGGTGGTCGCCTCCGCCGTCGGCACCTCGATCGAATGGTACGACTTCTTCCTCTACGGCTTCGCGGCCAGCACGATCTTCGCGGAGCTGTTCTTCCCCAAGAGCGACCCCACGACAGGTCTCCTGCTGTCGCTCGGCACCTACTTCGGCGGGTTCGCCGCCCGCCCGATCGGGGCGGCCATCTTCGGCCACTACGGCGACCGGATCGGCCGCAAGGCCACCCTCATCATCACGCTCGTGAGCATGGGCATCGCCACCGCGCTGGTCGGGCTCGTGCCGACGTACGAGCAGATCGGGATCTGGGGCGGCATCCTGCTGACCCTGCTCCGCCTGATCCAGGGCATCAGCGTCGGCGGCGAGTGGGGCGGCTCCGTGCTGCTGGCCACCGAGTGGGGCCAGTCGCGCGGCGGGCGGCGCGGCTTCCTGGGAAGCTGGCCGCAGTTCGGCGTGCCGGTCGGGCTGGTGCTCGGCTACGTGGCACTCCAGGTGTTCCAGCCGCTCGACCCCGCCTGGGGATGGCGCATCCCGTTCCTGCTCAGCATCGTGATGGCCGGGGTCGGCCTCTACATCAGGCTCGGCATCCTGGAGACGCCGGTCTTCGCGAAGGTCCTGGCGGAGAAGCGGGTCGAGCGGGTGCCCGTCCGCGAGGTCATCGTCAGGAACTGGCGGGAGATCGTGCTGAGCGCGCTGCTCAGGACGGGCCAGCAGGCGCCGTTCTACATCTTCACCGTCTTCATCCTCACATACGCCACCAAGACCCTGGGGTTCTCGACCGGTGACGTCTACCTGTACGTCATCGTCGCCGGGATCGTGTCGCTGTTCACCGTGCCCTTCTGGGGCTACATCTCCGACCTGGTGGGACGGCGGCGGCTGTACATCATCGGGGCCGCCGCCATGGTGGTCTGGTCGTTCGTCTACTGGCCGCTGCTCGACACCCGGGTGCCGTCGCTCGTCTTCCTGGCCGTCGTGCTGGCGGCGCCGATCCACGACATCCAGTACGGCCCGCAGGCCACGTTCATCGCCGAGAGCTTCACCGGGCGCTTACGGTACAGCGGCTCCTCGCTCGGCTACCAGCTGGCCTCGGTGACGGCGGGCGGGCCGGCGCCGCTGATCGCGGTGTGGCTGTACGCCACCTTCCAGAGCTCGTTCGCGATCGCCGTCTATATGGCGATATGTGCGTTGATCAGCGTGGTGGCGGCGGCCGCGCTGAAGGACCGGGCGCACCAGGACTACGCCGTCGAGTACGACCAGCAGGTCTGACAGGTGAGGGCGCCCGGCCCCCGGGCGCCCTCGCTCCTTTCGCCAGCCGGCGCCCCGGACCTCCGGCCGGTCGAAGCGGCACAGATGGCCACCCCCGCGACAAGAGCCATCAGAACCGGGTGAATGTTTCAGATCACGAGTTTGGCATTACCCGTACCCGATCTCGGGCAGGAACGGCGGGATCGATCCGAGCAGCGGGGGGACGATGTCGCACGCGATCACCGCCGAGGCCGGCGCCGCCCTCGCCGACCTGTGGGCCGCGCGGATGCAGATGGGGGTGTCGCTGGGCTGGCACATCGTGCTCGCCTGCCTCGGCGTCGGCATGCCGGCCATCACGCTGCTCGCCGAGTGGCGCGGCCACCGGCGCGGCGACCAGTACTACCGGCTGCTGGCCCGCCGCTGGGCCAGGGCGATGGGCGTGCTCTTCGCGGTGGGCGCGGTCTCGGGCACGATCCTGTCGTTCGAGATGGGCCTGCTGTGGCCGGGCATGATGGGCGTGTACGGCGAGGTCATCGGCCTGCCGTTCGCCCTGGAAGGCATCGCGTTCTTCATCGAGGCCATCTTCCTGGGCCTCTACCTGTACGCGTGGGACCGCCTCCCGCCCAGGGCGCACCTGCTGACCGGGATCCCGATCGTGGTGGCGGGGGTCGCCAGCGCCTTCTTCGTCGTCTGCGCCAACGCCTGGATGCAGCACCCGGTGGGCTTCCGGGTCGACGACGGCCGCGTCGTGGCGGTCCGACCGTGGGCGGCGATGTTCAACGCGGCCGTGCCGTCGATGACCACGCACATGATCCTGGCCGCGTTCATGGTCGCCGGGTTCGGCATCGCGAGCGTCTACGCCGTCGCCATGCTGCGCGGGCGCCGCGACCGCTACCACCGGCTCGGCCTGCTGCTGCCGCTGACCGTGGCCGCGATCATCTCGCCCGTGCAGATCTACGTGGGCGACTGGGCCGCGCGGTCCGTGGCCGAGCAGCAGCCGGTCAAGCTCGCCGCCATGGAGGGCGTCTTCACGACCGCCCGCGCGGTGCCGCTCCACCTCGGCGGCGTCATGATCGACGACCGGCTGCGGTACTCGCTGGAGATCCCGTACGGGCTGTCGCTCCTGGCCCACTGGAACCCGGACGCCGAGATCCGGGGCCTCGAGTCGGTGCCGCCCGGCGACCGGCCGCCCGTCAACATCGTCCACTGGTCGTTCCAGATCATGGTGGGGCTGGGCTTCGCGCTGCTGGCCCTCGGTGCCTGGCTGGCCTGGTACTGGTGGCGACATCGGACCATGCCGAGGACGCGCTGGTTCCTGCGCGCGACGGCGGTGTCGGGCGTGGCGGCGGTGGCGGCGCTGGAGTGCGGCTGGATCCTCACCGAGGTGGGCCGCCAGCCGTGGATCGTCTACGAGGTGTTGCGCACGGCGGACGCGGTCAACCCGGCGCCCGGCCTGGTGTACGGATTCGTGCTGGTGGCCGCGATCTACGTGGTGCTCACCGTGGCCAGCGTGTACGTGATGCGCCGCCTGGCCCGTGACGTGCCCGTGCCGATCGCCCCCCAGGAGCGCGACGTCAGCGGCTACAAGGTCGTGTGAGCATGCCGCTGCCGGACGTCATGCTCGCGGTGCTGTGGCTCGGGCTGACCGCGTACGTGCTGTTCGCCGGGGCGGACTTCGGTGGCGGCGTCTGGGACCTGCTGGCCGGCGGCGCCACGGCGGGGCAGCGGCAGCGGGACCAGATCGAGCACTCGATCGGCCCCGTCTGGGAGGCCAACCACGTGTGGCTGATCTTCGTGATCGTGATGGCGTGGACCGGCTTCCCCTCGGTGTTCGCGGCCATCGCCTCCACGCTCTACATCCCGCTCACGTTCGCCGCCCTGGGCATCATCGGCCGGGGCGCGGCCTTCGCCTTCCGCAAGGTGTCCACGCGGCTCTGGCAGCGCCGGCTGTTCGGCGCCACGTTCGCCTTCTCCTCCCTCGCCACCCCGTTCTTCCTCGGCACGGTCGCGGGGGCCATCGCCTCGGGCCGGGTGCCGCCCGGCATCGCCAGGGGCGACCTGATCGGCAGCTGGGTCAACCCGACGTCCCTGGTCGCGGGCGTGCTGGCCATCGGCACCGCCGCGTACCTGGCCTGCGTCTACCTGACCCGCGACGCCGAGCGCGCCGGGCACGACGACCTGGCGGAGGCCTTCCGGCGGCGCGCGCTGGGCACCGGCGTGGTGGTCGGCGCGCTGTCGGCGGCGGGCCTGCTCGTGCTGCGGGCCGACGCGCCCGGCCTGTTCGTCGCGCTGATCTCAGGACGGGCGCTGCCCCTCCTGCTCGTGTCCATCATCGCGGGGCTCGCCTCGCTGCTGCTGCTGTTGTGGCGGGCGTACGTGGCCGTACGGCTCACCGCCGGCCTGGCCGTGGCCGGGCTGCTGTGGGGGTGGGGGATCGGGCAGTACCCGTGGCTGCTGCCCGGCGTCTCCCTGGGCGACGCGGCGGCCACCGAATCGGTGCTGGCGGCCAGCCTGGGCTCGCTGGCCGTGGGCGCGTTCCTGCTGGTGCCGTCGATGTGGTGGCTGTACGCCACCTTCCAGCGGGGCCGCGCCTAGCCGTGCCGCCTCGGCCGGCCGGAGACGATCGAGCCCCCGCCCCCCGGTCCCGGCCCGGACGAGGCGCCGATTTGACCGGTGGCGCGAACGGTGATGGGCTCCTTGCCAGCGTCGCGGTGCACCCGGCAGGCAGACCGCCGAGGGCATGGAGGCGCCGGATCCTGGGACGACGATGGAAACACCCGACGGGCGCCTGACGGCGTTCGGCAATCAACTGATCGACGTGCACATCTGGCTGCGGGAGCAGCTGGACGTTCTGCGGGAGCATCTCGACGGCGGGGGTGGCCCGCTTCGCGGCGGCACGCGACTCCACGACCTGCGGGCTCACTGCCTGACCTTCTGCTCCGCGCTGAGCCGGCACCACTCCGGCGAGGACGGCGGCGCGTTCCCGGCGCTCGCCGAGCGCTTCCCCGAGCTCGGCCCGGTCCTCGACGAGCTGCGCCGCGACCACGTGCTGGTGGAGGACTCCCTGCGGCGGCTGCGGGAGCTGATCGAGGGCCTGGACGAGTGCGGTGACCTGGCCAGGGCGCGCACCGAGCTCGACAGCCTCGCCGCGCTGATGGAGACCCACTTCGTCTACGAGGAGAAGCGGATCGTCGCGGCGCTCAACGGGCTCGACGTGCCGGAGTGGCACCGTACCCGGCCCGGCTTCCTGATCAACGGCGACTCGGAAGGCTGACCGGAACGGCGAAAGCCCCGAGCCCATCGGCGGGTAGATTTTAAATCAGGCGCTTGACTTAAACAGTGCCGCTCTGGTTGGCTGATCGCGACAGAGTCGACTGCGGAGGTTACAGTGCGTCAAGCCATCAGTGGGCGGAGGTCGGGCGGGGCGAGCGGGTGGTGAGCGTGGCCGTACGCACCGAGCGCGCCAGCGCCACCCGCGAGCAGATCCTGACGGCGGCCGAGCGGCTGTTCGCCGAGCACGGCGTGATCGCCGTGTCCAACCGGCAGGTCAGCGAGGCCGCGGGCCAGGGCAACAACGCGGCGGTGGGCTACCACTTCGGCACGAAGGCCGACCTGGTGCGCGCGATCGTGCGCAAGCACGCCACGCGGCTCGAACGCCTCCGCAAGCGGATGCTGGCGGAGATCGGCGACTCGGCCGACGTACGCGACTGGGTGGCCTGCCTGGTGCGCCCGGTCACCGAGCATCTGGGTGCGATGGGCAGCCCCACGTGGTTCGCCCGGTTCGGCGCCCAGGTGCTGTCCGACCCGGCGCTGCGCGACATCATGGTCGAGGAGGCGCTGACCTCACCCACGCTCGTCGAGGTGCTCGACGGGCTCAACCGGTGCCTGCCCGAGCTGCCGCCCGAGGTGCGTGCCGAGCGCAGTGACATGGCGAGCCAGCTGATGGTCCACATGTGCGCCGAGCGCGAGCGCGCCCTGGCCGAGGGCCGGCCCACGCCCAGGGCCACCTGGCACGGCGCCGCGACCGGGCTGATCGACGCCATCGTCGCCCTGTGGGCGGCGCCCGTGACGTCCGAGGCGGCGAGCGGCAGTTCATGCTGACGGTTCCGCCGTCGCCGGCGAGCTCGCCGAGCTCGGAGAGAGAAGCGTAAACCCGTGTGCCGGCCGATCCGGGAGGAGAGCAGACGATGACTGACACGTTGAGCGACGCGGTGAGCAGGCCCGAGGTTCCGGACTTCCCCATGGCCAGGGCGGCCGGGTGCCCGTTCGACCCGCCGCCGGCCCTTCAGGCGCTGCGCGAGGAGGGGCCGCTGGCCAAGGTGCGGCTGTGGGACGGCAGCACGCCGTGGCTGGTGACCTCGTACGCCGAGCAGCGGGCGCTGCTGGCCGACCCGCGGGTCAGCGCCGACGTCACCCGCCCCGGCTTCCCGAGCCCGGCGCCCCGGCCCCGCAACAGCTCGCTGAGCTTCATCCTGATGGACGACCCCGAGCACGCCCGGCAGCGCCGCATGGTGCAGGCGACGTTCACCGTCAGGCGGGTCGAGTCCATGCGCCCGGCCGTGCAGAAGATCGTGGACGACCTGCTCGACGAGCTGCTGGCCGGGCCCAGGCCGGTGGACCTGGTCGAGGCGTTCGCGCTGCCGGTGCCCTCGCTGGTGATCTGCGAGCTGCTCGGCGTGCCGTACGCGGACCACGACTTCTTCCAGGACAACAGCAAGACCATCATCAGGCGCAGCGCCACCCCCGAGCAGCGGGCCGAGGCCGGCGCGCGGCTGAACGAGTACCTCGACGAGCTGGTGGGCAGGAAGCTCGCCGAGCCGGGCGACGACCTGCTCTCGCGGGTCGCCGAACGCGTGACGTCCGGCGAGCTGACCCGGCGGCAGGCCGCCCAGATGGGCGTGCTCCTGCTGATCGCCGGGCACGAGACCACCGCCAACATGATCGCGCTCGGCACGCTCGCCCTGCTGCGCCACCCCGACCAGCTCGCCCTGCTGCGCGAGAGCGACGACCCGAAGCTGGTCGCCGGGGCGGTCGAGGAGCTGCTGCGCTACCTCAACATCACCCACAACGGCCGCCGCCGCGTCGCCCGGGAGGACATCGAGATCGCCGGCCGGACCATCAGGGCGGGCGAGGGCATCATCCTGGCCAACGACATCGGCAACCGCGACCCCGAGGTCTTCCCCGACCCCGACGAGCTCGACCTGCGCCGCGACGCCCGCCGCCACGTGGCCTTCGGCTTCGGCGTGCACCAGTGCCTCGGCCAGCCGCTGGCCCGCATGGAGCTGCAGGTCGTCTACAGCACCCTCTACCGGCGCATCCCCACCCTGCGGCTGGCCACCGACCTGGAGCGCATCCCGTTCAAGCACGACGGGGCGGTGTACGGCGTCTACGAGCTGCCCGTCACCTGGTAGGCCCCGGCCGCGTCGCCGGTCGCGCGGGGGAATCTTGCCGGGACCTTGCCGAAGCGGTGGCGGCGAAATGCGTATCATCCAGGCCGGGCCGCGATGGAATGGGCGATGTCGTGCATCCGAGAAGACGGGATGTCGGGAGTGCTCGATCAGGTCCGTGACGCGGCGGGAACGGCGCTGGTGGAAGAGGTGGGCGCCGTCATCGAGGCGGCGTCCGCGATGTCGGAGCGGTTCCGGCGCGGGGGCAGGTTGCTGGCCTTCGGCCGGGGCGAGGCGGCGGCGGACGCGGCGCACGTTGCGGTGGAGTTCACCCATCCGGTGATCGTCGGCAAGCGGGCGCTTCCCGCCCTCTGCCTGGGCGCCGAGCCGTCGCTGCTGCCGGTCCTGGGCCGTTCCCAGGACATCGCCGTCGGGGTACGGCCCGCTGCCGGTGACTTCGCCGCCGCCCGCGCGCTCGGCATGCTGACCGTGGCGCTGACGGTGAACGAGACGGGCGCGGGGGCCGACCACGTGCTGGCGGCGCGCTGCGACGATCCGCTGGTCGCGGGGGAGATCCACGTCACGGTGTACCACCTGCTGTGGGAGCTGGTCCACGTGTTCCAGGAGGCCGGCTCATGAGTGGGGACGGTCTCGTGAGCGGGGACGGCGCCTGCGACTCCTGCGTGACCTGCGGCGACGTGGCCGTGCAGGTGCGGGTCGTCGGGCTGCTGCCCGCGGGGCTCGCCAGGGCCGACACCGGCGCGGGCACGGAGGAGATCAGCGTGGCGCTGGTGGACGCGCGGATCGGTGACACGGTGCTGGTGCACGCCGGCGAGGCGATCGCCGTCATCGGAAGGGACGGATCGTGATGGAAGAGCTTTATCCGTTCTTGCGGCGGGATCCGCTCGACCTGACGGCGTCCACCGCCGCGAAGGCGCGCGAGAGCCTGGAGCTGCGGCGGCGGGTGCTCGACGAGATGGACAAGCCGCTGCGCGCGTGCGCGGAGGCGGTGGCCGCCTCCCTTCGCGGGGGAGGGCGGCTGTTCACGTTCGGCAACGGTGGCAGCAGCACGGACGCCCAGTCGGTGGCGGCGCTGTTCACCGGGCGCGGCCTGCCCGCGGTGTCGCTGGCCGGCGACTCGGCGCTCGTGACGGCGCTCGGCAACGACGTCGGGTTCGAGGTGGTGTTCGCCCGGCAGCTCGCCGCGCTCGGCGGCGCGGGCGACGTCGCCTGCGCGCTGTCGACCAGCGGCGGCTCGGCGAACGTGCTCCAGGGCCTGGCCCAGGCGGCCCGTCTCGGCATGGTGACGATCGGGTTCGCCGGCTCGGGGGGCGGGCGGATGGCCGAGGAGCGGCTGGCCGAGCACCTGTTCGTGGTCCCGTCGTCGTCGGTGCACCGCATCCAGGAGGCGCAGGCGACCTTGTACCACGTGCTGGCCGAGCTGGTGTCGGCAGACCTGGCGTAGCCGGCCGCGCCCGCTGGTGCCGGTGGACGCGGCGCAGCGGGCCTGGTGCCGGTGGACGCGCGTGCCCGCGCCAGCAGCGGGCCGCCTCCCGCCGGTGTCAGCAGATGCGGGGGAGCGGGTCGCCCACGAGGACGTCCACGACCCTGGTGCCGCCGAAGGCGGTGCGCAGCAGGACCAGCCCGGCCGGCGCGGCCGCCACGGTGCCGACGATCGCGGCGCCCTCGCCCAGCGGGTGGGAGCGGAGCGTGTCGAGGGCCTGCCCGGCGTGCTCCCCGTCGACCACCGTCACGAAGCGGCCCTCGCAGGCCACGTAGAGGGGGTCGAGCCCGAGCAGCTCGCACACGCCGGTGACCTCCGGCCGTACCGGGATCTGCTCCTCCTGCAGCACGACGGCCACCTCCGAGCTGCGGGCCACCTCGTTCAGCACAGTGGCCACGCCGCCTCGGGTGGCGTCCCGCAGTGCCCTCACGTGGCTCGGCAGCGCCGCCAGCAGCTCGCGGACGATCCCGTGCAGCGGGGCGGTGTCGGAGCGGATGGGCGCCTCGATGCCGAAGTCGTCCCTGGCCAGCATGATGGCCGCGCCGTGCTCGCCGATCGGGCCCGACACGATGACCGCGTCGCCAGGACGGGCACGCGCTGCCGACAGCGTGACCGGCTGCTCGACGAGCCCGACCCCGGACGTGGTGATGTAGCAGCCGTCGGCCTTGCCGCGCTGGACGACCTTGGTGTCGCCGGTGACGATCGCCACCTCGGCCGCCTCGGCCGCCGCGGCCATGGAGTCGGTGATGCGCCGCAGGTCGGCGACGGCGAAGCCCTCCTCCAGGATGAAGCCCGCCGACAGGTGGACCGGTCGCGCCCCGCACATGGCCAGGTCGTTCACGGTGCCGTTGACGGCCAGGTCGCCGATGTCGCCGCCGGGGAAGAACAGCGGCGACACCACGTACGAGTCGGTGGTGAAGGCCAGCTGCTGATCACCGGCCCGCAGCAGCGCGCCGTCGTCGAGCGGCGCGAGCAGCGGGTTGCGGAACGCCTCCAGGAAGACCGCCTCGATCAGGGTGTGCGTGGCCTTGCCGCCGGCGCCGTGGGCGAGCGTGATGCGCTCCTCCCTGATGACCGGCTTGCGGCGCCGGATGCGCTCGATGCGGTCGAGCACCTGCTGTTCGCGGCTCACGCCCGGCTCGCCTCCTCCGCCAGCGGCTCGCGGGCCGCGGCGCGCATCTGGTCCCGGCTGAACCGGCCGAAGTTGTAGTACGCCGCGCAGGCGCCCTCCGAGGAGACCATGCAGGTGCCGATCGGCGTCTCCGGCGTGCAGGCGGTGCCGAACACCTTGCACTCCCACGGCTTGAGCACGCCTTTGAGCACCTCGCCGCACTGGCACGACTTGGGGTCGGCCACGCGCACGCCGGGCAGGTCGAAGACGCGCTCGGCGTCGAAGGCGGCGTACTCGTCGGCCATGGCCAGCGCCGAGTGCGCGATGAACCCGAGCCCGCGGAACTCGAAGTGCGGGCGCAGCCGCATCACCCGGCCGATGGCCGAGAGCGCGATGCGGTTGCCGTGCCAGGGCACCACGCGGGCGTACTGGTTCTCGACCTCGCAGCGGCCCTCGGCGAGCTGGGTGAGCAGCATGTGCACCGAGGTCAGGATGTCGAGCGGCTCGAACCCGGCGACCACCAGCGGCTTGCCGTAGTCGCGGGCGATGAACTCGTACGGCTGGCAGCCGATCACCGCCGAGACGTGGCCGGGGCCGATGAACCCGTCGAGCCGCAGGTCCGGCGAGTCGAGGATGGCCTTGACCGCCGGAATGATCATGACATGGTTGCAGAAGACGGAGAAGTTGCTCAGCCCCTCCTCCGCGGCCCGCAGCACGGTCATGGCGGTCGACGGCGCGGTGGTCTCGAACCCGATGGCCATGAACACGACCTTGCGGTCCGGGTTGGCGCGCGCGATCTTGAGTGCGTCGAGCGGCGAGTACACCATCCGGATGTCCGCCCCCGCCGCCTTGGCGTCCAGGAACGAGCCCGTCCCGCCGGGCACGCGCATCATGTCGCCGAACGAGGTCATGATCACGCCGGGCTGGCGGGCGATGTGGATGGCGTCGTCCACCCGGCCCATCGGGATCACGCAGACCGGGCAGCCGGGGCCGTGCACGAGGTTCACCTCGGGCGGCAGGTGGTCTTCGAGGCCGTGCTTGTAGATGGTGTGGGTGTGGCCGCCGCACACCTCCATGAACGTGTACGTGCGGCCGGGGCGGCAGCTCTCGGCGATCCGCGCGGCGAGCGCCCGCGCCCGGTCCGCGTCGCGGAACTCATCGACGAAGCGCATCACAGGTCCTCCTCACGCGATGTCCGAGGCGCGCAGCGCGTCGAGCTCGTCCGCGTACGGCTGCCCGAGCCCCCGCAGGTAGTCGAGCACCGCCTGCGCCTCCTTCTCGGAGATCTTGGACAGTGCGAACCCGACGTGCACGAGCACCCAGTCGCCCGGCGCGAGCCGCTCGTCGGCGAGCAGGCCGATGTTGATGCGCCGGCGCACGCCGCTGACGTCCACCACGGCCAGGTCCTCGTGCTCCGGCAGGCGTTCCACCAGCTCACCGGGGATGCCGAGACACATCCGGCACCTCCTCGCCGAAGGAGACCGACTCCAGCACCAGCTCGTCGCCGCCGCTGACGTCCACGTCGTCGGCGCCGCAGACGGGGCAGACGGCGAGCGCGTCCACGGACTCGGAGTTGCTGCCGCAGGTGTCGCAGCGCACCGTCATAGGCGTGATGACCAGCTCAAGCTCGGCGTCCTGGGCCGGCGTGCCGGCCGCGGCCATCGTGAACGCCTGCCCGAAGGCGTCGTCCACGACGGCGTGCCGGGCGCCGACGCGGACCCGGGCGGACGTGACGCGCCTGCCCCCCGCCCGCTCCCGGATCAGCTCGACGAGGCCCTCGCACATCCCGATCTCATGCATGCTGCCCTACATCCGTTCCATCTTCATGTACCGCCGGATCTCCGGCCATTGGTGGACGAGCATCGCCGCGAGCCCGCAGACCACGAGCAGCTTCACCACGCGCGACTTCCACATCTCACATCACCTCATCGGGGTGCAGGATCGCGGGAGCCGGGAACGGCGTTTTCCGCAATCATTTCCATAACCAGGGACTTCACAAGGCTCGTCGCCTCGCCGACCATCGCGCGTACTGGCTCGCTCAGCTCGAACGGCGCCTCCGCGACCGACAGCGGCTCGCAGCAGACCACCCGCACGAGGGCGGGCACGCGGCCGAGCTGCCGGGCCAGCCGCAGGACCCTGACCGGGTCCATGCCGTGCGTCTCCACCAGCGTCCGCTCGCCGTCCGGCAGGTCGGGCTCCAGCACGGTGAGCGTGCCGGGCGCCTCGCCGCGGGCCGCCGCGTCCACGAAGACCACGCCCGCGTAGTCGCGTTGCAGGGCGTAGGCCAGGTCCATGCCGCGGATGCCGAAGTCGACGACGTCCGCGCCGGGCAGGGCGCCCTCCAGGCGGCGGACCACCTCGACGCCGAAGCCGTCGTCCCCCAGGAACACGTTGCCGATCCCGGCGACCAGGACCTTGCGCGCCTCGCCCAGGGGCTCGACCTCGTCGCGGGAGTAGAAGAACCGATGCCCGGGCAGCCGGGCCTCGCCCAGGTCGCGCCCGGGGTCGTCGTCGAGCGTGACCGCGAGGTGGATGCCGCCCTCGTCGTCCTGCTCCACGCTCTCCACGACGCCGATCCGGCCGTCGAGCACGAGGTCGAAGATGTCGGCCTGGCTGCGGGGCCGCAGCCGGACCCGGCTGCCGGGGCCGACCGGCACGCCGTCGATCACCACCGTGCCCGGCCCCGGAGCCTCCATCCGATCCCAGAAATCACTCATGCGTGCTCCTCCTTGCGCATGACGCCGTGCAGCCGCATCAGCTCCTCGGGCGTGAGGGCCTCGCAGCGGTCGAGGATCTCCCTGGCGCGCGGGTCGCCGGCGCGGATCTCCCGCCGCTCCTCGTCGCTCAGCGCGAGCACGCTCAGCGTGAGCAGCTGGTCGATCTCGGTCGCGTCGAACAGGTCGCCCGGGCTCTCCGGCGCGATCTTCGGGTTGTCGTACAGGATGATCGGCGAGGACAGCATGGTGTCCTCGCCCACGAGGACGGGCCAGGCGCCGACGTTGTCGCAGCCCGCCGCGTACGCCCGCAGCTCCTCGGGCGGGTCCATGAGCGAGACGAACCGGGCGCCCGGCGCGCGCAGCACGGTGTGCGCCGAGACCAGCGTGCGCAGCATGGCCTCGTCGCGGGAGCCGCCGGGCCAGGGGGTCGTGTTGACGACCTCCACCCTGATCCGCGCGAGACCGGGCCGCAGCCGTTCCGCGCTGGTCTCGATCCGGCCGCTCAGCGCCTCCCACGCGCGCGCCTCGTCACCGGGGCCGCGCAGCAGCCCGTCCGCGACCTCGATCTCCGTGACGACGGGGCCGCGCAGCAGCTCGTCCAGGACGAGCCCCGGCACGGTCACCTCGCGCTCGGTCGCCTCCTGGCCGGCCGGGTGGCGGGTCACGACGTGCAGGAACCGCACGCACACGTCGAGGGCGTCGCTGGGCCCGGCTTCGAGCAGGCACTCGGTACGCATGAGCCACGGGCTGCCGTACCCCTCGGGGTGCACGCCGCCGATCGTCCAGCGGTGCCGGTTCTTCAGCGCCGACTCCCGGTACGGCCAGAGCAGGTAGCCCTCGTACAGCACGGCCCGCGCGATCTGCCTGACAGGATCCATGTGGGTCAGCCTCCGCTCGTCTCCAGCAGCGACCGCACCGCGTCGTCCCAGCAGGGCAGGGTGTGCCGCACCCGGTGCGCGTACAGGCGGTCGAACGTGTCGCGCTCCAGCCGGATCCAGGCGGTGCGCGGGAAGTGCCGGTCCATCAGGTCGTGCCACGCCTTGACCGGCATGGCGAAGCCCGCCTCGGTGTCCCACGGCAGGTGGGCGGCCTGCAGGCGCTCCCCGTCGAGGTAGAAGAGGGTGCCGGTGAACAGGAAGCGCAGCGGCACCTCGCCGTCGGCGAGCCCGTGCAGGTACTTGGTGGCGGCCACGTCGAAGTCGTACGTGCAGGGGACGGTGACCGGCGTGGTCGTGGCGCCGTCGAAGCCGGGCACGTGGGTGACGGTCTGCGTCCACAGCAGGCTGGCCAGGTTGCGGGACCAGGTCGCGGGCGGGCCGAACAGCTCGGCGAGCCGCTCGCGCGAGCCGTCGTCGTAGCCGCGGGCCGGGGCGTCGATGCGGATCTGCGTGGCCAGCGTGAGCGCCCGGATCGGGGCGTCCGCCTCCAGGTCGAGCTGGAACCGCAGCGCCGGGGCGACGGCGGGCTCCGCCGCCTCGACGCCGCGCACGCCGATGCGCAGGGCCGGTGTGGTCGGTGGCATGGTCGGCGGTCGCGATCAGGCGGGCGACAGGTTGGGCATGTCGGGGTCGATCGGATCGTGCTTGCGAGGGTTGATCCCGGTCGAACGGCCGGCGGTGGAGCGGCCGTCGGGCAGGTGGCCGTCCATCTTCTCGTAGTTGCCGGTGGCGTTGCCCTCTTTGACGCCCTTGACGTGGGAGGGCGAGTCGGGGCGCGTGTCGCGCCTGCCGATCCTGAGCGACGATGGCTTCTTGGTCACGCTGGGCTCCTGTCGTTGCCGGTCGCCGGCGCTCCGGCCGACCGTCCGTCGAGGTCGGTGAAGAACTGGGTGAGGTGCCGGCGCACCTCCTGGCCGCCGGTCAGGCCACGCCACCGGCTGCGGAGGGCGCCGACCAGCGCGTAGCAGTCGTCCACCGGCACGATCCAGGCGCCGTGGTCGCGGTCGGAGAGCAGCGCCTCCACGTCCGGCTCCAGCCCGCCGAGCACGGGGTACGCCTCCCGCAGGCGGTCCCAGGCCGGCCTGTCGAGCGGCGCGCGCACCGCCCCGGCCGGGCTCGGGTAGTGCTGGACCGGCAGCCCGGTGGTCGAGTCGACGATCACGAAGACCGTGCGCACCGGCGCCCACGGGCCGGCCCAGGTCTCCTCGTCCAGGCGCGCGCCGCTCAGCCGCAGGCGGCGCTCGGGCACCAGGCGGTAGTGGCCGCCGCCGGCCGCCCCGTGGTCGAACAGCAGTTGGCAGGCGCGGCACGCGCAGCGCAGCTCGCGGGCGGGCAGCTCCAGCAGGTGGCGGTGCGCGTCGGGCAGTGGCTCCGCGCACAGCTCGCACCGCTGTGCCCGCTCGCGCGGCCTGGTGGCGAGCTCGCGCAGCCGGCCGCTCATGTCGCCCGCACCCGCACGGCCAGGCTCTCGACCGGGATCAGCGCCTGGCCGGCGAGCTCGATCTCGACCCGCTCGATCTCCGGGGCCGCGTCGCGCACCGCCTGCCGCAGCCCGTCGGCGGACGAGCGGCAGCCGCCCGCCCGCAGGCGCAGGCGTACCAGGTCGGCCTCGACCGCGAGCACGTCGGCCGCGCTGCCCGCGAGCGCCGACTCGACCCGCGCCCGCGTGTCCAGCGGGTGCAGGTCGTGCAGCAGGAGCAGCGGCCCGACCAGCTCGTCCGCGGCCAGCCGCGCCGCGTGGTCCTCGCCCACGAGCTCCATGACCCGGGCCAGGCCCTCGCCGTACAGGCCGAGCAGCTCGCCGACCAGCTCGGTCGCGGCCGGTCCCGCCGTGTCGAGCAGGGACTCGATCCTCGCGATGCGCTCGCTCATCCCGATACGCCCGTGCCGAACGTCGGCGAGTGGACCTGCTTGAGCACCTTGCCGCCGCCGAGGTACATGTGCACCCCGCAGGGCAGGCACGGGTCGAAGCTGCGGACCGTGCGCATGATGTCGATGCCCCTGAAGTTGTCGGGGCCGTTCTCCTCGAAGATCGGCAGCCCCTGCACGGCGTCCTCGTACGGCCCCGGCGTCCCGTACATGTCGCGCGGGCTGGCGTTCCACGGCGTCGGCGGGTACGGGTGGTAGTTGGCGATCTTGCCGTCGCGGATCACCATGTGGTGCGAGAGCACCCCGCGCACCGCCTCGTGGAAGCCGCAGCCGATCGCCTCGTCCGGCACGTCGAAGTCGGAGAACACCTTCGTGCGCCCGGCCCTGACCTCGCCCATCGCCTGCTCGACGAAGTGGACCGCCATCGCCGCCGCGTACGCCACGAAGTAGGCGCGGGCGCGGTTGCGCTCGATGGTGTTGGCCCAGCGCGGGATCTGCCACTCCAGCTGCATCTCGCCGAACTCCCTGCTCTTGGGCAGGTTGATCTCCACGCTGTGGCCGGTGGCGCGGACGGTGCCGGTGTCGACCAGCCCGGCCAGCGCCGTGGACCACAGCCGCGCCAGCGGGCCGCCGCCGGTGTCGAGCGCCAGGTGGTCGCCGGTGCGCGAGTCGAACCAGCGGGGGCTCATCACCCAGCTGTAGTTGCCTCCGTCCAGCTCGCGCTTCTGCGGTTTGGGGAGGGTCGTCTGGTTCCACGGGTGGCGCTGGTCCACCGGGTTGCCGAGCGGGTCGTGGCTGACGAACGTCTCCTCCGACTGCCAGTCCTCGTAGTACGAGCTGCCCAGCAGGATCCGCATGCCGAGGTTGATGTCCACCAGGTTCGTGGTCCGCAGCTCGCCGTCCAGGACGATGCCCGGCGTGACGAACATCTTGCGGCCCCAGTCGTTCATGTTCTTGTACTGGTAGTCGACCGCGTCCGGGTCCTGGAAGGAGCCCCAGCAGCCGAGCATCACCCGCCTGCGGCCCACCTCCTCGTAGCCGGGCAGCGCCGCGTAGAAGAACTCGAAGATGTCGTCGTTCATCGGCACGGCCTTCTTGACGAAGTCCAGCACGTTGAGCAGCCGCGACAGGTAGTCGGTGAACACCTGGGGCGTCGCCACGGTGCCCACGCCGCCCGGGTAGAGCGTCGACGGGTGCACGTGCCTGCCCTCCATCAGGCAGCACATCTCCCGGGTGATCCGGCTGACCTGCAGCGCCTGGCGGTAGAGCTCGCCGCTGAACGGGTTGAAGGCGCGCATGATGTCGGCGATCGTGCGGTAGCCGTGGATGCCCGCGTTGGGCGCCTCGGTCGTCTCCGCCGTGCGCAGCAGGCCCGGGTTCGTCTCCTTGACCATCTGCTCGCAGTAGTCGACGAAGACCAGGTTGTCCTGGAAGAGCGTGTGGTCGAACATGTACTCGGCCGCCTCGCCGAGGTTGATGATCCATTCGGCCAGCGGCGGGGGCTTGACCCCGTAAGCCATGTTCTGGGCGTAGATCGAGCAGACCGCGTGGTTGTCGCCGCAGATGCCGCAGATGCGGCTGGTGATGAAGTGCGCGTCCCGCGGGTCCTTGCCCTTCATGAACACGCTGTAGCCGCGGAACAGCGACGAGGTGCTCTTGCACTCGACGACCTCGCGGTTCTTGAAATCGATCTTCGTGTAGATGCCCAGGTTCCCGATGATCCTGGTGATCGGGTCCCAGGACATCTCCACCAGCTCGCGGGCCTGCTCGACCTGCTCCGGAGCCCCCGTCGTACGCGTTGCCACCTCGCCGCTCTCCCTCTCAACCGTTTCCCCAGCGCGGGTCGTACCCGCTCGTCAGCCTGCGGCGGTTGTGACGCCACTTGGGCTCCTTGTTCGCCCCGGCGTTCGTGATGGCGCGCAGGCGGCGGATCATCGACCCGTACGCGGTGCTGAACGCCGCCGACACCGACCCGCCGGGTGGCTCGTCCATGAACGGCATGAACTTGTCGGGGAAGCCGGGCATCGTGCACGCGATGCAGATGCCGCCCACGTTGGGACAGCCGCCGACGCCGTCCATCCAGCCGCGCTTGGTGACGTTGCAGTTGACCACCGGTCCCCAGCAGCCGACGCGCACCAGGCACTTGGGGGAGTTGTAGTCATGGGCGAAGTCGCCCTGCTCGTAGTAGCCCGCCCGGTCGCAGCCCTCGTGCACGGTCTTGCCGAACAGCCAGGTGGGCCGGAGCATCTCGTCCAGCGGGATCGTCGGCGCCATGCCGGCGGCCTGGTACAGCAGCCAGGTCAGCGTCTCCATGAAGTTGTCCGGCTGCACGGGGCAGCCCGGCACGTTGACGATGGGCAGGCCGCCGGCAGAGCGGAAGTCCTTGCCCAGGTAGTCGGCGAGGCCCATGCAACCCGTCGGGTTGCCGGCCATGGCGTGGATGCCGCCGTACGTCGCGCACGTGCCGATCGCGACGACCGCCCACGCCCTGGGCGCGAGCCGGTCGATCCACTCGTTGACCGTGATGGGCTGACCAGTGGCCGGGTCGTTGCCCATCGACGTCCAGTAGCCCTCGCCGTTGATGTTCTCGTTCGGGATCGAGCCCTCGACGACGAAGATGAACGGGCCGAGCTCGTCCTGGGCGGCCTGGTGGAACGGGGCCATGAAGTCGTCGCCCACCTCCTTGGCGAGCACCTTGTTGTGCAGGTGCACCTTGGGCAGCCCCGGCACGAGCCCGAGCAGGACGTCCTCGAGGCTGGGCAGCGTTCCGGCGGTGACCGAGACGGTGTCGCCGTCGCAGCTCATGCCTTCGGAGGTCCACAGGATGTGCACCTCGTCCAAGGCAGTTGGCATTTGTGTGGTTGTCATGGCCCAAGCCCCCTTATTGGCCCCCCGTAGAGGTTTAGGTCCTACGTCGTTCGGTATCCGACCTGCGACTCTACGTAGCGGACATACCGTGCAGAGGAAGGTTGTAAACCATGACCCAGACCAAGCCGCCCCGAATCGGGCCGGATGACCTGCGGGAACGCGAGCCTGCCAGGCCCCGGCGATCTCTGCCGCGCGCCGGCGCGCGGGGCGCGATCGGGGCCATGGCGATGTCCGGGCTCCGGCAGCTCACGACCTCGGCCGGCCTGGTGGCGAAGGTGCCGCCTGAGTCCGTGCTGGAGCGCGTCGTGCCCAGGGCCGTTCGCCGGGTGCCGCGCCATCAGCGGCCGGCCGTCGTCGAGCTGGTCCACTGGAGCTACGGCGCGTTCGGCGGGGTGCTGTTCGGGCTGCTGCCCGGAGCCGTGCGCGTCCGGCCCTGGGCGGGGCCGATCTACGGGGCGGCGTTCTGGGCCGTGTTCGAGGCGGCCATCGCGCCCGCGCTGGGCCTGCCCCGCCATTCCCGCACGACCGCGGAGCGGTTGTCTCTCCTGGCCGACCACGTGGTGTACGGGATCGTGGTCGGCGCCTCGCCCTGGCCCCAGCAGGACAAATTCCCTGAGGAAACGTGAGGGCCGGCGGCGGTCTCGGGATCAGACGGGGCCGGATCGAAGCCGGGCGGCGGCCACAGCCAGAGGGAGCCGGGCGGCGGCGACGGCCTGAGGGAGCCGGGCTGGAGCCGGGCGGTGGCGACGGTCAGAGGGGGTCCGGCTGGAGCCGGGCGGCGGCCACGGCCACCTGGCCGAGGCTGATGCCGCCGTCGTTCGCCGGCACGCCGGAGTGGGTGAGGACCCGGAAACCGGCCTCCTCCAGCCGCGCGACCGTGCGCCGGAGCAGCAGCAGGTTCTGGAAGACGCCGCCGGACAGCGCCACCGTCTCCAGCCCCGCGCGATCGCGCAGCACGCGGCAGCAGCGGACGACGACATCGCCGACGCCGTTGTGGAAGCGGGCGGAGATGACGGCCGGATCGGTGCCCGCCGCCAGGTCCGCCGCCGCGGCGCGTACCAGGTCGGAGCCCGCCGCCACCAGATCGTCGGAGACGGCCGCCGGGTAGGCGGCCCGCTCGCCCGGGTCGGCCAGCTGCTCCAGCTCGATCGCGGCCTGCCCCTCGTAGGTGATCGTGTCGCGCACGCCGATCAGCGCCGCCACGGCGTCGAACAGCCGGCCGGCGCTCGACGTCGGCGGCGCGCCGGACCCGCCGCGCCGCGCCAGCGCCGTCACGCTCGCCCACCACCGCTCGTTGCGCCGGGCCACGGCCAGCGCGTCACCGTCGCCGTCGAGGTAGGCGGCGGCCATGCGCCAGGGCTGCCGGATCGCCGCGCTGCCGCCCGGCATCGGCACCGGCGCCAGGTGCCCGGCCCGCTCGAACGACGCCAGCCCGGCCAGCAGGAACTCGCCGCCCCACAGCGTCCCGTCGAGGCCGTAGCCGAGCCCGTCGAACGCGACGCCGATCACCGGCCCCGCCTCGCCGTTGTCGGCCAGGCAGGAGGCGATGTGCGCGTGGTGGTGCTGCACGGGCACCAGATCGACGTCCGGCAGGGCCAGGGCGTGCTTGGTGGACAGGTATTCGGGGTGCAGGTCGTGCGCGACCACCTCGGGTCGCACGCCGAACAGGGCGGCGAAGTGCTCGATGCCCTCGACGTACGACCGGAGCGTCTCGTAGTTCTCCAGGTCGCCGATGTGCGGCGACATCACGGCGTGGCCGCCCTTCGCCAGGCAGAACGTGCTCTTCAGCTCGGCGCCGCAGCCCAGCACGTGCCTGGGCGAGTCGAGGGGGAGGGCGAACGGGCGGGGGGCGTGGCCGCGCGCCCTGCGCAGGACCATGCCCCTGCCACGGAAGGGCCGCACCACCGAGTCGTCGGCGCGCAGGTGGATCGGGCGGTCATGGGTGAGGAACGCGTCCGCGACGCCGCAGAGCCGGTCGAAGGCGTCGCGGTCGTCGTACGCGATGGGCTCGTCGGAGCGGTTGCCGCTCGTCAGCACGATCGGCGCGCCGACGCCGTCGAGCAGCAGGTGGTGCAGCGGGGTGTAGGGCAGCATCAGGCCGAGGTGGCGGGTGCCCGGGGCGACAGCGCCGGCCACCGCGCTGTCCACCGTGCCGTCCATCGGGGCGCCGGCGCGGCGCGGCAGCAGCACCACGGGCCGCGCGGGGCCGGTCAGCAGGCGCTCCGCCACCTCGTCCACCTCGCACAGCCGCCGGGCCTCGTCCAGGCCGGCGACCATGACGGCGAACGGCTTGCCCGCGCGGTGCTTGCGCCGCCGCAGCTCCGCCGTGGTCTTCTCGTCGGACGCCAGCACCGACAGGTGGTAGCCGCCGATGCCCTTCACCGCGAGCACCCCGCCCGCCCGCAGCACCTCGGCGGCGCCGGCCAGCGGCTCGCCCGCCGCCCTGATCAAGCGCCCGAACCGGCCCCCCGCCGACGGATCCGCCCCCACCAGTCGCAGGGTGGGGCCGCAGGCGGGGCAGCAGGTGGGCTGGGCGTGGAAGCGCCGGTCGGCCGGGTCGTGATACTCGGCCAGGCAGCGGCCGCACATCTCGAACCCGGCCATCGTCGTCAGCGGCCTGTCGTACGGCATCGCCCGCACGATCGTCAGCCGCGGCCCGCAGTTGACGCAGTTGACGAACGGGTAGCGGTAGCGCCGGTCGGCCGGATCCGCCAGCTCGGCCAGGCAGTCGGCGCACGTCGCGATGTCGGGCGAGACCAGCGTGCGGGCGGTGCCCGACGGGTCGCTCTCGACGATCAGGAACCGGCCGCCCGCCCGGGTCGCGCCCGTGGTGACGGTCACCCGCTCGATCGAGGCCAGCGGGGGCGCGTCGCGCTCCAGCCGCGCCAGGAACTCACCGATCTGCTCCCGGCCGCCCTCCAGCTCGACGAAGACGCCCTGGGCGTCGTTGCCCACCAGCCCGGCCAGGCCCAGGCGGGTGGCCAGCCCGTGCACGAACGGCCGGAAGCCCACCCCCTGGACGACACCCTCGACGCGTACCCGAACCCCCATCGGACCAGTCTGCAACGGAACCGGCCCGGACCCGGCGCGGCGCGCCCTGCCGCCGTCAGCCGCGCGAGATCAGCGACCAGCCGTTGTTCGCGGGGGAGAAGGCCACGTTGTGGAGTGGCCAGCCGTTGGCGGAGAACCTCTTCATCTGCCGGAAGCACTCGTCATCGATGCGCCGGGCGAAGAAGGCGGACCCCGCGACGACGGTCCAGCCGCCGGCGGGGGTGAAGGCGACCTGGGTCACCCGCTGCTTGCGCCCCAGCTCGCGCATCTTCTGGAAGCACTCCTCGTCGATGTTGCGGGCGTAGAAGGTCTTCGTGCCGACCACGACCCAGCGGTTGCCGCCGGCCGGCGGGAAGGCCACGTTCACGACCTGCTGGCCCGCCTTGTAGTACGCGCGGATGCGCTGGTAGCACTCCTCGGGGATGTTGCGGGCGAACATCGCCCTGTCCCCGGTGATCACCCAGCCGCCGCCGGGCGCGAAGGCGACACAGTGGATCCTGGTGCCGGCGGCGATCAGCTGCTTCAACTTGGCGAAGAACTCGTCGGGCACGTTGCGCGCGAAGTACCCGCCGTTCCGGGTGACCATCGCCCAGCCGTTGGACGGCGTGAACGCGAACGAGGTGATGCCGGAGCCCGCCATCTTCCCCATCCTCTTGTGCGCCTCTTCCGGGATGCGGCGGTTGTAGAAGTGCCAGCCGGCGGCCTCCGCCGGGCCCGCCAGTCCCAGGGTGGCGAGGCCGGCCGCGCCGGTCAGTGCGAGAAATCCTCTGCGGTCCACGTCAACGCTCCTTCTTCAGGCGGGCACGGGTCGGCCCGCATCTGCGGAAGGATGCCATGATCTCGATGTTTTTGCACCGAATGTCAATTAATGTCGCCCGCCGGGAGTCAGGCGGTGCCGCGGTCCAGCGCGGCCTCGATGCCGTCCAGCAGGCCCCGCAGGCCGAACTCGCGCGCGTCGGCCGAGGCCCTGGGGTCGCAGCCCACGGCCGCGGACGTGACCGGCCGGAGCCCGCCCCTTCACGAGGTGGGCGTGCGACCACTCCGGCGACTTCCGCTGACCATCACCGGCGGGGTTGTGGGGACGCTTTTCAGGCGAGCCGGAGGCCCGCGGGCTGGATGATCGACGCGGCGAGGCTCTGGACGAAGCGCGTGATCAGCGCTTCGAGCAGCATCATGGCGGCCTTCGCGAGCAGGGAGGCCAGGAACTCGGACAATGTTCTACCTCATTGACGAAACTGCACTTACGGTCATATTTCGGTAGAAAGGTGTATATACGGTCACGGTTTAGGTGTCCAAACGGTGAACAGTCGATGACTGGTCGGGGGCCGACCGTTCGATCATGGACGCCAGCAGCGCCGCCACGGCGGAGCAGCCCAGGCCGATGCCCCAGCCGAGCGGCCCGACCGGGCGGCAGCCGAAGAGCTGGCTGAGCCCCGGCGTCGAGACGATCACGCCCAGCGCGGCCAGCGACGAGACGGCGGCCAGCACCACGATGCGGTCCCGGCCGCCGAGCCCCAGCGTCTGCATCAGCTGGGCCGACACCAGGCCGATCAGCCCCACCGTGTCAGCCCGGCCGCGGGTGCCGGTCATCCGCGCGAGCAGCCACGCCGCGCCCGCCGCGACCGCCGTGGTGACCGCGCGCAGGTAGATGTCCCTGGTCAGGGCGGCGCCGAGGGACGCCTCAGGCCCCTCGGCGAGCAGCCTCTCCGGGCTGGCGGCGCTGGGCGGGCGGACGGCCACCGCCATGGCCGGCAGCATGTCGGTCAGCAGGTTGACCAGGAGGAGCTGGCGGGCGTTCAGCGCGCTGTGCCCGGTCAGCAGGCTCGATCCGAGGGTGAACGCGATCTCCCCGACGTTGCCGCCGAGCAGGATGCCCAGCGCGTCCCGTACGGACGCCCACATGGCCCGGCCCTCGACGATCGCGTCGATGATCGTCTCGATGCGGTCGTCCACCACCACGATGTCGGCGGCGGCCCTGGTGGCGGGGGCGGCGCGCGAGCCGAGCGCCACGCCCACGTCGGCCAGCCGGATCGCGGGCACGTCGTTGGCGCCGTCACCGGTCACGGCCACGACGCTGCCCGCCTTGCGGAGACATGTCACGATCCGTGCTTTGTGCTCTGGCGTGACCCGGGCGAACACCGCCACCTCCGCCAGCGCCTCGGCCAGCGCGTCGTCGTCCAGCTCCTCCAGTTCGGGGCCGGTCATCACGCGCCGGCCGTCCAGCGCGCCGATCTCGGCGGCGATGGCCTCGGCCGTGCTGGGGTGGTCGCCGGTGAGCATGATGACCCGTACGCCCGCCCGCATGAGCCCCTCCACGCTGCGCTTGGCCGTCGGGCGGATCGGGTCGGCCAGGCCCAGGAACCCCAGGAAGCACAGGCTCTCGATGCGGGACTCGTCCAGGTCGGCGCGGCTGGAGGCGGGCCGCTCCGCGACGGCGAGCACGCGGTAGCCGTGCAGGGCGAGCCGGTCCACCTCCTGCTCCAGCTCCTTCCTGATCCGGTCGTCCAGCGGCACCTTCCGCCCGTCGATCACGATGCTCGTGGAGTTGGTGAGGACGATCTCCGGAGCGCCCTTGACGCTCAGCAGCTGGCCCGACTCCGACCGGCCGAGCACGGCGTGGTAGCCGCGGCCCGGCTCGAAAGGCAGCTCGTCCACGCGCTGCCACGCGCGCAGGCCGTTGCGGGGCGTGACGCCGAGCCTGCCCGCGCCCTCGACGATCGCGCGGTCCGTCGGGTGCGGGATGGCCCGCCCGCCCTCGAACCTGGGCCCCGCACGCAGCGCCGCGCCGACGATGGCCCGCAGCTCCGGCGTGGCGTCCTCCACCGCCTGGTCGGTCCAGCCGTTCGAGACCCGGCGCAGGCTGATGTGGCCCTCGGTGAGGGTGCCGGTCTTGTCGAAGCAGAGCACGTCCACGCGACCGAGCGCCTCGATCGTGGACGGGTTGCGCACCAGCGTGTTGTGGGCCGACAGCCGCTTGGCGGAGGCGAGCTCGGCCACGGTCGCGACGAAGGGCAGCCCCTCGGGCACGGCCGCGACCATCATGCTCACCGCCGGGCCGACCGCCCGCGCCAGCGGCGAGCCGCGCAGCAGCTCCACGACCATCAGCACCACGCCGGAGCCGAGCGCGGCCGGGAGTATCCGGCGGCTCAGCCGGCGAAGCCGCAGCTCCACCCCGCTCGGCGGCGGCTTCTCCTGGCTCAGCCGGGCGGTCCTGCCCGCCTCGGTGGCCTCACCCGTGGCGACGACCACGGCCAGCCCGTGCCCCGCCGCGACGGTCGTCCCCTCGTACACCATCGAGGCGCGATCGGCGACCGCCGGCGCCGCCGTCGGGGCGTCGGTCTTGGTGACGAGCTGCGACTCCCCGGTGAGGGGCGACTCGTCGATCTCCAGCGCGTGCGCCTGGATGAGCCGCCCGTCAGCCGGTACGGCGTCGCCGGCCCGCAACTCGATCACGTCGCCGGGTACGAGGGAGTCGGCGTCGCCCGCCACGGGTCCCGCGGGACGGCGCAGGCGTACCCGGACGGCCGTGGTCTCGGTGAGGCGGTGCAGCGACACGTCGGCGCTCCGCCGCTGGGCCCCGCCGAGCAGCGCGTCCACCCCCATCACGCCGCTGATCAGCACGCTGTCCAGCACCGAGCCGAACGCCGCCGACACGCCCGCGCCGGCGGCGAGCACCGGGGTCAGCGGGTTGGCCAGCTCGTGCACGGACGCGCTGATCAGTGACTGCGGGCCGGCGGCCACCGGCCGCACCGGCGCCGTCCTGCGGCACTCGGCCTCCGCCTCGGTCAGCCCCTCGGGCGAGGTACGCAGCCGGGCCAGCACGTCCCTGGCCGCCATGGCGTGCCACGGTGTGTGGTCGGCGCGGACCGGCGCGGGCGTGCGGCCCGCGGCGCGCCCCACCCACTCGCCGACCGCCAGCGCGGCGAGCGACGTGCAGTCGCGGGCCACGTTGGCCCGGCTGACCGCCGTGGCGCCCGGGCCGAGCAGCGCCAGCCCCGCACCGGCCACCGAGCCGGCCGCCGCCACCCACACCCCCCGCAGGCTGGCCTTCCTGGCCGGCGGGAGGCACCTGAGCAGCACGTACGCGCTCTCGATCTCGCCGAGCACGGCGGCGTCCCAGGGGACCCTGCGCGCGCCGTCGAGCACGCCGACGCCCAGGTCGGCCTGGCGCAGCGCCCGCCTGGCACGCCTTGACACCACGGCCACGCCGTGCCCGTCGGCCTGCATCGCCCGCACGGTCGCGGCCAGCCGGCTCCCGCCCTCGACGGCCCGGTCCACGCCCAGCCGCTCGGCGAGCCCCTCGTCGCCGCCCGCCAGGATGACCTCGCACGTCTTTCTGGGGGCGGCCACCAGGGCTTCGGCGAGGGGGTGCAGTTCGCGGGCCAGCCGGACCCGCGCGACCGCACGCCCGTCACGGGCCACCTCGACGAACCGCACCCCCTCCTGGGGCCGATCGGGCGCAATGCCTCGCCCCTCGGGCAGGCCCGTGTCGGGTGTGGTGCCTGGAGCCTCGGGTGTGGCGGTCCAGCCGTCGTGTTCGCGCCGGGCCGAGGGGTCGGTGAGGTCGAGCAGCGTGTACAGGCGGGCGTGCAGGTCGTCAGGATCGACGTCCGGCGCGAGCACGTCGACGCCGTCGATCGTCCACGCGCCCGTGGTGAGCACGGCGGCGTCGAGGACGACCGTGTCGATGCGGTCCATGCGGCACAGGGCGTCATGGTCCAGCACGATCGTGCCGCGCCGGGCGAGGCAGCGGGTGACGGCGCTGGTGAAGGCGTCCCGGCCGAGCGTCGCGGCCTTCGGGACACCGGCGATCAGCACGGACAGGCCCCGCTGGTGGTCGCGGCTGATCGCCGTGGTCAGGCCGTGCCCGGCCAGCGAGGCGGCGGCGGCCGCGTCGGCGTAGCGCTCCACGGGGCCGCGCGGCAGAGGGACGGGGCGCGGCCCGGCGGCGGCTCTGGTGTGGCGGTACGCCCCCTCCACGGCGGCGAACTCCTCCTCGCGCAGCTCCCACGCCCGCGACCCGGCGCGCGCGGCCACGAACCGGCCGGTCGCCGCCACCGAGTCGATCAGCAGCGTCGCGGGCCGCATGGCCAGCGTGTACGTGACGATCCTGGTCACCGCCAGCAGCGAGTCTGTGCCCGGCTTGCCGATGCGCCGCTCCAGCTCCCTCCGTACCCGGGGAGTGTGCTCGGCCAGCGACAGGAAGCTCGGCACCGCCGCGGACAGCCGGGGCACCCTGGCCAGGCGGCCGGCCAGCGCCAGCCCGGCGCCGGCGAGGTGCAGGCCGAGACTGAGCGCGGCGCGGGCCTGCTGGTCCGCGCCGTCCCGTACGGAGGGAAAAGGGCGTTCGCCGCCCTCGCCCCCTCCGCCCTCGTACTCGTCCCCGGCCTGGTCGAGCTCCTCCACGATGGCGACGAGCTTGCCGAGGTCGTCGCTCGCCGCGTCGCAGGCCACGAACACGCAGCCGAGCGCCCCGTTCACCTCGGCGCGCGGAGCGCCCGCCGCGAGCAGGCGCTCCTCCAACAGGCGGGCGGGCCGCTCGGTCCGCGGCCCGCCGATGTTCCGCAACTCGATGCGGACCCCGCCGGGGCACGATCGCACCCGCCGGGTGCGCGGGAGGATGCTCCTCATCGGTTCGGGGAGCAAATCGAGCAGCGTGTCAGCACTGAGCAGGCTGGACAACGCCATGTGGCCTCCCGTCTACGGCGTCGCTGCTCACCTGCTCGGTGAGGTGCTCTTTCGCCTGCTCGTCGCGCTGGTTGTGGTCTTCCTGGTCGCCGGCTCGGCCTTGCCCGCCTCTTCCTCCCCCGCGGGAGTCGCGGTGGTGGCCTTGCCCAGGCCGGTGGCCTTGCGTCCGGCGGCCGGTGTCGCCGTGGTCCTGCGTCCTGCGGTGGTGGTCCTGGGCGTGGTGGTCTTGCCGCCGGCGGCCGGCTGGCGTCCGGTCGTCGTGGTTCCGGCGGCCTTGCGCCCGCCGGTGGCGGGTGCCGCGGTGGCAGCGGTCCTGCGTCCGGCGGCCGGGGTCGAGGTCGTGGTGGTCCTGCGCCCGGCGGCCGTTGTCGTGGCCCGCTTGCTCGGCGGCGGCGTGGACTCCTGGGCCGCCGCCGAGGTCTCGCGGGGCCGGCCGAACGCCATCGGCTTCTGCCGCAGCCGCCGCTGCGCGACGACCGTTCCGACGCCGATGGCGGCCGCGACCGGCCACTCCAGCACGCCCAGGGCGGCGAGCGCGCCGAGCGCCCCGTAGTAGGCCATGCGTTCGGGTGGCGGCAGGAAGGTCTTCGCGACATCGACGTAGTGGCCGAGCTCCTGCCTGGTGATGCGCGGCATGTCCACGTGCGGCATCTCGATACGGGGCATCTGGACACGCGGCATCTGGACACGGGGCATCTCGATGTGCGGCATCTCGATGTGGGGCAGGCGGACGTCCGGCTGCCGGACCTCGATGCTCATCAGCGGCAGGTCCAGCGTGTACCGCTTGCGCCCGTCGCCGTTGGACGTGGTGGTGCGCCCTCGCGGCTGGGCTTCAGCCATGACCCCTCCTCCAGGACGAGGAAACCTCACGCAATCCCTATCCACCACCAGGGTCTTTATTCCGGACGGGGAGGAATTGAAGGTTTTTGCCACCCTAAATTTGGGTCTTGGTGGCGGCTCTGTCCGCCCGCCGCTTGCGGTAGAGGAGCGTCCACCCCATCAGTACGGCGATCGTGCCCAGTTGCAGGGCGGTGGACACACCGGCCATGACGTCCAGCGGGAGGCCGTAGATCAGCGGCAGCCGGACGAGCGCCTCGGCCAGCGCTCCCGCGCCCCAGACCAGGGTGATGACGGTGAACACGCGCCGGAACTCGGGCCGCACCTGCCACATGTGCTCCCATTCGGCCAGCTTGTCGTGGTTCTCCGCGTTCAGCCGGCGCATGAGCGCGTACATGAGGGGGTGCCCCACCAGGCACGAGCCGAGCAGCAGCAGGCCGAGCAGCCCGGAGACGACCGACTCCTTGGCCAGGACCAGGCGCGGGTCGCCGGTGAGCTCCGCCAGGAGGACCGCCACGCCGAAGCCCGCCGCCACCAGCGTGGCCAGGCCGTTGAAGCGCCGCAGGCGGACGGCCACGACGGCGGTGCGGAGCAGCGCGGCGAGCCCGCCCAGCATTAGGGCGGGCAACTGGTCGAGGCCGGCGATCCGGCAGGCGTAGTAGACGGCGACGGGCAGTCCCACGTCGGCGAGGACTCCCTTGATCAGCGCGGACCGGTTCATGAGAACTCCTTGGGCGTGACGAAGACGGGATCCGAGGACAGGGGGAGGCGGAGAACGCCGTCCGCGAGCTCGAACGGCACGGCGGCGCCGAACGCGTCGACGGCCTCCGCGGAGAGACCGGCCGGCCAGGGCCGGACGAACGACTCGGCCCCGCCGCCCGTGGCGCAACTGCCGGTGCCGGTGCCGGTGCCGCGTTCGTGGTCGCGGTCGTGGTCGTCGCCGTCTTGCCAGGCGACGAGGATCGGGGCGCCGCGCTCCCTGCGGACGTCGAAGACGTACCGGCCGGGTGGCGTGGCGACCCTGCGGACCTCGGTCGCGGTGGCGAGGTGGCGCGACATCAGGGCGAAGACGTCGGCGGTCGGGTGCCGGCGGAAGTCGCCGTCCATCAGCGCGAACGTGTCGAACATCAGGCCCCGCACCGTGCGCGGGTTGGCGTGCGGCCCCTCGGGCGCGATCTGGAAGCAGGCCGTACGGCGTACCCCGGCCGACAGCAGCAGCAGCGTCCTGGCCACGATGTCGCGGCCGGCCAGCCGCTGCCGTCGGGCCACGAGCTCCGGCGGGCACTCGGTCAGGAACATCCGGAGCGTCTCGGGCAGTTCGGCCGCCCGCTCGTACAAAGCGACCACGGCGGGGTCGTCGGGGGCGGCGCCCGGCCCGCCCTCGGGCACCGGGACCTCGCCGAGGAACTGGCGGCGGTGCCCGGCGAGCACGTCCCGCAGCGCGGCGAAGTTGGCCGGGAACGCGGTGGGCATCGGCCCGTTGTACTCGCTGGCGACGATCGGCCTGCCGTAGCCGTGCCGCGCCATCTGCCGGCGGCACGCCTCGATCAGCTCCGGGATCCGGTACGGGTCCCCGTACGGGTGGATGTCGAAGACGTCGAAGTGGTCGCGCCCGTCCCGCAGGATCCGGTCGACGTAGTCGGCCCACGGCCCGTCGCCCTGGCGCCCGTCGGCGATCATCGCGCCCGGCACGGCGGCGCCGAGCCCGACGAGGGCGTCCGGGTCGGCCTGCTTGACGGCGTCGTGGAAGGCGCGCAGGTGGGAGACGTAGTCGCCGGCCGAGCCGGCCCAGAGCATCGGGACGCACGGCTCGACCTCGCACTGCCAGAACCGCACCCGCCCGGCGGCCCGGCGTACGAGCGCGCCGACGAACGCGCGGTAGCGGCCGGGGTCGGCGGCGGGTGAGGACGGCAGGAACCGGGTCGGGCGCCGGGTGGCCCAGGTGGAGCTGGAGCAGACGGTCACCCACGCCTCGTCGCCCTCCTGGAGCTGGTCGAAGAAGGCGTCGGCGGCCTTCCAGTCGAAGTCGCCGGGCGCGGGTTCGAGCTGCGACCAGAAGAGGTTCAGGCGGACGAAGCGGCCGCCCAGGTCGCGGGCGTGGGTCATGAAGGGGTCGGGGTCGCCGAACAGGCCGTACGTGAAGCCGCGGTTGAGGCCCGTGCGGAGGTCGTCGAGCTGGCTGGTCATGGGAGATCTCTCTGTGGACTAGGCGTCCCTTAATAGGGGACGTTTCGTACCGTACACAGGAAGGCCCTAGGATGCAATAAGGGACGGTCAGGACCGTAAGGACGAGGAGGGTGCGCGTGGGCGGCGAGACACACGACAAGCGTTCGCGGCGGCGGGGTGCCGAGCTGGAGCGGGCGATCCTGCGGGCGGCGCTCGACGAGGTCGCCGACGGCGGCTACGCCCGGCTCACCATGGACCGGGTGGCGCAGCGCGCGGGCACCAACAAGACGGCTATCTACCGGCGCTGGCCGAGCCGGGCGGCGCTCGCGCTCGCCGCGCACCGGGAGTTCGTGGCCCAGGCCGCCACCCCGCCCGACACCGGCGACCTGCGCTCGGACGTGCTGGAGCTGCTGCGGGGAGCGGTGGCCAGGATGAGCTCGCCCGTCGGCGGCGAGATCCTGCGCGGGGCGATGTCGGAGCTGCACCAGCAGCCCGAGCTCAGGCAGCAGGTGCGCGACGAGCTCGCCCAGGAGCCCGGCACGATGCTGACCATCCTCGCGAGGGCCGTGGCGAGGGGCGAGGCCAGGCCGGAGTCACTGCTGCCGCGCGTCGCGACGGTGCCCGTGGCGCTGCTGCGCAACGAGTATCAGATGAGCCTCGTCGGCGGGGTCACCGACGAGGCGCTGGTCGAGATCGTGGACCAGGTGTTCCTTCCCCTGGTCAGACCTCGCTGAGCGGAGTCACTGCCCGGGCACGAGGCGGGCGGGGAAGCCGCCGGTCGCGATCGGGCCCCAGCGGTCGATGTGCAGGCGGATGAGCGACTTGTCCTGGCGGCGCATGGCCTCGCGGTATTCATCCCAGTCGGGGTGCTCGCCCGCGATGCACCGGTAGTACTCGACGAGCGGTTCGAGCGCCTCGGGCATGTCGATGACCTCGGCCCGGCCGTCGACCTGCACGTAAGGGCCGTTCCAGTCGTCGGACAGCACGCAGATCGACGCCCGGTCGTCGGCGCGGGCGTTGCGCGCCTTGGCGCGCTCGGGATAGGTGGACACCACGATCCGCCCGCCCTCGTCGACCCCGCACGAGACGGGCGAGAGCTGGGGCCGCCCGTCCCGGCGGGTGGTCGACAGCAGCCCGTGGTGCCTCGGGCGGAGGAAGTCCAGCAACTCGGGCAGATCCACGCGGCGGGCGGTGGCGACGCTCGGAGCCATCTCATGTGCCTTTCGGTCGTACACTCAGCCCTCCGATCCTTTCATCCCCCCGCCAAGGGGTCCGGAGGTGTACGACCGTTGCGAGAGGAATGCGCCGCGCCGGTGGCGACGGGCGAGCGGCTGGTACGGCGGGTGCACGCGCTGGCCTCCGCCGACGGCGGGCGGGTCGTGGTGGGCATCGCCGGGTGCCCGGGCGCCGGCAAGTCGACGCTGGCGGGGCGGCTGGCGGCGCGGCTGACCGCGTCGGGGCTGCCGGCGGTGTGGGTGCCGATGGACGGCTTCCACCTGGCCGACGTCGAGCTCGAACGCCTCGGACGGCTCGGGCGCAAGGGCGCCATGGACACCTTCGACGCCCACGGCTACCTCGCGCTGCTGCGGCGGGTGCGCGCGGAGACCTCCGCCGTCGTCTACGCGCCGTCTTTCGACCGCGAGATCGAGCAGCCGATCGCCGGCGCCATCCCGGTGCCGCCGGCCGCGCGGGTGGTGGTCAGCGAGGGCAACTACCTGCTCGCCACCGCCGACCCGTGGCCGGGGGTGCGGGCCGCCATGACCGAGGTCTGGTACGCCGAGATCGACGACGCGGTCCGCCTCGACCGGCTCACCAGGCGGCACGTCGAGTTCGGCAAGTCGCCGGAGCAGGCGGTGCGCTGGGTGGCCGAGGTGGACGAGCCCAACGCCGAGGCCATCCGCGCCACCCGGGGGAGCGCGGACCTCCTGGTGAACCCCGACACGTTCTAGCCACCGGCCGCGCTTGCCACCGGCCGCGCTCCTCCCGGTCGGCGGGCCGCGTTCCTCCTGGTCAAGGGGCTTTCCCCGGGTGAGAACCCGCTCGATACGGGCAGCAGATGAAACCTGCTGACAAACCGGGGGAGAAGCCGAAATGTGTGGCATATGCGGATGGGTGGATTTCGAGCGGGACCTGCGGGAGGCCAGGGACACCGCGCAGGCCATGACCGACACGATGGCCTGCCGCGGCCCCGACGACGAGGGGTTGTGGATCGCGCCGCACGCCGCCATCGGCCACCGCAGGCTTGCCATCATCGACCTCGCCGGCGGCCGGCAGCCGATGATCGCCGACGACGCCGGGCGGGAGCCGTCCGTCCTCACGTACAGCGGAGAGGTCTACAACTACCGCGAGCTGCGCGCCGAGCTGGCCGCCCGCGGCCACGAGTTCCGCACCCAGAGCGACACCGAGGTGGTCCTGCGCGCCTACGTCGAGTGGGGCGAGGAGATGGCCGGCCACCTGAACGGCATGTACGCCTTCGCCGTCTGGGACGCCCGCCGCGAGCAGCTGCTGCTCGTCCGCGACCGCATGGGCATCAAGCCGCTCTACTACTTCCCGACGCCGCACGGCGTGCTGTTCGGCTCGGAGCCCAAGGCCATCCTCGCCAACCCGCTGGTCCAGCCGGTGCTCGACGCCGACGGGCTGCGCGAGCTCATGGCGTACGTCAAGACGCCCGAGCACGGCGTCTTCAAGGGCATGTACGAGGTGCGCCCCGGCCAGCTCGTCAAGGTGGGCCGCGGCGGGATCAGCAAGCACCGCTACTGGCGGCTGGAGTCGCGCGAGCACACCGACGACGTCGACTACACGGTCAAGACCGTGCGCGGCCTGCTCGACGACATCGTCGGCCGCCAGCTCATCAGCGACGTGCCGCTGTGCGTGCTGCTGTCCGGCGGCCTCGACTCCAGCACCATCACCGCGATCGCCGCCAAGGGCCTGCGCGACCAGGGGCTGGGCACGGTCCGCTCGTTCGCGGTCGACTTCGCCGGCTACACCGAGCACTTCAAGCCCGATCTCACCCGTGAGACGCCCGACGCGCCGTACGTCCACGAGGTCGCCGAGCACCTCGGCGCCGACCACACCGACATCGTGCTCGACTCGGCGGAGCTGATGAACCCGGCCGCGCGCGGCGCCGTGCTGCGCGCCCGGGACCTGCCGATGGGCATCGGTGACATGGACAGCTCGCTGTACCTGCTGTTCAAGGCGATCAGGGGGCACTCCACCGTGGCGCTCTCCGGCGAGTCGGCCGACGAGGTGTTCGGCGGCTACCGGTGGTTCCACGACCCGGCGGCGGTCGAGGCCGGCACCTTCCCGTGGTTCATCGGCGGCCTGGCCGCGCGTACGGAGGTGCAGCGGCTGTTCAAGGACGACGTGGCGCGCCTGCTCGACATCCGCGGCTACCAGGACGAGAGCTACCGCCAGGCGCTGGCCGAGGTGCCCAGGCTCGCGGGCGAGACCGGGCACGAGCGGCGCATGCGGGAGGTCAGCTACCTACACCTCACCCGGTTCGTGCAGATCCTGCTCGACCGGAAGGACCGGATGAGCATGGCCGTCGGGCTGGAGGTGCGGGTGCCGTTCTGCGACCACCGGCTGGTCGAGTACGTCTTCAACGTGCCCTGGGCGATGAAGACCTTCGACGGGCGCGAGAAGAGCCTGCTGCGCGCCGCCGCCGCGGACCTGCTGCCCGAGTCGGTGCTCCAGCGGGTCAAGAGCCCGTACCCGGCCACCCAGGACCCGGCGTACGAGCAGGCCCTGCGCGACGCGGCCCGCGCGCTCGTCGAGCGGGGGGACGCGCCGTGCGCGCAGGTGATCGACCTGGACAAGGTGCGCGCGATGATCGACCGGCCGATGGGCGACGAAGGCGATCTGAGCACCCGGGCCGCGCTGGAGCGCATGCTCCAGTTCGACGCCTGGCTCAAGGCGTACCAGGTCCGGCTGACCCTGTGAGCGCGCGGCCCGTCCGCTGAGCGCTCCTGGCAGCGTGGCCCGTCCTCTGCGCGTGCGGCGGGTCTCCGGCTCAGCGTTGCCCGTCGTCCGAGCGGGCCGCGGAGCGCTGGTTCAGCAAGGCCCGGCTCATGAAGTCGAACACGCTCCCGCCGACCCACACCGAGTGGCGGCACGGCTCGACCGGCCCGCCCGGGCAGAGCCGGAAGGAGTCGATGCGGCTGCGCATGGTGGCGGCGGCCGCGCAGCCGGGCCGGGCGCCGTTGGCGTCGGTCACCGTCCACGTCTTCAGGTCGGAGGTCGTGTACTCGACCCTGGCCGTACGCCCGTCGTCGCTCTTGTCGCAGACCCCGATGCGCCTGCGGTCGGGCGAGACGGTGGCCGCGGCCCAGCCGGGGTTGTCGCGCCAGCCGTCACGGGCGTCCTGGGGCGCGTCGGCGTGGGCGGGCGATGGGACGAGCAGGGCGGCGAGAGCGGTGACCGCCAGCGCGGTGGTAGCGAACATGCGGCCACTGTGGACCGTTTCGTCCGCCCAAATCCCGCAAATCACGGCCGAATGCAGGTGTTTTGACGGACCTTTGGCCGGGGCTTCGCCCTCGTCAATCATGCTTCCCCTCCGGCAAATGTTTCGTGCTGATATGTGCGACACGCCGTACTAAATGGATCGCCGGTGGTCTTTAGTGGGCACTTTTCACGCATTCGACATAACAGACACTTTGTCGGGTTCGGATTACCAGCCCCCGGGAGGAACCATGTACCGCCTTCTCGGTGCCGTCGCCGTCGCCGTGGCCGCGCCGGCCCTCGTCTGGAGCGCCGCATGGGCCGCCACGCCGCACGGAGTCGACGCCGCGCCGCACAAGGCCGCCGCCGCGCCGAGCGAGATCGACGCGGCGTCGCGCTCGGCCGACCACGTCTCCAACATCGCCCATCGGGCCGGCGCCGCCTACGCGCCGGAGAACACCCTCGCCGCCTGCGCCGAGTCCGGCAGGGAAGGGGCCGACGCGTGCGAATTCGACATCCAGCAGACCAAGGACCACGAACTTGTCCTCATGCACGACCAGACGCTGTCCCGTACCACGAACGTCGAGAAGCTTTTCCCCGACCGTTCCCCGTGGCGGGTCGCCGATTTCACGCTCGCCGAGATACGAAGGCTGGACGCCGGCTCGTGGTTCTCCTCGAATTTCCGTGGCGAGAAGGTGCCCACGCTGGAAGAGGCGCTCCAGGCGATGGACCGGTACGGCGTCGGGCTCATGCTGGAGATCAAGCACGGCGCGCCCAACGCGGGCATCGACCGGCGGGTGGCCGACGTGCTGAAGGGCCACCGCTCGTGGTGGAGGAGCGGGGGCGTGGCGGTGCAGGCGTTCGACTGGAAGGCGATGCGGAACTTCCACGGGATGATGCCCGAGGTCCCGATCGTGCTGCTCGGCAACATGACGGTGAAGCAGCTCTCCGGATTCTCCGACTTCGCCCAGGGCATCTGCCGGCCGCACTCCAAGCTCAGTGCCCACCTCGTCACGACGGCCCACGACAACGGCCTGCGCGTCTACACCGGCACGACGGACAAGCCCGGCCTCATGCGCCGCATGCTCTCGTACGGGGTGGACGGCATCATGACCAACCTGCCCGGCCGCCTCGCCGACGTCATGGGTGCCCGGTAGGCGAAACCCACTTCAGAAACTTCGGTCTGAAATGCGACGATTGGAGTCGTTTGTCCCCCAAGCGATAGGCGAAAGCATGACAGGCGAAAACGGCCGCAGGGCCCTGGTGGTGCGCGGCGGCTGGGAGGGTCACGCCCCCGTGGCGGCCACCGACCTCTTCGTTCCCCATCTGGAGAAGAACGGGTTCGAGGTGGAACTGGCGGACTCGCCGGCGCCGTACGCGGATGCCGGGTTCATGGCCGGGGTCGACCTCATCGTGCAGTGCTACACGATGGGCACCATCGAGCCGGAACAGCTGCGCGGGCTCGAGGCCGCGATCCGGGCGGGCACCGGGATGGCGGGCTGGCACGGCGGCATCGCCGACTCCTACCGGAACTCCTCCGACTACCTGCACCTCATCGGCGGGCAGTTCGCCTGCCACCCGGGCAAGGACCCGGCCGAGCGCGAGGGCACGCAGGCCGACAACTACGTCCCGTACACCGTGAACATGCTGCCCGAGGCGGGCAGCCACCCCATCACCGAGGGCATCACCGACTTCGACCTCGTCACCGAGCAGTACTGGGTGCTGACCGACGACTACATCGACGTGCTGGCGACGACGACGCAGAAGGTGCGCCCGTGGGACCCCTGGCACCGGGAGGTCACCTCGCCGGCGGTCTGGACCCGGCAATGGGGCGAGGGGCGGATCTTCGTCGCCACCCCAGGCCACAGTGTGGACGTGCTAGAGCACGACAGCGTGCGGACCATCATCGAGAGGGGCATGCTGTGGGCGGCCAGGTGAACATCGGCGTGGTCGGATGCGGCGCCATCTCGGCCCAGTACTTCCGCACCATCGCCCGCCTGCCGCGACTGCGGCTCGTGGCCGCCGCCGACCTCGACCTCGACCGGGCCAGGGAGGCGGTTCGGCCCTACGAGGGCGTCGAGGTGATGAGCGTGGCGGAGTTGATGGCGGATCCGCGCGTTGACGTCGTCCTGAACCTCACCGTTCCGGCCGCCCACGCCGAGATCGCGCTGCAGGCCATCGCGGCGGGCAAGGACGTCTATTGCGAGAAGCCGCTCGCCGCGACCGTGGCGCAGGCAGGGGAGATGCTGCGGGCCGCCGACGCCGCCGGGGTACGCCTCGGGTGCGCGCCCGACACGGTGCTCGGCACGGGCACGCAGACGGCCCGCCAGGCGATCGACGACGGGCTCATCGGCCGGCCCATCGCCGCGACCGCGACGATGATGACCCCCGGCCACGAGCGCTGGCACCCCAACCCCGACTTCTACTACGTCCCCGGCGGCGGCCCCCTCCTGGACATGGGGCCGTACTACATCACCAGCCTCGTCACGCTGCTCGGGCCGGTGAGAACCGTCATCGGCGCGGCCAACCGCACCCGTTCCAAGCGCACCATCGGCTCCGGTCCCCGGCAGGGCGAGGAGATCCCCGTCACCGTCGACACCCACGTCACCGGGGTGCTGGTCCACGACTCGGGAGCGCTGACCACGCTCGTGATGAGCTTCGACGGGGCGGCCACCAAGTCGCCCAACATCGAGGTGCACGGGGAGAAGGCGTCGCTCGTCGTACCGGACCCCAACCGGTTCGACGGGCCCGTCCTGATGTCGAAGGTCGGGCAGGACGGCTGGAGCGACCTGCCCACCTCGGCCGGCTACGTCGACGCCGGGCGCGGGGTCGGGCTGGCCGACTTCGCGTGCACCCCGGCGGGCACGGAGCCGCGTACGGGGGGCTCGCTGGCCTTCCACGTGCTGGAGATCATGGAGTCCCTGCTGGCCTCGGCGCACTCGGGAGCGTCGGTGCCCATCACGAGCACCTGCGCCCGCCCGCGCCCCGTGGCCCTCCTCCCCTCCGAGAACACGTAGCCACCGCCTGGTGCCCGCCCGCTCGTGGCGCGGGCACCACGAAACCGTCCTCCGACCGGCTCTACGCGTTCCTCGTGGCCGTGAGGACCGCCAGGCTGACCGGTTCGAGGAGCCGGCCGTCCGAGGTGTAGGCCCGCAGCACCTCGGCGACCTCCTCCTCGAACGCCGGCCGCCGGTCGCCGAGCAGCCGCCGGAGCGGGACCGACGTGACCGGCCTCGCCAGGCACGCGTCGCCGGCGATCACCAGCCCGCCGTCGCCCTCCACCATGCCCTCCACCATGCCGTCCAGTGCCTCCAGGACCCGCTCCCGGTCCATCCAGTGGAACGAGCGCCCCATCGCCACCAGCCGGAACCGCCCCAGCGTCCCGGGCAGGTCCGCCGAACCGCCGAGCACCCAGCTCGCGTTGCCCACAGCCCTGGCGGCGGCCAGCCGCGCGGCCTCGGCGAGCATGCCGGGCTCAGGGTCCATCCCGACCACCTCCGCGACGTGCGCCGCGAGCGGGATGCCGAGCTGGCCGGTGCCGCATCCCAGGTCCAGCAGCCGCCCCGTCCCGTCGAGCCGGAACCGCCGGACGACGTCCTCGAAGAACATCTCCGGATAGCCGGGCCGGAACCGCGCATAGTACGCGGCCGTTTCCGCGAACAACCCATCACTGGTCACACCAGCACATCTACCTCTCGGCGTCGCCGGGCGGCGAGGCGGTGACCGTGGCGCCCGCCTCCGGCCCGTCCGGCAGGCGGAGGCGGAGCCGGTGCTCGGCCCCGTCGCGCCGCAGGCCGATGGCGGCGGTCCCGCCCGCCGCCAGGGGGCAGGCCGCGGTGACGGCCGAGGCGCCGCCGAGCTGGAGGAGAAGCGGCCGGTCGACCGTGACGCCGTCGCCGCCGGGCAGCTCCAGCGTGCCGGGCCGGTGGAAGACCGCCTGGACGAGGCCGAGCCCCGCGTGCCGGACGGCCTGGAGGTCCGGCGTGTTGGCCAGCACGGTCACCTGTCCGGGCTCGCGGAGTCGTTCGGGGGAGATGCCCGGGATCGTGACGTACGCGTACGAGGCGGCGGCGGGCCGTGGCCCGTGATCCAGCCACAGCTCCAGGACGTCGGCCGACACGAGCCGGCCGGGCTGGGAGCGGTTGATGTCCGTCCACCGGCCCGACCGCGTGCCCGCACGGACCGTCACCGGGACCGGCTCGAAGAAGCGGTAGCCGACCCCGTTGTGGTGGAGCGCGGCGGGAAGGCAGCGGACCTCGCCCACCAGGGCGGTCTGGTCGAGGGTGGTGTGCACCGGGACGTCGCCGCCGCCGCTGATGCCCGCGCCGAGCGCCACGAACTCCTCCACGAAGAAGAACCACGCCTTGCGCGCCTCGACGCCGTCGTGCTTCAGGTGCATCGCGGCGACGCCGTACTCGCCGTCCGACAGGACGCCCGCGAACGGGGAGTCGCCGGTGTCGGCACCGAGCACGTTGGTGGGCAGCGGGTCGGCGCCGTACGCGGCGGTCGTGCCGGGGATGTGCCGCCAGTCCTGGACCGGCCAGAGCTCATGGTACTCGTCGCCGCCGCGCCACAGGTGGCAGACCCCGTCGCACAGGTGCCGGCCGCGCAGTCCCTCGTCGTTGCAGCACTCGGACAGCGCCGTACGCGTGGAGGACAGCTTGACCGCCGCCGACCAGGTGGGGCGGTGCACCGCCAGGTAGTCGGACCGCCAGAAGGCCCGCGTGCCCTGAGGCGGGAGCGCGCCGCCGGCGAAGGCCCGCAACTCGTCCGCGCGCGGCCCTCCGGCGGACGCCAGCGCCCGGGCCGCCGCCGCGAGCTCCCGCGCCTGGGCGGCGTTGCCCTCGCGCGAGCTTTCGCGTCCCATGCAGGCGATGTCGTAGCGGCCGGCGTGCACCATCCAGCGCTGCCCGTCGAGCAGGTAACCGGCCAGGACGGCCAGCGCCCGGCCGGAGAGGGCCAGCGCCGTGCCGGCGCTCAGCGCGGCCAGGGCCGCCGTCTCGACGGCGAACACGTGGCCGTACCCGCCGGAGTAGAGCTGCGCGCCGTGCTGGTGGAAGCTGCCGTCGGCCTGGATGCCCTCCCCGGGACCTGGGACGGCCAGGCCCTGCACCCGGCGGTACGCGTCGGCCAGGCCGTCGGGGTCGCCGGCGAGCAGGCAGCGGCGGATGGCGACCTGCGCGGCCCAGAGGAGGTTCTGGCCGGTCATGCGTTCCCAGGTCGCTCGTTCCAGCACCCTGATCGCCTGGTCGCGCTGGACGGCCGTCAGACGGGGCTCCAGGAGGAGGGCGACGTCTCCGAGCAGGCGCGGGACGCCGAGCTGGTTGTACCACCAGTTGGGGCAGATCGGATCGAGCCGCAGCCAGGCGTCCAGCGCCCGCACCGCCTGCTCGGCCCCGTCCCCGTCCCCGTCCCCGTCCCCGTCCCCGTCCTCGGCCCCGTCCTCGGCCCCGGCCCCGGCCCGGCCACCCGGGGTGCCCCGGGCGAGCTCCACGAGTCTGGTCAGGTGCTCGAACGGGGTCCACACGGCCAGGTCGCGGCCGGCGTAGTCGAGGTCGGGCCAGGTGCCGTCCGCGTCGAGAGCGGGCCAGGCGCCCTGCGAGGCGGGCGGGCCGGTGCGCGTGCCCTGCCCGGCACGCAGCGCGCTCACGAGCCGCGCCCGGACGGTGGCGGCGGCCTCCGCCAGGCCGGCCCCGGTCACGGCCACCCCGGGGCGCCGGGCGAGCGGGGCGCGGGCGAGAACACGTCGAGAGCATAGCCCTCGAAGCCCGGGCATCGAGGGGCCCGAAGCATGGGCCTCGGAGCCGTTAGGGCCGCGGCGGACAGTGCCCGGAGCCGGAGGCCGCGCAGGACGGTGCTCATACCCGGACGGTCGTGCGGGACGGTGCTCGGAGCCGGAGCATTGGGGCAGCGATGGATAATCGGCGCATGCGGTTCGCAATCCTGGGCGAGACCCGGGCGTGGCGCGAGGACGGGTCGGGGGTCGCGCTGGGCGGGCCGGCGCGCCGCGCGCTGCTGGCCCTGCTGCTGGTCCAGCCCGGCGAGGTCGTGCCGGCCGACCGGCTGGCCGAGGAGCTCGACCCGGACCGCGCCCTGTCGGCGCACGCGCTGCAGTCGCAGGTCTCCAGGCTGCGTACGGCCCTCGGCCCCCTGATCGAGCGGTCCGGCGCCGGTTACCGGATCCTGGTCGAGCCGGACGACGTGGACGCCTGCCGTTTCGAGCGGCTGGCGCGCGAGGGACGGGCCGCGCTGCGCGACGGTGACGCGCGGCGGGCGGTGACGCTGCTGGGCGAGGCGTTGGAGCTGTGGCAGGGCCCGGCGCTGGCCGACCTCGCGGGGAGCCGTACGGTGCAGGCCGCCGCCGTGCGCCTGGAGGAGCGCCGGCTGGAGGCGATCGAGGACCGCGTCGAGGCGGAGCTGCGGCTCGGCGAGCACCGCGGCGTCGTGCCGGGGCTCCGCGAGCTGGTCGGCCGCCACCCGCTCCGCGAGCGGCCGGCCGGGCTGCTGATGCGGGCGCTGTTCGCCGGGGGCGGGCAGGCCGAGGCGCTGGTGGTGTTCGAGGAGACGCGGCGGCGCCTGGCCGACGAGCTGGGCGCCGATCCGTCGGCCGAGCTGGTCGCCCTGCACCGGGAGCTGCTGAGAGCCGATCCGTCGCCGCCGGTGGCCGCGCCGCCCGCGCAGCTGACGTCGTTCGTCGGCCGTACGGACGAGGTGGCCGAGGTCGCGGGGCTGCTGCGCACGGCCAGGCTGGTGACGCTGGCCGGCCCCGGCGGCGTGGGCAAGACCCGGCTGTCGGTCGAGATCGCCGCCGGGACGGACGGCGAGGTGTGCTTCGTGGAGCTGGCGGCGCTGCGCGACGGCGGCGACCTGCCACAGGCGCTGCTGGGCGCGCTCGGCCTGCGCGAGAACGGGCTCCAGATGGGCGCCGGCGGTCAGGGGGCGGTCGACCGCCTGATCGGGGCGCTGTCGGACCGGGTGCTCCTGCTCGTCCTCGACAATTGCGAGCACGTCGTCGAGGAGGCCGCCACGCTGGCGGCGCGGCTGCTGGCGACCTGCCCGCGGCTGCGGGTGCTGGCCACGAGCAGGGAGCCGCTCGGCATCATCGGCGAGCACATCCATCAGGTCCGCCCGCTGGACGGCGACGCGGCCGTCCGGCTCTTCACCGACCGCGCCCGCGCCGCCCGCCGGGGTTTCACGGCCGACCCGGAGGTGGTACGGCGGATCTGCGCGGCCCTGGACGACCTGCCGCTGGCCATCGAGCTGGCGGCGGCGCGGCTCCGTACGCTCGACATCGACGACCTGGCGGGACGCCTGGACGACCGGCTCGGCGTGGCGGCGCGCGGCAGCCGTACGGCCGACGAGCGGCACCGGACGCTCCGCTCGGTGGTCGCGTGGAGCTGGGACCTGCTGCCCGAGCAGGAGCAGCGGGCCGCGCGGCGGTTCACGGTCTTCGCCGGGGGAGCGACGGCCGAGAGCGCGCTGCGGGTGTGCGGGACGGCGGGCGAGACGCTGGAGTCGCTGGTCGACAAGTCGCTGCTGGAGCTGGCCGGCGGGCGTTACCGCATGCTGGAGACGATCCGGGCGTACGCCGCCGAACGGCTCGACGAGGCGGGCGAACGCGAGTCCGCGAGCCGCGCCCACGCCCGGCACCTCCTGGAGCTGGTGCGCACCGCCGACCCGCACCTGCGCCGGACCGAGCAGCTGGAGTGGCTGGCGGTCCTGGCGGCCGAGCACGCGAACCTCCTGGCGGCGGTGCGCCGGTCGGTCGAGGCGCGGGAGGTGGGCACCGCGCTCGAACTGCTCGCCGCGGCGTCGGCGTACCTGTGGATCAAAGGCGCGTCCGCGTCGGTCGCGCCGCAGGCCATCGCCCTGCTCGACGCGATCGGCGACGCGGCGCGCGGCCCCCTGGACGACGGGACCGGCGGCGCGGCAGGCGGCGCGGTGGGCGGCCCGCTGGACGACGGGACCCGCAGAGCGAAGGGCGGTCCTGGCGGGGGCCCGTACCCGGACGGGCTCGGCGAGGAGTACGCGGCGTGCGTGCTGCTGGCCGCGTCCGGCGCGGACGGCGGCGCGGCGTGGCGGCGGCACCGGGCGGCGGCCGGGCCGGCGCTGGCCGCCGCGTGGCCGGGCGACCGGCCGGGCCGCTACCCGATGGCCCTGCTGGTGTGGCTGATGCGCAACGCCGGCGAGCCCGACCCGTACGAGGCGTTCGCGCTCGTCTCAGCGCAGCGCGACTGCCCCGAGCCGTGGGTACGGGCCGCCGTGCAGTACGTGCTGGGCTTCGCCCCGCCCGCCCCGGCGGACGAGGGCGGCGTCGCGGCGGCGGAGCGCGATTTCGCCGCGTCCGTCGAAGGGTTCCGCGCGCTGGGCGACCGATGGGGCACCGCGCTGGCCCTGGACACGCTCGCCGGGCTGGCGGGGGCGCGCGGCGACAGGAAGGCGGCGATCGCGCTGACCGACGAGGCGCTGGCGCTCACCGAGCGGCTCGGCTCGCTGGAGGACAGCTCCGACCTGCTGGTCAACCGGGGTGATCACCTGGTCGGCGACGACCCGGCGGCGGCGCGCGCCGACTACGAGCGGGCCGCCCGGCTCGCCCGCCGCGCCGGCGGCGCCACCTACCTGGCGGCGGCCCTGCGCGGGCTCGCCGACATCGCCCTGCTGGAGCGGGACCTGGCTGAGGCAGAGCGGTTGTACGGCGAGGCCCTGGAACGCCTCGACCCGTACTGGGTCAAGAGCGTCGGGACGCGGGTGCGCACGCTGGCCGGGCTCGGCCGTGTCGCCGAGGAACGCGGTGACCACGCCACGGCCCTGGCCCGCTACCGCGAGGCCGCCGCGGTGACCAGCCCCGACGTGCTGCCCATCCTGGGCCTGCCGGAGCGCGTCATGCGGGCGGTGAGCGGGCGGTGAGCCCACGGTGAGCGCGCGGTGAGCGCTCCCGGCCAGGCTGCGCGTCATGAGAAACGCGAACGTCCTGATCTCCGGCGCCTCCGTAGCGGGCCCGGTCCTCGCCTACTGGCTGCGCCGCCACGGCTTCACCCCGACGATCGTGGAGCGCGCCCCCGCCCTGCGTGACGGCGGCTACGCCGTCGACTTCCGCGGCCACGCGCACCTGTCGATCCTGCGCCGCATGGGCGTCATGGACGCCATCGAGCACGCCCGCACCGGCATGGGCTCCATGTCGTACGTCAACAGCGACGGCAGGAAGCAGGCCACGATGCCCGCCGACCTGTTCTCCGGCGACGTCGAGATCCTCCGCGGCGACCTGGCGCGCATCCTGTACGACGCCACCGAGGAGCACGCCGAGTACGTCTTCGGCGACTCCATCACCTCGCTCGACGAGGACGCCGACGGCGTGACCGTCACGTTCGAGCGCGGCGCGCCGCGCAGGTTCGGCCTGGTGATCGGCGCGGACGGGCTGCACTCCAACGTCCGCCGCCTCGCGTTCGGGCCGGAGGAGCGGTTCGTCAAGCACCTCGGCGTCTACTGCGCGATCTTCACCACGGCCAACCACCTCGACCTGGACCACGACGGGCACGTCTACCGCACCGGGAGCAGGCTCGTCGGCCTCTACAGCGCCCGCCACAACACCGAGGCCAAGGCCACCTTCTACTTCGGCTCGCCCCAGCTCGGCATCGACCGCCGCGACGTGGCCCGCCAGCAGGCGGTGCTGGCCGAGCAGTTCACCGGGAACGGCTGGCTGAGCGACCGCCTGCTGCAGGACATGCGGCACGCCCCCGACTTCTACTTCGACTCCGTCGCGCAGGTCCGCATGGACGGCTGGACCCGCGGCCGGGTCGCGCTGGTGGGCGACGCCGCGTACAGCCCCTGCTCGCTCTCGGGCATGGGCACCGGGCTGGCGCTGGTCGGCGCGTACGTGCTGGCGGGCGAGCTGGCCGCGGCCGGCGGCGACCACCGAGCAGCGTTCGCCCGCTACGAGGAGGAGATGCGGGGGTACGTGGCGGGCTGCCAGAAGATGGGCGACGGCGTGGCCAAGCTCATGATGCCCAAGAGCCGCCTGCTGATCGAACTGCTCAACCGCTACTACAAGCTGCTGCCGTACCTGCCGGGGAAGAACATGGTCTCCAGGATGGCCCGCAAGACGGCCGAGAACATCACTCTGCGCGACTACCGCGACCTCGCGCCGCGCTAGCCGGACCGGCCGTGCTGGAGCGCGTGGAGCTCGGCGTAGTAACCCGATGTGGGCGCATCGCTGAAGGGGAGCTCATTGTCCGGTCGCCGCCGACGACGAGTTTGAGGCGCGGTCACCCGGGCCGCGGTGCTTCCCTGGCGCTCAGGAGGCGTTTCAGTGCGGGCGCCAGCGGGCGCTCGACCAGCGTGTGGATGGCGTACGCGAGCAGGCCCATCAGCGCCATCACGCCGATCAGCAGGAGGTGTGGCTGCGCCAGGTCGCCGAGCCTGGTGAAGAGGATGAAGCCGACGTGCGCGTGGACCAGGTAGAGGGGGTAGGTCAGGGCGCCGGCGACCGCGAACCAGGGGCGGCCCAGGCGGTGGGTGACGCGGAGCGCGACGAGGGTCATCGCGACGAAGATGGCGACGATGACGGCCACCACGACGCCCGCCGCGATGTCGGTGTGGTAGCGGGAGCCGACCTTGCCGGCGAACTCGATGCCCCGGTGGACGGCGTTGCCGAGGCAGATCGCGACGATCAGGCCGGGCTGCCAGGACATGCCGTACCGGTGGATGGCGCACAGGGCCATGCCCGCGATGAAGTAGTGCGAGAACTGCGACTGCACCACCAGGTCGGCGAGACCGTGCACGGGGGCCGGCAGCACCCCGCTCTGCAGCAGGAACGTCAGGGCCAGCCAGCCCCACAGCATCGCGGTGACCCGGCCCAGCGTGACGCCGATCCAGGACAGCGCGAAGATGAGCACGTAGAACCTGATCTCGGCCCACAGCGTCCAGTAGACGACGTCGATGTCGGGGATGTCGGGCAGCGAGTTCAGCATGGTCAGGTTGGCGAGATACTGCACGAACGTGACCGGATAGCGGCCCATGCCCAGCGTGATCGACACTAACGCGGTGATCGTGACAGCGACCCAGAAAGCTGGATAAAGGCGTACGATCCGCGAGACCAGGAAGGCCCTCGGCCGGCGGTCCCAGGCGTTCAGCAGCACCACGAAACCGCTGATCACGAAGAACAGGTCCACGCCCAGATAGCCGAACCTGGCGACCTCGTCAGCGGCGGCGAACCGCAGCGGGCTCGAACCGCCCACAGGTCCCGAGAACACGTAGTGGTAGATCATCACCGCGACGGCCGCGGTGATGCGCAGCGCGTCGATCTCGTACAGCCGGGTCCGCTGGGGAAGGCGGTGCCGCCCGAGCCGGTCGGGCGCGGACATGAGGGTGGGCACGATGACCTCGCGTGGATGGGGAGGTGATCAGCACACCAGCCGCCGGGCCCGCGCGTCGTTCCCGCGTGCGCCCCAACCGGGGTACAGCCAGGGGTACCTGGCGCGTACCGCTGGCTGCCCTCCCGTGCCGCTGAGCTGGTCAGCTCCCGTGCCCCTGAGCTGGTCAGCTCCCGTGCCGGAGTGACCACAGCGCGCGGTGCCGCGTGGCCGCCTGCCGCGCCTCCGCCGACGCCTCCGCCGGCACCCGCTCGGACCGCCAGGCCGCCAGCGTCTCCAGCATGCCCTCGATGAACCTGCTGCCCATCGCCGTCACCGTCCCGCTGCCGAGCAGCGTCAGGCAGGCCTCGCGGGCCGCGTCGCGCCAGCGGACGAACTCGGCGTGCGCCGGGTCGTGGGCCAGGTGCCGCTCCGCCCGCCAGAACCCGGCCACCCCCATGTGCGCGTAGGCGCCCTGGAGCAGCGCCGCCGCCGGTCGCGGGTCGTCGCGCCACGGGGCGTAGAAGCGGCCGCCGGAGCCCGGGCGTACCAGGTCGAACAGGTCCATGAGCACGGCCAGCTTGGCGTGCTGGACCTCGTGGGTGAGCGTGACGGCGGCCGATCTGGCGTCGTGCGGCCACGACATGGCGATGCTGCCGTACGCGGTGCGGGAGGTGGCGCTGCGGGTGCCCGAGTCGGGCGGCGTGATCGGGACCAGCACCTTGGTCATGGCGCTGAGCGCTCGCGCGACGGCGGGGTGGCCGGCCGCCAGCACGGCCCTGGCCTCGGTGATCAGCGCCGCCCAGGCCGCCGCGTCGGCGTCCGGGAGCCTGTCCAGCGGCGCGATGGGCCCGGGAAAGCGCCAGGCGTCCACGTCGTCGAGCAGCAGCCCGGTATCCGGCGGTCCGAGGTCCGGCGCCGCGCGGTCCCGTGTCCCGGAGTCCGGCGCCGCGAGCGCCGGTGTCCCGGAGTCCGGCGCCGCGAGGTCCGATGTCCCGAGGCCCGGTGTCTCGAGGCCCGGTGTCCCGAGGTCGCGCACCGCCTGCCAGGGGCCGGCCGTCGCCGAGCGGGGGTCCCGCGGCAGCATGATCCGCTCTCCGCCCACCACGAGGTACGGCGGGGACAGCGTGACGGGCTCGCCCGCGCCGAGCCCGGGCAGCGGCAGCCGCCCCACCCCGGGCAGCGCGACGGCCCCGGCCTCGGCGGGGAACCGTACGGTGATCGCCGCCCCGGCCAGCACCACGGCCCCGGCCGCGACCGCCGCCAGCCGCTGTGGCGCCGCGCTCTGCTCCTGGCGCGCCAGGGCGCCGAGCGTGGCCGACGCCCAGGTCCCGATCAGCGGATAGCCCAGCACCTGGGCCGCGGCCGGCGGGCAGCTCCGCTGGACGCGGGCGAGCAGCCGGTACCCGTCGGCGGCGGCCCGCGCGCCGGGGTGGCCGAGCGCCGCGGAGCGCGCCACGACCGCGCGCAGCAGCAGCGCGTTCTTGCCGCGCTCCACCCCGGTCAGCCCGGCGAGGGTGGCGGGCGCGGCGCCTCCCCGCGCGAGGTCGGCCAGCGCCGCCCGCGAGAGCTCGAATCCCCGCGTCATGCGCGCAACCGGGCGAGGTCACCGGCCACCCTGCCGCCGATGTGCTCGATCAGGCGGTAGAGGTCGGGGCAGTAGACGCTGGGATGGTCGAAGCCGCCGGCGCGGTAGCGGTGCGCGACGTGCCCGCCGCCGCACACCCGCAGGTGCGGGCAGGCGCGGCAGTCGCTCGGCGGGGGCAGCCGGACCGCGGCCCCCGGGACGGCGAAGACGGCGTCGAAGGGGTCGCGGGCGACGTCCAGGCCGGTGCGGGGCGCCCCGTGGTAGGCGGACTTCAGGGCGTCGCTCTGCTCGATGGAGCCGTCGCTCTCCACCACCACGACGGCGGCGGGCTCCGGGCCGATGCCCTCGGTGCCGGAACGGCGGCCCAGCAGCAGGGCCAGGATCGCGTCGAAGATCCGCACCGCGGTCTCCCTCTCGGCCGCGCCGTACCACCGGTCGAAGACGGCGATCAGCCAGTCCGCGTACGGGGTGCCGGCCAGCCCGGGGACGCGGCCGGGCGGCGGCGTGGCCCAGTTGCCGTGCGGGAGCAGGAAGTCGACGGCGGGCGGCCGGTGGGAGATCAGCTCCTCGTAGACCTCGACCGGGTCGTTGCGCAGGTCCACCGTGCACAGCAGCCCGGCGAACCCGCCGCGGCGCGCGGCCAGCTCGCGTACGGCGGCGCGGACCCGGTCGTAACTGCCCTGCCCGGCCCGCGTCCTGCGGTGCCGGTCGTGCGCGTCCCGCCCGCCGTCCATGCTGACGCCGACCCGGACCCCGAACTCGTCGAAAAGGTCGAGGAACGCCTCGTCGAGCCGCACGCCGTTGGTCTGCACGCTCAGGTTCGCGCGTACGGACATGCCGGAGAGGATCGCCAGCAGCGCGCGGAGGTGGGCCGGCCCGCACAGCAGCGGCTCCCCGCCGTGCAGGACGACGTTGACCGAGCTCAGGCCGTGGGCGGCGGCGTGCTCGTCGATGCGGTACGCGACCGCGCGCGCGACCTCGGCGCTCATGGTCAGGGGACGGCCGCGCCAGCTCTGGTCAGCGGATTCGTAAACGTAACAATGATCGCAGGCAAGGTCACAGCGACTATGAACCTTGAGAACGAATGTGCGAAAACTTTCCGGCAGGGCTGCGAGAAGTAATTGCACTGTTGTCCAATGCTACGGCAAACGCTTAATGGATAATATCCCGGTCATCGGAATACGACCACGATTTCGGTCTTAGGGGCACAGGTGGATGAGATTTTCCGTTCGGACCTTCCGGACGTGTCCGCACTCGACCTGGACGCCGTCGAGCGGCTGCCGGACACCGCGCTCGGCCACGCCCTGCGCAGGTTGCTGACGGATCTGGACGATCCGTCGGAGACGTATTTTCTCGGCCACGACACCTGTCTGCCGGGTACGGGTAAGGATTAGGTCGAGCAGCTCGATGTGCATATAGGGCATACAGGTCAGACGGTGGAGACGATGACCGAAGCTGGCGTGATCGCATTCTTCTCGACCCGGCCGGGTCTGGGCCGGACCACGGCGTTGTGCAACAGCGCCCTGCTTCTCGCCGAGGCGGGCAAGCGGGTGCTCGTCCTGGACGAGGATCCCGAGGCCCCGGCCCTGCGCCGCTACCTGAGCCGCTTCCTGCCCGGCCGGCCGCGCGACCCCGTGACGGCCGGACCCGGCGCCTGGGCGGGCATGGAGATCCCCATCGGCTCGGGCGGCCGGAAGCTCCACCACGCCGTGCTGGACGGCCAGGAGCTCGGGGCGGCGGTCCCGTACGACTACGTCCTGGTCAACCTGCGCTGCGCCGCCCGCCCGTCCGCGATCATCCTGGAGTGCGACAGCGCGGTCCTGTGCTTCAGGTTCAGCCCGCACGGCATCGAGGAGGCGGCGGCGCTGGCCCGAGAGACCGAGCTCGGCGGCACGCCGGTCCTGCCGCTGCCCACCATGGTCTTCCAGGCGAACCAGGAGCTGCTGCGGGCCGCCAGGCAGCGGGCGCGCACCGGCTTCGGCCGGGACATCGAGATCGAGGTGCCGTACGACGCAGACGCCTCCTTCTCCGACGACCTCGCCGTGACGACCGAGCCGCCCAGTTCGGGCACCGGCCAGCGGGCGGCCTACGAGCGCCTGGTGGAGTCGCTGACCGGCGGCGCGGTGACCACGCTGCGCCACGTCTCGGTGGTCTACGTCCCCGGCTACGACGTCTGGGGGGAGTGGATCGGCGCCCAGGTCGACCTGTGGGGCGTCAGGGTGGAGGCGATCGCCCGGCCCGACTACATCAACCGCACGCCCGTCGACCTCCTCTCCGGTGACGAGCACACGGCCGTGCTCTTCGTCGGCCCGTCCGACGAGCCCACCGGCCTGGAGCTCCAGCGCCGCCGCAACCAGCGCCCGCCCCTGCCGGGACGCGGGCTGACCCGCGTCCTCGTGGACGACCACCTGGAGGCCGGGCCGGACGACGGCGACGGGATGGAGATCGACCTGCGCGGGATGCACGCGGCGGAGGCCGCCACCGAGCTGCAGGCCAGGCTCGGGGTGTGCGGGTCGTTCGTGAGCGGCGGGGAGGGGCCCGGCGCGGTCCGCTTCCCCGGCAAGCCGCAGGTGCTCGTCGAGCTGCCCCCGCGCGAGGAGAGCTTCACCGGCCGGCAGTCGCTGCTGTCGGAGCTGCGTACCGGGCTCGGACCGCGCTGGGACGGCACGGGCCGCTGCGTCGTCCACGGCGCCGAGGGCCGCGGCAAGAGCGCGCTGGCGCTGGAGTTCGCCTACCGCTTCCGCGGCGCGTACGACATCGTCCACTGGGTCAACGGCGAGGACGTCTTCGCCGCCCGCGGCGGCCTCCAGCGGCTCGCCGACGCGCTGGACCTGCCGGCGCGCGAGGACGCGGTGACGGCGCTGAAGGAGCATCTCGCGACCCCGGCGGCCGGCCGCTGGCTGCTGATCGTCGATGACGTGGACCGTCCCGAGACGATCGAGGGCCTCATCCCCGAAGGCACGTACGGGCACGTCATCACGACCTCCCGTTCGGCCGGCTGGCCCGAAGGCTTCACCGCCGTCGAGGTCCGCCAGCTCAGCCCCGGCGAGGCCATCGACCTGCTGACCTCGGGCGACGAGCTGCTGAGCCTCACCGCGGCCACCAAGATCGCCGCGGCCGTGGGCTACCTGCCGCTCGCCGTGCACATGGCCAGGGCGTGGCTGGAGCGGGAGCTCAGCAGCACGCAGCGGCCCCGGCGCAGCATCGAGGACCTGCGTACGGTCACCGTCGAGCGGTTCCTGTTCACCTTCGGCCGGATCCGGCGCGAGCTGCAGCTCCAGCGCCGCCCCGACGACGTCCACTCGGTGCTGGTCGAGCTCATGCTCGACCTGCTGCGCGGCGTGCCGGGCGCGACGGGCGCCCCGTGGCTGCTCCAGGCGATGACCTTCGTCTCCGCCGAGGGCGTGCCCCTCGACCTCGTCCACTCCACCGCCTCGCGCGACTTCGCGGTCTCGCTGATCGACGACTACGGCGACGGCTTCATGGTGGACGCGCTCCTGCGGCTGCTGCACGAGCACGCCCTGGCCCGGGTGGAGCCGGGGCCGAGGGGACGGCTGCGCCTGCACCGCGTCACCGCGGAGATCGTCCGCGCCGGGATGAGCAAGGAGCTCGTGGCCGAGCGCCGGCGGCAGACGCTCACGCTCTTGGCCAGGCACGCGCCCGCCGAGACCGAGGGCCCGGAGGCCGGGCGCTTCGCCGAGCTGGGCAGGCACGTGTTCACCTCGGGCGCGCTCGCCAGCCTCGACGAGATGGTGCAGCGCTGGATCATCGGCCAGGTCCGCTACCTGTTCCTGCAGGGCGACCGGAGCTCGTGGGACAAGGCGGTGACCATCGGCGACCGCGCGCTGGCGAACTGGACCGCGCCCGGCGTCCAGGTCAAGTCGGAGCTGCTCAACGGGCTGCGCATGCAGGTGGCCAACGCCTACCGCGCGCTCGACCGCCCGGACGTCGCCCACGGCCTCTCCCAGCGGGCGCTGCAGGAGCTCAGCGGCGCCCGCCGGGTCCACCCCCTCAGGTACGTGGCCGCGCAGGTCCACGGGGCGGACCTGCGCGCCGTCGGCGACTTCGACGAGGCGTACCACTGGGACTCCGTGGCGTGGGAGGGCATGACGCGGATGTTCGGCCCCGACCACGAGTGGACGAGCAAGGCCCTCAACGGCCTGGCCCTGTCGGCCTCGCTCAACGGCAAGCCACACCGGGCGTACGAGCTGGCCAGGCAGCGCATGGACCGAAGGCGAGCCGTGTACGGCGAGAGCGACCTCGGCCTGTTGCGCACCGTGCTGACCGCGGGAGTGCTCCTTCGCGACCTCGGCCGCTACCGTGACTCCTACGACCTGGTACGCGCCGGCCTGGAGCAGCTGGCCACCAGGAGCGCCAAGGGCGACCCGCGCAACCTGCTCCTGCTGCGGCTGGAGCACAGCCTGGCGGCGGCCGACCGCATGCTGGGCCGCTCGTTCGAGGCGCTGGCCCGCGACCGCGAGACCTTCGAAGAGCTGCGCTCCCTCGTCGGCGGCCAGCACCTGTACACGCTGCTGTGCCAGTCCGGCATCGCCGCCGACCTGCACGCCCGGGGCGACCACGCCGGCGCCGCCGACCACGCCAGGCGGGTGGCGGCAGGGCTGGCCGCCATGCGGGCGGAGCATCCCTTCGCCCACGCCGCGCAGGTCAACCTGGCCACCTACCTGAAGGCCGGCGGGCAGGCGGCGGAGGCCAGGGAGCTCGCCGCGAGCGCGCACCAGGCGCTGCGCAGGCGGCTCGGGCTGCGGCACCCGTACACGATGGCCGCGGCGGTGACGCTGGCCAACCAGCTGGTGGACAGCGAGCCCGCCGCGGCCCTCGAACTGGAGGCGCGGGCCCACGACCACCTGGCGCGGATCTTCGGGCTGGAGCACCCGCGGGTGATCGCCGTCCGGGAGAACCTCACCAACACCCGGCGCCGCCAGGTCGGTCACCCGGGTGCGGACACCGGCGTCCGCAACGATCTCGAGATCGAGATCATCGGCAACTGACCCGCGGGAGGCGGACTTGACCACGACTCGCTCGCCCTTCGCCCATGTCGGGCACGAGCGGCTGATCGAGCTCTGCGAGCAGGCCCTGTCCGGCCTGTCCGGCGTCGACATGCTCGCGTTCTACGACCGTGGCTTCCACGTGTTCACGATCACCGAGCTCGACGACGCCGAACGGCAGGCGCAGGAGCGGGCCTTCCGCCAGCTCATCACCGAGGTCGTGCGGTTCGACGGCCTCGTGCGCGACTTCGGCACCGGCGAGCTGATGCGCACCGTCGTGCAGACCGACGACGCGGCGGCGCACTGCGGGCACGTCTTCGAGGAGGAGTTCCTGGTCGGCATGACCCGCGACCCGTCCATGGCCGGCGCCATGGACGAGGCGGTCTCGCACCTGGTCACGCGGATCAGGAAGGAGATCTACCTGCAGGCCGACCAGCTGCCCGGCGGCAGGCGCGGGCCGCGGCGCACCCCCGACCTCGAGTCGGCGGTGCTGAAGACCGCGACGGGCGACCTGCCCGACCCGCCGCTCCTGTCGGACCTGGTGGACTTCCTCGGCGAGACCGTCGACGTGAACGACCTGCACTACCTGGCCGTCTACCGCGACTGGCACTTCATCGCCTCGGCCGACGTCCTCGACAGCGCGGTGCTGGCGCCCTGGTTCGGCAGCGTGGAGGGCACCGACGGCGCGCGCAAGCTCTACGTGGACTTCGCCACCCGCCTGCGCTCCGACCTGCCCGAGCTGGCCTACTCGCTGCGGCTGCTGTCCGAGGAGCCGATCCGCCGGCTCGTCCTCGACGTGGTCTCCGGCGCGATCTACGTCTACCCGCTGCCCAACGCCCGGGGCTTCGTCATGGGACTCACGGTCTTCCAGCCCGAGGTCTTCGTCGCCGAGAACAAGCTGCGCGAGGCGATGGAGCGGATCGCCGACCTGCTCGGGACGGGCGATGTGGCCTTTTGACCCATGGCCGGCCGGCCACGCGGCCGTTACCGTGGATCACGGTCCAGTACGGGGAGGCCCACCAGGGGAGGCGCTGTGCGCCGCGTGACGATCGACCCGGCAGCGCGCCGGCTGGGCACGGGGATCTGCGTGGCGCTGGCCGGCTGGGCCGTGGCCTCCTTCGGCACGGGCAGCCCGGGCGGCCACCCCGCCTTCCTCTACGGCGTGACCCTGCTGCTCTGCGTCGGCCTGTACGGCAGCGCGTACGGCATCTCCCGGGAGAGCGTGGCGGGCGACGTCAAAACCGTCGTCGTGGCCGTCACCGTCGGCGTGCTGCTGAAGACGGCGCTCATCACGCTCGTGATGCTCCTGTTCTTCGGCGAGCCGGTGGCCGTCCTGCTGGGCCTCGCGGTGGCCCAGATCGACCCCCTGTCGGTGAGCGCGCTCATCGGCGAGGCCCGGATGTCGCAGCGGGCCAGGTCGCTCCTGCTGGCCTGGGCCTCCTTCGACGATCCCATCACCGCGCTGCTGACGATCTACCTGTCGGCCCTCGTGCTGGGCCAGGTCGGCAGCGGCGGGATCGGCGGCTACGTCGCGAACCTCGGGCTCAACCTGCTGTTCGCCGGGGCGGTGCTCGTCGCGTGGCTCCTGGTCCGCCGGTGGCCGCGGGTGCGGCGGGCGCGGCCGGGGCTGATCAGGGCGCTGTCCGTGGTGCTGCTGGCGGGGCTGCTCGCCTTCGCGGCGGCGGAGTTCCTCGTCCTCGGGATGGCGCTGATCGGGCTGTTCTACCGGCCGGCGATCGGCGCGCTGCTCGACCGCACCGTCGCGACCGCGTTCTACCTGGCGACCTTCGCGATGGGCACCCTGCTGGTGGGCGGTGTCGAGCCGGGCATGGCGCTGGTGCTCGGCGTCGCCGCGTTCGCCTCGCAGATCGTGGTCGGCGGGCTGCTCATCACGCGCGGCCTGCCGGCGCGCGACCGGGTGAGCCTCGCGCTGGGTCAGCAGAACGGCATCACCGCGATCCTGCTGGCGCTGTCGCTGCAACCGATGTATCCGCGGGCGGTGGCGGTGATCGCCCCGGCGGTCCTGGTGGTCAACGTGCTGCACCTGGCGGCCAACGCCGGGTGGCACAGGATGCTCAGGACCGCGCCGACATCAGCACCCCCTGCAGCACCCGCCGGCCGAGTTCGTCGAGCGCTCGGCCTCGATCCTCCCAGCCCGGGGAGCGCGAGCCCGGCTCCGGGGCCCGCACGGGAGCCGCGCTGAGCCCGGACGACGGCAGCGACTGCACGGTCACCTCGAACGTGCGGCAGATCGCCTGGAGCTCCTCCCGCTCGTCCGGGGTGAGCCCGCCAGGCCCGGCGTAGCCCAGGAACTGCGCCACCCGCGTCCTGAACGCCTGGACGAGCAGGCGCTGGACCATCGTGGTGCCGGCGGCCTCGATGAGCTCGCGCGAGACCAGCCGGCGCCGCGCGCGCAGGCTGCGCTCGCCGCCCGCGGGGTTGTCGAAGACGTCCTGGAGCAGGCCGCCCAGCTCGCCGGTCGACTCCGTGAGCGCGCTCGCCCGGTCGAACTGCTCGGCCACGCCCGGGGGCAGGTCGAGGACCTCCTCGTCGGCCTCGTACGGCCCCGTCGCCAGGGCGAGGCGCCCGGCCATCGACTCGTGCAGCTGGTCGATCATGTTCTGGGTGGCGCTCTGCTGCCGGCTCAGCCGGTCCATCCGCTCGCGCAGGCCGTCGAGCACGCTCTCGTCGGCCGACGCCGCCAGCCGCCTGATCGCGGTCTCCAGCGTGGCCCGGAACCTCTTGCCGAACTCCTGCACGTCGAACAGGATCGGCTGGCGGCCCACCAGATTGGAGACGCCGGCCCTGATCGACGTGGTGAGATGGCCGTTGACCACGGCGATCAGCTCGCAGGGCAGCCCGCTGGCGTTCGCGGCGGCGACCCTGCGTTCGAGGTGCACGTCGTCGCCCGCGCTCAGCAGCGAGCGGGTGATGAGCACGGCCACCGCCGCCCGGCCGTCGGCGTATCTGACCCAGAAGTCGATGGGGTCGGTGTCGGCGGCGAGCACCACGTCGGAGCGGAAGTCGAGGCCGCTGTCCTCCAGCAGCCGCCGCACGGTCGTGCGCACCTGATCGACGGGGAACTCGTGGCGCTGCCTGACGGCCTCCTTGATGGTGCCGGCGGTCACCGGCCGCCCGTTCGGCGAGACGATCGCCTCGGCCCGCCGGAACAGCGAGAGGATCTCGCGCGGGTTGCCGTCGGTCATCTCCACGAGGCTCTCGGCGACGGGCGGGGTGACGCGCCGGCCGCGGTTGGCGATCAGGAGGGTCGCCTGCTCCCGGGTGAACGGCGAGGGCGTGATCAGCCTGGTGCGTTGCAGTGTGCCCCGGCTGACCAGGGTCAGGCTGTCGGGCGGCCCGCAGTAGACCAGCAGGCCCTGCGAGTCGATGAAGACCTTCACCAGCTCTTCGAGGGAGTTGACCGCGTTCTCGTGAGCGCTGCCCTCGCCGCCGAGCAGCTTCTCGAACTCGTCGATGACGAGGACCATGCGGCGTCGCATCCGGCCGCCGAGGAACGCCAGCACCGACAGGGTGTGGTAGGCGTCGGCCGAGGTGAGCAGCCGCCGGTTGATGCCGCGCTCGCGCAGCGCGTCGCTGGGCGCCCCGCCGCCGAGCCACTCCCACACGTCGTCGGCCAGCTCGTCCATCACCATGAGCGCCAGCGCCGTGGCCCAGGTCGAGTGCTCGGTCAGGTGCCGCAGCATGCGGCGCAGCTCGTCCTGGAGCACGCCCTTGGTGAGGTGGAAGTGCTCGACCACCTTGCGCGGGTCGAGCGTGCCCTCGATCAGGCCCTGCCTGATCTCCTCGGCCAGCTCGGGGCCGGCCTCCTCCTCGCCGATCCGCTCGGCCGTGACCTGGGCGTAGTAGTCGATGACCAGGTCGTGCAGCCGCTCGCGGCCGAACTGCTCGAGGAGGACGTTGCGGAACAGGAACCCGAACTCGGAGTGCGGGGTGTCCAGCTTGAGGAGGATGGCGTCCTCGCGGCTGCGGGCGATGCGGTCGAGCAGCGACCTGGCCAGGTGCGTCTTGCCGGAGCCCAGGTCGCCGACGAGGGCCAGCGCCCTGCCGGACTCGCCGAGCTCTCCGGCGCCCGTGGCGAGGTAGGCGTCGACGAACCGGAACGCGCTGTCGAAGGCGGGGGTGACGACGGTCACCTCGGTCGGGTCGGCGTCGTCGGCGAGCCGCAGCGTGTAGGTGACGGCGACCTCGGGCCCGCCCGGCCCGTGACCGGCCATCATGATCTGCTGTCCTTCACCAGTTTGGCGAGAAGCCGCCTCATGGCCCGCTCCCGGTAGGCATTGAGCCGCTCCTGAGTTATCTCGGCTTGACCGATTTCCGTGAAGAGGATGGTCAGCTCCTCGAGCGCCTGGTCGGCCGTCTGGAACGGACGCACCGCCTCGGCGATCCAGCCCTTCGCCTCGTCTCCCAACGGGATCTGACGGCTGGTCAGAATCGCCTTGATGTCGTTTCCCTTGCCGTCCAAAAGACCGAGCGGCAGGAAAATCGTATAGCAGGTGGGATGCACGCCGAAGCTGCCGGCGATCGTGTCAGGATCGTCGGTCGACGCCTCGGCGAAGAAGACCATGCGCTTGCGCGCCAGCTCCTGGAAGCCCCTCACCCACTGTACGTCCAGCTTCTCGGGAAGGATGACGACGGCCACCGCGTCGCGCTCTTCGAGCAGGTCACGGATCCGCGCATAGGCCACGCTTGGATCGTCGGTGTTTTCCCGGAGCTTGTCGACATCCTCCCGGACAGTCCACTCTTCCTCCTCCAGGAGGACGTGCATCTGCCGGGCCAGCCATAATGCCATTTGGTCGAAATTAGTGCATTCCTTGTGGCCGATGGCCTGGCCGTAGTAAAAGACGGTCGCCCTCTCCAACTGGCGCTCGTGAGCCAGCAGGTAGGCGCATTGCTGGATGAAGGTGCTCTTGCCCACGCCGCGCGGGCCGAGCACCGTGATCAGATGTCCTTTGGAACGTATGCGCTCGTTCGTGACGGAGCTGTCGAACCTTTCGTACATCTCCCTCATGCCGTCGATGAAGGCGAACAACGGCAGATGATCCACCCTGTCGTCGAACAGCAGCAGCGGCCCCCTGTAGGGCGTGCCGTCCGGGCTGGGCAGGTGGATGGGGTTGGTCATCGTCAGCGGACTCCTCTGTGCGGCCGCCACGGCCTGCGCAACGCCTGGTCGAAGCGCGCCAGCTGGTTCGACAGGTCGTCCAGCCGCTGCTGGACGTCCCCGTTGTGTGCCTTCTCGCGGGTCAGATGCTCCATGAGGGTACGGCGGGCCTCCGCGACCTTCCCCCAGCCGGGCCGGAACCGGCCCACCTTGGCCAGCTGGGCGGCCAGCTTCTCGAAAGCCTCCTCGTACGGCCCGGCCTGCGGCGTCTGGTTCCTGCCCCGGGCCACGACGTACTCGCGGGCCGCCACGAAGAACGCGTCCGCGGCGTCGCCCAGGTCGTCGGCGTGCTTGACCGCGACCGTCGAGGCGTTGCGCCACTCCGTCGAGAACAGCGCCACCGCGCCGCCGGCGAGCACCGGGAGCAGGATGGAGACGACGGCGGGCAGCTGGTTGTCCGGCGCCTTGGCGGGAGGCACGTACGTCATGGCCTGGCAGGCCCTGGCGAAGGCGGTGGGGTCCTTGTCCCGCCACTGGCGGGGCTCCATGGTGGCGCCGCCCGCGACGATGAGCCCGCCGGAGGCGCGGACGCTCTTGTCGAGCGCCGCCGCGGCGGCGGCCAGCTCGGGCCGGCGGGTCGGGGAGAGGCAGTGAACGATCTGGTCGTCGCGGAGTTGCTGCGTGGAATTCGAACACGCGGACAGGAGCGTGAGCGTGCCGATCAGCAGTAACCAGCCGAACACGCCGACACGTCGCATGTCACCGATCCTCGCCTACCCCGTAAGTGCACGATAACCGTCGGCAGACGTCCGGCGCGCGATAGCGCCGATCTCGTAATAAGACAGCGTCCGGAAGCCAGCCCGAGCCGCGTTCGGCCCCTGGTTTCCCGCCCGTCCCACCAGACAAAATAGATCATGTAGGCAGTACCCCCCCAACGGCCTGGAGTTCCGCTGTGCCGCACATCACCCGTCGCCAGGTTCTCGCCCTGCTCCCCGCCGCCGGTCTGCTCGCCGTGGCCGCCCCCGCGCGGGCCGCGGCGGGCGTCGACCACGCGCGGCTGCTCGCCAACACCGTCGCCGTCTTCGCCGGCACCCCGGAGGTCAACGCCCGGCCCGAGGTGGCCGGCAAGCTCGCGGCCATCCTCCGTACGGCCAGGCAGCGGCTGACCGCCATGGACGGGGCCGCCGAGGGCGAGCTGTTCGCCGGCCTGGCGCTCGGCACCGACGACGTCAAGCTACGGCAGGCCTTCCAGTACCTGTACGAGATCGCGCTCGCCACCCGCACCGCCGGCGGAGAGCTGAACGACGACGCCACCGCCCAGCGGCGGGTGATCGACGGCCTGGTGTGGCTGCACGAGCGCTACTACGGCGACCAGTCGAAGGGCTACTACGGCAACTGGCACAACTGGGAGATCGGCATCTCCACCCACGTGAGCAGGACGCTGGCGCTGCTCGCCGACCGGCTGCGGGCGGAGCGGCCCGACCTGGCGGCGACGTACATCGCCTCGATGGACGCCTACCTGCGCAACGGCGAGAACGGCGACGTGGACCTCGACTCGCGCTTCCACACCGGGGCGAACCTGGCCGACATCACCGCCAACCGCCTCCTCCAGGGCGCGCTCACCGGTGACGACGCCCGCGTCGCCAAGGCCATCTCCGACCAGGCCACCGTCTTCGCCACGATCGACCCGTACGACCTCCAGCACGGGGTCACCGACGGTTACTACCGCGACGGCTCCTTCATCCAGCACGACTCGGTCGCCTACACCGGCTCCTACGGCCGCATCCTGCTGACCCGCGTCGTCCAGACCCTCAACATGCTCAAGGGCGCGACCGGCGGCGGCTCCGAGGACCTGCCCGGCGTGGTGTACCGCTGGGTCGCCGACGGCTTCGCCCCGCTGATCTTCGAGGGCTGGCTGATGGAGATCGTCAAGGGCCGGGCGGTCTCGCGCACCGGCACCGGCTACGCAGACACCGCGGTGATCGTGGAGGCCGTCACCGACCTGGCCGAGCACGTCGAGGACCCCCTGGCGCTGAAGAAGTACGTCAAGTTCCTGCCGGCCGCCAACGCGGACGGCTTCGTCTCCCCGCTCAGCATCGCCCGCTACGCGGCCATCCGCGCCGACTCCGCCATCCCGGCCGCCGACCTGAACCCGCCCGAGCGGTGCGTCGCGTTCAACGCCATGGACAGGACCGTGCACCGGCGCCCCGGCTACGCCTTCGCGCTGGCGCGGAGCTCGGAACGCATCAGCAAGTACGAGTACATGAGCGGCGAGAACCTCATGCCGTGGTTCCAGGGCGACGGCGCGTACTACCTCTACCTCGCGGGCGAGGACCAGCGGCAGGTCTTCGGCGTCGACTACTACACGGCCGTCTCGCCGTACCGGCTGGCCGGGGTCACCGCGCCGGTGGAGGAGCGGCGCACGGTGCCCGAGCTGTACGGCCGGGACTGGTACGAGAACCCCGGCCACCCGCTGAACTTCACCTCGTCCTCCGAGTCCCAGAACACCTACGTCTACTTCCCCCTCGCCGGCAACGCCTTCTCCGGAGGCGCGACGCTCGGCGCGTACGGCGCGGCGGGCATGGTCCAGTCCGACGACGCCGCCTACACCGCCAAGCAGGCCGGCATCCTGCCCGACGACTTCGTGGCCTACCGGAACGCCCGCGCCACCAAGTCCTGGTTCATGCTCGACGACGAGATCGTGGTGCTGGCCGCGGACCTCTCGGGCCAGGGCGGGCGCGCGGCGGTCACCACCGTCGACAGCCGTATCGCCGACCCCGGCGACGCGGTCGCGCTCACCGGCGAGGGCTGGCACGGCGGGGCCTGGCAGGCGGGCGGCGCGGCCCCGCGCTGGCTGCGCTACGCCAACGCCACGCGCGGCACCGCGGTCGGCTACGCCTTCCTCACCAGGCAGCCCGTCGAGGCCGGGCTGGAGACGGTGACCCGCAGCCGCCGGGTCGTCCGCGCGTCCAACCCCGACACCGGCGTGACCAAGAACGTCTTCACCGCCTCGATCGCCCACCCCGCCACCGGCGACGTCTCCGCGCTCGCCTACGCCCTGGTCCCCAACGCCACGGAGGACCGCCTGCGCGGCTACGCGCGCGGCCCGCTCACCGTCCTCGCCAACGACCGGCACGTGCAGGCGATCAAGCACGGGACGCTCGGGATCGTCGCCGCCAACGTGTTCTCCGAGGGCCCGCGCCACGCCGAGCGCCTGCTCGTCGACGGCCCGGCCTCGGTCATCGTCCGGTACGGCGAGCGCACGGTCGTCGCGCTGTCCGACCCGACGATGAAGCGCGACCGCGTCAGCGTCCTCCTGCACGGCGCGCCCCGCCGCCTCGCCTCCGCGGACGAGGGGGTGACGGTACGCCGCGTGCCGGGCGGCACCCTGATCCAGGCGGCCACCCGCCACGCCTACGGCCGCACCTTCACCGCCACGCTGCGCTGATCCGGACTGTCGAGCCGGGACCGCGGAAGTCGATCACCTGGCCGCATCCCGCGCCCGCCCGAGTCATGGCTCGCCGGGGCCGTCCTCTCCTGTCCCGGCCAGGCGCTCGGCCAGGTAGCGCCGCTCGGCCTCGGTGGAGGCCAGGCCGAGCGCCTCGCGGTAGGCGGCGGCGGCCTCGGGACGGCGGCCGAGGCGGCGCAGCAGGTCGGCGCGGGTGGCGGGAAGCAGGTGGTATCCGGCCAGCTCGCCCGAGTCGCGGAGGGCGTCCACCAGCTCCAGCCCGGCCTCGGGGCCGTCGGCCATGGCCACCGCCACCGCCTGGTTCAGCCTGACCACCGGGGACGGCACCACCCGCGCCAGCCGCCGGTAGAGCTCGGTGATCCGCGCCCAGTCGGTGCCGGCCGCGTCGGGCGCCGTGGCGTGGCAGGCGGCGATGGCGGCCTGGAGCTGGTACGGGCCGGGCCGGTCGCGCCGGAGCGCCGCCTCCAGGACGGCGACGCCCTCGCCGATCTCGCCGCGGTCCCATTTGGCGCGGTCCTGGTGCTCCAGGGTCACGAGGTCGCCGGCGGCGTCCACGCGGGCGGCCCGGCGCGAGTGGTGCAGCAGCATGAGCGCGAGCAGCCCGTACGCCTCGGGCTCGTCCGGCATCAGCCGCGTGAGCAGCCGCGCGAGCCGGACGGCCTCCGCGCACAGGTCACGCCGCACCAGGTCGGCGCCCGCGCTCGCCGCATAGCCCTCGTTGAACAGCAGGTACAGGACGGCGAGCACCGAGCCGGTCCGCTCCGGCAGCAGGTGAGCCGGTGGCACGCGGTACGGGATGCCCGCATTCGTGATCTTGCTCTTGGCCCTGACCAGGCGCTTGGCCATCGTCGGCTCGCTGACCAGGAAGGCCCGCGCGATCTCGGCGGTCGTCATGCCGGTCAGGGTGCGCAGCGTGAGCGCCACCCGCGCCTCCAGCGGCAGCGCCGGGTGGCAGCAGGTGAAGATCAGCCGGAGCCGGTCGTCGGGGACGCCGCTGTCGTCGCGGGCGGGAGCGTGGTCGTCCGCCAACGTGGCCACCTCCTGGAGCTTGGCCGCCTCCTTCGTCCGGCGGCGCAACCGGTCCACCGCCCGGTTGCGCGCCGCCGTGGTGAGCCAGGCGCCGGGACGGCGCGGGACGCCGTCGCGCGGCCAGCGCTCCAGCGCCAGCGCGAAGGCCTCCTGCGCGCACTCCTCGGCCAGGTCCCAGTCGCCGGTCACCCGGATGAGGGTCGCGACGACGCGGCCCCACTCCTCGCGGAACGCCTCGGCGACCGCGGCCTCGACCGTCACCCCTCCCAAAGCGGGCGCACCTCGACCCAGCCGAACCTGGCGGAGGGGTGCTTGGACGCGATCTCGATCGCCTCGTCGAGGTTGTCGCACTCGATCAGGTCGAGGCCGCCGATCCACTCCTTGGTCTCGGCGAACGGCCCGTCGGACAGCAGCACCTCGTCGCCGCGCACCCGGACGGTCGTGGCGTCGCCGCCCGACCGCAGGCGCATGCCCTGCAGGCGCACTCCCCGGGCGTCCATCTCGCGCACCCACGACTCCGGGTCGGCGTCCTCCATGGGCACCCCGACGCTCTCGTTGTCGCAGACGAACATCACGTATCGCATGGTTCCTCCTAACCGGCCGGCTTGACTGTACGGCGGATGACCACCCCGGTGAAACGCGCCACGAGCGCCGTGGCCCCGCGCTGCCTGCGGGCCTTCACCGGGGCGCCGGGCAGCGCGGATCTGGCCAGGTCGTTGCGCGGGCGCAGCGCGTACGTGGCGGCGAGGAAATCAGGCATGGCGTGCCCTCCCGTTCGGTGCCCGTGCCAGGGCCGATGTGTCGTGGCACCCAGACGACGAACGGGAGGACTCGTGATGGACAGCCGTAGGAGAAATCCTCGGAGAGGAGGTCAGGGCACGATCAGCGGCTCGCCGTTGGCGAGGACGTTCTTGAGCACCAGGTCCTCGACGTGCTCGACCACGCTCGGCGTCGCGGTCGCGCCGAAGTCCACGTCGGTCAGCGTGACCCCGCGGATCGGCGCGTCGGCGTAACCGCGCAGGTTGAGCGCCCGCCTGGCGGTCCGTACGGTCACGTCCCGCACGTCGATCCGGCCCACCTCGGGGTTGAAGCCGTGGCCGGGGCCCTCCTCGTAGAAGAAGTTGACGTCGATGACCGAGCCGCCGACCTGGCCGATCTCGAGGTCCCTGGCGTGGACGCCGTCGATGAACCCGCCGCGCACGGAGTTGGTCTTGAAGCGCAGCGCGATGTCGAGGTCGGGGCTGGACATCGCGCAGTCCCGGATGAAGACCTCGCGCACGCCGCCGGACATCTCGCTGCCGATCGTCATGCCGCCGTGCCCGTCGCGGAAGGTGCAGCCCTCGATGAGGATGTGCTCGCTCGGCACGTTCACCCGGCGGCCGTCGGCGTTGCGACCCGACTTGATCGCGATGCAGTCGTCGCCGGTGTCGAACGTGCAGTCGCGGATCACCACCATCCGGCTGGACTCGGGGTTGCAGCCGTCGTTGTTCGGGCCGTGCGAGTTGACGGTGACGTTCCGGACGAGCACGTTCTCCGACAACGTGGGGTGGATCTCCCACATCGGCGAGTTGACGATGGTGACGCCCTCGATCAGCACGTTCCGGCACCGGTAGGGCTCGATGAAGGACGGGCGCAGGTAGCCGCCCTCGCCGTACTGGCGGCGCTCGACCGGCACTTCCTGCTCGGCCTGGGCGAACAGCGCCTCCCTGGCCGCGGCCTGGCTCGGGTCGCCGGGCTCCCAGCCGTCGTCGCCCGAGCCCTTCCACGGCCACCAGTGGTCCTCGTCCGCCTGCCCGTCGAGCACGCCCGAGCCGGTCACCGCGATGTTCTGGTGGCCGTACGCGTAGATCAGCGGCGAGTAGTTGTAGAGCTCGACGCCCTCGAACCTGGTCAGCACCAGCGGCAGGTACGCCCTCGGGTCGGTGCTGAACAGCAGCGTCGCCCCCGCGCCCACGTGCAGGTCGACGTTGCTGAGCAGGTGGATCGCGCCGGTCAGGAAGCGTCCCTCCGGCACGTCCACGTGCCCGCCGCCGGCCGCGTGGCAGGCCTCGATCGCGGAGCGGATGGCCGCCGTGCAGTCCGTCACGCCGTCCCCGACGGCGCCGTGGTCGCGGATGTCGAAGCGGCGGCGCGGGAACCTCGGCCCGCGCACCCGCGCCGCGATGCGGTTGGCCCGCGCCCACGGGTCGGGCTCGGCGTGCGCGGTCTCAGCGCCGAGCACCGGGACGGCGATGGCGGACATCGCCATGGTCAGCATGGCGTTGCGGCGGCTCAACACGGGCGGCTCCCCTCCTGGCCGGAACGCCCGGATCATATGCCGACCCTTTGCAGTGATCCAGACATATTCGCCCGCTCACGCCTAGATCGGGGCTGCAACCGGTTGCAGGATGGTCAGAGCAGCCGCGCGATCTCGCGGGCCGCGTTGAGGACGCGCGGGGCGATCTCGCCCTCCTCCCGCGTCCCGATGGTGACCACGCCCACGCTGGCGTTCGCCGGTCGCCCGGCCGCGACGATCGGCGCGGCGATGCCCCAGGCTCCCCGCTGCAGCTCGCCCGCGGTGACCGAGTAGCCGGTGACGCGCGCCGAGGCGATCTCCGGTCGCTCGCCGGGGCGGGGTGGCCGGCCGGCCAGGATGGCGATCCCCGAGGCGCCGCGATCGGCGGGGTGCCGGGTGCCGGCGCGGTAGCTCACGTGGATCTCCGAGACGCGCGGCTCGGCCACGGTCAGCACGACCGCCTGGCTCTCGTCGATGTCGAGCACCGTGATGAAGGCGGTGGCGTTGCAGGCGTCGGCCAGCACCTGGAGCGCGGCCGAGGCCGCGCCGCGGAGGCGGTGCTGCACGGCGGCGTTGAGCTCGACGATGCCGAGGCCCAGGGTGAAGCGGGTGCCGATCCTGGCGGCCAGCCGGTGGTTGCCGAGCGCGACCAGATGCCGGGAGACGGCGTTGCGGTGGATCCCGGCCAGCTGCGCGAGCTCGGTGATCGTCAACCCGTCCGGGTGGTCCTTGAGGATCTCCAGGAGCCGCAGCCCGGTGTCGATCGTCTTCGAGCCCGCCGTACCGCCCTGATCAGGAGTCATTGGACGCCCAGGCGGGGTACGGGGGTGTAGCTCAGGGGCAGGTGCTTGATGCCGCCGATGAAGTTCGACACCAGCCGCACGGGCGGCCCGGCGAGCCGCACGTCCGGCAGCCGCCAGAGCAGCTCCCGGTAGAACACGCGGAGCTGCAGCCGGGCGAACCGGGCGCCGAGGCACACGTGCGGCCCGTCCCCGAACGAGACGTGGTCGTTCGGCGTGCGCGCGAGGTCGAACCGCATGGGGTCGGTGAAGCGCCGCTCGTCGAAGTTCGCGGCACCGTGGAAGACGACCACCTTGTCGCCCGCGGCGATGCGCCGCCCCGCCAGGACGGTGTCGCGCACGGCGGTACGGCGGAAGCTGAGGACGGGGGGATGCCAGCGCAGCATCTCCTCGACGGCCTGGTCGAGCAGCCCGGGGTCGGCGAGCAGGCGGCGATGTTCCTCCGGGTGGCTCAGCAGCGCCAGCAGCCCGCCCGGCAGGGCCGAGCGCACGGTGTCGTTGCCCGCGATGACCAGCAGGAAGAAGAACATCGACAGCTCGGGATCGGTGAGCCGCTGCCCGTCCACCTCGGCCGTGGCGAGCGCGGTCATGATGTCGTCCGCCGGGTTACGCCGCTTGTACGCGGCGAGCGCGTGGGCGTACTCGAACATGTCGGTCAGCATGGCCGGGGAGCGCGGGTTGACCGGCCTGCCGTCCGGGCCGCGTACGACGGTCGCGTGGTCGGGGTCCTGGTAGCCGATCACGCGGTTGGTCCACTCCAGGATCTGGCCGCGGTCGTCGTCCGGGATGCCGAGGAGGTCCGCCAGGTTGTGGATCGGGTAGTCGTCGGTCACGTCCGCCGGCAGGTCGCACTCGCCGCGCTCGGCGATCCCGTCGATGAGCAGCCGCGCCCGCGCCTCCACGCCGCCGGTGAAGCGCTCGACCCGCCGGGGGGTGAACACGCCGGAGACGATCCGCCGGAGCCGGCCGTGGTCCGGCGGATCGAGATTGAGCATCATCCGCCGGATGAACGACAGGTCGGCGGGGTCGGGATCGCGGATCTGGGTGGCGCCGAGCCAGGAGCTGAACTCGGCCGGCGTGCGCAGCACGCGCACGACGTCGGCGTGGCGGGTCACCGCCCAGAAGCCGGGCCCCGCCTCCCAGTCACCGACCTCGTGCTCCTCCTGCCAGTACACGGGGTCGTGGTCGCGCAGCCGGCGGTACGTCTCGTGCGGGAGGCCCTGCGCGTAGATACGCGGGTCGAACACGTTGGCCGTCGTACTCATGTCGATCAAGGGCTCCCCTCCGAGCGGCCGTCAGGCGGCCAGGAAACGTTCGATGGCGGACACCAGGGCCAGCGGGGTCTCGTCCATCGCGTAGTGCCCGGCGTCGGCGAAGGTCACCAGTTCGGCGTTCGGGTACCACTGCAGCCACGTACCCCGCATGGCGTCCGCGGAGAGCGCGGGGTCGTGGCCGCCGGCGATGAGAAGCGCGGGCGTGGTCGCGCCGGCCACCTCGGCGTGGAAGTCGGTGCGCGCCCAGGCGTCCAGGTAGGCCCTGAAGGCGCTCACCGTGGACGTGCGCAGCGAGTGCTCGACCATCTCGTCGAGCCAGGCGCCGGGCAGCCGGTTGCCGGTGGTGAGGTCGATGATCGCGCGGCGCTTGGCGGGCTCCTCGGCGGCGCCGGAGAAGAGCGCCCAGCCGTCGTCGTCGAACGGCACGCCGGAGGCCGGCACAGGGGAGATGCCGACGAGCCTGTCCACCCGCCCCGGCGCGTCCAGCATCACCCGCTGCATCGCCGTCCCGCCCATGGAGTGGCCGACCAGGGAGAACGTCTCCCATCCCAGCTTGTCGGCGAGCGCGATCACGTCGCCGGCGATCTCGGCGAGGGTGTACTCGCCGGTGAGGTCGAGGGCCTCGCCGTAGCCCCGGTAGTCGGGGAAGGCGTACGTGAAGGCGTCGCCGTTCAGGTAGGGCTGGATCTTCCTGAAGGAGGCGCGGTCGCCGAACCAGCCGTGCAGCACGATCACGCGGTGCGCGCCGGAGCCGAGGACGTCGTGGGGAAGGACGACGGAGGACATGGCGGATTCTCCTTAGAGTTCGTGGCGCCGGATGCGGAACGGGTCGGGGCACGCCTCCGGCGGCTCGCCCGCGTGCCGGGCGCCGCCGAGGCATTCCAGGCTGAACCAGACGTACTTGCCGTTCTCGTGCTGGACGGCGCCCCACCGGTCGGCCTGCGCATCCACCAGGAACAGGCCCCTCCCGCTCTCGGCGAGGAAGTCGGGTGCCCGCCGGGTGGGGAGGGTCCGGTCGTGGTCGCAGACGGCCAGCCAGATCGTGGCGCCTCCCGCCCGCACGTTGATCCTGATCTCGGGCGTCTTCGTCCCCGTCGAGGTGCGGGCGGGCACGGCCGCGTGCTGGACCGCGTTGGTGACCAGCTCGCTGGTCAGCTCGGAGATCGTCGCCTCGTGGGTGGGGGAGAGCGGCAGTTCCCAGGAGGCGAGCATCGCCGACACCCAGCGGCGGGCGAGTCCGGAGGCGATGGGCGAGGAGGGCAGGTCGCACCAGCAGGAGAGCAGCCGGCTCGTGAGTTCGGTGGCGACTTTCACGGCGCACTCGCCCCGATTTGCGGTAAATGGCAGGTCAGCGTGCCGCCGGCGCACTGCGTAACGTCCCGGTCCTCGCGGGCTCCCGCTTCCACGCCGCCCCCCATGAGACGCCGTGAAAAGGCTGGGGTGCGTCCGACTTCGGGTTTCAGGCGATGAATCGCGAACACGGCGTGGGCTTCTCCCAGATGCCCAAATAATGGGCGCGATGGTCAAAAGATGGGCGTGCAGCGAGGAAAGCATCGGCCGGAATAACGCTGTTGTCAACGCGAATGACAGAAATTGTGGATCTTTCGGGGATGCGGCGTTCGGCGGCGGCGCCGAACGCGAAACGGCCCGCCCCCGAAGGGGTCGGGCCGTGACGATCGGTCGGGGGGTCAGGCGTCGGGTGCGGCCGCCGCCAGGAGCCGGGCGAGCTCGTCCGGCTTGGTGATCATGGGCCAGTGCCCGGAGTCGATGTCGACGAAGTCGAGGTGCTTGGCCCTCGGGAGTTCCGCCACGTCACCGGCGTCCATCCACTCCCGCGCCTGGGCGGGGGTGTACTCCGGGCACACGACGGCGACCGGCACGTCGAACCGCCGCTCGTCCGTCAGCCGCACCACTCCCTTGACCACCGCCTCGGGTACGGGGATCGCCGCGTCGGCGAAGGCCTTCCTGGCCCGCTCGTCCAGGTCGACGGAGTCCGGCCCCTCGAACGGCTCCCATCCGGGGAACGGCATGGCACCGTCCTTGATGTCGAAGAAGTCGGAGTAGCTCTGCCCGTCGGCGGACGGGAAACCGCCGATGAGGGCGACCTTGGCGACCCGCTCGGGCCGCGCGTCGGCGGCCAGCCAGGCCAGCGTGCAGGCGGCGGAGTGGCCCACCACCATGACATCCCCCGGGGCCGAGTCCACGGCGGCGACCACCGCCGCCACCTGGTCGTCGAAGGTGGCCGAGGCGGATCCGTCGCCCTGGCCGGGGAGGGTGAGCGGCACCGGGCGGTGGCCGAGCGCCTGGAGCGCGGGGACGACCTCGTCCCAGGCGGAGCCGTCGAGCCAGAGGCCGGCGATGAGCAGGATGTCCATGATCAGTGTTCTTCTTTCAGTACGGTCAGATCGCGTTCGGCGTAGAGCCGGTGTTCCCATTCCTCGTTGAGGACGATGTGCAGGCATTCCATGACGGGAAAGCCCTCCTCCTGCGGCCAGCCGGGTTCTGTGCGCGACACCTCGGAGGCCAGTTGCCCGGCGGTGAGCGACTCCATGACGTCGCGGACCATCGCCTGGCGTTCGCGCCGGACCGCGAGCACCTCGTCGAGCGAGGGCCGCGCCTCGCGGTCCCACGGGATGCCGTCCCACCCGGGGGCCTCGTCCCACGGCAGGTCCAGCGGGTGCCACGGCGAGGCGTCGCCGAGGACCATCCGGCCCACCCAGGCGGCCGAGGCGAAGTTGAGGTGCCGCAGGGTCTGGATGAAGGACCACTCCTCGCCGACGCCCCGGTGGAGCGCCGGCTCGGGGAAGGTCCTCGCCCGCGCGAGCGTGCCCTCCCACAGCCGCTCCAGGATCGCCCACGCCTCGCGGAACCCGTCGGGGTCGCTCGGGCGCATCTTGGCCCGCTCGGGCATGCGGCGGTTCAGCTCGGCCTCGACGAGCGGCGCGATGTCGACGCCGTTCACGACGACGTTCCGCAACTCGGCGTGGATCTCGACGTCCACCAGCTCGCCGCCGAGCAGGCGGGTGCCGTGGAGCAGCGCGGCGCGCACCCGCGCCCCGCTGAAGTCGACCAGGCGCATGTCGGCGTGGTTGAAGCGCACCTGGCTGAAGGTGGCGTCCCGGAGGCTCACCTGCTCGAAGCGCGCCCCGGTGAGGTCCTGCTGTCGGAACTCGGTCATGCGCGCCATGCTAGGACCGGTTCCGGACGTTCTGCTTCCGGTTCTTACCGTGACCGCCTAGTCTGCTCACGTGCCGACCGACCTCAGCCCCACCGCGCGGGCCCTGCGCGCCATGGAGGTCCTCCAGAACCGCCCCGGGGTGACGGCCGGCGAGCTCGCCGCCTGCCTCGGCGTCACGGAGCGGGCGGCGCGCCGGTACGTCGGGATCCTCCGGGAGGCGGGCATCCCCGTCGACTCGGCCCGGGGCCCCTACGGCGGATACCGGCTGGGGCGCGGGACGAGGCTGCCTCCGGTGGCCTTCACCGAGCCCGAGGCGCTCGTCCTGGTCATGGCGGTGCTCAACGGCCAGCCGGCGACCGACGACGACCTCGTCGGCGCCGCCCTGGGCAAGGTCATCCGGGCCCTGCCCGAGAGCATCGGCCGGCAGGCGGCGGTGCTGCGCGAGCACGCCTCGCCCGCGCCCGACCGGCACGCGGCCCGTCCCGATCCCGCGACCGCCAGCGCGCTCGTCGCCGCCATCGCGGCCCGGCGCCGGGTGCTGATCGCATACCGGAGCGAGCCGGGCAACGAGTGGGAGGCCGAGGTGGACCCCTGGGCGGTCGTCGTCCGCCACGGGCGCTGGTACCTCCTCTGCCATTCCCATCGCGCGGGCGCGATCCGTACGTACCGGGTGGACCGGATCCGCGCGGTCCAGCAGACCGCGCACGCCTTCCAGCCGCCCGGCGACCTCGACCCGGTGGCGGCGCTGGAGGAGAACCTGGGCACCGGGTGGGAGTTCCCCACCCGCGTGGTCTTCGACGCCCCCCTGGCGGAGGTGTCGCCCTGGGTCCGGCCGCCCATGGGGCGGCTGGAGGCGTCGGGAGACGGGTGCGTGCTCGTCGGCAGCACGAACAACCCGTCGATGTACGCGCAGGAGTGGCTGGCCACCGTGCCGTTCGCCTTCCGTGTCGAGGGCGGGCCGGAACTCCGCGCCGCGGTCGCCGCGGTCGCCGCCCGCTTCACCGCCGCCCTGGCGGATCACCCCTGACAGGTCACCTTCGCGCGACCGCCGCGCCGTCCGAAGGTCCGCGCGCGGTTTGCTGAAATTTTCATGACCGGGAAACTTTATTGCCGGCGCGTCCGGCCACGTGGCGCCCGCATCCGGTCGACCGAATGCCGTTCCGCTCGGCGACGCGACATTGACACCTCGTAGCCGACCTCGAAAATGTGTTTTGGGAGCGCTCCCAAAGGCGTAGGCGCACCTCGCCGAACACCGATCCCGGACCCGCACCACGACCGCATCTCCCCTGAGAAAGGACATCGCTGTGGATCTGTTGATCAAAAACCAAGGGGTGTTCCTGGCCCTGTACCGGTGCGTGGTGGGACTGCTCTTCGCCTGCCACGGCGCGGCGACGCTGTTCAACGTGCTCGGAGGCCCGGACGGCCAGGCGCCCGGCTTCGGGCAGTGGCCCGGCTGGTGGGCCGCGGTCATCCAGCTGATCGGCGGCACCCTCGTCCTCCTCGGCCTCGGCGCCCGCGCCGCCGCCGTCATCTGCTCCGGCACCATGGCGTACGCGTACTTCATGGTCCACCAGCCGCACGCCCTGTTCCCCATCCAGAACGGCGGCGAGAAGGCCGCGCTGTTCTGCTGGGGCTTCCTGCTCATCGCCGTCCTCGGGCCCGGCCGCTGGGCGCTGTCCACCCTGCTGACGACCTCGCGCACGACGAAGGGTGACATGTCGCAAGCCGTGAGTTGACCTGATCGGATCACGGCCGATCGTCGCCCCGCGGCCAGCCTCACGGCGGGCGCTCCGCCCGTAGAATCCCAACGGGGGTGGACGATGGCGACACGTTCCAGGGGCACCACCACGCTGCTCGCCCTCGCGGCGGGAGCGGCATGGCTGCTGGTCGTCACCGTTCTCGGGGCCGGTCCGGGCCTCACCCGGTGGCATGGCTCGACACCGATGCTCGGCGCGCTGGTCGGCGTCTCCTTCCTCACAGCCGGGACCGTGGCATGGCGGCAGCACCCGCGTAACCGGGTCGGCCCGCTCATGGTCCTGCTCGGGGTCGCCTGGATCCCCCAGCAGCTGGTGTTCCTCCCCGGCGATCCGGTGTGGGCGCTGGCGCTGTGCGGCGTGTGGGCGGGCGTCGCCTGCCACCTGTTCCTCGCCTTCCCCACCGGGAGGCTGGCCTTCGTGTCGCACCGGGTGGTGACGGGCCTGGCGTACGTCGTGGCCCTCGTGCTGCCCCTCGCCGAGACAGTCGCGCGGTTCCCGCTGCCCCGCCCGGTCCGGCTCTTCGCCGGCGCGCTCGACGCCTCCTCCTGGCAGGTGATCGTGCTCCTCTCGGGCGTGGTGCTCGCCATCACGATCAAGCGCCTTCGCCAGGCGAGCGTGGCGCAGCGGCGGGCGATCGCTCCGGTCACCGGCGCGTCCATGGTCGCCACGGTCGCCTTCGCCGGGAACCGCGTGGCCGACCTCTTCGGCCACAGCCCGCTGCAGTTCCAGCTCTCGATCGTCATGCTGGGCGCCTTCATCGCGGTTCCGCTGGCGTACCTGGCCGGGATCATGCGCCGCCGGATGGACCACGGCCGCGTGGCCGAGCTCGTCGTGCGCCTGAGCAGGCGCGAGCGTCCGGGCCGGCTGCGCGACGAACTGGCCGCCACCCTGCACGACCCGGGTCTGGCCGTGGGCTACTGGACGGCCGAGCAGGGCCGCTACGTCGACACCGAGGGCCGCCCGGTCGACGTGGACCCAGGCCAGGGCCGGGTCGTCACCCGCGTCGACCAGGGCGAGGCGCCGCTCGCCGTGCTCGTCCACGACGCCGCCCTCCTGGAGCAGCCCCTGCTCGTCGAGGCGGCGTGCGCCGCCGCGGCGCTCGCCCTGGAGAACGAGCGGCTCACCGCCGACCTGCGGGCCCGGCTGCGGCAGCTCGCGGCCTCCCGGCGGCGGATGCTGCAGTGGGGCGAGGCCGAGCGCCGCAGGATCGAGCGCGACCTGCACGACGGCGTGCAGCAGCGGCTGCTGTCGGTGGCGATGACGCTCGGGCTGGCCGAGGCCGGCACCGACCCGGAGCGGGCCGCGCCGCTGATCGGCGAGGCGAAGACGGCGGTGCTGGCCGCGCTCGACGACCTGCGCGCGGTCAGCCACGGCATCCACCCGCCGGTGCTGACCGAGCGCGGCCTGTCCGGCGCGGTCAAGGAGCTGGCCGCGGTCTCCCCGGTCCCGGTCGCCTGCGACCTGGCGCTGTGCGAGCCGCTGCCGCAGTCCGCGGAGAGCGCCGCCTACTACATCGTCAACGAGGCCCTGGCCAACGTCACCAGGCACGCCGCCGCGTCGAAGGCGTGGGTGCGTCTCGCCGCCGGCGCCGGCCGCCTGCTGGTCGAGGTGGGCGACGACGGCGTGGGCGGGGCCGATCCGGCGCGCGGCTCGGGGCTCGCCGGGCTCGCCGACCGCGCCGAGGCCAACGGCGGCGTGCTCACGATCGACAGCCCACCCGGGAAGGGAACCGTGCTGAAGGTGGTCCTGCCGTGCGCGTAGCGATCTGCGAGGACTCCACCCTGTTCCGCGAGGGCCTGGCCCGGCTGCTGGCCGAGTCGGGGTTCGCGGTGGTGGCGTGCGTCGACGACGCCGAGAAGCTGATCGCCCAGGTGGAGAAGGACCCGCCCGACGTGGCCGTGCTCGACATCCGGCTGCCGCCCACGCACACCGACGAGGGGCTGCGCGCGGCGGTGCAGGTCCGGGAGCGGCACCCGCGGGTGGGGGTGCTGGTGCTGTCGCAGCACGTACGCGTGAGCTACGCGGTCGAGCTGCTGGGCGGCCGCACCGAGGGCGTGGGCTACCTGCTGAAGGACCGGGTGTCGGACCTGGCCGAGTTCGCCGCGGCCATCCGCCGGGTGGGGTCGGGCGGGTCGGCTCTTGACCCGGTCGTCGTCGAGCAGCTGGTCAGCCGCCATCGGCAGCCCGGCGACCCGCTGGGCCTGCTCACCGAGCGCGAGCGCGCCGTGCTGCGGCTGATGGCGGAGGGGCGTACGAACATGGCGATCGCCGAGCGGCTGGCCATCGCCGAGCGCACCGTGGAGAAGCACTGCACGAGCATCTTCGCCAAGCTCGGCCTGGAGGCGAGCGCGCACGACCACCGGCGGGTGCTCGCGGTGCTGAGATACCTGAACGCGTGACGGGGGTGCGGGTAACCGTACCTCTCGGGGGAGTGGCAGCCGGGTTCCGCTCACGGCGGCCGTTGCGAAGGATCGTAAGGATCGGATTCGACCGACCGAAGGGAGCATGCCGATGGTGGCGGTGGACGCGGGGGTACGGCGCTGGCTCGCTGACTCCGGGGAGGCCCGCACGTGGGTCAGCCTACGAACGGACCTGGTCATGGCGTTACTGAGCGTCTGGTTCGGCGTCGGGTTGATGATCGACGCCTGGGCGCACAGCAACCTGGCGGAGCTGGAGACGTTCTTCACGCCCTGGCACGCGGCGTTCTACTCGGGGTTCGCGGCGGTGTCGGCGTGGATCATCTGGCAGGTCTACCGCAACGTGCGCGCCGGCCGCAGCGGCACCGCCGCGGTGCCGAACGGGTACCTCGCGGGGCTGCTCGCCATCCCCGGGTTCGCCGCGTTCGGGTTCGCCGACATGATGTGGCACACGTTCCTGGGCATCGAGCAGACCATCGACATCCTGTTCAGCCCGTCCCACCTGGGGTTGATCGTGACGATGATGCTCATCATCACGACCCCGCTCCGGTCGGCCTGGAACGCCCCTGACGTCGGCGCCCGGCCCCGGCTGTCGCGGCTGCTGCCCGCCCTCATGGGGCTCGGCTTCGGCACCACGCTCGTGTCACTGTTCCTGTCGTACGGCAACGCCATGGAGTGGGGCGCGAACAGCGTGGTCCGGGCCTTCTCCGAGCTGCGCGGCGGCGGCACCTCCGACCTGGCCACGGCCATGGTCATCACGACCGTGATCCTGATCGCTCCGGTGCTGCTCCTCCTGCGGCGCTGGAGCCTGCCGTTCGGCAGCGTGACCGTGCTGTCCGTGGTGGGCGTCCTGATGCCGGGCGCGCAGACGGCCTTCCGCAACATGCCGATCCTGCTGACGTTCGTCGCGGCCGGGCTGGTGGGCGACCTGCTGATCCGGTGGCTGCGGCCCTCACGGGAGCGGAGGGGGGCCTACTGGGCGTACGCCGGCCTGTCGGCGTTCGCCACCTGGGCCCTGTACATCGCGGTCGCCTCCGCGGTCGCCGGGCACCTGCCCGCGATACCCGAGCTGTGGACCGGCGCCCCGATCGTGGCGGGTCTGATCGGGCTCGTCCTCGGCGTCCTGCTCCTCCCGAACGCGATCCCCGCCCAGAGCAGCGGGACCGGCGAGCCGGACGCGTCCGGCGAGAGCGGCAGGCCCGGCGATCCCGGCGTCCGGCGGGCATGATCCGGCTGCTCTTCCTGGTCGGCCTGCTGCTGGTGGCGCTGGCGTCGCCCGCGGCTGCCCACACCGTCAAGGCCGGGGCCGACCTGCGGGTCGCGCAGACGATCGCCGGCGCCGAACTGACCCTGGTGATCAAGGCGACGACCCGGGTGCCGGGGCCGCTGCGCGTCGAGGTGGTCGGCTTCCCCACCGCCCCGGAGCTGGGCCTGCGGCTCCGGTCCATGACCGACGGGCGCGTCGTCCAGGGCTCGGTGGCGCCGGGCCGCCCCGCCGAGCTGCGCGTCGAGGAGACCGGGCCGCACGAGCTGACCGTCAGCGCCGGGGGCGAGACCTCGGTGATCCCGTTCCGGGTCCTGGTGGACCGGGGCTCCGGGTGGGAGTTCCTCATCTACGGCGGCCTGTTCGTGGCCGGCCTGCTGCTGGTGGGCGGCCTGCTCACCGGGGCGTTCAACCGGCGCGGCCGGTCGGCGTTCGTGGTGACCGCGGTGGCCGCCGCGGGCGTCGCGGTGGCCGCGTTGATCGTCGTCATGGAGCCCTGGCTGCCCGCCGGTGCGCCGGACGGCGCCGAGCCGAGGCCCACGGACTCCGCGCTCGGGCGGCCGTACATCCAGCGGGTGGTGTCCACGATCCCCGTCCGCCCGGCCGCGGGCGAGGAGTTCGTGGCGCGGGTGGAGCTGTTCGACGGGTCCACCGGGCGACCCGTCGACGACCTCGCCCTCCACCACGAGGCCATGGCGCACCTGGTGGTCACCAGCGAGGACGGCCGCTACTTCCGCCACGTCCACCCCCTCCGCACCGCGCCGGGCCGCATGGAGGTGCGCCTGCGCGCCGACCGGCCCGGCCGCTACCTCGCGTACGTCGAGCTGGAACGCACCGACTCCGGCGGCCAGCTCCTCACCGGCGAGTTCACGGTCACCGGTACGGCGACGTCCACGGACCCGCCAGATCCCGCACCCCGGCAGGCCGCCGGGACGGTCACCGTGACGCCCTCCGTACCGCAGGCGGGGCGGGCCGCCACCATCGAGGTGGCCACGAACGGGACGCCGCGGCCGTGGCTCGGGATGGCCGGCCACCTCATCGTGCGCGGCCAGGACGGCGGCTTCCTCGGCCACGTCCACGAGAGGGGCACGCCCAGCAGCCGGTTGCGCTTCACGTTCAGCTTCCCCGCGCCGGGCCGCTACCTCGCCTGGGCGCAGTACGCCACAGAGCGCGGCATCACCACCGTGCCCTTCACCGTGGAGGTCCCCCGATGACGCGGAAGAACGGCCTGAGGGTCCTGGTGCTCGCCGGGCTCGTGGCGGTCGTGGTGGCCGCGTTCGTCATCGCCCGCACCTCGGGCCCCGACCCGGTGACCACGACGGGGACCCACTACGCCGTCACCGTCACCGCCGAGCGCGACGCGATCGACGTGGAGCTGGGCAGGGGCGAGCCCGACACGGTCACCGTCGCCGCCGTGATGCCGACCATGGGCCACGCGATGCCCGAGGTCGCCGCGCGGAAGACCGCCCCCGGCCACTTCGTCGCCGAGGGCGACCTCTTCACGATGACCGGCGTGTGGGAGCTGTCGATCCGCCTCGCCGGCCCGTCCGGCGAGGAGACCCTCACGGTGAACACGCTCATCGGCGGCTGAGCCGGCACCGGCCGGGGGCGGCGCCGGCCAGGGGCGGCCCGTGGCCTCAGGACGCGGGCGTCCCGTCGGCGGCGACGTCGATCACCACGCGATCGGAGTAGGCCCGCCGCTCGGAGCGCACGACGTTCAGCGAGCCGTCCATGACGGGGAAGAGGTGGAAGGGCGTCAGGGTGACCCGCGCCTTCCCGCCGCCCGGCACCCGATCGACGTCGATCTCGAGATGGCCGTAGTGCTTGCCGCCGGACAGCAGCCGCGGCGTCCCGCCGGCGGTGTCCCACACCTCGGCCTCGCTCTGGTCCGCGGTCCACTTGCTGAACGGGTTGTACGCCAGCGGCGGGGTGTCGAGCGTGGAGCCTTCGCGGCGCACGCCCCGGAGCCCGTCGCCCGAGACGCCCACGTCGTAGTAGTGGACGCCCGTGCCGTCGCCGTCGGCGTCGACGAAGCTCCGCTCGAACATCTCGCTGTGACCGGAGATGACGGCCGCCACGCCGTACTTCTCGAACAGGGGGTGGTAGACGCGCATCGGCGTGCCGCCCTGGCCCGAGGTCAGCGCGTGGTTCATCGGCAGGCCGTGCTCCCCGCTGCTGTAGGGGACGTGGTGGAACTGCACGAGAACGATCTGGCCGGCAGCCCTGGCGTCGCGCAGCTGCTCCTCCGCCCACGTCCACTGCCGGCTGCCCGGGCTGTAGTCCGACAGGTCACGGCCGCCCGCCGCCTCGTACTCCGCGCGCGTGAAGTTCTCCTGGGTGTCGGTGCCGGGCCCGGTGTACTCGCGGCCGGTCAGCTTCTGCTCGGGCGGGTAGTCGGCCTTGCGGTCGTCCGGCTCGCCGTTGTTGCTGTCGAGCGTCAGCACGGTGACCGGGCCGTAGTCGATCCGGTAGTAGTTGTCGCGGTGCTCCGGCGTGCCGTTGTCCGGCGCGTCGAAGTAGGCGTGGAACTTGGCGCGCGACCGCACGACGGGGCTCCGGTCCTCCGGCGTGCCGTAGCCGCCGTTGATCGCCCCGAAGCTCTCCCAGTTCCCGAACGCCGGGATGATGGGCACCCCGCTCAGCAGGTCGCCCGCGGAGCCGGCGGTGTGGCGGAAGAACTCGTCCCAGCCGGGCTGGTAGCCGCCGCCCTGGACGAGGTCCCCGGTGAAGAGCACCGCGTCGGGCGATCTGTCCTGGACGGCCGCGAGGTTGCGATGCAGGCCCTCGTCCTCGGTGAGCGGGTAGCGCAGGACGCGCGTGCCGGACAGGACCGTGGTGCCGTACGTGCGGTCCCACAGCGAACCGGGCTCGGCCGAGGGCCGGGCGGCGGCGCCCGCGCCGGGCGCCCACTCGCGGCGCTGGACGCGCCCGCGCGGCTCGGTCTCGGAGTCGGACATGGCGATCAGCCTGATGTGCCGCCAGCGGTCGGCGTCCGGAGCCGTGTGGAAGCGCCCGCGGAAGGTGCGCCCGTCCTGTTCCACCGTGTAGTGGTACGAGGTCCCGGGCCGCAGGCCGCTCACCCGCGTGGTGTGCTTGTAGCTGTCGGGCTCGCCCAGCCATGATCCCTGCTCCAGCCCGGGGATCTCCTGGGCCAGCTCGGCGGCCGTGTGGGCCAGCTCCGGCCGCAGCTCGCCGGCGACCTTCGAGCTTCGCCGGCCGTGGATGCCGGGGCCGTGGACGGTCAGCCGTCCGGGGTGCCCGTCGTCGGTGAACCAGGTGATCGTGATGCCCGACGAGCTCGGGCTCTGCAGGTACGGAAGGATGCGGAAGTCCGGCTGCGCGGCTGCCGCCGCCTGGCCTGACAGGGGTCCGATCGGGAGGAGGGCCGCGGCGAGCAGTGCCGCGCACGTTCTCGTTCGCCTGTGCATGTGCCTCGACATTCCTGTCTAGACCAGTACGTGGCCGGAACGTAACACCGTACGGAGGCTCTGACAACCGGGTGAAGGCGTCAGTCGGGCGCCGGAGGCCGGCCGACGTGCATCTGGATGACGTAGCGGTCGCCGCGGTACAGCGACCGGCCGAACTCGACCGCGTTGCCCATGGTGTCGACGGCGACCCGCTCCACCAGGAACGCCGGCTCGTAGTCGGGCACCTCCAGCCGCCTGGCCTCCACGCGGCTCAGGCGGCTGATGGAGACGGTCTGCTCCGCGCTCTCCAGTCGCACGCCGAACACGCGCGCCAGGATCTCGAAGAGCGAGTCGTCCCGCCCCATCTCGGTGAGCAGGCCGGGGAACCGCTCGGCGGACAGGTTCGTGCGCTCCAGCGCCATCGGCACGCCGTCGGCGGTCCGCACCCGCTCGATGGAGTGCACCGGGTCGCCGGCCGCCAGCCCGAGCCGGGCCGCGACGTCGCGCGGCGCCGGCCTCGTGCGGCCCCGGTAGCTCCTGGCGCCGGGCACCATCCCGCGCGCCCGCATGTCCTCGCTGAAGGAGCGGAAGGTGTCGGAGTGGACCAGGGTGGGGTGCTGGACGAACGTGCCCCGGCCTGCCACGCGCCTGACCAGCCCGCGCGCCTCCAGGTCGTCGATCGCGCCCCGGGCGGTCATCCTGGCCACGCCGAAGCGCTCGGCGAGGACGCGCTCGGAGGGGAGCAGGGCGCCGTCGCGCATGTCGAGCACCAGGGCGGTGAGGACGTCCTTGATGTGCTTGCCCTTCGGGCCTCCCCCGCCCGGCGAGAACACCTCCGGGGCGACGTCGCGCGGTTCGTGTCGCGGTCTCGGCACCGGCCACCTCCTCTCCCGGACGTGCTGTTGACATACGGTCTATACCAGTATTAGCTTCCGGTCCAGCGCCCGACAGGGAGAATGTCCATGTTTCATCCACTTTGCGGCTTGATCGCAGGCCGCCCGTCGAACCGGTGACGGCAGGCCACCCGTCCTTCATCAGCATCGACGGCGGCAAGTCCGAGCTCCGCCTGCTCGTGAGCACCGGCGACGAGCGGCAGTACGGCGTCGGGCCGGGCATGGCGTACCAGCCGGGCGAGGACGGGATCGCCCGGATCCTCGGCAGCGTCCGGGCCGCCGCCGCGTCAGTCCACCTGCCGGCGGCCCCGGCCGGGGCGGCGGCCGGCCTCACCGGCGTCCCCGGCGACCCGGCGCTGAGACGCCGGCTCGTCTCCCTGCTGGAGGAGTTCTTCAGCTGCCCGGTGCTCCTCGTGGAGGACGGCCTGCTCGCCCACGCCGGGGCCCTGGCGGGCGCGGGCACGGTGCTGTGCGCGGGCACCGGGACGACCGTGCTCGCGGTCGGCGCCTCCGGGCGCAGCGTCAAGATCGACGGCTGGGGGCCGCTGCTCGGGGACCGCGGCAGTGCCCACGCCATCGGCCTGGCCGGGATGCGCGCCGCCGCGGCGGCCCACGACGGCGTGGGACCGGCGACCGAACTGGCCGACCGGCTCGCGGACGACCTGGGCGGCACGGACCTGGCCGCCCTCCAGCGCTTCTACCGGGACGACGCCCTCGTCGCGCGGACCGCCGCCTTCGCGCGTGCCGTGCTCGACGCCGCCGAACGCGACCCCGTGGCCCGCGCCATCTGCGCCGAGGCCGCCTCGGCGCTGGCGGCCTCAGCGGCGGCGGCGGTGTCGCGCCTGCCGGACGCGGGCCGGAAGGTCTCCTTCAGCGGGCGCCTCCTCGCTCCTGGCAACCCCCTGCACACCCGCCTGGCCGCGAACCTGACCGGCCGCGGGCTCGACCTGGTGGCACCGATCGCCACAGCACTGGAAGGTGGATTGACCTTGCTCCGCTCGGAAGAACCGTACCGGGAGCTGCTGCGGCGGCTCACCCCGCGCGAGGGAGGCCGGGCATGAGGGCCGGGCACGGCGTCGAGCCGCTGGACGTCGTCCCGGGCGAGGCCATGGGCGGGTACGCCGACCGCACGGCGGGCGTCTCCGGCACGCTCGATCCGCTGGAGGTGCACGCCGTCACCTTCGCCGGTGACGGGCACCGGTTCGCGCTGGTCGTCGCCGATCTCGTGTGCGTGAACGCCGACGTGGCGGCGCGGATCCGGGCCGCCGTACGTGACCTGGGCGTCGACTCCTGCTGGGTGGCGGCGACGCACACCCACGCGAGCCCGGAGGCCGGGTGCGCGCCCGGCGGCGCGCCGACCCCGGCCTCCCTCGCCGAACGCCTGGTCCTCGCATCGGCCCGGGCGGTCAGAGCCGCGCTCGCGGACGAGCGGGACGCGCGGCTGCACGCCGTACGGGTCCACGTCCCGGGGCTGGGCGACCGGCGCGCGCTTCCGGACCCCCAGGCCGTCGACCTGCCGGTGGACGCCCTTGTCGTCTCGTCCGGCGCGGGGGAGGTCGTGGGCGTCGTCGCGGTCTCGCCCGTGCATCCCACGGTGCTGCCGGAGACCAACCGCGAGGTCAGCGCCGACCTCACCGGCGGCATCCGGCGCGCCCTCCAGGGCGGCGACCGGTGGGTCGTGGTGGCGACGGGCGCGGCGGGCGACATCAGCACGCGGCACACGAGGCGGGCGCGCGACCGGGCCGAGATCGACCGGCTCGGCGCGACGGTGGCGGAGCACCTGCCCCTCACGGCCCCGCCCCAGGACGGGCTGGAAAGGCCGTCCGTGGTCGCGCCGGCCTCCGCCCGCCCCCGGCCGTCCGTGCTCGCGCCGGCCTCCGCTCGCGTCCGGCTCGACCCGAAGCGGCCGGAGGACCTCGCCGCCGCACTCGCCGAGGCGGCGGACGCGCGGGACGCCGGCGAACGCCACCGGAGCGTGCTGCGCCAGGGCCGGGCCATCGCGCGCGACCTCCGGTCCCGGGGCCGCACGCAGCCCTACGAGATCGAGGTCGAGGCGGTCCGGCTCGGCGACGTCACGCTCGTGGCCGTCCCGGGCGAGCTCTTCCTCGACCTGGGCGAGGCCGTCCGCGCCAGGTCCGCCCCGGACGGCTCCCCGGTGATCGTCCTCGGCTACACGAACGGCTACCTCGGATACCTGCCCAGCCGCGGCACCCCGACCTCCTACGAGACCCTCGTCAGCCCGGTGGCGGAGGGAAGCGGCGAGCGCGTCGTCGAGGCCGCGGTCGAGGCGGTGGCGGCATCGGCCCGCCCCATGGCCGAGTCGCGGTTCGCGGCCGGTGCCGGGGCGCTCGTCGACCGGGTGCTGGCGACGCAGATGCCCGCGATCCGCAGGGCGGCCGGGCTGGTCGCCGACGCGCTGGCCGCGGGCGGGGTGCTCCAGACGTTCGCCACCGGGCACTCGCGGGCGGTGGCGCTGGAGCTCACCGGCCGCGCCGGCGGCCTGGCGGCCGTGAGCATGCTCGCGGTCAAGGACCTGGTGATGTTCGGCGGCGTGGACCCGGCGCTCGTCCTGGACCCCACGTACGAGCGGACCCCCGGCCTGGCCGAGCGGATCTACGCGCTGGCCGAGCCCGACCCGGCCGACGTGTTCCTCATCGTGTCGAACTCCGGGATCAACGCGGCGATCGTCGAGATGGCCCAGCTCGCCCGCGCCAACGGCCACCGCGTGATCGCGCTCACCTCGCTCGACCACACCCGCTCGTCGTCCGCGCGCAGCGTGGGAGGACCCCACCTGGCGGACCTCGCGGACGTCGTGATCGACAACTGCGCCCCGGCCGGGGACGCCACGATCGAGCTCGCCCCCGGCACGCGCATCGGCGCGGTCTCCTCGTTCACGGGCGTGCTCATCGCGCAGGTGCTCGCCGAGCTCGTCTGCCGCGCGCTGCTCGAACGGGGCGCCGACCTCCCGGTCTTCGTCTCGGCGAACCTGGCGAGCGGCGACCGCCACAACGCCGCGCTGTACGAGCGCTACCGCGGCCGGGTCCGCCCGCTCGAACCCTAGCCTCCGGCGTACCACCGGGCGATGCGGGCGCCCAGGTCGGCGCCGTAGTTCTGGTGGTAGACCTGCGGGGAGCAGTAGACCGGGCCGCCCTTGCGGGACAGGCCGGGCGTCCAGGTGCCGGCGTCCTCCACGCCGGGGTCGCTCATCTGGAGCCCGGTCAGCGCGATGTCGTCCACGCTGACGTCGACGAAGTAGTTGCTCACGCCCTTGAGCTCGTACAGGCGCCACTGGAGCCGCGCGCTCGTCGCCCCGGCCAGCTTGGACGTCAGGTCGACCGTGGCCTTGCGCCACTCCCCGTCGGGGTCGGCGGTGACGTCCTGCTGCCACACCAGCCGGTCGTTGAGGAGGAGCTGCTTCTTGTGGTAGCCGGCCGGGCTGCTGGAGCCGCGGTTGTCGCGGTGCCAGAAGCTCACCGTGTACCTGGTCGCGCCGGAGGCCGGCCGGACCGTCCGGATGGCTCCGCACCACGTCCCGGCCTTGGTGACGGTGCGGTCCTGGACGACGAAGCTGAGGCGCCCGTCGCCCGTGCGGGCGAGGTTGTCGGTCGCGGGCCTCGTCCACTGCGCCTCGCGTTCGAGGAGCGGCAGCTTGTACTGGATGATCCCGGCGATGTCGCCCTCGCGCAGGTGCCGCATGGCCGTCCTGGTGACCGTCTCGACGTAGGCCACGGTCGGCTTCTGCGCGGCGTGACTGAGCGGGTGGGCGTACGGCATCACGTAGATGTCGGTGCCGGGCAGCCGCTCGGCGAGCCGGTCGATCTCGTACGACAGGTTCCACGTCCACGACGTGTCGCGGTGCGGGGAGTCCCGGTAGGGGAAGATCACGCCGTCCAGCAGCGGCACGTGCTGGGTGATGAAGGCGTCGGTGAACTGGCTGTAGTAGACGGTCGGGACGAACTTCAGCGCCGGGTTGACCGCCCTGGCCGCCGCCTGCATCTGCCCGACGTAGGCGGGGGTGAACGTCGCGAGGTCGAGGGCGAAGTCGTCCACGGTCCAGCCCTTCAGGTTCGGGTGGCTCCTGGACAGGGTGGCGATCTCGCGCGCCCAGGTCACGTAGTCGTGCCTGTACGGCCGCGAGACGCAGCAGGTGCTCTGGCTCGGGGCGTACACCATCACCCACACGTCGATCCCGGCCTTCGCGGCGGCGGACAGGAACTCCTCGCGCAGGTCCTCCCACTGCACGTTGTCGCCGGCCATCGGGTAGACGTACGTGTTCGCGTTGAGCGACGTCAGCGCCGAGATCATCGCCTTGGTGTCGGTGTGCCTGATGCCGTCGGCCCGCGGCTCCGCCTCCCGGCTCAGGTTGCCCTCCGTCCCCACCACGCCGGGGGACGCGGCGTACGAGACGCCGGGGGACATCGACAGCGCGGCCGCGAGGACGGCCAGGAGCGCGAGGCGGATCACGGTGTTCCTTCGGCATGATCGGGGACGGGGCCCGCCAGCGTAACGACCGCCGGTATGCCGCTGGTATGCCGCCGAGCGCGGAGCCGGCCGGGTGATGGAGGGGTCGGCGGGGACGACGCCCAGGTGGGCGTCGTCGGGTTCGCGGGTCGTCGAGGACGCCCTTGTCAGCCGCCGACCAGCGGGACGAGCTTGACGAACGACACGACGGGGTCGGCGGTCAGGTCGATCTCGGTGTCCAGGTCCACGATCTGGCGGTCACCGACGAGCAGCAGGAACCCGTTGCGCGCGAACGCGGCCTCGGCGGCGTCGGCCTGCGTCTCCCAGTCCAGCCTGCGGGCGGTCCGCATCCGGTAGCCGTTCAACTCGGCCTCCGCGTCGGAGGGCCTGACCAGACCGCGGAAGTGGTGGCTCGGGGCGGCGTTGTGCCGGGCCACCTCCTCGCGCACGCGCAGCCGTACCAGCTCCCGGGCCGAGATCCGGTCGGGCAGGTCGGGCAGGTCGGGCAGTGAGAACTCCTCCAGCGCCCGGCCGGTCGCGGTCTCGTCGCGAAACGTCACTGATGCCATCGAACGTCCTGTCACCTTGAAGATCACGTGGTGCGCCATCTATAGCAGCGGTGAACGACAGAATGGTGGCCGCGGACGTTCAGCCCAGTCCGCCGAAATCGATGACCTTCCAGGGAGAGTCGCCCGACTGCCTTCCCACCAGAAAGCTGTAGGGGAAATGCCGGTCGTCATTCGGGGGCTCTTCGTCGCACCGACGAACCACGATCCCGACGTAGACGCGCTGGACGTGCCGGTAACCACCGGGCCCGTAGGTGTCGGGAGTCGGTTCGCCGACGTAGGAGACTTTCACGTCGATCCAGGTGTCGAGCGGATCGTCCGGCCCGGTGTGGACGGCGCACGTCGCACAGCCGCCGCCGAAGGTCACGACTAACGGGGTGACCAGCGTCATGGCCACGTTTCTCATCCTCATCGGCGGGCTTCTTCGCATGGGCGAATGCGGGCGTCGGATGCTATCCCGGGGTGCTGTCCTCGGTCATGGTCTGGGTGCCGATGACGTCGAGGAGCCGGAGCCGGTCGGCGGCGTCGCTGCCGGGTGCGGCGGTGTAGATGACGATGCGCAGGTCGCTGCCGGGAGTGACGAGCACGTCGCAGTCGATGCCGAAGGTGCCGACGTCGGGGTGGTGGATGGTCTTGGTGCCGGACTCGTGGACGTCGACGATGCCCGTGTCCCACAGGCGGGCGAAGCCGGGGCTGGCGGCCCGCAGGTCCTTGATCAGCGCGCGCAGGCCGGCGTCGGCGGGGTAGCGGGCGGTGGCCGCCCTGAGGTCGGCGACCATGGCCGCCTCGAAGACGGCCTCCTGCTCGGGAGTGTGGCTGACGCGGCTGGGCAGGCCGGTGAAGTGCCGCCAGACGATGTTGCGCTCGCGCCCGCGCAGCCCCGACAGGTCTCCGAACAGGGCGGCCCACAGCGGGTTCCAGAGGATCAGGTTCCAGGCGGCGTCGTGCACGCTCAGCGGCGAGCCGTCCATCTGGTCGAGCAGCCTCCGGACGCCGGGTGTGATGTGCGACGGCACCTGCCCGGGGCCGGGCACGGGCTGGTCCGCGAGGCGGTACAGGTATTCGCGCTCGGCCCCCGACAGCCGCAGGGCGCGGGCCAGCGAGGAGAGGACCTGCGCCGACGGGGAGGTGGCACGGCCCTGTTCGAGGCGGGTGATGTAGTCGACCGACAGCCCGGCGAGCTGGGCCAGCTCCTCGCGGCGCAGCCCGGCCGCCCGGCGTACCCCGCCCGCGGGCAGCCCGACCGTCGCGGGGGCGGTGCGGTCCCGCCAGCCGTGCAGGGCTCTGCCCAGTTCCCTGGATGCGCTCACCGTTCCAGTATCGGCCACCCCCGCGCGTACAGCCTGGTACTGGCGGTCCACTGGCTGAGGCGGGCACTGCCTGTCCCTTCGCGAGGCGAGAAAGGTGGGAGGCGTCACCAAGCCGAACAGATCACTGGAGCGAGAGCGCATGACCATCACATTGATCACCGGAGCGAACAAGGGTCTCGGCTTCGAGACCGCCCGGCGCCTGATCGAGGCCGGGCACACCGTCTATGCCGGGGCGCGGGACGCCGGGCGCGGGCGGGAGGCGGCCGAGCGGCTCGGCGCGCGCTTTGTCCAGATCGACGTCACCGACGAGGACTCCGTGAAGGCCGCCGCCGAGTTTGTCCGGGCGGACGCCGGCCGGCTGGACGTCCTGGTCAACAATGCCGGGATCGTGGGAGCGCGCAAGCCGGTGGGGGAGACCACCGGGACCGACATGATGACCACGTACGACACGAACGTCTTCGGCGTCGTGCGCGTCACGCACGCCTTCCTGCCGCTGCTGGAGGCGAGTGACGCCCCGGTCGTCGTCAACGTGGGCAGCGGCCTGGGCTCGCTGGCGGCGACCGGCGACCCCGACCGGGTGGAGTTCCAGGTGAGGTCGCTGGACTACAACTCCTCCAAGACCGCGCTGGTCATGATCAGCGCGCAGTACGCCAAGGCGTACCCCGCCATCCGGTTCAACACCGTCGATCCCGGCTACACCGCCACCGACCTCAACGGGCACACCGGTCCCCAGACCGTGGAGGAAGGTGCGGAGGTCATCGTCCGCATGGCCTCGATCGGCGCCGACGGGCCGACCAGCGGCTACTTCGACAACAGCGGCACGGCCGTCTGGTGAGGCCCCGGTGGCGGGCGCCCGCCCTGGTCGCCGGCGGGGGCGATCCGGTTGTCGCGGATGTGCTCGTACACGCACGTAGACGCCGAGCGTGTCGGGCAACTGGCTGACCCAGTTGCGGAAGCCCTCGATGTTGCGCCGCGACGGCGGGCGTACCCGGATGGCGATGAGGGCCTGGACCGGGCGCCCGATCGCGGCCAGGTCCACGTCGAGGAGCGCGCCGCGGATGACCTGCCGCTGGCGCAGGGCGAGGGTGCGGTCGAGCGCCGTGGTCGGCGAGACGCCGACGGCGGCGGGTTGTCGGTTTCGCGCCCGAGGAGATCGACCCCACCGCCCCCACCCGGGCGGCACGCCTCAAGTGGGTGGTCATCGTCAACGACGGCCTGCCCGCCGGCCGTGCCGTCAACGCGGCCGTCTGCGTGGCGGCCGGCACCTGCTTCGTGGCCGACATGCCCGCCGCGGCGCAGCAGACGCGCGTCTACGCAGACTACCTCGCCACGGTGAAGGAGACCGGGGCCGAGGACATCGAGTACTACGCGGTCAGCATCGTCGGCCCCCGCAACCGCGTCGACAAGATCGTGGGCCGCCTGCCGCTGATGCCGTGAAAGGCCGCTCCTCAGGAGATCCGTACGCGGTCGCTGTCGCCGCCCGAAAGGAACGACGCCAGGTCCGCGCCCTCCTCGGCGACGGCGGCGCGCTCGGCCCGGGTGAGGTCGCGCAGCGGGGTGACGGTCACGGTGCCCGCGTCCTGCGTCCAGGTCGCGGCGACCCGGCCGTCCACCAGCACGACCCGCGCGCCCGCGACGGACAGGCCGCGGTGGGCGTCGTCGATGATCCGGCCGCGGTCGTGGTAGCCGAGGATCGCGTTGTCGAAGGCCGGCAGGAACCGTACGGGGGCCGGTGTGCCGGGGTCGGGGCGCGGCGCGTCCGGCAGGTCGAGCAGCTCGCGACCGCGCTCGTCACGGAAGCTGACCAGCTCGCCCCGGACGGCGGCCACCGCGGCGGGCAGCCCGGCCAGGCCGCACCAGGCACGCAGGTCGGCGGAGGCCGCCGGGCCGAACGCGGCCAGGTAGCGGCGCACCAGCGCCTCGCCGACCGGGTCGGTCCCCGCCGGGGCGGGCGGGTCGATGTCGCGGCCCAGCCACACCGAGAGCGGGGCGTTGCGCACCCCCGACCGTACGCGCCACATCCCCCGCGGCGGCAGCTGCACCATCGGGACGAGGGCGGCCACCACCAGCTCGCCGAGGGGCCGCAGGCCCGGCCCAGGCCGGCGTCCTGCGAGCATCCGGGCGATCTCGGTCATCGAACGGGGCTCGCCGTCGGCCAGCGCCGCGCGGGCCGCCGCCGCCAGCTCGTCGAGATCGGTCCCGTCGAGCTCGCGGCGGTACGTGCCCAGCACCCGCTGGCGCAGCATGGCGTCGTGGCGGGCCCGCCAGGCCAGGGCGTCGCCGGCGGTGACGAGGTGGACGGTGCGGCGCATGAGGTGGGTACGCACGACCTTCCGCCCGGCCAGCAGACCGTCCAGCACCGCCGGGTCGAACGCGCGCAGCCGCGACCACAGCCCGGCGAACGGCTCCTGCGGCTCCTGCGCCTGCAGGCCGCACAGGTGCGCGACGGCGTCGAGGACCGGGGTGGCGGCGCGGTCGAGCAGCAGTTGCCGGGCGAGCGTCGCGCGGTTGAGCGCCCTGGTGCCGAGAACGGTCATCGCCGGCGTCAGCTCGACTTCCGCCCGTCGAGCGTCTCCCGGAGGATGTCGGCGTGGCCGGCGTGCTGGGCGGTCTCGGCGATGAGGTGCGCCAGCACGCGCCGCACGGTGTACACCTTTCCCGGCTCGTGCCAGGGCGCCTCCGGGAGCGGGTGGGTGGCCGACATGTCGGGGACGGACGCGATGATCTCCGAGGTGCGGGCGGCGATCCGCTCGTACCGCTCGATGATGCCGGCCAGCGTGTCACCGGGCAGCATCCGGAACTCGTTCTGGTGGTCGATCGCCCACTGCGGGTACTCCCGTGCGGTGCCCGCCGCGAAGTCGGCCCAGGTCACGCCTTCGGGCAGGTCGTAGCGCATGGCCGAAGGGCCCTCCACCACGAACCTCAGCCAGGCGTCCTCCATGGACGCGACGTGCTTGACCAGGCCGCCCAGGCACAGGGCGCTGGCCGTGGGACGCTCGCCGGCCTGCTCGTCGCTCAACCCGCGCACGGAGGTGAGCAGGGCGGAGCGCGCGGCCCCGAGCTGGTCGAGCAGGTCGGCCCGCTCGGCGTCGAGGGCAGGGGACGTCGCGGTGCCGGTGCTGGTGGTCATCGCCTACAGGGTCCTTCCGTTCGGTTCTCGGGTACGGAAGGACGATCGCAGCAGATGCGGCCAGGATGTGTCCTCTTCTCCCGGCACCATGGGAGTCATGCCGAAGACATCAGCGCGGCTGCTGGCGCTGCTCTCCCTGCTCCAGGCGCGACGCGACTGGCCGGCGGCCCTGCTGGCCGAGCGGCTGGAGGTCAGCCCGCGCACCGTGCGCCGCGACGTCGACCGCCTGCGCGAGCTCGGCTACCCCATCGTGGCCTTCAAGGGGCCCGACGGCGGCTACCGGCTCGACGCCGGCGCGGAGCTGCCGCCGCTGCTGTTCGACGACGAGCAGGCCGTCGCGCTGGCGGTCGCCCTTCAGATGGCCACCACCACCGGCGCCGGGATCGAGGAGGCCGCGGCCCGCGCGCTGGCCACCGTCCGGCAGGTCATGCCCGCACGGCTGCGCCACCGCATCGACACCCTCCAGGTCACCGCCGTGGCGCCGCCCGTGGTCCATCCCCAGGTCGGCACCGGCGTGCTGACGGCGCTCAGCACCGCCGTCCACGCCCGCGAAGTGCTGCGCTTCGCCTACACCCCCGCGTTGCCGCCTGAGGCGGGCGACGCCCCGCCCCGCCGGGTGGAGCCCCACCACCTCGTCACCTGGGGCGGGCGCTGGTACCTCGTCGCCTGGGACCTCGACCGCGACGACTGGCGTACGTTCCGCGCCGACCGGATCGCCCCGCGCACCCCCAACGGGCCCCGCTTCACCCCGCGCGAGCTGCCCGGAGGCGACGTGGCCGCCTTCGTGACCGCCAGGTTCCGGGGCTCCGGCGGCTCCGGAGACTGGCCCTGCCGCGGGGAGGTGATCCTCGACCTCCCCGCCGCCGTCGTGTCGAGTCACACCCGCGACGGAGTCGTCGAGGAACTCGGGCCTGACCGTTGCCGGCTCGTCCTGGGCTCCTGGTCCTGGCTCGGCCTGGCCGCCGCCATCGGCAGGTTCGACGCCGACATCGAAGTCGTCGGGCCCGCCGAGCTCAAGCGCGCCTTCGCGCACCTGGCCCGCCGCTACACCCAGGCCGCGACCGGCCCACCCGCCTGACCACGCCCCGGTCCCGGCCCCGGGCGTCGCACCGGACGGAGGGCATGGTTGTCTCGCAGTTCAGAAGAGCTCGTTCGAGAGAGGCTGCATCAGGTGAGTTCCACCCCCACGGCTCTGGACGAGGAGGCCGGTGAGATCCGCCGTTTCTGGGGCGGGCTCGGCCTTCCCGGGCTGATCGACGTCCACACCCACTTCATGCCCGAGCGCGTCCTGCACAAGGTCTGGGACTACTTCGACGACCACGGGCCGCTGATCGGCGGGCTGGGGTGGCCGATCACGTATCGGAAGCAGGAGGCGGAGCGGACGGCCCTGCTGCGGGAGTTCGGAGTACGGGCCTTCACCGCGATGCTCTACCCCCACAAGCCGGACATGGCCAGGTGGCTGAACGGATGGGCGGCCGACTTCGCCCGCCGCACCCCCGGCTGCCTGCACACCGCCACCCTCTACCCCGAGCCGGACGTCGAGACGTACGTCCGCGAGGCCGTCGAAGCAGGGGCGCGCGTGTTCAAGGCCCACGTCCAGGTGGGAGCGTACGACCCGGCCGACGAACGCCTCCAGCGGGCATGGGGGCTGCTGGCCGAGGCCCGCGTCCCCGTGGTGATGCACTGCGGTTCCGGGCCCGCGCCCGGCAGGCACACCGGCCCCGAGCCCATCGCGCGGGTGCTCGCCCGCCACCCGAAGCTGCGGCTGATCGTCGCGCACATGGGGATGCCCGAGTACGAGGAGTTCCTCGACCTCGCCGAACGCCACGACGAGGTACGGCTGGACACGACGATGGCGTTCACCGACTTCACCGAACGGTTCATGCCGTTCCCCCACCGGGCCCTGCCACGGCTCACCGCCCTCGGCGACCGCGTGCTGCTCGGCTCCGACTTCCCCAACATCCCGTACCCCTACCTGCACCAGCTCCACGCGCTGGAACGGCTGGGACTCGGACGCGACTGGCTGCGGGCCGTCTGCCACGACAACGCCGCGACCCTGTTCGGCCTGTAGGGCCGTCGATCCGGCCTAATCGGCGTGTACGTCGTAGTAGCCCGCGGCGATGTCCTCCAGGAGGGTGGGGCCGGTGGGGCGCCAGCCGAGCAGGTCACGGGTGATCGTGCTCGTGGTGGGCATGTCGGCGCCCAGGAACCGGCCGACGAACGGCAGCTCGTCGGCGAGCTGCTCCGCCGGGGCGGACTTCGCCGGCACGCCGAGGCGGTCGGCGAGTGCCTCGGCGATCTGCCGGACGGGCACGCCGTCCTCGGCCGCGGCGTGCAGGATCGTGCCGGCGGGCGCCTTCTCGAGCCCGAGCCGGACCAGGCGCGCGGCGTCGGACCGGTGGACGGCGGGCCAGCGGTTGGCGCCCTCGCCGGGGTAGAGGGAGGCTCCGCGCCGCCGGGCGGCCTGGGCGACGATGGAGATGAAGCCGTGGTCGCCTTCGCCGTGGACGGTCGGGGCGAAGCGGACGGGGATGACGCGCACGCCGCGGCCGGCGTACGTCAGGGCGAGGTTCTCGGCGCCGCCGCGCATGGAGTCGGGGCCGACGGAGGGGTTGGGGTCCCGCTCCGTCGAGGGGCGGCCGAGGCCGGGCAGGGCCAGGCCGGATGCGAGCGCGAACGGCCGGTCGGACCCGGCGAGCGTGTCGCTGATCGTCTGGACCGCGGCACGTTCGGCGCGGTTGGTGGCCTCGGGGTTGGTCCAGTCGTGCTTGTTCGCGAGGTGGACCACGGCGTCGGCCGCGCTCGCGCCCTCGCGGATCCGGTCGAGGTCGTCGAGGTCGCCGCGGTGGACGGCCGCCCCGAGGTCCTTGACGACGGCCGCCGACGCGTCGGAGCGGGCCAGGCCGGTCACCTCGTGGCCCGCGGCGACGAGTTCGGCGACGACGGCTCGCCCGATGAATCCGGACGCTCCGGTGACGAAGACGTGCATGGTGTGCTCACTTCCCTGCTGATGTCATGAACTGACATCAGTCAGCATAGCCGTGATGTCAGGCTATGTCATCACCCTGGTTCCGGTTACGATCCCGACATGGCACGTTGGGCACCGGGGGCGTCAGATCGCCTGCAGCAGGCGGCGATGGAGCTGTTCGCCGAGGACGGCTACGAGGCGACGACCGTGGCCGGGATCGCCGGGCGGGCCGGGGTGACCGAGCGGACGTTCTTCCGGCACTTCGCCGACAAGCGCGAGGTGCTGTTCGCCGGCGAGGAGCAGCTCCAGGCGGTCTTCGTGAACGCGGTCACGGACGCGCCGGCGGACGCGCCCGTGTCCGGCCTGCTCATCGCGGCGCTCGACGCCGGCGGCGAGGCCCTGCGGTGCGGGCGGGGCCGGGATTTCGCCCGCGTACGCAACGGGATCATCGTGGCGAACGAGCAGCTGCGGGAGCGCGAGCTGCTCAAGCTGGCGAAGCTCTCCCACGCCGTGACCGGCGCGCTCGTCGCGCGCGGCGTCCCCGACATGACCGCCTCCCTGGCCGGCGAGCTGGTCACCCTCGTGTTCAGGACGGCCTTCGCGCGGTGGATCGCTCCTGGAGAGACTCGCGACCTGCTGGAGCTGCAACGCGAGGGCCTCGCCGCGATCAGCGACCTGACCTGCGCCGGGGCTGCCTGACCCGCGGCGAGCCGGCGTGAGCGTACCGGCTTGACCTCAAGCGCTTGAGGTGTGTTTCGCTTCCCGTATGACTGCTCTGAGCATCCAGGAGATGTCCCGGCGCAGCGGGCTGAGCGAGCCGACGCTGCGCTACTACGAGGAGGTCGGGCTGGTCGGCCCGATCGACCGTGACGACAGCAGCGGCCATCGGCGTTACGGCGCCGAGGACGCCCACGTGATCGAGATGCTGGCCTGCCTTCGCGCGGTCGGCGTCGGCATCGAGGACATGCGCACGTACCTCGCCAACCGCACGCGCGGGCGCGCGGCGGCGGCCGAGCAGCGCGATCTGCTGTTGCGCCACGCGGAGCGCATCGAGGCCGAGATCGCCGCCCAGCAGGTACGGCTGTCCTACCTGCGCGGCAAGGCGGCGCTGTGGGACGCCCGCGCCCTCGGCGACGCGGCCGCCGAGGACGAGGCGATGCGGCGTTCCATCGAGGCGGCCGGCCGTCTGGAGGTGCGGGGATGAGCAGGGCCCTGGTGACCGGCGGGTCGGGCTACGTGGGGACGCGGCTGGTCGCCGCGCTGCTGCGGGAGGGGGTCGCGGTGCGTGCCACCGTGCGCTCGAAGGCCCAGGAGCCCGGCCTGCGTGCGGCCGTGCGCCGCGGCGGCGCCGATGACGCCGGACTGGAGGTCGTCACCGCGGACCTGATGGCCGACGACGGCTGGCCCGCCGCGCTGGCCGGGTGCGAGGAGGTCTATCACGTCGCCTCGCCCATCCCGCTCGTCCAGCCCGACGATCCCGACGAGCTGATCGTCCCCGCCCGCGAGGGCGCGTTGCGGGTGCTGCGTGCCGCGCGCGACGCGGGGGCCAGGCGCGCCGTGCTCACCTCGTCCTTCGCCGCGGTCGGCTACACGCCCAAGCCGGGCGCCGAGTACACCGAGGACGACTGGACCGATCCCGACACGCCGGGGCTGGCGCCGTACCCGCGTTCCAAGGCGATCGCCGAGCGCGCCGCGTGGGACCTGATGGAGCGGGACGGCGGCGACACCGAACTCGTCGTGGTCAATCCGACGTTCATCCTCGGGCCCGGCCTCACGGACGTTCCACGCTCCTCGACACAGTTCATCAGGATGGGGCTGGACGGAGCGCTGAGCGTCCTGCCCCGCCAGCGCTTCGGCGTCGTCGACGTGCGCGACGTGGCCGACCTGCACATCCGCGCCATGGCGGAGCCCAAGGCCGCGGGCAGGCGCTTCCTGGCCGTCGCCGACGGCCCGACGCTGAGCTTCCTGGAGGTGGCGGACATCCTGCGCCGGCGGCTCGGCTCGCCGGCCGCGCGCGTGCCCACGCGGGAGGCGCCGGGGGAGGACCCGCCGCGGCTGATCATCCACAACGACCGGGCCCGCGACGAGCTCGGCTGGCGCCCCCGGCCCGCCGAGACGACGATCGTGGAGACGGCGCGGAGTTTGCTCGATGCCGGGGCCTGACCGCGCCCTACCGCTTGAGCAGCCGCTCGCTCAGCTCCCACAGCCGCCGCGCCGAATCCGGGTCGACGGCGTGCGGCACGACGTCCGACGGGACGTCCTGCTCGGTGCCGAAGTCGATGGGCCTCGGGGTGTCCAGCGGTGAGATGTCGTTGTCCTTCAGGTAGACGCCGCCGATGCCGGCGAGCAGCGGGCTGGTCGCGGCGAACACGGAGGTGCTCGCGCCCTGCTGCGGCGTCTTCAACTCGCGGTCCGGGTCGTTGACGGGCCGGCCGGACGCGTCGATCAGCCCCATGGCCCGCAGTTCGTCGTCGCTCAGCCAGGGGGTGCGCTCCTCGCCCTCGGCCAGGTGCGGCCCGAGGTTCGTGCCGAAGACGATGCCCGGGTGCACGGCGTAGCCGCGGATCCCGTCCTCGGCCCAGCGGCGGTCCAGCTCGACGGCGAACAGCACGTTGGCGGTCTTGGACTGGCCGTAGCCGAGCATGCCCATGTCGTCGTAGCCGCTGGTGAAGTGGGGGTCGTCCCAGCGGATGTCGGACAGGCGGTGGCCGCCGGAGGTCACGTTGACGACGCGGGCGCCGCGAGCCGCGCGCAGGGCGGGCAGCAGGCCCAGCGTCAGCTGGAAGTGGCCGAGGTGGTTGGTCGCGAACTGCGACTCGTAGCCGCGCGCGTCCCGCACCAGCGGGCCGGCCATGATGCCGGCGTTGTTGACGAGGATGTGGAGCGGGCGGCCGGAGCCGAGGTAGCGGGCGACGAAGGCGTCGATCGAGGCCGGGTCCAGGAGGTCCAGCCGGCCGGCCTCGGCGCGCTCGATCCCGGCCAGCGCGGAGGCGGCGCCGTCGGGGTTGCGCACGGCCACGGTGAGCGACGCGCCGGCCTTGCTGAGCGCGCGGGTGGTCTCCAGGCCGATCCCGCGGTGGCCGCCGGTGACGATGACATTCCTGCCCGACAGGTCGATGCCCTTGAGCACCTCGTCGGCGGTCGAGGCCGCGGTGAAACCGGATCCGATGGGCTGCTGCTTCTGAGTCATGTTCCCAGCCTGCGCCCCTTCGTCCGTACGCTGAATAGCTACGAGTTCGCATTTCTTGCGCGATCGTACGGACTCCCGGGTTTTGCCGGATCGGCAAGGAAAATTGTCAGCTCGTCAGGGGGTGGGGCAGGTTGGCGGCGGACAGACGACAAGGCAGGGACACATGGACGCACAGTTCTGGGACGAGAGATATCGCAGCCGCGAGCGGCTCTTCAGCGGCGCGCCCAACGGGGTGCTCGTCACCGAGATCACCGGCCTGCCGCCGGGGCGGGCGCTCGACGTGGGATGCGGGGAGGGCGGGGACGCGATCTGGCTGGCCGGGCAGGGCTGGAAGGTGACCGCGGTCGACATCTCGTCGACCGCCCTGCAACGCGCCGCCGAGGACGCCGCGTCCAGCACGGACGGTACGGACGTAGCGGGCCGGGTGACGTGGACGCTGGCCGACGTGCTCACGACGCCGCCCCCGGCCGCCGCGTTCGATCTGGTGTCCGCCCACTACTTCCCGATCCCGCACCAGCCGGACCACGCCGCGCCGCGCGGCCTGCTGGAGGCCGTCGCGCCCGGCGGCACCCTGCTCATCGCCGGCCACGACCTCGCCGACCTGCCGCCGATCCTGGAGGACGGCGTCGATCCCCGCGCCTTCTACCAGCCCGCCGAGATCGCCGAGCTCCTCGACGACACCTGGACCGTACTGATCAACGAGACCCGCCCGCGGACGAGGCCCGGCCCCGCCGGCACACATCACACCCACGACACCGTCCTGCGGGCCCGGCGCCTGCGGTGAACCGGCGCCCGGGAGGCCGCCCCGAGGCTTCCTGGTACCGCCGGTCCCAGGAAGCCCGGACGCCTGGCTGACCGGGCGCTCCCGGCGCACCGTGGAGACATGACGACAACACTGATCACCGGAGCGAACAAGGGTCTCGGGTTCGAGACCGCCCGCCGCCTCGTCGCGGCGGGCCACACCGTCTACGTCGGCAGCCGTGACCCCGAGCGCGGGCGGCGGGCCGCCGCACGGGTGGGCGCGCGGAGCGTGCAACTAGATGTCACGGACGACGCGTCCGTCGCCGCCGCTGCCAAGATCATCGAGGCCGAGGGCGGGCTGGACGTGCTGGTCAACAACGCCGGCATCGAGGGGCGTACCGAGGGCAACGGCGTGATCGGCGCCGCGGACGTCACCGCCGGCACGATGCGGGAGGTGTTCGAGACCAACGTGTTCGGCATGGTGCGCGTCCTGCACGCGTTCCTGCCGCTGCTGCAGCGCTCGGCCGCCCCGGTCGTGGTCAACGTCAGCAGCGGCCTGGCCTCCCTCACCCGGATGACGGCCGCCGGCACTCCCGCCCACGCCTACCCCGGCGTCGCGTACCCGGCGTCGAAGGCCGCGGTCAACATGGTCACCGTGCAGTTCGCGAAGGCGTTCCCCGGCATGCGGATCAACGCGGTGGAGCCGGGCTTCACCAAGACGGACCTCAACGGGAACACCGGCATTCAGACGGTCGAGCAGGGCGCCGAGATCATCGTCCGCATGGCGCAGGTCGGCCCCGACGGCCCCACCGGAGGCTTCGTCGACGCGGAGGGACCTTTGCCCTGGTAAACCGTGATATCAGCGATACTCACGTCGATACGGGGCCGGCCGTATCATGGCCTCCATGCCTAGGAGACCAAGGCCGGACACCCCCTCCGGCTCCGCGCCGGAGGGGCGGGAGCTGACCCGCCGGCGCGTGATCGAGGCCGCGGCCGACCTCCTGGCACGCGAGGGGCGCGACGCCGTCACCACCCGCGCGGTCGCCGCCGCGGCCGGGGTGCAGCCCCCCGCGATCTACCGCCACTTCGACGACATGGACGGGCTGCTGGAGGCGGTGGCCGAGCACGGCTACGCCGCGTTCGTCGAGGCCAAGCGCGCCGTCCCCACCCCGGACGACCCGGTCGAGAACCTGCGGGCGGGCTGGGACCTGGCCGTCGAGTTCGGGCTGGCCAACCCCGCGCTCTACGCGATCATGTATGGCGAGCCCCGGCGCGGCACCGACTCGGCCGCGTTCAGGGCCGGCATGGAGATCCTCCTCGGGCGCATCCGCGACCTCGCCGCCGCGGGCAGGCTGCGCGTCGACGAATCGCTCGCCGCCGCGATCATCCACGCCACGGCCCGCGGCGCCGTGCTCACCTGGCTGTCGCTCCCCGAGGACCGGCGCGACCCGGCCCTGCTGACCACCATGCGCGAGTCCATGATCACCGCTGTCACCACCGAGCAGCCGGTCGTGCAGGACCCGGGTCCGGCCGGCGCGGCCCGGGCGCTGCGCGCCGTGCTGCCCCAGCAGAGCGCGCTCAGCGGGGCGGAGCAGCAGCTCCTCGGCGAGTGGCTCGACCGCCTGGCCGCCCGCGGGTGAGCCCGGCTCAGGCGCCGGGCAGGTGCTTGCGCAGGACGGCGCTCAGCGGGGTGGGCTCGTGGCCCAGCAGGGTCGCCAGGGTGGGATCGACGGTGGCGAACTCCCCCGCGCGGGCGGCGACGAAGATGTCGAGCAGATGGCCCGCGTACCCGGCCGGCACGCCGTGCTCCTCCATCTGCCGCCTGAACCGGTCGTCGGGTGCGGTGGTCCTGCTGATGGGACGGCCGGTCACGTCGCCGGCGATGCGGGCGATGTCGTCGAAGTCGAGCGCCTCGGCCGCGGTGAGCGGGGGAGTGGGGCCGTCGAAGCGGCCCTCGTCGGCCAGCACGGCGGCGGCCGCCTCGGCGAGGTCGTCGTGGGAGGTCCAGCTGACCGGCCCGTCGGCGGGGAGTGCGAGCCGGCCGGATCCCGTGGCCTGGACGAGGAACCGCACCGCGCTGGCCGCGTAGAAGCCGTTGCGCAGCGAGGTGTACGGCACGCCGCACGCCCGCAGGGCCTCCTCGGTCGCGGCGTGGTCGCGGCAGGCCTGGAAGTGGGAGGTGGCACTGGCCCCCATGTGGCTGGTGTAGAGGACGCGGCGGGCGCCCGCCGCGACGGCCGCGTCGATCGCGGCACGGTGCCCGCGTACGGCCTCGTCGCCCATCTTGTCGATGGAGACGATCAGCACCTGGGTGGCGCCCTCGAAGGCGTGGGCGAGGCCACCGGCGTCGGCGAAGTCGCCGCGGCGCACCCGTACGCCCTGGTCGGCGAAGGCCTGGGCCTTCTCGGGGTCGCGGACGCTGAGCCCGATCCGGCCCGCCGGCACGCGGGTCAGCAGCCGCTCGACGATCTGGCGCCCGAGCAGTCCGGTGGCACCGGTCACGATGATCATGTGGCACTCCAGTGATACTTCCGATGGAAACACCGTCAGCGTATCACTGGTATTAGCGGTGGAATCAATAAATTGTTATCAGTGATAATGATCGGCGATCAGGCTGCTCAGCAGTCGGAGCGCGTCGGCCGTGGGGGAGCCGGGCTCGACGTTGTAGACCGCCAGCGTCTGGTCGGGGTCGCCCGGGGGCTGGAGGCTCTCGTACGAGAAGTGGAGCTCCCCGACCTCCGGGTGGTGGTAGCGCTTGGTGCCGTGGGTGCGGCGCATGACGCGGTGGTCGTTCCACCAGGTGCTGAACTCGGGACAGCGCAGGGTGAACTCGCCGACGAGGTCGGCGAGCCGCCGGTCGTTCGGGTGGCGGCCCGCCTCGAAACGGAGCATGGCGACGGTCTCGGCGGCGATCTGCTCCCAGTCGACGACCCGGTGCCGGGCCTCGGGGTCCAGGAGGTAATAGCGGGCGAGGTTGCGCTGCGGGACGGGCAGGGCGTCGAAATCGGTCAGCACCTCGCGGGCGAGGCGGTTGGCGGCCAGGATGTCGGTGCGCCGGCCGACGATGAAGGCGGGGACGTGCTCCAGGGTCTGGAGCATGAGGTGGAGGCCGGGCCGGACCCGCTGCGGAGCGGTGGGGGCGCTGCGCGCGGGCTTGGGCCGCGCCAGCAGGTCGATGAGGTGCTCGCGCTCGGCCGGATCGAGCTGGAGGCTTCGCGCGAGGGCCTCGACGACCTCCGGCGACGGCGTCCCGGCGCGGCCCTGTTCGAGCCGGGTGTAATACTCGGTGCTCATGCCGGCGAGCCGGGCGACCTCGTCACGGCGTAGCCCCGGCACTCGGCGGGCGCGGCCGTCCTCGGGCAGCCCCGCCCGGTCGGGGGTGATCCGGGCGCGGCGGGAGCGCAGGAAACCGGCGAGTTCGCTCTTCATGGTCACCAGTGTCATCCGGTCGCGGGTCACGGGCCTGCCTCGAAGGTGGCCCTGTCAGTACCTGCCTTTACCGTACCTGCCCGTTCAGGGCCTGCTCGGAGCCGTTGTGGTGGGCAGGAAGGTGGTGTGCTGGACACGGGGCCGGTGCGACCGGGTCCCCGCTCCACCCACCGTTTCCTGACGAAAGGGATCCATCATGTCCACGGAGAGCAAGCCGCCGACCTTCCGCGCCGCCCAGGTCACCGAGGCCGGCGGTCCGTTCAGCGTGGTCGAGCGCGAGCTGGTCGAGCCGGGGCCCGGTCACGTCCGCCTGACGGTCGAGGCGTGCGGGGTCTGCCGTTCCGACGAGGGGTTCGTCGACGCGACCTTCCCCGGGGTGTCGTTCCCGCTGGTCACCGGGCACGAGATCGCCGGGCGCATCGACGCGCTCGGTGACGGTGTCGAGGACTGGGCCGTGGGCGACCGGGTGGCCGTCGGCTGGTTCGGCGGCCACTGCGGAACCTGCCTGGCCTGCCGCGAGGGCGATTTCATCCACTGCGCCCGGCTCCAGGTCCCCGGCTGGGCCTACCCGGGCGGCTACGCCGAGGCCGTGGTCGTGCCCGCGTCCGCCCTGGCCCGCATCCCCGAGGGCCTCACCGCCGTCGAGGCCGCGCCCATGGGGTGCGCCGGCGTGACCACCTTCAACGCGTTGCGGCGCAGCCCCGCCGGCCCCGGCGACCTCGTCGCCGTGCTCGGCCTGGGCGGGCTCGGCCACCTGGGCGTGCAGTTCGCCGCCAAGCTCGGGTTCGAGACCGTGTCCGTCGCGCGGGGCGCCGCCAAGGAGGAGGCGGCCAAGAACTTCGGCGCCCACCACTACATCGACAGCACCGCCGGTGACGTGGCCGCACAGCTGCAGGCCCTGGGCGGCGCCAAGGTCGTGCTCGCCACCGCGGCCAGCTCCTCCGCCATGAGCGCTACCATCGACGGTCTGCGCCACAACGGCGAGCTCGTCGTGATCGGCGCCACGCCGGAGCCCATCCAGGTCAGCCCGTTGCAGCTCATCGGGGCCAGCAGGTCCGTGCACGGGCACCCGTCCGGCACCGCGCGCGACGTCGAGGAGACCCTGCACTTCGCCGCCCTGACCGGCGTACGGGCCATGATCGAGACCCGGCCCCTGGACGAGGTCGGTGCGGCCTACGACCGGATGATGTCCGGCGACGCCCGCTACCGCATGGTCCTCACCACCGGCAAGTGACCGCCGGCCGCCTGCCTGGGACCACCGGTACCAGGCTGGTACGCGGCCGGCAGGGCAGACTGGTGACTGTGGCGAGCGGTGAGTTCGGAAACGCGGTCCGCCGGTTCCGCGACCGGGTGAACCCGGAGTCGGCCGGGCTCCCGGCGGGCGGCCACAGGCGGGCGCCGGGGCTCCGCCGGGAGGAGCTGGCCCTGCTGGCGGGAATCTCCGTCGACTACGTCACGCGCCTCGAACAGGGCCGGGCGACCAGCCCCTCGGGGCAGGTCGTGGAGGCGCTGGCGCGGGCCCTGCGGCTGTCACCGCCGGAGCGCGTCCACCTCTTCCGGCTGGCCGGGCTGGTGCCGCCGGGGCCGGAGACGGTCCCCGCGTACCTGACCCCGAGCGTGCACCGGCTGCTGGACCGGATGACCGGGACTCCCGTCGCGGTCTACGACGCGGCATGGACGCTGCTGCTGGCCAACCCGGCGTACGCGGCTCTCATGGGGGACCCGTCGACGTGGCGGGGCAACGAGCGGAACGGGGTCTGGCGCACCTTCGCCGGCGCGGGCAACCGGGTGCGGCAGTCACCGGAGGAACGGCGCGCGCTGGAGGCGGCCCTCGTCTCCGACCTGCGGACGGCCGCCACCCGCTACCCGGCGGACCCGCGCCTGCGCCGCCTGATCGCCGAGCTCCGGACGGCAAGCACCCGGTTCGCCGAGCTGTGGGACTCCGGCACGGTCGGCCACCACGTGTCGGCCCGCAAGACGATCGACCATCCCCGCGTGGGCCCGCTGACCCTCGACTGCGACATCCTCACCGCCGCCGGCACCGACCTCCGCATCATGGTCTACACGGCCGAGCCCGGCACCGAGGAGGCCGAGCGCCTGGCTCTCGTCACGGTGCTCGGCACCCAGGAACTCATCTGACGGCCTCCGCCGAGACGGAAGATTGTGCCCGGAATCCGCGGGTAGGCCCGGCTTGCGGAGCACCGCTGACCCAGGCCGAGCCGATCGTCCCGCAGCGAGGAGATAGCGCATGCATCGTCACCACACCCCCTGCACGCCCCTTCCGGCGCGGCAGCTCTTCGAGATCACCGCCCTGGAGGCGGCGGACGGGCGGTGGTGCAATCCCTCGCCGGGCGTTAATCCCGGGCAAGCGCGGGCATGCGGCAGCCATGCCAGAACAACCGGACAGCACGCCACCCGCCCAGCAGCAGCCGTACCCGGGGCACACCGACCGCATGGAGCCCGAGCCGCGCGACGAGATGCGCCACTACACCGGCAGCGGCCTCCTGGAGGGCAAGCGCGCCCTGGTCACCGGTGGCGATTCCGGGATCGGTCGGGCAGTGGCCGTGGCCTTCGCCAAGGAGGGCGCCGACGTCGCCATCGCGTACCTGAGCGAGCACGAGGACGCCGGACACACGATGAAGCTGGTCGAGGCCACGGGCCGGCGATGCGTGCTGATCCCCGGCGACCTCGCCGACCGCGACCACTGCGCCTCCGTCGTCGAGCACACGGTCGCCGAGCTGGGCGGCCTGGACATCCTCGTCAACAACGTCGCCTACCAGCAGCCCGTCCAGTCGCTGGAGGAGCTGTCCGAGGAGCAGTGGCAGCACACCTTCGACGTCAACATCCACAGCTACTTCCGCATCACCAAGGCGGCGCTGCCGCACCTGGGCGACGGATCGGCGATCATCAACACCTCGTCCGTCAACGGGCTGCGCGGCAACAAGACGCTCATCGACTACGCCACCACCAAGGGCGCGATCAACGCCTTCACCTACTCGATGGCGCAGAGCCTCGTGGACCGGGGCATCAGGATCAACGCGGTGGCGCCGGGGCCCGTCTGGACCCCGCTCATCCCGGCGACCATGCCGGAGGAGAAGGTGGACCAGTTCGGCAAGCAGGCCCCGATGCAGCGGGCCGCCGACCCCGACGAGATCGCTCCGTCGTACGTGTTCTTCGCGGCCGGCCGGCTCTCGTCGTACTACACGGGGGAGGTCCTGGCCCCCATCGGCGGCGAGACCCTGCCCGGCTGAGCCCCCGTCGACCCGGTGCGGGGGTCAGCCGCGTGGCTCCCTGGGCTCGCGGGTGCGGCCCTCCGCGCGTCCGAGCAGCCGGTCGATGTCGCGCCGCTGGCGTTTGGTGGGACGGCCCGCGCCACGGGCGCGGACGGCCACCGTCACGGTCTCCTCCCGGGGAGGCGGCGGAGGGCTCTTGTCGACGTAGCACTCGGCCGCCACGGCGGCCCCGACGCGCTTGGTGATGATTCGGGAGGCGACCACGATGCGTTCGCGCCCCTCGTGCCGCAGCCGGATCTCGTCGCCCACCCGGACGGCGTGCGCGGGCTTGACGCGCACGCCGTTGACCCGGACGTGGCCGCCCCGGCAGGCGTCGGACGCGATCGAACGGGTCCTGGTCAGGCGCACCGACCAGATCCAGCTGTCCACCCGCGCACTGGTCTGCTCATCTGCCACCCCGACACTGTACTGAGCGTGGATCGCGCACGAGCGGGGCCGCCGTGGGGCCCATGATGTCGCGTGCCGCTAGATCAGGCCGAGCGCCAGCATGGCGTCGGCGACCCGGCGGAACCCGTCGATGTTGGCGCCGGCCACGTAGTTGCCCGGCATGCCGTACTCGTCCGCGGTCTGGAGGCAGCGGACGTGGATGTCCTGCATGATCTCCTGCAGCCGGCGCTCGGAGAACTCGAACGTCCACGAGTCGCGGCTGGCGTTCTGCTGCATCTCCAGCGCGCTGGTCGCCACGCCGCCCGCGTTGGCCGCCTTGCCGGGGCCGAACGCGACGCCCGCCTCCAGGAACACCTTGATGCCGTCGGGGGTGGTCGGCATGTTGGCGCCCTCGCCGACCGCGATGCAGCCGCTGTTCACCATGAAGGCGGCATCGCGGCCGGTGATCTCGTTCTGCGTGGCGGACGGCATGGCCACCTCGCAGGGCACCTCCCAGACGTTGCGGCCAGGCACGAAGGTGGCGTCCTGGCCGCGGCGCTCGGCGTAGGCGTCCAGCCTGCCGCGCTCGACCTGCTTGATCTGCTTGAGCAGCGCCAGGTCGATGCCCTTCTCGTCGAGCACGTAGCCGGATGAGTCGGAGCACGCCACGACGACGCCGCCGAGCTGCTCGATCTTCTCGATGGTGTAGATCGCCACGTTGCCCGAGCCGGAGACCACGACCCGCTTGCCGTCGAACGACGTGCCGCGCGCCTTCAGCATCTCCTCCACGAAGAAGCTGCAGCCGTAGCCGGTGGCCTCGGTGCGCACCTGGGCGCCGCCGTACACCAGCCCCTTGCCGGTGATCACGCCGGATTCGTAGCGGTTCGTGATGCGCTTGTACTGGCCGAACAGGTAGCCGACCTCCCGCCCGCCGACGCCGATGTCGCCGGCCGGCACGTCGGTGTACTCGCCGATGTGCCGGTAGAGCTCCGTCATGAAGCTCTGGCAGAAGCTCATGACCTCGCGGTCGGAGCGCCCCTTCGGGTCGAAGTCCGAGCCGCCCTTGCCGCCGCCGATCGGCAGGCCGGTCAGCCCGTTCTTGAAGATCTGCTCGAAGCCCAGGAACTTGACGATCCCCAGGTAGACCGACGGGTGGAAGCGCAGGCCGCCCTTGTACGGGCCCAGCGCGCTGTTGAACTCCACCCTGAAGCCGCGGTTGATCTGCACCTGCCCCTGGTCGTCCAGCCACGGCACCCGGAAGATGATCTGCCGCTCGGGCTCGCAGATGCGCTCTATGATCTTCGATTCGGCGTATTCGGGGTGCTTCGCGAGAACCGGGCCGATGCTGTCGAGCACCTCGCGCACCGCCTGGTGGAACTCGATCTCTCCGGGGTTGCGGCGGAGGACGTTGTCGTAGATCGACGACAGTTTCTCGTGCACCACGAACTCCAAGCTCATTGATTGGTTGGGGCGGACGTCCTCACTTTACGGTTTGCTCTGTTGTGAGTAGAACGTGCCCTTTCCTGGCGGCGCGACCGACGCGCGAGTGATGAGGCGGGAGCTCAAGGTGTGAACCTCGTGACGTGGCTCGCCCCCGTCGAGCACGTCGAGCAGGACCTCCGCGGCCTTCGCGCCGAGCTGCCGCACCGGCTGCTCGATCATCGTCAGCGGCGGCTCCATCACGGCGGCCCACGCGCTGTCGTCGAAGCCGATCAGCGAGATGTCGCGGGGACAGGACAGCCCGGCGGCCCGAACGGCCCGCAGGGCGCCGGTCACGGCGTCGGTCTCGGTGCAGAACAGAGCGGTGACCCGGTCGGGCAGCGCCAGCATGCGGGCCACCTCCTGGGTCGCCCACTCCTCGGTCTTGGGCCCGGTCATGACCAGCTCGGGGTCCAGCGGGATCCGGGCGTCGTCGAGCGCGTCGAGGTAGCCGCGCAGGCGCTCGCCGTCCGTCCACACGTTGCGCGCGGTCTCCAGCAGGGCGCGCCTGGTCACCGGCGTGGACACGGAGGACGGCCCCCACACGAACCCGATCCGCCGGTGCCCGGCCGAGATCATCACCTCGACCGCCTCGCGCGCCGCGCCGCGGTTGTCGATGACGACCGTGTCGAGGTCGAGCGGCGTGACCGCGCGGTCCACGAGCACGATCGGGATGCCCCGCCCCATCGCCGCCCTGATGTGCTTCACCTCGTCGCGGCCGACGGCCGCGGAGGCGATGATGACGCCGTCCACGCGCTTGTCGATGAGCACGTCGGTGGCCGCGACCTCCTCGTCGAGCCGCTCGTACGTGCTCAGCACGATCGTGTCGAACCCCCGGGCGCGGGAGGCGTCGGAGATGCCCCGCATGACCCCCGCGAAGAACGGGTTGCCGATGTCGGCGAGGATCACGCCGAGGGTGTGGCTGACGCCGGTGGACATGCTGCGGGCCAGGGCGTTGGTGCGGTAGCCGAGCTTCTCGGCCGCGGCCAGCACGCGTTCGCGCAGCTCGGGGCTGACGTAGCCGTATCCGCCGAGCGTGCGGGCGGCGGTGGCGCGGCCGACCCCCGCCTCGGCGGCCACCTCGGAGATCGTCGGCCGGCCTCCCTGGCTCCGGTCGGCTGGCATCGAACGGGTTCCTCGTTTCTGCGGGGACGCGGGCACGCCCATGCTAGCCGTGCACCGCGGGCCTGCCGTGGCCGAAGGCGCCCTCGACGAAGCACTGGTCGTACGCGGTCCTGGCCCCGGCCCGCAGCGCGCGCCCGATCAGGTCGCGGCCCGGCGCGGCCCCCTTGCTCCACCCGCCGCGCAGCAGCGAGACCGCGAACCCCGCCAGGAAGGCGTCGCCGCACCCCATCGTGTCGACGATCTTCTCCGGGTCCTCGACGAGCCTGGCCGGCACGGTGACGGTCTCGCGGCCGTCGAAGGCCATCGCGCCGTCCACGCCCCTGGTGGCGAGCGCGAGCCCGGCGCCGCGCCGTACGGCCTCGCCCAGCAGCTCCCGCGTGCCCGGCGCGTCCAGATGGGAGCAGGACAGCAGCACCAGGTCGGCGTGCGGGCAGACGCGGTCGAGGTAGGCGGGGTCGCGGTAGTCGTCCTCGCTGGACAGGTCGAAGCTGACCAGCGAGGCGAGCGGCGCGAGCCTGGGCAGCTCGTCCTCGCTGCCGGAGTAGACGCTGGAGTGCACCAGGTCGAACGACGAGACGTAGGCGAGCAGGCCGCCGTCCAGCGCGAGCGGCTCGCGTACGGTGACACCGCCGCCGTTCCAGCCCAGGAAGACCCGGTCGCCGTCGTCCACGCGCAGCCTGGAGACGCCGCTCTCGCCCGCGCGGACCACGCAGCGCTCGACGCCGACGCCCTGGGCGGCGATCGACGCGCGCAGGAAACCGCCGAGGTCGTCGTCGCCGAAGACCCCGAGGTAGGCGGATTCGGCGCCGAGCCGGCCGGCGAAGACGGCGACGTTGACGCTGTTGCCGCCCGGATAGTCGATGCCCCGATCGACGAACCGGTCGACGATGTTGTCGCCGAAGCCGAGGACCCTCATGTTTCTCCTGTGCCTGGTGGGCGGGCGGTTGCGGCCTAGTAGTCCATGACCCGGTAGTAGCGGCGCAGGTCGAGAGAGTGGTCGCGGACCCGCTCCAGGTGCTTGCTGACCCGGCCCAGCACGGTGTCGAGGACCAGCGGCGCGAGCAGCCCGCGGAACTCGGGGCTGACGCCGTCGAGCGCGTGGTCACGGGTGTCGAAGACGGTGACGTCCTTGGAGATGCGCCTGGCGAACGACTCGGCGCGGTCGGTGAGCGGGCGCGTCTCGTCCTCGCCCTGGAAGATGATCACGCTGGTGTCCTCGTCCAGCAGTTCCAGCGAGCCGTGGAAGAACTCGGCGCTGTGCACGCGCGTGGTGCGCAGCCACTGCATCTCCTCGAGGATGCACATCGAGTAGAGGTACGTGAATCCCCACAGGTTCCCGCCGCCGATGAGGAAGTGGTAGTCCGTGTCCTTGTGCGCGTCGGCGAAGGCGGCGGCCACCGGCTCCGCCTGCCTGGCCACCTCCAGCAGGACGCCGGGCAGCCCCGCGAGCTCGCCGGCGAGCCGCTCGTAGCCCTCGAACTCGCCGCGCCGCGCGAGCAGCCGCCCCACGAACAGCAGCATCTGCGGGTCGAACGGCCACGCCTTCGGCTCGGAGACGAGCGCGGCGTCCACGGCCTTGGCGATCGGCGAGTCGGGGTAGCCGGTGAAGCCGACGGTGAAGGCGCCCTTGCCCTTGACGTACTCGATCGCGCGCAGGCTGTCCTCGGTCGTGCCGGAGACCGAGGTGAAGACCGCCACCGCGCGCCCGCCGAGCCGCGCGTCGCCTGAGACGACCAGTTCGGCCGCGATGGCGGCGCGCACGTCGAGCGTCGAGGCGCGCCCGGCCCAGTGCTCGTAGGGCCACATCTGGGCGTACGTGCCGCCGGCGCCGACCAGCAGGAGGGTGTCGAACCCCTCTTCCACGAGCCGGTCGACGAGCTCTTCGATCTGGGGGCGCAGGGCGACCGTGCTGGCCAGCTGCGCGAGGAATTCCGGCTCGTTGAATCCGAGCATCTTCGCGTCCTTTCGGGGAATGCTTGCGCGCCGGCGCCGCTCAGCCTGGCGATGGGATGCTGATACCGGTATCACGCGGAGGTCACGCTGGCACAGAAGGCGCCCCTGCGTCAACACTCCCTCCCAGCATGCACAGTCCTTCGCTCAGGAGCGCCGGAAAGAAAATCTTGGTCGACGGTCTGGTACCGGTATCAGTTCATCTGTACAGTCAGCCAACACCCCCACCAGCGGATCCGAGGTGCGCTCCGAGCACCGGCAGGTCCCCTCTCCTCCGAGAGAAAGGAAGCCCATGCGCTCTCGCGCACTGACGTCGTTCGCGGCACTCCTCGGGACGCTCACCTTGGCAAGCTGTTCCGGCGGTGGCGGCGGACCGGCCGCCGACGCCCCCAAGGCCGACCTGACGGCCACCACGGAGTTCTCCGGCACGCTGAGCATCCTCACGAAGTTCGCGGGGGAGCCGCTGCAGCCGTACTTCGAGGACATCGCCGCCGCGTACCAGAAGCAGCACCCGGGCGTGCAGGTCGAGCTCATCCAGGAGACCGACCAGAGCATCAAGGACAAGACGAAGACGCTCACCGCCTCCAACGCGCTGCCCGACATCTTCTTCACCTGGAGCGGCAACTGGGCGGAGAACTTCGTGCGCGGCGGGCGCGCCGCCGACCTCAGCGCGGTGATCGGCCCCGACACCGAGTGGGGCAGGACGTTCAGCCCCGGCTCGCTGTCGGCCTTCTCGTACGACGGCAAGTACTACGGCATCCCGCTGTACGGCAACGGCAAGTTCATGGGCTACAACAAGGCCGCGTTCGCCAAGGCCGGGGTCAAGGTGCCCACGACGTTCGAGGAGATGCTGGGAAGCTGCGCCGCGCTGCGCGAGGCGGGCTACGAGCCCGTCGCCTTCGGCAACAAGGACGGCTGGCCCGCCCTGCACTACCTGCAGCAGCTCTTCGCCTACAACGTGCCGGCCGAGACGCTGCAGGCCGACTTCAGCCCGAGGACGGCCAAGCTCGACCACCCCGGCTACGTGGCCGCGCTGACCCAGTTCAAGAAGCTGGTCGACACCTGCACCGACACCGGCAAGGGCACCAACGGCGTGCTCTACAGCTCGGCGCAGCAGGCCCTGCACGACGGCAAGGCGGCGATGTACTACCAGGAGGTCCTGGAGTTCGACAACGCCACCGACGACGACGGCCTGAAGCCGGACGACTTCGGCATCTTCCCGCTGCCGGTCCCGCAGGGCGCCGCCGGTGACACCGAGACGATCGAGGGCGCGCCCGAGGGCTACCTGGTCAACGCCAGGTCACCGCGGGCCGCGCTCGCTGTGGACTTCATGAAGTTCGTCACCTCCATGGACAACGCCGAGACTTTGTCGGCGCCGCCGTACGGGCAGCCCAGCACGGTCGTCGGCGCCGTCACGGCCGAGACGTCGAGCAAGGCCGTCTACGAGGGCATGGAGCTGGTCAACAAGGCGCCGCGCCTGGCCGGCTGGCTCGACACCGTGACCGTGCCCGAGGTGGCCGACGCCTGGCTGGCCGGCGGCGAGGCGCTGATCAGCGGCGGCTCGACGCCCGAGCAGGTGCTGGCGAGCGTCCGCGAGGCGTCGGAGTCGGCCAAGTAGGCCGGGGAGCGACGTCAGTGCGTGCCATACGTCAGCGGGCGCTCGGCCTGGCGTGGGTGGCTCCCGCCCTCGCGCTGGTCGTGGTGTTCGTCTACCTGCCGCTCGTGCAGAACTTCGAGTTCAGCACGCTCGAGTGGGACATCTACAGCGGCAGCCAGGAGTACGTCGGGCTCGACAACTACCGCAAGCTGATCGACGACCCGGTCTTCTGGTCGTCGATGGGCAACAACGTCCTGTACGCGGTGGTCTCGATCGCCTTCCAGGTGTTCGGCGCGCTGCTGCTGGCCGCGCTGATCGAGGGCGTACGGAGCGAGCGGTGGCAGCGCGGCCTGCGGGCGATCTACTTCATCCCGTCGGCGATCTCGATGACCGTCGCCGGCCTGCTCTTCTACTTCATCTACGAGCCGAACCTGGGCCCGCTCAACCACCTGCTCAAGGCAGTCGGCCTGGACAGCCTGGCCCAGGCGTGGCTGGGCCAGGAGAGCACCGCCATGCCGGCGATCATCGCGATGAGCCAGTGGCAGGGCTTCGGCTACTCGACGCTGCTCTTCGCGGTCGCGATCCAGCGCATCCCCAAGGAGATCTACGGCGCCGCCGCCATCGACGGCACCGGCCCGGTCCGCCGCTTCGTCCACGTGACGGTGCCGCTGGTCCGCGAGATGACGGGGCTGATGATGATGGTCACCGTCTCGGGCGCGTTCCAGGTGTTCAACGAGGTCATGGTGATGACCAGCGGCGGCCCCGACAACTCGAGCCAGGTGCTGGGCACGTGGCTCTACCGCAACGGTTTCGTACGCAACGACTTCGGCTACGCGGCCGCCATCGCAACGGTGATCTTCGTGATCACGATGGGCATCGCCGTGGCGCAGCTGTGGGTCACCCGCAGGGGAAGGGTGGAATGGTGAGTCGCCCCGGCTTTCTCGGCGTGATCGCCCGCGTGTTCCTCTGGGCGTTCCTGCTCTGCCTCGCGGTGGTCGTGCTCTATCCCCTGCTGTGGATGGTGCTCAACGGGTTCAAGACCAACACCGAGCTGTTCGGCGACCCGTTCGCGATGCCGTCGAGCTGGAGCTTCGAGAGCTACCGGAAGGCGTGGAACCGGGGGGTGAGCGGCTACCTGACGACCAGCGTGCTCGTCACGCTGACCTCCACGCTCGCCACCGTGTTCGTCAGCGCCTGGGCGGCCTACGGGCTCACCCGCGTGAACATCCCGCTCAACAGGGTCGTCACCATGGGCATCCTGGGCGGGCTCATGCTGGCGCCCACCGTGGCGCTCGTGCCGCTGGTGAAGATGTTCCAGGCCATGGGGCTGTACAACAGCTTCTGGGCGCTGCTGATCCTCTACACCGCCTTCCGCGTCCCGTTCACGACGTTCCTCATCCGGGCGTACATGATCGACCTGCCCCGCGAGGTGGACGAGGCCGCCGAGATGGACGGGTGCGGCAGGTGGACCGCGTTCTGGCGGATCATCCTGCCCATGTGCAAGCCGATCATCACCTCGACCGTGCTGCTGCATATCCTGTTCGCCTGGAACGAGTACCTGTTCGCGATGGTGTTCACCAGCGGCGAGGGGGTGCAGACGCTGCCGGTCGGCCTGACGAGCCTGATGAGCAGGCACGGCACGGACTTCCCCGTCGTCTTCGCCGGGATGGTGATCGCGGCGCTGCCCGTGGTGCTGCTGTTCTTCCTCGGCCAGCGCTACATCGTCAGGGGTCTCGCGGACGGCGTGGGCAAATGAACGGAAGGACATCCCGATGGCGCTCTCCCTCCGGCAGGTCACCGGCTCGAACTTCTCCTACCAGCACCAGCCGTTCGAGCGTTTCCTCGACGACGCCGCCGACCTCGGGCGCGAGCACCTGGAGCTGTGGGGCATCGCGCCGCAGCTCCACATCCCCCACCTGAGCGACGCCGGGGCGCGGGCCGTCCGCCGGGCCGTGGAGTCGCGCGGGCTCACCGTCCGCTGCCTCACCCCCGAGCAGGTGGCCTACCCCGTCAACCTGGCCTCGCCGGACACCCGGCTGCGGGCGGAGAGCGTGGCGATGTTCCGCCGCGCCGCCGAACTGGCCGCCGAACTCGGCGCCGCGTTCCTGCTCCTCACCCCCGGGCGCGGCTTCGAGAGCGAGCCGGTGGCCGGTGCCTGGCGCCGGTCGGCCGACGCGATCGGCGAGATCTGCGCGTACGCCGGGACGCTCGGCGTGTCCTGCGTGCTCGAATCGCTGCAGCGGGTGGAGTCGAACCTGGTCAACGACGCGCGCACGCTTGCCCGGATGATCGACGAGGTGGGCGCGCCGAACCTGGGCGCCGTGCTCGACACGGTGGCCATGGCGGCGGCCGGCGAGAGCGTGGACGACTACTTCGACGCGCTCGGCGACAGGGTCCGGCACGTGCACCTCATCGACGGCTCGCCCACCGGGCACCTGGCGTGGGGCGACGGGGAGCTGCCGCTGGGGGAGTACCTGGCGGCGCTGGACCGCAGGGGGTACCGGGGCGCGATGACGTTCGAGCTGTTCGGCGCCGGGGACTACGCCTTCGCCCCGCGCCCGGTGGTGGAGCGCTGCCTGGCCGCCGTGCGCGCGGCCCTGCCCGCCTGACCGGTTCTCATGGATTTCTCAGGCGGGCTTTGTAGCGCTTTGGGCTCATTTTTATAAATATGGGGACATGGAGCGCGTGCCGCAGGAGGCCGATGCGGCCGAGGCTCGGGGAGCTGTGGCCGGAAGGACTCGGCGGTTCGTCGCCGGAGGCGGCGTGCTCGTCGTCGTGGCGCTGCTGGCGTACTGGCTGGGAAGCAGCGGCGGGAGCGGCGAGGAGGCCGCCCCCCGGCCGAGCGCGACACCGACTCCCAGCGCGACGCTCACGGCGGCCGAGGTCTTCGAGCGGGTCGGGCCGTCGGTGGCGGTCATCCAGGCCGGAAGGTCGCTCGGCACCGGCGTGATCGCGGCCGAGGACGGGACGATCCTGACGGCCCACCACGTCATCGAGGACGCCAAGGACGTCACCGTGACGTTCGCGGACGGCACCAGGACGAAGGCCGTGGTCGCGGCGTCGAATCCCAAGCGCGACGTCGCGGCCCTCAGGCCCGCGAAACTGCCGGAGATCGTCGTCCCGGCGACGATCGGCGGCGGCGTGGCCGTGGGGGCGCCCGTCGTGGCCATCGGCAACCCGCTCGGCCTGACGTACAGCGTCTCCACCGGCGTCGTGTCCGGCCTGAACCGGTCCGCCGACGAGGGCGATCGCGACCTGAGCGGGCTCATCCAGTTCGACGCCTCCGTCAACCCGGGCAGCTCCGGCGGTCCCCTCCTGGACGCCCGCGGCCTGGTCATCGGGATCGTCGTCTCGATCGCCGACCCGGGAGGCGACGAGGCGTTCGCCGGCATCGCTTTCGCGGTGCCGATCGGCGAGGCACTGGGCGGCGGCGACGGCGACGGCCCGCCGGGCGAAGGGCTCCGGATATGACGAGAGGGAACACCACATGACCTCGACCACGTCCCCCGAGCCGGCTCATCCGCTCGAACAGGTGCTGTTCGAGGTCAAACGCACGATCGTCGGGCAGGACGTCCTGCTGGAGCGCATGGCCGTCGCGCTGATCGCCGACGGGCACCTCCTGGTGGAGGGCGTGCCGGGCCTGGCCAAGACGCTCGCGGTGCGGTCGCTGGCCGCCGCGATCGCCGGGAGCTTCCAGCGCGTCCAGTTCACCCCCGACCTGGTGCCCGCCGACCTCGTGGGCACGCGGGTCTACCACCAGCACTCCGGGGAGTTCCGTACGGAGCTCGGCCCGGTGTTCGCGAACCTGCTCCTCGCCGACGAGATCAACCGCGCCCCCGCCAAGGTGCAGAGCGCGCTGCTGGAGGTGATGCAGGAGCACCAGGTGACGATCGGCCGCGAGACGTTCCGGGTGCCCGAGCCGTTCCTCGTCATGGCGACGGAGAACCCGATCGAGTCGGAGGGCACCTACCCGCTGCCCGAGGCGCAGGTCGACCGGTTCATGATGAAGGTGGTCGTCGACTACCCGACGCAGACCGAGGAACAGGCGATCGTCGAGCGGGCGCTGCGCCCGCCCGAGCCGCCGCAGCCCATGGTGACGTCCGAGGACCTGATGGCGATGCGGGGCCGCGCCCGGCAGGTGTACGTCGATCCGGCGGTCATCGACTACGCGGTACGGCTGGTCTCCGTGACGCGCTCCCCGGGGACGGCCGGGCTCGGCGAGCTGGAGCGGTACGTCACCTACGGGGCGAGCCCGCGGGCGTCCATCGCGCTCGTCACGGGCGCGCGGGCGCTGGCCTTCCTGCGCGGCCGCGACTACGTCCTGCCGCACGACCTGTCGGAGCTCGCGCTCGACGTGCTGCGCCACCGCCTGGTGCTGTCGTACGAGGCCCTCGCGGACGACGTCGACGCCGACACGATCATCACCAGGGTGCTGGGAGCGGTCCGGGCACCCGACGTCGTCCTCCAGAACCGCTGAGCCGCCATGGCCACCGCCCCTGACAGGCTCCTGCTCCGCCTGGAGTGGAAGGTCGTCCGCAGGCTGGACGGCCGGCTCCAGGGCGCCCACCGCACCGCGTACCGGGGCTCCGGGATCGACTTCACCGGGCTGCGCGCGTACGGGGACGGCGACGACGCCCGGCACATCGACTGGAACGTGACCGCGCGGCTGGACGAGCCGCACGTGCGCGTGTTCACCGAGGACCGCGAGCTGACGGTGTGGCTCGTGCTCGACCGGTCGGCGTCCATGGCGGCGGGCCGGCCGGGGCGCGGCAAGCACGACGTGCTCGCCGAGCTCGCGCTCGTCCTCGCCCGGCTGTTCGGGCGGGGCGGCAACCGCGTCGGCGCCCTGCTGTTCGACACCGGGATGCTGCGCGTCGTGCCGCCCGGCACGTCCCGGCGGCACGCGCTGCGGATCGGCGCCGAGCTGGAACGCACCTCCGGGTCGCGCGGCGGCGCCACCACCGACCTGGCGGAGATGCTGGACGCCGCCGGACGGCTCGCAAGCCGCCGCGCGCTCGTCGTCGTGCTGTCGGACTTCATCGGCGAGGGCGACTGGGAGCGCTCGCTCCAGCGCCTGGCCCGGCGGCACGAGGTGGTCGCCCTGCGGATCGTGGACACGGCCGACGACGTGCTGCCCGAGGCCGGGCTGATCGTGGTCGAGGACGCCGAGACCGGCGAGCAGCTCGTCGTCGACTCCGCCGATCCGCTGCTCCGGGTACGGTTCCGCGAGGCCGTCGACGACCGCGACGCCCGGCTCGCGGCGGGCATGCGCCGGGCCGGGGTGCCCGTCCACCGCATCGACACCGGCCGCGACCTGGCCGAGGCGCTCGTCGAGGTCGTCGCCCGGACCCGGGACCGGTCGCCATGACCGGGCCTGTCGGAAGCCTCATCGGGTCCGTCGGGAGTCTGCCCGTGTCCGCCGGGCGTCTCGCCGTGTCCGTCGGGAGCCTCACCGTGTCGTCCCCGCTGCTGCTGGCCGTCGGGGTGCTCGTCACGGCGGCGCTCGCCTGGGCGGCCGTCGTCTCGGCGCGCCGCCGGGCCGCCGCCCTCGCCGCGGCCGGGGTCGCCGTGCCGGGCGGGCGCCGGGCGTACCTCGGGGTCGGCCTGACGATCGCCGGCGTCGGAGTGCTCGCCGTCGCGACCGCGGGGCCGGCGGCCATGGTGCCGGTCCCGCGCACGTCGGGCACCGTCGTCCTCGCCATGGACGTCTCCAACAGCATGGGCGCCGACGACGTCGCCCCCAACCGGCTGGCCGCCGCGCAGCGGGCCGCCCGCGCGTTCGTGGAGGCGCAGCCCGACAGCGTCGACATCGGGGTCGTCGCGTTCGAGCGGGGCGCGCTCACCACCGCGAAGCCCGACGCCGACCACTCCCAGGCGCTCAAGGCGATCGACCGCCTGAGGGTCACCGGCGGCACCTCGCTCGCGACGGCCATCACCGGCTCGCTGACGGCGATCACCGGCAGGCAGGTGGCCGTCGCTCGCGACGGCACCGCGCCCGACATCGGCTACTGGCCGTCGGCCACGATCGTGATCTTCTCCGACGGCCAGAACCAGGGCAGGAACCTCGAACAGGCCGCAGAAGTGGCCCAGAAGGCGGGCGTCCACATCCACACCGTCGGCGTCGGCACCACAGCCGGGGCGACGGTCACGGTCGACGGCTACCACCTGCAGACCTCGCTGGAGGAGGACACCCTCACCTTGATCGCGCAGACCACCGGAGGCGGCTACCACCCCGCCGCCGACGCCGCGCGGCTCGACGGGATCGCCGACACGATCGACCTGCGGCTCACCGTCTCCGACGAGCCGCTGCCCCTCGCCGGTGCCCTGATCGGGCTCGCCCTCGCGCTGCTGGCCGGGGGAGCGGCGTTCACCGTGCTCCGGTCCGGACGGGTGATCTGAATGATGTTGTCATGGCCGTGGGCATTGCTGTCCGTCCTGATCATCCCGCTGATCCTCGCCGTCCGCTGGTGGGCGCTGCGCCGCCGCCGGCGCTCCGCCGTACGCGTCACCTCGATCGCGCTCGTCCGCACTGCCCTGCCGGGCCGTACGCGCTGGATCCGGAAGATCCCCCCGGCCCTGTTCGTCGCCGGGCTCGTGCTGCTGGCGGTCGGGGCCGCGCGGCCGCAGGCGTCGGTGCCCGTGCCGCAGACGTCGGCGACGATCCTGCTCGCGCTCGACACCTCCGGCTCCATGTGCTCCACCGACGTCGACCCCAACCGCATCACCGCCGCGAGGAAGGCCGCCGCCGACTTCATCGAGTCGATGCGCGGCGGGCCGCGCATCGGCCTGGTCACCTTCGCCGGATCCGCGGGCCTGCTCGTCCCGCCCACCGACGACACCGACTCCCTGATCGAGGCCCTCGACAACCTCACCGTGGCCCACGGCACCGCGATCGGCCAGGCCATGCTCACCTCGATCGACGCCATCGCGCAGGTCGACCCCTCGGTCGCCCCCACCGGCGCCGACCCTCCCGCCGGCGGGCAGGGCTACGCCGGCGCCGCGATCGTCGTGCTCACCGACGGCGCCAACACCCAGGGCGTCGACCCGCAGACCGCCGCCCAGGAGGCGGCCCTGCGCCGCGTCCGCGTCTTCACCATCGGCTTCGGCACCACCGAGCCGGTCCCCATGGTCTGCGACAACTCCGAATTCGACGGCCGCGGCTGGGGCAGCTGGGGCGGCTTCCGCGGGCGCGGCGGCTTCGACGGCGGCCGCAACATCCGCATGATCGACGAGCCCGCCCTCAAGCAGATCGCCCAGACCACCGGCGGCTCCTACCGCCGCGCCGAGAACGCCGACCAGCTGCAGAGCGCCCTCGACACCCTTCCCGGCACCTTCACCGTCGTCCGGGAGCAGGTCGACACGGCCGCAGTCTTCGCCGCCGGCGGCGCCGTCCTCGTCACCGCGGCCCTGTCCCTGTCCCTCTGGTGGAACCGCCCCCGCACTCCTGCCCGCTGACGCCCAGCCTCGGGTTCCGCTCCCGGCGGCCTCGGCCCTCCGCCGCCCGGCGGCCGAGCCGTCCGTCGATGCCGCGACGCCGACGCGCTTCGGTGATGATCCGGGAGGCGACCACGACGCGTTCGCGCCCCGTGCCGCAGCCGGATCTCGTCGCGCACCCGGACGGCAGGGCCCGAGCGCACCGGCATCGCCGGTGAGGTCACCGGCGCACCGTCCCGCCGCGCCCGGCGACGGGCGACCGGCGCCCGGAGACCGGCCCGAGCGCCGCGGCCTGATCGAGCGCCACGTCCAGGGCCGGCCGCGCCCTGGGACGGGATCGTCAGGCGAGTGTTGCGGTGACCAGGTCGGCGGCCTTGCGGACGTCGGCGTCCAGCGGGCGGTCGGGATCGACCGGAGGGATCGCCTCCGACAGGGCGTCGAGCAGTGTCCCGCAGCCGGGCGCCGTGGGGCGGCGGGCGCCGACGTGCGCCGCCTGCCGCAGGCCCACCGCCAGCGAGCCGCAGAGCAGGCGGAGCAGGGCGGCCATGTCGTGGGCGCGCAGGGCGGCCTGGGTACCGAAAGGCACCACGTCCTGGTTGTGCAGGTTGGTCGGCAGGCTCTGCATGCCGGCGGGTACGGCGGCGCGGCGGATCTCGGAGACGAACGCGGTCGTGGCGAGTTGCACGCCCTGCATGCCGTGCTGGCGGCCGGGCCCGGCGGCCAGCATCGGTGGCAGGCCGCCGTTGCGTGCCGGGTCCACGAGCAGGTCGAGCTGCCGTTCCGCGAGGTTGCCGAGCTGCGCGGTGACCATCGCGAGAACGTCGGAGGCGAACGCGGCCGGCTGCCCGAAGAAGTTGCCGCCGTGCACGACCAGGTCGTCGCCCGGGAAGAACAGCGGGTTGTCGCTCACGCTGGACAGGTCGGCGTCGACGACGCCGTCGACGTACCGGAGCGCGTCCTCGGCGGCGCCCAGCAACTGCGGCGAGCAGCGGATGCTGTACGGCTCCTGCAGCGCGCGCGTGCCCGACGGCCTCATCCCCGAGAGCGTCTTGCGCATGCCGTCGGCGACGTCGGCCGCGCCGCGATGGCCGTAGGCGGTGAGGAGCCGGGGATCGAGGAAGCCCGGGTCGCACCCGAGCAGGTCGGCCAGCAGGCAGGTGAGGGCCTGGATCGCGCGGTGGGAGGCCCGTACGCTGTCCAGCGCCAGCGCGGTCGCGGCGGTGGTCAGGGATGTGCCGTTGACCAGCGCGAGCGCGTCCCGCCCGTCGAGCGCCAGCGGGCTCAGCCCGGCCTGGCGCAGCGCGTCGGCTGCGGGCATCCGGCGGCCTTCGACGTACGCGTGGCCCCGGCCGCGCAGCGCCTGGGTGGCGTAGGCCAGCGGGATCAGGTCACCGCTGGCGCCGACCGAGCCGTAGCGCGGGACCGCGGGCACGAACGTCGTCGCGAACATCGCGGCGAGCCCGTCGATGACGTGCGCCGAGACGCCGGACAGCCCCTGCGCCAGCGACCACACGCGTACGAGCAGCGCGGCCCTGGTCACGTCATGGGGCAGGTCCGGACCCTGCCCGGCGCCGAGGTGGGCCAGGGTGTTGTCGCACTGGTCGGCCTCCTCCTCCCGGCCGGCGAATCCGACGAGCGCCCCGAAGCCGGTGGTCGCGCCGTACACGGGACGTTCCTTCTCGTCCAGCACGTCGCGGAGGAAACCACGGCCGCGTTCGACGCGGTCGCGCACGCTCGCGTCCACCCGTACGGACACGGGCGTGGCGGCGCTGTGGAGGTCGGCGGGACACAGGGGGGCAGCGAGATCGATGTCGGGCACGCCTGGACGATAAGGCGCCAATTCTCAGAAATCTCTGAGAATTCGCGCCTAGTTTGCGAACCATGGCGCATGACTACGTGATCATCGGAGCCGGACCTGCCGGGCTACAGCTCGCCGCACTGCTGGAACGTAACGGTCATGACTATGTCGTCCTGGAACGCGGCGCCGGGCCCGGTACGTTCTTCACCCGGTTCCCGCGACACCGTCAGCTGATCTCCATCAACAAGGTGCACACCGGGTACGACGACCCGGAACGGCGGCTGCGGATGGACTGGAACTCGCTGCTGAGCGACGACCCCGAGCTCCTCTTCACGCGGTACAGCGAGGAGTATTTCCCGCGGGCCGATGACTTCGTCCGCTATCTGGCCGACTTCGCGGCGGCGACCGGCGTCCGGGCGCGCTACGACACCGACATCGTACGGATCAGCCGGGGCGACGACGGGTTCAGCGTCACCGACCGTGACGGACGATCGTTCCAGGGACGGCGGCTGGTCATGGCCACCGGCGTCTCCCGGCCGTACGTCCCGCCGATCCCCGGCATCGAGACCGCGGAGCGTTACGACACCTTCGAGACCGACCCGGCGTCGTTCACCGGCCAGCGCGTCCTGGTGATCGGCAAGGGCAACTCCGCGTTCGAGACCGCCGACTCCCTCATGCACAAGGCCGCCGTCATCCACGTCGCCGGGCCGCACTCCGTCAGGATGGCCTGGCAGTCGCACTTCGTCGGGCACCTGCGCGCGGTGAACAACAACTTCCTCGACAGCTACCAGCTCAAGTCCCAGAACACCGTGCTCGACGGCACGGTGGAGAGCATCGAACGCCGCGACGACGGGCGCTACCGCGTCATCTTCCGCTACGCCCGCACGGTGGAGGCGCTGCGCGAGCTGTTCTACGACCGGGTCATCGCGTGCACCGGCTTCCGGTTCGACGCCTCGGTGTTCGACGACGACTGCAGGCCCGCGCTGGTCATCAACGACCGCTTCCCCGAGCAGACGCCGGCGTACGAGTCGACCACCGTCCCCGGCCTGTACTTCGCCGGCACGCTCACCCAGCAACGCGACTTCAAGCAGGGCACCAGCGGGTTCATCCACGGCTACCGGTACGGCGCGCGTGCGCTCTACCGGATCCTCGCCGCCCGCCACCACGGCGGTTCGTGGCCGGCGGACGAGGTCGAGCCGACTCCCGACGCCATCAGCGACGCGATCATCGACCGGGTCAACCGCTCGTCGGCGTTGTGGCAGCAGTTCGGCGTGCTCGGCGACGTGGTCACCGTGAACGGCGGCCCGGCGCTGTACCAGCGGGAGGTCCCCGTGGCGTACGCCGCCGACGGCGGGCTCGGCCCGGCCCGGCACAGGTTCGTCGTCACCCTGGAGTACGGCGCCGACCACGACTGCGCCGACCCGTTCGACATCTCGATCCCGCGCGTGGCGGAGAACGACGCCGAGCACGCGTACGACGCCAGCTACCTGCACCCGGTGGTGCGCTACTACCGCGACGGCGCCGAGGCGGGCGTGCACCACCTCGCGGAGAACCTCGAGAACGAGTGGGACATGCCGGCGATACACCAGCAGCCACTGGCCGTCTTCGCCAAGGAATGCCTCGCCGATGCCGGCTGACCCGTACCCGCGGGCCGTCCTGGACCTCCTGGCCGCCGCCGGTGACCGGCCCGTGATCGAGCACGGGACGCGTACGGTCACCGGCGCGCAGCTGCTCGGCCTCGTCCGGCGGCTCGCGGCCGGTCTGCGCGCGGCCGGCCTCGGGCCGGGGGACGGGATCGCGATGATGCTCGGCGTGACCCCGGAGGCGTTCGCCGCGATGATCGCCGGTTACGCCGTGGGCGCCCGGGTCGTCGGCGTGCGGCCCGGGCTTCCCGGCGCGCAGGCGCGGCACGTCCTGCGGCAGGACATCGCCGCGATCGTGACCGACGCGGACCCCGCCCAGGGAGCGCTGACCGTTGCCGAACTGCTGGAGACGCCTGACGACGGCGGCCCGCTACGCCTGTCCGGACGCCCGCACGACGTCGCCCGGCTCGTCCACACCAGCGGCAGCACCGGCACCCCCAAGGGCTGCGCGCAGACCTACGCCGCCATGGACGCGGCCTGGACGGCCCGCCCCGCGGCGTGGCCGCCGGCGATCAAAGAGCTGGCCTCCCGGCTCCAGCGCTACCTGGTGTTCGGCTCGCTGGCCAGCCAGGTCATGATGGAGTACGGCGTCCTCACGCTCGCTGCCGGCGGCACCATGGTCGTCGCCGACAAGCCGGCGTTCCCCGACGCGATCGTCGAGCACCGGGCGTCGGCCAGCGTCATCACCGTGCCGCGGCTGTACCGGCTGGTCGCGGCGCAACGCGCCGCGCCCGCCGACCTGAGCAGCCTGCGCGCGCTCATGGTGTCCGGGTCGCCGGTGGAGGCGTCCCGGCTCCGCGAGGCCCGCGACGTGCTCGGCCCCGTCGTCTTCCACGGCTACGGGCAGACCGAGACTGGCACGATCTCCATGGCCACGCCGTCGGATGTGCCCCCTTCGGTCGGCTTCCCGCCGGACGTCATCGACGTCGAGATCAGAGATCCGGACGGCGTGCCCGTTCCCGCCGGGACCGACGGCGAGCTGTACGTCCGCACACCGGCGCAGGCCATCGGCTACTGGGCCGACCCCGGGGAGACGGCGGAGGTGTTCGCCGGCGGGTGGGTGCGCACGCGCGACCTCGGCCACTTCGACGACGACGGGCGCCTCTACCTGGTGGGGCGCACGCGGGACGTCATCATCGTCAACGCGAACCTCCACTACGCCGGCCCGATCGAGCGCGCCCTGGCCGCCTCCCCCGACATCGCCGAGGCGTACGTGGTCGGCGCCCCGGACGAGGACACCGGCGAGGCGGTGCACGCGTTCGTCGTCCCGGCGGCGGGCCGCACGCCCGACGTCGGCTCGCTGCGCACCCTGGTCAGGGACCGGCTCGGCGACGGCTGCGTGCCGGCGACCATCACCGTCATCGACGAGGTGCCGTCGGGGCCGAGCGGAAAGCCGGACAAGCGCCTCCTGGAACCGCCCGACCGGACGGGCTAGAGCGCCGATCAGGTCGGAGAACCGCGTGCGGTGCGCGTCAGTAGGAGGCGCGTGCCGCGTCCTCCGTGTCGTGGATGAAGGTCGTGGCCAGGGCCTCGGAGGCGCGGGCGACGAGGGCGACGTCGGCGCCGACGAGCACGAAGCGGGCCCCGGCGTCCGCGTACGCGCGCGCCGCCCGCGGGTCGAAGGCGTTGACGCCGACCGGCTTGCCCGCCGCCGCGACGCCGGCGAAGGCGCGGTGGACGGCGGCGACGACGTCGGGGTGCGTCTGCTGCCCCAGGAGGCCCATGGAGGCGGCGAGGTCGCTCGGGCCGACGAAGACGCCGTCGATGCCGGGGGTGGCCGCGATCGCCTCCGCGCTGTCGGCGCCCTCGGCCGTCTCGATCTGCACGAACACGGAGACGTGGTCGGCGGCGTTCGGGAGGTAGCCGTCCACGCGGTTCCAGCGGGCGGAGCGGGCGAGGGCGCTCCCGACGCCGCGGCGGCCGGCGGGCGGGTACTGCGCGGCCTCCGCCACGGCCCGGGCCTCGTCGGGTGCCGAGATCATCGGTACGAGGATCGTCTGGGCGCCGAGGTCGAGGACCTGCTTGACCATCACGGGGTCGGCGGCGGGGACGCGCACGACGGGCGTGACGGGGTAGGCCGAGACGGCGTAGAGCTGCGCGAGCGTGGATTCGAGGCCGTTGGGGGCGTGCTCCATGTCGATGAGCACCCAGTCGAGCCCCGAGCCCGCCATGATCTCGGCCATGACGGGGGAGCCGGAGCACACCCATCCGCCGAACAGCGGGCGTTCGGCGGCGGCGAGCCGGTCGCGGAGGGTCGGGTTCAGACGAAGCGGCATGAGATGGTCCCCATCGGTCCGTAGTCGGCCAGCACGGTGTCGCCCTTCTCGATCCAGACGGGCCGGGTGAAGGAGCCGGCGAGGATGATCTCGCCGGCCTCCAGGCGGTCGCCGTGCCGGTGCGTCTTGTTGGCGAGCCAGGCGACCCCGGTCGCCGGGTGGTTCAGCACCGCGGCGGCGACGCCCGTCTCCTCGATCGTCTCGTTGCGGTAGAGGAGGGCCGACACCCACCGCAGGTCGATCGCGTCGGGGCTCGCCGGGTTGCCGCCGAGCACGAGCCCGCCGTAGGCGGCGTTGTCGGAGATGGTGTCGACGATCGTGCGGCCCTCGAGCTCGATGTGGGAGTTCAGCACTTCGAGGGCGGGCGTGACGTACTCGGTCGCGCGCATGACGTCGAACAGCGTGCAGCGCGGCCCCTCCAGCGGCTCCTTCAGGACGAAGGCGAGCTCGACCTCGATGCGGACGTTGGAGAACCGGTCGTGCGGGATGCGCGCGCCGTTCTCCCACACGGTGTCGTCGAACATGACGCCGTAGTCGGGCTCCGAGATGCCGGTCGCGGCCTGCATGGCACGCGAGGTCAGCCCGATCTTGCGGCCGACGAGGCGCCGCCCGGCGGCGAGGTTCCGCTCCTTCCAGACCGCCTGGACGGCGTAGGAGTCCTCGACCGTGGCCTCGGGGAACCGCGCGGTGATGCGGGGCATGAGCTCGCGCGTCCGTTCCGCCTCCGCGAGCTCCTCCGCGAGGGAGGCGATGGTGTCTTCGGTGAGCATGATGAGCCTTCCGCGCTAGAGCTGGTGGCCCAGCTTGTACTCGCCCTGCTTGTACTCGGGCATCTCGCCGGCGTCGTCCTTGCGGGTGTAGGAGAAGCCGTCGGCGCCGATCGTGACCGCCATCTCGCTCGCGTCGGTGCGGGCCACGACGGGCTGCGGGTTCCCGTCGAGGTCGAGCACGAGGGAGGCGTCGGTGTACCAGCTCGGCACGACGGGCGTGCCCCACCAGTCGCGGCGCTGGTTGTCGTGGACGTCCCAGGTGACGACGGGGTTGTCGGGGTCGCCCGTGTAGTAGTCCTGGGTGTAGATCTCGACGCGGTGCCCGTCGGGGTCGCGCAGGTAGAGGTAGAACGCGTTCGAGACGCCGTGGCGGCCGGGGCCGCGCTCGATGGCGTCGGAGCGGCGCAGCGCGCCCAGCTTGTCGCAGACGGCGAGGATGTTGTGCTTCTCGTGCGTGGCGAACGCGACGTGGTGCATGCGGGGGCCGTCGCCGCCCGTGGTCGCGGTGTCGTGGACCGTCGGCTTGCGGCGCATCCACGCGGCGTAGACGACGCCGTCCTCGTCCTGGATGTCCTCCGTGACGCGGAACCCGAGGTCCTGGTAGTGGCGCACGGCCTTGGGCACGTCGGGCGTGACCTGGTTGAAGTGGTCGAGCCGCACGAGGGCGCCGGGCGTGTAGAGGTCGTAGCGCCAGGCGAGGCGCTCGACGTGCTCGACGGCGTGGAAGAACTCGTACGGGAAGCCGAGCGGGTCCTCCACGCGCACGGAGTCACCGATGCCCTTGACGAAGCCGTCCGGCCGGCGCACGACGCGGCATCCCAGCTCCGTGTAGAAGGCGACGGCCCGGTCGAGGTCCTCGGGGGTGCGGACCCGGTACGCGAACGCCGCGACGGCGGCGACCGGCCCCTTGCGCAGCACCAGGTTGTGGTGGATGAACTCCTCGATCGAGCGGAGGTAGATCGCCTCGTCGTCCTCCTCCGTGACGGTCAGGCCCAGCACGTCGACGTAGAACTCGCGGGAGGCGGCGAGGTCGGTGACGACGAGCTCCATGTACGCGCAGCGCACGATGTCGGGCGGGGGCGAGGAGGGCGTGGGGACGGGGTTCTCCGCGTGGATGGGCGCCTCCTGGCTGACGTGGAAGCCGGAGGAGGTCGGGGTACGGTCGGTGACGGTCATGTCGGCGTCCTTGCTCTCTACTGGGCTCTCTACTGGGCTCTCTACTGGGCTTGCTCTCTACTTGCCGAACGTGGGGTTGTGGACCTCGCCGAGCGTGATGTGCACGGCCTGCTGGTCGGTGTAGAAGTCGATCGAGCGGTAGCCGCCCTCGTGCCCGAGGCCCGACGCCTTGACGCCGCCGAAGGGCGTGCGCAGGTCGCGGACGTTGTTGGAGTTGAGCCACACCATGCCCGCGTCGATCGCCTGCGCGAAGTTGTGGGCGCGCTTGAGGTCGTTCGTCCAGACGTAGGCGGCGAGGCCGTACTTCGTGTCGTTCGCGAGCGCCAGCGCCTCCTCGTCCGTGTCGAAGGGCGTGATCGCGACGACCGGGCCGAAGATCTCCTCCTGGAAGATGCGGGCGCCGGAGGGAACGTCGGCGAAGACGGTCGGGGCGACGAAGTTGCCGGTCGGGAAGCCCTCGGGGCGCCCGCCGCCCGCCACGAGCCGGCCCTCGCTCTTGCCGATCTCGACGTAGCTCATGACCTTCTCGAAGTGCTCGGGGTGCACCAGCGCGCCGACCTCGGTGGCGGGGTCGTGCGGGTGGCCGACCCTCACGCGCTTGGCCTGCTCCGCGTACCGCTCGACGAACTCGTCGTAGACCTCGCGCTGGACGAGGATGCGGCTGCCGGCCGTGCAGCGCTCGCCGTTGAGGGAGAAGACGCCGAAGATGGTCGCGTCGATCGCGGCGTCGAGGTCGGCGTCGGCGAAGACGACGGCGGGCGACTTGCCGCCGAGCTCCATCGACAGGCCCTTGAGGTAGGGGGCGGCGTTGCCGAAGATGATCTGCCCCGTGCGGCTCTCGCCCGTGAACGAGATGAGCGGCACGTCCGGGTGCCGTACGAGAGCGTCGCCGGCGTCCTCCCCATAGCCGTTGACGAGGTTGAAGACGCCTTGGGGGAGCTCCGCCTCCTCGAAGATGCCCGCCCACAGCGACGCCGACAGCGGCGTGAACTCGGCCGGCTTGAGCACGACGGTGTTGCCCGTCGCGAGGGCGGGGCCGAGCTTCCAGCTTTCGAGCATGAAGGGGGTGTTCCACGGCGTGATGAGCCCCGCCACGCCGATCGGCTTGCGGTTGACGTAGTTGATCTGGCGGCCGGGGACCTTGAAGGTGTCGTCGGCCTGCGCGACGACCAGGTCGGCGAAGAACCGGAAGTTCTCGGCCGCCCGGCGCGCCTGGCCGAGCGCCTGCTTGATCGGCAGGCCCGAGTCGAACGACTCCAGCTCGGCGAGGCGGGCGTCGCGGGACTCGACGATGTCGGCGATGCGGTGCAGCACGCGCGAGCGCTCGCGCGGCAGCATGCGCGGCCACGGGCCCTGCGTGAACGCGCGGCGGGCCGCGGCGACGGCGCGGTCGACGTCGGCCTTCTTGCCGGCCGCGGCCCGCGCGTACACCTCGTTGGAGACGGGGTCGAGCACGTCGAACGTGTCGCCGTCGAGCGAGTCGGCGGTCTCGCCGTCGATGTAGTGCCGGATGCGCTCGGGCAGTCCGGCGGGGACGTGCCGGGCGGAGGTCGCGGTGTCGGTCATCTGATCTTCCAGTTCAGAGGTGATGGGGAATCGAAGGTCGTCGGGGCGCGGGTCGTCAGGGCCCGGCCTCGGTGGCCGCCTCGTACCTCGCGCGCCATTCCGCGTTCATGGGGAACAGGCCGTGGACGGGGTGGCCGGCGGCGACCTGCTGGGCGATCCACGCGTCCTCGCTCTCCTGGGCGAGCGCGGCGTCGGCCACCTCCTCGGCGATCGCCGGGGGGATCACGACGACACCGTCGTCGTCGCCCACGATGACGTCGCCGGGCTGGACCGTGGCGCCGCCGCAGGCGATCGTGAGGTCGCCGTCCCACGGCACGTGCTTGCGGCCGAGCACGGCGGGGTGCGGTCCCTGGCTGAAGACGGGCAGGTCGATGCCGGCGACCGTCGCGTAGTCGCGCACGCCGCCGTCGGTGACGACGCCCGCCGCGCCGCGCGCGAGGGCGCGGAGGGCGAGCACGTCGCCGAGGGTGCCGCAGTCGCGCTCGCCGCGCGCCTCGATGACGATGACCTCACCCTCTCGCACGGCGTCGAACGCGCGCTTCTGCGCGTTGTAGCCGCCGCCGTGGCTCCGGAAGAGGTCCTCGCGGTTCGGGACGAAGCGCAGCGTCCGCGCGACTCCGACGAGCTTGGTGCCCGGCCGCGTCGCGTGCACGCCGTCGATCGAGACGTTGTCGAGTCCGCGCCTGCGCAGCTGCTGCGACAGCCCGGCGACCGGCGCCTTGAGCAGCTTGTCCCGCAGCTCGGGGTTGATGGCGGAGGCGGGAAGGCCCGCCGCCTCGCGCGAGCCCCACGCCTCCTCGCGCTGGAGGTCGTCGACCGAGGGGAGCGAGCCGACGGCGGGGTCGAAGCCGCCGGGACCGGCGATCACGCGGCTCGTCAGCCTGCCCGAGCTCGGCGCGCCGGCCAGGTGCGGGGCGTCCACCTCGACCTCGACGACGTCTCCCGGGACGGCCACCGACGCGCCGGCCGGGGTGCCGGTGAGGATGACGTCGCCGGTCTCCAGGGTGAGGTGCTGGGAGAGGTCGGCGATGATCTGCGCGAACGGGAAGATGAGGCCGACGGTCTCGCCCTCCTGGACGAGCTCGCCGTTGAGCCACGTCCGCACGCGCAGCGCGGCGGGGTCCACCGTCCGCGCGTCGATGAGCCGCGGGCCTAGGGGGGTGTATCCGTCGCGGCCCTTGTTGCGCACGTTCGACCCCCTGTCGTTGGCGCGCAGGTCGTACAGCCCCCAGTCGTTCGACGCCGTCACCCACGCCACGTGGTTCCAGGCCTCGGCAGGGGAGACGCCGCGCGTGGGGGAGCCGATGACGAGGGCGATCTCGCCCTCGAAGCCGAGGAGCTCCGTGCCCTCGGGGCGCTCCACCGTGCCGCCCGAGGCTCCGAGGGAGCTCGACGGTTTGAGGAAGTACGACGGAGCGGCGGGGCGCCGGCCGCGCTGCGCCGCGCGCGACTCGTAGGCGAGGTGGACGGCGATGATCTTCCCGGGCGTGCCGGGAAGGGGACCGGGTACGGGTGTGCTGCTCATAGGGTGGCCTCCGCGCGTTCGCCTGCGGAATCAACGGACGTTCGATCGCTCGTGCGCCGGGAGGGAACTGCGGCGCCGAGCCGGGCGGCGAAGGCGGCGACGTCCGAGGGGAGCGCCGTTCCTCGCCAGGCCACGTGCTGGTCGCGACGGGCGATCACGAAGGGCGTCGTGTACGCCGGGTCCTCGACGGCCTCGGGCAGCCTGACCACGACGACGGGCAGACCGGCGGCGCGCGCCCGCTCCGCCCAGGCCTCCGCCGCGTCGACGTGGTCGAGCGCCACGAGCGTGTACCACGGACCGAGGTGGTCGTACAGCGAAGAGCCGTCCGGCAGCCAGTGGTGGGGGAGGCGGCAACCCGGCACCGTGGACGGCGTGTACGCGCCCATCGTGTACTCCGGCGCCGGGCCGTCCGGGACGATGATGGGGCTGTCCGCGTAGGTGTATCCGAAGTTGAGGCCCGCGGCGGCGAACTGCTGGACGTTCAGGTCGTACGCGAGCTTCCCGAAGGCCGCGCGGGCCGCGTCCCCTTCGGGGCCGTCCGTTTCGAGGTCGTCGGGCACGTCGGTGTCGGAGATCTTCCGCAGATGGGACATCGCGAAGCGGGACACCTGGTCCGTGATCGGCAGGCGCTCGGCCTCGTACGCGTCCAGGATCGACTCGTCCGCCCAGCCGGCGATCACGGCGCTCAGCAGCCACGACAGGTTGAGCCCATCCGCGATGCCGGCGTTCATGCCGTACCCGCCGTAGGGCACCCAGAGGTGGGCGGCGTCGCCGGCGATGAAGACGCGTCCCTCGCGGAACTTGTCGGCCACGAGCCGGCGGGCGATCCAGTCCTCACGGGAGACGAACTCGTACGACTGGTCGTCGGAGATCCCCAGGATGTCGCGGATCGCGCGGTCGCGGTCGACCTCCTCGCGCTCGGCCTGCTCGGGGCTCAGGTACGTGTGGATGAGGAAGGTCTCGACGCCGTCGATGGAGTAGACGTGGCCGTTGCGGCGGCCGTTGTAGACGTAGTAGCCCCATGCCTTGCCGGCCGTCATGTGCTCGTACAGGTCCGGCATCCTGATGCACGTCGACTGCACGTGCTGCAGGACGGGGTCGCCGTGGAAGGCGGACCCGATGGCCTTGCGCACGAGCGAGCGGCCGCCGTCGGCGCCGATGAGGTAGCGGCCGCGCAGGGTGGTCCGCTCCTCCGAGCCCACCGGGACGGTCTCCACCGTCACGCCGTCCGCGTCCTGGGCGACCGATACGGCCCTGACCTCGTTGCGGAGGCTCACGTGCCGGAGCGAGGCCGCGTGCTCCTCCAGGACGGGCTCGAGGAACCGCTGGTTCACGCGATGCGCCGGCTCGGCGACCGCCCAGGTGGTGTCGGGGCCCTGCCCGGTTCCGTCGCGGCGCGCGGCGGTGGAGGGGATCGGGATGCGGCCGAACTCCACGCCCGTCACCGAGGTGCGGAAGGCGACGTCCTGGGGGTGGTCGGGGGGCAGGCCGGCCGAGCGGACCCTGTCGGCCAGCCCGAGACGCCGAAACGCCTCCATCGTGCGGGCGGAGACGTGGTTGCACTTGACGTTCGGGGGGTCGAGGTAGGGGTTCTCCTCGATGACGATCGTCGAGACTCCGCGCGAGTCCAGATCCATCGCGGCCACCAGGCCGACGGGTCCTCCGCCGACGATGATGACATCGGCGTCGAAGGTGGCGGAGTGGGTCACTTTACGAGGCTCCTCTGGGTCAGCGGGTGGCAGTGAGATCGCGCTGCCGAGGGAGCTCGACGGGAGAATCCGGCACACCCGGGGTGTGCGTAGAGTCTCTTCTGGGACCGCCCGGCGTGCGGCGCGGTCGTGGGTTTGGCGATCATCGTCGAATTCCTGTTACGGGATCTGGACGCTCTGGGACGAACCCTCAGCTGGTGGAACACAACGAGTTTGCGTGGACTCGCTACATCAAGCAATGACAACTATCGTGATTGATAGTTCAAGGAGACTGAAGTGAATGGAGCGTCGGCGCTCTCGCTGAGGCAGCTGCAGTACTTCTGCGCCGTCGTCGAGAGCGGGTCCGTGACCGAGGCGGCACGCAGGCTGCACGTGTCCGCCGGTGGGGTCTCGCTCGCCATCACCCAGCTGGAGGAGCTCCTCGACGTCCAGCTCACGCTGCGCACGCGCGGCAAGGGAGTCGAGATCACCGACGCCGGGCGGAGCGTCTACGAGACCGCGCGGGTGATCTCCCGCTGCCTGGAGGACATCCAGGAGCTGGCCGGGACGATCCGCGGGGAGCTGAGCGGCCCGCTGCGGGTCGGGATCTTCACGACCCTGTCGCCGTGGCTGTTCCCGCAGATGGCCGAGTACTTCGCGCAGTACCACCCCGCGATCGACCTCCAGCTGGAGGAGGGGGCGTCGGCGGCGCTCCAGACGCTCCTGGCCGAGGGGCGGCTGGACGCGGCCCTGCTGTACGAGAACCACATCGTCTCCGAGGTCGACGTCCAGCGGCTCGTCCCCGTCCGGCTGCAGCTCGCCGTCTCGCCGGACCATCCGCTGGCCAGCCAGGAGAAGGTCTCCCTCAGCGCCCTGGCCGACGAGTACGCCGTCCTCCTCGCCATGCGCCCGGCCACCGACCACGTCGAGGAGATCCTGCGCAACGCCGGCATCACGCCTCGCGTGCGCTGGCGGAGCGCGAACGTCGAGACGATCCGCTCGCTCGTCGCGCGCGGCCTCGGCTACACGATCATCATGGGCCGTCCCCACGGCGACCTCACGTACGACGGGAAGCCGATCGTGTACCGCCCCATCGCCGACGAGATCCCCGCGAACCACGTCGTGCTCGCCACGGCCCCCGGCGCGCGGCGCACCGCCCGGGTGGAGGCGCTGCGGGCGTACTGCCGCGAGGCGGTCGCGGGGCATTTCGCCTCGCGCGACGGAACGCCCGTGAGCCAGACCGGCATGCTCTGACGCCAGACCGGCTTGCTCTGACGCCCGGTCGGCCTGCTCTGACGGTCGGCCGGCTTGCTCTGGCGGTCGGTCGGCTTGCTCTGGCGGCCGGCCGGGGCGACCCCCTGGACCGTGACGGTGGCGGGGCGACGTACCCTCTGCGGTGACGCGGGCGGCGAAAGTTTAGGTTTCATGAACTGTTTAGCCGAATATTTGTGATTGCCCTAAGCCCACTGGTGGGCGCAATGTGGTGCAACCGGCCGCGCGGCTCTCTATCACGCGCTCGGCGAAGTTCATGAAGGAGAAACGTGGGATCACTGAGGATCGCCCACCGGCTCGAGGGGTTGCCTCCGTACGTGCCGGGCCGACGTCCCGAGCGCGGAGAGACGCGCAGGCAGGCCCGCCTCGCCTCGAACGAGGTTCCGTGGCCGCCGCAGGCGGCGATCGTGGACGCGATGAAGGCCGCCCTCGACGGCGCGCACCGCTACCCCGACATGCAGTACACCGAGCTCCGCGACGCCATCGCGGCGCACGTGGGCCGGCCGGCCGGCGGCGTCGCCGTCGCCAACGGATCGACCGCGCTGCTGCGTGACATCGTCGGGGCCCTCGCCGACCCCGGATCCGAAGTGGTCTTCGCCGAGCCCAGCTTCCCCTACTACCGGACCGCCGCCGCCGCCAACTCGGCGGTGCCGGTCGCCGTTCCGCTGCGCGACCACGCCCACGACCTCGACGCCATGCGCGGTGCCGTCACGCCCCGCACGAGGGTCGTCGTCATCTGCAACCCGAACAACCCGACGGGCACGGCGTACACGAACGCGGAACTGGAGGAGTTCCTGGCGCGAATGCCGGAGGACGTCGCCGTCGTCCTCGACGAGGCGTACGTCGAGTTCGCCGAGGACGTCAACGGCCTGGACCTCATGGACGAGCACCCGAACGTGATCGTCGTCCGCACGCTCAGCAAGGCGCACGGCCTCGCGGGCCTGCGCGTCGGCTACGCGGTCGGTGACGGCGACGTGATGAGCCACGTGTCGCGCCTGGGCGTGCCGTTCCGGATCGACGGCGTCGCCGTCGCGGGCGCGCTGGCCGCGCTCCGGCCGGAGCAGGTGGCCGAGTCCGCGCGCCGCGTCGCGTCGATCGTGGCGGAGCGCGCCGTCCTCACCGAGGCCCTTCGCTCCCGCGGATGGGACGTCGTCGAGTCCGCGGCCAACTTCGTCTTCCTCCCGCTGGGCGAGTCGGCCGCGAGCGTGGCCGCGGCCTGCGCGGCCGGCGGCGTGCTCGTACGCCCCATCGGCGGCGGCATCCGCGTGACCGTCGGCTCCCCGGAGGACACCGAGCACCTCCTCAACGCTCTCCCCGCCCTGGCCCACCACCCCCGCTGACCGCACCCGCGCGGCCGTACCCCGAAAGACCTCGCATGAAATCCCCCGTGAACACCGCAGTCACGCAACAGGACCGATCCGACTCACTGTGGCATGGCCCCATGCGACGCGTTCTGCTGTCCAGCTTCAGCGGAAGCGTGATCGAATTCTACGACTTCGTCCTGTACGTCATAGCCGCCGCGGTCGTCTTCCCGCACGTCTTCTTCAACAACCTCTCCCCGACGACGGCCACGATCGCGTCGTTCGTCACGCTCGCCGTCGGGTACGTCGGACGGCCGCTCGGCGGCGTGATCTTCGGCCACTTCGGCGACAAGCTGGGCCGCAAGGGCGTGCTGGTCACCACCATGCTCCTCATGGGCATCTCGACCATGGCGATCGGCCTCCTGCCCTCCTCCGAGCTCGTCGGTGCCACGGCGCCGATCCTCCTCGTCATCTGCCGGGTCCTGCAGGGCGTGGCCGTGGGCGGCGAGTGGGGCGGCGCGATGCTCATCGCCCTCGAGAACTCGCCCGGGGCGAAGCGCGGCTTCGCGGCCTCGTTCGCGAGCCTCGGCGCGCCCGCCGGCGCGATGCTCGCCACCGGATCCGTCTCGCTCGCCTCCACGCTCCCGCAGGACCAGTTCCTCTCGTGGGGTTGGCGCGTCCCCTTCCTGGTGAGCTTCCTGCTCGTCCTGGTCGGCATGGTCATCCGCCTGAAGGTCAGCGAGAGCCCGCTGTTCCAGTCGCTGGACCAGGAGGCGGAGAAGCGGAAGGTGCCGATCCTCGAAGTCCTGCGCCGCTACCCGCTGCAGGCCGGGCTCGGCATCATCGTCGCGATCAGCCAGCTGACGATCGACGGCATCGCCACCTCGTGGGCGGTCAACCACGCCGTCGAGCTCGGCGCCGACCGCACGACCATCCTGAACCTGAAGATCCTCGGCTCGATCGCGCTCCTCATCGCGGCGATCATCAGCGCCCGGTTGAGCGACCGCTGGGGACGGCGCCCGCCCCTCATCATCGGGATCGTCGCGGCGCTGGCCTTCGTCTTCCCGATGCTCAACCTGATCCAGACGGGCACCGCGGGCGGCTTCGCCGTCGCCGTCATCGTCGGCCAGTTCATCCAGGGCTTCATCCTCGGCCCGCTCGCCGCGTTCCTGGCGGAGCTGTTCCCGACGCGCCTCCGCTTCACCGGCGCGTCGCTGTGCTTCCAGACCGCTTCGGCGCTCGGCTCCGGCTTCACCCCCCTCATCGCGACCTCCCTGGTCGCCGTCGGCGGCGGGATCGCGGTGCTGGGCTGGGTGTGGCTCGGGGTGCTCGCCATCTGCCTCGTGGCGATCCTGGTCGCGTCGGAGAGCAGAACCCGAGACCTCAGCGCCATCTAGTGCCACGAGGCACCCGGCAAGAGTGAGAACCGCCCCTGCGGCAGGGGCGGAGGAAAGGTAAGCGAAATGACGAAGACCGGCGGAGAGCTCCTCGCCGAGCAGCTGATCGCGGAGGGCGTCCAGACCGTTTTCGGCGTCCCCGGGATCCAGCTGGACTACGCGATGGACGGTCTCGCGCAGAACCGCGCGTCGATCGAGTTCATCTCGGCGCGGCACGAGCAGGGCGCCGCGTACATGGCGGACGGCTACGCGCGGGTCGCCGGCCGGCCGGGCGTCTGCATGGTCGTCCCCGGCCCCGGCCTTCTGAACGCCGGCGCGGCGCTGTCCACCGCCTACGCGACGAACAGCCCCGTCGTCTGCATCGCCGGTCAGATCCCGTCGCCCGCCATCGGCCGCGGTCTCGGCCTGCTCCACGAGATCCAGGGGCAGAGCGAGCTGCTCCGCTCGCTCACCAAGTGGAACGGGATCGCGAGGTCGCCCGAGGAGATCCCCGGTCTCGTGCGCGAGGCGTTCGCCCAGGTCTCCAGCGGGCGGCCGCGGCCTGTCGGCATCGAGATCCCCCCGGACGTGCTCCAGGCGGCGACGGCCGCCGGGGTGGAGAAGCCCGCCGGTGACCGTACCGTCGAGATCGACGAGGACTCGGTGGCCCGCGCCGCCGAGATCCTCGCCGCCGCCGAGCGGCCCGCGATCGTCGTCGGCGGCGGCGTGCGCGACGCCGCGGCGAGCGCCGCGCTCCAGGCGCTGGCCGAGCGCCTCGCCGCACCCGTCATCACCAGCCGCAACGGCAAGGGCGCCATCAGCGACCGGCACCCGCTCGCCCTGTCGCGCCTGGCCGGCGCGGAGGTCCTCGCGAACGCGGACGTCGTGCTCGCCGTCGGCACCCGCTTCATCACCATGGCCGGGCAGCCGGTCATCCGGCCCGGACGCCACCGCCTCATCGCGATCAACGCCGACCCCGCCGACGTGGGCGCGCCGCGCGCGTTCGACGTGGCCGTCATCGCCGACGCCACGGTCGCGCTGGAGGCGATCGCCGGCGCCCTGCCCGACGTCGAGCGCGCGGCGCCGGCGCTCGACGGCTACCGCGAGCGCGAACGCGAGGCGCTGAGCGCGATCGCGCCCCAGGTGGGGTGGCTTCAGGCGATCCGCCGGGCCTTGCCGGACGACGGCATCTTCGTCGAGGAGCTCACGCAGGTCGGCTACGCGGCCCGCCTGGCGTTCCCCGTCTACCAGGCGGGAACCTACGTGACGCCCGGATACCAGGGCACGCTCGGCTACGGCTTCCCGGTCGGTCTCGGCGCCGCCGTCGGCGCCCGGGGCAGGCAGGTCGTCTCGATCAACGGTGACGGCGGCTTCGGGTGGGCGCTGCAGGAGCTGTCCACCGCCGCCAAGTACGGCATCGGGCTCGTGACCGTGGTCTTCCGCAACGACGCGTTCGGCAACGTGCAGCGCATCCAGTCCGAGACGTTCGGCCGCACCATCGGCGTCGAGCTCAACAACCCGGACTTCGTGGCCCTGGCCAGGGAGTTCGGCGTCGCGGGAGAGCGGGTCAGCACGCCCGACGGGCTCGGGGCCGCGATCCGCAACGCCCGCGGGACGGACGCGCCGGTGCTCATCGAGGTCCCGTTCGGCGACGTCCCCTCGCCGTGGAAGCTCCTGGCGGAGCCGTCCATCGGCTGAGCGGCCACGCGAGATCCGCGGGCCTCCATCAACTCACGATCCAGGAAGGATGAGGATCATGGCATCACCCAGGGGCGTCGTCGACGACTCGCTGTGGCTGGACAACGCGCGGGCCGTCCCGTCGGGCACGTCGTACGCACCGGTGGACGACTCCGCGACCGGCGAGGAGATCGCCAGGCTGCGGTCCGCCACCGCCGAGGACGTCGACCGCGCGTTCGACTCCGCCGCACGCGCGCAGAAGCAGTGGGCCAGCGTCCCGCCCGCCGACCGCGTCGCCGTGGTCGAGAAGGCCGCCGACATCCTGGAGGGCATGGCGGACGACCTCGCCGCCACGATGCGGGCGGAGGTCGGCACCGTGGCGAGCCAGGTCCGCGGCACGCAGGTCGCCCTGGGCCTCGCGGCCATCCGCCTCACGGCGGCCTCGGCGCTCGACGCGATCACCGAGCGCCAGAAGATCGGCACCTCGGAGGTCGTCCGCGAGCCCGCGGGCGTCGTCGGGGCGATCACCCCGTGGAACTACCCGCTCATGCAGGCGGCCCTGAAGGTGGCGCCGGCGATCGCCGCCGGGTGCGGCATCGTCGTCAAGCCGGCGACCGTCGCCCCGCTCACGACGTTCCTCCTGGCGGAGGCGTTCGCCGAGGCGGGGCTGCCCGCCGGCGTGCTGAACGTCGTCTGCGGCAGCGGCGGCAGCGTGGGCAGCGCGATCGCCGGCCATGCCCGCGCCGACTTCGTCTCCTTCACCGGCTCCGTCGAGGCCGGGCGCCAGGTCGCCCTGTCCGCCGCGCGGTGGGGGACGCGCACCTCGCTCGAACTGGGCGGCAAGAGCGCCGCGATCGTCCTCGACGACGACAAGGTGCGTGCCGCCGTACGGCACACGATCGGGAGCTGCTTCGCCAACGCGGGCCAGACGTGCGCGGCGCTGTCCCGGCTGATCGTCCCGCGCCACCTCCTCGAAGAGGCCGAGGACGAGGTCCGCCAGGTGATGGCGCAGGTCGTCGTGGGGGACCCCTCCGACGCGGCCACCACCGTCGGGCCGCTGGCCAACCAGGGGCAGCGGGACGCGGTGGCCGAGCACCTCCGGGTGGCCGGCGAGAGCGCGGGCGTGCGCACGGTCGCGTCGAAGGACATCTCCCACCTCACCCGCGGCTGGTACGCCGCCCCTGCCGTGGTCGTGGCCGACGACCCCGGCGCGCCGATCGTGCAGGAGGAGGTGTTCGGGCCCGTGCTCGCGATCCAGCCCGCCGACAGCGAGGAGCACGCCGTCGAACTCGCCGAGGGAACGCGGTTCGGCCTCATCGCCCGGGTGTGGACCGATGACGACGCCCGCTTCGAGAGCGTCGCCCGGCGGCTCCGCGTCGGCGGCGTCATCCAGAGCGACGCGCCGACCGCCTGGGACGCGCCGTTCGGAGGCGTCAAGCACTCCGGGTACGGGCGCGAGCGCGGAGTCTACGGTGTCGAGGAGTACCTCGTGCCGAAGTCCCTGCAGCGTGGAGCCTCGTAGGAGGGCCTTCGGGAGGCGGTGACGCGAATCACCGTCTCCGGCGCCTTGCCGACGTCACATAGCCCGGCCCGAAGCCGTCGTATGGGTAGGCAAGGCAAAAGGGGGCCTCCCATGCGCACGTTGTCGGCCAAGCGCCGCTCGTTTCAGTTCTCCCACTGGTCGTTCATGTTCGCCGAGATCGCCGTCTGGTCGTTCGTCGTCCTGATGGTGACCGGGGCGCTGTTGATGGTGTTCTACGACCCCGGCATGTCCCAGGTGACGTACGACGGTTCGTACGGCCCGCTGCGCGGACTCCTCGTCAGCAGGGCCTTCGACTCGACCATGCACCTCAGCCTGGAGGTGCGCGGCGGCCTGCTCATCCGCCAGATGCACCACTGGGCGGCGCTCGTGTTCGTGGCGGCGGTCGCGACGCAGCTGCTGCGCATGTTCCTCACCGGCGCGTTCCGCCGCCCGCGCACCGGGCAGTGGCTGATCTGGGTGACGCTGCTGGCGCTCGGCATGGCGGCGGGCGAGACCGGCAACGCCCTGCCCGACGACATGCTGTCGGGCGGGAGCCTGTGGCTGATCATGTCGGTGGTGCAGTCCATCCCCGTGGTGGGCACCTGGGCGCTGTCACTGCTGTTCGGCCCGGGCTTCCCCGGCGACCAGGTCATCCCGGTCATGTACGGCGGGCACCTGGTGCTCTCCCTCGTCGTGGCCGCGCTGCTGATCGCCCGCGAGCTGCTGGTGCGGCGGCACGGCCACTCCCGGTTCGTCGCCTCGCTGCCGGGGCGCCGGAGCGCGCGCCCGATGATGGCGCTCGCCACGGTCGGCATGCTGATCATTCTCGGGTACGGGTTCCAGATCGCGCCCATCTGGCTGTACGGCCCGGCCAAGCCGACGCACGTCTCGGCGGGCTCGGTCCCCGACTGGTACATGGGCTTCCTCGACGGCGCGCTCCGGATCATGCCCGGATGGGAGCTCACCATCGGCGACTACACGCTCAGCCTCGCGGTCCTCGTGCCCACGCTGGTGATCCCCGGGATCTTCTTCACCGCCCTGGCCGCGTACCCGGCGGCGGAGCGCTTCCTCCTCTCGCGGCGCACCCGCCGCGACGCGCTCGGTCGGCCCGAGCGCCGTGTGACCCCGGCGGCGCGGGCCGCGCTCGGCCGTCCCGGGCGCCGTGCGGCCTCCGCGGGGCGTGACGTGCTCGAACGGCCCCGTGACACGCCGGTGAAGACGGCCATCGCGGTCGCGGGCGTCACGTTCTACGGCCTGCTGTGGGCGGCCGCGGCCAACGACCAGATCGCCCACCAGTTCCACCTCACCGTCGACGCGGTGACGATCGGCTTCCGGTACGCCGTGCTCATCGGCCCGGTCATCGCCTTCGCCGTCACCCGGTGGATCTGCCTCGCGCTCCAGCAGGCGGATCACGAGGTGGCCGAGCACGGAGTGGAGACCGGGATCATCACGCGGTCGCCGGACGGCGGCTTCCACGAGCGGCTGGCCCCCGCGCCGAGCGAGCGCCGGGAGCAGGCGATCACGTCGGGACGCTGACCTCCGCGCCGACGCGCGGATCTCGCGCCGTGACCTCGTCGGCCCTCCGGGCGCCGCCGCGCTCAGGCCGCCTCAAGCAGCGCCCCTGGCTCGCCACACCTGAGCCGGGGGCGCCGTCCGTCTCACGGGGTCAGGCGTAGAGGAAGTAGTAGTAGTACTGGCTCTTCCACTCGCATCTCCAGCCGTCCCACCAGCCCTGGTCGTCGCCGTAGCTGCCGACCCGCTGGCATTCCGAGTATTCCCTGTAGATGCCGTTCAGCGACTCGGCGTGCGCCGGGGCGGCGCCGATCGATAACGACATTCCGCCGGCCAGGACGGCCGAGGCGAGAACCGCGCGAACCTTGCGCATCAATCCTCCTGCGACTGGGCGGATCTTGGCGGTCAACATTAGCACTGACCGGATGCCAGAAAAGGTGTCACCCAGCCGCGCTCCGGACATTCCAACGTTGAATTCCGGCGGACGCGGCACCGCCCGGTTTATGGTCCGCCTGATTTCCGGAACTCCGGCCGACCCATTTAACGGTCCGCAGTGGACCCATCGCATTCGAATACTTTGACCAACATCACTTATCTGTCATATCGTCACCTCGCTCATATCGTGCGAGGCCAGGACTCGAACGGGACGTGCGTTCTCACGGGCGCTACGGCTGCGTGCCCATCGCAGCCGCCCCGGCACCGGAAGAGATCGGGACGGCCACCTGGGAAGCGGCGATCATCCGAAAACACCGGAGGCGCACCATGCATGCTCGTCAACGCACGGCCTCGATCCTCGGCATGGTGATGACCATGCTGGCCACCCTCGGTGTGTCGCTCGCACTGGCGCCACCGGCCCACGCCGACCAGGTGATCACCGACATCGCGTACGCGCCCGCGCAGCCCGCCGGCTCCAGGGGGCACCTGCTTGACCTCTACCTGCCGTCCGGCGGCATCACCCCCCGGCCGCTGGTGATCTGGCACAGCGGGTCGGCGTGGTCGAGCGACGACGGCAAGGCTGGCGCGGCCGACATCGCCGCGTTCCTCACCTCCAGGGGCTTCGCGGTGGCCGGCGTCAGCGTCCGGTCCAGCGCCCAGGCGGTCTTCCCCGCCCAGGTGCACGACGTCAAGGCGGCCATCCGCTGGCTGCGCGCCCACGCCGCCGACTACCAGCTCGACCCCAACCGCTTCGCCATGATGGGCACCTCCTCGGGCGGCTGGCTGACGGAGATGGCCACCCTCACCGGCGGCGTGGCGTCGCTGGAAGGCACGGTCGGCACGACCGGCGTCTCCAGCGCCCTGCAGACGGGGCTGGCCTTCTTCAGCCCGACCGACTTCCTCCAGATGAACGCCCAGAACCTGCCGACCGGCGGGCTGGACCACGACTCTCCCGCCTCGCCCGAATCCATGCTGATCGGCTGCGCCATCCAGACCTGCCCCGACAAGGTGGCCCTGGCCAACCCGGTCAACTACGTCGACAGCAACGACCCGCCCATCATGTTCCTGCACGGCCAGGCCGATTTCCTGGTGCCGCACGGGCAGAGCGTGCTGCTCTACAACAAGATCAAGACCAGCTGCGGCAACGCCCAGTTCATCTCGGTCCCCGGCGCCGACCACGGGCTGAGCTTCGTCATGGACCCCGCCCACTTCGGCTCCCAGACCAGCTACACCACCACCAACTGCTACGGGACCACCCAGGGCGGCTCGCCCAACCCCACCTGGGACACCTTCGCGAACTTCCTGCGCGGCGGGCTCAAGATGGGCACCTCCTGCCAGGTCTCGTACGCCACCACCACCTGGAGCGACGGCTTCACCGCCAGCGTGACCATCAGGAACACCGGCACGACCCCCATCGACCGCTGGGCCCTGACGTGGAGCTGGCCGGGCAACCAGCAGGTCACGGGCGCCTGGAACGCCACGGTGACCCAGTCGGGCACGCAGGTGACCGCGCGCAACGACAGCAACAACGCCGTCATCGGCGCCAGCTCCAGCACGAACTTCGGCTTCCAGGCGACCTACAGCGGGACGAACGCCATGCCGTCCGAGTTCAGGCTCAACGGCATCGTCTGTACCGCGGTGTCCGGCTGACAGGCGCGGCGTAATTTCGGAAACCCGGCCTGGAACCGTCCAGGCCGGGAAACCGCAGCTCGGAGCAGAAAAGTGCATTTCAAAACCCAACACGTTCCGCCGATCTTCGATCACGGAATGCGGTCGTCCAGATTTCGGGACGTTATATTGCTTTACCCGAGGGCCGGCCCTATCCTTTCGGGTGTGTGACGGCCGATGAGAGAGAGGAACTCGTGCCGGTTCTTCGCCGACCAGCGAAAATCACAGAACCCACCAGCTGAACATCGCCTGACCGCGGACCTTCTGTTCACGATAATTTTCGGCGGTCGGCCGCGTGCCATTGGCCGTGTTTCTCGAAACAAATCGCCGGCCTCGCCGACGGTGCGGTTACGGGCGCGCGTCGCCCATTCCGCCTTTTCGCCTGACCCGCTGCCGGAAGTCCCGTTTCCCGTGGCCTTTCCGCAGAACCCGCCGGCGTCCCGCTGACGCCGTTCTCCATGGTGCTCCGCCTGTTCGGGCGGCGCCCTGCCTCGCCGTGCCCGCAGGCACGGCGATCGTCGACGAGTTAGGGGACGTGTGCGTACATCGAACATGTTCGTCAGGAGCCTCGGCGTCTTCGTGCCGGACATCGTGAGCGTCGAACAGGCGGTTCGGGAGGGCCGGTACCCGGCCGACGAGGTCGAGCGGTTCCAGCAGATCGGCGCGGCGGTCGCGGGCGACATGCCCGCGCCGGAGATGGCGCGGCGCGCGGTCCTGGACGCCTACGACCGCTGCGGCGAATCATCCGCGCGCGACCTCGATCTCCTGCTCTACCCGTCGGTCTGGCACCAGGGCCCGAACGGCTGGCAGCCCCAGCACTACCTGCAGATGCACCTCCTCGGCGGGCACGTGCCGGCGTACGAGATCAGGAGCGGCTGCGTCGGGATGATCAGCTCGCTGGAGCTGGCGGCGAGCTACCTGCAGGCCGACCCCGGACGGGACACGGCGATGGTGGTCTCCGCCGACAACCACGGCACCCCGCTCGTGGACCGCTGGCGCATGACGCCCGGCGCGCTGATAGGCGACGCCGCGTGCGCGCTGGTCCTCGGCAAGGAGTACGGCATGGCCGAGCTCCTCTCGGTGAACGCGACGACGATCCCCGAGGCGGACGCGGTCAACGACGGCGCCTACCCCCTGTTCCCCCCGGACGCCACCGTCGGGAGAGGGCTCAGCTTCGGCGACCGGCACGAGGAGTTCCGGCAGCGGCTGCTCAAGGACCGCGGCACCGGGATCCACCTGACGATCCAGAAGACGATGATGCAGCAGGTGGAGCGGACCCTGGAGGAGGCCGGGATCGAGCTGTCCGACATCACCAGGGTCGCCTTCCCGCACGGCCGCCGCGAGGACCTGGACGGGCAGATGACCTGGCTCGGCATCGAGCTCGACCAGACGACCTGGGACTACGGCCGGCGCGTCGGCCACTGCGGCGCGGTCGACCAGTTCATCGCCTTCGAGCACCTGGTCGCCACCGGCGGGCTCGTGCCCGGCGACCACCTGCTAATGGTCGGCTTCGGCTCGGGGACGTCCGTCGCCGCCGCCGCGTTCAGGATCCTCTCGACCTCTCCCGTGACGAAGGAGGCACGCGCATGACGGGCGGACGCACCACCGACGAGATCGCGTACGCGCTGGTCGCCTTCATCCAGGAGAACCTGGTCCCGGACGACGTCGACCTGGAGGTCGACCGCACGACCCCGCTCCTGCTGTCGGGGCTCCTCGACTCCTTGCGGACGGCGCGCCTGCTCAACTTCATCCGGAGGGAGCTCGGCGTGCCGGTCCCCGCCGCGAAACTCGACCCGGAGAACTTCAAGGACGTCACGACCGTCGTCGCGATGCTCGAAGAGCTCGAATCAGCGCGATCCGTTTGAGGGCAGGGCCATGAACTGGGCGGACACCTACATCAGCGGAGTGGGGGCCTTCCTCCCCCGCACGGTCAGCGTCGAGAAGGCCGTCGCCAAGGGTTGGTACCCGGCCGAGGAGGCCGAACTGCACAACCTGGCCGGGGCGGCGGTGGCCGGTGACGTGCCGGCTCCCGAGATGGCCCTGCACGCGGCGCAGAGCGCGCTGAAGCGCAGCGGCCGCGCGCCGGCCGACCTCGACCTCCTGCTGTACGCCTCGACCTGGCACCAGGGACCGGACGGCTGGCCCCCGCACTCCTACCTGCAGCGCCACCTGGTCGGTGGGGACGTCCTGGCCACCGAGATCCGGCAGGGCTGCAACGGGATGTTCATCGCCCTGGAACTCGCGGCGAGCTACCTCGACGCCACCCCCGGCCGGCAGGCCGCCCTGCTCGTCGCCGCCGACAACTACGGCACCCCCCTGATGGACCGGTGGCGGATGGGCCCCGGCTACATCGGCGGGGACGCCGCCAGCGCGCTCGTCCTCACCAAGGAGGCCGGCTTCGCGCGCCTGACCTCGGTCTGCACGGTCACGGTGGCCGAGGCCGAGGAACTGCACCGGGGCACCGAACCCCTGTTCCCTCCCGGCGTCACCGTCGGGCGCCGGATGAGCTTCGGCGCCAGGAACGATCAGTTCCGGCAGCAGGTCATGCCCCGGACCGAGGGCACGGCCGCACTGTTCAAGATCCAGCGGGCGCTGATGGAGGTCGTCGAGCGGGCGCTGGACGAGAGCGGGATCGAGGCCAGTGACCTCGCCCGGGTGGCCTTCATGAACTACTCGGAAGAGATCGTCGAGCAGCGCTGCATGGCCGTACTTGACCTGCCCATGTCCCGATCGACCTGGGAACACGGCCGCACCATCGGCCACTGCGGGGCCAGCGACCAGGTCCTCGCCCTCGACCGGCTGCTCGCGACCGGGCAACTGGGCCCCGGCGACCACCTGCTGATGCTCGGCACCGGCCCCGGAGTCACCGTCTCCAGCGCCGTCATCAAGATCCTCGACACGCCCCCATGGTTGTGAAACGTCGTCATCGAAGGGATACGAACGCGATGGTCGGTAGTCCGAGCGGAGTACGGGTGGAACCGGTCGCGGTGGTCGGGATCGGATGCCGCTTTCCCGGCGACGCCGGATCGCCGGACGAGTTCTGGGACCTGCTGCGCGCCGGCCGGAACACGACCCGGCCGCTGCCCGCCGGACGCTGGCGCCCGTACGAGAACCGGAGCCCCGAGTACGCCGCCGCGCTGCGCGACGCCGTACGCCACGGCAGCTTCCTGAGCGACATCGAGGGCTTCGACGCGGAGTTCTTCGGCCTGTCGCCCCGCGAGGCCGAGCTGATGGACCCGCAGCAGCGGATCCTCATGGAGACCGCGTGGGAGGCGCTGGAGCACGCCGGCCTGCCGCCGCACGACCTGGCCGGCACCGACACCGGGGTGTTCGTCGGGGTCTGCACGGCCGACTACGGCAGCCGCCTGCTGGAGGACCTGCCCCAGATCGAGGCGTGGACCGGGATCGGCGCCGCGACCTGCGCCGTCGCCAACCGCATCTCCTACTCCCTGGACCTGCGCGGGCCCAGCATGGCGATCGACACCGCCTGCTCGGCGTCGCTCGTCGCGCTCCACCTGGCCGCGCAGAGCCTGCGGCTCGGCGAGAGCGACGTCGCCCTCGCCGGCGGCGTGAACCTGCTGGCCACCCCGGGGCAGACCGTCACCCTCGGCGCCGCCGGAGCCCTGGCCCCCGACGGGCGGTCGAAGTCGTTCGACGCCACGGCCGACGGCTACGGGCGCGGCGAGGGCTGCGGCGTGATCGTGCTCAAACGGCTGTCGGACGCCCGCCGCGACGGTGACCGGATCCTCGCGCTCGTCATCGGCAGCGCCGTGAACCAGGACGGCCACACCAACGGCATCATGGCGCCGTGCGGAGCGGCCCAGGAACACGTCATGGCCAGGGCGTGCAAGCAGGCGGGCGTCTCGCCGGCCACGCTCGACTACATCGAGGCACACGGGACCGGCACCCGGCTGGGCGACCCGCTGGAGGCGCAGGCGCTGGCCTCCGTGTACGGCGCCGGCCGGCCGGACGGCGACCCGTGCCTCATCGGCTCCGTCAAGTCCAACATCGGCCACCTCGAAGGCGCCGCCGGCATCGCCGGCGTGATCAAGGCGGTGCTCGCCCTGCACCGGGGCGAGATCCCGCCGAGCGTGCTCGCCACCCCGAACCCGGCCGTCTCGTGGGAGACCTCGGGGCTTCGCGTCGTGACCGAACGATCGCCCTGGCCGGAACGCGACCACCCCAGCCGGGCGGGCGTCTCCAGCTTCGGGTACGGCGGCACCGTGGCGCACATCGTCCTCGAACAGGCACCTCCCTCTCCTCCGCCGACCTTGCGGGGGGAGGGCGAGAGTTCGTCCCTGAGCCTGTTCCCGCTGTCGGCGGCCGCGCAGCCGGCCCTTCGCCAGTACGCCGGCACGCTGGCCGACCACCTGGACCAGGGGCTTGATCCGGCATCGGCGGGACACACGCTGGCACTCCGGCGCTCCCACCTGCCCCGCCGAGCCGTCGTTCTCGGGACGGACCGGCACGAACTGGCGGCCAACCTGCGCAGGCTCGCAGAAGACCTGCCGTCCGAGGACGTGATCACCGGAGACGTGCTGCCCGAGCCCGGCCCCGGAACGGTCTGGGTCTTCTCCGGCCAGGGCTGCCAGTGGCGCGGGATGGGGCGCGAGCTGCTCGCCACGGAGCCGGAGTTCGCGTCCCTGGTCGACGAGGTCGAGCCGATCTTCGCCGAGGAGATCGGCTTCTCGCCCCGGCAGGTCCTGACCGACGGCGACGTGGACGGCATCGACCGCGTACAGACCATGATCTTCGTGATGCAGCTGGGCCTCGCCCGGCTCTGGAACGCGTACGGCGTGGCTCCGGCGGCCGTCATCGGCCACTCCGTCGGCGAGATCGCGGCGGCGGTGACGGCCGGCGCGATGACCGTCGCCGACGGCGCGCGCCTGATCTGCCGCCGGTCCCGACTGCTGCGCCAGGCCGAGGGCAAGGGGGCCATGGCGATGGTCGGCCTGTCGTTCGAGGAGGCGGCCGAGCGGCTGGCCGGCCGTACCGACCTGGTGGCCGCGATCTCGTCGGCGCCCGGCTCCACCGTGCTGTCCGGCGACGTCGCCGCGGTCGAGGAGGTGGTGAGCGATTGGCCGGCCGAGGGCATCGTGGTCCGCCGGGTGGCGTCGGACGTCGCCTTCCACAGCCCCCACATGGAGCCCCTGGCCGTCGAGCTGGCGGCGGCCACCGCCGACCTCTCGTTCGGCGCACCCCGCATCCCCATGTACACGACCGTGCTGGCGGACCCCCGGTCGACGCCCGTCCTGGACAGCGGCTACTGGGCGGCGAACCTCCGCGACCCGGTCCGCCTGTGCGCCGCGACGACCGCCGCCGCGCAGGACGGCTACCGGGCGTTCCTGGAGATCTCCCCGCACCCCGTGGTCACGCACTCCATCACCGAGACGCTCGCGGAGACCGGGTACGAGGACGTGTTCGCCGGCACGTCCCTGCGCCGGAACCAGCCGGAGCGATCGACCTTCCTCATCGCGCTCGGCACGGCACACTGCCACGGCATCGACGTGGACTGGAACCGCCTCCAGCCGTACGGCGACCTGGCCACCCTGCCGCCGTACGCCTGGCAGCACCGCCGCCACTGGCGCGACGCCGCGGGCGGCGAGGACGAGAACCGCGGGCACGACGTCCGCTCCCACACCCTCCTCGGAGCCGGGACCGGCCTCGCGGGCAGCCGGACACGGGTGTGGCGGACCAGCCTGGAGGACGCCAACCGCCCCTACCCCGGCAGCCACGCGGTCGGCGGCGTCGAGATCGTGCCCGCCGCGGTGCTGGTCAACACGTTCCTGCGCGCGGCCGCCGCCGAGGACCGTCCCGTGCCCGTCCTCACCGACGTGGAGATGACGCACCCGCTGATGACCGCGGAACGCCGCCAGATCCAGGTCGTCCACGAGCCCCCCGCGATACGGCTCGCGGCCCGCACGCCGGCGGGCCCCGGCGAGCCGGAACCCGCCTGGCTGGTGCACGTCACGGCATGCGTGGCGGCTCCCGGCGACGGCGCGGCTCCTCCAGCGCTGCCCGACGCCCTCCCGAACGCCGACGCCACCGGCCTCACCCCGATCGACCCCGGCTTCGTCCAGCAGCGCCTCGCCGCGGTGGGCGTCCCCACGACGGGCTTCGACTGGACGATCGAGACGCTGCTGCGCGGAGACGGAGTGCTCCGAGCCACCGTCCGAACCCAGCCCCCGCCTTCACCGCCGTCCGATGAGCCACGGGACGCGAACGAGCCATGGGACGCCGATCAGCCGTGCGCAGTCTCGCCGACCTGGGCACCGGCCCTGGACGCGGTGATGTCCGTGGCCCCCTGCGTGTTCCCCGGCGACCCGGTGTTACGCATGGTCGTCCACATCGACGAGGTAGCGCTTACCGGCACGCCTCCAGAAACGGTCATCATCGAGGCGGCCGTCCACCCGGCGGAGGACGACTCGGTGCTGGCCCTCCTGGCCGACGCCGACGGCCGCGTCCTGGGCCACCTGTCCGGACTCCGCTACCCGGTGATCGACGCCCCCGCGTTGGCCGAGGAGGACCTCCGGGAGCCTGCGGAGTCGTTCGCCGACCTGCCACCGGAGCACCTGCGCGAACGCGTCCTGACCGAGGCCCGCGCGGAGATCGCCGCCGTCATGAGGCTGTCCCCGGAGGACCTGGCGATCCGGCGGCCCCTCGTCGAACAGGGACTGGATTCGGTGATGACGGTCATGGTCAGGCGACACCTGGAGAAACGCTTCGGCTGCCGCCTCCCTGCCACCCTGCTGTGGCAGCAGCCCACCATTTCCGCGATCGCGGACCACGTGGTGGACCTTCTCGCGACGCGCAGACCGGACCCGGCGACGGAACCCGTACTCGAGATCGTGCCCGCGATAGGGGGATGAGGTCGCGGTCCGCGGCGGCGGCCATGGTGGACGGCTTGTCGCCGCAGGCGGCCTAATCGAGGACGTCGTCGTTTCCGCGACTCCATCCGTCGGTGCCCGGGGTCAGCTGGTGCTGATCGATGAACCGGTAGATCTGGGTGGGCGTGCGGATCTCGACGGCGTGAGGGGAGATCCCGGCTTCCACGTACGCGTGCGCCGAGGACGGCCAGTAGGAGCGGCGCGCACGCGGGCGCGTCTCGGCGGTTTCCACGTGCCACACGCTCGCGCGCAGGGACAGCGAATCCACCAGCCACAGCTGGTAGTCGTCACGGTGTTCGGCCAGGTGGCTGACGTAGCCGGTGAGTACGGTGCGCGCGACGGTCTCGGCCGTATCCGCCAGGGTGACGCCATGGGAGTGCTCGCTGGGAGCCGGCTGCCAGCCCTTGGCGTGCTGGTCGGTGTATTCGACGAGGTAGGCGAACTGGTCGGTGATCTCGGACGGCTCCAGCTCGTCGAGCTGTCCGGCCGCCTGCGCCGAAAGCCGAGCCCATTCGGCGATGTCGGCGTACAACACCGCCTGCTGCTTGCTCTGCAGAGCATCATCGTCGTCGTCCGGGATGGCGGTCTCGTCCAGGTGCGGCATGTTGAGCAGGGCCGCCACTTCATGGAGCCGGCTCGGCGGGATCAGACGGTCCCGCGCCTCGGTGAGATCGTTCGTCACGGCCTTCAGTGTGGGGGAATGTCAAAAGTGCGGTCAGGAGAAGGCCAAAAGATCTTCCTAGCGCCTCCCCGGTATGTCCGGCAAATGTCTGCCTCGTGACCTGGTCCTGTCCCTGCCTGATCGTGGAGCGTAGGCGGGTGCGCGCCGGAGCGGTGACGTCGTACGCGACCTCGACGGACTCCCGCGAACACCGCTCCCTCTTCCAACCGATGCGCGCCGCCTTCGAAAGGACGAGCAACGAATGACGACGACCTCCTTCGCCCGACCGCGGCGTAAGGCCGTTCTCGGGCTGGCTGTGGCGATGACAGCAGCACTCTCGGCCGGCGTGTCCGCCACCCAGGCGTCCGCCTCGACGACGGATGCGGATACCGCGTCGGCGGCTGTCCATCGTGTCAAGGTCTACGAGTTCGTCACCAAGGACGGCGGCTACTTCTACACGGCGAACGAAGCCGAGAAGCGGACCGCCCTCAGTTACGGCTGGCGCATCACGCAAACCCCGATGTACTACATCGCCAATGCGCCGTTCCCCGGAGGCAAGCCGCTGTATCGGCTGCGGTGGCTGAAGAAGGCGTCCTACATCATCTCGACCACCGAAGCCGAGCGCGACCGCCTGGTGGCCTCCGGGCAGTACCGCTATGAAGGCCGGCTCGGCTACGCGCCCGCCACCAGAGCGGCCGGGGGTGACGTGCAGGTCTGGCGCCTGTCGCACCTGAACAAGTGGCGGCTGGCCATCGAGGCGCACAAGGACAAGATCCTTGTCAACGAGCCGGCCTGGCACCTCGACGGCCGGGTCTTCTACCAGTTCGCCGGCCCTCGATGAGGAGCCGACCTGGACAGGGCCCCTGACGGGGGCGGGGCCTCTGACGGGGGCGGGGCCTCTGGAACTGTCGGTGGGTCCTGGCATTCTCGCTCCATGGAGACCGTTTATGCGGCCGCGGGCGGGAGCAGGGGCCTGCTCCGCCTCGCTGAGGCGTGGCATGCTCGCGTGATGGTGGACGAGGTGGTCGGCCATGCCTTCAGCCATGGCTTCCACCCTCAGCACAGCGAGCGGCTGGCGGCGTACTGGGCCGAGGCGCTCGGAGGGCCGACCGTCTACTCCGACGAGTACGGCGACGAGACGTCCGTCGTGCGCATGCACAGCGGCAACGGCCCGCACGACGAGATGGATCGCCGCGCGATCGCCTGCTTCGACCAGGCGCTCGAGGATGTGGGGATGACCGCGGGGGAGCCGCTCCGGCAGGTGTTGCACGACTATTTCGCCTGGGCCACCACCACGGCCATGGCCCGCTACCCGGAGTCCGCGGACGACGTACCGGAGGGTTTGAGCATCCCCCGGTGGTCATGGGAGGGCCTGCAAGGCTGAGCCGCCTGCTCTTCCCGGTCGCAACGCGTTCCGCCGGCCGGGAGGGGAGACGGGCCGGCGCGGCGTTTCCTCATGGGCGCGCGCCCGCGACTCACCGCCGTCGCCGGCGCGCCGGCACCTGCGGAGTCTGGTCCTGCTCCGGCGCCTCGGGGCGTTCGGTGCGGGTGGGGTTGCCGCGGACGAGCTCGTCGTGGATGCGCCGGCGGGCGGCGGTGGCGGCGCGCTTCGCGGCCTCGTCGCCCTGCTCGACGCGCTCGCGCAGCAGCCGGATGGCGATGCTGCGGTTGAGGCTGAACTGCCGCTCGGTGTCGACCACGACGACGTTTCCGGAGGGCCGGTGGGTCGCGCGCACGGCCGTGCTGGCCTTGTTGCGATGCTGGCCGCCGGGGCCGCCGGTGCGGCAGGCGACGATGTCGACGTCCGCTTCCGCGAACGTGGTGCGCGGGGTGTCGACCTGGCACGGCTGGGCGATGACGTACCAGTTCTTGCGGCCGGCACTGGCCCGGTACGGGCTGGGAGCCTGCCAGCACAGGGTTCCGGTCCACGAGGCGGCGAACGCCCCGGCGCCGTCACCGGTGATGCGGACGAGGACCGACCGGTAGGTGCCCGGCCGGTCGCCGGGAACGGTGTCGGCCCGGTGGGTCTCCAGGTCCTGCCGGGCGGCGTCGGCTTCCAGGCGGTGCAGCAGCCGGGCCAGGGCCCAGGCGCACTCCTGCGGGCCGCGCCCGGCGGACAGGAGCAGGTGGACGATCATGGACGCCCCCTCCTGCGCCGGCCCTTGGACGTGGGCCCGAGATCGGCCGTCTTGTAGGTGACCAGCGGGATCGTGGTGGCCACGGGTGTGGCCAGGTCATGGTGGACGAGGTCGTCGATCACCTGCTCGATCCGCTTGTACGCCGTCGGCGCCTCCTCGAAGAGCAGCTGCCGGTCTCCGCACACCACGAACGACCCCACCGGGGTGCGGCGCAGCTCTTCGACCGTGTGCTTGGCCTTCCCCCGGCGCAGCGCGTCCGCACGGGACATCTTGCGGCCCGCCCCGTGCGCCACGGAATGGCCGGCGTCGGGTCCGGCATGGCCCGTCACGAGGTACGACGGGGTGCCGCGCGTCCCGGCGATGAGCACGTCGCGGCCGTCACCCGGCGCCGCCCCCTTGCGGTGCAGGTAGACCCCGTCACGGACCTCCACCAGGTTGTGGCACTGGTCGACGATCGGCTCGGTGGCCTCGGCTCCGAGGGCGTGGGCGACCCGCGCGGCCAGCAGCCGCCGGTTGAGCGACCCCCACCGTACGGCCTCGTCATGCATCGCCAAATAGGCACCGGGATCGGGGGCGGGGCCCGCGCCGTGGACCTCGGTGTGCGCCCGCAGGATTCGCTCGCCCAGTCCTCGGGAACCGCTGTGGACGACGAGGACCAGATCACCGGCGTCGAGCCCGAGGCGGCTCGCGTGCTCCGGCTCGAAGACGGTCCCGATGCGCGCCAGCTCCACGAAATGGTTGCCGCGCCCGACCGTCCCGAGGCCCTCGACGTGGCCTGCGGGGATGTCCCCCTTCACCACGGCCCAGGCGGGATCGTCGGCATCCCGCTCGGGGTCGAGCGGGTGGTCGAGATCGGGGAAGCGGGCGGCGAGCTTCTCGGGTACGGCGCGCTTGAGCCTGATGGGGAAGACGGCGATGCCGCATCCGATGTCGGAGCCGACCAGGAACGGATACAGGATGGTCGACGTCATGGCGGCGCCGATGGGGGCGCCCTTGCCGGGGTGCAGGTCGGGCATGGCGGCGACGTGCGTCATGCCGTCGAGGGCGGCCACCTGGTGGCACTGCGCGACGGCATCGGACTCGATCCAGCTCGTGGGGGAGGCGAACACGGTGACCGTGGCCGTGGTGGAAGGCGGCGGGGAGTTTCGCTGAGACAAGGACGCTCTCTTCGCTGAACAGGGTGGGGGCATGCGGCATCACGGCGGCGAGTGAGCGCCGTGGCATCTCGACATGGGGGTGCTGTCCGTCAAAGCCTCATGGACACCACGGTCCCCGAACCCGGCCACGCGAGGCAAACGATTTTCGGCCGGACCCGATCGCGTGCATGGGTCGTAGCCGAAGGCTCAGGGCAGCGCGCAGTCTGTGACGTTGTCCCGCAGACCCAGACGGCCCTCGTAGACGGCCACCTTGTGGGTGATCAGCTGGAGGCACTCGTCGAGTTCGTGCATCTGCGCGAGCACGCGTTCCCGATGCTCGCGCAACACCTCCAGTCGCTCCACCTCGTTGCCCTGGCCCGCCCTGACAAGGTCGGTGTAGCGCCGGATGTCGGTCAGGGGCATGCCGGAGGCCCGCAGCCGGATGCACACGCCGAGCCAGTCGACGTCGTCCTCGCTGTAGACCCGGTGCCCCGCGCTTCCCCGCCGTACCGGCTGGGTCAGCAGCCCCTGCCGCTCGTAGAACCGGAGCGTGTGCACGCTGAGCCCGGTGCGATCGGCGACCTGGCCGATGCTCAAACCCGACATGCCGTCAGTTTGACCTAGAGTCGGCTCTAGATTCTACGGTTCCGAAGTATGAGATATCGCATCCTCGGCGGCACCGGTATCGAGGTCAGCGCGTACTGCCTCGGCACCATGATGTTCGGCGCGGCCGGCAACCCCGACCACGACGACAGCATCCGTATCATCCACACCGCCCTCGACCACGGGATCAACTTCGTCGACACCGCTGACATGTACTCGGCGGGCGAATCCGAGGAGATCGTGGGCAAGGCGCTGCAGGGCCGGCGGGACGAGGTGGTGCTGGCGACCAAGGTGCACTTCTCCATGGGGGAGGGGCCCAACCGGAGCGGCAACTCGCGGCGCTGGATCGTGCGCGAGGTCGAGGCGAGCCTCAGGCGGCTGCGTACCGACTGGATCGACCTCTACCAGATCCACCGCCCCGACCACCGGACCGACATCGAGGAGACCCTCTCCGCACTGACCGACCTGGTACGGCAGGGCAAGATCCGGGCTTTCGGCAGCTCGGCCTTCCCAGCCCACGAGACGGTCGAGGCCTACCACGTGGCCCGGCAGCGCGGTCTGTACCGGTTCCGCACCGAGCAGCCGCCGTACAACATCCTGGCCCGCGGCATCGAGGGCGACGTCCTTCCCACGGCGCAGCGGCTCGGCATGGGCGTGCTCACCTACAGCCCGCTGGGCTGGGGCTTCCTGACCGGCCGTTACCGCAAGGGGCGGCAGATCGACATGTCACGCGGCCGCGCCGCACGCGCGCCGGAGCGGTTCGACCCGTCCATCCCGGTCAACGCGGCCAAGCTGGACGTCGTCGAGGAGCTGGTGAAACTGGCGGACGAGCTCGGCCGCACCCTGCCGGAGCTGGCCGTCGCCTTCGCCGCGTCCCACCCGGCGGTCACCTCGGTCATCCTCGGGCCGCGCACGATGGAGCAGCTGGAAGGCCTGCTGAAGGGCGCCTCGCTGGTGCTCGACGACACCGTGCTCGACCGGATCGACGAGCTCGTGCCGCCCGGCACCAACGTCTACCACCCTGTCGGCCTCTGGAGCCCCGCGCCCCTGACCGACCCCGCACTGCGCCGCCGCCCGCTCGCCGGCCGGGCCGCGAGCTGACCCGGCCCCGGAGCCTTAGTGGTCCAGCCGGGGAGGCGGCGTGATCAGGCGGCGCGCGATGTCGGCGCGCAGGGTCTTCTTGTCGATCTTGCCTACCTTGGTGGTGACGAGCTCGTCGACGATCACCAGACGCTCGGGGATCTTGAAGCGGGCGACACCGCTGTCCTCCATCGACGTGCGGATCTCGTCCAGGGTGACGCTCCGGCCGGGCCGGGGCACGACGTAGACACAGACGCGCTCGCCGAGCACGGGGTCGGGCATGGCCACGGCGGCGACCTGACTGACCGAGGGAAGCTGGTAGACGAGGTTCTCGACCTCCTCGGCGGAGATCTTCTCGCCACCCCGGTTGATCATGTCCTTGTCGCGGCCTTCGACGATGAGGTTGCCGTCGGGGGTGCGGCGGCAGATGTCGCCGGAGCGGTACCAGCCTTCGGCGGTGAAGGCGCGGGCGTTCTGCTCGGCGGCCTTGTAGTAGCCGCGCGGAGTGTAGGGGCCGCGGGTGAGCAGGAGGCCGGGCTCTCCCTCGGGGACGTCGTTGTCGAGCTCGTCGACCAGGCGGACCTCGTCGGCGGGTGACAGCGGCCGGCCCTGCGTGGCGCAGATGACGTCGTCGGGGTCGTCGAGGCGGGTGTAGTTCAGCAGGCCCTCGGCCATGCCGAACACCTGCTGCAAGGTCGCCCCGAGCGTCGGCTTGACCTTGCGGGCGAGCTCGTCGGCGATGCGCGCGCCGCCCACCTGCAGCACCCGCAGCGTACGCAGGTCGTCCGCGCCGTGCTCGGCCGCGTGCTCCATCCAGCGGACCGCGATGGCGGGGACGGCGGCGGTGTGCGTGACACCCTCGGCGGCGATCGTGGCGAAGGCACGCGAGGGCTCCGGGGACGGCAGGGTGACGACCCGGCCGCCCTTGAGGAGCGCGCCGAGCAGGCCGGGGCAGGCGAGCGGGAAGTTGTGCCCGGCGGGCAGCGCCACCAGGTAGACGGTGTCCTCGCCCATCGCCGCGACGTCGGCGCTGGCCAGGGCGTTGTAGACGTAGTCGTCGTGGGTGCGGGCGATGAGCTTCGGCAGCCCGGTGGTGCCGCCGGACAGGAGGAAGACGGCCACGTCGCGGCTGCCCGGGCCGCTCGCGTCGAGACGGGCCCGGTCGGCCTTCGGGTCGGTGGCCGGTCCGCACAGGGCCCGCAGGTCGACGCTGCCGGGGGAGAGGTGGTCCCCGGCGACGAGGACGTGCCAGTTCGCGCCGGTGGCCGTCCGCACCTCGTCGGCCAGCTCGTGTGCCAGGGCCTGGTGGTCGAAGCCGCGCATGCGGTCGGGGACGGCGATCGCGACGGCCTCGGCGTGGATGGCGAGGTAGCCCAGCTCGGTGCGCCGATGTCCCGGCAGGGCCATGACGGGTACGATCCCCGCGCGCAGGCAGGCGAGGGTGAGGACGACGAACTCCCATCCGTTGCCGAGCTGCACCACGACGCGGTCGCCGCGGCCGATGCCCAGCTCCGCCAGCCGAACGGCGGCGGCGTCGGCGCGTTCGGCCAGCTCGGCGTGGGTGAGGCGAAGCCCTGCCACGGGGTCGATCAGGGCGGGAGCGTCCGGGACGCGGTCGGCGACCTCCCGCAGCAGCCGCCCCAGCGGGATCCCGGCCCAGTAGCCCTCGGCGGCGTAGCGCTGTGCCGCCGCGTCCGGCCAGGGCACGGTGTGGTCAGAGATGGGGCTGGGCATCGTCGGCCTCCCTGGGGATGATCACAGCGTCGAGTGCCACGAGACCGTCGGCGGTGAGTCGCAGCGGGTTGATCTCGATCTCGTCGAGGAGGGGGTTGGCGTCGAGCAGGTCACCGAGGGCGACCACGACCTGGCTCAGCTCGTCCACGTCCAGCACCGGCCCGCCGCGCCATCCGGCGAGCAGGGCGTGCCCCGCCAGTTCCGAAGGCATGGAGGCCGCCTGGACGGGACTGAGCGGGGCCAGGCGGACGGCGACGTCCGACAGCGCCTCGGCGACCGTCCCGCCCAGGCCGACGAGGACGACGGGGCCGAAGACGGGGTCGCGGCGCGCGCCGACGATGAGGTCGACACCGGGGGGCGCCATCCTCTCGACCAGGTAGTGGCGGGCCCCTGCGGCGTCGAGCCGGTCGAGTGCCGCCTCCAGGCCGTCCTGGCCGGTGATGCCCAGGTGCACGCCGCCGACGTCGGTCTTGTGCAGCACCCCGGCGTCGAGCAGTTTGACCGCGACCGGCCCTCCGAGCTCGGCGAACGCGGCGCGGGCGCCGGCCCGGTCACGGCAGGCGCGGCGCGGCATGGTCGCCACCCCGAGGCGGCTGAGGAGCTCCTTGGCCTGGTGCTCGTCGTGCCGGCCGGTGACGCCTTCGGGCACCCGGCCGGTGACGTCTTCGGGCACCTGGCCTGTGACGCCTCCGCGTACCCGGCCTGTGACGTCTTCGGGTACCCGGCCGTCGCGAGGACGGGAGCCGGCGGCCACGGCACGGGCGCGGGCGTCGGCCAGGAGGGCGGCGGCCGCCGCGGCGACGCCGCGCGGCTCGGCCGAGACCGCGACACCGGCCTCCAGCAGGGCCTTCCGCCGGCGGGCGACCTCTTCGCCGGTGCCGCCGAGCCCCACCACCATGGGCACCTCAGGGGTACGGCCCTGCCGTACGGCATCCACGATGTCGACGGCGTCGGGCTCGTGCAACGTGTACGCGGCGATCACGTCCACGCCGGGATCGGCGGCGACCGTGGCGAGGACGCGCCCCAGGCCGGGCCCGGGACGGCCGGTGTCGACCGGGTTGCGCTGGTAGGTCAGCGGCGGCAGCAGCTCGGCCAGTCTGTCCCGGGTGGCGACGGTCAGCTCCGGGACGGCGGACCGGCGTCCGCGCAGGTCGTCCAGGAGCAGCAGGCCGGGGCCCGCCTGCGCGGTCACCACGCCGACGCCCGCACTCGCGCGAGGGGACAGGCGGGTGACGGCGAGAGCGCCGACGGCGTCCACCAGTTCGCGCTCGTCGTCCACCAGGACGGCGCCGGCTTGGGCGAGGGCGGCACGGGTGACGCGCCACGACGTCGCGAGCGCGCCGGTGTGCGAGGCGGCGAAGGCGCCGACGTCGTTGCGGCCGACCACGAGGGCGACGACCGGCCGGTGCGCGGCCACCCTCCTCACGGCGGCGACCAGCCGGGGGCCGTCGGCGACCGACTCGACGTGCAACGCCACCGCCGCGGTGGCGGGGTCTCCGGCGAGATGGTCCAGGATGTCGGGGGCGCCGACGTCGACGGCGTTGCCCATCCCCACGGCCAGGCTGACGCCGTGACCTGCCTCGGCCAGCAGGAACGCCAGAGCGTGGTTCACGCCGCCGCTGGCCGCGACGACGGCCACCGTGCCGGGCCGCACCTGGGCGGCGCCGGGCACGAACGTGGCGGTGAGGCCGGCGTGGGGAGCCAGGAAACCGCTCGTGTTCGGGCCCAGCACCCGGATCCCCGTCCGGGTGACGACCTCGGCGAGGCGGCGCTGGTGAGCGGCCCCTTCCTCGCCGGTCTCGGCGAACCCTCCGGCGTAGATCACGGCGGCGCGCGCGCCGGCGGCCGCGGCCTCGGCCAGGGCGTCCGCGCAGGCCGCGGCGGGCACGCAGATCATGGCGAGGTCGACGGGGCCGTCGGCGGCGGCCTGCGCGACCGTGCCGTACATGGTGTCGTCGCGGCCGTTCACCAGGGCGAGCCGGCCGCCGGCGGCCTCGAAGCCGGACAGCGAGCGCGCGAGCGTGGCGCCCAGCTTGTGCGGATGACGCGAGGCTCCGACGACGGCGATGCCGCGCGGCGCGAACAAGGCACGCAGGTCCCCCGAGATCGCCGTGGTGGCGGTGGTGCTCACGCGGCGATCCCCACGAGGTCGGCGCGGCCGGACAGCACGAGGGTACGGGCGCGGTCGCGATCCGGGGCCGGTTCGACCGCAAGGGTGGGCAGGCCGTGGTGCATGCGGGCTTGCTCGCAGAGCAGGACGCGCGTCAGCGGCGTGCCGCCGGCCACCGCGACCAGCGCGGGGCCGCCCGGCCCTGCGAGGTCGGCGAGCCGGGCGAAGACCTCGGGCAGCCCCGCCTCGGTGTCCGGCGCGATCAGTACCGCGCCCCACGGTCCCGGCCTCGGCGTGGCCGACAGCGGGAGGTCGTGAGCCGCCGTGGGCGTGCCGTCCGCGTCCGCGCTGATCGCGACCAGGCGACCTCCGATCCGCCATCCGCCGCTCTCGAACGGCGTGTCCAGCGGCTCGGCACCGTGCTTCTCGACCCACCTGCGGTGACTGGCCTCGACGAACGCGGGGGCGCGGCGGGCCAGACGGGCGTCGGTGATGCTGCGCGACAGGAAGTGGTAGGCGAACTGCCAGGGCTCGAAGGCGTCGTGGTACCGGCCGAAGTGCTCCCACCAGGACAGGCTCGGCCGGGCGGCGTCCTGCACCTGCTGGACGGACGGCTGGGCGGCCTCCTCGTAGGCCGCGAGCGCGGCGGGCAGGTCGCCGCCGTGCGCGGCCAGCGCGCGGGCCAGCGCCATCGCGTCCTCCATCGCCATTTTCGTGCCGGAACCGACCGAGAAGTGCGCCGTGTGCGCGGCGTCGCCCAGCAGCACGACCGGCTGCGGCGTCATGGTATGCCACCGTTTGGTGCGCCGTGTCCGGAAATTTCCCCATCGGGAGTTGTTGGTGAGCAGCCGCCTCCCGTCGATCTGGCCCGCGAACAGCTCCTCCAGGTACGCCTTGGAGGCCAGGTCGCTGGGACCCGGCGGCTGGGTGACATCGAAGGCGTCCAGCCCCGCCCGCCGCCAGGACGCCTCGTCGGTCTCCACGATGAACGTGGACATCTCCGCCGAGATCGGGTAGCCGTGCACGGCGAAGACGCCGTCCGGCCCGCGCTCGTGCACGAACGTCAGCCCGTCGAAGAGGTAGTCCGTGCCGAACCAGATGAACTTGGCGGCGGCCGTCTCCACCTCGCCGCCGAAGTCGAGCTGGTCACGAATCCGTGAGCCGGTCCCGTCGGCGGCGACGACGAGGTCGTAGCCGGCCAGGTCGGGCAGCCGCACCTCGGTGGAGAACCGCAGCCCGGCGCCGGCGTCGCGGGCGCGGTCCTGCAGCAGGGAGAGCAGGGTGCGCCGGACGATGGCGCTCATGCCGTTCCCGCCGCAGCGCACGCGCTCGCCCTTGAGGCGGATCTCGATGTCGTCCCAGTGCCGCCCGTGCTCGTCGAGCGCCCGCCGCAGCAGGGGATCGGCGTCGTGGATGCCGGCGAGGGTGCGGTCGGAGAAGACGACGCCGAAGCCGAAGGTGTCGTCGGCCCGGTTGCGTTCGAACACGGTGACCTCGACCGACGGGTCGAGCCTCCTGATCATGGCGGCGAAGAACAGCCCGCCGGGGCCGCCGCCCGCGACTGCGATGCGCATTCAGTCCTCCTCGACCACGACGTCCTCAAATTACAACAAATTTAGGACGGTCGTCCATAGAGTGAATCATATTGTCGGTACGAGCCCGCCGGCCGCGGCATGGCCGTACCTTGTGGAGAGCGTGAGTCACGCCGCCTCCTGCCGAGCCGCGGCGGCCCTCGCCCGGCGGGCGCGCGCTCTCGGCACCGCGGCGATGAGGACCGCGCCCAGCAGGGCGGGCAGCGCGAAGGCGTAGAAGTTCCACTCCACGCCGGTGCCGGATCCCAGGATCCAGCCGCCGAGGAGCGGGCCGAGGATGGCGCCCAGCCTGCCGACCCCCAGCGACCAGCCCAGCGCCGTCGCCCGCGCGGACGCCGGATAGTGCGTGGCGACGTAGCCGTTGACGAGGATCTGGGTGCCGACGGTGCCGAGCCCCGCCACGGCGACGCACGCCATGAGCACCGCCGTGTCGAGACGGAGGCTCAGGAGGTACAGGCACACGGTGGCGGCGAGGAAGGCGCCGGCGGTCACGATCTTCGGGCCGAAGCGGTCGGCCAGGAAGGACACCGCGATCGTGCCGACGATGGCGCCCAGGTTCAGCGCCAGCAGGAACTGCAACGAGGAGCCGAGCGGGTAGCCCGCCTCGCGCATGATCTGCGGCAGCCAGGTGTTGAGGCCGTAGACCAGCAGCAGGCCGCAGAAGCTGGCCGCCCCGAACAGCGCCGTGGCCGCCAGGTTGTCGCGCCGGAAGAGCACGGCGATCGAGCGGGTACGCGACGATGGCTCCCGGTCGGAGCTCGCGTCGCCCTTGGTGATCTCGTCCAGGACGAGCCCGTAACGGGCGGCCAGCGCCTCGGCCTCGGCGCGCCGGCCCTTGGAGAGCAGGAAGCTCGCCGACTCCGGGAGGTACCGGACGGCCAGCGGCAGCACCAGGACGAGCGGAGCCGCGCCGATCCAGAACATCAGCCGCCACCCGTGCTCGGCCAGGAAGATCAGCGCCAGCACCGCCGCCAGGATGCCGCCGACGGAGTAGCCCGAGTACATCAGGGCGTTGTAGAGGTTGCGCCGGTTTCTCGGGGCGTACTCGACGGTGAGCGCGATGGCGGTGGGAACGATCCCGCCCAGTCCGAGCCCGGCGACGAACCGGAACACGCCCAGCAGCTCGGGAGACGGAGCGAGGGCGCAGAGGACCATGGCGAGCGAGAACCAGGCGGCGCTGGCGATGACGATCTTCCGGCGGCCGACGAGGTCGGTGACCACCCCCGCGACCAGGGCACCGATGAGCATGCCCATGAGCGCGTAGCTGCCGATCGCGCCGACCTGCGCGGGGGTGAGGCTCCAGGACGCGTCGCCGAGCAGGCTCGGTACGACCGACCCGTAGACGATGAGGTCGTAGCCGTCGAAGACGATCGAGGCGAAACAGATGGCGACCACGGGCAGGCTGCTGCCCTTGCGAGAGGTTGACGGGGAGGGCGCGATGGCGTCCATGATCACTCCAGGGAGCGAGATCCAGCGAGTCCTGTCACATGGCAGGACGGATGTCGCAGACGTTACACATCCATGGAACGACCGTCAATGAAATGTAACTGAAGCAAGTTTGCCCGGTCCTGAGCTGGGTCTCAGGGCATGCCGATTCGAGGCCGGGCAGCACTGGCTTGTTACGTCCGGAACCTCACGCGTGCGCGGGCGGGCCGTCCATGGGGCCGATGCCCGCGGAGGCGCAGAAAGCCCTGGCCTCTGGCGCGAGCCGCTCGTGCAGGTCCAGGAAGAGGTCATGCACCTCCCGCCCGACCCAGCCGGCGGGCACCAGCTCCAGCGGCAGGTCGGGGTCGTCGAAGGGCAGCATGCGATAGTCGTGGACGAGGCGGATGCGCTCGACCAGCGCTTCGCGCCCGCGCGGGGGCACCGAGGCGAAGCGGGCGGAAAGGGCCCGATAGGCGTCGCGCTTGGCGAGCAGGGCGAGATGCAACTCCTTCAGGTCCCAGCACCGGTTGGCCATGTCGATGTCGGACGCGACCCCCATGGACCTGCTGACGAGCAGGTCGAGCCGGGCCGAGGGCTCCTGGGTGAGCTCCTCGGCGACCTCCTGCAGGCGGTCGTGCGGAGAGATCCACGTGGACGGCGCCAGCGGGCCGAAGCCCAGCCATCGGAGCTTCTTGCGGACGCGTTCGCGGACCGAGCGATCGGTCTCGGGGACGTGGTAGATGACGACACGCCACTGCCGGTCCCAGGGCTCGCGCTCGCGCTGGAAGATCCGCCTGCGCCCCTCGTCCAGCAGGTGCCAGCCCTGGTCGGTCAGGCGGTAGACGGTGGCCCTGCCCCGCTTCTCGGTGGCGAACCAGCCTTCCTTGCGCAGCCGCGCCATCACCACCCGGGTGGTCGCCTCGGGGACGTCGAAGGCCGCCAGCAGATCGGTCAGGGTCTGCAAGGGGGCGGCGCCGCCGTCATAGCGCACGTAGTCCCCATAGAGATCGAACACGATCGACCGCGGCTTCACCCGACCCGCCTCCGCTCAGCTCTGAACACGTGACAGGCTAACACGGTCAAGGGAGCCGGTTGACGCTGGTTGAGCACGTAGTCAGAGCCATGCGGCCTCAGACTCATGTCACAGAATCGACGGCCGTCGCATGTCGGCCACATCTCTCAGTAGCTGGATCGTTCCTGGCCGCGGTCCCGGACGAGCGCCGGCGAGCCGACGCGGAGCGCCTCCGTGCGATCCTCGGCGAGGTGACCGGCGAACCCGCGGCGATGTGGGGCCCGAGCGTCGTCGGCTTCGGCAGCTACCGTCAGACCTATGCCGGCGGTGCCTCCACCTGAAACGGCTCGACGACGTCGGCGAGAGCGTGCTGCGCGAGCTCGTCGACCGCACGGTGCGGGTGCACAAGGGCGTCGACCCGGCAAGCAACCGGGAAATCTGGCTGGGCCCGTGACTTCCAGGCCCCGAGACCCGGCCGGGCCGAGGGCAGGGGAGGAAGGACGGACAGCCGGATCAGATGTGACCGGCTGAGTGCCAGGGGGCGCGGGCGAACGCCTGCGCGGCGCGCGGGAAGTCCGCCTCCAGCCCCGCCGCGCCGACGAACCCGTCGGGCCGCAGCAGGACGTAGCCGCTGCCGCGAGTGATCCGATGGCTGTGCGCGACCAGCGGCTCCCCGCCGGCGAACTTGCCGGCCTGGCGGTACATCCTTCCGTCGGCCGGCCCCATGCTGACCAGCTGGAAGCGGCCCGCCGTGCCGGGACCATGGACGAGGGGCCAGCCGGGGTCGCGGCTGCCTGGCCGGGGCAGCCCCTTCGATCTTGTCCGTTCCGGGCCCGCCAGGCCGAGCGTGTTCGGGTAGTGGACCCGCCGGCCTGACAGGACCGGCACGAGAAAGCGGGCCAGCCCGCCCGTACGGTGGGCGGCGGCCATGGCCAGATTGCGCACCCGCCAGGCGGCGGGCCCGAGCGTGGCGCTCTTCGTCAGCCTGCTCGTGGCCCGCACCACCTGCTGCGCGGCCGGTCGGCGTTCGGCGTCGTAGGTGTCCAGGATCACCGGGTCGAGGCTGCCGTCGATCACCCCGGCCAGCTTCCACGTCAGATTGCGTACGTCGGCGAGCCCCAGGTTGAGACCCTGCCCACCGCTCGGCGTGTGCACGTGCGCCGCGTCGCCCACCAGGAAGCACCGGCCCGAGCGGAACGTGGCCGCCACGCGCTCCTGGCTGGTGAACGAGCGCGCCTGCCGTACGTCTGTCAGGCGCAGGCCACCCGGCCCGCGCTCGTCGAGCATGCGCTGCGCCGACTCGGGGGTGACAGGGCCGTGGCCGTCGGCCAGCGCGCCCGAGATGCGCACCTGGTCGCCGGGGAGCGGCGAGAGCAGCATGAGCCCCGCGCGAGCCATGTGGTAGTGGACGGCGCTCGTGTCGAACTCGCCCAGCAGGCCGCCCTCCGCGATGAGGAACGTCTCCGAGACGGGGATGCCGGAGAAGTCGATGCCGAGGTGCCGGCGGACGGTGCTGCCGACGCCGTCTGCCCCGACGAGCCAGCTCGCCCGCCACCCGGCCGGCGAGCCGTCGGCCCTGCGGGCCGTCACCGTGACCGCGTCGGGCCCGTCGGTCAGGCCGGTCACGCGCACGCCGTACTCGATCGTGCCGCCCTGCTCGCTCAGCTCCTGCTTCAGCAGGGCGACCGTCTCCTGCTGGGGCAGCACCAGCGGCGCGTCGAACGGCCCGAGCGGGACGCGCCGCGCGGTGCCGGGCGCGGTGTGGCAGACCAGGCTGCTGATCGGCACGCCGCGCCGATCGGCCTCGGTGCGCAGGCCGAGACCGTCCAGGAGGTCGAGCGAGTAAGGCCACAGCAGGATGGCGCGGGTGCCGTCAGCGGTCGCGTCGGCGGCCTCCAGCACCGTCACCCGGATCCCGCGCCGGGCCAGTTCGACGGCGGTGGCCAGACCGCAGGGGCCGGCGCCCACGATCACGACCGTGCTCTCGTTCATCTCTCCTCCACGTGGTGGAGCCGGCTCGCCCCCTGCGGGCAGCGGGCAGGAGGACGCGCTCGACGAGGTCTCTCGATCAGCGGGCGCGACGGTGTCACCCTCAGCACAGTAGCGCCGGGCCTGTCCACCCCATGCGGGGGCCCTGGGACGTCGTGGCCATTGACAGTGCCCGAGAACGGTTCAATCTGATGCCATGCAGAAGGCGTGGCGTCGCCGTGCAGGTGAGGTGCCCCGACCCTTCCGGACTCGGACCCAAGTAGGGTCAGAGACAGTCCGGAAAGGAAGCACGTGGCGAAGAAGCCGAGAATATATCCACCTGAGTTGCGAGCCGAAGTCGTGCAGGCCGTCA
>NZ_VDLX02000013.1 GCF_006334985.2 Nonomuraea phyllanthi
CACCTCACGAATCAGGGAAATGAGAAAGAACCAGGAACCCCCAGCTAGCAGCCAGAATCCTCTGACACGAACATGTGCCACCCCCAGATGGCTGGACCAAGACCTTCACCGACCCCCGGCTATGCGCGGCTATCGTCGACCGGCTCACCTTCGGCGGGAACATCATCGAGACCGGCACCGAGTCCTACCGCCTGGCCCAGACCCGAGCTCGGGTCGAGCAGCGCACCGCAGGCTGACGATCAGGGGTCTGATACTGGTGTGATCGCCTAATCAACTGTCGCCAGTTCCCCGGGGAGTCCAGCCAGCTGGTGACGGACTGTGGTCGCCAGCGGCTTGTCGCGCCACCGGGTGATGGCCTTGTCCTGGTAGCCGAGCGAGTCCGATACGACGGCGCAGGATTCGGCACGGGGCCGGAGAACAGCTGAGAATGGGGGGTGTTAACGTCCTTCCCGTGGCGAAGCACCAGGACGAGACCAGGACGGCCTACGACGGGGTCGTCGAGTTATATGCGTCGATGTTCGCTAACCGACTGGAGACGCAGCCGTTCGCACGGAACATGATCGGCACCTTCGCCGAGTTGGTGCGTGGGACGGGGAATTCGCGGGTGGCGGATGTCGGCTGCGGGCCCGGACATCTGACGGCCATGCTGCACGACCTGGAACTGGATGCCTTCGGGCTCGACCTCTCTCCGGCCATGGTCGACCACGCTCGGCGGGCCCATCCGGCGCTGAAGTTCGATGAGGCCCGGATGGAGGAACTCCCCGTTGAGGACGGCGCGCTCGGCGGCGTGCTGGCCCACTACTCGATGATTCACACCCCTCCTGGGGAACTACCCGCGCTGCTCGCCGAGCAGGCGCGTGTCCTGGCGCCGGGGGGCCTTCTCCTGGTCTCGTTCTTCGGAACCGACGCGCCCGAGCCGGTCCGCTTCGACCACAAGGTGACACCCGCCTATAGCTGGCCGGCGGACCGCTTCGCCGAGTTGCTGGCCGGGGCTGGGTTCGCCACATTCGCGCGGCTGCTCCACGACCCGGCCTCCGAGCGGGGCTTCCTGGACGCCCACTTGCTGGCCCGTCTCCGCTAGAGAACGGGCGGAGGTGGGTGCTGCCATTTCTCACCAACATTTCTGCGCCTGTTGATCGCCAACCGCTGTCCAAACTCACCAACAAACGATGTCTCTACTGACCGACGAAATCAGCTGGCCGGCCGCCTTGCGTTCGTTGGCCTGTTGACGCTTTTGCTGCTTGAGCGCTTCCACTGAACCGCCCCGGCTTTGGTGGAGACCTCAGCGGTTGATTGCTAGGGCTTCGTTGGGGTGGTGCTGAGCGTAGTAGATGGCCTCGAACTCGTCGGGCGGACGGTGTCCGGTGGCTGAGTGCAGGCGGGTGGCGTTGAACCAGGACACTCATTCGGCGGTGGCCAGTTCCACCTCGGCCAAGCTGCGCCATGGGCCTCGGGGCTTGATCAGTTCGGTCTTGTAGAGGCCGATCTGCGATTCCATCAGGGCGTTGTCGAGCGCGTCGCCGACCGTGCCGATGGAGGCGTCGATGCCGGCCGCCAGCAGATGGGTGGTGAACCGGAAAGACGTGTATTGGGTGGATTCAATCGGTGCTCGCAACACCTCGTCGTTGGAGGTGTTGGTGCATGGGCATGGGCAAGAAACAGCAGGCCGTCCGGTTGTATCGCGGTCAGATCCCCTCGCCGGGACGGCCGACTGTCGCCTGGCGACAGGACCGCGTCCGGTTCTGGCAAGCGATCGCTCGAGGGGCGAGCTCGGAGAACGCCGCGGCGGAGATCGGCGTGTCACCGGCGGTGGGGACACGCTGGTTTCGCCAGGCTGGCGGGGTGGGACCATGCCTTGCCCCGACGGTGTCGGGCCGTTACCTGTCGTTCGCAGAGCGGGAAGAGATCGCGTTATGCCGTGCCCAGAAGCTCGGCGTGCGCGAGATCGCGCGGCGCCTGCGGCGCTCGCCGTCGACGATCTCCCGCGAGCTCCGGCGCAACGCCTCGACGCGGACGTATGACGTGGACTATCGAGCGACGGTGGCGCAATGGCACGCCGAGCGCCGAGCTCGTCGGCCGAAGATCGCCAAACTGGCGGCCAACGAGCAGTTGCGCGAGTATGTGCAGCAGCGGCTGGCCGGACAGGTCCGTCACCCGGACGGCACGCTGGTGGCGGGGCCGCAGACGGCGCCCTGGAAGGGACGGAACAAACCCCACCGTCAGGACCGCCGCTGGACGACATCGTGGAGCCCAGAACAGATCTCCCACCGGCTGAAGGTCGATTTCCCCGAGGACGACACCATGCGGATCTCACACGAGGCGATCTACCAGGCCCTGTTCATCCAGGGGCGTGGAGCGCTCAAGCGGGAGCTGGTCGCCTGCCTGCGCACCGGGCGTGCGCTGCGGGTGCCACGAGCCCGCGCCCGGAAGAAGGCCAGCGGCCACGTGACGCCCGAGATGCTGATCAGCGAACGGCCCGCCGAGGCCGACGACCGCGCGGTTCCGGGCCACTGGGAGGGTGACCTCATCATCGGCACCGGCAGATCGGCGATCGGCACCCTCGTGGAGCGCACGACCCGGTTCACCCTGCTGTTGCACCTGCCCCGGATGGAGGGCTTCGGCACGCAGGAACGGGTGAAGAACGGCCCGGCGCTGGCCGGCCGCGGCGCCGAAGCCGTGCGAGACGCGATCACCAAAGAGATCACCGGGTTGCCCGAGCAGCTACGTCGATCGCTGACCTGGGACCGGGGAACGGAGCTGGCGCAGCACGCTCAACTGCGCATCGACACCGGCTTGCTGGTGTATTTCGCCGACCCTCATAGCCCCTGGCAGCGTGGCACCAACGAGAACACCAACGGCCTGTTGCGGCAGTACTTTCCCAAGGGCACCGACCTGTCACGCTGGGATGCCGAGGAGCTGGCGGCTGTCGCGTTCGCGCTCAACACCAGGCCCCGAAAGACCCTCGGATGGAAGACACCGGCAGAAGCCTTCAGCGAGCATCTAAACTTGCTGCTGAGCAGCAGTGTTGCGACGACTGATTGAATCCGAGTTGACTGCCCGCGTCCGAGTGATGAATCAACCCCGGCCCGGCCGGGTGGCCGGTGCGCTCGCGCCGCCACAACGCCATGTCCAGGGCGTCCAGCACGAGGGTGGTGTGCTTGGTCAGCGAGGCGGCCCAGCCGACGATCGCCCGGGAATAAACGTCGACCACGAACGCGACGTAGACCACCCCGCACCAGGCGGAAACGTAGGTGAAGTCGGCCACCCAGGCGGTGTTCGGCCTCTGGGCGGTGAAGTCGCGCTGCAACTGGTCGGCGGCGCGCTCGTGGCCTGGATCGGGCGTGGTGGTGCGGATCTTCTTTCCCCGCCGGGCGCCTTGCAGGCCGAGTGCGCGCATGCGTCGTTCGACGGTGCAGCGGGCCACCTGATGTCCTTCGCGCAGCAGTTGCCGCCAGACCTTGCGGGCGCCGTAGACGCCGTAGTTGGCGGCGTGGATGCGCTGGATGTGGGCGTCCAACTCGGCGTCGCGTACTGCCCGTGCCGAGGGCGGGCGCCTCTTGGCGGCGTAGTAGGTGCTGGTGGAGATGGGGCAGCCGTGTTCGGTCAGGACACGGCAGATCGGCTCGACACCGAACACGTCGGCGTGCTGGTCGATGAAGGTCACGAGTGCGTGTGTGGCCGGTCGAGCTCGGCCGCGAAGAAAGCCGAGGCGGCCTTCAGGATCTCGTTGGCGCGCCGGAGTTCGGCGTTCTCCCGGCGCAGCCGCTTCAGCTCGGCCGACTCGTCGCTGGTGCGGCCGGGCCGGCTGCCTTCGTCGATCTGGGCCTGTCGGACCCAGGTTGCAGTGTCTCCGTGGTGCCGATGCCGAGCTTGGTCGCGACCGCGTTAATCGTGGCCCACTCGGTCGGGTAGTCCGGTCGCACCTCGGCGACCATCCGCACCGCTCGGCGGCGCAGCTCGGCGGGGTAGGGAGACTTACCTGGCATGGACTCGATCCTCTCAAGAGATCAAGTCTCCACCGAACCCGGGGCGATTCAGGCTGGTCGTGCCAGGCGACTTCGATTTCGACATCGACGCCGCCCGGCGTACCGGGTGCTAGGAGCTGTTTGGGGTTCGGATCTTGTGAGGGCCGGTGATCGGCAGGCCGTGGCTGGTAGAACTCGGATGTGGCGCGCTTCGATGTGACCGATGCCGAGTGGGCGTTGATCGAGCCGCATCTGCCGGTGGCGGCGACCGGGCCGCTGCCACGGCGGGTGCGTGATCAGTTCAACGGGATCTTGTGGCGGTTTCGTACCGGTTCGGGCTGGCGCGATGTGCCGGAACGCTACGGGCCTTGGTCCACCGTGCACTCCCGGTTCAACTCCTGGGTCAAGGCCGGGGTGTTCCAGGATCTAATGAACGCGCTGATCGCCGAGGCCGCATCACGGGGGCAGGTCGGGCTGGAGCTGGTCAGTGTGGACTCCACGATCGTGCGGGCGCATCAGGAATCGGCCGGGCTGGCGGTGGCCGGGGAGACGTTGGATGCGCTGGAGCAGGCGCTGACCGAGGAAAAGGGGGCTCCGCTTTGGCAGCAGCCGCCGGTGCTGCGGGTGATGCCCCGCAGGATCCGATCGCGGCCGGTACGTCACCGCAACCGGATCGCGCGGCCGTCCGGCGCCGCCGCAAGGCTCGGGCGAAGGCCGCCGCGCTCGGCCGATCCCGGGGAGGGCTGAGCAGCAAGATCCATGCCGCGGTCGATGCCGCCGGCCTGCCGCTGGTCTTCATGCTCACACCTGGGCAGGCGGCCGACAGCCCGCTTTTTATCACCATCGTGGACAGGATCCGGGTGAGCGGGCCGGTGGGCCGGCCTCGAACCCGCCCGGCCGCGGTGGCTGCGGACAAGGCCTACTCCTCCAAGGCCAACCGCGCCTATCTGCGCCGCCGCCGGATCGGCGCGGTCATCCCGGAGAAGAAGGATCAGCAGGCCAACCGGAAGAAGAAGGGCTCGGCCGGCGGGCGGCCCGTTGCCTTCGATTCGGTGCGCTACCGGCGGCGCAACACCGTGGAACGCTTCTTTCAGAAGCTCAAGGCATGGCGTGGCCTGGCGACCCGCTACGACAAGACCGCGGAGAGCTACGAGGCGGGACTCCATCTGCGGGGCTCGATCATGTGGTTACGGCTCCTCACCACGACCACATGATCCGAACCCCAAACAGCTCCTAGGTGCGCAACGATCGCGGCAGTACGGTCAGCGGCTACCTGATCGGGTTGCCAGTACGGGTCGGTCGAGATGACCGAGAGGACGTCGGCGCTCATACACTCACCCGATTCGCCAGGCCGAACCCATTATCTTGGCCACATGATGCTACCGAATTAGGTGAGGCGCACTCCGACTCCAGGCAGGCCAGGAGGATGGTTGGTGATATGCTCAGGCATCGAGATCGAGAGATTGGGTGACAAACTGAGTGACATCAGGGACGCCCACCACAGCGTGACCATGCACATGAGTGCACATCAAATGTAGAGAGCAGCAAATACGCCAGCTCCAGTGATAGAGAGAGCTACTCTTACAAGCGAGGGGTCACTGGGCCGAGCCCAGGAACACTAGTCAGGCACGCGATGGCTGTTGCCACCCAGATGCCACCACCGCGACCGGGGCCGCCAGGACCCGCATATGACCTCGCACGTCACGGCACTCCTGAACCATTCGCCGCTAACCACTCGCCCATCCGGCAGGGTGTGCTTGGCGGGACCGTCCGTTGGCGTGAACCCGGCCTTAAGCAGGGATTGCCGACAGGCGAAGTTCCCGACCTCGGTCCCCGCGTATATATCCGGAAGTCCCAGGTGCGCGTGCGCCAGGATGCTTCCGAGCATGAACAGTTGCGCCCCCAGCCCCTGACCCCGGTAGTGCGGCGCCAGGTACCCGCCAATCTCAGGCCTGTTCGATCGCGGCGACGCAATCACTACAGCGCCCATAATCCGACGATTACGCCTATTGATAAGCGCGAACCAATTAGGGTCGGCGGGGTCCGACTCATCATCCAGTTCGCGGTTCAGCAGCTCGTCCCGCGAACTCTCGTAGCCTCGCACCACGTCGGAAGGCCAACCTAGCCATCGCTGGGCTTGTTCATCGATGCCGGCCGCCTCGGCTGCCCTCAGGGACCAATAACCAGCCGTCCTTATCACAACCTCGTCGGTCTCTATCACATGAAGCTTTTTCGAGCAGGTGACTCGCATCATGATCGGCCACGGTAGGGCAAGGTGGCGCCCATCGCATCGCAGTCAGGTGTCAGATGAGCAACGGGCCAGTCGGTCTTGGGGCGGCGCTGTGGTTGAACCAGCCTGTGTGATCAGTGGAACCAGACGAAGAGTCGAACGTTCTGCGCACCATGTACTTCGCTGAGTATGCGCATCACGCTCCACACCCGGCCCCAGTCGCTCTCGTCGCCTGCGGCCATGCCTCGGCTTCTCGTGCCGGAACTGTCCGTTTCCATCCAGTCGACAGAGGCGACCTCAGCCCAAGTGAGCCATGTGGCCCCGTATGCATCGTCGGCTCCGCCATAGGCGGCGAACTCACTGACCAGCCCCTTCGAGGCGTCGTGGGGAAAGCCGCGGCCTTCGGCCACAGGGCGAAAGCCGAAAGTGTTGCGGATCCCGAAGAGGCAGGCGAGTCCGTCGTAAGCATTGCCGCGGTTGAGTGGGAAAAGGTCGATGGCGGCCTGCCACACGGAGCCTTTTCCAACCTGATGATGCAGGTCAGGAGCGGTAGGTGCAGGGGGTGGGATACGAAGACGGTTCCGGTAAGATCGCAGTCGACCAAGATCCGCTCCCTCACCGACGGGCTCGTTGCGGCCTTACCCGGTTGCCGTTGCCGTTGCCTCACCACACGGTGGTCCGGTCGGCTGAGTTGATCCAAGCGCCGGTGCCCTGATCCCGTCGATGAAGGGCTGCGGGTCAGTCTTCTCCGGTCTATCTGACGTCGTCACCGCTGGTCGCTGGCTTCCGTTCGTACGATGGGCAGATCTCTACATGCCGTCAGGAACTTCTCGAGATACCAGCCCAGATCGATGAACTCCGGCATATGCGCGATGGTGCGGTAATCCAGCAGAGGGATCAGGGAGACCGACGTCCTATCCTCGTTGAACAGCACGTTCGCGAAGGTCTCCCCGTCGGGCAGCCTGGTGGTTATGCCTACCGCCTCCCCGGCGTCATAGGAGGTGCGCATGTCGTGCTTTGCCTCGGCCAGGCCGTCCAGCGGCAGGATCTTCCAGTCGTAGTCGGTCATGTACCAGATGGCGTCTTCTTCGCGGAGCAACCCCCAACCCATGCGGGCGAGCCGATCGAGGACTTCCATGAAATCGATATCGTGTTTGAACTCCAAGTAGATGGCGACGTCGCGGCTCATTTCTCCTCGTGCCAGATCGATGGAAGGGGGCGCCCTTGGCGAGCGATCTCGCGGCGGATCGCTGAGCGTTCCAGACGGATGGCGCAGGTCAGTAGCGGTAGACGCTGGGGCAAGTCGGCGTTGAGGCTTCTCCGCCCTGATTGTTTAGGTAGTCACGGGTCCGCGCAGGTCGCCTCCGAGATGCGGTGCAAATAGATCACGAACGTAGGTTCCGTGTTGAACCGCCAAGTTCGCACGAAAGAGGTCCCACGCTCGTGACCCGTCGAGTATCGCCCATCCAGGCCATCCGTGCCGAGATCGATGATCGTGACCTGGTCGAGGTCATCGAGGGCGTTGCCCGGCTCGGCGCCCGTCTGATTATCCAGACTGCCGTCGAAGCCGAGGTGGACGCGTTCCTCGGCCGCGCCCGCTACCAGCGTGTCACCACCGCCATCGGTGATGAGGAAACTGCGGTGCGGCCGGGCTATCGCAACGGCCACTGCCCAACGACCGTCAAGACGACCAGCGGCCCGATCACCATCGCCCGGCCCAAGCTGCGCGACACCACCGACAAGTTCGCCTCCCGCCTGGGGCCCTGCCCCCGATCGGCCGGCCCAGCATGGCAGCGTCCTGACTTCAGGGGGTTCGACGGTCACCCGCCTCCAGGAGAACCCCGGTCATGGGCGGTAGTGCGGGTTGACGATGTACTCGCCGAAGGTGCCGCTCCCGGCGTCGTACGGGCGCGCTCCCTTGACGAAACGCCCCTCGATTCCGCCCGGGAACGCCACCTCGCGCTGGTGTGCGGTGCGCAGGGCGGTGCCCATGGTGTCGACGATGTCGATGCCGCCGGGAGCGTCCACGTCGTACAGGTATCTGGTTGGAAATATGTCCATCGGGTTGTCCAGCCTCGTTGTGCTGACGAACGCCGACGGCTCGAACCGCAGGTGCGATTCCAGATCGGTGTTGGCCGGGTCGCGCGGGTAGAAGCCCGACCCGAAGATGTCGTCCGGGTGGCGGTCGTCGGCCCGCCTGAGGATGAGGCGGTCACTACGCCACACCGGCTTCGGCGTGATCGCCTTGACGTTCACGCTTCTGTCCACAGCCGCGCGCAGCGGGTCGGGGCGGCCGCCCAGCCGTGTACGGAGCCCGAGCTGCTTCGGGGAGGCCGCCTCCAGGATCCGGCCGAGCCGCGCGCTGACGCCGCGTGCCAGCGCGCCGCCGAAGAACCGGTCCAGCTCGCGACGGAACAGCACCACGGCCTTCTGAGCGAGCAGCCGGGCGCCGCTGACGTACGCGCGGGCGGAGACGGCCGACATGCCGCCCGTGAACGGCAGCGTGGCGGCGGCCCACGCCAGCACCGCAGCGGTCACCGCGGCCATCCCGATCAGAGTCTTCTTCAGCACCTCGACGATCAGGGCTGCCAGGTCGTGGCTGTCGGCCATGGCGTGCATGGTCAGGGCGAGGCTGGCCAGATGGCGGGAATCGTCGCCCTCGCTGTGGTATTCGGCCCAGAAGTCGTTGAGCGCGTCGATGTGCGCGCCGCTGTTGCCCACGTTCGCGAACCGGATGGCACCGTCGGCGCCGGCGATGACGTCGGTGGCCAGCGTTTCGGCGCAGGTTCGGTAGGCGGTGGCGCAGGTGCGCAGCCCGTCCTCGTTCTCGGTGGGCCAGGGCACGCCGAGCGTCACGAACGTCGTCTCCAGCGCAGGCGGCAGCATCACCGCCACGGGATCGCCTGCTCAATGACGTGCTCGATGGCGACCTCCGTGTCGCGCGACCGCTCCCTCATCTCCCGTATGCTCGCTCCGGTGTCGGCGAGGTTGGTGTGCACGTGGGCGCAGGCCTGCCCGAGCCGCTCGTTGAGCTGGTCCATCACCACGCCGATGAGGCCGATGCCCCAGGCCGAGCGCGAGCCGCCCGCGACGGACGACAACAGCGTCTCCGTGTGCTGTCCGAGTAGGTCGACCGGCTCCTGCAGGTGCCGGGCAGCGCCGGTCAGAGAGTAGTCATCGACCTCCATGGGGAGCCATGCTAGTCGATCAGCGTCTTGGACTTTCTGACGGTATGTGGTAGATCGTCTCACTCGGCCATACGCACCGGCTTCTGTACGGCCGCCAAGAAGTCGCCCGTCCTTCAACTCGAGCATCACCTTGGCCTGTGCGCGGCACACGGCCGTCTACGCGGCCGACGGGCGGATCAGGGCGCGGATACGGGGGCTCGTCTTCGGCGACCACTGGGAGGAGGACGGCGACCCGTCCGCCCTGGCCGGTTTGCGCACCCTGCTCGACGGCCTGGCCCGCGACGACTTCGACGGGAAGCGCGCCGCCGTGTTCACCTTCACAGCTTGTCCGCTTGTAAGGCTTTGGTCGGTTCCTACCAAGTATGGGTGTAGATCGACGAAGGGAGCATGGCCGGTGCGTCGTAAACGGGCGGAGTTCGCCACAGATGCTGCGGCGTTCGAGGCCTTCTACCGGCGGCACGTCGAAGAGATCACGCGGTTCATCGCCCGCCGGGTCGATGATCCCTATCTGGTCGCAGACCTGGTGGCGGATGTGTTCCTGGCGGTGATGGAGTCCGCTCACACCTACCGGCCTGGACGGGGCAGCGAGGTCGCGTGGCTGTACGGCGTAGCACGCAACACGCTCTCGGCTGAACGGCGCAGGTCGTTGAGGGAGTCCCAGGTGACCGACCGCGTGAGCAGGCGGCGGCCGCTGGACAGCGATGACATCGCCCGGTTGGAGGAGCGCATCGACGCGGAGCAGCCCGCGCGGCGGGCCTTCCTGGCCATGGCCGAGCTGCCCGAGGGGGAACGCGCCGTACTGGAGCTGGTCGTCCTCGATCAGCTGACGGTCACCGAAGCCGCGAGTTCCCTCGGCATCCGGTCGGGGACCGCCATGGTCCGGCTGCACCGCGCGCGCCGAACGCTCAAGGATCTGCCCTTCGTCATGGAAGGAACCGGAACATGAGTTTCGAGGAGCAGTTGCTGATGGATCTGAAAGTCGAATTCGCCGCGCGGGCCGAACGCCGTCGCCGTACTGTTCGCCGCATGTCCGTGGGAGCGGCGGTGGCCGGCCTCGCCGCCGCGGTGACCATCGCCGTACCGCTGGTGACCGGCACGGAAAGCCCGGCGTACGCGGTGAGCAAGAAGGCGGACGGCACGGTGGGGGTCGAGATCCGTGAGTTCAAGGACGCCGACCGATTGGAGCGGGACCTGCAGGCGGCGGGCGTCAGAGCGGACGTCACGTACCTTGAGTCCCGCAAGCAGTGCGAGAAGAACAGGGGAATGAGCACTCTTCCGAGGGAAGGGGCCATTCGGCCGCGGGAGGGCGGGCTGGACATCGATCCCCGGCTCCTCGACAAGGACAAGACCCTGGTCCTGGAGTTCGCCGGAAACGACGAGGAAGTCCGCGCAGCGGACCCGCCGAAGACCTGGTGGATACTCACGACAATGATGATCCCCGGCAATGTCGGCCCGTGCGTTGTCGTCGACCGAACTGACTGGGACGACAACGGCGGTCCGCAGGGGCAGCCTCCGGCGGGAAGCTAGCACTCCGATACGGTGACGCCCGCGCCACCGACAGGTCCGGCGCCACGACGTGGAGGGCGGGAGTTGCTCCCTGTACCGGCGTCGACGTTCACCCTGAGATGTGCGGCGGTCCCACGCCCATGATGTCCGGTGGGCGGGCGAGTGCGCGTGGCCGGGCTGCTCGATCTGGGGACGTGGGGAGGAGATGTCAAGCAAGCGCCCGCCGTATACATGCGAGCCGCGCATATTTACGTGGCTCGCATCTTTGCGTAGCGCGCAAGTTTGGGTAGAGTGCTCGTATGGGGCTGCGAGAGCGCAAGAAGGAAGAGACCCGGATCGCGCTGAGCTGGGCGGCGATCAAGCTGACCGTCGAGCGTGGCTTCGACAACGTCAAGGTGGAGGACATCGCCGCCGAGGCGGGCGTCTCGCACCGCACGTTCAACAACTACTTCTCCAGCAAGGGCGAGGCGATCGCGGCCAGGCACTTCGACCGAGCGGTGCAGATCGCCGACGAGCTGAGGTCCAGGCCGGACGGCGAACCTCTGTGGGAGGCCATCACCAATGCCGTGTTCGCCCGGTTCGCGCTTGGCATGCGGGAGGCCGAGCGTCCGGTCGACGAGCGATGGATCGCCGGGGTCAAGCTGATGAACCAGCATCCGGAGCACCGGGGCGAGTTCCTCAAGGCCCACACGGCGGCGGTGGAGGCGCTGGCCGCGGCGGTGGCCGAGCGCACCGGCACCGATGCCGGTCGTGATCTGTATCCGCACCTGGTAGCGGGCGCGGTCGGTGCGGCCGTACTCGCAGCCATCCATCTGTGGCTCCACGGCGACGCGCCGGCACCTTTCGAGGAGTTGCTGCGTGACGCCCTCGGGCAGGTCGCCGCCGGCCTGCCCTTGCCCTGACCTTCCCCGTCTTTCCTGTCGAGGATCAGCCGGCCTGTCGCGCCGGTCGATCCGTCATGCCCGAAGGAGCGCCATGAACGCCGATGTCGTCATAGCCGGAGCCGGGCCCAACGGCCTGATGCTGGCCTGTGAGCTCAGCCTGGCCGGAGTCCGCACCCTGGTCCTGGAGCGACTGCCGGAGCGCACCCGGGAGAACCGCGCCAATGGCCTGGTCGGCCAGGTGGTACGGATGCTCGACCGGCGAGGCCTGTACGAGCGGCTCACCGGAAGCCAGGACCCGCCCCGGCCCGCTCCCGGATTCGTCTTCGGCGCGCTGCCCATCGACCTGAGTGTGCTGGACGACAACCCCCTCTACCTCCTTTCGGTTCCGCAGCTCAGGATCGAGCAGATGCTGGAGGAACGGGCCGTCCAGCTCCATGTCGAGATCCGGCGCGGCCATGAGCTCACCGGATTCACCCAGGACGCGGGTGGTGTGACCGTCCAGGCCGGCGGGCCGGCCGGGCCGTACACGATCGAAACGCGCTATCTCGTCGGCGCCGACGGCGGGCACAGCATCGTGCGGAAGCTGGCCGGGATCGCCTTCCCCGGCGTGACGACCGACGCGACGATCGCGCGCACCGCGCACGCCGTCGTGCCGGCCGAGCTCGTCGATCCGGCCACCGGCCGGCTCGACGTTCCCGGGTACGGATCCATCCCGCCGTTCCTGCATCACCGGACCGAGCGCGGGTTGTTCGTGTACGCGCCCCTCCCGGGCGCCCCCGCGCCGTTGATCTCCACCATGGAGTGGAACGGACAGGACGCCGAGGGGCCGCTCACGCTCGCGGAACTGCGGGCCAGCGCCCGCCGGGTGCTCGGTGTCGACATCGCCTTCGGCCCGCCCGACGGCCAAGGGCCGCACCTGATGCGCAAGCTCAACGGCGGCAACACCCGCCTGGCCGAGCGGTTCCGTGACGGCCGGGTGCTGCTCGTCGGCGACGCCGCCCACGTGCACTCGGCGATCGGCGGGCCCGGGCTCAACCTCGGCCTGCAGGACGCGGTCAACCTCGGCTGGAAACTCGCGGCCGACGTGCGCGGCACGGCACCCGCCGGTCTCCTCGACACCTACGAGTCCGAGCGACACCCGGTCGCCGAGCGGGTGGTCATGTCCTCGCGCGCCCAGTCCGCACTGATCGCCCCGGGCAGCGAGGTCACCGGCCTGCGGGCGCTGTTCACCGAACTCCTCGGCGACCCGCGCAACGTCCGCCGCATCGCCGACCTGATGTCGGGCGCCGACGTCCGCTACGACGTGGGCGTCGACCATCCACTGGCCGGTCGGTGGGCTCCCGACCTGGACCTCAAAGACGGTGTCCGGCTCGCCGAGCTCACCAGGGACGGTCGCCCGCACCTGATCGACTTCACCGGCGGCGACTGGGGACACCCCGCGACCGCGGCACTGCCCGGCTCCGGCGTGCCGTGCACGGCGCTGCTGGTGCGGCCCGACGGATACGTGGCATGGGCCTCCGACGTGCCGCAGCCGGACGCCGAGTCACGTGCATCGCTCCGGACGGCGATCCAACGATGGCTGGGATGACCGGATGGGCGCGCCTCGTGCCAGGTGAGCACCTGAGCCGGCCCTGACGACGCCACAGCATCGCGAGGGCGATCCGGGCCGTTTGCCGCCGTGTCAGGTCGTCGAGGTGTCGATCCGGTTGAGGTAGGCCAGTACGGCCATGACGCGGCGGTGGGTGTCCGGTGACGGGATGAGGCCGAGCTTGGCGAAGATCTGCGTAGTGTACTTGCTGACCGAGCCCTCGCTGAGCGACAGCCGCTGGGCGACGGTCGCGTTCGACAGGCCCTGGGCCATGAGCGCCAGGACGTCCAGCTCCCGCGCGGTAAGCCCCGCCGGAGCACGGTCAGGGGTGAGGAGCTGGGCGATGACCTCCGGGTCGATGGCGGTGCCGCCGGCGGCCACGCGCCGCACCGCGTCGACGAACTCGTCCGTGTCGAGGACGCGGTCCTTGAGCAGGTAGCCGACGCCGCTGCCGTGGGCGAGGAGCTCGCGGGCGTAGAGCTGCTGGACGTACTGCGACAGAATCAGCACCGGCAGTCCCGGCACTTCCCGGCGGGCGAGGGCGGCACGCAGTCCCTCGTCGGTCTGGCTCGGTGGCAGGCGGATGTCGATGACGGCGACGTCCGGCCGGTGCTCCAGCAGCGCGGCGAGCAGGTCAGGGCCGTTGTCCACGGTGGCGACGACGTCGAAGCCATGCCCGCGCAGCAGCCGCTCGATGCCGTTTCTCAGCAGGTAGAGGTCCTCGGCGAGGACAACGCGCACGGCACCTCCAGCGTCGCGACGGTCGGGCCCGCGGGTGGGCTGTCGAGGTCGACAGTACCGTCGAACGGCCGCAGCCTGCGCTGTATGCCCTGGATGCCGGTGCCGCGGGCAGGGTCGGCGCCGCCGACACCGTCGTCGGTCACCGCCACCCGGAGAGTGCCACGCCGGTGTTCGAGGCGGACGCGGACAGCGCGGGCATGCGCGTGCTTGGTCACGTTGACCAGCAGCTCCGCCGTCGCGAAGTAGACCGCGGACTCCAGCGCCGGCGGCAGGCGTCCGGGCAGCTCCGCCTCGACGGTGACGGCCAGGGGATGCTCCAGGCCGAGTAACCGCAGCGCGTCGACCAGGCCCCGCTCGGACAGGACCGGCGGGCGGATGCCGTGCACCAGGTCGCGGAGCGTGCGCAGCGCGTCGGCCGCCGTCGCCCGCGCCTCGGCGAGCAGTTCCTCGACCGCGTCCGGATCGTGCCGTAGCTGCTGCTGGGCCAGGCTCAGGCTCAGGCCGACGGCGATGAGCCGGGCCTGTGCGCCGTCGTGCAGGTCGCGTTCGATGCGTTCGAGCTCGGCCGCCTGGGCATCGAGCGCCTCGGTACGGGTCTCCGCAAGCTCCCGTACCCGTGCCGTGAGCTTCGCCTGGTCGGTGGGGGAGAGAAGCGCGCGGGTCCACCGCGCGTGCCACCGGAACGGCCGCGCCCAGCCCAGGACGGCCGGCGCGAGCAGGATCGTGCCGACGGCCGGGTCGAGGACCATCCAGGCCAGATCCCGCCACGTCGCCGGGTCGCGCAGCACCCAGTTGAACCACGACGAAACCGCCGCCCACAGCCGTGAGTGGTGATAGTCGTAGCCGGTCCAGTACCAGCTCTGCGCGGTCGGTTCGAGCGCGGGGCGGGGCAGATACGGCCGGACGATCTCCACGCCGGCCCACCGCCCCTGCAACCGGCGGCTGACGTCGGCCATGCGGCGGCCGGCGAACACGAGCACGAGCAGCGCGGGGAACAGCACTACGCCGTTCAGCCGCAGCAGGACCAGCACCGGCAAGGCCACCAGCAGGGCGACCAGCACCTTGAGCGCGAGCAACGCCAGGCACCGCCCCGACACTTCCGCCAACCGTCGCACACCGTTCATCCTTACCGGTGGGGCCAGCCCCACCCAAGTCGGGACCTGGACGGATGTTCCCGGCCGCACGCTTTCCCTAGCGTCGAACCATGACCAACACGCCACTTCGCCTCACGCAGGTCTTCGCGGTCCTCAGCGCCGGGCTCGTCGCCGCGACGGCGCTCCTCCACTTCGTGGCGCCGTCCCTCGTCAACCCGACCGTCTGGATCCGCGCTGTCGGCGTTCTCGTCCTGTCGCTGCTCTATCTGCGATGGGCCGCACGGCTGCGCGGGGGCAGCCGCCGCGTCTACCGGCGGCTGCTCTGGGTGTCCGTCGCCGGTTCGCTCGGCATCGCGGCGCTCGCCCTGCTGCCCGGCACGCCCTACCCGGCATGGGTACGCGTGGAGCAAGCGGTCCAGGGCGTCATCCTGCTCGCTCTGGCCTGGGTCCTCACCCGCCCGGCCGTCCGCGCCCACCTCGAGCCCGCCCGATGAAACGCCGACGGCTCCACGGGCGGGCCGGCGTCAGGGGAGGTGGCTTTCGGTGCGGTCGATGGTGCGTACGATCTCGCGGGCTTGGGCGAGCTCGTCCGCGCGGCGGTCGAGGGTGGTCAGGTGCTCGCGCAGCGCAGCGCAGTGGATCGCGCGGTGCTGTTCATGTCCCGGCCCCACCCCGAGCGGGCGACCGAAGCCCCCTACGGCGACCCCGTGCCGGCCCGGGCAACGGTCGAACGCGTCACCACCTCCGGCGAGGTCCGGGAGCGCGTGCTCGGCGCGACCGCCGCTGTCCTGTTCGGTCTGTCCTGATCAGGTTTCGGCTGGCATCGGCAGCTCCACCAGGAGCCGTTCGCCGCTCCCGCGGTAGCCCACCGCCCGGTTCACCGCCGTCATGGGTGCGTTCTGGCGGTTGACCGTCGATGAGACCGTCCGCAGGCTGGGGAAGCGCTGGTGCAGGCGCAGGGTCTGCTCGGCCTTGATCCAGCGCGCCAGGCCGCGCCGCCGGTGCCGGGGCAGCACCACCGTGTCGTGCTGCTGGGCCGCGGGAGCATCCGATGCCGCCACGGTTGCCACGGTGGCGGCGACGACCTGGTCGGTGGCGCGGTGCACGGCCGCGCAGACCATCAGGTGGGCGCCGCTCGCGGTCATCCGAGCCTCCCAGGTACGGACCGCTGCCGCGTCCCAGGCTCGTGAAGCCATTTGCAGCGCGGCGCCGGGGGCGTCCGGGACGTGGCTCATCACTTGCCCGAATGACGGTGCCAGCGGCTCGGGGGCCGCGCCGTGCCAGTGTGCCAGGCTGTACTCGGTCGGATCTGGGCAGATCGCCAGCTCGTGGCAGTGGCTCAGCACGTGCTCGTCGAGTCGTTGCTCCTGGAGTTCCAGGCGCAGCAGTTCGCGTACGCCGGGCCACGTCCGGACGAAGGCTTCGCCTGGGCTCCCGGCCGGCACCGTGCTCTGGATTCGTTCCATACCTGCTGAATGGGCATATTTCGTGATCTGCGCCAGCAGGGTCGTGCCTACGCCGCGGCGACGAGCCGATGGCGCCACGAACAGGCGCAGGAAGCCGATCCGTTGATCATGCGGCTGTGGCCGGAGCTGGGCGGTGCCGACGATTCGCCCGTCGTCGCTGTCGCGGGCGGCCCACCGCCGTACCACGGGATGGTCCTCCTCGGCCCGCAACTGCTCGGCCAGTGCCGCAGCCCGGGGCGGGTCTCCGGACACCTCGCTCTGGCCCTGGCTGCAGAGCGCGCACCAGACGGCGAGGTCGGTTCCCCTCGCCTGGCGCGGCAGGAAAAACTCCACGGTCGCTGGAGGCACTTCAGCACTGTGGCATGCGGCGCCTGCTCCGGGAAATGCCCGCTCGTCCTATGAAGGGCCGGCACCGGTCTGCGCTTGGTCTAGGTCACACACCGTCCGTCGCCGTTGCGATGCGGCCCGCCGGCGCCGCGAACTGCTGGAGTGTCAGCCATCGATCCAGGGAAAGCCGTCGGGGTCGGCCTCGGAACGGCTGCGGATCGTCGCGTCGTCGTGTCCACGCACGCGGCTCAGGAACGGGAATTCCTCGGGACTCACCCGGATCTTGGCGGCCGGCTCGACCGGCGCCAGTTTTGCCGCCTGGCGCTGGCGGACACCGCGTATCGGCGGCTGATGCTCGAACCCCTCGGCGGGAAGGAGGTAGACCGTCCCCTCCCGCCATGGGTTGAGGTCGAGTACGTGCCGGCTGATGGAGAAGTAGTAGTAGGTCTCGCCGGCGAGGTCGCTGCACGAGTTGACCATCGACAGCGGATGATCGCGGTTGATTGTCGCGAAGAACATCGGCCAGATGCCGTCCGACGCGGCATAGACGGCTGTGCGATCACCGAAGGCGTCGCTGTCGTAGGAGCGGCGTGGATCGAAGCGCTCGATCGAGGGATCGTTCGAGCCGTGGAGAACGTACCCGGCCTGTTCGGCGACGTAGCAGAGGAACTGCCACTTGGGCGCGGCCAGGGTATAGGTGATCGGTTTGTCGGGACCTTGGGTGACCGCGTCGCTGAGCAACGAGGCGAAGCCGGCCAGGGTCTTGCCGTCCGGGTTGAACGGCGGCCGGGGCAGCCAGAAGGAAGGGAGATCCACGACCTCAACCTAGCTGCTCCCCATCGTCTCGTCCTGGTTGGCGGCGGGCGTCGCCGTCGGGACCGCGATGCCCCCTACTGCTCCAGCACCGCGTCCAGGGTGCGGCGGCCGATTCCGGCCATCAGCGGGTTGTCGGCGGAGTGGGTCAGGAAGACGAGGGCCAGGGCCAGCGCCCACCCCCGCGCCCGGGCCCAGGTGCCGTCGTCCGCGCGGCCGTACGCCCGCCGGAAGTCCTCTCGCCGTGACGCGGGCAGGATCATCCAGGCGACGGCCAGGTCGGTGGCGGGGTCGCCGGCGGTGATGTCGCCGAAGTCGATCACGGCGCTGACGCGTCCGTGGTCGACCAGGATGTTGGCGGGGTGCAGGTCGGCGTGCAGCCACATGGGCGGGCCGTCCCACTCGGGCGCGGCGACGGCGCGCTCCCACACCCGCAGCGCGGCGGCCCGTTCGGCCGGGTCGTCCAGGTGGGGGAGCTGGGTCATCACCCCGGTCGTACGGCCGGCGAGCGGGATCCCGCGCGCGGGATTGGCGGGGGCGTCCACCGGTGCGGGCGTGTGCAGGGCCGTGAGGAAGCCGCCGAGGGCCAGAGCCGCGTCTCCCGGATCGGCGGGTGGCGTGCTGGCCGCGATGTCCCCGGGCAGGTACGGCACCACGCTCCAGCTCCAGGGATAGCCGTGGCCCGGCTGCCCGGTGCGCACCGGTGCCGGGATGCGCAGCGGCAGGCGCTCGGCGAGGCCGGGCAGCCAGCGCTGTTCGTTCACCACGAGCTGGGCGGCCAGGGCGCGACGGGGGAGGCGCACGAGGTAGGCGTCGCCGAGCCGGCAGACGAGGTTGTCCCAGCCGTTGGCCAGCACCTGGATGTCGAGTCCTGCCAGGTCGGGGTGTTGCTCGGTCAGCAGTCGGCGGACGAGGCCCGTGGAGACCGGCACCTCGGCGGCCGGCATGCTGTTGGGGGTCATCGCGCAATCCTAGAGCTCGTCGCGAACCGGGGCCGTGGAGCCGGATGGTGCCGCCCGGTCGCTCGCCGCTGGCCGCTCGTCTCGTCGCCGACCGGCCCGGCGTCACTGTACGTCGCCAGGCGCCGATGACGGCATTCCGTTGATAATACGAATTACTCAGCGATTACTCCTTGACGCCCCCTCGCGTCCGGTCGCAGAATGACCGAACTAATACGCATTATCGATATGGCGGGTGATACGCACTGTGACCGCTTCAGGGCGTCGGCTGACGCAGCAGGACATCGCGCGCATGGCCGGAGTGAGCCAGACGACGGTGTCCCTGGTGCTCAACGGAAGGGCCGAGGGCGAGGTGCGGATCTCGCCCGAAACCCGCGACCGGGTGCTCCAGGTGATCAGGGAGACCGGGTACGTGGCCGACCCCGCGGCGCGCCGGCTCGTCGAACGGCGCAACCGCATCTACGGCGTGTTCACGTACGAGGCCGTCTTCCCCGCCGAAAGCGCCGACTTCTATCACCCGTTCCTGGTCGGGATCGAGGAGTGCGTCGAGGAGGCGGGCTGCGACCTGCTGCTGTTCACCAGCGCCAAGGCGCAGCAGGGGGAGCGGCGGCGGATATTCAGCGCGGAGAGCCGGATCCGGCTGGCCGACGGATGCATCCTGCTCGGCCGGACGATCGACCGGGAGGATCTGTCCAGACTGCTGTCCGAGGGTATCCCGTTCGTCTCGGTCGGCCGTCGTGACGACGCGGGCGGGCCGGTGCCGTACGTCGGGGCGGACTACCCGCCCGCGGTGCGCGCGCTGGTCGAGCGGGCCGCGGCGCTCGGGCACCGGCGGATGGCCTACGTCGGGGCGGGGCAGGGCCCGGAGTCCTACGCCGACCGGCTGCGCGGCTTCGCCGAGGGCGTGGCCGCGGCCGGCGCCGAAGGGCTGCACCTGACCACGGCGGACGGGCTGTTCGACTGCGGCGCGACCGTGGTGTTCGCCGAGGAACTGGCCGACGGCGTGGCCATCGCCGAGGCCGCCAGGGCCCGCGGGCTGGACGTGCCGCGCGACCTGTCCATCGTCGCGCTGGGCGCGCCCACCAGGCCGGTGTCGACCGACATCGACTTCGCCGGGTTCCGCATTCCCCGGCGGGAGATGGGCCGCAGGGCCGTCGAGCTGCTGACCCACGTGCTGGAACGCGGTGACGTCCCGCAGGAGCTGCTGGTGTGCGAGCTGGTCGAAGGATCGACGCTGGCATCGCCCGCATGAGCCCGTACACGAACAAGCCCGTACCTGAGGAAGAGGTAATTCCCCACGTGGTTGAGATATCGGCAGACGCGCTCGTCGTCGGCGGTGGGCTGGGCGGCGTGGCCGCCGCGCTGGCCCTGCTGCGGGCCGGGCGATCGGTGGTGCTCACCGAGGAGTACGACTGGCTGGGCGGCCAGCTCACCAGCCAGGCGGTGCCGCCGGACGAGCACACCTGGGTGGAGCGGTTCGGCGTCACGGCGAGCTATCGCGCGCTGCGCGACGGCATCCGGCGCTACTACCGCGACCACTACCCGCTGAACGAGCGGGCGCGGGCGTGGGCGGAGCTGAACCCGGGCGCCGGGCACGTCAGCAAGTTGTGCCACGAGCCCAGGGTCGCGGTCGCGGTCATCGAGGCCATGCTGGCCCCGTACCGGGGCTCGGGCAGGCTGCGGGTGCTCCAGCCGTACCGGCCGGTCGGGGCGGAGGTGGACGGCGATCGCGTCACGGCCGTGCGGCTCGCGCACCGCGACGGGGGAGCCGAGGTCATCGCGGTGGCACCGTACGTGCTGGACGCCACCGAGACCGGCGAGCTGCTGCCGCTGACCGGGACCGAGTACGTGACCGGGTTCGAGGCGCAGGACGACACCGGCGAGCCGAGCGCCCCGGCGACGGCGCAGCCGATGAACATGCAGGCCGTGTCCGTGTGCTTCGCGATCGACCACGTGGACGGCGACCACACCGTCGACAGGCCCGCCTCGTACGACTTCTGGCGCGCCTACCAGCCGCCCTTCTGGGGCGACCGGCTGCTGTCCTGGCGCTGCCCGAGCCCGCGGACGCTGGAGATCGTGGAGCGTTCCTTCACCCCGAACCCGGGCGACGACCCCCGCCTGGTGGAGGCGGACCAGCGGGTCAACCCGGGCGACGGCAACCTGTGGACGTTCCGCAGGATCGCCGCCCGTGACAACTTCGTGCCCGGCGCGTACGAGAGCGACATCGCGCTGGTCAACTGGCCGATGATCGACTACCTGGAGGGGCCGGTCATCGACGTGCCGGACGCGGATCGGCACCTGGCGGCGGCCCGCGAGCTGTCGATGTCGGTGCTGTACTGGCTGCAGACCGAGGCCCCGCGCCACGACGGCGGCACCGGCTACCCGGGCCTGCGGCTGCGCGGCGACGTCACCGGCGGCGCCGACGGGCTCGCCCAGGCCCCCTACATCCGCGAGTCCCGGCGCGTCCGGGCCCTGACCACCGTCACCGAACAGGACCTGTCCGTGGCGGTACGCGGCGACAAGGGCGCCGTCTCCTATCACGACTCCGTGGGCGTGGGCATGTACCGCATCGACCTGCACCCGTCGACCGGCGGCGACAACTACATCGACGTCGCCTGCTCCCCGTTCGAGATCCCGCTCGGGGCGCTGATCCCGCAGCGGATGAGCAACCTGCTGCCCGCCTGCAAGAACATCGGCACCACCCACATCACCAACGGCGCCTACCGCCTGCACCCGGTGGAGTGGAACGTCGGCGAGGCGGCCGGTGCGCTCGCCGCCTTCTGCCTGGACCGCGCCACCACGCCGCACGCCGTGCGCGCCGACGGCCGGCTCCTGGCCGACTACCAGCACCGGCTCGTCCGCGACGGCGTGGAGCTGCGCTGGCCCGACGTCACCGGTTACTGACGCCAGAAGGAGAACCCCCATGAAAGCACCCGGGAAGCTGGCGGCCCTCACGCTGGCCGCCCTCCTCGCGGTCACCGCCTGTGGCGGCGGCGGCGACGCCGCGCCGGCCGCGCAGGGCCCGCAGCCGCTGCGCATGTCGATCTGGACCTCGAACGAGGCCCACCTGAAGCTGTTCAACGAGATCGCCGCCGAGTACCGCAAGTCCCACCCGCAGGTCGGCGAGATCACCTTCGACCCGATCCCGTTCGAGAACTACACGACCACGCTGACCACGCAGATCGCCGGCGGCAACGCCCCCGATCTGGCCTGGATCCTCGAGAACTCCGCCCCCGACTTCGTCGGCTCCGGCGCGCTCGTCCCGCTCAAGAGCAAGGTCGAGAACGCGGGCGAGCTGGTCCCCGCCGCCACCAGGCTGTGGGAGCGCGACGGCGAACTGTACGCCTACCCGTTCTCCACCTCGCCCTTCGGCGTCTTCGTCAACACCGACCTGGTCAAGGCCGCGGGCCAGAAGACGCCGCGCGAGCTGATCAAGGCCGGCCAGTGGGACTGGGAGCACGCCAACGAGATCAACAAGGCCGTGGCGGCGAAGGGCGAGAACGGCCTGACCATCCTCAACTTCGACTACAAGGCGTGGGACAACCTCGCCACCGTCTGGCAGGGCTGGGGCGCCAGGGCGTGGAGCGAGGACGGCGGCACCTGCCAGTTCAACGCGCCCGAGATGGTGGAGGCCATGACGTTCATGCACAAGGCGGTCTTCACCGACAAGTCCATGCCGGGGCCGGGCACCGCCGTCGACTTCTTCTCCGGCGACACCGCGATGGCCGTCGCCCAGATCTCCCGCGCCGCCATGCTGGAGGACGCGACCTTCAAGTGGGACCTGGTGCCGCTGCCCGCCGGGCCGAAGGGCGAGTACGCGGTCATCGGCCAGGCCGGGATCGGGGTGCTGAAGAAGTCACCGAAGGCCGAACTGGCCACCGACTTCCTCGCCTACTTCACCAACGCCGCCAACTCCGCCAAGCTCGCCGCGTACTTCCCGCCCGCGCGTGGCTCCCTGCTGACGGCCGACACCATGGCCAAGACCAGTCCCATGCTCGACGGCGACCAGCTCCAGGACGTGGTGATCGACGGCATCGAGAAGGGCGTGGTCAAGCCCAGCCACACGGGGCAGGCCGAGCTCGCCCAGACCGTCAGGGCCGCGCTCGACCCGCTGTGGAAGCCGGACGCCGACGTCAAGGCGGTGCTGGACGGCGTGTGCGCGAAGATCCAGCCACTCCTGGGCGGATGACGTGACGGTGACGGATCTCGGCGACCGGGTGGCCGAGCGCCCCGCCACCCGGCACCGCCACTTCTGGACCATCCCCCGGCGCGACGCCCTCGTCGGCTATCTGCTGGTCTCGCCGCAGCTCGTGGGAAGCGCGCTGTTCGTCCTGCTGCCGCTCGGCCTCGTCGTCTACTACAGCCTCCAGGAGTGGAACGTGCTGGCGGGCACGTTCGAGTTCGTCGGCGGCGACAACTACGCCAAGCTGCTCGCCGACCCGAACATGGGGCAGGTGCTGACCAGCACCGCGCTCTTCTCGGTCGGCCTGGTCGTGCTCAACCTCGCGCTCGCGCTCGCCCTGGCCATCCTGCTCGATCAGCGGCTGCGCGGCACCACGCTCTTCCGCACGCTGTTCTTCTCGCCGGTGCTGGTGTCGCTGGTCGCCTGGACCATCGTCTGGCAGTTCCTGCTCCAGCAGGACGGCGGCGTCAACGGCCTGCTCGGCGTGGCGGGCGTGGACGGCCCCAACTGGCTGCGCGGCGAGACCACCGCCCTGCTGTCGGTCGTCGTCGTCCAGGTCGTCAAGAACGTGGGCCTCAACATGGTGCTGTTCCTCGCCGCGCTCCAAGGCGTGCCGCGCCAGCTGTACGAGGCGGCGCAGCTCGACGGCGCCGGCGCCTGGACCCGGTTCCTGCGCATCACGGTGCCCCTGATCAGCCCGACGATCCTGCTCACCTCGATCATCACCGTGGTCGGGTCACTGCAGGTGTTCGCCCAGATCGCCGTGCTCACCCAGGGCGGGCCCGGCATGTCGACCACCGTCCTCGTCTACTACCTGTACCAGCAGGCCTTCCAGTTCCGGCACCTCGGCTACGGCGCCACCCTGTCGGTCCTGCTGTTCCTGATCGTCGCGGCGCTGACGCTGCTGCAGTGGCGGCTGCGCCGGAAGTGGGTCTTCCATGAGTCGTAGGGTCAAGCTCGCGTTGTACGCGCTGCTGTGCGTGTTGTGCGTGCCGTTCGTCTTCCCGACCTGGTGGATGGTCACCTCGTCGGTGAAGCCGATCAGTGACATCTTCGCCTTCCCGCCCGCGCTGGTGCCCTCCAGGTTCGACTTCTCCACCTACGGCAGGGTCTTCGAGCTGCAGCCGTTCGGCCAGCAGTACCTCAACAGCCTCTACATCGCCGCCGTGGTGACCGCCGGCACGATGGCGGTGGCCGCGATGGCGGGCTACGCCTTCGCCCGCGTCCGCTTCCCCGGCCAGAACCTGCTCTTCCTGGTCGTGCTCGTCGGCCTGCTGATCCCCAGCGAGGTGACGATCGTCCCGCTGTTCCAGATGTTCCACGCGGCGGGGATGACCGACACGCACTGGCCGCTGATCCTGGTGCCGATCCTGGGCGCGCCCAGCGTGCTGGCGACGTTCATCATGCGGCAGTTCTTCATCACGCTGCCCGGCGAGCTGGAGGAGGCCGCGAGGGTCGACGGGCTCGGCCGCTTCGGCACCTTCGTCCGGGTGGCGTTGCCGCTGGCCAGGCCGGCGCTCGGCGCCGTGGCCATCTTCACGTTCCTGCACTCGTGGAACCTCTACCTCGAACCCATCGTGTTCCTGTCGACCCCGTCGAAGTTCACCCTGCCGCAGGCGCTCACCCAGTTCGTCGACGCCTACGGCTCGCCCCTGTGGAACGTGCAGCTGTCCGCCGCCACGATGACCGCCCTGCCCGTCCTGGTCGTCTTCGTGCTGGCCCAGCGGCAGTTCATCGAGGGGCTCGCGCACACCGGTCTGAAAGGTTGACCATGCTCCCCAGCAGTGCCATGCTCTCCCGCCGTACCCTGCTCCGCGCCGCCGCCCTGCTCCCGGTGGCCACCTCCCTCGCCGTGCCCGGCGCCGCCCTGGCCGCGGCGTCCCGTCTGGCGCCGCTGCCCGCGGGTCTGGACCGCAGGTTGTTCGCCCCCCACGAGCAGCGCTTCGCGCCCTACCTCGCCACCCTCGCGCCCATGGTCAACGACATGGACGACAGCGGGTTCTTCGCCGGGGGCTGGTGGCGCTCACCGGCGGCGCCGTACAACGCCAGGATCCAGGAGCACGTCTTCACGCTGGCCTGGTTCCACGCCAACGCCCGCCCGTGGAACCCGTACGCGGGCGACGCCGATCTGCTGGCCGCGCTCGACGCGGCGCTCGGCCACTACCTGTCACTCCAGCACCCCGACGGCACCTTCCCCGAGCGCAATCCCGGCCAGCACGGCCTGGCGGCCACCGGGTTCGGCATCGGCTACCTGGCCAAGACCCTGCGCCTCCTGCGCGCGGCCGGGGCGCTGCCCGCGCGGCAGGCACAGATCACCGCCGCGTTGCGTACGGCCATGACGTGGTTCCTGGACCTCGACAACCGTCCCGGCTGGCAGGACCAGCTCCCCTATGCGAACCAGACCACCGCGGGCCTCGCCGGATCCACGCACGCGCTCCGGCTCGATCCCGACTCCGCTCTCGCCGCCCGCCTGACCGAGGCGTTCGCCAGGCTCCCCACGGTCGGCCAGAGCTCCGTCGGCTTCTTCCATGAGGAGGGCGGCCACGACATGAACTACAACTTCGAGGTCATGCTCCCCGAGATGGCCGACGCCTACCAGGTGAACCGTGATCCGCATCTGGTGGACATGGCCCGCGCGTTCACCGGCTTCCTGTCCTACAACCTGCTGCGCGAGCCCGACGGCTCCGGGTACATGGTCAACGTGGCCCCCTCCACCCGTACCAGCACCCGCTGGTACGACGAGGTCAGGCCCGACCCCGACCGGACCTCGCTCAACTGGACGTTCACCCGCCACGTGCCGCTGCTGTCGGCGTTCATGACCGCCCGCGAGGACCTCGCGGACGCCCGCGCCGCCTGGGCCGCCTCCGCGGACCCGGTCGCCCCGCTCGCCAAGCAGGACACCTCACCGCGCATCCTCACCCACGGCCTGTACGGCGAGCGCTTCCCCACCAGGCAGCAGCGCGCCGCCGCCATCCGGGACCTGCCCTACCTGCGCAGGGACGACTTCGTCGAGCTGCGCAGGGACCGCGGCCAGGACTTCCTGTACGTCCGCAAGCCCGGCCTGTACCTGGGCGGCTACTTCGGCAGCCGCGCCTCACGCGGACGCACCGGCCTGACTTTCGTGTGGCACCCCGAGGCCGGCACGGTCATCTGCGGGCTCAACAACAACAACTACGCGTGCTGGTCCACCGTCTTCCCCGGCCAGGCGCCCGACTCCGACGGCTCGCTGCCCGCCACCTACTTCCGCGGCGCCCCCGGCGGCAGGGAGTGGACCGTCGGCCCGGCCCCCGCCGCGTTCGGCATCCGCTACGGCAACGCCGACGTCACCACGGAGGTCCTGGTCACCCGCCGGACGATCCGGCGCACGGTCACGGCGAACGCCGCCGCCACCGAGCAGATCCCCCTCGTCCTCCACCCCACGGACGTCCTCACCTTCACCGACGGCACCCGGGCCGCGTTCGGCGGCGCGACCACCGCCACCGCCGACGGCTTCGACCTCCGCCGGGGCCGCACCACGATCCGCTTCCGCTGGAGCGCCCCCATGCCGGCGACCCTGGCGGCCGGCACCGTCCGCTACTTCCGCGACGGCTCCCGCCGCTTCCACGCCCTCCGCATCCCTCACCAGGGCACGTTCGACCTCACCGTCATCATGGGATGACCCCGGCCGGGCCCGCCACCTCAGGGTTCGCGGGATTCGCCGAACCACGTGCGTAGCGCGTCGTCCAGGGTGTCGTCCGGGGTTCCGGCCCAGACCACGTAGCCGTCGGGGCGCAGGAGCAGCGCGGGTGGCGCCTGCACGGGCACCACGTCCACGCGCGAGTGCCGGACCCGCAGGCCGCCGGTGGGGTCGAGGAGCAGCGGCCGGGCGTCCGACGCGGGCTGGTGGAGCCGCGCGGGCAGGTCCGTCAGGAAGCGGCCGAGGAGCGGGTGCGGCGGGGCGGGCATCGGGTAGGGCAGGTCGGCGCCGGCCAGGAGCCCGGCGATGCGGCGGAGGTTGGCCCTGTCGGACAGCATCTCGCCGAACAGCTCGCGCAGCGCGGTGACCTCCGGCCCGGGAGCGGTCAGGGCCAGCTGGGCCTTGGAGTGCATCGCGACGCGCAGGGCGGCCGGCCGGCGCTCGGCCTGGTAGGTGTCCAGCAGGCCGGGCGGGGCCCAGCCGCGCACGGCCGCGGCCAGCTTCCAGGCCAGGTTCGCGGCGTCCTGCAGGCCCAGGTTGAGCCCGGGGGCGCCCATGGCCGAATGGACGTGGGCGGCGTCACCGGCCAGGAACACCCTGCCCTCGCGGTAGCGCCCGGCCACGCGGGTGTTGCGGCCGTTCAGGCGGCGCAGCAGGTGGGGGCCGTCCCCGGCGGGGGCGGCCAGGGGCAGGTCCGCACCGGTCACGCGGGCCAGGCTGGTGCGCAGCTCGGCGATGGTCATCGGCACGTCGTCGCCGGGCGCCCCGCTGTTCCACTCCATCACGCTCACGGTCAGGACGCCGGGGCCGGCGGGCAGCATGGCGTACGCGCCGCGGTCGGTCCGGTGCCAGGCGTACAGCCCGAACATCCCGACCCCCGGCACCTCCAGCTCGGCGCGCTCGGGCCGCAGGGTCGCGCCGGGTACGCCGACCTGGGCGGCGCGGCTGACGATGTCGCTCTGGCTCACCCCGGGGAAGTCGATGCCGGCGAGCTTCCTGACCGTGCTGTGCCCGCCGTCGCACCCGACCAGGTAGCCGGCGCGCAGCTCGCACGGGCCGTCGGGGCCGGTCAGGCGGAGCGTCACGCCGTCAGCGTCCTGCGCCAGTCCGGTCAGCTCGTGCCCGCGCCGGATCCGCGCCCCCACCTCCACCGCCCGGCGCTCCAGCTGCTCCTCGAGCTCCGGCTGCTTGATCCGTATCCCGGTCAGGGGGTTGTCCTCGAGGCCGGCCAGATCCAGCGGCAGCGCGCCGAAGACGAAGGCGGGCGCGGGCGCGGGCGGGCCGCTGCCCAGGCTGCGCCGGTGCAGCAGGTGCGCGACCTGGCCGATGACGGCGTTGGCCTTGGGCAGGTCGCTGCGGTGCGGCAGGCGCTCGACGACCAGTGGCCGGAGCCCGGCCAGGCCGAGCTCGCAGGCCAGCATCAGGCCGTTGGGGCCGCCTCCGACGATGACGATGTCGGTGTCCGCGCTCATGCGCCTCCTTGCGTCGATGGGTCGGGAAGTCCGGCCGACAGCCGGCGCAGTGCGTCGCGGAGCAGCGGAACGATCGGGACAGGCGGATCGGCGTGCAGCCAGTGCCCCACGGCGGCCTGCACGGCGGCGCTCACGGTGGCGGCGACCAGGTGGGGGTAGAGGTCACGCTCGGGGTCGCCGCCGGTGCGCTCGGCGACCGCGGCGGCGAACTCCCGCTGTGAGGCGAAGGCCAGCTTCAGCGCTTCCGCCTGCAGGCTGGGCTCCTCGATGAGCAGCCGGGTGGCGGCGAGCCGCTCGGGCTCGGGCGTGACGGGTTGGGTGCCCGCGTGCCGCTCCCAGGCCTGGATCGTCGCCTCGGTGATCGCCTGCCACAACGGTTCGCCTGCGGGCCGCGCACGCAGCGCCGCGACCTGGTGCTCCGCCCGGTCGGTGTGGCGGGCGGCCAGCGCCTCGTACTTGCTGGAGAAGTAGTTGCTGAACGTGCGCGGGGACACTCCGGCCTCGGCGGAGATGTCCTCGATCCGTACGTTGTCCAGCCCCCGCTCCAGCACCAGCCGCAGCGCCGCGCTCATCAGCGCCTCGCGCGTGGCGCGCTTCTTGCGCTCCCTCAATCCGGTCACGCGAGCGATGGTATCGAAACGTGCGGAGTCAGCAAATTTTCTGACTCCGCAACTTGTCAGGGGGGCTGGTCCCTCAGCCGCCGTGTCTGCTCGTCGATCAGCTCATTCGCCCGCAGCGCGAAGTCGTGCACGACGGCCAGTTCCTCGTCGCTATAGCCGGCCGCGAGCTCGGCATAGGCGCGGTCGACCCCTTCCAGAAAGCCCAGCAGGTCCTGATAGGGGCCTTCGCGCACCAGCTCGACGAGCACCCGCCGGCGGTCCGTCGCGTCCCGGCGGCGGGAGGCGTACCCGGCCCGTTCCAGCCGGTCGATCGCGGCCGTGATGGCGCCGCCGCGCGTCAGCCCGATGCGTTCGGCCAGCTCGTGGGGGGTCATCGGCCCTTCCTTGTCGAGCACGGCCAGGCAGTTGAAGTCGGTCACGTTGATCCCCGCCCGGGCGGCGACCACCACATGGAACAGCGCCGATCGCATGGCCGTCACCCGGCCCTGGTCGGACACGGCCGCGATCAGCTCCCGCCGGTCCTTCGCCATGATGGCTCCCTCGAAAATCTCTCTAAAATAGAGATACTCTAGAAAATATTCTCTCTCTTTTCGTCTGAAGTAAGGCTAAGGCATGTCCGTGTCCTCTCGGCGCCGACTTGTGCTCGGCGTCGTCCTGACCGCCGCCTTCATGGACAACATGGACGCCACGATCGTCAGCATCGCCCTGCCGCGTATCCAGCGCGATCTCGCCGGCGGATCCGCCCTGGCCCAATGGAGCCTGGCCGGCTACGCGCTCGCGTTCGCGGTCTTGCTGATCACCGGCGGGCGGCTGGGCGACATTTTCGGCCGCAGGCGGATCTTCCTGCTCGGCGTCGCTGGTTTCACGCTCGCCTCGGTGGTCTGCGGGGCCGCGACGGCGCCCGAGATGCTCGTCGCCGGCCGGTTCGCGCAGGGGGCGCTGGCGGCGCTGATGGTGCCCCAGGTCATGTCGGTGATCGTGGCGATGTTCGAGCCGCACGAGCGGGCCAGGGCGTTCGCGATGCTGGGAGCGGTGCTCAGTGCGGGAAGCGTGAGCGGGCCGTTCCTGGGCGGCCTGCTGACCGAGTACGATCTGGCCGGGCTGGGCTGGCGGGCGATCTTCCTGATCAACGCGCCCATCGGGATGGTCACGTTCTGGCTGGCCGTGCGCGCCATGCCGGAGACGCGCTCCACCCGGCCACTGCGCCTCGACCTGGTGGGGGTCGTGCTGGTGGCCCTGATCATGGTCGGCGTGCTCTATCCGCTCACGCGGGGGAGCGAGGCCGGATGGCCGGGCTGGATGTACGCGGTCATCGCGGCGGCCGTGGCGGCCGTCCCCGCGTTCGCCGCCCACCAGCGGTGGCGCCATCGCCTGGACGGGTCCGCGCTGGTGCCGCCGGCGCTGTTCGCCCGCCGCTCCTTCACGGTCGGCGTGGTCGTGGTGCTGCTGGTGTTCTCGGGAGTGACGTCGTTCTTCCTGGTGATGACCTACCACCTGCAGGCCGGGCTGGGCTGGGCGCCGTTGCGGGTCGCGCTGGTGACGCTCGCCTGGCCCCTCGGGATCACCGTGACCACCCGGCCGGCGCTGCGCCGGGCGAGCCGGCGGCTCGTCGGCGCGGGCGCGGCGGTCATGGCGGCGGGGGTGACTATGATGATCGCCTCGGTCACCGTGCTCGGAGCGGGGCTGTCCTGGCCCTATGTGGTGGCGGCCGAACTGGTCATCGGGCTCGGGATGGGCCTGTGCGTGCCGATCCTGGCCACCGTGGCGCTCAGCGAGGTGCCCGCGGACGACGCCGGCGCCGGCTCAGGGGTGGTCAACACGGCCATCCAGCTCGGCACCGCCCTGGGGGTCGCGGTCGTCGGCGCGGTCTTCTTCGCTCTCGCCGGGGACGGGTTCGCGTCGGCGACGGCGACCGCGCTGTGGTTCAACGTCGCGGTCTTCGCCGTCGCCGCCCTGGTCGGCCCGCTGCTCCCCGGCGCCCGTACGCGGGAGCCGCTTGCGGGCGCCCATTAGCGCGGCGGCCGTCCGCATGATGGCGTACGTGCCGGGCGGCCGCGCCGCACTGCCGTCTTCGCCCCTCCTAGAGTAGATAATTGTGCTTTACGGCAGGTCAGCGGAAATGGGAGCGCTCGACGAGGTGATCGCGCGCGCCCGCGAGGGGCGCGGCGGCGCCGTGGTGCTGCGGGGAGAGGCGGGCGCGGGCAAGACGGCCCTGCTCGACGCGGCGGCCGCGCGCGCCGGCGCGATGCGGGTGCTGCGGACCACCGGCGTGGAGCACGAGTCCGACCTGGCTTTCGCTGCGCTGCACCAGGTGTTGTGGCCGGTGACCGGCTCGCTCGACGCGCTGCCGGAGCCGCAGCGCGACGCCGTGCGCGCGGCCCTGGGGCTCGCCTCCGGCAGCGCCGGCGATCGGTTCCTGCTCGGCGCCGGCGTGCTGTCGCTGCTGGCCGAGACCGCCGCCCCGGACGGGCTGATCTGCGTAGTCGACGACTTCCAGTGGGTGGACCGGGCCTCGGCGGACGCGCTGCTGTTCGCCGCCAGGCGGCTGGGGACGGAACGGATCGCGATGCTGTTCGCCGTGCGCGGGGACGCTCCGGTCAAGGGCATGCCGCCGGCGGTGGACGTGCGCGGCCTGCCCGAGCCCGCCGCGGCCGAGCTGCTGGAGTCACGGCACGGCGCGCTGCCCGCCCCTGTGGTGCGGGAGCTCGTCACGCTGACCGGCGCGAACCCGCTCGCCCTGGGCGAGATCGCAGCCCGGCTGACCCCGGCGCAGCTCGCCGGGCGCGAGCCGCTGCCCGATCCGATGCCCGGTGGCGCGCGGCTCTTCGGCGAGCGGGTGGCCGCGCTGTCGCCCCCCGCCCGGCTGGTCGCCCTGGTCGCCGCCGTCGAGGCCGACCTCGACCTGGTCCTTCGCGCCGCCGATCGGCTGGCGGCCGGGCAACGGGCGGTACGGCCCGGGGAGGACGCGGCCGGGCAAGGCGCGACAGGGCCCGGGGAGGACGCGGCCGGGCAAGGCGCGACAGGGTCCGGGGAGGACGCGGCCGGGCAAGGCGCGACAGGGTCCGGAGAGGACGCGGCCGGGCGACCGGCCTCGGCCGGGGCGCTGGCCGAGCTGGAGGAATCTGGGCTGGCCGGCGTGGTGTCGGGCACGAAGGTACGCTTCCGGCATCCGCTCATCCGGTCCGCGGTGCACGAGGCGGCCGCCCCCGCCGACGTCCGCCGGGTGCACGCGGTCCTGGCGGAGCTCACCGGGGGCGACCGCCGCGCCTGGCACCTGGCCGGAGCCGCCGTGGGCCAGGACGAGCGGGTCGCCGCCGCGCTGGTGGCCGCCGCGGGGCGGGCACGCGACGGCGGCGGCTACGGCACCGCCGCCACGGCCCTCGCCAGGGCCGCCGAGCTGACCCCCGACCCGTGCACCCGTGCCGAACGCCTGAAGGACGCCGCGGTCGCGGCCTGGCTCGGCGGCCGCCCGGGACAGGCGGAGTCGCTCCTGGCCGAGGCTCGCGAGGAGGCCCGCGGGGACGCCGGCCTCGCCATGGAGATCGCCCAGCTCCGGGGCCGGTTCGAGCTCAACTCGGGCAGCGCAGCCGAGGCCGTACGGATCCTCGCGGCGGGCGACCGGCTCGACATGCTGGCCGACGCCGCGGAGGCGGCCTCGTACGTCGGCGACACGGCGGCCATCGTCGAGCTCGGCAGGAGGGCGGCGGCGCACCCCGAGGGGTTCCTGCGGGACGCGGTGGCCGGGATCGGCCTGACGCTGGACGGCGACGCCGCCGGGCCTGGCCTGCTCCGCCGGGCGCTGGCGCGGGCCGGCGACCTGGAGGACGCGGCGGGATACCTGTGGGCGGCGGCCGCGGCCAGCTACCTGGGTGAGGCCGACCTCGCCACCGAGATGGCGAGCCGGGCCGGACAGGTCGCCAGGGTGTCGGGGATGACCGGGCAGCTGCCCGTGGTGCTGGAGTTCGTGGCGACGGCGGAGCGCCTCGCCGGGCGGCTGGCACGCAGCCAGGCGGTCTCCGAGGAGGGCCTGGAGCTGGCCAGGGAGGCCGGATACGAGAACACGGTGGCCGCGCACCTGGCGAACCTTGCGGCGGTGGCGGCGCTGCGGGGCGAGGAGGAGGCCTGCGAGCGGCAGGCGCGCGAGGCGCTGGCCATCGCGGTCCCGCATCGGGTGGGCCTGCGGGCGGGGGTGGCCGCGTACGCGCTGGCGCTGCTCGACCTGTGCCTGGGCCGCCACGCGGCGGCGCACGACCGTTTCACGGCCATCGCCGCGGCGGGACCGGGCGCGGGGCACCCGACCGTGGTGTGGCGGACGGCGCCGGATCGCGTCGAGGCCGCCGTGGGCGCGGGCGACGAGAAAGGCGCGCGGGCGACGCTGGCCGCGTACGAGCGGTGGTCGGCGCACGCCGCGACGCCCGAGTCACGCGCGCTGCTGGCCCGCTGCCGGGGCCTGGCCGACTCGTCCGAGGACGCCTTCGGCGAGGCGCTGCGGCTGCACACCAACCCGTTCGAGGCGGCCAGGACGGCGCTGCTGCTGGGCGAGCGCCTGCGCCGCGCCCAGCGGCCGGGCGAGGCGCGCTCGCACCTGCGGACGGCGTGGGAGACGTTCGAGCGGGCGGGCGCGCGTCCGTGGGCCCGGCGCGCGCAGGCCGAGCTGCGGGCGGCGGGCGAGAGCGGGCAGGCCCCGCCCCCGGCCGTGCTGGACGCCCTGACCCCGCAGGAGCTGCGCATCGCGGGCCTGGTCGCGGACGGGCTGTCGAGCAAGCAGATCGCGGCCCAGCTCTTCCTGAGCCCGCGCACGGTCGAGTACCACCTGTACAAGATCTATCCGAAGCTGGGCATCGGCTCCCGTACGGAACTGGCGCGACTAGTAGTTCTACAGAAGGCCCCCGTAGCCCGAGACGACATGCTGTGACACATGCAGAACATCTGGAGTGAAGAGTTCGGCGCCGAGACGGATGCGCCGATCCTGCTGATCATGGGTTCGATGTCGCAGGGCATCCTGTGGCCGGACGAGTTCGTCGGCCGGCTCACCGCCGGAGGCCGCCGGGTGATCCGGTACGACCACCGTGACACCGGCATGTCGGGCACCGTCGACTTCGCGGCGGAGCCGTACACGTGGGACGACATCAAGAACGACGTGTACCGCGTGATGGACGCCCACGGCCTGGAGAGCGCGCACCTGGTCTGCCACTCGGCGGGCGGGCTGCTCGGCCAGTTCGCCGCCGTGGAGCGGCCGGAGCGGGTGCGCACGCTGACCGTCATCGGCTCCTCGCCGCTGGGCGGCGGCGAGGGCCAGGTGATCATGCGGGCCCTGATGGGGCAGCCGCAGCCCGAGGGCGGCCTGCCGGAGCCGACGCCGGAGTTCGTGGACTTCTACCGCGCGCTGATGGCCGCCCCGCCGCCGGAGGACCGGCGCGCGCGGATCGACGGCATGATCGCCGAGCAGCGCGTGCTGCACGGTGCCGGGCTGCCGTTCGACGAGGACGCGGCGCGCCGGCTGCAGGAGCGGATCTACGACCGGGCCCGTGACCTGTCGGCGGTGGCCAACCACCGGCTGGCCGCGATGGCCAAGCCCGACTTCGAGCCGGTGGGCGTGCTGCACCGGGTGAAGGCGCCCACGCTGGTCATCGAGGGCAGCCACGAGCCGGCCAAGCCGGGCCACGGCGCGATCATCGCGGAGCGGATCCCGGACGCGCGGCTCGTGATCGTCGAGGGCATGGGGCACACGCTGCCGCCCGAGGTGCACGAGGAACTGGCCGCCGCCGTCCTCGCGCACACGGCGGGGTGACGCGCACCCTTCCGTGCGGTGGCGCCGCCGTACGAAGGGGTGGCCGGTCCGCGATCCCCAGGTGATCTGCGCCTGCCACCCTCAGGTGCCATGGTTCGCACATCACTGATCGCCTTCTGCCTGGCGATCTCGCTCATCGGCTGCGCGGGTGACCCGGCGCCAGCCGCGTTCCCCGAGCCAGAACCTGCCGCCACCCCGGAGACGCCACCGGAAGAGAGCGCCATCCCCGGCGCGGAACGGTTTCCCGCCACGGTGCTGCGGCCCGGCGACTGCATCGAGCCCCTGCCGACGACGTTCGACGTGACCGTCGTCCCCTGCGACGTGCCGCACTCGGCCGAGTTCGCGACGATGTACATCCTTCCCGAAGGTCCGTATCCGGAAGCGGAGATGGCGCGGCTCGTGGAGGAGGGGTGCACTCCCAGGATGCGCATCAAGGAGTCGAGGATGGACGAGGTCGGCGTGTGGGGGCTCGGGCCGGGCCGGGACCACTGGCCGCGCTACCGGACCGTCTACTGCATGGCCGTGCCCGTGGACGGGCAGAAGCTGACAGGACGGGTGATCAAGTAGTCACCCGTGACAGGCCCTGCCGTAGAGGGCCCGGGGCGCTACGGCAGGGTGGGCACGGCCGGTTCGGCGTCGGTCCAGCCGGCCTGGAGCACGGCCTGGGTGGTGGTCTTGTTCAGGAACGGCTTGCCGTTGATCGTGGACGTGTGGCCCTCGGACAGCAGGAGCATCGTGCCGGTGTCGATGATCAGCTCGGCCCCGCTCGTGAACGTGTTCTTCCCCTGGCGGGTCTCCGGGTAGTCGATCGAGACGGCCGCGCCGGTCCTGCCCACGCCGTCCTTCTTCTCTCCCGCCGGGCGCACGCCGGGCATCGTCAGCAGCGCCTGGTAGGCGGCGGCGCGGACCTCTCGCGGGGCGGGAAGCCGGTGGAGCAGATCCGGCAGGGCGCTGGTGACGAACCTGTCCACCGCGCTCTCATCGGCCCGTGACACCCGCGCGGCCTCCGCGAGCCAGGACTTCAGCGCGTCCGGTTTCGCCGGGAGCCGCTGCACCTCGTCGTACGTCAGCCGCTGCCCGGCCAGGAAGAATGTGGTGTCACCCCGTACGGGAGCGACGTGGCCCTTGTCCGGTTCGGTGGACAGCGACACGGTGCGGCCGTCGGCCGTGCGGGTCCACTTCTTCGGCGAGCCGTCGCGCCGCCAGGCCGCCCGGTCCGCCGCGCTCTTCGGATACGCCCCCGCTGTGCGGTAGCCGACCCAGGTCCGGCCCTCCGGCGTGGTCCACTGCTCGCTGAGCCGCTGCTCCACCACCCAGTAGGGATTCGCCTTGGTGCCGAGCTGCCGGGGATTCGTCATCGTGAACAGCACCTTCGTGTGCCAGTACGCGCCCGCCGGCGGAGCCGACGCGGCGGCGGCGAGGCGCGCCTCCGGCGCCTTCGTGAGGCTCGGCAGGCCCACCAGCACGGCCGTGCTCACCGCGGCCAGGCCGACGGCCCCGATGGCGAAGGCCGGCCGCACCGGTACGGTCGTGAGCTTCATCTGTTTCCTCCGATATCCGTGGTGATGTCCCCCTATACGCCTGGAGGCCCCGCGAAGTTGCCCGCGACCTCCGGGCAACCGTTGAAGCCGGCCGAGGCGTATAAGGGGGCGTGAAACGGGACAGACAACGGTGAGCGCCGCGGAAAACGCCTTCGGCGAGTTCGTGGCGGCGAGGGCCACGACCCTGCTGCGGGTCGCCTACCTCGCCTGCGGCGACGAGGTGGAGGCCGAGGACCTGCTGCAGACGGCGCTGGAGCGCACCTACAGGAACTGGGAGAGGGTACGGCACGACAGCCCCGAGCCGTACGTGCGCCGCGTCATCGTCAACGCCGCCATCAGCCGGGCCCGCCGCCGGGCCATCCTGCGCATCATCCCGGTGCGCACCCCGCCGGAGACGCCGGCCCGCTCGACCGACGTCGACCTGCGCCACCTGCTCATGGACGCGCTGCGCGCCCTGCCACCGCGGCAGCGCGCCGTGATCGTCCTGCGGTACTGGGAGGACCTCAGCGAGGCGCAGACCGCCGACGTGCTCGGCTGCACGGTCGGCACGGTGAAGAGTCAGGCGTCGAAGGCGATGGCCAAGCTGCGTACCGCGCTCGGCGAGGCATCCGTGGAAGGAGTGATCGGGAATGCCCACGCTTGAGGAACGACTGCGCCAGATCATGACGGACGAGACCGCGCACCTGCACGCCGCGCCGGACCTCGTGGAGCGGGTCATCCGGTCGTCGCGCCGGCGGAGGCGGCAGGGCAGGCTCGCGGCCCTCGCCACGTCGCTGGCCGTCGTCGCGGCGGCCCCTCTCTACGTCGCCGTGGCCCCTGGGGCCATGCAGGCGCCCGCCATCTCGGAGACGCCGCTTCCGCCGCCGCCCATCGACGACACCCCGCCCCTGCCGTCCGAGCCGCCGAGTCTCGGGGACCTGGGCGACGGGAGGGAGTTCGGGCACGTCAAGGTGGGCTACCTGCCCGACGGCCTGCGATGGTCACACTGGTCCGCGGACCTCGGCGACCGGTACACGACCGCGTGGAACTACGACGGCGACAGTGGCGGCTTCTACTGCGTGCAGATCCACGTCTACGAGGGGGCGGCCGTCCAGATGGCCGACGACCAGGTGCGGGCGCACCGCGACGAAGGGGAGGGAAGGGAGGTGGCCGTCGGCGACCGGAGCGGTTACCTGGTCGTGGAAGGGGTCGGCGAGGACGGCATGGAGGGCACCCCGACGCTCACCCTCGACATGGGGGAGCGGCGGCGGGTCTCGATCATGTTCAGCCCCACGTACGCGAAGAAGTTCCCGGACGCCACGGCCGTCGACCACGAGCTGATCAGGATCGCGGAAGGGCTCACCGCCGACGACTGAGGCGGCCCCGGGACGAGGCGGGGCCGGTCACCCCGTCGGGGCCTCCCTCACGTACGTGATCCCGAAGTCGAGCTCCCAGGTCTCGCCGTCCTTGGACGTCTCCCACCGGGACGTCACCGTGTTGCCGTCGGCGCTGAACGTGCCGATGAAGCGCTGGTTGAAGCCCGGCGCGTCACGCCAGATCCGCCACTCGCCGTCCGCCAGCGCCGTCCGGTAGACCCGGTGCACGCCGCGCGCGTCGGCGTACAGCATGGTCAGCTCCTCGGTGGCGTCGTCGAGCCCGATCAGGCAGACGGTCGGGAACGGCACGTTGTCCCGCCATTCCTGCGGGGCGGTGGCCGGCGGCGGCTCCGCGTCGGTGAACTGGCGGAGGAACATGCCGCCCTCCAGCCACGAGAACTCGACCTGCGCGCTGCCCAGGCCGGGCACGTCCGGCTGAGCCGTCCACCGGCCGACCAGGAGGTCGAGCCGGGCGAGCGCGGGATGTCTGCCGTCCATGCCGAGGTCCCTTCGCCGCGGGCGTCTGACGACGAGACTACTCCCGCGATCAGTTCCCGAGGAGCCCGCTGATCAGATCCGTGACCCCGAGGCTGTCGAGCAGCGACGCGGACTGCTGCGCCGTCACCTGCGGCACGGTGTCCATCACCGGCTCCGCCGCCGACTGCGGAACCAGGGGCTGCGTCGCCGTGGTGGCGGTGCCCTGCGGGACGCAGGCGAACTGGCCGGTCATGAGCGCGCTGATCAGCTGCGTGACGCCCACGGCCTCCAGCAGCGTCGACGGGGCCGGCGCCGGGGCGGCCGGGGCGGTGGTCGCCGTGCACACCGGCGCGGGGGCGGCGACCGCCCCGCCGAACCAGATGTCGAAGTCGTCCGAGTCGGGGTCGCCCGACTTGAGCTGCGGTGCCTTCGCCCCGCCACGTTGGGCGCACGTGATCGCCTGGTTGACCCACGATTCGATCGTGTTCCTGCCGGGCGTGCCGGACGGCACGGACGGCGTCGGCGCGGGGACGGCGGCGTTCGGGGCAGCGGGGTTCGCGGCGGAGGCCGGGAACAGCGCGCTGTTGTGCATGATCTTCTCGATCAGCTTCTCGACGTCCTCCGCCCGCACGTCCCCGGTCAGGGGCGGCGGCGGCTTCAGGTTGTAGCTGTAGCCGTTGCGGTTGCTGCACGGCACGGCGCTCGTGGTGGTGGTCTCGGTGTCCTCGGCCGCCGCCGGCCCGGCGGCCAGCAGCAGTCCGGAAGTCGCGGCGAATGCGGCGAAGGCCTGCTTGTACATGGTGCTCCCCTGCGGGTGGTGATCCGGTCGTACGCAGTGATCGTTACCCTTCGTGGTGGTTCAGTTACTTCATAGTTGGATCTAGCCCTCTTTACCGCGCGAGGCGGGATCGGTACGTCGCTAGGATCTGTCCGTGTTCCCACCCATTGAGCCGTACGACCACGGCATGCTCGACACCGGCGACGGCAACCTCATCTACTGGGAGGTCTGCGGCAATCCCGACGGCAAGCCCGCGCTCGTCGTCCACGGCGGGCCCGGCTCTGGGTGCTCGACGTCGGTGCGCAAGACGTTCGACCCGGAGCGCTACCGGATCGTCCTGTTCGACCAGCGCAACTGCGGGCGCAGCCGGCCGCACGCCAGCGACCCGGCCACCGACCTGAGCACCAACACCACCCACCATCTGATCGCCGACATGGAGCAGCTGCGCGAGCACCTCGGCATCGACAAGTGGCTGCTGTACGGCGGGTCGTGGGGCTCGACGCTGACCCTGGCGTACGCCGAGGCCCATCCCGAGCGGGTGTCGGAGATCATCCTCGTGGCGGTCACGAACACCCGCCGCTCCGAGATCGACTGGCTCTACCGCGGCGTCGGCCGGTTCTTCCCGGAGGAGTGGGAGCGGTTCAGGGACGGCGTCCCGGAGGCCGATCGCGACGGTGACACGTTCTCGCTGCTGGCGGCGTACTCGCGGCTCATGTCCGACCCCGATCCCGCCGTACGCGCGAAGGCGGCCCATGACTGGACGGCCTGGGAGGACGCGGTGATCTCCGCCGAGCCGAACGGCAAGCGCAACGTCTACAGCGACCGTCCCAGCGACGCCCTGCTTGCGTTCGTCCGCATCTGCGCGCACTACTTCTCCAACGCCGCCTGGCTGGAGGAGGGCGTGCTGCTGCGGGAGGCTGGTCGGCTGGCCGGGATCCCCGGCGTGCTCATCCACGGGCGGCTCGACCTGAGCGGGCCGCTGGACACGGCGTGGGAGCTGGCCAAGGTCTGGCCGGACGCGAAGCTGGTCGTCGTGGACGACTCGGGGCACACCGGGAGCGAGACGCTCAAGAATGAGCTTTTCGCGGCCGTCGACGGCTTCGCCGGCCGCTGAGAGCCGGGACGGGGGAGTTGCGGGCCGCGATGGGCCGGTGGCGGACCCGCGGCTCGCGATCGTCTGCAGGCTTGAGGACGGCGCCCGTGGTGACCATCGCCTCGCCGTCGGTCGACTCCGAAGGGGAGAGCCGCGGGTCCGCGCGGCCGGCGGCGGCACTCGCCGATGCCGGTGTGCCGCTCGCTGACCTGCGGTAACCGTAGCCTCGCCGGGCCCTGGCACACCACCGATTTATCGGCCCCCGGGTGCGCGCCCGGCTGTGTCTCGAAAATGTCGCATATTGTGTCTCGATATTAGCGGGACAGGTGGCGGTAGAGGGTGGCGCGTGAGACGCCGAGGGCGCGGGCGATCTCGGCGGCGGTGTGCTCGCCCGAGGCGTGCATGCGCCTGGCCCGCTCGACCGCCTCCGGGCTCATCGAACCCGGACGGCCACGACGGCGCGGCGTCCCTGGCGCGCCCTCGGACACGGTCACGGACGTCGCCTCGGGCGCGCTCCCGGGCGCGGTTCCAGGTGCGGTCCTGGGCGTCGCCTCGGGCGCGGGCGCGGTCACCGGCATCGGCTCTGTCGCGGGCCTCGGGGTGGGCCGGGGTTTGGGGGGCTCCTGCAGCAGGCGTTCCACGCCGGCGAGCACCGCGGGCCGGAGCATCTCCGACGGCAGGTCGGCGAACATCACGACGGGGTCGCTGAGCATGGCGAACGCCTGCACCGCCCTGATCCGGTCCGCGTGGTCGGCCAGCGGCCCGGCGATGACGTGCTCGGCCATGATCGCGGCGTCCCTGAACCGCTCGTAGACGGGACCGTCCGACGCCAGCGCCAGGTCGCGCAGTTGCATCCTGAGCAGGTGGCGGTGGGCGAGCCACACGTCGAGCAGCCCCTCGATCAGCGCCCACCTCCGCTCGCCGGCCGGCGCCCGCCCGGCCGCGGCGAGCGCGGCCTCCATGTCGGCCAGCAGCGGCTCGGCCAGCGCGGCGACGATCTCCTTCTTGCTCGGGAAGTGGTAGAGGACCGCGGTCTTGGTCAGCTCCAGCCGCTCCGCGATCTCGCGGATCGAGGTGGTGTGGTAGCCGCGCGAGGCGAACAGGTCGAGCGCCACGTCGAGGATCCGCGATCGGGTGTCGTCGGTCACGGCGCCGAGTCTAGTCCTTGCCTGACCGCCGGTCGGGAACCTATAGTCCTACTGACCGATGGTCAGGGAGGGTGACGGTGGACATTCTGGTGGTGGGGGCGGGGATCGCCGGGCAGACGCTGGCGTACTGGCTGGCCAGGCATGGGATGCGGCCCACGCTGGTGGAGCGGGCGCCCCGGCCGCGCACGGGCGGCAACGGGGTGGACCTGCGGGGCCAGGCGATCGAGGTGGCCGAGCGGATGGGGATCATGCCGCGCGTCAGGGCGGCGGCGGCCGACGTGCGGGGCATCGCCTTCGTCGACGCGACCGGCCGCGCCGTCGCGCGCATCGACATGCGCCGCCTGCAGAGCCGGGGCGGCGAGGTCGAGATCATGCGGGGAGACCTCGTTGCGCTGCTGCGCGAGGTGACCCCGCCCGAGGTCGAGTACGTCTTCGGCGACTCCGTACGCACGCTGGAGGAGGACGGCGGAGGCGTGACGGTGTCGTTCGAGGGAGGGTCCACCCGGCGGTTCGACCTGGTCGTCGGGGCCGACGGGCTGCACTCCACGGTGCGGCGGCTGGCCTTCGGCCCGGAGGAGAGGTTCCTGCGGCACATGGGTTACTGCTTCGCCTTCGCCGACGCCGACTCCGCGCTCGGGGAGGACCGGTGGATGACGATGTACAACCTGCCGGGCCGGATGGCCGGGGTCTACCGGTCGGGAAACCACGCGCAGGCGAAGGCGTACCTCGTCTTCCGGTCGGAGCCGCAGGCGTACGACCACCGCGACCTGGGACGGCAGAGGAAGATGCTGGAGGAGGCGTTCGGGCGGGAGACGTCGTGGCGGGTGCGCGAGCTGCTCGACGGGGTGCTGGCCGACCCCGACTGCTACGTCGACATGCTGAGCCAGGCACGCGTGCCGTCGTGGTCGTCGGGGCGGGTGGCACTGGTCGGCGACGCCGCCTACTGCGCCTCCCCCGCCTCGGGGGCGGGGGCGGAGCTGGCCGTCGTGGGGGCGTACCGGCTGGCGGAGGAGCTCGCGGGCGCCTCCGGCCACCGGGCCGCCTTCCAGCGGTACGAGCAGGGGCTCAGAGGGCTCGTCAGGAGCAGGCAGCGGATCGGGCCGAACGTCCGCATGATGGTCCCGAAGAGCCGCCTGGGCATGTGGACGCGGAACCTCCTGGCCTCGTCCATGGGCCTGCTCGCCCGGCGGCAGTAGGAGGCGTCAGGCCGTACGCACCGGGCCGGCCTTCGCCCGGACCGCGCGGGCGGTCGCGGCCGTGACCAGGGCGGCGGTCACCAGCAGCGCGCTCACCCACAGCGGCGAGCGCAGCCCGAGCCCGGCGCCGATGGCCGTCCCGCCGAGCCAGGGGCCGAGCGTCGCGCCCACGTTCAGCGCCGCCGTGGCCGACGCGCCGGCCAGCGTGGGGGCGCCGGTGGCCGCGTACAGCACCTGCGAGACCAGCGTGGAGCCGACGGCGAACGACAGCGCGCCCTGCACGAACACCAGCGCGATCGCCGGCACCGGAGCCCCGGCCGTCAGCGCGAAGGCGGTCCAGCCGGCGGCCAGCGCGACGCCGCCGACCACCAGGAGCGGCACCGGCCGCGCGTCGGCGAGGCGCCCGCCGGCGCTCACCCCGGCGAACGAGCCCAGCCCGAACAGGGCCAGCATCAGCGGCATCCAGGAGGGGTCGATGCCGGTGTCGCCCGTGAGCAGCGGCGCGAGGTAGGTGAACGCGCAGAACGTGGCGCCGTTGACCAGCGCCCCGAGCAGGAGGAGCACCAGCAGCCGTGGCGTCCGCAGCGCCCGCAGCTCCCCACGCGCGCCCCCGCCCGCGGCGCCGGTGGGGATGAGGGCCGTGGCCGGGTGCTCGCGCGGTACGGCGCGGGGCACGGCGATGATGGCCGGGACCAGGGCGACGGCCACCGCCCAGAACGCGGAGCGCCAGCCCCACAGCTCGCCCAGCAGCGCGCCGCCCGGCACGCCCGCGACGCAGGCGACCGTGACGCCGGCGAGCAGCACGGAGGTGGCGCGCCCCTTGGCGTTCGGCGGCGCGAGCGCGACGGCGGTCGCCATGGCCACCGCCAGGAACCCGGCGTTGGCCAGGGCCGCGACGACCCGCGTGCCGAGCAGCACGCCGTAGCTGGTGGTGACCGCGCCGGCGACGTGCGCGGCCAGGAACATGACCAGGAAGGCGAGCAGGGCGCGCTGCCGGGGCCAGCGCAGGCTCAGCACCGCCATGAGCGGCGCGCCGACGACCATCCCGGCGGCGAACGCCGAGGTCAGCAGCCCTGTGGCGGGAATGGACACCTGCAGGTCCCGCGCGATTCCGGGCAGGAGCCCGGACAGCATGAATTCGGATGTCCCCTGGGCGAAGACCGCCAGCGCGAGGAGATAGACGACGAAAGGCATGAGAAGAACTCCGCGACCGCATCGAGATCGACAAGGAAGCGGGCAGGCGCGCATGGAAGGCCCTGCCCCGGATGAGAACCGGCCGCATCACGATGAGCCGCGCGGCTCGCGGAGAGCCCTACGTCAGCGCGAGACAGCCACCGGACGACCGGTGGCTAGCGTCTTGACGCCTCGGGGCTGGACATGCCGCGACCCTAACAAGCCGGGCCGAGCGCCGTCCAACCGATTTGCCATCTTGGACCAGACGTTCCAAGATGGGGATATGCCGGATATCAAGCATTTCGACCCGGACGAGGTGCTGGAGCGGGTGGAGCGCCTGTTCTGGCAGCGCGGCGCCGCCGCCACGGGCATCGCGGAGGTCGTGGCGGCGACCGGGCTCAGCCGTTCCAGCCTGTACGCCACGTACGGCGGCAAGCAGGACCTCTACGTCAAGGCGCTGCGGCGCTACGTCGAGCAGCGCTCGCAGCCGATGTTCGAGGCCCTGAGCGGCGACGGGCGCGGCCTGCCCGCGATCGCGGCCTTCTTCGACCGCCTCATCGAGGCCAGGTGCGCGGGGGAGCACGCCCGCTGGGGCTGCATGGCCACCAACGCCAACGCCGAGGGCACCGACCCGGACGTGCGCCGCCTGCTCGACCGGCACCACGACCGGCTCCGCGCGGGCATGCGCGCGGCCCTGGCGGCGGCCGAGGCGCAGGGGCAGCTCCGTCCCGGGGCCGACCTCGACGCGAGCGCCGAGCTCCTCGCCCTGCTGGCCTACGGGGTCAACACCCGCTCGCGCGCCGGCGCGGATCCGGACGCCCTGCGTAAAGGCGCGTCAGCCGCGCTCGACTCTCTCAGAAGGGAAAACCCATGAAACCGAAGGTCGTCATCTTCGACGTCAACGAGACGCTCACCGACATGGAGCCGCTGAGGGGCAAGTTCGAGGAGGTGGGGCTGCCCGGCGCGCTCATGGCGACGTGGTTCGCGGGCGTGCTGCGCGACGGGTTCGCCCTCACGGCGGCGGGCGGCTTCGCCGAGTTCGGCCGGATCGCCGCCGACGTGCTCGAAGAGATGGGCGCGGGGGAGGAGGCCGTGAGCCACGTGCTCAAGGGCTTCACCGAGCTGTCGGTCCACCCCGACGTGCCCGAGGGCATGCGGCTGCTGCGCGCGAGCGGCATCCGGCTGTTCACCATGACCAACGGCGCGGCCGCCATGACGCAGGGGATCCTGCGCCGCGAGGGGCTGCTCGACCTGGTGGAGGCCACGCTCGACGTGAGCGGCCCGCGCGCGTGGAAGCCCGCCCGCGCGGCCTACGAGTACGCGGTCGGCAGGGCCGGGGTGCGGCCCGACCAGGCGGCCCTGGTCGCGGTGCACCCGTGGGACATCGACGGGGCGCAGCGGGCCGGGCTGGCCGGGGCGTGGCTGGAGCGGCGCGGGATGCCGTACCCGAGCGTCATGAGCGCGCCGCGCCTGACCGCGCCCGACCTGGTGTCGCTGGCGAGGCAGTGGGCCTGACGGCTCACCCGCGCGTCAGGAACTCCACCACCAGAGGGCTCGCGACCTGCCTGAACTCCTCGAAGTAGGCGTGCCGCGCCCCCTCGATCATCCGCAACCCGGCCCCGGGGATGCGCCCGGCCAGCAGCGGGGCGTTGGCCGCCGGGTTGAACACGTCGTCGGTGCCGTGCACCACCAGCGTGGGCGCCACGATGGAGGGCAGCGCGTCCCAGCTGTCGTGGCCGGCGCTGGCCGCCAGGTGCCGGCGGCGGGCGTAGGAGGGCATGCCCGGGTCGCCGACCGTGTGGTACGGGCCCGGGTGGGTGGCCAGCCAGCCCGGCGTGTACATCAACTCCAGCAGCGCGCGCTCGGCCGCCGTCCGGTCCGGCTGGGCCAGCGACCTGCGCACGGCGTTGTCGCGCTCGATCCCGTGGGCGCCGCCGGGCGAGCTGCAGCCCAGCACGAGTGACCCGACCCGCTCCGGGTGGTCGGCCGCCAGCCACTGGGCCACCCGGCCGCCCATCGACGTGCCGTACACGTCCGCCCGCTCCACGCCCAGCTCGTCGAGCACGGCCAGCACGTCGGCGGCGAACCCGCGCGTGGTGTACGGCTCGTCCGGCTTGCCGCTCTCGCCGGTGCCCCGGTAGTCGAAGGTGATGGTACGGAAATCCCGCTCGAAGTCGGCGCGTACCGGGTCCCACCAGTGGTGGTCGTTGGCCTGGCCCTGCAGCATTACGAGGGGTCGCCGGCCGCTGACCTGGCCGCTGACCTGGTAGGACAGCTTGACGCCGTCCTGGGTTGTCGCAAAAGGCACGCCTACCATCGTAGAAGTGTCCGGTGGGCGCGCGTGGCTCCGACGTACCTGGTGAGAGGCACACGAGAGAGGACTCATCACCATGAAGTACATGATCCTGTCGTACGGCTCGCAGCAGGACTACGACGCCATGGCCGGCAAGGACACCGGGCGGCCCGGCTGGTCGGGGGAGGCCGTGGCGGCCATGCACCAGTTCATGGAGGCGTTCAACAAGGAGCTGGAGGAGTCGGGCGAGCTGGTGGAGACGCGCGGGCTCGCCGCGCCGGTGCACACCCGCCGGGTCGGCTCGCGCGGCGGCGAGGCGTTCGTGACCGACGGCCCGTACGCCGAGACGCAGGAGGTGCTGGCCGGCTACTGGATCGTGGAGTGCGACAGCTTCGACCGGGCCACCGAGCTGGCCGCCCGCCTGGGGCAGTGCCCGTACCCCGGCGACCCCGCCGACACCATGTACGCCGACATCCGGCCCATCGTGGACTCCAGCGCCGACCTGGGGTTCTGATCGGCGGCACCCCGGCCGAGGACCTGCTGCGCGAGCTGGCGCCGCAGGTCCTCGGCGCGCTCGTGCGCCGCTACGGGCACTTCGACACGGCCGAGGACGCCGTCCAGGAGGCGCTGCTCGCCGCCGCCACGCATTGGCCCGAGCAGGGCGTGCCGGACGACCCCCGCGCCTGGCTGATCACGGTGGCGGCGCGGCGGCTGACCGACCTGCTGCGCAGCGAGCAGGCGCGCCGCCGCAGGGAGGACGCCGTGGCGGCGCGGGCGCTGCCCGCCGACCGGCTGGCGCCGGCCGCCGACCAGCCCGTTCGGGCGGGGGACGACACGCTCGTGCTGCTGTTCATGTGCTGCCACCCGTCGCTGTCGCCGCCCGCGCAGGTCGCGCTCACGCTGCGCGCCGTCGGCGGCCTGACCACGGCGGAGATCGCGCGCGCGTTCCTGGTGCCGGAGGGCACGATGACCCGCCGCATCACCCGGGCCAAGCAGCGGGTCAAGGACAGCGGCCTGCCCTTCCGCCTGCCCAGGGCCGAGGAGCGCGCGGAACGCCTGGGCGCGGTGCTGCGCGTGCTCTACCTGATCTTCAACGAGGGGTACGCCAGCACGTCCGGGCCCGACCTCCAGCGCGCGGAGCTGGCCGCCGAGGCGATCAGGCTGACCCGTACGGTGTGCCGCCTCGTGCCCGACGACCCGGAGGTGGCCGGGCTGCTCGCGCTCATGCTGCTCACCGACGCGCGGCGGCCAGCGCGCACCGGTCCCGACGGCGCGCTGATCCCGATGGCCGAGCAGGACCGATCCCTGTGGGACGCCGCCGCCGTGGAGGAGGGCGTCGCGCTCGTCACCGAAGCGCTCGGGCGCGGCAGCCCCGGCCCGTACCAGCTGCAGGCGGCCATCGCGGCCGTCCACGACGAGGCGCCGAGCGCGGAGGAGACCGACTGGCCGCAGATCGTGGCGCTGTACGAGCTGCTGATGCGCATCGCGGGCAATCCCGTCGTGGCGCTCAACCACGCGGTCGCCGTGGCCATGGCGCGCGGTCCGCTCGCGGGCCTCGGGTTGCTGGAACGGCTCCAGGAGCCGCTGCGGGACGACCACCGGCTGCACGCCGTGCGCGGGCACCTGCTGGAGATGGCCGGCGACCGCGCGGGCGCCCGCGACTGCTACGAGCAGGCGGCCAGGCGTACGACGAGCTTCCCGCAACAGCGCTACCTGCACGGCAGGGCCGCACGGCTGTCGACCCCCTCTGACCTGCACGGCGAGCCCACGCCGCCATCGGCTTAGCCCGCCCCGCCACCGGTCCGGCCCGCCCCGCCACCGGTCCGGCCCGCCCCGCCACCGGTCCGGCCCGCCCCGCCACCGGTCCGGCCCGCCCCGCCATCGGCCCAGCCCGCGCGGCCGTCATCCCAGCCTGATGTGCCGGAGGGTGACGGCGAGCCGCCGCAGCCGGTGCCGTAGCGGGCCGTCGGTGCCGGGCGCGAGACGCAGGCCCGCCGAGGTCGCGCTGTGGCCCGCACTCTTGGGCATCCGCCGTTCGGTGTAGATGTGCTCGGCGAATGCCGGTCACCCCACTGCCAATGATAAGCGGCTTGACGGAGTGAGTACTCACTCCGTACTGTCGAAGCCATGACGAACACACCAGGCCGGCGACGCGCGCCGGCGATGAGCCCAGAGCAGCGCCGCGAGATGATCGTGCGAGCGGCGCTCCCATTGGTGGTGGAGTACGGCACGTCCGTGACCACCGCCCAGATCGCCCGCGCGGCGGGCATCGGCGAGGGCACGATCTTCCGTGCCTTCGGCGACAAGGACGCGGTGCTGGCCGCCTGCATGGCCGAGGCGGCGCGGCCCGACGACACGCTGGCGTACGTGGCGTCCATCTCGCTGGACCTGCCGCTGGAGGAGCGGCTGGTCGAGGCGTCGGAGGCGCTCCACGCCCACCTGGCCCGCATGGGCGCCGTCGCCGGTGCCCTGGCCGCATCCGGCGGTCTCCGCCGCGACCCCCGGCTCCTGCGCCCCTCCGAAGGCGCCGGCTCCTCCACGGAGGCCCAGGAGGCGCCCGGCGAGGCCGTCGGCCGCGGTGAGCCGGCTGGTCAGGGACAGCCAGGTGCCAACGGGGAGCCGGGTGGTTCCGGCGAGGCGGGTGGTCAAAGCGAGGCAGGTGGTCATGGCGAGAAAGATGGCGCGAGGAAGGAAGGTGCCCTGAGGGAGGCCATGGGCCGCGGAGCCTCGGGCGGTCCGGGGCGGCTGGTGTCGGGGCGGGAGGCGTCGCTGGCGGCGACCCGCGAGGTGCTGACCGGCCTGTTCGAGCCCGACCGCGACCGCCTCAGGCTCCCGCCCGAGCGCCTGGCGGAGGCGTTCCAGTTCCTGCTGCTGGCGGCGGGCCGGAGGGAGACCCTGCTCACCTCGGCCGAGCTGGTGAGCCTCTTCCTGCACGGCGCCGTGGAGGGGGATGAGGCCGGATGACGGACCTCTACGAGGACCTCGCGCCCCGCCGCCGCGCGGCGGTGACGTACGCGCTGCTCGGCTGCGCCTTCCTCGGCATGCTCGACGGCACCGTGGTCGGCACGGCACTCCCGCGCATCGTCGAGCAGGTGGGCGGGACCGGCTCCTGGTACGTGTGGCTGGTCACGGCGTACCTGCTCACGTCCTCGGTGAGCGTCCCCATCTACGGCCGTTTCTCGGACCTGTACGGCCGCCGCCGCCTCCTCCTGACCGGCGTGAGCATCTTCCTGGTCGCCTCGCTGGCCTGCGGCCTGGCCGCCTCGATGCCGTTCCTGATCGTCGCGAGGGCGGTCCAGGGGTTAGGCGCGGGCGCGCTGCTCACGCTGGGGATGGCGACGATCCGGGACCTGTACCCGCCGGCCCGCATGGCGGGCATGGTCCGGATGCAGACCCTGATGGCCACCATGATGATCGTGGGGATGCTGGGCGGGCCGCTGCTGGGCGGCCTGCTGACCGATCACGCGAGCTGGCGGTGGGCGTTCCTGGTCAACCTGCCGGTCGGCGTGGTCGCCGCCGTGATGATCGCGGTGCTGCTGCCGCAGCGCCGCCTGCCCGGCGCCGCGCCCGGCCGGCTCGACGCGGGCGGGATCGCGCTGCTGGTCGGCGGCCTGTCGCTGGTCCTGATCGGGCTCAGCCTCAAGGGCAACACCACGCGCGGCTGGGCCGACCCCGCCGTCCTCGGCACGCTGGTGGCCGGTCTCGTCCTGCTGGTCGCGCTGCCAGCCGTCGAGCGCCGGGCGGCCACCCCGGTGCTCCCCATGGGGCTGCTGCGCCGGCGCACGTATGCGGCCCTGCTCACCGGCGGCTTCTTCTTCCAGCTCGCGAGCCTGCCCGTGGGCGTGCTGCTGCCGCTCTACCTCCAGCACGTACGCGGCCACTCGGCCACCGTCTCCGGGCTCCTCGTGCTCCCGCTGCTCCTCGGCATGGTCGCGGGCAACCGGCTGACGGCCGCCCTGGTCATGCGTTCCGGCCAGGTCAGGTCCCTGCTGCTGGGCGGGGCGGCGCTGGTCACGGCCGGGTCGCTGTCGTTCTTCACCCTCGGATCCGAGACGTCCCCGATCGTGACCGCCGCGTGGCTGCTGGTCGTGGGGCTCGGCACCGGCCCCGCGATGGGCGGCCTCACCATCGCCACCCAGGGCAGCGTGCCCCGCGCCGACATGGGCGCCGCCACGGCGGGGTCGGCGCTCAGCAAGCAGCTCGGCGGCCTGTTCGGCCTGGCGTGCGTGCAGGGGCTGCTGACCGGCCCCAGCGTCACCGCCGCGGGCGTGGGGTCCATCGTCGGCTGGGTGGGCGGGGTGGCGGGGCTGCTCGCGTTCGCCGCGATCCTGCTGGCCGGTGACATCGTGGTCGCGGCCCCCGCTCCCTCACGTGCGGCCGGCTGAGGGAGACGGCGCCGCCCGGGAATGTTCGCCGGGCTGGTGTGGTTACATGAATCGTGGCCGGTGTGTCCAGTGTCCCCGGGCCTCACCTATTGCCTTCGCGGACTACCGTTCGGCTGGAGCCGCGTTGTGCCTTTCGCCGAGAGGCGACCTGCACACCGGTTGCTACACGTGGAGCGCCCGGCCCCTTCCGAGGGGCCGGGCGCTCTGTGCTTCCCGCGGTCCTCAGTGCTTCCCGTAGTACGGGTCCGTGATGCCGCCGGGCGAGGCCAGCACCTCCATGTCCACCCCGGTCAGCTTGGCGCCGGCCTCGTAGGCGCTGTCCAGGAACTCCAGCACGGCCGCCACGGGGTCGCCCATCCCGCGCACGTCGTCGTACCGCAGGATCGCGAGGTGGCTGCCCCGCGCGGGCAGCCACTCGGCCTCGATCGGCCGGAGTGGCTCGCGCTCCAGGCCCGGCGGCTCCGGCGCGGTGTAGGAGTAGAACGCCGGCCACGGCCGTTCCTTGTCGCCGAACCAGAAGCCCGAGCTGATGACCTCCCAGCTGTAGGCCTCACGGGTGACGGGGTCGGCGTCCGGCGAGACCCGTACCACCCGCCCGGTGAAGCGCGTGACGGCGATGTCGAACGTGTGCCAGAAGTGGTGCACCGGCGAGGTCTTGCCGGCGAAGTCGGCGGCGTACCGGTCGAGGAGCTGCGCCACCTGCGACAGGATCCGCCAGTAGCGGTTGATCAGCATCGGGTCGTAGCGCGCGTGCAGGGTGTCCTCGGCGAACGGCGTGTCGTCGCCCAGGTCGAACGGCACCGCCCAGATCTCCGGCCGGATCCCGAGCCCCGCCAGCGTCTCGAAGAGCCGCTCGTGGAACGAGGCCACCGACCGCCCGATCAGGCTGAACTCCGCGCTGCGCCCGTCGAGCACCTCCACCACCAGCCGGTGGCGGATCAGGTCGAAGTCGATGCTGAACAGCGGCTGCTCGCCCAGCCCGCCCATCGGCCGCGTGGTGAGGCCGTGCCCGGTCGGGTGGAAGGGCACCTGCCACCAGTGGTTGCGCCGGTTGCTGGCCGACAGCCGGATCTTGCCGACGATCTGCGCGAACCTGTGAAAGGTCTCCTTGGCCTCGGCCCACTCGGCCAGGGGCATCGCTGGGAACAACTCCATGCCTTCAATGGTAACTACCGTATGTAACTGGACAATTCCCAGGGGTCATGGGCCGAGAAAACCGCGACCCCGTGGTCGTGGGCGAGCGAGCGCAGGCTCTCCTGGCTCGACAGCCGGCGCTCGGCGTCGACCTGGGCGCCGAGCTGCACCACGTCCAGCAGCGGGTGCGACCGGGGCGGGCGCTCCAGTTCGCCGTGGTGGAAGTAGGCGTCCCCGGCGTGCAGCAGCCAGCGGTCACCGTCGTTGACCGCCACTCCCGCGTGCCCGCGCGTGTGCCCGTCGAGCGGCACGAGCAGGAGGTCCTCGGGCAGCCCCGCCAGCGGGCGCACGCCGTCCACGCCCAGCCAGCGCGTGCCCGTACCCGGATATGTCTGCCATTTCGGCGAGTGCGCCCAGTGGCCGGGCCGGTAGCGGCGGCTGGGGGCCTGCTTGATGGCGTCCTCCAGTTCGGCCTCCATGACGTGCACGACGGCGTGCGGGAAGTCGGGCAGCCCGCCGCTGTGGTCCACGTCCAGGTGGGTCGGCACGATGTGCCGCACGTCGCGCGGGTCGTGCCCGAGCGCGGCGACCTGCCGCACGGCCGTCTCGGCAGGGGAGAGCAGCGGCTGGACGAGCTCCGTCCACTCGTGCTCCAGCAGCTCGCCGGGCCTTGCCACGTCGTCGAGCCCCAGCCCGGACTCGACCAGGACGAGCCCGGACGCGGGCGTCTCGACCAGCAGGGCGTGGCACACCACGCGGGCCGCGGGCCGGCCGTCGTGGGAATCGATCTCGCGCATGGAGGCGAGGTTGAGGTGGTGAATTCGCATGGGACTAGACTGCGACTTGAAGCGCGGTTCAAGTCAAGGAGCGACGGTGGACGACACGTTGATCGACATCGGCGAGGTGGCCAGGCGCAGCGGGCTGGCCGCGTCGGCGCTGCGCTTCTACGAGCGCAAGGGGCTCATCGAGGCGGAGGGGCGCAACGGCCTGCGCCGCGCGTACCGTCCCGAGACGCTGGAGCGCCTGGCGCTGATCGCGTGCGCCCGCGACGCGGGGTTCACGCTGGCCGAGATCGGCGCGTTCCTGCGGGCCAGGCCGTCCGACGGCGACCTGCGCGAGCGCATGGCCGCCAAGGAGCGCGAGGTCTCCGAGCGGGTCGAGCAGCTCACCAGGCTGCGTGACAGCCTGCGCCACGCGGTGACCTGCGACCACGACCCGCTCATCGAGTGCCCCGAGTTCAAGCGGGCGGTGCGGCGGGTGTCAGCTTGAGCTGATGTACTTCCTGGGCCGCAGGGCGTGGGCGCGCAGCGCGGCCAGGGCCGCGAGCTGGCCAGGGCGGTCCATCCGCACGGCCAGCTCGTCGCCGAACGCCAGCCCCAGCGCGGTGAGCTGCGAGATCAGGTCGTTCACCGGCCCGGCGACGTCCTCCACGCCCGTGGTGGGGTGCCAGCCCTCGCCGCCGACCACCTCCGCCACCCGTTCGTGCAGCTTGGCGGGCGACATCAGGGTGCCGTCGGCGAGCAGCATGAGCGCCGCCTCGCGCGCCGACACCTCGAACTCGTGCTCGCCCCGAGCCAGCAGCAGCCGGGTCACCGCCGACCACATGGCCCGGCGGGATTTGAGCAGCCGCCTGCCGTAGTCGGTGATGGCCAGCCGCGAGCCGTCGCGGCTGATCGCGCCGAGCTCGCGCTCGGCCAGCTCCCGCAGCCGCGCCGCCTCGGGCGAGGGCGCCAGCCGCAGCGGCAGGCTCCCCTCCGAGGCGGCGAGTGACAGCAGCCGGTGCAGCGCGGGCAGCGGCTGCGGGCTCACGGGCGCGTGCAGGCGCACCTCGAACGGCTGCGCCAGCTCCCGCCTGGCCGGGCCGCGGCCCAGCACCCAGCGGTTGAGCCGCTCGCCGTGCACCCGGTTGAGCCAGCTGTCGCCGCCCAGCTCGGCGCGGGGCTCGGTGAGCCAGCGCCGGGTCAGCGCGGTGCGGTCGACGCTGTCGCCGGAGACGATGGCCAGCTCCAGGGCGGCGGAGCAGGCCAGGTGGGCGCCCAGCTCCTCGGGGCCCATGATCATGCTCCACTGGAGCTCGGGCACGTCGGGCGGGAGCACGCCCGTGGCCTCGAGCGCCTGCTGGTAGGCGCTGGTGCCCGCGTCCTCGCCCTCACGGGCGTACGTGCGCAGGATGTGGAGGGTCGTCGGAGACTCGCACAGGGCGGCGTAACGTTCCAGGCCACCGAGCTGCAGCAGCCGCCCGAGCGAGCGCGCCAGGCGCTCGTGGTCCCCTCCGGGCTTGAGCGGCCCTACTTTGATCGGCAGGGTGTACCAGAGGAACTCGCAGACGTCGAGCTGGGTCACCGTCTCCAGCGGCTCCCCGCCCGTCAGCCATTCGACCGCGGTCCTGGCCTCCTCGGCCAGCTCCGGCTGCGAGCGCTCCAACTCGGCGAGCAGGGCGGTGACATCCGGTGCACTCATGCCTCGAAGTTTGCCGTATCGACCCCTGGCCTGACGATGACCGAATCCGGTGCGTATTGGGTCTTGCACAGCGACTACCCTAAGAAACCACTAATGAGCGGACGGTAGAACGGTCATATCCACCGTTTTTCAAACAACATACGCGCCTTCCATTCGGTGTACGGGATCAGCTCGCCGGAAAGAACCGGATGCAACCACCAGAAATTGATCAACGCCAGCAGCGCGAAGGCGCCGACCGCCGCAGCACCCACGGTACGCCGTACCGGCATGACCCCCGTCGCCGTCGGCTGCGACGTCCCGATCAGCAGGCCGGCGCACAACGTGATGGCCAGCACCATGAACGGCACCATCGGCACCGCGTAGAACAGGAACATCGTCCGGTTGTCGGCGATCGCGAAGTAGATCCACGGCACCAGCCCGGCGGCGTACGCCAGCAGCACAGCCCCCGCCCGCCAGTCGCGCGAGGAGACGTACCACGCGATCAGCGCCACCAGCGCGGCCACCGCCCCGAACCAGATCACCGGCGTGCCCACGCCCAGCACGGCCTCGGAGCAGTCCTTGACGCCGCAGGTGTTCTGCCTGCTCTCGTAGTAGAAGGCCACGGGACGCAGCAGCAGCGGCCACTGCCAGGGCTCCGACATGTACGGGTGGGAGGACACCAGGTCGCTGTGGAAGGTGAAGACCTGCCACTGGTACTTGATCCACGACCGCATCGAGTCGAAGAGGAAGAAGATCGGCCCCGAGGAGGTGGCCTGGTCCCAGTTGCGCCCGTAGCCGGTCGCGTTGACGAACCAGCCGGTCCAGGTGGCCATGTACGTCACGAACGGCACCACCGCGAAGGCCATGACCGCCTGCGGCAGGTCCTTGTTGAACGCCCCCACGTACGGGTGCCGCAGCCCCACGGCCCGCCGCGCCCCGAAGTCCCACATCAGCGACATGATCGCGAACGCCGCCGCGAAGAAGATGCCCGACCACTTGACCGACATCGAGAAGGCCAGGCAGACCCCCGCCGCGACCCGCCACCACCTGATGCCCAGCGACGGCCCGTACTGCGAGACCGGCGACGTCTCGTACCAGGCCACCAGCCGCTCCCTGGCCTGGTCGCGGTCGACCACCAGGCAGGCGAACGCGGCCAGCACCCAGAACATCAGGAAGATGTCCAGCAGCGCCGTGCGCGAGAGCACGTAGTGCAGGCCGTCGAGGGCCAGCAGCAGGCCGGCGAAGCAGCCGAGCAGCGTCGAGCGCGTCATGCGCCGCGCCACCCTGGCCAGGACGAGGATCGACAGCGACCCGATCAGCGCCGCCGCGAACCGCCAGCCGAACGGGTCGAGCCCGAACAGCCACTCGCCCGCGCCGATCATCCACTTGCCGAGCGGCGGGTGCACGACGTAGGAGGCGCACTTGTCGAGGGCGTCGGGCGCGCAGGTCTGCCAGATGTCGGTGTTGCCGGCGATGATCGCCTTGTCGGCGTCCTTGATCGTGGTCCGCTCGACTCCCCAGGTGATCAGCGAGAACGAGTCCTTCATGTAGTACGTCTCGTCGAACACCACGGCCTTGGGATGCGACAGGCCGGCGAAGCGGAGGACGGCGCCGAAGAGGGTGACCAGGATCGGACCCAGCCATCCCCACAGGACGCTGCCTCGCATGGGAGGTATGACCCGATCCCGTACGGACCGCGTCTCGGGCCGTTTCTCGGGAAGGCCCGCTCCGGCCTCCGAGTTGTCGTAGGCCTGGTACGGAGAATCGGTCACCGCCATTCGCACATCGTACGGGCCCCAAGGTGATAGCAAACGCAGAAACACCCTTAATTGGGATGCCCTGCCAGAATGGCCGGGTGACTGCAGAGGGCAAGTTGGTGCTGGCAGGGGCCCCCATCGGGCAGGCGGCCGACGTCTCGCCGCGGCTGCGCGAGATGCTGAGCGGCGCCGACGTGGTGGCCGCCGAGGACACGAGGCGGCTGCGCAGGCTCGCGGCCGAGCTGGGCGTCGAGATCGCCGGCCGGGTGGTGTCCTATTACGACCAGAACGAGGCGGCCCGCGCCGAGGAGCTGCTGGAGACGCTGAAGCAGGGCCGCACAGTCGTGGTCATCACGGACGCGGGCATGCCGGGCGTCTCCGACCCCGGCTACCGCCTGACGCGGCTGGCCGTCGACGCGGGCGTCACGGTCACCGCGCTGCCGGGTCCGAGCGCCGTCACCACCGCGCTGGCCGTGTCAGGGCTCGCCAGCGACCGGTTCTGCTTCGAGGGCTTCCCGCCGCGCAAGCAGGGCGAGCGGGCCCGCCGCCTGTCCGCCCTGGCGGGCGAGGAGCGCACGATGGTCTTCTTCGAGGCGCCGCACCGGCTGGCGAGCTCTCTGGAGGCCATGGCGGAGGCGTTCGGGGCCGACCGGCCCGCGGCCGTGTGCCGCGAGCTGACCAAGACGTACGAGGAAGTGCGGCGGGGCGGGCTCGGCGAGCTGGCCGCGTGGGCGGCCGGGGGCGTCAAGGGCGAGATCACCGTCGTCGTCGCGGGACACGTGCCCGGGGCGGCCGAACCGGACCTGGACGAGCTGGTCGCCGAGGTGGACCGCAGGGTCGCCGCGGGCGCGCAGCGCAAGCTCGCGGTCGCCGAGGTGGCGAGGTCGGCGGGCATCCCCAAGCGCGAGCTCTACGATCTGGTTCACAGGAGATCTCCCACGCCATAGGGTGCGCATGGTGAGGAACTGGGGGGTTTCCGCGCAGCGGCTGGTCCCGCCGATGCAGGGGACCGTGCTGTGGGGCTGGATCGGGCCGCTGCTGGTCGCGCTCTTCGGCGGCCTCCTGCGCTTCATCAGGCTCGGCGAACCGCGCGCCGTCGTCTTCGACGAGACGTACTACATGAAGGACGCGTACTCGCTGATCACGCGGGGCGTCGAGCGGACCATGCTCGGCGACGCCGACAACCCGATCGCCGACCAGCGCATCCTTGCCGGCAACCTGGACATCTTCAAGCACTGCCCGCAGCCGGCCGACTGCGCCGCCTTCGTGGCGCACCCGCCGCTGGGCAAGTGGATGATCGGCCTGGGCGAGTGGCTGTTCGGGATGGACCCGTTCGGCTGGCGCTTCGCCGCCGCCCTGGCCGGCACGCTGTCCATCCTGATCATGGCCAGGGTGGCGCGGCGCATGACCCGATCGACGCTGCTGGGCTGCCTGGGCGGGCTGCTGCTCTCGCTCGACGGGCTGCACCTGGTGCTCTCGCGCACGGCGCTGCTGGACATCTTCCTGATGTTCTGGGTGCTGGCCGGGTTCGCGTGCGTGGTGGCCGACCGGGACTGGGCGCGCGGGCGGCTGGCCGAGCGGCTCGCCACAGGACGGCTCTCGGAGCTGGGGCCGCGGCTGGGGCTCCGGCCGTGGCGGCTGGCCGCCGGGCTCTGCCTGGGAGCCGCGTGCGCGGTGAAGTGGTCGGGGATCTTCTTCCTGATCGCGTTCGCCGTCCTGAGCCTCGTCTGGGACATGGGCGCGCGGCGGGCCGTGGGGCTGCGCGAGCCGTACCGGGGGGCGTTCTCGTACGACCTGCCGGGCGCGTTCGCGTCGATGGTGCTGGTGCCGGCGGCGACCTTCATGGCCTCCTGGACCGGCTGGTTCGTCACCGACGGCGGCTGGGGGCGCAACTGGGAGCGGGCCACCTCCTCAGGGCCGATCTTCTTCGTGGTCGACTCGGTGCGGTCGTGGCTGAAGTACCAGCTGGAGGTGCTCGGCTACCACAGCAACCTGCACGAATACCACCCGTACATGTCGGAGCCCTGGTCGTGGCCGCTGCTGATCCGGCCCGTCTCCTTCCACTACCCGCCGGACCTGCCGCCCTCGGCGTGCGGGGCCGACAAGTGCTCGCAGGCCGTGCTCGGCGTCGGCACCCCCGCCCTCTGGTACGCCGCCGCGCTCGCCCTGGTCGGCCTCATCGCGTGGTACGTGGCCACGCGGGACTGGCGGGCGGGGGCGACGCTGCTGGCGTTCGGGGCGGGGTGGCTGCCGTGGTTCTACTACGCGATCGCTGACGACCGCACGATGTACCTGTTCTACATGATCCCCGTCGTGCCGTTCATGGTGCTGGCACTCGTGCTGGTCTCGGGGCTGGCGCTGGGCAGGCGGGACGCCCCCGCGGGCCGGAGGTCGGCCGGGGCCGCGGCGGTCGGGGCGCTCGCGCTCATCGTGCTCATCAACTTCGGGTGGCTCTATCCGGTGCTGGCCGCCGAGACGATCACACAGGCAGAGTGGTGGGCTCGGATGCTGATGCGCTCCTGGGTGACCACCGCCCCAAAGTGACGCCCTTGCGCAGCGTGATCGCCGCCGCGATGCAGGCCAGGGGGACCGCCGGAAGCACGTACCGGTAGTCGAACTCCGCCGTCGCCGCCGGCGCCAGCAGCAGCCCGACCGAGCCCAGCCACGGCAGCACCACAGGCCCGCCGAACTTGCGCCACCTGACCGCGACCCCGTAGAGGCCGATCAGCAGGATGCCGCCGAGCATGATGCCGCGCAGGTAGAACACCTTCTGGTAGCCGCTCATGATGTCGGCCCAGGGATAGACGATCCGGGTCTCCGGCGGGCCCTGCTCGTAGCTGAACGCGTCGGTGTCGGTGCGGCCGCCCGCGTACGACGACCACCTCGGCAGCCGCTTGGGCTGGCCGTTCTCGTCGAGGTCGTAGTACGGCTTGAACTCGTACATGTTGTAGGTCGACTCGTCGGGGAAGCGCGGGCGCGCCCAGTGGAACGAGCGCAGGAAGTCGCGCGCCACCACCTTCAGGTAGTCGCCCGGCTGCGAGAGGATCGCCCGCGTGGCGAACGCGCTGGCCGCGTCGTTGGTGATCTCGCTCCACTTCTTGTTGGCGCCCCACCGGTGCAGCACCTCGCCGGTGCCCGTGCCGTCGCCGTTGCCCTGACCCCACAGGTACCACTGCGCGTAGTCCTTGCGCTGGCTGACCGGGTCGGTGATGCACAGCAGGAGGAGCTGGACCTCCTTGTACTTGTCGATGTGCATCTTGTTGCAGTCGGCGAAGATGGCCGTGCGCATGTAGAGGATCAGGCCGTCGCTGTTGGTCATGGCGAACTTCCCGTACGCCGAGGCGAACCAGCCCATGTAGGCCATCACCGGGATCGCGCAGGCCGTGACGACGGCCACGATCGGGCGCCAGCCGGTCCGCTTGACCAGCAGGTAGAGCACCACCAGCGCGAGGACCGGCAGGCCGATCGAGCGGGTCAGCCACGTCAGCGCCAGCAGCAGCCCGACCACCGCGCCCGCCCGCCACGACAGCCGCCGCTTCCACAGCACCAGCGTGATCGCGCCCACCACGAGCAGCATGAACATGGTGTCGGACATCACCATCTGCTCGAGCTGGATCTGGTAGGCGTCGAACAGCACCGGCGCCGCCGCCAGCGTGGCGCCCCACTTGGGCAGCTTGAACTTGATCCGCAGCAGCGCGTAGATCAGGCACGCCGTGGCCAGGCCCATGAGGTGCTGCGTGAAGGTGACCAGCGCGAAGCTGTGGAACGGCTCGAGCAGCATCAGCCAGAAGCTGTAGCCGTCCGGCCTGATCGGGTGCGGCCGCGGGTGCAGGGCGACCGAGACGTACTCGTAGGAGTCGTTGAACCACATGGCCGGGCCGTAGCCGAGCATGGTGATGAGCCGCAGCACGGCGCCCACGCCGAAAGCCGCGGCGAACACTCGATGCCGGCGCAACATGGACAGCGCACGGGCTGCCCGGCCAGGGGCGGAGTGGTCCACATGGGTAATCTCCGCGACGCTCACCATGCTGTAAAGAATGCCAGTCGTTTTTGGGTCTTGACCCTCGCACACTCGGGCAGAGGGCATGATGGTTCACTGGAACAGCCTTAACTGAAGGGTAGACACGTGGAACTGACGGTGGTCATGCCCTGCCTCAACGAGGCGGAGACCGTGGAAGTCTGTGTGCGCAAGGCACTGGCGTGCATGGCGGAGCACGGCATCGAGGGCGAGGTGCTGATCGCCGACAACGGCAGCACGGACGGCTCGCAACAGCTCGCCCGCGACGCCGGTGCCCGCGTGGTCCACGTCGACGAGAAGGGCTACGGCAACGCCCTCATGGGCGGGATCCGGGCGGCCCGCGGCAAATACGTCATCATGGGCGACGCGGACGACTCCTACGACTTCACCGCGCTGCTGCCGTTCGTCGAGGAGTTGCGCGACGGCGCCGACCTGGTGATGGGCAACCGCTTCAGGGGCGGCATCGCCCCGGGCGCCATGCCGCCGCTCCACCGCTACCTCGGCAACCCGGTGCTGTCGTTCGTCGGACGGCTGTTCTTCCCGTCGAAGATCGGCGACTTCCACTGCGGGCTGCGCGGTTTCCGCCGCGACGCGATCCTGCGGCTGCAGCTGCAGACCGGCGGCATGGAGTTCGCCTCGGAGATGGTGGTGCGCTCGACGCTGTCGGGGCTCGACGTGCGCGAGGTGCCCACGACGCTCTCGCCCGACGGCCGCTCCCGCCCGCCGCACCTGCGCTCCTGGCGCGACGGCTGGCGCCACCTGCGCTTCCTGCTGCTCTACAGCCCGAAGTGGCTGTTCTTCTACCCCGGCGTCGTCATGATGCTCATCGGCCTGGTGGCCGCGACGGCGCTGACGTTCGGGCCGGTGAAGATCGGCGAGCTGGCGTTCGACGTCGACACCCTGGTCGGGTCGTCCGCGCTGGTGGTGATCGGCTTCCAGGCGGCGCTGTTCGCCGTGTTCACGAAGGTCTACGCGGCGGAGGAGGGCTTCCTGCCGGAGTCGCCGCGCATCCGCCGGCTGATCGGCATGGTGAGCCTGGAGCGCGGGCTCGTGGTCGGCGGCCTGCTGGCGCTGGCCGGTCTGGTGGGCCTGGTGATGTCGCTGGTGCACTGGCAGGTGCGCAGCTTCGGCGAGCTCGACCCGCGCGAGTCGCTGCGCATCGTGGTGCCGTCGGCGACGGCGCTGATCATGAGCTTCCAGACGATCTTCGCCTCGCTGTTCATCAGCATCCTCGGCATCCGCCGCACCCGCGAGAGCTCCATCGACGTCGCCGCCAAGGCGGCCGAGGAGGCCGCCGCAGCGGTGTCCCTCGAAGACTCCAAGCGCTGATCCCTCTGTTACGGCGGTGCCAGGGCGTGGGGAGCCACGGCAGCGCCGTAACAAATGAGCTCGACAAAGTCCCGTAGGCTAAGACCATGTCCCAGCACATCTTGACCGCCGTCGCGTGGCCGTATGCGAACGGCCCCCGCCACATCGGGCACGTCTCTGGTTTCGGCGTGCCGTCCGACGTCTTCAGCCGCTACCAGCGGATGGCGGGCAACAAGGTGCTGATGGTGTCCGGCACCGACGAGCACGGCACGCCCATCCAGGTGCAGGCCGACAAGGAGGGCGTGAGCGCCAGGGAGCTGGCCGACCGCTACAACCGCGTCATCGCGGAAGACCTCACCGGGCTCGGGCTGTCCTACGACCTGTTCACCAGGACGACCACGAAAAACCACTACGCCGTCACCCAAGAGATCTTCAAGGGTCTCTACGACAACGGCTACATCTTCCCCAAGACCACGATGGGCGCGATCTCCCCCTCGACCGGGCGCACGCTGCCCGACCGCTACATCGAGGGCACCTGCCCCATCTGCGGCTACGACGGCGCGCGCGGCGACCAGTGCGACAACTGCGGCAACCAGCTCGACCCGATCCAGCTGATCAACCCCAAGAGCCGCATCAACGGCGAGACGCCCACGTTCGTCGAGACCGAGCACTTCATGCTCGACCTGCCCGCCTTCGCCGGCGTGCTCGGCTCCTACCTGCAGTCCAAGCAGGGCGAGTGGCGGCCCAACGTGCTGAAGTTCGCGCTCAACCTGCTCGGCGACCTGCAGCCGCGCGCGATCAGCCGCGACCTCGACTGGGGCGTCCCGATCCCGCTCGACGGCTGGCGCGACCAGCCCAACAAGCGGCTGTACGTCTGGTTCGACGCCGTGATCGGCTACCTGTCGGCCTCCGTCGAGTGGGCCAGGCGCTCGGGCGACCCCGACGCCTGGCGGCAGTGGTGGCAGAATCCCGACGCCCGCGGCTACTACTTCATGGGCAAGGACAACATCGTCTTCCACGCCGAGATCTGGCCGGCGATGCTGCTCGGCTACAGCGGCCGGGGCGACCGCGGCGGCTCGCCCGGCTCGCTGGGTGCTCTCGACCTGCCGTCCGAGGTGGTGTCGAGCGAGTTCCTGACCATGGAGGGCAAGAAGTTCTCCTCGTCGCGGCAAGTAGTAATTTACGTGCGCGACTTCCTGGCGCGTTACGACGCCGACGCGTTGCGCTACTACATCGCGGTGGCAGGTCCGGAAAATCAGGACACCGACTTCACCTGGCAGGAGTTCGTCAACCGCAACAACGGCGAGCTGGTCGCGGCCTGGGGCAACCTGGTCAACCGGTCCATCTCGATGGCGGCGAAGAACTTCGGGGCCGTGCCGGAGCCGGGCGACCTGACCGACGCCGACCGGGCGCTGCTGGAGCGCTCGCGCAAGGCGTTCGCGCCGGTGGGCGAGGAGCTGGCCAGGTCGCGCTTCAAGAACGCGATCACCGAGGCGTTCGACGTGGTCCGCGAGGCCAACAAATACCTGGCCGAGCAGGAGCCGTGGAAGCTCAAGGAGGACCCGGCGCGGCAGAAGTCGATCCTGCACGTCGCGCTCCAGGTGGTCGACGACGCCAAGACGATGCTGACGCCGTTCCTGCCCGGCTCGTCCAACAAGGTCCACGCCATGCTGGGCGGCGAGGGCGTGTGGTCGGGCATGCCGGAGATGCGCGAGGTCGACGAGGACGGCGGCGCCCCCTACCCGGTGATCACCGGCGACTACGCCGAGAGCGCCGCTCGCTGGGAGCACCGGCCGATCAAGCCGGGCACGCCTCTCGCGCCGCCCGTGCCGCTGTTCAAGAAGCTCGACCCGAAGGTCGTGGACGAGGAGCTGGCCCGGCTGGACAACCCGGGGAAGTGACGCCGACGTCCGGGCGCTAACCGGATCTCCGCCGCCGTCCCTCGCGTGGGGGGACGGCGGGCCCCGGCGGGTCTGGCGCTACGTTGGAGTGCGTGAGCCAGAGACCCGCGGCCCCGGAGCCGCTGTCCGCGCCCGTGTTCGACAGCCACTGCCACCTCGACATCATGGTCGGCAACCGGCAGGCGTCGTCCGGCGACCCGGTGGCGCAGGCCGCTCAGGCCGCCGAGGCCAGCGTGCGGAGCATCCTGAGCGAGGCCCGGGCGGTCGGGGTGACGCGGCTGGTCACGATCGGCTACGACCTGGCGTCGTCCCGGTGGAACGCCGAGGTGGCGGCCGAGCAGGAAGGCGTGTACGCCGGGGTGGCCATCCACCCGAACGAGGCCCACGAGGCCACCCCGGAGGCGCTGGCCGAGATCGAGCGGCTGGCGCGGCGGCCGCAGGTGCGCGCGGTGGGGGAGACCGGGCTCGACTACTACCGCGACTGGGCGGGCAAGGACGACCAGCACGCGTCCTTCCGCGCGCACATCGAGATCGCCAAGCGCACCGGCAAGGCCCTGGTCATCCATGACCGGGAGGCGCACGACGACGTGCTCAGGGTGCTGGCCGAGGAGGGCGCGCCGGACAGGGTGGTCTTCCACAGCTTCTCGGGTGACGCCGAGATGGCGAAAAAGTGCGCGGAAGCCGGATATTTCATGTCCTTCTCCGGGCCCGTGACGTACAAGAACGCCGCCTACCTCCGCGAGGCCGCCCGCACCGCGCCCCAGGAGCTCATGCTGGTCGAGACCGACGCCCCCTACCTGCCGCCGGTCCCGTACCGGGGCAAACCCAACGCCCCCTACCTCGTCCCCCTCACGCTGCGCTGCCTGGCCGAGGTCAAGGGCGTCCATCCGGATGAGTTGTGCGCGGCGATCAGCGCCAACGGAGTCACGGTGTTCGGCGAATGGTGACCATCTTTCGGTGAACCGGTGGTCGCGGAGCGTGACCCGCCGCTAGCGTTTCGGGCCGTCCCGACCGCTACCGGAGGTGGTACGTGCGAGGAAAGCGGCGTGCGCCGCGTCCGGCGATCCCCTGGCGTTCCCCGTGGACGCCGGTCGTGTGCCTGGCGGGCGCGGTGGCGTTCGGCGCGCTCGTGGCGGTGTCGTTCCTCGTCAAAGAGGTCGCCGTGGTCGTCGACGGCGACCGTACCGAGGTCCGCGTGGTCGCGGCCACCGTACGCGAGGTGCTGGCCGACGCCGGCGTCTCGGTGGGGCGCGGGGACGTCGTACGGCCCGCCATGCCGGAGAGCGTGACCGACGGGGCCACCATCGAGGTCCGCCGCGCCCGTCCCATCACCCTGACCGTCGACGGCCGCACCACCAGGCACCTGGTCACCGCCACGAACGTCGGCGACGCCCTGGCCGAGCTCGACCTCACCCCGACGGCCGGCCAGGCGTCCGCGCCGCCGGACGACGCCGTGCCGCTGTCGGGGATGGAGCTCAGCTTCTACACCCGGCGCAAGGTGTACGTGGTGGCGGGCACGTCCCGCATCTCGTCGCGGACCACGGCGAGGACGGTACGCGAGGTGCTCAAGCAGAAGGGCGTGCCCCTGCGCCGGGGATACGTGGTGAGCCCGCCGCTGCGCAGCTTCCCCGCGGACGGCACCATCATCACGGTCACGCCGCCGCGCACCATGCCGGTCCGGCCGGACGTGCTGCGGCTCGACTGGGCGGCGCTCGCCGAGTGCGAGTCCCACAGCGACCCCGAGGCGTACAACCCGGACGGGCCGTACTACGGGATGTACGGGTTCAGCATGCCGATGTGGGAGGCCGTGGGCGGGATGGGGCTGCCCAGCAGCTGGCCTCCGGAGGAGCAGACGTACCGGGCGCAGCTGCTGTACCAGCAGGTGGACGGGCGGTGGCGGCGCCAGTGGCCGTCCTGCGGCGACAGCCTGTTCGGCTGACAGCACCCGGGAGCCGGGGAGTCGGGGGAGCTCGGGAGCCGTCAGCCGGACACCGACGCGCCGAAGTCCGCTCCCTGGGTCGGCTGGATCGGCTGCAGGGCGTCGGAGTTCCGCCCCGTCACCGAGATCCTCCCGTACGGCTGCGCGTCCGGCTGGCCCACGATCAGCTTGTTGCCGCTGAAGGCCACCGACCACCCGAACAGCCCGTCGCCCGCAGGCAGCCGCCGGTCCTCGGCCGCGTCCTTCCACGAGATCACCCGGACGCCGCCCCCGTACGGCGCGCCGATGGCGAGCCTGCCGTCCGCCGAGGTGGCCATCGAGAACCCGAACGCCTGCGGGCCGCCCTGCGTCACCCTCCTCGTCGGCTTCCTGTCCAGGTCGAGCAGCTGGACGTAGCCGGGACCCGGCGAGCTCAGGGCGTAGCCGGAGCGTTCGGCGTAGGCCAGCGCGAAGCCGTACCGGTCGCCCGAGGCGGCGGTCGGCGAATCCACCTTCAGCGTCGTGAGCTTGGACGCCAGCACGTCGTCGATGAAGACCACCGAGCCCGAATCGATCTTGCCGGCCTCCACCTGCCGGCCCAGACCGTCGTCGTTCTCGTACGGGACGCCGACGATGAGCTCGTTCCCCTTCCCGAACGCCATGGACCAGCCGAACTGGTCGCCCACCTCGCTGTTGCCGCGCACGTCGTCGGACTCCTGGCTGATGCGGCGCAGCGGGCCCGTGCCCTTGCGGATGTAGACGGCGCCCGCGTCCAGGACGTCGGCCTCGTCCTCGTACGGCGCGCCGATCGCCACCAGGTCGTCGCGGGCGGCCAGCGACCAGCCGAAATGCGCGAACCGCTGCGGCCGCGTCGCGGTCAGCCGCTGGGGCGGCAGGGCGCCGCCGCCGTAGACGACGTAGGCGGCCCCGGCGTCCTCGGTGCCGTTCACGTCGGCGTACGGGGCACCGATCACCAGGTCGGCGCAGGTGTCGGAGTCGACCTTGGCCAGCCGTACGGACCAGCCGAAGGCATCACCGGCGGCCAGGCCGGGGACGGTGACGGGCACGACCTTGTCGCCCGACACCACGCTCACCGCGCCCTTCTGGCCGTCCGCGAACGGGTCGCCCACGGCCATGTCGTCCACGCCGTCGCCGTCGAAGTCGGCGGTGCCGGCGCAGGCCGCCGCCGTCCCAGTGCGAGCGAGCGCCGTCCTGGCGTGGACTGGCGTGGCCGCCGTCCCGGCGTGGGCCGGCGTGGCCGCCGTTCCGGCGTGGGCGAGCGGGGTTACGGACGCGAGCATGAGCGCGACGAGCGCTGAGCGGATCACCCCAGCCTCACCTCGATCTGCTTGCCGTTCTCGAGCATGGTCGCCGTCATCTGCACGGGTTTGCGGTACATGGCCAGGTCGAACACGAACGCGCTGTCCACGCGGGCACCCGGCAGGATGGCCGGCGGCAGGGTGACGGGGGCCGGGTCGTGCTCGCCTCCGCGGTCGTCGACCATGGTGACGACGGGCTGGATCAGCTGCCGGCGCTCGCCCCCGGGGTTGATCATCGTCCAGGGGATCACGCAGAGCTGCCCTTGGGTCGCGGCCCTGCCCTCGAACTCCTTCAACCCGCACTGCGGGGCCGAGCCGACGATCGCGATGGGGTCGTCGAGACCCGCGCCCAGCGCGAACCGGCGGCCCACGTCACTCGGGCCCGCGGTGGCGGCGGCCCGGGAGGGGGTGCCGGGAGTCGTGGTGACGGTGGTGGTTCGGGTGGAGGTGACGATCAGGACGGCCGTCGTCACGACGACGGCCACCACGGCCGCCGCGGCGGCGACGAGCCATCGAGTCCCCTTCGTCCTCGTACCGCCGAGAGTGTCGGGCTCATCACCCGGCAACGAGACCGTGCCCGGGTCACCCGGCAGCGCCACCGTGCCGGAATCACCGTGCCGCGCCGTCGCAGGGGAACCCTGCGGCAGGCCGGTGACACGTGCGTCGCCCGGCAGCCGTGCGGTGCCCGCGTCGCCCGGGAGGCCGGCCGCGCCGGGGCCACCCGGCCGGGTGGCACCACCAGGAAATCCAAGCTGTCCCTGCTGACCTTGCCCGTGCTGGCCGTGCCCCTGCTGCCCCTGCTGACGCTGCTGACTGTGCTGCCCGGGCGCGTGCTGGCCGTGCTGCCCGCGCTGAGCCTCCTGGCCTCGCGCCTTGTCCTGCTCTTGCCGGGCCAGCTCCTGCCAGGCCAGCTGCTTCTGCCTCTCCAGCCCTTCCGCCTGAGCCCGCTCCCGCTCCCGGGCCTGAGCCTCCCAGCGCGCGAACTCCTCCTTCGCCGCCTCCTCCTCCCGCCGGGCCAGCTCCTCGATCGACGCCTGGCTCTGCTGAGGAGGCGGGGCGTCCTCCGTACCGGCCTGGCCGCCGAACGCGCCCGGCGGACCGGACCCCGCGTCGCCACCAGGCACACGGGGACCACCCGAAACGCCCCGACCGCCCCGAGCCCCAGGACCGCCCTGAGCCCCGGCACCGCCCGGGACGTTGGGACCGCCCTGAGCTCCTGGACCATTCGGGACGTTGGGACCGCCCTGAGCTGCGGAACTGCCCGGGACGCCCGGACCGCCCGGCAGGTTGGGGGCCTCCTTCGTCGCGTCACTCGGCGGCGGCGTGGCGAAGGTGGCGGTGATGTCCGGCTCGTCCACCACGTTCTGCGGCGGCTGCCAGTCACTCAGCATCTCGGTCGCCACCAGGGTGGGCGGGTCGCTCACCCTGGCCGGCGCGCTCCCTCCCACCAGGGCGATCAGCAGATCCTGCGCCGTCGGACGCGGCCCGGGGTCCATCGAGGTGGCCCGCCGTACCAGCTCGTTGAGCGGCGCGGGCAGCACGCCCAGGTCGGGAGGGTTGTTCAGCACGCGCGTGGCCAGCGTGATGGGGTCGCCCCGGCCGAACGGGTGCCGCCCGTTGCCCGCGTACGCCACCAGGCACCCCCAGGCGAAGATGTCGACCGCCGGGCTGACAGCCTCGCCCCGTACCTGCTCGGGAGCCCACCACCCCGGGCTGCCCAGTAACTCGCCGGACAGCGTGAACCCGGTCTCCCTGTCGAGCGCCCTGGCGATGCCGAAGTCGATCACGCGAGGCCCGGACAGGGAGAGGATCACGTTCGCCGGCTTCAGGTCCCTGTGCACGAGCCCGGCGACGTGGATCGCCGCCAGCGCCGCCGCCACCCCCAGCGCGACGCCGTGCAGGGCCCCCGGCTCCAGCGCCCCGTATGTTGTGATCTGGTCGGAGAGCGGGGTGCCCGCGATGTACTCGGTCACCATGTACGGGCGCCCGTCCCCGGTGTTGCCGTTGTCCAGCACCTGGGCCGTGCAGAACGACGCCACCCGGCGAGCGTTCTCGACCTCCGCGTGGAACCTGGCCGCGAACCCCTCCTGATTGGCGAACTCCGCCTTCACGACCTTGAGTGCGACGAACCGCCCCGTCGGCGCCCGGGCGAGGAACACGGTCCCCATGCCGCCCTCACCCAACCGGCCGAGCAGCCGGTAAGGCCCGATTTCCCGCAAGTCCGTCGGGCGAAGCGGCGCGGCGCCCGTTGGCTCCATGAGGGACGTCCCTTCCTGTTCCACGCCATCCTCTCCTTTGGTCTCCCCAAGCGCCATCGATGGTTCTTCGATAAGAGAGACTGATTGGATGATGAGGCTGTTGGGCCCTGCAGAAATACGTATTTTGGCGGACAGGCTAGATCTTCGTCCGACTAAAAAGCTAGGGCAGAACTTCGTGATCGACGCGGGCACCGTCCGGCGCATCGTCCGGGTGGCGGATCTGTCGCAGGAGGACGTGGTCATCGAGGTGGGGCCGGGGCTCGGCTCGCTCACACTCGCGCTCCTGGAGCCCGCCGCCCACGTGGTGGCCGTCGAGATCGACCCGGTGCTGGCCCGCCAGCTCCCCATCACGGTCGCCGAGCGCGAGGCGTCCGACAAGCTCACGGTCGTGAACGCGGACGCCATGAAGATCACTTCCGACGATCTGGCCGGTTTCGCCCCAACCGCGCTGGTCGCCAACCTCCCCTACAACGTGGCCGTCCCCGTCGTGCTGCACCTCCTGCAGGCCCTTCCGTCCCTGCGCAAGGGCCTGGTCATGGTCCAGTCGGAGGTGGCCGACCGCCTCGCCGCCGGTCCAGGCTCGAAGGTGTACGGGGTGCCGTCGGTCAAGGCCGCCTGGTACGCGGACGTCCGCCGCGCCGGCCCGGTCGGCCGTACCGTCTTCTGGCCCGTCCCTAACGTGGATTCCGGCCTGGTCTCCTTGGTACGCCGGGAGCCGCCGGCGACGAAGGCGTCGCGCGAGGAGGTGTTCGAGGTGGTGGACGCCGCCTTCGCCCAGCGCAGGAAGACCCTGCGCGCTGCCCTCTCCTCCTGGGCCGGCAGCGCCCCCCTCGCCGAGGAGGTACTGCGGGCCGCCGGAGTCGACCCGTCGGCGCGCGGCGAGCAACTCGACGTCCAGGCCTTCGCCCGCATCGCCGAGTCCAGGCCCTGACGCGCTCCCTTTCCACAACCCCCACCCACTCCACCGCCCCTGTCCACAGAACCGCGTTCGGCCCCGAACGACCCGGCCCCAGCTTGTGATCCTGGCCTCCCGTCCCAACAACCCCCACGGGGCACAGGAGGCCAACATGATCAGCATCGTCACCCGGTTGCGGCTCGCCACCACCGGCGCGTTGTTCGCGACCCTCGCCCTGCCCGGCGACCCGGCACGGGCGATCTCCCTGTCTCCGCTCCCATGCCCGGAAGCGGAGACGTGCGCCCGACAACCCTGGAAACCTCTGCGAAGCAGAAGCACCGGCCGCCAGCCTCTCGCCCAGAGAGCGACCACCGGCCACAGGCCCCTCGCCCCGAGAGCCATCACCGGCCTCAAGTCTCAGGACCAGGAAGCGACCATCGGCCACCAGCCTCTGCACCACCATAGGGTGACGGCCGGACGCAAGACCTTGGACCTGAGAGCGAGCCTTGACGGCGAGGCCATGGACCTGGAAAGAGGCGTCGGCGGAAGACCCCTGGAAGAAGGCGTCAAGATCGTGGACCAGGGCATAGACGCCGGCACCCGCACCCTGAGACGACAGGGCAGGAAACGCACCCGCGGCGAGATCGCCGCCGCCGCGGCCCTGGCCCAGCTGGGCGTGCCCTTCTCCTGGGGCGGCGGCACCTCGACCGGCCCCACCCTCGGCATCGGCAGGGGAGCCCGGACGAGAGGCTTCGACTGCAGCGGCCTGACCCTCTACGCCTGGGCCCGCGCCGGGGTGAAACTCGGCCACTACACAGGCACGCAGTTCCGCCAGGGCCGCCGCATCCCCCTCAGCGCCCGCCGCACGGGCGATCTGATCTTCTTCGGCGGCGGCACCGGCGACCCGACCCACGTGGCCCTCTATCTGGGCGGCGGCCTGATGATCCACGCCCCCAAGACCGGCGACGTGGTGAAGAAGACCGCCTTCCTCACCTCGCCCTACTACCGGGCCGCCTACCGCGGCATGACCCGCCCCGGCTGACCCGCTGCACTCACCGCCTGGGATGGCCCGGGCGCGGGCCGTCACCTCGGGAGACAGGCCTCCACCAGCGCCTCGACCAGCCCGGCAAGCATGCCCTGATCCCTCTCCCCGAAGGCTTCGTATTCCATGAGTCCCAGCCCCACCACCTCGAACCGCCCGGCGACGGCGGAGACCAGGGAGAGCAGCTCGTCGGGCCGCAGCCCGCCGGGCGTAGGGCAGCCCACGCTCGCGAAGACCTCCGGATCCAGCACGTCCAGGTCGATGTGCACGTAGACAACGGCGTCGTCACGAATGTCCGCGACCGCGTCGGCCAGCGCCGCGCCGGAGTCCGCCACGGTCAGCCACCGGATCCCGCGCTCCTCCACGAACGCCAGCTCGGGAGCGTCAAGGTCGCGCACACCCGCGAGCACGATCCGCCCCGGATCGAGAGGATCCCCCGGCACCAGCCCGGCGGGCCCATCCCCTGTCAGTGCACGCAGCACCATCCCGTGAAAGGCCCCCGAAGGCGAGGACTCCGGCGTGTTCAGATCTCCATGCGCATCGATCCACACGACGACCAGCCGATCCCCGTGCCGCTTGATGGCCGCCGCGACCGGCTCCAGCTCGACCCCGCAGTCCCCACCGGCGGTGACCACGAGCCCGTCGCCGACCCGTGCGATCGCCTCGCGCACCCGAGAGGCGGTGACGACCAGATCGTCATCGACCTCCACCCGCACCCGACGGCCGGCGTCCACCATGCCGGCCAGCAGCCGAGCCCCTTCGCGCAGCCGCTCCGCCGTACGCGACCCGGAGCCCCGCCACTGCGGCACCTCGACAACCGTCACCTCGGACAAATGGCCACCTACTTAACGCTTCGTGTTGAGGAAATGATCGGTCCTCCAGCCATCTTTCCAGAACCGCATGTCAGGGCTGCGTGCCTCGATAACATCGACGCCGGAGCAAGGACGCACGGTCACTCGCTCCCGGCCTGCGAGCAGAGGTTCACCCCGCCGATACGGGGTGGGCCTGGGGCGATCAGGCCCAGCCACCACTCCAGCCCGAGGGCCGGAGCATCCACGGAGAGGGTTAGATGAGTTCGGTCACCGTACGTGTGCCCGCGAAGGTCAACGTGCAGCTATCTGTCGGCCCGCTCAGGGAGGACGGCTACCACGACCTGGTGAACGTCTTCCACGCCGTGTCGATCTTCGACGAGGTGGTGGCGAAGGAGTCCGAGTCGATCACCGTGGTGGTCAACGGCAAGTGGTCCGACCAGGTGCCGACCGACGACAACAACCTGGCGATCCGGGCCGCCCGGGCGCTCGCCAAGCACGCGGGCCGCACCTACGGCGCCGAGCTGATCATCCAGAAGGACATCCCCGTGGCGGGCGGCATGGCGGGCGGCAGCGCCGACGCCGCCGGCGCGCTGGTGGCCTGCAACGAACTGTGGGGGCTGGGGCTGCCGTTCGAGGATCTCATGGAGATCGCCGGCGATCTGGGCAGCGATGTGCCGTTCTCCCTGCTCGGAGGCACGGCGGTCGGCACCGGGCGGGGCGAGCAGCTGAGCGAGCTCCCCACCGGCGGCACCTTCCACTGGGTGTTCGCGCTGGCGAACGGCGGGCTCTCCACGGCCAGCGTGTACGCCGAGTGCGACCGGCTCAGAGCGGCCTCGGGCGCCCAGGTCCCCTGGCCGCAGCTGGACGACGACCTCATGGAGGCGCTGGGCACGGGTGACGCCTACTCCCTTGGCGCCCACCTGAGCAACGACCTCCAGCAGGCCGCGCTCAACCTGCGCCCGGAGCTCGGCCCCACCCTGGAGGCGGGCCGCCAGCACGGCGCTCTGGGCGCGATCGTCTCAGGATCCGGCCCGACGTGCGCCTTCCTGGCCATCGACGCGCTCCACGCCAGCGACCTGGCCCTCAGCCTGACCAGCACCGGCGCCGCCCACACCGCCGTGGCCGCCCACGGCCCGGTACGCGGCGCCACCCTGGCCTGACGAGTACGAGTACGGGGGCGCGTTGAAGGTGCGTGCCGGGATACGGCCCCGCCGACGCCTCCCTAACTCAACACCGCACCCGGTCGATACGTCGGCCGCTGAACATTGGCGACCGGGCCGGTATGGCCGCCGCAGTGACGGGCAGGCCAGTTCGCGGAGCGGCCCGGGACGACACAAGCCTCGATCCACGCCCTCTCAAGCGGGCGGGGGACGGATGGGGAGCCGATACGCTGGGGAGGTCATGAATCTGGTCAATCTTGAGTCGGTCTCCCATGCCTACGGCCCCAAGCCGCTTCTCAGCGACGTCTCCCTGGGCGTCGAGGCAGGCGAGCGCATCGGCGTGGTCGGGCGTAATGGTGGGGGGAAGACGACCCTCCTGTCCGTGATCGCGGGAACGGTGCAGCCCGACAAGGGGCGGGTCACCCACACCCGGAGCCTGCGGGTCGGATTCCTGTCGCAGCACGACGCGCTCGACCCCGGCGCCACCGTGGGGCAGATCGTCCTCGGCGAGCTGGCGGAGCACGAGTGGGCGGGGGACCAGCGGGTGCGCGAGATCCTCGCCAACCTGATCGGCGACCTCGATCTCGACGCCAGGGCGGCCGACCTGTCCGGCGGGGAGCGCAGGCGTACGGCGCTGGCGCAGCTGCTCATCGACGACCATGACCTGATCATGCTCGACGAGCCCACGAACCACCTCGACATCGAGGCCATCGCCTGGCTCGCCGCCCATCTGGCCGGCAGGAAGAGCGCGCTGGTGGTCGTGACGCACGACCGGTGGTTTCTCGACGCCGTCTCGACCCGCACATGGGAGGTCGTGGACGGGCGCGTCGAGCGTTACGAGGGCGGATATGCCGCATATGTGCTTGCCAAGGCCGAGCGGGCGCGCATCGCGCAGGCCGCCGAGGAGCGCCGCCAGAACCTCATGCGCAAGGAGATCGCCTGGCTGCGGCGCGGTCCGCCCGCCCGTACGTCCAAGCCGAAGTTCCGCATCGAGGCCGCCCAGGCGCTGATCGCGAACGAGCCCCCGGCGCGCGAGACCGTCGAGCTGATGAAGTTCGCCGCGGCCCGCCTCGGCAAGACCGTCTACGACCTGGAGGACGTCACGCTGCACGCCGGCGGGCCGGGCAGCGGGCCGCTGGTGCTGAGCGACCTCACGTGGCAGTTCGGCCCGGGTGACCGGATCGGGCTGATCGGGGTGAACGGCTCCGGCAAGTCCTCCGTGCTGCGCCTGCTCGCCGGCACGGTCACGCCCGACTCGGGACGCGTGGTCAGAGGCAAGACGGTACGCCTCGCGCACCTGTCCCAGGAGCTGGCCGAGCTGGATCCGGCCCGGCGCGTGCTGGAGTCGGTCGAGGAGGTCCGCAAATACCTCCAGGTCGGCAAGCGGGAGTGGACCGCGTCCCAGCTGCTCGAACGCCTCGGGTTCAAGGGTGAGGCGCAGTGGAAGGTCGTCGGCGACCTGTCAGGCGGCGAGAGGCGCCGCCTGCAGCTGCTCAGGCTGCTCATGGACGACCCCAACGTCCTGCTGCTCGACGAGCCCACCAACGACCTCGACATCGAGACGCTCAACGAGCTCGAGGACCTGCTGGACGGCTGGCCCGGCACGCTGGTCCTGGTGAGCCACGACCGCTACTTCCTGGAGCGCGTGACCGATCGGTGCGTGGCACTGCTGGGTGACGGCAGGCTTTCGCTGCTGCCGGGCGGCGTGGACGAATACCTCGAACGCCGCGCCGCCGGCACCGCCGTGACCGCCCGCCTCGGCACCCCTTCCCCGACACCAACCGCTCCGGCCCCGGCGGAGGTCGCGGACACATCTGGACAGGCCGGGGCAGGTCTGTCGGCCAAGGAGGAACGCGAACTCCGCAAGGAGCTCAGCCGCCTCGAACGCCAGCTCGACAAGCTCGGCGACCAGGAGTCCCGCCTCCACGCGGCCATGGCGGAAGCGGCCAGCGACTACGCGAAGCTCGGCTCACTCGACGCCCAGCTCCGCGAGATCACCGCCCAGAAGGACACCATCGAATCCGAGTGGCTGGACCTCGCCGACCGCCTGGGCGACTGAGCCGCCAACGAACAGCCCCCAGGCGGCCAGGCCAGACACAGAGCATCCGGCCCAGGCCGCCACACAGGCGTGCAGGCCAGGCCAGACCGTGACACAGCCGTCCGAGCCAGGCCAGACCGTGACATAGGCCCGCTGGCCAGGACATGACATAGGCGTGCCGGCCGGCACGGTGACACAGCCATGCTGGCCGCCGAGCGACCACCACGCCTTCAACAGCCCGGTTCACCGAAGAACCGGGCCCACATTGCGCTCGTAACGGCGAGCGACCCCCGAGCCTTCACGACCGGCCATGACGGATGGGAAGGGACGTCGGCGCGTGCGGTCAACCCGGCCTGCCGTAACAGAAAGAACTCGCCCTGCCCTGACAGAAGAGGGGTCACGATGCGTCGAAGGGTGCGAGGAGGGTGCGGAGGAGCGCGGCGAGGAGGCGCTGGTCGTCGGGGCCGAGGCCGGACAGCAGGTTGTGCTCGCGCCGCAGCAGATCGGAGAACGCCGCGTCGACCCGCGCCAGCCCGGTCTCGGTCAGGGAGACGAGCACCCCGCGCCGGTCCTCCGGGTCGGGCCGGCGGCGCACGAGGCCGGCCTGGGCCAGCCGGTCGATGCGGTTGGTCATGGTCCCGGACGTGACGAGTGTGGCGCGCAGCAGTGTCCCGGGACTGAGCTCGTACGGCCGGCCGGCCCGCCGCAGTGCCGTGAGCACGTCGAACTCCCATGGCTCCAGGTCGTGTTCGGCGAATGCCGCCCGCCTGGCCCGGTCGAGGTGCTTGGCCAGCCGTGACACTCTGGAGAGCACCTGTAGTGGCTCGACATCGAGGTCGGGGCGCTCGGCGCGCCACGCCGCGACGAGGCGGTCCACCTCGTCCCTAGCATCCTCCGTCATGACACAAGAGTGTACTGTCTTGACATCGAGATATCTCTCTCGATATCAATTATCTCTATGTCAAGAGATATTTGGGATCCAGTGACGTACGCGGTCTACGCGGACGAGCGGTCGAGGCCGTTCATCGAGCTGACCTCCAGGGTGGGAGCGGTCGATCCCGATTATGTCGTGGACGCGGGCTGCGGCAGCGGCGAACTGACCACTCGGCTGGAGAGCCGCTGGCCCCGCGCGACCATCGAGGGTTTCGACTCCTCGCCCGCCATGATCGCCAAGGCGCGCCGGCTGGAGACGAAGGTCAGGTTCGCGGTGGCGGACGCGACCACGTGGCGGCCCGACCGGCCGGTGGACGTGATCGTGTCGAACGCCCTCCTGCAGTGGGTGCCGGAGCACCGGGCCGTGCTGGAGCACTGGGTGGAGGCGCTGGCTCCTGGCGGGTGGCTGGCGTTCCAGGTGCCGGGCAACTTCGACGCGCCCAGCCACGTCGCGATCCGAGAGCTCTGCGCCTCCGCGACCTGGTCCGACAAGCTCTCCGGCGTCGTCAGGACGGCCCCCGTCGACGACCCCGTCGGCTACATGGACCTGCTCGGCCACGGCGGCTGCCAGGTGGACGCGTGGGAGACGACGTACGTGCACGTGCTCCAGGGTGAGAACCCGGTGCTCGACTGGGTCTCCGGCACCGCCCTGCGCCCCATCCTCGACCGGCTCGATTCCGGCGAGCAGCGCCGCTTCCGTCAGGACCTCTCGAGGCTGCTGGCCGAGGCCTATCCGGCCAAGAGCTACGGCACGCCCTTCCCGTTCCGGCGGATCTTCGTGGTGGTCCAGAAATGATCAAGGGGATCCATCACGTCCAGCTCGCCGCGCCCAGGGGCAGCGAGCCGGAGCTGCGCGGCTTCTACGAGGGCGTGCTGGGCCTGCGGGAGGTGCCCAAGCCGCCGGAGCTGGCCAAGCGCGGCGGCGTGTGGTTCAGGGGCGAGGGCGTGGAGGTGCACCTCGGCATCGAGGACGACTTCAGGCCCGCGCGCAAGGCCCACCCGGCGTTCCTGGTGGACGACCTCGACGCCTGTGCCCCCGGCGCGCCGGTCGACGAGCTGTTCCCCGGCTGCCGCCGGGTCTATCTCTCCGACCCCGTGGGCAACAGGATCGAGCTCCTGCAGGTCGTGTGATGTTCACCTCAAAGTGGGATGATGTTCCGAAATCGGACTCTTGCGAGGTGTCGTGGGCATCGAGATCGAGGACAAGTTCGACGTTCCTCCTGAGTACACGATTCCGGATCTGAGCAAACTGGCCCAGGTCGTGGGCCCGAAGAGCTACCAGCTCGTGGCCCTCTACTACGACACCCCCGACCTCAGGCTCGCCGCCCGCGGCGTCACGCTGAGGCGGCGGCGGGGCGGCGCCGATCCCGGCTGGCACCTGAAGCTGCCCAAGGCCAAGGGCGTGCGCCAGGAGATCACCCATCCGCTCACCCGCAGCACCAAGATCGTGCCTCTCGAGCTCGCCGAGCTCGTCCGCGCCTACACCCGGGGCGCCGATCTCCAGCCGGTCGCCGAGCTGGACACCCGCAGGAGCGTCACCGTCCTGCTCGACGGCGACACCAGGCTGGTCGAGATCGCCGACGACCGCGTGAAGGGCACGGTCTTCCAGGACGAGCCCAAGGTCGTGCGGTGGCGCGAGGTCGAGGCCGAGCTGCTCGCCACCGACCGGCAGGCCATGCTCGCCAAGGTCGGCAAGCGGCTCAGGAAGGCCGGCGCGACACCCTCCCCGGCCGCCAGCAAGCTCGCCAAGCTGCTCGAACCCGCCCCGCTCCCCGAAGCTCCCACCGAACCGGGCAGCACGGGCGAGGTCGTCGTCGCCTACCTGGCCGGGCAGGTGGCCGCCCTCCTCGCGCAGGACCCCCGGGTGCGCAGGGCCGAGGACGACGCCGTGCACCAGATGCGGGTGGCCGCCCGCAGGCTGCGCAGCGCGCTCAAGGCGTTCAAGAGCGTCGTCCTCGACACCGCCCACATCCAGGACGAGCTGCGCCACCTCGGCACGGTGCTCGGCGAGGCCCGCGACCTGGAGGTCATCAGGGTCAGGTTCACCCGGCAGCTCGCCCGGCTGGAGCCCGAGCTGGTCACCGGCCCCGTCCGGACCCGGCTCGGCGCGGATCTGTACGAACGCGAGCAGGAGGCGTACGTCCGCATCAAGGACGCGCTCAGCGACGAGCGCTACTACACCCTGCTCAACGCGCTCGACCAGCTCGTAGCCGCCCCGAACCTGGGCAAGGCGGCCGCCCGGCCGGCCGAGGACCAGCTCAGGGCGATCGCCGCAGCCAACTGGTCCAGGGTGACGAAGGCGTACGACATCGCTCAGGCAATCGCAGACCCGGAACGTCGTGAAATAGCGATGCATGATGTGAGAAAGTCCGCCAAACGCGCTCGTTACACCGCCGAAGCGCTCCAACCCACGCTCGGCGCGAGCATGGCGAAGCTGGCCAAGCTGGCCGGGAACGTCCAGGAGGTTCTGGGCACGCACCAGGACGGCGTGGTCGCGCAGGAGACCCTGGCCAAGGAGGCCGAGCACGCCCGGCGGGCAGGCGAGGACACGTTCACGTACGGGATCCTCATCGGGATCGAGCGCGGCACCGCCGAGCGCGCACACGCCGAGTTCCCCCGAGTCTGGGAAGGAACGGTCAGGGCGGTTATGAAGGTTCTATGAGGAACCTTCCCAGCATCCCCTTCGAGCGCGAGAGCCCGCTCGACGTCCCCGTGGCCTACCGGGACCTGCGGGTGAAAGAGGGCATCGCCAAGGTGCGCACGCTGACGGGCGACGAGGTCTGGCTGGTCACGGGCTACGAGGACGCGCGCCGGCTGTTCGCCGACCCGAGGCTCGGCCGCTCGCACCCGGAGCCCGACAAGGCCGCCCGGCTGTCGGGCTCCGTGCTGATCGGCGGGCCGCAGGGCGACGTGGCCACCGAGAAGGCCCAGCACGACCGCATGCGCAAGCTGCTCACGCCGTCGTTCTCGGCCCGCAGGATGAAGGCGCTCAGCGGCCATGTCGGCTCCCTCGTCGACGAGCGGCTCGACCACCTGGCCACGCTGACGCCGCCGGTGGACCTGCACGCCGAGCTCTCCTTCCCGCTGCCCGTGCTGGTCATCTGCCAGCTGCTCGGCGTGCCGTTCGAGGACAGGGAGTACTTCGGCGGCGTGTCGGCCCGCATGAGCGACATCTTCGACACGGAAGGCAGTCAGGCCGCCCGCGACGAGCTGGGCGCGTACATGGCGGGACTCATCGAGCGCAAGCGGCGCGAGCCGGCCGAGGACGTGCTGTCCGACCTGGCCGGGCAGCTGGACGACGACGGGACGATCGCCCGGCTCGCGGGCGGGCTGCTGTTCGCCGGGCACGAGACCACGGTCAACCGCATCGACTACGGCGTGCTGCTCCTGCTCGCCAACCCCGGCCAGCTCGACCTGCTCAAGGCCGACCCGGGCCTGGCTCCCGGCGCCGTCGAGGAGATCCTGCGCATGGCCGTGCCCGGCCTGCACGGTCTGCCCCGGTACGCGCACGAGGACATCGGGATCGGCGGCCGGACGATCCGCCGGGGCGAGGCCGTCGTCATCACGACCGGCGCGGCCAACCGGGACGAGCAAATCTATGCGGATCCGGATGGGTTCGACATCCTCCGTCCGCAGACCGACCCGCATCTGAGCTTCGGGTACGGCCCGCGCTTCTGCATCGGCGCGAGCCTGGCCAGGGTCGAGCTGGAGGCCGTGTTCGGCAGGTTGTTCCAGCGCTTCCCCGGCCTGCGGACGACCGTGCCCGTCGAGGAGCTGCCGCGCAACGACAACCGGATCGCGGGCGGCTTCGCGGCGCTGCCGGTCACCTGGTGACGTAGCACTCCGTGCTGACGACGTGCCCGCCCGCCCTGTGCAGCACGGCGAAGGCGCCCTTGCGCAGGTGCGTCTCCGTGCCGCCCAGCGCCTCCACCAGGCCGGGCAGCACCTGCCGGTGGCTGCACACCGCCGCGGGCACCGCGATCCGCCCGACCAGCTCGGCGGTCTTCTCCGGGTCGTGGCCCTCCTCGCCGAGCAGCGGCTCCAGCCGGATCCCGGCCCCGTACGGCTCCAGCGTCTGGACGCACCGGAGGCTGGGCGAGCTGACCAGCAGCTCGGGCCGGTAGGCGGGCAGCGCGGTGGCCAGGCTCGCCGCCTCGGACCGGCCGCCGTCATCGAGGGGGCGCAGCGCGTCGTCGCCCCGCCACTCCTTCCTGGAGCCGGCCGAGGCGTGCCGTACGAGGACGAGGGGGACGGTCTCCAGCGGCGCGGCCGGCAGCGCGCGCAGCAGCCCCACGTCCCATTCGTACGTCAGCAGCCGCGCGGCCCGCTCGGTCGGCAGCCAGCGCAGCTCGTCCACCTCGTCGCCGGGGTCGAACCCGTCGTCGCCGGCCACCCGCGCCGCCCAGTAGTCGACCCGCTTGGGCCGGCCGGCGGCGAGGTAGCGGGCGGGCGGCAGCGCGCGGCCGAGCAGCCCCCGCAGCCCGGTCTCCTCGCGCACTTCGCGCAGCGCGGCGGCGATCACGTGCTCGCCGGGCTTCAGCTTGCCCTTGGGGAAGGTCCAGTCGTCGTAGGCGGGGCGGTGGACGACGGCGACCTCGGGACGGCTCTGCTCGCCCCTCCAGACCACGGCTCCGGCGGCGCGGAGCAGGTCAGTCGTCAACGGTCCTCCAGCGGCGGGTGCCGATGAGGTGGCTCTGCGGGTCCTCGCCCGGGTGGCGGACCCACGTGCCGTCGGAGTTCAGCCACCACGCGTTCGTGCCGTCGGCCATGACCAGGTCCATCAGCTCGACGAGGTACGCCTTGTGCTGCGGCGACGTCACCTTGACCAGGGCTTCCACGCGGCGGTCGAGGTTGCGGCGCATGAGGTCGGCGCTGCCGATCCAGACCTCGGGACGGCGGCCCAGGCCGAACTCGTACACCCGGGAGTGCTCCAGGAACCGCCCCAGGACCGACCGTACGCGGATGTTCTCGGACAGGTCGGGGATTCCTGGACGGAGGCTGCAGATGCCGCGGACCCACAGGTCCACCGGGACGCCCGCCCTGGACGCCCGGTAGAGGGCGTCGATGATCGGCTCGTCCACCAGCGAGTTCGTCTTGATCCTGATGCGCGCGGGCCGGCCCGCCCGCGCGTGGGAGATCTCCCGCTCGATCCTGGCCAGCAGCCCGCTGCGCATGGAGTGCGGCGCCACCAGCAGCCGCCGGTAGGCGGAGTGGTGGGAGTAGCCGGTCAGGTGGATGAACAGGTCCGTCACGTCCTCCCCGACCAGCGGGTCGGCCGTGAGCAGCCCGAAGTCCTCGTACTGCCGCGCGGTCTTGGGGTTGTAGTTGCCGGTGCCGATGTGGCAGTAGCGGCTCAGCTCGCCGGAGGGCTCCTGGCGGACCACGAGCGCGAGCTTGCAGTGGGTCTTCAGCCCGACCACGCCGTAGACGACGTGACAGCCGGCCTTCTCCAGCTTGCGGGCCCAGGAGATGTTGGCGTGCTCGTCGAAGCGGGCCTTGATCTCCACGACCACCACGACCTGCTTGCCCGCCTCGGCCGCGTCGATCAGCGCGTCGACGATGGGGGACTCGCCGCTGGTGCGGTAGAGGGTCTGCTTGATCGCCAGCACCCGGGGGTCGGCCGCGGCCACCTCGATGAAGCGCTGCACGCTGGTGGCGAACGAGTCGTACGGGTGGTGCAGCAGCACGTCGCGCTCGCGCAGGATCGAGAAGATGTCGTCGTCGGCGTTGATCACCTCGGCCGGCACGAACGGCCGGTAGCTCAGCTCGCCCCGCTCCAGGTCGGCGATGGCGTGCAGGCCTGACAGGTCGAGCGGGCCCTGCACGCGGTAGATCTCGTGCGGCGCCAGCTCCAGCTCCTCCACCAGCGGAGCCAGCACCTCCGGGGTGATCGTGTCCTCGACCTCCAGCCGCACCGGCGGGCCGAAGCGCCGCTTGAGCAGCTCCTTCTCCAGCGCCTGCATGAGGTTCTCGGTGACGTCCTCGTCCACGTCCAGGTCCTCGTTCCTGGTGACGCGGAAGACGTGGTGCTGGAGGATCTCCATGCCCTTGAAGAGCTGTCCGAGATGTGCGGCGATGACATCTTCGAGCGGGACGAACCTGTCCTTTGAGGCGGGTACGAACCGGGGCAGCTGCGACGGAACCTTGACCCTGGCGAACACCGTGTGATCGGTCGCCGGATTGCGCACCAGAACGGCCAGATTAAGACTGAGCCCGGAAATATAAGGAAAGGGGTGTGCGGGGTCCACGGCCAGCGGCGTCAGCACGGGCCTGATCCGCTCCCTGAAGAGCTTGCGCAGCGCCGTACGCTCCTCGCGGCCCAGGTCGTCCCACCTGGCGATCTCGATGCCCTCGGCCGCCAGCTGCGGGCAGACCTGCTGGTGGAAGACCGCGGCGTGCCGCCTGGCCAGTTCGTCCGCGATCGTGCCGATCCTGGCGAGTTCCTCGCGCGGCTTCAGCCCGCTCTTGGTCCGCAGCAGCAGGCCCGTGGCCATGCGCCGTTTCAGGCCCGCCACCCGTACGCGGAAGAACTCGTCGAGGTTGCTCGCGAAGATCGCCAGGAAGCGGACCCGCTCCAGCAGCGGAAGCGAAGCGTCCTCGGCCAGCTCCAGCACCCGCTCGTTGAACTGGAGCCAGCTTTCCTCGCGATTGAGGAACCGCTCCTGAGGCAGTGGCAGGTCGTTGGACGCTTGAAACGGTTCCGCGGACATATGGCCTATATTGCCCTGTTTGGTGGAACAGAACGTTAACGCGGCCGCAACGAATCATTGCGGCCGCCGCGGGTCCGCTACTCCGGCTGGTCGCCCTGTCCGAGGCGGGCGGCGCGTTCGGCGAGACGGGCCTCGCGCTGGCGGATCTTCTCCTCGCGCTCCCTGGCCTTCTCCGCCTCCTTCAGCAGCCGCTCGCGTTCCTTCAGCTCCCGCACCCGCGCCTTCTCCGCCTCCTTGAGCTCTTTCTGGCGCGCCTTCTCGGCCTCCTTGAGCTCCTTCTCGCGCGCCTTCTCCAGCTCGCGCAGCTCCTTGTCGTTGGTGCGCTGCTTGGCCGCCGGGGCGGCCGCATGGCTGCGGGAGATCGCGGTGATCGTCGGGTTGGGATTGAGCCCGGTCAGGCCGTTCCAGGCCAGGTTGACCAGGTGGGCGGCGACCTCCTCGCGGCCCGGCTTGCGCACGTCGAGCCACCACTGCCCGGTCAGCGCCACCATGCCGACCAGCATCTGCGCGTACATCGGGGCGAGCTTGGGGTCGTAGCCGCGCTCCGCGAACTCGTCGGCCAGGACGTCCTCGACCTGGCTCGCGATCTCGCTGATGAGGCTCGCGAACGTGCCGGTGCCTGAGGCGACGTGGGAGTCGCGTACGAGGATGCGGAAGCCCTCGCTGCTCTCCTCGATGTACCGGAGCAGGGCCAGGGCGGCCCGCTCCAGCTTGATCAGCGAGTGGCTGGCGGACAGCGCCTCAGTGATCATGCCGAGGAGCTTCTGCATCTCGCGGTCCACCACGACCGCGTAGACGCCTTCCTTGCCACCGAAATGCTCGTATACCACGGGTTTCGACACCTGTGCGGTAGCTGCGATTTCTTCGATAGAGGTCCCGTCGAACCCCTTCTCGGCGAAGAGCGTGCGGCTGATGTGGATCAGCTGCTCTCTTCGCTCGCTACCGGACATGCGCCTGCGAGATCGGGGTTCGGTCACGGTTCCCATAATGACGGCCACGGATCCGTGACCGGTCATCGGCTGATCGCCGTCAGGCAATGCGCTTCGCCGCCAGCCGCTCGGGCGTCGGCCAGCGGACGTCGTGGACCCAGCCGAGCCGCTCGAAGATGCGGATCAGGCCGGCGCTCAGGTCGATCTGGCCCTTGAGCGCGCCGTGACGGGCGCAGGTCGGGTCGGAGTGGTGCAGGTTGTGCCACGACTCGCCGAACGAGGGGATGGCCAGCCACCACACGTTGCGGGACTTGTCGCGTACCTGGAAGTCCTCCTCGCCGAAGACGTGGCAGATCGAGTTGATCGACCAGGTCACGTGGTGCAGCAGCCCGATGCGTACGAGGGAGCCCCAGAACAGCGCGGTCAGCGCGCCCTGCCAGGACCAGGTGACGAGCCCGCCGATCACGCCGGGGAGCAGGATGGAGGTCACCGCGATCGTGCCGAACCACTTGTGCAGCTTGACCACGTCCGGGTCCTTGCACAGGTCGGGTGCGTACTTCTCCCGGTTGGTCCGCTCGCTCTCGAACAGCCAGCCCATGTGCGCGTAGAGCAGGCCCTTGGACATCGACTTGAAGCCCGGCCCGAACCGCCACGGCGAGTGCGGGTCGCCCTCCTTGTCGGAGAACTTGTGGTGCTTGCGGTGGGTGGCCACCCAGTCGAGGACGGACATCTCCAGCGACAGGCTGCCGGCGATGCCCATGGCGATCTTGAGGGGCCGGTTAGCCTTGAAGGAGCCGTGCGTGAAGTAGCGGTGCAGGCCGACGGTGACGCCGAGCCCGGAGACCACATAGAAGACGAAGGCGATGGCGATGTCCGTCCAGCCGAGGCCCCATCCCCACGCGAACGGCACGGCGGCCGCGATCGCGATCAGGGGCAGCCCGACGACGAGCCCGAAGGTGAACAGCTCTGCCTTGGATTTCGGCTCCGGCTCGAACTCGGGCTTGGGGGCTGGTGATGAGCGTTCGGCGAGAACGGTCATGGGCGACCTCCAACAGCATGTATGAGGATGTATGTCCGGGCTACGCAACCGTAACCTACGCAAGCGTAAGTAAGGAAGACCTAAGTTGTGAATGCGTGGAAGGTGAAGGTCTCGCGTACAAGGTGGGTGGGGTTCGTGTCTTGCGCCATTTAGGGCGGTCTGTTATGTGGTGCACCGTCTGCCATCAGCGCTCATGGACCGCACGCCGGGCGCCGGGCGTAATTACGGGCGCGGGACGGGGTGAGGGCTCGGTATCGTAGGGGGGTGTCGGACGGCAACTGTCCGGCCTATCCCGGATCGTCTAATCGGCAGGACAAGTGGTTTTGGTCCACTTTGTAGGGGTTCGAGTCCTCTTCCGGGAGCTGTGACCTGCTCACCCCCGGCGCGAATGTTCGGGGCCCGGTTAGGTATCCTCACGGTGTCGGGAGGGTAGCGGTGCGGTAGCCGTACCAATATGCCCTGATCCGTCCAGTCACAGGGAGCCTCAGTCCGTGAGTGTGCCGCGCCCGGCAGCCGTCATCGTCCTCGCCGCGGGCGAGGGCACCCGGATGAAGAGCCAGACCCCGAAGGTCCTGCACGAGCTGTGTGGCCGTGCGCTGGTCGACCACATGCTCGCGGCCGCCCGCGAGCTCGGTCCCGAGCGGCTCATCGTCGTCATCGGCCACGCGCTGGAGCAGGTCGGCGGCCACCTCGCCGCCACCAGCCCCGACGCGCGCGCCGTCGTCCAGCGGGAGCAGCGCGGCACCGGCCACGCCGTCCGCACCGTGATCGAGGAGGTCGGCGCGATCTCCGGCACGGTGCTGGTCACGTACGGGGACGTGCCGCTCATGCGTCCCCAGACCCTCGCCGACCTGCTCGAACGGCACGAGACCGACGGCAACGCGGTCACCGTGCTGACCGCGAACGTGCCCGATCCGACCGGCTACGGGCGGATCATCCGCGATGAAAGCGGCGCCGTGCTGGGGATCGTCGAGGAGAAGGACGCCAGCCCGGAGCAGCGCGCCATCAAGGAGATGAACTCCGGCATCTACGCCTTCGACGGCTCGCTGCTCGCCGACGCCGTCAAGCGCGTGTCCACCGACAACGCCCAGGGCGAGGAGTACCTCACCGACGTCCTGGCCATCCTGCGCGGCGACGGCCACCGCGTCGGCGCCTGCGTGGCCGGCGACCACGTCGAGGTCGAGGGCGTCAACGACCGCGTGCAGCTCGCCGCCGCCCGCAAGGTGCTCAACCAGCGCCTGCTCGAAGCCCACATGCGCGCCGGGGTGACCATCATCGACCCCGGCAGCACCTGGATCGACGTCGGCGTGCGGATCGCGCCCGACGCCGTCGTCCACCCCGGCACCCAGCTCCACGGCGAGACCGTCATCGAGTCGGGCGCCGAGATCGGCCCCGCCACCACGCTGACCGACACCCGCGTCGGCGAGGGCGCGACCATCCGCAACGCCGTCTGCGACCGCGCCGAGGTCGGCCCGGAGGCCAACGTCGGCCCCTACGCCTACCTGCGCCCCGGCACGGTGCTCGGGCGCAGCTCCAAGGCCGGCACGTTCGTCGAGATGAAGAACGCCAAGGTCGGAGAGCGCTCCAAGGTGCCCCACCTGTCCTACGCCGGAGACGCCACGATCGGCGACGACGTCAACATCGGGGCCTCCACCGTCTTCGTCAACTACGACGGGGTCAACAAGAACCACACCACCGTGCGCGACGGAGCGTTCGTCGGCTGCGACACCATGCTCGTGGCCCCCGTCACGGTCAACGACGGCGCCTACACGGCCGCCGGATCGACGATCGTCGACGACGTCCCCCCGGGCGCGATCGGTGTGGCCCGAGCGCGGCAGCGCAACATCGAGAAATGGGTCTTGCGCAGGCGCGCGGGCACGAAGTCGGCCGCGGCCGCCGAGCGGGCGCTGGCCGAGCAAGAACAGCGGGAGAGTGGGACGTGAGCAGCATTAAGCAACCGGGCGAGAAGAACCTCATGCTCTTCTCGGGCCGGGCCTACCCCGAGCTGGCCGAGGAGGTCGCCGAGCACGTCGGGGCCTCCCTTACCCCCACCAGGCTGATCGACTTCGCCAACGGCGAGATCTACGCGCGCTATCTGGAGTCCGTACGCGGCTGCGACGCCTTCGTCATCCAGAGCCACACCGCGCCCATCAACAAGTGGATCATGGAACAGCTCATCATGGTCGACGCGCTCAAGCGGGCCTCGGCCAAGCGCATCACCGTGGTCATGCCGTTCTTCGGCTACGCCCGCCAGGACAAGAAGGGCCGCGGCCGCGAGCCGATCACGGCCCGGCTCATGGCCGACCTGTTCAAGACCGCGGGCGCCGACCGGCTCATGTCGATCGACCTGCACACCTCCCAGATCCAGGGCTTCTTCGACGGCCCGGTCGACCACCTGTTCGCCATGCCGGTGCTGGAGAGCTACCTCAAGAACCGGCTCGACCTGGAGAACACCACCATCGTCTCGCCCGACACCGGGCGCGTGCGCCTGTCGGAGCGCTGGGCCGACACGCTCGGCACGCCGCTGGCGTTCATCCACAAGCGCCGCGACCTCGACGTGGCCAACCAGGTGAAGGTCAGCGAGGTCGTCGGTAAGGTACGCGGGCGCACCTGCGTGCTGATCGACGACATGATCGACACCGCCGGCACCATCTGCAAGGCCGCCGACGCCCTCTACGAGCAGGGCGCCACCAACGTGATCACCGCCGCCACCCACGCGGTCTTCTCCGACCCTGCCGTGGACCGGCTGAAGAACTCCAGGATCTCCGAGGTCATCGTCACCAACACGCTGCCGCTGCCGGAGGCCAGCAGGTTCGACAAGCTGACGGTCCTGTCGATCGCCCCGCTCATCGGCCGCGCCATCACCGAGATCTTCCAGGACGGCTCCGTCACGAGCCTGTTCGAGGGAGATACCTGAGCCCGGTAGACTGGCACGGTTGCGCTCGTAACGCCTTCCGCTAGGGCGGGTGAGGGAGAGCGCCGACGACCGATCCCCGCAAAGCATCCCTAGGAGATGTCGTGTCTGAAGTACGTATCGCCGCCGAGCCGCGCACCGTGTTCGGCAAGGGCGCGGCCCGCAAGATCCGCCGCGCCGACAAGGTGCCCGCCGTTCTCTACGGGCACGGCATCGACCCCAAGCACCTGACCCTGCCGGGCCACGAGGTGCTGCTCGCCCTCCGCACGCCCAACGTGCTGATCCACCTCGCGGGCGAGGGCGTCGACGAGCTGGCCCTGCCCAAGGGCGTGCAGCGTGACCCGATCAAGGGCTTCGTCGAGCACGTCGACCTGCTGCTGGTCAAGCGCGGCGAGAAGGTCACGGTCGAGATCCCGGTCACCACGGTCGGCGACATCAACCCCGACGGCCTGATCGACCTGCAACTCGTCTCCGTCGCCGTCGAGGCCGAGGCCACCCACATCCCGACCGGCGTCGAGGTCGACGTCGACGGCCTGGAGGTCGGCGCCTCCGTCACCGCCGCCCAGCTGCGTCTCCCGCAGGGCGCCACGCTGGCCGTCGACGCCGACGCCGTCGTGCTCAACGTCATCGCCAAGCCGGTCGAGGCGCCGGCGGAGGGCGAGGAGGCCGCCGAGGGCCTGGCCGCCGAGGGCGAGGGCGCCGAGGCCGCCGCCGAGTAGTGACTCACGCGAACAGGGGCGGCCGCACGCGAGCCGCCCCGTTCCGCTGTAAGGGGTGCGAATGGATCGCTGGCTGATCGCCGGACTGGGCAATCCCGGGCCCGAATACGCGGGCAACAGGCACAACGCGGGCTTCATGGTGCTCGACGAGCTCGCCGCCAGGGCAGGCGGGCGGTTCAAGGCGCACAAGAGCAGGGCCGAGGTCTGCGAGACGCGTGCCGCCATCCTGGCCAAGCCCCTCACGTACATGAATCTCTCCGGCGGGCCCGTCAAGGCGCTCTCCGACTTCTACAAGATCGGCCCCGAGCGGCTGATCGTCGTCCACGACGAGCTCGACGTGCCGTACGGCGCGCTGCGGGCCAAGCTGGGCGGCGGCGACAACGGCCACAACGGCCTCAAGTCGATCACCAAGGTCCTCGCCACCCGCGACTACCTGCGCGTGCGCTTCGGCATCGGCCGCCCGCCCGGCCGCATGGACCCCGCCACCTTCGTGCTCAGGGACTTCGCCACCATGGAGCGCAAGGACCTGCCGTTCCTCGTGGACCGGGCGGCCGACATCGTGGAGTCGCTCATGACCCGCGGCCTCGAAGCCACCCAGAACGACTTCCACCGCGCCGACCTGCACATCTCCGGGCCTCCCCGCTGATCTTCCCCCTTCCGACGGCACGTGGGGGCACGGCCGAGGGGAATCGCATACCTCTTCGTGGTTGATGTGTTACGCTCGGTGACATTGTTGTGGGAGTGAACGCACCGGCCTGGCCGCGGTGCGGCTGGTGCCAGATCCGGGCCGTCGTCGACGAATGGCCACCTGGAGGCACCCGTGCGCGGAGAGGGACTCATGACCGTCGTCAGACCGGGCCAGGTGGCCTCCTGGCGGGTCAGCCCGCGCACGCCGTTCTGGGTCCGCTCCTACCGGCTGCGGGCCGTGCTGGCCGATCTCTGCGGCGCGTGGGCGGGCGCCGGCATCGCCTTCTACGTGCGCTTCGGTGAGTTCACCCCCTACGTGCTGCCCTACGTTCTGGTCAGCCTGGCCCTGCCGGTGGTGTGGGGCTGCGCGGTGGCGCTCAGCAGGGCGTACGAGCCGCGCATGCTCGGCGTCGGCTCCGAGGAGTTCCGCCGGGTCGTGCAGTCGGGCGTGGCGCTGACCGCGGGCACCGCCATCGCCTCTTACGTGACCAAGACCGACGTCGCCCGCGGCTACGTCGTCCTCGCGCTGCCGCTGGTCACGCTGCTCACGCTGCTCCTTCGATACGCGCTGCGCCGCTCCCTGCACCGGCGCAGGGCTGCGGGCCAGTGCATGCGCAAGGTCGTCGCGGTCGGCCACGCCGCCTCCGTCGAGGAGCTGGTGTGCTTCTTCCGGCGGGAGCGCCATCACGGCATGCAGGTCGTGGCCGCGTGCCTGCCCGGCGGCGTGCCGGGCGAGCGCGTGGGCGAGGTGCCCGTCGCCGGCGACCTCAGCGACGTGCCGATCGTGGTCGAGCAGTTCGCCGCCGACACCGTGGCCGTGCTGGCCTGCCCCGAGATGGACGGGCAGGCGCTGCGGCGGCTGGCCTGGCGGCTGGAGCGCACCCACACCGAGCTGGTGGTGGCGCCCGCGCTGATGGACGTGGCGGGGCCGCGTACCATGATCAGACCGGTGGCCGGGCTGCCGCTGCTCCACGTGGAGCACCCGGAGCTGGCCGGGGCCCGACAGCTGGTCAAGAACGTCTTCGATCGGCTGGTGGCCGTCGCGCTGCTGGTGCTGCTCGCGCCCGTGCTGGCGGGGCTGGCGGTGGCCGTGCGCGCGACGAGCCCGGGGCCCGCGCTGTTCCGGCAGACCAGGGTCGGCAGAGACGGGAAGCTCTTCACGATCCTGAAGTTCCGCACCATGCGGCGCGGCTCGGAGCGGCAGAAGATCACCCTGGTCAGCGACCGCGAGGGCGTGCTCTTCAAGATCAGGAACGATCCGCGGGTCACGCCGCTCGGCACGCTCATGCGCCGCCACTCGCTCGACGAGCTGCCCCAGCTGCTCAATGTCCTGCTCGGGCACATGTCGCTCGTGGGCCCCCGCCCGCCGCTGCCCGACGAGGTGGCACGTTACGGTGATGATGTGCGCAGACGGCTTCTCGTACGGCCTGGCTTGACCGGACTGTGGCAAGTCAGTGGCAGATCTGACCTATCGTGGGAGGAATCCGTACGTCTCGACCTGCGTTACGTGGAGAACTGGTCCCTCACGCTCGACCTCCAGATCCTGTGGAAGACTTGGTCGGCCGTCGCCCGCGGGCAAGGAGCATATTGATGACGATTCGCGACGACCACGCACTCGCCGCCGATCTGGCGACAGAAGCGGGAGAGCGGCTGCTGCGGGTCCGTGAACGCATGGGATTCGCCGACTCGTCCGCGCTGCGGGCCGAGGGCGACAGATCCTCCCACGTCTTTCTCATGGAGTCGCTGGCCAGGCTCCGGCCGAGCGACAGCGTGCTGTCGGAGGAGGCCACCCGCGAGGAGCGCCTCGACCCGCGCCGGCTGCGCGCCGACCGCGTGTGGATCGTCGACCCCCTTGACGGCACGCGCGAGTTCTCGGAGCGGCGAGCCGATCCCGACGGCGAGCGCGAGCAGGGCGAGGCCGGAGAGGGCCGCACCGACTGGGCCGTGCACGTGGCGCTGTGGGAGCGCGGCAGGCTGACCGCCGGCGCCGTGGCGCTGCCCGCCCAGGGCCGCACGCTGACCACCGCCGACCCGCCCAAGCCGCCCTCCCACGACGGGGGGCGCTTCCGCATCGCGGTGAGCCGCACCCGGCCGCCCGAGTTCGTGCGCCGGCTCGCCTACCTCGTCGGGGCCGACCTCGTGCCCATCGGGTCCGCCGGGGCGAAGATCTCGGCGGTGCTCACCGGCGAGGTCGAGGCGTACGTACACGCCGGAGGCCAGTACGAGTGGGATTCCGCCGCGCCGGTCGCCGTGGCGCTGGCCGCGGGCGCCCACGCGAGCCGAATCGACGGCTCGGAGCTGACCTACAACCAAGCCGACCCCTCACTACCCGATATCCTGGTTTCCCTACCTGAGCTGGCGACATCATTGCTCGCCGGGATTCGGGACCTGCACCGCTAAACCCGCCGGAGGAAGCGCCCATGCTCCAGCGCGACTACACGACGTCGCAGCTCGACGTGCTCGAAGCCGAGGCCATTCACATCATGCGCGAAGTGGCGGCCGAGTTCGAGCGTCCCTGTCTGCTCTTCTCCGGGGGCAAGGACTCGATCGTCATGCTCCGCATCGCGGAGAAGGCGTTCTGGCCCGCGGCCATCCCCTTCCCGCTCATGCACGTCGACACCGGCCACAACTTCGACGAGGTCATCGAGTTCCGCGACCGTCGCACGGCCGAGCTGGGCGCGCGGCTGGTCGTGGCCAGCGTCCAGGACTCCATCGACCAGGGCCGGGTCGTGGAGCAGACCGGGCGGCGCGCCTCCCGCAACCGGCTGCAGACCACCACGCTGCTCGACGCGATCGAGGAGCACGAGTTCGACGCGGTCTTCGGCGGCGCCCGCCGCGATGAGGAGAAGGCCCGCGCCAAGGAGCGGGTCTTCTCGTTCCGCGACGACTTCGGCCAGTGGGACCCGAAGAACCAGCGCCCCGAGCTGTGGAACCTCTACAACTCGCGCATCCGCAAGGGCGAGCACATCCGGGTCTTCCCGCTGTCCAACTGGACCGAGCTCGACATCTGGGACTACATCCGGCGGGAGGGCATCGAGATCCCCTCCATCTACTTCGCCCACACCCGCAAGGTCTTCGAGCGCGACGGCATGCTGCTGCCCGACGCCGAGGTGGTCCGGCGCGGCGACGACGAGCCGCTGTTCGAGGCCGTGGTGCGCTACCGCACGGTGGGTGACATGACCTGCACCGGCGCGGTGCAGTCCACGGCCGCCACGGTCGAGGAGATCATCGAGGAGATCGCGGCCACCCGGATCACCGAGCGCGGGGCCACCAGGGCCGACGACCGCGCCTCCGAGGCGGCGATGGAAGACCGTAAGAGGGAAGGCTACTTCTAATGGACATTCTTCGCTTTGCCACGGCGGGAAGCGTCGACGACGGCAAGTCCACCCTCATCGGACGGTTGCTCTTCGACTCCAAAGCGATCTTCGAGGATCAACTGGAGGCGGTCGAGCGCACCTCCCGCGACCGGGGCACCGAATTCACCGATCTGTCGCTGCTCACCGACGGCCTGCGGGCCGAGCGCGAGCAGGGCATCACGATCGACGTGGCATACCGCTACTTCGCCACGCCCAAGCGGAAGTTCATCATCGCCGACACGCCCGGCCACATCCAGTACACCCGCAACATGGTGACCGGCGCCTCCACGGCCGACCTGGCGATCATCCTCATCGACGCGCGCAAGGGCGTCCTGGAGCAGTCGCGGCGCCACGCGTTCCTGACCTCGCTGCTGCGCGTGCCCCACCTCGTCCTCGCCGTCAACAAGATGGACCTCGTCGACTACTCCCAGGAGCGGTTCGAGGAGATCAGGGATGAGTTCACCGCGTTCGCGTCCAAGCTCAACGTCGGAGACCTGACGTTCATCCCGATCTCCGCCCTCAACGGCGACAACGTGGTCTCCCGCTCCGAGAACACGCCCTGGTACCTCGGCACGTCCCTCCTGCACCACCTGGAGAACGTGCACATCGCCTCCGACCGCAACCTGGTCGACGTGCGCTTTCCCGTCCAGTACGTCATCCGCCCGCAGCGCGCCAACGACCACGCCCTCCACGACTACCGCGGCTACGCCGGCCAGGTGGCGGGCGGCGTGCTCAAGCCCGGCGACGAGGTGGTGCACCTGCCGTCGGGGCTCACGACGCGCATCGCCTCGATCGACACGTTCGACGGGCCGGTGGAGGAGGCGTTCCCGCCCATGTCGGTGACGCTGCGCTTCGAGGACGACCTCGACATCTCGCGCGGCGACATGATCGCCCGACCCAACAACCAGCCGCAGGTGGCGCAGGACCTCGAGGCGATGGTCTGCTGGATGGCCGACGGCCTCAAGCTGACGCCGCGCTCCAAGCTGACGATCAAGCACACCACCCGCACCGCCCGAGCCCTCGTCCGCGACCTGCACTACCGGCTCGACGTCAACACCCTGCACCGCGACGAAGACGCGACGTCGCTCGGCCTCAACGAGATCGGGCGGGTGTCGCTGCGGGTCACGCAGCCGCTGTTCGTCGACGACTACGCCCGCAACCGGCTCACCGGCGGTTTCATCCTCGTCGACGAGGCCACCAACGGCACCGTCGGCGCCGGCATGGTGATCGACGCGCATTAGGTAGATCCTTTCGCCGTTTCCTGACCCTCTGATTACTCTCCGCGATAGAGTCTTCGCAGTCCGTGTTCACGATGCGAAGGCTCTCCTCCGTGACCGACCGCGCAACCACCACCCGGGTCATCTTCCTGGGAGGACTCGGTCGCAGTGGCACCACACTGCTCGAGCGACTCCTGGGCGAGCTGCCCGGCGTGGTCGCGCTCGGGGAGGTAGTGCACCTATGGGAGAGGGGGGTGCTCGCGGAGGAGCTCTGCGGGTGCGGTACGCCGTTTCCGGCCTGTCCGTTCTGGCGGCAGGTGGGGGAGCGCGCGTTCGGCGGATGGACCCAGGCGTTGGTGGGGAGGGTCCTGACGCTGCGGCGTCGGGTCGACCGCACCCGCAGGATCACACGGATCGCGCATCCTGACCTGGCCGAGTACGTCCAGGCGTACCGGCTGCTCTACGAGGCCACCGGCGCCCCGGTCGTGATCGACTCCAGCAAGCACGCCTCGCTGGCCTGCTGCCTGGTGGCCGGCGGGGTGGACGTACGCGTCGTCCACGTCGTCAGAGACCCGCGCGCGGTCGCCCACTCCTGGGCGAGGACCGTGCGGCGTCCCGAGGACGGACGGCCCATGACCCGGTGGGGCCCCGCCCGCACTGCGCTCCACTGGACGGCCCAGAACACCGCCCTCGAGCTCCTGCGGGGGCGGGGCGCCCGCGTCACCAGGATCCGTTACGAGGACCTGCTCGCCGACCCGGGGCGCACCCTACGAGCGTTGGCCCTCGACCTCAACCTCGTCCCAGGCCCGGGCTCGGACCTGAGCTCCGATGTCGGGCGCTCCGACCTCGGCCTCGTCTCGGGCCCCGGTTCCGACCTCAGCTCCGATCTCGACCCAGATCTCGGTCTGAGCCGCGACCGCGGCCTCGGTTCCGGTTCGCGCTCCGGCCCCGGCCTCAGCTCCGACTTCGGCCTCGGTCTCGGTTCAGGGGAGTCGGACCTGCAGTTCCTCGACGGGCACACGGCCTGGCTCGGGACCTCTCACACCGCCTCCGGCAACCCGATGCGTTTCCACGTGGGCCGGATCGAGCTCCGCCGCGACGACGTCTGGACGACGCAGCTGCGTGCCGGCGATCGGCGGCTGGTCGACGCGCTCACGTGGCCGCTCCGGGTCCGCTACGGATACCGGGAGGCCTCGTGACTCCGTCGGTGGGCGTGGTGATCCCGACGCGGGGCGACCGCCCGGCGCAGCTGTGCGAGGCCGTGGAGTCGGCGCTGGCGCAGGACTACCCGGGGCGCCTGTCCGTGGTCGTGGTCGCCGACGGCCCCGACCCTGGGTCCGTCGAAACGCCCGCCTCCGTACGGGTCCTGCCCAACGCGCTCACCCCCGGGCTGCCGGGGGCCAGGAACACCGGCATCTCCGCTTGCGACACGGACCTCGTCGCCTTCTGCGACGACGACGACGTCTGGCTGCCCGGCAAGCTCACCGCCCAGGTACACGCCCTGCTCGACCGAGGTGCGGGGTTCGCGAGCTGCGGCATCGAGGTGTCGTACGGCGGGCGCGAGCGGGTCGTGCCCCGTCTGGCCGGTCGTGACACGATCACCGCCGGCGACCTGATCCGGTCGCGCATGGTGATGGTGCACTCATCGACGTTCGTGTTCGAGCGGGGCGCCCTGTGGGTCGACGAGAGCGCGCCCAACGGCCAGAACGAGGACTGGGACCTCGCCCTGCGCGCCGCCAAGCGGCAACCGATCGTCAACGTGGACCGGCCACTGGTCCGCGTGCGCTGGGGCAGATCCCACTATGTCGCCCGCTGGGCCGACCGCATTGCCGGGCTCGACTGGATGCTCACCCGGCACCCAGAACTGGCCGTGGATCCACGCGGCGCGGCGCGGGTCTACGGCCAGCTGGCCTTCGGCCACGCGGCACTCGGCCACCGTCGCGAGGCCGCCCGCTGGGCGCTGCGCTCGGCGGCGACCCGCCCGGGCGAGCCACGCGCCCCGATCGCCCTGGCGGTGGCGGCCGGTCTGGTGCCCGCCTCCACGGTCCTCGCCGCCCTGCACCGACGGGGGCACGGCATTTGACCCAGCCTCGAACGTCCACTTCGCTCTCGCTTCGGTTCGCCATGGAGGCCGCCATCTCGCCTTCTCCCGTCGAGACGCACCCGACTGAGACGCCCCTGAGGGAGGTGCCCCCGAGCGAGATGCGCCTGAGCGAGATGCGCCTGAGCGAGATGCGCTTGAGCGAGTTGCGTACGAACGAGGGGTGCCCGAGTGTGGCGCCGGCTGACGCGTGCACCTCGCCGGGGGACACGTTCGCAGCGCCGTCGTGCGGCGATCAAGCGGGAGCAGCCGAAGGGGGAAAGCGCTTGTCGTATGCGCGGCCCGTCACCCGCAGGGCAGCGGTCACGGCCGCGCGTCGGGTGCGGGTCGGGGGGATCGGGGTGGACGCGCTCACCGAGGAAGAGGCGGTCCGGTGGGTGGGGGCCGAGCTGGAGGCGGGCAGGGGTGGACGGATCGTCACCCCCAACGTCGACATCTGCCGGGCGAGCGCCGAAGACCCCATCCTCAACGAGCTGGTGTGCACCGCAGAACTGGTGGTGGCCGACGGCATGCCGCTGGTGTGGGCCGCCAAACTGCTGGGCACGCCGGTGCCGGAAAGGGTGACGGGCGCGGACCTCATCTGGTCGCTCAGCGGGCTCGCCGCGCGCCGGGGCTGGCCCGTCTACCTGCTCGGCGGGCCGCCGGGTGCGGCGCGCAAGGCGGCGGAGGCGCTGGCCGGGCGCCACCCGGGGCTGGACGTGTGCGGGGTGCACGCACCGCCGTACCACTTCGACGCCACCCCCGAGGGCAGTGCACGAGTGCGGAGGAGGGTGGTCGAGGCGCGGCCGCGACTCGTGTTCGTGGGGCTGGGGTTTCCCCGGCAGGACCTGTTGATCGCCGAGCTCCGCAAGGAGCTGCCGCAGGCGTGGTTCTTGGGGTGCGGGGCGGCGATCGCGTTCGCTGCCGGCACGGTTCCCAGGGCGCCTGGATGGATGCGGCGGATCGGGTTGGAGTGGGCGTTCCGGTTGGGGTGCGAGCCGGCGCGGCTGGCCCGCCGCTACCTGGTGGACGACCTGCCGTTCGCGGCACGACTGCTGGCCACCAGCCTGGCCGCCCGAGCCCGGCAGCGAGGGAGCAAGGGAGCATCCGAGCCGGTCGGTCAAGTCATGAGGGTGCCCGTCGGAGTCGCCCGGTCAGGCCACGAGAACACTCATCCATCGCCCGAAGTCAGGTCGTGAGGGCGCGTCTCGATGTCGAAGTGAGGCCGTGAGGGGGCGCACCCCGACGTTGGAGTGACGCGCATCTCGATGTCGGAGACAGGTCGTGAAGGCGTGTGCCCCGAGTTGGCCGTGTCGAGTGGTGGAAGCGCGTGTCCCGAGCCGCCGTCAAAAGGTGAGGGCGCGTATCCAGGCCCGTCGTGTCAGGTGGTGAGGGCGCGCACTCGAGCTGCGTCCTCCGGGCTGAGTCCCCGGGCCGGGTCGGACAGTACGTGGCGGGAGTCCATGCGGTGAAAGGCCGTGCGGGACAGTCCTGACCAGGCGAACCCCGTGCGGGCCCTGGACGACGGCCCCGTGCAGGCTCGGGTGATGCGGCGGGCGGCGAGCGGTGTCCAGGTCAGGCCCGCGTGATCGTACAGGCGGCGGAAGCCCGTCAGCGGGTCGGCAGCAAGCGACTCGTACGAGGTGACGAGGACGCCGGGCGTGCGCTCCAGGATCGTGCGCGTCGCCCGCCACAGCAGCGCCGCCTTCAGCACGCGGTCCTGGGAGCCGACGAGGGCACGCAGTTCCAGCAGCTCCGGGTGGTCGCGCACCAGCAGGGGTTGTTCCAGCAGTTCGTGGAAGTAGACCGTCCACCCCAGGCGCTGCCAGCTCGCCACGAACGACACCGGGTCGCGCACCAGCGCGATCACCCGGCATCCCAGGCGCGCGGCGAACCAGCCCGCGCTCAGCACCGCGAACGGGTCGTCCAGCAGCGCCCGCCGGCCTGTCAGGCGGCCGAGGGTGAAGGCGGTGCCGTAGCGAAGGAGGCGGGCCAGGTCGTACGGGGAGTGGTTCGCGCGCAGCTCGGAGAGCCAGCGGTAGCGCAGGGCCACGGTGTCGCGGAAGGCCGGCAGCCAGTCGGCGGCGTTGTCGTCGCAGATGTACTGGAACCGGTGGGTCACCGAGGCTCTGAGCACTCCGGGACAGCGGCCCGGCGGGTGTTGTGGATTGAGCGGCTCGTTGACGTAGACGAGGTCGCGGCCGGCGGCGAGCATCTTGCCCGTCCAGCTCGTGCCGCTCCTCGGCAGCCCGGTCACCAGCACGGGCGCCGCGTCGCCGGCCGGCGGCTCGCTCATGACCGCGCACCCCGCACTGCGACCCGGCTCGCGCTCCGGGGCGTTCTCCCGCACCGCCGGGCTCCAGGCCGTGGCGCCTTTCCCCGGGTTCATGGTCTGACTCCGTGAGGCGGCTCGGTCGCCGGGACGCTCTGCTTCGCCGCCGTCCTCCAGGTGGCGGCGCTTCCTCGCAGGGCCGGGAGGGTGTGGCGGCCGAAGGGGTGGAGGCCGTAGCGGCGGTGGAGCTGCCAGAGCGGCAGCAGGTTCTTCACCAGCACGCCGCCCGACCAGCCGAGCACCGCCCCGAACGCCCCGTGCGCCGGGATCAGGGCCACGTCCAGCGCCACCGTGCAGGTGATCGCCGCCACGAGGTTGAGCAGGCTCCTGCCCGTGTGCCCGGCGGACGTCAGCACCACGTCGACCATCCCGCAGGCCGTCGCCACCATCATCGTGCCGGCCAGCACCAGCGCCACCGGCGCCGCGGAGCCGTACGAGGGGCCGAACAGGCGCAGCAGCCACGGCGCCAGCGCGGCGTAGGCGAGCCACACCGGCCAGGTCAGCAGCACCAGCCAGGCGGTGGCGGCCTGGTAGAGCTCGGCGGCGCGGGCCCGCTCGCCGGCGGCGAGCGCGGTGACGAGCCGAGGTTGTACGGCCTGCGCCAGCCCCTGCCCCACCAGCTGCCCGACGACCTTGAACCGGGTGGCGGCGGTGTAGACGGCGGCCTGCGCCGGACCGGCGAGGAGGGCGACGATCACGATGTCCAGTCGCTGGAACACCGCCTGGATCGCCCCCGCCACGGACCGGGGAGCCGTGTAGCGCCACAGGTCGCGCACGGTGCCGGGCAGGTACGGTGTGCGCGGCACCCGGCCGCGCAGTGCCGTCCAGGCCACCACCAGGGCCGGTGCGTACGGAGCCCCCCACGCGAGCGGCAACCACGACACCGCCCCCGCCGCGCAGACCGCCGCCACCAGCACGAGCTGCGCGAACGGCACCAGCACCCCGTCCACGAGCACCGTGGGCCGCATGGACCCGAACCCCCGGGTCGCGGCCAGCAGCACGTCACAGGCCACCATGACGGGCAGCAGCGCCGCCACCGGGCCGAGCTTCGCGTGCAGCAGGGCCGCCGCGAGGCAGGAGGCCACCACGCACGGCACGAGAGCCGCCCGGATATATCCGGATATGCCGAGATAGTCGTAGGTCTTGGCTCGCGCGACGAAGTACACGAGCCCGTTCCCCGCGTCCAGCTTGGCGATCCCGGACGCCATGAGCGCCAGCGCGGTCACCGCGAAGAACGCGCCCGCGTCGCCGGGCGGGACCGCCCTCGTCACGACCATCACGAGCACGAACTGCGCGAAGGCCCCGAAAGCCGCCCCCGAGACGCCCGCGATCCCGCCGCGCCGGATGGCCGAGGTCAACGCCGCCACGAAGGCTCACCGCCCAGCCACCGCACGAGCCGCGCGTCGTACGGCTCGAAGTGCTCGCGCAGCGCCCGCTCCAGCTCGCGCGGCACCGGCCGGGGCAGGGCGCGGCCGTTGTGCCGCTCGAACGCCGGGTAGCCGAGCTGCGGCACCCCCAGGAACTCCAGCACCCGGTCGTAGACGGCCTCCGGCTCGGCGAAGAAGCGGTGGCTGTCGAGCACCAGGATCCGCTCGCGCCCGACCAGTGACTCCAGCCGGTCGAGCTGGTCGGCGTAGCGCCCGCGGGCCACGTAGGCGTGGTGGCGGTGCGAATGGTGCACCGAGAACGGCGCGGCGCGCAACCGCTCCTCGGCCCCGGCCAGCCGCGACGGCTCCAGCTCGACCGCCGACTCGAAGTGCGACTCGGTCTCGAACCCTCTGGCCAGTTCGTGCGCGTGGGCCGAGCCGGCACGCTCGACCGGATCGCGCACCAGCACGATCAGCCGCACGCCGGGCAGGTCGGCCGCGATGCGCTCTCCGGCCAGCGGGTGGAACAGGTAGTAGGGGGAGGACTCGAACGCCAGCGCCCGCTCGCCGTACCGGTGCTCGACCAGCCCGGCGCTGGCCCGCAACGGGAAGTGCGCCTGATACCAGGACAGGCCCTTGTCGTAGCCGACGTCGAAGTAGTGGACGCCCTTGTGCAGCACCGGCTTGAGCAGCAGCGGGTGCTGGGCCAGCGCCCGGTAGAGGGACGTGGTGCCGCACCGCTGCGCCCCCGCGATCAGGAACGACGGCAGCACCCGCATCCCCGACGTGAGCCGCCCCGTGGTGCGCGACAACGACAGCACCGACCGCTTCACGGCTCTCATGTGAGCAGCTCCTCGTGGTCGACGGCCGGGTTGAGCCAGGTGTGCGGCGGCCCGAGCGGGGCGTGGCCGTCGGCGGCGTGCCGGTCGGCCAGCGCGATCAGGTAGCGCACCGCGGTCTGCCTGGCCACCGCCGCCGACAACCCCAGAGGCGCGAGCTCGCGTACGGCCCGCGCCACGCAGGCCCGCGCCGCGACCGGCGGGGCCATCCTGCGCAGCGCCCGCTGGAAGAAGTGGTGGACGAGGTCGAAGCCGTAGGGGACGCCGACCTCGTAGCGCTCCCAGTCCCACACCAGCAGCCGGCCGTCGGGGGAGGGGCACATGTTCCACGGCGCGAGATCGCCGTGCCAGGCCGCGCACGGGCCACCGGTGGCCGCGATCTCCTTGACCGCCGCCACCAGCAGCGGGCCCGGCACCCGGCCGCGCCGCACCGGCAGCGGCGACAGCGCCAGCACCGCGAGGCCGCGCCAGGTGCCGTGGTGCAGCACGTCCGGCACGGTGACCGTGGCCAGGGAAGATGCGGCGAGCCTGCGCAGGGCCGCCGCCTCCGCCGTGATCAGCGAGCGCGCCCGCGCGCTGTCACCGATCTTCACGAACGCCAGCCGCCGGCCGCCCGCGCGGACCTCCAGGATGGGCTTGCGGTTGGCCCGCAGCGCCGGGCGTACGTGTAAGACGGTCTCCACGGATCGCCCGAACACCTCGCTCAGGTGCGCCGCGATGGACCCCTCGCCCGGCACCATGACCGAGGACCACGGATGCCACCAGCGGCGCGGCGCCAGCCGCCGGGGCACGGCGGCGTGCGGCAGGACGGTGTAGGGCCGGGGCGAGCCGGGCCCTGGATACAGCAGCCGCACGGTCTCCGCGAGGTAGCCGAGCCGGATGGCGGCGTCGTTCACGAAAGGTCTCCCAGACGGTTGCGCCACAGCAGGGCGAACGAGATCAGATAGAGGCTGAGGGGTGTGACCAGCCCGTCGTAGACGAACATGTAGAGCAGCACCAGCCCCATCACCAGCACCCCGGCCAGCCCGACGGGGCTGCGGTCGGACCAGTGGCGGCGGATGGCGCCCACGAAGAACGCGACATAAAGGGCCGCCCCGGTGAACCCCTGCGTGATGAGCAGCAGCCAGAGCTGCCCGTCGCTGCCCAGCGGCGGGTGCCCGCAGCCGTCGCACCACTGGGTGCGGCCGGTGGTGATCGTGCGATGGTTGCCCATGGCGTTGCGGGTGTTGCCGTAGCCGATGATCGGCGAGTGGGCGGCGGCGGCCACGGTGGCCGACACGGTGAAGGCCCTGATGTCGTTGGAGTGCGGTTTGTCCAGCCGCTGCGCGAACAGCGCCGCGAGCGGGCTCAGCGCGAACGCCACGGCCGCGACGGCCGCCGCCGCGCAGAGCGCCACTCTGGTGCGCCCGCCGAGCCGGACCACGAGGTAGACCAGGGCCAGGCCGAGGCCGATCCAGAGGCCGCGGTTGAGGGAGTAGACGACGGGGATCGCGGCCAGGGCGAGCACGGCCGCGACGAAGACCTTCTGGCGTGCCCCGCCGTACGTCCACCAGCCCACCACGAACCAGACCAGCAGCACCGACACGTTGTTGCCCCAGGCGTTGGCCCACTCGAACGGCGCCTCGGGGCGCGGCATGGCGAACCCCAGCACCTTCTGGGTCTGGGCGGCGGTGGGGTGGATGAGGTTCTGGACGAACGAGTTTCCGGCGGCCCAGTCGGGCAGCACCAGCTCCAGCGGCGAGGTGAACGAGAACGACGGGTAGAACACGCCGAGCAGGCCGCCCGCGATCGTCGTGACGAACAGCACGCCGAGCATCCGCACCAGGCGCAGCTGCGGCAGCTCGCGCTCGGTCAGGTTGCCGAGGTAGAGCACCATGACGAGGACGGCGACGTAGAGGGCCAGCCGCATGGCGTAGCCGACCAGTCGGCCGGGGCCGAGCTCGCCGTACGTGCCCGGTGGCATCTCGCCCAGCATCAGGCCGCTCAGGAGGTAGCCGCAGATCAGCAGCACCCACCACCCGAACCCGCGCGGCACCCTGATCGGCCGGCGCCGCCAGAGGATCACCGCCATCGGCACGGCCAGCACGATCACCGCCAGCCCGCCGAACCCCAGGGCCCACCAGACCGGATAGCCGACGAGCAGCGCCGCGATGGGCCACGCGGGCGAGAGCACCGGGACCCGCCACGAGAGCGGGAACATCGGGGGCCGTCGCCCGGACGAGGGTGCCGGGACCGGCCACGCCGGTGGGGGCGCGGCGACCGGCTGCGCGGGCGAGGGCGCGCTGCTGGGCTGCGAGGGCGCCCTGCCCGGCCGCACGGAAGCGGGTCGCTGGACGCGCCGCACGGGCGTGGGCCCCGACATAGGGGGCATCACGTCGGCTGGCCGGGGCGGCGCAGATGGCTCGCCGGCAGGTGGCTGCCCGTCTGCAGGGGGCTCGCCTGGAGGTGGCCGGCTTGCAGGGGCGTGGTCTCGGCCGGCGCGCTCACCTCCAGCTCGCCGGTCGCCACCAGCTTGCCGAGCGGGGTGTGCGTGCGCGGCTCCAGCAGCGGCACGAACGACGGCAGCGCGTCGGTGACGGTGACCGCGCCGATGACCGGGACGTCGTGCCTGCCGAGCCGCAGGACCGCCGCCGCCACCTCGTCGGCGCCGGCGCGGCCGAGCCCGACCAGCAGCAGGGCCGCGTCGGCCCGGGACAGGTCGCGCACGTCGGAGCCGTCGAGCACGGTCAGCGGGACGCTGACGGGCACCGGGTCGGCCTGGGCCGCCTCGTGCAGGCCGGCGGGGAGCGTCTGGACCAGCAGCCGCTTGCCCGGGCAGGCGGCCACCGCGGCGCAGGCGAGGTCGTGGCCCGTGCCGGGCCCGCGCGGGCCGGACAGGTCGCCCAGCACGGGCAGGCCGGTCAGCCGCTCGACGTCGGCGGCGGTGCGCAGCCGCCGGTCGAGCCGGTCGCGGGTGTAGGCGGCGGCCGAGCCTGCCAGCAGCCCGGCCATGATCCCGGTGCCGAGGTAGAGGGGCAGGCTGGGCGCGCTGGGCGTCTCCGGCGGCTGGGCCTGGCTGATCACCGTGCCCGGGGTCAGCGTGACCGTCCTCAGCTGGTCGTATTTCACCGCGAGCCCGGCGGCCTGCCGGTTGAGCACGCCCTGCCGCTGGGACGCGATCGCGTGCTCGGCACTGCCCCTGGCCAGGGTGCCGAGCTGCTTGATCACGGTGTTGATGGCGGTGTTGACCTGCTTGAGCTTGGCGAGCACGGCCCGCTGCTGCTTGGTCAGGGCGGCCAGCGCGCTCTCGCGGCGGTTGTCGAGATATGCCTGGGCGTACGCGCGGGACTGGGTGGCCGCGAGCGCGGCGTCGGAGGCGGTCACCGTGATCGACAGCACCGCCGAGTTGGGCGGCACCGACACCTCGACCGGCTCGGGCTCCTCGACCCGCAGCGCCCTGGCCGCCCGCGCGGCGACCACGGCGGACCGCGCGACCTGGGCCTCGGTGTCGAGGTTGAGCGACTCGCGCTGGCGGCCCGTCACCTGGTTGGTCTGCTCCGGCACGCCGACCGGCGTGACGAGCACCTGCGTGGTCGCGGTGTAGGAGGGCGGCGTGAGCCGCATCAGCGCGAGGCCGGCCGTGCCGCCGAACACGACGCAGCCCACCAGGAGCAGCCATCGCCTGCGCAGCAGGGCGAGGTGCTCGTGCAGGTCGGTGCCGGAGCTCATGGGGGAGGGTCTCCTGGAATTGCGTCGAGATGTGCGCCCACTATAGGGCGGACGATTATCACCCGAGCCGAATAAGCGAGATTTTCTCCAGCAGCGGACAAGGTAAAACGGTACATGAATTGAAATGTCCGGAAATTCTCCTGCGGGCTTTACCCGCAACGAGCTGGAGATACTCGGGACACTGGCTGAAGTTCCAGGAATGACATGGCAAGGTTCAGGTTTGATAGGCGGGGGTCATTCGACGAGGGGGTTGAAAGGCTTTGCAACAACGGGGAATTTCGCGAACCACCACGAACACCGTGCTCGTTCTGGCCGTCGCTGTGGCGCTGGCCGCCTGCTCCACGGCCGAGGGCTCCAACGCGCGGGCGCCCGTGTCGATCAAGGAGCCGTCGGGGGCGCCGTCCTGCACGGCGACCTCCAAGCTCATCCCGTCCTGCGGCGCCTGGTGGGGCATCGCGCCGGAGGTCTTCACCGGCGCTCCGCTGGAGCACGCGCTGCACGGCGCGGAGGCGCGCATGGGGGCCGCCGCCGACGTCGTGCACGTCTACCACCGGGGCAGCGAGCTGTTCCCCACCGAGGCGGAGGTCAGGCTGGCCCGCGACCCGGCCAGGCCCCGGCTGCTCATGATCAACTGGAAGCCGTCGCTCTCGCGCACGTGGGCCGAGATCGCCGAGGGCAAGCTCGACGACAGGATCGACCGGCTGGCCCAGTACCTCCGGCGCACCTTCCCCGAGCGGTTCTTCCTCACCCTCCACCACGAGCCGGAGAACGACGTGGACCCCTCGTCGGGCTCGGGCATGCGGGCCACCGACTACGCGGCCATGTACCGGCACGTCGTGCTCAGGCTGCGCGACCAGGGCGTGAAGAACGCGGTCATGGTCATGACGTACATGGGGGCGCCCAACTGGGCGGCCCAGCCCTGGTTCGAGGACCTCTACCCGGGCGACGACGTGGTCGACTGGGTGGCCATGGACCCGTACGCCGACCACCGGGTGGACGACTTCGAGGGCCTGGTCAACAAGACCCGCAAGGAATACCCGGACTGGCCGGGCTTCTACCGGTGGATGCAGGCCCGCTTCCCCGGCAAGCCGGTCATGGTGGCCGAGTGGGGGGTGTTCGAGCGGGCGGACGACCGGTCGTTCAAGCGGGCGTTCTTCGAGTCTGTGCGGCGGCAGATCAAGCGCTACCCGCAGATCAAGGCGCTGCTGTACTTCGACTCGCCGCACGCGCCGCGCGGCGACACCAGCTTCGACACCGGTACGAGCGCCGAGCGGGCGTTCACCGAACTGGCTCGGGATCCCTACTTCCGCGCGACACCCGTCCCCCGGCCCTGAAGCGCCACATCGCGAGGGTGACGAGCGTGGCCGCCACGAGGGCGCACACGGTGAGCACGGTGCCCGCGTCGAGCAGCTTGAGCGCGGAGGCGAGCAGGACGATGGCCAGCAGCGCCCTGATGAGGCCGCCGGGGGCGCGCGAGGAGATCCTGGCGCCGAGGTAGACGCCCGGGATGGAGCCGATGAGCAGCGACAGCGTGAGGTCGGCCTGGAAGTCGCCGAACAGCAGGTGCCCCAGGGCGGCCGAGGCGACCAGCGGCACGGCCTGGACGAGGTCGGTGCCGACGAGCTGGTTGGCCTTGAGCGCCGGGTAGAGGGCGAGCAGGGCCACGATGATCAGCGATCCGGATCCGACGGACGAGACGCCGACGACCAGCCCGCCTACCGTACCGACCAGTAGGGTCGGAATTGGGCGCACGACGATGTCGTGCGTGCTCGACGTGCCTCCCCGCGCGCCGATCCAGCTCTTCACGGCCATGCCCGCCACGGCCAGCAGCAGCGCCACGCCCAGCGCGTACGTGACGGCGTCGCCGACCGCGAACGCGCGGGCCAGGAACACCCCGCAGAATGCCGCCGGCACCGAGCCCGCGCACAGCCAGCCCACCAGGCGCAGGTTGACCGTGCCCCGGCGCAGGTGAACCAGGCTGCCGACCGGCTTCATCACGGCCGAGGCGACCAGGTCGCTGGAGACGGCGGCCAGCGGCGGGACGTTGAAGAACAGCATCATCATCGGCGTCATGAGCGCGCCGCCGCCCATGCCGGTCAGCCCGACCACGATCGCGACGAGGAACGACCCGCCGATCAGCGCGAAGTCGATCACCGTACCCAGCCTCCCGAGCGCAGCGTGCCCAGCACCTGGGCGACGGCCGCGTCGATCGAGAGGTGCGTGGTGTCGATCACCAGGTCGGCGTCGTCGGGCTCCTCGTACGGATCCGAGACGCCGGTGAACTCGGGGATGAGCCCGGCGCGCGCCTTGGCGTACAGGCCCTTGCGGTCGCGCCGCTCGCACTCCTCCAGCGGCGTCGCGACGTGCACCAGCAGGAAGTCGGCCCCGACCGACTCGACCATCTCGCGCACCTCCTCGCGGGTGGCCGCGTAGGGGGCGATGGGCGCGCAGATGGCCAGGCCGCCGTGGCGGGCGGCCTCGGCGGCGACGAAGCCGATGCGGCGGATGTTCAGGTCGCGGTCGGCCTTGGAGAACGTCAGGCCCTTCGACAGCAGGTGGCGCACCACGTCGCCGTCGAGGTAGGTCACCGTGCGGGTGCCGATCTCCAGCAGCGCGTCGCGCAGCCCGCGGGCGATGGTGGACTTGCCGGAGCCGGACAGGCCGGTGAAGAAGACCACGAGTCCGCGGCGGTGCGGCGGGCCGGGGATGTGCACGGGGTCGGGGCCTGCGAGGTGCTCGGTGGCGCCGTACGCGGTGGCGACGTGCTCGCGCAGCTCCAGGTCGATCTCCGGCTCCTCGCGTGGCGCCAGCGGCACGGGGACGACGATCGTGCCCTCGGGCAGCTGCTCCTTGGCGCGCAGCGCGGCGCGCACGACGGCGGGGCCGGGCTCGCCGTACGAGAGGGGGAGCAGCATGATCACCGCGCCGAGCTCCTTGGCGGTGGCCGTGATCTCGGAGAGGTCGTCCAGCGGCCCGCGCAGGGTGACGGCGAGCGCGGGCCGGCCGCCCAGCTCCGCCCTGACCTGCGCCGGGGTACGCCGGAGGCGGGCGAACGGGCCGTGCTCCGGCTCGCCCAGGCCCTTGACGGGGCCGGAGGTCAGCCCATCGGGCTCGTGGGCGGTCACCGTGAGCGCGGCCAGCGGCAGCCCCTCCGGATCGAGCAGCGTGACCTCGTCGCCCGGCGAGACGTCGGCGGGCAGGCGCAGCGTGACGGGCGCGGGCCACGGGGTGCCGTCGGTCAGCGTGCCGCGCTCGTGCACGGCGTGGAGGTCATCGTGGCCGAGGAACCCGGTCAGCGGCTCGAAGGCGCCTGAGAGCAGCAGCTCGAGGTCGGCCAGCTCGCGCGCGTCCGGGGTCCACTCCACGTCTCCAACATCCCAACTATTCCGATTAAATTGGTGGGGAAGGAGTCTACCGATTGATGCGGGGATGCCGCTAGAGGAGCCGGGCGAAGTGGTGCTGGGGCTTCTTGATCACCATGGTGATCTCGTCGTGGCCTGCGGGGTAGCGGCCGTTGGTCAGCCTGGCCACCGCGGCGACCGCCGCTCCGGTGATCCTGCGCCTGCGGGCCGGCCCGCTGACGTTGCGCATGTCGTCGGTGACCAGGAGGCCGCGGCTGAGGCAGAACGCGTGCATGCCGTCGCTGGAGGTCAGCGGCTCGTACACGGTCGGGAGCGGGCCGGGGGTGCCGGGGGTGACCATGAGGCGCCAGAGCAGGCGGCGCGACCACGACGGCGTGAGCCGGTCGAGCAGGCCGTAGGCGGACCCGCGGTCGCGCATCCGCAGCAGCACCAGGCCGCCGGGGCGCAGCGCCTGCAGCAGCCGGTCGAACACCAGCTCCGCGTGCCTGATGCGCTCCAGCAGGAAGGACAACTGGATCACGTCGTACGACCTGGGCGCCAGCGGCACGCTGCGCAGGTCGCCGAGCGACCACGACACCAGGTCGGCGCGCTCCGCCAGCACGGCCCTGATCGCGGGGTGGTCCTCGTCGGCCCCGGTGACCCTGGTCTCGATCCGGTCGAGGGCCAGCGGCTCGTCGTGCGCGCAGCCGGCGACCAGCACGTCGAGCCGTCTGCCGAGCAGGCTCGCCCAGTGCTCGCGGACCCGCTGACCGAAGAGGTCGCCTCGTTCGGCGACTGATCGCACCTCAGACATGTCACCTACAGTAATCAATCGAGTTCTTTCCGTAAGGCATTTCCCGGCTAGCATCCTGCCCGTGAACGACACCGTGGACGACACCGCGAACAACACCGTGGACGACACCGTGAACGACAGGGGTGACGACGGGGTTTACGTGGGCAACGCCGGCATCGACGCCGCCGGCGACCGGGGCTGGCTGCTGGGCCACTTCAAACCCCCTGGCGATCCGCGGCACAGCGACGAGGTGGAGATCAAGTGGGGCGTGCACCCGCCGGGTGACGAGCGCGCGGAATGGGTCAGGGGCGAGGAGCGCACGGCCCTGCTCGTGCTGATCAGCGGCCGGTTCCGGGTGGAGCTGCCGGGCCGCAGCGTGCTGCTGTCCGAGCCGGGGGACTACGTGGTGTGGGGCAAGGGCGTCGACCATTCGTGGCGCGCGGAGGAGGCGTCCACCGTGCTCACCGTGCGCTGGCCCTCCGTGCCCGGCTACCGGGTCGGCTGAGCTCCACGGCCGCCCGGTCACCCGGGGCCGGTCGAGGTGTGCCGGAGAGTACCCTTGAGAAGAACCCCCGCGACCTGACCCGGCCGGGGGTAGTCGTGTTGCCGTCGTGGGGCTGTGGGCGTATCTGATGAGTCTTTCCGGGCTGCTTGACCTTGTTCGCGCCGACCCGAAACTGACCGCCGCTCTCGAAGAGGGCGGCGATGTCGCGCTGATCGCGCCGACCGCGCTGCGGCCGTTCGGCGTGGCCGCGCTGGCCTCGCACGACCAGCGCACCGTGCTCGCGATCACCGCGACGGGCCGCGAGGCGGAAGACCTCGCCGCCGCGCTGACGAGCCTGATCGAGCCCGGCTCCGTGGCCGTGTTCCCCGCGTGGGAGACGCTGCCGCACGAGCGGCTCTCGCCGCGCAGCGACACCGTGGGGCAGCGGCTGGCGGTGCTCAGGAGGCTGGCGCACCCGGTCAAGGGCGACACCGCGGCCGGGCCGCTCAGCGTGATCGTGGCGCCGGTCAGGGCGCTGCTGCAGCCGATCGTGAAGGGCCTGGGCGACCTGGAGCCGATCAGGCTGCGGGCCGGTGACGACGCCGACCTCGACGAGGTCGTCGCCAACCTGGTGACCAACGGCTACCACCGGGTCGACATGGTGGAGAAGCGCGGCGAGGTGGCGGTGCGCGGCGGGCTGCTCGACGTGTTCCCGCCGACCGAGGAGCACCCGCTGCGGCTGGAGTTCTGGGGCGACACGGTCGAGGAGATCCGCTGGTTCAAGGTGGCCGACCAGCGCTCGCTGGAGGCGGCCGAGGACGGCCTGTTCGCGCCGCCGTGCCGGGAGCTGCTGCTGACCGACGAGGTCAGGGGCAGGGCGCGGGAGCTGGCCGAGGAGCACCCCGCGCTGGCCGAGGTGCTCGACCAGCTCGCCGAGGGCACGCCGGTCGAGGGCATGGAGGCGTTCGCGCCCGTGCTGGCCGGGGAGATGGACCTGCTGCTCGACCACCTGCCGGTGCGCTCCGCGGTGTTCGTGTGCGATCCCGAGCGGATCAGGGGGCGGGCGGAGGAGCTCGTACGCACCTCGCAGGAGTTCCTGGAGGCCTCCTGGATCAACGCGGCGGCCGGCGGCGAGGCGCCCATCGACCTGGGCGCGGCGGCGTTCCGCACGCTGGAGGAGATCCGCGGCCACGCCGACGTGCTGGGGCAGCCGTGGTGGACGATGGCGCCGTTCGGCGGCGGCGTCGAGCTCGACGCCCAGGACTCCGAGGCCTACCGCGGCGACACCGCCAAGGCGCTGGCCGACATCAAGGGCTGGCTGGCCGACGACAAGGCCGTCGTGCTGCTCAGCGAGGGCCACGGCCCGGCCGAGCGCATGGTGGAGCTGCTCAAGGGCGTCGACGTGCCGGCCAGGCTCCAGCGCTTCCTGGACAAGGCGCCCGAGCCCAAGGTCGTCCACGTCACGACGGGCCTGATCGAGCACGGCTTCATCACCCCCGGGCTGGCCGTGCTCACCCATCTCGACCTGGTCGGGCAGAAGGCGTCCACCAAGGACATGCGGCGGCTGCCGTCGCGCCGCCGCAACATGGTCGACCCGCTCCAGCTCAAGGTCGGCGACCACGTGGTGCACGAGCAGCACGGCGTGGGCCGCTACGTCGAGATGGTCCAGCGCACGGTGCAGGGCGCCACCCGCGAATACCTCGTCATCGAGTACGCCAAGGGCGACCGCCTCTACGTGCCGACCGACCAGCTCGACGAGGTCACCCGCTACGTCGGCGGCGAGGCGCCCACGCTCAACCGCATGGGCGGCGCCGACTGGGCCAAGGCCAAGTCGAGGGCGAAGAAGGCGGTCAAGGAGATCGCGGGCGAGCTGATCAGGCTCTACTCCGCGCGCATGGCCTCGCCCGGCCACGCGTTCGGCACCGACACGCCGTGGCAGCGGGAGATGGAGGACGCTTTCCCGTACGCCGAGACCGGCGACCAGCTCGCGGCCATCGACGAGGTCAAGCGCGACATGGAGCGCGGCGTCCCGATGGACCGGCTGATCTGCGGCGACGTCGGCTACGGCAAGACCGAGATCGCGGTGCGGGCGGCGTTCAAGGCCGTGCAGGACGGCAAGCAGGTCGCCGTGCTGGTGCCGACGACGCTGCTGGTGCAGCAGCACATGTCGACGTTCGCCGAGCGGTTCTCCAGCTTCCCCGTCGTCATCAGGCCGATCTCGCGCTTCCAGACCGACGGCGAGGTCAAGGGCACGCTCGAAGGGCTCAGGTCGGGCGCGGTCGACGTGGTGATCGGCACGCACCGGCTGCTCAGCCCCGAGGTCAGGTTCAAGGACCTCGGGCTCATCATCATCGACGAGGAGCAGCGGTTCGGCGTCGAGCACAAGGAGGCGATGAAGCACCTGCGCACCCAGGTCGACGTGCTGGCCATGTCGGCGACGCCGATCCCGCGCACGCTGGAGATGGGCCTGACCGGCATCCGCGAGATGTCCACGATCCTCACCCCGCCGGAGGAGCGGCACCCGATCCTCACGTTCGTGGGGCCGTACGAGGAGAAGCAGATCGCGGCCGCGATCAGGCGCGAGCTGATGCGCGACGGGCAGATCTTCTTCGTGCACAACCGGGTCGCCTCGATCAACCGCGTGGGCGCGCGGCTGCGCGAGCTGGTGCCCGAGGCGCGCATCGCGGTGGCGCACGGGCAGATGAACGAGCACCAGCTGGAGAAGATCATGGTCGGCTTCTGGGAGCGCGACTACGACCTGCTGGTCTCCACCACGATCGTCGAGTCCGGGCTCGACGTGCCCAACGCCAACACGCTGATCGTCGACCGGGCCGACAACTACGGCCTCTCGCAGCTCCACCAGCTGCGCGGGCGCGTCGGGCGCGGCAGGGAGCGCGGTTACGCGTACTTCCTCTACCCGCCGGAGAAGCCGCTCACCGAGACCGCGCACGAGCGGCTGGCCACGATCTCGCAGCACACCGAGATGGGCGCGGGCATGTACGTCGCGATGAAGGATTTGGAGATCCGCGGCGCGGGCAACGTGCTCGGGGCCGAGCAGTCCGGGTTCATCGCCGGCGTCGGCTTCGACCTGTACGTCCGGCTGATGGCCGAGGCCGTGCAGGAGCAGAAGGCCAAGCTCGACGGCGGCGAGGCGCGCGAGGAGCAGCAGGACGTCAAGGTCGAGCTGCCGATCAACGCCCACATCCCGCACGACTACGTCACCTCCGAGCGGCTGCGGCTGGAGGCGTACAAGCGGATCGCCGCCATCGCCTCGCCCGCCGACATCGAGGAGGTGCGCGACGAGCTGAGCGACCGCTACGGCAAGCCGCCCGCGGAGGTCGAGAACCTCCTGGAGGTGGCCAGGTTCCGCATCAAGGCGCGCCAGGCGGGGCTCACCGACGTCACGCTGCAGGCCCAGAACATCAAGTTCGGCCCCGCGAGGCTGCGCGAGTCGCAGCAGGTCAGGCTCGACCGGCTGTACAAGAAGGCGATATACAAGCAGGCGGCCGAGACGCTGCTGGTGCCGGTGCCCAAGACCAAGCCGCTCGGAGGGCAGCCGCTACGCGATCTCGACCTGCTGAAATGGTGCGGCGACCTGGTCGAGGCGCTGTTCCTCGAGCCAGCGCGGGTAAGCTAGCGGCGGTTTTCGGTCGGAAAGGGACGCACGTGAAGTCGATTCGAGTGGCTGTGGCCGCCGCCGCGGTGGGCATCGCGCTGACCGCCTGCTCCTCACCCATGCAGGCGGGGGCCGCGGCCGTGGTGGGGAACGAGCGCATCTCCACGACTCAGCTCAACAGCGAGGTGCAGGCCTACGTGGCCGCGCTGAAGAAGAACAACCTGGACGAGTCGGCGCTCGGCGTGCCGGTCACGCAGTACGTGCTGCAGCGGCTGGCCGACATGAGCGCGGCCAGGCAGCTCATGGCCCGCCGCAACGTGCAGGTGACGGACAAGGAGATCGACGCCAAGCTCCAGGACCCCGGCCAGTACCAGTCGCCCGAGATCAACCTGCTGGCCCTGGGCGTCGCGCCGACCTACGCCCGCGAATTCGCGCGCACCAGCGTCGGGATCGCCAAGCTGAGCCAGGCGGCCGGCGAGGGCGGCACCGACCAGCTGCGCAAGGAGTACGCCTCGATCAAGTCGACGTTCAACCCCCGCTTCGGCGTGGTCAACACCACGCCCTCGCAGGAGAACCCGTCGCTGTTCGTCGACGCGGGCCGGTTCGGCAAGGCCACCTCCCAGCAGGCGCCACAGCAGCAGGGCTGAGCCGTGCCGCTCATCGTCGTCACCACCTCGCCCAGGGTCGCGCCGGGCCTGCTGAGCCACCACGCCTGGCAGGCGCTGCGCTCCGGCCCGGTGCTGACCGGCTCGGCCGCGCACCCGCAGCTCCCCTACCTGGATGAGGCCGGGGTCGAGGTCGCCGTCGTCGCGCCCGACCCTGCGGCGCTGGCCGCGCGGGCGGTCGGCGAGAGCGTCGTGTGGCTCGCGTCGGGCTCCGAGAAGGACGACGAGGAGTTCATGCGCGCCGTCGGGCACGCCGCGGTCGCGCTGGAGGAGCCGCCGGTGATCGAGGTCGTGCCCGGCTCGTACGACCTGCCGGGGGCGCGGGCGCTCGACCTGGTCGCGGTGATGGACCGGCTGCGCACCGAGTGCCCGTGGGACCGTAAGCAGACGCACGAGTCGCTGGTGCCGTACCTGCTCGAAGAGGCCTACGAGGTGCTGGAGACCATCGAGCAGGGCGACTACACGGCCCTGCGCGAGGAGCTCGGTGACCTGCTGCTGCAGGTGGTCTTCCACGCGCGGGTGGCCGAGGACTTCGACATCGACGACGTCGCGGCCGGCATCGTGGAGAAGCTGGTGCGCCGCCACCCCCACGTCTTCGGCTCCGTGCGCGCGGAGAGCGCCGACGAGGTCAATGACAACTGGGAGGCCATCAAGGCGGCCGAGCGGGCGGCCAAGGGGCGCGAGTCGGTGCTGGAGGGCGTGCCCATGGGGCAGCCCGCGCTGTCGCTGGCCGCCCAGCTGCTGCGCCGCGCCGAGCGGGCCGGCGCTCCCGAGGCCCTGTCCGCCGCCGTGGGGCAGGGAGTGGCCAGGGAGCTGTTCGACCTGGTGCGCCGCGCCGCCGAGGCCGGGCTCGACGCCGAGGCCGAGCTGCGGGCCGCCGCCCGCGCGTACCGCGACCGCGTGCGCACCTGGGAATCCGCCTGACCACATCAGGGGAGGCCATGGTGCGGGTTCGGGTCCGTGCGTACCGATAGGCTCTGATCGCATATTGCCTTTCGATTTAGGAGCGCATCCCGTGGCTACCATCGAGGTCGTATACGCACGCGAGATCCTCGACTCCCGGGGCAACCCCACGGTCGAGGTCGAGGTGGTGCTCGACGACGGCAGCAGCGGCCGCGCGGCCGTGCCGAGCGGGGCGTCCACCGGCCAGTTCGAGGCGGTCGAGCTGCGTGACGGCGGCCGGCGCTACGGCGGCAAGGGCGTGGAGAAGGCCGTCCTCGCCGTGACCGACGAGATCTTCGAGGAGATCAACGGGGTCGAGGCGGAGGACCAGCGCATCATCGACCAGATCATGATCGACCTGGACCGCACGCCCAACAAGGCCAAGCTCGGCGCCAACGCCATCCTGGGCGTCTCGCTGGCCGTCGCGAAGGCCGCCGCCGACAGCGCCGACCTGCCGCTCTTCCGCTACGTCGGCGGCCCCAACGCCCACGTGCTGCCCGTGCCGATGATGAACATCCTCAACGGCGGCGCCCACGCCGACACCAACGTCGACATCCAGGAGTTCATGATCGCGCCGATCGGGGCGGAGACGTTCCGCGAGGCCGTGCGCATGGGCACCGAGGTCTACCACGCGCTCAAGAGCGTGCTCAAGGAGAAGGGCTACGCCACGGGCCTGGGCGACGAGGGCGGCTTCGCGCCCAACCTGCCGTCCAACCGCGACGCGCTCGACCTCATCCTGGTCGCCGTCGAGCGGGCCGGCTACGTGCCGGGCGAGGACATCGCGCTGGCCCTCGACGTGGCCGCGTCCGAGTTCCACAAGGACGGCGTCTACACGATCGACGGCAAGGGCGTGTCGGCCCAGGACCTCATCGCCTTCTACGAGGACCTCGTCGCCAACTACCCGCTGGTCTCCATCGAGGACCCGCTCGACGAGGACGACTGGGCGGGCTGGAAGGCCATCACCGACGCGCTGGGCGACAAGGTGCAGCTCGTCGGCGACGACCTGTTCGTGACCAACCCCGAGCGGCTCGCGCGCGGCATCAAGGAGGGCACCGCCAACGCCCTGCTGGTCAAGGTCAACCAGATCGGCACGCTGTCGGAGACCCTCGACGCCGTGGACCTGGCCCACCGCAGCGGCTACCGCTGCATGATGAGCCACCGCTCCGGCGAGACCGAGGACACGACGATCGCCGACCTGGCGGTGGCGGTCAACTGCGGCCAGATCAAGACCGGCGCGCCGGCCCGCTCCGACCGCGTGGCCAAGTACAACCAGCTGCTGCGCATCGAGGAGCTCCTCGACGACGCCGCCCGCTACGCGGGTCGCGACGCGTTCCCGCGTTTCCGGCGCTAGTTTCTGGTAACGGCGCCGGGGGCGCAGGGGGGTGTGGTGAATGGCGAAAAGGCCGCAGCTGACCGGGCGGGCCGCCATCCTGGCCATCGTGGTGTGCGCCATCGCGATGAGCCTGGCCTACCCTGTGCGCGAGTACATCAGCCTGCGCCGCAGCATCGCCTCGCTGCAGGCCGAGAAGGCCAGGGTCGAGGCGGAGAAGCAGGCGCTGCTGGAGCGCGACCGGCAGACCGACGACCCCAACTGGCGCAAGAAGATCGCCAAGGAGCGGCTGTTCTACTGCGGGGCCGGCGAGAAGTGCTACGTGGTGATGGAGCGCGAGCCGGTCAAGGAGCAGGCGGCCACGCCTCGACCGGCCGAGGCGCCGCCGTGGTATCAGACACTCTGGGAGTCGGTACGGGCCGCCGACGAGGGCACGGGGCGCCGGGCCGTGACGGGGAAGGAAGCCCCGGCAGGGAAGGAAGCCCCGGCAGGAAAGGACGCGGTGACACGGAAGGAAGCCGTGCCGGAGAAGGCTGGGGAGTAGCAGCGTTGGACAGTGAAGACGCCGAGACGGTGCGGCGGCAGCTCGGGCGGCCGCCCAGAGGGTTGCGCGCGGTCGCGCACCGCTGCCCGTGCGGCAACCCCGACGTGGTGGAGACCGCGCCGCGGCTGCCCGACGGCTCGCCGTTCCCGACCCTCTACTACCTGACCTGTCCCAAGGCGGCCTCGGCCATCGGCACGCTGGAGGGCTCGGGGCTGATGCGGGAGATGCAGGCCAGGCTGGCCGACGATCCCGAGCTGGCCGCCGCGTACACCGCCGCGCACGACGACTACGTCGCCAGGCGCGACAAGGCCGCGCAGGAGCAGGGCCTGGAGCCGCTCCCGCGCGACATGCAGAGCACCGGGGGCATGCCGCTGCGGGTCAAGTGCCTGCACGCGCTCGTCGCGCACGAGCTGGCGGTGCCCGGGGCCAACCCGTTCGGCAGGGAGGCGCTCGACGCGCTCCCCGACTGGTGGAGTGACGGACCATGCGCGTAGCCGCCGTCGACTGCGGTACCAACTCCGTACGCCTGCTCGTCGCCGATGTCGACGGCGACACGGGCGACGACGTCATCGACGACGTCGAGCGGCGGATGGAGATCGTACGCCTCGGGCAGGGCGTCGACCGGACCGGCAGGCTGGCCCCCGACGCGCTGGAGCGCACGTTCAAGGCGATGCGCGCCTACCGCGAGCTGATCGACCGGCACGGCGCCGTCCGCACCCGGGTGGTGGCCACGAGCGCCACGAGAGACGCGGACAACCGGCAGGAGTTCGTCGACGGGGTCCGCGAGATCTTCGGGGTCGAGCCGGAGGTCGTGACGGGGGCCGAGGAGGCCGAACTGTCGTTCACGGGGGCGACCAAGGGCCTGCTGCGGCTGTCGCCGGAGACGGAGATGCCGCAGGGCCCGCTGCCCCCCTACCTGGTGGTGGACATCGGGGGCGGGTCCACCGAGTTCGTGGTCGGCTCCGAGCACGCCGAGGCGGCGCTGTCGGTCGACATCGGCTGCGTGCGCCTGACCGAGCGGCACCTGCGGGAGCAGGGCGACCCGCCTCCGGCGGCCGCGCTGGAGGCCGTGGTGGCCGACATCGAGGCGGCGCTCGACCGGGTCGAGGCCGAGGTGCCCGTACGCCGTGCCCGCACGCTCGTGGGCCTGGCCGGCTCGGTGACGACGGTCGCGGGCATGGCGCTCGGGCTGCCCTTCTACGACTCGGCCAGGATCCACCACTCGCGGATCTCGGCCGGGCAGGTGCACGAGGTGACGCGGCGGCTGCTCGCGATGACCCATGGTGAGCGCGCCGAGGTGCCGGTGATGCATCCGGGGAGAGTGGATGTGATTGGCTCCGGCGCGCTAATTCTCGACAGGATCGTCCGCCGTTTCGCGTTTTCGCAGGTCGTGGTGAGCGAGCACGACATCCTCGACGGGATTGCCTGGTCTATCGTCCGATAGCTGAAGAAATCCGGACATTTCCGGTAACAGGATCATGTTGAGCGTGCAATCAGTATTGTGATTGAGTAAAGGGGCATTACGGGGGCTTTGCCATATCGCAGTGCACGAAAGGTGCCGGCGTGGCGACCGTTCCCGAGCGCGTCTCTTCCCTCACGGAATGGAGCACTCTCACATGATGTCTGTTGGGTTAGCACGTAAGGCGGCGGCGTTCGGCGCGTCCGCCGCGGTGCTGGCCGCCCTGGGCGCGGGCCTGGTCTCCAGCCCCGCACAGGCGGCGACGAAGACGGCCGCGGCCAAGTCCAAGGTCGCGGTGTCCACCCCCAAGGCGTCGGACAAGTCCTACGAAGGATCCTGCCCGGTCAAGGTCAACTTCTCGGCCAAGATCAAGGTTCCGGTCAAGGGCAAGACGAAGCTGGCCTACCGCTGGCTTCACGGTGACGGGTCCAAGAGCAAGGTCAAGACGATCACGCTCAAGGGCAAGGGCACCAAGACGGTGACCGTCAAGCAGTCCATCACCTTCAAGGACGACGTCAAGAAGGGCTGGGAGGCCGTCCAGGTCCTCGGCCCGAAGAAGTACACCTCCAAGAAGGGCTACTTCTCCGTCTCCTGCCAGGAGCCGCTGAAGGAGGTGCGCACGCACCTCGACGTGTCGGTGTCGGCCCGCGCGTGGGCCAGCCCCAGCTCGTACGTCGGCCCCTGCACCCCCGGCGACAAGATCGACTTCGTCGGCCTGATCAAGACCGACCGCCCGTCGTGGGTCCGTTACCGCTGGGTCCTCAACGGTGACGTGGTCGACTACGGCAAGGTCAAGGTGCACCACGCGCGCAAGGTGGGCTTCGGCATCTCCCCGCGTCACAGCCAGCGTGGCTGGGCGCAGCTGCAGGTCCTGAGCCCCGACGGCGCCTACTCCAACCGGGCGTCCTACCGGGTCTGGTGCAAGGACGAGGCTCCCAAGCCTCCGCAGTCGCACGACGACACCAGGGTCTCCGCCTCCGTCTCGGTGGCGACCACCCAGGCCTGCTCGATCAACGGTCGTGGCATCATCACCTCGACCGGCGCCGGCCGCGTCTCCTACACCTGGCTGGTGAACGGCAAGCAGGCCGGCAGCGGCACGGCGTACTTCGACCGTAGCGGTGGCGCGCAGAGCGTCTCGCTCTCCAAGACGCTGACCGGTGACGACGCCAAGGGTGGCAGGGTGACGCTGAGGGTCACGGGACCGGACAACGGTGACGCGGACTCGGCGTCCTACGCGCCGTGCACCCCGGCTCCGGCCCAGACGCCGACGGTCACTCCGACCCCGGCGCAGACCCCGACCGCTCCGGCCGCGGAGCAGTCCGAGTCCAAGTAACCAACCGGGAACCGGGTGGCCGCCGACGGCGCCACCCGGTTCTCTGTCGCCAGGGATGTTCCCTGCCGCCATGGACGGGGACAGGCTGATGTCCGGGCGGGGCGGACGATCGGGCACCATCGGTGTCATGAGCTTCGTACCTCCCGGCACCGGCTGGCCTGAAGACCCCGCGACCGCCGACACCCCCGTCGCGCTCGACCCGGCCGACGTGCGGCGCCTCGCCGCCTCGGGCGACACCCTCGCGGAGCTCACCGCCAGGCAGTCGGTCTGCCGGGCGTGCCCCCGCCTGGTGGAGTGGCGCGAGCAGGTCGCGGAGACCAAGCGGCGCGCGTTCGCCCACGAGACGTACTGGGGGCGGCCCGTCCCCGGCTGGGGCGCCGAGGAGCCGCGCATCCTGCTGGCCGGCCTGGCACCGGCGGCGCACGGGGGCAACCGCACGGGGCGGATCTTCACCGGCGACCGCAGCGGCGACTGGCTGTTCGCCTCGCTGCACCGCAGCGGCCTGGCCGTACAGGAGACGAGCACGCACGCGGGCGACGGGCAGGCGCTCGTCGGCACGCGGGTCGTGGCGTCGGTGCGCTGCGCGCCCCCCGCGAACAAGCCGCTGCCCTCGGAGAAGGCCGCGTGCTTCCCGTGGATGGCGCGCGAGATCCAGCTGGTGGCCCCGTACGTGCGGGTGGTCGTCGCGCTCGGCGGCTACGCCTGGCAGGCCGTCTGGCCCGCGCTCAAGGACGCCGGCTACGAGCTGCCGCGCGCCAGGCCGCGCTTCGGGCACGGCGCCGAGGTCGAGGTGCGGTACGAGGGCGCGCCGGTCACGCTGCTCGGCTGTTACCACCCCAGCCAGCAGAACACGTTCACCGGCCGCGTCACCGCCCAGATGCTGGACGACATCTTCACCAGGGCCAGGTCACTGGCTGTGTGACGCGTTGCACCACCCCCGGATTGGATTCATCAAGAGCGCTTGACGTAAGCTTGTGAATGCTTTCACAAGCACTCCACGAGGGATGGGGCCTCAGGATGAACAAGCACATCTTGGTCGTCGGCGGTGGATACGTCGGTCTGTACACAGCGCTCCGGCTGCAGCGCAAGCTCCATCGGGAGCTGCGCCGCGGCGAGGCACGCATCACGATCATCGACCCCCAGTCCTACATGACCTACCAGCCCTTCTTGCCGGAGGCGGCGGCCGGTAACCTCTCACCCCGGCACGTGGTCGCTCCGCTGCGCCGCATCCTGCCCAGCGTCCGGATCCTCAACGGCGCGGTCACCAAGATCGACCACTCCGACCGCATCGTCACCTTCCAGCCGGCCGAGGGCGAGCCGCGCCAGGTGGCCTACGACGTCATCGTGATGGCCGCCGGATCGATCTCCCGCACGCTGCCCATTCCGGGGCTCACCGACATCGGCATCGGCTTCAAGACCGTGGGCGAGGCCATCGCGCTGCGCAACCGCGTGCTGCACCTGCTCGACGTGGCCGAGTCGACCGACGACCCGGAGGTGCGGCGCAAGGCGCTCACGTTCGTCGTGGTCGGGGCCGGGTTCGCGGGCGTCGAGGCGCTCGCCGAGCTGGAGGACATGGCCAAGCACTCGACGCGCTACTACCGCAACATCAAGCCGTCCGACATCCGCTGGGTGCTGGTGGAGGCCACGAACCGGGTGCTGCCCGAGGTCGGTCCCGAGATGGGCCGGTGGACGCTGGAGCAGCTGCGCGAGCGCGGCATCGACGTCAAGCTCGACACCCGGCTGGAGTCCTGCGTGGGCGGGCACGTGGTGCTGTCGGACGGCTCGGAGTTCGAGGCCGAGACGCTCGTGTGGACCGCGGGCGTCAAGCCCAGCCCCGTCGTCCGGGACAGCGACCTGCCGCTCGACGAGCGCGGCCGGATCAAGGCCACCGCCCTGCTCACCGTCGCCGGCACGCCGGACGCCTTCGCGGCGGGCGACGCCGCCGGGGTGCCCGACGTGACGAACCCCGGCGAGTACTGCGCGCCGAACGCCCAGCACGCCGTCCGGCAGGCCAAGACGCTGGCCGACAACATCGTCCGTTACCTGCGCGGGCACGAACTGGTCGAATACCGGCACAAGTACGTCGGATCGGTCGCCGGTTTGGGGCTCCATCAGGGCGTCGCCAATGTCTATGGCGTCAAGCTTCGCGGATTGCCTGCGTGGTTCATGCACCGCACTTACCATCTGTCGCGGGTGCCGACGCTGAATCGTAAGGTCCGCGTCGTCGTCGACTGGACGCTGGCGCTGTTCTTCAAGCGGGAGACCATCTCGCTGGGTGAGATGGAACACCCGCGCGAGGGCTTCAGGGCCGCGGTCGCGACGACCCGCCGCTAGGCCAGGTAAGGCAAGCGCCCCGGCGAACCTCGCCGGGGCGTTTCGGCACCCCTGGTCGCAATGCGGAAGGGGTACCACGGGTGGGGCTCTCAGCGGTGACCGTGCTCGGCGTCGACCGGCCGGGCGTGATCGCCACGGTCACCGGTTCGCTCGCCGACTGCGGTGCGAACATCCAGGACTCGACGATGACGTTGCTCGGCGGCCACGTGGCGATGATGCTGCTGGTGTCGGGCGAGCTGGACTCCGCCGAGCTGCTCAAGCGGCTGTGCGCGCCCGACGTGGTGGTGACCGCCTCGGCGATCGACGCCCGGCGCCACTTCTGCGAGGAGGGCGACGGGCTCGCGTACGTGCTGACCGTGCACGGGCCCGACCGGCCCGGCATCATTTCCGCCATCAGCGCGGTGCTGGCGGAGGACGGCGGGAACATCACCGGCATGAGCACCAGACTCACCGGCCGCCTGTACGTGCTGATCGCCGACGTCGAGCTGCCGAAGGAGGTGGACGTGGCGGCGCTCATGCGCAGGCTGGCCGCCGTCGGCGCCGCCCTCGACTCCGACATCACCTTCCGCCCCGTCGAGTCGGATCTCCTTTGACATCCTCCCCGCGCTGACGCACGGGGATCCCCACGGCAACCACCCCACCAGGAAGAGGTCGCGTTGAGGCTCGCGGTGCACCGGCCCGGCAACCCGTGGCCCTTCCCGCGCAGATGCGGCATGCCCTGGCGCGCGTTCGATGTTCCTGGCCGCGTTCACATCGGCGTTGCAGGCGTATCCGCAGGACCGGCAGCGGAAGTCGGCCTGGCTCTCCGCCCGCGCCCCGGTCAACTGGGGGCACTGCTCGGCGAACCCCGGCGCAGACATGCGGCCCGGCCTCCCATGCTCGTGCCGCTCCACCACCAGGTTCCGCACGGAACGCGCGTGCCCGCAATGCTCCAGCAGCGCCGCCTCCTGGACAGGCGTGGGCCGGAGCCGGCAGCGGGACATGCCGATCAACCTACCGACCGTCACCGACAAAACCGGGAGACCCCAGTGTCCGACCGTTCCGGCCTTCCTCCCCGCCCTGAACAACGGGGCCTCAAACCTGTAGGTATCCGGTGACGGGGCGGGGCGGCGAACACCGGGGAGTGCTCGGCGGTCGTGAGACCACTCCCCGCCAGATGCGCGCGGGGACCCCGCGTCAGGTGCTCCGCGCCCCGCACCCTCTCCTGTCCGCCGTCGCGGAACCGGTCGACCCCACCGCGCCCGAGGTCGTCTCCGCCGCCGCCGACCTGCTCGCCACCCTCCGTCGCGAGACCTCCACGACCGGCCTGGCCGCCCCGCAGATCGGGCTGAGCTGGCGGCTGATCGCCTTCGACACCCGGCTCCACCCCAGAAGCCGTTCCTGGGCCGGCGAGCTCGTCCTGGCCAATCCACGGCTCGCCAGGGCCGCCCACTGGGACCCGGGGCGCGAGGGGTGCGCCTCGATCGCGGGACTCACCGCAGATGTCCTCCGCGCCAGCCGTATCACCGTACATGGGCATTTGCCAGGCACGGGCGAGACCGTCACCATCGAAGCGGACGCCTTCGAAGCCCGCTGCATTCAGCACCAACTGGACCATCTGGACGGCCTACTCTTCTTGGACAGAGTGCCAGGAGCACTATCACTTCACCGCAGACTTCACAGTTGTGACGCTTGATGCGAAGTTGTGCTCCTCGGAAGCATGGTCCGTTTCGTATGATTGCGGCGCCCCCGTAGCCCAATGGCAGAGGCAAACCCCTTAAAAGGGTTGACGTGCGGGTTCGAATCCCGCCGGGGGCACTTGCCGTCTTCCTCGCCTTTGGGTCTCTGACCTGGAGGTTTACCGCGATCGTCAGACGGCCTCGCCGAGGTCGATATCGATTTGTTACGGAGTGGCGCCAACCCCGCCCACGACGGCCCTGTTGGGCGGGCCTCCCGGCGGTTCGGCCGGTCCCGCCCGGGGCACTCGCGGGCGGGGCGAGTAAGCTAAGACTTTTCCCTGCGGCCATATTGACAGGGTGCCGTTTTTCTGCCCTCCGGGTTGTTTCTTTCCGTGAATGACCGACTACAGATTACGCGCGGTCTTTTCGCGCAGACGGACAGTAAAAACCGCTCCCGGAGGCCCCTCCGGACGGGCCGGGTGACCTTGGGAACTCTCCGGCGCGGACGTTCGTTGAGATCGCTGCCGAAGTCCCGAATGAACATCGATCTGACACGCCAGTTGACCAAGGTGCCGCCGCGCCCCATAGGCTCGGCGTCACAGGAGGCAGCGATGGAGAGCAAGAACCCCGTATTCAGCCGGTCGCGGCAGCAGGCCGGGGGCTGGGCCGGTCCCGCCCCGTCCCCCGACCAGCTGCAACACATGTACGACGCGCCGTCGTACGCGCAGCCCACCCGGCCCGCGTACCGCACCATGACCCTCGACGACGTCGTCGTACGCGGGTTCCTCACGCTCGGGGCGCTCGTCGTGGCCGCCGCCGCCGCGTGGATACTCAACGTGCCGCCCATGGTCGCCATCGGCGCCGCCATCGTCGCGCTGATCCTGGGGCTGATCGCCTCGTTCACCCAGAGCACCAACCCGGCGCTGATCCTGGGCTACGCGGTGTTCGAGGGCGTGTTCCTCGGCAAGATCAGCTTCCTGTTCGAGAGCTACTTCGGCGGCAGCGGCAGCATCGTGCTACAGGCGGTGCTGGGCACCGCGTTCGCGTTCGCGGCGGTGCTGACCGTCTACTCGCTGCGGATCATCCGCGTCACGCCCAAGCTCGTGAAGTACGGCATCGCCGCCGCCATCGCGGCGCTCGGGCTGGTGCTGGTCAACCTGGTCGTCGGCCTGTTCAACGACGGCGGGCTCGGCCTGCGCACCGACTCGCCGATCGGCTGGGCCTTCAGCGTCGTCATGATCCTGATCGGCTGCTTCTTCCTGCTGCTCGACTTCGACGCGATCGAGCAGGGTGTCAAGCAGGGCGCGCCGGAGAAGTTCGCCTGGCAGTGCGCGTTCGGCCTGACGCTGAGCCTGGTCTGGATCTACCTGGAGATCCTCCGCTTCGTCAGCTATTTCACCAACAGTGACTGATCGTTAAGCGCCGCTTCACCTTCGAGGGCCTCGCCGTTCCGGCGGGGCCCTCTCGGTGTGCGACCGAAAATCTACGTGCCGTCACAGAATGATGCCTGGCCGGGGGGTTGCCATTCGGGCTGCGGTGTTGCAGTGTCATGCCAAGGACCCCTTATACGCGGAGGTGCCCATGTCCTTGAACCACTCATCGGAGACGCAGACAAAGCTCATCGCCAGGGTCCCGACGATCACGGGACGCCAACTCCCAGAGTGGTTCCAAGCCATCGACAACGGCCCGGCTTTCCTGAGGTGCGACGAGCGGGCCAACTGGCTTGCCGACGAGCACGGGCTGACCCACGGCTACGCCGCCGCCATCGTCCACGAGCACGAGCGGCACCGCCGTAACCGCATGGGCTTCATCTAAGCCCTTCCGTCAACGCGCCCGTGCCCCAAGCGCGGGCGCGTCATCATGGGGTTCATCATGGGAGGATGGATCTCGACAAGGCACTGGCCTTTCTCCGCGACCACCACCACGCCGTCCTCCTGACCAGGCATCGCGACGGGCGCCCGCAGATGTCACCGGTGACCGCCGGGGTGTCGGGCGACCAGATCGTCATCAGCACCAGGGAGACGGCCGTCAAGGTCCGCAACGTCCGCTCCGAGCCCAAGGTGTCGCTGTGCGTCTTCACCGACGCTTTCTACGGCCAGTGGATCCAGGTCGACGGCACGGCCGACATCCTGCCGCTCCCGGAGGCCATGGACGGGCTGATCGCCTACTATCGCGACATCTCGGGGGAGCACCCGGACTGGGACGACTACCGCGCCGCGATGATCCGCGACCGCCGCGTCCTCCTCCGCATCACCCCCCACCGCGCCGGCCCCGACTTCCACGGCTGACCGCGCTTCATCTTCATCTGTTACGGCGGTGCCATGGTCGGCCACTCGCCGCACTTCGGCTGAGGGCCCTCCAGGAAACGCCCTCTGACCCTTCACCGGCCGGCCGCCGTAACGCGAGCCCACGATTACCCGATCAGCGGCTTCCCGCCCTGGGCGCCGCACGCTCCTGAACGCCTCTTGTGCGGCCGTGGTGAGGCGTGCGTCGGTTGTCGGTGGGTGAGGGCCGGTCGGGCCGTCACGCCGCCCTTGTGCGGCGCCTGGGGTGGGCCGCGGTAACCGGGTAAGCGTGGGCTCGCGTAACGGCGGTCAGGCGGTGAAGGGTCAGAGGGCGTTTCCCTGGAAGGTCGCCGGCCGGAGTGCGGCGGGTGGCCTTCCAGGGCAGCGCCGTAACCGATGGAGGGTTTGGGAGGCCCTCAGGCGGGGTGGCGCCGTAACGGATGGAGAGCCTACGAGAGGCGCTCGAGGATCATCGCCATGCCCTGGCCGCCGCCCACGCACATGGTTTCGAGGCCGATGGACTTGTCGTGGTGCTGGAGGCCGTTGATCAGCGTGGAGGTGATGCGCGCCCCCGTCATCCCGAACGGGTGCCCCACCGCGATGGCCCCGCCGTTCACGTTGAGCCGCTCCAGCGGGATCCCCAGCTCCCGGTACGACGGGATGACCTGCGCCGCGAACGCCTCGTTGATCTCCACGAGGTCGATGTCCTCGATCGCCATCCCCGCCCGCGCGAGCGCCTGCGTCGAGGCCTCCACCGGGCCCAGGCCCATGACCTCCGGGGACAGCCCCGTGACGCCGGTCGCGACGATCCTGGCCAGCGGGGTGATCCCGAGCTCGGCGGCCTTGGTGTCGCTCATGACGACCACGGCGGCGGCCCCGTCGTTCAGGGGGCAGCAGTTGCCGGCCGTGACGGTGCCGTCGGGCCGGAAGACGGGCTGGAGCGTGGAGACCTTCTCGTACGTGGTCCCGGCCCTGGGCCCGTCGTCCTTGGCCACGACGGTCCCGTCGGGCAGCGTCACCGGCGTGATGTCCTTCGCCCAGAACCCGTCGGCCAGCGCCTTCTCCGCCAGGTTCTGGGAGCGCACCCCGAACTCGTCCTGCTCCTGCCGCGTGATGCCCTTGAGCTGGGCGACGTTCTCGGCGGTCTGCCCCATCGCGATGTAGATGTCGGGGACGTCGCCGTCCTCGCGCGGGTCGTGCCAGACCTTCCCGCCCTCGCCGAACGCCTTGGTGCGCGCCACGGCGTCCGAGAAGAGCGGGTTCTGGGTGTCGGGCAGGGAGTCGGAGTTGCCCTTGACGAACCGGGACACGGCCTCCACCCCGGCCGACACGAACACGTCGCCCTCGCCCGCCTTGATCGCGTGGAAGGCCATCCGCGTGGTCTGCAGCGACGACGAGCAGTAGCGGGTCACGGTCGTGCCGGGCACGTTGTCGAGTCCGAGCAGCACCGCCACGACGCGGGCCATGTTGAAGCCCTGCTCGCCCCCGGGCAGCCCGCACCCGAGCATGATGTCGTCGATGGTCAACGGGTCGAGCTGGGGCACCTTGGCCAGCGCCGCCTGGATCATCTGGACGGTCAGGTCGTCGGGGCGGATCTCCTTGAGCGAGCCCTTGAAGGCCCGTCCGATGGGAGAACGTGCGGTGGCGACGATGACTGCCTCGGGCATGGCCCCTCCTCTGTAGGTGCTACAGATAGAACTATATTCTGTCCTATCCGTACATACCCGGAGTGGTCGCGGTTTCGTCGTTGACGGCGTGGATCGCACCCTTCTCGTCGCGCCACAGCCGCCACCCGTCCTGGCTGCCCGTGAACCAGGCCGGCGGCACGACCTCGCCCGGGACCCGCTTGCCGGTGGCGAGGTCGTACTCGCAGATCGCGGCCGTCGAGTAGAAGCCCGGCGCCTGCCCCCGCAGCGGCAGCGGCTTGGGGTCGGTGACGCAGAAGGACCAGCCGCGCTCGTCCTCGACCGGCACGGGCTTGCCGCTGGCCAGGTCGAACGCCGAGCCCTTGGCGTTGTGCTTGAGGAAGCCGAGCCGGTTCATCCGGTCGGGGAAGGCCAGCCACCAGCCGGACCCCGGCACGTCTGCAGCGGTGACCTGGCCGAGCACCCGGCCGCTGTCGGAGTCGAGGCGGGCGAAGCCGCCGTAGGCGCCCTGGCGGTCGACGGGGCGCACGACCGGGGCGTAGCCGGGGCTGCCGCTGGGGTAGACGCGCACGACCGAGGGCCGCATCCAGTTGATCGTCCCGTTGTCGATCTTGACGGAGAATAGCCCGAAGGTGGACACCTTCTTGGTCTGCGGGTTGGTGTAGGGGGCGACGTAGCCGACCAGGTTGTCGCCGGTCGCGCCGAACGCCCACCCGCCCGACAGGTCGATGCCGGGGCCGAGCGCCTGCTCGATCGGCTGCTGCCACTGGAGCTTGCCGGTCTTCAGCTCGTACGACTCGATCATGGGGTTGGCGGCCAGCCTGAGCAGCAGCACCCGGGTGGGGTCCGACCACTCCACCTCGGAGATCCCGGGCAGCTTCCACAGCACCTTGCCCGTGGCCGGGTCGAGCACCACCGTGCGGGCCTTGGTCAGGGCGGTGTGCTCGGAGACGCACACGTACGGCCCGCAGCGCTGCGGCCCGAAGGTCGAATGCACCGGCCTGCCCCACTTGCGCACCCCTGACTGGGCGTCGCGGGCGATGAGCGTGGCGTTCCAGCGGCCGCTCTTGGCGGGGTCGAGCGCGACGACCACGCCCTTGCCCTGGGCCGTCTTCACGACCGCGGGGGTCGAGACGCCCATTCCGGGCAGGCGGCCGGCCATCGTGGCCGGGTAGGCCCACAGCCGCTTGCCGTCGCGCAGGCCCATGGCGACGGTCTCCAGCGTGCCGTCGGGCTTCATGGAGGTGGTGGCGACCACTCCGTCCGCGACCGTCATCCGGCTGACGGCGTTGACCTGGGTGTTCTGCCACGAAGGGAAGTGCGTGGGGGAGGTGGCCGCGTCGCTGCCTGAGCAGCCGGCCGTGGCGAGGGCTCCGACGAGGGTTGCGGCGAGGGCGATGGACGGTTTCCCGAGGGGTCGCTGCACGGGCAATCCACTCCAAAGAGGACGAAGAGTGGCGACTCCGGCGCGCAGAGTAACCGGCATCGGGCGTGTTCCGCCAGATCTGAATGGCCTCAGACCCTCACGGTGTCCCACGCCGGGCGTCGTCGACCGTCTCGCCGAGCCGCCGGCGGAGCAGCGTCGCCCACTTTCCGTGCAGGCCCGTCGCCCGCCCGTCGACCCGGGTCGCGGTGACCTCGGTGCCGGGCTCCTCCGCGGCCGTAGCCGCCGCGAGGTAAATCGGTTGCAGTGCTTCGCCACGTGCGGGCCGCGGCTCGGGCCACAGCCTCAACGCAGCGCATACTGACGGTAGCACCGCGTAAGCGGCCTGCGCGTAACCTCGGGCAGATGGATGGAAACGATCCGGTCCGAACATTTCTGTCGGATTTGTCGCGAACTCCGGCCCCAGGACGTCGGCGAACGCCACCGTCCGGCCCCCCGCGTCGACCACCGCCACCGTCTGCGCCGCAGCGAGCTGGCGGCTCCAGCGCCGCGTCACCCAGCGCAGCGGCTGCGCGATCGGCCGCACCGTGCCGAGGTCGGGACAGGTGCCCACGACCACCTCGACGCCCGCGTCACGCAGCCGCCGCACGGCCTTGGTCAGATGGCGTACGGCGGTCGCGGGCGGCGTCTGCGTGATGATGTCGTTGGCCCCCACGAAAATGATCGCCACGTCGGGCTCGATGGCCAAAGCCTTGTCGACCTGCTCGCCCAGCTCGGCCGACGGGGCGCCCGACTTGCCGGCCACGAGCAGCTGCACCGGGCGCTCGGCCACCGCCGCCAGGCCGTTGGCCAGCAGCACGCCCGGGGTGTGGGCGGCCTCCGTCATGCCGAGCCCCACGGAGGTCGAGTCGCCCAGCATCGCCATCTTGAGCGGCTCGCCGGCGAAGTCGCCGTACGTCCCGTCGGACGGCGGACCGTCCAGCCCGTGCGGGCGCCCGATCGCCTTGCGGGCGAGCAGCCCTTCGGCGATCAGCAGACCGTAGGCGGTGGCGCCCAGCGCCGTCAGCCCGCCCCCTCCGAGCGCCGCCGCGGTCGCGATCCTGCGTGCCGCACGCGCCATACCCGCTGGCCAGACCACGTACGTGTCCTCCTAGTCGAACTCGGCGGTAGCGTTTGCTTGAAAACTAGCCGAGGGCCTGCCACCCCCATCGGATCTCGGCCACAGGCAAGCTGACCAAGCTTCTGTAAAGAAGGTGAACACCTCGGTGCGCGTTTACGATTCCCTGGTCGACCTCATCGGGAACACTCCGCTCGTCCGGCTGCACAAGGTCACGGCGGGGCTGTCCGCGCAGGTGCTGGCCAAGGTCGAATATCTCAACCCGGGCGGCTCGGTCAAAGACCGCATCGCGGTGCGCATGATCGAGGCCGCCGAGGCGTCCGGCCAGTTGCGTCCGGGCGGGGTGATCGTCGAGCCGACGTCCGGCAACACGGGCGTGGGCCTGGCGATCGTGGCCCAGAAGAAGGGATACCGGTGCCTGTTCGTGGTGCCGGACAAGGTGGCCCAGGACAAGATCTCGGTGTTGCGGGCCTACGGGGCGGAGGTGGTGGTCTGCCCGACGGCCGTCTCGCCCGACCATCCCGACTCGTACTACTCGGTGTCCGACCGGCTGGCCCGCGAGGTGCCCAACGCCTGGAAGCCCGACCAGTACTCCAACGTCAACAACCCCGACTCCCACTACCACTCGACCGGCCCCGAGCTGTGGGAGCAGACCGAGGGGAAGATCACCCACTTCGTCGCCGGCATCGGCACCGGCGGCACGATCAGCGGCACCGGCCGCTACCTCAAGGAAATCTCCGGCGGCCGGGTGAAGGTCATCGGGGCCGACCCGGAGGGCTCGGTCTACTCCGGCGGCAGCGGCCGGCCGTACCTCGTGGAGGGGGTCGGCGAGGACATCTGGCCGGCCACGTACGACACCAAGGTCTGCGACGAGATCATCGCGGTGTCCGACAGGGACTCGTTCACCATGACCCGCAGGCTGGCCCGCGAGGAGGGGCTGCTGGTCGGCGGCTCGTGCGGGATGGCCGTCGTCGCCGCGCTGCGCGTGGCGGCCGCGGCAGGGCCCGACGCCGTGATCGCCGTGCTGCTGCCCGACGGCGGCCGCGGCTACCTGTCGAAGATTTTCAACGACGACTGGATGGCCGACTACGGCTTCCTGACCACGTCGTCCGATGAGGGCCTGGTCGGCGACGTGCTGGCCCGCAAGGGGCCGGGGCTGCCGGAGTTCGTGCACGCGCATCCGCACGAGTCCGTGAGCACCGCCATCGCGATCATGCGCGAATACTCGGTGTCGCAGCTTCCGGTGATGAAGGAGGAGCCGCCGGTCATGGCGGCCGAGGTGGTCGGCTCCATCGTCGAGCGAGACCTCCTCGAAGCCCTCTACCACGGTAGGCTCTCCTCCGACGACCCGATCGCCGATCACATGTCCGCGCCGCTACCCACGATCGGCAACGGTGAACCTGTGGCGCGTGCGGTGGAAGCGCTGGAGAAGGCGGATGCGGTGGTCGTGCTGGAGGACGGCAAGCCCGCCGGGCTGATCACCCGGCAGGACCTGCTCGCCTTCCTCGCGAACCACTAGGGCCTTCCGATCGGCCCCGTCAGGGCTTTCCGATCGACTCGATCACGGTGCCGAGGCCCTCGTGGCCGCGCCCCTCGGCGTCGGCCCGCTCGAACAGCGCCTTGAGCGCCTCCGGCACCGTGGTCTCCAGCCCGGCCTCGGCCAGCGCCTCCACGGCGTGGCCGATGCCGACGGCCTGCATGTGCAGGGAGTTCTGCCCGCCCGGATACTCGCCGGCCTCGAACTCGCCGGCCAGGATCTTGGCGTACCCCATGGGGCCGTCACTGCCCAACTGCGTGAACAGATCCCGGGCGAACGGCAGGAACTCCATCGGCGAGGTGCCGGCCGTGCGCAGCAGCGCCATGGCGTGCATGAAGCTGGTCAGGCTCGACCAGAAGATCAGCAGCTGGGCCTGGTAGTACATCATCGCCAGCCCCTGGTCCGGCCCGACGTAGGTGACCTCGCTCAGCGCCGCCAGCGTCCCGGCGTGCCGGTCGAGCACGTCCTTGGGGCCGCTGTAGAAGGTGTACGCGCCCGGCTGCCCGATGCCCGGCGGCGGGACCATGATGCCCGCCGTGATCAGGGTGCCGCCGCGCTCCTCCACCCACCGAGCCCCCCGGCGCAGTGCCTCGGGCGTGTCGGAGCTGAGGTTGACCACCACTTTCCCGTCCAGCCCGGCGTCGCCGAGGCTGTCGTACATCGCCTGGTAGCTGATCTGGCTGACCACCAGCAGCTCGCCGTCCGCAGCGCTCGCCGCCTGCCTGGCGCCCTTGGCGACCAGCGGCGCGGCCTTGCTCGCCGTACGGTTCCACACCGCCACCTCGTGCCCGGCGGCGAGGAACGTCTCTGCCATCTTCGACCCCATCGGGCCGAGTCCCACGACTGTCACGTGACTCATGCCCGACACCCTCGGGTACGCCGCTACGGAAATCCTTCCGTCTCGCTACGGGTTGCACGTGGTGTGGTGCGTTTCGGGGTGCTGGGTCCCTTGGAGGCCTGGGCGGAGGACGGCTCGCCGGTGCGGGTGGCCGAGCCCAAGGTGCGCGCGCTCCTGGCCGACCTGCTGGCGCACGGGGGCGGGCCGGTCTCCGCGGACCGGCTGGTCGACGACCTGTGGGGCGCCAGGCCGGGCCGTAACCCGGTCGGCACCCTCCAGGCCCGCGTCTCCCAGCTGCGCCGCGCGCTCGGCGATCCGGGCTCGGTGGTGCGCGGCCCCGCGGGCTACCGGCTGGCCTCCGCCGACTCCGACGCCGGCCGCTTCCGTGCCCTCGTGACCCGCCGCACGCCTGATCCGCTGCAGCGCGCCGAGGAGCTGGAGCAGGCGCTGGCACTGTGGCGGGGGCCCGCGTACGCCGACTTTCCCGACGCCGCCTTCGTCCGCGCCGAGGCGGCGCGCCTTGAGGAGACGCGCCTGGCGGTGCTGGAGGAGCAGGCTGAGGTACGTCTGGAGCTGGGCGAACCCGTGGACCTGGGCGGGCTGGTGGCCCGTCACCCGCTGCGCGAGCGGCTGGTCGCCGCCCACATGACCGCGCTCTACCGGGGCGGGCGGCAGAGCGAGGCCCTGGAGGTGTACGGGGAGCTGCGGGGGCGGCTGGCCGAGGAGCTGGGGCTGGACCCGTCACCAGCGCTGGCCCGCCTCCACCGGTCCATCCTGCGCCACGACCCCGACCTGGCCGCACGGGCGCCGGCCCGCGTGACCCCGCCCGAGCGGCGAGCGCGTGACCTGGCGGAACGCCCGGCGCCGGGTGAGCCGCCCAGCGGGGTGCCTGCCCCTGTCACGGAGCTGCCCGGCGGAGTGCCGGCGCCTGTCACGGAGCTGGTGGGCAGGGAGGCGGAGCTGGCCGAGGTGCGCGGGCTGCTCGACACCGCACGGCTCGTGACGCTCACCGGGCCGGGCGGCGTCGGCAAGACCCGGCTCGCCCTGGCCGCCGTCGCGGACCTCGCGGGCCCCGTACGCCTGGTCGAGCTGGCGGGCGCGGCCGACCCGGCCGAGACGGTCGCGGCGGTGCTCGGCGTCCGGGACGACGGCGCCGGCGCGCTCGCGCCCAGGCTGGCGGGAGCGCTGGCCGGACGGCGGATGCTGCTCGTCCTCGACAACTGCGAGCACCTGGTGGAGCAGGTCGCCGAGCTGGTGCCCGTCCTGCTGCGCGCCGCTCCGGGGCTGCGCGTGCTCGCCACCAGCCAGGAGCCCCTGAACGTGACGGGCGAGCACGTACGGGCGGTGCCGCCGCTGCCCGAGCCCGACGCCGTAAGGCTCTTCACGGCCAGGGCGAACGTCCGGCCGAGCGAGACCGTGGCGACCGTCTGCCGGCGGCTCGACGGCATCCCGCTGGCGCTGGAGCTGGCCGCCACCCGGGTGCGGGCGCTCGGCGTCGAGGAGCTGGCCGCCCGGCTGGACGACCGGTTCAGACTGCTCAGCGCCGGGACGCGGGACGCGCCCGCCCGGCAGCGCACGCTCCGGGCGATGATCGACTGGAGCTGGGAGCTGCTGTCCGGCCCCGAGCGCGTCGTGCTGCGGCGGCTGGCCGTGCACGCCGACGGGTGCACGCTGGACGCGGCCGAGGCGGTGAGCGCCGAGCCCGGCGTGGACGTGCTCGACACGCTGGCCAGGCTGGTGGACCGGTCGCTGGTCGTGCGGGTGGCCGGGCCGCGCTTCCGGCTGCTGGAGTCCGTGGCGGCGTACTGCGTGGAGCGGCTGCGGGAGGCGGGCGAGCACGATGCGATCAGGGACCGGCACGCCCGCTACTACACCGCGCTGGCCGAACGCGCCGACCTCAGGGGGCCGGGGCAGCGGGAGTGGCTCGGCCGGCTGGACGCCGAGAGCGCCAACCTCCGGCTCGCCCTCGCGGGGCCGGAGGCGCTGCGACTGGTCAACGCGCTGGCGTGGTACTGGGTGCTGCGCGGACGGCTGCGCGAGGCGCGCCGGTCGCTGGCGGCGGCCCTGGCATCACAGGCCGTGACGGAGGCGGCTCAGGCGGATGGGGGTGCGCGGGCGTCGGTGTGGCTGGCCGGGATCGAGGCGCGGATCGGCGAGCCTCCCTCGCCGGTCCGCCGCGCCGGCCTCGACCGGGCGGGCGGCGCGCTGGCCGACTGGTTCCTGAGCCACGTCGGCTGGGCCTACGGCGACCGGCAGGCGCACGAGGCGGCGGCCGGGCGGGCGCTGGAGGCGTACCGCGAGCTGGGCGACCGGTGGGGCGAGGCGGCGGCGCTGTGCCTGCGCGGCAAGCTCGCCGTCGGCCGGGGCGACCTGGCGGCGATGGAACGGGACGGGGCCGGCGGCCTGGAGATCTTCAGGGAGCTGGGCGACGCCTGGGGCCAGATCGAGGCCATGGACGTGCTCGACCGGGCGGCCGAGATCCGCGGCGACTACGGCAGGGCCGCCCGCCTGCGGGAGGAGGGGCTGCGGCTGGCCGAGGAGCTGGGGTTCGAGGTGTCGTTCAAGCTGGCCGCGCTGGGGCGGATCGCGATGCTGGCGGGCGACCACGAGCGGGCCGACGACTACCACGAGCGGGCCAGGAGGGTGGCGGTCGAGCAGTCGTACAAGTCGGCCGAGGAGAACGCCGTGCTCGGCCTCGCCATGAGCGCGAGGCGGCAGGGCAGGTACGAGCGGGCGGAGTCGTACCTGCTGTCGCTGCTGGACTGGCTGCGGCGGGTGCGGGGGACGCCGGGGATCGCGTTCGTGATGGCGGAGCTGGGCTTCGCCGCCGAGCAGCGCGGAGCCGTGGCGACCGCGCTGGCCAGGCACCGGGAGGGGTACGAGGCGGCGCGGGCGACGGCCGACCCGCGGGCGGTCGCGCTGGCCATCGAGGGCCTGGCAGGGGCGCTGTCACTCGGGGCCGGCCGGGACGGTGGCGAGCTCGTGGAGGCGGCGAGGTTGCTGGGGGCGGCCACGGCCATCCGGAAGGAGGTCGGGGCGCCGCTGCCGCCCGGCGAGCGGTGGGACGTGGAGCGGATCGGCCGGCGGGCGCGCGCCGCGCTCGGCGACGCCGCGTTCGAGCGGGCCGTGAGGGAGGGGGCGGACTTCCGGAAGGGCTCTCTCGGCGGCGAGGAGTTCGCGCGGGCGCTAGGGGAGAGGGAACTCGGCGAGCACCTGCCAGGCGCCCTCGGCGGAGGGGCCGGCGTGCAGCCGGCCGCCCAGCGCCTCCACCCGCTCGGCCATCCCCACCAGCCCGAACCCGCCGCCGAGCCGGGAGACCCGCGGGTCTGACGCGGCCCCGAAGTTCCGCACCCGCAGCGCCACCATCCTCTCGTGGCGCCGCAGGGTCGCCTCGACCCAGGCGGTGCGCGAGGCGTGCTTGCGCACGTTCGTCAGCGCCTCCTGGAGCACCCGGTGCAGGGTGGTCATGACCTCCGGCGGCAGTGTGTGATCGTTCAGCCCCGGCCCGATCTCGAACGCCACCTTCGGCCCGTCGGCCGAGAACCGGTCGGTCAGTATCCGCAGGTCGGCCAGCGTGACGCCGGGTTTGCGGGCGGCGTCGTCCTCGGTGCGCAGCACCGTCACCATGCGCCGCATCGAGGTCAGCGCCTCCGACCCGGCCGAGGCGATGGCGTCGAGGGCGGGCGCGACCGCCTGCGGGCTGGTCTCGGCGACCGTGCGCGCGGCCTGCGCCTGGACCACGATGCCCGTGATGTAGTGGGCGACCAGGTCGTGCAGCTCCCTGGCGAGCTCCAGCCGTTCCGCGCGCCGTACCGAATGGACCGCCTCCACGCGGCGCTCCTGCTGGAACCGCAGGTAACCGCCGGCTCCGGCGGCCGTCGACCACCCCGCGAACAGCAGGAACGAGAACGCCAGCCCCGAGTTGTGGTAGTCGCGCCCGACGGCCTCGGCCATCAGCACGATCAGGCCCACGCAGGCGAGCACCGCCGCCCGGTGCACCGGCTCCACGTGCCGCAGCACCCCGATGGTCAGGATCAGCAGCGATCCGGTCTCGGTCATGCCGGGCACCCCCGCGAGCCCGGTGGCGCCGATGACGAGGGACGTGCCGAACGACAGGGCCAGCATGGCGCAGAACCCCTCGATCCGGTACCGGCGGCGCAGCACCACGGCCGCGATGCCGCTCGCGCCGCAGGCGGGCACGAGCCACTGGAAGCCTCCGGTGCCGAAGGCGACCACCAGGTCGAGCAGCAGCATCATGCCGAGCCAGCCGACCATGGCGATCTCGCTCAGCCGGCGTATCCAGTACACGATGCGTTTGCTGTCCCCCACGGCCTTGAGCCTAAGCCGGAAGTCGGACATGTCGTATCAACCGTTCGGCCGAGCCCTCCGGCCGGAGACCCACCCTTCAGCGGAGGTGCGGAAGTGGCGGTGCGGCCGATGCTGGACACGTCGAAAGGGGGACAGAAATGGTGGTCATCGGGTTCGTCCTGCTGGGTCTCGGCCTGGTCGTCGGGGTGCTGCTCGCGCTCGCCGACCCCGTGCTGCTGTCGCGCGTCAACGGGGATCCGGCTTCGGTAACGTGGCCCTATGAGCAACGGTTTTGAGACGCTGGCCATCCACGCAGGTCAGGAGGCCGACCCCGTGACGGGCGCGGTCGTGCCGCCGATCTACGCCACGTCCACGTACAAACAGGACGGCGTGGGCGGCCTGCGTTCCGGATATGAGTACAGCCGCTCGGCCAACCCCACCAGGACGGCGCTCGAAGAGGCGCTGGCGGCGGTGGAGGGCGGGGCGCGCGGGCTGGCGTTCGCCTCGGGGCTGGCCGCCGAGGACACCCTGCTGCGCGCGGTGTGCAAGCCGCAGGACCACGTCATCATCCCCAACGACGCGTACGGCGGGACGTACCGCCTGTTCGCCAAGGTGCAGCAGCGCTGGGAGCTGCACTACGACCCGGTCCCGCTGCACGACCTCGACGCGGTCGCGGCGGCGATGACGCAGAAGACGAGGATCGTCTGGGTCGAGACGCCCACCAACCCGCTGCTCGGCATCGCCGACATCGCCGGCCTGGCGCGGCTGGCCCACGACAACGGGTCCCTGCTGGTCGTGGACAACACGTTCGCGTCGCCGTACCTGCAGCAGCCCCTCTCTCTCGGGGCCGACGTCGTCGTCCACTCCACCACCAAGTACGTGGGCGGCCACTCCGACGTGGTCGGCGGGGCGCTGGTCGCCGCCGATCGCGGGCTGGGGGAGGAGTTGGCCTACCACCAGAACGCGATGGGGGCGGTGGCCGGGCCGTTCGACGCGTGGCTGACGCTGCGCGGGCTCAAGACGCTCGGCGTGCGCATGGACCGCCACTGCGACAACGCCGAGCGCGTCGTCGACCTGCTGCTGGCGCACCCCCGGGTCACCGAGGTGCTCTATCCCGGGCTGCCCGAGCACCCGGGGCACGAGGTGGCGGCCAAGCAGATGCGGCGGTTCGGGGGCATGGTGTCGTTCCGCGTCGCCGGGGGCGAGGCGGAGGCCGTGGAGGTGTGCAACCGGGCCAAGCTCTTCACGCTGGGCGAGTCGCTGGGCGGGGTGGAGTCGCTGATCGAGCACCCGGGCAGGATGACGCACGCCTCGGCGGCCGGGTCGCCGCTGGAGGTGCCGAGCGACCTGGTGCGGCTGTCGGTCGGCATCGAGACCGTCGACGACCTGCTGGCCGACCTCACCCGGGCGCTCGCCTGAACCTGGCGTTGACCCCGGCGGATGAGGCTCAGCCGGTCGGGAACACCATCAGGGCCAGGATGACCAGCCAGATCACGGACACGAGCCCGCTGATCGCGGCGATCCGCCCGTTCTGCACCTTCGCGTCGTCCTCGGCGCTCTCGCTGGAGAGCGCCCGGAGGGCGGCGCGCAGGTCGCGGTCGATGATGACGAGCAGCACCGCGGCGACGATGAACAGCGTCATCGAGGCCGTGATGTACCACCTGCCGAGCATCCCGTCGCCGAGCACCGCGCCGAGCGCCAGCCCGAACACGAACACGCCCAGCGAGCCGAGGCCGTAGAACCTTGTCATGCGCTCGATGTTCTGCAGCGCGGGCACGTTCTTGTTGCGGATGACGCGCGGCGCGGCCATCGTCGCGGCGGTGATCGGGCCGATCGTGAAGATCGCGAATCCGATGTGCAGCCAGAGAAGCAGGGACGACATGCCGGAGAGACTAGTCGCCGGTGATCTCGCCAGGGGACTCGACACCCGCTTTGCCCTTCACGGAGCACCGCATGATCACCTCCGTGGTCGCGACTGCGACGACCATCAGGACGATGAGCAGGACCGTGGCTATCATGGGCACTCCTCCTTCCCCGTGTCGGACGTAAATATCGTCCGTAATGACTAGACGGCGATGCAACGGAATAAGTTCGGCGCGGGTATGGTTGTGCTTCGTCATTTTTCGCCGTCACGCTTTCCCGCCGTAAGGGCACAAGGGGGTGCCATCCGTGGCCATCAGGCACGTCGAGCCGTACACCGAGGAGTGGCTGCGGCAGCCGGCCGGTTATGTACGGCACGTCATCGACGCGCTCGGACCTGAGGTCGCGGACTGGTGGGAGGGGCCGTGCGACCCGCGCGACGCCACGCTCCTGCTAGCCGACGGCAGCGCGCTGGTGTGGGACGAGGAGAGCGGCTGGCGCCTCGGCACGTTCGTCTCCGGCGGGCGCGGCGCCCACACCGAGCTGAACGGCATCCGCTACCTGGGTCACGGCCTCCTGCCCAAGCCGGAGCGCGTCCGCCCGGCGCTCGACGACGCGAGGGCCGGGGTCGGCGCCAGCTCGGCCTGGCGCCCCTGCTACCGCTCGCACCGCAACTGCCGTGACGGCTTCGACGTGGCCCTCGCCTTCTACTCCAGCCTCGTAGGCGCCTGAGTCTCCCCCTCTGACAGCGCGGACCTCCCGATGGAGGCCCGCGCTTCGCGCTGCCCGCACCCCTGGATGAGCCGGTTCTCGAATCTCGGGCGCGTAAGTACTTTCGCGATCCAAAAGTAGATGCTACTTTGAAAGTACTTCCGCTGGAGGAGGAGAAGGAGTTCCCATGACGCGCAACGACCCCTCTGCCGCAGACGCCCAGGCCGCTCGCCAGGCGCTGGAAGCCGCCGAGCACGCACGGGAAGCGGCCCGCTCGCGGCCGGCTGCCCCGGGATGGTACGGCGCGGCGCGCGGGCTGCTGTTCGCGGTGGTCTTCGGAGTGATCTGCGGCCCCTGGAACGGCGAGATCCCGCTCCTGATCGTCGCCGGCGTGGCCCTGGTGGCGTTCCTCGGCGTACACGTCCTGGTGGCGAGCCGCGGCGGAGTCATCACCATGCCCCACGGCCCGGTCGGGCAGCGCATCCTGATCCAGGCGATCCCGGTCGTCGCGTTCGGCCTCGGCTGGCTCGCGGCGCTCCCGTTCGGGCAGGCGGGCGGCGCCATCGCGTCCGCCGTGCTGGCCGGTGCCGCTCTGTGGGCGGTCACCGCCTGGGCGGAAGGCCAGGGCCGGTCATGACCGAGGAGCACGTCCCGCCGCCCGCGCTCGACGAGGTCATCCAGCACCCGACGCGGCTGACCATCATGGCGTTCCTGTCGGGGTGCCTGGAGGCCGAGTTCGGCGCCGTGCGCGACTACGCCCAGGTCTCCGATGCGAGCGTCAGCCGTATCGTCTCCGCGCTGCAGGACGCCGACTACGTCAAAGTCCGCAAGGGGTACGTCGGCAAGCGGCCCCGCACCTGGCTCGCCCTCACCGCCGAGGGCCGCCGGGCGCTCACCGGCCACCTGGACTCGCTCCAGGCGATCGCCGAGTCCGCCCGCCACGCCGCCGCCACCGACCCCGGTGACGGCCCGAACAACTGACCCCGCATGGGCCGGCCGCGCACTGTCGCGGCCGGCCTTTTCACGGGCTGGGCTGGACGGGGGCGCCGGCGGCTGTGGGGCTCGAAGAAGGCGGGCCTATTTCAGGCCGGTCAGGCGGCGGAGCACGGTGAAGCCGTCGTCGGTGCCGGGCCAGTGGCGGCGTACGGCGTCCAGGCCGGCCCGCCGTACGACCGAGCGCAGCACCGCCGTGACGATGATGGCGTCGTCGGCGTAACCGAGAATCGGGATGAAGTCGGGCACCAGATCGATGGGGAAAGCCAGGTAGGCCAGGAGCAGGGCCAGCCGTACGCGCACGCCGCGCGGCAGAGACCTGTCGGCGGCCAGGCGGCGCACCAGGCGCAGCACGTCGGGGAGCAGCCGAAGCGCCTCGCGCAGCAGCCCGCCGCGCGGCCGAACGATCGCCAGCGCCCCGATCAGCGCCAGCCAGGTGACGAGCAGCGCGACCGCCAGGCCGATCAGCAGGTCCCACCCCCACGAGCCGGTCACGCCTGCCCGCCCTCGCCCTGCGCCTCGGCGGCGACGCGCGCCCGGAGCAACCCGGTGGGTGGTGGCGGGAACGCGCTTCCGCCCAGCGCCCATCCTGTGCCCGGCCGCTCGGGGGCGGTCGTGGTCGACGGCGACCCGGTGTCGGGGGGCTTGGGGGTGAGGGCGGTCGTCGAGGGCTCGGTCACCTGGGGATCCGCCTTGCTACGGCGCTTCGTCGTGGAGGATCAGCATAATGTGCTCGTTGTCGCCGTGCCGCACCGTGCCCGACCGCTTGAAGCCGTGCTTCTCCAGGAGCCGCACCGACCCGGTGTTTCCCTCGTAAGGGTCGGCGTAGAGCGGGCGGGCCTTCTCCTCCCGCAGGAACAGCTCCAGGGCGCGGGTGCCGATGCCGCGCCCCCAGAACTCGCGGCCGAACACGTAGCCGATGAAGCGCCTGTCGCCCTCCCACCAGGCCACGGCGTTGCCGGCCAGCTCGCCGTTGACCGTCACCGCCTGCACGAAGACCGTGGAGTCGCCGAGGACCTGGGTCTCCCAGTGGCGGAGGAACGCCTCCCGGGGCCGGGGCTGGAACTTCGACCTCCGGACCGTCTCGGGATCGTGCTCGTGGGCGAGGAACACCTCAAGGTCGGCCTCCACCACGTCGCGCAGGCGTACGTCGTCGTCGTTCATGACCGGCAGCTTCCCAAACGGCACCGACAGTTTCAGCGGGCGCGGCGCAGGCGGAGGAAGTCGCTGACGACGTATTCGCCCAGGCGCTCGGCGCTCGGCGAGAAGACGCGGCCGCCGTTCCTGCGCGCCACCTCGTCCACGAACTCCTTCAGCCGGTCGTCCGCCGCCAGCATGAACACGTTGAGCGTGGCCCGGCGGCGGGTCATCTTGTCGACTTCGGCCAGCGTGAGCTCCAGGGTCTCGTGCGAGGGCGGCCACTCGAACGCCGACCTGCCGTTGCGCATCAGGTGGGCCGTGGGCTCGCCGTCGGTGACCACCAGCACCACTGGCTCGAAGTCGGGATGGCGGTCGAGGTGGCGGCCGGCGATCAGGAGGGCGTGGTGCAGGTTGGTGCCCTGGACCATGTCCCAGTCGAGGCCCGCCAGCTCGTCGGGCTGCAGGACCCTGGCGTAGTTGGAGAAGCCGATGATCTGGACGGCGTCCTGCGGGAACTTGGACGCCACCAGGGCCTGGAGCGCCAGCGCCGTCTGCTTGGCGGCGGCCCAGGTGCCCCGCAGGGCCATGGAGTACGACAGGTCCACGAGCAGGCAGACGGCCGCGGCGCTGCGGCGCTCGGTCTCGGCCACCTCGAAGTCGTCCACCGAGAGGCGGACCGCGACCCGCCCGCCCGATCCGGCCGCCCGCACGGCTCCGCGGGTGGTGGTGCCGGGGACGGCGACGCCGCCGCTGCGGACGCCGTTCACCAGCGTGCGGACCACGTCGATGGGCTGCTCGTCGCCGAAGCGCCACGGCCGGGACGAGCCCGTGAGCTCCCCGGCCGAGCCCGCGTCGTGCTGGTCGTGGTCGCCGCGGCGGCCCGCGTCGAGCGAGGTGAACACCCGGCGCAGCGCCGTCTCGCCCAGCCGCCGGACCGCCTTGGGGGTGAGCTCCAGCTTGCCGCGCCGGCGCAGGAGGTAGCCCTGCTGCTCCAGCTCCCGCTCGATGCGCTTGAGCGCCTCCAGGTCGTCGACGGCGGAGCGGCCGAGCGCACGGCGTACGGCGGACTCGTCGATGTCGTCCAGCCGCGCGCCCGGGTAGTCCTGGCGCAGGGCTGTCTCCAGCTGGGTGAGGTCGGCCAGCTCCTCCAGGGCCGTGACGGCGTCGCCCATGGCCAGGGGCTCCTCGCCGGTGAGCCGCTCGGGGGCGTTCCAGGCCAGGTCGGGGCGGCGGGCGTAGAGGGCCTCGCCCAGGCGGCGCATCTCGTCGGAGAGCCCGGCCTGGTCGAGCGTCTGGTTGATCAGCCCGGCCAGCTCCTCGCGCTGGCGCGGGGTCATCGAGGCCAGCATGCGCTGCGTTGCGGCGGCGCGGCGGGCCAGGATGTCGACGAGTTCCTCCAGGTTGCGGGGCTTCTCGGGGAACATGTCGTCATATTTCGCCATAAAGGCGTCAAAGTCGGCTTGGGTGTGCTGGCCGCGGGCGTCCTTGTCCAGCATGTCGTTCAGGTCCGACATCATCTGCCGGACGCGCTCCATCGCCTCGGGGTCCGGGTTCGCCAGGGCGTCCCGCAGGCCCCTGAACTGGCTGTCCAGGACCTCCCGCCGCAGCAGGTCGCGCAGCTCCTCGAACGTCTGCCGCGCCGCCTGGGAGCGCCACTCGTACGTGCTCAGCTCCTGGATCGCGGCGGCGGTGTCCTCGGGCAGCGCGTCGAGCCCGGCCTCCCGCAGCCGCGCGTCGTCGGACGGGTCGGGGAACAGCTCGGCCCGCTCCTGCCCGATGGCCTTGTCGAGCAGCGCCCGCGCCTTCTCGAGGGTGCCGTCGAGCCGCCCGCGCTCGCGCAGGTCGCGCCGGCGCCTGCGCACCTCCCTGAGCATGTCGTCGAGCCCGCGGCGATCCTGAGCGCCGGGCAGGCCGCGCTTGAGCAGGTCGCGCAGGGCGTGGACCGGCGTCGAGCCGGAGAGGATCGCGTCGCCCATCTCGTCGAGCGCCGCCCGCACGTCGTAGGGCGGGGCGAGGGGGTCGGGGCCGTCGTGGTACTCGCCATAGCGAAAGGCCATCACGCACCCACGCTAACCCGATCCGTCCGTTTCCGCGCCCCGATGGCGCTCACCGTGAGACCCGCAGAGCCCAGCACAGGAGCCCCGTGAGGGCCGTCAGGCGTCGCCGAAGACCTCCCACACCTCGTTCACCGCGCCGACCCCCGGCGTGTAGTCGAGCTGCACGAGGACGGGGTGCTCGGTGGCCTTGAGCGCCCTGGTCAGGTCGGCGGGCGTGCACGACTTCCTGCCGAGGCCGTCCCGGCCGGCGTTGACCGGCCGGCCCGCCAGCCACCCGTCCCGGCACCGCGCCGTGGTGCGGTGGAAGGAGGTGGCGTAGGTGTAGCCGAGCTTGACCCGCTTTCCGCCGCTCGCGAACACCACGGTGGAGTCGTCCACCCGCTTGATCGTGCCGCGCGCGGTCTGCGGGGCGGGCCACCGCGTGACCAGGAACTCGTTGATCCTGACGGCGTCGCGGCCCGCGTACTCGATGCGCAGCGGGACGGGACCGCGGTCCAGCTCGGTGTCGAGATCGCGGGGCGCGCAGCCCGTGCGGCCCAGCCCCTTGGCGTCGAGCGCCACCTGGCCCTCGGTCTCCTTCAGGTCGCACGCCACCGTGACCCGGCCGAAGGCGGCGCCGGTGTAGCCGAGCCGCAGCTCCTTGGCGCCCGTCAGCGCCTTGAGCCGGTAGCTCTTGACGTCGCCCTCGTGGACGAACGCGGCCGATCTGGGCACGATCCGCAGGTGCCCCTCGCCGTCGCCCCACGCGTACCCGTACACGACCTCGGTGGTCTCCGCGAAGGCGGGCACGGTGAAAACTCCCATGGCGAGAGCGGTGGCACAGGCAAGCAGGCGCATCGGCGATCCCCCGGTCGGTGTGGTGAACTACCCACTATGACGCGAGGGACCGCCGTGATGTTCACGTGCGGTAGACGGACACGCCGTCAAGGTCTTCCTTGGACAGGCGCCGCATGAGGTAAAGCCCCTCCAGCGCGAACTCCAGCGCCGCCGCCGCGTGCCCGGGCGACTCCTCGCCCGCGCCCATGCCGAGCCGCGACATGACCTTCGCCAGCCCCGGGACGGGCCCCATCCGGTGCAGGAGCTCGCCGGCGGGGACCAGCTCGCCCGACTCCACCTGGGTGCCCTCGGAGAACTTGTCGATGATCGCCGACAGGTCCATGCCGCCCAGCCGGGTCCTGAACGTCTCCGCCGTGGCCCTGCGCAGCAGGTGGGCCAGGATCTCGGTCTCCCTGCCCTCCTCGCTGACCTCGAACTCCACCTTGCCCCGCAGGCTGTGGACCACGCAGGCCAGGTCGACCACGCGGGTGACGGCCTGCTCCTCGCCCGCGAGCGCCGCCCTGCGCACGGCGGAGGCCGCCGCGGTCTCGGCGGCCGCGATCGAGAAACGCGCCGACACGCCGGAGCGGGCGTCCACGGCCGTGGACTCGCGCACGAGCCGGGTGAACCGGGCGATCGCCTCGACCAGGTGCTCCGGCACGTCGGCACCGATGTCGGGCATGGACTCCTGGCGGATGAGCGTCAGCTCGTCCTCAACGGTCGTCGGGTAGTGGGTGCGGATCTCGGCGCCGAAGCGGTCTTTCAGCGGGGTGATGATCCGGCCCCTGTTGGTGTAGTCCTCGGGGTTGGCGCTGGCGATGAGCAGGATGTCGAGCGGCAGGCGCAGGTTGTAGCCGCGCACCTGGATGTCGCGCTCCTCCAGCACGTTGAGCAGCGACACCTGGATCCGCTCGGCCAGGTCGGGCAGCTCGTTGACGGAGAAGACGCCGCGGTTGGTGCGGGGGACCAGGCCGTAGTGGACGGTCTCCGGATCGCCGAGGGTGCGCCCCTCAGCGATCTTGATGGGGTCGACGTCGCCGATCAGGTCGCCCACGGAGGTGTCGGGCGTGGCGAGTTTCTCGCCGTAACGCTCGTCGCGGTGCTTCCACGCCACCGGCAGCTCGTCGCCCAGCTCCCGCGCCAGCGTCTGACAGCGCGTGCAGACCGGCGCGTACGGGTGGTCGTTGATCTCGCAACCCTCGACCACCGGGGTCCACTCGTCCAGCAGGCCCGTGATGGTGCGGATGAGCCGGGTCTTGCCCTGACCGCGCTCGCCGAGGAGCACGAGGTCGTGGCCGGCGAGCAGCGCCCGCTCCAGATGCGGCAGGACGGAGTCGTCGAAGCCCACGATGCCGGGGAAGCGGGGCTCGCCCGCCCGCAGCTTGGCCAGCAGGTTTTCCCGGACTTCGGCTTTGACGGTGCGATGAACGTGGCCGCTCTCTCGCAACTCGCGGAGAATACGTGGCTGATGCACGGGATCGAGACTACGTCCCCTGCGCGCGATACGGCAGAGAGTTTCACATCTGGCGGAGATTACGGATCTCGATTATTGAGTGACGGTTCGTGCGCGTGCTTGTCCTTTTAGTGGGGAGAAACGGGGCTAGGGAACTTTGACATGTCGAGGGAGGCGAGACGCGTGGCCTTGATGACGAGCCGCTTCGCCGACGGCCTCGCCGTGGGTTCCGACCTGGTGGAGGCCGCGGAGACCGCCGTCGGCCGGGCACTGGCGAGGCTCAGCGGCCGAGCCGACCTGGTCTGTTTCTTCATTTGCGGGGACGATCCCGATGACGTCGCGCGAGCCGGTGAGGCCGCGATGAAGCTCGCACCCGACGCGCACGTGATCGGATGCAGCGCCACGGGGGTGATCGGTGACGGGCAGGGGGTGGAGCTGACACCCGCTGTGAGCGCGTGGGCGGCGACCTTGGACGGCGCGAGGCTGACGACCTTCGCGCTGGAGACGCTGGCGGCCGAGGACCGCTTCGTGGTGGTCGGGCTGCCGGAGCGGGGCGGTGACGACCATGTGGCGATCCTGCTGGCCGATCCGTACACCTTCCCGACCGACGCCTTCGTCGAGCGCTCCGTGGACGTGCTCGGCGAGTTGCCGCTGATCGGCGGGCTGGCCAACGGGCTGCAGGGACGGGGCTCCGTACGGCTGTTCGCCGACGGCGAGGTCTACACCGAGGGCGCCATCGGCGTGCTGATCAGCGGCCCGGTCAAGATCAGTACGGTGGTGAGCCAGGGCTGCCGCCCGATCGGCCCCAGCATGGTGGTGACCGCCTCGGAGGACAACCTGCTCCTCGAACTGGCCGGCCAGCCGGCGCTCGCCCGCCTGGAGGACATCGTCACCGATCTGGACGAGGACGACCGCGAGCTCGTCGCCGCGGGGCTGCAGATCGGCCTGGCCATGAACGAGTACGCCGAACGCCACGAACGCGGCGACTTCCTCATCAGGGGCGTCATCGGCATCGACCCGGAGCGCGAGGCCGTGGCCATCGGCGACATCGTGGAGGTCGGCAGGACCGTGCGCTTCCAGGTGCGCGACGCGGCCACCGCCGACGAGGACCTGTATGACCTGCTGGACGCCCACCGGGAACAGCTCGGCAAGGTGGACGGGGCGCTGCTGTTCTCGTGCAACGGCCGGGGCTCGGCCATGTTCGGCACGGCCGACCACGACCCGGTCGCGCTGCGCGACACGCTGGGGCCCATCGGCATGGCCGGCTTCTTCGCCGCCGGCGAGGTCGGGCCGGTGGCCGGCCACAACCACGTGCACGGGTTCACGGCGTCGGTGCTGGTGTTCTCCAGCGGCGGCTCGTGAGCGCCCTCGGTACGGTGGCCCGCCCGTGATCCTGGCGATCGACGTCGGCGGCACCAAGCTGGCCGCCGGGCTGGTCGCGCACGACGGCACCGTGACCCGGTCCGTACGGGTCGGCACGCCGCAGGGCGCGGACGCCGAGACCCTGTGGCGGACCCTCGTGGACCTCGTCTCACCGCTGTCGGCCGGTGCCGAGGGCGTGGGCGTGGGGTGCGGCGGGCCCATGAGCCGGCCCGGCGGGGACGTCTCGCCGCTGAACATCCCCGGCTGGCGCGGCTTCCCCCTCCGCACCCGGCTGGCCGCGCTCTTTCCCGGCGTTCCCGTACGGCTCCACAACGACGCCGTCTGCCTGGCCGTGGCCGAGCACTGGAAGGGCGCCGGGCGCCGGACCTCCCACATGCTGGGGATGGTGGTGTCCACGGGGGTGGGCGGCGGGCTGATCCTGAACGGACGGCTGGTCAACGGCAGGACCGGCAACGCCGGGCACATCGGTCACGTGGTCGTCGAGCCGGTGGGCGGGCCCCGGTGCGGGTGCGGCGGGCACGGCTGCCTGGAGGCCGTCGCCAGCGGCCCCGCCCTCACCGCCTGGGCCCTCGCCCACGGCTGGACCCCTCGCTCCGGAGGCGTGCGCTCCGCGGCGGAGGCGGTCGACGGCGGGGTGCAGGCCGCGCGTGATGGGTTGGAGCCCGTGCGAGCCGCGGTCCCTGAGGCCGCACCCGCTCGGGCGTCCGTCGGGGGCGCCGGCTCTGGTGCGTCCGTTGGAGGCGGTGGGTCCCGTGGCGCGTCCGCTCGGGCAGGGGAGCCGGGTGCCGTGACCGCCATGGCCGGTGGATCCGGCGCCGTGACCCGTCCTGGTGGCGAGCGTGGGGACCCGGCCGCGCTTGCCGGTGCGCGGGTGGCGGGCGCTGGGGAGACGTATCGGGAGGATCGGGCGGTGACCGCTCGGGTGCTGGCGGCGGACGCGCTGGCCGGGGAACCGGTGGCGTTGACGGCGATGTGCCGGGCCGGGCGCGCGCTGGGCATCGCCATCGCCTCCGCCACCCACCTGTGCGACCTGGACCTGGTCACCATCGGCGGCGGGCTGGCCCAGGCGGGGGAGCCGCTGTTCGGCCCGCTGGAGGAGGCGCTGCGCGAGCACGCCAGGATGCGGTTCGCCCGCCGGGTCGAGGTCGTGCCCGCCGCCCTGGGCCAGGATGCCGGGCTGGTCGGGGCGGCGGCCCTGATCCTGGCGGGCGAGCGTTACTGGGGCTGAAGGCCCGGCGACCCCGTCTGCTCGGGAGGGCCGCCGGGCCTGGTGCGGCCGGGCGATCACCGGATGGCGTCGCCGGCCTGGTGTGCGCCGGGCGCTCCCCGGGAGGAGCCGCCGGGCCGATGCGGGCCGGGGATGAGGTGCCGGCCCGCGGGGTGGGTCACTCGGTTCCGGTGCTGAGGCTGGGGCCCTGGTCCTTGCCCTCCGTCTTCGTGTGGAAGCCCGCCCCGCCGTCGTCCTCGAAGTTCGCGCCGGCCCCGCCGTCGCCGGGCACGGGCATCGAGGTGGGTACGCACGCCGCCACCGCACCCTTGACGACCTGCAGCGAGGTCGCGAACGGCGGCCTGTCGGCACCGTCCTCGCTCTTCGAGACGGTCAGCACCAGCGTCTCACCGGCCGGCACCTGCCCCTCCTCGATGGTGAAGGCGATCCCGTCGCCCGAGCGCCTGATGCTCGCCCCAAACCGCCCAGAAGCGGTGCCGGCCGAGCCGCGCGGGTCCTTGCAGGTCTGCCCCTGCGGCAGGTAGTCCACCACGGCCTTGACCCCCGCCTGGGCCAGCTCGGCCTCCAGCCCCTCAGGGTCGCTGAACTCGTGGATCTGCACGCTGACCGCCCCGTCGGATGCCTTGGTGACCGCGTACGCCGGGCTGCTCGTGAGCCCGGTCAGGGTCACCACCGCGGTGGCGGCCGCCGCGACCCCCGCCAGCGCCGCGGACAGCCCCACGAGGCGCCGCCGCGAGCCGCGCCTCACCGGTGTCGTTGTCGTCGTCATCCCGTTCTCCGCCTTCCGCGTCGCGATCTCTTCCGTGAGTGCACTGAGAAGGCGCTCTTCGAAGTTGCTCATGCCTGTCCTTCCACGTACACAGGTGGCGGCGAAGCGACGTGTTCAAGGGCCCGTCTCGCCCGGTGCAGTCTGACCCGCGCGGTCACCTGTCTGACGCCCAGGGCCGCGGCGGCCTCGGCGACGGTGAGCTGGTCGATCGCCACGAGCTCCAGCACCGCGCGCTCGCCCTCCGGCAGGCCGCGCATGGCCTCCAGAGCGCTGCGCATCTGGCGCTCGGCGTCGATCCGCTCCTCCATCCTGGCGAGATCGTCGTCGTCCATCAGGCGACGGCCCGCGAGGCGGCCGGTCGCCCGCGCCTCCCTGGCCGCCCTCCGATGCTGGGCGGACACGACGTTGCGCGCGACGCCGTACAGCCAGGCGATCTCGCTGCCCCGGCCGGGCACGTAGGTGTGCGCCGAGTCCAGTGCCGCCAGGAAGATGTCCGCCGTCAGGTCGGCGGCGAGGTGAGGATCGCTCACCCGCCGGACCACGAACTTCATCACGGCATCGACGTGGCGGCGATAGAAGGCCTCAAAGGCCGCGGGGTCTTCGTTGAGGCGCACTGGCCTCGCTCCCTTCGTCGTTCGCCTTACACCCGTACTTGGATCGGGCGACGAGAAGCGTTTCCCCGCAGGTCAGGCGCGCGGGTCAGGCCGGGCGAGTGGGTTGGAAGAGCCAGGCGTCGAAGAGCTTCGACAGGTCCTTGCCGGACAGCCGCTCGGCGAGGGCGATGAACTCGTCCGTCGTGACATGACCGTAGCGGTGGGCGGCGGTCCAGTCTTGGAGCAGCTTGAAGAAGGTGGTGTCGCCGATGGCGTCGCGCAGGGCCTGCAGCGTCATGGCGCCGCGGGTGTAGACGGACATGTTGAACAGGTCGTGGGGCAGGGCGCGCCCCGGCGGGTAGGCCCAGATCGGGCTGGTGGCCGGCTGGGCGTGCAACTCGTCGAAGATGGCCTTGGCAGTCCGCTTGCCCTTGTGCTCCGACCAGAGCCACTCGGCGTAGGTGGCGAAGCCCTCGTTGAGCCAGAGGTCCTTCCAGCGCCTGATGGTCAGGCTGTCGCCGAACCACTGGTGGGCCAGCTCGTGGGCGATGATGCTCGCGTCGGGCGCGAAGCCGCCGTAGAGCGGCTTGGTCTGGTTCTCCAGGGCGTAGCCGGCGGCGAAGTCGTCGACGATGCCGCCGGTCGAGGAGAACGGGTAGGGGCCGAAGACCTTGGACCAGTAGTCGGTGACCTCGCCGGAGACCGTGTAGAGCTTGTCGAGCGCGGACTTGAACCTGGGGTCGACGGCGGCGGTCTCGGGGATGCCGCCGGGCGTGCGGCCCTCGCGCAGGTCGAACTTGCCCATCGTGGCCGTGGCCAGATAGCTGGCCATCGGGTGCCGCTCGCGCCAGTGGTAGGTGGTCTTGCCGCCGGCGGTCGTGGGCTTGCCCACGAGCTCGCCGTTGGCCAGCGCGGTCACCCCGGCGGGCACGGTGATCTTGAAGTCGTAGGTGGCCTTGTCGGCGGGGTGGTCGTTGTTGGGGAACCAGGTCTTGGAGCCGTCGGGCTCGGAGGCCACGAACGCGCCGTCGGGGGTCGGGACGAAGCCGTACGTGCCGAGGTTCGCGCTGTCCTTCTCCGCCTGGGGCACGCCGGCGTAGGTCACCTTGACGGTGAAGCGGGAGCGGACGTCGATCGGCTCGGCGGGCGTCACGGTCAGCTCGTCGCCGTTGCGGCTGAACTCGGCGGCGGCGCCGTCGACGCGGACCCCGCTCACCTTCAGCCCGGCCAGGTCGAGGTTGAAGCGGGACAGGCCCTGGGTGGCGGCGGCCTTGATGGTGGTGACGCCCTTGAGCTGCTTGGTCGCGGGGACGTAGTCGACGACCAGGCCGTAGTGGGAGACGTCGTAGCCGCCGTTGCCGTCCGTGGGGAAGTCGGGGTCGCCGATGCCGGCCGCGCCCGGCCGGTGGGAGAGGGCGGGGGGCGGGTCGTCGAGCCGGTGGTCGGCGAGCGACGGCGGGTCGGTGGTCGGCGCGCACCCGAGGACGCCGGCCAGCGTCGCCAGCAGTGCCACCTCGCGCCAGTGAGTACGCATCGGCTTATGGCCCCCCATCCAGCCCCCTTCAAACCGTGACCAGAATCTTACGCTGGGTCAGGCATTGACGACGACGGTCCTCGCGACCTTGTCGTGCAGGGCCTGTTTCCGGGGGTCGAAGAGGATCCAGCCGAGGTCAAGCAGCATGCCGACGCAGCAGAGCCATTCGAACGCGGTGGCCGCGGCCTGTCGCACCGCGGCCTGCGTCACGGTGATCCTGGCGCCGTAGTCCTGCACCACCCGCATGCCGAACAGCCGCTTGCCCAGGGTCTGGCCGTTCCAGAAGGCGTGCAGCAGCCAGAAGTAGAGGAAGGCCACGAGCCCGGTCGCGAAGGTCTGCTCCACCGGGTAGCGCTCCCAGGCGCCCCTGCCCCGGTCCCAGACGTACTCCCAGCTCGGCAGCGTGAAGGGGGCGGAGATGACGTTGATGACGAGCCAGTCGAGGACGCCGGCGAACAGCCGTCGCCAGCGCCCCGCCAGACCCGGTGGTGATCCCATGAACTCCTGATGACCACCACCAAGTCGGGACAAACTAAAGGTTGCCCCTGCGTTCCTGCTCCCGCTCGATGGCCTCGAACAGCGCCTTGAAGTTGCCCTTGCCGAATCCGAGCGAGCCGTGCCGCTCGATCAGCTCGAAGAACACGGTGGGCCGGTCCTGGACCGGCTGGGTGAAGATCTGCAGCAGGTAGCCGTCCTCGTCGCGGTCCACGAGGATCCTGCGCTTCTTCAGCTCCTCGATCGGCACCCGCACCTTTCCGATGCGCGCCCGCAGCTCCGGGTCGTCGTAGTACGACTCGGGCGTGTCGAGGAACTGCACGCCGGCCGCCCGCATGTGGTCGACCGTGGCCAGGATGTCGTTGGTGGCCAGCGCGATGTGCTGCACGCCAGGACCGCCGTAGAACTCCAGGAACTCGTCGATCTGCGACTTCCTGCGGCTGACGGCCGGCTCGTTGAGCGGGAACTTGACCTTGCGCGTGCCGTCGGCCACGACCTTGGACATGAGCGCGGAGTACTCGGTGGCGATGTCGTCGCCGACGAACTCCGCCATGTTGGTGAAGCCCATCACGTTCCGGTAGAACTCCACCCACTCGTCCATCTTGCCGAGTTCCACGTTGCCGACGCAGTGGTCGACGGCCTGGAAGAGCCGCCCGGTCCTCGTCGCGGGCGCCGCCACCAGAGGCTCGGCGGCCACGTATCCGGGCAGGTACGGGCCGTGGTAGTTGGACCTGTCGACCAGCGTGTGCCGGGTCTGGCCGTAGGTGGCGACGGCCGCGAGCTGCACCTTGCCGTGCTCGTCCTCCAGCGTGTACGGCTCCGCCAGCCCCGTGGCCCCGTGGGCGACCGCGTACGCGTGGCCCGCCTCGACGTCGGGCACCTGGATGGCCAGGTCGATCACGCCGTCGCCGTGCTCGGCGACGTGCCGCGCCAGGTCGGTGCCGGGGCGCAGCGAGCCCCGGAACTCGAACGTGGCGCTGCCCGAGACGAGCACGTACGCCACCTCGTCCCGGCTGCCGTTCTCGGGGCCGCGGTAGGCGACCAGCTTCATCCCGAACGCGGTCGAGTAGTAGTGGGCCGCCTGCCTGGCGTTGCCCACGGCGAACACGACGGCGTCCATGCCGTTGACCGGAAAAGCATCACTCATACCCCCAACTCTCGATATTCCTGGACGACCTGCGCAACAGTTGCTTTACACGGTGGACAACCTGTCTAGCCTGTTAGGGATATGTCCGGTAAATCTGTACAGTATGACGATCGATGAGCTGGACGCACGACTGATCGCCCTCCTGACCGAGGAGCCCCGCCTGGGCGTGCTCGAATGCTCGCGCCGGCTCGGCGTGGCCCGCGGCACCGCGCAGGCGAGGCTCGACCGGCTGGTCGCCAGGGGAGTGATCACCGGGTTCGGGCCCGACGTGTCGCCCGAGGGCCTGGGTTACGATGTCACCGCCTTCGTCAGCATGGAGATCAGGCAGGTCGCCGGGCACGACCCGGTGGCCGACCAGTTGGCCGCGATCCCCGAGGTGCTGGAGGTGCACACGATCACCGGCGACAGCGACCTGCTCTGCCGCGTGGTCGCGCGGACGAATGCCGATCTGCAACGGGTCATCGATCGCATCGTGGATGTTCAGGGTGTGCTGAGGACCAATTCGATCATCGTGCTTGACACACCCGTTCCATACCGAGTGCTGCCGTTGGTCGCCGATGTCCCCCGCCGGGGCTAGCGCGGGCCGTACTATCGCTTTGGGACAGGGCACCGATATCGATCGTTTACCCTTGGGCATTCGCCCAGCTTGCGGGGGTTGGGCGACGCTTGACGAGGGGGTCGAGGGTGCGGAGTGGCGGTGGCAACGGGATGCGAAAACGACGAGTTCTCCGAATAACGGCAATCTCCATCGGTGCGGGAATTTTCGTACTGGTCGGGCTTTTCGCGATCGCGTGGGCGATGACCCCCATTCCCGACACCACGCAGAAGGACGCCACCGCGCAGGGCTCGGTGATCTACTACCGCGACGGCAAGACCGTGCTCGCCCGCCGGGGCGTCGACCGCAGGAACGTCGAACTGGCCCGGGTGCCCAAGCACGTACGTGACGCGGTCATCGCGGCCGAGAACCGCTCCTTCTACGAGGACGGCGGCGTCTCCGTCAAGGGCACCGCCCGCGCCGTCTGGTCCACCGTCAGCGGCCAGCAGCTCCAGGGCGGCTCGACGATCACCCAGCAGCTCGTGCGCAACTACTACAGCGGCCTCAGCCAGGAGCGCTCGGTCACCAGGAAGTTCAAAGAGATCCTCATCGCGATGAAGGTCGACCAGTCCAAGTCGAAGGACTGGGTCCTGGAGCAGTACCTCAACACCATCTACTTCGGCCGCGGCGCCAACGGCGTCGAGTCCGCCGCCCGCGCCTACTTCGGCAAGCACGTCGACCAGCTCACCGTGGCCGAGGGCGCCTACCTCGCGGCCGTGATCCAGCAGCCCAGCCGCTTCGCCGACCCCGAGGGCGCCGACCTGGAGGCGGCCAGGCGCCGCTGGCAGTCGGTGATCGACGCGATGGGGCAGACCGGCGCGCTGACGCCCGAGCAGGTGGCCGCCCAGCGCTTCCCCGAGCTGGCCCCTCCGAAGAAGCCCTTCCAGCTCAAAGGCCAGGCCCAGTACATGCTGGAGCAGGTGACCGCCGAGCTCAACCGGCGCGGCTACAGCGACGAGGACATCAACGGCGGCGGGCTGAAGGTCGTCACGACGTTCGACAAGAAGCTCATGCAGGCGGCCGAGCGGGCGGTGAAGGACGTGCTGCCCGACTCCACGCCGAAGAAGGTCCGCACCGGCCTGGCCGCCGTCGATCCCGCCACCGGCGAGGTCGTCGCCTTCTACGGGGGACGGCCCGCGCAATCGCAGTACGACAGCGCGTTCTCCGCCAAGGTCATGGCCGGCTCGACGTTCAAGCCGTACACGCTGGCCGCGGCCCTCAACAACGGCTTCGACCTGTCCACCCGGGTCGACGGCAACTCGCCGCTGCGCGTCGCCTCGGCCGACAAGCCCATCCCCAACGACAGCGACCGCTCCTACGGCCAGATCAACCTCGTGCAGGCCACCCAGAACTCCGTCAACACCGCCTTCGTCGACCTCGGCCAGAAGGTCGGCCTCGACAAGGTGGCCGAGACCGCCGAGGCGGCCGGCATCCCGGCCGCCCAGATCCAGCCGCACCAGGACGCCGCCTCCTTCCCGCTCGGCGTGGCCTCGGTCAGCGCCGTCCAGAACGCCTCCGGCTTCGCCACGTTCGCCAACAAGGGCGTGCACATGGAGACCCACGTGGTGCGGTCGGTCACCGACGCCGAGGGCGTCAAGCAGGTTGTCAAGCCCGTCGCGACGCAGGTGGTCAGCGAGCAGGCCGCGGCCGACACGACGTACGCGATGCAGCAGGTCGTCAAGTACGGCACCGGCACCGCCGCCCGGCTCTACGACCGCCCCGTGGCCGGCAAGACCGGCACCACGGACGACTCCAAGTCGGTCTGGTTCAACGGGTTCACGCCGCAGCTCGCCGTCGCGGTCGACATGTTCAGGGACGACAACGCGACCGTCACGATCCCCGGCTACGGCACGCAGTTCGGCGGCCAGCTGCCGGCGCAGGTCTGGCGGGCGTTCATGACGGAGGCCATGGCGGACGAGCCGGTGGAGGAGTTCCCCGAGCCGTCCGACTACGGCTGGGGCCCCGACTACACGACGCCGGACCGGAGCGAGGACATCCCGCGGCAGGACTACACGCGCCCGACCGACAGCCCAGGCGACTGGACCGACACCCCTGAGCCCGACATCACCGCGCCGCCGTTCACCGACCAGCCGGAGACGGACCAGCCGAGCGACGGCGACCAGCCGCCGGGCGACGGCGGCGGGCAGGACGAGCAGCCCGAGCAGACCGGCCCGCCGCCCACACAGGAGTCGCTCCAGCCCACGACGCGGGGAGACGCCGTCAACGAACCCGGCCGTGGCCGCCAGGCCGACGCCGTCAACGAACCCGGCCGGAGCCCCACCCGCTGACCGGCTGACGCCGGGCCGTACGGCGTCAGCGGCCGTCAGCCGGCCAGCTCCGCCTGAAGGTCCTCAGGCGTGGTCACAGGCATCCGGCAGGTGAACCCCCTGCACACGTACGCGGCCGGCGCCCCGCCGACCGGGCCGCGACCTTCCAGCAGCTCGGGGAAGTCGCCAGGGCCGAGGGCGACCACCAGCCCCGGCACGTCGGCCAGCAGCGCCTGCCGGTGCAGCGCCGCCGTACGGGGATCGTCCGCCGGGCCGACCACGGCCACCTCCACCGGTCCGTCCAGCGCCGCCCGCGCTACGGCCAGCCCCCACCCGGCGAACCGGGCGTGCCCCTTGGCCAGCACGGACACGGTGCCCAGCGCCGCCTGCGCGGCCTCCCGGTGCCGCGTGGAGCCGGTCAGCGCGCCGTAGGACAGCAGGGCGCCGGCGGCGGCGTAGCGGCCTGACGGGGTGGCGTTGTCGGTCGGGTCTTGCGGGCGCTGGAACAGCCGCTCGGCGTCGTCGGCCGTGTCGTAGAAGCCGCCCGACCCGTCGGCGAACCTGTCGAGCACGGTGTCGAGCAGCGAGCCCGCCAGCCGCAGCCACCTCGCCTCGCCGGTCACGCCGTAGAGCGAGATCAGCCCCTCGGCCACGTTGGCGTAGTCGTCGAGCACCCCGGCGTTCGTCCCGGCCCTGCCGTCCTTGGACGTGCGCAGCAGCCGGCCCGAGCGCACGTGCGTGCTCTCCAGCAGCTCGGCCGCGCCCGCGGCCGCCGCCACGAGGTCGGGCCGCTCGAACACCGCGCCGGTCTCGGCCAGCGCCGCGATGGCGAGGCCCGTCCACGAGGCCACCACCTTGTCGTCGCGCCCCGGGCGCACCCGGTGGTCCCTGGCGGCGAGCAGCCGCTCCCGCACGCTCGCGTAACGCTCCGGGTCGTCGGGGTCGCGCGGCAGCTGCAGCACGGACGTGCCGTGCTCGAACGTGCCGGTCACCTCGAAGAGCTCCTGAGCCCAGCGCCCGTCCTCCTCGCCGAGCACCTCGCGCAGCTGCTCGGGCGTCCAGACGTAGAACTTGCCCTCCACGCCCTCGCTGTCGGCGTCGAGCGCCGAGGCGAACCCGCCCTGCTCGGTGCGCATCTCGCGCACCATCCAGGCGGCCGTCTCCAGGGCGACCCGCCGCGCGAGCTCGCCGCCGCCCGCCTTCCACCAGTGCGTGTAGACGCGCAGCAGCAGCGCGTTGTCGTAGAGCATCTTCTCGAAGTGCGGCACGACCCAGCGCGCGTCCACGCTGTAGCGGGCGAACCCGCCGCCGAGCTGGTCGTAGATGCCTCCGCGGGCCATGGCTTCGAGCGTCCTGCCGCTCATCTCGCGCTCGCCCGAGCGCAGCAGGAACTCCAGCACCATGGACGGCGGGAACTTGGGCGCGCCGCCGAACCCGCCGTGCACCGGGTCGAACCCCTGCTCCCGCAGGTTGCGCACGGCCGCCGCCAGCGTCTCCTCGGTGGGCACCGGCCCGGCGGGCAGCGTTGTCTGCGAGTTGAGCGCCTCGACCACCTTCGCGCCCTGCCTCAGCACCATCTCCCTGTCGCCCGTCCACACGTTGTGGACCTCGGTGAGCAGGCGCTGGAAGTGGGGGCGCGGGAAGTAGGTGCCGCAGTAGAACGGGTGGCCCTCGGGCGTCGCGAACACCGTCATCGGCCAGCCGCCCTGCTGGGTCATGGCCTGCGTCGCGCCCATGTAGACGGCGTCGACGTCCGGCCGCTCCTCGCGGTCGACCTTGACGTTGACGAAGTGCGCGTTCATGAGACGCGCGGTCTCGTCGTCCTCGAAGCTCTCGTGAGCCATGACATGGCACCAGTGACACGCGGAGTAGCCGACGCTGATGAGCAGCGGCACGTCCCGCCGGCTCGCCTCCCGCATCGCCTCCGGCCCCCAAGGCCACCAGTCGACCGGATTGCCGGCGTGCTGGAGGAGGTAGGGGGAGGTCTCATCAACGAGCCTGTTCATACGTCCAGGCTCTCACACGCCCGCCGAGCGCCACGCGGGCGAGGACGGGCTGCGCGGGTGTTGTGGGGAGGGCGGGACGGCGTAGGTTTTGGGACGTGGACATGGACCTGGACTTCGTCTGCTCCCACGCCGAGCGCCCCGCGACCGCCGTCACGCGCAGGGACGTCGCCCTCGCCCTGCTCGCCGTCCCGTCGGGGGTGGCGCTCGTCGCGCTGCCCGACCTGCGGCGGGAGATGATGGCGGCGGGCAACCCGCTCACCCGCCCGTTCTGGGAGTCCGCCAAGGCCACGCTCAGCTCCATCGAGTCGGGCGCCGCCACGGTCGGCGACGTCCAGCGCTGGGTCGAGTCGACCGGCACCGAGCCGGTCCTCATGACACCCGGCTACTTCGTCTGGCCGGAGGAGGACGAGCGCGGGCCCGTCGCCCAGGAGATGTTCGCCCGGCTGGTCGCCCACCTGGAGGAGCGGGTGGCGGCCGGCGAGATCGATCCCGACCGGCTGGCCGCCGGCGACCAGGAGGCCCGCGGGGCGTACGAGGACCTGCAGGAGAGGTGGCTGGGCACGCCGCTGCCGGACGGGCGGGTGCCCGGCTTCGCGGTGAGTGACGAGCAGGACGAGGAGCTGTTCGCCGCCTGGGACGAGGAGGAGGCGTTCGCGCTGTCGGAGCTGCGGCGCATCGTCGCGGACCTGCCCCGGCCGCCCGAGCTGCCCGAGGGCGACCTGGCGGCCGCCGCCGCGCGCCTGCGCGGGCTACTCGCCCTGCCCGGCTACCCGTCCAGCGTGCTGCGGGCCTGCGCCGGCTTCGACGACGCCCCCATGCCGGACGACGACGCGGAGCTGTGGCTGGCGGTCGCGGCCGGTGTCGCCGGGCCGATCTCGGACCTGTCGGAGGGCGACGACGTGCTGGCGGAGTTCGCCGACCTCGACGGCGAGCTCAGCCTGGAGGACGCCACGCTGGCCAACCTCTGCGCGATCCAGCACGCCGACTGGCTGGCCGGGGTGGCGGCCCTGACCCGGCTCGGGCCGGGCGTGCTCGCCTCGCCCGAGCGGATCGCGCGGCTCATCGCCGAGTCGGAGGACATCGACGTCGACGAGCAGGACGGCGACGACCTCGTCGCGACCGAGGCGTTGTTCGCGTCGGTGGTGAGCCTGTGGGCCTATCTCGGCATCGTGGACGAGGACGAGGTGCTCACCCCGCTCGGCTGGTGGGGGCTGCCCAGGGCGCTGGAGCGCGCCTGGTCACCGGCCGCCGAATGAGGTGTCGACCAGGTCCTTGAACTCCGGGTGGCGCTCGATGTATTTCGCGACGTACGGGCACAGGGGCACCACCCGCAGGCCGGTGTCGGCGCTGGTCTGGAGCGCGTGCCCCACCAGCTTGCCGGCCAGCCCCTGCCCCTCGTACGCGGGCAGCACCTCGGTGTGCGTGAAGACGACCTTCGTGGGCAGCAGCCGATAGTCGGCGAACCCGGCGACCTTCCCGTCCACGAGGATCTCGAACCGGCTCTCCGTCGAGTTGTCGACTATTTCGATCGGCATCTACTTGGCCTTCTTGTCGTCGTCGGCTTCACCCTCGTGCGGCACCTGGATCTTCGACATCTGCTTGTTCATCGACTTGATCAGGACGTACAGGGCGAGCCCGATGAGGGCCACCACGACGAAGCCGAGCAGGCCCGGACTCACGTCACCTGCTGCTAGAACCATCACCCTTCCAGTCTGCCACCTGGGGGCGATGGTCCCGTCAGCGGCGGTGGGCCCTCACCGGCGGCCGGGATGTCAGGAGCAGGCGGGGGAGACGTCCTCCGCGTGGATGCCGGCGAACAGGTCGCTCTCGGGCAGCTCGGTGTCCACCAGCGAGCGGGCCAGGTGGTAGTCCTCGGTCGGCCAGATCTCCTGCTGCAGCTCGCGCGGGCAGACGAACCACCAGCTGTCGGGGTCGATCTGGGTGGCGTGCGCCAGCAGGGCCTCGTCGCGGATCTGGAAGTAGTCGGCGCACGGCACCCGCGTGGTCGCCGGCCACTTGGCCGGGCGGTCCTCCCAGCGGGAGATCCAGTCGGCGTACGGGGAGCCGAGGCCGCGCGCGGTCATGGCCTCGTGCAGCGCCTCGAACCGCTCCTTGGTGAAGCCCATCTGGTAGTAGAGCTTCAGCGGCTGCCAGGGGTCGCCGGTGCCCGGGTAGCGGTCGGGGTCGCCGGCCGCCTCGAACGCCTCCACCGACACCCTGTTGGTCATGATGTGGTCGGGGTGGGGGTAGCCGCCGTCGTCGTCGTACGTGATGATCACATGGGGCCTGAACTCGCGCACCGCGGCCACCAGCGGCGCGGACGCCTCCTCCAGCTTCTTGGTGGCGAAGCTGCCCTCGGGCAGCGGCTCGTCCTCGTTCTCGGGCAGGCCCGAGTCGACGAAACCCATGAAACGCTGCTGCACGCCGAGGATCTCGCGCGCGCGGTCCATCTCGGCCTTGCGGATCGCGCCGATGTTGGCCACCACCTCCGGCCGGTCCATCTTGGGGTTCAGCACAGAACCGCGTTCGCCACCCGTGAGGGTACAGACCAGCACATCCACGCCTTCGCGGACGTAACGCGCCATCGTGGCGGCGCCCTTGCTGGACTCGTCGTCGGGATGGGCGTGGACGGCCATCAGCCTCAACGGTGCACTCACGGGCTCGATGTCTCCTCAGTAGGGACCGGTCACCCGCCCGGACAGGTTAGGTTCTGCTGGGCGGTCGCGAGGGCACACCCCCCGCGGGCGACAATTGTCTCGGATAACGCTCAGGGAGTGCAGGGAGATTCCGCCATGGCGACCAGAGATGTCGAGAACCAGCCCGTTCTCGGCACACCCGACGACTTCCCCGACCGTCCGAGGCGCGGCGGCCGGCTCGTCGTCCACGTCGTGATCGGCGTGCTGGTGGCCATCGTCGCCGGTGGCTGGGGGTATGTCATGTGGTCGATGACGGCGGGCGGCTCGGAGGCGCCGGCGCAGGTGGTCTCGTTCCACGTCGAGAGCGCGAATCGCGCGGAGATCACCTTTGAGGTGTACAAGCCAGACGATAGGGTGGCCGTCTGCCGCATCAGGGCGCTGGACGTCTATCACGGGGAAGTGGGCAGCAAAGAAGTAAGAATCCCGGCTGGTGAGGGTAGTAAGCAGATCAAGGAAAGCCTCGACACCAGCGGTGAGGCCACGTCCGTCCACATCCAGTACTGCAATCTCGTATAGTGAGACATTTGGGGAAGCGTGGGAGCGATTGACTTGTTAGCCTCTCGGAATTCAACCACACGTAACCTCAAGTGATCTCAGGGCCCCCTAGGCAAGCAAGGAGAACCCGTGGCCGACTCTCGCGATGAGAACGTCACATGGCTGACGCAGGAGGCGTACGACCGCCTGAAGGCGGAGTACGAATATCTCTCTGGCCCCGGGCGCGTCGACATCGCCAAGAAGATCGAAGCCGCCCGCGAAGAGGGCGACCTGCGTGAGAACGGCGGCTACCACGCCGCCAAGGACGAGCAGGGCAAGATGGAGGCCCGCATCTTCCACCTCCGGCAGATCCTCGACAACGCCCAGGTGGGAGAGGCCCCCAAGGCCGAGGGCGTGGTCGGCCCCGGCATGACCGTGACCATCCGGTTCGTCGGTGACGACGACGAGGTCACCTTCCTGCTCGCCTCCCGCGAGGAGAGCGGAGCACCGATCGACGTCTACTCGCCGAAGTCCCCGCTGGGCGCGGCGATCAACGGCAAGAAGATCGGGGAGAAGGCGACCTATTCCCTGCCCAACGGACGGCAGAACACCGTCGAGATCCTCGAGGCAGTGCCGTACATCGGCAACTGACTCCCCCGCATGACGACCGCCGGGCCCACGTCGGCCCGGCGGATTTTTCGCGTTCCTCCGGAATTCGCCAGGACCTCAGCTTCCTGGTCAAGACGCGCAAGCGGCGTAACACGTACAAGCTGGTGCCCTTCATCGTGGTGGCGCTGGTCGCGGTGCTGACCGCCGACGTGCTGCTGCTGACGGAGTCGGGGCGGGAGGCCCAGCCGGTACGCGTCCAGGCCACGCCCCAGCAGTCGCTGATGGCCCGGCAGCAGGCCCAGCCCTCGCAGCAGCCGCAGCCCTCGCAGCCGCCCGTCGCGACGGCGCAGGCGGTGGCGCCGCTGAAGAAACTGCTCGAACCCAACCTGTTCGTGCTCACCCGCGAGCCGTTCACCAACGAGCTGTTACAGAAGGTGGCGAAGGTGCGCGGGGTGCGGGCACTCGAGCTGGCCGACGCGGCGTCGGTCACGCTCGACGGCAAGCGGGTGCAGACGCTGGCGGTCAATCCGTCCACGTTCCGCGCGTACACGCCCAAGGTGACCGCCTCGTCCGACGCGCTCTGGCAGAACGTCGCGGCCGGTGACGTGGCCGTGTCGTTCGTGCTGGGCAACGACGGCGGGCTCTCGCTGCACAGAAGGGTGTCGAGCTCGGCGGGGCCGCTGCGGATCGGCGCGTACGCCACCACCGGCTTCGGCGCCGTGGACGCCGTCGTGTCCAGGGACGTGGGGCGCACGCTGGGGCTGCCGCACGACAACGCGCTCATCGTGAGCGCTCCCGACACCAACTCCGCCACCCTGCGCAAGGCCGTGCTCAAGCAGCTGCCCAAGGGCACGCAGGCGGTCATGGTCAATCCCGTGCTGCCGCAGCCGAAGGTCAAGGCGCGGAGCTGGCCGGCCGGGTCGTTCATGACGGTCGAGCAGATCACGGTGGCGCTGAAGGCCGCCGCCTCCAAGCTGGGCAGGCCGTACGTGTGGGGTGCCGAGGGCCCCGACACCTTCGACTGCTCGGGCCTGGTGCAGTGGGCGTTCGCGCAGGCCGGGGTGCGCATGCCCCGGGTGACGCACCAGCAGTGGGTGACCGGGGCACGGGTCAGGCTGGCGGACGCCCAGCCCGGCGATCTGCTCTTCTGGCGGTCCGATCCCACCAATCCCAGCTACATCTCCCATGTGGCGATCTACTGGGGCGACGGGAAGATGATCCAGGCGCCCCGCACCGGTGACGTGGTCAAGATCTCGCCGGTGCACACCCGCGGCCTCGCGGGCGTCATCCGCGTGAGCCCCGCCATGGCGGCCCAGGTCCGCTGACCGCTTCCCCCACAGCGAACGGGCGCCTTTCCACGCGTGCATTTGCGATGCAATTGTGTAATTCTCATTACATGGCTACAGACGACGAGACGGCACGCATTCACGGATGGTTCGCCGGGCGGCTGCCCGAGGGGTGGTTCACCGGCGCGCCCGAGATCGTCCGCGACCGCGAGGAGATCGCGGTGCTCGGCACGCTGCCCGATCCGCCCGGCGACGTGCCGGAGGCCGAGCGGGCCGCCCTGATCGAGGGGCTGGCCAGGAGGTTCAGGGAGGAGACGCGCGAGCGGCGGATCGAGATCGCCGGCGAGGCCGAGCACAAGTTCCGGCAGAAGGTCTCCTGGGGCGTGGTCTGCGGTGGCGAGACTGTGATGTTCACCACGCTGTCCGTGCCCGTGATGACCAGGCTGCGCCAGGCGGAGCGGCAGGTCCTCGACACGCTCGTGGCCGCCGGCGTGGCCAGGAGTCGCAGCGACGCGCTGGCCTGGTGCGTGCGACTGGTCGGCAGGCACACCGACACGTGGCTGGCGGATCTGCGCGACGCGCTCCAGCACGTCGACAGGGTTCGCTCCGCGGGGCCGGACGTCAATTCCTGAGACCGTCCAGCGGAAACGGAGCGGGAAATGGACTAAACCACTGCGGAAATTGGTTTAGACCAGCGCTATTGGACTGGACCACTGCGCGAAATTTCTCTTTTAAATCCGTTCTCGGTGGGTAGGCTCCCCCAATCATCGGGCCCGCTGCCTGCGACGACGGCCAAAGCCGACAGGTCTATGCCAATTGGCTTTCGCACCGCTTCGTCGTTAATGATGACTGGGCCCGAGAGAGTGGAGGAGTCACCGTCGTGTCCGTTTCCGTGGAAGTTCCCGCACCGACCAGCAATCGCGAATTGGCGGCGTGGGTGAAGGAGATCGCCGCCCTGACCCAGCCGGACCGGATCGAGTGGTGCGACGGGTCCGAGGAGGAGTGGACGCGCCTGACGAACCTCCTCGTGGAGCAGGGCACGTTCACGCGGCTGGCCGCCCGGCCCAACAGCTTCTATGCCAAGTCGGACCCCGGCGACGTGGCCAGGGTCGAGGACCGCACCTTCATCTGCTCCGAGCGGGAGGAGGACGCGGGGCCCACCAACAACTGGGTCGCGCCGGACGAGATGCGCCGGACGTTCGGCACGCTCTTCAAGGGTTGCATGCGCGGCCGCACCATGTACGTGGTGCCGTTCTGCATGGGCCCGCTGGGCGGCGAGATCTCGCAGCTCGGCGTCGAGATCACCGACTCCCCGTACGTCGCCGTCTCCATGCGGGTGATGACGCGGATGGGTGACCGGGCGCTGCGCCGTATCGAGGAAAGGGGCTCGTTCGTCAAGGCCGTGCACTCCGTCGGCGCACCGCTGGAGCCGGGCCAGGAGGACGTACCCTGGCCGTGCAACCCGACCAAGTACATCAGCCACTTCCCGGAGACCCGCGAGATCTGGTCGTACGGCTCCGGCTACGGCGGCAACGCCCTGCTCGGCAAGAAGTGCTACGCGCTGCGCATCGCCAGCGCCATGGCCCGCGACGAGGGCTGGCTGGCCGAGCACATGCTGATACTCAAGCTCACCCCGCCCTCCGGCGAGACCCGCTACATCGCGGCGGCCTTCCCGAGCGCCTGTGGCAAGACCAACCTCGCCATGCTCCAGCCGACGATCCCCGGCTGGAAGGTCGAGACGATCGGCGACGACATCGCCTGGATGCGCTTCGGCGACGACGGCCGCCTCTACGCGATCAACCCGGAGGCCGGCTTCTTCGGCGTCGCGCCCGGCACCGGCGAGGTGACCAACGCCAACGCCATCAGGACGCTCTGGGGCAACAGCATCTTCACCAACGTCGCGCTCACCGACGACGGCGACGTCTGGTGGGAGGGGCTGACCGCGAAGCCGCCCGCGCACCTGACCGACTGGAAGGGCCGGTCCTGGACGCCGGAGAGCGGCGAGCCGGCCGCCCACCCGAACGCCCGCTTCACCACCCCGGCCTCCCAGTGCCCGACCATCGCACCCGAGTGGCAGGACCCCAAGGGCGTGCCCATCTCGGCGATCCTGTTCGGTGGCCGCCGCGCCACCGCCGTCCCGCTGGTGACGGAGTCGCTGAGCTGGGAGCACGGCGTCTTTCTCGGAGCCAACGTCGCCTCCGAGAAGACCGCCGCCGCCGAGGGCAAGGTGGGCGAGCTGCGGTACGACCCGTTCGCCATGCTGCCGTTCTGCGGCTACAACATGGGCGACTACTTCGGCCACTGGCTGGACGTCGGCCGCCGCGCGGGCGCCAAGCTGCCGCGGATCTACTACGTCAACTGGTTCCGCAAGAACGCCGACGGGAAGTTCATCTGGCCGGGCTTCGGCGAGAACAGCCGCGTGCTCAAGTGGATCGTCGACCGCCTCAACGGCGAGGCCAAGGCCGTGCCGACCCCGATCGGCCTGCTGCCGGCCGAGCTCGACACCGAGGGGCTGGACCTGACCGACGAGGACCTGCGCACGCTGCTGTCGGTCGACCGGGAGGCGTGGCGCGAGGAGGCGTCGCTGATCCCGGCCCACTTCGACAAGTTCGGCTCCCACCTGCCGAAGGAGCTGTGGGACGAGTACAACGCCCTGCTCGACCGGCTCGGCTGAGCCCCTTGTGCGGTACGGCGGCGCCGTCTAACTTGGCGGACTGCCGTACCGCTTCGAGGGGGCAGCCATGGACTACGTCCTGATCGTCATCGCCTTCGGCGTGTTCTTCCTCGTCAACGCGGCCAACGACGCCGTCGAGCGGGAGCGCAGGCGGGTCGCCGAGGCGGCGCCGAGCGGCAATGCTCATCACCTGTCGCCGTACGAGCTGGCGTATCTCTCCGGCGGCCCCCGGCGGGTCATCAACACGGCGCTGGCCGTCCTCGCGACGGCCGGCGCCGTCCGCGTGTCGCGCGGCTCGCAGGTGACGCCCGTCCACGGCGCCCGGCCCTCGCCGGTGCCCATCGAGCAGGCCGTGCTCGACACGCTGGCCGCCAGGCCGGGCGGCTACCGGGCGGGCGAGCTGCGGCGGGAGCTGGAGACGCATCCGGCGCTCGCCGCGCTGGCCGGCGGGCTCCTGTCACGGGGGCTGATCGTGCCGGAGGAGGCGTACGGTCCTGCGCGGCGGCGCCGGAACGTGCTCAAGGCCGTCGTGGGCCTGGCGGTCGCCTACCTGGTGCTGCTGTTCGCGCTGGACGCGGCCGGGGTGGCGGGCGAGGAACCGGTGATCATCGGGGCGCTGCTCTTCACGGCCTTCGCCGCCGTCGTGGGGGTCGTCGCCGTCGTCCGGCAGCGGCGCAGGCTGCGCAACGTCGTCACCCGGGAGGGGCGGGGGGTCCTGCGCTCGGCGTACGGTCACCACCCGAGGGGCGTGCGCGACCAGAGCTCGCTGGCCCTGGCCGTCGGCATCCCCGTCGCGCTGTACGGGCTGGGGGACGCGGGCGACCAGACCCTCTGCGACGAGCTGTCCGCCGGCGACCCCGGCGGCGACTGCGCCGGCTCCTGCGGGACCCACAGCGGCGGGAGCGACTCCTTCGGGGGCCACGACTTCGGCGGGCTCGACACGGGCGGCGGCTCGTCCGGCGGCTGCGGGTCGTCGAGCTGCGGCGGGGGCTCGTCGAGCTGCGGCTCCAGCTGCGGAGGCGGCGGATCGAGCTGCGGCGGCGGCACCTGACGCCGTTTCCGGTAACGCAGGTTTCCGGAAGCTAAATGAGCAGAACGAAACTACGCCGCCGCCTTGCGCGTCTCTCCGGTAACCAGCCCTTGCCGGCTGTACGGAGGGAGGCCGAAATGGACCTTGTCCTGCTGATCGTCTCGGTGGCCCTGGCGGCGCTCGCCGTCACCATCGCCTCCATGATCAAACGCGAGCACGCCGCCGTCCGGGCGGCCGCGGACGGAATCCGCTCTCGAGACCTCGCGCACTACGAGCTCGCCTATCTGGCGGGCGGAGCCGAGCAGGTGGTCGGCACGGCCATCACGCTCCTGGCGGAAAGGGGAGACCTCCGGGTGTCCCGGGGGCCGCGCTTCCACGCCGTCTCCCGGAGATCCACCACGGACGACCCCATCGAGCAGGCGACACTGGCCGCCGTCGCGGGGAACGGCGGCCCGTCGCGGTGGCTGGTGAAGCAGGCGGCGGGCGACAGCCAGGCCATGAAGGAGTTCCAGGGCCGGCTGGCCGGGCTGGGCCTGATCCTGTCCGATGCCCGGCTCGCCCGGCTCAGGCGGCTGGCCACCGGGCTGGGAGTGGTGTCGGTCCTGGCGGCCGCCGGGGCCGTCGCCGGCATCCTGGCGGGCGCGGTTTTCGCAGACCCCGCGCTGCTCCCGCTGCTCGCCGCGCTGCTCATGCTGGCCACCGCGATCGGCGGGGCGATCGTGCTCGCGGACGACAGGAGGTCCAGGCGGGGCGCGCTCACCTCGTACGGGCGGGCGGAGCTGGACCGGGCCAGGAAGGCGTACCCCGTGGACTCGGGGCACGAGCCGGTGCACGTCGCGCTGTACGGCCACTGGGTGCTGCGCGACGCGGAGCTGGTCAGGTCGCTCGACACCTATGTCCCGCCGGCCCGGCCACGGCGCGGGCGGCGCTCGTCGTCCAGTGGCGGCGGTGGCGGGGGCGGCTACTACGGTGGTTGCGGCGGGGCGGCCGCCGGCGGGTCGGGGTGCGGCAGCGGCTCCTCGGGCTGCGGCGGCGGGAGCGGCTGCGGCGGCGGTGGTTGCGGCGGAGGGAGCTGACATGCCCGAGCAGGAGGCCGGACGGCCGGCCGCACCGAACGGCGGGCCGGGCGCCGGGCCGAACGGCGGGTCGAACGGCGGGCCGGTCGGTGGGCCGGTCGGTGGGCCTGGCGGCGGGTCGAGGGGAGAGCTGGGGGTGGGCATCGGCTGGCGGGCCGAGCTGGACCTGTCGATCGAGCGGATGCCCGGTGTCGACTTCCTCGAAGTGGTCGCCGAGAACGTCAGGCCCGACCACCTGCCCGAGTCGTTACGCCTCCTGCGCGCCAGGGGCCTGCCGGTGATCCCGCACGGCGTCTCGCTCGGGGTCGGCGGCGCCGAGCCGCCGTCCCCTGACCGGCTGGCCCACCTGGCCTCCTGCGCGCAGGCGCTGGAGTCGCCGCTGGTCAGCGAGCACCTGGCGTTCGTCCGCGGCGGCGGCCTGGAGGCCGGGCACCTGTTACCGGTGCCCCGCACCCGCGAGTCCCTGCGCGTCGTCACCGAGAACGTGCGCCGGGCCCAGGACGCGCTGCCCGTCCCCCTGGCCCTGGAGAACGTGGCCGCCATCTTCGGCTGGCCCGACGACGAGCTGACCGAGGCCCAGTTCCTCGCCGAGCTGGTGGAGCGCACGGGGGTGGGGCTGCTGGTCGACGTGGCCAACCTCTACACCAACCAGGTCAACCTGGGCCTGCCGGCGGTGGCCGCGCTCGACGCGCTCCCGCTGGAGCGGCTCGCGTACGTGCACGTCGCCGGCGGGTACGAGCACGCCGGGATCTGGCACGACACGCACACCGCCTTCGCCCCTCAGGAGGTGCTCGACCTGCTCACCGAGCTGTGCGCCCGCGCCACCCCGCCGGGCGTGCTGCTGGAGTGGGACGACGACTATCCGAGCGACGCGGCCCTGGAGAGCGAGCTGGCCAGGATCAGGTCCGCGATGTCCGCCGCCCGGGACCTCCGATGACCCACGGGCACGACGTGGGGGAGGCGCGGCGGCGGCTGGCGGAGGCGCAGCGGCGGGTGGTGGCGGCCCTCGTGGCGGGCGCGGCCGTGCCGGAGGGGTTCGACCCGGAGCGGATGCGGGTGCAGGCGGCGAGCCTGGTGGCCAAGCGCCGCAGCGTGGTGGCGAGGCTCCGCCCGGACGCCGCCGCGGCGGCGGGGCCCGACCTGGCCGCGGAGTTCGCCGCCTACGCGCGCTCCCGCGAGGAGCCCCCGCCCGGCTACCGCGCCGACGCCGACGACTTCGCCGCCTGGCTGCGGGAACGCGGGCGCCTGCGGGATCCGGCGCCGGAGCCGCGGCGCCGCTGGTGGTCCCGCTTCCTGCGGTGAACGGCGCTGAGCGGATCCGGCATACGGCGGTTTAGCCGACATTAGCCCGGAAACCGTGAGGGAATGGGGGGACTGCGTTGCGTCGACGGTTCATATCTGACCGTCACGCCGGTGGCATGCAAGGACAGCGTCGGCACGCCGTACGAGGTCACCCTCGAGCTGCATCGCGACGGCACGCCGTACGGGAGCGTCGGGGAGCGGTGCGGCTGGCTGCTCGCTCGCCTGGCGCGCGGCGTGGACGACGCCCGCGAGGGCCGGGGCACGGCCCGGCGGTGGGCCGACCCCGACGACCGCTTCCCCGACGAGGAGCCGAACAGCGAGCTGTTCTCCTTCCGCTACCGCACGAGGGCCGGTCTGGTGGGCGGCGGCGAGCTCCGCTGCCAGCTGCGCACCATTCCCGTGTGGCAGGCGGCCAGGGGCGAGTGGCGGCTGACCAGGAGGGCGTACGTGGAGGCGTGGGGCATGACGGGGGTGGGCATGCGGGCGGTGCTGACCTCGGCGGAGCTGTCGGTGTTCGTGCGAGGTCTCGTGGATGAGGCCGAGGGATGTCTGGAAGGTAGAGATCTGGCCAGGAATCCTATAGACGGAGCAGGCACGGGCGAATCGCGGTGATAATTGCCTGTTGGGTCATAGCGACCAAGGGCTACCGCTGGGGAGGAACTCCGTGGGCCTGCGCGATCTGGTCTACCGGCTTTATGAGCACCGGCTGGAGTCCAAGCTGTCGAAGGACGGCATCCCCCGGCACGTCGGGGTCATCATCGACGGCAATCGCCGCTGGGCCCGCGCCATGGGCATGCGCGACGTGGCCAGCGGCCACCGCAAGGGCGCCGACAAGATCTCCGAGCTGCTCGGCTGGTGCCGCGAGACGGGCGTCGAGGTCGTCACCGTGTGGATGCTGTCCAACGACAACCTCAACCGGCCCAAGGAGGAGCTGGAGCCGCTGCTGCGCATCATCGAGGACGTGACGCAGGAGCTGGTGGACGAGGGATGGCGGATCAGCCCGGTGGGGGCGCTCGACCTGCTGCCGGACCGCACCGCGAATGTCCTGAAAAATGCAAAGGAAGCGTCATCACACCGTCCGGGCCTGATTGTGAACGTTGCAGTTGGGTATGGAGGAAGGCGTGAGATTGCCGATGCGGTGCGCTCACTGCTCCAGGAGCACGCGAGCAAGGGAGCGAGCATCGAGGACCTCGTCGAGGTGCTCGATGTGGAGCACATCGCGGAGCATCTCTACACTCGCGGCCAGCCCGACCCGGACCTTCTCATCCGGACCTCGGGCGAGCAGCGTCTGTCGGGCTTCATGCTCTGGCAGAGCGCTCATTCCGAGTTCTACTTCCACGAGGCCTACTGGCCTGACTTCCGCAGGGTCGACTTCCTGCGGGCGCTGCGCGATTACGCTGCGAGACACCGACGTTACGGATCCTGACGCGACAATCAGGCATTCACGACGTAACGTAGGAAATATCCGGCCACAGGTCGGATATCCGGAGAGGGCTCGCCTTTGCACCAAGATCTGCCGAGGGGGGCCGGGTCCCGGCGCCGACGGCGGCTCGCGGTCGGGGAAGCGGGTCCGGTCCGATTCCCGCCTCGTCTGCAGGGCACCTGCACCTATGGGTGCCCGGGGGAGAACGTGTGGCAGTGTCCTCGAGCAACCCTACGAACCAGCCGGTCAAGCGCACGTACGTGCTGGACACGTCGGTTTTGCTGGCCGATCCGGCGGCAATGACCCGCTTCGCCGAGCACGACGTCGTCCTTCCGATCGTGGTCATCACGGAGCTGGAGGGGAAGCGGCACCATCCTGAGCTCGGCTACTTCGCGAGGAAGGCCCTGCGCTACCTCGACGAGCTGCGGATGCAGTACGGCAGGCTCGACGAGCCGATGCCCACGGGGGACGGCACCATCAGGGTCGAGCTCAACCACAGCGACCCGTCCATCCTGCCCGTCGGGTTCCGCCTGGGCGACAACGACACGCGCATCCTGACCGTGGCCCGCTCGCTGGCCGCCGAGGGCTGCGACGTCGTGCTCGTGTCCAAGGACCTGCCGCTGCGGGTCAAGGCGGGCTCGATCGGCCTGGCGGCCGAGGAGTACCGCGCCGAGCTGGTCCACGAGTCCGGCTGGACGGGGATGGCCGAGATCCAGGTGACCGCGGAGGGCGTCGAGGTGCTCTTCGACCAGGGCACCGCCGACCTCGACGAGGCCAGGGACCTGCCGGCGCACACCGGCCTGCGGCTGCTGTCGGCCAAGGGCTCGGCCCTCGGCCGGGTGCAGCCGGACAAGTCCGTACGCCTCGTGCGCGGCGACCGCGAGGTGTTCGGCCTGCACGGCCGCTCCGCCGAGCAGCGCATCGCGCTCGACCTGCTGATGGACCCGGAGATCGGCATCGTCTCGCTCGGCGGCCGGGCCGGCACCGGCAAGTCGGCGCTGGCGCTCTGCGCGGGCCTGGAGGCCGTCCTGGAGCGCCGCCAGCACCGCAAGGTGGTCGTCTTCCGCCCGCTGTACGCCGTGGGAGGCCAGGAGCTCGGCTACCTGCCGGGCACCGAGGGCGAGAAGATGGGCCCGTGGGCGCAGGCGGTCTACGACACGCTGGGCGCGATCACCTCGCCCGAGGTGATCGAGGAGGTGCTCGACCGCGGCATGCTGGAGGTGCTGCCGCTGACGCACATCCGCGGCCGGTCGCTGCACGACGCGTTCGTGATCGTGGACGAGGCCCAGTCGCTGGAGCGCGGGGTGCTGCTCACGGTGCTGAGCCGCATCGGCGCCAACTCGCGGGTGGTGCTCACCCACGACATCGCCCAGCGCGACAACCTCCGGGTCGGCCGGCACGACGGCGTGGTGGCGGTGGTGGAGAAGCTCAAGGGTCACCCGCTCTTCGCGCACGTGACCCTGACCAGGTCCGAGCGCTCCCCGATCGCCGCGCTGGTGACGGAGATGCTGGAGGACATCACGCTCTAGGAGCTCACCTCAGCTCCGGGCACGTGTGCTGCCCCTCCGACTTGGAGGGGTGGTGCGCGTTCCTGCGTACGATCTTGACCTGCTCGAACGCGATGTTCTGCTGCGCCGTGCAGACGATCTGCGCCTTGCCCAGCTTGGTCAGGATGCCCTCGCCCCTGATGTAGACGGTCAGCGTCGAGGTGCGCGGCAGCTGGACCTCGTCCCGTTGCACCGGGTTCAGCGAGTCCTTGATGCCCAGGTACGTGAAGCCGCGCAGCGCGGTGTCCCGGTCGCCGAGCGGCTTCGAGGACGCCGCGAAGAGCGCCCCCAGCAGGCTGTCCACCGTGTCGTTCTCCACGTCGGCCGGCTCCAGGGCGAGCTTGCCGTTCCTCAGGAGGTAGATCGTCTTGGACGGCGGCGGGGGGCTGATGGTGGGCGCGGAGCCGCGGTCCTGGACGTCCGTGGGCGCGATGCCGCAGGCCGCCGCGGCGAGCACGCAGAGGGCTGCCACATGGCGGAGGGCTCTCAGGGGGCGGCGCGCGGTCATGAGTGCGGGAACCAGACCGTGAACAGGGTGCCGGGATGCTGCGGCCGTACGGAGATGGTGCCGCCGTGGAGCTGGACGTTCGCGCGGGCGATCGCCAGGCCGAGGCCGCTGCCCTGGCTGCGGGCCCGGCCCGAGCCGGCCTTGAAGAACCGGTCGAAGACGTGCGCCAGCGCCTCCCCGGGGATGCCCTTGCCGTGGTCGCGCACCTTCACCTCCAGGCCGTTCTCGGTCGCCCTGGCGCTCACCGTGATCGGGGGCAGCCCGTGCTTGAGCGCGTTGCCGGCCAGGTTGGCCACGATGACGTCGAACCTCCTCGGGTCGAGGTTCACGGTCAGGCCCTGGGACGCCTTCACCTGCACCTGGTCGCTCCAGCCGCGCACCTCCAGGCAGTCGGCGATGGCGTCGGCGACGTTCACCGGCTCGACGTTGAGCGTGGCCGTGCCCGCGTCGAAGCGGCTGATCTCGATGAGGTGCTCGACCAGCTCGCGCAGGCGCTCGATCTCCCTGAGCACCAGCCGTACGGCCTCCGCGGGCGCCTTGGGCAGCCGGCCGGCCTCCTCCGAGAGCACGTCGGCCACGGCCGTCATCGCGGTCAGCGGCGTCCGCAGCTCGTGTGAGACGTCCGCCACGAACCGGCGCGAGATGGCCTCCAGCGAGCGCAGCTCCGACACGCTCAGCTCCAGCGCCGCGGCGGCGTCGTTGAACCTGGCGGTCAGGTCGGCGAGCTCGTCCTGGCCGTGGACGGGCAGGCGGGTGTCGAGCCGGCCCTGCCCGAGCGCCTGCGCGGCCGCGCTCAGCCGCCTGACCGGCAGCAGCACCTGCCTGGCCGACAGCAGCGCCACGACCAGCGCGATCAGCACGATGGCCGCGCCGGCCTGGGCGAGGGTGGTCCTGAGCGTGCCGAGCTGGCGCACGTCGTCGCGCATCGGGAAGAACACGAACGCGCGCAGCCCGGTGGGCTCGGGCGCGCCGTCGGTGTCGCGGTAGACCTCCGTGCCGACGATGAGCCAGAGCTGGTCACGGATGATCTTGCGCTGGGTGACCAGGCTCTGCTTGGCCCTGCCGTACAGCTCGTTGGGCACGTCGCTCATGGCCATGGGGCCCCGCGCGGAGATCATGTTGCCGTACTCGATCAGCACGCTCCTGCCCGGCCCGTTCAGCGTGGCGGCGACCCGGTCCAGGTCCTTGGTCGTCGGCGGGGCCTCGCCGGGCCTGAGCCGGCCGACCGGGAACGAGATGCTGCTCAGCTCCCTGGTCACCAGGTCGAGCGAGGTGCTCTCGGCCCGGGTCACCAGCGCGGTCTTGGCCAGCTCGAACCCGATGGTCGCGACCAGCGTCGAGGCGGTGACGGCGACGAGCGTGAATGTGATGACGAGGCGGGCGCGCAGCCCGGTGGGCAGGGGGATCACGGGGGGCTGAACCGGTAGCCGAAGCCGCGCACGGTGTGGATGAAGACGGGCTCCGCCGGCTTGGGCTCGATCTTCGCTCGTATGCGCTGCACGCAGGCGTCCACGAGCCGGGAGTCGGCGATGTGCGTGTGGTCCCACACCTCCCGCAGCAGGTAGCGGCGGTTGAGCACCTGGCCGGGGTGGCGTACGAGCTCCAGCAGCAGCCTCAGCTCGGTCGGCGTCAGGTGGATCTCCTTGTCGGCCAGCGTGACCTTGAGCGCGCCGCGGTCGATCACGAGGTCGCCGAAGGTGATGCGGTCGGAGGCGGCGGACTCGGCCCGGCGCAGGATGGCGCGGATGCGCGCGTCCAGGACCCGGGGCTCGACCGGCTTGACCACGTAGTCGTCCGCGCCGGCCTCCAGGCCGACCACCACGTCCAGGTCGTCGCCGCGGGCCGTGAGCAGGATGACGGGGAGCTGGTCGAGCTTGCGCACGCGGCGGCACACCTCGACACCGTCGATCCCGGGAAGCATCACGTCGAGAATCGCGATCTCCGGGCGGCGGGCTCTGATATGGTCGAGCGCCTCCTCGCCCGTCGCGTACGACGTCACCGAATGCCCCTGCCGGGTCAGCGCCAGCTCGAGAGCGGTACGCACGGAGGGGTCGTCTTCAACAAGGAGGATGCCGGCCACGCGCACATTATTATTCCATGTCCCGAATGCCCGAACTAAGTCACCAAACTGTGACATTCCGTAGATGGGACTCGGAAGTGTGCACGGCAGCCTGGAAGCGGCTTCCCTTCGGTTCGCGGGCGCCCGAAGGGGGGCCGCGCTTTGTGTGACTATTGTCACATCGTCCGGGAAACGCCATGCTTACCAGCCGGTTAACCAACGAGGCGCCAAGCGATTACCGCGTTTCGGTTGCGAACCACCCCCCAGGACAGGGCAAGCTCATGGATCGTGAGCCCCGGTCCGCAGTTGAGTGAGCGCCCCCCGAAGGATGACCTGCCCTCGGGGCGCCGGTCGCAGACGCGCCGGTCGAAGAGGCGCGTGAGCCCCAAGGCGGTGACCATCACCGTCGTCTCGCTGGTGGTCGTGGTAGGCGGAGGCACCTTCGTGACCCTCCGCGCCATCGAGAACGCCAACAGGCCGCCTGCCGACCCCTTCACGGCGGCCGAGCTCGGAGCGATCGCCGGCGGCAGCTTCTACGTGCCCGACCCCGAGAACGACGCGCTCAAGAACGCCGCCGTGCAGGCGTACAAGGCCGAGCAGCTGAAGAAGGGCCGCTCCGGGGGCAAGGACGACCTCGACTGGGTCGTGCCCAAGCAGGCGCCGGGCGGCGACGGGTTCCCCGCCCAGAACTTCCCGCCGGGCAGCAACCCCTCGCCGGGCTCCAACAAGGCCACCGCCAAGGCCCTGCTCGCCTCCCACGGCTGGGGCGGCGACCAGTGGGGCTGCCTCGAGGCGCTCTGGCAGAAGGAGAGCGGCTGGAACGAGCGGGCGATGAACCGCTACTCCGGCGCGTACGGCATCCCGCAGGCCCTGCCCGGCAGCAAGATGGCCAGCGCGGGCGGCGACTGGCAGACCAACGCCGCCACCCAGATCGAGTGGGGGCTCGGCTACATCAAGGGCCGCTACGGCACGCCGTGCGGCGCCTGGGGTCACTCACAGTCGGTGGGCTGGTACTAGAGGGTCAACTTTCGCTCTCCAATCGGCAAGCCGCCGAGCCAGAAGGTGTATACAGGCGCACGCTGGCCCCATGGGTGTGAAGGTCAGCGTGATCGTCAATGTTCACAATCCAGGTGCGGGCGCCAACGCCTGCATCCGTTCCGCCGTGGAGCAGACCATGCCCGCGGACGAGTACGAAGTGATCTTCGTGGACGACGGCTCGACGGACGGGATCGGGGAGCGGCTCGACACCGTCGCGGCGGCCCGCGAGAACGTCCGGGTGCTGCACCTGCCGCAGACCGGAACGCCCATGCGCGGACGCAACGTCGGCCTCGCCTCCGCCGTCGGCGACTACGTCTTCTTCCTCGACCAGGGTGACCGGCTGGAGAAGGACGCGATCGCCCGCATGCACGACCGCGCCGTGGAGACCGACGCGGACGTGCTGATCGGCCGCCTGATCCGCGACTTCGGCCCGCCGATGACCGCCTTCGAGCGCAGCACGCCCCGCGCCGACATCCTGCGCGACCGGTTGCTCACGCTGCTCGTGCCGCAGCAGCTCTACCGCCGCGCCTTCCTGGAGGAGCACGAGCTGGGCTTCGCCGTGCCCGGCGGCCGGCTGGGCGAGCAGGCGTTCGTGATGCGGGCCTACCTGCACGCCAAGGTCATCGCCGTGCTGGCCGAGCACGTCTGCTGCCACCTCGGCGACCGGCGCGGGACCGAGGAGGAGCCGCGCGCCATGGTCAAGGAGCTGTGCGGGCTCCTCGACGACATCGACACCTACGTCGGGGAGGGGCGGCAGCGCGAGCGCATGTACGCCCACTGGTTCCGCTACGCGGTGCTGCGCCCGATGGTGACCGCCAGGTTCGCCGACTCGTCCGTGGACCGCGGCCTGCACTTCAGGGTGGTGCAGGAGCTGGTGGCGGAGCGCTTCCCCGCCACGCTCGACCGCTACCTGCCGGTGCAGCTCCGCATGGTGGCCGCGTACGTCAGGATGGGGCGCCTGGACCAGATCGTGCTCCTCGCCAACTCCACCAGGCGGGCCGGGCTGCGCGCCGACCTCAGCGAGGTGCGCTGGGACGCCCACGTGCTGGTGCTCGGGCTGACCGTGGAGGTCATGACCGGCGACGGCACCCCCGACAGGTACCGCACGCAGGGCGAGCGCGTGCACTGGATCCCGCCGCGCGCCCTGGAGACCAGGTCGCTGGACGACGGCGTCACCGACATCACCGACACGGTCGAGCGGTCCCGCATCGAGCTGTACGTGCGCCACTCCGAGACCGGCGTGATCCACTTCCTGCCGCTGACGCAGCACATGGAGCGCATCCCCGAGGGCCGCAACAAGATCAGGGTGCAGATCAGGGGCGAGGCCAGGCTCGACGTCACCACCGCCGCGCTCGGGCAGCCGCTCAAGCAGGGCCAGTGGGAGGTGCACGTCCGCATGTTCGGCGGCGCCAACCAGGCGCGGAGCCGGGTCGGCCGCTCCGACCGCCCGCTCAACTGCCTGGGCGTGCTGGCCCAGCGCCCGAGGACGCGGCTGGTGGTGCCGTGCTGGACCGACCAGGGCGAGCTGGGCCTGGCCGTCGAGCCGCGCTCCTTCTCCGAGTCCATCGCGCTGGTGTCGCGGGGCGTGGAGGTCAAGCGGCTCGACGGGCACGCGTACGTCGTGCTGCCGGTGCCGTACGTGCCGCCGAGCGGCGGCCCGCCCCTGGAGCTGGTGCTGCGCGGCACCGGGCGGCGCGAGCGCGAGGTGTGCGCGCCCGCGCTGGTCGAGGCCGGGGTGCCCGGCAAGATCGCCGGGCAGCTCGTCGCGAAGGTGCCGGTCGCGCGGATGATGCCGACCCCCGACCAGCTCGGCCCCGGCGGGTGGCTGGCGTCGCTGCGCTCGCCGGACGAGGAGATCGGGCTGAGGTTCTCGCTGCGGATGCGCAGGGGCCGGATCGAGGTGCGCCCCGCCACCGCCGTCGACCAGGCGCGGCGCTCGCCCATGGGACGGGACACCCTGCTGTACCGGATCGGCAGGCGGCTGCCCGTCGTGCGCCGCATGGTACGGCTGGCGCGGGCGGGCAAGCACCGCTACCTCAAGGACTGAGCCGTCCTCACCCGGCGTGGACCCTCTCGGCCAGGTCGCGCCCCTTGGTCTCGCGGGCCGCGTAGACCGCCGCGAGGGTGAGCACCGCAGCCAGGCCCAGGTAGACCGAGATGGGGATGCTGCTCGCGTACGCCCTCAGCAGCGCGACCGCGATGACGGGGGCCAGCGCGCCGGCCACGATGGCCGAGAGCTGCGCGCCGATGGAGACGCCGGTGTAGCGCATCCTCGTGCCGAAGAGCTCGGAGAAGAAGGCCGCCTGCGGGCCGTACATCATGCCGTGGAAGAGCAGGCCGACGGTGACGGCCAGGGTGATCACCAGGATGTTGCCGGTGTCCACGAGCGGGAAGAACGCGAAGATCCACACCCCGATCCCGGCCGCGCCCGCCAGGTAGATCGGGCGGCGGCCGATCCGGTCGGACAGCGCGCCCCACATCGGGATCGTGACGAAGTGGATGGCAGAGGCGACCAGCACCGCGTTCAGCACCGTGGAGTTGTCGACCTTGATCTCCTTGGCGTACGTGATGACGAAGACGGTCAGCAGGTAGAAGGAGATGTTCTCGGCGAGGCGGGCGCCGATCGCGATGACGACGTCCTTGGCGTGGTGCCGCAGCACGCCCACGATGGGCGCCACCGGCTCGGGCGGGGCCTCCTTGAACACCGGCGACTCGCTGATCGTCAGCCGGATCCAGAGCCCGATCAGCACCAGCACGCCCGACAGCAGGAACGGCACCCGCCACCCCCACGCCAGGAACGCCTCGTCCGACTGCCAGGCGGCCAGCGCCGCCAGCACGCCGGTGGCCAGCAGGTTGCCGCCGGGCGCGCCCGCCTGCGGCCAGGAGGCCCAGAAGCCGCGCCGGCCGCTCTCGCCGTGCTCGGAGACGATCAGCACCGCGCCGCCCCACTCGCCGCCGAGCGCGAAGCCCTGCACGAGCCTTAACGCGGTCAGCAGCAGCGCCGCCGACGGCCCCAGGGTCTCGTACGTCGGCAGGCAGCCGATCAGGAACGTCGCCGCGCCCATCGTCAGCAGGCTGACGACCAGCAGCGTCTTGCGGCCGATCCGGTCGCCGAAGTGGCCGAAGACCAGGCCGCCGAGCGGGCGGGCGACGAACCCGACGGCGTAGGTGAGGAACGCCAGCAGCGTGCCGGTGAGGGGATCGGAGTCGGGGAAGAAGAGCTGGTTGAAGACGAGGGCGGCTGCCGAGCCGTACAGGAAGAAGTCGTACCACTCGATGGTGGTGCCGATCAGGCTCGCGGCGACGATCTTCTTGATGGAAGTGGCCATGCCGGTCACGGTAGGGAGTGACCGGCGTCACTCATATGGGGCCGAAGCCCACAGTCTAGGGGGTGGATGTGTGGCCGAGGCGGTGCAGGCGGAGCGCGAGCTGGATCTCGAGCGCGCGCTCCGGCTCCAGCCAGCCGTCGCCGAGCAGCCTGCCGATCCGGTCGAGCCGCTGCGTGACGGTGTTGACGTGGATGTGCATGGCCTCGGCCGTACGGGAGGGGGAGCCGCCCGAGCCGAAGTAGGCGCTCAGCGTGTCGGCGAGCGCGGTGCCCCGGCGGGCGTCGTAGTCGATCACCGCGCCGAGTGCGCCGGTGACGAAGCCGCGCACGTCGCGGCCGTCGCCGACGAGCAGCCCCACGAAGCCCAGCTCGGCCGCGCTCGCGCCGTCGCCGGCCCGGCCGAGCGCGATCAGCGCCTCGGCGCACCTGCGCGCCTCCAGGTACGCGCCGGCCACGTCCCCCTCGGCCGTCGCGCCGCTCTCGGCGCCCACCCCGGCCGCCGCCCCGCCCTCGGCGCCCGCCACGGACGCTCCCGCCGCGCCGCCTCCGGTGGCGACCCGCGCGGCGCCGGCCGTGGCGGGGCCGTGCAGCGACGCGCTCAGCTCGGCGGCCACGCCCTGCGCGACGCGGCCCGCGTCCACGCCCGGCAGCAGCAGCACGACCTCGTCGGCCCGCCCCGCCGCCAGCCCGTGCCGCAGCGCCGCCTGTGAGGAGGCCCAGAACGCGGCCCGCTCCCGCTGCCCGCCGTGCTTGGCCACCACCACGACGTGCGGCGCGCCCAGGTCGACGCCCAGCCGGCGCGCCCGGTCCGCCAGGCCGGGGGAGCCCGGCCGGGAGATCAGGTCGTCGAGCAGCTCGCCCCTGACCCGGCCCTCCGCCTCCGCCACGCTCCTGCGGAACAGCAGCAGCAGCGCGCACACCAGCGCCGCCCGCTCCAGGATGCGCCCGTCGGCGTCGTCGCTGCGCAGGATCAGCGTGCACAGCGGCTCGCCGCCGACGTCCACCGACGCGATCAGCAGGTCGCCGCGCCGCACCGTGCGGCCCAGCGCCCTGGACGCCTGCGCGGCCTCGAACACACCCGCGTCGAGCTCGCCCACGTCGCCCGTGAGCGGCCGGCCCAGGTCGTCGAGCACCGCCAGCGACCCGCCCAGCACGTCGGTGACCACGGCGGCGACGTCCTCGATCCCGCCGCCGCGCAGCACCAGCGAGGTCATGCGGTCGTGCGCCAGCGCGCCCCGCTCCACGGCCTCGCCGTGCTCCCTCGCGATCCGGTGGGCCTGGGAGAGCTCCTCCAGCGCGTTCCTGGTCTCCTGCAGCAGCCGCGCGTTGTCGATGGCGACGGCGGCGTGCGCGGCCAGGCTCGCCAGCAGCGAGACCTCCTCCTGGTGGAAGGGCCGCGCGCTGCGGTTGGCCGCCATCAGCACGCCGATCACCCGCTGCCCCAGCCGCAGCGGCACGCCCAGGATCGCGACCAGGCCCTCCTCCTTGACGGCCTCGTCGATGTGGTCCTTGTGCCGGAACCTGGCGTCGGCGAAGTAGTCGGCCGTCGCGTACGGCGTGGCCGTCTGCGCCACCAGCCCGCCCAGCCCCGCCCCCATGGCCAGCCGCAGCGCCCGGAACTTGGCCGAGATCGACCCGTCGGTGACCCGCATGTAGGTGTCGCCCCGCTCGGGGTCGTGCAGCGTCATGTACGCGACGTCGGTGGCCAGCAGCTGCCTGGCCCGGTGCACGATGGCCTCCAGGACCGCGTCGAGGTCGCGCAGCGCCGCCAGGTCGCCGGCCGTGTCGTACAGCGCCGACAGCTCGGCCTCGCGCCTGGCCCGCCGCCTGAGCAGCGCGCGGACCCGCAGCGCCTGGACCTTGGCCCGCTCCAGCTCCTCGATCGTGGCGGGATCGGCCCCCGCGGCCCTGGCCTCGATGATCGGCCCCTCGAACTCGACCGCCGACGCCTCCCTGGCCAGCAGGTCCAGGAAGGGCGTGCTCGCTGTGTGGCTCACTATTGGGCCGTCCAGCCGCCGTCCAGGGGCAGCGACACGCCGGTGATGAACGACCCGGCCGGCCCGCAGAGGTAGGCGACCAGCTCGGCCACCTCGTCCGGCTCGATCAGCCGCTTGATCGCGGCGGGCGCCAGCATGACGTCCGCCACCACCTGCTCGGGGTCGATCCCGTGCACCCTGGCCTGGTCGGCGATCTGTGCCTCGACCAGCCCGGTCCGCACGTACGCGGGGCAGACGCAGGTCGAGGTCACCCCGTGCGGCGCCCCTTCGAGCGCCACCACCTTGGAGAAGCCCTCCAGCGCGTGCTTGGCCGCCGTGTAAGCCGACTTGTACGGCGAGGCCCGCAGTCCGTGCACGGACGAGATGTTCACGAACCGGCCCCAGCCGCTGGCGTACATGCCGGGCAGCACCTGGCGCGCGATCAGGAACGGCGCCTCCACCATCACCCGGAGCATCGCCGCGAACACCTCGGGCGGGAACTCCTCGACCGGCGCGACGTGCTGGAACCCCGCGTTGTTGACCACGATGTCGACCGGCTCGCCGGGCAGCGCCGCCACGAAGCCCGGATCGGCCAGGTCGGCCACCACGGCCACGCCGCCGATCTCGGCGGCCACCCTCTCGGCGGGCTCGGCCCGCATGTCGACGACCAGCACCCTGGCCCCCTCGGCGGCCAGACGCCGGGCGCAGGCCGCCCCGATGCCGCCGCCCGCCCCCGTCACCAGCGCGGTGCGCCCCGTCAGCTCCTTCGCCATACCCCGCACCCTAGGTGCTCGCCCCGCGCCGACGCATGGGTGCCGGCGACATAGATGCGTGTCGTTCCATGTGGATCGCCGGTATCTGCTATGTTGAGCGCATGATCGCGTATTCGTCCCAGTGGTGGCCCGCCTGCTAGGCGGACCTCCCGGCGTATACGCACCACGGCCGCCTCGACGAGGCGGCCCGCGGCATGTCGCAAGCGCCCCCGTCGAGCACTGACGAAAGGGGCGCACCCCATGACCACCTGGCCCGCACTGCTCACCACGCTGCTCGGCGGCGAGTCGCTCACCTCGCGCCAGGCCAGATGGGCCATGGAGCAGATCGTCACGGAGGCGGCGACGGACGCCCAGATCGCCGCGTTCGCGATCGCGCTGCGCGCCAAGGGCGAGAGCGTGGCGGAGGTGTCCGGGCTGGCCGACGGCATGCTGTCCAGGGCGGCCGCGATCCGGGTCCCCGGCGACCCGGTCGACCTCGTCGGCACCGGCGGCGACCGCGCCAACACCGTGAACATCTCCACCATGGCCGCCGTCGTCGCCGCCGCGGCGGGCGTCAAGGTCGTCAAGCACGGCGGGCGGGCCGCCTCCTCGATGGCGGGCGCGGCGGACGTGCTGGAGGAGCTCGGCGTGGCCATCGACCTGCCGCCCGCCGCCGTGGTCAGGGTGGCGGACGAGGTCGGCATCACGTTCTGCTTCGCGCCCGCGTTCAACCCGGCGCTGAAGCGCACGTCGGGGCCGCGCCGCGAGCTGGGCGTCCCGACGGTCTTCAACTTCCTCGGACCGCTCACCAACCCCGCGCTGCCGCCCGCCCAGGCGGTCGGCGTCTTCCATCCGGGGATGGCGCCGGTCATCGCCGGGGTGCTGGCCGAGCGCGGCTGCTCCTCGCTCGTCTTCCGGGGCGACGACGGGCTCGACGAGCTGACCACCTCGGGGCCGTCCACGGTCTGGGTGGTACGGCGCGGCGCCGTGACGCGAACCGCCTTCGACCCGGCCGACCTGTCGATCCCGCGGGCGCGCCCCGCCGACCTGCGCGGCGGCGACGTCCGGCACAACGCGGCCGTGGCGCGGGCCGTGCTCTCGGGCGAGCGGGGGCCCGTACGGGACGTCGTCCTGCTCAACGCGGCCGCCGCCGTGGTGGCGGGCGAGGGCGTGCCGCCCGCGCACGACCTGACGGCCGCACTGGGCGCGGCGCTGAAGCGGACCGCGGACGCGGTCGACTCCGGCGGCGCGCTCGACCTGCTCACCCGCTGGGCCGCGGCCACCCAGGCGCTCGCCTCGGGGCCCCGCTGACACCACGCCGAGCGCGCCTTCGGGGCGGGGCAAACGGCGTCACGTCGTCTCAGGGCCTGGTCATCGACATCACGTCGAGCGCGGCGTCGAGTTGCTCCTCGGTCAGGGTGCCGTTGGACACGTGGCCGCGCTCGATCACGACCTCGCGGATGGTCTTGCGCTCGGCCAGGGCCTGCTTGGCGATCTTCGCGGCCTCCTCGTAGCCGACGTACCGGTTGAGCGGGGTGACGATCGACGGGGACGACTCGGCGTACTCGCGCAGGCGCTCGGCGTTCGCCGTGATGCCGGAGACGCAGCGGTCGGCGAGCAGCCGCGACACGTTCGCCAGCAGCCTGATCGACTCCAGGATGTTGCGCGCGATGACCGGCAGCTGCACGTTCAGCTCGAAGCTGCCGGACGCGCCGGCGAACGTGATCGCCGCGTCGTTCCCGATGACCTGGGCCGCGACCATGGCCGTGGCCTCCGGGATCACCGGGTTGACCTTGCCCGGCATGATCGACGAGCCCGGCTGGAGGTCGGGCAGGTTGATCTCGCCCAGCCCGGCGCGCGGGCCGGAGCCCATCCAGCGCAGGTCGTTGGCGATCTTGTTGAGCGAGACGGCCACCACCTTGAGCTGGCCGGACAGCTCGACGATCGAGTCCTGCGCGCCCTGCGCCTCGAAGTGGTCACCGGCCTCGGTGAACAGGATGCCGGTCGCCTCGCGCAGCTTCGCGATGGCCTCCTGGGCGAACCCGGGCGGCGTGTTGATGCCGGTGCCCACGGCGGTGCCGCCCAGCGGGAGCTCCAGCACGTGTTCGAGGGCGGCGGTGACCCGGACGACGCCGTGCTCGATCTGGCTGGCGTACCCGCCGAACTCCTGGCCGAGCGTCACCGGCGTCGCGTCCATCAGGTGGGTGCGCCCCGACTTGACCACCCCGTCGAACTCGATCGACTTCTCCCGCAGCGTCGCCGCCAGGTGCTGGAGCGAGGGGAGCAGGTGGAACGTCACCTCCGTCGCCGCCGCCACGTGGATCGAGGTCGGGAAGACGTCGTTGGACGACTGGGAGGCGTTCACGTGGTCGTTGGGGTGAACGGGACGGCCGAGGCGCTCCTCCGCGAGCGTCGCGATCACCTCGTTGGCGTTCATGTTGGAGGAGGTGCCCGAGCCGGTCTGGAAGACATCGATCGGGAAGTGGGCGTCGTGCTCGTTCTCCGCGACGTCGGCCGCGGCCTGCGCGATGGCCTCGGCCAGATCCTTGTCGATCACGCCCAGCTCGCCGTTCACCTCGGCGGCCACCGCCTTGATCAGGCCGAGCGCGGCGATGTGGGACGGCTCCAGAGGGCGTCCCGAGACCGGGAAATTCTCCACTGCCCGCTGGGTCTGCGCGCGCCACCTGGCGCCCGAGGGCACGCGTACCTCGCCCATCGAGTCATGCTCGATTCTGAACTCGCTCATGACTTCCAGTCTGACCCACGGACGCGGGCTCGCCGCGGCTCGGGTGGGCGCCGCTGGGTCAGCTGGAGAACAGGGCCACGATGAGCACGGCGATCACCACCGCCGCGGCGGCGGCCACGGCCATGAGCACCAGCATGCCGTTGCGGTTGCCCTCGGGGCGCTGCTCGGGCTGGCCCGCGATGGCGAACAGGTCCGTGCCCAGGCCCTGGCTCTGGTGGGGCTCCTGCTGCCGCGGCGCGGCGTCCCCCTGCTGTGACCGGCCCTGGCCCTGCTCGGGCAGCGGGTAGACCTGCTGTCCCGGCGGGGGCGGGAACTGGACGCGGGCGGTCGCGGCGCTCTCGTCGGAGGGCTGCTGCGGCCGGCGCTCGGGCGCCGGGGGGAACGGGCCCTTGGGGCGGGCGATGCTGACCGTCCGGTTGGGGTCGAACCCGGTGTCGAGCGAAGCGGCCTGCGGCCCGCCGGCCTGCGACGGCGGGTTGCCGCCGCCCGGCTGCTGGGCGCCCCCGGGCTGCTGCGGCGGGCGGCCGGGCATGGGATTCCGCGGTACGGTAGCCGCGCCCGAGTCGTGCACCGGCCCCTGCGGCCCGGACCCCGGCTGCCGCCCGGGCACCTGCGGCCCGGACCCCGGCCCGCGCCCACCGGGCCCTCCAGGAACGGGTCCACCGGGTCCTCCAGGAACGGGCCCACCGGGCGCTCCCGGCACCGGCCCGCCCTGCCCCGGCCGCCTCGAGACCGGACCACTCTGCGCCGGGCCACCCTGTCCTGGGCCACCTTGTCCCGAGCCACCTTGCCCGGGGCCGCCATACGCGGGACCGCCCTGACCCGGGCCACCCTGAGCGAAGGCACCCTGTGCGGGGACGCCCTGTCCGGGGCCACCGTAAGCGGGGCCGCCCTGCCCGGGGCCGCCCTGCCCGGGACCGCCCTGCGCCGGGCCGCCTTGTGAGGGCCCCCATCCAGGTCCGCCCTGCATGGGGTTGCCGTGCGGCGCCCCGGCGGCGGCCGGGTGACCGGGCGCGCCCGGCGGCGGGCCGTTCGGGCCGGTGGGTGCCTGTGGTCCGGGAGCCGCCGCGCCCTGCCCCCATGGCCCCCGAGCGCCGGCGTCCGCCTGGTCGGCGGGGGGCTGGGGGGAGGGGTTCTTCGGGGCGGCGAACGGATCGGGCATAGCGGCCTCCTGCGCCTTCAGAGCCTCGGCCGTGATCGCCGGCATCTCGCTCGTGGGGGTGTCGGCGACCATGCGCAGCAGGGTCTCCGCCTTGGCAGCGCCGAGCCGCTGCCGATAGTCCTTGTTCAGCAAGCCGTTCAGCACGGGCCGCAGCCGGCCCGCCTGCGTCGGCGGGTCGGCGCTCTCGGTGAGCAGCGCCGCCAGCGTCTCAGCGATCGTGGACCGCTCGTACGCCGGCCGCCCCTCGACGGCGAAGTAGAGCGTCGCGCCGAGTGACCAGATGTCCGACTCTGGGCCGGTGTATTCGCCCCTGGCACGTTCCGGGGCGGTGTAGCCGGGCGAGCCGATGACCATGCCCGTCCGCGTCAGCCGCGAGTCGCCCTCGGCCTTGGCGATGCCGAAGTCGGTCAGCACCACGCGCCCGTTCTCGGTGATGAGCACGTTGCCCGGCTTGACGTCACGGTGGGTGATGCCCTGGGCGTGCGCCGCGCGCAACGCCCCGAGCAGGTCGACGCCGATCTCCGCCACCAGTCGCGGCGGCAGCGGGCCCTCCTCGTCGATCACCTGCTCCAGCGAGCGGGCCTCGATGAGCTCCATGATGATCCACGGGCTGTCGTCCTGGATCAGCACGTCGTGGATGGCGGCCACGGACGGGTGGTTGATCCGCGAGGCGAGCCGGCCCTCCCGCACCATGCGTTCGCGCAGCTCGGCCTGTTGTTCCTCGGTGAGCCCGGGGTCCTGACGGATCTCCTTGACCGCCACCTCGCGCCCGAGCGCGCGGTCGCGAGCACGCCACACGGTGCCCATGGTGCCCCGGCCGAGCGGGGCCATGAGCTCGTAGCGCTCCGCGAGCAGGCGTGTCTGCTGTTCCGGCATGAGAAGAAGATATCGATTCTCGCTTGGGAAGTGCTTTACCCTCGCTTGCGAAGTTCTCTTGGCCAGAACCGCCGAGGAAGGCACAACTTTATCACCGTCGCTTTCAAACGGGCATAAGCCGACGGTGCCGGCCGCGCTTCAACACGCTTCCTGTGCACCCCCTCACCGGATTTGCGCTCTTGACGCGGAGCCGGCACCGACAGCGCTGTCGTGGTGACGTCCGCCCTGTGCAGCCCGCGATGCGCGGGCCTGCGTGGGAAAGACGGCGCGGTGATGGACGGGGCCGGGCGTACGGGCTTGCGCGGCGGCAGCGGCTCCTCGGCCGAGCCGCCCGCGGCCACTCTGGCCAGCATGAGCGAGGCCCGCACGGAGTCGAGCCTGGTCTGCGGGTCGATCCTGAGCAGCGCGTCGAGCACGGGACCCAGCGGCCCTGCCTTGGTCATCGGGATCGGCTCGCCGCTGGTCAGCGCCGCCAGCGCGGCGGCGGCCGTACGGCGGCCGTGCAGGCCCCGGCCCTCGACGGCGGTGTAGAGGGTCGCGCCGAGCGACCACAGATCGCCGGCGGGACTGGCCTTGGACCCCAGCACCCGCTCGGGGGCGATGTAGCCGGCGGACCCCAGGACGATGCCCGCCTGGGTGATGGAAACGTCACCTTCGAGTGCGGCCAGTCCGAAGTCGGTGAGCACCGCGCGGTCCTCGGTCACCAGCACGTTGCTGGGCTTGACGTCGCGGTGCAGGATGCCCTTGGCGTGCACGGCGCGGAGCGCCCCGAGGATCTGCCGGCCGATCTCGGCGGCCTTGCGCGGGTGGAGCGGTCCTTCCTCCTGGATGAGCTGCTCCAGCGACTTGGCTCTGAGCAGCTCCATCACGATCCACGGCCGGTCGTCCTCGGTGACCACGTCGAAGACGGTGATGACGGACGGGTGCGCGACCATCGCGGTCGCCCTGCCCTCGCGCTCGGTGCGCGCGCACAGCTCGGCGCGCAGCTCCTCGTCGAGCACGGACGGCAGGCGCACCTCCTTGACCGCCACGTCACGGTCGAGCAGCTCGTCATGCGCCCGCCAAACGGTGCCCATGCCGCCGCGTCCAACCGGCTCCACAAGCCGGTAGCGCGCGGCGAGTAGGTAACCAGAGGGCGCACGCATGCCTGGCAGCTTACCTATTTGTGTAAACCGACCAGTAGAGGCGCGGCCGATAAAAAGTTGCGAACTTAAGTCATCCCGCCTGACTCGTCACGTCAGCAAACCTCCTGGTCCCATCGGCCCCGTTGACGAGCTCCTGCGGTTTCTCGACGCAGCCTCGGGACACCGAAGGTAGTACGCGTGCGTCCCCGCGTCGAGAACCGGCGACGGCGCGTAGTTCGCGCGGGCCCCGTTCCGCCGATTCTCCCAGGCAATCGAGTGCAAACCGTGACCCGGCGGTTTTCGCGGGCCCCGGCGGGCTGCTCCGGCGTACGCCACCTCGCGCCGGGCCGTCCCTTGACGGTCTCGCGGGGCCGGATTGGTCCCGCCCCGAAGGCGCCCTTACCGCCGCCCGCGCGGGCCCGCCCCCCGGCTTTCCCGGACGCGTTCGCGCAGCTTGCAGCCGTTATGTGTCGTTCGGCACAGACATCGCGCCGATGAATGTGCACGATGCCCTGGAGAGGATTTCCCGGCGTACGGCAGGCTGGCTGTCTGGAACTTCAGGGGTGCTGTCAGCAACCTGTAAGGGTGTCGTAAGGGGGCGGGGGCATGGTACAGCCAGAGAGAAGGCGTTCCGCCAAAGGCCCGCAAACTGTCGGTCTCGACGGTCAGACTGAAGGTGTACGCCGAGGTTTCAGCCACTACTGATGACAGGTCGTTGAAGGACGTGATGAAGATGCGCCAGACCCAGGTTCGCCGCCGACCGAAGAAGTCGACCAGAGCCACGCTGGACCTTCGCACGCCGTCGGGGCGCCCCCTGCCCTTTTGACCCGAGATCCGGAGCGCAATCTGAGAGGTGCGCGATGTGCTGTCACTACCCCGCTTGTCCCAGTGCCGACTCGCCCGACCGTGAGGCGTCGCACGTCATAGCGGCCCACCCCGACCAGGGCTGGAGCCTGCTGTGCAACGGCGTCGTGCTGTTCGAGGACACCGGCCTGCTGCTGCCCGACGGCACCGTCGTGGCACCGCACCGATCGCCGGTGGCCGCCTGACTAAGGTGTCCGCGTGACGATTTCCTGGACCACCAGGCCGGAGGAGCCGCACGACGTTCCCGCGATCCGCGCGGTCAACCTCGCGGCGTTCCCCACCTCGCTCGAGGCCGACCTGGTCGACGCGCTCCGCAAGGACCCCGCCTGGATGCCCGGCCTCTCCCTCGTGGCCGAGCGCGACGGGGCCGTGACGGCACACGCCCTGCTCACCCGCTGCCACGTCGACTCCGCCCCCGCCCTCGCGCTCGCCCCCTGCGCCGTCCTGCCCGCCTTCCAGCGCCAGGGCGCCGGCACGGCCGCGATCAACGCGGCGCTCGCCGCCGCCCGCTCCCTGGGCGAGCCCCTGGTGCTCGTCCTCGGCCATCCCCGCTACTACCCCCGCTTCGGGTTCGTCCGGGCCTCCTCCTACGGCATCAGGGCGCCCTTCGACGTGCCGGACGAGGCCATGATGGCGCTGCCGCTCGACCCGTCCCGCCCGGTCCCCGCCGGCACCATCACGTACCCGCCCCCCTTCAGCGCCTGACCGGCCCGGCTCACCCGCCCTTCACGACGGCGCTCCCGAGGTCCGCCGGCCGCTTGATCAGCTTGTAGGAGAGGGCCAGATCGGCGACCCGCTGGAGCTCCTTCAGGTCCGGCTCGGCGGGATAGGTGCCGAGCGCGATCTCCGTGGTCGCCTCCCGGGAGATCTTCGTGTACGTGGGCACCGCGTCGCGCACCTGCTGGGGATCGCCCGCGATCAGGCGCTGCGCCTTGGCCAGCGCGCGCTGGAAGGCCGCCAGCGTGCGAGGATTCCGCCGGATCCACTCGCCGGTGGCCGTGACGCCCGCGGTGTACAGGTTCGCGAACTCCCCGGTCATCGCGTCCTCCACGATCCGCACGCGCCCGGTGTCGCGGGCGTGCGTGACGTACGGCTCGGCCAGCAGGGCGGCGTCGACCTGCCCGGCCCTCAGCGCGTTGTACATCTCGGGGTAGGGCTTCTCGACCAGCAGCACGTCGTCCGGCGCCAGCCCGGCCCGCTTCAGCGCGCCGTTCAACACCACCTGCTGGAGCACCCCGAGGTTCGGGATCGCGACCTTCTTGCGCTTGAGGCCGGCCGCGGTCCTGATCTTCGAGTCGTCGTTCACGGCGATCGCGAAGCCGCCCTGCCCCGCCTGGTACAGACTGGAAACGATCTTGAATTCCCTGCCCAGCTCGTTCAGCCGGAAGACCGTGGTGTAGTCGGTCTGGGCCAGGTCCAGCGCGCCGCTCTCGACCTGCGGCACCACGGTCGCCGGGCCGGTGACGATCACCGGCTCGACCGTCAGCCCCTCCTCCTCGAAATAGTGGTTGGCCACGGCCACGAAGACGGGCGCCGACTCCACGGTCGGCACCAGCCCGACCTTGATGGTGGACAGCTCCGGCGGCCTGGCCGGGCGGGCGGCGGCGGGCGGCTCCGCGTTGAGGGCCCGTACCCCGACGGTGGCGGCGAGTACGGTGACGACGACCACCGCGGCGGTGGCGAGCGCCATGAAGTTGCGCCGCCTGCGCTGGTGGATCTCGAGCGCCCTGTCGCCCAGGTCGCGCTCCGGCATCTCGTCCGCGATGCGGCCGAGCTGGTCTCCGAGCCAGGTCATCGGCGTGCTCCCTCACTACGGGCCGGATCGTCCAGGACGGGCAGTTTCGGCGCGAGCTCCGGCGCCAGCGCGCGAAGGCGGGCCAGGGCGTGGTGCGTCTGGCTCTTCACGGTGCCGACGGAGCACCCCAGCAGGTCGGCGACGTCACGTTCGGTGCGGTCCTCGTAGAAGCGCAGGACGAGCACCGCCCGCTGCTTGGGGGTCAGCAGCATGAGCGCCTGGCGCAGGACGATCCGCAGGACGGCGGAATCCTCCGGCGAGTGGCCGCGGTCGGGTGGCTCGGCGCTCGGCACCTCGCCGGAGCCGCGTCGGCGCCGCCACGAGATGTGCTGGTTCACCATGGTTCTGCGCGCGTACGCGTCGAGGTTGTCGATGTGGCGTAACTTCGGCCACCGCCCGATCATGCGCACGAGCACGCTCTGCAGGAGGTCCTCCGCGAGGTGGACATCTCCCGTGAGCAGGTATGCCAGGCGCATCAACGGACGTTGGTGAGCATCTACGAACGCCCGGAAGCTGGCATCGCGGTCCAACGTCTCTCCTCATGTCGGTACCCACCAGACGCGCTGGGCCCGGCAAAAGGTTGGTACTCCTGGGAAGGCAGTGACGCGCGGAGGGCCGCGGACGGCGAAGCCCCGGCCGCGCGACGTGGCCGGGGCTTCGAGCCGGTGGTGAGAGGGTTACAGGCTGGGCGTGCGGGTGGGGATGCCCACGAAGGTGGCCCCGCCGTCCGCCTGCCGCTGGTCGAAGAAGTCGCCGCCCTTGTCGTCGACCACGATGAACGCGGGGAAGTCGACGACCTCGATCTTCCACACCGCCTCCATCCCCAGCTCCGGATATTCCAGGACCTCGACCTTCTTGATGCAGTCCTGTGCCAGCCGGGCCGCGGGCCCGCCGATGGAGCCCAGGTAGAAGCCGCCGTGCTCCTGGCAGGCCTCGGTGACCTGCTTGGAGCGGTTGCCCTTGGCCAGCATGACCATCGAGCCGCCCGCCGCCTGGAAGCGCTCCACGTACGAGTCCATCCGCCCGGCGGTCGTCGGGCCGAACGAGCCGGAGGCGTAGCCTGCGGGGGTCTTGGCCGGCCCGGCGTAGTAGACGGCGTGGTCCTTCAGGTATTGGGGCATCTCGCCGCCGTTGTCGAGCAGCTCGGCGATCTTGGCGTGCGCGATGTCGCGGGCGACCACGAGGGGGCCGGTGAGGGAGAGGCGGGTCTTGACGGGATATTTCGTGAGCTGGGCGAGGATCTCGGACATGGGGCGGTTGAGGTCAACCTGGATGACGTCGTCCGAGAGGTGCTCGTCGGTGGTCTCCGGGAGGAAACGCGCCGGGTCCGTCTCCAGCTTCTCCAGGAAGACGCCCTCGGGCGTGATCTTGGCCAGCGCCTGCCGGTCGGCCGAGCAGGAGACGGCGATGGCCACCGGGCAGGATGCGCCGTGCCTGGGCAGCCGGATGACGCGGACGTCGTGGCAGAAGTATTTCCCGCCGAACTGCGCCCCGATGCCCAGCTTCTGCGTCAGCTCGAAGACCTTGGCCTCCATCTCCAGGTCGCGGAACCCGTGCCCCGAGGCCGACCCCTCCGTGGGGATCGTGTCGAGGTAGCGGGCGCTGGCGTACTTGGCGGTCTTCAGCGCGAACTCGGCGGAGGTGCCGCCCACGACCACGGCCAGGTGGTACGGCGGGCAGGCCGCGGTGCCGAGCGAGCGGATCTTCTCCTCCAGGAAGGCCATCATGCGCTTCTCGTTGAGCACGGCCTTGGTCTCCTGGTACAGGAACGACTTGTTGGCCGAGCCGCCGCCCTTGGCCATGAACAGCAGTTTGTACTCGTCCGGATGGCCGTGCGGGTCCTCGGCGTACAGCTCGATCTGGGCGGGCAGGTTGCTGCCGGTGTTCTTCTCCTCCCACATGGTCAGCGGGGCCATCTGGGAGTAGCGCAGGTTGAGCTTGGTGTACGCGTCGTACACCCCCCGCGCGACGTGCTCGGCGTCGAGCCCGTCGGTCAGCACGTGGCGCCCGCGCTTGCCCATGACGATCGCGGTGCCGGTGTCCTGGCACATGGGCAGCACGCCGCCGGCGGAGATGGAGGCGTTCTTCAGCAGGTCGAGTGCCACGAACCGGTCGTTGGCGCTGGACTCGGGGTCCTCGATGATCTTCCTGAGCTGGGCGAGGTGGGAGGCCCGCAGGAAGTGGGAGATGTCGTGGACGGCCGTCTCGGTCAGCAGCCGCAGCGCCTCGGGATCGACCTCGAGGAACGTCCGCCCGGCCGCCTCGACCTTCCGCACCCCCTCCGATGTGATCAGCCGATATTCGGTGTCATCGGCTCCCAGCGGCAGCAGGTCGGTGTAGTCGAACTCGCCCATGTCCATCCTTTCGGTTCCCCAAGAGATTACGCGCCTCCGGGGGAGCCCACTGCGGCAACCGCCCGCGACCGTTCGGCGGTCAGCCCCAGGAGGATGCCGGCGATCACCAGCCCGGCCCCCAGCAGGTCGTACGTCGACGGCGTCGCCACCCCGAGCACCGCCCCCGTCACGATCGCGCCGACCGGGATGAGCCCCGCGAACAGCCCGGCCCGGCCGGGGCCGAGCCTGGGCAGGGAGCTGTACCAGAGGAAGAACGCGACGACCGTGACCACGACCGCCAGGTACGCGAACCCGAGCACCTCCGCCCACGAGGGCGCCCGGAACATGCCGGTGCCCGCCTCCGCCAGCCCGATCAGGGCCAGCAGTGGCACGGCCAGCGCCGTCGAGTAGGCCGACACCCTGATCGGCCCCAGCTTCGGCAGCAGCGGGATGGCCAGCAGGGAGAAGCTGACCTCGCCCACGAGCGCGCCCAGCGCCCACAGCAGCCCCGGCAGGTTGCCGCTGCCGAGCCCGGTGGCCAGCGTCGCCCCCGCCACGACCACGCAGGCCCCGGCCAGCAGCCGGGGCGCGGGCCGCCCGCCGGCCAGCGCGAGGGCCAGCGGGACGGTGCCGAGCACCGTGCCGACCAGCGCGGGGCCGGCGGCGCGGGTCGACTCGACCACGCAGACGTTGAACATCACCAGGCCGAGCAGGGTGAGCCCGCCCAGGCACAGGGCCTCGCGCGCCGTGAGCCGGACGAACCGCAGGCCGAGCGCCCGCGTGATGGCGAGCAGGATGACCGCCGCCACGAGATACCGCACGGCCTGGCCGCCGTACAGGGGATAGCCGTCCACGAGCCCTGACACTCCGGCCAGCGTTCCGACGAGGAACATGGCCGCGGCGGCCCCGACGATGCCGTTTCTCATGCGAAGGATGCTAGGGAGACAATGGTTCTCGCAAACAGTCCAATGTCCGGGCAAGAGACAGGACCAATATGGCCGACCTCCATATCCAGATAAATCGCGACAAAGGAGGGCTCGCCGGGCAGATCGCCGCCGAGCTGCGCGAGTCCATCAGGGGCGGCCGGCTGACGCCCGGCACCCGCCTGCCCGCGACCCGCGACCTGGCCGCCGACCTCCAGGTCTCCAGGGGAGTGGTGGTCGAGGCGTACGAGCAGCTCGTCGCCGAGGGTTTCCTGGTCTCCAAGGTCGGCGTCGGCACCCGCGTCACGCCCAAGGCCGCCGCCAGGCCCGCGTCCCGCCCCAAGACCTCCGCCCGCCACCGGCCGGCGGGCTCGGACGCCTCCGCGTCCGGGCCGTACTACGGCCACCGCCCCACCTCCCCCGACCTCGGCCACTTCCCCCGGGAGCGCTGGCTCGCCTCCGTCCGGCACGTCCTGGCCACCGTGCCCTCGGAGGCCCTCGACTACGGGGACCCCGGCGGGGTGCCCGAGCTGCGCGAGGAGCTGGCCGGCTACCTCAGGAGGGTCAGGGCGGCGGACGTGCGCCCGGAGCACCTCGTCATCGTCGGCGGCGTGGCGCAGGGCCTCAGCCTGGTCCTCCACGTGCTGGGCCGGCGGCGCCCGCTCCGGCTGGCCGTCGAGGACCCGACGAGCAACCGCCAGGTGCCGCTGCTGCGCCGGGCGGGCGCGCGGCTCGTGCCGGTGCCCGTGGACGAGGAGGGCCTGGACGTGGGGCGGCTGGGCGGCGACGCCGCGCTCGTCACGCCCGCGCACCAGTACCCGACCGGGGTGGTGCTCTCCCCGCCGCGCCGGGCGGCCCTGATGGAGTGGGCGTACGCGGGCGACCGGGCCATCCTGGAGGACGACTACGACGCCGAGTTCCGCTTCGACCGCGACCCCGTCGGCTGCCTCCAGGGCCTGGCCCCCGACCGGGTGATCCTGTCGGGCAGCGTCAGCAAGTCCCTGGCGCCGGGGCTGCGGCTCGGCTGGGTGGCGGCGCCGCCCGACCTGGCCGAGGCGGTGCGCCGGGCGCGCGGCGAGCTGGACCTGGGCTCGCCGGTCATCGACCAGTACGCGCTGGCGCACTTCCTGCGTACCGGCGGCTATGACAAGCACCTGCGCAGGATGCGCAGGGAGTACCGCCGCCGCAGGGACGCCCTGGTCGGCGCGCTGGCCGAGGAGCTGCCCGACGTGCGGGTCAAGGGCATCGAGGCGGGGCTGCACGTCTACTTGGAGCTGCCGGACGGCTGGGACGAGCTCAGGGCCGCGCGCGCCGCGAAGCTGGCCGGCCTGTCGGTCGAGCCGGTGGGTCCGATGCGCGGCGCGCCGGGGCCCCCGGCGGTGGTGGCGGGCTTCGCCCGGCTGCCGGCGCACAAGGCGTTCGAGGCGGTGCGAGGCTTAAAAGTCAGAATGTCAGGACAAAATGTTGACTGAGGGAGAAGACCTCGCCTAGAAAGAAAGCCTGATCCCGATTGGAGGCGTCATGCGTGTGGGACTGCTGGGTCTGGGCAGGATCGGAGCCTTTCACGCCGCGACCCTGGCCGCGCACCCGCTGGTCGACGAGCTGATCGTGGCCGATCCCGTACGCACGTCGCCGTACGGCAGGCCGGGAGACCCGTTCGAGTCGGACGCCGTCGTCATCGCGACCCCGACCGGCACCCACGCCGAGCTCATCATCAAGGCGTGCGAGAAGGGCATCCCGGCCTTCTGCGAGAAACCGGTCGCGAGCACCGTGGCCGAGACCGTCAAGGTGCTGGAGGCGAGCGCGGGCAACCGGGTGCAGATCGGCTTCCAGCGCAGGTTCGACCCGGGATACGTGGCCGCCGCCAACGACCTGCGCGCCGGCGAGCTGGGCGTGCTGCACCGCGTCCACCTGGTCACCGCCGACCCCGCGCCGCCGCCCGCCGAGTACATCGCGACCTCGGGCGGCATCTTCCGCGACTGCCACATCCACGACTTCGACATCCTGCGCTGGGTGACCGGCCGCGAGGTGGTCTCGGTGCACGCGACGGGCGCCAACCGCGGCGCGCCGTTCTTCGCCGAGTCCGGCGACGTCGACACCAGCGCCGCGCTGCTCACCCTGGACGACGGCACGCTGGCCACCCTGCAGGGCTCGCGCTACAACGGCGGCGGGTACGACGTCCGCATGGAACTCGCAGGAACCAGACGCACCCAGGCCGTCGGGCTCGGCCCGCGCGCCCCGCTGTTCACCACCGAGGACCTGCCGAGCCCGGAGGAGCCCTGGCCGGACTTCGTCACCCGCTTCGAGACCGCCTACCGCAACGAGATCGACGCCTTCCTGACCGCCGACAAGAGTCTCTGCTCGATCGAGGACGCACTGGAGGCGTTGTACGTGGCCGAAGCCGCCGACCTGTCGCTGAGCGAACGCCGTACCGTCGAGGTCGCGGAGGTGCGGCGATGAAGCTGGCCGGAGCGCCGATCTCCTGGGGCGTCTGCGAGGTCCCCGACTGGGGTCACCAGCTCGACCCCGAGCGCGTGCTGTCCGAGATGCGCGAGCTGGGCCTGACCGCGACCGAGCTGGGCCCGCAGGGCTTCCTCACCCCCGCCCTCATCGAGCGGTACGGCCTGCGCCTCGTCGGGGCGTTCGTGCCGGTCGTGCTGCACGACCCCGGCCACGACCCGCTGCCCGGCCTGCCGGACGAGGGCACGCTCGTGCTGGCCGCGGCCACGGGAGCCGACGGCTACGACGTGCGCCCTGAGCTGGACGCCACGGGCTGGGCCACGCTGCTGGCCAACCTCGACCGCATCGCCGCCGAGCTCGGCCCGAGGGCGAGCCTGCACCCGCACGTCGGCACCATGATCGAGACGCGGGCCGAGGTCGAGCGGGTGATCGAGGGCAGCTCGATGCCGCTATGCCTGGACACCGGCCACCTGCTGATCGGCGGTACCGACCCGGCCGACCTGGTCAAGTCGGTGCCCACGCGGATCGCGCACGTCCATCTCAAGGACGTGGACGCCCGCCTCGCCTCGCTCGTCACCAGCGGGCGGATGACGTACACGCAGGCGGTCCGCGAGGGCGTCTACCGGCCGCTCGGGGAGGGCGACGTGGACATCGCGGGCATCGTGGGCGGGCTCGACCGCAGCGGCTACGACGGCTGGTACGTCATGGAGCAGGACGTCATCCTGTCCGGGCCCGAGGACCGGCCGATCGAGAACGTCCGGCGCAGCCTCGCGTTCCTGGACGGGGCACTGGGCTGACCGTCCCCCTCGGCCGCTCAGGCGGCCGAGGGGTCGGGGGCGCGGCGCCCGGGCGCGAAGCCCGGGGCGAGGGCGACGATGGCGGCGGCCAGCACCAGGGGCGCCGCGAACGCCGCCCGCATGTCCATGGCGTCCGCGAGGCCGCCCACCAGGGCCGCGCCCGCGATGAAGCCGACGTAGTTGAAGAGGTTCACGCGGGCGATGGCCACCCCCGTCCCCGCCGGGTCCAGCCGGCCCGCCGCCGAGAACGACTGCGGCGCCACCACCGACAGGCCCACCCCGGTCAGCCCGAAGGCGACGATGCCGAGCGGCTGGTTGGGGGCGAGGACGACGCCGAGGAAGCCCACGGTGGCGATCACGCCGCCGATCCTGACGATGGCGGCGGGGCCGTACCGCCTGACCGCGAGGTCGCCGCCGAGCCGGACGGCCAGCGTGGTCGCCTGGTACGCGACGTAGGCCAGCGGGATGACCTGCGGGCCGGCCTGGAGCACGTTCTTCATGAACACGGTGTTGAAGTTGGACACCGCGGCGTCGCCGACGTACAGGAAGGCCATGGCCAGGCAGAGCGGGATGATCGGCCGCCACGGGAATCCGCCGCCGGCGGTGGCCCCACCGGCGACGTCCTCGGGCTTCTCCTCCTCCGGCGCGCACAGGTTGCGCCCCGACACGAGCGAGCCCGCCAGGGCGAACACCATCGGGACCGACATGACCAGCGGCAGCGGGAGCTCGGCGGCCACCGACGCCCACGCCGCCCCGAGCATGCTGAAGACGCTCCACACGCAGTGGAAGCCGTTCAGCACCTGTTTGCCGTACCTGCGCTCGACCGCGACGCCCTGCATGTTGATGCCGGCGTCCACCGCGCCCACCCCCAGCCCGAACACCAGGAGCGCGGGGAGCATCAGCGGCACGTTCGGGGCGAGCCCGACGAGCACCACGGCGAGCGCGACCACGGGCTGGGCGACGCGCAGCAGCAGCCTGCTGCCGAACCGGGCGGCGAAGGTGCCGGCCCCCACGCTGCCGACCCCCGCGAACAGGGGCACGACCAGCAGCAGGAGCGTCAGCGTGCCCTCGTCGAGGCCGTGCTTGGCCTGCAGGTTCGCGACCTGGATGAGGAGCGAGGCGAAGGACAGGCCCTGCACGGCGTAGACGACGTACGTGGCGAGGCGGGCCTGGCGATCACGCAAGGACGGCACGACGGCCTCCTGATCGGGGGGACATCAAACGTGAGGCGGGGTCAGGTTAGTCGTCCCGCGCTCCGTTCCGCCAGCCCTGTCAGGCGCCGGACGTCCTGGCCTCGCCGAGACCGGCCTCGCCCGCCTCCGGCACGGCGAGTCCCTGCTCGGGGCCGGCGAGCCCGATGGCCTGCTCGGAAGTCGCGAGCGCCTGCTCGGGGCCGGCGAGTCCCTTGGCCGCGGCCCACACGCCGAGGGCGAGGAGCGCGGCCACCTCCGTGGCGGCCAGGCCGCGCTCGACCAGGCCGAGCGGCATGGCGCGGTACCACGGCAGCCCGTTCTCCGCCCCGATCAGCATGACCGCCACGATGCCCGCCACCCACAGCACCGAGCAGACCCCCAGCCCGAACGCCACCAGCGTGGCCCGCGACCGCTCCCGGCGCCGCCACGGCCTGGCGATGACCACGACGGCCAGCGGCAGGCAGAGGAAGGCGACGACGCTGCCCACCCGGTGGATGTTGCCGCTCATGCTCGGCCCGACCGACCAGTCGTGCTTCTCGAACCACGCCGTGAGGAACAGGCCCGCGCTCCACCCCATGAGCGCGACGGTGCCGACGACCCCGGCCAGCCGCTTGCGCGCCAGCGACACCCCGATGGCCACCGACCCGGCCGCGAGCAGCGCCACCGCCAGGCCGAAGATCCAGCCGTCAGGCCCGAGGCCGTGCTCGCTGATGGTGCGCCTGATCGGGTTGATCTCGTCGAAGCTGCTCACTTCCAGGGCCACGATCACCGCGATGCCCGTGCCTGCCGCGCCGAGACCCCACCGCGCCGGTTGATGCACGCGCACACCTCCGTTTGCCGGGCGTTCGCCAGGGACGTTGCCCTGATCAACGAAGGAGGGCCCGCCGAGATTCCTGACCGGCCCGGTCCGTCACGCCCGGATGGTCGCGCGCCGGACCGGGCGCGACGGTGGACCCGGCGCGGAGGAGACGCCCTCACACCTTCAGCTTCCCGCCTCCGTCCACGGTCAGCACGGTGCCGGTCACGAACGAGTTGCGCACGACGTACTCGATCGTGGCGGCCACGTCCTCCGGCCTGCCGACCCGCCGGACCGGCAGGCTCTCGGCCGTGCCCGCCAGGAACGCGGCGCGCGCCTCCTCGCCCAGCTCCGACCACCAGTCGGTGTCGATCACGCCGGGGGAGACGGCGTTCACCCTGACGGGCGCCAGCTCGACCGCGAGGCCGGGGACCGTCGCCTCGATCGCGCCGTTCACCGCCGCCAGCACGGAGACGCCGGGGAAGGCCGCGCCCGCCGACGCCGCCGTCACGAAGGTGATCGAGCCCTCCCGGCTCAGCACGCCCAGCGCGGCCTGCGCGGTCATCAGGTGCGGGACCAGCTTGCCCGCCACCGCGCCGGCCAGCGTCTCGCCGGTCAACGAGCTCAGCGGCCCCGCCCCGCCCCGGCCCGTCACGGCGATGATCACGTGGTCGACGCCGCCCAGTCCCTCGAAAACGGCCCGCATCGCGCCGGTGTCGCGCGCGTCCGCGACCTCGCCGCCCGCCCGGTCGCCCAGCTGCTTCACCGCCGCGCGCAGCCGCTCCTCGGAACGGCCCGTGACGAACACCTCCGCGCCACCCGCGACCAGCCGGGAGGCCGTCGCCAGCCCGATGCCGGACGTGCCGCCGACGATCACAACTCGCATCATGGAAACCCTTCTCATACGAGACATCGTGCCTCGAATATAAACGAGGCACGATGTCTTGTAAAGTGAGCGCCATGGTTGGCAGACCGCGCAGCGAAGCGGCCAGGAAGGCGATCCTCCGGGCCGCGCTCGACCTGTGCGCCCGCGACGGATACCAGAACGTGACCATGAAGGGCATCGCCCAGGCGGCGGGCAGCGGCAGGCAGACCGTCTACCGCTGGTGGCAGACCAAGGCGCAGGTCCTGCTGGAGTCGCTGACCGGCGTCCTGGCCGAGGAGGTGCCCGAGGTGCCGGAGACGGGGGACGCGCGGGCCGATCTCGTGACGTTCCTGGAAAGGACGTTCGTGCTGGCCCAGGGGGTCGCGGGGCAGGTCGTGACCGGGCTGATGGCCGACGCCCAGTCGGATCCCGGGCTGGCCGCCGAGCTGCGGGAGAAGATCATCACCCCGCGCCGCGCCGCCCTGCGCTCGATCCTCGCCCGCGGCGCCGTGCCCGGCGACGTCGATCTGGAGCTGGCCGTGGACCTCGTGTACGGCGCGATGTGGTACCGGCTGCTCAACCGCCACGCCGAGGTGAACACGGACCTGGCCGAAGAGATCGCCGGACTCTTGGGGCGAATCCGCTGAAGCAGGCCCGTACGGCGGGAGCGAAACCCCCCGCTCGCCGGTTATCGTCGGAAGTGTGAACGAACGCGCGGGATCGTGGTTGCCGAAGCTGCAGGAAGTCGGGGAACGGCTGGCCGAGGAGTGGGTGTCGGCCCGGCGACCGCAGGCGGCGGGCGACGTACCGCCGCCGCATGAGCTCCGCGCGTCCGACGCCGACCGCGAGCGCATCGCCCAGGTGCTCCAGGACGCGCACGCCGACGGCCGGCTCACCCTCGACGAGCTGGAGGAGCGGCTCGGGGTGCTCTACTCCGCGCGCACGCTCGGCGAGCTGGCCGCGCTCACCACCGACCTGCTGCCCGCCGACCAGCAGCCGCTCAACCTGGACGGCCGGCCCGTGTCGGCCATCTTCAAGCAGGAGCAGCGCGGCGGGCGCTGGGTGGTGCCGGCGGAGCTGGAGGTGACGGCCATGTTCGGCACCACCAAGCTGGACTTCCGCGACGCGATCCTGCAGAACCGGCAGATCATCATCAACGCCACCCTGGTGTTCGGCGGGCTGGAGATCCACGTGCCGGAGGGGCTCGAGGTGGTCAGGGTGGCCAAGGGCAAGACGGTCCGGCTGAACAAGCAGCCGACCGAGCCCGGCGCGCCGGTCGTGGAGGTGCGCACCACGAACTTCGCGGGCGACGTCAAGGTCAAGGAGCCCCCGCGCCGCAAGCGCCGCCGCTGACCCTCGGTTCCCCTCCGGGGTCGCTCACCCCGCGGTGTCGAAGTTGATCGCGCTGTAGGCCCGCAACTTCCACAGCTGGTGCTCGCTCTCGATCTTGCGGATCGTCCCCGACCGTCCCCGCATCACCAGCGACTCGGTCACCGCCGAGCCGGCGCGGAACCGTACACCCTGCATGAGCTCGCCGTGCGTGATGCCGGTGGCCGCGAAGAACACGTCGTCGGACCTGACCAGGTCGTTCGTGGTGAGCACCTGGTCGAGGTCGTGCCCGGCGTCCACGGCCTTGCCGCGCTCGGCGTCGTCGCGCGGCCAGAGCTTGCCCTGGATCACGCCGCCCAGGCACTTGAGCGCGCACGCGGCCACGATGCCCTCGGGCGTGCCGCCGATGCCCAGCATGAGGTCGATGCCTGTCCCCGTACGGGCGGCCATGATCGCGCCGGCCACGTCGCCGTCGGTGATGAACTTGATCCGCGCGCCCGTCTCCCTGATCTCCTTGACCAGCCGCTCGTGCCTGGGCCGGTCGAGCACGACCACGGTCACGTCGGAGGGAGAGCAGTGCTTGGCCCTGGCGACGGCGTTGACGTTGACGGCGACCGGCGCCTCGATGTCCACCACGTCGGCCGCCTCCGGGCCGGTGACCAGCTTCTCCATGTAGAACACGGCCGACGGGTCGTACATGGAGCCCCGCTCGCTCACCGCGATCACCGACACCGCGTCGGGCATGCCCAGCGCGGTCAGCCGGGTGCCGTCGATCGGGTCGACGGCCACGTCACAGTCGGGGCCGCTCCCGTCACCCACCTGCTCGCCGTTGAACAGCATCGGGGCGTGATCCTTCTCGCCCTCGCCGATGACCACCACGCCGTTCATGGACACGGTGTTGATCAGCTGGCGCATGGCGTTCACCGCCGCGCCGTCGGCGCCGTTCTTGTCGCCCCTGCCGACCCACCTGGCCGCCGCCATCGCCGCCGCCTCCGTGACGCGGACCAACTCCAGCGCCAGGTTCCTGTCGGGGGCGTGCTCACCCGTGGCGAGCGCGGGCGGGACGGATGTCTGATCGGACATGATGAGCGGCCTCCTCGTGGGACATCTACGTCGATCGTAGTTGCCCCTTACTTCCCGCCCAGAGGCGGATAATCTGCCCACACGCGGACAGATTCCTCACCAGGTAGGACGTCGGTAAGCTTCGACCGGGCCGCCTTGTCATAACCGCACACGGATTTTGCGTGATACCGAGTGCGCGGCAAGGATCTTGGCTCCACCATGGAGCATGGCCCCCCGGCGTGGAGGAGATCTGAATGAGCGATGCGGAGAACATGGCCGTCCAGCCACGCACGTCCGAACGCGGCGCCGCCACGCGCAGCTCTCTCCTCGCCGCCGCCAGGCAGGTCTTCGTCTCCAAAGGGTTCGCCGAGGCCGGCGTGACCGACGTGGTGTCCATGGCCCAGGCCAGCGTGGGCAGCCTCTACCACCACTTCTCCGGCAAGGCCGACCTCTATCTCACCCTGTTCGAGGAGTTCCAGGCCAGGCAGACACAGCGCACCAAGCAGGCCGCCCGCTCGGCCCGCGCCGACGGCGAGACCGACCCGATGCGCGTGTTCATCAGCGCCGCCCGCGCCTACCTCGACGGGTGCCTGGAGGAGCGGGAGCTGGCCGAGCTGTTCCTGCGCGGCGACGGGCCGCCCGGCTTCGAGGTGGTCATGCGCGACCGGCTGCGCACGTGGGCGCAGCGCAACGCCGCGCTGTTCGAGGACGAGAGCGCGCTGGTCGTGGTCGTCACGGGCGCGCTGGCCGCGGCCGTGTCCGAGGTCGTGCGCACGGGCGACCGCGCCCTGGCGGAAGAGGTGCTCGCCATCATCGGCCAGATCCGCCCCGCCACTTCGGCGACCGCCCCCGCCAACGGGTAACCTCGCCAAGTGTGCGACGGTTCACCCAAGGTTTCTACGGCTACGCGGTAGCGCTGTTCGTCTGCCTCGCGGCGGCCGGGCTCTTCCTGCTGGTCACCCCGCAGAGCAGGGAGGAGCACATCCCGCGGCTCGACTACTCGATCACCGTCGCCAACTTCGGCCACTCCGTGCCGTACGGCGTGTGGGCCCCGAGCCAGGACCCGCCCGGCTGGGTGCCCAACAGCAACAGGATCGCCAAGGGCGAGAACGGCGCCCAGGTCCTCTACCTCGGCTACGCCACCGCCGATCGCCAGCACGCCATGTTCGCGCAGAGCGACGAGCAGCCGGCGGCCGGCTTCGCCAGCCGCATGGCCAACACCGACAAGGCCGTCGGCACCCAGCAGGTCGGCGGGGCGACCTGGGAGAAGCGCTTCCGCGAGGACAAGAAGCAGCGCTCGCTGGTCCGCGTGCTGCCCGACATGACGCTCGTGATCACCGGCACGGCCGACTGGCAGGAGCTCGCCCAGCTCGCCTCCGTCCTGCAACAGCGCCCTCAGGGCTGACCGCCTGCCCCGCGGATGTCGGCCGGCACGTCTAGGGTGGTGCCCGTGGCAGGAGACGAGAAGGCACCCTCATACGAGCAGGCGCGCGAGGAGCTGACCGAGGTGGTGCGCCGCCTGGAGACCGGCGGGCTCACCCTGGAGCAGTCGATCGAGCTGTGGGAGCGGGGGGAGAAGCTGGCGGCGGTCTGCGAGGAGTGGCTGCAGGGGGCCAGGGTCAAGCTCGCCGCCGCCATGGCCCGCCGCTCGGACCCCACCGCGGGCCGCCCCGACGACACCCCCTTCTGACGCGCCCACAGGGCTCTCAGGCGCCCGCGCGCCCGCGCTTCCACGCGTTCCCGTAGCGCTTCACGCGCTCGCCGCTGGGCGGGGTCGCTGTGCTCCCGTGCACGCCGACTGACCGCGTTCCCGCGACCGTCCTGTGCGCTCTGGTGGCGTGCCGCCGTACCAGCCGTCCTGCGCTCTGTGGTGTGCTGTACCGCCGTCTACGCGCTGCGGTGGTCGCCCTGACCCGCCCGTGCGCTCATGTGGCTCCGGCACCGTCCAGCGCGCTGACGTGCTCGCAACCACCTACCTGCTCACGTGTCGCCGGGTTCGTCGGTGTCCTCCGCGTCCTCCGCGCGTACGGTCAGCCGGTCGTCGGTCAGGCGGATGGTCAGCAGCGAGCCGGGAGAGACGTCCTTGGCCAGGCGCACCACCTCGCCCGACGGGTGCTGGACGATGGCGTAGCCGCGCTCCAGGGTGGCCGCCGGTGAGAGCGCGACCAGGCGGGCACGCAGGTGGGTGAGGTCGTCGGCGGCGCGGTCGAGCGAGCCGGACAGCGAGCGCCGGGCCCGGTCGCGCAGCGACTCCGCCTGCTCGGCGCGGCGTTCGAGCTCGCGCACCGGGTCGGCCAGGGACGGGCGCGAGCGCACCGAGGTCAGCCAGGACATCTCGCGGTCGAGCCAGCCGGTCAGCACCCTGCGGCCCCGGTCGCGGAGCTGGCGCACCAGCGTGAGCTGCTCGCCGACGTCGGGCACGACCTTCTTGGCCGCGTCGGTGGGGGTGGAGGCGCGTACGTCGGCCACCAGGTCGAGCAGCGGGCTGTCCTGCTCGTGGCCGATGGCGCTCACCACGGGGGTGCGGCAGGCGGCCACCGAGCGGACGAGCGTCTCGTCGGAGAACGGCAGGAGGTCCTCCAGCGAGCCGCCGCCCCGGGCGATGACGATCACGTCGACCGAGGGGTCGGCGTCGAGCTTGCCCAGCGCCTCGGTCACCTCGCCCACCGCGTACGGGCCCTGGACGGCCACCTCCTCCACCTTGAAGCGCACGGCGGGCCAGCGCCTGCGGGAGTTCTCCAGCACGTCGCGCTCGGCCGCGGAGTCGCGGCCGCAGATGAGCCCGATGGTGCCGGGCAGGAACGGCAGCCGCCGCTTCCTGTCGGCCTTGAACAGCCCCTCGGTGGCCAGCAGCTGCCTGAGCCGCTCCAGCCTGGCCAGGAGCTCGCCCACGCCGACCGGGCGGATCTCCAGCGCGGTGAAGGCGAACGAGCCTCGGTTGACCCAGAAGTCGGGCTTGACCTGCATGACGACCCTGGCGCCGTCGGCCGGGCGCGGCACCGCGGCCTCGTAGACGCCGCGCGGCGCGGTGACCTTGGCCGACACGTTGGCGACCGGGTCGCGCAGCGTCAGGAACACCGTGCCGCCGCGCGCGCTCAGGTCGGTGATCTGGCCCTCGACCCAGACCGTGCCGAGTCTGCCGATCCAACCGCCCACCATCTGCAGGACCGTGCGGATCGGCAGGGGAGACTCGGGTGAGGTCTTGTCGGTCATGACCGAAGACTACGGGGCCGGTGCGACTATTCTCCGGCCCGCAGCTTCGCCAGGCGGTTCTCGAACATCTTGATCACCTCGGGCCGGGCCGTGGTCGCCTGCTCGTACGCGAGGAAGTCGCCGATCTGCTCGGCGGTCTTGCCCCGCATCCTGGCGCGCAGGGACGCGACGGTCAGGCTGGAGTAGCCGGGCAGCGGCTCGACCAGGTCCGCGGACGCGGCGGTGGCCGGTGCCGCGGGGGCCTCCTCGGCGGGCGCGGGAGCCGGCTCGGCCACGGCTGCGGGCTCGGACGCCGCCGCGGGCTCCTGGGCCGGCTTCTTGGTGGACTTCCTGGGCGCAGCGGGCTTCTTCGCGGCCCTGCGGGCGGTCTTCGGCTTGGCCGGCTCCTCAGCGACGGCGGCCTCGGGCTCCGTGACAGCGGGCTCCGCGACGGCGGGCTCGGGCTCCGCGACGGCGGCCGTAGCCTCGGCAGGCTCCGCGACGGCTGCCTTCGCCTCGGCGGGCTCCGCGACGGCGGGCTTCTCCTCGACCGCCGGCGCAGCTGCGGCGGGCTCGGCGACAGGCTCGGCGGCGGTCTTGGCGGGTTCGTCCGCGACCGCGGGCTTGGGCTCGGCGACCGGGGCGGTGGCGGCCCCAGCGGCGGCGGGCTCGGCGGCAGGAGCCTCGGCGGTGGCCGTGGACTCCTGCTTGCCGGCCGGGGCGAAGATGACCGGGTCCGGCTTGGTCTTGGCGACACCGTTGGGCTCGGCGGCGCCGGGGCGCGGCGCGAAGATCACCGGCTCCCGCCGCGCGGGCTTCTCCTCCTCGGTCTCAGCGGCCGGGGCCGCCGCCACCTGCTCGGCGGCCGAGGGACGCGACTCGTCCTCGCGCTCCTCCTTGCTGCCCAGGCTCTTGATGGAGTTCTTCATCCGGTCCACGACCAGCAGGGCCTGCCCGGCCGCGCTGAGCGTGGTCTGGACGACGAGGAGCGGAAGGTCCTTGGCCTTCGACTTCAGCTCGTCCTTGTTGGTGACGGTCTTGGCGATGTTGCGTATCACGTCGCTGAGGGACATGACGTCTCCCTGGGAGGTCAGTATTGGACGGCCAGTCTGGCAAACCGCGGGCGACCACGCACGCGCGGGCCTGATGGCCGCTCCACGTAGCATAAGAAGTATGGAGCCCCAGACCCCCACTTCCCGCCGAGTACTCGTAGCCAAGCCGCGCGGCTACTGTGCCGGAGTCGATCGAGCCGTGGTAGCGGTCGAGAAGGCCCTGGAGCAGTATGGTGCGCCGATCTACGTACGCAAGCAGATCGTCCACAACACCCACGTCGTCAAGACGCTGGAGGCCAGGGGCGCCATCTTCGTCGACGAGACCGACGAGGTGCCCGAGGGCGAGATCGTGGTGTTCTCCGCCCACGGGGTGTCCCCGGCCGTGCACGACGAGGCCGAGCAGCGCGGGCTGCGCACCATCGACGCGACCTGCCCGCTGGTCACCAAGGTGCACAACGAGGCCAAACGGTTCGCCAACCAGGACTACGACATCCTGCTGATCGGGCACGAGGGTCACGAGGAGGTCGAGGGCACGTCGGGTGAGGCCCCGGCCCACATCCAGCTCGTGGACGGGCTCGACGCGGTCGGCGACGTGCGGGTCAAGGACCCGAGCAAGCTGGTGTGGCTGTCGCAGACCACGCTGTCGGTCGACGAGACCACCGAGACGGTCGCCCGGCTCAAGGAGCGCTTCCCCACGCTGATCGACCCGCCGAGCGACGACATCTGCTACGCCACCCAGAACCGCCAGGTCGCGGTCAAGGAGATCGCCGCCGAGGCGCAGCTCGTCATCGTGGTCGGCTCGGAGAACTCGTCCAACTCCAAGCGGCTGGTCGAGGTGGCCAAGGACCACGGCGCGGACGCCGCCTACCTCGTCGACAACGCCGGCTTCATCCGCGACGAGTGGCTCGACGGCGTCACCACGGTCGGCGTCACCAGCGGCGCGTCCGTGCCCGAGGAGCTGGTCGACCAGGTGCTGGCGCGGCTCGCGGAGCACGGGTTCGGCGACGTGACGGAGGTCGAGTCGGTGCAGGAGAGCATGCGCTTCGCCCTGCCCCACGAGCTGCGCAAGGACCTGCGGGTGTCCTAGTCGTCGCCGCGCGGCGTCCCGTACACCTTGGGCTCGAAATAGCCCTCCGGCTCGGGCACGAACGGCTGGCGCGGGCGCGGCACCTCGGCCGCGCCCGCCTTCAGCTCCTCGCGCAGCTCGCGTACGTTGTCGCGCAGCCCGCGCCGCCAGGCGACGCCCAGCACGAGGGCCGAGCCGGCGAACAGCCACGGCGCGCCGCTGGTCAGCGAGGTGTAGAGGCCGAGGGCCAGCGACTGCACGATCGACACCGAGCCGAACGCGCGCCCGAGCTCGACGAACAGCGTGGCGCAGAAGAACACCAGCGGCGGCGTCACCACCAGCGACAGCAGCTCGCGCCGGTTGACCATGAGCACGCCGATCAGGCTCGACACGACGAAGGCCGCGCCCACGACGTAAGGGATGTCGAGCAGCGCCGTCAGCACGTAGCCCGCCAGGGTGGCGACCAGGGCGAGCGCGATGGCGCCGCGAGCGGTCAGCCGGACCGCGGAACGCCTTTTCTCACCCAATGGCCCACCCCCCGTTTATTGCGACCCGTTGGCCAACTTACCGTTCGAGTGGGAAAGCAGTGGCGAGGTTTCCAGCAGTTCGGGGGACGCGAGGGGTCTGGGCAGGCCGTCGAGCATCTCGGGGGCATCGAGATCGCCGTCGACAACGCCCAGATCGTGCAGTTTGCGCGCGGTGACCAGGACGCGGCTCTCGAGCGATCCGACCGATTTGTTGTACGCCTCCACGGCCCGCGTCAGCGCCCGGCCGAGCGTGTCGACGTTCCTGCCGAGTGACGACAGCCGTTCGTACAGCTCCTTGCCCAGCTCGAACACCGCCCGCGCGTTCTCGCTCAGCGCGGCCTGCTGCCAGGCGTAGTGCGCGGTGCGCAGCATCGTGATGAGCGTCGTGGGCGTGGCGATGTGGACGCGCCGCGTCATGGCGTATTCGAGCAGGCCGGGATCGCGTTCGAGCGCGGGGGCGAGGAACGCCTCGCCGGGGATGAACAGCACCACGAACTCCGGCGACGGGTTGAACCCCTGCCAGTAGGACTTGGCCGCCAGCCGGTCGATGTGCTCGCGCACGTGCCTGGCGTGGGCGTCGAGCCGGACGGAGGCGAGCGACTCGTCGGACGCCTCCGCGGCCTCCAGGTAGGCCGCCAGCGAGACTTTGGAGTCGACCACGATGTTCTTGCCGCCGGCGAGCCTGATGACCATGTCGGGGCGCATGGAGCCCTCCACGACCTGCTCGTCGAAGTCGCAGTGGCGCTGCATGCCGGCGATCTCGGCGACCCTGCGCAGCTGGAGCTCGCCCCACCGGCCGCGCGCCTCCGGCCGTTGCAGGGCCCTGACCAGGGCGGTGGTCTGGGAGCGGAGCTGCTCGTTGCTCTGCCGTACGAACTCCATCTGCTTGGCCAGCTCGGCACGGGCCGCGCGCTGCCCCGACTCGGTGTCGCGCAGCTGCGACTCGACCCGCGCCAGCGCGTCCCTCAGCGGCTCGACGAGATGCTCGACGGCCTGCCTGCGCTGCTCCAGATCACCCGTGGCCTCCGCGCGGCTGGCCGCCAGCCTGGTCTCGGCCAGCTCGAGGAAGCGCACGTTGTTGACGTCGAGGGCGCGCGTGGACAGCGCCTGGAAGCGCTCGGCGAGCTGCTCCTCGACGTAGACCAGCTTCTCGGCGGCCGACTTGGCCCGCGCGTCGGCCTCGGCCACCCGCACCGCCGATCGCGTCCTCGCGATCAGGAAGCCGATGACGAGCCCGGCGGCGAGCCCCAGGAGGAGCGAGACGACATCCACCCGATCGATGATTGCAGGACTCCGGCGCGCCGTTCCCGCCCGACACGCTCGTTACGCCGACCACGTAAACTCAAGCTCTGTGAGTCTCTCTATCGGTATCGTCGGTCTGCCCAACGTCGGCAAGTCCACGCTCTTCAACGCGCTGACGAAGTCCGGCAACGCGCTCGCGGCGAACTACCCGTTCGCCACCATCGAGCCGAACGTGGGCATCGTGGGCGTGCCGGACGACCGCCTGCCCAAGCTGGCCGAGATCTTCGACTCGGCCCGCATCCTGCCCGCCAAGGTCGAGTTCGTCGACGTCGCGGGGCTGGTCAAGGGGGCGTCGGAGGGGCAGGGCAGGGGAAACCAGTTCCTCGCCAACATCCGCGACACCGACGCGATCTGCCAGGTCGTCCGGGTCTTCAGCGACCCCGACGTCACGCACGTGGACGGCGAGATCGCCCCCAAGCGCGACATCGAGACCATCAACACCGAGCTGATCATGGCCGACCTCCAGACGGTCGAGAAGGCCGTGCCGCGCCTGCAGAAGGAGGCGCGCAACAACAAGGACAAGAAGGCCGCGCTGGAGGCCGCCGAGGCCGCGCTGGCCGTCCTGGAGACCGGCAAGACCATCTTCGAGAGCGGTCTCGACCGTGACGAGCTGCGCGACCTGCACCTGCTGACGGCCAAGCCGTTCCTGTACGTGTTCAACCTCGACGCCGACGAGTTGACCGACGCCGCGCTCAGGGAGCAGCTGTCGGCGCTGGTCGCGCCCGCCGAGGCGGTCTTCCTCGACGCCAAGATCGAGTCGGAGCTGGTCGAGCTCGACGAGGAGGAGGCGCTGGAGCTCCTGCAGTCCGTGGGCCAGGAGGAGTCGGGGCTGCGGCAGCTGGCCAGGGTCGGGTTCGAGACGCTCGGGCTGCAGACGTACCTGACGGCCGGGCCGAAGGAGACCAGGGCCTGGACGATCCGCAAGGGCGCCACCGCGCCCGAGGCGGCCGGCGTGATCCACACCGACTTCCAGCGCGGCTTCATCAAGGCCGAGGTGGTCTCGTTCGACGAGCTGGTCGAGGCCGGCTCCATCGCCAACGCCCGCGCCGCGGGCAAGGCCCGGGTCGAGGGCAAGGACTACGTCATGCGCGACGGCGACGTGGTCGAGTTCCGCTTCAACGTCTGAAGCACGCGATCTTCTCCCTTCCGGGAGTAACGGGCCGGTAACAAGATCGTGCCTGGATTGTCCCGAACTCGTTGGCTTGTGGAACTGTTGCGTCCATGTCGACGGGCTACGATGCGGACTCCACGGTCATGCGGCGGACGGGCTTCGACGCCCAGAACTTCGCCGACTCCCTCAAGTACTGGCAGACCGATTGGATCGAATTCGCCGAGCTCCCGTTCCTGGCGTTCGGGTTGCTCGGCGAGCCGGCCAGGATCCGTCACAACATGGCTCGCGACCGCTTCGTCGGCAAGCTCGGCAAGGGCTCGAAGTCGGCGGAGGGCATGGCCAGGGCCATCGAGAACGGCTCCAGGGCCTACGACCACGCCAACGACGCCGCGATCGAGGCTCTGATCGTGCGGGCCAACAAGTGGTTCGATTCGGCCGGGCCAGGGGTCCGCGAGCCCCTCACCAGCGCGGGCAGCGTGCTGACCGACGAGGGCTACGACGCGGGCAGGTACGTCTTCGACCAGCAGCGGCGCGCGTTCCCGATGGGGCAGTTCGGGTCCTTCGGGGCCATGGCCGGGTTCGGCGGTTTGGTGGCCATCGCCTCCACCTCGGCGCAGCGGGGTAGACAGGTCGCCGCGCTGCTCGCCACCGGGGGGAGGATATCCCTGGCGGCCGCCTCCGCGTTCATGATCTGGGCCCACGCGATGAGCCACAACGACGACGAGATCGATTCGGCCGTCATGGGCTGGACGAATGCCGCCGAGCGGCTCAGCGGCCGCTTCGGCGGCGGTGACCCGCTCCACCGCGCCGAGCTGACCACGGCCTGGAGCGGCGAGGCGAAGGATGTCGCCGACCGGAAGCTGCGCGACTTCCTCACCGCGGGCATCCAGCTCGCCGACAGCGCGGCCAGCAAGGCCGTGAGCCTGGCCGAGGTCGTCAAACTGCTCAACCATCTGGCTGACATGGCCTTCAAGGTGGCCGCGGTCCAGATCCCGATCCTGCTCGCGCTCGGTCTCTACGCGGCGTTCAACCCCACCGCATGGCTGGCCAAGGAGAGGGTCGGCCGCACGATCACGATCTCGATCCTCATGATCCAGGCGCTCATCGCCGGTGTGTACAGCGGCCGGATGTGGGCGGCCATGGACGAGGACGAGGCCGCCTCGCGCCGCGACGGTGTCCCTGCCACGGACTTCCCGGTCATCGCCTGACCGTACGGGCGAGCGTACGGCCGAACGATCGGGCCGAGGCACGTGCGCGTGCCGCGCGAGGTCGCCTCCGCATGTCACGGGTTTCAATCACTTACGGTAACAGTCGGCTGCGCTAAGTTACCGGCGATGGACGGCGGCGAAGCTCCCTCGGGCGTCTGCTCCCGGATCGGTAGGACGTCTGATGCCGGGACGACTGGATGCGTCAACCACTTCGGGCGCCCGCGCGTCGAATCGTCACGGCGTTCACGCTGACTCGGGAGGCCCTCAATGATCCGTCGCATCATCAGGAAACGACGCCCCGCCCCGACGCTCGCGGGCATCAGCCTCGAGGAGGAGCTGGCCCTGATCAGGGTCGAGCTGATGTACGGCCTGCGCGTCAACCGCGAGGCGTACCTCCGCAGGAAGGTCGACGAGCGCAACGAGATGGCCACGCGCATGCGTGACCGCGACGCCGCCGAGATGCTGGCCGACCTCCGCGGCTCCCTGGAGCGGGCGGTCCAGCCGACGGTCGTCGACCTGCACAGCAGGAGGCGCGCGCGCCCCACCCAGGATCCGGAGCCCGCCTGACGCGCGAGGGCGCCTCCGCGATCCATACCAAATCCGCAGGTGGCGAGAGTCCATGCCTGGTGGACAGGAATCCATGACTGTCGCGCTATGCGTTTTCAGGCGTCTGGCCTGGTCAAAAGCCGATTCGCCCTGGAGGTGACAGGAATCGGCGATGACGCCTGTCATCCGGTCCGGTTTGCCGTCCGGTCGGTCATGCCGCAGCATGGGCGTGGCTTTCCTGGAACAATGGCGGAGACCGGATAGGGTGACTACTTCACCACGGATGATGGGGATCGGCAACGGACGACACCGCGCCAGCCGGGGGGATCGGCGCGAGCGGAGGCGTGATGGCTCGTAGGTCTACCGTCCAGCACGATCCTCGGATCGGCGGCGACCCCGAGCTTTCCGCGCGCCTCGACCCGGCGGGCTTCGACGCGCCCGCGCCCCGCAGGCCGCGGCGCGGCGGCTGGTCCGGCGGCGGCGGACGGTGGCTGGTGTGGGTCGGCCGCATCATTCTCTGGGCGCTTATTGTGGTTATCGTGGTGAATGGGATCCGTGCCCCATTTGAGCGATTTACTCAGCAACAGACCGCGGCGCCGAATGCCGTCGCGCCTGCTCATCACGGTTTTCCCGCCGACCGCGGCATGGCATTCGCCGCCCAGTTCGCCGGGGTCTATCTCAATTTCAGTCCCGAAGACGCGGCGAGCAGGTCGCGCAAACTCGCCGCGTTCCTGGCCGAGGGCATGGACCCCCAAATGGGCTGGGACGGCTACGGCAAGTTCGCGGCCGTCGCCGTGCAGGCGTACGACATCGAGGCGAGCGACGCCCACAACGCGGTGGTCAGCGTGGCCTTCCAGTCGGGCCCGAGCCGGCTGATGCTGTCCGTGCCCCTCTACTACTCCGGCGACGACGCGGGCGGCAGGTTCGCCGTGGTCGGCCGCCCGGCCGTCCTGCCCGCTCCTTCCCCGGCCGACGTGCCGCAACTGGCCGCGCCCGAGACCGACGAGGCCACCGCGGGCGAGCTCAAGGAGCAGCTCAAGGGCTTCTTCACCGACTACGCCTCCGGCGACGACGCCGGCCTGCAGCGCTACGTCGCCGCCGGCAGCACGCTGCCCAGCTTCGGCGGCACGTTCACGTTCAAGGAGCTGAAGAAGGTCGTGGTGCCCGTGGGGGGTGCCACCCGAGAGATCCAGGCGGTCGTGGTGTGGGCCGTGCCAGGCAACGAGACCCCCGCCGGCCCCGACGCCACCGATCCGGCGACGGTGGGGGGCACGCTGGAGATGGCCTACCGGCTGACCGTCGAGAAGCAGGGCGACAAGTGGTTCGTCGCCGACATCCGCGGCGCCGGTCGGGTCGTTGGATAGAACCACCGCCCCGCCGGTGATCGATACCCCCCGGGAGGACGAGAAGTGACCTTGAAGACCGTAGTGCTCGCCTTGATCGAGATGTCGCCGACGCCGGCGCCCACCGGCCTGGACACCGGGGGGCTGGCCAACTTCCTGCGCAGCTTCTTCGCCCCCTTGTTCCTCGTCGTCGTCTCCGTGGTGGCGCTCTTCTTCCTCTTCACCCGTGAAATCACGCGGTTCGTACAGTTCCTCATACTTGCTGTGGCCATCGGAGTGATCTTCTACGTACCCAACATCATCGAGGTGACGGCCAAGGCGATCGCGGGAGCGCTGGGCATCAAGTGAGGGTTGAGACCGCTCCCCGGCGGTCATGAACGAGCGGGTGGAGAGGAGGACCGGCGTGGACCTGCCCACATACACGAACATCTGGCGGATCGAGAAGCGGCTCTACAAGCTGTACGACCTGCGCCTGCCGATGCCGTTGCCGATCGTCTGGATCGGCGTGTTCGTCGGGGTGTTCGTCCCGTGGTCGCTCCTGCTGGTCCTGGTCGGCGTGCCGGTCGAGATGCCCTGGCACGTGCTGTTCCTCGTGCCGCCCGGGATCGTGACGTGGCTGTCCACCCGTCCCGTCATCGAGGGCAAGCGGCTGACCGAACTGCTCGAGTCGCATCTGCGCTACCTGGGCCAGCCGAAGGCGTGGTACCGCCTTGCGCCCACGTCGGAGCCGGAGACCGTCACGTTCTCCGGCCGCGTCTGGCGCACCATGCCCGCCAAGGCCCGGTCGAAGGCCCCGCGCAAGGCCCGCCAACCGCAGCGGCGGCGCGAGAGCCAGCGGATCACCGGTCCCCGCCAGGTCCGCCCGGCCGTCGCCGCGGCTGCCGCGGCCGCCTCCCAGGCCCCCGTCGCCGAGCCGGCCGCCGGGCGCTGGGGCACCCGCCGCGGCACGGCGCCCGCTCTCAAGGGCCGCGTACGCCAGGCGGTCCCGGGGTCCGGGCCCGGCGCGCCGCGGCGCGAGGAGGCCCTTACAGGCGGCCCTGGACGCCGCCAGGACGCGCCGCCGCCCGTGCACGAGGAGGTGGCGGCCGACCCTGTCGCTCCGGAACGCGGCGAGGCGGCCGAACGGGGGCGCGGCACGGCGAGTCGGGCGCGTGGTGCGGAGGACCGTGAGAGCGGGGCGGCCGGTCGGGCGCGTGGTGCGGAGGACCATGAGGGGGAGGCGGCTGATCGGGCGCGTGGGCCGGAGGACCGTGAGGGTGAGGCGGCCGGTCGGGCGCATGCGCCGGTGGAGCGTGAGAGTCCGGCAGGCGGCGAGGAGCGGGACACCGCCAGGCCCGCCACCGGCAAGCCCATCGACACCGAGGCGCTGCGGCGGCTGAGGAAGCTCGCGGCCAGCGCCGACGCTCCGGCAGACCCGGGCGCTCGGGTGGAAGGCGAGCGCGGCGAGGACGAGGTGGCCCGCGACCAGCACAGGAAGGGGCAGCCGCCCCGGCTGGGCACGGCACCGGCGCTTCCGGGCGGCACCCAGCGGGCGTGGCCGCCGCTCAACCCCGACGCCAAGCCCCTGCCCCGCCCCGCCACCCCCCGCCCCGCCGCTCCCGGATCCGCCGCTTCCCACCCCGCCTCTCCTGAGCCCGCCGCCTCCGGGCCTGACCGTTTGGAGGGTGCGGAGGCCGTCCCCGCTGCTCCACGGGCCGGCGCGCCTGACGCCCTCGACACGCCCGACATGCCCCACCTGGTCACGGCGTCGAACGGCCCTGGCGCGGGTGATGAGGTGCCCGGCGTCGGAGGCCCGGAGCGGGACGGCGAGGTGGCAGAGACGCGAGACGGCGTGGAGGCTGCCGGCGCCGAAACGGACTCCGTTGGCGGTTCCACCAACGGTTCCACCGCCGGTGCCGGTGCCGGGGCTGGTGCTGGGGCCGGTGAAGGCGTGCCGGCTCGGGCCGTGGCGTCTGGGGAACGGGATGCGCCGGCTCCGGCGGGCGACGTGCCGAAGGCGTCGAGGGACGGTGCGGGCGGCGGTGTTCCGGGCGCGCGGCACGCGGCGCCGGAGGAGAACGCGGTCGGGAGCACCGGCGCGACGCAGGACACGCCGGGCGGTCGTGACGCGCCCACAGCGGGTGCGGGTGGCAGGCCGGGTGCAGGTCCGGGCGGCGAGCCCGATGCGGGCGCAGGAGGCAGGCCCGGTGCAGATGCGGCTGGCAGGCCCGGCGCGGGCGGCAGGCCCGGTGCGGGTGCAGGCAGCAGATCCGGTGCGGGTGCAGGCGGCAAATCCGGAACGGCTGCCGGCGGTAGGTCCAGCACGGGCGCGGGTGGCAGGCGGAACGCGCCCGCTGCCCGTACCGGCGCCGATGGGGCCGGGCGGGCGGCGGGCACGGATGCTGCCAGGACGGATGCCGACCGGCGGCTGCCGGCGGCGGGGGCCGGTGGCGACCGAGAAGGGGCCGTGCCCGAGCGGCGGGCGGTGGCGCGTGAGGCCGGTGGCGACGTGCCGCGGCGGGAAGGGGCTGACGGGCTGGTCGCGCCCGTGCCCGTGCCACGCCCGGGCGAGGGCAAGGTGCGGCGGGTCGAGTCCGTGGTGGGGCGCGACTCCGGCGGGTGGCGCAGGATCGCGCAGGTGGTCGTGGGCAACGGCGGGGTGCGGACCGACGGGTCCGAGATCGACGAGGCCAGGGCCAGGGGCGTGTTCGGCGGCAGCCGCAGGATCGTGGTCCTGGGCTGCACCGGCGGCGCCGGGCAGAGCACGACGGCGCTCATGCTGGGCCACACCTTCGCCCAGTACCGCGACGACAGGGTGGTGGCCGTCGACGCCAACACCGGCGGCGGCACGCTGACGAGCAAGATCCGGCCGGAGACGCCCGAAACTCTCACCTCGCTGCTGTCGGGCCTCGACCGCGTCAGCGGGTACCTCACCATGCGTGGCTACACGACGCGGACCGCCTCCGGGCTGGAGGTGATCAGCGCGGACAACGACGCGGGCGCCGAGCAGCGGCTGGCGGACCGGTCGTTCTTCTCCGACCACCGGCTCGGCGAGTCGATGCGCCTGCTCGACCGCCACTACAAGCTCGCCGTCATCGACCCGGCGCCGGCGCTGGCGGCCAGGGTCCTGCCGTACGCGGACCAGCTGGTGATGGTGGTGCCGGCGAGCGAGGAGGCGTCCGAGGCGGTGGCGATGACGTACGAGTGGCTCGACGGGCACGGCTGCGCGGAGCTGCGCAGGCGCGCGGTCATGGTGGTCAACGGCGTGAGCAGGCGTTCGATGGCCGACGTCGAGCAGGCGGAGGCGGTGGCCAGGGGCAGGTGCCGGGCCATCGTCAGGGTCCCCTGGGAGGACGGCCTGGCGCCGGACGGCGCTGAGGTGGTCGACCCGGGGCAGTTGCGCGCGGCCGGCAGGCGGGCCTACCTCGCCCTGGCCGGCGTCGTGGTCGCGGGTTTCGCGGCACAGGCACAGACCGTCCGACCGACCGAAGAGGAGTTGGCCAGTGACCCCCCGGGCACGAGAATCGGTGAGCGATAAGTGAACAAGCGAGCAGGCCTGGCCCGTTCATGCGCCGAGGGGGCGGCATGAGCAGGGCATCACGAGCGCACCAGCGCCTGGCGGTCCGCTATTTCGACGACCGCATCCTGCTCACGGACACCAGCGCATGGGCGTACTTCCGCCTCCCGACGGTCAGCTACGAGTTCGTCACGCCGGAGGAGCGCGAGGCGCTGGCCACCAACATCACGATCGCGCTGGCCGCGATCCGGATGCCCGACGCCGAGGTCCACCTGAGGGTGGCGCACCGCACGTACCCGGCGGCGGAGTGGGCGATGGCGCTCAACGCCACGTCCGACGAGGGGCCGGGCTGGCGCGACTACCTGGAGGAGATGTACCGCCACGTCTGGGCGAAGGACTTCTGGTCCAAGGAGGTCTATCTCGGCGTACGGCTCGGCCCGCGCGGCAAGCAGCTCGGCGCCGGCGTGCTCGCCCAGGTCTTCGGCTTCTACCAGAAGACGGAGAAGGCGCTCGGCATGGAGGACGACCACGTGCCCGACAGCGAGATCGGGCGCTGGACCGAGTCCGCCGAACGCCTCGGCAGAGCGCTGGCATCCAGCTCGCTCTACGCCAGGCACGCCACCTCCGTCGAGGTGGCGTGGTTGTTCCAGCACGCGGCGGCCGGCGCGCTCGGCGACCCGCCGCCGAGCGCGAGCCCGAAGCGGCGCTGGGGCAGGGGCGAGATCGAGTCGCTGGTGGAGGGGGAGATCCACAACGGCAGGTCGCTGCTGCGCATCGTGCAGCCGCAGGGCGACTCGTACGTGGCCTACCTGTCGTTCGCGCGCTTCCCGGACCTGATGCCGTTCCCCGACGGCGAGCCGTGGATGCACTTCGCCGACCAGCTGCCGTTCCCGGTGGAGATCTCCTCGCGGATGCGGCTCATCCCGCCGGTCAAGGCGTCCAAGGACGTCGCGCGCAAGCTGGCGCACGCCCGCGACATGGACCACCACATCCGCGAGGCCGGCGCGGAGGCGCCGCTGGCGCTGGCCGAGCAGATCGACGCGGCCCGCCTGCTGGAGCACGGCATCACCAAGGAGCGCCTGCCCTTCGTGTACGGCTGGCACCGCCTGGTCGTGTCGGCCCCCACCGAGGACATCTGCGTGCAGCGCGTCGAGGCGGTCGTCGAGCACTACCGCGACATGGGCATCGACGTGGTCAACTCGACGGGCGACCAGTTCTCGCTGTTCTGCGAGTCGCTGCCGGGCGAGAAGGTCCGCGTCAACGCCTACGCGCAGCGCCAGCCCCTGCGGACGATCGCGGGCGGCATGGCCACCGCGACGGTCGACCTGGGCGACCGGCTGGACGACGGGGCCGGCGGCGAGGGCTGGCTCGGCCCGTACATCGGGGAGAGCGTCGGCAGGGCCCGCAGCATCGTGCACTTCGACCCGCTGGTGGCGGCCACCCGCAACCGGCCCACCGCCATCGCGATCACCGGCGAGCCGGGCGGCGGCAAGACCACGCTCGCGCTGCTGATGATCTACCAGATGGCGCTCAGGGGCGTGACGGTCGCGGTGATCGACCCGAAGGGCGACGCCGAGTCGCTGGTGCGGCTGCTGGACAAGCGGGGACGCAAGGCCCGCGTCATCCCGCTGGGGTCGGCGGCGCCGGGGCTGCTCGACCCGTTCTCGTTCGGCGACGACATCGCGGCGAAGAAGACCATGGCGACCGAGACGCTGCGGTTGCTGCTCCCGCGCATGTCGGAGGAGCGCGAGTCGGCCATGATCCAGGCGGTGGCGGCGGTCTCCAACCAGCCCGACCCCTCGCTCGGCAAGGTCGTGGACTTCCTGGAGCAGGCCGACGACCCCGCCTCCAAGAACCTGGGCGCCGTGCTGCGCTCCATGTCGGAGATGCGCCTGGCCAGGCTCTGCTTCGACCCCTCGGGCGGCGACCAGGTCGACACCGAGGGGTGGACCACGGTGTTCACGCTGGGCGGGCTCACGCTGCCCGACGTGGCGACAACCAGGGACGACTACTCCTACGAGCAGCGCCTGTCGGTGGCGCTGCTCTACCTGGTCTCCCAGTTCGCGCGCCGGCTGATGAACGGCCTCGACCGGCGCGCCCCCAAGGCGATCTTCCTGGACGAGGCGTGGGCGATCACCTCCACGCCGGAGGGCGCCAAGCTGGTGCCCGAGGTCAGCCGGATGGGCCGCTCCCGCAACACCGCTCTCGTGCTGGTCTCGCAGAACGCCGGAGACCTGCTGAACGAGCAGGTGACCAACTGCCTGTCGTCGGTGTTCGCGTTCAGGTCCACCGAACGGGTGGAGGTGGACCACGTCATGTCGCTGCTCGGGGTGGAGCCGTCGGAGGAGCACAAGGCCGTGCTGCGCTCGCTCGGCAACGGCGAATGCGTATTCCGCGATCTGGATGGCAGGGCGGGACGGATCGGAGTAGACCTGATCTCCGAAGAGTTGCTCCGCTGGCTCGACACGAACCCGACACACGACAAACCCGGCGGCGACGGGCATGATGATCTTCAAGGGGGCGTGGGCAGAGCGCAGGAGGTACGGTCATGAAGATCCGGCTGTCGCGACGGTTCGCGCTGGCCCTCGCGCTGGTCACCGGCATGCTCGTGGTGCCGGTCGTCGTGGGGGGACTCGCTTCCCCCGCCGCCGCGGCCCCGTGCGACCTGTCGGGCCCGCTCAATCCCGAGATGGTCGGCGGCGGCATGGACGGCCTGATCCAGGCCCCGTCCGCGGGCGGGGCGCAGGCGCCGACCACCAACTACGGCGAGTTCGGCATGAGCGGCCAGTTCTGGCACACCCACGACCTGGGCTGCTCCGACTACGTCGCCGTGCTCGGCAACATGTGGGCCAACGGCATCTTCACCGCGGCCAAGGCCATCGACCGGCTGACGATCACCACGTACCAGGCGGCGTCGACCGAAGGACCGCTCCAGGCCATCAAGGACGTCGTCGACGACATCGTCTCCAACCTCGCCGACGCCATGTACTGGCAGTTCCTCCAGCCCATCGTCATCCTGGGGGCGATCTGGCTGGCCTGGTACGGGCTGATCCGCAAGCGGGCCACCACGACCGCCGAGGGCGTGATCTGGATGGTGCTCGCGGTCACCGTGGCGGTGTGGTTCTTCAGCCGGCCCGGCGACTTCACCGGCCTGGGCAAGGTCGTGACCGACAAGACCGGCGAGGTCGTCAACTCCGCGTTCTCCGGCCTGCCCGGCGCCGGCGGCGCGTCCTGCCTGCCCCCGCCCGGCGAGACCGCCCCTGAGGTCAAGCCCGGCGGGTACGGCCAGAGCGGCACGCCGGGCGTCGACCAGAACGCCGACGCGCTGTGGTCGACGCTGGTCTGCAAGCCGTGGCTGGTGGGCCTGTTCGGCACCGCCGACCCGCAGCAGCCGGTCGTGCGCGACTGGGGCCGCAAGGTGCTGGAGATGCAGTCGATCCCGCGTGCCGTGGTGGGCCAGCCTGCCCCCGACGTCGGCGCCAGGCAGTCGGAGTACGCCTCGCTGGCCGACAAGCTCAAGAACGACCCCGTCTACACCATCTTCTCCGGCCGCGACTGGTCCAACCGGCTCGGCGTGGCCGTGGGCGCGCTCATCGCGGCCGTCGTGGCCGGGCTGCTCATCTTCCTGGTGGCGGTCTCGCTGCTGGTGCTGAAGGTGGGCTTCCTGTTGCTCCTGATACTCGGACCGGTGTTCCTGCTGATCGGCGTGCATCCGGGCAGCGGGCGGATCGTCGCCATGCGCTGGGTGGAGATGCTCGTCGGCACGCTGCTCAGGCAGGCCGTGCTCACGCTGGTGCTCAGCGTCCTCGTGTACGGGTACGCGCTGATCATCTCCACGGCCATGCCATGGGGCATGCAGGTGCTGTTCATGGCCCTGCTGACGATCGCGGTGTTCTTCTACCGCCGGCCGTTCCAGCACCTGTTCGCCTCCATGAGCGGCCACACCGTCACCACCCGCATGCTCGGCGAGGCGGCGAGTTCGTCCGTGCTCGAACGCTCGGCCGGGGTCCTGCCGCCGGTCGCCTCGGCCAGGATCGGCCGCTGGGGGCTGCGCAAGGCCGAGCCGCTCATCAGGGCGGCGAGCGCGGCCAACCCGGCGGGAGCGGCGGCGGCGACGGCGGCCGCCACCGGACAGGCGCGGGTGCGCGCCGAGGAGGGCGAGGGCGCTCCCACGGGCGCCAGGGTGCCGGCCACGGCCGCGCCGCTGGAGACCGACCAGCAGGTCGGCAAGGCGGCCGCCAGGGCGCCCCTGGAGCCGCGCAGGGGCACGGCGCCGCCGCTCAACCTGGGCGGCACGCCCACCCGCACCCGCGGCGCCGCGTCGGGCGGCCCCCGCGTGGCCGGCACGCCGAACGGCTCGAGCGGATCCGGCGGCTCCGGCGGGTCGCCGGGCGGCTGGTTCGGCGGGCGGTCCGGCGGCGGCTGGGCGTCGCGTGGCGGCGCGCCGTCGCGCGGCTCGTCCGGCGGGTCGCGCGGCTCCCGGTTCAGCGGCTCGGGCGGGTCCCGGTCGGGCGGCACCCGGGCGCGCGGCGGGTCCGGCGGCGGGCTGTTCGGCGGGTCGGGCGGCTCGAACGGCTCCCTGTTCGGCGGGTCGGGCGGCTCACGCTCCGGCGGGGGCTCCCGGCCGAGCGGCGGCTCGCGGGCGTCCGGCGGCTCGCCGGGCCGGATCTTCGGCTCCGACGAGCCGTCGTCCCGCACCTCCGAGGCCCCGCCGCTCTGGCTGCGCAGCAGCCGCGACGGCAACGGTTCCGGAGGTGACAGCCCCTCCGTGCCGTTCTGGCTCAAACCGAGCAACCCGGACAAGGACTGAGCATGGCGGAGCGAGGTGACAAGCGCGGGGTGGCCTTCGCCGCCCTCGTCGTGGTCATCGCCGCGGTCGGGATCTACCTGACGATGTGGCCCGACTCGGGGGACGACCTGCCCGAGTCCCCGCAGGAGACGGCCGCGGTCGCGAGCGCGAGCGCGCCCCCGGCGTCACGCACGCCGCTGGCGACCGCGAGCGCCGCGCCGTTCGACGTGTACGCCTACCTGCCGATGACCAAGGAGCAGCTCTCCGCGGCGGCGGACGTGGCCGAACGGTTCACCGCGGCCTACGGCACCTTCCGCTACGACGAGGACCCGGCGGCGTACGCGTCGCGCGTCAAGGCGTACACGACACCTGAGCTGGGCAACCAGCTGACCAGGACCATCACGTCGGCGGGCACCGTCGAGCAGAACCGCGACGACCAGATCGTCTCCACCGCCACGGCCGGGCTGAAGGAGATCAGGCAGATCGAGAAGACCTCCATCGTCTTCGTGGTCACGGCGACCAGGCAGGTCGCCGCCAAGAGCGGCGACAGACAGGTCACGGAGGAGTACGCGGTCACCGTGAGCCAGTCCGGGGCCGACTGGCGGATCTTCGACATCCTGCCCGCCTCCGAGGGCCAGGACGGGGACGTGCCGGAGTGAAGCTCTCACCGACCCGGCTCGCCCTGCTGATCGGCGCCGCCGCGCTGCTGCTCCTGGTGGCGGTCATCGTCTCGCCGATGCTGCTGATCTCGCTGCCGTCCTTCCTCAGCGACGGCGGCACCGTCCCCGACTGCGAGGACGGCACGCGGGTGGAGGAGGTGTCCGACTCGGGCACCACCGACATCCCCGGCGAATACCTCGACCTGTACAGGAAGTTCGGCAAGAAGATCGGCGTCCAGTGGAACATCCTGGCCGCCGTCGGCAAGCGCGAGACCGACCACGGACGCTCCGACCTGCCCGGCGTCAAGAGCGGCACCAACTACGCCGGCGCGGCCGGGCCGATGCAGTTCCTGGTCTCCACGTGGGGCGGCAAGGCCAGGATCCCCATGTCGTCCACGTTCACCGGCTACGCCTCCGACGGCGACGGCGACGGCGTGGGCGACATCTACAACCCGGCCGACGCCATCCTGGGCGCCGCGCGGATGCTCAAGCGCAACGGCGCGCCCGAGAACGTACGGCAGGCGCTGTTCGTCTACAACCGGGCCTGGTGGTACGTCGACCAGGTCGTGGAGATCGCCAAGAGGTACGCCAAGTCGGGCGACGTCAAGCTGCCGCCGCAGGCCTCCGAGGAGTGCGACGACCCGATGGTGGAGGCCGCGCCCAACGACGTCGTGGCCAAGATCCTCGAGTACGCGCTGGCGCAGCGCGGCAAGCCGTACCTGTGGGGCGGCACGGGACCGGACGCCTTCGACTGCTCGGGCGTGATCTACGCCGCCTACCGCGCGGCCGGGCTGACGATCCCCCGCACCACGTTCCTGCAGTGGCCGTTCGGGGTGAAGGTTTTAGCCGGCCAGGAGCAGCCGGGGGACCTGGTGTTCTTCAACGCCGGACCGGGCACCTCGCCCGACAGCCCCGGCCACGTGGGGCTGGTCGTGTCGAAGGGCAAGATGCTGGAGGCCCGGTGCACGCGGTGCGGGCCGATCAAGGTCACCAGCTACCAGGCGCGTGACAACCGCGTCGGCTTCACCCGCCCCCTCCAGAACCCCGGCGTTCTCGAACAGCTCAAGAAGCTGGAGAATCCTTCGGTGTGAACGCATTCGACAGGGTCGTGGTCGCCGCTGTGATCGTCGCGCCGGGCGCCCGGGTGCTGGCCGCCCAGCGCTCGGAGCCCGCCGCGCTCGCGGGCGGCTGGGAGTTCCCGGGCGGGAAGGTGGATCCCGGCGAGAGCGAGGCGGCCGCGCTGGTCCGCGAGTGCCGGGAGGAGCTCGGCGTCGAGGTCACGCTGGGTGAGCGGGTGGGCGGTGACTGGCCCCTGTCCGCCGGCTACGTGATGCGCGTCTGGCTGTGCACCCTGGCCGCCGGCGTGCCCGAGGCCCGGGAGCACCTGGACCTGCGGTGGCTGGGGCCTGACGCGTACTACTCCGTGGAGTGGCTGGACGCCGATCTGCCCATCATGAAGACGGTGGAGAATCTACTGCTTTCGAGGGATTAGCTCCCTCCTCTGTGTGACATGATGACTACTATCCGTGATATCTGTCGCAACGGGGGAGTTGGGAGCGATGCGGCGTGGCTGGATCATTGCGGGGGCACTGATCCTGGCGGCCGTGCCCACCGTCCCCATGGCGGCGAACCGGTTGCCGGTGGTTCTGCAGTGGGTTCAGGGGCCGGGCAAGTGGATGAGGACGGGGGACGTCCAGCGGTTCGCCTGGGACGCGACCGTGACCGCGCCGGAGGGGAAGGTGGCGCCGGCCGGGGCGGAGGAGGTGGCGCTGGCGGCGGCCGCGCGGACGCTCGCTCCGGCCGATGACGGGCCTGCGACGTACGACCCGCCGCTGGCGGGCCCGGTCGCGGGGTTCGGCGGCCCGGCCGTACGGGTGTGGCCCAAGGCGAGCGACGGGCTGACGGCTTCGCGGCCGGACGCCACCGCCGGCTCGCCGTCGGTGCGCGCCGCCAGGCCCGAGGGCACTGCGCCCGCCGCCGAACCTGAGACTTCCGGCGCACCCGCCTCCGCGTCGGAGGCGCCCGATGCAGCCGCCTCCGCACCTGCGTCCCGGACGGCGGCTGCACCCCGGACGGCGAGCGCGCCTCGGACGGTGAGCGCGCCTCGGACGGCTGCTGCACCGCGAAGAGCGGTCGCACCCGGCACCGCACGGGCGCCGCGCACGGCGAGCACACGCCGACCTGCACCCCGGGTAGCACCTGCCCCCACGCCCGTGCCCCACATCGCTCCTGCCCCGGAGCCCGCGCCTCAGGTCGCACCTGCGCCCGTTCCGGCGCCCGGGGCGGGCACCGCGAACGATGTCGGTTCGCTGGCGCTGCCGAGTGTCGTCCTGCCCGCCGTCACGCCTGGGTCCGTGTCAGGCGTCCTGCCCGGTGCCACCTCTGGTGCTGTGCCAGGTGCCATGCCCGGGGCCGCGTCAGGGAGCAACCCCGGTGCCGCGCTCGGGACCGTGCCTGGAGGTGTGCCCGGTGGCGTGCCTGGTGCCGCCGGCGGTGCGCTGGCGCAGGGGCTCGGGGGCGCCGGTCAGTTCGCGCTGCCCACCGTTGCCGGGTTGCCGTCGCTCAGCCCGGAGGAAGCGCAGGGCTCGGCGCCGTGGCCGTGGGAGATGGCCGCCGCGCGGAAGCCGGAGCGCCCCGCCGGATGGGTGAGTCCGCTGGACGGGCCGAAGGGCATCGCGGTGGTCGGGGGTGCGATTGCGGCATTGCTGGCGGCCCTGTGGCTGCTTGGCACGGTACAAAGACGCCAAAAACGCAAAACGTAGGTTAATCCCGGCTTTACTGTTACTTTGACCCGACTAGTATTCCCTTGACCAAAGGTTCCGGGACTACGCGGAGGGCACCGGTGGCACGCACCCGAGCGACGGCCGTGTCCGCGATCGTCCTGGCGCTGGGGCTGGCCGGCGCAGGAGCGGCTCCGTTCGTCATGCAGAGCGCGAGCGCCTCCACCTCGGCGTACGACCCGGTGGACCCCTGTGACGCCGGCCAGGTGTGCGAGATCACGCCGGAGACCACCATCACGGTCACCGAGACGGCGGGCCCGGCGGATTCCGACCAGCCGCAGCAGCCCCAGCAGCCGGGCCAGCCCGAGACGACGATCACCAAGACCGTCACCGCGACGCCGACGAAGTCCACCAAGGCCCCGACGCCCACCAAGACCAAGACGACGACCGCAGCGCCGCCACCGCAGACCACGGTCACGCAGAACCCGGAGCCGATCCCCACGCAGTCGGCCACCGTGCCCGAGCCGAGCACGTCGAGCACCGCCGAGCAGTCGGTCGACATGCCGTCGATCGCGCCGGTCGAGACGACCTCCACCCCGCCGCCGAGCCAGACGCAGGCCGCCTCCTCCGAGGAGGTCCCGCTGGAGCTGCGGAACGCGGCGCCGGAGTTCGACCAGAAGTCGCTCGCGCAGCGGCTCAGCATCCCGGCGCTGGTGCTGGTCCTGCTGGCGCTCTTCGCCGTCCTGATCTTCGAGGGGCGGCTGCGCAGGATGGCCCACGCGGCGGCCGTACGGAAGGCGGGGCCGCAGCAGCAGCCACGGCCCGACATGCCCCCGCCGGGCGGCTACCCGGCCGGGCCCGGCTACTACGCCACGGCGGGCTTCCCCGCGCCCGGCTATCCGGGCGGCACGGCGTACGCGCCGATCATCAGCTTCGTCCCGGTGCAGACGTACCCGCCGGGCCACGTGCCGGTCTACGAGGAGCAGCCGCCGTACCCGCCCCAGGACTACGTCCAGGAGCCCCCGCCGCCGGAGCCCGTGGTGCTCCAGCCGGAGGAGTTCGACTCCTACAACCACGAGGACGGCCGCGAGCGGGTGGATCCCGAGCCGGTGGATCCCGAGCCGGCGGAGCAGGAGTCCAAGGAGTTCCGCGACCCGTTCGAGCCGCTGGTGCCGCCGGCGCCGCCGTCGGACATCCCGCCGGGCGGCGCGGAGCCGTACGAGGGAGGCGAGGAGCGCCCGCTCGGCGCGGCCTCGGCGGCGGAGCCCGGCGACTCGGAGCCGTGGCAGGGGCAGTCGCTGTTCGAGCCGCCCGCCTCGCGCAAGCACGACTACGAGCCGGCCCCCTACCTGCCGCCGGAGGCGGACGCGACCGTCGTCCAGCCGCTGCCCCAGGCGCCGGAGGAGCAGTCCGAGGGGCGGGAGCCCACGAAGGAGATGCCGGACGGCAAGCGCAGGCGCTGGGGCCGCAAGAAGTAGATGCCGTAAGCGACAAATGAGGGGGGCCGGTCGAACCGGCCCCCCTCAGCTCTTCGTGCCTACTTGGCGCGCTTGAAGATCTTGTTGCCGAGCCACACCAGCGGGTCGTACTTGCGGTCCACCACGCGCTCCTTCATCGGGATCAGCGCGTTGTCGGTGATCTTGATGTGCTCGGGGCAGACCTCGGTGCAGCACTTGGTGATGTTGCAGTAACCGAGCCCGTGCTGCTCCTGCGCCGCCTCCTGCCGGTCCGCGACGTCGTACGGGTGCATGTCCAGCTCGGCGATCCGCATGAGGAACCGGGGACCCGAGAAGTTGGTCTTGTTCTCCTCGTGGTCGCGGATCACGTGGCAGACGTTGTTGCACATGAAGCACTCGATGCACTTGCGGAACTCCTGGGACCGCTCGACATCGACCTGCTGCATCCGGTACTCGCCCGGCTTGACGTCGGCCGGAGGCGTGAAGGAGGGGATCTCCCTGGCCTTCTGGTAGTTGTACGAGACGTCCGTGACCAGGTCCTTGATGACCGGGAACGTCCGCATGGGCGTGACCGTGATGGTCTCGTCCTCCTCGAAGGTGGACATCCGGGTCATGCAGCCCAGCCGCGGCTTGCCGTTGATCTCCATGCTGCAGGAGCCGCACTTGCCCGCCTTGCAGTTCCAGCGCACCGCGAGGTCGGGCGCCTGCGTGGCCTGGAGCCGGTGGATGATGTCGAGGACGACCTCGCCGTCGTTCACCTCAACGGTGAAGTCCTCGAGCCTGCCCTCGCCACCCTCACCGCGCCAGACCTTGAACTTCGCCTTGTAACTCATTTCGTGATCCCGTCGAACTCGGCCATCTCTTCGTCGGTGAGGTACTTCTTCAGCTCGTCCCTGTCGAACAGGGTGATCAGGTCGTCGCGCATGCTCGACTGGGGCTTCTCCTGGACCTTGATCGTGGTGCCGTCCTCGGTGGAGCAGGCGAGCAGTTTGCGGCGCCATACGGGGTTCATCCCCGGGAAGTCGTCGCGGGTGTGACCGCCGCGGCTCTCCTCGCGCAGCAGTGCGGCGCGCGCCACGCACTCCGAGACGAGCACCATGTTGCGCAGGTCGATCGCGAGGTGCCAGCCGGGGTTGTAGATGCGGGACCCGGCCGCCCCGACGAGCTGGACGCGCTCCTTGATCTTCTCCACGACCTGGAGCGCCTCGGTGATCTCCTCGGACTTGCGGATGATGCCGACCAGGTCGTTCATCGTGCGCTGCAGCTCGTGGTGGACCTCGTACGGGTTCTCGCCGTGCCGGCCCAGCGGCGCCAGCGCCTCCTCGCGCGCGTCCGCCACCATCTCGGACGACACCTTGGGCCTGGCCTCCAGCGCGTCGATGTACGCCGCCGCGCCCGCGCCCGCCCGGCGCCCGAACACCAGCAGGTCGGACAGCGAGTTGCCGCCCAGCCGGTTGGAGCCGTGCATGCCGCCGGAGACCTCGCCCGCGGCGAAGAGCCCCGGGACCGACGCGGCGCCGGTGTCGGCGTCCACCTCGACGCCGCCCATGATGTAGTGGCAGGTCGGGCCCACCTGCATGGGCTCGGCCGTGATGTCGACGTCGGCCAGCTCCTTGAACTGGTGGTGCATCGACGGCAGCCGCTTCTTGATCTCCTCGGCGGGCAGCCGGGTCGAGACGTCGAGGAAGACGCCGCCCTGGGGTGATCCGCGGCCGGCCTTCACCTCGGCGTTGATCGCGCGGGCCACCTCGTCACGCGGCAGCAGCTCCGGCGGGCGCCGGTTGTTGGCCTGGTCGGTGTACCAGCGGTCGCCCTCCTCCTCGGTGGTGGCGTACTGGTCCTTGAACACGTCCGGGATGTAGTCGAACATGAAGCGCTTGCCCTCGGAGTTGCGCAGCACGCCGCCGTCACCGCGGACGGACTCGGTGACGAGGATGCCGCGCACCGACGGCGGCCAGACCATCCCGGTGGGGTGGAACTGGATGAACTCCATGTTGATCAGGTTCGCGCCGGCGAGCAGGGCCAGGGCGTGGCCGTCGCCGGTGTACTCCCACGAGTTGGACGTGACGACGTACGACTTGCCGATGCCGCCGGTGGCCAGCACCACGGCCGGGGCGTCGAAAAGCACGAAATTTCCGGACTCGCGCCAGTAGGCGAACGCGCCCGAGATCCGGTCGCCGTCCTTGAGCAGCCGCGTGACGGTGCACTCGGCGAAGACCTTGATGTAGGCCTCGTAGTCGCCGTGCGTCTCGTAGTCCTCCTGCTGGAGCGCGACAACGCGCTGCTGCAGCGTGCGGATCATCTCCAGCCCGGTACGGTCTCCCACGTGTGCGAGCCGCGGGTACTCGTGGCCGCCGAAGTTCCGCTGACTGATCTTGCCGTCCTTGGTGCGGTCGAAGAGAGCGCCCCAGGCCTCCAGCTCCCAGACGCGGTCGGGCGCCTCCTTGGCGTGCAGCTCGGCCATCCGCCAGTTGTTGAGGAACTTGCCGCCCCGCATGGTGTCACGGAAGTGCACCATCCAGTTGTCATTGGAGTTGACGTTGCCCATCGCGGCGGCCGCGCCGCCCTCGGCCATGACCGTGTGGGCCTTGCCGAACAGCGACTTGCAGACGATCGCCGTCCTCTTGCCCTGCTGGCGGGCCTCGATCGCGGCTCGCAGCCCGGCGCCGCCCGCGCCGATGACGACGACGTCGTATTCGTGACGTTCTGTGTTAACCGAGTTTTCCACTGAAGATGGTCCTTACGCGTACGGGAAGGAGATGATGCCCTTGGCGACCAGGCGGACGTACAGGTCGGCGGCCATGACGGAGAACATCGAGACCCACGCGAGTTGCTGGTGCTTGGCGTTGAGCTTGGACACGAACGTCCAGGCCCGGTAGCGCAGCGGGTGCCGGGAGAAGTGGTTGAGCCGGCCCGCCGTGATGTGCCGGCAGGAGTGGCACGAGACCGTGTAGGCGTTGATCAGCACGGCGTTGATGACCAGGATCCAGGTGCCGAGGCCCTCCGGCTTGTGGATGAGCGCCAGCACGGCGTCGTACGCCAGGACGAGGCCGATCACGATGGCCGCGTAGAAGAAGTACCGGTGGATGTTCTGGAGGATCAGCGGGAAGCGCCGCTCACCGGTGTACTTGCCGTGCGGCTCCTGCACGGCGCACGCCGGCGGTGACAGCCAGAACGAGCGGTAGTAGGACTTGCGGTAGTAGTAGCACGTGAGCCGGAAGCCGCCCGGCAGGCCGAGGATGAGCAGCCCCGGCGACAGGGTGTACCACTCGCCGATCGGCGCCCAGCCGAACAACCGGGCCCCGTCGGGGCACATCGCCTCCACCAGGCAGGGCGAGGCGAACGGCGCTACGTAGGGATCGACGAAAAAGCTGTTGTCGATGATCGCCCACACGCCGTAGACAAGGAACGAGCTGAGCCCGAGGAATGTCAGCAGTGGCACCAGCCACCATCTGTCGGTGCGCAGCGTGCGCACCTTGACCTGCGCTCGCTGCCTTCTGACCGGAGCTTCGGGCGTCGTCTGGGTCATCGCGGACCTCTCCACCTCCCGCGGACCCGTCGCGCATGGGGTCCGTGGTTTCGTTTCGCTGGGCGCGCGGGCGTTACGCTCAGGCGCGCGTTGGTGGGGGATACGTTACGACGACAGCATCGACATTTGTGAGCGGGGTCACTCACAATTTCGTTGACCTGGTGTGATTCCTGTCACGTACGCCCGTCAGGTGCGCTGCCCCTGGGCGGGCAACTTAACCACTGTTACGAAAAAATCATCTATCTGCCTGACAACACGGATAAATTGCTCAAAGTCCACCGGCTTGGATACGTACGCGTTGGCGTGCAACCGGTAGCTGTGCAGGATGTCCTCCTCGGCCTCAGAGGTCGTCAGCACCACCACCGGGATCGTCCGCAACGCGGCGTCCGCCTTCACCTCGGCCAGCACTTCGAGGCCGCCCATCCTCGGCAGATTCAGATCGAGCAGGATGAGGTCCGGGCGTGGCGCGTCGGTGTACGGGGCGTCCCTGCGCAGGAAGGCCATGGCCTGCTCGCCGTCATTGACTACGTTGAGGCGGTTTCGCACCTTGTTGAGGTCGAAAGCCTCCTTCGTGAGAAGGATGTCCCCCTGGTCGTCCTCCACCAGGAGCACCTCGATCGGGCGCCAGTCATTCATCGTCGTCTCCAGCCGCCGGCAACGTCCAGCGGAACGTCGCGCCCTGGCCCTCGCCGCCCGGACCGTCGCCGTCGTCGAGCCAGAGCTGTCCGCCGTGGTACTCGACGATCTTGCGGCACAACGCCAGTCCGATGCCAGTACCGGGGTAGACGTCGCGGGGATGGAGTCGCTGGAAGATGAGGAAGATGCGGTCGGCGTACTTGGGCTCGACCCCGATGCCGTTGTCCGAGCAGCTGAACTCCCACATGTCGCCGGACCTGCGCACCCCGATGTGGACGCGCGGGGGAGCCTCGGAGCGGAACTTGACGGCGTTCTCGATGAGGTTCTGGAACAGCTGCGTGAGCTGGAGCCGGTTGCCCCGGACCATGGGCAGCTCGTCCCTGGTGACGGTGGCCTCGGTGTCCTCGATCGTGGCCGACAGGTTCTCCAGCGCGACGTCGAGGGCCGCGCCCGAGTCCACCGCGCTCCTCTCGCCGGTGACCCGGCCGACCCTGGAGAAGTCGAGCAGGTCGTTGATCAGTAACTGCATGCGCTTGGCGCCGTCGACCGCGTAATGGATGTACTGCCTGGCCCGCTCGTCCAGCTCGGGGCCGTAGCGCTGATCCAGCATCTGCGTGAAGCTGGCCACCTTGCGCAGCGGCTCCTGCAGGTCGTGGCTGGCCACGTACGCGAACTGCTCCAGCTCGCCGTTGGACCTGCGCAGCTCCTCGGCCTGGTCGGTGGCCACCCGCCAGGCCGACACGATGCGGTCGCGCATGGCGTCGACGTGGCTGGACAGCTCGGCCAGCTCCGACGGCCTGTCGACGTGGATGGGGTGGTCGAAGTCGCCGGCCGCGACCTCGCGCACCTGCTCGGTGAGGTCGGCGACGGGCTTCAGCACGGCGTAGCGGATCACGAACCCCAGCGCGGTGCCGAACGCCAGCATCACGACGAACAGCACGATCAGCGCCACGTTGAGCCGGTCGAGCTGCTCGGCCACGGCGGGCGGCTCCCGCAGCGAGCGGGCGTGCGCGCCCATCATCATCGCGATCACGATGCCGGCCAGGAACACCACCCCGGCCACCGAGCTCATGATGATGAACCAGCGGGTCACGGGCAGCTTGCCCAGCCCGGTCGGCTCCTTCGGCGGAGGAAGGGGGTTGATGCTCATCGGCTCCTCCTCCGGACCAGCACCACGGCGAGGTCGTCGGCCAGCGTGCCCGCGCGGGCGATGAGGCGGTCGAGGTCGATGGTGCCGTGCTCGCGTACGAGGTCGAGCAGGCCCTCGACGCCGAGCAGCTCGTCGCGCTCGCCCACGGCCGCCTCGATCAGGCCGTCGGTGTAGAGCATCATCGCCCACTCCTCGCCCAGCTGGACGTCGATCACCGACCACTCCGCGTCCCCGAAGATCCCGAGCGGCGGGCCGGACGGCGTGCCCTCCACCACCTGCACCACGCCGTCGCGCACCAGCACCGGCGGCGGGTGGCCGACCACGCGCATCCCCGCGCTGCCGAGGTCGGGCGCGATCGTGGCCATGCACAGGGTGGTGAAGATCTCGGGTGCCTTGCGCTCGGCCCGCAGCAGGGCGTCGAGCGTGCGCAGCAGCGTGTCGCCCGTCTGGCCGGCCAGCACCAGCGTGCGCCAGGCGATGCGCAGCGCCACGCCGAGCGCGGCCTCGTCGGGGCCGTGCCCGCACACGTCGCCGACCACGACGTGCACCGAGCCGTCGGGGGTCTGCACGGTGTCGAAGAAGTCGCCCGCCAGCGTGCCGCCGCTGCCCGGCAGGTAGCGCGTGACGTGCTCGATCGCCTCGGTGTGCAGCAGCGCGCCGGGCAGCAGGGCGCTCTCCAGCCGGGAGTTCTCCTTGGCGGTGAGCTCCGCCTGCATGAGCCTGAGCTGGGCCACGTCGGCCCGCTTGCGCTCCATCGCGTACCTGATCGACCTGGCCAGCAGGCGCGCGTCGATGTCGCCCTTGACCAGGAAGTCCTGCGCGCCGGCCTGCACCGCCGCCACGCCCACGTGCGAGTCCCTGAGCCCGGTGAGCACCAGCACGGCGGTGTGCGGCGCCAGCGCCAGCACCTCGCGCAGCGCCTCCAGCCCGTGCGCGTCGGGCAGGGAGAGGTCGACCAGCACGCACTGGATCTCGGGCGTCAGCTTGGCCCTGGCCTCCTCCAGGCTGCGCGCCCAGAAGATCCGCGGTGGCGCGTCGGCCTGCTTGAGCAGCTCCTCCACGATGAAGGCGTCGCCGTCGTCGTCCTCGACGAGGAGCAGCGTCAGCGTTTCTGAAAGATTTGCCGTCACAAACGCCTCACGGGAGAGTCGGGCTGTCGATGTTCATTCTGCGATGAGCTCCACCCCTTGCGGAAGCGTGCCCTCGTGGCCGGCTTCGACGACGAACGACAGCAGGGTCTCCCGGAACGCCCGGCCGGCCCTGGTGGGCTCGACGTCCTTGCGGTGCGCCAGGGCGATCGTACGGCTCAGCCCCGGCGGCGCGAGCGGCGTTCCCGACAGCCCCGGGCGCCCGTCGAGCACCATCGAGGGCACCACGGCCACGCCCAGGCCCGCCTCCACGAAGCGCAGCACGGCGTCCATCTCGCCGCCCTGCACCGCGAAGGTCGGCTCGAACCCGGCCTGCCGGCAGGCCGCCAGCGTGGCCTCGCGCAGGTCGTAGCCGCGCCGGAACATCACCATCTGGCGCCCGCGCAGGGCCTCGATCTCCAGGTACGCCCCCTTCGGCCGCTCGTGGGAGGGGGAGACGACCACGAGGTTCTCCCGCAGGATCTCCTCGGTCACCAGCGAGGGGTCGTCGCTCTGCAGCGGCATGATGATCAGCGACAGATCGAGCTGGCCCCTGGCCAGCGCCCTGACCAGGTCGCGCGAGCCGCCCTCCTCCACCATCAGCTCGATGCCGGGATAGCTGCGGTGGAAGCGGGCCAGCGCGTCGGCCAGCAGCCCCGCGCAGAGCGAGGGCGTGGCCCCGAGCCGCACCCGGCCCCTGCGCAGCCCGGCGATCTCGGCGACCTCCTGCCTGGCGGTGTCGGCGTCGGCGAGGATCCTGCGGGCGAGCGGCAGCAGCGCCTCGCCGGCCGCCGTCAGCGTGACGTTGCCCCGGGCGCGGAAGAACAGCGGGGCGCCCATGTCGGTCTCCAGGGCCTTGATCTGCTTGCTGAGCGACGGCTGCGCGACCCTCATGCGCTCGGCCGCCTGGGTGAAGTGCCTGGCCTCGGCGACGGCGACGAAGTACGCGAGCTGCTGCAACTGCATGTGATTTTCCTCGCACCACGTCCGTGTCGTCAGCGTAGGGGACCGTCTGATTCAAGCATCATAGCCGCAGGCTATCGAAACCAGACCTGTCATGACTTGGACGGATCATCGCTGGATACCTAGCGTTTGGAGCGTGACTGCCACGATAGAGCGCGGTGCCGCCACCGCGCCTGTTTCCGCCCCCAAGAAGGCCCAGAGGAGCCGGAGGCCCGGCGGGTTCCTCCGCTCGTCCAACGGCAAGAAGGTCGTGATGGCCGTCACGGGGGCCATCATGGTCCTCTTCCTGCTGCTCCACATGCTGGGCAACCTCAAGATCTTCCTCGGCCGCGACTCCTTCAACGAGTACGCCCACGCGCTGCGCACGCTCCTCGAGCCCCTCGCGCCGTACCGGACGGTGCTGACGCTGGTGGAGATCGTGCTCGTCGCCTCGGTCGTCCTGCACATGTGGGCCGCGATCTCGCTGTCGCGCCGCGCCCACCACGCCCGGCCGGTCAAGTACGTCGCCAAGAAGAAGTCGCAGGCCAACGGCTACGCCACGCACATCATGCGGTTCGGCGGCATCACGATCGCGCTCTACGTCGTCTGGCACCTGCTCGACCTGACCTTCGGCGTCGTGAACCCGGCGGGGTTCGACTCCGCCCCCGCGGAGCGGATGATCGCCGGCTTCGACCCGTCCCGGTGGTGGGTGACCCTGATCTACCTGGTGGCCGTCGTCATGGTCGGCCTGCATCTGCGGCACGGCCTCTGGAGCGCCTTCCAGACGCTCGGCTGGGCCAACCGGACGCGTAACAAGGCCCTCCGGCTGACGGCGGGACTGGTGTCCGCCGTCCTCGTCCTGGGCTTCCTCGCGCCGCCGCTCGCCGTCACGTTCGGAGTTGTGAAGTAATGAAGTACACCGAAGGCTCGGAGATCCAGGACACCAAGGCTCCGTCCGGGCCCATCGAAGAGCGGTGGGAGAAGCGGAAGTTCAGCGCGAAGCTGGTCAACCCCGCCAACAAGCGCAAGCTCAACGTGATCGTGGTCGGCACCGGCCTGGCGGGCGGCTCGGCCGCGGCGACGCTGGGCGAGCTGGGCTACAACGTCAAGTCGTTCTGCTACCAGGACACGCCGCGCCGCGCGCACTCCATCGCCGCTCAGGGCGGGATCAACGCCGCGAAGAACTACCGCGGCGACGGCGACAGCATCTACCGCCTGTTCTACGACACGGTGAAGGGCGGCGACTTCCGCTCCCGCGAGTCGAACGTCTACCGCCTGGCCCAGGTGTCGGTGAACATCATCGACCAGGCCGTGGCGCAGGGCGTGCCCTTCGCCCGCGAGTACGGCGGCCTGCTCGACACCCGCTCGTTCGGCGGCGCCCAGGTCTCCCGTACGTTCTACGCCCGCGGCCAGACGGGCCAGCAGCTGCTGCTGGGCGCGTACCAGGCGCTGGAGCGGCAGATCGCGGCCGGGACCGTCACCATGCACACCCGGCACGAGATGCTCGATCTGATCATCTCCGACGGGCGGGCGCGCGGCGTCATCGTGCGCGACATGGTGACCGGCGAGATCGAGCGGCACATCGCCGACGCCGTGGTGCTGGCCACCGGCGGCTACGGGAACGTGTTCTTCCTGTCCACGAACGCCAAGGGCTGCAACACGACGGCGATCTGGCGGGCGCACGAACGCGGCGCGTACTTCGCCAACCCCTGCTACACGCAGATCCACCCGACCTGCATCCCGGTCTCCGGCGAGTACCAGTCGAAGCTGACGCTGATGTCGGAGTCGCTGCGGAACGACGGCCGCGTGTGGGTGCCGCTGCGCAAGAACGACACCCGCGCCCCGGGCGACATCCCGGACGAGGAACGCGACTACTACCTGGAGCGGATCTATCCCGCTTTCGGGAACCTCGTCCCCCGGGACATCGCCTCGCGCGCCGCCAAGAACGTCTGCGACGAGGGCCGCGGCGTCGGCCCCGGCGGGCTCGGGGTCTACCTCGACTTCCGGGACGCCATCAACCGCCTCGGCCGCGACGCCGTGGAGAAGAAGTACGGCAACCTCTTCGAGATGTACGAGCGCATCACGGGGGAGAACCCGTACGAGGTGCCGATGCGCATCTACCCGGCCGTCCACTACACGATGGGCGGGCTCTGGGTCGATTACGACCTGCAGTCGACGATCCCCGGGCTGTTCGTCATCGGCGAGGCCAACTTCTCCGACCACGGCGCCAACCGGCTCGGCGCGTCGGCCCTGATGCAGGGCCTGGCCGACGGATATTTCGTGCTTCCGACCACCATCGGCGACTACCTGGCCGCCGGGCCGTTCGGCGACGTGGACGAGGAGGCCGTGGCGGAGGCCGAGATCAAGGTCCGTACGAAGATCGACCGGCTGCTGTCGGTGAACGGCCACCGTACCCCCGACTCCTTCCACCGCGAGCTCGGCAAGCTCATGTGGGACTACTGCGGCATGGAGCGCACCGAGGAGTCGCTGCGCAAGGCGCTGGAGCGCATCCCCGAGCTGCGCGAGGAGTTCTGGCGCGACGTCAAGGTCACCGGGACCGCCGAGGAGCTCAACCAGGTGCTGGAGCGGGCCGGGCGCGTCGCCGACTTCTTCGACCTGGCCGAGCTCATGTGCCTCGACGCCCTCATCCGCACGGAGTCGTGCGGCGGCCACTTCCGCGCCGAGTCCCAGGACGCCGACGGCGAGGCGCTGCGCGACGACGAGAACTTCGCGCACGTGTCCGCCTGGGAGCGCGGCCCCGACGGGCCGGTGCTGCACAAGGAACCGCTCGAGTACGAGTACGTCAAGATGACCCAGCGGAGCTACAAGTGAATCTGACCTTGAAGGTCTGGCGTCAGAGCGGTCCTTCGGACGCGGGACGCATGGTGACGTACCGCGTGGAGGACGTCTCCCCGGACATGTCGTTCCTGGAGATGCTGGACGTCCTGAACGAGCGCCTCATCCTGGAGGGCGACGACCCGATCGCCTTCGACCACGACTGCCGCGAGGGCATCTGCGGCATGTGCGGCATGGTCATCAACGGCGTCGCGCACGGCGAGCAGCGCGCCACCACGACGTGCCAGCTGCACATGCGCCACTTCGAGGACGGCGCCGAGATCACCATCGAGCCGTGGCGCGCGGCCCCCTTCCCGGTCGTCAAGGACCTGGTCGTGGACCGCAGCGCGTTCGACCGCATCATCCAGGCGGGCGGCTTCGTCTCCGTCCCGGCCGGCTCGGCGCCGGACGCCCACAGCATCCCGGTGCGCAAGGAGAACGCGGACGCGGCCTTCGACGCGGCCACCTGCATCGGCTGCGGCGCCTGCGTGGCGGCCTGCCCCAACGGCTCCGCCTCGCTCTTCACCGCCGCCAAGATCACCCACCTGAGCCTCCTACCTCAGGGCCAGCCCGAACGCCTCACGCGCGCCAAGGCCATGGTGGACCAGATGGACGCGGAGGGGTTCGGCGGCTGCACGAACACGGGTGAATGCACGGCGGTGTGCCCGAAGGGCATCCCGCTGGACGCGATCGCCCAGATGAACTCCGACTACCTCAAGGCCAACGCCAAGTAGGGGCCAGGTGGGTAGGCGGGCCGGGGCCCGGTCGTGGTCGCGTCAGCCGCGGGGTGCCAGGCCGTTCCTGAAGGCGTAGGTGACGGCCTGGGCACGGTCGCGTACGCCGATCTTGGCGAACAGGCTGTCGATGTGGCTCTTCACGGTGGCCTCCGAGATGAACAGGCGGGCCGCGATCTCGGCATTGGAGCAGCCATCGGCGATCAGCTCCAGCACCCCGCCCTCACGCTGGGTCAGCCCGTCGGGGAGGGCGTGGGCCGGGCCGAGCGGCGCGGATGCGCCTGGTCGCCTGCACCCTGTCGAGAAGCGGCATCCGCAGGTCCATCAGCACCACGTCGGGCGACAGCTCGGCAGCCGTGCGGACCGCCCGCAGGCCGTCGCCGGCCGTGCCGACGACCTGGACACCGGGTACGAGCTCGAGCAGCAGCACCAGCCGGCCGTCTCCCTCGCCGCCCCGATCTTCATGTACGGCGACTACCGCGTACGTGGCGGTCATCGTGCTGATCGCCCGGTTCGTCACGCTCAGCCGCGACGTCACCCGAGAGGTGTCCAGGCCGGATCCCGGCCGATGACCCCGAGCAGGCGGTCGAACTGCGGGGCGTCGTCCGGCACCGCCACCGGCGGCCCGAAGGCGCCGCGCTGCCGGCCCGTCTCCACCATCTGGTTCGTGAAGTTCACCGCCTCCAGGACGGCCTCAGGGTCCGGTTCGTACTCCTGACCCGTGGCCCTGGCCAGATCCCAGCCGTGGACGACCATGTCGACGAGGTACATCCGGGCCATCACGGTCATCGGCAGGCCCATGCCCTCGCTGGTGCCCTCCCACGCCTCGGGCCGGGACCAGGCGGCCAGCGTGCGTTCCGCGCGCTCCGGGAAGTCGCCCGCGTACGGCCCCTGCTCGGTCCTCGGCCCGCCGCGCGCGATCGACTCGAACATCTCCGCCACCCACTCCAGGTGGCTGATCAGGTCCTTGACGTCGAACTTCGCGCAGGGCGTCGGGGACCCGAGTTGCTCCTGCCGCACCGCGCGCACGACTCCCGCGGTCTGTTCGGTGGCGCGCGCCATCAACGGCATCATGTCTTCCATGGCAGCCATCGTGTCCCGTTCGCCCAAGTCGCGGCTTGTAGAAACGCGACATCGCGGCTGGGTCGACCCGTACGCGGGGCTCAGCGCGTTCGACTACCTGCCGCAGGAACCCCGGCCCGAGCTCTCGGCGTACGTGGAGCGCTTCTGGGTGGTCACGTGGACCGACCTCGCCGAGCCGTACGAGCAGCGCATCGTCTCCCACCCCAGCGTGAACATGACGATCACCCGGGACTTCCGCCGGATCGCGGGAGTGATCAGGGGCGGGTTCTCCTACACGATGCGGGACAGCGGCCGCGTGATCGGCACGCGCTTCCGCCCCGGCGGCTTCCGGCCCTTCCTCGGCGGTCCGGTCTCCCAGCTGACCGGCCGTTTCGTGGAGATCGGCGAGATGTTCGGTGCGGCGGGCGCGGCCCTGGCCGAGGAGGTTCTGGCAGAGCCGGATGCCCGGTCCGCCATCGCGATCATCGAGGCGTTCCTGCTGGGCTTGGAGCCGCGTCAGGACCCGCAGGCGGAGGAGGCCGCAGCGCTGGTGGCGTTGGCGGAGGGCGACGTGTCCGTCACCAGGGTCGACGAACTGGCCGCCCTGTCGGGGCGGTCGGTGCGCTCGCTGCAGCGCCTGTTCCGGGACCATGTCGGGATCGGCCCCAAGTGGGTGATCCGCCGCTTCCGGCTGCACGAGGCGGCGGAGCGGGTCTACCAGGGCCTCGACCTGGCCACGCTGGCCGCCGAGCTCGGCTACACCGACCAGGCGCACCTGACCCGCGACTTCACCGCGGCCGTCGGCATGCCACCCGCGGCGTACGCCCGGCTCAGAAGCCAGACCTGATCCTCGGAGGCGCCTGCGAGGATGATCTCGCCCGGAGGCGGCGCGAGGGCGTGCCGGCGTGGAGCTCGTCGGCCTGACCCGCATGGACGCCGGGGAGCGACGCACGCCGTGACAGGGGGCTTCGATAAAATGGGTGGGATTTCCTTACCTGGTCACGCCACACTGATCAAGAACCAGTGAGGAGATTCATCCCATGCCGCACCAGCCCGCACCCAACCTGCTGTCGTGGGCCAGCGAGATCGACGAACGCGCGATCATGCAGGCCGCCCGCACCGCGCGTCTGCCGTTCGTGTCCGGACACGTCGCTCTCATGCCCGACGCGCACGTCGGCATCGGTGCGACGGTCGGCTCCGTGATCCCCACCGAGAACGCGATCATTCCCGCCGCCGTCGGCGTGGACATCGGTTGCGGCATGGTCGCCACCGAGACCTCGCTCACAGCCGCCGACCTGCCCGGCACGCTCGCGGCCCTGATGCCGATGGTGGAGCAGCGCATCCCCGCCGGCGTCGGCAAGGGGCACGAGGACCCGTCGGTCGACCGCGCGCTCAGCGACCTGGGGCTCCCGCACACCGACCTGACGCCCAAGCAGGCCAAGAAGGTCGCCGACCAGTTCGGCACGCTCGGGTCGGGCAACCACTTCGTCGAGGTCTGCCTGGACGAGCGCGACCGCGTCTGGACGGTGCTCCACTCGGGGTCGCGCGGCATCGGCAACCAGCTCGCCCAGCTGCACATCACGGGCGCGAAGAAGCTGATGCGGAAGCAGGCCGTCGGCCTGGAGGACCCCGACCTCGCCTACCTCGTGCAGAGCACGCCGGAGTTCACCGCGTACATCGAGGACATGCTGTGGGCCCAGCACTACGCGATGGCCTCGCGGGCGCGGATGGACCGGGTCCTGATCAGCGCCCTGTTCAAGGTCGTCGGCAAGGGGCAGCGGGTCCGTACGATCAATTGTCACCACAATTTCACCCAGCAGGAGACTCACTACGGCAGGTCCCTGTGGATCACCCGGAAGGGCGCCATCAAGGCCGACACCGGCGACGAGGGCGTGATCCCGGGCTCCATGGGCACCCGCTCCTACATCGTGCGCGGCCGCGGCAACCCCGAGTCGTACAACTCCTGCGCGCACGGCGCGGGGCGGCGCATGTCGCGGACCAAGGCGAAGAAGGAGCTGTCGGTGGCCTCGCTGACCCAGGCGATGAGCGGCCGCACCTGGAACGCGAACCGGGCCGCCGCGCTGGTGGACGAGCACCCCGAGGCGTACAAGCCGATCGACCAGGTGATGGCGGACCAGGAGGATCTGGTGGAGGTCCAGCACACGCTGCGCCAGATCTTCAACTACAAGGGCTGACCGCCGCACCGGTGTCCTCGGGTTCGCGCTCTTGCTCCGGTACGGCCCCCGTACGTGGCCGGCCGGGCAGGAGCGGGACGGCGGCCAGGACGATCACGGTCGCGGCCACGACCAGCCAGAAGAGGCCGTGAAAGCCGCTGATGAGATCTCCGGCGGTCTGGAGCACGAGGGTGACGACGGCGACGCCGAGGGCGGCTCCGAGCTGGTTGAGCATGTAGAGCACGGAGCTGCCCTGCGCCACCTGTGACGGCGGCAGCGCGCGGTAGAGGGAGCCCATGGTGGGCGCGCTGAAGCAGCCGCTGCCCAGCCCGATCGCGAACGCGGCCAGCGCGGGCCAGACCTCCGGCGTGCCGGCGCCGATCCAGGTGAAGGACAGCGCGCTGAGCGCGGCCACGAGGGCGCCGCCGGTGGCCAGTCCGCGGGCGCCGACGCGGTCGGACAGCCGTCCGGCCAGCGGCATGGCGACTGCGCCGCCCAGCCCGACCGGCGCCATCAGCAGCCCGGCGGCGAGCACGCCGTGGCCGTGGGCCTGCTGGTAGTACAGAGGCAGGGCGAAGAGGACGGCGAAGAGCGCCAGCCCGCCGAGGCCCATGATCGTGACGCTCGCGCTGAAGCCGCGGCTGGTGAACAGCCGCAGGTCGATCAGGGGCGGACCGCTCCGGCGCCCGCGCAGGGCGTAGGCGACCAGCAGCAGCATGCCCGCGCCCAGGGGGAGCAGGGCCTGCCAGGTGGCCGGCGTGCCCTGCTCGGCCGTCTGTGACAGCGCCAGCACGACGGCCGCGAATCCCGGCCCGAGCAGCGCCAGCCCGGTCACGTCCAGGCGCGTGGAGGCCGATCCGGTCTCGGGGTCGGCGGGGATCGCCCGCAGGGCCAGGAGCAGCGCCACGAGGCCGAACGGCACGCTGAGCAGGAACATCCACCGCCACGACAGCCCGGAGAGTACGGCGCCGCCCGCGATCGGCCCGAGGACGGGCCCCAGTGACAGGACCACGCCCATCAGCCCCATCACCCGCCCGGCCCGGCGCGGCCCGGCGGCGCGGGCCAGCAGGATGAGTACGAGGGGGTCGAGCAGCCCGGCGCCGAAGCCCTGCGCCACGCGGAAGGCGATCAGCGCGCCCACGTTCCAGGCCAGGCCGGCGCCGAGCGATCCGGCGATGAAGATCGCCAGACCGGCCAGCCACAGGCGCCTGCCGCCGAACCGGTCGACGGCCCAGGTGGTGAACGGGATGGTGGCGGTCACGGCCAGCAGGAACCCGGTGGACGTCCACCCGATCGTGCTGAGCGAGGTTCCGAAGGCTTCGGCCAGGGTGTCGATGGCGACGGCGGCCATCGTGCTGTTGAGGATGCCCAGCAGCCCGCCGAGCAGGATCACCCCGATGACGCCGAGCAGCGTCGGGGTGAGGCGGTCATCACTTGAACTCATGGGTTCAAAATAGCGATCCCATGAGTTTGAATACAACTCTCTCGTCAATAAATCTGAACCAGCGAGTACAATCGGTGGCATGGCGACCATCTCGCGCGGGCGGATCGACAAGCGGCGGGCGATCCTGGAGGGCGCCTTCGCCGTGTTCGCCCGGCTCGGCTACGCGCGGGCCGGCGTGCAGGACATCGCGGACGAGGCCGGCGTGGCCAAGCCGACGGTCTACAACCACATGACCGACAAGGCCACCCTGTTCAGGAACGCCGTCGAGGCCGTCGCGCAGGCCCTCCTCGACGAGCGCCTGGCGGCGCTGGAGCCGCTGGCCGATCCCGGCGACGACCTGCGGTCCACCTTGGAGGGCGTCGCCGACGAGCTGCTCCGGCTGCACACCGACGACCGCTCATGCGCGCTGCGCCGCCTGCTCTACTCCGAGATCCTCCGCTTCCCCGACCTGCTCGACATCGTCAAGGGCGGCGGGCCCCGCCTCCACCAGGCGCTGGCCGACCGGCTGGCCAGGCTGGCGCTCCAGGGCCGCCTGCGCGCCGCCGATCCCGACGAGGCGGCCGAGCAGTTCATGGCGCTGCTCGTCGGGCCGCTGGAGGTTCGCTCGGAGATGGGCACCCGCGCTCTCCCGGAAGCCGAGCTGCGGAGCCTGGCCCGCGCCGCCGTACGCACGTTCCTGGTGGCCTGGGGCGCTGACTAATCTTGTCGACAAGACCCCTTGTCGGTGTTGGGCAAGGGATATAGTCTGCCGCGTGTGGTGGAACGAGACGACTACGCGGCCATCCGCGATCGGATCATCGGGCTCTCCCACACCCATGGCTTGCGCTGCGACTGGGCGGAAACGACGAAACGCCAGCGATTCCTCCTGCTGTGGGACGCCGAGGGCCGCGTCGCGGCCCGCGCGATCGTCCCGCTCTTCCCTGGGGAGACCCCGCACCTGGTGGACTCCCTCGAACGGGGGCTCGCGCACCTGTTCGGCGACGACTGGCTGGAGGATCCATGACCGCGGACCGCGTTGACGTTCACATCACCCTGGCGGGCAGCCTCTGGCTGGCCCAGGTGGACGGCGTGGCCGGCTGCATGTCCGCCCGCACGTTGAAGGAGCTGCACGGGGACGTCGCCGACGGCCTGCCGTTCCTGTTCGCCGACCGCGACCGGCCGCCCACGCCGGTCTACCACTACACGCTGCCCGGCCTTTCGGAGCAGGACCTCGACGACTTCGCCGCCCTGCAGCGACAGGCCGCCGCGATCGCCGAGGACTACACGCGCACGCTCAAGAAACGGGTCAAGCACATGCACGAGCTGGGCCTGTCCGACGGCGACATCGGTGAGCTGCTGGGGCTGACCAAGCAGCGCATCCAGCAGATCCGCGCCAACGCCAACGACGAGGCCCGGCAGGTGTCCTAGGGCCGGCAGGTGTCCTAGGGCCGGCCCGACAGGTGCCTTCGGGCCGGGCAGGCCGGTGTTCTAAGGCCGGGCAGGCGGGTGTCCTAGAGCCGGCCCGACAGGCGTCTTCGGGCCGGGCGGGCGGGTGTTCTAGGACCGGGTGTCGGTCCAGCCGGCCTCGATCAGGGCGGTCGAGTTCGACACCGTGCCCGGCGCCAGGCCGGCCTGGAGACCGCGGGCCTTCACCACGACGTTCTCGCTGGCCAGGGCGCGTCCGGTCGACTCGTCGAAGACCAGCCGGTGCTCCGTGACACCGCCGCCCTGGGTGGGCTCCTCGATCGACACGGCGGTGCCCTGGCGGCCCTCCGCGTCCGTCACGTTCTGGGCGACCTGCACGCCGTCCACGTCGGCCAGCATCCGGAACGCGGCCCCGCGCACCTCGGGCGTCACCGGCATGTCCATGATCAGCCCGACGCTCACCCTGAACAGCCAGGGCCCCCTGGCCATCGGCACGCTCGACGACTCGGTGTCATGCCCCTCGTACGAGGCCAGCAGCCACCTCTTGAGCTCGTCCGGGTCGTCCGGCAGTGCCAGCAGGTCCTTCATGGTGACGTTGCGGCCCAGCCAGAACACCTTGTCGCCGTCCACCAGGGGGCTGTGACCCGATTGAGCCTTGCCCGGGGAGGTGTTCAGCACGATGGCCCCCTTCCTGGCGACCTTGACCTCGATCTCCGCGGGCGAGCCGGCCCGCTCCCAGGCCTGCCGGTCCTCCTCGGTGGCGGGCCGCGCGCCGAGCGACCGGGAGCGGCTCCACTGCTGCTGGTCGGCCCCGGTGGCGCGGGGCGTCCAGCTCTCGCTGCGCTGCTGGTCCACGACCTGGTAGCCACCCTCGGCCGCCGTGAACACGCTGCGGCTCACCGACACGCTGTGCCAGTACGCGCCGCTGCCGTCCTCCTGCCTGGCGGCGTTGCCGGCGGCGGCCAGCAGCACGTCACGGGCCGACAGCGTCACCTTCGGCGCGCTCGCCACGCTCGCGGGCGCGCTGGGGGCGGGTGCCGGCGCAGGGCCGTTCGCGGAGACGACCACGACCGCCGCCGTCGCGGCCGCCAGTGCCCCGGCCAGCCCCAGACCCCACGCGGGCCGTACGGCCCTGCGCCCGCGCCGCGGCTGCCTGGCGCCCGCCATGGCACGGGAGAGCTCCGTGGCCCGGGTGTGCGGGTCCACGGACCGGTCGCCGAGATGGGCGGGCCGGGCGGCCTTGAGTTCGTCCATGGGGTTCATGACCACTCCTCGCTGAGGTTCCGCACGTGGGGACGGGGGGCCGCCTGCTCGGTCCTGGCCAGGCCGCCGGGCTCCGCGGCCTGGTCGAGGGCCTGCTTGAGCCGTTTGCGCGCCCGGTGCAGCCGTACGCGGAACGCCGCCGACGAGCAGCCGACGACCCGGGCGCCCTCCTTCGGTGACAGGCCCTGCCAGGCGACGAGGATGAGGATCTCCCGGTCGTCGTCCGCCAGCGTGGCGAGCGCGCGCAGAATGCCCAGGCGCTCGGTCACCTGGTCGGCCACGTCGCCCTCGGTCCAGGCCCGCAGCTCGGCCGCGAGCGCCTCCCGGCGCACCTCCGCGCGTACGTTGTCGCGCAGCACGTTCCTGGCGACGCCCAGCAACCACGGCAACGGCGGTTCCGGCACGTCGTCCAGCCGCCGCCAGGCGATCGCGAACGTCTCGCTCACGACCTCGTCGGCCACCTGCCGACCCGCGCGACTGACCGCGTAGGCCCACACGCGTTGCCGGCACGCGTCGTACATGCCGGTGAATCGCTGTGCATCATCCGTCACCGCCCAGCCCCTTTGTTCGGGATGCGTTCTTCTGACACCACGAAGTGGTCTGAACTCTCCCGTTGTTACACCCCGGCCGGAACTTCCATTCCTCCCGCCGGGGGCTGGGCGAACGTGACCGCCGGTCCCGTTCAGCCTGCATGCGGATGAGCGCGGTCCCGTTCAGCGCGCAGGTGGAGGAGTGCGGCCCCGTTCAGCGCGGATCTGGAGGAGCGCCGCCCTCGCGCCCGGCACTGCCCGCCCATGCCACCGCCGGCACTGCCGGCCCATGCCGCCGCCGGCGCACTGCCGGCCCATGCCACCGCCGGGACCTGAGGTCACTCGCTCCAGGCGGCCGTGGCGTCGAGGCGCTCGCGCCAGAGCTTCTCGCTGCCGCCGCCCGGCTCCCAGCGGGCGCAGAAGTCGAGCAGGGCACGGCAGCGGGCCACCATGGCCTCCTGGCGCTCCGCCCACCCGGGCACGGTGCCGTCGTAGGCGCCGAAGAAGTGGGGGAGCAGCGGGACGTGCTCGGGGTGGTGGCTGCGGATGATCCACTCGCACCACGCCAGGTCCTCGATCGGCTGCCCCGGATGGGCCCACTCCCAGTCGAGGATCGCGGTCGTACGGAACGTGGCCGGGTCGAACAGCATGTTCTGGGGGCCGAAGTCGCCGTGCACGATGCCCAGCCGGTGGAGGTCGGACAGGATCCGGCCGCACTCGGTGAGCACCTCCACGGCGTGGCCCTCGTCGAGGAGGTCCTGGCCGTGGTCCCCCGGCACGAAGCGGGTCGTCAGGCTGGTCGAGGTCACCCCGTGCACGCGCGGCACGGGCAGCCTGCCGCGCAGGCGGCGCAGGTATCTCCTCTCCGTCGAGAGCCTGAACGCCGCCTCCGGGCCTTGGTAGCACTTCACGACCAGGGCGCCGTCGCCGAATGTGCTGTTGGTGTACCCGTGCTTCACAAGGGTCGATTCTGGCGTACCCGCACCCTTCCCCAGACCCCCGGCACGCCATCGGACGCCACTCCGATACACGATGTAAGGACGGAACAAATGCCCCAGAGGGTCGGAAAGTGCTCGCGCCAGGGGGCTGAACGGCAAGAGCGTCACCAACGGCATCCAGGGGGCCGCGTGCACCTTGTAAAGAGTGTCGGGCTGACCGCATCGCCGTGGCACCGGGGGTGAGCGCCGACCCGGTCCCGCCCGCCGTTGTTGGGGAGGGCGCCGGCCTGCCGCCCCTCGCTCCCGGCGTCGGGCCGCAGTGTCGGCCTGCCGCCGCCGCGCGCCCGGCGTCGGGGTGCGGTGTCAGCCTGCCCTACACACCGCGACGTCAGACTGGACGGCGAGGGCTCCGCGGGACCAGGGGAGCGAGTGTGCCCCGGCACCCCACGAGCACCTGCTTGCGGCTCTCACGAGCCCCGCCTACGAGTGACCCAACCGGCTGGTCATGAATCGACCCCCACCATCTCGGGCGGTGGTGGGCCGTCCTGGCTGCCCTGGGTCGGGCAGGTGGCCTGAAGAAGCTCGTCGGCGGTGATCGGTGGCAGCGCCGCGCACACCGCGCCGATCACGTACGCGTACGGCGAGTCGCGGTCGGACAGCGCGGTGAGCAGCAGCTCCAGCTCCGGCCGGTGCTCCTTGAGCACGGTGGCGCCCGCGGGATCGAGCGCCGCGAACTCCAGCATGACCGGCAGGAAATCGGGCAGCTCGTCGTCCATCAGCTCCCAGCCCGCCGCGTGGTAGCGCTGTCTGAGCGCGGCCAGCGACCGGCCGCGCCGGCGGGTGTCGTCGTCGGTGTAGTGGGTCAGGTGGAGGCAGCAGCGCCGGTGCAGGTCGAACGTCTCCACGTAGTGGGCGGCCAGCTCGCCGGGACCCAGGTCGGTGGCGCGGGCCAGGAACGCCCCGAAGTGCGGCTCGGCGGCGTCCCTGATCAGCGGGAGGCGCCGCCAGAAGCGCTCGTCGGGGTAGGCGAGGAGGTGCGCGGCGGCCTGCCAGATGACCGTGCTGTTCATGTGCGACCTCTCCTGGGCGGGCACAGGTCGGCGATCTTCAGCAGGAGTTCCTCCACGCTCATACCCCCAGCTCATCACAGAAAGTGACCCTCTGTGGCACAAGGTGTATGTCCGGGCTTGGTAAAGATCAGGCGCCGATGAACCGGTGCCGAGCGGCCTTCCCGGGCGCCCACGCCTCCCACCACGGTCGGTGCCGAGCGGCCCTCCCGGGCGCTCATGTCTCGCACCAGGGTCGGTACTGAGTCGTTCCTTCCCGGGCGCTCACGTCTCCCAGCAGCACCGGAACGGAGTCGTTCCCTCCCGGACGCTCGGCCTGCCATCGGAGCCGGTGGCGGGCCGACTTCTGCCTACGAGCCGGGAGGCGGATCGTGCGTACGGCACCGGGAGCGCGGGGTGAAAACCATTTGCCGGGCCGGGCACCGCCTTGTCAACCTTGTCAGGCCATGCGCTCCCTTCCTGAAGCCGATCCCGGCGTGCCCGACATCCGCAGCCCGCTCCGCTACCTGTGGTGGAACGCGCGGCGGCAGACTCCGTCCTTGCTTGCGGGCATCGGTTTCGCGACGTTGTGGTGGCTGGTGCAGGCGCTCATGCCGGCTGTGCTCGGGAAGGGCATCGACGCCGTCACCGCCAAGGACTCCAGGGCGCTGGTGCTCTGGGCGTCGATTCTCTTCGGGCTCGGCCTGCTGCAGGCGTTCACCGGCATCATGCGGCACCGCATGGCCGTCTACAACTGGCTGGCCGCCGCGTACCGCACGGTGCAGGTGACCGCCCGGCAGGCCGCCAGGCTGGGCGCCACGCTGCCGAAGCGCCTGTCGACCGGGGAGGTCGTCAGCGTCGGAAACTCTGATATCGCTCATATCGGCAGCTCCATGGACATCCTGCTGCGCGGTGTCGGGTCGGTCGTGGCGATCGTCACCGTCACTGTGATCCTCATCTCCACGTCGCTCCCGCTGGGCCTGCTGGTGCTGTTCGGCGTGCCGCTCATGGCCGTGGCCGTCGGGCCGCTGCTCAAGCCCCTGCACCGGCGGCAGGCCAGGCAGCGCGAGCTGACCGGCGACCTGTCCACCCGCGCCGCCGACATCGTGGCGGGCCTGCGGGTGTTGCGCGGCATCGGCGGGGAGCAGGTCTTCGCCGGGCGCTACCGCGACGGCTCCCAGCAGGTGCGGCGGGCCGGGGTGCGCGTGGCCGGGGTCGAGTCGGTGCTGGAAGGCGCCCAGATCGTGCTGCCCGGCCTGCTCATCGCGGTCGTCACCGGCATCGGCGCGTCGTTCGCGGTGGACGGGAAGATCCCCACCGGGCAGCTCGTCTCCTTCTACCTCTACGCCGTCTTCCTGATCGGGCCGCTGCGCACGCTCACCGAGATGGCCGACAAGCTCACCAAGGGCCACGTGGCCGCCGGGCGCGTGATCCGCATCCTGTCCATGGAGCCCGACCTCACCGGTGGCACCGGAAGCAGCGCGGGCGGCGTGCTGCGCGACTCCTACAGCGGCGTCACCCTCCAGCCCGGCTGGCTCACGGCGGTCGCCGCGAACGCCCCGGAGGACGCCATCGCCATCGCCGACCGCCTCGGCCGCTACGCCGAGGGCGACGTCATGTTCGGGGCGACCGACCTGTCGCTCCTGCCCATGGAGGAGGTGCGCGCCCGGATCGTGGTAGCCGACAACGGCGCCCGCCTGTTCACCGGCCCCCTGCGCGACGAGCTGGACGTGCGCGGCACGGCCTCCGACGAGGAGGTGTGGCAGGCCCTGCAGGCCGCCTGCGCCGAGGACATCGTGGAGGCGCTGCCCGACGGCCTGTCCTCCATGGTGGCCGAGGCCGGGCGGGAGTTCTCCGGCGGTCAGCAGCAACGGCTGCGCCTGGTCAGGGCGCTGCTGGCCGACCCGGAGGTGCTCATCCTGGTCGAGCCCACCAGCGCCGTCGACGCCCACACCGAGGCCCGCATCGCCGAACGCCTCGCCAAGGCCCGGGCCGGCAGGACGACGATGGTCTGCACGACCAGCCCGCTGGTGCTCGACCGTACCGACCACGTGCTCTACGTGGAGGGCGGGCGGGTGCTCGCGGAGGGCACGCACCGGCAGTTGCTGGACGACTCGCCGGCGTACGCCGCGACCGTGACCCGTGGGGAGGGGTGAGGGCGCATGGCCCGTGAGATCCTGCCGGTCGCCGACCGGAAACAGGTGCGTGCCTACGCGAGGCGGCTGACGCTCCGCTACCCGCGCCAGCTCGCGATCGCCCTCGCCCTGCACGGGCTGGCGGCCGTCGCCGGGCTGGTCGTGCCGTGGCAGCTCGGCCAGCTGGTGCAGGACCTCCAGTACGGCGTCACGGTGAACGTCGCCGTCGTCGCCGCCGCAATCGGCGGCTTCCTGCTGTTGCAGGGCGCGCTCGTACGGTTCGCGGTGCTGGCCTCCGCCAGGCTCGGCGAGAAGGTGCTGGCCGAGCTCCGCGAGGAGTTCGTGGACCGGGTGCTCGGGCTGCCGCTGTCCACGGTGGAACGTGCCGGAGCCGGTGACCTGATCACGCGCACGTCCCGCGACGTGGACTCCCTGTCCCGCACCGTACGCCACGCCGTGCCCGAGACGCTGATCGCCCTCGTCACCTTCCTGATCACCATCGGCGCGCTGCTGCTGGTCAGCCCGCTGCTCATGCTGCCGATGCTGATCGCCGGCCCGGTGATCTGGGTCTCCACCCGGTGGTATCTGCAGCGGGCACGCGACGGCTACCTCCGCGAGAACGCCGCCTATGCCGACATGACCGAAGGGCTGGCCGAAACGGTCGAGGGCGCGCGGGCCGTGGAGGCGCTGCGGCTGCAGGAGCGCCGGCGGGCGCGCACCGACGGCGACATCGGCAGCTCCTTCGCGGCCGAGAGCTACACGCTCGGGCTCCGCACCCGGTGGTATCCCGCCGTCGAACTGGGCTACGTGATCCCGGTCGTGGCCACGGTGCTGGTCGGCGGCCTGTTCTACACCAACGGATGGGTGGCGCTCTCCCAGGTGGCCACCGCCACCCTCTACGCCCAGCAGCTCATCGACCCGCTGGACAGGTTTCTCATGTGGATCGACGAGCTGCAGGTGGGCGGGGCGTCCATGGCCCGGCTGCTCGGCGTGGCCAACGTGCCCGACGACCGGGTCGCCGGCTCGTCGCAGCCCTCCGGGGAACTGCTGGAGGCGGACGACGTCCGTTACGCGTACCGGGAGGGGCGGGACGTGCTGCACGGCGTGTCCCTGACCGTACGGCCCGGCGAACGGCTCGCCATGGTGGGGCCGTCCGGGGCCGGCAAGTCCACGCTGGGACGGCTGCTGGCGGGCATCCACGGGCCGCGTACCGGCTCGGTGACCGTGGGCGGGACGCCGCTCGTGGACCTGCCGCTCGACGATCTGCGCGGCCACGTGGCGCTGGTCACGCAGGAGCACCACGTGTTCAAGGGCACCCTGCGCGACAACCTGCTGATCGCCCGCCCTGACGCCGCCGACGACGCCGTACGCCAGGCGCTCGACGCGGTCGACGCGCTGGCCTGGGTACTCGCCCTGCCGCAGGGCCTGGAGACGGAGGTGGGCTCCGGCGGCCACGCGGTCTCGCCCGCCCATGCCCAGCAGCTCGCCCTGGCCCGCCTGGTGCTCGCCGACCCGCACACGCTGGTGCTGGACGAGGCCACCTCCCTGATCGACCCGCGCGCCGCCCGGAACCTGGAGCGCTCCCTGGCCGCCGTGCTGGACGGGCGCACGGTGATCGCGATCGCCCACCGGCTCTACACGGCACACGACGCCGACCGGGTGGCCGTGGTGGAGGATGGGCGGATCACCGAACTGGGGCCGCACGAGGAACTGGTGGCGAGGGGTGGCTCGTACGCCGCCCTGTGGACGAGCTGGCACGGAACACCCGCGGACACGCACTCCTGAGGTTGCGCAGAGCAACGCACCTGCCATGAGGTGTGGGCTCGGCTCTTGCGTCACCGGGCTCGGCTCCTCCATCCTCCGGCTCAGGGTCCCGCGCCACCGGGCCTGGTCCTGCGTCCTCGGGCTGGGCGGCCCGTTGTCAGCACTTGGTCGTCGTGGCAGGGAGGCGGCGATCGGTGAAGTAGGTGTTGATGTGGTCGCGGGCGCAGGCGTTGACGCCGTAGAGCGTGTGGCCAGGGCCGTCGTGGTGGATGGTGGCGCTGCCCGGCACCTGTGACAGGACGCGCTGCACCGCGTCCGACTCGCCCCATGCGCCCGCTCCCAGCATGGGCGGAAGGCCCTTGGGGAGAGGGGCGGGCGGGTTGGTGACAGGCTGGGGCCAGCCGATGCAGGCCAGGGTGGCCGAGGCCATCGTGTTGGCGGTGCCGGCGTTGGGGGCGACCCGCCGCAGGCGCTTGACGGCCGCGGTGATCTCCGCGCGGTTGGCGGCGCGGGGCCAGTCGGTGCACTCGGTGACGCCGGTGGCCTGGTCGGGGTAGCGGGCGCCGCGCTTGGGCACGAAGTCGGAGGCGTCTCCCTTGGCGGCCTTCCGGATCGCCTGGGCCAGCTTGGGCCAGGCCGTGTCGCCCTGGCGGGCCAGCGCCAGGGCGAAGCTCTGCAGGTCGCGGCTCTTGTAGGCCACGTTGGCGGTCTTGGTGGGGATGGGGGTGCGGTCGGCTCGGGCGATCACGGCGCGCCAGAGGCCGGGGACGTCCGCGCAGTCATGGTCGGCGCACCAGGTGAAGAAGCGCCGCAGGAACTGCTCGTTGGACCTCGCCATCTCCTCCAGCTCGTGCTCCCAGTCGGCGGCGCTGTGGCTCCACGTGCCGTCGAGGACCATCGTGCGGACCCGCCCGGGGAAGAGGCGGGCGTAGTCCTGGCCGTAGAAGCCCGCGTAGGAGGCGCCGTAGTAGTTGAGCTTCTCCTCGCCCAGGGCCTTCCTGATCGCCTCCATGTCCCTGGCCTGGTCGGCCGAGCTCATGTTGGCGAACAGCTCGGGATCCTTGAGCCGGCAGGCCTCGGCGTAGCCGCGGTTGGTGTCGGACAGGCGGCCGAAGTCGGCGTCGTCTTCGGGGAGGTCGGGGATGGGGATGCGGGTCCACGCGCATTGCAGGCCGGTGGACAGGCCCCTGAACTGCTCGCCGTAGCCGCGGGTGTCCCACGTGACGATGTCCATCCGCTCGCGGAGCTTGGCCCACCAGCCGGGGTTGGACTGGGTGATGGCGATGCCGGGGCCGCCCGGGCCGCCGTAGGCCACCAGGACCGAGCCTTCTGACGACGTGCCGGTGGCCTTCAGCCGGCCCAGCTTGAGCGTGATCTTGCGGCCGTCGGGTTTCTGCCAGTCGACCGGCACCTGGAGGTCGGCGCACTCCATGCCGATCTTGTCGGCGGGACAGGTCTGCCACTCCAGCGCCCGTGGTGCGGTGGTGGCGGTCGCCGCGATGGCGGACCTGGCAGCGGCGGTGGCGGACCTGGCAGCGGTCGTGGACGTAGACGCGGTCGTGGACGCGGTCGTGGTCGCGGTCGTGAACGCGGTTTCCGCGGTGGACCCCGTTGCCGCGGTGGACGCTGTTGCGACGGTGGACCCCGTTGCCACGGTGGACGCGGTGGACGCTGTTGCGGTGGCGGACGCGAGCGCGAATGTCATGGCGTCCGTGGTCGCGTCTGCGGTCGTGGTTGCGGTGGTGGTCGCGCCCGCTGCCGTGGTCGTGGACGCGGGTCTGGTGGTGGTCGCGGCGGCGTGTAGGGCCGTGCCCAGCAGGGCGCTGACGCCCAGTGAGGTCAGGGTGGTGGTGAGGGGCTTGAACATGGCGCTCACGATGCCGGAGCGGCGGGCGGCATCGCGTCGGACGACGGTTTGATCTTTGGGGGTGGCCAGTCAGACCTCGGGTTGTCAGACCAACTCGGCGGGCGCGGCCCTCCCGTACGTACGGACCGCGCCCGGAAAGGCTCAGCCCAGTGACCGCTTCAGGAAGTCGACCTGGAGCAGCATCAGGTTCTCCGCCACCACCTCCTGAGGCGTCATGTGCGTCACGCCCGACAGCGGGAGCACGCTGTGCGGGCGCCCCGCCGCCAGCAGGGCGGAGGACAGGCGCAGCGTGTGGGCCGCCACCACGTTGTCGTCGGCCAGCCCGTGGATCAGCAGCAACGGGCGTTCGAGCTTGGCGGCGTCCCCGAACAACGAGGAGTTCTCATAGACCTCGGGCTGCTCGTCCGGATGGCCCAGGTATCGCTCGGTGTAGCACGTGTCGTACAGCCGCCAGTCCGTCACCGGCGCACCCGCCACCGCCGCGTGGAACACGTCCGGCCGCCGCAGCACCGCCAGCGCCGCCAGGAAGCCGCCGAACGACCAGCCGCGGATGGCCACCCTCGTCAGGTCGAGGTCGTCGGGGTACTGCTCCGCCACGCCCTGGAGCGCGTCGATCTGGTCTTCGAGCGCGGGGGTGGCGAGGTCGTTCAGCACGGTGCGCTCGAACTCCGGACCCCGGCCGGGGGTGCCCCGCCCGTCGGCCACGATGACGGCGAAGCCCTGCTCGGCGAACCACTGGCTCTCCAGGAACGCGCCGCGCCGGTTGAGCACCCGCTGCGCGTGCGGGCCGCCGTACGGGTCCATGAGGACCGGCAGCCGCCCCGAGCCCTGCTCGTACCACGACGGCAGCACCACGGCGGTGGCCAACTCGCGCCGGCCGGAGCGGCCGAGCGAGACCCGCAGGTCGAGGCCGGGGCGCTCGGCGAACGACGGGATCGGCACCGCCATGCCGTCACGCCGTACCACCGTGGTCGACACGCCCTCGGCGTCGAGGCTCTGCTCGGTCAGCACGCCGACGCCGCCCGCCATACGCCCCGAGAACACCCCGGAACGGGTGGACACGGGCAGCAGCGAATGCCCGTCCCACGTCCACAGCTGGATCTCGGTGGGATCGCCGCTCGCGCTGAACAGCACGCTGTCGTGATCGACGTCGAGCACCGCCCGCACCTGCAGCGTCGGCGGCGTGACCGCGCGGTCGCCGACGAACAGCCGGTTGCCGCCCCCCGAGCTCGCCACCCACACCAGCGAGCCGTCGTCGAGGTGTTCGGGCACGCCGGTGACGACGTCGACCCAGGCGGGATCGGTGTCCTCGCGCACGAGCGTGGAGCGGCCGGTCGCCGGATCGACCGTGAACAGCCGCAGCGTCCGCTGGTCACGGGTCATGGTCACGATCGACAGCGCGTGGGAGTTCCAGGCCGCCGTCGTGAGGTATTCCTCGTCGTACGGCACCGCGACCCGCGACCCGTCGAGCCCCAGCACGTACAGCTCGGTGACGGCGTTGGGCGTGCCGGCGGCGGGATAGCGCTGGGCCGTGGCCGGGCGGTCGGGGTTGGCCGGGTCGGCGATGTGCCACGTCCGGACCGGCGCCTCGTCGGCGCGCTCGACCAGCAGCGCGTCACCCGACGGCGCCCACCAGTGGCCGCGCATCCTGTCCATCTCCTCGGCGGCGATGAACTCCGCCAGCCCGTACGTCACCGTCTCGGACTCCGGCGTGGCCAGCGCGCGGTCCTCGCCCGTGACTAGGTCGTGGACGCGCAGGGCGCCGCCGGTGACGTAAGCGACATGTCGCCCGTCAGGCGACAGTCGGGGGTCGATGACCGCGCCCGGGGTGTCCAGCCGCTGCGACTGCCCGCTGGCCAGGTCGACGACGTGCAGCCCGCCGGACAGGGCGAAGCAGGCCCGCGTCACGTCTCGGTCCGTGGCGTACGAGACCACGCCGCCCGCCGCCTCCCGGCTGCGCTCCCGCCTGGCCCGCTCCTCGGGCGGCAGGTCCTCCTCGTCGCCGTGGAGCGCTCGCGGGTCGACGATCAGGCGCTCGACGTGGGTCTCGGTGTCGAGCTCCCACAGGCACGTCACCGGGTCGGTGCCCGACTTCGTACGGAGGAAGACCACCCGGCCGCCGTCCGGGGAGATCGTGAAGCCCCTGGGCACCCCGAGGGTGAACCGGCGGGTCCTGGCAGATAGGCGCGGGAAGCTCTCGCTCATGGCCCCAATCCTGCCATCAGGTGCTTCCGAGAGGACCGCCGCCTTTGGGCGATGGGGAAGCAGGAGGGCCGGCGAGCGGCGTCGGCCCATGCCGGGCCGGCGCGTGGTCCGCCTTACGGCATCCCCTTCGTCCGCCGCCACCGCAGGGGCGCGCGGGGGTAGCCGCCGTCGTCCAGGTCGGCCAGACGCTCGAAGACGTTGTACGACGCCTGGTGGCCGCAGATCACGACCGAGACGGCCATGGACAGCAGGTAGAGCGGGAGCATGGGGAGGCCGACGCACCAGGCCCACTGGGTGGCGTGGCGGGCCTCGTGGCGAATGAGCCGCTCGTCGAGCGCGTGCCGCCTGGTCAGGACGACGTTGCCGACGGTGAACGCCCCGGCGATGGGGAAACGGTAGCGATAACCGAAGGCCAGAATGAGCCCGTCCGGGCCGGATTGCCTGGTGGCGCCACCGATGAACGAGATCAGCAGACCGAGCGGAGTGGCCAGATTGATGAAGTTCGCCGTACGCCGGAACCGGAAGCGCCTCTCCATGCGTCTCACCCTTGACCAATCTTGACAAGTCGGAATAATGATCCCCTGTCCTGAAATCTCCCAAAGAGCAGGATTATGAGATTCTCCATCCTGGGCGCGCTGCTCGGCACCGTCGCACTGGCAGGAGCCGGCGGAGTTGCGATCACCCAGACGTCAGCGACCGATCCCCTACGATCCACTGACACCCGACTAGGCGCCCTCGGCGCGAACGTGGCGTTAACCACCGTCCCGACCACGAGTCCGACACCCACGGAGACCCTCACGGACGGGGGATACACCGCCACTACAAAAGTAGTCAAGAGCCGCGGCGTTTCCTATCTGAATGTCTCCATCGCGGACGCGGAAGCCGCCTTCTTCACAGTCAGGCAGAAAGTCTGTAAGGGCAGGTCGTGCAGGACGGCCAGCGTCAACCTCCCGGTCACCGAGGGCTCAGGCGAAGCCAGGAAACGGCTGGGCTGGGGCAAGTACAAGAAACGCGGAAAGCCGGCGGTCAAGGTGACGCCTCTTCCGACGGTCACGGTGACGGAGCAGGTCACGGTCACGGTGACCGTCACCGAGCCCGGGCCGACGGTCACGGAGACATTCACCTGCCAGCCGAGCGTCCCGCCGACCGCGACCCTCCTCCCGACCGAGTCGGTCCCACCGAGTGAGCCGGTCCCGCCGACCGAGTCGGTCCCGCCGTCGCCCGTGCCGACGGAGACGCCGGTGCCGACGGGTACGGACTCCCCGCCGGTCACGACGAGCCCGACGGTCACCGACACCCCGACCTCGATCCCTACTGACACCGCGACCGAAACTCCCACCGAGATTCCAACCGAAACCCCCACAGAAGCTCCCACCGCACCGACCGACACGCCCACGGATGGCGTGACACCGACCGACACGGCCGCCCCGACGGAGATCCCGACGTGTCCGCCGCCGGTGGAGGAGACCCCGACAGAGGTGCCCTCGGAGCCCCCGACGGACGCGCCGCTTCCGACCGACACGGCCGCTCCCACGGACACGGCTGTGCCCACGGACACGGCCGTGCCGACTGACACGGCTGTGCCCACCGACACCAGCGTCCCGACGGAGAGCCCGTCTGAGACGCCGACCACCCCACCGGCCGAATAGGGCGACGCCGCCAACCGGGTGACGTCACCGGACACGATCAACGACCGGGCCAGGCCACGTCCCTGGCCCGGCTCGTGTCGGGCAGGCCCTGAAGACCATGTCGGGTGGCCGGTTCCTGTCGGGCAGGCCCTGAAGACCATGTCGGGTGGCCGGTTCCTGTCGGGCAGGCCCTGAAGACCGTGTCGGGTGGCCGGTTCCTGTCGGGTGGGTCCCTGAGGTCGCGTCGGGTGGTCGGTTCCTGTCAGGTGGGTCTCCTGACGCCCCGTCGCATGGTCGGGGCGGGCCGGTGTGGCCCGTCCAGCGTGGACGTGTACGGCCGGGGTCAGAGGGTTTTGTACCGGCCCTCGTGGTACAGCAGCGGCGCCCCGTCCGACGGCGTGTCCAGCCCCGTGACCCCGCCCACCACGATCGAGTGGTCACCGCCGTCGTGCACGGCCGTCGTCACGCACTCCATCGTCGCGAGGGCCCCGTCGAACAACGCCACCCCCGAGTCGCCGCGATGGTGCGACCACCGCGCGAGCTGGCCGTTCAGCGGCCTGCCCCGGTGGGCGAAGAAGCGGGAGGCGTCCTCCAACGACGCGGGCAGCACCGACACCCCCCACACTCCCGCCTCGATCACCGCGTCGTGGAAGCGGGCCACCTTCTCCGCGCAGAACAGCACCAGGAGCGGGTCGAGGGAGACGGAGGTGAACGAGTTGACGGTCATCGCGTGATCGATGTCGCCCACCCTGGTGGTGACGATCGCGACTCCGGTGGTGAAGAGGCCGACGACCTTGCGGTACGTTCCGGGGTCCACGGGCCGCTCGATCGAATGCACGAACGCTACTTTATGCCGCTACATGGAGTTTTTTGGAGGGTACCCATGCAGAAGCCACGAGCCACCCCCTGACGTGGGCGAAAGCAAGTAGGCCGCGACAATGGCCACCAGCCCCCCGTAGAGGTAGATGTATCCGGGCGCGCCCTCCGCGATCACGAGGTCTCCCGCTCCCATGCGCAGGGTGAACGGCATCGTCACCAGCAGCCATCCGAGCGCCGTCACGAACGCCCCCAGCCTGGCCCGCATCATCCGGCCCGCCCCCAGGCAGACCCCGAACAGCCCGAGCACCCACAGGGCAGCGGAGACGGCCTGCCACACCGGATGCGTGAAACCGCCCACGACCCCCATGACGACGCCCAGCACGAACAGCATGCCGTACGCCGCCCCACCCAGCGCCGACTCGGCCTGGCTGCGATGTTCCATGTCGCACGAGGTTAGCCGATGCCCGCGAAGAGATCGTTCTCGCGGTTGTGCGGCTCACCGAGCCCGCCCGCCTCGACGGGCGGACCTGGCACGGCCGGACCCCGCACGCCGAAGGCCAGCGTGTAGTGCTCGACGCCCAGGACCTCCTGGCCGATGTTGTTGGACAGCGCGTACCACGGGTCGTCCACGACGATCTGCGTGGCGTGCGCCCGCATGGCCTCGATCTTGTTGCCGATCCAGGCCCGGGCGTCGATCTCGGTGGTGACGTCCTCGTCGGGGTTGCCGAACGGCATGTCATCGACGGCCTCGATCAGGAAGTCGACGTCGGCCTCGCGCAGCGCCTCCGCCGTGCGCCGCATGACGGACCGGGCGAGGGCCGTGTGGTAGAACTTGGCGATCTGCCACGGCTCACCCTCGCCGAAGCCCGCGTCAGCGGCCAGCTCGAACGCCCTGCGCGAGACCCGATGCGCCTGGATGTGGTCGGGATGCCCGTAGAAGCCGTTGTCGTCGTACGTGACGAGCACCTGAGGGCGTACCTCCCGGATGACCTTGACGAGCTCGCCCGCCGCCTCGTCGAGGTCGGCGCGCCAGAACGCCTTCGGGTGGTCGTTGGACGCCACCCCCATCATCCCGGAGTCGCGCCAGCGCCCCGGCGCGCCCAGGAAGCGGTGGTCCTCGACGCCGAGCGCCCGGCAGGCGGCATCGAGCTCGTCGATCCGGTACGGCCCGAGCGCGTCGTCGCGGTCGGCGGCCAGCCGGGCGAGGTCCTTGGGGATGATCTCGCCCTCCTCGCCGAGGGTGCAGGTCACCAGGGTGACGTGGGCGCCTTCGGCGGCGTATTTGGCCATGGTCGCGCCGGTGCCGATCGACTCGTCGTCCGGATGGGCGTGCACGAGGAGGAGCCGTCGATCAATCACAAGCCAAGAGCGTAACAGCGGCCGTTCGGCTTGCCCGGGGGAGGCCGCTCCTCGCCTGGAGGGCCCTTGTCGTGCGGGGTGGGGGCTGAGATGGCCGGTCAGTGGGCCACCTTCTCCGGCCGGCTGCCTGACGGAGCCGGCGCCGGCCTCGGCGGGCGGTTCAGCCAGGCGAGGGCGAGTGCCGCGATGGCCAGGGCCGAGACGGCGCCGGCGCTCAGGACGGACGCGGTGGACGGCGTGACGATCGTGACGCCTGCGAGGGCCAGGGCCGCGACGGCGCCCGCCACCGCCACGTAGAGCCAGGTGGCCAGGCGGATCCAGCGCAGCCGGGCCTGCTCCGAGGGCAGGGTGCGGGACAGGAGCCAGGACAGGGCCGGCAGGAGGAGCACGCCGTGCATGAACACCGCGTGCGCCGGTTTCAGCGCGGTGGCCACGGTGTAGGCGAGCTGCTGGTTGCCCGTCATCACCTCGAAGACCCCGCGGGCGATCATGATGCCGCCGAACGCCATGGCGGCCAGCAGGGTCGCGAAGCCGGCACGGACGGCCAGGCGCGTGCTCGGCGGCACGCCCGGATCGGAGCGGAACGCGGCGACCGTCAGGGTGATCGCGATGGCGATGAGCACGCCACCGCCCACGGCCAGGGCCCGCGCGACGGCGGTGTCGAAGGGGGTCTCCATGTTGAAGTGGGACGGGACGCCGCGCCACGCCTGGAGGGTGATCAGGGCGACCTCCAGCGTGGCCGCCACCGCGAAGGCGCCGAGCACGAAGGAGCGGGCCCGGAGCCGGACGAACTGGGCGACCCACGTGAGGGTCAGGACGCTCAGCCCGAACGAGACCCCGAACGTGAACGGCTTGCGCCACGACACGGCGCCCTCCCACGGCCCGCCGTCCACGACGAGCACGCCCAGGTGGACGAGGCCGGCCAGGACCAGCAGGACTCCGATGACGTACCAGACGCGATGCATGCCGCCATGCTGGCAGCGGGCCGTGGCCCGGCGCGTCGGCCCGGGGTCTGGATCGCCGGTACGACCCTGGTCGTACGGCCGGGGCGGTGCGGGGTCCGCCCCGGCCGTACGTGATCGCGCAGGCGGTGTACGGCGCCGGAGGAGGGAGGGGCGGCCGGTCAGGGCATGAGCGTGAGCGTGTGGACGGCCACCTTCTTGATCGACTCGGGCTTGGAGCGCATCGGCAGCAGCTCGCCCCTCGCCCACGCCTCGGCCTGGTCCCAGTAGTTGTCGTGGAAGGCGTGCCCCGACGCGCCCGTCAGGTTGATCCACAGGGACTTGTCCAGGTCGGACAGGTCGACGATCATGCGCATCGACGGCACGGCGGTGGTCTCGTACCCCCTCTGAACGTTCCAACCGGTCGCGTTGACGGCGTCCTTGCTCCCCGGCACCGCCAGCGGACCCCGGTTGAAGAGCGCCTCGATGGGCGCGATCCCGGACGTCCCGAGCGAGCCGTTGACCAGTTCCAGCCGGTGCAGGTCGCCCCACCGCCAGGACTTGACCTCGGGGCCGAGCAGATCGGTCAGCTCCTGGTACGCCGAGGCGAGCGCCTGGCGCAGGATGTCGTCGCGGGTCTCCCTGTAGTTCTTCGTGGTCACGTCGTCCCAGAAGGGATCGTCCGGCAGGTCGAGCAGGCGCGCGACCACGTCGTACCAGCGGTCGCCCCCGGCGGGCCTGGCCGCCTCCGGCAGGTCGTCGTTGAACGTCAGCATGAGCACCTGGCGCCACACCGCGTTGAAGTAGGCGGCGGGGGCGGAGTCGAGGCCCTGCATGCGGTCCCACGTCTTCAGCATCTGCCTGGCCTCGCCGCTCGGCCCCGCCAGGTCCACCCGCATCAGGGCCGGGACCAGCGTCTCGGCGAAGTCGTTGTAGGTGTCCTGCTGGATCGCCGACATGGTGGCCGCGTCGATCGGCCCCTTGCTGATCGCGTCCTTGATGCGGTCGCGGATGCGCTCGGAGCGGTAGCCGTACGCCCAGTCCTTGGTCAGCAGCGGCTGGTAGCGCCTCGGGTCGATGACGGCGTTGTTGGCGGTGACGATGAACCCGTCGACCGGGTCTTCGACCGACGGTAACTGGTCGTACGGGATGGGCGCCGTCTTCCAGTCGTACTCGCCCGTCCATCCGGGGACGGGCCAGGTGCCGTCGCCGTGCTCCCGCACGGGGATGCGGCCCGGGGCCTGGTAGCCGATCTTGCCGGTGGTGTCGGCGTAGATCAGGTTCTGGGACGGCACGTCGAACAGCGACGCGGCGGCCTTGAACTCGCCCCAGTCGCCCGCCTTGTTCAGCGCGAAGACGGCGTCGGCCGTCCTGCCCGGCGTCAGCGCGGTCCACTGGAGCGCCACCGCGTTGGCCTCGCCGCTGGGCCGGGCGCTGCCGATCACGTCGTTGATCAGGGGGCCGTGCCGGGTGCTCCTGACGGTGATCGTGACGGGTTCGCCGCCCGCCACCTTGATCTTCTCCTGCCTGACGTCCAGCTTCTCCTGCCGGCCCTTGTACAGGTACGTGTCGTCCCGCACCTGCTCCAGGAAGAGGTCCGCCACGTCGGGGCCGAGGTTGGTGAACCCCCACGCGATCTTGTCCGTGTGCCCGATGATCACGCCGGGCACGCCGGAGAAGGTGAATCCCGTCACGTCGTACGGGCACTCCTCCGTGATCTTCCTGCAGTGCAGCCCGGCCTGGTACCACACGGAGGGCATCTGGGGCGCGAGGTGCGGGTCGTTGGCCAGCAGGGGCTTGCCGCTCTCGGTGTACTCGCCGGAGATCACCCACGAGTTCGACCCGATGCCCGCGCGGTCCTCGGAGCCCATGGTGCTCGGCACCGCGTCAAGGGTCCTGGCGGCCTGGCCGAGCGCCTGCGCGGCCCGGGTGCGCGGCTCGGCACGCTGGTCGAAGCGGTCCTGGTGGATGGTGCCCTCGGTGACGATGGGGGAGTGGCGGTCGTACGGGTAGCCGGGGTAGAGCTGCTCCACCCGCTCCCTGGGCAGCTTGGTCAGCGCCAGCGCCCGGTCGATCTCGTCCTCCATGTTGGAGCGCAGGTCCCATGCCATGGCCTTCAGCCAGGCCACCGAGTCGGCCGCGGTCCACTTCTCCGGCTCGTAGTCGCCGTTCTGGATCTTCAGGATGGAGTACTCGAAGCTGCGGTCGGAGGCGTTCGGGTTGGCGGCGAGCCAGGCGTTCACGCCTTTCGCGTACGCGTCGAGATAGTCGCGGGTCTGCTGGGCCAGCTCGGGCAGCTCCTGCTCGGCGACCCGGCGCCAGCCCATGGTCCTGATGGCCTTGTCGTTGTCGATCGTGGCCTTGCCGAAGAGCTCGGACAGGCGGCCGGCGGTGAGGTGGCGGCGGAAGTCCATCTCGTAGAAGCGGTCCTGGGCGTGGACGAAGCCCTGGGCCATGAACAGGTCCTCGGCGGTGTCGGCGTAGATCTGCGGGATTCCATATTTATCCCGATAAATCTCTACATTTCCGGTCAAGCCTGGCAGTCGCAGCGACCCGTCCACCTGCGGGAACGACTTCCGCACCGTGTAGACGACGACCCCCGCCAGCACCAGGGCCAGCGCGACGAGAACGGTCAACACCCGTGCGGACCACCGCAACGGCCCCGGCATCCACGCATAGGGTTTCACCGACACCTCCGATCTCCGCCGAACAGGCATCAAGTCTGTCAGTCCTAGATCACTCCTCCAGCCGCCATCGCCACCCCGGCCGAGGCCGTTACCGGGTTGACGGTTACGCACCAGAGCGACGCCCTTACGGGGCGCGCTCACGTTGATCGGACGGCTCTCGTGAGTCAGGGGACTCACGTGGGCCGGGCGCCTCGCGTGGATCGGGCGGCCTGCCAGGATCGGGCGGATGGACGCCGCGGGGTCAGGACCAGGTCTGGCCTTCCGGGGTGTCGGAGACGCGTACCCCCATCTCGGCCAGTTCCTCCCGCAACCGGTCAGAAGCGTCCCAGTCGCGGGCGTCGCGGGCCCGAGCCCGCGCCTCCAGCAGCTCACCGGCCCCGGGCGGCAGGACCCGCGCCCTGCCGATCTCCGTCGACAGGTCGAGCGCCAGCACCTGGTCCACATGCAGGAACGTCTCGAACTTGGCCCCCGGCGCCACCGTGTCGTCCCGCTCCAGCTCCCGCAGGATCCGCAGCGCCGAGGGCGTGTCCAGGTCGTCGTCGAAGGCGGACTCGATCCGCTCCACCCAGCCGGAGGCCATCGGCGCGCTGGGCGACTCCGACCACTCGGCGACCCGCGCCCGCCACCGGCGCAGCGTGCGGTCCGCGGCCCGCAGGGTGTCCCACGTCAGGTTCATCTGCTGCCGGTAGCGGTGCTCCAGGAACGCCAGCCGCACCGCCAGCGGGTCGAGCCCGGCCGCGACGACGTCCGACAGCAGCACCACGTTGCCGGTGGACTTGGCCATCTTGCGCCCGTCGAACAGCAGGTGCTCCCCGTGCACCCAGTGCCGGACGACCTCGTGGCCGGCGGCGGAGTCGGACTGTGCGCGCTCGTCCTCGTGATGCGGGAAGCGCAGGTCGATCCCGCCGACGTGGAGCTCGAAACGCGAGCCGAGGAAGCGCAGGGACATGGCCGAGCACTCCACGTGCCAGCCGGGGAAGCCGGGCCCCCAGGGCGACTCCCACGTCAGCTCGCCGGAGGACGGCTTCCACAGCGCCCAGTCGGCGTGGAACCGCTTGCGGGGGTCGACGGCGTCGATGCGGTGGGCGGGTTTCAGGTCGTCCAGGCGATTCCCCGAAATATCGCCGTAAGTGGGAAATGTCCGTACGTCGAAGAACACCGACCCGTCCGGCACCACGTACGCGTGCCCCTGCTCGACCAGCCGCGCGATCAGCTCGATCATCAGGTCGACGGTCTCGGACGCCCGCGGCATGTGCTCCGGCGGCCGGAGGTTGAGCGCGGAGGAGTCGGCCACGAACGCGTCCTCGTAGAAGCGGGCCAGCTCGCGCACCGAGCGCCCCTCGGCCCGAGCCCCCTCCATGACCTTGTCGGCGCCCGAGTCGGTCAGGTGGCCGACATCGGTGATGTTCTGGCAGGCCAGCACGCGTACGCGCCGCCGCTCGATCACCCGCCTGATCAGGTCGGACAGCACGTACGTGCGGAGGTTCCCCACGTGCGCGTGGCGGTAGACCGTCGGGCCGCACGTGTACATGCGCACCGCCCGCCCCGCGGAGATCTCCTCGACCTGCCGGGCGCGCGTGTCGTAGATCCGGAGCATCCTCCGAGCCTAGCCGCCGCCCCCGAACCCGGCCGCGGAGGAGGGGCCGGACAGGGGGACGGGGTGAGGTCAGCCGCCGAGGAAGCCGAGGAAGCCGAGGATGTCGCGGTCGCCGCGCTCGCGCAGCCTGGCGAGCACCTCCTCGCGCGTCGCCGTGTTCGGCAGGCCGATCCTGGCCCCGATCAGCCGCAGCCCCTCCATCTCCGAGCTGATGGGAGCGGTGTAGCCGATGAGGTAGAGGGCCCGGTTCACCGGCGGCATCCCGACCGGAGCGGCCGGAAGGTAGCGGGTCAGCAGCTCGCCGCCGTCCGACACGGTCAGGAAGACGTGGTCGCCCTCGCTCGCCTTGAAGTCGGCCAGCACGTTGCGGATCGACCCCATGGTCGGCTGGTTGTGCCAGCTGATCACGACGTCCCCGGACGGGGTGGAGGCGGTGAGCTGGCCGCCGGGCGCCATGCCCAGGTGCGCCGCGAACCCTGTCGGCAGCGGCGAGCCGGACCCGCGCAGGTGCTCCGCGTTGACGTCCACGCGGTGCCACCAGCGCCCGTCACGCGAGCGGAAGCTGCGCCGCGTCTCCGACACGTCCTTGCGCGGCTGGTACGGCTCCGACTCCCCGCTCGGCGACGTGCCCGCCACCCTGATCCAGCCCCGCTGCGTGCGCTCGAACCCGGGACCGCCGGAGTAGGCCCGCACGGAGCTCTCGCTGACGTCGTACTTGGAGGTCAGGTTCGTCACGATCGTGCTGACGGACGCCTCGCCCCCGGCCCGCTCGATCTCCCTGGCGATCATCTCCCTGATCCCCAGGTACTCGTCGCCGCCCCACCGCGTCAGGCCGTACTTGTTGCGGTCGACCCGGCGGAAGCGCTCGTCGGCGGTGAGCTGGTTGCGGATGCCGACCAGGCTGTAGTCCTCGCCGATGCGCTCCTGGATCTCCTCGGGCGACAGCGGCGTGCCCGCCACCGCCAGCACCGCCTCGGCCTTCTCGTTGATGCTGCGCGGCCACGGCACGACGTGCTGCCCGAGCAGGCGCAGCTGCGGCACGGCCAGGATCCACCGCTCGGCCACGTCCTCGCGGACGCCGAGCTGGGTGACCATGGTCACCGCCTCGCCGACCGGCCGCGGCCCGTCGGCGAACAGCTGCCGCGTCTTCTCCCTCAGCTCGTCCGCCCCGCCCGACACCAGCCAGCCGTCGGACTGCTCGTAGCCGGTCAGCAGCGTCCGTACGAAGCGCCACACCGGGATCCCCAGCGAGCGCAGCTCCGTCCGGTGCCACGGCACGGCGGCCTGGAGGTCGTCGGCCGGCACCGCCGAGCCGAGCCGGCCGCGCAGCCAGGAGACGTGCGCCACCAGGGCGGCCGCGTCGGGCTTGCCGAGCCAGGACTCCACGTGGTCGCGCAGGTCGCGCTCGATCTGCCTGATCCGCTCCCGCGTCACCGAGAAGCGCTGCGCCAGCTCGTCGAGCGTGGCCCGCTGCGCCGCGTACAGCCGGTCGCGCGCGATGGCCCGCTGCCGGTCGTCCAGCGCGCCGAACAGCTCGTCGATCAGGTCGGGCAGCGGCTTGTCCGGCCTGGACGGCGCGGGCACGGCCTCGGGGACCGGTTCGAGCAGCCGCTCGAACACGCCGGTGAACAGCTTCTGCACCACGTCCTTGCCCAGCGACTCCGGCGTGCGCTCGGACTCGGCCGGGTCGGAGAAGCGCAGCAACGGGAGGATGTCGCCGACCATCAGATGACCCCAGCAGGCCACGGCGAGGTCGGCCAGATGGCCGGCCACCGTCTGCGTCCCGACGATGGCGCACGCGCGATCGAGGGGGATCGCCTGCCACCAGGCCTCGGGCAGCTGTGGCTCCTCCACGATCGGCGCGATCTGACCAGGGGAGGTCCATCGCAGGGGTGGCGCGAGGTCGCTCAGGCTGAGGTTCATTGAGGTCCAACCGGCAATGGGAAGATATTTCCGCAGTTCAGACTATGTGATTAGAGTGACAAAAACGGGCTGCCTCGTCCGGAATGGGAGATATAGAGCATCGCACGCGCTCGCGTGCAGGCGACGAACAGTATGCTCCGTTCGCGCTGCAGGGCACGAGCCCGCGCGTCGGGTTCCTCCGGGGGCGGCTCGGGCACCACGCCCTCGGCCACGCCGATGAGCGCCACCCGCTCGAACTCCAGGCCCTTGAGATGCTGGAACGTCCACGCCCGCACGTCGAGGCCCGTCAGCGCCCGCCTGGCCGCCCGCACCAGCCGCGTGTTGCGCGCGGCGACGGCGATCTCGTCCGCGGGCACGCCGTCCGCCAGCCACGACTCGATCGTGCCGCGCAGCCCGGCCAGCTCCGACTCCGGCGTGTCGTACGCCCTGACGACCGGGCGGTCGCCGTTGCGTGCCGCGCGGAAGCCGTACATATCGGTCATACCGTCGGCCAGACCACCGGCCGGGCCGCCCCGCAGCCGCACCGCGAACGACAGCAGCTCCTGGGACAACCGGTAGGAGAGCGTGAGCGCGTGCCGGACGGCGGGGATGCCGAGCGAGCCGAGCGTCACCCGGGTGTCGGTGACGCGCTGGTGCGGATCGCCGACCGCGAACAGGTCGTCGTGCGCCCGCGGCGCCGCCGCGCGCAGCAGCCGCCACTGCGCCGGGCTCACGTCCTGTGCCTCGTCCACGACAATGTGACGGTACGGCTTGCGCGCCGGATCCACGTCGTCCAGTAGATCTCCCGTCGCCAGGGAGAGCAGCCGCAGCGCCTCTTCCGTCAGTTCGGTCAGCGTGCGCGCCCCGGGGCCGACCAGCGCCGGGCGGCGGCCCTCCGCGTCGGCCACGATGCGCAGGGCCAGACGTTCGGGATTGTCCACCTCGACCCTTTTGCGCAGCACCTCGTCCTGGATGAGCAGGTCGAGCCGGGCCGCCAGCTCCTCGGCCAGCCCCTGCGTGAACGTCACCAGCAGCACCGGCCCCGACCCGTGCGCGGCCAGGTGGGCGGCCCGGTGCAGGGCGACGACCGTCTTGCCGGTGCCCGCCCCGCCCACCACCAGCACCGGGCGCTCGTAGCGGCGCGCCCTGGCCAGCCGGTGCTGGCGCGGCGGCAGGAACGTGCACCAGGCCGGGGTGTCGAGCACCCGGTCCAGCTCCACCTTGTCGGCCACGAACACCGCCCGGTCCTGGCTGCGCCGCAGCGCCGCGTGCAGGTCCTCGGGATCGATCGGGCCGCTCTCCTCGTCGGACGGGCGCCAGGCGTCCAGCTCGCGCCACGCGTCGGCGAGCGTGCCGCCCCCGGCCAGCACGGCGAGCGGGGCGTGCTGGGTGGGCGGGAGCAGCGGCTCCAGCGCCGCCACGTCGGCCTCGTTCGTGATCAGCCGGAACAGCGGCAGCGCGTGCACGTCCAGGCCGATCCCCATCAGGTCGCCGTCGCAGATGGCGTCGAACAGCCCCGCGGACCTGACCGACCTGCGTAACGCCGGCTCGACCCGTTCGAGCGCCTCCGCGTCCCACTCCTCGACGACGCCGATCACCGGGTTGACGCCGTAGCGGTGGCGGCGGGCGTACGACCAGGCGTCGGGGTCGGGCAGCACCGTACGCAGCCAGTACACGTCCCGCTGCCGCACCACCACCCCGCGGTGCCCCGGGGCCAGCCGCAGGGTCGCGACCCGCGGATCCCGTCCGCCCCTGACCCCTTCGGGGTGCGGGGCGCCGGCCACGTTCAGCAGGAACCGGCGCAGCGCGACCACGGCGTCCCTGCGCACCGGCTGGGCCAGTGCGCTGAGCTCCCTGGGAAACTCAGGGCCGATCGCGAGCCGCGGCACCGGCTCAGTCCAGGAGGGCGATCAGGTCGCGGTCACCGCGTTCGCGGAGCCGGGTGAGCAGGTCGGGCAGGCTGACCGGCCCCGTCATGCCGATCCTCGTGGCGATCACCCTGGCGGCCTGGTCCCGGGTGCCTCCCGGGGCCGTGTAGCCGACCAGCCGGAGCGCCTTGGTGATCTTCTCGGCGCCCTGCGCGGCGACCGGGAGGTGCCTGGCCCGCAGCACGCCCTCGTCCGACAGCGTCAGGAACAGGTGACCGCCCTCGCGCGCGCCCACGTCCACCAGCAGGCGCTCGATGGACTGGAGCACCGGCCTGCCGTGCCAGGCCATGGTCAGCTCGCCGGCGGCGCTCCTGACCGTCCTGTTCTCGCCGGGGGACAGGCCCAGGTACGAGGCGAACCCCGTCGGCAGCGTGCACTCGCCCCCGGCCAGCTGCTCGGCCGTCACGTCGATGCGCAGCCACCAGCGCCCGTCGGGCTGCCGGAAACAGCGCCTCGTCTGGGAGACGTCCTTCAGCGGCTGGTACGGCTTGTGCTCCGCCTCGCCGTTGGCCTCCTCCTCCGGAGGCGCCGCCGGGGTGAACGCCTGGAACTGCGGCGGGCCGGGCGGCGGGGGCGGTGTCTGGACCGCGCCGAGCGCCGGCTGCGGCTGGGACTGCGACTGCGACTGCGACTGGGGCTGGGACTGGGGCTGCGGCTGGGACTGGGGCTGCGGCTGGGGTCGTGGCGAGGGCGCGAGCGTGGTCCACACGAACTGCCAGGCCGGGACCTCCAGGGCGCGGATCTCCACGTTGTGCCAGTCGGCCGCGCCGATGACCTGCTCCTTGTGCACCGCCGGGCCCAGCGTCCTGCGCAGCTCGTCCAGATGCTTCCGGTACGGGGCCGCCTCGTCGCTCGCCAGCCAGTGGTCGAGGCGGGTGCGGAACTCGTTCTCGGTGGCGGAGATCTCGGCGGGGGGGACGGCGAAGAGCTTGGCGAGCTGGTCGACGGCGGACGGCTCGTCGGTGAAGACCCGGTTCTGGGCGACGGCCCAGCTCTTGTCGTCCAGCCCGGCGAACGCCGCCTCGATGAGCTCCGGCAGCGGCTGTGGCCCCTCGGCCGGTCCCTCCTGAGCGGCGGGCGCCTCCGCGGCCTCCTGCTGCGATGCTGCGGCCTCGGCTGCCTCCTCCTGGAGAGCCGCCGCATCGACGGGCTCCTCCTCGACAGCTGCGGCCTCGGCAGGAGGTTCGGGCTGGAGAGCTGGGGCCTCGGCAGGAGGCTCCTGCTGGAAAGCTGCGGCCTCGGCCGGTTCGGGCTGGGGGCCCGGCGCCTCGGCGGGCTCCTGCTGGAGAGCCGGGGATTCGGCGGGCTCCTCCACCGCCGGGGCCTCATCCACCGCCGGGGGCTCCTCGGCCGCCGGCTCGGAGACCGGCTCCGCGCCGGCACCGAGCACGGGCTGCGGCTCGGGCTGGGGCTGGGGCTGGGGCTCCGGCTCGGGGTGTGGCTGCGGCTCGGGCACCTCGTGGAACGCCTGCTGCGCCTCGGCCTCGACCGCCTCGCCGCCGACCGGCGCGATCTCCTCGTGCTGGCCCTGGTCGGAGGCGACGTCCTCAGACCCACCCTGACCCGGTCCGGCGTGCTCGGCCTCGCCCTGGACGGGCTCCTCCGGCGCGCCCTCGTGGGACGCCACGACCTCCTCGGGCCGTTCCGCCTCGGGGGCGTGCTCGGCCGGGAGTTCGGCCTCGGCGGGCTCAGGCGCAGCGGCGGCCGGCTCGGGCTCGCCGACCACCGACACCGGGGCGAAGCTCACCACCGGGTCAGGCTCCTGAGACGCGGGCTCCGCCGCGGCGGCCTCCTGCTCCTCGGCGGCGGCCGACGGCTCCACGCCGCCGTGTGAGCGCTCCAGATCGCCTTGTGAGCGCTCCAGGCCGGCGGGCGACTGCTCCAAGGCCTCGTGCGACTGCTCCGTGGCGTGGTGAGACTGATCCGAAGCGTCGTGCGCGGGTTCGGCGGGCCCGGGCTCAGCGACGACCTCTGCGGGTGCGGCGGCTTCGACCGCCTGCGCCGTCTCCTGCGGGACCGGCGCCGGGTGGGCGGGCGAGGCCGCGCGTGAGGGCGCCATACGTACCAGAACCGCCGAGAACAGCGTGTTCAGCACCGGTCGTGCCTGGATGAACGGCTGGTCCACCAGCTCCCTGCTGGTCAGCGCCAGCAGCCCGGCCCACGATCCGGCCCGGTCGAGGGCGATCGCGACGGCGGGCTCGTCCGCCTCCTCCGGGTCGAGCACGTGCAGCGCGGGCAGGACGTCGCCCACCGCCGCCGCCGGCCAGTGCTCTAAGGCGATCTCCGTCAGCAGCTCGCCCAGCGACTCCGCGCCGATCGCCGCCAGAACGCGCGGCATGGGCAGGCTGCGCCACCACGCCTCCGGCAGATCCGGTTGCCCGGTGAGTAGCGTGATCGTCGACGAGTCGCTCCACCTCAACGGTGGTACGAGGTCGCTCAGGCAGAAGTTCATCCCGTTCCGTTCACCAGCCCCTCACGCCGCCGCAGCGGTGCAGCCATAATCTCGCCGCCCACGGAACAGACCATAGTCCGGCAAATCAGCCCTACGCATCATGTACAACGCATCAACGCCGAACGGCGGCAAAGCGTAGACGCACGTAGTCGGCCATCCAGCCAGTCTCCCTGCGGAGGGCGGGTGCGGCCAACTCGTTCACGCGACGAAGCAGGGGCTCCACGATCTCCGGCGGCAGTCCTTCCAGCACCGGCGCGGCGAACACGCGCACCCAGTCGGCGGCGCCTCCCGGGCACTCGTCGAGCGGGGTCGGCCGGTCGAAGTATTCGAGCAGCCTGACCACGAACCCCTCCTGCTCCAGGCGGCGAGCGTACTCGGCGGGTGTGGGGAAGTACCACGGCAGGTCGGGCTCGCGCAGGCCGTACTCGCGCCAGGCGGTCAGCATGGCGGCGGTCAGCTCGGCGCAGTTGCCCGACCCGCCCATCTCGGCGACGAAGCGCCCGCCGGGCGCGAGCGCCTCGCGCACGCTGGCGATCACCGCGCTGGGGTCGCGGCTCATCCAGTGCAGGGCCGCGTTGGAGAAGACCGCGTCGTACGGCTCCACCACGGTGAAGTCGTGCCCGTCGCCCACGATGAAGTTGATCCCCGGATACTGGGCGAGGGCCTTCTCGATCATCGCGGGGGAGCCGTCGATGCCCAGCACGTCGGAGCCCCTGAAGGCGATCTGCGCGGTCAGCACCCCCGTGCCGCAGCCGAGGTCGAGGACGCGCTCGCCGGGCCGCGGGTCCAGCAGGTCGACCAGCGGCGCGCCCTGCGTCGAGACGTAGCCGAAGCTGCTGTCGTAGGCACGACTGTTCCACCGCTCCAGGCTCGGCGTGTCGTATCGCAAGACGATCAGCTCACATTCGATCAGACATCGGGCCCCCGTGGCCGTGCTGTCTGCTCACTTTAGAGCCTGATCGTCCCTACGACATATCAAGTCACTTCGGACTCATCCGACACTCTTGGTCCACTCCCGCCTGAGGTACGCCTTCGCGGCGTCTGCCTGCGGAATCGTCATGAGCACCGGCGGAGCGGGAGCCTTGGGAAGTTTCGCGGCCTGCTCGGCGTCGAGCGTCCCCTTCATCTGCATCGCCTCGGCGCGGACCGGGCGGGCGAAGCCCTTCTGCAGGAGGTTCTGGCCCTCGTCGGAGAACAGGAACTCCTGCCAGAGCCGGGCGGCGGCGGGATGCGGGGCGGCCTTGTTGATGGCCTGCATGTGGTAGCTGCCGAGCGGCGCGTCCCGCGGGATCGTCACCTTCCAGGCGTCCGGGTGCGCGGCGCTGCGGGCCGCGTTGAGGTGGTCCCACGCGACGACCGTGTTGGCCTTGGTGAGGTCGGTGAGCCGGCCGGCCTGCTTGAGCTTGGCGAACAGCGCCACCCCCTGCTCCGGGTGCGGCGCGCCCGACCGCATGGAGGCGGCCATCACGCCGTCGAACGCCCCCGCCGAGCGCAGCGGGTCGCCGTCGAGCGCGACCCGGTAGCCGGGCTGGAGCAGGTCGGCGAAGGAGACGGGCGGCTTGACCGCGCGCGGGTCGTACCCGATGGACATGTAGCCGCCGTAGGCGGCGTACCAGGCGCCGGACGGGTCTTTGACGTCGTCGGGCAGGTCCTGCCAGCTCTGCACCTTGTAGCGGGCGAACCGGTCGGCTCCGGACACGGCCATGTCCATGGTCAGGTCGAACACGTCGGGCTTGAGCTGTGCGGCGGCGTCCAGTTCGCGCTTGCTGCTGGCTCCGGGCTCCAGTTCGTTGACCTTGAGCCCGTACTTGTCGGAGAAGGCGTCGATGACCTCGCCGAAGTTGACCCAGTCACGGGGCAGCCCGATCACGTTGAGCTGGCCCTCGCGCTTGGCGGCGTCGACGAGCCGCTCCATGGTGGTGAATCCGGCCTTCATCGAGGTCGCCTGGACGTTGACCGGCGGCAGGTTCTTGGGCTGGTCGGAGGAGTGCTCGGTGGACGACGCGCCGCATCCGGCGCTGGCGAGGATGGCTGCTGCGGCGGCGCAGGTACGTACGGTCACACTACGAATACTTACCGTTACATCCGTCCAGGTCGAGGAGGCGCGGCCGGTACGACCTTGGCGGCCACCAGCGTGTCTTCCGGGATCTCCACCAGAGTGCCGTCCCTTTTGCGAACTTTTAGAAGTCCGTCCTCCCACGACACGAGGATGCCGACGGCGTCACGAAATCCCCCGGGAACGCGCCTGCGGGTGGTGATCCGTGCGCCTATATCGTGGGTTGTGATAGCGATGACGAGGCGTGCGGCCACGAGTTTGCCACCCTCCGTTTCGGCCAGCCGGCAAGCACGGCAATACTAGGGCGTAGCAAACCGCGGTCAGAGTCATGCCATGGTGCGGAGAAGAAGGAGCTCGAGGTGACCTACGTCATCGCGCAGCCTTGCGTGGACGTCCTGGACAAGGCGTGCATCGAGGAATGCCCCGTCGATTGCATCTACGAGGGCGAGCGCATGCTTTACATCCACCCCGACGAGTGCGTGGACTGCGGCGCGTGTGAGCCTGTATGCCCCGTCGAGGCGATTTTCTATGAGGACGACCTTCCCGAGCAGTGGAAGGACTTCTACAAGGCGAACGTGGACTTCTTCGAGGACCTCGGCTCGCCCGGAGGCGCCTCGAAGGTCGGGAAGATCGAGAAGGACCACCCGGTGGTGGCGGCCCTGCCGCCGCAGGGCGAGGACCACTAGCGGATCCGGTCACGCCGCACGGGGGCATCCGCGCCGGATGCCCCGGTCGGCGTGCTTTCGAGAAGGCTCGCAGTACGGCTTTCGGTACAGCCACGCACAACCCTGGAGAACCGTGAACAAGTTGCCCGACTTCCCCTGGGACCGGCTGGAGCCGTACAAGGAACGCGCGCTCGCACATCCCGACGGGATCGTCGACCTCTCGGTCGGCACCCCGGTCGATCCCGTGCCGAGGATCGTCCAGGACGCCCTGGCGCGGGCGGCCAACAGCCCCGGCTACCCGCTCACCCACGGCACGAGCGAGTTGCGCGAGGCCGCGGCCGGGTGGCTGCGGCGCAGGCACGGCGTCACCGTCCACCAGCGGGACGTGCTGCCGCTGATCGGCTCCAAGGAGTTCGTGGCCTGGCTGCCGACCTACCTCGGCGCCCGGCGGGTGGTCTTCCCCGAGCTGGCCTACCCCACGTACGACGTGGGCGCCCGGCTGGCCGGGGCGGTGGGCACGGCCTCCGACAGCACGCTCGCGCTCGGCCCCGAACGGGTCGACCTCGTCTGGGTCAACTCGCCGGGCAACCCGACCGGCCGGGTGCTGCCCGTCGAGCACCTGCGCAAGGTGGTGTCGTGGGCCCGCGAGCGCGGTGCGGTCGTGGCCTCCGACGAGTGCTACATCGAGCTGGGCTGGGAGGACCGGCCGGTCTCGATCCTCCACCCCGACGTGTGCGGCGGCTCCCACGAGGGGCTGCTCGCCGTCCACTCGCTCTCCAAGCGCTCCAACCTGGCGGGCTACCGCGCCGGGTTCGTGACGGGCGATCCCGTCCTGGTCAAGCGCCTGCTGGAGACGCGCAAGCACGCGGGCATGCTGATGCCCCAGCCCGTGCAGGCCGCCATGACGGCCGCGCTCGGCGACGACACGCACGCCGACCGGCAGCGCGAGCTGTACGCCGCCCGCCGGGTGCTGCTGCGGCCCGCGCTGGAGCGGGCGGGGTGGCAGATCGACCATTCGACGGCGGGGCTGTACTTCTGGGCATCGAACGGGCAGAGCTCGTGGGATCAGGTGGCCAAGCTCTCCGAAATCGGCATTTTGGTCGCGCCGGGAGATTTCTACGGATCGGCAGGTGAGCGGCACATCCGCATCGCCGTTACGGCGACTGATGAGCGGATCGCTGCGGCGGTGCGCCGCCTCCAGTAGGATCGCCCGTCAGAGCCCCGCCGGGCTTTGTCCCCATATAAATCGATAAGGCTTATGCCGAGGCAGACCGCGAGTGGAGCGAGCTGATCGATGAGCATGACCTCCATGGTCGTACTCGGGCTGAGCATCGCCACCGTCCTGCTGCTGCTCGGGGCCTTCCTGGTCACCGTGCGGCACGACAGGAAGGGCCGCACGAGCGCGCCGCCGGTCGAGGTAGCTCCCGTCGAGACCCCGCTGGCGGCACCGGTCGGCGCCCCCGGCCATGCCGGCACCGACTACACCGACCCTCGCACGATCCGGGTGGGCGACCGGATCGAGGTGCTCGGGTCTCCCGCCCGCGTCCTCGGCGCCCTGCACATCTCGTGGCAGGGGCACGAATGGGTCGAATTCCTCCTGCGGGACGCCTCGCGCCGCTTCCAGTGGCTGTCGGTCGAGGCCCACGCGGGCGACCCGCCGCACCTGGAGGTGCAGCTGTGGACCGACGTGCCCACGCAGGGCATGGTCCCGGCCAAGAGCACGCTGATCATGGAGGACGTGGAGTTCTTCCCCATGGAGCGCGGAACGGCCGCCTTCCGCGGCGAGGGCGACACGGGGCTGCCCGAGCGGGGGCTGCTGGACTTCGCCGACTACCGCGCCTCTGACGGGCGGCTGCTGTCGTTCGAGCGCGTCCAGGGCCGCTCCTGGACCGCCAGCTACGCCCAGCCCCTGCCTCCCGGCTCCATCGCCATCACCCGTCGCGCCTCGTAACCCCCCCGACGATCCTTTACGGCTCCGCACGGTGGGCACCACCCGCCGACCCGGGTGGCCGGCCCTCCAGGGTGACGCTCACCGGCTTCCCCGGCGCGCCGCCGCGACGGACCAGGCCGGCCGTCCGCGTGGTCGATGCGTGTCAGGAGAGCTCGACCTTGGCGGTGGTCGACTTGCCGCCCGGCTGCCAGCCCTTGAGCTCCACGTTGTTCGACCAGCTGGACCCGGCGTAGGACACCTGGCGCAGCGCGTACTTCTCGGCGTGGGCGACCGACCACGAGGCGATCAGCCAGCCGCGCTTGCGGTTGTTGATGGCCGTGCTCCCGAGCGCCCTGGCCAGCTGCTTGCGCGCCTCCTCGGTCCGGGGGCGCGGCGCGGGGGTCTTCTTGCCCGGCGGGTACCAGCAGCGGACGGCCTGGGGGACACGCCCGGTGAAGGCGGCGGCGAGAATCTTGGCGTCGTACTCGTGCTGCGCGTAGGCGTAGCCGCCCGCGGAGCGCTGCACCGCCTGGGCCGCGTCCGCCATCGGGATCTTGCGGTAGTTCTTCACCTTGACCAGCGCGGCGAAGAACTTGTTCGTGGCGTAGACCGGATCCATGAGCTGCTTCTTCTTGCCCCAGCCCTGCGACTCGCGCTGCTGGAAGACGCCCACCGAGTCGCGGTCGCCGTAGGGGAGGTTGTAGAGCTTCGACTCCTGCAGCGCCGTGCCGTACGCGATGACCACGGCCCGCTCGGGCAGCCGGCGGCGCGCCGCGACGGCGGCGATGGTGGCGGCGATCTGCGCCTGCTCCGGGTCGAGGGGGAGCTCCTGGCCGGAGACCCGCACGGTGCAGAGGGCCTTCGGCACGGCCAGGTGCGGGGTCTTCTTGAGAAGGTGGTAGAGGCCCACGGACGTGGCCACGGCGAGCACGACGACGATGATCGCGATGGTGATGACTCCACGGGAGAAGCGCAGGCGCACGCTGAAGAACCTACCCGGCCGGATAAGCTCCGTGACCATGACAGACGTGAGCTGCTCCTCACCGATATCCCCGGTGGTGGACGAGTTGTGGGAGCGCCGCGCGGAGCTGTCGCCGGCCGACGTCGAGGCGCGCCGGCTGGTGGTCGGCGCGGTGGACCTCCTCGACAGGGGTGAGGCGCGGGCCGCGCGTCCGGTGGGCGGCGAGGTGGTGGTGGACGAGCGCGCCAAGCGGGCCATCCTGCTCAGCTTCAAGGTGCTCGGCATGGCCCGCTCGCAGGTGGGCGACTTCCAGCACCACGACAGGCACCCGCTCAAGAGCACGTTCGACGGGGTGCGGGTGGTGCCGGGCGCGATCGCCCGCTGGGGCTCCTACCTGGCGCCGGGCGTGGTGCTGATGCCGTCGTTCACCAACATCGGCGCTTACGTCGGATCCGGGACCATGATCGACACGTGGGCCACGGTCGGCTCGTGCGCCCAGATCGGGAAGAACGTCCACCTGTCGGGCGGCGCGGGCATCGGCGGCGTGCTGGAGCCGCCCAACGCGGTGCCGGTCGTGATCGGGGACGGCGCGCTGATCGGCAGCCGCGCCATGATCGTCGAGGGCGCCCGGGTGGGCGAGGGCGCGGTCGTGGGCGCCGGCACCATCCTGTCCGGCTCGATCCCGGTGATCGACGTGCAGACCGGCGAGGAGCTGGCGCGCGGCCAGGTTCCGCCGTGGTGCGTGGCGGTCGGCGGCACCCGGCAGAAGGAGTTCCCCGGCGGCACGTTCGGGCTGCCGTGCGTGCTGGTGCTCAAGCGCCTGGAGCCGGGGCAGCGACACGACAAGGCGGCGCTCAACGAGGTGCTGCGCGAACATGGAGTGAACACCTGATGCTCGACCTGACCCAGGACGTACGCGCGCTGACCGCCGCGATCGTGGACATCGAGTCGGTGAGCGGCGACGAGAAGGCCCTGGCCGACGCGGTCGAGCGGGCGCTGTCGGCGCTCCCGCACCTGAAGGTGGACAGGTCGGGCGAGACGGTCGTGGCCCGCACCGAGCTGGGCCGGTCCGAGCGGGTGCTGATCGCGGGGCACCTCGACACCGTCCCCGTCGCCGGCAACCTGCCCAGCCGGGTGGAGGGCGACCTGCTCCACGGGTGCGGCACGTCCGACATGAAGGCGGGCGTGGCGGTCGCGCTCAAACTGGCGGCCACCGTGCCGGAGCCCGGCAAGGACGTCACGTACGTCTTCTACGACTGCGAGGAGGTCGAGGCCGAGCGCAACGGCCTCACCCGCGTGGCCAGGGACCACCCCGAATGGCTGGCGGCCGACTTCGCGGTGCTGATGGAGCCGACCGACGGCGTGATCGAGGGCGGCTGCCAGGGCACGCTGCGCGCCGAGGTCACGGTGCGGGGCAGGCGGGCCCACAGCGCCAGGTCGTGGTTCGGGGTCAACGCCATCCACGGGATCGAGCCGGTGCTCGCCAGGCTGAACGCCTACGAGGCGCGGCTGCCGGTGGTCGACGGGCTCGACTACCACGAGGGGCTGAACGCGGTCGGCGTCCGCGGCGGCGTGGCCGGCAACGTCATCCCCGACCTGTGCGTGGTGAGCGTCAACTACCGCTTCGCGCCCGACCTGTCGGTGGAGCAGGCGCAGGAGCACGTACGCGAGGTGTTCGACGGCTTCGAGGTGGACTTCGTGGACGCCGCGCCGGCGGCCAGGCCGGGGCTGACGCATCCGGTGGCGGCGGCCTTCACCGCGGCGGTCGGCGGCACGCCGCGCGCCAAGCTGGGCTGGACGGACGTCGCCCGCTTCTCCGCGCTCGGGGTGCCCGCCGTGAACTACGGTCCCGGGGATCCCAACCTGGCGCACCAGCAGGGGGAGTACGTGTCGCTCACCAAGATCGTGGAGAGCGAGCGGGCCCTGCGCACGTGGCTGACACAGTGAGAACGGGCCTACACAGTGAAAGTGGCTTTCCTCGCCGGCCATTTGGCGGGGAAAGCCACTTTCAGTCCCGAGCAGCACCCTCGGCAGTTAGACGCGCCGGGGTCGAAATCCGGTTCCCTGCTTTTTCCAAGATTTTTCTGCGCCCCGGTTCGCCTGCCTGAACTGGGCTTTCGCGGTCCGAGCCCCTGCGGCCCGCGAGGCGACTAGCGTAACCATCATGAAACAGTCACGTCCTGAACGCCGTCAGGGCCAGGCGGTGGTGCGCGGCCGCCTCGTCCCCCGCTCCACGCACGACCAGAGGCTGCTCGCCCGCCAGGGGCCGTCCGACTGGGTCCACATGGACCCGTGGCGGGTGCTGCGGATCCAGGCCGAGTTCGTGGAGGGGTTCGGGCAGCTCGCCGAGCTGCCGCAGGCCGTCACGGTCTTCGGCTCGGCCCGCACCGCCGAGGGGACGTCCGACTACCAGACGGGCCGCGCGCTCGGCCGCGCGCTGGCCGAGGCGGGCTACGCGGTGATCACCGGCGGCGGGCCGGGCGTCATGGAGTCGGCCAACCGCGGCGCCAGCGAGGTGGACGGCGCGATGTCGGTCGGGCTCGGCATCGAGCTGCCGTTCGAGCAGCGCATGAACGACTACGTCGACCTCGGCGTCGAGTTCCGCTACTTCTTCGTGCGCAAGACCATGTTCGTGAAGTACTCCTGCGGCTTCATCGCCCTGCCCGGCGGCTTCGGCACGCTGGACGAGCTGTTCGAGGCGCTGACGCTGGTGCAGACCCACAAGGTCACCTCCTTCCCCGTGGTGCTGATGGGCAGCGAGTTCTGGGGCGGCCTGCTCGACTGGATCAAGGGCTCCCTGCTCGGCACCGGCAAGATCGCCCCTCAGGACCTCGACCTGATCAGCGTCACCGACGACGTGCACGAGGCCGTGCGCATCATCGTGGACGCCGACCTGGCCCGCTCCAGGCAGCGCGAGGAGGAGATGGAGGCTGCCGAGGCACAGTACGCCGAGCCCCAATAGGCTTCCTCGATGTGAACATCTGCGTCTACTGCGCCTCCAGCCTGAACATCGACCAGAAATATCTCGACCTGGCCGGAAACGTGGGCGCCGAGCTCGCCAAACGGGGCCACACCCTGGTGAGCGGCGGCGCCACCGTCTCCTGCATGGGCGCCGTCACCTCGGCCGCCCGCGCGGCCGGCGGGCGCACGATCGGCGTGATCCCGCAGGTCCTGGTGGACATCGAGGTGGCCGACGACGACTCCGACGAGCTGATCGTCACCGACGGCATGCGCGAGCGCAAGGGCATCATGGACGCCCGCTCCGACGCCTTCCTCGTGCTGCCCGGCGGCATCGGCACCCTGGAGGAGCTCTTCGAGATCTGGACCGCGCGGGTGCTCGGCATCCACGACCGCCCCCTCGTCGTCCTCGACCCCTGGGGCCTGTACGAGCCGCTGAAGAAGCTCATGAGCCACCTCTACGACGAGGGCTTCACCCGGGCGGCGGTCTTCGACGCGATCTCCTGGACCACCACCGTGGACGAGGCGTTCGCCCACCTCGAAGCGCGCGTGCAGCCGGTCAGGCCCAGCGTCACCGAGCTCGGCGAGGCCGTCGGCTGATCCCTCCGCTCACCGCCGCAGAATTCGCTTGCTGGGGCAAGTGCCGCGATGGTGTGAGTACGATGCCAATGTGCTGGTCATCCTCGCCATCGCCGCCATCGCCATCCTGGCCTGCGTGGTCCTGGTCTCCCTCGGCAGGGGCGGTGAGCTGAGCGAGTTCCCGCCCGATGTGCCGCCTCTCGACCTGCCCGAACCCGGGCAGCTCACGGCGGTCGACTTCATGGCGCTCCAACTTCCGGTCAACCTGGTGGGCTACCACACGGCGAGCGTCGACGAGACCCTGCGCAGGGCCGCCAACGCGATCAGCGCGCGTGACACGCGCATCGCGGTGCTGGAGCAGCGGGTCTCGGAGCTGCTGTCCAGCCGGTTGCACGCGCGCCAGGAGGTCTACGCCGCGCCGGGCGCCGGGCTCCGTACGGACCACGCGCCCGAGGCGCCGGCCGTCGCCCGCGAGCTGCCGGAGTCGGGTGACCCGGTGACGTCCAGCGGCGCCACGATCTCCTGGGACGGCACCGCCGAGCTGCGGCACCCGCCGGAGGACCCGGAGTGGCGCATCCCGCCGTCCGACGGCGCCGTGGCTCCCGCCGCGCCGTCCGACGGCGCCGCGGCCCCCGCCGTGGACCCGGTGGTCGAGGAGCCCGCCGCCGTCAAGCCGGAGCCTCCCGCCCTGGATCCCACGGACGAGGAGCCCGCCGAGGCCGAAGCCGCTGTGGACGCCTCCTCCGGCCCCGAGGCTCCTGCGGAGGAGCAGGCCGACGCGGAGCCTGTCGCCGTCGAGGACCCGGACGAGACCGGCCGGTCCGACGGCGAGGTCAGGTCCGGGGCGGCGGACGCCGTGCACGCCGCCCCGGCGAAGGACGGGAGCGAGCGCCCATGACCGAGCCGATCCGCTGCACCTGGACGGGCATGGCGACGGACCCCATGTACATCGCCTACCACGACGAGGAGTGGGGCCGCCCGCTGACCGGCGACGACGAGGTGTTCGAGCGGGTGGCGCTGGAGGCGTTCCAGTCGGGCCTGTCGTGGCTGACGATCCTGCGCAAGCGGGAGAACTTCCGGGCCGCCTTCGACGGCTTCTCCATCCCCAAGGTCGCCGCCTACACCGAGCAGGACGTGGAGCGCCTGCTCGGCGACGCGGGCATCGTGCGCAACCGGGCCAAGATCGAGGCGGCGATCAACAACGCCAGGGCCGCCATGGACCTGCCCGACGGCCTGTCCGACCTGGTGTGGCGGCACGCCGACCCGGACGCGCCGGTGCCGAGGACGATGGCCGACGTGCCCGCGACGACGCCGGGCTCCAAGGCGCTGGCCAAGGAGCTGAAGAAGCACGGCTTCAGGTTCGTCGGCCCGACCACCGCCTACGCGCTGATGCAGGCCATCGGCCTGGTCAACGACCACATCGAGGGCTGCGTGGCCCGGAGCCGCTGAGCCGGGGCCCTCACTCGGCGCTGAACGTGGGGCGCTCCTTGGCGAGGAAGGCGCGGGTGGCGCTCTGGTGGTCCCGGGTGGCGGCGCACGCGTCCTGGATCTCGGCCTCCAACGCCAGCGAGTCGGGCAGCGTGTGCGTCGCGGCATACGCCAGGGCCCGCTTGGTGGCCGCGTAGGCCAGGGTGGGGCCCTGCGCCAGCCGTACGGCCAGCTCCTGGGCGGTCTTCAGCACGTCGTCAGGCGGCACCACGCGCGTGACCAGCCCCAGCTCCAGCGCCCGGGCGGCGTCGAGCGGCTCGCCGAGTAGCAGGAGCTCCGTGGCGCGGCCCCGGCCGACGAGACGCTGCAGCGTCCACGAGGCGCCCGAGTCGGGCGCCAGCCCGATGCCGGCGAACGCCAGCGCGAACTTCGCCTTCTCCGAGGCGATCCGCAGGTCGCACGCGAAGGCCAGGGACGCGCCCGCGCCGGCCGCCACGCCGTTGACCGCCGCCACCACCGGCTTGGGCATGGTGGTGATCAGCTCCACGATCGGGTTGTAGTGGCGGCGCACGGTGTCGTCCAGGCCGCGCCCCGCCTCCAGGTTGGCGGCGTGCTCGCGCAGGTCCTGGCCCGCGCAGAAGGCCCGGCCTGAGCCGGTGAGCAGCACCGCCCGGATCGCGGGGTCGCCCGCCGCGCGGCGCAGCGCGTCGAGCAGGGCGGTCTTGGTCTCGGCGGTCAGCGAGTTCATCGCGTCCGGGCGGTCGAGCGTGATGGTGGCGACGGCGTCGGCCACGTCATAGCGGATCAAGTCAGCTCCCTGTCGACGAACGCGGCGGCTGCGGGCAGCAGCCGGGCGGCCTCCTGCTCGAAGTAGGCCCTGGCCTTCTCGCCCGGCCAGCCGGCGGGCAGCAGCTCGGCCGGCAGGCCGGGGTCGCGGAACAGGAAGTTGCGCCAGCCGTGCACGAGCCTGCTCCTGGTCGCGAACACCCGGTCCGCCGGGGCCCCTTCGGGCAGCCTGCTGATCAGCGTGACAGCCTCGGCGAGCCATCGCTCATACGCCTCGCCGATGGCGTCCAGATCCCAGGCCCTGGCCACGAGCTCACGCGGATCGCCCTCCAGCGCCGCGTCGAACCGGTCGGCCCGCACGCCCTCGCCCTCCAGCAGGTTGTCCAGCTCGATCGACGAGCGTGGACCGATCCACGTCGTCTCCGACAGCGACGCGTACCCGAGGAACGCCAGATCGGCCCTGAGCCGCTCCCTGCGCTGGCGCTCCCTGACCGCCTCGAAGACGATCATGTGCCACCTTCCCTGCCAGGTCAACGTCCCAGGTCGGTAAATTCTCAAGGCCGCTTCGTCCAGCCGCCTGACGCACTTCGGCGTGAGCCCGTAGCCCGCGCCCTGGGGCAGCCGGACCGGTCGCAGCCACCCCTGGCGGACCATGCGGGAGACGGCGGTGCGGACGGCCGGAGCCGCGATTTCCAGGGGCTTCATGAGCCTGACGAGCGCGGCGACGGACGCCTGCCCACCGCGCGAGCGCAGGTGGTCTCCGTACAGGTCGAACAGAGCGGCGCGAGCGTGCACGACGTCCAGTTTGGACGTCAACGCACGCCTCGACAACGCATTCTGGGAGGAGATCGTTACCCATGAGCGCTCTCGATGCGGGAGAATAGGACATCACAGAAGACGTGAATGCGCCGACCACCCCCGATGGGCGGTCGGAAATCGCGGGCCGCGGGAGCCCAAGGCAGGAAGGGATGCACGCATGGCGGCGATGAAGCCGCGGACCGGCGATGGTCCGCTCGAGGTCACCAAGGAAGGGCGCGGCATTGTCATGCGGGTCCCCCTGGAGGGTGGCGGCCGGCTCGTCGTGGAGATTTCCGCCGACGAGGCCAAGGCGCTCGGCGAGGCGTTGAAGAACGTCGTCGGCTGAAAAGCTCCCGACAGACTGTTTGACCCACGACCCTGGCGTAGTCCGGCGCCAGGGTCGCTGACGTTCGAGGAGAGAATCCGTGCCCATTGAGACCACTGCGTCGGTGGTCGCCGAGGTCCCCGACGGCGCCGAACTGCTGGCCGTCCCCTACGCCTCCGACCTCAGCCCCGAGGTGGAGCTGCACCTGCCGGTGCCCGACCTGCTGGCCCACTACGAGGCCAAGGGCGAGGCCGGGGAGATCGTCGAGGTGCCCGTGGCGCGGGCCGGCGGCGTGGGCCGGGTCCTGCTCTACGGTGTGGGCGACGGCTCGCCGCGGGCCCTGCGCAAGGCCGGCGCCGCGCTGGCCCGCAGGGCCAAGGGGAGAGACACGCTGACCGTGGTGACCCCGGAGGGCGACGTGGAGGCCCTGGCCGAGGGGGCGCTGCTGGCGGCGTACTCGTTCAGGATCGGCAAAGAGGGCAGGAAGCCGGTGCGGGCGCTGGCGTTCGCGGGCGCCGACGCGGAGCCCGTGCGGCGCGCGCAGGTCGTGGCCCAGGCGGTGGCGCTGGCGCGCGACCTCGCCAACACGCCCTCGTCGGTGAAGAACCCGGCCTGGCTGGCCGAGCGGGCCGCCGAGCGCGGGCTGCCCGTGCGGGTCTGGGACGAGGAGCAGCTCCAGGCCGACGGGTTCGGCGGCATCACCGCCGTGGGCAAGGGCTCGGCCAGCCCGCCCAGGCTCATCCAGCTCTCCTACACCCCCGCACAGCCCACCGACCGGCACGTGGTGCTGGTGGGCAAGGGGATCACGTTCGACTCGGGCGGCCTGTCGCTCAAGCCGACCGAGAACATGAAGACCCAGAAGACCGACATGGCGGGCGGCGCGGTCGTCATCGCCGTGCTCGGCGCGCTGGCGGAGCTGGGCGCCCCCGTACGCGTCACCGGGCTGATCGCCGCGGCCGAGAACATGCCGTCCGGCACCGCGCAGCGGCCCAGCGACGTGATCAAGCACTACGGCGGCCGTACGGTCGAGGTGCTCAACACCGACGCCGAGGGGCGGCTCGTGCTGGCCGACGCCCTCGCCTACGCCGACGCCGAGCTCGACCCCGACGCGGTCGTCGACATCGCCACGCTCACCGGGGCCATCACGGTGGCGCTCGGCCGCAACGTCGGCGCCGTCTACTCCTCCGACGACGTGCTCGCCAAGCAGCTGATCGACGCCGGGGAGGCGGGCGACGACCGGCTGTGGCGGATGCCGCTCATCGACGACTACACGCCCGCGCTGGAGTCGCCGATCGCCGACCTGACCAACGTCGAGTCCGGGTCCAGGTTCGGGGCCGGGTCGATCACGGCGGCGCTGTTCCTGCGGGAGTTCGCGGGGCGGCGGCCGTGGGCGCACCTCGACATCGCCGGGGTCGGGCGCAGCACCGTCGACGAGGGCGTGCTGAGCAAGGGCGCCACGGGGTTCGGCGTACGCGTCCTGCTGGAGTGGCTCACCCGCGCCTGAGCCCCGCCTGCCCGCCTCTGACCGCGCCTGAGTTCCCGCCCTGAGCCTTGCCTCCTGAGCCCCAGCCTCATCCCCTGAGCCGCGCCGGAGCGGCTCAGGGAGGGCTCGGCCCGGCCGCGTCTAGTCGGCGATCTTGACTGCGGCGAGGAGGCCGTCGCCGAGCGGCATGAGCACCGAGCGGAGCCGTTCGTCCGACTGCACCAGCTTGCCCACCTCGCGCAGCGCCACCGTGTCGGTGTCGCGCTGGGCGGGGTCGGCCACCCGGTTGTGCCACAGCATGTTGTCGAACGCCACGATGCCGCCCACGCGGAGCAGGCGCACCGCCTCCGCAAGGTAGTCGGCGTACTCCTGCTTCGCGCCGTCCGCGAACACCATGTCGTAGCCGCCGTCCGACAGCCGCGGCAGCACGTCGAGCGCGCGGCCCGAGATGAGACGCACCCGGCCGCCGGAGAAGCCCGCCTCGGCGAACGCCAGCCTGGCCAGCCTCTGGTGCTCGGGCTCCACGTCGACGCTCGTCAACGTGCCGTCCGTGCGCATGCCCCGGAGCAGCCACAGGCCGGAGACGCCGCAGCCCGTGCCGATCTCGACGACGGACTTGGCGTTGGCGACCGTGGCGAGGAAGCACAGCGCCGCCCCGCCGCCGGGAAGGATGGGTGTCGCCCCCATCTCCAGCCCGCGCTGCCGCGCCGCATACAGGATGTCGTCTTCCTGATGGAACTGCTCCGCATAGGCCAGAGTGGCCTCCACCGGATGGGTCATCGGCCGCCTCCCCCCACTTTCGTGCGATTGGTCCACGAGATTGGCACCGATCGCAGCCTAGGGGAGACACGCCGGGACGGGAACTCAGGAGGGCTCTGAGGCGTTGCAGGTTTAAACGGGCTTTGCCGGTCCGGAAGGCAGGCAGTGCGCACGAAGGGACGAAACCAGGCACTATGGCGGTAGCGGTGGTCCCAGAGAGAGGAGTTCTGGTGGACGAAAGCGACCACCAGGCGGATACTCCCGTGTCGTCCGAATGGACTCCACCCACATGGGAGGAGGTCGTGCGGACTCACTCCGCGCGCGTGTATCGGCTGGCATACCGTCTGACCGGCAACGTCCACGATGCGGAAGACCTGACCCAGGAGGTCTTCGTCCGGGTCTTCAGATCGTTGTCGAGCTACACCCCCGGCACGTTCGAGGGGTGGCTGCACCGGATCACGACGAACCTGTTCCTCGACATGGCGCGCCGCAAGCAGCGCATCAGGTTCGAGGGGCTGGCCGACGACGCCGCGGAGCGGCTGCGCGGCCGGGAGCCGTCTCCGGCGCAGGCGTTCGACGACGCCCACCTGGAGCCCGACATCCAGGCCGCCCTCGACGCTCTCGCACCGGAGTTCCGGGCCGCGATCGTGCTGTGCGACATCGAGGGTCTGTCATACGAGGAGATCGCGGCCACGCTCGGCGTCAAGCTGGGTACGGTCCGAAGCCGTATTCACCGAGGCCGGGCGCAGTTGCGGGAAGCACTCGATCATCGAGCCCCCCGTAATTCCCAACTCCCCCCGCCCGTGATCCGTGGGGAGGAATTCTGATGGCTCATCTTGGAGAACGCGTATCCGCGCTCGTGGACGGCGAGCTCAACCACACCGAACGCGAACGCGCGCTGGCTCACTTGACTTTCTGCGCTGACTGCAGGCGTGAGGTCGAGTCGATGCGGGCGCTGAAGTCGCGTCTGCGTGCGCTGGAGGGGCCGGCGATGCCGGCCGACCTGACGATGTCCCTGCTCCGGATGGCGGAGCCGGGAGGGCCGCTGCCGCCGAGGGAGCGCCCTTTCCCGTCCCGCACCTTCGGCGGGGTGCCCATTCCTGGCCCGCACAGCATCGCGCCGCTGGACAACCGCCCGCGCAGGGACGCCACCGGTGGGGGCTCGGGCCCTGGCCGAGGGGGTAGGCGACGCTCGACGTACGTGGCGGTCGGGGTGGTCTCGGCGGCTGTCGCGCTCGGCACCTTCTTCGCGGCCACCGGGGTCGGGCAGAACAACCCGGCTCCGCCGGTGGAGCTGTTCCAGCAGCCGCGCACCTCGCCGTCCGGAGGTCCCTCGACGGCCACGCCTTGACCTGCGGCTGGGTCCGCGAGGCTTGGACTTGGCGTATTCGGCACTACTTGGGGCATACGATCTGAGTTCGGGATTTGTCACAAGCGATTCGTGACGAATGCTTTATGACACTCGTATGCCGCAAGAGCGACGATCGCGGTGGCCGAGCCGAGGAGTGGTGAGACTTAGATGACCGACGAGACGCGCCCCACCGAAGGACGCACGCCGTCGGACTACCCCGAACCACAGGGGCGGCCGGACTTCCTGCCCGCGGACGACCCCTCCCAACCGGCGGGCGAGCCGCCGGGACAACCGGACGGCCGCGCAGAACCGCCCGCCTCGTTCGGCACCTCGTGGGGCGCCCCATCGGGCAGTTCGTGGGGCGACCCGTCCGGCACCTCGTGGGGTGACCCGTCGGGTCGCCCCTCTTCAGGTGTGCCGCCGTACGGCGCCCCCTCCTTCACCAACCCGCCCCCCGCCACCAATGGTCCTTACGGGCCGCCGTCGTCCGGCGGAAGCGGGCCCTACGCGGCCACGTCCTCCGGCGGCACCGGGCCTGACGCGCCGCCTTCCCCGGGAGAAAGCGGGCCGTACGCGGCCCCACCGCCGGGCGGGAGCGCACCGAACTTCTCAGGTGGCGGCTCACCCGAGAACCCGCCGCCCGGCGGGACCGGCGCGTTCGAGAGCCCTTCACCTGGAAGGGCCGGCGCGTTCGAGAACCCGTCGCCCGGCGGGACCGGCGCGTTCGAGAGCCCTTCTCCCGGGAGGACCGGTTCCTTCGAGAACCCGTCATTTCATCGGACCGGAGCCTTCGAGAGCCCGTCGTTCGTCGGCCCGGACAACGGGGGGAACGGGACGCGCGCCTATGAGGCCCCGCTGTTCGGCGGGCCGCCGCCCGGACCCACCGGCCCGTTCCGTCCTCCCGGCCACGGAGGCGGGACGCCACCGCAACCGCCGCGCCAGGCGTTCCCCATGGGCGCCGGCTGGGCACCACCGCCGCCCCAGGGCGCGCACGCCTTCACGCCCGGTTTCAGGCGCGCTCCGAGCAGCGGGTTCCTCATCTCGACGGCCGTGGTCATCGCGCTGGTGGCCTCGCTGCTCGGCAGCGTCGGCACGTACCTGCTGACCAGGCCGAGCGGCGCTAACGACCCCTCCTACAGCCTCGGCCCCCCGCCGACCGGCGCGACCGCCCGTGACCCCGGTTCGGTGGCGGGCGTGGCGGCGCGGGTGCTGCCCAGCGTGGTCTCGATCGAGGCCGGCACCGCCACCGAGGGCGCGTCGGGATCCGGCTTCCTGATCAAGAACGGCTACGTGGTGACCAACAACCACGTCGTCTCCCTGGCCGCCGACGGCGGCGAGATCCGGATCATGTTCAACAACCGGAAGACCACCTCGGCCCGCATCGTGGGCCGCGACCCCGGCTCCGACCTGGCCGTGATCAAGCCGGAGGAGACGTTCGGGACGCCGGAGGTCACCCTCGGCAACTCCGACCAGGTCGTGGTCGGCGACCCGGTCATCGCGATCGGCTCCCCGCTGGGCCTGACGGGCACCGTGACGACCGGCATCGTGAGCTCCCTCAACCGCCCGGTCATCGCGGGCGACGAGACCGGCACCAGCTCGGAAGAGCCCGCGTACATCAGCGCCATCCAGACCGACGCCGCCATCAACCCCGGCAATTCCGGCGGACCGCTGGTGAACGGCAAGGGCGAGGTCGTCGGCGTGAACTCCGCCATCGCCACCCTCGGCCGCTCGGAGGCCAACCAGAGCGGCAGCATCGGCCTGGGCTTCGCGATCCCGGTCAACCAGACGCGGCGCGTCGCCGAGGAACTGATCACCACCGGCAAGGCCAAGCGCCCCAAGATCGGCATCGTTCTGGACCGGGACTACCGGGGCCAGGGCGTGCGCATCGCCTCGGGAGCCATCGGCGGACGCCAGCCTGTGGACGCCAACGGGCCCGCCGACAAGGCCGGCCTCAAGGCGGGCGACGTGATCCTGGAGATCGACGGGCTGGCCCTGCAGGACGGGAACGAGCTGATCGCCCTGATCCGCAGCAAGGCGCCCGGGTCCAAGATCACGGTCAAGTACCAGCGCGCCGGCCAGGAACACACCGCCACCCTCACCGTCGCCGCCGACGACACTCCCACTCCTACGCCTTCTTGATTCTTCTTGTTGTTTTACGGCTGCGCACGGTGGGCGCCACCCGCCGACCTCGGTGACCGGCCCTCCAGGGTGACGCTCACCGGCTTCCCCGGCGCGCCGCCGTAACGGCGCATGCTTGACCGGCCGGGTGGTCGACACCCGGCCCGTCATGCGTGCTCGTCATGTACGCGCTCCTCACGCATGTGCCCGCCTCGCGCATGCCCGCTGTCCACGGGGCCGCGCAGCCGCCGACCGCACACTCACGGACCCACGCTTGGCTGTTGTCCGCGTGCTCACCGCGTCATCGGTGGTCGCGAAGATCATCGAGTGGGTCGTGTGGGCGGGGGTGGGGTGGCGTTAGGGGGAAATGTCGGTAATTGGGTCGAGGGGGGCGACCGAGCTGTCCATGTGAGCCCTTAGTCTGTGGGATAGGCCGGGGGAGTCCTCGGAGAGGTTGGACTGCGGTAGGAGCTCACGGTGTTCGGACTCGGGTGGATGGAGATCGGAGCGCTGGTCGTCCTCGCGCTGCTCGTCTTCGGTCCCGACAAGCTGCCTCAGGTCGCCTCGCAGGCGGGCAAGACGCTGCGCAACCTGCGCCGGATGGCCAACAACGCGCGTGACGACCTGCGCGCCGGTCTGGGCCCGGAGTACGCCAACTTCGACCCCGCCGACCTCAACCCGCGCAACTTCGTCCGCAAGCACCTTCTCGACGACATCGAGAACGACTGGAACGGCAGCAAGCCCGGTGAGCTGGAACCCGCCACCACGGCCCCGCCCACCCCGGAGCCGGTCAACGAGCTCGGCTACGGCGAGATCCCCCCTTACGACTCCGAAGCGACCTGACGCCCTCGGATCCGCCCGGCCGGGGCTCACCGATCGACTGATCGGAGCCGGCGGCGGTAATCGCGCGGGGACGTCCCCGTGATCCGCTTGAACGCGCTGCTCAGCGCGCTCTCCGAGCCGTAGCCCACCTCACGGGCGATCGCCGCCACCGTGTCGTCGCCGCGGCGCAGGCGGTCGGTGGCGAGTTCCATGCGCCAGCCGGTCAGGTATTCGAGCGGCCCCTGCCCGACCACGTGCTTGAACCGGGCGGCCAGCGTCGACCGGGACACCGCCGCGACCCCGGCCAGCTCGGCCACCGTCCAGGCGTGGGCCGGACGGCCGTGCATGGCCCGCAGCGCGGGGGCCACGACCGGGTCGGCGAGCCCGGCGAGCCAGCCGGACGCCTCGCCCGTCCCGGCACCGGCCAGATGCAGCCGCAGCAGGTGGATCAGCATGACCAGGGCGAGGTGCTCGGCGACCAGGGTCGAGGCGAGCGGCCGGTCGCGCAGCTCGGCGTCGATCTGGTCGAGCGCCCAGCGCACGGTCGCGGCCTCGGCGGTGCGGCCGGGCACGTGGATCACCGGCGGCAGCACGTCGAGCAGCAGCTCCTTGGCCCGCTCGCCGAAGTCGAACCGGCCGCCGATGAGGGCCACGTCCTCGTCGGCGCCCACCCGCGCGACCCCGTCGGTGGCCGCGAGGAAGACCGGGCCGGCCGGGACCGGCCGCACCCCCGGACCGCTGGCCAGCGTGAAGGCGCGCGGCTGGGTGAGCAGGAAGCAGTCGCCCTCGGCCAGCTCGATCGGCCCCGGCACGCCTTCGACGGTGAGCAGGCAGCGGCCGCGGCGCACCGCGTTGAACTTGACCGCCGGCGGCGGCTCGAACGACATCGCCCACTCGCCGCCCGCCACCAGCCCGATGGACAGGTGGCCGGTCGTGCCGACGAGGGCGAGCACCTCTTCGAGGGGATCGGCTTGCTGGACGTCCACGCAACTATGGTGGACCCTGAACCATTCCGCGTCCAAACCACGGTCCCTACCGTTGTGGCTATGACACGCATCAGCACCCCGTTCAGCGCCAAGACCACGGCCGCCGAGATCCTCACCGGCGTGGACCTCTCCGGGCGGCGGATCATCGTCACCGGCGGCGCCTCCGGGATCGGAGCGGAGACCGTCCGGGCCCTGCGGGGCGCGGGGGCCGAGGTCACCGTGGCGACCCGCAACCCCGGCGACGGCCGGCGAGCTCTGGACCTGAGCGACCTCGGCTCGGTCCGCGCGTTCGTGGCCGGCTGGTCCGGGCCGGTTCACGCGATCGTGGCGAACGCCGGGATCATGGCGCTGCCCACGCGCCAGGTGGCCGCCAACGGCTGGGAGCTGCAGCTGGCGACGAACTTCCTCGGCCATTTCGCGCTGATCACCGGCCTGCACGAGAACCTGCGGCAGGCCGGCGACGCCAGGGTGGTCATGGTGAGCTCCGGCGCCCAGCTGCGCGCGCCGTTCGACTTCGACGACCCGCACTTCGAGCGCCGTCCGTATGACCCGTGGGACGCGTATGCGCAGTCGAAGACGGCTGACGTGCTGCTCGCGGTCGGGATCGCCGGCCGCTGGGCCGCCGACGGCATCACCGCGAACGCACTCGAACCCGGCTACATCCACACCAACCTTCAGCGACACCTCGACGAGGCCACCATGCGGGCATTCGGCGCGATGGACGATGAGGGCAACCTGCTGACCCCGGACTACTACAAGTCCCCGGAGCAGGGCGCGGCCACCTCGGTGCTGCTGGCCGCGTCCCCGCTGCTGGACGGCGTGACGGGCCGGTTCTTCTCCTCCGCCAACCAGGAGGCCGAGCTGGTGCAGGGCGGCCCCGACGCGACCACGGGCGTGGCGGCCTGGTCGATGGACCCGTCCGCCGCGGACCGCCTCTGGGACTACGCGCTCGCAGCGACGGCGAACGCACACGAGGCCTCAAACGCCTCGTAGCGCCGGCTGACCGAAGGCCCCTGTAACGGGTCCACCCCCAGCCGTCAAGCGCTCACGCAGCCCTCTGAGGCCCCCCGGCGCCCTCTCCCGGAGGGGCGCACCGGTCAAGCATGCGCCGTTACGGCAGCCCGCCAGGGAGGTCGGTGAGTGTCACACCCTGCCGGGCCACCCAGCCGGTCAAGGTTGCGCCGTTACGGCGGCGCGCCGGTGAGGCTGGTGAGCGTCACCCTGGAGGGTCGGTCACCCATGTCGGCGGGTGGCGCCCACCGTGCGCAGCCGTAAAGGAAACTACCGGGGCGAGAGGTTGAGGTGGAGCCCCTTGAGCGTGGTGGAGCGCTTGCTCAGGGTGGAGGCGATCTTGCGGAGCTCGGCGGCGGCCGGGGAGTCGGGCTCGGTCAGGACCAGGGGCTTGCCCTCGTCGCCGCCCTCCCGCAGTCGCAGGTCGATCGGGACCTGGCCCAGCAGCGGGACGCGCGAGCCCAGCGTGCGGGTCAGGGCGTCGGCGACCGTCTGGCCGCCGCCCTCGCCGAACACCGCGATGCGCTCGTCGCAGTGCGGGCACGGCAGCCAGGCCATGTTCTCGATGACGCCGGCGATCTGCTGGTGGGTCTGCGCGGCGATCGAGCCGGCCCGCTCGGCCACCTCGGCGGCGGCCATCTGCGGCGTCGTCACGACCAGGATCTCGGCCGTCGGGAGGCGCTGCGCCACCGAGATGGCGATGTCGCCCGTGCCCGGGGGCAGGTCGAGGAGGAGGACGTCGAGGTCGCCCCAGTAGACGTCGGCCAGGAACTGGTGGAGCGCCCGGTCGAGCATCGGCCCGCGCCAGACCACCGGCGTGTTGCCCGGCGGCTTGAACATGCCGACCGAGATGACCTTGATGTCGTGGGCCACCGGCGGCATGATCATGTCTTCGACCTTGGTGGGCCGCTCGGAGGCGCCCAGCATGCGCGGGACGCTGTGGCCGTAGATGTCGGCGTCGACGATGCCGACCTTCAGGCCGCTGGAGGCCATCGCGGCGGCGAGGTTGACCGTCACGGACGACTTGCCGACCCCGCCCTTGCCGCTCGCCACCGCGAAGACGCGGGTCAGCGAGCCGGGCTGGTTGAACGGGATCTCCTTCTCGGGCCCGCGGTCGCCGCGCAGCTTGGTCTGGAGGGCCTTGCGCTGCTCGGTGCTCATGACGTCGAGCTCGATCTGGACGCCTGTCACGCCTTCGAGCCCGGAGACGGCGTTCGTGACGTCGCGGCGGATGGTGTCCTTCAGCGGACACCCCGACACGGTGAGGTAGATTCCCACGCTGACCGCGCCGTCGGCGGCGATGTCGACGCTCTTGACCATGCCGAGGTCCGTGATGGGCCGGCGGATCTCGGGGTCGATGACGGTGGCGAGGGCGGCCGTCACCTGTTCCTGGGTTGGTGCCATCGGTGTCTCGGCACGAGGGAGTGCCGTCCCTCCTTTGTCGGTCTATGTGTGACAGGCGCAGGACAACCGGCGAGGATGCCCCTCCATGGTATGAACAGGCGGCCTCGCTGAGATAATCCGTGCTGTTAGATGTCTGTGCAACAACGTCTTAAGGCTACTGCGTGCCCTGCCCGCCTGGTGTCCGCGACCTGCTGGGCGTCGCGGGGGCCGCCCGGCGTCAGCGCCGCTCCCTGAGCTCCTCCGCCAGCCGTCCGAGCTCCGCGCGCAGGTAGTCGCGGGTGGCCACCTCGTTCAGCGCCAGCCGCAGCCCGGCGATCTCCCGGGTCAGGTACTCGATCTCGGCCTGGGTGCGCTCGGCGGCCTCGCGGTCCTGCTGGTACTGGACGCGGTCGCGGTCGTCCTGGCGGTTCTGCGCGAGCAGGATCAGCGGCGCGGCGTAGCTGGCCTGCAGCGACAGCATCAGCGTCAGGAAGATGTACGGGTACGGGTCGAAGGCGAGGCTCGACGGCACGGCGATGTTCCAGGCGGCCCAGACCACCACGAAGACGGTCATGTAGACCAGGAAGCGCCCGGTGCCGAGGAAGCGGGCGATCTGCTCCGAGAGGCGGCCGAACGCCTCCGGGTCGTAGTGCGGTCGCAGCGAGCGGCGCAGGGCGCGTGGCTGGTCCAGTCGTTCACTCGTCACGGTCGTCGGCCCTCTCGCGCCATTCCTCGCGGTCGTCGGCTCTCTCGCGCCAGTCCTCGGGGAGCATGTGGTCGAGCACGTCGTCGACCGTCACGGCCCCCACCAGCCGGCCCAGCTCGTCGACGACCGGCGCGGCGACGAGGTTGTAGTTGGCCAGGTAGTAGGTGACCTCGCGCAGCGTGAAGTCGGGCCTGATCGGGTCGATCGACGGGTCGAGCACGCCGCCGAGCATGGTGGAGGGCGGCTCGCGCAGCAGCCGCTGGAAATGGGAGACGCCGAGGTACGTGCCCGTCGGCGTCTCCGTCGGCGGCCGGGTCACGTAGACCTGGGCGGCCACGGCGGGCGTGAGGTCCTGCTGCCTGATGTGGGCCAGCGCCTCGGCGACCGTCGAGGTGGGCGGCAGGATCACCGGCTCGCTGGTCATCACGCCGCCGGCGCTGGACTCGGGGTAGGTGAGCAGGCGCCGAACCGGGGCCGCCTCTCCGGGCTCCATGAGGGCCAGCAGCCTGGACGCCTGCTCCTCCGGCAGGTCGTGCAGCAGGTCGGCGGCGTCGTCGGGTCCCATCTCCTCCAGCACGTCGGCGGCCCGCTCGGGCTCCAGCGTGCCCAGGATGCCGATCTGGTCGTCGGGCGGCAGCTCTTCCAGCACGTCGGCCAGCCTGACGTCGTTCAGGGCGCGGGCGATCTCGACGCGCCGCTTGCTGGGCAGTTCGTGCAGCGCGCTGGCCATGTCGGCGGCCCGCAGCGACTCGAACGCGGCGATCAGCCCGGCCGCCCCCTGGTCCTTCTGCAGCGTGTCGAACCCCGACACCTCCTCCCAGGAGACGATCCGGGTCTCGCGCCTCCTGCGCCGGTGGAGGGCGACCTTGGTGATCTCCCAGGTGGACGGCTTGACGTCCTCCATGGCCACGTCGTAGACGGTCATGGGCTGGCCCTCGCACCGCACGGTCAGGTCGAGCATCTCGCCGATCACCAGCGTCTCGGTGGCGCGCTGCTCGAACCTGCGCATGTTGAGCCGCCCGGTGAAGACCACCGACCCCGCCTCGATGCGGCGTATCCGGGTGATGGGCAGGAACACGCGCCGGCGCGGCTGCACCTCCACCACCATGCCGTGGACGGTGGGCCGGCGGCCGATGCGCAGGCCGACCACGACGTCCCTGACCCGGCCGATCTGGTCGCCCGCCGGGTCGAAGACCGCGGTCCCGGACAGCCGGGCCACGAAGATCTGCACGTGGCCAGGCTAACAGTGCTGGTCCGTTGCGCCCGGGACGCCTCACATGTCAGTATCCAACATGCTTAACGGTAATTACTGGCCGGGTGGTGGGCGATGAGGTATGCCGGGCTGGGGCTCGCGTTCGTGTCGGCGTGGTGTTTCGCGTTCTCCGGCCCGATGGCCAAGTATCTCAACGCCGCCGGGCTGGCCCCGATCGAGGCCGTCTGGACGCGGATGGCGGGCGCCGGGCTGCTGCTGCTCGCCGTGCTGGCCGTGGTGCGCCCGCGGGCCCTGCGGATCCCCCGGTCGCGGCTGCCGTTCCTGGGGCTTTATGCGGTGATGGCGGTGGCGGGGGTGCAGTCGCTGTATTTCGTGGCGATCACCCGGCTGCCGGTGGGGATCGCGTTGCTGCTGGAGTTCATGGCGCCGGTGATGGTGGTGGCCTGGGTCCGGCTCGTACGGAAGCTGCGCCTCGCTCCGGCCGCCTACATCGGGGCCGTCGTCGCGGTCGTGGGCCTCGCGATCGTGGTCGAGGCCTGGCAGGGCATGCGGCTGGACGCGCTGGGCCTGCTGCTCGGGCTGCTGGCCGGGGCGTGCTGCGCCGGATATTTCCTGATGAACGATAGCTTCGGCGACGATGTGGACCCGCTCGGGCTCATCGCCTGGGGGATGGCGGGGGCGGCCGTGGTGCTGATCCCGTTCGCGCGGCCCTGGGACATCCCGTGGGAGGCGTTCACGGCCACCGCCGCCCCGGGAGGCGGCCTGGAGCTGCCGGTGCTGGGGGCGTACCTGTGGATGGTGGTGGTGGCCACCGTGACGGCGTACATCCTGGGGGTGAACGCCGTGCGGCGGCTCTCGGCCGCGGTGGGGGCCACGGTCGCGTCCCTGGAGGTGATCGGCGGCGCGGTGGTGGCCTGGGCGCTGGTCGGCGAGACGCTGGGCGTCTTCCAGGTGGTGGGCGGCCTGCTCGTGCTCGGCGGCGCGCTGCTCGCCCAGACCGCGACCGCGAGCGCCCGGCCGGAGCCCGCCGTGGAGACCGGCGCGCCGATCGTGGTCGGCGGTCAGCAGGCGGCGGACCAGGCGTGAGCCTCGTGGCGGCGGGGCGCGAGCCGCGCGGCGTCAGGCGCCAGGGGTGACGCCGGCCGTGGAGGTGTCGGGGGTCAGGCGCAGGATCGTCGAGTCGCGGGCCCACCGCTCGGTGAGGTGCTCGCTGTCGCGGGCGTTGAGCCGCTCCTTGGCCAGCACCGCCACGGCGTCGGCCGCCTCGGCCGGGTCGACCGCCGTGACCGCCGCCTCGAACTCCACGAGCCGGGCCCCGTTGTCCTTGCTGCGCAGCGTGACGTGGACCCGGTCGAGCGCGTCGAGCCCGGGCAGCTCCTGCTCCTCGCCGCCGGTCACCACGTAGATGGCGCCGTCGTGCCAGGCGTGCCAGGCCAGGCGGGGGCGGTCGAGCGTGAGCCAGAGGATGCCGGACTTCCTGGCGCCCTCCTCGATGGCCGCGATGCCGTCCGTCATGGCTCGACTGTAGCGTGTGCGCATGCGCTCACGACGTTCCGTGCTGGCCGTGCCAGGCAGCAATCCGCGCTTCCTCGCCAAGGCCCGGACACTGCCCGTCGACGAGGTCTTCCTCGATCTGGAGGACTCCGTCGCGCCGCTGGCCAAGGAGCAGGCGCGGGCGAACGTCGTGGCGGCCCTGCGCGAGGGCGGCTGGACCGGCAAGACGCGGGTGGTCAGGGTCAACGACCTCACGACGCAGTGGACGTACCGGGACGTGATCGAGGTCGTCGAGGGGGCGGGGGAGTTCCTCGACTGCGTGATGCTGCCCAAGGTGCAGGACCCGACGCAGGTGGTCTGGCTCGACACGCTGCTCACCCAGATCGAGAAGACGATGGGGCACACCGTGGGCCGCATCGGCATCGAGGCGCAGATCGAGAACGCCCGGGGCCTGGTCAACGCCGACGCCATCGCCGGGTCGTCGGAGCGGCTGGAGACGCTGGTGTTCGGCCCGGCGGACCTCATGGCCTCGATCAACATGCGCACGCTCGTCGTCGGCGAGCAGCCGCCCGGCTACGTCGAGGGCGACGCCTACCACTACATCCTCATGCGCCTGCTCATGGCCGCCAGGACGCACGACCTCCAGGTCATCGACGGCCCCTACCTGCAGATCAAGGACCTCGACGGCTTCAGGCGGGCCGCCAGGCGGTCGGCGGCGCTCGGGTTCGACGGCAAGTGGGTGCTCCATCCCTCCCAGGTCGACGCGGCCAACGAGGTGTTCTCGCCCTCGCAGGAGGACTATGACCACGCCGAGCTCATCCTGGAGGCCTACGAGTACTACACCTCGGTGGAGCGGCGCGGCGCGGTCATGCTGGGCGACGAGATGATCGACGAGGCCTCGCGCAAGATGGCGCTGGTGGTGGCCGCCAAGGGGCGGGCCGCCGGCCTGAGCCGCACGAAGAGCTTCACCCCGTGACGCGGTACGCCGGGCTTCACCCCATAAGGCGGTACGTCGGGCCTCACACCTTGAGCCCGATGGCGGTGAAGAACCAGAACGACGACGTCAGCCAGATCCCGACGAGCGCCGTGAACGCCAGCCCGCCGAGCACCGGCAGCGTCCAGCCCGGCGCGTCCCGCCTGGGCAGCGCCAGCAGCTTCGCGGTGAACAGGCCGTAGAAGAAGCAGCCGAGGAGCGAGTGCGCGAGCACGCGCGGCACGTCGTACTGCAGGCCGAGGGCGTAGAGGCAGTGGAAGGCGACCGGGATGGTGAGCAGGAACGCCAGCCGCCCCGACCAGCGGTGCACGGCGGGCGGGATGGTGATCCCGAGCCTGCCCCACATCGACAGGGCCGACACCAGCTGCACGAACGCCAGCACCAGCGCCCCCGTCGTCAGCCACGCCTTCATCGGCAGCGCGGCGGAGAACCCGGCCACGCCGACGGCGAAGCCGGTGGGCGTGTGCGCCCGCCCGTAGACGCCGAGCGCGAGCACCACCAGGCCGCCGGCCAGCAGCGGCACGAGGAGCGGGGTCAGGCCGCGGGATCGCCGCGGGACGGCGGTCATCGGAGCTCCTCGATGAAGCCGTCCACGTCCTCGGGCTGGAGGGTGGCGCCGCCGACCGTCACGGGCGCGGTGGGCCGCCCGTCCTGCAACCGGGGGACCGGCACCTGCGTCTCGCCCTCGAACGCGGCGCCGACCTGCGTGTAGCCGCCGTTCGGGTTCTTCAGCACGATCCAGCCCGCCCTGAGCCTGGCACCCCTGACCATCGCGGTGGCGCGGTAGAGGCCGGACGGCTTGACCACCGTGGGCGCGACGAAGCGCCACTTCCCGCCCCCGATCGCGACCGAGCCCCTGGCCCGGCCGCCGGCCAGCTCGGCCGTGACCCTGCCGCCGCCACGACTGGTCAGCCGCAGCTCCCCGCCCGACTCGGTGCCCTTGAACCACGCCTCGGCGCGGCCGTCGCAGAAGTAGCCGATGGCCTGGCCGTCCCTGATCGAGATCGCGATGAGGCCGCCGTTGCCCTTGACGCGGCCTCCGTAGTCCGCCTTCCTCGGCGCCGTCCGCACGGGCTCGGGCGCGGCGGTCTCTTGGGCGGAGGGCGCCGGGCTCGTCTGCCCGGTGGCCGGCGGCGCGGCGGACTCCCCGGCGGCCGGTGCGGTGGCCTCCGCGGTGGCCTCCGCGGTGGGTGGTGCGGTGGTTTCCGCGGTGGACGGGGCTCGCGCGGCGGCCTCGGTCACGGGCGCCTGCGCCGCGATGGCGCTGGCGACGCCCAGCCCCACGGCGAGCACCGCTCCCGCCGCGAGGGTGATGACAGGTCCCGGTCTTGACATGGTCGGCTCCCAGGGTCGAAATGCCGTACGGCTTCGAGCATCCGCCGAATCGCGAGGACCGTCTGTGAACTATTGCGCATCCGATCGACAGAATGGATGGATGCAGCAGAACCCAGGACACCAGCCTTCCCACGGCTACGGCATCCAGCCGCCGGTCTACCCGTATCGACCGCCGTCCTGGTTCCTGCCGGCGCCTCGCGGGGCGCGCTACGACCACCTCGCCAGGACCACCGCCGCGCAGCCGTGGCGGGCCATCGTGGGCACGCTCCTCATCGCCGTGGGCTTCTTCCTGATCGGCTGGGTGGTGATCGCGGGCGGCGTGGTGGCCGCGATGCTGCTCGGCATCCCCACGCCGCTGAACGCCGAGGGCCAGCTGTTCGGGGATCCGGTGTTCTCGCTGGTCGTGGTGCTGTTGTCGATCGCGCCCGTGCTCTTCCTCGTGCAGGGCACGGCCGCGCTCGTCCAGCGCAGGCGTCCCGGGACGCTCTCGTCCGTGGCCGGGCGGCTGCGCTGGCCGTGGCTGCTGAGCTGCCTCGGGGTGGCCCTCGTGGCGATGGTGCTGGGGCAGGTCACGCAGGCCGTCGCGCTGACGCTGTCGGGCCAGAGCACCGACATGTTCGGCTGGGCCGGGTGGCCGGTGTTCCTGCCCGCGCTCGTCGTGCTGGTGGTGCTCGTGCCGTTCCAGGCGGCGGCCGAGGAGTACGTCTTCCGCGGGTGGTTCGTGCAGGCGGTCGGCGCCCATGTGCGCAATCCGGCCTGGTCCATCCTGCTGGGGTCGGCGCTGTTCATGTCACTGCACGGCTATTCGTGGGCCGGGCTGGTGGACGTGTTCGGGTTCGGGGTCGTCATGGGGTTCCTGACCGTGCGGACCGGGGGACTCGAGGCCGGGATCGCGCTGCACGTGCTGAACAACATGGTGGCCTTCGGGGTGAGCGCCGCCGCGGGGAACCTCAACGAGGCGCTGAACCAGGGGGCGGTGACGGTTCCGTGGGAGGCGCTGTCGGGGACGGTGGTGCAGCTCGGGGTGTACGGGTTTGGTGTGTTGTATCTAGCTAAAAAGCAGTCACTTCACACTATTTCCGGATAAAGCGGGCGTGGGGTGCCGGGAATCTCGCTAGAGAGGTCTCGCTATTCCGGCTGAGTCATGCTGGTCTGGATGCTGTGGAACGGACCAGCGTGCCGCTCCACCCGTACGACACGTCCGACCAACGGGAGGTACGGCGCGTGGCCTCCGGCCCCAGCGAACCGCCTTGGCGACCGCCGGCTGACGACGACCCGCGTCCGGAGGACGCGCCGGATCCGCGGCCCCCGGAAGAGCCGCGGATCAGCCATTCGCCGCCCGGGCCCACCGACGACCGGGCCAGGGGTTTGCCGCTGACCTCGCCCTGGGGCATGCCGCCGTTCGCCGCGCCCGTGCCGGAGGACGAGCCGCAGGAACCGCCCCGGGGCCGCATGCCGTACAGCTCGCCGACGGCCGAGCCCGAGGTGGAGCCGCGCCGCCGCCCGCGCCGCCTCGTCAACCGGCCCGACAAGCTGGTGGCGGGCGGGCCGGCCCCCACCGCCCGCCCCGAAGGACGGCACCCGCAAGCCCCGCCGTCGTCCGACCCTCCGCCGTCGTCCGACCTCCGGCCATCGTCCGACCCCTGGCCGTCCTCGGACACCCGGCCGTCTGCCGAGACCCGGCCGTTCTCCGAGGCCTCGCGATCCTCCGGCGCTCCGACGTCCCCGGATACGGCCCAGTTCCCGGATGCGGCGCAGTCCCCGGACGCGGTGCCGTCCCGGGACGAGACGCCGTCGCCGGCCGGGGGCTCCGCCCAGGGCGGGCCGCCGTCCCACGGGGCCGTCCAGGAGGACGACGCGGCAACCCCGGAGTCCGCGCCGCCGCGCAGGGAGCCCCCGTACCGGCTGGTCTATCCGGTGGAGCCGCGCCGGCCGGCCCCCGGGCAGGAGGCCGAACCGGAGCGGGAGGACGAGCCCGAGGTGCGGCGGGTGGGGCGGCCGCCGGCCGGTCGCCCCACCAGGCCGGACCTCCTGGTCGCCACCGGCCCGCCGCGCCCCCAGGGGTCGAGCGGCCGGCACCACAGAGGCCCGGCTCCCGCCGCCATCCGCAGGTCCAGCCCGGTGCGCCGCCGCAGCAGGGCCATGCCCGTCGTCCTGACCGTGGCCGTGGCGGTCCTGGTTGCGGCGGGCGTACTCGTCTGGCAGTGGACCGACGACGAGCCCCCCGGCCTCCGCCTGGCGGCCGGCACGGGTCGGTCGGGAGACGAGCTGTTCACGGTCCCGGCGGCGGGTGAGGGCGCCGACCAGAAGCTGAACGACATGGCCGCCTCGGGCCGCGCGGTGGTGGCGGTCGGCAGCGACACGACGAGCCCGACGCCGCGACCGCTGTTCCTGTTCTCGCCGGACGGCGGCAAGAACTGGCAGCTCGGCCAGGTCCGCGGCACCTCCACCCCCACGGTCCAGCGGGTCGTCGGCGGTGACGGGCACTGGCTGGCCGTGGGCGGGGACGGCGTGTCCGAACGCACCCTGTGGACCAGCGACGACGGGTTCAGCTGGACTGCTGTGGAGCCCGCGAGGCCGGCCGCTTTCAGGGACGGCGACCAGATCCACGACATCGCGAGGACGGCGTCGGGGTTCGTGGCGGTGGGCCGTACGACGGGAGACGACGGCGGGACGGGCCCCGCGGCCTGGCGCTCCGCCGACGGCCGGTCCTGGGAGCGGGCCGAGACGAGGGGGCTGGAAGTCGGCGAGATCAGGGCGGTCGTCGCCCAGGGCGACACGGTCGTGGCCATCGGAGACCCCGCGGTCGGCGAGGGATCGCGGGTGCTCCGGTCGGCCGACGGCGGGCGCACCTGGCGGGCGACCGGCTTCCAGCTCCCCGAGGCCGTGCCCCGGACGGGGACGCTGGCCGTGGCGCCCAAGCGGTTCGTGCTGGTGCCGACGCGGCAGCGCACGATCGCGGGCGACGTACGCGTCTACTGCTCGCCGACGGGGGCGCGGTGGTCGCTGTGCGGCTCCATCGGCGGCCTGAGCGGCGAGAGCGTCGGCGTCGAGTCGCTGATCTCCTACCGGTCCGGCGTCGCGGCGATCGCGCAGGCGGGGCTCGGCCGCTACTCCGTGCTGACCAGCGCCGACGGTCGCCGGTGGGCCGAGCGGGCCGATCTCGGCGACCTGACCGGCGCGACGCTGCGCGGGTTCGCCATCTCCGACGCCGGCACCCTGTTCGCCGGGGGCGACCAGGCGACGTCCGACGTCGACAACCAGCTCGTGCTCATGGCCGCGCCCCCGCGCGGGGCAGCCACCCGCGTCAAGCTCGGCGAGATCGACGGGCTGACCAGGATCGCGCGCGAGACCAACGCGCTGGCCGCCTTCGACGGCCGGTACGTCGCCGTCGGCTCGGCCTCCGGCGACGCGGGCCTGTGGACGATCAGGGACTGGCGGAGCTGGAAGTCCATGAGCCTCGGCGGGCCCGGCAGGCAGCGGCTGGAGGACGTGGCGCGCGGCGCGCGCGGCTGGCTGGCCGTCGGCGCCACCGAGACCAACGTGGCCGCCACCGACCCGCTCCTCGTCACCTCCGGCGACGGCGAGAGCTGGAAGAAGGTCAACGTCACCGGCGACCTGGCCCGCGCCGCGGACGTCCCGTACCTGGAGACCCACGTCGTGACGGCGGGGACGGACGGCTACGTGCTGGCGGGGGAGACCAGGGATCAGGCGGGCACCACCCGCGCCGCCATGTGGTTCACCCCTGACTTGCGCAAGTTCACCCGGTCGAAGAAGCTGCCGCAGGGCGGCTCGGGGGTGCGCGTGTACGACGCCGTGGCGAGCGGGGACGGGTACGTGGCGGTGGGCGGCTCGGGCGGCGGCGACCACGAGAGCAGCGTGGTCTGGCACTCCCCGGACGGCGTGAACTGGAGCTCCCGCAAGCGGGTGGCCCCGCCGGACGCCACGTCCGCAGGACTCCGACGGGTCACGATTTATCAGGCCAAGCTGGTGGCCATCGGCACGGCCGTGACGGGAGGCGCGCGCCGCGCCTTCGCGGCCGTCTCGGACGACGACGGCGAGACCTGGCAGACGTCCTGGCTGCCCGCGGAGCAGGCGGCGGCGGTGTACGACCTGGCGGCGGCGCGGGAGGGCCTGGTGGCGGTGGGCTGGCACGGCGCGCCGGGCGAGGGTGACAGCACGGCCTGGACCTCGCAGGACGGGCTCTCGTGGAACCGCATGGAGCTGACCAGGGACCGGCTGGCCGGGCAGGGGTCGCAGTGGCTGTCCGCCGTGGCGGTGTCGGGCTCGGAGGTCGTGGCGCTCGGCCGGTCCACGACGTACTACGCCGACCACCTGATCCTGTGGACCTCCAGCCTCACCGCGAACCGCTAGGGGACGGGCGGGCCGGTCGGGAGCACGTCCCAGCCGGCCAGCGCGTCGAGCAGCCCGTCGGCGAGCGGCAGCCGTACCAGCTCGTCCATGGCGCACCAGCGCACGTCGGCGGCGTCGTCGCCCGCGACGGGCACGCCTGCCGCCACGCGGGCGAGGTAGTCGCGGATCACGTACGTGACGCCGCCGGGGCCCGGGCGCTCCACCACCCCGGCGAGCCGGCCCACCTCCACGCGCAGCCCGGTCTCCTCCAGGACCTCGCGCCTGAGCCCTTCGGCGTCCGTCTCGCCGGGCTCCAGCCGCCCGCCGGGGACGGACCACGTGCCCATGCCGGGCGGGTGTCCGCGCTTGATCAGGAGAAGCTGGTCAGAGGCGTCGAAAATTATCGCGCCGACACAATTTACGCGCACATGACCAAGATTACGACGTGATAACGGGAAGCGCCCTTGACGGGCCGGTACCGGAGAAAGCACCGTGGGTAGTTGTGAGAGCGGCTCCGACGTGCCCACGGTGTTTTGGCCCGCTTCACGGGCCGAGTGCGTGGTCGAGCGCGTTTCGATGTGACACGCACGGCGACGTCCTGCCCTACCAGCCGCCGTGGCCACCGACCAGTACGGCGCTGGAAGCCATCCGCAAGAGCGCCGTGGTGCCCGTGTGGCTGCCATGGCCGCTGCCCGCCGGGTGGCTGGTGACCGGGTTCGGCGAGGTGGGCGACCAGCGCACCGGCGCCCGCGCCAGCCTCGTCGCGCTGACGGGGCCGTCGCTCATGGAGGGCCCCGCCGACCTGCTCGTCATCGCCGAGGAGCCGGGCATCGGCATCGGCGCCGCGTTCGCGGGGCTCGACGGCCCCGACCCCGGCGAGGGCTTCGACTCCGGGCCGCCGAACGCCAAGATCCACGTGCTCGGGCACCCCACCGCCCTGTGGTGCGTGGGCGGCGCCGCCGACCGGGCGGTCTACGCGGGCGAGGCGCTGGGCAACTGGCTGTGGACGATCGCCTGGCCCGCCGACGCCGGCTGCATGATCGCGCTGTCCGAGCTGTCGCTGCTGGACGTGCGAGATCACGACCTGGACGTCCCGTACGGCGCCTTCTCCCCGAGACTCGAGGACTGAGGCCGCCTCCACTTCGTGGCGCTCGATTCGCTCTGTCATGCAGACGGGCTAGAGTTCGGAGGCGTGACAGCGCGTATCGAGCGAGTGGTGACCGAGGGCGTCGTCGAGATCGACGGCACCGAGCACAAGGTCGAGAACAACACCTGGATCGTCGGTGACGACGACGAAGTGATCGTCGTCGACGCGGCGCGTGACGCCGAGAAGATCCTTGAGCAGGTCGGCGAGCGCGAGGTGCTCGCCGTCATCTGCACGGCGGGCCTGCCCGACCACGTCGGAGCCGCCATCGAGGTGGCCAGCAGAGACGAGGCCGTGGTCGCCCTGCATCCCAAGGACAAGCCACTGTGGCGGGAGACCTGGCGCGAGACCTGGCCCGACATCGACATGGAGGACGACGGCATCTTCGGCGTCGCCGACGTGCAACTCGATGTCCTGGAGACGCCCGGCGTCACGCCCGGCGGCGTGTCGCTCTACTGCGAGGCGCTCGGGGCCGTGTTCACCGGCAAGGCCCTCCAGGCCGACGGGCCCGGCAAGCTGGGCGGCGAATACCCCGCCCTGCCCGACCAGCTCACCTCGATCGGCGGGCGGCTGTTCACGCTGCCCGCCGACACCAGGGTGCTGGCCGCCCACGGTGACGAGGTCACGGTCGGCGACCTGGAGCCGCACTTCGACGGCTGGGTGTCGGGCTCGCTGACCCGGTCCGACTCCGACTCCGACGACGACCAGGGGCCGCTCACCGACGGCACCGGCATCTCCGGGATCAAGCTCGACCCGGACGACCGGTAGGCGACGGGCTTCTCAGCGACCCTCTGCGGAGCAGGCGGTCGAGCCGGGCTCCTTCTGTGGAGCGGAGCCGCGGTGAGCAGGTGAGGGAGCGCCCTCGTCCCGGAGGAGGAGCGGCGGGAGCGCGGCGACCAGGCGATGGGGGAAGGTGGCGGCATCCGTGCGACCAGACCGACGGGAACCGGCGGCGGCATCCGTGCGAGCGGACCGGCGCGAACCGGCATCCGTGCGAGCGGGCCGGCGGGAGCCGGTGGCATCCGGACGGGCGAGCCGGCCGTGCGGGGTGAGGCCATGAGCGCGGTGCAGGGGCAGCTCCCGCTGGAGGGGATGCCGCGGCGGCTCTATTCGTGCACGCCGTCGCGGTTGAACGCCTGGCTCGACTGCCGCCGCCGCTACCGGTTCAGCTACCTCGACCGGCCGCAGCCGTCCAAGGGCCCCGCCTGGGCGCACAACAGCGTCGGGGCGAGCGTGCACAACGCGCTGGCCGGGTGGTGGCGGGAGCCGTACGAGCGCCGGAGCCCGCTGACGGCCGCCATTCTCCTCACGAACGGCTGGATCACCGAGGGGTTCAGGGACGCCGAGCAGTCGGCCCACTGGCTGGGCCGCGCCCGCGACCTCGTCTCCGGATATGTCGCGACTTTAGACCCCACCGATGATCCGGTGGGCGTCGAGCGCACGGTCGCCACCCGCACCAAGGTCATGGCCTTGTCCGGCCGCATCGACCGCCTCGACCGGCGCGGGGACGAGCTCGTCGTGGTCGACTACAAGACCGGCCGCCGCCCGCTCACGCAGGACGACGCCCGCTCGTCGCTCGCCCTGGCCGTGTACGCGGTGGCCGCCTCCACGATGATGCGCACGCCGTGCCGTACGGTCGAGCTCCACCACCTGCCGACCGGCGAGATCCTCGAGTGGCGGCACACGGAGGAGTCGCTGGAGCGCCATCTGCGGCGGGCGGAGGAGCTCGCGACGGAGGCCTCGGCCGCCGACGAACGCTACCGCGCCGTCATGCCCGCACCGGCCCGCGCCCCCGGCCGCACCGCTTCACGAGGCGATGGCTCCCGAGGCGGCGGCTCTTCAGGCAGTGCCCCGGCCGCGGCTTCGGGCCGCACTCCGGGCGCGGCTGCGGGTGGCACTTCGGGTGGTGCTCCGGGCGCGGCTGTGGGTGGTGCTTCGGGTGGTGCTGCGGGCGGCGCTCCGGGTGAGCGGCCGTTCGTCGGGCCCGCGGCGGTGCCGGACGAGATCGACGCGCTGTTCCCGCCCAATCCCGGCCCGATCTGCTCCTGGTGCGACTTCCGCCGCCACTGCCCCGAGGGCCGGTCCGTCGCCCCCGACCGCCGCCCCTGGGACGGCCTGGCCGAGTAATCCCGCCTCCGGGAGGGAGGCGGCAGGGTGTGAGCCGCCGCGCGACCACCAGGGCCGTTGGGTGGACATCTGCGGCGTCAGTGGTTATGACCGAAAAGTGACACGTGTGGGGCGGTTACCGGCGGCCGTGGCGGTGGGCTCGTTGTTCAACCCGCTCAACTCCTCCATGATCGCCGTAGCGCTGGCCCACATCGAGGCCGAGTTCCACGTCGGCATCGCCGCCGTGACCTGGCTGGCCGCCGGCTTCTACCTGGCAGGCATCATGGTCCCGCCCCTGATGGGCACGCTGGCGGACCGGCTGGGCCCGAGGCTGGTGTTCTGCGCCGGGCTGGTGACGATGGCCGTCACGGGCGTGCTGGCCGCCCTCGCCCCGTCGTATCCGGCGCTGGTCGTGGTCAGGCTGCTGCAGGCGTTCGGGAGTTGCGCGACGATGCCCGCCGGGATGGCGATCGTGCAGGCCGCGATGCCGGGCGAGGACGGGAGGCCGCCGCCGCGCGTGATCGCGACGATCTCCATGGTGCTCACCGCCAGCGCCGCCGCCGGGCCGGTGCTCGGCGGGTTCCTGGTCTCGTGGTGGGGCTGGCGGGCGATCTTCCTGGTCAACCTGCCGCTCGCGGCGGTCGCGCTGGTGGTGGCGCTGCGCTGGCTGCCCAAGGTGCGCGTGGAAGGCCGCAACCAGGCCCTGCTGCCCCGCCCGCGCCCCCAGCTGATGGCGACGTGCGGCCAGTTCGCCCTGGTCAACGTGGTGTTCTACTCGGCGTTCTTCGTGGTGCCGCTGTGGGCGCAGAGCTCGGCGGGCCTGCCGGCGCACATCGCCGGGCTGCTGGTCCTGCCCATGGCCGGGCTGGCGATCGTCATGACGCCGGTCGCCGTGGCGCTGGCGCGGCGGGCCGGCATGCGCACGGTGCTGGTGGCGGGCGCGGCGCTGCTGCTCGGCGGCTCCTGCCTGATGCTCCAGGTGGGGCCGGTCTGGCTGGTGCTCGCGGTGGCGGCGCTGCTCGGGGTGGCCTCGGCGCTCGGCCAGTTCGCGCTGAACTCGCTGGTGTTCGTGCACGCCGACCCGCGTGACACGGGCATCGCGGTGGGGCTCTTCCAGGCCTCCAGGTACGTGGGCGCCGCCACCGCGTCCTCCCTGCTCGGCGTGCTGTTCGACGGCAGGGGCCTGGGCGGCAGCGCATGGACGATGACCGGCGTGTCCGTGGCGGTGCTGGTGGGCGGGTCGGTCCTGCCGGTCAGGCGGCCGGAACGGCAGGTCGCCGGCGCGGATCGGTCAGGCCCCTGAGCCCCTTGCTCACGTCGTAGCCGGCCGCGCCGAGCCGTTCCCTCGACGCCCGCAGCATCTCCCGCGTGGCCGGCATGAACACGCGGTCGTACACCGGCTCGGGCAGGGAGTTCAGCCCCAGCCTGAACGCCTTCAGCGCCGCCGTGACGGTCGCGCCGGGCACCTCCGGCAGGGCGCCGTACAGGCGCCTGGCCCACTCCGGCAGCGTGTAGTAGCAGAGCGCGCCGAAGGGGAAGTAGGCGGGCTTCCCAGGCGACAGCAGCCGGAGATCGTGCGGCAGCCTCGGCCACATCAGGAACCGCACGGTCGAGGCCGCCTCGTCCGTCACGCGCAGGGTGGGGCGTACCTGCTTGAAGTAGGCATCCATCTCCGCGCACGAGCCGGGCACGTCGTCGAGGTGCAGGCCGACGTAGGTGGCGCTCCTGCGCTGCTCGTAGAGGTAGCGGTCGGCCTGGCGCTCGGTGAGCCCGAGCCCGCCGCGCCTGGCCGCCTCAAGGTACGACGACACCTCCGCGCAGTGCACCCACAGCAGCAGCTCGGGGTCGTCCACCCGGTGCGTCCTGCCGGTGTCGGGATCGCGGATGCGCAGCGCCCGGTGGATGCCGCGCACCCGCCGGCCGATCTCGTCGGCCTCCTTCGGGCTGCCGAACGTCACCCGGCCCACGAAGTCGGCCGTGCGGCGCAGCCGTCCGAACGGGTCGTCCTGGAAAGTGGAGTTCTGCCAGACGCCGCGCATGGCCAGCGGGTGCAGCGCCTGGAGCATGAGACCGCGCACGCCGCCCACCCACATCGAACGGTCGAGGTGCACCTTCCACGTCACGCTGTGCGGCGGCTGGACGACGAGTTCTCCGAGGTTCGCCATGGTGGGGACAGGATTACAGGACACCGGATCTGGTGTCCAAATAGTGCTTCTCCGCCGCGTTCCAGAACCTCACCAGCGCCGCCGCCGTCGTCTCCGGCGCCTCGACGGCCGGGGAGTGCACGGCCCCGGGCACGACCACGGAGTCGGCCCCGAGCCGGTCGGCCATCTCCGACTGCGTCTCGGGCGGCCAGCCGTCGTCGTGCTCGCCGTACAGCACGAGGGTGGGCACCTCGATCTGGCGCAGCTCGTCGGTGCGGTCGTGCATGGTCAGCACCTGCTTGGCCATGCACGCCAACGCGGTCGGCGAGTTGGTGAGCAGGCGCTTGCGCAGGAACGCCAGGATGTCGTCGGACACGTCGTTGGCCAGCGCCTCGGGCTCCAGCCGGTGGGTCCACACGTGTTCGAGCCCGAACGCGTCGACCTCGGCCATGATCTTCCGGCCGCCCAGCGCCCGCCGGCCCTCGATGGCCCCGGGGCCGGAGCTCATCAAGGTGAACGACGCGAACTTCGTGCGCCCGTCGATCACCGCTTCCCTCGCCACCAGCCCGCCGAAGGAGTGGCCCACCAGGTGCACGGGATCTCCGCCGCCGATGATCTGGGCGAGCGCGTCGACGTCGGCGCCGAGCGCGGGGCAGGTGTAGGCGGCGGGCTCGTCAGGGCCGGGGGTTTCGTACTGGCCGCGCTGGTCGATGGCCACCACCCTGCGCCCCGACTGGGCCAGGGTCATCAGCACCGCGATGAAGTCTTCCTTGCTGCCCGTCAGGCCGGGGACCAGCAGCGCCGGCCAGCGCTCAATCACACCGCTGACCGGTCGCGCGTCCAGGGCCGCGAACGTGCCCTGCGGCGTTTCGATCTTCTGCGGTGCGACGCCAGGAGGCAGATCGAGGAATCGCGGCGTACTCACGTGGGGCAACAATACCCAGAGGTCAGCGGCTCGACACCGGTAACCCGTCGCCTGGCCCTGGCCGGGGACATGGAAAGGCGCGCACCCGGGCTCGGGTGCGCGCCTGTCATGCGGTGCTCAGCCTGTGCGGCGGGGGCGGTTGCCGCCGCCTCCGCCACGGGACTGGCGGCGCTGCTGCTTGCGCTCGGTGGCCGCGGACGGGGCGATGTCGTCGTCGTCCGTGGCCAGGTCGGGTGACTGGAAGATCACCGTGAACGGGTTGGGTGGGATGATCCGCTCCGGCTCCGTGCGCACCGGCGCGGGCGGGGGCGCGAAGAAACTCGGCTCCCGCTCCTCGACGGGCGCGCTCGCGGGCCGGGACTCGACGGCGGCGGGCCACGCCTCGACGGCCCTTGCCTCGACGGCCCTTGCCTCGACGGGCCTCGCCTCGACGGACCGCGACTCTGCGGCCCTTGTCTCGGCGGGCCTCGTCTCCGCGGCGGCGGGCTTGGCTTCGGCACGGCGGGAACGGGTGCTCCGCACCGGCGCCTCGGCGGCCTCGGGAGCCGCTTCCACGCCCGGACCGGGATCGGTGGCCTTGACCGGCGCCTCGGGGGCGTCGGCGAGCGCCTGCTCGATGGCGGACGACGCCGCCCCCCTCCGCGTGCGGGCCCGCCTCGGCTCGGCGGCCGCCTGGATCTCGTCAGCCGAGAAGATCGCGGGAGTCTCCTCCGCCCTGGCATCCACGAGCTCGACCTCCGGAGTCTCGGCGGCTGCGGTCTGCGCCAGCTCCTTGCCGCCGCGGGTGCGGCGGCGCTGGCGCGGCGTGCGGGCAGGGCGCTCCTCGCGCTCGTCGCGGCGACGGCCGCCACGACCGCGGGGCCTGCCCGTCTCCCCGAGATCCTCGATGCGCTCCGCGGACAGCCCGGCACGCGAGCGGTTAGCGTGAGGCAGGACGCCCTTGGTGCCCTCGGGGATGTTGAGCTCGGAGTAGACGTGCGGCGAGGTGGAGTAGGTCTCCTCGGGCTCGGCGAAGTCGAGCCCGAGCATCTGGTTGATCATCTTCCAGCGGGTCAGCTCCTCCCACTCCACGAACGTGACCGCGATGCCCGTGCGCCCGGCCCGGCCGGTGCGGCCGATGCGGTGCACGTACGTCTTGTCGTCCGTGGGGCAGTCGTAGTTGACCACGTGGGTGACGTCGTCGATGTCGATGCCGCGGGCCGCCACGTCGGTGGCCACCAGCACGTCGATCTTGCCGTTGCGGAACGCGCGCAGCGCCTGCTCGCGTTGGCCCTGGCCGAGGTCGCCGTGGACGGCCGCGACCGCGAAGCCCCGCGTGTCGAGCTGCTCGGCGACCATGTCGCAGGCCCGCTTGGTCTCGCAGAAGACCATGGTGAGCCCGCGGCCCTCGGCCTGCAGCAGCCGCGCCACGATCTCGATCTTGTCCATGCGGTGCGCCCGCCACACGATCTGGCGGACCTGCGGCGTGGTCTCGCCCTCGCCGCTCTCGTGCTCGGCGCGCACATGGGTCGGGCGGTTGAGGTATTTCCGCGACAGCGCGACGACCTCGCCCGGCATGGTCGCCGAGAACAACATCGTCTGCCGCTGGGCGGGGATCAGCTTGAAGATCCGCTCGACGTCGGGCAGGAAGCCCAGGTCGAGCATCCGGTCGGCCTCGTCGAGGACGAGGGTGGTGATCTGGCTCAGGTCGAGGTGCTTCTGCTTGACCAGGTCGAGCAGGCGGCCGGGGGTGCCGACGATGACGTCGACGCCGGCCTTGAGTGCCTCGATCTGCGGCTCGTACGCGCGCCCGCCGTACACGGTCAGCACGCGGGAGCCCAGTTTGCCCGCGGCGGTGACGAGGTCCTCGCTCACCTGCACGGCCAGCTCGCGCGTCGGCACGACGACGAGCCCGCGGGGCTTCTTGCGGTTCTTGCGCGGCTTGCCGATGCCCTGGAGCATGGAAATGCCGAACGCGTAGGTCTTGCCCGTGCCTGTGCGTGCCTGGCCGATCAGGTCCTGGCCGCTCAGTGCGAGCGGGAGAGCCATCTCTTGGATGGGGAACGGTGTGACGATGCCCTCGGTCTCAAGGGCATCGGCGATTTCTGGTGTGACTCCGAGGTCTCGGAAGGTCGTCAGCGTGGCCTGCCTCAGTTCTCAAATGAAGGCGGACCTAGCCGGGACCGACGGGCGGAAAACAGCCCCCGTTACGTGGGTCCTCGCGGTAGAGCCAGCCCTCTCGCGTCATCAGCGACCGCGCACCCGGAGTGGGGGTGTCCGGGGAAATCCCCCCGGACTAACACAGTGCGGTCGCACTTTCACAGAGCAGTGTACTCGATACCACAACGCTGGCCGAGCTCACGTATGTTCCCACAGATTCGCCGAAGTACGCTGCCTTTCATGAACGAGTCTCCAGGAGTCGTCGACCTGCTCGGTGTGCTCGCCTACGCGGAGCTCAGCGCGTACGCCAGGATGACCGAGGACGCGGCCACGCTGGCGCCCACGCTGGCCGACCGCGCGGCGCTGAGCGAGCTGGCCGTGACCGAGTACGCCCACTTCCGCCTGTTGCGCGACAGGCTCGCCCGACTCGGGGCCGACCCCGACGAGGCCATGTCGCCGTTCGTCGGTGCCCTGGACGCCTGGCACGCGCAGACCAGGCCGGGCGACTGGTTGCAGGCGCTGGTCAAGACGTACGTGGGGGACGGCATCGCGCTCGACTTCTACCGCGAGGCGGCCCGGCACCTCGACCCGTCGATCGCCGAGCTGGTGGACGAGGTGCTGGTCGACGAGGAGCGGTCGCAGTTCGCCGTGGAGCGGGTCAGGGCCGGGATCCAGGCCGCGCCCACGAAGGCCGGGCGGCTGGCGCTGTGGGCCCGCCGGCTCGTCGGCGAGGCGCTCAGCCAGGGGCAGCAGGTGGCGTCGGCGCGGCCGGAGCTGGCGACGCTGCTGGTGTCGGGGGAGGGCGCTGCCGATATTTCACGACTTTTCGCGACGTTGACGGAGGCTCACAACAAGCGCATGGCCGCCATGGGTCTCTGACCCCCGGTCCTGCGCGACGCTCCCGGGACGCGCGATCGTTGCCTCTCGCGGAGGCCCGCGCATGCCGAGGCCTCCAGGGGACGTCCGCGCATGCCGAAGCCTTCTAGAGGACGCCCGCGCATGCCGAGCCGGATGGTCGCGCCCTCGCCGCCAACGGCGGGAGGGGACCACGGCCCAGGTGGGGGTGGCGGTCGGGTGGGGGCTGAGCGTGGTGAGCGCGGACCGGCACAGCCCCGCACCGACCCTAAGGCCCCGCACCGACCCTGAGGCCGGCGCCGGATGGGCGGCGGGCAGGGCGTCGACAAGGAGCGTGGCTCGGGAAGGGTACGGCGCGAAGAGCCGTACCCCAGGGCCCGAGTCTCAGAGAGTGCCGCCGAATCCGACGGGCCGGGCCTCGTCCTCGCCGATCTCGACGAAGCCGATCGAGGCCACGGGAACCACCACCCGCCGCCCCTTCACATCGGTCAGGGCGACCACGCCACGCTCGACCGCCAGCGCGCTGCGGATCTGCTCCTCGACCTCCTCGGAGGTGAGGTCGGTCTCGAGAATGAGTTCGCGGTGTACGGAGCGTACGCCGATCTTGACTTCCATCGTGGCTCCTTAGTCGACGGGCTGGCTCACTCCCATCGTGGCGGCTAGTACCCGCGTACGCCGTGACTGATCGCGCCCAGCGAACGGGTTATGCCGTACGCGGAAAACCGCTGATGCCCCGCCAGGCCAGCCGGGCCATGAGCTGCTCGGCCGCGTCCTTCGGGATGGAGCCGTGCGTGGTCACCCAGTAGCGGGCGCTCACCTCGGCCATGCCGACCAGGCCCATGCCGAGCAGGTGCGCCTCGTCGCTGGCGCACCCGGTGTCCTCCTGGATGACCGCGCTGACCATCTCGGCGCACTCCTGCAGCGAGCGCTCCACCCGCTGGCGCACCGGCGCGACGTTGCGCAGGTCGGACTCGAACACGAGCCGGAACGCCTCGCCCTGCGTGGAGACGAAGTCGAAGAACGCGCTGAACGTGGCCTGCACGCGCAGTTTGTTCTCGTGGGTGGAGGCGAGCGCCTCCCTGCAGCGGTTGACCATGTCGTCGACGTGGAGGTCGAGCAGCGCGAGGTAGAGCTCCAGCTTGCCGGGGAAGTGCTGGTAGAGCACCGGCTTGCTGACTCCCGCACGGTCGGCGATCTCGTCCATGGCGGCCGCGTGATAGCCGTTCTGCACGAACACTTCCTGCGCGGCGCTCAGCAGCTGCCGACGGCGCGCCAGCCGGGGCAGCCGGGTGCCCCGGGGCTTCGCATCCGGGGTTGCGGTCACACGGATCTCCATAGGTCTCTCAGCGGGCTGTGCGGACATCCTACGTGCGGGCGGGCCGCGGATTCATGGCCTCGCCCGTCGTCCTCCCGCCGCTCCCGGCGATCGGCACGGCCATGGAAGGGGCGCCGGAAGAGCCGTCGGACGCGGGCCGAGATCATCGCGAAGCCGTGTCAGCATCGCGTGGCCGGCGGTGCGGCCGGCCGCGCGCGGTCAGCGGTATTCGTCGTCGTCGAGGTCCACCACGCGGTGCTGATCGGCCGCGTCGGCGGGATCGACGTCGAGCGGCAGCTCGTAGCGGAGCCTGCCGGAGCCGTGGCGTATCTCGTGATGCTGCTCGGCCGCGTCGGCCTCGGGCGTCTCGATCGACAGCTCCTCCTCCTCTTCCACGTCGTAGGAGAGCTCGTCCCCGCGTATGTCCATCTCCGACATCTCTGGTCCCCCTCTTGGTGTGGACGGCTCCAGCCTACGCCCGGCCGAAAAGGTCGCCGCGCTTCTCCACTCTCGCGAGTACGTCGGGCGCGGTGAACACCAGCTCCTCCGGCCTCTCGCAGCCCTCGACCTCCTTCCACAGCAGGGGTGTCGAGACGGTCGGCCGGTCCTTGGCCCGCAGGGAGTAGGGCGCCACGGTGGTCTTGGCCGGGTTGTTCTGGCTCCAGTCGATGAACACCTTGCCGGGCCTGAGCTTCTTCGTCATCACGCTGACGACCTGCTCGGGATGCTCCTTCTCGAGGCGGCGGGCCAGCTTCTTCGCGTAGTCGGAGGGCTCCTCGCGGCAGTCCCAGTCGGCGTACAGCTGCATGCCCTTGCTCCCGCTGGTCTTGGGCCTGGCGGTGAGACCGTCCTCCTCCAGCGCCTCGCGCAGCATGAGCGCCACCTCGCAGCACTCGACGATCGTCGCGGGCGGTCCGGGGTCGAGGTCGAACACGATCATGTCGGGCGGCAGCGCCTCGCCGTCCTCGTCGACGCGCCACTGGGGGACGTGCAGCTCCAGCGCGGCCAGGTTGGCGTAGTAGACGAGCGTGGGCAGGTCGTCGACGACGGCGAAGTCGATGGTCTCGCGGTTCTTGGTGCTGCCGGGGGCGGGCAGGGTGACCTTCCTGACCCAGGACGGGGTGTGCTCGGGGGCGTTCTTCTCGAAGAACGACTGGGCGGTGACGCCGTTCGGGTAGCGCTTGACGGTGAGGGGCCTGCCCTGGAGGTGGGGGAGGAGCACGGGGGCGATGCGGCTGTAGTAGTCGATGATCTCGGCCTTGGTGAAGCCGTACTCCGGATAGAGGACCTTGTCCAGGTTGCTCAGCGTCAGCTCGCGCCCGTCGACCTTGACCGGCACCTTCATCGGGTCACCTCCGAGGGGAGCTTGTCGGGCCGCAGCCCGCGCCACACGGGGTGCCGCAGCCGTTGTTCGTCGGTCCACATGGTGTACGCCACCTCTCCGACCAGTTCCGGTCTGACCCACCGGTTCTTCCACGGAACCTCGTTGCTGAACGGGCTGCGCGAAATCTCCAGCGGACGCATCCGCCGGTGGAGGTCGTCGAGCACGGCGTCGGTGAACCCGGTGCCGACGTGTCCCACGTACGTGAGCCCCTGATCAGTGAACACGCCCATCACGAGCGACCCGACCCCGCCCGACCGGCGTCCCTTGCCGGGCTTCCAGCCGCCGATCACGACCTCCCTGGAGGTCAGGTTCTTGACCTTGATCCACCAGGGGGAGCGCGTGCCGGCCCGGTAGGGGGAGTCAAGGCGCTTGGCGACCACGCCTTCGAGCCCCTGCTCGTACGTGGCCGCGAGCAGGTCGGAGTCGCCGGGGAAGTACGGGGGAGCGCCGACGTCCAGCTCGTCGAGCAGCGCCCGCCGGTCCCGGTACGGCAGGTCGAACAGCGGCAGGCCGTCGAGGTAGAGCAGGTCGAAGGGCATGTACGTGATGGGGTACAGCTCCAGCATGACCGGCTCGGGATCGGTCAGGTGCATCCTGTGCTGCAGCCGCTCGAAGCTGGGCCTGCCGCGCCGGTCGAGCGCGACGACCTCGCCGTCGATGATCGCGTTCTTGACCCCGAACCCCGAAATTTCCGGATACCTCCGCTTGTACTCCACCCCATGCCTGCCCGTCACCCTCAGCCCGCCGTCGAGGTGCACGATCGCCCGGATGCCGTCCCACTTGACCTCCAGCCCGTACCTCTCCCGATCAGGAGGTAGTTCCCCAGGTACGGCAAGCATCGGTTCGACCGGGTATGGCATTGCTTGCACCATGACGGGTATGTGCCCATTGGCGACCCAATGAGAGCTGAGGAGCGACCATGCGCAGCATCTGGAAAGGTGCGATCTCCTTTGGGCTGGTCACGATCCCCGTCAAGCTCTACTCCGCGACCGAGCAGAAGGACGTGACGTTCCACCAGGTGCACCGCGAGGACGGCGGGCGCATCCGCTACAAGCGCGTGTGCACGGTGGACGGCGAGGAGGTCGCGTACGCCGACATCGCCAAGGGGTACGAACTGGCCTCGGGCGAGATGGTCATCCTCACCGACGAGGACTTCGAGGACCTGCCGCTGACGACGTCCCGCAGGATCGACGTCCTGCAGTTCGCCCCGGCCGAGCAGATCGACCCGATCTACTTCGCCAAGTCCTACTACCTGGAGCCCGACGCGCAGGGGGCGAAGCCGTACGTGCTGCTGCGCGACGCCCTGGAGAGCTCGGGCCAGGTGGCCGTGGTCAAGGTGGCGCTGCGGCAGCGCGAGTCCCTGGCGACGCTGCGCGTGCGTGACGGCGTCTTCGTCCTGGAGACCATGCTCTGGCCCGACGAGGTCCGCACGCCCGACTTCGGCTTCCTGGAGGAGGACATCGAGGTACGGGCGCAGGAGCTCAAGATGGCCGAGTCCCTGATCACCACCATGGAGTCGGACTTCGACCCGAGCGAGTACCACGACGCCTACCGCGAGGCGCTGCAGCAGGTGATCGAGGCGAAGGTGGCGGGCAAGGAGGTCGTGCCGGCCAGGGAGGAAGAGGAGGCCCGCCCGGCGGTCGACCTCATGGCGGCGCTGAGGGCCAGCGTGGAGGCCGCGAAGCGGGAGCGCGAGGGCGGGGCGGCGCCCGCCAAGCAGAAGAAGGCCGGGGGCAAGTCCAAGGACGAGGAGAAGGCCCCCGCCAAGCGCAAGGCCCGCAAGTCGGCCTAGCGATCCCCTGAGGCGTCCCGCCGCACGCTGAGCCGCGCGCTCGGCCGGCCCCTGTCCCTTGCGGGTACGCCCGCCCTTCCCCCGCACGGCCCCACAAGCGACCGGCTCAGATGCGCCGGCCCTGGGATGTGTCCGTCCCTCTCTTCGATTCACCGGCTCGTACGGCTGCGAGCTCCCCGCACCTCCATGGGCGAGGCCCGGCCGGCGCAGGCCTGGGACCGCGCCGCGTGCGCACACCACCCCAGGCGGTCCCCACCTCAGGCCGTCCTCACCTCAGACCGTCCTCACGTCATCGTCCCCACCTCAGGCCGTCCTCGACCGGGCGGCTCTTCGGCGTGGCATGACCGCCATCGACATGGGCCCGGAAGCCCTGACAGCCCTTCTGCGCGTCCCGACGGCCGGGGACGGTCTCGGAGCCTTCCCCTGCGGCGGAAAGCCCGGCTGCGCCGCGTACGAGCGCCGCACCCCCCGTCGCCGACCTCTGACAATTCGGCCCAAATAGGACATATCGGGATAATTCATAACATGTCCCGAGATAAATGTTTAATACCAGCAATAAGACTGTTAATCCATAGCAAAATGGGGAGAATCCCGTTTGTACCCCCACCTCCTCGGCAATGACATTCAGCGGATGACTCTTCAGCAGCCGTCCAAGACTTCTTCCGGAGTAATCCGGAAGTGTCGAGAACGGGGCAACAGATCCTTTAGGGGGAAAACGAAATGCCCAAGCTCAAGAGTGTTATGGCGGGTCTCGCCATCAGTACCGCGCTGGGTGGCGGCGTGGTGGCCACGGGCGCGATGACGTCCGCCGCCAACGCCGGCACCGCCCAGGCCACCACCGGTACGTCCGCTTTCGCGGGCGGGCACTGTGGCTGGGGTCGCTGCGGCTGGGGCTGGGGCGGCAGGCGCCACCACCACCGCCGGGAGAACGTCCGCGTCTTCGTCCACAACAACAACGTCAACCTGAACCGCGACAGGGACAACCGCCGCGAGTTCCGCCAGGACATCTTCAAGAGGGACAACGACCACCACCGCCACCACGGCCTCGGAGGCCTGTTCGGCGAGGACTTCGACTGACGTCGAGACTCGACCGTGCGCTGACGGTGTGAGGATGAGCGCCCGGCTGTCACAGGCGGCCGTGATCCACGGAACGTGAATTCGGCCGGTGATCGCCGGGCTCTCGGAAAACGTCTGCGTCTTCTGCGCGGTACGGCCCGGGATTTCATTCTCCGCGTTCCGGCGTGGCGATTATCGATGAGGGCTCCACTGGCATCGGCCGGGGAGCCCTCACTGCGCTGTATCCGGCGGAATCGGTGTCCTTTGCGCAGCGCGCCTTTTTCATGGGCCTCCGCCCGCCGGAACTCCGGCGTGCACGGCGTCGCCGTCGGCGGTTATAGATGATGTGCCGTTACCGCTTCCCCATGCATATACCTGGTGTCAGGCAAGAGTAGACAATGTCGGTTTGCTGACCATTACTAAGGAAATATCCAGACTACGGATGATTCGCTTCTCGGGACATCCAGAGTTTCCCGGAATCGCGGCCGAGCCGGTTTTCGGGAAGCGACGCGAACAGGGCAATCGATCCTTTAGGGGGGAACCGCAATGCCCAAGCTCAGGAGTGTGATGGCCGGCCTCGCCATCAGCACCGCGCTGACTGGCGGTGTCGTCGCCGCGGGCGCGGCGACGACAGCGGCCAACGCCGGCACCGCCACGAAGATCGGCGCCGGCACCACCGTCCTCACCGGCGTGACCGGCTGCCACCGTGGGCGGCGCTGCGGCGGAGGCTGGGGGCGGCGCAACCGTCTTCCCAAGATCCGGATCTTCATCCACAACATCAACAGGAACGTCAACCTGAACGACCGGCACGAGCGTCGGTTCGACCAGCGGTTCGACCGGCGGTTCGACCGGCGTGACCACCACCGGTTCGGCGACCGCGACAGGGACTGGTTCGACGACTGACCCAGGTAGCGTCTCGACCTGAGCCTGGGGCGCATTTCCTGCGCTGTTCAGGAACCGCGAACGCGATGAACTCCGGTCACACGCACGGGTGCCCGTATTCGCCAGGATCGACATTCTCCATGCGGAGATCGTCATATATCCGGTGAATGCGGGCACTTACGGCTTTTGATGTCGTGAGGGTGGATGTGGCGGCGGCCCCCGCCCTGCGGCCCCCGCCCTGCGGCCCCCGGCCTCCGAGACACGGGCCGTCGCCTCACGCCGATGCGCCATCCTTCACGGGCGGGTGGCCTGAGCGGGCGAGGTGTGCGGCCAGGTCAGGAGGTATGCGGCCGGGTCAGAAGGCGTGAGGCCAGGTGAGGAGGCGCGAGGCCGGGTCGGCAGGCCGCCTTCGACACTGGGGGCGGGTCGAGAACGCGCCGCTGGAGGCCTTCCGGGGGGAGGGCGTCTCCCGATCGCCGGGAGCGCGCCCCTCAGAGCGGCGGCGCGCGCATCCGGGGGAGCGGCGCACGCATGGACCGCCGGCGTGTGACGGAGTGTCCGGCGTTCCGGGAGCCGGATCTGCCGGGTGCGCGTGATGTGAGTGCGCCGCGGCGGCGGAGCATGGAGGCCGGCTCGATGGCGGCGGCATCCTACGGGCGCCGCCGACCGGAACGGAGCTCGCCGGTCAGCGCGGAAGCCCGCGGCAGGAGGGGAACACCGGCCGTGGGCGAGGGGGCACCGGCCGTGGGTGGGGTGCCGGCTGTGGGTGGGAAGCCGGCACGGCCGTCGGCCGGAAAAGACAAAGGCGAGTGCCCGTATTCGCTGGCGGACCCATCCTCCTTGGGGAGGGCGATCCACGCGAATACGGGCACTCGCTCGTATGTTCGGAGCTCACCGAGAGAGCGAGCCTCCGTGTGGCGGTGGGAAACGCGCCACGGTCTCAGATCGAGACCCTAGTTGTCCCACCAGCCGTTGTCCTCGTGCTCCTCGGGCTCCTCGGTCTCCTCGACCGCGGGCTCCTCGTACTCGGGCTTGTCCTCGCGCTCGATCAACGTGGGCTCGATCTCGGTGTCCTTGAACCTCTCGTTGTCGAAGTCCCGGTCGTTCTGGTGCCGCCTGTTGAAGTTGTGGTTCCTGTTGAACACGTGGATGTCCATGCGCTCGTTACGGTGGTGCCGCCGCCACCAGCCGCCCCAGCCCCAGCACCGGCGCGGGCCGCAACCGTGTCCCCCGGTGAGGACGGCCGTGCCGGTGCTGATCTGGGCGGTGCTGGCGCTCGCAGCAGTCGTCGTCGCGCCCGCGGCGACCACGCCGCCGGCCAGAGCCGTACTGATGGCGAGGCCCGCCATGACACTCTTGAGCTTGGGCATTGCGTTTTCCCCCTAAAGGATCGATTGCCCCGTTCTCGACGCTTCTCGAAAACCGGCGTTGCCGGTATGCCGGAACGACTTGAATGGCCGATTAATAAGGCCATCCGCGTCTCGGTATGTTTCCGACTGAAATGGCCAGCAAACCGGAATTATCCAGTCTTGCCCGACACTAGACTTCCCTATGGCCGAGGACAATTCGGCCATGCGGAGTTCCCGCTGTCTCCTGCGGCGCTCCGCAGTGACGAGAAACGGAACAAGGTGCGGTGGGGGCTCCCTCCTTGCGGATGCCGACGGAGCCCCCACCAGGAATTACCGGTGAGACGAGGAGAAATGAGCCTCGGGTGCGGTCCGCGAAGCGAAAACGCGGACCGTACCCGACGCCCGGCATTCAGCGGCCGAATCCACTGTCCGTGAACGGTGGTCAACCATGAAGACGGGCACTCATCCCTGTGCCTGTCAATTACTGGTCGTGGTGGTGGTGCCGGCGGACCACGAGCGGCTCGACGTCGCGCTCCTGGTGCTTACGGTGCTCGAAGCGCTTGTCGCGGTTGCGGTCCCTGTTGAAGTTGATGTTGTCGTTGGTGACGGTGACACAGACGTTCCTGTGGTGGCCCCGACGTCCGCCCCAGCCGTGGTGGCAACGGCGGCCGCCGAACCCGCCACGGTTGTTGAAGCCGCCGCCGATGCCGCCGGTCCCGAGGAGGAGCGCAAGGTCCTCGTTGTCGTCATCGTCGTCGTCATCGTCGTTGACGAAGGGCAGGAAGGCGAGGCCGTCGTCGCCGTCGTCGTCGCCGGCGAAGACCGTGCGGCCGGTGAAGTGGGTGCCGTCGGCGTTGGCAGTGGTGGCGCCCAGGCCGACCACACCGCCGGTCAGCGCCGTGCTGATGGCGAGGCCCGCCATGACACTCTTGAGGTTGGGCATTTCGTTTTCCCCCTAAAGGACTGTTGCCCCGTTCTCGACGTTCTCGGATTACCTGAAAACAGGTCGTGGACGGCTGCTGAAGAGTCATCCGCTGAAAGTCTTTTCCGGGTCGCCGGGCAGGCAAACGGGAATCAACCTATTTTGCTATGCATTAACATTCCTATTGCTCGCATTAGACATCTATCCAGTGAAATGCCGTGATATGTCCGATTATGCCGCTCTTGGCACGTGATCTCGGGCAGCATTGACCCTCGCATCGGGCCGGATTTGGGTGCTTCTGTCCCGTGCGGGGTCGAGTGTGGTGCTGTCGGCGTCGTGTCCAAGCGTGAAAAGCGAACAAATGCATGGCGATAGTGCCCACACATCTCATATCGTACGAACGGCGGCTTTCTGAATGCGCCGTAATAACCGACGGCGGGCATGCTGTCGCGCACCGGTCGCCATGGAATGGACGGTGGTCGTCATTGTCCGGGGCCGGCGTGGCGCCTCCCCTGGCAGATGTCTTCCGCTGGATGCGGTCCCCGGCGATGCTCGCGTCCTCGACTCGCCCATCGCTGACAGAGAGTGCCCGTGCTATCACGCTGGGTTCCGCTGGTTGTCATGGTTTCCGGCCTTCACAGCCGCAAACGGCGGACTACAGCTTTTACCTCACGATTAGCCTGCCATGAGATCGATTAGACCTCTATAAGATGAAATAGGCTGGTATGTCCGCTAGGGGATGGCCAGAGCGCACAAAACGGCCGCGGACCCGCTACGGGGCCCGCGACCGGAGCAGGCGCGCGTCAGCGTCTGGCGAGCCGCTTCAGGTAATGGACGTACGCGAAGCCCTTCCTGTCGTTCTCGGTCCCGCGCACCCGCCGCCACTTCCCGAACTTCCGGCAGCTGCCCCACGCGTGGTCCCCCGGGTAGAGCTTGTCGACGACCCGCCCGCCGGGCGTGGCCCGGACGTTGAGCGTCGTCCTGACGTGCCGCACCCCGTACTTGCATCGGGGGTGGTCGAGCACCGTGGCGGCGGACGCCGGGCTCATGCCGCTCGCGGCGAGCCCGCCCCCTGCGATGGCCGCGGCCGCCAGGGTCGCGGCGATACGGCTGTAGCGCATGATGCCCCCTGTCCGAGGTTGGGGGTCTATGCGCCTGATGTCCCAAAGATGGAGATTAAAACCGTTGTGTACTGAATCAAGACCTCACGCGGACCCGATGGTTATCGTTGAACCACCGAGGAAGGGACGCTCGCGCGACGACAAGGGGGAGGCATGACGGCGGAGCCGGTTCCGCACTGGCCGGGACGCATGATCGGCTCGGTGCACGTCAGGTCGACCGGTCAAGGCCCAGGCGAGCAGGCGGTCTTCGTGCACGGCCTGGCGGGCTCGGCCACCAACTGGACCGACCTCATGGACGAGCTCAAGGACACCGTCACCGGCCACGCCATCGACCTCCCCGGTGCCGGGTTCTCGCCCGCTCCGGCCGACGGCGACTACAGCGTCGCGGGACACGCCAGGGCCGTGATCGGGCTCATGGAGCACACGGGCCCGGCCCACCTGTTCGGCAACTCGCTGGGCGGCGCGGTCGCCGTCAGGGTCGCCGCCGGCCGCCCCGACCTGGTCCGCTCGCTCACGCTGGTCTCCCCGGCCCTGCCCGACCTGCTCCCCAGGTACGGCCCCGCCCGCGTGGCCGCCGCCGCGCTGCCCGTGCTCGGCGAGTGGATGGCGAACCGGCTCCGCCTGGTCCCCGCCGAGTACCGCGTCAACGCCTCCATGGCCATGGTCTGGGCCGACGCCGCCGGCCTCCATCCGGTACGCCTGCGCGACGCCGTCGACGAGCTCCGCAGGCGCGACGACCTCCCGCACTCCGCGACGGCCGTGACCGGCTCGGCGAGGGGCATCGTCGCCGAGTACTTCCGCCGCGGCGAGCGCAACCTGTGGCGCCAGGCCGCCAAGGTCAAGGCCCCGGCGCTCATCGTGCACGGCCGGCACGACCGCCTGGTCAGGCCCGCCATGGCCGCGAAGGCGTACCGGACCTTTCCTCAGGTCAGGCTCGTCCTGCTGCCGACGGCGGGCCACGTGGCGATGATGGAGATGCCGCAGGTCGTGGCCGCGGAGGCACGCCGTCTGATCGGTGAGACCCGATTGGGGAATGCCCCACTCGCCAGCTAGGTTTCAAGGTGAGATGGGATCCCCTGGAACGGGAGCGTAGAAAGTGTCGTTGCCACCTCTGGTCGAGCCGGCCGAAGAGCTGACCGTCGACGAAGTGCGCCGCTACTCTCGCCACCTGATCATTCCCGATGTGGGCATGGCGGGGCAGAAGCGGCTGAAGAACGCCAAGGTGCTGTGTGTCGGCGCCGGGGGCCTGGGCTCGCCCGCGCTGATGTACCTCGCTGCGGCGGGCGTCGGCACCCTCGGCATCATCGACTTCGACGTGGTCGATGAGTCCAACCTGCAGCGCCAGATCATCCACGGCCAGTCCGACGTGGGCAGGCTCAAGTCCGAGAGCGCCGCCGCGTCGGTCCGCGAGATCAACCCGCTGATCGACGTCATCATCCACAACACGGCGCTGACCACCGAGAACGTGATGGAGATCTTCTCCGGCTACGACCTCATCCTCGACGGCACCGACAACTTCGCCACGCGCTACATGGTGAACGACGCCGCGGTGCTGCTCGGCAAGCCGTACGTCTGGGGCTCGATCTACCGCTTCGACGGCCAGGCCAGCGTGTTCTGGGCCGAGCACGGGCCCTGCTACCGCTGCCTCTACCCGGAGCCCCCGCCTCCCGGCATGGTGCCGTCGTGCGCCGAGGGCGGCGTGCTCGGCGTGCTGTGCGCGTCGATCGGGGCCATCCAGGTCAACGAGGCCATCAAGCTGCTCACCGGCATCGGCGACCCGCTGGTCGGACGGCTGATGATCTACGACGCCCTCGAGATGAAGTACCGCGACGTCAAGGTCCGCAAGGACCCCGAGTGCGTCCTGTGCGGCAAGAACCCGACGGTCACGCAGCTGCTCGACGACTACGAGGCGTTCTGCGGCGCGATCTCCGAGGAGGCCGCCGAGGCGGCCAGCGGCTCCACGATCACCGCGCTGGAGCTCAAGGCCATGCAGGACCGCGACGAGCCGATCTTCCTGGTCGACGTCCGCGAGCCGAACGAGTACGAGATCGTCTCGATCCCCGGCGCCACGCTGATCCCCAAGGGCGAGTTCCTCAACGGCTCCGCCCTGGAGAAGCTGCCCCAGGACAAGCGCATCGTGCTCCACTGCAAGTCCGGCGCGCGCTCGGCCGAGGCGCTCGCCGTGGTCAAGAACGCCGGCTTCGCCGACGCCGTCCACGTGGGCGGCGGCGTGCTGAGCTGGGTCAAGATGGTGGACCCGAGCCTGCCCACCTACTAGACGAGTAAGTCCTAAGTCGCCGCGGGATGGAGTGTGTACATGACGAAGGGTGTTGACGATCGGTTTGTGACAACAGACCTCAACACCCTTCTCACCGCACTGTACGTCAGCATCGACGACTGG
>NZ_VDLX02000014.1 GCF_006334985.2 Nonomuraea phyllanthi
AACTCTCCAAACAATGCTTACGTTTGCTTGGACATCAATCCGAGCTAACCGTCAATCAATATGACGGGGCCATGCATGTATCTCATGCACTGGCTTTTAACACACTGTTGAGTTCTCAAGAAACGGACGCATTCATCCGCGCCGGAATCCTCAGGAGACCCCAGCGCCGGAGGCGCACATTTCACTTCCCGTAGTCTACCAGTTTCGGACGATCCTTGTCAAACCGCCCGATCCGGGAGCTTCCGGACTCGCCTCTCTTCGAGGCAACCCTGCTAACTTACTCCAACTTTCGGCGCTTGTCCAACCGCGCGGCCGAACCCGCCCGAAGCGGGAGATCGTCAGAAGGGATGTGTCAGGGCCAACGCCCTACGTTTAAAACGATAGCAGCCCTGACGGCGTCGAAGGTCCATCTTAGGTAACGAATGGACCTTCCCCGCGTTCGTATGGTTCAAACACCGAGCCCGGCGAGCTGCGCCTCCAGCCGGACGATGTCGGCGGCGGCCTGCTCGGCGCGGCTCCTGACCTTGGCCACCACGGGTTCGGGGGCCTTGGCCATGAACTGCTCGTTGCCCAGCTTGGCGGCCACCTGCGCCGCCTCCTTGCGTGCCGCCGCCAGATCCTTCTCCAGCCGCTTGCGCTCGGCCGCGACGTCGATGGCTCCCGCAGTGTCGATCTCCACGGTCACCTCGCCCACGGAGAAGCTGGCCGTGGCGCTGAACGACTCGGCCGGCTCGGTGAGCCGCAGCAGCGCGCGGATGGCGGTCTCCTGGCCGGCCAGCGACGTGCCGGCCAGCCCGAGCCGGGCGGCCACCTTCTGGCCGGGCTTGAGCCCCTGGTCCGAGCGGAACCGGCGAACCTCCGTCACCAGCTCCTGCAGCGCCTCGATCTCCGCCTCGGCCGCGGTGTCCGTATAGCGGGCGTCCACCTGCGGCCATGGCGCGACGACGATCGACTCGCCGCCCGTGACGGCCCGCCACAGCTCCTCGGTCACAAACGGCACCAGCGGATGCAGCAGCCGCAGCAGCGCGTCGAGCACGTGGCCGAGCACCAGCCGGGTGTGTTCGAGGCCCTCACCGAGCTGGATCTTGGCCAGCTCGAGGTACCAGTCGCAGACCTCGTCCCAGGCGAAGTGGTAGAGCAGGTCGGACGCCTTGGCGAACTCGAACTCCTCGAAGGCCTCGTCGGCGGTCCGCACCACGGTCTGCAGGCGCGACAGGATCCACCGGTCGGCCGCGGTCAGCTCGGCGCCGTCCAGCGACCCCACGGCCGCGCCGTTCATCAGCGCGAAGCGGGTGGCGTTCCAGATCTTGTTGCAGAAGTTGCGGGACCCGGCCGCCCACTCCTCGCTCACCGCCACGTCCGCGCCGGGGTTGGCGCCGCGCAGCAGGGTGAAGCGGGTGGCGTCGGCGCCGAAGCGGTCGACCCAGTCGAGCGGGTCGACCACGTTGCCGAACGACTTCGACATCTTCTTGCCGTACTGGTCACGGACCATGCCGTGCAGCGCGACGACGCGGAACGGCGGCTCGCCGTCCATGGCGTACAGCCCGAACATCATCATCCTGGCCACCCAGAAGAACAGGATGTCGTAGCCGGTGACCAGCACGGACGTCGGGTAGAAGCGCTCCAGCTCTCGGGTCGAGTCGGGCCAGCCGAGCGTCGAGAACGGCCACAGCGCGGAGGAGAACCAGGTGTCGAGGACGTCCTGGTCCTGCGTGTAGCCGGCGGGCGGCTCCTCGTCGGGGCCGACGCACACGACCTCGCCCGCCGGGCCGTACCAGACCGGGATGCGGTGCCCCCACCACAGCTGGCGGGAGATGCACCAGTCGTGCATGTCGTCGACCCAGTCGAAGTAGCGCTTGGCCAGCTCCGGCGGGTGGATGCGGGTGCGCCCGTCGCGGACGGCGTCGCCCGCCGCCTTGGCCAGCGGCCCGACGTTCACGAACCACTGCAGCGACAGCCTGGGCTCGACCACGGTCTTGCAGCGCGAGCAGTGGCCGACCGAGTGGAGGTAGGGACGCTTCTCGGCGACGATCCGGCCCTCGGCGCGCAGCGCCGCCACGACCGCGGGCCTGGCCTCGAAGCGGTCGAGCCCCTGGAACGGCCCGTGCGCGGTGATGACGCCGCGCTCGTCCATGACGGTCATCGACGGCAGCGAATGACGCCGCCCGATCTCGAAGTCGTTGGGGTCGTGGGCGGGCGTCACCTTGACCGCGCCGGTGCCGAACTCCGGGTCGACGTGCTCGTCGGCGACGATGGGGATCATGCGGCCGGTCAGCGGCAGCTCCACCATCGTGCCGACCAGGTGGGCGTATCGCTCGTCCGAGGGGTGAACGGCCACGGCCGTGTCACCGAGCATGGTCTCCGCGCGCGTGGTGGCCACGACGATCTCGTCGGAGTAGCGGATCGAGACCAGCTCGCCTTCGTCCTCGCTGTGCTCCACCTCGATGTCGGAGAGCGCGGTCAGGCAGCGCGGGCACCAGTTGATGATGCGCTCGGCGCGGTAGATGAGCCCGTCGTCGAACAACTGCTTGAAGATGGTCTGCACGGCCCGCGACAGGCCCGGGTCCATGGTGAACCGCTCGCGCGACCAGTCGACGCCGTCGCCGAGCTTGCGCATCTGCCCGAGGATCCGGCCGCCGGACTCCTCCTTCCACTCCCAGACCCGCTCGACGAACGCCTCGCGGCCCAGGTCGTGCCGCGAGCGGCCCTGCTTGGCCAGCTCGCGCTCCACGACGTTCTGGGTGGCGATGCCGGCGTGGTCCATGCCGGGCAGCCAGAGGGCCTCACGGCCCTGCATGCGGGCGCGCCGCGTCAGCGCGTCCTGGATGGAGTGGTCGAGCGCGTGGCCGATGTGCAGGACACCGGTCACGTTGGGCGGCGGCAGGACGATGCTGTACGGCACGCGCGAGCTGCCCGGGTCGGCGGTGAAATAGCCCTCGGATACCCAGCGCTCGTAGCTCCGGGTCTCGACGTCGGCCGGGGTGTACTGGGTAGGCAGCTCTGGCGTTGTCACGGTGACCAATTCTAAGGAGACGGGAAAGCAAAACGCCCCAGGGATGCTCTCCGCCGGGGCGCTTGCCGTGGGGTGAAGGTTCAGGCGGACTTTTCCCGCGGCGTGCGCTGCTGCTTGGCGGCGAGCTGGTCGCGGGGTACGAGGGTCGGGATGGCGTGTTCGAGCACGGACTCGCGGGTGATGACGACGCGGGCGACGTCCTGGCGGGACGGCACTTCGTACATCACCGACTGGAGCACCTCTTCGAGGATGGCGCGCAGCCCGCGCGCGCCGGTGCCGCGCAGGATGGCCTGGTCGGCGATGGCCTCCAGTGCGCCGTCGGTGAACTCCAGCTCCACGCCGTCGAGCTCCAGCAGCTTGCGGTACTGCTTGACGAGCGCGTTGCGCGGCTCGGTGAGGATCTGGATGAGCGCCTCGCGGTCGAGGTTGTGCACCGAGGTGATGACCGGCAGGCGGCCGACGAACTCGGGGATCATGCCGAACTTCAGCAGGTCCTCGGGCATCACGTCGCCGAAGACGTCGACCGTGTCGACCTCTTCCTTCGAGCGGATGATGGCGTTGAAGCCGATGCCCTTCTTGCCGATGCGCGACTCGATGATCTTTTCGAGGCCCGCGAACGCGCCACCGCAGATGAACAGCACGTTGGTGGTGTCGATCTGGATGAACTCCTGGTGCGGGTGCTTGCGCCCGCCCTGTGGCGGCACGCTGGCCGTGGTGCCCTCCAGGATCTTCAGCAGGGCCTGCTGCACGCCCTCGCCGGAGACGTCGCGCGTGATCGACGGGTTTTCGCTCTTGCGGGCGATCTTGTCGACCTCGTCGATGTAGATGATGCCGGTCTCGGCCTTCTTGACGTCGTAGTCGGCGGCCTGGATGAGCTTGAGAAGGATGTTCTCGACATCCTCGCCGACGTATCCCGCCTCGGTGAGCGCGGTGGCGTCGGCGATGGCGAAGGGCACGTTGAGCATCTTCGCCAGGGTCTGCGCCAGCAGCGTCTTGCCCGAGCCCGTCGGGCCGAGCAGCAGGATGTTGCTCTTGGCCAGCTCGAGGCCGTCGTCTCTGCCCCGGTCGCCGGACTGCACCCGCTTGTAGTGGTTGTAGACCGCCACCGAGAGGGCCTTCTTCGCCTTGTCCTGACCGATGACGTAGGCGTCGAGGAACTCGTAGATCTCTCTCGGCTTGGGCAGGTTGTCCCACTTGAGCTCGGAGGACTCGGAGAGCTCCTCCTCGATGATCTCGTTGCAGAGATCAATGCACTCATCGCAGATGTAGACGCCTGGCCCGGCAATGAGCTTCTTGACTTGCTTCTGGCTCTTCCCGCAGAAAGAGCACTTCAGCAGGTCTCCCCCGTCGCCGATGCGTGCCACCCCAGATACTCCTTTGCGTGGGACCGCCCTGCTCGCGAGAGCAGTGTCTCCGGACATCCTCCGGACTAGGCCGAACCGCTCAGGTTTCGACGTTACCGTCTTCTGGGCCCTCAGTGAGCCCCCTAGCGGCGAGTCGCACCGGAACGTGCCCTATTGGGCAGCGCCCCGGTGCGTCACGTCCGTCTAGGAAGCCACGGCCTGAGCTCGCTTCTTCCTCGACGGGATGATGTCATCGATCAGACCATACGCCTTTGCCTCGTCCGCGCTGAGAATTTTGTCGCGTTCGATGTCCTTGCGGACTTCGGCGGAGGTCTTGCCCGAGTGCTTCGCCACGATGTCCTCGAGGAGGGTGCGCATGCGAAGGATCTCGCGGGCCTGGATCTCGATGTCACTGCCCTGGCCGCCGCCCTCGGTGGACGGCTGGTGGATCAGCACGCGGGCGTTGGGCAGCGCGAACCGCTTGCCGGGCGTGCCGCCGGCGAGCAGCACGGCCGCGGCCGAGGCCGCCTGGCCCAGGCAGACCGTCTGGATCTCCGGCCGGACGAACTGCATCGTGTCGTAGATCGCCGTCATGGCCGTGAAGGAGCCACCCGGCGAGTTGATGTACATGCTGATGTCGCGGTCGGGATCGAGTGACTCCAGCGTCAGCAGCTGGGCCATCACGTCGTTGGCCGACGCGTCGTCGATCTGCACCCCGAGGAAGATGATGCGGTCCTCGAAGAGCTTGTTGTACGGGTTGTTCTCCTTCACGCCGTACGACGTGCGCTCGGCGAAAGAGGGGAGAACGTAACGGCTCTGGATGTTCATGTGTCAGCTCCCCTAGGAGACCGGGCCCTGGGAGGGCACCTGCCGCGCGCTGCGCACCACGTGATCGATGAAGCCGTAGTCCTTGGCCTCCTCGGCCGTGAACCAGCGGTCCCGGTCGGAGTCGACCTCGATCTGCTCGAGCGGCTGGCCCGTGTGGAAGGCGATCCGCTCGGCCAGCGTCTTCTTCACGTAGAGCATCTGCTCGGCCTGGATGGCGATGTCAGCGGCCGTGCCGCCGATGCCGCCCGACGGCTGGTGCATCATGACGCGGGCGTGGGGCAGGCCATAGCGCTTGCCCCTGGCGCCCGCGGTGAGCAGGAACTGCCCCATGGAGGCGGCCATGCCCATCACGACCGTGGATACGTCGTTCGGCACGTATTCCATCATGTCGTAGATGGCCATGCCGGCACTCACCGAGCCGCCCGGCGAGTTGATGTAAAGGGTGATGTCGCGGTCGGGGTCGTCGGCCGCCAGCAACAGGAGTTCGGCGCAGATGCGGTTGGCGATCTCGTCATTGACCTCCTGCCCGAGCACGATGATGCGCTCACGCAGCAGGCGCTGGTAAAGCTGGTCCTCAAGCCGGAAGGACGAGCCGTTCTCACGGCCTCGCGACTCAGGCTGATAGAAGGTCGGCGGGCTGGTCACAGCGTCACCTTCCGATGCGTCGTAATCGATGGGCTTTGCTTGTGACCTTAACGCGCCCTGCGGACAGCTCATGCCCGCTCCCCCGTGCTGTTCGCTGACGGCGCAGGTTCGGGCGGGCCTCCGCTGTTGTCCTCCGCCCGGTCTGTCCTGAAGCTCAGGCCTTTGCCACGGAACGGCCGCGCGATGCGGTTTCTTGACTGACCGCGTACCGCCGAGAAACGCGCGGAAATGCGCGAAGCCCCCGGACCGGGTGGTCCGGGGGCTTCGGGGCGGCGTCCGTCACGGCGCGGCGCCTCAGCGCCGCACCGCAGGACGGAAGCCGGTTACGCCTCGGGCTTGTCCTCGCCGGCCGCGGGCTCCTCCTCCACGACCTCCTCACCGTTGATCTCGGTGTAGATGGCCTTGAGGTCGATCTCGTTGCCCTCGCTGTCGACGACCTTGGCGGCGTCGCCCAGGACGGACTTGGCCTTGTCGCGGACGATCTCGACCATGGCCAGCGTGAGCTGGTCGTTGTCGGCGAGGTGCTTGGCCAGCTCGTTGGGCTGCACGCCCATCTCCATGGCGCGGCGGACGACGAAGTTGGTCAGCTCCTGCTCAGAGACGCCCAGCTCCTCGGCCTTGACGATCTTGTCGAGCACGAAGCCGACCTTGAGCGCCCTGGCGGAGTTGGTCTCGAACTCGGCGAAGCGCTCTTCCTCCGTCGTCTGGTAGAGGCGGAAGAAGGCGTCACGGCTCAGGCCGCTCTCGGCGACCTGGTGGTCGAGGTTGTGCTTGCGGGCGTCGACCTCGGCCTTGAGCGCGCTGTCCGGCAGCGGGATGTCGATCTTGTCGAGCAGCGTGTCGAGGGCCTTCTCGCGGGCCTGGACGACCTGGTCGATGAGCTTGTTGCGGCGGGCCTGCTCGCGGATGCTGGACTTGAGCTCCTCGAGCGTGTCGAACTCGCTCGCGAGCTGGGCGAACTCGTCGTCGAGCTCAGGCAGGACCTTCTCCTTGACCGACTTGACGTTGATGATCACGTCGGCTTCCTCGCCGGCGTTCTCGCCGCCGACCAGCTCGGTCTTGAAGCTCTTCTCCTCGCCCGCGGACATGCCCTCGAGCGCGGCGTCGAGGCCCTGCAGCACGGAGCCGGCGCCGACCTCGTAGGAGACCTCGCTGGCCTGCTGCTCCTCGATGTTCTTGCCGTCGATCTCGGCACGCAGGTCCATGACGACGAAGTCGCCGTTGGCGGCCGCGCGCTCGACGCCGGTCAGCGTGGCGAAGCGCTGGCGCAGCGCGTCGAGCTGGGCGTCGACGTCCTCGTCGGAGACCTCGGCGGAGTCGACCGTGACCTCGACGCCCTGGTAGTCGGGCACCTCGAAGTTGGGCCGGATGTCGACCTCGGCGGTGAACTCGATCTGCTCACCGTCGTCGATCTTCGTGACCTCGATGTCGGGCTGGCTGACCGGGAACACGTCGACCTCGTCGACGGCCTGACCGTACAGCTTGGGCACCGCGTCGTTGAGGGTCTCCTCCAGCACTACCGCCCGGCCGAAGCGCTGCTCGATGATGCGGGCCGGAACCTTGCCAGGCCGGAACCCGGGGACGCGCACCTGCTGCGCGACCTTCTTGTACGCCGCATCCATGCTCGGGCGCAGCTCGTCGAACGGCACCTCGACAGTGAGCTTGACCCGGGTCGGGCTTAGCTCCTCGACAGCGGTCTTCACGGAATGGTCTCCTTGATCAAGCTACGAGTGATCGCGGGCGCGTCCATCGGTACGGCACACGCGCCGCGCCCACATGAGCGGTGTTGGGCATGCTCCGCCACGGCGGGATCCAACGCCGATGGCCAGTCTAGGGCAGATGCATACCCAACAACGACTTCGCCGCCGTCACAAGTCGTCCGCGCTCATCCGTGACCCGCCGCCGTCAGAACTCGTCCGCGATCGTCCGCAACAGCTCCACCGTCTCGTCGGGCGTGGTGCTCACGGCGCAGAGCCGCTCCATCACCTCGGTGTATCGGTCCACGTCCTCGCGCTTGTCGAGGTAGAGCGCGCTGGCGAGTTGTTCCACGTACACCACGTCGGGCAGGTCGGAGTCGGGGAAGCGCAGGACGCTGAACGCCCCGCCCTCAGCGCTGTGCCCCCCGAAGCTGAACGGCATGATCTGGATGGTGATCTTCGGCTGGCGCATGAGTTCGATGAGGTGTTCGATCTGGGCCCGCATCACCTCGACGCCACCGATGGGCCTCCTTAGCGCGGCCTCGTCGATGACCGCCCAGAAGACAGGCCCGTCCGGCCTGTCGAGCATCCGCTGGCGCTCCAGCCGGAGATCCACCCTTCTGGAGATCTCCTCGGCCCCGATTCCCGCCGATCCGGCGGTCACGACGGCCCTTGCGTACTCCTTGGTCTGCAGCAGTCCTGGCACGAACTGGACTTCGTAGGTCCTGATCCTGGCGGCGGCCTCTTCAAGGCCGACGAACGCCTGGAACCACGTGGGCAGGACATCGTTGAACCGGTGCCACCAACCCGGCTCGTTGGCGGTGGCGACGAGTTCGAGTACGGCGGAGCGAGCCTGCTTGTCCACGACCCCGTACAAGGTCAGCAGGTCCGCCACGTCGCGTTCTTTGAATCCCACTCGGCCCAGCTCCATGCGGCTGATCTTGGATTCCGACCCCCTGATGAGGTGGCCGGCCTCCTCACGAGTGACGTTCTTCGCTTCCCTGAGCTTGCGCAGCTGGGAGCCCAGGAGGATGCGCAGCGCCGTCGGCCCGGAACCCGGCTGGTTCTGCGTCACTTTGCCTCCTATCAAGGTCCGCACACACAGTGACACCACATCGCCGGTTATGACAAGGTCTCAACCTCGTGTCCGATTAGCAGACTTATGCCCCAAAACGTCGCTTGCTGCTGCACAATGCAACTGCACGTGCATTTGGGTCTTGCAGCTGCAGCGATCGTGACCCATGATGGCTTAGGGCATATTGGGCCAAACATGCACTGACTTGGTATGAACGGGGAGGTATCGGCGGCATGGTGGAGGACCCTCTGGCCACTGCCGATGCCTTGCAGATCACCCGCGAGGCGGGCTTCGACCACCTGCTCATGGGCGGCAAGCCGAACACGACCTCGTGCCCGCTGCCCTTTCAGGCCGACTCGGTGAAGACCGCCAGGGACGTGACCCGCTCGACGCTGCGCGGCTGGGGGCTGAACGAGCTCAGCGACGATGCCGCGCTGGTGGTCTCCGAGCTGGTGACGAACGCGGTTCGTTACGCTATGTACGCGTCGGGGCGGCGGGAGATCGAGCTCCTGCTGATGCGCGTTCGTCCGCACGTGCTGCTGGCGGTGGCGGACCCGAGCGACGAGGTGCCGCGTCCCAAGGAGCCGGACTTCGTCTCGGAGAACGGGCGCGGCCTCTACATCGTGGAGACGTACAGCCAGTGCTGGGGCTGGGACCCGCTCGCCCGCGGTGGCAAGGCCGTCTGGGCGCTGTTCCGCACCGAGCCCTGATCCCCTCTTCATCTGTTACGGCGGTGCCCGGGTAAGCGCCACCCGTCGCACGGGGCTGGGGGCCTCCAGGAGAACGGCCGCTGACCCGCACCTGGCCGGGCGCCGTGACGTGCGCCTTCTTGACCTGCGCCGTGGTCCCGGATACCTGCCGTGAGCGCCTACTCGCCGGTCGCTCCGTCGATGCGTTCGCGGAGCAGGTCGGCGTGGCCGTTGTGGCGGGCGTACTCCTCGATCATGTGCACGAGGATCCAGCGGTGCGTGCAGTCCTCGCCGTTGCGGTCGCCGGCGGCGTCGAGCGGTTTGGCGGCCGAGATGGCGCGGGCGAGCTCGATCTCCTCCTCCCACGTGGCGAAGGCCTCCTTCACCGAGGCCGTGTCGACCTCCTTGAAGTCGGCGTCGTTGTCGCGGTCCTTGTCCCAGAGCTTGGGAATGTCCTCGCCGTTCAGCGCGCGGCGGAACCAGACGCGCTCGACGTGCGCCATGTGCCTGACCAGGCCGAGCAGGGACAGCGCCGACGGCGGCGCGGAGCGCAGGCGCAGCTGCTCGTCGGTCAGGCCCTCGCACTTGACGGCGAGGGTGCCGCGGTGCCATTCGAGCCAGTTGTTCAGCATGGACCGCTCGTCGCCGGTATACGGCGGGGGGATTCTGGTGTCAGTCACGAGGCTTGACCCTATAGCGAGTGGAACAGGCGATAGACACCCTCACGTACGGTTTCGTCCTTGACGTTGCGGACGAAGTCCTCGGGCGTGTCGCCGCAGAGGGCTCTCATGGCGGCGGACTCGTCCAGGAGTGACTGGATCAGCTCCCGCTGCGCCGTCAGGCGCCGCGGCCTGCCGTCCGCGCCGGGCAGGCAGCCGTGCCTGCCCCGGTAGACGAACGGCGGCGGCAGGCGCAGGCCCGGCGCCACGGTGACGGGATCGCCGAGCGGGCGGCGGTCGTAGTTGGGCTCGGTGAGGTCCAGCGCGGCGAGTTGCCGCTCGTCCAGCCAGAGCACGAACAGCCTGGAGCTCTCGCCGGGCGTGTCGACGGGGGCGGCAGGCACGTACCCCCATTTGCTCACATGGGCGGACACGCCCGGGGCGACGCCCGGGACGTCGGCGAGCGTCATGGGGACGACCGGGCGTACGCCGTGGTCGAGGAACTTCCTGCGCAGCTGGCCGGGCGCGGCGTTGGAGCCGACGGCGGCGACCAGGTGGCGCGGGTGCGAGCCGCCGTGGCGGGCGAGCAGGGAGCCGAGCGTCCGCTCCCCCGCCTGCCACTCCTCGGGGCGCCGGCCGGGGATCGGGCGCAGCGGCACGTACGTGTCGTCGACCAGAACGCCCGAGGACACGGGGATCCGCCCAGGATAGGTGAGCGGCCGGGAGATCGGATCGTCGGCGAAGAGCGCGCTCGCGGCACGCCGCCCCGTGCCGGGGGACGGCCGCGCGTTCGGGAGCTCTCCCATGGCGGACATGAACTGCCAGCCTGCCACATCGGCTCCACCGGTCCAAAGCGCGCTCATGATTCAGTTCATCGAGATGTGCACGTGGTCGTAGTGGTTCTCGGTGATGCTGCCGCGGTCCGACATCGAGCGCCAGCCCGTGCCCGAGTTGATGCGCTGCTTCCAGATGACGTACTTGACGCCGAGCTTGGCCTTGTTCTTCAGCGCCCACTCCGCGATGCGGTCGCCCAGGGCGTTGTTGGCGGCGGAGGGGAAGGTGCCGCCGGTGCTCATCATGAAGTCGCAGGCGCGCCCGAGCGGGTGCTCGCCGCTGGAGCCCGAGCGGAAGCAGCCCACCGTGTACGGCAGCTGGAAGTTCTTCTCGACCTCCGCCTTCATCAGCCGCGTGCGGGCCGTGATGTTGTCGGAGCCGGTGGGCAGCTCAGGGGCCCAGCTGCCGTCGGAGTTGCGTCCCGGGCCGAACGGCACGAGGTCCTGCAGCTTCTTCTGGATGTCCTTGATGACGTCCTGGGCCTCCTCGCGCTGCTCGGTCACCTGCTTCGCGTCAGCGGCGATCTTGGTCGCGAGCGCGGCGGCGGCGTCGGCGGCCTTCTTCTTCTCGTCGCGGGCCTTGGCCACCGTCCGCGCAAGAGCCTGCTGCTCGGCCGTGAGCTGCTCCAGCAGCGCCGCGCCGCTGCCGTCCCTGGTCAGCAGGAAGGCGGGCACCGACGGGTCCTGGTTCTGGTAACGCATCCTGGCGATGTCGGCGACCCGCTGCTCGGCGTCGGCGAGCGTCTGGTCCGCGGCGGCCAGGCGCTCCTTGGCGTCCTCGGCGGCCTGCTGTGCCTTGGCCAGCTCGACCCGCTTGAGGTTGTACTTCTCAATGAGCTTGTCGACCTTGCCGTTGAGCTGCTTGAGCTGGGCGCGGAGCTCGGACTCCGACGGCTTGGGCGCCGCCGACGCGGCGGTCGCCGGGAGGACGGCGACGGCGGCCGCCGTGATGAGGCCGATGACAAGGGTCGCGGTGGACGCAACCGCCACGTTGACGTTCCTCTCCCTCTGCCGGCCGGGTTAGCTGACGGGTTCGGGCATGGGAGGCGCGTTTCCCTACCACCGAAATGGATTCACCCCAGGTGCGATGGGTCCCCGGCTCCCGGGCGACACGCCCGGGATTAGGCTGTGCGACGGCCGTTACGGCCGGTGCAAAAGGGATGTTAGTGGTAGATCACCAGTAATGCGACCCTAACTAGAAATCTAATAGAGATCTACTTGTGATCGAAGCATACGCGCCGCCTGCTCCGGCAGCACGTCATTCACGAAAGCCCCCATCGCCGACTCCGACCCCGCCAGATACTTGAGCTTGCCCGGCGCCCGCCTGATGCTGAACAGCTCCAGGTGCAGGTACGCCAGGTCGCGGCCGTCCCGTACGGGTGCCTGGTGCCAGGCCGACACGTACGGCATCACGACCCCGAACAGTCCGTCGAAGGCCCGCAGCACGGAGGTGTAGAGCGGCGCGAAGGCCGCCCGCTCCTCCTCCGTCAGCGCGGCGAGGTCCGGCACCTGCCGGTGCGGGTACACGTGCACCTCGTACGGCCAGCGCGCGGCGGCCGGCACGAACGCCGTCCACAGCTCGTTGGCGGCGACCACCCGCGTGCCCTCGGCCCGCTCCGCGGCCAGCACGTCGGCGAACAGGTTGCTGCCCGGGTGCGCCTCGCGGTACCGCCCGGCGGCGCCGAGCTGGAGCCTGGTCCTGGGGGTGACGTACGGGTAGGCGTAGATCTGGCCGTGCGGGTGGGCGAGCGTGATGCCGATCTCCTCGCCCCGGTTCTCGAAGCAGAACACCTGCTCCACGCCCTCGATCTGGGAGAGCTCGGCCGTACGGTCGGCCCACGCCTCCATGACCAGCCCCACCTGCTCGTCGGTGAGCTTGGAGAACGACGACGAGTGCTCGGAGGTGAAGCACACCACCTCGCACCGCCCCACTCCCGGACGGACCTCGCTCAGCCCGCCCACATCCTCATAAGTCCCAAAATTTCCGGAGAAAGAGGGGAAGCGGTTCTCGAACACCACCACGTCGTAGTCGTACGCCGGGATCTCCGACGACCACGTGTCCGACGACGGGCACAGCGGGCACTCGCTCGCCGAGCCCGTCGGCTGGAACGTCCGCGTCTGCCGGTGGCCGGCCACCGCGATCCACTCCTCGGTGAGCGGGTCGTAGCGCAGCTCGGAGGCCACCGGCCGGGGGTCGAGCGCGCGCCGGTCGATCGCGCTCCTGTCGGCGTCGTCACGCCGGTCGAAGTAGATCAGCTCCCGGCCGTCGGCGAGATGGGTGATGGTGCGCTTCAAGGCGAGCCCTCCGCGATGATCAGTTCGCCGGCCCGTTCGGCCAGCGCGGTACGTGCGTCCTCGGGCAGCCCCGCGTCGCTGATGACCACGTCGGCCTCGCTCAGCTCCGCGATGGTGCTGATGCCGACCGTGTTCCACTTGGTGTGGTCGGCGGGGACCACCAGCCGGGTGGCCGCCGCCACCAGCTCCCTGTCGGTCTCCGACTCCAGCAGGTTGGGCGTGGTCAGCCCGGCCCGCACACTCATGCCGTGGACGCCGAGGAACAGCGTGTCCACGTGCAGGCGCCGGATCGCGGCCACGGCCACCGGGCCCACCAGGGCGTCCGACGGCGTCCGTACGCCACCGGTCAGCACGACCGTGCGGTCGGCGCGCGGGTTGCGGTGGAAGACCTCGGCCACGGGGATCGAGTTGGTGATCACCGTCAGGTCGGGCACGCCGATCAGGTGGCGCGCCAGCGCCCACGTGGTGGTGCCCGCCGAGAGCGCCACGGCCGTGCCCGGCCGCACGAGGCCGGCCGCGCGGCGCGCGATGGCGTCCTTCTCCTGCTGCTGGCGGGCCGACTTCGCGGTGAAGCCCGGCTCCTCGGTCGAGCCGGGGCCGAGGGCGGTGGCGCCGCCGTGCACCTTCTCCAGCAGCCCGCGCTCGGCCAGCACCTCGAGGTCGCGGCGGATCGTCATGTCGGAGACGCCGAGCTCGCGGACCAGGTCCGCCACGCGTACGCCGCCGTTGCTGCGTACTCGCTCGAGGATCGTCTGCTGCCGCTGCTGTGCGAGCACGTCCGCTCCTTCCAACAGATTCCACCAAATTATGACACGGAATTGTTGGGGAATGTTAGTTCGCGTGGCTCTCTTGCGCTGGTCAGCGCGGGCGGGGGAGGCTCCAAGTACAGCCGACCACTGGAGGCGAGCTTATGGCCAGGCGCGCACGCAAGGGCAGGGCACGCAAGAAGAAGAAGGCGAACCACGGCAAGCGCCCCACGGCGCGTTGACCGGGTGGCCGCCTCGCCCGGCGGCCACCCCGTCACCCATCGTCCTCCAGCAGCGCCGGCCGGGCCGGGTGATCGGCCCTGACCACCACGTCCGCGCTCCGCCGGGGCCGCGCCTCCCGCTCGTACCGCTCGTACGCGGGCAGCCGCCACCGCTCGTCCTCGGGGGTCCCGCGCTCCAGCGCACCCGCCGACAGCCACAGGTGCACGCTGACCTCGAACGCCAGCCCCCGGCCCAGCAGCAGCGTCCCGTCCACGATCAGCACCCCTCCCGGGGGCAGTTCCTCGTACGGCGCCCGGTACGCCCGATCGATCCGGCTGTCCCACAGCCGCGGCAGCACCCGCCCCGGACCGCCCGGGTCCAGCGGTTCCAGCACCTCCCGCGCGAGCGCCTTGACGTCCAGCCAGTCCTCGTAGAAGGCGTCCGGGTCGGTCCTGCCGTGCTCCAGCCGCAGCGACGCGGGCCGCAGGAAGTCGCCCGCCGACACGCGCAGCACGGGCCTGCCGCGCACCCGCAGCGGCGCCACGAGCTCGTCGGCCAGCGACCCGGGACGCGCGGCGGGCGCGCCGTCCACCGCCACCCGCACCCACCCCGGCCGGCCGGCCACCCTTTCCGCCAGCTCCTCGACGAGGGCGTCGCGGGAGATCGGTCGCGCCCGCATCCCTACGAACGCAGCCCCGACACGAACCGCGCCATCTCCGCCGTCACGTCCCTCAGAATCCCGGCCGAGCGCACGGGGTCTTCGACGATCTCCATCCCGTGATTGGCATCGGGCACCTCCAGGTACGGGTGTCCCAGTCCGCGGACGAGCTCCGCGTCCCAGACCGTGTCGGCCGTACCGCCCACCAGCAGCGTCGGCTCCTGGCTGCGCCGCACCCCCGCGACGACGGACTCGACGTTGAGCAGCGGGGTGAGCCAGATGGCGGGCAGCCGCCGCTCGGCGGCGAAGGACGCGGCCAGCGTGCCGAGCGACTTGCCCACCAGCAGCACCTGCCCGGCGCTCTCCGCGTCGACCGCCGCCCGCGCCCGCTCGACCACCCACGCCTCCCGCTCGGCGTAGGAGCCCGCCGTGGGCGGCTCCCACCAGACCTCCTGCACGGTCCACCCGTGATGGGCCAGCACCGTGCGGGCGTAGTGGAGCAGGGGACGGGCGGGCATGTAGCCGCCGCCGGGCAGCAGCACGGCCACCCGGTCAGGGTCGCCTTGGTGACGGGTGGGAAATCCGAAGATCCTCTCAGGCACCATTCCCGGAGTATAGGCACAAACGCCAAGGCCAGGCCGCCCTCGCGTCGTGACCTGCGGCCGGCGGCGATCCCGCTCATTGCCCGCCTGCCCCGCGCTCCATCATGATGACCGGATGCGCCGTGAGAATCGTCGGATCGACATCACGATCAACCATGACGAGCGCGTCTGGGACGTGCTGTGCGTCGGGATCGCCTCGAGCCTCGCCCCTGAGGTCCAGGGCAACGGTCAGCATGTCCCTCGCGTCGTGACCTGCGACCGGCGGCGATCCCGCTCATTGCCCGCTACCGATTTCTCCTGCTCGTTCTCAGGAGCGCGGGAAAACCGATCGGCCAATGCGACGGGGCATCGCAGGGCTGGGCGAAGAGCACGAAAGGCCGGGGATGACCTGGCCTTTCGCGGATGAGAGCGGACGACGGGAATCGAACCCGCGTAGCTAGTTTGGAAGACTAGGGCTCTACCATTGAGCTACGTCCGCGCGAACCGGTCGAACTCTGGTCTAGACTTCATCCGGTCGTCAGGGCAAAAGCGTACCGGAGTCCCGGAGCGCTCGCGCACTCGGCGATGGCGGGGCGTGGCGCAGCTTGGCAGCGCGCTTGCTTTGGGAGCAAGAAGTCGCAGGTTCAAATCCTGTCGCCCCGACCAGCGAGACCAGCACGAAGGCCGCTCACCGAGATCGGGAGCGGCCTTCTGAGTGACAACGTGAGTGGCAGCCCGCTGTCAGAGGGCCGCGACACGAAGCCGTGTCGCGGCTCTCGTGGTGGCGCGAAAAGATCGAGCATTGACGCGCAGACCGTGTCAGGATGCTCGGCATGTCTGGTCGCGCCCTGAGCTTCGGAACGGTGGCAGAAGCGTACGAACGGTTCCGTCCGGGGTACCCCGTGGAGCTTTTCGACCTGGTGATGGCGTACGCGGGCCGGCCGGTCCGGACCGCCCTCGAAATCGGCGCCGGGACAGGCAAAGCAACCCGCCTGCTTGCTCGACGAGGGGTCACGGTCACCGCTACCGAACCTGACGGTGCCATGCTCGCCGAGCTACGCAGGCACGTTCCGGTAAACGTCAGGACCGTGCGAGCCGCGTTCGAGGACTTGCGACCTGGGCAAAGGTACGGGTTGGTTTTCGCGGCGGCAGCGTTGCACTGGACGACCCCGGAAAATCGGTGGTCACGCATGGCGGGGCTACTGGAGCCGGGTGGCGTGTTCGCCTCCTTTGGCGGGCCGGTCCAACTGGCCGACCCGGCTGTGGAAGAGGCTGTTCGCTCGGCGCGGTCACCGTTCTTGGCGAGCGACGAGGTTCCGTCTCCGGACGGGACGCCTCCGGATCATGACATGCAATGGCCCGGTACGGAACTCCAGCGTTCTGAATGGTTCGACGATGTTCGGCAATCCATGATCGAGCGGCGCCTGACCATGAGTGCGAGCGACTACGTTGGCTATCTCTCAACCGTCTCGGCTTATCTCGTATTGCCAGCTACTGAGCAGGAGCAGGTGTTCAGCCGGATCATGCGGATTCTGCCTGACACAGTCGAGATCGTCGCCGACATCACCATCCATCTCGCCCGTCGGCGCGGCGAGTCGTAGTGCGCTGGTTCGAGTCCTGTTTCGGCTTGCGCAACGTGGTCCGACCCGGTGAGTGATGGCGTCGAGGACGCGAACGTGCAGGACGACGTGGGTTCTGGCGTTTGGTTCGTCCTAGGCCGGTGGTTCGTCCTAGGCCGGTGTGGGCCGGTAGGTGAGTTCCTGGATGCGGCCGTCGAGCGTCCGCTGCTCGATCAGTTCGAGGTGAAAGTCGGCCGCTCCCTGGAAGACCGGGGCGGCTCCGGTCTGCCCGGTGATCACAGGGAAGAGCGTCACCTGCACGCGGTCGACCAGGCCGGCGGCCATCAGCGCCCGGTTCATCGCCAGGCTGCCGTGCGAGCGAAGCGGCACCTCGGACTCCTCCTTGAGCCGGGCGACGACCTCGACGGCGTCACCGTTCACGAGCGTCGCGTCCGGCCAGTCGAGGGGCCCGTCCAGTGTGGTCGACACCACCGTTGTCGGCAGGTTCCGCATCCGGGTGTTCACCGGGTCGTTCGCCTCGGACTCCTCGGTGATCGGGCCCAGCAGCCGGGCGAACAGCCGGAAGGTGTTGGCTCCGAGGACCATCCGCTGCTCCTCGCCGTACACGGCGAGGCGGCGGTCGAGAAACTCCGGACCGTGCTTGCCCCAGTAGCCGCCCCAGTCACCCCTGCTGTTGTAGGAGCCGTAGCCGTCGAGGCTGCAGAAGACGTCGAAGGTGTAGGTGGCGGTCATGATGTGCTCTCCTCGGGTGCGGTCGATCTCGGAGATACAGACCGGAGAGCGCGGCGAAAATCATCGCCGACACGATTCAGGAGACGGGCAGGAGCCTTTACGGCAGGCGTGCCACGAGCGACTTCGGCGCGATCTGGCGGTAGGCGTCCACGACGATCTCCGCCACCTCCGCCCAGTCCACCTCGACGTCCAGGTAGACCCCCAGCCACCCTCGGTGCCCGACGTACGGCGGGCGGAAGAAGCGCTCCGGGGCCTCCCCGACCAGTTCCTCCTGCGCCCCGTGCGGGGCCGCGCACCAGAAGGCCAGCCGGTCGTCGTGGTGGTGGTCGGCGAACATCACGAACGTCTTCTTGCCCCGGACGAACCACGTCGGCTCCCCGTGGCTGAGCCGTTCGGTAACCTCGGGCAGCGCGAGGCAGATCGCCCGGAGCCGCTCCAGGGCGTCCACCGGGGCCGTCACCGCGTCAGCGTGATCGGGTTGACCAGGTCGGCGTAGGCCAGCAGACCGGCCATGACCACCATGACGAGGGCTATCGCGTACGTCAGGGGCAGCACCTTCGCGATGTCCACGTAGCCGGGCTCCGGCCGCCGCATGATCCGGGCGTAGCCCCGCTTGATGCCCTCCCAGAGCCCGCCGGCGATGTGGCCGCCGTCGAGCGGCAGCAGCGGGATGAGGTTGAACATGCCGATCGCCAGGTTGAACCCGGCCAGCAGGTTGACGAAGATGGCGATCTTCTTCTCGTTGGACAGGTCGGAGGCGAGGATCTCGCCGCCCATGCGGCCCGCGCCGACGACGCCGACCGGGCCCTCGGGGTCGCGCTCGTCGCCGGAGAAGGCCGCGTGCCAGATGCCGACCATCTTCTCGGGCAGGTTGAGGATCGAGCCGGCCACCCGGCCGGTCAGCTCGCCCATGTAGCCGAGCACCTGACCGATGCTCTGCTTCTCCATGACCTCGGTGGGCAGGACGCCGAGGAAGCCGACGTTCTTGTCGATCTTCTTCGGGTCCTGCGGGTTGGGACGGTCCTGGGCGATGAGCGTGACGTGGAGCGTCATCGGCTTGCCGTCACGGATGATGCCGAGATCGGCCGGGCCGGCGCCGTGGGTGCGGATCAGGCGGGTGGCGTCGTCCCAGGAGACGATCTTCTGGCCGTCGAGCGAGACCATGCGGTCGCCGGGCTTCATCCCCGCCTGGGCGGCCGGAGTGGGCTTGTCGGTGGACTTGCACGTGTCGCGCTTCTCCGTCATCGGGATCACGCACGTGTCGGTCTCGGGCGACACGATCGGCGCCCAGGTGGGCAGGCCGATGCCGACCAGCAGGATGCTGAAGAAGACGAACGAGAGCACGAAGTTCATCGCCGGGCCGCCGGACATGATGATGACCTTCTGCCACCACTTCTTGCGGTAGAAGACGCGGTCCTCGTCACCCGGCCGGACCTCTTCCTGCGCGGCGTCGCGGGCGGACTCGATGAGGCCCTGGAACGGCCCGGTCGCGGAGGACCTGACCTTGGTGGGGTCGTCGCCGGGGCGCGGCGGCAGCATGCCGATCATGCGGATGTAGCCGCCGAAGGGGATCCACTTGATGCCGTACTCGGTCTCGCCCCTCCGCATCGACCAGGCCGTCGAGCCGAAGCCGACCATGTACTGGGTCACCCTGACGCCGAAGAGCTTCGCGGGCACCAGATGGCCGATCTCGTGCAGACCGATGGAGATCATCAGCCCGAGCACGAAGACGACGATCCCCACGAGATAGAGCCAGTTCATCTATGCGCGCTCCGTAGCCGACGACAGGGGTGGACCAAATGTCCGACAGCCCCAGGGTAGTCGAACGAACCGGCGCCCACGGCTGGCGTGCGCGAAGGGCATGGCGGTCTAGGGCCGCCAGATCAGCACCAGCGCGCAGTCGTCGTTGTGGCCCGAGGCCATGGCGTTGACCAGCGCCCTGGCGCCGTCGCGGAACCCGGAGGGCAGTAGCCGCTCGGCCTCCCCGAGCAGCCGGTCGAGGCCGGCGTCGATGTCGCGGCCCGGCTGCTCGATCAGCCCGTCGGTGAACAGCAGCAGCGCGTCGCCCTTGCGCAGGGTGCCGCTGTCGGGCTCGCAGTGCAGGTCGGGCACCACGCCGAGCACCACGCCCTTGGCCGCGGCGACCTGCCAGTTGCCGGTGCCGGCGTCGAACTTGACCACCGGCGGGTGCCCGGCCGAGGTGATCGTGTAGTCGCCGGTGCCGAGGTCGAGGCGTACGTGTACGGCGGTCACGAACCCCTCGTCGCCCCGCTGCCGGTGCAGGTAGGCGTTGCACGCGGGCAGGAAGTCGTCGACCGCGCCGAGCAGCCCGCCGAACGTGCCCGACAGCATCAGTGCTCTGGTGCCGGCGTCGACGCCCTTGCCGGACACGTCGACCAGCGCGATGTCGACGGTGTCGCCGTCGCGCAGGGAGACCAGGAAGTCCCCGCCGAAGGAGGAACCGCCCGCCTGCTTGAGCACGACTTTGCCGCCCCAGTCCTTCGGCAGCGGGGGCAGCTCGCCCTGGCTCTTGAGCCGGTCGCGCAGCTCCAGCAGCATCGCGTCGCCGCGCAGCCCCTGGACGCCCAGTTTGCCCCTGGTGCGGGCCATCAGCACGGCCAGCACCGTGGTGAACGCGATCGTCACCGTGAGCCCCAGCCCGACGCGCGCCGCCCCCAGCGTGACCGCGATGTAGCCGAGCGCGACCGCGACCCCGACCAGCAGCTTGACCAGGCTGCGCAGGCGGAGCTGGAGGCCGCCGACCAGGGTGACGAGGATGAGCAGCGACGGCGAGAACCACTCGGTCGAGACCTCCGCCGCCAGGAATCCGATGACGAGCGCGAGCACGGTCAGCGTGACCAGCAGGTTGCGGTCGCGCGCCAGCGGCCCGCGCCGGACGAAGCGTACGAAGGCGACCAGGAAGGGCACCCGGACCAGGACCGCACGGACCCGGGGCGGGATGAGCGGCGCAGGACGGGAACTCATGATGGGCCTGACTGTATCGGTCTGACCCGTGTTTGGGCAGCCCACTTGACCAACGCCTTGATCATTAAGCACGGATATTGGGTGGCCCTCCCCCTTTGCCCGCTCCTACCGTGGACGGATGACGTACCCGATCCGTCCGATTGACGAATCCGAGTGGCCCTCCTTCGCCAGGGTCACCGAAGAGGGGTTCGGCTGGACGCCGCACCCCAAGGAAATGGAGCGGTACAAGCGCGAGACGGAGTTCGACCGCACGCTCGCCGCCTTCGACGGCGACCTCATCGCCGGCGTCACCTCCATCTTCAGCCTCACGATGACCGTGCCCGGCGGCCGGATGCCCGTCGCCGGCGTCACGAGTGTCAGCGTGCTGCCCTCGCACCGCCGCCGCGGCATCCTCACCTCCCTGATGCGCCGGCAACTCGCCGACGTCCGCGAGCGCGGCGAGAGCGTCGCCGCCCTCTTCGCCTCGGAAACCCCCATATACGGCAGGTACGGGTACGGCAGGGCCGCCCACGAGCTGTCGTTCCGCATCCGCACGAGCGGCTCGGCGTTCACCGCGAACGCCCCCGCCGACCCGTCGCTGCGGATCAGGGTGGCCAGGCCCGCCGACGTGCGAGCGGACCTGGAGCGGCTGTTCGCCTCCGTCGTGGACCGGCGCCCCGGCCGCTACGACCGCAACGCCCGCACGTGGGACAACGTGCTGGCCGACGAGGAGTTCGACCAGCACGGGGCCGGATCGCTGCGCTCGGTGCTCGCCGAGGACGACGAGGGCGTGCGCGGCTACGCGCTGTTCCGCATCAAGGCGTCCTGGGACGGCAATGGCGTCCCCGACGGCGAGCTGCGGCTCCGCGAGCTGGAGGCGGCCGATCCGGCGGCCTACGCCCTGCTCTGGCGCAGCGTGCTGGACCGCGACCTCGTCTCCACGGTCCAGGCGCGCACCAGGCCGGTGGACGACCCGCTGATCGCGCTCATCGCCGACCAGCGCCAGCTCCGCGCCGGCTGGTCGGACGAGCTGTGGGTACGTGTCGTGGAGGTCGAGCGGGCACTGGCCGCGCGTGCCTACTCGGCGGCCGTGGACGTGGTGATCGAGGTCGAGGACGACGTGTGCCCGTGGAACGCCGGGCGCTGGCGGCTGACCGCCGACCCGTCGGGCGCCGAGTGCAAGCCGGTCGAGGACGCGCCGGACGTGACGCTGCCGGTGGCGGCGCTCGGCTCGGCGTACCTGGGCGACGGCCTGCTCATGGAGTCGGCGGCGGCGGGCCTGCTGCGCGAGCACTCCCCCGGCTCGGTGCGCGCGCTGGCCACCGCGATGTCGTGGAGCCCTAAGCCGTGGGCGGGTCTGGGCTTCTGACCGCACTGACACAAGACCGGACGTTCTCGCAGCGTTGACGTAGAGTCATGGGCATGGCACTGCAAAGCCTGCAGATCACCGCGACCGTCGCCATGCGCGCCCGCGACGTGTCCAAGCCGTCGAAGGAGCAGCAGGAGGCCGCCGACCGGCGGCCTCTGCGCGACGAGATGCCCAAGCGCGAGACCAGGCGCCGGGGCTAGGGCAGCGAGGGCAGCTGGCCGATGGTCTCATAGGTGGCCAGCTGCGCGATGCGCCTGCTGTGGCGCTCGCTGCCGGAGAAGGCCGTGGTCAGGAAGACCTCGACGAAGCGGGTGGCCTCCTCGACGGAGTGCATGCGCGCGCCGACGCTCACCACGTTGGCGTTGTTGTGCTCGCGCGCCAGCCGGGCCGTCTCCTCGCTCCAGGCCAGGGCCGCGCGGATGCCGCGCACCTTGTTGGAGGCGATCTGCTCGCCGTTGCCCGACCCGCCGATGACCACCCCCAGGCTGCCCGGGTCGCCGGCGACGCCCTCGGCCGCCCGCAGCACGAACGCCGGATAGTCGTCCTCGGCGTCGTAGACGAAGGGACCGCAGTCGGTCACCTCGTGGCCGTGGTCCTTCAGCCAGGACACCAGGTGGTTCTTGAGCTCATAGCCGGCATGGTCGGCACCGATGTAGACACGCACACCTCCAGTCTTCCACAGCCCCGCCGATCCGGCCCTCTGGCTAGAGTAAGGACCTCTTCTGTTGTCCAGTCCTTACGAAAGTGGAGACCCATGCGTGAGATCCGCATCATCGGCGACCCGGTCCTGCGCACGCCCGCGGAACCGGTGGCGGACTTCGACCGCGAGCTGCGCAAGCTGATCGACGAGATGTTCCAGGCGATGTACGCGGTCAACGGCGTGGGCCTGGCCGGCCCGCAGATCGGCGTGTCGAGGCGGCTCTTCGTGTACGACATCGCGGGGCGCAAGGGCCATGTCGTCAACCCGGTGCTGACCGTGGACGACGACGAGGAGGTGCTGGACGAGGAGGGCTGCCTGTCCGTGCCCGACCGCCGGACGGGGCTGCCGATCTACGCCCCGGTGGCGCGGGCGGCCGGCGTGACCGTGGAGGGCCTCGACCGGCTGCAGCGGCCCGTACGGGTCACATCGCGCGGGTCGCTGGCGCGCTGCTTCCAGCACGAGACCGAGCACCTCGACGGGAAGCTGTACGTCGATCGCCTGCCGCGAAACGAGGCCCGTTCGATCATGCTGCGGGCGTAGGTTGATCGCATGGGAACACTCTCGGGCAAGGGCGCGCTGGTCACCGGAGGGTCGAGAGGCATCGGCAGGGCCGTGGTCGAGCGGCTGACCGCCGAGGGTGCGGAGGTCGTCTTCTGCTACGAGCGCTCGGAGGAGGCCGCCGAGCAGGTGGCCAAGGCCACCGGCGCGCACGCCGTCCGCGCCGACCTGGGCGGCGAGGAGGATCTGGCGCGGCTGTTCGCCGAGGCGGAGTCGCTGCTTCCCGGGCTCGACGTCCTGGTCAACAACGCGGCCTCCGCCGAGGGGCAGAAACCCCTGGCGGAGATCACGGACGAGGAGTACGACCGGGTGTTCGCGGTCAACACCCGATCGGTCCATCGGGCCATGCGGTGGGCCGCCCGGGTGATGCGCGACGGCGGGCGGATCATCACCCTGTCCTCGCTCAACACCCAGGTGCCCGCCCCCGGCCTGACGCTCTACTGCGGCAGCAAGGGAGCCGTGGAGCAGTTCACGAAGGTGGCGGCGCGGGAGCTGGGCGGGCGCGGGATCACCGTCAACGTGGTCTCCTCCGGCGCGACCGACACCGACATGCTGCGGGGCGCCAACCCGCCGGAGGCGCTGGAGCAGACCGCGGGGCTCACGGCGCTGCGGCGGCTGGGGCAGCCCGACGACATCGCCTCGGTGGTGGCGTTCCTGGCCGGGCCCGACTCGCGCTGGATCACCGGCCAGAACATCCTGGCCAGCGGCGGCCTGCTCGTCTGACGAGAGGCCGGCCGGGCCTCCGGGCGGGCAGGGCTACAGCTGCATCGACTTGGTCTCGAGATACTCCTCGAGCCCCTGCTCGCCCAGCTCGCGGCCGACCCCCGACTGCTTGTAGCCGCCGAACGGCGCCAGCGGGTTGAAGCGGCCGCCGTTGATGGCCACCTGCCCGGTGCGCAGCCGGCGGGCGACCGCGACCGCGTGCTCCTCGGTGCCCGACCACACCGCCCCGGCCAGGCCGTACCTCGTGCCGTTGGCGATCTCGACGGCGATGTCCTCGCTCGTGTACGGGATCAGCGACAGCACGGGGCCGAAGATCTCCTCCTGCTCGATCGTCATTCCCGGCTCGACCGCCGCGAACACCGTGGGCTCGACGTAGTAGCCGCGCTCGTGCGGCGGCTCGGTGCCGCCGGCCACGAGCCTGGCGCCCTCCTCCTGGCCCCGGTTGATGTAGTGGATCACGCGGTCGCGCTGGGTCGCGGACACGAGCGGGCCGATCCGGGTGGTCTCGTCGAACGGGTCGCCGACGCGGTAGCCGCGCGCCGTCTCGACGGCCAGGTGGACGGCCTCGTCGTACTGGTCGCGGTGGACGATCATGCGGGTCCACGCCGAGCAGGTCTGGCCGGCGTTGACGAAGCAGTTGGCCACGCCGACCTTGACGGCCAGCGCCAGGTCAGCGTCGGGCAGGATGACGTTGGCCGACTTGCCGCCCAGCTCCAGGGCGACCCGCTTGACGGACTCGGCGGCCAGCGCGGACACCCGGCGGCCGGCCGCGGTGGAGCCGGTGAAAGAGACCATGTCGACCTCGGGGTGGGCCGCCATGGCCTCGCCGACGACCGGCCCGCGCCCGCTGACCAGGTTGAACACGCCCGGAGGCAGGCCCACCTCGGCGAAGATCTCCGTCAGCGCGTACGCCGCCAGCGGCGCCACCTCGCTCGGCTTGAGCACCACGGTGCAGCCAGCGGCCAGCGCGGGCGCCACCTTGCAGATGATCTGGTGCAGCGGGTAGTTCCACGGCGTGATCGCCGCCACCACCCCGACCGGCTCCTTGACCACCATGGAGTTGCCGACCCGCGACTCGCGGGGGTGGCTCTCGGCCAGTTGGGCGTAGGAGGCCAGCACGGTGGCCGGCATGAGCGTCTGCACCTTGAGCGCGAAGCCCACCGGCGAGCCCATGTCGGTCGCGATGGTCTTGGCGATCTCCTCGGAGCGCTGTTTCAGCAGCTCTGCGGCGGCCGCCAGCAGCTTGCCGCGCTCCGCGGGAGCCAGCTCCGACCAGCCGGGGAAGGCCTTCCGCGCCGCTTGCGCGGCGCGCTCGACATCGTCAGGAGACCCCGCGGGCACCCGATCGATGATCTGCTCCGTGGCCGGGTTGACCACCTCGATCGACTCGCCGGACGCGGAGGCGGTCCAGGACCCGCCGATGTACAGCTGACGCATAGCCACCATCCTGTCAGCCCTTCAGGACACGGTGTGAGGGCTCATCCTGATCAAGGAAGAAGTCTTCCACACCGCAAGCAGCGTTCTTCCGCCAGCGTACGACGATTGGCCTTACGGAAATGAGGCCCTTAGTCGAATTGAGGCCGTTTCGTACGGCTTCGCTTCAACTCGAAGAAGTCCTCGAACGACGTGACCGCCAGCACGCCGTCCCAGAGCCGCCCCGCGTCCTCACCTCGGATGATCTTGGTGATCACCGGTCCGAAGAAGGCGTTGGCGCCGACGCGGATCACCGGCGTGCCGACCTCCTGGCCGACGAGCTCGATGCCCTCGTTGTGCGAGGCGCGGATGGCGTCGTCCCACTCGTCGGAGTCGGCGGCGTCGGCGAGCTCCTTGGCGAGACCGGCGGCCTCCAGTGCGCTCTCCCTGACCTCGCGCAGGCGCTCGGGCTCCTTGCCCAGGCCCTCGTTGTGCAGGCGGGTGCCGAGCTCGGTGTAGAGGCGGCCGACGACCTCGTCGCCGTGCTTGGCGGCGGCAGCGGCCACCACGCGGACGTTCCCCATGGCCCGCTTGGTCGACTCGCGGTACTCGTCCGGGACGTCCTTGTCCTCGTTGAGGACGTACAGGGACATGATGCGCCAGCGCGGCGCGATGGGGCGTACCTTCTCGACTTCGAGAAGCCACCGTGACGTCACCCATGCGAAGGGGCAGGCAGGATCGAACCACAGGTCCACGGGAATCTTTTCAGTCACGTGTGGCCATAACCTGAGGTGGTCCGAGCCCTATTCCCAACGCGGCCCGAGACCGGCAAACTTCGATGAAGTGGTGAAAAGGAGCGCAACTTGGCAGGCAACCTGACCCGGGACGAGGCTCGCGAGCGCGCCCGGCTGTTGAAGGTCGAGTCGTACGAGGTCGCACTCGACCTGACGGAGGGAGAGGAGCGCTTCGAGAGCGTCACGACGGTCCGCTTCACCAGCAGCCGCCCGGGCGCGTCCACCTTCATCGATCTGCACGGCGCCCACGTGCGCCAGGTCACGCTCAACGGCGAGGACCTCGACGTCTCCGCCTACGACGCCGGCAAGGGGCGCTTCCCCCTGCCCTCGGTGGCCGCGTCCAACGAGCTGCGCGTCGACGCCGACTGCAGCTACATGCGCACGGGCGAGGGCCTGCACCGCTTCGTCGACCCGGTGGACCAGAAGGTCTACCTGCACAGCCAGTTCGAGACCGCCGACGCGCACCGCATGTACGCCTGCTTCGACCAGCCCGACCTCAAGGCCACGTTCCAGCTGACCGTGCTGGCCCCCGCCGACTGGGAGGTCGTCTCCAACGCCGCCGCCTCCGGGGTCGAGGAGCTGGCCGAGGAGGGCGGCAGGCACGGCGCGGCGCACGCGGCCAGGCGGTGGCAGTTCCCGCCCACCGCGGCCATCTCGACGTACATCACCGCGCTGGTGGCCGGGCCGTACCACAAGGTGACCTCGGAGCACGACGGCATCCCGCTGGGGATCTACTGCCGTGCCTCGCTGGCCGAGCACCTCGACGCCGACAACATCCTCGAGGTCACCCGGCAGGGCTTCGACTTCTTCCACCAGGTGTTCGGGGTGCGCTACCCGTTCGGCAAGTACGACCAGTGCTTCGTGCCGGAGTTCAACGCCGGAGCCATGGAGAACGCCGGCTGCGTCACCTTCCTGGAGGACTACGTCTTCCGCTCCCGGGTCACCGACGCGGTGGTCGAGCGGCGCGCCGAGACGATCCTGCACGAGATGGCGCACATGTGGTTCGGCGACCTCGTCACCATGCGCTGGTGGGACGACCTGTGGCTGAACGAGTCGTTCGCCACCTACATGTCCGTCCTCGCCCAGTCCGAGGCGACCAGGTGGGGCAAGGGCGCGTGGACCACGTTCGCCAACGTGGAGAAGGCGTGGGCCTACCGCCAGGACCAGCTGCCCTCCACCCACCCCATCGCCGCCGACATCCCCGACATGCAGGCGGTCGAGGTCAACTTCGACGGCATCACGTACGCCAAGGGCGCCTCGGTCCTCAAGCAGCTCGTGGCCTACGTCGGCCTCGACAACTTCCTGGCCGGCGTGCGCGACTACTTCGCCGAGCACGCCTGGGGCAACACCGAGCTGAAGGACCTGCTCGAGGCCCTGGAGCGCACCTCGGGCCGCGACCTGTCGTCGTGGTCGAAGGAGTGGCTGGAGACGTCCTGGGTGAACACGCTGCGGCCCTCGTTCGAGGTGTCGGACGGGCGGTTCACCGGCTTCGAGGTGCTGCAGGAGGCCCCCGCCGAGCACCCGACGCTGCGCTCACACCGGGTCGCGATCGGGCTCTACTCCCTGGTGGACGGCGCGCTGAAGCGTACGAAGCGGGTCGAGCTGGACGTCGTGGGCGCCCGTACGAGCGTGGCCGAGCTGGTCGGCGAGGAGCAGCCCGACCTGGTGCTGCTCAACGACGACGACCTGACCTACGCCAAGATCCGCCTCGACGAGCGGTCGATGCGGACGCTGGTCGACGGCGGCATCGCCGCGTTCACCGATTCGCTGCCGCGCGCCCTGTGCTGGTCGGCGGCCTGGGACATGACCCGCGACGGCGAGATGTCCACCCGCGACTACGTGAAGCTGGTCGTCTCGGGCGCCGGCACGGTCACGGACATCACGGTCCTGCAGGCGGTGCTGCGGCAGGCGCGCATGGCCGTGCAGCAGTACGCCGACCCGTCCTGGCGGCCCGAGGGCCTGGCGCTGCTGGCCGGGGAGCTGCGCTCGCTGCTCGGCTCGGCCGCGCCCGGCTCCGACCACCAGCTCGCGTTCCTGCAGGCGTTCGCGCCGGTGGCCACCTCCGAGGCCGACCTCGACCTGCTGGGCGCCATCCTCGACGGCTCCGAGGTGCCCGTGGGACTCAGCGTGGACGCCGACCTGCGCTGGACGCTCACCCACGCGCTCGTCTCCGGCGGGCGGCTCGGCGAGGCCGACATCGACGCGGAGCTGGAGCGCGACCCGACGGCGACGGGCGAGCGGTCGGCGGCGCTGTGCCGGGCCGCGGTCCCCACGGCGGAGGCCAAGGCGGCCGCGTGGGAGCGGGTCGTGGGCGGCAAGCTGGCCAACCACATCGCGCGTACGACCATCAACGGGTTCCAGGACCCGCACCACCCCGAGCTGCTGGCTCCGTACCGGGAGAAGTACTTCGCCGAGGTGGGGCGCATCTACCGGGAGTGGACGTTCGACCAGGCGTCGACGTTCGCGGTGGGGTGCTTCCCCGCGCTGCTGATCGAGCCGGAGACCGTCAAGGCGGCCGAGGACTACCTGGCGGCCGAGCAGCCGCCGCAGGCGCTGCGGCGGCTCGTCCTGGAGGGCGCCGACGGCGTCGGCCGGGCACTGCGCAACCGCGAGAAGGACGCCGCGTCCGCCTGACGCGCCAGGGGCCCCGCCGGTGCGGCGGGGCCCTCCCCATGATCGGGAGTCCTGGCCGGGCTTTGCGCAGATGGCCCGGCTTTGGACGGCCCCGCCCCAGACGCCCGCCGGGAGTGCCGGGGACGCCTCACCGGAGTGTTCACCGACTTGGCTATGCCAGGTGAAGCGCGGTGTTAGCCTCGGAAACGTGCTGGGCGCGGGGACCACCCTCAATGACCGCTACGTGCTCACCGGCCGCCTCGGCGGCGGTGGCATGGGCGAGGTGTGGCGTGCCGACGACACGGTGCTGGGCCGGACCGTGGCCGTCAAGGTGCTCATGCCCGCCCTGTCGGAGAATCCGACGTTCGTCCAGCGGTTCCAGAACGAAGCCCGCGCCATGGCCACGCTCCGCCATCCCGGCGTGGTCGACGTCTACGACTACGGCGTCTGCGAGGTCGAGGGCCGCCAGGTCAGCTTCCTGGTCATGCAATACGTGGAGGGCGAGTCCCTCGACCGCCTCCTGCGGCGCGGCCCGCTCGGCTCCGAGGCCACCATGCGGCTGGTCGCGGAGGTCGGCGACGCGCTGGCGGCGGCGCACGCGCAGGGCATCGTGCACCGCGACGTCAAGCCGGCCAACCTCATGGTCAGGCCCGACGGCGGGGTGGCGCTGACCGACTTCGGCATCGCCCACTCGGCCTCGGCCGGCCATCTGACGGCCACCGGCACCATGCTCTGCTCGGCCGGCTACTGCGCGCCCGAGATGGCCACCGACAGCGACGTGACGCCGGCGGTCGACGTCTACGCGCTGGGCGTGGTGGCGTACGAGTGCCTGACCGGGGAGCTGCCGTTCCAGGGCGATACGCCCGTACAGATCATCTTCAAGCACCTCAACTCCCCCATCCCGCGGCTGCCCGCCGACGTGCCTCCCGGGCCGCGCCAGGTCGTGTCGCGGGCGCTGGAGAAGACGCCCGACCGGCGCTGGCCGACGGCCGCGCTGATGGCGGAGGCCGCGCGCAAGGCGCTCGCCGCGCCGCACACGCCGCCCACGCCCAGCCGCCACCGCGCGATGCGCGCCGGGCTCACCATGGTCGCCGCCGTGGTCGTGTCGGCGGCCGTGGCCGGATCGGTCTGGCTGCGGCCCGCCGAGCCGACGACCACCGAGCAGGAGCCGCCGGCCGTCGGCACCACCGCGGTCCCGTCCGCCTCTCCGTCGCCGCCCTCGTCGGCCTCCAGCACGGCCCGGCCGTCCACGCCCCCGTCCCGGCACACCTCCTCGCCGAAGCCGACCGCCCCCACCACGCCCGTGCCGACCCCGAGCGCCACGGCCACCGCCACCCCGACCAGGACGCCCACCCCCACGCCGTCCACCTCGGAGCCCGATCCGCCGACGGAGCAGCCGACCACGCCGGGGCCGGAGGAGCCCACGCCGTCCGAGCCCACGATCAGCCGGCCGCCGGGCGACATCCAGTGCGTCCGCGCCCCCTGCCCTTGAGCATCCCACGGCCTCCGAGCACCCGCGGTTTCTGAGCGCCCGGTGCCCTGAGGCGCCCCACGCGCTGCTCGGCCCCACGTTTCCTGGAGGCCCCCGCGCGTTGGGGAGCACCGCGCGTTGCGGGCACCATGAGCGGCGAGCGCCATGAGCGGCGGGGCTCTCATGTTCCTGAGCAGCCGCTACCGCTCGACATCACGGACCACTCGCCGATCGTGAGAAAGTCTTCGCGTGGACTCGACTCGTGACCTGCTCATCGCCCTCGCCCGCCGCTACGCCTTCGCGGACCTCGGCGCGCTGGCACCGGCCGCCGAGATCGCCGAGGCGTGCGAGTTCGGCCACCGGTTGCTCTCGCTCGACGCCGAGGACTTCGCCGCCGAGGCCAAGGGCGTACCGGCGGATCTTCGAAGGCGCGCGCGGGCGTGCCACATGCCACAGACGCCGCGCGAGCAGCCCAGGGGGGCGCTCGACTCCCTGCGGCCCGCGTACGGCCTGCTGCTGGAGGTCATCGCCGTACGGTGGCACCGGCGCGAGCTGAGCCCGATGATCGCCGCGGTCCACATCGCCAGCGAATACCTGCCGCTGCTGGCCTTCGAGCCGCAACTCGGCCACGCCGGCGACCCCGCCCGCTGGCCCGAGGGGCTGAGCGCGCCGGGCAGCCGCTTCGGCGTGATCGGCGATCGGGAGTGCGACCACACCAAGTCCGAGCAGTCGGCTACGAACCGGACGTTGCGCGTGTCGGTGGAGCCGGGCGAGGGCTGGCGCGCGTACTTCGACCGGCAGCACAGCCAGGTGGCCGGCGCGCTCGCCGTCTGCGTCGCCGACTGCCGCAACCCGTGCACCGCGATGGACTGGGTCGAGCCCGAGCAGCGTGCCGACCTGGAGCTGCGCGCCCGCACGGCGCTCGCCTTCGCCGACACCCCGCTCGTCCGGCTGCGGCACGCGGCTCCCGTGGGGCACGGGTTCGGGGTGCCGTCGCCGGAGGAGGTGCTGGACGCCTGGCAGCGCAGCCGTACCGCGCTCGACAAGAACGCCGTCGGCGCCTCGGCTCTCAAGGACGACGGCTTCCCGCTGCCTGGGCTGCCCACGCTGTTCTCGGCCGTCGCGGGCGCGGCGATCGAGCCCGCGACGCTGCTGGACGGGGTCAGCTCCCACATCGTGGGCCTGCTCGAACGCCTGGAGCGCTGAGCCCGGCGAAGGTGGCCGACCTCGCCCGCGGAACGTCCAGCACGTCAGCGGCGGGCGGTGGCCTGGTCGCCGAGGGCGGCGATGCCGTAGAGCAGGCCGCCCACCAGATCGCCCACGCTGAACACCGTGGCCATCGACATCGCCGTCAGCCGGCAGGCCCCGTCAGGCAGCCGCCTCCTGGCGCGCTCCCCCGTCACGATCTCCAGGGCCCGGCCACGCAGGTCCACGAAGACCAGGACCGCGTCGTCGGCCTCGTCGCCCAGGGCGGCGTGCAGGCGTTCCGCGAAGTGGCGGCGCGAGCCCACCGGCTCCCCGATGAACACCCCGAACCGGAGCCCGCTGCGCCGCTCGGCGGCGTGCAGGGCGCGTCTGATGTCATCGGCCTGGGCGGTGGTCAGTCCTCGCATGATCGCCTCACCATCCCGCCGAGGCGCCGCCGACACGCCTGCCGGGCTCGGCCGTCTCGGCGGCGGCCACCCAGTCGTGCTCCGGCACCTCCGCCCATGGCGCGACCCGGTCGGCCAGCACCAGGCCCGACGTACTGACGCCGTGCTCGCTCCCGGACGGACCGCCGAGCCATACCGGACCGGTCTCGATCCGCCGCCGCTGCCCGCGTCCTGGCACCATCACCAGCAGGCTGATCACCACGAAGATCCCCAACGACGCCCCGATGAGGAAGAGAAGAATCTCACCCGCGCTGTGCACACCACGAACGTAATCCCGATGTACGCGCCGGGCCAGACGTGTCCAGCAGGTAAGATCAAAAGTGAGACGGGATCTCTAGAGAAGAACGTAGAACATACCCGGAAAACACGCGTGGAACACGATGAGCTGGGCCATAAAACTATGGACAGGGCAACACTAGGAATCGTTCCGATCTCCGAGCTACGGTGAGTTACGTGGACTCCGACAAGCGAGAAGACGGTCACACCGCGTCACCGATCTGGGTGAGCGACCGGCCAGAGAGTGAGCAGACCGCAGCCGCGCAGCCTTCGGCGCCCACCTCCACGTACGCGCCCGTCCAGCGCGCGTCCGTGCGCAGCCTGCTACGCGAGCCACGCTTCCGGCGGATCCGCAACCGCGTCCTGCTGGGGATCGCCGTGGCCGTCGTGGTGGGCTTCCTCGTGAGCGACTGGCGACTGGGCGTGACCGCCGGCGTGGTCGCGGGCGTCCTGGAGGCCGTCTACCGTGCGCGCTCGCACTCGTCCGTGCCCGCCTGGCGGCGCACGTCCGTGGCGGAGCGGCGCACCGAGGCGCAGCTGCGCAAGCTGGAGCGCAACGGCTACCGCACGCTCCACGCCAGGGCCATCCCCAACAGCGAGGCCCAGATCGACCACCTCGTGGTGGGCCCGACCGGCGTGTACGCGGTCGACTCCGAGAAGTGGGACAAGCGGCTGCCCGTACGCGTGCAGATGGGCAAGAAGCTCTTCCACGGTCCCTTCGACAAGAAGGCCCGCCTCACCGAGGCGAAGTGGGAGGCCTCGCAGGCCAGCGAGCTGATCACCAAGTCGTTCGGCCGCGAGGTGTCGGTCGTGCCGTCGCTGGCGATCTACGGGCCTCCGGTGCCGTGGAAGATCATGACCATCCGCGGGGTCGATGTCTACCAGGGCGAGCGTGCCCGTAAGTGGATCACCAAGCGGGAGCGGGCGCTGACGGACGGCGAGATCGACCGGATCTTCGACATCGCCGCCCAGGTGCTTCCCGCCCGCTACGGCGAGGACTGAGCGCCCCGACTCTTCCGGCGCCGCCGTCGTCCTGGGACACGGCGGTGCGTGGCATCGGGCCGCGCCGGTGGCCGGCCACGTCCGTGATGTGGCCCGTGCTCAGCCGGGGCGAGGGCGTTCGAGCGTGAGCGGGATCGGCGGGTGGCCTCGTGCCGGGCTCGACCGCGTGACCGCGAGTCCGATGTGTGGACAACCGTCTCAGTCGCCGGGCAAGTGGCCGTACCATGTGAAGACTCGCTAGCGATGGGAGATGCGCAATGCCCGCCCTCAGGTCACGTACAGTCACCCACGGCAGGAACATGGCCGGTGCCCGGGCCCTGCTCCGGGCGACCGGCGTAGCCGGGAGCGACTTCGGCAAGCCGATCATCGCGGTGGCCAACAGCTTCACCCAGTTCGTCCCGGGTCACGTGCATCTCAGGGACGTCGGCGACGTGGTGTCCGCGGCGATCAGGGAGGCCGGGGCGATCCCGCGGGAGTTCAACACGATCGCCGTCGACGACGGCATCGCGATGGGCCACGGCGGCATGCTCTACTCCCTGCCGTCGCGCGAGCTGATCGCCGACGCCGTCGAGTACATGGTCAACGCGCACTGCGCCGACGCCCTGATCTGCGTGTCCAACTGCGACAAGATCACGCCCGGCATGCTGCTCGCCGCGTTCAGGCTGAACATCCCGACGATCTTCGTCTCCGGCGGCCCCATGGAGGCCGGCAAAACGCCCGGCAAGAAGCTCGACCTGATCGACCCGATGATCGCCTCCGCCGACGACTCCGTCTCCGACGCCGAGCTCCTGCAGATGGAGGAGAACGCCTGCCCGACCTGCGGCTCGTGCTCCGGCATGTTCACCGCCAACTCCATGAACTGCCTGACCGAGGCCATCGGGCTGGCGCTGCCGGGCAACGGCACGATCCTGGCCACGCACAAGGCGCGCAAGAAGCTGTTCGAGGACGCGGGCCGGCAGCTGGTCGAGATCACCCGCCGCTACTACGAGGACGACGACGAGTCGGTGCTGCCGCGCTCGATCGCCACCCGCGACGCGTTCGAGAACGCCATGACGCTCGACGTCGCGATGGGCGGCTCGACCAACACGATCCTGCACATCCTGGCCGCCGCCCGTGAGGCGGGGGTGGACTTCGGGCTCAAGGAGATCAACGAGCTGTCGCAGCGCGTGCCGTGCGTGTGCAAGGTCGCCCCGGCCACGGACAAGTACCACGTCGAGGACGTCCACCGCGCCGGCGGCATCCCCGCGATCCTGGGCGAGCTCGACCGGGCCGGGCTGCTGCACCGCGACGTGTCCACCGTGAACGGCGGCACCCTGGCCGACCTGCTGGCCTCCTGGGACGTGAGGTCGCCGGCGGTGCTGCCCGAGGCCGTCGAGCTGTGGCACGCGGCCCCCGGCAACGTGCGCACGGTCAAGGCGTACTCCCAGGACAACCGCTGGGATTCCCTCGACCTCGACCGTACGGCCGGCTGCATCCGCGACCTCGACCACGCCTACACCGTCGACGGCGGCCTGGCGATCCTCTACGGCAACATCTCGCGTGACGGCGCAGTGGTGAAGACGGCCGGGGTGGACGAGTCGATCTGGAAGTTCAGCGGCCCCGCGGTGGTGTTCGAGTCGCAGGAGCAGGCGGTCGAGGGCATCCTCGGCGGGCGGGTCAAGGAGGGCGACGTGGTGGTCATCCGCTACGAGGGCCCCAAGGGCGGCCCGGGCATGCAGGAGATGCTCTACCCGACCTCCTTCCTCAAAGGCAGGGGCCTGGGCAAGGCGTGCGCGCTGGTCACCGACGGCCGCTTCTCCGGCGGCACGTCCGGCCTGTCGATCGGTCACGCCTCGCCCGAGGCGGCCGAGGGCGGCGCGATCGCGCTGGTCGAGGACGGCGACATCATCGACATCGACATCCCGAGCCGATCGATGGAGCTGCGGGTGCCCGAGGACGAGCTGGCCGCGCGGCGCGAGCGCCTCCTGGCCGACCTGGGCGGATACCGCCCGCGCGACCGCAACCGGCCGGTCAGCACGGCCCTGCAGGCGTACGCGGCGATGACGACGTCCGCCTCCACGGGCGCGTCGCGCGATCTGTCCCAGCTGTCACGGTGACACTGGCCTGTACGGCAGGCGATAGGGTTGTCGCCTGCCGCACAGGTTTTCGAAAAATGTCGGTCGTCATCCCTATTCTTGGGGTATGACGACAGTCGTGAAGCACGATACTCGCCCGCTGACGACCGCCGAGATCGCCGCCCTCGCCCTCTCCCTCGCTCACCTCGGAGCGGGCCCCCAGGCCGTCACCGCACGGCGTGGCCTGCAGCACGCGTTCGAGCACCTGGAGCTCGACGACGACGTCATCGCCACCACGCTCACGACCCTCACCGAGCCGCTGCCGGTGGAGGTCGCCTCCAGGGCGCGGCTCATGGCCGACGCCATCACCAGCCGCCTCATGATCCGCCTCCACTACCGCGACGCCTCGGGCAGGATCACCTCCCGCGACGTCGAGCCGGTGACGTGCCTGGTCCACCGCGAATACTGGTATCTGGTCGGCGTGTGCAGGATGCGCCGGGCGATCAGGGCGTTCAGGTTCGACCGGATCCTCGCGGTCGAGCCCACGCTCATGCCGTCCCGCCCGCATCTGGCCGACCGGTTCCTGCCGTTCCAGCGCCGCAAGCGCGCCAGGGCCGCGTAGCGGGCCCGGGAGCGGAGCCGGGTGAACGACGCCCGGCTCCGCGGAGAAACTGACCTGGGCTTGACCGATCGCACCCCCGGCCTTTGGGGTGGCGGCTGGCAGGCTCCCGCACATGTTCGTTCGGGGGTTCTCGCTCATCGTCGCCCTGCTGGCCGTGGCCGGTTGCGCCGGCCCGTCCGTCGCCGCCCCGCCGGTGGTCACTCCCGTCCCCCGGCCGGTCGCGGTGGCCGTCGAGAGTGTGCTGCCCGATGGCGCGCGGCGCGCTCTCGACCGGAAGCTGGCCCGCTACCTGCGCGAGCGTCCCGGCCGCGCGGCGCTGGCCGTCTACGACCGGACCACCGGGGTCAGGTACGCGTTCCGCGAGCACACGCCGTTCATGCTGGCCAGCGTGGCCAAGATGGACATCCTGCTGGCGTTCCTCCTGGGCAAGGAGGGCGAGCTGGACGACTACGAACGCGAGCTCACCTCGCGCATGATCAGGTACAGCGACAACGACTGCGCGCACGAGCTCTACATGCTGGTCGGCGGCCGTAAGGGGCTCACCGGGGTGCTGCGCCGGCTGGGCGTCGAGCACACCTGGCCCGGGCCGGGCCTCTACTGGGGCACGACCCGCAGCCGGCCGTCCGACCAGGTGAAGGTGCTGGAGTGGCTCACCGACGCCGGCGGGCCGCTGCCCCTCCACGACCGGCGCTACGCGCTGAAGCTCATGTCGTCGGTGCACCCCTCGCAGGCGTGGGGGGTCAGCGCGGCCGGGGGCGAGGTGGCGCTCAAGAACGGCTGGCTGCCCTCCGACGCCCACGGCGGGCTGTGGACGGTCAACAGCGTGGGCCGGCTCGACGTGCGCGGGCACGAGCTGCTGATGGCGGTCCTGTCGGAGCGCAGCCCCACCATGGAGACGGGGATCGCCACGGTCGAGGAGCTCGCCCGGCTGACGGCGGACGCGCTGACGGGGCCGGAGAAGACCCTGGTCAGCGCCTCCGAGGTGTTCTGAGGCGTCCAGGGCCTCGGAAGGGCCGGCAGGGCCCTCTAGGAGGAGCAGCAGCCTCCGCCGCAGCAACCGCCACCGCTCGCCCTGGGCGCGGCCGCGCCGCCCGTCATCGCGACCGTGGACAGCAGCTTCACCGTGTCGTCGTGGCCGTCGGGGCAGGTCGCCGGGTCGTCGGAGGCCGACATGGGGCGGGAGACCTCGAACGTGGAGCCGCAGGCGCGGCAGCGGAAGTCGTAACGCGGCATGGCCTCAAGAATAGGTCACGTGCGCGTAGTCGCACACGGGCCGGTAGCCGATCGACTGGTAGATGGCGTTGCTGGTGGGGTTGCCGAGGTCGGTGAAGAGCACCACCTCGTCGCAGCGCTCCGCCAGGCCGACGCCGCTGGCGTACGCGGTGACCGCGCTGCCGTACCCCTTCCTGCGGCAGGAGGGCGGCGTGTAGACGGGGCCGACGCGGCACACTCCGCCGGCCTCGGGGGAGAGCCCGGCCAGCGAGACCGGCGCCCCGCCCGCCTCCCACACGAACAGCTCCCTGGCGGCCACCCGCCGCGCCACCCGGTCGGTCACGTCGTCGTGCCCGCCCGTCGCCACCTCCTCGGCGAACGCCTGGTACCAGCTGACCAGCAGCGGGAAGTCGGCCGGCACCGCGAACCTGCCGTGGCCGGGCACGTCGGGCACGTCGAGCGTGCCGAGGCGGTAGAGGCGCTCGGGCACCACCTGCTTGGGCGCTCCGAGCACCCGCTGGGCCTCGTCGGTCAGCTCGACCCGCCCCACCACGCCGTGGAGCGCGCCGCCGAGGGCCTCCATGAGCGGCGCGACGGCCTCGACGGGCATGTCGGCCAGGCCGACGGGGTGCGGCGGCGTGTGGAAGTACGCGCCCCGCACCTCGCCGCCGGCCGTCCACCAGCCGAAACGGGGATTCTCGACGGGCATGCCGGCCCGGAGGTTCGCCAGCACGGTCAGCGCGACCGTGTTACGCACAGGGTCGCCGAGCAGGAACGGCTCGGCGACCCTGGCGTACTCCTCTAAGTCCGAGGTGAAGGTCCACATGCCTGCTCATGGTGTCAGGCCGGGACCCCCCGGGACAAAACAATTCTTCAGGCCCCCTTTATGCGGCGGCCTCGAGGTAGGGCGCCCATTGAGGGTCTCCGACGAGCGACGCGCCGATGAGCCTCCAGTGGGCGCCCCGTGGCACCGCCGGGCTGACGCGGAGCGTCCATCCCAGCTCCTCCAGGTATTTGTCGGCCTTTCTGTGGTTGCAGGTGGTGCAGGAGGCGACGCAGTTCTCCCAGGTGTGGGTGCCGCCCCTGGACCGCGGGATGACGTGGTCGATGGTCTCGGCCCGTTGCCCGCAGTAGGCGCAGCGATAGTCGTCGCGCCGCATGAGGGCGGCCCTGGTCAGAGGGATGCGGGACCGGTACGGGATGCGGACATATCTCCGGAGCCTGATCACCGAGGGGACGTCGAGCGTGCGGCTCGCGGAGCGCAGCACGGCGCCCCTGCCGTCACGGTGGACGACGTCGGCCTTCTCCCGCAGCACCAGCACCACGGCCCGGTGCAGCGAGAGGGTGGTCAGTGGCTCATAGGTGGCATTGAGCAGCAGGACCTGGCGCATCATCGGGCCTCTCCCTGCCGCGCGCGTATCAAGGGGGACATGCCGCGGCATGTCCCGGCTGTCGGCCCCTCCTGGGGCACTTGTGCTTCCGTCACATGGACCTCCGCCGGACGGCCCAGCGGATGGTCACCACGGCACCGTCCTGTCACCAAGTCTGGCGTTTGCACCGTGGTCCCCGCCACCCCAAAAACTCCATCCGGAATGGACCAGAGGGACGCACGATACGTTTTATGCCCGCTTCACCAGCGCTTTACGCATGTCCTTTGGCAGTAGGGTTCGTGCATGACGTTGGACCCGTACCCGACCGCACGCCGCGAAGACACCGCCGACATTCTGCACGGCACGTCCGTGCCCGATCCCTATCGGTGGCTCGAGGATCCGGACAGTCCGGAGACCAAGGGCTGGCTGCTCGCGCAGGCCGAGTTGTTCGGCCGGGAGCGCGGGGAGCAACGGTTCAAGAGCCGCATCGCCGAGCTGCTCAGGTCCGGTTCTGTGGGTGTCCCCGCCTGGCGCGGCGAGCGGCAGTTCTTCAGCCGCCGCACGCCCGACCAGGAGCACGCCGTCTACTACGTCATGGAGCCTGACGGGACCGAGCGGGCGCTCGTCGACCCGATGGCGATCGACCCGTCGGGGCTGACCACGCTGGACGCCGTGCAGCCCGACAAGGAGGGGCGGCTGCTGGCGTACCAGATCTCGGTGGGCGGTGACGAGGAGTCCGTCCTCTACGTGATCGACGTGACGACGGGCGCGCGGGTGGAGGGGCCGATCGACCGCTGCCGCTACTCCCCCGTCGCGTGGCTGCCCGGCGGCGAGGCCTTCTACTACGTGCGCAGGCTGCCCGCCACCGAGGTGCCGGAGAACGAGACCCAGTTCCACCGCCGCGTCTACCTGCACCGCGTCGGCACCTCCACCGAGGACGACGTGATGATCTTCGGCGAGGGCCTGAAGATGACCAACTACTACGGCGTCTCCGTCTCCCGCGACGGGCACTGGCTGCAGGTGTCCGCGCACGAGGGCACCGCGCCGCGCAACGACCTCTGGGTCGCCGACCTGACCGCGTCGCCGATCGAGCGGCCGGAGCTGACGGTGGTGCAGGAGGGCGTGGACGCGCAGGTAGGGCTGGTGTTCGGCCGCGACGGCAGGCTCTACGTCCACACCGACCGTGACGCACCCAGGGGGAGGGTGTGCGTCACCGATCCGGTCACGCCCGGCTTCGAGACCTGGCGCGACCTGGTCCCCGAGGACCCCGAGGCGGTGCTGAGCGACTTCGCGATCCTCGACGACCTGGAGCGGCCGGTCATGCTGGTGGGCTGGACCCGCCACGCGATCAGCGAGATCACCGTGCACGACCTGGAGACCGGCGAGCGCGTAGGCGAGGTCCCCACGCCTGGGCTCGGCTCCATCGGCGGCATCAGCGAGCGTCCCGAGGGCGGCCACGAGGCGTGGTTCGGCTACACCGACAACACCACCCCGCCCACCATCCAGCGCTACGACGCCAGGACGGGCGAGACCACGCTCTGGGCGTCCTCACCCGGCGCGGTGGAGGTGCCTCCCGTGCGCACCTCGCAGGTCGTCTACCGGTCCAAGGACGGCACCGACATCCGCATGCTGGTCATCTCCCCCGCCGACGACGCCTCCGGCCCGCGGCCCACCGTCCTGTACGGCTACGGCGGCTTCGGCCTGTCGATGACCCCCGGCTACTCCGCCTCGATCCTGGCCTGGGTGGAGGCGGGCGGCGTCTACGCCATCGCCAACCTGCGCGGCGGCGGCGAGGAGGGCGAGCAGTGGCACCGCGCGGGCATGCTGGGCAACAAGCAGAACGTGTTCGACGACTTCCACGCCGCCGCCGAGCACCTCATCGCCACCGGCGTCACCACGCCCGCCCAGCTCGGCATCTCCGGCGGCTCCAACGGCGGCCTGCTGGTGGGCGCCGCCTTGACGCAGCGCCCCGAGCTGTACGCCGCCGTCGTGTGCTCGGCGCCCCTGCTCGACATGGTGCGCTACGAGAAGTTCGGCCTCGGCGCCACCTGGAACGTCGAATACGGCACGGTCGAGGATCCCGAGCAGTTCGGCTGGCTGCACGCCTACTCGCCGTACCACCACGTCCGCGAGTCGGTGCCCTACCCCGCGACGCTCTTCACCGTCTTCCAGTCCGACACGCGCGTGCACCCGCTGCACGCGTGGAAGATGTGCGCGGCGCTGCAGCACGCCTCGACCGGCGACCGCCCGGTGCTGCTGCGCAACGAGACCGAGGTCGGGCACGGCGCGCGGTCGGTGAGCCGGTCGGTCGACCTGTCGGCCGACACGCTCACCTTCCTCGCCCGGCACACCGGGCTATAACCTCGAAGGCATGAGCACGCCGGGGGTGGCCATGGTCGAGGCCGCCCCCAGCGCTGCGCTGCGGCCCTATGTGACGCGGCTGGCCGCGTACCGGGAGCACCATCCGGCCCCCGTGGTCCGGTCGGAGATGGCTATGCCGGGGGCCGTGCTCATCCTGGCGCTCGGCGCGCCCATGGAGGCGGGCGGGCGGCGGGTCACCGCGTTCTCCGGCGGGCTCAGCGACCGCTTCACGGTCACGCGCACGGAGGGGCCCTGCGAGGGCGTGGAGGTGCTGCTCACGCCGTTCGGGGCCAGGAGGCTGTACGCCGTGCCGATGCGCCACCTGACGAACCTGGTCCTGCCCCTCGACGAGCTGCTGGGCCCGTGGGCCGGCACGGTGCTCGACCGGCTGGCCTCCATGCCGTCGTGGCACGACCGGCTCGCCCTGGTCGACTCCCTGCTGTGCGCGCGGATCCTGTCGGGCCCCGCCGTGCGCCCCGAGGTGCGGTGGGCGTGGGCGCGGCTGCTGGAGTCGGGCGGCCGCCTCGGCGTGTCGTCCCTGGCGGAGACGCTCGGCTGGAGCCACCGGCATCTCGTGGCCCGCTTCCAGGAGGAGATCGGGCTGCCGCCCAAGACCGCCGCGCGGGTGATCAGGTTCGGGCGGGCCCGGCGGCTGCTGCGGTCAGGGCAGGCCATCGCCACGGTGGCGGCCGACTGCGGCTTCTACGACCAGGCGCACATGAACCGCGAGTTCCGCGTGCTGGGCGACACCACGCCAGGTCAGATTCGTCCAAGAGCCACGCCCGCCGGCGAGGCATGCTGAGGCCCATGCGAACCGTTTACGCACTCGCCCGCTACCACGACTGCCAGGCCGCGATCGACTTCCTGACCGGCGCGTTCGGCTTCCGGGCGCACGAGGTGTCCAAGAACGACGACGGCACCGTCAAGCACGCCGAACTGCTGGCCGGCGACGACCTGATCATGATCGGGCCCGGGCGGCCCGGCGGGCCGGGGATCTACGTCGCGGTCGACGACGTCGACGCCCACCACGACCGGGCCAGGGCCGCGGGGGCCGAGATCACCACGGGTCTCACCGACCAGTCCTACGGGTCACGCGAGTACGCCTGCAAGGACCCGGAGGGCAATCCCTGGTTCTTCGGGACGTACCGGCCCTGAGCCATCGCCTGCCTGACGCCAGAGATGGGGGCGGCGTCAGCGCGGGAAGACGATCGTCTTGTGCCCGTCGAGCAGCACCCGCTGCTCGGCGTGCCACCGGACCGCCCTGGCCAGGGCCACGCACTCCACGTCGCGCCCGATCGCCACCAGGTCCTCGGGCGAGTGGCTGTGGTTGACCCTGGCCACCTCCTGCTCGATGATCGGCCCCTCGTCCAGGTCGGAGGTCACGTAGTGGGCCGTGGCGCCGATCAGCTTGACGCCGCGGGCATGGGCCTGGTGGTACGGCTTCGCGCCCTTGAACGACGGCAGGAACGAGTGGTGGATGTTGATGGCCCGCCCCGCCAGCTTCTCGCACAGATCCTGCGAGAGCACCTGCATGTAGCGGGCCAGCACCACCAGGTCCACCTGGTAGTGCTCCACCAGGGCCAGCACCTCGGCCTCCTGCCGGGGCTTGGTCTCCGGCGTGACCGGCAGGTGGTGGTAGTCGATCCCGTACGACTGCGTGAGCGGCCGCAGGTCGGGATGGTTGGACACGACCGCGACGATCTCGATGTCGAGGGCCTTCGCCCTGACCCGGTAGAGCAGGTCGTTCAGGCAGTGGTCGAACTTGCTGACCATGATCAGCACCCGCGGCTTCCTGGCCACGTCGCGCACCCTGAACTCCATGGCGAAGTCCGGCGCGAGCGCCGCGAAGGCGGCGTTGAGGTCGTCCTCGCCCAGCGGCCCCGCGAACTGCACGCGCATGAAGAAGCGTTGCCCGACCCGGTCGCCGAACTGCTGGCTCTCGATGATGTTGCACCCGTGCCCGGCCAGCAGGCCGGAGACGGCGGCCACCACACCGGGCCGGTCGGGGCAGGACAGGGTCAGGATGTACTCGGCGGGGCTGGTCATGCGTTCACTCTCGCGGGCGTGGGGACGTCGGTCGCCGTGGGGCGGTCAGCAGCGTACCGGGCGGGCGGCCATCACGGAGAGTACCCGATAGATGTCACCAGGGCGATAGTCCATCTTCCATACAATCCCGGGTAGTAACCGGACATCAGTGGTTAGGGAGGGGCAACCCATTCCCTCCGTTGCGAGGGTTGCCCGCGGGCCGGGATGGAGCGCTTTTCCTTGGGTGCTGTCGTGCTGATCGTGGTCGCCGGTCTCTTCGCGGTCGTGTCCGGGGTCAACGACGGGGGCGCCCTCCTCGCCACCGGGCTCAAGCTGCCCACGATCCGCCCCGCCATCGGCGTCCTCGTACTGGTCGTGATGGTGGCGCTCATCCCGCTGGCCACGCACCAGGTGGCGCTGACGTTCGTGACCAGGCTGGCCTCCTTCCACCAGCCGGGCGGGCAGACCGCGATGACCATCGCGGTGATCGCGTCGCTGGCGGTGGTGGCCTGGCTGAGCGCGAAGGGCCGCCCGACCAGCCTGACGCTGGCCATCGTGGGCGGGCTCGCCGGGGCGGGCCTCGGCTGGGGGCTGCCGGTCTCGCCCGGGTCCGTGCTGCTGGTGCTGGCGTTCGCGGTGGCGGCGCCCCTGGTGGGCGGGCTGCTGGCCTGGCTGCTCATCCGGATGCTCGTGGTGACCACCACGGCCCGCCGGCTGCGGCGCTGGCACCAGGCGGGCTTCCTGGTGCAGACCGTCGCCTACGCGGCCAACGACGGGCAGAAGATGCTGGCGGTGTTCATGGTGGCGTTCGGCTTCACGGACGCGCCGCTGCCGTACACGTTACTGGTGGCCGTGCTCTTCGGGCTCGGCACCGTGTACGGGCTGCCCAAGGCGGGGCGCACGCTCGGCCGCGAGCTCATCGCCTCCAGGCCCCCGCACGGGGTGGCGGCCGAGCTGTCCGCGGGCGCGTCGGTCATCGCATGCGCGGCCGTGGGTATGCCAGTGAGCATGACCCAGGCCATCGCCGGCGGGCTCATCGGCGCGGGCGTGGCCCAGGGCAGCGGCCGGGTCCGCTGGTACGCCGCCGGCAAGATCATCGCGGCCTGGTTCCTGACGCTGCCGGCCAGCGCGCTGCTGGGGTGGACGCTGGCGGTGCTCCTGAACGAGTTCGCGAGCATGGATTTCTCCTGAAAGGACGGTGAAGGGTGAAGCGGCTGCGGCGGATCCGTGACCTCATGACCGGCCGCATGGACAGCGCGCTCACGGAGGCCCTGCTCGGCCAGCTGGAGGCCACCAAGGAGGGCGCGTGGCTGGCGATGGCCATGATCGGCGGCGAGGTCGGCAGGACGGGAGCGCACGAGCAGATGCGCGCCATCGAGCACCTCGGCGACGAGGAACGCGCCCGTCTCATCGACGAGCTCAGGACCGCCCTCGTCACACCCATCGACCGGGAGGACCTCTTCCGGCTGTCACGGGCCATCGACGACGTGCTGGACTCCCTGCGGGACTTCGTCCGCGAGTCGCACCTCTACCGGGTGCCCGACCAGATCCGCTTCACCCCCATGCTCGACCAGGTCATCGTCGGCATCGAGGCGCTGGAGAGCTCCGTGCGCGACCTCGCCTCCCGCCCGTCCGCCGTCACGCGGGACGCGCTGGAGGCGAAGAAGGCGGGCGGCGCGATCCGCCGGATGTACCAGTACGAGATCTCGCGCATCTTCTCGGACGAGCTGACGGCCGACGCCATGAAGGAGCGCGAGCTCGTACGGCGGCTGGAGATCGTGGGCGTGGCCATCGGCAACGCGGCGGACGCCATCGCCGACGGCGCGATGAAACGGTGACGGACGGCGGGAGCGCACGGCCGGATGCACGCCCTCAGATGCACGCCCTCCTGCACGCGCGCCCTCGCCCGGTCACCTCTCCGCAGGCGTCACCCGGCTCAGCGGACCTCCTTGGAGGCGAAGGCGTCGACGCCGGTGAGCTCGGCCGACAGCGTCCAGAGCCGCGCGGCCTGCTCGGGGTCGATCGCGTAGTCGCGCACCCCGGGGCCGACGGGATCCGCGGCCGGCTCGGCGATGTCGCAGTCTTCGCAGTAGACGCCGCCCATGCCCGCGAGCTGAGGGGAGGTCGCCGCCCACACCTGGGTGGCCGCCCCCTGCTCCGGCGTCTTGAAGCTCGGGTTGAGGGCATTGCCCGCCTCGTCGATCCAGCCCGCGGCGACCATCTCCTCCTTCGGGAGGTGGCGCTGCAGGGGCGTGAGGATCCCGCCCGGGTGCAGCGCGAACGCCCGCACCCCCGCGTCCCTGGCCAGCGCGTCGAGCCGGACAGCGAACAGGACGTTGGCGGTCTTGGCCTGCCCGTAGGCCTGCCACTTGTCGTAGCCGCGCTCGAACCACAGGTCGTCCCACCGGATGGCCGAGTTTCGATGACCCACGGACGAGACGGACACGACCCGCCCCCGGCCGCGTGCGATGGCCGGCCACAGGCGGTTGACCAGCGCGTAGTGGCCGAGGTGGTTCGTCGCGAACTGCGCCTCCCACCCGGGCCCCACCCTGGTCTCGGGGCAGGCCATGATGGCCGCGCTGTTGATGACGATGTCGATGTCGCGGCCGGTCTCCAGGAAGCCCTCGGCGAAGCGGCGTACGCTCTCCAGATCGGCGAGGTCCAGGTCGTCCACCTCGACCCCGTCGATGCCGCCGACGGCCTGCTCGGCGCTCTCGCGGCGGCGCGCGGGCACGACGACCCGCGCGCCGGCACGGGCGAGCGCCCGCGTGGTCTCCAGCCCGAGGCCGGAGTAGCCGCCGGTGACGATCGCCAGCTTCCCCGACAGGTCGATGCCGCGCAGCACGTCGTCCGCGGTGCTTCGCGCTCCGAAACCTGACCCGATCTTGTGTTGCGGCGTTGTCATGAGGCCCACGCTATGAGCTGGAGCGCGCTCCAGGACAAACCTGTGCCGAGCACTACAAACCGAGCGGGGCGGCGAGGGCGGTCAGCTGGGTCACGGCGTCGGCCAGGTCGGGGGCCTCTGGGGAGAGGGGCTGGATGACGACGTGATCGGCGCCCGCGTCGAGGTGGGCCTGGACCCGCTTGGTCACGGCGTCGGCGTCGCCCCAGGCCACGATGGCGTCGGCGAGGCGGTTGCTGCCCCCGTCGGCGAAGTCGTCGTCGCCGAAGCCCAGCTCGCGCAGGTTGTTGAGGTAGTTGGGCAGCTTGAGGTAGTAGGCCATGTGGGTGCGGGCGATCGCCCGGGCGCGGGCCGGGTCGGTCTCCAGGACGACCGCCTGCTCGGGGATCAGGAGACGGTCGCGGCCCAGGACATGGCGGGCCTGGGCGGTGTGCTCGGGAGGCACGAAGTAGGTGTGCGCGCCGTCGGCGCGGTCTCGCGACAGCTCCAGCATCCGGGGCCTCAGCGCGGCCAGGATCCGGGGCGCCGGGGAGGGCGGCCGGGGCAGGGCCTGGGCGGCGTGGTCCATGGCGTCGAGATAGGAGCGCATCGCGGCCAGGGGCTTGGCGTAGTCGTGGCCGCGGCCGGTGACCATCGGCGCGTGGCTGACCCCGATGCCGAGCAGGAACCGCCCGGGGAAGGCGTCGGCCAGCGCGGCCCTGCCCGCCGCCATGGCGGTGGCGTCGCGGACCCAGAGGTTGGCGATGCCGGTGCCGACGGCGATGCGCCCGGTGGCGGCCAGGAGGACGGCGGACATGGTGAGCGGTTCCTTGCTGCCCAGCCCCTCGTTGACCCAGAGCGAGCCGTAGCCCAGCTCCTCGATGGTGGCCGCCGCGCGGCGCGCCTCCTCGGCGGGGGCCTTGCTGATCATGGGATGCCACACTCCGACGCGCCCGATGTCCACGGCCGCTCCCCTCGCGTAGGATGTTCGATCGAGATGGAACACTACACCGATGTTCGATCCAAGTCGAACAGGACACGCGGCCTGACGCACACGTCCCCGATCGAGGTCTCGCTGCAGGCCGCCCTCGACGCGCTGGGCGACCCGATCCGCCGCAGCATCGTGCGGGAGCTGGCGGGCGCGCCCGACTGGGCGCGCGCCTGCGGCACGTTCTCCCACCTGCCGGTGGCCAAGTCCACACTCAGCCACCACTTCACCGTGTTACGCGACGCGGGGTTGCTGGAGCAGCGCGACGAAGGCGCCCGCAGGCTCAACCGCCTGCGCCGCGCCGAGTTCGACGGCCGCTTCCCCGGGCTGCTGGCGCTGGTGCTGGAGGAGGGAAGCGCCGGCGACGGACGGGCGCCCGATGTGTAACGTCTGTCCGGTGAGTGCCGTGGAGGGAGAAGAGGCGGCGACGGCCCGCAGCGACCGCCCCGCCGCCCGCGTCGTCTGCCTCGACCGCGACGGCCGGGTGCTGCTGATGCACTGGTACGACCCGGTCAGCCGGACGGACGTCTGGGAGCCGCCCGGCGGCGGCATCGACCCCGGTGAGACGGCGCTGGAGGCGGCGAGGCGCGAGCTGGCCGAGGAGACCGGGCTGCCAGGCTCGGCCGTGCGGGAGCGGTTCGTCGAGGTGGCGCGCGACTTCACCTGGCTCGGGGTGCGCTACGTGAAGACGGAGCCGTTCTTCCTGGCGAGGTTCGACGAGGCGCGCCCGCGGGTGGATCCGGGGGCGCTCACCGAGGAGGAGCGGGCGGCCTACCGCGGCTACGCCTGGGCCGGCGAGCTCCCCGAGCAGGTGGAGCCCCCGGACCTGGCGGCGGTGGTGGCACGGCTCACGGACGGTTGATCCCGCCCGTCAGGTCCACGGTCGTGCCCGCCGTGGCGACGGAGAGCTCGCCGTCGTAGGCCCTGGCCGCCGCCGCGAGCGCGGGCTCGGGCGGCGTCCCCGGCCACAGGTGGGTGAGCAGCAGACGCGCCACGCCCGCCGACGACGCGGTACGCCCCGCGTCGGCGGCGCTCGACAGGTATCGCGCGTCCTCGTCCGGCACCCGTTCCGGATAGGTCGCCTCGGCCACCAGCAGGTCCGCCCCGGCCGCCAGCTCCGCCAGGTCGCCGGACGGCCCCGTGTCGCCGGTGTAGGCGATCGCGCGGCCCGCCGCGCCCAGCCGCAGGCCGGCGTTCGGCACGTGGTGGGGCAGGTCGAACACGTCCAGCCGGAACGGCCCGATCTCGTACGGCCGACCGGGACGCAGGTCGTGCGCCGCGAAGCTGCCCGCCAGCATGCGCGGCCGGTCCAGTGCCAGCACGGCGTCCAGCGCGCCCGGCGGGGCGTACACCGGCAGGGCCGGGGCGGGGACGTCCGCGAGCGCTCGGGCGCGCAGCAGCGGGTTGAGGTCGGCGCAGTGGTCGGGATGGCCGTGGGTGACCAGCACGGCGTCCACCTCGTCGGCCCGCACGCGCTCAAGGAGGCGGGGCAGGGTGGCGTAGCCGGGGTCGATGAGGATGCGGAAGCCCTCGGCCTCCAGCACGTAGCCGCTGCACGCCTGCCCGGCCGCGGGCCACGCCCCACAACCACCCAAAACGGTAAATATCACGAACTGTCCCCAAGATAAGCGGCTCGGCAAGAAGGAGGGCGGGCGGCCTCTCCTAGGATCGATCGGAAGGACGCGACCCCTCCTGGGGCCGGACGGGACCGTCGCGGAAGTGGCCGAGCTCGTCCAGCGTCGTCACCAGCAGCTCGCGCAGCAGCGTGCCCGCCACCTTCTCGTGCTCCGCCTCCACCGACAGGCCCTTGCCCACCCTCTCCTGGTACGCCTCCCGCTCGCGCCCGCCGGTGAACGGCAGCGCGGTCATCCCCACGGCCACCGTCACCCGCGTGCCACCGCGGGGCAGCAGCGCCACGGCGTGCGTGCGCAGGCAGGTCTCGTCCGGCGCGCCGTACCAGCCGCACTTGATCCCCGCGCCGGGCGAGTGGACGGCCTCGCGCGCGCCGAACGCCTGTGACGCGCTGACCTGCCGCATCCACTCCAGGACGGCCCCGGCGACCGGGTCTCCGGCGACGGCGGCCTGGGCGAAGACGGCATAGGCGGCCGCCACCTCGGAGGCGGACACCTCGACGGAGCCGAACCGGGAGGGGTCGCCGTTGGGCAGCGACCACGCGACACCGGTGCGGCGGCGGAGGTCGTCGAGGATGACGCGCGGGCCGACGCCGAGCCACAGGTTGAGCGTGTCGGCGTTGGACGAGACGACCACGGCGGGCTCGGCGTGCCGCCGCCACCGACCCGCGTCGGCGATGTGGTCCGCGCTCACCCACGCGTACAGGGGCTTGAGGAGGGACGCGCAGCGCAGCCGCGCCATGCCGCAGGTGACGCCGACCGTGCGGGGCGGCGGCCCGCCGTAGCCGCGCCGGATGCCCGCGGCCTGGACGGTGGCGCTGTGGTCGAGGTCCTTGAGCAGCACGTTGAAGCCCACGCCACATACGGTAGACCCAACGGCGAGTGCCGAAGGCCTCAGCCGCCGAACCGTGCCCACGACAGCGCGACCGCCAGCGGGACGAGCGCCACCAGGCCCAGCGCCGCCACCACCTTCCACCGCCGCGCGACCTCCGGCTCGGTGCAGAAGGCCGCCACCCCGCCCGCCCCGGCGAAGGCCGCGCCGGCCGCCAGCGCGTGCGCGAGCGTGGACGTCCATGACGGCAGCGCGTCCCCGGCGACCCTGAACACCACCAGCGCGCCGGCCGCCACCAGCGCGACCCGCCGTCCGGGCCGTACGCCGGCCCGCTCCAGCGCGAACGCCGACCCGGCGACCAGGGCGAGCGTGATCACCACCACGACCCCCAGCGCCGGGGCCAGGCAGCCCCAGTCGCCGCAGCCGATGCCCTGCCAGACCAGGCGTACGGTGGCCCACCACCACACCCCCAGAGCCGCACAGACCACGGCAGAACGCCCCATTCGCCGCCACATGCCCCCATGCTCCCACCGGGAAAGCCCCCGGCGCGGATCCTCCGGCGCGGAGCCCCCGCCGCAGAGCCTTCGGGCGGGGATCCTCCGCCGCGGAGCCCCCAGCGGGGATCCTCCCGGAAGGAGCCCTCCGGGGACCCTCCGCCAAGGAGCCTCCGGCGGCCTCACGCGAGCCGGTCGTCGGCCTCCGCCTCGGCCTCGCGGCCCAGGGCACGCAGGGCGACCGCCCGGTTGGCGTGGAGGTCGGGCTCCGGCTGCAGCTCGATGGCGCGGGTGAGGTCGGCCACCGCCCCTTCCAGGTCCCCCGCCGCGTACCGCAGCACGCCCCGGTTCCCCCAGGCCGTCGCGAGGCCGGGCGCGCTCTCGACCGCCAGGTCCAGCGCCGCCCGCGCCTCCTCCAGCCGCCCTGCCGCCGTCTCCAGCTGCCCCAGCACCGTGAGCAGGTGCGGGTTGCCGGGCGCCAGGGCGAGCCCGGCCGTGACGTCCCGCCTGGCCTCCTCGTCCCGGCCCGCCGCGGCCAGCAGCCCGGCGCGGTTGATGTACGCGTCCAGGTAGGAGGGGTCGAGCTCGATCACCCGCCCCAGGTCGGCCAGGGCGTCGTCGATCTCGCCCCGCACGGTGCGCAGCTCCGCGCGGTTGTAGTGGGCCTCGGGCAGCGGCGGCCCGGCCCGCATGGCCCGCTCGAAGTCGCCCAGCGCCTCGTCGTGCCGCCCGAGTTTGAACAGCAGGTTGCCGCGCTCCAGGTAGTGGTCGGGGAAGGCGGGGTCAAGCGCGATCGCCGCCGTGTAGTCCTCCAGCGCCTCCTTGACGTGCCCGAGCGCGGCCAGCAGCTGCGCCCGGTTGGCCAGCAGCACCATCCTGTGCAGCGGATGGCGCTCCCCCAGCTGGCCCGCCAGCTCGATGGCCGACTCGACCAGCGACAGCGCGGCGCCGAGCCGGCCGTGGCGCAGCTCGATCAGCGCCAGGCCGTTGCGGTCGAAGCCCAGCTTGAACGCCCGCTCCGCCGGGTCCGGCAGCAGCCCGGAGATGGCGATGGCCTCGTTGATCCAGCGCCTGGCCCGGCCCAGGTCGCGGCGCTCCGGGTCGGGGTGGCGGGCGTCGAGCATGGCGGTTCCGTACGCGGCGGCGGCGTGCATGGCCGGGTCCTGGCTGGACGCGCGTACCTGGTCCCACACCGCGCGGGCCTCGGCGGTGCGGCCGAGGCCGCCGAGCGCGGTCGCGGTGCGCTGGGCGAAGCGCCACCAGCGCCGGCCGCCCGGCTCGGTCCGCGCCATGCCGCGCTCCCCCAGCTCGGCGGCGGCGTGCAGGAAGCCGTCGCGCGTGCAGCGGTCCACCAGCTCCCACAGCTCGCCGGTGTCCCGGGTGTCCGGCGGCGGCTCGGGACCTCCCGAGCACGACAGGATCGTGAGCGTCTCGGGCGGGATGCGGCGCGTCATGACGTCGAGCAGCTCGGTGTCCGTCGGGTCGGCCTCGGCGGTGTTGCACACCGCGATCGTCTCCCCCGGGCGCACGGCGTCGCGGAAGAACTCCGCGAGCCCGTTGGCCAGCCGCAGCGTCCGCCGGGGCGCGGGCACGAGGATGCGCTCGTCGTCGGGCAGCCCGGCGTCGATCGTGACCCGCCTGGCGGGCACGAGTCCGGCCAGCTCGGGCGCGGCAGCCCGGATCTCGATGTCGTGGGCGGCCACCAGCTCGCCGTCCCGTTCCAGAGCCCGTGGCACCAGGTGCCGGAGGAGAGCGGCGGCGACAGTGTAAGGACCGCGCGGCCGGCGATGCCCGTCGATCAACGGGATCATCAGCCGCGCGGTCCTCCACTGATCGGGCATCTCGCCCTGGACTCTGAGGTGGGACCTGCCCTCTGTCACCCCTTGTGGATGACGCTGGAGGTCCCTGCGAGCCGCGCGGTGCCTGGTTTGCGGACTACGATGCGCTTCATGGCTTTCCCCTCCACCTTCGGTATTTATCCATTATGGTGAATAAGTGGGCGGGTAAAGGATAAAAAGCGCTTGCCTTTTGATGGAAATCCCTAACCTATTGGGAACGAAACCAGCGCTGCGATGCTTTCGCCGGCTTCTGTTCGGCCGCTTCCATCAGGTCGCACAGGCACCTCCCGAGCAGCGTGACCGATTGACAGCAGCCCACGCCCGGCAGGTTCCTGGCCCGGACGATGAGCGTGGCCCGCTCGATCAGCCGCTCGAGACTGGGCTCCCCGCCGCCCTTGAGCGAGCGGGTGTGCCAGGGGCACGACTCGATGTGCACGCAGGCCCCCTTGTCGAGGTACGCGGTGGGAGCGTCGCCGGCGCGCAGCGACACCTCCCGCTTGATCCTCAGGTCGGCCAGCGCCCTGGAGGCCCGTGCCGCGACAGCGAGGCGGTCGCGCTTGCGCCGCATGCGCTCCTTCTCGCGGGCGGAGGTCCTGGACGGCAGGGCGAGCAGCATCGCGGCACCCATCAGGCCGCCACCGACGATCATGCTCCAGCCGACCTTCTCGTGGAACCAGGTCACCGAGATCGCCGCCACCCACAGCGGCTGCGACGACATCAGGATGGCACTCGGCACCGCCGGCACGTGCGTCTGGCCGTACGAGCGGGCCAGGAACCCCAGCGCGCACGACACCACCGCCAGATGCGTCAGGATCAGCCAGTCGGGCCCGCTGGACGGCACCGAGATCCCGTCCCGCACCGCGACGCCACCGGTGAGCAGGCCGATGGTGAAGAGCTGGATCACGGTCAGCGCGTACGCGTTGAACTCCGCGCCGTGCTTGGACAGGTGCGCCAGCAGCAGCGTGTGGCCGGAGTAGAGCGCGGCGGCGGCGAGCGTCACCACGAGCGCCAGCACGGAGACCTCGTGATCCTCCATTCCGCTCAGCAGCGTGAACATGGTCATGCCGGCCAGCGCCAGCACGACCCCCGCCCAGATCCGCCGCTGCATCCTCGCCTTGAACAGGATGAGCGCCATGATGGGCGTGATCACCACGCCGCAGCCGACGGCGAAGCCGGACAGCGAGGACGGCAGGCCGTGCAGCGCCACCGCCTGACCCACCTGTCCGACTCCGAACATGACACCCAGAACGGCCCCGTTGATCCACGTCTTGCGCGGCAGCCCCCGTAGGCAGCCCGGACGGATGAGCAGCAGGGTGATCGCGGCGAGCAGATAGCGCTCGGCGAGCAGGTCCTCCACTGCTAACCGGTGGATGAGGTCCTTCATCAGCGGGAACGCCGACCCCCAAGCGGCGCTGACGAACAACAGAAGCACGGCTCCCATGAGGGGTCGGGGAGCGGGCACGACTGCCATGGCCAAAGCATCTCACTACTATTCGCAGCCGCCGATGTACAGGGAGCAGCCGGTGAGGTTCCTCTACGCCTCGGTGTTAAGACCCTCACCCACGGGTTCGTAACATCCCTACCGGGGCCCGTTCTGGGCGGCGTCATCGCCGATGCGGCAGGTGACAGAGGGTACGGCGGCGGAGACGTCACGCCACTGGAGCCCGGGGGAACTCACCGGGGAGGAGGATGTGGAGGGGTGAGGGCGGAGCCGCGTGGGAGGGGGTCCACGGGCTCGGCGACCGCGGGACGGGCTCTAGAGCTCGACGACCGCGGGAGGGGTCAGCCGCTTCTCGCCGTAGACGACGGTCAGGTCGCCGACCCGTTGCCGGGACAGCTCGCGCCAGCCCTGGCGGGCGTACAGCGCCAGCGCGGCGCCCTGGTTGAGCGTGGTGTCGCCTCTGACGCGCTCGTATCCGAGCTCCACCGCGCGCTTCTCCAGCGCGAGCAGCATGGCCGCGCCGAAGCCGCGCCGCTGGTGGTCGGGATGGACGCGCAGCCGGCAGATCTCGGCCGTGCAGGTGTCGACAGGTTTCAGCCCGCCCATCGCCACCACCCGCGAGCCGGCCTCGCCGACCAGGAAGTCGCCGCCGCAGGCCACGTAGATCTCCTGGATGCGCGGGAAGTCGTCGTCGTAGTAGACGCCGTCACCCGGCTCCAGCCCCACCTGCGCGAGGCAGACGCGGTGGAGCGACAGAATGGTGTCGAGATCGGACCAGCGATAGCGCCGGATCTTCAGCTTCATGCACCGCCCTCCTTCAGGCCGGCCCTCGGCCGGCGCAACTCGGCTCTGAACTCCGGGAGCATGGCGTGCTCGGCGTTGCGCGCCATGATCGCCTGCTCGAGCGCCAGGGCGGGACGCAGGATGAGGTCGCTCATGTATTCGTCGCCGACCATCCTGAGCGCCCTGGTGCCGATCTCCAGCGCGGAGTCGAGCTCGCCGTCGAGCAGCCGGCACTGGGCCTGGTCGAGCCGGATCAGCGTCTGGTCGAGGATGTGGTCCTGGTACTTCTCCAGCGCCTGGTCGAGCACCACCTCGGCCTCCAGCGTCTGGCCGAGCTTGGTGAGCACGTCGCCCTGGTAGAAGTAGAGCTGCTTCTCCGTGTAGCCGAAGGCCATGTCCTCCTGGTCCTCGGTCTTCATGTGGGTGAAGGCGCTCCTGGCCTTGGCCAGCGCGCGCTTGGCCTGCTCGACCACTTCCTTCTTGCTCTCGCCCCCGGAGAGCATGGCCAGCGCCCTGGCCTCGACGACGGGGGCCATGGCCTGCGCCGCGCAGGCCGTGTTGCCGGCCAGGTCGCGGCTCTTCTTCGCCAGGTTGAGGGCCTCGCGGGCGTCGCCGAAGTAGAGAGGGACGAGCGACTCGCGGGCGCAGATCCAGGCGCGCAGCGCGCGGTCCCCGGTCTCGTCGGCGGCGGTGCGCCCCGTCCTGAAGAAGGAGCGGGCCAGCCGGTGGTCGCCCAGGTTGATCATGATCATGCCGCTCAGGCCGGACAGCTGCGCCGCCATCCGCAACAGGCGGTCGTGCAGGTCGATGGGCTGGCGGCGGGACATCGCCGTGCGCACGGCGCTCATCTCGAGCAGCACGTCGCACAGCAGTCGCAGCGGCGCCGTCGTCGTGTACTGGCGGCCGAAGCTGAGCGTGGCCTCCTCCCACTGGTCGAGCATCGCGGCCGACACGGTGGCCGACACGAGCGTCTCGTCCATACGACGCCTGATGCCCTCGCACGCGCCCAGCACGGGCCCGTCGAGGGCGGAGGGGGAGCCTGCGTCCTGGTTGAGCAGGTTGAGCAGTGTGCGCCGGAGGATGTTCTCGTCCTCCTCGGCGTCCGGCTCGGTGACCATCGGCTGGATCAGCAGCTCACGCTCCGTGGGCAATAACGGGAGCTCCTTGGCCTCGGCGTTGAGCACGCCCGAGAGGCGGTGCCCGTGGCCGCAGATGCACGGGCCGTCGTAGCCGAGCTCGTGCGGCTCGACGCGGTAGACGGTGCACAGGTAGTGCATGTATTCGGGGCCCGGACGCTTGAGCCCGCTCTCGTAGGCCGACAGCAACGTCTCGCCGATTCCGGGCATCGACTTGCGGTCGCGCTCGAACAGGGCTCTGATTTGCTCGATGACGTCGGCGAGCGCGATGCCGTGGCCCAGGCGGTGAGCCTTGATGCGGCTGGTGCCGAACTGCGTGCTGCACTGCTCATGGATTTCGTCGGCTATCTGGGCCGAAGTGCGCCCGGCGGCCAGGCCGGCTGCCCTGATCCGCCGGGCTATCTCCGTCTCCCTGTGTTGTCTGCCGGACATCCCGGCCCCTCTCGCACGTGTCTCGACCGGTCCACAACTGGTGACTCAGCGTAGCGTCCACGTCGCTGTGCGCCTACCCATGAGTGTGAACCAATGTCGGCGGGATTGGAAACGACCGTCACAAGCCTACGGTTAAGGATCGTCCTCCTAGGGGCTGTTTCTTACAACCCATGGGGGAGAAGCAACTCCCTGTGAGCGGGAGGCCCCGTTGCGCACGCTGTTGACTTGAGCCATCTTTACCGCACCAGCCAGATTCCCAAGAGGGAGGGGACTAACGGTGGGGGACGACAACTACGAGCATCTGAAGCGTCTCGCAGCGGCGCTCGACGCTCACGGGTTGCTCGCACGAGTGGTTCAGACGCAGGGCGGGCGTACGTTTGCGCGGATCATCAACCCGCGAGCGACGAGCCTGTCGGAGAACGTCACCTGTCGGCCGACGAGCGCGTCGGGCACGCAGGACTGGTGGTACTGCTGGTCCTGGGGCGAGCGCATGCACAAGGCCGACGACCCGGCTGGAGCGGCCACCAAGGTCGCACGCGTACTGGCCGCCGTGGGGAAGTGACGACGCGGTGATCCGGATGGAGCGCAGCCATCTCGGGTCGCCGCACCCACGACGGCGTCAACGGAGCCGGCGGGGCGGCCGGTGCGGAGGGCCCCGCAAGGGAGCCCTGGCCGCCCCGCCGGTTCCGGCCCTGGCGCGGCCACGCACGCCGCGCCCCGCACAGAAGCCACCCGTCCGGTCCGCCGGGCGGGTGTTCGGGGGATCCCTCCCGGAACCGGCACGGGACATGCTTCCGGGTGCGTGTCCCGTACCGAGCCGTCCGTCATCGGAGCGTGTGCTCTCTCCCTCCGCGGCCCAGAGAGCGGGCGTCCCCGTCTTCCCCGGCGTGATGTGACGGCGGGCGGTCCGGCCGGCGGTATTTTTGGATCGAAAACGGTCCAGGCAACCGGCCGAACCGCTTCCGGAGGGGGATCCGCCCAGTGTTAATGCTGGTCACACCGACAGCGCCACCGTCTTCTTCGCCAGACCTCGACTTGGAGAAGGCGAGCCAGGCGATGGCCCAGGCGTGCCAGAACGACCCGATCTGCTCGTCTTTCGTCGGGATGCTGGACAACGCGACCTGGGCGCCGCTGGTCGCCAGCGGCGTCACCATCGTGCTGATCCTCGTGCTCGCGTTCGTGGTCCGCAACATCACGCACCGGATCATCACAAGAGTGGTGAACCGCGCGGCGTCGAGCGGGTCGATCGCCCACCGGTTCCGCAAGGGAGCGGCTCCTGACGGCATCGACGTCCTGCTGCACGAGCGGCGCAAGCAGCGGGCAGAGACCATGGGCTCGGTGCTCAAGCACGTCGCCTCGATCGTCATCCTCGGCACCGCGGTGCTGACCGTGCTCGACCGGCTGACGATCCCGATCGCGCCCCTGCTGACGAGCGTCGGCATCCTCGGCGTGGCCATCGGGTTCGGCGCGCAGGAGCTGGTCAAGGACTTCATCGCGGGCATGTTCATGCTGCTCGAGGACCAGTACGGCGTGGGCGACGTGATCGACGCGGGCGCCGCGGTCGGCACGGTCGAGGCGGTCACGCTGCGCGTCACCAGGCTGCGCGACGCCGACGGCCGGGTCTGGTACGTCCGCAACGGCACCATCACGAGGGTCGGCAACGAGTCGCAGGGCTGGTCGCGGGCCTACGTCGACGTCCCGGTCCCCTACGACAGCGACGTCGCGAGCGTGCGGGAGCTGTTGGAGGGCGTGGCGGAGAAGATCTGGGCCGACACGGAACTGCGCGAGAGCAAGATCGTGGAGGAGCCGCAGGTGGTCGGCGTCGAGCAGCTGTCCGACAGCTCGCTGGTCTTCCGCATCAGCGCCAAGACGCTGCCCTCGGCCCAGGCCGAGGTGTCGAGGGAGCTCAGGCTCAGGGTCAAGTCGGCGCTCGACTCCGCGGGCATCGCCCTGGTCGGCAGCGCATAGGCTATGACCGTGAGCGAGACCTCCTTCTACGACGCCGTTGGGGGCGAGGAGACCTTCCGGCGCCTCGTCCATCGTTTCTACGAGGGGGTCGCGGACGACCCGGTGCTGCGGCCGCTCTACCCCGAGCCCGACCTGACGGGCGCCGAGGAGCGGCTGCGCGGCTTTCTGATCCAGTACTGGGGTGGCCCCAACACCTACAGCCAGCAGCGCGGCCACCCGAGGCTGCGCATGCGGCACGTGCCGTTCGTGATCGGCGAGGCGGAGCGTGACGCCTGGCTGCGGCACATGCGTGACGCGGTGGACTCGCTCGATCTTTCGGAGGAGCACGAGACCAGGCTCTGGGAATATCTGGTCTACGCCGCCCACAGCCTGGTGAACTCCCCTGCATAACGGGCATGACACGCCACATGGATATCCCCTGGTGGCGTGATGCCGTCGTCTACGAGATCTACGTACGCAGCTTCGCCGACGCCTCGGGAGACGGCGTCGGCGACCTGACGGGGGTGCGCCGGCGCCTGCCCTACCTCCGGGAGCTGGGCGTGGACGCCATCTGGCTGACGCCGTTCTACCCCTCCCCCATGGCTGACGGCGGCTATGACGTGGCCGACTACCGCGGTGTCGATCCGCTGTTCGGCACGCTGGACGACTTCGAGTCGCTGGTCACCGACGCGCACGAGCACGGGCTGCGGGTGCTGGTCGACATCGTGCCCAACCACAGCTCGGCCGAGCATCCCTGGTTCAGGGCGGCGCTGCGGGGCGAGGGCCGCGACCGCTACATCTTCCGCGACACCACCAACAACTGGCAGTCCACGTTCGGCGGGTCCGCCTGGACGCAGGTCCCGGACGGCCAGTACTACCTGCATCTGTTCGCTCCCGGGCAGCCCGACTTCAACTGGCGCAATCCCGAGGTGCACGCCGAGTTCCTCGACATCCTGCGGTTCTGGCTGGACCGGGGGGTCGACGGGTTCCGCATCGACGTGGCGATGGGCCTCTACAAGGCCGAAGGGCTGCCCGACGTGAGCGACCAGTCGTTCATGTCCGACTCGCCGGTGTGGGGCCGGCCCGAGGTGCACGGCGTCTACCGCGACTGGCGCAGGCTCCTGGACACCTATCCCGGGGAGCGGATGGCCGTGGGCGAGGTGTGGACCGACAGCTCCGAGGACCTCGCCCGTTACGTACGGCCGGACGAGCTGCAGCAGAGCTTCAACTTCGCCTGGTTGCAGGCGCCGTGGTCGCCGACGGCGTTCAAACAGGTCATCGACGACACGCTGGCCACCGTGCCGTTCGCGACGTGGGTGCTGTCCAACCACGACGTCGTACGCCACCGCACCCGCTACGACGCCGACGACCCCGGCACGGGCCTCGCGCGGGCCAGGGCGGCGCTGCTGACGATGCTGGCCCTGCCCGGCTCCGCCTACCTCTACCAGGGCGAGGAACTGGGCCTGCCCGAGGTGACCGACCTGCCCGACGAGGCCAGGCAGGACCCGGTCTTCTTCCAGTCGGGCGGCGCGCTGCCGGGCCGCGACGGGTGCCGGGTGCCGATCCCGTGGACGGTGGACGCCCCGTCGCACGGGTTCTCGCCGGGCGGGGTGGAGCCGTGGCTGCCGCAGCCCGCCACGTTCGCGGAACTGAGCGTCGAGAAGCAGGAGGGGGACGCGGAATCGACGCTGGAGTTCTACCGCCGGGCCCTGGCCTGCCGCCGTGACCTGGTCAAACGGATTCCTTATACCTTGGAGTGGTTGGAATCCCCCGAGGGTGCGCTTTTCTTCTCCCGTGGTTCGCTGACCTGCGCCGTCAACTGCGGCCTGGGGCCGGTGCGGCTGCCGGAGCACGACGAGGTGCTGCTGTCGAGCGGGCCCCTCAGGCGGGACCTCCTGCCGCCCGACACCGCGGTGTGGCTGCGGCGCGACTCATGACAGGCGAGCGCGCTCGGCGCGTAAGGGGATGACGGGCAGCGACAGCAGCGCACATCCCAGGCCCACCGTGAAGCCCGCCCAGAACCCGGCGTGCTCGATCACCACGCCGGCCAGCGGGGTGGCGATCAGGGAGACGGTGTTCTGGACGGTGTTGTGGGTGCCGAGCACCCGGCCCGCCCAGGCGGGCCCGGCCAGCTCGCCGGCCGCGAGGTAGGCCAGACCGTTGCCGGCCACCGTCATGATGGCGGCCAGCGCGAGCATGACCGGGCCGAGCCAGGTGCGCGTGAGCGTGCCGGCGGCCAGCAGCACGAGCACGCCCATGGTGGCGAGGGTGATCAGCAGCAGGGGCCGCATGCGCAGGCCGGTCCTGTCGGACCAGCGCCCGGCCGCGATGCGCACCGCGGCCCCGCCGATGGCCGCCACCCCGAACAGCTGGCCTGCCGCCACGCTGTCCCACCCGTACAGGCGCACCAGGCAGGTCACGCCGTACGTGCTGACCACGATCTGGGGCACCACGTGCAGGGCGCTGGTCGCGTGCACCCGCCACAGGGCGGGCTGCCGGTACGGCGTACCCGCCGGTGCCGCGCCCGACCCGGAGATCTCGTGCGGCGGCTCGGACAGGAAGAGGGCGGCCAGCACGGCGGCCACGAGGCTGGCGGCGGCGCAGACCGTGAGCACGCCGGGCAGCCCGTACGCCCCGGCGACCGGCGGCAGCGCGAACGCCCCGATCGCCATGCCGAGGGTGAAGGAGACCTGGCGCAGGCCCATGGCGAGGCCGCGTTCCGGCGGCTCGAACCAGCGCAGCACGATCCGGCCTCCGCCGACCATCGCGGCCGAGCCCGCCGCGCCCGCCACGGCCAGCAGCGCGATGACGGCCCAGGTCTGACTGACGAAGGCGACCGCGGCGAACGACACGGCCGCGAGCCCCACGCCCGTGCCCAGGATGAGCCGCTCGCCGTGCCGGTCGGCCAGCGCGCCCCAGGCGACGAGGGCGGACAGGATGCCGATGGCAGGGGCGTTCGCGATGATCCCCGCCAGGGGCAACGGAACTCCGAAATGTCGCTGGATTTCCGGCATGACGAGGGGTAAGCCGAACAGCCCTAAGGTGACGCTGGCGTGTGCGTTGACCCCCAGCGCCAGCATCAGCCAGCGCTTCACGAGAAGCGCTTGAGATAGGACAGTTCGTGTTCGGTGAGGCGGCGCGGCGCGGCCCGCTCGACGTCGTAGGCGGCGATGACCGACGTGGCGGTGACGTACACCTCGGCGTCGTCGCGGATCTCGTATTGGAGCGAGAAGCGCACCCGCCTGATCTCGGTCACCCACGTCTCCACCCGCACCGGGTCGGCGCGGAAGCCGAGCGGGCGGCGGTAGTCGATCTCGTGGCGGATCACCACCAGGCCCTTGAACGGTTCCTCGCCCGCGTTGTACGGATCGATGTGGAACATCCCGAAACGGGCGTCCTCTAGATAGTCAAGGAAGCGCACATTGTTCACGTGCCCCTGGGAATCGATGTCGGCGTATCGCACGGTCCGGGGGTAGACGTGTCGCTGGGCCTGGGAACGTTCAACCACGTTCGCCACCGTACCCGCCCGGACCCCGCGACCCCGTAGCGGCATGGCCCTTCTATTTCTAGATTTTGATACTAGAATTCAGTTCGCAACCCAACGAGCGAGGTGTCGGATGAGCGGGATAGTCGAAGGTCGCGTGGTGATCGTCACGGGGGCGGGCAGGGGGATCGGGCGGGGGCACGCGCTCGAATTCGCCCGGCAGGGGGCGAAGGTCGTGGTCAACGACCTGGGGGCGGAGGTCGACGGCACCGGCACGTCCGGCGCGGCGGCCGAGGTGGTGGCGGAGATCGAGGCGATGGGCGGCCAGGCGATCGTCAACGGCGAGGACGTTTCCGACTTCGAGGGCGCCGAGCGGCTCGTGCGCGCCGCCGTCGAGCACTTCGGCGGCCTGGACGTGCTGGTCAACAACGCGGGCATCCTGCGCGACCGGATGCTGGTCAACATGACCGCCGACGAGTGGGACGCCGTCATCAGGGTGCACCTGCGCGGCACGTTCGCGCCGCTGCGACACGCCGCGGCCTACTGGCGGGCGAGATCGAAGGCGGGCGAGCCGGTGGACGCCCGGATCATCAACACGACCTCGTCCTCCGGGATCTACGGCAACCCCGGCCAGGGCAACTACGGCGCCGCCAAGGCCGGCATCGCGGGCCTCACCGTGATCGCGGCCAGGGAGCTGGAGCGCTACGGCGTGACCGTCAACGCGGTCGCTCCCGCCGCGCTGACCCGGATGACCGCGAACCTGATGCCCGCCGGCGCGACCGGCGCCGACCCCGACGACATCGCGCCGCTCGTGGTCTGGCTCGCCAGCGCCGAGGCCCGGGCCATCACCGGCCGGGTGTTCAACGTGCGCGCGGGCGTGATCAGCGTGGCCGAGGGCTGGCACGCCGGCCCCGGCGTCGACAAGGGCTCGCGCTGGGACCCGGCCGAGCTGGGCGCGGTCATCCCCGCGCTGGTCGAGAAGGCCGCGCCGAACGCGCTGACCAACGGCCGCATCCCCGGGCGGGAGGACTGACATGCCGCTCGACCACAGCCTGATCGGGGTCGACGGCCCCTCCCACGAGCGCACGTGGACCGCCAAGGACACCATGCTGTACGCGCTGGGCGTCGGGGCCGGCACGTCCGAGCTGGAGTTCGCCACGGAGAAGGGGCAGCGGGTGCTGCCGACGTTCGCCGTGCTGGCGGCGCAGGCGCCGGGGCGGCGGCTGGGCGACTTCGACCCGGCCATGCTCGTCCACGCCGAGCAGGCGTTCGAGCTGCACCGGGAGCTGCCGCCGGCCGGGAGCGTGCGCACGTCGTCCAAGGTGACGGGCATCTACGACAAGGGCTCGGGGGCGCTGGTCACCACCGCGACCACCGCCGTGGACCTGGCCACCGGGGAGCCGCTGGTGACCTCCCGCAGCGCGGTGTTCATCCGGGGCGAGGGCGGCTTCGGCGGCGAGCGCGGGCCGCGCGACACGTGGGCGCCTCCGGACCGGGCGCCCGACCACAAGGTGACGTACCCGACGCTGCCGGAGCAGGCGCTGATCTACCGGCTGTCCGGCGACTACAACCCGCTGCACAGCGATCCCGAGTTCGCGGCGCGGGCCGGGTTCGACCGGCCGATCCTGCACGGGCTGTGCACGTACGGGGTGACCGGGCGCGCGCTGCTGCACGCGGTGGCCGGGTCGGATCCCGGCCGGTTCCGGGCGATGTCGGGCCGGTTCACCAGCCCCGTGTTCCCCGGCGAGTCGCTCACCGTGTCGGTGTGGGTGGACGGGGCGCAGGTGCTGTTCAGGACGGCCAAGGACGACGGGACGGTGGTGCTCGACCGCGGCCGCGCCACCATCCTCCCGCCCTGACCCGGCTAGTCGTCCAGGGACTTGAGGGGGTCGAGGCGGTGGATCAGCGCCATCGCCGCCTCGATCACCTCCTGGGCGTCCTCCTCCGAGTCGGAGGTCGCGACCTCGCGAGCGGCCTCCCCGATGATGCTGGTCAGCACCGCCACGGTGAACCGGTCGAGCGGGTCGCCCCCCGCCCCCAGCAGCACGGCGTTCTGCCGGACCCACTCGCGGCCCCGCGTGCGCCGGATCAGCTCGAAGCCCGGCGGCCCGTCCCCGTCGATGAACAGCCTGACCAGGTCGCGCCGTTCCCAGGCCCCGGCGAGGTATGCCCGGGCGCCCGCGATCAGCAGCTCGACGGGGTCGGACACGCCGGCCTTCTTGGCCTTGGCCACGCTGGCGGCCGACGCCTCCTCGTGCGCTGCCTGGTGGTCCTCGTAGAGGGCCAGAAACAGCTCGGTCTTGCCGCCGAAGTGATGGTAGAGGCTTCCGACGCTCGACCCGGCGCGGGCCACGACCTCGGAGACGTTGGCGTCGGCGAAGCCGTGCTCGCTGAAGACCTCGCGTGCCGCCTGGAGCATGCTCTTGCGGGTCTGGGCCGTACGGCTCCACTCCCATGAAGACTTACGTGCCACGCGACCATCATAGCCCGGCAAATTCTAGAATCAGATTCTTGACACTGTAGCCAAACCGCTAGAATCTCTTCCTAGAGAAGGATTCTAGAAATTTTGGTCAGGAGGCGGCTGATGGACTTCTCGCTCACCCCGGAGGAACGCCAGATCCGCGACACCGTACGGTCCTTCGTCGAGAAGGAGATCATGCCGCTGGAGCCCGAGGTCCTGCGCAACGAGCGCGAGGGACGCCCGGCCCTCCCCGCCGACGTCCTGCGCGACCTGCGGGCCAAGGCCAGGAAGTCGGGCTTCTGGGGCATCAACACGCCCGAGGAGTACGGCGGCGCGGCGCTCGGCCCGATCATGTCGGCGATCATCGCCATGGAGATCGGCCGGACGTTCGTCCCGTTCTCGTTCGGCGGCAGCGCCGACAACATCCTCTACGCGGGGACCGACGAGCAGAAGCAGCGCTACTTGATCCCCACCATCGAGGGCGAACGCCGTTCCTGCTTCGCGATCACCGAGCCCGGCGCCGGGTCCGACGCCCGCAACATCCGTACCAGGGCCACTCGCGACGGCGCCGAGTGGATCATCAACGGCGAGAAGACGTTCATCACGGGCGGCAGCGAGGCGGACTTCGTCATGGTCTTCGCCGTGGCCGAGGAGCACGGCGTCACGTGCTTCCTGGTGGACCGCGCCATGGGCTGGCGCTCCGAGCCCATCCCGACCATGGGCGAGTGGGGGCCGGCGTCGCTGGTGTTCGAGGACGTACGGGTGCCGGAGGAGAACATCCTGGGCGAGCTGGGCAAGGGCTTCGAGCTGGCCATGCAGTGGATCAGGCAGGGCCGCTACATGATCCCCGCCCGCGCCATCGGCTCGGCCGAGCGCATGCTCCAGATGGCCATCGACTACGCCAAGATCCGCAAGTCCATGGGCCGGACGATCTCGGAGTACCAGGCCATCCAGTGGATGATCGCCGACTCGCAGGTGGAGATCGAGGCGGCGAAGTGGCTGACGCTGTACGCCGCATGGCGCGTGCGCGAGGGCATGGACGCCCGGCACGCCTCCTCCATCGCCAAGCTCAACGGCGCCGTGATGGCCAACCAGGTCGTCGACCGGGTGCTGCAGATCCACGGGGGCATGGGATACACGAAGGAGCTGCCGATCGAGCGGTGGTACCGCGAGCTGCGGCTGCTGCGCATCTTCGAGGGCACCGACGAGATCCAGCGGCGCACGATCGCGCGCAACCTCATCAAGGGACACGCCAGGCTCGGGCTCATCGGGGAGTGATCGCATGTCGGTCGAGGCACTGTTCAATCCACGCTCGATCGCCCTGGTCGGGGCCACGGACAAGTCGGGGTGGTCGATCAGCACGCTGGCCAACCTGCGTACCCACGGCTTCTCCGGGCCCGTCCACCTGGTCAACCCGCGCGGCGGCGTGGTGCACGGCTCGCCCGCCTTCCGGAGCCTGACGGAGATTCCCGCGCCGGTCGATCTGGCGTATGTCATGGTGCCGACGGGCGCCGTGCTGGGGGTGCTGCGTGAGGGGGCGAAGCTGGGGATCCGGTGTTACGTGATCCTCACGGCCGGGTTCGGGGAGTCGGGGGAGGAGGGGGCGCGGCTAGAGTCCGAAATTTCATCTTTTGCTGTGGAAAATGGGCTTACGATCCTCGGGCCGAACGGCAACGGGTACATCAACGCCGCCGCCTCCGTCACCCCGTACGGGCTGCCCATTCCCACACCGCTGCTGCGCGGCTCCGTCGGCGTGGTGCTGCAGAGCGGCGCGCTCGCCAGCTCGGTCCTGTCGTTCGCCCAGGCCCGCAACGTCGGCGTCAGCCTGCTGACCTCGATGGGCAACGAGACGCTCCTCACCGTCACCGACGTGGTCGACTACCTGGTCGACGATCCGTCCACCAAGGTCATCGCGCTCTTCCTGGAGACCATCAGGAACCCGGCGGAGTTCTCCCGCGTCGCCCGGCGGGCACTCCTGGCCGGCAAGCCCATCGTGGCGCTCAAGATCGGCCGCAGCAAGCTGGCCTCGCACACCGCGCAGGCGCACACGGGGGCGCTCGTCGGCGACGACGACGTCATCGACGCCGCGCTGCGCCAGCTCGGCGTGATCAGGGTGCGCTCCCTGGAGGACCTCATCATCACGGCCGGGCTCCTCGCGGCGTACGGCCCGCTGCCGGGGCGGCGCGTCGGCGTCGTCACGCCCTCCGGCGGCGCCTCGGAGATCATCGCCGACCGGGCGGAGGACGAGGGGCTGGAACTGCCGCCGTTCGCCCCCGAGACGGTGGCGCGGCTGGCCGAGATCGTGCCCTCCTTCGGCACCGTGCAGAACCCGCTCGACGTCACCGGGTACGTCCTCATCGACCGCACCCTGCTCGGCCGGGCCCTGGAGGCGGTGACCTCCGACCCGGGCATCGACTTCGTCATGCTCCTGTCCGACACGCCACGCGTCGCCCCACCCGACCCCGCGCCCGCCCTCGCCCTCTACGCGGCCAACGCCCAGCGCATCACCTCCGCCCCCGTGCCGGTCGTGGTGGTGAGCAACGTGCTGACGGACGTGACGGAGTTCGGGCGGCGGGTGCAGCAGGAGACCGGCTTCCCGTACGTGGCGGGCGGGATCGAGCACGGGCTGCACGCTCTCGGGGCCGCCGTCCGCTGGTCCGAAGCCCACGCCCGAGCCCTGTCCGCCCCGCCCGCTCCCCCGCCCCCTCCCGTCCGCGCGGTCGGGGGACAGGGCGTGTGGGCCGAGCACCGCGCCGCCGCCCTGCTCTCGTCGGCGGGGCTGCCGGTGGTGCCCTCGGAGCTTGTGCGCGAGGAGTCGGATGCGGTGGCGGCGGCTGACCGGTTCGGGTACCCGGTGGTGCTCAAGCTCGCCGCCGAAGGGCTGGGGCACAAGAGCGACATCGGCGGCGTACGGCTGGGGCTGGCGGGACCGGAGGCCGTACGAGCCGCGTACCGGGACCTGACCGCCATCGCGGCATCCCTCCAGCCGCCCGCCACGGGCACCCCAGACGAGCCGACCGGCATGGACACGGACATCGACTCACCTGCCGCCACGGTGCCCGGCTCCCCTGACGCCACGGCGGCCGGCTCCCCGGCCCCCGCAGCGCCATCCAGCGCCTCGGCCGGCCGAGCGACGCCCAGCAGTCCAGCGGGCACAGCGACGCCCAACGGCCCGGCCAGCACAGCAACACCCAGCGCCTCGGCCGGCCGAGCGACGCCCAGCGGTTCAGCCGGCACAGCGAGCTCCAGCGGTTCAGCCAGCACGGCGAGGTCCAGTGTTCCGGCCGGGACGGCGAGGTCACAGGCGTCGGCCTCGTCGGGGGCCGATTCGGTGGCCGATTCGGTGGCCGATTCGGGGGCCGGGGTTCTGGTGCAGCCGCAGCGGAGCGGTGGAGTGGAGCTGCTGGTGGGTGTCGTGCGCGACCCGGCCTGGGGTCTCACGCTGGCCGTGGGGCTGGGCGGCGTGTGGGTGGAGGTGCTGCGAGACACGGCGCTGAGGGTGCTGCCGGTTGACGCCGGGGAGGTACGCAGGGCGCTGTCCGAGCTGCGGGGCGCGGCGCTGCTGGACGGGGTCAGGGGCGGCGAGCCCGTGGACCTGGACGCGGTGGCCGAGGTCGTGGCGCGGATCGCCGCCTTCGCGGAATCGCTGGGCGACGATCTGGAATCCCTGGAGATCAACCCGCTCCTGGCCCGGGGCTCCACCGTCGAAGCCTTGGACGCCCTGGTCACCTGGCGCACCTAGCAACCTCAACCGAACAGGAGCCATACCGACCCACGTGGGGCAGCCCGGCCTGGACCGAACCAGGCCGGGCCAACGCTCCGGGCGCCACGGTGCCGAAACGCCAGGACGCCGGTGTGCCAGGGTGCTGGTCCACGAGCTCCCCCGCCGAAGCCTCCAACCGGGAACGGCCGCGGCGTGGTCAGCGGCTGGCGATGCCGTTGCCGTTGCGGCCGTGGCCGGCGAGCACCTCCTCCAGGGTCGAGCGCCACTCGTCGGCCTCGCGTGGGCCTGGCTGGGCGAGCTGGATCAGGACCCCGTGGGCCTCCTTCGGGTGCAGGAACACCTCACGCCAGCGCGGATCCGCCTCGTTGAGCCCGTGCAGGCGGTAGCCGCGGGCGGTCAGCGCCGCCACCGCGGCCCTCAGGTCACCGACGTGGAAGTTGAGGTGGTGCACGCCGCCCCGCCCTCTCGTGAGCTCGAAGAAGCTGTCGAAGAACGTCGACCCGGCCAGCGGTTCCATGAGCTCGACCTTGCCGCCGTTGGAGTAGGTGAGCTGCAACGTGCGATAACCGGCGACGCGGTTGTCGCCGCCCCCGCCCAGGTGCCGGCCGCCGAGCAGGTCGCGGTAGATCGGCAGCAGGTCCCTGATCCGGGGAGCGGCCACGGCCGTGTGGTCGAAGGTGACTTCCAGTCCGTCGAGTTCGAGGTCCAACGCACGACTCCTCACTCCAGGGGTGATCCTAGAATTTCATTCTAGCTGCTCGCCACCAGCTCACTCTTGACGCAGGCCACTGTGAGAGGCAGCATCGCAGAAAGCGATTCTAGAGCTAGCTTCTAGAACCGCTACGGGGGGTCGGCCCAGAGAAAGGCTAGCCATGAGGCTCTCCTACGTCCGCGAGCTTGATGCATACCCGACCGGCTCACGCCGCATGAAAATCCTGACGATGGCCGTGCTGGCCATCCTCATCGGCTCCTATGAGGGGCAGATCGCGCCGGTCGTGCCCCTTCTACTCAAAGATCTCGACATGTCGCTGGCCACGTACGGCGCCGTGTCGGGCACGGCGGCGGTGGCCGGGGCGATCGCCTCCATCCTGGGCGGCAGACTTACCGACCGGCTCGGCCGGGTGCGGCTGCTCATCCCGCTCATGGCCCTGACGGCCGTGTGCTGTTTCGGCATGACGCTGGTGCACAGCCCTCGCGACCTGCTGATCGCCAGGATCGTGCTCGCATTCGTGGACGGTGTGGCCATGGCCAGCACCGCTCCGCTGATCCGTGACTTCTCGCCGCGCCTGGGGCGGGCTCAGGCGTTCGGCTTCTGGACCTGGGGGCCGGTCGGCGCGAACTTCCTGGCCGCGGCCATCGCGGGCTGGACTCTTCCGATCTTCAATGACTCGTGGCGCTCGCAGTTCGTCATCATGGGGTGCTTCTCGCTCGTCATCTCGGTGGTCATCGCGCTGAACATCGCCGACCTGTCTCCCGAGCTGCGGGCCAGGATCCAGCACACCGAGCGGGACGCCGCCCACGTCGTGGACCTCGCGCAGCCGGCGCGCATGCGCTCACTCTTCGTCAGGCGGAACATCTGGGCACATGTCGTCGGGATCTCGCTGTGGCTGGTGCTCTACATCACGCTGTCGCTCTTCGGCCAGACGATGCTGGTCGGCGCACTCGGAATCAGCAGTGCTCAGGCTTCGACGATCATGGCGGCGTTCTGGAGTCTCAATCTGATCACCCTGATCGTAACAGGGCGCCTGTCCGACCGGACGCAGCTGCGCAAGCCGTTCTCCCTGGGCGGAACCATCGCGGCCGTCATCGTCACCGCGTACCTCGCCGTCTCGCTCGGCCAGGAAGGCGTCTCCACCGGCACGCTCATGGTGGTCGGCGCGCTGCTCGGCGGCTCGCTCGGTGTCGCGTACGCGCCCTGGATGGCCAACTACTCCGAGGACGCCGAGGACGCCGACCCGCGCCTGCAGGGCACGGCGTGGGGCCTGTTCGGGTTCCTGTCCAAGGGCATCGCGGTGATCGGGCTCCTGGTGATCCCCCACGTCGTGGAGGCGACGAACTGGCAGACGTGGCTGTTCGTGGCGCTTGGGTGTCTTGTCCTGTTCATCCCGGCGATCGTGATGTTCAATGGGCCCTGGCGGCGCGCGGCCCGCACGCCCGTCCAAGTCGCCCTCGGAGAGGCCGAATGACCGAGTTGTCCAACGTCGCCGATTCCGACCTGCGCGGGATACGCGACCTCGACATCGACGACGTGCTCGCGTACGTGCACCGCGACCTCAAGCGCCTGCCCGACTACACCGAGCTGTACAAGCGCTACCTACGCCAGCGGTGGGACGTCTACGAGCTGGACTTCTCCCAGGACATCGTCGACTGGCGCGAGGGCATGTCGCAGGAGGAGCGGGACGCCTTCGTCGGGATCTCGGCCGGATTCCACCATGGGGAGCGGCAGGTGGAGGTCGAGCTGCCGGTCTTCATGCTGGGCGGCTCCGAGGAATCCAAGATCTACATGTCCAGCCAGATCGAGGACGAGGCCCGGCACACGGTGTTCTTCGACCGCTTCTACCGCGAAGTGGTCGGCATGCCGGGCGACTCGGTCCAGGAGGTGCTGGACGCGTCGTTCGAGCACGTCTCCGAGACGTTCGTGGGGCCCTTCGGGCTGCTCGCCTACCAGGCCGACGAGCTGCGCAAGGACCCCGAGGACCCGGCGGCCCGGGTGCGCTACGGCACCACCTACTTCCTGTGGATCGAGGGCGTGCTGGCGCTGTCGGTCATGAAGATCACGCTGACCTACTGCAGGGAGCGGGGGTTCCTGCCCGGCTACTACACCGGCTTCACCGCGACGTGCCGGGACGAGGCCCGGCACGTCCAGTTCGGGATGCGCTTCCTGCGCGACTCGGTGCAGGAGGATCCGCGGCTGCTGCTCCAGATCCACGAGACGCTCCGTACGATCCTCGCCATCAACGGCGCCACCAGTCGCAGGCTCGCCCTGGAGTCGCTGGGCTGGACGCCGGAAGAGGTCAGACGGCTCATGATCCGCCAGCTCCACATGAAGCTCGTGGACGTGGGCATCGCACTCCCGCCGGACATCCAAGACATGGTCGCCCGCATCGAACCAGAGCTCGCCGGAGGCTGACGGATGCGCTTCTTCACCCCGGAATGGGCCGAAGCCGCCCGCGCCGCCGTGAACGCCGGTCCCTCCCAGGACGGCAAGCTGCCCTCCTACTGGAACTGGATCGACAGGGCCCGTACGGGCTACACGGCGACCTGGGCGCTCGGAGTGCGGGAGTCGGGCACCTATCTGGTCCTGACCTGGAAGGACGGCACCTGCGCCGACGCCGCCATCACCTCGGACCCCAGCCTGGCCGACTTCGTCCTGGCGGCCGGCGAGGCGACGTGGCGGGATCTGCGGGAGGGAGGCGATCCGGGGCGAGCGGTCATGTATCGGGGGCTACGCCTGGAACGGGGGGATGTGCTGGCGTTCTTCCGAGTGATCTACTTCTTCGTCGAATCCCTGGCCGCCCTCACCCGACTCCCCACCGAGGACTGACCCGAGTTCGTGGTTCGGATTCGGCGCGGGAGGTAGTGCCGGATACGCGACGGCTCACCGCTGCCTGATGTCCTTACCGACGCCTGTTCCCCGGTATCTCTCCCCGGACGTCCTTTTCTCGCGAGGGCACTTCTCCCTCATGTCCTGTGAGGAAGCAGGCGCCCGTTCACCACCCAGCCGGCCAAGGAGTCAGGCGTATCGGTGGCCGGCCACGTGCGGGTCAGCGGGCGTCACCCTGGAGGCCCTCAGCCCCGTGCGGCGGGTGGCGGTGGAGCGGCTTGCCGTACCAGAAGGAAATGCCCTTGCCCCCGTGCGGAGGGAGCGGGCGGCAGGCAGGGCCGCCCGTTCCGCATGGCGTCGGATCAGTCGCGGTGGAGCTTCCGGTAGGTGACGCGGTGGGGGCGGGCGGCGTCGGCGCCGAGGCGCTCGATCTTGTTCTTCTCGTAGTCCGCGAAGTTGCCCTCGAACCAGAACCAGTTGGACCCTTCCTCCCACGCCAGGATGTGCGTGGCGATGCGGTCGAGGAACCACCGGTCGTGCGAGGTGATGACCGCGCAGCCCGGGAAGTCGAGCAGGGCGTTCTCCAGCGACGACAGCGTCTCCGTGTCGAGGTCGTTGGTGGGCTCGTCGAGCAGCAGCACGTTGCCGCCCTGCTTGAGGGTGAGCGCCAGGTTGAGGCGGTTGCGCTCGCCGCCCGACAGCACGCCCGCCTTCTTCTGCTGGTCGGGGCCCTTGAAGCCGAACGCCGCGATGTACGCCCGGGACGGCATCTCCACGTTGCCGACCTTGATGTGGTCGAGCCCGTCGGAGACGACCTCCCAGACGTTCTTGTTGGGGTCGATGCCGCCGCGGCTCTGGTCGGCGTAGGAGATCTTGACGGTATCGCCCACGGTGATGGAGCCGGTGTCGGGCGTCTCGCCGCCCGTGATCATGCGGAACAGCGTGGTCTTGCCGACGCCGTTGGGGCCGATGACGCCGACGATGCCGTTGCGCGGCAGGTCGAACGTGAGGTTCTCCATCAGCAGCCGGTCGCCGAACCCCTTGGTCAGGCTGTCGGACTTGATCACCGTGGTGCCCAGGCGCGGGCCCGGCGGGATCTGGATCTCGTCGAAGTCGAGCTTGCGGTACTTGTCGGCCTCGGCGGCCATCTCCTCATACCGCTGGAGCCGGGCCTTGCTCTTGGTCTGGCGGGCCTTCGGGTTGGACCGGACCCACTCGAGCTCGTCCTCCAGGCGCTTCTTGCGCTTGACGTCCTTCTGGCCCTCGACCTTGAGGCGCTGCGCCTTGGCCTCCAGGTAGGTGGAGTAGTTGCCTTCGTACGCGTATGCGCGGCCGCGGTCGAGCTCCAGGATCCAGCCCGCGACGTTGTCGAGGAAGTAGCGGTCGTGGGTGACGGCCAGCACCGTGCCGGGGTATTTCTCCAGGTGCTGCTCCAGCCACTGCACGCTCTCGGCGTCGAGGTGGTTGGTGGGCTCGTCGAGCAGCAGCAGGTCAGGGGCCTCGAGGAGCAGCTTGCACAGCGCGACCCTGCGTCGCTCACCACCGGACAGCTTCGTCACCTCGGCGTCGGGCGGCGGGCAGCGCAGCGCGTCCATGGCCTGCTCCAGCTGGCTGTCGAGATCCCACGCGTTGCGGTGCTCGAGCTGGTCCTGCAGCTTGCCCATCTCTTCCAGCAGTTCGTCGCTGTAGTCGGTGGCCATCTGCTCGGCGATCTCGTTGTAGCGCTGGAGCATCGCCATCGTCTCGGCGACGCCTTCCTGCACGTTGCCGAGGACGGTCTTCTCGTCGTTGAGCGGCGGCTCCTGCTGGAGCATGCCCACCGTGAAGCCCGGCATGAGCCTGGCCTCCCCGTTGGACGGCTGCTCCAGGCCGGCCATCATCCGGAGCAGCGTCGACTTCCCGGTGCCGTTCGGCCCGAGGACGCCGATCTTGGCCCCCGGCAGGAACGACAGCGTGACGTCGTCAAGGACAACCTTGTCGCCATGCGCCTTGCGCACGCGCTGCAGCGTATAGATGTACTCCGGCATGCCCTCTAGCTTAGGGGCTCCGGACCCGGGCTTCCGACGCTCCTCCCGCTACGACCCGAAAGCGGCCGGTGGGTAGGAGTCGGCGTCCGTGGAAAAGGCCACCCGAAGGCAGGCGGCAGACGTCGGCATCCATCGGAGATCGTGAGTCGGCGTCGGTGGTCAGCCGGCGTTGGGGCGGAGATCGGCGGGTCGTGGGTCAGCGTCGGTGGGCTTGGCGCGGACATCGGAGGGTCGTGAGTCGGCGTCGGCGGGGAGCGGGGGTTGGAGGGCCAAAGCCGGCGTCGAAGGCAAGCGAGCGTTGGGGCGAGGGTTGGAGGGTCAGGAGTCGGCGTCGGCGGGGAGCGGGCGTTGGGGCAGGGATTTGAGGGTCAGGAGTCGGCGTCGGAGGCGAGCGGGCGTTGGGGCGGGGGTTGGACGGCGGGGAGGCAGACGCGGTCTCGTCCCAGCTCCTTCGCCCGGTAGAGCGCCAGGTCGGCCGCGGCCAGCAGGTCGATCAGGTCGTCTCCGTGGACGCTCATCAAGGCCACCCCGGCCGAGATCGTCACCCTGATGAGCGTGTCGTCGACGGGGATCGCCATGTGACTGATGCGGATACGGAGGCGTTCGGCGACCTGGCGGGCCTCGCGCATGTCGGCGCCGGGCAGCAGGACCACGAACTCCTCACCGCCGAAGCGGCCCAAGACGTCGTAGTCGCGTAGCTGGCCGCGCATCGTGGACGCCACGCCCACGAGAACCTGATCGCCGACCAGGTGGCCGTAGGCGTCGTTGACGCGTTTGAAGTGGTCGATGTCGATGATCAGCAGTGCCAGCGTGTCGCCCGTGCGGCGGGCCCGGACGATCTCGGTGTCGGCCTCGCGCTGCCAGGCGGCGGCGTTCAGCAGGCCGGTCTTGGCATCGGTGCGGGCGGCGGCCTGGAGCTGGGCGTGGAGCAGGCTGCGCTGCAGCAGCACCACCGGCGGCAGCGCCAGGATCAGCAGCGCCAGGTTGAGGCCGCAGCCGATCGAGACCGTGATGCCCAGGCAGAGCTCCACGATGTCCAGCAGCAGGCTCTCCCGGTCCCACAGGACCTCCCGCCACGCGCCGTCCGGGTCGGCCATGTGCGCGGCGATCGCGATGAGGGCGGTGTTGAGCAGGGTGAAGAGCACCGCCGCCACCACCGCGTAGAAGATCGGCGGACCGCTGCCCCGCGACAGCGCCCACGGGTCCTCGACGAACCAGTGGAACGTGACGGAGGCCGTGCAGCCGGCCAGACCGATGGCGGCCGAGCTGAACACCCGGCGGTAGAGAACGGTGGCGCGCACCCGCACCTGGAGCAGAACCTGCAGCACGATGGGCGCGAAGAGGGCGTAGAGCGGCGGCAGGAGCAGCGCCACCGGCAACCACCACGCCGACAGCAGGTCGCGCGAGACCCCGGCGGGCATGCCCAGCCTGCGCGTGGCCTCGATGCAGACCGCGCCGCACGCCATGAGCGCGCCGAACATGGCGAGCTCATGCCACCGGAATGCGGTGTTCACCGCGAACACCATGATCGCGGCAAGGTCCAGAGCGACAATCGCGCACAGATAGACCACGAGCGGGCGACGTTGCCCGAGCAATGGCCAGCGACCGGCCAAACTTGACACACCGTCGCCAGACTTGATCGAGGCGTGACTGGTCGCCGCCATCTCGTCTCCTCCCTGACTAACGATGTGTAACACAATAATTGCGGAGTGTGCGATGTGCGATGGGAACGGATACGTTGGCAATGAGTACACACACCTGCTCACGCCATGGGCAGGCCGTGTTGGACAGCAGTGCCGGAAAGGAGCAGCCATGGTGGTGCGGGGCGTGACCTGGACCTGACAGATGCTCTAGCCATCTGCCGTGGGCAACACACCATCGGTCACCCTCGGGGTGTCAGTCAACGGGAACCACGGCCGGTGCCCCCTCCCCCCCACTCCCGCATCTGTGTCTCTCTTCGCCCGTGCTTCCACACCTGCCGCCGCCGGCTTTCAGCGCCTCTGCGGTCCTACCGCCGCCGTTCAGCGCGGTCCGTTTCCGCCTGGCGCCTGCTCAGCCCTGCCCGGCTCCGGGATTCCGTCCGCCCCCGCTCAGCCCTGCCCGGCTCCGGGATTCCGCCCGCCCCCGCTCAGCCTTGCTCCTTTCCGCCCGTCACTGCTCAGCCCGCCTCGGTTCCGTCCGTCGCTGCTGAGTTACTGGTTCTGTCTCCACCGCTGTCCCGCGCCCCCGCAGTAGTCCGAGGTGCGGACGTACAGCGCCGTCGAGAGCGCGGGGGACGCGGACGTGGGCTCCAGCGCTTGCGCGGCCCGCTATTCGGGCGCGCCGAAACCGCAGCCGCCCGCAGCGTCGGCGGGCGGCTGCGTTGCCGTGCGAGCATCGTCAGAGTCCCGCACGCCTCAGCGTGGGACGCCCTTGGTTCCCTGCGTGGGCCGCCAGCGTGCCGCACGCGCCTCAGCATGGGCCGGCCTCTGGTTCCCGGCTTGCGCCGTCAGAGTCCCGACGCCCAGCGTGGGACGCCCTTGGTCCCGTGCGTACGTCGCCAGAGCGCCGCACGGGCCCTCAGCCTGAGACGCCCTGGTCTGGTTGGTCCCAGGGGCGTGGCTAGGCCGCGACGCGCTCCTTCAGGTCGAGCTCTCCGGCGTCGGTGTCGTCTTCCTCGTCGACGTGCGCCGCCGGGTCCGAGTCGGCGCTGAGGATGCGTACGGTGCCGTCCTCCGGTCCGAGGCTTGCCAGGGGAGCGTCCTCGCCTTCCTGGGAGCGTGCCGGGTGGCTCTCCTCCACCGGCATGGGGCCGCCTTCGGCCTCGCGAGCCGGATCGGGGCCGGTTTCCGCCGCGAGGGCGCCGGCCGGGTCGAAGTCCGTTCCGGCTTCGGAGTCGGCGTCCAGGGCGTGGAAGGGGTTGGCTTCCGTGGTGGGCCCTGAACGGTTGAGGGCTCGGAGGTTGCGGGTGCCCATGGCCCAGTCCCGGGTCTCCTCGTCCAGCCGCTCGCGCATCTCCTTGCTGATCGACGCGATCCCGGAACGGTCGGGCTTGGTGAAGACACCGGTGCCCCAGCGCAGGTCATGGCCGACGGCGCTGGCCTCGATCTCGGGCATGAAGCGGCGGTCGCCCTCCGGGCCGAACTCGCGGATGCGCAGCTTGCCGGAGACCACCACGGGGTGGCCCGCCCGCATGGAGGCGGCGACGTTGTCGCCCAGGGCGCGCCAGCAGCGAACGGTGAAGCACACTCTGTCGCCGTCCGTCCACTGGCCTGTCCTCTTGTCGAAATAGCGATGTGAGGAGAACACCTTCAGCGAGGTGACCCTGCTGCCGTCCTCGAAGCTGTACTGCCTCGGCTCTGCCGCGACGTTGCCTGTCAGCGTGATGTAGATGTCGTTCATCCCGTGCCTCCCATGCGGCGGGCCGGCTGCCCGCGATCTGGGAAAAGAGTGCCGGGGAGGGGTGAGGGGCGGAGGCGCCGAACGCGGTTCTGTGGATAAGGGGGTGTGGGGCGGCCGGGGCTGGGGACAGCGCCGCACCGGCCCCGTGATGGTGATCGGCCGGGCGATGACTGCCGGCCATCGCCCGGAGTGCCACGTGAGACGTCGTCCGAGTCCTCGGGTTGCGGGCCGTCCCAGGCCCTCGACCCGAGGCTGCCCGTCAAACCGAAAGGTCTCGCATGGCCGTGTAGAAGGCGTGGTGGCGGGCGAGCTCCCGCTCCACCGGCTCCACGACCATCGTCGCCGACACGGCGGCCACCCGGCGCCTCATCTCGCGCTCCAGCCGCTCCCGCTCCCGCGACGCGCCGAGCTCGACGAAGTTGCGCGAGGCGATGCCCGACAGCGCCCCGAGCCCCAGCACCGAGGCCATCATGAGCCCCACCCACGGCAGCGCCGCCGTGTCGCCCAGCAGCTCAAGCGCCGGTGGCAGCTGCCCGGGCACCAGGAGGCCGACCGCCAGCCAGGCCAGGCCGGCCACGAACGCCACCACCAGGACGTACTGCCAGATCTGGAGCACCCGCCACCACGCGGGCACCCGGTCGAGCTGCGGCGCCACCTCCGCGAGGTCCTCGGTCAGCGCCTGCGGCAGTTGCGCCGAGCGAGACCTGGCGGCCCGGTGGACGGCGGTGCGCCACACGGGGTGCATGCCCATGGACAGCCCGTCGGCGAGCGCCTGCACGGCGTTGGCGACCTCGGCCGACTGGGCGCTGACCGAGCCGGTCGTGATGCCGCGGATCTCGTCCTCCACGTCCTGCAGGCGCAGGCTCTTCAGCGGGTTGGAGCGGAACTTCGAGATCCAGCGCGGGTACGGCCAGCCGACCCACTGGTTCGAGCGCTCCGCGTAGACGTTCTCCATGGCCTCGCCCACGGCGGGGACCCCCACCGCGTCGCACAGCGCGTCCGTCAGCCCCATGCGGCGGGCCTCGTCGACCGCGGACGGCGACGACAGGGCCTCGCCCAGCGGCATGGCCTTCCCGAGGCGCTGCTCGAGCCGGTGCAGGTCGGCCTCCAGCTTCTGGATGGCGGCCCGCCGGCGGGCGACCGCCGTCGCGATGACGCTCCTGAGGCTCTCGATGCCGCGGCCCGTGACGGCCGAGGTGGGGACGACGCTGGGGTGCTCGACGCCCTCGCGGCGCAGCAGGTCGTTGAGGTCGATGACCAGCTCGGCCAGCTCTTCCTTGGTGAGCCGGTCGGCCTGGTTGAGCGCGAACACGGTCACCGCGTCGTGCCCCGCCAGCTCCGTGACGTAGCGGCGGTGCGTGGACGCGTCGGCGTACTTCTGCGGGTCCAGCACCCACACCACCAGGTCCGCCAGGCCGATGAGGCGGTCGGCCTCGGTGTCGGTGAGCGCCCTGATCGAGTCGTGGTCGGGCAGGTCGAGCAGGATCAGCCCGTGGAGCTGGCTGTCGCCCTTGTCGAGCGCGCTCGCCCGGGAGAAGCGGTGCCGCCACTGGATCTGCAGCCAGTCGAGCAGCGGCCCGGCGCCCTCCAGCCCCCACACGCAGGCGTGCGTGCGGGCGGTGGTCGGGCGGCGTACGCCGGTGGGCGAGAGCTCGAGCCCCGAGATGGCGTTGAACAGCGACGACTTGCCGCTGCCCGTGCCGCCCGCCAGGGCGACGACGGTGTGCTCGGACGACAGCTTGAGCCGCTCGCCCGCCTGCTGCAGCAGCGTGTTGGCCTCGTCGAGCAGCTTCCTGTCCAGCCGGCCCGGACCGTGCTCCACCACCTTGGTGAGCGCGGACAGCCGCGGAGCCAGCCCTGGCCTGGTGGTCATGGTGGTCATCGGGCGACCTCGAGGTTGTACGTCGCCTGGTAGAGGCGGGTCGCGACGGACTCGTCGGGAATGCCCGCGGAGTCGAGCGCTTGCACGTAACGCATGGATTCCTCGTCGAACAACATGCCGATCCTGGCCCGCAGATCGCTGAGCGCCTTGGCGCCGATGCCGCGCAGCGACTCGGCGCCGAGCAGCGCGTTGACCAGCCGGTGCGGTACGCCTTCGCCGTTGCCGCTGAACATGGCCACCGTGAAGATCAGCGCGAGCGAGTCGGGATCGAACGACACCAGCTTCGACACCGACCGCTTGGCCACGCCGTCGGTGCGTACCAGGTCGCCCAGGTGCTCCTGCCAGGACGCGATGGCGCGGCCGGTGTGACGTACGAGATTGTCGGACGGCCTGTCGAGGCCATCGCCGAGCTCGGCGCCCAGCTCCGAGCGGTGCCGCCAGCGCGCGACCACCTCCTCGGAGGCGCGGTTGGCGGCGGCCACGATCACCGACTCCAGGCCCGCGCGGATCGCCGCCTTGAACGCCAGCACCCGCTCCGGCGCCTGCTTGGCCGCCCGGCCGCGCTTACGCAGCTGCAGCGAGCGCATGAGGTCTCCCGAGCCGGCGAAGTCCTGCCAGCGGGCCAGCACCTCGCCGTGCAGCAGGGAGCCGTTCTTCGACGCCTTCTCGATCTCGCCGAGCGCGCCCCGGAAGGCGGCCTCCACGTCGCCGCGCAACTCCGCCCTGAACGCCACCTGTCCCTCCAGGTGCTTGGCGAGCGCGGGCACGCGGGTGCGGAAGCTGTTGAGGACGCCGTTGAGCGTCTCGCGTACGGCCTGGGCCCTGCGCTCCTCGTCCACCGACAGCTCGGCCAGCCAGAGCCGCAGGTCGGTCACCTCGCTGTCGGGCAGCCGCCCCTCGGTGACCTTCGTCTCGTGAACGACGAACCTGTCGATCTCGCCCAGGCCGTATTCGGTGAGCATCCGTACGAAATGCTTCAGCACCACCTCGGCGGACCTCGGCTGCACCCGCGACAGCACGATCGCGAGCCGGGCGCCGCGCTCCTTGGCCAGCTTCAGCAGGCCCCAGGCGGGGGCGTCGGCGTAGCGGGCCGCCGTGGTCACGAAGATCCACAGGTCGGCGGCGTCGAGCATGCGGTGCGCGACCTCGTGGTGCTCCTCGACGACCGAGTCGATGTCGGGGGTGTCGAGCAGCGCGACGCCCTGCGGCAGCTTCTCGGTCGAGACCACGACCATGCTCCGCAGCCCCGCCTCGGGGGACGGCTGGTCGACGCGTTCGAGGCCGCCGAGCAGATCGCCCTCCGCGAACCACTTCCGGTCGTCCGGGTGGCAGACCAGGACGGGGGTGCCGGTGGTCGGGCGGCGTACGCCGGTGCGCGAGACGTTCTTCTCGGCCAGCGTGTTGACCAGGGTGGACTTGCCTGCGCCGGTGGAGCCGGCGATCACGATGAGGGCGGGGGCGGCGGAGGTCCTGACCCGGGGCAGCACGTAGCCCTCGAGCTGGGCCAGCAGGTCGGCCTGCGCCTGCCTGGCCTCCTCGACGCCGGGCAGGTCGAGGCCGAAGCGCAGGTCGGCGACGGCCTCCCTGAGCGTGTCTAGGGCCGACTGCAGCGTTTCGGCGGCCTCCGCGGGCAGGTCCTCCTCGACCTTGGGGTGGCCGGGCACCGCCTCGCCGCCCGGCTGTTCCCCTTCGTCCTGGGCGTCGGACGGGCCCTCTGCGGAGGGCGCGGCTCCGGCGGCCTTCTTGCGGGCTCCTGGGCCGCCCAGCGCGGCCGGCTTGACGAAGAGGGAGGGCCGTTCGGCCTCGGGCTCGCCGGCCTCCTCGGGCTCGCCGCCCTCTGCGGGTGCGGCTCCGGTAGTGCCGTCGGCGGACTCCTTGGATGCGGGGTCACCGGCAGGAGCCTCATGAGGAGGGGCAGCAGGCTTCGGCTCGGCGGGATCCGCCGTGTCGGCCTCCGGCGCATCGGGGTTGCCTGTCCCAGGGCCCGCCGTGCCAAGCTCGCTTGCCTCAGCCTCATGGTCCGCCGTGCCGGGGGCGGCTGCCTCAGGGCCCGCTGTGCCTGGGTCGGCTGCCCCGGGGCCCGCTGTGCCGAGGTCGGCCGTGCCGAGAGCGGTTGTGCCGAGAGCGGTTGTGCCGAGAGCGGTTGTGTCAGGGGCCGCTGTGGTTGGGGCGTCGCCGGACGCGACCGGATCCGCCTCGTCAGCGGGCTCGCCGGACGCGACGGCGGGCTTGCCGGGCTCAAGCGCGTCGGATACGTCAGCCGAGTCGACCGGCGCACCGGGGTCCGCCTCGTCAGCGCGCTCGTCCGACGCGACGGGAACCGCCGTGGCGGGATCCGTTGTCGCAGGATCCGTTGTCGCGGCGGGCTCGGTGGACGGCGGCGCGTCAGGGTCGGCTGAGGGCTCGTCGGCTGCGACCTCGGCTGAAATCGCAGCCTCAGCCGCCTCGGAAGCGGCAGCCTCCTCAGAAGTCGGACTCGTTTTGGGAGCAGGTGGCTCCGCAGGGGCGCTCCGGCCGCCGCGCGCCGGCTTGCGACGGCCCTTGGTGCCGAACGCGTCGAAGGCGTCGAAGGCGTCGGGCGCGTCCGAGGCGCCGTCGGCCCGGCCCTCGGCCGGGTCCTCGTCACCCACCGGGCGGAAGCTCAACGTCTGCTCCCCTGGCCCTTCCTGCCGCCCATCATCCATGGCCGTGTTCACGGCAAGCGCTCCGCTCGAACCATCTCGACCTCCTGGCCGACCCTTACGACGTCACCGACGACGACGATCGCCGGCGGCCGTATCCCAGCCGCGGACACGCGGTCGGCCACGGTGGAAAGGGAAGCGATAACCGTCCGCTGGGTCGGAAGGGTACCGTCCTGTACCACCATTGCGGGAGTCTCCGGGGAACGTCCGTCTCGGACGAGTGCCTCGGCCACCTTGGCGAGCCGCTCGACGGCCATCAGCAGCACCAGCGTGCCGTGGGAACGGGCGAGCGCGGGCCAGTCGACGGTGGACCTGGGGTCGTCGGGCGCGACGTGCACGGAGATCACGTGGAACTCCTGGCTGACCCCCCGGTGGGTGACCGGCACGCCGGCGGACGCGGGGACCGCGACGGCGCTGGTGATGCCGGGCACCACCAGGACGGGGATGCCGGAGCGGGCACAGGCGATCATCTCCTCGCCGCCGCGCCCGAACACGAACGGGTCGCCGCCCTTGAGCCGGACCACGAACTTGCCCTGCCTCGCGCGGTCGACGAGCAGCTCGTTGATCGTGTCCTGGGACAGGGCGCGGCCGTAGGGGACCTTGGCGGCGTCGATCAGCTCGACGTCGGGGGCCAGCTCGTCGAGCAGGGCGCGGGGCGCGAGCCGGTCGGCGACCACCACGTCGGCCTGTGCGAGGAGCTGGCGACCGCGCACCGTGATCAGGCCGGGATCGCCGGGGCCGCCGCCCACGAGGGCCACCCCGACCGGTTTGGTGCGGTTGCGCCGGGCGTCGACCGTGCCGTCGCGCAACGCGCCCACGACCGCGTCTCTGATGCCGGCGGCCCGGCGCGGGTCGCCGCCCGCGGTGACCGCCACGCTGATCTCGTCGACCCGCCCCGAGGCGGGGGTCCAGGCGGCCGAGGCGTCCTTGTCGTCGGCCCGCACGCACCACACGCGCTTGGCCTCGGCCTCGGCGGCGACCGCCGTGTTGACGGACCTGTCGTCGGTGCAGGCCTGCACCAGCCAGGCGCCGTCGCAGTCGCCGACCTCGTAGGGCCGGGCGTGCCAGGTGACCCTGCCTGCGGCGATCAGGTCGTCGAGCGCCGGCGTCACGCCCGGCGAGACGACCGTGACCTCCGCACCGGCCTCCAGGAGTGCGGGAACCCGCCGCTGCGCGACGCGCCCGCCGCCCACCACGAGGACCCGGCGGCCGGAAAGCCGCAGGCCGAGGAGGTAGGGACCCATGAGGGGGAATCTCCCGTTCGCGAAGGTTGGTGTGTCAGGAGGTAAACCTACCGGCTCTGACCGCGTCGTTTGCTGCGCATCGGTCAACGACCGTCGAGCAGGGGCTGCCGAGGATCCCAGCGAGGCCCGCCCTTCGCATCCTTGCGGCGTCTGGCCATCGCTGACAGCGCCTCAAGAATAACCCGGTTCCCGAGGTAGGCGGTGATGTCAGCGTGGTCGTACGGCGGCGCCACCTCGACCACCTCCATCCCGGCCACGGGCAGGTCGTAGCAGATCCGGCGTACCGCATCGAGCAACTGCCTGGCGGTCAGCCCTCCGGGCTCGGGGGTGCCGGTGCCGGGCGCGTGGCCGGGGTCGCAGACGTCGATGTCGACGGACAGGAACACCTGGTCGCACTCGTCCAGCGCGATCGCGAACGACTCCGTCAGGCACTCCTCCAGCCCGCGCGCCACGATCTCGGTCATCTCGTACGACCGCATGCCCTGCCGCGCCATCCAGTCCAGCGTCTCCGGCTCCGGCCAGTAGCCGCGCAGCCCGATCTGCAGGAACCGGTCGCCGCGGATCGCGCCCGACTCGATGAGCCGCCGCATCGGCTGCCCGTGACCGTAGAGGTGGCCGAACGCGATGTTCCCCGTGTCGGCGTGCGCGTCGAAGTGGATCATGGACGTGCGGCCCTCCGCGTAAGCCCTGGCGGTGCCGCGCGCGTCGGGCAGCGCCACCGTGTGGTCGCCCCCGAGCACCAGCGGGATCGCCCCCGAGGCGGCCACCCGGTGCACGGCCTCCTCGATCGCGGCCAGCGAGCCCTCGACGTCGCCCGAGTAGCACTCGACGTCGCCCGCGTCGAGCACCCGCAGGTCGCGCAGGGCGTCCACGCGCAGCGCCAGGCTCGGCCTGGACCCGTCGTGCGGCAGGTAGCAGGCCTGGCGCAGCGCCATGGGGCCGAACCTGGCCCCGGGGCGGTTGCTGGTGCCGCCGTCGAAGGGTGCCCCGACGATCACGACGTCCGCGTCGGCGTACGAGGCGGGATCGCCGAGGTCACACCGTTCGACGCCCAGGAACGTGATGTCGGGACCGTACATGGGTCCGTATCGGGACACAGATCACCTCCGGTTCCTCCATCATCACACGGGCTTCTCCGTCACCCCCGCGGAATCGAACGTGGCCACGTCGTGCATGACGCGCACGGCCGCGCAGAGGATCGGATGCGCCAGCAGCCCGCCCGAGCCCTCGCCCAGCCGCAGCTCCAGGTCCACGAGCGGGTGCAGCCCGAGGTGGTCGAGCGCCACGGTGTGGCCGGGCTCGGCCGAGCGGTGGCCGGCGACGCAGTGGTCGGTCGCGGCGGGGTCGAGGGCGGCGGCCACGAGGGCGGCGGCGCCGGCGATGACGCCGTCGAGGATCACCGGCACGCGGGCGGCCGCGCCGCCCAGGATGAAGCCCGCGAGCGCCGCGTGCTCGAACCCGCCGACCGCGGCCAGCGCCCGCAGCGCCTCGCTGGGCGCGGTCATGGCGCCCGACAGGCCGTTCGTGCGCAGGGCGTCGCGGACGACGTCGACCTTGAGCTGGTACGTCGCGTCGTCGATCCCGGTGCCCCTGCCGGTCACCTCGGCGGGGTCCCGGCCGGCGAACACGGCGATGAGGGCGGCGGAGGCGGTGGTGTTGGCGATGCCCATGTCGCCGGTGATCAGGCAGCGGGCGCCCGAGGCCACCAGGTCGCGGGCCACGGTGATCCCGGCTTCGAGCGCCCTGACCGCCTGGTCGACGCTCATCGCGGGCCCCTTCGACAGGTCGTCGGTGCCGTACGCGATCTTCTGCTTGACCAGGCCGGGAGCGTCGGGCAGGTCCGCGGCGACGCCCACGTCCACCACCGTGACCGGCACGCCGGCCTGGGCGGCGAAGGCGTTGGCGACCGCGCCGCCGGCCAGGAAGTTGGCGACCATCTGCACCGTGACCTCCTGCGGCCACGGGGTGACGCCGCGGGTGTGCACGCCGTGGTCGCCGGCGAAGATGGCCAGCGCCGCCGGCTCGGGCATGGGCGGCGGGCTGGTGCCGGCGGCGCCGGCGAGGCGTACCGCGAGCTCCTCGAGAGCGCCGAGCGAGCCGCGGGGCTTGGTGAGGCGGTCCTGGTACGCGCGGGCCGCGGCGATGGCGCCGGGGTCCGCGGGGCGGATCGCGGCGAGCGTTTCAGCCAGCACAGCAAACCTCCACTTACGGGACGAGTTGGAGCGCTTCCTCGTATCGGTCGATCACCACGTCGGCCAGGGTCTCGCAGTCCCCGATCACCTCCGCGCAGCGGATGTCCAGATCGGGGTGGCCCGCGCCGTACGCGAGCGCCTGGGCCCACACGCGTTCCAGCATGCCGCCCGCGAACAGCAGGTACGGCACCACGATCACGCGCTTGGCCCCCAGGCGGCGGCAGCGTTCGAGCCCGCCGGGCACCCCCGGCGGGGTGACGGACACGAACGCGGTCTCCACGGTCATGAAGTCGTAGGCGTGGGTCTCCCAGAACAGCCGGGACACCCGGTGGACCTCGGCGTTGGCCGTCGCGTCGGTCGAGCCCTCGCCGACCAGCACGACCGCCGTCTCCCCCGGCTCGACGTGCACGGGGTGCTCGTCGGCGGGCGGCGTGTCGACCGCGCGCAGCCGGGGCCGGGCGCCCGCCATCTCCAGCGCGCGGGGCTTGGACAGCTCGGTGGCGGCCTCGTTCAGCCGCTCGGCCAGCAGCGAGAGCACGCGCGGGTCGGGGCCGAGCGGGCGGCCGTAGTCGTACATCAGCGTCGGGTGCCGCTTCTGCTCCAGCTCCATCGCGGCGGGGAACTCGTCGCTCATCCTGCTGAGGCTCAGCGGCAGCGCGACCAGCCGGTGGTGGCCCCTGGCGACCAGGGACGCCACGGAGTCGCTCAGCAGCGGCGAGGCCCGCTCCAGATAGCCGCCGGAGACGTCGGCGCCCGTCTGGTCGAGCCGGCAGCGCAGCCGGTGTACGAACCTGCCGAACTCCGCGGCGTAGGCGTCGTCCTGTGAGCCCTGCCCGATCAGCAGGAGCGGCGGCTTCATTGTGAGGGAATCTCCGGTCCGTTGGACAAAGACACGCGAGGATAACCGATGCACGGCGGTAGGGGACAGGTCACGCTGTGTGCGCGGGCGTAGCGTGCACCACGAACACGGGGTCGGAAGCGGTCAGGCTGTGGGATCCGTCGGGGTCGAGCGACAGCTTCGAGGCGAGGATCTGGCTCCCGTCGCCGCGGTAGCCCAGCTCGCGCAGCCGGTCGAGCACGGTGGCGACCTGCTCGACCTTCCTGAGCGAGCACACCAGCGAGCGCGGACGGCGCTCGGCGCAGGCGACCACCACGTCGGGGCCGCCGCCGCCCACGTAGACGGCGTCGGGGTCGGGCAGCGGCTCCAGCGCCGGGGGCGCCTGTCCCCTGGTCAGAGCCACCTTGACGCCGTGCCGCAGCACGTTGGCGCGCAGCCTGGCGCACGACTCCTCGTCGCGCTCGACGGCCATGACGGCGGCGCCCATCCGCGCGCACTCGACGGCGATCTCGCCCGCGCCCGCGCCGACGTCCCAGACCAGGTCGCCGAGCCGGGGACCCAGCTTGGCCAGGATGAACGCGCGTACCTCCGGCGGCAGCGCGCCCTCGCCCGGCAGCGCCCACTCGGCCGGTCCGGGCCGCGCGCCCGCCACCCAGCTCGGCTCCTTGGGGCGGTGCAGCGGGTCGATGACGAGCACCACGTCGGGGTCCTTCCACGGCCTGGTCGTCGCCTCGCCCATGCGGCTGTGGGTGACCCGCTCGTCCGGCCCGCCGAGGTCCTCGCAGACGATCAGAGCGCGCGGCGTGGTCGGGGCCAGCCCCCTGGCGATCTCGGCGGGGCCGGCGCCCGGCGCGACGAGCACGGCGACCTTGGGGTGGGCGCGGCAGGCGTTCACGGCCCGGTCGAGCTGTTCCGGCCCGGCCGGTGCGACGACGAGCGCGTCCTCCCAGTTGATCCCGGCACATGCGAAGGCGCGCGTCACGAGCGGGATCGCGGGGATCACCTCTGGTTTGAGGCCGTGCGCCCGCAACGTACGGACGACGCCGAAGAATCCGGGATCGCCCGGCGCGACCACGACGGCCGGGCCCTCGCCGTGCTCCAGGTGGTCGTCGAGGGCGTCCAGCAGCGCGTCGCCCGGCACGGTCGGCGCGGTGAGCTTGAGCTGCCCGAGCACGGCGTCGGGGCCCACCACGAGCCGCGCCTCGTTCAGCCTGTCCATCGCCTTGGCCGGGAAACCCTGCCCGTCCCAGCCGACCACCGTGATCATCGCGCCTCACCGTCCTCCTCTCCAGGGTGACGGGTGCGGGGAGGTTTCACAAAGGGTGGCAAGGGTCAGTCCGGTGTCCCCTGCCAGGCAAAGGAGCCGGTGCTCAGGCCAGGTCCGACGGGAGGAGGCTGTAGACGATCAGGTCCTCGCCGCCCAGCGAGGCGCGGGCCACGCCCTCGCGGACGAACCCGGCCTTCTCCGCCACCCGCTGGGACGCCGTGTTGGCCACCGCCGCGCGGAGCTGGAGCCGGCCGAAGCCGTGCCGCTCGAACAGCCAGCGCGCGATCGCCACCACGGCCTCGCCCGCGTACCCCCTGCCACGGGCCCACGGCGCGGTCATGTAGCCGACCTCGGCCGTCCGGTTCGTCCAGTCGAGATCTCTGAGGTCCACGCTCGCCGCGAACCGCCCGGTTTCGAGCCCTTCGACGGTCCAGGCGATGCCCGCGCCCCTCATCCGCATCCGTTCGGAGAAGTCGATGAACGCCCGCGCGTGCTCCTGCGTGTAGCCGCGCGGCACGCCGGTCCTGGCCTGGGTGAGGGGGTCGGCGGCGGTGGCGGCCAGGTCGGCCACGTCCGACGGGGACGCGGGGCGCAGCAGCAGCCGCCCGGTACGCAGCTCCGTCCTGGGCAGGGCGTCGGACGGCGCGCGGCCGTCCCCGCGCAGCAGCCCGAACACGACCAGGTCGTGCGTGCCGTCCTCGTCCAGCACCGCGTCGCGCAGCACGCCCTCCCAAGTGAAGCCGGCTTTGAGCGCCACGCGGAGCGAGGCCAGGTTGTCGAGGTTGGCGGTCAGGTCGATCCGGCGCAGCCGGGTGTTCTCGAACGCCCAGCCGGCCAGCCCGCGCACGGCCTCCGTGGCGAAGCCGCGGTCCCGGTAGAGGGGATGCACGCCGTACCCCACCTCGGTCGTGCCCGCGCTCCACGAGGTCTTGAACAGGCTGATCGCGCCCACGACCAGCCCTTCGGCGTCGGCCATGGCCAGGTGCACGCCCTGGCCGGAGCGGCGCAGCTCGTGGACGCCGACCGCCAGCCAGTGGTCGACGCCGGACGGCTTGGCGGGCGCGCCGGGCGGGAGGAAGCGGGCGCCGGACCGCACGATGGACCGGATCCGGCCGGCGTCCCGGGGGCTGAACGGCCGCAGCGTGAGCCGTTCCGTGGCGATGCTCAGGTCACGGTCGAACACGCTGGGCAGGCTACACACGCGATGTTTGCCCACCAAAGCGGGGGTAGGGGCGCAATTGAGAGGAGTGAGGGGACTATGGAGCAACGTGGGAGCGACAAGCACGGTCCACGCCTCGACGACCAGCAGAAGCACGAGACCGAGGGCATGGTTCGCGGCGGCGGCACCACGCACGCCGAGGAGTGGAAGCAGCCCGAGGCCATGCCGGCGGCCGGCGAGGAGTCGCAGCAGTCGTACCCGCCAGGACACGAGCCCGGCACCCCGTCCGGCATCACGCAGCAGGGCGTCGACGTCCGTAGCGACCTCGCCAAGTGGCTCAGCGACGCCCGCTGGCCGGCGTCCAAGGACGACCTGGCGGAGCACGCGGAGGAGACGGGCGCACCGGACCAGGTGACGGACATGGTGCAGTCCCTTCCCGACCGCAGTTACGCGAACGTGGCGGAAGTGGCCAAGGCCCTCGGGCTCGGCGTGGAGAAGCGGAGGTGGTGAGCGGTGCGGCTGGACTTCGTCCGCCCGCTGTACGAGCGGCGGGGCCCGTACGCGTCCGTGTACGTCGGCGCGTACACCGGCCCTGAGCGGGAGACCCACTGGCACGGTGTGCGCGACCAGCTGGAGGAGGCCGACAAGGCCACTCTGGAGGCGCTGGAGGAGGAGGCCAGGCGGCCGGCCCCCGGCCGGGCGCTGTTCGCCACGCACGGCGACGTGGTGCTGTCCGAGTCGCTGTCCAGGACGCCGAACGAGGTGGCCTCCTGGTCGCCGCTGCCGCACGTCACGCCGATGCTCATGATGCGCGGCGAGAACGTCCCACACATCCGGGTCATCGTGGACCACGCGGGGGCGGAGCTGACCGTCTTCGGCGGCGGGTCGCCGCGCAGCGCCGTCGTGGAGGCGGCCGACTGGCCGCTGCAGAAGACCGCGCAGGGCGGCTGGTCGCAGAAGCGGTACGAGCGGGCGGTGGACGACACCTGGGAGAAGAACGCCGTGGCCGTGGCCCGCGAGATCGACGACCAGGTCCGCCGCATCGGCGCGGAGCTGATCCTGGTCGCGGGCGAGCCGAAGTCGCGCTCGTACCTGCTGCATCACCTCGGCACCAAGTCCGCCGACCGGGTGATGATGGTCGAGCACGGCAGCCGCGCCGACCACGGGCAGTTCGAGGAGGACGTGGAGCGGGCGCTCGACGACTGGCTCGACCGCAAGCGCGCCGAGCTGCTCGAACGCCACCAGGAGATGTCCGGGCCCACCGGGATGGCCCGCGTCGCGCAGGCGCTGCGCGAGGGCCGGGTGCAGGCGGTGCTGACGCCCGGCGAGCTGCCGCAGCCCATCTGGATCGGCGAGGGCGGCACCCAGCTCGCCACCGACCCGGAGGAGCTGCACCGCTGGGGCGTCGGCGAGCCGGTGAAGGAGCGCTCGGACGCCGCCCTGGCCAGGGCCGCCGCGATGACGGACGCGGAGCTGTGGTTCTCCGACGCCGTCTCCGACGTGGCGGCCGTGCTCAGGTACTGATGATCACTTCGAGGGTACGGGGGCCGTGCACGCCCTCGACCCGGTTGAGCTCGATGTCGCTGGTGGCCGAGGGGCCGCTGATCCAGGTGAGCGGGCGGGCCGGGTCGAGCCGGGCGACGGCCTCCGGCACCCCGGCCACGATCTGGTCCGCCCGCACCACGCACAGGTGGTAGTCGGGGACCAGCGTCTGGGCGCGGGTGCCCTGGCCGGGGCCGTGGTCGAGCACGATCGTGCCGGTCTCGGCGATGGCCACGGCACAGGACGTGATGACGCCGTCGGCCGTGCCGAGGTCGTTCCAGCCGCCCGTACGGTCGAAGCCGTCGGGCACGATCATGCGGCGGCCCGCGACGCTCTCGTCGATCTTGGCGGGCACCTCGGAGGCGGGCAGCACGTGCACGATGGCCCGGTAGTCGTCCACCCGCTCGGCGAACAGCTCGACCAGGCCCTCCGCCTGCCGTCCCGCACGGTAGCCGCGCGGGATCTCCACGTCCTCCGCCCCGGCGACGGCCCTGCCGATCCTGGCCAGGATTTCGTCACGCGCGCTCATTCCGCTCCCACCAGTCTCTGAAGGATTCTTCCGGGATCTCCGGCACGTCCCGGGTGTCGGTCCACGCCGACAGCGGTCCCGGCAGGCGTTTCGGTACGAATCCGCGCACCCGCGTCGCCGCGCGCTGCGCCCTGGCCAGCCGGTTGTGGTCGTTGAGTATCCAGCCGGCGACCTTCATGCCGGCCCGCTCTGCGGCGGCGTGCGGGGCCTTGGCCCGCAGGTCGACCAGCACCTCCGGGATGTCGATGGCGACCGGGCAGACCTCGTAGCAGGCGCCGCACAGGCTGGAGGCGAACGGCAGCGAGGCGTCCAGCTCCGACGACATGCCCCTGAGCTGCGGCGTGAGGATCGCGCCGATCGGCCCCGGATAGACCGAGCCGTACGCGTGGCCGCCCGCGCGCTCGTACACGGGGCACACGTTCAGGCAGGCCGAGCAGCGGATGCAGCGCAGCGCCTGGCGGCCCACCTCGTCGGCGAGGACGTCGGTGCGGCCGTTGTCCAGCAGGACCAGGTGGAAGTCCTGGCCCTCGACGGAGCCGGTCCACATGCTCGTGTAGGGATTCATCCGCTCGCCCGTGGAGCTTCTCGGAAGCAGCTGGAGGAAGACCTCCAGATCCCGCCAGGAGGGCAGCAGCTTCTCGATCCCGACGACGCTGATCAGCGTCTCCGGGAGCGACAGGCACATGCGGCCGTTGCCCTCCGACTCCAGCACCACCAGCGTGCCCGTCTCGGCGACCATGAAGTTGGCCCCGGAGATCGCGACCTTGCTCCGCAGGAAGCGCTCGCGCAGGTGAAGCCGGGCCGCCTCGGTCAGCGCGGGCGGGTCGTCGGTCAGGTCACGTGGCGCGTCCGGCATCCTGTCCAGGAAGATCTCGCGGATCTCCGACCGGTTGCGGTGGATCGCCGGGACCAGGATGTGGCTGGGGAAGTCGTCGCCGAGCTGGACGATCAGCTCGGCCAGGTCCGTCTCGTACGCGGTGATCCCGTGCTCGGCCAGCGCCTGGTTGAGCTCGATCTCCTGGGTGGCCATCGACTTGACCTTGACCACCTCGGTCTCGCCGGTGGCCTTGACCAGGTCCGTCACGATGCGGTTGGCCTCGGCGGCGTCCCTGGCCCAGTGGACGGTGCCGCCCGCCCCGGTGACCGCCTCCTCCAGCTGGAGCAGGTAGCGGTCGAGGTTGCGCAGGGTGTGGTCCTTGATGGCCTTGCCGGCCGCGCGGAGCTCCTGCCAGTCGGGCAGCTCGCCGACGACGCCCGCGCGCTTGCCCCGGATGGTGTGGGTGGCCTTCCGGAGGTTGAAGCGGAGCTGCGAGTCCTGCACGGCCTTAGCAGAGTTCTCCGGGAAATTTCCGGGCATGCCGAGGAATGTCGCGCTCACTGGGTCTCCTCCGTCGATGCGAGGATCTCGGCCAGGTGCATCGTCCTGACGCCGGTCTTCTGGCGGCGCAGCGTGCCGCCGATGTGCATCAGGCACGAGTTGTCCGCCGCGCAGAGCACTTCAGCGCCGGTGTCCAGGATGTTGCGGGTCTTGTCGGCGCCCATCGCGGCGGAGACGGCCGGGTTCTTGACCGCGAACGTGCCGCCGAAGCCGCAGCACTCCTCGGAGCCGGGCAGCGGGACCAGCTCCAGGCCGCGCACGTTCCGCAGCAGCCTGGTGGGCCGGTCGCCCAGGTGGAGCCCGCGCAGCGAGTGGCACGTCGGGTGATATGTCACCCGGTGCGGGAAATATGCGCCGACGTCCTCCACCTTCAGCACGTCGATCAGGAACTCGGACAGCTCGTACACCTTCGGCGCGACCTCCGCGATGGCCGCCGCTCCCCTGCTGCCCGGCTTGGCGAGCTTCGGGTACTGCTCGCGCACCATGGCCGCGCACGAGCCCGACGGCGCGACGACGGCGTCGTACCCGGCGAACACCTCGGTGAAGTGGCGGGCCAGCCGCACCCCCTCCTCCCGGTAGCCGGTGTTGACGTGCATCTGGCCGCAGCACGTCTGGGCGGCGGGGAAGTCCACGTCGCAGCCCAGCCTGCGCAGCAGCGACACGACGGCCTTGCCGGTGCCGGGGAAGAGCGTGTCGTTCACGCACGTGATGAACAGGGCGACTTGCACGACTCTCCTTCCAAGGTATGGTCCGACCACAGTATGGTCAGACCATACCGAACCACATCAACTCCGGCTACCACGAGGGGGCTCCGTTGGACGGCAGCGGGTGGCGTCCCGTCAAGCGAACGCGGACGTTCGAGGACGTCCTCGCACAGATCGAGCGGCGCATCACCGAGGACGGCCTGACCGTGGGCGACCGGCTGCCCGCCGAACGCCAGCTCGCCGAGCAGCTCGGCGTCAGCCGCTCCTCCGTACGCGAGGCCATGCGCGTGCTGGAGACCCTGGGCGTGGTGTCCTCCCAGGCGGGACGGGGCCCGGACGCCGGGGCCGTGCTCACCTCGCGCCCCGACAGCGCGCTCACCGACCTGCTCAGGCTCCACCTGGGCCTGGCCAGCCTGGAGATGCGCGAGGTCATCGACACCCGGCACATGATCGAGCAGTGGGCCGCCGCCCAGGCCGCCGCCGCGCGGGCCGACACCTCCGCGCTCGCCACCGCCCTTTCCGGGATGGACCGGGCCGCCTCCCCCGAGGAGTTCGTGGAGCACGACACGGCGTTCCACTGCGCGATCGCGGACGCGTCGGGCAACCGGCTCATCGCCGCCATCATGCGCTCACTCCGGGACTCGATGCGCAGGTACTCGGTCGAGGCCGTGCGCCGCCTGGGCGACACGTCCGTCCTGCGCGCCGACCACGTGCGCATCCTGGAGGCCATCGAGCGCGGCGAGACGGACGAGGCCGCGCGGGCGATCTCCGAGCATCTCGCGCACGCCTACCCCTCCCTGTTCGGGCACTGAGCGGAGGTCACTCGCGGGCGTCGGCGACCCGGCAGGTGGCGCCCGAGCAGGTCACCATCGCGGTCAGCCGCGCGTCGAGCCCGGCCAGCAGCGCGGGATCGGCTTTGCCTGCCAGGTTGTGCAGCTCGTACGGATCGGCGTGCACGTCGTAGAGCTGCCGCTCTCCCGTCTCGTAACGGGCATAGGCGTACCGTTCCGTACGCAGGGCCTGATAGCCGGGCACCGGGGTCTGGGCGGCCGACGACCTGTTGGTCGGCCGGACGAACTCGACCAGCACGTTCCTGCGCCACTCCCCGGGTGGGTGGCCCTTCAGCAGCGGCACCAGCGACCGCCCCTCCGCGAACGGGGGCATCGTGGCCCCGGCCAGGTCGGCGAAGGTCGCGGCCAGGTCGACCGTGGAGCCGAGCCGGCTGATCGTGGCGCCCGCCTTGACGCCGGGGCCGCGCACGACGAGCGGGACCCTGATCGCCTCGTCGAACGGCGTGGTCTTGCCCTGCTTGAGCCGGTGCGTGCCGAGGTGGAAGCCGTTGTCGGAGCCGAAGAAGATGTAGGTGTTGTTGAGCTTGCCGCTCTTCTTCAGCGCCTGCACCACGGAGCCGACGAGGTCGTCCACCCCGAGCATGGAGCGCATCCTGGCGCGGTAGCGCTCGTCGACCTCGCCGACGTCCACCTCCGAGAGCGGGGGCCGCGTCCGCAGCCAGAGCGGCTCGGCGCTCACGTCCTCCTGGTTGAACGACGGCGTGCGCGGCGCCGTGGCCCCGGCGAACGCGTTCGCGTGCCGGACGGCGGGATTGGCCGGGTTGTGCGGCCCGATGGGCGCCAGGTAGAGGAAGAACGGCGTGCCCTTCGAGCCGGTGATGAAGTCGGTCGCCTTGCGGGCCAGCACGTCGGACAGGTAGTCCTGCTCCTGGAAGCCGTGGTCGACCAGGGTGCCGTTCTCGTTGAGCCGGTAGCCGTACTCCTCGTAGAGGTGGGTGACCGGCACGTGCCATTCGTTCCACCCGGGCGGCACGAAGCTCTCGTCGGCGGTCTCGCCCGGGTAGTGGTTGAGGAACTTGCCCATGAGCGCCGTGCGGTATCCGGCCTGCTGCATCCACGTCCCGATGGTGGAACGCTCCAGACCAAGAGTGTGAAAGCGATCGAACCCGCCTTCCGGGGCGGTGTTGGTCAGGACGCCATGGCTGTGGACGTACTGGGAACGCAGGATCGACGAGCGGGACGGGCAGCACCACGAGTTCGTCACGAAGAAGCGGTCGAACGAGGTGCCCTGGCGGACGAGCCGGGTGATGTTCGGGAAGTACGGCAGCGTGCCCGTCTCGAGGTCGTCGGCCAGCACGAGCACGATGTTCGGCCGCGACTCGCTCCGGGCCGTCGTCGCCCCGGCCGCCGGCAGGAGCAGAAGAAGCAGGCAGGCTACGCGACACAGACGCTTGACCACAGAGTGTCACTTCCCCGGAGGATCTCCCATTGACACGTTGGGCCGGCGCGGCCGTAATAAAACTTGATCCCGGAGGTGGCACATGAAGCTCGGTTTGAACCTCGGCTACTGGCAGCGCCACGCCGACGACGCCACCGAGTCGGTGCTGGCGGCCGAGCGGCTCGGCTACGACTCGGTGTGGACGGCCGAGGCGTACGGCAGCGACGTCTTCACCCCGCTGGCCTGGTACGGAGCGCGTACGAGCCGGATCAAGCTGGGCACCTCCATCGCCCAGATCTCGGCGAGACCGCCCGTCACGACGGCCATGACCGCGATGACCCTCGACCACCTCACCGGCGGCCGGCTGCTGCTCGGCGTCGGCGCCTCGGGCCCGCAGGTCGTGGAGGGCTGGTACGGCCGGCCGTTCGCCCGGCCCCTGGCCAGGACCCGCGAGTACGTCGAGATCATGCGCAAGGTGTGGCGCCGCGAGGAGCCGGTCACCAGCGACGGACCGCACTACCCGCTGCCACTGCCGGGCGGCCTGGGCAAACCGCTCAAGCTCATCACGCATCCGCTCCGCCAGGACATCCCCCTCTATCTCGGGGCGGAAGGCCCCAAGAACGTCGCCCTGGCCGCCGAGGTGGCCCAGGGCTGGCTGCCGCTGTTCGCGTTCCCCTCCAAGATCGAGGAGATGTACGGCGAGGCGCTGTCGGGTGCCTCCCCGGGCTTCGACGTGGCCGCCATGGTGATGGTGGTGATCTCCGACGACGTGCGGGCGGCGCTGGACGGGGTGAAGCTGATGCTCACGCTGTACATCGGCGGCATGGGCGCCAGGCGGCACAACTTCCACGCCGACATCATCGGCCGGATGGGCTACGCCGAGGCCGCCGAGCACATCCAGTCGTTGTACCTGGCCGGGCGGAAGGACGAGGCGTTCCGGGCGATCCCGGACGAGCTGGCCGACGGCATCTCGCTCGTCGGGCCGGCCGGGCGGATCAAGGAGCGCCTGGAGCTCTGGCGCCGCAGCCCCGTCACGAGCCTGCTGGTCATGGGGCCGCGCGACGAGCCCTCGCTCAAGCTCATCCGCGACCTGGTGCTCGGCTGAGTCAGCCGGTGCGGCCGATCGGTGTGGAGCCGGGCGCCGGGTGGGGCGGCTGGGGCGAGAACGTGCGCACGGTGCCCGGCTCGGCGGCCCGGGGCGCGCGGGCGGCGCGCTGGAGCCGGGTCAGCTCGCGTACGGTACCCGCGCATAGCAGGGCGGCCACCGCGGAGCAGGCCAGCTCCGGCAGCCCCACCCCCGTCAGCCCGCCGGCCGACGGGTCGAGCGGGAGCCGGATCGTGACCATCGCCAGCGTGGCCAGCCAGCTCAGCCACCACCCGGCCAGCAGCGCCAGCCACCGGCCGCGGCGGCCCGCCGGCGGCCGGGCGCCGCGCCACACGCCGTCGACCAGCACCACCGGCGCCACCAGGTTGAGGCCGGGCACCAGCCAGGCGACCGCCACGGGGCCGGGAGCGGCCGAGCGGTCATTGGCCTGCCTGGCCCGCACGAGCCAGGTCACGTAGGCGGCGGCCACGGCGATCGAGGTGCCGGCCACCAGCATCATCAGCACCGCGAACGCGGTCACCGCCCCCACCACGGCCTCAGCGTCGGCGCCCTGCGGGCGGCCGCCGAACGCGGCGAGCTGGACGGCGAGGTCGCGGCCACGGGCGTGCTCGAAGGTCACGAGGGCGCCGAGGGAGAGGACCTGGGCGGCAAGCGTCACGTGAACGGCAGAGGCGGCTCTCGTCGGCGGTGAGGCGTAGCGCACGATGATCTCCCCCCGGGCCATGCGCTGAGGTTCTGATTCACTTGTATCCCGGGAGCCCCGCTGTTAATCAGCTCACCACGCCGGATTCCCACGCCCAAGCTGCGATTTCGACCCGGTTCCTGGCGCCGAGTTTGGTGAAGATACTGCCGAGGTGCGTCTTCACCGTCGAGAGCGACACGAACAGCTCCGCGGCCACCTCCTGGTTCGTGCATCCCTTGGCCACCAGGCGCACGACGTCCAGTTCGCGGTCGGTCAGCGGGTCGTTCACCGGGAGCGCGGCCTGCTTCGGCCTGGCCAGGTGCTGCAGCAGCCGCACGGTCACCGAGGGCGAGACCAGCGCGTCGCCCGCCGCGGCGGCCCTGACCGCCTCGATCAGCAGCGTGGGCCCGCTGTCCTTGAGCAGGAAGCCGGTCGCGCCGTGGCGCAGGGCGCCGTACACGTACTCGTCCAGGTCGAACGTGGTGACGATGACGACCCGCAGCGGGTTCTCCACGCCCGGGCCGGCCAGCGCGCGGGTCACCTCCAGCCCGTCGAGCTTGGGCATCCTGATGTCGAGCAGGCACACGTCCGGCCTGAGCCGCCGGGCCTCGGACACCGCCTCGGCGCCGTCCGCCACCGCGGCGACGACCTCCATGTCCGGTTGAGCGTCCAAAATCATCTGGAAGCCGGTTCGTACCAATTGCTGGTCGTCGGCGATGAGCACCCGAATAGTCACGGCCTCAACTCTAAGGATCGGCCGTTCGGCCGAGGCGGAAACGGCCGCACGGCCGATCCCCCGCCCCCTGCCCGGCCGGGAGCCTGGACGGCATGAACGACGTGCTTGTTGGACGGGCCCTGACCAAGAGGTTCGGGCAGACGGTCGCCCTGGGCGGCGTGGACATCGCGGTACGAGGCGGCGAAGCCGTGGCGATCATGGGGCCGAGCGGGTCCGGCAAGTCGACCCTGCTGCACTGCCTGGCCGGCATCATGCGGCCCGACGCCGGGGAGGTGCACCTGCTCGGCCAGCGCATCGACGCGATGGGCGAGCGCCGGCGCAGCGCGCTGCGCCGTACCCGCTTCGGCTTCGTCTTCCAGTTCGGCCAGCTCCTGCCCGAGCTGCCCGCCGAGGAGAACGTGGCGCTCCCGCTCATGCTGGGCGGGGTGCCGAGGGCGCAGGCCGTACGGCAGGCGCGCGAGTGGTTCGCGCCCCTCGGCCTGCACTCCATGGAGGGCAGGCGGCCCGGCGAGCTGTCCGGCGGGCAGGCGCAGCGGGTGGCCATCGCGCGGGCGCTGGTGAGCAAGCCGGCCGTGGTGTTCGCCGACGAGCCCACGGGGGCGCTCGACCAGCAGACCGGGCAGGACACGATGCGGCTGCTGGTGGAGGCGACCAAGCACAACGCCGCCAGCCTGATCGTCGTCACCCACGACCCGAACGTGGCCGCCTGGTGCGACCGCACGGTCGAGGTCCGCGACGGCCACCTCCTGGCCGCGAGGGGGGCACGGGCGTGAACCTCGACCTGACCTGGCGGCTGCTCAGAGGCGGCGGCCGCAAGAGCCTGCTGGGCACCTGGCTCACGCTGGGCGCCGTCATCGTGTCCACGGCGCTGCTGCTGTTCGCCGTGGCCGCCAACTTCGCCTTCGCGGCCAGGGGCGAGCGCGGCGCCTGGCGCAATCCCGTACCCGTCGAGGAGGGCCCATTCAAGGAGGGCGCGGTCGCCGTCGAGGCGGCCCGCTTCGACTTCGTCGGCGACCAGGCGATCACCGTCGTCGACCTGGCCGCGCTGAAGGCCGGGGCGCCCGCTCCCCCCGGCATGCCGCGCTTTCCCGCGCCGGGCGAGGTGTGGCTGTCGCCGGCGCTGGCCGAGCTGGCCGAGCGGCTCCCCGCCGACCAGCTCGCCGGGCGCTACCCGCACCCCAAGGGCGTGCTGGGCGACGAGGCGCTGGTCCACCCCGGCGAGCTGGTCGTGGTCGTCGGCCACGAGCCGGACGACCCCGAGCTGACCGCCGCGCGCAGCGACGACTGGATCCTCGGCAAGGGCCCGGCGCGGGTGGCGAGCCTCGCGGGCACCCCGTCGGAGGACTCCGAGGCGTACCGGGCGCTCACGCTCGTCGCGAGCGTGCTCATGGTCGTGCCGCTGCTGGTCTTCGGGGGCGCGGCGGCCCGGCTCACGGTCGCCCGGCGCGACCAGCGGCTCGCGACGCTGCGGCTGGTGGGCGCGACGCCTGGCCAGGTCGTCCGCATGACGGTGGCCGAGGCGGTGATCGTCGCGCTGGCGGGCGCGCTGCTCGGCGCCGCCGGCTACGCCGCCGCGGCGCCGCTGCTGGCCCGCATCCCGATCGCGGGCGGTACGTGGTTCGTCTCCGACCTGTTCCCGCACCCGCTGATCCTGGCCGGGGTGCTGGTGGCCGTTCCGCTGCTGGTGGGTTTGTCCGCGGTGGTGGGGCTGCGGCGCGTCGTGGTGAGCCCGCTCGGGGTGGCCAGGCGCGAGACGCCGCCCGCCATGCGGTTCGTCCGGGTCGTCGCCCTGCTGGCCGTGCTGGCCGTCTTCCCGATGCTGAGCCGGGGGTCCAGCGTCGGGATCGTGGCCGTGGCGGTCGGCCTGGCGTTCCTGTGCCTCAACGTGACGGGTCCGTGGGTGGTCGGCCTGATCGGGCGCGTCACGGCCAGGACCGCGCGGGCGCCCGCGCGGTTGCTGGCGGGCCGCAGGCTGGTCGACGACCCGCGCGCCGCCTGGCGCACCGTGAGCGGCGTCGCGCTGACCGGCTTCGTCGCGGGCTTCCTCGGCCTGCTCAGCCCCGGCCTGTTCGCCGATGACGAGGCGCCCGCCCAGCTCCGCGTCTCGGCGCCCGCCGCGCAGGCGCCCGAGATCGCCGGACAGGCCAGGGACCGGCTGCGGGCGGCGGGCGTCACCGCGGAGGTGAAGGTCACCGGCGAGTCGTCCGACAAGGTCGTGGTGGCCGCCCTGGGCAGCGGCGCGGACACGGCCACGATCGACCGGGCCCGCACCGCGCTCGCCGGGCTCGTCCCCGGGCGCACCCCGACGACGGCGGATGACGACCAGCGGTTCGGCATCCAGATCCTGGCCGACGTGCGCGTGGGCACGATCGTGGTGCTGTCGGTGTCGTTCCTGGTGGCCATCGCCAGCTCGGGGATCACGGCGGCGTCGTCGGTGCTGGACCGGCGGCAGACGTACGGGCTGCTGCGGCTGGCGGGCACGCCGCTGGAGGTGCTCGACCGGGCCAGGCGGGCCGAGACGCTGATCCCGCTGACGGTGATGGGCGGCGGGGCGATCCTGGTGGGCGTGTTCTGCGCGACGCCGTTCATGATCGGGGGCATGAGCACGGTCGGGGTGATCACGCTGGCGGGGTGCGTCGTCGTGGGGTTCGCCGGCGTGATCGGCGCGGGGGCGCTGAGCCGGCCCCTGCTCCGCTCGGTGACCGCCGACCCGGCCCCGCGCCCGGACTGACCCCGGCTCGGTCGTTCGGGCGGCCGTGGGGCCTTCGGGGGCGGCCGTGGGGCCTTCGGGGGCGGCCGTGGGGCCTTCAGGCGGCCGTGGGGCCGGAACTGCCGGGGCTGGCGTGCCAGAGCCGCCTGGGCGGGGTGGCGGTGACGGCGGGGCCGAGGTCGGAGTAGGGCGACAGGCGGAAGCCGTTGGCGTACTCGATCCTGCGGCCCCGCACCCCCTCCGCCTTGGCGTCCGGCATGTCGGCGAGGAGCGCGCGGACCGCCTCGATGCCCTCCGCGCGCCAGAGCCCGTCCAGGTCCGCCAGGTTCCAGCAGTCCACCGCCCGCAGCGACACCGCCCGTGTCCCCGTGCGCCTGACCACTCCTCTGGCCAGCATGACCCACGAGCCGAACACCGTCGCCGCGCACCGCCCCTGCACCGACTCGAAGAACGTCAGGTCGATCGGCCCCGTCGAGTCGTCGAGCGTGGTGAAGATGACCCGCTGCCCCGAGCGCACGGCAGGCGTCTGCGTGGCCACCTTGACCCCCGCGACCAGCACCTCCGCCCCGTTGCGCTGCTTGAGCAGATCCCTGGAACGTACCACTCCGAGCGCGTCGAGCAGCTCGTCGTGGAAGCTGATGACGTGGCGGCTGATGTCGATGCCCAGGATCTCCAGCTCGGCCTCGACCATCTCCGTCTCGGTCATCTCGGGCAGCTCCCCCGGCGGCAGGTGCTCGGTGAAGCCCAGCGGGAGCTGCACCGACGGCTCCTCCTCGCGGGCCGGCCGCGAGGGCCGGGAGACGTAGTGCCGCGAGGCGCGCGGGCCCGAGCGCACACCGATCGACGAGGCCCGTTCGAGCGCCCCCACCTGGGCGATCAGGTCGCGGCGGGTCAGCTCGCCCGGACGCCAGCGGGCGCCGCCCGGGTGCAGGTCGTGGAGCGCGTCCAGCCCGCCGACCTGCACGATCCGCTCGATGGTCGGCCGCGAGGGCCGGGCACGGTCCCAGAAGTCGGCCAGCGACGTGTACGGCTGCCCGGCGATCATGCGTTCGACCTCGGCCTCGCTCACCCCCTTGACCGCCGAGAACGGCACCCGCAGCGCGTACCCCTTGCCGATCTCCGCGGCCTTGAACTCCCTGCGCACCGGGGACGAGGCGCCCTCCAGCGCGGTGGGACGCACGCGCAGCCCCAGCCGCTCCACCTGCCAGTCCTTGGCCGACCTGTTGATGTCGAGCGGCAGGATCTTGATCCCGCACTGCCTGGCCTCGTCGATGATGACGCGCGGCGGGTACATGCCCGGCTCGTGCGTGAGCACCCCCGCGAAGAACGCCGCCGCGTGGTGCCGCTTGAGCCAGGCCGACTGGTACGTGGGCAGCGCGAACGCCGCCGCGTGGGCCTTGCAGAACCCGAAGGCCCCGAACGCGTCCAGCACCTGCCAGGCCCGCTCGACGGCCGCGTCGTCGAAGCCCTGGGCCCTGGCCATGGGGACGAACGTCTTGCGCACCAGCTCCCGCCCCTCCGGCGTGGCCAGCGTGCGCCGCAGCATCTCGGCGAACGACAGGTCGCGCCCCGTCATCACCTCGATGATCCTGAGCACCTGCTCGTGGAAGACCACGACCCCGTGCGTCTCCTTCAGCGCGCCGCGCAGCCTCTCGTGCGGGTAGTACGGCTTGCGCCACCCGTGCCTGGCCTCCAGGTAGGGGGTGACCATGTCGGAGTTGACCGGGCCGGGCCTGAACAGCGAGATGTCCACGATCAGGTCGTGCATCCTGCGCGGCTCCAGCTTGGCGACCAGCTCGCGCTGCCCCGGCGACTCGATCTGGAAGCAGCCGAGGGTGCGGCTGGCGCAGATCATGTCGTACGTGTCCTGGTCGTCGTGCGGCACGTACTGGACGTCCGGTTCGTCGCCGCTCTGGGTGTCGAGCTCGACCACGATGTCGTCCACCCGCTTGATCTCGCTCAGCGCGTACGCCATCGCCGACTGCATCCGCACGCCCAGCACGTCGAGCTTGAGCAGCCCGGCCTCCTCCACGTCCTCCTTGTCGAACTGCGACATCGGGAACTCCAGCAGGCTGCGTTCGACCGGGGTCCTGTCGCGCAGGCCCGCGTTGCCGACCAGCACGCCGCACGGGTGCAGCGCGATGTGCCTGGGCAGCCCGTCGAGCCTCTCCGCCAGCCGGAACACCCGCTCCAGCCCCACCTCGCCGAGCCGGCTGTCGCGCAGCTCGGGCAGGTCGTGCAGCGACGCGGTGATCTGCCTGGCCCTGATGTGCGGGAACGCCTTCGCGATGGCGTCGATCTCGTGCGGCGGCAGGCCCATGGCCCCGGCGACGTCGCGGATGGCGCTGCGCGCCCGGTAGGTCTCCATCATGGACACGCAGGCCACGCTGTCCTCGCCGTAGCGGTCGAAGATGGCCTTGTAGCAGTCGAGGCGGCGGGCCGACTCCACGTCCACGTCGATGTCGGGCAGCCCGATGCGGCCCTCCGACAGGAAACGCTCCATGAGCAGGCCGTGGTCGAGGGGGTTCACCTCGCCGATGCCGATGAGGTAGTTGACCAGGCTGCCCGCGCCCGAGCCGCGGATGGCGCAGCGGATGCCCATGCCGCGAATCATGTCGGTGATGCCGGACACGGCGATGAAATATCCGGACAGGCGCTTGCGCTCGATGATGTCCAGCTCGGCCCTGAGCCGCTCCCTCGCCTCGCCCGAGCGGCCGAGGCCGCGCGCGACCAGCCCCTCCTCGACGCGGCCGCGCAGCAGCGGCACCGGGTCGTGGCCGACGTCCGGCAGGTGCAGGTCGGGCGGCTCCTGGCGCAGCGCCAGCAGCCTGGCCGGCTCCACCGAGCACGCCTCGGCCAGCCGCCTGGTCGTGAACAGCAGCCGTGCCACCCGCTCCTGGTCCCCGCCGCAGACCCTGGCCGCCACCTGCCGCATCTCCTTGCCGCTCTTGAGGTAGGCGTGGGAGGTGGTGCGCTCCAGGTGGCGCGGGTGCAGCGGGACGAGCTGGCGGGCCGCGTCGAGCACGTCGCCCACCTGGTGGTCGGCCGGGTCGAGATAGCGCACCGCGTTGGTCAGCACGGCGGGGACGCCCATGGACTCGGCCAGGCCCAGCATGCGCACGGCCGTGGTGGCGTCGCGGAAGCCGTACTGGTCGACCAGCTCGACCACCACCCCGGGCACCGCGGCGCGCCACAGGCCGAGCAGCGTCCTCGCCTGCTCGTCACGCCGCGCGGCCACCGCCCTGCCCACGTCGGACCTGGGGCCGAGCAGCACCACGAGCCCGTCCTCGGCACCGAACCCGTGCTCGGCACCGAATCCGCGCCCTGCGAATCCGCGCCCTGCGCCGACTCCGCGCTCGCCCGGCCCGCCGGCCCACTCGCCGACCAGCTCGCGGGTCACCTTCGGCGCGCCGCGCTCACCCGCGTAATGGGCGGCCGTGACCAGCCGGCACAGGCGCGACCAGCCTCCGGAACGGGCCAGCACCGTGACGCGGTCCTCCGCGTCCGGCCCCGTCCTCGGAGTCCTCGGGCCATGCGGACGGTGACGCCCCGGCATGTCCAGCCCGGGCACCCCGAACCCCGGCAGCGGGGGCAGGGCGTCGAGCGCCAGATTCACGCCGAGGACCGCGGAGATGCCGGCGTCCGCGCACGCATGGGCGTGCTTGATCGCGCCGTAGAGCCCGTCGCGGTCGGTCAGGGCCAGGATGTCCATCCCGTGATCGACCGCCCGCCGGACCAGCGCCTGCGGGAAGGCCGTGCCGTAACGCATGGAGTACGCGGAGCACACGCTGAGGTGCGCGAACGGCGGCGCCATCAGTCCCACGCCCTCAGCAGCAGCCAGCCGTTGGCGGCGGTGTCGTAACGCAGCTCGTACGAGCCGACCTCGCGCCCGGGACTGGCCTCCACCCGCCAGAACCGGCGCTCGCCGGGGTCGCCCTCGCCGGTCTTCCACCATTCGCGCGCGACCACCCAGTGGTCGAGGACCCGGCGGACGAGATAGAGCCGGTCGCGCCAGACGAACTGGGTCGGCTCCCCGTCCCGGGTCCACACCTCTATCGGATCGCCATAGAGTCTGCTCAAGACGCTTTCTCCCCGCGGCTCTGGTCGTATGGTGAGCCACCCGGGGGAAGGCGGGCGCTATAAGTCGAACATATGTTCTCCGCGTTCCGAACGCAAGTCGCCGACCAGCCGATGGCCACCAAGCCGGCCGGCGCGCCTGATCGACATGATGGCCAGGCGCTTGATGCACCGCTACCGCATGGCTGTCGGGCGGCAGGGAGATCTTTTCGACCACGCCGCCGTTATCATCATCGGTCGAAGCATCGGTGAGAGTTGAGGGCGCCTGCGAATGACCGAGGGATACGCGATCCAGGGGAACCCCTTCGGCCCGGGAGCGATGGACTTCGACATGATCGCCGGAAGGCTGGACGATCTTCGTTATCGGGGCGACGTCGCGTCGCTCCCCGGCCTGGCCCTCGGGGTCGCGGGCGAGTGGCCCGCGCGGCGCGGGTTCAACGACATCTGGTCCGAACTCGGATCGGCGTTCGACCGCGGCGCGACGCAGGCCCGCCGGGTTGCGAAGACACTGCAGACGACCGGCACCTCTTACAGCAGGGCGGAAACGAGCGCCGGCAGGCATGTCCTGGATGTCGTGGCGACGGCCCAGCAGGCGGGAGGTCCGGGGCCCTCGCTGTCGTTGCCCGAGGAGGACGACTTCGGCTACGGACAAGGGCCGAGCATGTGGGAAGGCATCGGCGAGACCTTCAGGGAGCCGTACTTCCAGGGACTCGCGGGCGGCATCGCCGGGCTGGGACTGCGTGGGCTCACCGGCGTGGCGGAAATGGCCTACGACGACGAGCGCATGATGAGGTTGGCGTTCATCGAGGACCTGGAGCGTCAACATGTCGAGCTCTCGGGGGCAAACCCTCTGAGGACCAGGCTGTCCACGTGGAGCAAGGCAACCGAAGAGCATCTGGCCCTCGGCAGGAAAATGAGCTGGACCGTCGTCGCCGGAGCCCTGGCGTGGGCGGCGGTGGTGGTGGAATCGGGCGAGCCTCTCGACCGGGCGGTCGAGGACCTGCGGCGTATCGCCTTCGAGCTTGGCGAGGCCTTCGGGCACGACACCGACGCCGTGCGCCGGGCGGTGACCGCGTTCTGGGAGGGCGAGGCGAGCCGCGGCGCCGACGCACAGATGGTCACCTTCATCGACGAGGGAAACCGGCTGACCATTGAGGTCGGGAAAATGGCGCGCGCCATCGCGGAATCGGTCCATGCTCTTGAGGTGATTCACTGGGCCGCGCTGTCCTTCTCCGCGGCCATGTTCCTGGCGATCGCCGCGTTGAGAGTGGCCGGGCGGTTCGACATCACGATCGACTGGGTGACCAAGTTCATGGGCTGGCGGTGGTCCACATTGATCACCATGCTCGCCGGCCTCGCTCCCACCGTGGCCGCTTTCGGGGTGGCCTGGTACAAGTCATCCTCGATCGGGGATCCTCGGGAGATTTGGCCCGACGTCGTTCCGGAGCGCACAGAAATGTCCCCGTGATCGGCTGAGCCTCACGATGCGCGGATATGCTCGGTGGGGCAGAGCACCTCGTCGCCGGCCGGAAGTCGACGCAGACGCTGGCCCCTCACCAAGCCGAGGCCCCGTCCCCAAAAGCCAGCCCCCACGCCACCCCTCACCCGGGTTGAGGCGCCCTCCGCCAAGCGTCGGCACTGCGCCGCTCTTGACCCGGGATGAGGCGCCCACCACCAAGCGTCGGCACTGCGCCGCCCTTCGCCCGTACCGCCCCTTACCCGAGCCTGGCCAGGGCGCCTGCTTCCAAGGCCACCCAGATGGCTCCGTCCGGGCCGACCGTCAGCCCGTGCGGCTCGGCCTTGCGGACGGCACCGTCATCCCCGTCCCCGACCCCCGCCTCGGCTCTGAGTTCGGCCGGCAGGGGCGGGAGCGCGTGCTCTTCGATCGCACCATCGACCGTGATGCGGCCGACGCGGCCGGCGGCCCACTCGGTGAACCAGAGGGCGCCGTCCGGGCCGGTGATGATCGCGTGCGGACGTGCGGCCCGGTCGGGAAGCGGGTATTCGGTGATCTCGCCGGACGTGGAGATCCGGCCCACCTGGCCCGCACCGATCTCCACGAACCAGAGCGCCCCGTCCGGCCCCAGCGTGATGCCCACCGGTGCGGCACCCTCCGTCGGGAGCGGGTGCACGGTCACGTCACCTCCGAGCGAAACGCGCCCGATGGCGTTGCCCTGGTTGATCGTGAACCAGAGGGCGTCGTCCGGACCGGCCGTGATGAACGCGGGCATGCCTCCCTCCACCGGCACCTCGAAGTCCGCCCGTTCCCCATCGAGTCCGATGCGCCCGATGCGCCCGATCCGCATCTGGGTGAACCACATGCCGCCGTCCGGCCCGGCGACGATCCCGTACGGTGAATCCGCCTCATGAGAGGTCACCCGCCCCTCGGCGGTGATCCGGGAGACCCGGCCGCCCTGGCCTTCCGAGAACCACATCGCCCCGTCAGGACCCGGCGTGATCACGGTCGGCTGCCCGTCGGCCTGTGCGAGCTGATGGACCACCGGCTTCTGGCCCGGCACCATCGTGCCGATCCGGCCCTGGTGGACGAGCGTGAACCAGAGCACACCATCCGGCCCGGTGGCGATGCCGTACGGCGTGCCCTCATCGATCACGGTCAACATGTGCTGCCCCTCGTTGTTTGGTCTGCCCGGACTCGGCGTGATCCGACTCGGCGTGGCCCGACTCGGCGTGGCCCGACTCGGCGTGGCCCGACTCGGCGTGGCCCGACTCGGCGTGGCCCGACTCGGCGTGGCCCGACTCGGCGTGGCCCGACTCGGCGTGGCCCGACTCGGCGTGGTGCTGCTCAATGGATGCGTCCTCCTACCAGCGTGATCTCAGTCCCCCGGAAGCGCCGGGTCAGGGCGCGGTCGTGAGACACGACGACGAGCCCGCCTCGATAGGCGTCGAGCGCCTGCTCCAACTCCTCGGCCAGGACCGGCGACAGGTGGTTGGTCGGCTCGTCGAGCAGGAGCAGGTCGTACTCGCGCGTCAGCAGCCCGGCCAGCGCCAGCCTGCGCCGCTGCCCGACCGACAGCGTGCCCACCTTCTGGTCGAGCGCCCCCGGCGCGAAGAGGCCCGTGTCCAGCAGAGCTGCCCGGCGCTCGTCCGCATAGCCGGAGCCGTAGGCGTCGAGAACCGTCAGGTCAGGGTCGAACGTGACCTCCTGCGGCAGATATCCGACCCTGGCCCGCCCGTGCTCGGCGATGGTCCGGAGCAGCGTGGACTTTCCGGCCCCGTTGGCGCCGCGGACCAGCAGCCGGTCGCCGCTCCGGATGGTCAGGGAAGGCACGTGCAGCCGGTCACCGACCCGGACGTCACGCAGCGCTACGAGCACCTGAGCTCGCGCGTCCCCATGCTCCGTGTCATGGTTCACGTCGCTCGGGTCCGGGTGTACGTCGATCAGCTCCGGGTGGCTGCCGCTCGGGTCTTGGTGACCGCCACTCGGGCTCTGGTGACCATCGCTCGGGTCCCCGTGCCCACCGCTCGAATCCCGGTGACCATCGCTCGGGTCTCGGTGCCCACCGCTCGGGTCCCGGTGACCATCGCTCGGGTCCCCGTGATCGCGGCTCGGGTGGAAAGGTTTATGTCTCGGGCCCAGAATCTTGGGCTTCGGGTGGATAAATCTGTGCCCAGGGTCAAGAGATCTTTGCTCTGGATCAGCAGACTCCCGCTCCGGGTCAGGAAACCTATGCCCGGCCTGGAGTGCCACGTCCTCCTCGGGGCGGGGCCGCTGGTGTGGTCCGGTTTTCGGGGTGGTCTCGGGGCCGGGACTGGTGAAGGTGCCGCGGAAACGCAGGGGAGCGGGTGGGCGGGGCACCGGGTCGGCCTCCAGCCGGCGCAGCCGCTCCTGTGCGTTGCGGACCCGGCTGGCCACCGAGCTCTGCACCCGGCCGGCGTTGCGGTCGTAGGCCATCTTGTTGTTGTCGCGCATCAGCCGGCCCGCGGCCACCCGGTGGGCGGTCGTGGCCGCGTACTCGCGGACCTGCCGCACCTCCTCGCACCATGCCGCGTACGACTGCTCCCAGCGGGCCCTCGCCGCGGCCTTGGCGGCGAGGAAACCGGTGTAGCCGCCGCCGAAGCGGGTGATCGCGCCGTGCTCCACCTCGATCACCGTCGTGGCCACCCGGTCGAGGAAGACGCGGTCGTGGGAGACCACGACGACCGTGCCCCGGTGCTCGCGCAGCCGGGACTCCAGCCAGGTCAGGGCCGACTCGTCGAGGTGGTTGGTGGGCTCGTCCAGCAGCAGCACCCTGGGTGCGGCGGCCAGGACGCAGGCCAGGCCGAGTCGCGCCTGCTCCCCGCCGGACAGGCTCGACAGCACCCGGTCGCGGCCCACGTGGGACAGGCCCAGCCCGTGGAACGCCTTGTCCACTCGCGCGTCCGCCTCGTAGCCGCCCCGTAGTTCGTAGGCCGTCAGCAGCTCGCCGTACTCGTCCATGAGGTCGGCGTACTCGATCGCGACCTCACCGCGATTATCCGTGGCCTCATCGTGCTTCGTCGCGACCTCGCCGCGCTGCTCCGTGGCCTCGCCGCGCTGCGCCGTGGCCTCGCCGCGTCTCTCCGTGGTTTCGCCGCGCTTCGTCGCTACGTCACTGCGCTGCGCCGTGGCCTCACCATGCTCGGCCGTGCCAGCGTCACCGCACTTGGCCGGGACCTCACTGCACTCGGCCGTGGTCTCGCTGTGCTGGGCGGTGACGGCGTCGTGGTGCTCGGTCGGGACCTCGTCGCTCACGGCCGTGGCCTCGCCATGCTGGGCCGTGCCAGCGTCGCCGCACCGGGCCGGGACCTCGCCGCACCGGGCCGGGACCTCGCCGCACCGGGCCGGGACCTCGCCGCACTCGGCCGTGGGCTCGCCGTGCTGGGCGGTGACGGCGTCGCCGCGCTTGGTCCGGGCCTCGTCGGTCTCGGCCGTGGCCTCCGTGCGCCTGGGTGTGGCTTGGTTCGCGAGGGCGGACTCCAGGTCGCGCATCCGCCGCTCCATGGCGCGCAGGTCGGCCAGCGCGGCGTCGACGGCCTGCTGGACCGTGTGGCTGGGTGGGAGGTCGAGGGTCTGGCTGAGGTAGCCGGTGTCGTCGGCGGTCGTGACGTCTCCGTCGTCGGGCGGCTCGACCCCGGCCAGCAGCCGGAGCAGCGTGGACTTGCCCGAGCCGTTCTCCCCGACGATGCCGGCCCGCTCGCCCAGCCCCACGGACATGGAGACGTCGACGAGCACGGCACGCTCGCCGTACGACTTGGAAACCTTTCGAAGGCTGATCAGGATGGCACTCCAATCGCAACCGTTGTAGCTTTAGTGTGCCAGGCCGGTGAGGGTTAATGCAACTGGAGTAGCCTTTGGAACCGAACAAGAGGCCGGGAGGGCGGAGCGCGCGGGTTCGCGACGCCGTACGGCGGGCCACGCTCGCCGAGCTGGTCGAGCGCGGCTACCGGGGTTTGACGGTGGAGAACGTCGCCGAACGGTCAGGCGTGCACAAGACGACCGTCTACCGGCGGTGGGGCAACGTCGCTGGGCTGATCTCCGACGCGCTGGAGCTGGCCGAGGAGGAGCCGTGGCCCGTTCCTGACACCGGCTCGATCGAGGGTGATCTGCGCGGGATTGTTCATCTGGTGCGCAGCGGGTTCGACGATCCGGAGCTGGGGCCGGTGTCGTCGGCGTTCGTGGCGGCCGCGATGCAGGATCCCGACGCCGCGCGTGCCCTGCACGACTTCTTCGAGGCCCGGCACGAGCAGTCGGCCGAAGTCGTACGGCGGGCGGTCAGGCGGGGTGAGCTGCCCGACGTCGTCGATGTCAGAGAGGTGATCAGGGTCGCTGTCGCGCCCGTTTACTACCGGTTGTTCGTGGCGCACGAGCCGGTGACCGAGCGGGATGCCGACCGCGCCGCCGACGCGGCCCTCGCCGCCGCCCGTGCCGGTGTTCTGTGACACCCCAGGTGCTAGGTGGGCCCTGGGTGCCAGGTGACCCTCAGGTGCCAAGTGAGCCGTAGGTGCCAAGGTGACCCTCAGGCGCCAAGGTGACCCTCAGGTGCCAAGGGACCAGGTGCCAAGGTGGGAGTGTCAGGGTTGCTTCTGGCCGCGTAGTTCGAAGTCGTCGAACGCCGTCTTCAACACCGACCGCCCGTCCTTGGGCGTCCGCGCGAACAACCCCACATATCCGTTCGCCAGCCCGTTCGGATCCTCCACCTGGTGCACCTGCTCCCCGTTCACCCACATCGTCAGCCGCACCGCCGACCCGGCCTGCTCGCACGACGCCACCACTCGCGCCTTGCCGGGCAGCCCGTCCACCTGCACCGGCGAGGCGAGCTCCCCGCCCGCCCCGTCCACGACGCGCCGGATCCGGGCCTTGCCCGCCGTGTCGAGCACGAACTCGTAGTACGCGTCGTCATCGTCGATGTCGTGGCAGTACACGCCGTACTCCCCGCTGCCGGTGTGGCTCTTGACCTCGGCGGTGACGGAGACGACGACGGACGCGGGCAGCATCGGCGTGGGCGTCGCGGAGGGGTCGGGTGTGTCGGTCGGCGTGGCGATGAGGAAGGGTATGGGGGCCTTCGCCCGCCGCTGCCCGGTCAGGCTTTCCGCGTCGAGCCCGTATGTCCCGTCCGACCGATAGCCGTAGCTGGTGGTGACGTCGGGGTCGTAGGTGCCGTCCCAGCCGCTGGAGGTCTGCGTGAAGTCCTCCCGGTAGAGCACGCCGAGGTCGTCGGGCGGCCCTCCAGGGGAGACGAGCACCCATGTGGTCACGGCCCCGGCCACGAGCAGCGCCGCGGCGGCCGCCACGCCGGCGATCAGCTTGGTGGGGTTCTTCCTGGGCGGCCGCTGGACCGACGTGTACGCCGCCGTGGCCTGCTGCCAGGCCACCTGTACGGTCTGCGCCGCCTGCTCGGGCACGGCCGAGCGCCCGACGAGCTGGTCGAGCAGCTGCTGCGCGGTGGGCCGCATGGCCGGGTCCTTCCGCAGCGCCGCCCCGACCAGCTCGCGCAGCCCGGGATCGACCTCGGCAAGGTTCGGCTCGGTGTTGAGCACCTGGTAGACGATGGCGGGCAGCGTGTCGCCGCCGAACGGCGCCCGCCCGCTGGCGGCGTACGCGACCAGGCACCCCCACGAGAACACGTCGCAGGCCGGGGACACCGGGTCGCCCCGCAGCACCTCGGGGGCCATGTAGCGGGGCGTGCCGACCAGCTCGCCGGTGCCGGTGACGCCGCCGAGCGTGTCGAGCGCCCGCGCGATGCCGAAGTCGATCACGCGCGGCCCGACGGGCGAGAGCAGCACGTTGGACGGCTTGAGGTCCCTGTGGACGACCCCCGCCCCGTGGATGGCGGTGAGGGCGGTGGCCACGCTCACGGCCAGCGCGTCGAGGCTGGAGCCGCGCAGGGGGCCGGACCTGCGCACGGCCTCTTCCAGGTTGGGGCCCGGCACGTATTCGGTGACGACGTAGAGCTGGTCGCCGTCGAGAGCGGCCTCGATCACGGCGGCCGTGCAGAACCTGCGCACCCTCTGGGCGGCGTCGGCCTCCCTGCGGAAGCGCATGCGGAACTGCTCGTACTGGCTCAGCTCCGGGTTGATCACCTTGACGGCGACCCGTTGCCCGGCCGGGTCCTCGGCGAGGTGCACCGTGCCCATGCCGCCCCGCCCGAGGACGCTCAGCAGCCGGTAGCGCCCGATCTGGGAGGTTTCACCGCTCACGGCGCGCAAGCTTACCGAGACACCGCAAACCTCGCAGGAAACATGTGTACGCCTGCCAGGCCGGGCCGTCTCGGCGGACGGGCCGCGGGGGGTCCGGGGGAATGATCGGGCGGCCCCGGAGTTGACTAGGAGTATGCATGCCATCATCGTCTCCGCCCCAGGCGGCCCAGAGGTTCTCGAATACGTGGAGCGGCCTGACCCGGTCCCCGGCGAAGGGGAGATCGTGGTCGACGTCGCGGCGAGCGGCGTCAACTTCATCGACGTCTACCACCGCTCCGGCGCGTACCCGCTCGACCTGCCCACTCCCATCGGCTCCGAGGGCGCGGGCGCCGTCTCCGCCGTCGGGCCCGGCGTGCGGGACGTCGCCGTGGGCGACACCGTGGCCTGGGCGAACGTCCTGGGCAGCTACGCCGAGAAGGCCGTGATCCCGGCCGCCCGGGCGGTGCCCGTCCCCGACGGCGTGCCGGCCGACGTGGCCGCGGCGGCGATGCTGCAGGGGATGACGGCCCACTACCTCACCCACTCCACCCACGAGGTGCGCGAAGGGGACGAGGTGCTGGTTCACGCCGGAGCCGGCGGCATGGGCCAGCTGCTCATCCAGCTCGCCAAGCTCAGGGGCGCCACGGTGCACGCCACGGTGTCCACCGCCGAGAAGGAGAAGCAGGCCAGGGCGGCCGGCGCCGACGACGTGCTGCGCTACGACGACTTCGTGGAGGCGCTGCGCGGCAGGATCGACGTGGTGTACGACGGGGTCGGCGCGGCCACGTTCGACGGCGGCCTGGAGGTGCTGCGCCCGCGCGGCCTCATGGCCCTGTACGGCGCCGCCAGCGGCCCCGTACCGCCGCTCGACCCCCAGATACTCAACAAGCGGGGCTCGCTCTTCCTCACCCGGCCGACGCTCGTCCACTACATCGCCGAACGGGAGGAGCTGCTGCGGCGGGCCTCCGACGTGTTCGGCTGGATCGCGTCGGGGCGGCTCGCCATCAACGTCTCGCGCCGCTACCCGCTGGCCGAGGCGGGCCGGGCGCACGAGGATCTGGCGGCCCGCCGGACGACGGGGAAGCTGCTGCTCGTACCCTGACGGCATGGACATCGCGGGATCGGTCTGGTCGTTCGCCGCCGTGGTGGCGCTCCTCACGCTCACGCCCGGCCTCGACACGGCCCTCGTCCTGCGTACGTCGGTGCTGGCGGGCAGGCGGCCGGCCTGGGGCGTGACGCTCGGCATCCAGCTCGGCACCCTCATCTGGGGCGTGCTCACCGCGGCGGGGCTGTCGGCGCTGCTGGCCGCCTCGCGGCTCGGCTACGAGATCCTGCGCTGGGCCGGGGTGGCGTACCTGGTGTGGATGGGCCTGCGCATGATCCTGGCCAGGCGGGCGGCGCACGACGAGCCGGAGCAGGCGGTGCGGTTCGTGGCCGGATTCGGGCGGGGCCTGCTCACGAACCTGCTCAACCCCAAGGTCGGGGCGTTCTACGTGGCGATGCTGCCGCAGTTCATCCCGGACGAGGCGCCGCACGCGGCCATGGGGCTGCTGCTGGCGGGGGTCCACGTGGCCGAGGGGCTGGTGTGGAGCGCGGTGCTGATCGGGTTCGCGTCGCTGATGAGCGGGTTCCTGCGCGCGCCGGCCGTGCGGCGGGCCCTCGACCGCGTGACCGGCGTGGTGATCGTCGGCTTCGGCATCCGCCTCGCCGTCACCGACTGAAGCCGGCCGGAACCCCTCCCGAGGGGTTCCGGCCGAAAGGTTTCAGGCGCTCAGGGGGTGAGCGGGCCCAGGCGGTCGCGGATCCGCCAGAAGGTCCTCGAGTCGGCCTCCCAGCTGCCGTTCAGCGGCGTGATGGTCACCTTGCCCTCCGACAGCAGGGTGCGGTCCGAGGTGGCCACCGGGTCCGGGGTGGTGGAGAAGACGGGCATGATCCGGTAGCACACCGCGCAGACGTCGGTGGCCGGGACGTAATCGGTCGAGACGGGCAGCGACGTGCCCAGCCTGGCGAAGGCCACCTCGCCCGCCGGGTGGGCCGGGTAGTTGACGTTGAGGGCCGTGTGCGGCGGCAGGACGGCGCCGTACGAGGCGGTGGCGGCCACCCGGTTCACCAGCTTGACCGTGAAGTCGACGGCGTCGTCCGCGCTGGGCAGCTCGGACCCGTCCCTGGCGACGCTCACCGCGATGGACGGGACGCCGACGGCCAGCGCGGCGATGGCGGCTCCCACGGTGCCGCTGTGGTTGACCAGCGCGGCGACGTTCTCTCCCTCGTTGGGACCGGCGACGACCAGGTCGGGCCGGTCGTTCTTGAGTACGGTGTTCACCCCGAACGCGACCGCGTCGACCGGGCTGCCCTCGACGGCCCACACCCCGGGTGACATCTCGGCCGCCTTCAGTGTCGAGCCGAAGTCGATGTTGATGGAGGTGCCGACGCCGCTGGAGTCCGCGGCCGGCGCGACGACCGTGACGTCGTGGCCCGCCTTGGTCAGGGCCTGGCGCAGGTCCTCCAGGAGGGGCGCCTCGTAGCCGTCGTCGGTGGTGAGCAGGATCCGCAGCGGCGCGGTGGTCTGGGCCCGCGCGGGGCTTCCCAGCGCCATGAGGCCGAAGGACAGGGTGAAGGCGAGGAGTAAGTGCAGGGTTCTGGTAAACCTCGATCCGCGAAGCCGGATACGCATGCTCGGGGCGCCTCTCTGAACATTTGCTGACGTTGAGTTGAACGTGCCTGACGGCACCCCGGAAGGCGACCCCTGCTTCCCCCTATTTCGACCGCGGCAACCCCCGATCTTTCGCGGGCCGCGGATGGCTTTGCTTCCTGGACGCGGCGACGAGAGGGTGGGGTGCGTGGAAACGGCGTTCGTGCTCGGAGGCGGGGGCGTGCTCGGCGCGCACGAGGTGGGGATGCTGCGGGCGCTCGACGAGGCCGGCATCAGTCCCGACCTGGTGGTGGGCACGTCCGTGGGCGCGCTGAACGGGGCGGTCATCGCCGCCGCCCCTTCCGAGGCGGTCGGCCGGCTGGTGTCGTTGTGGCGCTCCGACGTCGTACGTACGGCGTTCGCCGGCTCCTGGGTGGCCAGGTTGTCCACACTGGCCAAGACCGGCACCCATCTGCACCCGATCGGCCCGCTGCGCGAGGTTCTGAGCAGGACCGTGCCGGTTTCCCGGATCGAGGACCTGGAGGTGCCGTTCCAGTGCGTGGCGGCCTCGGTCGAGCGGGCCGCGGCGCACTGGTTCACCGGCGGACCGCTGGTGGAGGCGGTGCTGGCGTCGTGCGCGGTGCCGGGGCTGCTGCCGCCCGTGGTGATCGGCGGCGAGCACTTCTACGACGGGGGCCTGGTGCACAGCATCCCCGTCGGGCGGGCCGTGCAGCTCGGGGCCAGGCGGGTCTTCGTCCTGCACGTCGGGCGGATCGAACGGCCGCTGGCGCCGCCCAGGCGGTTCTGGGAGGTGGGCATGGTGGCGTTCGAGATCGCGCGCAGGCACCGCTTCGCCGAGGACATGGCCAGCCTGCCGCCCGGCGTGGAGGTGCACGTGATGCCCGCCGGGGTGACCGCGCCGCTGTCCACGCTGCGCTACCGCGACGTCTCGCAGATCTCCGCCTGCATCGACCGGGCCTACGAGGCGTCTTCCCGCTATCTGCGGAACGGGGGAGGATGAAGGGGAGACCGTCCCGTGGAGGCCGCGGTGCTCCCACCACGAATCCTGCGCCGGCTCGTGCTGGCTCCTCTGGTCATCGTCGTGACCGTGTTCATGCTGGTGACGTTGCCGTTCTGGCTCGTCGTCACGGCGGCGGCCTCGCTGCGCCTGCCGCCGCCGCAGCGCAGGGGGCCGCGGTTCGTCTGGTTCGGCACGGCGTGGCTGACGCTGGAGTCGGCGGTGCTGATCGCGTGCCTGTGGTTGTGGGTGGCGGGCGGGGCGCGGCGGCAGGAGCGCCACTACGCGCTGATCCGGTGGTTCCTGACCCGGGTGTACGCGATGGCGGAGCGCGTCTTCCGGCTGACCGTGGAGATCGACGAGCCCGTGGCGACACCCGGGGAGCGGGCCGTGCAGCTGACGCGGCCGGTGATCGTGCTGTCGCGGCACGCGGGCCCCGGCGACTCCTTTTTGCTGATTTATCACCTTCTGACGCGCTATGAGCGGCGACCGCGCATCGTCATGAAGGCCGCGCTCCAGTACGACCCCTCCGTGGACGTGGTGGTCAACCGCCTGCCGAACGCCTTCGTCCCCCGGAAGTCCGGGCAGAAGCACGTCATCGAGGAGATCCACCGCCTCGCCGCCACGATGGGCGCGCACGACGCTCTGGTGATCTTCCCCGAGGGCGGGAACTTCACGCCGCGCCGCCGCCGGCTGGCCATCAGGCGGCTGGAGGAGAAGGGGCTGGCCGAGGAGGCGGAGCGGGCGCGCGGCATGGACCACCTGCTGCCGCCCCGGCCGAAGGGCGCCATCACCGCCATCGAGGCGTGCCCGTCGGCGGACGTCGTCTTCGTCGCGCACACCGGGCTCGACGACCTCGTCACGCTGGGGGATGTCTGGCGCAAGCTGCCCTTCAGCGCTCACATCACCGCGAAGTGGTGGCGGGTGCCGGCGGCCGAGGTGCCGCGCGAGCGCGCCGAGCGGGTGCGGTGGCTGTACGGCCACTGGGAGCAGATCGACGCCTGGATCGACGCCCAGCGCCTGTCCCGCGCCCCCGCCGACCGCCCCGGCCCCGGCCCCGGCCGGCCCGGCTGAGCGGGCGCGGAACGCCCGGAGCCGCAGCACGCCGGGCGGGCGCGACAGGCCTGGAGGTCGCGGCCTGGCCAGGCGGGCGTGACAGGTCCGGAGGTCGCGACCCGGCTAGGCGGGCGTGACAGGCCCGAGGTCGCGACCCGGCTAGGCCAGCGCGCCAGGCGGCAGGAAGGGGACGTCCGAAGGGCCGTGCTCGATCAGCCGGAGCAGGGCGTCCGTGTCGAGGTGCCGCTCCACCAGGTCCCCCAGCGCGTCGAGCCGCTCCTCCCTGAGCCGCGCGAAGTCCGTGTCGGGCGCCGGGGTGAAGTCGCGCCCGGCCCGCTCGGCCACGTCGGCCAGGAAGGCCCGGCGGAACCCGTCGTTCTCCAGCGCGCCGTGCCAGGTGGTGCCCCACACGTTCCCGGCCCGGCAGCCGTCCAGGAACGGCTCGCCGCCCTCCACCGTGGCCCGCCCGTGGTGGATCTCGTACGCGCGCACCGGCTGCCCGTACGCGCTGCCCTCGGGCCGCCCGAGCCGCTTGTCCTCGGCGAACTCCACGCGTACCGGCAGCCTGCCGAGCCCCTCGACCCGGCCCTCGCCCGACTCGACCGTGTCCACGATCTCCCGCCCGAGCATCTGGAACCCGCCGCAGATGCCCAGCACGGGCCGCTCGCGCTCGGCGATCTCCGCCGCGAGCCCGCGCTCGCGCAGCCACGCCAGATCGTGGACCGTGGCCTTCGACCCCGGCAGCACGACCAGGTCGGCGTCGTCCAGCTCGACCGGTTCCGTCACGAAGCGCACCACGACGCCCGGCTCGGCGGCCAGCGCGTCCACGTCGGTGAAGTTGGAGATCCTGGGCAGCCGCACGACCGCCACCCGGAGGGTCTGCCTGCCGTACGGGCCGCGCGCCGCGACCTGGCGGCCGTCCAGGGCCAGTGAGTCCTCGACGTCCAGCCAGAGCCCGTCGAGCCAGGGCAGCACGCCGTACACCGCACGCCCGGTCAGCCGCCTGAGCTGGTCGAGGCCGGGCTCCAGCAGCTCCCGCGCACCCCTGAACTTGTTCACGACAAATCCTGAAATGTGCGACTGGTCGGCGGCGTCCAGGAGGCCCACCGTGCCGTAGAACGCGGCGAACACCCCTCCCCTGTCGATGTCGCCCACCACGATCACGGGCAGGTTCGCGGCCCTGGCCAGGCCCATGTTGGCGAGGTCGCCGCGCCGCAGGTTGATCTCGGCGGGGCTGCCGGCGCCCTCGCATATGACCACGTCGTACTGCTTCCTGAGCCGCTCCAGGGCCTCCAGCGCCGTGCCGCGCAGGAGGTCACGGAGCGCGCCGTACTCCATCGCGTCCACGTCCGCCACCGGCCTGCCCATGAGCACGACCTGGCTGCGGCGGTCGCTGCCCGGCTTGAGCAGGACGGGGTTCATGTCCGCGACCGGCTCCAGGCCGGCGGCCCGCGCCTGCGCCGCCTGCGCCCGGCCGATCTCGGCGCCGTCGGCGGTGACGTACGAGTTGAGCGACATGTTCTGGGCCTTGAACGGCGCGACGCGCACGCCCCGGCGGGCCAGCCACCGGCAGATCCCGGCCGTCACCACGCTCTTGCCCGCGTCGGACGTGGTGCCCGCGACCAGTAACCCGCCCTTGACCATGCGATCACCGTATCGGAGCGGGTGCCGTCCTATGCTGACCGCATGCCCGATCTACCCATATGCCGCACCTGCGGTGTCCAGTACGCCGAGCCGCGCCCGGACTGCCCGATCTGCGAGGACGAGCGCCAGTACGTCGGCTGGGACGGCCAGCAGTGGACCACCATGGCGCAACTGGCGGCCGAGGGTCACCGGGGCCGGGTGGAGGAGGAGGGTCCGGGGGTGATCGGCATCGGCACCGCCCCGCCGACCTCGATCGGCCAGCGCGCGCTGCTCGTCCGCGCGCCGGAGGGCAACGTGCTCTGGGACATGGTCTCCTACCTGGACGACGAGCTGGTCGCGCAGGTCAAGGAGCTGGGCGGGGTGGCGGCCATCGCCATCAGCCACCCCCACTTCTACGGCTCCATGATCGAGTGGGCGCACGCCTTCGACGCGCCGGTGTACATCCACGCCTCCGACCGGCAGTGGGTGGCCAGGCCGGACGACGCGGTGGTCTTCTGGGAAGGCGACACGCACCGGCTGTCCGAGGACCTCACGCTGGTCAACGCGGGGGTCCACTTCCCGGGCGGCCAGGTGCTGCACTGGTCGTCCCAGAACGTCCTGTTCTCAGGAGACATCCTTGGAGTCGTCCAGGACCGGCGCTGGGTGAGCTTCATGTACAGCTACCCCAACTACATCCCGGAGCGTCCGCACGTAGTGCGCCGGGCCCTGGACCTCCTGGAGCCGTACGATTTCGACAGGGTGTACGGAGGCTGGTGGAAACGCGTCGTCTACGAGGACGGCGCACGGGCCGTCCGCCGCTCAGCCGAGCGTTACCTCGCCTTCGCCGAGGACAGGTGAGGCGGATTCACCTCTCTCCGTCGGACCTCGGCGGCTGCTGAGGGTCGGACGTCGGCGGCTCCTGAGGGGCGCCCTCGCCCTGGCCGCCGCCGTACCGGTGCTGCACCGTGTCGGCGCCCTTCCCGATCTGGTCGTCGTACTTGTGACCGGTCCGCTCCTTGGCGAACTCCTCGGCCCGGTCCACCATCTGGTCGGCCTGCTTGGAGTGCCCTCTGGCGAAGTCCTCCGCCTTCCTCAGCCATTCCTGGATGCGGCTCATGACGTTCCCCCGTTTCTTCTCCGGCGTCACGCGCCCCCCTACCCCCGGATCCAGCACATTCACCAGCAGTCGGTTCCGGCCCCTACCATGCGGCGCATGACCACGCACGGATTCACGCTCACCGCCGACGGCCCGTACGACTTCGCGGCCGCGCTGCGCTTCGTCGAGGACTGGCCGGCCACCAGCGCGCTGCCCTCCGACGGGCGGTCGCTGCGCTTCGCCTACTGCGCCGAGTCCGACTGGCTGCCGATCGGCGTGCGGGTGAGCGCGGCGCCGGGCGGCGTGGCCGTCGCCACCACCCGCCCCGCCGGGCCGGGCATCCGGCGCGAGGTGGCGCGCATCCTCTCCCTCGACGTGGACGGCAGCGGCTTCGCCGCGCCGGGCGAGGCCGACCCGGTGCTCGGCGACCTGCAGCGCCGCTCCCCCGGCCTGCGCCCGGTCTGCTTCTGGAGCCCGTGGGAGGCGGCCTGCTGGGCCGTCATCGTGCAGCGGTCGTCGATGCTCATCGCCTCCCGGATCAAGCAGCGCATCGCCGAGCGCCACGGGGCGCGGGTCGAGGTGGACGGGCAGGCGTACGCGGCCTTCCCGCCGCCCATGACGCTCGTGGACGCGGGCGGGCTCGGGCTGCCGCCGCAGAAGGAGGAGTGGGTGCGCGGCCTGGCCAGGGCCGCGCTCGACGGCCTGCTCACCACCGAGCACCTGCGCGCCCTCGACCCGCAGGAGGCGCTGGCGGAGCTGCGCGCCCTGCCCGGGGTGGGGCCGTTCTCGGCGGGCCTGATCCTCATCCGCGGCGCGGGCGCGCCCGACGCCTTCCCCGGCGACGAGCCGCGCCTGTTCGCGATCCTGCGCGAGGCGTACGGCCTGCCCGAGGACGCGCCGCCGTCCGCCTACCGGAAGCTGGCCGAGTCCTGGCGCCCCTACCGCTCCTGGGCCTCCTTCCTGTTCCGGTCGAGCACCTACGCGGTCGCGGACGAATCCTGACGGCGGTGTAGTAATGGATGGCCGCCGACATCCACGGAGAAGGGCAGATGAACGACCACATCTACGTCACCCGCACGCTGACCGACGCCGCCCTGGCCAGGGTCCGTGAGCTGGACCGTCCCGCGATCATCGGCGCCGAGGAGCCGCCCGGCCGAGCCACGCTGCTGCGCGAGGTGGCGGGCGCGGCGGCGGTGGTGTGCACGCTGACCGAGCGGATCGACGCGGAGCTGCTGGACGCCGCCGGGCCCGGCCTGCGCGTCGTCGCCAACGTGGCCGTCGGCTACGACAACATCGACGTGGCCGCGGCCACCGAGCGCGGGGTGCGCGTGACCAACACCCCGGGCGTGCTCGACGGCGCGACGGCCGACCTCGCGTTCGCGCTGATCCTCGCCGCCTCACGGCGGGTGCTCGACGGTGACCGGCTGATCCGCGAGGGCACTCCGTGGATCTGGGGCCCGCGGATGATGCTCGGCATCGACCTCAGCGCCGGCGCGACCCTCGGCGTGGTCGGCTACGGCCGGATCGGCCGGGCGGTGGCCCGCCGGGCACGCGCCTTCGACATGCCCGTGCTGGCCACGCCCACCTCCTCGCCGCTCAGCGACGAGGACCGCCGGGGCGTCGAGTTCGTCGAGCTGCCCGAGCTGCTTGAGCGCAGCGACGTGGTGACTCTGCACTGCCCGCTGACGCCCCGCACGCGCCACCTCATCGACGCCGCCGCGCTGCGGCGCATGAAGCCCACGGCGGTCCTGGTCAACACCGCGAGGGGCGGCGTCGTGGACGAGCGGGCCCTGATCGAGGCGCTGCGCTCCGGCACGATCGCCGCCGCCGGGCTGGACGTCTTCGACAACGAGCCGCACGTGGACCCCGAGCTGGCCAAGCTCCCCAACACCGTGCTCACGCCGCACATCGGCAGCGCCGGGACGGCGACGCGGGAGCGGATGTGCGGCCTGGCGGTGGACAACGTGGCCGCCGTGCTGGCCGGGCGCGCACCGGTCACTCCCGTCAACTGAGCCGTACCTGTCGGCCTGCCCGACATGATGCGTTTCCTGGCCTTTCGTTCGGAAAGGTGACAGCGCGTCCGGGGGGATACGAGCTTCCGGGGGATACGACCAGAAAGGCACGCACATGGCCGGCAAGGACAAGATGCGCAACAAGGGCGAAGAGCTCAAGGGGCGGGCGAAGAAGACCGCGGGACGCGCCACCGACGACGAGCGGATGCGCTCCGAGGGACGCGCCGACCAGGCGCAGGGAAGCATGAAGCAGGCCGGCGAGAAGATCAAGGACGCCGGCAAGAAGATGAAGGACGCCTTCAAGAAGTGACGGCGAGCAAGTGACGGCCGGCCCGCTCCCGCGCCTCCGGGCGCGCGGGCGGGGCGGGGCGCCTCGGCGGCCCCTGGATCAGCGATCGCGCCGCGACACGGTGAGCAGGTGGCCGCTGACGCCGAGCAGCGACGGCACCGACTCCATCGAGCGCTGGGCGTCGAGCATGAGCTCCCGGCGCTCCGGGTCGTCGAGCCAGTCGCCGACGTCGCCGTAGAGCCAGAACGCCCCTCCAGCCCGTACCGCACGGCCTCGGCGAAGCCGGCGTCGGCGAACTCCCCCGGCACCTCCTCGGGATCGTGCATGTACGCGGTGAAGCCATGCCCCGGAGAGAGCATGATCCCGTCCGCGAGGGCCGCGTGGACGGCCCGCCGCTCCCTTTCCTGCAGGTAGTGACCGTGGTAGATCGTGTCGTGCATGGCCGCGTAGCGGTTGATGGTCGCCGCCGCCACCACGCCCCCGGGCCGTACGGCGCGCCGGGCCTCCGCCAGGGCCCGCACCCGGTCGGCCCGCTCGTGCAGGTGGTAGAGCGGGCCGAGCAGCAGCACCGCGTCCACGCTCGCGTCCGGCACGGGCAGGTGCCGGGCGTCGCCCAGCCGGGCCGTCACCCCGCTCAGCCGCGAGGCGTGCCGCACGTGGAGCGCGATCGGGTCGAGCAGCTCGACCTCGTAGCCGTCGGCGCTCAGCCACTCCGCGTGCGTGCCGGGCCCGCCGCCGACGTCGAGCACCCTGGCCGGAGCCGGTGGCAGCACCCGGCGCAGCACGTCCTGGGTGCGCCACAGCTCCAGCCGCCCGCGCCCCTCGCGGAGCCGGGCGTGCTCCCTGTCCTGTCCGTAGTAGGCGAGCAGCTCCGGTGTCACGGTCATACTTGATCGTCTCCGAAGCGCCGCATCGCCGACAAATGGTTAAGCCGCGCGCGGTCAAGTTCTCGCCACCGGCATGCGCGTCTTGCGGCCATCTCGTACGGATCACCCTACTGTGAGCCGATGAAATCACCAGATACCGCCGAAGTGGCCCCACAGGTCATCGGCGAGTGCGCGCGGTTCGGCGCGCGGCTGCGGGAGCTGACGCTCCTGCTCGGGCGCGCCCCGGTGGTCGCGGCCGAACGCGAGGAGCTGACCCGGGCCATCGCCTACGCCCATGCCGCGCTGGCCGACCTGCTCATCACCGTCCAGCCCATCCACCAGGACGACCTGCGGCGCATTCTCGGCGCCGACGGGCGCTGCTCCCATCCGGCCGCGGACGGCGGCCCGTGCCCGATCTGCACCGGCTCGCCGGGCGGGCGGCGCGGCGCCCAGGAAGCCCCCTCCGGCCCGGCCACCCGCCAGCACCCGTCGGTCCGGGACATGCCCTGGGTGGCCACAGCCTGACGGCGGTCTCGTACGGGTTTCAGCCGCTGTCAGCGGGAACGGCAGTGACCAGACCGTAAAGATCGGGGACGTACCGGTAGGAGCGGGCATGAGTGAAGCGGGAGGATCCGAGCGCATGCTGGTCGACATACTCAAGGCCAGCCACACGACCACGTTCGACCGCCTGCCCGCGCTGGCCACCGAGGCCGCCACGCGGGCCGGCCTCGGCGAGGTGACCCTGTACCTGGCGGACCTGCAGCAGCGGGTGCTGCGCCGGTTGCGGGCCGACCACGCCGACGCGGAGCCGGCCGGCGAGCTGCGGGTGGACGGCAGCCTGGGAGGGCGCGCCTTTCAGGAGGTGCGCGCCCTGCCGCAGCGCGGCGACGGCGGCGAGCCCTGCTGGTGGATCCCGCTGCTGGACGGCACCGAGCGGCTGGGGCTGCTGCGGGTCGCCAGCGACGCGGACGACTGCCCGGAGGCCGCCGTGCACCTGGCCGGCCTGATGGCACTCCTGGTGGTGAGCCGGCGCACGCAGAGCGACGGGTACCAGCGCATGGTGCGGTCGCGGTCGATGAACGTGGCCGCCGAGATGCAGTGGCAGCTGCTGCCGCCGCTGACCTTCGCCTCGCCCGACGTCACCGTGGGCGGCGTGATCGAGCCGGCCTACGAGGTCGGCGGCGACGTGTTCGACTACTCCCTGTACGGTGACATCCTCCACGTGGCCGTCTACGACGCGATGGGCCACGACGTCTCGGCGGGCCTGACCGCCAACCTCGCCATGGCCGCCAGCCGCAACCACCGCCGCCAGGACATGGACCTGATCGCCAACAGCCAGGCCATCGAGCAGGTGCTGATCAACGAGTTCGGGCGCGCCACGCGGTACGTGACCGCCGTCATGGCCGACCTGAACCTGCGCACCGGCCTGCTCACCTGGATCAACCGCGGTCACCCCGCGCCGGTGCTGATCCGCGGCGGCCGCTGGACCACCATGCTGGCCTGCCCGCCCGCCCACCCGCTGGGCCTGGACATCGACCTGCCCGTCACCGTCTGCCACGAGCAGCTGGAGCCGGGCGACCGGCTGCTGTTCTACACCGACGGCATCGTCGAGGCCGGCGCCGCCCAGGGCCGCGAGTTCGGGCTGACGCGGTTCGTCGACTTCATCATCCGGCACAGCGCCTCCGGCCTGCCGGTCCCGGAGACGCTGCGCCGCCTGATCAGGAACATCCTCGAATACCACGGCGGCAGGCTGCACGACGACGCCACCGTGCTGGTGACCGAATGGCACGGTTCAGGCCACGAGGTCCTGCCGCCCGACGTCTGCCGGGAGGTCATCACCACCTGACCGCGCCCTGGGAGGGGTCAGACGCCCTTCACCGCGTACGTGACGAGCGTGGTGAGCACGTCCCTGACCGAGTCGCGCCTGCGCACGTCGCACAGCACGACCGGGATGTTCTCCTTCAGCGCGAGCGCCCTGCGCACCTTGGCCGGGTCGTAGCGGCGGGCGCCGTCGAAGCAGTTCACGGCGACCACGAACGGGACTCCCCGCTGCTCGAAGTAGTCGACCGCGGGGAAGCAGTCCTTCAGGCGGCGGGTGTCGGCCAGCACGACCGCGCCGAGCGCGCCGACCGCCAGCTCGTCCCACATGAACCAGAAGCGGTCCTGGCCCGGCGTGCCGAACAGGTACAGCCACAGCCCGTCGCGGATGGTGATGCGGCCGAAGTCCAGCGCGACCGTGGTGGTGGTCTTGGACTCCACGCCCGCGGTGTCGTCCACCCCGACGCCCCGCTCGCTCAGCAGCTCCTCGGTGTGCAGCGGCCGGATCTCGCTGATCGTGCCGACCATGGTGGTCTTGCCGACACCGAAGCCGCCCGCGATGAGGATCTTGATGGCCAGGGCGGAGGCGACCGCCGTGGTCCCCGGCTCAGAGGCTGCGTAGTCCATGCAGAACTTCCCTGTAGATGCGTTCGTCGATCGTCTGCGCGACGGGGCCCGGGCGCTCGATGTTGATCAGGCCCTCTCTCCGCAGGTCGCCGAGGATCACCCGGGTGATGTTGAGCGGCAGCTCGAGGTGCGCCGCGACGTCCGCCACGGGCGTGGGCCTGCGGCACAACGACAGCACGGCGCGGTGCTCCGGGATCAGCTCGGCCGGCTCGTACGAGCCGCTGACCGTCACGACGATGGCCACCAGGTCGAACGCCTCTCCCTGCGGGCGCGCCCGGCCCCCGGTCAGCCCGAAGAGCCGCAGCAGGGGGCCGGGATCCTCCTCTGTCACGGTCTCGCGCCGTTCCAGGCGGGTGCCGGTGCCGCTCCCCTCGGCTGCGCGGAGAGGTGCTCGCCGACCCTCTTGACCATGAGAGCCATCTCGTACGTGACCATGCCGAGCTCGGCGTCGGCCGAGGCGAGCACGGCCAGCCGGGCGCCCTGGCCGGCGGCGGTGACGAACAGGAAGCCCTCCTCCATCTCGATGATGGTCTGGCGTACACCGCCGAGGCCGAAGTGCCGTCCGGCGCCCATGGCCAGGCTGTGGCTGCCCGCGGAGATGGCGGACAGGTGCTCCGCGTCCTCGCGGGTCAGCTCGCGGGAGCCGCCCATGGCCAGGCCGTCGGCGGACAGGACGATGGCGTGCCGGATGCCGGGAACACGCTGGGTGAGGTCGTCGAGCAGCCAGCTCAGTTCACTTCTGGGGTCGGGCATCGGGATGGTCGTCCTTTCGGTTCCACAAATCTTGTCCCTGCTCCGCCTGGCGGCGGCCTTGCCGCCAGCCGTTCTGCATGGACGACATGAGCTGGGCGAGCTCCTCCGGCGAGCGTGCCGGGGCGGAGCGCCGCTCCGGGCGCCTGCTGTCGGCGCGCAGCTGGGGGGCCAGGTTGGTCTGCGGCACCCGCATCGGCAGCCCGTCGAGGTCGTCGTCCGCCTCCTGGGCCGCGCCGGTCTCGTTCGCGCCGTTAACCCCGCTGTTGGGGTGGCCGTTGGGGTGGCCGTTGGACGCCCCGTTCGGATGGCCGTTGGAGCCGCCGGCCGGGTGGCCGTTCGCCGGCTCCTGAGGAGTCGGCCCGGTCTCGGCCGTCGGCGGCGGCGCCGCTTGTGACGGCACCGGTTGTGACGGCACCGGTTGTGATGGCACCGGGTGTGACGGCGTCGTGTGCGGTGGTGTCGGGTGCGGTGGTGTCAGGTGCGTCATCGGCGGCGTCATGGGGGTCGTCATCGGTGGCGTCCTGGGCGCGGGCGCGGCATCGAACCAGGTCGCGCGCACCGGCTCGGGGCCGCCGCCCTGTTCGGGGGCGGGAGGCCAGACCGGCTCGGCGGAGGACGTGGGGCCCGCGCCGAGCGCGCGCACCGGCTTGGCCACGCGGGCGACGGCCGGCTCCGGCTGCCGGACCCCGGCGGCGACGGCCGGGATCCCGCCCTCGGCGAGCAGCATGGTGGGCAGCAGCACGATCGCGGTGGTCCCCTCGTACGGCGAGCGGCGCAGCGAGATCTTGATGCCGTGCCGGGCCGCCAGCCTGGCCACCACGAACAGGCCGAGCCGGTCGCTGTCGGCCAGGTCGAACTCCGGCGGGTCGGCGAGCCGGGCGTTGAGCTCGTCGAGGGTCGCCTGGTTCAGCCCCAGGCCCCGGTCCTCGACCTCCAGCGCGAAGCCGTTGGCCGCCGTCATGCTGCGGACGTGCACGGTCGTGTCGGGCGGCGAGTAGGCGGTGGCGTTCTCGACCAGCTCGGCGACCAGGTGGATCACGTCGGTGACGGCGGCGCCGACGAGGAGCGGGGCGTCGGGCATCGGCACGACGGTGACGCGGGTGTAGTCCTCGACCTCCAGCACCGCCGCGCGTACGACGTCGAACAGCGGCACCGGGTCGCGCCAGCGGCGCGCCGGGACCGAGCCGGACAGGATGATCAGGTTCTCGGCGTGCCGCCGCATGCGGGTGGTCAGGTGGTCGAGCTTGAACAGGTCCTCCAGGACGTCCGGCTCGTCCACGCGGCGTTCCATGGTGTCGAGCAGGCCGAGCTGGCGGTGCAGCAGCGCCTGGTTGCGCCGGGCCAGGTTGAGGAAGACCAGGCCGACGCCCTTGCGGAGGGTCGCCTGCCCCACCGCCGCCTCGACCGCGGTCCTGCGTACGGCGGAGAAGGCGTTCACCACCCGGTTCACCTCGGCGGTGTCGGCGGGATCGAGGCCGGGGGCCTCCGTGGCCGGGTCCACGTCGTCGCCGCGGCGCAGCCGCTCGACCAGCCGGGGCAGCCGCTGCTCGGCCAGCTCCACCGCCGACGCCTGCAGCCGGCTGAGCTCGGCGATCAGCGAGCGGCCGAACCGCAGCGACAGCGCCACGGACACGACGACCGCGGCCAGGCCCAGCAGCAGGACGATGCCGATCCGCCAGTACGCGCCGACCTTCTGGTCCTGCGCCTCCATCGCGGCCCGGTTGAGCTCCGCCTGCGTGTCGCGGTTGATCGCGGCGAGGAGGGCCTCGGCGTCGCTCTTCCACACGGCGGGTTCCACCGGCGGCCCGCCGCCGCTGGTGTCCCACGAGAACAGCTCGTCCTCGGAGTCCACCAGCCGCGTGTACGGGGCGCCGGCGACCAGCTTGTCGTAGTTGGCCCGCAGCTCGGGGCCGGCGTCGCGCTCGGCGTTGGCGAAGACGATGCGGCGGTTGGTCATGGCGGCGACGAACGCCGCGCGGTCGGTGGGGCTCATCCTGCGCTGCACGATCGTGCTGGTGAGGATGGCGTGCTCCTGGCCCAGGTATTCGGCCGTGGCGTTGTAGGCGGCCATACCGCGCACGGAACGGAAGGACGAGACGCTGCTCAGCGCGTCGCGGTCGTTGAACTGCCGGTTGGCCACGCTGATCACGTTGTTGTAGGCCTCGATGATGGCCAGCGGCGGGGCCAGCACGCCGCCGTCGGCGGAGGCCCGCAGCGACTGGAGCCCGTCGAGCGCCTCCTCCAGCGCCCGCACCTGGGCCGGCGTCTGCGCGTCCGCCGACCCGGCGTCGACCGAGCCGATGACCTCACGCAGGTGCTGCACCTTGGCGTCGGTGACCTTGCGCTGCTCGGCCAGCGGCGCGTACTTGCCGGTGCCGCGCGGCGCCTCGGCGGAGAGCTGGCGCTCCTTCTGCAGCTCGACGATCAGCTGCAGCACCGGCGAGCCGATGGCCTCCCAGCGGTCCTGCGTCTGGGAGACCGTGACGATCTCCTCCACGCTGGAATAGGCGATGAACCCCCACAGGGCGACCATGGAGACCAGCGGAAGCAGGAGGATCCTGAGCAGCTTGGTACGGATCGGCGGGGGCGAGCTCATCCATCAAGTCCAATTCCGCGCATGGTGATATGCGCCGCTTGGCAGTCGCGAACCGGCACCGCCCCCGGGAGCGTCCGCCACGACTGTGACGCCTGTGATTCCCGTCCACTATGCCGATGGGACCTATGTACTTCAAGCTACGGATGCGAAGAATCAACGCGAATGGTGGGTTGACTCTTTGTCAGCACACGGTTCGTGATCGTAATGGTGAGGGTTTTCACATAAAGTGACGGACGCCGGGCTTCTCGGATGAAAAGGCGCTCTTACGGCTTACGGCCGACACCGCCGTACAGCCACCTCGTGGCCGTCGGGGCCGGGTCCTCCGGATCCGGATGCCACTTGTCGATGGTGACCAGGCCGGGCTCCACCAGGTCGAAGCCCTCGAAGAAGCGCGCCACCTCGGCGTGCCCGCGGAAATAGATGGGGGTCGGCGTGGCCGCGTAGACCGACTCGATCTGCGCGACCGCGTCCGCCGAGTGACCGTCGCCGGTGACGTGCGTCGCCGTGAGCCGGCTGCCGGACGGCAGGGCGTCGAGCAACTCGCCCATGACCAGGCCGCGCTCCTCCAGGGTGAGAAAGTGGATCATGGCGATCATCAGCACGCCGACGGGCTCGCCGAAGTCGATGAGCTTGGCGGTCTCCTCGTGCCGCAGGACGTCGGCCGGGCGCCGCATGTCGGCGGCGGCCACCGTGGTGTTGGCGTCGGTCGCCAGCAGCGCGCGGCCGTGCTGCAGCACCACCGGGTCGTTGTCGACGTAGACCACCCGGGCGTCCGGGACGATCTGCTGCGCGATCTCATGCGTGTTGCCCACGGTCGGCAGCCCCGAGCCGATGTCGATGAACTGCCGGATGCCCTGCCGCGCCATGTGGCGCACCGCGCGGCGCAGGAAGGCGCGGTTCTCCTGGGCCAGCTGACGGATCTCGGGCATCGCCCGCTCGACCCGCCGCACGGCCTCGCGGTCGATCTCGAAGTTGTCCTTTCCTCCGAGGTAGTAGTCATACATGCGGGCGACGCTCGGCCTGGTGACGTCGATCCCCTTCGACGCGTCCCCGCCCTGCTCCGTCATCACACGGCCTCCAATCGTGATCATTCGGTACTCAAGGTATCGCAAAGAGCGGGACTGGCGAGTCAAGATTGTTGTCAAGAACCGCTCCGGCCGCGGGCCGCCTGAAGGTCGTAGGCCATTAGGGCGCAAAAACGGGACAATTATGCCCGTTATCCGATAAAACAGTCATATTCTCTCTGATGCGCCCGGTCTCGGCGCTCATCTGCGGGACGGTCACCGTACGAGCCGAATTCTCACCGACCAGCCCCCCGCACAGGGACCACGTGGCATCAGGGAGGCGAGATGGTGTGGAGCACACAGAACCGGCACGCCCCGAGCGGACGAGCCGATATATGAGCGGACCGAGCTCCGGCGACGTGTTCAGCGATCCCGCTCGGCTCGCCGCCCTCGAACGGCTGCGCCTGGCCGACGAGATGGCCAGGCAGACGCTCGACCGGTCGGCACGCCTCGTCGCGCGGCTCCTCGACGTCCCCGTGGTGCTGCTCACGTTCGTCGAGGGCGCCCGGCAGCGCGTCATCCAGTACGTGGGCGCGCGCCATCCCAGGACCGCCGAGCGCGTGCTGCCCCTGGACTGGGGGTTCTGCCCGATCGTGGTGACGCAGGGGCAGCCGATCGTCATCTGCGACGTCAGATCCAACCCCGACCACGCGGCCAACCCCGCCGTCGCGCCGACCCGCATGCGGGCCTACATGGGCGTCCCGCTCGTCCTGGACGGGCAGGTCCTCGGGGCCCTGTGCGCCGTGGACACCCGCCCGCACCGCTGGAGCATGGACGAGCTGCGCACCCTCGGCGAGCTCGTCACGGCGGCCATGACCGAGATCAGGCTGCAGCTGGAGTTCTCGGAGTCGGCCCGGCTGAACGCGGAGGCCGAGGCCGTGCAGCGGCGCTCGCAGCAGCTCCAGGGCCTGGCGCAGGCCAGCGTCGAGATCAACTCGGCCAGCTCGCTCGCCGAGACGCTCAACACGCTCACAGAGAAGGCGCGCCGGCTGATCGGCGCGCACCAGGCGGCGTCGAGCCTGACCCGCGACAGCGGTATCACCGCCACGTCGCTGACCGACAAGTACGCCGCCTACCGCGACTTCTCCGAGCCCCACACCGGCCAGGGCGTCTACGCCGAGGTGTGCAGGAACAACGAGCCGATGCGGCTGCGGCAGAGCGAGCTCGAAGCGCACCCGGCCTGGCGCGGCTTCGGCGAGCACGCGGACCGGCACCCGCCGATGCGCGGCTGGCTGGCCGTGCCGCTGATCGGCTCCGACGGCGGCAACCTGGGCGTGATCCAGGTCTCCGACAAGATGGACGGCGGCGACTTCACCATCGACGACGAGGCGATCCTCACCCAGCTCGCCGAGCTGGCCTCCGCCTGCATCGAGAAGACCGCCGCCCTCGACCGGCAGCGCCAGATCGCGCGCACCCTCCAGAAGAGCCTCCTGCCTCCACATCTTCCCGACATCCCGGGCGTGCAGCTGGCCGCGCGCTACCACTCGGCCGCCGACGACTCCCAGGTGGGCGGCGACTTCTACGACGTGTTCCAGTCACGCGACGGCCGCTGGGGGATCATCCTCGGTGACGTCTGCGGCAAGGACGCCGAGGCGGCGGCGCTCACCGCGCTGGTCCGGCACACCGCCCGCACGGCCGTGATGATCGACCCGGACCCGCAGCACGTCGCCATGGTGCTCAACGAGGCCGTGCGCACGCACTCCACCGACCGGTTCTGCACCCTGGTCTACCTCACGCTGCGCCTGAGGAAGGACCGGCCCCGCGTCGACATGGTGGTCTGCGGGCACCCGCTGCCGCTCCACGTCGACCGGCACGGCACCGTACGCGAGGTCGGCGAGCCGGGCACGCTCGTCGGCGTCCTCCCCCAGCCCTCGGTGCACACCGCGCACTTCACGATGTCGCCGGGCGAGACGCTGATGCTCTTCACCGACGGCATCACCGAGGCCCGCCGGCACGGCCCGCTGTTCGGGGAGACCATGCTCCCCGCGCTGCTGGAGCGCGCCGCGCGGACGCCGCTGCCGGACCTGGCCGACATCGTCAGCCAGGCGGCGCTGGACTACCAGGGCGGGAGGCTGAACGACGACATCGCCACCCTGTTCGTGCGATCCGTTCCCGCCGAACAACGGACGTGACGTTCGGTCTGGCGCGACCTCAGCACGTACGCTCTGACCAGGGGTTTCGTGACAGACCGGGATCGCGCCAGCCGGCCGCCCGGCCTCGGCGCGGCCGCTCGTCCTGACCATTCCCGCGACAGAGGAAAGATCATGCGAAGTCTCGCGGTCACCCTGGCCGGTGTCCTGATCGGCCTGGCCGCCTGTGGGTCGACCGGTGCCGAGAAGCCGACGGAAGGGTTGGAGCTCGGCCTGACCGTGTCGACCCAGAACAACCCCTACTTCCTGCAGTTCCGCGACGGGGCCGAGGCCGCGGCGGAGAACTTCGGGGTCAGGCTGAACGTCGCCGACGCCGCCAACGACCCCGCCAAGCAGGCGAGCCAGATCCGGGACTTCACCAGCCGACACCTGGACGCGATCATCATCAACCCCGTCGCCTCCGACGGGCTCATCCAGGCCGTCAACGCCGCCACGCAGGCCCATATCCCTGTGATCGCCGCCGACCGCAGCATCGCCGCCGACGACGTGACGCAGACCATCACCTCCGACAACCTGGCCGGAGGCAAGCTCGGCGCCCAGGAACTGGCCAGGCAGATCGGCGGGAAGGGGAAGGTGGTCACGCTCCAGGGCACCGCCGGCACCTCGGCCGCCCGCGAACGCGGGGAGGGCTTCCTCAAGGGCATCGCCGCGTACCCGAAGATCGAGGTCGTCGCCCGGGAGAGGGCCGACTTCTCCCGGGCCAGGGGCCAGGAGGTCATGGCGAAACTGCTCCGCAAGCATCCGGACATCACCGGCGTGTTCGCCCACAACGACGAGATGGCCCTGGGCGCCGTCCAGGCGCTCGGTCCCCGCGCCGGCACCAAGGCCGGTCAGGTCAAGGTCGTCGGCTTCGACGGCACCCCCCAGGGCATCAAGGCCGTGCGTGCGGGCACCATGGCCGCCACCGTCGCCCAGCAGCCCCGGTTGCTGGGCTGGAACGCCGTGGACAACGCGATCAAGGCCGCCAGGGGCCAGACCGTCGCCCGCTCGGTCGCGGTCCCCGTGAAGGTGGCGACCAAGGAGAACGCCAACGAGTTCTGGACGTTCTGACCCGGCCGGCCTCACTTCGGCTCGGGAAGCTCCCGCCGGCCGGTGTGCGGGTGGTGCGCGTCCATGGCCGGGCGCTCGGAACGGATGCGCGGCAGCGAGGTGAAGTTGTGCCGCGGCGGCGGGCACGAGGTGGCCCACTCCAGCGAGTTGCCGAACCCCCACGGGTCGTCCACCTCCACCTTGGGCGCGTGGCGGTGCGTCCAGTAGAGGTTGTAGAGGAAGATCAGGGTGGAGAACCCGAGCAGGAACGCGCCGAGCGAGGAGATCAGGTTGAGGTCGGTGAAGCCGTCGACGGCGCTGTAGTCGGCGTAGCGGCGCGGAAAGCCGAGCATGCCGAGCCAGTGCTGGATGAGGAACGTCGTGTGGAAGCCGATGAACAGCAACCAGAAATGGATCTTGCCGAGCATGTCGTTGAGCATCTTCCCGGTGAACTTGGGCCACCAGAAGTAGAAGCCGGAGAACATCGCGAAGACCACGGTGCCGAAGACGACGTAGTGGAAGTGGGCGACCACGAAGTACGTGTCGCTGATGTGGAAGTCGAGCGGCGGCGAGGCCAGGATGATGCCGGTGAGCCCGCCGAGCAGGAACGTCACGAGAAACCCGACCGCGAAGAGCATCGGCGACTCGAACGACAGGTGGCCCCGCCACATGGTGCCGGTCCAGTTGAAGAACTTGACCCCGGTCGGCACGGCGATGAGGAACGTCATGAACGAGAAGAACGGCAGCAGCACCTGCCCCGTCACGAACATGTGGTGGGCCCACACCGTCATCGACAGCCCGGCGATCGCGATGGTCGCGCCGATCATCCCGACGTAGCCGAAGAGCGGCTTGCGGCTGAACACCGGGATCACCTCGGTGATGATGCCGAAGAACGGGATCGCGATGATGTAGACCTCGGGATGGCCGAAGAACCAGAACAGGTGCTGCCAGAGGATCGGGCCGCCGTTGGCGGCCTCGAAGACGTGGGTGCCGACCTTGCGGTCCAGCTCCAGCACGAGCAGCGCGGCGGCCAGCACCGGGAACGCCATCAGCACCATCATGCTGGTCAGCAGGGTGTTCCAGGTGAAGATCGGCATCCGGAACATGGTCAGGCCGGGCGCCCGCATGCAGATGATGGTGGTGATGAAGTTGACGGAGGTGAGGATGGTGCCGAGCCCGCTGAGCGCCAGCCCCATCAGCCAGAAGTCGCCGCCGATCTCGGGGCTGAAGTCGATGCCCGACAGCGGCGTGTAGGCGAACCAGCCGAAGGCGGCGGCTCCCCCGGGCGTGGCCAGGCCGGACAGCACGATGATCCCGCCGAACAAGAACAACCAGTAGCCCACCATGTTGAGCCGGGGAAAGGCGACGTCGGGGGCGCCGATCTGCAGCGGCATGATGGCGTTGGCGAACCCGCCGAAGAGCGGGGTGGCGAAGAGCAGCAGCATGATCGTGCCGTGGATGGTGAACAGCTCGTTGTACTGCTCGTTCGTGACCAGTTGCAGGCCCGGGCTCATCAGTTCGGCCCGGATCAGCATCGCCATGATTCCGGCGATCAGGAAGAACACGAAGCTGGTCGCCAGATACAGGGCGCCGATCTTCTTGTGATCGGTGGTGGACAACCACGAGGCGAGCACCCGCCCGGCGCTGGGCCGGCGGGCCCGGACAGAGGTCCTGCGCTCCGGCTTCGGCTCGATCCTGGTCACGGCGTGTTTCCTCCCGACGGCTGCCGGGGGGACACGAAGTCGCACTTCCCGATACGCCGCCCGACTAACCACGCCCGAGCCTCATGAATGGGTCACACCGCCGGGGCGGCTCCGGCGATTCCAGCTAGCTGCAATGCGCGCGGGGGCCTCCTGCTGAGATCCTGGTGGCGTGGGTCTGAGGTGCCTGATCGTCGACGACAACGATCACTTTCTCCAGTCGGCCCGCCGGCTGCTGGAACGGGAGGGGATCGACGTGGTCGGCGTGGCCTCGACCGGCGCCGGGGCGCTGGCGCGTTACGAGGCGGCCCGCCCGGACGTGGCGCTGGTCGACATCGACCTCGGCGGGGAGAGCGGCTTCGACCTGGCGCGGCGGATGCTGGAGGCCGGTGACGGGGGGCCGTCGAGGGTCATCCTCATCTCGGCGTACGACGAGAGCGACTTCGCCGACCTGATCGACGAGAGCCCGGCGCTGGCCTTCCTGCCGAAGTCGGCGCTGTCGGCGCGGACCATCCACGACCTCCTCGGCGCGGCCTGAGCCGGGCCGGCCCCGCGACACCGCCGGTCAGCGGGAGTCGAGGAAGGCGAGCACGGCCAGCACGCGCCGGTGGTCGTCCTCCGTCTCCGGCAACCGCATCCTGGCCAGGATGCTGCGCACGTGCTTCTCGACCGTGCCCTCGGTGATCCACAGCCGGTGGGCGATCCCGGCATTGGAGCGGCCCTCGGCCATCAGGGCGAGGACCTCGCGTTCCCGCTCGGTGAGCGTGCGCAGCGGGTCGTCCCTGCGGCGGGCCGTGATGAGCTCCTGCACGAGGCCGGGGTCCACCACCGAGCCGCCCTCCGCCACGCGCCGCAGCGTCCCCACGAAGTCGTCCACGTCGATCACCCGGCTCTTGAGCAGGTAGCCCACCCGGCGCCCGGCCGCCAGCAGCTCCATGGCCTGGTCCACCTCGACGTGGGCCGACAGCAGCAGGATGCCCGTCTCCGGCGACTCCTCGCGCACGACCCGGGCCGCCTCCAGGCCCTCCGTCGTCTGCCCCGGCGGCATCCGGATGTCCACGACGACGAGGTCCGGACATCGGTCGCGGACCACGGCGAGCAGGCCCGGCGCGTCGCCCGCCTGGCCGACGACCTCGAACCCGGCGTTCGCGAGCAGGCTGGCCAGCCCCTCCCGCAGCAGGACGTCGTCATCCGCCAGCGCCACCCGCGTGCGGTCCCCGTCCATGTCCCCGCTCGCGTCCCTCGCGTCCCCGTTCGTGTCCCCGTCCCGCATGAGCTTCCCCTTCCCCGCCGCGCCCGGTGGATTCGGCCGGACGGAAGCCGGGGCCGCGGCGGGTCAGTGTCCGGTGGTGGGGAGGTCGGCGACGAGCGTCGTGCCCTGAGCGGGCGGGCTGGTGACGGTCAGGGTGCCGCCCAGCGCCTCCACCCGGTCGGTGACCCCGATCAGCCCCGATCCCCCGCCGGCCGCCGCACCGCCCGCGCCGTCGTCGCGTACCTCCAGTCGCAGCAGCCCCTCCCGAGCCTCCGCCCGCACCGTCGCGGCCGTCGCGCGGGCGTGCTTGGCCGTGTTCGCCAGCGCCTCGGACACCACGTAGTACGCGGCCACCTCCACCGGCTCGGGCAGCCGGTCGGGCACGTTCAGGTCCAGCTCGACCGGGAGCGGGCTGCGCCGGGCGAGCGCCTTCAGGGCCGGGCCCAGGCCGGCGCGGCTCAGGACCGCCGGGTGGATGCCGCGGGAGATCTCGCGCAGCTCGTCCACCGCCTCCCCCAGCCCGTCGGCCAGCCGGTCCAGCCGCTCGCCGAGCTCGCCCCGCCCGGGCGGCACCGCGGTCTGCGCGGTGCGCACGTCCAGCGCCAGCGAGACCAGCCGCTGCTGGATGCCGTCGTGCAGGTCGCGTTCGATGCGCCGGCGGGCCTGGTCGGCGGCGGTCACGATGCGGGAGCGGGAGGCGGCCAGCTCTTCCCGGTTGCGCGCGAGGGTGTCCGCCATCGTGTTGAACGCCCGCTCCAGCAGGCCCACCTCGCCGGGACCCCCGCCCGGCACGCGCGCCGCGAGGTCGCCGCGGGCCATCCGCCCGGCGGTCGCGGCCACGCGGCGTACCGGGGCGACCACGACGCGGGTGAGGTAGCCCGTGCAGGCGGCGATGAGGGCGACGGAGGTGATGAGCCCCGCCGCGCCGACGGTCCTGGCCTCGCGCGTGGCGGCCTCGGAGCGCAGCTCCTGGGCCCGGACCTCCGACTGCTCGTCGCTCACCAGCGCGCGGAAGTCCGCCCGCATCAGGTCGACACGCCGCTTGCCCTCGGCCACCGCCGTGGTCGTGACCGAGGCCGGCTCGTGGTGCGCGGCGGCCACGAGCGGCATCGAGTAGTCGTGGACGTAGGAGCTCCCCGCGGCCGCGAGGCGCTCGGCGCGTGCCCTTTGCGCGGCGTCGTCGGCGACCAGTCGCCGCAGCTCGCCGATCTGCCCGGAGTAGGCGGCGACGGCCGCGCGCCAGGGCTCCAGGAACCGGTCCTGGCCCGTCAGGGCGAACCCGCGCAGGCCCGTCTCCATGTCGACGGTCAGGCGTTCCAGCCGGTTGGCCGCCACCAGGACCTGTGTGGAGTGGCCGGCGCGGAGCTGGGCGCGGCGCATGTCGGCCATCGAGCACAGCAGCAGCCCGAAGGTGACCCCGACGACCAGCGCGTGCACGATCCCCGCGGCCACCGCGCGCTGGGTCAGGCCGCTCCCCATCGCCGGCTCCCGGTCCGTGTCTCCCGCGCAGGCCACGCCCCCCTGCCTGACCTGCGCATCAGCTGAAATCCTAGCGCCCGGCCCGTCGCGACCCGGCAGGCGGGACGGGGACCCCGGGAGGGCGGCCGTGGGTGTGGGGCGGGTCAGTCGGTCAGGGCGGTGCGGAGCTTGGTGAGGACGGCGCGCAGGATGCGGGAGACGTGCATCTGCGAGATGCCGAACTCCTTGGCGATCTCCGACTGCGTCATGTTGCCGTAGAACCGCATCAGCAGGATGGTCCGCTCCCGGACCGGCAGGGCGTCGATGAGGGGCTTGACCGCGTGCCGGTCGAGCAGGGTGTTGAGCGACTCGTCCTGGGCCGGCAGGAAGTCGCTCAGCTCCGCCGAGTCCTCGCCGTCCCCGACCGGCGCGTCCAACGACAGCGCGCTGTAGGCGGTGGACGCTTCCAGGGAGAGCAGGACGTCCTCCTCGGAGATGCCGAGCTTCTCGGCCAGTTCGGCCACGGTCGGCGCGTGGCCGAGGGTCTGGGTGAGCTCGGCGCTGGCCTTGTTGAGCTCGATGCGGCGCTCCTGGTAGACGCGCGGCACCCGGACGGCCCAGGTGCGGTCGCGGAAGTGGCGCTTGACCTCGCCCATCATGGTGATCATGGCGTAGCCGCGGAAGTCGTGCCCGAGGTCGGGGTCGAAGCCGTTGACGGCCTTCATGAGACCGACGTACGCGGCCTGGCGCAGGTCCTCCATGGGCTCGCCGCGGTAGCGGTAGCGGCGGGTGACGTCGGCCACCAGGCCCTCGTGCATCTCGACGAGGCGCTCGCGGATGCGTACGGCCTCCATGTCGGAGGTCTCGGGGTCGGCCAGGCAGGTGAGGAGTTCCTCGGCGGTGAGCTGCTCGCGGGAGAGGTTCAGGACGGGCATGTGCTGGCTCCAAGCGGTGCAGGCGGCCCCGTCCATGGAAATGAGCCCAGGCAGAGGCACGCCGTGATGAGCGTGGGTCAGAAGCCCTCTGCTGGACTTCGTGATCAGGGGTGCCCGCTGAGGACGCCCATCTCACCTTCCATAAGGTCACAAAACGGTAACGAGCGCGTCGGAGCAGCGTAGCCCCTATGCTCGATCACGTGCTGTCCGGTCTGGAGCGCGAGATCCGCGAGGTCGCGGCGAGCGACGAGCCACTGCCCACGCTGCCCTGGTCCGCCTTCCGGGAGTTCCGGCTCACCGGAGACCGGCTCGGCTACGAGCGGCGCTACTTCGGGCGCCGCGCCAGGCTCGCGGCGCTGGCGGCCCGGGCGCTGCTCGACCCCGCGGCGGGCACGCGCGAGCTCGACGACGTGGTGTGGGCGACCTGCGACGAGTACACGTGGGTGCTGCCCGCGCACCAGCGGATGCCCGTCGACCTGTTCGCCTGCGAGACCGCCCACACCCTCGCCGAGATCGCCCCGCGGCTCGACCCTGAGGTGGGCGGGCGGGCCCGTGCCGAGGTGGTGCGGCGGGTGCTCGACCGGTTCCTCGACCCGCGCCCGATGGAGTGGGAGGGGTTCGCCAACAACTGGGAGGCGGTGTGCGCCGGGGCCGCCGGGATGGCGGCGCTGGCCGTGCTGGACGATCCCGCGCCGGTGGTGGAGCGGTGCCGGGCCGCGATGCGGCGGTTCCTGGACGGGTACGGGGCCGACGGCGGCTGTGTCGAGGGGGTCGAATACTGGGTCTACGGTTTCGGCTATTTCGTCTACTTCGCCGAGGCGCTGCGCGAGCACGCCGGGGAGGATCTGCTCGACGACCCCAAGGTGGCCGAGATGGCCGCGTTCCCCCACCGGGTGCGCTTCGCCGACGGCGGGCACGTGCCGTTCTCCGACACGACGCCTGACACGTTCCTCCCGGCCGGGCTGCTGAGCCGGCTGGCCGAGCGGTTCGGCACGCCCGGCCCGGACGTGGTGCCCTCGTTCCACGCCGACCACTGCTACCGCTGGGCCCACCTGTCGAGGACCCTCGCCTGGAGCCGCCCGGGCGGCGGGGGCCCGCTGGAGACCACGAGCTACCTGCCCGACCTGGCCTGGGTGATCGACCGGGGAGCCGGCAGGTACGCCTTCGCGGCCAAGGGCGGCCACAACGACGAGCCGCACAACCACGACGACCTGGGCCACTTCGTCCTCAGGGTCGCCGGCCGCAACGTGCTCGACGACCTCGGCGCCGGCGAGTACACCCGCGACTACTTCACCGACAAGCGCTACACCTTCCTGCACCCGTCGGCCGAGGGCCACTCGCTGCCCGTCGTGGGCGGCGTCCCGCAGCGCGGCGGCCGGGCCGAGGTGCTGGAATACGCCGAGACGCCCGACGGGGTGGTCTTCGCGCTCGACCTCGGCTCGGCCTACCCCTCACGGGTGATCCGGCGCTTCCGCTGGCACCGGCACGGCCGCCTCGACCTGCGTGACAAGTTCACCGGCGAGCACGCGGTCGAGGAGGTGTTCGTCAGCCGGGTCCGCCCCGAGCCGCGCGGGAGCCAGGTGAGCTGGGGCGGCCTGGTCGTCCTCGACCATCCCGGGTTCGCCGCGACGGTCGAGGCGATCGACACCCGTGACCACTTCGGCCGCCCCGACACGGTCTACCGGCTGCGGCTACGCGTCCCGCCCGGCCATCCGGCCGTCGACCTGCGGTTCACGTGCCACTGATCCGACCCCGGCGAGGGTGAGCCCGGCGGCGTGGTGGCAGGCCGCCGACCGCCGCTCGCCGTACTCCCGCAGCTCGGGCACGTCCGTACGGCACAGCTCGGCGCGCACGTGCGCGCACCGCGTGTGGAAGCGGCACCCGGGCGGCGGCGCGGCCGGGTCGGGCAGGTCGTCGGCGATCTCGAACGCGTGCCGCTCCCGCCGCCGCGCCGGGTCGGGCACCGGCACGGCGTGCATGAGGGCCTCGGTGTACGGGTGGCGCGGCTGCCGGTAGAGGTCGGCCGTGTCGGCGTCCTCCACCACCTTGCCCAGGTACATGACGGTGACCCGGTCGCTGATGTGCTCGACCACGGACAGGTCGTGCGAGATGAACAGGTAGGTGAGCCCCAGCTCCTCCTGCAGGTCGGTGAGCAGGTTCAGGATCTGGGCGCGTACGGACACGTCCAGCGCGGAGACCGGCTCGTCGGCGACCACCAGGCGGGGGCCGGTGATGAGCGCCCGCGCGATGTTGACGCGCTGCCGCTGCCCGCCGGAGAAGGCGTGCGGGTAGCGCTGCATGTACTCGGGGCGCAGCCCGACGCGGGTCAGCATGTCCGCGACGCGGTCCCTCAGCTCGCCGCCGGAGGCGATGCCGTGGGTGCGCAGCGGCTCGCCGACGATCTGCTGGAGCGTCATCCGGGGGTTGAGCGAGGAGAACGGGTCCTGGAAGATCACCCGGATCTGCCGGCGGAAGTCCTTCAGCCGGGCCCCCGTCACCGTGGCGAGATCGACCTCGTCCCCCTGCTCGGTGCGGTAGAGGATGCGCCCGGCGGTCGGGTCGGCCAGCCGTGCGACGCAGCGGCCGAGCGTGGTCTTGCCGCAGCCCGACTCGCCCACCAGGCCGACCGTCTGGCCGGGCAGGATCGTCAGGTCGACCCCGTCAACGGCGCGCACCACGCCGGACGGCTTGCGGAACAGGCCGCCGCCGATCGGGTAGTGCTTGGCCAGCCCCTCGACCCTGAGCAGCGGCTCGGCGGCCGTTTCCGCGGCGACGCGCTCGGTGACCTGGAGGACCGGCGCGGCCGGCGCGGCCGGCGCGGCGGGGACCTCGTCGAGGTGGCAGGAGGCCACGTGCGCCTCGCCGTACTTCCTGAGCGGGGGCGGCGTGACCTCGCAGAGCCCTTCCACCGCGTGGTCGCAGCGGGTGTGGAACGAGCACCCGGCCGGCACCTGGCGCAGCGACGGCACCATGCCGCGGATCGCGGTCAGCCGCCGGCGCGCCCCGCTCCCCCGCAGCTCCGGGATGGAGCGCAGCAGCGCCCGCGTGTACGGGTGGCGCGGGTCGGAGAAGATCTGCTCCACCGTGCCGTGCTCGACGATCCTGCCGAGGTACATCACGGCCACCTCGTCGGCGACCTCCGCGACCACGCCGAGATCGTGGGTGATGAACAGGATCGCCATGTCGTTCTGCGCGCGCAGGTCCATCATCAGGTCGAGGATGCGCGCCTGCGTGGTGACGTCGAGCGCGGTGGTCGGTTCGTCGGCGATCAGCAACGCAGGGTCGCAGCAGAGCGCGATCGCGATCATCACGCGCTGGCACATGCCGCCCGACAGCTGGAACGGGTAGGTGTCGTAGCGCTGCTCGGCGTTGGGGATGCCGACCTTGCGCAGCAGCGCCACGCCCTCCTCCCTGGCCTCCTGCTTGGTGAGGTCGCGGTGCAGCCGCAGGGCCTGCGACAGCTGCGCGCCCACCGTGTACATGGGCGACAGCGAGGCCATCGGCTCCTGGAAGATCATGCCGATCTCGCCGCCCCGCACCCGCCGCAGCTCCTCGCCGGCCGGGTCCAGCGTGGCCAGCTCGGTGGCGCCGTTCCAGCGGATCGAGCCGCCGACGATCCGCCCCGGCTTGTCCACGAGCTGGAGGATCGAGCGGGCGGTGACGGACTTGCCGCATCCCGACTCGCCGACCAGGCAGACGGTCTTCCCCGCCGGCACCGACAGGTCCACCCCGTCGACGGCCTTCAGCACGCCCTCCGAGGTGAAGAAGTGGGTGCGCAGCCCCTCGATCCTGAGCAGCGGTTCTTCCACGGGTCCTCCCAGGGATCAGTGCTTGTACGGGTCGGCCGCGTCGCGGAGGCCGTCGCCGAAGAAGTTCATGGCCAGCACGGTCACCACCACCGCGACGCCGGGGATCAGCATCCAGGGCGCGGTCGACACCGCCCGGATGTTCTGCGCCTCCTGCAGCAGCACGCCCCAGCTGATCATCGGGGTCTGCAGGCCGAGCCCGATGAACGACAGCGCGGTCTCGGCCAGGATCACCGTCGGGATCGACAGCGACAGGTTGGCGATGATGTGGCTGGTGAACGAGGGCAGCATGTGCCGGAACATGATGCGCAGGCGGCCGGCGCCGTCGGCGGTCGCGGCCATGACGTACTCCTCGCCGCGCACCGCGAAGAACTTGCCGCGCACCTCCCTGGCCATGCCGGTCCAGCCGACCAGTGAGATGACGACGGTGAGCGCGAAGTAGCGTTCGAGCTGGCTCCACGAGGCCGGCACGGCGGCGAACAGCGCCATCCACAGCGGGATCGTCGGGATCGACATGATGATCTCGATGACCCGCTGGATCAATGTGTCCGTCCGTCCACCGACATATCCGGACACGCCGCCCAGGACGACACCCAGCACCAGCGAGAGCAGCACCCCGACCAGCCCGATCGACATCGAGACCGTGGTGCCCCTGATGATCCTCGACAGCAGGTCACGGCCCACCGAGTCGGTGCCCAGCAGGTACATCGGCGGCCCGTCCGGGTTCTCGGGGCCGAACAGGTGCCGGTCCCACGGGATGAACCCGAGCAGGTCGTACGGCTCCCCCTTGACGAAGAACCCGACCGGCGCCTTCTTGCTCTCATCCGCCTCGAAGGACAGCGCCAGCGTCTCGGGGTCCTGCTTGAACGTGTACGGGTTGACGTACAGCCCGGTGTCCCAGTCGAAGTGGAGCGCCTGCGGCGGGGCGTAGGTGTAGTCGGCGTTGGTCTTCTGGCCGGAGCCGGGCGCGAGGAACGGCGCGAACACCGCCACGAGGTAGATGGCGACCGTGACGAAGCCGCAGACCAGCGCGACCCGGTGGCGCTTGAAGCCCCACCAGACGAGCTTCCACTGCGACGCGACGGCGAGGGTGTCATCCTTCATGGAGGGGACCTTCCTAGTACCTCAGCCGGACGCGCGGATCCAGCCAGCCGAGCGCGATGTCCGAGACCAGCGTGCCGAGCACCACCAGCACCGCGCTGATCAGCAGGATGGCCCCGGCCAGGTACATGTCCTGGGCGAGCAGCGCGCGGAGCATCAGCGGACCGGTGGTCTGCAGGTTCAGCACCTTGGAGGTGATCGCGTCGGCGGCGATCAGACCGGGCAGCACCCAGCCGATGGTGGAGAAGAACGGGTTCATCGCCACCCGCACCGGATACATGATCGTCATCTTCCGCTCGGGCATGCCGCGCGCCCGCGCCGCCACCACATACGGCTTGCGCAGCTCGTCCAGCAGGTTGGCGCGCAGGACGCGGATGTTGCCCGCGGTCCCGGCCGTGCCCCAGATGACGATCGGGATCCACAGGTGGGCCGCCAGGTCGCCGAGCTTGGCCAGGCTCCACGGGGCGTCGCGGTACTCCGGCGACAGGATGCCGCCCGCGTTCAGGTCGAAGAACTGCAGGCCCACCCACATCAGCACGAGCGCGATGAGGAAGTTCGGCACGGCCAGCCCGAGGTAGCCGAAGAAGGTGAAGGTGTAGTCGCCCACGGAGTACTGCCGGATCGCGGAGTAGACGCCGATGGGGAACGACACCGCCCAGATGAAGACGAGCGTGACGAGCGACAGCGCGATCGTCAGCGGCAGCCGCTCGGCGAGCAGCGCGGACACCGGACGGGCGTAGTCGAAGGACTCCCCGAAGTCGCCGTGGAAGAGGATGGCGGAGATCCACTGCCAGTACTGCACGATCACCGGCTTGTCCAGGCCGTACCGCTCGGTCAGCCGGGCGATCTCGCCCGTGGGCACGCCGTCACCCTGGGAGGCCCGCTGCGCGGTCAGCGTGGTCAGGTAGTCGCCCGGGGGCAGCTGGATCACCACGAACGTGACGATGGAGATCGCGGCAAGCGTCGGGATGAGGATGAGCACGCGCCTGCCGATGTAGCGGAGCATCGCTCACGCCTCGAAGTACCAGGTCGGCACGTTGGTCGGGCCGGGCGCCAGGTGCAGGAACGCGTCCGGGTAGCTCTTGGCCACGTTGTGCAGCTTGTTGCTGACGATCGCGTAGCCGTCGGTGGGCAGGACCAGGCCGATGGCGTAGAACTGCTCCTTGGCGATGGCCAGGATCTGCCGGAACATGTCCTTGCGCTTGGCCTGGTCCGGCTCGGTCTGCATCTGCCAGTAGAGCTCCATCTGCTTGAGCGTCTCGGCGGGCGGCTTCTGCGCGTCGGGGCTGGAGCCGTGGGTCTGGAAGTAGACGCCCCAGGGGGTAGCGTAGTTGGACTCCTCCCCGTTGGGGAACCACCAGCGGGCCTCCTCGATCTCGACGCGGTAGCCGCCGTCGCCGGCCCAGACGTTCGCGTCGTGCTCGTTGGTCTTGGCCATCTTGCGGTCGTAGAAGAGCGTGCGCTCGATCGGGTTGACCTGCATCTCGACGCCGACGGCCTGCCAGTTCTGGCGGACCAGCTCGGCCGCGTTGGCCCACTCGGGGAAGAGGCTGACCAGGTCGAGGGAGAAGCGCAGCCGCTCGCCGCTCGGCAGCAGGCGGAAGTTCTCGTCGTCCTTCTCGGTCAGCCCGGCCTTGTCGAGGTGCTGGTTGGCCAGGTTCACGTCGTACTGCGTGTACTGCTTGGCCATCTCCTCGTCGAAGAACTCCGAGTTGCGGTGCGGCGCGGCCTGCCACGGCTCGCCCTGGCGCTGGTAGGCGGTGTTGATGATGTTCTGGCGGTCGATGGCGTGGGACAGCCCGATGCGGAAGTCCTTGTTCCTGAAGACCTCGCGCAGCTCCTTGTCCTTGTGGCACAGATTGAGCGAGATGATCATCCGGTTCATCGAGGTCGTCTCGACCGTGGTGAAGTGGTAGCCGCCCTTCTGGCGCCCCTCGGCCAGCACCGGCTTGTTGACGTCGGAGTTGATGTGCCGGGCGTGGAAGTCGAGCTTGCCGTCCACCGCCTGCAGCAGCATCACCTCCGCCTCCTGGATGATCGCGAACTCCAGCTTGTCGATGTACGGGAGCTGCGCGCCGCCGGAGTCGACCTTCCAGTAGTACGGGTTGCGCTCGGCCACCACGCGGTCGCCGGTGTTCAGCGGGTCGGTGACGATCCAGGCGTGCAGGGTCGGCCGCTCGGGGTTGTTCCACCACTTGATGCGGTCTTCCCAGAACGGGGTGAACTCGCCGAACCCCTTCGCCTTCATGTCCTTCTTGAGGTTCTTGTTGTACTTGGGGTGGAAGTCCTTGAGGTAGTGCTTGGGGAAGAACCCGAAGTTGACCGACCACCAGATGGCGCCGCGGCAGCCGTCGATGAAGTCGCCCTTCGGCTTGGGGAAGGTGATCTTGACGGTGAGGTCGTCCACCTTCTCGGCCTTGGCGGGCTCCTGGTCCACGCTCAGCAGCGGGGGAATCCCGGTGGGCGTGACCTCGTCGTTGAAGTAGACGTCCTCGATCGCGAACATCACGTCGTCCGCGGTGAACGGCTCCCCGTCCGACCAGCGCATGCCCTTGCGCAGGTGGAGGGTGTACTCGGTGCCGTCCGCGTTGGCGGTGATCTCCTTCATCGTGCCGGGCATCGTGGTCTTCATCGTGGGGTCCACGCGCAGCATCGGCTCGTACGCGATGAGGCGCTCCAGCCACGGGTCGTCGCCCTCGCCGAGGCAGGCGCCGTGGTAGGTGCCGCCGAAGGCGCCCAGTCCCTCCGGCCCGTCCACCACCAGGCGGTCGGCCGCCTCCGGGAGCCGCTCGGCGAGCGCGGGCAGCTTGCCGGCCTTGACCTGGTCGGCGAGCATCGGCGACTCCAGCGGGCGGTTGGCCGGCGCCGCGCTCTTCGACGCCTGCGTGCCGCCCTGCGACCCGTCGCTGCTGCACGCCGTCAGCGACGTGGTGACGAGGAGAGCGCCGCCGCCGAGCCTGATCAGGTCGCGACGGCTGAGACGGTGCGGATCGATTCGGTAAGCCATGTCGAGACTCCAAGCGGCTGGGGGCGGGATGGTAACCGGTTACCCGACAGGTTGCGCTGAACGTTAAGAGCCGGTTACACGGCCGTCAACCCCCATCTCAAAAGTCGCAATTTCCGGAATGCCGGACTCAGCAGCGCATACGGCTCCGACGACGTCAGAGTTGTTAGCATCTCGTTACGTTGGCCGTACAACGCCCTTGACGGCGGTCGCGAAGCCTGCGTATCTTCGGCGCCGGAAGCCAGGTAACCGATTACTAGGAGGCGTCGTGCGTGCTGACCACCCTCGCGATCACTGGGTGAAGGTGGCCGACGGACTGCTCGACGCCGTCACGCCGTACGCCACCCCCGGCTTCGCCCAGTACCGCCTGCCGGGCCGTACGAGCTGGGCGGGCCCCGAGTCCGACGGCCTGGAGGGCTTCGCCCGCACCTTCCTGATCGCCGCCTTCCGCCTGGCCGGCGACCCGGCCAACGCGCCCGCGACCCTGCTGGAGCGCTACGCCGAGGGGCTGGCGCACGGCACCGACCCCGGCCACGAGCACGCCTGGCCGCCCATCGCCGACGGCCACCAGACGATCGTCGAGGCCGCCTCGATCGCGATCGCGCTGCACGAGACCCGGCCCCTGCTGTTCGACCGGCTCGACCCGGACGTGCGGGAGCGCGTGGTGACCTGGCTGGGCGGGATCGTGGGCAAGCACGCCTGGCCGTGCAACTGGGTGCTGTTCAAGGTGATCGTCGAGCAGTTCCTCGCCGGCGTCGGCGGACCGTACGACCAGGGCGAGATCGACCGGCACCTCGCGGACGTCGAGCGCTGGTACGTCGGCGACGGCTGGTACACCGACGGCGCCGGCCAGAACTACGACTACTACTGCGGCTGGGCGATCCATCTCTACACGCTCTGGTGGGCCAGGATGTCGGGCGCCGACGCCACGGTCTACAAGGAGCGGCTGCGCACCTTCCTCGACGGCTACCGGCACTTCTTCGCCCCCGACGGCGCCCCCATGCACCAGGGGCGCTCGCTCACGTACCGCATGGCGAGCCTGGCCCCGCTCTGGCTCGGCACCCTCTTCGACGCCTCGCCGATCGAGCCGGGCACCACCCGGTTGATGGCGGGCCGCACCCTCGACCACTTCGCCGCGCACGGCGCGCCCGACGAGCGCGGGCTGCTCACGCTGGGCTGGCACCGGCCGTACCTGCCGATGACGCAGGGCTACTCCGGCCCGGCCTCGCCGTACTGGGCGAGCAAGGGGTTCCTGGGCCTGCTGCTCGGCCCCGATCACCCGGTGTGGTCGGCGCCCGCCACGGAGCCGCGCGACGGCGACCTCGCGCTGGCCCTGCCCGCGCCCGGCTGGCTGCTGCACCGGACGGACGGCGTCACCCGCCTGGTCAACCACGGCAGCGACGGCAACGACCCCGACAGCGCCAAGGACGACCCGCACTACACCAAGCTCGGCTACTCCACCCACACCGCGCCCGAGACCGGGCCGGGCGGCCGGGCCGAGAACATCGACAACCACGTCACCGTGCTCCTCCCCGACGGGCGGGCCACCCGGCGCCGCCGCATCGAGCGCATCGGGATCGCCGACGGCTTCGCCGCCTCCCGCTACACGGACGGCGAGGTCGTCGTGGAGAGCGCGTCCGTGCTGGACGGCCCGTGGGAGGTGCGCGTGCACCGCGTCACCGCCCCGGCCGGGAGCGTGGTGCGCGAGGGCGGGCACGCCCTCGCCTCCGGCGAGCCCTGCGACGTCGCCCTGGACGGGCTCACCGCGTCCGTGTCCGCCACGCTGACCAGCGAGATCACCGGGCTGCACGGCTGGCGCACCGCCCAGGCCGCGCTGCGCCAGGACGAGAACGCCTACGGCCCGCACTCCGCCACGCCGTTCCTCGTCGGCACCCACCCGGGCCGTCACGCGATCTTCGTCTCGGCGGTCCGGCTGGACCGCGGCTCCCCCGCGCAGGCGCCCGACATCCGCGTGGAGGGCGATCGGGTCTCGTGGAATGATGCCGCTGGGTCGCGGGTCTCGGTCACCCTGGGCCGCGAGCCCTCCTACGCCCGAAACCGATCCGTGGGGGACCGCGTTGTCTGGACCGGCTAAGCGTGTGACCATCCGCGACGTCGCCAAACACGCCGGGGTCTCGGTGGCGACGGTCTCCCGCACGCTGGCCGGCGACTACCCGGTGCAGCCGAGCACCAGACACAAGGTGCTGCGTGCCGTACGCGAGCTCGACTACGTGCCCAACGCCCAGGCCAGGGCGCTGTCGGTGGCCTCGCCCGGGGCCGTGGCCATCGTCGTCGGCTCGGTGGACATGCCCTACTACGCCTACATCGCGCAGGGCGTCGAGGAGCAGGCCGCGGCGGAGAGGCGGCTCTGCCTCATCTGCACCACCGGCGGCGACAAGGAGCGCGAGCTCACCATCGTCCAGATGATGCGGGAGCAGCGCGCCGAGGCGGTGATCCTGGTGGGCAGCGTGGTCGTGGACGACGACTACCGCGAGCGCATGACGCGCTACGCCCACGGGCTCGACTCATCGGGCTCGCGCCTGGTGCTCTGCGGGCGGCCGCCGCTCGGCGAGGGGGTGCCGGCGCTCACGGTGGGGTTCGACAACACCGGCGGCGCCCACGCGGTCACCGCCCACTTGCTGTCGGCCGGGCACCGGCGCATCCTCTACCTCGGGCTGCGCCCCGGCCACAGCACGTCCGACAGCCGGGTGGCGGGCTACCGCTCCGCGCTCGACGACCACGGGATCCCCCGCGACCCGGCGCTCGAGGTGCCCTGCGGCTTCGACCGGAGCAGCGGTTACGCGGCGATGAAGCAGCGGCTCGCCGCCGGTCACGACGACTTCACCGCGGTCTTCGCCGCCACCGACGTGATCGCGGCCGGGGCCGTGCAGGCGATCCACGAGCACGGGCTGAGCGTCCCCGACGACGTCTCCGTGGTCGGCTACGACGACGTCCCCCCGGCCGAGGACATCGGGCTGACCACCGTGCACCTGCCGCACGCCGAGCTGGGCCGGGCCGCCGTGCGCCTGGCGCTGTCCGGCAAGGACCCGCTGGTCGAGCCGCCGCTCACGCTCGGCACCCACATCGTGGTCAGGCAGTCGGTGCGGCGCCTGCGGAGCGCCCCGTGAGGGCCGCGTTCGCGATGCAGCGCGGGCTGTTCTCCGAGGTCTTCCCCGACGACGTGCGCGGCCGGCTGGCCGGGCTGGTCGACGCCCCCGACGCCGTGCTCCCCCATCTCGGCGGCACGCTGGCCGACGTGGACGTGCTGATCACCGGGTGGGGCTGCCCCCGCATCGACGCGGCCGTGCTCGACCGCGCCCCCAGGCTGCGGGCCATCGCGCACGCCGCCGGCAGCGTCAAGGGGCACATCACCCCCGAGGTGTTCGAGCGGGGCATCCTCGTGTCGTCGGCCGCCGCCGCCAACGCCGTCCCCGTGGCCGACTACACGATCTCGATGCTGGTCCTGGCCGCCAAGTCGGTGCCGCGCCGGGTGCGCGGATACGCCTCCGGCGGCTGGCCCGACGGCCCGCGCCCCGGGGTGCCGTCCCCGGGCGAGCGCGCCGGGCTGGGCGACGCGACCGTGGGCGTCATCGGCGCCTCGCGGGTCGGGCGGCTGGTGATCGAGCGGCTCCGCGCGTACGGGGTGACGCCGCTGCTCAGCGACCCCTACCTGGACGAGCACGAGGCGCGCGCCCTCGGCTGCGAGCCGGTCGAGCTCGACGAGCTGTGCCGCCGCTCCGGGCTGGTGAGCGTGCACGCCCCCGCCCTGCCCGAGACGTACCGGCTGCTGGACAAGCGGCGGCTCGGGCTGCTGCCGGACGGCGCCACGCTGATCAACACGGCTCGCGGCCAGATCGTCGACACCGACGCGCTCACCGACGAGTGCGTGTCCGGCCGGCTCAACGCGATTCTCGACGTCACCGACCCCGAGCCGCTGCCGGCCGGCCATCCCCTGCTGGGCGCGCCGGGCGTCTGGGTGACCCCGCACGTCAGCGGCGCGCGGGGCAGGGAGCTGCGCGCGCTGGGCGAATACGCGGTGGGCGAGGTGGAGCGGTTCGTCACGGGCCGGCCGCTGCGCGGGGAGGTGCGCTTCGCCGATCTGCCCAGGATCGCGTGATCGGGCGCGCCGGAGTATTCTAAGATTCCTTAGAATCCTAGAAGGAGGCGGCGATGTCCTACCCCGAGGCCCGCTATCTGAAGGAGACCGGCGAGCACAGCGGCGTCCTGCGCACGGCGGACGCTCCCCCCGACCTGTCGATGGCGAGGGGCGGCACGCAGGTGCGCTACCTCGCCACCGGCGGCCTCACGAACGGCGCCTTCGGCCTGTACCGATGGGAGATGGGCCCGAAGCCGTCCGGCCCCGGCGCGCACTTCCACCGCACGATGACCGAGTCGTTCTACGTGCTGTCCGGCACCATCCGCCTGTTCAACGGCGAGAAGTGGGCCGACGGCAGGCCCGGCGACTTCCTATACGTGCCCGAGGGCGGCGTGCACGCCTTCCGCAACGAGTCCGGCGAGCCCGCCACGATGCTCATCCTCTTCACGCCGGGCGCGCCCCGCGAGGCGTACTTCGAGGAGCTGGCCGACATCGCCCAGACCGGCCGGGAGCTCACCGCCGAGGAGTGGACGGAGCTCTACCTGCGCCACGACCAGTACATGGTCTGATGTCCGACTTTCCAGAGGAGCCGATCTACGAGCAGCTGGCCCGCGTCGGCAAGGCGCTGGCCAGCCCGGTGCGGCTGCGCCTGCTCGACGTGCTCGACCAGCGCGAGCGCACGGTCGAGGAGCTGGCGCAGGCGGCAGGCGTCCCGCTCAAGAACACCTCGGCCCAGCTCCAGCAGCTGCGCGCCGCCCACCTGGTGACCGGCAGGAAGGAGGGCGCCCGGGTCTACTACCGGGTGGCCGACGAGCGGGTCTCGCGATTCCTGGCGGAGCTGCGCGGGTTCGCCCACGACCGGCTCGCCGACCTGCGCGACGCCGTACGCGCGCGGCTCGGGTCCCTGGAAGGGGTGACCGCCGGCGAGCTGGCCGCCCGGCTGGCCGACCCCGGCACGGTGGTCGTGGACGTGCGGCCGGTCACGGACTTCGCGGCCGGCCACGTGCCGGGCGCGATCTCGCTCCCCCTGGCCGAGCTGCGCGAGCGCCTGGACGAGCTGCCGCGCCAGGCGCGGATCGTGGCGTACTGCGGCGGGCCGTACTGCGCGGTGTCCTCTCAGGCCGTGCGGCTGCTGGGCGAGCACGGCTACGACGCGCGCACCCTCGACGGCGGCTACCTCGGGTGGCGCCACCGGCCCGCCGGAGAATGAGCGTCTTTCGGTCACGGCGCGAGGGGAGAAGGACTCGGGTGTGGGGTAGCTAAAACTCGGTACATACATCTCATGTGTGCATACACCTCCCATATCGACAGCGCGGATGCCTCCCGGAGGGGCGGAAGTTGGGAGAGGGATGGGCGAACAGCGTGCGGAAGGCCCGCGTGACAAGGGGACGGCCCGGTCCTCCGAGGAGCGCGAGCGCCTGCTGACGCTGGTGGGCGAGGACCTGTGGGGGATCGAGCTCCTGCGGTTCGCGACCCAGCAGGCGGTGGCCGAGCTCAACGGGCTGGGCGGCATGGCCCACCTCGGCAGTCCCGGCCGGGGCGGCGGGCTGCGCCTCGCCGTGGCCACCGGGCTGCCCCCGGCGTACGCGCACGCGTGGGACCGCCTCGACGGCGACGACCTGCTCGCCCCGGCGCGCGCCTTCCACGAGGGCACGTTCGTACGGGCGCCGCTGCCGGAGACGGACGGCACCGGCACCGGCGGCTCCCAGTCCTGGCCGGTCGGCAGGGCGATGGTGGCGGTGCCCCTGCTCACCCCCGGCGGGCCGATCGGGGCGCTGTCGGTCGTGACGGCCTCCTCTCGCGAGCCGCCGCCCCGGCGGCGGGCCTTCCTCGAGACGCTGGGCCGCTGGGCCGGCGAGCGCCTGAACAAGGCCTCGGAGCCGCCTGACGCGATGCACGCGACCCCGCAGGAGCAGCCCACCAGCGCGCGCATGGGGCAGGACCTGCAGGCGGTCGGCACGTGGGACTGGAACATCGGCACCGGCGACGTCGTCTGGAACGACGCGATGTTCGCCGTGTTCGGCATCGACCCGGACGACTTCGACGGGCGGATCGAGACCTGGACCGGCCTCGTCCACCCCGACGACCTGCCGTGGGTGCTGGCCGATCTTGACCAGGCGGTCCGCGCGGGGCGGATGTACAGCACCGAGTACCGGGTGTGCCGCCCGGACGGGGCACTGCGGTGGGTCCGGGCACGCGGCCGGGTGCTCCCCGAGAAGTACGGCGGGCCGACCCGCATGATCGGCACGATGTGGGACGTCAGCAGGACCCACGAGGTGCTGGAGACCGTCACCGCGCCGCCGGCCACCCCGGCCGAGCGCGCCGCCGTGGAGCGGGCCGAGGCGGAGCGGACGCGCCGCGTCAGGGAGCTGACCCAGGCGCTGGCCGAGGCGGTCAGCGTGCAGGACGTCGTGGACGCGTCCAACCACCACGTCCTGCCGGCGTTCGGCGCCGCCGGCCTGATGCTCTCCTACATGGAGGGCGACCACCTGCGGCCCGTCGGGCACGCCGGATACTCCAAGGACTTCATCAACCGGATCACCCCGCTGCCCACCACGGGAAACTACGCGATCGCCGAGGTCCTCCACGACCGCACCCCGCTGTTTATCAACTCGGCCGAGGAGTACATGGAGCGCTACCCCACGACGGCCGACCTCCCGGCGGCGGGAGGCAAGGGCGCGTGGGCCTTCCTGCCGCTGATCGCCTCCGGGCGGCTGGTGGGCGCCTGCGTCGTCTCCTTCGCCGAGCCGCACCTGTTCTCCGGCGAGGAGCGCAACCTGCTCACCGCGCTCAGCGGCCTGATCGCCCAGGCCATGGAACGGGCCCGCCTGTACGACCGGGAGCACACGCGCTCCCAGGAACTGCAGCGCGGGCTGCTGCCGCACGTCCTGCCCGTGCTGCCCGCGGTCACCACCGCCGCGCGCTACGTGCCCGCCGCCCAGGACATGGAGGTGGGCGGCGACTGGTACGACGTCATCCCCATGTCGGCGGACCGGGTCGCCCTCGTCGTCGGAGACGTCATGGGGCACGGCGTGGACGAGGCGGTCACCATGGCCCGCCTGCGCACCGCGGTGCGCACCCTCACCGACCTGGAGCTGTCCCCCGACGATCTGCTCTCCCACCTCAACGGCCTGGTCAGCGACCTCGGCGACGACTTCTACGCCACCTGCCTCTACCTCGTCTACGACGCCACCACCCGCTCCTGCACCCTGACCCGCGCCGGCCATCCCCCGCCCGCCGTCGTCCTCCCCGACGGCACCGTGTACTTCCCCGACATCGGCCCCAACTCGCCCCTCGGCGCCGCCACCCCGCCCTTCGACACCCTGACGATGGAGCTGCCCGAGGGCAGCCTGCTGGTGCTCTACACCGACGGCCTGGTCGAGTCCTCCACCTTCGACATCGACCAGGGCATGACCATCCTGGCCGAGGCCCTTCAGGGCGCGAAGTCAGGAGCCCTGCCCGGAACGCCCTGCCCCCATCAAGGAGAGGACGCGGCGGGCTCGCACTGCACCGAGTGCCTCCAGGCCCTCTGCGACAGCCTCACCACCCTGCCGCCCCTCCGGCAGGGGCCCACCGACGACGCCGCGGTGCTGATCGCCCACACCCACGCGCTGCCGAGCGAGGACATGGCCTCCTGGGAGCTTCCGGAACACCCCAAGGCCGCGGGCGAGGCCCGTGACCACGTCCGCGCCCAGCTCGACGCCTGGGGGCTCGACGACCTCTCGATGACCACCGAACTGCTGGCCAGCGAGCTGGTCACCAACGTCATCCGGCACGCGAAGGGCCCCATCTGGCTGCGCCTGCTCCGCAGCGACGTGCTCACCTGCGAGGTCTCGGACGGCAGCCTCACCACACCGCGCATCCGCCGCGCCACCGAGACCGACGAGGGAGGGCGCGGGCTGCAACTGGTCGCCTCGATCGCCCACCGCTGGGGCACCCGCTACACCGACACCGGCAAGTGCATCTGGACCGAGCAGCCCCTGACACCGCCGTCCTTCGACGCGATGACCCAGAGCGACCTGATGCTGCGCGTCTGAGACGCCCCGGGACCCGGGGTGTCGCCGGGCACGCCACGGGCGCCATCAGGCGTCATCGGGCGGCGAGCCACCGCCAGCGCGGCAGCTCCAGCACCACCGTGACGGCGGCCAGCACGGTCACCAGCGCGGCGGCGACCACGTGCCACGCCACCCACGCCGCCACCACCGCGGCCACCAGCTGCACCGCGACCAGCACGATCGTCACCGCTCCGGGCACCGCGACGATCACGTTGCGCTTGTCACCGGGGGTGGAGAACACCGTCGGCAACCCGATCAGCACCACGACCGACAGCACGGCCAGCGGCACGGAGTGCGGGGCGAGGGCCCAGGGGGTCGCGACCCAGGCGACCAGCTCGGTGGCGAACCGGAACGCGGACGCGGCGCGGTCGTCCGGCCGGGGGGTGGAGGGCATGCGGGTAACGTATCGCCCGGCGCGCGGCCCCGGCGCGGTGGGTGCCACCCGGTGGACCGCCCGGGCTCAGTGCTCCGCGCAGCGCACGTCCGCCGTGGACGAGCGGACGATCAGCTCGGTGGCCAGCTCCACGTGGTGGGAGTCGATCTTCTCGCCGGCCGCCAGGCGCAGCGCCGTACGCAGGGCCACGCCGCCCATCTCGCGCAGCGGCTGCCGCACGGTGGTCAGCGGCGGCGAGGCCATGCGGGCGATCTGGGTGTCGTCGAAGCCGACGATGCTCAGGTCCTCGGGGATGCGCAGGCCCCGCGCCCTGGCCGCCTCCATGACGCCCAGCGCGCTCTCGTCGCAGCCGACGAAGATGGCCGTCGGCGGCTCGGGCAGGGCGAGCATGGCCGCGCCGTGCTCCAGGCCGTCCTGGTAGCGGAAGTGCCCGAACCGCATGTACTCGCGCGGCACGTGCACCCCCTCGGACTCCATCGCGGCGCGGTAGCCGTGCAGCCGGGCCTGGTTGCAGGTGGCGGTGGCGGGCCCGCCGATGTAGGCGATGCGCCGGTGCCCCAGGGCCAGCAGGTGCTGGGTGGCGGCCAGCCCGCCCGCGAAGTTGGTGGAGCCGATGCTGGTCACCTGGCGGTGCGGCAGGTTGAGCGGGTCTATCACGACCAGCGGCATCTGGACGCGGGACAGCGCGGTCAGCTGCCTGGTGGTCAGCTCCCAGCACGTGACCCAGATGAGCGCCCGGCGCCCGGAGGCGACGAGCTCGCGGGCCCACATCGCCGGGTGGTCGATGCTCTTCCTGACGCTGACGACGACCCCGACGCCGAGCTCGGCCCCGGCCGCGACCACGCCCTGGAAGATCTCGGTGGAGTAGCCGTTGAGGTCGTTGTCGAACTGCACCTCGACCGTGTCCGTCGCGACGGCCTCGCCGCGGCGCGGCGACGACGCGATGTAGTCGTGCTCCCGCAGCAGCGACTCCACGAGGGACCGGGTGGCCGGCGCGACGTCGCTGCGGCCGTTGAGCACCTTGGACACGGTCGCCACCGACACGCCTGCGGAGGCCGCGACCGTGGCCAGCGTGGCGCGCCTAGGACTGACCGGCATCGCTTCCCTCCCGCTGCTCGACCGACACGGGGGTGACGAGGCGGCGGTCATGGCCGACGACCCTGATCGGGCCGGTCAACCGTACCGTACCCCGGCAGGGCAGATCGGCCGCCGACGTTCCGACGAGGACCTCGACCTCCCCTGGCTCCACGATGCGCCTCAGATCGCGTCCGGTGAAGGCCGTCCTGTCGGCGTGCACGAGGAAGGTCACGCGGGCCCGCGCCCCCGGCTCCAAGAAGACTCTGGCGAACCCGGCCAGCTGCCGGACCGCGCGGGTGACCTGGGCGGTGACGTCGTGCAGGTAGAGCTGGACGACCTCCTCGCCGGCCCGCCCGCCGGTGTTGCGCACGGTGGCGGTCACCGAGAACTCGCCGTCGGTCGGCACCTCCGCGTCGCTGATCCGCAGGTCGCCCACCTCGAACGTGGTGTAGGAGGCGCCGTGGCCGAACGGGAACAGCGGCGTCGGGTCGAGGTTGCTGATGCCCTCGCTGTTGGCGCCCAGCGGCGGCTGCAGGTACGTGCCCGGCTGCCCGCCGTGCCCGCGCGGGATCTGCACCGGCAGCTTGCCCGAGGGCTGCACCCGGCCGGACAGGACGCCGGCGATCGCCCCGCCGCCCTCCTCCCCCGGCATGAACGCCTGGACGAGCGCGGCGGCGCCGGCGTGGGCCGTGCCCAGCGCGTACGGGCGGCCGGAGACCACGACCACGACGACCGGGGTGCCCGTGGCGGACAGCTCGGCCAGCAGGTCCTCCTGCACCCCGGGCAGCCGCAGGTCGTCGGCGTCGCAGCCCTCGCCCGAGGTCCCGTGGCCGAACAGCCCGGCCAGGTCGCCCACGGCCACCACGCACACGTCGGCCCCGCGCGCCGCCTCGGCCGCGGCGCCGAACCCGGAGCGGTCCTCGCCCTGCACCTCGCAGCCGCGCTCGTACACGATCTCGGCGCCGGGCAGCTCGGCCCGCAGCGCGTCGAGGAGGCTGGGCGCCTCGATGCCGAGCCCGAGCCCGGGGTGGCGGGGCAGCACGTGGTTGGGGAAGGCGTAGCAGCCCATGAAGGTACGGGGGTCGTCGGCGCACGGCCCGACGAGCGCGACGCGCCGGAGCCCGGGGTTCAGCGGCAGCGCCTCGCCGGCGTCGAGCAGGATGACCGACTTCTCGGCCAGCTCGCGCGCCAGCGCCCGGTTGTCCGGCGAGTCGAGGTCCACGGCGGCGGCCCCGGACACGGACCGCTCCGGCGTCCAGTCGGGGTCGAGCAGTCCGAGCTCGACCTTCTGCGTGAGCAGGCGGCGCACCGCCCGGTCGATCAGCGACTCGGGCAGCTCGCCGGCGCGCACCCGTCCGGCCAGGTGGCGGCCGAAGCCGAGCGTGTCGGGCAGCTCGACGTCGATGCCCGCGGACAGCGCCAGCACGCCGGCCTCGTCGGTGCCGGCGGCGACGCGGTGCATGGTGGCCAGGAACGGGACCGCCCAGTAGTCGGACACGACCGTGCCGGTGAAGCCCCACTCCTCGCGCAGCACCTCGGTCAGCAGCCAGGGGTCCGCGCCGGCGGGCACGCCGTCCACGTCGGAGTAGGAGTTCATGACCGAGCGGGCCCCGCCGACCGCGATGGCCGTCTCGAACGTCGGGAGGATCATGTCCATCAGCTCGCGCCGCCCCATCGGGACGGGGCCGTGGTTGCGGGCCGCCCGCGAGGCCGAGTAGCCGGCGAAGTGCTTGAGCGTGGCGATGACGCCCGCGCCCTCCAGGCCGCGCACGTAGGCGGAGCCGAGCATGGAGACGAGGTACGGGTCCTCGCCGATCGTCTCCTCGACCCGTCCCCACCGGTAGTCGCGCACCACGTCGAGCACCGGCGACAGGCCCTGGTGCACGCCCACGGCCCGCATGTCGCGCCCGATCGCGGCGGCCATCCGCTCCACCAGCCCGGGGTCGAACGTGGCCCCCCACGCGATGGCCGCGGGGTAGACCGTCGCCCCGTACGTCGTGAACCCGGTCAGGCACTCCTCGTGCACGATGGCCGGGATGCCGAGCCTCGACCGCTCGACCACCGCCCGCTGCAACCTGACCACCTCGGCGGCGCCCTGCTCGGCGGTGACGGGACCGCTGCCGTGCACCCTGGTCAGGTGGCCGAGGCCGTACTCGATCGCCTCGTCGAGGGGGACCGTGCCGGAGGCCGCGAACACGTCCTGCATGGGGGCGACGTTCAGCGTGTCGGCGTCCTGCGGCTGCTCGTGCTGCATGTCGTTGCCGACCCAGCGGCTGCCGAGCTGGCCGATCTTCTCCTCCAGCGTCATCGCCGCGAGGAGGGCGTCGACCCGGTCGGCCACGGGGAGGCTCTGGTCCTGCCATGGACGGCGAACACCGTCCACCGCGGGCGTCCGATCAACAGCCGTCATCTGCGGAGCTCCTTCATGGCGATGACCACAGGGGGTTTCGAAATATTTCGATGTCGTTGCGTGACCTGCCCGAGACCCGCTACCGACACCGGACGACCAGGCTGGACACCGCGCCTGAGTACTTTACACAGGCCTTCCGGAAATGGGGAGATTCCCCGTACCCGAGAGTCTTGACAGGTACATGGGCGAAACCTAAATTGGCGAGCCACGCGGCATGTCGCAAATGTTTCGACAAGTTCACTTAAGACGAGTTCGCGCGGCCCATCCCCCGGCGTTCAAGTACGGAGATCAGCGTGGAGACCAGGACAACCTCTCGCCGTACATTCCTCACCCTCTCCATGGGCCTGCCCCTGGGAGCCGCCCTGGCCGCCTGCGGCAGCTCGGGGCCCACCCAGACGGGGGCCGGTGGTGGCGGCGGCACCGGTGGCACCGGCGGCGGCGCCGGCAAGGCCACCTACTGGTACCTCACGGGCCAGCCGAACGAAGGCGTGCGCACCCGCGCGGTCGAGCGCTTCAACAAGGCCAACCCGAACGGCCAGCTCGCGACGACGACCTTCCAGAACGACGCGTTCAAGGCGAAGATCAAGACCGCGATCGGCGCCGGCGAGGCGCCCACCATCATCTGGGGCTGGGGCGGCGGCGGCCTGCGCAGCTACGTGCAGGCGGGCCAGGTCGACGACCTCACCTCGTGGTTCGACGAGAACGCGGCCTACAAGGACCGCCTCTTCCCGTCCTCCTTCGGGGCGGCCACGGTCGACGGCAAGATCTACGCGGTGCCCGTCGAGACGGTCACGCCGATCGTCCTCTACTACAACAAGAAGATCTTCGACAAGGTCGGCGCGCAGGCCCCGCAGGAGTGGGGCGACATCATGGACCTCGTCAAGAAGTTCAACGCCGCCGGCATCGCGCCGTTCTCGCTCGGCGGGCAGTCCCGCTGGACCAACATGATGTGGCTGGAGTTCCTCTTCGACCGCATCGGCGGCACCGAGGTGTTCCAGGCCATCTACGACGGCGAGAAGGACGCCTGGAACAACCCGGCCTCCATCGACGCCCTGACCAAGATGCAGGAGCTGATCAAGGCCAACGGCTTCGTCAAGGGCTTCTCGACGATCACCGCCGACTCCAACGCCGACCAGGCGCTGCTCTACACCGGCAAGGCCGCGATGATGCTGCACGGCGGCTGGACGTACGGGTCGATGAAGACCGACGGCGGCGACTTCGTGACCGGCGGCAACCTCGGCTACATGAACTTCCCGCCGGTGGCCGGCGGCAAGGGCGACCCCAGCAACACCGTGGGCAACCCGGCCCAGTACATGTCGATCTCCTCCAAGGCCACCGCCGAGGAGAAGGAGATCGCCAAGAAGTTCCTCCTCACCGAGATGAACGCCGACGCCCAGTCCAAGGACTGGGTCGGCATCACCCAGGTGCCGATCGTCAAGGGCATCGACGCGCAGTTCGGCACCGGCGAGGACGCGCCCTGGCAGAAGTTCGTCTACGACACCGCCGCCAACGCCAAGTCCTTCCAGCAGTCCTGGGACCAGGCGCTCAGCCCGACCGCGGCCGAGGTGCTGCTCGACAACATCGCCAAGCTCTTCCAGCTGTCGGTCACGCCGCAGCAGTTCGCCAAGAACCTCAACGAGGTCATCGGCAAGTGACCGTCCCCCCGATCCCCGCCAGGGGCAGCGCGTCCGTGGCCGCCACACCGGGCGGCCAGGGGCGCGGCCTGTCCTGGCTGGCCGTGCCGGCCCTGCTGTTCTTCGTCGCGTTCGCCGTGATACCGCTCTTCGGTGTCTTCGCCCTCAGCTTCACCACCTGGGACGGGCTCGGCGAGATCCGCCTCAGCGGTCTCGACAGCTGGAAGGCCGTGCTCAGCGACCCGGGGCTGCCGCACGCGCTGTGGGTGACGTTCCTCGTCATCGCCCTGTCGTGGGCGGTGCAGACGCCCGCGAGCCTCCTGCTCGGCACGTTCCTCGCCGGGTTCCAGCGCTATCGCGCGGTGCTCGCGGTGCTGTACTTCATCCCGCTGCTGCTGAGCTCCGCGGCCATCGCGATCACCTTCAAGGCGCTGCTCGACCCGAACTTCGGGCTCGGCGCCGGCCTCGGCATCCCGATCCTCGTGCAGGACTGGCTCGGCCGCCCGGTGCTCGCCTTCGGCGTCGTGATCTTCGTGGTTTCGTGGCAGTTCATCCCGTTCCACTCGCTGCTCTACCAGGGTGGCGTGCGCCAGATCCCGCGCTCGATGTACGAGGCCGCGGAGCTGGACGGGGCCGGCCGGATCCGCATGTTCTTCAGCATCACCCTGCCCCAGCTCAAGTACACGATCATCACGTCGTCGACCCTCATGGTCGTGGGCTCGCTGGTCTTCTTCGACCTGATCTTCGTGCTCACCGCCGGTGGCCCGGGAGACGCCACCCGGGTGCTCGCCGTGGAGATGTACAAGCGGGGATTCATGGCCAACCTGATGGGGCCGGCCAGCGCGATCGCGGTCATCCTCGTCCTCGTGGGCCTGGCGCTGGCGCTGCTGCTGCGCAGGCTCGGCGGCCGGGACCAGACCCACAGCCAGCTGGAAGGGGCCTGACATGGCGACGATTACCGCGAAGGACTCTTCGCGGGCCGCGGCCAAGCACGCCGGCCGGCGCCGCCCCAGGGGCAAGGGCGTGAACCGCCGGCCCAACTGGGTGGCCGGGACGATGTCGGTGGTCTGGCTGGTCATCGTGGTCGTGCCGATCTACTGGATCGTCATCACGAGCTTCAAGTCGCAGAGCAACTACTACGCCGAGAACCCGCTCGTGCCGCCGGCCGAGCCCACGATGGCCAACTACCAGCTGGTCATCGAGTCGGACTTCATCCGCTACTTCTTCAACAGCGTGGTCGTCACGATCGGCGCGGTGGTGCCGGCCGTGACGGTGTCGTTCATGGCGGCGTACGCGATCGTCCGCAGCTCGCGGGGCCGGTTCCTGCGCTCCACGAACTCGCTCTTCCTCATGGGCCTGGCCATCCCGACCCAGGCGACGATCATCCCGGTCTACCTGATCATCATCAAGCTGAGCCTGTACGACTCGCTGCTGGCGCTGATCCTGCCGTCGATCGCCTTCGCGATCCCGCTGTCGGTGCTGGTGCTGTCGAACTTCATCAGGGACGTGCCCAAGGAGCTGTTCGAGTCGATGCGGCTCGACGGCGCCAGCGAGTGGGGCACGCTCTGGCACCTGGCGCTGCCGCTGACCAGGCCGGCCGTGGTGACCGTGACGATCTACAACGCGCTGACGATCTGGAACGGCTTCCTGCTGCCGCTCATCCTCACGCAGAGCCCCGAGCAGCGCACGCTGCCGCTCGCGCTGTGGAGCTTCCAGGGCCAGTACAGCATCAACGTGCCCGCGGTGCTCGCCTCCGTCGTGCTGACCGCGGTGCCCATCCTGGTCCTGTACGTGGTGGGCCGCCGCCAGCTGCTGGCCGGCCTGACCGCCGGGTTCGGCAAGTGACCCTCCCGGGTCAGGGCCTGGGGCGCATGCCGAGGAGGAAGCGGGTCACCCTGGTGCGGCGCACCAGGAAGTGGTAGGTGGTCGCGATCACGGCGAGGGAGATCGCGACGATCGCGACGTACTTGACGGCGATCGGCGCGTCCCACCGGACCACGAGGAAGGCGACCGCGACCACGATCGGCTGGTGCAGGACGTAGAGGGGCAGCACGGCCTCGCCGAGGTAGGCCCGCCAGCGGGACGGCTCCCCGGCGGGCCGGCGCGGCTCCCGCCGGGGGCCGGGCGGCTCGGGCGGGGCGCCGGGCAGGTCGGCGGGCGGGCCGGCGGGCCCGCGCCGAGCGCGGCGCGGGCGGTCGAGGACGCCGAGGATGGACGTCAGCCAGCACCAGCCGGCGGCCCCGTACAGGAGACGGCCGGTCATCGCGAGCGGCGTCAGCTCCGTGAAGGCCCCGTCGCCGGCCGACAGCATCACCGGCACGCCGACCAGGAAGAGCACCGCGCCGGCCACCACGACCAGCGGGGTGTCGCGGCGGAGCGCCGCCCTGAAGCGCGGGTCGGTGGTGAAGACGAAGCCGAGCAGGAAGAAGATCAGGTACGCCCAGCGGTGCCACCCGGCGTACTCCTGCTCCAGCCCCGCCAGCGCGCAGAACGCCCCGAGCAGCAGGGCGGGCAGGAGCGTGCTGCCGCGCCGGCGCAGCGCGTACGCGGCGGCGCGGTCCCCGAGCCGTTCCGCCATGGCGCGCGTCCTGGCCGAGGAGCGCACCCAGTGCGTGACGGGGGCCAGCATCAGGCAGAACGTCAGCAGCATCACGAGGAACCACAGGTGCCCGGTCTCGAAGTACTCCCCTTCGAGGAAGAACGGGAAGTTGTGCAGCTCGACGTGCACGTGGAAGAAGCGGGACAGGAACTCCGGGTACGACAGCTGCTGGGCGGGGTCGGAGCGCACCCGTAACCACTGGGGCACCGGCACGATGGCGACCGTCGCGACGACCAGCGGCACGCCCAGCCGGCGCAGGCGTTCGGCGACGAACCCGGCGGTGCCCCGGCGGCGCAGGGAGTGCCAGGCGCCGAGGCCCGCGACGAAGAAGAGCATCGGCATCGCCCACAGCACGCCGAGGGCGGCGAGCACGACGGTGATGTCGGCGGTCTCGGCGTTGCGCACGTAGAAGTCGTCCTGGGCGTCGAACACCAGCGCCGAGTGGAAGAACACCAGCCCGACGACCATCAGGATGCGCAGCGAGTCCAGATCCGTGCGGCGTTCCGCGTCCCTGGCGGGCTTCTGGACGGATGGCAGAGCCATGTCAGGGTCCTTCCGCGGTCGCCGCCCGCCTCCTGGCGACGGTGACGGTCGTCACCACGGCGAGGATGAGCGCGGGCGGGAACAGGTCCTTGGGCCAGAAGTCCACCGGGCAGGGGTCGGACGCGCTCACCGCCGCCCAGACCGCGATGTTGACGCCGAGGAGGGCGACCCATCCGGTCCAGAGCACCTTCAGCCAGCGGGGCAGCCCGCGCGGGACGGGAGCGGGGGCCGGGCTCGGGCGGTGCGGCGCGGGCAGGTCGGCGACCAGTTCGACGAGCTCGCCGCGGGTCACCGACCGGTAGGCGCGGCCCACGCGGTCGTCGAACTCGCCGAAGTCGAGGCAGCCCTCCTCGACGGCCAGCCGCAGCCGTTCGGCGGTGGCCTCGCGGTCGGTGTCGGATGCCCGTACGTCGCGATGCTGGTCCATGTCGATCTCCCGGCGCCGGTGTCCCGGCAGTCAGTGTCCCGGCGGTCAGTCTCCTGGCGGTCAGCCGCCCGTCGTGGGGCCGGTGAGGAGCTCGGGTGCCTCCCCGGCGAGGAACCGGTCGATGCGCCCCTGCTCCTCCGCCGTGATGTTCCGGTCGGCGCGGCGGCGGCCGGCGACGTGCGGCAGGTACGGCCGCGCCCGCGCGGTGTCCGCTTCGTCCAGGAACGCCGCGAGCAGCCCGGCCCGCGCCCGCTCGACCGGCGGCTCGACGGGCACGGTGGCCAGGACCAGCCAGGTGCAGGCGACGTCGGCGCCCGCCGCGCCCCGTGCCGCGTTCGCCCAGTCGATCACCCGCGGCCCGTCGCCGGTCAGCAGCACGTTGGCGGGGTGCAGGTCGAGGTGGAGCAGCCGGTTGCCGGGGCAGCCGGCGGCGGCCTGGAGCCAGCCGGGCGCACGCACGGCGGCCAGCTCGCGGAGGAGCGAGGCCAGCAGCCGGCCGTGTTCCGGCGCCCGTCCGGGGTCGCGGATCACGTCGTCCATGAGGCTCGGGCCGTCCACGCGCTCCATGAGGATGTCGGCGCCGTCGGCGTCGAAGATCTCGGGGGCGGGGAAGCCGTGGCGGAATGCGTGCCGCATGACGGCGGCCTCCCGCTCCAGGCTGCGGCCGTCGCGGGCACGCCGGACGATCCTGCCTGCTCCGGCCTCGAAGATCTGGCAGTCGTATCCGGAGGCGATCAACGACCCAACCTGCATATCGGTCAGATTAGGCAGTAAACACGGAGGGTGAAATATCAGGCCGCTGGCCGGTATTTCCGGCAACTAGCTGCCACCCGTCGCCCCCTTATTTCGCGTGCTCATCCGGCCAAGATGTCTTTAACCGTACTCGCCCGCCTATTCCATTAAATATAGGGAGGTGACACGTTGCTGGTGGCAACCGATCTCGTCAAGCGGTACGGCACGGTCCAGGCCCTCGACGGATTCACTCTGAGCGTGGCGCCCGGTGAGATCGTCGGGCTCCTCGGCCACAACGGCGCCGGGAAGACGACCTTCGTGGAGATCGTCTCCAACCTGGTCCGCCCGGACGGCGGACGGGTGAGCATCGACGGCAAGCCCCCTTCGGCCGCCCGCGGCGAGGTCGGCGTGGCGCCCCAGCACATCGCGCTGTACCCCTCGGCCACCGTGCGCGAGCACCTGGAGCTGTACGGCAGGCTCGCCGGCCTGCGGCGCGCGGCGCTCCGCGCGGCCATGGAGGAGCTCTCGGTCGTCCTGCGGCTCACCGAGCTCCTGGACAGGAGGGCCGGCAAGCTCTCCGGCGGGCAGCAGCGCCGTACGCAGGCCGCCAGCGCGCTCGTGCACCGGCCCGCGCTGCTGCTGCTCGACGAGCCCACGGCGGGAGCCGACCTGGAGACCCGGCAGGCCATGCTGGACGTGGTCAAGCAGCGCGCGGGCGAGGGCGCGGCCGTCGTCTACACCACCCACTACCTGCCCGAGCTGACCGAGCTCCAGGCCACGATCGCGGTCGCGCGCGACGGCCGGATCATCGCCAGGGGCGCCTGCGACGACCTGCTGCAGGGCCTGCCGGGCGAGGTGCGGGTGACGCTGGACGACCAGGAGGAGATCGCGCTGTCCACCTCCGACCCGGCCACCACCCTGATCGACCTGCTCCGCCGGGTGGACCGTCCGGTCACCGCGGTGGACGTGCGCAACCCGTCCCTGGACGACCTCTACCGATCCCTGGCGGTCCACGATGCTTCTTGACCCCGCGCCGCGCGGGCTCGGCGTGCTCGACGCCGTCTACCGGATCTCCGCGCTGGCCAGGCACAACCTGATCATCCGGTTACGCGACCCCGGGCAGATCATCAGCTACGTCGTCATGCCGATGGTGCTCATGCTGGTGCTCAAACCCCTGTACGTGCGGGCGATGGACGGCGGCGCCACCCAGATCGCCACCGGCCTGATGGTGATGTTCTCGGTGTTCGCCATCTCCATGGCGGGCAACTCGATCCTGTCGGAGCGCACCTGGCGCACCTGGGACCGCCTGCGGACCAGCAGGGCGCCGGCGCCGGAGCTGCTCATCGGCAAGACGCTGCCGCTGTTCGTGGTGATGGTCGCGCAGCAGTCGATCCTGCTGGTGTACGGCTGCCTGGCCATCGGGCTGCCCGTGCCGCCGTCGCCGCTCCTGGTGCTGGCGGCCATCGTGATCTGGGCGTTCGCGCTGCTGTCGATCGGCGCGGCGCTGGCCACCCTGGTACGCAGCCACGGCGAGCTCAGCGTGATCTCCGACGTGGGCGCGCTCACCCTCAGCTCCCTGGGCGGCGCGCTGGTGCCGCTGAGCATCATGCCCGACTGGGCGCAGGCGGCCGCGCACATCTCCCCCGGCTACTACGCGCTGGAGATGATGCAGGCCGCCGTCCGCGCGGACGTGGCGGGGGTCGTGCCGCCCGCCGCCGTGCTGCTGGCGCTCGGCCTGCTGGCCGGCGTGTTCGCCGCCCGCCGCCTGGCGCGCGGCTGGGGCAGGGGCGGGCTGCTGTGAGAGCAACCTCAGTGAAGAAGGGCATGTTGATGGATCAGCACGGTTCACCAGACGACGCCGGGATCGCCGTCATCGGCATGGCCGGCCGGTTCCCGGGTGCGCCCGACATCCCGGCGTTCTGGCGCAACATCAGCACCGGCGTGGAGTCCTTCACCCGGTTCTCCGACGAGGAACTGCTGGAGGCGGGCGTCTCCCCCGCGACCTTCCAGCAGCCCAACTACGTGCGCTCGCGGCCGGTCCTGGACGACGTCCGCGGCTTCGACGCCGGGTTCTTCGGCTACAACCCGCGCGAGGCGGCGCTCGCCGACCCGCAGCAGCGCATCTTCCTGGAGTGCGTCTGGGAGGTCCTGGAGTCGGCCGGGTACGCGGCCCCCGAGGGCCGGGGCAGCGTGGGCGTGTTCGCCGGGATGAACATCAGCGGCTACCTGCTGACCCGGCTCATGGCGTTCGAGATGGGCGTCGACACCTCCGCCCTGATGATCGGCAACGACAAGGACTCCCTGGCCACGAACGTCTCCTTCCGCCTCGACCTGAACGGCCCCAGCCTGTCGGTGCAGACGTTCTGCTCGACCTCGCTGGTCGCCGTGCATCTGGCCAGTGAGAGCCTGCGGCGCGGCGAGTGCGACATGGCGCTGGCCGGCGGCGTGTCGGTGCGCATCCCCGACCGCGTCGGCTACCTGTGGGAGGAGGGCGGCCAGGAGTCGCCCGACGGCCACGTGCGCACCTTCGACGCCGAGGGCAGGGGCAGCATGTTCGGCGACGGCGCCGCGGTCGTGGCGCTGAAGCGGCTGAAGGACGCGATCGCCGACCGGGACACCGTGCACGCCGTGATCCGGGCCTCGGCCGTCAACAACGACGGCGCGATCAAGTTCAGCTACCTGGCGCCCAGCATCGACGGCCAGCGCCGCTGCGTCTCCTCCGCCCTGGCCAGGGCGGGCGTGGACCCGGCCGACATCTCGTACGTCGAGGCGCACGGCACCGCCACCGAGGTCGGCGACCCCATGGAGGTGGCCGCGCTGACCCGGGCGTTCGGGCCGACCGAGCGCAAGCAGTACTGCGTGCTCGGCTCGATCAAGCCCAACGTGGGCCACCTCGACCGGGCCTCCGGCGTGACCGGCCTGATCAAGGTCGTCCAGTCGCTGCGCAACGAGCTCATCCCCGGCACGCTGCACTACCGCTCACCCAACCCCGAGATCGACTTCGAGAGCAGCCCCTTCCGCGTCACCGCCGAGCCCACGCCGTGGCCGCGCTCGGCCGACCGGCCCAGGATCGCGGGCATCAGCTCGCTGGGCATGGGCGGCACCAACGCGCACGCCATCGTCACCGAGGCGCCGATCCCCGAGCCGCGCGGGCCGCGCTCGCGCCGCTGGCAGATCCTGCCGGTCTCGGCCCGTTCCCAGGCCGCCGCCGAGCAGTCGTGCGCCCGGCTGGCCGAGCACCTGGCGGGCTCCTCCGAAGACCTCGGTGACGTGGCCTACACGCTGCAGGCCGGGCGGAAGGTGTTCGGGCACCGCAGGATCGTGGTCGCCGACACGGCGCAGGCGGCCGCCGCCAAGCTGGCCGACCCCGCCGGGCCGCTGGGGCGCGCGGACTCGACCGTCGGCAGGAAGGTGGGCTTCCTGATCGCGGGCGTGGGCGAGCAGTACCCCGGGATGGTGGCCGAGCTGTACGCCGAGGAGCCGGGCTTCCGCGCCGACGTGGACGAGTGCCTGTCCGTGCTGGGCCTGACCGAGGCGGGCCAGCTCTCCGACGTGTTCGTGCCCGCGCAGAAGGCCGCGGACGGCGCGGGCGACCTGGCCAGACTGCTGGGCCGGGCCACGGAGCCCGAGGCGCCGCGCTCCACGACCGACGCCCACCTCATCCAGCCGGCCGTCTTCGTGGCCGAGTACGCGCTGGCCCGGCAGCTCGTCCGCTGGGGCCTGACCCCTGAGATCATGATCGGCTACAGCCTCGGCGAGTACGTGGCCGCCTGCCTGGCGGGCGTGCTGTCGCTGCCCGACGCGCTGCGGCTCGTGGCCTACCGGGCCAAGCTCATCACCTCCCAGCCCGAGGGCGCGATGCTCGCGGTCTCGGCCGACGAGCAGCGCCTGAGCGCGGTGCTCGGCGAGGTGTTCGCCCGCGACCTCGACGTGGCCGTGCGCACCGGCTCCCAGGTGGTGCTGGCCGGGCCGGCGGAGGCGGTCGAGCGGGCCGCCGCGCTGCTGCTGAAGGCCAAGATCGGGCATCGGCGGCTGGAGACCACGCACGCCTTCCACTCCCGGATGCTGGCGCCCGTGGCCGGCGAGCTGACCGCCTGGATCGCCGACAACATCACGCTGAACGCCCCGAAGCTGCCGTACCTGAGCAACGTGACGGGAGAGGTCGCCACGGCCGAGGTCGTCACCGACCCCGGCTACTGGGCCAGGCACATGTGCGAGACGGTCGAGTTCGGCAGGGGCCTCGGGCACGTGCTCGGGCAGGCCGACCTGGCCCTCGTCGAGATCGGGCCAGGCCAGTCGCTCGGCGCGCTGACCCGCGGCCACCCGGCCTGCGACCGTGCCCAGTGGCCGCTCATCGTGACCACGCTGCCCGCCGCGAACGACCCGCAGGACGCGGGCGCCGCCCTCGCGACGGCCGTCGGCAGGCTCTGGCTGACCGGGGCGCCGGTCGACTGGGCCGCGCTGCACGAGGACCGCGCCTGGCGGCCCGGCCGGGTCCCGCTGCCCACGTACCCGTTCGAGCACCAGGACTACTGGCTGGAGATCGACCGTACGGCGATGAGCGGCGGCGCGGCGGCCTTCGACGAGAGCGACCCGACGAGCATCGCCAAGGCGTACCCGCGCCTGCCCGACACGCGCTGGATCCACACGCCCGTCTGGCGCCAGACCACGCCGCGCCCGGCGCAGGCGGAGCAGGCCACCCGCTGGCTCGTCTACACCGACGACGGGCTCGCCGGCACGCTGGCCGCCCCGCTGCTCGCGCACCTCGCCGAGACCGGCAAGGAGGTCGTCCTGGTACGGCCGGGCGACGGCTTCTCCAGCGACCCCGACGGCTTCCGGATCCGTCCCGGCTCGCCCGAGGACACCCTGGCCGCCCTGCGCGAGCTGACCGGCCGGGGCTGGGAGCCCGAGCACGTCGTCCACCTGTGGTCGGCCGGGGACGGCCCGATCGAGCAGAGCCTGCAGCGTGGCCTGCACGCCCTGGTCGGTTTCGCCCGCGCCGCGGGAGACCTGGGGCTGCCCGGCTGGACGCTGGACATCGTCACCTCCGGCGGCCAGCGGGTGCTGCCCGGCGACCGCGTACGCGCCGCGCTCGGCACCCTGCTCGGCCCGGCCCGGCTGATCCCGGTCGAGTACCCGAGGGTCAGGACCCGGCTGATCGACGTGGACGGCGACAGCGCGCGGGCGCTGCTGACCGAGCTGCGCGCCGAGCCGGCCGACCAGGTGGTCGGCCTGCGCGGCGGGCAGCGGTGGATCCCCGACTACGAGGTGCTCGACGCCGCCGTCATCGAGGCGGCGCCGCCCGCCGCCGAGGTCCGGCGGGGCGGGACCTACCTGGTGACCGGCGGGCTGGGCGGCATCGGGCTGGCCATGGCCGAGCGGCTGGCCGAGCACTATCAGGCCCGCCTGGTGCTGCTCGGCCGCACCCCCGTGCCGCCGCGCGAGCAGTGGGCCTCGATCCTGGCCAGCGACACCGCGGCGCCCGAGGTGCGCAGGCGGCTGGAGGGCCTGCGCCGGCTGGAGGCGGCGGGCGTCGAGGTCGCCACCGTCGCCGGGGACGTCTCCAAGCCCGAGGACGCGCGGCGCGCGGTGGACACCGCGATCGAGCGCTTCGGCGAGCTGAACGGCGTACTGCACTGCGCCGGCGTCCCGGCCGTCGGTCTCATGCAGTTCAAGACCATCGCCGACATGGACCGGGTGCTCGCGCCGAAGGTGATGGGAACGCTCGCCCTGGCCGAGGCGCTGCGCGGCAGGCCCGTGGACTTCGTGGCGCTGTTCTCCTCCACCACCTCGGCCACCGGCGGCGGCGCCGGCCAGGTGGACTACTGCGCGGCCAACGCCTTCCTGGACGCCTTCGCGCTCGGCGACGAGCTGCCCGGCGTGACGGTCACCTCGATCGACTGGTGCGAGTGGACCTGGAACGGCTGGACCGAGGGCCTGGAGAACTACGACGAGGGCTCCAAGCAGTACTTCGCCTGGTACCGGGAGAACTTCGGGCTCACCTTCGACCAGGGCTGGGAGACGCTGCTGCGGGCGCTGGCCAGCGGCGAGCGGCACGTCGTGGCCTCCACGCAGGACTTCGCGCCGCTGGTGGCGATGAGCCGCAAGTCGTCGATCGAGAGCCACCAGGCGACGGTGAAGAAGATCCGCGACGCGTTCGGGCGGCACCCCCGTCCCGACCTGTCCACGGCCTACGTCGAGGCGCAGTCGCCGGCCGAGCAGGCCATCGCCGGGGTCTGGGCGGACGCGCTGGGCCTGGAGCAGGTCGGCGTGCACGACAACTTCTTCGAGCTGGGCGGCAACTCGCTGCTCGGCATGGAGATCATCGCCGAGGTCAGGAAGGCGCTGGAGCTGTCGTACCTGCCGCCGCACATCCTCTACCAGGCGCCCACGATCGCCTCGCTCGCCGAGGCGGCCAGGGCCGACCAGGACGCGGGCGAGCAGCCGAGCCAGGCCCGGGACCAGCAGCGGTCCCGCATCGCCCAGCGACGCAACATGCTCAGGAGCGGAAGGACGTCATGACCGGAACCGACTACGACTCCGCGGTCGCGCTGATCGGCATGTCCGGGCGCTTCCCCGGCGCCCGGAGCGTCGACGAGCTGTGGGACAACCTGCTCGCCGGCGTCAAGGGCCTGCGGACCATCACCGACGAGGAGCTGCGGGAGTCCGGGGTCGATCCGGGCATGCTCGCCGACCCGCGCTACGTGCGCGTCGGCGGCCCGCTGCACGACCTCGACCGCTTCGACGCCACGGTCTTCGGCATCAACCCGCGCGAGGCCGAGACCATGGATCCGCAGCACCGGCTGTTCCTGGAGTGCTCGTGGGAGGCGCTGGAGAGCGCCGGCTACTGCCCGACCGACGTGCCGGGGCAGGTCGCGGTCTTCGGCGGGTGCGGGTTCCCCGACTACATCGTGCAGAACCTGCAGAGTCTCGGCTCCCAGCCGGGCGGCGCGCTGCTGATGGCCGTGGGCAACGAGCGCGACTCGCTCGCCTCGCTGGTGTCGTACAAGCTGGGGCTGCGCGGGCCCGCCGTGTCGGTGCAGACGTTCTGCTCGACCTCGCTGGTCGCCGTGCATCTGGCCTGCCAGAGCCTGCTCACGTACGAGTGCGACGTGGCGGTGGCGGGCGGCGCCTTCACCCCGCTCCCCCAGCCGGCCGGCTACCTGTACGAGCAGGGCGGCATCATGTCGCCCGACGGGCGGGTGCGCAGCTTCGACGCCGAGGCCGGCGGCACCGTGATGGGCAGCGGGTCCGGCGCCGTGGCGCTCAAGCGCATGTCCGACGCGCTGGCCGACGGCGACATCATCCACGCGGTCATCCTGGGCTCGGCCGCCAACAACGACGGCCGCCTGCGCGCCGGCTACACCGCGCCCGGCGTGGACGGCCAGGCCGACGTGATCGAGTCGGCGCTGGGCGTGGCCGGGGTCAAGCCCGACACCGTCGGCTACGTCGAGTGCCACGCGACCGGCACCATGCTGGGCGACTCGATCGAGCTGGCCGCCATGAACCGGGTCTTCGCCCAGCCCAGGGAGACGCCGTGCGTGCTGGGCTCGCTCAAGCCGAGCCTCGGCCACCTCGACCGCGCCTCCGGCGTCACCGGCCTGATGCGGGCGGCGATGGCGCTCAAGCACGAGCTGCTGCCGGGCACCCCCGACTACGAGACGCCCAACCCGGCGCTCGCCTCCGCGCACGACCGGTTCACCGTGCTGACCGAGGACCGGCCCTGGCCGGAGGGCGCGGGGCCGCGGCGGGCCGGGGTGAGCTCGTTCGGGCTCGGCGGCACGAACGCGCACGTGGTCATGGAGCAGGCACCGCCCCGCCCGGAGCGGACCGCCCGGCCAGGACCCCACCTGCTGGTCCTCTCCGCCGCCGACGAGACGGCGCTGGGCGATGCCACCGAGCGGCTGCGCGCCCACCTGTCCGCGGGCACCGGCGACGACCTGGCGGACGTGGCGTTCACGCTGCAGGTCTCGCGGGGCGGCTTCGCGCGGCGGCGGGCGGTGGTCTGCCGCGACCGCGACGACGCCGTGGCGGCGCTGGGCGACCCGGACCGCTGGATCGACGGCAAGACCCAGCGGCGCAACCCCAAGGTACGGCTGGTCGCGCCCGCGGCCGACCCCTCCCCCACCTGGTGGGCGGAGCTGCGCGAGGCGGTCGGGACCGTCCTGCGGCACGGCTCCGCGCCCGCGGGCTCCTCCCGCGAGGCGGCGGTGGGCGCGCTGGCCGACGCCCTGGGCGCCATCGGCGTCCACGTGCTCCGCGAGGACGCCGTCGGCCGTCCCGCCGGTCAGGCGGCCGGACAGGCAGGACAGCCAGGACAGGCGGGGCAGGCCGCCGGGCAGGTCGAGGAGATCGCGGTCGCGCCGGAGGAGGGCGTCACGGCCGCCGAGTGGCTGCTGGCGACGGTGGCCAGGCTGTGGCTGGCCGGGAGCGCCGTGGACTGGGCGGCGCTCCACGGCGGCCAGGGACGCCGGGTCGAGCTGCCCACGTACCCCTTCCAGCGGCGCAGGTTCTGGGTCAAGGCGAGCCCGGCGCAGGCGCAGGCGCCCGCCGGCGAGGGCAAGACGTTCGACCGCGCCCAGTGGACGCACCTGCCGGTCTGGCGGCGCCGGCCGCTGCCCGTGGCAGGCCTGGACGAGCGGCTGCGCGAGGCCGGCCCCTGGCTGGTGTTCGCCGCCGACGAGCGCGGCGAGGCGCTGGTGGAGCGGCTCGCCCTGGCCGGGGCCGAGGTGACCGCCGTGCGCCACGGCGAGCGGTTCCACCAGGAGGACACCGGCGACTTCACCGTCCGCGCGGACAAGCCGGACGACATGGCCGAGCTCATGTACTCGCTGGTGACCATGCCGCGCGCCATCGTGCACGGGCTCAGCCTGGCCTCGGCCCCGCCCGCCCCCGGCACGGACCCGGTCGAGCACTTCACGGCCGGGCAGCACCGCGGCTTCTACTCCGCGCTGGCGCTGGCCAGGGAGCTGGTCGACAACACCGGCTCGGCGCCCAGGGCCGAGCTGGTCCTGCTCACGCCGCAGGCCGTGAACGTGGCCGGGGCCGACCTGCGCCACCCCGAGCACGCCACGCTGGCGGCGCTCGCGCCCAGCCTCCAGCAGGAGAACCCGCGGCTGCGCTGCCGCCACATCGACGTGGACGCCGGCACGGACCCGGCTACCCTGGCCGTCCAGGTGCTCGCCGCGTCGGTCTGCGCGCACGAAGGCCCGGTGGCGGTGCGCGCGGGCGAGACGTGGCTGCGCCGCTACGAGCCGTACCCGGTGGAGGAGCCGGAGCGGCGGCCGTTCCGCGACGGCGACACCGTGCTCATCACCGGCGGGCTCGGCGACGTCGGGCTCGTCCTGTCCCGGCACCTGGCCGGCACGTACGGCTGCCGCCTGGTCCTGACCGCCCGCTCCCCGCTGCCGCCCCGCGAGGAGTGGGACGCCTACCTGGCCGGTTCGCCGCCCGGCGGGGACCGCACGGCCCGGCACATCCGCAACATCCGGGACCTGGAGGACCGGGGCGCGACCGTGCTCGCCCTGTCGGCCGACGTGGCCGACGAGGAGCAGATGGCGGCCGTCGTCGCGGCCGCGGTCGAGCGCTTCGGCGGGATAGACGTGGTGGTGCACGGCGCGGGCGTGCAGGACGGCGCGTACTTCAACTTCGCCCACCTGATGGACCGCCCGCAGTGCGAGGCGCACCTGGCGGCCAAGGTGACCGGCTTCCACGTGCTGCAGAAGGTGCTCGGCGGGCACTGCCCCGACCGGCGGATCACGCTGTCGTCCATCGCCGCCGTGCTCGGCGGCATGACGCTGGGGCCGTACGCGGCGGCCAACGCCGCCCTGGACGCCTACGTCCGCACCGCGAGGACGGAGGGCGCCGGCCGCTGGGTCACGGTCGACTGGGACACCTGGAACATCGACCCCGACCGGGTCGCCGGGCACAGCGGCGCGGTGGTGGACTACGCGATGACCCCGGCGGAGGGCGTGGACGTCCTGGAGCGGGCGCTGTCGGCCGCCGACCGCGTCGGGCACCTGGTCATCTCGACCGGCTCGCTCGACGCGCGGATCGCCCAGTGGGTCACCGGCGACATCCACGAGAGCGACGACGACTTCGACGACCGCGAGCGGCACCCCCGCCCCGAGCTGAACAACCCGTACGTGGAGCCGCGCGAGGGCACCGAGGCCACGCTCGCCGACATCTGGTCCAGGGTGCTCGGCATCGACCCCATCGGGGCCCTGGACAACTTCTTCGAGCTCGGCGGCCACTCGCTGCTGGCGATCGAGCTCACCACCAGGATCCGCAAGACGCTGGCCGCCTCGGTGCCGGTGACCGGGCTGCTGGAGTGCCCCACGGTCCGCCAGCTCGCCGAGCTGCTCGACACCCGCGACGAGGAGGACTGAACAGCCGATGAAGCAGCCCGACTACCTGCGGACCGTGCAGGGCTTCGCCCGGCGTGAGCTGCTGGGCGAGGAGGCGTACCTGGACTCGCTGGCCGAGGCGCCGCTCCCCCTCTACCGGCGCTTCGCCGACACCGGCCTGGCGAACTGGTGGATGCCCAAGGAGTTCGGCGGCCTCGGCATGGGGCTGGAGGAGAGCGTGCGGATCACCGCCGAGCTGGCCTACGCCGACGCCGGGGCGGCCTTCACGCTGTTCATCCCGGTGCTGGCCACCAGCATGGTCTCCTGGTACGGCGACGCCGAGCTGAAGAAGCGCCACCTCGTGCCGCTCGTGGCCGAGAGCGGCTTCTGCGCCACGCTCGGCAGCGAGCACGCGGCAGGCAGCGAGCTGGCCAGGATCGGCACCACCGCGCGGCGCGAGGGCGACACGGTGGTGCTCGACGGCCACAAGGCGTTCTCCACCAACACCGACTTCGCCCGCTTCGTCGTCGTGATCGCGCGGGCCGAGGACGACCCGTCGGGCTACCTGGCCGTCCTGGTGCCGCGCGACACGCCGGGCATCACGGTGGAGAAGCGGTGGGACGTCATCGGGCTGCGCTCGTCGGCGACGTACCAGGTGTCGCTGTCGGGCGTGCGGGTGCCGGCGGCGAACGTGCTGCGCGGCAACGGGCTGCGCCTGCTGGAGATCGGGCTGAACGCCAGCCGCGTCCTCATCGCCACCACCGCGCTCGGCATCGCCCGCCGGGTGCGGGACGTGTGCATGGAGTACGCCAAGTCCAAGTCGGTCAAGGGGGCGCCGCTGACGGCCAACGCGGTCTTCGCCGGCCGGCTCGGGCAGTTCGAGATGCAGATCGAGGTGATGGCAAACCAGTGCCTGGCGGCGGCCAGGGCGTACGACGAGATCGCGGCGCGGCCCGACGCGGGCGAGGAGTTCCTGCGCGTGGGGACGCTGAAGCAGGCGCTGACGACGAAGATGTTCTGCGGGCAGACCGGCTGGCAGATCGCCTCGACGGCGTCGGAGATGTTCGGCGGCCTCGGCTACACGCACGAGAGCGTCATCGGCAAGCTGCTGCGGGACATGCGGTACGTGTCGATCGTGGAGGGCGGCGACGACGTGCTGCGCGACCTGGTGTTCAGCCGGTACGTGGTGCCGGTGTCGAAGCGATCGTGACCACCGCGGCGGCGTAGCCGGGCGCCACGTCGAGCCAGCGGACAGGACCGTTGAGGGAGCGTGACCGTACGGAGGTCGCGCTCCCTTCGCATGCCCCGGCCTCCCCCTCGTGGACGAGGACGTCGGACAGCCCCGCCAGGCCGTTGCCGGTGGCCTTGACGAAAGCCTCCTTGGCGGTCCACAGCCGGAAGTACCCGGCCAGGCCGTCGCCCGCGGCGAGCAGGCGCTCGTTCTCCTCCGGCTGGTAGAGGCGGTGGGCCAGCGCCAGATGGTCGAGGTCGGAGCGGACCCGCTCGACGTCCACGCCCACCCGCACCCCCGGCGGCGCCAGCGCGACCAGCGCCCAGGCATCGGAGTGCGACAGGTTGAAGTCGGGCGCCGGCCGCCCCTCGCCCTGGTCCAGGCTGGGGCGGCCGGCGTCGTCCACGGTCAGGCGCAGCCGGTCGGCGGGCACGGCGCAGGCCCGGCCGAGGACGGTGCGCAGGGCGGCGTGCGCCGCCACGTAGCGGCGCCGGTCGAGCGGGCCGGCCAGGGCCAGGGCCCGCTCGCGCTCGGCGCGCGAGAGGCGGCGCCACCACTGCGGCCGCTCGGGCCGGTCGAGGAACACCTTCCAGACCCGCACCCCGCCGGGCCACGCCGCCGCGCCCCAGGGCGTCCCGGCCACGGACGTCACGCCTGCGGCCGTCGGATCCACGGACCCCGCACCCGCGGACCTCCCGCCCACGGGCGTCACACCCATGGGCGCAGCGCCTCGGACACGATCGCGTGGGTGCGGGGCGCCTGCTCGAAGACGGCGAAGTGGCCGCCGTCGAACGGGTGCGCCACGTAGCGCACGCTGGTCTGCGCCCGCCACCCGGCCGACTTGGCGGGCGAGATGCGCGGGTCGGCGCTGCTCAGCAGTGCCGAGATCGGCACGTCCAGCGGCGGCTCGTCGCGGTAGACGTAGGTCTCCTTCACCGTGAAGTCCGCCTGCACCGCGGGCAGGATCATGGCCAGCGCCTCCGGGTCGGCCAGCAGCCATTCGGGGGTGCCGCCCAGCCTGCGCAGCAGGGCCACGACCTCGTCCCTGCTCATCCCGCCCACCGGCGGCCCGTCCTCGTACGTGAGGTGGGGCGCGTCGGAGCCGGAGACGAACAGGTGCACGGGCGGCGGCCCGCCGCGCCGCCTGATCTCGCGGACCAGCTCGAACGCGACGATCGCGCCGAGGCTGTGGCCGTACAGCGCGTACCTGCGCCCGGCCGCGGACGTCTCCACGTCCGCGAGCACGGCGTCGGCCAGGTCGGACACCAGCGGCGGCATCTCCAGGTACGGCGGCTCCCGGTGCCTGGACTCCCGGCCCGGCGGCTGCACCGGCTGCACGGCCACGCCGGGGAGCTTGCGCTGCCAGGCGCGGAACGCGGAGGCGGCGCCGCCGGCGTGCGGCAGGCAGTAGAGCGGCAGCGCGCCGGGCTCCGCACCCGTCAGCGTGCGGAACGGCAGCCACCGGGACAGCACGTCGTCGCTGGTGGTGATGCTCATGTCTCGATCTCCAAGCGGACGTAGGGCGGCGGCGGCTGCACCGCGCCCAGGTCGGCCTCCAGCACGACGTGCGCGCCGTCCCTGCTGACCTCGCGGAAACCGGCGAAGGCGTAGGTCACCTGCATCATCCGGTTGCGCCCGGTCTCCACGAAGTCGGCCCGCACCGTCACCCCGGCCTCGGCGGCCTGCCGCAGGATGTGGTTGAGCAGCACCATGCCCACGCCCCGCGACATCACCCGGCACGACATCAGCATCATGCGCAGCCACCAGGCGTCCTCGCCCTTCTCGACCAGGGCGAGGCCGATCTTGCCGTACCCGCCGAACCGGTCGGTCAGCGAGGCCACCAGCAGCAGGTGGTCGGGCGACTCGCGCAGCTCGTCCAGCTCCTCGTAGGAGTAGGTGCGCCCGGTGGAGTTCAGCTGGTTGGTGCGCACCGTCAGCTCCTCGGCCCGCTGCAGGTCCTCCCTGCGGGCGGGCGCGATGGTGAAGGCCATCTCCAGGCTGGCGAGGAACTCCTCGTTGGTGCCGACGAACTCGCCCTCCAGCTCGTCCCTGGCGAGCTGCCCGCGGTACATCTCGCGCCGCCGCGCCGACTCGTCGGTGACGAACCTCGGCCGGAACTCGGGCCTGGCCAGCGCCTCCTCCAGCTCCAGGACGTCGACGCAGATCACCTCGGGCAGACCGTGCGCCACCTCCGCGCGCTCGAACTCCTGGTCGTCGATGAACGCGAAGGCGTCCACGCCGAGGTTGAGCGCCTTGGCGATGTTCCTGATCGAGTCGGACTTGGGGTTCCAGTTGATCTGCGGATAGAGGAACATGTCCGCGAGCCCGAGCTCGGTCAGCTTCTCCATCGCCGCGTCGTGGTCGTTCTTGCTGGCGATCGAGTGCAGCACGCCCATGCGGTCGAGCTCGTGGATGCGCTCGACGACCGCCGGCCGTACGGTGACGTCGCCGTCCTCCAGCAGCACCCCGTTCCACAGGGTGTTGTCGAGGTCCCACACGATGCACTTGACGCGGCCCCGCCGGGGTTTCTCCGGCACCACGACGGCGCCGGGATCGGGGCGCTCGGTGCTCACGCTCATCTCGTCGTCTCCCGCTCTGCCTGGCCGGCGATGGTGATGCGCTGGATCTCGTTGCTGCCCTCGATGATCTCCATGACCTTGGCGTCCCGGTACAGCCGCGCCACGGGGTAGTCGGGGCTGCACCCGTTGGCGCCGTGGATCTGGACGGCCTCGGCGGCGTGCCGGGCCGCGGCCGTGGAGGCGAAGTACTTCGCGATCCAGGTGGCCATGATCGTGCTCGACTCCCCCGCGTCCTTCAGGCGGCCGGCCTCGGCCAGCAGCAGCCGGGCCGCCCGCGCGTCGGTCACCATGTCGGAGAGCTTGGCCTGGATCAGCGGCTGCTCCGCGAGCGGCCTGCCGCCGACCCGGCGGTGCGCGGCGTACGCGGCCGACGCCTCCAGGCACGCCTGGACGATGCCGACCGAGCCGGCCGCCACGCTGTAGCGGCCCAGGTCGAGCGTGCCGGTCAGCACCATGCCCGCCGTGAAGCCGCTCGGGCCGAGCAGCGCGTCGGGGCCGAGCGCGACGTCCTGGAACGAGATCTCCGCCAGCATGGAGGCCCGGGTGCCGAGCATGTCGTCGATCGGCCTGACCTGGACGCCCGGCGCGTACCTCGGCACGAGGAAGGCGCCGATGCTGGCGCCGGTGCGGGCGAACACCAGGAACAGGTCCGCCCGCTGCCCGCCGGTCGTCCACTTCTTGACCCCGTTGAGCAGCCACCCGTCGCCGTGCTCGACGGCGGTCGTGGTGATCGCCGCCGTGTCGCTGCCCGCTCCGGGCTCGGACAGGCAGAACGCGCCCAGCGCCTCGCCGGCGGCGAGCGCCGGCTCCCAGCGCTCGCGCTGGCCGGGGGTGCCCCACCGCTGCACCGTCCAGGCCACCATGGTGTGCACGGTCAGCAGGCTGCGCAGCGAGGAGCAGCCGCGGCCCACCTCCTCGTGCACCTCGCCGAGCGTGACCAGGTCCATCCCGGCCCCGCCCGACTCGACCGGCAGGAACGGCGCCCACAGGCCCGCGGCGGCCACCTGCCGCAGCAGGTCCTCGGGGACCCGGCCGTTCCTGTCGTAGTCGTCGGCGTACGGCACGACGTGGGTGTCGACGAACGCCCGGGCCGAGCGCCTGTCGGTGACCGCGGCCGGTGCCGTGACGGTGAGCGTCACGCGACGGCCAGGGTCGGTGAGAGCCGGCCCACCAGCGCGGCCATCGTGCTCGCGGTGCGGAAGTTGTCGATCCGCAGCTCCTCGTTGGGGATGGTGACGCCGAAGGTCTTCTCGACGAACATCACCAGCTCCATGGCGAACAGCGAGTTGACGAAGCCGAGGGCGAAGATGTCCTGCGTCTCGTCGATCTCGGCCTGCGGGTACCTGCCGCGCACGAAGTCGAGGATCTGCTGCGTGGGGGTGTTCGACATATGACTCTCCTTCTCAGTTGCTTGCGTAGGTGTAGAAGCCGCGGCCGGTCTTGCGGCCGTGCAGCCCGGCGTCGGTCATCTGCTTCAGCAGCGGGCAGGGGCGGTACTTGCTGTCGGCGTAGTGCTCGTAGAGCACCTCCACGCTGTAGAGGATCGTGTCGACGCCGATCAGGTCGGCGGTCTCGAGCGGCCCCATCGGGTGGCCGAAGCAGCTCCTGAAGACCTCGTCGACCGACTCGGCGTCGGCGACGCCCTCGTGGACGAGGTAGGCGGCCTCGTTGACGGTGAGCATCAGGACCCGGTTGGAGACGAAGCCGCAGGAGTCCTTGACGTCGATGGACTTCTTGCCCATGGCGGTCAGCAGGTCCCTGGTGCGCTGGACCGTCTCGGGCGAGGTGTGGAAGCCGGGGATCAGCTCCACGGCGGGCTTGGCGGGCACCGGGTTCATGAAGTGCACGCCGACGACCTTGTCGGGGCGGCCGGTGACGGCCGCGACCTTGGTGATGGGGATGGCGGAGGTGTTGACCACGAAGACGGTGTCGGGGCCGCACTCGGCGTCCAGCACCTCGTACACCTGCCGCTTGGTCTCCCAGTTCTCCGTCACGTTCTCGATGACGAGGTCGCACTTGGCCGCGCCCGCCGCGCCCACGGCGGTGGTGATCCTGGCCAGCACCTCGTCGGCGTCGAGGGCGGGGCCGCCCATGAGGCGGCTCATCCTGGTGTTGCGGGCGATGGTCGCCAGCGCGTCGCTGAGGATGCGCTCGTCCTTGTCGACGAGCACCACGTCGTGCCCGGTCTGGGCGAGGTTCTGGGCGACCCCGACGCCCATGACGCCGGCGCCGATCACTCCTATGACGGTCATGTCCGCTCCGTTCGGCTCAAAGGTGGCTCCTTCATCGGTGCGTTTCCTGCGGTTGGCGGCCGCGCCTGCGGGCGGCCGAGGCTTCGAGGCCCGAGCGGCGCAGCTGGGCGCGTACCTGGCTGCCTCCGTCCGCGTCGGCGAGGGCGGGTGCCGTGCCGGCGGCGAGGGCCTCGACTGTCTGGCTGAGCGCGGCCACGGTGGGCGCCTCGTAGAGGATGTGCGGCGGCAGCTCGTCCAGGTCGAACGCGCGGCGCACCGCGGCGACGATGGCCACGCCGAGCAGCGAGTTGCCGCCGAGCTCGAAGAAGTTGTCGTTCACGCCGACGCGGTCGAGCCGCAGCGACTCGCGCCAGATCGCGGCGACGCCCTCCTCCGTGGGTCCGGCCGGCTCCTGGTAGGAGGTGACCAGCTCGGGCCTCGGGTGCAGCTCGCCGCTCGCGCCGCCCACGGCGGGCGAGGTGACGACCTCCAGGGTGAACCGGGAGCTGCCCCTGACCAGCGTGGGGAAGTCCTGGGTGCAGACCACGACGCGCGGCTCGCCGGTGGCCAGGGCCCGCCGCAGCGCGCGCCAGCCGCCCGCGACGTCGATGCCGATCCTGGCGCGGTTCTCCTTGAAGAAGTCGCGCAGCTCCTCCTCGTACCCGGCGAGCCCGGCCTCCCAGGCGTTCCAGGTCCACTCGCCCCAGTCCACGGCCACGACCCGGCGGCCCGTGGCGGCCAGCTCGCAGGCGTAGGCGTCCAGGTAGGCGTTGGCGGCGCAGTAGTCCACCTGTCCGGGGCCGCCGCCGGTGGCCGAGGTGATCGAGGAGAACAGCGCGAGGAAGTCCAGCTCGATCTCGTCCGTACGGCCGATCCTGAGCGCCTCGGCGATGGCCAGCGTGCCGGCGACCTTGGGGGCCAGCACCTCGTCCAGCTCCTCGGGCCGCTTGAACTGCATCAGCCCCATGCCGGGGACGCCCGCCGCGTGCAGGACGCCGTGCAGCGCGCCGAAGCGGGCCAGCGCCGTGTCCACGGCGCGGCGGACGTCCGCCGGGTCGGCCACGTCGCCGGTGACGATCTCGACGTCGGCGCCGAGCTCGACCAGCTCGGAGACCTGGGCGACGCGCCGCCGGGTGGTCTCGTCGGCCTCCTGCCCCGCGAGGACGCCCGCCCACCGCTCGCGCGGCGGCAGGCCGTGCCTGGCGAGCAGCACCAGCCTGGCCCGGTGGTCGCGGGCCAGCTGCCCGGCCAGGCCGAGCGCGATGCCGCCGAGCCCGCCGGTGATCAGGTAGACGCCGCCGTCGCGGAACGGCTCCTCGCCCGGGCCTGCGGGCAGCTGCTCGTAGCCGGGGAGCCAGCGGCGCCCGTGGCGCAGCGCCACGATGCGGTCGGCCTGCGGGCGGGCCAACTCGGCCGCCAGCGCGGCCAGGTCGGCCTCCGCCGGGTTCCCCGGCAGGTCGACGAGGCGGGTGGTCACGTCCGGGTACTCCAGCGGGATCACCAGGCAGGGGCCGGTCAGGGTGGCGCCATCCGGGTGGGTGACCTCGGCCCCGACGACCTGCTGGGTGCCGGCCACGGCCACGTCGAGCGACCAATTCGAGATACCCGACTCGCCCGCCGCCCTGGCGAGGGCGACGAGGGTGTGCAGTCCGTACGCGGTGGTGTCGTCGCCCGGCTCCAGCGTCCACAGGTGGAGCACCCGGTCCAGGGGGCGGCCCGCGGCGCGCAGGTCGCGGAGCAGGGCGCGCAGGTCGGCCGCGCTGCCCGGCCTGACCGTGTGGCCGCCGGGGGTGGCGGCGTAGGCGTCGCCGGGCCGTACCAGCGTGACGTTCGCGCCCGTCGCCCGCAGGCGCTCGGCGGCGGCGTCGGCGAGCCCGTCGCGGGTGAAGACCAGCCACGAGCCGGGGCCGTCCGGATCGGGCGCCGCGGGGGCGCTCTGCCGCCATACGGGCAGGTGGAGCCAGCTCTCCTCCGGCAGCTTGGGCAGGCTCGTGATCGCGTCGAACAGGTTGTCCGGCTCGGCCTGGAGCCGCGGCCCCTGCGCCGGCGGGTCGATCCAGTGGCGCTGCCGCTGGAAGGGGTAGGTGGGCAGCGGGATCCGGCCGGGCAGCGCCGCGGGGTCCGCCCCCTCCGTCCTGCCGTGGTAGGCGTCCCAGTCGAGGGTGACGCCGCACAGCCACAGCCTGGCCAGGCAGTCGGCGAGCACCTGGTCACCCGGCCTGGGGTCGCTCGCGGCGGGCAGCGTGTGGGTGATCAGCGGCCAGCGCTCCGGCGGGCAGCCGGCCCCGCGCACCAGCGCGCCGAGCGACTGTCCAGGGCCGATCTCCACCACGGCCAGCTCGGGGTCGGCCAGCAGCCGCTCGATCCCGTCGGCGAAGCGCACGGTGCCGCACATGTGCCTGGCCCAGTAGCCGGGGTCGCACACCAGCCCGGCGTCGGCGAGCTCGCCGGTCACGTTCGAGACGTACGGGAGCGCGGGCGGGTTGAGCCGCACGTTCTCCTTGATCCACTGAGTCAGCTCGTGGCTCAGGGGCTCCAGCATGCGGGAGTGGAAGGCGTGCGACGTCTCCAGCGGGCGGCACGGGACCTCGGCCGCCCGCAGGTCCCCGGCCAGCCGGGCGACGGCCTCGCCGGGGCCCGCCACGACGGTGACCTGGGGGCCGTTGACGGCGGCCACGTCCAGTCCGCGCGCGTCCAGCCCGAAGCGGCGCCGCAGCCGGTCCTCGGGGAGCGAGACCGCGAGCATGCCGCCCGCCGGCCGCCCGGCGATGAGGGCCGCCCTGTGGATGACGAGGGCCAGGGCGTCCTTGAGGGAGAGAACGCCGGCCAGGGTCGCGGCGACGTACTCGCCGAGGCTGTAGCCGAGCATGAGCCTCGGGCGCAGGCCCCAGGCCATGAGGGTGCGGGCCAGGGCGTACTCGACGGCGAAGAGGGCGGGCTGCGCCACCTCGGTTCGCTCCAGCGCGCCGGCCCGCCCGCGGTCGCCCGGCCGCTCGGATGCGTGGCCCGTCCCGGTGCCGCCGTCCCGCACGTCGCCCGTCCCGGTGCGGTCGAGGAGGGCGGCCAGGGTCGGGCCAGGGTCGCCGCGCTCGCCGGTGAGCAGGTCGGCCACCTCGGGGGCGGCCTCGCCGAGCAGGCCCAGGCACTCGTCGAACGCGGCCCGGAAGGCGGGCTCGTACCGGTACAGATCGGCCACCAGCCCCGGGTACTGCTCGCCCACGCCGTCGAAGAGGAAGGCGACCTGGCGGCCCTGCGCGGTCTCGACCCGGCCGAGCACCCCGCCCTCGCCGCCCAGCGCCCGCGCCGCCGTCGCGGTCCCGTCGGCGACCACGGCGCGCCGGTGTTCGAACGTCTTGCGCCCGGCCTGCAGCGTGTACGCCACATCCGCCAGCCGCAGCCCCTCCCCGGCAGCGGTGGAGAGGTGCTGGGCCAGGCGGGTGCACGCCTCGTCCGCCGCGGCGGCGGCGCGGGCCGAGACGGGCAGGACGTGGTGGCGGTGCGCGGCCGGCTCGCCCACCGCCTTGCCGGGCGGCTGCTCGACCACCATGTGGACGTTGGTGCCGCCCATGCCCAGGGAGTTGAGCCCGGCGATGCGGGGACGGCCGTCCCGGGTACGCCAGGGCGACAGCTCGGTGTTGACGCGGAACGGGCTGTCGTCGAAGTCGATCTCCGGGTTGGGGCTGGTGTAGTGGAGGCTGGGCGGGATCACGCCCTCGCGCAGCGCCAGCGAGGTCTTGATCAGGCCGCTGGCCCCCGCCGCCCGGTCGAGGTGCCCGACGTTGGTCTTGACCGACCCGATCGAGCAGTACCCCTTGTCGCTGGTCGGCCCGAAGGCCCGGGTCAGCGCGGCCACCTCGATGGGGTCGCCCAGCTCGGTGGCGGTGCCGTGCGCCTCGACGTAGCTGATGTCGTCCCCGGTGACGCCCGCGTCGGCCATCGCGTCGGCGATCACCCTGGCCTGGCCGACGACGCTGGGAGCGGTGTAGCCGACCTTGAGCGCGCCGTCGTTGTTCATGGCCGAGCCGCGGATGACGGCCCAGATGTGGTCGCCGTCGCGGACCGCGTCGGTCAGCCGCTTCAGCAGCACCACGGCCGCCCCGTCGCCGAACATGCTGCCCTTGGCCTGGGCGTCGAACGTCCGGACGTGGCCGTCTGGCGACTCCTGGCCGCCCGGGCCGTACAGGTGGCCCACCCGGTCGGGCACGCGGATGGAGACGCCCCCGGCCAGGGCCAGCTCGCACTCGCCGTTGCGCAGGCTCTGCACGGCCAGGTGCGCCGCGACCAGGGACGTGGAGCAGAACGTCTGTACGGCGACGCTAGGGCCGTACAGGTCGAAGAGGTACGAAACGGTCGTGGTCAGGGCGTCCTTGTCGTTGCCCATGATGACCTCGAAGTCGCTGAACTCCTGCTGGCCGCCACCGAGCAGCTGCCCGGTCAGCCGGAGCAGGTAGGTGCTGATGTTCGCGCCGCCGAACACGCCGACCCGGCCCCGGTGCTCCGGCGCGGCGTAGCCCGCCTGCTCCAGCGCCTCCCAGCACACCTCCAGGAAGGCCCGCTGCTGCGGGTCGGTGATCGCCGCCATGCGGGGGCTCATGCCGAAGAAGGCCGCGTCGAAGCCGCCGACGTCGTCCAGGACGGGGCGGGCCGGCACGTACGCGGGATCCCTGACCTGTTCGGGGTCCACGCCCGAGGCGAGCAGCTCCTCCTCGGTGAAGAAGCTGATGGACTCGACCCCGTCACGCAGGTTCCGCCAGAACGCCTCCACGTCCGGCGCTCCGGGGAAGCGGCCCGCCATGCCGACGATCGCGATGCGCCGGTCGTCGTCGGTGGTGCGCTCCTCCACGCGTACCGGCGCGCTCGGGACGACCGGGGCGGGGGCCGGCGCCGAGCGCTCGTCGAGGATGGCGGCCAGGGTCTGCACCGTCGGCGCCTCGAACAGCATCACGGTCGGGACCGCCACGCCGAACCGCTGCTTCACCAGCGCCAGCATCTGCAGCGCCACCAGGGAGTTGCCGCCGAGGTCGAAGAAGTTGTCCCTGGTGCCGACCGGCTCCACGCCGAGCACCTCGGACCAGAGCTCGCCCAGGTCCCGCTCGGTCCCGGTGAGCGGCGGCGCGTACGGCTGGGGCAGCTCGGGGCGCGGAAACCGGCTGCCGTTCCCGGCCGGCGCCGGAGGCGTCCTCCTGGGCAGCCGGTCCTCCAGTCCTCCGGCCGCCACCACCAGCGAGGGCCTCGGGGCGGCCAGCACCCGGTCGAACGCCGCCAGCGCCTCCTCCGCCCGCATCGCGTGCGCGGCCATCGCGGCGCCCATGCCGCCCTCGATCCTGTCGAGGGTGACCGCCCAGGTGTCCCAGCTCACGGCCACCCAGCGCGGGTCGCGGTGGGCGAGCGCGGTGAGGGCGGCGTTGGCGGCGGCGTAGCTGCCGAACGTGATGCCGCCGAGGACGGCCGACGTCGAGGAGAACAGCACGCAGAAGCCGGGCTCGGCCCCCAGGTCGGCCAGCACCCGCTCCAGGACCAGCGCGCCGGTCACCTTGGCCGCGAAGTGCCGGGCGACGGCGGCCTCGTCGAGGTCGCGCAGCGGCCGGAACGTGCCGGGGGACGTCTCCGCCGCGGCGTGGATCACGCCGCCGAGCGGTCCGTCCTGGAGCGCGTCGGCGAGCACGGCCCGCATGGCGGCGGCGTCGGTGACGTCCACGCGCGGGGTCCGCACCCGCGCCCCCAGCTCGCGCAGCCGCCGCACGGCACGGTGCCGCGCGTCGCCCGCGTCGTCGGGCACGCCGCCGCGACTGGTCAGGACCAGGCTGTCCGCTCCGGCGCGTACCAGGTGCTCGGCCAGGAGCAGCCCGACGTCGCCGAGCCCACCCGTGATCACGTACGTCCGGCCGGCCTGGACGGCGGGCACGGGGTGATCCCGCACCTCGGCGGGGCTCTCCGGCTCGGCGTCGGCGTGGGTGCGGGCGAGGCGGGACCCGTCGCGGTAGGCGACGAAGGTGTCGTCGCTCCTGTGGCGGGCCTCGGTCGCGAGCGCCTCGGCCACCGCCTCCGGGGCGGCGTCGGCGGCGAAGTCGACGGTGGCGCAGTCGAGGGTGAGGTACTCCTGGTTGGCGACCATGGGGAGGGTGGCGGCGGCGGCCTGCCCGGGGTCGGGGATCTCGCCGTCGGCCACCGCCTGGCCGCCTCTGGTGGCGACGACGACGCGGGTGCCGTCGCCGCCCTCCTCGCCCCAGGCGTGCAGCAGCCGCGCCACGGAGAGCACGCTCCCCCGCCCGTCCGCGAACCCGCCGTCCCCGGGAAGCCGGGGGGTGAGGGGGTGGTCGAGGAGGCGGAGGTCCAGGACGACGGCGGCGGCGCTCAGGTGGCGGGCCAGCGCGGCGTGGTCCGCCGCCGACCCCGGGTCGATGGTGTGACCGCCGCCCGGCGCTTCGGCGAACGACGGACCCGGCAGCACGGTCACCGTCTCGGTCCCGGCGGCGCGCAGGGCCCGCGCCACCGGCTCGGCCGTCTCGGCTCGTCCGGCCAGCACGACGCACCGCCCGCCCTGCTCGACGGATCCGGACGGGAGCGGGGCGGGGGTCCAGCGGGGGGCCATGAGGCGGACGTGTGCGGGCTGGGCATCGGTGGGAGGCGCGCCAGGCACGCCGGCGCCAGCCGAGTGGGCGGCGGCCGCGGCGGAGCCGGCCGCGGCGGAGCCGGCCGCGGCGGAGCCGGCCGCGGCGGCGGCACCTGTGGAGGCGGCCGCACCCGCGCCGGCAGTGCCCGTGGGAGCGACCGCGCCCGTGGAGGCGGTGGCGCTCGTGAGAGAGGGGGCGCTCGTGAGAGAGGGGGCGCTCGTGGAACCAGAGGCGTTCGTGGAACCAGGGGCGCTCATGGAAGTGGGGGCGTCCACCCAGTAGCGCCGGCGTTGGAAGGCGTAGGTCGGCAGCGCCACCTTGGCCACCGGCCGGTCCTGGCGGTACCCGGACCAGTCGATCGGCGCGCCCGCCAGCCACAGCCGCCCCGCCGCCTCCGCGAGCGAGGCCTGCGCCGTACGGGGGTCGTCGGCGCCCGGCAGGGTGTCCACGATGAGGGGCCAGCGCTCGGGCGGGCAGTCGCGGTGTCCTCGGGCCATCGCGCCCAGGGACCGGCCGGGCCCGAGCTCCAGCAGCACGGCATCGCCGTCCAGGGCCAGCAGGGTACGCAGCACGCGGTCGAACTGGACGGGCGCGCACATGTGCTCGGCCCAGTACGCGGGATCCGTCGCCTGCGCGGCGGTGACGAGCTCCCCCGTCACGTTGGACACGTACGGGATGCCGGGCGCCTGGAGCGGGACGTTCGCCGCGATCCAGGCGGTCAGCCGGGCCCGGATCGGCTCCATCATCGCGGAGTGGAAGGCGTGGGTGGTGGCGAGCGGGCGGCTCGGCACCGACTCGGACTCCAGCAGCGCCTTCGCGGCCCGCATGGCCCCCGGCTCGCCGGACAGCACGGTGAGCTCGGGTCCGCTGACGGCGCCCACGTCCACGCCGGTGATGCCGGCCCGGCGGAGCCGGTCCAGGAGGTCGGCGGCGGGCAGCGGGACGGCGCTCATCGCGCCCTCGGGCAGCTCGCCGATGAGGCGGGCGCGGTAGGCGACCAGGGCGAGGGCGTCCTTGGGCGACAGGACGCCCGCCAGGGTCGCCGCGACGTACTCGCCGAGGCTGTACCCGGCCAGCGCCGCGGGCTGGATGCCCCACGACATCACGAGCCTGGCCAGCGCGTACTCCACCGCGAACAGCGCCGGCTGCAGCACCTCGGTCGGCGTGGCGGCGTCCGGCGCGGGGCCGCGGCCGAGCAGCCGGCCGAGCCGGTCCCCGTCCGTGCGGCGGGGGGCCAGCATCTCGGCGAGCGGGTCCGCGCCGGAGCCGGTGAGCCCGCGCAGCTCGGCCCGGCACTCGTCGAGCACCTGGCGGAACACCGGCTCTGAGCGGTACAGCTCCTCGGCCAGGCCCGGGTACTGCTCGCCGGTCCCCGCGAGCAGGAAGGCGACCGGGCGGTCGGAGCGGCTCTCCACGCGGGCCAGCGCGGCCGCGTCCCGCATGCGGGCGGCGGCCTCGTCCGGGGAGGAGGCGACGAGCAGCCTGCGGTGGCCGAACACCTGGCGGCCGGTCTGGAGGGTGTGGGCCACGTCGGCCAGCCGCTGCGCCTGCCCGTCACCGTCCAGGTGGGCGGCGAGGCGGCGGGTCATCTCGTCGGCGGCCTCGGCCGTACGGGCGGACCAGACCAGCGGCTCGGGCCTGGACGGCTCCTCGGTCCTCGGCACCAGCGGCGCCTCCTCCAGCACGACGTGCGCGTTGGTGCCGCCGATGCCGAACGCGCTCACCCCCGCCCGCCGGGTACGGCCCGCCTCGCGCGGCCAGCTCCGCAGCCCGGTGACCACGTGCAGCTCGGCCTCGCCCGCGTGGAGCTGCGGGTTGGGCTCGGTCAGGTTGATCGTCGGCGGGATCTCGTCGTGGCACAGGGCCAGCGCCGCCTTGATGAGGTTGGTCACGCCGGCCGCCCGGTCCAGGTGGCCCAGGTTGGTCTTGACCGACCCGATCAGCAGCGACTGGCCGCGGAACACCTGCTGCAGCGCGGCCAGCTCGGCGGCGTCGCCCAGCGAGGTGCCGGTGCCGTGCGCCTCGACGTAGTCGATGTCGGCGGCCGTCAGGTCGGCGCTGGCCAGCGCCTCGGCCATGACGGCGGCCTGCCCCTGCACGCCGGGCGCGGTGAACCCGACCTTGCGTCCGGCGTCATTGTTGACGGCCCAGCCGCGGATGACGGCGTAGATCTGGTCGCCGTCGGCGAGCGCGTCCTCCAGCCGCCGCACGGCGACGACGCCGACGCCGCTGCCGAGCGGGGCGCCGAGGCCGCCCGCGTCGAAGGCGCGGCACTCGCCGTCCGGCGGCGCGATGCCGCCCTGCTGGTAGAGGTAGCCGACGCGGTGCGGCACGTTGACGGCCACGCCGCCGGCCAGGGCCAGGTCGCACTCGAAGCTCGCCAGGCTGGTGGCCGCCGCGCACACCGCGACGAGCGAGGTCGAGCAGTAGCTCTGCACGCCGTAGCTGGGGCCCGACAGGCCCAGCGCGTGCGCCACGCGGGTGGTGAGCGAGTCCTTGTCGTTGGCGAGCCCGAGCGCCAGCTCGCCCATGACGGCTCCGATGCCGCTGGGGACGAGGTTGTTCTGCAGGTACGAGCTGTGCGCGCAGCCGCCGAACACCCCGATCGAGCCGTCGAACCGCTTGGGGTCGCAGCCCGCGTCCTCCAGCGCCGCCCAGCTGTGCTCCAGGAAGAGCCGGTGCTGCGGGTCGAGGATCTGGGCCTCCTTGGGGCCGAACCCGAAGAAGGCCGCGTCGAACAGCTCCACGCCGTCGATGACGGAACCGGCTTTCACGTACGCGGGGTCGGCGAGCAGTTCCTCCGGCACTCCGGCGGCGCGCAGCTCCTCGTCGCCGAAATGGGTGATCCCGGACTTCCCCGCCCGGATGACCGACCAGAGCTCGGCGACGTCGGACGCCCCGGGGAAGCGGCCGGACATCCCGACGATCGCGATGTCGGTCCCCGGGCTTTCGATGTCGTCGTTCACGTCTACCGTCCTCATTTCCGGTTGCTGGAACGGGCCCGGCGTCGCCGCTGCCCCCGCGCCGAACTGGTGGTGAGCGCCTCCCGCGGGTCCGCGCCGCCGTCGATCGCCGCCGCGAACTCGGCGACGGTCGGGTGCTCGAACAGCAGCGCCGGCGGTACGGGGCGGCCCAGCTGCTTCTCCAGGGCGAGCACCATGGCCATGCCGAGCAGGGAGTTGCCGCCGAGATCGAAGAACGGGTCGTGCACGCCGACCCGGTCGATGCCGAGGTAGGCGCCCCACAGCTCGGCGATTCCGGCCTCCGCTTCCGTGCGCGGCGCCACGTAGTCCGTACGCAGCAGTGGGCGCGGGAACCGCTGGCCCTGCGGCACGGCGGCCCCTACCAGATCGTCCAGGTCGAGCATGCTCGTCCAGGCGCGCAGGACCTCGCGCAGCGGCTGCCTGACGGCCAGGACGCCGCCGTGCCCGCCGGCGACGATCCGGTCGAGGAGCGCGCACCCGGCGTCGTCGGCGAAGCCGTAGCGGGCGCGGTAGTCGGCCACCCGGCCGGCCAGCCCGCCGCCGCTCGACTTGAGGTTCTCGGCCTGCCAGACGTCGTGCCGCCACGGGCCCCAGGCGACCGACACGACGCGGGTGGTGGGCGCGGTGGCGGCCAGCGCCTGGCCGTAGGCGTCGAGCACGGTGTTGGCGGCGCAGTAGTCGGCCTCGCCCACGCCGCCGTACGCGGTGACGGCCGAGGAGTAGAGCACCAGCACCTCGGGGCGCTCCTCGGGCGGGGTGCCGGCGCCGACCAGCTCGGCGAGCGGCCCCATGGCGAGCACCTTGGGCGCCAGCACCCGGGCGGCCTCGTCTGGGGTACGGCGGCGCAGCATCCCTCCGGCGGGCAGGCCGGCGGCGTGGATCACGCCGTGCAGGCCGCCGAAGTGCTCCCGCGCGCGGCGCAGAGCGGCTCGGAGCTGGTCCGGCACGCCGGTGTCGGCGGTGAGCAGCAGCACCTCGGCCCCGGCCGCCTCCAGCTCGGCGACGTCCCGGAGCATGCCCGCCACCCGCGCCTCATCCGCCCCGGCGCCGTCGCCCGGCAGCGGCCCCTCCTCCCCTGAACCGGCAGCGTCGCGTGACAGGAGCCCGGCCCCGTCCTGCTCCTGGCCTTCGTCGTGCGGGGCGCCGGTGGGGGCGTGCCCGGTGGCGGAGGAAGCGTGCTCGGCGCCGGTGGGGGCGTGCCCGGTGGCGGTGGGGGCGTGCCCGGTGGCGGTGGGGGCGTGCTCGGTGGCGGTGCGGGGCAGCGGGGTGCGGGCGACGAGGGCGAGGCGGCGCACGCCTGCCCGCGTCAGGTGTTTGGCGAGGGCCATGCCGAGGCCGCGGGTGCCGCCGGTGATCAGGTACGCGCCGTCCGGGCGCCAGACGCCGGCGGCCTCGGGCGGGGCGGGGACCTCTGTCCAGCCGCGTACCCAGCGACGGCCCCTGCGCCATCCGGCCACCGGGTCGGGCGCCTCGGGGGTGGTGTCCTCCTCGGGCCGGGACAGCAGCTCGTGCGCCAGTTGCGCGGCCGTCGTCGTGGCCGGATGGCCCGCCTCGGCGTCCAGGTCCACGCCGCTCCAGGCCAGCTCGGCGTACTCGTGCCGGGCGGCGCGGCCGAGCCCGTGCGCCAGCGACTGGTGGGGGGCGGGCACGTCGCCGCCGATGATCTCGGTCGCGCCCCGGCTCACGGTCAGCAGCCGCCCGGGCCGCTCGCCCAGCGCCTGCACGGCCAGCATGAGGCTGTGGAAGCCGTTCGAGAGCGCCTCTTGCAGCTCGCCGTCGTCGGGCATCCCGGGCGAGGACGCCAGGCTCCAGAGGTGGGCCACGTGCACTGTACCGGGCGGCAGCTGCGCGAACGCCTCGGCGTAGTGCTCGGGCACGGCCGGGTCGATGGTCAGGCGGCGGCCCTCACGGCGCGCCTCCGACCCGGGCGCGGCCACGACCTCCACCACGGGGGTCCCGGACGCGTCCGCAAGGTCGGCGAGCGCCGATCCCACTCCCTCGGGATCGGCGAGGACGACGAGCGGGCCGGGCAGGGCCAGGGCGGTGGGGAGCGCACCTGATACGGGGTCGCGCCGCCACCCGGGAACGAAGGTGAAGTCGCCCGGCTCGCCGGCATCCCCCGCCTCGGGCCTGCCCGCATCCGCCACATCGGTCTGCCCGCCGTGCGCGACCCCGGCCTGCCCGCCGTGCGCCGCCCCGGTCAGTTCCCCGTGTGCGGCCCCGGTCAGCTCGCCGTTCTCGGGCCAGAAGCGGGTGCGCTGGAACGGGTACGTGGGGAGGCTCAGCACGCGGCCACCGGCCGGGCGGGTGCGCTCCCATGACACCCCGACGCCCAGCTCCCAGAGCGCGGCGCACGAGGCCAGCAGTTCGGCGTGGGCGTCTCGCGGCTGCCCGGCCGTCCAGTACGGCGGCAGCGTCCCGAGGACGGCGGCGGACCCGCCGGCGAGGTTCTGGCGTACCAGCCCGCCCAGGGTCTGCCCCGGCCCCAGCTCCACGAACGCCGTCACGTCCTGGCCCAGGCAGTGGCGCACGCCGTCGGCGAAGCGCACCGTGCTGACGAGCTGGTCCGCCCAGTACGAGGTGCTGGTGGCCTGCTCGGCGGTGAGCGGCTCGCCGGTGAGGTTGGACACGATCGTCACGGCGGGCGCCTGCCGCCGTACCGTCTCCAGCACCGCGACCAGCTTCTCGCGGGCGGGCTCCAGCAGCGCGGAGTGGAAGGCGTGCGCGGACCGCAGCGGGCGGCAGGCCAGCCCCTCCCCCATCAGCACGGCGGTGGCCGCCTCGATCTCCGCAGGGGGGCCGCTGAGCACGGTCATCGCGGGGCCGTTGCGCGCGGCCACGTCCACCTCGACCCCCGACGCGGAGAGCGCGGCGCGTACGCGGTCATCGGGCGCGGCGACCGCGACCATGCGTCCGGCGGGGACGGCGGTGATGAGGTGCGCCCGTTCGATGACGACGTGCAGGGCGTCCTCCAGCGTGAACACGCCGGCCAGGCAGGCGGCGACGTACTCGCCCAGGCTGTAGCCGATGAGCAGGTCCGGGGTGATGCCCCGGTGGCGGAGGAGGCGGGCCAGCGCGTACTCGACCGTGAAGAGGAACGGGTGTGCGGTGGCGGCGTGGTCGAGGGGGTCGTCGGCGGGGGCGGGCGCGTCGCCGCCGCGACCCAGCAGGGCGGCGAGGCTGTCGGGACGGCCCTGGACGGATCCAGCGGCGGATCCGGCGGCGGGTCCGGCAGCGGTGAAGAAGGGGCGCAGGTCGAGGCCCGAGTGCCGGCGCACGAGGTCCACGCACTGGTCGACGGCTTCGGCGTAGACGGGCTCGCGGGTGTACAGCTCGCTGCCCAGACCGGCGTACTGGTCGCCCACTCCGGGGAGCAGGAAGGCGATGCGGGGGCGGCCCTTGACGCGGTGCCCGCCGCCGTTCCCGGCGATGTCGCGCAGCCGGCGTACGGCCTCGCCGAGGTCCGCGCACACCAGCGCGCGGCGGTGGTCCAGCTCGGCGCGGCCGGTCTGGAGGGTGTGGGTGAGGTCGTCCAGCGACGTGCCGGGCCGCTCGTCCAGCCAGTCGGCCAGCCGGGTCGCCTGCTCCCGCAGCGCGGCGTCGCTGGCCGCCGACACTGGCACCACCTGTCCGCGAACGGCCGCGGTGTGGTCGGCGGAGCCTCCCGGAACGGCCTCCTTCTTGGGGGCTTCCGCCGCGACGGTCACGGTCTCGATGGGGGCGGTCTCGATGGGGGCGGTCTCGATGGGGGCGGTCTCGATGGAGGCGGTCTCGATGGAGGCGGCGAGTTCGGGCGTGGTGGTGAGGAGGTCCCCCGTGGGCGGGAGCGGGTGGGGGGTGGGGGCCGCTTCGAGGATGACGTGGGCGTTGGTGCCGGACAGGCCGAACGAGCTGACCCCCGCCAGCCTCGGCCCCTCCCGCGACGGCAGCGGAAGCTCGGCGGTGACCGGTTGCACGGTCCCGTCCTCCGGGATGGCGGCGGCCGGGGTGGACAGGTTGAGGCTGGGCGGGATGAGGCCGTTCTCGAGGATGAGGATGGTCTTGATGACGCCGGCCACTCCGGCGGCCGCCTGGGTGTGGCCGATGTTGGTCTTGACGGCTCCCACCCGGAGCGGACGCTCCGCCGGACGCCCGCCGAAGACGTCGTGCAGCGCCGACAGCTCGATGGCGTCCCCCAGGTGGGTGCCGGAGCCGTGCGCCTCGACGTAGTCGATCTCGTCGGGCGCCACGCGGGCCGCCGCCAGGGCGCGGGTGATGACGTCCGTCTGGGCGCGCCGGCTGGGCGCGGTGAGGCCGTTGCTGCGCCCGTCCTGGTTGACGGCGGAGCCCCGGAGCACGGCCCTGATGCGGCGGCCGTTGGCCAGCGCCCGGGACAGCGGCTCCAGCACGAGCATGCCGCCGCCCTCCCCCATGACATAGCCGTCGGCCCGCTCGTCGAAGGTCTTGCACCGCCCGTCGGAGCACATCATCAGCCCGGCGCACGCCTGCAGGTAGACGGTGGGGTGCAGGGTGAGGGACGCCCCGCCCGCGAGGGCCAGGTCGCATTCGCCCCTGCGCAGGCTCTCCGCGGCCAGGTGGATCGCGATCAGCGACGAGGAGCAGGCGGTGTCCACCGTGACCGTGGGGCCGGTCAGGTCGAGCTGGTACGCGATCCGCCCCGCCGCGATGCTGGGCACCGCCCCCTGGCCGAGGTAGGGGTCGGAGGCGGCCTCGTCGCCCTGCCGTTCGATCTGCAGCCTGCCGTACTGGAGGGTGTCCATGAACCCGACCATCACGCCGGTGCGGCTGCCGGCCACGCGGGACGGCGACAGGCCGGCGTTCTCCAGGCCCTCCCAGGCCAGCTCCAGCAGCAGCCGCTGGTGCGGGTCCATGCGCAGCGCCTCGCGGGGCGAGAGGCCGAAGAACTCGGCGTCCCAGCCGGTGACGTCGTCCAGGAAGGCGCCGTACCTGGTGTACATGCCGCCGGGTACGCCCGGTTCCGGGTTGTAGTAGGCGTCGATGTCCCAGCGGGCGGGCGGCACCTCGCGTACGGCGCTGTCGCCCCGCCGCAGCAGGTCCCAGAAGTCCTCGACCGTTCCGCCCCCGGGGTAGCGGCACGCCATGCCGACGACGGCGATGGGCTCGTGGCTGCGCTCCTCCAGCTCGGTGAGGCGCTTGCGGGCCTGGGCCAGTTCAACGGTTACGCGCTTGAGGTAGACGCGGAGCTTTTCCTCGGTCCCCATCGGAAGAGCCTTTCCGGTCGCGGTCGTGGTCACAGTTCGTTGTCGATGAGGGCGAAGATCTCCTCGTCGGAGGCTGAGTCGATCTTGTCCATCACGCCGTCGGCGGTGGCCGGGGCCGAGCCGAGTCTGGTGAGCGCGCTCTGCAGGATGGGTACGAGCCGGTCGCGGATGGCGGCCGCCTCTCCGTTGGCCTGTTCGAGCACCTGGTCGATGCGGGTCAGGGCGGAGCGGAGCGTGTCCTCGGGCGCGGCCTCGGGCGGGGCGAGGGCGCCGAACAGGTGGTTGGCGAGCGAGGCGACGGTGGGGTGGTCGAAGACGAGGGTGGCGGGCAGCCGCAGGCCGGTGTCGGTGTTGAGCCGGTTGCGCAGCTCGACGGCGGTCAGCGAGTCGAAGCCGAGCTCGTTGAAGGGGCGGTCCACGTCGATGTCGCCGGTGCTGCCGTGGGCGAGCACGGCGGCCACGTGGGCCTGGACGGTGTCGGTGAGCAGGCGTAAGGCGTCGGGTCTCGTGAGGGCGGACATGCGGTCGCCGAGGGTGGCGGGGGCCTGGCTCGCGGGGCCGGCCGCCGGGCGCGGCACGCGGACGAGGCCGCGCAGGGCGGGCGGCAGGTCGCCGTTCTCGGCCCTGGTACGCAGGCCGGCGCCGTTCCAGCGGGCGGCCACCATGACGGGCTCGGCAGCGGCCAGGGCGGCGTCGAACAGCTCCAGCCCCTGCTCGGCACTCAGGGGCGCGATGCCACCTCGTGCGAGTCTGGCGAGGTCGGCCCGCCCGAGGCCGCCGGTCATGCCGGACTCGGTGTCCCACAGCCCCCAGGCCACGGAGACGGCGGGAAGCCCGTGTTCGTGGCGGTGCACGGCCAGCGCGTCCAGGAAGGCGTTGGCCGCCGCGTAGTTGCCCTGCCCGGCATTGCCCAGCACGCCCGCCAGCGAGGAGAACAGCACGAACGCCGACAGCGGCCGGTCCCGGGTGAGCTCGTGCAGATGCCAGGCCGCATCCGCCTTCGGCCCCAGCACTCCAGCGATCCGGTCCGGAGTCAGGTCCTCCACCAACGCGTCATCCAGCACCCCGGCCGCATGCACCACCCCGGACAGCTCCGGCACCGAAGCGAGCACGGACGCCAGCTCACCACGATCCGAGACATCGCAGGCCCGCACCGCGACCCGCGCCCCCAGCTCCTCCAGCCCTGCCACCAACTCCCCGACACCGGGCGCCGAGGGGCCACGCCGCGACACCAGCAGCAGGTCACGCACGCCATGCCGCTCCACCAGCCGCCGCGCCACCAACGCACCCAGACCGCCCGTCCCGCCCGTCACCAGCACCGTCCCCGGCAACTCCACCACCGGAGAATTCGCCTTGCGGCGCGCCAGCCGGGGCACCAGAAGCCGGCCCTCACACACCCGGACCTGCGACTCCCCCACCGCCGTGATCCGCCCCCAGTCAGCGAACCCCTCCTCCGCCTCGGCCAGCACGAACCGGCCAGGCTGCTCCGACTGTGCCGACCGCACCAACCCCCACACCGCCGCCCCCGCCAGATCCCCCGGACGGGTCACGAACAGCAGGGGTGCGTCGTCCGGCTGAGAGGCGACGGCGGCCAGGACGCGGGCGGTCAGCTCGCGGGTGGCGGCGGTCACGTCGGACCGCTCCGTCACGCAGGTGATCACGACGGGATCCGGGCCCGCGACCGCCGGCGACGTGACCTCCACCCAGTCCACGCCGTACGGGGTCAGCGCTGCGGGGCGGGCGGCGGCGGCCCTGGTGCGCAGGGCTTCGATCGAGAGCACCGGGGCGCCGGTGCCGTCGGCCGCCTCCACGACGGCGTCCTGTCCCGTGACGACCCGTACGCGGAGGGCCGGGGCCTGCGCGGCGTGCAGCCGCACCCCGCCGAAGGCGAACGGCAGCCGCAGCTCCTCGTCGTCACGGGACAGCACGAGGGGGTGGAAGGCGGCGTCGAGCAGGGCAGGGTGGATGCCGTAGCCCGTCACGTCGACCCCGTCTGGCGCGACGACCTCGGCGTACAGTTCCCCGCCGGTACGCCACAGGGCCCGCAGCCCCTGGAAGGCGGGGCCGTACTCGTAGCCCTGCTCGGCCAGCCGCTCGTACCCGTCGGCGACGTCCACCGGGATCGCGCCGGGCGGCGGCCAGGCGGTGGCCCAGTCGTAGGGGGCGGCGGGGGCGGGGTCTTCCGCGAGTACGCCGGTGGCGTGCCGCTGCCAGCCGTCGGAGTCGGAGGGGCGGGAGTAGACGGCGACGGAGCGGCGCCGTCCCGCGTCCGGAGGGCCGAGGGTGACCTGGAGGGTGACCGTACCGGCAGCGGACAGGGGCAGCGGGGCCTCGATGACCAGCTCGTCGAGGCGGTCGCAGCCCGCGTGGGCGGCGGCCTCGAGCGCGAGCTCGGCGAAGGCGGCCCCCGGCAGGAGGGCAGCGCCCTCCACGGCGTGGTCCAGCAGCCAGGGCACGGTCTTGGGCGAGAGCCGGCCGGTGAGGACGAAGCTGTCGTCGGCCACGGACACGACCGTGCTGAGCATGGGGTGGCGCGAGCCGTCGAGGCCGGCGCCGGTCGGGCGGCGGGCGTCCACGCCGTCGCCGAGCCAGTAGCGTTCGCGCTGGAAGGCGTACGTGGGAGGCAGGACCGCCGGACGCGGCCCCTCCCCCAGCACCCGCGACCACACCACAGGGGCACCCGACACCCACGCCTGCCCCAGCGACGCCATCATCCTGCGCGGACCACCCTCACCGCGCCGCAACGAGCCGCACACCCCCGCCGACGGGCAGATCTCCTCCACATCCCCCACCAGCACCGGATGCGGGCTCACCTCCACCACCAGCGCCCGGCCCGACACCCCACCCACCGCGGCCCGGACCGCCCGCTCGAACACCACCGGCCGGCACAGGTTCTCCACCCAGTACCGTCCCGACAGTTCCCCGCCGGGCACGACCTCACCCGCCACGGACGAGCAGAACGCCACCGATCCCTCGGCGGGCCGGACCGACGCCAGCTCCTCCTCCAACCCGTCCGCCAGCTTCCGCATGTGCGGCGTGTGCGAGGCGTAATCCACCTTGATCCGCCGCACCCGCACGCCCTCCGCCAGCTCGTCCAGAGCCGCGACATCCCCCGCCACCACGCAGCTGGACGGACCCGACTCGACCGCCACCCACAACCGTTCCGGCCACCGGGACTCCAGCAGCTCCCGCGCCTGATCGGCCGGCATGCCCACGGACGCCATCCCGCCCGACCCGGCCAGTGCTGTCAGGCTCCGGCTGCGCACCACCACGATCCGCGCCGCGTCCTCCAGCGACAGGACACCCGCCACGCACGCCGCCGCGATCTCGCCCTGGGACTGGCCCACGACCACGTCAGGGGTCACGCCGGCCGCGGCCCACACCTCCGCCAGGCCGACCATCACCGCCCACAGCACCGGCTGCACCACCTCGGAGCCCTCCAGCTCCGGAGCGCCCCCGGCCTGCCGCAACACGTCCGAGGCCGTCCACCCGGTCAACGGCCCCAACACCCGATCACAGCGCTCCACCGCCGCACGGAAGACCTCCGAGCCGTCCAGCAGTTCCACGGCCATACCGGGCCACTGCGACCCCTGACCCGGGAACAGCAGCACCACCCCGCCCGCAGCGGCCACCCCCGACACCACCGACGGATGCGCCTCACCCGCCGCCACCGCGTCGAGCCCGGCCAGCAACTCCTCGCGCTCCGCGGCCACCACCACCGCGCGGTGGGCCATCGCGGACCGCCCCGCCAGCGCGCGTCCCGCCGCGGCCAGGTCCTCGTCCGCGAGCCGCGCGGCGTACTCACGCAACCGGCCCGCCTGCGCCCGCAACGCCCCCGCGCTCTTGCCGGACACCACCCACACCAGGACGTCCGAGCCCCCCGGGCTCAAGGGCTCCTCGCCGGCTTCGGGCGCGCTCTCCACGATCACGTGAGCGTTCGTCCCGCTCACCCCGAAACTCGACACCCCCGCCCTGACGGGACCGGACCACTCGACCGCCTCCGTCAGCAGCCGCACGCCCCCCGACGACCAGTCCACATGCGGGGACGGCTCGGTCACGTGCAACGTCCGGGGCAGCACCCCGTGCCGCATCGCCATCACCATCTTGATCACGCCCGCCACCCCGGCGGCCGCCTGCGCGTGGCCGATGTTCGACTTCACCGACCCCAGCCACAACGGCCGATCAGCCGGACGCCCGCGACCATAGGTCGCCAGCAGCGCCTCCGCCTCGATCGGATCGCCCAGCCGGGTGCCGGTACCGTGCGCCTCCACGACGTCCACGTCCCGCGTGTCCAGCAGCGCGTCGGCGAGGGCCTGCTGGATGACCCGTTCCTGCGCGGGTCCGCTGGGCGCGGTCATGCCGTTGCTGGCGCCGTCCTGGTTGACCGCCGTCCCCCGGATCACCGCCAGGATCCGCCGCCCGTTGCGCCGGGCCTCCGACAGCCGCTCCAGCACCAGCACCCCGACGCCCTCGGCCCACGCCGCCCCGTCGGCGGAGGCCGAGAACGACTTGCACCGCCCGTCCGGGGAGAGCGCCCGCTGGCGCGAGAACTCCACGAACGGCACCGGCGACGACATGACCGTGACGCCCCCGGCCAGCGCCAGCGTGCACTCGCCGCGCCGCAGCGACTGGACCGCCAGGTGCATCGCCACCAGCGACGACGAGCAGGCCGTGTCGACGGTGAGCGAGGGGCCTTCCAGGCCGAACGTGTACGAGACGCGGCCGGACAGGACGCTGGGGGCGCTGGAGGTGAACAGGGTGCCTTCGACGGATTCGGGTGCCCCGTCGAGGAAGCGCGTGGAGTAGTAGTCGTACATGTTGCCGGCGTAGACGCCCGTACGGGTGCCGCGGAGCGTGACCGGGTCGATCTCGGCCCGCTCCAGGGCGTCCCAGCACGTCTCCAGGAAGAGCCGGTGCTGCGGGTCGGTGGCCAGCGCGTTGCGCGGGCTGACCCCGAAGAACGCCGCGTCGAAGTCCGCCGCGTCGTACAGGAACCCCCCGTGCCTCGTGTACGTCGTGCCCACGGCCTCGGGGTCCGGGTCGTACAGGCTGTCCAGGTTCCAGCCCCGGTCGGCGGGGAACTCCCCGATGGCGTCCCGCTCCGAGACGACCAGGTCCCACAACTCCTCAGGTCCGAAGACGCCGCCCGGGTAGCGGCACGCCATGCCGACGATCGCCACGGGCTCGTGCCGGCGACCGGCGTCCTCCGCCAGCCGCCGGCGGGTCTCCGCCAGCTCGACGGTGGCGCGCTTGAGGTAGTCGCGAAGCCTGTCCTCGGTCGTCATCGGTCGGCCTTCCACTTCACAGTTCGTTGTCGATGAGATCGAAGATCTCTTCGTCGGAGGCTGAGTCGATCTTGTCCATCACGGTGTCGGGGGTGCCCTGGGGCTCGCGGAACATGGCCAGGCCGCTCTGCAGCACGGCGACGAGCTTGCCCCGGATGGCCTCGCCGTCGTCCTTGGCGCTGGTGAGCATGGATCCCACGCGTTCGAGTGCGCCGCGCAGCGTCTCCTCGGGGGAGGGCGTGTCGGGGGCCAGCGTGCTGAACAGGTACTCGGCCAGGGAGCTGACGGTGGGGTGGTCGAAGACGAGGGTGGCGGGCAGCCGCAGGCCGGTGTCGGTGTTGAGCCGGTTGCGCAGCTCGACGGCGGTCAGGGAGTCGAAGCCGAGCTGGGTGAAGGCCCGGTCGACGCTGATCTTCTCGGCGCTGCCGTGGGCGAGGACGACGGCGACGTGGCCGCGTACCCGTTCGGTGAGCAGGCGCAGCCCCTCTTCCCTGGTGAGCTCGGCGAGCCGGGAGATGAGCGAGTCCTGGCCGCCGGCGGTCTGGGTCGCGGCCCGCCTGGTCGCGCGCACGAGGCCGCGCAGGAGGGGCGGCAGGTCGCCGTTCTCGGCCCTGGTACGCAGGCCCGCGCCGTCCCAGCGGACCGCGACGACGGCGGGCTCGGCGCCGGTCAGGGCGGCGTCGAACAGTTCCAGGCCCTGCTCGACGCTCAGTGGCGCCACGCCGGCCCGCGCCAGCCTGGCGACGTCCGCCGGGCTCAGCTCGCCGGTCATGCCGGAGTCGGTGTCCCACAGTCCCCAGGCGACGGAGACGGCAGGCAGCCCGTGCTCGTGCCGGTGCACGGCCAGCGCGTCCAGGAAGGCATTGGCCGCCGCGTAATTACCCTGCCCGGCATTGCCCAGCACGCCCGCCAGCGAGGAGAACAGCACGAAAGCCGACAGCGGCCGGTCCCGGGTGAGCTCGTGCAGATGCCAGGCCGCATCCGCCTTCGGCCCCAGCACTCCGGCGATCCGGTCCGGAGTCAGATCCTCCACCAACGCGTCGTCCAGCACCCCGGCCGCGTGCACCACCCCGGACAGGTCCGGGGTCGCGGTGAGCACCCTGGCCAGGGCGGCGCGGTCGGAGACGTCGCAGGCCGTCACGGTGACCCGCGCGCCCAGCTCCTCCAGCCCGGCCACCAACTCCCCGACACCGGGCGCCGAGGGGCCACGCCGCGACACCAGCAGCAGGTCACGCACGCCATGCCGCTCCACCAGCCGCCGCGCCACCAACGCACCCAGACCGCCCGTCCCGCCCGTCACCAGCACCGTCCCCGGCAACTCCACCACCGGAGAGCCCGCCTTGCGACGCGCCAGCCGGGGCACCAGAAGCCGGCCCTCACACACCCGGACCTGCGGCTCGCCCACCGCCGTGATCCGCCCCCAGTCAGCGAACCCCTCCTCCGCCTCGGCCAGCACGAACCGGCCAGGCTGCTCCGACTGTGCCGACCGCACCAGGCCCCACACCGCCGCACCCGCCAGATCCCCCGGCCGGGTCACGAACATGAGCCGGGAGTCGGCCAGGTGCGGGTCCTGGACGGCGTCCAGCACCCGCGCGGTGAGCCGCCGCACGGCGGCGGGCACGTCCTCCTGCCCGCCCGCGCACGGGATCACGACCGCGTCAGCGTCGCCGGGCTCGGCGGCCGCCTCCACCCAGTCCAGCCCGTACCAGGCCGGGCCGGCGGAGCGGCCGAGCGCGCCGGCCGGCATCGGGCGGGTCCTGATCGAGGCCAGCGAGAACGCCAGCCTCCCTGAGGCGTCGGCGGCCTCCACCGCGCATCCGTCGTCGCCGTCCCTGACCAGCCGCACCCGGAGGGTCCTGGCCTCGGCGGCGAGCAGCCGCACCCCGCGCAGCTGGAACGGCAGGCGCAGGCCCCCGGCCTCGTCGGCGACCAGCAGCGGGTGGAACATGGCGTCGAGCAGGGCCGGGTGGATGCCGTACCCGGTCACGTCCACGTCGTCGGGCAGCGACACGTCGGCGAACAGCTCCTCGCCCCGCCGCCACACGGCACGCAGCCCCTGGAAGGCGGGGCCGTACTCGTAGCCCTGCTCGGCCAGCCGCTCGTAGCCGCCCGCGACGTCCACGGGCGCGGCGTCGGCGGGCGGCCAGGCGGCGGCCCAGCCGGGCCGGGCGTCGCCCTCCCGGTCCGGCGCGACGGCGCCGGACAGGTGGCGGGTCCATCCGGCGGCGGGGTCGTCGTCGGGGCGGGAGTGGACCCGGACCGGCCGCGAGCCGGAGCCGTCCGGCGGGTCGACGACGACCTGGACGCTCACTCCGCCGCGCGCCGGCAGCACCAGCGGCGCCTCGAACGTCAGCTCCTCCACCAGGCCGTGCCCGGCCCGCGTGCCCGCCTCCAGGACCAGGTCGGCCAGCGCGGCGCCGGGCAGCACGACGGCCCCGGCGACGGCATGGTCGGCCAGCCAGGGGGCGTCGGCGACCGACAGGCGGCCGGTGAGCACGATCGGGCCGTCGTCGGCGAGCTCGACCGCCGCGCCGAGCAGCGGGTGACCGACCTCCTGCAGGCCGCTGGCGGACAGGTCGGCGCCCCTGGCGGGCGCGCCGAGCCAGTAGCGCTCTCGCTCGTACGCGTACGGCGGCAGGTCGAGGCGGTGGCCGTGGCGCGACAGCGCGGCCCGGTCCACGGTCGCGCCGGCGGTCCAGGCCCCGGCGAGGCAGGCGGCCAGCGCGTCCGGCTCGTCGCGGTCCTTGCGGTGCAGGGACAAAATCGTGGTGTCCTCGCCGGTGACGCAGTCGTGGGCCATGCCGGAGAGCACGGCCTGGGGCCCCACCTCCAGGAGGACGCCGGCGCCGCTCTCCTCCAGCTCGGTGACCGCCGCGTGGAACCTGACGGGCTGCCTGATCTGGTCCAGCCAGTAGTCGGGGGTGCTCCAGGAGCCGGGGAGGCCGGAGACGTACGGCAGGCGGCGCTGCCCGAACGTCACGCTCTTCAGCTCGTCGGCGAACGCGGCCAGCATCGGCTCCATGAGCGGCGAGTGGAAGGCGCGGCTGACCGCCAGCCTGCGGGTGCGCCGGCCGAGCCGCTTCCAGTGCTCGGCCACGGCCAGGCAGGGCTCCTCGGCCCCGGACAGGACCACGCTCGCGGGGCCGTTCACGGCGGCGATCCCGACCTGGTCCTCCAGCCCGGCGAGGGTGGGGCCGACCTCGTCGGCGGTGGCGGCCACGGCCACCATCGCGCCCGGCTCGCACAGCTCCCGCATGAGGCGGCCCCGGGCGGCGATCAGGCGGGCCGCGTCGTCCAGCGACCAGATGCCGGCCACGTGCGCGGCGGCGAACTCGCCCACCGAGTGGCCGGTCAGCACCGACGGCGTCAGGCCCAGCGACTCCAGCAGCCGGCAGGCGGCCACCTCGAAGGCGAACAGCGCGGGCTGGGTGTAGGCGGTGTCGTCCAGCGCCTCCGACCCGGGCGTGCCGGGCTCGGCCCACATGATGTCGCGCAGCGGCCGGTCGAGGTGCCGGTCGAGCGCCGCGCACACCTCGTCCAGGGCGGCGGCGAACACCGGCGAGGCGGCGGCGAGCCCGCGTCCCATGCCGGGCCGCTGGCCGCCCTGCCCGGTGAACAGGAAGGCCACGCGGGGCGACTCGCCCGCGACGCCCTCGACCACGTCCGCGCCGGGCTCGCCCCGCACGTACCGGGCGAGGCCCTCGGTGAGGGCGGCGCGGTCGCGGCCGAGCACGACCGCGCGGTGCGGGAGGGCGGGGCGGCCGGCCAGCGAGTACGCCACGTCGGCCGGGTCGTGCTCCTCGCCCGCGGTGACGTACTCGTGCAGCCGCCCGGCCTGGGCCGCCAGCGAGCGGGGGCCGCGGGCGCTGATCGTCCAGGCCAGCGGTCCCGTGAAGGCTGGGGCGACCGGCGGCTCGGGGTCGGGGACGTACTCCTCGACGATCGCGTGCGCGTTGGTGCCGCTGATGCCGAAGGACGAGACGCCGGCCCGGCGCGGGTGCTCCCCGCGCGGCCACTCGGCCTGCTCGGTCAGCAGTCGCACGTCACCCGCCGACCAGTCCACGTGCGAGGTGGGCTCGGTGACGTGCAGGGTCTTCGGCAGTACGGCGTGCCGCATCGCCATCACCATCTTGATCACGCCGGCCACCCCGGCGGCGGCCTGTGTGTGGCCGATGTTCGACTTGACCGACCCCAGCCAGAGCGGCCGGCCGGCCGGGCGCCTGCGGCCGTAGGTGGCCAGCAGCGCCTGCGCCTCGATCGGGTCGCCGAGCCGGGTGCCGGTGCCGTGCGCCTCCACGACGTCGATGTCCCGGGTGTCCAGCAGCGCGTCGGCGAGGGCCTGGCGGATGACCCGTTCCTGCGCGGGTCCGCTGGGCGCGGTCATGCCGTTGCTGGCGCCGTCCTGGTTGACCGCGGTGCCCCGGATGACCGCGAAGATCCGCCGCCCGTTGCGCCGGGCCTCCGACAGCCGCTCCAGCACCAGCACCCCGACGCCCTCGGCCCACGCCGCCCCGTCGGCCGTGGCCGAGAACGACTTGCACCGCCCGTCCGGGGAGAGCGCCCGCTGGCGGGAGAACTCGATGAACGCGTCCGGCGAGGCGAGCACGGTGACGCCGCCCGCCAGCGCCAGCGTGCACTCGCCGCGCCGCAGCGCCTGGACCGCCAGGTGCATCGCCACCAGCGACGACGAGCAGGCCGTGTCGACGGTGAGCGAGGGGCCTTCCAGGCCGAACGTGTACGAGACGCGGCCGGAGAGCACGCTCGGCGTGCTGGACGACAGCAGCGTCCCCTCCATGCCGGGGGGCACCGCGCCGTGCATGAACCGCGAGGAGTAGTCGTTGAACATGTTGCCCGCGTAGACGCCGACGTCGCCGCCGCGCAGCGTCACGGGGTCGATCGCGGCCCGCTCCAGGGCGTCCCAGCTCGTCTCCAGGAACAGCCGGTGCTGCGGGTCGGTGGCCAGGGCGCTGCGCGGGCTCATCCCGAAGAACGCCGCGTCGAAGTCGCCCGCGTCGTACAGGAAGCCCCCGTGCCTGGTCGTCGACGTGCCCACCGACTCGGGGTCCGGGTCGTACATGCCGTCCACGTCCCAGCCCCGGTCGGCGGGGAACTCGCCGATGGCGTCCCGCCCGGACGCCACCAGCTCCCACAGCTCCTCGGGGCTGCCGACGCCGCCCGGGTAGCGGCACGCCATGCCGACGATCGCCACCGGCTCGTGCCGGCGGTCCTCGTCCTCTGCCAGCCGCTGGCGAGCCTCCGTCAGCTCGACGGCGACCCGCTTCAGGTATTCACGCAGCCTGTCCTCATTCGCCATGGCCGGGCCCTTCCAGCGAGGTCCTCAAGGTCGATGTCATGGCTCGGTTGTCGATCAAGGCGAAGATCTCCTCGTCAGAGGCGGAAACAATCTCCTCCGCGGCTCCGTTGGAGCCGTTCCGCGCGGCGGCCGAGGTGGCCGGCGCGGTGGCGCCGATCCTGGCCAGCGCGCTCTGCAGGATGGCGACCAGCTGGCGGCGTACGGTGTCGGCCTGGCCGTTGGCGGCCAGCAGCGTGGCCTCGGCCTGGTCCACCGCCGCGCGCAGGGCGTCCTCGGGCGAGGGGCCCTCCGAGGCCAGCGAGGTGAACAGGTAGCCGGCCAGGGAGCTGACGGTGGGGTGGTCGAAGACGAGCGTGGCGGGCAGCCGCAGGCCGGTGTCGGTGTTGAGCCGGTTGCGCAGCTCGACGGCGGTCAGGGAGTCGAAGCCGAGCTCGTTGAAGGCGCGGTCCACATCCACCTGGTCGGGGCTGGGGTGCGCGAGCACGGCGGCCACGTGGCCGCGTACGAGGTGGGTGAGGTGGGCCCGCGCGTCCGGCTCGGGCATCACCGCCAGCCGCTCGGCCAGCTCCGGCCCCGCGGCGGGTCCCGTGGCCGGTCCCGCGCCCGTGGCCGTGGCCGGGCTCGCCGCGGCCCGGCGGGGCGCGCGGACGAGGCCGCGGAGCACGGGCGGCAGGTCGCCGTTCCCGGCCCTGGTACGCAGGCCCGCGCCGTCCCAGCGGGCGGCCACGACGGCGGGCTCATCGCCGGTCAGAGCGGCGTCGAACAGCTCCAGCCCCTGCTCGGCGCTGAGCGCGGCGATGCCGGCCCGTGCGAGTCTCGCGATGTCGGCCTGGCTGAGGCCGCCGGTCATGCCGGACTCGGTGTCCCACAGCCCCCAGGCGACGGAGACGGCGGGAAGCCCGTGTTCGTGCCGGTGCACGGCCAGCGCGTCCAGGAAGGCATTGGCGGCGGCGTAGTTGCCCTGCCCGGCGTTGCCCAGCACGCCCGCCAGCGAGGAGAACAGCACGAACGCCGACAGCGGCCGGTCCCGGGTGAGCTCGTGCAGGTGCCAGGCGGCGTCCGCCTTGGGTCCGAGCACTCCGGCGATCCGGTCCGGGGTCAGGTCCTCCACCAGCGCGTCGTCCAGCACCCCGGCCGCGTGCACCACCCCGGACAGATCCGGGGTCGCGGTGAGCACCCTGGCCAGGGCGGCGCGGTCGGAGACGTCGCAGGCCGTCACGGTGACCCGCGCGCCCAGCTCCTCCAGCCCGGCCACCAGTTCCTCGACGCCGGGCGCCGAGGGGCCGCGCCGCGACAGCAGCAGCAGGTCGCGCACGCCGTGCCGTTCCACCAGCCGCCGCGCCACCAGCGCGCCGAGGCCGCCGGTCCCGCCCGTCACCAGCACCGTCCCCGGCAGCTCCACCGCCTGGGAGGCGGTCTCGCGGCGCGCGAGCCTGGGCGTCAGGAGAGCGTCCGGCGTGGCCGCGAGCTGGGTCTCGCCCGCCGCGACCGCGGCCGCCACCCGCCCCCAGTCCGAGAAGCCCTCCGCCACCTCGGCCAGCACGAACCGTCCCGGGTGCTCCGATTGCGCCGACCGCACCAGCCCCCGGAGCGCCGCGCCCGCCAGATCTCCCGGCCGGGTCACGAACGCCAGCCGCGAGCTCGCGAACCGCTCGTCGCCGAGCCAGCCCTGCACGAGGTCGAGCGCCTGGTGGAGACCCTCGTGCGCCGAGTACGGCAGGTCGTCGGGGTCCGCCTGGCAGGGCGCCAGCACCAGGCCGGGGACCTCGCCGGCGCTCATGTCGGCCAGGGAGAACAGGTCGTAGTAGCGCGGCGCGTGGACACCCGCCGCCGCCAGCTCCGCCTCGATCTCGTCGGCGAGCACGTCGGCCCCGACCACGGCCCACCGCTGCTCGACCGGGTCCTTCGTGGCGGTCTCGATCCATTCGACGGTGTACGGCGTGGCTGCGGTGGCGGCGCGGGCCGCGTCCCTCGGCGTCCTGCGCAGGGCCAGGCTCTCGACACCGGCGATCCGCTCCCCCGCCCCGTCGAAGACGGCCAGCGAGATCCGGTCGTCGCCGTGGTCGCTGACGCGCACCCGGAGCGTGTCGGCGCCCAGCGCGGCCACCTGCACCCCGCTCCAGGCGAACGGCAGGAGCAGGGTGCCCTGGTCGTCGTGCGTCTCGGACACCACCAGGTGGAGCACGGCGTCCAGGAGCGCGGGGTGCAGGGTGAAGCGTCCGGCGTCCGCGCGTACGGGCTCGGGCAGGGCCACCTCGGCGTAGGCGTGGCCGTCGGCGCGCCAGGCGGCCCGCAGGCCCTGGAAGGCGGGGCCGTACTCGTAGCCGCGCTCGGCCAGCCGGTCGTACACGTCGTCCAGGCCGATCGCGACCCCCTCGGGAGGCCAGGACGTCAGCCGCTCGGGCGGGGCGTCCGGCGCGGTGCCGAGCAGGCCGTTCGCGTGCCTGGTCCAGGGGTCGTCGTCGGCCCGCCGGGCGTGCACGCCCACGGTGCGGCGGCCCTGCTCGTCCGGCCCGCCCACCGTCACCTGCACCTGTACGGCGCCCGGCGCGGGCAGGACGAGCGGCGCCTCCAGCGTCAGGTCCTCGATCCGGTCGCACCCGGCCGCGGCGGCGGCCTCCAGCGCGAGCTCGGCGAAGGCCGTGCCGGGCAGCAGCACGACTCCGTCCACGGCGTGGTCGGCCAGCCAGGGGGCCGTGGCCAGGGACAGGCGGCCGGTCAGCAGGAACCCGTCGTCCGCGGCCAGCGGCACGGCCTGGTCGAGCAGCGGGTGCCTGGACGGGGCGGCTCCGCCGGTGCCGGCGTCGAGCCAGTAGCGTTCGCGCTGGAAGGCGTACGTGGGAGGCAGGACCGCCGGACGCGGGCCGTCCCCCAGCACCCGCGACCACACGACGGGGGCACCGGACACCCACGCCTGCCCCAGGGACGCCATCATCCTGTGCGGGCCACCCTCACCGCGCCGCAGCGAGCCGTAGACCCCCGCCGACGGGCAGATCTCCTCCACGTCTCCCACCAGCACCGGATGCGGACTGGCCTCTACTACCACCGCCCGGCCCGGTACCTCCGCCACAGCCGCTCGGACCGCCCGCTCGAACACCACCGGCCGGCACAGGTTCTCCACCCAGTACCGTCCCGACAGCTCCTCAGCGGGGACGAGGTGGCCCGCCACCGAGGAGCAGAACGCGACCGTTCCTTCTGCGGGCCGGACCGAGGCCAGTTCCTTCTCCAGGTCTTCGGCGATCTTCCGCATGTGCGGTGTGTGGGAGGCGTAATCCACCTTGATCCGCCGCACCCGTACGGCTTCCGCGAGCTCGTCCAGGGCGTCTCCGTCTCCGGCGACCACGCAGCTGGACGGACCCGACTCGACCGCCACCCACAACCGTTCCGGCCACCGGGACTCCAGCAGCTCCCGCGCCTGATCGGCCGGCATGCCCACGGACGCCATCCCGCCCGACCCGGCCAGTGCTGTCAGGCTCCGGCTGCGCACCACCACGATCCGCGCCGCGTCCTCCAGCGACAGGACACCCGCCACGCACGCCGCCGCGATCTCCCCCTGCGACTGGCCCACCACCACCTGCGGCACCACACCGGCCGCGGCCCACACCTCCGCAAGCCCCACCATCACCGCCCACAGCACCGGCTGCACCACCTCGGAGCCCTCCAGCTCCGGAGCGCCCCCGGCCTGCCGCAACACGTCCGAGGCCGTCCACCCGGTCAGCGGCCCCAGCACCCGATCACAGCGCTCCACCGCCACACGGAAGACCTCCGAGCCGTCCAGCAGTTCCACGGCCATACCGGGCCACTGCGACCCCTGACCCGGGAACAGCAGCACCACCCCGCCAGGAGCGGCCACCCCCGACGCCACCGACGGATGCGACTCACCCGCCGCCACCGCGTCGAGCCCGGCCAGCAACTCCTCACGGTCCGCGGCCACCACCACCGCCCGATGCGCCATCGCGGACCGCCCCGCCAGCACCCTGCCCGCCCCCGCCAGCTCCCCGTCCACGAGCCGCGCGGCGTACTCACGCAACCGGCCCGCCTGCGCCCGCAACGCCCCCGCACTCTTGCCGGACACCGCCCACACCAGGACGTCCGAGCCCTCCGGACTTTCCTCCCGGTCTGGCCGATCCGGCGCACTTTCCACGATCACGTGAGCGTTCGTCCCGCTCACCCCGAAACTCGACACTCCGGCCCTGACGGAACCGGGCCACTCGACCTCTTCCGTCAGCAGCCGTACCTCACCCGTCGACCAGTCGACGTGCGGGGAGGGCTCGGTGACGTGCAGGGTCCTCGGCAGGAGGGCGTGCCGCATCGCCATGATCATCTTGATGACACCGGCCACCCCGGCGGCCGCCTGCGCGTGCCCGATGTTCGACTTCACCGACCCCAGCCACAACGGCCGATCAGCCGGACGCCCCCGACCATAGGTCGCCAGCAGCGCCTCCGCCTCGATCGGATCGCCCAGCCGCGTCCCCGTCCCGTGCGCCTCCACCGCGTCCACGTCGCCGGCCGCGAGCCCGGCGTCGGCGAGGGCGCGCTGGATGACCTCCTGCTGCGCCTGGCCGCTGGGAGCGGTGAGCCCGTTGCTGGCGCCGTCCTGGTTGACCGCGCCGCCCCTGATCACGGCCAGCACGGGGTGGCCGAGGCGGCGGGCGTCGGAGAGGCGTTCGAGCAGGAGCACGCCCGCGCCCTCGGCCCAGCCCGTCCCGTCGGCCGAGGCGGAGAACGCCTTGCACCGGCCGTCGGCGGCCAGCCCGCCCTGCCTGCTGAACTCCACGAACATGCCGGGGCTCGACATCACGGTGACGCCGCCCGCCAGCGCCATGGAGCACTCGCCGCGCCGCAGCGCCTGCGTCGCCAGCACGATCGAGACCAGCGAGGACGAGCAGGCCGTGTCCGTGGTGATGGCCGGTCCGCGCAGGCCCAGGGTGTAGGCGATGCGGCCGGAGACGACGCTGAGCGCGGTGCCGGTGAGCAGGTGCCCGTCGGCGACGCCCGTGGGCTGGTGCAGTCGTGGTCCGTAGTCGGGGGCCATGGCCCCGACGAAGACGCCGGTGGCCGAGCCGCGCAGGCCGGCGGGGTCGATCCCGGCCCGCTCCAGGGCCTCCCAGCAGATCTCCAGCAGCAGCCGCTGCTGCGGGTCCATGGCCGCCGCCTCGCGCGGGCTGATGCCGAAGAACGCGGCGTCGAACAGGTCCGCGTCGTGGACGAACCCGCCGTGCCTGGTGTCGCTGGTGCCCGTACGGTCGGAGCCGGTGGCGAGCAGCGTGTCGAGGTCCCAGCCGCGGTTGGCGGGGAACTCGCCGATCGCGTCCACGCCGTCCGCGACCAGCCGCCACAGGTCCTCCGGCGAGGCGACGCCACCGGGGTACCGGCATCCCATGCCGACCACCACGATCGGGTCGCTCTCCGTCGCGCCAGCCAACACGATGCGATCGTCCGAGGTGCCCGCCGTCGCGGCACCAGCAGGCACGGTTCGATCGCCCGATACCCCGCCCGAGGTGCCCGCCGTCGCGGCACCGGCCGACGCGATTTGATCGTCCGATACCCCGCCCGAAGGGCCCACCGGCGTGGTGGTCAGCAGGGCGTGGAGGTGGCCGGCGAGCCGGTCGGGGGTCGGGTGATCGAACAGCAGCCCGGTCGGCAGCCGCAGGCCGGTGGCCGCGCGCAGGCGGTCGCGCAACTCGACGGCGCCCCCCGATTCCAGGCCCAGGTCCTTGAACGTCCTGCCGGGCTCCACGTCGGCCGCGTCCTCGTAGCCGAGCAGCCGCGCGGTGGTGGACGACACCAGCTCGCGGAGGTCCTCCTTCGGCCAGGCGCGTGCCGCCACGGGCTCCTCGGCCCGCCCACCAAGCCCATCGGCCTGCCCGGCGGGTGCCTCGGGCCGCGCGGCGGGCCTCTCGGACGCCCCGCCGCCCGCGGGGGTCCGGCCTGCCGTCACCTTCGGGGCGTGGCGGCGGCGCTGGAACGGGTAGGTGGGCAGGTCGACGAGCCGGGCGGTGCCGTCCCCGGCACAGAGGCCGGGCCAGTCCACGGGCGCGCCCCACGCGTACGCCTGCGCGAACGACCGCACCACCCGCTCGTGCCCGCCGTCGCCGCGGCGCAGCGTGCCGACCGCGGCCACCTCATGGCCGGCCGCCTCGGCGGTCTCCTCCACGGCGGTCACCAGCACCGGATGCGGGCTGCACTCGACGAACAGCTCGCAGCGCCCGTCGAGCGCCGCCCGTACGGCCTGCGCGAAGCGCACGGGCTGCCGCAGGCTGCGGTACCAGTAGTCGGCGTCGAGCCCGGCGGTGTCCATCGGCTCGCCGGTGAGGGTGGAGACGAACGTCGTCGCGCTGCTCACCGGCCTGATCGGGGCGAGCTCCGCCAGCACCTCGTCGCGTACGCCCTCCACCTCGGGCGAGTGGGAGGCGTAGTCGACAGGGAGGATCTTGGTGGGGTGGTCGCCCAGCCGGGCAGCCAGCTCCGACAGCGCCTCGCGCGGGCCGGAGACCACGACGGAGCGCGGCCCGTTGAAGGCCGCTACGGTGACGGGCTCGGACAGTCCGGCGATGGCCCGCTCCACCAGGTCGAACGGGGCGGCGACGGACATCATGCCGCCGTGTCCCGCGATGCCCGCGATGGCGCGGCTGCGCAGGGCGACGACCCTGGCCGCGTCCGACAGGGACAGGGCGCCGACGACGGTGGCGGCGGCGATCTCGCCCTGGGAGTGGCCGACGACGACGTCGGGTTCGACGCCGTGGGCGCGCCACACCTCGGCGAGACCGACCATGACCGCCCAGAGCGCGGGCTGCACGACGTCCACGCGGTCCAGGCCGGGGGCGCCGGGCCGCTCGTGGAGCACGTCCATGAGGGAGAATCCGGTGAAGGGCGCCAGCGCGTCCGCGCACTCGGCCAGCCTGGCGGCGAAGACCCGCGAGGCGACCATGCGGTCCCCGAGCAGCGGTGAGACGGCCAGCAGGTCGCGGGCCATGCCGGGCCACTGCGAGCCCTGCCCGGGGAAGACGAACGCCCGCCCGCCGCCGGTGGCGGTCCCGGTCACCAGCGCGTCGTGCGGCCGCCCGGCGGACAGGGCGCCGAGCGCGGCCAGCCGCGTGGCGCGGTCCCGGGCGAGGACCACCGCGCGCCGCTCGAACGTGTCCCGGCTGCGCACCAGGCTCAGCGCCACGGCGCCCGGGTCGTTCCCGTGATCGGCCTCGGCCAGCGGCATGAGCCGCTCCGCCTGCTCCCGGAGCGCCCCCTCCGACCGCGCCGACAGCACCCACGGCGCCTCGTGAAGAGAAACGCCCACGGATGGGGACTGCGCAACAGACGCGGAGGAGTCCGACGGCTCGGGGGGTGCGGCGAGGATGAGGTGGCAGTTGGTGCCGCCCATGCCGAACGAGCTGACCCCCGCCACCGCCGCCCCGCCGTCGTCACCGCCGGGCCAGGGCCGGGCGGAGCTGACGACCTGGAGGCGCAGCTCCTCCAGCGGGATCTCCGGCGGCGCCGACGCGAAGTGCAGGCTGGGCGGCAGCTCCCGGTGCTTGAGCGACAGCACCACCTTGAGCAGCCCGGCGACGCCCGCCGCCCCCTCCAGGTGGCCGATGTTGGTCTTGACGGAGCCCACCAGCAGCGGGTCGGCGGCGGGGCGGGCGGCGCCGTACGCGGCCCCGAGCGCCGCGGCCTCCACCGGGTCGCCGACCTTGGTGCCGGTCCCGTGCAGCTCGACGTAGCGCACCTGCTCCGGCCGCACCCCGGCGCGCTCGCAGGCGAGCGTGATGACCTCCTGCTGGGCGCGCGAGCTGGGCACGGTCAGGCCGTCGCCGCCGCCGTCGTTGTTGACCGCCCCGCCGAGGATCACGGCGTGCACGGCGTCGCCGTCCGCCAGCGCGTCCTGCAGCCGCTTGAGCACCAGGAGCGCCCCGCCCTCGCCGCGCACGTAGCCGTTGGCCCGGCTGTCGAAGACGTGGCAGCGGCCGTCGGGCGACAGCGCGCCGAAGTTGCCGATCGCGGTGGTGGTGTCGGGCAGCAGGTTCAGGTTCACGCCGCCGGCCAGGGCCAGCTCGCTCTCGCCGCGCCGCAGGCTCTCGGCGGCCATCCAGACGGCCACGAGCGACGACGACTGGCCGGTGTCGAGGGTGAGGCTGGGGCCGCGCAGGCCGAGGACGTACGAGACGCGGTTCGCCATCATCGCGCGGTTGGCGCCGGTGTAGGCGTGCCGGCCGAGCTCTCCGACGCCGAGCCGGTCCTGGAGAGCGGCGTAGTCGTTGGAGATGGCGCCCAGGAAGACGCCTGCGGCGCTGCCGCGCAGCGCGGACGGCACGGCGCGGGCGTTCTCCAGCGCCTCCCAGGCGAGTTCGAGCGCCAGGCGCTGGTGCGGATCCATCACGGCGGCCTCGTTGGGCGAGATGCCGAAGAAGGCCGCGTCGAAACCCTCCACATCCTGGAGGAAGCCGCCCCGCCGGTACGCGGACCCGCCGCGCCCCTCGGGGGCCTCCGTCACCGCGTCCACGCCTTCGCGCAGCAGCCGCCAGAACCGCCCAGGATCGGCGGCCTCCGGGAGCCGGCAGGCCATGCCGACGACGGCGACGGCCACCCGCTCGTCATTCACGGCCCGCTGCGCCGACTCACCAGCCATCAATGCGCCACCTCAAGCCTCGGGGATCGTCAATACGACGCCGACGGTTCTTCCGGACGGCCGTGCGGAATTACTCGACAGCCGTGGAGTTCGCGGCTATTACCTGGTGAGTGCGACTTTAGGGTCCTTTTCCGGACCGGCACACGCCCGCGCCGCCGACATATAGTTGCCACCCTTTGTGGCCACCGGCGGCCACCGGCCACGCTATTGACCCGGGGCGATCCCGTCCGCGATGAATGACGGACGGAGAAAGCTGCGAAGGGGATGACATGTCCGTCGAGGCGCCTCTGAGTCACGGCCAGCTTTTCAGCTGGCGAGAAGTGGAGCGGTATCCGGAGGGCTGGCTGACGGAGGCCAACCTGGCCAGCACCTGGGACATGCGCGGGCTCTCCGTCGAGCAGGCGTACGGGCTGCTGCGGCGGCTGGTGGACCGTCACGAGGCGCTGCGCACCACCTACCACGCCGGCGACGGCGGGCGCCCGGTCCAGCGCGTCCACGAGGCGGTCGAGCTGCCGATCGAGCTGGTCGACCGGGTGATCGAGGATCCCTCGGAGCACGAGCGGACCAAGGAGGAGCTGGTCGCGCTGCCGTTCGCGATGAGCGGCGACCTCAACTGGCGGGGCCGGATGGTCGCCTCGGGCGGCGCCCCGGTCTACCTGTCCCTGACCTTCTCGCACCTCATCGTCGACCTGTGGTCGATCCACCACCTGCACGACCAGTTCAAGGCGCTGGTGGCCGACCCGCGGGCGGTGGCGGCCATGGGGCCGGCACCGCGCGAGCTGGCCCGGCGGCAGCGGGAGGAGTCCTGGCGGCCCCGGCAGGAGAGCTCCGAGCGCTACTGGCGCGGCGTGCTGGACGACGGGCTGATGGACGTGCTGCCCACGCTGCCGGCCAGGGTGGAGCGCAACCGGCTGGAGCTGACGCTGCACTCGCGCGCCCTCGGTGGGTGGGCGGCCGAGGCCGGGAAGCGGCACGGCGTGACGGCCCCGGCGGTGGTGATGGCGCTGCTGGCCGCGGGCCTGGCCCGGCACCTGGACACCGACCGGGTGACGATGAGCCTGATGTCCTCCAACCGGTTCGCCCCCGAGGACCAGCACAACGTGGGCACGATGAACCAGCTCATCCCGTTCGTCACCGGCGTGGACATGCGCGCCACGCTCGCCGAGCACATCAAGCGCCTGCACTGGACGAGCGCCAAGTCCTACCGGCACTCGTGCTACGACTTCGACCAGGTCGCCGCCATGGCGGCGGCGCACGGCGAGCGGCCCGAGCACGGCTGCTGGATGAACCACCTGTTCCGCGCCTGGTTCAACTACATCCAGGTGGACCGCCGGCCCAGCGACCCGCACGACCCGAGCCCGGCCGAGCTGGCCTGGAGCCCGCTGGCCCAGCAGTACGGGCAGGCGTTCCGGGTGCGGGTGGAGGTGCGCGGCGGCCGTACCAGCGTGCTGATGCTGGCCGATCCCGAGGTGCTGCCGGCCGAGGCGATGACCGACATGATGCGGACGCTCGCGGTCGGCGTGCAGCTGGCGGTGAGCGATCCGGGACGCGCGCTGAAGGACCTGTGGAGCGCGGGCGCCGCACCCCCGCCGTCACTCTTCCCGCCCGAGCCACCCGCCACGGTCACCCCCGCCTGAGGCCCCGCCGTGGTGGCCCCTCGCCTGGGAAGCCTGCCGTGGTCATCCGTCCGAGGCGCCCTGCCGTGGTTGCCCCATGCCGGGGACGACCGCCATGGTCACCCGAATGAGGCGTCCGGTGGCCTCGCATGAGCCGCCGTCGAAGTTCCCTTGCCCGAGTCGCCGTGCCGGTGGCCGGGCCGTCCTGTGGAGAAGGCCGTGGAACGCACTCTTTACCAGTGGTTCGCCGACTCCGCCGCGCGTCACGGCGGGCGGGTCGCGTTGGAGGTGGGCGGCGGCCGGCACACCTACGCCGAGCTCGACGCGCTCTCCCGTCGGCTGGCCGCCGAGATCGTGGCGGCGTGCGGCGAGCCGCCGGGCAGGGTGGGGCTGTACGCCGCCCGCAGCGTCCTCGCCTACGCCGGTTACCTGGCCGTCCAGCGGCTCGGCGCGACCGTCGTACCGCTGAACCCGGCCGCGCCGGACGCGCGCAACCGGGCGATCGCGAAGGCGGCCGGGCTCGACCTCGTGCTGGCCGACGCGGCGCTCCGGCCGCCCGTGCTGCCCGCCGCCACGCTGGCGCTCCGCCTGGACCGGCTGGACGAGCCGCCGCGCGGCATGCCCGACACGCTCGCCGCCCGCCCCGACGACCTGGCGTACGTGCTGTTCACCTCGGGCTCCACCGGCGTGCCCAAGGGCGTGCCGCTGCGCCACCGCAGCGTGGACGCGTACCTGCGCCACGTGATCCCCCGCTACGAGCTGGGCCCCGGGTGCCGCCTGTCGCAGACCTTCGACCTGACCTTCGACCTGTCGGTGTTCGACATGTTCGCCGCGTGGGGCAGCGGCGCCACGCTGGTCGTGCCGGGCGCGTACGACCTGGTCAAGCCGGTGGCGTTCGTCAACCGCGAGCGGCTGACCCACTGGTTCAGCGTGCCGTCGGTGGTGTCGCTGGCGATGCGGCTGCGCAGGCTGGCGCCCGGGTCGATGCCGTCGCTGCGCTGGAGCCTGTTCTGCGGGGAGCCGCTGACGCTGCGGCAGGCGCGGGCGTGGGCGCTGGCCGCGCCGGGCAGCGTGCTGGAGAACCTGTACGGCCCGACGGAGCTGACCATCAGCTGCGCCGAGTACCGGCTGCCGGCCGACCGGGACCGCTGGCCGCGCACCGCCAACGGCACGGTGCCGATCGGGCTGCCGTACCCGGGCGTGGAGCACCTGGTGCTGGACGGCGAGGGACGGCCCGCCGGCGAGGGCGAGCTGTGCCTGCGCGGCGTGCAGCGCTTCCCCGGGTACGCCGACCCCGGGGTGAACGAGGGCCGGTTCGTCCGCTTCGACGGCCAGGTGGCGGCGCCCCCACGGACGGGGGACGGCGTGCCACCGGAGTTGTGGTACCGGACCGGCGACCGGGTGGCCTGGCGTGACGGCCTGCTGGTGCACCTGGGCCGCCTGGACCAGCAGGTCAAGATCTCGGGTCACCGGGTGGAACTGGGCGAGGTCGAGGCCGCGCTGCGCGACCAGCCGGGCGTGCACGAGGCGGTGGTGCTGGCGGTGCCCGGCGAGGACGGCGAGCCGGCGCTGGAGGCCGCCTGCACGGGCGCGGGCCTGGACCCGGTGGCGCTGCTCAAGGGGGTCGCGGCGCTGCTGCCCGGCTACATGGTGCCGCGCTCGGTCACCCTCCTGGACGAGCTGCCCCTGAACGCCAACGGCAAGGTGGACCGGCGCGCGACGGCCGCGGCCCTCCACAGCTGAGGAACCGCGGCCGGTGTACGGATCAGCGCCCGCCGCGCGGATCGGCGCTCGCCCTACGGGTCAGCGCAGCGGCGGCCACAGGCCGGACAGCGTCTGCCAGAGGGAGCCGACCGTGGCGAAGGTCGTCTCGTTCAGCAGCTCGTCGGGCAGCTCGACCCCGTACGCCTGCTCGACGTCCACCACCAGCCGCACGACGCCCATCGAGTCGAGCCCGAGAGCGCCGAGCTCGTCGTGCGCGGTCAGCCGCCCCGCATCGGCGTACGGCAAATGCGCCCGCAAAAGGCCCTGAAAACCGTCGGGTATGTCCAGCACGGCGCTGCCCCCTCTCGCGAAATCTTTCCCTTCGCGTCGAGGCTGCCGAAAATCGAGGACCACGGTCAAGCGGCGCCCGCTGGCAGGTTGTGCCACGCCGATCCTGCCATTGGCCACCCGTTGCCCCGGCGGCCGAGGAGGCCGGATTCTCAAATGGTATTCGGATATCGCGAGATCCGCTGGGGTGAATGCCTGATGAAATCCGCGAGCCTGTGCTGGGGGCAGCGATATATGTGGCTGCGCATCCACCAGCTGCCGCCGGCCCATCAGCACGAGACCCATGTCGTGATGCGCTTCGAGGTGCCCGCCGGGATCACGGTCGCGCAGGGCCGGGCGCTGCTCACCCAGCTGGCCCGCCGGCACGAGATCCTGCGCACGACATACCACTTCGACGGCCACCTCGACGGCGACCACGCCGGCGAGCAGCGGGTGGAGCCGCCGCGCCCGCTCGCGGTGGTCGAGGTCACCACCGAGCGGGACGGCACCGCAGGTCCCGCCGAGGTGGTCGAGGAGCTGAGCCGCAGGCCGTTCGACCTGGCCGGGGAGTGGCCGGTCCGGGCCTGCCTGATCACCACGGGAGGCGCGCCCCGGCAGTGCGTGCTGGTCTTCAACCACCTGGCCGTGGACGCCTGGACGCTGGGCGAGCTCAAGCGGGAGCTGCAGGCGCAGGTGACCGGGCTGGCCGCCCGCCGCCCGGCCGCGCTGCCGCCGGTCCGCCACCGGCCGTCGGACCTGGCCCGCCACGAGGCGTCGGCGGACGCGGCGATCGCGGCGGCGCGGGCCATGGCGTACTGGCAGGAGCAGGCGGCGCGGCTGCCGCTCGACCCGTTCGCCCGGCGGCGCGGCCCGGCCGAGCCGCGGGCCGGATCGCCGGCGGCCCGGCACGCGACGCTCATCTCGCCGGCGCTGCTGGAGGCGGCGCGCAGGGTGGCGGCCCGGCACCGCGTGTGGCCGTCGACCGTGCACATGGCCGCGTACACGGCCATGGCGGCCCTCTACACCGGTCAGGGCACCGTGGGCTATCTGGCGTTCGGCGGCAACCGCGGCTCGCACCCGTACCCCGACGTGCTGACCTGCATGTTCTCCCCGATGCTGGTGAGCGTGGACTGCGCGGACGACCCGGCGTTCGGCGAGCTGCTGCGGCGGGTGTCCGAGGGCTTCGAGCGGGCCGAGGCGCACTCGTACCTGCCGTACGACAAGGTCGTCGAGACCGTGTCGCGCGAGGGGTCCAGGCGCGGCGGTGAGGTGCGGCTGGGGTCCGAGGTCAACTTCATCAAGCAGCGCGGCAAGCGGTACGGCGGCAGGCGCACCACCTTCACCTGGAATCCCGCGCCCGAGTCGTGGGCGCGCTGCGAGCTGGACACCTACCTGCGGGTCGACGAGTGGGGCGACGCGGTCTCCCTCTCGCTGCACGCCGCGTCCCCGGTCATGGACGCCGGGGCGGTCGAGCTGTTCCTGCGCGGCATGGAGGCGCTGGTGCTCGCGCACGACGACCCGGCGGCCGGCCTGCGGATCAGCGAGGCGGCCCGGCTCGCCCCCTTCCCACCCCTGAACCCAAGCGTCGCGTCCGGCCCCCCGGCGGCGCCCGCGGCCTCGGAGGCGGCCGTGCGGGCGCTGGTCGAGGCCGTACGGGCCGCGCACGACCTGCCCCACGTCGACCCCTCGGACAGCTACGTCCTCGCCGGCGGCCAGGCCCTGCGCATCCCGCGCGTGCTGGCCGAGCTGCGCGGGCGCGGCTGGGACGGGCTGACCCTGCACCAGCTCGCCGGCCCGGCGCCGCTCGCCGCGCTGGCCTCCCGGCTGTCCCCTCGACCGGAGGGCGCCGTCCACCAGATAGCCAGTCCCAAGCAACAGGGAGTGAACGCATCATGAACCACGCCCTCACCGGCCAGGTGGTCAAGAGCCGCCGTCTGGTCGGCTCCGAGCAGGAGCTCCGCCAGGTGATCGCCCGCGAGCTGCCCGGCGCCGATCTCGGCGACCTGGTCATCATGGGCGGCCACTTCATGTTGTTCGAGGACCCGTCGTCCGGCCGGCTGACGCCCGGCGTCATCGAGGAGCAGCAGGACGAGGAGATGCGCCGCCGCGTCGCCGGCCGCGTGGGCGTCTTCCCCGGCTACACCTGGCGGATGTCGGTCGAGCTGCTCCAGGAGTACGCGGCGGCGGGCGTGGACGTCCGGCTGCTGCTGCTGATCAACGACTGGCAGTACGTGCCCACGGCGGGCCGCCCCGCCAGCGAGCTCCGCGCGGAGTTCTTCGCCGGCCTCGGCACCCTGCCCGCGTCGTACGAGAAGGTGCTGTGCGAGGCCGGGCTGTCGCAGGACAGCGTGCTGCCGAGCAGGAAGCACCCGATCGCGTTCCCCGAGACCTGGCTGAAGTACCGCTTCCAGAAGGCGGCCGACCGCTTCGTCAAGGAGGGCCGGCTGGAGAAGCGCTACCTCGACTCGGGACCCCGCGACACCGAGGTGTCCTTCCTGGACGCCGAGGGCAACTACCGCACGCTGATCAGCTGCGGCATCACGGGCTGCGCCGGCGAGATCACGGAGATGGTCTCCGAGGTGCACCGCGCCGGCTACACCAACCTGCTGATCTTCGCGCCCGGCGAGTGCATGATGCCGGTCGAGACCGGCGTGGACATCGCGCTCAACCTCTACGACCTGCCCGGCATGCGGGTGGTCGTCGCCGACCCCGGCGGCAGCGGCGAGATGTCCGCCGACGAGATCTACGGCAACCTGGTCAACGTCAGCACGTTCAGGCGGTGACGGGATGAAGGTCATCTATCTGGACGGCTGCGCCACCACCCGGGTGGACGACGAGGTGCTCGAGGCCATGCTGCCGTTCCTGCGGGACGAGTACGGCAACCCGTCCTCCCCCCACGTCATGGGCAAGCGGGCCAGGCGCGCGGTGGACGACGCCACGGACGCCGTGGCCGCGCTCATCGGCGCCGACCCCGGCTCCGTCGTGTTCACCTCGGGCGCGACCGAGAGCAACAACATCGCGCTGCTCGGGATGTTCGCCCACGACGACCGCGCCCCGGTCAACGGCTTCTTCTGCCCCATCGACCACAAGTCCTCGCTGGCCGTCGGTCAGGCGCTGGCGGCCCGCGGCGTCGACGCCAGGACCATGCGCGTACGGCGCGGCGGCCAGGTGGACCTGGACGACCTGGCGGGGCGGCTCGACCTGAACACCCGGGTCGCCACGGCCGCTTGGATCAACAGCGAGATCGGCACCGTGCAGCCGGTGGCGTCCATGGCGGCGCTCTGCCACGCGGTGGGCGCCATGCTGCACGTGGACGCCGCCCAGGCCGCCGGCCGCATCCCGATCGAGGTGCGCGAGGCGGGGATCGACACGCTGTCCGTCTCCGCGCACAAGATCCACGGCCCCAAGGGCGTCGGTGCTCTCTACGTGCGTCCCGAGATCCGCCACCGGCTGCGCCCGGTGATGTTCGGCGGCGGCCAGCACGCGCTGCGCAGCGGCACCATCCCCACCCACCTGGTCGTGGGGCTGGGCAAGGCGTGCGAGCTGGCCGCGCGGCGGCTGGACGCCGAGTGGCGACGGGTGCGCGAGCTGCGCGCCACGGCGCTGGACATCCTGGCGGCCGGCATCCCGGGCCTGCGGGTCAACGGCGACCCCGCCGCGAGCGTGCCGCACGTGCTGAACGTGGTGCTGCCCGGCGTGCGCGGCGAGAGCCTGGTCTCCAGCCTGCGGTCGGTCGCGGTCTCCACCGGGTCGGCGTGCAACTCCGGCTCGCAGGAGCCCTCGTACGTGCTGACCGCCATCGGCTGCTCGGCCGAGGACGCCAACAGCTCGATCCGGATCTGCCTGAACCCCCGCATGCCGTTCGAGGACCTGGTGCTCGGCGTCGAGACGCTGGTCGAGCGGGCCCGCGACCTGTCCGGCGTCGCCGTCGCGACACCGGGGCAGGCATGACGGGACCGCGCCCTGGCATGACGGGACGGCACCCACCCATGACGGGACCGCGCGGCACGTCGTCCACCCGGCGTGCCGCGCGGTGCCCGGCGTGCCGCGGCGCTCAGCCGGTCCGGAGGAAGGTCCTGGCCGCCTGCACCCCGGCCTGGAAGCGGCTGGTCGCGTCGAGGTCGCGCATCATCGTGGCGATGTGCCTGCGGCAGCTCCGCACCGACATGCCGAGCTTCCTGGCCACCACCTCGTCGGTGTAGCCCTTGGCCATCAGCGCGGCGATGGACTGCTGGAGGTCGTCGGCCACGCCCGCGTAGCCGAAGTCGATGCCCTCCAGCGGCGTGGCCATCTCCCACAGGTGGTTGAACAGGTCGAGGAAGAACTGCGCGATGCCCTGGTTGTGCACGCGCGCCACGTTGGCCTCCGCGTCCTCCACGCCGAACAGCACGACCAGCGACCGGTCGAAGACGATCGCCGACCTCGGCACGTGGCTCACCGTGTAGACGGCCGCCCCCGCGTCGGCCAGCCGCTTCATCCGCATCCGCGTCGGCACGTCGGCCCGGTTGCGGTGCTGGCAGATGACGCGCACGGTCACGCCCCTCGCCACCAGGGCGATGTACGTCTCCGACAGGTCCTCGACCACGCCGCCGGCCTGCAGCACCAGCACCTCGTCGCGGCAGGCGTCGGAGGCCGTCTTCAGGAAGCCGCGCACCTCCATGGTGCCCGCCAGGTACTCGACGGTGGTGCGGTCGGAGCCGTCGCCCTCGCCCCCGAAGAGCCCGATGCGGGCGCGGATCTGGTCGATCAGCTCCCGGCGCCGGTAGATCTCCCGCTCCACCGTGGAGACGAGCGAGGCGGCCGCCAGCTCGGGATCGACTGGCACGTACCGCTCGCCCAGCCCGTGGTCGAGCCGTAACAGGCGGCTCTCCACCAGGTGCCGCACCGCTTCCCGCACCTCAGCGGCTCCGATCCCGAGATCCGCCGCCGCCACCTCGATCGCCTCGATGGCGCCCTTGCGGGCGGCGTAGCGGTACACGTCCGTCACATGGTCCCCGTCCGCGGACGAGCGGCCCGTGAACTCCCCCGTGGACGACGTCGTCAACGTCATGGTCGTGCCTCCTGCTATCTGTTCCCGAACTGCTCGGCCACCGACATCACGTACTGGCCGTAGGCGGAATTCCCGAGTGCTGCGCCGAGCCGGTGACAGGTCTCGGCGTCGATGTAGCCCATGCGCAGGGCGATCTCCTCCAGGCAGGCGATCCGGACGCCCTGCCGCTGTTCGAGGAGCTGGACGTACTGCCCGGCCTGCAGGAGGGACTCCGGCGTCCCCGCGTCCAGCCAGGCGAAGCCGCGGCCGAGGTGGACCAGCTTCGCCTTGCCGCGTTCCAGGTAGGCGCGGTTGACGTCGCTGATCTCCAGCTCGCCGCGGGCCGAGGGGGTGAGGTTCTTGGCGATGTCGACGGCGTCGCCGTCGTAGAGGTAGAGGCCGACGACGGCCAGGTTCGAGCGGGGATGGTCGGGTTTCTCCTCGACGGACAGCAGCCGCCCGTCGGCGTCGGCCTCGGCGATGCCGTACCGGTGGGGGTCGCTGACCGGGTAGCCGAACAGCACGCAGCCGTCCACGTCGCGGCACTCCTGCCGCAGCAGCTCCTGGAAGGAGTAGCCGTGGAAGACGTTGTCGCCGAGCACGAGCGCGACCGGCTCGCCGCCGACGTGGTCGGCGCCGATCACCAGGGCCTCGGCGATGCCGTTCGGCTCGGGCTGCTCGGCGTACGACAGGGCGAGGCCGAGCTGGGAGCCGTCGCCCAGCAGCCGCTGGAGCTGGGGGCGGTCCTCGGGCGTGGTGATCACCAGGATGTCGGTGATGCCGGCCAGCATGAGCACCGACAGCGGGAAGTAGACCAGCGGCTTGTCGTTGACCGGCAGGAGCTGTTTGGAGACCGCGAGCGTGGTGGGCAGCAGCCGGGTGCCTCTTCCCCCGGCCAGCAGGATGCCCTTCATCGCGAACCCTCCTTTCTAGACGGCGGTCAGTGCGCGGCGGCCGAACAGGGCCAGCGAGCCGCCCAGCAGCAGGACGGCCATCCCGGCGAGCACGGCCAGCTGGGGCAGGACCTCGACGAGGCCGGTGCCGGGCTGGGCGAGCGTCAGCAGCGCGTCCATCCCCCAGGCGTGCGGGAAGAGGTGGCCGATGGCGTTGATGACCTCGCCGGACGACTCGCGCGGCCACAGGCAGCCGCCGAGCATGCCCAGCACCACGCCGAGCGGCGGGCCGATCGCGGGCGCCTGGTCGGGCGAGCGCAGCAGCGTGCCGACCAGGAGCGCGGCGCCGGTGGCCACCAGCGAGAACACCACCACGACGGCCGCCACGCCGAGCGGGTCGCCCCACGAGACGTCGAACGCGAGCGCGCTGACCACCACGATCAGCACGGCCTGCGCGAGGGCCACGAGGAAGCGGCTCAGCGCCTCGCCGAGCAGCACGGAGCGGCGGCGTACGGGGGCGGTGAGCGCCCGCTGGAGCATGCCGAGCCGGCGGCTCTCGACCAGCGCGGCGGCCACGGCCATGGAGTTGATGAAGGTGAAGAGCAGCAGGTTGGCGGGCGCGGTGTAGGCGAAGCCCCGCGGGTCGGCGGTGGCGGCGGCGGAGTCCCGAACCGCGACCCGGCCGGACTCGGCCTGCGCGCGCCGTACGTACTCGGCGGCCTGGGCCGGGGTGGCGCCCGCCGCCACGGCCGCCCTGGTGGCCTCCTGGACGGCGGCGGCGCGGCCCACCGCGACGTCGATGGCGCTGCGGGCGGCCAGGCCGCTGCCGTTGGTCTGGGTCACCACCAGGTCGAGCCGGGTCGAGCCCGGCGGGATCACCAGGCCGGCGGCCAGCGAGCCGGCGCGCACCTCCGACCGCAGCTCGGCCGCCGAGCCGACCGGCCTGACCTCCAGGTCGGGGCGGCGGCGCAGCTCGGCCAGCAGGGCGGTGGTGACGGGGTCGGAGCCGTGGGCGACCACGCCGACGGGCAGCCGGTCGGAGACGTTCCCGATGGCCATCCCGACGAAGACGATGGAGACGAACGGCATGACGACCATGAAGAACAGGCCGACCCGGTCGCGGGCGTGGCGGCGCAGGTTGGCCGCCACCAGCGCCAGGACGGGCCGTGGAGTCGCGCTCACAGCAGCATTCCCTTCTTCAGCCCGATCACCGCGAGCCCGCCCGCGACCAGCGCGATCGCGCACAGGACGGCGATCGGCCCGGCCACGGCGGCCAGGCCCGCGCCGGATCCGGCCAGCTCGGTCAGCGCCGTCGATGTCCATCCGTTGGGGGTGAGCAGCGCGACGCCCTGGAGCACCTCGGGCAGGTTGTGCATCGGCACGAGGCTGCCGCCGAGGAACGCCATGACGAACGAGATCACCATGATCACGCCGTCGGCCTGGGCGTCGGTCCTGACGCGGCCGGCCACCAGCATGGTGATCGCCGTCGCTGCCAGCACGTGCGCCAGCAGCACCGCGAACACCGCGAGGGGGTCTCCCCACGTCGCGCCGGAGACCAGGACGGAGGCCGCCCAGGTGACGCAGACGCTCACCAGGGCCAGCGTGAAGCCCACGGCCGCCTTGCCGGCGAACGGCACCCAGGGGGCCAGCGGCCCGGCGCGCATCCGGTCGAGCGTGCCGAGCTTGCGCTCGGTGAGCAGGCCGCGGAACGAGGCGCCGACCACGAAGAAGGCGAACAGCGCCGCCATGCCGGAGCCGTAGTAGACGGCCAGGTCGACCTTGCCGCCGGACAGCGGGTCGTCGGAGAGCGTCAGCGCCGGCCCGGCCGCGCCGTTGCGTTCCACCAGCTCCTTGACCTCGTCACCGGGCACCCCGGCGAGCAGCACGGCGCGTACGGCCAGCGTCCTGGCGTCCACCAGCGCGGAGATGCGGTCCACGATGGCCCGCGCCACCACCCCGGCGAGGGGTGACCTGGGCGAGGTCAGCACGGCCACGTCGCCGCCCCGGCCGTCCCCCACGTTCCGGCTGAAACCGGCGGGGAAGACGATCGCCGAGCCGATCTCGTCGGCGTCCAGCGCGCGGGCCGCCTCCTCCCTGCTGGGCAGGTCGCGCAGCGTCACGCTGCCCTTCAGCTCCTCCGAGGCCAGCACCTCGCGGCGCACGCCGGCGGGGAACTCGCCGCCGTCCAGGTCCACGAACCCGACCGTCGCCCGCAGCGGCGGGTCGTCGCCGCCGAGCGCGAGGCTGAACAGCGTGGCCAGGGTGACGGGCACGAGCAGCGCGATGACCAGGGCGGTGCCGTCGCGCAGCCGGGTGCGCAGTTCCAGCGCGCTCACCGCGACGAGTGCTCTCCACATGGTCAGTCCCGCAGGGTGCTGCCGGTGAGGTGCAGGAACGTGGCCTCCAGGTCCGGCTCGACCACCTGGGTGGCCGTCACGGTGGCGCAGCCGTCCACGGCGGTGATGAGCGAGGGCAGCAGGTACCTGCCGCCCTCGGTGATCAGCCGGATGGACGTGGCGCCGGTCCTGGCCGCCTCGATGACGCCCTCGACCACGCGGAGCTTGGCCAGGGCGGTGTCGACGTCGCCGTCGAGCGACAGCTCCACCTTGTCGGCGCTGCCGACCAGGGAGATCAGCTCCTGGCGGGTGCCGTCCGCGATGATCCGGCCGTGGTCGATGATCGCCACGCGGTCGCAGACCCGCTCGACCTCCTCCATGTAGTGGGACGTGTACAGCAGCGCCATGCCCTCCTCCACCAGCCGTTCCACGCCGTCGAGGATGGCCTTGCGGCTCTGCGGGTCGACGCCCACGGTGGGCTCGTCCAGGATCAGCACCTGGGGCCGGTGCAGGAGCGCGGCGCCGATGTTGATGCGCCGCCGCATCCCTCCCGAGTACGTGCTGAGCCTGCTGTCGGCGCGGCCGGTGAGCCCCACCAGGTCGAGCACCTCCTCGATCCGCCCGGCGACCTCGCGGCGGGGCAGGCCGAAGAGGCGGCCGAAGAAGCGCAGGTTCTCGCGCCCGGTCAGCTCCGGGTAGAGGGCGATCTCCTGGGGCACGTAGCCGATCCCGGCCTTGGCGCGCATCGGGTCCTCGGCCAGGTCCACGCCGCCGACCGTGACGGTGCCCGCGTCCGGGCGCAGCAGCCCCACGAGCATGGAGATCGTGGTGGTCTTGCCCGCGCCGTTGGGTCCGAGCAGCCCGTACGCCTGGCCGGGGGCGATGGCGAAGCCGACGTCCTCGACCGCGACGAGCTCGCCGTACCGCTTGCTCAGCCCTTCGCAGGCGAGGGCGGCGATGGCGGGCCCTGTGATGGCGGTCTCTGTGATGGCGGGCGGGGAGATGGACGGCGGGGTCATCGGCGCCACCCCCGCGCGTCGGGCGGATCGCCCTTGTCGGCGGTGTTGGCGGCGAGCGTCTGCCGGTCCAGGTCCGCGTCGAACTGGTAGTCCAGCGGGGTGTTGCCGTAGACCCGGTTCCACAGGACGTGGTTGTCCAGGGCGTGGTCGCCGCCCCACCCGCTGGAGGAGCTGATGACGAGGGCGGCGCCCATGACCGATTCGCCGCCGGGGTGGTTGTCGTGGATGTGGTTGTCCACGACGCTGACCCGGTGGGTGCCGATCAGCGCGAGGCCGACGCCGGAGATCGGCGGGCCCGCCGCGCCCAGCCCGTCCGGCTCGACGCCGGCCACCAGGCCGTTGTCGTAGAAGTCGTTGGCCGCCACCAGGCAGTCGGTGACGCCGCCCTCGGGCTCGCCCTCGTAGACCTGGTTCAGCAGCATCATGCCGATCGCGTTGCCGTGGCAGGTGTTGCGCACGGCCTTGACGCCGGAGGAGTTGTCGATGAAGACGCCGAACGCGTTGCCGTGGGTCTCGTTGCCCGCGAGCAGGTGGTCGGAGAGCGGGCAGAAGCTGAAAGCGGCGCCGCCGTACTGGCTGCCGTTCGCGCGGCAGTCGGTGATCCGGCCGTTGACGCACTCGCGCAGGTAGACGCCCCAGACGGCGTTGTCCTCGGCCGTCACGTCGTGGACGGTGACGCCGTCGGCCGAGTGGGCGTAGACGCCCGCGCCGGTGAAGCCGCGCACCGTCAGCCCCTGGATCCGGACGTCGGACACCGACTCGCCGTAGACGGTCACGCCGCTGACCACGTCGTCCGGCGCGTCGTGCAGGCTGGGCACGCCGGACGGCACGCCCTCGCCCGGGACCAGGACGGTCCTGCCGGGTCCCGCGCCGGTCAGCGTCACGCCGGGGTGCCGGATCCAGACGTTCTCCGCGTGCACGCCCTCGGCCAGCACGATCCGCGCGCCCGGCCCTGCCTCGTCCAGCGCCCGCTGGATCGACTCCCCGGGCGCGACCGGTCTCATCATGACGGGCTCCCCTCCTCCTCGACGCGGACAGTGGCCTCGACAGTGGCCTCGACGGTGGCCTCGACGGTGGCCTCGACGGTGGCCTCGAGGGAGGCCTCGAGGGAGGCATCGAGGGAGGCATCGACGGCGTAGACGACGGCCAGCGACACGAACAGCCCGCCGCCCTCCCCCCACCTGGCGGCGCCCGCCGCCTCCTTCGCGCCCGCCCGGAGCTGCTGGAGGGCGGCCCGGGCGCTGGCGCCGCGCACGGCGTACGTCGTGCCGCCGGTCATGGAGACGCCCGTGGACGCGCTCAGCTCTTCCGCCGCCTCGTCCAGCAGTCCGGCGGGCCAGCCGGACGGCGCGTCCGCCACGGCCTCGAAGTCCTGCCAGGTGAAGCCGGGCGGGCGCACGCCGACCGCCTTGATCAGGCTCTCCTTGACGGAGAACGCCGCGAGGCCCGGCCCGAACGCGCGCTCGGCGGGGGTGGTGACGTGGCGGGCGAACACCTCGCCGCCGCGCTCCGCCGCCCTGGCGAGCCGGTCGGCCTCCACGATGTCCACGCCCATGAGGACGGCGGACTCCACGCCCATGAGGACGCCGGGGTTCACGCCCATCAGGACGGCCGGGGCGCTCATGTGAGGGCTCCGGCGCAGCGGGTGACGAAGGACTCCAGGGCCGTGGTGTACCGCTCGGCGCACTCCACCATGGGGATGTGGCCGCTCTCCTCGACCACCAGGACCTCGTTGTCCGGATATTTCGTGAGAAGCTCCAGCCAGGGGTCCACCGGGGTCATCCGGTCGTGGCGCCCCCAGACGTACAGGGACGGGCAGGTGACCCGGTCCAGCGCCGGCCTGACCTGATACCTGCGGGTGGCCTTGATGCTGCGCGCCATGCTCACCATCGACTCCGGGCGCTGCAGCATGGCGCCGGCCTCCGCCATCCGCTCGGGCGCGAAGTGGCTGCGCCCGCTGTGGAAGAGGGCGGCCACCATGCGCTCGCCGAACTCGTCGCCGAACGGCCGCACGCTTCCGCGCCGGTCGAAGCTCAGCCCCACGTCCGGGTCGGGGGTGAGGCCGGGCGCGCCGCTCACCACGATCCCGCGCACCCGGTCGGGGCGGCGGCCCGCCAGGTCGATGGCCACCAGGCCGCCCAGCGAGTTGGCGCACACGACCGCGTCCGACACGCCGGCCTCGTCGCAGGCCCGCAGCAGCGCGTCGCCGAGCCGTTCGATCGACCCGGCCACCTGGCGGTCGAGCGCGCAGATCGCCTCGTTCGTCCGGAGCACCGGCCATCCGTCCGCCGCCAGCCGGTGGAAGGGGTGGTCCCAGATCCAGCCACCGGCGAACAGCGCGGACATGAACACCACGGCCGGCCTGCCGTCGCCGGGCACGTGCTCGGCGGTGAATCGCATCATCAGGTCTCCAGTTGCTCGGGTCGTGTCAGAGGAAGCGGGCCGGGGTCGGGGACGGGGTCAGAGGGCGGGGTCAGAGGGTGGGTTCGGCGGCCGGGCTCCAGCCGCAGTCGCAGGCCGCGTCCGTGCCCACCTGGACGAGGGCCGAGCAGTCAGGGCAGCGGGCGAGGTCGCGGGCGCTGATGGGACGCCAGACGCTGGTGTGCACCCGCGTGCACAGCCCGCCCTTGAAGAAGCGGCGCATGGCCCGCTGGTGGGGCCGGGCGTGGATGGCGCGCACCGACTCGGGCCGGTCGAACGCGCTCAGCGTGAACTTGCGGTCGCCGAGGTCGAAGGTGGTCACGCCGAGGAAGCCCCGGGCGGCGCGCAGCGACTTGACGACCTCGACGCTGAGCAGGTCCACCTCGGCGGCCTCGGCGTCGTCGCGGACCTCCAGCCAGGTCAGGACGAGCGCGCCGGGACGCTCGGTGCGCCCGCTGGAGGCCCTGGCGCTGACGCCGAACTGGCGTACCTCGTCGGCCTCCGGCACGAACCTGGCGGTGTAGCCGAGCGATCCGGCCAGCGCCAGCCGGTCGAACGCGCGCCGCACGTGAGCCCCGTCCGGGCCGGCCGTCACCAGGTCGGTGCCGGTCACGGTGACCTCGCCGCCGGTGGCGGGCATGCCCAGGTAGGAGTCACGGTGGTCGGCGCGGAGCGTCCAGAAGACGGCGGCCGCGTCCTGGTCGCCGGCCACGCGCTCCACCTCGAAGCGCGGGTTCCTGAACCGGGCCAGCGTCGCCGCGGCGTGGGCGGCCAGCGCGGGTCCGGAGAGCACGCCCCCGGTGTCCGGGTCGGCGTAGGTGGCGGCGGTGGCGGCGACCGCGCCTGCGTCGCCGTCGCGCCACGCCTGCAGGTGCTCCTCCGCCAGCTTCCTCGCGTCCATCGTCATCCGTCCTCGTCGTAGGGTGACCGCGTCCCGGCGTCCGGAAGCCGCGGGGCGCGCAGGGCCACGGCGAGCGCGCGCTGGGCGGTGTGGCTGAGCGAGATCCGGATCTGCCCGCCCGGTCCGGCCAGGCCGGCCAGCTCACCGGTGAGGCGTACGGCCGGCGGGTGCCCGTCGAGGCAGGCCGCGTCCCCCCGGCAGGCGGTGGTGGGCCGCGGCAGCACCTCCACCTGGCCGAGGCGCTCGGCGGTGGGGGCCAGGCCGAGCAGGCGCAGCACCGCCCGCTTGCCGGCCAGCCGCCCCGCCCAGTGCTGGAGGGTGCGCCCGCGCGCCGACCGCACCCGTTCGGCGCGGGTGAACACCTGCTCCAGCGACGCGCCTTCGAGCAGGTCCCGCGGCCGGGTGAGGCCCGCGTACCCGACCATGGCGCTGCCCCAGCGGTTCACGCGGCGACCGCCTTGGCCAGGCGGCGCAGCGTGCCGGGGTCGGACATGCTCAGGCAGCGGGCCTCCGCGCGGCGCGAGAGCCCGGTGAGCACCTTGCTGTCGCCCACCTCCACGCCGGGCGCGCACGCCTCGATCGCGGCGACCGTACGGGTCCACAGCACCCGCCCGGTGAGCTGGGCGATCAGGGCCTCGCGCAGCGTGGCGAGGTCGGTGGTGGGCTCGCCGGTGACGTTGGGCACGACGGGTACGCGCGGCGCCCGCATCGGCGCGGCCCGTACCGCCTGGGCCCATCCGGGCACGGCGTCGGCCATGAGCGGCGAGTGGAAGGCGTTGCCGACCTGGAGCGGCACGACCTTGTTGGCGTCCGTGGCGAGCGCGGTCACCCGGTCGAGCGCGGGCGGCGCGCCGGAGACGACGACGTGGCCGGGAGCGTTCTCCAGCCCCACCACGGCCGGCTCGCCGGGCGCGGAGGCGGCCTCGGCCAGCTCCTCCACCCGCTCGACCGGCAGGCCCATCACGGCCCGCATGCCGCCCGTCGCGCCGACGCCGGCCATGAGCCGGGCGCGGGTCTCGACGAGCCGGACGGTCGCGGCGAGGTCGAGCACGCCGGCCGCGTGCAGCGCGGTCAGCTCGCCCACGCTGTGCCCGGCCACGACGGCGGGCTCGTACCCCTCCTCCTCCAGGACGGCCAGCGCCGCGAGGTTGCAGGCCGTCACCGCCACCTGGGCGTGTTCGGTGGCGACCAGCCGGTCGAGCGGCCCCCGGGCGCACAGCGGGGTGATCGGCCGCGTGAGCAGCGCGTCGACCTGGTCGAGCCGCTCCCGCGCGGCGGGCCTGCGGCGCATCCACGCGCCCATCCCGACGCGAACCGTCCCCTGCCCGGGGAAGAGATAGCCGAGCATCAAACGTCCAACTCCCTTCGCGGCGGCGCCCCTACAAGCGGCGCCGCGGTCGCCGTTCCTCGTGCGCGGGCCGCTCCGTGCCGAGGAAGCCGAGCAGCAGCTTGTTGACCTGGTCGGGGGCGTCGAGCGGGATCCAGTGACCGGCGCCGTCGATCCGCTCGTACCGCCAGGGGCCCTTGACGAACTTGCCGGAGCCGGTCATGCCCTCCTCCAGCAGCGCCTTGTCCCCGCTCCCCCAGATGCCGAGCGTCGGCGCGAGCACGGGCGGGAACGGCCGCGCCGGGCGCAGCTCGGCGGCGGGCGAGCGGTTGGCGCGGTACCAGTTGAGCCCGGCGGTCAGCGCGCCCGGCCTGGCCAGGTCGCGCAGGTAACGGTCGTAGTCGCCGTCACGCCCCATGATCTCCTTGAACAGCCGCCAGCCGTTGCGGCGCAGCAGTTCCTCGCTCACCCCGGGGAACTGGTAGAAGAGCATGTACCAGGAGGCCGCCCGCTGCTCCAGCGAGGGCGTGGCGAACACGCCGGGGTGGCCGACCGACAGGGCGACCAGGTGGTCGATCCTGCGGGGCATGAGGAAGGCGTACATCCAGGCGATGGCCGCGCCCCAGTCGTGGCCCACCACGTGCGGCCGCTTGACGCCGAGCTTGATGGTCATGGCCACGATGTCGTTGACGATGGTCTGCATGCCGTACGCCTCGACCTCCTGCGGCTTGCCGGAGTCGCCGAAGCCGCGCAGGTCGGGCGCGATCACCCGGAACCCGCCCTCGACGAGGGCGGGGATCTGGTGACGCCACAGGTAGGAGGAGTCGGGGAAGCCGTGGAGGAGGATGACGGGGTCGCCCTCTCCCTCGTCCACGTAGGCCAGGTCCACGTCGTTGACGCGCACGGTCTTCTTCTCGGTCATGCTGTCTCCCTGAACAGGCGCTCAGCGAAGAACTCGCTGAAGCCGAACTCCGGTACGTCCTCGGGGGCGACCATGTTGAGCAGCCCGGTCACCTGCGCGGCGAAGTTCTTCGCCATCAGCCTGCGCACCCGGCGCCGGCGTTCGAGCGCCGCGGGGCCGAACTCGACGTGCAGCCTGCTGACGATGGAGGCGCCGAAGTCGAGCCGTTCCAGGCGGAAGAGCCGCTCCTCCACGTACGGGGCGAACGCCTCGGGCGACCAGTCGTCGGAGGCTAGCAGGATCTCGCAGACGGTCCTGGCGTCGCGCATCGCGCAGGACAGGCCGGTGCCGAGCACGGTGTCGGCGTTGCCGGCCTCATCGCCGATCAGCACCACGCCCTCGGCCAGCGGCGGGCCCTGGGGGACGCTGGAGACCGACGGCCAGACCGACAGCGGCCCGGCGGGTACGGCCTCGGTGACCATCTTGCCCCGGTCGGGCAGGCAGTCGAGCTCGTACGCGGCCAGGAAGCGCTCGACGCCGCCCGGCCCCCGGTAGCGGTGCTTGTTCGCGGTGGGGAAGTTGAGGTAGAGGCGGGCTCGGCCGTACCCCTGGGGGAAGACCATGAACATGACGTCGCCCTCGGTGCCCATGGCCTGCACGTCGGGCGGCCAGCCGTCCAGCCCCTCGACCATCATGCCGCCGCCCCAGTGGTGCATGGAGTTGGTCATGGTGACGCCGATCTGGCGGCCGACCGTGTTGCCCCGTCCCGTCGCGCCGAGCACGATGCGGGGCCGCAGCTCGTGCCGGCCCTCGGGCGTCGAGTACGTCACCGCCGGCCGCCGGCCGGCGACCACGCCGATCTTGGCGGCGTTCATCACCAGGCGGGCGCCGCCGGCCACGGCCTGCTCGGCCATCAGCTCGCACACCTGGTGGTGCGGGAAGGACATCGGGCCGCCGATGCCGGGGATGAACCTGGTCATGTCCACGGCTTCGACCTCGTCGTCGCTGACGGCCTCGTCCCAGGTCATCCACTCGCGGATCTCCCAGGCGCCGCCGGCCGAGAAGCAGTCGTAGACGCCGAGCCGCTGCGCCTCCCTGATGCCCCAGGGCGCCAGCCACTCGCCGCGTACCAGGTCGTGATAGGTCTCCTGTTTCTCCAGCAGCACCACCGAGAGCCCGCCGGCGACGAGCCTGCAGGCCGCCGACGCGCCCGAGATGCCGCCGCCGACGATGACGACGTCGGGCTCTTCGGGTCGTTGGGTCACGTACCCCACCTCTCCCAGTAGGTGCGTTCCTTGGCGCTGTAGCGGTCGGCGGGCCGGAAGTCGGAGCCCACCGTGTACGCGACCGGGATCATGCACACCTGCGTGACCCCGGACGGGATGCCGAGCAGCCGCCCCACCGCGCGTTCGTGGGGCACGTGCAGGCAGGTGATGGTGCTGCCCAGGCCCCGGCTGCGCAGGGCGAGCTGGAAGGACCAGATGGCCGGGAAGATCGAGCCGTAGAAGATGCTGGCGCGCGTCTCGCCGTGCTGCACCTGGTGGCCGGGGTCCTCGGCGACCTTGTCGGCCATCCGGTCGCGCCAGGCGGCGTTGATCGCCGCGATGTCCGGCGGCCGGCCGAGCACGCACGGGATCACCAGCGCGGGCACCCTGGCGATGGTCTCGATGAGCGCCTGCGCGGAGGCGTGGTTGCGGCGGGCCTGCGCGTCGTGGCGCCGCCGTCCCGCCCTGGTCCAGATGTCGTTGAGGTGGAACTGCCAGGACGAGCGGATCATCCCGGCCAGTTCGGCCTTGGTCGCGGGTTCCGTGACCACCAGCCAGCGCCAGTTCTGGTGGTTGTTGGCGGTGGGCGCCTGGACGGCGACCTCCAGGGCCTCCTGGACGACCTCGCGGGGGACGGGCCGCTCCAGGTCGAGCCGGCGGCGTACGGACCGGGTGGTGGTCAGCAGGCGGTCGGTCTCCGCGACGTCGAACGGCGGAGCGTTCACAGCGCTCCCCGGAGCGTCGAAGGGCGGAGCACTCATATCGCCTCCAGGAGCACGGCGCCGCGTACGGAGCCGCCGGCCGCGGTCAGGGCCAGCGCACGGCGTACGGGTCCCGGCAGGTCCGGCTTGGTGACGTAGGAGGCGAGGTCTCCGGCGAAGGGCGCGGTGAGGCCGGTCAGCGCGGGCGCGATCCGCTCCCGCACGGCGAGCGCGCCCAGCGCGATGTTCAGGGCGCCGGTCGCCGCCTGGCAGTCGCCGGTCAGCCCGGCCGTGCTGGTGAGCAGCGCGCCGGGTGCCTGTTCGAGCACGGCGGCGGCCTCGTCGGCGTCCTCCGGCAGCCCGGTCCCCGCCCCGATCACCAGGCCCGGCGCCTGCCCGCCGAGCAGCGCGAGGCTGCGCCCGACCGTCCCGGCGTCACCGCCCGCGGCGTGCCGGGTGCCCTCCACCCGCGCGTACGGGGTGCCGCCCCGCTCCGCGCAGTGCTCGGCCGACTCCACGACGAAGGCCACGGCCGCCGACCCTCGCACGGGCCCGGCCCCTTCCCCGTACGGCACCGGAGCCCCGGCCTCGGGCAGGTCGTCCTCGTCGTACGGCTGCGCCGTGCCGAGCGGGGCGGTGGTCTCGTCGGCGGCGACGACCAGCACCACCTCGGCCTTGCCCGCCCGGATCATCTCCAGCGCGCAGTCGAGGGCGATCGACGCCGACGCGCCGCCGTTGCAGATCGTGGTGGTCGGCCCGCGCAGTCCCAGGGTCTGGCAGACCGCGCCGCCGGTGGCGTTGAGCACGACGTTGGAGAAGCTGAGGACGGCCGGCTTGTTCGGGTTCACGGCGATGCTCTCGTCGAACCCGCCGGTGCTCTCGGCCGATCCCGCGCCGGTGGCGAACACCAGCCCCACGTCGTCCAGGGCCTTCCTGGGCAGCTTCAGCCCGGCGTCCTCCCAGGCCAGCCGGGAGGCCGCGATGGCCATGCGCGACAGGTGGTTCATGTGCCGCCACAGCGAGCGCGGCGCGTACGTCCGGCCGTCCAGCGACGGCGGCCGGCCCGGCGCCTGGCGGCCCGCGGCGACGGCCTCGGCCACCTCCGCGATCCCGGCGCCGACCCCGGTCACGGGACCGAGGCCCGTGATGACGGCCTCGCGCCGCGGCAGCTCCTCGTGCTCGCGGGGGCCGCGGGGCCTGGTCAGCACGAGCGAGACGTTGTTGCCGCCGAAGGCGTAGTTGTTGGAGACGACGGTGTCGATGGTCATCGGCCTGGCCTGGTTGGGCACGAAGTCCAGGTCCGCCGCGGCCTTGCCGCCGCCGCCGTCGCCGGGGCCGTCCTCGAAGCCGATGGTGGGCGGGGCCGTGCCGTGGCGCAGGGCGAGCACGCTCGCCACCGCCTCCACCGCGCCGGCCGCGCCCAGCGTGTGGCCGAGGAACGACTTGATGCTGCTGGTGGGCACGTGCCCGGCCCGCTCGCCGAAGACCAGGCGCATGACCTTGGCCTCCATGGCGTCGTTGGCGGGGGTGCCGGTGCCGTGGCCGCTGACGTAGTGGACGTCGCCGGGGGTGAGCCCCGCGTCGGCCAGCGCCCTCCGTACCGCGCTGGCGCCGCCCCGGCCGGTGGGGTCGGGGGCGGTCGCGTGGTAGGCGTCGGCGGACAGCCCGTAGCCCGCCACCTCGGCCAGCGGCGTGGCGCCCCTCGCCAGCGCCAGGTCCAGCGGCTCCACCAGCAGGAAGGCGGCGCCCTCGCCGAGGTTGAGCCCGTCGGAGTGGCTGTAGGGCCGGCAGGGTCCCGTGCTCAGGGCCTGCAGCCCGGCGAAGCCCGCGTACGTGCCGAACAGCAGCGGGTCGACGCCCCCGGCCAGCACCGCGTCCGCCTCGCCCGTGAGGATCTTGTCCCTGGCCAGGCCGACGGCGTTGCCGCCGGCGGCGCACGCCGTGGACACCAGGACGCGCGGGCCGCGCAGGTCCAGCAGCGACGCCACCACATCACCCGTACGGTGCATGGGCTGGTAGCGGCCCGCCGCGTCGGGGGTGGCCTGGCACTTGCCGAGGATGATCCCGAACCGCTCCCGATCGGGCCCGCCCTCCGCCAGGCCCGCCTGCTCGATCGCCTGGCGGGCCGCGACCAGCGCCAGCCTCGCCGTACGGTCGTGGTGGGCGTCCGAGGGCGGGAGCTGGTCGTCGATCCACGCGTCGGGCACCTGGCCCGCGTGCCTGGCCGCGAACACGGCGAACGCCTCGTCCTCGATCGGGGTGAGTCCGCCCTGGCCGGTCGTGAGCCGGCTCCAGAACTCGACGGGGTCGCGCCCGGCCGCGCAGATGATGCCCAGGCCGGTGACCACGACGGGCCGCAGCGCCATGCTTGTCTCCTTCTCAGCGCGCCGGTCGATCAGATGATCGGGATGCCCCAGCTCTTGGGCACGACGTACGGGCTGGTCAGCGTGGTCACGGGCATGCCGCCGACGGACAGCTCCAGCCCGGCCGCCGCCAGGTCCTGCTCCACCCTGGCCAGGCCGAGCGTGGCGTCGAGGCCGACGCTGTGGACGGCGTACACGATCTCGCCGACGTCCTGGCCGCCCGCCTGGACGCGGGTGCCGGGCGCGGGAACGCCGGTGCAGCCGGTGAAGCCGACCGTGCGCCGGCCGCCGCCGTTCTCGAACGCCTCGACCACGGCGTCCCTGCCGACGAACTCGTCCTTGGTGATGTCCACCAGCCAGTTGGCGCCGATCTCGACGACCGTCGCGCCGGGGGTGGCCTCGTGGCGCGGGATCGGCTGGCGCACCTCCAGCATGGCGAGCTCCAGCGCGTCCAGCCCGGCCGCCTGCGCGTGCTCCAGCGACCGCTGCCACAGCCCGGCGGCGGCCTCGACGGGCACGATCATCTGGTAGCCGTACTCGCCGGTCAGGCCGGTCCTGGCGAAGACGATCTCCACGTCGTCCCAGGTGGTGTCCACCACCGACTCGAACGGCAGCGACGCCAGCTCGCCGTCGATCAGGCGGCCCACCACGCCCCAGGAGTACGGGCCCTCCAGCCCCAGGGCGGTCAGGTCACCCGAGCGGTCGGTGACCTCGACGCCGTCCTCCTTGCGGGCCTGCAGGTGCTCCAGCAGCCGGGTGCCGGCGCCGCAGGAGCTCTCCAGCAGGATCCCGTCCTCCCTGCCGAACGCGACGACCTGGTCCACGACCTGCCCGGACTCGTCCAGGACGAGGCTCATCATGCAGCGGTCGGAGGTGAGGTACTCGACGTCGCGGGCCAGCAGCCGCTGCGCGAAGTCCACGGCGGCCGGGCCGGTGATCTCGATGAGCCGGTGCCCGCTGAGGTCCAGGAGCGCGGCTCGCTCGCGCAGCACGCCGTACTCCTCCGTCAGCGAGGAGAAGCGCAGGGGCACGGTGGCGTCGCCCACCTCGCCGTAGACGGTGTCCTCCGGGTGGATGGACGCGAGGACGCTTGCCATGTTCACACCTTTCGCTGTGCCGGATCGGCGATCGTGAGGTTTCCTTCGGCGGCGACCTGGCCGTCCACCCGGGCCGAGACCCGGAACTCCGCGAACCCGGCGCCGCCCGCCGTGCGCTCGGCCGTCAGCGTGACCTGGTCCCCCGGGACGATCGGGCGGCGGAACCGCATCGACCTGACCCCCGCCAGGTAGCTGATCTCGCTGGCCCCCGCCAGGGCGAAGACCACCCCGGCGAGCTGGGCCATGGCCTCGACGATCACGACGCCCGGCAGCACGGCCTCGCCGGGGAAGTGTCCCTGGAACCACAGCTCGGTCCCTGCCACGTTCTTCGTGGCCGTGCCCTTGGCGCCGGGCGTCACGGAGGAGACCCGGTCGAGCAGCAGCATCGGCCAGCGGTGCGGGAGCACCTGGCGGACCTGGTCGTGCGTCAGCCCGGTGACCGCGGCCGCCTTGCGGGTCGAGGCGGGCGCCTCCTCGGCGATCGTCATGCCGTCGCCCGCAGGGCTGGGTTGACCTCGTCGGCCAGCCGCGACACCGAGCCGAACACCGACATCTCGCTGTCGTACAACGCCACGCCGAACTCGGCCTCGATCGCCACGTACAGTTCGAGCACGTCGAGACTGTCGAGCTCCAGGCCGCGGCCGAACAGCGGCTGGTCGTCGGTGATCCAGTCCGGCTCGATCTCCAGGTCCAGTCTGGAGACGATCATCTTCTTGATCTGGCTGCAGGTCTGCTGTCGCTCGGCGGCCCTGGCGCGAAGTTCGTCGATGGTCATGCGTTCTCCTTGTTGCGTGGTGATCTGGGGAGCGCGGTGGTTCCGGAGGGCTCAGCCGAGGCCGCCGCCGTGGGCGACCACCACGGAGCCGGACATGTACGAGGCCTTGTCGGAGGCCAGGAAGCTCACGATCGAGGCGATCTCCTCGGGCCGGCCCATGCGGCCCAGCCGGATGCGGGACTCGTACTGCTTCTTGAGGTCCGCGGGGACCTTGCGCGTCATGTCGGTGGCCACGAAGCCGGGGCACACCACGTTGGCCCGCACCCCGTGCGGGGCCGCCTCGTTGGACAGCGCGTGGGTGAAAGCGACGATCGCGCCCTTGGAGGAGACGTAGTTGGTCTGGCCGGGGAAGCCCCCGTCGAGCCCGCTGGAGGAGGACAGTGTCACGATCGCCCCGCTCCGCTGGTGCTGCATCAGCTTGAGCGCCTCCCTGCAGGACAGGAAGGTGCCGATGAGGTTGGTCTCGACCGGGGCGCGGAAGCGTTCGAGGCTCATGGCGATGAGGTAGCGGTCGGACGTGATGCCCGCGCTGGTCACCAGCACGTCGAGGCGTCCGTGCTCGGCCCGTACGCCGCGGAACATGCCGCAGACGGCCTCCTCGTCCGTCACGTCCGCCTGGACGGCCGCCGCGCTGCCGCCCTCCGCCTCGATCAGGGCGACGACCTCCTTGGCGTCCCGCTCGGACCGCGCGTAGTTCACGATGACGTGGGCGCCCTCCCTGGCCAGGTCGAGCGCGACGGCGCGGCCGATCCCGCGCGACCCGCCGGTCACCAGCGCCACGGCGCCCTGCGCAAACAGCATCATGGTCTCCAGGAATTCGACAATCGCCGCTGGACTTAATCTGGATCTGCACCGCATAAGCTACTAAGCCGGGATATCACGCCTGTATCAGACGGTTATCTCCGCATTGACCTGAACAATCGCCATATATGACTCTTGGCATCATGAAGGAGCTCGATGTCGAAGTTTTAGTGGTCGGCGGTGGACCGGTGGGGCTTTGCACCGCCATCGAGCTCTCCCGGCACGGAATATCGACCCTGCTGGTGGAGCGGCACGCGGGAACGTCGATTTTCCCGAAGGCCCGGCTCATCACCACCAGGACAATGGAGCTCTTCCGCGCCTGGGGCATCCAGGAGGAGGTGGAGCGGGCCGGCATGCCGCGCGAGGAGTACCTCGCGGTGGGCGTGGGCAGCTCGCTGACGGCCACCGACTTCGTACGCGCGGCGGCGGAGCTGAGCAGGGACGCCCCGCAGAGCCCCACCTACACGTTCCTGTGCGCGCAGGACCTCCTCGAAGTGATCCTGCGGCGCCTCGCCGAATCTCTGACCGACGTCAGGTTCGCCACCTCCATGACCGGGACGCGGCCCACCGGTGACGGCGTCGAGGCCGTCATCTCGGGCGCCGGCGGAGAGACCCTGGTGCGCTGCCGCTACCTGGTGGCGGCCGACGGCGGCCGCAGCGGCGTCAGGGAATCCCTCGGCATCACCACCGAGGGCCCGCCCCCGCTCGGCCACATGATCAGCATCATGTTCGAGGCCGACCTCGGCTTCCTGCCCCCCGAACGGCGGGCCGCCCTGTCGTTCCTGCGCGAGCCGCCCTGCGCCGTCGAGGCGGTGGACCAGCGGCGGCGCTGGATGGTGCAGACCGGCTACGACCCCGAGGAGGGCGGCAGCCCGGAGGACTTCACCGACGAGGTGTGCCTGCGCGCGGTGCGGGACGCCGTCGGCGTGCCCGACCTGCCGGTCACCCTGCTCGGCATGCTGCCATGGGTGCAGCAGGTCATGGTCGCCTCCGCGTTCCGCTCCGGCCCCGTCTTCCTCGCCGGGGACGCCGCCCACGTGGCGACCCCGCAGGGCGGGTTCGGCATGAACTGCGGCATCCAGGACGCCCACAACCTGGCCTGGAAGCTGGCCGCCGTGCTGCGCGGGAGGGGCGGCGAAGGGCTGCTGGACACGTACGAGGCCGAGCGCCGCCCGATCGCCGCGCGTACTGTGGACGAGAGCCTGAGCAACGCCCTGATCACCTTCCAGATGATGGAGGGGCGGCTGTCCATGGACGAGGCCATCCAGCGGCAGGCCGACCGGCGCAGCTCGGAAGGGCTGGTGCTGGGCTTCCACTACGCCTCCGCCGCCGTCGTCCCCGACGGCACCCCGCCGCCCGCGCCGGAGGACCCGTACCGTACGTACGTCCCGACGGCCCGGCCCGGGCACCGCGCCCCGCACGTCTGGCTCACCGGCCGCGACGGCCAGGTGTCGACGCTCGACCTGCTCGGACCGCGCTTCACCCTGATGGCCCCAGCCGGCGCCGGCTGGCTCCGGGCGGCCCGCGAGGCCGCCGCGGCCACCGGGGTGCCGCTCACCGCCGTGGAGATCGCTGACGGCGACACGGCCTCCCCACTCACCTCGCCCACCTGGGCCAAGGAGTACGGCCTCGGCCCGCGCGGGGCCGTCCTCGTCCGCCCGGACGGCCACGTGGGCTGGCGCGCCCACGACACGGCCCCCTCGGCTTCCGCCCTGGTGGACGCCCTCACCACGATCCTCTCCCGCCCGTGACCCGAAGGCGCCGCCAAGGACAGGCCCGGATCGCGCCGGCCGACATCCCACTCCGCCGCCTTTGAGAGAGGCGTAACGGTATGCCGGGGAGGGTGGCATGCCGGAGGCGGTCGCATGCCGGCACAGGGCCATCGATCATCTGACGCAACACGCTCAGCGGCGCACGATGCACAGCGAGCGGCGCACGGCGAGCGGCGAGCACAGAGCGGCCGGCCGCAGCACGCCGGCCGGCGCATCCAGCAGCGCACGGCCAACGGCGCGCGGGCGCCGCAAGGTCAGGCGCGGCACATCGGAGGGCAGCACGTCACACCGTGGCTCAGGCTCATGGCACACCGGAGGGCAGCACATCAGACCGTGGCTCAGGCCCGCAGCACATCCAGCGCGGCGTGGCGGGACCCGTCACGCGGGACCCATGGGAGCGTCAGGCGGCCGGTTGCCCTGCCTGGTCGGTGCCTCGCCGCGCCGGTTCCGGGCCGAAGGTGGGCGAGGTCGCGTGGCGGGAGCGGAGGCGGGCGGCGGCCAGGCGCAGGGACAGGGGGTTGCCGCAGGACGCGGCCACGAGGTCGCGGACGGCCTCCGCCCCGTACGGCGACGCGCCCACCAGAAGCCCGGCGAGCTCCCGCGCCGCCTCCTCGGGCAGCGGCGGCAGGAACGCCCGGTGCGCCCCCTGCCGGGCCACGAGGTCGTCCAGCGGGTCGACGGCGGTGACGACGACCCGGCAGTGGGCGCCGCCGGGCAGCAGCGGCAGCACCTGGTCCGCGTCGGCGGCGCCGTCCAGCACGACCAGCAGCCGCGCCCGGGCGGTGCGGCTGCGGTAGAGGGCGACCTTCTCGGCCGGGTCGGCGGGCAGGTCGGCGGGCAGGGTGTCGGCGGGGCCGCCGAGCGCGCGCAGGAAGCGGTCGAGCACGGCACCGGGGTCGGCGCCCGCGAGGTCGGCGTACAGCTGCCCGTCGGGGAAGGCGTCGATCTGGGCGTGCGCCCAGTGCAGGGCCAGGGTGGTCTTGCCGACGCCTGCGGCGCCGCTGATGACCATGGTGGCGGGTGCCGCGCCGTCGCCGAGCAGGGCGGCGTCGAGGGCGGCCAGCTCGCCGGCCCGCCCCACGAAGGGCAGGACCTGGGGCGGGAGCTGGCTGGGCACCACGCCCGCGGGCCGGTGGGCGGGCGGGCGCATGAGGGCGGACTCGTCCCGGAGTATCTGCTCGTGCAGCCGCCGCAGCGCCGGTCCTGGCTCCAGGCCGATCTGCTCCAGCAGGTAGCGGCGGGTCTCCTGGTACGTGCGCAGCGCCTCGGCCCGCCGGCCGGCGCGGTACTGGGCGAGCATGAGCTGGGCGCGTACCCGCTCGCGGAAGGGCGACTCCGCGACCAGGGCCAGCAGCTCGGGGATGACCTGGTGGTGGCGTCCTAGCTCGATCTCCAGCTCCAGGCACGTCTCCAGCGCCTCCAGCCGGGACTCCTCCATCCGCGCCACGTCGTGCCGCAGCCCCCTGATGTCCTCGAAGGGGCGGCCGTGCCAGAGCGCGAGCGCCTCGCGCAGCAGCAGGACGGCCGCCTCGGCCTGGCCGGAGTCGGACAGGGCACGCGAGCGGGAGACCATGGAGGTGAACCGGAGCCAGTCGATGCTGTCGGGGGTGGCTCTGAGCAGGTAGCCGGGGCTGGAGGTCTCGATCAGCCCGGCCCCGAGCGTGCGGCGCAGCCGCGAGACGCAGATGGCGACCTGCCGCCACGCGCTGGGCGGCGCGGAGCCGGCCCACACCGCCTCGATCAGGCGTTCCACGCTCATCACGCGGTTGGCGTTCAGCAGCAGGCTGGCCAGGATGACCAGCTCCCTGTTGGCGCTCATGGGCACCTCGGCGCCGTCCTTGACGACGGTGAGCGGCCCCAGCACGCGGAACTCGAACGCGGCCCCCGTCATGCCGCCGCCCTGGCCGTCAGGCGTTCGAGCTCGTCGGCGGCTCGCGAGGTGCCGCCGGAGTCGCTGATCTCCTGGCGCATCGCGGCGACGGCCCGCCGTACGAGCGGGTCGCCCGCGACGGCGAGCACCTGCTCGGCCAGGCCCTCGGGGGTCAGCCGGGCCGGGTCGAGGGCGCGGCCGAGGCCGAGCTCCTGGATGCGCCGCGCCGGCGGCCGGTCCATGGCGGTGGTCGGCACGGCGACCAGGGGGCAGCCCGAGTACAGGGCCTCCATGGTGGTCCCGATGCCGCCGTGGGTGACGGCCACGGAGGCGTGGCGCAGCACGCTGAGGTGCGAGAGCCACCGGTGCGGCTCGACGGTGGGCGGCAGCGGGCCGAGGTCGGCGGGGTCCACGCCGTCGGGCAGCGTGACGACGGTCCGCCAGGGCAGCCCGGCGAGCGCCTGGACGCAGGTGCGCAGCAGCTCGGGCCGGGAGCGGGCCGCGGTGCCGAAGGAGAGCAGCGCGACCGGCAGCCCGTCGCCCGGCGGCTCCCATTCGCTGAGGAAGGTCCGTTCGCCCAGGCAGGGGCCGACGAAGGCGAACCGCTCGTCGAAGGTCTCGCCGGCGAACTGGAAGGAGCGCGGCAGCGCCACCACGTTGCGGTCCTGGATCTCCCACCACAGCTCGGCGGGGTCGTCGAGGACGCCGTGGACCCGCGCCAGCGCGCCGATCCTGGCGACCATGCCGTCCACCCAGCCGGGCAGCTCCCGGTCGAGGTCGCCGCGGTCCTCGCCCTCGTACGTGGAGGCGAGCACGGAGTAGTGGGCGTTGGAGGCGAAGATCGGGATGAACTGGGCGGCGGGCAGGCCGTGCTTCCTGGCCAGGATGCGCCCGGCGTGCAGGACCGAGATGTCGTAGACGAGCGCGTCGGGCCGCCCGGTCACGCGCCCGGCGGCGCCGAGCATCGCCTCGCTCTCGTCGAGCAGGAGCGACAGCAGCGCGAGAGGGTCGTCTTCCAGCCGGCGCGAGTGCGCCAGCCGGTACGGCGAGTCATAGGTGACGGGCTCGGCCCCGGCCTGCGCGACCAGGCCGGCATTGCATTCCGCGGTGAGATAGGTGACGCGGTTCCCCCGTCGCGTCAATTCGGCCACCACGGCGAGCGTCGGAATGAGATGACCGCGATCTGAATGACATATGAATAAATAATGCGCCGTCATGAGGGTTCTTTCGGCTCATTCGCATGATGTGTGCCACGGTCCACGGTAATAAGCCCGCCCACTGGGGTCACCCCCTACCCGTCCCCTCATGTACGGGCCTTTCTTAGGGGTTCCGCCGGCCGGGAACCAGGGCGTTTACTCGGGCCCGGAGTCTCTAGGAGGACAGACGATGCCCACCCGTGTCTGGGACTATCTTCCGGAATACGAAGCCGAGCGCGCCGACATCATGGACGCCGTCGAGACCGTCTTCCGCTCGGGCCAGCTCATCCTCGGCGAGAGCGTGCGCTCCTTCGAGGAGGAGTTCGCCGCCTACCACGGCGCACGCCACTGCACCGGCGTGGACAACGGCACCAACGCCATCAAGCTCGCCCTGCAGGCGCTCGGCGTCGGCCCGGGCGACGAGGTGATCACCGTCTCCAACACGGCCGCGCCGACCGTGGTCGCCATCGACGCCGTGGGCGCGACGCCGGTCTTCACCGACGTCGACCCCGTGACGTACCTGATGGACGTCTCCCAGGTGGCGGCGGCCATCACGCCGCGGACCCGCTGCCTGCTGCCGGTCCATCTGTACGGCCAGTGCGTGGACATGGCCCCGCTGGAGCGGCTGGCGGCCGAGCACGACCTGGTGATCATGGAGGACTGCGCTCAGGCGCACGGCGCCCGCCACCACGGCCGGGTGGCCGGTTCGATGGGCCACGCGGCGGCCTTCTCCTTCTACCCCACCAAGGTGCTCGGCGCGTACGGCGACGGCGGCGCGGTCATCACCTCCGACGGCGAGGTGGACCGGGCGCTGCGGCGGCTGCGCTACTACGGGATGGAGAAGACGTACTACGTCGTGTCCACGCCCGGCCACAACGCCCGCCTGGACGAGGTGCAGGCGGAGATCCTGCGCCGCAAGCTGACCCGCCTGGACGCCTACCTGGCCGGCCGCCGCGCCGTGGCCGCCCGCTACGCCGAGGGCCTGGCGGGCACCGATCTGGTGCTGCCCGTGACCGCCGAGGGCAACGAGCACGCCTACTACCTGTACGTGGTGCGGCACCCGCGCCGGGACGAGATCATCGAGGCGCTGCGCGCGTACGACATCCACCTCAACATCAGCTATCCCTGGCCGGTGCACACCATGTCGGGATTCGCGCACCTGGGCCTCGGTCCGGGCAGCCTGCCGGTGACCGAGGCGCTGGCGCGGGAGATCTTCTCGCTGCCGATGTACCCGTCGCTCCCCGTCGAGCTCCAGGAGAAGATCATCTCCGCGCTCCGAGAGGTCCTGTGACCGGCTACCCGTCGTAGCGGGGCAGCAGGCCCTGGGCCGCCGCCTCGGCCAGCGTAGGCGCCCGCCGGTCGCGTTCGGACAGCACCGGCGGGCCCGGCGGCAGCCGCAGCCCGAGCTCCCCGTCGAAGACCGACAGCGCCAGCTCGTGCTCCTTCTGGTACTCCTCCGACAGCAGGTAGCAGACGACCGTGTCGTCCTCCAGCGCGGCGAAGGCGTGGCCGACCCCGGGCGGCAGGTAGACGGCGACGCCGTTGGCGGCGGTCAGCTCCAGCGACTCCCACCGCCCGAACGTCGGCGAGCCGATCCGCAGGTCGATCACGTAGTCGAGGGCGCGGCCCCCGGCGCAGGTGACGTACTTGGCGGTGCCGGGCGGCACCAGCGTGTAGTGCACGCCCCGCACCACCCCGCGCCGGGAGACGCTCCTGCTGGCCTGCGCCACGGGGAAGAGCCGCCGCCCGACGGCGGCGGCGAAGGCGGTCTCCTGGTACGGCGAGGCGAAGTCGCCGCGCTCGTCGGGGAAGACCTCGGGGAAGAACGCGTAGGCGCCGGCGACGCCCAGCTCGCGGTGGTCCATCGGATCAGGCCCGCACCAGGTGCACGTCGGGCACGTAGTGGATCCACGTGCCGCCCGCCCGGCCGAAGGCCGTCTCCTTGGCCATGATCTCCTCGGCGTGGTTCCACGCGAACAGCACCGCGTAGTCGGGGTACGGGTCGGCGAACGCCTCGGGCCCCCGCACCGGGATGTGGGAGCCGGGCGTGAGCCTGCCCTGTTTGGCCGGGGTGGTGTCGCTGACGAACGTGATCAGTTCAGGGCCGATGCCGCAGTAGTTGAGCACGGTGGCGCTCTTGGCGGTGGCGCCGTAGCCGTACACGCGGGCGCCCTGGTCGCGCAGGTCGGTGAGGAGCCGCACCAGGCGCTCGCGGGTGTCGGCGACGCGGGCGGCGAAACGGTGCAGGGTGGCCGGCTCGCTGAGCGCCGCGGCCTCCTCGGCGGCCAGCAGCTCGGCCACGGCCGCGCTCGGCGTCCTGGCGCCGCGCCTGGCGAGCGTGTAGCGGACCTCGCCGCCGTGCACGGCCAGCCGTTCGACGTCCACGAGCTCGAAGCCGTGCCGCCGGGCCAGGCCGCTGACCGAGGTGGCGCTGAAGAAGTAGAAGTGCTCGTCGTAGATCTGGTCGAAGGAGGCGCGCTCCACGATGTCGCCGAGGTACGGGTCCTCGAAGACGAACACCCCTCCGGGCCGCAGCAGCGTGTCGAGGCCCGCCATGATCGAGTCGAGGTAGGGGATGTGGCACAGCGTGTTGGCCGCGTACACGACGTCGGCGGGGCCGTCCTCGGCGAGGACGGCGGCCGCGGTGGCGGCCTCGAAGAAGTCCTTGCGCACGCGCACGCCCCTGGCCGCGGCCAGGTCGGCGACGCCGCCGGACGGCTCGACGCCGAGGTGCCTGACCCCCGCGTCGGCGATGGCGGACAGCATGGTGCCGTCGTTGCAGCCCAGCTCCACCACGAAGGGGTCGGGCCCGGCCAGCTCGGTGGCCAGCAGCCGCTTGGCCAGGCCGTGGAAGTGCTCGCGCATCACCGAGGAGCCGGAGGACAGGTAGGGGTAGCCGGCGTGGAACATGCGCTCGCGCGGCACCTCCTCCAGCAACTGCACCATCGAGCAGCTCTCGCACAGGCCCACGGCCAGGTGGAAGAAGAACTCCTCGCCCGGGTCGCCCGGGGTGACGAAGGCGTCGGAGAGCGGCTGGCTCCCGAAGTCGGCGAACGGATGGACAGGGCCCGAACAGATCCGGCACGCCATGCGATCCTCCTCAGGTTGCTGCCCGGCGGTACCTCACCCAGACGTCGCCGGTCTGCACGTAACCGGTCAGGCGCAGGGTCACGCCGCCGGGCGCGAGCGGCACGGGCGGATGGTTGTGGACACTGCCCAGCCAGCGGCGTAAGACCTGCTCGTCGCTGACCCACCAGCCGTGGGGCACCACGAGCACGATGTCGCCGAACCAGGAGGTGATCTCGACGTCGATCACGACCTCGCGGTGCGGGCACTCGGCCGCGGTGAAGTCGATGCGCACCTTGCCCCAGCGACCGGCCTTGGCGCTCATGCGCTCCGGCACCACCCAGCGGCCCACCTGCTCCAGCCGGCCGCTGCGGGTGTGCAGCTGGAGCACATCGGCACCGGGCAGGGTGGCGAGCTGGGCCGTGGGCGCGCCAGGAAGGTCGAAGCGCGGCAGGTCGGCGATGACGTCGTCCAGGTCGCCCAGCGTGCGGGCGGTGTAGGCACGATCGACCCGCTCCTCGAGCTCCTCCAGCGTGATGCGCCCCTCGGTGACCGCGACGCGGAGCATCTCGGCCACCCGCTCGCGGTCGCGGTCGCCGGCCCGCACTTCCCGATGATCGGTCATGGCGTCCACACTAGAAGGCTACGAAGGCCCGGCCCACCCGAAAAACCCCTATCCACCCCTGCCGCCGTTGACAGGGGTCCCAGAACCTCCGGGCAGGGGTTGAGCACGCCCCACTCCCGTGACAGCTTCGGCGGCATCGGACCGCTTGTGAGGGGTGTGCCATCATCGACGTTCACGAATGGCTTCGCGAGGTCGCCGGGCTCACGCGCATGCGGGTGACCCCCCTGCCGCTGGAGGAGCTCGCCGGCTGGCGGGAGGACGCGGCGACGGGCGACCTGCGCCACGCGAGCGGCAGGTTCTTCTCCGTCGAGGGGCTGGAGGTGCACCGCCCCGGCTGGGCGGTGTCCGCCTGGAGCCAGCCGATACTCCACCAGCCGGAGGCGGGCATCCTCGGCATCCTGCTGCGGCGGGTCGAGGGCGTGCCGTACCTGCTGATGCAGGCCAAGAACGAGCCGGGCAACCCCGACGGCGCGCAGCTCTCCCCCACCGTGCAGGCCACGAGGAGCAACTACACGCGCGTCCACCAGGGGAAGGCGGTGCCGTACCTGGACTTCTTCCGGCAGCCCCGGGGCCGGGTGCTGGCCGACGTGCGCCAGTCGGAGCAGGGCGCGTGGTTCTACCGCAAGCGCAACAGGAACATGGTCGTGGAGGTGGCCGGGGAGGTCGAGGCCGCCGAGGGGTTTCGCTGGCTGCCGCTGCGGCGGGTGCGGGAGCTGCTGTCGGTCCCCGACCTGGTCAACATGGACGCCAGGACGGTGCTGGCCTGCCTGCCCGTCCAGGACGGCGAGCACGGCGACGGCGGGGAGGGGTTCGGCGCCGCGGTGGCGCGCTCCCGCGATCCGCGCCGGGGCTCCCGTCATCACACCGCCGAGCTGCTGAGCTGGCTGAGCGGCATCCGCTCCACGGTGGACGTCCAGGCGAGGACGGTGCCGCTGAACCAGGTCAGCCGGTGGCGGCGGGCCGGCGGCCGCATCTCGCACGAGACGGGCCGCTTCTTCGACGTGATCGGGGTGCGCGTGGAGGCCGACGGCCGCGAGGTCGTCGGCTGGGACCAGCCGATGATCTCACCGGTGGGCACGGGCGTGGTCGGCTTCCTCGTACGGCGGATCGGCGGCGTGGTGCACGCGCTCGCGCACGCCCGCGTGGAGCCCGGCTACACCGACGTGGTGGAGCTGGCCCCGACCGTGCAGTGCACGCCGGGCAACTACGACCACCTGCCGTCCCAGGCCCGCCCACCGCTGCTCGCCGAGGTGCTGGACGCCCCGCCGGAGCGGGTGCGCTTCGACACCGTGCTGTCGGAGGAGGGCGGGCGCTTCTACCACGCGCGCAACCGCTACCTGGTGGTCGAGGTGGACGAGGACCCGCTGCCCGGCCACCCGGCCTTCCGGTGGATCGCCCTGCACCAGCTCGACGAGCTGCTGCGGCACAGCTACTACCTGAACGTGCAGGCCCGCACGCTCAACGCGTGCCTGCACGGCCTGGCCCACCCGGCCAGGGAGCCGGTCAGCGGAGGTGTTCGATGACCTTTCCGAAGTCCTCCATCGCCGAGTCCATCACGGTGATGTACGAGAACCCGAAGCGCTCCTCGTTCTGGCGCACCTGCTCCGCGATCTGCGCCGGCGTGCCGACGAAGAGGGTCGGCACCTCCAGCAGCTCGTCGACGGTCAGATCGGGGGCGTAACGCCGGAGCCCGGCCACGCCCGCGCGCCGGTCGCCGGTCAGCACCGTGGCCTTGGAGAGGACGTTGAGCTCCAGCCGCGGGGCCCGCTCGCCGGCGGCGGCCCGCACGTGCTCCACGCGGCGCAGCAGCGCGCCGGCGGTGACCAGCGCCGTCCTGCCGTACTCGGGCCGGTACGGGGCGCCGGTGAAGCTGACGATCTCGGCGCGGCGGGCGGCCAGGCCGAGCACCCGGTCGCCGTGCCCGCCGATCAGCAGCGGCGGCCCCTTGTGGTCGAGCAGCCGGTCCAGCTCGGCCACGAGCCCGGCCAGCCGGTCGATCCGCGTGGGGGCGTCGAAGGGCAGCCCGGCGGCGGCGAACTCGGACTCCACGTACCCCGTGCCGAGCCCCAGCTCCAGCCGCTCGCCGATCAGGGCCACGGTGGTGGTGACCTCCCTGGCGAGCAGCGCGGGGCGGTGGAAGCTGGCGTTCAGCACGTATGTCCCGATCGTGGCCCGCTCGCTGGCCTCGGCCGCCAGCAGGGCTGTGGGGAACGGCGAGAGCAGGTTCAGGTGGTCGGGCACGGCGATCACGTCGTAGCCGAGCGCGTCCGCCCGGCGGCACCTGGCCAGCCACTCCTCCTTGGAGGAGCGCTCGGAGATGAGCACGACACCGAATCTGGTCACCTCTGGACGGCCTTCCTGCCGGCGGGAGGACACCCGCACACTAGTCAAATGCGGAATCGGTAAAAAGAGCAGCGCGCGGAGTAAGGGGTTCGATCCCGAAAATAGGGGTCCGGATACGGGTCGAAACCCCTAACATCGCTCGTGGCCGACTGTGATGACCAGCACAGCGATTCCTCGCGAAGTGGGGTTGACTTTGAACTTTACGGACCCTTGACTGATCATGTTGATGAACGGCTCGCGGCGCGAAGGGTGCTTTCGTGCGTTACACGAGATTGGGTCCCTCGGGGCCGGTGGTCTCCGCCATCGGGCTCGGCTCCCTCGCCCTGAGCGGTCACTATGGCCGGGTCGACCCCGCCGAGGCGGAGCGGGTGGTCCGCAGGGCGCTCGACGCCGGGGTGACGCTGCTCGACACGGCCGACTTCTACTCCGCCGGGCGGGTGGAGAGCCTGATCGGGCGCGCGGTCGCCGGGCGCGCCGACCAGGTGGTGGTGAGCACGCGGGGCGGGGTGCGGGTGCTCGGCCCGCACGGCCCGGTGGTGTTCGACGCGCGTCCCGAGCTGCTGGAGCAGGCCTGTGACGCCTCCCTCAGACGGCTCCGTACGGACTGCATCGATCTCTACTACCTGCACTGCCACGACCAGGTGCCGGTGGAGGCCGGCATGGCCCGGCTGGCCGAGCTGGTGCGGGCCGGGAAGATCCGGCACGTCGGGCTGTCCGGCGGCACGCCCGAGCAGATCCGGCGGGCGCACGCGGTCCACCGGCTGTGCGCGGTCGGCGTCGAATACTCCCTGTGGGGCCGGCTCCCGGCGCCCGAGCTGCTCGACACCGCCCGCGAGCTGGGCATCGCCGTGGTGGCCGCCCGCCCGCTCGGCCGCGGGTTCCTCACCGGCCGGATGCGCCGGCAGGCGAGCCTGGTCCCGAGCGACTGGCGCCACGCCGACCCCCGCTTCGGCCCCGAGCACCGGCACAGCGGCGCGGGCCGGCTGCGGGCGCTCGAGTCCGTGGCCGCTCAGCTCGACCTCGGCACCGGGCGGCTGGCGCTGAGCTGGCTGTTCTCCCGGGGCGAGCACGTCGTGCCGGTCCCGAGCACCCGCGATCAGGTGCATCTGGAGATGAACCTGGCCGCCGCGTCGGTCAGCCTGTCACGCGAGACCGTCGGCAAGCTCGACCGCCTCCTTCCCTCCCGGGCGGGTCAGTCGCCGTCCCCCCTGCTGTGAGGCGAGATCAGGTCGGCCGCGAGCGCCTTGTTGACCGCGTCGATCCGCGAGACCGCGTTGAGCTTGACGAAGATGTTGCGCATGTGCCGCTTGACGGTGGCCTCCGCCAGGCCCAGGCGGCGGGCGATCTGCACGTTGCTCAGCGCCTGCGCCGCCAGCTGCAGGACCTCCAGTTCCTTGTCGGAGAGGATCGCGGTGCCGGGCGCCTCGACGCGGGCCAGGCTGTGGGTGGAGACGGCGAGCACGATCCTCGACGGGTCCTCGCACACGCTGTGCACCGCCGCGATCAGCTCGTGCCGGTGCACGCTCTTCAGCAGGTAGCCCCGGATGCCCGCGGCCAGCAGCCGGGTGAGGAGCTGGGGCCCGTCGTACATGCTCAGGATGATGATCCTGGTCTCCGGCGACAGCTTCCCGATCCTGGCGACGGTCTCCGTGACCTCGTCGCCGGGGATCTCGACGTCGAGCAGCACCACGTCCGGCAGGGTCCGCGCGACCACGGTCACGGCCGACTCGGAGTCGCCCGCCTCGCCCACGATGCCGATGCCGCGGTCGGCCTCCAGGATCTCGCGCAGCCCCTCCCGGAACAGGGCGTGGTCGTCCACCAGGACCACGGAGATCACATCATCAGCGGTCGCGTCTGCCACGGGAGTGCCTCTTGAGCGGGATGGACAGCTCGACGAGGCAGCCCTGCCCCGGCTCGCTGGAGACGATGACCTGGCCGTCGAGGAGCTCGGCCCGTTCGCTCATGGACGTCAGGCCCACGCCGCCGCGCCCCCGTACCGCCGCCTGGTCGAAGCCGCGCCCGTTGTCCTGCACCGACGCGAACAGCTCGTGGGGGGCGATGTTCACCCGCACCAGCACCACCGGCGGGCGCCCGTGCGTGAGGGCGTTGCGGACCGCCTCGCGCACGATGAGGAACGCCTCGTCCAGCACGCGCGGGTCGGCCCAGCCCTCGTCGCCGCTGACGGTGAGCGCGACGGAGACGCCGTCGTCCTCGACCGCCTCGAGGAAGCCCATGAGCGACTTCTCCAGGCTCTTGACCGGCGTCTGCGGGTGCAGCTCGGAGGTCAGCTGCCGCAGGTTCTCCATGGTCTCCTGGATGGCGTGCTGCACCACGGTGATCTTGGCGGAGGCGCGCGCCGAGTCCGACGCCCGGTAGGCCTCCGACAGGGCCAGCTGCTGGTGGGCGACGCTGATGCCGTGCCCGATGCGGTCGTGCAGCTCGCGGGCGATGCGGCGGCGCTCCTCCTCCTGCGCCTCATGGACCTGGTTGAGCAGGAAGCTGTGATAGCTCTCGGCCGACTCGCGGATGCGCCGCGACAGGCTCTCCTCCATGCCGGAGACGGCCAGCGTGATCAGTTCGGCGGGGGTGTCGGACTCGTCGGCTATTAGCCGGGCCAGACGCCGGAGTGCGATACGGAAAAAATATGAGCCCGCCTCAAGAGAGGTCTTCGGATGCACGCCACCGGCCGCCCGCGCATTTCCAACTTCCCATGCTTGAAATTTGTACAGTTCACTTACCTGTACCTTTCCGGCGCGTAGCGTAGCCGCGACGTCGTCCAGCACGTATCTGGCAGTGGAGAGAGCCTGGCTCCTGGCACGCTGATCTGCGAAAACGACGCTGTCGGCGGTCCGGAGGGCTGACTCGAACTCGGCGAGTATTTCGTCACGACACGATTCGACAAATCTCGCCGGATCTCCCGCCGCCCCGTGTACCGCCTCCAATGTCCCCCCTCCGCCCGCGGGACGAGTGATCAAGCGTTCCCTAACTATCCCTTGCTTAGAGCACTAATGCAACATTTATGGTCATATATGGCACACAAGGGCGGTCAGGTGAACGAGATGTTGCGTTCCCATGAAGGCTCCGTACGCGCGGCGCCTCCCGCGGCGCCCTTCACCGCCGGACGCGGGCACCACGATGCCCGCCACCGTCACCGCGGCGACGCCCATGGTCATCGCCAGCGAGACGCCCACCAGCGGCACCCCGAGCAGCGACACGGCGAGGTAGAAGGCCACCAGCAGCGCCAGCGCCGCCACCACCATCACGCGCCGCGACACCCGCTCGCCGATCCGCACGCCGAGCGTGCGGCGGCCCGCGGCGGCGTCCCCCGGGATGTCCGAGAGGTCCTTGGCGGGCATGCCGACGAAGACCATCCAGCAGATCGACGCGGCCGCGAAGACGATCAGCGCGGTCGGTACGGACACGTGCGCGCCCCCGGTCGCGACCACGTAACCACCCAGATAGGACAGCAGGCCCGACAGGCACAGCACGGCCACCGTGCCGCCGGGGCTGCCCTTCAGCGGCAGCGGCGGCCCCGAGTAGAGGTAGCCCAGCGCCAGGTTGGCGACGATGATCCAGAGCATCGGCGCGGGCAGGCCCACGGTGGCGAGCACCGCCAGACAGGCCGCGGCGGCGGCGACCGCCATGGCCTGGCGCTGGTCCAGGTCTCCCCGGGAGATCGGCCGGCCGGAGCCGTTGATCCGGTCCTCGGCGACGTCGGTGATGCCGTTGAACAGGTAGACCGCGAAGATGGACAGCACCCAGGCCGCCGCGCCCCGGAGGACGGCCGGCGGCTGCGGGTCCGCGGCGACCGGCAGGGCCAGCACGACACCGGTCAGAAATCGGAGGAGTGCGACCGCCAGCACCAGGGGACGGGCTTCGACGACGCACAGCGCGACAGCGCGAGGGATAGCCGTCATGGCACGGAGTGTGGACCGCGCTCCGCACACCGGTAAGGGGTGTGCTCCTAAAGCGGTAGAGGGGCTACACCTTTCGATACCCGGGCGTGCGCACCGTGGATAACGGGGCCGAACTCATGACCCCCTGTATTGTCCGGCGCGGCCCGCCGTCTATAGCTTCGGGGCCGGAACCAGCCAGATTTCCACTGGGGACGGAACTCGCGGCGAGTTCTCCGTCTCCATGCGCCTATACGCGTCGCGCTCGTGAGAATCCCGCCGCGCCGGCGGGATTCCGGCGGCCCGATGCACGCCACCCGACGAGCAGGCCATGCGGGAAAGGAAATCAGAGATGCAGGGCGCCGAACGTTACGCAGAATTCCGGCCGATCGACCTGACCGACCGCACGTGGCCGAGCAGGCGCATCCGCACGGCCCCGCGCTGGCTCTCCACCGACCTGCGGGACGGCAACCAGTCGCTGGCCCGGCCCATGTCACCCGAGCGCAAGCTGACGATGTTCGAGCTGCTCGTCCGCATGGGGTACAAGGAGATCGAGGTCGGCTTCCCCGTCGCCAGCCAGGACGACCACGACTTCGTGCGGCTGCTCATCGAGCAGGACCGCATCCCGGCCGACGTCCGGATCACCGTGCTCACCCAGGCCCGCGAGGAGCTCATCAGGGCCACCGTCGACACCCTCAAGGGCGCCGCCCGCGCGACGATCCACATCTACAACGCCACGTCGCCGCTCTTCCGCCGGCTCGTCTTCGGCATCGACCGGGCCGGCTGCCGCGAACTGGCCGTCCGGGCCACCCGGGTGATGATGGAGCACGCCGAGCGGGTACTCGGCGACTGCGACCTCGGCTACCAGTACTCGCCCGAGCTCTTCAACGAGACCGAGCCGGACTTCTCGCTGGAGGTCTGCGAGGCCGTCATGGACGTCTGGCGGCCCGGCCCCGGTCGCGGCATCATCCTCAACTTCCCCACGACCGTCGAGCGCTCGCTGCCCAACGTCTTCGCCGACCAGATCGAGTGGCTGGACCGCAACCTGTCCCGCCGCGAGCACGTCTGCCTGTCGATCCACCCGCACAACGACCGCGGAACGGGCGTGGCCTCGGCGGAGCTCGCCCTGCTGGCCGGGGCCGAGCGCATCGAGGGCTGCCTGTTCGGCAACGGCGAGCGGGCCGGCAACGTCGACCTCGTCACGCTCGGCATGAACCTGTACGTGCAGGGCGTCGACCCGGGCATCGACTTCTCCGACCTCGACGCGGTGCGCCGCACGGTGGAGCGGTGCAACCGGCTCCCCGTGCACCCGCGCCACCCCTACGGCGGCGACCTCGTCTACACCGCCTTCTCCGGCTCGCACCAGGACGCCATCAAGAAGGGCTTCGACGAGCTCGAGCGGCAGTCCGCCGCGACCGGCACGCCGGTGGGCGAGCTGCCCTGGCGCATGCCGTACCTGCCGGTGGACCCCAAGGACGTGGGCAGGACGTACGAGGCGGTGGTCCGGGTGAACAGCCAGTCGGGCAAGGGCGGCGTGGCGTACGTGATGAGCGCCTGGCACGGGCTCAACCTGCCGTACGGCCTCCAGGCCGACCTGTCCACCCGCGTCCAGGCGCAGGCCGACGCGGCGGGCGGCGAGCTGTCGCCGGACCGCATCGGCGCGCTGTTCGAGGACGAGTACCTGTACCACGGCGACCCGTCGCAGCCCCTGCCGCTGGGCGCGGAGCCGGTCACGGTGACGCTGCACGTGGACGGCGGCTCGGTCGTGGACGGCGCGCGGGCACAGGCCGTGCGCGGCCTCGGCTCGGTGCTCGCCCCCTGGGGCATCCAGGTACGCGCCGTGCACACGACCGCTCCCCCGCTGGACGACGACGAGATGACCCCCGAGCGCTCCGTGCTCGGCGACCGCGCCACCGGCGGGATCGTGATCTACGCGGAGTGCGCGGCCGGCGAGGGCACGGCATGGGGGGTGGGCATCGACGGCGACGTCGCCGCCAGCGCCTTCTCGGCCGTGCGGGCGGCGATCGGCGGCGGGCGGGAAGGCGTACGGCCGCTCCCCCGGCCCCGGCTGGCGGCGGCGGGCTGACGACCGAGCGGTGACTCTGATCATGAAGGAGGGCCGTCATGGCCGAGCACGATGAGCGGCAGGGGATGGCCCTCCTGCGCGACCTCCTGGACGAGGCGGTGACCTGCCGGGGGCGCATCGCGGTGGTGACCGGTCCCATCGCCACCGGCAAGAGCCACCTGCTGTACGCGCTGACCGAGCACGCGCTGGACCACGGGGCGCTGCCCCTCACCGCGACCGGCTCCCGCGCGGAGCGCGACCTGCCGCTCGGCGTGCTCGCTCAGCTGCTGCGCAACACGCCGATGACCGACGCGCACCGGACCATCACGACGGACCTGCTGCGGGAGGGCGCCCGCGCCCAGCTCGCCGGCGAGACCCTGGACCACGTGGACGTGCAGATCGTCGACGCGCTCTGCACGGTCCTGCTGGAGCTGTCGGCGCGGTGCCCCCTGCTGATCACCGTGGACGACGCGCACCACGCCGACCGCGCCTCCCAGCTCTGCCTCGCCTACCTGGCCCGGCGGATCAGGTACGCCTCGATCATGCTGGTCGTCAGCGCGCCGGACCACCACGCGCACCGGAGCTCCGCCTTCCACACCGACCTGCTGCGCCAGCCGCACTGCCGCCCGGTCCGGCTCAGCCACCTGTCCGCCGAGGCCGTGGCCAGGCGGGTGGCCGAGCGGGCGGGCGAGAAGGCCGCCGGCCGGTACGCGGCCCGCTGCCACGAGCTGAGCGGCGGCAACCGCCTCCTGGTCGACGCCCTCGTCGAGGACCACGAGGCGGTGGGCGGCCCCGGCGATCGCTACGCGGAGGCCGTCCTGACCTGCCTGCACAGCGCGGGGCCCGGCATGCTGCTCGCCGCGCGCGGGCTGGCGGTGCTCGGCGAGCCCGCCGGCGTCGCCCGGCTGATCGGCGAGAGCGAGCCGAATGCCGCCCGCTCGCTCCAGGCGCTGGAGCGAGCGGGCCTGCTCGACGGCGGCCGGTTCCGCCACGAGAGCGCCCGCTCGGCGGTGCTGGCCTCCCTCGACGCCCACGACCGCGTGGACCTGCACCGCCGCGCCGCCGAGCTCACCTACCACGAGGGCGCCCCGGCCGGCGTGGTGGCCGGTCACCTGCTGCTGGCCGGGCGGGCGAGCGACGCCTGGGCCGTGTCGGTGCTGGAGGAGGCGGCCGGCCAGGCGCTGCGCGACGGCGGCGTGGAGCCCGCGATCGAGTACCTCAAGCTGGCCCGCGAGGGCTGCGGCGACGAGCGGCGGCGGGCCAGGATCGCCACCACGCTGGTACGCGCCATGTGGCGGATCAACCCGAGCGGCCCGGCCGGGCACCTGGCCGAGCTGACCAAGGCCCTGCACAAGGGCCACCTGGGCGGCGGCGACGCCGTCGTGCTGGCCAAGGCGCTGCTCTGGCACGGCCACGTGGCGGACGCCAGGGACGTCCTCGACCACCTGGGCGAGCTGGGCGACCTGGACCGCGACGGCCTGGCGGAGCTGGCCGTGGCCCGCGCCTGGCTCCGCGGCACCTGCCCGTCCTTCCTGCCGCACCTGCCGGAGCCGAGCGAGGAGGAGTCCGCCGGCGCCCACCCGCTCGGCGCCAGCCGCCGCATCGAGTCGGCGGGCACGCTGGTGCGGGCGCTGACGGAGGGGCCCTGCCCGGAGACGGTGGCGACCGCCGAGCGCATCCTGCGCGGGTCCCGGCTGGACGAGATGTCCATGGACACGGTCGAGAGCGCGCTGCTGGCCCTGACCTACTCCGGCCGCCCCGACCGGGCCGCGCCGTGGTGCGACGCCTTCATCGAGGAGGCCGCCTCCCGGCACGCCCCCAGCAGGCAGGCCAGGCTGTCCGCGATCCGCGCGGAGATCGGCCTGCGCTCGGGCGACCTGGCGGCGGCCACGCGCGACGCCCGCCGCGCGCTGGAGATCATCCCGCCGGGCGGCTGGGGCGTGGCCGTCGGGGCGCCGCTGGGCGTGCTGCTGCTGGCCGGCGCGGGCATGTCCCGCCAGGAGGAGGCGCTGCCGTACGTCACCCATCCCGTGCCCGAGGCGATGATGGAGACCCGCTTCGGCCTGCTCTACCTGCACGGCAAGGCCCGCTTCGACCTCATGGCGGGGCAGGCCGGGCAGGCCCTGCGCGACCTGCGGCTCTGCGGCGAGCGGATGGCCGCGTGGGGGCTGGACTCGGCGGAGTTCATCCCCTGGTGGGTGGACGCCGCCGAGTGCCTGGTCCGGCTCGGGGAGCCCGACGAGGCCCGGCGGCTCCTGGAGGACCGGCTGGGGAGCTGCCACCGGCGCTCCCGGCGGGTGCAGGGCATGGCCATGCGCGTGCTGGCCGCCGCCGGCGAGAGCCGCCGGCGTGTCGTGCTGCTGCTGCGCTCGGCCGAGATGCTCCAGGCGGGCGGCGACCGGTACGAGCTGGCCAGGACGCTGTTCGACCTCATCGAGGCCTACCACGCCATCGGGGAGTTCCGGCGCGGCGGGGTGCTGATGCGGCGGGCCCGCGCGCTGGCGCAGGAGTGCCACGCCGACGGGCTGATCAGGGCGCTGGCGCCCGGCGGCGACTACGACGGCGAGCCGCCGGGCGTGCGGCCGATCCTCAGCGACGCCGAGCGGCGGGTGGCCGCCCTCGCCGCCGAGGGTTACTCCAACCGCGACATCTCCGCCAAGCTGTACATCACGGTCAGCACCGTTGAGCAGCACCTGACGCGCGTCTACCGCAAGCTCAACGTGTCACGCCGGGCCGAGCTGCCGTCCAAGCTGGTCCGTGAACACGCCTAGGCCCGCCCGCGGCCAGGGGGGCTCACAGCGGGATGTTGGAGTGGCGGCCGCGGGCGCGGGGCGCGCGGGCCAACGCCTGCGCGATCCGCAGCCGCGAGGTCTCCGGCGCGATGACCTCGTCCACGACACCGATGGCCACGGCCCGCTCGATCCCGCCCGCGAGCTGCCGGTGCTCCTCGGCCAGGCGCGCGCGCAGCTCCGCGCGCTCCGGCTCGGGGACCGCCGCCAGGGCCTTCCTGTGCAGGACGCCGACCGCGGACTCCGCGCCCATGACGGCGACCTCAGCGCCGGGCCAGGCGAACACGCTGGTGGCGCCGAGCGAGCGGGAGTTCATCGCGATGTACGCGCCCCCGTACGCCTTGCGGGTGATCAGGGTGACCCGGGGCACGACCGACTCGGCGAAGGCGTGCAGCAGCTTGGCGCCCCTGCGGACGACGCCGCCCCACTCCTGGTCCACCCCCGGCAGGTAGCCGGGCACGTCCACCAGCACGACGAGCGGCAGCCCGTGGGAGTCGCACATGCGGACGAACCGCGCGCTCTTCTCGGCCGACAGCGAGTCGAGGCAGCCGCCCTTGTGCCGGGGGTTGCTCGCCAGCACGCCCACGGACCTGCCGCCGAGCCGGCCGAGGCCGACCAGCACGTTGGCGGCCCAGCGGGGCTGCAGCTCCTCGAAGCCGCCGTCCATGAGCTCCCGCACCAGCGGGCGCACGTCGTACGCGCGGCGCGGCGAGTCGGGCAGCAGCGCGCGCAGGTCCCGAGGCTCGGCGAGCGCGGGCAGGTCGAACGTGCCGTGGTGGGAGAAGACGCCGGTCAGGCGGCGGGCGCGGCGCAGGGCGTCCTCCTCGTCGGCGGCCACGATGTGGGCCACGCCCGACCTGCGGCCGTGCGCCTCGGGGCCGCCGAGCCCGGCCATGTCGATGCTCTCGCCGGTGACGCTGCGCACGATGTCCGGGCCGGTCACGAAGACGCGCCCGGTGCCGGCCATGACGACGACGTCGGTGAGCGCCGGGCCGTACGCCGCCGCGCCCGCGGCCGGCCCGAGGATGACCGAGATCTGCGGGACCACGCCGGAGGCCCAGGTCATGGCGGCGAACATGCGGCCGACGCCGTCCATGGACTCCACGCCGTCGGCGAGCCTGGCTCCGCCGGAGTGCCAGAGGCCGACCACCGGGCAGCCCTGGCGTACGGCGGCCTCGATCGCCTCGACGATGTGCAGGGACCCCTCCGCGCCGAGCGCGCCGCCCATCCGGCGCGCGTCCGTGCAGTAGGCGACGGCGGGCGCGCCGCCGATCAGCCCGTGCACGGCCAGCACCCCGCTGTCGTCGTCGCCGTGGAGCGGCACGGCCGAGCCGGGGTCGAGCAGGCGGGCGAGCCGGGCGGCGGGGGCCCGGGGATCGGCGGCGGGGCTCTCGACGGAAACCGTGGACACGACAGTCATCGCTCTTCCTCACGCCGGTTCGACACACAGGTACCTGCGAATGTGGCAACGGTGTCCGGCGCCCGCCAACCCCTACCGGGGTGTCCGCTGGTGACAGGTTCTGGCCGTCTTTTTTCCTCGTTGACCCCCTTGTGGGGCCCGGGTTTCGATACTGCGATCCCACTTTCTGGAGGACTGCCGTGTCCAAATGGTCCTTACCGATCGTCGCCGCCCTCGTGGCGGCGGCAGCGTTCCCGTCCGGAACCGGGGCGGCGGCGGCCTCCGTCGCCACCCCGGTGCAGAACCCGGCCGCCCTGGTCAACGTCTTCCACGGGACCAAGGAGGCCGCGACCGACTTCGGCCACGGCGGCGGCGGGGGCATGACGTTCCCCGGCGCCGTGCTGCCGTTCGGCATGATGCAGTGGAGTCCCGACACGGTGGCCGACGCCGGAGGCGGCTACCGCTGGGAGGACAACCGGTTGCGCGGCTACTCCATGACGCACATCTCGGGGCCCGGCTGCACGGGCGCGCAGGACTTCCCGGTGATGCCGTTCTCCGGCGAGGTCGGCCGCTCGCCCGCCACCCACGGCGAGGACTACGTCCAGACCTTCAAGCACGACAACGAGCAGGCCTCCCCCGGCTTCTACAGCAGCGTCCTGGACACCGGGATCAAGACGGAGATCTCCGTCAGCATGCGGGCGGGCGTCGCCCGCTTCACGTTCCCGCAGGGCAAGCCGGGCACCGTGCTGCTCAACACCAGCGGCTCCATCAACGGCGTGGACGACGGTGAGACCCGGATCAGCGGCAACACGGTCGAGGGCTGGGTGCAGACCGGCGGCTTCTGCGGCCCGCCGATGCGCTACAAGGTCTACTTCCACGCCACCTTCGACCAGCCGGTCACCGGCTTCGGCACGTGGAAGGACGACGAGGTGCGGCCCGGGGCCCAGACCGTGGCCAACAAGGGCGCCGCCCGGGTCAGGGGCGACGTGGTCACCCAGGACGACGTCGTCGTCAACGGGCCCGGCTCGGGGGCCTACCTCCAGTTCGACGCCGCCCGCCCGGTCCAGATGCGCGTCGGGCTGTCGTACGTGAGCCTCGAGGGCGCGAAGAAGAACTACGCCGCCGAGATCGCGGGCAAGGGCCTCGACCAGGTGCGGCAGGAGGCCACCACGGCCTGGAACAAGCGCCTGGCCCAGGTGTCCGTCACCGGCGGCACCGCCGACCAGCAGCGCACCTTCTACAGCAGCCTCTACCACGCGCTGCTCCAGCCGTACGTGTTCGAGGACGTCGACGGCACCTACGCCGGCTTCGACCAGAAGCCGCACACCGTGCGCCCCGGCCACCACCAGTACGCGACCTTCTCCGGCTGGGACATCTACCGCAGCGAGGTGCAGCTGCTGGCCCTGCTCGCGCCGGACGTGGCGAGCGACATCGCCCAGTCGATGTACGACAACGCGCAGGCCATCGGCAACGTCTGGGACCGCTGGTCGCACCAGAACGCCGTCACCGGCGTCATGGTCGGCGACCCCTACCACGTGATCCTGTCGACCATGTACGCCTTCGGCGCCCGCGACTTCGAGTACGCCTCCGCGCTCAAGGCCATGGCGGAGGCGGCCCGCCGCGTCGGCCCCATGGACGTCGGCCACCCGCAGATCGGCTACGACGAGCGGCCCGGCAACGCCTCCTACATGGACAAGGGCTACGTCCCCCTGGACGTCTCCTCCACCCTGGAGTACGGCATCGCCGACTTCGGCATCGCCCAGCTCGCGAACCGGCTCGGCGACCGGGCGACGGCCGCCGAGTTCATGAAGCGGTCGCAGGCCTGGCAGAGCATGTACAACCCGGCCGAGCAGTGGATCGAGCCGCGCATGAGCGACGGCTCGTTCAAGGCCCCGTTCGACCCGGGCGACCCCGACGTCTACCAGGAGGGCAACGGCGCCCAGTACACCTGGCTGGTGCCGCACAACCCGCTCGGCCTGTTCACCGCGATGGGCGGGGGCGCCGAGGCGAGCGGCCGCCTGGACAAGTTCTTCGGCAAGCTGAACGCCGGGCCGGCCGAGCCGTACGCCTACCTGGGCAACGAGCCGGGGCTGCCGGCGCCGTGGCTGTACGCCTGGCTGCGGCAGCCGTACAAGACGCAGGAGCTGGTGCGGCGCGTGCAGAAGGAGCTGTTCGGGCCCGGCCCCGACGGCCTGGTCGGCAACGACGACCTGGGCGCCATGGGCTCGTGGTACGTCTGGTCGGCCATGGGGCTGTTCCCGGCGATCCCCGGCCGCGCCGAGCTGTTCGTGAGCACGCCGCTGTTCGACCGCATCACGATCGACCGCCCGGCGGGCGACATCGTCATCAGCGCGCCGGACGCCGACGAGCCCTACATCCGGGGGCTCAAGGTGAACGGCGTGAACACCACCAAGGCGTGGCTGCCCGAGGGGTTCGCGACCCAGGGCGGGCGGCTCGACTTCGACCTCGGAACGAGTCCCGGCTGGTGGTTCGGCACTCAGCCGCGCGACGTGCCGCCCTCCTTCGACGAGGGCTCGAAGCCGTACGTCGCCGGCCTGGGCCCCGGCAGCGGGCCCGTCGAGCCGGGCGGCACCTTCAAGACGGAGCTCGCGGTGCGCTCCCTCGGCCGGGCGGCCACCCTGACGTGGCAGGCCAGGCCGCCGGCGGGCGTCACGGTGTCGCCGTCCGGCGGCACGCTCAGCGTCCCCGCCACCGGCGAGGCCCGGGTGCCGCTCACCGTCTCGGTGTCCGGCTCGGCCGGGCTCGGCTTCGCGACCGTCCCCATCGCGGTCGGCGACACCACGGCGAGCGTGCGGCTCAACGTGGCCGAGCGCGGCAGCCCGGAGTGGTACCACAACAACGCCGGCATCGGCGACGCCGCCTCCCCCGGCGAGGCCAACCTCGACGGGCCCGGCTTCAGCTACTCCGCCCAGGCGCTGGCCGACGCGGGCCTGCGGCCCGGCGAGCCGGTGACCTGGAAGGACTTCAGCTTCACCTGGCCGGACCGGAAGAAGGGCGAGTGGGACAACCTCCGCCCGGGCACCGAGCCGATCGAGGTGGCGGCACCTGACGGGGCCACCAAGCTCTCCTTCCTCGGCTCGGGCACGCAGGGCAACCCCGAGTCCGAGGTGACCGTCACCTACACGGACGGCACGAAGAGCACGGCCAAGCTGGGCTTCAGCGACTGGATCCTGGACTTCGGCTCGGACGACCCGCAGTTCGGCAACGAGATCGTGGCCACCACGCCGTACCGCCTGTTCTGGGGGTCGTGGGAGCTCCACCCGATCAACGCGTACGTCTACGCCTCCCAGCCCATCACCCTGGACCCGGGCAAGAAGGTGAAGAGCCTGACTTTCTCCCCGGTGGACGAGGGCCGGATGCACATCTTCACCTGGGCGTTCGCCTAGATTTCCCGGCACACCGGCAGGCCCCCGTCCGCTCGTCCGAGCGGGCGGGGGCCTTTCCCACGGCCTCAGGTTACCGAGCGCTTGCCGTTGGCCCTGGCCGCGGTCGCGGCGGTACAGCGCAGGCGGGGCAGGGGTTCCGGCGTCGGACGCGGCCCTCCGGCGGGCGCGGAAGGGGAGGTCACGACGCCCGCCGACGACCATGGGTTCGCGTGCTGCCGATCAAGAAACCTTGAGCGTCGCGGTCCGGGGTGTCTCATGCCGCGGTCCCCGCGCCGAACCTACCTTCTGTCGTGGCACACACATCTGTCGTAACAGAGGGGGATTTCATGCTCCGTCATGTCTTGGCGGGCGGGCTCGCGCTGGCCGTCAGCGGCCTCGTCCTGGCCACCGGACCCGCCGCGTACGCCGACCTGGAGGCCCCGTACGCGCGGGCCGCGGCGATCGTCGACGCGGACGGCGGCCTGAACAACGGCAAGAACGTCGTCACGTCCTGGCGGGCCGGCACCGGCAAGTACTGCGTGCAGGTCGCCTCCCACCTGAACCTGGACGACTCGGTGATCCAGATCACCGCGCGCCAGGTCATGCGGCTGCCCTCCATCGCCTACCGGCACCGCTCGGCCACCTGCCACCGGGACCACACCATCACCGTCTACGTCGCCAACCCCCACACGGGGCGCCCCGCCGACTCCGGCTTCGACCTGTCCGTCTCCTGACCGCCACAGAAAGGAGCATTCACATGAAGCAGATCAGGCGCGTCGCCGCGGGGATGCTGGCCGCGGCCGCGGTCCTGGCCCCGGCCGCCGCACGGGCGGACACGCCGTACGCGCAGGCGTCGGCCACGGTCGACGAGCACGGGTCGGTGAAACACGGCAAGCACGTCACCGACGTCTGGCACCCGTACCAGGGGATCTACTGCGTCGGCCTGGACGAGACGGTCGATCTGGAGGGGCCCGTGGCGATCCAGGTCACGCCCATCGGGCACTACGACGCACCGCGGTCGCTGTCGGTCGACATCGGCGCGCCGACGTGCGGCCAGGACCGGTTCCACACGATCGCCGTCTACAGCCAGCTCTACAACGGGAGGCGGGCCGAGGTCGCATTCCTGCTCAGCGTCTCCTGAGCGCTTCACCTGTACCGAAGGACGAGGGCCACGCGCGTCGCACGCGCGTGGCCGCCCGCTTTTCGGGGTCGGGCGCGCGTGGCCCGCACGCCGCGCGTCGATCAGCCGGCGCCGGCCGGTCGGCCGACTGCGGGCGGTCGGCCGCTGTGGGCGATCGGCGGGCGGCGGTCAGTCAGTCAGTCAGACAGGCGGCTGCGGTCGATCGACCGGCGTCGGTCAGTCGGACGGCTGCGTCAGTCGGACGGCTGTGGCTGGTGGGCGAAGCGGGCGAGGGCGTCGCGGACCTGCTGCAGGAAGGCGAGGACCGCGGCGGCGGTGGGCGCGTCGAGGGCGTCGGTGATCCCGCGCAGCTCGGCGACGAGCGGGGCCAGCGCGGCCGTGACCTCCGCGCGCGCGTGCTCCGTCGGATGCAGCGCGAGCCGCCGCCTGTCCTGCCCGTGCGGGACCTTGACCAGATGGCCGGTGTCGACCAGCCGCTCGACCAGCACGGTGGCGGACGCCGACCGGATGCCCAGCAGGTGACCGAGCTCCACCACGCCCAGCGGCGTGGGACTGAAGGTCACGTGATCGAGGGCGAGCACGTCGGTCACCCCGATCCCCAGCCGCCTGGCCAGTGCCCGGTGCACGTCGGGGGAATCACGCAACACCTCGCGTATCGCCTGCCCGATGGCATATCCGGATTCGGTCTGGTCTGTCACAGCGCCCACTGTATCGAGCGCTCCATCCGGACATTTCGCTAGACAATCGAGTGATATTCGCTAGAGTGTCTAGCGACTCGGGTAGGTGATCGTTGTGGACGTCGTCGCGCTCAACCGCATGATGATCGATCGGCTGCTCGCCGAGCCACCACGCCCGATCGCGGAGGGCGAGTGCGCGCTCCGCGTGCTGGAGGTGCCGGGCCGCCGGACCGGGGAGCGGCGGCGGGTGCCGGTCGGCGTGCTGCGCCACCAGGGGGAGGACTACCTCGTCTGCCCCGACCGCACCCGCGACTGGCCGCGCAACCTGGCCGGGCACCCGCGCTGCACGCTGCTGGCGGGGCGGAGCGCGGAGGAGCGCAGCGGCGTCCCGGTGCCGGGTGCGGGCGCGGCCGAGGTGGTGGCCGCCTACCTCAAGGCGGTGGACGCGCCCTGGGTGAAGGCCGCCTTCGGGCTGGGCGAGGAGCCCGCCCTCGCCGAGATCGAGCAGGCGCTGCCCCGCATGGCCGTCTTCCACCTGCGGCCGTGAACGCGCGGGGGCCGGCCCGATGCGTGGTGGTCGGCGCGGGGCCGGGGGGCGTGCTGCTGACCTACCTGCTGGGGCGGGCCGGGATCGAGGTGACCCTGCTGGAGGCGCGGGCCGACTTCGAGCGCGACTTCCGCGGCGACTCGCTGCACCCGTACACGCTGGAGCTCCTCGCCACACTGGGGCTGGCCGAGGACCTGCTGCGGCTGCCGCACCACCGTGCCCGCCACTTCCGCTTCCACACCCGGGCGGGCACGGTGGTCACCGCGGACTACGGCCGGATCGCCTCCAGGTACAACTACGTGGCGCTCATGCCGCAGTCGCGGTTCCTGGAGTTCATGGCCGGCCGGATCGCGGAGCTGGACCACGCCCGCGTCCTCACCAGGTCCAAGGCGACCGGCCTGCTCACCGGGCCGGCGGAGCGGGTCTCCGGCGTCCGCTGCGGCGAGAGCGAGCTGCCGGCGGACCTCGTCGTGGCGACCGACGGCCGCCACTCGCGCATGCGGCGCCTGGCGGGACTGCCGACCGAGAGCCTGGGCGCGACCGGCGACCTGCTCTGGTTCCGGCTGCCGCGCCGCCCGGGAGACCCGCCCGAGGCCGACGTCGACCTGTACTTCGGCCGCGACCACTACGTGGCCCTGCTCGGCGGCGTGGACGACTGGCAGGTCGGCTTCACCCTGCCCAAGGGCGGTTACGCCGCCGCCCGGGACGCCGGGGTCACGCCGATCAGGAACTTCGTGGCCGAGCACGTCACCTGGCTGGCCGACCGGGTCGACCTGCTGACCGGCTTCGCCCAGACGACCCTGCTGTCGGTGGAGATCAGCCGGGTGGCGCGCTGGTGGCGGCCCGGGCTGCTGCTGCTCGGCGACGCGGCGCACGTCATCTCGCCGGTCGGCGGCAACGGCATCCTCATGGCGGTCCAGGACGCGGTGGCCGCGGCCAACCGGCTCATCCCGCCCCTGCGGGCGGGGGCCGTGGGCGACGAGGTGCTGGCGGCCGTCCAGTCCGACCGGGAGCCGGCGATCCGGCGGGTGCAGGCCCAGCAGGTACGCACCGAGCGCCGCACGGCCCGCGCCAGGGACACCGGCCGGCCGCTGCTTCCCCCCACCCCTCTGCTCAAGGCGCTGACCGCGCTGCCGGGGATGCGGGCCCGCGCCGCCCGGCGCAACGCGTACGGGCCGCACCCGCCCCGCCTGGACCTGGCGCTCCTCGGCACCTGACCCGGGAATGCCGGATACCCTCCGGGCGTTGAGCCGGGCAGCGGTTGAACATTCAATCACCTGGAGGGGTCATGCCAGCCATCACCGCCGACACCCTGACGCTGCCGCGCGTCGCCGCACCCGACCCGGCCGCCGCCGCGCGGCGGCCCGTGCTGTCGGTGACGACCGCGCCGAGCGACTACGAGGGCGAGGGCTTCCCGGTACGGCGCGCGTTCGCCGGAGTGCCGGTGTCCGCGCTGGACCCGTTCATCCATATGGACCAGATGGGCGAGGTCGAGTACGCGCCCGGCGAGCCCAAGGGCACCCCCTGGCACCCGCACCGCGGCTTCGAGACCGTCACCTACATCATCGACGGCATCTTCGACCACCAGGACTCCAACGGCGGCGGCGGCACGATCACCAACGGCGACACCCAGTGGATGACGGCCGGAGCCGGCCTGCTGCACATCGAGAAGCCGCCGGAGCACCTGGTGGTCTCGGGCGGGCTGTTCCACGGCGTGCAACTTTGGGTCAACCTGCCGCGCGCCCACAAGTTCCACCCGCCCCGCTACCAGGACATCCGCGGCCGCCAGACGGCGCTGCTCGCCTCGGCCGACGGCGGGACGCTGCTGCGGGTGATCGCCGGCGAGCTCGACGGGCACGCCGGTCCCGGCGTCACGTTCACGCCGATCACGATGGTGCACGCGACGGTGAGCCCGGGGGCGCGGCTGGAACTGCCGTGGAACCCCGCGTTCAACGCCCTCGCGTACGTGCTGGCCGGGCACGGCACCGTCGGGGACGAGCGGCGGCCGGTGCGCAAGGGGCAGCTCGCCGTCTTCGGCCAGGGCGGGTCGCTCTCCCTCGCCGCCGACCCGTCCCAGCCCCAGGCCGAGCCGAACCTGGAGGTGCTGCTGCTCGGCGGGCAGCCGATCCGGGAGCCGGTCGTGCACTACGGGCCCTTCGTGATGAACACCCGCGCCGAGATCCTCCAGGCCATGGAGGACTACCAGGCCGGTCGCCTGGGGGTCGTCCCCGCCGAGAGGATGCCGCACACGGGAGGAGAGTGACCATGCCGATCGAGACCCTGACTGGACGAGGGCTCGCGGAGGAGTACGCGCGCGGGCGGCTCTTCTTCGAGTCCGAGGACTACATCGGGGCCGCGCGCATCCTGGCCGGGGTGGTGGCCGCGGCCCCGGACAACCTCGCGGCCCGTCTGCTGCTGGCCCGCGCCTACTACCACTCGGCCCAGCTCCTCCGGGCCGAGTCCGAGCTCCGGCTGGTGCTGGAGCGCGACCCGGCGGAGGGGTACGCCTGCCTCCTGCTCGGCCGCACGCTGCAGCGCCAGAACCGTCACAAGGACGCCGAGCCCTACCTCCGGCTCCACGCCGCGATGACGGGCGGCTGACCACCCGGACGCGAGCCCGGTGCCGGCCCTGGACCGGCACCGGGCCGACACCGGGCCGACACCGGGCCGACACTGGGCAACGTCAAGCGCCCTGGTGCGCACCGGGCGGCGGCCCGCCGGTCAGCCCCGCCAGGCCCGGTCAGCCTCGCCTGGCCGCGGGCCAGCCGTGCCCCCAGCCGCCCTGGACCATGGTCTGGAAGGCCCAGCCGTCCTCCGTGCGCACCAGCAGGTCGGCGTAGTGCATGTGGTGCGTCTGCCCCTCCACCGTCATCGTCGCCTCCGTCTCCACGACCACCAGGTTCGGGCTGAGGAAGTGGGGCGTCCGCCTCGACTCCAGGCCCAGGCCGGCCGTGCCGCCGCCCATGGCCTCCTTCATGGCCTCGACGTACTCGGCCCGCGTCCACTGGCGGACGGCCGCGTAGCCGCCCGGCACGTCGGTGGCCAGGTTCATCGGGAAGACCGCCAGGTCGGCCAGCTTCTCGAGCGCGCCCTCCTCGGCCGCCGCGTCGTACTCGGCGAACCATGCCTCGACGCTCTTCAGTTCCTCGTTGCTCGGCTGGTACATCCGTGCCCCTCCCTTGTCGTACGCTGTACCGTACAGCATACGTAACCTCTGGGCAAACTGCGGCCGCGCGTGTGGGAGGGACGGCCGGGGGCATCCACTCCGGAATGGAACTGGTGAGGGTCTCGTCCTGGCGCGTGCTGGACGACGCGGTCAGCGAGGCGGGCCGGTGCGACGGGACCGAGCACGCGCACTCCACGCTGGTCTTCCGGGGGGCGGCGAGGAGCACGTACTCGCACATGTCCGGCCTGGCCCGGCTGGACGGCGACTATGCAGCACTAGAGTCGCACCTGATACGAAATTTCCGGAAATACGCCCATCGGCAGGTGCCCGGACCGACGATCTGGGACTGGCTGGCCCTGGGCCAACACCACGGCCTGCCCACGCGCCTGCTGGACTGGACGTTCTCCCCGCTGGTGGCCCTGCACTTCACGACCGCCTCGTGGCCGGACGACGACGGCGTGCTGCTGGCGGTCGACTGCGCGGGCGCGCACCGGCTGCTGCCCGAGCCGCTGCGCGCGTCGCTGGAGGCGGAGGGCGCGCTGGTCTTCACCACGGAGCTGCTCGCGGAGAGTGCCGGCGACCTCGCGCGCTTCGACCGGCTCGGCGGGGACGAGCCGTTCCTGGCGTTCTTCGAGCCGCCGTCGCTGGACGACCGGGTGATCAACCAGTCGTCGGTGCTGTCGGCCTTCTCGTGCGTCACGTTCCAGCTGGAGCAGTGGCTGGAGGAACATCCGGGGCTGTGGCACGGGTGGCTGGTCCCGTCCGGGGTCAAGGCGGAAATCAGGCAGCGGCTCGACCAGGCGAACATCACCGAGCGCGTGCTGCTCCCCGGGCTGGACGGGCTGGCCGACTGGCTGCGTCGCTACTACTCGCCGGGCGGCGTCGCGACCGGCGACGGCGGCGGCGCCTCGATGACGGCCGGCGAGCGCCGCCACCGGCACGAAGGCCCCATGGCCACATGACGCGCCGGACCCGGCGCGACCGGCGGCGGCGGGCTGATCTCCTCCTCCACCAGCAGGGACACGAACCACCGGCCGGCCGCGTCCTTCGACACGGTCGCCGTGGACGGCTGCGCACCCACCGGCATCGAGCGCGACCACACGATGTTCAGTGGGGTGATCATCTTCGCCAGGGTCGGTGCGCCGTCGCGCCGGCGGAACGCCGAGCGGGTGTACTGGGCTGCCCCGCCGGTCACCTGCACGCCGAGCTCGACCGGTGGCCGGCCGCCTGATCCGGGCGGGCCGCCTCGGTCAGGGGATCACGAACACCTCGTCCAGCTCGCCACTGGACGCCAGCACCAGCCCCGTCGCGTCCACCAGCGCGTACGCGGGAAACCCCCGGACCTTGAACGCCCTGCCCAGCGCGCCGCGCTCCGGCTCCACCACGACCCTGGCCACCCGCTCCAGCTCCGCCGCGTACGGCCGCGCGGCCCGCTCCTCCCCCACCACCACGGCCAGCACCGCCTCCCGCCCGCCGGGGAACCGGCCGGCGATGCTCCCGAAGCCGGGAACCTGGTCCACGGAGGCGGGGCAGGCCGGCGAGAAGAACGCGACCAGCCCGAAGTCGGGCAGCGCGGTCCGATCGACGCGTGCGCCGTCGGTCGTGTCCGCGTGGAACGGACCGACGGTCTCGTCCATCTCCAGGACCACCGGCCGGGCCTCGGCCTGCCGGGCGAGGCGGCGTACCTGGCGTGCCAGGGACAGCGTCACCAGCAGGTGAGCGGCCGACACGACCGACAGGAGCACAACCGTGAATGACATGGGGATCCCGTCTGCCTGGGGGCCTGCCCGGCGGCGGCCGGCGGCACGCGCGCCGGGCAGACGGTCGGACATCAGCAGCAGTTGCAGATGTAGTTGCCGCAGGAGATCCGGCCGCACGAGCTGCCGTAGCGGCAGCAGGTGCGGACCAGGCAGGTGTTGCCCTCGGTCCAGCAGGAGCAGGCCTGGGCGGTGGCCTTGGGGACGAGCTTCGTGAGCATTCTGTCGGCCAGGGATTCGACGAGTCGTACCATGGTTGGTCTCCGTTCGTCACGGATGATTTCGGCACGACCGTAGGCTTCCGCCGTACATGTCTCATACGGGTTTGATACTCGCCGACCAGGGTGTATACGACCTGTATGGGGGTTGTATCACGGCCCCCTAGCGTCCCCAGCGAAGCGATGTGCGCCTTTGCTGGAGGACCCATGCCTGTCGTCGTGTCCCTCGTCGCCGTCGTCGGCGCGATCTGCCTGCTCGACCTGGTCCTGACGGTCGGGGTCATCCGCCGGCTGCGCGAGCACTCGACCCTGATCACCGAGATGGGCGGCGGGCAGCCGCCCGCACCGATGCTGGAGACCGGGGAGACGGCCGGCGCGTTCGAGGCCCTGTCCACCACCGGGGAGATCGTCTCCAGGGCCGGGCTGTCCGGCAACACGCTGGTCGCGGTCTTCTCGCCGGACTGCTCCGCCTGCAAGGCCCAGCTGCCCGCCTTCGTCCGGCTGGCCCGGTCGTTCACCGGCGGACGTGACCAGGTGGTGGCGGTCGTCGCCGAGATGGGCGGGGACGCCGAGCCCTACCGCCTGGAGCTGGAGCCGGTCGCGCGGGTGGTCATCGAGCGGGAGGGTACGGGGATCAACCAGGCGCTCCAGGTCAGGGCGTTCCCGGCCTTCGGCATCCTGGGCGAGGGGGGCGAGGTCAAGGTGTCCGGCCTCGACCCCGACAAGGTCGTCATGCCGGTCACGGCGTGACGCCCCCGCCTCTCCTCACCATGAGCGGTGGTGCCGTGATCGTGGTGGCGCTCGCCCTGGTGGTGCTGGCCGGGGCGGGCCTCGCGGGGCTGCGGCGGGCGCTGACGGTCGTGGACGTGGAGGGCCGCAGCATGGAGCCGGCCCTGCACGCGGGCGACCGGGTGCTGGTGAGGCGCAGGCCGCTGGAACGGGTACGCACCGGGGACATCGTCGTCGTCGAGCAGCACGGCCTGGGCCGCCCCGGAGCGCGGCTGCGGGCCGGCTCCCCGAGAGGGCGGTGGGTGATCAAGCGGGTGGCCGGGCTGCCCGGGGATCCGGTGCCCGAGGCGGTCGCCGGCGCGGTGGGCGCGGCCCCCGGGTCCCGGGTGCCGCGCGGCCGGTTCGTCGCGCTGGGCGACAACCCGCCGCTCAGCTTCGACTCGCGGGCCTGCGGCTACTACGCGGGAGATCGGGTGCTCGGCGTGGTGCTGCGCACGGTCACGACGGCGGGTCAGCGGCGGCGGTAGCAGGGCAGCCCGTGGCCGCGGCTGCGGGCCCTGCCGCAGCGGGCGCCGGAGCGGCGGCGGGCGGAGGCCGGCGCCAGGGCGGGGTCGCGGGCGAGCATGGCCCGGTGCAGGGCGACGAGGTCGGGGCCGGGGTCCACGCCGAGGCGCTCGGCCAGCGCCTGGCGGGCGGCGGCGTACGCGGCCAGGGCCCCCTCGATGTCGCCGGAGCGGTAGAGGGCCAGCATGAGGTGGCCCCACATGCGCTCCCTGGTCGGGTGGCGCGAGACGAGGGTACGCAGGTCGGTGACCATGATCTCGTGCTCGCCCAGCTCCAGCCGGGCCGCCGCGTACGACTCCAGCGCCAGGCAGCGCTGCTCCTCCAGGGCGTCCAGCCAGGGCGCGACGGGCACCGTGCGCGGCACGTCCTCGGCGGGGCGCCCCCGCCACAGCGCCAGCCCGGCGGACAGGTGGCGCAGCGCCTCGCGCGGCGCGCCCTTGGACAGGTCGGCCTGCCCCTGCCGCAGCCGCCCGGCGAATTCGACGCTGTCCAGTTCGCCGCCATTCACCTCCAGCGCGTAACCGGGCCGCCGCGTTATGACCCGGGAATTGTGACCGTCGGTCAGCGCCTGGCGTAGTTTGTTGGCGTAACTGCGCAGGTTGTACATCGCGGAATTGGGTGGCGAATCCTCCCACAGAGCGGCCATCAGTCGCTCCAGGGGGACCGTCCTGTTCGGCTCCATCAACAGCATGGTGAGCATGAGCCGCTGTTTGAGCGTGCCCAGTCGCACGCTCACACCGTCCCGCGTGACCTGCAGGGGACCCAGCACACCGAACCGCAGGCTCATCCGGCCTCCATTGTCGGGGCGATATTCTGGGAGCGCTCCCAAAGAGCCACGATAAATCCTCGCCCAATATGGGTCAAGGACTTATCCGAAATGGCCGCGTCACGTAGCGTGTTGTTACTTCCGAGTATGCCTCTGAATTTCTTTATGCAGAACGCCGTTCGGCACCCGTAATTATCTTTATGCGCGGGACGTGCCCCCGGCTCAGTTCTCCACCCAGCCGTGCGAGCGGGCCTTCTCCACCAGCCGGTCGCGGATCTGCGAGATCTGGGCGCCGGTCAGCGACGGCACGTGCTTGATCAGCACCTCCGTCACCTCGGTGGTGAACTCGTCGGGCGCGAGCACGTCGCACATGCCGTCGTCGTCGCCCACGGGCATCGCCCTCGCGTGCCCGTTGGCGTGGACCGACGACCGGGGCGCGGAGTGGTCGTCGAGGATGCGCACCGTCGTGACCTTCAGGCCGCGCTCGCTCTCCTCCACGTCGTACTCGACGCGCAGCCCCGGCTGGACCAGGTGGCGCTGGTCCCCGAAGTCGTTCGCGTGCACGAACACGTCCTCGCCGCCCGCCGACGGAGCGATGAACCCGTATCCCCGCACGTCGTCGAAACGCAGAATCCTGCCAACAGCCACCACGACCACCACCTGTCACCGGGCCGCCCTGCCAACGCAGGCCCTGTCTGAAACGTCAGTACGCCTTGTTACGCCAAACGGCCGTCGAGATCAAGCGCCGTGCGGACGCGGTCGCGCGCCGTCCGACGCCACCAAGTTATTTATCCGTACATTTCAGCTTACGTGAGCGTTCGCAGCTCAGCGGGGCAGCAGCAGCCCGTCCCGGAGCCGTGCGACCACTTCCTCGTCCACCTTGAGCCCATCCGTCACATAACTCCGTACGGACCCGTGGGCCGCCGTCAGATCCGCCAGGAACAGCCGCATGATCTCCGCGGGAGCCCGCCCGTACCCGGGCCATCTCAGCTCGCGGCCCGGGTTCGCGGCGCGCCAGTCGGCGACCAGCCGTCCAGTGGCCCGCTCGGTCAGCGCGAAGTCCCGTACGACGTCCTCTTCCGCCACCCCCAGCAGGGACAGCACGAGCGCGGCCACCAGCCCGGTGCGGTCCTTGCCCGAAGCGCAGTGGAACACCAGCGGCTCGTCGGCCGAGGCGATGAGCTCCAGGGCGCGCCGCAGTTCCGCCACCCCGTCCGCGGCCACCTCGGCGTAGCGGTCGGCCAGGTAGCGCCACGGGTCGGCGTCCGGATCGATCTCCGCCTGGTCGTAGGGCCGGTGCTCGATGCTGAGGTTGTGGTAGGCCATCCCGTCGTGGTGCGGCACCCGTCCCCTGGCCTCGATCTCCCAGGGATAGCGCAGGTCGATCACCGTACGGACGCCGAGCGCGAGGAACCGGTCCCAGTCCGCGCCGCGCAGCTTGGCCAGCGAGTCGGAACGGAACAGCCGCCCCCACCGCACCGTGCGGCCGTCGGCGGCCCGATAACCACCCAGATCCCGGAAATTATGCAAACGCTAAAACGCGATATGTCTTCTCACGCGGGCCCACTCTACGGGGGCTCCGCTCAGGACGGCCGCGGGCCGCCCGTACGGAGGTGGGCGATGCCCATATCGAGGGCGGCCTCCAGATGCGTGGTGTCGCCGGTGGACATCTGGATCAGGACACCGCCCTGGATGCCGGCGAGCAGGGCGGCCGCCGCGCGGTCGGGGTCCAGGTCACGGTCGATCTCGCCGGCGTCCTGCATGTGCCGTACGCCGGCGGCGATCTCGGCCTGCCATCGGCGCACCAGCTCCGTGACCACGGCCTGGGCGCCGGGGGTGCGGTTGCCCAGGTGCGAGGTGACGGAGTTGAGCGGGCACAGGCGGCCCTGCCGCCGGTAGCGGTCGACGACCTTGTCGCGCCACGCCTGCCAGGCGGGCCAGGAGGTGAGCTCGCCGAGCTGGGGCCGCTGGTCCTCCAGCACCTGGTCGGCCTCGTAGCGGGCCACGGCCAGCAGCAGCTCCTCCCGGCCGCCGGGGAAGTAGTGGAAGAGCTGGCTCTTGCTCGTCGCCGTCCTGGACAGCACGTCGTCGAGGGTCGTGGCGCCCACCCCGAACTCCCGGATGTGCGCCGCCGCGCCCGCGAGGATGCGCTGCCGCGTCGCGGCGCCCTTGCGGGTCAGCGCACGCATGGTCAACCCTCCGGTCTGGACTGCACGGTCCACACTAGCGCCTGGCGGCGGGCACCGGTTGATCGAGTTGCCGGCGTACCGTCGTTAGACTTCGGCCATGACCGCGGAGTCGTCCCCTCTGACCATCGCTCAGCTCGCCGAGCTGGCCGGCGTCTCCACCGCGACGGTGTCGAAGGTCGTCAACGGCCGCTCCGAGGTCGCGCCGGAGACCCGCGCCGCCGTCGAACAACTCATCCGCCAGCACGGCTACCGCCGCCAGCGCCGCAGGCCCACCCCGACCGCCCTGGTGGAGCTGGTCTTCCACGCCCTGGAAGGCGACTACCCCACCGAGATCATCAAGGGCGTCGAGCGGGTGGCGCACGCCCAGGAGATCACCGTGGGCGTGTCGGAGCTGCACCACCCCGCTCCCGAGCGCGGCTGGCTGGAGGGCGTGCTGCGCCGCCGCCCGACCGGGCTCGGCGTGATCGCGGTCTTCTCCAGCCTGTCCCAGTCGCAGCGCGAGCAGCTCGCCCACCGCGAGATCCCCCTCGTCCTGCTCGACCCCGCCGACGACCCCGGGCACGGCATCCCCTCGGTCGGCGCCGGCAACTGGAACGGCGGCCTGACCGCCACCCGCCACCTGCTGGAGCTCGGGCACCGCCGCATCGCCATCATCACCGGCCCCGAGAACGCGCTGCCCAGCCGGGCCCGGCTCGACGGCTACCGCACCGCCCTCGACATGGCCGGCGTGCCGGTCGACCCCCAGCTCATCGCCCGCGGCGACTTCCTCATCGAGGGCGGCCTGGCCGAGGCGGAGCGGCTGCTGCGACTGCCCGACCCGCCCACCGCCATCTTCGCCACCAACGACGGGCAGGCCATCGGCGCCTACCACGCGGCCCGCCGGCTCGGCCTGCGCATCCCCGACGATCTCAGCGTGATCGGCTTCGACGACCTGCCACCGATGCGCTGGGCCATCCCCCCGCTGACCACCATCCGCCAGCCCCTGGCCGACATGGCCGCCGCGGCCACCACCATGCTGCTCACCCTGGCGCACGGCGAGCCGCTGCCCCAGAGCCGCATCGAGCTCGCCACCGACCTCGTGATCCGCGAGAGCACCGCCCCTCCCCCAGCCAGGAAGCGCTCGTAGGGCCGGCGACCCGCCCCCAGGGCGATCGAACCTTTGGGACGGCCGATGTCCCGGACCGCACGGCACGCGGCGGGCCACGGTCAGGGCGCGCGGTGAGTCACGGTCGCATGAGCCGTCACCACGCGGCCTGGCCGTCTCGCTCACCGCACGCTCAGCCGGCGTCCTCCCCGGGCCGGGCACCGTCGGACGGGTCGGAGGCCGATGGCGGCGTTCCCTCGGCGGCGGCGTCCTCATCGCTCGCGGGCTCCTCGCCGCGCCGCCTGCGGCCCTGGTACTCCGCGTCGGGGGCGTTTCCGTCCGTGGCCGGGGCGAAGGCGTCGAACGGGGTGGTCGCGCCGGGGATGACGATGCGCTCCAACGGCTCGGTGTCGACGAGCGACTCCAGCGGCCCGGTGGGGACGACGACCTTCAGCGGCTTGCCCCGGTCGGCGGGCTCCCCGTGCGGGTCCTCACCTGAACGGGGTGCGGGCGAGCCGGCCTCGGGTTCCGCGCCCACCTGCTCGTCGGGCCCGTCCGGTGAGTCGTCGCCCTGCCCGCTCCGAGCGTCGTCCTGGTCGGCAGGGGCGTCGGACGGTGCGTCCGCATCCTCGACCGGGATGTGGGGCAAGGCGTCGCCCTGCTCGCTCCGAACGTCGTCCTGATCGCCGGGTGGGACGGTGTCGAGTGGCGGTGGCAGGGTGCTGACGGCCTCGATGGCTTCCAGGAGCTCCTGCCTCCACAGAATGCCCTCGTCGGGGTCGGCGGCGCGGTGGCGGGGGACGTGCGTCGACGGGCTCGGCGTCACGTACGCGGCGGTGGCCAGGTGGGCTCGGCGACGGGTTTTGAACACGGCGAACATCACGAGCACGGCCATCAGCGCCACCACGGCCGAGGCGATCACCATCGGGGTGAACGAGCCGGACAGCGGGCCGGTCACCGACGCCTGGGCGTGCGAGGGGAACGCGGTCGTCGCCGTCGTGGTGGCGGATGAGGCCAGTGTGGTTTCGTCGGACTTCTCGGCCGGCGGCCGGGGTGCGGCGATCGCGGTCGATTCCGTCGGGGAGGCGCTCGTGGTGGTCGGCGCGTCGTTGGAGGTGGCCGTCGGCTCCGGCTCCGACGTGGCCGCCTGCTCGGACGGTGAGGAGGTCTCCTCAGGTTCGGAACTGGCGGGCGGCGCGGCCTGGGACGTGGTCGGCTCCGCCGGAGCGGAACTCGTCTCGGCCGATGCGGGGGGCGACGAGGGGGCGGCGGTCTCCGGAGCCGAGGCGGTGACCGTGGCGGAGGGCGTGTCGGAGGTCGGGGTGGCCGAGGGCGTGTCGGACGTCGGCGTGGGAGTGGCCGACGGCGAGTCGGAGGTGGGGGTCGGGGTGGCCGACGGCGAGTCCGACGTCGGCGTGGGAGTGGCCGAGGGCGTCTCGGACGTCGGCGTCGGCGTGGCCGACGGCTGATCCGAGGTCGGCTTGGACGTGGGCGTGACCGACGGTGTGGTGGAGGTCGGCGTCGCGGTGGCGGTCGGCTCGTGCGAGGTGGGCCTCGCCGTGGCGGTCGGCTCGTGCGAGGTGGGCCTCGCGGTAGCGGACGGCTGGTCCGAGGACGGTCTCGCGGTGGCCGCCGGCTTGTGCGAGGTCGGCCTGGTGGATGGCGCGTCGGACTTGTGGGTGGCTCTTGGAGCGGCCGGGGCGCCAGGGTGGTGGTCGCCCGTGGCGGGGGACGCATGGGAGTCGTCTCGCCCGCCGCCAGGGCTCGACGGCTGGTGGGAATCGCCGTGAGACGTGGGGCCGTCCCCGGTGCCCGCGCCCGGCCGGGTGTCCGCCTGGTGCGGCCGGTCCGCCGGGTGCGGGCGGTCGTCCGTTACGCGAGGAGCCTGGTCGCGCGGTACGTGGGCCGCCTTGTCGCCGGACGGCCGTTCTTGACCTGCGTGGGAGCCGGGCGGCTGGTGGGGTGGAAACGTGTGCATCTCTGGCGCCATGGAAGTGGGGGAACCTCTCGAAACAGCTCCGGAAGCCCGGGGTAGGGCGAGGGTACCTTGCCGTTTCCGCAGGTCAAGAGCCCGCCAATAGGGCCCCGGCAGCTTCGGCGAGAGCAAAAGCGCAGGTCAGGGGCACTGTCCGATATATGCCCACATAGGCGTTATGGCGGAAAAATCTACCTTAAGTCGCCGAGCACCCCGAGAGGGCGGTGATCCGAAGAGGCGGGATGAGCCGTCATGAGCAACCGGCGAGTCAGCGGCGCTTGACGGAACTGTAAGTTTCGGCAAGGCTTTTGTCGAAACCATCGGTTCCGACAAACGGGGAATGACATGGATCTGCACCTGCGTGGCAAGCGGGCGCTCATCACCGGCGCCTCCCGCGGCATCGGCGCCGCCATCGCCGAGGTCCTGGCGGAGGAGGGCTGCGACCTCGACCTGGTCGCGCGCGGCGGCGCCGAGCTGGACAAGCTGGCCTTCCGGCTGCGCTCCGACCACGGCGTGGACGTCTCCACGCACGTCGTGGACCTGCGCCAGGGCGACGACCTCGACCGGTTCGCCGCCGCGGTGCCCGTACCGGACGTCCTGGTCAACAACGCCGGCGACATCCCCGGCGGCCCCTTGGCGGCGGTGGACGAGCAGGCGTGGCGGCACGGCTGGGAGCTGAAGGTGTTCGGCTACATCAACCTCACCCGCCACCTGTACGCCAGGATGAAGGAGCGCGGGCACGGCGTGATCGTCAACAACATCGGCGCCTCCGGCGAGGGCTACGACGCCAACTACATCGCGGGCAGCACCGGCAACGCCGCCCTGATGACGTTCACCAAGGCCCTGGGCGGGCACAGCCTGCGCGACGGCATCCGCGTGGTCGGCGTGAACCCCGGCCCGGTGGCGACCGAACGCATCCTGACGCTCATGAAGGCGCAGGCCCGCGCCCGTTTCGGCGACGAGTCGCGCCACGCCGAGCTGGCCGCGATGTTCCCGCTCGGACGCGCGGCCGGCCCGCGCGAGGTCGCCGATCTGGTCGCCTTCCTGGCCTCCGACCGATCCGCGTACACCACCGGCGCGGTCTTCACCATCGACGGCGGCGTGTCCGCGGCGGGTTTGTGAACGCGTTCCTCTGGGCCGTCCAGGGCACCCTCGCGGCGGTGTTCGTCGTGACCGGCCTGCGCAAGGCGATCCAGTCCGAGGAGGGCCTGAAGGCGGGGCTTCCCGCGTTGGGCGGCTTCTCGCTGACGGCCGTCCGGCTCGTCGCGGTCGCCGAGCTGGCCGGGGCGGCGGGGCTGGTCCTGCCCGCCGCCACCGGCATCGCGCCGGTGCTGACCCCGCTGGCGGCGGTCGGCCTGGCGGTGATCATGGTGCTGGCCGCGCGCACGCATCTGCGCCGCCGCGAGTACGGCTCGACCGTGCTCACCGCCGTTCTGTTCCTCGCCGCCGCGGCCGTCGTCTGGGGCCGCTTCGTCCTGTCGTAGCGAGCCGTGCATGAGGCCCCGGGCCCGGCCTCGTAGGAGGGCGAGGGCGGGCCCAGGGCGGAGGGGATGGTCAGCGGACGTAGATGTCGGGCTGGGGCGGGGTGCTCATGCCGTCGCCGATGAAGAAGCTGGGATGCGGCGGCTGGTTGTAGGCGGTGTTCTGCCAGGCCAGAGCCACGCGATACTGCGGGTCGTGCAGCAACGTGTGGATCTTGATGCCGGTACGGACCGGCGTGGCGTAGATCCGCAACGCCCGGTTGTCGGAGGTGGGCCAGATCACCTCCTCACGCCAGTCCCCCAGAACGTCGCCCGACAGCGACGGAACCGCCTTGGTCCCGTTGTTGGAATGCACATCACTCCCGGTCAGCAGCCGGCTGTCACCACCGGTGCCGTACTTGTCGATATGCGTGCCATCCAGCAACTCCCGCACCGCATCGGCGTCCCACCAGGCCAGGAAGTTCATCGAGGACGGCTTGCGCCCCACATTCGCGCCACTGGGACTGCGCAGCGACCCGTCCCGCGCCGACCACGACTCCGCGCCCCGGCTGCCCGCCCAGATGTCCCCCGACACCCCGCGGCCGTTGTCGCCACCCGAAGCGGTCGACCACAACACCTGACCCGTCCGCGCGTCGGCGAACCAGGAGCCCGGCTTGCTGCTGTCCTCATCGACCTTGAACTCCTCCAGCCCCGGCCGGGACGGATCCAGATCGCCGACGTGCATGGCATCGCCGTGACCGTTGCGGTTGTTCCACAACGGAGCACCGTTGTCGTTGACCGCCATCGACCCGTAGACGATCTCGTCCCGCCCATCGGCATCCACATCGGCCACCGACAGGTTGTGATTGCCCT
>NZ_VDLX02000015.1 GCF_006334985.2 Nonomuraea phyllanthi
GGCCGAGCCCGAGGCCAACGTGATCCTGCCCACCGGACGCGTGTTCGACGTCTTCGACGTACCGCTCGCTCTCGGCCTGTCGGCCCTCACGAGGATCGACAACGCCGGAGCCGACCCGGGCCCGGTCGCCGCCCACGGCGACCGGGTCCTGTTTTATGTGGCCACCCGTGGCAACCCGGAGGACGAGGACGAGTGGTGGTCGTGCCACCTCGACTGCGACCCCGCGACGATCGACGACACGCCAGGCCTGCGCTGGCACTGCCGCGACAGCTACGTGCTGGCGCCGCCCTCGACCCTGCCCAGCGGCCAGGCCGTCTCATGGCTGCGCCCGCCGAACGGCCGGCCCCTGCCCGACCCGCTGCGCATCCTGGAGTGGCTGGCCGACTGACGGTCCCGCTGCGCGTCCTGGAGTGGCCGGCCGACTGACGGTCCCGTTGCGCGTCCTGGAGTGGCCGGCCGGCTGACGGTCCTCCCGCCGTGCCCGTGTGGAGGGGGCGCGTGGGGGCGGGGCTAACCTGGGTCGGGTGAGCCGTACAACGAACTCGGAGAGCCTGTTCGCCCGCGCCCGCCAGATCGTGCCGGGAGGCGTCAACTCGCCGGTGCGCGCGTTCGGCGCGGTCGGCGGGACGCCGCGCTTCATGGTCTCCGGCCAGGGCCCCTACATCACCGACGCCGACGGCAACCGGTACGTCGACCTGGTGTGCTCCTGGGGCCCCATGATCCTCGGGCACCGCCACCCCGCAGTCGTCGAGGCCGTGTCGGCGGCGGTCGCCGACGGGTTCTCCTACGGCACCGCCACGCCGGGCGAGGTGGAGCTGGCCGAGGAGATCGTGGCCAGGGTGGCGCCGGTCGAGAAGGTGCGCCTGGTCAGCTCGGGCACCGAGGCGACGATGAGCGCGGTGCGGCTGGCCAGGGGGTTCACCGGGCGGTCGAAGGTGATCAAGTTCGCGGGGTGCTACCACGGGCACGTCGACGCGCTGCTGGCCTCGGCAGGGTCGGGCGTGGCGACGTTCGGGCTGCCCGACACGCCGGGCGTGACCGGGGCGTCGGCGGCCGACACGATCGTGCTGCCGTACAACGCGATCGAGGCCGTCGAGGCGGCCTTCGCCGAGGCGGAGATCGCGTGCGTGATCACCGAGGCGTGCCCGGCGAACATGGGGATCGTCCCGCCGCGCGACGGCTTCAACGCCCGCCTGCGCGAGCTGTGCACGGCCAACGGGGCGCTGCTCATCGTCGACGAGGTGCTGACCGGCTTCCGCGTCTCGCCCTCCGGCTGGTACGGCCTGGAGCCCGTGGACGCCGACCTGATGACGTTCGGCAAGGTCATGGGCGGCGGCCTGCCCGCCGCGGCCTTCGGGGGCCGGGCCGAGGTCATGGCCCAGCTCGCGCCCGAGGGGCCGGTCTACCAGGCGGGGACGCTGTCGGGTAACCCGCTGGCCTGCGCGGCCGGGCTGGCCACGCTGCGCGCCCTCGACGCCGCCGCCTACGAGCGGGTGGACGCCGCCGCCATGGCCGTCGGCCGGGCCGCCTCGGAGGCGCTCTCAGCGGCCGGGGTGCCGCACCGGCTCCAGCGGGCCGGCAGCCTGTTCTCGATCTTCTTCACCGACGCGGAGGTGACGAACTTCGCCGAGGCCAAGGCCCAGGACACCGCCGCCTTCACCGCGTTCTTCCACGCCATGCTCGACCAGGGGGTCTACCTTCCGCCGTCGGCGTACGAGGCGTGGTTCCTGTCGGCCTCGCACGACGACGAGGCGCTCAACCGCGTCGCCGACGCCCTCCCGGCCGCCGCCAAGGCCGCCGCGGCGGCCCACTGAGCCGCCGCCGCGCCGGGCGGCCGGCCCGCTGAGGGGATCGGCCGCGCCGGCCCGGAGCCGCCCGCGGCTCGCCGAACCTTCTCACGAGTACGGCACTGCCCGAGTGGATCGACCGGGACGGTCAGTCACCGCCTCCGATCGCGGTCCTGCGGGCCGGCAGGTCGGCGAGGATCTGCGTAAGCGAGGACCTGACGGCCTGGAGACCGTCCGCCCCGACGACGTCCGCCCACCGGACCTCCAGTTCGGCGAAGTAGCCGGCGCTGATCTCGGCGGCCCGGGTGCCACGGTCGGCGAAGACGACGATCCTGCCCCGGCCGTCGGCCGGGTCACGCACGCGCCGTACGTAGCCGTGTTGTTCCAGGTGGCCCACCAGCTCGCTCATGGCTTGCGGGGTCATCCCGGCCTTGCGCGCCAGCGTGGTGGGCCGGGTGCCGTCGCAGTCGAGCAACCGGAACACGTTCAGGTAGTGAGTGGGGCGTAGATCGTCGTAGCCGTTCTCGACCAGGCGCTGGAGGAGCCCGTCAAGGACCAGGTTGAAGGTCTGACCGATGAGCTGGGGGAGGAACGGTTCCCCGATTGAATATTGTTCGGACACCTTATAACCTAACCTTCTAAAGCTTCCTGAATACTTTCAGCATAGCCGAAGAAGGGATGACACCGTGAGATGGCTCAGGGTCGCGAGGATCGTCGGCGGGATGCTCCTCATCCTGCTGGGTCTGCTGTGGATCCTCCAGGGTGCCGACCTGATCCACATCGATCCCGTCTTGTGCGTCGCCGACTGCCGGCCCGTCACCGGCGGGTCACCCGGCTGGCTGATCGCCGGAGTGGTCACCGCGGTGGTCGGGGTCGTGCTGGCAGGGGTGCGACGCGGGAACCCCAAGTCAGGCGCTTCCTCGTCGTGATCGAGTCCGGCCCCGCGGCGGAACCGGGCCGTGAAAGCGTTCCCGGCCGCCGCGCCTTATGCCGTCGGCCCGCTGAGGGGGTCGGCGGCTCGCGGGGCCGGGGCCGGCGCGCGGCGGGGCTGGGAGCCCGCGTAAAGGACGCCCGCGACGATCAGCGCCGCCGCGAGGAGGTCGAGCCAGGAGATCGGCTCGCCGGTCACCAGCGCGGCCGACGACATGCCGAACACCGGCACCAGCAGCGTGTACGGCGCCACGGTGGAGGCGTCGTAACGCCGCAGCAGCAGCCCCCAGACGCCGAAGCCGCCCAGCGTGGAGACGAAGGCGACGTACCCCAGCGACAGCCAGCCCTCCACGGGCGCGTTGAGCGCGGGCACGCCCTCCAGCAGGAGCGACAGGAGCAGGAGCGGCGGCGCGGAGAAGGCGCTGACCCAGACCATGAAGCGCAGGGAGTCGGGCGGCGCGGCCCGGCGCTGGACGACGTTGCCGAGTCCCCAGGCGGCCGCGGCGGCCAGGCAGAGCGCGAAGGCGCCGATCGGGCCTGACAGCCCGAAGCCGAGGGCGACGACGGCGAGGCCGCCGAAGGCGACGGCCAGCCCTGACACGCGGCGGGCGGTGAGCCGCTCACCGAGCAGCGTCACCGCGAACACCACGGTGAACAGCGCCTGCGTCTGCAGGACGAGTGAGGTCAGCCCGGCCGGCATGCCCGCCCGCATGCCCACGAGCAGGAACCCGAACTGGCCGACCCCGATGGTCGCCGCCACCCCCGCGACCCAGCGCCACGGGACCCCGGGCCGCCCCACGAACAGCAGGGCGGGGAAGCCGGCCAGCGCGAACCTGAGCCCCGCGTACAGCAGGGGAGGGAAGTGTCGCAGGCCGATCTGCATGACGACGAAGTTGAAGCCCCAGACGGCTGCTAGGCCGATGACCAGGGCCAGATGGCGGGGGCGCAAGTCAGCGCGCGGGCTTCTGGTAGTGGACGCGCTGCCTGCGGGCCTGCTCCGCCAGCACCTTGAGGTACGAGACGGTGCCTGACTGCTGCTGCTTCTTCGACTTAAGGATTCTCATGCAACTATTTTCGTCTGCTACAGATTCAACGACAAGCGAGACTTTCTACGCTAAACCATTTAGAGTGGCTTACATGTTGGACTTGAACCGGCTCAAGGCCCTTCACGCTGTGCACGTCTACGGGTCCGTCGGGGCGGCGGCCGACGCGCTCATGGTCACCCCGTCGGCGGTGTCCCAGCAGATCGCCAAGCTGGAGCGCGAGACCGGGGCCAGGCTCATGGAGCGCAACGGGCGCGGCGTGCGGCTCACCGACGCGGCCGGCCTCCTCGCCGAGCACGCCGAGCGCATCCTCGCCCTGGTCGAGACCGCCGAGGCCGACTTCGAGGCGCTGCGCGGCGAGGTCGTCGGCCGCCTGAACGCCGGGGCCTTCCCCACCGCCGCGCGCGGGCTCATGCCGAAGGCGCTGATCCAGCTCAAGGAGCGCCATCCCGACCTGTCCGTCCAGCTCAACGAGCGCGAGCCGGAGCGGGTGGTCCGCGAGGTGGCCAGGGGCGAGCTGGACCTCGGCGTGATCCAGGACTGGCTCAACCGGCCCATGGCGCTGCCCGACGGCCTGTCCAGGGCGCCGCTGCTCGACGACGTGGCCGACGTCGCCGTCCCCGCCGGGCACCCGCTCGCGGACAGCAGGGAGGTGGAGCTGGCCCAGCTGCGCGGCGAGCCCTGGATCAGCTCGTCCCCCGGCACCGTCTGCCACGACTGGCTCGTCTTCACGCTGCGCAACGCCTCCGTGGAGCCGGTGATCGCGTGCATGGCCGACGAGTACCCGACCCAGCTCGCGCTGGTGGCCGCCGGGCTGGGCTGCGCGATCGTGCCGCGCCTCGGCCGCGACTGCGTGCCGGACGGCGTCCGGATCGTGCCGATCATGCCGCGCCAGTCGCGGCGCATCTACGCGGTGTGGCGTACGGACGCCGCCCGCCGCCCCGCGATCAGGGCCATGGTGGACGCGCTGGCCGAGGCGAGCCGCACACAGGAGAACGCCTGGGCCGTCACCTGAGCGGGACACGACCGGGACGCTGCCGGGACACGGCCGGGACGCGACACCCGGCCGGTCGGCTGGGCGGTGGAGGGGAGCGGATAGGCTGTGGCTCACCATGGCTGAAACCACCGTCGTCCACCTGCTGCGCCACGGTGAGGTGCACAACCCCGCCGGCGTCCTCTACGGCAGGCTGCCCGGCTACCACCTGTCCCAGACGGGTCAGCTCATGGCCGAGACGGTCGCCAAGGCCGTGGGCGGGCGCGACATCGTCGCCCTCCGCAGCTCGCCGCTGGAGCGCGCGCTGGAGACCGCGGCCCCGCTGGCCGACAAGCTCGGCCTCGACATCGTCCAGGACGAGCGCCTGATCGAGGCGGGCAACATGCTCCAGGGCCGCCCCGTGGGCCAGGGCCTGGCGATCTTCCGCAGCCCCCGCAACTACCGCTATTTCTGGAATCCGCTGCGCCCGTCCTGGGGCGAGGCGTACCCGCTGATCGTGCGGCGCATGAAGTCGGTGATCGACGACGTCAGGGCCGCGGCGCGCGGCCACGAGGCGGTGCTCGTCAGCCACCAGCTGCCGATCTGGACGATCCGCATGGCCGCCGAGGGCCGCAGGCTCTGGCACGATCCGCGGCGCAGGCAGTGCGCGCTGGCGAGCCTCACCACGTTCTCCTTCGACGGCGACCGCCTCGTCAGCATCGGCTACAGCGAGCCGGCGGGGTCGATCGAGACGGGTCCGTCCGTTCCCGGGGCCTGATGTCCGGAGCTCGCGGTGCCACCGGTAGAGTTGCAAGCTCTACCGCTTGTAGTACAAGGAGATCTTCCTCCGTGCGCGCCAACAGATCTATCGGGCCCATCTCCCTTGTTCTCGTGGGCCTGCTGGTCGCGGGCTGTGCCGGCAACCAGAGCGGCCAGCCGCAGGCGGGCGACACCCGTTTCGTGGCGGGTGACGGGAAGATGCAGGTGTTCGGCGCGGGTGAGCGCAAGCCGGCGCCCGCCGTCCAGGGTCCGACCCTCGACGGGTCCACCGCCTCACTCGCCGCCCACAAGGGCGAGGTCGTGGTGCTCAACTTCTGGGCGTCGTGGTGCGGCCCGTGCCGGGCGGAGGCCCCGGTGCTCAAGGAGGTCGCGGCCAAGACCAAGGACACGGGCGTGCAGTTCCTCGGCGTCGACTTCAAGGACCGGCAGGCCGACGCGCTGGCGTTCGAGCGCACCGAGAAGACCGGCTACCCGCACATCTTCGACCAGCCCGGCAAGGTGGCGCTGTCCTTCCAGGGCACGGTGCCGCCCGCGGCCATCCCGTCCACGCTGATCATCGACAAGCAGGGCAGGATCGCCGCCAGGGCGCTCGGCGCGGTCAAGTACACCGACCTGCTCGACACGGTGACCAAGGTGCGCGATGAATGACGTCGTGGCCTCGGGCTCGCTGCTGCTCGCCGTGCCGATCGCGGTGCTGGCCGGGGTCGTGTCGTTCCTCTCGCCGTGCGTGCTGCCGCTCGTGCCCGGCTACCTGTCGTACGTGACCGGCATGAGCGCCCACCCGGGGCGGGGGCGGCTGGTGCTGGGCACGGCGCTGTTCGTGAGCGGCTTCGGGCTGGTGTTCGTGCTGAGCGGCGCGCTGTTCGGCGGGCTCGGCTCGGTTGTGCTCGGCCACGCCGAGGTCATCACGCGCGTGCTCGGCGTGCTGACCATCCTGCTCGGGCTGGCCTTCCTCGGCGTCGTCCCCGGGCTGATGCGCGACGTGCGCATCCACCGGGTGCCGGCCGCGGGGCTCGCCGGTGCGCCGCTGCTCGGGGTGGTGTTCGGGCTGGGCTGGACACCGTGCATCGGCCCGACGCTCGCCGTCGTGCTGGCCTTGGGGCTCAACGAGGGCAGCGCCGCACGGGGCGCCCTCCTGGCCGTCGCGTACGCCCTGGGCCTCGGGCTGCCGTTCGTCGGCGCGGCGCTCGCGTACAGCAAGGCCCTGCGCACCTTCAGGGCCGTCCGCAGGCACTCGCGCCTGATCACCCGGGTCGGCGGCGGCATGATGGTCGCGGTCGGGGTGCTGCTCGTGACCGGGCTGTGGGGAGAGATGATCGCTGCCATGCAGGGCCTGATCGGCGCCTTCGAGCCGGTGATCTGATGAGCGTCCAGGAGGAGCCGGCGAAGGGCCAGGTCAAGGAGCAGGCGGAGGAGCGGCCGGAGCAGCACGTCCCCAGGCAGGTCGGCCTGGGGCCGGTCGGCTGGCTGCGGTGGGGCTGGCGCACGCTCACCTCGATGAAGACGGCGCTCATCCTGCTGTTCCTGCTCGCGCTGGCCTCGGTGCCCGGCTCGCTCGTACCGCAGCGCGGCGTCGACCCCGACAAGGTGGCGCGGCTCTACGAGCAGAGCCCCACGCTGGCCGAGTGGTACGACCGGTTCCAGCTCTTCGAGGTGTTCACCTCGGCCTGGTTCGCGGCGATCTACCTGCTGCTGTTCATGTCGCTGATCGGCTGCATCATCCCGCGCACCGCGACGTACGCGCGGGAGCTGCGCAGGAAGCCGCCGGCCGCGCCCAGGCGCCTCGACCGCCTGCCGCACTCCGCCTCGTTCGAGGGCGACCTGGACGTCGAGGAGGCCGCCCGGCGGCTGCGCCGGCTGCGCTTCCGGGTCGTGACCGGGGACGGCTGGGTCTCCGCGGAGAAGGGCTACCTGCGCGAGACGGGAAACCTGTTCTTCCACATCGCCCTGCTGGGCATCCTGCTCGCGGTCGGCTTCGGCTCGCTGTTCGGCTACCGCGGCAACGTCCTGGTCGTGGAGGGCGACGGGTTCGCCAACACCGTGGCCGCCTATGACCGGTTCATCCCGGGCAGCCAGGTCTCGGCCGAGTCGCTGGAGCCGTTCTCGTTCCAGCTGGCCGACTTCAAGGTCGCCTACCAGGTCACGGGCGACAAGCGCGGGCAGGCGCTCGACTACGACGCGCACCTGAAGGTCTCCGAGTCGCCCGGCGCGCCGGCCCGCGACTACGACCTGAAGGTCAACGACCCGCTGGAGATCGACGGCACGCAGACCTACCTCATCGGCAACGGCTACGCCCCCGTCTTCAAGGTCACCGACGGCAAGGGCCAGGTGGCGTTCGACGGCCCGGTGCCCTGCCTGATCGAGGCCAAGGCCACCATGACGTCCGGATGCGTGGTCAAGGTGCCCGACGCGCAGCCGTCTCAGCTCGGGTTCCTGCTGCGGTTCCTGCCCACCAGCGTGCCGCTGACCGACGGCACGTACGCCTCCGCCTTCCCCGGCGAGGTCAACCCCGAGGTGCAGGTTCTGGGCGCCTTCAAGGGCGACCTCGGGCTGCGCTCCGGACGGCCGCAGTCGGTCTACGAGCTCGCCCCGCCCGAGGTGCTGAAGAAGCTCACCCCCATCGTCATGGGCAAGGACGTGCCCAAGCCGCTCGCGGTCGGGCAGTCGGTCGAGCTGCCCGACGGGGTGGGCACGCTGCAGTTCACCGGGGTCAAGGAGTGGGTCACGCTCCAGATCGCGTACGACCCGGGCCGGGTGCCCGCGTTGATCGCCGCGGGCACGGCGGTCGTCGCCATCGCGCTGTCGCTGCTCATCCGCCGCCGCAGGGTGTTCGTGCGGATCGGCGAGGGCGGCGCGGTCCAGGTGGGCGGCCTGACCCGCACCGAGGGCTCCGCGGCGGGCTTCGCCGAGGAGTTCGCCGACATCGTCAAGGCTCTATCAGCAGGAGAAAAGCATGTCCGCTGAGCAACTCGCCCAGCTGAGCGACCTTCTCGTCGTCGCAGCCGTCCTCCTCTACGTGTTCGCCATGGTCGCCTTCGCGATCGAGCTCGCCTTCGGCAAGGGCCGCGCCGACAAGCCGGCCGTCGCCTCGTCGGCCGCGCCCGAGCAGGCCGTCGCCGAGCGCGCGGAGGCCAGGAAGCCGGTCGCCGTCGCCGCAGGCGGCACGACCGCCGCCGCGGAGGCCGCGACGCCTCCGGACGAGCGCGCGAGCGCGGCTCCCTCAGATGACCACGCGGCCGTGACGCCTTCCGGCGGCGGTGCGGCCGTGGCCGGGTCCGGGGCCACGGGGTCGGCCACGCGGGCCGCGAAGGTGGCCCTGGCGCTCGCCTGGGTGGGCTGGGCCGCCCATCTCACGGCCATCGCCACGCGCGGCCTGGCCGTGGACCGGTGGCCGTGGGGCAACATGTACGAGTTCGTGGTGGCCATCTGCTTCGCCGCCGTGACCGCGTTCCTCGGCACGCAGCTCCGCTACAACGTGCGCTTCCTCGGCGCCTTCGTGATGGTCGCGGCCGCCCTCGGCCTCGGCCTGGCCGTCAAGTTCTTCTACACGGCCGCGGGGCCGGTCGTGCCGGCGCTCAACTCGTACTGGATCGCCATCCACGTCACCGCCGCGATCATCTCCAGCGGCCTGTTCACGATGGCCGGCGTCTCCGGCGTGCTCTACCTGGTGCGCGGCGACGGGGTGTCACGCCTGCCGTCCCGCGCCGACCTGGAGCGGGTGGCGCACCGGGCGATCGTGCTGGCGTTCCCGCTGTGGACGTTCGCGGTGATCGCGGGCGCTCTCTGGGCGGACCGGGCGTGGGGCCGCTACTGGGGCTGGGACCCCAAGGAGGTCTGGTCGTTCATCACCTGGGTGGCCTACGCGGCCTACCTGCACGCCAAGGTGACGGCCGGCTGGCGGGGCAGGGCCTCGACGATCGTGCAGCTCGTGGCGTTCGCCTGCCTGATGTTCAACCTGATCGGCGTCAACGTCTTCATCAGCGGGCTCCACAGCTACGCCGACGTCTGATCGGAGCCGGAGGGGGTCAGACGTCGTCGCCACGCATGCGGCGGTCGAGGTCGCGCAGGAAGTCGGGGTCGTCGTCCGGCCCCTTCGGCATGCCCGGGCCCGGAGGGACGGGCCAGGGGGCGCGCGTGGCCCGCGGACGGCCGCGCGCCATCCAGAGCAGCCCGCCGAGCAGCGGGATGAGCACGACGATGAAGATCCACAACGTCTTTGGTACGTTCCTGACCTCGTCATCGGGGGTGGTCATGACGTCGAAGAGGGAGAACAGCCAGAAGGCCAGCAGCGCCAGGCCGATCAGTACACCTGCCATGCCCGAACTGTAAGCCATCCGCGACGTGATCGTGCTTCCCGATGTCCCCTTTGGGGTGACTAGGGGAAGATCGACGTCGTACCGTGGAAGCCGATGCGGCGGTCCAGCCGGACTTCCCGGGCGTTGAGGGGTGCGATGGCCTTTTCCCAGGACAAGGCGTCTCACGACAAGGGGCGGCACCGGCGCGGCCGTTGGTGGCGGCGCGGGTCCTATCTCTTCTCCCGGCGCCAGGAGGCGCCCCCCGAGGCCGAGCGCTCGTTCTGGTCCAGCGCCCGTGAGAAGCCCGCTGAGGGCCGTCCAGAGGCCAAGGGCCGTAAGGGAGCGGACGCGCCTCCCAAGCCGCCTGAGCGGCCGGTACGGACGAGCTGGGACGGGTTCTCGCTGCGCGAACGCCGTGAGAGGCTGCCCGCCGCCGTCGTGGAACGTCCCGGCTACACCTGGTACGACTTCGAGCTCGACGACCGGCCGAGGGCCCAGCCCAACCGGCCGGGGGCCCCGTCCCTGGGCGACGGCCTGCGGCACTGCGGCAAGCTGGAGAGCGTCCTGCACCGCCAGTGGGACGCCAGGCAGGGCCCGCCCTCGCCCGACACCGTACGCGCCGTGGAGAGCCTGGCGAGGCTCCCCGACCGGCTCAAGGAGCAGCTCGCGGCCGGCCTGGAGGGCATCTACGTGGGCCGCGGCGGCGTGCCCGATCTCGACGACATGGGCTACTTACGCGGCGCCCCGCTCCCGTCGGGTCGCGCCACGTGGGACATCTGCGCCGGCGCGTACGGTGACCGCAAGATCGTCGTGGGCGACCGCCCCTCGCCCACCCCGGACGTGATGATGCACGAGGTCGGCCACGCCATTGACGACATCGACGCGCCGCACGGCGACTGGGTCTCCGACTCGCCCGAGTTCGTCCGTCTCTACGAGGCGGCCCTGCCGCTGCTCGCCTCCACCTTCCACCGGCAGGGAGGCGGGCTCGGGCGCAAGGAGTTCTTCGCCGACGCCTTCGCCGCCATCGCCTCGCGCCAGCGTCCCGCCCTCGTCGACATGCTCGGGGGCGACACGCGGATGGCGCTCGACATCATGCTGTACTTCAACCGGCGCTACGGAATCTAGGTGATCCGACATGTACGTCATCCGGCTCGCGGACGGGACCCTGCGCGTGCCGCGGAGCCTGACCAGCGTGGACGGGGGCCTGATCGGCAACGCGTACGTGGAGATGCGGCCTGGTGACCCCGGCTACGACGACCTGCTGCCCGAGGCGCTGACGGAGGAGGAGGCGGCCGAGCGGCGCAGGCGCTGGAAAGAGGAGAACGACGACCTGGAGCGGGAGTTCCTGGCGTTCAAGGCGGAGCAGGAGGGCGCCTGAGGCGGGGCAGGAGAGCGCCTCGGCAGGAGGGGGCCCGAGCGGGTGACGGACAGGCGCCAACCACGGTCGGCGGTTGGCGCCGCCTCATGCTGCCGGACGGAAGTGTGGCCAGGAAGCACGTGAACAGTGGTCGCGCCGGCGGTGATCCTGCCGTCGCAGGATCACCGTCTGCACGGTCAGACGCGCGGGGACTCACCTGCCGGCCGGTCGGCCGTCAATACGTCCTCGCCTCGGAGAAGGGCGTGCACTTCCGACTCGCGGAAGCGCCGGTGCCCTCCGGGGGTGCGGATACTGCTGATGCGGCCTGCCGCAGCCCAGCGCGTAACCGTCTTTGGGTCTACCCGGAAGAGGGCGGCAACCTCTCCTGGGGTCAGCAGACGCTCGCTGCTACTCTCCACCAATCTCTCCCCCTCGCATCCCGCTTCCTGCCAGCGGGCGGACAGGTAACCAGTGTGTCGAGCGAAGCCTGATTTATCCGTGGTTTTCTACAAAGATCACGGGTTGTTATCAGCTGACTGCCCGATTGTTATATGATAGAGCCTCTTTGGGGCTCTCGTGGGTGTTTCTTTACGAAACTCCCTGACTGGGAACAGTAGCAGCGCTCGCGCCGGATGCGAAGAGCGACCGGTCCACGGGTGCAAGTAACCTCGACGTGTGCGTCCCGTTCTCGTTTACACCGCGTCGCGGATCGGCCTGTTTCTCGTGACACTGGGTGTCCTCTGGATCATCTGGCCGATAAACCTCTTCGTGCTGATCTTGGCGTCTTTCTTGGTCAGCGGCATAGCCAGCTACATCTTGCTCAGCAAGCAGCGAGATGCCGTGAGCGCGCGTATCAGCAACAAGATCGACCAGCCGAAGCCGCAGGACTAGGGCTGAGGGAACATGCCAATCCGGGCATGGTACTCCCGTCCGAGTCGGGTTGTGTCGCTACCGACAAGTAGTCCGCTGCGATGCGCGTAAAACGCCTTCACGCCGATGCCGCGCTCGCGCGTGGGATTCCAACTGAGGGCCTTTCCGGTGACCGGATGAATGGCCCCGATCCCCGGTCGTGACACCGCGCCCGGCCCGGCCGAGTCGCGGCCCTTCGGGTTGTTCAGCCAGCGCTGATGCCCGCCGACGTAGACCGCCGCTCCCGTCACGCTGACCGAGTAGAGCGAGTCGCCGCCCGTGGCGTTGACCCAGGTGGGCTTGATGCGGGTCCCGGTGGCGTACGTCTCGAACCTGGCGGCGGTGTCGCACATGCCGCCCCTGGGGCCGCCGGTGGTGACGACCGCGAAATAGCGCCCGTCGGGCGAGAAGTCGAGGCCGCGCACGTACGACGGGAACGCCTTCATGCACTTCCCGGCGTACGCCTCGGTCCGCCAGGGGGCCACCGCGGCGGTGGGACCGCTGATGTCGATCAGGCCCAGTTGCGGCCGGCTGTGGCCGCCGAGCGTGGTGAACGAGCCGTCCACGGCCAGCCGGTGGCCGGTGGCGGCGAGCGCGTAGACCTTGACCCTGGGCGTGAGCGCCTTGCCCGGCGTGATGTCGAACGCCGGGTCTGCCTCGCCCGTGGTGGCGTCCAGGGCGGCCAGGGCGGTGCGCGGGCCGATGAAGTCGCCGCCGACGTACAGCTTCGAGCCCTGCCTGACCAGGGCGCTGACCATGCCGCCGCGGATGCGCGGCGTGAAGCCGGGCACCAGCGAGCCGTCGGAGAGCTTCAGCTTGGCCAGCGACCTGGACCGGGTGCTGTTGACCCCGGCGAACTCGCCGCCGACGTATACGGTGCCGAGGTCGCCGGCGGCCAGGCCGTGGACCGGGCCGGGCACGACCGGTGCGAAGTTCTCCACGATGCGGCCCGTGGCCAGGTCGTAGGCGAACAGGTTGGCGCGCGGGTAGACGGTCTCGCGGGCGGCGTCGCTCACCTCGCTGAAGGAGCCGCCGACCACGACGGTCCGGCCGATGACGGTGATGGCGTTGACGATGCCGTCCAGCACGTGGGGCGTGTAGTCGACCGGGTCGGCGGAGACCACGCGCGTGTGCGGCGTGGGGGCCGAGGCGAGGAGCGCCGCAAGGGCGACACGGGCAAACATTCGCCAAGTTTTAGCAGACGTTCAGTAGTCTCGCGGCTACTTTCCGTTGAATGTCCATAAACCCAATAGGCGCAGAGTCGCGGGCGGGACCGCCCAATAGGCTTGGCGCATGACGCGCGCTCAGTTGGACAAACAGCCGGACGAGGTCGCCGCGATGTTCGACCGCACCGCCCGGCGCTACGACCTGGTCAACGATGTGATCTCCCTCGGCCAGGTGAGGCTCTGGCGCAGGGCCGTCGCCGCGGCGGTCGACGCGGGGCCGGGTGAGCTCGTGCTCGACCTGGGGGCCGGCACGGGCACGTCCACCGACTCGTTCACCACGCTCGGCGCACGCGCCATCGCCTCCGACTTCTCTATGGGCATGCTCCGCACCGGCGTACGCCGCCACGGCGGCAACGCGCTGACGGGCGAGGGCGTCCCGTTCGTCGCGGGCGACGCGATGCGGTTGCCGTTCGCCGACGAGGTGTTCGACGCGGTGACGATCTCGGTGGCGCTGCGCAACGTGCACGACACCGAGCAGGCGCTGCGGGAGATGGCGCGCGTGACCAGGCCGGGCGGGCGGCTGGTGGTGCTGGAGTTCTCGCACGTGACGTTCGCGCCGTTCGATCTGGTCTATCGCGAATATCTGATGCGGATGCTGCCGAAAGTGGCCAAGGTCTTCGGGTCCAATGACGATTCCTACGAATATCTGGCCGAGTCGATCAGGGATTGGCCCGACCAGCGCACCCTCGCGAGGATCATTCAGCGGGCCGGCTGGGAGCGGGTGGCCTGGCGCGATCTCACCATGGGGATCGTGGCCATGCACAGGGGGTTCAAGCCGGCGTGAGACCACACGCGACACGCCGTTCCCCTTGGATCACAGAACAGCCCCCCGACTGCCACTATGTACTGGAAAAGCAGTAGACTGCGGGCCGACAAGTTTGTGAAGGGGTTCACAAAGGAACGAAGGCAGCCACCCCCAAGGCCTTCGAAGGACAGGACAGTCCAGTGACGGTGCCAACAACCACGCAGACCGACGCCGACGTCATCGTCGTCGGCGCCGGTCCCGCAGGTTCCGCGACCGCCTTTTACCTCGCCCGGTCCGGGCTCGACGTGCTGCTGCTGGAGAAGACCAGGTTCCCCCGCGAGAAGGTCTGCGGCGACGGCCTGACCCCCCGCGCGGTCAAGCAGCTGCTCCAGATGGGCATCGACATCGACGCGCCCGGCTGGGTCAGGAACAAGGGCCTGCGCGTCGTCGGCGGCGGGCTCCGCTTCGACCTCGACTGGCCCCACCTGGAGCGGTTCCCCGACTTCGGGCTCGTACGCACCCGCCAGGACTTCGACCAGATCCTCGCCGCCAACGCGGCCGCCAGCGGCGTGCGCGTGATGGAGGGCGTCACCGTCACGGGGCCCATCCTCGACGACCGCAGCGGCCACATCGTGGGCGTGACGACCAAGGACGGCGCCGAATACCGCAGCCGCCTGGTGGTGGCCGCCGACGGCAACAGCACCAGGCTGGCCCTCGGCATGGGCCTGCACAAGCGGGAAGACCGGCCGATGGGCGTGGCCGTGCGGACGTACTTCGAGAGCCCGCGCCACGACGACGACTACCTCGAGATCTGGCTGGAGCTGTGGGCCGAGGACCGGCTGCTGCCCGGTTACGGGTGGATCTTCGGCGTCGGCGACGGCACCGCCAACGTGGGCCTCGGGCTGCTCAACACGAGCGCCCAGTTCAAGAACATCGACTACCGCGACCTGCTGCGACGCTGGTGCAAGGCCATGCCCGCCGAGTGGGGCTTCACCGAGGAGAACATGACGGCCCCCATTCGCGGCGCCGCGCTCCCGATGGCCTTCAACCGGCAGCCGCACTACACGCGCGGCCTGCTGCTCGTGGGCGACTCGGGCGGGTCGATCAACCCGTTCAACGGCGAGGGCATCGCCTACGCCATGGAGACCGGCGAGATCGCCGCCGAAATCATCGTCAAGGCCCTCAAGGGCACCACTCCCGCGCAGCGCGAGCGGACCCTGCGGACCTATCCCGGCGTGCTGAAGGACGCCTACGGCGGCTACTTCACGCTGGGCAAGTGGTTCGTCGAGGCCATCGGGAGGCCGGAGGTGATGAGGTTCGGCACCAGGCACGGGCTCCCTCACCCGAGGCTGATGCGCTTCGCCATCAAACTCCTTGGTAATCTCACCGACCGGCGAGGCGATGCGTCGGACATGATCATCAACGCACTCTCAAAGGTCGCCCCACCAGCATGAATCTCAGAACTGACAGATCCGGCTGCGCGCCCGCGCGCGCGGCGACTCCAGAGGAGGCGTAGCGATGGACCTTTACGTGCCCATCCTGGTGCTCGCCGTTCTCGCGGGGGGCTTCGCGATCTTCTCGGTCGCCATCGCTCCCTTCACCGGCCCCAAGCGCTGGAACCGCGCCAAGCTTGACGCCTACGAATGCGGCATCGAGCCGACGCCCCAGCCCGTCGGTGGTGGACGGTTCCCGCTCAAATACATGATCACCGCGATGCTCTTCATCGTGTTCGACATCGAGATCATCTTCCTCTACCCGTGGGCGGTCTCGTTCGCCAAGCAGACGAACGACGCGGGCCAGACGCTCAACCCTGGCCTCGGCCTGTTCGGGCTCGTGGAGATGCTCCTGTTCATCGTCACCGTGCTCGTCGCCTACGCGTACGTGTGGCGCCGCAAGGGTCTGGACTGGGACTGAAAATGGGACTTGAAGAGAAACTCCCCAGCGGGTTCATCCTCAGCACCGTCGAGGCGGCGGCCGGATGGGCGCGAAAGAACTCCGTGTGGCCGGCCACCTTCGGCCTGGCGTGCTGCGCCATTGAACTGATGGCCACCGGTGGCCCCCACTACGACCTCGCGCGCTTCGGCATGGAGCGCGCTTCGGCGTCTCCGCGCCAGGCCGACCTCATGATCGTCGCCGGCCGCGTCTCGCAGAAGATGGCGCCCGTGCTGCGGCAGATCTACGACCAGATGGCCGAGCCCAAGTGGGTCATCTCCATGGGCGTGTGCGCCTCCAGCGGCGGCATGTTCAACAACTACGCGATCGTGCAGGGCGTCGACCACGTCGTGCCCGTCGACATCTACCTGCCGGGCTGCCCGCCGCGGCCGGAGATGCTGATCGACTCTATCGTGAAGCTGCACGACAAGATCCAGAACATGAAGTTCGGCGCGCACCGGGCCAAGCAGATCGAGGAGCTCGAGCTGCAGGCGCTGCGCCCGCTGCCGCTGATCGATCAGGGGGCCGCGAAGTGACCTCGCCCGACAACCTCCCCGGCAGCCCGGACAGCGGCGAGACCCCCGAGGTCCCCGTTCCCGCGGTGCCCGAGTCACCGGTCGCCAGGCGTGGCATGTTCGGCGCCCAGGACACCGGCGACACCTCCGGCTACGGCGGTCTCGTCGTGCGCCGGGCGCCGCAGATCTCGACGCCCCGCCCGTACGGCGGCTACTTCGACGAGCTCGTCGACGCCCTCGGGCTCGACGACGCCATCGAGCGCGTGGTCGTGGACCGCGGCGAGCTGACCCTGCATGTGAAGCGGGAGCGGCTGGTCGAGGTCTGCCAGAAGCTGCGCGACGATCCCGCGCTGCGCTTCGAGCTCTCGCTCGGCGTCACCGGCGTGCACTACCCGCACCTGGCCGGCGAGGAGCTGCACGCGGTCATCCACCTGTGCTCGATGACCCACAACCGGCGCGTGCGCGTCGAGGCCAGCGCGCCCGACGCCGACCCGCACATTCCATCCACCGTCGGCGTTTACCCTGGTCACGACTGGCACGAGCGCGAGGCGTACGACTTCTTCGGGATCATCTTCGACGGTCACCCCGCGCTCACCCGCATCATGATGCCGGACGACTGGGAGGGATTCCCGCAGCGGAAGGACTACCCGCTCGGAGGCATCCCGGTCGAATACCGGGGCGCCACCATCCCCTCGCCCGACCAGAGGAGGTCTTACTCATGAGCACCGCTTATGACGAGGCGACCGAGGGCAAGGTCTACTCGGTCAACGGCGCGGACTGGGACGAGGTCGTCACCGGCGTGCGCGACTCCGAGGAGGAGCGCCTGGTCGTCAACATGGGCCCGCAGCACCCGTCCACGCACGGCGTGCTCCGCCTGGTCCTGACGCTCGACGGCGAGACGGTGACCGAGGCGCGCAGCGTCATCGGCTACCTGCACACCGGCATCGAGAAGAACATGGAGTTCCGGACCTGGACCCAGGGGTCCACGTTCGTGACCCGCATGGACTACCTCTCGCCGATCTTCAACGAGACCGCCTACTGCATGGGCGTGGAGAAGCTGCTCGGCATCACCGACCGCGTGCCCGAGCGGGCGCAGGCCATCCGCGTGATGATGATGGAGCTCAACCGCATCTCCTCGCACCTGGTCGCGATGGGCACGTTCGGCATGGAGCTGGGCGCGACGACGCCGTTCCTGTTCGGCTACCGCGACCGCGAGCTGGTCATGGACCTGTTCGAGTACATCACCGGCCTGCGCATGAACCACGCCTACGTCCGCCCCGGCGGCGTGAGCGTGGACCTGCCCGCCGGCACGGTCGACAAGGTCGGCGAGTTCCTCAAGGAGATGCCCAAGCGGATCAAGGACATCCGCAAGCTGCTCGACGAGAACCCGGTCTACGTGCGCCGCACGAAGGACGTGGGCTACCTCGACCTGACCGGCTGCATGGCCCTGGGCATCACCGGGCCGATCCTGCGCGCCGCCGGCCTGCCGTGGGACCTGCGCAAGACGCAGCCCTACTGCGGCTACGAGACGTACGAGTTCGACGTCGCCACCGAGCGCGGCTGTGACGTCTACTCGCGTTACCTCGTGCGCATGCAGGAGATGGAGGAGTCGCTCAAGATCATCGAGCAGGCCCTCGACCGCATCGCCGGCCCGCTCAAGGGCGAGCCGGTCATGATCGAGGACAAGAAGATCGGCTGGCCCGCGCAGCTGGCGCTCGGCCCCGACGGGTTCGGCAACTCGCCCGACCACATCGCCCACATCATGGGCACCTCGATGGAGGCGCTGATCCACCACTTCAAGCTGGTGACCGAGGGCTTCCGGGTGCCGGCCGGGCAGGCGTACGCCAGCATCGAGTCGCCCAAGGGCGAGCTCGGCGCCCACGTGGTCAGCGACGGCGGCACGCGCCCCTACCGCGTGCACTTCCGCGAGCCGTCCTTCTGCAACCTGCAGGGCTTCCCCGCGATGGCGGAGGGCGGCCAGGTCGCCGACGTGATCGCCGCGGTGGCATCTATCGACCCCGTCATGGGAGGTGTGGACCGGTGACGTATTCACCGGAAGTCCGTGAGCGTCTGGAGCGGGACGCCAAGGAGATCATCGGGCGCTACCCGAAGACGCGGTCGGCCCTGCTGCCGCTGCTCCACCTCGTGCAGTCGGAGGACGGCTACGTCAGCGACGACGGCCAGGAGTTCTGCGCCGAGATGCTCGGCGTCAGCAAGGCCGAGGTCACGGGCGTCGCGACCTTCTACACGATGTACAAGCGCAAGCCCGCCGGCGACTATCACGTCGGCGTGTGCATCAACGCGCTGTGCGCCGTCATGGGCGGCGACCAGATCTGGGAGGAGCTGTCGGAGCACGTCGGCGCCGGCCACGAGGAGACGACCTCCGACGGCAAGGTGTCGCTGGAGCGCATCGAGTGCAACGCGGCCTGCGACTTCGCCCCGGTCATGATGGTCAACTGGGAGTTCTTCGACAACCAGACCCCCGAGTCGGCCAAGCAGCTCGTCGACGACCTGCGCGACGGCAAGGAGGTGCGGCCCACCCGCGGCCCGAAGCGGCTGTGCACCTTCAAGGAGGCCTCGCGGGTGCTCGCCGGCCTGCCCGACGACCAGGCGGGTGACGGCCCGTCGGCCGCCGGCCCCTCGCTGGAGGGCCTGCGGGTCGCCAAGGCCCATGGATGGAAGGCCCCCGAGGCATGAGCACGACTTTGACACCGGTCCTGACAGCGAACTGGGACCAGCCCAACTCCTTCACCATCGACGTCTACGGTGAGTACGCGGCGGCGAAGAAGGCGCTGGGCATGGACCCCGACGCCGTCATCCAGTCCGTCAAGGACTCCGGCCTGCGCGGCCGCGGCGGCGCGGGCTTCCCGACCGGCATGAAGTGGGGCTTCATCCCGCAGGGCGACGGCAAGCCGCACTATCTCGTCGTCAACGCCGACGAGTCGGAGCCGGGCACCTGCAAGGACATCCCGCTGATGCTGGCCAACCCGCACGCGCTGGTCGAGGGCATCATCATCACGTCCTACGCGATCAGGGCCAACCACGCCTTCATCTACGTGCGCGGCGAGGTGCTGCACGTCGTCCGCCGGCTGCACGCGGCCGTGCGGGAGGCGTACGAGAAGGGCTATCTCGGCACCGACATCTTCGGCTCCGGCTTCGACCTGGAGCTGGTCGTGCACAGCGGCGCGGGCGCCTACATCTGCGGCGAGGAGACGGCGCTGCTCGACTCGCTGGAGGGCTTCAGAGGTCAACCGCGACTCAAGCCCCCGTTCCCCGCCGTGGCGGGCCTGTACGCCTCGCCTACTGTCGTGAACAACGTCGAGTCGATCGCCAGTGTTCCCTCGATCATCGGCAACGGCGCCGACTGGTTCGCCGGGATGGGCACCGAGAAGTCGAAGGGCTTCGGCATCTTCTCGCTGAGCGGCCACGTCACCAGGCCCGGCCAGTACGAGGCGCCGCTCGGCATCACGCTGCGCGAGCTCCTCGACATGGCGGGCGGCGTCAGGGCCGGCCACGAGATCAAGTTCTGGACGCCGGGCGGCTCCTCCACGCCGATCTTCACCAACGAGCACCTCGACGTCCCGCTCGACTTCGAGGGCGTCGGCGCCAAGGGCTCCATGCTCGGCACCCGCGCGCTGCAGATCTTCGACGAGACCACCTGCGTGGTCCGCACGGTGCTGCGCTGGACCGAGTTCTACGCCCACGAGTCCTGCGGCAAGTGCACGCCCTGCCGCGAGGGCACGTACTGGCTCAAGCAGGTGCTCAAGCGCCTGGAGAAGGGCCAGGGCACCGAGGAGGACCTGGCGACGATCACCGACATCGCGGACAACATCCTGGGCCGCTCGTTCTGCGCTCTGGGCGACGGCGCGACCAGCCCGATCCACTCCTCCGTGAAGTACTTCCGCGACGAGTACCTCAAGCACTTCGAGATCGGCGGCTGCCCGTTCGACCCGAAGAAGTCCACTCTCTGGGGTGAGCAGTGACAGTCGTAGAGACCGAGACGAACCTGGTGACCCTCACCATCGACGGGTTCCAGGTCAGTGTCCCCAAGGGCACTCTGATCATCAGGGCAGCCGAGCTGCTGGGCATCCAGATCCCCCGGTTCTGTGACCACCCGCTGCTCGACCCGGCGGCCAACTGCCGCCAGTGCCTGGTCGACATCCCCGACGCGGGCAACGGCCGCGGCTTCCCCAAGCCGCAGCCGTCGTGCGCGATCGAGGTCGCCGAGGGCATGGTCGTGCAGACGCAGCTCACCTCGCCGGTGGCCGAGAAGGCGCAGCGCGCGGCCATGGAGTTCCTGCTGCTGAACCACCCGCTCGACTGCCCGGTCTGCGACAAGGGCGGCGAGTGCCCCCTGCAGAACCAGGCCATGTCCAACGGGCGGGGCGAGTCCAGGTTCCAGGAGCAGAAGCGCACCTTCCCCAAGCCGCTGCCGCTGTCGACGCAGGTGCTGCTCGACCGCGAGCGCTGCGTGCAGTGCGCCCGGTGCATCCGCTTCTCGGACCAGATCGCCGGTGACCCGCTCATCGACTTCTTCGAGCGCGGGGCCAAGGAGCAGGTGCGAGTTGCCGACGGCAAGCCGTTCAACTCCTACTTCTCCGGCAACACGGTGCAGATCTGCCCGGTCGGCGCGCTGACCGGCGCCGCCTACCGGTTCAGGGCCCGCCCGTTCGACCTGGTCTCCACGCCGAGCGCGTGCGAGCACTGCGCCGCCGGCTGCGCCCAGCGCACCGACCACCGGCGCGGCCGGGTCACCCGCCGCCTGGCGGGCAACGACCCGCAGGTCAACGAGGAGTGGAACTGCGACAAGGGCCGCTGGGCCTTCACCTACGCCCAGCAGCCCGACCGGCTCAAGACGCCGCTGGTCCGCAACGAGGAGGGCGTGCTCGTGCCCGCCTCGTGGCCGGAGGCGCTCTCGGTGGCCGCCCAGGGGCTGGCCAGGGCGCGCGGCAAGGCCGGCGTGCTGGTCGGCGGCCGGGTCACGGTCGAGGACGCCTACGCGTACGCCAAGTTCGCCCGGGTCGCCCTGAACAGCAACGACGTCGACTTCCGCGCCAGGCCGCACTCCGCCGAGGAGGCGCAGTTCCTGGCCCACGCGGTGGCCGGCAAGGGCATCGAGATCAGCTACACCGACCTCGAGAACGCCCCGCACGTGCTGCTCGTCGGGTTCGAGCCCGAGGACGAGTCGCCGATCGTCTTCCTGCGCCTGCGCAAGGCGTGGATGAAGAAGGGCCTCAAGGTCACCTCGATCGCCCCGTTCGCCTCGCCCGGCCTCGCGAAGATGGGCGGCACGCTCATCCGCACCGCGCCCGGCGCCGAGGCCGACGCCCTCGGCGACCTGCTCGGCACCCTGCCCGAGGGCACGATCGTGCTCGCGGGCGAGCGCCTGGCCACCGTGCCCGGCGCCCTGTCCGCCCTCGTACGGCTGGCCAACGTCTCCGACGCCAGGCTCGCCTGGGTCCCGCGCAGGGCCGGCGAGCGCGGCGCGGTCGAGGCCGGTGCCCTGCCCGCGCTGCTGCCGATCGGCCGCCCGGTCGACGACGAGAGCGCCAGGGCCGAGGTCGCCAGGGCGTGGAACGTGGCCTCGCTGCCCGCCACGCCGGGCCGCGACACCGCCGGCATCCTCGCCGCCGCCCGCGACGGCGAGCTGGACGCCCTGGTCGTGGGCGGCGTCGACCCCTACGACCTGCCCGACCCGGCGGCGGCGCTCGAAGCGCTCGAGCACACGCCGTTCATCGTCAGCCTGGAGATCCGCGCCAGCGCCGTCACCGACCGCGCCGACGTGGTCCTGCCCGTCGCCGCCGTCCAGGAGAAGAGCGGCACGTTCGTCAACTGGGAGGGCAGGGGCCGCTCGTTCGAGGCGCCGCTCAAGGTGCCGGGCCTGCAGTCCGACCTCGCCGTGATCGGCAACCTGGCCGACCGGATGGACGTCCACCTGGGCCTGCCGGACGCCAAGGCCGCCCGGCGCGAGCTGTCCGGGCTGGGCGCCTGGCGCGGCAGCCGCGTCAGCGCGCCGAACGCCCTGACCCGCACCCCCGAGGTGCCGGAGGCGGGCAAGGCGCTGCTGGCGACCTGGCACCTGCTGCTCGACGAGGGCAGGCTGCAGGACGGCGAGCCGTACCTCGCGGGCACCGCCCGCGCAGCCGAGGCACTGGTCTCCGAGGCCACCGCGGCCGAGCTGGGGGTGTCCGACGGCGACAAGCTGGTCGTCGGCGACACCGTCACCCTGCCCGTACGCGTCGCCGACCTGCCGGACCGGGTGGTCTGGGTGCCGTCCAACTCCGGCGGCTGCTCGGTCACGCGTGACCTGCGCGCGGTGGCCGGCGACATCGTCACCATCGGGAGCGCGTCATGACCCACGTTCTCGCGGCCGATCCCACGCTTGCCGACTTCGGCAAGGACCCGCTGTGGATCACGATCATCAAGGCCGTGCTGCTGTTCGTCTTCCTGATGCTGAGCGTCCTGTTCGGCGTCTGGTTCGAGCGCAAGCTGATCTCGCGGATGCAGAACCGGTACGGCCCCAACCGGGCCGGCAAGTTCGGCCTCCTGCAGTCGGTGGCCGACGGCCTGAAGATGGGCCTGAAGGAGGACCTCTTCCCGCGGACCGTGGACAAGGTGCTCTACCTGCTGGCCCCGGTCATCATGGTCGTGCCGGCGTTCCTGGCCTTCTCGATCGTGCCGTTCGGGCCGATGGTCAACCTGTTCGGCGTGCGGACGCCGCTGCAGCTGGTCGACCTGCCGGTGGCGGTGCTGTTCATGCTGGCCATGGGCGCCGTGTCGGTCTACGGCGTGGTGCTGGCCGGCTGGTCGTCGCGCTCGCCGTACGCGCTGCTCGGCGGCCTGCGCTCGGCGGCCCAGGTGGTCTCGTACGAGATCGCCATGGGCCTGTCGTTCGTGGCCATCTTCCTGTTCGCCGGGACGCTGTCCACCTCGGAGATCGTCAAGGCGCAGGAGCAGACCTGGTTCGTGGTGCTGCTCATCCCGTCGTTCCTGGTCTACGTGGTCTGCATGTTCGGTGAGGCCGCGCGCATCCCGTTCGACCTCCCCGAGGGCGAGGGCGAGCTGGTCGGCGGCTTCCAGACCGAGTACTCCTCGTCGCTGAAGTTCGCTCTGATCATGATGGGCGAGTACCTGCACACCTTCACCGCCTCCGGCATCGCCGTGACGCTGTTCCTCGGCGGGTGGCGGGCACCGGTCCCGATCTCCTGGTGGGCCGGCGCCAACGAGGGCTACTGGCCGGTGCTGTGGTTCTTCATCAAGTTCGTGCTCACCTTCTGCTTCATCATCTGGGTACGGGCCTCGCTGCCCCGGGTCCGCTACGACCAGCTCATGTCCATGGGCTGGAAGGTGCTGATCCCGGTCAACCTGGCGTGGATCCTGCTCGTGGCGGCCGTGCGCAACATCGTGGTCAACGAGGAGAGCCGGACGCTGGGCATCGTGCTCGGCGCGGTCATCGTGATCGGGGCGCTGGCCATCTGGATGCGGTTCGACACCGTCAACCAGCGGCGAAGGGAAGCGCAGAAGGCCCAGGTCGAGGCCGAGTTCGAGGAACTGTCCGAAGAGCCGACGGCCGGCGGCTTCCCGGTGCCGCCGCTCGATCTGCCGCACTACCACGGGGTGCAGCACAAGGAGATTCCCAGTGGGACTAACTGATTGGCTGAACCCCGTCAAGGGCTTCGGGGTCACCTTCCACACCATGTTCAAGAAGCCCGTCACGACGAACTACCCGGAGGAGAAGAGGCCGACGGCTCCTCGCTTCCACGGGCGTCACCAGCTCAACCGCTGGCCTGACGGGCTGGAGAAGTGCGTCGGGTGCGAGCTGTGCGCCTGGGCGTGTCCGGCCGACGCGATCTACGTCGAGGGCGCGGACAACACGGACGAGGAGCGCTTCTCGCCGGGTGAGCGGTACGGGCGCACGTACCAGATCAACTACCTGCGCTGCATCCTGTGCGGCCTGTGCATCGAGGCGTGCCCCACCCGCGCGCTCACGATGACCAACGAGTACGAGCTCGCCGACACCTCGCGCGAAAGCCTCATCTACACCAAGGAGATGCTTCTCGCGCCGCTGACCCAGGGCATGGAGCAGCCACCGCATCCCATGCGGCTCGGCGAGACCGAGGAGGACTACTACCGGCTGGGGCGGACCAATGGGTGAGACCGTCACGTTCTGGGTGCTCGCCGTGGTGTCCGTTGGCGCGGCGCTCGGCATGGTCTTCAACAGGAAGGCCGTCTACTCCGCGCTGATGCTCGGCACGGTGATGCTCTGCCTCGCGGTCCTGTACGCCGTGCAGGACGCGCCCTTCCTGGCCGCGGTGCAGATCATCGTCTACACCGGCGCCATCATGATGCTGTTCCTGTTCGTGCTCATGCTGGTGGGCGTCGACTCCTCCGACTCCCTGGTGGAGACGCTGAAGGGGCAGCGCTTCTGGGCGATCGTCGCCGGCCTCGGCTTCCTGGCGCTGATCATCCTGGCCATCGGCAACGCGGCCTTCTCCGACCAGGCCGGGCTGGCGCAGGCCACGGCGCAGGGCGGCTACATCCGCTCGATCGCGCTGCTGCTGTTCACCAAGTACGTGTTCGCGTTCGAGATCACGTCGGCGCTGCTGATCACGGCCGCGCTGGGCGCGATGGTGCTGGCGCACCGCGAGCGGCTCACCGAGAAGCCCACGCAGAAGGACCTGTCCCGCGCCCGGTTCCTCGGCGACCACCCGTCGCCGCTGCCGGGCCCCGGCACGTACGCCAGGAACAACGCCATCGACATGCCGGCGCGGCTGCCCGACGGCTCGGTCGCGGAGTCCTCGGTCAACCGCTACATCGCGCGCTACGACGTCGAGCACGGCCATCTGCCCGAGGACCCGGAGCTCGCCGAGGCCATCAGGCACACGGCCGAGGAGGACTCCGAAGAGAGCACCAACGAGGTGACGAAATGACGACGCACTACCTCGTCCTGTCCGCGCTGCTGTTCGGCATCGGCGCGGTCGGCGTGCTGATCCGGCGCAACGCGATCGTGGTGTTCATGTGCGTGGAGCTCATGCTCAACGCCTGCAACCTCGCATTCGTCACCTTCTCCAGGCAGGTCGGCAACCTGGAGGGTCAGATCATCGCGTTCTTCGTGATGGTGGTGGCCGCGGCCGAGGTCGTGGTCGGCCTGGCCATCATCGTGACGATCTTCCGAACCCGCAGGTCCGCGTCCGTCGACGACGCGAACCTGCTGAAGTACTAAGAGGTGACTGGTGGAATCTGAAATCGCTCAGATCGCCCAGTACGCCGGCGACGGAGTGATCGGGCTCTCCTGGCTGATGATCGCCTTCCCCTTGGTGGGAGCGTTCATCCTCCTGGTGTTCGGCCGGTTCACCAACCGCTGGGGCCATCTGCTGGGCGTGGCCATGTCCCTCGCCTCGTTCGTCGTGGCAGTGCTGGCGTTCATGGAACTCATCGGGTTCGGGGAGGATCAGCGCCGGCAGGCCGTCCATCTCTATGAGTTCATCCCCGGCATGGTCGACATGGGGCTGCTGGTCGACCCCCTGTCGATCAGTTTCGCGCTGCTCATCACCGGCGTCGGCTCGCTGATCCACATCTACTCGATCGGCTACATGTCGCATGACGAGCACCGCCGCCGGTTCTTCGCCTACCTGAACCTGTTCGTGGCCGCGATGCTCCTGCTGGTGCTGGCCGACAACTACGTCGGCCTGTTCATCGGCTGGGAGGGCGTCGGCCTGGCCTCGTACCTGCTGATCGGCTTCTGGCAGTTCAAGCCGTCGGCGGCGGTCGCCGCCAAGAAGGCGTTCGTGGTCAACCGCGTCGGCGACTTCGGCCTGCTGGTCGGCATGTTCGTCATCTGGACCTCGTTCGGCACGCTCGCGTTCAAGGACCTCGGGGCCAAGGTGAGCGGCGCCGAGAACGGCGTCACACTGGCCATCGGCCTGCTGCTGCTCCTCGGGGCGTGCGGCAAGTCGGCGCAGCTGCCGCTGCAGTCCTGGCTGCTGGACGCCATGGAGGGCCCGACCCCGGTCTCGGCCCTGATCCACGCCGCGACCATGGTCACCGCCGGCGTCTACCTGGTGGTCCGCTCCGGCGCGTTCTTCTTCCCCGAGGGCTCGGGCGCGGCGCTCGCCGCGGCCATCGTCGGCGCGGTCACGCTGCTGGCCGGTGCCATCATCGGTTGCGCCAAGGACGACATCAAGAAGGGCCTGGCCGGTTCGACGATGTCGCAGATCGGCTACATGATGCTCGGCGCGGGCCTCGGCCCGGCGGGGTACGCGTTCGCGATCGGCCACCTGATCACGCACGGCTTCTTCAAGGCCGACCTGTTCCTCGGCGCCGGATCGATCATGCACGGCATGAACGACGAAGTGGACATGCGCAAGTACGGCGGTCTGCGCAAGTACATGCCGGTCACCTTCGCCACGTTCTTCATCGGCTACCTCGCGATCATCGGCTTCCCGCTGCTGTCCGGCTACTTCACCAAGGACGGCATCATCGAGACCGCGGTGCACCACCAGCCGGTGCTCGGCTGGCTGGCCGTGCTCGGCGCGGGCATCACCGGCTTCTACATGTCGCGGATGGTCTTCATGACCTTCTTCGGCCAGAAGCGCTGGGCCGATGACGCCCACCCGCACGAGTCGCCGTCCGTGATGACCGTGCCGCTGATGATCCTCTCGCTCGGGGCCCTGGGCCTGGGCGCGTACCTCGTTCTGGGCGGCACGCTCTACACCTTCCTGCGGCCCGCCGTGGGCGGCGAGGCCACCCCGCCGGTCTTCGACTTCGCCAGCACGCCGGGTCTGGTCACGCTGGTGCTCGTCGCCATCGGCGCGGCCATCGCCTGGGTGAAGTACGGACGGGCCGAGGTTCCCGCCGTGCAGCCGCGCGGGTCGTTCGTCACCACGTTCGCCCGGCGTGACCTGTACGGTGACGCGCTCAACGAGTCGCTCTTCATGCGCCCCGGCCAGTGGCTGACGCGCATCGCGGTGTTCTTCGACAACCGGGGCATCGACGGGCTGGTCAACGGCCTGGCCGCGGGCATCGGGGGCACGTCGGGGCGCCTGCGGCGGGTCCAGACGGGCTTCGCCAGAACGTACGCGCTGTCCATCTTCATCGGTGCCGCCCTGCTGACCGGCGCCCTGCTCCTCGTTGGGAACATCTGATGTCACCCTGGCTTCCGATACTCATGGCGGTGCCCGTGGTGGGCGCCATCGTGGTGGCCCTGCTTCCCAAGGGCAGTGACAAGCTGGCCAAGCAGCTCACCCTGCTGTTCTCGCTGCTGACGCTGGTCCTCACGGGCGTCATGGCCGCCGGGTACAAGCCGACGGGCCCCCGTTTCCAGTTCGCGGCCGAGTACGACTGGATCCCGAGCTTCGGCGTGAAGTTCGGGGTCGGCGTCGACGGCGTGGCGCTCGTGCTGATCGCCCTGTCGGTGGTGCTGGTGCCGATCGTGGTGCTGGCCTCCTGGAACGACGCCGACGGCGTCAAGACGGCCGACGGCACGATCGTCGCGCCCAAGCGGTCGGTGAAGACGTACTTCTCGCTGCTGCTGGTGCTGGAGACGATGATGATCGGCGTCTTCGCGGCGACCGACGTCTTCCTCTTCTACGTCTTCTTCGAGGCGATGCTGATCCCGATGTACTTCATGATCGGGTCGTACGGCGGCGCCCAGCGGTCCTACGCGGCCGTCAAGTTCCTGCTGTACTCCCTGTTCGGCGGCCTGCTCATGCTGGTCGCGGTCATCGGGCTCTACGTCCTCGCGGGCAGCAAGACGTTCATGTTCCCCGAGCTCGTCGGGGCCATCCAGGACCCGGCCATGCAGAAGTGGCTGTTCGGCGGCTTCTTCATCGCCTTCGCGATCAAGGCGCCGCTCTGGCCGGTGCACACCTGGCTGCCCGACGCGGCCGCGCAGGCCCCGGCCGGCGCCGCCGTGCTGCTGGTGGGCGTGCTCGACAAGGTCGGCACGTTCGGGATGCTCCGCTTCTGCCTGGAGCTGTTCCCCGACGCCGCCAAGGCGTTCACGATGCCGATCGTCGTGCTGGCGGTCATCAGCATCATCTACGGCGCCATCGTGGCCATCGGGCAGACCGACATGAAGCGGCTCATCGCGTACACGTCGATCTCGCACTTCGGCTTCATCGTGCTCGGCGTGTTCGCCATGTCGGACGTCGCCCAGTCCGGTGCGGCCCTCTACATGGTCAACCACGGCTTCGCCACCGGCGCGCTGTTCCTGGCCGCGGGCTTCCTCATCGCCCGGCGCGGCTCGCCGTACATCAAGGACTACGGCGGCGTGCAGAAGGTCGCACCGCTGCTCGCCGGCTTCTTCCTGATCGCCGGCCTGGCCGGACTCTCGCTGCCCGGACTGTCGTCGTTCGTGAGCGAGTTCATGGTCATGATCGGCACGTACTCCAGCGAGGCCCACGGCTCGGGCGCCCTGACGGTGGCCGCGGGGATCTCCGCGCTGGCCGTCATCCTCGCCGCCGTCTACATCCTGTGGATGGTCCAGCGGACCCTGAACGGGCCGACGGCCGAGCCGGTCAAGGCGTTCAAGGACCTGAACGCCCGCGAGGTGTGGGTGCTGGCCCCGCTGGTCGCCCTGATCATCGGGTTCGGCTTCTTCCCCAAGCCGCTGCTCGACGTGATCAACCCGTCGGTCCAGGCCACGCTGACCAACGTGCACGTACCGACCTCCACCATCGCTGAGAAGGGGACAGGTCAGTGAACTCCATCCCAGCGCCGACGATCGAGTACGGCACGCTGGCGCCGCTGCTGGTGGTCTTCGGCGCGGCCATCATCGGCGTGCTCGTCGAGGCGTTCGCGCCCCGATACCTGCGTAAGGCCATCCACGTCCCGCTCACCCTGCTGAGCCTGATCGGCGCGTTCGCGCTCGTGCTCGTGCAGGTGCTGCGCGGTGACGTGCCGACCTCGGCGGTCGCCATGGGCGCGGTCGCGGTGGACGGGCCCGCCCTGTTCATCTGGGGCGTCATCCTCATCCTGTCGTTCGTGTGCGTGCTGCTGATCAACGACGAGGGCCACTTCGTCGCCTCGGCCGCGGCCGTGCCCGGCAGCGCCGACGAGGAGGAGGCCGAGGCCGCGGGCGCCGGCGGGCACACCGAGGTGTACCCGCTGGTGCTGTTCGCGGTGGGCGGCATGCTGCTCTTCCCCGCCGCCCACGACCTGCTGACGATGTTCGTCGGCCTCGAGGTCATGTCGCTGCCGCTCTACCTGCTGTGCGGCCTGGCCCGTCGGCGCCGCCTGCTCTCGCAGGAGGCGTCGATGAAGTACTTCCTGCTCGGCGCGTTCTCCTCGGCGTTCTTCCTGTACGGCACCGCGATGGTGTACGGCTTCGCCGGCACCGTCTCGCTGCCCGGCATCAACGCCGCCCTGGCCAAGAGCACCGCGCTCGACCCGATCCTGATGCTGGGGCTGGCGCTGCTCGGCGTGGGCCTGATGTTCAAGGTCGGCGCCGCGCCGTTCCAGGCGTGGAAGCCGGACGTCTACCAGGGCGCCCCGACCCCGATCACCGCTCTCATGGCCTCCGGCACGCTCGTCGCGGCCGTGGGGGCCGTGCTGCGCGTGCTCTGGGTGGGTCTGGGCAACCTCGACTGGAACTGGCGGCCGGTCATCTGGGGCGTCGCCGCCCTGACGATGATCGTCGGCTCGATCCTGGCGATCACGCAGACCGACATCAAGCGCATGCTCGCGTACTCGTCCATCGCGCACGCGGGCTTCCTGCTCGTCGGCGTGATGGCCACGTTCGGCACCGCCGCCCAGAACGCCGTCTCCCTGAAGGCGATCCTGTTCTACCTCGCGGTCTACGGCATCACCACCGTGGGCGTCTTCGCGGTCGTCACGCTCGTGCGCGACCCCGGCGGCGAGGCCTGGCACCTTTCGCGCTGGGCCGGGCTCGGCAAGCGCTCCCCGGTGCTGGCAGGGACGTTCGCCTTCTTCCTGCTGGCCTTCGCCGGCATCCCGCTGACGAGCGGCTTCTTCGGCAAGTACGCCATCTTCGCCGCCGCCCTGGACAGCGGGACGCAGGCCGGCGACTCCATGGGCGGCTGGATGGCCGGCCTGGTCGTGCTGGGCGTGGTGGCCTCGGCCATCGCCGCGTTCTTCTACGTCCGGGTCATCGTGCTGATGTTCTTCAGCGAGCCCGCGGCCGACGGCCCGGCGATCGCGGTGCCCAGTATGGGGACCGTGGCGGTCATCGCCGTCTCCCTGCTGGTTACCGTAGGGGTGGGACTCTACCCGGAGTCCGTGCTCGGCATTGCCAACGACGCTGCTCGCAGCCTGTTCATCAGATAGGGGTTTCCGTATGTCCGCGCCTCCCGTGGTTGACCTTCCCATCGAGGACGAGCGGTTGGCGCAGGACGTGGCCAACGGAATGGCCGCGGTGGAGAAGCTGCTGCGCTCGTCGGTGGAGAGCGAGGACGCCTTCGTCACGGAGGCGTCCAAGCACCTCATCGAGGCCGGAGGCAAGCGCTTCCGCAGCTTGATGGTGCTGCTGGCCGCCCAGTTCGGCGACCCGTCCGCGCCGGGCGTGGTGCCCGGCGCGGTCGTGATCGAGCTGACCCACCTGGGCTCGCTCTATCACGACGACGTCATGGACGAGGCCCCGGTCCGCCGGGGCTCGCCGTCCGCCAACGCCCGGTGGGACAACACCGTGGCCATCCTCACCGGCGACTACCTGTTCGCCCAGGCGTCCGACATCCTGGCGGACCTCGGCCCCGAGCTGATCCGCATCCAGGCGCAGACGTTCTCCCGCCTCGTTCAGGGGCAGATCCGCGAGACGGTCGGGCCGCGCGAGGGCGAGGACGCGATCGCCCACTACCTGGGCGTCCTGGCCGACAAGACCGGCTCCCTGATCGCCGCCTCCGGCCGTTTCGGCGCGCTGCTGTCCGGGGCCCCCGCAGAGGTCGAGGAGCGGCTGAGCCGGGCGTGCGAGGCGATCGGCGTGGCCTGGCAGCTGGGTGACGACCTGCTGGACGTGGCCTCCTCGGGCGCGCAGTCCGGCAAGACGCCGGGCACCGACCTGCGCGAGGGCGTCAAGACGCTTCCGGTGCTGTACGCGCTGGCCTCGGGGGAGTCGTCGCGCCTCAGCGACCTGCTCTCGGGCCCGGTGGCGGAGTCGGACATCGACGAGACGCTGACCTTGCTCCGCGCCCACCCTGGGATGGGGCAGGCGCGGGCGGAGCTCACGTCCTGGGTGGACCGGGCTCGTACCGACATTTCCAGCCTCCCCGACATCCCCGCCAGGTCCGCATTTTTGGCGCTATGTGACTACGTGGTTGAGCGTTCCGGCTGATTTCCTGATCCGCGCCTGCGCGCGGGCCGTCCTGAAGCTGTCGTACGTGAAGATCGCCAGGGCCAGCCAGACGATCGAGAACCCGATCCACCGGCTGGACGGCATCGTCTCCTTGACGATGAGCACGCCGCAGGCGAACTGCAGGAGCGGCGCGATGTACTGCAGCAGCCCCATGGTGCTCAGCGGCACGCGGATCGCCGCCGCCCCGAAGCAGATCAGCGGCACGGCCGTGACGAGCCCCGCGCCGACCAGCAGCACGGCATGCCCGAGGCCCTCCTGCCCGAAGGTGCCCTGCCCGCTGCCGTGCAGGAAGAACAGGTAGCCCAGCGCCGGCACCACCAGCACGAGAGTCTCCACCGCGAGGCTCTCGGTGGCCGGCACGTTCGCCCGCTTCTTGACCAGCCCGTACACCCCGAAGCTCATGGCCAGGGTGAGCGCGATCCACGGCAGCCGCCCGTAGTCGAGCGTCAGCACCAGCACCGCCAGCGCCCCGAACCCGACCGCCGTCCACTGCAACGGCCGCAGCCGCTCCCGCAGCAGCACCACCCCGAACACCACGCTGACGAGCGGGTTGATGAAGTACCCCAGAGCGCTCTCGACGACGTGCCCGCTGTTGACGGCGTAGATGTACATCCCCCAGTTGACCGTCACCACCACGGCGGCGATCGTCAGCAGCGCCAGCTTCGCCGGCTGCCTGGCCAGGGTCCGGACCCACGACCAGTGCCGCCGTACGGCCAGCACGGCGAGCACCGCGACCAGCGACCAGGCCATCCGGTGCGCCAGGATCTCCACCGCCCCGGAGGGCTTGAGCAGTGGCCAGTAGAGAGGGAAAAGTCCCCACATGGTGTAGGCGGCGACCCCGAACCACACACCTCGCCGAAGGTCAGGCATGAACCCCATCTTCGGCCATTACCACCTTTAAACACAAATGACGTCCGCTATACGGAATCGTGTAGCCGTCCTAAAGCATTGGACGCAGCATCGGCGGCACCGGCGTCTCCTGCCCCGTGGGCATCGTGTCGGTAGATGAGTGGATCAGTTTCTCAGGAGGAAAGCCGTCTCGTCAGCGCAGATGGCCGAACCTCGGAGTCGAGGTCGAGCCCGCTCCACTGATCGTCGGGGGACGGAACGCCGATTTCGGCCCCCGGCTGGACGCTGTACTTCTGACGTGCCGTTCCCCGGATCGCGGGCGAGCAGCGTGTCATGAGATCTTCGAGCTTGGGTCGGGTGTCCGAGCGAAGGAAGCAAAGGCCGATGCGCTTTTTCTGGTGGGTGGTCGCGCCGGTGCTTGCCGGGCTCGTCCTGCTCGCCGCCGGCCTCGAAGTGGTCCCCGCATACACCGCACAGTTCGGCACCGGGATCCCTGGCACCTTCACCGCCACCGAACACGAGTGCGGCGGGCGCGACTGCGTCTGGCGTGGGGACTTCGTCTCCGATGACGGCTCGGTTGTCAGGCGCGGAGTCGGTCTGGCACCGGGGGCGGAGCCGACCGGTGTGGGAGACCGCGTCGCGGCGACGGAGACGGGTAACCGGCGCAACGTCTATCCGCGGAACGGCTCCGCGGACTGGTTGCTGATCACTCTGCTCGGCACGGCGAGCCTGGTCGTGCTCGTCGTCTGGGGGGCCGGGGTGGTACGCGCGATCCGCCGATCGGTACGGAGAGGTTCGGCCGGATCCTGATCGCTGTCAAGACCGCTTGAGGGCCCGTTCGAGTGACAGAACGCGTTCGATTCATGTCAAATATGATCTTACGTCCGGATCATCGCGCAGGTAAGATCACTTACCAACGGCCGACCTCCGACCCTTATGGGAGGCAGCATGGAGAAGCGTGATCAGGTAACCGACGACAAGAAGGCGACCAAGAAGATCAAGCTCGAGATCAAGCGGCTTGAGAAGGTCGAGACCACCGGGCTGCGTGAGGGTGGCTGATCTCTAAGAGTTCAACCGGCCGGTCAGGGCACTCCTGACCGGCTTCCTATGTCCTGTGACCTGGAAGGTTCTCGTGCGCGTCCCCCGCATCAAGCGCGTTCACCAGCCCATGGCACTGCCTGGTGATCGCATCATGATCGGCCTCATGCAGCAGGGCATATCCTCCGAGATCCAGGATGACGAGGACGGCTCGATAGCCCGGCTGATCGTCCTCATGGATGGCACCCGTACGGTCGACGAGGTTTGCGCCGCGTTCGCCGAAACCCATCCCGACGTCGATGAGCAGGACGTCCGTGAGGTCATCCAAGGGCTGATCGCCAACGGGTTCGTCGAGGAGGCCGGCGCGCCGCTGCCGGCCAATCTCACCGAACGCGAAGCCAGGCGCTACGAGCCGGCCAGGAACTACTTCGCCTGGATCGACCCGGTTCCGCGCAGTTCGCCGTACGAGATCCAGTCCAAGATCAAGGATGCCACGGTCTGTCTGCTCGGCGTCGGCGGCACGGGCTCGGCGGTGGCGGCGGGGCTTGTCTCCAGCGGCATCGGCGCCCTCCACCTGGCCGACTTCGACACCATCGAGGAAGCCAACCTCACGCGCCAGCTCCTCTACACCGAGGCGGACATCGGCCGGCCCAAGATCGACACCGCTGTCGCGCGCCTGCGCCAGATGAACAGCCTGGTCAACGTTACGGGAAGTACCGTCAAGGCCGGTGGATCCGACGACATCGCGCGGCTGATGGACGAGTGTGACGTGTTCATCCTGTGCGCGGACGAACCTCACCCGGACATCATGTTCTGGACCAACGACGCGGCGCTGCGCACAGGCACGCCGTGGTTCGTCAGCTTCTACACCGGGCCGATGGCCGTCGTCGGATCCCTTGTCCCGCACCGGACCGGATGCTGGATGTGCCTGCGGCGCCAGGAGGACCAGCGGGAGTTCAAGGCCCACGGCCGCTCCCTCACCGAGGAACGGCCCAACGCCGTGATCGCGGCCAGCGCCAACATCAGCGGGCACCTGTGCGCCCTCGAGGTGATGTACCACCTCGGAGGCCTGCCCACACAGGCCCGCGGCCGCGTCTTCCACTGGAACTACGGCATGTGGGACCACTCCTACTACATCGACATCCCGCACTACGACGACTGCCCGGCCTGCGGAACCGGGCCGTCGTAGTGGCCGTGCTGATCACCGCCGACAGCCTCGTCGGCTTCCACCGGCTGATCGCTCGCCCGGACGACGACGATCCGGATGTCGTGGTGGTGGGCAGGGCGGAGATCGGTGAGTTCATCGAGCTGCCCGCCGTGTACGGCGAGGCGATCCGGCTCCTGCGCGAGGGGCTGCCGGTCAGCGCCGTGGAGGAGCGGCTGGCGGCCGAGCAGGACGTGGAGATCGACGTCACCGAGCTCGTCGAGGCGCTGACAGAGCTGGGCTTCGTCGACTCGGTGGACCAGGACCGGCTGCCGGACCCCGGCGCGGACGCCTCGCGCAGCCACTTCCCGTGGCTGACCGACCGGCACGTGAGCTGGATCTTCAGCCGGCCGATGAAGCTGGGCTGGCTGCTGGTCGTGGGAGCGGCGCTGGTCACGCTGGCGGTCAGGCCCGATCTGCTGCCGCACTACGCGGACTTCTTCTGGGGCGAGTACGTCGGGCTCACAGTGCTGGTCAACACCCTGATGGTGTCGTTGACGCTCAGCACGCACGAGATGATGCATCTCATGGCGGCCCGATCGCTCGGCGTGCCGGGCCGCATCGGTTTCGGCACCCGGCTGCACAACCTCGTCGTGCAGACCGACGTCACCGGAGTGTGGGGCGTGCCCAGGCGATCCCGGTACCGCGTCTACCTGGCGGGGGTGGCATGGGACCTCTTCCTCATGGCGTCGCTGACCCTGCTGGTCGCACACGTGGCCCTGCCCCCATTGACGAAGGCCCTTTTCCAGGCGCTGGTCGTGGCCGTGCTCATGACCATCCCCTTCCAGCTCCAGGTCTACATGCGCACGGACCTCTACTACGTCCTTCGCGACCTCCTGCGTACGCGCAACCTGTTCGACGACGGACTCGCCTTCGCCCGCTATCTGCGCGCGAGGACTGTCGCGCGCCTGCGCCGACGCCCTTGCCCGGTCGAGGACCCGACCCGCGAGCTCGCCCCTCACGAGCGGCGGGCCACCCGTGTCTACTCCGTCTTCCTGGTCGTCGGCGCCACGGTCTCGCTCACCGCGTTCGCGCTGTTCGCCGCCCCGATCGCGATCTCCGCGCTGTTCCGCGCGGTGGGTGCCATCGTCGACGGTTTCAACGGCGGCTCGGTACTGCCGGCGCTGGACTCCGGGTTGCTGCTCCTCATCGAGGGTGCCATTCAGGCGCTCTTCGTCGTGACCTTCGTCCGGAACCATCGGCATTGGTTCAGGTGGCGCCGCTCAGCCGATCGAGGCACCTCCGTCGCCTGAAGCGCTACCACCGACACCGCTCCTCCTACCTGGAGACGTCTGCCGGGTGGCGGGTCTGGGAACGCTGAGCCGCTCCTGATGTCGCGGAGCGTTCCCGGGTCACTCAGCGCTTGGGCCGGCGTGGCTTGCCGGTCACCCCGCCGAACAGCGCCAGGCCCTTCACCACGAGCACCGGCGCCGACGGATCGACGTCCGGGCTGCCGTGCACGTCGAAGCCGCCGAAGATCCCGATGCCCTCGCTGCGTACCTCCATTCCCTCGGGCACGATGATCTCGCCCCCGCCGAAGATCGCGTTTATTCTGATTTCGACTTCCCTCGCCTCGAACTCGGCGTTGGTCATGTCGAGCTTCACGCCACCGAAAAGGGCGAGCGCCGTGGTCCGGCGTCGGACGCGCCAGCGCCCCTTGCGCTCGCTGCCGCCGAAGATGGCGATGACGTTCTCGGGCGCGGACTCCGTGGCCGGCGAGTTGGAGACCAGGTTCGCGGTCACCGGCTGGCGCTGGTCGGTCTGGAGGTCTTGGGTGAGGACTTGGAGTTCTCCGACGGTTTTGGCCTGGTAGAGCTTGTCCAGGCGTTCGGAGTACTCATCGTGGCTCAGTTGGCCGGTGCTCATGGCTTCACCGAGTACGGCGGCGATCTGCTCCCTGTTGCTGTCGGAGGCGCGGAGATGTGACAGCTGAGCGTCCCTGGGCGAGGGGCGGTTTTCCATATCGGTCACGATAGTACTTGTCTGTTCCCATGGGGAGGCCGCGCTTGATCTCCAAGAGACCGTCGACATGTGGGCCGAGTGCCCGTCGAAGTCCGGCCGAGCAGCACTCGTACGGCTTGAAGTGGAGCGCTGTCACCAGCGTCAGGATGCCCAGGCATCCGCGGCGGGCTTGAGCACCTCCCTGCACCAGGTGCGGAAGTCTGTCGATGTGGGCTTGGCGATCGCCCAGTCCGCGTCGTAGATGCCGAGGTCCTGTGCGGCGAATGCCTCGGTCGTGTCCTTGACCGCCTGGTCGCTGGCGCCTCGCGAGCGGAGCAGCGACGCGTAGTCGTCCATGCTCATGCGACGGTAGGTGACCGGACGCCCGAGTTCCTGGCTGATCACCTCGGCCATGCCGTCAGGGGTCAGTCGGTCGGGGCCGAACACGGGGAGGTTCTCCTGGCCGGTCCAGGACAGGTCGGTGAGCAGGTCGGCGGCGGTGCCGGCGATGTCCCGCGTCGCGATCGACGCCAGCGGCAGGTCGCCCGCACAGGTCAGGTAGAACGCGCCCTGGCCGCAGATCGCGCCGAGTTGCCCGAGGAAGTTCTCTATGTAGAAGGGCATGGACAGCGCACGGTACGCCGCACCTGACCTGCCGAGTTCGGAGTCCATCGCGAAGGCCGCCGAGAGGACGCCCGCCGGGGTCGGCCAGCCGTGCCCGGCGCTGGACACTCCGACGACGTGGCCGACATCGTGGCGGGCAATGGCGGCGGCGCCCGCCCGGGCGAAGCTCAGATAGTGCTCCTCGGCGCTCGGCGCCTGCGGGTTCGGCGGGACGAGCCAGAACAGTGCCTCGGCTCCGGGCAGTGCCTTGTCGAGCACGGCCGGATCGTCGTGGGAGCCCTCGACGGTCTCGACCCGCTCGCGGACGGCGTCCTCCAGACGCGAGGCGTCACGGACGACGACGCGGACCTCCTTGTCCTGGTCGAGCAACTGGCGGACCAGCCGGCTGCCGATCTGCCCGGTTGGTGTGGTGACGACGATCATCGAATCTCCTCTAACCTGAACATGAACTCCGGTTCCGAATATAGAGACGGCTTTCATGCGTCGTCAACTACAGTGGAGTGACCATGACCGCTCCCGAACGCTCGCTGCGCGCCGACGCCCGGCGCAACCGCGAGGCCGTCCTCGCCGCCGCCGCCGAGCTGTTCGCCCAGCGAGGCGACGCCGTGCAGATGGACGAGATCGCCGAGCGCGCCGGCCTGGGCGTCGGCACCCTTTACCGGCACTTCGCCGACAAGCAGGCGCTACTCGCGGCGATCATCGGCCGCCGGTTCGAGGCGATGACCGCCCTCGCCCGCGCCGCCGCCGAGGCCGAGGATCCATGGGAGGCGTTCGAGACGCTGCTCTACGGCTACCTGGAGTCGGCGCAGGCCGACGCCGCCTTCCGCTTCGCGCTCCTCGGGCCGGAAGAGCCGAGCTGGAACGACATCGTCGCCGAGAAGACGGATTTCTCGGCCATCACCGAACGCATCGTGCGGCGCGCCGTCGATGCCGGCCGCCTCCGTGACGACTTCCGCGCCGATGACTTCGTCCTCATCACCCGGGGCGCCATGGCGAACATGACCGGCGCGGGTGGCTGGCGCAGGCATGTCATGCTTCTGCTCGAGGGCATCGGCGGCCCCGAACGCTGACCCGACGTCTCATGCCTCCGGCTTGAGTGGCTTTCTGAGTGGTCCAAGGGATTTCCGGCAGATCTGATGAAGACCGAAGATTGGCGAGGTAATTTCGGATCGGGTCGATCGTGACCGTTCCCATCGGTTGATGACAAACGCCTGCATGGGGCAGAGTGATCGTGTGACGAAGGTCGTTCCGGCTGAGCGGATGCCGACCGCAGCACTGGCCGCCAGGGTCGTCGTGACCTTGCAGGTAGGCATGGGGCTTTTATTCGCAGCCACTTTCCTGGCGGGCGCAGTGGCTGTCTCCGGCGATCCGGCGCTTCTCGTGGAGTTCATCCCTGGCCTCTTGCTCGTGGCGCTTCTGGGGTGGCTGATATTTCGGTGGCGGTCACGCAGGAAGTGGGTGCGCTGGTCCGCCATCGCCATCGAGGTGGTCGCGGTGGGCATGGGCGTCATCACGGCCGCCGTCGGTGGCGCGCTCGATTGGGGGACGCTGATCAGACAGGTCCTGCCGCTCGCGATCATCGTCCTGCTGCTCACGCCCTCGGCGGCACGCTGGTTCGACCGTTGACGTCGCCCATCGTGAGGTCATAGGTACGGCGGACGCCGGACCGCGGTTCCGGCGGGCCGCACAGCTTCCGATAGACCTCGCGTAATTCAATGGTCGCGAACGCTGCCGCGTTTCTCTCAGCCGGTGAGCCGTTTGCGCCAATCCAGGGGTGTGACGGTGATGGTCTGGTCAGGAGTTCTTCCGCGGCGACCCGGACATGCCGGCCGCCGTCCTCGGTGCACACGGTGATCGAGAGCATGCCGCCCATGCCGGCACGACTTACAGGGGCGGGCCGGCTGGTGAAACGTGGTCGGCCGTTGCGGAGGAAGGGTGGGAGGGCGGCGATAGCCGAAAGTACGAGAGATCGGTGGTCGATCGGGCGGCTCAGGTCGGGCCTCTCGGCTGAGGATTTCGCATGGCGCCGGCCGTCACCATCAGGGCATGAGCGACGAGAGCATGGCAGTACGATCCGCGCGTTCACCGCGTGGCCGCGCCCGGGGTGGGTGGCGGGTTCCGGCCGGGTTGATCGCCCTCGGCCTCGTTCCCGTGGTCGCCGGTGCCTTACGCATGACCGAGCTGGCCGGCGGTCCCGTGAACCTGCCGCGGACCGCGGCCCTCGCGGCGCCTGTGCCGCTGGTGCTGCACATTGTCAGCGTCACCGCGTACAGCATTCTGGGAGCTTTTCAGTTCGTACCTCGGCTGCGGCGCCGAAGGAACGGCTGGCATCGGAGAGCGGGGCGGCTGCTCGTTGTGTGCGGGCTGCTGGCGGGGCTCACGGGAATGTGGATGGCGTATTTCCACAGCCGCCCCGTGGACGGCGATCTCCTTCTCGGCTTCAGGCTCTTCTTCGGTGCGGCGATGGTCGTCTCGATCGGGCTCGGATTCGCCGCGATCCGGCGGCGGGATTTCTCCCGGCATCGGGCCTGGATGATCCGGGGTTATGCCATCGGCATGGGAGCCGGTACGCAGGCGTTCACGCAGGCGCCCTGGATGCTCTTCTTCGGGGCTCCGGGTCAGTTGCCGAGGATGTTCCTGATGGTCGCCGCGTGGGTGATCAATCTGGTGGTGGCCGAATGGGCCATCCGGCGGTGGCGCGGGTGAGCGCGCGACCGCCGGATGATGGGCGGCGTGACGGGGCGGGTCGTGAGCGGCGGCCTCTACTGCGGTGCCGTGTCGGTCCACTCCGCGACCTCGTACGTCTCGTACTCCGACACCTCGCCCGGCTTGTGGAAGCGGTCAGGCTGGGTCGCGGCCGTCAGGCGGCGCGGCCTGCCGTCGTCCCCCGGCGGGAGGTCGCGGGAGCCCCGTGGCGGGGTCGCCACGAGATCGCGGATGGCCAGCAGCGTTCCGGTGCCGGGGTCGATGATCCACTGGCGCCGGTAGGTGCCGAGCTGCTCGGGCGCGGTAGAGAGGCCGAGAGGGACGGTCGTCTCCAACGGCAGGGAGATCACCACCCCAGGGCGGCCCAGCGGGTCGGTCGCGTCGAATCGCCCTCGCTGCCGGAACGCGGTGGCGAACGCCTCCGCGACGATGTCGTCGGCGAGCGTACGGCCGAGGCGGCGCTTGATGTAGGCGTGCAGGCGCGGCGCGTGGCGGCGGAACAGCTCGCCGAACGCCTCAGGGTCCGTGGAAGAGGCCGCGACGATTTCGGAGTCGCCGAGCTGCTCCGTGGGCCGACTCACCACTCAGGCCGTGGCCATGGGGCGGCCTGTCGCTTCATGATCGGTTCCTCCGTGTCCGAGGCGCTGACTACCTCTCTATCCCGGAGGCCGCCCCATGGTTGCGTCCCTTATGCGCCGATCGCCGCGAGGCGGTCGGCGAGTTCGCCCGGCCGCGACAGCATCACCATGTGACTGCCGGGCATCTCGTCCGGGACGATGCCGAGCCGCTCCTTGACGTGGCGGCGGACGAAGTCCGCGGGGAAGAGGCGGTCGTCCCGGCAGAGCAGGTACGTCGTCGGGACGTCGGGCCAGGCGGACAGGGGCCAGGGCTCGCGACACGCGCGATCCATGCTCATGTTCACGGCGAGCGCGCCGTCGTGGGCCAGCACCCGCTCGGCCAGCTCGCGCGGGACGTCATGCAGGCAGAGCTCGTAGCTGTCGTCGATGCCGGACGAGGGCCGGCCGCTCTGTGCCCACCAGTCGTCCGGCGGCTCGCCCGGGCTCGGGATCATGGCTGTCACCAGCACCAGCGCGGCGGCCTTGACGCGAGCGCAGACGAGCGGGCCGACGAAGCCGCCCCAGGAATGGGCCACCACGACCGGGCGCGGGCGCTCGCCGACCGCCCGGACCACGGCGTCCGCGTAGTCCCAGAGTGTCGCCTGCGGATCGGACATGGGCAGGTCCACCGCGACCGTGTCGTGCCCGCGACCGCGTAGTTCCGCTTCCAGCAGGTGCCAGTCGAAGGAGCTCCCGCCGCCGCCGTGAATAAGAGCGAAAGTCGTCATGACTGTTATGACCAGCGATGGCGGGACAAGTCATCGGTGCCCGCCGGTACGACGCGGGGAGAGGGTCGGCGGTCAGCGCGTCGCCGAGGCGGTGTCCGGCACGGAGGCGCGGGCCTCCATGAGGGGGAGCGGGTCGAGGTAGTCGCGGTAGGAGGTGATCCGGCCGCCCGAGATCCGGAACACGGCGATGATCGACTGGTGGTACGGCGCGCCCGTGGTCGTGATGCTGCCGTGGGCCTCGTACTCGGCGATGACGGTTCCGGGGTCGTCGGTCTCGTAGATGGTCATGTCGGTGAACTCGTCGAACCTGATCGGCGCCTTGGCGGCGGCGGACAGGTAGCGGCGGATCTCCTCGTGGCCTTCCAGGCGTCCCGGCACGCCGGCCGGCCGGTGGGGCCACTCGATGCTGCCGTCGGGGGCCATCAGGCCGAGGAGCGTCTCGTAGTCCTGCGCGAGGCCCGCGGCGAGCACCCGTTCGACGATCTGGCGCGGGGTTTCGGGCATGGGAGAGGCTCCGTTCGTTGTACGCATGTTTATTGAACGAATGTATAGCGAAGCGGGAGTTTCGGTCAACGCACGTATAATGAACGGGGTGAACGAACCGAGCCGACGGCCGAGCAGAGCCGAGCAACGACGCGGCACCGAGACGCGCATCCTCGAAGCGGCCCGCCGCTCCTTCGCCGAGCTCGGCTATGAGCGCACCACGATCCGGGCGGTCGCCGCGGCGGCCGGGGTCAACGGCGGCCTGGTCATGCACTACTTCGGGAGCAAGGAGGAGCTGTTCTCGCGGGCCGCGAAACTGGCTCCCGACGAGGTGGCGGCCGGGACGCCCGACGAGGTGGCGGGCGCGCTGCTGGAGCTGCTGCGCAAGCGGCTGGTCGACGAGCCCGTGGCGTCCCTGGCGGTGCTGCGCTCGATGCTCACCCATGCCGACGCCGCCGAGGACTTCCGCGCGGCAGCCGTCCGCCGGCTCGAGCAGCTGACGGCGGTCATCCCCGGCACGGACGCCGAGCTGCGCGCGAGCGTGCTCAACGCGATCATCAACGGCGTCCTCGTGGAGCGCTACCTGCTCCGGCTCGGCCGGCTGGCGGACGCGTCGCCGGACGAGATCGTCGACCTGCTGCGCCCGTGCTTCCAATCGCTCACGGGCCGGGACCAGGCCATGTGACGCGTGTCACGTCGGCGGCGTGTCACGGATCGGCAATCAGCTTGCATCCCGTGGTCGTACGCACCGACGAAAGGCACAGCGATGACCACACAGCGCGAAACAGCCACAACTCACCACGTTCTGGTCCTGGGGGCCGGGTACGCGGGCATGGCGGCGGCGATCCAGCTCGCGGCCCGGACGAAGGGGCGCGAGGACGTACGGGTGACGCTGGTGAATCCGCAGGAGCGGTTCACCGAGCGGCTGCGGCTGCACATGTCGGCGACCGGGCAGCAGGTCGCCGAGCTCGACATCCCCGAGCTGCTGGAGGGCACGGACGCCCGGTTCGTCCGCGGCTGGGTGACGGCGGTGGACGCGGACGCGAAGACCGTGCGGGTGGACGACGACCGGGTGCTTTCCTACGACACGCTGGTCTACGGGCTGGGCAGCGTGGCCGACGTCGCGACGGTGCCGGGCGTGGAGGACCACGCGTACACGCTCGACAGCGCCCAGGACGCCGAGCTGCTGGCCGACCGGCTGGCCCGGCTGGGCCGCGGCACGGTCGTGATCGGCGGCGGCGGGCTGACCGGCGTCGAGTCAGCCGCGGAGATCGCCGAGCAGCACCCCGACCTCGACGTGGTGCTGCTGAGCCGGCAGGAGCCCGGCGCGGCCATGGGCCCCAGGCCGAGGGCCTACCTGCAGGCCGCGCTCGAACGCCTCGGCGTCAAGGTGCGCAGCGGGGTCGAGGTGGTGAAGGTGCTGCCCGGCTCGGTCGAACTGGCCGGCGGGGAGAGCGTCGCCGCCGACGCGGTGCTGTGGACCAGCGGCACGCGGGTGTCGCCGCTGGCCGCCGCCGCCGGACTGGCCGTCGACGAGCGCGGGCGCGTCGTCACCGACGCCACGCTGCGGTCGGTGTCGCACCCCGACGTGTACGCCGTGGGCGACGCGGCGGCGATCCGCCAGGGCTACGGCGTCATGCACGGCACGTGCCAGGGCGGCATGCCGACCGGCGTGCACGCCGCGGTGTCGATCGTGCGCGCGCTGGACGGCAGGCGACCCAGGCCGTTCCGCTTCGGCTACTACCACACGCCGGTGAGCCTGGGACGGAACGACGCGGTCGTCCAGTTCACCCACCCCGACGACAGCCCCCGGAGGGTGTATCTCACCGGCCGGCTGGCGGCACGGTATAAGGAGACGGTGACCGCCTCCCCCTGGCCGACCTACGGCCGCATGAAGAAGATGCCCGCCTCGGGCGCGTTCTGGCCCCGCGGCGGCCGCTTCACCCGGATCCGGGGTGCACGGTGACCGAGCCGTACGCGGACGACGACCGGCAGGTGGCCGAGCCGTACGCGGACGACGGCCGGCAGGTGGCCGAGCCGCACGCGGACGACGACCGGCAGGTGGCCGAGCCGTTCGCCGAGGACGACCAGCAGGTGTTCAACCGGCATCGCAACCTGCTGTTCTCGGTCGCCTACCGCGTCCTCGGCACCGTGGCCGACGCCGAGGACGCGGTCCAGGACGCCTGGATCAAGTGGTCGGCCGCCGACCGCTCGCAGGTGGCCGACCCCAAGGCGTACCTGGCGCGGATCGTGTCGAACCTGGCGCTGCAGCGGCTGCGCTCCACGCAGTACCAGCGCGAGACGTACGTGGGGCCGTGGCTTCCCGAGCCCATCCTCACCAGCGGCGACACCGCCGACGACATCACGGGGGCCGAGTCGGTCTCGACGGCGATGCTGGTGGTGCTGGAGACCCTGAGCCCGCTCGAACGCGCGGTGTTCGTGCTGAAGGAGGTCTTCGCCTTCAGCCACGCCGAGATCGCTGAGGCGGTGGAGCGTTCCGAGGTGGCGGTCCGCCAGGCGGCGCACCGCGCTCGCGAGCACGTACGGGCCCGGCGGCCCCGCTTCGCCGCGGACCGGTCGCGGCAGCGCGACGCCACCGAACGCTTCCTCGCCGCCGCGACCGGGGGCGACATCAACACCCTCATGGAACTGCTGTCCCCGGACGTCACCCTGTGGACCGACGGCGGCGGCAAGGTCCGCCAGGCCCTGCGCCCGGTCGTGGGCGCGCAGACGGTGGCCGCCTGGTTCGCAGCCATCGGCCAGGTCACCTACCAGGGGATCGAGCCCGCCGACATGTCCGTCAGGCTGGTCGAGATCAACGGCGGGCCCGGCGTGGTGTTCAGCGGCCCGGACCGCGTGATCGCCACCGTCACGTTCGACTTCGACGCCGACGGCCGCATCGCCACCATCCACAACATCGCCAACCCGGACAAGCTCCACGCCATCGCCGACGGGACCACCCGCGACCTCGCCGCGAGCTGACGCGAGCCCGCGCGCTGTCGCGGGGCGCGGTGTGGTCCGGGCACCACCTGAGGTGGGCGCTCCGCTCTCACCTGGCCGAGCACCTGGCCAAGTTCGTTGGCCGGGTCAACGGATGCGCTAGATTGCCGTCGTGGAGATCGGCGAGGGGAAACTGCCGGAGCGGCTGCGGAGGTTGCCGAGCCGGCTGATCAACCAGCTGGCGCTGTCAGCCAACCGGCTGGTCGATCGGACGCTCGCCACCGAGCGGGCGCGGCGCTACCACTATGCCCTGCTCGCGTCGCTGGAGGAGTTCGGGTCGGCCAGCCAGGCCGACCTCGGGCGCCGCACCGGGATCGACCGCAGTGACGTGGTGGCGGCACTCAACGAGCTGGCCGAACGCGCGCTGGTCGAGCGGAGCCCCGACCCGTCCGACCGCCGCCGCAACATCGTCAGCATCACCATGCCCGGCAGGCAGCACCTGGACAGGCTCGACGGCCTGCTGACCGGGGCACAGGACGAGCTGCTCGCACCGCTGTCGCCCGATGAACGGCGGCAGCTCATCGAGCTCGTCACCCGCGTCGTGGAGCACCGGCCCGGGACGGACGGGTAGGCCGTCGGCGGCCGAGGGGCTCAGACGGGATCGTCGGCCAGGCGGGCGTGGCGCTCGACGTCGTAGCGGACGCCCTCGTAACAGAGCTTGCCGCGCTCGATGCCCTCCGCCCGGAACCCCGCCTTGGTGGCCACCCGGCACGACGCCGGGTTGTTCGTCCGGTGCCCGAGCTCCAGCCGGTAGAGCCCGCGCTCGTCGAACGCCCATCGCGCGAGCCGGTCGGTGGCCGTCGCGGCGATGCCCCGCCCCCTGGCCTCGGGCACGACCCAGTAGGACACCCACCCGGTGTCGTGGTCGTCGATGCGGGCCACCGCGACGTTGCCGACGACCTGCTCGCCCGACGGCCCGTCGATCGTCACGGCGAAGGCGTGGCCGACGCCGGTCCACCCGGCGATCCAGCCGATGGCGTCCTGGAGCGTGACCACGGGGAAGGGCGCCTGGCTGCGGAGGTCGGGCGCCTGGAAGGCCCGCAGCACCGCCGGCGCGTCGTCCTCGCGCCACTTCCGCAACCTAACCTCCATATTGGCGGAGATTACCCTGAAATGCGGCTATAAGGCCTGCTGACCGATGTGATGGGCGGCCTCGAACGCGGCGACCATCGGCCTCGGCGCCGTCAGGCACCACGCCTCGGCCACCAGCTCGAACAGCTCGTCACGGTCGATCCTGTCGAGGTGCACGACCACCCAGCCGAACCTGCCGGCCGTGAACTGCACCTCGAACACCTCCGGCCGCTCCGACACCAGCGCGATCTGCTCTTCGATCGTGGCCTTGAGCCCGACGGTCTCCGTGGCCTCCCACAGATAGCCGAACCCCTTGCCGCGCACCTTGAGACCGATCCACTCGCCGCCATGGCTCATGCGCACCTCAGGCAGCTCTTCCAGCAGGTCGAGGAACTCGTCGACGCTCACACCCATGCCCGCCTGTGTACCAGACGCGACCGACACTTCCCGAGCGGTTGAGCGTGTGCTTAAATTTATTGAGCGACTGCTTAAAGAGGTGGCGCGTGCGGCGACGGCGGCTCTACATCGAGATCCGGATCAACGCGGACCTGGAGGACGTATGGCGAGTCACCCAGGACCCTGGCCTGCACCAGCGCTGGGACCTGCGCTTCAACCGCGTCGACCACCTCGCGCCGCACGGGGGCAGGCAGCCGTTCCGCTACTCCACGCTGGGCGTCAGCGGCGTGGGGATCAGCACGGGCAGCCGGAACGGGCCCGACGGCGGCCGTACGTCGGCGCTGCGGTTCGGGTCGAGCCATCCGCTCTCGCCCATCCGGTCGGGGTCCGGCTACTGGCGCTACGTCCCGGTGGGCGACGCGGTCAGGTTCCTCACGTCGTACGACTACCGGCCCCGCGTGCTGCCGCGCCGGGTGATGTGGTGGGCCACGGCGTGGTCGTTCGACCGGCTGCGCCTGTGGCTGGAGACCGGGAGCCCGCCGGAGCGGTCGCTGCGCCTGGCTCTGGCCGAGGTGGCCGCGAGAGGGGCGGCTGCGCTGACCGGGGCCATCTGGCTGCCGCCCCTGCCCGCGCTGGCCGTCCTCGCGGCCGTCCTGCTCCTCCCGCCGTCACCGCGCACCCCGGCGGCACGCCGCTGCCTGCGCCGCGCGCCCGCACGGACGCCCGCCCGCAGGGACGCCCGCCCGCACGGACGCTCGCCGCGATCGACCGCACGGACGCCACAGGAGGCTCGCCCCACCTGAGCGCTCCCAAGGCGCCGAACAGAACCCGACAGCCCGGATGGGAGCCCCCATGCCCTCGATCTTCCAGCGCGCGCTCGGCCGCGCGTTCAACCGCCTCCACCCCCAGCTCCAGCACCGTTTCGGGGTCGGGCTCGACAGCGGCCGGGCCTGCATAGGCACCGGCGTCATGACCCGTGTCTGGAACGCCGGCCCCCACATCCGCCCGTTCCTGGCTCTCGGCAGCCGCAGGAACGTCCTCGTCCCGGATGCCGGAGCGGACATCCCCTTCCGGATCGAGAACTACCCCTACCTCGACTCGTACGGCCGCGAGACCGTCACGTTCGTGCGCACCTTCCCGAGGGGCCGCTTCGACGCCACCATGATCTACGACGACACCCGTGCCGGGATCGTCGACTACCTGGGCACGCACCAGCACATAGCCACGCCGCTCGACCTCGCCGTCGACGACCGGGGCGGCCTGGTCATCCGCTCGGGCCGCCAGCGGTTCCTGGAGGGCCCGCTGGCCGTCGCCATCCCGAAGGCCGCCACGGGCACGGCGATCGTCAGCGAGCACTTCGACGAGCGGGCGGAGCGGTTCAGGATCGCGGTGACGGTCTCGAACCCGTGGCTGGGCCGGATCTTCGGCTACTGGGGCAGCTTCACCGCCGAGTACGTGGACGTCGCCGAGCACGGCGTTCCCGCTAACGTGAGGCCGAGGCGGGAGGACGCCCGCTGCTGACGCGTAAGGGAAGCCGGTGGCCGACACACGTACCAAGCTGCTCGAGGCCGCGCTCGTGACGCTCGGCAAGCACGGCATCGCCGGCACGTCCGCGCGGACGATCGCCGCCGAGGCGGGGGTCAACCAGGCGCTGGTCTTCTACCACTTCGGCAGCGTCGACCAGCTGCTCGTGGCCGCCTGCGAGCACGGCTCGCGGCAGCGCGTCGCCCTCTACCGCGCCCGCTTCGCCTCCGTGACGAGCCTGCGCGAGCTTCTCGACCTCGGCCGCTCGCTGCACGCGGAGGAGCGCGCGGAAGGGAGCGTGGCGGCGCTGGCCCAGCTCCTCGCGGGCGGCCAGACGGACCCGAAACTCGCCCCGGCGACCACCGTCGGCCTCAACCTGTGGATCGAGGAGGTACGCCAGGCGCTGGAGCGGGTGCTGGCGACGTCGCCGCTGGCGGAGTTCGTGGACGTGCCGGGGCTGGCCAGGGCGACGGCGGCCGCGTTCGTGGGGCTGGAGCTCTACGAGGGCGTCGATCCCGAGGGCGCGGGCCAGGCGTTCGACGCCCTGGAAGGGCTCGTCGCGCTGGCCGGCGCGCTGGACGAGATGGGCCCGCTGGTCCGCCGCGCCGCCAGGGCCCGGCTCCGCCGTCATTCGTAGTAGCGGACCTCGATGACGTTGCCGTCGGGATCGGGGAAATAGACGGTCTCCGGCGCGATGCCCTGCGCCCCGAACGAGTTCGTCCCCGTGCCGGTGATCTCGACGCCGTGCTGTTTCAGCCGCACCTGCAGCGCGTCGAAATCCTCCTTGCCCATGGCCAGGCAGAAATGGTTCACCGGATGCCCGGCGCTGCCCTCGACCCCGGTGCCCTCTTCCACGCCCCTGGAATCGTCGTACGCCATCAGGTCGAGCACCGTGTCGGGAGAGACGCGCACGCTGGGAAAGGCCGCCTTCCCCTCCCGGAACTCCTCGGCCCGCACGCCGGGCAGGCCGATCACCTGCTCGTAGAAATGTAAGGAGCCGAGCTGGTCGGAGACCCAGCACACGAGATGGTCCAGGCGTACGTCCATGCAAACCTCCGCTCTCATCCAATATCTGCCGACGGAATGTCCCTGTCCACTGAATGATGAACGACCCGGATGACGGCGGAGTGAACGGGGTGGGTCCTTCGCGGCTCCGCCCGCGGGCCAGGCCGAATGGCCACGGGGCGGTTCGCTGATCTACCCTTTCTTGGTGGACAGCGAGAGCCTGGCCGCGGCCGGCCTGCTCGAGACCCTGAGCCGGGCGTCGGCGATGCTCGCCGATTTACATCATCCGTTCGCCAGAAGCGAGCCCTTCTCCTATTTCCTCCCGCCCGCGGGCGCCCGCGTCGGCGCCGATCTGACGTTGCCCGACGGCCGCGTGGTGCGTTTCGAGGTCTCCATCGCGGCCTCCCGTGACGCCTTCCACGTCGAGGGGTCGATCACGGCGGAGGCGGAGACGCTGCTGGAGCTGCCGCGCAAGAGCGTCCCGGACATCCGTGACGGCCTGGCCGTGCTCGACGACTACGCGGCGGAGGTGATCGCTCCGGCGCTGCGGCTGATCGACCAGCAACTGGACGAGATTGTCTGATTGTCAGACAATGGCGAGCATGAAAGATGGACCGCTCGCCGTCGTCGCCGCGTCCGTGCTCTGGGGCACGGCCGGCACGGCAGGACTGCTCGTCTCGGCCGACTCCGTCGCCCTGGCCGCCGCGCGGCTGGTCGTCGGCGGCACCGCGCTCGCCCTCCTGGCCGGCAGGGACGTCAGGACGGCGGTCAGGCTGAGCCTGCTGCTGGGCGCCGTCGCGGTGGCCGCCTACCAGCTGTGCTTCTTCGCCGCCGTCGGCCGTACCGGCGTGGCCATCGGCACCGTGGTGGCGATCGGGAGCGGGCCCGTCTTCACCGGGCTGCTCTCCTGGGCCCTGCACGGCCGCCGGCCGAGCGGGCGCTGGGCCGTGGCGACGGCGGCGGCCATCTGCGGGTGCGCGGCACTGATCGTCGGGGGCGGCGCGCGGGCGGGCGGGCAGGTGGTGTCCGGGGTGCTGCTCGCGCTGCTCGGCGGCCTGCTCTACGCCTTCTACGCGGTGACCGCCGCGCGGGCGATCGGCCAGGGTGCCCGCTCCGGCGCGGTGATGGGCGTGCTGTTCGGCGGGGCGGCCGTGCTCATGGCGCCGGTGCTGCTGCTGAACGGCGTCGGCTGGGCGGGGGAGCCGCGCGGGCTGCTCGCCGTGCTCTACCTCGGCCTCGGCACGACCGCCCTGTCCTACTTCCTGTACGGCCGGGGCCTGCGCACCACCCCGGTGGCCACGGCCGCCACGCTGGCCCTGGCCGAGCCCGCCGTCGCGGCCCTGCTCGGCCTGGTGGTGCTCGGCGAGCGGCTGGCGCCCGTCTCGGTCGCGGGGCTGGTGCTGCTCGCGCTCAGCCTCGTGGTGGTGGCCCTTCCGGAAGCGGCGACCGTACCGAGGAGGGAAAGGGAGCTAGAGTCGCAGCCGTGACGTTGCCGCTCAGACCCGTCTCCGCCGTGGGCGCGCTGGCCGACGCCCTGCGCGGCAGGGTGCTCTCCGGGGAGATCGCGCCCGGCACGCCGCTGCCCGAGCAGGAGATCGCCGCGTCGTACGGCGTCGCCCGGCCGACCGTCAGGGAGGCCCTGGCGCGCCTCGTGCACGAAGGGCTGCTCAGGCGCGAGCGCAACCGCAGCGCTTATGTCCCCGAGGTGACGCTTTCGGACCTCGACGATCTCATGTACGTACGCCGCCCGCTCGAAGACCTGATGGCGCGGGCCGTGACGGGGCGGCGGGTGCCCGAGGCCGAGTCCGCGCTGGGCCGGATGGCCGCGCTGCCCCCCGATGCGCCCTGGTCGGAGAGCGTGGCCGAGCACATGGCCCTGCACCAGGCGCTGATCGAGGCCGTGGGCAGCCCGCGGCTGGAGCGGCTCTACGGCGTGCTGGCCGCCGAGACGCGGCTCGGCCTGGTGCGGCTGCGCGAGGTCTACACCGACAGGGACGTGCTGGTGCGCGAGCACCGCGAGCTGCTCGACGCGATCGCGCGCGGGCCGGAAGAGGCGGCCAGGGCGGCGGTGGCCGCGCACCTCAGCCACTCCTGGGGCGGCTCCCCAGATGGCGGCTGAGCGGTCAGAGCGCTCCAATGCGCGCGAACTCTTGCGGGACTGCCCCGGAACTCGCAAGAATCGCGCCCATGCACGGCAATCCGATGCCGGACTCCTACGTGTATGTCACGGAAGAGGGCGTCACCCGTCACTACGCGGACGGTAGCGTCGAGGCTCTCGCCTGGGAGGACGTGGTGGAGGTCCGTGTCGTCACCGCCTCCGGGGAGGACGTCCTCTACATCCTGCTCGACCGCGACGGCGAGAACTGCGTCGTCCCGCGCTCGGCCACGGACGCCACGTTCCTCGCGCGCCTGCGTTACCTGCCCGACTTCGACCTCGAACGGCTCACCCTGGCCGCCGACTCGGGCCATGACGGCGTCGTGGTCGTCTGGCGCAGTCCCGACCCGCCGTCCGCGCTGCCGGACCTCGAGTACGACTAACGCCCTCCATTCACCGGGAAATCAGATATTTCTTCACATTTCTCTGGTTAGCCGTTGCATCTTTGGATCGTTCCGTCAAGCCCCAGAACCACCTGACATGCGTCCGGTTGTGGACATTTGGCGTTGTTCCCCGTACCGGAATCGATCTTTAGTCTTTATTGGGGGCCGCCGCCCTTGATTGTGCGTGGGACCTGTCAACCCATGCGGTTCAAGGAACGTCCTGTAATCGCGGTGCACAGAGTTGTCAGGGTGGTGACATGAGGCTGGGGACTGAGGAGTCCGCCGTCGTGCTCCTCGGGGCCGTGCCACGCCGCGCGTCCAGCATCTGGACGCGCGCGTACCTACGGCTCCTGGTAAGTGGGGACACGATGTGCGCGCTGCTGGCCTGCGTGTGCGTGCTCGGCATCCGGCTGATGGCCGGCGCGTTCATCCCGGTGGTGGAGTTCGCGCTCGGCTTCGGTCTGGTCGTGGCCTGGCCGGTCGCGCTCATGATGGGCGGCGCGTACCGTCAGCGCGCCAGCGGCGAGGGAACGGAGGAGTTCAAGGCCGTCTTCAACGGCGGCATCGGCCTCATGGCGGCGGTCGCCATCATGGCCTACGCCACGCAGACCGCCATCGCGCGCAGCTTCGTGATGGCGATGCTGCCGCTGGCGCTGCTCGTCACGCTCTACTACCGCTACCGGATGCGTAAACGTCTTCACCGCAAGCGCGCGGCGGGCGACTACATGCGCCAGGTGGTCGCGGTCGGGCACCGGGAGTCGATCCTCGACCTGGTGATGCAGTTCAGGCGCCAGCCGTACCACGGAATGCGGGTGGTGGGGGCCTGCCTTCCGGGCAACGCGATGGACGTCGATCTGGATGGCGTCCCGGTGCTCGGCTCGTTCGGCGACGTGGCGGCTGTGGTCGAGCGCGAGCAGGCCGACGCGGTCGCCGTGCTGGCCTGCCCCGAGCTGGACGGCGCCGCGCTGCGCCGGCTGGCCTGGAGCCTGGAGACCGCGCGTACCGACCTCTTCGTGGCCCCTGCGTTGCTCGACGTGGCGGGGCCGCGCATCAGCATCAGGCCGGTCGCGGGCATGCCGCTCCTGCACGTGGAGCATCCCGAGTTCGACGGCACCCGGCAGGTCGTGAAGACCGTGTTCGACCGGCTCGGCGCGGCGGGCGCGCTGCTGCTGCTGGCGCTGCCGCTGCTGGTCATCGCGGCGGTGATCCGGCTCACGAGCCGGGGGCCCGCGCTGTTCTACCAGACCAGGGTCGGCAAAGGCGGCGAAGAATTCCGTCTGGTGAAATTTCGGACCATGGTGGTGGACGCCGAGCGGCTCAAGGAAGCGCTGCTCGAAGCGAACGAGTTCGACGGGGTGCTCTTCAAGATTAGGAACGATCCAAGAATCACTCGGGTAGGCGCTTTCCTGCGGAAATATTCGCTCGACGAGCTCCCCCAGCTGCTGAACGTGCTTCGCGGAGAAATGTCCCTGGTCGGCCCCCGCCCGCCCCTGCCGGAGGAGGTCGGCAAGTACGGCACCGACGTCCGCCGCCGCCTGGTGGTCAAGCCGGGCATGACCGGGCTCTGGCAGGTCAGCGGCCGCTCCGACCTGACGTGGGAGGAGTCCGTACGTCTCGACCTGCGCTACGTGGAGAACTGGTCGCTCATCCTCGACCTGCAGATCCTCTGGAAGACCTGGTCCGTCGTCACCCGTGGGGAAGGGGCTTACTAACGGTGAAAGCACTGGTGCTCGCCGGGGGATCGGGCACACGGCTGCGGCCCATCACCCACACGTCGGCCAAGCAGCTCGTCCCGGTCGCCAACAAACCCGTCCTGTTCTACGGCCTGGAGGCGATCGCCGCGGCCGGGATCAGGGAGCTCGGCCTGGTGGTCGGCGACACGCAGGCGGAGATCGAGGCGGCCGTGGGCGACGGTTCGGCGTTCGGGCTGCAGGTCACGTACCTGCGCCAGGAGGCGCCGCTCGGGCTCGCCCACGGCGTGCTGATCGCCCGCGAGTTCCTCGGAGACGAGGACTTCGTCATGTACCTCGGCGACAACTTCATCGTGGGCGGCATCAACGACCTGGTCGACAGGTTCGCCAGGGAGCGGCCCGCCGCCCAGATCATGCTCACCAGGGTCGGCGACCCCCGCCAGTTCGGGGTGGCCGAGCTCGACGCCAAGGGCCGCGTGGTGGGCCTGGAGGAGAAGCCCGCGCGGCCCAAGAGCGACCTGGCGCTGGTCGGCGTCTACCTGTTCAGCCCCGCCGTGCACGCGGCGGTGGCCGAGCTCAAGCCGTCCTGGCGGGGCGAGCTGGAGATCACCGACGCCATCCAGTGGCTGATCGAGGCCGGCCTGCGCGTCGAGTCTTCGGTGATCTCCGGCTACTGGAAGGACACCGGCAACGTCACCGACATGCTGGAGGTCAACCGGCTCGTCCTGGAGTCGGTCGAGCCGCGGGTGCGCGGGCGGGTGGACCGGGCGAGCGAGCTGGTGGGCCGCGTGGTCGTCGAGCGGGGCGCGGTGGTCGAGCGCTCCCGGATCGTCGGCCCCGCCATCATCGGCGGCGACGCGCGCGTACGCGACAGCTACGTCGGCCCCTTCACCTCCATCGGCGCCCGCTGCGCCGTGACCGAGAGCGAGATCGAGTACTCGATCGTGTTACCCGGGGCCTCGATCCGCGGCGTCGGCCGCATCGAGTCCTCGCTCATCGGGCACGACGTCGAGGTCACCCCGGCACCCAACACGCCCAGGGCCCACCGGCTGGTGCTGGGCGATCACAGCAAGGTACAGATCAGTTCATGATGAGAATCCTGGTGACCGGCGGGGCCGGCTTCATCGGCTCCCACTTCGTCCACAGCCTGCACGACGCGTACGTGACCGTGCTCGACAAGCTGACCTACGCCGGCCACCGCGCCAACCTCGAAGGGGCGCGGCACGCGTTCGTGCACGGCGACATCTGCGACGCCGGGCTGCTCCGCGAGGTCGTGCCCGGCCACGACCTGGTGGTCAACTTCGCGGCGGAGACGCACGTGGACCGCTCGATCGAGGGCGCGGCCGAGTTCGTGCGCACCAATGTGCTGGGCACGCAGACGCTGCTCCAGGCGTGCCTGGACGCCGGGGTGCCCAAGGTGGTCCACGTGTCGACCGACGAGGTGTACGGGTCGATCGACATCGGGTCGTGGGACGAGGCCGCGCCGCTGCGCCCGCGCTCGCCGTACGCGGCGTCGAAGGCGGGCGGCGACCTGATGGCCCGCTCGTACGCGATCACGTACGGGCTGGACGTGTCGATCACCAGGTGCGGCAACAACTACGGCCCGCGGCAGTTCCCCGAGAAGGTCATCCCGCTGTTCATCACCAACCTGCTGCGCGGCGAGAAGGTCCCGCTGTACGGCGACGGCGGCAACGTGCGCGACTGGATCCACGTGAGCGACCACTGCGCCGGCATCCGCGTGGTCGCGGAGAAGGGCGAGCCGGGCGAGGTCTACCACATCGCGGGCACCGCCGAGCTGACCAACAAGGAGCTGACCACCCGCCTGCTGGAGGCCTGCGGCCGCGACTGGGACCTGGTCGAGTACGTCGAGGACCGCAAGGGGCACGACCGCCGCTACTCCCTGGACGACGCCAAGCTGCGCGCGCTCGGCTACCGGCCGGAGGTCACGTTCGAGCAGGGGCTGAAGGACACCGTCCGCTGGTACACCGAGCACCGCGACTGGTGGACCGCATGACCCACGGGTTACCCGGCACGGGGCGGCCCACCGGCCAGGAGGCGGCATGAGGTGGCTCATCACGGGGGCCGGCGGCATGCTCGCCGCCGACGTCCTCGACAGGGCGGCACTGACCGGCGAGCCGGTGCTCGCGCTGGGCCGGGGCGAGCTCGACCTGCGCGACGGGCGGGCGGTGCGCGACTTCGTCTCCGCCTACCGGCCCAGGGTGGTGATCAACTGTGCCGCCTGGACCGCGGTGGACGACGCCGAGACGCACGAGGCGGAGGCGCTGGCGATCAACGGGCACGCCGTGCGCGGGCTGGCCGAGGCGTGCGGGCTGGCCGGCGCGCGACTGCTGCACGTCTCCACCGACTACGTCTTCGACGGGGCCGCCGCGTCGCCGTACCCGGAGGACGCGCCGCCGGGGCCGGTCAACGCCTACGGGCGGACCAAGCTCGCGGGCGAGCGGGCCGCGCTGGAGCACGGGCACTACGTGGTGCGCAGTGCGTGGATGTACGGGGCGCGCGGCCCGAACTTCGTACAAACCATGATCAGGCTGGCCGAGGAGCGGCCCACGGTGGACGTGGTGGACGACCAGCGCGGCCAGCCGACGTGGAGCGCCGACCTGGCCGACTATCTCGTACGCCTGGCGCAGTCGGAGCTGCCGCCGGGCGTCTACCACGGCACCAGCGCGGGGGAGACCACATGGTGCGGGTTCGCCAAGGAGATCTTCACGCTGCTCGGCGCGGACCCGGCGCGGGTGCGCCCGGTGCCCGCGAGCGCCTTTCCCCGTCCGGCCCGGCGGCCGGCCAACAGCGTGCTGGCCCACACCCGGGGGGAGCCGATCCGGCACTGGCGGCAGGCGCTGCACGCGGCCTGGCCGGTGCTGACCCGCGGGCGCCGGTGCAGCGCCGTCTAGGCCGTTCGGTGCCGTGGCAGGTGCTCTGGCTCGTGCTGTGGTTCATGGTGACGGGTCTCGCCGGCTGGGCGGGCCTGCGCCTGTGCGGGTGGGAGCCGAAGTTCTTCTGGTCGCAGCTGGTGTCGTTCACCCCGTACGCCGCCGCGCTGTCGCTGGTGCCGGTCGGGTGCGCGGCCTTCCTGCGGGCCCGGCCGCTGCTGGTGGCCGCGCTGGTCGTGGCGGGCGCCTTCGCGGTGACCGTCCTGCCGCGGGCGGTGCCGGAGCGCAACCCGCCCGCCGCCGGTCCGGTGCTGCGGGTGCTGGCGGTCAACCTGCTGCACTCGTCCGTGCCGCCGTCCGCCCTGGTGGAGGCGGTCGAGCGGGACCGGCCGGACGTGCTGCACCTGCTGGAGTTCACCAACCGGATGCGGGAGCGGGTGGAGGCGCTGGGGCTGGCGCGGCTGCTGCCGTACGAGATCGTGCTGCCGGGGACGGAGTCCGAGGGCGCGGCCATCTACTCGCGGTACCCGCTGCGGCCCTCGGACACGCCGATCGCCGCGCCGGTCTTCAGGAAGAGCCCTCGCCACCTCCCCGCCGTCGTCACGCTGCCAGGCGGGCGGGAGGTCGAGGTCGTCGCCGTGCACGCGTGCGCGCCGTCCGAGGGCTGGCGTACGGCGTGCTGGGCGTCGAGCATCCGGGCGCTGCCGCCGGCCGGGGAGCGCCCGCGGATCCTGGCCGGGGACTTCAACTCCACGCTCGACCACGCGGTGCTGCGCGACCTGATCGCGACCGGCTACCGGGACGCCGCCGACGTCACGGGAAAGGGGCTCTCGATGACCTGGCCCTATTACGAGCAGCCGCGGCTGTTCCCGAAGGTGGCCATCGACCACGTGCTGGCCGACCGCCGGATCGCGATCCGAAGCTTCCGGACCCAGCGGCTGCCCCGTACGGACCACCGCGCCACGCTCACCGAGCTCGTTCTCCCGTGATGTCACGTTTCCGGACCTGAGGCCGATATGTCATGGACACCCAGGGGGTTGGATGACGAGGTTGCCGGAGCAGCAGACCTGCAGGAAGACGGTGTTCGGCACCGTGCTGGACGCCCTCACCATGAGCCAGGTGATCGAGCGGTGCGTGGCCGCGGTCGCGGAGCACAGACGGCTCACCATCGGCGTGGTGAACGCCGCCAAGATCGTCAACATGCGCGGGGACGCCGCGCTGCGGCAGTCGGTCCTCGACAGCGATCTCGTCGTGGCCGACGGGCAGGCGGTGGTCTGGGCGGCGCGGATGCTCGGCCACCGCATTCCCGAGCGGGTGGCGGGCATCGACCTGTTCACCGAGCTGATGGCCGAGGGCGCCCGCCGCGGCCACCGCGCCTACTTCCTCGGCGCGACCGAGGAGGTGCTGGCCGGGGTGCTGGCCGAGGTGCGGCGGCGCTATCCGGGCCTCGCCATCGCCGGCTCCCGCGACGGCTACTTCCCGGTGGAGGACTCGGCGGAGGTCGCCGCCGAGATCGCCGCGTCCGGGGCGGACCTGCTGTTCCTGGGCATCACCTCGCCGAAGAAGGAGATCTTCATCCGCGAGTGGGGCGAGAGCACCGGGGCGTGCGTCGTGCACGGCGTGGGCGGCTCGTTCGACGTGCTGGCCGGGCGCACCCGCAGGGCTCCGGTGCGCTGGCAGCGCCTGGGCCTGGAATGGCTCTACCGCATGTTGCAGGAGCCGTTACGGCTCGGGCCGCGGTACGTGCGGACCAACGGCAGATTCCTGCTCCTGGTGGTCCGGGAGTGGGCCGGTGTCAGACGCAGGATCGAGGAGACGACGTGACGGATCACCGGATCGCTCTGCTGAGCTCCGGGCACCAGGAGTTCGTGACCGGCATGGTGGACCTGGCGGTGCGCGGGCTGCCACCCGGATACGCCGGCGGCGAGTTCGCGTTCACCCGGCGCGGGCGCCAGGCGGCCGACGGCACGTGGACGGCGGTGCCGGAAGGGCGCAGCGTCCGCTACTCGGCCATCGTCGCGCTCGGCGTGGCGACCCTGGAGGAGGAGCGGCAGCGGGCGGCGCTGGCCGGTGACAGCCTGCTCGACCTGGTCGGCCACCTGGTCAAGCGGCTGCCGGAGGTGACGGGGCACGGCGACGCCGCGCTGATCTGCTGGGCGGCGGCGCAGGCCGGGCACTCCGACGTGGACCTGGCGCTGAGCCGCCTGGCGGAGCTGGACACGCGGCCCCAGACCTACACCGTCGAGGCGGCATGGGCGCTGGCCGCCCTGGTCGCGGCGGGCGTCACCGACGGCCGGGCCGAGCGCGCCCGCGAGCGGCTGCTCGGCGGGCTGGCCGGCAACCGGCTCTACCCGCACGCGCTGGGCAAGGGGCCGCTGGTCCCCCGGTACCGCGCCCACGTGGGCTGCTTCGCGGACCAGGTCTATCCGCTGCAGGCGCTGGCCAGGCTGCACGCCGCCACCGGCGACGCCGAGGCGCTGCACGCGGCCGAGCGGGTGGCGCGCAGGATCTGCCGCGTCCAGGGGCCGCACGGGGAGTGGTGGTGGCACTACGACGCCAGGACCGGCGCGGTGGTCGAGGGCTACCCCGTCTACAGCGTGCACCAGCTGGCGATGGCGCCCATGGCGCTGCTCGACCTGGCCGACGTGGGAGGCGCCGCGCACGTCGCGGAGATCTCCAAGGGGCTCGACTGGATGATCGAGCGGCCCGCCTTCGTGCTCGACGACCTCGCCCTGACGTGGCGCAAGGAGGCCAGGGCGGATCCCCGCAAGCTGGTCCGCGGCCTGCGGGCGGCGGCCACCGGCGTGCACCGGGGGCTGCGGCTCGGCGTGCTGGACCGGGTCTATCCGCCGCGCGCCGTCGACCGGGAGTGCCGGCCGTACGAGCTGGGGTGGCTGTTGTACGCCTGGCTGTCCACGGGCGCGGCCGGTTGACTCTCTGCCGTCCACGGGTGCGGCCGGTCGGGTCTCGCCGTCCACGGGTGCGGCCGGTCGGGTCTCGCCGTCCACGGGTGCGGCCGGTCGGGTCTCGCCGTCCACGGGTGCGGCCGGTCAGGTCCGGCTGCTTTCGTCGCGCAGCCAGGTGGTGAAGTCGCCCGCGCGGATCGCGCGGGCGGCCCGCCGCCTGGCCACCACGGCCACCAGGGCGAAGACGACCGCGGCGGCCAGCAGGCTCGGCCGCGCCGCCACGATGGCCAGCAGGTCGCGCGGGCCCGTGCGGTCTCCGGCCGTGGCCTGGGTCTGCTCCAGCTCGCCCACGCTGGTCGCGGCGCGGACCCTTCGGCGCATGAGGTCGGCGACCGTACGGGGGGTCTGGATCACGGCTCTCGCGCCGGGCACGATCACGCGCTCGTCGGGTGAGAAGGCCAGCGAGGCGGCCAGGTCGTCGGCCATCGCGGGCGGGAGGGCGCGGATGCGCGCGTTGCCCGCCTCGGTCACCGCGATGACGCCCCGGCCGAAGAGCCCGGCGCGCACGTGGGGCAGGCGCGTCCAGATCGCGTAGTAGGCGCGGACCCGCCACGGCCGCCCACCCAGCGCCAGCTCCCGCTCGGGCGCGGCCGCCAGCACCCCACCCGGCGCACCGGCACGCGGCCCATCCGGCGTGGTGGTGTGTGGCGCGTTCGGGTCCGGGCCGGTCGGGGTGGTCAGCGCGGCGGCCAGGGCGCGGGCGCCGGCGGTGGTCAGCTCGATGTCGGCGTCCACGTACAGCCGGGGGTATCCGCGCGCCGCCTCGTCGCCCAGCCGCAGCGCCTCGCGCTTGGAGGGCACCGGCGTAGCCAGCACGCGCACGTCGTACGCCCCGGCCACGGCGGCCGTGTCGTCGGTGCAGCCGTTGGCCACCACCACGACGTCGAACTCGCCCGGCCGGGCCTCCCGCAGCAGGCCGTCCAGCAGGCGGCCGATGACCCTGGCCTCGTTGTGGGCCGGTATCACGATGCTCACCACGGCGCTCACCACGTCGGCAGCATCCCCGCGTCGTGCGCCTGCTTGAGCGTGGGCGCCGCCGCGTCCTTGGGCGACAGGACGGGCTCCCCGTCGAGCGGCCACTCGATGCCGAGATCCGGGTCCAGCGGGTGGATGCCGTGCTCGCGCGCCGGGTCGTACGCCGTGGAGCAGAGGTAGACGACGGTGGCCGACGCGCTGAGCGCCAGGAAGGCGTGCCCGAGGCCCTCGGCGAGGTAGACGGCCTGGCGCGACACGTCGTCCAGCCGCACCGCCTCCCACCGGCCGAAGGTGGGGGAGCCGGCGCGTACGTCCACGACGACGTCGAGCACCTCGCCCGCCACGCACGTGACGTATTTGGCCTGGCCGGGCGGCACGTCGGCGAAGTGGACGCCGCGCAGCACACCGCGCCGGGAGACCGAGCAGTTGACCTGGGCCAGCTCGATCGAGTGCCCCAGCGCCTCGCGCAGGTCGGCGGCGCGGAAGCTTTCCAGGAAATCGCCCCGCGCGTCGCTGTGGATGCGGGGGATGTAGAGCAGCGCTCCATCGATGCTCAGGCGTTTCATGGAGATACTTGTAACACTCCTTGGCCCCCACCCGAAGTACGGCTGTGGGTCAGCCAAAGGGGGAAATCTTGTCATTTTCGGATGAGGCCCATTGTTGACGACATCCTGCCGGCTGTGTGGCTCGGCCGACCTGGTCAGCGTGGTGGATCTCGGGGCGACTCCGCCCTGTGAGCTCTTCCTCACCGCGGAACAACTCGACGAGCCGGAGACGACCTATCCCCTGCATCTGCGGGTGTGCACCGGGTGCTGGCTGGCACAGATACCCCCGCTGATCACACCCGAAGAGACATTTACCGAATACGCCTACTTCGCCTCCTATTCCGCCTCCTGGGTGGAGCACGCGCGGCGGTTCGCCGACGCCGCCGTGGAACGGTTCAAGCCGTCATTCGTGGTGGAGGTGGCCAGCAACGACGGCTACCTGTTGCAGCACGTGGTGAAGCACGGCGTCAGGTGCCTGGGCATCGAGCCGTCGGCCAACGTGGGACAGGCGGCCAGGGACAAGGGCGTGCCGACGCTCACCGCGTTCCTGACGCCGGAAACGGGCGCCGAGGTGCGGGCCGGGAACGGTCCCGCGGACCTCGTCGTGGCCAACAACGTCTACGCGCACATCCCCGACGTGGCCGGATTCACCGAAGGGCTGCGCGCCCTGGTGGCCGACGGCGGCTGGGTCTCGATCGAGGTGCAGCACCTGCTGACCCTCATGGAGCTGAACCAGTACGACACGATCTACCACGAGCACTTCCAGTACTACACGGTGGCCTCCGCCCAGCGGGCGCTGGCGGCCGGCGGGCTGGCGCTGGTGGACGTCGAACTGCTGCCCACCCACGGCGGGTCCATCCGCCTGTGGGCGCGTCCGACGGAGAGCGCGCCGGGGGACCCGTCGGACCGGGTGCTCGACGTGCTCGCCCGGGAGAAGGCCGCCGGGCTGCTCGACCTGTCCGGCTACGCCGGCTTCGCCGACCGGGTCGCGCGCGTCCGCCGTGACCTGCTCCGCTTCCTGATCACCGCCGCCGACGAGGGGAGGACGGTCGTCGGCTACGGGGCTCCCGGCAAGGGCAACACCCTGCTCAACCACTGCGGCATCCGCCCGGACCTGCTCGCCTACACGGTGGACCGCAACCCCTACAAGCACGGCAGGTACACGCCGGGTGCGAGGATCCCCATCGCCGAGCCCGAGCGCATCGCCCGGGACCGCCCGGACTATGTGCTGGTCCTGCCCTGGAACCTGCGCGAAGAGCTCACCGCTCAGCTCTCCTATGTGCACGAATGGGGAGGCCGGCTGGTCTTCCCGATCCCACACCTGGAGGTCGTGTGAAGGTCGTCCTGTTCTGCGGAGGTTTCGGCACGCGCATGCGGACGGGCGTGCCGGGCGAGGTGCCCAAGCCGATGGCGCTCGTGGGCCCGCGACCGCTGCTCTGGCACGTCATGCGGTACTACGCGCACTTCGGGCACAAGGAGTTCATCCTCTGCCTGGGCTACGGCGCCCACCACATCAAGGACTTCTTCCTCGGCTACCAGGAGGCCACGTCCAACGACTTCGTGTTACGCGGCGGCCAGGTCGAGCTGCTGTCGAGCGACATCTCCGACTGGTCCATCGCGTTCGTGCAGACCGGCGCCGACTCCCCGATCGGCGAGCGGCTGCGCCGCGTCCGCCCGTACCTGGACGGCGACGAGGTGTTCCTCGCGAACTACGCGGACGTGCTCACCGACGCGCCGCTGCCCGACATCATCGACCGCTTCGCCCGGTCGGGCGCGGCGGCGTCGATGATGGTGGTGCCGCCCAGCCAGACCTTCCACTGCGTGGACGTGGGCGAGAACGGGCTGGTCGGCGGCATCTCGCCGGTCAGCGAGATGCCGGTGTGGGTCAACGGCGGCTATTTCGTGCTCACCCAGGAGGTCTTCCAGCACATCCCGGAGAACGGTGACCTGGTCGCCGACGGGTGCGTGGAGCTGGCCAAGCGCGGGCGCCTGCTGGCCTATCCCCATCGCGGCTACTGGCGGCCGACCGACACCGTGAACCAGCGCATGGAGCTGGACGAGGCGTACTCCCGGGGCGAGCGGCCGTGGGCGCTGTGGGAACGGTCCCGGTGATCGGGCTGCGCGCGGAGCGGCTCACCGGCGTCGTGGCGCTCGCCGCTCACTGTGACGACCTGGCGATCGGGGCGGGCGGCAGCCTGCTGACGATCTGCGCGGCCCGTCCGGGGCTCCGCGTGGACGCGCTGGTGCTGTCGGGCGGCGGCACCGAGCGCGAGGACGAGGAGCGGGCGGCGCTGGCCGACTTCTGCCCGGGGGCGGAGCTGCGGGTCACCGTGCTGAAGCTGCCCGACGGGCACCTGCCGGCCCGGTGGGAGGAGGCCAAGGCGGCGGTGGAGGAGCTGCGCGCCCGTACGGATCCGGGACTGATCCTCGCGCCCTGGCGGGGCGACGCCCACCAGGATCACCGGGGGCTGGCCGAGATCGTGCCCACGGCCTTCCGCGACCACCTGACGCTCGGCTACGAGATCGTCAAATGGGACGGCGACCTCGCCGCGCCCTCCGTCTACCAGCCGCTGACGGAGGAGGTGGCGGCGCTGAAGGCGGACCTGCTCCAGCGCCACTACGCCTCCCAGCGGCACCGGCCCTGGTACGACCGCGAGGCGTTCCTGGGCCTGGCCCGCATCCGGGGCATCGAGTGCCACACGCGCTACGCCGAGGCGTTCCACGTTTCCAAGCTGACCGTCCATCTGGAGAACTGATGCGGGTACTTCTGACCGGCCACCAGGGCTACCTGGGCAGCGTGATGGCCCCCGTGCTGGCCGAGGCGGGGCACGAGGTGATCGGCCTGGACTCCGGGCTGTTCGCCGACTGCGTGCTCGGCCCCGAGCCCGAGCCGATCGAGGCGCACGCCGTGGACCTGCGTGACGCGGGCCCGGAGCACGTGGCCGGCTGCGACGCCGTGATCCACCTGGCCGCGCTGTCCAACGACCCGCTCGGCGCGCTCGCGCCCGACCTGACCTACGACATCAACCACCATGCCTCCGTCCGGCTGGCCAGGCTCGCCAAGGAGGCGGGCGTGCGGCGCTTCCTGTACGCCTCCACCTGCTCGGTGTACGGGGCGTCGGGCGGCGAGGACCTGCTGGACGAGGACGCGCCGCTGCGACCGGTGACGCCGTACGCCGAGTCCAAGGTGCGTGTCGAGGACGACCTGGTGGACCTGGCCGACGGCGACTTCACGCCGGTGTTCCTGCGCAACGCCACCGCCTTCGGGTTCTCCCCGAGGCCGCGCGCCGACATCGTGCTCAACAACCTGGTGGGCCACGCCTACCTGACCGGGGAGGTCCGGGTGCTGTCCGACGGCACCCCGTGGCGCCCGCTGGTCCACGCCAGGGACATCGCCGACGCCTTCGCCGCCGCTCTCACCGCCCCGCGCGAGGCCGTGCACGCGACGGCGTTCAACGTGGGCACCGAGGTCAACAACGTGACGGTCGCCGAGATCGCGGCCGAGGTGGTCGCCGCGGTGCCGGGGTCGACGCTGGCCATCACCGGCGAGACGGGAGCCGACCCGCGCTCGTACCGCGTGGACTTCTCCCGGATCAGGGCCGCGATGGGCTACGAGGCGCGCTGGACGGTCAAGGCGGGCGCGGTGGAGCTGATCGACGCCTACCGCGAGCACGGGATGACGAGGAAGGACTTCGAGCGCCGCTACACCAGGCTGGCCCGGCTCGCCGACCGCCGCGCGGCCGGCACCGTCGACGACACCCTACGACCATGAACGGGCCCATGAACGGTGCCGGGATGCAGGACCTGGTGCGGCGGCTCTACCCGCTGTGCCGGAGCATCACCGGCGAGGGCCTGCGGCGCACCCTGCAGATCATCGACGAGTCGATCCCGCTGCGGATCACCCAGGTGCCGACGGGGACGAAGGTCCTCGACTGGACGATCCCCAGGGAATGGAACATCCGCGACGCCTACATCAAGGACGCCGCCGGCGACAGGGTGGTCGACTTCCAGGACTCCAACCTGCACGTCGTCGGCTACAGCGCGCCGGTCGAGGCCACCATGTCCCTGGAGGAGCTGCGCGGGCACCTGCACACCCTGCCCGACCAGCCGGACCTGGTGCCGTACCGGACCAGCTACTACGCCGAGACCTGGGGCTTCTGCCTGAGCCAGAACACCCTGGACGGGCTGGGCGACGGCCCGTACGAGGTCAGGATCGACTCGACGCTCGCCGACGGGCACCTGACCTACGGCGAGCACGTGATCCCCGGCAGCAGCGCGGAGGAGGTGCTGATCTCCTGCCACGTCTGCCATCCCTCGCTGGCCAACGACAACCTGGCCGGGGTCGCGGTGGCCGTCGCGCTGGCGCGACGGCTGTCGGCCCCCCGGTACACCTACCGGTTCGTCTTCGCGCCCGGCACCATCGGCGCGATCGCCTGGCTCGCCCTCAACCGGGCGCGCACCGACCGGATCAGGCACGGCGTGACCCTGGCCTGCGCGGGAGACCCCGGCGACATCACCTACAAGCGCAGCAGGCGCGGCGACGCCGAGGTCGACCAGGTCTTCGCGCACGTGCTGAAGGGCACCCCGCACACCCTCCTCGACTTCTCCCCGTACGGCTACGACGAGCGGCAGTACTGCTCGCCCGGCTTCGACCTGGCCGTCGGCTCGCTGACGAGGACCCCGTACGGGAGCTATCCGGAATATCACACGTCGGCGGATAATCCGGACTTCGTGCGCCCGGAGGCGATGGAGCACACCCTGGAGACGCTGTGGTCGGCCGTACAGGTGCTGGAGGGCAACCGCCGCTACCAGAACCTCAGCCCGTACGGCGAGCCGCAGCTGGGCGCCCGCGGCCTCTACGGGTCGCTCGGCGGGCGCAGTGACACGAAACAGGCGCAGATGGCGATGCTGTGGGTGCTGAACCTCTCGGACGGCACGCACAGCCTGCTGGACATCGCGGAACGGTCGAACCTGCCGTTCCAGGCACTGGCGGACGCGGCACACTCCCTGCAGAGCGCGGGCCTGGTTAAGGAGTGGATGGGTTGAGTCTGGCGCTGAAAGTCGGCGACGTGGTCGAGGTCCTCAGCGCTGAGGAGATCCTGGCCACCCTCGATGAGAACGGGGAGCTGGACAGCCTCCCCTTCATGCCGGAGATGCTGCGCTTCTGCGGGCAGCGGCTGACCGTGCACAAGGTGGCCAACAAGCTCTGCGACACGATGACCAGGACCGGAATGCGTCGCATGGAGGACGCCGTGCACCTGACGGCCGCCCGCTGCGACGGCTCGGCCCACGGCGGCTGCCAGACGGCCTGCCTGCTCTACTGGAAGACCTCCTGGCTCAGGCGGGTGGACGGGCCGCCCACCCAGCCCCCGTCCGGGCGCGAGCGGCCGTCGCTGCCCCTCCTGGAGATCAACACGCGCAAGGAGCCGGGCCCCGAGGGCCGCGAGCGGTTCCGGTGCCAGGCGACGGAGCTGCTGCGCGCCGCCCCCGAGCGGCTGCCGTTCCGCGACCTCGGGCAGTACGTCACGGACGTCCGGGTGGGGAACGCCGGGGTCGCCGCGACGCTCCGCACGATCTTCTTCGGGCTGTTCAACCGCTACCAGCGGCTCTCCAGGAAGTTCCCGGCCTGGCTGCGGATCAGAGGCGGCCTGGAGTGGGGGTTCGTACGGCCGGGACCGCACACGGGCCCGGCCCCCACGGGCACGACCGACCTCCAGCCCGGCGAGCTGGTGCGGATCAAGTCGAGGGACGAGATCATCGCCACGCTCACCACCAAGGGGTTCAACCGCGGCCTGGGCTTCGAGGAGAGCATGGAGCGCTCGTGCGGGCGGGTCGCACGGGTGAGCGCCCGCGTCGAGCGCTGCATCGACGAGAAGACCGGCGAGCTGCTGGAGATGAAGAACCCCTGCATCATGCTCGACGGCATCATCTGCGACGGCGTCTACAAATCCAACTGCCCCCGCGCGTTCATCCCGTTCTGGCGGGAGATCTGGCTGGAGCGGATCGACGAGCCGAGCTAGGAAAGACGGCACATGGGAGAGCAACCAGGCCCTGACATCAGCGACATCGGGCGCAAGGCGGGGCGAGGGGCGGTGTGGAGCCTCATCGGCACCCTCGTCACCCGCGCGGGCTCGTTCGTCCTCGGACTGGTGCTGGCGAGGCTCCTGGCGCCGGGGGACTTCGGCACGTACGCGGTGGCGCTCGCGGCCACGCAGTTCGTCATGGTCGTCAAGGACGTCGGCGTCATGTCGGCCGTCGTGCAGTGGCGGGGGCGGCTGGAGGACATCGCCCCCACGGCCACCACGCTGACCATGATCTCCGCGGTGGGCCTGTACGCGGTGTTCTGGGTCGGCGCTCCCGCCTTCTCGACGCTGGCGGGCAGCGAGGAGGCCACGTCCGTGGTGCGGATCCTCACCGCCGTCATCCTCGTCGAGGCGGTGACGGCGGTGCGCAGCGCGGCCCTGCTGCGCTGGTTCCGCACCGGCAAGAACGCCAAGGCGGTGCTGGCCGGCTTCCTGGTCAACGCGCCGGTGGCGATCGTCCTCGCGGCCGGCGGGGCGGGCGCGTACAGCTTCGCCTGGGGGCAGCTCGCCGGGGCCGTGGTGACCGGCGTCTTCATGCTGATCTATGCGCGGCTGCCCTACCGGTTCGGGTTCGACCGGCGGATCGCGGCCAGGCTGCTGAGGTTCGGCATCCCCTCGGCGGCCGGGATCGCGCTGGAGGTGCTGCTGCTCAACGTGGGCTACATCATCGTCGGCAACATCATGGGCGAGGACTGGCTGGGCTTCTACCTGATGGCGTTCAACGTGTCGAGCTGGGTGCCCGGCCTGATCGGCAGCGCCATCCGCATGGTGTCGATCGCCGGGTTCTCCCGGCTCGCCGAGCGCGACGCCGAGTCGCTGTCGCTCGGCGTGCAGAAGAGCCTGCCGCTGCTCATCACCATGGTCCTGCCGCTGGCCGTCTTCATGGCGGTGCTCGCGCACTCGCTGATCATCTTCATCTACGGCGCGCAGTGGGAGCAGGCCGCCGGCGTGCTGCGCTTCCTCGCGGTCCTGATGGTGGTGCGCATGCTCACCTCCTTCGCCCTCGACATCCTGAACGGTCAGGGCGCCACCCGCTCGACGGTCTGGATGAACCTCGGGCACGCGGCGGCGATGATCCCGGCGGTCATCGCCGGCACGCATCTCGACGGCATCCGCGGCGCCGCCATCGGGCAGGCCGCCGCCGCGCTGCTGGTCGCCCTACCCCTGGCGATGCTGGCCGTGCAGCGGGCGGGGGTGCGGCTCGCGCCCGTCCTGCCCGGGCTGATCCGCCCGGTGGGGGGAGCGCTGGTGTGCGCCGCCGTCATGCTGGGCCTGTCCATGCCGACCCAGGACAGCCCGTTCGTGCAGCTCGTCGTGGCGGGCGGCGGCGGCCTGCTGGCCTACCTGCTGGTCGTGGTGACCCGCGACCAGCTCCACTTCGTGACCGACCGCCTGGTACGGCTGCTTCCCGCCCGCGCGCGGTGACCCCGAGGAGAAGCGATGCTGGTGTCCATCGGAATCCCGGTCCGCAACGGTGCGGACCTCCTGGAGAAGGCCGTGCGCTCGGCCCTCGCCCAGGATCACGCCGACCTGGAGGTGGTGATCTCGGACAACGCCTCCACCGACGGCACGCAGGAGCTCTGCCGCGAGCTGGCCAGGCAGGACAGCCGGATCGTCTACCACCGGCAGCCGCACGGGGTGCACGTGGTGGCGAACTTCGAGGAGGCGCTGCGGCGGGCGCGGGGGGAGTTCTTCCGGTGGATGGGCGACGACGACCTGCTCGAACCCACGTACGTGTCCAGGACCCTGGAGCCGTTCCTGGCCGATGAGCGGCTGATCCTGGTCACCTCCGACATGACGTACACGGGGGCGGACGGGACGCAGCACCGGCCGCGCTACCGCGGCACCGGGCTGCTCTCCGACGACCCCGTCGACCGCCTCGACGAGCTGTGCGACCTGAACACGAACGTGCACCTCGGGCTCGACCCCCTCTACGGCCTGCTGCGGCGCGACTGGGTGGCCGCCGTGCCGCGCCCGCTGATGATCCGCGAGGACGAGGTCTACGCCGCCATGCTCGCGCTGACCGCGCCCTGGGGTCACGTGCCCGAGCCGCTGGCCCACCGCCACCTGCGCGAGCGGCGCCTGACCGCGATCGCCGCGATGCTCGGCGTGCCGGCCTGGACCGCGCATTTCGCCACCACGCTGCAGTTCAGGGCGATGTACCGAGCCCTGGACACCGTCGAGCTCTCGCCCGCGCAGCGGCGCCGGGCGCGGGCCGTGCTGCTGCGGACGTACTGGCTCCGGCAGCGGCGGACGGTGGCGCACCGGAGCCGCAAGCTCGCCGGGCTGGCCGCCCGCGCCGTCTCCGGTGTAACGAAGTAGCGGACGTAGGCGAGAGAAGGGAAAAGCACCACGCGAGGGAGCAATCTCGCTATGTCCGTAATACTAGCCAACAGCCGAATCGATGATGATCTTCGGCGGCAGATGATCTTTCACGGGGACGTCTTCCTCTACTCCGCGACCCCCGCCTCGACCGCCCTGATCGGCTTCGCCCGCGAGCTGATCGAGGAGGCGTTCGAGGGCCGCGACCCCCAGACCGCCCAGCACGAGATGCCGGTCGAGGAGTTCGCCGCGCTGCTCGCGGACCTCAAGCCGCGCTTCATCCACCACCCCACCAGCAAGAAGCTCATCGTCACGCTGATGGGCGAGCTGGGCATGGCGCTGGACAAGACCTACTTCGACGTGCCGAGGCTGCGCACCTCCACCGCCGACCACTACCTCGACTCCGGCATCTCGTACGCCTACCACGCGCACCGCGACTGCTGGTACTCCGCGCCGTTCTGCCAGGTCAACTGGTGGATCCCGGTTTACGAGGTGGTCCCCGAGAACGTGTTCGCCCTGCACCCGCAGTACTTCGACCGCCCCGTGCGCAACGGCAGCGGCCGCTACGACTACGCGGAGTGGACCGCGGTCGGCCGGCCCACCGCCGCGCAGCACATCCACCGCGACACCCGCGACCAGCCCAAGCCCGAGCAGCCGCTCGACCTCGAAACCGACCTCCGGCTGGTGCCCGAGCCCGGCGGCATGCTGCTCTTCTCCGGAGCGCACCTGCACTCGACCGTGGCCAACACCTCCGGCAGGACCCGCTTCAGCATCGACTTCCGCACCGTCCACATCGACGACGTCACCTCCCGCGCGGCGGCGCCCAACGTGGACGCCACCTGCCGCGGCACCACGCTGCGCGACTTCCGCCGGGCCGACGACCTGACCCGCATCCCGGAGGAACTGGCCGCGCAGTATGAGGCAGAAGCGCTGGCCAAACTCACCTGAACCGGGCCCGTACGGCGTCGCGCAGGCCCTTCCAGCTCCGGTGCCGCTGGAAGGGCAGCTCGAAGACCGACGCGAACAGCCAGGCCGTCCCGACGCTCACCGGCACCCCCAGGACGAGCGTGAGGACGAACACCGGCATGCCCGGCGGCACGTGCGGCGCGACGACCAGCCGGTTCACCATGACGACGAGCGGCGCGTGGATCAGGTAGAGGCTGTAGGAGAAGGAGCCGAGCCGCCGGAGCGGCCGGGTGTCGAGCAGCCGCACGAGCCGGACCGGCCGGCCCGTGGCCACGCCCGCCAGCAGCAGCCCCGCCGCCGGGCCCACCGCCAGGTCGACCCAGAAGAAGTTCTCGACCACCCAGACCGGGCCCGCCACCACGATCAGCAGGAGCACGGGGAGGGCGGCGGCAGCCGCGAGCCAGGGCCAGGGCAGGCGGCCGGGCTCCTTGGCACGTTCCTCCCCCGGCTCCGGCGTCCGTACGACGCCCGCGCAGACCGCGCCCATGGCGAAGAGCGCGGCGAACTGCGGGGTGAGCCGCATCAGCAGGTCCACGGCCGGGACGGCCGGCGCCAGCGCGCCCACCGCCACGACGACCGCGGTCACCGCGCCCAGCATCACCGCCGCGCCCATCCTCCGCACGACCAGCAGCATCAGCGGGAACACGAGGTAGAGCTGCGCCTCGACGGCGATCGACCACAGGGCCCCGTTGGGGCTGGGGGAGCCGAAGACGTCCTGCAGCAGCAGCCCGTAGATCACCACGGATTTCCCGGTGGGCACCTCCTGGCCCGGCTGCGGGATGACCGTCCACGCGATCACCAGGCTGAACAGCAGCGCCGCCCAGTACGGTGGCAGGATCCGCCACGCGCGCCGGTTGAAGAACGTGCCGGCGCCGCCCAGCCGCCAGCCGGAGCGGGCGGGCGAGACCGCCAGCGAGAACCCGGACAGCACGATGAACACCACGACCGCGAAGTGGCCGTACCGCAGCCAGCCCGTCCACGCGGGCGCGTCGTTGAGCGGGAACCCGGGGAAGGACAACAGCCAGCAATGGTGCAGGACCACGAAGAGCGCGGCCAGGCCGCGTAACCCGTCGAGCCCGGCGAGCCTGCCCCGCGTCGCCACACGCTCTGCTGTCAGCCCCACCTGAAGCCCCCGTCGCCGTAGTCGTACGTCTATCGCTCCGAAGGCGCGCGACGTAACCGATCCGGAGGCGTGTAACGCCAGGCCGTGATTGCGCGATGGCCGTCTATAAGGCAAGCGTCGCCGATGCGGGGGAACGTACCAAAATGGAGTTCTGGAAGGCGATTCTTGTTCTCCTCCGAAGAATTCTGATCGGCCCGCCGCTGCTCCTCCTGTCCCTTCTGGTGGGCGGCGCGGTGTACGCCGTGGTCCCGGTGAGCTACACGGCGGACGTCTCCCTGGTCCTGGCCGTGCCGGTGAACGGCGGCACGATTCCCAACGACAAGACCAAGCAGGGGCTCATCAACCCGTTCCTCTCCTTCAACGACGCCCTGAAGACCGGGGCCAGCATCGTCATCCTGGCCATGAACACGCAGGACGTCTGGACGGAGCTCGGCGCGCCCAAGGACGGCCCGACGGAGATCACGATCGACGACGGCCGCAGCAACCCCAACGTCCTGGACATCAACGGCCCGTACATCTACGTCCGGGTCGAGAGCGACTCGCCCGAGCGGGCGACGGCCGTGCTCATGGCGGCGCGCAAGCGCGTGGCGACCGAGCTGTCGGACTGGCAGACGGCGCTCGGCGCCCCGGCGAACACCTTCATCACCTCGACCGACATCGTGCCGCCGTCCGTGCCGGAGGCCGACCGCAGCCTCAACTGGCAGGGCGCGATCGGCGGCGGGCTGCTCTGCCTGGTGCTGGGCCTCGGCATCGCGTACGGCGTGGTGCACAGGCGCGCCCCCAAGCCCGAGCCCGCCCCCGCCGCCCCCGTTCCTGTTCCCGCGCCCGCCCCCGTTCCCGTGCCCCCGGCCCCCGAACCGGTCGTGGTGCCGCAGGCGGTGGTGCAGCAGCCCGGCGAGGACGAGCCAGACGAGGACAGCTCGGCCACCATGGAGTTCCCCGCCTACCGAGGAGAGGGTCTCTCGCCCGTGCCCGGGCTCGGGAAGGCGCGCCAGGACGACGGCGAGGGGTGAGGCCCGGCCATGGACTTCTGGGCGACGGTGACGGTGCTGTTCAGGCGCTGGTACGTGACGGTGCCGGCCTTCCTGCTCACGATCGCGGCGGCACTCGGCGTCTACGCCGTGGCGCCCAAGACCTTCATCTCCGACTCGGCGATCGTCCTCACCCTGCCGGTCACCGGCGGCAGCGTGCCGAGCGACCCCCGCTTCCCCAACCCGCGCACCAACCCCCTGGTCTCCTTCGACCAGGGGCTCAGCATGACCTCGTCGATCCTCATCCAGGCGCTGAACGCCCCTGAGGCGGCGGCCGAGGTCGGGGTGCCGCCCGGCGGCGACGTCACGCTCAAGGTCACCGCCGGGGGGACCAACCCCGAGCTGATGGCGGCGACCCCGTTCATCGTCATCGTCTGCGAGGCGCCGAGCGCCGAGCAGGCGTACGGCATCGTGTCGCGGATGACCGAGCTGGCCAAGAAGCAGTTGCGCGCCCGGCAGCAGCAGGTCAAGGCGCCGCCCACCACGTACGTGAGCGCCACCGTGGTGGTGCCGCCGACCCAGCCCGACGAGAAGAAGGGCAGCCGGATGCGGAGCGCGGTGGTCACCGGGGCGCTGGCGTTCTTCATGAGCCTGTTCGCCGGGTTCGCCGCCGAGAGCTTCGCCCGGCGCCGCCGGGCCCGCCGCCCGGCCGTGCCCGCGCACCACGAGACCGCCGCGAGCAACGGCACCCGGTCGCTGGTGGGACGCGAAGGATGACCGGCCCGAGCCTCGGGATCGCCCGGCCGCGGCGCGCCGACGGCGCCACGCTGGTCTGCCTGTTCGTCGTGGTCCTGCTGTTCCTGCCGGCCCGGCTGGCGGTGGCCGGGCTCCCGCTGTCGCTCACGCCCGCCGAGATCCTGGCCCTGTCGCTGGGCGTGGTCTGGATCTGCGCGCAGATGATCAGTACGACGGGCGCGGCCAAGGGCACCAACCCGGTCCGCACCTCGATCTTCGTGTACGGCCTGCTCCTGCTGGCCGTCTACGGCTACACGACCTCCCTCTACCTGCCCTCCGACGAGCTCAACCTGGCCGACCACACGCTCGTGCTCTACGTGGGCTACGTGAGCCTGGTGCTGATGGTCTGCGACGGGATCGGCACCCGCGAGCGCCTCGACTTCGTGCTCAAGGCGGCGGTGATCGGCGGCACGTTCGCGGCGGCCGTCGCCCTGATGCAGTTCAGGCTCGACTTCGACCTCACCCAGTACATGCAGCTCCCCGGCCTGCGCCACTCCTCGGCCGAGGAGGTGCCGACCGTGATCTCCCGGTCGGACCTGCGCCGGGTCTCCGGCACGCTCGGGCACCCGATCGAGTTCGGCGCGCTGTCGGCGATGCTGCTGCCGCTGGCCGCGCACCTCGGCTTCCAGGCGCGCAGCCGGGGCGAGGGCGCGGTGCGCTGGTGGATCTGCGCCGCCGTCATCGCGGCGGGGCTGATGTTCTCGGTCTCCAGGACCGCCGTGCTCGGCATGGCGGGGTCGGGGCTGATCCTCCTGTTCGGCTGGTCGAACCGGCGCAGGATCGCCGCGCTCGGCGCGTTCGTGGTGTTCCTGGGCTTCATGAAGGTCCTGGCGCCCGGCCTTCTTGGCACGTTCTACAACCTGTTCGCCGGCGCCGGGGACGACAGCAGCATCATCTACCGCACCCACGACTACCCCTTCGCGATGCGGGAGTTCGCCAGGAGCCCGATCTTCGGCCGCGGGCCGGGCACCTGGTACCCCTTCAAGCACCAGGTGTTCGACAACCAGTACCTGCTGTCGCTGGTCGAGACGGGGCTGATCGGGGTGATCGGCTTCGTCGGCGTGATCGGGTGCGGCATCGTCGTGGCCCTGCGGGTCCGCCGCATGAGCACCGACCCGAACGTGCGCAACCTGGCGCTGACGATCGCCGCCGGCCTGGTGGTCCCGCTGCTCGGCGCGGCCACCTTCGACCTGCTCTCCTTCCCCGGCATCACCAGCGTGCTGTTCCTGCTCGTCGGAGCGGCGGGGGCGCTGATGCGCTTCGAGCGCGCGGATCAGGCCGGCAGGCTGCTCCTGAGCTCCTTCCACGACCCGGCGGACCGGTCGCGCTCGCTGATCGTGCTGACCGGCAACGGCCAGGGCAGCGCGAGGTCCGGGTCGTCGTAGCGGACGGCCAGGTCCTCGGCGGGGTCGTGCTCCCTGTCGATGCGGTAGCAGACGTCGGCGTGCTCGGTCAGCGCCTGGTAGCCGTGCAGGAGCCCCGGAGGCACGTACAGGTTCGCGAACGAGATGTCGTCGAGCCGTACGGTGAGGTGCGAGCCGAACGTCGGCGAGCCGGGCCGGGCGTCCACGAGGATGTCGAGCACGGCGCCGCGCGCCGCCCGCACCAGCTTGGCCTCGCCGCGTCCCGAGCGGCCGTGCATGCCCCTGATCGTGCCCAGGCGCGAGCGCGACTGGCTGTCCTGGACGAACGCCGTGTGGTCGAGCCCGTGCTCGGCGGCGAGCGCGGCGTCGAAGGTCCTGGTGAAGAAGCCGCGCTCGTCGTGGCTCGGCTCCGGCACGAACAGCAGCACGCCCTCGATCGCCGGCCGCTCGACTCTCATGGTGTTCCTCTCATCCGGGTAACGCCCGTCATCCGGGTAACGCCCGCAGCCGCCGGGAGGGCCTGAGCAGGGCCACGACCGACGCCCTGGCCGTACGGCGGCCGGCGGCGGCCCGCACCGCCTCGCCGAGCAGCACGGCGAGATAGAAGCCGGCGCTCGCGACCCTGCCCCGGCGCCGCCGGAACAGCCGCACCCGGTTGACCGTGAGCAGCGCGGCCAGCATGGGGCTGGTCTTCGCCTCGCCGCCGATGTGCTCGACCACCGCGCCGGGCTCGTACCAGAGCGCCCAGCCCCGGTCGCCGGCCCGCAGCGCGAACTCGGTCTCCTCGCTGTAGAGCAGGAAGGACTCGTCCCACGGGCCGAGCTCGGTGAGCGCCGCGACCGACACCAGCATGGCGGCGCCGGTGGCCCAGTCCGCGGGGCCCGGGCGCTCGTAGCGGCCGGGGTCGCCGACCACCTCGCCGAGCGTGCCGATGCGGCCCGCCAGCCGCCCGCCGATCAGCGCCTCGGCCAGCGCGCGGCGCACGGCGGGCGCGCGGCGCAGCGAGTGATGGAGCACGCCGTCGGTGCTGACCAGCCGGGGCACGGCGATGCCGGTGCCGGGACGGCCGAGCGCCCCGGCCAGCACGGCCAGCGAGCCGGGGCGCAGGCGGCAGTCGGGGTTCATCACGAAGACGGCGTCCAGCCCGTCGAGGTCGAGCGCCGCGATGCCGGCGTTGATGGCCGCCGCGTAACCGGCGTTCCTGCCGACCCGTACGGGCCGGACGGGCAGCTCGCCGGCGGCCTGCTCCGCGAGGCGCAGCGAGTCGTCCTTGGAGGCGTTGTCCGCCACGACGACGGCGGCGAGCCGAACTCCTTCCGCGCCCTCGGACAGGGAGGCCAGGCAGCCGCCGAGGACCGGAGCGCTGTTGTAGGTCACGATCACGATCGCGACCCGGGGGGAGCCGGGCGTCACATGTCGCCCATCGCGCCGCGGCATTGGATCGTTACAGGTAACAGCAGGCACTGCTGGGGCGATATGGAGGGGTAGGGGCCCGTGTCGCAGGGACGGAGACGCGTTTCATGCAGGATGTGCAGGCTTTCACCTTCCACCGGGACGAACTCTTCGCGCTGGCGGACAAGTACTCCGACCAGTTCCGTACGGCCTCGCCGTTCCGGCACGTGATCATCGACGACTTCCTGCCGCCCGCGGTGCTGGAGCCCGTCCTGGAGGAGTTCCCCGAGCCGCGCGACGCCACCTGGCAGCGGTTCGACACCGCGCGCGAGGTGAAGCTGGCGCTGGCCGACACCGAGCGCATGGGGCCCGCCACCAGGCACCTGCTGGCGGAGTTCAACGGGAGCGTGTTCATCGACTTCCTGGAGCGGCTGACCGGCATCACGCAACTCGTCTCCGACCCGCACTTCGAGGGCGGCGGGCTGCACCAGATCAGGCCCGGCGGCTTCCTCAAGGTGCACGCCGACTTCAACCGCAGCCGCCGGCTCAACCTCGACCGCCGGCTCAACGGCCTCCTCTACCTGAACAAGGACTGGGAGGAGGACTACGGCGGGCACCTGCAGCTGTGGAACAAGGACATGACCGAGTGCGAGGGCAAGATCCTGCCGGTCTTCAACCGGTTCGTGCTGTTCGCCACGACCGATGACGCCAACCACGGGCACCCCGACCCGCTCACCTGCCCCGAGGACCGGGCGCGGCGGTCGATGGCGCTCTACTACTACTCCAACGGCAGGCCCGAGGACGAGGTCACCGCCGACCACACCACGCTGTTCAAGCAGCGGCCCGGCGAGGCGTGGAAGAGCAACCTGCGCCAGGTCGCGAAGCGCTGGACGCCGCCCGCGCTGGCCGACCTCGTCGGCGGCCGGAAGACCAAGGACGCGTGAGGCCGTACGCCGGAGGCCGGCGTCTCGGCCTGGGTCTGGTCTCGGGTCTGATCTCGGGCCTGGTCGTGTCGCTGAGCGGGTGCCAGAGCCCCGGCGGACGGGAGCCGCTGGCCGCCACCCGGGCGCCCGCCACGACCGCGCCGGCGCCCGCGTCCCCCTCCGCCGCGCCGTCGAAGCCGTCCGCGCGAACCTGGCCGGGACCGGACAACACGGGCGTGCCCGACGGCGTGCGGCTGCGCAAGTCGGGGTCGCTGCGGGTGACCAAGGACGGCCAGGTCATCGACGGCCTCGACGTGACCGGGTACATCACGGTCGAGGCCGACGACGTGACCATCCGCAACACGCGGGTGCGCGGCACCAAGGGCTGGTGGGGCATCCTCCAGCGGGAGGGACGCACCGGGCTGACGATCGAGGACAGCGAGATCTTCGGCAACGGGAAGCAGCGCACCCAGTTCGGCATCCTCAACCAGGGCAACCTGATCACCGTGCGCCGGGTGGACATCCACACGATCTCCAACGGCATCCACACGAACCAGGGGCTGGTCGAGGACTCTTACGTGCACGACCCGAAGTACTTCGACGGCGACCACACCGACATGATCATGTCGACGGGGCCGCCCGCGCGGGGCACCGAGCTGGTCATCCGGCACAACACGGCGATCAACACGCTCGACCAGACGGGCGCCATCGCCCTGTTCCAGGACTTCGGGGTGACCCGGGACGTCACCGTGCAGGGCAACCTGCTGGCCGGGGGCGGCTGGACGCTGTACGCGGGCGCCGGGGCCAAGGGGGTGTCCTCGAACGTCAAGGTGATCGACAACGTCTTCAGCCGCCGGGTGTGGCCGAAGGGCGGGGCGGCAGGGCCGGTCTCTTATTGGGATCATGAAGGGCCCGGAAATCTGTGGCGGGGGAACACCTGGGAGGGCGGCGGGACGGTAACGCCTGGATAACAGCCATTTTTCGGCTTTTTCGTAGTATTTGATCAGGTTGAGGTTTTTGATGATTTGAGGGGAAAGCGGGTCCTTTTCTGTAGAAAACCTCTCTTGGTGCTTCCGGCATGGCTAATCTCTCCCCCTGGGGGACTCGCTCGGCCATGATCGGAAGGAGCCGCCTGTGTCAAGGCATCGAAGGAGCAAGAGCCGGCGCGGGTGGTTATCCCTGGCCGGTATCTCCGTGGCGGTGGTGGCGGGCGGCTACGGCGTCGTCGCGCTCGACGTGCTGGAGCCTCGGGCGGTCCTGACGGAGGCGGCGGGTGCCACGGCCTCCCCTGAGAGCGCCGCCTCGCCGGAGGGCGCCGCCGGGCAGCGGTCCCGCCCGCGCCACACCGCCGACCGCACCTGGCCGGGGAACGCCCGGACCAAGGGGCCGTGGTGGTGGCCCAGGCGGCCCACCAAGAAGCCGACCGTACGGCCGACGCGCGGCCGGACGCGGACGGCGACACCCATCGCGAGCCCGTCCCGTACCCCGGACCCGTCCGAACCGGCGACCGTGACGCCTCCGAGGACGCGGACCGCGACCCCCATCGTGACCCCGACGAGAACCACGACCAGGACGCCGACACCCCCCACGACATCCACGCCGGCGCCTTCCACGACATCCACGAGGACGCGCACCGCGACCCCTTCGGCGACCTCCTCGGCGACCCGGACGCCCACTCCCACCAGGACCCCTACCCGGACGCCCACCCCCACCAGGACCTTCACCCGCACTCCGACCGCGACCCCGACGAAGACCCTGCCCGGGACTCCGACGGCGACCTCGACCAGGACGCCCACGAAGACGCCGACCGAGACACCCACCAAGACACCCACGAAGACGCCGACCAGGACGCCGACGAGCGTGCCACCGCCCTCGGGGGAATGGCCGGGACCCGGCAACACGGGCGTTCCCGCCGGCACCGAGATGGTCAAGAAGACCGGTTCGATCGTCGTCAAGGAAGACGGCAAGGTGATCGACGGCTGGGACATCACCGGCGACATCACGGTCGAGGCCGACAACGTGACCATCCGCAACACCCGGGTCCGCGGCCAGTCCGACTACTGGGGCATCCTCCAGCGCGAGGGGCACACCGGCCTGACGGTCGAGGACAGCGAGATCTTCGGCAACGGGAAGCAGCGCACCCAGTTCGGCATCCTCAACCAGGGCAAGCTGCTCACGGTCCGCCGGGTGGACATCCACACGATCTCCAACGGCATCCACACCGACCAGGGCCTGGTCGAGGACTCGTACGTGCACGACCCCAAGTACTACTCGGGCGACCACACCGACATGATCATGTCGACCGGCACCGCGGCCGCCGGCACCGAGCTGGTCATCCGGCACAACACGGTGATCAACACGCTCGACCAGACGGGCGCGATCGCGCTCTTCCAGGACTTCGGGGTGACCCGCAACGTCACCGTGCAGGGCAACCTGCTCGCCGGCGGCGGCTGGACGCTCTACGCGGGCGCCGGCAGGAAGGGCCTGTCCTCGAACATCAAGGTGATCGACAACGTCTTCAGCCGCCGCGTGTGGCCCAAGGGCGGGTACGCGGGCCCGGTGTCGTACTGGGACCCGGAGGGCCCCGGCAACGTCTGGCGCGGCAACACCTGGGAGGACGGCCGCGCCGGCGTCATGGCCGACTAGCCGCGGATCGCGATGACCGACTTCACCAGCCCGGCCAGCCGCTCGAAGCGGATCTGGGACTTGGGGAAGTAGTGTCGCATCTCGGTCACGCTGAGCAGCTCGACCTCCATGGCGATCTCGCGGGCGGCGTCCCGGTCGGAGGTCGGGGTGTGGACGAGCGGCCAGCGGCGGAGGATCGTCGTGCGCGCGGCGAGCGGCAGGAACTGGAACCCCGGGAACAGGAAGTGCGGCTCGACCGGGAAATAGCGGTAGGGCGTCTGCACCCAGTGCCGCTCGGCCAGCTCGTGCACGGTGTCGGCGAACCGCTGCCGGCGCTGGTGGCCGCCGACGTGCTCGATCACCGCGTTGGAGAACACCAGGTCGTACCCCGTGCCGCGGATCGAGGCCGGCAGGTCGCAGGCGTCGGCGACGTCGGCGCGCAGCCACGGCGGCAGGTCGGCGGGCGGCTGCTCAAGGTTGACGATGTGGACGTGCGCGGGCCTGACGGGCGCGCGCATCCAGGCACCGGCGGTGCCGCCGAGGTCGAGCACGGCCATCTGGTCGAGGTCGGGGAAGCGGCCGGCGAACCACTGCCAGCGCCGCGCCCGCGCCCTGGCCCCCAGCGAGTCGGGAGCGTCGACGAAACGGCTGCGCAGGGCATTCAGGCGACTCATGAAAGGCTCCTCGGGCCGGCCGGCTGATCGGCTCCATGCTCCCAGAATTTCGCCTACCGGGCTAAGGGCGCGGTTATTCGTGACATTCTTGGGACGCGTACCAATTGACCGTCCTGCGCAACCCTTCGTGCAATTCCGTGACAGGATGCCAGCCGAGCCGGTCCGCCGCCGGAGCGATGTCGCCGACCTGCGGAATATCGTGGGGGCGATCGGGAGCCGCGCCGAATTCGGGCGACGTCCGCGTGCCGGTGATCCGATAGAGCCGCTCGACGATCTCGTACGCCGGGGTCCTGACGCCGGTGCCGATGTCGAGCGCGTGCCCGATGGCCTTGTCCGATTCGCCGGCCAGGACGTACGCGTCGACCACGTCGTCCACGTAGATCCAGTCCGCGAGCTTCGTCCCCCTGGTGAGCCGGGGCTGCTCGCCCCTCAGGAGGCAGAGCGTCACGTACGGGACGAGCTTGGTGGTGTCGGGCTGGGCCGGCCCGTAGACCATGCTGGGGCGCAGCACGGTGACCGGCAGGTCCCAGAGGCGGTGGTAGAGCCGCGCGTAGCCGGTGGCGGCCCACTTCGACATCGCGTACGCCGACGACGGCGGCGCGAACTCGTTGCCGGGGCGCGGCTCCTCGATGGAGCCGGTGAGGACGGCCCTGACGTCGTGCTCGCGGGCGGCGGCCAGCACGTTGACCGTGCCGGTGACGTTGTTGTCGAGCGTGGCCCGTACGACCTCGTCGCCCCTCGAACCGGTGACCTCGCCGGCGAGGTGGAACACGAGGCGGGGCCGTACGGACCGGAAGAGCCCGCTCGTCGCCCCGGCGTCGCCCAGGTCGGCCACGTGCCAGATCTCGCCGTCACGGGAGCGCTGGGGGCGGCGGCTGACGGCGTGCACCTCGGCGGCGAGCGCGCGCAGGCGCTTCACCAGATGCGCGCCGATGAACCCGGCCGCCCCGGTCACCAGCACCACGGTTCCCGGCCAATACGCCATCGTGGATTGACCTCCGTGTTGATGGTCGCGCTCACGTGGCCCTCGCTGGTCACGCGAGCTACCGCTCTCGGGCCTGAACGTTCGCCGCTCTGTGTTGATGGTCGCGCTCACGTGGCCCTCGCTGGTCACGCGAGCTACCGCTCTCGGGCCTGAACGTTCGCCGCTCCGTGGAGAAGATGGAGCCGTTCGGTGCCGACGGCTCCATCTAATACATCAACTAGCCGATGCGCCAGGTGTCTCCACCCATGAGCAGCGCGCCCAGGTCGCCCGTGCCCTTCTGCGCGACGGCGTCCTCAAGCTGCTCGGCCATCAGCCCGTCGTAGGAGGGCCGGTCGACGCTGCGGAAGATGCCGATCGGCACGTGCTCGAACGCCGGCTCGTCGAGCCTGCTGAGCGCGAAGGCCACGGACGGGTCGGGGTTGTGCGCGTCGTGCACGAGGATCTGGTCGGCGCTCACGCTGTCGCGCGCCACCACCTCGATGCCGCCGTTCGCCGCCCGCACCACGGCCTTGGACGCGCTGGCGATCGGCTGCCCGTGCTCCAGGCGCAGCGTGATGTCGTCGCGTACGGCCGGGTCCTTGAGCTGCTCGAAGGCGTTGTCGTTGAAGATGTTGCAGTTCTGGTAGATCTCCACCAGCGACGCGCCGCGGTGCGCGGTGGCCTCGCGCAGCACCGACTGCAGGTGCTTGCGGTCGGAGTCGATGGTGCGGGCCACGAACGACGCCTCGGCGCCGATGGCCAGCGAGATCGGGTTGAACGGCTTGTCCAGCGACCCCATCGGCGTCGACTTGGTGATCTTGCCGAGCTCGGAGGTGGGGGAGTACTGGCCCTTGGTCAGCCCGTAGATCCGGTTGTTGAACAGCAGGATGTTGAGGTTGACGTTGCGCCGCAGGGCGTGCATGAGGTGGTTGCCGCCGATCGACAGCGCGTCGCCGTCACCGGTGATCACCCACACGCTCAGGTCGGGCCGGGAGGCGGCCAGCCCCGTCGCGATCGCGGGCGCGCGGCCGTGGATCGAGTGGAACCCGTACGTGTCGAGGTAGTACGGGAACCGCGACGAGCAGCCGATGCCCGAGACGAACACGATGTTCTCGCGCTTGAGCCCCAGCTCGGGCAGGAAGCTCTGCACCGCGGCCAGGATCGCGTAGTCGCCGCAGCCCGGGCACCAGCGCACCTCCTGGTCGGACTTGAAGTCCTTCAGGCTCTGCTTCACGTCGGTCTTGGGGACCAGGCTCAGCCCCCTGCCGTTGACGAGCTCAGTCACTCTCGATCACGTCCTGGATCACTCCGGCCAGCTCCTCGGCCTTGAACGGGAGCCCGCGCACACGGTTGTAGCTGATCACGTCGACGAGGTAGCGGGCCCGCAGCAGCAGGGCGAGCTGGCCGAGGTTGATCTCGGGCAGCAGCACCTTGTCGTAGCGCTTGAGCACCTCGCCGGTGTTGGCGGGCAGCGGGTTGAGGTGGCGCAGGTGGGCCTGCGCGACCTTCCCGCCGCTCTTCCTGATGCGCCGGGCGGCCGCGGCGATCGGCCCGTACGTCGAGCCCCAGCCGATGACCAGCACCTTGGCGTCGCCGTCGGGGTCGTCGACCTCCAGCGGGGGAACGTCGATCCCGGCGATCTTGGCGGCCCGCGTGCGGACCATGAAGTCGTGGTTGTCGGGATCGTAGGAGATGTTGCCGGTGCCGTCGGCCTTCTCGATGCCGCCGATGCGGTGCTCCAGGCCGGCCGTGCCGGGGATGGCCCACGGGCGGGCCAGCGTCTCGGGGTCGCGCTTGAACGGCAGGAACTCGCCGTCGGCGCCGTTCGGCTCCTGGGTGAACGCCTGCGAGATGTCCGGCAGCTCGGAGACCTCGGGCAGTTTCCAGGGCTCCGAGCCGTTGGCGAGGTAGCCGTCCGAGAGCAGCATGACCGGGGTGCGGTATTTGACGGCGATCCTGGCCGCCTCGATGGCCGCGTCGAAGCAGTCGCTCGGCGACATCGGCGCCACGATCGGCACCGGCGACTCGCCGTTGCGCCCGAACATGGCCATCAGCAGGTCGGTCTGCTCGGTCTTGGTCGGCATGCCGGTGCTCGGCCCTGCGCGCTGCACGTCCACGACGATCAGCGGCAGCTCGGTGGTGACCGCCAGGCCGATCGTCTCGGCCTTCAGCGCCACGCCGGGGCCGGAGGTGGTCGTCACGCCGAGCGCGCCGCCGAACGCGGCCCCGAGCGCCGCGCCGACCCCCGCGATCTCGTCCTCCGCCTGGAAGGTGCGCACGCCGAAGTGCTTGTGCTTGCTCAGCTCGTGCAGGATGTCGCTGGCCGGGGTGATCGGGTAGGAGCCCAGGAACAGCGGCAGCTTGGCCTGCACGCTCGCCGCGATCAGGCCGTAGGCCAGCGCCTGGTTGCCGGAGATGTTGCGGTAGACGCCGGGCGCCAGGCGGGCGGGCTTGACCTCGTAGGAGACCGAGAACGACTCGGTGGTCTCGCCGTAGTTCCAGCCCGCCTGGAAGGCCGCGATGTTGGCCTTGGCGAGGTCGGGCTTCTTGGCGAACTTCTGCTCGAGGAACTTGACGGTCTGCTCGGTCGGCCGGTGGTAGAGCCAGCTGAGCAGGCCGAGGGCGAACATGTTCTTCGAGCGCTCGGCGTCCTTCTTGGACAGGTCGAAGCCGTCGAGGGCCTTGACCGTGAGCGAGGTCAGCGGCACCGCGTGCACGCGCCACTCGCTGAGCGAGTCGTCCTCCAGCGGGCTGGTCGCGTAGCCGACCTTCTGCAGGTTGCGCTTGGTGAACTCGTCGGTGTTGGCGATGATGTCGGCGCCCCTGGGCAGGTCGCCGAGGTTGGCCTTGAGCGCGGCCGGGTTCATCGCGACGAGCACGTTGGGCGCGTCGCCGGGCGTGAGGATGTCGTGGTCGGCGAAGTGCAGCTGGAAGCTCGACACGCCGGGCAGGGTGCCTGCGGGCGCGCGGATCTCGGCGGGGAAGTTGGGCAGCGTCGACAGGTCGTTGCCGAACTCCGCCGTGCCCGCGGTGAAGCGGTCGCCGGTGAGCTGCATGCCGTCGCCGGAGTCGCCGGCGAATCTGATGATCACGCGGTCGAGCTGCTGGACCTGCTTGCTCACAGCGTCAGTCCTCCTCGACGCGCCGGTGCGCGATTGGACGTGGGCGCGTTCTCTGTTTCCATGCTAGATCCTCGGAAGGTCACGCGTTTGCATCCCGCAACGAGCGGGTAAACGCGGTCGGAGTCAGGGTCAGGCGGGAGAACGACGACACAGCCCGGACGCGAGCCTGCAGAGGTCCACATGCAGGCGGGCGTACAGGACGGTTCGGGTCACGAACGCCAACTATACGTGCCTCCTCCGCATGTGTTACGTCAGGGGCTGCTTACCCGGCAGCTCGATCCCTGACCTGTACAGGCGTCCGGCCTGCATCCCTGCCGAGCCGTACAACTCTGGAACGGTGACGAACCTGTAACCCTTCCCGCGCAGCTTCTCGAGGATGTCCGGGACCGCGTCGACGGATTCCCGTCTGATGTCGTGCATCAAAATGATCGCACCTGGATGGACCCGGCGCACGACAAGGTCCACGATGTCGCCCGCTTTCTCCGCGACCTGGTCCCGGGCGTCGACGTCCCAGTTGACGAGGGCCAGCCCCGCGTCGGCCGCGACGTCGCGCAGGGTCTGGCTCACGGCCCCGTACGGCGGCCGCACCAGCGTGGGCCGCTGCCCGATGGCGGCCGCGACCGCGTCCGCCGTGCGTACGAGCGAGTCGGCGATCTTGCTGGACGGCTGCTTCGACAGGTCCTTGTGCGCCCAGCTGTGGTTGGCGACCAGGTGCCCTTCCGCGCTCATCCTTTCGAGCAGCTCGGGCTGGGCGGCGGCGTTGACGCCGACCGTGAAGAACGTGACCCGCGCCCGCGCCTCGCGCAGGATGTCGAGCAACTCGCCGGTGTGCGGGCCGGGCCCGTCGTCGAACGTCAGCGCCACGCACTTGGCGCTGGCGCAGTCCACCGTCCCGGCCCGGTTGCTGACCGCCCGCGGATCGACGGCCACAGCGGTCCCGGGGTCGTCGAACGGGTTGTGCCCGGCTTTCTGCCCGGCTTTGTGTCCGGCTTCGTGTCCGGCCCCCGACTCGTCCTCGCTCTCCTGCTCCAGGCTCTCCTGATCCACGCTCTTCTGGGCGACGCTCGTCTGGGCCCGCCGCCCGAACGCCGACAGCAGCGGGCGCACCTGCCGCTCGGGGACCGCCACGGCCAGCCGGCCCAGGGAACACGGCGCGATCTGGCAGTCGTCGAACTCGACCACCAGGTCCCCGTCCCGGTTGAAGGCCATCGAATCGAACCGGTCGCCCTTCGCCGTCACCTCGGCCCGGTCGACCTGCGGCCCGCGCTCCTCGCCGAGCTGCTCCCGCACCAGGCCCGCGAGCCGCCGCATGGCGTCCTCGCCGCCGAGCAGCCCGCCGGACCCCATGGTCCGGCCCGTGCCGGGGTCGAACCAGTACGTACGGGTGGAGTTCGCCCAGCCCGCGCCCAGGTACTCGCCGGTGCGCAGCCGTACCGCGACCGCCTGGGGCGAGGCGGCGGCGAGCTGCCACTCCACGTTCAGCTCGGGCCGCGGGTTCGCGGAGTCGTCCTTGGTGCGCCCGCGGAAGTCGCGCCACTGCTTCTCGACCGCGGCGCGCAGGGCGTGGTTGAGCGCGGGGGCATTCTTGAGCTCGGGGTAGCTGATGTGCACGTACCGGCCGACGGCGTGCTCCTCGATGAGCGTCCTGGTGGTCAGACCGGGGACGGCGGTGGGGTCGGCGAAGTCGATCAGCGTCGGCTCTGCCGGGACCACGATGTCCCGCTCGGGGGAGCCGCCGGCCAGCCCGCAGCCGGCGGCCGAGAGGGCCAGCAGAGCGATTCCGGAGGAGAATCGCTTTTGGTGCATGAATGTCAGGCTATTGCGGCGATCTTCCTGTTTACCCGGTTTTGACGTGATCGCTCCATAGCCTTTGACCACGCTGGGTATCCCTGCCGTCTCGGGTTACGATCCGTTCATGGATGGCTATTTCGGGTCATACGTACTCGTCGCCGCGCTCCTGGCCATCGGCGTCGCCATCGTGGCCGGAGCCCTGATGGCCAACCGCCTGCTCCGCCCGACCCGGCCGACGCCGGAGAAGCTGACCACGTACGAGTGCGGGGTCGACCCGGTGGGCGAGGGCTGGGCACAGTCGCAGGTCCGCTACTACGTCTTCACGTACCTGTATGTCGTGTTCGCCGTGGACGCCGTCTTCCTCTTCCCCTGGGCCACGATCTTCGACGCGCCCGGGTACGGGCTGACGACGCTCGTGGAGATGTTCGTCTTCCTCGGGTTCATCGCCCTCGGGATCCTGTACGCCTGGCGCAAGCGCGTCCTCACCTGGACCTAGGACCTGGACCTGGGACCTGGAGCTGGGGACCTGGACCTGGGAATCGCGCGGGCCCGGACCGTTATCCCGGCGTGCCCCTGCCGTGGCAGATTCCCCTGCCATGTCAACCTGTCCCTCGATCTGTCCCGAGTGTGACCAGCCGCTCAAGCCCGAGCCGCCGTACCCGGCGTGGTGCCCGGAGTGCGGCTGGAACGTCGTCCGCGACCCAGCCCCGTCGAAGCCCCGCTTCGCGCGATTACAGGCGAAACTCGTCCACGGCCTGCACGCGGAGCTCCTCGCCGACGCCACCCGGACGGAGCTCCTTGCCGACGACACCCGGGCGGAGCTCGTGGCCGACGCCCCCCGGGCGGCCTCCCAGGCTCCGGCGCGGCGGGCGGGGCCGGCCCGGATCGCGAGCTACGTGCTCGCCTGCCTCGTCCACCTCCTCGCCCCGGCGCTCCTGATCACCGGCGCGTACCTGCTGACCCGCCTGACCGTCGCCGGCATCCTCTTCGGCCTCGTCGCCCTCGACCTCGCCTGGCTCCTCCGCCCCCGCCCGGCCCCCTTCCCCCGAGGCGGCCAAGCTCTCGCCCGCGCCGACGCCCCCGCCCTGTACGCCCTGCTCGACCGGATCGGCACCGAGGTCGGAGCACCGCCCACCGACCTGGTGGCCATCAGCGGCGACGTGAACGCGTCCTTCCGCGCGTACGGCTGGCGGCGCCGCCGCCTGGTCGAGATCGGCTACCCCCTGTGGCTCCTCCTCGGCCCCCAGGAGCGCGTCTCGCTCCTCGCCCACGAGATGGCCCACTCGAGCAACGGCGACGGCCGCCAAGGGCTGGTCGTCGGCAGCGCGCTCCACTCCCTCCTGGAGCTGCGGCGGGTGGCCAGGTTCAACTGGCAGCCAGGCGACGGCGTGTCGCAGCTGCTCGCCGACTGCGCGCTGGCCGTCGTCGGCGTCCCGGTGCGGGGCCTCGTCCTCGTCATGGAACTGCTGCTCTACCGCTCGTCCCAGCGTGCCGAGTACCGGGCCGACGAGCTGGCCGCCCGCGTGGGAGGCGTCGCGGCCACCGTCGATTTGCTGGACGGGTTCACCACGTGGGTCGTCCCGGCCGCCAGGTTCCTGACCTCCGGCGCCGTGGCCGCGGGCACCGGTGACCTGTGGGAGGCGCTGCGCGCCCAGGTGGCGGCCGTGCCGGCGTCCGAGCTGGAGCGCCGCCGCCGCGCCGGCCGCCTCGCGGACCTGCGGGTGGACAGCACGCACCCGCCGACGCACCTGCGCATCGAGCACGCCGAGCGGCTCCCGTACGCGCGGCCCGGCGTACCGGCGCCCGACATGGAGCCGATCGAGCGCGAGCTCGCGGCGGCGGCCGCCCGCGTCGCGCAGGACCTCAGGGAAACGGCCCAGGCGGCGCTCTACCACTGACGAGATGATCGGTGTCAGGCGGCGCTCCACCACTGATGAGCTGATGACGGTCTGATCGCGATCAGGAGGTGTCTTTGCCTGACCTGCGATCCGGGCCAGAATGGAGTACATGGCAGCGACAGACCTCCCGATGCCCACGGTGGGGCCGGTCTCCCGGCTGGCGCCCAGACCGATGCGCTTCGTGCTCAACTGGGGCAGGCGCTATTCGCTGTGGGTGTTCAACTTCGGGCTGGCCTGCTGCGCCATCGAGTTCATCGCGACCTCGACGAGCAGGCACGACTTCATCAGGTTCGGCGTGATCCCGTTCGCGAACGGCCCGCGTCAGGCCGACCTGATGATCGTCTCCGGCACGGTCACCGACAAGATGGCCCCGGCCGTGAAGCGCCTCTACGAGCAGATGCCCGACCCGAAATACGTCATCTCGTTCGGCGCCTGCTCCAACTCGGGCGGCCCGTACTGGGACTCCTACTGCGTGACCAACGGCGTCGACCAGATCATCCCCGTCGACGTCTACGTCCCCGGCTGCCCGCCCCGGCCCGAGGCCCTGCTGTACGGCATCACGAAGCTCCAGGAGAAGATCGCCGGCGAGAAGCTCAGCGACCGCTACGTGTGGTCCCGCTCCCACGCGGAGGAGGCGTGACCACCGAGGGCTCCGCCCGCGCCCGCCTGTCCGGGCGTTTCGGCGGCGACCGGGCCGAGATCACGGAGTCGTACGGCGACACCACCGTCGACGTGGCCCCCGCCGACTGGATCGAGCTCCTGACGTACGTCCGCGACGACCTCGGCTACGCCTACTTCGACTGGCTGACCGGCGTCGACGACCCGCCGGACGCCTTCGTCGTCGTGGCCCACGTCTACCACCCGGCCGCCCATGAGCGCCTGCTCCTCCGCACCCGCGTGCCGCGCGAACACCCCCACCTGCCCAGCGCCGTCGGCGTCTACCGGGGCGCCAACTGGCACGAGCGCGAGACGTACGAGATGTTCGGGGTGATCTTCGACGGCCACCCCCACCTCGTGCCGCTGCTGCTGCCCGACGGGTTCGAGGGCCACCCGCTGCGCAAGGACTTCATCCTCGCCGCCCGCGTGGCCAAGCCGTGGCCCGGCGCCAAGGAGCCCGGCGAGTCCGGCCACGGCGCGCCGAGCCGCCGCAAGACGCTTCCGCCAGGAGTTCCAGCCGACTGGGGGCCGCCTGATGCTTGACGTGGTGCTGAGCTTCGCCGTCATCCTGATCGTGTTCCTGGTGCTGCCGCTGATCGTCGGGCAGACCGAGCACAAGGTCATGGCTCACATGCAGTCGAGGCTCGGCCCCATGTACGCGGGCGGCTTCCACGGCTGGGCGCAGCTCATCGCCGACGGCGTCAAGTTCGCGCAGAAGGAGGACGTCATCCCGGCCGCGGCCGACCGCCGCATCTTCATGATCGCCCCGGGCGTGGCGCTCGTCCCGTACCTGGTCGTGCTGATCGCCATCCCCCTCGACCAGGACCTCGTGGCCGTCCACCTCGACCTCGGCCTCTTCTTCGTCCTCGCCGTCATGGGCGTCGGCGTCCTCGGCGCGATCATGGCCGGGTGGGCGTCGGCCAACAAGTACTCCGTGCTCGGCGGCATGCGGGCGGCCGCCCAGCTCATGTCGTACGAACTGCCGCTCGTCCTGGCAGCCTCCTCCGTCGCGATGGCCGCGGGCACGCTGTCCATCCCCGGCATCGTCGAGGCGTGGCAGTGGTGGTGGCTGCCGTGGCAGGCGATCGGCGGCGTCGTGTTCTTCCTGGCCGGGCTGGCCGAGCTGCGCCGCCCGCCGTTCGACATGCCGGTCGCCGAGTCCGAGATCATCATGGGCCCGATGACCGAGTACACCGGGATGCGCTTCGCGCTGTTCATGCTCTCCGAGTACGCCGGGATCGTGGTCCTGTCGTTCCTCACCACCGTGCTCTTCCTGGGCGGCTGGCACGGACCCTTACTGCCCGGCTGGTTGTGGACCCTGGTCAAGGTCTTCCTGCTGGCGTTCGTCGTGATCTGGCTGCGCGTCACGTACCCGCGGCTGCGCGAGGACCAGCTCCAGAAACTCGCCTGGGCGATCCTCGTCCCCCTCGCCCTGGTCCAGCTGGCCCTGACCGGCGTCATCAAGGTGCTCATCTAGATTCGGCGCGGCGTGGGGGAAACCTTCCCTTCGCCACGTTCGTCATATAAAGCAGGGGGCCTCTGGAGGATTTCCAGTGAATCAGCTCGTTCCGCTGGCGGGCGCGACCGCAGACAGCCGACGCCCGCAAACCGTACTGACCTCGGACGGTCGCACGCTGACCGTGCTCGACAACGCCCTTGGCCATTCCGTACGCGTCACCGCCGCCGGTCTCTACCGCTACCGGTGCGACTTCAACGGCAGTTCCGTGCAGGGCGTGGCGGTCCTGGACGAGGACGGGCTGGTCCTGCTCGACCTGCCCGGCGACTGGAACGATCCGGACCTGGAGCTCTTCGCCCGCGAAGCCGGCATCCCGCTGATGGACGCCCGCTCCCACCCGGCGGCCCGCGTACGCGCCGCCCTGGCCGGCCGCGCCCCCGGCTGGCAACGCCTCCGCGGCCTGCCCCGCCCCACCCTCGCCGCATGGCGCAAGCCGGTGGCCATCTGCGCGGGAGTCGTGGGCATCGGGCTGATGATCTACCTGGCCTCGACCGGCATGTGGTTCGCCTGGCGCGGCCTGTCCTCGATCGGCAGGCTGCTGCTCGACGTCGTCGAGGCCAAGTGGTTGATGGTGGCCTTCAGCCCCGCGCTGCTCGTCATCCGGCCGATCCTGGCCAGGGTCCAGCGCGGGCGCATCCGCAAGGGCGCTGTGCTCGGAGCATCGGGCGGCCCGTACCTCGGCCTCGACTCGATGGGGCGTCTGCGCATATTCCACGGCAACGACACCATCGCCACCCTCCACACGGAGGAGTCGCGAGGCGGGGAGTCGCGAGGCGGGGCGTCCAGCCTGCTTCTCTATCGCTACGAGGACCTGACCGGCCTCATCATCCTCGACCGCGCCGGCCGACCCCTTCACCACCTGCCGGGCCGCTGGCCACCGGAGGACGCCCACCGCTTCGCCCAACGCCACAACCTTGGGCTGGGAGTGCACCGGGTGTCCCGCGAGGAGTACCTCACCCTCACCGAGACAGCCAAGGACGCCACCCCATAACGCCCAAGCGGCACCGCCCACCCCGCCACCCACAGGCCACCGCCACCTACCGGCAGGCCACCGCCAACCAGCAGGCCACCGCCACGCCTATCCCTAAATCACCAAGCGGCCAGTCCCACAGCGCCGGTCAATGCACGATCGCCACCATCGCATCGGAAGCCGACGGCCGTTCCTCAGGACGCTTGCTCAGACAGGCCCCCACCACACCACGCAGAGCAGCCGGCAGCGGCGATAAGTCCGGATGAAAGGTCAACACCCGGTTGAACACCGCAGGCACCGTATCCTCCCCGAACGCCGGCCGCCCCGTAGCCGCGAACATGATCGTCACAGCCCAGCTGAACACGTCGGAGGCCGGACCCACCGTCTCCCCGGTGAGCTGCTCCGGCGACATGTAAGGCGGCGTCCCGACCATCTTCCCCGCCGTCACCATCGTCACCTGATCGAGCGCCCGCGCGATCCCGAAGTCGATCACCCGAGGCCCGTCGTTCCCGATCAGCACATTGCTCGGCTTGAAATCGCGATGCACGATCCCCGCCTTGTGGATGGCCGCCAACGCACCGGCTGTGGATAACGCCAGCCGGGTGAGGCTGTCGTCGTCGCGCGGCCCATGCTTCTTGACGAGCTGCTCCAGCGACGGCCCGTCCACGTATTCGCTGACGATGTAGGCGTGCTGACCGGAGATGTTCACGTCCAGCACCCGGGCTGTGGAAAACGTCGCCACGCGCCGGGCCGCGTCCACCTCCCGCGCGAACCTGGTCCGCGCCGTCTCGTTGACGAGATCGTGCAGCACCTTCACCGCCACCCGCCCGCCTTCGGGCGTCACCGCCAGGTAAACCGCTCCCTGCCCGCCGCGCCCGAGCGATTTGAGCACCCGATAATGCCCGATCCACTCCGGCTCACCAGGTCGCCGCCCACCCTCTCCAGGCTCTCCGGGCCGCCGTCCGACCCCGTCCGGCTCGCCGCCGTGCCGCCGCCCGCTCCATTCCGTCTCGCCGGATCGCCGTCCAGCTCCTCCGGGCTCTCCGGAACGCCGCTCACTCCATTCCGTCTCGCCGGATCGCCGTCCTGCCCCTCCAGGCTCACCAGGACGCCGCCCGCTCCAGTCCGTCTCGCCAGCGCGCCGTCCGGTCCAGTCCGTCTCCCCAGACCGCCGTCCAGCCGCTCCAGCCCCTGCAGCCCCTGAAACACCTCCGGGCTCTCCCGGTCGCCGTCCGACCCCGTCCGGCTCGCTGCTGTGCCGCCGCCCGCTCCGCTCAGCCTCTCCGGGCCGTCGCTGATGCGGCGTCCCCTGCTCCCCGGAAGCCCGCCGACGAGGCTCGTCGTGGCGCGGCGGATAGGGACCCTGCTGATGGGCGGCAGGATCGCCGGGGTGCCGTTGATAGGGCGCGCGCTCCTGAGGGTGCCGCTGATAGGTGGGCACCGTGGTCCGCCGGTGCGGATTCATGTGCGGCGGCCCGCCCAGGGAGGGCCGGAGCCGTGCCCGGGCCATGGTCGGCACCAGGATGCCCGAGTGGATCACCCCGCCACCCCAGCTGACCAGCAGCCCCAGCGAGACCAGCGCGGCCAGCGGCTGCGGGACGTCCTCGAAGTCGTTGTACGCCAGCGCCGCGATCACGAACGAACCGATGCACACCATGTACACCGAAGCGGCGACGACGTGCCAGATGCTCCGCAGCCAGAACGCGGCGAACCCGATGGTGAACGGGGTCGCCAGCCCGCACGTGAACAGGGGCAGGCAGGCCCACACGACGGCGGCCGCCCACGCCCCGCCACCGGGACGGACCTGATGGCTCTGCTGCATGGCCGAGAGAATATCGCCCCGCCGACGTCCATACCGGGCATGCACACAGCTTGTGGATAACCCCCCGCCAACCTGTGGATGGCTGTGGAAAAACTGGGGACAACGCCCCCACACGTTCACGTGCGGCGCCACTTGCGTCATGATGTTGAACATGGCGCGGATACCGGGAGTCGGGCTGGCGAAAGGGTTGTCCATAACCCTTCGTCACATGCTGCGCAAATCGGTAACGCAGCAGTATCCCGAGGTCAAGCCCGCCCTCCCGCCTCGCAGCCGAGGCGTCATCGCCCTGGTTGAGGAGAACTGCACCTCTTGCATGCTCTGTGCGCGGGAGTGCCCCGACTGGTGCATCTACATCGATTCCCACAAGGAGACGATCCCGGCCCCCGAGGGCGGCCGTCCCCGCCAGCGAAACGTCCTCGACCGCTTCGCCATCGACTTCTCCCTGTGCATGTACTGCGGGATCTGCATCGAGGTGTGCCCGTTCGACGCCCTCTTCTGGTCGCCGGAGTTCGAGTACGCCGAGGGCGACATCCGTAACCTTCTCCACGAGAAGGACGCGCTGGGTGCCTGGGCCCAAACGGTCCCACCACCTCCGCCCCACGACCCCGGCGCCGAACCCCCCAAGGAACTCACCGCCGCCCCCCGCCGCCCCGCCACTCGCCGCACCCCGGAATCGGCCAGAGGTACGGCGGAGCGCCCGGCACCAAGGCCCACACGCGAGCCGAGAACGCCCACCGCCCAAGAACCCAGGCCTGCCCAAGAATCCAAGGCCGCCCCGGAAGCCGCAGCATCGCCCCCCGCGCCGGGCACCGTACAGTCAGGCACAGAAGACGCGGCACCGTCCTCCGTACCGGGCACCAAGACCCCGCAACCCGAGGCAGAAGCCGCAAACACGCACGCGGCACCGGCGTCCACAGGATCGCAGCCATCGCCGGAAGCCACGGAGCCGCGACCCGCAGCAGGAGCCACGGCCGCCGACACCACGACCGGCACCTCCGAGACACCGTCCGGGACGCGCTCCTCCCCGACAACGGGCGACTCCGACAGCGCAGAATCCAAGGCCCAGGCCCCTGACACCTCCGCCCAGGGCGACCGCCGTGCACGCCCTCGCCGGCCCATCCAGAACGTACGCGGCATTCGCCCCCCAGGCGCCCTGCCGCCCCGTCCTCAGGACAACGCCCCCGCCGCCGCCGACCGCCCCATCGGCCCCGCATCCGGGAAGAGCGAGACGAGCGCCGACGCCCGTACGGAGCCCTCCCCGACCTCAACCCCCTCGACCGAGGCCGGCCGGACGACCACCTCTCCCTCCGCGGACGAGAACGGATCGACGACCTCCGAAGGCGACGCGACCGCTGCCGATCCCTCCGGCAGCCAGGACGAAGCGACTTCCCGGCCTTCCGCGGAAGGGACCGGGGAGAACACCTCACCCCCGCAGCCGTCCGGCCGATCGGCGTCATCCACAGGCCGGCCGTCCCCAGAAAAGTTGTCCACAGCCTCGGGCCAACCGCAACCGGAGCCCGATCCGGGAGAGCACACTTCTCCCGCGAGCCCCCGCAGACGCAGGATGGCCGATCCACGGTCCATCCGACCACCCGGGCGGCTCGGTCCTGACGAGACAAGGGAGTCCGAGGAGGAGTCGTGACCGAGGCGGTGCCCTCCTACCTGTCACCCACCGGGCAAGAGATCGTCTTCTTGCTGCTGGGCGCGGTAGCGGTTGGATCGGCGCTGCTTGTCGTCACGACCAGACAACTGGTCCACGCCGCCCTCTGGCTCGTGGTCTGCTTCGGCGCCCTCGCCGGCGGTTACCTCGTTCTGACCGCCGAGTTCGTGGCCTGGGTCCAGGTGCTGATCTACGTGGGGGCGGTGGTCGTGCTCATGTTGTTCGGCATCATGCTCACCCGTGCTCCCATCGGCCGTTCCGCCGACCTCGACAGCGGCAACCGCGTCGCCTCCGCCGTGGTGGCGGTCGCGACCGCCGCGGTGCTCGTCACGGTGGTGATCGACGGTTTCCGTACGGCCTACACGCCCCTGCGTCCGGGCGCGGGAGCCGCCAAGGAACTGGGCGCGAGCGTGTTCGCCACCTGGGTGCTGCCGTTCGAGGCACTGTCGGTCCTGCTGCTCGCCGCCCTCGTCGGCGCGATCGTCCTGTCCCGCACCGACATCCCCGGAGGCTCCCCACCCCGCTCCCGCACCGACAAGGACCAGACACCCGGCCGACCGGCGTCCAACGCGCCGCCTGACAGCATTCCGGACAAGCCGTCGCCCAGCACTCCGGACGGCACGACGTCCGGCCCGACCGGGGATAATCCGCCGCCCGATCAGACGGGGGGTCACTAGTGCACATCGTCTACCCGGCGATCGTCTCCGCGCTCCTCTTCTCCATCGGCGTCTACGGCGTGCTCGCCCGCCGCAACACGATCCTCGTGCTGATGTCGGTCGAGCTGATGCTCAACGCCGTCAACCTCAACCTGGTCGCGTTCGACGTGTGGCTGGCCGACCGCCTGCACAGCGGCCAGGTCCTCACGCTCTTCGTCATCGTCATAGCGGCCGCCGAAGTGGGCCTCGGCCTCGCGATCGTGCTGGCCCTCTACCGCAACCGCCGCACCGTCGACATCGACCACCTCCGCGACCTCGCCGAGCCATCACCCAACGGCCTTGAGCCCGCATCCGCCAACATCCCTTCCTCGCCTCCCCTGGCGTTGGCAGGCGGCCACGAAGATCCCCTCACAGGCCGGCCCAATGACCAGGCACCCGCATCCGAGCAGGCGCAGACCGAGGACGGCCATTCAGAAGACGGCCACGCGGAGAGCGGCCGTACGCAGGGCGGCCGTAAGGGTGAGCAGCCCGTCAAGCGAGGTGGCACGCCATGACGACGACGTTCCCGCTCATCGCCGTGCTCCTGCCGTTCGTCGCGGCGGCCGCCGGCCTGCTGCTCTCCCGCTGGCCCCACAGGCACCCCACCCCCGATACGGAAGCCACCCCAGACCTGGCACAGACCGACACCGACGCCGCAAGGGCAGCGGGCAAGCGGGCCAACGCCAGGGCCGCATGGATCGCGATCCTGCCGACCGCCCTCTCCTCGGCCCTGGCGGTCTGGCTCGCCTGGGGTCCGGGCTTCGCGTTCGTCAACGGCGGCGCCACCACCGGACCTCCCACAGGCCAGACGTACGGCACGATCACCACCGGCGGCGTCCCGATCACGCTCATCCTCCAGGCCGACAACCTGTCGAGCGTCCTCGGCGTCCTGGTGACCCTCGTCGCCCTGGCCGTGCAGGTCTACTCGGTCGGCTACCTCAAGGACGACCCGCGCTACCCCTCCTACAGCGCGTTCATCAGCCTGTTCACCAGCGCCATGCTCCTGGTCGTGTACGCGGGCGACCTCCTGGTCCTCTACGTGGGCTGGGAGATCATGGGCCTCTGCTCGTACCTCCTCATCGGCCACTGGTGGGAAGACCGGGGCAATTCGCGCGCGGCGGTCAAGGCGTTCCTCGTGACCCGCCTGGGCGACGTCGGCTTCCTCTTCGGCATCTTCGTACTCGGCCTGGCCGCCGGAAGTTTCCGGATCAGTGACGTGCTGGGGAAAGTGCCGGAGATGTCCTCCGGCACGCTGGTGACGGCCACGATGCTGCTCCTGGCCGGGGTGGCCGGCAAGAGCGCGCAGGTGCCGCTGCACACGTGGCTGCCTGACGCCATGGCGGGCCCCACGCCGATCAGCGCCCTGATCCATGCCGCGACCATGGTCGCCGCCGGGATCTTCATCGTGGCCAGGCTGTTCCCCGCGTTCCTGGCCGCCGGGCCCACGCTCGACGTGCTGGCCGTCGTCGCGGCCCTGGGCATGCTGGGCGCCGCCCTGGCCGCGCTGGCCCAGGACGACCTGAAACGGGTGCTCGCCTACTCCACGATCAGCCAGCTCGCCTACATGGCGGGCGGCCTCGCGGCGGGCTCCGACACGGCGGCCGTCTTCCACCTGCTGACTCACGGCGCGTTCAAGGCCCTGCTGTTCCTGTGCGCGGGCGTGGTGATCCACCACGTCGGCTCCAACCTGATGACGCAGATGGGCGGCCTGCGCCGGGAGATGCCTGTCACGTTCGGGGCGATGACGATCGGGCTCGCCGCACTGATGGGCCTCCCTCCAGCCAGCGGCTTCTTCAGCAAGGACGGCGTCCTGGTGGCCATGGACGGCGCCCTGTCCAGCGGGAGCCTGACGGACGCGGCGGCCCTCCTCCTGTACGGCTGCGCGCTCGCGACGGTCGCCGTCACCGGCGCGTACGCCACCAGGGCCTGGCTCCGCACCTTCTTCGGCGATGCGCGGGCCGTGGCGCTGCCCGAGCCGGCGCCCGGCACGGCCCACGTCGTGGACGTCGCCGAGGGCCCCCGCACCATGCTCGTGCCCGTCGTCCTCCTCGCCGTCCCGGCCCTGCTGCTGGGCTTCGCGGGGGAGCTGCACCTGGAGCTCGGGGTGGCGGCCGTCGGCGTCGTGCTGACCGTGCTCGGCGCCGGCATCGTGTACGCGTTCTGGCGCATCGACCCCCTCGCCGACCCGGCCCGCCTGCTGGGGCCTCTCAGGGTGCCGTGCGAGCAGGCGTTCCACGTGGACGCCCTCTACGCCGCGCTGTTCGTACGCCCGATCCTGGCGCTCTCCAGGCTCGTGGTCAGGACCGACGACGTGGTCGTGGACGGGGCGGTGCGCGGCTCCGGCAGGTCGGCGCGCGGGCTGTCCGGAGTGCTGCGATTCGCCCAGAACGGCAACGTCCAGCTCTACGTGAGCGGCCTGCTGGCCGGCGTCCTGTTGATCGCGGTGGGGGCGGTGATGCTCACATGACAGCCGACTGGCCTCGACAGCGTGACGGCCACATGACGGCTCGGCGGAGCGGCGTTCACATGACGGCCCGGCGGCGAGGTGGCCACATGACGGCCCGACCGTGCCGTGTCCGCATGACGGCCCGACGGTGCGGTGCCCGCTTGACGGCCCGGTCCCGCCTCATCGCGATCATGAGCTCCGGAATCAGGGCGGGGGTGAGCGGCTGATGGAGATGGGCTGGCTTCCCGTCGTGCTGCTGGCCGTGCCGTTGCTCGGCACGCTCCCGCTCCTCCTCGCGCCACAGGCGCTCCACCCGCGACTGCACACGTACGGGCTGGTCCTGTCGGGCCTGACCCTGGCACTGGCGGTGCTGCTGGCGGCCACCTTCGACCACAGCCGGGGCGCGGTCCCGCAGTTCGAGGTCGACCAGGCGTGGATCCCCGGGCTGGGCCTGCGCTTCCACCTCGGCGTCGACGGCATCTCGCTGCCGCTGATCGTGCTGACCGCGCTGCTGACGTTCCTCTGCTTCGTCTATCTGTGCTGGGGGAGCGCCCGCAAGGGGTTCGCGGGGGCGCGGCCGAGGGCGCTGGTCTTCACGTTGCTCGTCCTCGAAGTAGGCATGCTCGGTACGTTCCTCGCCCTCGACCTGCTGCTCTTCTTCGTCTTCTTCGAGATCGTCCTCGTCCCGATGTACTTCCTGATCGGCATCTGGGGCGGCACGGGACGCAGGGCGGCGTCGATCAAGTTCATCCTGTACACGCTGCTCGGCTCGGTCGTGATGCTCATCGGCCTGCTCCTCGTATGGGCGCAGACCGGCACGCTCGACATCGAGGCCCTGAACGCGGCCCACGGCGCAGGGATGTCCAGATCCGTGCAGATCATCGCTTTCATAGCGATCGGCATCGGTCTGGCGGTGAAGACTCCCATGTGGCCGCTGCACACCTGGTTGCCCGACGCCCACACGGAGGCTCCGACCGTGGGCTCGGTGCTGCTCGCCGGCGTACTGCTGAAGATGGGTACGTACGGCTTCGCCCGGATCGCCCTCCCCGTCCTCCCCGAGGGAGCGGCGGCGGTGGCGCCGTGGCTGGGCGCGCTCGCCGTGGTCGGCATCATCTACGGGGCGCTGGCCTGCCTCGCCCAGCGCGACCTCAAACGCATGATCGCCTACTCGTCGGTCGGTCACATGGGCTTCGTCCTGCTGGGGTTCGCCACGCTGACCCCTGTGGGCGTCAACGGCGCGCTCTTCGCGAACGTCGCCCACGGCCTGATCACCGGCCTGCTGTTCTTCCTGGCCGGAGCGGTGAAGGACCGCTACCACACCGCCGACATGCCGTCGCTGGGCGGCGGCATGCTGGCGACGCTGCCCCGGCTGGGGTCGCTGCTGACGTTCGCGGCGATCGCCTCGCTGGGGCTGCCGGGGCTGGCCGGGTTCTGGGGCGAGATGCTGGCCCTGTTCGGGGCCTTCCAGCCGGCGAACGGGCTGCCGCGCGGGCTCTTCCTGACGTACATGGTGATCGGGGGTCTGGGCGCCGTCCTCACGGCCGCGTACTTCCTGCTCATGCTGTCCCGCGTCACCCACGGCCGGCCACGGGCGGTCGCGCGCGACGAGGACGTCACCTCGGATGAGGGCGTCACCCCGGACGAGCGCCCCGTCGTACCTCTCGGCCCGCCGCAGGCACGCTCGGCGACGGCCACGTTGGAGCCGAGCCCGGCACCGGTGCGCCACGGCGACGAGCCGTCCGACGGCCACGATCCCCAGGCAGAGCCCCAAGAAGTACGTCGCGCCGTGGACGACGTCAGACGTCACGAGCTGCTGGCCTGGACCCCGCTGGTGGCCCTGATCCTCCTCTTCGGGCTCTGGCCCGGCCTCCTTCTGACCCTCACCACCCCGGCCGTCCAGACCCTGCTGGGAGCCGTCTCATGATCCAGCAGATCGACTACTTCGTGATCGCGCCTCCGCTCGTGCTCGCCCTGGCGGCCGGCCTGGTGCTGCTGCTGGACGCGTTCCTCCCGGCCCGCCCGCGCACCAGGACGGCGCTGGGGCTGGTCGCGCTGGCGGGGGTGCTGGTCTCGCTGGGGTTCGTCGGCGCTCAGGCGGCCGGGGGCGCCCCGGCGCGGTCGACGTTCTGCGTGCCGCCCGATCTGGCCGGTCCCGGCGGGGCGTGCTCCTTCGTGACGGACAGGTTCACGCTGGTGTTCGCGGGCCTGGTGCTCGTCGCGGGCGTGGTGGTCGTGCTGATGTCGATGACCGAACTGGCGGCCGGGGGCATCCCGGTCGGCGAGTGGTACTTCCTGCTCCTCTGCACCCTCGTCGGCGCGGTGACCCTGCCCGCGTCCCGAGACCTGATCATGCTCGTGGTGGCGCTCGAGCTGGTCTCGCTGCCGGTCTTCGCGCTCACCGCCATGAAGCGGTACGACGGCCGCGCGTCCGAGGCCGCGGTGAAGCTCTTCGTCGTGTCGGTGGTGTCGACGGCGGTCATGCTGTTCGGGGTGTCCCTTTTGTACGGCATCGCGGGCACGGTCCACCTGTCCCGCCTGGCGGCGGTGTTCAGCGGGCAGAGCCCGGCACCCGGGATGGCGTGGGAGACCCTGCCCGCCGTGGGCACGGTCGGCGTCGTCCTCGTGGTGGCGGGGTTCGCGTTCAAGATCGCGGCGGTGCCGTTCCACTCCTGGGCGGCCGACGTCTACCAGGGGGCGCCCGTCCCCGTGGCCGCGCTGCTCTCGGTGATCTCCAAGGCGGCCGGGTTCGCCGGGTTGATCCTCATCCTGGTCGCCGGGCTGTCCGGGCAGGCCGCCACCTGGGCGCCGATCGTCGGGATCGTCGCGGCGCTCACCATGACCGCGGGCAACCTGCTCGCCCTGCGCCAACGCTCCGCCGTACGCCTGCTGGCCTGGTCCTCCGTCGCCCAGTCCGGCTACATCCTGGCGCCCCTGGCCATCGCGGGGGACACCTCCTCGCATACCACCGCGATCGGCACGTCCATGGCGTACCTCGTCATCTACGCCGCCATGAACCTCGGCGCGTTCGCGGTCGTCATGCTCGTCTCCAGAACCGCCACCCGCAACGAGCTCGACGACTACCGGGGCCTCGCGCTGCGGGAGCCCGCGGCGGGGCTGGCGCTGGCGTTCTGCCTGGTCTGCCTGGCCGGCCTGCCGCCCGGCCTGGCCGGGCTGTTCGCGAAGGTGTTCGTCTTCCGTGAGATCGTCGAGGGCGGCTGGGGCTGGCTGGCGCTGGTCATGGCGGTCAACACCGTGATCGGCCTCTACTACTACGCGGTGTGGGCGGCCCGCCTCTTCACCCCGGGCGTGGCCGCGGTCCGGCGCCGCCCGCCGCCGGCGACGTGGCCGGCCATCGGCGTCTCCCTGGTGGCGGCCGTCCTGTTCTCGATCGCCCCGCAACTGGTTCTGGACATGACCTCCTTCACCGCGTTCGGCTGACCGGTCCACCCGCCGAGGGGCGGCCAGGTCGCGCTGTGCCCTCACTTGAGCACGCGGGGACACGAGTGAGGGGACGGTTGGGAACGAAGCACCGGGTCATCGTCGTTGGACCAGGTGGAACCCGGACCACGAAGGGGGGAACCTTGCACCACAATGGTCTGCGCACCGCCGTCCTGCTCGGCGGCCTGTCGGCGCTGATTGTCGCGGTGGGCGCGTGGTTGGGCGGCGGCACCGGTGTGCGGATCGCGTTCGTGCTCGCCCTGGCGAGCAACGGCATCGCCTACTTCTTCTCCGATCGCATCGCGCTGTCCGCCATGCGGGCCAGGCCGGTCAGCGAGGTCGAGCAGCCGACCCTCTACCGGATCGTGCGAGAGCTCTCCACCGAGGCACGCCAGCCGATGCCGCGCCTCTACATCTCGCCCACCGTGCAGCCGAACGCGTTCGCGACGGGCAGAAGCCCTCGCCAGGCGGCCGTGTGCGTCACGTACGGGCTGACCAAGCTGCTCGACGAGGCCGAGCTGCGCGGAGTGATCGGGCACGAGCTGTCGCACGTCTACAACCGGGACATCCTGGTCTCCTCGGTCGCCGGCGCGCTGGCCACGATGATCACCTGGCTCAGCTACGTGGCGGTGTTCTTCGGCGGCTCGGACGACGACGAGGGGCCGGGCTTCCTCGGGGCGTTGCTGATGATGGTGCTCGGGCCGGTGGCGGCCGGAATGGTGCAGATGGCGATCTCCCGTACGAGAGAGTTCCAGGCCGACGAGTCGGGCGCCCGGCTGACGGGCGACCCCCTGGCCCTGGCCTCGGCGCTCCGCAAGATCGAGATGGGCGCACGCAGGCTTCCGCTTCCCGAGAACAGCCGCCTGACCTCCGCCTCCCACATGATGATCGCCAACCCGTTCAGCGGCTCCGGCTTCGGCCGCCTCTTCTCCACCCATCCGCCCACGTCCGAGCGGGTCGCGCGCCTCGAGCGCATGGCCGGCTACCGCCGCTGAGGCCTGAGGCCGTATGCGCCGGCTGACCAAGGCGGAGCGGAGGCTCTGGAACGCGTTCCCCACCGGCGAGATCGTGGAGCTGGGCCCGTACCACGCCGACCGCACGCGCACCGCCGGAGGGAACGCGCCCGCCGACGGCGACACCTGGGGCCCCGAACGGTCGATCAGGGCCGAGGTGATCGCCCAGTTGCTCCTCGGCGCCCGCGACGCGGCCGGCGGCGCGGTCCCGGCCGTACGGCTGCGCGGCGCGCGGATCACCGGCCAGCTCGCGGTGGTCGGCGGGACGATCCCGTACGAGCTCAACCTGAGTGGCTGCCACTTCGACGAACCCGTCCGTTTCACCGATTCCACCACTCGCACCGTACGCCTGACCGACTGCCACCTCCCCGGGCTCAACGGCGGCGGCATGCGGGTGGCCGGTCACCTCAGCCTGTCCGGCTCCAACATCACCGGCCCGGTCCGCCTCAGCCGGGCCCAGTTCGAGAGCGGCCTGTGGCTCGGCGGCACCAAGGTGACGGTGGCCGACGGCGAGGAATGGGCGTTCTACGCGCACGCCGCCGTCGTCGACTCCGGCGCGTACATGCGCAACGCCGACTTCACCGGAGGAGTCGGACTGATCGGCTCCCGCCTCAACGGCGGACTCTTCCTGGACGGGGCGGTTCTCCGCAATCCCGGCAAGAACGCACTGGCCGCCGACAACATGGTCGTCGAGAACGTCATGCGCTGCACCGGTGGATTCCAGGCATGGGGCTGCTTACGGTTACGCGGCGCCCGCATCAACGGCACGCTCTCGCTCGACGGCACCGTACGAAGCCCGGACACGAACTACGCCATCCACGCGAGCAACATGGAAATCCGCGAGCTCTACCTCAAGCCCGCGAAACCCATCGAAGGCGTCGTCACCCTCGCACACACCACACTCGGCACGCTGCACGACGATCCAGACACCTGGCCCGAGCAGCTCCGCCTCAACGGCCTGACCTACCAGCGGCTGCGCGGCTCGGGCGTGACGCAGCGCATCGACTGGGTGCGGCGCGACCCGGAGGGCTTCCGGCCGCAGCCGTACGAACAACTGGCCGCCTGGTACCTCAGCGACGGCAACGACGCGCTCGCCCGCCGCACCCAGCTCGCCAAACTTCGCGCCAGACGGCAGACGCAGGGACCGGGCAGCCAGGCGTGGGGGCGGCTGCTCGACGTCGCGGTCGGGTACGGGTACCGCCCCTGGCTGGCGGGCATGTGGTTCACCCTGCTGCTGGCGATCGGCACCATCGCCTTCGCCGCCAACCCTCCCAGGCCACTCAAACCCACCGAGAGCCCCGACTTCAACGCCTTCGCCTACACCTTTGACCTTCTGCTCCCGATCCCGGCATTCGGTCAGCGCGAGTTGTTCGACCCGGGCGGGTGGACGCAGTGGCTCGCGTACGGACTGGTCGTTTCCGGCTGGATCCTGGCAACAGCCCTCATAGCAGGCGCCACACGAGTCCTCCGCCCCCAGTAGGGGAGCACGGCAACCGCCTTCGGCGGACGGGAGCTCTAAGCGAAACCCGTCGAGCTCGAGTTGATCTTCCTCAGCATCGCCACGAGATCCTCCGGATACACGATCTCCTCAGTGCTTTCGAGCTCCGCCACGCTCCACCACCGATAGGCCGTAATCGTGTCCTTCTCCAGATGGTCCATGTGCTCGAACGACACGACCGCGTCGTTGCCCACCCGGATCGCGAAGAACGTCTGATCCTGCGTGACGGCGTACTCGGCCCAGGTGAACTCGGTCACGCTGGTGCCGTACGGGCCGGCGAAGTGCGCCGCGTCCGCCCGGATCCCGACCTCCTCGAACAGCTCGCGCGCCGCCGCCTCCTGCAACGTCTCGCCGTCCTCCCTGGCCCCGCCGATCGTGAACCAGAACGGCTGGTCAGGCCTCGCTGGGTCGAAGCCGTGCAGCAACAGCACCCGTCCTTGATCGTCAACGGGCAGCGCACGCGCCGTGAACCGGCGCACGGGGATCATCGTCACGGCCCAAGCCTACGTTCGGGACCCGGCCCGCACCGGCGCCGGCAAGCCGCGCGTCGCCCGCGTCCCCGAGGACGACGCGCGCCCGGCCACAGCCCCATATCGCGGTCAGCGATAATTCACGAACTGCAGGGCGATGTCCAGATCCTTGCCCCTGAGCAGGGAGATGACGTCCTGAAGGTCGTCCTTCTTCTTCGAGCTGACCCGAAGCTCCTCGCCCTGAATCTGCGCCTTGACCCCCTTGGGACCCTCGTCGCGGATCATCTTGGAGATCTTCTTGGCGTGCTCCTGGTCGATGCCCTCCTTCAGGCTGACCAGCATGCGATATTCCTTACCCGACAGCTTCGGCTCGCCCGGGTCAAGGATCTTCAGCGACAGACCCCGCTTGACCACCTTCTCCTTGAACACGTCGAGCGCGGCATTAGCCCGCTCCTCACTGTTCGCCCTGATCTCGATGTTCTCCTGCCCAGACCAACTGATCGCGGCGCCGGTGCCCTTGAAGTCGAAGCGGTGCCCGATCTCCTTGACCGTCTGGTTCAGGGCGTTGTCGACCTCTTGATGGTCGATCTTGCTGACGATGTCGAAAGATGAATCGGCCAAAACACCCATCCTCTCAGCTGCGAAAGCACTACCCGGACCCCGCTTCCCCGCCGTACGCGAACGCGAGGGACCCAGCGAACGAGCCTAGCCAGCATCGGCCCGCCGCGCAGGCCACCGCCCCCCTGTACGACGCTCCCTCCCGCCCCGCCCAACCCCCTTTCGGCACGCCTCGCACCAGTGATCCGGCTCAGGACAAACCGGTGTCACGTACACCTCGGAAGTCCGCTATCCTTCTGTGTGTCGCCGCGAGAGCGGATGGCACGGCAGGTTGCCCGAGTGGCCAAAGGGAGCGGTCTGTAAAACCGTCGGCTCAGCCTACGCAAGTTCGAACCTTGCACCTGCCACACCAGCGGCAAGAGGCCCGTCACCAGCGGAAACGCGGTGCCGGGCCTCTCGCTTTGTGTCCGGCTGTCTACGGCTGACACCAGCCGACTACGGCTGATCGTTCCCAATGCGTTCCCATTCGATCAAAGCTCGAACGGGTGGATCCTGTGGGCGTGGGGACGGCCTCAGTGGCAAGCGTCCATAAACTCCTTCATCGGGTCACCCCCCACGGGCGTGGGGAGGATGAGATGCCCACCACCTGAGCCATGATCGCGATCGGGTCACCCCCGCGGGCGTGGGGAGGAGGGTGCGCCGACCCGCAGGTACTTGCCGTGCGCCGGATCACCTCCACGGGCGTGGGGAGGAGGACCTCACCAGCGGCGAGAGTAACCTGCGGGACGGGTCACCCCCACAGGCGTGGGGAGGAGAGCAGCCTGAGCAGCTTGCCAATGCCGACCGTCGGATCACCCCCACGGGCGTGGGGAGGAGGCGCTGGGCCCAGTACGTGGCCTTCTTGTTCTCGGATCACCCCCACGGGCGTGGGGAGGAGCGCAGGGTCAGGGCCGCCAATGTGATCGCGGGCGGATCACCCCCACGGGCGTGGGGAGGAGGTACGCCAAGATGGCGCGCATCCGGCGTTCGGCGGATCACCCCCACGGGCGTGGGGAGGAGCCCAGAGAACCCCTTCTCGACGTCGTCCTTGAACGGATCACCCCCACGGGCGTGGGGAGGAGGTGCGCGCCCACTCCCGGAAGCCGCGCATCTCCGGATCACCCCCACGGGCGTGGGGAGGAGACGCCCATGCCCTCGACCAGCTCCTCGTTGAACGGATCACCCCCACGGGCGTGGGGAGGAGCTGATGGTTTCAGCCTGGCTGTCCAGTGCGTCCGGATCACCCCCACGGGCGTGGGGAGGAGGAGACGGGGCGCCGGTGAACGAAACGGAACGACGGATCACCCCCACGGGCGTGGGGAGGAGCTGATGGTTTCAGCCTGGCTGTCCAGTGCGTCCGGATCACCCCCACGGGCGTGGGGAGGAGATCGAGGAAGGCGAGATGAAGCCCGGCGGCGACGGATCACCCCCACGGGCGTGGGGAGGAGGGCAGCGCGGGCACCAGCGGCACGGAGCTGATCGGATCACCCCCACGGGCGTGGGGAGGAGGACGACCCCGAGATGCGGCCCTATCTGGAGAACGGATCACCCCCACGGGCGTGGGGAGGAGAGGTGGGAGTGCCACTACGGCACCGGCGGCACCGGATCACCCCCACGGGCGTGGGGAGGAGACGGCGGGCATCGAGGTCGGCGACATCGCCGTCGGATCACCCCCACGGGCGTGGGGAGGAGACTTGCTGAACTGGGCAAATATCGGTGACCTGCGCAAATGTGGATGTCGGAGTTTGTCGTTGATTAGACGAGGGCCGAAGGAGAGGTGGTTGCATCATTGAGTTGCTTCCCAGATTCGGCGCATGGCGTCCCGCTGCTGACCGTAGATGCACTTGGCGTAGACCCGCAAGAGGACGTCAACGCTGTGTCCTGCCCACTCGGCGACCTGGGGTGCAGGCACTCCGGCGTTTAGCCATGTGGATACGCATGCGTGTCGGAGGGAGTAGGGGACGTCCATGAGTGGGGACTTCGCCTCCACTGAGGTGAAAGCCTGCGTTCTTGCTTCGTGAAAGATCTTGAGGTAGGCGCGGTCGGTCATCTGACCGCCGCGTGGGCCGATGAAGATGCGTCCATCGGGGCCGGTGCCGAACTGTTGAACGTGTTCGCGGAGCATTGCACAAAGTTCTGGGTGGATGGGAACCGACCGGGTTTCGCCTTTGGCCCGGTGCTTGAGTTCGCGACGCTCACGGACCTTGCCGCTGTTGGTCCAGCGACTGCCGGCGCGCGGTTCGGCGTTGGTGAGCCGCATCTCTCCCCAATCGCTTTCGGGGAGGCTGACCAGGTGTTCCTTGCGTAGGTCCACTACTTCTTCTGGGCGCAGGGCGGCGAAGTACATGCAGCCGAAGAAAGCCTTCATCCGTCTGCCTCGTTCGCTGTGCTTTTCGACGGCGTTGAGGAAGCGGCGTGCCTGGTGGATGTTGATGACCACACGCGGGTCGACGGTGGTTAGGGTTCGGGGCTTGGACCATTTCACAGCCTTAAGCGGATTGGCGGGAAGGGCTCCGATCTCGACGGCGTACTCCATGGCGTTGTTGAGGACCATGCGCTTCCGGTTCGAGGTGTTGGCGGCGGCTGCGTTGCCGTCCTTGGTCTGGCTGACGCGGGCCAGGATCGCCCGTGTGAGCACGGCCCCAGAGCCTGGCTCGGTGAGGGCGGAAATTGGCGTGGTGTGCGTATGCAGCCAGCGGACGGTATCCGCCAAGCCTGGAGGAGGCTGCTCAGCGTCTCGAATCCTGCCGCTGTAGGACCAGCGCAGGGCAGCGCGCAGGCTCTCTCGCGGATGTTCGTCGTTGGTCAGTAGTGCTTCGGTCGCGTCGGTGAGTGCCTCAGCAATTCCGCGCCGGTGGTTGCGAGCTGCGTAAGGCCACTTGGCATCCACGTACGCCAGGGTGAAGGCGTACCAGGACATCACCGGTAGCTCCCGTTTCCAGGCAACCGGCTGGCCCGTTCGGCGTGAGAAGGGCTCACCGCGCCGGGCGGCTGTCATGAGTTCTGAACGGAAGGCGTCGGCCTGGGCAGCGGTCGAGAAGCGTTCCTTCCAGGACTTGCCGCTGACCTTCCACGAGACGCGGTATGAGGTGACCACGCCGTCGGCGTTCTTGCGCTTCTCGATGCTGTGAATACGTACGTCGTAGCAGTTGTCCTGCATCAGGCGGCGTCCTCTCGCTCGATGAGCCAGCGGTCGAGTTCGGAGCGGCGGATGCGGAGTTCGCGGTTGGCGAGGGTGATGCAGCGCGGGCCCTGTTTCTTGGCGCGCCAGTCGTAGAAGGTGGAGCGGGCGATTTTGAGTTCGGCGCAGACTTCGGTGACGGTGAGCTTTTCGTCGGTGCGGGTGTTTGTCTTCAAGGGCGGTTCCTTGTCAGGCGGTCTGCTGGTGAAGGGTCGGGTGGACGGCGTAGGCGGGTGAGGGGCGGCGGCCGGGGCCGGTGCGGGGTGGTTCGGGTTCGCGGCGGATCCAGCCGAGTTGCTCCAGCAGGTCGAGGGCGGGTTCCAGCTCGGTGACCTTGCGGAAGCGGTTGCGGGGTAGGGCGGTAAATGCTTCGCGGACGGTGAAGCGCTGCGTGGCGGTGCGGTGGAGCCAGGCGTGCACGACGCGGGCGGCTTCGAGGTCGGGGTCGGCGCCCATGGCGTCGAAGGTGGCCAGGGCATGGGCGATGAAGTACTGGCCGATGGCGATGGCGGCGTTGACGGTGTCGGCGCTGATCGGGTGGCGCCAGCCGTCTTCGACGCGGCCGGCTAGGTGAATGAGGCCGGCGATGCGCATGACGGCGCCGTCGAACTTGCCGGCCCAGTCGGTGATGTGGCCGAGGTCGCCAGAGTCCGGGCGCAGACGGCGTTCGGTGGTGCGGCGGTGTTCGGTGAAGATGTCGGCGGCGTCGGGCGCGAGGACGAGGCGGGCGGGGTCGTGCCAGTCGTGCATGTCGATGGTGAGGCGTTGCAGGTTGGCGTCGTAGCGGGCGGCGATGTGGTCAGGGACGGTGGGCGCATCCACGTTGCGGTAGCCGACGTTGGATTTCGGGAGGCTGTAGAGGATGCGGCCGAGCAGGCCCTTGCCGCGGAAGCCGGGCATGGTGGCGATGTCGGAGACGATCTCGGGCTGGACGGCCAGGCCCATGGTGAGGACGGCTTGGTCGACGCGTTCGCTGCGGCCTCGGCGGTCGATGATGAGCGGGTCTCCGGCGTGGCCTTTGAGGAACAGGTCCAGGTTTGGTGTGCCGGAGTAGCGGCCGGCGAGGGTGGCGAAGATGCCACCCTCGGCCGACAGGACGGCGAGGCGTCCGCCCTGTTCCACGAGGATGGTTGAGGCGGTCTCGGGCGTGACGTCGTCGGCCAGGAGCCGGGGCTTGACCGGGACCTTGATGTCTTCGACGGCCAAGGCCGCGCTCTGGGCCTCGGCGATCGCTTCGGCGGCGGCTTCGCCGTGTGCCGAGCTGGCGGCTCGGGCGGCTTTCTCGGCGAGGTCCTCGGCCAGGCGGCGGGCTACCTCGGCTTCGGTGATCTGCGGGCCGATCCGGTTGAGCAGGACGCTTTCGGCGTGCAGGAGTGGTGCGGTCATGGCGCGGAAGACGGCGGACTTGCGGGAGCCGGGTGGCATGGCGACCAGGACGAACAGGTTGACCGGTTCGATCCAGGAGCCGCGGACGTTGACGACGGCGCGTCCGCCGGCGGCCGTGGACAGGGCGGCCAGGGCGACGCAGCCGGCCAGGTCGGTCGGGGTCTGGGTTTCCTCGGCGACGGCGCTGACGTGGTCGGCGACCCAGGCCGGGAGGGCGTGGACCGGGAAGGGTGGGAGTTCGCCGCGCTGGCCGAGCGGGGCCGGTGTCTCCCACGGTGCGGATATGTGGTGCAGGTCGGTGAGCTGTTGGGTGGCGTTGCAGGTGTTCAGGATGGCCTCAGCGGTAGTGGCGGTGGTCAAGCGGCTGTCCTCCGGGGTCGGCGTAGTCCGCTGTCGAGTCCGGAGCGGATGGTGGTGAACGCTTCGCGGAAGTCGAGGCCGGTGGCCTCGGCGGCGTTCAGTAGGCACGCTTCGGCGAGGGCACGCGGGAGCAGGCCGGCCGCGATGAGCTGGCCGAGGGCGAAGGCGGCCAGGTTGAGCGTGGTGTTGCGGGTGCCGGGGACGGCGTCCAGGACGCGTTGGATCTCGCCGCGTAGCGCGGCCAAGGCGTAACCGGCTGCCCGGTCTCCGCCGCAGACGATCAGTACTGCTGCAGCCGAGGTGGTGGATGCCGGTGGTGGAGCGGTGAGGTGGGCGGCCAGCCAGGACGGGAGCGGGGCCGGTGGCGGGTCGTGCAGGACGTCGTAGGAGCCGGTGCCGTCCGGCAGGGTGACGGTGCTGCCGGGGGCGACGACGTAGCCGCCGCGGGCTCGGGTGTCGATCTTCCAGCCGAGCTTGCCTGCGGTGTTGCGCAGGTCGAGGCTGGCGGGTGCGGTGAAGTACAGGTGGGTGCCGCCGAGCCGGGTGCGCACCATGAACGTCTCCAGCGGCAGTGGCTGGCTGGCCTCCTCGCAGAGTGAGGCCAGGACGTCGGAGCCGTCGTTGATGCCGGGCCGGGCCCAGGCGGCGGGCGGGTGCTCACCGGGCTTGGGCACGTCCAGGTCGAGGACGACCAGGTTGGACGGGCCGCAGGCGATGCCGATGTTGAACGGGCCGCGCACCCACATGTGGCGGATGAGTGCGGTGTCGGTGGTGGCGTGGGCCTCCCAGGCGGTGAAGCCGGGCAGCGGGCGCTTGTCGTACGGGGCAAGCGGGAAGACGTGCCAGCCGCGAGCGGCGGCGGCCAGGGCGTAGCGGGTGAGGTCGCGCATGCGGGTCTCCTGAGCGGGCATCAGTGGTTGCCGTCGCGGTACAGGCGGCGGACGTAGACGTAGAGCTGCCAGCCGAGGCGGGGCCGCTTGCCGGTGCCGTTGCAGGCGCGGCAGGTGCGGCTCTTACGGCCCTCGCGGCATCGGGTGCAGCGGCCCCAGGGCGACGCGAGGCACACGATGATGTAACTGAGAGTGACGAATGGTAGGCAGGTGGCTAGAAGGGCGATGAGGTGGGCCATGAGGGCCTCCAGGGCCGTTTCCAGGGTTTGCGCAGGTCGTTCTCTAGACGCTAGAGCCCAGGTAGAACAGGGTTTCGGGCTCTAGGGGAGCCTCTAGACCTAGAGGGGTGCGCCTCTAGGTCTAGAGGCGATCGGCGAGGGCTACGACGCCTTGCCCTTGTCGCGCTGAGTGATGGCGGTGGCGATGTCGTCGCGGGCGATGCCGATGCGGTTGGCTCCCTTGCCGCCGCTCGCCGGCGTGCCCCAGACCTGTATCGTGCGCACGCCGTACGGCTTGAGCGCGGTGGTGAGCTGGGCCGTCTTCGCGCCGCCCTCCAGGGCCGCCCACGCGCCGTAGGCGTCCGGCCGCAGCTCGGCCAGGCGATCCACGACGGTCTCGTTCCAGACCTTCGCCTCGGACGGCAGGACCACGGCGAGGATGTCGGCCAGCAGGTCGAAGCTCGGCGCGGCCTGCTCGGGCGTCTCGCCGAGGGCGTACCCGGTGAGCGTTCCGCGCGCCTTGCGCAGCGCGTACGCACGGTCGGCGATGAGCTGGGTCTCCGGGGTGTTGAGGTAGGCGGCCTTGACCACCTTGGGCATCGGCGTCGCACCGACCAGGTAGCCGGTTCCGGCGTCCTTCTCCGGGACGAAGACGGTGGCGCGTATGCCGTTCTTGTACGCCGAGGTGCCGAGGATCATGTCGTTTTCGAGCTGGCCGGCCACCCGCAGGCAGAACCGGATGGAGACGTTCGCGGAGATGCCGGTGGGCAGGCTGTCACGGTCCGGGCGCTGGGTGGCCAGGATCAGGACGACGCCCAGGGCGCGGCCGAGCTTGATGATGAACTCGGCGTCATCGCCTGCCTTGTCGCCGTACTCGGCGTGGGCGAACAGGTTCTGGCACTCGTCGATGATGCAGATCAGCGGATGCAGGCCCAGCGAGCGTTTGTCGGCGATGGCACGGGTGACGCGCTTGTCCGGGCACAGGTCCGCGGGCAGGGCCTTGAGCGCGGCCGAGCGGCGCATGACCTCCTTGCGCAGCAGGGTGAGCGAGTCGGCGGCGTAGGCGATGGCCTCGTCCTCGATGCCGGAGACGTAGCGGTGGCACACCTTGTCGTATGGGTCCAGGTCGCCGGTGCCCTTCAGCTCGTGAAACCACGCCTCCACCGTGGGATCGAGCACGACGCCGGCGGCCAGCTCGCGGATGGACGAGGTCTTGCCCTGGCCTGGCTGGGAGCCGATCAGCACGTTGTGCTGGATCAGCGGCACCGTGACCAGGCGTCCGCGCGGGTCGTTGCCGAACGGGACGCCCTTGAACACGTCGTGCGAGCTGGCCCGCTTGAGCGGAGACCGCACGATGGTCTTGGACAGGTCCTTGTCACCGACCCACAGGATCAGCCGTCCCTCGTGGACGGAGGGGTCGCCCTCGGGCCAGATGCAGCCGAGCGGGCGGCGAAGCGCGCCGGACAGTTGCTTTCGCCTGTCCAGCACGTCGGCGACGGTGACGCCGTACGGCAGGTCGATGTCGGCGCGCCAGCCGGGGCCGTCGCGGGTGATCGGGGCGACGAAGCGGATGGCGTCCTTCGGGTTCTTCGACAGAGCCTGCGTGATGCCGGCAATGCCGAGGACGCTCAACGCGCGGACCACGATGTCGCTGGTGAGCTTCTCCACCTCGGACGCCATCACCGCCCGGTTGATCAGCGGCCGGTCCGAGGGCTTGCCGAGGATGCCCAGCACCGCCATGGCCACGGCGAGCAGCCCCCACTGCGCAGCCGTGGGCTGGTTGACCGTGATGATGGCCAGGATCAGCAGCGTTACCAGGATCGTGCCTGTGATCCAGACACGCAGTCGGACACGAACGTCTCGTTGCCTGCTCAGCTTCAGGTACCCCTCGTAGTCGGATTTGCGGACGGCGGCCATGCGTGCGGGCTCGCCCTCCAGGTCGAACGTCCACCGCACGAGGCCGCTCACCAAGCGGACCAGCCCGCGCGGAGCGCGGGCGGTGAGCCGTCCGGCGTAGAGCGGCGTGCGGAGGAGCTGGTAGCCGGCCACGTGCGCGTAGTGGAGGCCCGCCCACCTCAGGGTCTCGATGGCCTCGGCGCGGGAGCGCAGCCACAGCGGGATGATCGGCTGCCGGGTGGTCGCCTTGCGCTCCAGGCTGGCCCGCCAGTCCGTACGGGCCGTGCCAGGCTGGTCCACCCTGAGCACCTCGCCCTCAAGGATGGGCGGCTCTGGCTCGGTGCGGGACCGGTCGGCGTTGCGGCCGGACCGCGCGGCGTTGAGGTCGACGATGTCCGCGCCCTTGCCGTCCTGGTGGCCGGGCCGGTCGGGTAGGTCTTCGTCCTTCGGGTCGTGGTTGGGGTTGTCCGGTGGCTGAGTCATGATGAAGGAACCTCTGCTGCCTGGTGGGCGGTGGAGTTCTGGGGCGCGGTCGTTGTCTTGGCGGATGAGGCCGCGTCCCAGTCGGTGGTCAGGGGCGAGGTGCGGTCGGACCGCGTCTCGTCCGGTCGGTCGTCAGCGGTCGGCGCGTGCGGTCCGTCCGCTTCTGTGATGTCGAGTTCGGTTCGCCAGCAGGTGGCGAGGAGCTCGTCGTCTCCCTGGGCGGGCAGGGTCAGGGCCAGCAACTCGGCGAGCAGCATGGCCGTGATGGCTTGGTTGCGGTCGAACAGCCGTCCGGGATAGCCGGTGACCGTCCATCCACCGGCGCGGAGTTCGGCCACGTTCGGGCAGCCGTCCGAGGTCATGTGCGTGTCGGTGATGGTGAGGCCCATCAGGCGGCTTCTCCTTCCGGTACGGCTGCCGGGCCTTCCGCCTTGAGCCGGGCCAGGAGCGCGCCCGCGCGGTCGGTCGAGATGCTCCGGCCTGTGTTGCGGATGGCGTCGCGGAGGCGATCACGGGTCAGGGGCTCGCCCTGCGCGGTCAGGTTGGCGGCGATGTGCCGTCCCAGGGGCATGAGGTCTCCCACGTTCGGCGTCGGTGTCGATCGAGGCTGCTGCTTGCGCGTACGGCGCTTTGGCAGTGCGGGCGGTAGAGCGGCCCGCACCGGTTCGGCCGGCGGCATCTCCAGGTGCTTGGGCGAGAGTTCGCCGAGGCGGTACAGGGCCCGCTCCCGCCTGGTGGCCTTCCAGCGCCACAGCCGGCCGTACCGGTCCTGCAGCTCCGTCTTGGCCAGGATGCGTTCGCGTTCCTGCCCGAGCGCCTCGGGATAGCTGCGGATCTCCCAGAGCACCATCCGGCGCCACAGGCAGACCGTGGCCAGCGGGGCGAGCAGCCAGCGGGAGCGGCGGATGCCGTCCATGTGGTCCGGTCTGGCCAGGTCGGCGTGCTTGCGTACGACGTGCGCGCCCACCTCGATGGCGATCACCCACAGCAGCGGCAGCAGGGCGTGGGCTACGACGGCGAACCAGTCAGTCTGCCCCGGTGCGCTGAGGTAGGCGGCCACGTTGAGGTAGACCGTCGCGGCGGTCAGCGCCCACGGGATGAACCGCAGCCAGCTCAGCCGCATGCCGAGTCGCGCCAGGACGATGTCCAGTGCGGAGAACACAGCGATGCCGAGATCGATGCCGAGCGGAACGGTCCATGCGAACCATCCGAACGACGGCTCCGCTGCGGTGGCGACGCGCTCGAAGCTGTTGACGAACCCCAGCAGTCCGAGCGCTCCGGTGACGGCTGCGGTGGCGGTTATCGCGGCGCGCTCGCCTTCGGTCAGCGGGCGCCGGGCGATCGTGGTCATCGCGTGTCCTTCCTTCGTCGGTACGCGGTCAGCGGCGGGGCTGGTCACGCTGCTGCCTCCTCCGCGCAGTCCGGGCACACGCCCAGGCGGCGGTCGATGGCCTCGGTCAGGCACTCAGGGCACGTACGGCCCTTCGGCGCCGTTGCCCGGATGCGCTGGCCAGGGGTGCGCTTCGGCAGGGCGAGGCGCACGTCGTACACGTAGGCGGCGCGAACACGGGGTGGGCCGGGAACGCGCGAGCACCACAGGACCTGCGCCTGCGGTCCCTGGTCGCCCGGCCGGAGCCCCTCGGCGGCGAGCTGACGCAGCGTGCGCAGGTGCGCTGGGATCTTCTTCCTCGGATAGGTGGGGATGCCGTATCGGCGGCCGGACGGGTCCCAGAAGCGGGTGCGGGTGCGGCGTGCCATGTTCAGGCCACCTCCATGTCTTCCAGTGCGGTGGTGTGGGTCGTCAGCTCGGCGGGCGTACGACCGGCCCAGATGCCCGAGGTCGGGCGGGCCTGCCTCGCGTACAGCTCGCAGAGCGGCAGTGCCGGGCAGGTGAGGCAGACCTCGCGCGCCACGGCCTCGCGGGCGGCGCGCGCCTCGGTGCTCTCGATGGTGAGTCGCGGGCCGGTGTGCAGTTCCGGGTCGTAGGTGCACTCGGGGAGCGGCGTCTCGTCGCCGCTCTGCCAGACGGTTTCGAGGTCGGCGAGCGACATGCGCGCTGGGTGGAGCGGGCGGTTCGGGTGGTGAGCCACTGTCGGGTCTCTTTCCTGGTGATCAGTTGCTGACGGTCTGGATGAACCGGGCGAGCGACTCGGAAGCGCTCATGACCAGGTGCGCCGCCGCCTTGACGACGGTTGCCGCGCCCTCCGGGTCCTTCAGGGCGTAGAGGGCGAGGCAGATCGTGATGACGGTCGGGAGCACCTTGCGTGGACGGACGAGCATGGTGAGCCTCTCGGTTCTGACCTGCAAGCAGGTACTAACAGATATAGAACATGTACAGTGACGGAGAGTCAAGTCCTAGGGACGGATCGTGTCGGAGTCCTGCGGTGCTCGGCTCGGCCGCTCTTGCTGACTCAAGACTTCCGCGTCAAGCCCTGCGGCAACACCGTGCTCGTGATCGGGACTGAATGCACAGGGGGTGATTTTTAGGGGTGATTTGAGCCCTGACCAGCAGAAACACGGGCTCGATTTTCTTGGTATAACGCGGGCGTTCGAGGCCGTGTTCGCGTCATGATTGTCGAGGCGTGCACGTGCGGGGGTGAAGATGTCTCGAATGCCCAATGTGGGACTCGCTGATGCGATGAGGCGTGCAGATTGTTCTAATTCGGGACTTGCTTCACGAGTGCGACAGATTGCGCAAGAAGAAGGCATAACGCTGAGTTGTACGCACGTGGACGTCAAACGCTGGCTCGACGGGGTGAGGCCGCGGCCGGCCACCGCGAGGTTCATCGCCGAGGCGCTCAGCAGGAAGGCCGGGGTCACCTTCACGCTTGACGACATCGGGTTCGCCAGCGTCGTGACTCCGGAGACGCTGGAACGCACGCTGGCCCACGGCGGAGGCATCTCTGACGTGGGAAACCGGCTGCTGGGCCTGACGCGGCGCGACCTCGCCGACGATCCGGTGGCGATTCAGTCGGTGGTCGTTCCTGATGCGTGGAACGAGTCCCTTATCGCGTGGCTGCTGTCGCGGCCGGAGCCGGTGCCGGTGCGGGAGCACGCGCGGCCGTCTGTCGGTCCGTGGGATGTGCAGACCATTCGCGCCACCACCGAGCTATTCGCGAGCATGGGTTTTCAGTTCGGGGGCGGACATGCGCGCTCCGCGCTCGTCCAGTATTACAACAGGGAAGTCGTTCCCATGCTCGACGGGAAGTTCGAGGAGTCGGTAGGGCGATCGCTGTATGCGGCGGCAGCAGAAATCACAGAACTGGTCGCGTGGACGGCGTACGACCTCGGCCGGTACGGGCTTGCGCAACGCTATTTCCTGCAAGGACTGCGCCTCGCTCAGGTGTCCGGAGATCGAATGCTGGGCGGCCTGATCCTGGCCGACATGAGCCACCAGGCCAATTATCTGGGCCGATACGACCAAGCCATTCAACTTGCGCGTGCGGCACAGGAGGGCTGCCGTAACGCGTCAACTGCCACGCCCATGGCCCTGTTCTTCGCCATGGAGGCCCGCGCGCACGCCGGGAACGGCGACGAGGCGGCATGCGTGCGGGCCCTGCTTGAGGCGGAGAAATGGTTCGCCAAGCGCAATGTGGACGATGACCCCTCGTGGGTCGGGTACTTCGACGCCGCTGAACTGGCCAGCGAGGGTGCGCATTGTTACCGCGACCTGCGGAAGCCGTCCCAGGCGATGGAGTTCGTCGGCCAGGCGGTGGGGCTCTGCGACCCGATGTACGTACGGACCTTGGCCTTCGACCGGCTGGTCCAGGCGGCGAGCTACGTGCACATGGGCGAACCGTCGCAGGCCGCGACCATCGCACTGGAGGCTATCGACCTCGCCGGGCCGCTCAAGTCGGAGCGCTATCTCCGGTACATCAGGGACCTGCAAGCGGACCTGGACGCGTACGCGGGCGTTGACCAGGTGGCAGAGTTCGACGCTGTCGTCGCCCGGAAGTACTCGCAGGAGAGCGATTGATGGTCGTACCGTGGTGAGGCGGCCTGTCCGGCAGTGAACCCTCTTCTTACCCCTTTCTCTGCCGGCCGTGCCTCCACAGGAGGTAGCCGGTCGGCAGCACGAGCACCAGCAGCCGGGCGGGATGGTCGCGGATGGCGTCGAGCTGGAGCTGGTGCAGCAGGCCGACGCGCAGGGATTCGTCCCTGGTGACGAGCGGGGCGAGGGCCACCAGCCCGTACACGACCAGGACATCCAGGACCGCTGTCAGCGCGCGCCGCCCGGAGATCGGCGGCGCCGGGGAGCCGGACGCGAGCAGCACCAGCAGGGCAGCCGCCAGCAGGCACAGCTCATAGAGCCCCCAGCCGCGGGAGAGAGCCTCGAACCAGTCCGGGGTGAACATGGAGAGCGTGCCGTCGCAGATGCCGTCCCCCTGATAGTCGGTCGAGAGCGGCCGGACGAGCGCGATCAGCGCCAGCACCCAGGCGGCACGTGGTCCCGCGGTCGCCGAATGTCGCCGCGCGAGGGCGACCAGCACGATCAGCACCGGCACGGCCCAGGTTGTGGTGAGTTCGGTGAGTGTGGCGAGGTCGTCGCGCAGCGGCAGGAACGGGGAGCGGTCGATCGAGTCGTACAAGCGTACGCAGCCCACGACCCCCTCGACGGTGCCTCCGTAGTGCTCTTTTTCAGACGTGACGGCGGCCGCGAACAGGGAGGACCACTCGAACCAGGTCTTCCAGGAGTCCCACGTGGGGTAGGCCGCGGCGGCGAGGGCCGCCGCCCAGGCTAACGGGGTTGAGGGTGACACGTCAGCGACTCCTTTGCTTCTGGCGCACCCTACCGGTGATCTTGGGCAGCGAGCGTTAAGGCTGCTGAGGAGCGGTACTCCATCCTTGCGACTGACCGATGTCACAACACGATGGGTAAGGCATCATCCCTGAAAGCCGCAGAGGCCGACCTTGATTTTCAGGTAGGCGGCACCAGCGGTGGTCTTCCGCTGGGTGGTTATCTCCAGAGCAGGGACATCGACCTTCTAGAAAGCACGCCAGCGGCGGGGCATGTCGGGGTTCCGTAGCGAGTGCATGCGGTTGCGGAACTCCTGCGCTATGGCTTCGTTCTCGCTGACGTTCTGCATGAGCCAGGTCGTCATTTTCAGCTCATTGATGTCTCTGAGCACGGGGTAGCCTTCCCAGGCCAGAACGTCGAATCCGTACCGTTCGGCGAATCGGTCATACTCGGCTCGCGTTCCCCAGCCGACGGAGTGTTCGATGGCGGTGACGGCGAGGTCCGTTTCCGGCGGGCCGAACGCGAAGCGCTCGAAGTCGATGAGCAGGACGCTCCCGTCGGCGGTCTTGATGAGATTCTCGTTGTGCGCGTCACCGTGAACCGCGCACGGTGTGAGAGGGAAGGCCAGCGCGTCGTAGGCGGTTTGCAGCTCGCGCCGCCGCGTCAGCAGGAAGTCTCGATCCTCCTCGGTGAGGACGGCTGCCGCGTTGATGCGTTCGGAGACGCGGCTGAGGATGTTCATTGCCGGCAGTCCCAGGTCGGCGGGGACGGCCAGGCCGTGGAGTTCGCGCAGGACGCCGGCCAGGTCATCGAGGGTCGCGGGCGAGCCGCTGCCGGGGATGAGGTGCCAGAGCGTTACCGGGTGACCTCTCACGATGAGTGGTTGTTCATGCGCCGTCGTTCTCGCCGCCGGTATCCCGGACTCGTTCAGCCAGGCCGAGACGGCTACTTCCTTGCGTACGTCGTCCAGCACCTCGACACTACGCGCGATCCTCACGACCACTTGCTCGGCGGGAAGTACGAACAGAGCGTTCTCGCCGAGGCGGAGCAGGCGGGCGTCCTGGCCGGCCAGACCTGCGGCCTCGCAGGTCTCCAGTAAGGTCGCCAGCGCCTCAACGGAAGAGAAGGGGATCGAGGGCGTCTGAGATACGGTCACGTGCCACCTTTGGGTCGTGATTTGACGACGCGGCCCATGCCGGGCCTCTTCTCGATGACTCCCTCCGCCTCTAGGAGCGCAAAAGCGCGCCGGATGGTGACGCGGCCTACTCCGCGTTCTTGGGCGAGTGCGTTCTCCCCGGGCAGGGCGGATCCCACGGCGATCTTGCCTGTGGCGATGTCCTTCCGGAACTCGGCTGCAACCACGTCTGCGCGGGTCTGCGCGTGTTCGGGGCCGCCGACGAACCAACCTTTGCCATGGATGGCCGCGATGCGCCGTTCGCCGGCCAGGAGCTGCAGCGCCTGGCGGGCCGTGCCCTTCGACACCCCGAACTCCTCGGCGATGGCGGCCTCGCCAGGCAGCTGCTGGCCGGCGATGAGGTCGCCGCTGTCGATGCGCTTGCGGAGCGTCTCGGCGATCGTCTCGTACTGCGCGGCCGCGGCGCGGGTGGCCGTCGCCGGGTCGCTGCCCATGACGCGCCGCCCCCGGCCGGCTTCGCTCGCCACCAGTCCCGAGCGCTCCAGCTCGGCCACCGCCTGGCGGACCGTTCCTCGCGCGACGCCGTACATGCGGGCGAGCGTGGCCTCGGAGGGGAGCATGGCGCCGGCGGGGGGATCGCCTTGGAGGATGCGGCTGCGGATGTCCTGGGCTATCCGAACGTAGGTGGGGGCATCCGTCGCCTTGCTCATCGCGCTCCCTCGCCGAGGCACACTGTCTCCAGGGTAGGGCGGGCGCGCGTGGCCGGCGGGATTTACCGGCCTCACGTCCCAGTATTCCTTTCCCGTCATGAGCGTGCCGGACGCGAGGTGACACCAGGTTGTTGCCGTGTGGCGACTAGCTGCGATCTTGTCGGTGCAACCGCGCAATCCGCAGAACCTGTTGAAGCCCTTCAGGGCAGCTAAGGGTATGGCTCAGATGCGCGATGTCCAGGCCCTGCGCTATGCCGCAGAAAGCCGCAAATTGTGATCAGAGACGGGTGGGGTGGGACATCGCATAGACGTGGACGTGACTCATGCGGCTCGCCCACCACGAGATTTGCGAGCACGGTGTTGTCGCTCGGCGGCGGCACGAGCAGCTGCCTCGTGTTGGTGTTGGAGGGCATGAAAGGTCAGGAGTGCCGCCCAGACCTCGCGTGCCTGCCGGTACAGTCCCCTGGCCGTTTCCTCATAGCGGTCCGGTTCGCTGGTGGGGCGCAAGACGAGAAAGTGTCCGCCCTGGGCGACCCATTCGTACGCCCCGCAACATGAGGTCTCCTTGATCCGGGCGTTGCCCCGGGACGGACCTTGGTACGGCTCCCACCGCACCTGCGGCGGCTCAGGAGGCTGACTCAAGGGCTGCGCTCCTCTGGGTGTACTTCTGCAGGTAGCGGTGAACTTTGCGGCGGCTCCGCTGTCACGTGCACTTGTAAGCGAGCTGGATGGGGGAGTCGGCGGCCAGCTCCGGCAGGATCCGGTAGGCGATCTCTTCCCTGGTCAGCTTGGGGAGCGGCCTGGCGCGCCACACGCCGTCGGAGCCGCGCCAGACGTAGAACCGTTTGAACGCGCCACGGAGATCAGGGTCAGACAGAGCCTCGCGAGCCGTAGCCATGTGAGATTGCGCCCTCCGTCCTAATTTCAGATAATTGGTTCCTTGAAAATCCTCACCGAGAGGCGTTTGCCCACGTTAATGCTAGGGCCTCATGGCCACAAGGCTCATGGCAATATGGGCCTGTGACACTTGTGTGCCGTGATCGACTACAGCTCTGGGGTGCCGGTCTACCGGCAGGTCGCGGCTGCGATCCGCGACGACATCACGGCCGGCCGGTACCAGCCCGGAGCGTGGTTGCCCTCGGAGGCTCAGCTTTCACAGATGTACGAGGTGGGCCGCGACACCGTACGCGAGGCTTTGGCCTACCTACGCGCCGAGGGGCGGATCACCACGGTGCGCAAGCGGGGGTCGATGGTGGCTGTTGAGCCGACCCGCGAGCCGTACCTTGTGCCGGCTGGGGCGCGGGTGATCACGCGCATGCCGACACCGGACGAGCGGCGGGAGCTGGCCACGTCGGGGGAACTCCGGGAGTTCGGCGGGATGCCGGAGGGCGTGCCGGTGTTCGAGGTCGTGCCGGGGCCGCGAAAGCATCGCAAGGTGCTGCGTGGGGATCAGGTGGAGCTGATCACCGAAGAAGCGCCGCCAGGCGGGTGATCCTCGGCGGGCGGCGGTTCTGCTGAATACTGCGGCAATCTGCTGACCGGTCGGGCTCATTGTGCGGCTGCCGGCGACGAGCCGGTTGACCTGGGTAGACGCCTCGATGCATCCATTCTGCGGATTGCGCGGAGTAAGGCTGCGGTCAGCGCCTGAAAAAAGCCTTACACACGCGCGCCTTAACCCCCTTCATTTTGGCGCACGGATGAGGACGTTCAGCGTGGGGCGGCCGAACTCGTGTGCGCGCCCTGGCCGACCCGGCAACGCGGGACTTGCCGCCTCTTCCGGAGATCGACAGCGTCTGCTTGCTTGGTGAGGGTCGCTTGGAAGGTGGAGGTGCCGCCGTAGGCGTTGCCGCAGACTGTGTCGGCGGAACGGGCGATGGTTGTGTTACGGCGATGTGGACGGCTACCGGCGGGGGCACATGAGGGGATTCCTGTGTGCCTCGCCCGAGTGAGAAGCCACATGTGGCGCCCACGGCGAGCGCAAGCCCAACCCGCATCAGGCTGTAGCCGTGCCTCGGGGCGGATGGTGACCTACGTAGGAACGCGGACGGCGGAAGGTTGCTCATGGTCACCCTTAAGATCATCGACGTGGCTGCCCGACGCGAGGTATGACTTCGGTGCTGGGGCGTTCGTTGCTGCCTTGGCCAAGGCATTGAAGAAAGATCCGCGGCCGATGACCCGGGCGGAAGGCTGATCGCTTCAGGTCCCTTTTCTTGCCAGAACAACGACCGCCGTACGACAAGACCACGCGGCGCTCCGCTGCCGCCGACATCACGTCGAGTTGATGGTCGCGGTCCGTGTCTCCGGTGTCACCTTCGGCCAGCTTCTGGCTGGGAATGCCGGGCCGCTTATCGAGGTCACCGTCTTGTGCGCCCTGGCTTGCGTCAACCGGTGGGCCACCGCCTAGCCTTCATTGTGGGTCACAGCGCCTCTCCGGCCGCCTCATGTGCGTGGGGATCGCTTGAGCGTTCCCCCTGCTCGGGTACTGGCTTACCGCACGTGTGTGGGGAGCACGGGGCAGCGATCAGCAGGTCAGCGATGCCCGGCTCACTCCATGCGCGTGGGGGAGGACACCAGCATGGCGACCGGGTCCGGAGCAGGGTTCGGCTCGCCTCCACGTGCGTGAGGAGGACGTCGCCACCGCCCCAGTCGAAACCTGGCGCTGCGGCTCACCCCCACGTGCGTGGGGAGGACGTTTGCGCGGCGATGTAGGTCTGGCTGTATTCCGGCTCACCCCCACGTGCGTGGGGAGGACCTGCTCGGGGGTGGGCGTCGGGTAGGTGCGCTCGGCTCACCCCCACGTGCGTGGGGAGGACGGCAGCACGTTCACCATCCCGTTCACCCACATCGGCTCACCCCCACGTGCGTGGGGAGGACCCTTGAGCCCCGCCCAGTGCGGGGCTCTCGTGCGGCTCACCCCCACGTGCGTGGGGAGGACTGGGAGGTGTGGACCTGCCGCCAGATGCGAACCGGCTCACCCCCACGTGCGTGGGGAGGACCCTTCCGCGCCACCGCCACGGTCATCGACTACCGGCTCACCCCCACGTGCGTGGGGAGGACGCGGGGTTCTCAGCCAGGCTTACGTCGAGATCCGGCTCACCCCCACGTGCGTGGGGAGGACACCGAGTCCACCGAGATCATCGAGCACATGGACGGCTCACCCCCACGTGCGTGGGGAGGACGAAAGCGCCAGACCCGAAGGACCGGCCGGAGGCGGCTCACCCCCACGTGCGTGGGGAGGACAACCACTCCCGGTCAAGGTAGGCGACGGCGACCGGCTCACCCCCACGTGCGTGGGGAGGACGACATCGTGTTGCCCGCCCCGGCGTTCGCGAGCGGCTCACCCCCACGTGCGTGGGGAGGACACGGTGACGCTGCCGGGCTTGGCCGTGTACGTCGGCTCACCCCCACGTGCGTGGGGAGGACCTCGGCCACGTTCTTCGTGATCTCGGGCATGTCGGCTCACCCCCACGTGCGTGGGGAGGACGATGCCTCCGCCACCGAGTTCAACTGCCCCGACGGCTCACCCCCACGTGCGTGGGGAGGACCTGCCGACTGGGGATGATGATCTGGGGAGGAGCGGCTCACCCCCACGTGCGTGGGGAGGACGATATCGGGATCCTGCATCAGCGCTAGCGCGCCGGCTCACCCCCACGTGCGTGGGGAGGACCATCGAGCAAGATGGTTGAGGTCCGATTCGGAGCTGCCACGCACGAGCTGGAGGCTCATCCGTAGCACCGCACCCCGAATGGACTATCTGGGGAACAGATTCAGGGCGGGGGCGTGAGCCGGGCGGACCACAGAGAAATCGCGAATGTCGATCGTCATCACGTCGGTGACGTGCATCCGTTCCGCCACGGCCACCACCGAGGCATCGGCGGCGCCCAAGGGTAGGTCGTGGTACCGCTCAACGAGGACCGCGATCCTCGCGAGATCCGCGTCTGTGAGATCGACGAGCCGGAACCAGCCGGACTCGAGTAGCCGGAGGAACGCCGCTTCCGCCCTCGCCCCGCCGAGCCTGCCGATCATGTAGCAGCTCTCGCCGGCCACGAAGCTGGGGACGAGGAGTGGCCGGCCAGCGTTGCGAAAGCGCGTGAGCTCCTGTACGCAGCGCTCGTGGTTCTTATCGTCCCGGAAGGTCGCGGCCACGATTGGGCCGGTGTCGACTACGATCACGCTTCGTGGCCGTAGCCCTCCGAAAGGATTTCTTCCACCTGTTCCGAGGCGTCGCTCCGTCCCGCTTCGAAAGCGCCGAAGAGGGTCGGCACGCCGTTGGGGCCGAGCTCCGGTTCCCCAGGCTGCGAGTGGACCAGCCGGAGGAGCCGCGCACGCTCTTCACGCACCTGATCTGGCCGGAGCTGGTCGACCAGCCGGTGAAGATCGTCGTACTCTTCCTGTGGTGCCGTCATACTGCCGAGTTTACGACGCGACCGGCGCAGGAGTCGCGCGCCGATCGCGTCGCGTCGCGAGATGGGCGCGTGCAAGATCCGGAATATGCACGGAATGATCTTCGCTGGGGGATCAGCGGCACCGGGCGAACGCCAAGGTCGGACCGTCAGCCGCGGCGAGAACGTCGATGCCCTGTAAAATCGTCGGCTCAGCCTACGCAAGTTCGAACCTTGCACCTGCCACCAGTAGTAAGTGCAGCTCAGAGGCCCTTCGGGGCCTCTTCTGCGTTTCAGGGATGTGCAGCCAGATGTAGCTCTGAGCGGACGTTTGTCGGTGGTCGCGCAATATACGCGCAATGATCTTGAAGCCGTCTCCGCAGGTCGGACCAACGGTTTCGAGGTCGCGTGTCCCAGAAACGCGAACGGGCCCCCGGAGATCATCCGGGACCCGATGGCCTGCGAGTGGCACGTCATGCCGCCAAAGCATCGGCAATTCGTCGGTTGGCGATCTCCTGGTGGCCGTCGATGCACTTGGCGTAGACGCGGAGGAGGACGTCCACGCTGTGACCCGCCCTCCCTGCCACCTCTGGGGCCGGGACGCCCGCGTTCAACCACAGTGAAACGGCCGCGTGTCGAAGATCGTAGGGCCGGCGGGCGAGGGGACTGGCGACCTGGGCAGGTGTGAAAGGCGAGCTTCCGTCCCTCCTGCCACACTTCGGTGTAGGCCGTCAAGGCGGCGGCGCAGCGCGCCGCCGTGTGGCCCGAGCTTGCGGCCCGCACGCTGCGCGTGCGGCCTGGGGGCCGTTCTCGCGCGCGGCCCGCCGCTCGGGCCGCGAGGCAACAGTTCTAGGGCCACCTCTCACAGACCAGCGGATGGCCCTCGACACCTTCCGCGAAGCCACTGGTGTCGTACCGAGCGCCAGACGCCCACCCCACTAGCCACTCAGTCATGGTCTCTACGATGGCCGGCTCTTGATCGGAATCGTGAGGAACGACGATCACCGGCCACTCTTCAGGTTCGCCTACCGTCAGCCAGCCCATCGCATCACCATCAATAGTGCTACCCCACTGGAAGAACCCGCCGGGTTCAGGCCACATGGCGAGCGTGAAGTCTTCGGGAGAGTCCTCTCGGAGGTCACGGTAGTAGTCCATCCACTCGGGTATTCGAGCACACTCCTCTTTGGTAAGAAGGCGCTTGTCGTAGATGGACAACCAGCGAGCGAAGTCGCAGCTCCCGTAGCGTTCGGTGAAGGCGACGTAGTCGTCTGGAAGCCGCATCCCGATATCCGCGAAAAGCTCACCCCAGGCACGAGTGCCGAAGAGCGGTGACGACGGCGGGGGAACAAGGGCAGTGAGCTGCTCAAGTGGTGCAGGATCGTATGCCACGGCGCCGACTGTAGCGGCAGCGACAGACAAACCATGCCTCCGGCGGGGGCACTCCGGCTCCGGGATGATCGTCGCACCAGGTGTTGAGGCCGTAGGTGGCTGAGGTGGAAACCTGATCATCCCGCCCGCCATCGACCCGGGACAAGCCAAGCAGACCAGGGCCACGGGGCCAAGGTCGTTCCTCCAGTTGGGGGCTCCACCTTGTCCCCGTGGCCCCGGCCCGCTTCCCCTTCGGGCGGGTCGACGGCAGACGGGATGATCAGGGCACGGGGGCGTGCGTTCCGCGTGACTTCCGCCGTAGGTACCGTGTCGGCATGAGTCAGAGCGGGGTGGAGGCGGCGGCGTTCTTTCGCGATGTCGCATCCCACCGCACAGTGTGGACAGTTCAAGACGAGAACGGCTGTCCGGCTCCGATGACTCCGAGCGGACGACGGAGCATGCCGTTCTGGTCTTCCCTCTCCCGGGCGAAGAAGATCATCAAAACGACACCCACCTATGTTGCGATGGAACCCAGGGAGATCAGCGTCGATGAATGGATGCATGAGTGGCTGCCTGGCCTCAAGAGGGATGGCCTGCTGATTGGGATCAACTGGTCGGGCCCGCGAGCAGTGGGGTGGGACTTCGAGGTGGACCAGGTGCTCGCCCGGCTCGAAGCCGCCCACACGTCACGCGCGACTTCCCAAGATCAGGGCTGAACGATCCGAAACCGTTCAAGATCGAGGTTCAGTTGGGCAGGTCGGGAGTTTCTCCCTAGCAAGCGCTGTGCAATATCCGTGCAATGATCTTGGAATTAGAGGCGGCGGGATGCTGCCTCGTCGCAGGTCGTAGACCGTCTATCGGCTGGGACGGTCACGCGCTGTAAAACCGTCGGTTCAGCCGATGCAAGTTCGAACCTTGCACCTGCCACACCAGCAGAAAGAGGCCCTACACCAGCGGAAACGCGGTGAAGGGCCTCTTTCGTTCTGTCCGGCTGCTCATGGTCATCAATGGCGCTCTACGGGTGCTCGCGTCGTATACGCGTCGGCGTCGGTCGGCCTCTCGACGTGACACCAAGGCGTCGACGATGAGCTGCCGGGCGACTGCGTCTTGGCCGACAAGGCACTTGGCGTAGACCCGTAGGAGCACGTGCACGCTGTGCCCGGCCCATTCGGCGACCTGGGGTGCCGGAACTCCCGCGTTGAGCCAGGTGGACACGCAGGCGTGCCGGAGGTCGTACGGACGTTCCGCGAGTGGTGAGGCGGCCTCGGCCGTGCTGAGCGCCGATGCGCGGGCTTTCTGTCAGAGGCGGCCGTAGACGCTTTCCGACAGTGGCCCGCCGCGCTTCCCGACGAACAGGAGACCATCCTGACTCACGCCGTGCTCCGCGAGATGGTGCCGGAGCAGGGCGACCAAGGGAGGCGGGATCGGCACTTTCCGGATCGCGTGGCGGGCACGGTGCTTCAGTTCGCGCGATTCCCGGCGTTTCCCGTTCCCCGTCCAGTCGGAGCCCACGGCCGGTGCGGAGTCACCCGGGAAGAGCCATCCCCACTCGCCGCCGGTTCCGGCCTTGGGGAGGTCGATCTCATCGAGGGTCAGGTCCACGGCCTCGGCCGGCCTCAGAGCTGAGTAGTACATGAGGCCGAAGAAGGTGGTGAGGCGAGGCGCGGTCTTCGAGACGGCCGCCAGTAGGGCCCCTGCTTTGCTGGGGGTTGATCACGCGTCTCGGCGAGACCTCCTCGCTGACTTTCGGCGTCTTCCACTTCACCCCCGACCAGCGGGTTGGCGGTCAGGAGCTTCCCCGGGCTGACGGCGTAGTCGAGCACGTTGTAGAAGACGGCGCGCTTGCGGGCGATCGTGGTGGCTGCGGCGGTCGAGCCGCTGAGCGTCTTCGAGATGCCTTTCAGTGCCTTCAGAACCAACGCCTCATCGGTCAGTGCGGACACCGAGACGGTGGTCATCGAGGGCACTGCTCTCCAGGGCTAAGAGCACAACTAATAACATGGTTCCTCTCATATCTTGCCTGCCAGGTTATGATGGCCGGGTGATGATGACGGAGCCGATGTTCTTGGCATTGACGGCGCTCCTGGACGAGCCGCGGCACGGCTACGGGATCGTGCAGGAAGTGGACCGGCTGTCTGAAGGCGCGGTACAGCTCAAGATCGGCTCCTTGTACGGCGTTCTCGACCGACTGGCTGCCGATGGCCTGGTGGAGCTCGACCACGAAGAGGCGCATTCAGGACGTCTGCGCCGCTACTACCGCATCACCGACGCGGGGGAAGACGCGCTTGCGACGGAGCTCGCCAGGCTGAACGGCACCCTCCAGATCGCCGCCCAGCGACTCGGAGCCCGCCGGCGCAGTGCCACCAGCCGGCCATTGATGGCTGGAGGTTCTTCGTGAACCTGTTGGAGCAGCGTTACCGCTTCATTCTCAAGATGCTGCCCGCCCCCTACAGGGCCGAGCGTGAGGAGGAGATGGTCGAGGCATTCCTCGAAGGTGCCGGGCAAGATGGCGACGAGCATAACGCGCGGCCGAGCTGGGCAGAGGTCGCCTCCATCGCCGCACTGGCGGTCAGGAGCAGGCTCGGCGGCCTCGGCGCCGCCCCCCGCTACCGCGCCATCGGTGACGCAGTCAGACTGGTGGCCCTGCTCGGGCTGGGCTACCAGGCCGTGATCGGCTGGATCACCGTGGTCTTCTCGCTGCACGTCCTCGGCTACCTGCCGGGACCATGGCCTGTCATCGCCCCCGGCATACAGGTGTCGGAGTTTCTGTCGATAGCGGACGGTCTGGTCTGTATCACCACCTTCGCCGCGCTCGCACTCGGCAAGGTTCGGGCAGCGAAGCTCCTGGCCGCGCTGGGCCTGGTGTACGTGCTGGTCATGGTCGGAATCGATGCCTTCACCTGGCCCCGATCGGTCATCGACTCGGCACCTCACGTCCTGGCCACCATGGTGCCCGTCCTGGCGCTGTTGACCGCCTATCACGTGGACGCGCCGGTGCGGCGCTCCCCGCCGATGACCGCCCTACCGCTGGGGCTGGCCGTGTTGTACATCGCCATCGCGCTGACCTTCACCAACACCTGGGGAATGGATGTCACGCCTGGTCACCCGGCGGTGTGGCTTGCCAGCTGGATCGATCCGCAAAGCGTCACCGTGGTGGTGCTGTTGATAGCGGGCCCGATTTGCCTCATTCGCAACAGTGCCCCGGCTTGGCGGTTGGCCCTTGCGGTCATGGCGGCGTCGATGGCCGTTGCGCGGTCACCGTTCTTCCTGATCGGTGTCGAAGGCTCCGTGCAGCCTCTTGCCATCACTTTAATTATTCAGAGTGCGGCGTTGCTGATGCTGTGTCTGGTGCTGATCATTGCGAGCCGACGTGTCCTGCCGCCTCCAGCTGTTCCTCTTCGAGACGGCGTCTAGCTTGTCGGAAGCCGTTTGCTGGGAAACGGCCACTCAGTAGCGCGGAACTCTCGACCCGGGTCACGCGTGTCGGCAGCAACGTGACCATCGTCTCCCTGAAGACAAGCAGTCATACTCGCCTGGGACGTACGTGCCTGTCCTGCGACTTCATACTGGCCAGTGGAGTTCCACTGCAGGTAGATGAGCCAGTAGATCAGCGGTTTCTGGGGGTTGTGTGCCCCAGAAACGCGAACGGGCCCCAGAGATCATCCGGGACCTTGACTCGCATGTTCACGCCGATCGCAGCCGTTCCTCAATCCACTGGTGACCGGCATCCCAGCTCGTGAACTCCTCCAGATGCTCTCCGCTCTGAGCATCGAAGACGTGATACCGACGCCTGCCCTCCTTGCCGGTACGGATCAGGTCATAAGAGCCCTCGTGCGAGCGGTACCAGATGCACTCCCCGCCGTCCGCACGTCGTGAGGTAGGTGATGTGTACGTGTACGCGTACTCGCTAACCGTTCGATCCGACATGGGCTGGATCGTATCTCCGCGTTTCTCCCGAGGGGAGGTCTCTGAGTGGGCGTTTGATTTGTAGGTGTTCGTCCTAGTACGTCCCTCGCCAGGTTGGGGTGGATTCGTCGGTGATGCGCTTGCTGGCGTTGTCGATCATCGCGATGTGGATCATGGCTTCGGAACTGGCGGGCAGGGTCTCGTAGTCGCGGGCAAGGCGGCGGTGGAGCATGAGCCAGCCGAAGGTGCGCTCGATCACCCAGCGTCGCTTGAGGATGTGGAAGCCACGGGTTTCGGGGTCGCGATGGACAACCTCGGCGTTGCCTCCGAGGGTGGCGGCGTGTTCGGTGAACTGGTTCTTGAAACCGGTGTCGACCCAGGTCACAGCAGGGTGGGGTGGGTGCCCTTGGCCTGGTCGAGGACCTGGATGCCGGCCTGGTTCTCCGAGACGGAGGCGGCGCAGACGACCACGGCGAGGAGCAGGCCGAGGGCATCGGTGGCTACGCTCCGCTTGCGCCCGACGATCTTCTTCGCGGCGTCCGTGCCCTGTGAGGCGGTCGGCGGGTTGGTGGAGGTTTTGATTGTTTGGGTGTCGATGACGGCCGCGGTGGGTTCGGGGTCGCGTCCTTCCTTGGCGCGGGCCAGGCCGGTGAGGTCGTAGTTGAGCTGGGCGAAGATGCCCTCATCGCGCCAGGCGGCGTAGTAGGAGTAGACAGTGCCGTGGGGTGGGAAGTCGTGCGGGAGGTAGGCCCAGGCGACGCCGGTCCGATTCAGATACAAGATCGCGTTGAAGATTTCTCTCAGGTCAGTGGGCGCGGGTGCTCCGGTGGGACGGCGGTCGAGCCGGGCCTGCCGCCAGGCGGTGAGGGTCGGTTCGATTAAGGCCCAGCGGGCGTCGGAGATGTCGGAACGGTACGGGCGTCGGGGGTTCATACCCGACCCCTACGTCCAGCCCCTCGTCATGCCTGGCATCTGTCGGGACATGGCGTGTCCAGGACATCTCTACGCCAGACGGACTCGGGAGCGGCTCATCTCACGAAACGGACATCGAGGAGAGCTCACCTGGACTCGCATATGCACAGATAGTTCGCGAAGTACGCGAATCGCTCGACAGCCATAACAGGGCGAGATGGCACAGACCATACCTAAACGCCCTCTGAGCGGCCGTTTGTCTATGGTCACGGGATGTACGCGGGATGGATCATGGGCGTTTCCCGAGGTGGACGCCCATGACCCCCACCCGGTCAGTCCCAGCCCATATCGATGCGCCCTGCGAAGTTCGCATATCCGGTGCGGTCGAATGCCATCGCCATCGGTGTGTTCGCCAGGTCCGTATCGGCGGTGATTCGCTCGGCGCCCTCCGCAGCCAGCAGACGAGTGCCCTCGATGAGCAGATCGTCTACGTAGCCGTGACCGCGGTGATCGTCGGCGACGCCGATATAGGCGACGACGAAGCCGTATGGGCTTCGAGCCGGCACCACCATTCCGACAGCCTCGCCGTCCGTGTCCATGCCGATCCGCCACCAGTCACGGGGGCTTGGGTAGCTCAACAGCTCCTGGTGATACTGCTCGTGGGCATACTCTTCGATCGAGGAGCGGGAGATGTCCGCCTGGCTGTACCTGTCGAGTGTGCCGGGCAGGATCCGGGCCAGCAGGGTTATGGCGTCCTCATCATCGCGGACCTGGCGGAAGGCCAACCGGCCAGGTGGCTCGGGCAGGGGTGTTCCGATGGTCCAGCGATAGCGGAGTCGTTCGACGAAGAGTTTTCCGCCGGTACGTTCAACCACCTCCACACGCTCTCCGATCCGTCGTCCTGCCACGGGATCTTCTCGCCAGCGGACCGGGACCGGTTGGAGCGCAAACTTTGGCGAGGGCGTGTCTGCGGGCAGCACCGCGTCCATTGCGGTCCGCAGGAGCCGCGCGGCTATGTCGATCAGATCGGGGTCGTCTGAGGTGTCGTCTATGTCGAGGGTCTCGAGGACCTCCGGCTTGGTGCCGTTACGGGACCACCAGCCGACCCGGGCAACCGGATGGCCGCCACGCAGTGCCACCCACATCCAGTCCGGCTTGCACAGCCCCTTGCCGAGGTCTTCAGCCAGTACGTCGTTGTAGGGGCCGGGCAGGGTGTTGAAGAGGCCGATTTCCTCCGGCCCGCTGATCGGGCGGATCACTAGGTCTGCTGTCACGCTGAGCTCCTGAACGTTTTACTGCGCACCGCCCACACCTGGCGCTGAGTGCCGTGCGCTCCTGAGCGGTACGGGCGCACCTTCTGCTGACGCGGATCACCGTTGCCCTCCTTCCCTGCTCGGGTTCTCCGTCTTGATCGGGATCGGGACATCGGGCATCAGATATAGGCGGCCAACCTCTCTGCCCGCAACGGCTTTCTCGGCGGCGAACTTCGGCTGGGAGGTTGTCAAATGATTTCGGAGCCGTTCTGCAGGTCGGAGGCCCCTGAATACGGGGGTGCGCGCTGCGCGCCGCGTCTCGTCAGTCCGCTGGCATTGGAATTGATGAAGGATGAGCGTATGGAGCATGCTGAGGTCCTCATCGGTCGGGGCGGGAGCATCGATCACGTGCTGATCCGGGTCCTTGGCCGCATGCATCCCGGCAGTACCGACTTCTGGGACGGCAACTGGCTGACCTCTCCGATCCACGTGCGTGCCGGAGGGTTCACGGCCAAGGTTGATGCAGGGCTTCGGGTTGATGAGCTGCGCGACTTCCGAGCGGCTTTGGAGCGCGTCTACGCCGAGGTCAGGGGGGCTGCCACTCTGTCCTCCCTTGAGCATTGGATAGAGCTCACCGTCGAGTGTCATCCCACGGGTTCCCTGTCGATCTCCGGGACTGTGGCCGACCATCCCGGGATGCGGAACACCCTGCACTTCGAGATCGACGGCCTGGACCAGACAGATATCCCGGCACTCGTGAATGCACTCGTCGCCGTGGAGAAGCAATTCCCCGTCCTGGGGCGCGAGTGAGGACTCTCTGGAGCCACCCGTATGGACGATCGTGAACTGGGCTGGACGGATCCGAACGGTCAAGGTGCCCGCGAGCAGCGCGGCGAACGGTTCTGGACAACCCTGGAGATGGTTTGAGGCCCTACGGATCAGATGTCGGCCGGGGCAACATGGGGTCATGAGCGCACGCGATCGTGAGGCATGGACCATCGACGACATACGGCGCGAGTTTGAGCGGTACAGCGCGTTGGTCAATGCCGCCGATCTGGCCCCGAGCACCAAGAGCACCTACCTGGCACATGCTGATCGCTTCGTACGCTGGCTGGCGGGCGAAGTGCACATCGCCCCCGGTCGGCGTCCGTCCGCTTAGTGCAGCACCGCACAACGGTGAACCAGTGGGAGAAATGCGCGCGGAGCGAAGAGGCGCAATTCCGCTCGTTAGCGAACTGCTCGCCGCTCTATGGACCGAACCTCAAATCTCCCTGACGGCCTCGCGGTTCGCGTGCTCGGCAGTCTCGTGGGTGGCGGAGTGTGCTCGCACGCCGCCTGCCGTGTTCCGCAGGCGGGCGAGGAGCGATGCGTACGCCTGTGGCGCGACCCGCGCGAGATCGGCGTGCTCCGCATCGAATTCGGGAGCGAGTTCCTTGGCTTCCTCTGCTCCGTGACGGTGGATGGTGGCGAAGGTCTGCCTGACCAGGGTTTCCAGATGGTCCGTTGCTGCCTGGAAGTCTTCGGAGGCCGCCCTGAGGCTGACGTGATCAACTTGCTGGTTATCGGGAGAACCTGGGGTGATGGCCACCGCACCAGGCTAACGATTCGCGGCGGGCGGTCGCTAACTCGGCGTGCCTAGGATCTTGATCGGTTCCAGGAAGCGAAGATCGTACTGGCGGTTGAACTGCTCGTAATATCCGGTGGATCGCGCCCACTCCTGCAGCGCTTCCCGGCCTGCCCGGTCACCCACTCGTTGCGCCTCGTCCGCGGTCAGCTCGGGCAGGCCCTGCTCACTCCGTCGGTAATTCTCGTCATGGACGGCTGCCTGGTAGGCGCGTCCGTAGTCGCTGCTTCCGGTGTACGGCTCGCCGCGGGCGGCCGCGAGTTGGACGCGGAACTCGTGGCCCCTTATCTCGCCGTCGATCTCCTCCTGGACGGCGGCATTGACGAACTCCTCCCGTCCCATGGTGAGCGGATTCGGCCCGCCCTGGTGGCGTGCGTGGTTCACCTCGTGGACGAACGTCGCGGCGAGATCCTCGGGGGAGCGGGTGTTCGCGCCTCCGATGCGCAGCACGTCCAGCTCGTCGTTGAAGTCACCGAGCCCGACGATGCCCTCGCTGTCATTGAGATCGCTGTGGTTGAAGATGACGGTGATCCCGTGCTTCTTCGCCCAGGCGAGCGCCTCCCTCCCCGCCGGCGTCTCCCGCAGGACCTCCTCCGTTCGCCGGCGGGCGTCCTCATCCGAGTCCATCATTCCGTAGTCGAGCTTCCACACGGCCAGGGCGGGCGAAACAACAGGCGCGGCGAAAACGACCCCCAAGTTGGAAAGGATGCCACGCGCCTTGCGGAGGGTGTCGCGCAAGATACCGCTGATGAGCTGTCGCAGGCTCTCCCGGATTGTTGTCAAGCTCATGCGCGCTCCCCTCACTTTGGCGAGCCGGATGAACTCCCGTACGGCGGGACCGGTCAGAACAGCCGCAAGTAGTGAAATCGCCAGCCACACGAGGACATAGATGATCAGGCCCTTCCACATCGCCCGCAGCAGCACGTAGATCAAGGTGCCGATACCGCTCTGCAGTGCGGCCTCGCTACCCGCGGCCAACTGCCGCCCCGGACCGTCCTCGCCTTCCCAGTGCTTCTTGAACGCCGCGACGTCAGCGCCCTCGTTCGTCTGCCAGAGATGCCGCGCGGCCGGCTCCATCTCCGCCGAGGCCGTTCGCAGCGCCAGGCCGAGGTCGATCCAGGCGCGGGCGGACCCGAGGCGCTCCTCCTCATCCGGCGGCGGAAACGGCGCCACGTCCTCGACCATCGAATGCACGCCCGCGAGCTGCGAGGGTAGTTCCACGCCGCGCCCTCCTGACAATCCTCTGACAGACCAGACATTCTCCCATTGACGCCCCCTGAATGGTGCAAAGACCCCGGAGCGCCTCCATCGGGGATCTCAGGGTCCCAGGAAGATCAGGGGGAACCGCGTTGGACCGCACAGACCCAGATCCGGGGTATATGGGGGATGATCTTGATGTCGGGCCCGAAGCGAAGTCCGTCCACGCAGCTCAGAGGATGTTGCCCGCCTAAAGCATTGATCCGCTGTAAAACCGTCGGCTCAGCCTACGCAAGTTCGAACCTTGCACCTGCCACACGAGCCAAAAGAGGCCCGTCACCAGTGGAAACGCGGTGACGGGCCTCTCGTGTTGTGTCCCGGCGTCTACGGCTGACACCGGCCCTGTACGGGTGGCTGCGCCGAATACGCGCCGAAGACCGTCAGTCCGTCTCGGGGGCATCTGGCCGCTCGAAGGGTGCGACTGGGGAGAGGGCCGTTTCGATGCGGCTCGTGGCTTCAGCTTGCCCGCCGGCGATGCACTTCGCGTAGACGCGCAAGAGCACATCCACGCTGTGGCCCGCCCACTCCGCAACCTGATGTTCGCGAGCATATGGTCGCGAACCGCCCTCTCATGCAGCACAAGCGATCAAAGGACATCAATTCACGATCCGCCCCTCTCAGGAAAGGGCGCGTACTTGCGCAGCGTCCGCAGCGGCCCGACGTCGGCGCGTCCTGGGCGATCCGTCACGAGGTCGGGGAGTGCTGTCGCGAGGGCGTTCCGAGATGCTGTCGCGGGCCTTGGCCGCCGCACGAGGCCACTTCATCCCTACGTAGGCTCGAAGGAAATCGAAGATCCGGGCGTGCAGGTCACGCATCTACTGGCTGGCTGGGCAGGCGTCAGGGCTGCGCGCGGTGCCGGCGTGCCGTGCTCGTCCTCGCCGTCCGCCCCGATGTGCCCTCGCCGGGGCGAAGCGCCCTCCGTGTTGACTGTCATCATCGCGATCAGCTATTCGGCCCGGCGCTGGCCGGCCTTTCATGACATGGTCTGGGCGGTCGGCCTATCGCACTGTACGAGAGCCAGGGGGCAGCGCTGGCTCGTCGGAGTGTGCACCGGTGGCGGCGGGTTCGGCTGCTTGCTCCTGCAGGGCGTATCGGATCGCGTCTTTGATGTCCAGTTCGCGCCCTTCGTCGAAGAGGGAGGCGTAGGCGGTATCGCCCAGGGCGTCCCGCACTTGTTTCTCATAGGGCACGTGGACCCGCTGAAAGTAGACGGTCTCGACGAGGGAGCTTCCCACCTTGCGCCAGATCGAGTGTGCGGCGCCGAAGAGCCGGGCGGCACGCTCGTTCTCGCGAGTGATCGTCGCAGCCCAGGCTAGCGCCTCGATGCAGAAGGCTTCGCCGGCCAAGTCCTCTGTGCGGGCTCTAGGCCGCAGAGACTCACGGATGCGAGCGGCACCGCGATCAACCTCGCCGCGTTGGATCAGTCCGAGGCCTACCATCCACTGATCCCAGGACGTCGACCTCTCTGCCCCGTAGGACCGGGAGAGGGCGAGGCACTCTTGCTCGTAGTCGACTGCTCGCGGGTCGTCGGCGGCTGAGGCGGCCAGCGACAGGTGACGCAGGGTGAGGTGCAGGGCAAGCGGATCGCCCAGCCGGCGATGCTCGGCGAGTGCCTGCTGGAGCAGGTGCAGGGCCGCGGGCAGGTCACCCGAGTACATCAGCGCCGTGCCGCTGCACAGGTCCGCCCACGCGCGTACCTGCGGATCGTCCAGTTGCTCGGCGAGGACGCGGCTTTTCCGTGCCATCTCCAGGGCGGCGCTGATGTCCCCGAGCATGAGCAGCAGGTTGGCGTGCGCGCCGAGGGCTGCGGCGCGGGCGTGCGTGGTCTCGGGATTGAGCTCCAGCGCCCGCTCCAGCCAGTGGCTCCCCTCGCGCAACGCCCCTGTGTGAATCCAGACGAAGTGCAGGGTGGTCGCGCTCTCCAGTGCTGCCCGCTCCTGGCCAGGTGCGCTGAGGCTGTACTCCAGGGCGGTACGAAGGTTCGGCTGCTCCCGCCGGAGCCGGATCAGCCAGTCGACCTGGCGTGGCCCGAACAGCTCCGACGAGGCACGCAGCACCAGACGCCGATAGTGATCCCAATGCCGTGCCCGCACCTGTGCCAGCTCCCCGGATGAGGCCAGCAAGTCTTGGCCGAACTCGCGGATCGTCTCCAGCAGGCGATAGCACGGCTGAATACCGTTCTGCTGGCAGAGAATGATGGATTTGTCGACCAGGTCGGCCACCAGCGCGTACACGGTTTCCCGCGTGATCGCGCCGTCGGTGCAGACGTCCTCGATGGCGTCCAGATCGCAGCCGCCGGCGAAGACCGACATCCTGGCCCACAGGAGTCTCTCGGCGGCCGAGCACATCTCGTAGCTCCACTCGATCGCGGCGCGCAGGGTCTGGTGCCGTGGCAGCACGCCTCGTCGCCTGGCCAGCAGGTCGAAGCGGTGGTCGAGCCTGGCCCGGATCGTCTCCACGGGCAAGGCCCTGGCCTGGACCGCGGCCAGCTCCATGGCCAGCGGGATCCCGTCCAGCCGCCGGCACACCGCCGCCACGGCGTCGCTGTTGAGCGCCGTCAGCGTGAAACTTGGGCAGACGGCCGCCACCCGATCGACGAAGAGTTGCACGGCCTGCGATGCGAGCGCGGCGGGCAGGGATACCGGTGCGGGCGGGACCTCCAGCGGCGGCACGGGCAGGATCGACTCACCCTCGATATCGAGCGGTTGGCGGGTGGTCGCCAGGATCCGCAGGTCCGCGGCGTGCGCCAGGAGGGTGGCGGCCAGGTTCGCGCACGCGTCGATCAGGTGCTCGCAGTTGTCCAGGACCAACAGCATCTGCTTGTCGGCCAGGTAATCGCACAGGTGCGCCAGCGGCGTGGACGTCGTCTGCTCGCCCAGCCCGAGCGTGCCCGCGACCGTGGACGCGAGCAACTCTTCGTCCTGCAGCGGAGCGAGATCGATCAGCCAGGCTCCGTGACGGAATCCCGGCTCCACCTCGCCCGCCAGGCGCAGCGCCAGCCGGGTCTTGCCCACCCCACCGGCCCCAATCAACGTCACCAGGCGGGCACGGGCCAACAGCGCCTTCCCCATGGCGAGCTCGTGCTGACGGCCGACGAAACTGGTCACCTCCGCCGGCATCCGCCCGATGTTCCCCGCTGCCGTCTCCATGGTGGGTGCCTGTGTGGCCAGCGCAGGGCCGCTGAGTGCCGGGCTCTGTTCCAGGATTGCCTGATGTAGCGCCACCAGTTCTGGGCCGGGATCCAGGCCCAGCTCATCGGCCAGCCGTTCGCGCAGCTCGCCATAACCGGCCAGGGCCTCGGCCTGCCGCCCCGCACGATACAAGGCGCGCATCTGGATGGCCCGCAACCGCTCCCGCAGCGGATGGCGTTCCACCAGATCACCCAACTCGCCGACCAGCAGGTCGTGCTCCCCGAGCGCCAGCCGTACCTCGGCGTGATCCTCCACCGCGGACAGCCGCTGCTCCTCCAACCGGGCAACGGCCGAGCGGACGAAGTCGTCATCGGCGAAATCGGCGAAGGGCGGGCCCCGCCACAAAGCCAGCGCATCCGCCAGCAAACCTGTCTTGACCTGGAGATCCTCCGTGTCCCGCGCGCGGGACGTCAGGATCGCGAACCGCCCCGCATCCACCGCCTCGGCATCCACCCTCAGCAGGTATCCGGGCGGGCGCGAGGACACCAGTTCGCCGCTACCGGGCTCGGCCGCTTCCAGGGCATGCCGCAGCCGGGACACCTTCAACTGCAGCGCGCTCATCGGATTGGCCGGTAGATCGTCTCCCCACAGATCGTCGATCAACCGGTCCGCAGACACCACCTGTCCCTGATGCACCAGCAGATCGGCCAGCACGGCCCGCACCTTGGTCTCCGGGACCGCTACCGGCCTCCCATCGGCCGTCCACACCTGCACCTGGCCAAGCACCCCGAAGTGCATAACCCCAGGATATCTCCATAAATCACGGCAGATCGTCGTGACTCCGTCGTCTGTACAGGGAAGAAGGCGGTGCCCTGCGGTTCTCGTGCCTCCTCTGAAGCGAGTCGAAGCGTTCTCATGTGGTGAGATCAAGTAGCCGAAGGCGGATGACCCGTTCGAACGTGCCGTACGGCTCAGGTCACCGTCGCGATCGCGGGCACTGTCCCAGCTGGGCGGGGTGGACCAGTCCACGATCACGCGTTGCTCGTGGGCGGACATCCGTACGACCTGGGTGAGCGAGGCCATCTCGGCCTCGGGCAGCCCACCCTAGACGATCATGTCGGCGCGTTCGGCGAAGCCCCGGGCCTTGAGCCGCCGTTGCGCATCGTGGTCATGCGCGCCGAAACGGTAGGCGCTGTCCGTCCGCCGATCACTTCTCGGCCTTATCGAGGACACCCGGTCCGGGCGAGCTGCACGCCGGGAGTTCGCCATGACCTCGACCCTGCGGTGCAGCGGGTGGGTGACGTCACCGCCCCGTCGCGTCTCAGGGCTGATCACTCGGTGGGGCGTCGCCCATCTCCTCGGCCCAGCGGCGGCTCCAGGCACTGAGCGGCGCGAGCGCCTCGACGAGGTCACGGCCGAGGGGGGTGAGCCGGTAGCCGTCGTCGTGCAGGGCGGCCAGGCGGGCGGCGGTCAGGTCGTCGAGGCGAGTGCTGAGCACGCTGGAGGACATGCGCTCGCAGCGGCGCTGGAGCTCGCGAAAGCCCGCCGGGGCATGGCTCAGTTCCCACAGGATGCGCATCGTCCAGCGCCGTCCTAGCAGGTCGAGCGCGGCCATCACCGGACGGCCGGACGCCGATCCCCTGACCGGCACCCCCGGCCGGGGCGCTCTTGCTTCCATGCCCGCTCCCTTGCGCTTCGCTTATCGAAGCATCATAGTAGTTCGATAATCAAAGCAGGAGCGCTTATATGCCGCGTATCGAACCGCTCAGCCCGCCCTACCCCGCCTCTATCGACCAGGCGCTCCGCCGCTGGATGCCGCCCGGCGTGCCGTACGAGCCGTTGACGCTGTTCCGCGTCCTGCACCGCAACCCGGAGCTGGCCTCGCGGATGTTCTCCCTGGGAGCCGGGCTGCTGGGCCACGGACTCCTGCCTGCTGCCGACCGGGAGATCGTCATCGCCCGGGTGACGGCCCGCGCCGGCTGCGGCTACGAATGGGGCGTGCATGCGGCGACCCTCGCCCAGCAGGCCGGGCTCACCGCCGGGCAACTGCGGGCGACCGTCGCCCCAGGCGTCGACGGCTCGTGGCCGCCGCGATACGCGGCACTGCTGACCGCGGTCGACGAGCTGCACGAGAGCGCACGGCTGTCGCAGCCTGCGTGGGACGCCCTACGCGTCCACTACCAGGACGAGCAGCTGCTCGAATTCCTCGTCCTGGCCGGCTGGTATCGGACCATCGCCTACCTGGCGAACGGGCTGCTGCTGGAGGAGGAGCCCTGGGGCCTCCCGTTCCCCGAACCGCCGGACCCGTCTCAGCCGGCCAGAGCCGAGCGGGCCGGTGGGAAGGACCGCCGATGAGCGGGAACGGTCCGCAGGTCGCGATCGTCCATGCCTGCCTGCGTGACGGCCGAGGTGGCAGTCCCACCGCGGTGATGGAGGAGACGTCGTTGACCGACGCCGAACGCCGCCGCGTGCCGGTCCTGATGGGAACCTCGCACGCGGTCTTCGTCTCCGCGCACGACGGACCCGATGGGCCTGTGGCCGCCCTGCGCTTCTTCACCGCCGAGAAGGAACTGCCCGCGTGCGGTCACGGGACGGTCGCGGCCCTCGCATACCTCTTCAAGAGCGGCGAGTACCGGACGACGCTCCAGACGCCGGGTGGTGTCTTCGCCGGCCGGGCCGTACGGGAGGAGGGGCACATCGCATCCGCCTTCGACACCGGCCCCGTCGACCTACGCGAGCCCACCACGGCCGAGTGCGACCTCGTCGTGCCCGCCCTCGGCATCACCTCGGACATTCGCGTACCCGGCGTCAGAGTTGCCGCGGTGGGGCGGCCGCGGTTGCTGGTACCCGTTGCCACCCGGTCGTCTCTGGCGGCGCTCGACCCGGACCTCGACGGGCTCCGCGCCGCCTGCGACAGGCTCGGCCTCCTCGGCTGCTACGTCTATAGCGTCGCGGAGCGCTCCGGCCGGGTCGCGGCCCGCATGTTCGCCCCGTCGATCGGCGTCCCCGAGGACGTCGCCAATGCCAACAGCACCGCCTGCCTCGCCGCCCACCTGGCCGAACAGGGCGTCACCCGCATCGCCGTGGACATGGGCGACTCCCTCGGCCACCCTTCCACGATCACCGCCGCAACACGGCCAGGCGTGCCGGGCGGCCTCGTCCGCCTTGGCGGCGCCGCGCGAATCGCGCGCGTCCTCCGCCTGCCGTGAACAGCCGGGAGGTCCGTACATGCTTGAGCACGGAACCGGCGGCTGACCTACTGCGTCGCCTCCTTCAGCAGGTCACGCAGCCGTTTCACCAGCTCGGGTTCGCCGTCGAAGGTGAGCGCCGTCCCGTCCCCGCGCCCCCACATCCACAGCAGCACGTCATGGGGCGTACCCGAGATCGACGCCGCTCCCGGGGAATCGTCCTTGGTTCGTCGCCGAAGTCCTTCGGAACACCCTGCACTTCGAGATCGACGGCCTGGACCAGACAGATATCCCGGCACTCGTGAATGCACTCGTCGCGGTGGAGAAGCGATTCCCCGTCCCGGGGCACGAGTGAGGACTCTCTGGAGCCATCCGTATGGACGATCGTGAGGCATGGACATAGATGACCAAACCCGCCTCCTTCAGCGGGAGCGGGGCGAGTGGCCGTGCGCAGCACGTGTCAGTGCTCGGGATCGCCGTGGCCCACCGGCTAGGGACGTTGCCGGGTGGCCACAACGCTCAGGAGTACAGCCAGCAACGGGCCCAGTGGCTCGCGGCGAACGTGTGTGTCGGCGGCGCCGTGGTCGAGCAGGCCGGCGTCGCGTCGGGGCAGCGATGTGCGAACGGGCAGCCGACGGGCTCGGCGAGCAGGTTCGGGGGCTCTGCCAGGTCCTCCTCGTCGAGGTCTTCGGAGCTGCCGGCGGTGGGACGGTCGGGGTCGGGGGAGGCGGCGAGCAGGAGTTTCGTGTACGGGTGCTTCGGCTCCTGGGTGACCTGCTCGACGGGCCCCGTCTCCACGATGTGCCCGGCGTACATGACGCTGATCTCGTCGGCGAAGTAGCGGGCGCTGGCGATGTCGTGGGTGATGTAGAGCATCGCCAGGCCGTCGCGGCGGCGGAGTTCGGCCAGCAGGTTGAGGATGTCCAGCCGGATCGACACGTCCAGCATCGACACGGGCTCGTCGCCGAGCAGGACGGCCGGCTCGGCGGCCAGCGCCCGCGCGATCGCGATCCGTTGTCGCTGCCCGCCGGACAGCTCGTGCGGGTACTTGTCGATGAAGTCGTCGGCCGGCGTCAGGTTCACCCGTTCCAGCAGCTCCAGCACACGGCCTTCGAGCTCGGCCGACGACGTACGGGCGAAGTTCCGCAGCGGTCTCGACAGGATGTAGCGCACCCGGTGCAGGTTGTTCAGCGACGAGAACGGGTCCTGCAGCACCATCTGGACGCGGCCGAAGTGCGTACGCCGGTCCGCGCGCCGGACCGGTTTCCCGGCGAACTGGACCTCCCCGCTGGTGGGGACGTCTCCGAGCGCCAGCAGCCGGGCCAGCGTGCTCTTGCCGGAGCCGCTCTCGCCCACCAGCGCGAGGATCTGTCCACGCCGTAGCGTCAGGTCGACCCCGTTCAGGGCGTGCACCACATGGCCACGGTCACGACCGTGCAGGGGGATCCGCTTCGTCACGCCGACCGCCTGCAGGATCGCCTCGGGTGTCTCAGCAGCCTCGGCTGCCTGGGTGGCCGGAGGAGTGGTTGACATCACTGCACCGCCTTGCTCGCAGGGAGTCTGGTCTGGTCGGCCGGCCGCTGCAGCAGGCACGCGGCGCCGTGCTCGACCTCCAGCGGGAGCTCCGGCCGGGAGGCCGAGCACTCCGGCTGCCGTTTCGGGCAGCGTGGCTGGAACGCGCAGCCGGACGGCAGCGCCCGCAGGTCGGGTGGCGAGCCGGGGATGCCGCGAAGCTCGCGCAGCGGCCCGTGAAGCGGCGGGAAGGAGTCGCGGAGTCCCTGGCTGTACGGGTGCCGCGGGTCGTGGTAGATGGCCGACGCCGAGCCGATCTCGACGATCCGGCCGGCGTACATCACCATGATCCGGTCGGCGAGCTCGACCAGCAGCGACAGGTCGTGCGTGACGAACACGATCGCGAAGCCGAACTGCCGCCGCAGCCGCATCAGGCGGCGCACGATCTGCCGCTGCATCACCACGTCGACCGCGGTGGTCGGCTCGTCCATCACGATGATCTCCGGCTCGCACGCCAGCGCGAGCGCGATCGTGGCGCGCTGCCGCATCCCGCCGGAGAGCTCGTGCGGGTAGCTGCGGACCCGGTTGGCCGGGATGCCGACGAGCTCGAGCAGCTCCTCCGCCCGGGACCAGGCGTCCTTCCGGCCGACAGCGCGATGGGCGCGGATCACGTCGGCGAACTGGGCGCCCAGGCGCATCACCGGGTTCAGCGCGGCCATCGCGCTCTGGAGCACCACTGCCAGCGAGTCCCAGCGCAGCTCCCGCAGCCGCGCCGGGGGCACGGCGAGCAGGTCGATCCCGGCCTCCGCGCCGCCGGGGTGATAGGTCACCGTGCCGCCGGCGATCCGGGCCGGGGGCCGCTGCAGCCGGGTCAGCGCGGTCATCAGCGTCGACTTGCCGCTGCCGCTCTCGCCGGCGACGCCGAGGATCTCGCCTCGGCGAAGCTGGAAGCTGACGTCGTCGACCGCGCGGACCGCGTCGTCGCCGGAGCCGTACTCGACGGTGAGACCCGCCACGTCGAGGAGAATGGGGGGATCCTGGTTGGTCATCAGCTTGCCTCCGCGATCGCCGCCGTCGCTCGACCGGCCTTACGGTGCGCTCTCGGACTGCGGGCGCGCAGCCGCGGGTCGGACAGCTCGTCGACACCGAAGTTGATCAGGCCCGCGGCCGTACCGATCAGTGCGATGCACAGGCCCGGCGGCGCGAACCACCACCAGGCGCCGCTGAGCAGAGCGCCCTGCGACTGCGCCCAGAAGAGCATGGTGCCCCAGCTGACCGTGTTCGGGTTGCCGGCGCCGATGAAGTTCAGCCCGGCCTCGGCCGCGATCGAGCTGACCACGGCGAACAGGAAGGTGGAGGCGATCAGCGGCGCCAGGTGCGGCGCCACCTCCAGCAGCACGATCCGGACCCGCGATTCGCCGGCGTAGCGCGCGGCCTGCACGAAGTCGCGGTTGCGCAGCGACAGCGTCTGGGCGCGCTTGACCCGGGCGCCACCCGGCCAGCTGGTCAACCCGATGATCAACGCGACCATGATCCAGCCGCCGCGGCCCTGGGTGTAGCTCGCGATGATGATCAGCAACGGCAGCCCGGGGATGACCAGGAAGACGTTCACGAACGCGGTCAGCGCGGCACCGGCCTTGCCGGTGCTGTAACCGCTGATCACGCCGAGCAGGACGGCGAGCGTGGTCGAGATCGCGCCGCCGGTGAGCCCGACCAGCAGCGAGGTACGGGTTCCGGTGACCAGTTGCGCCAGCACGTCCTCGCCGGCGGTCGTCGTGCCCAGCCAGTGCCGGCCCGACGGCGGCTCCAGCGGCCCGCCCGCGTGCAACCGGCCCGCGGTCTGGCCGAGCAGCGCCGACACGAGCGCGGGGCCGATGATCGCGATCACGACCAGCACGACCAGGATCACCAGGCCGACCGCGACCTTGCGGTTCCGCGGCCGGCGGATCTTGCGTGGCAGCCGCAGCCGCAGTGGCAGCCGCATCAGGAGACCTCCCGGGTCCGTGGGTCGAGCAGGACGTAGATCGAGTCGGCGATGAAGTTGATCGCCAGCACCGTCAGGGAGATGACCAGGAACAGGCCCTGCATCAGCGGATAGTCGAGGTTGAGGATGGCCTGGTTGAGCAGGCTCCCGAGGCCGGGGTAGTTGAACACCAGCTCGGTCAGCAGCGAGCCGCCGACGACCATGCCGATCGAGACCGCGAAGCCGGAGATGCTCGGCAGGATGGCGTTCCTGGCGGCGTAGCCCGAGATCACCCGGGAGTTGGGGAGACCCTTGGCCCGGGCCAGCAGGACGTAGTCCTCGTTGATCACCGACGCCGTCATGTTGCGCATGTGGATCAGCCAGCCGCTGATGGAGGTCAGCACGATGGTCGCCGCCGGCAGCACCGCGTGCTCGAGGGCGCTGCCGATGAAGGCCGCCGTGAATCCCGGCTCCACGTTGCGCCCGGCGCCGCCGGCCAGCGGCAGCCAGCCCCACTGGAAGGCGAACACGAAGGCGAGGATCAGCGCGATCCAGAAGTACGGCACCGAGTGAACGAAGATCGACAACGGGCTGGCGATGGAGTCGAACCGCTGTCCCGGCCGCCAGCCGGCGATCGCGCCCAGGACCGTACCGACCACGAAAGCGATCACCGTGGCGCTGCCGACCAGGATCACCGTCCACCAGAAGCCGGAGATGACGACGTCGGTGACCGGCGTGGGGTAGAAGGCGATCGACAGCCCGAAGTCGCCGCGGAACAGCCCGCCGAGGTAGGACACGTACTGGTCCCAGAGCGGGCCGCTGTTCGCGCCGCCGAAGAGACGGTGGACGACTGCCTCCCGCTGTGGCGACACCGGCCCCAGCTCGGTCATCTTGAGCAGGATCGCCGAGGCCGGGTCGCCCGGCATCAGCCGGGGGAGCAGGAAGTTGAGGGTGATCGCGGCCCAGCCGGCGACCAGGTAGAAAGCGATCCGCTTGGCCGCCACGCTGCCGGTCAGCGCTCGGAGGGCGCCGCTGACGGGGGTTCGTGCGGGGGCCGTCGCCCGGGCTGCCATGACGCTCCTAGACGGCCGGCTTGAGCGACAGCACGAGCTTGGCCGCGAAGACACCGCTGATCGCGCCCGGGTCGGGCGTGGTGTACGGGTCCTCCTCGCTCGGCCAGCCCGTCCAGTTCTCGGTCGAGTACATGTACGGCGTGCCCTTCACCAGCAGCGGGATCACCGGGACCTGGTCGACCATGATCTTCTCCAGCGGCAGCGTCGCCTCCTTCTGCTCCTCCGGCGAGGCCTTGGCCAGCGTGGCCAGCGCCTTGTTGGTGGCGGGGTCGTCCCAGCCGACGAAGTTGTGCTTGCTGTCGGGCGCGAGCATCGAGGAGTAGAAGTTGTACGGGTTGGCGCCATAGGTGAAGGCGTCGCCGTAGATCGCGTCGAAGTCGCCCTTGCCCTCGCGGGTGGTGTAGGCCGTGGGCGGAACGCCCTCGACGGTGGCCTTGATGCCGATCTGGTTGAGCTGCGAGACCAGTTCCTGCGTGTAGGCCATGCCGTCGGCGAAGGTGGAGACCGTCAGCACGCCCAGCGTCAGCTGCTTGCCGTCCGGCCCGACCAGCTGGTCGCCGTTCTTGTGGTAACCGGCCTTGGCGAACTCGGCCAGCGCGGCCTGCTGGTCCTGGGCCAGCGGTGCCCGGTCGGCCTCGGGGATCCAGTCGTTCCAGTCCTCCTGGTAGAGACCGGTCGCGGAGACCGGTGCGTAGACGCCCGGGTTGTAGGCATTGGCGATCTGCTCGCGGTTGAGCGCCAGCGCGAACCCCTTCCGGACGTGGACGTCCTGGAACGGCTCGCGCTTGTGGTTCAGCAGCAGCGGCTTCATGCTGGCGTGGACCGGCCACAGGTGGTTGTTGTCCGGGTCCTTGGCGACGAACTGCTGGATGTCGGGGATGCCGGCGTAGGCCAGGTCGACCTCGTGCCGCACCAGCTGCTGCGCCAGCAGGCTGGTGCTGCTGGTCGTGATGTAGTTGATCTGGCCGACCGGGACCTGCTGCTTCCAGTAGTCCTTGCGGGCCTCGAAGCTGGCCTGCTGACCGGTGACCCGGCCCAGCTTGTACGGCCCGCTGCCTACCGGCGAGGTGTTGAGCTCCTTGTCGGGATCCTTGCCCTGCCAGATCTTGGCGGGCACGATCGCGGTGCGGCCGATGTCCTGGACGATCGCGTAGGCCGGTTCGGAGAACCGCAGCCGGACGCCGTCGGCGGTCTTGGTCGCCTCGGTCAGCGGCAGCGCCAGCAGCTCGTGCTGCTTCATGTACTCGAAGGTGAAGACCACGTCGTCGCCGGTCAGCGGGCTGCCATCGGCCCACTTGGCCCGGGTGTCCAGGGTGATGTCCAGTGTCTTGCCGGCGTCGGCCCAGGCGATCTCGGTCGCCAGGCTGGGCATGAACTCGAACGTGCCGGCGGTGTTGAAGTCGTACAGCTGCTCGTAGATCAGCCCCATCGTGCCGCGGAGCGCGTTGGGCGAGAACGGGTTGAAGTTGGGCTGCAGGGTCGGCTGCGAGTAGGCGGCGACGGTCAGCGGCGCGCCGCCGCCCGCACCTCCTGCTCCGCCGTCAGCGCCGCCACCTGAACAGGCTGCGAGCGAGGCTGCGAGCACCGCCGACACGACACCGGAAGCGATTCTTTTCGACTTCGTCACGGTCAACCCCTCTCGGCCGCGCATGGGCCGGCTTCGTCGCCATGGCTCGCCAGAAGCGCAGAGTCACTGGCACCGCGACCGAGAGCCTTCAGCAAGTGCTCGAGCAGGTCGCGGCACGATGCTGCCAACGCTTGCAGCAATTGTCAATGAATTGTCGGTTATCATCCCAATCTCAGCGGCGTTCGGGGCTGTCTACTGAGGCCGAAGCGCTCGCCGCAAGCTGCAAGCTGCTTGCGGCGAGGGTGGCAATCGTTGCAGTGACGGCCTGGAAGGGGGCCCACGATGGCGGTGACGCTCGCGGACGTGGCCGCGGTCTGCAGGCTGTCCATGTCGACGGTCTCGCGTGCCCTGTCCCATCCGGAGCGCGTGAACGCGCGGACCCGCTCCCGGGTCGAACGGATCGCCCGCGAACTGGGCTACGTGCGCCACGAAGTGACGCGCTCGCAGGTGTCGCGGCGGACCGCGATCATCGGGCTGATCGTCCCCGACATCGCCAACCCGTTCTTCTCCGTGATGACCAAGGCCGTCCAGGACCGGGCGTGGAAGAAGGGGTATTCGGTCATGCTCGCCGACACCGACGAGCGGGCGGCGGACGAGCCGGACCGCGCCCGGGTGCTCGCCGAGCAGGCCGACGGACTCATCCTCGCCTCGCCGCGGGCGGACGACGGGCGGTTGCGCGAGATCGCCAGGAGCTCTCCCGTCGCCTTCGCCAACCGCGAGATCGCCAGGAGCTCGCCCGTCGTCTTCGCCAACCGCGAGGTCGATGGTGCGGCCGGCGTGGTGATCGACGAATACGCGGGCATGAACGAGGCGGTGCAGTACCTCGTCTCGCTCGGGCATCGCAGCATCTGCTACCTGTCCGGGCCGGGCCGGTCCTGGTCCGACCAGCGGCGGCGCGAGGCGATCGGCGCGGCCTGCCGGGCGCACGGGGCCGAGCTGACCGAACTCGGCCCGTTCGAGCCGCAGATCCAGGCCGGGATGCGGGCCGCTGACGTGATCAGGTTCAGGGGCGCCACCGCCGCCATCGCCTACGACGACATGATCGCGCTCGGCCTGATCGCCCGGCTCGCTGAGCGGCGCGTCAAGGTCGGTCGCGAGATCAGCGTGATAGGCATCGACTGCGGGCCGCTGTCGGAGGCCGCCCACCCGATGCTGACCACGGTTCATCTGCCTGGCGCCGAGCTCGGCGCGCTCGCCGTCGACCTGCTGCTGGACCGGCTCGACCCGGCCGCGGCCGGCCGGGAGCCGCCGAGGGTGCGGCTGGAGAGCCGGCTGGTGATCCGGGGATCGACCGGCCTGCGGGTGCCATGAAGGGGGAAGCGCCCGTCCCCCGAATCGGGGGACGGGCGTCCGGGTCAGGCCCTGCTCAGCACCAGCCCGGAGCTCGGCGAGACCGTCACCGAGCCGCTGTAGGTCTTGCCGTGCAGGTCGGTCCAGGTGCCGCTGGGCAGGTGCAGCACGCCGGACCTGGTCGACGAGGGGTTCACCACGGTCAGGCCGTGCTCGTAGCGCCGCTGCCAGAGCGTCGGACCGTGCTTGGAGGGCGGCGTGACCGGCCTGCCGATGTCGGCGCGCTGCTCGGGGACGTCGTTGAAGCCGGCGTAGTCCTTGAGTCCGGTGCTGGCCATCATCGTCGGCTGCTCGCGGTGCAGGAAGTAGTTGGCGACCACCCATTCACGCTGCTCGGGCGAGGCCTCGTACCAGTAGTCGGTGGGCAGCTTGCTGTCCACGACCATCAGCTTGCAGCGGAACTTCCTGAACAGCTTGAACGTCCCGAGCCACTCGTCGTCGGTGACGTTCTCGGCCCGGTGCACGGTGAAGCCCTGCTCGTTCAGCCAGATGTCGGAGATGGTGATCGCCCGGCTGATCGCGGCCAGGTATTCGGGGGAGTCGTCCTGATACTGGTCGTGCAGGCCGCCGTGGTAGGTGATGTTGAAGGCGGCGGCGACTCCCCGCGCGTGCAGCCCGTCGCGCAGGTACGTCAGCCAGTCGGTCAGGTAGTCGATGTAGGCGGGATCCTTGGGGTCGTCGGAGAACTGCTGCACCCAGTTGCCCTGCTCGTCGTAGTGGCCGGCCCGCTTGAAGTCGTTGCGGACGCCGACGTTGTCGACCGCGATCACCTTGAACCCTTCCGCGATCTTCGGGTCGATCATGTTCTCGAACATCCACCGCCGCACCTCGGGATTGCCGACGTCGAGCGGGGTGTAGACGTGGTTGTTGAACTCCCAGGCGGGGGTGACGCGGTCGGCGGTGTAGGCGATCCAGGTCGGGTGGTTCTGCTTGAACCACTCGAAGGTGTACTGCCGTAGCGGCGCGTTCCTGAAGACCGTGACATAGGTGCTCGCGACGACGCCCGGCGGCTGGTCCGGGTGGAGTGCGGCCCAGACGAACTGGACGCGGCCGCCGTACACGGATGGGTCGGTGACCTGGCGGTCGAAGACCTGAGCCTGGGAGACGCCGTGGTCGGGCGGGTTCGGGAGGGTCAGGTCCGGGTTCTGCGGCGGGCAGGGGGAGTTGGTGCTCGGGGCTGAGCCGGGCGTCGCGGCGCCGGCCGGCACCGCGCCCGCCGTCGCGGCGAGGAGGGCGGCGAGCCCCGCGGCGATGGTGGCGCGCAGGGCGAGGGTGGTGGGGGGTTTCATCGCATTCCTTTCCTGGTTCGTAAACACTTGCTGAGCACGGTGCGGGGGTTCGGTGGTGTCGGGGTGTCGGCCGGGGCTCTCACGCGCGCTCGAGGCACTCCCGCACGCCGTACGCGGCGAAATCGGCCAGGTCGGCGCTGATGCGGGCGACGACCTCCGCGTGGTCCGCCAGGTCGGGAGCGACCGCCGCGATCAGCCTCCGCGGGCTGTGCGCCAGCCGCCGCAGGTCGTCCGCCCGCGGATCGTCGACCTCGACGGGACGTCCGGCGTCGTCGGTGGAGACGGTGACGTGCCTGAGCCAGGCGGCCACCGCGAGGCAGGCCCAGCGCGGCATCCCCCCGGCGGCCAGCCGGTCCCGCACCGTTCCGAGGAGGCGGATCGGCACCTTGAGCGACCCGTCCATGGCGATCTGCGCGCAACGGTGGCGCAGCGCCCGGTTCCGCATCCTGGCCAGCACCTGCGCGCCGTACTCCGGCAGGTCCACGCCGGGCGGCGCGGTCAGCACGGGCAGCACGTCCTCGCGGATCAGCCGCTCGGCGAGCCGGGCGAGGACCGGGTCGTCGAGCGCGCCGGAGACGTACTCGTGGCCGGTCAGCGCGCCGGTGTAGGCGAGCGTGCTGTGCACGCCGTTGAGCACCCGGAGCTTGACCCGTTCGTACGGCTCGACGTCGGCGACGAACTGCGCGCCCACCCGCTCCCACGCCGGCCTGCCGCCGGGGAAGTCGTCCTGGAGCACCCACTGGCTGTACGGCTCGGCCACCACGGCCGCCAGGTCCTCCCGCCCGGTCAGCTTCGCCGCGGTCGCCAGGTCCTCCGGGGTGGTGGCGGGCACCATCCGGTCCACCACCGTGGCCGGGAACGACACCTCCTCAGGCACGCTCCCGGAAACCCGCAGCACGGCCTCGCGCAACCGGGGGCCGTTGGAGAGGAGGTTGTCACAGCTGACCACCGCCACCGGGCCCGCGCCGGCGGCCGTCCGGCGTGCCAGGCCGGCCGCCAGCAGGCCGATCGGGCTGCCCGGCCCGGCGTCGGCGTAGGCCTTCTCGGTGATCGTCAGTGTGATCACCCGGACCGCGGGATCGGCGACGTGCTGGATGACCTGCTCGGTCTCGGTGGGGGCGTGCAGGGTCCGCCGTACGGAGGAGATCTCGGTGGCCGAGACGTCCTCGCCTTCGCGCACCAGCAGCGTGTAGCGGTGATTTTGGGCGCGCAGCGCGCGGACGACGTCGGGGGAGCGCGGCGCGACCGAGCAGATCGCCCAGCCGTCGCCGGCCTCCTGCGTGTGGACGGCCTGATGGGCGCGGTGGAAGGCGCCGAGCCCGAAGTGCAGGATCATGACCGGTCGAGGAGTTCGGCGATGTCGATGGGGCGCGACTCCACGGCCGAGCGCCAGATCGCCTCGCCCGTCGCCACCGCCAGCGCCCCCTGCCGTGCGTCGGCGGGCAGGCCGAGCCGCAGCGACTCCGCTGCGGGCTCGCCGAACAGGTCGCTCCGCAGCAGCGGGTCGGCGCCCTCGTGCCCGCCTTCCCGCACGATGACCTCGATCGTCTCCGGGGTGCCGAACAGCGGTGAGAACGTGAAGGTGTCCGAACCGGGCAGCGGTGTCCCGTCGGGGGTCCTGCCGTGCCGGGACTCGATCTGGCCGTGCGTTCCGCTGATCATCACGCGGTAGCCCTCCCAGGGCGAGGAGAAGTCGAGGCTGTACGCCAGGCTGGCGCCGTTCCGGTAGCGGACCAGCGCGGAGTAGGTGTCCTCGATGTCGATCTCGTCGTCGTAGAGGTAGGTGTCGGTGGGGTACTGGTGCCGGTAGGCCAGGCCGTACAGGCCGGTGCGGGCGTCGCCGGGTTCGGGGAAGGCGCCGCTGCCCGCCTGTGCCCGGTAGTAGGGGTCGCGCTCGTAGAGCTCGGCCCCCGTGTACGGCTCGCCGGAAGCGTCGCGGGGGCGGTGCGGGCTGCCGGGGCCGTAGTAATTGAGCGCTCCGTAGGCGAAGACCTGCTCGGGAGCGGAGTCGATCCACCAGGAGACCAGGTCGAGGTGGTGGCAGCCCTTGTGCACCGACAGGCCGCCGGACAGCGCGCGCACCCGGTTCCAGCGCTGGAAGTAGCTGCCGCCGTGCCGCAGATCCACGTGGTAGTCGAGGGCGACGTGGGTGATGCGGCCGAGCCTGCCGTCCTGGATCAGCTCCTTGATCTGGCGGTGTCGCGGGATGTAGCGCATGTTGTGCGTGACCAGCACCGACCCCTTGCTGTCACGCTGGGCGCGGAGCACGCGCGCGGCGTCGGCGGCGGTGGTGACCATGGGCTTCTCGGAGATGACGTCCAGGTCGCGGGCGAGCGCGGCCACGATGTAGCCGGCATGGGTGTGGTCGGGGGAGGCGACGATCACCGTGTCGGGCGCCAGCTCGTCGACCATCCGGTCGAAGTCGGGCGGCGCGTACCAGGGCAGGCGTTCGTGCCCCTCGGGAAGCACAGAGTCGTTGAACGCCTCCACCCTGGCCCGGTCGGGATCCACCACGCCCGCGACGGTGTCGCCGTTCTCGAGCAGCGGCAGCACGAAGCTCGCCAGCCCCCGGTTGGACAGCCCGCATAGGACGTACCGCTTCATACCGCTCTCCTCCTGCAAACGCAGTCATGGGATCGTCATCGGCTCCTGTGCCATAATGCCGAGACTGGGTGTGAAATTGCAACAAACGCTTGCAGGAGGCGATCGTGGACGACCTGACGGCGATCAAGGGCCTGTTGGCCGGGGCCGCCCCCGTCACCTGGGTGTTCGCGGGCGACAGCATCGTGCAGGCCGCGCGGTGGACGGAGGGAGCGCGCGGCTACGTCGAGCTGTTCTCCGAGCGGGTCAGGTACGAGTGCGGCCGGTCCCTGGACGCGGTGATCAACACGGGGGTCAGCGGCTGGCGGTCGGCCGACCTGGCCGCGCACCTCGACCGCGCCGTCCTGCGGCACGCCCCCGACGTGACGGTGATCGGGCTCGGCACGAACGACGCCAAGGACCTCCCCGTCGACGAGTACGTCGCCGTGATGGTGCCGATCATCGCCCGCGTACGGGAGGCCGGGTCTCGCATGGCCCTGCAGACCCCCGTGCCAGGGCCGATCGAGGGCATCCCGGCCTATGCCGCGGCGATCAGGGAGCTGGCCGCCGAGCAGGGCACGGCGCTGGTCGACCACCACGCGCGCTGGCAGCCCGCCGATCCCCGCTGGTACGGAGATCCCACCCATCCCAATGCCGAGGGCCACCGGGTGATGGCCCGCACGCTCATCGACGCTCTCGGCGTGCCAGGCTGTAAGCAGGCACCCGCGACAGCATGATCCTGAACGCTGCAATCGATGGCGGCAATGGCAGCTACATTCTGCAACAGGAGAACGCTTCCTCAGGTCCGCCTCTGCGATATCGTCACCTTCGTTGCAGCAAACCAGGAGGGACAGGCTCATGCCAGTCACGCTTGCGGACGTCGCTCAAGCCACAGGGCTGTCCGCGTCGACCGTCTCGCGGGCGTTGTCCGACCCCGACAAGGTCAACGCGCATACGCGCGAACGGGTCCGCCGCGCGGCCCGCGAGCTGGGCTACGTCCCCAACCAGACGGCCCGCTCGCTCATCTCGGGGCACCACGACATCTTCGGGCTGATCGTGCCCGACATCGCCAACCCGTTCTTCCCGCCGATCATCAAGGCGATCCAGGCACGGGCGGCGCTCAAGGGCAAGACCGTGATCATCACCGACGTCGACGAGCACCCGGGCGACGAGGTGGAGCGCGCGCAGATCCTCCGTAAGCGCGTCGACGGGATCATCATGGTCTCGCCACGTACGGGCGACGAGCGGCTCAACGAGCTGGCCCGCCTCAAGCCCATCGTCTTCGTCAACCGGCGGGTCGCGGGCGCGGCCAACGTGCTGGTCGACAACGCCGACGGCATGATCGAGGCCGTGGAGCACCTGACCGCGCTCGGCCACCGGAAGCTCGCCTACCTCAACGGCCCGCGGCGCTCATGGTCCAACGCGCAACGGCGCGAGGCGGTCGTGGCGGCCTGCGCGGCGCAGGGCGTGGAACTGGTGGAGTACGGGCCGTTCGAACCGCAGGTGCAGGCCGGGGTGCGCGCCGCCGACCTGGTGCACGCCAGCGACGTCACCGCGGTCATCGCCTACGACGACCTGATCGCGCTCGGCCTGATGACACGCCTGGCCGAGCGGGGGGTGCGGGTCGGCCAGGACCTCAGCGTGATCGGCATCGACGACAGCCCGATGTCCGGCATGGCCTACCCGACGCTGACCTCGATCCACGTGCCGGGGACGGAGGCCGGGATGGTCGCGGTCGACCTGCTGCTCGACATGATCAACAATCCGGTGGAGGAGGAACCACCGGTCGTCCAGCTCGAGACGCGGCTGGTCGTCCGCGGCTCCACCACCCTGGCTCCTTCCGCATGACCAGGCCGGCCGGCAGAGCAAGGGCTACATGACGGCGCCGAGCTGCCAGGGGGCGAACTCCTCGTCGCCGAACCCGAGCAGCTCGCTGGCGGTCCGCTGCCCCGAAGCCGTGGCCAGAACCAGGTCGAAGACGGCACGGCCGGTCTCCTCGATCGTGCGCTCGCCTGTCGCGATCGGGCCGCAGTCCAGGTCCATGTCGTCACGCATGCGCCGGTAGACGTCGCTGTTGGTGGCCAGCTTCAGGCTCGGCACCGGCTTGCACCCGTAGACCGAGCCGCGCCCGGTGGTGAAGCAGACGATGTTCGCGCCGCCCGCCACCATGCCGGTGACCGAGACGGGGTCGTAGCCGGGCGTGTCCATGAAGGCCAGTCCCGCCTGCCGTACCGGCTCGGCGAAGCCGTAGACGCCGGTCAGCGGCGAGCTCCCGGCCTTGGCCACCGCGCCCAGCGACTTCTCCAGGATCGTGGTGATCCCGCCGTCCTTGTTGCCCGGCGAGGGGTTGTTGTCGAGCGAGCCGCCGTGCCGCGCGGTGTAGTCGCGCCACCAGTCGATGCGGTCCAGCAGGGCCCGCGCCACCTTCTCGTCCACCGCCCTGGCCGCCAGCAGCCGTTCGGCGCCGTAGATCTCCGGCGTCTCGGCCAGGATCGCCGTGCCGCCCTGCGCGACCAGCAGGTCCGCGGCCACGCCCAGCGCGGGGTTGGCCGTGATGCCGGAGTAGCCGTCGGAGCCACCGCACTTGAGCCCGAGTGTCAGGCGCGAGGCGGGGACCTCCGTGCGCGACACGTCCAGCGCGGGCAGCAGCTCGCGGACGGCCTCGACGCCCCTGCGCACGGCCGCCGCCGTACCGCCCAGCTCCTGGATGGTCATCGGGGTGACCGGGGTGCCGGCGGGCAGGTCGAGCTCGGCGATCTGGTTCACCTCACACCCCAGGCCCAGCACCAGCAGCGCGCCGAAGTTGGGGTGGGCGGCATAGCCGGACAGCGTACGGCGCAGCAGCTCCAGCCCCTCGCCGTCGGCGGCCAGGCCGCACCCGCTGCCGTGGGTGATGGCCACCACCCCGTCCACCCCCGGCGCCGAGTCCAGCATCCCGGAGCGGCGTACCTGATCGGCGATGAGCTTGGCCACCGTCGCCGAGCAGTTGACCGAGGTGATGATGCCGACGTAGTTGCGGGTGGCGACCCTGCCGTCAGGGCGCACGATGCCCTGGAACGTCTCAGGCTCCCGCGGGGTGACCGTCCCGGGCGTGGGAACGACCTCGGCCCGGTCGGTGTCGTGGAAGCCGAGGTTGTGCGTGTGCACGTGCCCGCCTGGCGCGATGGGCGCGGTGGCGTGGCCGATGACCTGGCCGTACTTGGTGACTTCCGCGCCGGGTTCGAGTGTCGTGAGGCTGACCTTGTGGCCGGGCGGGATGTCCTGGGTCGCGGTGAGGCCGTACCCGAGGGAGTCGCCGGCGGCGAGCCCGTCGAGCGCGACGGCCACCGTGTCACCCTCCCTCAACCGGATGACTCTGGTCATGCGCTGATCCCTTCTGGGCCGATCCACCTGCCGCGCAGGACGGTCGCCCACGGATGGAAGCCGTCGTCGAAGACGGCGAGGTCGGCGTCGGCGCCGGGCGCGATCGTGCCCTTGCGGCCCGCCAGGCCGAGCACCCGCGCCGGCGTGCTGGTGGCCGCCGCCACGGCCTCCGGGACGGGCCAGCCGAGGTCACCGGTCAGGTGGCGGAGCATGTCCGGCAGCGCCGAGGTGGAGCCGCCGAACGCGTCCGCGCCCACCACCAGCCCGACGCCGTCGCCGACCTCGCAGGTCACGGTGCCGAGCCGGTAGCGGGCACCGCGCGGCAGGCCGGTGCCCGGCGTGCCGTCGGAGACCACGCACAGGCGCTCGCCCACGCAGCGGCGGGCGATCTCCAGCAGCGCGGGCGGCAGGTGGCGGCCGTCGGCGATCACCTCGGCGGTGAGATGATCGGCGGCCAGCGACTCCTCCAGCAGGCCGGGGATCCGCCACGGGCCCCGCCGGATCGTGCCGGACTGGCCGCTCCACAGGTGCGTGATGTGGGTGAGCCCGGCGTCGACCGCCGCGCGCAGGTCGTCGCCGCGGGCGTCGCTGTGCCCCGCGGCGACGACGACCCCGGCGCCGGAGAGGAGACCGGTAGCCTCGACGGCGCCGGGGAGTTCGGGGGCGAGCGTGATCATGCTGAGCACGTCGCGGTGTCGGAGGAGCAGGTCGACGTCGGCGGCCCTCGGCGGGCGGAGCACGGCGGGGTCGTGCGCACCGCACTGCGAGGCCGCCAGGAACGGTCCCTCCAGGTGCACGCCGAGCAGCTCCGCGCCGCCCTCGACGGTACGGTCCACGGCGGCGAACCCGGCCAGCAGTTCGGCCAGCCGTTCCACGGACGCGGACACGAGCGACGCCTGCGCGCTGGTCACCCCCTGCCGGGCCAGGCCACGCAGCACCGCGGCGCCCTGGTCCGTGCCCTCGTCGAAGCAGGCGCCCGCGAACCCGTGCACGTGCAGGTCGATCAGCCCGGGCGTGACCAGCCGCCCGCCCAGGTCGGTCACCGCGGCCCCGTGGTCGGTCCCACGTGGCGGCAGCGACGTGATCCGGCCGTCGGCGATCACCACGTCCAGGTCATCGCGGATGCCCTCCGGCAGGAGCACCCGTCCGCCGGTGAGGATCACCGCCGGAAGTCGATCTTGCTGGCGGAGTCCGGGTCGAGGAACAGCGTGGCGTGGGGCGACCGTCGCAGGATCGTGGCGGGGCAGGCAGGCGTGATGGGGTCGTTCAGCGTGGCCGCGATCGCCGGCGCCTTGCGCTGCTCGGGGACGCACACCTGGACCGCCTTGGCCGCCAGCAGCGCCGGCACCGTGAGCGAGATCGCGGTGGCGGGCACGTCCTCCACCGTGGCGAAGTGGCCCTCACCGACCTGCTGCTCGCGGGAGCGCCGGGTCAGCGTGATGACCCGCGCCCACCGCTCGTCGTCGAAGCTCGCCTGGTGCGGTTCGTTGAAGGCCAGGTGGCCGTTCTCCCCCACCCCCATGCACACCAGGTCCAGCGGCAGCGAACGCAACTCGGCCTCGTACCGCGCGCACTCCGCCTCCGGGTCGGTGGCGTTGCCGTCGATGTAGTGGACCGCGGCGGGAGCGAACGGGTCCTCGATCCGCTCCCTGATCCACCGCCGGAACGCGGCCGGGTGGTCGGCCGCGATGCCCACGTACTCGTCCATGTGGAAGACCGTCACCCGATCCCACGGGATCTCCTGCTCGCGCAGCGCGTCGGTGAACGCGTACTGCGAGTTGCCCGTGGCGATGACGACACGGGCGGCGCCACGCTGCCGTACCGCCTCCCGGATGGTCGCGGCGGCGCGCTCGGCCGCGGCGCGGCCGAGGTCGGCCTCGCTCGCGTACACCTCGACGGGCAGGCTGTCCGCCGTGAATCGGGTGAGTGGGGTGGACAAGTGATCCTCCTCGGACTAGGCGAACACCACCATACTGCAAACGTATGCAGCACTTGCAAGGCATTGGTTCGGTGATCCGCGTGAAAGCTGGCGAGACTCAAGTGACAGCGCTTGCTGAGCGGTCGCAGAGGTCGCTCGAGTCCGTCCTTCCCCGCGGGCCGGAGGACATTGGTGACCAGGCGGCGGGCCTCAAGCGGTTGTGGGCGACGGTGCGGCCTTCCAAGTGGGCGTCCTTGGGTGTCTGTGCTCGGTTGGGCTTTCGACACGACCATGTCGCGAGCGGTGATCGTGGCGAACTGCTCTATCTGGTTCGCGCGCGCAGCGCGTGGCTGTCGATGACGTGGTGGTCGGGACGACCGGCGAGGTCGGCGGACCAGGGAAGCAGGGAAGGTCTCCTCGTTCTCAGCCGCGCAGGGAGGCGGCGAGTGTGTCGGTCAATTCCCGCGCGAGCCTGCCGTCCGGGTCGAGATCGGGGTCGAAGACGGTCACCTGGAAGCCGGTGCAAGCCGGCGCCGCCAGCAGCGGGGACAGCAGCGCGATGAGCTCGTCGTGCTGCAGCCCGTCGGAATCGGGTGAGTCGACGGCGGGCATCACTCCGGGATCGAGGACATCGACGTCGAGGTGCACCCAGAACCCCTCCAACTCGGCCCGTTCCAGATGCGCGAGCGCGGCGCCGGCGGTCGCCGCGGGGCCCGCCTGCCGGATTCGGCTGACGTTCCACACCGGGATGCCGAGGTCTTCGAGCTCGCGCCGGCTCGTCTCCTCATCTCGGATGCCTACCACGACCACGTCGGAATCGCGCATGTACGGGCGGCGGTCCTCGATGTCGGTCAGATCTGCCTGGCCTCGTCCGGTGACCAGGGCCAGGTCCTCTCCGGCGGCCGCTCCGATGTTGCCGGAGTTGCCCGCGTGCCGGAAGTCGTCGTGGCCGTCGAGGAACACCAGGCCGTAGCGGCCGCGCCGGGACAACGCCAGCGCGGAGCCCAGCAGGATGCTGCAGTCTCCGCCAAGCACGACCGGGAAGCGGTCGTCCTTGAGCAGCGCCTCGATCCGGTTGGCCAGTTTCACCGTGTAGGCGGCCATGGCTGCGGCGTTGAACACCCCGTCGCCGGTCTGCCACGAGCCGCGGTCGTAGCGGGGCGGGGTGACACAGCCGGCGTCCTCGGCCGCGAGGCGGCGTAGCAGGCCGTTGTCCCGCAGGGCACCGGGCAGTTTGTAGCACCCGGGCACGGTCCCCGCCGCGGGCGGCCGCAGCCCCAGGTTGGAAGGAGCGTCGAGCAACGCCGGTCGTTGGTGCACCACAACCTCATCTCACCAGTCAACTGCGGTTTGATAGTGAGATTTTTGGGCATGATGGTCCAACCTGTCAAGGCAGCTTGAGTGGTGAGACAATGGCGGATGTGAGCGCAACGGAGCTGGTCGGCAACTGCCTATGCCTCGACTTCGCCAACACCGTCGCCAAGCGGCCCGAAAGCCACGATGACTGGCTCAAAACGATGGAGGGGTTGCTCGCCTGGGCGCGGATGGCGGGAGTTCTTTCTCCGGAAGCCTCTGCCGGCGGGGGCGGCGTCGCGCTGAGCGATGCCACCGAGCTGCGTGAGTCCGTGTACCGGACGTTCTCGGCCATCGTCGCGCAGCGGCATCCGGACCCCGATGACGTTTCCGTGATCATGGACACCTACGCGGTGGCACTGCGCATGGCCTCGCTCCACCGGGAGGGCGATGGCCACGTCCTGCGCTGGCCCCGGGAGCGATCGGCACGTGCCGTGCTGTGGCCCGTCGCCGCCTCCGCCGCGCGGCTGCTGTTGGAGGGCCCGCTCAACCGGGTGGGCGAATGCCCCTCGTGCGGATGGCTGTTCCTGGACACCAGCCGCAACGGCAGCCGTCGCTGGTGCAGCATGGCGATGTGCGGAAGCCAGGTGAAGTCGCGGCGATACTACGCCACCAAGAACGCGCACCGCTGAATCCTGGTCGACACGGCCGCATGCCGGTCCTGCGCGGTGGCCGCTCTGTCGAGCGGAGCGGCCATGCGCGGGCCGGTCAGAGCCGGTCTGCGATGAGGCGTGCCATGGTGGTGTAGCCGAGGTCGTTCGGGTGCAGATGGTCGCCGCTGTCAAATGCCGGGTTCAGCATGTCGGGGTCGCCTGGAGCGGCCAGGGCCCGGTCGAGATCGACCACCGCGTCGTACTCACCGGATGTACGGATCCACCGGTTGACGGCGTTGCTGACAGAGGCGGCGTGTTCACCCCAGTGGTCGGAGTTCTTGAACGGCAGCAGGGTCGCCCCCACCACCTTGATTCCCTTCGCGTGCGCGTCGCGGATGAGGCGGCGGTACCCGGCGATCAGCTCGTCGGTGGAGACCACGGGCGCGGGCTTGAACGTCGGCGTGTCGGACTCGCTGAAGCCGATGTCATTGATGCCTTCGAGCACGACGACGGTGCCGACGCCAGGCTGGTCGAGCACGTCCCGGCGGAACCGGGCCGAGGACCGGTCGCCGTACCAGGCCGAGTCGTTGAGCAGGAGGTTGCCTCCGATGCCGGCGTTCAGTACAGGCCGTGGCCGGCCCGTGGCCGCGAGCCGCTCGGCCAACTCGTCGGGGTAGCGCCCGTTGGCGTCGTTGGTCGAGCCGAACCCGTCGGTGATGGAGTCGCCGAAGGCTACGACGGCATCGCCCTTCCTGGTCCCGCCGGCGACATCGACGCCGGACAGGTAGTACCACGAGTGCGTGGTCTGTGTGAAGGCGCTGGCGCTCGCGTCGGCGAGGTGGTCGCCCTGGGCACGGTAGCTCGTGGCGTACGCCTGCGCGTGGAAGGTCGCCGGGCCGGTCGTGCCGGCGAAGTACAGCGTGACGACCAGCGGCTGAAATGCCCGCACGTTGAGCCGTGCCGGATCGCTGGTCAGGGTCCCGTGGGCGGGGATGTCGGCTGAAACTGCATGTCCGAAGGTCAGCCTCCGCACCGACTCCGGCCGTACCGAGGCACCCTGGCCGGCGTAGGCGATGGTGGCGCCCGTCACGCGTACGGGAGAGGTGCCGTAGGCGTTCGACAACCGGATGCGTGCCGACGAACCGTCGCCGGCGGGCCTGACCACCTGGCGCACACTCTGACCGGAGAAACCCTCTTCTGACCAATTGGCTTCGAATCCGCTGCTGGCCCGCTGAGGTGCGGCCGTCCACGCTGCCTGCCAGCTCTGATGGCGTTCCACACCTGCTTGGGCGGGAGCGCCCGTGCAGGCCACGGCCGTGCTCACTGCGATCAACAGGGCCGACAGTGCCGTGCCGGCCTTTCGGGCGAAGTCATTCATGATGCTTCCTTCTTCACTAGGGGATGAAAACTCGTTGATGGAGGCAGGTCGTCAAGCGGATCCGAGGGCGGGGACGATGCGCCGGTCGCGCTGGAACACGAGGTTGCGCAGATCGGCCACGGCTAGCGCACGCAGGGTGGGGACGAGTTCGGCCGCCTGCTCCTCATCGGCGACGTTCAGCGGCCATTCGCCGACCGCCGGGCATGTGGGATCAGACCTGCGCAACCTTTAACGGTTCGCGAGTCCCGTTAATATGGGACTATAACACCCATAATCGCTCTAAGGGAACTCCGGTCCCGTTAATGGGTTCGTGAGAAGGAGTCAGCCATGCCCGAGGCACCACGGCACGGCACCGTCCGTCCCGGTGGGCGCACGGCCCGCGTCCGGGAGGCCGTACTGAAGGCTGTCGGCGACACTCTCGTCGAGAAGGGATTCGACGCCCTGGACCTGGCCGAGATCGCCCGCGTCGCGGGCGTGGGCAAGACCACGGTGTACCGCCGCTGGGGCACTCCGGGCGCGCTTGCCGCCGACCTGCTCGACGACATGGCCGCGCAGTCCCTGCCAAGGGCCAGGACCGGAAGCGTGGATGCGGACCTCCGGGAGAACGCGCGCCTGGTGGTCAGAACCTTGACCGACCTCCGCCAGGTGCGGCTCTTCAAAGCGCTCATCGCCGCCTCCCTCTGTGACGAGCACGCGGCCCGGGCACTGCATGGCTTCTACGCTGTACGCATCGACGAATGGGCCGGCTGCGTCAGCGACGCCATCGAACGCGGCGAACTGCCCCGCCGGACCGACCCCCGGCGCGTCGTCGCCAACGTCTCCGCGCCCTTGTACTACGCCCTGCTCAACACCGGGGAGCGACTGGATGAGGCCGCAGCGGACCGGGCCGCGGCGGCGGCTCTGGCCGCCGCGCGCGCCGGAGTGGGGTGATGGCGCCGTCGAGCGCCGGGCAGTCCTGCCGCCGAAGGTGGAGCGTACGGCGTGCTGGAAGTACTCGCTGTGCCACTCGCCGCGTCGGTCTCACCCTCGGCGTGCGGGCTCCCATCAGTAGTAGCCGCTGATGACGGCGGAGTTGAAGCCGCGCGTCCGGCCGCTGCGGAAGTCGACCAGATCGATGTGGCCGTAGAGTTCGTCGACGTAACCATCGAAGTATCCGTCGTCCTCGTTGAGCTGGGCGAAGGTCGCCAGCCGATCGAACTCGGCCGACAGCCCGCCGTCCCACGCGGCGCTCCAGGTAACCGGCACGGACACCAGACCGTTGTCGTAGACGGGGTCGTCACCGAAGATCTTCGCGGAGAACTCCTCGCCGGGGTGATCGATGATGGCCTGGGCGTCCGCGCGGCTCATGGCCACGTCGATGCCGAGATGGACGGCGATCGTCCCGTCGTCCCGCCGGTCGAGGCTGAAGCAGATCGTGTAGCCCGTGCCGCTCGTGCACTTGTTCACGAGGTCGGCCGACGCGGGGTCCGCCAGTGCGACGGCGGCCACGAGAACCGCCGAGGTGACGATCAGCATCCGGCCGATGTGGCCGAACCGCTTCTTCTGGATCAGGGTGGGAAGGACACAGTGGTTGGCGCCCATGGAGGCTCCTTCACAGTCAGTCCCCGAAGCCGCCGATCCGGCCGTCTACCATTATGCGTTCCATCCCGCTCCATGTGGATCCCTGCAGTCGAGGCCGGGCGAGCCGAGGCCGCCGGGCAGCTACATACAGCTCGCTTGTGGTGGCCGGGGGAGCCGAACAGTGGTTTCGGGGGTGGTGAGACTCACTCGGGGCGAACCGCGGAGGGCCGTCTGGCGGTGATGTTCGCCGCTATGAGCAGCGCGGCAGGGATGACGGCGAGAAGGAAGCCGCTCGGCCCGATCAGGTAGACGGCGAGGGCCGCCCAGGCGAGGATCGCCCAGCCGACGTACGCGGGAACGCGTTGTCCCTGCCGCCCCGCCCGCGCCACCATTAGCCCCAGCAGCACCAGCACGACGACGAAGCCGCCGGGCAGCGCCCAGAACGTCGCCACCGAGTCGCTGTCGGCGGCGCGGGTGCGGAGGTCTCCGGCGAGCCAGCCGGCCCAGGGGGCCAGGGGCGCGAACACGGCGGTGTGCCCTATGGCGATCAGGATCATGGTTCGGCCGGCCCAGATGGTGAGCCGGCTCGGGGGTGCGGACACTGCGGGAGCGGAGGGCGCGTGTGTGGAGTGCATGGTTGCCAGCTTCTTCGGGCTGAGGTCCGGTTTGCTCACCCGTCAGGGGGATGTCGCTCCCTCGTTCCGGGGAGTAACGCAGCGCGTCGCCGGCCGTGCGGCGGTTACCAGTTGAGGTAGTCGTAGCGCTGGTCGGCCGGGCTGATGATCACCTGGCCGTCGCGGACCTGCCACTCGCTCTGGCCGTTCACTTCGTGGAACACGAGGAAGAGCCCGACCACGCGGTCGCCGTCCTCGTCGGCGGCGGGCAGTGCGGCGGCCTTGCGGATCACGTCGAGCACCTCATCGACGTACTGCTCACGAACCGCGCGTGCGTAGCAGACGGCGTCGAGCCACCCGCCCTCAGGGAACGCCCAGCCGGGGTCGGGCGCGTCGCCGGAGATGCGCTCGAACGCGCGCCTCTGGCTGTCGCCGGAGAACTCCAGCCATCCTCGGATGTAGACCCACACTCCCATGACGTCGTCAGACGGTGTGCACGCCGGTCACGTGCACGCTGTCGCGGGTGTCCACGCCGAGGCAGGACGCCCAGGCCAGGGCCTCGTCGAGGGCGGCGGTGTCGTCCGCGAGCCGGGCGGCCGCGAGCGTGACGGGTGCCTTGCCCTGCTCCAGCAGGACGTGCCACTGCCGCGTGGTGAGGGCCAGGTAGCGCAGGTCGGGCAAATCCGTCAGGACGGTCAGGTCGTGTACGTCGGCGCGGGACACGTCCAGGCTCCGGAGGTTCGGGACGGAACGCAGCGGTGCGAGGTCGACCGGTGCGGCGGCCCCCAGGTCCAGGGCGGTGAGATGGGGGTGGCCTTCCAGGGGAGTCAGGTCGCCGCCCGCCAACGTGACGCGTAACGACTCGACCGGCAGGGACCGGATCGGCGCCAGGTCACCGGTGGCGCAGCGGTTGAGGTGCAGTCGCCTCAATCGGTGGGCGGCGGTGAGCGGGGTCAGGTCGACAGGGCTCGCCGCGTCGTTGATGTGCATGGCCTGGATGCCGGGCGGGATGTCGCGGGGCAGCTCGCCGACGATCTTCCCGTGGCCGGGGCGGTCGTCGGGGTCCGGCAGGAAGATGCCGTCCTCGTATTCGTCCTGCTCGTACTCGCCTCGTTCCAGCAGGTCGAGGTAGTGGCCGAGGAGCGAGGTCACCGAGTCGGCGAGGTAGGCGGGACCGTCGTCATGGTCGCGGCCGACGCGGATGACCTGGCCCGGTCGGCCGTACCTGGCGGGTGACATGTCCACCGCCAGGAAGTTGCCGTCCTCGCCGGTGGCGAACGGCAGCCAGGCGGGGTGACCGCCGCAGCGCCGGACGGTGTCGGGCGGGTCGGCGTCGAAGACGACCCGGTCCCAGCCCAGCTCCCAGCCGGGAGGCATCGGCTCGCGGATGTCCTCGTGCACGGCCGTCACGCTCTCCAGCCCCAGCCAGGCGGCGTTCCCGAACGGGCGGAGGTTGCCGCGACGGACGTCGTCGCCGTTCGCGATCTCGTACAGCGCGCGGAGGTCGGCGGGCAGAGGCCGGCCGATGCGGCGTTCGGCCTCCTCCAGGGCGGCGGCCGACGCGGGCGGCGTGAGCGGTTGGGGCCGTCCGAGGATCGCGGCGCCCCGCTCCATGTACGCGCGGAATCGCGCCACCGCCAGGTCCGGATCGCCCGCGGGCGCGGCCGTGCCCTCCTCCTGCGCTGTCATGCCGGGCTGAGGCAGCTCGTAGCCGGGGTCGAGGACGACCTGGAACCCGCCCGCCCGCCCGCGCAGGCTCGTCACCGTGTCGGCGAACGCGACCAGTTCGTACTGCCCGGACGGCAGGCACGCGATCTCCAGGCTGGTACGTCTCCAGCCCCGCATCTCGCGCAGAGCCTCCGCCAGCCTCATCAGCTCGCTGAACGGCGCGGGCACGTGGCCGCTCAAGCGGGACCCGCCGCGGACGGAGTAGCCGCCGGCCACGGAGACGCCGCCCGTGCTCGCCGCGCTGCTCAGCACCGCCCGCGTCCAGCCCGGCGGCGCCTGCGCCACGATGGCCTCGACGATCGGTGGTACGGCGGCTTGCACCATGGTGGATCCTCATCCCGTCGGCGTCGCCGATCAGTGTGGCAGCTGGCGCCGACAGAACCGGCCGGAGCGCCACGCAGCACCAGGGATCGACGCTCCTCGCACGGGAATGACCCAGCCGGTCATCGACCGCGGGCGAGCCGCGTCGGTGAAGGGGAGCGAGGTGCGCACGGGCTACCAGCGGTTGCGGGCCTCCTCGGCCCAGCCGGTGAGGCCGTCGAGGTCCACCCAGGCGCCGTCGTCGGCCCGCGCCCGTCCCGAGAAGTGGCCGAAGCACTGGTGGGTCTCGTTGCCCACCAGGCCCAGCTCGGTTCGGGCCACCTTCTCGTGGAACGGGTGGAACTCCACCTCCGCCCGCGGGCCGGCGATCCGCCAGGGCCGCAGCCAGTCGGTCCGGTCGTACGACCATTCCAGCTCGTCGCCGATCTTGTGCAGGCGGCCGTCGACGAACAGGGCGTTCTCCGTCGAGCCGGTGCCGTCGGTCCACCTGCCGCCCAGCTGGACCGCCCGGCCGGGCGCGCAGCCGGCCGCCCAGTTCCACGTGATCGAGTACGGCCATTTGCCCCGGCCGTGGTCGAGCACGGCGAACGAGTCCGTCTCGTCGAAACGGAACTCGGCCGGCCCGAGTCGAAGCCGGCCGCGCGCCGGGCGGCCGACGTCCTTGACCGTGTACTGGAACCGGTTCGGCCCCCACGGGACCACCACGCCGAGTGACTCGTGGCCCTCCGGCAGCGGCATGTCCAGGTCGAGCTCGATGCCGGGCGCGACGGCCCGGATCGCGGTGCCGGAAACGCTCTGCTCGATGTCGATCGTCAGGCCGCCGCCCCGTACGGACGCCGTGCCGGCGCCGCTGCGGTCGGGGAAGACGGCGCCGCGGGCCAGCGGCACCACGACGTCCTTGGCGGTTTCGACCCGGGTGTCCCGGTCGAGCACGTACACCCCGTTCACCGCCGCGTAGTCCAGCGACGACGCGACCAGGCCGATGATGTGGCGCGGGGTGACGACGCCCCAGTACTCCCAGCGCTTGCGCCGTCCCCAGCCCCGAAGGTTCGCCCGGTGCAGGGGGCGCCGGGTCCAGCCGACCGCTTCCGCGTTGAGCCGCCCGTCAGCCCGGCACAGGTCGACGGGCTCGCTGATCTCCCGCTCGTGGGTGGTCATCGATGGCTGGCCCTTTCCGTCCTCGTCTCCGGGGATCGTACGGTGCGTCGCGTGGGCCCGGACGTCGGCGGCCCTGGCGGCAGGGACGATCACGGGTTTACCCTCATCGCCTGACCATGCCACGCCGCCCTCGCGGAGCGCCGGAAAGGACTCCACATGATCAGACGACGAGCGTTCATCACGGGAGCGGCGGGGCTTCTCGCCGCGGCGGCCCCTCGGGGGGTGTCCGCCGCCGCCCTGCCCGCCTACGTGAGCGGCTCGGCCATCCAGGCGCTGCTCGATCAGGCCAGGGACGGCAAGGGCAGCAAGGACGCGGCCGGACGGTACATCGCCAAGGTCCCCAAGGCCACGTATTTGCTGACCAAACCACTGATCGTGTACCGCAACACGCACCTGGACGCGACCGACGCCAGGATCGTGGCCCGCTTCCCCGCCCAGGGCGTGAAGCACACCATGGTCCTCAACTCCGTCGGCGCCTCGACCGGCGGCTACTCCGGGGCGGGCAACATCGCCATCACCGGTGGCAGCTGGGATCCCGTGTGGGACTTCGTCCAGCGCGGCAAGCTGAACGAGGCGCCCGCCATGAACGGCATCACGATGATCCACTCCAGTGACGTGCTGATCCAGGGCGTGACCATGTGGAACGTCAAGTGGTGGCACGGCATCGAGCTCAACGCGGTACGCCGGGGCACGGTCCGCGACTGCGCGCTCAAGGGCTGGATCGCCGACCCCGGCCAGGGGTTGTGGCACGGCGAGGCCGTCCAGCTGGACCTGCCCGTGGGAGGCAACACCTGGGGTGGCGCCAGTGACTTCACCCCATGCCGCGACATCCTGCTCACCGGCAACGTCTGCGACACCTCCGGCTCGCAGGGCGGATGGGGCCAGCTCACCGGCTCCCACACCGCCGACCCGGCCCACCCGCATGTCGGCGTGCGCATCGAGAACAACACGGTACTCAACGCCCGGTGGGACGGCATCGCCACGCTCAACGCCCAGAACGTCCGCATCGCCGGCAACACCGTCGACGGGTGCGAGGGCGGCGTCTACGTCAAGTCCGTCGCCGGCGGGCCGCTGAGCACCGTGGAGATCACCGGCAACACGGTGACGAACTGCGGCTCACGGAACTGGCTGTCCGTGCGGGCCGACGCCACGGGCCCGATCAGCGACGTCATGGTGACCGGCAACACCGTGCCGTGCTCGCGGGTCAACTACTACGGCCCGATCACTCCCAGGGTCGGCACGACGCTGGACTGCCCGCCCGCCTAGGACGCCACCTCACCACCAGCCGAAGGCGAGCCAGGTCAGGAAGGGGGCGACGACGATGGAGACCAGGCCGTACGTGAGCAGCTGGCGGAACAGGCGGGGCCGGACGGCGGGTTCGGCGGCGCCGAGGATCAGGCCGCCGGTGATGCCCAGCGGGTTGAGGTCGACCAGCACCGAGGCCAGGGCGAGGGCGAGCACGCCGCCGATCGGGGAGACGCCCTCGGCCACCAGCGGGGGCAGGAGCGGCAGGACGGTCGCGAACACGGCGATGGAGCTGGCGGCGAAGGACGTGAGGCCGGCGATGTAGCAGAGCACCAGCAGGCTGAGGAGCGGCGCGCCCTCCACCTTGAGCAGCTCGCTGATCTGCTTGAACGCGCCCAGGTGCTGCATCAGGCCGACGTACGTCAGCAGGCCGCCGATCAGCAGGACCACGTTCCACGGGATCCTGGACACGATCGCGTCGAGCGGCAGCCGGAACGCCAGCTGCAGGATCAGCGCCGCGGTGAGGCCGAGGTAGCCCACGTTCATGTCGAAGCCGACGGACAGGATGACGACGGCGGACATGCAGAGCAGGGTGATGGCACGCGTCCCTGCGGGCCGCTCCATCGTCGCCACGGGGGCAGGCGTGGCGGTGCGCGTGGTGGTGGTGCCGTCTGTCGCCGTGCCGGTCCCGCCGGTGCCGCCCGGCGTGCCGGGCGGGAGGTCCGGTACGGGGGTGCCGGCGTGGGCAGGAGCGGTGGCCCGCCCGCGCGGGATGCCGCCCTTCCACATCCCGACCGCCAGGCACCCCGCGCAGACCGCCAGCCCGGCGAGCAGCCCACCGCTCAGGAACGCCACCGGGGCAGGCCCGGGCAGGTCGATGCCGAGCTTGGTGCTCAGCTCCCGCGCGGTGACCCCGTACACGGCGAGCGGCGAGAGCAGCCCGCTGATGATCCCGGTGACGCCCAGGACGGCGGCGAGCAGCGGCGAGATGCGGTAGCGCGCGGCGAAGCCGAGGGCGATCGGGGAGACGATGGCGGTCGCGGCCGCGGGGAGGGTGCCGGCCGCGGTGAGCAGGGCGCCGATGGCGAAGGGGGCCAGGGCGATCAGCACCAGCCGCCCGCCGGCCAGCCGTAGCAGCAGGTCGAGCAACCAGTCGAGGGTCCCGTTGAGGTGGGCGACGGCGAACAGGGCGGTCACGCCGACGATGAGCACGAAGAAGTCGGCGGGGAAGAAGCCCGTCACGTCGTTCGTCGGCACGCCGGCGGCGAGCCCGAGGAGGAACGCCGCCGCCAGGGCGCCGAGCCCGAGGTCGAAGCCGGGTATCAGGGTCGCCGCGAGAAGGGCGGCCAGCACGATGATGGACAGGGTTGCCATGGTCATGAGCACTGCTCTTTCTCGGTCAGACCACTCCTCGGTGGCGGAGGTCGTGGATCTCCGGCTCCGCGAGCCCGGCGAGGTCCCGTAGTACGTCGGCGGTGTCCGCGCCGAGGGCGGGCGCGGCGTGGCCGATCGTGGCGTCGAAGCCGGAGAAGCGCCCGGCCGGGGCCTGCATGAGCCGGGTGCGGCCCGTCCTGTCGTCCCGTACCTCCACCACGGAGCCGCGGGCGCGGACGTGCGGGTCGGCGCAGATGTCCGCGGCCGAGTTCACCGGCCCGGCGGCCACCCCGGCGTCGGCGAGCAGCGACATCAGCGGTTCGAGGTCGTGCGCCGCGACGAAGGCGGCGACCCGCGCCTCGATCTCGTCGCGGTGCTCCAGCCGGGCGGTCATGGAGTCGTGTACGGCGAGGTCGGCGGCGTCCATGACCTTGACCAGCCGGCGCCACATCTGCTCGGTCGAGGCGGGCAGGGCCAGCCAGCGGCCGTCTCGGGTGCGGTAGAGGTCGTTGGGGCTGATGTGCGGGTTCTGGTTGCCCTGGCGCTCGCGGTTCTCGCCGGTCGCGCCGTACTCGACGATGAAGTCCTCCATCATCCGCAGCAGCGGCTCGTAGAGGGGGATGTCGGCGAGCTGTGCCTGCCCGGTGAGGTCCCGCTGGCGCAGCGCGAGCATGGCGGCGAACGCGGCGTAGATGCCGGTGACGCCGTCGGCCACGGGGTAGCCGGCGAAGACGGGCGGCCATTCCGGGACGCCCGTGCGGTAGGTCAGGCCGGCGAAGGCCTCCGCGACGCGGGCGAAGCCGGGGCGGTCGGCGTACGGGCCGGTGCGGCCGAAGGCGCTCACCTGGACCATCACGAGGTCCGGCCGGTAGGCCCGGAGGTCGTCGAAGTCGACGCGGAACCGGCGCAGCGTCGCCGGGCGGAAGTTGGTCACCACGATGTCCACGGCCGCGACCAGCCGCCCGACCAGTTCGGCGGCCTCGTCGTGGTGCAGGTCGATCGTGACGCTCCGCTTGCCCCGGCCGAGCATCGCCCAGGCGGCCGACTCGCCGTCCTCCAGCGGCGGGTAGTGGCGTGCCGGGTCGCCCATGACGGGGTGCTCGATCTTGATCACCTCGGCGCCGAACTCGCCGAGCAGCGAGGACGCCAGGGGGGCGGCCAGGATCGTCGACATGTCCAGGACGCGCACTCCGCTGAGCGGGCGGTTGGCCACTGGGGATTCCTTTCACCTCGGGTCCGTCGATGTGACTGACGTCACCATGCCGCGCCGCAGGAGCGTGGGGAAGACATGAATGGAGTTCACAGGTGACAGGTTCTGCCTTTATGGTGGCGCGGTGCGGGTGGAACGGGCGCGCTACTTCCTGGCCGCCGTCGAGACGGGATCGCTGCGTGCGGCGGCCCACCGGTGCGGCGTCAGCCAGCCCACGTTAGGGCAGCAGGTCGCGCTGCTGGAGGAGGAGCTCGACGTCGTCCTGCTCACGCGCAGCCGGCACGGCGTGCGCCCGACACCGGCCGGGCAGGCCCTGATCGAGCCGCTGCGCCGGCTGGTCGCGGCCGAGGAGGCGGTGCGCGAGTCGGCGATGGAGTCGAGCGGCACCTACCGCGGGCGGGTGCAGGTCGGCGGCGTCACGGTGACCGTGGAGACCATCATCGCGCCGGTCGTGGGCCGGTTGCGCCGCCACCACCCCGGGCTGCGGTTCGCCGTCCGCGAGGGAGCCTCGGTCGCCATCGAGGCCGCCGTGCTCGACGGCGAGCTGGACTTCGGGGTGATCACCATGCCGCTGAGCCCGGCCGCGCCGGGGCTGCGCCGGATCCCGCTCATCTCCGCCCCCGTCGGGGTGTACGCGCGTACCGACCATCCGCTGGCGGGCCGCGACCGGGTCCAGTGGCGTGATCTCGAGACCTGGCCCATCGTCACCATGCGGGCGGGCACCGTGATGTGGGAGACGCTGCACCGGCACGTGGCGGCTCCGGACGTCGTCGTGCAGGCCATGTCGGCGCGGACCGTCAAGGTGATGGTCGGCCAGGGTGTCGGGCTCGGCATCCTCGCCCGCTTCGACACCTCGGCCGACATCACCGACCTGGTCTGGCTGCCCCTCTCGGACGCGCACCCCGTCCACCTGTGCCTGACGCAGCGCCAGGACAGCCGGCCCTCGCCGTCCGCCCTCATCGTCCAGCGGCTCATCCGGGCCAGGGCCGGCGAGCTGGCCGGGCCGGCGGGCTGACCGGAGGCGCTCCGGTCAGCTGATGGCGCAGGTGTTGGCCACGTCGCCGGAGGTCTGCCGGGGAACGGTGGCGCTGGGCGGCGGGGACTCCTGGCCGCCGCCCCGGGCCGTCCAGCGTTCGAGGGCCTCGAACGCCGTTCGCATGCAGGGGAGCAGGGGCCGCATCCGGTCCGGGAACATGTCGTACTCGATGTCGAGGTGGGAGGCGCCCTCGATCCGGTAGTAGCGGTGCCGCCAGGCCATCCCCTCCGAGCGCACCAACGAGGCGTACGCGTCACCGTGGACCTTGATCGGCAGCAGGGCGTCCAGCGTTCCCTGCACCGTGATCAGCGGCTTGCCGATGTGGCCGGTCAGCGATGCCCGCCGCACCGCCCGGTGCACGCTCCTCGGGCGCGCGTAGTAGTCGTAATCGGCATCGCAGGCCGGCGTGCCGCTCTGGCAGAACGGGATGCCCGCCTCCAGGTCGCCGTCGTAGTCCGGGTCGACCTCCTCGCGGTACCTGCGCTGCGTGCCGTCCCAGATGGCGCGGTAGTTGAAGTCCCAGAGGAACTCCGAGCCCGGGGCGAAGCCGGCCCGCAGCATCGCGTCGTGCGCCTCGGGGTCGCCGGTCGCCGCGTACTTGGGATAGTTGCGCAGCGCCACCGGCAGGTAGACCAGCGCGTTCGGCCCGTCGTCGGGCGGCCAGAGCGTGCCTTCGGCGTCGATGCCGCCGTCGTACAGCTCGGGGTGGTTCTCCAGCGCCCACCGCACGAGCTGGCCGCCGTTGGAGATGCCCGCCGCGTACGTCCTGCGGAGCGGCCTGCCGTAGTGGCGGGCGACGGTCGCCCTGGCGGCGACGGTGATCTGGGTCATCCGCTGGTACCACTCGAGGATGGCGTCGCCGGGCCGCCTGCCGTCCTTGTAGAACTCCAGGCCGCCGTTGCCCTTGTCGGTCGAGGCGTAGGCGTAGCCCTTGGCCAGCACCCAGTCGGAGATCGTGAAGTCGTTGGCGTACTGGCGGCGGTTCCCCGGCGCCCCCGCGACCACCAGCCCGCCGTTCCACCTCTCCGGCAGCCGGATCACGAACTGGGCGTCGTGGTTCCAGCCGTGGGTGGGGTTGGAGGTGGAGGTGTCGTGGAAGTAGCCGTCGATCTGGATCCCCGGCACCCCGCTCGGGTTGCGGGTGCTCGCCGAGTGCAGCCCGGCCCAGTCGGCGGCGTCGGTGTGTCCCGAGGCGACCGTACCGGCGGTGGTCAGATCGTCCAGGCAGGCGGTGACCTGGTGTTCCGCTCCCGGGACGTGCACCCTGCCCAGGTGCGAGCAGCGGGCGTCCGCCCGCGCGGGCACCAGGGGGATCGTCAGGAGCGAGGCCAGCAGGGCCGAGAAGAGGGCGGATCGTCGAAGAAGAAGGGGCATGTGCGACTCCCATGCGGTGACTCGTCGGTCAGGCCCGTGGTGGACGCCATGCTGATCGACGGCGACGGGCACGGCGACGTATGCGATCACCACTGTTCGCCGGGGTCCTGTGGTCAGGGCATCCACCGCTCCCGGCCCGACGGTGACCGCGGCGCCAGGCGGGTGCCCGTCCCCCGGCGGATCCCGGAATCGGTGTGCGCGGCCGTATACCGGACGCCGCCTGAATGTGTGCTTACCTCACCTGGTCCGCCGTCCGGGCCGCCACCTAGCGTTCACGGTGACCCAGGTCACCTGATGGCGCGTGAGGAGGGTGCATGGGAGGAGGTCCCACGGGAGGCCGGCCCGGCTCCGGACCGGTCCTGCGGGCTCGGGGGCTGGTCAGGGAGTTCCGCGGCTTCCGGGCCGTGGACGGCGTCGACCTCGACGTGGCCGAGGGCAGCGTGCACGCCCTGGTGGGGCCCAACGGCGCCGGCAAGACCACCCTGTTCAACCTGCTCACCGGCTTCCTCAAGCCGACTGCGGGCAGCGTGCTGCTGGAGGGTCGAAGGGAGTTGGCCGGGCGCAGCCCCGAGGCGATCAGCCGGCTGGGAGTGGCGCGCTCGTTCCAGATCACCAGCCTGTTCGCCGAGCTGACCCCGCACCAGCACGTGGAGCTGGCGCTGGCCGGCCCCACCGGGCTGGGCTGGCGGTTCTGGCGCTCCGACCGGGCGCTGGCCCGCTTCGCCGGGAGGGCCGCGGAACTGCTCGCCCAGGTCGGGCTGGCCGGCCACGGTGACGTCCCGGCGGGCTCGCTGTCGTACGGGCGCAAGCGGGCGCTGGAGCTGGCGCTCGCCCTGGCCCTGGACCCCAAGGTGCTGCTGCTCGACGAGCCGACCGCCGGGATGGGCGTGGAGGACGTGGACCGCACCATCGAGCTCGTCCGCGGGATCCGCGCCGGCCGCACCGTGGTCATGGTCGAGCACAACATGAACGTGGTCGCCAGCCTCGCCGACCGGGTGACCGTGCTGCAGCACGGCAAGGTGCTGATCGAGGGCCCGTACGCCGAGATCCGCCACGACCCCCGCGTCATCACCGCCTACCTCGGGGACTCCGATGCTGCGCGTTGACGGGCTGTCCGCCTGGTACGGCGAGGCGCAGGCGCTGCGCGAGGTGTCGATGCGGGTCGACGAGGGCGAGATCGTCACGCTGGTCGGCCGCAACGGCGCGGGCAAGACCACGCTGCTGCGCTGCCTGATGGGCCTGCACGGCGCGTACGGCAGGACGGCGGGCACGATCTCGCTGTTCGACGAGGACATCACCGGGCTCGCCCCGCACGCGAGGGCTCGCGGCGGTCTCGGTTACGTCCCGGACGACCGCGGCATCTACGCCACCCTGTCGGTGGAGGAGAACCTCACGCTCGCACCCGTACGGAAGGCCGGAGGGGCGGCCGGCCCGGAGCCGTGGTCGCTGGAGCGGGTGTACGAGACGTTCCCGCACCTGAAGGAGCGGCGCCGCTCTCCCGGGACGACGCTGTCGGGCGGCGAGCAGCAGATGCTCGTGCTCGCCCGGGTGCTGCGGACGGGCGCCCGGCTGCTGCTGTGCGACGAGCCCACCGAGGGCCTGTCGCCGCTGTTCGTCCAGCGGATCGGCGAGATCCTCCGCGAGGTGCGGGCGGCCGGGACGACCGTGCTGCTGGTCGAGCAGAACGTGCACTTCGCCGCCACCGTCGCCGACCGTCACTATCTGCTCGCCGAGGGGCGGATCGTCGAGTCGCTGGACCGCGACCAGGTACGCGAACGCGAGCACCAACTACTCGAATACCTCGGAATCTGAACGGCCGGAAGCCCGCGGAACAGAGGAGATGCCGGAATGAGAATCACGGGCTGGAGCGGCGGGCTGGCCGTCGCCGGGCTGCTGCTGGCGGGGTGCGGGGGCGGGCCGGGCGGCGGCGGGAAGATCAGCGACGGCGGGGTGGTTCTGGCCGTGCTGAACGACCAGTCGGGCATCTACGCCGACACGTCGGGCCGCCTCACGATCGAGGCGGTCAGGATGGCGGTGGAGGACTACCGGGCCAGGTACGGCGACAAGGCCGTGGCCCAGAAGATCGATGTGGTGGCCGCCGACCACCAGAACAAGCCCGAGATCGCCAACTCCAAGGCGCAGGAGCTCTACGACCGCGAGCACGCCGACGTGATCCTGGACGTGCCCACCTCGTCGGCCGCGCTCGCCGTCGCCACGGTGGCCAGGAACAAGAAGAAGGTGTTCATCGACGTCGGTGCCGCCAGCACCGAGCTGGAGGGCAAGTCGTGCAACAAGTACACCTTCCACTACGGCTACAACAGCTACATGCTGGCCCACGGCACCGGCTCCGAGGTGACCAAGGACGGCGGCACGAGCTGGTACATCGTCTACCCGGACTACGCGTTCGGGCAGGACATGGAGAGGACCTTCAGCGCGGCGATCAAGGCGGCCGGCGGGGCCGTGGTCGAGTCGGACCCGACGCCGTTCCCCAACGACAACTTCTCCACGTTCCTGCTCAAGGCGCCCGGTCTCGATCCCAAGCCGCAGGTGCTCGGCACCATGCACGCCGGGGGTGACCTCGTCAACCTGGTGAAGCAGTACAACGAGTACAAGCTGCGCGACAAGGGCGTCCAGCTCGCGCTCGGGCTGCTGGCCCTCAGCGACATCCACTCGCTCGGACCGGACGCCCTGGCCGGGACCCGCTACACCACCATGTGGACCTGGAGCATGGACGACCAGACCCGGGCCTGGGCCGACAAGTTCCAGGCCAGGAACGGCAAGCGCCCCACCTCCAACATGGCCGCCAACTACTCGGCCGCCCTGCAGTACCTGGAGGCCGTGCAGCGCGCCGGTACCGACAACTCCGACAAGGTGGTCGAGCAGCTGGAGGGCCACACGTTCGAGGACATGTTCGTCCGCAACGGCACCATCCGCGCCCAAGACCACCTGCTGCTGCACGACGCGTACCTCTCGCAGGTCAAGCCGTCCAGCGAGGTCAAGGAGCCGTGGGACTACGAGAAGGTCATCAGGACCATCCCGGCCGCTGAGGCGTTCCAGCCGCAGCCCGACCCGGCGTGCAAGCTGTAGGCGGCCGGCGTGCTCCAGCAGGCGTTCAACGGGCTGGTGGGCGGGTCGTTCTACGCCCTGCTCGCCCTCGGCCTGGCCGTCATCTTCGGGATGCTCGGCGTGGTCAACCTCGCCCACGGCGCGTTCTACATGCTCGGCGCCTTCGGGGCGTTCATCGCGCTCGACGCGTTCGGCCTGAACTTCTGGGTGTCGCTGGCCCTGGTCCCGCTGCTGCTGGGCGTGGCCGGGGCGGTCCTGGAACGGCTGTTCGTCCGGCGGCTGGCGCCGCTCGACCCGCTCTACAACTTCCTGTTCACCTTCGGGCTGGCGCTGATCCTCCAGGACCTGGTCAGGCGGGAGTACGGGGTGAACTCCCAGCCCTACCCCCGGCCGCGGGAGCTGGCCGGCACGGTCGACCTGGGGCTGTTCACCTACCCGGCCTACCAGGTGTTCGTGCTGGCGGTGTCGGCCGTCATGTGCGCCGTGGTGTGGGTGGTCCTCACCCGTACCAGGGTGGGGGTGATCGTCCGGGCCGCGACCGAGCGGCCCGAGCTGACCCGGGCGCTCGGCATCGACGTCGGCCGCTGGGTGACCCCGGTCTTCGGGTTCGGGGTCGCGCTGGCCGCGTTCGCCGGGGTCCTGGCGGCGCCGATGCGCGCGGTCAACCCGCTGATGGGCGCCGACCTGATCATCACCGTCTTCGCCGTGGTGGTGATCGGAGGGCTGGGCTCGGTGTTCGGCTCGGTCGCCGCCGGGTTCGCCATCGGGCTGGTGTCGGCGCTGGGCAATCTGTACGTGCCCGCGCTCTCCCAGATCCTGGTGTTCATCCTGATGGCCGCCGTGCTGCTGTGGCGCCCCGCCGGGCTGTTCGGGCGTGAGGAGGCGTTCCGGTGATCATGTCCAGGCTGGCCCGCTCGGGCCGGGGCGGGATCGCGCTCCTCGTGATCGGGCTCCTCGCCGCCCTCGTGCTGCCGTGGCTGATCTACCCGCCGGTGGCGCTGGACATCGCCTGCTGGGCGCTGTTCGCCGCGGCGCTGGACCTGCTGCTGGGCTTCACGGGCCTGCTGTCGTTCGGGCACGCCGCGTTCTGGGGCGGGTCGGCGTACTGCACCGGCCTGATCGCGCTGCACGGCGGGATGCCCTTCCCGGTCGCGATCCTCGGCGGCGCGGCGTTCGCGGCGCTGCTGGCCCTGCCGATCGGCTTCCTGTCGGTCCGGCTGACCGGCATCTACTTCGCCATGGTCACCCTGGCCTTCGCCCAGATGATCTATTTCGTGGCCAACCAGTGGCGGGACGTCACGGGCGGGGAGAACGGCCTGCAGGGCATCCCCCGCGAGCTGTTCGGCCTCGACCTGTACGACCCGTTCTTCTTCTACTACGCGGGGCTGCCGTTCGTGCTGGCCGGGCTGCTCGCCGCCTGGCGGATCGTCCGCTCGCCGTTCGGCCGGGTCCTGGTGTCCATCCGCGACAACCCGGCCCGCGCGCGTGCCCTCGGCTACCCCGTCGACCGCTACCGGCTGCTGGCCTTCGTCCTGTCCGCCGCGCTCTCCGGAACGGCCGGCGGCGTCTTCGCCATCGGCCACGGCTTCGCCTCGCTCGACGGGCTCTACTGGACCACCTCCGGCCAGGTCGTGATGATGGTCATCCTCGGCGGCATCGGCACGCTGTGGGGCGGGGCCATCGGCGCCGGCGTGGTCGTCCAGCTCCAGGACTTCCTCGCGACCGCCGGGTTCGAGGGCATCGGGATCGTCACGGGCTCGATCTTCATCGTGATCGTGCTGCTGTTCCGCCGCGGCATCTGGGGAACGGCCCGCCACCTGGCCAGGCGCCGGGGGCTCAGCCCCGCAGGCGGTTCAGGCGGAGGGCCAGCTGGATCTCCAGGGCTCGCTCGGGCTCCTGCCAGCCCTCGCCCAGCAGGCGGTCCACCCGGTGCAACCGCTGGTGAACGGTGTTGATGTGGACGTGCAGGCGCTCGGCGGTCCTGGACAGGCCGCACCGCGTGCCGAAGTACGTCTCCAGCGTCCTGACCAGGGAGGTGCCGCGGCGGGTGTCGTAGTCGAGCACCGGCCCCAGCGTCGTCTCCAGGAAGCCGCGGGCGTCGCGGTGGGCGCCGATCAGCAGGCCGACGAATCCGAGCTCCCGGGAGTCGGCGCCGTCGTCCAGCCGGTCGAGGGCCAGCAGCGCGTCGCCGCAGCTCCGCGCCTCCCGGTGCGCGGCGGGGACCCCGGTGAGACCGCGGACCGGCCCGGCCCCGCCGACGGTCACGGGCGCCGCCAGCGCCGCGCCCAGTTCCTTGGCGACCCGCCGCGCGGTCTCGCCGGGCGCGTCCCCCGGCAGCAGCAGGACGACCTCCTCGCCGCGGGCCGTCGCCAGCCCGCGCATCGCCGCCGCGTGCGAGGCCGCCCAGAACGCGGCACGCCCGCGATGCCTGGACGAGGCGCAGCGGGCCGACAGCACGACGTGCGGCGCGTCCGCGTCCAGACCCACCCGGCGGATCCGCGGTTCGAGCGCCCCTGACCCGTCCACCCGCCCGTCCACCCGCCCGTCCACCCGCCCGTCCAGCAGGTCGTCGAGCAGCTCGCCCCGTACCCGCGCCTCCGCCTCGGCCGCGCTGCACCGCAGCAGCATCAGCAGCGCGGTGACCAGCGCGGCGCGTTCCAGGATGCGCCGGTCGGCGTCGCCGAGCTCCGCCGCCGTGCGCAGCACCAGCGTGCCGAGCACCTCGCCAGGCGTCGAGACCGGGGTGATCCACAGGTCGCCGTGGCGTACGGCGCCGCCCCGGGTGTGGAGGGAGCCGGCGGCGGCCGTCACGGCGGCGGCCCCGTCCTCCGCGAGCGGCACCGGGTCGCCGGACGTGACCAGGCACCGGCCGTCCGCGTCCAGGACGTGCAGCGTTCCGCCGAGCACCTCGGTGACCACCCCGGCCACGTCACCGGCGCCCCCGCCCCGGACGGCCACGGCCGTCATGCGGTCGTGCGCCTGGGCGGCCCGCTCGATCGCCGCGCTGCGCGCCCGGGCCCTCCCGCCGGCGGCGTTCAGCTCCTCCAGCGCCGTACGGGTGTCCGCCAGCAGCCGCGCGCTCTCGACGGCCAGGGCCGCGTGCGCCGCCAGCGAGCCCAGCAGCACCGCCTTCTCCGGGGCGAACGGGCGCTCGCTGCGGTTGGCCGCGTACAGCACGCCGATCACCCGGCTGCCCACCCGCATCGGCACGCCCAGCATCGCCACCAGCGCCTCCTCGGCCACCGCGTCGTCGATGAAGGCGCGGTGCCGGAACTGCGGGTCAGCCAGGTAGTGGTCACTGCTGTACGGCATCGCCGTCTGAGCCACCAGCCCGCCCAGCCCGTCGCCCAGCGGGATCCGCAGCCGCCGGAAGGCCGCCGAGATCGATCCGTCGGTCATCCGCATGCGGGTCTCGCCGCTCTCGTCGTCGTTCAGCGTCACGTAGGCGATGTCGGCGTTCAGCAGCCGCCGGGCGCGGCGCACGACCACCTCCAGGATCGCGTCGAGGTCGTTGAGCCCGGCCAGGTCGCCGGCCATGTCGAACAGCGCGGTCAGCTCGGCCTCGCGGCGGGCCTGCCGGCGCATGGCCGCGCGCACGCGCAGCGCCGCCAGCTTCGCCGCCTCCAGCTCCGCCAGCGCCCCGGGCGGCGCGCCCGCGGCACGGGCCGACACCACGGGCTCCTCGAACTCGACGGGCGTGGCGTCGCGGGCCAGCAGCTCCAGGAAGATCCGGCACGATACGGGGGATGGTGCCCCGGTCAGCGGTGCGTCGGTCCATGTGCGGTCGGCCAGGGGCCGGCCCATCGTCGCACCTGGTGTCCGTGCCGCGGGCACGGCGTGGTCACGCATGCGAGCGGCCTCCGCTTGGGGCGGTGCTTGCGGCAGATCGGGAGATCACGAGGTCGGGTCCTGCATCAGGGCGTGCATGGAGCCTCCAGTGCGCGACGGGCAGGGGATCTGATCAGCGGCCCGCGGGTTACTAAGCGCATAGTCAGGCTGCGGGCGCCCGCTTGTCAACCGGTGAAATCCTGCGCACGGCGCGACCGCGAGCCCAGGACTACCCGCCGGCCGTGCCCCGGGACGGGGTGACCAGCTTCAGCGCGAGCTCGGCGTAGAACTCGCCGAGCTGCTCCGGCGAGTCGGAGCCGTCGAGGCGGTACCAGCGGACCAGATCGATGCTCAGCGACAGCATCGCGCGCGTCACCCGCTTGACGTCCACCCGCGCAAAAGACCCGTCGGCGACCCCGCGCGCGACCGCGCCCCTGAAGAACCCGTTGGTCTGGTGGCGCAGCTCCACGATCTCGCCGTAGTGCTCGGCGGTGAGGCCGTTCAGCTCCATCTGGCAGACCCGCGCGGTCACGTGGTGGCGGGCGTGCCACCTGGTGTACGCCGAGACGATGGCGCGCAGCCGGTCCGCCGAGTTCTCCAGCGCCAGGATGCCCGGGTCGCGGACGTACGTCAGGACCTGCTCGTGCCCGGCCCTGATGATCTCGAACAGGACGAGTTCCTTCGAGGGGAAGTGGACGTAGAGGGCGGCCGGGCTGAGCCCGACGCACTCGGCGATGTCGCGCGTGGTCGTCGCGTGGAACCCGTTCGCCGCGAAGCAGCGCACCGCCGAGGACAGCAGGCGGCGCTGCATGTCCCCGAGGTCCGCTCTCCACAGGTCGGGGGAGTGGTCCCGCAGCCGGGGATCGTCCGCCAAGTCCTGTGCGGTGAATCGCGCCTGACGTCTGGCCATCCGCGACCCTCGCCCCCTTCGAGTCCGAGTGCATGCTATCGATGCCGCCGCCCGAGGTGCCGTGCCACGACGAGCCGTCCTGCACGAATTCTAGAGGTGACTATGCGCTTAGTCATGTGCCGAGCCCGAAGTGCCGTATGTGTACTACTGCACGTTCGGCGTCCTGTGTGTCGTTGTACGCAGAGCGGCACGGTGATCCCCGCCTACCGTTCTCGTCGTCCGGCCAACGAGTCCGGGCAACGGGGTGACCCGGCGTCCTCGCTCCCCGAGGGCGCCCACGTAAACGGAGGAAATTGTGCGTACCATTGCCAAGCTGATCGTCGGCACCGTCCTGTCGGGTGCCGTGGCCACGGGGATCGCCGCCGCGCCGGCCGCGTCGGCGTCCGCCGCGACGGCGAGCGCCGCCACCACCGTCTCTGCCTCCCAGTCCACCTTCGTGGGCTGGAAGCGTTTCGAGCGCGGCGACGGTCGCTTCGAGTACCGGTGGGGCCGGAGCAACGGCCGCTACTGGCTCGACTTCCGCATGTGGGACCGTGACCGCCACGACCACAGCTACAGCTTCTTCGACGTCTACTACAAGCGTGACGGCCGCTGGTACCACTACAAGCGCTTCACCTCGAAGGACTTCTTCAGCACCAGGATCGTCTTCGGCAAGCACGTCGACGACTTCCGCATCCGCGGCGGCTACGGCCACGGCGGGCACTACGGCTGGGGCGGCTACCACACCTACCGCTGACCCCTCGCGTCAGGCGCGGAAGGTCCGGCGGTAGGCGTCCGGCGGCACGCCGATCGTGCGGTGGAAGTGGCGGCGCAGGGTCGTCGCCGTGCCCATCCCCGCCGCCGAGGCGATGGCGTCGACGCTGTCGTCCGTGGTCTCCAGCAGTTCCTGCGCGTGGCGGATGCGCTGCGTCAGCAGCCACTGCAGCGGTGTGGTGCCGGTGGCCGAGCGGAAGTGGCGGGCCAGGTGGCGGGAGCTCATGTTCGCCTGGCGGGCCAGGTCCTCGACCGTGAGTGGCTGGTCCAGCCGCCGCATCACCCAGGTGAGCAGCTCGCCCAGGGGGTGGTCGTCCTGGGCGGGCACCGGCGTGGCGACGAACTGGGCCTGGCCGCCGGCCCGGTGGGGCGGCACGACGAGGAGGCGGGCGACCACGTTGGCGATCGCCGAGCCGTGGTCGCGTCGGACCAGGTGCAGGCACAGGTCCATCGCCGCGGCCTTGCCCGCCGACGTGAGCACGCTGCCGTTGTCGACGTAGAGCACGTCGGGGTCGACCTCCACCCGGGGGTGGCGCGCGGCCAGTTCCCGGGTGTGGGCCCAGTGCGTGGTCGCGCGCAGGCCGTCCAGCAGGCCGGCGGCGGCGAGCACGAACGCTCCCGTGCACAGGGACACCACCCGCGCGCCTGCCTCGTGGGCCGCGCGCACCGCCGCGACCAGGTCGGCCGGCGGGTCCTCGTCCACGTCCGCCAGGGCAGGGACGATCACGGTGCCGGCGCGCGCCAGCCAGTCGAGCCCGCGGTCCGGCTCCAGCAGGAACCGGCCGACCCGCACGGCGCCCGTGCCGCACACCTTGAGGTCGTACCAGGGGCCCGGCACGGCGGCCGGGGCGGAGCCGAAGACCTCGCAGGCCAGGCCCAGCTCGAAGTGGAGCATCCCGTCGGTGGCGGCGAGCGCGACGGAGCGCGGGAAAGAGGTCATGTCGGGAATTGTACGGATCGTGTCGTTCCGGACGCTGGCACCGGGGAGGCACGGAGGTCAGGATTTAGCCGCTGAGTCACTTCATAAGAGCACGTGGGAGCGGGCATGGGATCGGGTCGGGTTGTGGCGGTGTACGGCGCCTACGGGCACACCGGGCGGTTCGTGGTCGCGGAGTTGCGCGAGCGCGGACACGTCCCGCTGCTCGCCGGCCGCGACCACGACAAGCTGCTGGCCGAGGCCGGGCCCGGGCTGGAGGCGCGGCCGGCGTCGGTCGACGACCCGGCCTCGCTCGACCGCGCGCTGGACGGCGCCGCCGCCGTGATCAACTGCGCCGGGCCCTTCGCCACGACCGCCGCCCCGCTGGTCGAGGCGGCGCTGCGGGCCGGCATCCCGTACGTCGACGTGGCGGCCGAGATCGAGGCGAACGCCGACACGTTCGCGCACTTCACCGACCGCGCCCGCACCGCGGGCACCCTGGTGGTCCCGGCGATGGCCTTCTACGGCGGCCTCGGCGACCTGCTGGTCACCGCCGCGATGGGCGACTGGGAGGCGGCGGACGAGGCGCACGTCGCGTACGGGCTGAGCAGCTGGCATCCCACCGCCGGCACCCTCGCCGCGGGCGCGGTCTCGGGGCAGCGGCGGGGCGGGCGGCGGGTCCGCTACACCGGCGGACGGCTGGAGTACCACGATGACGCGCTGCCGACCCTGGAGTGGCCCTTCCCGGACCCGCTCGGCCCGCAGAGCGTCATCGGGGAGTTCACCATGGCCGACGTCGTCACCGTGCCCAGCCACCTGGACATCCCGGAGGTGCGCACGTACATGACCGCCAGGGCGGCCGCGGACCTGTTCGCGCCCGACCCGACGGCGCCGACCGCCGTGGACGAGCGCGGCCGCTCCGCGCAGACCTTCGTCGTGGACGTCCGCGTCCGATCCGGCGGCACGGAACGCCGCGCGGCCGCCGCCGGCCAGGACATCTACGCCATCAGCGCGCCCCTCGCGGTGGAGGCCGTCGAGCGCGTCCTCACCGGCCGGACCAGGACCACCGGCGTCGCCTCCGCGGGCGCGGTCTTCGACGCCCCGGACTTCCTCCGCGCCCTGTCCCCGCACCTCTCGCTGCACGTCCCGCTCGACGCCCAGGGCTGACGGGCGGCCGACTCGGAGGCGGCGGATCCGGAGGGGTGCGTGCGGACGGTCGGTGAGCGCGCGGCCCGTGTCAGCCGCCCGGCCCGAACATCCGGTCCACGAGCAGGTTCAGGTGCGTGCGGAACTGCCGCAGCGCCTCGGGGTCGCGCGGCCCCGTGATCTCGCCGCCCGGTGTGAGGATGCCGCCCACGACGAAACCGCGGATGCACCAGATCAGCGTCCACAGCGCATCGCCGAGGTCGACGTTGGGGGCGACGAGGTCCTGGAGCTCGTCCACGACCCGGTCGAGGATCGGCTTGAGGTAGCGGATCTCCACCTCGGTGACGTCGGCCGCGTCCGAGAGCCATCGGTGCATCCACAGCTCCGGCACTTCGGGATGCTCCATGCAGAAGCTCAGATGGTGCTCCACGAGCAGGCGGACGCCTGCCTGGTCACGCGTGAACCGGGCGAATCCCTCGTCCTGGCTCGCCTTGAGCAGCAGATAGGCCCGCTCCATCACCTGGAGGTAGATGTCGCGCTTGTCGCCCAGGAGGTCGGTGACGGTGCCGACGTCCAGCCCGGCCGCGTCGGCGATCATGTGGAGCGGCGTCGCGTCGTAGCCGAGCGACGAGAACAGCCGGGTGGCCGTCTCGACGATGCCTTCCCGCATCTCCGTCCTGGAGCGACGCATACGACTGCTTCCTGCCATGGCCATCACGTTCGTTTCGGCGTGAACTCCTCGGCGTGCCCCGTGCCCCGTGCCCCGTGCCCCGTGTGCCGGGGACCGGCGGCGGCCTCACCGGGGCGCCGTGCCCCTGGGCCACACTGCCGGTCCCGCGTGACGACGGTTTCCCGCACCGCTAGGCGCGTGTCCTGGTCGCGGCTTCGACGGTGGCGCGCAGCTGCTCCTCCTGCTCGTGGCTGAGCGAGGTCTGCATGATGTGGCCGCCGTACTGCGCGATCTCCGGCACGACCTTGTCCGGGGTGCTCCGGACCACCAGCAGGAACAGGGCGGCGGTGCCAGGTTCGAGGTCGGCGGCGAGGTCGCGCATGAACTTGTCGTCCACGCCGACGTCGGTGAGCGCGCCGCCCGCCGCTCCGGCCGCGGCGCCGAGCGCCATGCCGAGGAGCGGCATGAAGAACAGCAGGCCGATGAGGCCGCCCCAGAGGGCGCCGCCGGTCGCGCCCACGCCCGCCAGGCTGGTGGCCTGGTGGAGCTTGATCTTGCCGTCCTGCCTGCGTTCGACGACCGCGGCGTCCTCCAGCATGATGAGGTTCTGCTTCTGCATCTGCCCCAGCCGGTCGCGTACGGACATGGCGGTCTGGAGGTCGGGGTACGAGATGGCGATCAGGTGACTCATGAGTGATCTTCCTGTGAGTGTGGTCAGGGTGTGACGATGGCGAAGTCCGGCTCGGGCTTCTCCAGTACGGCGGTCAGCCGTCGCAGGACGGTCAGGTCGCCGTCGTGATCGATGCCGTCGGCGCCGTCCCCACCGTCACCGCTGAACAGGTCGAGCAGGCGCTGCCTGCTCAGCCGCAGCGTCAGGTCCGCTCCGTCGCCGGAGGGTGTCCTCTGGTGGATGAGGGCGCCGTTGGACATCGTCGTACGGTGGCGCTCGTCCAGGTCGGTGATGTGCCAGTCGATCGCGAAGCGCTCGTTCCAGGCCTCCGGCCCGCTCACCCGGATGGCGAGGGAGCCGAAGACCTGCTCGACGGTGAGTGCCTGGAGCATGTCCGGCGACGTCGTCGTGGTCGTGCCCGCCGAGGGCGGTCCGGCCAGTTCGGCGGCGCCGGTGAGGTAGAAGTTGCGCCAGGTGGCGTTCTCGGCGCCGTGGCCCATCCGCGTGTAGACCTGGGCCAGGAGCCGGCGCGCGGCGGAGTCCTTCTCGTCGGCGAACACCGCGTGGTTGAGCAGGGTCGCGGCGAAGCGCAGGTCGCCCTCCCGGACGTAGCGTTCGGCCAGCGCGACCACGGAGGAGGTGCCGCCGAGGCACTCGACGTAGCGGCGGGCCTGCTCGACGGGCGGGTGTTCCCACAGATGGGCGGGGTTGCCGTCGAACCAGCCCAGATAGCGCTGGTAGATCGCTTTCACGTTGTGGCTGACGGAGCCGTAGTAGCCGTGGGTGTGCCAGGCCTGCTCCAGGGCGGGCGGCAGCTGCATGGTCTCGGCGATCTCGGCGCCGGTCAGTCCCCGGTTCAGCAGGCGTACGGTCTGGTCGTGCAGGTAGGCGTACAGGTCGCGCTGCTGCGACAGGAACGTGACGATGTCGTTCCTGCCCCAGGTGGGCCAGTGGTGGGAGGCGAAGGCGACGTCGGCCTGGTCGGCGAAGAGCGTGATGGCCTCGTCCAGGTAGCGGGCCCAGACCCGGGTGTCGCGGACCAGGGCGCCGCGCAGGGTGAGCACGTTGTGCAGGTTGTGGGTGGCGTTCTCGGCCATGCACAGGGCACGGCGATCGGGGAACAGGAAGTTCATCTCCGCCGGCGCCTCGGTGCCCGGGGTGAGCTGGAAGACGATGCGTACGCCGTCGACCGTCTCCTCCTGCCCGGTACGCGTGATGTCGAGGGTGGGCGGGATGAGGGAGACGGTGCCGGACGAGGTGCCCATGCCGAGCCCGCAGCCGAGCTGGCCCTCGGGGGAGCGGGGCAGGAGCTGCCCGTACATGTACAGGGCCCGGCGGTTCATGGCGGTGCCGGCGTGGACGTTCTCGGAGACGGTGTGCTCCATGAAGTGGGCGGGGGCCATGACGGGGATGCCGGCGCCGTCGGTGACGCCGCGGGCGCCGCCGAAGTGGTCGACGTGGGAGTGGGTGTAGATCAGGCCGGTGACCGGCCGGTCGCCCCGGTGGTCGCGGTAGAGCCGCAGCGCTGCGGCGGCGCACTCGGTGGAGATGAGCGGGTCGATGACGATGACGCCGCGTTCGCCCTCCACGAGGGTCATGTTGGACAGGTCGAGGCCGCGCACCTGGTAGATGCCCTCGGTCACCTCGTACAGGCCCTGCTTGGCGCAGAGCTGAGCCTGGCGCCACAGGCTGGGATGCGCGCTCGGCGGGCAGTCGCCGTTCAGGAAGTCGTAGGCGTCGCCGTCCCAGACCACCGTGCCGTCGGCTGCCTCGACGATCGCGGGGGTCAGCGCGGCGACGAAGCCACGCTCGGCGCGGTCGAAGTCCGCCCGATCCTGAAAGGGAAGGTCTGCCATGGGACGGTAGTGCCCCCGGCGGGCTCCGAAGAAGGCAAGGAGCACCCCAAGAGTGGGGCACGTTGGGCGACCGGGCGCGCGGTCAGATGGCCGACGCCTCCCACTCCCGGCACGGGACGAGCGGGTGGTGGCGGTAGATGGTGCCGAGGCTCTGCTCGCCCGCCCCGAGGTAGACCTCCTGGCCCGCCGGGCCGCATGCGCAGTGCGGGGATTCCTCGTGCCCCACGCTGTCGTCAACGGGGCGTATATGGACGATCATGCGCATCGGCGGTTCTCCAGGGGGAGGGAAGACTGGACGCCATCATAGTCCCATATGTCTGTTTATGTAGCTTTATGTTCTTTCTGTCCGGTTGTGCGGGGAGGGGTCGGGGAAGATGTCCTGGATGACCTACCAACACACGCGACAGGTGACCGGCTGGGTCGGCTGGATCTGGTTCGGCGGCATGATGATGATCCTTTCGGGGTTCTTCGACATCATCACCGGCCTCACGGCTCTCCTGGCCGACCGCGTCTACCTGCAGGCGCTCAACCGGCTCGTGCTCGTCGACGTCATCAGCTGGGGCTGGGTCCACCTCGGCCTGGGCATCGTCATCCTGGCCACGGGAGTCGCCGTCATCCGCGGACAGGACTGGGCCAGGATGGTCGGCGTCATCCTGGTGATGCTGAACGCCCTCACCCAGCTGACCTGGATCGCCGTGAACCCGTGGTGGTCGCTCGCCGTCATCGCGGTGGACGTGCTCGTGCTGTACGCGCTCATCGTCCACGGGCGCGAGGCCAAGCTCGACTGACCGGGGCCGCTCCGCCCTGGGAGTGCGATCATCGGGTGGATGGACGACTGCACCTTCTGCGGGATCGTCGCCGGGCGGCTCCCCTCGTTCCGTGTCCTCGAGGACGAGCACACCCTGGCGTTCCTCGACATCCGTCCCGCCTCACGCGGGCACACCCTGGTCGTACCGCGCGAGCACGCGCCCGGCATCTGGGCGATCTCCGAGGCCGCGCACGGACGTGTCGCCCGGATGGTGCATCGCGTGGCCGCGCTGCTGAAGGCGGCGCTCGACCCCGACGGCGTGAACGTCAGGCACGCCACCGGCGAGGCCGCCGGGCAGGACGTCCTCCACTTCCACGCCCACGTGATCCCGCGATGGCACGGGGACGGACTGCCGGCACCCTGGAGTGCTCAGCGGGCGTCACCCGGCCACCTCGGACGCGTTCTCGCGCAGATCACTTCCCCTTCCACAGATGAAGGTCGCGGAGCAGGCACACCTCGGCCAGGTGGTGGATCAGCTCGCGGTTGATGTGCAGCGCCAGCTCCGCCATGGAGCGGTCGGCGAACGGTCCCTCCTCCCCGCACGGGCGGGCGAGCTCGGCTTCCCCGAGCGACTCGACCCCGGCCAGCCACGTGGCGTACTCGGCGTCGAGCTGGGCCAGCGCCTCCGACGCGGTCGCCGCGTACTCGTACGAGTGGTAGTCGGTGGAGGCGCGGCCGAAGTGCGTGGCGTTGCGCACCGCGAGCACCCCGACGATCACGTGTCCAAGCCGCCAGGCGATCGTCGTGACCGGTGCCGGCTCGGGCATCGGCATCGCGAAGTCGATGGTCATCGCGCCGGACCCGGCCTGGACCGGCGCGGTGCCGGTGCCGCGCGGGCGGACGTTCCAGCAGCCGGGCACCGGCTCCCAGAAGTACTCGTCGTCGGTGAGCCCGTCGAGGCGGTCGCGCAACTGATGGGTCCAGTGCCAGGAGATCTGGTCGCGGATCAGTGAGTTCCAGTTCTGCTCGGTCATGGTGCCATCCTGAGACAGATACCGGACAGAATCGGTCCGTGATGGGGAGAATGATGTCCGTATGAGTGTGGAGTCGACGACCGAGCGGGTGCTGCGGCTGCTGGGGCTGCTGCAGCGGCGGCCGTCCTGGACCGCCGCCGAGCTGGCCGCCGAGCTGAGCGTCACCGACCGCTCGGTGCGCCGCGACGTGGAGCGGCTGCGCGCGCTCGGCTACCCCGTGCACGCGGCGGCGGGCGTCGGCGGCGGCTACCAGCTCGGCGCGGGCACCCGGCTGCCGCCGCTGCTGCTCGACGACGAGGAGGCGATCGCGACGGCGGTGTCCCTGCGGCTGGCGTCGGGGGGCACGGTCGCCGGTGCGGGCGAGGCGGCGCTGCGGGCGCTCGCCAAGCTCGACCAGGTGATGCCGCCCCGGCTGCGCGCCGAGGTGCGGACGGTGCACGGCGCCACCGAGACCCTGGTCGGCCCGGGGGTCGAGATCGACCCCGAGCTGCTGGTGACGCTCGCGCGGGCCTGCCGCGACGCCGTACGGGTGCGCTTCCGGTACGCCGGCCGCGACGGCGACGAGCACGAGCGCACGGTCGAGCCGGTGCGGATGGTGGCCACCAACCGTCGCTGGTACCTGATGGCCTGGGACGTCGACCGCGACGACTGGCGCATCTTCCGGCTGGACCGGATGCGCGAGGTGTCGGCGACGACCTGGCGCTTCCGTCGCAGGGAGCATCCTGACCCGGTCTCCTACGTGCAGCGGGGCATGACGGAGGCGCCGTACCGGTATCTCGTCCGGGTACGCCTGCGCGCCCGGCCCGAGCAGGTGCGGGAGCTGGTGCCGCCTCAGGTGGCGAGGGTGGAGGACGACCGCGACGGGTGGTGCCTGCTCGTCGCCGGCGGCGACGATCTCGACTGGCTGGCCATGCACGTGGCCAGGCTGGGTTTCGAGGCGGAGGTGCTGGAGCCGCCGGAGCTGCGCGAGGCCGCCGCCCGGCTCGCCCGCCGCCTCTCCACGATGTGACGCCCGCCGCCCGAGCCGCGGACGGGCGGGGCGGCGGCGTCAGTACGGGCGGCCCGCCGGCAGCTGTCCGAGGTCGTGGTCGTAGAGCCAGCCGGTGCCCTTCTCGTAGAAGCGGTTGAAGAAGAACGGCATCATGATCTCGCGGAGCCGGGCCGCGACCGGGCCCGCGGTCTTGGCGTCCCGGTTGGCGGCGGCGCTCCTGGCCAGCTTGCCCGTACGGTCGTGGCGGATCCGGTCGAAGGCGGCCAGGGCGGCGGGGATGTCGGCCGTGGCGGACAGCTCGCGGGCGAGGGCGATGGCGTCCTCGACGGCCATGGAGGCTCCCTGCCCGGCGCCGACGGGATGGGCCGCGTCGCCGACGAGCACCGTGCGCCGTCCGTCGTGGCGGCGGGTCACCGGGGGCAGGACGTGCAGCAGCGTCGCGGCCGTCACCGCCGAGGACGCGCGGATCACCGCGTGCGGGGTCTGCTCCGTGGCGAACAGCCCGGCCAGCTCGCCCAGCGTGACGGCGGCGGGGTCGGCGGGCGGGTCGGCGGCGGCGACCTGCGCCGACCACCAGACGGTGCCGTCGGGGGCGGGCAGGTAGATGAAGGCGCCGCGGCGGGCGAAGACCATGTTGAAGCCCTGGGGCCGGTCGCCGGGCAGGTGTACGGGGCGATCGGTGACGCCGGAGATCGAGTACAGGCCCGCGTAGCTCGGCCAGGGGGCTGTGGGGTCGATCGTCTGACGGGTGGCGGACCAGATGCCGTCCGCCCCGACGACCAGATCGGCCCCGGCCGTGAGCGGTCCGTACGGGTCGGCCCCCGCCTTGAGCGCGCCGTACGGGTCGGCTCCGGCCGTGAGCGGGCCGGAGGGAGCGGGGCCGAGGCGCGTGCCGACGGCGATGCGGGCGCCGGCACGCGTCGCCTCCTCCCGCAGGGCCCTGACCAGGTCGGCGCGCATCAGCGTCACGCTGTGCAGCGGGTCGCCGCCTCGCCGCCCGCGCGGCACGTCGCCCAGCAGCCGGTCCCGGCCTGACCACATGCGCTGCCGCTCGACCGGGAAGCCCGCCCGCTGGACCGCTTCGAGGCATCCGAGGGCCTCCAGGCCGCGCAGCCCGTTGACCGACAGGCTGACGAAGGACCCGACGGGCCCGGCGGGATCGTCGTACGCCTCGTACACCGTGACGTGCGCCCCGATCCGGGCCAGCGCGACCGCGCTCGCCGAGCCTGCCACGCCTCCGCCCACCACCACTACCCGCACGACACATCCCCCTGAACTCGGATTCGGTGAATAAGAATTCGGTGAAACTGGCCTCAGTATGCTGAGGCAGGCCAACGGCGTCAAGAGGAGGTTCCGGTGGGAGTGCGCAAGGCCAGGGCGGCGGAGACGGAGGCGGCGCTCAAGGAGGCCGCCCGGCGGCAGTTCATGGAGCGCGGCTACCTGAACACGAAGATCACCGACATCACGGCCGCCGCCGGCCGGGCCACCGGCTCCTTCTACGACCACTTCGCGAGCAAGGAGGACCTGCTCCAGGCCTTGCTCGCCGACATGCACGGCAAGGCGCACGAGCACTTCGAGGAGGAGCACCCGCCGCACGACCTCACGGACCACGACCAGCTCCGCGAGCACCTGGCGGTGGCCTGGCGGCTGATGCGCGACAACCGGCCCGTCATGATCGCGCTGTTCGAGTCGGCGATGGCCGCGGGCCCCGGCGCGGGCGAGAGCTGGCGGCGCCTGGTCGAGGACACCCGCATGCTGCGCGAGCACCTGGAGCACCTACGCGAGCTGGGACGCCCCCTGCCGGGCGATCCGGAGCTGGTCGCGGCGGCGATGGGCGGGATGCTGTCGATGCTCGCGTACGCGCTGACCCCCGGCGACCCCGCCGTCGGCGGGCCCGACGACGAGGTGGTGATCGACACCCTCACCCGGCTCCTGCTGCACGGCCTCGCCGGCCCGGGCGCTCCCGGCCCTGAGGCGGATCACCGATGACTTCCGGCGGGCCGCGTTGTCTGTTATGGGTAAGCAGGCATCACGACTCCGGTGGAGGACCCATGAAGAAGATCGTCGCGCAGCTGTTCATCGCTCTCGACGGCGTGGTCGAGGCCCCCGACCAGTGGCATTTCCCGTACTTCAACGACGAGATGGGCGCCGCCGTCTCCGCCTCGCTCGGCACGGTCGACACGCTGCTCCTCGGCCGCAAGACCTACGACAGCTTCGCCGGGGCCTGGCCGGAGCGCGAGGAGGCCGGCGGCGAGGACGCCCCCTTCGCCAAGGTCCTCGGCGACGCGCGGAAGATCGTCGTGTCGCGCCAGCAGCTCGAGTTCACCTGGCGCAACTCCGAGCTGATCGACGGCGACCTCGTCGAGGCGGTCCGGGCGCTGAAGAACGAGCCGGGTGAGGGCACCATCGGCATGAGCGGCTCGGTCTCGGTCGTCCGGCAGCTGCTCGCGGCAGGGCTGCTGGACGAGCTGCACCTGATGGTGCACCCGATCGCCGTCCGCAAGGGCATGCGGCTGTTCGACGAGGGCGAGCCGTCGATCCCGCTGCGGCTGGTGTCCTCCGAGATCTTCAAGACGGGGGTGCTGAACCTCGTCTACGCCCCCGCCGGCTCGCCCGGTGAGGCCGGCTACGACGAGGCGAAGGCGCACCTGCCGCAGAGCTAGAACCCGGTGCCGGCGGTTTGACGCGGTTCCCGGGGCACGGGCATGATCGTCATCACCGAGATTCATCCAGAGGACCCGAGGGACCTGGCCCTGCGACGGTCCGGCAACCTGCCCGTTGAAGCGGGAAAGGTGCCAAGGCCAGGAGCGATGAGGAGGCCCTGATGAGCCTGCGGCTCGATGTTCCCGTGCTCCGCGGATCGCTCGTGCGGCTGGAGCCGCTGTCGATGGACCACGCGCCGGATCTGGTCCGGGCGGTCGAGGAGGACCGCTCGTCGTACGCGTTCACGATGGTGCCGAGGGCCGCCGAGGTGGCCGACTACCTGGAGACCCAGCTCGGCCGCCCCGGTCTGACCCCGTTCGCGCAGATACGCGTGGCGGACGGGGCAGCGGTGGGCTGCACCGGATTCTGGGATCCCCGCTCGTGGCCGGGGCGCGAGGCGCTGCGGGCCGTCGAGATCGGCTGGACGTGGCTGGCGGCGTCCGCCCAGGGGACGGGGCTCAACGTCGAGGCGAAGCTGCTGCTGTTCACGTACGCGTTCGAGACGCTGGGGGTGGCCCGCGTCGACCTCAAGACGGACGCCCGCAACCAGCGGTCGCGGCGGGCCATCGAGCGGCTCGGCGCCCGCTTCGAGGGCGTGCTGCGCAACTGGTCGCCGTCGTGGGCGCCGGGCGAGGCCGGGCGGCTGCGCGACTCGGCCATGTTCTCCGTGGTCGAGGCGGAATGGCCGGAGGTCAGGGCGCGGCTGCACGCCGTGCTCGGAACGCGACGTCCGAAGGCCGCCAGCGCGGGGGCCTAGGCGTGCGCGACCGTGAGAGCCATGACCATGACTGTCGAACACCAGCATGTCCGGATTGAGCCAAACATTCTCTACTTCGGCACCCCCGTCGTCCTGATCTCGTCGTCGAACGAGGACGGGACGCCCAACCTCGCCCCCATGTCGTCGGCGTTCTGGCTGGGATGGCGGGCGATGCTGGGCTTGAGCGCGCGCTCCAAGACCGCGGGAAACCTGGTCAGGACGGGGGAGTGCGTGCTCAACCTCCCGTCCGACCGGCTCGCCGCGGCGGTCGACCGGCTGGCGCTCACGACCGGCTCCGATCCCGTGCCGGAGCGCAAGCGGGAGCGGGGCTACCGGTTCGTCGCGGACAAGTTCCGGCGGGCCGGGCTCACCGCCGTCCCGTCGGAGACGGTGGCGCCGCCGCGCGTGGGCGAGTGCCCGGTGAGCATGGAGGCCGTCTTGGAGCGCCGGCACCCGGTGGACGACGGCGGGATCCTGGCGTTCGAGGTCAGGGTGCAGCGGGTGTGGGTGCACGAGGACATCCGGATGGCGGGGACGAGCGACCGCATCGACCCCGACGCGTGGCGTCCGCTGATCATGAGCTTCCAGAAGTTGTACGGGCTGAGCGGCCAGGTGCATCCCTCCACGCTCGCCCGCATCCCCGAGCACCTCTACCGGAGTGACGATCTAGAGCGGGCCCGGTCCCTCTAGCCCCGTTCCGTCCAAAAGGGGCAGCCAGGTGCGGTCGGGGCACAGGCGGGCGATCTCCGACGGCGGCAGCCAGGCCGCGGAGGTGCTCTCCGAGCCCGCCGGCGGGTGCGTCGGCGGGCCCGGATGCGGCAGCCGCGCCCGGAACATCGCCATGTACGTCAGCGACGGGTAGCGGTAGCCGGCGGGCGCGGCGTCCAGCAGCTCGATGCGCTGCCAGGCGAAGGGGGACAGGGCGGAGCCGGGCAGCCGCAGCCCCGTCTCCTCGTACAGCTCCCGGACCGCGGCCTCGGCGGCGCTCTCGCCGGGTTCGAGGTGGCCGCCGGGGATGTCCCAGCCGCGGCCCTCGGTGCCGACGCGGGTCATGAGGGTCCTGCCGGCCAGGTCCGAGACGAACGCGAACGACGACGTGGTCTTGTCCAGGGGAGGGACGCTCCGGGAGAGGATCACGTCGAGCCGGTGGCGCACGGGGATCCAGGGGACCGTCAGATGAGTCATCCTTCAAGGGTCTCAGACGCCCTTGCGCATGGCCCGGTTGCCCAGATAGAGGCCGATCGCGGCGATCGCACAGGTGGCGGCGGTGCCGTACAGGACCGAGGGGTCGGCCAGGTTCCCGGAGAAGAGGGCGCGCTGGGCGTCCACGAGATACGTGACCGGGTTGAGGTGCCCCAGCACGCGGAGCCAGCCCGGAGCCGTCTCCATGGGGAGCAGCACCCCCGACAGGAGCAGCAGCGGGAAGAGAACGGACTGGCTGACGACGTAGAAGAGGGTGCCGCTCGGCGCGGACTTGATGGCCAGCACGAACGACAGCGACCCCAGCCCGACGCTGAAGACCAGCAGTTGCGCGAGGCCCGCGAGCACCCCGGCCGGGTGCAGGACGAAGCCCAGCGGCAGGGCCAGCAGGACGATCAGCACCGCCTGCGCCAGGAGCACGACCACGGCCTTCATGGCGCGGCCCACCAGCATCGCCGTGCGGCTGAGCGGGGTGACCAGCATGCGCTCCATGGAGCCGCCGATCAGCTCGACCAGCAGCGTGTAGCCGGCCGACAGGGGGCCCGTCAGGCACATCATGACCAGGATGCCCGGCACGAACCACTGCCACGACGACCCGACGGCCCCGTCCAGTTGCGATCCGAACAGGAACAGGAACAGCAGCGGCTGCCCCATCTCGAAGAGCAGCCCGGCGGGCTCGCGCACGGCGGGTTTGAACTCGCGGGAGAAGACGGTGGCGGTGTCACGCAGGAATGTCGTCATCGGTGATGCTTCTCCCGGTAAGAGCGAGGAACACGTCGTCGAGGGTGGGGCGGGCGGTCTCGGCGGTGGTGACCTTGATGCCGGAACCGTCCAGGGCTCTGAGGTAGTCGGGGAGCGCGGCGGCCGCGTTGGGGACGCGCAGGCGCACGGTCGTGCCCTCCGCGTCGCCGCCGCCGATCCCGGCGGCCCTGCGGGCCTCCTCCTCCGCGCTGGTGGTGATCGTGATGTGGTCGCCGGCCAGGTCGTTCTTGAGCTGCTCGGCGGTGCCGTCCGCGATGATCCGGCCGTTGTCGATGATCACCACGCGTTCGGCCATGTTGTCGGCTTCCTCTAGGTAGTGGGTGGTCAGGACCAGCGTCGTCCCGTACGCCTCCCGCAGCCGGAGGATGTGCTGCCAGATGTCCGCGCGGCTCTTCGGGTCGAGGCCGGTCGAGGGCTCGTCGAGGAACAGCAGGTCGGGGCGGTGGATGAGGCCGAGCGCGATGTCCAGGCGGCGGCGCTGGCCGCCTGACAGCGTGCCGGGCAGCCGGGCGGCCAGCGGCTCCAGGTCGAGCAGGCCGAGCAGTTCGTCGGCGCGGGCGGCGGCCTGCCGGGTGCCGAGGCCGTAGCAGCGGCCCTGGGTGACGAGCTCGTCCCGGACGCGGAAGTTCTCGCCCGCGCTGGTGCGCTGGCCGACGTAGCCGATGCGGGCGCGCACGCCCGCCGGGTCCCTGGCCACGTCGTGGCCCGCCACCGTGGCGGTGCCGGAGGTGGGCGGGAGGAGCGTGGTGAGCATGCGGAGGGTCGTGGACTTGCCGGCGCCGTTCGGGCCGAGGAGCGCGACGAGGCGCCCCGCTTCGACGTCCAGGTCGATGCCGCGTACGGCGTGCACCGCCTGCTTCTTGACTTTGAACACTCGGGTCAGACCCCGGGCGTGGATCATGGTCGGCCTCCTCCGGGCATGGCGAAGAAACCCCTGGTCGGGGCCGTGATTGAGGATCGACCCAAGTTTGTGCAGCTCTGATCCGGTTTGGCAAACGCGAATGTCACGTACACAAACCCCTCTGACCTGCGCGAACGCCGTCCTGCACCGAGGCCCGCGACGGCGAGTTTCCGGGCGCTGAGGTGCGGGTTCACCGACGGGCGGAAGATTTTCGCCGGCTCTGGCACGATGCTGGCCCATGGGGCGATTGGTGGTGCTGGTGAACGGGCTGCCCGGGTCGGGGAAGACCACGCTCGCGCGTGCGCTGGGGCGGGCGCTCGGCCTGCCGGTCTTCAGCAAGGACGACCTGAAGGAGACGCTCGCCGACATGCTCGAACGCCCTCCCGGGGTGGAGGCGCGCGACTGGAGCAGGCGGCTCGGGACCGCCGCCGGGGAGAGCCTGTGGACGCTGCTGGGCAGCGCCGGGCCAGGCGCGGTCCTGGAGAGCCCCTGGCTCGCGCCGCTGCGGCCGGTGGTGCTCGCCGGGCTGGAGCGGGCCGGCGTCGAGCCCGCGAGCGAGGTGCGCGAGGTCTGGTGCGAGGTGCCGACCGATCTGGCCAGGCTCCGGTACGAGCGGCGCACGCGGCACGCCATCCATCTGGACGTCGAGGTCGGCGACGAGCGGTGGCGGGAGTGGGCGGCGGGGGCGCGACCGCTGAGCCTCGGCACCGTCATTTGCGTGGATACATCAAAACCCGTTGATATTTCCGGACTTGCGGGGTTGTGTCAGGCTCCGCAATGATCTCCGGCGTGAAACGACTGTTGTTATTCGCGGTAATTGCCACTTTTGGGATGAGCGGGGTCGCGCAGGCGGCCGATGGTGTTCCCGGGGTCGACGTCAGTAACTGGACCGGCGACATCGACTGGGCGAGCGTGGCCTCGGGCGGCGGGAAGTTCGCGTTCGTCCAGGCCACCGAGGGGACGAACTACCTCAACCCCAGTTTCGACGCGCAGTACGGCGGCGCCGCGGACGCGGGCCTGATCCGGGGCGCATATCACTTTGCGCAACCGCACGAATCCAACGGAGCGGCCCAAGCCGACTATTTTCTCCAGAACGGCGGCAACTGGGTCGCGGACGGGCTGACGCTTCCCGGAGTGCTCGATATCGAGGACAACCCGTACAAGGACAAGAACGGCAAGAACAGCTGCTACGGCCTGTCCACCGCGGACATGGTCACCTGGATCAAGGACTTCACCACGAAGTACCAGCAGGCGACCGGCCGCCACGCGATCATCTACACCACCACGAGCTGGTGGCGGACCTGCACCGGCAACTCCGGCAAGTTCGCCGCCAACCCGCTCTGGCTCGCCCGCTGGGGCGGCGACCCCGGTGAGCTGCCCAAGAGCTGGAAGAAGCACACCTTCTGGCAGTCGGCGGAGAAGGGCACGCTGGCCGGCGGGCAGAACTCGTTCAACGGCTCGGAGTCCCAGCTGAAGGAGCTGGCCAACCCGCCCGCCAAGGCGACGGTCTCGGGCACCGCCAAGAGCAGGACGACCTACACGATCACGGTCGCGAACACCGGCCCGCACCCGCTCAAGGACGTCAAGATCTCCGGGCGCACCTTCGGCGGGCAGCGCGTGGTGTGGGCACGCGGGTGCAAGTTCAGCGGCACGGCGCTGAAGTGCGAGGTGAAGGAGGTGCCGCGGAACCACAAGGTGACGTTCACCATCAAGACCAGGCCGTCGCGGTCGAAGGGCACGGTCGGGATCAACGTCACGGTCGGGCCGGTGAAACTCACCCTCAAGGCACGATGACGCCTGAGGAGCCTCCCGTGGCCGCCTGACCCGTTCGGTATGGATGTAACGCCTGTGGCGCGGCGAAAAATGAGAGACCCGGCGGATACTCTGTGCCGCTATGGAAAGGCGATGGGTCGGCCTCGACGGCTACGAGGTCGTGGGCGTGGTGCGCGGCGGGCGGCAGGTCCTGCGGGTGCGCAGGCACGGGCGGGTGGTCGCCGACTGCACCTCCGTCGCGGAGGTGGCCGGGCACCTCGATCTGGCCGATCTGTGCGAGGTCATCGACCTGCCCGCGCGGCGACGCGCGGGGGAGTGCGCGGAGGCCAGAACGAGTTCGCATCATCGGTGAGTGCCGTGTATGGTTACACCTGTCCGCAGCGCCGGACAGGCCCCTATAGCTCAGTCGGCAGAGCGTCTCCATGGTAAGGAGAAGGTCAACGGTTCGATTCCGTTTGGGGGCTCATCTTCTGAACAGGCAAAACGCCCGGTCCGAGAGATCTCGGAGCCGGGCGTTCTTCGTTTGCCCCGTTCGCCGTTCGGCCCGTTCTTTGTTCGCTCGTTCGCCGTCCGGCCCGTTCGTCAGTTGCGGCCGGCCGCTGCTACGCTGGCTTCCGCCTCAGTTCGTGGGATCTTCGCGCCGGGGGCGGCCGCTCGGGGGCGGCGGGTGTCGGCGGGTAATGGATTTCGGTTGTCGGGGGACCTGAGGCATACTGGGAGCACCCCACCCGATCGGGCGAGTTACGTAGGTGCTCACCGCGTCGGGTATCCTCTACGGGGCCGGGGTCGTTACCGGCTCAAAGGCGGAGTAGCTCAGTCAGGCAGAGCAAACGGCTCATAATCGTTGTGTCGCCGGTTCAAGTCCGGCCTCCGCTACTGCCCATCCCCAGGTCGACCGGCCTGGGCACGGGCGTGTCCATGTCCCGAACGTAGAAAGGCACTCCCAAGTGGCTGCCACCGACGTTAGGCCGAAGATCACGCTGGCCTGCCAGGAGTGCAAGCACCGCAACTACATCACGCGGAAGAACCGGCGCAACGACCCGGATCGGCTTGAGCTGAAGAAGTACTGCCCCAACTGCCGCTGCCACCGCGCGCACCGCGAGACCCGCTAGGTCTCCCGGGCAGGCTTCCAGCCCGCTACTCCTGCATATCGCACAACCGGCGTCCTGCAACAGGGCGCCGGTTCGTCGTGTCCGCCCCCCTGATGCCGCATGCGGACGTTCCTGGGCCGGGGCGGCCGTAGCCGCTCAGCGCCTCGCGTCGGCAGGCTCGGCGACCGGCGCCCTCGCCGTGTTGCCAAGGGCCGTGTCGTCGCGCCGGGCCGTGGTGCGGAGAAGGGTGAGGGCGGCGTCACGGGCGTGGGCGGCGGCGCCGGGGTCGCTGAGGAGGTCGGCGACCGTGGTGGCGCCCTCGAGGAGCACGAGGAGTTGCCGGCCGAGGGCGGCGGGGTCGGCGACTCCGGCCCGGGCCGCGATGTCGATGAGCAGGTCGAGGTAGCGTCCGAGGTGCCGGGCGGCGATCGCGGTGGCCGGATCGCTGTGTCGTTGGGCGGCCGCGTTACCGATTCCGCAGCCGCGGAAGTCCGGGTCGGCGTACCAGCGGGCAAGGGCGTCGAAGATCGCTGCAAGCTGGCGGGCGGGGTCGTCGCCGGCGTCGTCGGCGGCCTGGGCCAGCCAGCGTGTGACGCGGTCGCTGCGCGCCTCAAGGACTGCTCGGATGAGTCCGTCCTTCGAGCCGAAGTGGTGGTACAGCGTCTCTTTCGTGATCCCCGCGTGGGCGCACAGTTCGTCGATGCCGACGCCGTCGAGCCCGCGCTGGTAGAGGATGCCCGTCGTCGCGTGCAGGATCGCGGCTCGGGTGCGGTCGTTCTTGCTGGTGTATACGGCGTAGTCGACGAACCATCGTGCCCGGGCCCGCACCTGCGGGTCGTCGATGTCGTCGAATGCCGTGGCGGACGCGCGGGCGCGGGCCGCGTCCTCGCCGTCCACGTTGGTCAGCAGTTCGATGCCGGCCTGCCATGCCTGGGCAGTGGCGCGCAGAGAGACGGGTGCCTCGCCGTCGGCGGCGAGCGCCCGTTGGAGCAGGTCGCGGGCCAGGCTGAGCCGGCCGAGCTGGAACCAGCACCACACGAGACTGGTGACCAGTTCGAGGGCGCCGGTGGCGTCGTTCTCGCCGATCATGCCGCCCAGCGCAGTGCACAGGTTGGTGTTCTCGCGCGCCACACGGTCGAGCCACTCATGTTGTTCGGGGCCCCGGATCTGCGGTTCAGCGCGCTTGGCCAGGTCGAGGTAGTAGCGGTGGAAGAGACGGCGGACGCGGTCCAGCTCGCCCGCTTCACTCAGGCGGCCCAGGCAGTATTCGGCGATGGTCTCCAGGAGCTGGTATCGGGGGCCGTCCGGGGTCTCGGTCACCACGACCAGGGAGCGGTCGACGAGGCGGGACAGCACGTCGATCACCGTATCGGGGGCGATCTCGTCGCCTGCGCACACGGTCTCCGCCGCGGGCAGGATGCAGCCGCCGGCGTGGACGGCCAGCCGGCGCAGCACGATCCGGTCCGGCTCGGTGAGCAGGTCCCAGCTCCAGTCGAGCAGCCCGCGCAGGGTCTGCTGACGTTCAGGTGCGTCGCGGCGGCCGGCGGCGAGTAGCTGGAAGCGGTTGTCGAGACGGTTCACCAGCTCGTGGACGCCCAAGGCTGGAACGCGGGTGGCGGCCAGCTCAAGCGCCAGGGGCAGGCCGTCGAGGCGGCGGCACAGCTCGGCGACCTGGTCGGCGTTGTCGGAGTTCAGGGTGAAGCGCGGCGACACCGCGGTGACGCGCTGGACGAACAACTGCATGGCGCCGCTCTGGGCCAGGTCCGCGGACGATGCGGCGGGATCGGGCAGAGCGAGCGGCGGGACCGGCCAGACCGTCTCACCGTCCAGAGCGAGCGGTTCGCGGCTGGTGGCCAGGATCCGCAGTCCAGGCGCCGCGCGCAGCAGTCGTTCGGCCAGCTTGGCGACGGGTTCGATGACGTGCTCGCAGTTGTCCAGCACGAGCAGCAGGCGTCTGCCGTGCAGGGTGTCAGCGACCCTCTCGCTTGGCAGGAGGGAGATCCCGCTCTCGGAGGTGTCGTCACGGAGGCCGATGGAGGCCGACACCGTACGTGCCACCTCCTCGACTCCAGGCGACCATGCGCTCGCGTTGCGGCCATCGCCGGTCCGGCATGTCCCGGCCAGCTCGACGAGCCAGACACCATCGGGCAGGTCTTGAACCATCCGGTTGCCGGTCTCGATGGCGAGCCGGGTCTTGCCCACCCCACCGGGGCCGGTGAGAGTCACCAGCCGGCCCGCGGCCAGCAGGCAACGGATCTCGTCGACTGCCTGGTCGCGGCCGACCAGGCTGGTGAGCGGGGCGGGCAGATTGGTGCGCGCAGGTGCCGGCGGGGCCGCCGGGCTCAGGGCGGGGTCCTGCTGCAGGATGGCCTCTTGCAGGGCGGTGAGTTCCCGGGCTGGGATCCAGGCCGAGTTCCTCGGCCAGTTGCCCGCGCAGTTCGGCATAGCTGGCCAGGGCCTCGCTCGGGCGGCCACACCGGTACAGGGCGCGCATCTGAATCTCGCGCAGCCGTTCGCGCAGCGGGTGCTGCCGCACCAGGTCGGACAGCTCGCCGACAAGCATGCCGCACTCGTCGAGCTCCAGCCGGGCCTCGGCCTGCGCCTCCAGCGCGGTCAGCCGTTGTTCCTCCAGGCGCTGAGCGGCCGAGCGTGCGAAGTTCTCGTCGGCGAACTCGGCGAACGCCGGCCCTCGCCACAGCGCCAGCGCCTCGGCCAGCATCGCGGCGCGGGCACGCGCGTCTCTGGTCTGTCGCGCCCGCGAGGTCAGCTCGGCGAAGGTTTCGGCGTCGGTCTGGCCGGGTTGGGCAGTGAGCCGGTATCCCGGCGGGTAGGTGGCCACCAGGTCATCGCCGCCCGGTTCGGCCTGCTTCAGCGCGTGGCGCAGGCGGGACACCTTCAGCTGGAGCGCGCTGGTGGGGTTGGCGGGAGGATCGTCGCCCCAGAGGTTGTCGATGAGCCGCTCGACGGAGACCGGCTGGCCCTGGCAAGCGAGCAGGGCGGCCAGCAACGATCGCACCTTGGTCTCCGCGACCGTCACCGGTACGCCATCCGCGGTCCATACCTGGACCGTGCCCAGCACGCCAAAGCGCATATTGCCAGGTTAACGCCATAGTCAACAGTAAAGTGACACCCGCTCGAGCACGCCGCTCCAGCACCTTCCTGAGACTCCCAGGGACAGTTGTCACCTGCCAGAGATGACTGTCAACAAGATCGACTTTTGGCTGTCTGGAGTGGGGAGTCGATGCACCCGGCCGTGGGCAGCTCGCCCCGTCCGGCCAGGATGCGCAGCCGGCCGCGTAAGCGTCCGGCGAGCCGTACAGGATGGGAAGAAGGAGCGCGGGGCAAAGACAGAGCAAGGAGACGGGACAGCCGAACGTTGTTCTGTTACCGTCGGGCTCGGCAGCGCTCGTTGGGACGTGCGAGGGGGCACCGATGGCCTTGAACCGTGACTTCGTGGGCAGGACATATCCGCCCAGCGCGCCCTACGAGGTCAGCCGGGTGAAGATCAAGGAGTTCGCCGCCGCGATCGGCGACAACAACCCGCTCTACCGCGACAAGGACGCCGCCCAGGCCGCCGGATACCGCGACGTGATCGCGCCCCCGACGTTCCCCATCGTGTTCAGCCTCCAGAGCGGCGGCGAGGCGCTCGTCGACCCCGACCTCGGGCTCAACTTCGCCATGGTGGTCCACGGCGAGCAGCGCTTCGAGTACGTGCGCCCGGTGTGCGCCGGGGACCGGCTCGTCATGACGGCGACGATCACCGACATCCGCACGGCCGGGCGCAACGAGCTGCTGACGGTCAGGAGCGACGTGGCGACGGTCGAGGGCGAGCCGGTCTGCGTCACCTACAACACGATCGTCGAGCGCGGAGGGGCCGGTTGATGACCGCCACGGTGAAGTACGACGAGGTCGAGGTCGGGCAGGAGATCCCCGCCGCCGACTACCACGTGCGCAGGCTCAACCTGGTGATGTACGCGGGGGCTTCTGGGGACTTCAACCAGATCCACTGGAACGAGCGGTTCGCCAAGATGGTGGGGCTGCCGGACGTGATCGCGCACGGGATGTACACGATGGCGCAGGCCGGGCGGTTCGTCACGGACTGGGTGGGGGATCCCGGGGCGGTCGTGGACTTCGGGGTGCGGTTCTCGTCGATGGTGGTCGTCCCGGACGACGACCAGGGGGCGACGATCACGGTGAGCGGCGTGGTGGAGGAGAAGCTCGACGACAAGCGGGTGGTCGTCGGGCTGATCGCCAAGTCGGGCGACGCGCAGGTGCTGTCCAAGGCCCGGGCGGTGGTCCAGCTCTCCTGACCCGTGCCGGCGCGGATGATAGGTCCGGCGGGTCGCGGGTAGCGCGTCAGCTTATGACTGAAGCTGCGCGACAGGTCTGGCCCACGGTCCGCTCGATCCCGGTCTCCGCTGTGACCGACGCCAAGCCGCCCGCGCACCTGGGGCCCGCGCGGGTCGAGCGGGTGGCGGGCACCTCCGGCACCGGGCGTGACACGGCGGGCGGCCCGGGCGCGACGGCCGATGAGGGTACGGGCGCGAAGGCCGAGGGCAGGGGCGCGAAGGCCGAAGGCAGGGGCGCGAAGGCCGAGGGCACGGGCGCGAGGGCAGGAGCGGGAGAAGGCGCGCGCCCATCGGGAGGTCGTGCGAACGGCGGGGCGACCGGGGTCGGGACGGCGGGGGTACGGCATCGGGGGACGCACGCGCGTCTCGACCCGGCCGCCGAGCTGGGCTTCTCGGGAGCGCCGGGCGAGCAGGGCGACGCGGCCGAACCCATGGTGCACTCCCAGCGCACCTGGGACGGCACGCTGGCCACCAACCGCCTCGACGAGCTCGGCGTCAACCTGGAACGCCGGCGCATGGAGACCAAGGACATCACGGTCAGCGTGGGCATGCTGGTCGACGGCTGGCCGGGGGACGTCAGGAAGAGCGTGCAGTCGGTGATCGACCACACGAACGCGCGGGTGCTCGCCCTCGACCTGGGCGGCCTCGACGGGGCCGGCGAGGTGCTGGACGAGCTGGCCGGCCGGTATCCGGAGCGGATCGCGGTGTGGCACGTCACCGAGCTGCCGCACTGGCGCGGGGGCACGGCGACGTGGGGCGAGAGCCGGACGAAGTTGCTGCAGCTCGACGAGGCGGAAGTGCACGTGCTGATGGGGACCGACGTGGAGCTGCGCGGCGACGCCCTGACCCCGCTGGTGGCGGCCGTGGCGCAGGGCGCGGTGGCGGCCGGGTGGCACGGCGCGGACCTCCCGGACGCAGACGGAGATGGGGCGAAGGCGGGGAAGGTGGGGGCGCTTGGCGGGGAGCTCATGGCGGTGCGGCGGGCCGCGGCGTTGGGGGCGATGCCCGGGGACGCCAACTACGGCAGGAACGCCGACCTGGAGCTCTCGCTCGCCCTCGACGGCGACCTGATCGTCCCGGAGGAGACCCTCCCGGTCGCGCACCTGGGTGAGCACAAGGTGGACCCCGAGTACGACGAGCGCGAGTCCCGGCGCAACCACGAGGCCGTGCTGCGCATTCTGGGCACCTCATAAGCTAGTGGCCCATGGAGATGCTCGCGCCGTACACCACGCTGCGCCTCGGCGGCCCCGCCCGCGACTTCGCCGACGCCACCACGGCGGAGCAACTGGTCTCCGTGGTGGCCGAGGCCGACATGAACGCGGTGCCGACGCTGATCCTGGGCGGGGGCAGCAACGTCGTGGTGGCGGACGAGGGGTTCGACGGGCTGGTCGTCAAGGTGTCGACCCGGGGGGTGGCCGTCTCGCGCGACGGCGAGCAGGCGGTGGTCACGGTCCAGGCGGGGGAGGACTGGGACCCGCTGGTGGCGCGCGCGGTGGCCGAGGGGTGGGCCGGCATCGAGTGCATGTCGGGCATCCCCGGGCAGGTCGGCTCGACGCCCATCCAGAACGTCGGAGCGTACGGGCAGGAGGTCGCCCAGACGATCCGGTGCGTGCGGGCCTATGACCGGCGCACCAGGCAGGTGGTGGACCTGGAGGCCCGGCGGTGCGGGTTCGCCTACCGTGACAGCCTGTTCAAGCGCGAGCCGGCCCGGTACGTGGTGCTGGCGGTGACGTACGCGCTGGATATTTCGGAAATGTCGGGTCCGGTGGCATACGAGGAGCTGGCCCGGCGGCTGCGCACCGAGGTCGGCGGCCGGGTGCCGCTGGCCAGGGCCCGCGAGGCGGTGCTGGAGCTGCGGCGCGGCAAGGGCATGCTGCTCGACCCGGACGATCCCGACAGCCGCAGCGCCGGCTCGTTCTTCACCAACCCGGTCCTCTCGGCCGAGCAGGCGCGGGAGCTGGCCGTCCGCGCCCCCGGGCATCCGCGCTGGGAGCTGCCCGGCGGGTCGGTCAAGGTGTCCGCCGCGTGGCTGATCGAGCAGGCGGGCTACCCCAAGGGGTACGAACGCGGGCCCGTCCGCATCTCCACCAAGCACACGCTGGCGCTGACCAACCCCGACGGGGCCGCCACCACCGGCGACCTGCTCGCCCTCGCGCAGGAGGTCCGCGACGGAGTGCGCGAGAAGTTCGGGGTCACGCTGGTCAACGAGCCCGTTCTGGTCGGCTGCTCGCTTCCGGAATAGGGCATGTCGAGGTGGCTGTTAAGGTGGGTGAGTAACCGAAGGGGAGTAGTCCCAATCGCGTGATCGACACACTGGCGCTCCGGCGCCCGGTCACGCGGGCCTCACAGCGGGCGGACGAGACCTTCGGCCTGGCAGCTATGTTGACTAGTCGCTGCCGGGCCGAAGTCGCGTGCCCGAATTCTCCCCGGGTTCCTGCTTCCGGCCCGGTCGCGCGGAAGAGGACCGTTGGAAGCCTTCTGGATCAGTCTCGTCGCCATCTTCGTGGCCGAGCTCGGCGACAAGAGCCAGCTCATGGCGATGACGTTCGCGACCCGATTCAAGATGTGGCCCGTGCTCGCGGGCATCACGATCGCCACTACCGTGGTGCACCTGGTCAGCGTCGCCGTGGGCGGCCTCATCGGTGATGCGCTGCCGACGACGGCCATCTCGGTGGTGGCCGGGCTGGCCTTCCTCGGCTTCGCTGCGTGGACGCTGCGCGGCGACGAACTGACCGAGGACGAGTCGCGCAAGGCCCAGCGCACCACCAGGAACGCCCTGGTCGCGGTGACCGTGGCGTTCTTCCTGAGCGAGCTGGGCGACAAGACCATGCTGGCCACGATCACGCTGGCGACGCAGCACGGCTGGCTCGGCACGTGGATCGGCTCGACGGTCGGCATGGTGGCGGCGGACGCGCTGGCCATCCTGGTGGGGCGGCTGCTGGGCAGGCACCTGCCGGAGAAGGCCGTCCGGTACGGCGCGGCGGCGGCGTTCGCCGTCTTCGGCGTCGTGCTCCTCGCCCAGGCGATCCTCTGACCCAGGAACGAGCCTCTGCCAGACAGATGGGCAGGCAGGCAGGCAGGCAGGCGCTAGCGCGACAGCAGCGAGAGGCGGTGGGCCGCGGCGGCGGCCTCGCCGCGCGAGGTGACCCCGAGCTTGGCCAGGATGTTGGACACGTGCACGCTCACCGTCTTGGCCGAGATGAACAGCTCACCGGCGATGTCCCGGTTGGTCCTGCCCTGGGTGACCAGCCGCAGCACCTCCAGCTCCCGGGGCGTCAGCAGCTCGGAGGGCTCCTGCGCGGGCGCCGCCCCGCCCACCCGGCGCGACAGGACCTCGATCTCCTCGATGAGCGGGGTCGCGCGCAGGGCCTGGGCCAGCGGGAGCGCCACCTTCAGCCGGGCCGCCGCCCCCTCGCGATCGCCCGCGCGGGCGGCCACGTTGGCGGCCCGCAGGAGCGACTTGGAGTGGTTGTGGGGCCGGTTGAGCCGTTCCCAGGCCGCCGCGGCGGCGTCGAAGTCGCCCCGGTAGGACAGCCGGTACGCCTCCACGACCGGCCCGATGACCGACAGCTCGGCGGCCACTTCGGCGGCCAGCTCGCGCACCCTGGCGGTCCGCTCGGGCTCGGTCGTCTCGGCGGCGTCGCAGACGGTGCGCAGCAGCGACAGCAGCCGCCAGCCGAGCATGGCCTTGCTCAACTGCTGGTTCTGCGCGAGCACGCGCTCCGCCACGCTGAGCGCGGCGGCCGGCTCGCCCCGGGTCAGGTGCCAGCCGATGTGCAGGCGGGCGTTGTTGGTGATGTCCTGGACGAACTCCTCGGGGCGGTCCTTCAGCACGCCGACCTCGGACAGGATGCCCTCGACCAGTTGCAGCTCGCCCCTGGCCAGCGCGATGTCGGCGCGGATGCGGAGCAGCGCGTATCTGGTGCGCAGGGCGGGGCCGTGGCTGAGCGCGCCGTCGACGATCTCTATGGCCTCGTCCCAGCGGCCGATCGACTCCAGCGCCTCGGCCCAGTTGTTCTTGATGAACAGCCCGCTGCCGCGCAGCCTGCCGTACTTCTTGGACAGCTTCCAGCCGTCCCGCGCCAGGTCGAGCGCCTCCTCGTGGCGGCCCATGTCGATCAGGGCGTCCACGTTGTTGCCGATGGCGCGGGTGATCAGGCGTCCCGAGCCCTCCTGGTAGCCGATCTCCAGCGCCTGCTCGTTGACGACGATCGTGGACTCGTTCTCGCCGTTGAGCGAGTGGCCGAGCCCCAGGTTCATCAGCAGGTCGGATTCGAGGCAGCGGTCGCCGTGCTCCCTGGCCAGCCGCAGGCCCTCGGCGATCAGCTCGCTCGCCTCGGCGATCTCGCCACGCAGCATGAGGTGACGGCTGAGCGTCGTGACGACCTGGGCCCGGTCGAGGGTGTCGCGGGGGACGAGCCGCAGCGCGTGCCTGAGGTCGTCGATGACGCCGAGCTGCCCCTTGGCGTTCTTGAACGCGGCCCGCCGCACGATGAGCTGGGCGACGCGCGCCGGCTCCTCGGTCTCGTCCAGCTGGGACAGGGCGGCCTTGATGAACTTCACGCCCTTGTCGACGTCGCCGACGGCGTTGGCGGCCTCGGACGCGCGCTCCAGCACGGCGGTGTGGTCGGCGTCGATGAGCCGTTCCGCGTCGGGCACGCGGTCCCAGAGCATGAGCACGCGTTCGAGCAGCGGGACGGCCTCGGTGTAGGCGAACGCCTTGAACGACTTTCGCGCCGCCTCCCAGGCCGAGATCAGCGCCCAGGTGTCGTTGCGGGCACCGTACCAGTGGTGTGCCAGCTCGACGGCGGCGCGGCCGGGCGGGACGAGCCCGCGGTCCTTGGAGATCTCCTCGGCGAACCTGGCGTGCAGGCGCTGGTGCTCGCCGGGCAGCAGCTCGTCGTGCACGGCCTCGCGGATCAGGGAGTGCCTGAAGACGTACGCGCGGTTGTCGGCGATCTGCAGGATGTTGCGCGCGATGGCGGGGCGCAGCGCGGTCTCCAGCTCGACGTCGGACAGGCCGCTCACGACGGCCAGCAGCCTGTGGCTGACCCGGGTGCCGCCGGCGGCGGCGACGCGCAGCAGGCGCTGCGTCTCCTCGGGCAGCCGTTCGACGGAGCTGAGGATGAGGTCCTGCATGGAGTCGGGGAACGCGCAGTCCACGCCGCACTCCACCAGGGCCTCCACGAACAGGGGGATGCCCTCGCTGCGCTCGTAGACCTTCATGGCGTTGCCGTACTCGGGGACCTCGCCGAGGATGCCGGCCATCTGCTGGGCGACCTCGTCGCGCGACAGGCGCGGCAGGTCGAGCCGGTGCACGCCGTTGACCCGGCCCAGCTCGGCCAGCACCGGCCTGAGCGGATGCTGGCGGTGCAGCTCGTCGGAGCGGTAGGTCATGACGATCAGCACCTGCGGGGCGTGCAGGTTGCGGCTGAGGAAGGCGATGAGGTCGCGGCTGGACCGGTCGGCCCAGTGGATGTCCTCGATGAGGAGAACGGTGGGACGGGTGTCCGCGAGGCGTTCGAGGAGCGTGAGGAACTGCTCGAAGAGCCGGGCGCGGCCGGTGTCGGTCTCGCCGTCGCCGCTCGGCTCGCCGAACTCGGGCAGCAGCCGGGCGAGGTCGCGCTCGGCGCCGTCCGGCAGCAGCCCCGCGACGGCGGCGGGGCCCTGTTCCCTGACGAGCTGGCGGAGGGCGGCGGTGAACGGGGCGTAGGCGAGGCCCTCCGTGGAGAGCTCCACGCACCCGCCGAACAGCACGTGCGCGCCGCCGGCCTGGCACTGCTCGGCGAAGCGCTGGACCAGCCGGGTCTTGCCGACCCCGGCCTCGCCGCCGAGCAGGACCGCCGTCACCGTGCCTTTTCGTGCCTCGTCGAGACTTTCGGACAGAGCCGCGAGCTCCTCTTCCCGCCCGACGAAGACGGGACTGACAGAACGTCCCCGCATGTCATCCAGCATGTCATGCCCGTTCTATTACTTTCGACGCTTTTATCGGCCTCAGGGTGAGCGTGAGGCCCGGCCACGAGGGAGGTAGTGGCCGGGCGCTCGTGGGGTGGTCATGAGGAACGGCGCTTGCCGAAGACCGAGCGGCGCTCGGACTTGTTGGCCCGCTGTGCCTCGCGTACCCGCCGGTGCTCGGCGGCCGCCTTGCGCAGCTCGCTCGCGTGGTTCTTCATGAGCTCGTACTCGATCTCGGGATTCATGGAGGTCATCTCCTGCAATGTGGTGCTTCTTCCTGACACCTTTAAGACTCGGGCTAAGGCCCCTCCCCCCACATCGGGTGGATGCCCTATCTCCGGTGCGCAGCCGCCCCCCGCCCTACCTAGGACCCGGCACGGACCTCCCTAGGGCGGTCCGGTTTGGAGCTCACGGGCCTGGTCGGCGATGCTGTGATGGTGTCAACAGTGACTACCTCGCTCGCGGACGTCGCTTCGTCCGACGCCGCGCTGCGAGCTTTCCTGCACGGCCTGCCCGGTGTCGACCGGGTCGGCGCGGACCAGCGGGCGGCGATGCTGGGCACCCGTTCGATCAAGACCACGGCCAAGGCCCAGGCCATCGACCTGGCCATCTCCATGGTCGACCTGACCACACTCGAAGGGGCCGACACGGCCGGCAAGGTGCGCGCGATGTGCACCAAGGCCGTGCGGCCCGGCGGCGGCGCGCCCAAGGTGGCGGCCGTCTGCGTCTATCCCGACCTCGTCGCCGTGGCGGTCGAGGCGCTTCGTGGTGCGGGGGCCGGCGCGGGGGTCAAGGTGGCCTCGGTCGCGACGGCGTTCCCCAGCGGGCGCTCCTCTCTCGACGTCAAGGTGGGCGAGACCGCGGCGGCGGTGGCCGCGGGCGCCGACGAGATCGACATGGTGATCGACCGGGGCGCGTTCCTGTCCGGCCACTACATGAAGGTGTTCGAGGAGATCGTCGCGGTGAAGGCCGCCTGCGGCGCCGCGCACCTCAAGGTCATCCTGGAGACCGGCGAGCTGGCCACCTACGACAACGTCCGGCGGGCGTCCTGGCTGGCGATGCTGGCGGGCGCCGACTTCATCAAGACCTCGACGGGCAAGGTGTCGCCGGCCGCGACGCCGCCGGTGACGCTGGTCATGCTGGAGGCGGTGCGCGACTTCCGCGAGGCGACGGGCCGCCAGGTGGGCGTCAAGCCGGCCGGGGGCATCCGCACCACCAAGGACGCCATCAAGAACCTCGTGCTCGTCCACGAGACGGCCGGCGACGACTGGCTGACGCCCGAGTGGTTCCGGCTGGGCGCCTCCTCGCTGCTCAACGACCTGCTCATGCAGCGCCAGAAGCTGGCCACCGGCCGCTACGCGGGCCCCGACTACTTCACCCTGGACTGATGATGGCGATCTTCGAGTACGCTCCCGCGCCCGAATCCCGCGACATCGTCGACATCAAGCCGTCATACGGGCTGTTCGTCAACGGCGAGTTCGTCGACGGGTCCGGCACCCCGTTCAAGACCGTCAACCCCGCGACCGAGGAGACGCTGGCCGAGGTCGCCACCGCCTCCCCCGACGACGTCGACCGGGCCGTGCAGGCGGCGCGCAAGGCGTTCGGCGTCTGGGGCGCGCTGCCCGGCGCCGAGCGGGCCAAATATCTCTTCCGCATCGCGCGGATCATCCAGGAGCGGGCCCGCGAGCTGGCCGTGCTGGAGTCGCTCGACAACGGCAAGCCCATCCGCGAGTCGCGCGACGTGGACGTGCCGCTGGTGGCTGCCCACTTCTTCTACTACGCGGGCTGGGCCGACAAGCTGGAGTACGCCGGGTTCGGCCGGAGGACGACGAATGGGCACAGCGGCACGAAGCCGCTCGGCGTGGCCGGGCAGGTCATTCCGTGGAACTTCCCCCTGCTCATGCTGGCCTGGAAGATCGCGCCGGCGCTGGCCTGCGGCAACACGGTCGTGCTCAAGCCGGCCGAGACGACGCCGCTGACCGCCCTGCTGTTCGCCGACATCTGCCGGCAGGCCGACCTGCCACCCGGCGTGGTGAACATCGTCACCGGCGCGGGCGAGACCGGCGCGGCCGTGGTGTCCCACCCCGACGTCGACAAGGTGGCCTTCACCGGCTCCACCGAGGTCGGCCGGATCATCGCCAGGGCCGTCGCGGGCACCGACAAGAAGCTGACCCTGGAGCTGGGCGGCAAGGCGGCCAACATCGTGTTCGAGGACGCCGCCATCGACCAGGCCGTGGAGGGGATCGTCAATGGGATCTTCTTCAACCAGGGCCACGTGTGCTGCGCGGGGTCCCGGCTGCTGGTCCAGGAGTCCGTCCAGGAGGAGCTGCTGGCCTCGCTCAAGCGCCGGCTCGCCACCCTCCGGGTCGGCGACCCGCTCGACAAGAACACCGACGTCGGCGCGATCAACTCCGCCGAGCAGCTGGCGAAGATCCGCGAGCTGTCCGAGATCGGCGAGTCGGAGGGGGCCGAGCGCTGGTCGCCCGCGTGCGAGCTGCCGGAGCGCGGGTTCTGGTTCCCGCCGACGGTCTTCACCGGGGTGGCGCAGTCCCACACCATCGCCCGCGACGAGATCTTCGGCCCGGTGCTGTCCGTGCTGACCTTCCGCACGCCCGCCGAGGCCGTGGAGAAGGCCAACAACACGCCGTACGGGCTGTCGGCCGGCATCTGGACCGAGAAGGGCTCGCGCATCCTGTGGATGGCCGACCGGCTCAGGGCCGGGGTCGTCTGGGCCAACACGTTCAACAAGTTCGACCCGGCCTCGCCGTTCGGCGGCTACAAGGAGTCGGGGTACGGCCGCGAGGGCGGGCTGCACGGTCTGGAGGCCTACCTTGACGTGTGAGCACCGCCGCCCCCGCCGCGCCGAGCGGCGGGCGCAGGCCACCAGGGGCCGCGCCTTCGCCAGGGCCGGCCTGCCCGTCCGCACCGGCTGGTACGCCCACCGCTGCGGCGTGAGCCGGTGCGGCCAGGTCTTCGTGCCGGTCCAGATGTCGCAGGAGTCCACGTGGAGAGGCCGGGAGCGATGAGCAGGCTGTCCGTCAGAAAGACCTACAAGCTGTTCATCGGAGGGGCGTTCCCGCGCTCGGAGAGTGGGAGGTCCTACCCCGTGACCTCGGCCAAGGGCGAGTTCCTCGCCAACGCGTCCCGTGCCTCGCGCAAGGACGCCCGCGACGCCGTGGTGGCCGCGCGCAAGGCGTTCCCCGGCTGGTCGGGCGCCACCCCCTACAACAGGGGGCAGATCCTCTACCGCGTCGCCGAGATGCTGGAGGGGCGGCGTGGGCAGTTCGCCGAGGAGCTGGGCGGCGGCAAGAAGGCGGCGCTGGAGCAGGTGGACGCCGCGATCGACCGGCTCGTCTGGTACGCCGGATGGTCCGACAAGATCGCGGCGGTGCACGGGGCGGCCAACCCGGTCGCGGGCCCGTACTTCAACCTGTCCACACCCGAGCCGACCGGCGTGGTGGCCGTGATCGCGCCCGCCGACCCGCTGCTCGGGCTGGTGTCGGTGGTGGCGCCCGTGATCGTGACGGGCAACACGTGCGTCGTCGTGGCGTCCGAGCGGGCGCCGCTCGCGTCGATCACGCTGGCGGAGGTGCTGGCCACGTCCGACCTGCCGGGCGGCGTCGTGAACATCCTCACCGGGCACCAGGCCGAGCTGGCGCCGTGGCTGGCGGCGCACATGGACGTCAACGCGCTCGACCTGACCGGGGTCGGCGACGCGGACCTGGCGCTGAGCTGCGAGCAGGCGGCGGCCGAGAACCTCAAGCGGGTCCTGCGCCCGGCGGCGGAGGACTGGGCGGCCGATCCGGGGACCGGGCGGATGACGCGGTTCCTGGAGACCAAGACCGTCTGGCACCCCGTGGGGATCTGAGATCGGCGGGCGGACGGTTCAGAAGGTGTAGCCGGGCGGCCTGATCGGGGGGTGGGCCGCCTGGAGCTGGGCGGCGAGGCCGAGGAGGTGCGGCTCGCCGCCGGGCGGCGCCACGATCTGGACGCCGATGGGCAGCGCGCTGGAGTGCGTGGCCAGGGGCACGGCGATGGCGGGCCAGCCGCACATGTTCCACGGGCCGGTGGCGGGCGCGTACGTGATGTTGACGAGCGCGTTGCGGACGAGACCGCGCCGGCCCCAGCGGTCGGCCTTCGGCGGGACGCTCGCCAGCGCGGGCGTGATGAGCGCGTCCGCGTCGCCGAACCACTGGTCGGCCCCGTAGCCGCTCCAGCGCTCCCGGCCGCGCACGCCGTCCAGCTTGAGCGCGGCCAGCACCCGCCCGGCGCGGGCCAGGGCGCGGGTGCGGCGTTCGAGCCGGCCCCGGTCGAGGCCGGCCGTCGAGGCGGCGGCGCGGGTGAGCCAGGTGGCGACCGTGGCGGGGCCGAGCCAGGTGGGCAGCTTGGCGCCGTGCTCGACCACGGTGTGCCCGGCCACGCGCAGCGTCTCGGCCGCCGCGCGCACCGCGGCCTGGAACTCCTTGTCGACGCTCAGCCCGCCGGGCAGCGGCTGCGGTGCGAAGGCGATCCGCAGGTCGAACGGCTCGGGGCTGTCCTGTGGCGGCTGCGGCTCCCAGATCTCGTCGTCGTCCGCCCAGACCGAGCGGAGCATGGGCGGGCGCGGCTCGACGCGCCGCCCGCCGTGCCACGCCTCGGCCAGCGCCGGGTCGGCGGCCAGCACGGACAGCGCCAGCGCCAGGTCGGGCGCGGTCGTCGCCAGGGGGCCGTTCTCCGTCAGCCGGTCCCAGTCGTCGGTGGGCGGCGGCACGAGCCCGGGGCCCGGCTTGACGGCCAGCACGCCGCAGCAGGCCGCAGGGATGCGCAGCGAGCCCATGCCGTCGTTGCCCAGCGCGATCGGCACCATCCCGGCCGCCACGGCCGCGGCGCTGCCGGCCGACGAGCCGCCCGCCGTGCGCGCCGGGTTCCAGGGGTTGCGGACGATGCCGTACGCGCTGTCGCCGACCGCGACGAGCCCCAGCTCGGGCAGGTTGGTCAGGCCGACGACCACGGCCCCCGCCGCCCGCAGGCGCGCCACCGTCTCGTGGTCGCGCGGCGCGGGCGTGTCGGCCGTGGCTCCCGACCCGCCGCGGGTGGCCTCGCCCGCCACCTCCAGGTTGTCCTTCACCGCGACCGGCACCCCGGCGAGCGGTAGCTCCGCCAGGTCGCGCCGCTTCTGCAGGGCCCGCGCCTCCTCCACGGCCCGCTCTCTCACCAGCCGGAACGCCCCAACCCTGGAATCCCGCTCCGAGATGGCGTGAAGGTGCTCCTCGACGACGGTCGTGGCCGTGACGTCCCCACGCCGGACGGCCGTCGCGATCTCGACAGCGGACCTGCCTGCCCACAACATGACTAGAGTCTGCATGCTGCTCGCCCGCCCCGATAGGGTCATTGCGCGTGAATGGACCATCGCTCGCCCTCCGCCAGCGCTCGCTGGGCGATCCCGTGATCGAGTTCCCGCTGTTCCCGCCGCTGACGCGGGGCTGTCCCGAGACCAGCACCGGCGAGATCGCCTATCCCCTCGATGTCACCTACGACTACGCGCGGGTGGACACGCGCCTGTTCGAGCAGGAGCCGGGCGCGGACATCGCGCGGTGGTCGCCGCTGCTGCCGCCGCTGGAGGCCCCCACGCTGGGGGAGGGCGGGACGCCGCTGGTGGAGTTCGACGGGGTCCACATCAAGGACGAGTCCCGCAACCCGACCTGGTCGCACAAGGATCGGCTCAACCGGGTCGCGGTCAGCGCCGCGGTCGCCGCGGGCGCGCCGGGCGTGGTCGTGGCCTCCTCCGGCAACCACGGCGCCTCGGCCGCCGCCTACGCGGCCCGGGCCGGGCTGCCCGCGATCGTGCTGACCTCCGCCGACTCGCCGCCCGCCGCGCAGTCCTTCGTGCGCGCGTACGGGGCCACGGTCATGTCGGTGCCCGTCGAGAAGCGGTGGCCGCTGCTGCGGGAGGTCGTCGACCGGCTCGGCTACCACCCGGTCAGCAACCAGACCGTGACGCACACCGGGCACCCGTTCGGGCCCGAGGGCTACAAGACCATCGCGTACGAGCTGTTCCTGCAGCTCGGGCGGGTTCCGGCGGCCGTCTTCACGCCCACCGGCTACGCCGAGCTGCTCTACGGGGTGTGGAAGGGGTTCGTGGAGCTGCGCCTGCTGGGGCTGGCCGCGAGCGTGCCGCGGATGTTCTCCTGCGAGACGGCCGCGGGCGGGCCGCACGCGCGGGCGCTGGCCACCGGTGCCCCTGCCGCGATCGTGGAGCTCGGCGCCAGCGACGCGTACGGCATCGCCGGTCCCGTCGGCGGGCACCGGGGCGTGGTGGCCGTGCGCGACAGCGGCGGCGAGGCGCTGCTCGTGAGCGACGACGAGCTCCGGCTGGCGCAGCGTGACCTGGCCCGGCAGGGGCTGTGGCAGGAGCTGTCGGGCGCGGCCGGGCTGGCCGGATACCGCAGGCTGGGACAAGACTTCGACGGGCCCGTGGTGTGCGTCGCCACGTCGAGCGGGTTCAAGGACGTGGGGGTGGGGGCCGAGCGGTTCCCCGTCGTGGCCGAGCCGACCCTAGGCGATCTTGCTCCAGACGCGTAGCGGGCCGATCGTGGTGAAGCCCTGGCGCACGGCGTCCGCCGGGTCGATCTCCCAGCCCACCAGCGGGCGCCCGGGGAAGAGCCCGGCCGCCATGGACAGCGTGCCCTCCCAGGCGGTGCCCATGTCGCAGCCGGACGCGAACACGTTGGAGACGCCCACGACCTCGTCACGGGGCGAGAGCACCGAGCCGCACACGATGTCGCCCTCGATCCGGCCGCAGACGATCGTGACCTCCTCCAGCAGCGCCGGCGGGAACAGACCGCTGACGCCGCCCGCGAAGCACGCCTGCTCCCAGTCGCGCAGGGTCTCGGCGTCCTTGACGGCCTCCCAGGCGATCGCGGCCGGTCGCGGCTCCGGCGGGGCGCGGAAGATCCACTGCGCCTCGAACAGCACCTCGAAGCCCGGCAGGTCGAGCGTGGCGAAGCTGTCCTTGACCGACGCGCCGGGGCCGGAATCGATGTGGGGGAGCACGTCGGCCGCCGTCGCGTCGGGCGAGAGGGTGACGGCGTCGGGGTAGAGGGTGGGGGTCCTGGCGGGGTTGGTCCAGGCTCGCGGGCCGAACGTGCCGGGGAGGCCGTGCGCGCGGCACATCGTGTCGCACCATCCGGCGTTGTCGCGGGCGGCGATCGCGACGCTCGTCATGTCCTGCTCGCCTTCGTCCGTCGGGTGGGTGCGGCGGTCAGCGGGTCTTCCGGCCACGGGTGCTTGGGGTAGCGGCCGCGCAGCTCCGCGCGTACGGAACGGTAGCCCTCCCGCCAGAACGACGCCAGGTCCGCGGTGACGGCCACCGGGCGGCCCGCCGGGGACAGCAGGTGCACCAGGACGGGCACGCCGGAGATCTCGGGCGTCTCCTGCCAGCCGAACAGCTCCTGCAGCTTGACCGCGAGCACCGGCTGCTCGCCCGAGTAGTCGACGCGGACGCGGGAGCCGCTCGGCACCTCGATGCGTTCGGGGGCGGCCACCTCCAGGCGCCCGCTCCACGGGACGAGGCGTTTCAGGGCGGCGGCCACGTCGATGCGCTCCAGGTCGGCGCGGCGGCGGGCCCTGGACAGCTCGGGCTCCAGCCACCGGTCGGCCAGGTCGACCAGGGCGTCCATGGGCGGCCAGGGATCGCCGAGGGCGCGGTGGCAGAAGGCCAGGCGGTCTCTCAGCTCTCTGGCCGCTCTCGTCCAGATCAGGACGTCGGGCTCGGTGCGCAGCCCGTGCAGGACGGCCGCGCGTACGTCGGCGTCCTTGAGCGGGGTGGCGGACAGCTCGATCGCGCCCAGCCGCTCGACGGTGCGGGCCAGCACGTCGCCGCGACGCTCGCCGGGCGGGACGTGCCAGGTGACCTCGTCCTGGACGGTGACGGGGTGGGCCCGCCTGGCGGTCTCCTCGTCGATGGCGACGGCCTGTCTGATGCGGGCCGACGCCGAGCCCGTGGGGCGGTCGGCGACGGCGATGGCCAGCCACTCGGCGGTGTGCAGCCGGGAACCCTCGGGGAGCCGGGCCTGGGTGCCGGAGGCCATCAGGTAGCCGCCGCCCCGCCGGCGCGCCACCCGCTCCGGGAACGCCAGCGCCACCGCCTCCCCGGCCGCCGCGTCACCGGGCACGGGGCGGTCCTGCGAAGAAGCCTGCGCGGCGGTGCGGCGGAGGCGGCCGGTCTCCTGGCGCCAGCGGGCGGCGAAGCCGGTGCCGCCCCGCCGGGCCGTACGCCACACCTCCACCAGATCGTCGCTCGCGTCCCGGGGCAGCTGCTCCGACAGCAGCGCCACCACCTCGGCGGCGGCCGGGCCGAGATCGAGCAGGGCCCTGGCCAGGCGGGGATGCACGCCCGCGAGCGCCATGCGGCGCCCCCGCGCGGTCACCCGGGCGCCGTCGATCGCGCCCAGCGTCTCGAGCGTGCGGGCGGCGGCGGCCATCGCCGCGGGCGGGGGCGGGTCGAGCAGGGCCAGGCCGGAGGCGTCGGGCGTGCCCCAGCAGGCGGCCTGCAACGCGAACCCGGTCAGGTCGGCGAGCACGATCTCCGGCCGGGCGTGGTCGGCCAGCCGCTCGTGCTCGGCCGACGGCCAGCACCGGTAGACCGTCCCCGGCGCCTCGCGCCCGGCCCGGCCGGCGCGCTGGCCGGCCGAGGCCTTGGAGACCCTGACCGTGGTGAGGGAGCCGAGGCCGCGGGCGTGGTCGGTGCGCGGCTCGCGGGCCAGCCCCGAGTCGACCACCACGCGCACTCCCGGGACGGTCAGGCTCGACTCGGCGACGGACGTGGCCAGCACCACCCTCCTGGCCCGGCCGGGGGCGAGCACGGCGTCCTGGACGTGGGCCGGGGCCTGGCCGTGCACCTGCAGCACCTCGACGCCGTCCAGCATCCCCGCGACCTTGGCGATCTCGCCCACGCCGGGGAGGAAGCAGAGCACGTCGCCGTCGCGCTCGGCCAGCGCCCTGCGCACCACCGAGGCCACGTGCGAGAGCAGCGCCGGGTCGACGCGCAGGCCGTGGGGCGGGGCGACCGGGCGGGCGGGCGGCGCCCACACGGTCTCGACCGGGTGGGCGGCTCCGGCGGCGGCGACGACGGGCCCGCCGAGCAGCCGGGACCACGGCCCGGCGTCGGCGGTGGCGGACGTGGCCAGCAGGCGCAGGTCGGGCCGGAGCGTGTCGCGTACGTCGAGGAGGAAGGCCAGGGCGGTGTCGGCGTCGAGGTGGCGTTCGTGGCACTCGTCGAGCACGACCGCGTCGACCCCGGCCAGCTCCTGGTCCCGCTGGAGGCGCTGGAGCAGCACGCCGGTCGTGACGACCTCGACCATGGGGTTGGCGCCGGTGTGCCGCTCGCCCCTGATGGTGTAGCTCACGCCCATCCGCCGGGCCGCCGCGCGCACGGCCAGGCGGCGCGGCTCGGCCACCAGCACCCGCAGGCCCTCCTCGGCCAGTGCCAGGGGCACCACCGTGGTCTTGCCGGTGCCGGGAGGGGCGGTGAGCACGCCGCTGCCGTGCCGGTCGAGGACGGCGAGCAGCTCGGGCAGGACGTGCCGGATGGGCAGCGCGTCGAGCGGCATCAGGGCAGGCCGACCGGCGGGCGCTCGGCGGCGGCGAGCACCGAGTCGAGCAGGCCGGGGAAGCGGGACTCGAGGTCGTCGCGGCGCAGGCTCATGTAGACCAGCCGGCCCTCCTGCTTGGAGAGGACGACGCCGGCCTCGCGCAGCGTGCGGTAGTGGTGTGAGGCGGTCGACTTGTGCACGCCGAGCTCGCCGCCCGCGTTTCCGCACGTCATCTCGCCGCCGAGGGCGAGGCGTACGACGATCTCCAGGCGCACGGGGTCGGACAGCGCCCGCAGGACCTCGGTGAGCTCGATGTCCTCCGTCTCGGGGTGCGGGAGCAGGCGCATGGTCAAACCCTACCTCCGGTTTATTGTTTGACATCCATCCAACCTTACGACAGTTTGATGGGGGTCAAACTTTGGAGGTTGCATGAATTCGCGGCTCTACCCGCTTGCTGTCGGAAATTTCGCGATCGGTACGGGCATGTTCGTGACCGCCGGGCTCCTGGCGCCCATCTCGGCGGACCTCGGGATCTCGTCGTCGGCGGCGGGACAGCTCATGACCGTGTTCGCGCTGGCCTACGCGGTGCTGTCGCCCCTGCTCGCCGCCCTCACCGCCCGCCTGTCGCGGCGGAACCTGCTGCTGATCGCCATGAGCGTGTTCGTGCTGGGCAACCTGCTGACCGCGCTGGCTCCAACGTACCCGCTGGTCATGGCCACCCGGGTGATCGCGGCGGCGGGGGCCGCGATGTTCACCCCGACCGCCTCGGCCGTGGCGAACGCGCTCACCGAGCCCGAGCGGCGCGGGCGTGCGCTCGCGCTGGTCATGGGCGGATTGTCCGTCTCATCCGCCATCGGCGTGCCGCTGGGCACCTGGCTCGGCGCGGCCTCCAGCTGGCGGGCCACGATCTGGCTGGTGGTGGCGCTGGGCGTGATCGGGCTCGTGGGCGTCGCGGCCACCGTGCCCGCGGTCCGCATCCCGGCGTCGGGACGGCTGCGCGAGCGGCTCGCGCCGCTGGGCGACCGCCGGGTGCTGTCGGTGCTGACGACCCAGCTGCTGATGTTCGGCGGGGCGTTCGCCGCGTACACCTATATCGGCTCGCTCTTCGACCTGCCGCTGCCCGCCCTGCTGTGGGCGTGGGGGCTGGGCGGCATCGTCGGCAACCAGCTCGGCGGGCGCTTCACCGACCGGTACGGGCCGCGCAGGATGGTGCTGATCGCCCTGGCATCGAGCACCGCGTTCCTGGTCCTCATCCCCGTCGCGAACCTCGCCCTGCCGGTCGCCCTGGTGTGGGCGTTCCTGTGGGGGGCGCTCGGCTGGCTGGTGGCCCCCGCCCAGCAGTTCAGGATCGTCGGCGTCGTGCCCGGCAACGTGTCGATCGGCCTCGGGCTGCTGTCGTCCGCGCAGTACATCGGCATCTTCGTGGCCGGGCTGGCCGGCGGCGCGGCGCTCGACTGGTACGGCAGGACCGGCGTGATCGTGTTCTCCACGGCGCTCGGACTCCTGGGACTGCTGTTCACGCTGGCCACCTACCGCCCGGCGCGGATCACCGCCGAGGAGACCGTGCCCGTGGGGTAGACGGTGTCACCCCATGGCCGGGATCTTGCCCAGGGAGACCGCGAAGATCACGAAAAGGCCGAGCAGGATGCGATAGATCACGAAGCCGGTGAAGCGGTGGTGGCTGATGTAGCGCAGGAACCAGGCCACCGCCGCGTAGCCGATGACGAACGAGATGGCCGTGGCCAGGATCGTCGGCCCCCAGGCGGGCGCCGGGCCCTCGCCGATCTGGGCCACCTCCAGCAGCCCCGACGACAGCACGGCCGGGATGGCCAGCAGGAACGAGTATTTGGCCGCGTCCTCGCGCCGGTAGTCGAGCAGCAGGCCGGCGGTGATGGTGCCGCCCGAGCGCGACACGCCGGGGATGAGGGCGAGCGCCTGGGCGCAGCCGTACACGAGGGCGTGCGTGAAGTTCAGGTGCTTCTCCAGCGTGAGCTTGTTGCGGGCGGTGCGGTCGGCGAACCAGAGGATGCAGCCGAACACGATCAGCGTCGTGCCCACCAGGCGCAGGTCGCGGAAGACGGTCTCGATCTGGTCCTTGAACACCAGGCCGAGCACGCCGATGGGGATCGAGCCGACGATGACGTACCAGCCCATGCGGGCGGCCCAGTGGGTGCGCAGCTCCTTGACGAACAGGGAGCGCACCCAGGTGGAGACGATCTCCCAGATCTCCTGGCGGAAGTAGATCAGCACGGCGGCCTCCGTGCCGAGCTGGATGACCGCCGTGAACGCCGCCCCCGGGTCCTGCCAGCCGGCGAGGGCGGAGACCACCCGGATGTGGGCGCTGGAGGAGATCGGCAGGAACTCCGTGAGCCCTTGGACCAACCCCAGAACCACCGCTTCGAGCCAGCCGATCACGACGACACCTTCCCAGCACCCGGCACTGACGAGGTGAGGCTAGCGGATGCCGGGGGCCGGCGATCGTTAACGTCGCGTGTCCGGACGGTTACGAGTCAGGACTTCCAGATCGCGGCGTTGGCGGCGGCGTAGTCGGCGAAGTCGCGGGCCGGGCGGCCGAGCGCCTGCCGCACGCCGTCCGCCACGTGGGCGTTGCGGCCGTCCAGGATGCCGGTGAACAGCGCGGCCAGGCCCTCGGCCTCCTCCCGGGGCAGGCCCTGCGCGACGGCGGCGGCCACGTACTCCTCCGGCGTCACCCGGACGAACGCGATCGGCCTGCCCGTCGCCTTCGACAGCTCGGCGGCGACCTGGGCGAACGTCAGCAGCCTCGGCCCGGTCAGCTCGTACACCTTGCCGGCGTGGCCGTCCTGGCTGAGCGCGGCCGCGGCCACGTCCGCGATGTCCTCCGCGTCCACGAACGGCTCGGGCACGTCGGGGGCCGGGAGCGCCACGACGCCTTCGAGCACCGGCTCCAGCAGGAAGCTCTCGCTGAAGTTCTGCATGAACCAGCTGCAGCGGACCACCGTCCACTCGGCGCCCGACTCCTGGACGGTCCGCTCGCTGGCCTGCGCCTCAGGCTCGCCCCGCCCGGACAGCAGGACCAGCCGCCGCACGCCGCCGCGCACGGCCAGCTCGGTGAACGCCTTGATGTCGTCGTACGCGCCGGGGAAGGCGAGGTCGGGGTAGTAGGAGAGGTAGACGGCCGTCACGCCGTCGAGCGCCGCCGGCCACGTCGCGCGGTCCTGCCAGTCGAAGAGCGGCCTGGACCCGATGCGCACGGGCAGGTCGAGAGCGGTCAGCCGGTCAGCCACACGGCGGCCGGTCTTGCCCGTGCCGCCCAGCACCAAAATTGTCATGTGTCCAGTAAGCCGCCATACGCATAAGACTCTCCATGGTTGAGAAGCGCATAGGCATATGCAATCGTCTACCCCATGGATCACCTCGCGGCGTTGCTCGACGGCCCGCGGGCCCGTGGCGCCTTCCTGCTCCGGTCGATCCTCCATCCGCCCTGGTCGCTGCGGATTCAGGACGAGGCCCCGCTGTCGTTGATCGCCCAGGTGCGCGGGGAGTCGTGGATCGTGCCCGACGACGCCGAGCCCGTACGCCTCGCGCCGGGCGAGGTCGCGATCAGCCGGGGGCCTGAGCCGTACACGGTGGCCTCGGATCCCGGGCTGGCGCCGCAGATCGTCATCCACCCCGGCCAGCGCTGCGCGACGCCCGACGGGCGGTCGCTGCACGACGAGATGGACCTCGGCGTGCGGACGTGGGGCAACGACCCCGCGGGGAGCACGGTGGTGCTCACCGGCACGTACAACCTGGAGGGCGAGGTCAGCAGGCGGCTGCTGGAGGCGCTGCCGCCGCTGCTCACGCAGCCGGGCGACCCGGTCATCTCGCTGCTCGGCGCCGAGATCGCCAGGGACGAGCCCGGCCAGGAGGCGGTCCTCGACCGGCTGCTCGACCTGCTGCTCATCACGGTGCTGCGCTCCTGGTTCGCCGCCCACGCGAGCCGGGCGCCGGGCTGGTACCGCGCGATGGGCGACCCGGTGGTGGGGCGGGCCATGCGCCTGATGCAGCACAACCCGGCCCACCCCTGGACGGTCGCCGCCCTCGCGTCCCAGGCCGGCGTCTCCAGGGCGTCGCTGGCCAGGCGCTTCACCGAGCTGGTCGGCGAGCCGCCGATGGCCTTCCTCACGGACTGGCGCCTGGCGCTCGCCGCCGACCTGCTGCGCGAGCCGGACGCCACGATCGGGTCGGTGGCGAGGAAGGTGGGGTACGGCAGCCCGTTCGCGCTCAGCGCCGCCTTCAAGCGGGTACGGGGCATGAGTCCCCAGGAGTACCGCGCCGGATGAAACCTCTGCTGCTGCTGGACGTCGACGGCGTGCTCAACCCGATGGGGCGGATCACCCCCGACTTCAGGAGCTACCGCTGCACGATCGGCTCCGAGGTGTACGTCGTGCACCTCAACCCCCGGCACGGCCGCCGGCTGCTCGAACTGGCCCTGGCGACCGGCTCCGAACTGGTCTGGGCGACGACCTGGGAACACCACGCCAACGAGTGGATCGCCCCCAGGATCGGCCTGCCCACGCTGCCCGTCATCCCCCTCGACCCCGACGTGCCGTCCGAGCGCGGGGAGATGTTCAAGACCCCGCACGTGGCCGCGTACGCGGGGCGGCGGCCGTTCGTCTGGTTCGACGACCAGGTGTGGGCGGAGGACGAGGAGTATCTCAGGGGCAGTCAGGGTCTGGAGAATTTCCTGCTCATCCACGTGGATCCCGCGAGGGGCCTGACCAGCCGCCATCTGGGCATGGCCCGCGAATGGCTGACCCTTACAGGGTTTTCTCAGGGTCCCTGACGGGAGTCCCCCGGCCTGACCGTTCGTTGCACGGGTAGGTCGTCACACAGGAGGACACACCATGTACCGCTCACGAGAGCACAGGATTCTGGCCGGCGTCTGCGGCGGGCTCGCCGACAAGATGGGCCTGCCGCCCACCCTCGTCCGGATCCTCTGGCTGCTGCTGTCGCTCATCCCGGGGCCGCTCTGGGTCGTCTACGTCGCCATGTGGATCCTCATCCCGGAGGAGCCGAAGGGCTACCGTGCGGCGTAGCCGGCCCGGCCGGGCCGCCGCGGCACGACGGCAGGCCGCCCGCCGGGCGGACGGCCTGCTGATCCCAGACTGACGAGAGCGGCTGCCCCTACGAACCGCTCGCGGCCGCGTCCGGGTCGTCGACGACGACGCAGGGCTTGACCTGACCCTCGATCACGCGGGCCCGGTACTGCCAGCGGACGGTCGGCGCACCAGGGGTCCAGGCCGGGTTCTCGGAGAAGTCCAGCACCAGCGTCCGGCCCTGGCCGACGAACTCGGGGTGGATGTCCACCCCGGCGCCCGAGGGACGGGCGGCCTTGGCGGAGGCGGAGTCGCGGAACGCGTCATGGGTGGCGACGGACTCGGCGCCCCCGACGATCCGGCCCCTGTCGTCCTCGCACCTGGTCCCGTACTCGAGGTAGGTGACGTCGGTGCTGACGCCCGCCTGCCTCAGGTCCCGCTCCAGCTGGTCGGCGTCCCTGAACTCCTTGATCTCGACCCTGATCGTGCCGTCGCCGGCCTTGCTGACCGCGTACGCGGGCGGCTCCGACCCGGTCAGCAGCGGGACCGCGACCGCCGCCGCGGCGGCCAGCGCGGCCACCGCGCCCCCGGCGAACAGCCGGCGGGTGGCGCGGCGCCGCCGTTCGGCCCGCGCGCCCACTTCTTCCTTGAGCTCCATCAGCAGTTGCTCCTCGAATCTCATCGTGGTGCTCCGTCCATGACGAAGGGCAGGTCGCGCAGGGTCCGGCGCGCGCGGTGGAGGCGTACCTTGGCGGTGCCCGGCCGGATGCCGAGGGCGTGCGCCGCCTCCGTGACCGTGAGCTGGTCGATGACGACGAGCTCCAGCACGGCGCGCTCTCCCTCGGGCAGGTCGGCCATGGCCTCGAAGGCCCGCCTCGCGGGCCGCTCCGCGTCGATCCGCTCCTCGAGCCTGGCGACGTCGTCGTCGTGCAGCGTCCGCCGCCCGCTCACCCGGTCGGTCAGCTGGTACTGCTTGTACGCCCGCCGCCGCTCGGCCGAGATGGTCTTCCTCGCCACGCCGTACAGCCAGGCGATCTCCGCGCCCAGGTCGGCGCGGTAGGTGTGGGCGGAGTCGAGCACCGCCACGAACACCTCAGCCACCAGGTCGGCGACGGTGTGCGGGTCGTCGACCCGGCGGGACAGGAAGCGGGTGACCGCGTCGACGTGCCGCCGGTAGAAGGCCTCGAATGCCACGGGATCTGTGGCGATCTTCGCCTGTTTGCGACGCACGGCCATGCTCCCTTCGTCGTTTCACGCCCCTGCTTGGTAAGAAGCGGAAAAAGGGTTACAAGGGTGACTCGCGTCAGCGAAGAGGAAGCCGTAGCCGTCGTGCGGCTCGCGCGGGTGGCGGGCCCGGGCGGGGACAGGTACCAGCCCCCGTGCGCCGGTGCCCGGGATGCGGCTTATCCTCGAAGGATGAGGGCAAGGCCGCTGACACTCATCCAGGACGATCTCGTCGCGTACGACGTGGCGATGGAGCGCATGACCGCCATGGTCGGCGAGCGCCAGCAGGACGCCCGCCCCGACACGCTGTGGCTGCTCAGCCACCCCCCCGTCTACACGATCGGCCGCCGCACCCCGATGGCCCACCTGCCCGACCCCTCGCGCGGCATCCCCGTCATGGAGACCGGGCGCGGCGGCCAGCTCACCTACCACGGGCCGGGCCAGCTCGTCGGCTACCTCATCGTCAAGCTGGACCAGGACCAGGGCATCGTCGACTACGTGCGCGAGGTTGAGTTGCGGCTGGTCGAGGCGCTGGGCAAGCTGGGGCTGCCGGCCGAGCGGCGCGACACGCCGCCGGGCTCGGAGCTGCTGACCGGCGTCTGGACCACCGAGACCGACCGCAAGATCATTTCGATCGGCATGCGGCAGAGCCGGGGCGTCACGAGCCACGGGTTCGCGCTCAACGTCGACGGCGACCTGACGCCGTGGGACTGGGCGGTCGCGTGCGGGATGCCCGACGTGGACATGACCTCGCTCAAGCGCGAGCTCGGCACGGCCTCGATGGGCGAGGTCCGCGCGGCGGTGTCCGCCGCTTTCGAGGCCTCCTGAGCCGGTCCGGAACGGACCGGCGAGCACGACCCCGGCAGGCTCGACCGTGGCGGGCACGGCCCCGGCCGGCCGTGCCCGCGGCCTTCAGGCGACGGGGACGTCGTCGATCGTGCGGCGAGGGCCCTTGAACCAGTGCTTGGCCGACAGCCCCCACCACAGGGCGATGCCGATCAGCACCACGCCTACCGCGATCGGCGCGTAGTTGACCGAGGTCCAGGCGAAGTCCTTGTTGCCCGGCACGCCCGCCGGCGTGAACGGCATGATGAAGTAGATCGACACGACGACGATCTCGACGCAGGCGATCCAGCACAGCGCCTTGTACTTCCTGCCGAGCGTCCACGGCCCCGGCTTGAAGGCGTCGCCCATGCGCAGCCGGAGCCAGATCGGGATGAGGAAGGCCAGGTAGAGCCCGATGACCGCGATCGACACGACGGCGTAGAAGGCGACCGGCGTGGTCAGCCCGGGAGGGGCGTAGAGGGCGGGCAGGGTGATGAGGGCGGCCACGACGCAGCCGGCGATGATCGCGTTGACCGGGGTGCGGTTGCGGTCGACCTTCGACCAGGCCCGCCAGCCGGGCACCGCGCCGTCGCGGGAGAACGCGTACGTCATGCGCGACATCGACGTCACGCAGCTCATGCCGCAGAAGAACTGGCCGATCGTGGAGATCGCGAAGATCGCCGTGGCCCAGCCGGACGACAGGGCGGTCTCGAAGATGGCCCCCACGAAGCCGGACTGCTTGTTGATCTCGTCCACGTTGGTGGCCGCGAACAGGAACGACAGCAGCAGGATCCAGCCGCCGATCGCCGAGTAGAAGATCGACTGCCAGAGCCCGCGGGCCGCGCTCCTGGCCGCGCCCTGGGTCTCCTCCGACACGTGCGCGCAGGCGTCGAAGCCGGTGATCGTGTACTGGGTGAGCAGGAAGCCGAGCGGGAGCACGTACAGCCAGAAGGGCACCCCTTCGGCATTGGTGTCGAAGCCGGAGTTGTCGTTGGTGCCGCCGAAGACGAAGCCGAGCGTCTGGTGGTGGTCAGGCGCGAAGATCAGGATGGCGATCACGATGGCCGCGCCCACGACGTGCCACCACACGGAGACGTTCTGCAGCAGCGCGATGAGCTTGTGGCTGTAGACGTTGATCAGCGCGTGCGCCGCGAGGACGAGCACGAACAGCAGGAACGCCTGCGGCAGCGTGCCCTCCCACGCGCCGGCGGTGAGCCGGGTGAGGGTGATGTTGAGGAACGTGGCGCAGCCGTAGTCGACCGACGCGGTGACGGCGATGAGGCCGATCAGGTTGAGCCAGCCGGTGAACCAGCCGTGGATCGGCTTGCCCAGGGTGGCGGCCCACCAGTAGATGCCGCCCGCCGTCGGGTACGCCGACACCAGCTCCGACATGCAGAACCCGATGATCAGGATGAACAGGGAGATCAGCGGCCAGCCCCACGAGATCGCGATGGGACCGCCGTTGTTCCAGGCCTGCCCGAACGTGGTGAAGCAGCCGGCGAGGATGGAGATGATCGAGAAGGAGATGGCGAAGTTCGAGAATCCGCTCCAGGTCCGGGCCAGCTCCTGCTTGTAGCCGAGCTCGGCGAGTCGCCTGGAATCCTCTTCAGTGGTCATTGAGGTCTCCCTGGGGGGCGCGGAGGACGCTCTATTTGGTCTACATCTAGACCATTCCTTCCTCGAGAACAAGGCGTTACGGGCGAGTTTCCGCCCTGTCAGGGCCCCTGAACGGCGACGGGGGCCTCGATCGAGGCCCCCGGGATCATGTCGCCGCGTTACGCGCCGAACGCGTCGGTCGCGGCCTGGCAGAACGCCTTGAGGTCGTCCGGCTTGCGGCTGGTGACCAGCATGTTCGGCCCCGCCGTGCACACCGTGACCTCCCTGTCGACCCACGTCGCGCCCGCGTTGCGCAGGTCGGTCTGCAGGCTCGGCCAGGAGGTGACGGTACGGCCGCGTACGACGTCGGCCTCCACCAGCGTCCACGGCGCGTGGCAGATGGCGGCCACCGGCTTCCCCATGTCGAAGAAGGCGCGGGCGAACTGGACCGCCTGCGGCACCATGCGCAGGAAGTCGGGGTTCGCGACGCCTCCGGGGAGCACGAGGCCGTCGAACGAGGCCGGGTCGGCGTCGTCCACCGTGTCGTCCACGGCGAACCTGTCACCCTTGTCCAGATGGTTGAATGCCTGGATCTGGCCCGGTTGCGTGGAGACGAGCCTGGGAGTGCCGCCGGCCTGCTTGACGGCCTTCCACGGCTCGGTGAGCTCCACCTGCTCCACCCCCTCGGGAGCGACCAGGAACGCGATGGTCTTGCCCTCCAACATGTGAACTCCCCCTTGGGCTGCATGTCTCCCCAGCCCCCTTTCCGAGCAGGCGGGTTGTATGCGGCAGCATGGGGATGATGCGGTGAGTGAAAATTTACACCGGGAAAGGAAACGAGACTGAAACAATTTTCCGCCACGCGTTGACATGCGGACTCCGTATGGTGTGCCTTTCTCTACACAGGGAAACCCCCGCCTGAAGGTGAGGCACTTATGAGGAAATGGTTCGCGCGCCTGGCAGCGCTGGGTGTCGCGCTGTTAGTGGCAGGTCAGGGCGCGACGGCGGCCCATGCCCAGGAGCCCGCGGCGGGGAAGAAGGTCGTCCGCATCGGGGCCACCCAGTCCATGGACTCGATGAACCCGTTCCTGGCCGTCCGCCTGGTGTCGACGTCCATCCACCGCTGGATGTACGGCTTCCTCACGGTGCCCGACTCCAAGACGCTGCAGCCCAGCGCGGACCTGGCCGAGTCGTGGACCGCGTCGGACGACGGGCTCACGTGGACGTTCAAGATCCGCCAGGCCAAGTGGTCGGACGGCCAGCCGATCACGGCCGAGGACGCGGCCTGGACGTTCAACAAGATCATGACGGACGAGGCCGCCAAGACGGCCAACGGCCCGGCGGTCGAGAACTTCGAGAGCGTCACGGCCAACGGCCAGGAGCTCACGATCAAGCTCAAGAACCCGCAGGCGTCCATGCTGGAGAACCCGATCCCGATCATGCCGAAGCATGCCTGGGAGTCGGTCACCGACATGGCGAACTACGACGCCGAGAAGTACCCGACCGTCAGCAGCGGCCCGTACTTCGCGGTCGAGCACAAGAAGGACCAGTACGTCAAGCTGCAGGCCAACCCCAACTACTGGCGGGGCAAGCCCAAGGTCGACGAGCTGCAGGTCATCTTCTACGACAACCCGCAGGCCGCGATCGCGGGCCTGAAGAAGGGTGACATCGACCTGATCGGCCGGCTCAACCCGCCGGAGTTCGAGGCCATCCAGAACGACCCCAACATCGAGGCGTGGAACACCCAGGGCCGCCGGGCGGCGTACCTGCAGATCAACCACGGCGCCACCACCACGGATGGCAAGCCCGTCGGCGACGGCCACCCGGCGCTGAAGGACGTCAAGGTGCGCCAGGCGCTGCACTACGCCATCGACAAGCAGAAGCTGGTCGACGAGGTCCAGAACGGCCTGGCCAAGCCGGCGGACGGCTCGATCGTGCCGCCGATGTACCAGGACTTCTTCTGGGAGGCGACGGGCGACGAGAAGGTCACCTACGACCCGGCCAAGGCCAACCAGATCCTCGACGACGCCGGCTACAAGAAGGGCCCCGACGGCGTCCGCACGATGCCCGACGGCAAGCGCAAGCTGGAGTTCCGCTTCAGCATCCACACCGACACCCCGATCGAGGACAAGCTCGCCGAGTACCTGACCGGCTTCTTCAAGGAGATCGGCATCACGCTGACCACCAAGAAGCTCGAGTCCAGCAAGTTCACGGAGGAGACGGGCGTCACCGGCCTGTTCGACATCGCGATCAGCGGCTGGTCGGTCAACCCCGACCCCGAGGAGGTCCTGGCCACGCACCTGTGCAGCCGGCGGCCGGCCCCGGGCGGCGAGGGCGGCGGCACCGAGTCGTTCTTCTGTGACGACACCTACGAGAAGCTCTACCAGGAGCAGCTCAAGGAGCTCGACCGGCCCAAGCGCGCCGAGATCATCAAGCAGATGCAGGAGCGCCTGTACACCCAGGCCCCCGTCATCGCGATCTACTACACGAACGACCTCGAGGCCTACCGCAAGGACCGGATCACCAGCATCACCCCGATCCCCGAGGACAAGGGTCTCCTGTACGGCGGCAGCGGCTACTGGCCGTTCTACACCGTGGACGTCAAGCCCGTGGCGGCGAGCGGCGGCAGCGGCGGCGACGGCGGCTCCAACACGGGCCTCATCGTGGGCGTCGTGGGCGGCGTCGTGATCATCGCGCTGGCGGGCTTCCTCCTGAGCAGGCGGCGCAAGAGCGTCGCCGACGAGCGCGAATGACAAGTCAGCTGGAAGCAGCAGAGCCCGCCGCCCAGGCGGCGGGCCCTGGTGACGAGCGCCCCACCCGCCGCGGCACGCTGCAGTACGCGCTGTCGAAGGCGGGCGGGGCGCTGTTCAGTATCGCCATGGTGATCGTCGGCACGTTCTTCGTGTTCCGGCTGCTGCCCGGCGACCCGGTGCGCAACCTGGCCCAGGGCCGCAACATGACCCCGGAGCAACTCGACCTCGAACGCCACCGGCTCGGCCTCGACAAGCCGCTGATCGACCAGTTCTTCCAGTTCGTGGGCGACACGCTCAGGCTCGACCTGGGCACGTCGTACGAGTACAAGCGGCCGGTGCTCGACATGATCGGCGAGCGCATCGGCCCGACCCTGCTGCTGGCGGGCACGGGCCTGGTCATCGCGGTCAGCCTGGGGATCTGGCAGGGCACGCGGGCGGGGTGGCGGCACGGCAGCCGGTTCGACCGGTTCTCGACCGGCGCGTCGCTGGTGCTCTGGTCGGTGCCGACGTTCTGGCTCGGCCTGCTGCTGATGATGGTCTTCGGCGTCGGCATCGGCCCCATTCCGGGCGTCCTGCCCTTCCGGGGCATCGAGAGCGTCGACGCGCCCGACGGGTTCGCGTACTTCATCGACGTGGGCTCGCACATGGTGCTGCCCTGCCTGACCCTCGTGGCCGTGGTGTACGCGCAGTACCTCCTGGTCATGCGCTCGTCGCTGCTGGAGGAGGTCAGCCAGGACTACGTGACCGTGGCCCGCGCGAAGGGCCTGCGGGACGACGAGGTGCGCCGCCGCCACGCGGTGCCCAACGCGCTGCTGCCCACGGTGACGCTGGTCTTCATGCGCATCGGCTTCGTGGTCGGCGGCGCGGTCACCGTCGAGACCATCTTCACCTGGCCCGGTCTGGGCCAGCTGTTCTACGAGGCGATCAGCGTGCCGGACTTCACGCTCATGCAGGGCACGTTCATGCTGATCACCGTCGCCGTGATCGTCATGAACACCCTGGCCGACGTGGTCTACCGCATGCTCGACCCGAGAGTGAGGTCGGCATGACCAGTGTCGCCGCGGCCCGCAGGCGGCTCGCCCTGAGCCGTTTCTGGGCCGACTTCCGCACCCATCGCGCCGGCGTCATCGGGATGGTCGTGCTCCTCGCCGCCGTGGTGCTCGCGCTGGTCGCGCCGGTGTTCATCGACGAGAGCGTGACCAGCGTCGTCAAGGGCACGGGCGAGCGCTGGGCCGCGCCGAGCCTCGGCGAGCCGTTCGGCACCGACGAGTCGGGCCGCTCGATCCTGCTGATGGTCTGGTGGGGCTCGCGCACGTCGCTGTTCATCGGCTTCCTCGCCGCCCTGCTCAGCATCGTGATCGGCACGGTCGTCGGCATCACCGCCGGGCACTTCCGCGGCTGGCTCAGCGCCCTGCTCATGCGGGTCACCGACTGGTTCCTGGTGCTGCCCTCGCTGGTGACGGCGCTGGTGCTGGCGGCCATCCTGGGCGGCACCACGTTCACGATCGTCATGGCGATCGGGGTCACGACGTGGCCCTCGACGGCCCGGCTGATCCGGGCCCAGACGCTGTCCGTGGAGGCCAGGCCCTACATCGAGCGCTCGAAGGCGCTGGGTGCCGGTCACTGGCACATCACCACCCGGCACGTGCTGCCCAACGTGGCGCCGCTGCTGCTGGCCAGCACCACGCTGGAGGTGGCCAGCGCGATCGTCGCGGAGTCCACGCTGGCCTTCCTCGGCGCCAGCTCCAACCGGACCTCGTGGGGTTCGATGCTGCGTGGCTCCTACGACTGGGGCGCCGCCACCCAGGGCGCGTGGTGGTACATCCTCATCCCCGGCCTGGCCATCCTCGTCGTGGTCATGGCGTTCACCCTGGTGGGACGGGCGCTGGAGGCCGTGCTGAACCCGAGGCTGAGGAGGGCCGCATGAGTCTGCTCGAACTCGACGACCTGTCGGTGACGTACCGCATCGCCTCGGGCGAGGTGCCCGCCGTGCGCGGTGTGTCGCTGACCCTCGACTCCGGAGCGGCACTCGGAGTCGCCGGCGAGTCGGGGTCCGGCAAGTCGACGCTGGCCATGGCGCTGTTGCGGCTCCTGCCCCGCGACGCGCGCGTCGGCGGCCGGATCCTGCTCGACGGCGAGGACGTCATCACCATGAAGTGGGGCCGCATGCGCGCCGTGCGGTGGGCCGAGGCCTCGATCGTGTTCCAGGGCGCGCAGCACGGGCTCAACCCGGTGCGCAGGATCGGCGACCAGATCGCCGAGCCGCTGCTGGTGCACGGTCTGGCCAAGCCGGACGCGGCCCGCAGGCGGGTGGCCGAGCTGCTCGATCAGGTCGGCCTGCCGGCCTGGCGGGCCCGCAGCTACCCGCACGAGCTGTCGGGCGGGCAGCGCCAGCGCGTGATGATCGCGATGGCGCTGGGCTGCAAGCCGCGGCTGATCATCGCGGACGAGCCGACCACGGCGCTCGACGTGATGGTGCAGGCGCAGGTGCTGACGCTGATCAAGGAGCTGGTCGCCGAGCAGGGCATCTCGCTCATCATGATCTCGCACGACCTGTCGGTGCTGTCGGACGTGTGCGACAGGCTGGCGGTCATGTACGCGGGCCGCCTCGTCGAGCACGGCCCGTCCGCCGAGGTGTTCCACGACGCCAGGCACCCCTACAGCAGGGCGCTGGCGGCGGCGTTCCCGACGGTCGGCGACCCGGTCTCGCGGCTGGCGCCGAAGGGCCTCGGCGGCGACCCGCCCGACCCGATGCGGCTGCCGGGCGGCTGCTCGTTCCACCCGCGCTGCCCGGTGGCGCTGGACGAGTGCGCGACGCTGGACGTCGAGCTGTGGCCGGCGGGCGAGCACCATAGCGCCGCCTGCGTGCACGTCAAGGAGAGGGAGGGGGCCCAGTGACCGAGACGCAGGCCGCCGCGGAGGCGGTCTCGACGGCCCGGCCGAGCCTGCTGGAGGCCCGCGACCTGCACGTGGAGTTCGCCTCGCGCGGGCGCCGCGCCAGGGCCGTGGACGGCGTCAACCTGGCGATCGGCGAGGGCGAGATCGTGGCGCTGGTCGGCGAGTCCGGCTGCGGCAAGACCACGCTGGCGCGCACGCTGCTCGGCCTCGAACGCCCCACCTCGGGCGAGGTCCGCTACGACGGCGCCGCGCTGGACTACGGCTCCAGGGCGCTCAAGGCGTACCGCAGGCAGGTCCAGCTGGTCCTGCAGGACCCGACGGGCTCGCTCAACCCCCGGCACACGGTGTACGAGGCCGTGGCCGAGGGGCCGCGCATCCACGGCCTGCCGGACGAGCGGGAGGTCGTGACCGAGGCGCTGTCGCGGGCCGGGCTGCGGCCGCCGGACCGGTTCTTCCTGCGCTACCCGCACGAGCTGTCGGGTGGGCAGCGGCAGCGCGTGGTGATCGCCGGGGCGCTGGCGCTGAACCCCAAGGTGCTGGTCGCCGACGAGCCGGTGGCCTCGCTGGACGCCTCCGTACGCGGCGAGATCCTGGCCCTGCTGCTCAGGCTGCGCGAGGAGCTGGGGCTGTCTGCGCTGGTCGTCACCCACGACCTGGGCCTGGCCTGGAACATCGCCGACCGGGTGGCGGTCATGTACCTCGGCAGGATCGTCGAGTCGGGGCCGGTGGAGCAGGTGCTGACCGCGCCGCGCCACCCGTACACGCAGGCTCTGATGTCGGTGCTGCCGGAGTCTCCCGAGCGGGTGGTGCTGACCGGCGAGCCGCCGGACCCGACCAGGATCCCGGGCGGGTGCCGCTTCCACGCCCGCTGCCAGGTGCTCGCCTCCGGGAAGGCGGCCGAGGCCGGGGTGGACGGGAAGTGCCGCTCCGAGCTGCTGGACGTCCTGCCCGCCGTCCCCGGCGCGCAGGCCGCCTGCCACTACGCGGAGGTCGCGGGCTAGGGCAGGTCGGCGTCGTGGACGAGGATGGCGGCCTGGACGCGGTTGGCCAGGCCCAGCTTGGCCAGCACGCGGCTGACGTGCGCCTTCACCGTCGCCTCCGTCAGGCGTAGCTCGCGGCCGATCTCCGCGTTGGACAGGCCGCGGGCCACGGCCCTGATCACGTCCTCCTCCCGGCCGGTAAGCCGGTCGAGTTGCGTGCGGGCCGCCTCGGCGCGGGAGGGGGCGCGGTCCACGTACGCGGCGAGCAGGCGCTTGGTGACCGACGGGGAGAGCATCGCCTGGCCCCCGGCCACCGTGCGGACGGCGGCGGCCAGCTCCCTGGGCGGGGTGTCCTTGAGCAGGAACCCGACCGCGCCCAGGCGCAGCGCCTCGTGCACGTACTCGTCGAGGTCGAACGTGGTCAGCATGATCAGCTTGGGCGGGTCCGGCTCGGCCAGCACGCGGGCGGCGGCGGTCAGGCCGTCCGTGCCGGGCATGCGCACGTCCATCAGCACCACTTCGGGCCGCAGCCGCCGTACGGCGGAGACCGCCTCGGCGCCGTCGCGCGCCTCCCCGGCGACGGCGATGTCGCCCGACGCCTCCAGGATCAGCCGCAGCCCCGACCGGACGAGCTCCTCGTCGTCCACGACCAGCACCCGGATCATGCCGGGATCCGCGCGGCCACGAGGAAGCCGCCGCCGTCCTGGGCGCTCGTGCGCAGGGTGCCGCCGAGCAGCTCGACCCGCTCGCGCAGGCCCACCAGCCCCCACCCCGAGCCGGGCAGCTCCTCGCCCGGCGCCTCCGGGCCCTCGTTGCGCACCTCGACCTCCAGTTCGTCGCTCCCGTAGCGGATGCGCACCGCCGTGGCGGCGTCTCCCGCGTGTTTGTGCACGTTGGTCAGCGCCTCCTGGACCACGCGGTACGCCGTGCGCTCCACGGCCGGCTCGACCGGCCGCGCCTCGCCCTCGTCGTGCCTGGTCACTGCGATGCCGAGGGCGCGGGACTGGTCGAGGAGCCGGTCGAGGTCCTCCAGGGTGGGCAGCGGCCGGAGGGCGTCCTCCGAAGGGGAGAGCGGCCGGAGAGCCTCACCCGCGGGGGAGCGCAGGACGCCCAGGACGTCGCGCAGGTTCGCCAGCGCCTCGCGCCCGATGCCGCCGATCAGGGCGGCCGCCTGGGCCGTCTCCTCGTCGCCGGACCGGACCTCCAGCGCGCCCGCGTGCAGCACGATGAGCGAGACGCGGTGCGCGACCACGTCGTGCATCTCCCTGGCGATCCTGGCCCGCTCCTGCGCCCTGACCTGCTCGGCCCGCATGACCTGCTCGCGTTCGAGGCGCTTGGCCCGCTCGGCGGCGGCCTCCCGCGTGGCGCGCACCACGAGGCCGGCGGCGAGCGGCAGGCCCATCATGGCCAGCGCCATGAACCCGGCGTTGCCGGGGACGGCGCTCAACGTCTCGCGCAGGCCGCCCTCGATCCGGCCCACCACCGCGCCGGCCCCGCACACGGCCAGGCAGCCGCCGAGGTAGGCGGCGATGCGGCCCCTCGTCAGCGTCAGGCCCGCGTAGTAGGAGGCGACCAGCAGCGGCGGCCACATCAGCAGCCAGACGTACGCGACGGCGCCCACCGCGGCCAGCGGCCACCACGACCGCCGCACGTGCCAGGCGGCCAGGCCCGCGACCGCCGCGACCGCGAGGAGCACGGGGAGCGGCAGGCTCGACGGCATCCCCATCTGTCCCTGCACCACGAACAGACCGGACGCGAACACACCCCCGCCGAGCAGCACGAACCGCATGACTCACAGCGTATGGGGCGGCCGGCGCAGCGCATTACGACGAAAGTAGCAATCGCCGGTCGACCATCGGGGCGTCCGGGACGGCGGCCTCCGGCACCAGGCTGGCCGCATGCGGAGAACTCTTCTGACTGTCACGATGTCCCTTGCCGTCGTCGCGGGCGCCGCCGCCCCGGCGCTCGCGGCCCGCCCCGCCCGCCTCGCCCTGCCCGAGCCGACCGGGGCGCGGCCCGTCGGCACGACCGACCTGTATCTGGTGGACGAGAGCCGTCCCGACCCGTGGAACCCCGAGGCGTCCAAGCGGGAGCTGCTGGTCTCGCTCTGGTACCCGGCCAGGAAGGCCGCCGGGCGGCCCAAGCCGTACATGTCGCGCGCGGAGTCCGCCGCCGTCCTCGAGAGCTACCCGGACGTCCCGCCGGCCGCGCTCACCAAGGTCAGGACGCACGCCAGGGTCGGCGCCCCCGTCCGGCCGGGCCGGCTGCCGCTGGTGCTCATGTCGCCGGGCTTCTCCTTCCCGCGCGCCACCCTGACCTCGCTGGCCGAGGAGCTGGCGAGCAGGGGGTATCTGGTGGCGGCGGTGGAGCACACGTACGAGTCGGCCGGGACGACGTTCCCCGACGGCCGCACCACCACGTGCCTCGCCTGCGTGAAGGGCCAGGACGGCGACAAGGTGGCGAAGAGCCGGGTGAAGGACATGCGGTTCGTGCTCGACGAGCTGCTCGACGGCCGGTGGGGCAAGGTGGCCGACCGGTCGAGGATCGCCATGGTGGGCCACTCGATGGGCGGGTACGCCGCCGCCCAGACCATGCTCGCCGACACCAGGATCAAGGCCGGCGTCAACCTGGACGGCACGTTCAAGGTGGAGCAGCCGCTCGACCGGCCGTTCATGCTGGTCGGGACGGCGAAGCACGCGCCCGGCTACGGCTCGTGGGACGCGGCCTGGGCCAATCTGACGGGTCAGAAGCGCTGGATCACGGTGGCGGGGACCGACCACGCGGCGTTCGTCGACTACGCGGTGCTGAGGCCGTCGCTCGGCCTGCCCGCGCAGGAGCTGGACGGCGCGCGGGCGCTGAAGATCACCCGTGCTCACCTGGTCGGCTTCCTGGACAAGCATCTGCTCGGCAAGGACAGCACGGTCGAGGACTATCCCGAGGTCACCGATCACTCGTCGGACGAGAGCGTGGGCAGGCTCGACCCCGCGTAGTCCTTGAGCACGATGGCGTTGGCGGCGCGGTGGATGGGGCCGGCGACCTTGTCGATCATCCGGTCGCGTCCGGGCAGGTGGGGCAGCAGCTTGATCATCCGGAGCTGGAACCAGAGGGCCGCCCGCGACGCGATCACCATGCCCTTGACGTTGGCGGGCCCGAGCGCCTGGTTGGCCTCGACGAAAGCGCGCAGCTCCCGCTCGTAGCCCTCGGTCCCGCCGCCCGTCGCCAGCTCGCCCGCCAGCACGTACGCGCCCACCAGCGCCAGGCTGGTGCCCTGCCCCGAGGCGGGCGAGGCGCAGTAGCCGGCATCGCCCACGAGCACGACCCGCCCCTTCGACCAGCGGTCCATGTGGATCTGGGTGACCGAGTCGAAGTAGAAGTCCTCGGCGTCGCGTACGGACGCCAGCAGCGCCGGCACCTCCCATCCGGTGCCCTCCATGGCCTTGATCAGCAGGTCCTTCTGGGCCTCCGTGTCGCGGTGGTCGTAGGCCAGCGGCTCCGACGACCACATGAAGCAGGCCTTGGCGCGGGTGTCCTGCCTGGTGCTGTAGACGTTCGCGGTCCTGCCGGGGGCCGCGTGCACGGCCTCCTCGCGGTCCAGGCCCAGCGTGTTGGGCACGGTGCAGATCGAGATGTAGTAGCCGAGGTCGCGGGCGTAGCGCGACTCCTCGCCGAAGGCGATCCGCCTGGTGACGGAGTGGGCGCCGTCGGCGCCGACGACCAGGTCGAACCTGCGCGGCGCGGAGCGCTCGAACGTCACCGTGCCGTCGTCCGCGATGTCCGTGATCGAGTCGCCGAAGACGTATTCGACGTCGTGCCGCGTCAGGTCGTACAGCAGCTCGTTGAGGTCGCCGCGCATGATCTCGACGTCGTCGCCCGTGCGCCCGCCGAACAGGTCGGCGTCCATCGTCGCGACCTTCCTGCCCCTGGCGTCGTAGTGGGTGGCGACGCGCATGTCGGTGCTCGCGGCGCGGATCGCGTCCATGAGCCCCATGCGCTCGACGACCCGGAGGGCGGCGCCCCGGATGTCCACCTTGTAACCGCCCTCGCGGATCGCGGGGGCCCGCTCGACCACGGTCACGTCGAAGCCGTGCCGCCTGAGCCAGTACGCCGTCGCGGTGCCGGCGATGCTCGCGCCGGAGATCAGGATGTTCCTCATGCCCCTTAAGGTACACATGTCTCAGACGCTTGTCTAGGACAATTGTGCTAGTCTTTGGGCATGGGAAACAGGGAAGATCTGCTGGCCGGTGCGAAACGGTGCCTGATCGAGAAGGGCTACTCGCGGACGACGGCGCGTGACATCGCCACCGCCTCAGGGGTGAGCCTGGCGGGCATCGGATACCACTTCGGGTCCAAGGAAACGCTGATGAACGAGGCGCTGTTCGAGGCGATGCGGGAGTGGGGCGACGAGATGGCCGGCACCCTGTCGGCCGCGGTCAAGGCGGACGCGACCCCGCTGGAGCGCTTCGAGGCGGCCTGGGACCGGGTGGTGGAGTCGTTCGCCACGATCAGGCCGCTGTGGGCGACGCAGTTCGAGTTGCTGGGGCAGATCGACCACGTGCCCGACGTGCGCGAGCAACTGGTGCGCGCCATGGCGGAGGCGCGGGAGGGGCTGGCGGAGCTGTTCCAGGGGGTGGAGGCGACCGGCGATCCGGAGCGCCGGCGGCTGCTGGGGACGTTCTACCAGGCCATGCTGGCGGGGTTCCTGTCGCAGTGGCTGCTGGACCCGGAGTCGGCGCTGTCGGGCCGCGAGGTGGCCGCGGCCCTCCGCCTGATCGTCTCCTGACCGATGAGTTTCAGAAGGCGCTTATGGTGGCCGGTGCGCGCTCGGCGCGGCTCAGCGTGCGGATGACCGCCGTCGGCCCGTGCCGATAGACGGCCAGCCGGGCCAGCATCTCCACCACCGGGTCGATGACCGACGAGGGCAGTTCGGGCGTCTCCAGCCCCACGCTGGCAGCCAGGTCGTCGGAGTGCACGACCAGCTCCACCAGCCGCGTGAGCAGGAAGTCGTCGAGCCGCAGGGTCCACCCCGCCCAGGGCAGGTCCACGACCCGGTCGGCGGGCTCGGCGGGCAGGGCGGCGCTCTGCGTGTCGAGGAAGCCCTGCGCCCGGTCCGCCAGCGCCGCGGCCCCGTCCGCCGCGGCCGCCTGGCCGCCACGCCTGATGCTCACGTTGCTCTCGTGGTCGAGCCCCGCCTGCACCCACGGCGAGCGGGAGTAGTGTTCGAGCAGCTCGATGGGCTCCTCGATCCGGCCGTTCGGCACGAGCACGTCACGCACCCTGACGAGCTGGTGGGCCAGGTGCCCGGCCAGGCCCCCGATGCTGAACTCGGTGAGCGCGCTCGGCTTGTCCCAGGCCGCCGCCACCGCGGGGTCACGCAGCAGCGTCACCGCCGACGCCGCGGCCACCAGATAGGACTGCCTGATTTCCCCCATTTGCCGACCTTCCCCTGGTATCGGGTGGTAATTCGGGGCCAAGACTATCCCCCGGCATCCAGCGCCTTCATAGGGCTCCCTTGATCGACGACCGGACGAACGCCCGGGCCAGCCGGCCCCTCCTGAAGCGGCTCAGCACCGGGGGAGGCGTGCCGTACCGGCGGGCCCGGATGTCGGCCACCACGGTCTCCGGCGCGCCCAGCTCGGCCAGCACGTCCAGCGCCTCCTTCTTGGTGATCAGCCGCCCGTCCCGCAGCGTGACCGTGGCCCTGGCGACGGTCAGCACGCCGAGGTCGACCCAGATGTCGCGCAGCCAGCGCCGCCGCCCGCGGGTCTTGGGCAGCCAGTAGTCGCGCAGGTCGGCCCGTACGAACGCGGTCACCTCCGCGTCGGAGACCGCAGGCAGCAGGCCGGCGGGCGGCGGGCCGTACAGCAGGCGGGCGCCCTCGTGCAGCTCGCGCCGGGTGATCGCGGTGACGGGCCGGCGGAAAATGCGCTCGTGCGCCCAGGTGACGTGCTCGACGGCGTGGTCGGCCAGCTCCTCCCTCGCCAGGTACGAGCAGTGCAGCAGGGCCGCGAGCGGCCGGTCGAGCGCCCGGTGGGCGGCCTTGATGCGCCGCCACTGCTCCATCGTCACCGGCGAGTCGATGACGGCGACCAGATCGAGGTCGCTGCGGCCCTCCTGGTAGTCGCCGGTCGCCAGCGAGCCGTGCGCCCACACCGCGACCAGCGGAACGATCGGCTCCACCCCCTGGAGGAAATCCTTTAGCAGTCGTTCCGTGGCTCCGTGCATAGTGGCACTATGATCGATACCCGGCTGGATGGGAAAGTCGCCCTGATCACAGGGGCCAATCACGGCATAGGCGCCGCGGCCGCCGTGGCGCTGGCGGCCGAGGGCGTCTCCGTCTTCCTGACCTACAAGCGCCTCGACCCGCTGCGCCACCCCGCCTACCCCGAGGCATATGACCGGGCGCGCGCGGAAGGCGCCGACGGCGTGGTGCGGCGCATCCGCGAGGCGGGCGGCAGGGCCGCGTCGGGCGAGGCCGACCTGACCGACCCGGCGGTGCCGAAGACCCTGTTCGACCAGGCGGAGAAGGCGTTCGGGCCGGTGGACATCCTGGTCAACAACGCGAGCGGCTGGGGCAGCGACACGTTCACGCCGGCCGAGAGCGACGGGTTCGGCCGCCCGCTCAGGCCGGTCGACGCCGAGACCCACGACGGGCAGTTCGCGGTGGACGTGCGCGCGCCCGCCCTGCTGATCGCCGAGTTCGCCCGGCGGCACATCGAGCGGGGCGCGACCTGGGGCCGCATCATCGGCCTGACCTCGGAAGGGCCGCGGGGCTTCCCGTCCGAGGTCTCCTACGGCGCCTCGAAGGCGGCCCAGGAGAGCTACACGATGTCGGCAGCGCACGAGCTCGGCCCGTACGGGATCACGGCCAACATGGTCCACCCGCCCATCACCGACACCGGCTGGATCAACGAGGAGGTGGAGAAGCTCGCCCGCGTCCACGGCCCGCTGCGGTCGGTCGGGCAGCCGGAGGACGTGGCCGAGGTGATCACCTTCCTCGCCTCCCACCAGGGGCGGCGCGTGACCGCGCAGGTCGTCAAGATGTCCTGACCGTCATCCACGGAAAGATCATGACGTGCTGAACAGGGCGCTCACGGACTCGCCGTCGTGGATGCGGCGCATGGCCTCGGCCAGGGCCGGCGCGATCGACAGCACCGTGAGCTTGTCGCCGGCCTTGGGCGGCGGCACGGTGTTCGTGCAGACGATCTCCGCGACCTCGGGCAGCGCGCTCAGCCGCTCGATCGCGCCGCCGGAGAACAGCCCGTGCGTGCAGGCCACCCGCACCGAGCGCACGCCGAGCTCGCGCAGCCGGTCGAGCAGCTCGATGACCGTGCTGCCCTTGGCGATCTCGTCGTCCAGGATGATCACGTCCTTGCCGGCGACGTCGCCGATCACGGAGCTGATCACCACGCGGTCGTCGCTGAAGCGCTGCTTGGCGCCCATGGCGACCCCGGTGCCGAGCAGGCGCGCGAAGTGGGCGGCCTCCTTGGCGTTGCCGAGGTCGGGGGAGACGACGACGGCGTTCGACAGGTCGTACTGGCGGAAGTGCTCGGCCAGCTCGCGCAGCGCGTGCAGGTGGTCCACCGGGACGCTGAAGAAGCCGTGCACCTGCGGCGAGTGCAGCGTCATCGCCAGCACCCGGCTGGCGCCCGCGGCCACCATGAGGTCGGCGACGAGCCGCGCGCCGATCGAGATGCGCGGCGCGTCCTTCTTGTCCGACCTGGCGTAGGCGTAGTGCGGGATCACCACGGTGGTCCTGGCGGCGGACGCGCCGCGGGCCGCGTCGAGCATCAGCAGCAGCTCGACCAGGTGCTCCTGCACGGGCGGGACGAGCGGCTGGATGAGGAACACGTCACGCTCGCGGCAGTTGGCCTGGAGCTGCACCTCCAGCACGTCGTTGGCGAAGCGCTCGATGCGTACGGGATGGAGTCGCGTGCCCAGGTGGGCGCAGATCTCTTCGGCCAGCTCGGGATGGGCACTGCCTGAGAAAACCGTGATGTCTCGCACGATTCCGTAAGCATAGCCACCCGGCCTGGCCCCGGTCATGGCAGCGGGCCGGTGACCAGCGTGTCGAGGACGGATCCGGTGCGGTGGAGCAGCCGCCGGCGCGCCGGGAACGGGTCCTGGCGTGTCAGGGGAGCAGTTCGGCGGTCAGCGCGTCGAGGCCGGGCAGGACGCGCCAGGCCAGGGCCAGCGCGTCGGGCGCGGGAGGGTAGCGCGGGTGCGGCACGGCGATCACCCGCAGGCCGGCCGCGTGCGCCGAGCGCAGCCCGTTGCTCGAATCCTCCACCGCCACGCACTCGCGCGGATCGACCCCGAGCCGCCTGGCCGCCTCCAGGTATCCGTCGGGGGCCGGCTTGCCGCGCTCGACCTCCTCGGTGGAGACGGTGGCCGCGAAGCACTCCTTCAGACGGGCCGCGTCCAGCGCGACGTCGATCAGCGTGCGCGGGGACGAGCTGGCCAGGCCGAGCGTGACCGTTCCGTACAGCCGCCGCACCACCTCGACGGCGCCCGGCATCAGCGGCACCTCGTCGCGGTAGCGGGCGGCCATCCGCTCCACCACGCCGCGCGCGATCTCGGCGGGGGGCAGGGACACCCCGAGGGAGTGCAGGTAGGAGGCCCACTCGGCGGTGCTCATGCCCATGAGCCTGGACTGCGTGTCGGGCTGCCAGGTGCCGCCGTGCTCGGCGACGAAGGCCCGCCGCACCTCCTCCCACACCGGCTCGGAGTCCACCAGCACGCCATCGAGGTCGAACACGCACGCATCCACCCGGCAAGCCAATCACACGACCGACAAGTGTCCATATTGCCCGATTAGGGAAGTTTGTTGAGCTATATCCCTCGATTCCCGGGCATTCCGCTTGGCATGGCAGACCTTCCATTTCACGACAAGGGCGACTTCGTGGATGCGGACCGCGGGTTCGTCGCGAAGCTCAGCCCGGCAGTGATCAAGACGGCGGACGGCCGGGTCATCTGGGACAACGACTCCTACGACTTCCTCCAGGGAGAGTGCCCTGACAGCGCCCATCCGAGCCTCTGGCGGCAGAGCCAGCTGTGCGCCAGGCAGGGTCTGTACGAGGTCGCCGAGGGCATCTACCAGGTACGCGGCCTGGACCTGTCGAACATGACCCTGGTCGAGGGCGAGCGCGGCGTCCTCGTGATCGACCCGCTGATCTCCACCGAGTGCGCCGCCGCCGCGCTGAAGCTCTACCGCGCCCACCGCGGCGACCGCCCCGTCACCGGCGTCGTCTACACGCACTCGCACGTCGACCACTTCGGCGGCGTGCGCGGCGTCACCGACGGAGACGTGCCGATCCTGGCCCCCGCCGGCTTCATGGACCACGCCGTGGCGGAGAACGTCTACGCCGGCCCCGCCATGACCCGCCGGGCGGTCTACATGTACGGCTTCGCGCTGCCCCGCGCCCCCGAGGGCCAGATCGGCTGCGGCCTCGGCCTGACCACCTCGACGGGCACCGTGTCGCTCCTGTCTCCCACGCTGGACGTCACCCGTACCGGCCAGGAGGAGACCGTCGACGGGATCCGCATGGTCTTCCAGCTCACCCCCGGCGCGGAGGCCCCCGCCGAGATGACCTTCCTCTTTCCCGACCACCGCGCCCTGTGCCTGGCCGAGAACGCCACCCACAACCAGCACAACGTGCTCACGCTGCGCGGCGCCACGGTCCGCGACGCCCGCGCCTGGGCGCGCTACCTGGACGAGGCGCTCGCGCTCTTCGCCGACCGCGCCGACGTCGCGTTCGCCTCGCACCACTGGCCCACCTGGGGCCGCGACGGCATCGTACGGTTCCTCGGGCAGCAGCGGGACCTGTACGCCTACCTGCACGACCAGACCGTGCGGCTGCTCAACAAGGGCCTGACCGGAGCGGAGATCGCCGAGGTGCTGCACCTGCCGCCCGAGCTGGAGCAGTCATGGCACGCGCGCGGCTACTACGGCTCGCTCAGCCACAACGCCAAGGCCGTCTACCAGCGCTACCTGGGGTGGTTCGACGGGAACCCGGCCCACCTGTGGGAGCACCCGCCGCGCGAGAGCGCGCTGCGCTACGTCGACTGCCTGGGCGGCGGCTCGGCCGTGGTCGCGTTCGCCAGGCGCTACATCGACGAGAACGACCTGCGCTTCGCCGCCCAGCTGCTCAACCACGCCGTCTTCGCCGACGAGGGCAACAAGGAGGCCCGCGACCTGCTCGCCGAGGTCTACACGCGGCTCGGCCACGGCGCCGAGAACGCCGCGTGGCGCAACTTCTACCTCATGGGCGCGCTGGAGCTGTCGGAGGGCATCGTGCCGGCGAGCGTGGAGACATCCTCGTTCGACCTGCTCTCCGTCCTGTCCGTGGAGCAGATCTTCGACTCGCTGGCCATCCGCGTGGACGGGCCGCGTGCCTGGCACGAGCGGCTCTCGATCGACTGGCACCTGAGCGACCTGGGGGAGCGGCACCGTACGACGCTGTCCAACGGCGCGCTCATCCACCAGCGCGAGCCCGCGGACGAGAGCGCGGACCTGACGCTCCGGCTGACGAAGGAGCAGCTCGTGGGGCTGGTGGCGGGCAAGGGAGTCGGGGGCGTGGAGCGCGAGGGCGACACGGCGGCGCTCCAGCGCCTGGTGGCCGTGCTCGACCGCCCGGCGCCGGACTTCGCCATCGTGACCGCGTAGTCACCCCCTAGGTACGGCGGCGAGCGGCGGTGAGCAGGTAGTACAGGACGCCGGCCAGCACCAGGGCGATGACCACGCCGATGTTCGCCGCCCCGAACGTGCTGGACTCCAGCTCGTCGCTCATGAGGAAGCCGACGACCCTGGCGATGTTCTGGTCGGCCGAGGTGATGAGCCCGAGCCCCACGATCGACGCCACGACCAGCGACACCAGCCCGGCCCAGTTGAGCGCGGGCGCGCCCGGCCGCAGCAGCCGCTCGTCGTACGCCCTGCCGCCGGCCCGCAGCCGCCACATGTCCACCAGGAAGATCGCCACCCAGGCCGCCATCACCACCCCGATGATCGCGAGGAACGCCTGGAAGGTGCCGAGGAAGCTGGTGGACACGAACAGGAGGTAGTAGCCGCCGAGCACCATGAGCACGCCGTCGATCAGCACCGCGTAGTGCCGCCTGACCGGCACGCCCAGCGCCAGCATCGACAGCCCCGACGAGTAGATGTCCATGATCGCGCCGGCCAGGAAGCCGCCGATCGCGGTCAGCAGGTACGGCAGCAGGAACCACGTCGGCAAAGCCCCGGCCAGCGCCGCCACCGGATCGGCGCCCGCGGCCTCGGCCAGCTCCGGATCGCCGCCCGCGAGCAGCACGCCGAACACCAGCAGCACCATCGGCGGCAGCGCCCCGCCCAGCGTCGTCCAGAGCGCCACCGACCTCGGCCGGGAGTTCGCCGGCAGGTAGCGGGAGTAGTCGGCGCCGCAGTTGACCCAGCCCAGCCCGAGCAGCGTCATGGCGAAGATGACCCCGCCCACCCATCCGCCCGGCCCGGCCGTCGTCTCCAGTGACCCGCCGAGGCGCGGCACCATGAGGACCATGTAGACGACGGTCAGCACGACGAACCCGTACGTGAGGTAGCGCTGCACCGCCATGATCATCGCGTGCCCGTACACGCCGACCGCGATCACCACGACGGCGGCGACGGCGAAGCACACGGCGGTGGCCGTGGTGGCGGGGATGCCCGGCGCGAGCCGCGCCAGGATGGCGGCGCCGCTCTGCGCGGAGAGCGTGACGAGCACGATCTCCCAGCCCACGTTCGAGATGTACGAGAAGACGGCGGGCAGCTTGTTGCCCTGGTAGCCGAACGGCGCCCGGCCCAGCGTCATCGTCGGCACGCCGGACCGCGTTCCGCCGACGGCGACCAGGCCGACCAGCAGGAACGACAGCGCGTACCCGACGGCGCCGGTGATGATCGCGGGGATCACGCCCAGGCCGAGGCCGACGATGTACACGCCGAAGGCGACGCCGAACAGGGAGAGGTTCGAGCCCGCCCAGGGCCAGAAGAGATCCCCGGGCCGGCCGCGCCGCTCGGCCTCGGGGACCGCGTTGATGCCGTTCTGCTCGACGGTCATCGTGTCCATGATCGGACATTACTCGCCTTTTAGGGTGAAACAGAACCCCTTAACGGTGCCGGGGCGTGCGGCGATACCCTCCACGTGGCGATATTTCCTGACCTCCGGGGAACGATGAGCGCAGTGAGGTTGCGGTGATGGGGGCGTCGGACACGCGAAGGCGCGCGCTCGCCGTGTGCCTGGTGGCGGCGTTCATGTCCGGCCTGGACGTGAGCATCGTCAACGTGGCGCTGCCCTCGATCCGCGCCGGCCTGCACGCCTCTGAGGGCGGCCTGCAGTGGATCCTGTCCGGCTACGCGCTGACGTTCGGGCTGCTGCTCGTCCCGGCCGGCCGGCTCGGCGACGCGCGGAGCCGCCGGGCGCTGTTCATGGGCGGCGTGGTGCTGTTCACGCTCTCCAGCGCCGCGTGCGGCTTCGCCGGGAACATGACCGTGCTCATCGTGGCCCGGCTCGTGCAGGGCCTGGCGGCCGGCATGCTGAACCCGCAGGTCTCCGGGCTGATCCAGCAGATGTTCCAGGGGTACGAGCGGGGCCGGGCGTTCGGCGCGCTCGGCGCCACCATCGGCGTCTCCACGGCCGCGGGCCCGCTGATCGGCGGCGCCCTCGTCGCGCTCTTCGGGCCCGACCACGGGTGGCGCTGGGTGTTCCTCGTGAACCTGCCGATCGGGGCGCTCCTGCTGCCCCTCGCCTGGCGCTTGCTGCCGGCCCCCGACGCCGTGCCGCGGACGGGGCGGCGCGAGAGCATGGACCCGGTCGGCGTGCTGCTCCTTGGCACGGGAGTGGCGGGCCTGCTGCTGCCCTTCATCCAGCGCACCCAGTGGGAGGGCAACACCAAGTGGCTGCTCGTCCCCGCCTCGCTGCTCCTCCTGGCGGGGTTCGTGACGTGGGAACGCCTCTACCGGCGCGAGCCCCTGGTCGACCTGTCGCTGTTCAGGAAGCGCTCGTACAGCATGGGCTCGGCCCTCGCCCTGTTCTACTTCGCCGGATTCACCGGCATCTTCTTCATCTTCACCCTCTACCTGCAGAGCGGCCTGCACTACAGCCCCCTGCTGGCCGGCCTCTCGATCACCCCCTTCGCCCTCGGCTCCGCCTCGGCCAGCGTGGTCGGCGGGCGGCTCGTGCACCGCCTCGGCCGCCGCCTGGTCGCCATCGGCCTGACCACCGTGATCATCGGCCTCGCCGCGACGATGGCCGCCACCGTCCTGGTGCCCGGCCGCGGCGTCGGCCTGGCCACCGCCCTGCCGCTGCTGGTCGCGGGCATGGGCAGCGGCCTCGTCATCTCCCCCAACCAGGCCATCACCCTGTCGGAGGTGCCGCCCGCGGGCGGCGGCAGCGCGGCGGGGGTGCTGCAGACGGGGCAGCGGCTGGGCTCCGCCATCGGGATCGCGGCGGCGGGCTCGACCTTCTTCGCCGGCCTGGGGGAGGGGTGGCCGATGGCGTTCCGGCACGGGCTGTCGGTGGTGCTGCTCTTCATCCTCCTGGCCCTGGCGGCGGCCGTCTACGACCTCGTCCGTACCCGCCACACGCCCTGATCCGCGGGTTGCTCCAACGCTCCGCAGTGCCGTCCGGAGTCTTGCCGAGGCGATTCAGGCCGAAAGTATGATCTCGGGCGCTACGGATCCTGCTTTCGGCCGGTGCTCTCCCCTGGGTGGCCCTGCAGGATGAGGCTCCATGCCAAGCGAAGATCGCCACCAGGAACCTCCTCCCAGCCGGCCGCGGATCATCGCGCTCGACGTGCTGCGCGGGTTCGCGCTGTGCGAGATCCTGCTCGCCAACATCCAGCTCATGGCCACCGGAACCTCCGCCGTCGCGGTGCAGCCCATGGGCGACTGGGACCCGTGGCTCGGACTGCCGATCTTCTCCTTGCTGTTCGGCATCGGGTTCGCGCTGCTGCTGGACTCCGCCGCGAACCGCGTCCCCCGCCCACGCCTGGTCCTGCTGCGCCGGCTCGGGGCGCTGCTCGGGATCGGCCTCGCGCACATGCTGCTGTGGCCGGGCGAGGTCCTGGCCGACTACGCCGTCGTCGGCATGCTGGTGCTGCTGCCCTCGACCTGGCTGCCGCGATGGGCCATGGCCGGCCTCGCCGCCGCACTCATCCCGGGGGCGCTGATCTTCGGCGGGGGCGGTCCCCTCCTGATCGCGGGACTGTTCCTGCTGGGCTCGGCACTGGTCCGCTACGGAGTGGTCGACAAGATCGAGAGTTCCACCCAGGGGCCGCTCCTGCTGGGCCTGGTCTTCGCGGCGGGACTGGCCGCCGCGCTGTGGGCACAGGACAGCATGCGAGCCGTCGGTGCCACGACGTACCTGTCCGCGGTGTCCAGCCTTGCCGATCTGCTGCTCGTCGGCGTGTACGTGTGCGGCCTGATCTTCCTGCTCAGAACGCCGCTGCGGCCGGTGCTGGAGTTCGTCTTCGCGCCGATGGGCCGGATGGCGCTGACGAATTATCTGACCGCCACACTCCTCGTTCTCGCGGCCGGCCACATCCTCGGCCTGCCGATCGACCGGCACCTGACGACGGCGTACTGGACCGCAGCAGCCATCCTCACGGCCCAGTGGCTGTTCTGCACCCTCTGGCTGCGCCGCTGCCGTCAGGGCCCCGTCGAGTGGCTCTGGCGCTGGGCCACCTGGGCCCGCCGCCCGCCCCTCAGCCGGGCCAGGACGTCATGAGCCCGGACGTCCACCCGGTGTTTCCGCCGGTCATCCGGTCGGCCGCCGGGCGACGAACACGTACTCACGGCTGTCCTCGGTGAAGGGCTCCCGGCCGAAACCGCCGTACAGCGCCTCGACCTCCAGCCCCGCGACGTCGATCAGCCCCAGCCACTCGTTCTTCGTCGCCCACCAGGACGAGCTCGTGGCGCCGTCGTCCAGCACGATGTCGATCCGGTTGTCGCCCACGGCGAACCTCGTGACGTGCGGCACGGGCTCCTCCTCGCGCCCGCCGTCGAGGCGGGCGGCGAGATGGTGGTCGAAGGCGATGGCGTTCCACGCGAACCGCCCGCCGGGCCGCAGCGCGCCGGCCACCCGCTCGAAGACCCGCCGCCAGTCGGCCCAGGTCGGGAGGTGCTGGAGGGACCGGAACGGGCAGTAGACCAGCGCCGCGGGCTCGTCCAGCGCCAGATCGCGCAGGTCGGCCTGGCGGAGGTCGAGCTCCACGCCCGCCCGGGCAGCCTGCTCGCGCGCCTGCCGGAGCATCGCCGGGGAGGCGTCGATCCCGACGACCCGCCGCCCGGTCGCCCGCGCCACGGGGATCGCCACGCGCCCGTTCCCGACCGCCAGCTCCACCACCGGCCCGTCCGCCTCCCGCGCCAGATCCACGTAGAAGACGACATCGGCCACCATGTGCGCCGACCATTCCTCGTACCTGTTCGCGAACCCCTCATCCCACGTCGTCATCCCCTCATGATCCCGCACGGCTCCCCACCGGGTCAGCGGATGCCTCTGGCGAGCAGGTCCTTGGCGGCCTGAGGGGCTTTGGCGGGGGAGCCGGCGTCGAACGGCGGTTGCGGGTCGTACTCGATCGCCAGCTGGACGGCCTCCGCCGTCGTCCGATCCGCGAGGCGCGCGGCCAGGGCGAGCGCCATGTCGATCCCGGAGGAGACCCCGGCGGCGGTCACGATCTTCCCCTGGAAGACGACTCTCTCCGGCGTGTACGAGGCCCCGAACGACTCCAGCACGTCGACCGCCCCCCAGTGCGTCGTCGCGGCGAGCCCCTTCAGCAGTCCGGCGGCGGCGAGCAGCAGCGACCCCGTGCAGACGGACGTCGTCCACGTGCTGCCCCCGTGCATGCGGCGGATCCAGCCAAGGAGGTGCTCCTCCTCCAGCAGCGCGCGGGCGCCCGGGCCCCCGGGAACGAGCAGCACGTCGCACGAGTCGACGTCGTCGAGCGTCGCGTCGGCGGTGAGGGCCAGCGACCGGGGGACATCCCGTACGGCTCCCGTTTCGGCCGCCACGAACAGGATCTCGGCGCCGGGCAGGAACTTGAGCACCTCGTACGGGCCGACCGCGTCGAGGGCGGTGAATCGGTCGAACAGCGGTATGACGATACGCACAGCGGCTCTCCTCACCGAACGCGATGAAGCCGGTTCTCCGGCGCTCCCCATTCTGCGGCCGACCGGCCCGGCCCTGGGAATGCCGCCGGGCTGCCCCGCTCCCGTCAGGCGGGGGCCGGGGCGCGGACCAGGAACACGTCCACCTCGTCCTCGGTCTCGACCGTGAACCCGTGCCGCTCGTACAGCCGGCGCGCCGGGCTGCCCTGCAACACGTTCAGCCGGACCACGGCGCCCTCGCGGTCGCACCGCTCCAGCAGCGCGCGCAGCACGGCCGAACCGATGCCCCTGCCCTGCACGTCCGTGGCGAGGTAGAAGTGCTCCAGCCAGTGGCAGCCCTCGGCGGGCCGCAACGCCACGCAGCCGGCGAAGGCGCCGCCCACCTCGATCATCCAGGTGTGCGCCGGCGTGAACCCGTCGCGGAAGCGCTGCCGTACGCGATGCTCGTCGTACCTTCCGAGCCGCTCGAGGTCCGGGCGCATCACCACGGCCCGCAACTCGGCGACGATCTCGACATCCGCCGCCGAACCCGGCCGAAGCTCCCAATCCGCCACGGTCGCGATGTTATCGCCCAGCACTGCCCCGACCGGCGGCTGGTCCATGCCCGCCCGAAGGCGATCATCCGTGGCCCCCGGCGAGGCGCGCGATCTCGTCCACAGCCGCCACCGGGATCGTGACCGCGATGTCCCACGTCTCGTCGTCCCGGCCGACGAGGATCACCGGTCTGCCCTCGCTGGTAGCCCAGAACACCTGAGCTCCTGCGCAGGTGCCGATGGGGAGGGAGCGGCGCGCGTCCCAGTCCGCATCCCTGATCGCGCGCAGCCGTACCAGGTCGTCGACGGGTGCCCGGATGTTGAGCTCCCACATTTCCGTCTGGAGCTTCACCACGGCCACGGAGCCGCCCGCCTCGTCCAAGGTGACATTGACCATGCGGCCATGATGCATCCTCAGGGTCGGGTTTCTGGAGTGTTCGCGATAACACCTCGCCCTGTCCGGGTCGCGACGCGGGCCGCCGGAGAAACCCACAGTTCGGACTCGCCCCGAGCGGGCGGGTCTTGACAGGCCCAGGCGGAGCATCTAAACCGTGATGTTATCGGTAACGCACAACAATCCCACCTGTCGCGGTCGTTCTCGCCGCCTCTCACACCCCCCGAGGGAGAACACATGCACGACTCACCAGCCCGCTTATCCGCGCGCCCGCCCGCTCGCGTCGCGAGCCTGCTGACGGTGCTCGCCACCCTTCTGGCCACGGTGCTCGTCTGGGCGCCGCCGGCCTCGGCCGCGGCGGCGCCGCTGGTCAGCGCTGCCTCCGGCCGCTGCCTCGACGTCGAGGGGAACGTCGACACGCTGGGCACGATCCTGGACATCTGGGACTGCAACGGCCAGCCCAACCAGGCGTTCGAGTTCACCTCGGCGGGTGAGCTGCGGACGATGAACGGCACCCGGTGCGTGGACGCGTACGAGAACCAGACCTCGCCCGGCACGCAGGTGATCATCTGGTCCTGCAACGGGCAGAGCAACCAGAAGTGGCGGCAGAACTCCGACGGTTCGATCACCGGGACGCAGTCAGGGCTCTGCCTGGACGTCGACCACGCGGGCACGGCCAACGGCACCGCCGTCATCCTGTGGACCTGCAACGGCCAGAGCAACCAGAAGTGGAGCACCACCCCCGGAGGCGGCGGCAGCACGCTCGTCGTGGACGCGGGCAGCGTCGTGCGGCCGGTCACCCGCGTCGGCTCGGGCACCCTCTACGGCCTGGCCGACGAGAACACGCCACCGGTGTCGATCATGCAGCCGCTGAAGCCGCACCAGTTCAGGCAGCCGCCGCCGCTGCACGAGCACCGCCCGAACGGCGTTCCCGCCCCGATCGGCGACACGCTGGACGTCTGGCGCAACGCCGCGGCCGTCGGCGGGGTGATCACCGTGGACATGGCCGACAGCTTCGACGGCTTCCCGTACTGGTGGACGAACTGGAACGACTGGTACAGCCGGATCGACAAGATGATCGCCGCGGCCAAGTCGGCGGGCGTCACCAACATCGACTCCTGGGAGCCGTGGAACGAGCCTGACTGGACCTGGCCCTCGGGGGCCGGCGTCTCCTTCAACGAGGGATGGGTGCGCACCTACCGGCGGATCCGGCAGAGCGAGCCGAACAAGCCCATCATGGGCCCGAGCTACTCGCACTGGGACGTCAACTCGATGCGCTCCTTCCTGAACAACGCGAAGGCGACGAACACGCTGCCGCAGGTGGTGTCGTGGCACGAGCTGAGCGGATGGCAGCAGGTGACCGGCAACGTCCGCGCCTACCGGGCGCTGGAGCGCGAGCTCGGCATCTCGCCGCTGCCCATCTCGATCAACGAGTACGCCACCCCTGACGAGATCGACGTGCCGAGCAGCGTCAACCACTACGTCGCGCAGTTCGAGCGCGAGGGCGTGCGCGACGCGGAGCGGGCGTTCTGGTTCGAGGCGGGCACCCTCAACGGCCTGCTGCACAACGGGCAGCCGACGGCGTCGTACTGGATGTACAAGTGGTACGGCGACCAGACCGGCAACGTCGTCAGGGTGACCCCGACCGCGAACAACGACGGCGTGGCCGCCTACGACGGCAGCACGTTCAGCCTGGTCTTCGGCGGGCAGGCCGGGAACAACTCGGTCCGCGTGGACGGGATCGGCGGGCTGGGCTCCTCCGTCACCGCCACGCTCGAGTACGTCCCGGGCTCCGGCCGTACGACGAACGTGTCGGGGGTGACGCGGGTGTGGTCGAACGCCTACACCGTCACCAACGGCAGCGTCACGGTCCCGATCGCGAACGAGGATCCCTTCGGGGCCTACCGCCTGGTCCTGACGCCGCGCTGATCACCGGGCCGCCCGCCGGGACCTCGCCGAGGTGAGGTCCCGCCGGGCGGCCCTTGCCGTCGTGCGCGCTACTCGCGCACGAGGTGGATCAGGGCGCTGGCGTAGTCGCCGGGCGCCAGGCCGGGGAAGAGGCCGTGGGCGAGCAGGACGGCGCCGTGGTGGATCCGGCCGGTGGACCGGTCGCGGTAGCGGGCGTCCGGGTCGAGGGCGCGCAGCCGGATCCCCGGCTCGGCGTGGCCGAAGCGGCGGGCGCGGCGGAACACGAGCACCGCGGCCTCGCCCCCGTCGGGCGCGAGGTACTGCACGGCCGACAGCTCCCCGTCCGGCGGCAGCAGGCGGTACTGCCGGCCGTGCTGGACGAGCGGGCGGATCTCCTTGTAGGCGGTGACCAGCTCCGCCGCCCGCGCCACCTCGGCCTCGCTCCACTCGGTGAGGGCGCCGCCGATCGCGAGCACGCCGGCCATGGCCACGTGGAAGCGGAAGTCGAGCGGGATCTCCCGGCCGGTGTAGGGGTTGGGGCTGTCGGTGACCCAGGCGCCCATGACGCGGGCCGGGTAGAGCTGGGAGAAGCCGTGCTGGATCTCCAGCCGGTCGAGGGCGTCGGTGTTGTCGGAGGTCCACACCTGGTCGGTACGCCGCAGGATGCCGAGGTCCACCCGGCCGCCGCCGCTGCCGCACGACTCGACGCGTACGTGGGGGTGGGCGGCGCGCAGCCGGTCGAGCACGTCGTACAGGGTGTGGACGTGGCCGAGCCACAGCCGCTCGTCGGGGCCCGCCTCGGTGAAGGGGCGGTTCATGTCCCATTTGAGGAAGTCGATGTCGTTCTTGGAGAGCAGCTCGTCGAGGGTGCGGTAGAGCCAGCCCGCCACCTCCGGCCTGCTCAGGTCGAGCACGAGCTGGTTGCGGTGCTCGGTGCGGGCGCGGTGCGGCCGGTGGATCACCCAGTCGGGGTGCGCCCGATACAGGTCGCTGTCGGGGTTGACCATCTCCGGCTCCACCCACAGCCCGAACCGCATGCCCAGCTCGTGGACCCGGTCGATCAGCGGGCCGAGCCCGTCGGGGAACCGGTCCGGGTTGGGATGCCAGTCGCCGAGCCCGGCGGCGTCGTGGGTGCGGGCGCCGAACCAGCCGTCGTCCACCACGAACAGCTCGACGCCCATCCGCGCGGCCTGCCCGGCGAGCCGGAGCTGGCCCTCCAGGGAGACGTCGAAGCCGGTGGCCTCCCAGGAGTTGTAGAGCACGGGCCGCGTCTCCTCGGGGTGCGGCAGCACGTGCCGCAGCTGGTGGTCGTGCCAGGCGCGGCTGGCGGCGCCGAAGCCGCCCTCGGTGTACAGCCCCGCGCACACGGGGGTGACCAGTTCCTCGCCGGTGCCGAGCTCCCAGGTCACGGGGTCGTGCCCGGCGCCGGCGGACAGCGTCACCCGTTCGGTCGGCAGCCGCTGCGCGGTGAGCCGCCAGCTCCCGCTCCACGCCAGCGCGCAGGAGTGGACCGCGCCGTGCTCCTCGCCCGCCGTGCCGTCGTCGACCATCACCCAGGGGTTGGCCTGGTGACCGGTGACGCCCCTGCGGCTGGTCAGGACGGTCTCGCCGTACGGCAGCTCGGTGCGGTGCAGCCGGGTCTCGGCGCCCCACTGGCCGCGTACGGAGCTGAGCCGGTAGCCGCCCAGACGGGGCAGCACCCAGGTGGCGGAGTCGGCCCGTACGACGGTGACGGGCTCCCCCTCGTTGCGCAGGACCAGGTGGCGCTCGATGACGTCGCCGTCCTCGTGGATCCGGTAGTGGCACTCCACGGCCAGCGGGTAGTGACGGTCGGCGTACGCCAGCACCAGCTCCCGATCGGTACGGCGCTGCCCGGTGAGGACGAGTTCGAGGTCGCGGGTGCCGTCGGCGAAGCGCACCTGAAGGCCCGCCTGCCCGTAGCGCAGGCCGCCCGCGGCGGTCAGGTCCAGCGTGCCCTCCGCGGTGTCCTCCACCGGCCGGAACGGCGGTTGCGGCAGCAGCAGGAGCGAGGCCGCCTGCTCGGGCGTGAGCCGCGGTCCCCAGTGCAGCACGCGCGGTCTGTCGCCGTCGTCGAGGTGCAGGACGTAGGAGGAGGACGGCCCGGACAGCACCCACAGGCGGTGCGCGGAGTCGTGGTGGATCATCTCGGCCTTTCGACTCCTCCGCCCGCGCCGGGCGGGGGAGGATCACGGGAAGCGGGAGGTCAGGCGGGCGCGGGGCCGCTGCTCTCCCTGACGATGAGCTCGGGCTCGCTCCAGGTGGGGAAGGCCGGGGCGGTCTGCGGCTCCAGCCTGCGGTGGAGCAGGTCGAAGCAGGCCCGGCCGAGCCCCTCGAAGTCGAGCCGGACGGTGGTGAGCGAGGGGTTGAGGTAGGCCGAGGGCGGCGAGTCGTCGAAGCCGACCACGCTGAGGTCGCCGGGGATGTCCCGTCCGGCCTCGCGGGCGGCCCGCATCACGCCCAGCGCCAGGTCGTCGTTGCCGCACAGGATCGCGGTGACCGAGCGGTCGGCCACCTGGTCACGGACGGCCAGGTAGCCGGAGCGCGGGGTCCAGCCACCCTGCAGCGGCTCGGGCACCGGCCGTCCCGCGGCCTTCAGCGCGTCCATCCAGCCCTGGGTGCGCTGGGGCAGGTCGCTGGTGGAGGACGGGATGGCGACGTAGTGGACCGTGCGGTGACCGAGGCTCAGCAGGTAGCGGGTGGCGTGGGCGGCGGCCGCCCGGTCGTCCAGCCAGACCTGCCAGGGGTCGGGGGCCTCCGTGTCGGGACGGCGCTCCACGGCCGCCGCGACGGGGACGTCGGGGGGCAGCGACGTGAGCGCCCGCACCCCGGCGTCGTCGAAGGCGATCACCATGACGGCCTCTCCTGGACGGTTGAGCCGCACGGTGACGTCGGGCTGGACGGTGTCGCGCTCCAGCACGCTGATGCCCACGGAGAAGCCGGCCGTCCTGGCCGCCTCCTCCATGCCGCGTAGCGTGGCGGCCGCGCCGTACAGGGCGGTGTCGGAGGTGAGCACGGTGACCGACCGCACCGGGCCCCCGGCCAGCATCCGCGCCAGCTTGTTGGGGCGGTAGCCGAGCTCGGCGATGACCTGGAGGACCTTGGCCCGGGTCGCCTCGCTGACCCGGCCCTTGCCGTTGATGACGCGAGAGACGGTCTGCTGGGAGACACCGGCCACACGCGCGACGTCCCAGATGCTCGCGGACCTGCCGCGTGAAGCGTCTTCGGCTGGTGTGTGACCGATAACCCCCATGACGTCAGAGCCTACTTGATGGCGGCGTTCGCCTCGTCGTTGATTCTCTTCGCCGCGTCCTGCGCCGAGAGCTGGCCCAGCCACACCTGGTTGAAGATGTCGAGCGCCTTCACGTTGTAGGTGTCGGCCGCCTCGGTCAGCGGGTAGCCCATCGTGGTGCCCTCGGCCGCCTTCTTGAACCCGCTGACGTCCACGCCCTTGGCCTGCCACGCCTCGGCGAAGACCCCGTTGAGCGAGGTGATGCCCGGCCAGACGGCGCCGGCCTGCGCGACGGACCTCTGGTGGCGTTCGGAGGTCAGCCACTTGAGCAGTTCCCACGCTTCCTTCGGGTGCTCGGTGCCGGCGTAGATGGCCTCGGTCAGGCCGTTGTAGACGCTGCCCTTGCCGACCGGGCCCGCCGGGAGGTCGGCGACGCCGAAACCGCCGTCGGGCAGCGCGGTGTCGAAGGCGCGCAGCATCCAGCTCCCGTCCATCGCCGTGGCCGCCTCGCCACGGCCGACGACCTGGTCCAGGGACGGGCCGTTGGGCGGGTTGGTGACCGTGGCGGGCACCGCGACGTGGTACTTCAGCCGCAGGTCCTGGACGAACTGGATGGCCTGGACGCACGCGGGCTGGTCGATGGTCCACCGGCCCCATGGCCGGTCCTGGAGCTTGCAGCCGTTCTGCAGGGCGAAGTTCCACCAGTCCTGCTGGCCGGTGGGCGCCTGCATGGCCAGGCCGTACTGCTTGACCTTCTTGGGGTCGAAGCCCGGCTCGCCGGCGCGCTTGCCGTTCTCGTCGACCGTCAGCTTCTGCAGCGTCTTGACGAACGTGCCGCCGTCGTCCGGGTTCCAGGTGAGGCCGTCGAGGTCGGCGGGGGTGAGCCCGGCGTCCTTCAGGGCCTTGGCGCTGTAGAAGAGCCCGATCGTGTCCCAGTCCTTGGGCAGGCCGTACACCTTGCCGTCCACCTTCCAGCCCTCGGCGAGCTTGGGGTCGTAGACGGAGGTGTCGACCTTGTCCTGGGCGATGAGCGGCGCGAGGTCGGTGAGCACGCCTTCCTTGCTGAACTTGGGGAAGTACGAGACGTGGTCCCAGAAGACGTCGGGGGCCGAGCGGCCGGCGAGCTGGGTCTGCAGCTTGCTCCAGTAGTCGTTCCAGTTGTTCAGCTCCATCTGCACCTTGATGGTGGGGTGGGCCTTCTCGAACTCGCGGATCGACTGCTCGATCGGCGGCTTCTGCACCTCGTCCCACAGGGCGTAGCGGAGCGTGACGGTGCCGCCGGAGGAGCCGGAGTCGCCGCTCCCTCCGCCGCCGCACGCGGTGATTGACAGCAGGGCCGCAGCCGCTATGGCAGGTATGGCAATTCTTCTAGACATATGCGCATGCCGTTCTTCCGTGGGGGGTGATTACTTCAGCCCGGTGAGGGCGATGGAGCGGACGATGTGCCGCTGGAACAGCAGGAAGATCGCGATGAGCGGCAGCAGCGCCAGCGCGGCCGCCGCCAGGATGAGGTGGTACTGGGAGGAGTACTGGCCCTTCAGGGCGGAGATGCCGAGCGTGACCACCCGGGTCGCGTCGCTGTTGGTGATGATCAGCGGCCACAGCAGCGTGTTCCAGGTCGTGATGAACGTGATCGTCGCGAGGGTCGCCAGGATCGGCCGGCTCAGCGGGAGCACGACGCGGGTCAGCACCGTCCAGGTCCCCGCCCCGTCGATGCGCGCCGCCAGCTCCACGTCTTTGGGGATGGTGCGGAAGTACTGGCGGACCAGGAAGATCCCGTACGGCGTGCCGAACGCGGTCGGCAGGATCAGCCCGAGATAGCTGTCGATCAGCCCGAACTCCCGCATGATCAGGAAGAGCGGGACGAGCGTGACGATCTGCGGCACCATCATCGTCGCGAGGTAGCCCCAGAACAGCACGTCCCGGCCGGGGAACGACATCCGCCCGAAGGCGTACGCGGCCATCGTGCTGAACACGACCTGCCCCAGGGTGACGAGCCCCGCGTAGATCAGCGAGTTCATCAGGAAGTGGGCCATGTCGTACTCCGTCCACACCTGTGCGATGTTCTCCAGCGTCACGGGGAGCGCCGGGTCCCAGGCGGGCGTGGTGAGCACCTGCGCCGGCTGCTTGAACGCCGAGTTCAACGTCATGAGGTACGGCGCGACCGAGACCACGGCGCCCGCGAGGAGCACGAGGTAGAGCGCGATCTTCTTCATCGGGGTCCTCACGAGAAGTCGTAGACGGTGCGCTTGCGGAAGTAGACGAGCTGCGCCGCCGTGACCAGCAGGATCAGCCCGAACAGCACCATCGCCAGCGCCGAGGCGAACCCCGTGCGGAAGAGCTGGAAGCCCTGCTGGTAGATGTGGAAGTTCAGCACGTCGGTGGCCCCTCCCGGGCCGCCCTGGGTCATCACGAAGACGGTGTCGAAGACCTGGAACGACCCGATCGTGTTGGTCACCAGCACGAAGGACAGCGACGGCCGCAGCAGCGGCAGCGTGACCCGGAAGAACCGCTGCGCCGGTGACGTGCCGTCGATCATCGCGGCCTCGTGCAACTGGTGCGGGATCGCCTGCAGCCCGGCCAGCAGGATCAGCATCGTGTAGCCGGTGTACTGCCAGACGTTCACCGAGGCGATCACCGGCATTGCCCACGCCGGGTCGGTCAGCCAGTTCGGCCCGTCGATCCCCACCATGCCCAGCACCTGGTTGACCGCGCCGTACCGGGGGTCGAACACCCAGGACCAGATGATGCCGAGGGCCACGGGCATGGCCATCCAGGGCAGGACGAAGGCCACGCGGAACACCTTGCCGCCCCGTATCCGCCGGTTCAGGGCGAGGGCCAGCAGCAGCGCCAGCACGGTCTGCGCCGGGATGTTCAGCAGCACGTAGTAGACCGTGTTGAGCACGGCCCGCCAGACCTCGGGGTCGGCGGAGAGCTCCCGGTAGTTGTCGAGCCCGACGAACGAGGGCGCGCCCATCAGGTTCCAGTCGAACAGGCTCAGCGCCGCCACCCCGAAGATGGGCGCGACCAGGAACAGCAGGAACCCGAACAGGCTCGGCGCGAGCAGCGCGTACGCCTCGGCCGTGTCGCGCAGGCGCCGCACGAGCCTGCGCTCGGCTCGCCGCCGCCTTCGCGGGGAAACGCGAGAGGCTGTGTGGTTGATCACGTTGTCACTCCGTACGCCCGCCCCGATGGCCGTGGAAGCGCTGGACCGCCCGGGGAGATCTGGCGTTGCCGCCTATGTGATGGAGAGAAGGGTTACCGATAACATCGCCTCCGTCAAGGGGTTCCGTACTAGCAAGATCATGGGAGGGGGCGCGGGGCCGCTCCTGGCTTGCGGGGCGCTATGCGAACTCCGAGCACGGCGACGGCCACGGCAGCGGCCTGAGCACGGCACGGTGCGTGGTGCCACGCTGGTCGACCGTCCCCGCCGGCGCCGACCGCTCCACCCAGCGCCAGGACACCCGGCTCGACGGAAAGCTGCTGCGCGTCCCGTGCGGCGCCGATCAGGTGCAGACGTTCCGGATCGACGGCATCGTGGCGTGACACCGCATGACATGGCCGCCCCCGTGACCGGGGGCGGCCTCGTTCATGCCGGGCTCCACGCCCAGGGCCGGCTGACGATCCAGCCCGAGGTCTATGCCCAGGGCTGGCTGACGACCCAGCTCACGTCGTCACTCCACAGGCTGGAGCTGTCGAACGTGTGGGAGCCGCCGTTGCTGGCGATGTAGACGGTGTTGTCGTAGTGGCGGATGAAGCGGTCCGGGAAGTTGTACGAGGCGAACGAGGTGCCCTGGCCGTTCTTGCCGGCCTGGGGGCAGAAGGTGGCGTCCGCGGCGAACAGCGAGCTGCCGTCGTCGCGGTGCCGGTAGAGCTGGTAGTTCTGGTGCCGCAGGTAGTCGCCGGGGTAGTTCTTCGACTCGAACGACACGCACGAGCTGCTGGCCAGGCCGCTGCGCACGATCCAGGTGGCGTCGTTCTTGTCGAGCGACGAGCTGGACGAGGTGATCACCGACGTGACGGCGTTGTCGTTCTGGTGGCGGATGTAGCGGTCGGTGCAGCAGGCCGTCGTCGCGCGCAGCGAGATGGCCGACCCGGGGGTGAGCGTCCCGCCCGGGTTGCTGTCGCCGGAGGTGTCGTACCCGGCGGCGACGATGTTGGCCTGCACCGCGTTCTCGGTGGCGTCCGACGGATAGCCGGAGGTCATCACGCCCTCGTAGAAGGTGCCGCGGGCGCCGACGCTGTTGTCGCCGCCGATGCCGAGGATGATCGCGCCTTCCTTCCGCATCGGGTTGTAGCCCGAGACGTTGGGCCGCGGCCCGTTGTAGAAGGTCGACAGGTTGCCCGACCGGGCGTTGCCGCCGCGGATGGCCCAGTGGTTGGGCTCGCCCTTGACGATGGCCGTCAGGAAGCGGTGGCTGATGCTCGGGTCGTTGGCGTTGTAGTGCTGGTTCACACCGGAGAACAGGCCGTTCTCGAGGTCGGCCATGATCCAGGGGCCATTGCCGGCGCCGTAGCCCCAGACCTTGTTGTTGCCGAAGTAGATGGCCTCCATGCGGCCGTTGCCGTTGTCGCGGCTGTTGGTCTCGGCGTTGCCGTAGTCGAAGCAGCAGCCGCCGTTGTAGTGGGTGCCGTCGAAGATGGCGTACATGCCCTCCGGCTGGTCCCCGGTCGCCACGCCGTTGGTGTTGTTGTTGCGGTAGCCGGTGCCGGGAGCCACGTAGACGCCGTACGCCTTGTGCCCGCCGACCGTGATCGGCGCCGCGGTCGCGACGGCCAGGTTGTCGTAGCCGCCCGGCGCCGGGCCGGAGAACCCGCCGGGAGGCGCCTGGGTGAGGCGGTTGTTCCGGCCGGACTGGTCGTAGATGATCGAGATGAGGCAGGTCGTGTTGGCGCAGAACGAGTCCTGCGTGCCGGCGTTGGCGACCCCGCCCGTGCTCAGCACGCCGATGTCGCGGGTGGCGTTGTCCGAGGAGCGCCGCACCTGGTAGAGCGGGCCGTTGTAGCCGGCGTACAGAGCGCGGGTCGTGCTGTGCGCCGCCACGCACGGCGTGCCGCCGGCGGCATAGATGTCACACGGGCCCTGCGTGGCGGCCTGCGACGGTGCGGAGAAGCCGGCGAGCAGGCCGGCGGCGAGCGCGACCGCCGCACCGGTGGACACTAATGCCCTCTTGAGGTGGCGTAATTTGGTCATCGGGATCTGCGTGCCTCTCTGTGAGTCGAGCGCCTTTCTGAGAGCGCCTTTTCTGAGGGGGGTCAGTACACGAAGGGCCACCCCGCGCTGTCCCAGCCGAGCTTGTTGATGCCGAGGCGCGAGGAGCCGTCGTCGGCGTACCAGTGGTAGAAGAGGACGTCGCCGTCGTTGTCCTGCAGGACCGCCTCGTGCCCGGGGCCGTGGATGCTCCCGTGGCCGGCCAGCACCTGCGTGCCGCCTCCCGACGTCAGCGCCGTCCCGTTCCGGTCGACGTACGGGCCGGTGACGGAGGTGGAGCGGCCCACCATGATCCGGTACGTGCTGGACGCGCCCCTGCAGCACAGATCGAAGGAGACGAACTGGTAGTAGTAGCCGCCGTGCCGGTAGATGAACGGCGCCTCGATCGCGCCGCCGCCCCGGCCGGCGATGCTGCGGATCGTCGAGTCCAGGCGCTTGCCGGTCGCCGGGTCGAGCTGGACCATCTTGATGCCCGACCAGAACGAGCCGAAGCCGAGCCACCAGCGGCCCTGGTCGTCGATGATCAGGTTGGGGTCGATGGCGTTCCAGTTGTCGGAGGTGCGCGACTCGATGACCAGGCCCTGGTTGCTCCACGAACCGGACGCGCCGGTCGTGCTGGTGGCCAGGAAGATGCCCGAGTGGTTGGAGCCGAAGGTGGAGGCCGAGTAGTACATGTAGTACTTGCCGTTGGCGTACGTGATGTCCGGCGCCCAAAGGTTGTCGCTGCCGTCGGTGTAGGCGTGCGCCCAGGAGGCCCCGCCGGGGAACGCCACCCCCGCGTTGCGCCAGGCGGTCCGGTCGGTGCTGGTCTTGAGCACGATGTTGTTGCCGGTGTGCGCGAGCAGGTAGGTGCCGTCCGGCCGCTTGGTCACCTCGGGGTCGTGGACGTTGATGTCACCGGTCACGTAGCCCGGGTCGGGGTACGAGCCGGGCGGCGTGGTCGGGTCGCCGCCGGAGTCGCCGAGCTTGACGAGCTGCCACTGCTGGTTGGCGCCGTTGAGGTCGGTGTACTGCGAGATCCGGCCGCCGTCGGCGGTGGACCACTCCCAGACCTCCAACGCCTTGCCGCTGTTGCGGTTGACCAGCTTCACGTGGCCGCTGTCGGTGTCGACCACGCGGAACTGCTGGTTGGTGCCGTTGAGGTCGGTGTACTGGATGACGTCGGCGCCGTCAGCGGTGGAGCGGCCGGAGATGTCGACGACCTTGCCGCTGAGGCGGGACTTCAGGCGGTAGTAGCCGCCGCCGGAGTCGACGAACTGCCACTGCTGGTTGGTGCCGTCGTGGCGGGCCCACTGCACCAGCGGGGCGCCGTTGTCGGTGGCCAGGTTGTAGACGTCCAGCGCCTTGCCGCTGTTGCGGTTGACCAGCACGTACGACGCGTTCGTGTCGATCGTCGCGGCCGCCGCGGGGCCGGCGGAGACGAGGGCCTGGCAGAGCGCCAGCAGCGCCACGACGACCAGCGTGACGGCCGTCCTGGACCGCCTGCCCATTCGCCGTAAGGGCGGGCTGGGGGATCTGTGCACGGATACCTCCTGTGAGCGTTAACAATTTGCCGGTCTCTTGCATGCGGGCAGGCTGACGACCTGGCCGTTGCCTGCCAGGGTGGGGGTCAATGCTGGAAGCCGCCTTGCAATCACTGTCAACCTCATGCGCCGTTTTATGGGATGGCATGAATATCTCGGCCCATGCGCATATGAGCCCGAACGACAGGGCATGCGGGGCGTTACGTGCTCACTGATTGTTTGCGTTAACACTTGCGACGGGATTCGGGGTGGACAGCCTCCGGAGTGGGGGAGCGGTGCGATCGCCATCACTATGAGCCCGGAGCGGAAGTGCGTCAAGGCTCAGGGGCGGACCAGGGCCGGAGCGGCCCCTGAGCTGGGGGCGGCCGCGGCCGCGATTGGCGGCGCCGCCTCGCGAATCCTCGTTCATGGGCGGTGGCCTTTGGTGGGGCGGGGGAGTGTGAAACTTTCAAAAATGCGTGATGCCGGTAACTTTCGGGTGGTCGGCGAAAATTGCAGGCCCGGCGAATGTCGGCGATAAAGACTGCCTGGTCGTTTTCGCTTGTCAGGCGGCCGTTCGCTGGGCGGGATAACATGCGGAAATAGGTCGATCCGACGCTTTGAGTTAACTTTCGGGGCAATGTCGAAATGTTTTATCCTCTGGCCGGTGCTCGGACACCACCCGGCTACCGCCCTCGGCCCTGCCGTACTCGACGCAACGTTCCCGGATTCGGCCCCATGGTTGCGGCCGCCACCCCACACCTCTCACCAGCTCAGCACCTTCGACCGCCCTGCCGGGACCGGCAACCGCTCACGCAACACCTGCGCGCCCAGCGGGATGAGCGCCACGCACAGCAGACCACTGACCAGCACGTCGGGGATGGAGGCCCCCTTCAGCACGCCCATCCAGGTGCCACCAGCCAACAGCACCATCACGGCGCGGGCGGTGCCGAAGACGCCTGAACGCCAGGCGGCGATGGCCAGGAGGAGCGAGCCCGCGTACTGACCGACCGAGGCCCAGACCGGCACGCGCCACGGCCCGTACGAGATGTCGACATACTCCTCCATGACCGCGTTCGTCGCGTGCTCCACCCCGAGCACCTCGGTGAGCTGGAACGCGGCCTGGTCGGCGCCGGCGAAGTACAGGCGGGCGAAGAGCCCGGCGACCAGCAGCCCCGCACCCCAGAAGGCCAGCCCGCCGCCCACGCGTTGGCCCAGGGCGATGAACGCGGGGAAGAGCAGCACCGCCCCCAGCGCGAAGACCGCGTAGGAGACGGTGAGCAGGGTGGGTTCCGAGGTGTAGGCGACGAGCTGACCGTAGGCGGCGAACGGCTGCTGCTCGGCCCACGCCTGCTGCTGAGAGGTGAGGGCGGTGACCGTACTCACGTAACGCAGCAGGTAGCCGGCACACATGACCACGGGCCCCAGAATGAGCGCCACGCCGCCGATCCACCGTCCGGGAAACAGGGAGTTCACGTAAGCGAGCCTGCCAAGGCGAGCCGCGCCGATCATCTGCCGATGGTCAACCCACACCCCTGCCGAAAGTAACGCCCCGGCACCCCGATCCTTTCAGAATCGCCCGCCTGCGAATCGCCCTGCGCTCAGCCCCTAAGCCGACGAGCCGGCCGTGTCAGCACTCATCCAGCAGTGCCGACAAGCGCGGGTACCGCCGGCGCTCTCCTCGACGTCTCAGGAGTCCCACCCCGGATACGCCTCGGTGCCTCGGGCATTTCGTATCCGGTGATGCCTTTGTAAGTCCTATCGGGGGGCGTACATGAATTCCTCGCACTAGCATTCGGTCGGATTCGTCGAGCACGCAGCTGGGACAGGCCCGTACTCCGCTACGGTCGCATGCGACGATCTCCGATATAGGCGATCAGCTGAGCCTTGGGATCCAGTTCGTCGCTTTTGCCGCCGCCCACTGGCGTCAGCCTGGCGACGCCACCACCAGGCCAAGCCCGCTGACTCCACAATCGTGGTGATCCACGCAACCCATCAGAGCTTGGCCAACGCCGTATCAAGGCACTTCGTAGCGCACCAGCGCTTTGGCGAACGGCTCTCCGGTGGCTCGTGCGTACGCCATCCGGGCGCGTACTTCGCTGAGCGTACGCGGCCGGTAGCCGGGGCCGCCGCAACAACTCTTGTGGAAGCGGACACCCGCGTGCAGCAACAGCGAGAGCACTCGCCAGGCCGCGCTGTCCCGCCGACGCGGAGCCGCGAAGGCGGAGCCGACATGAATGAGCGGCTCGGCGCAGCGCGGGCACGACCGGTCGCCGTTTCCGGGGTGCGGGTAAGCCTGCTTGTATGAGGCGCGGCAAGGCAGGCAGACGAATGACGTCTTCGCATGAGCCATGCGCCCAGGCTAGATCCGCCACCGGCCCTCGATCGATCCGTTTTCCGGGCTGGCGGCCACATTCGAGAGACACATCGTGTGGCACGTCAGGTCCGTGCCAGTACGGATAGCTGGCTGTCAGCGTCGAACTCGACCACCCTGAGCTGTGCTGATGTATCAGCGCACGCAGGTGGCGGCCGCGGGCGATCGAGAGGGCGGCGTCGCCGGCTCTCGGAGATGGTGGCACAGTGGGCGCCAGTGATCGAGGAGGAGTTGAGGGACGATGGGTGACTACTTCGAGCGGATCGTGGATGTCGAGGCGACCAGCGAAGAGGCGGGGTTGCTCGCAGAGCGTGTGGTCGGCTGGATGGTCGCCGAGGGGCTGATCACGCGTGAAAGGTCCAGCGACGGGGTGTACAGCCTGCAAGTGGACGATGGGTACAAGCCTGGCCCCAACTGGGAACGGGCAGTGGCTGATTCGTCGGACCCGACGTGGATGCCGGGCCCGGTGGCGGTCATCGTCGGGCGGGACTACCACGTCGGGGGACAGGGGATGAGCGAGGCGGACTCCGCGACCTGCCCGCGATGTGAAGCGAGAACCGTGATCATCGACTATCCGGAGGAGTGGGAGGCGGACCAGGAGGTCTGGCAGCCGTTCAGCGACGGCATCGACACGTGGAAGGAAACTGGTGAAGGCAGTGTCATCTGCTCTTCCTGCGGAGCCTCCGTCCCGGTCACCGAGTGGCGGTTCGCCTCCGAGTTCGCCCTCGGGGCGCTCGCATTCGACTTCTGGGGATGGCCACCTCTGAACACCGGCTTCCACGCGGAACTGAGCAAGCAACTGGGGCACCGCATCGAGGTCCAGACGGGCAAGTTCTGACACACGTCACGAGTGATCGACCGGGTGACAATCACCCTTCTGAGTAGCCGTGAACGACCGGGACACCGCGCCCGTTCTGGCACGCGGCGCCCAGGAGGTCTCACCTCCTTCGGCGGGCCGAGGCTGATGGACGGAGTCTCGGCCTGTCGATCGCCCGCAGCAAACTACGGTGGCCATCCATGCAGCGGCGAATGTCGTGCTGCCGATGAGATCACCACACTGACCCGATCAGATCTCGACCTCAACATGCGTACAGTCCGCGTGCGCCTTGGCCCCTCGCCACCCCTCGTGATGCCCCGATGATCATCAGTGATCTCTGTTTCCCGCTTGGCGCAGAAACCCGGACCAGGCCGCGGTCCTCCCGACGGTCACCGCGACGCAGGAGGATCCTAGGTAGGATAGAGAGCATGAGCGAGCCTACTGGCAAGTATTCGATCACCATGCCACGTGACATCGCCGAGGCCGCCCGCTCCCGGAGCGGCCCTTCCGGCCTGTCCGCCTACGTCGCCGCAGCTGTCGCCCGCCAGATCGAGCGCGACAATCTCAACGAACTCATCCAGGTCGCCGAGGCCGAGCACGGCCCCATCACCGACGACGAGATCCAGGCACTGCGCGACCAACTCCACCAGGCCCGGCGGGAACAGGCCGATGGTGGGGCGGCTGCGTGACCCGTTCCCCCGCGACTCCCGGCGGCACCCTCGTCCTCGACAGCGAGGGACTCGCCAAGGCCGTCCTGCGCGACCGTACGGTCACCGCCTGGCTCGCTCTCGCCCGTGCGGACGACCTCCGCGTCATCACCTCCGCCGCCACCCTCGTCGAGGTGGTCCACCCTCGCGTCAACCGTCCGGCCCTGGAGTGGACGCTATCCCGCCTCGTCATCGAGCCGGTTACCGAACCGATCGCCCGCCACGCCGCCACACTCTTGTCCGATGCCGGCCTGCACGGGCATGAGTACGCCATCGATGCCATGCTCAGCGCCACCGCCCTCGCTGCCCCAGGTCCCGTCACGGTCCTGACCTCGGACCCCGAGGACGTCGCGGCCCTGTGCGGTCCACGCGTCACTGTTATCAAGATCTAGGTTGTGCTCCAGGCTTGCTGTTTCCCACAGCCCGATCACCCGGCCTGATCACACGAAGATCAGCAAGCAGACATCAGAGCGCACGCACTGAATCCATCGGTCCGCTTAGGTGTCCGCGATGATGATTGGTCCCTTGTTACCCCGTCCCGTCGTACGCTTTGCCCGGTGATCAGCCCATGACCTTGTGGTGCTCGCGCGGCACCCGCATTCCGCCCGATTGATCATCCCGCCTGTCGCCGACCCGCCCGTAAGGGGAAGCAGACCAGAGCCCCGGGGCCGAGATGGAGCGCCTCACTGGAACGAACGACCTTGACCCCTTAGCCCTGATCTGCTCGGCTGGTCCCGGGTCGATGGTGGACGGGGTGTTCAGGCATCCACGTCAGCTCACCTTCGGGCCTGGCCAGAGGAGGGCGATCATCTCGGAGCCGGAGGGCCCCTGCTGGAGGCGACGGTTCGTAGCCGTACGGGATGGCTGTTTGATCGCATTCAGGTGGAGGCGGGGCGGGTGGCCGGTCGTCGAGGGGCGTGGATTCGGAAGTCGCGCAAGATGGTGGTGGGCTGGACCTGCTACGTGGTGGGCTTTTTCGTGGCGATGCTGTGCATCGATCTCATCAGCGAGGGTCCCGAGAGGATCACCGCCGCGTATCTCACCGCGCGACCTGCTGTGCTGGGAGTTTTCTGGCTCGGTGGGATGCTGGTCATTCGGTGGTGGGCGCGTAGGGAGGTGGATGAGCCGGACAGGGTCGACGATGGCGACTCATAGGCTGTCGCTGCGGAACTTGTTCGTCGTGTGCCGGCTGCCGTCGATGTTGACCATGGTGGCCTGCTCCTTCGACGGCGGTGTAACGGATGCCGAGGAGTGGCACGGCGCAGTCACCTCGGTCGCCATATCTTGCTCGCCCTTGGCCGTTACGACCCCGGAGACATCTCACGGATAGTCAGGCCATTTCGTTCCGTTGCAGCTTGGTGGAGTGGGATCATCGCAACCATGACGACGATCAGAAAGGGCCATGCCGCGTAGGCGCTCGTCCGCGGTTCGCCCACGACGTTTGTGGTGCGGAACCCACAGGCCTTCAGTTCATCAGGTTCCCGGACTCACGGCCCGGACCATGGCGGCCGTGATCGCCCTGGAACACACGATCCTGCAACCGGGCGAAGTGGCGGCGACGCTCTTGGCCTGGACCCAGGACGTGATTCCCGGCACCACGACCCAACTCCCGCCCACGTGTTCGTGCCCTGGGTGCTCTTGGGAGATCGATCCACGCGGAGACCTGGAGCGGATACTCACCGCACTCCCTGATTGGGCCAGACCGTACCTCTACGCTCTAGTGCTTCCGATCGACCGGAGTTTTATCGCCAGAACGTCCCAGGACCCGCGCGCCTCGCCTGACTGGCCGTGGTGGCGACAGCGGCGCCGTCCGTACTTCGGAGACAACAGCGGCTGAATCTGCGGCCGTGCGGCCTTCGTGCGGCGGGATGAGTGTGCACGGCGGGTCGTGAGTACGGAGGGGGGCCCTGAGGCCCACGCCGCCCCGGAACGTGCGGAGGCGCGCAAGCCCGACCGGCGGGGCGGGCGGCACACCGAACGGGGCGCGTTGGACGCCGTTTGCCGGGGGACGGTGCGAGCGCGCCTGGCTAACGTACGTGGAGTACTCCACAAGAGAGTTCGTCCTCAGGCCCCCGGTCCAAGGCGGACAGGCGTGTGGTCGGTATCGCGCAAGCGATCATGCCTGCCTTCAAGGAGCGCCTGCGGCTCTACGCGAAGCCCGACGAGGGCGCTTTACGGACTTCACCGGGAGCCAGCGAGCTCGGAAGCGGCGGAGGAACTAGACAGGCTCGCCGGATGTCTGGAAGCTGTAGATGCAGCCGCTCACCGCTGGTATCGGGCAGCATCTTCGTGCGAGCAAGGACCTCAGGCTTCAACACGCCGTCGAACGTCTGGGTGCCCGGCATCCTTCAGCGGACGAGGCCAAGCTCATGAAGATCCGCAAGGCCACGCCAGTCCTCGGGGTCCTGGCAAGCGTGTTCAACGGCGGAGGGCGACCCGTGCTCGTTGTGAATGGACTTGGTGCCGCCTGGCGACCTTCACGAGTCAGAGGACTCTCATCCGCTCTATTGCGTATGCGGCATTCGTGGTCGGCTCTGCTGCGACCCGTTCGACCTCGACTGTGGGCGCTGAGGGGCACGCCGAGCTGTGCGCCCTCGGCGTCCGCTCCTGAAGGTGCACTGGCCAGAGGGCGAGCGTGTCACCAATCGCGAGTCGCGATCAACTCTTCTACGTCCGCGTCCGCGAACCCGTAGGCCGACGCCACAAACCAGAAGTCCTCGGCGATCACCTCGCGGGCCACGGTCTCTATCTCGCTGCCGGCCGCATCGAATTCGGCCTCCAGCTCGTTGAACTCCTCCGTCGCCGTATGGGTAAGGGCGTACAACGCCGCGAGGTCCGACGGGCGCTCATCCTCGATGCGTTCGCACAGACGCAGCAGGATGTCTCTGCCCTTGTCAACGACGTGGTCGGGATAGTAGCCGTCGTGGTACATGCCTTTGAGGAAGGTGTGGCTGACTATCTGCTGGTTGGTGGGCGGCACCCTGATCTCCCTGTTCTCACCGTGACCCGGTGTGCCGATACTGCACCATGTCACCGACAACGAAGGCGTTCTTATCGGTCCGGCGGTTGTCGCATACGGACCTATCTGGAGGTCCTCTCGACGCGAGCAGAAGCCGAGCGGCCGCTGTGGCAGCTGATCGTACGGGCAGGCCGACTGCACGAACGATCGGCGCTACCGGCTTTCGTGCTCCTGGCCACCTTTGCGAGCCTGCGATGGGGGAGATCACCGCACTTACCTGAGCCGATCTCGACCTCGGCGCGGGTACGGTCCGCGTGCGCCTGGCCTACGTGGACCCTCCACGGGGAGTTGGTTCTCGGTCCACCCAAGTCCAAGGCGGACAAGCGCATCGTCGGCATCCCACGAGCGATCATCCCGGCTCTAAGAGAACACCTGCGACTGTACGTGAAGCCCGAAGCGGGGGCGCTGATCTTCGCCGGGCTCAAGGGCGGCCCGGGGAGTCCTAGTGGCACGCCAATGGCACGCGGAGATCAATAACCTCAGACAAGATCAAGACCCAAGCGCCGAATCCATCGGTCTACCTGGGCTTTCGCGCTGAGAGCGGGTAACGGGAATCGGACCCGCGCTGTCAACTTGGGAACTGCATCGATCACCCGGCGTCGGGGCGCTGAGCTGGACGGAAGGCCGGTCGTGAGTGTCCGTGGCTGACCCCTCGTTGCCCTGTCTAGTTGCACGCTATCTGCACGACGATCAGCCAACGACCAGGGACTTCACACCTCGTGTCGGGCCGGCCTTCTCATGAAGTTCCTAGGTGTCCGCCTTGGCCCACTTCGTACGCCTCGCGGAGCCAACCAGCGAATTCCTCATCAAGCCCGGCGAGGTCAGAGATGCGGAAGGCATGAACGTATAGCCGCTTCGTGTACGGAGACACGCTGGTGATGCGAGCGTCGTCGCTGATCGTGCGCTGGATGTCGAAGTACCCTCGGAGCCCTCGCGCGTCTGGCTTTGCCCCGGCGAACCCTCGACGTGTCCCTTTGACGGTGATCATGCTCTTGGACACCGCATACGTGAAGGGTCCGCATGCCTCAACGAGCCTGACGAATTCGTGGTACAGGGCTACCGATGTGTCGGGCTTGCCGTCAAGGTGATCGTCGATCGTCCACGTCTTCTGTTTCATGGACCGAGAAAGTAGCAGGCGGTAGCGACGGTTTTCGGGCTGCGAACTCGTGCGTTCTCCCCTGCCTGACGCTGATCCGAAAATCGGTGATTCAGTGGGCAAGCGGCAGCGAACGCCAGCAGGGTCGGGCGTTTCGGGGTGATGCGTGGTCAGTTGGCGGGTTCGACAGTGACGCTGTAGCCAAGGGCTTGGAGTCGGCGGATGTGGCGGCGTTTCT
>NZ_VDLX02000016.1 GCF_006334985.2 Nonomuraea phyllanthi
AAGAACACCGCATCACCCGATCTCGAAAACAAGACAAACGATGCTAAAGTGACTACTGAGGCGATAGCTTCCTAATAGTCACCGATTACGGGTGACCTTCTCAAACACCACTTCCCTGGGCGCGGCCCCGCTCCCTCCTCGTCGCAGGCAGGATCCGCGTCTGGCCCCACGGGGGATGGCGCGGCCCTCAGTCATATCAGGGATCAGCATGTCGTCTCACAGGTACTGCTGAAGCGCTTTACGGTTCCGGGTTCAAGGAGCAGCGGAAGGCGACTCACGAAGTTCAACCTCGAGCGACCGGAGGGCACGCACAAGCTCAAGCCTCCGAAGGCATGCGCCTATGACGAGGACTTCGTCCCGGTGGATTCGGTTTCCATCGAAAACCTTTGGGCGCGTACTGAACAACGTGCACCACAAGTCTTCAGGGCCATCGACAGGGGCAATCCGTTCGCCGAGGCGGCGCATGCGTCGATTCTTCGGGACTTGATCAGCATTCACTTCGTTCGATCGTTTCGCTACAAGAAGATCCACCAAGAATCGTTCCATCGCGTCTATCAGAATTTGCGCGACAACATGCTCGGGCGACGCAAGGAACTGGTGCGCGCAGAAGCACTACGCCAGACTGGCTTGCATCTGCCGGATGTGGCGCTGCCGGCCTTCCTGGATCCAATCTTGGAAGAGTCTCTACCCGCGAAAGGCTTCGCAAGCGGACAGCTCTTTAGGCAGAACATCGAGGAAATGTTCAACAAGGTCCGAGACCTGATCGCTACATGGCAGCCCGAACTACTCACCGCCAAGACAGGACAATTCATCATCGGAGACAACCCGGCAATCCCCGTCAGGTTCGACCCGAACAATCCCAACGCTCCTGCCTACAACATGGCAATAGGAGATGCGCACAGCGTGGTCCTGCCACTCGGCCCCCGACACTTGGTGGCCCTTGGCCCTCAGCAACTGACAGCCGAAGTGGAGAAACCTGTTGTCGAACGGCTCAACCAGCTGCAGGTCCTCGCCGCCTATCGACACGTGTTCTTCAAACCAGACCAGGGCACAGAGAGATTCGTCAGGATGGCCTGCCAACTCAGATCATCGTGAACGTCCCTCGTGTCCCAGCTGCGCCAGCAGGCGTCTCGGATCGGTAATCCAGGCTGATGGCCACGAGGCGGACGTGATGGCCATCGTCCGGGAGGCCATGCGGCCACCCACTCATGCCATAGGTTGCCCCCGGGACGGGACTGCCGTGCCACCTACCTCGGAGTCGCCATGGCCGTCGTCAACTCTCACAGGTGCCGCACATCGGCATCGTGGTTCCCGGCGCTCGAGCGGGTTGGATAGGACGGAGTGCATCACAACTAGGCTTCCAAGCTTGCCCTTCCGGTTGCGACCACGCATGCTCGTCATGCGCTTGATGGCATCAGAGAGATGATCTCCACTGAGGTGATGTGGGTGGCTGGAGACCGGACTTCCGAGAGGAAGCTTCTGGAACCTGAGCGCGATAAAGAGAAAGGAACACATGAACAACGTGTCAGCCAACAGCGAGACCACACTTATAGACGCCGTAGACGATAAAGTGTCCTCTGTCAAAACGAGACAGCTCGATATCTCTTTCAACGAGCTAGCGGATATGTATGCCTCGGGTGAGCTTATAATTCAGCCGGAATATCAGCGCCTCTTCCGTTGGACACCAGGAGCGCAATCACGATTCATCGAGACCTTGATACTCGAGCTTCCGGTTCCTCCCATCTTCTTGATGGAGACAGAGGAGAACGTATATGAACTGATTGACGGGTTGCAGCGAATATCCTCGTATCTAAACTTCCGCGGTCTTCTCGAGAAAGACGACGACGAAACACAGCCTCGGAGAGCAGACGATGAGTTGGGGCCTCTAAAGCTCCAGGACTGCGATATTGTGACCGACCTAAATGGTCACACGTACGATAGCCTTCCCACCGCACTATCTCGACGGTTGAAGAGGAACTTCATCCGGGCGGAGATTCTTCGAAAGGAGAGCGACCGCAGACTACGCTATTATATGTTCAAGCGTCTCAACTCGGGCGGAGAATCTCTGGAACCACAGGAGATTCGAAATTGCACCATCCGCTTGCTCGACCCGGCATTCAATGACGAAATAATCAGGCTATCCAAGACTCCTAGCTTCAAGTACTGCACAGGTACCGTGGCTGACGCACAGAAAGAGAAGCGTTATGACCAGGAGCTGATTCTCCGGTTCTTTGCGTTCTCAAAATGGTCAGAACGATATCGCCATGAGGTAGGAGACTTCCTCACTGAATACATGGAGGCCGCATCCGGAATTAACGGATCGGAGGGAGTTCCTTTCGATTTTGACCAGGACGTAGCCGCATTCGAGAAGACATTTAGCGTTCTAGAAGCTGCAGCAAAATCCTGCGAAGCCGAACTGGGAAGTCGAATATTCGGATCGGTCGACACCTCTGGGAGAATTAGAGGGCAGTTTGCTGTGTATCATTTCGAAGGAATCACCCTTGGCCTTCAGCCCATTCTCGATCGGTTCAACCGTGACGATCCTGCTCAAATGGAACGCTTGGGTCGGAAGATCCTTAATATCAAGAAATCGCCAGAAATACGTAACTTTACAGGAGGAGGCAAGAACACCTATCCCGCCTTCAAACAACGGGTCTCTTACTTTACTCAGGCCCTAAGCGGCATCGAATAAGCATGCCTGCCAAGGAAGCGGCCGCTGTGAGGGCAGCTCTCGAGGATGAATTGACATGGAGGCGAGACGAAATACGTCACCTCCGCAATCTGCAGTCGCGATCCAGTCGGAAAGAAGAAGAAGGGTCTCAGCGTAGGGCATTGCTGGTTATGCTCTATGCGCATCTAGAAGGCTTCACCAAGTTCGCACTCGAGCAATACGCCCTGACTATCAACGACGCTAAAGTCCCAGTATCAAGGTTGAAGCCGCAACTCTTAGCTGCTTGCCTTTTAGATTGTTTTAAACGATATCGCTCGTCTGAAGCTAGCGACCCATATGACCCATCAGCAAACCGCGCCCGGCAAGTATTGAAGGATGCGGAACTTCTGCAAGAGATTAGCACACTACAGAACCGGGTAGCAGTTCTGGATATCAAGTCAGTAACGTCTTCAGATTCAAATCTTTCCGCTTCTGTTCTGAGGCGAAATCTCGCACTGCTGGCCTTGGATGATTCCGACTTTCATCAATTTATGCACGCGATGGAGGGTTTGCTGAAATTAAGAAATGGGATAGCTCATGGCGAGGCTGTCAATCTACCAAGCGATCCAGGATTCCATAAAACTGAAGTTCGCATATTTAGTCTATGCGAAACGCTAATGCTTGTAATTTACCATTCGGTTCGGGATGAAACATATTTACGTTGAACTAAGCTAATCCTGGCACGGCCTGAGCACGGGCACGCGCAAGAACAGCTTCTCGGCCGCAGACGCAGCGAGCGACCGAGCGTAGGTTCGCGCTGGTCACGCGTAATACTGAAGCTTGAACGGCGTATCGGTCCCGAGCTAGGAAGAATGCAGGTCGACAAGCTTACGACTAAGACGACTCGTGCATGGCGGACTGGCCTTCTCGACCGAGGGTCTCGGTCTCCACTGTTGCAGCAGTGGTGCGGAGGTGCTGACGTCTGGGACGTTGCTGTCAGCGCTACTTTATTGCCCCAGTCACGGGTACTCGGTGCAAGCCCCGACGAAGAAAGGGCCTCGCCGGCGACCGCCACAACCCCGCAGGGCGAGAATCGAAGTAAGCAATCATCACGGCCGCAGCCCGATCTTTTGATTATCAGTGAAGCGGAGGACTGTGGACCAGAGCCGGGACCGCTGCTAAACCGTGTGATGCCGTACGGGACAAACAGGCTACGTGAGGCGGCGTTGCTGTACTTCCCTGCTGTACGCCGGACCACAGCTACCTGCATATCCGGTGGCAAGCCGACCCGGAGCGCAGGGCCGCCAAGGCCCGAGCACCGGAAGCGGTGCGGCAGTCCTACTGCTCATCAGCGACCCCATCTCCCTTCACTAGCTGCAAAGATGGGTCGGAATCACATGACCGCAAAGCCGCCAATAGTTCAAGTGGATTGCGGATGAGGTGAGGATTTCGCTCAAGGAAAACGAGCTGCCTTTGTGACAGCGTTATGACGGCAAGAACGCCATCATCCTTAATCAGTACAATGGAGCCGATTTGAATGAATGCGCGAGGCGTATCTTGCACTGACTCAATCAGCTTCGCCGCCGCTCCGGCCTGCAGCTCATCCACTCGAGCTTGGGTCTCATGCAGGTTCTTTAACTCGATAGCGCGCTGCAATTTGAGTGCGATATCTTGGCCCTTTTCCGTGCTTGCGGCATCCTTAGCTTTCGTCTTTAGAATCCGCAGCCAAGAACCGAGAAGCGGGGTACCACGCTGAGTGATATAGCCACCGAAAGCACCGACAACTCTTTCGACTGATTGTTCTACCTTGCTAGCATCACGATCATCGCTGACGTATATGACGACAACCGAGCCAGAGCTTGCGTGCGTCTCATCGAGTGCGTCTATGGCTAGTTGCTCCGCAAACGCCTCCGCTGCTGCTCTATTTTGCCGTTCCCACTTGTCTGCTATGAGCAAGCCTTTCTCAACGTCTTCGGCCGCAGATAGAAGAAGTCGAGCGTTTTCTAACAGAGCTCCAAGCATCGCCACACGTACTGTGAGAGCAGCATCGAGCTTGCTTCGAATTTCTTGTAGGGATTTATCGGCAGCGGCGGCGGAAATCTGCAGCTGCAGCTGCCCGAGACCTGAGATACGACTTTCATCCTCGCCGGCCTGATTTCTTAGGTTGATGTGAGCGTCTTGCTTCCTTGAAGCTTCGGTAATCAGACGTTCTAGCTCGTCAGGATCGGCTGCTTCCAGCGCCATAGAGGCTTCCAGAAGCGCTTCAAGCAAACCTGCAGCAAGAGTAATAGGATTTGGGCGCTCCGGCCTGTCCAACTCCACAATGTGAGCTAGCCGGTCGGCTCGATTGGCAATCAGGATCAACTGGGACAGCAGTGTGGAAAGGGTCTCGTGCGAGCTTAGAGAAAGAAGGATGTCTACAGCGAAGCCGCTGTCGCCTCTTGGCCCCGCTATGTCACCACCCATATCAGCCAAATCGGCGATGCTTGCTGCAGGTTCGGCGAGCCATGAGAAGACTTCATTGCGTCCCACTAGCTGGTGCACCCATGCAACAGCTTTCGCGATATCTTCGGCGATTTGAATGTTGCGCCTAGCGGCCGCTAGATCACTCTTAAACTCGCCATACAGAGCGCGAGCACTTTCTAGCGTCGGACCGTCAAGTCCGCTGAAGAGAATCTCTTCTGCGCGTAGGGGACGCAGATATAGCACTCCTGCGCGCCGCTTAAATTGCCAAGAGTTAGTGCCTCGCCTAGATACCCTGGTGTCAATGTCAACAATCTCGGCAAGTTTCGCTGCTGTTTCAGCAACGTGCGTGTAGTCTTCCAGTAGGGCGGTGCTTATAGCCCGGCTCTGATCAATAAGATATGCCCTGTCGAGCACATACGGGACATAAGTTGGCCATCGCGGCGCACCCGCCGAAACCTCTCTAAATACTTCCTCTACGGCCTCGTAGAATGCTGTGGCATGAGCGATCAGTGTAGCGACTTCTTGTAGATACCGTGAATAATTGTGGACATTGCGGTTCACGTCGTCATCAACGGTAATAGGTTCAATTGGTCCCTGCGCAGCTACACGAGATTCATCCGTCCCGTCTGCACGCGCAGTGTGTCTTAGGCGTGTAATCGCAGCAAGAGCGTCTGTCAGGTTGCTAGATTCTGCAGATACTCCCGCGGTTTCATCTCCCTCTTCAGCGGATTTATTTTCCGCTCGACGCAAAGCATTAGCTATATGGCCAAGAAAGCTTGCATCATCAGCCACTTCGGCCAAGAGCCTCGGCTGTATCGATAAGATGTTCTTGATCTCGTTGATCGCCGACAGCATCGTGCCTGTATCATTTACTTGCCCCATGCGCCACCACCGCTCCTGGATCGCGCGCAGAATCGCTACTGCTTCTGAACGGTACATGCTGCCCCTCCAGCAAGGGCGCGATTAGCCACGATTGCCTCAGCATGCCACGAAACTGCATCCTGCTCCAGAAGACAGCAAGCTCCCAGGTGCGGTCATAGCGCGCTCTGGGCGGCGCTGGCCGCGACCGGCCGAAGAGCCGCAGCGCGGCCGGCGACCGCCCAAGGCGTGGCAGGCTGCCGCAGGCGGGCTGCCCGTGATGACGTGGAGAGAAGTTGCTTTCTGGTCTGACCGTAGCTGTGTCTGGTGGGGTTTGAGCTACTTGCCTTGTGGCTGTGCGGTGGTCCAGATGTGGTTGAAGCTGGTGAGGTAGGTGCTTGCCGGTCCTTTGTCGTCGGTGTGGGTGAGATGCATGACGGGGGCGTTGGCTGCTGGGGTGCCATAGGCGTGGGTGTTGACGAGGAGTTGATCGTCCGCGCGGTAGATGGAGTTGTAGAGCACCGTGTGGTGTAGCCGGATCTCGACTCCTTGGACGTCAAGCAGCACGCGGTACAGGCTGAGCGCGTTCTTGACGCGCGCCGCCATAACCTCCTCCCCAATCCCCTCGTCGGTTCCGCGGGCGGCCACCTCTGATCCGTCCGGGTTGCCGAGGAGGATGCGGACGGTGACGCCGGCCTTGGCTCGGGTGGTGAGAGTGTCAAGGATGTGTCGGTCTTCGGCGAGGAACAGTGCGCTGTAGGCCAGGATGCCGATCTCTTTCCGGGCCCTGTCGAAGAGGTTGCGCCAGACCGTTTGGGGGACGGCCCAGCGGTGTGGGTAGATCGCGTGGACGCCTCCGCTGAGGGCCTGGTGTCGTGGGGCTGCTTCGGGCCATAGGTCGGTTTCGTCGACGTGGAGGAGGTCGGCGACGGCCCAGCGGTGGCGAGGATAGGGGATGCGTCCGTTGAGCCATCGGCTGACGGTTTTGGGGTCGACGGCCAGGGCGGCGGCGACGTCGGTGGTGTTGAGGCGGGCGGCGGCCAGTGCGTAGCGGAGGTTGTTGTTCATGTGACCGGCCTGCTCCTCTCGCAAGACGACCCTGCCTCTGCGACGTTAGCATCAGACGTCCCTAGACGTCCCTAAGTCGTGGTGTTCCCGCCCCTGGCCACCGGGCGAACCTCGACGCATACGAGGAACCGCACGGACGTCAGGAGGACGAGGGTGCAGACCAGCCAGACCATCAAGGATCAGCAGCGGGCTTACGCGGAGCGGTTGCTGATGGCGTTGGGAAATCAGCTCGCCGAGCGGGGCATCACGCCCGTGCTCGTCATCACGCAGGACGGGCGCCCGGCCCTGGACGTGGCAGATGTCCGGTGCCGGATGCGGCGGGTGTTCGTGCACCTGCCGTTCTCCTGGTTCTACTGGGGCGATCAGCACGACGAGCGGGTGTCGTTCCTGCAGATGGCTGGCGCCGTGGACCGGATCGAGCAGGCCGCGCGTGAGGGATGGCGTGATGGCGAGCAGGGTGATCTCAGCGTCGACCTGGACAAGTTGCTGGATGCCTACCGCGACTGATCCTGTGACCACGGGGCGACCACTAACCGGCGGCCGGGTCTATACCCAGGTCGCCGATCAGGTCCGGGAGCGGATCCGGTCAGGCGAATTTCCGTCCGGGAGCGTGCTGCCGTCTGAGGCGAAGCTGTGCCAGGCCTTCGGGGTGGCCCGTAACACGGTACGGCGCGGGCTGGCGATCCTGGAGGATGAGGGGTTGCTGGTCACCGTTCCGTCCATGGGTCGCGTGGTCGCCGGGGGGCCTGCGGCCGTTCCCTACCGGTACGAGATGATCGTCGCGTGGCTGCGTGAGCAGATCGAATGCGGTGATCTGGCTCCTGGGGCCGCGCTTGCGAGTGAGGCTGAGCTGCGGCGGCAGTTCGGGGTCTCGCGTAATACGGTGCGGCAGGCGTTGTCCGTACTGGAGCGTGAGGGGCTGGTCGTGGCGCAGCATGGACGGGGGCGCTTCGTTCGGCCATGAGCCGGTGCACGCAGCAGGGAGGACGTCCCAGGACGTCTAGCCTCGCCCCTGGATTCCCCCGTGCCCGTGCTGCCTATCGTGGGGCACGTGGGACATATCGAATGGGCATACGGCCTGGCCAAAGACCTGTTGGAGGCGACATTGCCTCGACGCTGGGCACACACCCAGGCGGTTGCCGACCAAGCCGAGACCTTGAGCCCGATCCTCGGCGCGGACACCGACACGTTGATCGCCGCTTGTCTGCTGCATGACATCGGCTACGCCCCTGACCTGGTCGATACCGGCATGCACCAGCTCGACGGCGCCCGCTATCTGCGTGACGTGGCCGGAGCCGATGAGCGGTTGTGCCGCCTGGTGGCCTACCACTCGTGTGCGGACAACGAGGCCCAGCAACGGGACCTGTTCGACGCTCTGACCGCGGAGTTTGATCGGGAACGGCCGGACCTGGCCAGGGCACTTACGTACTGCGACATGACCACCGGCCCGGACGGCCGGCACCTGGACGTCCTGGACCGGCTGGCTGAGATCCACTCCCGCTACGGTCCCGAGCATGTGGTCAGCCGATCGATCACGGACGCCACGCCGTGCATCGTGTCCTCGGTGCGGGCGGTGGAGGCCGCGCTATCCGATGTACGGCAGGCTAGCGCCGGTTAGGTAGTGCTCGATGCGCATCCGCATCGACCGGTCCATCGGCAGCGACAGGACCTCATCCTGGGGCACCCATCGGACCTCACGGGACTCCTCGCTCGGGGTCGGTTCCCCCGCGACAGCGCGGCCGGTCAGGACGATGGAGAACTCTTGGCGGGCCTCGCCGTTGCTGGTGTAGAGGATGACGTGGCGGGGGTCGCTGTAGGTGCCGAGCAGGCCGGTGATCTCGCAGGTGATGCCGGTCTCTTCGAGCGTCTCCCGTACGGCGGCCTGCGGGATGGACTCGCCCAGGTCGATGGCCCCGCCGGGGAAGGCCCAGTTGTCGTTGTCGCTGCGGCGGATCATCAGGACATCCCCGGCCGTGTTGCTGACGATGACGTTGACGGACGGGACGAGGCTGTTGGGCTCGGGTGCATCGGGGTCGTCGTAGAAGTCGATGCGCTTGGCCATGGTCACGCCTCCACGGGGACGGCGCTGGCCCAGACCTTTTCGAAGCTGTCGGCGTAGGTGGTCACCATCTCGCCGCCGGCCACCCTGCGCAGGTGCAGGACGGGGGCGTTGCCGACGCGGGTGCCGTACACGTGCATGTTGACCAGGTAGTCGTCATCGGCCTGGTAGATCGAGTTGTACAGGATCGTCTGATGCAGCCGGAGCTCAAAGTCGTCCAGGCCGAACAGCGGCCGGTAGAGCACCAGAGCGGTACGGATCTGCGCGGCCATGCCATCCCCCACGCCCTCGTCCTGCCCCCGCTGCGCGACCTCGGCGCAGTCCGGGTCGCCGAGCAGGATGCGCACCCGTACGCCCGCCCGCGCCTTCTCGCCGAGCAGGCGCACCATGGCGGCGTCGTCGGCGAGGAACAGGCCGCTGTAGACCAGGACGCCGATGTCCTCGGACGCGGTGGTGAACAGACGTCCCCACGTGTCCCGGGGCACGGCCCAGCGGTGTGGATAGATCGACAGGACCTCGCTTTCGGAGGCGGCGACCACCTGTTCGCGGGACAGGGCTTGCGGCCACAGGTACGTCTCGTCCACGCCCAGGTAGGAAGCCGTGGCAAAGCGGTGCTTACGGTACGGCTCGCGGCCCTTGGTGATCCACCGCTCGACGGTTTTGGGGTCGACCTCGATCGCTTCGGCCAGGTCCGCGACGCTCACGCCTTTTTGCAGCAGGGCCGCGCGTAGCCGTTCGTTCGCCATCTCACCTGCTCCCAAGGACGTCCGGGGATCTGGCCATCGTAGGCCGGACGTCTTGAACATGTCCCGTCGTGTAGTGATCTCGTCCTGACGTTGCGTCGCATCCTCGGTTGCACAACGCCACAACGGCACCAACCGAAGGAGGGGATGCAGCCATGAACAACGAGATCACCATCCCGGGCGAGACGCCCTCGTGCGAGTGCGGCAACGCTCTGGGACACGGCCAGGTCCGATGCTCCAAGTGCCTGGCCCGGGATCGCTGGGCGCGCAAGGAGCGGGCCAGGAACCGGCGCAACCGGCAGCGGTCGGACAACCGGCGTCCTCCGCGCGGCCCTCGCACCACCACTGCGGCGGGGGTGAGCTGGGCATGAGCTGGCTTCCGCTGATCGTCGCCGTCCTGCTCGGGGCCGTCCTGCTAGTCGGCTATGCCATGGTCCTGGTCGGTATCTGCCGGGAGGACAAGCGGCTGAGTCTGCGTCAGGCGCCGGACGGGGCGTCGGCGTCGCTGGCGCGAAGGGTTACCGGCTGCCGCGTCCGGAGCGGTGTGTCGTGGACGTAGCCAACTGCTCCTCGACCTTGGCCAGCCGCAGCGACAGGTCCTGCACGGCGGCGCGCAGCTCGGCCACCTCGCTTGTGGAGTCGGCGGCGGGCGGCTGCTCCTCAGCATCGCGGACGAACACACCCTTGCCCTGCTGGCCGATCACCAATCCTTCGGTGCGCAGGACGCCCACGGCGAGCTTCACCACCGATAGGGACGCGTCGTACTGCTCGGCGAGCTTGGCGGTGGACGGCAGTGGAGCGCCGGGCGCGAGGGATCCGCCGCGGATCTGCGCGCGCAGGTCGTCGGCGATCTGGAGGTAGCCGGGGCGTCCGGTGTGTTTGACCATCGCCCTTCTATCTCACCACGAATGTTCGACCTGGCCAACCGAGGGAACATTGACAACCGAGCCAACTAGGTTAACTATGTTGCTCACGATGAAAGAGGAGGTCACAGCCCATGCGTTCCGTCCCGATTCCCGTGGATGTCAGCAAGCTCGCCATCACCTGCGTCAAGGCTCCGCGCCCGCGGGTGCTCAACAAGGACACCGGCGAGATCAAGACCGACAAGAACGGCAACACCGTCTACGAGGTCACCGTCTCGGTCGAGGATGAGTTCGGCAGGATCGAACTCGTCAAGATCGGTATCACCGGCGAACCGCCCATCAGCGTCGGCGACCAGGTCAACGCGTCGGCCTGCTCGGCTACGTCTGGGAGATCGCCGGCCGGTGGGGTATCGCCTACCGCGCCTCGGCGCTGCTCCCCGTCCGGGAGGCCGCCGATGCGTGACGCGCTGGAAGTGCTCGCAGTCCTGGCCGCTGCGGCGGCCGGGCTGTGGGCCTGGCGCCGCTGGCACCCCGGCTCGTTCTGGCTGGTGGTCAGCTTCCCGCTGGTCGCCCTGTCGGTACGCGCCTCGTGGCGGCGGGTCGCCCTCGGCTGCAACCTGACCAAGAAGCGGCAACGCTTCTGGTTCACCACCGTCCCCGGCCTCGTCGCCTCCACCGGCATCGTCCGCGTCAAGCGCAAATGGCAACGCATCGCCGTGGACACCAAACCGTTCATGTGGCTGCCATTGCCGACCCGGCACGGCTGGCGCGTCACCCTGCACACCCTGGAAGGCCAGACACCCGGCGACTACGCCGACGCCGCCGAACGCCTCGCCCACTCCTGGGGCGTCCATGCCATCCGCGTCTCATCACCCCGGCCCGGCCGCGCCGTCCTCATGGCCACCATGCGCGACCCCTTGGTCAAGGTCGACCAGCTCCCACCCTCGCCCGACCTGCTCAAGGTCACCGTGGGACGGCTGGAAACCGGCAAGCCCTGGATCATCGACTTCCGCACCGTGCCGCACTGGCTGAACGCCGGAGCAACCCAGTCCGGCAAGTCCAACCTCGCCAACGCCTTGATCGTCGGACTGGCTCCACAACCGGTAGCGCTCGTCGGCTTCGACCTCAAAGGCGGGGTCGAGTTCACGCCCTACAGCCCGCGCCTGTCCGCGCTGGCCACCTCACGCGCCGAGTCCGTCAGCCTCCTGTGCGACCTGGTCGGGCTGATGATCGATCGCATGAGGCTGTGCCGTCAGGCCGGTGCCCGCAACATCTGGCAACTCCCGCCCGGCGTCCGGCCGGTCCCGGTCGTGGTCCTGGTGGACGAGCTGGCCGAGCTGTACCTGATGGCCGACAAGTCGGAGAAGGACGAGATCGCCAAAACGTCGATGGCGCTGTTGCGGGTCGCCCAGCTCGGGCGGGCGTTCGGCATCTACCTGTTCTGCTGCGGCCAGCGCATCGGCTCCGACCTCGGCCCCGGCGTCACCTCTCTTCGCGCCCAGTGCTCGGGCCGGATCTGCCACCGGGTCAACGATCCAGAGACCGCCACCATGACCCTCGGCGACCTTGACCCGGCCGCCCTGGTCTCGGCTCGCGCCATTCCTGCTGAGACACCGGGTGTCGCGATCGTCGCCTCGCAGGACGGCCAGTGGTATCGGGCCCGCTCCTTCTATGTCACCGAGCAGACCGCCGAACACGCCGCCCGCACCCACGCCCACCTCACACCGGCCTGGGACGAGATCATCGCCCATCTACCTCAGCCCATCAACGCCTGAACCCATGAAGGGAGGAACGATGCGACGCTTCGCCTGCCGACTGCTCGACACCGGCCCGGTCCTCGTCCTGGCCGCCATCGCGGGTGCCGGATCGTTCACCCACATCCGCGACACCGCCAGCCAGCACGGCCAGACCGGCTGGATGTCCTGGGCCGTCGCCGTCTGCATCGACCTGACCTGCGTCATGGCCGCCCGCGAACGCCAACGCGACAACAAGACCGGCAACAGGCGGGGCCGACTGTCCTGGCCCGTCCTCGTCCTGACCGGCGGCATCGTCCTGTCCCTGGCCGCCAACCTCGCCCAAGCCGACCCGACCGTCTGGGGCTGGATCACCGCCGCCACCCCGGCCGCCGCCTTCCTCATCGCCGTCTCGATGCTGGAACGCCGCGCCACCCACAGCCCTCCCGAACCTTCCGCCGGCCCGGTTGCCTCGTCCTCACCCGTCCTGGCACCGTCCGCCACCCCGGAACTCGTCCCAGCCAGCGAGGACGAACAAGACGGCACCCTCGCCCCGGCCCTCGTCGACTACGCCCGCCGCGTCGCCGACGAACACCACGCCAAACACGGCAAACCCATCACCCGCGACGCCCTACGCGCCCACCTCGGCGTGTCCAACCAACTCGCCTCCGACCTCCTGCGCACCCTGCGCACCGCCTGAAAGGAGAACCCGACCGATGACCCACGACCACCGCACCGCCCTCATCAACGGGCTGCTCCACCTGGCCTCCTTCCTCGAAGCCCACCCGCAGGTGCCCGTCTCCTCCAACGTCACCGTCCACCACTTCCCCGGCCAGAACAGCGACGCCGACCAACGCGCCGAGATCGACCAGATCGCCGCACTCGTCGGCTCGCAGATCGACTACGAGGACTCCCCGTACGGGCACTACGCCACCTCGCGCCTGTTCGGCCCGGTCGAGTACCGCGCCGTCGCCATCCTCGCCACCGCCCGCGCTCGCCACGACGCCGACAACAGCTACCGCGGCTGCATCCAGCCCGACGCCACCTGACCAGGAGAACCCCATGCGCATCCGCATCGACGGCACCCGCGCCGAAATCGTCGACGCCCTGTTCCAGCTACGCCTCCACTTCACCGTCCACGCCGTCTCACGCGTCTACCCCGACCGCGCCCACCCGCATCACTGGCGCGTCTACCTCACCACCCGCCCACGCGAAAGGAGGCAAACGCATGCCCGCTGACCTGCCGGTCATCCACTACCGCTGCTGCACCTGCAACGGCACCGGCCTCGACACCGACCACGCCCGCTGCCTCGACTGCGACGGCACCGGCCTCGACAACCACGGCGCATAACGCGCATCGCCCCCGGCCTGGCCGCACATCCGCCAAGACGACTGCCAGGTCGAGGGCCATCCCCTCACCCGAACGAGCGAAAGGAGGACACCATCTTGCCCACAACCCACGCCAACGCGCACGCCATCACCGGCATGATCAAGCGCCTCAACCGAGCCGACTACGACCGCTGGGCATCCCAGATCCGCAACACCGGCGGCTGCCGCCAACCCATCCACCTACGCGGCAAGGTCGACCACTACGACCGCGCCACCGGGGCCCTGCTCCACCGCTACACCACCCGCAGCGAGCCTGACGGCATCCTGCGCGTCCCGTGCAAGACCCGCCGCGCCACCCGCTGCCCCGCCTGCGCCGAGACCTACCGCGCCGACACCTACCAGCTCATCCGCGCAGGCCTCGTCGGCGGCAAAGGCGTACCGGACACCGTCACCAGCCACCCGACCCTGTTCGTCACCTTGACCGCCCCATCTTTTGGCCCGGTCCACACCCGTCGCGAGCACGGCGGCAAGGTCCAGCCCTGCTACGCCCGCCGCAACGCGCCCACCTGCCCACACGGCCGCGTCATGTCGTGCACCGAACGCCACAGCAAGGACGACCCGCGCCTCGGCGAACCGCTCTGCCGCGACTGCTACGACTACACCGGCAGCGTCCTGTTCAACGCCCTGGCCCCGCTGCTGTGGAAGCGCTTCGCCGACTCCGTACGCCGCGCCCTCGCCAAGGCCGGCGGCCTGGCGCTCAAGGACCTGCGCCACCACCTCACCCTCTCCTTCGCCAAGGTCGCCGAATACCAACGGCGCGGCGTTGTCCACTTCCACGCCGTCATCCGCCTTGACGGACCCGGCGGACCAGCTGCACCGCCACCAACCTGGGCGACCGCCGATACCCTGACCCAGGCATACAACACGCGGCCAAGGCAGTCACGGCCACCGCACCCGCGCATGAGAACCAGCCCGCACGCACCCTGCGCTGGGGAAGTCAGCTCGACATCCGACCGATCACTCTGACCGGCGACCTCACCGAACAAGCCGTCGCCGGCTACATCGCCAAGTACGCCACCAAAGCCGCCGAATGCGTCGGCACCCTCGACCGCCGCATCAACCCACTCGACGACCTGAGCGCCTACAACCTCCGCGACCACGCCCGCCGCCTCATCGCGACATGCCAGAGGCTCGGCATCCTCGACGAGCTGTCCGAGCTCCGGCTCGCCGATTGGGCCCACATGCTCGGATTCCGCGGCCGCTTCTCCACACGATCCCGCCGCTACTCCACCACCCTCGGCGAACTCCGAGCAGCCAGAGAACGCTTCGTTCATACCGAAGAGGTCAGTCACGGACGCCTGCCCCTCTTCGACGAGGACACCATCCTCGTGATCTCCGAATGGGGGAGTACGCAGGCAAGGGCCACGCAGCTGGAGACGCCCTCCTCGCCGCCGCCCTCACAGGAACACCGCTGCCCACAAGCCAGCACACCGCAGGGAGCCGCTCATGACCCGGCTCCTCCTCACCGTCCCTGAGGCTGCGGAAGCCCTGGCCATCTCCCGCAGCAAGCTCTACCAACTGCTCGCCACCAGCGTCGTCGACTCCGTCCGCATCGACGGCTCCCGCCGCATCCCCGTCTCGGCCCTTACCGACTACATCACCCGCCTGACCAGGAAGGAGATCGCCGTATGACCAAGACACTCGTCGGCACACCGGATGAGCAACCGCGTAAGAAGAAGGCACCCAAACTGCGCGACGGCGTCATGAAGCGCGGCACCACCTGGTCATACGTGATCAGAGTTCGCGACCCCGAAACGGGGGAGAGCAAGCCTCGATGGGTGGGCGGTTTCGTCACCGAGGACGACGCCAAGGCCGCTCGCGACGAAGCCCGTGTCAAGGCCCGCCGCGGCGAGTACGTCGACCGCAACACCATCACGGTCCGCGAGTATCTCGATGAGTGGATCGAGGCCCACGCAGTCGAGATCAAGCCCAAGACGCTCGCCGACTACCGGCACATGATCAACCGGTACATCAAGCCGAACATCGGCATTCTGCGACTTCAGGCAGTCCGAGCATCCACGATCACGAAGCTGTACCGGGACCTCATGGCCAGGGGCGGGAAGAACGGACGGCCGCTCTCCTCACGCACGGTCGACTACGTCCACGCCATCCTCCGGAAGGCCTTCCGCGACGCTGTGAACGTCGACGAGTTGCTCTCGTCCAGCCCGGTCGAGAAGGCCAAGCGTCCCCGCCGCGAGATCAAGGAACCGGGCACCGTCTGGACCACGGACCAGCTCAAGGCATTCCTACGCTACTCCCGCGATCATCGTCTCTGGCCCTTCTTCCATCTGGCGGCCTACACCGGCGCGCGTCGTGGTGAGCTGCTCCACCTCCGGTGGTCGGACGTGGATCTCGACGCCAAGCAGCTGGTCATCAGAGGCTCGGCGTCCTTCATTGACGGCGCGCGTGTCGAGGGGACCACCAAGAGCGGTAGGAAGCGCATCGTCAGCCTTGACGACGGCACCATCACCGTCCTGCGCAACCAGCACAAGATGCAGGCCGCCGACAAGCTCAAGGTCGGCCCTGAGTGGCGAGGCGGTGGCGACTACGTGTTCACGACCGGTTGGGGTGAGCCCGTCCACCCGGACACGCTCAGCTCGCTGTTCCCAATCCTGATCAAGCGCTACAACGAGACCTACCCGGACCACCCGCTACCGCATGCCCGGCTCCACGACCTGAGGCACATCCACGCGACCACGCTCCTCCTGGCCGGTGTGCCGGTCCACGTCGTCGCGGCCCGACTCGGCCACGCCGACCCCTCGATCACCCTGAGGGTCTACGCCCACGTGATCCGCGCGGCGGAAGCCTCAGCTGCGGAGGTCTTCGCGAAGTCGATCAACGACCAGAAAGGCTGGTGTTAGCAACCCTGTTAGCAAGATCGCGAGATTGTCCTGACAAACACGAAGGCCCGCTCCAGGGTGTCCCTGGTGGCGGGCCTTTCGAATGTGCGCGGCCGACAGGAGTCGAACCCGTAACCTTCTGATCCGTAGTCAGATGCTCTATCCATTGAGCTACGGCCGCCTGCTGCGTAAGCAAGCATAGCGGGTTCTGGCGGGTGCCTCGAACCAATATGGCAATCGTGGCCGCGTCCGCGTGCCCCTCGCGGGTCGCGGGGAGTGGCTGACCAGGGGGGAAGAAGGTGGTGAGCGGGCCGCGGATACATCGAAGGGTGTATGCGTAGGCGGTTCCCGTGCAGGAGGGAAGTGGTCGTGCGAGATGGTGAGATGGGGGCATGAAACGGGCGGCGCTGGGTGCCGGGGTGGCGTTCGTGGTGGGGGTGTTCCTCATCGCGGGCCGTGCCTACCTGCCCCGCGACGCGCCCGTCTGGGCTCTGTGCGTGCCGCTGGCCTTGACCTGCGCCGGGGTCGTGGTGCGGCAGCGGGCGCCCCTGAGCTCCTTGGGGCTCGGCGTGGTGGCGGTCACGATCGACGCGTTCGTGGGGCCGTCCCTGGCGACGGTGCTGGTCTTCACCGACAATCTGTACGCCGCCGCGCTGTACGGGCCGGCGCGGTTCGCGCGGTGGTTGCTCGGCATCACCTCCGTGCTGGCGGTGGCGGCCGGGGGAGTGGCCGGGTTCTTCGCGGCCGACTGGCGGATGCTGGCCGTCATGGGGGTGCAGGCGGGGCTGGTGCTGGTCACGCCCGTCACGACGGCGCTGGTTCTGCGGGAGCAGCGGGATCGGGCCGCGGCCGAGCGGGTACGCGCCGAGCAGGTGGCTCATCTGGCCGAGCTCGACCGGCAGGCGGCCGTCGCGGCCGAGCGTACGCGGATGGCGCGTGAGCTGCACGACATGATCGCGAACCATTTCAGCGCCATCGCCATCCAGTCGACGGCCGCGCTCACCCGTAAGGACCTGGACGCGGCCACGGTCAGGAAGATCATGGAGTCCGTACGCGAGAACAGCGTGAAGGGGCTGGCCGAGATGCGGTCCATGATCGGGCTGCTCCGCCAGGAGGACGACGATCCCGCGGAGGCCACCCGGCCGCGGCTGGCCGATGCGGAGGCGTTGGTGGAGCGGGTCAGGCGGGCCGGTGTGGCGGTCGAGTTGCTGGTTCGTGGGGAGCCGCGGGAATTGCCCGCCTCGGTGGATCTGGCCGGATATCGCATTCTCCAGGAGTCGCTCACGAATGCGCTCAAACACGGCGAACCGCCTGTCCGGGCTGTTGTTTCGTACGAGGTCGGGCGAATAGTGGTGAGTGTGGTGAACGCGGTGAGTGCGAAGGATGGGGTCAGTGGGCGTGGAGCGCGATCGTCGGGAGCTCAGATCGGGGTGGGGGCCGGTGTCGGGCTGATCGGTATGCGGGAGCGGGTCGCGCTGGTCGGTGGTGCCTTCGAGGCAGGGGTTTTGGCAGAGGCAGGGGTTCTGGCAGAGGGAGAGGTTCTGGCAGAGGGTAAGGCTCTGGCAGAGGGAGGCGGCTCCGGGGAGGGGTGGCGGGTGGTGGCGGTGCTTCCCACCGTCGATGGTCCTGGGGGGACATCAAGTATCGATGGTCCCAAGCCGGGCTTCGCCTCCCCCGGACACGGGTCGGTCCTCATCGCCGATGGTCATGGGCAGGCCCCCATCACGGACCGTTCGGATTCGGCCGCGACCGCTCCCACGAAGGGGAGCGTGACGCGGTGACCATCAGGGTGCTGGTGGCCGACGATCACGCGGCCGTACGGGCGGGAATCGTGCTGATCCTGGACGGCGCCGGCGACATCGAGGTGGTCGGCGAGGCGGGGGACGGCGAGCAGGCCGTGGCCATGACCAGGGAGCTGCGCCCCGACGTCGTGCTCATGGACGTGCGCATGCCCAGGCTCGACGGCATCTCCGCCACCCGCGAGCTGGCGGGCGTGAGCGACGTCCTGATCCTCACCACGTTCGACGTCGACGAGTACGTGTTCGGTGCGCTGCGCGCGGGAGCGGCCGGTTTCCTGCTGAAGAACACGGACGCCGACGCGCTGGTGGAGGCGGTGCGGCTGGTGGCTCGGGGCGACGGGCTGATCTCGCCCGGCGTGACACGGAAGCTGATCGCGGCGTTCGCCGAGCAGGCGCCGCGCCGGGAGCCGGTGGCCGACCCCGAGAGCCTGACCCCGAGGGAGCGGGAGGTGCTGGCGTGCATCGGGCGGGGGCTGTCGAACGCCGAGATCGCCAGGGAGCTGGACATGGCGGAGGCCACGACGAAGACGCATGTCAGCCGGGTGCTGAACAAGCTCGGGCTGAGGAGCCGGGTGCAGGCGGCGATCTACTACTCAGGGGAGCAGCCCCAGGGCCGGTCGTGACGCCGGCCCGGTGGCTCAGACTCGGTGGCTCAAGCCCGGTGGCTCGGGCTGGTGGTGACCCCGGTCCGCCGGCTCGCGGCCGGGCAGGACTCCGGCCCGGTGGCTCATGACTCGGCGGGCACGTACAGGCTGAGGGTCTCCGCGACGCACGCCGGGCGGCGCTCGCCCTCGATCTCGATCGTCATCTTCAGGTTCGACAGGTAGCCGGCCGGCGTCCCCTTGACGTCGATCAGCTCGCCGACGGCCCTGATGCGCGCGCCGACGGGGACGGGACGGGGGAAGCGGACCTTGTTGAGGCCGTAGTTGACCCCCATCGCGATGCCCTCGACCTTGACCATCCCGAACATGAACGACGGCAGCAGCGACAGGCTCAGGTAGCCGTGGGCGATGGTGCCGCCGAACGGCCCCTCCTTGGCCCGATCCACGTCGACGTGGATCCACTGGTGGTCGTCGGTGGCGTCGGCGAAGAGGTTGACCTGTTCCTGGGTGACGGTGCGCCACTCGGACGGGCCGAACGTCTCGCCGACGGCCGCTTTGAGCTCCTGAACATTCGCGAAGGTCCGCATGGTTCCGAACGCTATTGCTCGGGCGGGACGGCTGCCAAGTTCGACATCCTGGCCGGGGCCCGTCGAAGTGGGGGTGCCAGCTGTTGCGAAGATCTTTACTCGAAAGCATCGCATAGGTGTTCGAGTCCGCGCTACAGTTCTGTGTACCGCAATCGAACAGAGGTTCGGCCTGGTGAGAGGGGGTGTGTCCGATGACGGTGCTCGCGACCGCCCCTGCTCGGACACGCCGTAGCACTTTCTTCCCAAATCTAAGACGGCCGCTATATCCGGCAATAGAGTCCGAGAGCGTGGACCCTGTGCGAAACCCCTACGCCCCCGGCGCCGGGCAGCGTCCGCCGGAGCTCGCCGGGCGCGATCGTGAGCTGCAACAGTTCGAGGTCGTGCTGGAGCGGGTGGCCCGTGGCCGTCCCGAGCGCAGCATGGTCGTCACCGGTCTGCGGGGGGTCGGCAAGACCGTCCTGCTCAACACGTTCAAGTCCATGGCCATGCAGCGGCTGTGGGGCACGGGCAAGATCGAGGCCCGGCCCGACCAGTCGATCAGGCGTCCCGTGGCGGCCGCGCTCCACATGGCCATCCGCGAGCTGGCCCCGCGCCATCGCGCGCCCGAGCGCATCGAGGAGTTCCTCGGCGTGCTCAAGGCGTTCGCCATGCGCGATCCCGCCGCGGCCAAGGGCACCTCGCACTGGTCGCCGGGCATCGAGGTGCCCGCCAGCCGGGGCCGGGCCGACTCCGGCGACCTGGAGATCGACCTGACCGAGCTGTTCGTCGACGCCGCCGGCGTGGCGACCGACCTGGCCGTGGGCATCGCGCTGTTCATCGACGAGATGCAGGACGTGCAGCCCGCCGACGTCTCCGCGCTCTGCGCCGCCTGCCACGAGCTGTCGCAGACGGGCGGGCCGTTGATCGTCGTGGGCGCCGGGCTGCCGCACCTGCCGAGCGTGCTGTCAGCCAGCAAGAGCTACTCCGAGCGGCTCTTCCGCTACGCGCGTATCGACAAGCTCGACCGGGAGGCGGCCGATCTCGCGCTGATCCTGCCGGCGCGCGAGGAAGAGGTGGAGTTCACCCAGGACGCCCTCGACGCCCTCTATGAGGCGGCCGACGGCTATCCCTACTTCGTGCAGGCGTACGGCAAGGTCGCCTGGGACCTCGCCCCGCGCACCCCGATCACCCTCGAGGACGTCAAGGTCTCCGCGCCGGAGGCCGAGGAGGAGCTCGCGGTCGGGTTCTTCGGCAGCCGCTACGAGCGGGCCACCCCGGCCGAGCGCGACTACATGCACGCCATGGCCCAGATCGGCGACGAGCCGGTCCCCACCGCGGAGGTGGCCGACGCCCTCGGGCGCAAGCCGTCCAGCCTCTCGCCCGCCCGTGACAGCCTCATCAAGAAAGGGCTCATCTACAGCGCCGAGCGTGGGCTGATCGCGTTCACGGTGCCGCACTTCGGGAAGTTCCTGCGCGCTCAACCGGTTTGAGCGGCACTCCTAGACCTCTATTGGGCTGTCTAGTGGGGAAGCTAGACAGCCCAATAGAGCCATATCGCTATGCCTGTCGAGCGGAATCTAACGCTCTCTAGCGTCAGGCCGATACTGGCGTATATTCCGGCAGAGACCTGCCGTCCGCCGTGCCGACCACGGCCATCCGCACCGCCGGGCGCCGGCCGCTGAGGTGCACCGCGAAGACGACGTCGTCCTCGTCGTGGTTGCGGAAGGCGAAGAAGCGCCAGCACAGCTCCCGCCAGGTGTCGTACGGCTCCGCCGAGGTCAGCTCGCCCTCGTGGGCCCGCCAGGTGCCGCTGGCCCTGAGCCGCGCGAGCGTGATCGACTCGGCGGGACCGCGGCGCTGCTCGCACGGGGCGCGGAACCGTACGCGGTCGATCAGCTCCTCCAGCTCGGGGGAGAGCAGCGCGAGCACGGCCACGCCCGCGGCCGTCAGCCACGACAGCTCGAGCATGGCCGTCCATCCCGGCGCCGGTGCCCACACCGACATCACGGACATCCCGGTCAACATGACCGTCCGGCCGATCGAACGCAGGCCCACCGGCGCGGAGCTCACCTCACCGAAGCAGCCGCAGCCGGCGTCCGGCCGCCGCCTGCGCAGCTCCAGCAGCACGTACGTGGACAGCGCGAAGAAGGTGACCGTACCCCACCGGAAAATCGGATGCGTGGTCACCAGCAGCCCCACCCCCAGCACCACCTCACCGGCCGCGCAGACCAGCAGCGAGGGGGCCTGCATGGGGCCCGGCATCAGGACCGCGGGCCCCAGCCGGGACAGCGCCCCCGGCTCGGCTCCGGTGCGTACGGTGCTCACCTTGGCCACCGTGCCCATGAGCAGCAGCACGATCAGGAGCGGCAACTGAGATCCGAGCACGCCCGCGTCACCCCAATCCGATCTGAGCGTTGAAGCACCCCTTGATCAGGTCGCCGCCGAGCTCAACATAGGAGAACGGCGACAACTCCACCACCCGCCCGCGCGGCGAGGTGTCGCATTCGACGCAGCGGTCGCAGAAGCGGCCCGCCACGCAGCCGCACGACACGACCGGCACGTTGGCGCCGCGTTGCGAGCAGACATTTGTGACCTGTAGCAGCGACCCGAGCGCCAGGTACGGCAGCCCGGTGCACGACACGCCGGCATCCGGGCAGCCGGTGTCCTGGCGCTCCAGCATCGGGTACGCGGCGCCGCGCTCTTCCTCGTCGAACGTGTCGGACCAGGTGGCGGGGCCGAAGATGCGGGACTGCAGGCCGGCGTACGCGGGCGGCGGGGCGGGCACGGCTCGGGCCGGGTAGGGGGGCTGCGAGGTCGCGGGCAGCAGGGCCAGGCTGCCGCCCGCTTTCCTGACCCCGATCGCGTCGAACAGGTAACCCGCCTCCCACATGGGATGCCGCACCTGGAGCCGCCCGGAGGCCCGGTAGGGGATGGTGACGGTACGGTGGCCGCGGTGGGGGCCGCAGTCGAGCTCGACCGTCAGGTCCTTACGTCCGCTGATCGACTGGATCGTCCCGGTGATGCGGGTGGTGTCGGCCCAGATCCGCTCGACCACGCGCCGCTCGCGCGTCCGCATCACGACCATGGAGCCCGCGGGAAGATCGGCGGGCGCGACGTCCTGGCCGTGCCAGGCGGTGGCCCAGGGGGCGATCACCAGCCGCTCCTCGGTGCCCGCAGGGGTCTCGATGATGATCAGGTGCGGGCTGACGTCCAGGATCTCGCCGGCGACCGCGCGTAAGGGCTCCGCGCCGTCCTGGGCCGGGCCGGGATCGCCGGCCTCGCGGCCGAGCGCGGCCGCGGCGAGCACCCTGCGGCGGTCAACGCTCGGATATCCCATCGGCCCCTCCCTCGTCGGTACTAGAGTCACACGACTTGAGGGCAGCTCACACCGTACCGTCGCAGACCGGATCAAAATACGCATCCCCGGGGAAGTGAGTTGACACCCGGCGACGAACAAACCGCCACCGGCCTTGGCCTACCTTTATCGTCGGCGGACCGAAACCTGAATTCTGGTTCAGGCCCAATAGGGCATCCGGCTGCGATTCTGGCCACGATGCAGACCACCGGCTGGGAAGACGAGTTCCGCGAGTACGTGAGGGCGCGCGGTCCGGCCCTGCTGCGCGCCGCCCACCAGCTCACCGGGCACCCGCTGGACGCGGAGGACCTGCTGCAGAACGCGCTGACCAAGACGTACCTGGCCTGGGACCGGATCGAGGACCGGCGGGCGCTGGACGGCTACGTGCGGCGGGCCATGGTGAACATCAACATCTCGCAGTGGCGGCGGCGCAAGCTGGAGGAGTACCCCTCGGACGAGCTGCCTGAGATGTGCACTTCATCCTCGGACGAGTCGCACGGGGAGGTGCACGAGGAGCTGGAGCGGGCGCTGGGGGAGCTGCCCGAGCGGATGCGGGCGGCGATCGTGCTGCGGTACTACGAGGACATGACCGAGCCGGAGATCGCGAGGACGCTGGGGATCAGCGTGGGGACGGTCAAGAGCACGGTGTCGCGGGCCATGGGCAAGCTCAGGAGCGCGCTGACCCGCCACCCTTCATGAGCTCCCCGTCGGCTCGGCGTGGGTGCCGGCTGTGGTTTGAGCGCCGGTTGTGGTTGTGGCTTTGGCGTCGGATGTGGCTTGGGCGCCGATGGTGGCTTGGGCGCCTGCTGTGGCGCACGGACGTACGACGGCTCTGATCTTGCGCAGCGTGGCCAGGAACGCGGCCAGCTCCTCCCGGTCCAGCAGCCCGGTGAAATAGTCCTCGATGTCCCGAAGGTGACTCGGCAGCACGGACTCCAGCCGCGCCCGCCCGGCCTCGGTGAGCACGGCGTAGGAGGCCCGCCGGTCGGTGGCACAGGCCTCCCTGGCCACCAGCCCGTCCCGCTCCAGGCGGTCGACGACCCTGGTGACCCCGCTCGTCGACAGCTCGGTCTGCGCGGCCAGATCGCTCATCCGCAACCGCTGCCCGGGCGAGCGGGCGAGTCTGATGACGGTCTCGAAGTCGATCTCTGACAACCCCGCGGTGCTGAGCGCCGGCTGGAACTTGCTCATCATGCCGGCGTGCACCTCCGTCAGCAGTCCGATGGCTGTCAGCCGGGAGTCGTCAAAATTCATCACCCTCACAGCCTAACCGATGTTAGTTGACTGGTGGAATATTCCTCGTGTAGAAAGTTGTTGCCGCAGACATCCGCACAGCAACTGTTCCTCTGAGGAGAACCCCATGAGCACCCGTACCTGGGAGTCCCTGACCGTCCCGGCCGCCGGCACGTACAACCTGGACGCGGCCCACACCCGCATCGGTTTCGTGACCAAGCACATGATGGTCAGCAAGGTCCGCGGCCACTTCGACTCCTTCAGCGGCTCGGTCACGATCGCCGAGAACCCGTTGGAGTCGACCGCCGAGCTCACCATCCAGACGGCCAGCATCACCACGGGCGTCGCCGACCGCGACGGCCACCTGCGCAGCGACGACTTCCTGTCCGTCGAGAAGTTCCCGGAGATCACCTTCAGGAACGGCCGCGTGGTCAGCCACTCGGGCGACGAGTTCACCGTCGTCGGCGACCTCACCATCCGCGACGTGACCCGGCCGGTGGAGCTCACGGTCGAGTACGGCGGCGCCGGCACCACCCCGTGGGGCGGCACGGTGTGGGGCTTCTCGATCACCGCGGAGTTCGACCGCGAGGACTTCGGCCTCACCTGGAACCAGGCCCTGGAGACCGGCGGCGTGCTGGTGGGCAAGAAGGTCAAGATCGAGATCGAGGGCGAGGCGGCGCCGGCGGCGTGACCGCACCCCTCCGGTCCCGTGGCGCTCCGCCACGTTATCCACAGGTCCGAAGCCCGTCCACGCTGTGGACGGGCTTCGTCCACAGGCGGTTACGCACAGGCTGTTGATAACTCTTGGTGAAGGGTGGGGGAGCAATCGCTTTGCCGCCTCGCCAGAAGGCCGGTACGCTGTCCTGAGCCGAGATGGCTTCCGGGAGGATTCGCCTAGTCAGGTCTATGGCGCCGCACTGCTAATGCGGTTTGGGTTTACCGCCCATCCGGGGTTCAAATCCCCGATCCTCCGCACGTAGGAGGCCCTCTCCCTTGATCGGGGAGAGGGCCTTTTTGATCTCGTGGGCGTCAGGGTTGCAGTTGGCCTCCGGATGATCCAGAGAGCGGCGCCCATGCGGTCGCTGGCGTCCTTCATCGATCGCCCCGGAGAAGTCACCGGCCGCCCACGGCTCTCCGGCTCGTACGTGACATCCTGGCAACCGCCCCGATCAGCGTCCGCCGTGAAGCCCGCGAGTACGCGGCAACCCTGGGAGTCCACGCGTGACCCAATCCGGCAAGGTCCTCTACATCATTGTCTGCGCCGCAGGACCAGCGCCGGACGTCGGCCGCCTCGTCACCCTCGCCCAAGACGCCGGCTGGACCGCCCAGATCATCGCCACTCCGCCTGCACTCGACTTCATCGACGTTGCCGAACTGGAGAGGCAGACCGGCCGCCCCGTCCGCAGCCAGTACCGTAAGCCGCACGAACCCAAGTCCCCCCGAGCCGACGCCATCATCGTCGCGCCGGCCACCTACAACACGATCAACAAGTTCGCCCTAGGCATCGCCGACACCTACGCGCTCGGCCTCCTGGCCGAAGCCCCAGGACTTGGCATCCCCGTCGTCATCCTGCCCTTCGTCAACATCGCCCTGGCCGCGCGCGCCCCGTTCCAACGCAGCGTCGACCAACTTCGCGCCGAAGGCGTACACGTGCTGATTGGCCCCGGCCAGTTCGAGCCACACCCGCCAAGCTCCGGAGCAGAACGCATCGAGAACTATCCATGGTCGCTGACCTTGGAGAACTTGCCGAACTAATCCCTTTTTGGATCAAGTGGCAGCGCTGCCGCACCCCGTCCCTCCGCACGCCGGGGCCGTACCGAGCGAACGCTCCGACCGGGGCTGCCCCGCCGCCGCACAGGTGCAGCCCTACGATCGCCACAACGTGGTCGGTCACCGTACATGGTCGGGGACGATCGGCGGGCCAGATGGTTGATGACCGTTAGATGGTGGACGGCGATGAGGTTCGGCGGCTCAGTCCGTGCACCCGAGGCCCCGCCCGTTACCGTGCGATCGACCTCATCGCCTGGCGAGACGATAGCCCGAAGTCGTGCCCAGGCACTATCGAGAATGGCGGTCAGATCGATCCCGCAACTCCGGGACCATGACCGTCGCGCAATTGGACAGGGCGGCGAAGAGTCAAGCACGGTCACTCACGACCGGCCGGTCGCCCAGTTCAGGGCCATGATGGGCGATGATCCTTGCAGTTCCCAGGCTGACAGCGCGGGTTCGTTGCCGTCACCCGCTTCAGCTCCCGCGTGTCCCGGGGCGTTCATTTCTCCCCGTCATGGTCATCAGGCTCGAGCAGGCCGCAGGCTCCCTCGATGTCTCCAGACGAGATCAGATCGCGAACCGCAGCCGCCATACTGTCGAACCCGACGTCCCGGATGATGACCAAGTCTGAGCACCAGAAGTATCTGCCGCCGAGGCACTCACCGGTGCGCACGTTCTTGTCCATGTTCCGCCGGACCACATCCAGGGTCATGAAGGTCGCATACCGGCGTGAGCCATCGTGAAAGGTGATTGTCGCGTCCGCCTCATCAGCGGTGTCCGGCTCGTATCCGTCCCATGCCGGGATCGTCATCTCGAACTCAGGGTCCGTGATGCGATAGAAGGTCCCGTCGAAAGCGATCATCCTGTAGTCCCTTCTGTAGCCGGCGGCGGTGTCTCGGTGACGATGGTGGCCGTACGTAGAACTCGCTAGGGCCGAGGGCGCGTCAGCGGTTCTGCTGGAGGGAGCTCAGGACAGGGGGCGGGCGCGCTGCCACCGTGACGGCGGGCGATGTGAGCCTCAAGTAGCCGAACAGCCAGCCCATGACGGTAGCGGAAGGCGAAGAGCAGCGGGATGTCCCCATCGGGGCCCGGGCGTTCAGGATCCGCCCCATATGCCAGGAGCACGGCGGTGCATGCAGCATCGAGCGGCTCTCCGGTCTGGGCTGCTCCGTCCGCCTCCACGTCGATCGCATGCAGGAGCAGTGTCATGTTGGAGCCCACCTCATTTGGGTCGGTACCGGCGTCGAGCAATCGGGTCAGCTCCCTCAGGTCGCCATGCTCTACTGCCAGGTGCGCCGGAGTCATCGGCCCATAGCGCGCCGCTTCTGGTTCCATGACCGTGATCAAAGCAGACACCGGACCACTGCCGCCGACTCACAATCATGAACTGTGCCGGACGGATTCGAACACCAGAGATTCGGGAGGTCCAGGGTTTCGTTCCTCGGCCATGGCCCGCCGTGCAACGTGGCTGATCATCGCACTTGCCCGCCGAACTGGCGGATGGCACGGTGACGAACCATGGGCAGGAGACGCTATGTCGCCAGAGGCGTGCCCGGCGGCTACCGGATCTGGGACAACAAGGTGCGCCGTTGGTGGGGCGACTTCTACGAGTTGTGCCCTGACGAGCTGCTCGTCGAGCTGAACGGGGCACGTGACTACGACAGAATCACGGCGCTCCTCAAGCGCTATAGGGCTGAGAAGCGGTAGCTGCAAGGCGATGATGATCGGTATGGAAAGTTCCGAGTTCGGTGCCGATTGCATCAACTCGTGGCTGGCTGCGTGGCAGCACAATCTGCTGTACGCGCAGGATTCTGATCAGGGGGAGACGCGGCGGATCTGGGCCAGGGTCGCCTTCGCGGCCCTCGACGGAGCCGAGCAGGCCGGCTATTCCACGCGGTACGCGGACGCGAGCCGTTTCAGGCTTCGAGCGTTGCTCATCGTCGCTCTCGGCCCCGGCGATGACCCGCTGTGGGATCCGGATCGACTGGCCTCGGATGTCCTGGAGGCATTGCCGTTGAGCCGGAAGCAGGCGGCCGGCTGGGCGGTGGACTGGCAGAGACGTTCTCGGGATGAGATCTTGGCCTTGCGTACCTGCAAGATATTGCTTGCCCCCATGAAGGTGATCACCGATCGGGTGGCGGAGGAGCCGTTGAGGACGCGGATCGATCGCTGGCTGGACCTCTGGCCGCAGCTCCCATGACACGTGCGACGTGCATGCGGTGATCACGGCGGTATCGGCTTTGTGAGCATGCCGCGCACCAGCTCAGAGAGGTCCTCACGGCGGGAACGGTCAGGCGCCGTAAAGCCGTAGGGAGTTCGGATGGTGAACCGAGCAGCTACCAAAGATCCTGCGCCTGTGTCCCGTACGCGTGGATCGAGCCGGCCCGGGCGGGCGCGGTCAGCGTGGCGGCGTCCCCGGTCGCGGTCGACGACGGCAGCGGTCGGCGTTCCATGACGCGGATCGACCCCCGCACCATCGCGTCCGCGCCACCGGGTGCGGGCCTGGCCATGGCGGCGCTCACCGATCTGCGCATCCGCATCCCCGAGGGGGACAACCTGCCCGTGCTGTACGTGGTGGATCCGAAGGAACCTGGGCGGTGGGCTGCGGTCGTGACCCGGTCGGACGACGAGCCTGTGGTGTACGAGTTCGGCGATCGCCGCCTGTGGGAGGCCTACTTCGGTGGGTGTCCTGGGGTCAGCCGAACCGTGACCGCCGAAGGGCAACGGATCTGGATGGACTGTCCGGATCGGTGCCCACGCTACGACTCCGCCTGCAGGTGCTTCGGAGGCAGCACCACATGATCGACATGCAGGAGATGCGGCCGGCGGCCGGCCGTTGTGCGGATCATCAGGGGTGCCCCCTCGTCGTCCAGCGCGTCGGTGTCGTGAAGGATGGCTCCTGAAGTGCCTGATTTCCAGGGGAGTGGTGAGCGGTGTCCGGTGAGTTGTTCGATGTGGCGTTGGAGGTCTTGCGTGCCAACCCGTATGGGTTCTTGACCACGGTGGACGACGGGCAGCCGCATACTCGGCTCGTTCAGCATGTCGGTGTCGATGCCGACGGAACGGTGTGGATCGGGACGAGCCCGGCGTCTCGTAAGGCCACCGAGATCTCCCGTCATCGGATGGTGTCGTACGCGGTCGAAGACAGGGCCGCCTTCGCCTACCTGTGCCTGAATGCCGAGGCCGACCTGGTCGACGACAAGTCGGAGCGGGTTGCTCGGTGGCAGGACGGATTGGAGGCGTTCTTTCCGGACGGCCCGACCGGAGATGACTTCGTGCTGATTCGGTTGCGTCCGCACAGGGTTGAACTCATGGACTTCTCCCGCGAGATCCACCCCGACCCCTACGGGCTGGTACCTGCCGTTGCCGAGCGGCGGGAAGGCTTGTGGTCGTCCAGCCGATGAGGGGGAAGGTCAGGCAAGCTTCGGCTGGTAATGGTCTGGGGCGTCAGCTCCGTTCACCTCGGTATCGAGCTGGTGGTCGGCCCAGACGTAGCTTTCGGGGAGCAGGTGGGTGATGGGGACGGTGCGGAGTCCGTCACGTGTGCCGACGATGACCTTGAGGGCTGGGAAGTAGTCGAGCAGGACCTGGCGGCAGCGGCCGCAAGGGGGCACGACACCCCGGTCGCGGTCGCCCACGGCGACGATGGTGTCCAGGTCGTAGGCGCCCTGTGCGGCGGCCGTGCCGATGAGGACGAGCTCCGCGCAGGGGCCGCCGGTGAAGTGGTACGCGTTCACCGCCGTGATGATCCGGCCGTCCTGGTCGCGCGCCGCGGCTGCCATGGTGTGGTTGTCGCCCCGGCAGCGTGTGGCCGCGACATGCGCTGCGGCCCGGATCAGTTCGTGGTCGACGTGGTTGATCTCTGTGGTCATCTTTCCGGCTCCATACGGTGTCGGGCGGCGACATTCACGCTCTGCGCGGACAGCGGCACCATCTGGGTCCGCCACCAGGTCACCACTGACCTGGTGCCGTCGGCATCATAGTGTCGGCCGTCGACGACGAGATGGAGCGGGTTCCTCCGCGGCGGGAGGGATCAAGGCGGTGAGTACGCTTACCTCGCCGTACCTCTTTGACCCGTTAAGCGTGGGCCACGCCGCCGCCAGAGCCCCCATAATGCGAGCGTGAGACTCCGAATCGATCCGGATAGAGATATCAAAACCGGCACCTGCGACTGCTGCCGAACTCCCTTTGAACGCGTCACAGGCTTCGTCAACAACGACGACGGGGCTTACGCGATCTATTACGCCTCCTGCTATCACCATGACGGAATTCACGAGGCATGGATCGACGTCATCATCGATGATGCCTGGGTGCCTGACGACCCGGTCAGCCGTCCCGGTGCGAATCGGGTCACGTTCGGATGCCGAGTGGGACCTGTCGAGAATTCACCCGTCCCGGCGTGCAGCTTGGTGACCGGTGCGGCCGTCGCGCCCGACGAACCGTTCTACGGGCGCAAGCTGACCCGGGACGAAGCCCTCGCACACCCATGGCTCTCGGATTACTGGGAGACCATCGACCACATCTTGGAGAATGACCTCACGGTGCGTCAGCACCTCTATGGCGTGACCACGAGCGAACAAGCCTCCGGTGGGGACACTCCGACTCCGGGGTGAATGCGCGCCGGGCGTTCCGGGGTGAAAGGTCTATCGTTTCGACCGGGCAGGCGTGCGCGGTCGTGCTCAAGATGCTGGGCCCACCCCCGATATGCTCGCTGCGTGGACAGCGATGACGCTTTCATCTCCTCGTCGTCGAGCGATGAGGCCCTTTTCCTGGCGACCTGCGTCATGGTCCTGCTGATTCTCCTCCCCACGCTCATCTGGCTTGCCGTGACGCTGCTACGTGGTCGCGAACAGAGCTCCGGTGAGGACCTCAGGATCCGGGATGAACGCACCAGTCGGTTCGGACGCTGAGGCGGTCCTGCACCAGGCGCAGGCGGTGGGCAGGAATGCGGTGGGCATTCATCGCCCGGTGCAGCAGATCGGGATCGAATCCGTGCGTGCTCATGTGGTCGAGGAGCGGGTCATAGCGATCGGCCCGGTCCCGCAGGAGTTCGGTGGCCAGCCGGAGTTCCAGGCGTACCACCGGCACCTGGTGAGAGCCGCAGGCGATCAGGACGTGGTGCTGCCATGGCCCGCTGCCCACGCATTCCATGGCGTCCGTATCAGCTTGGCGTTCGACCGTGCTGAGCTCCACGTCGACCCCGTTCACCTCGAACCTGGCGAAGTACTGCGAGGACGCGGGGAGCCAGGAGGCGGTATAGAGGCAGGGGTACGACGAGAGCGCCGCGGCGAAGGTGTCCACGTCCTTTCGGCCGGAGAGCAAGATGTCGATGTCCCCGGCGGGGAGCGGGACGCCTTGCAGGAGTGCGGCGCTTGTGCCGCACACGCGATACGCCGTGGCGGGGGCCGCGGCCGCGAGTGCGTCGAGTGCCGTGGCTAATGCCGTCGATACTTCTGTACGGTCCAGCGGTCGTGTTCTGTCGCCCATGCGGGTCAACGTATCCATCGGGCGCGTGCGCGCGTCAGGCTTCTGAGCCGTACGAATCCGCGCGGCCGCGTCAGATGCGTTTCGGAAGTGGCGGCGAATGCGGCATGATCACTCATTGTGAAAAAGACGATCACCGTTCTGTTAACGGTATCCGGCGCCCTTCTGGTGGCCGCCGCGCCCGCGCAGGCCGCTGCCAAGGATCCCGTACGCGCGCTGAAGGCCGAAATGGTCGCCGGGCACGGCGTGCGCTTCACCGAGACGGCCAACTGGTCCGACGGCCTCGACACCCTTCAGGCGTACACCAACAAGGGCGTGTTCCAGTTCGGCAAGAAGGGGCCGGTCGGCTACGACATCGCGAGCATCGCGTATGACGACGCCAAGGACCGCGCGATCTCCATCGGCAGGAACACGTACTACTCCGGCGAATACGTGGCCGATTTCCTGCCCAAGGGCAAGACCTGGTTCAGGTTCGAGGGCGGCGGCGCGATGCCCTTCCTGTACGCCCAGGTCCTGAACCCCGCCGAGCCCGCGACGCTGTCGGCGCTGCTCGCCAAGGGCACGAAGGCGGGGAGCAAGGTCACCGGCAAGATCACTTTCAAGGATCTGGACAAGGTCTCGCCGTGGTTCTCCGGCTCCGACCTCAGCGACTGGGCCGGTGACACCGAGGTCTCCTACACGCTGACGCTGACGTCGGCCGGCCTGGTGAGCAAGCTGTCGAGCTCGTTCCGCGCCGAGGGCACCAAGAACGAGTACGCCGACTTCGAGGGCGACATCATCGAGGTCGACACCCGCTACACCGGATGGGGCAGCAAGGTGTCGGTCAAGGCGCCCGACCCCAAGACCGTGACCGGCAACTCGTCCGGCTGAACGAGGCCCCCGTCGGGATGTCCGCCGTCGGGGCGTACCGTGCGCGACGGCGGTAAAAACAGGCTCTTGTGCCGGCGTTTCGGTTCGGTAGATTTCGTTCATGAAGGCAGCGGTTCATTCTCGGTACGGCCCGCCGGACGTGGTGCGGATCGCCGAGGTTGATGAGCCCTCGGTCGGGGACAAGGACGTCCTGGTCAGGGTGCATGCGACGACCGTGAACCGGACGGACTGTGCGTACCGGGCGGCCAGGCCCTTCTTCGTGCGGGCGGCCACCGGCCTTGCCCGGCCGCGGCGCGCGATACTCGGGACCGAGTTCGCGGGAGTGGTGGAGGCGGTCGGCGGCGGCGTCACATCGTTCGCCGTGGGGGACCGGGTGTTCGGGTACAACGAGGGCCCGTTCGGCACGCACGCCGAGTACCTGTCGGTTCCCGAGGACGGCATGATCGCGACCATGCCGGCGAACGTGACCTTCGCCGAGGCCGCTCCCGGCACCGAGGGGTCGCACTACGCGCTCGCGTTCATCAGGACGGCCGGGGCCCGGGCCGGGCAGGAGGTCCTCGTCCATGGGGCGACGGGTGCCATCGGCTCGGCGGCGGTGCAACTGCTGAAGGGCCTCGGCGTCACGGTGACCGCCGTCTGTGACACGCCGAATCTGGAACTGGTGCGGGGGCTGGGCGCCGATCGGGTCGTCGACTACACCGCGCAGGACTTCACGAGGGACGCGCAGACCTACGACGCGGTGTTCGACGCGGTGGGCAAGAGCACGTTCGGCCGCTGCAGGCGATTATTGAAACCCGGCGGGGCCTACCTGTCCTCCGAGCTGGGGCCCTGGTGCCAGAACCTGGTCCTGCCGCTGGTCACGCCGTTGTTCGGCGGCAGGAGGGTGAAGTTCCCCTTCCCGGGCGGCGACCGGGAGATGATGTGGCACCTGCGCGAGCTGATCGAGTCCGGCCAGTTCAGGCCGGTCATCGACCGGCGCTACCCGCTGGACCGGATCGTCGACGCCTACCGCTATGTCGAGACCGGGAAGAAGGTCGGCAACGTGGTCATCGAGGTCGTGCCGTCGAGCTGATGCCCCGGCCCCTGGAGGCGCCGCCCGTACGTGTCGGTGGCCCGTCGTAGGATCGGGCGCATCATCGGCAATCGGAAGTCTGGAGCCCTATAAGTGGTGGTCGTCTCCCCGGAGAGCGTGTTCGACGAGGCCGAGATCTTCGAGCTTTACGACTCCGTCGGCTGGGAAGCGTTCACGCGGGACATCGCCAAGCTCAAGCGGAGCATGGTCAACTCGCATCTCGTCATCACCGCCAGGGACGAGTCGGGCAAGTTGCTCGGGCTCGCGCGGACGGTGTCCGACGATGAAATGGTCTGCTACGTACAGGAACTGCTCGTCAACAGCGCCTTCCACGGGCAGGGGATCGGGCGGCGGCTGCTGGAGCATCTGATGGAGCGCTACGCGCACTGCCGCCACTTCATCCTGACCACCGACCACGAGTCCACGGCCGAGGGGGCCGCCAGCCACGCCTTCTACCGGCGCATGGGGCTGATCGAGCACCACGAGCAGAAGTTGTCCGCCTTCGGGCTGAGGATCGGGGGTTCCTCGCCTGCCTGATGGTTGCTCGTACGACCTGCCTGATGGGTGTTCGTACGACCTGCCCAGGGGGTGCTCGTACGAGCTGCCTGAGGGGTGCTCGTACGACGAGCGTGGCGGCGGCGATCGACGAGACCGCCGCCGTGATGACCGTCAGTCGAGGATGTGGGTGGTGGCGCGGGTGTAGCGGTGGCGGATCTCCGGGATGGCCTCCCCGTCGTACGTCTCCGTCTCCTCCGACCGCCAGTCCGGCGTCGTGACCAGCGTCGCGGCCTGGTGGGCGGCGCCGTCGGCGACGTACTCGGCCGGCGGCGGCACGGTGATCGGGGCGCCGAAGATCGTGGGGGCGATCCGGCGGACCGCCTCGGAGCGGGCCGCGCCGCCGATCAGCAGCACGCGCTCCGGCCTGGTGCCCAGCGCGTCCAGGGCGTCGGCGAGGCCGCACAGCATGCCCTCGATGGCCGCGCGCGCCAGGTGGGCGGGGGTCGAGGTGGCCAGGGTCAGCCCGTGGACGGAGCCGGTGGCGGTGGGGCGGTTGGGGGTGCGCTCGCCCTCGAGGTACGGCACCAGCGTCAGCCCGCCCGCACCCGGCGGCGCCTGGAGCGCCAGGTCGCTCAGCTCGTCGAGGCTCTTCCCGACGATGCGGGCGGCGGCGTCCATGACGCGGGCCGCGTTGAGCGTGCACACCAGCGGCAGGAAGCGCCCCGTCGCGTCGGCGAACCCGGCCACCGCGCCCGTGGGGTCGGCGCTCGGCGTCTCCGCGACCGCGAACACGGTGCCGGACGTGCCGAGCGACACCACCACGTCACCGGGGCGGGCGCCCACGCCCAGGGCGGCGGCCATGTTGTCGCCCGTCCCGGGCGCGATCAGCACGCCGCCGCCGTCGAACGCGACGTCCGCCGGTCCGAGGACGCGGGGGAGGAGCGGGATCGCGCCGAAGGCAGCTTTCAGCAGATCCGTACGGTACGTGCCCGTCGCCGGCGACCAGTAGCCCGTGCCCGACGCGTCGCCGCGGTCCGTGGTGAGCCGGTCGAGCGGGGGCGGCGGGGCGTCGGCGGTGAAGTCGCCCGAGGCGAGCGCGCCGCGCAGGCGCCAGGTGAGCCAGTCGTGCGGCAGGCAGACGGCCGCCGTACGGGCGGCGTTGGCGGGCTCGTGCTCGGCCAGCCAGCGCAGCTTGGTGACGGTGAACGAGGCGACCGGCACCGAGCCGACCGCGGTCGCCCACGTCTGCGGGCCGCCCAGTTCCGCGACGAGGTCGGTGGCGGCCTGGGCGGAACGGGTGTCGTTCCACAGCAGGGCATTGCGTACGACATTTCCGGACTCGTCCAGGCAGACCATGCCGTGCTGCTGCCCCGCCACGCTGATGGCCGCCACGCCGTCCAGCCCGCCGGCCTCCTCGATGGCCCGCAGCAGCGCGGCCCACCAGTGGGAGGGATGCACCTCCGTGCCGTCGGGATGCGGCGCGCGGCCCTGCCGCACCAGCGCGCCCGTCTCAGCGTCACGAATGACGACCTTGCAACTCTGCGTCGAAGAATCGACCCCAGCGACCAGCGTCACCCACGAACTCCTAACACGTGTCCAGCGCGAACTGGCTCAAATGCGACGAACGGCAGTCAAATGGTAGCTGTGGCCGTCGAATGTGCCCAGGCTGCCAGGCAGTCAGGCTGCGCGGTGAGCGCTTTCCCGAATCTCGTGGCGGGGTTCGCCGGACGAATCTCCCCCGATCAGCGGTTCACAAACCCGAAGGATCCCGGCCGACGCTGATCTCCTCGGCGATCTTGCGGATCTCCGTCACCTCGAGGCCGGGGGCCTTGGGCAGGTGGCGCAGCAGCGCCTCCATCACCACGGGCACGGGCTGGCCGGCGAACCGCCCGGCGATCCCGTGGACCGCCCTGAACAGCGCCTCTTCGCTGTCGTGCATCGACCTCTCCTTCGTCGGGTACCCGGAGAAACCTACGGCCTCCGCACGACAGTTTTCTCGCTCCCCCGTCCCGCGTGTTCCCTCCCGCCCACGCCGGCCCGCCCTCCAGGCGCCGGTATTGTCACGGTCCAATCTGGTTGAACACTCATATACTCAGCTGGAGCGGAAGGGGAAGAACCATGCCTGTCCAGCGGCTCAACCATGCGGTCCTTTACGTCCGTGACGTGGAACGCAGCGTCGCCTTTTACCGCGAGGCCCTCGGGTTCGAGGTCGTGATGGGCATGCGGGGCGCGGCCTTCCTGCAGGCCCCCGGCTCCACGAACGACCACGACCTGGGCCTGTTCCAGATCGGCCCGGACGCCGACGCCTCCCCGGCCGGGCGCACCTCCGTCGGCCTCTACCACCTGGCGTGGGAGGTCGACACGCTCGACGAGCTGGAGCGGACGGAGGCCAGGCTGAGCGAGCTGGGCGCGCTGGTGGGCGCGTCCGACCACGGCACGACGAAGGCGCTGTACGCGAAGGACCCCGACGGGCTGGAGTTCGAGGTGTCCTGGCTGGTGCCGGCCGCGCTGCTCACCGACGAGGCCCTGGCCGCGCGCTCCACGATCCGCCCGCTCGACCTGCGCGCCGACAAGGAGCGGTACGGCGGGAGCACCCGTGGCGGGGTAGGGGTCTCTGTCCCGGTCTGAAGTACCGTGGGTCATATACGGCTCTTCTTCCACGGAGAACGGTCATGCCAAGCGATCCTGATCACGTGCTCGACGCCATCGACGGCGTCGTCGACGAGTGGGAGACGCTGAGCGCGGACGCCATGCGCTGGGCGCCTCCCGAGAACAAGGGCCCGGATTTCATGACCGAGATGACGGAGATCTTCGGTCCATTGGTCAACGCGTTCGCGCATGCGTTGCGGCCCGTGAGCGACGCGTTCGAGCGGGTGCTGCACACCTTCGACGAGGACGACTAGCCCACAGGCCGGTCAGCCGGTGCGGCGCCGCCGGGTCCGCCGCGGGTAGGCCTTGGCCGTCTCGGCCAGCCGGGCGGCGTGCTCCTCCTGCCTGCGCCAGTGCCCGTAGGCGTCGCCGCGCTGCGCGAGCCGGTCCAGCTCGCTCCTGGTCGTCAGCGGGATGAACGCGGGCTCGGCGTCCCGCCACGGCGTGCCGGGCAGCGGCATGAACGTGTGGGTGTGGATGCGGGCGCCCAGCTCGGCAAGGTCCGAGGCGAGCTTCAGCGACTGCGCCTGGTCCTCCTCGCCCTCGCCGGGCATGCCGAAGATGAAGTCGACGTTCGGCCGGAAGCCGTGCTCGACCGCGATCCTGACCGCGTCGCGCACGGGAGAGGTGTCGTGGCCGCGCCCGGAGGCGGCCAGGACCCGGTCGGAGCCGGACTGGGCGCCGATGATCAGGTTGTCGTTGGCGACGTACCGCCTGAGCAGCCGCATGGCCTCAGGGGTGACGTGCTCCGGACGCACCTCCGAGGGGAAGCTCCCGAAGAACACCCGGCCGTTCGCCGGCAGCTCCTCCTTGACCCCGGCCAGCAGCTCCTCCACCTTGTCAAGATCGGGATCGGGGCCAGGGGAGCCGTACGAGAGCGAGGTGGGCGTGATGAACCGCACGTCGCGCAGGCCCCTGGCGGCCATCTCGCGCACGTGCTCGCGGACGCTCGCGACCGAGCGGTGCCGGAACTGCCCTCCGAACATGAAGGGGGTCTGGCAGAAGCGGCAGGTGTAACGGCAGCCGCGGGTGATCTCGATCGGCCCGTTCCTGTGCACGAACGAGGGGAACGCGTCGAGCGGCAGCTGCGGCGCCGGTCTGGTGCGCAGCGCGACGCCGTCGCCGTCCTTGATCGCCAGTCCTGGCACGGAGGTGAGCGGCTCGTCCCGCTGGAGCGCCCGTACGAGGGAGACGATCGTGGACTCGCCCTCGCCGATGCCCGCCAGGTCCCAGCCCGCGTCGATGACCTGCTGCGGCTCGGCCGTGGCGTGCACGCCGCCCGCGATGTGCAGCCCGCGGCCGCCGCTCAGCGACCGGACCGTGGCCAGCTCGGCCGCCATGGCCTCGGCGTCCGGCGAGTAGAACGACCACAGCACGAGCACCCGGTCGGCCCGGCAGGCCGTGATGTGCCCGGCGGTCTCCTCGGGGGTGGTGCCCAGCCGCAGCTCGTGCTCGACCCCTGAGGTCTCCAGGGCGGCGAGCAGCGCGTGCACGCCGTACGTCACCGCCTTGCGGTATCGGACCACCACACTCACAGCCAGCGCCACGCCCCGCAGCGTAGCTCAGCGCCGTCCGTGCCGGGCCCGCGCCGAAGCGCTCGAGTGGCTAGACTCCTCGGCATGACCTGGCGACATTGATGAATAACCAGGGGCCGGCGCGGGGCGCGCGGGCCTCCGAGGCCACAGGCACTCGGAGTCCCTGCTCGTTCCCCTGGAAGGCCTTATGCTCATTCCGAAGCTTTACGCCTACTCGTTCTTAGGCGAATTCATCCTGCTCTACCCGGTTTACGCGCTGCTGTTCGCCGATGCCGGGTTGTCGATCGCTGAGACCTCGTCCCTGTTCGTCATCTGGTCGGTGACGGGCATGGTGCTGGAGGTCCCGTCGGGCGCCCTGGCGGACCGGGTGTCCAGACGCCTGCTGCTCTGCCTCGGCCCGCTGCTGGCCGGGCTCGGCTACGCGCTGTGGGTCCTGTTCCCGTCCTACTGGGCGTTCGCGCTCGGGTTCGTGCTGTGGGGCACGCAGGGCGCGCTCGTCTCAGGGTCCTTCGAGGCTCTGTCGTACGAGGAGCTGTCGCGCAAGGGCCAGTCGGGCCGCTACGCCGCGGTCATGGGCCGGGCCACCTCCGCTGGCCTGGTCGCGAACGCGCTGGCGATGGGCGCGGCCATGCCCGTCTTCGCGGGCGGCGGCTACCCCGCCGTGGGGGCGGCCAGCGTGCTGGCCTGCGTCCTGTGCGCCGGTGTGGCGCTGACGCTGCCCGAGCACAGAGCGGCGCGCTCGGGCGCCGAAGAGAAATATCTGGCGATCCTGAGGTCGGGCGTCGCCGAGGCGCGCTCGGATCCCGGGGTGCTGCGCGCCCTGCTGCTGGTCGCGCTCGTGCCGGCGATCTGGGGCGCGCTGGAGGAGTACGTGCCCTATCTGGCGATCGAGACCGGCGTGGCCAAGACCGCCATCCCGCTGCTGTACCTCGTGGTCTGGATCGGCACCACGGCGGGCGGGCTGCTGTCGGGCGTGGTGTCCGCGTACGGGCCGCTGGTCGTGCTCGGAGCGGTGGCCCTGGCCGCTGGGGCGCTCAGCGGTCACCCGGCCGGGTTCGGGCTGATCGCGGTGGCGTTCGGGGCGTTCCAGCTGGCCGAGGTGACGGCGGACGCCCGGCTCCAGGACCGCATCACGGGCGACGCCCGGGCCACCGTGACGTCGCTGGCGGGTCTCGGCACGAACCTGGTCACGGTGGCCGTCTACCCCCTTTACGGGCTGCTCTCGTCGCACGTGTCGCACGGCGTGACGTTCGCGGTCCTGGCGCTGCCGTACCTGCTCATGGCGGTGGCGGGACGGAGATCGCGCCGCCACGTGACGCCGAGCGATGCCCCATAACACCGAAATAGGGGCGCATTGGGATCTGACGCCGCTTTTACCAGCCGTTAACTTGACAGCACCCCCACCGTAGGAGTGTCAATGTCGAGTAAACGCCGGGCTCTGGTGGGCGGCGTCATCCTCGCCGCCTGCCTGGCCGCACCCCCCAGCCCCGCAGCAGCTGACCCGGCACCTCAATCCGCCTCCCCGGCCCCGCCGCCCGCCGTGGTGGACGCCATGGAACGCGACCTCGGCCTGTCCGAACAGCAGGTCGTCACCCGGCTCGCCAACGAGCAGCGCGCCGCCGTCGCCGAGGCCGCGCTGGCCGGCCGGCTCGGCGGCTCGTACGGCGGCGCCTGGCTCAACGACGACGCCTCCAAGCTCCTGGTCGCCACCACCGACCCCGGGAGCACCGCCGCCATCGAGTCGCAGGGCGCGCAGCCGGTCGTGGTCAAGCGCTCGCTCGCGGAACTCGACGCGATCGTCCAGCGGATCGACCAGGCGCCGAAGCACGCCAGGGCCGCGGTCGCGCTCTGGTACGCCGACGTCAAGGCCAACACCGTCGCCATCCAGGCGCCCACGGTGGAGGCCGCGCAGGCGCTCGCCACGGCGGCGGGCGTGGCCGGCGACGCGGTCAGCGTCTCGGCGACCGGCGAGCGGCCCACGCCGTTCATCGACATCGTCGGCGGCGCCCCCTACTACATCGGCTCCAGCCGGTGCAGCGTCGGCTTCGCCGTCACCAGGGGCAGCACCCCCGGCTTCGTCACAGCCGGGCACTGCGGCCGGGCCGGCAACCGGACCTCCAACCCGACGGGCACCTTCCAGGGCTCGTCCTTCCCGGGCAACGACTACGCCTGGGTCGCCGCCCCCGGCAACACCCCGCAGCCCTGGGTACGCGGTTCGGGCGGCTCGACGGTGATCGTCCGCGGCTCGACGCAGGCCTCGGTCGGCTCGTCCATCTGCCGCTCCGGCTCGACCACGGGCTGGCGCTGCGGCCTCATCCAGCAGCACAACGCCAGGGTCACCTACCCGCAGGGCACGGTCTCCGGCCTGACGCGCACGAGCGCGTGCGCCGAGCCGGGCGACTCGGGCGGCTCGTTCATCTCGGGCAACCAGGCCCAGGGCGTGACCTCGGGCGGCTCGGGCAACTGCACCTTCGGCGGCACCACGTACCACCAGCCCGTCAACGAGATCTTGAGCGCGTACGGGCTCACCCTCACCAGGGGTTGAGCCTGCCGAGATCCCCGCGCCGCGTGCCCCACCTGACCCGGGCACGCGGCGCGGTCGCGTTCTCGCCTGGCTGCTCCGATTTCGCCCCGGCTCCTCCGATGAGTTTTCGCGGCCCGTCTGGTCTGCACGGGTGAACGAGATTTCGACCCACCAGTGAGGAGTTCGCGATGGAGCGAACCGTCGTCGGCGGCATGCTGCTCGCCAGCACCGACCCGGAGCGTCTGCGTGCCTGGTACGTCACCGCGCTCGACCCGGAGGCGAACCAGGACGCCAACGGGTACGGGGTGCTCAAGTTCGGCGAGTTCTACCTGTTCATCGACACGCGGGACGACGTGAGCGGCAAGAATCCGGAGCCCGGGAGGACGATACTGAACTTCCACGTGGCCGACGCCCGAGCCGTGGCCTCCCGGATGGAGGAGGCGGGCGCGTCGTGGGCGGCGCCGCTGGAGGACCGCGAGGGCAGCCTGTTCGCCACCGCGATCGACCCCGACGGCAACTACGTGCAGATCATCCAGCTCAGCGAAGCCCATGCGGCGGGGATGTGAGGCGACCATGTTCCAGGACACCAAGGCGTTCAGCGGGTTCTCGGTGAACGACATCGAGGCGGCCAGGAGCTTCTACGGCGAGACGCTGGGGCTGCGCGTCTCGGAGGAGAACGGCCTGCTCACCCTCCACGTCGCGGGCGGCACCGACATCCTCGTCTATCCGAAGGAGGACCACGCGCCGGCCTCGTTCACGATCCTCAACTTCCCGGTCGAGGACGTCGAGAAGGCGGTGGACGAGCTGACAGCGCGCGGGGTGCGCTTCGAGCGCTACGACGGGATGCCGGCGGACGAGAAGGGCATCATGCGCGGCTGGGGCCCGACCATCGCCTGGTTCACCGACCCGGCCGGCAACGTCCTCTCCGTGATCGAGTCACCTTCCTGAGCGGGTCCTCACCACGAGCTCACCGTGCGAAGCCGTGACAACCAGGAGAAAACCCCGGGGGAGGAGAAGAGGCACCTAGGGGTCGGGCCAGGGGCGGTCCCGGATGTGGGGAGGGGCGGCGGACGGGGAAAGTGGAGGCATGACCGCAGCGCAGAGGCTCTACCCGTTGATCGCGTGCGCCTCCATCCTGTTCTCGGTGGTCGCCGTGGTGGTCGGGCAGTTCGACCCCGACCCCCACCTCGACCCGCTCGCCATCACCATCAGCGAGTACGCCGTGGCCGACCGCGGGGGCGTCACGGAGGTCGCGATGGCGGTGCTGGGGATCGGGTCGGTGGCGCTGCTGGCGGGGCTGCGGGCCGCGGGCGCGCCGGTGCGGGGGGTGCCGGCGTGGCTGCTCGGGGTGTGGTCGGGGGCGCTGGTGGTGGCGGCGGCGATCCCGACCACGCCCATCGGGGCGGATCTCGACGCGGCGGCCCAGGTGCACCGGTACGTGTCGGTGGCGGCGTTCGTGAGCCTGCCGGCCGCCGGGGCGCTGCTGGTGTCGCGGCTGGGTGCGGACGGGCGCTGGAAGCCCGTGGCGCGGGTGGTGGAGTGGGTGGCTCTGGCCGGGGGGTTCGGGCTGCTGGCGATCACCTACGTGGCCCTGCCGGGGGACCGGGTGATGATCGGGCTCGTCGAGCGGCTGCTGCTGGGGGCCGAGGTGGCGCTGCTGGCGGTGCTGGCCGGGTGGCTGGCCTGGCTGGTCTGGGGGGCCGCGGCGGTGCGGGTGGCGGGCCGGGTCAGCGGCGCCCGTGCCGTCACACGAGGGCGGAATTTCCTGACATATCACAGATTTATCGCGAGTCGATCTTAAAACCATGAGTTTCGGTGCTATTCTCTCCCGCGATCTTCTATCCGGGAGCGGGTGTCATGGCATCGGGCAGATCCATCAGATTCAAGATCTCGACGCTGCTCGTCATCCCCTTGATCTCCCTGATCGCGCTCTGGGGCTTCGCGGCGAGCACCACGTTGGGGGAGGCGCGCCGCCTCCTGGACGTCGAGACGATCTGGACTGGCGTCATCAACAACGCCGACGGCCTGACCTCCAACCTCCAGGCCGAGCGGCTCGCCTCCGCCGAGCTGCTGGCGGGCGCGGTCACCGACCCCGACGCGCTGACCAAGGCACGCGCCAAGGTGGACGACAGCCGGAAGAACCTGCGCGCCAAGGCGATGTCCGAGGACACGCAGTCGGCGCTGTCGCAGGACATGAAGACCCAGCTGCAGACCGTGTTCGAGGCGATCGACCGGATCCCGGACATCCGGCGCAAGGTCGACGACCGCCGGCTCACCCCGAGCACCCTGGTCACCGAGTACGCGAAGATCTCCGACGAGGTCCACCTGCTCTACTCTCGGATGACGGTCAGCACCGACCTGGAGCTGGCGCTCCAGGCGCAGGGCCTGATCGCCGCCGACGAGGTGCGCGAGCTCCTGAGCAGGGAGCACGCGATGATCGTGGCCGCGAACGGCCGCGTCAACATGCACGACATCCACCTGCTGTCCGGCCTCGACAGCACCAGGACGTACCTGTTCCCGAAGGCCCTGGCCAACCTCGACACCGAGCTGCGCGCCCCGTTCGAGAAGCTGTACTACTCCCCCCGCTACGTCACGATGGAGAACCTGCTGGAGAGCTACATCTCCGGCGAGCCGATCGACATCGAGCTCTGGCGGGGCGTGGGCGAGCAGGTGCAGAACGAGTTCCGTGAGGCCGTCTGGCGCACCGGTGACAAGCTGCTGGCCAGGATGGAGCCCGCGGGCGTGGGCATCCTGGTGCGCGCGATCGCCGCGGGCGTGCTCGGCCTGATCGCCGTGGTCTTCTCCGTCTTCATCTCCATCAGGGTCGGCCGCCGGCTCACCCGTGAGATGGGGGCGCTGCGCCGTACCGCGCTGGACCTGGCCGAGATCAGGCTGCCGGACGTGGTGACGAAGCTGCGCAAGGGCGAGAGCGTCGACATCGCGGCCGAGGCGCCGCCCATCACGGTGGCCAAGAACGCGACCAGCGAGGTCAAGGACCTGGCCCAGGCGTTCGACAGCGTGCAGAGCACGGCCGTGGACGCCGCCGTCGAGCAGGCGAGGCTCCGCGAGGGCGTGTCCGAGGCGCTGCGCAACCTCGCCAGGCGCAGCCAGTCGCTGCTCCAGCGCCAGCTCAAGATGCTCGACGAGATGCAGCGCCAGACGGAGGACCCGGAGGCGCTGGAGGGCCTGTTCAGGCTCGACCACCTGACCACGCGCATGCGCCGCCACGCCGAGGGCCTCGTGCTGCTCTCGGGCGGTAGCGCGGGCCGGCGCTGGCGCGGCGTCATCCCCATCGAGGACGTGCTGAGCGGCGCGGCGGCGCAGGTCGAGGAGTACACCCGGGTCCGCGTCTACCCGATGTCCGAGTGCGGCGTCTCGGGTGCCGCGGTGGCCGACCTCATGCACCTGTTCGCCGAGCTGATCGAGAACGCCACCGCCTTCTCCTCGCCGACCAACGAGGTCTCCGTGCGCGGCGAGATGGTCGGCAGGGGCTTCGCCGTCGAGATCGAGGACCGCGGGCTCGGCATGGACCAGGCCACCCGCAGGGCCATCAACGCGCGGCTGGCCAGCCCGCCGGAGTTCGACCCGTCGCAGACCGAGCGGCTGGGTTTCGCGGTGGTCGGCATGCTCGCGTCCAGGCACGGCATCAAGGTGACGCTCAAGCCCTCGCCGTACGGGGGGACCACCGCCATCGTGCTCGTGCCCGGCACGCTGGTCGAGCCCATGGCGACCCCGGTGCAGCCGCTGGAGTTCGAGTCGGTGTCGGTGTCGGTGGTGCGCTCCGAGCCCACCGGTCCGGGGGAGCTGCCGCGCCGGGTCCGTACGAGCAAGCGCGGCGGCGGCCAGGTGGCCGGCATCGTGCCCCAGCAACCGCAACAACCTCCGGAACCGGACCTTTCGGAACTGCCCCGGCGCCGACGGCAGAAGGAGGCCGGCCTGCCGGAGCGTACGGGTTTCGCGGGGGCCACAGGGCATCCGGACCCTTCGGGGCTGCCCCAGCGCGAACGGCAGCCCGGCAGGCCGCAGCGGCTCAAGCAGGCGCCGCTCCCGGCCCCGACGCCGGAGGCGTCCGAGGAACGCCCGCCGGTCCCGGAGCGTTCGCCTGAGGAGGCCAGGGCGCTGCTCACCTCGCTCCAGTCGGGCTGGCAGCGCGGACGGCAGGACAGCGAGCAGGATGGGGGATCTCAGTCGTGAGCCGCGAGCACGAGTGGGTCGACGAGGAGGCGGGGCCGGTGGTGCGGCCGTACGCGGTCGCCCGCGGGCGCACCAAGCCCGCCTCCTCCTCCGCTCTCGACCTGCTGGCGACCGTAGCCTCGACGGGGCTGCCCGTCCCGGCCAAGGCGGAGCTCAGCGGTCAGCACCGGCGGCTGCTGACCGCCGTGTCCGGCCAGACCAGGCCCGTCGTGGAGATCTCCTCGGACCTGGGGCTGCCGGTGGGGGTCGTGCGGGTGCTGCTGGGGGACCTGCTGGAGCACGGCCTGGTGACGGTGCGGCCGCCGCGCGACAAGGCCGTCACGGCCACGGAGAGCCTGCTCCAAGAGGTGATCAACGGCCTGAGGGCGCTCTGAACCGCCCGGAGCCGGTCACACGGAGCCTGTCACACGGAGCCGGGACGGCGGAGACCGGCGCGCCGAGGCCCGTCAGTTCGCCGAGGTCAGCGTGCGCAGGGAGTGCTCCACCAGGGCGATCATGACTTCCTTGGCGGACGCGCGGCGCCGCACGTCGCACAGCATGACCGGGACGTCGTCGTCCAGGTCGAGCGCGATGCGCACGTCGTCCACGCTGTGCCGGGCCGCCCCGTCGAAGCAGTTGACGGCCACCACGAACGGCGTGCCGCGCTGCTCGAAGTAGTCGACGGACGGGAAGCAGTCGGTCAGCCGGCGCGTGTCCGCGATCACGACGGCGCCCAGCGCGCCGTAGGACAGCTCGTCCCACATGAACCAGAACCGCTCCTGGCCGGGCGTCCCGAACAGGTACACCACCAGCCCGTCGCGGATCGTGATGCGGCCGAAGTCCATCGCCACGGTCGTGGTGTTCTTGGCCTCCACGCCGTCGAGGTCGTCGATCCCGATCCCGCGGTCCGAGAGCACCTCCTCCGTGCGCAGCGGCTTGATCTCGCTGACCGACCCGACGAGGGTGGTCTTGCCGACGCCGAACCCCCCTGCGATGAGAATCTTCAGCGCGACGGGGTCCTCAGAGAGCACGGAGTCCATTGATCACTTCCTTGAGAATGCGCTCATTCGACCGCGCCCCTCCGGCTGAGGGAGACGTCACCGAGATGAGGCCTTGATCACGCAGGTCGCCCAGCAGCACCCGGACGACGCCGACGGGCAGGTCGAGCTCGACGGCCAGGTCGGCCACCGAGATCGGGCTTCGCGCCGCCCGCAGGATGAGCTGTTGCTCGGGACCGAGCTCGCCCGGCGACTCGCCGATGGCGCGCACGGATGCCACGAGGTCGAACGTGTCCCCTGAGGAACGCGTACGGCCGCGGATGAGAGCATAGGGCCGGACCACGGGCCCCGCGTCCTCATCGAACCACCGGGGGCTATCGCTCATGACGCCCCGGCGCGCGGATTGGTGGTGATGTGCTGGCCCACCCGCTTGACCAGCATCGCCATCTCGTAGGCGATGTGGCCGACGTCCACGTTCGCGTCGGCGATCACGGCCAGGCACGTGCCCTGTCCGGCGGCGGTGACGAACAGGAACGCCGACTCCATCTCCACGATGGTCTGGCGCACGTCGCCGCCGCCGAAGTGGCGCCCGGTGCCGCGGGCCAGGCTCTGGAACCCGGCAGCCACCGCCGACAGGTGCTCGGCGTCCTCCCTGGACAGCGCCTTGGAGTAGCCCACCGCCAGGCCGTCGGTCGACAGGATGACCGCCTGGCGCACGGCGGCGACCCTGGTGGTCAGGTCGTCGAGCAGCCAGTTCAGCTCGCCGGTGTTGGTGGTCGGCGCAGTCATGCATCCCCCTTACTCATGGCCCCTCCTCAGAGGCTTCTTCTCGGGCGCGTTGGGTTCCCCGCTGGAGCGCGGAGAACAGGTCCCTGACCTCGTCGGGAGAGCGTTCGGGCGGCGGCTCCTGCTCGCGCGGCTCCGGCTCCTGCCCCTGCTTCTGCGCCGGGGTTCCGTCCGGCTCCTTGAGCTGCGGCGCCAGGCTGGCCTGCCGGACACGCCTGGGCAGCCCGGCGTGGGTGCCCGAGCTGACCACCGCCAGCGCCTTCTTGCGGGTACGGCTCGGCAGTTCGGCCCTGCCCTCGCCGTCTCCCTGCGCGGACTCCTCGGCCACCAGCGAGCGCGGCACGAGCACGATGGCGGTCGTCCCGCCGAAGGGCGAGCGCCGCAGCAGCACCTTGATCCCGTACCGCTCGGCGAGCCTCGCCACCACGAACAGGCCGAGCCTGTCGCTGTCGGCCAGGTCGAACTCCGGCGGCGCGGACAGCAGCGCGTTGAACTCGTTGTACTCGACGGCCGACAGCCCGAGCCCTCTGTCCTCGACCTCGATGACGTATCCGTTGCTCACCAGGTCGCCGCGCACCTGGACCGTGGTGTCGGGCGGCGAGTAGATGGTGGCGTTCTCGACCAGCTCGGCCACCAGGTGGGTGAGGTCGGCGGCGGCCGTCCCGTCGATCGCGCCGGCCGGCATGGTGGCGACGTCCACCCGGGTGTAGTCCTCGATCTCCGCGATGGCGGCCCGGACGATGTCGATCACGGGCACCGGCTTGCGCCAGGCCCGCCCGGGAGCCGCTCTGGAGAGGATCATCAGGCTCTCGGCGTGCCGGCGCATGCGGGTGGTCAGGTGGTCGAGGCGGAAGAGCTCCTCCAGCCGGTCGGGGTCGTGCGTGCGGCGCTGCATGTCGTCCAGCAGCGCGAGCTGGCGGTGCAGCAGGCCCTGCTTGCGCCGGGCGAGGTTGAGGAAGACCTGGCCGACCCCGTGCCGCAGGGTGGCCTGGGCGACCGCCGCCGTCACGGCGGTGCGCTGCACGGAGCGGAAGGCCCTGGCCACGTCGGTGATCTCGGCAGAACCGTGCACCTTGATCGACTTGGCCTCCTTCTTCACGTCGACGTCCTCACCCCTGCGCAGCCGCTCGACGATGTCGGGCAGTCGCGTGCGCGACAGCTCGACCGCGGCGGTGCGCAGCCCGGCCAGCTCTCCGGCCAGGCGACGACCGAAGCGTACCGAGATGATGATCGACGCGAGGACGGCGATCAAGCCGAGGCCGCCCGCGATGGAGATCTTGACGACGGTGGTGGTGGCGGCCTCGGAGACGCGCGAGGCCAGGACCTCCGTCGAGGTGGTGCCGAGCCGGTCGAGCCGGGCGGTGAGCCCGTCGACGGCCCGGTTCCAGCTGTCGGGCGCGATCGGCGGGGCGCCGGTCCTGACCATCCGCGCCTCCATGGTGGCGAAGGTCAGGTACGGCTCGGAGGCGAAGACCTCCTCGTACGGCTTGCGCAGCCTGACGTCGAGCCCGGCCAGGCCGCGCGCGTGCAGGAACTTCCTGGAGGCCGCGTACTCGGTGAAGGCGGTCGCCTCCGGCCCGGTGAGCCGGTGGTCGGCCATCGCCCCGATGATGAGCGCGTGCTCCCTGGCGACGTACTCCCTGGCCATGCCCATCGCCTGGAGCGAGGACGCCTGCTGGAACAGGGTCAGGTCGGAGACGGAGACCAGATGGTCGTAGAGGGAGAAGATGGCGTCCAGGAGCTTGTTGTACTCGTTGAGGCCCTCCAGGCGCGAGCCGAGGCCGCCGTCGATGCCGGCCCTGATGGGGCCGAGCCGGCCGAGCTCGATGTCAAGGGCGTCGATCGAGCCGCGCAGGTCGTCGCTCACCGCGCCGCCGGCCTCCATGACCGCCAGCTTGAAGTCGGTCACCGACCTGTCGGTGCGGGCGCGCTGGGCGCTGAGCACGGCGGTGAGCTTACGCGTAGTGAGCGTCTCCGCGGAGCGCACCCGCTCGGCCTGGAGCTGTAATCCCAGGTCGGTGGAGGTGACGCCGAGAGTCCGGTAGAGCGTGTTCGCTCGGAGCAGTGACTGGGCGTCGCCCATGGTGAGGTTGAGGACGAAACCCCAGAGCGCGCTCAGAGACAGGAGGGGTAGCAGCAGCAATAAAAAGATCTTGAACCGAATTGACCGGTTTCGCGAGCCCATGTCCCAACCTCGAGTCGGGGGCATTTCCACACCTTGTGTAAATACACCTCCGGAAGATCGCACAGGAGACTAGCACCGTTTATGCCCCCGGCGCAGTGGGGGAAGGCGTTCATTACGGGGATTATTGGGGCCCGAGGTGCCCCGGGCGGCACGACCAGCGCGTCTGCGGGGCGTCCCCGACCCGTCGCGCAGGGTCGCCGGACGGGTCGCCGGCGCCGGAGGGACCGCCGCCCGCCGCGAAGGCCCGTGCCGCCGCGCCTGCGGCCCGCTGAGCGCCCGCCGCACGGCCCCGCGATTCGGGGCGCGGCCACCGCCGGCAAGCGGCCTCACAGGGCCTCTGAGACGTCAAGACCCGCGTAGGCGCCGCGGGCCGGGAAGCCGCGCGGGGCTTGGGAAAGCGACGTGCGGGCTATTACGGCGAATGTCCCCTTTGGAGTACCGTCCGGACTATCGCGAGCGGGGGGAGTCCGGTGGTCGGCAAGCAGGGCAGGGTGACGGGGAAGATCGGCCCGGGGCTCGTCGGCGAGGTCATGATCCCGGTGCGGGGCGGGGTGGAGGCGTTCTACGCGCATCCCAGCGTGCCCGACGAGGAGTTCGGCATCGGCTCGATCGTGGTCGTCGTCGAGTACTTCCCCCCGCGCACGGTCTACGTGGTCAGAGCACTCGTCTGAGGGAGTCCCTCCTATGTCCCCCGAGCTCTACATCGCCGCCGCGGGCGTCGTTCTCGCGCTCATCGTCATCATCCTGCTGTTCAAGATCGTGTGGCGGGTCGCCGAACCCAACGAAGCACTGATCATCTCGGGGCTGGCCGCCCGCCGCCGCGGTGAAAGCCTCGACAGCCTGGGCTTCAAGATCGTCACGGGCAAGGGCACGGCCGTGCTGCCGGGCTTCCAGACCGCCCGGCGGCTGCGGCTCGACACCAGGGCCGCCAACCTCCAGGTCTCCTGCGTCACCCAGCAGGGCATCCCCGTGCAGATCCGAGGTGTGGTGATCTACAAGGTCGGCGACGACCTGTCCTCCATCGCCAACGCCGCCCGCCGCTTCCTCGACCAGCAGGACTTCATGACCAGCGCTATCCACGAGCTGTTCACCGGGCACCTGCGCTCGATCATCGGCAACCTCACCATCGAGGACCTCATTCTCAACCGCGAGCGCCTGACGAGCGAGACCAGGGCCTCGGCCGCCGACGAGATGAGCAAGCTGGGCCTGATCGTGGACTCGCTGCAGATCCAGGAGATCGACGACGAGACCGGCTACATCGTCAACCTCGGCAAGCCGCACGCCGCCAAGATCGCCGCCACGGCGCGCATCGCCCAGGCCCAGCGCGACCAGGAGGCCACCGAGGCCGAGCAGATCGCCTCCGCCAACATGGCCGCCGCCCGCCGCGACGCCCGCATCAAGGAAGCCTCCTACCAGGCCGAGATCGACCAGGCGCAGGCCACCTCCCGGCAGGCGGGGCCGCTGTCGGAGGCGACCGCGCGCCAGGAGGTGGTGGTCCAGGAGACCAGGGCCGCCGAGCTGGAGGCCCAGCTCGCCGAGCAGCGGCTCCAGTCGCAGGTGCGCAAGCCCGCCGACGCCAAGGCGTACGAGACCGTCACGCTCTCCCAGGCCGAGCGGGACGCCCGCATCGCGCAGGCGGAGGCCGAGGCGAGGGAGACCGAGCTGCGCGCCGCCGCGCGGGCCTCCCAGGTGAAGCAGACCGCCGCCGCCGAGGCCGAGTCGGTACGGCTGCGCGGCGAGGCCGCCGGCGCCGCCACGAAGGTCACCGGTGAGGCCGAGGCCCAGGCCGCCCAGGCGCGCGGCCTCGCCCAGGCGGAGGCCGCCAAGGCGCTGGGCCTGGCCGAGGCGGAGGCGTCCCGGGCCAAGGGCCTGGCGGAGGCCCAGGCGATCAGGGCGCGCGCCGAGGCGCTGAAGGACAACCAGGAAGCGGTCATCGCGCAGCAACTCGCCGAGCGCTGGCCGGAGGTCGTGGAGGCGGGCGCGAAGGCGTTCGGGAACGTCGATCACATGGTCGTGCTGAACGGCGCGCAAGGCGTCGAGGAAATGCTCGCCAAGGCGCTCACGCTCGGCGGCACGGGATTGAACCTGGCCAGGGCCCTGCTCAACGGCGGGACGCCCAACGGTGAAACGCCGAAGAACACCGAAAAGGAAATCATTCGTAAAACCACTGAATCCCGCGAATAGCGACGTTACGCGCCTCCTCGCTCTTCAATTCCTCTAGCGTTTTGTTGAATGGCGCCAGAGCGAATTGGAGAGCCCATGCTGAAGCCTGTTTCCGGCATATTCCTGAGTATGGTGGCGATAGCCGGATGTTCCACCGGCGACACCGGCCAGACGCCCGCCGCGGCGGCGGTGTCGCCGTCGCCGGGGACACTGACGTCCGCCGACACCGCCAAGCTCCGCGCCGCTCTGCTGCCGGTCCCCAAGGGCATGCACGTCGCGTACGGGCCCGAGCTGGGTGCCTTCGGCTCGCTCAAGTCCACCCAGCAGGGCCTCGCGGCGGTGCGCAAGGCCAAGCTGCAGCGGCCCGAGTGCGCGGGGGCCGCCCAGCTCGACGCGGCCAAGCCCGAGGTCGCCCAGGCGCCCGCCGCGGTGATCGCCTTCGCCGCCGACCGCGGCTCCATCACGCAGGCGGTCGTGTCGATGCCGAACGCCGCCTTCCCCGAGCCGCTGTCCAAGCAGTGCGCCTCCTACACCGCGACCGTCGAGGGCACGCAGGTCAGCTACAAGACCCGCACCCTCGCCATGCCGGCCAGGGGCGACCAGTCGCGCGCCTACCTCACGACGGCGGCGGGCAACCAGAAGAACGCCCAGATCGGCTCGGTCATGATCAGGCGCGGCACGATGATCATGAGCATGCTGGTGGTCGGGCGGCGGGTCAAGCCGGAGGGTCTGTACGAGCTCGCGCGGCTGGCCGACCAGAACCTGGCACGCGCCGCCCGGTGACCCCCGCGGCGGGCCGTCAGATGAGGACGTGGGCGTCGGGGCGGCCGACGAAGGCGAACTGGGCGTTGCGGGTCAGCTTGATGTGGTCCGCCTGCCAGGTGTGCATCGAGCTGTCGGCGCTGCGCCAATAGACGAAGTTGAACCGGTCCGCCGAGTAGATCTTGACGGAGTCCTCCTTCAGCCGCCGTACCAGCTGGGTGTCCTCGCCACGGGTGATGTCGGCGAACCGGTAGGAGCGGAACATGTCGGCCTTGCCGAGGAACGTCCCGCCCTGCACCAGGAACGAGTAGCGGTGCTCCAGGCCCGGCAGGCGCAGCATGGTCGTGTTGATGCCCTCGAAGTACGCGTAATGCGCCCCCTTGCCGACCAGCTCCGCGTCCGAGTAGTCGAACGCGCGCACCAGGTCGGACAGGTAGTGCTCGCCGTACAGGTTGTCGTCGTCCATCTTGGCGATCAGCTCGCCCTCGGCGGCGGAGATGCCCAGGTTCATGCACGCGCCGAGCGAGAGCGAGGCGTCGGCCGGCAGGACCACGACGTCCGTGATGCCCGCCATGCGGGCCTTGTCGGCGACCACGACCGGGTCGATGTCCAGCCCGTGCAGGACCATGACGAGCTGGAGCGGCCGGTGCAGCTGGCGGGCCACGGAGGAGATGGCGTGCTCGATCTGCGAGGCGCGGTTGGTGGGCAGCACCACGGAGATCGACCGGCTCCTCGGCGTCACCTGGTGTCCGAGGTCCTGCAGGATCTGGTCCACCCGGTGCGAGAACAGGTGCTTGTCGAAGACCTCGCGCATCGCCAGGTGGCCCATCCTGGCGCGCAGCTCGGGGCTGTTGATCAGGTGCAGCACCTGGTTGTACGACTCGATCGGCTCCCGCGCGATGGGCACGAGCTCGCCGAACGTCTCCTCGATGGCGCGCGACCACCCGGACACGACGGGGGTGGCGCAGGCGGACAGCTCGAAGACCCGGCGGGCGCACATGGTGGGCGAGTCGAGCACCGAGTTGACGTTGAGGAAGACCTTGTACATCCGGTACGCGGCCAGCATCTGGTCGTAGGGGAGCTCGCCCACGATGTGCGGCCCGTACTTCTCGGGCCAGGCGTACTTCTCGTCCACCTCGCCGTTGCGCGCGAAGATGTGCAGCCCGAGCTCCCTGACGGGGTCGAGCACGGTCTCCATCTGCTCGCGGCGCTCGGGGTGCTTGTCGCGGAAGTACATCCCGGCGAAGACGACGTCGTGCAGGCGGCCCTGGCGCTGCTGGATCGGGTTGTGCACGCGGGGCTGGGCGGCGAACTGCAGCACATCGACCCGATCATGTCCCAATATTTCGCGATATTTGGGGAGCATGTCGCCGTCGCACGTGAACACGTAATCGAACAGCTTGGCCGTGTCGATGAAGAAGTCGAAGTTCGGCGGGTCCTCCTTGTTCCAGAAGACCGTCGGAATGCCCTCCTGGCGGAACCAGGCGACCAGGTCGCGCAGCGGCTCCTTCGGCGCGTTGGTGCCGGTCATCTGGTAGCGCCAGCGGCCCTGGTTCCCGTGCCAGGCCGATTCGCAGAACAGCAGATCGGGCCGCTTCTCGGCGAAGACCTCCGGCCAGTCCTTGAGTCCGAACTCGATCTGGTCCCACTCGTATTTGAAGGCCATCCTGGAGAAGTCGTCCAGGATCACCGCCACCTTCAGGTCGGGCCGGTTCACCGGCCCGGTCGGCCACTTCACCGCCGGCACCTCGACCAGCGGGGGCCGGTGGTTGGCCGTCTCGATGGCCTCGGTGACGGGAGTGGGCGGCTTGGGCGCCTTCTCCCTCGACCTGACCGCCTCGACGATCTTCCCCGGGCTCTTCGAGCCCAGGGCCTCGCCCAGTTTGAACGTGCGCTTGGCCTGCGTGGCCTCCAGCTTCCACGTCGCGTACGCGGCCTTGGCCTCGGCGATCTCCAGCCGCCGCCGCAACTCCCTGACCTCGGCCTCGTATCGCTCGACCTGCTTGCGGTCCTCGGGCAGCCAGTTGACAGGGCCGAGCCGCTGGTACGTGGGCTCGTCGGGGATTTCGGCCATGGTGGTACGCCTATCGCTTAGCGGAGGTATGTCATGGTACGGCGGATAGAGCCGCTATTCGTGGCGTTTGCCCTGAGATGCAGGGGCGAGGTTGTCACCCTTCAGCCAGGCGGAGATCACCCTCGCGATCCGCGGCCCGGCCTGGCCGTCCCAGAGCACGGGCAGCTCCCCGGCCGGCGTGGCGGCGCCGTCGGACAGCGCCTTCTCCGCGGCGGCGGGCAGGAGGGCGGGCGTGACCAGCCGGTTCGTGCCGTGCGTGATCGTGATCGGCCGCTCGGTGTTGGGCCGCACGGTCAGGCAGGGAACGCCCAGCACGGTCGTCTCCTCCTGGACGCCGCCGGAGTCCGTGACGACGAGCGCGGCACCCCGTACGAGTGAGAGGAAGTCCACATAGCCGAGCGGGTCGACCACCCGGATCGAGTCGCCGTCGACCAGCCCCGCCGCGGCCAGGCGCGCCTTGCCGCGGGGGTGGATCGGCACCACGATCGGGATCCGCCGCGAGACCTCCAGCACGGCGTCCACGAGCTCCCTGGCGGCCTCCGGCGTGTCCACGTTGGCGGGCCTGTGCAGGGTGGCCACGGCGTAGCGGTCCGGCAGGCCCAGCCGCTCCACCACGGGCGCCGGGTCCAGCTTCGGCAGCGCGGAGTAGAGGCTGTCGATCATGGGGTTGCCCACCAGGTGCACCTTGGACGCGGGCACGCCCTCGTTCGCCAGGTAGGCGAGCGCCTCGGGGGAGGTGGCGAAGAGCACGTCGGCCAGCGCGTCGGTGACGACCCGGTTGACCTCCTCCGGCATGCCCCGGTCGAAGGAGCGCAGCCCCGCCTCCACGTGCGCCGTCCTGACGCCCAGCTTGGCGCAGACGAGGATCGCGGCCAGCGTCGAGTTCACGTCGCCGTAGACCACGACCAGGTCGGGGTCCTGCTCCTGGATGACCTCCTCCAGGCCGACGAGCAGCGCCGCGGTCTGCTTCGCGTGCGTGCCCGAGCCGACCCCCAGGTTCGCCACCGGCTCCGGCAGGCCGAGGTCGGCGAAGAACACGTCGGACATCAGCGCGTCATAGTGCTGACCAGTGTGAATGATGCCCTGCCGCACGCCGAGCTCGCCGAGTGCCCGCACCACCGGAGCCGCTTTCACGAAATTGGGACGAGCACCCAATACGTGCAGGACCAGGGGGTTCTCCCTCATTGACCTCGCCTTTCATAGCGGAAGGGGAAAAACGTTGCCTATGGTACGGTCACCGCGTGGCATCCGACGCCAGTCGTCAAGACTCCTCCAAGGTTTCCGCGAAGTCCGCCAGAGCCGGCGTCAGTGGACTTCTCAAGGGTTTCGTCCAGCACCCGATCATCGTTTCCCGTGTCGTCGCGACGAAGGTCAAGTCCGACCCCGTCCGGGTGGCGCAGGCCGCCGCCGACGCCCTCCCTCCCCGGCTGCGCCCGGTCGTGGGCAGCGTCGCCTGGCCGGCCGCGCGGCGGGCCCGGCGCATGGTGCGCAGGTTCGGCATGCGCGTGATCAAGGGGCCGTGGAACGAGGCCAAGGAGCACTGGGATGCCGGCCGGGTCGCCCAGGCCGCCGAGGTGCTGGACGCCCACGCCAAGTACCCGTTCGTCAAGCGCAGGGCCGCCTACTACCGGGGCGAGCTGGCCGCGATCAGCCCTGACCCGATCCCCCCTGGTCCGAAGGTGGCGGTCACCGACCGGGTCGAGGGGCGGGTGTTACACCTCGTCACGAACGCGCTGCCGTACACGCAGGCCGGCTACACCGTGCGCACCCACCGCATCGTCACCTCGCAGAAGGCCGCGGGCCTCGACCCGCACGTGGTCACCAGCTGGGGCTGGCCGATGCTGCAGGGCCACGCGGACGCGCCGCCGTTCGAGGAGATCGACGGCATCCCCTACCACCGGCTGCTGCCCGACGGGCACGGCGAGATGCCGTTCGAGATGCGCGGGCGCATGATCAAGGGCGCCGACGCCGTCACCGATCTCGTCGCCCGGCTCCGGCCGCAGGTCCTGCACGCCGCCACCGACCACCGCAACGGCTCCGTGGCGCACGCCGTGCGCGACAGGACGGGCACGCCGTTCGTCTACGAGGTGCGCGGCTTCCTGGAGGAGACCTGGGCCTCGCGCGACCCGATCCGCGTGGGCAGCCAGCGGCACGTGCTCCAGCGCGAGCGCGAGGCGTTCCTCATGCGCGAGGCCGACGCGGTGGTCACGCTGGCCGAGACGATGGCCACGGAGATCGTCGAGCGGGGCGTGCCGCGCGAGCGCATCCACCTGGCGCCCAACGCGGTGGACGACACGCTGCTGAGCGCCCACTACGACGGCGCCTCCTTCAGGAGCGCGTACGGCATCGAGCCCGGCGAGATCGTCGTCGGCTCGGTGTCCAGCATCGTGGCCTACGAGGGCTTCGCCACCCTGCTGCGGGCCGCCGCGCTGCTGCGTGACGACGGCACGCCGGTGCGGGTGCTCATCGTGGGCGACGGCGCCGAGCGCGAGAACCTGCTGGCGCTGGTCGACGAGCTGGGCCTGAAGGACGCGATCCTGCCCGGCCGGGTGGGCCCGGACGAGGCGCTGCAGGCGCAGGACGCCATCGACATCTTCGCCTGCCCGCGCGAGGACCTCCGGGTGTGCCGACTTGTTACGCCATTGAAACCCGTCGAGGCGATGGCGCTCGGCAAGCCGGTCGTGCTCAGCGACCTGCCCGCGTTGTCCGAGCTTGTCGGCTCCGACGGGGCCGGGATGCTCGTTCCGCCGGGCGATCCGGCCGCGCTCGCCAAGGCGATCGCCGGCCTCCGGGAGGACCCGTCGCGGCGGGCCGAGATGGGTGAGGCGGGACGTGCTGAAGTGGCGGCGAAGCGCACTTGGAGCCGCGTTGCCGAGACATATCAAGCTCTATACCGGTCTCTTGCCTAATGTTGACCTTCGGCATGCCTGCCACTTCTGACGGGTTCGGTCGCATTAGACGTGAGCTAGGTGGACTTGAGATAACCTTTGCGACCATGAAGTGTTGTTTCCGGCTCTCAAAGGCACTGCTGTGACAGAAATCGACTTGGCTGTCATCGGTCTGGGCTACGTGGGCATGCCGCTCGCCAAGGAGGCGGTGGCCTCGGGCCTGCGTGTCGTCGGCGTGGACGTCGACCCCGCCAAGGTCGACGCGCTCAACGCCGGGCAGTCGTACATCGATGACCTGACCGACGCCGACCTCGAGCACATGCTGGCCAACGGGTTCCGCGCCACGCTCGACGAGACAGTGCTGGCCAGGAGCAACACGATCGTCATCTGCGTGCCCACCCCGCTGGACGAGGACCACCGCCCGGACCTGTCCGCCGTGGAGGGCGCCACCAAGGCCGTCGCGCGCAACCTGAGCAAGGGCACGCTCGTCGTGCTCGAGTCCACCACGTGGCCGGGCACCACCGACGAGGTGGCCAGGCCGCTGCTGGAGACCTCGGGGCTGGTCGCGGGCGAGGACTTCCACCTCGCCTTCTCGCCCGAGCGCATCGACCCGGGCAACCCCAAGTTCGGCCTGCGCAACACCCCCAAGGTCGTGGGCGGCTACACGACGCCCTGCCGCAATCGGGCCACGGCGTTCTACAAGCAGTTCATCGAGCAGGTGGTGCCGGTCAGCGGCACCCGCGAGGCCGAGATGGCCAAGCTGCTGGAGAACACCTACCGGCACGTCAACATCGCCCTCGTCAACGAGATGGCGATCTTCTGTGACGAGCTCGGCATCGACCTGTGGGAGGCCATCGAGGCCGCGGGGACCAAGCCGTTCGGCTTCCACAAGTTCCTGCCCGGTCCGGGCGTCGGCGGGCACTGCATCCCCGTCGACCCGTCGTACCTGTCGTACACGGTGCGCAAGCTCGGCTACCCGTTCAGGTTCGTGGAGCTGGCGCAGGAGATCAACGAGCGGATGCCGTCGTACGTGGTGGCCCGCGTCCAGCGCCTGCTGAACAGACACAAGAAGGCCGTTAACGGCGCCAGAGTGGTTATGCTCGGCGTCACTTACAAACCGGACATCGCCGACGAGCGCGAGACTCCGGCCCTCCCGGTGGCGCGTGCGCTGCTGGAACTGGGCGCCGAGCTCTCGTTCGCGGACCCGTACGTCAAGGAGTGGTCTGTGGACGGCACCCCGGTGCCGCGTGAGGAGGATCTCGCCAAGGCCGTGATCGACGCGGACGTGACGCTGCTGTTGCAGCAGCACGCCGCGTTCGACCTCGACATGGTGGAGGCGAAGGCCCGGCTCGTGCTGGACACCCGCGGTGTGCTCACCGAGGGTGAACGGGTCGAGCGGCTCTAGCGACGGAGGGCTGCGCGCAGTGCACGTGCTCGTCATGACGGTGGTGCATAACCCCGAGGACGCCCGGATCCTGCACAGGCAGATCCGTGCCCTCGTGGATGCCGGTCATGAGGTCACGTACGCCGCCTCGTTCACCGCGCACGGAGTCGTCCCGCGACCCTGGGTAAACGGCGTCGATCTGCCCCGCGCCTCGCAGCGCAGGCGCATGGCGGGCGTGCTGGCCGCCCGCCGGCTGTTCAGGCGCATGCGCGACAAGGTCGACCTCGTCCTGATCCACGACCCCGAGCTGCTGTTCGCCGTCTGGGGCGTGCGCAACAGGCCGCCCGTGGTGTGGGACGTCCACGAGGACACCCCCGCGACGCTCTCGCTCAAGCCGTGGCTGCCCGCGCCGCTGCGGCCTCCCGTGCGGTTCCTGGCCCGCATGCTGGAGGGCACCGCCGAGCGCCACATGCACCTGTTACTGGCCGAGACCGCGTACGCCGGCCGGTTCAAGCACGCCCACCTGATCGTGCCCAACGAGACGTGGGTGCCCGACTCCGTGACGCCTCCCGGCGACGACCGCGTGGTCTACCTCGGCTGGCTGTCCAGGGCGCGGGGTGTGCTGGAGGCCGTCGAGGTGGCGAAGCTGCTGCAGCCGTACCGCGTGGCCGTGGAGCTGATCGGCTACGCCGATCCGCAGAGCCGTCCCGTGCTCAACCAGGCCGTCACCGAGGGCCTGCTGGAGTGGCGCGACTTCATGCCCAACGACGAGGCGCTCAAGCGGCTCGACGGGGCGCTGGCCGGGCTGTCGCTGCTGCACGACGAGCCCAACTACCGTCACTCCATGCCGACCAAGATCGTGGAGTACATGGCGCACGGCATCCCCGTCATCACCACCCCGTCACCGCGCGCCGTCGAACTGGTGGAGCGTTACGACAGCGGGGTCGTGGTGCCCTGGGAGGACCCCAAGGCGGTGGCTCAGGCGGTGCTGACGCTCCGTGACGACGTGCGGGAGCGGCGGGCGCAGGGCGCGCGCGGCTACGCGGCCGCCCGCGCCAACCACCACTGGCCCAACTCGGCCAAACGCTTCGTCGCCCAGCTGGAGTCCTGGGCCGGCGTCAAGCGATGACCCGGGGTCTAGCGACGACCGGGGCCAAGCGACAACCTCGTCGAGGAGCGATTCGGAAACGTGCGTTGGCTCTTAGTGGTCGCCGGCCTGGCCGTGCTGGCCGTGGTCGCCACCGTGATCATCATCCTGCCGTCCTCCTCGGACGACCCGCCCACGGCGGCTTCCGCGACGCCCACGCCGTCGGAGACCGAGCCGACGCCTAACGTCTCCAAGTTCACCGACCCCTGTGGAACGTTCGAGACGAAGGAAGTGGCCCCGTACGCCGTCACCGGCTACTGGATCACCCCCAAGTCGAACCCCTGCACGTGGCGCAAGCAGCTCAAGGAGATCCACGACGTCGGCGGCGACACGATCATCAGGATCGGGTACGGCCTGCAGTTCCGCACCGTCTCCGACTCGGGCGAGGTGCTGACCAGGGACGGCGAGCTGGACTCCCTCTACAAGGGGTGCGTGGAGGACGGGCTGAGCTGCCACGACGCGGCCGAGCGCGACCTGCGCGAGCTCAACCCGCGCAACCGGGTCGGCCGCACGTACGTCTACCGCACGGACGAGTCGTTCGGCCCCAAGCTGTTCCGCTGTCCCGAGGTGGAGCACGCCATCAAGGTGGGCAAGCGGGTCTACTTCCGGCTCATCACCCAGGTGGACGGCTCCGACGACGCCACGTGCGACTTCTCCAGCAAGCCCCAGGCGTACGACATGATCCTGGTGGCCGGGGCCGAGACGGACAGCCTGAGTGAGCTGCTGCGGCTGGGCGACCAGTTCGGCATGCGGATCTTCCCCGCGCTCCCGCTGGCGCCCCGCGACCCCAAGACGCCGACCAGGGCGTACAAGAAGCATCTGGGCGCGCTGACCACGCTCACCCGGCGCATCCTGCAGGACTACGGCGTGCGCTTCGCCGACCGGGCGTCGCTGGGAGGCGTCTACCAGCCGTTCGAGGTGCAGATGTCCGCCTCGCTGTCCAGGAACCCGACGCTGGAGGTGTACGCCGACCAGCACACGATCGTCGACCAGGAGCTGCCCGGCAAGCCCATCCTGATCAGCCCCTACCTGGACGCGCGCAAGCGCAAGGCGTTCGGGCAGACGCCCCGGCAGGTGGCCGAGGCGTTCGAGGCGCTGGCCAAGACGGGGGTCGGCATCATCGCGCCGCAGGACAGCCGGGGCACCGGCAAGGTGGGGCTGTTCTGGCCGGACGAGCGCGACGACGAGGTGGACCCGCGGCTGCGGCCGGTGGTGGGCGAATCGACGTACGGGACGGCGTACCACGGCTCGACCCGCGACTACTACCGGGAGATGGCCACGGCCCGCCAGGAGATGGTGGACGCCGGCTACCAGGTGGACCTGTGGGCGAACGTGGAGGCGTTCGAGCCGTCGGGTGAGGAGCCGTGCGCCCCGCAGGGCACCCGGGGCAAGACCGACAAGGAGCGGCTGGACCAGGCCGTCACCATGGCCGGGCGTTACGTGCAGAAGGTCGTGTCCTACATGTGGAGCGACTTCATGACCTGCGGGCAGCCCTCGCTCGAAGAGGAGATCACCGCCGACTGGCGGCGCCCGATCGCGGTCGACGCCATCAGGCGGCCCCGCGACGTCCAGGACGGGGTGGAGGTCCGCGGGTACAACCTCACGGGCAGCACCGTGACCATCACCTGGTCGGGGGGCACCAACGACCAGGTGGTCGCGGCGGTGGGCTGGCTGGACCCGGCCCCGCCCGGCGACCTGCCCGAGGGGATGATGGCGGCGTGGGTGCCGTTCGACTGGACGCAGGTGCCCGCCGGTGAGTGGGTGCGGATCACCGTCAAGGGGGCGACCGGCGAGGCGGCGACGGAGCCCCTGCACGTGCGCATCCTCATGTGAGGTGCACGGTTCGCTCCCCGCCTACGACAGCGTGTAACGTGCCTGCATGGTCCCCAGCGTCCCGGTCAGCGTCGACCTGGTGGTGCTGACCGTCAGAAACCAGGCTCTGAGTGCCCTGGTGTGGCGCCGCGACAACCCGCCGTTCCTGCGCCGCTGGTCCCTTTCCGGGGGGTTCATCCAGCTCGACGAGGACCTCCCGGCCGCCGCCCAGCGCGTCCTCGCCGAGCGCGCGGGCCTCCCGGGCGCGCCGGTGCACCTGGAGCAGCTCCAGACGTACGGCTACCCCGACCGCGACCCGCGCCAGCGCGTCCTGAGCGTCGCCTACCTCGGCATCGCGCCCGACCTGCCGGCCTCGGAGAAGGCCCACATGAGCTGGCAGCCGGTCGACTCCCTCACGGTCATGGCCTTCGACCACCGCCGCATCATGCAGGACGGCATCGAGCGGGCGCGGGGCAAGCTGGAGTACACCTCGCTGGGGGCCGCCTTCTGCCCGCCGGAGTTCACGGTGGCCGATCTGCGCCGCGTCTACGAGATCGTCTGGGGCCGCCGGCTCGACCCCCGCAACTTCCACCGGAAGGTCACCAAGGCGGAGGGCTTCCTGGTGGAGACGGGCGCCACGACGACCCGCGACGGCGGCCGTCCCGCCAAGCTCTACCGCCGCGGCCCCGCCGAGCTGCTCCACCCGCCGATGCTCCGCTCGCTCAAGGTGTGACCTGGGTGGTGCCCGCGCGGGCCGGGGCTCATAAAGTTGGGCCATGCCTCGTTTCCGCCACATCCTCGACACCATGGCCGCCTACAAGCCGGGCAAGGCCGTAGCGGCGCCCGACGGGCGGTCGTACAAACTGTCGTCCAACGAGTCCCCGTACGACCCGCTGCCGTCCGTGGTCGAGGCCATCGCCGAGGGGGCGCGGCAGGTCAACCGCTACCCCGACCCCGGCGCCGTCGCGCTGACCGAGGCCGTCGCCGAGCGCTTCGGCGTGCCGGCGAGCCACGTCGCGCTCGGCGCGGGGTCCGTCACGGTGGCGCAGCAGCTGTTCGAGACGGTCGGCGAGCCCGGGGTCGAGGTCGTGTACGCCTGGCGCTCGTTCGAGGCCTACCCGCTGCTGGCCGACCTGGCGGGGGTGACCTCCGTCAGGGTGCCGCTCGACGACGAGCGCCACGACCTCGACGCCATGGCCGAGGCGATCAACGACAGCACCCGCATGGTGTTCGTGTGCAACCCCAACAACCCGACCGGCACCACCGTCCGCCGCCGGGAGCTGGAGGCGTTCCTCGACCGGGTGCCCGAGCACGTGCTGGTGGTCCTGGACGAGGCCTACCACGAATACGTGCGCGACGACGAGGTCCCCGACGGCCTCACCCTCTACCGTGACCGGCCCAACGTGTGCGTGCTGCGCACGTTCTCCAAGGCGTACGGGCTGGCGGGGCTGCGGGTCGGCTACGTCATCGGGCACGAGCCGGTGGCCACGGCCGTCCGCAAGACGACCATCCCGTTCGCGGTCAACCACCTCGCGCAGGTGGCGGCCATCGCCTCCCTCGCGGCCGAGGACGAGCTGCTGGAGCGGGTCGACCGGGTGGTCAAGGAGCGCACGCGCGTCCGCGAGGCGCTCGTCTCCCAGGGCTGGACGGTGCCGCCCACCGAAGCCAACTTCGTCTGGCTGCGGCTCGGCGAGCGCACCCTCGACTTCGCCGCCGCCTGCGCGGTGGAAGGCGTGGCGGTGCGGCCGTTCGCGGGGGAGGGCGCCCGGATCTCGATCGGCGACCCGGAGGCCAACGACGCCTTCCTCGCCGCCGCGGCCTCCTTCGCCAAGTAGCGCCTCCCCTTTAGCGCCGCCTTCGTCGGGAAGCGTCAGTCCTGCCGGCGGGCCTGCCAGTTGAGGTAGGCCACGCCGGCGATGTGCGAGCCCTGGCTGGGCACGAGCGCGCGGGCCTCGTAGATCGACCTGGAGTGGTCGAACACCACGCGGTCCCACTGGGCCACGGCCATCCAGCGCGGCGCCTGGAGGTACTGGCCCGAGGTGGCCAGGCCGCCGGTGCCGTCGACGCGCACGAACGTGGTGGGCACGCCGTCGGGGTCGGTGGTGGCCATGTTCCTGCTGTACGTCCTGGCGAACCTCGCCATGTCGGCGCCGCGGAAGCCGAGCCCGTGGCGGAAGGCGAGGGCGGCGAACTCCGCGTCGATCGCGCCGTGGCTGAGGTCCTCGATCTGCCTGGCGCCCCCGCCGGACGGGGTGAACTCCGAGACGCCGTCGGCGGCGGAGAAGCCCCGGTAGGTCAGGCCGAACGACGGCCAGTAGGACCAGGTGTAGGCGTCGTCCTCGTCGGTTTTGAGCTCGCGTTCGAAGGTGCGGGCCATCCGCCGGGCCCGGTCGGCGTACGCGGGGTCGCCGGTGGCGGCGGCGATCTCGGCGTAGGTGAGGCCGAGCGCGAGGAACTGGTTGGTGGGCATCTCGGTGCCGTCGTAGCCGAGCGGGGTGCCCTTGACCCAGGCGAGGTGCCCGCCGCCGTCGTCGGTCTGCCGCCATTCGCGGTCGTGCACGGCGGCCGCGGCCTTGGCGGCGGCGAGGTATTCGACGGCCTTGGCCCGGTAGCGGCGGTCGGCGCGGAGCTTCGGCGTGCGCAGCACGATCCGGGCGAACGACGCGATCGGGTAGGTGATCATGCCGGTGTGCACGGCGAAGATCACGGGCTGGGAGACGAGCGGGGTCGCGCCCTGGGCGGGCAGGGAGGTGCCCGACGGGTCCAGGTCCCGCGCGGTGACCTGGTTGGGCGTCGGGTAGGCGTCGAGGATCTTCCGTACGGCGTAGTCGGGCGAGTCCGGGTCCATCGACAGGTCGGGGAAGGTGGCGACGGCGCCGTTCCTGCTGCTCTTCACCTCTAACGTGAAGCGGTCCCCGGCGCTGCCCGCCAGCACGGTGGCCGTGATCAGGTCGGCGTAGGACGTGGAGCTGCGCACCTCCAGCACGGGCCGGCCCGACGCGTCCTTCAGCGCGGCCGAGCCGACGGTGTAGGGGTGCATCGCCCGCCACGCGGGCAGCGACTCCCCGCGGTAGTCGGCCACGCCCCGCTCGGAGTCGCGGTTCCCCAGCACGAGGTCGATGTTGGTGACGAGCCGGTCCAGGTAGTGGGTGTCGCGGTAGGCCTCGTACATGCGGACGAAGCCGGCCAGCACGTAGGACTGTCCCCAGGCAAGGCCGCCGTGCTCGTTGGTGTCGGTCGGCTGCCCCGTGGCGCCGCTGTCGTGGAAGTTCCGCTCGAAGAGGTCGAACGTCTCCCGTGAGGTGTAGTCGTAGCCCGCCGAGGCGCGGGCGGTGCCCGTCTGGACGGAGCCGAGCGCCCCTACGGCGAGCGCGCCGAGACCGAACTGCCTGCGTGTCAACATCGATGCATCACCTCCGGCGGCGTCAGCCCTTGACCGCGCCGCGCATGCCTTCGAGTATGTGCCGTTGCATGATCATGAAAATGACGACGACCGGGATGATCGAGATGATCGTCCCGGCGGCCAGGCTGCGGACGTCCGTGCCGGTGATCCCGGCGAGGTAGGCGATCCCCAGCGCGACCGGATACTTGGCGGAGTCCTTCAGCACCACGAGCGGCCAGATGAAGCTGTTCCAGACCGAGATGAAGCCGAAGATCCCGAGGATCGCCAGGGTGGGCCTGGCGGCGGGGAGCATGACGTGCCAGAAGATCCGCAGCTCGTGGCAGCCGTCGGTGCGGGCGGCGTCCACGACCTCGCGGGGCACGCCCGCGAACGTCTGCCGGAGCAGGAAGATCCCGAAGGCGGAGAGCACCCCTGGCAGGATCACGCCGGCGAAGGTGTCGGCCATCCCGAGCTGGGAGACCACGAGGAACCTGGGGATGAGCATGACCTCGCCCGGCAGGAACATCGTGGACAGGATGGCGAAGAAGATGAGGTTCCTGCCCCGGAAGCTCATCAGGGCGAGCGGGTAGGCGCACAGCGCGGAGACGATGATGTAGAGCGGCACCGTCACGCCGACGTAGATCACCGAGTTGAGCAGGTAGGTCGGGAAGGGGATGGCGGTCCACGCCTCGATCGCCCAGTCGAGCACGGGCGGCCGGGGGATGATGTCGGGCGGGAAGGAGAAGACCGCCTGGCCGGCGGGCTTCAGCCCCGCGGAGAGCAGGATCAGGAACGGGCCGACGAAGACCAGGGCGATCGCCGTCAGCAGGATGTACATGCCCGCGCGCCGGAGCTTCATGGGCAGGCTCATGGCATGACCGTCCGTCCGCGGGTGAGCCGGTAGTTGAGGATGGCCATGGCGATCATCAGCACCCAGAGCACCAGCCCCATCGCGCTGGCGTAGCCCATCTCGTAGTGCTCGAACGCCGCCGACCAGATGTAGTAGCCGAGCGTGAGGGTGGCGTCCTGCGGGCCGCCCTTGGTCATCACGTAGATGGAGGTGAAGGCCTGCATGGCGTCGAGCATCTCCACCGTCACCGCGACCGCGATGTACGGCACCATCAGCGGCACCGTGATGTGGCGCAGCCGGTGCCAGGCGCCCGCGCCGTCGACCCGCGCGGCCTCGTACAGGTTGGCCGGAATGGTCTGCAGCCCGGCCAGATAGATCATCATGTAGAAGCCCATGCTCTTCCAGCCCTCGACCAGCACGAGCGCGGGCAGCGCCCAGAAGGGGTCGAGGAGGTACTGGATGGGCCGGTCGAGGATGCCCGCCCCGGTGAGCAGCCAGTTGAGCACGCCCTGCTGGTGGAAGACGTACTCCCAGGCGACGCCGACGGCGACCATCGAGGTCACGACCGGCAGGTAGTAGAGCATCCGGAACGTCCTGATGCCCGGGAGCTTCTGGTTGACCAGGACGGCCAGCAGCAGCGGTATGACCACCAGCAGCGGGAACATGCCCACCAGGAACAGCAGCGAGTTGAGCAGCGCGGTCCAGAACCGGCCGTCTCCGACGATCGTGACGAAGTTCTCCAGCCCGACGAAGACCGGCTGGGACACCACGTCGTACTCGAGGAACGACAGCTGGATCGCGGTGATCGCCGGCCAGGCGAAGAACACGCCGAAGAGGACGAGCGCCGGGATCGCGAACAGGTAGGGCGTGTACCACCGCTGTCCGGGGATCCGGCCGGCAGCCATCGCATCACATCCTTAGTGCCGTCCTAAGCATTGATAAAGGCTGGCCAGAATTTTGGGAAGCGTATAATCGGCTGATCCATACGGTCAAGACCTCGCCTCTTGACGTCCTCCCGCGAGCCTGACATGGTGCCGAAAGTGGCTATTAAAGGCGGCCATATCTCGCAGGAGGCTTGTGGAGATGACCAGAAGTGCCTTAGTGGTCGGCGCGGTGGCGCTGACCCTCTTCACCGCCGGCTGCGTGGCCGGCACGTCGCCCCAGACCGCCGCCGCCCCCGCGGACGACCAGCCCTTCGAGGGCGAGGTGGAGTTCTGGACGATCAACCTGAAGAAGAACTACAGCGACTACATCACCGGCCTGATCGCCCAGTACGAGAAGGAACACCCCAAGGTCAGCGTCAAGTGGGTGGACGTGCCCGGCCAGGAGAGCGCGACGAAGCTGCTCGCCGCCGTGGCCAGCGGTGACGTGCCCGACGCGGTCAACGTCAACTCGGTCGAGCTGGGCAGGTTCGTCCCGTCCCTGGAACCGCTCGACGCCTACTTCGGCCAGGCCGAGCTGGCCGACTTCCAGCCCAACCTCGTCGAGCCGATGCGGATGGACGGCAAGCTCTACGCCGTGCCCTGGTACAACGGCGGCTCCCCCGTGGCCATGTACCGCAAGTCGGTCGTCAGCAAGGTCGGCTTCGACGAGAAGCACCCGCCCGCCTCCTTCGACGAGGCGCTGGCGCTGGCCGACAAGGTCTACGCGAAGACCAAGATCAACGGCACCAACGCCATTCCCGACCACACCGCGCTGCGCTACCACGGCATCCCCCTGCTGACGGACGACAAGAAGAAGGCGGCGTTCAACACGCCCGAGGCGGTCGCCGTCCTGGAGAGGTTCAAGAAGAGCTACGACAGCCACGGCATCGCGCCCGGCGCCGTCTCCAAGGACATCCGCAACCTGCCGCAGTCGCTGGAGAACGGCCAGGTGGCCTTCAAGCCGATGGCCAACGCCGCCGAGCTGCTCAACGTCCAGAAGAACGCCCCCGACGTCTACAAGGACCTCGTCATCACCGAGCCGGTGAAGATGAGCACCGGCGGCTACCTGCTCCTCGCCCAGCAGGCCTTCTCCATCCCGAAGGCGTCCCAGCACAAGAAGGCCGCCGCCGAGTTCATCAAGTTCCTGACCAACGGCGTCAACCAGCTGGCCTTCTGCAAGATCGTGCCGATCTACCCGTCCACGGTCTCCTCGACCAAGGACCCCTTCTTCACCCAGGCCGCCGGTGACGACCCGATGGCCGTCGCCCGCCAGGTGATCGTCAAGGGTCTGCCCCGGCTGGAGTACAGCCCGCTCGGCACCACCAAGGACGCCGAGCTCGCCGAATACCTGAACGAAGAGGTCAGGGCCTTCCTCCAGGGATCCCAGAGCGCCGAGGAAGCACTCGACGCCGCCGAGAAAAAATGGAATGACGCACTTGCCTGAGCTACGCATCGGGATCGTCGGCGCCGGCCTGATGGGCCGCGGCCACGCCGAGGTCCTCGCCGCCCATCCCCAGACCGAGATCACCGCGGTCGCCCGCCGGCCGCTCGACCACGCCCCGGGAGCGCGCGTCTTCCCCGGCTACCAGGAGCTGCTCGACTCCGGCACCGTGGACGCGGTCTCCATCACCACGCCCGACCACCTGCACGCCGACGTCATGGTGGCCGCCGCCCGGGCGGGCGTGCACATCCTGGTCGAGAAGCCGTTCACCACCACGGTGGCCGACGCCGACCGCGCCGTCGCCGCGATCCGGTCGGCGGGCGTGGTCGCCATGTGCCTGTTCAACCACCGGTGGGTGCCGGCCTACGCGCAGGCCAAGGAGCAGATGCGCGCGGTCGGAGAGCCCGTCGTGGGCTACGCCCGCAAGGACGACACCATCTACGTTCCCACCGAGATGCTCGACTGGGCCGACAGGACCACCTGCGCCTGGTTCCTGTCCAGCCACGACATCGACCTCATGACCTGGCTGTACGACGACGAGGTGGTCGAGGTGTTCGCCACGGCGAGATACGGCAAGCTGCGCGGCCGGGGCATCGACACCCCCGACGCCATGCAGATCCAGGCCAGGTTCGGCCGCGGCGCGGTCGCCACCTTCGAGTCGGCCTGGATCTACCCCAACACCTTCCCCACCATGGTCGACAGCTACGTCACCGTGGCCGGCGAGAGCGGTGTCATCCAGCTCGACCGGCAGAAGGAGAACATCCAGCTGGCCACCGAGGACGGCTACACCTACCCGAGGAACATGCTGCAGCGGGTCGTGCACGGGGTGCCGGCCGGCGCCTACCGCGACGCCATCCACCACTTCGTGGACTGCGCGATCACCGGGACCGAGCCGCTGATCAGCGTGGAGAGCTCCCGGCACGTGACCGCCGTCCTGGAGGCCGCGCACGAGTCCGCCCGCACGGGACGGCCGGTGAAGCTCTGATGGCCGTCACGTACGTGGAGAAGCCGCCGCACGTCGACCCGGTGCGGATGCGGCACATCACCGACGAGGCGCTGCTCGCCGAGCTGGGCGCGGCGAGCGTCGCGGAGGCCCGGCCGTGGCGGCGGCGCGCCCCGGTGTGGCCCGACCCCCGCCCCGAGGACGTGGCGGAGGCCGACCGGCTGATCGGGACCGAGGTCGACTTCCTCGACAAGGGCCACGGCCGGTCGCGGCTGTACGGGTTCCACTACCTGCGGTGGATGATGCCCCTGGTCTCGGCGTACGCGCAGACCGGGGACCCCCGCTACGCCCGCGAGTGGGACCGCTTCTTCCGGCAGTGGTACGCGAGCCGCGACCTGGTCGAAGGCGACTGGCCGGGGCTCGACGTGGTCTGGTACTCCCTCGGGATCACCTCCCGCTCGATGCACGTCACCCGCGCGCTGGCCGTCTTCGCCGAGGAGCCCGCGCTGAGCGACGAGTGCTGGCTGGAGATGATGAAGACCGTGCTCGGCGGCGCCCGGTGGACTGCCGAGGAGCACGACGAGTTCCGGCACGGCAACTGGCAGTTCGTCAACGTGTGCGAGCTGCTGCACACGGCCAGGGTGTTCGCCGACCTCCCCGAGTCGGGGCAGTGGGCCGAGATCGCCATGGCCCGCGTCCTGGAACACCTCGAACGGGACGTGCGCCCCGACGGCGGCCACCACGAGCGCTCGCCCGGCTACCACCTCATGTGCCTGGACAACCTCGAAAGGGCCGTCGCGGTGGAGCCCTCGCTCGCGCGCCACCCGCGCCGGCAGGCGATGCACCACTGGCTGAGCGTCCTCATGACGTCCGGCGGCTGGGTGCCGCACCTGCAGGACAGCGGCGTGATCTGGCCGGAGGGCGTCGCGCCGGCCGAGGGCTCGCACAACCTGGAGGACAGCGGCTACGCGATCTTCCGCCACGGCGACTTCCACACCGTCGTCAACTACGGCCCGTACGTCGGGCACGAGCTGGAGCCGCACAGCCACCACGCGGCGCTCGACTTCGTCCTGTCGGGCTGGGGCGTGCCGCTGGCCTGGGAGGGCGGCGGCCCGCCCTCCTACGACGACCCCGGCTACTACGACTGGTACCAGGCGACCAGGGCGCACAACACGCTGCTCGTGCCGGGCGAGGACTACACCGAGGACCGCCGGGCGGCCTGCGACGTGTTCTCCGTCTCCGACGGGGCCGACGTCTTCGCCGGGCACCACCACGGCTACCCCGCCCGGCACGACCGCCGGGTCGTCTTCGTCAAGGGCGAGAACCCGTACTGGGTCGTCACCGACCGGATCGACGCGCAGGCCGTCTGGCAGATCCACGGGCTGTCGCCGTGGGTGGAGCGGGACGGCGGGTTCGCGAGCTCCCGAGGCCCCGGCCTCCTCGTGGTGCCCCTCGATCCGCCCGACGAGGTGCTGTACGGCACCGGCCCCGCCAGGATCCCCGACCCGGCCACCAGGACCGCCGAATACGGCGAGATCCACTCGCTCGGCCTGCGGCGCGCCGACGGCAGGTTCACCGTCGGCATCTTCCCCTACCGCGACGAGCCCCCCTCTGTCCCCGACGATTGGACGGTTCATGCTGATCGACGCTGACGCGATGCTCGGCCGCCATCCCCGCAGGGACACGGGCACGGGCTCGATCACGGAGGCGCTGGACAGGATGGACCGCTTCGGCATCGCGGAGGCCGTGGTCAGCCACACCCTGTCGTGGCTGCACGACCCCGCGACCGGCAACAGGGAGCTGCTCGACCTGGTCGCCGGCCGGCCCCGGCTGCGTCCCTGCTGGGTGATGCTGCCCGACACGTGCGGCGAGACCGGCACGCCCGCCGAGTTCGTGGCCGCCGCGCTGGCGGGCGGGGTGTGCGCGGTCCGCGCCTACCCCGCCGACCACGGCTACGACCTCGCGGGCGGCGACTGCGCGAGCATGCTCGCCGCCCTCGCGGACGCCGGGCTGCCGCTGCTCGTGGACGCGGCCCAGGCCGGCTGGCCCACCGTGGAGTCCGTCGCCGCCGCGCACCCGGGGCTGCGCGTCGTCGTGGGCGGGATCGGCTACCGGCAGCTGCGGCAGGCGGCCGGGGTGCTCTCCCGCACCGGCAACGTCCACCTGGGGCTGGCCAACCTGTCCTCGCACTGCGGGCTCGAATGGCTCGTCGATCGGTACGGCGCGGGCCGCATCGTCTTCGGCACCGGAGCGCCGCTCAGGGACCCGGCCGAGGCGGTCACCCGGCTGCTGTGGGCCGAGCTCGACGACGCGGACGTGGCCGCCATCGGCTCCGGCACCCTGCTGGGGCTGCTGCCCGTGGGGGCGGTGTGAACGCCATCACCTCCGCCGTGTGGAGCAGGCGCCCGCAGACCAGCGTCAGGATCGTCGACGCCCACGCGCACGCCGGCCCGTACAGCCTGTTCTTCATCCCCGAGGCGTCCCCCGACGCGATGGTCAGGGTGATGGACAGGTGCGGCGTGGCGCACGCCGTCATCTCCAGCCACCTCGCGATCCAGCTCGACGCGGCGGCGGGGAACGCCGCGACCGCCGAGGCGGTCGGGCGCGCGCCCGACCGCTTCACCGGCTACCTGACGGTCAACCCCTGGCAGGATCCCGACGGCGAGCTGGCCAGATGGGGTGACGACCCCCGGTTCGGCGGCATCAAGCTCCACCCCGACCTGCACGACTACCCGCTCACCGGCAGGCGATACGCCGGTGTGTGGGAGTTCGCGCGGCGCACCGGCTGCCCGGTGCTCACCCACACCTACGACGGCTCCCCGTACAACGACCTGGACGAGGTGGACGCCGTCGCGGCCGAGCACCCCGACGTGGTGATCATCGCGGGGCACGCGGGGGCGACGCCGCTCGGGTTCGACCGGGCCGTCGAGGTGGCGCAGCGGCGGCCGGGGGTGATCCTGGAGGTGTGCGGGTCCTTCAACACGGGGCCCGACATCGCCAGGATGGTGCGGGAACTCGGCCCGGACCGGGTGGTGTACGGATCCGACTTCCCGTTCATCGATCTGCGGATCTCGCTGGGGAGGGTAATCTTCAGTGGCCTCGCGGAGACTGACCAGGCCGCGGTGCTCGGTGCGACGATGACCCGCCTGCTGCAGTGGAGATCCGGACAGGGGTGATCACGAAAATGGATCGGCTGCGTTCCGAGTCGCGGCCCAGGGTGACGATCGGCGTGGTGGGGCCGCACGACCTCGTCGAGCAGATCATGATGATCGGCGCCGACCTTCCCACCGCGACCGACTGGCGGCTGGTCGGCGCGCCGCACACCGAGGAGCAGGAGACCTACGACAAGTTCTCCAGGATCGCCGACAGCATCGACGTGGTGCTGTTCACCGGCCCCCTCCAGCACGACCTGGCCAGGCAGGCGGGCGAGCTGCCCGTCCCCGCCACGTTCGTGCCCATGAGCGGGGCCAGCCTCTACGCCAGCCTGCTGCGCGGGGTGCTCACCCACGGCATCGACCCGGCCAGGGTGAGCATCGACTCGTTGCCCGCCGCCGACGTGGACGAGGCGTACGGCGAGATCGGGGTGAGCACGGCCGGCGTGCACCTGTCCGAGTACGACCGGCCCGAGTCGGCGCGCGGCTTCACCGCCTTCCACGAGCAGCTCCACCGCCAGGGCGAGACCACCGCGGCGCTCACCACGATAAGGAGCGTCGCCAACCGGCTGACCGCGGCCGGGGTGCCCGTGCTGCGCCTGCTGCCGACCTCCCACACGCTGCGCCTCGCCCTCAACACCGCCGCCCTGCTCGGCACCGGCAGCAGGCTGGAGGACGCGCAGATCGCCATCGTGGTCGTCGAGCTGGCCGCCTCCGCCAAGCCCAGCTACTCGGGGCCGGGCAACTACTGGCAGCAGGAGCTGAAACTGTCGCTGCACCGGTCGCTGCTCGCCGACGCGCGGCTGATGGGCGCCACCGTGGTGCCGAGAGACGAGAACAGCTACGTCGTCACCGCCACCGTCGGCGCGCTCGGGCAGGCCACCGACGGGTTCAGGGTGGCGCCGTTCATGGACCGCGTCCGCACCGACGCCGGGGTCGCCGTCGAGGTCGGCATCGGGCTCGGCAGCACCGCCCGCGACGCCGACGCCAACGCGCTGGCGGCCGTCGAGAAGGCGCGCAACGCGGGGGCCGCCGCCGCGTACCTCGTCGGGGGCGACGGCACCGTGCTGTCCCTGCCGGTACGCCGGCGCAGGCGGCAGGAGAGCGAGCCGGTCGTCGCCACCAAGGCGGCCAAGCTGCTCGAACGCCTGGTGGAGCGGCTCGACGACGGGGGCGCGATGGTGGTCGACGCCGAGATCGTGGCCGACGTGCTGGCGGTCTCCCCGCGCAGCGCCCGCCGGGTGCTCCAGAGCCTCGCTGAGGAGGGGCTGGCCTGGCCGATGCCCCCGGTCAAGGGCACCCAGGCGGGCCGCCCGCGCCAGCCGTACCGGCTCGTGCGCACCTAGGCGCGTTCCCGGGTCGGCGCCGCGCCCTTCGCGCTGTCCGCCCGCGCTTCCCGGGTCGGCGCCGCCCCCTTCGCCTTTTCCGCCCGCGCCGGCGCCCGGTCCTTTCGCCCTTCCCCCTTCCCTCGAAAGGATCCGCACCGGAGTGCGGCGCGAGGCCGGGACGGGGCCGCTAGGCGCCAGGCCGGAAGCAGGCTCGGCGGTACTCCGTGGGGGAGCAGCCGACGTGCCGGCTGAACGCGCTGCGCAGCGCCTTGGCGCTCGGGTAGCCGGCGTGGCTGGCGATCACGTCCACCGGCAGGGCCGAGGTGGACAGCAGCCGGCGCGCGTGCCGCAGCCGCAGGCCCGTCAGGTAGCGCAGGAACGTGGTGCGGCGCACCTCCGCGAACAGGTGCGAGATGTAGAACGGGCTCGCGCTCACCGCCTCCGCCACCGTCGCGAGGCGCAGCCCCGGGTCGGTGTAGTGCTCCGCCAGGTACGCCTCCGCCAGCGCCAGCACGTCCCTGCGCGGCGGCTCCGGCATCAGCCGCCCGAGCGTCTCGCGCAGCCACATGTGCAGGTAGGAGCGCTCGTGGATGTCGCCGACCGTGACGATGTCCTCGATGGGCAGCCGGGCGCACGTCACTACCCAGTCGGTCGAGCCGTCGGCCAGCCGGGCGCGGTTGGCCACGTCCGCGACGAACAGCAACTGCCCGATGAGCCAGTTGCGCAGGGTCCGGGGGTCGCCGTCGCGGGCGCACCGGTCGACCCAGCTCGCCAGCAGCCCCGCCGCGCCGTCGCCGTCGCCCGCGCGGACGCGCCGGGTCAGCTCGCGCTCGATGCGTACGGGGGGCTCGTCGAGGGGCCGAGCGGCGGCCCGCGCGCCCGGCGCCGCGTCGATCACCCGGTCGCCGCCGAGCACCAGCTTGTAGTCGTTGACCCGGCGGGCGTCCCGCTCGGCGTCGTCGGGGCCCGCGCTGGGGGAGCCCAGGCTGACGGTGGCGGTCCACGCCGTCTCGCGGACGATCCTGGCGCGCACGTCCTCCGCCAGCGCGCTCGCCTCGGACCTCAGCGCCTCGGGGTCGTCCCCCGTCAGCATGACCAGCCACTCCTCGGGCGGCCGCGAGTGGCAGGTCGCCCCCGGACGGCCCCCGGCGGCGGCCCGCACCGCGCGGTCGGCGTGCCGGAGCTGGTGGTGCGCCCACGACCGCCCCCGCGCCTGCTCGGAAACCATGAAGTCGTCGATGTCCACCAGAGCCGCCACAGCGTAGGTCATGGACCTACTTTAGGCGGACCGAAATTTGACCGTATTAACGAGCGTGCCGACTCCCTGCACCGTGGCCCGCATGGTGTCGCCGTCCTTGAGCGGGGCGATCCCGGCGATCGTGCCGGTCGCGATCAGGTCGCCGGGCATCAGCGTCATCCCGTCGGACAGGTCGGCGATCAGCCGGGGCAGCCCGAACACCATCTGCCTGGTGTTGGCCCGCTGCCTGACCTGGCCGTCCACCTCCAGCGTCAGCTCCAGCGCCTGCGGGTCGGGCACCTCGTCCACCGTCGCCAGGTACGGGCCCGCGGGCGCGAACGTGTCGAAGCCCTTGGACTGGTCCCACGGCACGTTGCGGGCGATGTTGGCCAGCTGCAGGTCGCGGGCCGTCATGTCGTTGATCACGGTGTACCCGGCGACGGCCTCGCGCCACCGCTCGGCCGGCAGGTCCTTGGTCACCCTGCCGATGACCACGGCCAGCTCCACCTCGTGCTCCAGGTGGCGGGTACGGGCGGGGGCGACGACCGGCTGGTTGTGGCCCACGAGCGCGGACGGCGGCTTGAGGAACAGCACCGGCTCCGGCGGCACCTCCATGCCGCCCTCGTCCGCGTGCTCCTGGTAGTTCAGCGCCAGGCAGCAGATCTTCGTGCAGGTGGCCACGGGCGGCTCGAAGACGACCGCGCTCTCGTCCAGCACGGGGCCCGTGCGGCCGGACACCAGCTCGCCCAGCCGGTCCAGCCCGTACGTGTCCAGCGCCGCGACCGGGTCGTCGCCGAGATCCGGGCTGAGGCCTGCCAGGCTCACCAGCTCGCCGGGCGCGCGCCGGGCCGCCAGCTCGACGGGGCCGGAGGGGGTACGCCGAATGCGTGCAAGAAACATGTCCGTAAGCCCATCAAGGCCCACTGACCTCCACAAGCACCGAAATTTGCGCTTACGACCTGCTTCTTGCTCTCTTTCTTGTCGCCAGGCGATGTGTCCCCGTTTGATGGTCGGCATGACCCGCACTCTGGACGTCAGCCGCGACCTCTACACCACCGCCAGGCGTTACATCGCGGGCGGCGTCTCCAGCGACGCCCGCCGTACCGCGGGCGTGCCGCTCTACGTGGACAGGGCCTCGGGATCCCGGCTCTGGGACGTGGACGGCAACGTCTACATCGACTACGTGCTCGGCCAGGGCCCGGCGCTGCTCGGCCACTGCCCGCCGGCCGTCGTGGAGGCCGTCACGGCGCAGGTCGCCCGCGGCATCGTCTACTCCGCCCAGCACGCGGCCGAGGCCCGCGTCGCGGAGCGGCTGTGCGCGATGGTGCCCGCGGCCGAGCGCGTGCGCTTCAACACCGTCGGCTCCGAGGCCGCGCACGCCTCCTGGCGCCTGGCGCGCGGCTACACGGGCCGCCCCAAGATCCTCAAGTTCGAGGGCCACTACCACGGCTGGCTCGACCCGGTCCTCTACAGCGTGCACCCGTCCCTGGACGACGCCGGGCCGCAGGACCACCCGCGTGCCGTCCCCGGCACCGCGGGGCAGCCGCCCGCCGCCGACCTGGTGATCTGCCCGTGGAACGACGCGGAGGCGCTGGCCGGGCTCATGGACGAGCACGCGGGGCAGATCGCCGCCGTCGTCATGGAGCCGGTGCTCTGCAACACCGGCGCCATCGAGCCGGACCCCGGCTACCTCAAGGCGGTGCGCGAGCTGTGCGACCGCCACGGCAGCCTGCTGATCTTCGACGAGATCATCACCGGCTTCCGGCTCGCCCCCGGCGGCGCGCAGGAGTACCTCGGGATCGACCCCGACCTGTCGGTCTTCGGCAAGGCGATGGCGGGCGGCATGCAGGTGTCCGCCCTGGCGGGCCGCGCGCCCGTGATGGACGCCATCTCCTCGGGCAAGGTCGCGCACGCCGGGACGTTCAACTCCCAGCCCGTCGGCATCGCCGCCGCCGAGGCCACGCTGCGCATCCTGGACGAGCAGCGCGAGGAGGTCTACGGCACCCTCTACGCCCGCGGCAGGCAGCTCATGGCCGGCCTGCGCGAGGCCGCGGCCAAGGTGGGCGTCCCGATGCTGGTGGACGGTCCAGGGCCGGTCTTCCAGACGTACTTCACCGACGCGCCCGCGGTGCGCGACTACCGCGACTTCGCCGCGACCGACCGCGCCATGATGGCCCGCCTACACGCCGCGCTGCTCGACCGCGGGGTCAACATGGTGCCGCGGGGGCTGTGGTTCCTGTCCACCGCCCATACCGAGGCCGACGTCGCCGCCACCGTCGGTGTCTTCGAGGACGCGCTTCGGTCCCTTCCGCTCGGTTGAGATCACCAGCGCCACGCCGACCAGGATGACCAGGCCGCCGAGGACCACCCGGGTCGTGATCGGCTCGTGCAGCACGAGCGCGCCGAGCGCCACGGCCACGGCCGGGTTGACGTAGGCGTACGTGGACACCAGCGAGATGGGGGCGTTGCCGAGCAGCCACGAGAACGCGGTGAACCCGATCAGCGACCCCACCAGCACCAGGTAGGCCAGCGCCACCCACGACCTGGTCGTCACGGCCGAAAGATCGAGCCGCTCGCCGGACGCGGTGCCGAGCACCAGCAGCCCGGCGCCGCCCACGATCATCTCGATCGCGCTGGTGGCGAGCGCGTTGGGCGGCATCTGGATCCGGCTCGACAGGAACGAGCCCACCGCCCACGACACGGAGCCCAGCAGCACGACCACGATGCCGACGCCGCTGCCGCCCTCGCCGCCGGTCAGCGACAGCGCCCCGACCCCGCCGAGCCCGACCAGCACGCCCGCGAGCGTGAGCGCCTTGGGCCGGTCGCGCACGACGAACCTGAACACGACCAGCCACAGCGGCACCGAGGCCACCAGCAGCGCGGCCAGGCCCGTCGAGATGTACTGCTCCGCCACCGCCAGCATGCCGTTGCCGGTGGTCAGCAGCAGCACGCCCGCCAGGGCCGCGCCGAGGAACTGCCTGCGCGTCATCCTGAAGGCCGCCGGGCCCGACCGCACCAGCAGGAACCCGGCGAGCAGCGCGGAGGCGGCGATGAACCGCACGGCGGCGCTGAGCATGGGCGGGATCGACTCGATCGCGATGCCGATGCCGAGGTACGTCGATCCCCACACCACGTAGACGACGGCCAGCGCGGCCCAGACCAGAACCGGGGTGCGAGAGTCAGCAGTGTTCGCAGGCATGGCTCATGACTGTAGTGCGCAGGGCCGACAGAACGCTCGCGAGTATCAGACTCTGGAAACTGGCGGGATATCAGCGGACATGGTCGTTCATGCCACTGTCGGCTGAGCCGTGGCGGATGACACGATCCTTCGCGACCACGCAGCCTCCAAGAAGGGAGACATCGGCATATGTCTGCCGTCACCTCAATCCCCGCCGCCCCCAACGCCGTCGCCCTGGCCCACTTCGCCGCCCGACTGGCCGTCGAGACGGACGTCTCGGACGTGGCGGCCGATCTCGCCGCGAAGGTCTCCGTGATCGTGGTCGTCGACTCGCGCAGCCGGGAGAGCTGGGACCAGGGCCACGTCGCGGGCGCCGTACACCTCCCCACGGCGGAGATCGCGGCGAAGGCGCCCGGCCTGGTGCCGAAGGAGGCAACGGTCGTCACCTACTGCTGGGGGCCCGGCTGCAACGGCGCCACCCGCGCGGCCCTGGAGTTCGCGAAGCTGGGCTACCGGGTCAAGGAGATGATCGGCGGCTTCGAGTACTGGGCCAGGGAGGGCTTCCCCGTGGAGACTGCCTCCGGCGTCACGCGGCGTCCGGTGGACGCCCTCACGGCCCCGGTCTCCGGTGCCGCCTGCGCCTGCTGACGCCCGCCCCGCGCGCCCTGCCGTGACGGATGCGAACGATGGGCCGTCGCCGACCGGAAGGTCGGGGATCTTGGCGATTACAAGACATGTCAGGATCTCGCCAACCCGCGATGGGCTCATGACCGGCCCGTTCATGCCACATTGAGTCGGCTAATTTATCGCAATTGTGGAGGACGACCGATGCGGTCTGAGCGATGGCGGCCGGTTCGGCGGTGGGCGGTGGTGGCGACCGCACTGATGGTGAGCGTGAGCCCCGCGGTGGGGGTGCGGGCCGACACAGTGCCCGCGCCCCTGCGGGCCCTGGTGGAGCCGGGTTACGACGTCACGTTGATCACGGGTGACAAGGTGCATGTCACGGTCGACCCGGACGGCAAGCAGCGGGCGAGCGTGACCACCCGCCAGGGCGAACAGGCATCGGCCGGGTTCCGCATGGTGGAGCGCGGTGGGGAGATCTCCGTGCTGCCCTCCGACGTGGAGGCGCTGATCCCGGAGAAGCTCGATCCCGCGCTGTTCAACGTGACAGCGCTGGCCGGCCAGGGCTACACCGACCAGCAGACCGGGTCGCTGCCGCTCATCGTCCAGTACGGGAAGGGCGCCGCGCCCCTGGCCGGCCTGACGACCGCGGGCCGGCTGGAGAGCATCGGCGCGAGCGCGGTCACGCTCGCGAAGAAGGACGCCGCCACGTTCGCGGCCGGCCTGGTGACCCCCAAGGGCCTGGCCGCGGGAGTGAGCAAGATCTGGCTGGACCGCAGGATCACTTCGCGGCGGAGCGAGGACGCGCCGGCGACCGGGCAGGCGACGGCGCCCACCAGCCGGGAGACGGCGCCCACCAGTCAGGAGACGGCGCCGACCGGGCTGGAGACCGCGCAGACGGGCCAGGAGGCCGCGCCGGAAGGCGGGCAGGTGGCGACGCCGACCAGTTCGGAGCAAGCGCAGGGCGGCCAGGAGGCGCCGCCGGGCGGGGCGGGCGACGGCACCGGCACCACCGTCGCCGTCCTCGACGGCGGCATCGATGCCACGCACCCCGACCTGGCGGGCAAGGTCGTCGCCACCCGCGACTTCACCCCCGAGGGCGACGGCGTCGACCGGACCGGCAGCGGCACGGCCATCGCCGGCGTCATCGCGGGCAGCGGCGCCGCCTCGGGCGGCGCGTACAAGGGCGTGTCCCCTGGAGCGCGGCTGCTCAACGGCAAGATCCTGGACGCCGACGGCAACGGTCTGGTCTCGTGGGCCATCCGGGCCATGGAGTGGGCGTCGGGCGAGGCGCACGCCGACGTCGTGACGATGACCGCGAGCGTCGCCGACCAGGGCGGCCCGATGACCGACGCGGTCAACGAGCTGTCCGCCACGAACGGGACGCTGTTCGTCATCTCCGCGGGCAACCACGGCTGCGAGGCCTGTGTGACCAGCCCCGCGGACTCCCCGGCCGCGCTCACCGTCGGCGCCCTGGACGACCAGGGCGCGCCGGCCGCCTTCTCGGGGTACGGGCCGGTGGGCCTGCACCGGGCGGTCAAGCCCGAGATCAGCGCCCTCGGCGTCGGCGTGGTCTCGACCCGGGCCGGTGGCACGCAGGCGGGCGAGCCCGTCGACGACCGCTACGGGCGGTACTCCAGCACCGGCCTGGCGATGGCGTACGTCGCGGGTACCGCCGCCCTGGTGCGCCAGGCCAGGCCGGGCATCACCGGCGCCGAGCTCAGGTCCGCTCTCGTGGGCGGCTCGGCGGCCCTGCCCGACGTGCCCGTGGACAGGGCAGGGGCCGGCCGGGCGGACGTCCGGGGCGCGCTGGCGAGCACGGTGCTCGCGGGTGACGCCGCGCTCGACTTCGGGCTCTCGACGGCCGGCAGCGGCGCCCCGGTGACGCGCACCGTCACCTACCGCAACCCCGCCGCCGAGCCGGTCACTCTCGCGCTCGCCGCGGGCGCCCCCTTCACGCTGTCGGCGACCGAGCTCACGCTGCCCGCCGGCGGTAAGGGCCAGGTGGACGTGACGCTCGATCCCGCCAGGACGCCCGCCGGCTGGGTCCGTGCCGAGCTGACCGCGACCTCGGCCGGGGGCGGCGCGCTGCGCACGCTGCTGACCGGGAACGTCGAGGTCCAGCGCGTCAAGCTGCAAGTGTCCGCGATCGCGCGGGACGGCCGCCCGGCGAGCATCCTCCCTAGCGTGGTCAACGTGGAGAACGGCGAACTCTACGGCCGCGAACTGCCGCACGATCCCGACAGGTACTGCGAGGAGGGCTCCTGGTCGTGCTGGCTCGTCGCGCCGGGCACGTACTCGGTCCTCGGCGTCGTCACCACCCTGCGGCCCGAGTTCGACGGCACCTGGGGCGGGCGCGGAGACGTCGTCAACCTGAGCTTCGTCGGAAACCCGCAGATGGAGGTCGCCAAGGACACCGAGGTCGTCCTCGACGCACGCAAGGCGGTGGCGGTGCGGATCGAGACGCCCGACCACGTCACCAGGCGCAACAGGGGTGCCGCCGTCAAGATCGTCTACACCCGCCAGCCAGAGAACGGCCCCCGCTACAGCGAGACCGAGGTGTACCCCGGCCGCACCGAGGAGAGCTTCTACCTGCAGCCGACCGCCAAGGCGACCAAGGGGGAGTTCGCCGTGGCCACCCGGTGGCGGCTGGAGGCGCCGGTGATCACGATGCGGGCGCCCGGCATCGAGCTCGATCCCAAGTACCCCGACCCGGTGTTCTTCAGCAACAGGTCCACGCAGTTCCCCCGCCTGGACGGCACCGCGTCGCTGACCGTCGTCGACGCCGGTGACGGCGGAGCCGACGCGCTGAAGGGCCGCGACCTGCGCGGCGAGCTCGCCCTGATCCATCGCCCGGCGGGTGTCCCGGTGTCCACCCTCGCCAACGCCGCGGGCGCGGCGGGCGCCCGCATGGTGGCGATCTACGGTGACCCCTACGTGGACTGGCACGAGACCCAGCTGACCGTCCCCACCGTGATGCTCACGGAGCAGGAGGGCGCCCGGCTGGCCGAGCGGGTCAGCGACCGGCCCGTCAAGGTGGCCGCCAAGGGAGTCGTGGCCAGCCCGTACGTCTACGACCTCTATCTGATCGAGAAGGGCCAGGTCAGGAAGCACCCCACGTACATGGCTCGCACCCGCTCGCTGGCGCGTGTCGACACCGCCTTCCACACCCAGCTGGCGGACGACGTCGCGATGTCGGAGACCAGGTACGGGTGGCTGCCCTGGGAGACCTCGTCCCTGGACATCAGCAGGCCGATGCCCAAGGCGCCGCGCGAGCGGACCGACTACGTCTCTCCGGGCCCGGAGGTGGAATGGAGCGCCGCGGCCGACGTGCCGGAGCGGAGTTACAACGCCATCATCCCCGAGGAGGAGCAGGGGATCATGTCGGTCGCCGGCGCGAGGCGCGGCTACCAGGCGGGCGAGCGGGTCACGCGCAGCTATTTCAAGCAACCGGTGGCGCCCGGGTTCCCCGTGGACTCGCCGACGACCCGGCAGGGCGACGTGCTCAGTGTCGAGATGCGCGCCTTCGTGGACGGGCAGGGCAACGTCGGGAGCACGGCGACCGACCTGTTCGAGCACGGCTTCACCTCGGATTGGCGTATCTACCGGGGCGACGAGCTGATCGCCGGGACCGCTCTGGGCGGCTCCGGGCGGGTGTTGCTGCCGCCCGAGCGGGCCGGCTACCGGATCGAGTACGCGGTCGAGAACCACTCGACGTGGGCGCGCCTGTCCACCAGGACCAGGACGGTGTGGACGTTCGACTCCGAGCACGTCGACGGTGACCCGCTGGTGCTGCCGCTGCTGGCCGTCTCCTACGACGCCCCCGTGGACCTGCGCAACCGCGCCTCCTCCACCAGGCTCGGCCTGACCGTCGCCCATCAGCCCGGCGCGGAGCAGAGCGCGATCAAGGAGGTCACGCTCGAGACGTCGTCCGACGACGGCAGGACCTGGCGTCCCGCCCGTCGGCTGCGCCACATGGGTCAGGGCGCGTACGAGGCCACCATCGAACGGCCTTCGTCGGGTCTGGTGTCGCTGCGGGTCACGGCGTCGGACACCGCGGGCGCCACGGTGACCCAGGAGGTGATCCGGGCGTACGCGATGCGCTGACGGGCGCGGGCGTTCCTCCCGTGGGAGGGGCGCCGGCTTCCCGCCTCCGGCGCCTCCGCCGGAACCCGGCTCCACGGGCCCCACGTGCCCCAGGGAGACACGCGGGCGATGATCGGGCATCCACGGCGCGGGCGGGCCGCCGTCGCGGCTCTGCGGCCGTCACGGGAGCTCGGCCGGGAAAGCGGTCGCCGCCGGAATGATTGGCGCCCCCGTCCGAATCCCGTCGATCGGGGGCGTTCGAGAACATACCCCCTTCCACGCTCGTCAACCAACGACTTCACAAGAGTCAATGCGCTAGTTCGTAAAGATGACATCGGTTGTCAATGCCACAGTCTTCCTCAGGCCATGACAAACCACCCAGCCGTCCCACAGGGCGCCGTGGCGGCGCTCGGCCACGTGCGGGTCAGCGGGCGTCACCCTGGAGGTGCCCGGCCACGTGCGGCGGGTGGGGCCCGCCGTGCGCAGCCGTACGAGATGGGTCGCCGCGGCCCGGGAGCCCGCCGCCAGAGGGCGACGGACCCCGGCGGGACGCGGTGCTCAGCGCGGCCCCAGCTTCTCCACGATGAGCCGGTAGAGCTGGCGGGGCCGCCCCGGCTGCGGGGTGCGGTTCGGCGGGAGCGGCCACGCGAGTCCCTCGTCAACCAACGTGCGCAGCAACCGCCGTGCCGTGCGGGGGGTCACGCCGAGCATCTTGCCCGCCCCCTCCGCGTCCACCACCGTGTCCCCGCCCTCCAGCTTGGCCGCCAGCCGGGCCAGCACCTCCACGCCCTTGGGCTTGAGCGCGCCGACCCCGGGCGGCGGCATGCGCGGGGCCGGGATGAGCGCCCGCCCCTCGCGGTCCACCGCGAAGCCCTGCGCCTGCTTGCCGGCCTGCGTGCGGGCCAGCGCCGCCCGCGCGTGCGACTCCGCGTCGTGCGTCGTACGCCCCATGCCCACGCCGACCTCGACCGCCAGCCCCAGCTCGTCCCTGATCCTGGCCGCGAACGGCAGCACCCTGAACCCGTCCGTCGCCGCCGCGATCGAGCCCCTGGTCGCGATCACCAGGTAGCTGTGGTCGTCGATCGGCCAGACGCTGGCGTTCATCCGGTTCGCCTCCTGGACCAGGAGGCGGTGCAGCGACAGCCGCAGCTCGTCGCGCCAGTAGCGGGGCGCGGCGCGGCGTACGGGCTCGCGCAGCGTCGGCACCTCCACCAGCACCACGGTCAGCTGCGACTCCTCCAGCCGGTGGTGCGCCCCCAGCAGGGCGGCCGTGTGCAGCGCCGTCCGGACCGCGCCCGAGGTGGGCCTGATCCTGATGGCCGGCACGCCCGCCGTGTGGAGGCGTTCGGCCACCGCGGGCAGGCACGTCAGCGCTCCCGAGGTGGCGCCCTGCCTGAGCAGCCGTTCGTGGTAGGCCGCGATCGTGCCGGTCGCGCCCGGCTCGTCGCGGCTGTGCACGTCCGTGGCGGGGATGCCGAGGTCGGTGTAAGCCTCCTCGACGTCGGCCCTGCTGATCACGTCGATGCTGACCCGTTGAGGGTCGATGCGGGTGTCGAGCGCGGCCTTGGCCAGCGCCGCCACCAGTGCTGCTCCGCCGAGTTGCACGTACGTCGCGGGCATCGTCAGCACACCCGAACGCCTGGCCAGGTCATAGGGGACCGGGCTGGCGAACAGGCACGCGTCGACCCCGGGACCGAGCCGCGTCACCTTGTCCGGTGCCTCCTGCTCGTCGCGGTAAGCGGCGGCGACCAGGCGGCACGGCAGTGGAGCCGCGGCGTGACCCATCAGCATGACGCGCTCGACCAGGTCGTGCGGTCCGACCACGCCGATGGTGAGGTCCGGTGTCATAGCGCCCGGGCGTGACACTCGGGGAGTTTCTTCGGCCCTATCGACCAATGTTCGTCCCATCCTGCCGTCCGTTGCGGTGCTCTCTTTTGGAACGATCGCTCGCGGGGGCCGTAATGTCACGCCCGACTTTTCCGGAAAGCCGTTGAGGTTGACCCCGCGACAAGATGTCCGGGCAGCTCAACGGCGTTTTTCCGGCGTTTTTTAGTGTTCTGAAATCTCTCGTGTAATGTCCGCGCCGAGCGCGCGCATTCGGGCGGCGAGATGCGCGTGGCCGCGGTCGATGAGGTATCCGGAGTCGATCACCGTCTCGCCCTCGGCGGCGAGCCCGGCGAGCACCAGGGCGATGCCGGAGCGCAGATCGTGGGCGGTCACCTGGGTGCCGGTCAGTGGCGTGCTGCCGCGCACGATCGCCCGGCTGCCCTCGACCTCGACGTTCGCGCCCATCTTGTTGAGCTCGCCGGCCAGGGCGAACCTGCCGTCGAAGATGCGCTCGTGGATGTAGCTGGTGCCGTCGGCGAGCGCGGCGACGGTCATCATGGGGGACTGCAGGTCGGTGGCGAAGCCCGGGTAGGTGTCGGTGATGATGTTGATCGGCCGCAGCGGGCCCTCGCACCGCACGTGGAGGACGGCGCCCTGGCGGGCGAACTCGACGCCCATCTGCTCCAGCTTGTAGCGCACGACGCCGAGGTCGAGCCCCGTGCCGACCAGGCTCAGCTCGCCCCCGGTGATGGCGGCGGCCATCGCGAACACGCCGGCGTCCAGCCGGTCGGGCATCACCGTGTGCTCGACGGCGTGCAGTTCCTCCACGCCCTCCACGGTGATGAACCCCGTGCCGCCGCCGCTGATGCGCGCGCCCATCTTGGTGAGCATGTCGATGACGTCGAGCACCTCGGGCTCCAGGGCCGCGTTCTCGATCACGGTGGTGCCCCGGGCGAGGGCGGCGGCCATGATGAGGTTCTCGGTGCCGGTGTGCGACGGGGTGTCGAGGTAGAGGGTCGCGCCGGTCAGGCCCGAGGCCTTGACGTGGATGACGGTCTCGCCCTCGTCGACGACCGCGCCCAGCCGCTTGTAGCCGAGGTAGTGGAAGTCGAGGTTGCGGCTGCCGAGGTTGCAGCCGCCGACGCCCTCGACGATGGCCTCGCCCAGCCGGTGGAGCAGCGCGGGGGTGAACAGCACGGAGCCGCGGAAGCGCCGGGCGATCTCCGCGGGCAGTCGCGCGCTGGTCAGCCTGGAGGCGTCGATGACCAGCGTGCGCTCGGACTCGTGCAGCTCGACGTACGCGCCGACCGACTCGGCCAGCTCGACCGCGCGGCGGACGTCCTCGATGATCGGCACGTTGCGCAGGACGGTGCGGCCCCTGGCGGCGAGCAGAGCCGCACCGATCATGGGAAGCACGGCGTTCTTCGCGCCCTGGATGAACGCGGTTCCACGCAGTGCGTTGCCACCGCGCACGCGGTAACGGACCATTCGTGCGGCTCCTTGAAATCAACGGTGAGGCTCGATCGGGCCAACAGTAGTCGCTAAGACCACATGACCCAGCCGAATCATCCGTTAAAGGAAGCCCCCGTGACGCGCTCATATGCTTCCAGGTATCGCTGCCTGGTGCGTTCGACCACGTCGTCAGGAAGAGGCGGTGGGGGGTTTCCGGAGGATTTGTCCCATCCTGATTCGGGCGATAGTAGCCAATCGCGTACAAATTGCTTGTCAAATGATGCCTGCGTGCGGCCCGGCTGCCACTGATCGGCCGGCCAGAACCGCGACGAGTCGGGCGTCAGCACCTCGTCACCCAGCGTCAGCACCCCGTCGGAGTCCCAGCCGAGCTCGATCTTGGTGTCGGCCACGATGATGCCCCGCTCGCGGGCGATCTCCGCGCCGCGCGCGTAGACGGCGAGGGTGATCCGGCGCAGCTCCTCGGCGACCTCCTCGCCCACCTCCCGCACGACCTGCTCGTACGAGATCGGCTCGTCGTGCTGCCCCACGGGCGCCTTGGTGGACGGGGTGAAGATCGGCTCGGGCAGCCTGGAGCCGTCCTCCAGGCCGCCGGGCAGGGCGATGCCCGAGACCGTGCCGTCCGCGCGGTACTCGTTGAGCCCGCCGCCCGTCAGGTAGCCGCGCGCCACGCACTCGACCGGCACCATCCGCAGCGGCCTGCACAGCACGCTGCGGGAGTCGTCGCCGGGCGCCACGACGTGGTTGGGCACGACGTCCTTGAGCTGGTCGAACCACCACAGCGACATCTGCGTGAGAATGGCCCCCTTGTCGGGGATCTCGGGCGTCAGCACGTGGTCGAAGGCCGACAACCGGTCGGAGGCGACCATCAGCAGCAGGCCCTCGTCGGTCTCGTAGAGGTCGCGTACCTTGCCGGAGTGCACGTGCTTCATGGCGCGATGTCCGTCCGGTGGAAGGAGCCGCGCAGCTCGATCCGGCCGACGAGGTCGTAGGCCGCCTGCCGCGCGCTCGCCTGGTCGGGCCCGTGGCCGACCACGCTGAGCACCCGCCCGCCGTCGGAGACGATCTCGTCGCCCACCCGCCTGGTGCCGGCGTGGAGCGCGTACGCGTGCCCCGTCTCCTGGAGCCCCTTGATCGCGTCGCCCTTGACCGGCGACTCCGGGTAGTTCTCGGACGCGATCACGACGCACACCGCCGAGCCGTCCTTGAACACGGGATCCAGGCCGAGCTCCCCGGTCGCGCAGGCCATCAGCAGCCCGCCGAGCGGCGTCTCCAGCCGGTCGAGCAGCACCTGCGTCTCCGGGTCGCCGAAGCGCGCGTTGAACTCGACGACCTTCGGCCCCTTCTCCGTCAGCGCCAGCCCGACGTAGAGCACGCCCTGGTACGGCAGCCCGCGCCGCGACAGCTCGCCGATCGTCGGGTGCACGACCTCCCGCATGACCTGCTCGGTGAGCCCCACCGGCGCCCAGGGGAGCGGCGTGTAGGCGCCCATGCCGCCGGTGTTGGGGCCCTGGTCGCCGTCGTGGGCCCGCTTGAAGTCCTGGGCGAGCTGGAGCGGCACGGCGGTGCTCCCGTCGCACAGCGCGAACAGCGACACCTCCGGCCCGTCCAGGAACTCCTCGACGACCACGCGCTCGCACGCGCGCGCGTGGGCCAGAGCCTTGTCCCTGTCGCCGGTGACGACCACGCCCTTGCCCGCCGCGAGCCCGTCGTCCTTGACCACGTAGGGGGCGCCGAACTCGTCGAGCGCGGCGGCGGCCTCCTCCTCGGTCACGCATGACCTGGACCGCGCGGTCGGCACGTCGGCGGCCCGCATGACCTCCTTGGCGAAGGTCTTGGAGCCCTCGATCATGGCCGCGTCGCGCGACGGCCCGAAGCAGGCGATGCCCGCCTCGCGCACCGCGTCGGCCACCCCCGCCACGAGCGGCGCCTCGGGCCCCACCACCACGAGATCGGCACGCAGCCGCCCGGCCAGCTCGGCCACCTGCCCGGAGTCGAGCGGATCGACGGGATGGACGGTCGCGACCTGCTCGATGCCCGGGTTGCCGGGAGCGCAGTGGAGCTCGCTGACCTGGGGGTCGAGCTTGAGTGAACGGCACAGGGCGTGCTCACGCCCGCCGGAGCCAATGACTAGTACGCGCACGCGGTCCATTGTCGCAGGCCCGCCGCCCCGCACACGCTGGGGTGCGGGGGCACGCCAATCGCCGGAACGAGGACCAGAACTTTGTGGAGTTCTACCTGAGCCGGGGGCGTCCTGGCGAGTATCGTCAAAGAAGTTCACCCGCCTGTGGTAAGTTAGGGCGGCTTTGCGGCGTCCCGCGATGATTGGAGGTGGTCCGGGATGAATCCTGGTGATCCCAGCAGTACGTGCTCGTCCACGTACATCCTGAATACCCCCGACCACTCCAATCCGGCAGCCTGATCGTGCCTCCGCGCATTCTGTGAGGTGACCTTTCGTCGCGCGTGGAGCGTGCCAGGTCGGGCGGAAAGGGACTGCCATGCGCTCGTCCACGCTTTTCCGTCGCATCAACCGTCACCCCGTCCGTACGAGCACCGCGCTCCAGCTGGCCCCGCCGGTGCCTGAGCCCTGCGTGCCCCCTGGCGACTCCATCGTCGAGTACGGCGCCTACGTCCGGGGCGAGAAGATCGTCACCTCCGGCATCGTCGAGGCGCTCGACCTCGTACGCGAGCACAACACGAGCAGCGACGGCGGCGCCAACGCGTTCGTCTGGGTGGGCCTGCACGAGCCGGAGGCCCCCGAGGTGGACTGGCTCTCGGAGGTGTTCGGGCTGCACCCGCTGGCCGTCGAGGACGCCGTCAAGGCCCACCAGCGCCCCAAGGTCGAGCGGTACGGCGAGTCGCTGTTCATGGTGCTCAAGACCATCGCCTACCTCGACCACGACCAGCTGACCGACAACAGCGAGATCATCGCCACCGGCGAGATCATGGTGTTCCTCGGCGCGGACTTCGTGGTGACGGTGCGCCACGGCGAGCACTGCCCGCTCACCCTGGTCCGCGAGCGCCTCGAGGATCAGCCCAAGCTGATGAACCGCGGCCCGGCCGGCGTCCTGCACGCCATCTCCGACCACGTGGTCGACCAGTACCTCCAGGTCGCCGACCTCATGCAGCTGGAGCTGGAGGAGGTCGAGGCGACGGTCTTCGCCGACGTCAGCTCCCGCGACATCAACCGGATCTACCAGCTCAAGCGGGAGATGCTGGAGATGAAGCGGGCCGTCACCCCGCTGCTGTCCCCCCTGTCCGCGCTGCCGCAGCGCCGGGTCGTCCCCTCCGAGATGCGCGAATACTTCCGCGACGTCGGCGACCACCTCTCTCGGGTCTGTGAGCAGGTCGAGTCCTCCAACGAGCTGTGCAGCTCCATCCTCCAGGCCGCCCTGGCCCGCTCGAACGCCCTGGCCAACGAGGACATGCGCAAGATCTCGTCCTGGGTCGCCATCCTGGCGGTGCCCACGATGATCGCCGGCATCTACGGCATGAACTTCGACTTCATGCCGGAGACCAAGCAGGTCTGGGGCTACCCGGCGGTCCTGGCCGTCATGGTCACGGCCTGCGTCCTCCTGCACCGGGGCTTCCGAAGGAACGGCTGGCTCTAGCCTGCCGGGGTGGCTCTACACCCCCACGGGCTTGAGCGGCCCGACGGGCTCCGGCAGCTCCAGCCCCCGCTCGCGCCAGAGCGCCCGCATCCGGTCGGGATAGTCGGTGACGACCCCGGCCACCCCCAGATCCAGCATCCGCGCCGCCAGCCCGGCCTCGTTGACGGTCCAGACCGCCACGTCGAGCCCGGCGGCGCGCGCCTGCGCCATCAACGCCTCGTCCACCATCGCGTGCTCGGGCGAGAGCGTGGTGGCTCCGGCGTCGCGCGCGGCGGCCGGGATGTCGTCGCCCAGGCCGTCGTGCCAGTGCAGGGTGTCCAGCTCGATCAGCGCGAAGCGCCGGGTGCCCGGGGCGAGCCCGGCGGCGTGGGACAGGATGCGCCAGTCGAAGCTCAGGATGGCCGCGTTGCCGAGCCTGCCGTGCCGGTCGAGCTCCTCGACGACCAGCTCGGTGAACAGCTCGGGGTCGGACGTCAGCTCCGGCCTGGTGGGGTCGGACTTCAGCTCGACGTGCAGCCGCACGCCCTCCGCGTCGTAGGCGTTCACCAGCCCCAGCACCGCGCCGAGCGTCGGCATCCTGGTCTCGGGCATGGCGACCTGCGTCAGCGCGAACGGGTCGTTCGGATGGCGCGGCAGGCGCACGCCCACGTCGAGCGTGCGCAGCTGCGCCAGCGTGAGGGCGTTGACGGGCTTGCCGACGTACGGGAAGAGCGGATCGCCCGCCGTGATCGGCCGCCGGTCGGCACTCGTCACGGCCGAGACCGTGAGGTCGTGTGTGAGCACGAGGCGGCGATCGGCGGTGAGGGCGACGTCGAGCTCGAGCGCGTGGACGCCGAGCTCCATCGTGCGGCTCATTCCCGGCAGGGTGTTCTCCGGCCAGAGGCCCCGCGCTCCCCGGTGACCATGTATCTCAACGCGCACAACGGGGACCCTACCCGGCTGGGGGCACGACAGGGCGGTGCCACGCCGTGTCCTTTTTATCCTGCTACGCCCCCGTAAGTCATAGGAGGCAGACCATAAGCTGGAGACCATGACGGAGGTTCTCAAAACTGCCCATCCCGCAACAGTTCGGGCCTGGGTGGACGGCTGGGTGATCTCCCGCAACGCCCCCCGCCCCGTACGCGAGCCATGGGGCCTGCGGGTGGACGTGGGCCTGCCCGGCCACCTGTCCCGCCACATCGTGGCCGCCCCGACCCCCGAGATCCTCCACCACCTGACGGGCGTCCTCACCACGCCCGGCACCTGGCTCAAGCTCTGCGCCGCCGCCCCCGCCGTGGCCCCTTCACTGCCGGAGCGGTGGGCCGTCCAGGATCCCGAGTACATGATGACGGCGCCGCTGACCCGGCACGCGCCCGACGTCCCCGCCGGCTACACGCTGGCCGTCACGACCCGGGCCGGCGTCACGGCCGCCCGCCTGCTGACGGCGGCGGGAGAGGTCGCCGCCAGGGGCCAGGTCGCGCCGGCGGGCCGCACGGCCGTCGTGGACCAGGTCGAGACGGCCGCCGGCCACCGCCGCCGCGGGCTCGGCACGGCGGTCGTGCGCACGCTGATGAGCACGGCGGCGTCGATGGGAGCGCGCACGGGCCTGCTGGTGGCCACGGCTGAGGGCCAGGCGCTGTACGAGACGCTCGGCTGGACCCTCCACACCCCCATGACGGCCGCCGTACTGACCGGCTGAGCTCATGGTCAGGTGTCGACCGGGGTGGTCACGGCTCCAGACAGCAGAAGAGGAAGCAACCGGTCGCGAAGCGCCGCTCTGCCTGAGCAGGCTGACGCGCGAACCGCCGTCTCGAGAGCCTCTTCGCTGTACTCGACAAGTACACGCGGAGATCTTCCGTCGTAAGCGTACTGGCCTACGAAAACTGTCAACCCCTCTGGGGATGGGGAGATGCCACCCCCAGAGGTTCGTCTCAGACGAGCGGGCGCACCACGACGGTCTGGTCGCGGCCCGGGCCGACGCCGATGGCCGAGATCGGGGCGCCGCTCATCTCCTCCAGCGCCCGCACGTACGCCTGCGCGTTGGGCGGCAGGTCGTCGAAGGACTTCGCGCTCGTGATGTCCTCCTGCCAGCCCGGCAGCTCCTCGTAGACCGGCACCGCGTGGTGGAACTCGGTCTGCGTCATCGGGATCTCGTCGTGCCGCACCCCGTCGACGTCGTAGGCGACGCACACCGGGATGCGCTCGAGACCCGAGAGCACGTCGAGCTTGGTGAGGAAGTAGTCGGTGATGCCGTTGATGCGGGTGGCGTAGCGGGCGATGACCGCGTCGAACCAGCCGCAGCGCCGGTTGCGGCCCGTGGTGACGCCGTACTCGCCGCCGGTCGTGCGCAGCCAGTCGCCCATCTCGTCGGTGAGCTCGGTCGGGAAGGGGCCGGAGCCGACGCGGGTGGTGTACGCCTTGAGGATGCCGATGATCTTGGTGAGGCGGTTCGGCGGGATGCCGGCGCCGGCGCAGGCGCCGCCCGAGGTGGGCGAGGACGACGTGACGAACGGGTACGTGCCGTGGTCGATGTCCAGCAGCGTGCCCTGGCCGCCCTCCAGCAGCACGAACTTGTCCTCGTCGAGCGCCTTCGACAGCACCAGCGAGGTGTCGGCGATGTGCGGCTTGAGGCGTTCGGCGTAGGCCAGATACTCGTCCAGCACGGCCGCGGGCTCGATGCCGCGCCGGTTGTAGACCTTGGTCAGCACCTGGTTCTTCTCGGTCAGGGCGACCTCGATCTTCTTCGCCAGGATGCCGGGGTCCAGCAGGTCCTGGACGCGCACGCCCATGCGGGCGATCTTGTCGCCGTACGCCGGGCCGATGCCGCGCCCCGTGGTGCCGATCCTGGCCTTGCCGAGGTAGCGCTCGGTGACCTTGTCGAGCGCCTTGTGGTGGGGCATGATCAGGTGCGCGTTCGAGGAGATCAGCAGCCGCTCGGCGGAGATGCCGCGCTCGGCCAGCCCGTCGATCTCGCTCAGCAGCACGCCGGGGTCGATGACCACGCCGTTGCCGATCACCGGCACCACCTCGGGCGACAGGATGCCCGTGGGCAGGAGGTGGAGCGCGTACTTCTGGTCCCCGATGACCACGGTGTGTCCCGCGTTGTTGCCACCCTGATAGCGGACGACGTAGTCGACGTCGCCACCGAGCAGGTCGGTGGCCTTGCCCTTGCCCTCATCGCCCCACTGGGCGCCAACGAGAACGGCAGCCGGCATGGTTGTGTCTCCCGTGCACAAAACGAAAACCCCTGGCGCAAGCGCGACAGGGGCTCTTGCGTAGAGAGACTACCCGAACGTGCCTATTCGTCCCAAGACAACGAGCCCTAACCCTTGGTGAGCGCCGTGTAACCGGTCTCCGAGCTGTCCTTGAGGAACTGCAGGCACCGCTCCGCCTCGTCCTTCTCGCCGATCGCCTGGGCGGCCCTGAACAGGGCGTACAGGCAGCGCAGGAAGCCGCGGTTGGGCTCGTGCTCCCACGGCACCGGCCCGTGGCCCTTCCAGCCGCTGCGGCGCAGCTGGTCGAGCCCGCGATGGTAGCCCGTACGGGCGAAGGCGTAGGAGGTGACGGCGTGGCCCTGCGCGAAGTACTCCTCCGCGAGCGCGGCCCAGGCCGCCGGATAGGCGGGGAAACGGGCGGCCACGTCGGCGGCCTTGGCGCCGGATTCGAGCGCCTCCCTGGCCTCGGGCAGGTCCGGCAGGTGAGTCGGGGGCGGCCCGGCGAGAAGGTTATCCATAGGACAAGTCATACCCGCCGGGCCACCGAAGTGGCTAGGAGATCTTCGTCCCACTCGACTTGAGGTTCTCGCACGCCTCCACGACGCGCGCGGCCATCCCCGCCTCGGCGGCCTTGCCGTACGCGCGGGGGTCGTACGTCTTCTTGTTGCCGACGTCGCCGTCGACCTTGAGCACGCCGTCGTAGTTGCGGAACATGTGGTCCGCGATCGGCCTGGTGAAGGCGTACTGCGTGTCGGTGTCGACGTTCATCTTGACTACGCCGTACGAGATGGCCTCGTGGATCTCCTCCAGCAGCGAGCCGGAGCCGCCGTGGAAGACCAGGTCGAACGGCTTGTCCTTGCCGTACTTGGCGCCGACCGCGTCCTGGATCTCCTTCAGCACGCTCGGCCGCAGCTTGACGTGGCCCGGCTTGTAGACGCCGTGCACGTTGCCGAACGTCGCGGCCAGCATGTAGCGGCCCTTCTCGCCCAGGCCGACGGCCTCGGCGGTGGCCAGCGCGTCCTCGGGAGTCGTGTAGAGCTTCTCGTTGATCTCGCCGACGACGCCGTCCTCCTCGCCGCCGACGACGCCGATCTCCATCTCCATGATGACCCGCGCCCTGCCGCACTTCTCGACGAGCTCCTTGGCGATCTCCAGGTTCTCGTCGAGCGGCACGGCCGAGCCGTCCCACATGTGCGACTGGAACAGCGGGTCGAGGCCCTTGGCCACCCGCTCCAGGGAGATGTCGAGCAGTGGCCGCATGTAGCCGTCGAGCTTGTCCTTCGGGCAGTGGTCGGTGTGGAGCGCCACCGTGACGGGATATTTCGCGGCCACCACCCTCGCGTACTCGGCCAGCGCCGTCGCGCCCGTCACCATGTCCTTGACCGTGGCGCCGGAGAGGAACTCCGCGCCTCCGGTGGAGACCTGGATGATGCCGTCGCTCTCGGCCTCCGCGAAGCCGCGGAGAGCGGCGTTCAACGTCTGCGACGACGTCACATTGATCGCCGGGTAGGCGAATCCGCCGGCCTTGGCCCGGTCGAGCATCTCAGCGTAGACCTCTGGAGTCGCAATAGGCATGATTCATCTCCCTGAGAAGTTACGGCTTCGCGCCAGGCCCCAGTATCTCGGCTCCCTACCCACTGTGGTAGTGACAACGCACCCATACCTTTCCCAGGTAGGCTCTCGGCGTGGATTGGCTCTGGAATCTCCTCGACCCGACGTGGTGGCTGACCGTGTTGGGGGCTTTCGCGACGATCGGTGTTCTCGCGATCATCTTCGCCGAAACCGGTCTGCTGCTCGGGTTCTTCCTGCCGGGCGACTCACTGCTGGTGGCCGCGGGGATTTTCAGCTCGGCCGCGGTGGCTCAGGGAATGGGCATCGAACCGCTCTCCATGCCCGTGCTCCTGATCGGCACGCCGCTGTGCGCCATCGCGGGCGCCCAGCTCGGCCATTTCCTCGGCGTGCGTTTCGGCCGCAAACTCTTCGACAAACCCGACTCGCGGCTGTTCAAGCGGGAGCACGTCCTCCGGGCCGAGGAGTTCTTCGAGAAGTTCGGCCCCGCGCGGGCGGTGATCCTGGCCAGGTTCGTGCCGATCGTGCGCACGTTCATGAATCCCGTCGCGGGCGTGCTGGAGATGCCCGCCAAGCGCTTCCTCCTGTGGAACTCTGTCGGCGGCGTCGTCTGGGTCGAGAGCATGCTGCTGCTCGGCCACTTCCTCGGCAGCAAGGTCGATCCCGAGCAGATCGACAAGTACATCCTGCCGGGCGTCTTCGTCATCGTGCTGATCTCGCTGATCCCGATCATCGTCGAGGTGGTCAAGAAGCGCAGGGAGCGCAGGAACATGCCCTCGCCCAACGGCAAGCACCACCGCGTGCCCACCCGCACCGACAGTCAGCGCTGACCCGAAAACCGGGGGCTGCCCGGGGTACGCTGCGGACTGTGGGACGCCACAGGTCAGATCCGATGGGCGCCGCCAGGCTGACGGTCGCCGTGCTCGCCGCGGGCGCCGTGGTGACGCTCCTGGTCATCGGCGCCCGCGCGCTCGTCGGGTCGCTGGGCGCGGCGGCCGAGCGCGACCGCACCTCCGCCGCCACGGCCGCCCCCGCCACGGAGATCGCCACGGAGGTCGCGACGCAGGCCACCGTACGCGTGCCGACCGTGCGCATCGAGTGCGTGGCCGAGACGTGCCCCATCGTGACGGTGCGGGTGCCGGGTGGCGACGTGCTGCAGTATCGCGAGATGAGCCGCGGCGAGGAGGTCAGCTACTACGAGCCGGAGCTCGACGTGGTGCTGAGTGACGCGGGCACGGTCCGCGTCACCGCGAACGGCGAGGCCCGGCCGCGGGGCGAGGCCGGCGAGCGCGAGGCCTTCACCGTCAAGAGCCCCGACTGAAGCCCTCTGGCCCCGACCGAAGCCGCCCGGCCCCGCCCGAAGCTGACTGGCGCCGGCCAGGCCGACCGGAGCCGACCGGAGCCGATTGGGCCGACCGGGCCGGCTAGAGTCCCAGGTCGTCGAGGGTGAAGACCGAGCGGTATTCCAGACCCTCGCCGGTGATGCGCTCCCTGGCGCCCCGGTCGACGATCGTCGCCACCGCCACCACCTCGGCGCCCGCCTCGCGCAGCGCCTCCACGGCCGTCAGCGGCGAGGCGCCGGTCGTGGAGGTGTCCTCGACGGCCAGCACGCGCCGGCCCTTCACCTCGGGCCCCTCGATCCTGCGCTGCATGCCGTGCTGCTTCTGCGCCTTGCGCACCACGAAGGCGTCGAGCGTGCGCCCGCGCGCCGCCGCCGCGTGCAGCATCGCGCCCGCCACCGGGTCGGCCCCGAGCGTGAGCCCGCCCACCGCGTCGAACTCCAGGTCCGCCGTCAGGTCGAGCAGCACCCTGCCGACGAGGGGCGCGGCCACGCCGTCCAGCGTGATGCGGCGCAGGTCGAGGTAGAAGTCGGCCTCCATGCCGGAGGAGAGGGTGACCTTGCCGTGGACGACGGCCTTGCTCTTGATCTCGGCCAGCAGGTTGTCGCGATCCGTCATGCGTCCAAGCTTATGGTCCTGATCAGAGGGACCCGCCCGGGTACCCGCCGAAGGTAAAGGCGCGGGCGCGGTTTAGCCGGGACGGTGACTGCGGAATGATTGCGCGAGGCAACCCCGCGTAATCGTGAGGTCACTATGGGTTCCGAATCGCCGCAAAGCGACGCAGAGCTTCTTCAGGCGGTCAGAGAGGGCGACGCGACCGCCTACGGGCGGCTCCACGAGCGCCACGTCGCCGCCGCCCGAGCGCTGGCCAGGCAGCTCGTACGCCGGGCCGAGGTCGACGACGTCGTCGCGGAGTCGTTCACGAAGATCCTCGACCTGGTCGGCAGGGGCGGCGGGCCGGAGTCCGGCTTCCGCACCTACCTCCTGACCGTGGTGCGCCGCACGGTCCACGACCGCTCCAGGATCGAGAGCCACCAGGTGACCACGGGCGAGGTCGAGGACTACGACCCGGGGGTGCCGTTCGTCGATCCGTCGCTGGTCGGCCTGGAGAGGTCGCTGATCGCGCGGGCGTTCCTGTCGCTGCCCGAGCGGTGGCGGGCGGTCCTGTGGCACATCGAGGTCGAGCGCTGCCGGCCCGCCGAGGTGGCGCCGCTGCTCGGCCTGTCCGCCAACGGCGTGGCCGCGCTCGCGTACCGGGCTCGCGAGGGGCTGCGGCAGGCGTACCTCCAGATGCACCTGGGCTCGCCGCCCCGCCACGACTGCCGCCCCGTGCTCGGCAAGATGGGCGCGTACGTCCGGGGCGGGCTGGCCAGGCGCGACGCCAAGGATTTCGAGGAGCACGTGCGCGGCTGCGAGGAGTGCAACGGCGTCCTGCTGGAGCTGAGCGACGTCAACCGCGGGCTGCGCGTCATGGTCGGGCCGCTGATCGCGGGGCCGCTCTTCGGCGGCTACGCGGCGGCGCTGGCCAAGTCCGCCGCGGTGACCGGCGGCGCGGGCGGGGTGCTGCGGGCGCTCCGGCTCGTGCGCCGCGCGCCCCTGCACCAGCAGGCCGTGCTGGCGGGCGGCCTGGCCGTGGCGATGGCCGTGACCGCCGGGCTACTGCTGGTCTCCGACGAGAAGCCGATCAGGAAGCCCGTCGCCGCACCCCTGCCCGAGCGGCCGGCGTCGGTGCGGCCGGTGCCGGCGCCGCTGTCGAGCGAGGAGCCCACCCGGGTGCCGCCCCCCTCCCCGACAGCACGGCCGGCCCGCCCGCGGCTGCGGGCCACGATCGACGCGCTCGGCTCGCTCGTACGCGCCCGGCCCGGCATCGTCGGCCTGCGGCTGCGCAACTACGGGGATGCCGCCAGCGATCGTCTGACCGCCCTCGTCGACCTGCCGGCGGGCGTGACACTCATCCCGCCCGCGCGGCCCGACCGGCACGACGACCTCGCGGGCACCGTTGACGGATGGTCGTGCCGCGCGTCCGGCGGCGACGCGCGGTGCGCCAGGGCGGCGCTCGGGGCGGGGCAGCGCACGGCGCTGTTCCTGCGGGTGCGGGTGTCCGGCGACGCCGAGGAGGGCGCGACGCCGGCCGCCCGGGTCGACGCGGGTTCGCTGCACGTCAAGGCCAGGGCCGAGCACGGCGTACGGCTCGCCGGGGCGCCCGCCAGGTTCGCCACCGAGGGAAAGGTGGCCGTCCGGGCGATCGGCAACTCGCTGCTGAGCTGCCCGGACGAGCTCCCGGGCTGCCCGGAGGCCAGGCGGCGCGAGGGCGGCCGGCGCGACAACGACCTCTGGCCGATGACCGCGCTCGACCGCGACGACGACCCCGGCACCGGAGCCTCCAGCGGGGCCGCGCTGGCCCTGCCGAAGGGCGGCAAGGTCGTGTGGGCCGGCCTCTACTGGTCCGCGAGCACCGCGACGGCCGGCCCCATCCGGCTCCGGCCGCCCGGGCGGCGCGACTACGTGACGGTCGAGCCGGTCGAGGTGGCCGTGCGCGAGCTGCCGCAGGGCCCCGTCTACCAGTCTTACGCCGACGTCAGCGAGCTGGTCGCCGCCGCCCCCCGCAGGAACGGCATGTGGTGGGCGGCCGACCCGGCGCTGGAGGAGGGGGTGTCCCGGCATGCCGGGTGGAGCCTGGTGCTGGTCGTCACGGATCCGGCGCAGCCGTACAACCAGGCCGTGGTGATCGACGCGGCCACCGTGGTCGGCGGCGAGGCACCGCGGGTGCGCTTCCCGCTCGACGGGCTGAGCCCGGCCACCTCGCCCGCCAGGGTCGAGCTGGTGACGTGGGAGGGGGACGCCGACCTCGAAGGCGACAAGGTCGCGGTCGGGACCGGAGCCATCACCCCCGCGAGCGGCGATCGGAATGTCGCGAACGTCTTCGACGAGTCGGCGACCGGAGCGGACGAGATGACGTTCGGGATCGATGTCGACACGATGAGCGCCAGGCTCGGGGCCGACCCCGGGCTCACGATCGCCACGGACAAGGACGTCATCCTGTTCGGGGCGGCCGCGCTGAGTGTGCGTGCGCGCTCGTGACCATAATCCGGACAAACTGCTACGGTCTAGCTGATCGGTCTTGTGCGCCGGCGGGTGAAGGCCGAATCGTCGGGATTAACCCCCGAGCGATCACCTGCTTTCATTACCCTGAGAGAGGGCCGCCGAGTCCGGTCTCTGACGGTGCAGAGCCAGCAAGGTCGGACCACCAGGAAAGGGGCGGGGCTAGTGGATCGCTGTGCGCTGTTCGTGGACGCTGGCTATCTGCTGGCCGATGGCGCGATGGCCGTGCACGGGACGCGACATCGCGAAGCGGTCTCCTGGGACTACCCGGGGCTGCTCCAGCTGATGACCGGCCTGTCTCGCGAGCGCACCGGCCTGCCGCTGCTGCGGTGCTACTGGTACGAGGCGACGGTCGAAGGCCGCCGCACGCCGGAGCACGACGCGCTGGCCGACATACCCGGCCTCAAGCTCAGGCTGTCGCGCATCCGGCCGGGCCGGCGCGAGGGCGTCGACGCCCAGGTCCACCGCGACCTGATGACGCTCGCCCGCAACAACGCCATCTGCGACGCCGTGGTGGTCAGCGGCGACGAGGACCTCGCGCAGGTCGTCTGCGACGCGCAGGACCTCGGCATCAGGGTGAGCGTGATCCACGTCGCGGCCGAGGGCGGCTGGGCGGTGTCGCGTTCGCTGCGGCAGGAGTGCGACGACCTGGTCGAGCTGGGCGCCGTGCACCTGCGCCCCTACGTCACCATGGTCTCGGGCGCCGCCGAGTCGTCCAACGGCCACCAGCCGGTCAGCAACGGGCAGGCCACCCACTCGCTGCCACCCGCCCAGCCGTCACTCCCGCCCTCGCTGCCCCCGGTGCAGCCCTCCAGCGGCAGCCACGCCGCCGGCCCCCCTTCCTCCACCCCCTCACCTGCCCCCACGCCCTCGCCCAACGGGCCGTCAGGCGGGCACGGGCCGTCGGGCGGGCACGGGCAGTCCGGCGGGCACGGGCAGTCGTCCCCGCCGCCCTCGCTGCCCACCTACTCCGGCTACCAGGCCGAGCAGCCCCCTGCCCCGGCCCCCATCCAGCCGCAACCGCCGTCGCAGCCCCAGCCCCAGCCGCCTTCGCAGCCGCAGTTGCAGTCGCCCAGCACGGGGCAGTTCTCCATGCCGAGCAGCGGCGCCTACCAGCCTTCGCAGCTGGGCCCCTACACCGGGCCGCAGCCCGCCCCCGTCAACCCGCCGCCCGCCGCCACCGCGGGGGCCACCACGCTGGCCGACGCCGTCAAGTCCGCTCACCGGGAGGGGCACGACTTCGGCGAGTCCGTCGCCCGCGACGCGCCCGCGCTGTGGCTGGAGGCGGTGCTGGCGCGCAAGCCCCGCATGCCCTCCGACCTGGAGGCGCGGCTGCTGCAGGGGTCGTCGTTGCCGATCGACTTCCTGCTGCACGATGAGGTACGTCACGCGCTGCGGCGCGGCTTCTGGGACGCCCTGGAACGCGCCCGCCACTGACCCGCCCGCGGCTCGCGGGAAGTGCGTATCGCATCAACAGGGCGGTCGGGTCGGGACGTGCCGGCCGCACGTGTCGTGCGGTCGGGACATGGATAGGGACCGCACGAAGGGCGTCGGTCCCGGTGGTCAGGAGAGGGCGTCGAAGCCGGCGCGCAGGTGGGTGAGCCGGTCCGTGAGGTCGGACAGGGGCGCGGCGAGGGCCGGGTCCTGGGACTTGCGGGCGAGCTCGCGTACCCGCGCCAGCTCGTCCTCCACCGCCGTGAGCCGCCGGGACAGCTCCGGCAGCACCGACGCGTGGTCGCCCACCCCCGGCGGCAGCTCGCCGGTGAGGCGGTCGCGCAGCAACGACGCCTGCTCCGCCAGCCGCTTGTTCATGTTGTACAGCTCGGTGAACACCGACACCTTGGCCCGCAGCACCCACGGGTCGAAGGGCTTGGTCAGGTAGTCGACCGCACCGGCCGCGTAGCCGCGGAAGGCGTAGTCGGGCGCGCTGTCCACCACGGTCAGGAAGATGATCGGGATGTTCCTGGTGCGCTCCCGCCGCTTGATGTGCGCGGCCGTCTCGAACCCGTCCATGCCGGGCATCCGCACGTCCAGCAGGATCAGTGCGAACTCGGTGTTGAGCAGGGCCTTGAGCGCCTCCTCGCCCGACCGGGCGCGCACCGGCACCAGGTCGAGCGAGCTGAGGATGGCTTCAAGGGCGATCAGGTTCTCCTCGCGGTCGTCCACGAGGAGGATCTTGGCGCGCTCCGGCATCGATCACCCTTCGTCTTCTGGGGCCGGCGAGTCGGACGCGGAGCCGCGCCCTCGGCTGAGCCAGCCGCGCAGGCGTTCGAGCAGGCGGTCCACGTCGACCGGCTTGGGCACGTAGTCGGAGGCGCCGGAGGCGATGCTCTTCTCGCGGTCGCCCCGCATGACCTTGGCGGTCAGCGCGATGATCGGCAGGTCGGCGAACTGCGGCATGCGCCGGATGGCCGAGGTGGTGGCCCAGCCGTCCATCTCCGGCATCATGATGTCCATCAGCACGAGCGCGACGTCCTCGTTTCGTTCGAGCTGCTCGATCCCCTCCCGCCCGTTTTCAGCGTAGACGACCGTGGAGCCGTGCCGCTCCAGGACGCTGGTCAACGCGAAGACGTTGCGGATGTCGTCGTCGACGATGAGGATCTTGGCTCCGCTGAGCGGGTCGTCGCCCTGCCACTGGGCAGGGGTCTCCACCGGCGGCTCGACGAGCTCCGGCATGGGCAGGTCGAGCGGCAGGGGCGGCTCGGGAGCCGGCAGCGCGGTGGGCTCCTCCGGCGGCGTCATCAGCGGGCGCCGGGCCGAGCCGCCGTCGGTCGCGGCGAGCGGGCCGTTGTAGGAGGCGGGCAGGTAGAGCGTGAACGTGCTCCCCTTGCCCAGCTCGCTGTCGACGTGGATCTCGCCGCCGAGCAGCCTGGCGATGTCGCGGCAGATCGCGAGGCCGAGGCCGGTGCCGCCGTACTTGCGGCTCGTGGTGCCGTCGGCCTGGCGGAACGCCTCGAAGATGACGTCACGCTTGTCGGGCGCGATGCCGATGCCGGTGTCGATCACCTGGAAGGCCAGCAGGTCGGTGGCCTCGTGCAGGCTGTCGTCGTCGTAGTCGACGCCGGGCGGCGCCATCGAGACGCGCAGTTTCACCTCGCCGCGCGGCGTGAACTTCACCGCGTTGGAGAGCAGGTTGCGCAGCACCTGCTGGAGCCGCTGCTCGTCGGCGCGCAGCTCCTGCGGCACGTCGGGCTCGACGTCGACGGTGAGAGAGAGCCCCTTGTCCTGCGCCATCGGCGCGAACGCGGCCTCCAGCAGGTCGACCATCTTGGGCAGCGACACCTGGATCGGGTGGATGTCCATCCGGCCCGCCTCGACCTTGGACAGGTCGAGCATGTCGTTGATGAGCTGGAGCAGCGCGGACCCGGCGCTGTGGATCGTGCGGGCGAACTCCACCTGCTGCGAGGTCAGGTTGCCCTCGGCGTTCTCGGTCAGCAGCTTGGCCAGGACGAGGAGGCTGTTGAGCGGCGTGCGCAGCTCGTGGGACATGTTCGCGAGGAACTCGGACTTGTAGCGCGAGGACACCGCGAGCTGTTCGGCGCGCTCCTCCAGCGTGCGGCGGGCCTGCTCGATCTGGAAGTTCTGGATCTCGATCGCGCGGTTCTGCTTGGCCAGCAGCGCCGCCTTGTCCTCCAGCTCGGCGTTGGACCTGCGCAGCTCTTCCTGCTGGCGCTGCAGCTCGTCGGAGCGCTCCTGCAGCTCCCTGGTGAGGCGCTGCGACTCGGTCAGCAGGTCTTCGGTGCGGGAGTTGGCGATGATCGTGTTCATCGTGACGCCGATGGTCTCGACGAGCTGGCGCAGGAAGTCGAGGTGCACCTCGCCGAACGGCGTGAAGGAGGCCAGCTCCAGCACGCCGAGCACCCTGCTCTCGAACAGGATCGGCAGCACCACGATCTGCGCGGGCGTGGACTGGCTGAGCCCGCTGTCGATGGTGATGAACTGCGGCGGCACGTCCTCCAGCATGATGTGCCGGCCCTCGGCGGCGGCCTGCCCGACGATGCCCTCGCCGATCGCGAACCGCTGGCGCGGCCCCCTGTCGGGGCGCACGCCGTAGCCGCCGATCAGGATCAGCTCCTGGTCGCTGTCGGGGTCGATGCCGTAGAAGGCGCCGTAGCGGGCCGAGACCAGCGGCGTCAGCTCGCTCATCGTGAGCTTGGCCACTTCGAGCAGGTCGCGGTGGCCCTGCATGAGCCTGGAGATGCGGGCCAGGTTGGACTTGAGCCAGTCCTGCTCCTGGTTGGCCTGCGTGGTCTCGCGGAGGTTGGCCACCATCGAGTTGATGTAGTCCTTCAGCTCCGCGAGCTCGCCCTGCGCCTCGACGGCGATCGAGCGGGTCAGGTCGCCGCGGGCCACGGCGCTGGTGACGGTGGCGATGGCACGCACCTGGGTGGTGAGGTTGCCGGCCAGCTCGTTGACGCTCTCGGTGAGCCGCTTCCACGTGCCCTCGACGCCCTCGACGCGGGCCTGGCCGCCCAGCTGCCCCTCGGAGCCCACTTCGCGGGCGACTCGGGTCACCTCGGACGCGAACGACGACAGCTGGTCCACCATGCGGTTGATGGTGGTCTTCAGGGCCAGGATCTCGCCCTGGGCATCGACGTCGATCTTGCGGGTGAGGTCGCCGTTGGCCACGGCGGTGGTCACCTCGGCGATGTTGCGCACCTGGTACGTCAGGTTGTTGGCCATGAAGTTGACGTTGTCGGTGAGGTCCTTCCAGACGCCCGACACGCCCTGCACCCGCGCCTGGCCGCCCAGCTGCCCCTGCGTGCCCACCTCGCGGGCCACGCGGGTGACCTCGTCGGCGAAGGAGGACAGCTGGTCGACCATCGTGTTGAGGGTGTCTTTCAGCTGCAGGATCTCGCCCTGCGCGTCAACGGTGATCTTCCGCGACAGGTTGCCCTGCGCCACCGCGGACGAGACCGCCGCGATCTGGCGCACCTGCGAGGTCAGGTTGTTGGCCATCGAGTTGACGTTGTCGGTGAGGTCCTTCCAGACCCCGGACACTCCCCGGACCTGCGCCTGGCCGCCCAGCTGGCCCTCGGTGCCGACCTCGCGGGCGACCCGGGTCACCTCGGAGGCGAACGACGACAGCTGCTCGACCATCGTGTTCATGGTCGACTTGAGCTCGAGGATCTCGCCCTGGGCGTCCACGTCGATCTTGCGGGTGAGGTCGCCGTTGGCCACGGCGGTGGTCACCTGGGCGATGTTGCGCACTTGGTACGTCAGGTTGTTGGCCATCGAGTTGACGTTGTCCGTCAGGTCCTTCCAGACCCCGGAGACACCCTTGACCTCGGCCCGGCCGCCCAGCTTGCCCTCGGTGCCCACCTCGCGGGCGACTCGGGTGACCTCGTCGGCGAAGGAGGACAGCTGGTCGACCATCGTGTTGAGGGTGTCCTTCAGCTGCAGGATCTCGCCCTGCGCGTCAACGGTGATCTTCTTCGACAGGTTGCCCTGGGCCACCGCCGTCGCCACGGTCGCGATGCTGCGCACCTGGGAGGTCAGGTTGTTGGCCATGAAGTTGACGTTGTCGGTGAGGTCCTTCCAGACGCCCGACACGCCGGTCACCTGCGCCTGGCCGCCCAGCTGGCCCTCGGTGCCGACCTCGCGGGCCACCCTGGTGACCTCCTCGGCGAAGCCGGACAGCTGGTCGACCATCGTGTTGACGGTGTTCTTCAGCTCGAACATCTCGCCCACGGCGTCGACCGTGACCTTGCGGCTCAGGTCGCCCCTCGCCACCGCGGTGGTCACCACGGCGATGTCGCGCACCTGCGCGGCCACGCGGGACGACATCGTGTTGACGGCCTCGGTGAGGTCGCGCCAGCTGCCCGACATGCCGCGCAGGTTGGCGCTGCCGCCCAGCCGGCCCTCGGTGCCCGCCTCGCGCGCCACCCTGGTCACCTCGGAGTTGAACAGCGCGAGCTGGTCGACCATCCCGTTGATCGCCTTGCCCAGGCGCCGCACCTCGCCCCTGGCCGACCGGTCGAGGTCGATCCGGCGCGACAGGTCGCCCTTGGCCACCGCGTCGATCACGTCGGCCGCGCCGCTCACCGGGCTCACCAGGGCGTCGATCAGCTGGTTGACCGACTCCACGCCCTCCGCCCACGCCCCGACGCCGGGCCCCGGCGTCAGGCGCTCGGCGAACCGGCCTTCCTTGACGACTTCTTTGCGTACGCGTACCAGCTCGTTCGCCAGGTGTTCGCGGCGGTCGGCCACTTCGTTGAGCAGCAGCCGGACCTCGCTGAGGATTCCGGGAGGCGCATGGGGCACACGACGCCGGAAATCACCATCACGCCACGAGAAAAGAGTCTCGAGGATGGGGACGAGATCCGACTCGGTGTATGTCCTCTCCTCCGGGGTCGGCGTGGCCTGGGCCGTGGTCATGGGGCCTCCTTCACTCGCGGCGGGCTCCTGCGAGTGATTCAAGTCTTTCACGATGAGTAGCTCGTAGTCCTGTCCTTGGATTTACCCCAAGTCAGCGGGAAGTGTGGTAGGCACGTTGGGATGACTGGTTCTCCCCATGCGGTGCTCGCTGCGACGTTCGCGCCAGGCGATACCGCTGTGACGGCTGCGATGAGGTTCACGCGCGAGGTGATGACCGCGTGGGCCACCGGTGGCGTGCTCCATACCGCCGAGCAAGTCGCGGGAGACCTGGCCGGCCAGGTGGCTAACGAGCCTTTTGAAGTGATTTGGAAGCATTTTGGGGATGCCGTACAGGTGGAGTTGAGGCAGCGAAGCCTCGCCCAGAGTGATCCAAAAGCACCTTCCGCGCACGTTGAAGAGTGGGGAGTCACCTTCTCGGGCGATTCCCGTGTCCATTGGGCCAGACTCACGGTACCCGGCTCGGCGGACCGCGTCGCCGCCGAATGGCTGCAGGAGAGCTCCAGGGGCCCGCACTGGCTCGGGTTCCTGGCCGACGCCAGCGACCTGCTCGCGGGCACGCTCGACCCGGACATGGTCCCGGCCATCATCGCCCAGGTCGTGGTGCCGAGACTGGCCAGCTGGTGCGCCGTCTACACCGCCGACAGCTCCCACGGGCCGCTGCGGCTCGTCTACCTCTGGCACGCGGACGAGGCCAGGATCGACGGCCTGCGCGAGCAGCTCGCCGAGATGGACGTCGCGAGCGCCGACACCCAGGTGACCTCGGCCATCCACCTCGCCGACGCCCAGGTGCTCGCGGTGCCGCTCATGGCACGCGGCCGCGGCCTCGGCATGATGTGCCTGGGCCGGCCCGACCGCTTCCCCGACGAGGTCATCCAGTTCGCCGAGGACATCGGCAGGCGCGCCGCGCTGGCCATGGACAACGCCCGGCTCTACGCCCAGCAGGCCGCGGCCAACAGGGCGCTCCAGCGCAGCCTGCTCCCGCCCAACGAGCCCGAGGTCCCCGGCCTCGACTACGGCGTCATCTACGAGCCCGCCGGCGAGCTCAACGAGGTCGGCGGCGACTTCTACGACCTGTTCAAGGCGGGCGACGACTCGTGGCGGTTCGCGATCGGCGACGTCTGCGGCACCGGCCCCGAGGCCGCCGCCGTCACCGGGCTGGCCCGCCACACGTTGCGGCTGCTGGCCCGCGAGGGGTACGGCGTCGCGGCCGTGCTCGGCCGGCTCAACCAGGCGATCCTGGAGGAGGGCGAGCGCGCCCGGTTCCTCACGCTGCTCCACGGCGACATCACGCCCGTGCCGACCGGCCTGGAGGTGCGCCTGGTCTCGGCCGGCCACCCCGAAGCGCTGCGGCTCAGGCCGAACGGCAAGGTCGAGGCGGTCACCACGCCGCAGTCGCTGCTGGGCGTCTTCCACGAGGTGGTGTTCGAGGCCGACACCGTGCACCTCGACCACGGCGACGTGCTGCTGGCCGTGACCGACGGGGTGACGGAGCGGCGCTCGGGTGGGCGGCTGCTCGACGACGAAGGCGGGCTGGCCAGGATGCTGGCCGAGTGCGCCGGGCTGTCGGCCAGGGCCGTGGCGGAGCGCATCCGCAGGGGCGCGGCCGAGTTCGCCTCGGAGCCCAGCCAGGACGACCTCGCCATCCTGGTGCTCCGCGCCCGCTAGCAGCCGGCCGCCGGACGCGCCGCGCCCGCCGACGCCCGGGAGCCGTACGCCGGCCGGAGCTCGGTGCCGCGCGTCCGCCGGCGGCGCCGGGGGTCTAGCTGACGTGCTTCCTCGCGAACTCCAGCTGGAGGGCGATCTGCGCGATCCGCTCGGAGACCACGAGGGAGCCGCGGATGGCGTCGTAGGTGTAGACCTCGTGCTCGCGCCCGTGCTCGGCCAGCTTGGCCACGTACTTCTCGATCTGGCGCAGCGGGCAGCGGGTGTCGTTCTCGCCGGCGAGGATCAGCAGCGGGCTCTTGACCTGGTCGACGTAGGTGATGGGGGAGCTGGCCGCGTACCGCTCGGGCTGCTCGCTCGGCGAGCCGCCGAGCAGCGCGCGGTGGTAGGCGCGCAGGCTCTCGGCCTCGTCCTCGTACGACGTCTGGTGGCAGGCGATCGGCACCGCCGCGATGCCGGCCGCCCACAGGTCCGGCTGCGTGCCGAGGCCGAGCAGCGTGAGGTAGCCGCCCCAGGACGTGCCGGCCAGCACGATCCTGGCCTCGTCGGCGATGCCGCGATCGACCACGCACTGGCGTACGGCGGCCACGTCGGCCAGCTCGATGTGCCCGACGTCGCCGCGCAGCGCGTCGCGCCAGGCGGAGCCGTACCCGGTCGAGCCGCGGTAGTTGACCCGCACCACCGCGAACCCGGCGTCCACCCAGGCGGCCACCTCGGGCGAGAACGCGTCGCGGTCGTGCGCCGTCGGGCCGCCGTGCAGCAGGAAGACCGTGGGGTACGGGGCGACGCCCACCTCCGGCTTGGAGATCAGCGCGTGGATGCGGCCGCCCTCGCCCTCGACGTCGAGGTCCTCGACCGGGACGCTCGGCGGGGCGGGCGGGCCTGCGGGGTTGACCACGAACTGGCCGTTGGTGGAGCGGATGACCGGCGGGCGCGAGGCGCTCGACCAGGAGTACTCGACGTGGCCGCCGGGCCGGGGAGCCGCCTCGTCGATCACGCCGTGCGGCGTCTCGATGGGCTTCAGCACGCCGCCCGCGAGGTCGTAGCGGTGCATGTGGCTGCGGGCGCGGTCGTCGCGCAGGATGAGCAGGGCGCGGCCGTCGTCGTACCACTCGGCGTCGAGGTCGCCGGCGTCCTTCAGCCAGATCTCGCGCTGCTCGCCGGTCACCGGGTCCCACACCAGGGGCTCGTGGCGGCGGCGGCGCTCGTGCAGGGCGAGCAGGCGGCGGTCGCCGACGACGGGGGCGAAGCTGAGGCCGACGACGCCCTTGGTGGGGCCGTCGTACAGCTCGCCCACGGTCTCGCCGTTCTGCTGGACGACGCGGAGCGCCGGGTGACGGAAGTCGCCGTATTCGCCATGGTTTATCGCGATAAGCGAGCCGTCGAGCGACATGTCGGCCACCCACGCGGCCTCGGTGTGCTCGTACAGGAGCCTGGCCGGCTCGCCGTCGCGAACCAGATGGATCCTGAACGTGCCCTCGCTGGCCAGGCTGATCGCCGCGACGCCCGTCGTGGACAGGGCGATGCCGCAGGGCTGGCCCGGCGGCAGGTCGGGCGCGACCGGCTCGTTGGGGCCGCCGTTGAACGGCTGGCGCCACCACACGCCGAACTCGTCGCCGTCGGTGTCGGCGAACCAGTAGATCCACTGCCCGGAGGGGTCGATGGCCGCGTACGCCGTGCCCTTGGGGCGGTCGGTGACCTGGCGGGTGGCGCCGGTCACGCGGTCCCAGGCGTAGACCTCCCAGGTTCCGGTGGCGTTGGAGCGGTAGATGGAGCGGTTCGGGGCCTGACGCGCCCAGGACGGCAGCGTCATGCGCGACGCCCGGAACCTGGCCTGCCAGCGTTCCTCCGCCTTCATCCCGCGCGCCCCCTCCCATTGATGTCCCGCGCCTCTGGGCGCGGGATGCCGTCCAGTATTACGCCTGTGCCGGGGAAATTCTCAGGGAATGTGGGGGAATTTCGGACTAAATACCCCATCAGCAACACCAGTCGCACGCGTACGTCAAGGAGCAGGTCTTGATCGTAGTGCGGGCTCGAAGATAGACAGATGAAACGACGCTCTCGTTACTACTTTTCGTTGTCTATTCGCGACATTCCGCGAAGTGAATCCCGCGATTCGCTCGGCCAGTTCGCCCGCATCGGCATGCCACGCGCTCGGGCCCATCCCGACCACCTGCGCGATCTCGTCATGCCCCAGCTCCATCTCGAACTCGATCGAGCGGCGCTCCGACTCCACGAACCCCTCGAGGCTGCGTGCCAGCCTGCGCTCCTTCTCCTGGTCCACGGAGAGCAGGCCGAGCTCCTCGACGAGCGGGCTCAGGTGCCGCCCTGACGGGGTCACGACCACCGCGACGCCACCAGGCCGCAGGATTCTCCTGAACTCCGGCCCGTTCCTGGGCGCGAACACGTCGATCACCACATCCGCCACCCCATCCCTGATGGGGAGCGGCCGCCACACGTCGGCCACGAACGCCCCTGCCCTGGGATGCACCCGCGCCGCCCGGCGTACAGCGTGCTTCGACACATCGAACGCCATCCCGATGCCATCGTTCATCGCGTTGAGCGCGGCCGCCAGGTAGTGCCCGGTGCCCGCGCCCGCGTCGACGATCACCGGCGCGACCCTGCCCGCCACGCGACGACCGTCTTCACTTTCCGATTCGTACGCGGAACCATGCGACCCCGCGCCGTAACCGGCCTCCACTTGCGCCCCACGGTACGCCTTCAGCTCCGCGCCGTCATTCGTTTCGGTGGAGTACTCATGTTTTGCTGGAACGTTCTTGTTGCATGCGTACTTTCGTACGGTTTCCGCTACTGCGTCTTGTAGCGGCGCGTAGTGACCGGCGTCGAGAAATCGTGCCCGCGCGTCCACCATTTGGGGGCTGTCAGCCGTTCCGGGCGGTTTGTTACCTACAAGCAGGCTGACATAGCCCTGCCGGGCCACGTCGAACGCATGCCCTCGCGCACACCGCAGCGCCGTCGCATCGAGCCGGAAACCGGCCCGGCATACGGGACAGGCAAGGTACTCGACGATGTCGCCCAACATGCCGCCCATTCTCGTCCACCTCTGGAGGACCGCTTCCGATGGGGTTCGGCCCGCGACGGGAAGATCTCTCGTGGGCTCCGCCGTAAAAGATCACGCCGTAAAAGATCACTGAGAAGCGGTGGCGAGGAAGACCGCGTTGGACGGGGTGGAACGGAGTTTGTCGACGAGCATCTGGAGACCCTGCTGCTTCTCGAGCCCCGTCAGCATCCGGCGCAGCCGCCACACCACCTGCCGCTCCTCCGCGTGCAGGAGGATCTCCTCCCGCCGGGTCCCCGAGGCGTCCAGGTCCACGGCCGGGAAGAGCCGCCGCTCGGCCAGCTCCCGGACGAGGTGGAGCTCCATGTTCCCCGTCCCCTTGAACTCCTCGTACAGGTTGTTGTCCATCCGCGAGCCCGTGTCCACCAGCGCGGTGGCGAGGATGGTGAGCGAGCCGCCGCCCTCGACGTTGCGGGCGGCGCCGAAGAAGCGCTTGGGCGGATAGAGGGCGCCGGCGTCGATCCCGCCGGTGAGCACCCGGCCGCCCCCGGGCGCAAGGTTGTTGTAGGCGCGCCCGAGCCGCGTCAGCGAGTCGAGCAGCAGCACGACGTCCCGCCCCGACTCGACGAGCCGCTTGGCGCGCTCGACGGCCAGCTCGGCGATGGCGGTGTGGTCGCGGTCGGGGTGGTCGAAGGTCGAGTAGAAGACCTCGCCGGCGATCGAGGCGCGCATCTCGGTGACCTCCTCGGGCCGCTCGCCCACGAGCAGCACCATGAGGTGCACCTCGGGGTGGTTGCGGGCGATCCCGGCGGCGAGTGCCTGCAGGACCATGGTCTTGCCGGCCTTGGGCGGCGCGACGATGAGGCCCCGCTGCCCCTTGCCGATGGGCGCGAAGAGGTCGACGACGCGCGTGCTGAGCGACTCGGTCTCGAGGACGAGCCGCTCGGCGGGGTGTACGGGGGTCAGCTCGGCGAACCGGGGACGGTCCCGCCACCGCGTGTCGCCGTTGACCGACGAGACGCCGACGAACTTCTTCCCGGCGAACGACGCGACGACGTGGTCGCCGGGCCGCAGGTCGAGCTGCCGTACCTGCTCCGGCGGCACGCGCACGTCGCCAGGCCCCGGAAGGTGCTCGGCCCGGAGGAACGCGGACTTGTCGCGTACGTCCAGGAGACCTTCCACCTGGCGGACGGGCGCGTCCGCGCGCTGTTCTGGAATGGTGTGCACAGACATGGTGAACCCCTTTGGGGGAAATGCGCAGGACCCGGCACCGGGTCGGGCGCGGTACTGAAAGGAAAGCCGGCCCACGCGAGAGCGGGGCGAGACTCAGATGAGAACCAGCGGAGCGGAAGCTCAACGCTTGGTGGCAAGATACCACACCATCTGGTCCAGTAAACGCCTAGCCCTCTTGGGCTATTCCCGGGCTGTTCCCGGAGTTTCTGCCACGAGTGCGGGACGGGGCGCGTGACAATGTTCTTCTCGGCACCGTACCGCGAGGAAAATTACCGCGCTCGCCGTGCCGGAACCCCCATCAAGCGACCTGCAGGGCGCCTGCAACTCGGTGAGGGTTCCATAGGGACAAGCAGAACTCCTTGGGGGAGCACCCATGAAGACCGTCAACCACTGCCCGCGGTGCCACCACGAGCTGGACGAAGGCCCGATCATGTACCGGTGCGCGCACTGCCGCCGCGCCGTCTACGCCGCCGACATCGAGAACGAGTTCGTTCCGCGTCAGCCCGTGGCCGCCTGATCCACGCCCGCTCGCCGCCTGTTCCGAGTCCGGACCATCCGGGCGAACCGCCGGTACGCGGCTAGTCTGGGCGCGTGCCACACGAAGCGATAAGCCTGTCCGGCGTCGAGGTGACGCCGCTCTGCGACGCCGTAGGCCCGATGGGGCCGGCGATCCGCCGCCCGCTCGCCGAGACGTTTCCCGGCTCCGGGCTGGCGGACGAGCCGTGGATCCTGCACTTCCACTGCTACCTGATCCGCGACGCGGCCGGTCGGCTGACGCTCGTCGACACCGGCATCGGCGGCACGGACTCGCCGGCCGCGAGCTGGGCGCCGGTCCCCGGCACGCTGGCGGGCGAGCTGGCCGCCGCGGGCGTCGCGCCCGCCGAGATCGGCACGGTCATCCTGACCCACCTGCACAGCGACCACGCGAGCGGCATGGTGGCCGACGGCGGGCCCGCGTTCGAGAACGCCCGTTACGTGCTCCAGCAGGCCGAGCTGGACGCCGCGCCGGGCCCGGCGCTGGACGCGCTGCTGACCCCCGTCAAGGACCAGCTGCACGCCGTCGAGGGCGAGGCCGAGGTCTCGCCGGGCGTCCACGTGCACCTCGCGCCCGGCCACACCCCCGGCCACCAGATCGTCCGCGTCGGCGACGTCGCCATGACCGGCGATCTCGTCCTCCACCCCGTGCAGCTCGACGACCCATCCATCCGGTACGTCTACGACGACGACCAGGAGGCGGCCGCGCGCACCCGAACAGACGTACTCGGACGACTCCGGGCAGAGCGGGCGATCCTCGCTACAGCGCATTTCGGCGAGCCGTTCCTGCGTCTTTGAACGGACGCGCGGCACGATGTGTAGTCATGAAGACACACGTTGTGATCGGCGCGGCTCTCGGCGCCGCTCTGGTGTTCTCGACGGCGGCCTCGGCGGCGCCGGCACCTGACCTGTCGGGTGCCGTCTACGCGGGATTCGGCCATCAGCTCACGCGGTACGCGAACGGCGAGTGGAGCACGCTCGCCAGGATCGGCGCCACGCAGCGGTTCGCCGCGTCGCCCGACGGCACGAAGGCGGCCTGGGTGACCGACGGCGGCGACCTCCAGGTCAGCCTGAACGGCAGGACCACCACGCTGGTGCGCGGCCTCCGGGGCGGCACGCCGTGCATGACCCCCGTCTGGTCCTCCGACTCGGCCACGGTGGCCTACCCGGCCCGGGGCGGAAGGATCATGGCCGTCAAGGCCGACGGCAGCGCCGCCCCGCGCAAACTGGGCACCTCCAAGGGCGTCTGCCACCTCGCCTGGTCGGCCGACGGCCGCTACCTCGCCGGCCACACGGGCCAGGGCGACGGCCTCTACCGCCTCGACGCCAAGACCGGCAGGAGCACGCAGGTCAAGGGCGTCCGGTACGTCAACCACGTGCAGAGCCTGTCTCCCGACGGCAGCAAGGCGATCATCGCCATCCCCGACGGCCCGGACGAGGTCGGCGACGGCACCTGGCCCAGCACGTTCACGCCGGTCGTCGTCGACATGGCGACGGGTAAGCGGCAGCGGGTGCCGGTCAAGGGCCGCCAACTCGGCGCCTTCTACCTGCGTGACGGCCGCCTCGTGGCGCGTACGGCGGGTACGGGCGGCCAGTCGGGCGCGGCCGCCCCGGCGCGCAACGTGCTGGTCGTGCTCGACAGCGCGGGCCGGCCGGTCCAGCGGATCGACGAGCCGACCAGGGCCAGGAAGCACGCGCTCCTCCAGGTCCTGCCGTAATCACCCCGAGGGGCGATGCGGCTAGCGGGCGCTCATGGCCGGCTGGTCGGCGAGGAGGGACGAGGGCAGCGCGACCATCGCGGTCAGGCCGCCGTACGGCGAGGGCGTGAGGGTGACCTTGATGTCGTGCCTGGCCGCGAGCCGCCCCACCACGAAGAGGCCGAGCCGGTCGCTCTGCGCCAGGTCGAACTCCGGCATCCTGGCCAGCCGCTCGTTGAGCTCGTCCAGCTCGGCGCGCGGCAGCCCGAGACCGCGGTCCTCGACCTCGATCATGAGGCCGTGGGGCGTGGTCGCGCTGCGCAGGTCCACCTTGGTCTTGGGCGGGGAGAAGAGCGTGGCGTTCTCGATCAGCTCGGCCATCAGGTGGGCCACGTCCGTGACCACCGCGCCGAGCAGCGCGACGGGCGGCGGCTGGAGCACCTCGACCCGCTCGTACTCCTCCACCTCGGCCACGGCCGCGCGCAGCACGTCGAGCACGGGCACCGGGTTGCGCCAGCCGCGCCCGGGGGCCTGGTCGGACAGGATGATGAGGCTCTCGGCGTGGCGGCGCATGCGGGTGGTGAGGTGGTCGAGCTTGAACAGGTCGGCCAGCTCGTCCGGCTCCTCGGTGGCCCGCTCCATGCTGTCGAGCTGGAGCAGCTGCCGGTGGAGCAGCGACTGGTTGCGCCTGGCCAGGTTCACGAAGACCTGGTTGACGCCGTCGCGCAGCCTGGCCTGGTCCACGGCGGCGGCGACGGCGGTGGACTGGACGTCGTTGAACGCCTGGACGATGTCGCGCACCTCTGAGGTGTTGGTCCTCACCTCGATCGGGGCCACCTCGTCGGCGGTGACGGGCGCCGTGTTCGTACGCAGCCGCTTGATCAGGCCGGCCAGCCGCACCTCGGCCAGCTCGGTGGCGGCGTCGCGGAGCCCGGCCAGCTCGCGCACGAGCCGCTTGCGGAAGCGCAGCGAGAGGATGATCGAGGCGGCGACGGCGATCAGGCCGACGCCGCCCGCCACGCCGACCTTGACGAGCATGCCGACGGCCGCCGGCGTCACCCGCCGCACGATCGCGCGCACCGCCTGGTTCTGGTTGCGGTCGGTCGCCTTCCACAGGTTCTCGCCGTCGACGGGCCAGGTGGCGGCCGTGGCGGGCAGGCCGTTCATGGCCGCCTGGCCGCGGATGGCGTCCTCGGCGTCCAGCCACTCGCGGTAGACCGGCGACTCGGCCAGCCGCTTGTACGGCCCGCGCAGGCCGCCGTCGAGGCGCGAGAGCGCCTGGTCGAACAGCAGCCGCCTGGTCGCCACCATGCCCGTGAACGCCTCGCGCTCGCGCGCGTCCACCCTGCCCCTGGCCAGCACGACCGCGACCACGGCCCGCTCCCTGGACAGCAGCTCCTTGGCCTCGCCCATCATGGTCATCGCGCGAGCCTGCTTGTAGATGGCCATGTCGGGCACCAGGACCATGGCGTCGTACAGGCGGAAGGAGGCGTCCGCGATCTGGCTGTAGTCGTCGATCACGTCGAGCGGCGCGACGGTCCCGCCGTCGATCTGGCGGCGGATCCCGGCGAGCCGGTCGAGATGGGTGTTGAGCGCGGTGAGCTGCGTGGTCATCGCGGGCGGCAGGTCGCGCACGCTCTTGGACGCCGTACGGAACGCCGCCACGGCCTTGTCGGTCTCGGCGCGCTGCTTGGCCAGCCGGGCCGCGCCCTGGCCGTTGACCAGGAGCTCCACCGAGACCTGCCGCTCGTCCTGCAGCTCGACGTTGACCTGCTCCGACGGCCCGGCCAGGTTGTTCGCCAGGTCGTTGATGTCCAGCAGCCGCAGGCCGTCGCCGCCGGCCAGGACCGCGGCGAACGCCCACAGGCCCACCAGGGACAGGAGCGGGACGAGCAGGAGGACGAGAAGTTTCACCGCGATGGGACGGCCACGCGAGGGGGGCATGCGACCTCCGGGTGCATGATGAGAGCGCCTCGCAGATTACACCCCCCTTTGGAAGGATTTCTGTGCGTCTTCCACGTTCTTTTCCCGGCTGGACCATCGCGGTCTTCGGGTTCCTGTCCTTCGCCCTGGGTCTGCTGGGGCTGATCTCCCCGGACATCCTGCTGGCCATGCTGGGTTTCGAGGTGCTGGACGTACGGGCGGCGGGCGACTACACGCCGGTCTACATGGCCGCCTCGTCGATGGCGGCGGTGAACATGGGCGTCTACTACCTTTTCGCGGCCTCGGCCGACTACACGCCGTTCTTCCGCTGGACCGTGCCGTTCCGGCTGGTGACGTTCACGGTGTTCACGACGCTGGTGCTGACGGGGGCGGCGCCCGGCAAGTTCTTCGGGGTCGGGCTCTGGGAGGGGCTCGGCGCGCTGATCACCGGGTACGCGCTGTGGCGCGAGGGCAAGCTCCTGCCCTCGCGCCAGGCCGAGCCGGCCACCTGAGCGGCCGGGCCGTGACGGTCACCTGAGCCGCCGGGCCGCGCCGGTCACTTGAGCTGGTGTCCGGCGTCCTCGGAGCCGCGGGCGACGAGGCGGTCGCCGTCCTCCGGGCGGGTCTCCTTGGGGCCGTTCTCCAGCCGCCGTTCGAGCTCCCGCTTCTCGTCCTCCAGCCGGGCCACCCGGCTGGAGGCCTCGGCCCTCACGCCGCGCAGCCTGCGGCGGCGCCTGGCGGACCTGCGCGAGCCCGAGCCCAGCAGCCAGAGCCCCAGCAGCAGGACCGCTCCGGTTGCGGCGCCCACGAGGAACGTCTCCACGTGATCGGGCTCGAAGGCGTATCCGAACAGGATGTACCTGGCGCTCTCCTCGGTCAGGACCCAGGCGATGGCGGCGCCGGCGAGCAGGACCAAGATCAGTCCCAGCACGATCATCCAACTCACCCCTTGTCGTCAGAGGGGTTTACACTGCCCGGGCACCGGCGGGATATGCGCCATCATGGCGTTCATGAGACCTGAGCAGGGGCAAGTGCTGCACTTCTCGGAGGACCCGACGATCGAGCGGTTCGCGCCGCACGTGGCGCCGACCTCCGCCCGCAAGGAGGCGTACGTCTGGGCGGTGGGCCACGACCGCTGCCCCGACTACTGGTTTCCCCGCGCCTGCCCGCGGGCCATGGCCTGGGTGGGGCCGCGCACCACCCAGGAGGACAGGATCCGGATCATCGGCGCGGGCTGCGGCGAGCGCGTGCACGCCATCGAGTACGGCTGGCTGGAGGCCCTGCGGAAGGTGGAGCTGTACGCCTACCGCCTGGCCGCCGCCGACTTCGAGCCCATCGGCGACCCGCCCAACGCCATGGTGTCCACGGTCCCCGTGACGCCGCTCGGCCCGCCCGAGCGGGTGGGCGACCTGTTCGAGCTGCACGAGGAGGCGGGGATCCAGCTGAGGGTGCTGCCCAGCCTGTGGCCGTTCTGGGACGAGGTGATCGAGAGCACGCTGGAGTTCAGCGGGATCAGGCTGCGGAACGCCCGCCGTTGAGGTCTCAGCGGGATCAGGCTGCGGAACGCCCGCTCAGGGGGGTCAGGTCGCGGAACGCTCGCCGATGAGGGCCAGCAGGCTCTCCAGCGTCATCGAGCCTGGCTCTTGCTTCTCCTTGGCGACTCGGTTGGCCTCGCGCCGCAGCACCTCGTTGACCGGGGTGGGCACGCCGTGCAGGCGGCCGAGCAGCACGATCTCGCCGTTGAGGTAGTCGGCCTCGATGGAGCCGCTGCCGCGCGCCAGGCTCTGCCACGACGAGCCGCCGCCGCGGTTGACGCCCTCGATGGCCCGCACCTCCACCTTGTGGCCGCGTACGCGGGCCTCCTCCTCGGGCGTGGAGTACGCGATCCCTGCCTTGCCGAGCACGGTCCTGGCCTCGGCCCTCGCCTGCTCGACCACCTGCTCCATGCCGGGCACGTGGCCCACGAGCGCCTCGACGGCGTTGCCCAGGTTGCCGATCAGCTTGCCGTACTTCCAGCGCATGACGTCGGGCTCGGCCAGGCCCACGAGGCCGCGCTTGCTCAGGTCGCCGGCGATCCGCCGGGCGAGCTCGTCCACACCCTGGGGATAGCGGCCGACGGTCAGCATGCCGGAGTAGGGGTACGCGTGCGCGGCGACGACGCCGGGCTCCAGGTGCAGGGCGGGCAGCCACACGCACATGCCGTAAACGCGCTCGAAGCGCCGCAGGACGGTGCGTTCGTTGTCGACGCCGTTCTGGGCGCACACCACGGGCAGCTCGGACGGCCAGCCGTCGAGCGCGGCGATGGTGTCCTGCGACTTGGTGGCGACGACGAGCACGTCGTCGTCGCGTGCCGGCACCGGGCCGGAGGCGGTGGGGATGTGGAGGGTCTCGGTGGACTCAGGGGTGATCAGGCGCAGGCCGTCACGCGTGAGCGCCTCGTAGTGGGCGCCTCTCGCGACGAGGAGAACCTCGTGCCCGCCCTGGTGGAGGCGGGCGCCGATGGTGCCGCCGACTGCTCCTGCTCCGATCACTATGTAGCGCATTGTCCAAGGATGTCACTTTGCCAGCGCGACTTGCGCCTGGGCGGTGACGGCGGACCCGCGCGTACGCTCGCGCATGATCGTCTTCAGCACGCGCCAGCCGTCGCGCACCGCGTGCAGGTTGCTCACGCCGTGGATGCGGGAGCGCTCGTGGCTGGGGACCTCGCGGATGATGAGGCCGGCCTGGGCGGCGCGCACGTTCATCAGGGTCTCGATCTCGAAGCCGTCGCAGTCGAGCTCCAGGGCGTCGAGGTGGCAGGCCCAGAAGGCGTTGTAGCCGTAGCAGAGGTCGGTGTAGCGGGTGCCGTAGAGGACGTTCGTCAGCCCGGTGAGGACCTTGTTGCCGAGCGAGCGGATCGGACTGAGGTCGTCCGAGCCGCCACCAGGGGCGTACCTGGAGCCCTTGGCGAAGTCGGCGCCGTTGACGAGCGTGGTGACGAAGGAGTGGATCTCCCGGCCGTCGGTCGAGCCATCGGCGTCGATCATGACGATGATGTCGCCCCGGGCGGCCTGGAAGCCCTCGATGAGGGCGTTGCCCTTGCCCCGCCGGCTCTGCACGACGACCCGGAGGTCGGGGCGCAGCCTGCGCGCGACGGCGACGGTGTCGTCGGACGAGTTGCCGTCGACGAGGATCACCTCGTCGATCCAGTCGGGCAGCGTCGCGAAGACGTGGGGGAGGTTCTCGGCCTCGTTCATCGCGGGGACGATGACACTGACGCTGGCGGCGAAAGGCTGCTTGTTCATGTGCCAAAGGTCACCCGACACGCATGCAAGTCACTTGACAGTGCCTTGCATTGGCCCGTCCTTTTACCTGACCTCCGCTTCCGCGGCCCTGCGGATGATCTCGTCGACGGTCTCCGGCGGCGTTTGCCGTGAGGTGTCCAGCCATAGGCCGATGCGCGGGGTTTCGTGCCTCAACACCGCGTCGAGCTGGGCGATCGTCCATCCGCCGCCGTATCCCGTCTTGGCCCTGGCGCGCTCGCGGCGGTCCACCTCTTCCGGATCGGGGGCGAGGACGAATACATGAAGAGGCCGGGTGTCAATTAAATTCGTAAACCATTTCAAGTCCTCTCCGATAATGATGTCCTGGACTATTGGTGTGAATCCGGCTTTGAAATACAAATCCGCAGTGCTCGCCGCTATCCGGTGGCGCAGGCGGAGCTGGCGGAGCGCCTCCTCGGCGGGCTCGGGGGCCATCTCGGCCCGGCCGCCGACGATCATGCGCCGGAACGCGTCGCCCCGCACGTGCGCGGAGCGCGGCAGCCGCTCGGCCAGGGCCTGCGCCACCGTCGACTTGCCGGCGGCCGAGACGCCGGTGATCACCACGGCACCCTTCACGCCGTCACCAGGCCCCCCGCTCGTTCACGACCACCACGCCGCCCGCCTCTCAGGCGCCCACCAGCTTGCGGACGCGGTCGGCGCCCACGGCCAGCAGCAGCGTGGGCAGGCGCGGGCCGGTGTCGCGGCCCACCAGCAGGCGGTAGAGCAGGGCGAAGAAGGCCCGCTGCGCCGCCTTCAGCTCGGGTGTCGCCTGGGCGTCGGCCGGCAGCCCGGCCTGGCGCTTCGGCACGCCGTACACCAGCGCGGTCAGCCCGTCGAGCGACCAGTCGTCCAGGCCGTCGGCGAGCAGCCGCAGCGACTCGCGCTCCTCGGGGCCGAGCGAGTCGAGCAGCTCCTCGTCGGGCTCCTCGCGCACGCGGGTGCGCTGCTCGGCGGGCAGGTGGCCGTCGACCCAGCGCTGCGCCCGGTCCAGGCGCGGGCGGGCCGCGTCGAGCGAGTCGATCCCGTCGAGGTCGCGCAGGATGCGCAGGGTCTGCTCGGCGTGGCCGGTCGTGATGTCCACGATGGAGGCCAGCGTCCGGTAGGGGACCGGGTGCGGGGTCGCGGGCAGCGGGGCCGCCGCCGTGCGCACGGCCCTGTCGTACGCGGCCAGCTCTGCGGGCTGGGCCCGGCCCTCCTCGACCTTGCGGCCCAGGGCGTCCCACTCGTCGTAGAGCCGCTGGATCTCCTGGTCGAAGGCGATCTTGAACGACTGGGCCGGCTTGCGGCGGGCGTACAGCCAGCGCAGCACCGGCGCCTCCATGATCTCCAGGGCGTCGGCAGGGGTCGGCACGTCGCCCTTGGAGCTGCTCATCTTGGCCATGCCGGTGATGCCGACGAACGCGTACATGGGGCCGATCGGCTGCCGCCCGCCGAACACCTCGCCCACGATCTGGCCGCCGACGATCCACGCCGAGCCGGGGGAGTGGTGATCGACCCCGGACGGCTCGAACACGACGCCCTCATGGGCCCAGCGCATCGGCCAGTCGACCTTCCACACCAGCTTGCCCCGGTCGTGCTCGGCCAGGCGCACGGTCTCGCCGAAGCCGCACTCGCAGGTGTAGGCCAGCTCGGTGGTCGCGTCGTCGTAGGCGGTGACCGTCGTCAGGTCGCGCCCGCACAGGTCGCAGTACGGCTTGTACGGGAAGTAGTCCTCGACCTGCTTCGAGCGGTAGCGCGACAGCACGGCGTCGATCCTGGCGCGCTCGCGCACGGCCAGCAGGACCTGCTCGCGGTAGGCGCCGCTCGTGTACTGCTCGGTCTGGCTGATGCCGCGGTATTCGACGCCCAGCTGTTCCAGGGCCTGGATCATGGGGGCCTTGAAATGCTCGGCCCAGTTGCCGTACGCGCTGCCCGGAGGGGCGGGCACCGAGGTCAGCGGCTTGCCGATGTGCTCCGCCCACGACGGGTCGACGCCCGCCGGCACGCGGCGGAAGCGGTCGTAGTCGTCCCACGAGAGCAGGTGCACGCACTCGACGCCGCGCCGCCGGATCTCGTCGGCGACCAGGTGAGGGGTCATGACCTCGCGCAGGTTGCCCAGGTGGATGGGGCCGGACGGGCTCAGGCCGGAGGCGCACACCACCGGTTTCCCGGGCGCGCGGCGCTCCGACTCGGAGATGACCTCGTCCGCGAACCTGGAGACCCAGTCGGTCTCGCCACTTTCCACCATCGCGCCATTCTCGCGGGTCCGCCCGTCCCTCGCCAACGAGTAAGCGACCCGCCCGGCGCCGCGCCGGGCGGGAGGCTGGTCAGAGGGTCGGTGTGAGCGGGTCCCAGTCCGCCGGGAGCGGTTCCGGAGAGGTCGTGGTGGACGTGATGGGCCGGAACTCCGAGCGCTCGCCCGACTCCGCGATGGAGGACATGAGCTCCAGCACGTGGAAGGCCAGCTCGCCCGAGGCCCGGTGCGGCGAGCCGCCCCGCAGCGAGCGGGCCAGGTCGAGCAGCCCGATGCCGCGTCCCGCCGTGGTGCCGGTGACGGGAAGCTCGCGCCAGTCGGCGTCGTGCAGCCCGCGCGCCAGCAGGGGGCCCTCGAACGTGTTCGGATCGGGCAGCGACAGCGCCCCCTCCGTGCCGATGATCTCGATGGCCCGCCGGTTGATCGGCGAGTCGAAGCTGAACGTGGCGGCGGCGGTGGCCGTGCCGGGGAAGTCCAGCAGCGCGTTGACGTGCGTCGGGACGTCCACGGGGAAGACCTTGCCCTCCTTCGGCCCCGACCCGACGACTCTGTGCGCGCGGGCCCTGCGCGTGCCGGCCGCCACGCGGGCGACGGGCCCGAGCAGGGACACCAGGGCGGTCAGGTAGTACGGGCCGAGGTCGAAGAGCGGGCCGCCGCCCGGCTGGTAGAAGAACTCGGGGTTGGGATGCCAGGACTCGGGGCCCAGGCTCTGCGTGGCGGCCGTCACGGCGACCGGCTCGCCGACGAGGCCGGAGCGCAGGGCGTGCAGCGCCGACTGGAGCCCCGCGCCCAGGAACGTGTCCGGCGCCCCGCCCACCCGCAGGCCGAGGTTGGCGGCCTCGGTCACGATCTTGGTGGCCTCGTCCACGGTCATGGCCAGCGGCTTCTCGCCGTACACGTGCTTGCCGGCGCGCAGCGACTCCAGCGCGACGGCCGCGTGCGCGGACGGGACGGTGAGGTTGACGACGATCTCCACCTCGGGCACCGCGAGGACGGTGGCGAGGGGACCCGAGACGGGCACGCCGTACTGGCCGGCGACCGCGGCGGCCCGCTCGGTGTCGATGTCCGCGACGCCGAGCACGCGCACGTCGGGGAAGGTCGTGAGGTTGCGGAGGTACTGGCCACTGATGTTCCCGGCGCCGACCAGGGCGACGCCGACGGGGCCGTCGGTCAAGAGCCCTCCAGTGAGCTGAGGTAGGCGTGGCTGTCCGCGAGGGCGGCGAAGACGTCGGTCGCGCACTCGTCGAGCTCGACGACGCGCCAGGCCTCGGGCGCGGCGGCGAGGATCTCGGGCACGGGCATGACGCCCCGCCCCACCGCGGTGTGCGGCTCGCCCTTGACCACCGGCCCGTCCTTGACGTGCAGTGCCAGGACGCGGCCGGCCAGGCGGCCGAGCAGGGCGGGCACGTCCGCCCCGCCCACGGCCGCCCAGTACGTGTCGATCTCCAGGAACACCTCGGGCGCGAGCAGGTCGGCCAGCGCCTCGAGAGCGTGCCGGCCGTCGATCTCCGGCTCGATCTCCCACCAGTGGTTGTGGTAGCCGACCCGCATGCCGTGCCGGGCCGCCTGCTCGGCCAGCCCGTTCAGCAGGTCGGCCGTGCGCGCGAGCCCGTCGCGCGTGGTGAACTCCTCGTGCGCGATGCCGCCCGGCACGATCACCAGGTCGGTGCCGATCGTCGCGATGGCGTCGAAGACCTCGGCCGGCTCCTTGCTCAGCAGCGCGTACGCGTGCGTGCCCGACACGCTCAGCCCCAGGTCGTCGGCCACCTCGCGGAAACCCTTCGGGTCGTCCGTCGGGTCGTAGGGCTCCACGGCCCGGTAGCCGATCTCCGCGATCCGGCTCAGCACCGTGTCCCGGTCGGACGCCAGCGCGTCCCTGACGGTGTAGAGCTGGACACTGATGGGTTTCGTCATCCACGTACCCCCAGGAGGTGCTCGAGCGCGAGCTGGTTGAGCCGGGTGAAGTGGAAGCCGCGGGCGGCCGCCACCTCGGGGTCGAAGTCGTCCTTGGCCAGGTCGGCCCAGGTCTCGCCCGGCGCCAGCGTAGGCTGCGCGAGCTCGTCCACGCGGGAGGCGCGCAGTGCCTCCTGCACCTCGGGGTCGGCGCGGAAGGCCCGCGACTTCTCCTTGAGGATGAGGTACGTGCGCATGTTGGCCGCGGCGGAGTCCCACACGTCCTGGGCGTCCTCGGTGCGCAGCGGCTTGTAGTCGAAGTGGCGCGGCCCGTCGTAGCCGCCGTTCTCCAGCAGGTCGACCAGGAAGAAGGCGCTCTTGAGGTCGCCGTGGCCGAAGATCAGGTCCTGGTCGTACTTGGGCCCGTGCTGGCCGTTCAGGTCGATGTGGAAGAGCTTGCCGTGCCAGAGCGCCTGCGCGATGCCGTGCACGAAGTTGAGCCCGGCCATCTGCTCGTGGCCGACCTCGGGGTTGAGGCCCACCATCTCGGGGTGCTCCAGGTCGTTGATCAGCGCCAGGGCGTGGCCGATCGTGGGCAGCAGGATGTCGCCGCGGGGCTCGTTCGGCTTGGGCTCCAGGGCGAAGCGGAGGTTGTAGCCGCGCTCGCGTACGTACGAGCAGAGCAGGTCGAGGCCCTCCTTGTAGCGGTCCAGCGCGGCCTTGACGTCCTTGGCCGCGTCGGACTCGGCGCCCTCGCGCCCGCCCCAGCACACGTACGTCGTGGCGCCCAGCGAGGCGGCCAGGTCGATGTTCCTGATGACCTTGCGCAGGGCGTACCGGCGGACGTCGCGGTCGTTGCTGGTGAACGCGCCGTCCTTGAAGACGGGGTGCTGGAAGAGGTTCGTGGTGGCCATCGGCACCTTCATGCCGGTCTCGTCCAGGGCCTTCCTGAACGCCGCGATGGCCTTGTCCCTGTCGGGCTCGACGGCGAGCAGGTCGTCGTCGTGGAACGTGACGCCGTACGCGCCGAGCTCGGCCAGGCGGTGCACGCTCTCCACCGGGTCGAGCGGCGCCCGGGAGGCGTCGCCGAACGGGTCGCGCGCCTGCCATCCGACCGTCCACAGACCGAAGGTGAAGCGGTCGTCCGGGGTGGGAATGAAGTTCGGCATTACCTGGGGCCCTCTCTTTAGTCCATAATCTGTACATAATCCTGAGGAGGTGGGCATGGTGGCGTCAAGAGGGGTCAGGCATGATTCCATGCGAGCCCGAAACCTGGCCGTCGTGCTGGGGGCCATCCACCGGTCGGGACCGCACACCAGGGCCGCGCTCGCCGAGCTGACCGGGCTCACCAAGACCACCGTGTCCAGCCTGGTCTCCGACCTCCTGGAGGTCGGGGCGGTGACCGAGAGCGGCGCCGTACGCGGCGGCGAGCGGGGGCGCCCCGGGACGGCGGTGAGCCTGAGCGGGCACCGGGTGGCCACGCTCGGGCTGGAGATCAACATCGACTACCTGGCCGCGTGCGTCGTCGACCTCACCCGCGAGGTGCGCCTGCGCCGCATCCTGCGGGCCGGCAACCGCAACTCCGACCCGGCGGAGATCCTGCAGAGCCTGCGCGACCTCGTGAAGGAGACGACGGCCGAGGCCGAGCAGGCCGGGCTGCGGATCATCGGCGCCGCGCTCGCCGTGCCCGGCACGGTCGAGGGCGGGGTGCTGCGCAGCGCACCGCATCTCGGCTGGCGGGACGTGCGCGTGGCAGACCTGGTGGACCTGCCGTTCGCGATCGACAACGAGGCCAACCTGGCGGCGCTCGGCGAGCTGTGGTTCGGCTCGCGGGAGACCGACTTCCTCTACGTGTCCGGCGAGATCGGCATCGGCGCCGGGCTCGTGGTCGGCGGGACGGTGTTCAGGGGGACGTTCGGGCTGGCGGGCGAGCTCGGCCACGTCGTCGTCGTCCCCGACGGGCCGGCGTGCCGGTGCGGGGGCCGGGGCTGCCTGGAGGTGTACGCCGGGCAGGACGCCCTGCTCGGAGAGCTGCCCGCGGTCACCTCCCTGGTCGCGCGGCTGGAGTCGGGTGACCGGCGGGCGCTGGAGGCGTGCCGGCGGGCCGGGCACGCGCTCGGCGTGGCGCTCACCTCCGCCGTGCACCTGCTCGACCCCGGCCGCATCGTGCTCGGCGGCATCTACGCGCCGCTGTTCCCCTGGCTCGAAGGGCCGGTGTCGGAGGGGCTGGACGGCAGGCTGGGCCACATGCGCGGCACGCCGCCCGCCCTCGTCGTGTCGGCGATCGGCGCCGACGCGGCTGTGCTGGGCGCGGCGGGGCTGGTCATCCAGCAGGTCATCGCCGAGCCCGCCCAGCTGCTCGGGCTCCAGGACGCCGGCTAGGAGGTCTGTCCCGGCTCGTCCACGATGCTGTCGGCGAGCATGGTGACGGCGAACACGCTCCCCGCCTCGAACATCAGGTCGCCGCCGTCGTGGGCATACTGCGCCCGGTGCCAGACCGTGCGGTCCTCGAGCAGGCGGTAGGTGTCGGGGTCGAGCAGTTGGTAGCGGGTCGAGACGCCGGTGTCGCCCGGCTCGTTCTCGAAGTAGACGCCGATGGCCTCGCGGCCCTGCGCGTCGTGCATCCCCAGCGAGATCCTGACGCCGGGGATCCTGGCCAGCGCCCGGTAGATGGCCGCCTCCACCTTCGGCGGCATCACGGCCTGCTGGTTCAGATAGACCATCAGCACCCGGTACGCCCTGGCGTCCGGCGGCTCCGAGCCGCGGGGCACCCCCTCCTCCCTGGGCTTGTCGATCCAGTGCCGGTCACCGCTGACGTGCGCGAGCAGCTCGTCGGGGTCGGTGGGCAGCTCCATGAGCTTGGCCCGGTACGCCTGGGGTGACAGGTCGTCGTCGTCCGGGTCGGGAGGCACGTCCGAGATCCCGATCCGGCCGTCCTCCCCGCGTCCGGCGATCTGCTTGCCGTCGTACCTGATCCACTCCTCCCTGATCGTGACCTGGCCGTCGGCCGGCTGCTGATTTCTGACCCGGGTGTAGACCCACTGGTCGGGCCGCGGTTCGGTGGTCTGCCGCCGTTCGGCGACGAGCGCCGCCCGCTCCAGCACCACGACGTCGCCGGGGCGTCCGGTGTCGACGGCCGGAACGGGGGACGGCGCGGGCGACCCGCCGAAGGGCACGGCGACCACCACGGCGGCGGCCAGGCCCGCGGCCAGCGCCCCGCCGATCAGCGCGCGGAGGGCGAGCGACCGGGCGCGCCGGCGTCCGGTGGCGGCGCTCACCAGCCGCCCGCGCAGCGGCGCGAGCCGTTCGGCATCGGGCTCGGGCACGCCGGCGCGCAGGTCCTGGAGCAGCTTCATGTCATCCACGGTCGTCCTCCTCGCCGGTGGGGTCGATGCCGCCGAGTGCGGCGCGCGTGCGCCTCCTGGCTCTGTGCAGCCGGGAGCGGACGGTGCCGATCGGTATGCCGAGGGCCTGCGCGGTCTCCTCGTAGCTCAGCTGAGCCCAGGCGATCAGCAGCAGCACCTCCCGGTCGGCCGCCGGCAGCGCGGCCAGGGCGGCGGCCAGCTCCCGCTGCACCGCCGAGGCCGAGACCCGGGACTCCACCCGGTCCGCGTAGCTCTCCGCGACCTCGTCCACGCCCGACCTGGCCAGCGCCCGGTAGGACCTGACCTCCGTGCGGCGATGGCGCCCGATGAGGTTGCCGGCTATGCCGTACAGCCAGGGGCGGGCGTCGGCGCGGGCCGTGTCGTAGCGGGCGCGCCGCTTGAAGGCGGCCAGGAAGGTCTCCGCCACGATGTCGTCGGCGAGCGAGTCGCCGAGCCGCCGGGTGACGTAACGGTGCAGGGCGGCGGCGTGCCGGTCGAACACCGCCGCGAACAGGCCCGGTTCGTGGCGGGAGCGCCGGATGATCTCGGCGTCGTCCAGGACGCCCGCCGTCTCGTCAGAGTCTGTCTCCGCAATCACCCTCAGCTCCCGTCGCCGGACCCGTCACCCCCTTTCACCCGATCCGGGGATTCGAGTTCGCGGCTATCCCGAGCCGGTCAGTAGTAGCCCTTGGCGCCGTCGAGCAGCTCCCTGATCGTGTCGAGGTGGCCGGCGTGCCTGGCCGTCTCCTCGACCATGTGGATCACCATCCAGCGCAGGCTGGCGGCGCCGGACCGGAAGTCGGGGTGCTTGCCCACGTCGTCCAGCGAATGGGTGGCGACGATCTCGTTGGAGATCCGGCACTGGCGGTCGTACTCGTCGAGGAGCCGGGCCAGCGGGACGCCGTCGGCCCGCATGTCGGCGTCCTCCACCGCCTCGTCGAACTGCGGGTTGGAGGCCGAGTCGCGGCCCAGGAACAGCACCTCGAACCAGCAGTGCTCCGTCCAGCGCAGGTGGGAGAGCAGGCCCGCGACCGTCATGAGCGGAGAGGCCGGAAGAACCTGCCGGTGGGCGTCCTCCTCCGACAGGCCCTCGCATTTCCACTGGACGATCGCGCGCTGCATGTCGAGCCAGCCGATCAGCTGGGTCGTTTCGTCTGCCACCAGGGGTGGGCGTACGCGGGGGAAACTCATGCGCGCGACGCTACGTCAGCGGCAGCGCGGCACGCACGGCGTTTTTCCGTCCGCGCGGCGGCCCTAGCCGTTGGCGGCGGCCTCCATGGCCTGGAGGTCGATCTTCTGCATCCCGAGCATCGCCTGCATGGCGCGCTGGGACCTGGCCGGGTCGGGGTCGGAGAGCAGTTGCTCCATCCCGCGCGGGATGAGCTGCCAGGACAGGCCGTACCTGTCCTTCAGCCAGCCGCAGTGCGACTCCTCCCCGCCCTCGGTGAGCCTGGCCCACAGGTCGTCGACCTCGGCCTGCGACTCGCACTCGACGTAGAGCGAGATGGCCTCGGTGAACCGGAACTGCGGGCCGCCGTTCAGCGCGATGAAGCGCTGCCCCGCCAGCTCGAAGGTCACCACCATCGCGGTCCCGGCCGGGCCGGGGCCCGCCTCGCCGTGCCGCTGGACGTGCAGGACGCGCGAGTCCTTGAAGAGCGAGGTGTAGAACGCGGCGGCCTCCTCGGCCTGGTCGTCGAACCAGAGGTACGTGGTGATCTTCTGCATCGTGCCTGTCCTTCCGATGAGCTGTGTCACCAACGCGTCGAACGCGCCCCCGCCGGATCGACACGGCCCGAGAAGTTTTTTTGCGGCTCGATGCCGCCACGTGGCGCAGGGGTTTTGCATGGACATGCATTCGTATGTATATACTTCTACTCGTGTCCAAGGTCCTCACTTCCCTGCCTGTCGGCGAACGTGTCGGGATCGCCTTCTCCGGCGGCCTCGACACCTCCGTAGCGGTCGCGTGGATGCGCGAGAAGGGCGCGGTGCCCTGCACCTACACCGCCGAGATCGGCCAGTACGACGAGCCCGACATCGCCTCGGTGCCCGGTCGCGCCACGGCGTACGGCGCGGAGCTCGCCCGCCTGGTCGACTGCCGGGCGGCGCTGGTGGAGGAGGGGCTCGCGGCCCTGTCCTGCGGCGCCTTCCACATCCGCTCCGGCGGCCGCACCTACTTCAACACCACCCCGCTCGGCCGGGCGGTCACGGGCACCCTGCTCGTGCGCGCGATGCTCGAGGACGGCGTGCAGATCTGGGGCGACGGCTCCACCTTCAAGGGCAACGACATCGAGCGGTTCTACCGTTACGGCCTGCTCGCCAACCCGTCGCTGCGGATCTACAAGCCGTGGCTCGACGCCGACTTCGTCAGCGAGCTCGGCGGGCGCAAGGAGATGTCGGAGTGGCTGCTCGACCGCGACCTGCCCTACCGTGACAGCACCGAGAAGGCGTACTCGACCGACGCCAACATCTGGGGCGCGACCCACGAGGCCAAGGCGCTGGAGCACCTCGACACGGGCATCGAGATCGTCGAGCCCATCATGGGCGTGCGCTACTGGGACCCGTCCGTCGAGATCGTCGCCGAGGACGTCACCATCGGCTTCGAGCAGGGCCGGCCGGTGACCATCAACGGCAAGGAGTTCGACTCCCCCGTCGACCTGGTGCTGGAGGCCAACGCCATCGGCGGCCGCCACGGCCTGGGCATGTCCGACCAGATCGAGAACCGCATCATCGAGGCCAAGAGCCGGGGCATCTACGAGGCGCCGGGCATGGCGCTGCTGCACGCGGCCTACGAGCGGCTGGTCAACGCCATCCACAACGAGGACACCCTCGCCAGCTACCACGTCGAGGGCCGCAAGCTGGGCCGGCTGCTGTACGAAGGCCGCTGGCTGGACCCGCAGGCGCTCATGCTGCGCGAGTCGCTGCAGCGCTGGGTCGGCATGGCGATCACCGGCGAGGTCACCCTGCGCCTGCGGCGCGGCGAGGACTACAGCGTCCTCGACACCTCGGGGCCGGCGTTCAGCTACCACCCGGACAAGCTGTCCATGGAGCGCACCGAGGACTCCGCGTTCGGGCCGGTCGACCGCATCGGCCAGCTCACGATGCGCAACCTCGACATCGCCGACTCCCGTTCCAAGCTGGAGCAGTACGCCAGGCTCGGCATGGTCGGCAGCCCGCACCCGTCGCTGATCGGCGTCGCGCCGGCGGCCCCGACCGAGCTGATCGGCGAGATGCCCGAGGGCGGCGCCGAGGCGATCGCCTCCCGCGGGGAGGCGGCCGAGGACGACGAGCTGCTCGACAACGCGGCGATGGAGTTCGGCACCGACTGAGCTGGTCAGGGGGCTGCGGCCCGGCATTGTGCGGTTTTCGGCGGAAATAGCGTCTTACAGAAGTCGGCATCCAATGCCAGACTCCTGACATGGCGGATGCCTCTGTCGTGACGGCCATCATCTCGGCGGCCGGCGGAATGGTCGGCGCGCTCAGTGCCCTCGGGGGCGTCGCCCTGACCAACCGCGCCGCCGCCAGGAAGGAAGAGCGGGAGGCGCGGCGCCGGCGGGAGGAGCAGCACACCCAGGCGCGCGAGCAGGCGTACGGAGAGCTGCTGGGCGGGGCGCTCAAGCTGCGCCTGCAGGTCGAGGTCGCCGCCCACCACCCCTGGGAGGACATGAACGAGCGGCTCGCCGCCATCGAGACGCAGGCCGCCTCCGTCGGCGACCTCGCCTCCCGGGCGACCGTGCTGTCCCCAGGCGAGGTGGCGGCGACGGCTCGGGCGCTGGCGACGGCCGCGTACGACCTGGCCAGCCAGGCCACCCGGCACACCCGGATGCACTACGACGAGGGCGGCCAGTTCATGAGCGGCCAGATGCTGGAGCCGCCGGCGTTCCAGCGGCTGGACCAGTGCGTCGACGACTTCTGCCGGGTGGCCGTCGAGCCGGAGGCCGCCCAGGCCGTGGCGGAGAGGACAGCCCAGGCGGTGGCCACGAGGTCCGCTCAGGCGCTGGCCGAGGGGTCCTCCACGAGCTGAACGGCCTCCGCGCGCCCCCGGCGGGTCAGGGCGGGAGCGGTGGCGGCCAGCGAGCGCTGGGCGAGGTCCGCGGCTGCGGCGGGGTGGCCGCCGAGCGCCCGCAGCCGGGCCGTGTAGAGCAGCGCGGGCCCGTTGCCGGGTCCGGCCGCGAGCGCGGCCTCGGCCTCCTCCTCCGCGCCATGGGCGTCGCCCGTGCCGAGCAGGGAGAGGGCCCGTGCGGCGCGGCCCTCCGGGCGCAGGTGCGGCCTGACCCGGTCGAGGTCGCGCAGGGCGCCTTCGGGCTGGCCCAGATCGGCCAGCATCTCACCGCGGGTCCGCAGCGCCTCGGGCGCGTGGGCGTCGGCGCTCAGCACCTCGGTGAGCACGGTCACCCCGGCGCGGCCGTGCCCCACCTGCCACAGCGTCCGGCCCAGCTCGGTCTGCAGGGCGAGGTCGGCGGGCAGCCGGTCGACGGCCGAGCGCAGGGTCTCGACCGCTTCGACGTCCAGGCCCTGCTCCAGGAGCGAGCGGCCGGTGGCGGCCAGCAGCCGGGCCACGGCCCCGTTGTCCTGGAGGGTCTCGTACAGGGCGGCGGCGGCGCGGTAGGCGGACGCGGCCCGCTGCGGATCGCCACGGAGATGGGCGATGTCCCCCATGCGCGACCGGGCCCGCGCCAGCAGCGTCAGGTCCTCCTCGCCCGCGTCACCCAGGACGGCGCCGGCGTTGTGCTCGGCGGCGGCCAGATCGCCCCGGAACAGTGCGGACTCGGCCGCCGACAGTCGCCAGCCGGGACCGGTGCCGCCCGGATGGAGATCGGCGATGTCGACGCTCAGGAGCGGGCCAGTGAGGAGCTCGTGGTGCAGCTGGTACGTCGGGCCGGCCGCGAGCACGTATCTGTCCTGGAGCGACGCGAGCACGGCGGCGGGCAGGCCCTCGCGGGCGGCGGACTCCGCCGCGTCGTTGCCTTGGCCGGGCTGCGCGGTGAACGTCCGCTGCAGCCACGACGCGAGGCGCAGCGTCGAGAGGTCGTGCTCGGCGGCCACGTCGGCGATCGCCTGGCCGCAGAACTCGCGGAGCGCTCGCTCGACGCCGGGATGCGCGTGGACGTCCTGCACGGTGATGGCCGCGACGTCGGAGGGCAGCGCCGCCCAGAGCCGGGAGCAGACCGCCTGCAGGAGCACCGGGTCGACCGCGTCGCGTCCGGTGGCGACGGCGGAGACGATCTCCTCGGCCGCGCCGTCGGCGTACCACCTCCCGCTGCCCTGGACCGGCCGCTCCACGGCCTCCACGGCGTCGGCCATGGAGAGCGGGCCCAGCACGTACGGCTCCAGGGCGCCCAGGGCGGCTCCGGGGTCGGACCGGGGACCGGTCGCGGGACCGGCGGCTCGGAGGGCGCCTTCGAGGTCGGCGAGGTGCCGCTCCCTGACCGACAGGAGGAGGTGCAGGTCCGGCAGCTCGGCGATGGCCTCGCGCAGCTGGGCCAGGAAGCCGGCGCGGTGCGGATCGAGGCGGGTGTGCCGCTCGAAGACCTTCTCGACCTGGTCGATCGCCACGAAGAGCGGGCTCGGGCGGCCGGGTGAGGCGTCGCGGCGCAGGAACTCGTACAGGGACAGCCCGGCCAGGTGGCTCGGCGGCGTCGCGGGCGCCCAGGAGCAGAGCAGCGCCAGAGTGTATGGATTGTGCTCAGGCAGGGCGGCGAGCGCTGGCGGAGGAGGGCCGAAGGGCCGGCCGACGGGCAGGACGGCGGTGGCGCGGAGGGCGGCGTCAGGGACGAGCCGAGCGCGGAGCAGCGAGGTCTTGCCGGAGCCTGGCGGCCCGGTGAGCACGCTCAGCCGATGCCGCCGCCAGCGGTCGGCGAGCTCGGCCACGGCCTCGGAGCGCCCGAAGAACTGTCCGGACTCTTGCGGGCGAAAGGGGCGTGCGCCGACATATGGCTGCCGATCGACATAGTGGGCCATCACGCTGACAGTCATCGCAGCGATCCCATTCGAAATGGGGGTCCTGCAAGCAGGATCGGCTTCGGGTACGGGGGTCCGGCCCGGCCCGCTCGCCGGCCGCCGCGCTGAATGCACAGCCGTGCGGCAATGGCGGGAAGGCGACCTGTCGGCCGGGTGCGCGATTGCCATGGAGAAGGCGGCGACTGCTCAGAAATGGCTGTCGACTCCTCTCACGGAAAAGCGCCGTCGCCCGGCGGAGCCCGGTCCGACGTATGACGCGAGTTTATGCCGGTGGGCGGCGCGCTCACACAACGACCCACCGCTGGGCCCGCGCGCGTGTCCGCCGTCGCGTCGCGCGACCGCATTCCGGTCGCCTCCCTTACCCGTCGAAGAGATGGCCGCGATCCGTGTCGGGACGAGGGCGTCATATGCTCTGCGAGAAGCTGAGAAGAGACGCGCTCTGGGTCAGCGCCCTCTTCACCGCCTGGCCGAACACGGAGGGGTCTTCCGCCGAGAGGGCCGCCAGGTCGCGGAGCGAGGCTCCGGAGAGGTCGAGCAGGCCACCGTCGCCTTCGTCGACACGCTCGTGCAAACCATCCTCCTGTCTCCCCACGATCACTCCAGACTTCCAGGGCGGTCGCTCGCACAGCCGGGCCACGCGAGCCCGCTTCGTGAAGGCATGCCTGCCACAGCATCGCCCATATGACGGGCCTTGCCTAGGGGGTGGCGCGCACGCCGCGAACTTTGTGACCAGGTGGAACTATCGAACAGAAGATCATCGGATCAACGATCTGCCCCTTGATGTCCCAATTGGTGCGCAAGGTAATTATGTGAGGATTTTGGCAGAATGTCGGAAGATAATATGAAATATCAGCGCGCTGACCACCTACGCTGTGTCAAGCTAGGAGGCCTGCCCTGCTATTGCTACGATCGTCAGCGTGACGGCTTCTCGGACGGTGGGTCGCGGCGGTTTGCCGGAGGTATGGGGCGAAAAGATACCTCCGCGCAATAAGAATTTCACCGGTCGGGAAGACCTTCTCGAACGACTTCGCGCCGGCATCGCCTCCGACGTGACCGCGGTGGTCCCGCACGCCCTGCACGGCATGGGCGGCGTCGGCAAGACCCAGGTCGCCGTCGAATACGCCTGGCGCTACCAGTCCGAATACGACGTCGTCTGGTGGATCTCCGCCGACCAGGCGCTGCTGGTCCCCGCCGCGCTGGCCGCGCTGGCCCCCCGGCTCGGGCTCCCGCCCGCCAAGGCGGTGGGCATCGACGACACCGCCGCCGCCGTCCTGCACGCGCTGCGCCGCGGCGAGCCGTACGACCGGTGGCTGCTCATCTTCGACAACGCCGACCGCCCCGAGGACATCAACCAGCTCATCCCGCGCGGTCCCGGCCACGTCCTCATCACCTCGCGCAACCAGCAGTGGCGCAGCGTCGTCGAGACCGTCCCCGTGGACGTGTTCACGCAGGGCGAGAGCGTGCAGTTCCTGCACAAGCGCGTGTCCTCCAGTCTCCAGGCGGCCGACGCGCAGCGGCTCGCCGACGAGCTGGGGCACCTGCCGCTCGCGCTGGAGCAGGCGGGCGCGCTGCAGGCCGAGGCCGGCATGTCGGTGGACGAATACCTCCAGCAGCTGGCCAAGCACATGCCCGACACGCTGCAGACGCCCAAGCCGCTCGACTACCCGCGGTCCATGACGGCGGCCTGGCGGCTGTCGGTGAGCCAGCTGGAGCAACAGCTCTCCGAGGCGGTCGAGCTCCTGCGCTGCTGCGCCTTCTTCGGGCCAGAGCCGATCCCGGTCGACGTCTTCCGCTGGGGCGTGGCCGACTCCGTGGGGCCGGCCCTCCAGCAGCTCCTCGACCGGCCGCTGCTGCGCAGCAAGGCCATCCGCGTGATCGGCCGCTACGCCCTGGCCAAGCTCGATCCCGACACGCGCACCCTCCAGGTGCACCGGCTCATCCAGGCGCTGCTCCGCGCCGACCTCAGCGAGGAGGAGCAGGACCGCTACCGCAAGGTCGTCCACCGCCTGCTGGCCAGCGCCGTGCTGGGCGACCCCGACGACGAGGCCAGCTGGCTGCGCTACGCCGAGCTGGTCCAGCACATCGTGCCCGCCGAGGTGGCCTCCACCCGCGACCCCGAGGTGCGCGAGTTCGCGCTCGGCATGGTGCGCTACCTCTACATGTCCGGCCAGCACCAGACGAGCCGCGCCTTCGTGGAGAGCTTCCTCAAGCAGTGGACCAAGGAGTCGGGCCCGGACGACGAGCACGTGATCTCGGCCCAGGCGCAGCTGGGCCTCGTCCTGCGCGAGCTGGGCGACTACCCGAAGGCCTACGAGACCGACAGGTCGGCGCTGGAGCGCTCGCGCCAGGTCTTCGGTCCCGACCACGAGCGGACGCTGTTCATCTCGCAAGGGTTCGGGGCCGACCTGCGCGCGCTGGGCGACTTCGACCGGGCGCGGCAGCACGACGAAGACGTCCTGCGCGGCCACGAGGCCACCTACCCGCCCGACCACCTCGAGCTGATGTCGGCCAAGAACAACCTGGCCCTCGACTACGCCCTGATCAGCCACTACCAGCGCGCACGCGCCGTGCACGAGGACGTCTTCACGCTCTCCAGCCGGAGACCCGACGTCAGCAAGGTCGCCCACCTCAACTTCTGGGGCGGCCTCGCCCGGGTGGTGCGCCTGTGCGGCGACTACGAGGAGGCCGCCGACCTCGGCGAGGACGCCCACGCCTTCGGCGTCCAGGAGCTCGACGTCGAGCACTGGATGACCCTGCGCGCCGCCAAGGACCGCTCGATCGCGCTGCGCCGTACGGGCCGCCTCGACGAGGCGATCGAGCTGGCACAGGACGTCTACGACCGCTACAAGCGGCTGTACGGCGCGAGCCACCCCGACACGCTGGCCGCCGCCATGAACCTCGCCAACACCATGCGCAGCACGGGCCGCATCAACTCCGCGTTCGAGCTGGCCACGGACACGATGAACCGCTACCCGCAGGCGTACGGCCAGGACCACCCCTACAACCACGGATGCGCGGGCAACCTGGCGCTGCTGCACCGGGTGCGGGGCGACGCCGAGAGCGCGCGCAAGCTCAACGAGCAGAGCCTGCGCGGCCTCGACGGCAGGCTCACCCGCGACCACCACTATCCCCTCACCGTGGCGATCAACCTCGCCAGCGACCTGACGGCGCTCGGCGAGCTGGACGCCGCGCTCAGCCTCGGCGAGGACACTCTTGAGCGGTCCAGGCGGCTGCTCGGCGAGGACCACCCGCTGGTGCTCGGCTGCGCCGCCAACCTCTCCGTGGTGCTGCGGCGCCGGGGCGACGACGAGCGGGCCGAGGAGCTGCAGACCCGCACCATCGCCCGCTACGAGCGGGTGCGCGGCCCCGACCACCCCGACACGGTGGTGGCGACGGAGGGCAGGCAGCTCGACTTCGACTTCGACCCCCCGCCGATCTAAGGGCCTTCAGGCCGGGGTCACGCCTGGACGTTCGCGTTGGCCTGCCGCCAGCGGGCCAGGTGGCGCTCGTTCTCCTCGCGGGCCGTCGCGGCGGCGGCCGGCGACACCTGCTCGGCCTGCCAGGCGGCCAGGACCCGGCGCATGGTGGCGGCGAAGTGCTTGCCCGCCGGTGTCAGCAGGCCGGAGGCCATGAGGGTGTCCACGGCACCGCGGGCACCCGCACGCCAGCGTGCGAACTCGCTGTGCGCGAGCAGGGCCCTGTCGCCCTGCTCGCGGGTGCGCTGCCGCCGCCAGAACCCGCTCACCCCCAGATAGGCGTACGCGCCCTGTAACAGGCCGTCGGCCGGGCGCGGGTCCTCCCGCCAGGGCGCGTAGAAGCGGCGGCCGTCGTCGGGCTCGATCAGGCGGACGAGGTCGAGCAGGGCTCCCAGCTTGGCGTGCTGCACCTCGTGCGCGAGCGTCGCGGCGAGCGTGAGGCCGTCGGAGGGCCCCGACAGCCCGATCGTGCCGAAGGTCTCCGAGGCCGTCCCGCTCACCTGCCTGTCGGCGGGCCGGCGCAGCGGGGTGAGCACGCGATGCGCCTCCTCGATCTCCTCGGCCGTGGTCGGGTGGTGGGCGGTCAGGATGCCCCACGCCTCCTCCAGGGCGGGACGCCAGCTCCGCAGCTCTCCCTCGGGCAGCCGGTCGGCCACGTCCGCCGGCATGCGGTACGGATCGACGTCGTCCACGACGAGATCGAGGGTGCGGCCGTTGGCGGAGACGGTCAGCCGCCGCACCCCGCGCCAGCCCGGGGCGTCGCGGGTGTGGTCGGAGGGGATCGCCACGCGGACGTCCCGGACGGAGATTTCCGCGCCCCGGCCGGCGGACCGCACCGTGGCCGTGCCGTCCGGTACGAGCGCCACGCCCAGCGAGGGCAGCGGCAGCGACCCGCCGGAGGCGGGCACGTCGATGGAGAACGGGACGCGGGCCCTGATGGCGGCGGCGGCCGTGACCGCGGCGAGGTGTCCCGGCCGGGCCCGCGCCGGGTCCCGGTCGTGGTAAAGGTCGAGGTCCAGCAGGGTGGTACGGAGCCAGGCTCCCACGGCCGGGTAGCGCAGCACGTACTCGACGGCTTCGGGCGCGTCGTCCTGCAGCGCCGCGAGCCGGTCGTAGGCGTCGGCGGCGCGCCCCGCGTCCGGGTGGCCCGCCGTCCTGGCGCTCTCCACGACTCCGCGCAGCAGCAGGAGGTGCTTGCTGCGTTCGACGGCGGCGAGCCGGCGCACGGCGTCGGCGCCACCCCCTCCGGCCGCCAGAGTGGCGAACACCTCGTCGGACATGCGGTGCCAGCGGAGGTTCATGGAAGCCTTTCGAGCTGGGCGGCGAGGTCGGCCGCCACGACCCTTCTGATGTGCCGGATGAGCCGCAACAGGTCGGGGCAGTACACGGACGGGTTGGCGAAGCCGTGCCCCGCGCGGTAGCGGTGGGCGAACTGGCCGCCGCCGCAGACGCTCCGCATCTCGCACGCCCGGCACTCCGCCGCCAGCGCGGGCTCGCCGAGCTGGCGGGCGGCGGCCTCGGGCAGCAGCAGCGCGTCGTCGAAGGTGTGGGTGTCCACGCGCAGCCCACTGGAGGCGGCGCCGGGGTAGGACGAGCGCACGGTGTCGGACAGCTCCATCGTGCCGTCGGTGTCGATCACGAGGACCGCCACGGGGGCCAGCCCCACCGCCTCGCTGGTGGACCGGCCGCCGAGCAGCAACTGGATGATCTCACTGAAGAGCCGGACGTCGGTCTCCATGCGGGGCGCGGCGTACCAGCGGTCGAAGGCGGCGATCAGCCAGTCGGCGTACGGCGTCGCCGCGGAGCCGGGTGAACGCCCCGGCGGCGGGAACGACCAGTTGCCGAGCGGAAGCAGGAAGTCGATTCTCGGCGGGTCGAACTCGAGTAACGCCTCATAAGTCGTCACCGGGTCGTTGCGCAGATCCATCGTGCACAGCAAACCACTGAACAGGTGCGGAAAGGAGTCGCGCAGCAGCCGCAGCGACTTCGACACGGCGGCGAAACTGCCGCGGCCGTCGGCGAATTTCCGGTGCCGGTCGTGCGCGTTCCCGTCGCCGTCCAGACTTACCGCCACGGCGATATCGAGTTCCGCGAACATGCGCAGATGACCGGCGTCGAGGCGGACGCCGTTCGTTTGCACGCGGGCGCCCACCCGGGCGGACCGGCCGACCGCCTCGCGGGTGGCGGTCACGATATGGGAGATGAGTTCGGGGCCCGCCAGAAGGGGCTCTCCGCCGTGCAGTATCAGCTCGACGGAGGGCAGGTCGTGCGCCCTGACGTGCTCGGCGATGCGCGCCGCCGTGCGCGTGGCGGTGGCGGCGGACATGCGGATCGGCTGGTCCCGCCAGCTCTGGTCCGCCATTTCATAGACGTAGCAGTACGCGCAGGAAAGGTCGCACCTGCTGTTGACCTTCAATACGAATTCGCGAAACGGAGTGGGCACCCATCCCTCGGCCCTGAGCGCGGCCGGATCCAACGTTTCCGGCCACTCCGTGCGGTCCGCACACCCCATCGATCCGAGGTTCGCCGCCACGCCCTGATCAACTCCCGAGGTTTGAGCATTCGGCGCGTCGTTGCGCGATCGACTGGTGGACCACAACCACTATGAGCGGGTAAAAGGATCTCGTCAAACCGCCGAGCAGCGATAAGTCCGTTCCGAATGTGCTGACCAGGGGCGTGCGGGCGTCCCTTCACGCGGCGGGTTTGCGGGCCGCGAGCCGTTCGACGAAGCCGAGTTTGAAACGGTCGTGGCGCTCGACGGTCAGCCCGTGCTCGGGCAGGCGCAGGATCGGGCGGCGCAGGAAGTGCTCGCCTCCCATGGGCACGGTCACCAGCTCGACCAGCCGTTGCAGCACGCGTACTGGCCAGATCGAGGCGGCCACGTGGTCAGCGAGCAGCAGGAGCCCGCCGGGCCGCAGCACGCGCACCATCTCGGCGATCGCGCGCCGGTCGTCGGGGATGGCGCACAGGGAGAACGTGCACACCACCGTATCGAAGCTCCCGTCGGGGAAGTCGAGCGCCTGGGCGTCCCCCTCGCGCAGGTCCACCTGGACGCCGAGGGCGGACGCCTGCCGCCGGGCGATCGCGAGCATGGCGGGGCTCCACTCGATGCCGGTCAGGCGGGCGTCATCGGGATAGAAGCGCAGGTTCCGGCCGGTGCCGATGGCCACTTCGAGGGTGTCTCCACGGGCCTGGCCGCAGACCCAGGAGCGGCTCTCGCCGAAGAACCGCCGGTCGAAGAAGGCCATCTGGCGGTCGTACGAATCGGACTGCTTGTCCCAGTAGCGGCGCAGGCGTGCGTCGCGGTCCGTGTCGTTCATTGGCGGCTGCTCTCTCGCGTCGTCCCCGATCTCTCCAGGCTATGCGGGGACCCGGCGTCTCTCCAGGCTATGCGGGGACCCGGCGCCGCACGCGACATCCTGATCGAGGAGTGCGCCGCCGGCTAGGGGCGGGGAGCGCGGCGGTCCCTGCGGCGCTCCAGCTCCGCCTCGTCGACGAGCGTGAGCATCGGCTGGTCCGGGACGCACATCATGACGGCGACGAAGCGGCCCCACCGGTCGGGCAGGTTGTTGGCGGCCTGGTAGTGGATGACGTCGCCGCCCGGCTCCCAGAACGCCTCCCCGGCACGGACCACCCGCTCCGGCTCGCCCTCCAGCTCGAAGATCATTTCTCCTTCGAGCATGTACCCGAAGACCGGGCCGGTGTGGCGGTGCGGCGGCGTGCCGGGGTCCCCGGGCGGCAACTCGACCAGGACGGTCATCGTGCAGGCCCCGTCGGGGATGGCCGGATGCTGTTCTTGGAGGACCGAAAGGATGGTGTTCGACTGTCCGATACTCGTCATGGTCCGAAAACTAGGCCACGGTGGACCAGGTGCCGTGGGCCATTCTCCCGCCGCCGGATTGGGCCACTTTCCTCGTGGCCCGCGCAACCGGCCCTCAAGGCCCGGGTTCCGGTGAGGTGAGAGTCCGGAGCCGGTCCACGAGCGCACCGATCGCGGCCGGATAGGAGTACGACGGCGGGGTTCCGTACCCGACGACCAGGGATGGCCGCGGTCTGCTCCGGGGTGAGGGCCGCTCGTAGTCGCCCAGCGCGTGCACGTGGACCGAGGCGGCCCGGAGGGCGTCGACGATCGTCGTCTCGTCCGGAGATCCGGCCGGCAGCTCCAGGATGGCGTGCAGCCCCGCCTCGACGCCGAGGACCCGCGCGCGCGGCAGGCCGGTCCGCACGGCCTCGGTGAGCAGGTTGCGGCGCAGGCGGTAGGCGCGGCGGACCGTGCGCAGGTGCCGGTCGTATCCGCCGGTGTCGATCATCCGGGCGAGCGCGAGCTGGTCGAGCGGGCTCGTCGGGCGCGCCCGGCGCTTGGCCTCGACAAGGGGTTCGAGCAGGTACGGAGGGCAGGCGATCCAGCCCAGCCGCACGGCCGGCCCCAAGGTCTTGCTGGTGGACCCGACGTGGACGATCCGGGACGGCCGCCGTGACTGCAGCGCCCCGATGGGACGCCGGTCGTAGCGGAACTCGCTGTCGTAGTCGTCCTCGACGATCCAGCCGAGGGTCTCGTCCGCCCACGCCAGCAGCTCGGACCGGCGCGCGGGCGACATGCTCATCCCGAGGGGGAACTGGTGGGCGGGCGTGCACACGGCCACCTCGGCGCCGGAGGCCTCCAGCGCGGCGCGGGAGATGCCCTCGGCGTCGACGGGAACGTCGGCGACGCGCAACCTCGCGGCCACGATGGCGACGTGGTCGCCGCTGGCGGGGTTCTCCATGCCGACCGTGCCCACCCCGAGCTCGGCGAAGACCTCGGTCAGCAGGCCGAGCGCCTGCGTGTAACCCGAGCAGATCACCAGGCCGGCCGGGTCGACGCGCACCCCTCGGACCCGGCCGAGGTAGGCGGCCAGCGTGGTCCTCAGCTCGATGCGGCCCTGGGGGTCGCCGAAGCCGAACGCCTCCGCCGGGGCCTCACGGAGGACGTGCCGCATGGCGTGGGACCAGGCGTCGCGCGGGAAGGCGCGGGCGTCGGACCGCCCGGGACCCAGGTCGTGGCGTGCGGCCGCCGGCGCGACACGGCCGCTGGCGGGCGGCGCCGGGGCGGCGGCGCCCGCCGCGACACGCGTGCCGGAACCGGACCGCGCGGTCAGCCAGCCCTCGGCGACGAGCTGCTCGTACGCCGCGGCCACGGTGCCACGGGACAGCCCGAGCTGCGCGGCCATGTCTCTGCTGGAGGGCAGGCGGGTGCCGGCCGCGAGCCGGCCCTCGCGGATGGCGGCGCGCAGCGACTCCTCGACGGCCCGGCGCCGGCCGCCGCGCTTCGGGATCTCCAGCAGCAGGTCAAGGCCGGACGGGCGAGCGGCTCCTGGACCGGAGGGCGGCCGGGATCGACCCAATGTCTCGGTCATCGAATGGCCCATTCTAGGAGGTCGTCACTCCCTAGGGTGACAGTGCCATCCACCGCTGGCGCGGCCGCGTGGCCGGTCCCCGGCCCGGGTGGTTCTCACGCTGGACACCATAAGGAGCTCTTGTGCGCATATTCGTCGCCGGCGCCACCGGCGCCGTGGGTCGTTTCCTGGTCCCGCTGCTGGTCGACGCGGGGCACGAGGTGACCGGCATGGCGCGCACGGAGGAGGCGGGCGACCGCCTGCGGGCGCGGGGCGCTGCCGCCGTGCGGGGCGACGTCTTCGACGCCGACCGCGTGCGCGAGGCGATCGCCGACGCGGCGCCGGACGTGGTGATGCACCAGCTGACCGCCCTGTCCAAGGGCACGCCCGCCGACAACGGCCAGATGCGCCGCGTGGGCACCCGCATCCTCGTCGACGCCGCCAAGCAGGCCGGCGTCACGCGGATCATCGCGCAGTCGGTCGCCTGGGCGTACGAGCCGGGCGACACCCCGGCAGGCGAGGGCACGCCCCTGGACGTGACCGCACCGCCACCGAGGGCGAACCTGGTGGGCGGGATCACCGCCCTCGAAGAGGCGGCAGCCGAGCTGCCGGAGCACGTCGTCCTGCGCTACGGCATCCTCTACGGCCCGGGGACCTGGTACGCCCCCGGCGGCCTGGTCGCCGAGCGCCTGGCGGGGCGCGCGCTGGACGAGCGGGCCACCGCTCTTGTCGGCCCGCTGTCGGCCGACGACGCGGTCAACTCGTTCGTCCACGTGGAGGACGCGGCCGGGGCCGCCGTCGCCGCCCTCGACTGGCCGAGCGGCGTGGTGAACATCGTCGACGACGAGCCCGCGCCCGCCCGCGAGTGGCTCCCCGTGCTGGCCGACGTGCTCGGAGCGCCCGCGCCGGTCACGGGGAGCGGCCGGGCCGGCTGGGAACGCGGTGCCTCCAACGCCCGCGCCCGAGACTCCCTGGGCTGGCGGCCGGCGTACCCGACCTGGCGCACCGGCTTCGCCGCCACGAAGGAGTCCTGAGCCGCGCGGCAGCGGGTTCGGCACGCGGCGGTTCCCCGCCGTTCACGCAGAGGCGACCAGGTCGCGTGCGGCCTCGGCGAAGGCGGGGACCCGGGCGGTGTCGCCGTCGGCCCGCCACAGCAACCCCCATCGCAGCGGCGGGGCATCGCTGATGCGGACGGGCGACGTCGGGGCGCGCGTAGTAGCGCCTGGCCTGGGCTCCGAAAGGGAAGGCGCCGTGACCGGCAGGGTGTCCGGCAGCCGGAGCAGTCTCACCCTGGCCAGATCGTCGAGCGAGACCGACGTACGGCGGGCGAAGGCGTGCTGGGACGGCACGGCCAGCATGCGCGCCTCGGACACCAGCACCGGACCGGTGACGATGCCCGGCTCCTCGATGGGGAACGTCGCCAGCGCGAGGTCGACCTGGCCGTCACGCAGCCAGGGCATGAGATCGGCCAGCTGCGCTTCGCGAAGCTGCGCCTCGCAGTCCGGCAGCCGCCGGCGGAACAGCTCGGCCGCCCCGGCGAGCAGCTGCCCGCCCGCCGCGCCGATGAAGGCCACCCGCAGGGTGCCGGTCAGGCCGCGGCCGGTGTCGATCGCCTGCGCGAACGCGGCGGAGATCTGGTCCCAGGCGGGCCGGACCTCCTCGTACAGCCGGCGCCCCACCGGGGTCAGCTCCACGCGACGGCTGGTGCGGGTGAACAGCGGCACCCCCGTCCGGCGACGAAAGTGGGACGCACCAGCTACCTCCTCTATGAAGCACATGGGAGCACGTCATGTACGTCACCGCTGATCACGCCCTCTCCGCACCTGCGAGCGACGCGAACGCCGTCGCCGGGGAACTGCGTGACCGCGCCGAGATCGTGGACGCGCTGTACCGTTTCGGCCTGGGGCAGGACCTAAAGGACAGGGCCCTGTTCGCCTCCGCCTTCGCCGCCGACGCGGAACTCGACTTCCGCCCCGCCGCCGGCAAGTGGGGCGGCCGGCCACCGGTGATGTCCGGGCGGGACGCGATCGTGGACACCATCTTGACCATGTTCACCGGTCGGGTGGACACCACCCACCAGGTCACCAACCCCCGCATCGCGATCGACGGACACACCGCGCGGCTGACCGCCCTGGTGGAGGCCCAGCACCTGCTCGCCGCCGACCGTGCCGTCTTCGCCCTGCTGAAGAACCCGTACGACGTCGGCCTGGTCCGCGACGGCGAGCGCTGGGTCATCCGGCACCTGCGCATCGACAACGCCTGGTACACCGGCGACCCCACCGCGATCTTCGGCGGCTGACGGCGGTCTACGAGCCGACGGGGCGGGGGCGGCGGGTCTCCCGGTAGCGCCAGCCCTCGGCGCGGGCGGGCACGCTCGCCACGCCGCTGTCGATCTTGACCCGCCGGCACGTGCCGAGGACCGACCAGGCCGACCAGTTCACGCGGTAGCCGAGGACGCGGAAGCGCAGGTGCCCGTACCTCCCCTTGCTGATCTCCCGCCTGAACTCGTGTCCAGCGAAGACCTTGTGCCTCGCTTCGACGTGCTGGAATCCCAGCGTGTGCAGCTCGCGTACCAGGTCGTCGATGGTGATCGAGGTTTGCGCGTCGCGCCCCCGTCCGAAGGACGCGATCACGTTGTGCTCGCGGGTGACGGTACCTCTCATCAGGCCGCCGGGCCCGTCGATGTAGTGGGCCCGCGGCACGTAGAAGTTCCTCGGCGCGAGCCGGTCGATCTCGATGTCGACGCGCGGGGCGCACCGGCTGCCGCCGTCCGGGCCCGGTGCCGGGGGCAGGAGGGCGACCAGGGCCGTCGACAGGAAGCCGCTCACGGAGGACATGGTCAGGTTCATCGGACGACACGCCTCCGGCCGGATCAGAGTGGCGTGAACACGTCGATGCTGGCAGCCCTTCCCGGCCATTCCGCGACGCCACGCCGGAGGGCAAGGCCCGCAGCGGAGGCGAAGAGCTTTGACGCCACTCGACGACATCACTCCTAGGTTGAAATGACGCCATGATGCTGTCATAGTGACGCCATGGACCTGGGGCCGTATGTCGATCACCTCCGCCGCGACCTGGCGATCGCCGCAGGGGCGGGCGGCGAGGAAGCTCGCGCGCTGGCCGAGCGTCTCGCCGCTACGCTCGAGTCGGCCGCGCGGCTCGCGCTGCTGGAGGCGCTGTCCGCCGCCGCCGACGAGATCACCCGCGACCTCGCGCCGGGCTCGGTCGAGGTGCGCCTGCGGGGCCGCGACCCCGATTTCGTCGTGACGCCACCGCCGACCGGCCCGTACCCCGGGGAGGAGAGCGACGCGGGGCCGATCGAGAGACCACCCCTGCCGCCACCGGACCCCGACGAGGGAGGGACGTCCCGGATCTCGCTCCGGGTCCCCGAGCACCTCAAGCCACGCATCGAGGAGGCGGCCGGACGGGACGGGCTCTCGGTCAACGCCTGGCTGGTCCGCGCCGTCTCCGCCGCGCTCGACCAGGGCGACGGCGCTCGCCGCCCAGGCCGGAGGGCGGCCCAGCAGTCCGGCAACCGCTACAGCGGCTGGGTGCGCTGATGACCATGCCGAGCCATGAGGAGTGGATCGCGATGCCGCCCTTCGACACCCCAGAGCCCATCCTGGCCACCATCGACCTGGCGACCGCCGTCGTCCGGATCGAGGCGGGCGACCGCACCGACACCGTGGTCGAGGTGCGCCCGAGCGACCAGTTCAACGAGGCCGACGTGGAGGCCGCCGAGCAGGTCCAGGTCGAGTACGCCGACGGCAGGCTCCTGGTCCGCGCCCCCAGGGACGGCGCCGCGGCGTCCGGCTGGGGGCTCTCGCTGGACAAGCTGGTGGAGTCGCCCAAGAACTGGGCGCGCTCGCTGCTGTACGGCACGGGCTCGGTCGACGTGACGGTCGAGCTGCCGGCGGGCTCCCGCGTCGAGGCCAGGACGTCGGCGAGCCTGCGCTGCCGGGGCACGCTCGGCGAGGTGCGCCTGACCACCTCCTACGGCGACATCCGGGTCGAGAGGGCCGGCCGGATGCGGCTGACCAGCACCCACGGCGACATCTCGGTCACCCGCTCGACCGGACCAGCCGAGATCACCTCGACCCACGGCAATCTCCGCATCGGCGACATCGACGGCCCCGCGGTGATCAGGAGCTCGCACGGCGAGGTCCGCGTCGGCGAGGTGACCGGCGAGCTACGGCTGAACTCGGCCTACGGCGACAGCACCGTCGAGCGGGCCCTGGCCGGCGTCGCCGCCAGGACGGCGTACGGCAGCGTGCGGATCGGGGAGGTCGCGTCCGGCTCGGTCGTCCTGGAGACCACCGGCGGCGGGCTGGAGCTCGGCATCCGGGAGGGCAGCGCCGCCTGGCTGGACGTGAGCTCGAAGCACGGCACCGTGGACGTCTCCCTGGAGCCCGCCGAGGGCCCCGGGGCGACGGACCAGGTCGTCGAGGTGCGGGCGCACACCGCGTACGGCGACATCGTCATCCACCATTCCTGACAGCCCATTCCTGACAGCCGAGTCCTGACAGCAAGGAGGTTTCCATGCCGGATGCGATCGTGGCCGAGGGCCTGGTCAAGAGGTACGGCGACGTGGTGGCCCTCGACGGGATGGACCTGGCCGTCCCCGAGGGAACCGTGTTCGGGCTGCTCGGCCCGAACGGCGCCGGCAAGACCACCACGGTGCGAATCCTGACGACCCTGCTGAAACCGGACGCCGGGCACGCCAGGGTGGCCGGGTTCGACGTCGTCCGCGACGTGCGCCCGCTGCGCGCCCACATCGGCGCCTCCGGACAGTACGCCGCCGTGGACGACCACCTCACCGGCGCCGAGAACCTGGAGATGGTCGGCCGCCTCTACCACCTCGGCACCGGACGCGCCAAGCAGCGCGCCCGCGAGCTGCTGGAGCGCTTCGACCTGACGGAGGCGGCCGACCGCCCGGTGCAGGGCTACTCGGGCGGCATGCGGCGCCGGCTCGACCTGGCCGGAGCGCTGGTGGCCGACCCGCCGGTGCTGTTCCTCGACGAGCCGACGACCGGCCTCGACCCGCGGGCCCGCGCGAGCCTTTGGGACGTCATCTCCGAGCTCGTCGCGGAGGGCACGACGGTGCTGCTCACCACCCAGTACATGGACGAGGCCGACCGGCTCGCCGACCGCATCGCGGTGGTCGACCACGGGCACGTGATCGCGCTCGGCACCGCCGACCAGCTGAAGGACCAGGTCGGCGGCGACCGGATCGAGCTGTCGCTGACGAGCGCGGCCGACCTGGCGACCGCCACGCGGACGCTGGCGCCGCTGGCCGTCGGCAGCGTGCAGACCGACACGGCCGCGTTCCGGATGACCATCCCGGTCACCGGCGGCGCGGCCGCGCTGACCAGCGCGCTCGGCCGACTGGCCGCCGAGCGGATCGACGTACGCGATGCCGGGCTGCGCCGGCCGACCCTCGACGACGTGTTCCTGACCCTCACCGGACACGAGACCGACGGGAAGATCAAGGAGACCGTCCGATGAACGCCCTGCAGATCGCCGTCGCCGACGGCATGACGATCGCCAAACGCAACGCCCTGAAGATCAGGCGGGCCCCCGACCTGCTGGGCGGCGTGGTCATGCTCCCGATCGTGTTCGTGCTGCTGTTCGGCTACATCTTCGGCAGCATGATCGACATCCCCGGCATGACGTACGGCGAATACATGCTCCCCGGGATCTTCGTCATGACGATCGTCACCAGCGCGCAGATCACCGGCTACACGCTGACGCTGGACCTGCAGAAGGGCGTCTTCGACCGGTTCCGCACGCTGCCCATGTCGTCCTCGGCGGTGCTCACCGGCCAGACCGTCAGCGACGTGATCATGAACCTGACCAGTCTCGTCACGATGGCGGTCGTCGGGCTGGTCGTCGGGTGGCGCATCCACACCTCGCCGTTCGAGGCCGCCCTGGGGTTCCTGCTGCTGCTGTTCTTCTCGTACGCGTTCTCCTGGGTGACGGCGACGGTCGCGCTGGCCCTGCGCACGCCCGAGATCTTCAACAACGTGGCGACCATCGTGTCGTTGCCGCTGGTCTTCCTGTCCAACGCCTTCGCCGACAGCACGCGCCTGCCCGGCCCGCTGAAGGTGGTCGCCGAATGGAACCCGGTCTCCACGCTCATCCAGGCCGCGCGCGAGCTGTTCGGCAACACCAGCCCGGCCATGCCCGCGCCCGGCGCCTGGCCGCTCCAGCACGCGGTGCCGGTGTCGCTGCTCTGGACGCTGCTGCTCCTGGCGGTGTTCGCGCCGCTGGCCACGCGGCTCTACAAGAGGTCCGTCAGCAGGTGAACCGCTGCCGGCGGACTCGGGCTCCTTCCGGGTCGGAAAGCGATTCTCCGTCCCGCTCCTGGCAGACGACATAGACGACGGAGCCTTCCGCCAGGTGGCGCGGAGCGCCCTCGGGCGAACCGGTCGTCGGACCGGTATGGGTGACCAGCCCCTTTCCCTCGGTGTGCGATATCGTCGCCGCCCGCCCGGCATTCCCGATCGGTGAAGGCGACGGAGTGGGCTGGGAAACCCACCGGGTGACGACAGGGCCGCCCAGCGTCGCCAGAGCGGCGATGACGGCGGCGATGATCCCCGTCCAGATGGCGGGGGACTTCCACGTCTGCTTCTCGCTCTGCTGCGACATGAAGGTTCCTAGACGCAGGGCGCGGTACGAGCGTACGAAGGGGCACCGGACTGCAGGGCGAAGGCACAGTTGACGCGCGTTCCGTCGATCATCGGCGTGTGCTTCCAGGCATACCGGTCGCCTGGGCGGGTGCTGGTCGAGCCGTCGGACGGGTAGGAGACCGAGCCCAGGGTGTACGGGTCCGTGTCCTGGATGGAGACGTTCACGGGCCCGATGGACCCTGAATAGATCCGTACCACTGCCCAGTTGGCCTGGCAGGACGGCGAGTAATGCTCCTCGACGCGCCCACCGTTCTGGCCAAATCGGAAATATCCGACAGATGCCAGGCGGTCATCGGCTGCGCAGCCGGTTTTGTATGGATCTTTCCACTCGCACGTGGCGCCACGGCAAGGCGCCGTTTGAGCGGAAATTGGCGTTTCTAAGGTAAGTGTTCCCATCAGCACAGTCAGGGCGATGACGGACGCCTTTGTCCGCTTTTCCATTTCTCGTCTCCGGATTGATTGGTGCGTTCCAAAGCATCGGAGCGCCAGCGTAGCGAGTGGCGATGAGGAAGGAGTCCTGAATGGGATTGGTCGGGCAACGTACTCCGAGGAACCGTGAATCTCCCATTCCGCGTCACATGTTCAAATGCCTGCGTCCACCTGCGCCTCCTGGCAGCATTCATGGCGACCGAAGATCGACGAATGCATATCCATGTGACACCTTTCACAGGACGGGAGCATGATGAGCGCTGACCGGCTCGTGGGCGGCAACGACCAGGCCGTGGTGCGGATCGGCGCCACGGTGCGACGGCCCGTACGCCGGTGGTCGGCGTCGGTCCACGAGCTCCTGCGGCACCTGGAGCGCCAGAAGTTCGGTGGCGCGCCCCGCGTCCTCGGCACGGACGAGCTGGGGCGGGAGGTCCTCACCTACCTGGAGGGCGAGAGTGCCGGCGAGCCGCCGTGGCCCGCGTGGACGTGGAGCGAGGACGCGCTGGTCCAGGCGGCCCGCTGGCTGCGCGACTACCACGAGGCCGTGGCCGGCTACGTGCCGTCTCCCACGGCGTGCTGGCGGCTCGGCGGCACCTGGACCCCAGGAATGATCATCGCGCACAACGACGCCGGGCCGTTCAACGCCGCGTGGCACGACGACAGGCTGGCCGGATTCTTCGACTGGGACTTCGCCGGACCGGTCACCCCGGACTCCGACGTGGCATGGGTGGCCATCGCCTGGGTCCCCCTGTACGCCCGGCGGGTGGCGGTGGCCGACGGCTTCGCCGACCACGCCTCCCGGCCGGAGCGGCTGCGCCTGTTCCTGGAGACGTACGGCTGGCGCGGCCGGCCGGCCGAGATCGTGCGGGAGGCGCAGGCGCGCATGCGGGCGCGGGCCCAGCAGATCCGCAGGTACGGCCGCGGCTCCGACGAGCTCTACGTCAGGCTCTACGAACGCGGCGTCGCCGACCACCTCGACGAGGCGGTCGAGGAGCTGGACTCCGCGGCCGCGTGGAGTCGTGCCTGATCCGGCTCGGTCATCCGGCGGCCGCCGGCTCGTCAGCCACAGTGCCGATCCTCAGGCGCGGCCGATGCGGACCTTCCACACCTCGGGGCCCGACTCGACGTACTCCCAGGTGAAGTCGCCGGGATGGTCGGCGGCGAACTGGTAGTAGAGAGGCTTGGGGTCGTGATCGTTGACGAGCACGAAGGTCGTGCCCGCCGCCAGCTCGCCGTACACGGCGAAGATCCGCTCGTGGCGCTGGGCGTGGATCACGCGGCGGACGTCGAGTTCGGCCACGGGCGCCTCCTCCCCGCCGGAGACGCCGGACGGCTCGCCGAGGACGTCGTGCTCGCCGCCGAGCAGGGAGGCCAGATCGACGCCGTGCTCGGCGAGGGCGGGCAGCAGGACGTCGTTCTCCTTCGCCAGGTGCGACTGGAACAGGGCGTTCAGCGCGGACGCCGCGCTCACGATCTCACCCTGGGTGGTCGCCGAGGCCAGGCCGGCGACCAGGGCCCGCAGGGCGGCGTGTTCGTCGCGCATCGCGCGTACCAGCAGCTCGGTGGCGGGGAGTTCGGCCGCGGCGGCGTACAGCGTCTTCTCCTCGGCCACGGCGTGCGGCAGCACCTCCTCCTCGCAGAACGCCACCAGCACCGCCTGCCGGGCCGCCGGGGACATCAGCCGGTCGACCGAGCGGGCGATGGTCACGGCGTGGTCGGACATCGTCCGGCCGAGCCTGTCGTGGTGGGCGCGGATCCTCGCCGGCACGGCGTCCTGGGCGCCGGTCCGTGCTGCCTGGGCGGTCATGGTGAAGTGCTCCTTTGCGTTGTCGATGGGCCCGCCGAAGAGGCTCCGGTCATTCGTCACGCCGATCGGCCCGCAGCCGCGCCGCCAGGGCCGCCGCCTGGGTGCGGCGCTGCATGTTGAGCTTGGCCAGCAGGTTGGAGACGTAGTTCTTGACCGTCTTCTCGGCGAGGAAGAGCCGCTCGCCGATCTGCCGGTTGGTCAGCCCCTCGCCGATCAGGTCGAGGATGTGGCGTTCCTGGTCGGTGAGCGCGGCCAGCGGGTCCTGCCGGGCGGCCCGCTCGCGCAGGCGGCTCAGCATGGCGGCGGTGGTCTGGGGATCGAGCAGGGACTGGCCGGAGGCGACCGTACGCACCGCGCCGACCAGGTCCGAGCCGTGGATCTGCTTGAGCACGTAGCCGGAGGCGCCGGCCATGACCGCGTCGAACAGGGCGTCGTCGTCGGCGAACGAGGTCAGCATCAGGCAGGCCAGTGCGGGCAGCCGCGAGCGGACCTCCCGGCACACGTCGACGCCGTTGCCGTCGGGGAGGCGTACGTCGAGCACGGCGACGTCAGGCCGGAGCGCCGGGATGCGGGCGATGGCCGACTCCGCGGTCCCCGCCTCCCCGATGACCTCGATGTCGTCCTCGGACCCCAGCAGGGCGGCCACCCCGCGCCGGACGACCTCGTGGTCATCGAGAAGGAACACGCGAATCATGCGTCCACGCTAACCAGCCAGGAACCGGGCCCGGTAGGGACCAAAGTCCCGGGTCTGGCCGGGGGCCACGCCCTCGTCAGGCTGCTCCGCCGGGACGGGTGGCGACGATGCGGCGGCCGGAGATCTGCTCGGCGTCGACCACGATGTAGTGGTCCCTGTCGCCCGGGGCCCACGACATCAGCGGCAGCCGCGCCAGCCGGTCGAGCTCGGCGGGGTCGGTCACGGCCCGGGCCTGCCCCACGGCGGTGACCGACCAGCCGGTGCGCAGCTCGGTGTCGAACTCGTCGGCCTCGAAGGCCACCACGGCATGCCTCGTGGCGGCGGCCAGCTTCGACCCGGGAGAGGTGCGGATCACGACGGACCGGCCGTCGAGGTAGAAGTTCACCGGCTGGACGGCGGGCAGGGCGCGATCGGTGAAGACGATCCGCCCGATCGGCGCCGAGGACAGCAGTGCGAAGCACTCCTCCGTCGAGAGCACCTGAAGTCCGGACGAATCGAGCTGCATACCTCTCAGAATCCCTGATCGAATCTGTGTGGCCGGGCCCCCGCGCCGCCCGGTGCACGTCGTCCCCGACACTATCCGGTCGAGCGGAGCGCCCGTCAGGGACCAAAGTCCCGACCCGGCCGGATGCCGCGAGACGCCCTCAGAGCCCGTGGATGCGGCGGCCGGTGATCTGGTGGGGGACGACGCGGATGTAGAGCGCGCGCGGGCCGCCCGCCCACGAGGTGATGTCGGCCTCGGCGGCCCTCTCCGCCTCGTCCTGCGGCACGTGGTGCGCGGGCCCCTGGATGAGGACGCTCCACCCCTCCTGGCGGGCCTCGTCGATCCGGTCCACCTGGAATCCGATCTTGATGTCCACCCCCTTCACGCCACTACGCAGGTCCTGGTCCATCGGCCCCCCGTAGGCGGTACGGAAGACGACGGCGCCCTCGTGGAACCTGAAGTTCACCGGCAGCACCGTCGGGCCGCTCCTGCCGCTGAACGCCACCCGTCCGATGCCGCCCGGGGCCACCAGCCGCAGGCACTCCTCGCGGTCGAGAACCTCCAGGACCGGCTCCTCCGGGCCGGGACCGGGGCCGGGCGGGCGATCGTGCCCGCCACCCAGCAGGTCCTCGGCCGTCGTTTCGAGGGCGGTGGCCAGGCGGGTCACCGTGCCGGGGTCCGGGGTGCCCAGATGGCTCTCGAGGTGCTGGACGTACCCGGCGGACATGTCCGCCCGGTCGGCGACCTGCTCGGGGGTGAGGCCGAGCAGGTGGCGGTGGTAGCTGATGCGACGTCCGAAGTCGCCGTTGCCTGTCATGAGCAAGTCCTCCCTCTCACCGTCATGACGCTACGCACCGCCCCTCCTGGCGGGCAGGGTCTTTGGGCCCTGGTGCGATCGACCTACGGCCCTGCCGATGGCGGGGCATGTACGGGTCAGGTGGAAAGTGACGAAGGAGGCACATCATGATCGTTGTCGGGGTGGACGGGTCCGCTCCCTCGCATGCCGCGGTGGCGTGGGCGGCCGACGACGCGTACCGCACGGGAACGCCGCTGCGGATCGTGCACGCCGTGGACAGCTCGCCGTACCAGATCGGCGACTACCCGAGCGCCGTTCCGCTGGACGCGCTGCTGGCGGGCGGGCAGAAGATCCTGAGGGAGGCGGAGGCGCTCGCGCGCGAGCGCCGGCCCACCGTCGAGGTCACGACCGAGGACGTCGAGGGATCGCCCGCCCTGGTCCTGCGCGAGCAGGCCGAGGGCGCCGACGAGATCGTCGTCGGCAGCCGCGGGCTGGGCGGGTTCACCGGCGCGTTGCTGGGGTCGGTCAGCATGGGCGTGGCCGGCCACGCGCGCTGCCCCGTCGTGGTGGTGCGCGGCGGGGACCGGGAGGTGTACGGCGAGGTCGTCGCCGGGGTCGACGACTCGCCGGAGTGCGAGCCTGCGCTGGAGTACGCGTTCAGGCAGGCGAAGCTGCGCGGCGGCAGCCTGCGGGCGGTGCACTCCTGGCGGCTGCCGGTGCACGCCTTCGCGCCGGAGATCGCGTACGACATGGACGAGGTCCGTACGGCGCAGCAGCAGGTCGTCCGCGACCGGGTGGCACGCTTCAGCGAGGAGTACCCGCAGGTCAAGGTGGTGGAGGACGTGCAGTGCGCGCATCCGGTCAACGCGCTCACCGACGCGTCCGAGCGGGCGGACCTGCTGGTGGTGGGCTCGCACGGGCGTGGCGCCATGGGCTCGGCGCTGCTCGGCTCGGTCAGCCGGGCGGTCCTGCACCGCGCCCACTGCCCGGTGGCCGTCGTCCGCCGCTGAACCGGGAGGTCGCTGAACCGGGAGGTCGCTGGGCGGGGGCACGACGGAGGGACCTTGGGCCCGGCCCGTCGGGACGTTCGCCACTGCCGTGCCGGGCCCGCCGGACGGACGCTGGGAACGGAGGTGGATGTCATGTCACTCGAGGTCAAGGACATCATGGGGCACGTGGCCATCGCGGTGCTGCGGGACGCCTCGTTCGCGGAGATCGTGGCCGCGATGGAGCGCTTCGCGGTGGGAGCGGTCACCGTGATCGACGCCGACCGGCGCCCGGTGGGCGTGGTGTCGGAGGACGATCTGATCCTCAAGGAGGCCGGCGCCGCCGCCTACTGCGCGCCGCTCTTCGAGTCGCGCGCGCAGCGGCAGGAGCGACGCAAGGCCGCGGGCGTGACGGCCGGGCAGCTCATGACCTCCCCGCCGATCACCGTCACGCCGCGCACGCCCGTACGGGAGGCGGCCCAGCTGATGCACGTCAAGCGCGTCAAGCAGCTGCCCGTGGTCGACCCGGCCACCGGACGGATCGTCGGCACCCTGCACCAGCGCGACGTGCTGCGCGTCTTCACCCGCCCGGTCCAGGAACTGGAGGCGGACGTCAGGGCCGCCCTGCCGGAACCCGGCACGTTCGCGATCGACATCGACGGGGGCGTGGTGACGATCAGAGGCGTGGTCGAGTGGAGGTCGCAGGCCCTCTCGGTGATCGAGCGGCTCTGGCTGATCGACGGAGTCGTGGACGTGAAGTCCGAGGTGGCCTTCGAGAAGGACGACCTCCTCGCCGTGCCCGCCGAGTGAGAACCTGCCCGCTCCCGGCTGACCGGGCCTTGGCGGCCTTGGCGGCCTCGGCGGCCTCGGCGGTCCAGTACCTCCGGCTCGGGGGAGTCGCCGTCACAAGGGGACGGTCCAGGTGAGCACGGTCCCGCCGGTCTGGCGGGAGGCGACCTCGAACGAGCCGCCCAGGCGTCGGGCGCGTTCTTCCAGGTTCCGCAGGCCGCTGCGCCTGCCGCTCTCCGGGAGCCCGACGCCGTTGTCGCGTACGGTCAGGCCGAGCTGGTCGCCTGTCGCGCGGACCGAGACGTCGGCCTGGGTGGCGTGGGCGTGGCGGACGATGTTGGACAGCGCCTCGCGCAGCACGGCCAGCAGGTGGCCGCCCACGTCGTCGGGCACCTGCTGCTCCAGCGGGCCCTCCAGGGTGAGCGCGGGCATGAACCCCAGGTGATCGCGGGCTTGCTCGACCAGCTCCACGATCTGGGTGCGCAGGCCGGGGGCGGCGCTGTCGCGGGGCGTCTGCAGGGCGAAGATGGTCGAGCGGATCTGCCGGATCGTGACGTCCAGATCGTCGATGGCGCCCTGGACGCGGCCGGCGGCATGGGACGCCTTGATCAGCGGCACGGTGCTCATCAACGTCATCGCCACGGCGAACAGCCGCTGGATGACGACGTCGTGCAGGTCCTTGGCGATGCGGTCGCGATCTTCCAGCAGGTTCAGGCGTTCGGCGTGGCGGCGGCTCTCGGCCAGCTCCAGCGCGACCGCGACCTGCCCGGCGAAGGCGTTCAGCATCCGCAACTCGGCCTGGTTGAAGGGGAAACGGCCGCTGCGCTTGCCCACGGTGAGCACTCCCCGGGGCACGGCGGACGGGCCGCCGAGCGGGAGGGAGGCGGCCGGGCCGACCGGCATCAGACCGCCCAGCACGGACACCAGGCCCGACTCGTCGAGATTGGTCACCATGACCGGCTCTCTGGTGGTGAAGGCCTCGCCGCCCAGGGAACCGGCGATGGGCACCCCGCCGGCGGGCACCTGGTCGTGGGCGCCGTCGGCGGTCATCACCTCCCAGGTGGTGTGCTCCTGGTCCGGCAGCAAGATGGCGGCCACGTCGGCATCGACCATCTCGCGGGCCCGGCGCGCCATCAACGCCAGCACCTCGTCCAGATCCGTGCCCGACAGCAGGCTGGTGGTGATCTCGGACGAGGCCTGCAACCAGGTCTCCCGGCGCCGCGACTCCTCGTACAGGCGGGCGTTCTCGATCGCCACGCCCGCCGCGGTCGCCAGCGCCACCACGATGGCCTCGTCGTCCTCGTCGAAGGCGCCACCGCCGCGCTTCTCGGTCAGGTAGAGGTTGCCGAACACCTCCTCGCGCACCCGTACGGGCACGCCCAGGAACGAGCGCATCGGGGGGTGGCCGGGCGGGAAGCCGTAGGAGTGCGGGGAATCGGCGATGTCCGACAGCCGCAACGGCTTCGGATCCTTGATCAGCAACCCCAGCAGGCCCAGCCCGTGCGGCCAGTGCTCGATACCGGCCACTTCCTCCTCGCTCAGCCCGATCGGTACGAACTGCACCAAGGTCTGGTCCGGGCCGATCACGCCCAGGGCGCCGTAGCGTGCCTCCACCAGGTTCGTCGCGGTCTCCACGATCCGGTGCAGCACCGTCTCCAGATCCAGGTCGCTGCCCACCGAGACCACCGCGTCCAGCAGCGCGTGCACCCGGTCCCGGGTCGCCAGCACCGCCTCCAGCCGCGCCCGTAGCTCGTCCAGCAGGTCGTCCAGCCGCATGTGCGGCAACAGCGCACGAGGCTCGTCGTCCGACATATCCGCAGTCTGACATCTCCGCCGCCCGGTCCCGAGACGGGGAGGGACCCGTTCGCGAACCACCGGCGAACGTCCCGGCTCCCAGGGGACCAAAGGCACTGGCCCCGAGCGGTGCCCCGCGCGCACGCTTGAGGTGAAGGGAGGTGGGACGATGGGGCTGAGCTGGGAGGACGCCGCCGCTCGGCGGCCTGGCCCCCGCTGCGGCGCCCGGCCGTCGCGGGTCTGGCCCTTTGTGCGGCGCCCGGCCGTCGTGGGGTGGCCGGCGCCCTGTGCGGCGCCCGGCCGTCGTGGGGTGGTCGGCGCCCTGTGCGGCGCCCGGCTCGGCCGGTCGTGAAACGGGGCACCACGTGACCTGCCGGTCACGGTGGTGCGGCCATGTGGCGAGGAGGCATCGTGAGCATCGAATCGCTCACCGCCGGACACGTGATGAGCCGCGTCCTGGTGGTCGTCAAGCCGGATGAGTCACCGCTGATGGCCTGGGAGCTGATGCGCCGCGCCGGCGTGCATCACCTGCCGGTCGTGGACGGTGATGGCGTGGTGGGCATCCTGACGCGCGAGCAGCTCGCCGCGTCCTGGGCGGGCGGGCCCGAGGAGCAGTCGGGCCGCAAGGTCTGCGCCATCCTCAGCCGCGGGCCCATGCCACGTGTACAACGCGACACGCCGTTGGCCAGGGTCGCGGCCGTGATGCTGGACGCCGGCTGCGACGCCGTACCCGTGCTGTCCGGCGGCTGCCTGGTCGGGCTGATCACGACGCACGACGTGCTGGCGGCCGTCGCGGGCCGTGTCAGGTCCACCGAAGGGCCCGGCGAGATGGTCACCGGGATGTTCCACCTGGAACCCGTCCTGCCGCCCACAGCCGGCAGGAGGCGTTGACCGCGAGCCCATCGGCTCTGGCGGCGTCCACGGGAATCTCCGCCGGAGGAACCGGGTTACGGGGGTGGACAGCGGCCCACCGCGGGAAGGGGACGGCAGCCGATGAGCCTTCGCCAGTTCGAGTACGCCCTGGCCATCGCCGAGGAGGGCTCGGTGACGGCGGCCGCGGAGGCGCTGCACGTCGCCCAGCCGTCGGTGTCCCAGCAGATCCGCGGCCTGGAGCGGGAGCTCGGCGTGGAACTGTTCGCCCGCACGCCGACCGGACTGGTGCCCACCGTGGTCGGCCGCGCCTTCCTGCGGGAGGCGGAGGTCGCGGTGAGAGCGGCGCGCCGGGCGCGGGCGACGGCGCGGGCCGGCGCCGATGAGCTGGTGGGCGAGCTGGTGGTCGCGGCGCAGATGGGTTTCGGTACGCGGCAGCTGCCGGGCGCGCTCGGCGCGCTGCGCCGCCGCTACCCGCGGCTGGAGGTCACCGTCTTCGAGGAGCCGAGCTCCGCCGAGCTGGAGCGGCTGTGCCGCCGGGGCGTGCTCAACCTCGCCCTGATGGCGGCGTGCGAGCGCACCCCCTCCGACGCCCACCGCCTCGGTGACGAGGAGTTCGTCGTGGTGCTGGGCGCCGGGCACCCCCAACTCGCCGCGGACCGGGTCGAGCTGCGCGACCTGGAGGGCGAGCCGTGGGTACGGTTCGACCGCGACAGCGCGCTTGACGGCGTGCTGCTGAACGTGCTCCGGGACAACGACCTGACCCCGGTCACGGCCGCCCGCGTCTCCCAGACGGCGACGGCCGTACGCTGGGCCGCCCACGGGCTGGGAGTGACGCTCGTCCCGGCCTCCGCGGTGCCCCACGGCCACGAGCACCTCGTACGCCCGGTCTCCCCGGCCGTGTCCCAGCCCGTCATCGCCGTGGTCCGGCAGGGCGGGGGCCCGGCGGAAACCGCTCTGCTCCATCTCCTGCGCCAGGAGACCTGGTCCGAATCCGCGTTCTTCTCGCCGGTTTCCTGACGACGGCCTTTTGGAACACAGGACTTTTGGAACACAGGACTTTTGGAATACCGGACTTTTGGAATATCGCCGGCGTCAACTTCTGGGAAATTCGCCGCCGTCCACGACGAGATTGCTCCCGGTCAACCAGCCCGCCCTTTCGGAGACGAGAAACAGCACCGCGTGCGCGATGTCGTCCGGCCGGCCATCGCGCCCCAGCGGCACGGTGTCGCCGGCGTTGGTCCCCGCCGGCGCCAGGTCCAGGCGCGCCCACTGCTCCCGCGTCGCCTCGCCGCCGGGGGTGGCGACCCTGCCGGGAGTCACGGTGTTGACCCGGATCCCGTACGGGGCCAGCTCCAACGCCAGCCCCCGGCTGTAGTTCTCCAGCGCCGCCTTCGCCGCCGTGTAGTGCAGGAACGGCCCTATCGGCGTGGCCACCGCGGCCGAGGACACATGCACGATCATCCCCGACCGCCGCTCCCGCATCCCCGGCGTCAGCAGCGAGTCCAGCCGTACCGACGCCAGGTAGTTCAGATCCAGCGCGTCCTGCCACTCCTCGTCGGGGATGGCCGAACTGCCCTGGTGCGGCCGCGCACCACCCGCGTTGTGCACCAGGATGTCCACCCCGCCGAACGCCTCCCGCGCGGCCCCGGCGAGCGCCTCCGCCCCAGCCCGTGTCCGCACGTCGGCCTCCACGAACGTGGCCCCCTCCGGCACCGTGCCCGTCGCCGACCTGGCGGTCGTGAGCACCTCCGCCCCCGCGTCCAGGAGCCGGCGCACGACGGCCGCTCCTATTCCGCGCGAACCACCCGTGACCAGAGCCCGCTTTCCCGCGAGTTCCCGCGTTCCCGATCCATTCTCGATCGTGGTCATGCCACCGGTTCCTCTCCATTGCCTCATCGTTGCTTTTTCACGGTACGGCCGGAAAAGAACAGAAGACAAAGACGAAATACCAGTGGACGCCAAAGGCAATTCCTATGGCACCTGTCGCTCAGCCGGCGGGAACCTGGGGCCAGAAGTCCCGAAGCACCGAGGACCTTCGGCCCTACCCCGGGAACCTCCGTACCGCGATCGTGGAAGCAGACACCCGCCGAGGTGCGAGATGGCTCCATCCCCGAAGCGCCCAGGCCCGGCAGCGGATCGGCCGCGGTGACCGACAGCCACGATGGCAAGCCCGCTGGACGGGAGCGGGCGTCCATCCCCACCCGGCGGGCGTCTTCGCGCCCTCTCGCACCCGGGTTCCTGAGCGAACGCCCTGGCGGGAGAACGGCGGCCCCGCTGCGCCGATGCGGGCGGTGATCCCGCTCTGCGCCGGGATCTGACCATCGGCCCCAGGTCCGTCGCCGGACGTACCCGTACCGGGCGCGCGCGGGTCTCGCCGTAGTGCTGCGCGTGGCCGGGGGTGAAGTGGTGGGCATGAAGCGGGAGGAGCTGGCCGGTGGCGGCCGAGCCGTCGTCATGATCGACTGTCGGGGTACGGCGGACCCATCGTCCGCGTGTGCCGACCGGAGGAGGACTCGGATGACCGACCGCCAGGCCATGGAGCGCGTGTGGGAAGCGCACACCTCAGCCGAGTTCGAGACCCGCGACGTTGAGGCCACGATGCGCACGATGACGGACAACCCGACCGTCATGCACGTGCCGACCGGCATGGGCGGCACCGGCTACACAGGCGTCCGCGACTTCTACCGGCAATGGTTCGTGGGGCGGAACGCCGCCGACATGTCCATCGAGTCGCTGAGCCGCACGGTCGGGGACGGCACCATCGTCGACGAAATGCTGATCACCTTCACCCACGACATCGAGATCCCGTGGATACTGCCCTCCGTACCGCCGACGGGCAGGCAGGTGTGCGTCCCGGTGATCGCGATCGTGGGATTCGAGGGGACGGCCGTCGCGAGCGAGCGCATCTACTGGGATCAAGCTGCTGTGCTGGCCCAGGTGGGGCTGCTTGACGGTGAAACGGTTACGCGGCTGCCCATCGTCGCGTCCCCCCTTGGCCTGCTGGACGGGACGGCGGTTCCCAACCAGCTGGCGCAGCCTCGATAGCCCCAGACCCTCAGAAGTGCCGGGTCGACGCCCGGCGACGCGGCCACCACGACGGCATGCTCCCGCCTGATGGGGGTGAGGTGAGGAGATCGTCAGTTCTGGGTGAAGGCGAGTGGCACACCGCAGGCGTCCTCGGCGGTGACGTAGAAGCCGCCGGGAGTGGTACGGGTGGCGATCATGTTGCGCTCGACGAGTTCGCGTGCGGCGGTCAGGTCGCGCACGGCGACGGTGTGGGCGGCCAGCAGAGGCAGGCTCGGCACCGCGTGGCCGGGGAGGAAGTCGCCGAGCGAGGACCGCGGAACGATCTCCACCCGGCCGTGCCGTAGCGGGAGCACGCGCTTGGGGCCGTCGATCCACACGTCGGCGTCCAGGATGCGGGCGTAGCGCTCTTCGTGGTCGTCGATTTCGTCGTCGGGCACGACCAGCAGAACGCTGTGCAAGCCGAGGGCACCGTTGGGGTGGTCGAGATGGTGCGGCTGGTGGACGTACTGAGGGGTGAAATGCTGTGTCGCCTGGAGCGCCCCTTCGGGGGTGTGGGCGGCATCGATGCGGACGCTGTCGGCGCGTACCGTCCGTGGGCCGTCCGGGGTGGAGACCTCTCGTTCCAACGCGCGGATCCCCGTGGAGGCCAGGCCGGTGGCGTGTAGCCGTTCGGCGGTGGCCTGGATCTCGCGCGAGCCGAGGGTCATCAGCAGGCCGCGGTAGGTCCGGCGCAGTCGGTGAACGCCCCAGGGGTCGGGAGCGGCGGGGTCGACGATGCCGAGCAGTTCGATGAACGACTGCCCGAAGTAGGCGCACCGGTTCGCGGTGCAGGTGGGCAGGGGCGGGCCGCCGGGCCGTTCGGCCAGATGGTGGGGTGAGAGGGGGCTGAGCGTGAAGCCGAGCGCCTCATAGCGGGCGGAGGCCGCGGCGATGTCGGTGGTGATCAGCACGGTGTGGTCGATGTAGTCGATGTCGGTGGCGTGTTCGGCGGTCATGTGAGATGTCCTCGACAGGTTCGTGGTGGTAGGGCGAGGCCGGCGGCGGTGGGCGCGTCGCCTCATCGGCCGCGTCGCCTCATCGGCCGCGTCGCCTCATCGGCCGCGTGGCCTCATACGGCCGCTGCTATGGCGGCGGCGACGAACAGCACTTGCAGGGCCGTACGGGCGGGCAGGGGAGTCACCGGTTTCCCGGCCAGGGTGAGGCCGCGGCGGGTGGCCGAGACGTTGGCGGGGAACATGGCGATCATGAGCAGGGCCAGCCCGACCGCCGCGTAGGGCGCGACCGCCGCATGCAGCAGCCCGGCGGCGCCGGCCAGTTCCAGGACGCCGGTGAGGGTTACCAGCAGCGCCGGGTGCGGGATCGCCGGCGGGATCATCGCGACGAAGTCGCGGCGCCATGAGGGCAGGAAATGTGGCACGCCGGTGAAGACGAACATCAGGGCGAGCGCGCCTCGCAGAGCCGGTTGCCAGGCATCCAGTACGTCGATGCCGGCCAGGCCGATGAGTCGCAGGACGACGAAGCCACCGGTGAGGGCGATGAACGGAACCATCCCGTCCTCCAATCTTGTCACTGGAAAGATTGGAGGAGATGTGCCATCTTGTCAATGTCAAGATAGGGTGAGGTCGTCATCGCATCGAGCGCGGAGGTGAGAGAGATCGATCAGCCGTCCTACCACCACGGCAATCTGAAACGCGTCATCATCGACGCCGCCCTGCAAGCCATCGGCGAATCCGGCCCGGCCGGATGGAGCCTGCGCGAGCTGGCCCGCCGCGCGGGCGTCTCGCATGCCGCCCCCGCACACCACTTCGGCGACAAGCAGGGCCTGCTGACAGCCGTGGCCGCCGAGGGCTTCGCCCTGTTCGCCGACGCTCTCGAGCGCGCGACCGCTGACGTGTGGGAGGTCGGCGTCGCCTACGTCCGCTTCGCCATCGACCATCGGCCCTACTTCGAGGTGATGTTCCGGCCCGAGCTCTACCGCGCCGACGACCCCAGCATCCAGTCCGCGCATGAGCGCGCCGCCGGCGTACTCATCACCAGCGCACGCGCACTGTCACCGAGCCCCGAACACGACCGGATGACCACGCTCGCCGCCTGGTCGCTGGTCCACGGCTTCACCAGCCTGTGGCTCAGCGGCGCCCTGCCGGAAAGCACCGACGGAGACCCGGAGGCCCTGGCCCGCTCGATGATCCGCCTCGTCCTCGGCGCCCTGCGATGACGATCACGCCCACGGAAGCGTGGGCCTAGTGAGGTTCCCGCTGGTCAGCCGGAAGCTCTCAGAGAAAGTTGCATTCGATCACAACGGCAGCGTCGTGTCGCGATTACGGCTGGCCCTACCACCCGTTGGAGGGCTGACCGTCCTCTGGTTGGGGGGTCGCCGGGCTGGGATGGAACCACGCCGATTCCTAGCGTTGGGTCTGTTTGCGGCTTCCGCTTCGAAAGGCGTGCCGATGTCCGCGGCCCTCGAACCAGTCCGTACGGCGATCCTCCGCCTGCACCGCCCGCTCCTGCTGATGGTCGCCTCGATGGCACTGCTGCTGGTCGTCTCGGCCGTGGGCATGGTGGCCGACGACCGTGTCCTGCTCGGCGCGCCGGTCTGGGGGAAACCCCTGAAGTTCGCCGTGTCGTTCATCGTGTACGGCCTTACACTCGCCTGGTTGCTGACCCTGCCGCACAGGGCGAGCCGCTGGACCTGGTGGATGGCAACGCTGCTGGCCGTTACCGGCATGGTCGACGTCGGCGTCGTCGTGGTCCAGGCGGCGCGCGGCACGTTCAGCCATTTCAACCAGGCGAACGACCCCTTCACCAATGTCATCCAGTTGATCTTCAGCGTGGGCGTACAACTGCTCATGCTGGCGAACTTCGTCCTCGCAGGGCTTCTGATCTTCCAAAGAGTCGGCGACCGGGTGCTCACCTGGGCGATTCGCGCGGGCCTGACCTTCGTGCTCGCCGGGATCGGCCTCGGGCTCCTGATACCGGCGAGGTCCAGCGAGGTGTGGACGGCCAAGGACGCGGCCGGGCAAACGATTCCCCTGGCCGCCCAGCACAACGTGGGCGTCCCGGACGGCGGTCCCGGGCTGCCACTCACCGGCTGGAGCACGGTCGGCGGCGACCTGCGTATCCCGCACTTCGTCGGCCTGCATGGGCTGCAGGTCATGCTGGTCGTGGCGCTGGTGCTCGGGTTCCTGGCCAGCCGCATCACGCGACTGCGTGATACGCGGACCCGGGCGGGCCTGATGATCGTGGCGGCCGCGGCGTACGCGGGCCTGATTGTCCTGGTGACGTGGCAGGCACTGCGCGGCCAGGCGCTGATTCACCCCGACGGACAGACACTGGGCGCTCTGGCCCTGCTCATGGCCGCCACGACAGCCGCGGGCTGGGCGGTTCTCGCCGCGGGCGGTTCGCCGGGCCGCGCCGGGTGGTTCGCTCGGTGACACGATCGGCGATGCCGTCGTGGAAGGTGCCGGTGCACCGCGGCCGGCCGCACGTTATCGAGCCGACCGGCGCCAAGCCGAGCCCCTATAGGTGAGTTCGGCACAGTGGCATCAAGGTGACGATGGAGATCTACACGCACATTCCCTCGGAGGAGACCAGGAAGGCTCTCAAGCGTCTGGGCGAGACCCTCGGGTAGGACGACTGCTGCACCTTACTGCTGCATAAAGATCAAAAGGCCACTCCCAGATGACTGGAAGTGGCCTTTGAGCTGGTCGGGGTGGCGGGATTTGAACCCACGACCTCTTCGTCCCGAACGAAGCGCGCTGCCAAGCTGCGCTACACCCCGGCGCACGCCGTCTTGCGCGTGCTTGGAAAAGTCTAGCGGACTCCCAAGGTGGTTGTGACCGTGTCAGCGACGCGGAACCAGCGTGAGGAGCGAGGCCTCCGGGAAGCAGGCGAAGCGGGCCGGGGCGTAAGGGGAGGTGCCGAGGCCGGCGGAGACGTGGAGCCAGGCGCCGTCGTGGCGGCTCAGGCCCTTGACGCGGGCCCGGTCGATGCCGCAGTTGGTGACGAGGGCGCCGTAGAACGGGATGCAGAGCTGGCCGCCGTGGGTGTGGCCGGCGAGCAGGAGTTGGTAGCCGTCCTCGGCGAAGCGGGTCATGTTGCGCGGCTCGGGGGAGTGCATGACGCCCAGCCGGAGGTCGGCGTCCGCGGGGGCGGTGCCGGCTACGAGGTCGTAGCGGTCGCGGGAGATGTGGGAGTCGTGGATGCCCGCCACCGCCACGTCGAGGTCGGCCACCTTGATGCGGGCCGTGGTGTTGTTCATGTCGAGCCAGCCCTCGGCGGCCATGCCGGCCCCGAGCTCTTCCCAGGGCAGGCTGGGGACGTGCTGGCGGCGGTCGTTCTTGGAGGTGCGCCAGAGGTAGCGGGCCGGGTTCTTGGGTTTGGGAGCGTAGAGGTCGTTGGAGCCGTAGACGAAGAGGCCCGGGCGGGACAGCAGGGGCTCCAGGGCGTGGAGGAGCGAGGGGACGGCCTCCGGGTGCGCGATCGAGTCGCCGGTGTTGACCACCAGGTCGGGCTTCAGCGAGCCGAGGGAGCGCACCCAGTTGATGAGCATCGTACGGCGGGGCGTCAGATGCAGGTCGGAGAGGTGCAGGATGCGTACGGGACGCTGGCCGCGCTCCAGCACGGGCACGTCGAAGCGGCGCAGGCGGAACCAGTTACGCTCCACCACGGAGGCGTAACCCAGCCCGGCGAGGCCGAGACCGAGCATGGACAGTGGCACTGCGACGGCTTTCCTCACGTACTCATGATGCCCGACATCGGGCGCGAGGCGTCCGCGAGTCCGCGCAGACGGCAAGATGGAGCGCATGAGCGCTATGAAGGACAAGCTGAAGGCCGACCTGACGGCCTCCATGAAGAGCCGGGACGAGGTACGTCTCCGGACGATTCGCATGGCACTGGCCGCGGTGAACGTCGAGGAGGTCTCCGGCAAGGAGGCCAGGGAGCTGACCGACGACGAGGTCATCAAGGTCCTGACCAAGGAGGCCAAGAAGCGCCGGGAGGCGGCCGAGGCGTTCGGGAACGCGGGGCGGGCCGAGCAGGCGCAGGCCGAGCTCGACGAGCAGGCGGTGCTGGAGGAGTATCTGCCGGCGCAGCTGTCGGACGAGGAGCTGGCGGCCCTCGTGGACGCCGCCATCGCGGAGACCGGCGCGGCCGGACCGCAGGCCATGGGTCAGGTCATGAAGGCCGTCAACCCGAAGGTGGCCGGGCGAGCCGAGGGGGGCCGCGTCGCCGCCACCGTCCGCGCCCGCCTGGCGGCGGGGAAGTAGCTTCTCTCTCGCTTCTCCGGGTCTCTCTCGTTCCCGCGCTGATCCGGTTGAGTCGCTTCGTGCCGTTCAGGGCGCCGTCGGGGTGGCGCCCTGAACGCCCTCAAGCCGTCCGGGGTGGCGCCCTGAAGGCCCTCAAAGGGGTTCTGAAGGCCCCCAAAGGCTGCAAGGGACTCTGGAGGGCACATCCCCGTGCCCCAGAGCGGCAGCCGCGCCCGGAGCGGCCGGAGGGTGGCTCAGCGGCCGCGGCCGCCGCCGCCGCGCCAGTCGCCCCGGCCGTTGCCCGGCCCGCCCCCGCGACCGGGCCCGTCGCCGTCCGGCGGGTTGAAGATGTCGAACGGGCCGTCGCCGCGTCCGGGCGGCCCTTCGCGGTCCTTGTCGTCCTTCTTGGGCGGCTTGGGCGCGCAGTGCTCCGTGCATCCGCCGAAGCGCGACTTGTCCACCGAATGGAACTCCGCCGGCTCGACCCCCTTCAGCGCGGTCTTCATGGAGTCCACCCAGATCCGCCCGGAGATGGAGGCCCCGTATACGTACGAGTAGTAGCGCCCGCCGATCGTGATCCCGATCAGCTTGTGGGCGGAGGTGCCGCGCGGGTCGCCCAGGCTGACGGCGGAGGCCATGTTGGGGGTGTAGCCGGCGAACCAGGCCGACATGTAGTTGTCGGTCGTGCCCGTCTTGCCGGCCGCGTCGCGCCCGATGCCGCCCACGCCGGTCATCGTGCCCTTGGTGAAGACTCCCTCCAGGATGCCGCTGACCGCGTCGGCGACGTCCTCGTCCAGCACCTGTGAGCACTTGGGCTTGTACTGGGTCGCCTTGCCGTTCCTGTCCTTGATCTCGGTGATCGCCAGCGGCTTGCAGTATTTGCCGCGCGCGGCGAACGTGGCGTAGGAGGCGGAGATCGTCACGGGATCGACCTCGTTGACCCCCAACGTGAACGTCTCGACCTCGGACAGCTTGTTGCCGTCGGCCCGCTTGACGCCGACCCGCTTGGCCATCTTGACCACGTCGCAGAGCCCGACGCTCTGCTCCAGCTTGACGAAGAACGTGTTGACGGAGCCCCAGGTGCCGGTCTGCAGCGTCTTGAAGCCGCCGCCGCCCTCGCTGGAGTTGCGCACGGTGTGGGACGGGTCGCCGACGTTCTCGCCCTTGCAGTTCTTGAACGTGCTGTAGCCGCCGGCCTGGTAGCCGGAGGGGGCGGGGAAGCCGTCGTTGTACTTCATCCCCTCCTCCAGCGCCGTGGCCAGCGTGTAGACCTTGGCCGTCGAGCCCTGCTGGAACCCGCGACCGCCACCGTGTGCCGCGTCGGCCACGATGTTGTAGCTCATCTCGTTCTTCTTCTTGCTCCCGCCGAACTTCCGGGAGGCGGCCATCGCCTTGATCTCGCCGGTGCCGGGGACCACCATGGCCTGCGAGGCCACGGGCTTGTCCTTCGTGGAGACGTACTTCTTGATGGCCTTCTCGGCGGCTTCCTGCATCTTCGGGTCGATCGTGGTCCTGATCTCGAGACCGCCCCGCTGGAGCAGCTTGCGGCGCTCCTCCTCGTCTTTCCCGAAGTCCTCGTTGTTGAGGATCTCGTACTGGACGTAGAGGCAGAAGTACGGATATTTGCTGGCCTCGCAGCCGCCGGGCGCCTTGATGTTCTTCCAGCCCAGCTTCTTGGCCTTGGCCTCGTTGGCCTGCTGCAGCGTGATCTTGCCGATCTGGTACATGCGGTCCAGCACGGTGTTGCGCCGCTGCAGCAGCCGCTCCTGCGACTCCTTGCCGACGCTCGGGTCGGTCCTGGCGGGGTTCTGGACGGCGCCGGCGAGCGTGGCGGCCTGGACGAGGTTGAGCTCGGAGGCGGGCTTGTCGAAGAAGCGCCGGGCCGCGGCCTGGATGCCGTGGGCGCCGGCGCCGAAGTAGGCGATGTTCAGATATTTCTCGAGGATCTGGTCCTTGGTGTATTTCCGCTCGATGGCCATCGCGTAGCGCAGCTCGGACAGCTTGCGGGAGATCGTCGGCGCGATCGCGGCCTGGCGCTCCTCCGGCGTCTCGGCACTGTTGACGAGCACCTGCTTGACGTACTGCTGCGTGATGGACGACCCGCCCTGCATCACGCCGCCCTGCGACAAATTCTTGAGGAGAGCTCTCGCCGTTCCCTCAACATCGATCGGCCCGTGCTGGTAAAAACGGAAGTCCTCGATCGCGATCAGGGCCGTTCGCATGATCGGGGCGACCTGGTCAAGGCGTACGACCTGGCGGTTCTCGTAGTAGAACTGGGCGAACTGCTTGCCGTTGGCGTCCTTCAGGACGGTGCGTTCGGGCAGAGGAGGTTCGTCGAGCTCTTCGGGTTTGAGGTTGAGGCTTTCCACAGCGCTCTTCGTCGACATCCCGGCTCCGCCGACCGCGGGTAGGGCGACGGCGGCCGCGAGCACACCGGCTGCGACCCCCGCGATGATCAGACGCAGGACGGCGAGGAAGGGGTTGGAGCGATCTTTGCGCTGGGCTTGCACGCTACCAAGGGTACGTCGAAAGACTGACCTTTCCGGTAGCCCGACACCATTTCGCCTTGACTGACGGGGGTGACTAGTCATTCCCGGTCAACAGCGCCGCGAGAATTTGGTCCTCTGGGGTCTGTCGGCCCGAACGTGTAGTTGCGTACGTTCTCCTCTGCGGCAACTGAATACGGAGGCTCGGCGCCCGCGCCCGTCGGCCCCAAATGACGACTGACCACCTAAGGGGAGTGGGGTCGAACAAATGTGGATCACGGATTGGACCTCCCGTGCCGCCTGTAAGGGTGCGGATCCGGATGCCCTGTTCGTGCAGGGCGCCGCGCAGAACAGGGCCAAGCTCATCTGCCGGGGTTGCCCGGTCCGCACCGAATGCCTCGCCGATGCGTTGGACAACCGCATCGAGTTCGGGGTGTGGGGCGGCATGACCGAACGCGAACGGCGGGCGTTGCTTCGACGGCGGCCCGACGTGGACTCCTGGCGCGACCTGCTCGAGTCGGCCAAGGAAGAGTACGAACGAACAAACGAGCTGATCGCGGGCTGACTCTGGCCCGGCGAGCCTGGTACGGCCGGCGCCGTCCGCCGGCCGTACTTTTCATGCGCTCGCCAGCAGAGCCCCGATCTGGCGCAGACCCGTGAGATCGTGGACGTCCTCGGACATGGCGCGGACCCGCGCCACGGGCACCGTGGGGTGGGCCGAGACGAAGTGCTCCTGCTCACGGCCCTCGCGAGCCTTGAGCTGCATCCGCCCGGCGTGCAGCCGCAGCACGGCGGCGGTCAGCTCGTGCTCGCCCCGCGACTCGAGGTCCTCGGCGGCCGCCGCGCTGCGCGCGGCCGACAGGACCGAGGCGGGCGACACGTGCACCCGGTTGACCACCAGGCCGGCCAGGGGCATGCGCTCCTCGGCGAGCCGCTCGACGAAGTAGGACGCCTCACGCATGGCGTCCCGCTCAGGCGCGGCCACCACGAGGAAGGCCGTGCCGGGGGCCTGCAGCAGCTTGTACGTCATCTCGGCGCGCTGTCTGAACCCGCCGAAGACGGCGTCGAGGGCCGACACGAACGTCTGCAGGTCCTTGATCACCTGCGCGCCGAGCAGCTTCGTCATCGCTCCGGCCATCAGCCCGAACCCGGCGTTGAGCAGCCGGAACGCGCTGCGCCCTCCGGCCTTGGCGGGCGCGGTCAGCAGCCGGATGAACCGTCCGTCGAGGAAGCGGCCGAGCCGCTCGGGCGCGTCGAGGAAGTCGAGCGCCGACCGCGACGGCGGCGTGTCCACGATGATCAGGTCCCACTCGTCGGAACGGCGGAGCTGGCCCAGCTTCTCCATCGCCATGTACTCCTGCGTGCCGGAGAAGCTGGACGAAAGCGACTGGTAGAAGGGGTTCGACAGGATCTGGCGTGCGCGGGCCGGGTCGGCGTGCGCCTCGATGATCTCGTCGAACGTGCGCTTCATGTCGAGCATCATGGCGTAGAGCTGGCCGCCGCCCTCGGGCGAGGTGACGAGGCGCGGGGTGTTGTCGAGCTCGGTCAGCCCCATCGACTGGGCCAGCCGCCGCGCTGGGTCGACGGTGAGCACGACCGCGCACCTGCCGCGCTCCGCGGCCCGCAGGCCGAGCGCCGCCGCGGTCGTGGTCTTGCCCACGCCGCCGGCGCCGCAGCAGACGATGATCCTGGTGCCCTGGTCGTCGAGGATGGCGTCGATGTCGAGCGCCGCGGGCTTCTTCACGCTGCTCCTTGGGTGCGCATGTTCTCCGCGAGCTCGTAGAGACCGGCCAGGTCCACGCCGTCGGCCAGCAGTGGCAGCTCGTAGCTCCGCAGCCCCGCCTCGGCCAGCGTGTCGCGCTCGGCGCGCTCCAGCTCCGTGCGGCGGGCGTGCTCGACGATCTCCTCCGCGAGCGCCTCGGCGATCGACGTGGCCTCCGCGCCGTCGGCCACTCCGGCCGCCTTGAGCCCGAGGATGATCTCCCCGGCATCGAACCGGCCCTTGACAGCCGTGTCAAGGGTTGCCTGCGGGAGCAGCGATTCGCGGACCATGTTGACGAAGATGCCGCCGGCGGGGAGCCCGGCGGAACGCAGTTCGGCGATGCCGTCGAGCGTCTCCTGGACGGGCATCTCCTCCAGCAATGTCACGAAATGCACCGCTGTTTCCGGAGATTTCACCACGCCGTTGACCAAGTCGGAGTGATTCTTGATCGGCCCCACCTTGGCCAGCCCGGCGACCTCCTGCGTGACGTTCAGGAAACGCGCGATGCGCCCGGTCGGCGGCGCGTCGAGCACGACCGCGTCGTAGACCCTGCGCCCGTTCTTGCCGCGCCTCCGCACCGCCTCGGTGGTCTTGCCCGTGACGAGCACGTCGCGAAAGCCCGGGGCCACGGTGGTGGCGAAGTCGACGATGCCCATCTTGGTCAGCGCGCGCCCCGCCCTGCGCATCCCGTAGAACATCTCCATGTACTCGAGCATGGCCTCCTCGGGATCGACGGCCAGCGCGTACACGTCGCCGCCGGAGGGCGCGATGGCGATCTTGCGCTCCTCGTACGGCAGCGGCGGCAGATCGAAGATCTGCGCGATGCCCTGCCTGCCCTCCACCTCGACGAGCAGCACCTTCCGCCCGCCGGCGGCCAGGGCGAGCGCGAGGGCGGCGGCCACGGTCGTCTTGCCGGTGCCGCCCTTGCCGGTGACCACGTGCAGCCGCACGCCGGCCCAATCCGTGTCCGGAGACTCCACGTCTTGAGGCTACCGAACGGTCACTTGCGGACAGCCGACGACCACCCTTTGAGATTGCTCACACTGCGGTCCAGCGGTGCGCGGCAGGCCGCGGGCCCCAGCCCCTACGCTGGCCCTCATGAAGAAATGGGAGTACCTCACCGCGCCGGTGCTGATCCACAACACCAAGATGATCCTCGACAACTTCGGCGCCGACGGCTGGGAGCTGGTCCAGATCGTGCAGGGCGCCTCGCCCGAGCAGCTCGTCGCCTACTTCAAGCGGGAGAAGCCGTGACCCCCGAGCAGAAGATCGCGGAGCTCGGCCTGAAGCTGCCCGAGGTGGCGGCTCCGGCAGGCTCGTACGTGCCCGCCGTACGCACGGGCGACCTCGTCTACACCTCGGGCCAGGTGCCGTTCGTCGACGGCAAACTGGAGCGCACCGGCAAGGTCGGGGCCGACCTGACCACCGAGGAGGGCGCGGAGCAGGCCCGCATCTGCGCGCTCAACGCCCTGGCCGCGCTGAAGGCCGAGATCGGCGACCTCGACAAGGTGGTGCGCATCGTCAAGGTCGTGGTGTTCGTGGCCAGCGACCCGTCCTTCACCGAGCAGCCCAAGGTCGGCAACGGCGCCAGCGACCTGCTCGCCGAGGTGCTGGGGGAGCGCGGCAGGCACGCCCGCAGCGCGGTCGGTGTGGCGGCGCTCCCGCTCGACGTACCCGTGGAAGTGGAGCTGATCGCGCAAGTAGTCTGAGGTGCTATGACCGATGTGACCGGGTTGCCGCTGCCGGCCGAGCTCGCCACGCGGGCGCGGGACCTCCTCGCCGGGCTGGTCGAGCCGGTGCCCGCGCGCGACGCCGCCACGGTGGTGATCCTGCGCGAGGGGCCGGAGGTCTACCTGCTGCGACGCAAGTCCACGATGGCGTTCGCGGCCGGCGCGTACGTCTTCCCCGGTGGCTCGGTCGACGTGCGCGACACCGACCAGGCGGTGGCCTGGGCAGGTCCCTCGCCGGCGGAGTGGGGAGCGGTCTTCAAGGCCGGCGAGGAGGTCGCGCGGGGGCTGGTGTGCGCCGCCGTGCGGGAGACGTTCGAGGAGTCGGGCGTGCTGCTGGCCGGTCCGGGGCCGGACTCGGTGGTCGCCGACACCACGGGTGACGACTGGGAGGCCGACCGGCTCGCGCTGATCGACCGGAGCCTGGCCTTCGCCGACTTCCTCGCCCGGCGCGGCCTGGTGCTCCGGTCCGACCTGCTCAAGCCGTGGGCCCACTGGATCACGCCGGAGATCGAGCACCGGCGCTTCGACACCCGCTTCTTCGCCGCCGTGCTGCCGGCGGGCCAGCGCACCCGTGACGTCGGCGGTGAGGCCGACCAGGTGGCCTGGAAGCGCCCGGCGGAGGCGATCGAGCTGGCGCGCCGGGGTGAGATCTTCCTGATGCCGCCCACGTACCGCACGCTGAGCGAGCTGTCGGCGCACGACAGCGTCGCGGGGATCCTGGCCGAGCGGAGGGAGATCATGACCATCATGCCGAGGGCCGTGGAGATCGCGGGCGAGATGCGGCTGGTGACCGGATGAGCGGCCTGCACATCCCGATCGGCACCCCCGACGGGTCCCGTACCACGCACGCCGAGAACCTCCTGGCGCCCAACCCCTCGGCGATGACGCTCGACGGCACCAACACCTGGGTGATCGGCGGGCAGGAGGTGGTCGTCGTCGATCCCGGGCCGGACGACGAGTCACATCTGCGGCGCGTACGCGACCATCTGGGCGAACGCCGCGTCACCGGCATCCTGCTCACCCACGGGCACTTCGACCACAGCGGCGGCGCCAGGCGGTTCGCCGGGATGGTGGGCGCGCCCGTGCGGGCCCTCGACCCGCGGCACCGGCTCGGCGACGAGGGGCTCGCCGACGGCGACGTGGTGACCGTGGACGGCGTGGAGATCCACGTGTACGGCACGCCCGGCCACTCGTTCGACTCGCTCTGCTTCTGGCTGCCGCAGGACCACGCGATGCTGACCGGCGACACCGTGCTCGGCAGGGGCACCACGATCGTCGCCCGCGACGGCGGCCTGGCCGACTACCTGCGCAGCCTCGACCGGCTGAGGGCGGTCGCGGAGAGCCTGGAGGCGCGGGCGCTGCTGCCCGGCCACGGCCCCGTGCTGGCCGACCCGATCGGCGCGCTCGACGGCTACATCGCGCACCGCCGCCAGCGGCTCGACCAGATCAGGGCGGCGCGGGCGCGGGGAGCGCGCACGCCGCGCGAGATCGTCCGGATCGTGTACGCCGACGTCGACCGCTCGCTCTGGGCCGCCGCCGAGATGTCGGTGGCGGCGCAGCTCGACTACCTCGACGCGCTCTGACCCGACCTCTACTACCGCGACCGGTTGTAGAGGCGGTCAGGGTCGAGGATGACCACGGCCTTGGCCTCGATCCGCAGCCAGCCGCGGCCGGCGAAGTCGGCCAGCGCCTTGTTGACCGTCTCGCGCGAGGCGCCGACGAGCTGGGCCAGCTCCTCCTGTGTCAGGTCGTGGTGCACCCGGAGGCCGTCCTCGGTCTTGGTGCCGAACCGCTCGGCCAGGTCGAGCAGCTGCTTGGCGACCCGTCCTGGCACGTCGGTGAAGACCAGGTCGGCCAGCACGTCGTTGGTGCGGCGCAGCCGCTGGGCGAGCGCGCGCAGGAGGTGGAGCGCCACCTCCGGGCGGCCGGTCAGCCACGGTCGCAGGTCGTCGTGGCCCAGCCCGGCCAGCCGCACGTCGGTCAGCGCGGTGGCGGAGGCGGTGCGCGGCCTCGGGTCGAACAGCGACAGCTCGCCGAACATCTCGCTCGGGCCGAGCACGCTCAGCAGGTTTTCCCGTCCGTCGGGTGAGGTGCGGGACAGCTTGATCTTGCCTTCCAGCACGACGTAGAGCCGGTCGCCGGTCTCGTTCTCGTGGAAGAGCGTCTGTCCCTTGGAGAGCTGGACCTCCGTGATGCTCGTACGCAGCGCCGCGGCGCTCTCGCGGTCCAGCGCGGCGAACAGGGGGGCCTTGCCCAGCACATCTTCGGTGTTCACTCTGCCTCCTCTGCTGCCATTGTGACTCACCCCACTCTGCGTGGCACTCACAGGTTATGGGAATGCTGGAGTGTTCTGCGCTTATAGGACGAGTCGCATCCAGGGGGAAAGGTACCGGATGTCGTGTTCCCCCGAAGTGTCGGCCCTCTCAGGCGCTCCACAAGGCCTCGTAGGCGGCTGGAAGGCTCTCTCAGGAGGCCAGCAGGCCGTCCACCGACGCCACCGCGGCGGCGACCGACTGGCCGAGCAGCACGCGCAGCACGTCGGCCGCGCGCGGGCGGGCCGTCGGGTCGGGCTGGCGGCACTGCCGTACCGCGAGACCGAGGGCGGGAGGCAGGACGGCGGGGTCGCCGTCCGCGCGGCCGGTGCCGGCGAAGAGCACCAGGTCGGCCCAGGCCCGCATGTCCTCGGCCGCGGAGCCGGCCGTCGCGCCGGGCTGCCAGCCGATCAGCACCTGTCCGTGGGCGCCGAGCGCGATGTTCTCATGGCTGAGCCGGAGCCCCACGTTTCCGCGCGCGTGCAGCCTGGCCACGGCCGCCGCGCAGGCCAGCGCCAGATGGTGCAGCGCGGGCCCGCTGAGCGGCCCCGACGTACGTACGAACTCCGACAGCACCGCACCCTGACCGCTCATGGCCACCGCCTCTCGTGTCGCCAGCTTGTACGCGAGCAGAGCCGTCCCGGGTTCAACCGTCCGCGAGAGCTTCTAGTCTTGCGGCATGGCCACGAAAGCGGCGGGGCGCAAACCGGAGACCCAGCTAGCCCTGGTACGCCGGGCGCGCAAGATGAACCGCGTCCTCGCGGAGACCTACCCTGACGCCCATTGCGAGCTCGACTTCGGCAACCCGCTGGAGCTGCTGGTCGCCACCATCCTCTCGGCCCAGTGCACGGACAAGCGGGTCAACATGGTGACCCCCATCCTTTTCGCGAAATATCCGACCGTGGCCGACTACGCCGCCGCGGACCCGTCCGAGATGGAAGAGATCATCCGCTCGACCGGCTTCTTCCGCGCGAAGACCAACAGCATCATCGGCATGGCCCGCGCGGTGTGCGACCGCTACGGCGGCGAGGTGCCGGGCAGGCTGAAAGACCTCGTCACCCTGCCCGGCGTGGGCCGCAAGACCGCCAACGTCGTGCTGGGCAACGCGTTCGACGTGCCGGGGCTCACCGTCGACACCCACTTCCAGCGGCTGGTGCGCCGCTTCGGCTGGACCGAGGAGAGCGACCCGGTCAAGATCGAGCACGTGGTGGCGGAGCTGCTGCCCAGGCGCGAATGGACGATCTTCTCGCACCGCGTCATCTGGCACGGCCGCCGCATCTGCCACGCCCGCCGGCCCGCGTGCGGCGTGTGCCCGCTGGCGGCGCTCTGCCCCTCGTACGGCACCGGCCCCACGGGCGAGGCCGAGGCGCGGAAGCTCGTCAGGCCCGGCCCCTTCTCGTGATCAGGGGAAGCCACCGGAGCCCCGGCGTGTTGGAGGATGCGTGACCGAAGTCCCCCACTGGCTTGACCGACTGGTCGCGCAGGCCCAGCGCATCAGGGTCCCCCGCCACCTGCTGCCTCCCGACGGGTCCGGACGGGCCGCGGCGGTGCTGATGCTGTTCGGCGAGGGGCCGTTCGGCCCCGACATCCTGCTCATCCAGCGCAGCACGCGCGGCCGCAGGCACGCCGGCCAGCCCGCCTTCCCCGGCGGCGGCGTGGACCCCGACGACGGCGGGGTCGTCGCCGCGGCCCTGCGCGAGGCGGAGGAGGAGACCGGCGTCGACCCGTCCGGGGTGCAGGTGCTGGGCACGATGCCCGAGCTGTACCTCACCTACAGCGACAACCGGGTCACCCCCGTGATCGCCTGGTGGCGCCGTCCGTCCGCCGTGCACGCGGCCTCGCCGCACGAGGTCGACTCCGTGGAGCGGGTGCCGGTCGCCGAGCTGGTCGATCCCGGCAACCGGGTCATGCTGCGCCATCCCAGCGGGATGGCGGGGCCGGCGTTCCGGGTGCGGGGGATGCTGGTGTGGGGGTTCACGGCGATGATCCTCGACACCGTGCTGCGCGAGGGCGGGCTCGAACGCCCGTGGGACGCCACCCGGATCGAGGACCTGCCGCAGTCCGTGATCGACCTGGCCTCTCGCGGCTGACCCGAGCGCGCGATCGGGCTAGCGGGCCGACCTCAAGGCGACTCCGAGCGCGGCCCAGCCCGCCACGTCCTTGTCGCTGTCGGCCGCCAGCGCGCGCAGCGTCTCCAGCCCGGCCCGGTCGGGCGGGTCGCCGAGCACGTGCTGCAGCGCGTACGCGGCGCCGTACCGCACCCTCGCGTCCTCGTGGCCGGCCAGCTCGATCACCGACGGCAGCGACCGCGGGTCGCCCAGGTGGCCGAACGCGATCAGCACCGAGTAGAGCACCATGGCGTCGTCCTCGCTGGCGGCGAGATAGCGCAGCACCGGCAGCGTGCGGTCGGCGAACGGCCGCAACATCCCCATGATGTCCACGCCGAGCAGGCGTTCGGCGACGGTCTCCGCGGCGCACAGCCGGCGCGCCTCGATGAACGACTCCAGGTCGCCGCGCTGGCGCAGCACGGAGATCACATGCCAGCGCAGTGGGCCGTCGGGATCGGTGTCGCGCAGGGCTGCCTCGATGAGATCGCGCACTGTTCCCTCGGCCGGCGGCATACCGCCCAAGGTAGACACGCGGTGGCGCGGTCCTGGCGGAAGACGTGCACACTTGACCGTATCCCTGGTTACCTTTGAAGCGTGCGCGGTGATCTGCTTGACCTCATTCTGATCGGCCTCGTGATCGCCTTCGGCGTCTCGGGTTACCGCCAGGGCTTCATCATCGGAGTGATGAGCTTCGTGGGGTTCGTGGGCGGAGCCGTGCTCGGCGTCTTCATCGCACCCCCGATCGCCAAGGCCGTGGTCAGCGGCGACACCCCACAGGCCCTGCTGGCCATCGTGATCGTCTTCCTGGCGGCCACCATCGGCCAGTTCGCCTCCTCGACCCTCGGCGCCGTCGTGCGCAGCCACGTCACCTGGGAGCCCGCCAAGGTGGCCGACGCGGTGGGCGGCACGTTCTCCAGCGCGCTGTCCGTGCTGGTCATCGCCTGGGTGATCGGCTCACTGATCGTCTCCACGGCGTTCACCCCACTCGTCGACCAGGTGAAGAACTCCGCGCTGCTGACCACCGTCGACGAGGCGATCCCGCAGGCCGCGCGCGACTGGCAGCAGCCGTTCAAGAAGTTCATCGACCGCTCGGAGTTCCCGCCCGTCTTCGACTCGATCGCGGGCCAGCTCATCGACGTGCCGCCGCCCGACCGGAGCGTGCTGCAGGGCTCCAAGCTGGGCCGGGCCCGCCGCGCCATCGTCAAGGTGCAGGGCAACGCCGAGAGCTGCAACAAGCACATCGAGGGCACCGGCTTCGTCTACGCGCCCGAGCGGATCATGACCAACGCCCACGTGGTGGCGGGCGTGACGCGCGACCTGCAGGTCATCGACGCCTCCAACACGCCCCACGACGCCAAGGTCGTGCGCTACAACCCGCGCCGCGACATCGCCATCCTGTGGGTGCCGGGCCTCAACCTGCCGCAGCTGGCCTTCGACGGCGAGGGCAGCAGGGGCGACAGCGCGATCATCGCCGGCTTCCCCAAGGAGAAGGGGTTCACCGCCGAGCCGGCCAGGATCGGCGCCCAGCTCGACGCCGAGGGCCCCGACATCTACCGCGACGCGACGGTCAGGCGCAAGGTGTACGCGATCCGCGGCCAGGTGCTGCCGGGCAACTCGGGCGGTCCGCTGCTCACCGTGGACGGCCGCGTCTACGGCGTGATCTTCGCCGCCGCGACCAACGAGGAGGACACCGGCTACGTCCTGACGGCCGAGGAGGTCGCCCCCGACGCGGCCCAGGGCAGGGACGACACCACGCCCGCCAGCACCCAGAAGTGCGACTGACCCGCGCGCACCCGCGAAGAGCCGGGCGTCAGCCGGGAAGCTTGGCCAGGATCAGGGCGATCGCCTGGGCGGGGTCGCTGTCCTGGCTGAGGCCGGAGGCCGCCTTGCCGACCGCGTCGTACGCGCCGCCGTACCCCTGAGCCCTGGCGGCGCCCCGGCTGAAGAGGGTCACCGCCCCGCGCCCGTTGCCGCGCTGCAGGTGCGTCAGGCCGACGCAGATCTGCGCGAGGCCCTGCCACAGCTCGCGCTCCTCCTCGGGCGCGCACTTCCAGCGGCCCTCGAACACCTCGTGCGCGTTGAACGGCAGGCCCTCGCGCAGGAAGCGGCGGCCGTCGGCCAGGGCCTGCTCGGTGGTGGGCGCGTAGTCGTCGGGAACCCTCGGCATGCCCTGCTCGCCGTAGGGGAGCGGCCTGCCGTACGCGTCGCGCGGCCTGGCGTTGCGCGGCCGGCCCTCGGGATCGCGGTCTCTCATCGGTCGGGCTCCGGATCGGCCAGCCAGCCGAGCAGCTCGGTGTCGAACACGTCGGGGATCTCCTCATGGGGAAAGTGGCCGGCTCCTTCGAGCAGCCGCCACCGGTACGGGGCCGCCACGTAGCGGCCTGAGCCCTGTGCCGTCCGCGGCAGGAGGCGCGGGTCGAGCGCCCCGTGCAGGTGCAGCGTGGGGGCTTCGATCTCGGTGCCCATGACCCTGGTGTAGCGGCGGCCGTCGCGGCGCAGTTGGGAGCGGCCGAACCAGCGGTGGTACTCCAGCGCGCAGTGCGCCACGGCGGGGATGCGGAACGCCTCGCGGTAGGTCCGCGCGGTCTCGGCGTCGGGCCAGCCGGGGCGCGACCAGTCGTCCAGCAGCCGGCCCACCAGGGCCGCGTCGCGGCGCCTGAGCCGGTGCTCGGGCAGCAGCGGCAGCTGGTGGCCGATCGCCTGCGCGCTGGCCCTGAGCTGGCCGAACGGGTCGGTGAGCAGCGCGCTGCGCAGCCGGCGCGGGTGGGCGGCCGACACGGCGACCAGCCTGCGCACGCACTTGGGGTCGAGCACGGCCATCGTCCAGGCCAGCAGCCCGCCCCAGTCGTGGCCGACGACGATGGCGCCGGTCTCGCCGAGCGCCCTGATCAGCCCGGTCGCGTCGGCGGCCAGCGTGGGCAGGTCGTAGCCACGTGGCGGCTTGTCGCTGCCGCCGTAGCCGCGCAGGTCCGCGGCGACCGCCCGGTAGCCGGCCTTCGGCAGCGAGACCAGCTGGTGGCGCCAGGTCCACCAGAACTGCGGGAACCCGTGCAGCAGCAGCACCAGAGGCCCCTCGCCCGCCTCCACGACGTGGAAGCGGGTGCCGCCCGCGTGGACCGCGCGGTGCGTCCAGGGGCCGTCGATGTTCACGACCGATTCGTCAGGTGCCATCACGTGTCACCGGCTCGCGATCGGGACGGACCTCGGGAAGAGTCTCGTCCTCGGGCGTCGCGATCTCCTTGAGGCCCTTGATCGACCTGGCGGTGCGCTTCATGCCGGCCAGGCCCTTGAGCCGCCTGACCCCGACGAGCACCAGCAGACCGGCCGCCACCAGGTAGAACACGGTCACGATGAGGAAGGACAGCCACGTGGGCAGCCACTGCGCCAGTACGTACGCGATGGTGAACGAGGCGAGGATCAGGCACAGGTGCGCCATGAACGCGGCGGCGGCGAACAGGCCCCCCGCCGTGCCGACCCGCTTGGCGTCGAACCTGAACTCGGCCTTGGCCAGCTCGATCTCCGAGCGCACCAGGGACGAGATCTGACTGCTCGCCTGGGCGACCAGCGAACCCAGGGATTCTTCCTCGGGAGTCTGCTGCATGAACGTCTCCTATCGAGGCCTCGTGGCCGTGTCAAACATCATCCAGCGCAAGGCGACGCTTGCGGTGCCGGCCTGGGCTCGCTGCTGGTCGTCGCCCGCTGTCACTCCCAGAACTACCCGATCGGACAAGATAGCGCCCGGAGTTGTCCCGTACGGCTTCGCCCCCGCCACCGACCCGCCACCGACCCTCCGCCGGCTCGCTGCCGGGAGAGCAAGCGGGCGCATGCCCCGATGGGGGGACATGCGCCCTTGCGTGCGTTCTCGCGGCCTCAGTCCTCGGACTTGGCCGACGGGAGCTTCTCCGAGATCAGGTTCATCACCGTGCTGTCGGCCAGGGTGGTGACGTCGCCGATGCTGCGGTTCTCCGCCACGTCGCGCAGGAGCCGGCGCATGATCTTGCCCGAGCGGGTCTTGGGCAGCTCGGGCACGACCAGGATCTGGCGCGGCTTGGCGATCGGGCCGAGCGTCTTGGCCACGTGGTTGCGCAGCTCGGCGGCGATGTCGTCGCTCTCCTCGGCGGAGCCGCGCAGGATCACGAACGACACGATCGCCTGGCCGGTCACCGGGTCGGTCGCGCCGACGACGGCCGCCTCGGCCACCTTCGGGTGGCTGACCAGCGCGCTCTCCACCTCGGTGGTGGAGATGTTGTGGCCGGAGACGAGCATGACGTCGTCCACGCGGCCGAGCAGCCACAGGTCGCCGTCCTCGTCCTTCTTGGCGCCGTCGCCGGGGAAGTACATCCCGTCGAACCTGCTCCAGTACGTGTCGATGTAGCGCTGGTCGTCGCCCCAGATGGTGCGGAGCATCGACGGCCACGGCTCGCGTACGACGAGGAACCCGCCGCCCCCGTTGGGGACGCTGTTGCCCTGGTCGTCCACCACGTCGGCGCTGACGCCGGGCAGCGGGCGCATGGCGGCGCCCGGCTTGGCCGAGGTGACGCCGGGCAGGGGGCTGATCATGATGGCGCCCGTCTCCGTCTGCCACCAGGTGTCCACGACGGGGCAGCGGTCGTGGCCGATGTTCTCGCGGTACCAGACGTACGCCTCGGGGTTGATCGGCTCGCCGACGGAGCCCAGGATGCGCAGGCTGGACATGTCGTACTTGGCGGGGATGTCGTCGCCCCACTTCATGAACGTCCTGATCGCCGTGGGCGCCGTGTAGAGGATCGTGATCTTGTACTTCTGCACGATCTCCCAGAACCGGCCGCGGTGCGGCGTGTCGGGGGTGCCCTCGTAGATGACGCTGGTGCCGCCGTTGGCCAGGGGGCCGTACACGATGTAGGAGTGGCCGGTCACCCAGCCGATGTCCGCCGTGCACCAGTAGATGTCGGTCTCGGGCTTGAGGTCGAAGACCGCGTAGTGGGTCCAGGCCGTCTGCGCGAGGTAGCCGCCGGTGGTGTGGAGGATGCCCTTGGGCCTGCCGGTGGTGCCGCTGGTGTAGAGGATGTACAGCGGGTCCTCGGCGTCCATGGGCTGGGCGGTGTGCTCGTCGCTCTGCCGGTCGACCAGGTCGTGCCACCAGATGTCCTTGCCGCCGAAGGCGACGTCCTGGCCGGTACGCCGTACGACGAGGACGTTCTCGACCTGCGGCGACTCCGCCACGGCCTCGTCGACCGTGGGCTTGAGCGCCGACGGGTTGCCCCTGCGGTAGCCGCCGTCGGCCGTGATGACCAGCTTGGCGTCGGCGTCGTGGATCCGGCTCTTCAGCGCGGCGGCCGAGAACCCGCCGAACACCACCGAGTGGATCGCCCCGATGCGGGCGCAGGCCAGCATCGCGATCGGCAGCTCGGGGATCATCGGCATGTAGATGGCCACGCGGTCGCCCTTGGAGACACCGAGCTCCTGAAGGGCGTTGGCGGCCTTGCTGACCTCGCGCTTGAGGTCGTTGTAGGTGAGGGTGCGGCTGTCGCCGTCGGGCTCACCCTCCCAGTGGTAGGCGACCTTGTCGCCGCGGCCCTCCTCGACGTGGCGGTCGACGCAGTTGTACGCCACGTTGAGCTCGCCGCCGACGAACCACTTGGCGAAGGGAGGGTTCCACTCAAGCGTCTTGTCCCACCTCTTGGCCCAGGTCAGCCTGTCGGCTGCACGCTCCCAGAAGGCGAGACGGTCCGCGGCGGCCTCGTCGTATGCGGCGGCGGTCACGTTCGCGGCCGCCGCCAGGTCAGCCGGCGGTGCGAACCGGCGGTTCTCCTGCAGCAGGTTGGACAGCGCCTGGGTCTCGTTGCCAGGGGTCTCCGGGGCCACCTCGTGCTCCTTCTATGGCCAGATTGGATAGGTCGTGTCCCACTTCACCAGCTCACAGGCTCCAGACACAAGAGGTCTAGACAGGTCCGTACCGAGGGGCCCCGGTTTATCGGGTTGCCTGACAAACGCAATTGAAATGTTGTCATCCTGAAATCGGGAGGGGACCCATAAACGCTTGGGCATATTCGGCGCCCGGCTTTCTCGGGCTCATGGGCACAGCGGCGCGGCCCTGCCGTACCCGCGGGTAAGGTCGGTTTCCGTGAGTGATGACCCGTTGTCCGTCATCGCGGAGTTCCCCGGCGTGCCCGAGGCCGTGGACTCGGCGCGGCAGGCCGTCGACAGGCTCTACCGCCACCGCGTCCTGCGCCGGGCCAGCCCCGCGGTCTCCGCCGAGTCGTCGCTGCGCGGCGCCAGGGCCTCGGCCTGCCTGGAAGGCGTGGAGGTGTCCCTCGACGCCCTGCGGCGCGATGAGATCGGCGACCCGCTGGTCCAGGGGGCGCTGCGGGCGTCGGCGGAGATGGGGCGGATGGGGGCGACCTGGCGTACGGCGCCCAGGCAGGTGCTCGCCCGCCTGCACGCCGTGGCGGCCGCCGGCCTCGCCCCGCAGCCCTCCCTCGGCCGTCCCCGGTCCTCGGACGAGACGACCGACCCGCTGGGCCTCGGGCCCGCGCCGCGTGCCGCGGAGGCGGCGGCGCGGCTGGAAGCGCTGTTCGGGCTGCTGGAGCTGGGCACCAAGGCGCCCGCGATCGTGCTGGCCGCCGTCGTGCACGCCGAGCTCGCGGTGCTGCGGCCCTTCGGCACGGCCGACGGCCTCGTGGCCCGCTCGGCCGGGCGGCTGACCCTGGTGGAGTACGGGCTGGACCCGAAGTCCCTGGTGGCCGTGGAGGTGGGGCACCTGGAGGGCGGCTACGCCGACGGGCTGCGGGCCTACCTGAGCGGGACGCCGGAGGGCGTCGCCCGGTGGGTACAACACTGTGCCTCCGCGGTAACCCTCGGAGCGCGCGAGACGACCGCCATCTGCGAGGCCCTGCAACGGGGCTGACCGGTCGACGGCCGGCCAGGGCTCTGGTCTGCTGACATAGCTGACGGCGTCTCAGTCAAGAGACGCCGTCTGCCGGTGCATCACACCGGGTTACCAAGCGTGCACCTGTATTCGTCGGAGCGGGTCAAGCCCGTCACGACGCGCCTCCCGCGGCTGGTCGCGCGTGGGTACCCGGCTGATGCACCCGGACAAGTGGTCCGTAACCTCTTTCTACGTCGGATCCGAGCAGATGGGAACCCCTCGGTCCAAGACCTTTACCGGCCGATGAGGCGGGGTGGGGCATAGCCCACCGCGGCCGGCTCCGGCGATCTCGTTGCCGAACCGTGACGATCACGGAGAGTGATCTCCTTTATGTGATCGTTATGTCGTGGACAAAAAACTTGGCGAAAATGCGAGATTGCTCCTCGACGAAACTCGAGTCGATCGGGCAGCATACGTTGGTATCACCAGAAACTGGAGCGACTGCGCATGGGGTGGCTTTGCCAGTCCCTTGCCAGCCTCTGGTGAAGTGATGAAAGCTTTCTTCTGAAACGGGACCGGCTCTACCCCCCCGGAGCCGGACCGATCAGGCGACCCCCGCTCTCCCCCCCGGCGGGGGTCGCCCCTTTTCCCCACCACCACCGTCCGGCCCCCAGCCCCGCTGGGCCACTTCCGGCCCGGCATCCGCCGACACTCTGCGTCCCTGACGCTGCCGTGGCGGCACGGGCTTGCGGCGCTCTCGGTTCCCCAGGCCTCCGTCCGGGTACCAGCGGCCCCCACCGCTTCCGATCTGCTACGCCGCCCCAGACGGGGACCAGCGGCTCCCACCGCTTCCGATCCCCTACGCCCCGGCCCGGGCGCCACTCGCTCCTAGCGCTCTCCATTCGCCAACGCCCGCGCCTTGGCGTCGCCGACTCCCGGCGCTCCACGACCCCCAACGGAGGGACACAACCGGTTATCCACAGCCGCACTGCCGCCACCACCCACAATCCCCAGAACCCCGTTCGGCCGCCCGCCCCTCACCCCGCCTCCAGCAATGTTGGCCTCCCGAACAACCCACCCTCCCCGGAGCCCGACATGCACCGCCCCCTGGTCATCACCGAAGACCACGCCCTGCTCGACGACATCGTCCGCATAGCCGCCGCAGCCGGCGCCCAGCTCGACGTGGCCCACGTGCCCGCCCACGCCCGCCCGTTCTGGAACCTGGCCCCGCTGATAGCGGTGGGCGCCGACCAGGCGGACGCCGTGGCGGAGACCTCCCCGCCCACCCGAGACCAGGTCCTGCTGGTGACCCGAGCCGCCGAGGACCCGGACACCTGGCGAAAATGTGTGGCAGTGGGCGCGCAGGCCGTGGTGGCGCTCCCCGACGACGAACGCCACCTGGTGGAGCGGTTCGCCGACGCAGTGGAGCCCGACCCCCGTTCCGGCTCCGTGATCTGCGTGATCGGAGGCCGTGGCGGTGCAGGGTCGAGCGTCCTGTCGGCCTGCCTGGCCCTCCGCGCCTCGGGCGATCACCTTCGCACGCTCCTGGTCGACGCAGACCCGCTGGGCGGCGGCATCGACGCCCTGCTGGGCCAGGAGGAGGCGTCCGGAGCCCGCTGGGGAGACCTGGTGGCCCGCGAGGGCCGGATCAACTCCAGCGCACTCCAGGCGGCCCTGCCGTCGTTCGGCGACCTGTCGGTTCTGTCGTTCCACCGGGGTGACGTGGCGGCGATCCCGGCCCAGGCCATGCGGTCGGTCCTGGAGGCAGGCAGGCGTGGCTTCGACCTGGTCGTCGTCGATCTTCCGCGCCATCTCGACGCCGCCGCGATCGAGGCTCTCACCAGGGCCAAGACCACGCTCGTGGTGGCGACGGCGGACGTACGCGGCATCCTGTCGAGCGTCCAGGTGCTGAGCGAGACGCGCAAACACACCTCGGACATCCGCGCGATCCTCAGACCGGGTGTCCTCGACGACGACACCGCGGCGGCCTCCCTGGGCGTCCCCTCCGCCGGCACCTTGCCCGACCAGCCCAGACTCACCGCAACGCTCAACCGCGGCGAACTCCCCAAGCTCGGCCCCCGCACCGTGCTGGGCGCCCTCTGCACCACCCTCCTACGAGACCTCCTCCCCTCATGACCACCCGGCCCGCATCCCTCGTGCCCGCATCCCTCGTGCCCGCATCCCCCGTGCCCGCCTCTCCCGTGCCCGCACCCCACGAAGCCGCGTCACACAGAGCCGCGCTCCCCGGAGCCGCCTCCGACGGGTCGCCTGCATTCCCTCGACAGCTGCCCAGCCGCCAATCACCCCCTCTCCCGGCACCCCCTCGGCCAGCACCAGCTCCCTCCCCACCCCCTCGACCGGAACTCCCTCTGCCCCCATCCTCAGGAGCCGTCTCACCGGAGCTCGTGGAAGCGGTCCGCATACGCCTGGCCAGGGCAGGCGCGGAGCCCAGTGCCGCCCAGGTGGCGCTCGCGCTGCGTGCCGAGAAGTCCGTTTATGGCGACGCGGAGATCCTGGCGGTGGCAAGAGCCCTCTGCGCCGACCTCATGGGCGCCGGTCCGCTGGAGCCGCTCCTGGCCCGCCCCGACGTGACGGACGTCCTGGTCAACGGCCCACGGGAGGTGTGGATAGACGACGGCGGCGGCCTACGCCGCACTCAGGTCACCTTCGCGGACGACGGAGCCGTCCGCAGGCTGGCCCAGCGTCTCGCGTCCGCCGCGGGCAGAAGGCTCGACGACGCTTCCCCGTACGTCGACGCCCGGCTCGCGGGAGGCGTCCGCCTGCACGCCGTCCTCCCGCCGGTGGCGTCGGGCGGCACCTGTGTGTCGCTGCGCCTGCCGCCGCGCCGCACGTTCACCCTCGACGACCTGGTGTCGGCCGGTACGGTCACGCCGTCGGCGATCCCGCTGCTCACCGCCATGGTGTCGGCGAGGCTGGCGTTCCTGGTGACGGGCGGCACCGGCACAGGCAAGACAACGCTATTGTCAGCGCTGCTGTCCCTCGCCGACCCGGCCGAGCGTCTCCTCCTGGTGGAGGACTCGGCCGAGCTCCGCCCTCTCCACCCTCACGTGGTCCGCCTGGAGACCCGCCCGGCCAACCTGGAGGGCGCAGGCGGGGTGGGCCTCCGCGATCTGGTACGCCAGGCGCTGCGCATGCGCCCGGACCGCCTGGTGGTCGGAGAGGTCAGGGGAAACGAAGTAGTGGACCTCCTGGCGGCCCTGAACACCGGCCACGAGGGAGGCTGCGGCACCCTTCACGCCAACACCGCCGCCGACGTGCCGCCGCGCCTGGAGGCGTTGGGCTGCGCGGCGGGCTTGACCAGGGAAGCCGTACACAGCCAACTGGCCGCGGCCCTCGACGCCGTCATCCACCTGACGCGCGGCCGACCCGACGGCCGAAGGCGCGTAGCCGAGATCTGCCTGCTCACCCGGACACCGGCGGGTCTCGTCGAGTCCATCCCCGCCCTGACCTTCGACGCACAAGGCGATTCGCACACCGGCCCCGCCTACGAAGCCCTGTCAGCAAGGACCCGCCAGCAGGCCCGCCCCGGCGACACCACCGCCACACATGGACACGTCACCACGCACGGACACAACTCCGCGTACGGGCCCGCCCGCACGCGCGGACACATCGCGACGCACGGACCCGCCGCAACTTCACCGGATGCAGCACGATGACCACCGCTCTGATAGCCGCACTGTCCACAGCTCTGGCCCTCTGGCTGTGGACCGCCCCCGACAGCGCCACAACCCGCCTCACCCGGTTGACCACAGGCGGGCAGAAACCCCGACGCATCCCCCTGAGCAGACTGATCAGCCGCCCGACCCCCGCACGCCGCGCGGACTCCTGGCGCCGCGCGTCCATAGAGCTCTGCCAAGCCCTGTCCGCCGAACTCTCAGCCGGCCGCACCCCTGGAGAGGCCCTGACCAGAGCCGTCGCGGCCGTCGACCTCCCGAGCCCGGAAACCCTGCGCCCCGTGCTCGCGGCGGCGAGAGACGGCGGCGACGTCTCCGCGGCCCTGATCGCCGCAGCCCCACCCCAGGGCGGCGAAGGACTGCGTCAGTTGGCAGCCTGCTGGGAAGTGGGCGTCACGGTGGGCGCGGGCCTGGCGGCCCTGGTGGAACGGACCGCGGCCACGTTACGCACCGCTCAAGCCCACCGTCAGGACGTCGCAGCCCAACTGGCAGGCCCCCGCACCACCGCCAGACTCCTCGCCGTCCTGCCCGCCCTCGGCCTGTTGATGGCCGCCGGCCTGAACATGCACCCCTTCGACTTCCTGTTCGGCAGCCTGCCCGGCCTCATGTGCCTGACGGCAGGCATCGCCCTGGACGTCTGCGGCCTGTGGTGGACCAACCGCATGGCCGCCAAAGCACAAGCCTGACCCGACGAACCCACCTGCCTCACCCTGAGGGGTCACGCACCGCAACCTCGAAACCCTCATACCTCAGCCCGATATGGAGAGGACCGCCAGTTGATACAACAATTGTTGTCAGCCCTTCTCGCCGGCTTCGCCACCTGGCTCTGGTTCTCGCCCCGAACCCCGGCAGAGCGCCTCTCTCAACTACGTCCTCGTCCCACCCAGAAGGAACAAGCACAACCACCAGCAGGGCAATCCAACGACCCGACCTGGCTGATCGACACTCCACCACCCATCACCAAGAAGACCATCACCACAGCCGCATGCACCGGCCTGATACTCGCTCTTCTGGTAGGAGGCATTACCGGAATAGTCACAGGCATCCTCGCCACCCCGGCAATCGCCCTGTTCCTCCACAAGAAGCAACCGCGCCAATCTCAGCACGATCGTCGGCGAATCGCGGCCGACCTCCCGTTCGCCGCCGACCTGATGACAGCGTGTCTCCTCGCCGGACGCCCGGTGAGCGCCGCCACCGACATCGCCGCGAACGCGATCGGCGGCCCGCTCGGCCGGCGGCTCACCTGGGTCAGCACTCAGCTACGGCTCGGCGCCGACCCCGAGCCCACGTGGGCCGCCCTCGCCAAGGACCCCGCCACTGCCCAACTCTCCCGAGCCATGAGCCGAGCAGCCCAAAGCGGCGCTCCCGTGGCGGACGTCCTGACCCGCCTGGCCGACGACGCCCGCGAAACCGCCGGGGCCACCGCCGTAGCGTCGGCCAGAAGCGTAGGCGTAAAAGCAGTGGCCCCACTGGGACTCTGCTTCCTGCCGGCATTCGTCCTGCTCGGTATTATCCCGATAATAGCCGGCCTGGCCGCCACGATCATTCTCCCGTAACGCCGCACGGGCCTCAGCCGTCCAAAAGAACCAGCCGTTCACGAAGCGCCGAGATGTCATCTCCACCGAACCCCGCCGCGCGAAGACGATTCTCCACATCGAGCCCATCCAATGCGCCAAGAAGAGCAGCGCGGAGAGTGGTGTTCTTCCGGGCAAGAATCCCTCCGATTTCATCGGCCTGATCCTCCATCCCCAGTGCGGCGAACAGCGGGGGCAGACGATCCACGCTCACTTCGTAATCCGCGGCGATGTCATCAGGAGCGACCCCGGCCAGCGCCAGGAGCACCATGACGATGAGCCCGGTGCGATCACGCCCGAGCCCGCAGTGCACCAGCACCCCTCCCGGCTCGGCACGAGCGATGGCGGTCAGGGCAGCAGCGCAGCGCTGCGCCTTCCGCTCAAGGAACACCCGGTAGTAGAGGGGTGAGCCATCGAGCTCGTTCTCCCACAGATAGGCCCAGAACGCCGTATCCGCGGCGTCATCAAGGGGCACCCGCACAGTGGTGACGCTCGCCGGTCGCTCGCACAGGTCTCGCTGGTGCTCGTTGTCGTTACGCAGGTCGACAACGGTCCGAATGCCGTGCTCCACCGCCGCCGCCCAACCCGCGGCGGTGAGCCGTTCCGGATTGTCCGCCCGTACGACCGCCCCGGCCCGGATCAGACCACCACCAGCGACGGGGATCCCACCGAGATCGCGAACGTTGAAGCATCCCTCCCAATCAAGCCCCCGCTCACCAGCCGGCCGCCAGTTCCCACGCGCCGCACCCAAGACCGGCTCACTATCCGAACCACGATCGTCCATACGCCATGAGACGCCCCCGAGACTGATCTCGTTCTCCGCACCCGCATGGCATCTCCTCCACCCCGCCCGCAAAGCCACGCCTCCACCACCGGCAGAGCCGCCTCCACTGCAGGGAGGTACGCCGTCACCACGGACAGGGACACCCCCCACCGGCAGAGGCGCTCTCCCCACCTCCATGGCGAAGGGTGCCCTCCACCCGCCCGCAGGGACGGTCGACCCCGTCCGCAGGGACGGTCCACCCGCCCGCAAGGGATGGACGATTGCCACCACCCATCCACAAGCACCGCCAGCCGTCTCCCGCCTATCCACAGAACGCCGTTCGGCCCATCGGCCATCACCCCGCTTCGGCGAACCTAAGGACTCCCCGCCGGACAAGACCCCGGCCCCGAGCACCATCTGGAGGCACGATGCACAGTCCCGCCACCACGCCAGACGACATCAGAGCCGCCGCGAAACACAGCCCGCCCACGACCCCTCCCACCGAAACAGGCAAGATCGCCCATCCTCACCCCTCTGACTCGATGCACGCCCAGCCAGAGGACCGCAGTCAGACTTCACCCCAGAGCCGCCGTCGAATGCCCGAAAGCCGGAAGCCGCGCATCAGCCGATGGCTCCACTACGCGGCCGTCAACCGGCAGCGCGGCATGTCGACGGCCGAATACGCGGTGGGCACCATCGCGGCCTGCGCCTTCGCCGCGCTCCTCTTCAAGGTGGTGAGCAGCACGGAGGTCCAGGAAATGCTGACATCGCTCATCGACCGAGCACTCAACACCGCCACGGGATGATCGTCCGCCACCAGCGGACTTCCATGGGCGAGAAGCGGTCGGCATCGCGGGGCTCGGTCACGGCCGAGACCGCCGCGATGCTGCCCGCGCTCATGGTGGTCCTGGCCGCCGCGCTGTGGGCGATCCAAGCCGTCGGTGCCCAGTTCGAGTGCGTCGACGCGGCTCGTGCGGCGGCCCGGGCCGCCGCACGAGGTGAATCGCCGGATCAGGTCAGCGCCCGAGCCCGCGCAGCCAGCCGTCCCGACGCGCAGGTGACCGTGACGCGCGAGGCGAAGACCACACAAGTGCAGATCACCGTAGAAGTACGCCCACCATGGGCCCACTCCCTGCCACCTGTCCGCATATCCGCCACAGCCACCGCTGACACCGAACCCGGCCCTGCCCCTTAGAGCCGCTCATGCGCTGAAGCGACGCGGCGCCGATCAGCTGAGACGGGCCGCCATGAGGAACGGAGACCGCAGAAACATGCAGTCACTGATCAACACTAAGAAGACACTGATCAACACCAAGGAAAGAGGCTCAGCCACCATCTGGGGCGTGGCCCTCATGGGCCTCCTGATGACGGTCGCCACCGCGTTCGCCACGCTGGGCGCGGTACGCGCGGCGATCCACCGCGTCAACAGCGCCGCCGACCTCAGCGCCCTGGCGGCGGCCAAATACGCGATAGTCCATCCGGAGGAGGCCTGCGCCAGAGCCGCCGCCCTCGCCGCGCAGAACGGCGTGGAGCTTTCGCGATGCCGGCTCACCGACGAGATCGCCGACATCTGGACCTCTTCGCAGGTCTCGCTGCCGCTGTTGGGCACCCGCACGCTGACGGGCAGGTCCCGTGCCGGCCCGGCGACCACAGCCCCTTGATCGCATGACCCTGAGGCTGAGCACCACGGCCCTGCGAGGGTGCGGTGTCGAGGGCAGTCCTTACTGAGGAGGCAGGAGCGTGTCCAGGAGCCGGACGGCGCCTCGCTTGTCCAGGGGTTCGTTGCCGTTGCCGCATTTCGGGGACTGGATGCAGGAGGGGCAGCCGCGTTCGCACTCGCACGACACGATGGCCTCGCGCGTGGCGGTCAGCCAGTCCACCGCGCGGGCGTGGCCGCGTTCGGCGAATCCGGCGCCGCCCTCGTGCCCGTCGTACACGAACACCGTCAGCAGGCCCGTGTCGGCGTGGAGTTCGGTGGACACGCCGCCGATGTCCCAGCGGTCGCAGGTGGCGAACAGCGGCAGCAGGCCGATGGAGGCGTGCTCGGCCGCGTGGGCCGCGCCGCCGAGGTCGATGCCCGCCTCCGCGAGCGGCGCCACGGCCGAGGCGGGCAGCGTCCACCAGACGGCCCGGGTGCGGAGGGTGCGGGGCGGCAGGTCGAGGGGCTCGTCGCCGAGCATCTCTCCGGACTGGAGGCGTCGCTTCAGGTACGAGACCACCTGCCGGGTCACCTCCACCTCGCCGAAGTGCAGGGTTCCTGGGCCGAGGGGTTGGGAGCGCTGGGTGGCGAGGATGGAAATGTCGGTGATGTCGCGGGCGAACGTGGTGAAGTCCGGAGTGGCGCTGGACACCAGGGCGACCCCGGCCTCCAGATCGAGCAGTTCCACCAGGAAGGTTTCGCCCTGATGCAGGTAGACCGCGCCCGTGTGCACCGTGGTGTGGGCGGACGGCTCGTCGACGCTGCCGAGCAGGCGGCCGGTGGACGACTCCACGACCTGGATGGGGGCGCCCCCGCCGCCCCGGATGTCGGCGAGGTCGGTGGCTCGCTCCCGTCTCGTCCAGAACCAGCCCGCCGGGCGCCTTCTGAGCATGCCCTTGGCCACCAGGTCATCGAGGACGGCTGCCGTGGTGTCCCCGAAAACGGGCAGGTCGTCGTCGGTCAGCGGGATCTCGGCCGCCGCGGCGCAGAGGTGGGGGCCGAGGACGTAGGGATTGTCCGGGTCGAGGACGATCGCCTCGACGGGCCGGCCGAAGAGAGCCTGAGGATGGTGCACCAGGTAGGTGTCCAACGGGTCGTCCCTGGCGATCAGTACGGCGAGCGCGTCCCGGCCGTCCCTGCCCGCCCGGCCCGCCTGCTGCCAGAGGGAGGCACGCGTGCCCGGCCAGCCCGCGATCAGCACGGCGTCCAGGCCCGAGACGTCCACGCCGAGTTCGAGGGCGTTCGTGGAGGCCAGGCCCATGAGCGTGCCCGCGCGCAGGGCCTTCTCCAGGAGGCGGCGGTCCTCGGCGAGGTAGCCGGCGCGGTAGGCGGCGATCTTGTTGGGGAGCTCGGACCAGTCGGGTTGGTCGGGCATGTCGGGGAGTGCCCAGCTGAGGGAACTATCCGGAACCGCCCCTCTTTCCCGGCTCTCCTTCCCGAGCTCATCGGCAGCCGTGCGCTCGTCGCCACCCTTCTCGCCCGGCTCGTTACCGCTCTCCGCGCTGGGCTCGTTGCTGCCCTTCTCGCCGGGTTCGTTGCCGGCCTCCACGCCGGGTTGGTTGCCCGCCTTCTCGCTGGGTTCGTTGCCGCTCTCCGCGCCGGGTTGGTTGCCGGCCTCCGCGCTCGGTTCGTCGGCGCGCGCCGAGCTTCTCGTGTCGAGGTGGTCGGCGATCCCGGCCCGTTGCTCGGAGGCGGAGGCGTGGTGGTCGGCGGTCTGTTCCGGCGTGGCCGTCGCGTCCGAATGAGGTGTGCGGGGGAAGTGGTTCGAGAGGGAGAAGGCGACGTCGGCGAGTTTGGCGCGGGCCGTCAGGGCGACCGTTTCCGCGCCGCGGCGGGAACGGACGAAGGCGAGCGTGCGGACGTCCGCCAGCACGAGGTCGGCCAGCAGGTCAGCCGCTTCCGCCGTGGCCGTCCGTCGCACCGGTGCCCCTCCCTCGCCCCGCAGCTCCGTCAGGGGCGGCTCCCACAGCGCGATGGTGGTCGCGCCCTTGGGCGAGGCGTCCACCGTCACCTCATGCATCTCAAGCCCCGTGAGTCTCATCGCGAACGCCCCCGGCTCGCTGGCCGTCGCCGACGCGAGCAGGAAGGTGGGGCTCGAGTTGTACCGGGCGCAGACCCGGCGCAGGCGGCGCAGGATCTGGGCCACGTGGGAGCCGAACACGCCGCGGTAGCCGTGGCACTCGTCGATGACGATCATGCGCAGCCGGCGGAAGAACGTCGACCATTGCGCGTGCCGGGGCAGGATGCTCCGATGCAGCATGTCCGGATTCGTCAGGACGTAGTTGGCGTGCTGGCGTACCCACGTACGCTCCTCGAACGGCGTGTCTCCGTCGAAACAGGCGGCGCGCAGCTGGGTGACGCGCAGCTCGCGCAGGCCGCGCAGCTGGTCGGCGGCCAGCGCCTTGGTCGGCGTCAGGTAGAGGACCGTGCCGCCGTCGAGGCAGGCGGCGACCGCCGGCGTCAGGTACGCCAGCGACTTCCCCGAGGCCGTTCCTGTGGAAATGATCACGTTTCGGCCACGAAATGCCAGGTCGGCGGCCTCGTACTGGTGAGGCCACAGTCCGGTCACTCCCCGGTTCGCCAAGCGCGTAACAAGCACTTCTGGCGTCCATTTGGGCCAATCGACTTGACCGGCCTGACGTGCTGGAACATGCTCCACATGGGTGACGCGCTCATGACGTGCGGGAACACCAAGCAGGTGGCGGAGGAGTGGACCTGCCTGTTGTGGGGAGGATGCGGAGGAAGTCACTGTTTCCAGTCTTGCATCGATGGGCAAAGTCGCCGGGAATCGTGATTTCGTATAGACGTAAGCCAGACGCGTGGTTGAATGCCGCGCGTCAGGGTCGGACGATCTGGGGCCACGCTCCAGATTGCCAGGCCCAAGAGAGTACTTTCGCAGGCGAGGCGCTGGAGGATCTGTGGATCTGAAGTTGGATCACCGCACCGAAGACCGACTCACCATCGTGGAGGTCGAGGGTGAGATCGATGTCTACACGGCGCCGAGATTGCGTGAGCTCCTGATCGACCTGGTCAACAAGGGCAACTTCCACCTTCTCGTCAACATGGAGAAGGTCGACTTCCTCGACTCCACGGGGCTTGGAGTCCTGGTCGGGGGGCTCAAGCGGGTGCGCGCGCACGACGGCTCGCTCGAGCTTGTCTGCACGCAGGAGCGCATTCTGAAGATCTTCCGGATCACCGGTCTGACCAAGGTCTTCGGGATCTACGCTTCGGTCGACGAGGCCAAGGAAGCTCACGGCAAAGACAAGTAGCATGGCTACCGTCGAGCTGACGTTCAGCGCTCTCCCCGCGCACGTGCGGACCGCACGGCTGGTGGCGACGGCGATAGCCCGCCGCACCGGCGTGGAGGAGTCCCTGCTGGACGAGGTCAGGCTCGCTGTGGGTGAGGCGTGTTCCCGGGCAGTCGAGGCGCACCGCGTCCACTGTCCGGGCGAGCCCATCCGCATCGAGCTGCGTGACGATTCCGGGCGCTTCGAAGTCACGGTCAGCGATCAGGCCCCGAGCGACGAGATCCAGCAGGAGCAGCCGCTCGATCTGGGCATGCTCTCTGACTCGTTCATGTCGGGGTTCGGCATCGCGGTCATCGCGGGCCTCGCCGACGACGTCGAAGTCTTTCCCAGCCCCAAGGGCACCAACATTCGCATGAGCTGGCCCGCGCCCCAGTAGATTCGCTTGTCTGCCTCCGTCTGTGGTGGCGGGGTGCGGTGGCCTTCCGCCGTTCGTGGCGGAGGTCCATCCATCTGTTACGGCTCCGCCCCAGCCGGCGCCACCCGCCGTCCGTGGCCGGTGGCCTCCAGGGAGACGCCCGCTGACCCGCACGTGCCCGGCCGCCGTCACGGCGCCCGGGCACCATGCCTTCCGTCCCGGCTGACCGTGAACGTATCGCTGCATTCGTTCACGGGCTGAGCATCCGCTGGGCGCCAGTTCAGTGCCTGCCGAGCATCCGATGAGCAGTCGTTGAGCGACGTCGGATGACGTTGGACGATGTCGAGTGACGTTGGGCCCGGCACCGTTGACCACCCATGGCGGCCCCACGGGCGGGCACCGTCGGCACGTGCTGGGGCGTTGTTGGGCGAGCGCCGTCGGCACGTGCGCGGGCGCTGCGGGGCGGGCGCCGCTGGCACGTGCTGGGGCCGTCGTCGGGCGGGCGCCGTCGACACGTGTGCGGCCGTTGTCGGGTCCGCGCTGTCGGCACGTGCGCGGGCGTTGTCGGGTGGGCGCCGTTGAAGATGCGCTGGGCGCCGCTGGGTCGTGCGTGCTGGCCTGGCGAGCGCTCTACGACGTCCCCGCAGCACCGACGACCACCCACCTGCGGGAGTTCCGGAGCGGTGCGCGGAGGGTCGGCGACGGGGCACGCGCGCGTCCCTGCGGTATCGGGCCTGGTGCCTCGCCTGAAGGAAGAATTACGGTCAGGCCAGATCGGGATGTTTTCGTGACCGGAAACCCGGGGAAATTTCACCTGTCAGGCCGCAAACCGGGCCGCGGTCAGGGGATTACTAGACGCACGCACAAATAGCCACCTCGAGAGCCTTCATATCCGTCTAGTGCCTGCGTAGACTCCCGGCACCGGCCAAGGTGATCCGGCGGAACGCGGATTCAACCGGAAGCGGCACCCACAACCCGGATGGTGCCGCAACACCCGCCGAGGAAAACTGCAGCACCGCCCGGGCAGGACGACCGGTCTTGCCGAGGAGAACGATGAGCAGGCACATGCTGGCAGCGGAGCCAGCGTCCAATCTGGCCCTGAGCGGAAACAATCTCACCATCGTGATCGTGGTCGCCGCGGTCGCACTGATCGCACTAGCCGTCGCAGGCGGCCTGGTGCGCGAGGTGCTGGCCGCCGGCCAGGGCACCGAGCGCATGCAGAACATCGCGCGTGCCGTACAAGAAGGCGCGGCCGCGTATCTCACACGTCAGTTCCGCACGTTGGCGATCTTCGTCGTCGTGATTCCCTTTCTTCTGCTCCTGCTACCTGGAGAGATGGACGTCCGCATAGGACGTTCGATCTTCTTCGTGTTCGGGGCGGCGTTCTCCGCCCTGACCGGGTTCATGGGCATGTGGCTGGCCGTGCGCGGAAACGTGCGCGTCGCCGCCGCGGCCAACGAATCGGGCGAGAAGCGCGCCATGCGCATCGCGTTCAGGACCGGCGGCGTGGCCGGCATGTTCACCGTGGGCCTCGGCCTGCTGGGCGCGGCCGTGGTCGTGTTCATCTACCAGGGCAACGCGCCCGGCGTGCTCGAAGGGTTCGGGTTCGGCGCGGCGCTGCTGGCGATGTTCATGCGCGTGGGCGGCGGCATCTTCACCAAGGCCGCCGACGTCGGCGCCGACCTGGTCGGCAAGGTCGAGCAGGGCATCCCCGAGGACGACCCGCGCAACGCGGCCACCATCGCCGACAACGTGGGCGACAACGTCGGCGACTGCGCCGGCATGGCGGCCGACCTGTTCGAGTCGTACGCGGTCATGCTGGTCGCCAGCCTCATCCTGGGCAAGGTGGCCTTCGGCGAGCAGGGGCTGGTCTTCCCCCTGATCGTCCCGATGATCGGCGTGATCACGGCGATCATCGGCATCTTCGTCACCCGGATGCGCGATCGCGACCGCAGCGGCATGGCGGCGATCAACCGCAGCTTCTTCATCTCGGCCGCCATCTCGGCGGTCCTCGTGGCGGTGGCCGCGTTCGCGTACCTCCCGAGCAGCTTCAGCGGCCTGACCGGCGCCGCCGTGCAGTCCGACGCCGACCCGCGCCTCATCGCCATCGGCGCGGTGCTCATCGGCCTGGTTCTGGCCAGCGCGATCCAGCTGCTGACGGGCTACTTCACCGAGACCACCCGCCGCCCCGTACGCGAGATCGGCGAGAGCTCGGCCACCGGCCCGGCCACGGTCATCCTGGCGGGCATCAGCGTCGGCCTCGAGTCGGCCGTCTACTCGGCTCTCGTGATCGGCGGCGCGGTCTACGGCGCGTTCCTGCTCGGGTTCGGGAACGTGACGATCGCCCTGTTCGCGGTGGCCCTGGCGGGCACCGGCCTGCTGACCACGGTCGGCGTCATCGTGTCCATGGACACGTTCGGCCCGGTCTCCGACAACGCCCAGGGCATCGCCGAGATGTCGGGTGACGTCGAGGGCGAGGGCGCCCGCGTGCTCACCAGCCTGGACGCGGTCGGCAACACCACCAAGGCCATCACCAAGGGCATCGCCATCGCCACGGCCGTGCTCGCGGCGACCGCGCTGTTCGGCGCGTTCCGCACGTCGGTGGAGGCCGAGCTGGCCGCGGCCGGCGCGGACATCAAGTCGGCGCTCGGCGCGTTCTCCACCTTCAACCTCGGCGTCGACCAGCCGAACGTCCTGGTCGGCCTGGTCATCGGCGCCGCGGTCGTGTTCCTCTTCTCGGGCCTCGCGATCATGGCGGTCGGACGGGCAGCGATGCGCGTGGTCTTCGAGGTACGCGACCAGTTCCGCAACAAGCCGGGCATCATGGACGGCTCGGAGAAGCCGGAGTACGGCCGGGTCGTCGACATCTGCACCCGCGACTCGCTCCGGGAGCTGGCCACGCCGGGTCTGCTGGCGGTCATGACGCCGATCGCGGTCGGGTTCGCACTCGGGTACGCGCCGCTGGGCGCCTACCTCGCGGGCGCCATCGCGTGCGGCACGCTCATGGCCGTCTTCCTGTCGAACTCGGGCGGCGCCTGGGACAACGCCAAGAAGCTGGTCGAGGACGGCCACCACGGCGGCAAGGGTTCCGAGGCGCACGCGGCCACGGTCATCGGCGACACGGTCGGCGATCCGTTCAAGGACACGGCGGGCCCGGCCATCAACCCGCTGATCAAGGTGATGAACCTGGTGGCGCTGCTGGTCGCCCCGGCCGTGGTGATGTACGCCGGCAACCCGGCCGTCCGCATCACCGCCACGGTGGTGGCGGTGGCCGTGGTGGTGGGCGCCATCGTGGTGTCGAAGCGGCGGTCCGTGTCCTCCGAAGCGACCAACGACAACAACGACGAGCGGGAGCACGCTCCGGTCGCGTCGTAGCCGGTCACATGTGAGGAGAGACGCCCGCCCCGCTGCTCGGGGGCGGGCGTCTCGCCGTCCCAAGGGACCGGGCGCACCGGCTGTGCGGGTGGGCGCGGGAGCGTGGGGTGGCGGTGGGAAACTGGGCGCGTGAACGATGACAAGCGGCCCAGCGGCGCCAAGACGCTGGGCTTCATTCTGCTCGGGATGCTCGTCATCCTGGCCGCCATAGTCGCGCTGGCCATCTGGGCATCGAGGACGGGGTGATCCGGTGCGGACGTTGATCGTGCTGCGGCACGCCAAGGCCGCCCAGGTCCCTGGCCTGGCCGACCGGGAGCGCCCGCTGACCGAGCGGGGCGAGCTGGACGCGAGGCGGGTGGGCGACGAGATCAGGGCCGCCGGGCTGAGCCCCGACGTGGTGCTCTGCTCGCCGGCGGTCAGGACCAGGCGCACCGCCGAGCTCGCGTTCCCCGAGGCGGAGATCAGTTACGAGCGGGACATCTACGAGGCGTACCCCGACGACCTGCTGGAGCTGATCCGCCGGGCCGATCCCGAGCTGGGCACGGTGGTGCTCTGCGGGCACAACCCGGGCGTGCACGAGCTGTCGCTGGGGCTGGCGGGAGGCGACTACGTGTTCCGGCCGGGGGCGTTCGCGGTGATCGCGGTGAAGTCCCCCTGGGCGGAGCTGTGGCCGGGTGAGGGCCGCCTGATCACGCGCTGGGACCCCAAAGAGGACTGATCGCAGAGAGAGCCCCCGGAGACACCGCAGAGAGAACCGCGGAGAGTGCGTGTTACGCGCCACGACCCCACGGAGAGGTGACCGTGGACGTCACGCCGTCCTCCGCGTCGGCCGCCTCGACCTCGTCCCGCGAGATCCCCAGCAGATAGAGGATCGAGTCGAGGTACGGCGTGTTGACCGCCGTGTCGGCCGCCTGCCGCACCACGGGCTTGGCGTTGAAGGCCACGCCCAGCCCGGCGGCGGCGATCATGTCGAGGTCGTTGGCCCCGTCGCCGATGGCCACCGTCTGCGAGATCGGCAGCCCGGCCTCCTTCGCGAACCGCTCCAGCGCCCGCGCCTTGCCCGGCCGGTCCACGATGTCGCCGACCACCTGGCCGGTCAGCCGCCCGTCGATGACTTCGAGGACGTTGGCCGCGGAGTAGTCGATCCCGAGCTCCTCCACGAGCCCGTCGGTGATCTGCGTGAATCCGCCGCTGACGATGGCGAAGCGGAAGTCGAGCCGCTTCAGGGTCCGCACGAGGGTGCGCGCGCCGGGCGTGAGCACGACCTCCTTGCGCACCTCCTCGAAGACCTCGGCGGGCAGGCCCTCCAGCAGCGCCACCCGCCGCCGCAGCGACTCCGCGAAGTCCAGCTCGCCGCGCATGGCCTGCTCCGTGACGCCGGCGACCTCCTCCAGGCACCCGGCGTGGGCGGCCAGCAGCTCGATGACCTCGCCCTGGATGAGCGTCGAGTCGACGTCCATGACGATGAGCCGCTTGGCCCGCCGCGACAGGCCGGTGCGCTGCACGGCCACGTCCACTTCCTGGATGGCCGCCTCAGCGGCCAGCTCCACCCGCAGGGAGCCCGGGTCGGCGCCGGAGACGGACAGCTCGATGCAGGTGACGGGCCACTGGGCGAGGCGCTCGATGCGGTCGATGTTGGCGCCGGCGGCGGCGATGCGCCCGGCGATGCCCGCGATGGCGGCGGGCTGGAGCGTGGCGCCGAGCACGCTGACCGACAGGCGGCCGCGACGGCGGTGCTCCTTGGCCTGCGAGCCGGTGGACAGCTCGACCTCCATGCCGAGGTCCTCGGCCACCCGCTCGACGGCGGTCCACATGGCGCCGAGCGTGGTGCCGGTGCCGCTCGAAGGGCCGCCGGCGTACGCGACGAGCACGCCCAGCGTGAGCCGGCCGCGGATGACGACCTGCTCGATGTCCGCCACCGTCACGGGAAAGGCGGACAGGACGGAGAAGAGCCTCGACGTGACGCCCGGCCGGTCGGGGCCGGTCAGGGTGATCAGGAGGGTGCGCTGGTCCACATCGAGCCACGGTACTGCGCCCGGCCCGATGCTCGCGAAGCAGGTCGGGCATTCGGGGCCGGGTCGCGGGGTGGGACGGGCGTCAGCGGACGACCTTGGTCTTGACGGTCTTGGCGTAGCCGTGCTCGGGGATGCCGAGGCGCTGGAGCTCTTCCTTGCTCATGTTCTCCATGCCGGTCTGGACGTCATAGGAGATCACGCCGAGCTTCGCCGACTGGGTGCCCTTCGCCGACTTCTTCAGCTTCATCTCGAAGATCATGGCGATGGAGTCGCCCTTGTTGATGATCTTCGGCACCAGGCAGTAGATCGCACGGCCCTCCACGCCGCATTCGGTGCCCTTGACGCTGGAGCGGAAATAGACCTTACGGAGGTCGGCGCTCTTGGGCAGTTGGCCGCCGACGAAGTACGCGTCGGCCTCGTAGGGCCCCGTGTTGGTGGCCACGATGGTGTACTCCAGCTTGCCGCCGGGCTTGGCCTTCTTCGGCCCCTTCACGGCGACTTTGAACACAGAGAACGCGCCGTCGGCCGCCGTCGTGGCGCTGGCAGGAACAGCCGGTACGAGCAGGGCTCCCGCCAGCAATGCCAGCGAGGCGACCTTGATGGATTTACGCATTGAACGTCTCCGGTGAGGAAGCGGGCACGGGGCCGCACAAGCACTGAGCCCCCGTAAATGTCCGCTGTTCCTACCATGAATGCAAAATCTATGTAAAGGCTATTTCCTCAGTATCAGATGGGTGTCGCCGAACTCGTGCCACAGATATCCCTTCCGTAGCGCATCCTCGTACGCGCGTGCCAGTGCCTTCTCGCCCGCGATCGCGGAGAGCATGAGCAGGTGGCTGGAGCGCGGCTCGTGCAGCCCGGTGATCAGCCCCGTGACGGCCCGTACCCCGATCTCGGGGGTGACGACGTGCCGGGTCCAGCCCGCCGCGGCGGACACGAGCCCGTCAGGGCCGGCCGCCGTCTCCAGCGCCCGTACGACGGTCGTCCCCGCGGCCACCACCCGGTTGCCGCTCTCGCGCGCCAGGTTGACCAGCCGCGCCGTGGCCGCCGGCACCGCGTACCGTTCGGCGTAGGGCGGCTCGTCCTTCTCCGGCGAGGCCACCCCCGTGTGCAGGGTGATCGGCGCGATCCCGACGCCGCGCGCCACGAGCGCCGTCACCAGCTCCGCGGTGAACGGCCGCGCCGCGCTCGGCATCTCCGCGCTGCCCGGCACGGTCGCGAACACGGTCTGGTACGCCTCGATCGGCCAGTCCTCGCTCACGTACGAGTAGCGGATCGGCGCCCCGTATGCCCGCAGGTACGCCTCCACGTCGCGGTCCAGCGCCGCCCGCCACAGGCGCGGCGTCTCCCGCTCGATCAGCCGCAACGTGGCCCGCCCCGGCAGCGGCAGCCACTCGCCCGCCTCGCCGCCCGCGTAGGGCTCGGAGGCCGTGGCGGTGCGGCGGCGCAGCTCGACCAGCCAGGTGCCGTCCTCCCTGGCGGTGGAGAAGTGCACGGCCAGCCGGTCGAGCCGGACGGCCGCGGGCAGGGTCGCCGAGTTGTTCACCACGATCAGGTCACCGGGGTCGAGCAGGCCCGGCAGGTCGCTGAAGTGGTGGTGCGTGGGGGCGAGGTCGCCGCGCGAGACCATGAGGCGTACCGCGTCCCTGGACATCCCCCTCGCCTCTGGAGGCTCGCCCGCCGACAGGCCGGGCGGCAGCGCGAAGTCGAGCGCGAGCGTCATTGCAGGCTCACCTTCCCGCTGGCCGGGCGGGCCTTGACCAGGTCGTGCAGCGCGGTGGCCACCTTGGCGGGGTCGGCGGCGGACGCGGCCTCCTCGGCGCCGACGGCGTCGGCCAGCATGCGGGTGTTCATCTCGCCCGGGTCGACCCACCAGACGCGCAGGCCGGGCTCCTCGGCCGCGAGCACGTTCGACAGCTGCTCCAGGGCGGCCTTGGTGGCGCCGTAGCCGCCCCAGCCCTCGTACGCGCCCGTCGCGGCGTCGGAGGTGACGTTGACGACGGCCCCGCCCGCCGCGCGCAGGGCGGGCAGCGTGGCCTGGAGGAGGGCGAGCGGGGCGGTCACGTTCGTCTCCAGCAGCGTCCTGAACGCCTCCAGCGGATAGCCCGCCAGCGGCGGCAGCGGGGTCACGCCGAGGTCGCTGGCGTTGTTGACCAGCAGGTCGAGCCGCGGGGCCGCCTGCGCGAGCCGCTGGACGTGCCCGGCCTCCGTCACGTCGCCGGGGATCGCGGTGGCGCCCAGCTCGGCCGCGACCCGTTCCAGGTCGGCCGCGCCTCGGGCGGTCAGGACGAGGTTCCAGCCCGCGCCCGCCAGCGACCTCGCCAGGGCGAGGCCGAGGCCGCGGGAAGCGCCGGTGATGAGTGCGGTGTTCGTCATGGCTCCGACGCTAGGAAGGCGGCGCGCGACGCACATCGGGCCCGGGACCCGCCCGGGCGTGGGCACATCGTCCTAGGACCTCGGGCGCCGTCGCGGGGACCGTGAGTGTCGTCCGAGGACCATAAGCTGGGTGCCGTGACCTCCGACCGGGACGAGATCCTCCAGGCGGTGAGCTCGGCGGTGCTCGCCGTCACGCGCCACCTGTCGGTCCGCGAGGTGCTGCAGGTGATCGTACGCTCGGCGCAGCGGCTGCTCGACGCCCGCTACGCCGCGCTCGGCGTGCCAGACGAGGACGGATCGTTCGCCGAGTTCGTCGCCGAGGGCATCACCGACAAGCAGTGGGACGCGATCGGGCCGCTCCCCAGGCAGCACGGCATGCTCGGCGCGATGCTCCGCGACGGCGACCCCGTCAGGCTGCCCGACCTGCGCACGGACCCGAGGTTCGAGTGGTGGCCGAAGGCGCATCCGGTGATGAAGGACTTCCTCGGGGTGCCGATCCGCGACGGCGAGGAGGTGCTCGGCATCATCTTCCTGGCCAACAAGCGCACGCCCGGCGGCTTCGCCCAGGCCGACCAGGAGCTTCTCACGTTGTTCGCCGCGCACGCCGCCATCGCGCTGACCAACGCCCGGCTCTACGAGAGCGGGCGCGAGCTCGCCATGCTGGAGGAGCGCAACCGGATGGCCAGGGAGCTCCACGACGCCGTGACGCAGAAGCTGTTCTCGCTCCGGCTCACCGCGCAGGCCGCCTCCGCCATGCTCGACAAGGCGCCCGACAAGGCCGCGCTGGAGCTCGATCGTGTCCAGCGGCTGGCCGGGGAGGCCCTGTCCGAGCTGCGGGCCGTGATCGTCGAGCTGCGGCCGGCCGAGCTCGACCGGCACGGCCTGGCCGAGACGCTGCGCAAGCACGTGCGCCTGCTCGACCGGCTCCACCCGTCCGAGGTCACGTTCGTGTGCGAGGAGCTGCCGCCGGTCGGCGCGGCGGTCGAGGTGGCGGTGCTGAGGGTGGCCCAGGAGGCGCTGCACAACGCGCTGAGGCACTCGGAGGGCGCGACCGTCTCCGTGTGCCTGGCGTACGAGGACGGCAGGCTGGCGCTGACCGTGCGCGACGACGGCACGGGCTTCGAGCAGGAGGAGTCGCGCGGCCTCGGCCTGGTGTCGATGCGCGACAGGGCGGAGTCCGTGGGCGGGGTCATGACCGTCGAGTCGGTCCCCGGCAGCGGGACCACGGTGCGCATGGAGGTGGGCGTTTGATCCGGGTGCTGATCGCCGACGATCATCCGGTGGTGCGGCAGGGGCTGCGCACGTTCCTCGACCTGCAGGACGACATCACGGTCGTCGGCGAGGCGGGCGACGGGGCGCGGGCCGTGGAGCTGGTCGGCGAGCTGGCGCCCGACGTGCTGCTGCTGGACCTGAAGATGCCGGTGCTCGACGGGCTCGGCGCGCTGGAGCGCCTGACCGGGTCGGCGACCAGGGTGGTCGTGCTCACGTCGGTGAGCGACCGCTCCGACGTGGGGCCGGCGATGCGGGCGGGCGCGTCCGGCTTCCTCTACAAGGACGTCGACCCGCCCGCGCTGGTCCAGGCCGTGCGGGCCGTGCATGGAGGGCAGGTGCTCCTGGCGCCGGAGGCGGCCGAGGCGATGCTGTCGTCGCGGGACGACGCGCCGGAGCCCGTGCCGCTGACCGAGCGCGAGCGCGAGGTGCTGGCGCTCATCGCGGCCGGCCGCTCCAACCGGGAGATCGCGAGGAGCCTCGCCGTCGCGGAGAAGACGGTCAAGACCCACGTCTCCAACGTGCTGATGAAGCTGGGCGTGCAGGACCGCACCCAGGCCGCCCTCTACGCCGTGCGGCACGGCCTGGGCTAGCGGGGGTCAGCTCCTGAGCGGCTCGAAGATCGCGTGATGGGCGGCCACGAGCGCGCGGCGTACGGCGTGGTCCAGCTCGCGCAGCGCGGCGGAGCGGGCGGCGATCTGCCCCGAGGTGAGGCCGCGCTCGTCGGCCAGCCGCACCACGGTGGCCAGGCGGGCGGCGAGCGCGGCGACGCGGTGCGCCCGCCCGGGGTAGCCGGGCGCGAGCTCCCCGCCCCGCCGCTCCACCGCCGAGGGCCGCGCCTGCGCGGGCCCCTCCACGGCGGCCAGCGCGTCGGTGGCCGAGCGCATGGCCTCCGACAGCCCCCGCTCGGCCTCCGACAGCGACGGCAGGTCATGGCGTACGGGGCCGCAGTCGTGCACCTCCAGCCGCACTCCGGAGTAGGACGACCCGCGGCGGTCCGGCGTGGGCACCAGCCCGAGATTGCGGCCGTCGAGCACCACGATGGCGGCCTGACCCGAGTCCACCGCGGCCGAGTTGAACGGCGCCGGCCCCGACAGCCCCAGCGGATCGCCCGGGGCGGGCAGCGCGAGCCGTAGCTCCCGCAGCCCGTCGGCGCGCAAGTTTGCGAGGTATTTACGTAGCGGGACGTCCCCGGCGACGACGGGACCGGCGACGGCTTCGACGTGGTCAGCCGCCTCGTCGAGGCCCGTGTGACCGGCGAGCCACGCGTTGCCCCAGGCGACCAGGGAGGGACAGACAGGCGATTCAGGGCGCACCGATCCACGATAAGCGCTCGGCCTGCAATAGGTTTGTCAGGAGCGTGACTCGTAAGGAGGTTCGGGGATGGGTGGTCAGGTGCTGCGGCTTCAGGACGTCGCCGTCAGGCGCGACGGGTCAGCCCTGCTGCGCGGCATCGAATGGACGGTCAACGCGGACGAGCGCTGGGTCGTCGTCGGTCCCAACGGCGCGGGGAAGACCACGTTGCTGCAGGTCGCGGGCACGTTGCTCTTCCCGAGCGAGGGCGTGGTCGAGGTGCTGGGGGAGCGGCTCGGGCAGGCCGACGTGTTCGACCTGAGGCCGCGGATCGGGCTGGCGAGCGCCGCGCTGGCCGAGCGGGTCCCGCCGGACGAGAAGGTCATCGACCTGGTGCTGACGGCCTCGTACGGGATCATGGGCCGCTGGACGGAGGAGTACGACTCCAACGACGTGACCAGGGCCGTCGAGCTGATCGACATGATGGGCGCGGCCCACCTGATCAGGCGGCGGTTCGGCACGCTGTCGGAGGGTGAGCGCAAGCGGGTGCAGATCGCCCGCGCGCTCATGCCCGACCCCGAGATGCTGCTGCTCGACGAGCCGGCCGCGGGCCTCGACCTGGGCGGGCGCGAAGACCTGGTGCGGCGGCTGTCGGTGCTGGCGGGCGACTACCGCTCGCCGACGCTCGTGCTGGTGACGCACCACGTCGAGGAGGTGCCCGCCGGGTTCACGCACGGGCTGCTGCTGCGGCACGGCTCGGTGGTGGCCCAGGGGCCGCTGGAGCACGTGATGACGCCCGACAACCTGTCGCAGACGTTCGGGGTGCCGCTCTCGCTGGAGCGCAGCGCCGAGGGACGCTGGTACGCCCGCGCCCACTGATCGCCATTTATTCACATAAAAGCCGTCGGGAGCTCAAACGAAATAGGATCCACGGAGCCGGTCCCCTCGACTTCGGAGCGTCGCCATGTCCGTCGAGCAGCTCATCGTCGCCATCGTCGTGGTCGCGGCGGTGGGCTTCGGGGTGGCCCGCACGATCCGCATCATCCCGCAGGCCACCGCGGCCATCATCGAGCGCCTCGGGCGCTACCACCGGACGCTGTCGCCGGGGCTCAACCTCGTGGTGCCGTTCATCGACCGCATCAAGGACATGGTCGACCTGCGCGAGCAGGTGGTGTCGTTCCCGCCGCAGCCGGTCATCACCTCCGACAACCTCGTCGTGTCCATCGACACGGTCATCTACTTCCAGGTGACCAATCCGAAGGCGGCCACGTACGAGATCGCGAGCTTCCTGGTCGGCGTCGAGCAGCTCACCGTCACCACGCTGCGCAACGTGGTCGGCGGCATGGACCTGGAGCGCACGCTGACCTCGCGCGAGGACATCAACACCGCGCTGCGCGGCGTGCTCGACGACGCGACCGGCAAGTGGGGCATCCGGGTCAACCGGGTCGAGCTCAAGGCCATCGACCCGCCCGCCTCCATCCAGGACTCGATGGAGAAGCAGATGCGCGCCGACCGCGACAAGCGCGCCGCCATCCTGACCGCCGAGGGCCAGCGCCAGGCGGCGATCCTGCAGGCGGAGGGCGACAAGCAGGCCGCCGTGTTACGCGCCAGGGGAGAGGCGGAGGCGGCCGTGCTGCGCGCGCAGGCGGACGCCGAGGCGCAGGCCATGCGCGCCAAGGGGCAGGCGGACGCGATCGGCATGGTGTTCAGGGCCATCCACGAGGGCCGGCCGGACCAGCAGCTTCTCGCCTACCAGTACCTGCAGACCCTGCCCGAGATCGCCAAGGGCGACGCCAATAAGATCTGGATCGTCCCGTCGGAGATGGGCAAAGTACTCGAGAACCTGGGCGGCCTCTTCACACCCCCCAAGAGCCCGGACACGTAAGGAGGGTTCGTGACGGGGTGGGAACTGGCCGCGGTCTGCGTGGCCGGGGTGATGGCCGGTGCCATCAACGCGGTCGTCGGGTCGGGCTCGCTGATCACGTTCCCCACGCTGGTGGCGCTCGGCGTCGATCCCGTCACCGCCAACGTCTCCAACACCATCGGGCTCGTGCCCGGCTCGTTCACGGCCGCGTACGGCTACCGTCCCGAGCTCGCGGGCCAGCGCGAGCGGCTGCTGCGGCTGGGCCTGGCCTCGGCGGTCGGGGCGCTGGGTGGGGGAGTGCTGCTGCTGTTCCTGGATCCTGGCGTGTTCCAGGTCGTCGTGATCGCGCTGATCGTCCTGGCCTGCGTGCTGGTCCTGGTGCAGCCCCGGCTCAACCGGTGGCTGGCCGCGCGGCGCGCGCACGCGCATCCGCACGGCGGCCTGGGACTGTGGCTGGGGGTGCTGGCCGCGGGCGTCTACGGCGGCTACTTCGGGGCGGCCCAGGGCGTGCTGCTGATCGGCCTGCTCGGCAGCTTCCTCGACGACCACCTCCAGCGGGTGAACGCCGCCAAGAACGTGCTCGCGTTCCTCGTGAACGCCGTGGCGGCCGTCCTGTTCATGGTGATCGCGGACGTCGACTGGCAGGCGGTGGCGGGGGTGGCGCTGGGGGCCGTGATAGGTGGCTTCCTGGGCGCCAGGGTGGGACGGCGCATCCCGGCGCGCGTGCTGCGAGGGATCATCGTCGGTGTCGGCGCTGTGGCGATTTTCGTACTGGTGTACGGATAGATATGGCCCTATATGGGTATGAATCCGTACATGAAGGGTGATCGGGTGGAGATCGTCATCGATGCCGGTGGGACGCCGCGTACTTACGAGATCAGGGCCACCCGCGCCGGCCGGCGGGTCGAGGTGGCCACCCGGCGGGGGCTCGTCGAGGTGAGCGAGGTCACCCGCAGCGGCACGCCCGTGCGTACGGCCAGGTTCATGTCCAGCCGCATCCTCGCCCTCGTGGAGCACCCCGCCGACGAGGCCGGGTGAGCGTCAGCCGAAGTCGGAGGCGTGGTCGCGCGCCCACTGGCCGAGCGTCAGGGCGGGCCTGCCGAGCAGCCGCTCCACGGTGCCGGTGACCTCCTCGGGAGCCGTCACGAACCGCGCCCATCCCGACAGCGCGCTGTCCACGAACGCCGCGTCGCCCCAGGCCGCGAGCAACTCCTCGCGGGCCACCTCCACGGGCAGCTCCTCCCAGCGCACCTCGCGCCCGACCGCCTCGCCGATCACGCGGACCTGCTCCTCCTGGGTCAGCAGCTCGGGGCCGCTGAGCACGTAGGTGGCGCCCTTGTGGCCCGCCGAGGTCAGCACGTGCACCGCCACCGCCGCGATGTCCTTCTCGTGGATCAGCGACCGCGCGGCCCGCCCGTACGGCCAGCGCACCACGCCGTCCCTGATCTGCCCCGCCCACATCAGCGTGTTGGCCGCGAAACCGCCGGGCCGCAGGAACGTCCAGCCCAGCCCCGAGTTCCTGATCAGCTGCTCGACCTCGTGGTAGTGCGTCTCGGGCTCGTCCGCCGCGTTCGCCGACAGGTAGACCACGCGCCGCGCGTGCCGGGCGACGGCGGCCACCACCTCGGCGGCCCCGTCCGCCGTGAAAGCGGGCCAGAGGAGGAACACGCTCTCCACGTCCTTCAGCGCGGGCTCCAGCGTCTCGGGCGCCGTCAGGTCGCCGCGCACCACCTCGACCCGTTCCGGCAGGCGGGCGCGCTCCGGGTCCCTGACGAGTGCCCGCACCTCCAGCCCGGCCTCCGCCAGCTGGGATGTCACATGCCTGCCCACGTTGCCGGTCGCGCCGGTCACCAGGATCGTGCTGCTCATGAGGCCGACGGTAGAACCTCAAGCGAGCTTCAGGTCAAGGCCGGGCGTACCTGGATCGTGCCGTCCCGCCGGATGCGGGTCTCGAACATGGGCGCCGGCGCGGTCGCGGGGCCGTGCTTCACCGAGCCGTCGTCCAGCCGGAACGTGCTGCCGTGCCACGGGCAGACCACGCACGCCTCGCCGTTCTCCATGACGAGCCTGCCCTGGTGCAGCGGCCCCGCCAGGTGCGGGCAGCGGTCGGCGAGCACGGTCACGGCGTCGCCCTGGCGCAGCACGAAGAGCTGGATGTAGCCGAGCCGCCGCGCCACGGGGCGGCCGTCGGGCAGGTCCCTCAGCGGGCACAGGTCGTGCCAGCCCAGCGGCACCAGGTGGGAGATCTGCGGGGCGTGGTTGGACCCCGCCGCCTGCCGGTAGGCCATGTGGCCGCCGAGATAGCCGCCCAGCCCGGCCAGGCCCAGCCCGGCCATGGTCAGGACGCGGCCGGCCCGCTCGTGCCCGCGCAGGCGGGCCAGCAGGGAGCCGGAGATCAGGCCGAGCGCGGCCACGTTGGACAGCATGTGGACGAAGCCCACCCGCTGCTGCTCGCGGTGGAGAGAGGACCAGTCGGTCAGCCCGGACGCCGCCGTGGGCACCGCGTTGGCGATGCCCGTGGCCAGCAGCACGCGCGTGGCCCGGGGGTCGCCGTCGATCACGTCGAGCAGGGCCGCGGACAGCCAGCAGCCCAGGCTGATGTTGGCCAGCGGCGGGTGCAGCGGCTTGCCGGTGGGGACGCCGTGCAGCACGTCGCGGAGCAGGCCGGGGCGGATGCGCTGGCGTACGGTCTTGGCCAGCACCCTGACAGGCGTGTCGAAGGTCTTGGACTTCTCGAGCCGATCGGCGAGGGCGACCGGACCGGCGAGACCCCGCAGCTGCCGACGTTTCGCTCGCACTTCCTCTTTCACGACAAGTCCCCTACCCCACCCATGTGGGCATCACTCGGACAGGTGTCCCCTGGCCACGGACAATTCCACCAGCTCCAGAGCGTACGCGCCGAGCGAGGGTGAACCCTCCTCGATGATCCGCACCTTCTCCCTGACCTGTTCGGCCCTGACCTTGAACAGCGGCCACGTGCCGCCCTCGGTGTGGTGGTTGGCCAGGATGGGGGCGAAGCGGTCGAGGGCCTTGGCGAACCTGGCCTCCGGCGTCTCCCTGGCCTCGAACTCGTCCCACAGCTCGCGCATCCATGTGCCCTGGTCGGCGGGCAGCAGGCCGAAGACGCGGTCGGCGGCGGCCCGCTCGGCCTCGGCCTGCGCCGCCACCTCCACCGGGTCGTAGATGAAGGTGTCACCGGCGTCGATCTCGACCAGGTCGTGCACCAGCAGCATCGCCACGACCCGCTGGAGGTCGGTCCCGGGTGGGGCATGCTCGCCGAGGATCATCGCCAGCGTGCCCACGTACCAGGAGTGCTCTGCGGTGTTCTCCCGTCGCGAGCCGTCTATCAGAAGGTTGCGGCGGATGATCCGCTTCAACTTGTCGATCTCGGTGGCGAAGGCGATCTGGGCGTTCAGGCGGTCCTCTTCTGGCACGATAGTCACGCGCGACACCTTAATGTGCGGTGATCACCCCGGTTGGTGAAATCGTGACCGCGACTCGGTGAACACCGCCGCTCGCCGTTCCGCGTGGGGAAGCCCCGGAGCCCCCGCGGTCTCCGGGGCTTCCCGCCCGGGGAACGGCGCGGAGTCCCCCAGGCTCCCTGGGTGGCCGGCGTCGGCTTCCTAGGCGGCCACCGGCAGCACGGGACGTGCGCGCAGATCAGGCGGCTCCTCGAGATCGGGTCTCAACGAGACCCAGGCTCGCCTCCCGTACAGGCGGTCGAGGCCGGGAGCGGCCGCGCCGGGCGCCTCGTCGCGCCTGACGATCTCCACGAGCACGAACTGGGCGCGCTTGCGGTGCCGGAAGACCTTGGCGCTCCTCGCCCAGCAGGCCGCCGCGATTTCCTCGGCGTACGCCTCGAACTCCTCGGCGGAGATGCCGGCCCTGGTCATGACCAGCGCCTTCTCGCCCGTGGCCGTCGGCGTGATCCAGAGCACGAGCGGGATCCGCCCGGCCCTGGTGTGCATCGTGGTCTCCAGGCACACCCGCTGGAGGCGGTGCCTGGACACGACGCACCAGAAGTGCGCGGTCACCCAGTTGCGGCCGGTCCTCGTCGCCGCGGGCACGGAGACGGCGCTCGTCAGCAGGACGAACGGCCACCAGTGACCCTCCTGCGTGGCGCCCAGCAGGGCGAGCGCCGTCAGCGCCAGCCCGGCGACCAGCAGCAGTTCGGTACGGATCCGCCACAGCCTGACCAGCGGCCCGGTGCGCCCGGCGGCGGGAAGGTCCTCGCCGGCCGGGTAGATCTGGTTGCGCGGGTTCCTCGACATGTCAGGACACCTCCTCCGTCACGCGCTGTGGCACGGCGAGCTGGTCGAAGCGTGGGTCGCGGTAGCGACGGGAGCCGAAGCCCGTCCTGGTGACGGTCCAGCCGATGTGGTGCGCGAACTCGTCCGGCTCCATGCAGATCTCGCGATCGGTCCAGGCGATGAGCTCCCGGATCCGGGACTTGATTCGGCCGAGTCCCTTGGTACCTTGTGAGTACATGAGAAGACCCCTTTCGCGGCATTTTCAGAGGTGGCTTCTTCGCCGGTCCGACGGCTGACGACCGTTTCGCCGCAGGGTGGCAGCCCATATGCGGCGCGACAGGCGGTCAGCCGCGGACCGGCTTTTTCGCTGCTCGAATGAGCGGACTCTCGCTGAGTTCTTCAGGCGATGTGGGGATCCTTCCGGCAAGTGGCCTCCCTGGGGCAGAGTTTCGTTTCCGGGACGGCGACATTGCCGGCGATGCGGCCCGCGCGGGGCCGCGAGATCAAGGGCGGAAGGCCCGATGTGTACGGCCGAGTCGTCATCCCGGCCTCCTCACGTTCGAGAACCCTCCTGGAACCGATCGTCCCCCGAGGTGAGCAACGGTGCAATACATTGAGCAAGGGAAGATTTAATTTTCTTCACGCTTGCGGTGCAACTTGCATGCACACTGTCGACTCACTCCGTAGGCCGGAGATGTTCCACCCCCAGCCCACCCTTAAACGTAGGTTGTCTTGCCCCTAGGCTCTCCCCATGAAAGCCTTCTGGCAAGGCCACGCGGCACGCCACATGCAACTTGCAGTGTAAGATTAGGCGAACGGCCCACAAAGCCGGGCCCCAAACGACCCCTTCCCGCCACACCTTCATTCCCGACAAGGAGAGTGGACGGTGCCATCGCAGCAGGGCAGTCCTACAGTTCGCAGGCTCCGGCTAGGCCAGGAGCTGCGCCTCCTCCGAGAGCGAAGAGCACTCACGGGTGCCAAGGCGGCCAGGGAGCTCGGCTGGTCCGCGAGCAAGGTCAGCCGTATCGAGGCGGCCAAGACCATGCCGAGCTCCGACGACGTCAAGGCTCTCGCGAGCCTCTACCGCGTCGACGTGGAGAAACTTGAGGAGCTCTTCGGCCTGTTGAGGGATGCGGAGCAGCGCGGGTGGTGGGAAGATTACGAAGACGCCCTGCCTGAGGAGTACACAAGATTCCTCGGGCTGGAAGCGGAGGCCATTCACCAGCGCAACTGGGAACCCCAGGCTGTGCCCGGTCTCCTGCAAACCGAGGACTACGCGCGGGAGGTCATCCTGGCCACCCGTGGCATCGCGCGCATCACCCACAGTGGTGTGCGCAGCCGTGTCGAGGCGCGTCTCGATCGCCAGCAGCGGGTCCTGCACAGGCCCAACCCGTGCAAGATGAGCGTGGTGCTGGACGAGGCCGCCCTGATGCGCCGCTTCGGCGAGCCCTCGGTCATGCGTGCGCAGATGGAGCATCTCCTGGAGATCTCCCTGCTCGCGCATGTCAGCGTGCATGTCCTGCCCCTGGAGTCTCTCCATCCGGTGAACACCGGGGCCTTCATCCACCTCAAGTTCTCGGCCTTCGACGATGTCGTTTACCTGGAGCAGCTCTACACTGCCCACTTCGTCGAGGATCTTGAGCGGGTGGCCGGTTACGAAAGCGCGTTCGACCACATGCAGTCGGAGGCGCTGGACGAAGCCGAATCCCGTGTCCTAATCCAACGCAAAGCCATGCAATGGCGAAGTTAGCTGGGGCAATGGCGCCCTGGGGGAGAAAATGTACACCGATATCACGAAGGCGGCCTGGCGGAAGGCCAGCTTCTGCAACGGCGCGACGGCTTGCGTCGAGGTCGCACCCCTGGCCGACGGCAACGTCGCGCTGAGGGACAGCAAGGAGCAGGACGGTCCCGTCCTGGTCTTCACCCCGGCCGAGTGGGCCGCCTTCACCGCCGGGGTCCGTGAGGGTGAGTTCGACCCGGCCGCACTCGTAGCCGGCGCATGACGAACGGCCCTGCGGGTTGGTGGGACAACGCTCAGGGCCGTTCGAGTGGAGGCGCGACCTCCAGGACTTTCCAGCTCTCCTGGCGAGGATGGAGCACGGAAGACCCGCACATCATGGCACACTCCCCACCATGATGATCAACCTGTGTCGCGCCTCTTCCTGACCTCAGGCACGTGCCGGTACGCGGCGCCGTACGAGGAAGATCGAGCTCAGTCCCGCCAGCACGGCCAGGGCCGCCATGGCGATGGAGGACATCAGCGAGGCCGAGACCGTGCCGTGGCCCTGGCTCAGGCTGATGAAGAGCGTCCCCACCGTCGAGACGCCGATGACCTGGCCGAGTTGCATCACGGTGAGCAGGGCGCCGCTCGCGTCCGCCGCGAACTCGCCGTCCACCTGCTCGGTCGCCATGTTCGTCACCGCCACCTGCACGCCGAGCCCGGCGCCGACGAGGGCGCTCATGACGGCGTACGGTAGCCCGCCCCCGGCGGCGAGCCCGAGGCCGAGGTAGGCGGGGGCGGCCACCACGTAGCCGAACGGCACCAGCGGGCGCTGGAGAGGGGCGGGCAGGCGCGGCCAGAAGAGCCCGACGAGGCCGAAGGCCAGCGCGCAGGGGACCAGCATCATGCCGGAGGCGAGCGGCGTCAGGTGCAGGTCGCCCTGGAGGTGCAGGGCCGAGGTGAACAGGAACGCCCCCCACGTCGCCGGGCCGAGCAGCAGGATCGCGAGGCCGGGCCGCATACCGGGGGCGCGCAGCACCCGGGCGTTCACCAGCGGGCGCCCGCCACGGGCGGTCACCCACCGCTCGATGCGGACGAACACCGCGAACATCACCACGCTCAGCGCCATCGAGATCCAGCCCCACAGCGGCCAGCCGAACTCGCGGCCCAGCACCATCGGCACCACGAGCAGGAGCACGGCCGCCGACAGGGTCGCGAGGCCCCACGGGTCGAGCCCCGCCCGGCCGCCGCCCTCGTCGGCCGGCAGCACCTTGAAGCCGGCGGCCAGCAGCAGCAGGCCGATCGGCACGAGCACGAGGAACACGATCCGCCAGCCCGCGCCGATGCCCAGCAGGATCCCGCCGAGCGCCTGGCCGACCACGATGCCGCCGCTGATCACCAGCGACCACAGGCCGATCGCGCGGCCCCTGGCCTGGCCGTGGTAGTTGCGCTGGATCAGCGTCAGGACCTGCGGCATCATCATCGCGGCACCGGCGCCCTGGAGCAGGCGGAAGGCCACCAGCCAGCCCGTCGAGGGCGCGAGGCCCGCGCCGAGCGTGGTGACGGTGAACAGCGCGAGCCCGCCGAGGAACGCGTTGCGGTAGCCGAACAGGTCGCCGACCCTGGCTCCGGTGATCAACAGGACGGCGTAGACAATGGTGTATCCGGCCACGATCATCTGCAGCCCGGCGCCGGAGGAGTGCAGATCGGCCTCGATGGTCGGGGTGGCCACGTTGACGATGTTCACGTTCAGGATGGCCAGGAACTGCCCCACAAGGATGATCGCGAGGAGCAGGCCGCTGGCCTTGGTCCCGGTCCGCGGCGTGGTGTCCGCGGGCGGGGTGATAGCAGCGGTTTGCGTCATGACGATCAGTCTGCCGGGCATCCAGTACCAGTAACGAGAGCCCATTTATACTGGTATTGACGGTAACTGGCTAAATATCGCCACAAGCCCCGATAGTGGAGACATGAGGGTGGCTGAAGGTAAGCGTACGGACCTGTCGGCGTTCCTGCGCACCCGCCGCGAGCGGATCACCCCGGAGATGGTCGAGCTCGCGCCGGGCCCGCGCAGGCGCACTCCCGGGCTGCGGCGCGAGGAGGTCGCGCAGCTGGCCGGCGTGGGCGTGACCTGGTACACGTGGCTGGAGCAGGGCCGCCCGATCAACGCCAGCACCCAGGTGCTCGACGCCATCGCGCGCACGCTCCGGCTCGACGGCGCCGAGCGCCAGCACCTCTACCGGCTGGCGGGGCACACGGAGCCGGCTCCCGACGACTCCGGGCAGGTGACGCCCGAGATGCGGCAGATCCTCGACCGGCTGGGCGACATGCCCGCCTGCGTGGCCAACAGCCGGTGCGACGCCCTGGCCTGGAACGCGGCGTACGAGACCCTGTTCCCCGAGATGGTGAACGCGCCGGAGGGCGAGCGGAACTCGCTCTGGTACACCTGCTTCAACCCGGCCGCCACGACCCTGCTGCTCAACCGCGACCAGGAGCTGGCGCGGTCGGTTGCGGTCTTCAGGAGCGCCTACAGCCGGCACGTGGACGATCCGTGCTGGCAGGACTTCGTCCGCCGGCTCTGCGCGGAGAGCGCCGAGTTCGCACTGCTGTGGGCCAGGCAGGACGTGGCCGAGCCGGGGCCGAGGGAGAAGGCGTTCAAGCACGTGGAGCAGGGCGAGCTGCGCTTCAGCACGACCAGCCTCATGGCCGCCCCGGAGATCCGGCTGATCGTCTACACCCCGGCGAACGAGGCGACGTGGGACGCGATGCGCGAACTCCTGGATAAGGGGCAGACTGCGCGGTAAATCTCCCAGCATGGCATGCTCGATCCCTAAACGACCGGATTCGAGCGGAAGTGCGGCAGATGAGATTCCCCCGTGCCCTCCCGTTGTTCGCTGTCGTGGCGTCGCTGGCGGCCTGCTCGGCGCCACCGGAGAAGGAACCGCAGCGACGGCAGGTGGAACACCAGATCGCCACGTCACCCACCGCCGAGCCGACGCCGGAGCGGCGGCCGTACACGATCGCCTTCGGCGGTGACGTGCACTTCGAGGGGATGCTGCGGGGGCGGCTGGCCAGCCCGCGCACGGCGCTCGGGCCGATCGCGAGCGTGCTGCGCAAGGCCGACTTATCGATGGTGAACCTGGAGACGGCGATCACCACGGGCGGGACGCCGGCGCCGGGCAAGCAGTACACGTTCAGGGCGCCGGCGAGCGCGTTGACCGCCCTGAAGGCCGCCGGGGTCGACGTCGCGTCCATGGCCAACAACCACGGCATGGACTACATGGAGACCGGGCTGGCGGACTCGCTGGCGGCCATCAAGCGCAGCAAGTTCCCCATGGTGGGGATCGGGAAGGACGCGGCGCAGGCGTTCAAGCCGTTCCGCAGGACCGTGAACGGCAACCGGGTGGCGATCATCGGGGCCACCCAGGTGCTCGACGCGGAGTTCATCCAGGCGTGGACGGCCACCGACGACAAGGGCGGCCTCGCCTCCGCCAAGGACGAGGACGCCCTGCTGCGGGCCGTACGGCAGGCGCGCAAGAACTCCGACACCGTGATCGTCCACCTGCACTGGGGCACCGAGCTGCAGAAGTGCCCGAACCAGGCACAGCTCTCGCTGGCCCCCAAGCTGGTCAAGGCGGGCGCCGACGTGGTGGTCGGCGGGCACGCGCACATCCTGCTCGGGTCCGGATATCTCGGCAAGGCGTACGTCAACTACGGCATGGGCAACTTCGTCTTCTACAACTCCACCCCGGGCACCACGGGCAGGACCGGCGTGCTGACACTGACCATCAACGGGCGCAAGGTGCTCAAGGACCGCTGGACGCCCGCCACCATCCAGGGGGGTATCCCCGTACCGATGACGGGGTCGGCACGGACCCAGGCGGTGGCGGACTGGAAGGAGTTGCGCTCCTGCGCCGGGCTGTCCGCGCGGCCCTGATCGATTTATTGTGCTGGACGGAGCGTCCAACAGGAGGTCGGGATGGTGGAGACGGGCGCGGCCTTCGAGGGGCGGCTGGTGGTCGTCACGGGCGCGGGGTCGGGGATCGGGCTGGCGACGGCGCGGGCGTTCGCGGCTCACGGAGCCGCGGTGGTGTGCGCGGACATCGACGCGGGCGCCGCGGCGCGGGCCGCCGGCGCCATCGCCGAGGATCTCGGGGGTACGGGCCACGCCGCGCAGGTGGACGTCGCCAGTAGCGCGCAAATGGAGGAATTCTCACGAAATATCGTCGCCGAATATGGCGTGCCGGACATTGTGGTGAACAATGCGGGGATCGCCGTCGCGGGGCCCTTCCTTGATCATACGGTGGACGACTGGCGCCGGACGATCGACGTCAATCTCTGGGGCGTCATTCACGGCTGCCGGCTCTTCGGCGCGGCCATGGTGGAGCGCGGCGAGGGCGGCCACATCGTCAACATCGCCTCCCTGGCGGCGTTCGCGCCGTCGCGGCTGCTGCCCGCGTACTCGACCACCAAGGCGGCCGTGAAGATGCTCAGCGACTGCCTCAGGGCGGAGCTGGCCGGGCACGGGATCGGGGTCAGCGCCATCTGCCCGGGATTCGTCTCCACGCCGATCGCGCGCCACGCCACGTACGTCGGCGGCGACATCCGCGAGGCGGCCGAGCGCGGCCTGGCGCGGCGCGGTTATCCGGCCGAACGGGTGGCCGCGCACATTCTGCGGGCCGTCCACAGAAATCAGGCCGTGGTTCCGGTCAACCTGGAGGGGAAAATCGGATATGCCCTTTCCAGGATTTCCCCAGCGGCGATGCGCGGGCTGGCCCGGTGGAGCGCGCTCGGCAGAAATCGAGGAATTGGGAGGTAAGAATCCGCCATACGGGAGATGATGAATGCGTGTCCTCCCCGCAGATGCATGATGACTGCACCCACCCCCAGGCGCTCCGCCGGCAGCCGGCCCAGCGCCGTAGTGCCCGGCGCGTCGAGCGGATGCTCGACGCCTGCGCCCACCTCCTCGACGAGAGCGGATACGACGCGCTGTCCACCACCCGCATAGCCGAGCGGGCCGGCGTCGCGATCGGGTCGGTCTACCAGTTCTTCCCCGACAAGCGGGCGGTCACCCAGGAGCTCACCCGGCGCAACGTCGAGGAGTTCGTCCGCAGGGTGGGCCGCAGGTTCCTGTCGGAGGAATACCGCGGCTGGTGGGAGGCCATCGACGCCATCATCGACGTCTACGTCGACATGCACAGGACGGTTCCCGGCTTCAAGAGCCTCCACTTCGGCGACGTGGTCGACCTCAACCTGCTCGACTCCGACTCCGACAACAACACGGTGATCGCCGGGCGGCTGCGCGGGCTGCTGCTGAAGGAGTTCGGGCTGGCCGACAGCGCCGAGCTCGACCTGGGCGTGCTCGTCGCGGTCGAGGCGGGCGACGCCGTGCTGAAGCTGGCCTTCCGGCGCGACCCCCAGGGCTCACCCGAGATCATCGACGCGGCGAAGCAGCTCATCCGCGGCTTCCTGTCCCGGCAGCTGAGATCGTGGTCGCCGCGCCTGCCGTCCGGGGGCGTCCCGGCCTGACGTATCGGGGCCGCCGGCGGCAGGCGCCGCTAGTAGTCGTAGTCGCGCTCGAAGTCCGCCACTTCCTTGAGCAGGCCCGTCACCCAGGCGGGCCAGCGCTTCCCGTACTCGCCGAGCGCCGTCGCCGGCACCTGCTGGAAGCGCGGGGTGGCCGGTGTGCGCAGGCACGGCGCGGGGAACGACACGGGGCGTGCCTCTCTCGCCTCGCGAAGGTGCAGCCTGGCCTCCAGGGCATGGAGGTTGCGTTCAGCCGCCTCGATGGCCTCCATGCGGGCCGACAGATATCCCGCCACACCGGGAACAAGGGCCGACAACACGACGACACAGGCCAGCGTGAAGGTCATCTGCCTGGACATGCCCATCACAGCCCCCTTGCTCGCGAAGTAGCAAAGCGACCCGTATATGCCCTGTCACCTGCACGGACACGCTGACCGTGACCACTAATGGGCATAGTGTTACCGAATTTGTGACTGACCGGCGATGCGCATTGACCGGGCAAAGCGCCGAGCGGCTCGGTAGTCTCGCGGTGTGGCGCATGTGACCCGTGAGCACCTTGATCGTCTGCTTGAGCAGGCCCTACTGGCCGACGACCACAGTTCCCTGGCCGGTCGGCTACACGACGTCGCGCTGGGCTACTCGTCCGGCGACGTCTCCCGGGCGTCCATCCTGGTCCTCGCCGCCGAGGAGTGGCGAGCCGCCGGCCAGCCGGCGCGCGCTATGGAGTGTTTCCAGCTCGCCGTCGAGGACGGTGGCGACGCGGGGTTCGACCCGCGCGCCGGGATCGCCGACACGCTCTTCGAGCTGGACAGGGCCGATGAGGCCAGGGAGGTCATCGAGACCATACGCGCGGAGGGCGGCGTCTCCACGGCGACCGCCCACACGATCGCCGAGACGCTGGTCGCCTACGGGGACCTCCAGGGCGGGCTCGACTGGGCCACCCAGGCGGTCCTGGGGTGCGACGAGAACGATCCGGAGCAGGTGGCGATCCTGCGCACCCGCTACCGCATCCGCGTGGACCTCGGGCTCCCTGAGGACGAGCTGGACGCGCTCGTGCCCTGACCCGCCCCGGCCCCTCGTCAAGGGGGCGGAGGGGGCGAAGAGGCCGCGGTCCGCGGCGACCGCGGCCTCTTCGCCGTGGGGAAAGCCCGGGCGCGGCAGGCACGACCCGCGCCCGGACCGGTGGCTCAGCGCAGCCCCAGCTCCTGCACCAGCCCGGAGAAGCCGGCCACGGCGCTCTGGCCGCCGGGCAGCATCGAGGTGCCCTCGATGCTCTCCACGGCCTTCGGCAGCAGGACGTCGACCACCTCGGCCCCGACCTGCTTGACCGGCTTCTCCAGGTCCGCCGGCGACTCGATCTCGGAGCCCGCGATGCGGTTGTGGGCAGGAGGCCGCCCGAGTGACATCTCGGCCGGCGACTTGGCCTGCAGCGGGATGGTCGGCACCTGCGGGAGGGCGGGCAGCACGGGCACTTCCGCGACGGTCGACAGATCCTGCATCCCCGCCGGCCCGGGCGCCGCGGGGAACAGGGCCGGGGAGACCGTGGTCAGCGAGGGCATGCCCCAGGTGGCCGCCATCCCGCCCAGGTCGGCCACGCCCAGCACCTCGCGTGCGGCGGCCAGCCCGGTCAGGCCGGCCTGCCTGGCCATCGCGTTGGCCGCCATGGCGAGCTTGGTGGTCTCGTCGGTGACCATCCGGCTGCCGCCGGTCCCACCGTCGTTCACGCGCACCCTGGTGGTCTGGTCACAGTAGGTGAGGAGCGACTTGGGCGACAGCAAGGCAGGCTCGGTGCCGATACAGGAGTCCGCCGTCGAGGGGGCCGCGGCCAGCCAGGTGACGCCGGCGGTCAGCGTGGCCACCGCGATGATGCTCCGGATCTTCTGAGATGACACTTCACGTCCCCTGATCGAGTTCGGTGATCTGACGAACGCTGAAGGTAGTCAGCCATCAGGCGGCGCGAGTGCGGCTTGTCCGAAGAGTGGGCCGAACCTTACCAAGGACCAGCGGTGATGACCGCTCCATGACACGCCGGAAGCTCCGAGATCCCGATCAACCGGCCTGGCACGCCGGAAGCCCGGAGATCGCGTGGATCCCCGGGCTTCCCGCGGCGCGGTCAGGCGCGCTGGATGAGCAGCTCGTCGTCGCCGAGCTCCACCTTGACGTTGTCGCCGTCCATGACCTCGCCCGACAGCACCGCCTTGGCGAGCTTGTCGCCGATGGCCGACTGGACGAGCCGCCGCAGCGGGCGGGCGCCGTACATCGGGTCGTAGCCCGTCAGCGCCAGCCACTCGCGGGCCGCGGGCGTGACGTCCAGCGTCAGCCGGCGGTCGGCCAGGCGCCGTGCCAGGCGCTCGACCTGCAGGTCGACGATCTGCGCCAGCTCCTCCGTGCCGAGCGCGTCGAAGAGGATCACGTCATCGAGCCGGTTGAGGAACTCCGGCTTGAACGAGCTGCGCACCGCCCCCATGACGGCCTCCCGCTTGGCGCCGTTCTCCAGCTTGGGATCGACCAGGTACTGCGAGCCGATGTTGGAGGTGAGGATCAGGATCGTGTTGCGGAAGTCGACCGTGCGGCCCTGGCCGTCGGTCAGCCGCCCGTCGTCGAGCACCTGGAGCAGGATGTCGAAGACCTCGGGGTGGGCCTTCTCCACCTCGTCGAGCAGCACGACGGTGTACGGGCGCCGCCGCACGGCCTCGGTGAGCTGGCCGCCCTCCTCGTAGCCGACGTAGCCGGGAGGCGCGCCGACGAGCCTGGCCACGCTGTGCTTCTCGGAGTATTCGCTCATGTCGATCCGGGTCATCGCCCGCTCGTCGTCGAACAGGAACTCCGCCAGCGCCTTGGCCAGCTCCGTCTTGCCGACACCCGTGGGGCCGAGGAAGAGGAACGAGCCCGTCGGCCGGTCGACGTCGGCGATGCCCGCCCGGCTCCGGCGTACGGCGTCGGAAACGGCCTGTACGGCGGGCCGCTGCCCGATGAGCCGCTTGCCCAGCTCCGACTCCATCCGCAGCAGCTTGGCCGTCTCGGCCTCCAGGAGCCGCCCTGCGGGGATGCCGGTCCATGACGAGATCACCTCGGCGATGTCGTCGGCGCCGACCTCCTCCTTGACCATGGCGTTCTCCGGCGGCGCGGCGTCGGAGGCGGCCTTCAGGGCCTGCTCCAGCCTGGGCACCTCGGCGTACATGAGCTTGGAGGCGGACTCGAAGTCGCCGTCGCGCTGCGCCCGCTCGGCGGAGCTGCGCGCCTCGTCGAGCTGCTTCTTCAGCTCGCCGACCTTGTTGAGGCCGGCCTTCTCGTGCTCCCAGCGGCCGACCAGGGCGTTGAGCTCCTCCTGGCGGTCGGCCAGCTCCTGGCGCAGGCGTTCGAGCCGCTGGACGGAGGCCTCGTCGGTCTCCTTGGACAGGGCCAGCTCCTCCATCTTCAGCCGGTCGACGCTGCGCTGGAGCTGGTCGATCTCCACGGGACGGGAGTCGATCTCCATGCGCAGCCGCGAGGCGGCCTCGTCGACGAGGTCGATGGCCTTGTCGGGGAGGAAGCGGTTGGTGATGTAGCGGTCGGAGAGCGCGGCGGAGGCCACGAGCGCGCTGTCGGCGATCTGCACCTGGTGGTGCGCCTCGTAGCGGCTCTTCAGCCCGCGCAGGATCGCGATGGTGTCCTCGACCGTGGGCTCGCCCACGTAGACCTGCTGGAAGCGCCGCTCCAGCGCCGGGTCCTTCTCGATGCGCTCGCGGTATTCGTCGAGCGTGGTCGCGCCGATCATGCGCAGCTCGCCGCGGGCCAGCATCGGCTTGAGCATGTTGCCCGCGTCCATCGCGCCCTCGGCGGCGCCCGCGCCGACGACGGTGTGCAGCTCGTCGATGAACGTCACGATCTGCCCGTCGCTCTCCTTGATCTCGGAGAGCACGGCCTTGAGCCGCTCCTCGAACTCGCCGCGGTATTTCGCGCCGGCGACCATCGCGCCGAGGTCGAGCGAGATCAGCCGCTTGTTGCGCAGCGACTCGGGCACGTCGCCGGCCACGATGCGCTGGGCCAGGCCCTCGACCACCGCGGTCTTGCCGACGCCCGGCTCGCCGATGAGCACCGGGTTGTTCTTGGTGCGCCGGCTGAGCACCTGGACGACACGGCGGATCTCGGCGTCGCGGCCGATGACCGGGTCGAGCCTGCCGCCGCGGGCGTGCTCGGTCAGGTCGACACCGTACTTCTCCAGCGCCTGGTAGGTGTCCTCCGGGGTCTCGCTGGTGACGCGGGCGTGGCCGCGTACCTTCTCGAAGGCGTCGAGCAGGGCCTGCGGAGAGGCGCCCTGCGACTTGAGCAGCTCGGCCACCTGCCCCCCGTCGGCGGCCAGGCCGACCAGCAGGTGTTCGGTCGAGACGTAGAGGTCTTCCAGGCGGTTGGCGTGCTGGGCGGCGGTGTTGAGCACCGTGAGCAGCTGGCGGGAGCTGGACGGCGCGCCCACCGTGGCCCCCTGGGCCTTGGGCAGCGCCGCGAGCAGCTCCTCCGCCCGCGCCCGCAGCGTGCGCCAGTCGGCGCCGACGGCGTCGAGCAGCGGGACGGCGGTGCCGCCCGTCTGGGAGAGCAGCGTGGTCAGCAGGTGAGCCGGCGCGATCTCCGGGTTGCCCTCCGCGGCGGCACGCCGCATGGCCCCCGAGAGAGCTTCCTGGCTCTTCTGGGTGAGCTTGTAGTCCATTCTTTCTAAGCCCCCGGTGGCAGCTCGTAGCGGATCAACGCTCTGACCATGCGCATCTCGGCGCGCAGGCGGTGAACCTCCTCACGCAGCCGCAGAGCTTCGTTCTCGAGCTCGAGGATCCGCTTGATGCCCGCGAGGTTGATGCCCTCCTCCTGGGAGAGGCGCTGGACCTCGCGGAGCTGGATGATGTCTCTCGTGGAGTAGAGGCGACCACGCCCCGCCGTGCGGCCCGGGCTGACCAGGCCGAGGCGGTCGTACTGGCGCAGCGTCTGCGGGTGCAGGCCCGACAGCTGCGCGGCCACCGAGATCACATAGACCGGCGTGTCGTCTGACAGGTCGAAATAGTTGGCGTCCATCGGCTACTCGCTTCTGGCTCGCTGAATGAGCTCGGCTCGCGGGTCATCACCCGCTGTAGCGGTGTTGAACTCGCTGAGGAGCTCGCGTGACTTGTCGTCGAGCGTCTTCGGCACCAGGACCTCGACGGTGGCGAGCAGGTCACCCTTGGTGCCGTCCTTGCGCGTGACGCCCCTGCCGCGCACGCGGAACGTGCGCCCGTTGGGCGTGCCCGCGGGGATGCGCAGCGTGACCGGCATGCCCTTGAGGATCGGCACCTTGATCTCCGCGCCGAGCGCGGCCTCCGTGAACGTCACCGGGACGGTGACCGTGAGGTTGTCGCCCGACCTGCCGAAGACGGCGTGCGGCTTGACGTGCGTCTGGATGTAGAGGTCGCCCGCGGGGCCGCCGTTCTCGCCCGGCGCCCCCTTGGCCTTGAGCTTGACCCGCTGCCCGTCGGCCACGCCGGCGGGGATGCGGGCCTGGATGGTGCGGGTGCTCTTGGCCCGGCCGCTGCCCTCGCACACGGGGCAGGGGTCGTCCACGATCAGCCCGCGGCCCTTGCAGTCGCGGCAGGGCTCGGAGAAGGCGAAGTTGCCCAGGTTGCGGCTGGCCGCGCCGGTGCCCTCGCAGGTGGGGCAGACCCTGGGGGTCGTGCCCGCCCTGGCGCCGGTGCCGGTGCACGCGGCGCAGGCGGCCGAGCTGGTCAGCCTGAGTGACACCGTGGTGCCCTCGGCCGCTTCGGTGAAGGTCAGCGTGACCTCGGACTCGATGTCCTGGCCACGCCTCGGCCTGGTCGTGGTGGTGCGGGTGGAGCCCCCGCCCCGGTTGAACAGCCCGCCGAACAGGTCGCCGAGCCGCTCGCCCGCGCCGCCCCCCGTGCTCTGTCCGGTGCCGCCGAACAGGTCGCCGAAGTCGAACGAGAAACCGCCGCCGCCTCCGGGCCGCTGGCCGCCCACCCCGGAGCCGAACAGCGTGCGCGCCTCGTCGTACTCCTTGCGGCGCTTGCCGTCGGACAGGACGTCGTAAGCCTCGGAGACCTCTTTGAACTTGGCCTCTTTGGTCGCGTCGCCCTGGTTGCTGTCGGGGTGGTACTGCCTGGCCAGCTTCCGATAAGCCTTCTTGATCTCTTCGGCGGTGGCGGTCTTGGGCACACCAAGGACGGCGTAGTAGTCCTTCTCCAAGTAGTCCTTGGTGCTCATCTATGGCCCTTCGTCCTGGTGTCAGTTTTCGTCGTCATTGGACGCGGGAGTGGCGTCCCCTGGCTCGGCGACGGCCACCCGCGCCGGGCGCAACACCCGGTCGCCCAGGCGGTATCCGGGCTGCAGCACCTCGATGGCGGTCGGCTCGGTGACGTCCTCCGAGTAGCTGTGCATGAGCGCCTCGTGGACGGTCGGGTCGAACGGGTCGCCCTTCTGGCCGAAGGCGCTGAGGCCGAGCTTGGTCAGGACCGACTCCAGCGACTCCGCCACCTTCGCGAAGCCACCGGTCAGCTCTCCGTGGTCGCGTGCCCTGCCGATGTCGTCGAGCACGGGCAGCAGCTCCGTCAGCGCCCCGGCGACGGCCTGCTCGCGAACCACGGCCCGGTCGCGCTCGACGCGCTTGCGGTAGTTCACGTATTCGGCCTGCAGCCGTTGCAGGTCGGCGGTCCGCTCGGCGAGCTGGGCGGCCAGCTCGCCGTGGGCGCCGGGGGCCTCCGCCGCGGCAGGCGCCTGCTCGGCCTCCTGCTCGGCGGCGGTGGCCTCCCTGACCTGCCCCGTCTCCGGGTCGATCTTGCGGTTGTCGCGGATCACCGGCTGGTCCTGCCCGTTTTCACGCGGCGGCATCACTGGTCCTTCTTCGGCTGGTCTTCGTCGACGATCTCGGCCTCGACCACGTCGTCATCGGCCTTCTGGCCCTGACCGGCCGTGGCGTCCTGCGGGGCGCCCTCGCCGGCCTGCTGGCCCTGGCTCGCGGCGTAGATCGCCGAGCCCATCTTCTGGCTGACGGTGGCGAGCTTCTCCGCCGAGGTGCGGATCGTGTCGGTGTCGGTGCCCTCCAGAGCCTTCTTCAGCTCCGCCAGGGCGTCGTTGACCTCGGTCTTGATGTCGCCGGGGACCTTGTCGTCGTTCTCGCGGAGGAACTTCTCCGTCTGGTAGGCGAGCCCGTCGGCGTTGTTGCGGACCTCGGCCTCCTCGCGGCGCTTCTTGTCCTCCTCGGCGTACGACTCGGCCTCGCGCATCATGCGCTCGATGTCGTCCTTCGGCAGCGCCGAGCCGCCGGTGATCGTCATCGTCTGCTCCTTGCCCGTGCCCAGGTCCTTGGCGGAGACGTTGACGATGCCGTTGGCGTCGATGTCGAAGGTGACCTCGATCTGCGGGATGCCGCGCGGCGCCGGCGCGATGCCGGTCAGCTCGAAGGTCGCCAGCTTCTTGTTGTACGAGGCGATCTCGCGCTCACCCTGGAAGACCTGGATCTGCACCGACGGCTGGTTGTCCTCGGCCGTGGTGAAGACCTCGGAGCGCTTGGTCGGGATCGTCGTGTTGCGCTCGATGATCTTGGTGAAGATGCCGCCCTTGGTCTCGATGCCCAGCGACAGCGGGGTCACGTCGAGCAGCAGGACGTCCTTGACCTCACCCTTGAGCACACCCGCCTGCAGGGCGGCGCCGATGGCGACGACCTCGTCGGGGTTGACGCCCTTGTTGGGCTCCTTGCCGCCGGTCAGCTCCTTGACCAGCTCGGAGACGGCGGGCATGCGGGTCGAGCCGCCGACGAGCACCACGTGGGCGATGTCGGAGACCTTGATGCCGGCGTCCTTGATGACCTGGTGGAACGGGCCCTTGGTCCGCTCGAGCAGGTCGGCCGTCAGCCGCTGGAACTCGGAGCGGGTCAGCTTCTCGTCGAGGTGCAGCGGGCCCTCGGACGAGGCCGTGATGTAGGGCAGGTTGACGTTGGTCTCGGACTGGCTGGACAGCTCGATCTTGGCCTTCTCGGCCGCCTCGCGCAGGCGCTGGAGCGCCATCTTGTCCTTGGCCAGGTCGACGCCGTGGGCGTTCTGGAAGCGCTTGACAAGCTCGTCGACGATGCGCTGGTCCCAGTCGTCACCACCGAGGTGGTTGTCGCCCGAGGTGGCCTTGACCTCCACGAAGCCGTGGCCGTCCTCCTGGCCGACGTCGAGCAGCGACACGTCGAAGGTGCCGCCACCGAGGTCGAAGACCAGGATGGTCTGGTCCTGCTCCTTGTCGAGCCCGTAGGCGAGGGCCGCCGCGGTCGGCTCGTTGATGATGCGGAGCACGTTGAGCCCCGCCACCGTGCCGGCCTCCTTGGTGGCCTGGCGCTGGGCGTCGTTGAAGTAGGCGGGGACGGTGACCACCGCGTCGGTGATCTTCTCGCCGAGGTAGGCCTCCGCGTCCTGCTTCAGCTTCTGCAGGACGAAGGCGCTGATCTGCTGGGGCGAGAACTTCTTGCCGTCGATCTCCTGGGACCAGTTGGTGCCCATCTCCCGCTTGACCGATCGGATCGTCCGGTCCACATTGGTGACGGCCTGCCGCTTGGCGACCTCACCGACGAGGACCTCGCCATTCTTCGCGAAGGCGACCACGGACGGCGTGGTCCGCGAGCCCTGCGCGTTGGCGATGACGGTGGGCTCACCGCCCTCGAGGATCGAGACGACGGAGTTGGTCGTCCCAAGGTCGATACCTACCGCACGTGCCATGAGTACGTCCTTGTAGTCAAAGTTGAGTCTTGTGGACTCAAGCTACGAATGCCAGTCGACTTTGTCAAACGACTTGAGCCTACCCGACTCAACCCTCGTGAGCGCGAAAGCATTCCCTCTAACGGGGACGAAAGGGCGGTAGGTTCCCGGGTACCTGCGGGGGGCTACTTGGCGCCGTCCACGATCTTGCGCTTGCCGAGCGGCTTCTTGAGCGTGACCGTCGTGGTCTTCTCGATCGCGATCATGATGCAGGCCATGTCCTTGGCCTTCGGCGAGGCACCCTCGTACAGGGTGATCGTGACCTTCTTGGCCGTCTCCACGACCTTGACCCGGTCGAGGACCGTGCAGGGGGCGACGCCCGACCACCAGGTGAGCTGCACCTTCCTGCCCTTGGACACCGGCTTGGCCTTGGTCCAGCGGACCTTGCGCACGTTGACGGCGTCGCCGGTCGGCTTGACCGGCTTCGGGCTCTTGGCGGGGCCGGTGGACGGGGTCGTGGTGACCGGATCGGTCACGGCGGGCGGCTTGTCGGGGGTCGTGGGGGCGGCGGGGGAGGCGCTCGTCGCCGCGCCGCAGCCCGCCGCGAGCACGAGACATCCGGCCAGAACAGTCGCAGTCATTCCACGCATACTCATTCGACGGATATGCCCTGTCGCTGGTTCAGCACCCGGAAGTTAGTGTGGTTCGCGTGCTGCGTCAGGCCCTGCTCGCGATCGCCAAGAGCGAACGCGCCGAGCGCGTCATCTCCTCCTCCCGCCTGACCTCCGACGTGGTCGCGCGCTACGTCGCGAGCGACGTGGGCGCCGTGATCGGCGAGCTGACCCGCAAGGGGTTGCTCGTCACCGTCGACCACCTCGGAGAGGAGGTGACGGACGAGTCCCAGGCCGAGGCGGCGGTCGCCGAATACGTACGGCTGCTCGGGCTGCTGCCCGCCGGGGCGGACGTGTCGGTCAAGCTCACGGCGCTCGGCCTGCGGCTGTCGCGGGAGCTCGCGCTCGGCCACGCCGCCACGATCTGCCGGGAGGCCGCGGCCAGGGACGTCACGGTGACGCTCGACGCCGAGGAGCACGACACGATCCCCTGGCTGCACTCCGTGCACGCCGCCCTGCGGGAGGACCACCCCGAGGTGGGGGTGGTGGTGCAGGCGTACCTCCCGGACTCGCTCGAGCGCTGTGACGGGCTGGCCGGGGCCAGGGTGCGCCTGTGCAAGGGCGCCTACACCGCTCCCGGCGCCTACACCAGGCCCGCCGACATCGACCGCTCGTTCGTACGGTGCCTGAAGATCCTCATGGCCGGCACCGGCTACCCCATGGTCGCCACCCACGACCCCAGGCTGGTGCGCGTCGCCGCCACGCTCGCCGTGCTCGCCGGGCGCGACCAGACCGGCTACGAGCACCAGATGCTGTACGGCGTGCGCCCCGACGAGCAGTTGCGCCTGGCCGGGCAGGGCGCGCGGATGCGGGTCTACGTCCCCTACGGCGCCGACTGGTACGCCTACCTCATGCGCCGCCTCGCCGAGCGCCCCCGCAACCTGGCCTTCTTCCTCAGGTCGCTGCTCTCGCGCCGCTGATCCGCCGCCCGCTCCGGCCCGTCGCGCGAAGTGAGTAGGCTGCCAGCGTGATTGCGATTCTGGGCGCGGGAAAGATGGGCGAGGCCCTGCTGTCGGGGCTGCTGCGCGCCGGGTTCAAGCCGGGCGACATCATGGCGACGACCCGGAGGGCCGAGCGGGCGAAGGCGCTGCGCGAGACGTACGGCGTGCGCACGGTCTCCAACTCCGAGGCCGCCAAGGCCGCCGACACGCTCATCCTGGCCGTCAAACCGCAGGACATGGCCACGCTGCTGGCCGAGATCGCCCCCTACGTGCCCGCCGACCGCCTGGTGATCACCGCGGCGGCCGGCATCACGACGTCGTTCGTGGAGCAGCGGCTCGGGGTCGACGTGCCCGTGGTGCGGGTGATGTCCAACACGCCGATCAGGTTCGACGAGGCGATGAGCGTCATCTCGGCGGGCGCGCACGCGGAGGAGCACCACCTCAAGCTTGCCGAGGGCCTGCTCAGCCCGGTCGGCAAGGTGCTGCGCATCCCGGAGTCGCAGCAGGACGCCGCCACCGCGCTCTCCGGCAGCGGCCCCGCCTACTTCTTCTACCTGGTCGAGGCCATGGTCGACGCCGGCATCCTGCTCGGCATGCCGCGGGCCGCGGCTCTTGACATGGTCACCCAGTCGATCGTGGGGGCCGCCGTGATGCTGCGCGACTCCGGCGAGCACCCGGTGATCCTGCGCGAGGCCGTCACCTCGCCGGGCGGCACGACGATCGCCGCCATCGCGGAGCTGGAGCGGCACAGCGTGCGGGCCGCGTTCCTGGCCGCCATCGAGGCCGCCCGCGATCGGGGCCGGGAGCTCGCCTCCGGCTGACCACCGCCCCGCCCGCGACGACCCGCCTCCCTTGCGGCCGGCCTCGCCTGCGACGACCGGCCTCGCCTGCGACGACCGGCCTCGCCTGCGACGACCGGACCGCAGGCCGTGCGGGGCCTGTGAGCGGCACCCGTCGGCGAGCCCCGCCGGCCTGCGAGTCCGCGAGGTCGGAAGGCCCACGTGCCTGGCCCGGACTGTGAAGCCCGGTCATCCGCGAGCCCGGCGGCCCGCGGATCCCGGCGCCTCGCGGGGCGCTCAGGCGTCGCGCCTGCGCAGCAGTACGGCGCCCGAGATCATGGCGGCCGCGACCCAGGCGAGGTAGACGCCGAGGCCGCTCCACGGCCCGAGCGGGTTGTCGGCCCGGGGCAGCACGATCTGCTGGCCGGCGTTCGTGGTGAAGTAGTCGGACACGGTGTCGCCCCACTGGCCGGGCAGCGCGCTGGTCAGCTGCGGGAGCACCAGCATGAGAGCGATGGCCGTGACGATCGCCCCGGGCGTGTGGCGGACGAGCGTGCCGAGCCCCAGCCCGAACAGGCCGCACGCGGTGAGGTAGAGGCCGCCCCCCACGGCCGCCTTCACGACCGCGCCCATGTCGAGCGACGGCGGCTGCGTGATCGCCAGGGCCACGGCGAGAGAGGCCGCCGACGCGACCGTGCAGACCACCAGGGCCACCGCCGTGAACACCACGATCTTGCCGGTCAGCAGGCGCAGCCGCTTGGGCACGGCCATCAGCGACGTGCGGATCCCGCCCGTGCGGTACTCGCTGGAGATCACCAGGACGCCCAGCGTGGCCATGGACAGCGAGGCGAACATGGTGCCGGTCAGTCCCAGCATGACCGCCTGCTCTCCGGGGACGGGCCCGTCGGCGGAGCCCTTGGCGGCGGCGCCGATGAGGGCGGCGATGCCCAGCATGAGCAGAGCGGTGACGGCCAGGGTCCACACCGTCGAGCGCACCGAGCGGATCTTGGTCCATTCGGACCTGAGGATGTCGATCATGACGTGAACTCCAGGCTGTCCTTGGTCAGCTCCATGTAGGCCGCTTCGAGCGAGGGCTGCACGTACGTCAGCTCCTCCAGCGGGATTCCCGCCCGCGCGGTGAGCGTGCCGATCTCGAGCGTGCTCATCGCGGTCACGCGCAGGTGGTCGGGATGCAGGTCGCCCACCTTGACCAGCTCGGCCACCTCGGCCAGCCGGGGCGAGCGGACCCGTACGTACCCCTGCGAGCTGCGCCCGATGAACTCGCGCACGCTCGTGTCGGCGATGAGCCGTCCCTTGCCGATCACGATCAGGTGGTCGGCGGTCTGCGCCATCTCGCTCATCAGGTGGCTGGAGACGAACACCGTCCTGCCCTGCGCGGCCAGGTCCCGCATGAGGGTGCGGATCCACAGGATGCCGTCGGGGTCGAGCCCGTTGACCGGCTCGTCGAAGATCAGGATCTCGGGGTCGCCGAGCAGCGCGGCGGCGATGCCCAGCCGCTGCGACATGCCCAGGGAGAAGCCGCCGACCCGCCGCCTGCGCACCTCGCGCAGGCCCACGGTCTCCAGCACCTCGTCCACGCGGGCCGCCGGCAGGCCGTTGCTCTGGGCGATGGCGAGCAGATGGTTGTACGCGCTGCGCCCGCCGTGCACGGCCTTGGCGTCCAGCAGCGCGCCGACCTTGCGCAGGGGGTGGCGCAGCTCCTCGTACGGCCGCCCGTCCACGAGCACGGAGCCACTGGACGGCCGGTCGAGCCCGAGGATCATGCGCATGGTGGTCGACTTGCCCGCGCCGTTCGGGCCGAGGAAGCCGGTCACCTGGCCGGGCTCGACCTCGAAGGACAGGTCCGCCACGGCGAGGGTGCCCCCGTAGCGTTTGCTCAGGTTCGTTGCGCGGATCGCGGTCATGCTTCGAGCGTGCCGGAGCCCGAGCCCGCTTTCTTCCTGCGCGAGAACCGTTTCGGGCGGGCCGCTCTGGGAGTCTGGTCCTACTCTCCTGGGCGGATCAGCCCCGCCTCGTACGCGGCGATCACGGCCTGCGCCCGGTCCCTCGCGCCGATCTTGGCGAACACGCTCGTCACGTGGTTCTTGACGGTGGAGGGGGAGACGGCCAGCTCGGCGGCGATCTCGGTGTTCGACCGGCCGCGGGCGATCAGCACGAGGACCTGCTGCTCGCGCTCGGTCAGGCCGTCCAGCGCGGCGGCCACCGGTCGCGGGCGCGCGGCCCGTACGAACGTGCCGATCAGCCGGGACAGCAGGCGCGGCGCGACGGCCGACTCGCCGCGGTGGACCACGCGCACGCCCTCGATCAGCTCCTCGGGGGAGACGTCCTTGGGCAGGAACCCGCCCGCGCCCGCCCTGAGCGCCGACACCACGTTCTCGTCCAGGTCGAACGTGCTCAGCGCGAGCACCCGCACCTCCGGCAGCTCCGCCGTGATCAGCTCGGTGGCGCGCACCCCGTCGAGGCCGGGCATGTGGAGGTCCATCACGACCACGTCGGGCCGCAGCCGCCTGCTGAGCTCCACCGCCTGCGCGCCGTCCCCGGCCTCGCCGACGACGCCGAGGTCGGGCTGCGCGTCGAGCATCAGCCGGAAGCCCCTGCGCACCAGCTCGTGGTCGTCCACCAGCAGGATCTTGATCAAGTCGCCTCCAGGGGGATGCGGGCGTGCACGCGGAAACCTCCTTCTGGGCGCGGCCCGGTCGAGAGCCGCCCGCCGCATAAGGCGACTCTCTCGGCCATGCCGCCCAGCCCGAACCCGGGGGTGCCGCCGGCCGCCGCGAGACCATCGTCCACCACCTCGACCTCCACGGCCTCCATCTCGTACGCCACCCGCACGCTGGCCCTGGCGCCGACCGCGTGCTTGCGGGTGTTGGTGAGCGCCTCCTGGACGATGCGGTAGACGGCGTGGTCCACGGCGGCGGGCAGCTCGACGGGCTCGCCCGTCACCGTCAGGCTGGCCGGCAGCCCGGCCGACCGCGCCTCCTTGATCAGCGAGGGCAGCCGGTCCGCGCCCACCCCCGTCGCCGCGTCCGGGCCCTCGCTGCCGTCGGCCCTGAGCACGTCCAGCAGGTGGCGCATCTCGGACATCGCCTGGCGGGCGGTCTGCTCGGCGCTCTCCAGCGCGTCCCTGGTGACCTCCTGGCCGGGCGTCAGCGTGGCCCGCGCGCCGCCGACCAGCGCGTTGATGACGGTGATGTGGTGGGCGACCACGTCGTGCAGCTCCCTGGCGATGCGGCGGCGCTCGGCGCGCACGGCGGCGTCGGCGGCCTCGCGCCTGCCGCGCTCGGCCAGCTCGCTCCTGAGCCGGACGATCAGCCCGATGCCCACGGGCGCGCCGGTGGCGAATATCGCCGCCAGCCAGCCGCCCGTCGACGGCATGGTCAGCTCCAGGGTCGTGGCGTACACCGCGTACGCCGCCGTCGTCGTGATCGCGGTCGCGCGGCCGGCCGTGTAGCGGCCCACGCTGTACAGCGCGATGGACATGGGCACGTTGACGACCTGGCTGATATCCGTCGTGAGACCCACGACGTCGAGCGCGGCCACGAGCGCGGCGGTGACGATCGGCCGCCGGCGGCGCATGAGCAGGCACGCCACGCCCGCCAGGTAGTGCACCGCGCCCAGGACGGGCGGCGTCCCGCCCTGGAGGATCAGGGGCGGGAGCAGGAGCAGGGCGGGCAGGGCGAGTACGATCACCAGGGTCGTGTCGAAGACCACGGGGCGTCGGAAGAAGCGCACGATCTTGAGGAAGGTTCGCCGCACGCTACGACACTAAGCGACGAAATTTGCGGATCAGCGGCTACTGGGACGTGTCTGCGCTGCGGTAACGTCGGCGCAGGGCAGCCGCGTGGAGGGCATGGGTGGAGGGCATGGGATGAGCAGGTCGGCACGGGTCATCTGGGACGACGAGCTCATCTCCTACGATTTCGGCCCCGGCCATCCGCTCGCCCCCGTGCGCGTGGAGCTCACCATGGCGCTGGCCCGCGAGCTCGGCGTGCTCGACAAGGTCGAGGTGGCCGGATGCGCGCCCGCGACCGACGCCGAGCTGGCGATGGTCCACGACCCCGGCTACGTCGAGGCCGTCAAGCGGGTGTCGGCCTCCGGCCGGCCCGACCTCGGCGCCGGGCTCGGCACGGTCGACAACCCGGCGTTCAAAGGCGTGCACGAGGCGTCGGCGCTGATCGCCGGGGCGTCCCTGGCCGCCGCCCGCACGGTCTGGGAGGGCGCGGCCGAGCACGCGGTCAACGTGGCGGGCGGGCTGCACCACGCGATGTCCGCCACGGCGAGCGGCTTCTGCGTCTACAACGATCCGGCGCTGGCCATCGCGTGGCTGCTGGAGCAGGGCGCGGGCCGCATCGCGTACGTGGACGTCGACGTGCACCACGGCGACGGCGTGCAGGCCGCCTTCTACGACGACCCCCGGGTCCTGACGATCAGCCTGCACGAGAGCCCGCGCACGCTGTTCCCCGGCACGGGCTTCCCCCAGGAGACCGGCGCCGAGGGCTCGGCCGTCAACGTCGCGCTGCCCGCCGGGTGCGGCGACGCCGGGTGGCTGCGGGCCTTCCACGCGGTGGTGCCGCCGCTGCTGCGCGAGTTCGCGCCGGAGATCCTGGTCACCCAGCACGGCTGCGACAGCCACGCGCTCGACCCCCTGGCCAACCTGATGCTCAGCCTCGACGGCCAGCGCAGCGCGTACGCCGCCCTGCACCGCCTCGCCCACGAGACGGCGGGCGGCCGGTGGGTCGCCACCGGCGGCGGCGGTTACGAGCTGGTGCGCGTGGTGCCGCGCGCGTGGACCCACCTCATCGCCGAGCTCGCCGGCCACCCGGTCGATCCCGGCGCCCCCACACCGCCGGAATGGCGGCGGTTCGTCCGGGAACGTACGGGCGAGACGCCGCCGCTGACGATGACCGACGGCCGCGACGCGGAATTTTCCGACATCTCCGGTGGTTATGACCCAGCGGACCCCATCGACCGTGCGATCATGGCGACCCGGCAAGCGGTCTTCCCCCTGCACGGCCTCGATCCCATGCCCTAACGAGGAAAAGCTGTGCTGAGCCGCGACCAACTCCGAGAGCATCTCGTCCACACCCGAATAGCGGGCGATGTCGCGACCCCCCGTGAGAACAACCTCGACCACTACAGCTCGCTCGCCAACGGCGACCCCTACTACCGGCTCGGCCTGACCTTCGACGAGCCCTGGTCGTACGCCGACATCCTGGAGCTGATGGCCAAGTCCGCGGGCGTCGTCCCCGATCCAGACCACCGCTGGGGCCAGGACACCATCGACCCCGACCTGACGATCGAAGCGCTCGACGGCATGGCCGAGTCCATCGCCGCCGTGCTGTCCCGCGAGAACCCGCGGGTGCTTTTCGCCACCGGCCACCCGACCGGGCTGCTCGCCGTGCACCTGGCGCTGGCGCGGCTGTGCGCCGAGCGCGGGGCCGAGCTGATCACGCCCGGCGAGGGATGGGCCTATTCGGGCTCCGACTTCGGGCGCCGGCGCAGGATCCGCTACCTGCAGGACATCGCCATGCTCGACGACAGGGGCGCGTTCGTGCACACCCACGACGCGGCGCCCATGCGCCACATGATCGAGGAGCTCGGCGGGGAGCTGCCCGACCTCGTGATCGCCGACCACGGGTGGGCGGGCGCGGCCGGGGAGGCCGGCGCGCACACCGTGGCGTTCGCCGACTGCAACGACCCCGGGCTTTTCCTCGGCGAGGCGGAGGGAAAGATAGATGTGGTGGTCCCGCTCGACGACAATGTGCTACCACGCTTTTACGCTCCGCTGACGGAGCGGCTCGTCACACAGGTCTCACGAGCCCTTTGAGTGCAATTCGGCCCTCCCCATACCGTCTTTTCGCGCCTGCATTCCAAGGGGCTCGCCGTCCCTTTGCCAACTTGTGATGCCACTCCGGCGACTCTTATGTGTGACTGCTTGGACGGTTCCAACGTCCGAGTGTGGTGCTCGGCCAGGCTGCTGGCCAGCGATTTCGCTGGTTCGGCTGACAGGCGGCTCCGGCTACTGAGAAACTAGGGGGTTTGCGCACCCGGAGTCCCGACTTACGCTGACTGCAGTACACGTGCGTGAGCAATGGCACCAGTGGGGATAACCCGGAAACACGTGCGGAAGAGGCGTCCGATGGGTGCAGGCGAAAGACCTCTCAGCGAGGTGAAGTTCCTGACCGTGGCGGAAGTGGCGACGGTCATGCGGGTCTCGAAGATGACGGTGTACCGGCTCGTCCACTCTGGCGAGTTGCCGGCCATCCGTGTCGGCAGGTCGTTCAGGGTGCCCGAGCAGGCGGTGCACGACTATCTGCGAGAGGCCTACATCGAGGCAGGATGACGTAGCGACATGGCCAGCCATGTCGTGAGTGGCGAGGCGGGACGGGTCCGGCCGCCGTAACACGCGGCCGGGCTCCGACCCCCCGGTGGGGCGATCTACCGTCGATCGCCGGTAGTCTGTGAGCCGGTGTGCGCTCGCACTCCGGTCAGTCTGTTACCAGCACCTGGGGGTCCCGTGGGCTCTGTGATCAAGAAGCGCCGCAAGCGGATGGCTAAGAAGAAGCACCGCAAGCTGCTCAAGAAGACGCGCATCCAGCGGCGTAACAAGAAGTAACGTACGCAGCTGCGAGGCGCTGATGACCCACACCGTGCTAGTCACCGGGGTCTCGCGCCACATAGGCGCCCGGGTGGCGAGCGTTCTGGCGGCAGCCCCCGATATCAGCCGCGTTATTGGAGTAGACACCGTGCCGCCGCCCTCGCTGACCCGCGATGGCGGCATCTCCCTGGGCCGGACGGAGTTCGTCCGGGTGGATCTGCGCAGTCCCGACATCGCTCAGGTGATCGCGGCCGCGGACATTCACACGGTTGTGCACATGAGCCTGGTCAGCGCTCCCTCGAAGAGCGCCGGCAGGGCCGTGATGAAGGAACACAACGTCATCGGCACCATGCAACTCCTTGGTGCCTGCCAACGGTCGGCGACCGTGCGGCGCGTGGTGGTGCGATCCACCTCGGCCGTCTACGGGTCGTCGCCACGAGACCCAGCGGTGTTCACCGAGGACCTGGAGCCGCATGACGGCCCCACCCACGGCTATGCCAAGGACGCGGCCGAAGTGGAGGGTTACGTGCGCGGCTTCGCGCGGCGCCGTCCGGACGTGACGGTGTCGATGCTGCGCTTCGCCAACTTCATGGGTCCGGGCGTCGACTCGCCGCTGACGCGTTACTTCACCCAGCCGGTGCTGCCGACCGTGTTCGGCTTCGACCCGCGGCTGCAGTTCGTCCACGAGGACGACGCGGTCGAGGTGCTGCGCCGGATGGCCACCGAGGATCACCCCGGCACGTTCAACGTGGCCGGGGCGGGCGTGTTGCTGCTGTCGCAGTGCGCCAGGCGGGCGGGGCGGGCGTCGCTGCCGCTGTTCTCACCCGCGTTCAAGGCACTGGGCAACGCCGCCCGCAGGCTCGGGCTGGTCGAATACTCGCCCGAGCAGGTCAGGTTGCTGTGCCACGGCCGCGCGGTCGACACCTCCGCCCTGGAGGCGACGCTCGGCTGGAAGCCCAAATACACGACAGGGGCGGCGTTCGACGACTTCCTGCGCTCACGCGGCCTCCACCCGTTCGGAGGTGGGCGCACGTGAGCGTCGCAGAGCAGGAGGGCCGCGTGATCCCGATCAGCGCGGCGCCGTCCTATTCGGAGGAGCCCGATCGCCTGGCCAGGATGCTCGCCTTCCTGCGCCGGCGCATCGAGGGCGACTACGAGGTCGACGAGTTCGGCTACGACCCCGAGCTGACCGACAAGGTGGTCCTGGAGCTCATCAGGCCCCTCTACGCCGAGTGGTTCAGGGTGGAGACGGTCGAGCTGAAGAACGTGCCGGATGAGGGCGGCGCGCTGGTCGTCGCCAACCACTCGGGCACGCTCCCGCTCGACGCGCTGATGCTGCAGCTGGCCCTGCACGACGAGGCCGGCAGGCCGCTGCGGCTGCTCGGCGCCGACCTGGTCTACCAGCTGCCGGTGCTCAGCCATCTGGCCCGCAAGACGGGCCACACGCTGGCCTGCCGCGAGGACGCCGACCGGCTGATGCGCAAGGGCGAGCTGGTCGGGGTGTTCCCCGAGGGCTACAAGGGCGTCGGCAAGCCGTTCTCCGAGCGCTACAAGCTGCAGCGGTTCGGCCGGGGCGGCTTCGTGGCCTCGGCCATCCGGGCCGGGGTGCCGATCGTGCCCACCGCGATCGTGGGGGCCGAGGAGATCTATCCCAAGATCGGTGATCTGAAGTCCCTGGCCAGGCTGCTCGGCCTGCCCTACCTGCCGATCACGCCGTTCTTCCCGCTGCTGGGGCCGCTGGGGCTGGTGCCGCTGCCGTCCAAGTGGATGATCGAGTTCGGCGAGCCGATCCGCACCGACGAGTACGATCCGTCGGCGGCCGACGATCCCATGGTGGTCTTCAACCTCACCGACCACGTCCGCGAGGTCATCCAGCAGATGCTGAACGAGCTGCGGCTGCGAAGGGGGCACGCCTTCCCGCCCTTCCTGTGACACCGGCGCGAGCCGCCAGGCATCCGTGAACCCTGGCGGCGGGTTGTGGCAAGACATCCGTGACCGATCCCCCACAGAAGGGCGGAGATGATCACGCAACCCGCCGTCAGGGGTGCGGACTCGGAGCTCGTGAGCGCCTCGTGGACCGATCCCGAGGCGTTCGCCGTGCTGTTCGACCGCTACTCCGCCATGCTCTACCGGTACGTCTCCAAGCGGCTCGGCCCCGAGCCCGCCGAGGACCTCGTCGGGGAGACGTTCCTGATCGCCTTCGCGCGCAGGACGAACTACGACCTGGCCTACGACGACGCCCGGCCGTGGCTCTTCGGCATCCTCACCAAGCTCGTCTCCCGGCACCACCGCAAGGAGGCCGCCCGCTACCGCGCCCTCCTGCGGGCCCCGGTCGACGCCACGGTCGAGTCGCCCGCCGACCGGGTGGCCGCCGGGGTCACCGCCCAGGCCGTGCGGGCCGAACTGGCCGGCGCCCTCGCCGCCCTGCCCGCCAAGGACCGCGACGTGCTCCTCCTGATCGCCTGGGGCGATCTCACGTACGAGGAGGTCGCGCGGGCGCTCGGCATCCCCGTCGGAACCGTGCGCTCCCGCCTCAACAGGGGCAGGCGGAAGGTACGCGCGGCGCTCGGCGACACCAATCCCATGGAGGAGGAGTGACGATGGACGACCTGAAGCTGCTCCGCGACCTCGGTGTGGAGCTCGAGCACGAGCCGCCCGCGACGCTCAGGCTCCAGCGCGAGAGCCTGTCGCGCTCCCGGCCGAGGCGCCGGTGGGCGGCCTGGTGGACGGCCGGGCTGGTCGCCGCCGCCACGGCCGCCGCCGTCGTCGTGCCCACCCTCATCGTCTCCGACCGCCACACGGCCCCCGCGCCCGCCGCGTGGCGGTCCGTGGACATGAGCGGGACCAGGAACGTGCTCCTGATCGGCTCGGACACGCGCGAGGGCCCCGGCAACGCGAAGTACGGTCCCCAGCAGGCCAGGAGCGACGTGGGCCAGCGGTCCGACACGATCGTCATCGTGCACATCCCCGCCGACCGCGGCACGGCCACGGCGGTCAGCATCCCGCGCGACTCCATGGTCGCCATCCCGCGCTGCGGCTCCTCACCGGCGCAGCGAAACATGATCAACGCGGCCTACGACCTCGGGGGAGCGGCCTGCCTGAGGAAGACCCTGGAGTCCCTGACCGGGCTGCGCATCCAGCACACGGTGGAGGTGGACTTCACCGGCTTCAAGAAGATGGTGAACGCGCTCGGGGGCGTGGAGGTCACGCTGCGCCGCCCGGTGGACGACAGGGCGTCCAAGCTCAAGCTGCCCGCCGGGAAGAACCATCTCGACGGGGAGGCCGCTCTCGGCTACGTCCGGCTGCGGTACTACGGCGACGGGTCCGACATCGCACGCGTGAAGCGCCAGCAGCAGCTGGTGCAGGCGATGCTGAAGAAGGCCCGCTCGGGACTGTCCTCACCCACCAGCCTGAAGACCTTCCTGAGCTCCGTACGCGACGCGGTCACGACGGACCTGAGCGTGGAGTCCCTGTACGCCCTGGCCACCGACCTGTCGAAGACCGAGCTCACCTTCACCACGGTCCCCTGGGAACCCGACACGCAAGACCGGAACCGCCTCCAATGGAAGCAACCGGAGGCAAGGGAGCTCTTCTCTGGGCTCAAGTGACCAGGGCCGGCACAAACGGGACTTCGGTTACCGAATCGGCGTAACGGTGCCCGGCCCCGCACGCCTCATGACCGTCTCCCTGGACAGGGGCCGGCCACGTGCGGCGGGTGGGCCGGCCGTGCCTGCCGTAAACCAATATGATCATGTCCCCCGGCGGCGCAGGGCGATGCCGGCGGCTATGCCGCCGGCGATGGCGCCCGCGCCGGCGGCGATGGGCAGGGCGGCGAGGGTCGCCTTGCGCCCGGTGCGGAAGTCCTTCACCGGCCAGTCGTGCTTCCTGGCGTGCTCGCGCAGCTCGCTGTCCGGATTGATGGCCACGGCCCGCCCCACCAGCGACAGCATGGGCAGGTCGTTGGCCGAGTCGCTGTAGGCCGTGCAGCGGGTCAGGTCGAGCCCCTCACGGCGGGCCAGCGCGCGCACCGCCTCCGCCTTGGCCGGGCCGTGCAGCAGGTCGCCCACCAGTCGCCCGGTGTAGATGCCGTCGCGGGTCTCCGCGACCGTGCCGAGCGCGCCCGTGAGGCCCAGGCGCTGCGCGATGACGCGGGCCAGCTCCACCGGCGTGGCGGTCACCAGCCACACGCGCTGGCCGACGTCCAGGTGGCTCTGGGCGAGGGCCCTGGTGCCGCCCCAGATGCGGTCGGCCATGACCTCGTCGTAGATCTCCTCACCGAGGCGTACGACGTCGTCGACCTTGGCGCCGGCGACGAACGCCAGCGCGGTCTCCCTGGCCACCGCGATGTGCTCGGGGTTCTCGTTGCCGCGCAGCCTGAACACCGCCTGCCCGACCGCGAACTTCAGCAGGTCGGACGTCGTGAACATGCCGCGCGTGGCCAGCCCCCTGGCGAAGTGGTAGATGGAGGCGCCGCGCATCATCGTGTTGTCGACGTCGAAGAAGGCCGCGGCCTGCAGATCGGGCTCGACCGGCGGGACGGTGGCCGCCGCCCGCGCCGCGGCCTCACCGGCGGCCTGGGGCTCCACCTGCTGTCGTCGTCGCAATAGCCGCCACATGGGGCTCAGCTTACTGACCTAGTCAGGGACGGCCAGACCCTCGATGTAGTCAAGGTATCCCTCCGCTTGGGCCAGCTGGGAGTTGTCGAGCTGCTTGAGCATCGGCCTGACGGCCTCCTTCTGGTCCTGCGCGAAGTCCTTGATCTTCGGGGAGCGCGGTTCCGCCCGCTCCAGCTTGCTGATGCCCGCCCGGGTGGACTCCTCCATGTCCTCCAGCGTCTCGCTGAGGAGCGGCCCGTCCACGGACGAGCCGAGCAGGCTGGCGATCTCCCTGGCCCGGCTCTGGGCGGAGTCGAGCTCGCGCTCGCCGCGCTCGGCGTCGTCGCTGCTGAGCCGTACGAGCGTGCTCTCCGCGGCGCGCTTGAGCGGGTAGAGCGTGTCTCCCGGCACCGACTGGTACGTGGCGAAGGCGGAGACCATCATGGCCGCCGCCAGCCCTAACGTGGCCAGCTGCGACAGCACCGGCCGGTGGCGGCGGGCCGGGCGCCGGTGGGCGGGCCGGTGGCCCTGGTGCGCGGGCCGGTGCGGCGTGGCCTGTGGCTCCTCGGCGTCGAGCGCGCCGGACACGAGCCGCGCGCGCAGGCGCTCGCGGAAGGCGGGCTCGGGGGTGCCGCCGAGAGACAGGTCGCGCAGCTCCGTGAGGTGCTCGAGCACGCGCTCCCGCCGGTTGCGCGCCCTACCCATGACAGCTCCCTGACGGATCCGGTAGTGACATCTGCCTAACGAGGTGCGGATGGGGGAGGTTACGCCAGGTCGTGCTTGAGCGCTCTGGCCAGCGCCCGAACGGCCCGGAACTGCAGCGCTTTGATCGCTCCACTCTTCTTCCCCATGATCAACGCGGTTTCCGCGAGCGAGAGTCCGTGCAGGAAGCGCAGGACCACACATTCCTGCTGTTCGGGATTGAGCTCGCGTACGGCACGCAGCAATCTGTCGTTGATGATGGCGTTGACCACGGCGTTCTCGGGGATGTTCGCACCTTCGATCGGCACGTCGATGATCTCGCCCGTCGGGATCTCCAGCCGGTAGCGCCCGGACTTGAAGTGGTCGGTGACCAGGTTCCTGGCGATGGTCACGAGCCACGCGCCGAAGTCGCGCCCCTGCCACGTGAAGTCGCCGATCCTGCGCAGCGCCCGCAGGAAGGTCTCGCTGGTGAGGTCCTCGGCTAATTGGTGTGATCCCACCCGGAAATAGATGTAGCGGTAGACGAGGTCGACGTACCTGTCGTAGAGCGTGCCAAAGGATTCCGTGCATCCGCTCTTGGCGTGAAGCACGAGCGTGCGGATGTCGTCGGGCACTTCTTCGCGCACGGCGGGCTCGCCCGTCCGGGCAGGCACAGCGACCGCTGGCGCGAGCAGCCCGGCGAACGGTGACGAGTCTGGCATCCGATATCCCTAGGGGTAAGGGGTGCGTCGTGCTCGAACACTCTAGAAATCAACCGGAAATTCCACAATCCACTGCATGCTGGCATGACTAGGCGTAATCGCCGGATACGGTGTCATGCGACCCCTTCCCTCTTCGGCTACCGGCTTGGAGGCAACGTCCGGCAGCATTGGAGTCACCATGGAGATCCTCGTTGCTGTCATAGCCGCCGCCGGTGCGCTGCTGGCCGCGTTCGCGGTGGGCGCCCTGATCCAAAGACTCCGCGACGAGCCAGAGGGGTGGTCGGTCGCCTGGACCGTTGCAGTGGCGTCGCTGTGCCTCTCACTGGGCATGATCGCCATCGGTTACGCGTTCGGCTTCGGCGCTCTCACGTTCCGCCTCTACCAGGTGACCGGCTCGATGCTGGTGCCGCTCTGGCTCGCGGTCGGGCTGATCCAGCTGCTGACGGAGCGGACACCGCCGAGGTTCCTGGCGTGGCTGTTCGGCATCGCGCTGACCATCGTGGCCGGCACGATCATGATCTTCGACCCGCTCAAGTCCGAGGTGGCGGGCAAGTCGCTGCCCGCGGGCGGCGACTTCTGGGGGATCTTCCCCAACTACCTGCTGATCGGCGTGCACGCCATCGCCGTGCTGGTCATGCTGGCCATGCTCGTGGTCGCCGGGCTCAAGTGGCGCCAGGGCGACGAGTACGACACCGACAACCTGCACGCGGCCGCGGTCGTCGTCCCCTCGGGAATCGCCCTCGTCGGCGCGATGAGGTTCACGGTGCCGGCGCTGTTCACCGTGGCGCTGCTCGCCGTCGCCGCCGCGGCCGTCTGGTACACCGTGCTGCGGCCCCTGGCGCCGTACGAGGACGACGACGAGGACGACTTCGGTCCCGACCTCGACGAGCGCCCCTCACGCCGCGACGAGCGCTCTCAGCGCTCCGGGGAGCCCGGGCGGTCCCAGCGCCGCGACGAGCCCGCCCGGCACCGCGAGGAGCGGCCCCTGTACCGCGACGAGGGCCCCGAGCCGGTGCCCGGCGCCGCGGGCCTGCCGCCCTCGCCGCCCCGCAGGTCGTCGGGGCTGGGCGACCTGGTGGCCGAATACCGTGCGGGCGACCGGGAGGTCGACTACGCCGCGCGCATGGCGCCGCCGCCCGACTCGGGGCCCGCGACCGGCTACATCATGAGCGGCGGCGCGAACGCCGTCCAGGCGCCGCCGCAGCGCCCCGACTACGGCGCCCCCACCACCGGGCCGGCGACCGGCGCCGTCTTCCCGGGCGCCGAGCTGTTCACGCCCGCGCAGCAGCAGCCCGGCTCGGGCCGCCCCTCGCCGAGCATCTACGGCCTGCTGACCGTCTTCACGATCATGGACGGCGCGGGCGACGCGTTCGACCGGCTGGCCGAGGCCACCGTCGAGGCCGTGCGCCGCGGCGAGCCCGACACGCTGGTGTACGCCTGCCACGCGGTCAAGTCGGCCCCCCTCCAGCGCATCATCTACGAGCTCTACCGCGACGAGGTGGCCTACCACGACCACCAGCGCCAGCCGCACGTCGAGAGGTTCGTCACGGAGCGTCAGTCGATGGTGCTGGCGACCAACGTCATCGAGCTCAACGTCAACGCCGCCAAGGTGGTGCCGCTGCCGACGGCCGTCTACTGACGGCCCATGTCCAGTGACCGCCTATGAGGTGAGGGCTGCCCGCAGCCTGCCCTCGTCCACCCGCCAGAAGTCGTGCTGCACGCCGTCGATCAGCGTGACCGGGATCATCTCCCAGTACTTCTCCCTGAGCTCCTCGGAGGAGTCGATGCTGACCTCCTCCCACGGCACGCCCAGCTCGCCGGCCACCCTGGCGACGACCTCGCGCGCGTCGTCACAGAGGTGACAGCCGGGCTTGCCGAGCAACGTGATGCGATGCATACGACCACCGTACCGCCGCTACTTTGTGCATCGGTTCACAAAGGGATTAACCTGAAAGACGGTTCTAATCCGTCCACGCGGTCCCCACGCCGCTCAACCCCTGGAGCTCCGGCACGTGAAGAGCGCGTCCCAGTCCCGCGACCGCGGCATCCCCGAGGCGACGGTCGCGAGGCTTCCGTTGTACCTCAGGGCGCTGCACGGGATGGCCGAGCGGGGCGTCGCCACCGTCAGCTCGGAGGACCTGGCCGTGGCGGCCGGGGTCAACTCCGCCAAGTTGCGCAAGGATCTGTCACACCTCGGCTCGTACGGCACAAGAGGCGTAGGCTATGAGGTCGAATACCTCGTGTACCAGATCTCCCGTGAGCTCGGCCTGACACAGGACTGGGCGGTCGCGATCGTCGGAGTCGGTAACCTCGGCCGCGCGCTCGCCAACTACGGCGGTTTCGTCTCCAGGGGCTTCCGGGTGGCGGCGCTCGTCGACGCCGACCCCGAAGTCGTGGGCGACACCATCGCGGGGTTGAATGTTGAGCACATCGACGAACTGGAAGCCGTCATCAAGCGGCGTGGAGTCTCGATCGTGGTTCTGGCGACACCGGCGGCAGCGGCGCAGGAAGTCTGCGACCGCGTGATCTCCGTGGGCGTCACCAGCATCCTGAACTTCGCACCTGTCGTGCTTTCCGTGCCGGACAGCGTGGACGTCCGTAAGGTCGACCTTTCAATCGAACTGCAGATTCTCGCGTTCCACGAGCAACGCAAGGCTGGGGGGCCACTCATGGCGGTGGACGGTCAATGAGTGTTCTGGCTATCGGACTCAGCCACCGGACCGCGCCGGTGGCTCTGCTGGAGCGCGTCTCGGTGACGGGCGACGCGCTCGCCAAGCTGCTGCGCGACGTACAGCAGGATCCGTCCGTCGCGGAGGCCATGGTGGTCTCGACCTGCAACCGGGTCGAGATCTACGTCACGGTCGACCGGTTCCACGCCGCCGTCACGGCCGTCAGCGAGCTGCTGGCCCGGCACTCGGGCGTGCCGGGCGAGGAGCTGACGCCGCACCTCTACGTGCACTACGAGGAGCGGGCCGTCGAGCACCTGTTCTCCGTGGTGTGCGGGCTCGACTCCATGGTCGTGGGGGAGGGCCAGATCCTCGGCCAGGTCCGCCGGGCGCTCACGCTGGCCCAGCGCCACGGCACCGTCGGCGCCACCCTCAACGAGCTGGTCCAGCAGGCGCTGCGGGTCGGCAAGCGGGCCCACCACGAGACCGGCATCGACAAGGCCGGCTCCTCCCTCGTCACCGCCGGCCTCGCCCTGGCGGGCGAGCTGCCCGGGAGGCGGGTGCTGGTGGTCGGCGCGGGCTCCATGAGCTCGCTGGCCGCCGCCACGCTGGCCCGCGCCGGGGTCACCGACATCGTGGTGGCCAACCGTACGTTCGAGCGCGGCGCCCGGCTCGCCGAGTCCGTCGGCGGGCGGGCGGTGGGCTTCTCCGCGGTGGCCGACGAGCTGCCCGGCGCCGACATCGTCATCACCTGCACCGGCGCGGGGCGTCACGTCATCACCCCCGACATGCTGAGCGGTCCCGTGTTCCTGCTGGACCTGGCCCTGCCGCACGACGTCGACCCGGCCGTGCGGTCCGTGCCGGGCGTCACCCTGGTCGACCTGGAGACGATCAAGGAGTCCGGCATCGGCTCCCGCGAGGGCGACTCCGTGGCCGCCGTACGCGCGCTCGTCGCGGAGGAGCTGCGCGCCTATCTCGACGCCGAGCGGGCCGCCCGCGTCACCCCGACCGTGGTGGCGCTGCGCAGCAAGGCCGCGGGCGTGGTCGAGTCGGAGCTCGGCCGCCTGCTCATGCGGGTGCCCGACCTCGACGAGCGGGCGCGCGACGAGGTCGCCATGACCGTGCAGCGGGTCGTTGACAAACTGCTCCACGAGCCCACTGTGCGTGTCAAGCAGCTCGCCACCTGCCCAGGAGGCGATCATTATGCGGACGCGCTGCGCGAGCTGTTCAATCTCGATCCCAAGATGCCCGAGGCCGTGAGGGAGGTGGAGCTGTGACTCCGACAGCCCTGCGGCTGGGAACCCGTCGCAGCCTGATGGCCACCACGCAGTCGCAGATGGTGGCCGACGCCTACATCCGGCGCACCGGTCGCGCGGTGGAGCTGGTCGGCGTCACCACGTTCGGTGACGTCAGCAAGGCCAACCTCGCGCAGCTCGGCGGCACGGGCGTGTTCGTCAGCGCGCTGCGCGACAAGATCATGGCGAACGAGGTCGACTTCGCCGTCCACTCGCTGAAGGACCTGCCGACCACGCAGGACCCGCGCTTCACGCTGGCCGCCCTCCCGGCCCGCCACGACCACCGCGACGCGCTGGTCGGCCCGCACAAGTTCGCCGACCTCGCGCCGGGCGCCCGGGTCGGCACCGGGTCGCCGCGCAGGATCGCCATGCTCAGCGCGCTGCGCCCTGACCTGGAATATGTCCCGATCCGCGGCAACGCGGACACACGCATCGGCAAGGTAGTCTCAGGAGAGCTCGACGCGGTCGTGCTGGCCTCGGCCGGCCTGACCAGGATCGGGCGCGACGCCGACATCGCCCAGGTCTTCGAGGTCGAGGAGGTGCTGCCCGCCCCCGGCCAGGGCGCGCTGGCGGTGGAGTGCAGGTCCGACCGGGCCGACCTGATCGAGTTCCTCGGGGTGCTCGACGACCCGCGTACGCGGTCGGCGGTGACGGCCGAGCGTGCCGTGCTGTCCGCCCTCGAGGCCGGTTGCGCCGCTCCGGTGGGTGCTTTCGCGGTCGATGACGGGCACACTCTGAACCTGACCGCCGTGGTCGTCGCACTCGACGGCCGCGAGGCGGTCCGCAAGTCCGCCGCCGGCTCTCCTTCGGAGGCTGCGAAACTGGGCCGCCGCCTGGCGGCCGAGATGATCGCCGAAGGGGCCGACAGATTGATGGGGGAGCATTCCCATTGAGCTCCGATAGTCCGACCTCCGGTTTCGTCGCGTTCGTGGGCGCGGGGCCCGGCGATCCCAACCTGCTCACCCTCCGTGCCGCCGAACTGCTCGCCAAGGCCGACGCCGTGCTGCTGGGCGACGAGACCCACCGCCCGCTGCTGCGCCACTGCCCCGCCGGCGTCGAGGTCGTCGAGGGCGACGACGTCAAGAACGGGCTGGTCAAGCTCGCCAAGCGGGGCCGGCTCGTGGTGCGCCTGTGCGAGGGCGACCCCATGCTGTTCTCCTCGATCACCGAGGAGGTCGCGGCCTGCGCCGCGGCGGAGGTGGACTTCGAGATCGTGCCAGGCGTGCCGCCCGCGACCGCCGTGCTCACGTACGCCGGCATCCCCGCGGCCACGTCCGTGCCCGAGTTCCGCGTCGTGGACGCCGCCCAGGACCAGGACTGGTCCGTGCACGCCGGCTGCCGCGGCACGCTGGTGATCTACAACGGCCTCGCCGACGCCGTGGCCATCGGCAAGGCCCTCATCGCGGGCGGCAAGCCCGACACCACGCCCGTCGCGGTCAGCAGCGGCGGCACCACCACCGAGCAGTACACCGTCGTGTCCTCGCTCGGCCGGCTCCAGGCCGACCTCAAGCACGCCGGGTTCACCGAGCCCGCGCTCATCGTGGTCGGCGAGGCCGTGGGGCTGCGCGACAAGCTGTCGTGGTTCGAGACCAAGCCGCTGTTCGGGTGGCGGGTGCTGGTGCCCCGTACGAAGGAGCAGTCCCGCAGCCTGTCGGAGCAGCTCGTCGCGTACGGCGCGGTGCCGGAGGAGGTGCCGACCATCTCGGTCGAGCCGCCGCGCACGCCGCAGCAGATGGACCGCGCGATCAAGGGCCTCGTCACCGGCCGCTACGAGTGGGTGGCCTTCACCAGCGCCAACGCGGTCAAGGCGGTGCGCGAGAAGTTCGAGGAGTACGGCCTCGACGCGCGGGCCTTCGCCGGGCTCAAGGTGGCGGCCGTGGGCGACGCGACGGCCAGGGCGCTGGTGGAGTTCGGGGTCAAGCCCGACCTGCTGCCGTCCGGCGAGCAGTCGTCCGAGGGGCTGGTGGCCGAGTGGCCGCCCTACGACTCGATGCTCGACCCGATCAACCGGGTGCTGCTGCCGAGGGCCGACATCTCGACCGACACGCTCGTGGCCGGGCTCACCGAGCTGGGCTGGGAGTGCGACGACGTGACCGCCTACCGCACCGTGCGGGCCGCGCCGCCGCCCGCGCCCATCCGCGAGGCGATCAAGGGCGGCGGCTTCGACGCCGTGCTCTTCACGTCCTCGTCCACCGTGCGCAACCTGGTGGGCATCGCGGGCAAGCCGCACAACGTGACAGTGATCGCGGTCATCGGGCCGCAGACGGCCAAGACGGCCGAGGAGTTCGGGCTGCGGGTGGACGTCATGGCCGACACGCCGTCCGCGTCCGCGCTGGCCTCGGCGGTGGCCGCGTACGGAGCCAAGCAGCGCCAGGCGGCACTCGCGGCGGGCGACACGCCGCGCAGGCCCTCGCAGAACCGCCGGGGCGCCAGGAGGAGAGGCAAATGAGCGCCGAATACCCCATCGCCCGGCCGCGCAGGCTGCGGCGCAGCCCCGCCATGCGACGGATGGTGGCGGGCACCAGGCTGCATCCCGCGGACCTGATCCTGCCCGTGTTCGTCAAGGAGGGCATCGCCGAGCCGCAGCCCGTGGCCTCGATGCCGGGTGTGCTCCAGCACACCCGCGACTCGCTGCGCAAGGCCGCGCACGAGGCGGCCGAGCTCGGCCTGGGCGGCATCATCCTGTTCGGCATCCCCGCGGTCAAGGACGCCAGGGGCTCGGCGGCCGACGATCCCGACGGGATCCTCCAGGTGGCGCTCCGTGACGTGACCGCCGAGGTCGGCGACGCGATCGTGGTCATGGCCGACACGTGCCTCGACGAGTTCACCGACAACGGGCACTGCGGGCTGCTCACCCCGTCCGGCGACGTGGACAACGACGCGACGCTGGAGAGGTACGCCTCGATCGCGGTGGCGCAGGCCGCCGCCGGGTCGCAGATGGTGGCGCCGAGCGGGATGATGGACGGCCAGGTCGGCGCGATCCGCGCGGCCCTCGACGGGGCCGGCTACACGGACCTCCCGATCCTCGCCTACTCGGCGAAATACGCGTCCGCCTTCTACGGGCCGTTCCGCGACGCCGCCGAGTGCGCGCCGCAGTTCGGCGACCGCAGCACCCACCAGCAGGACCCGGCGGGGCCGCTGGAGGAGGCGCTGCGCGAGGTCAGGCTCGACATCGCCGAGGGCGCCGACGCCGTCATGGTCAAGCCCGCGATGGCCTACCTCGACGTCATCACCCGCGTGCGCGACGAGGTGGACGTGCCGGTCGCCGCCTATCAGGTGAGCGGCGAATACGCGATGATCGAGGCCGCCGCGGCCAACGGCTGGGTGGACCGCGACCGGATGATCATGGAGTCGCTGGTCGCCATCCGACGCGCCGGGGCCGACCTGATTCTCACGTACTGGGCGGCCGAAGTGGCACGCCGGCTCTAACCCAGGGGTTTCCCGCCGACTCCTGAGACCAGTGCGTTAGAGTGCGATGACAAGTGCTGGTGTGTCCCGCGTGGTGCGTACGTCCTGCCCCGGAGCCGGGACCTCCTCAGGCGCTGTTATTCGACGGGAGACACCAATGGTGGGGGTACCACTGGCTCGGCGTACCAGAAAACGCTCGCGGCCCACACGCGTCGGCGCCGTGCTCGAGTACGCCGCCATGGGTTGGCCCGTCGTGCCGGGCGCCTATCCGCTGCCTCAGGGGCCGCGCGCGTGTTCCTGTGACCGGCTCGGCTGTCCCGACCCGGGCGCCCATCCGCTCTCGCCCGCCTGGCACATGCAGGCCACGACGGACGCCGCCCAGCTGACGCGCTGGTGGCAGGCCGAGCCCGAGGCCAACGTGATCCTGCCCACCGGACGCGTGTTCGACGTCTTCGACGTACCGCTCGCTCTCGGCCTGTCGGCCCTCACGAGGATCGACAACGCCGGAGCCGACCCGGGCCCGGTC
>NZ_VDLX02000017.1 GCF_006334985.2 Nonomuraea phyllanthi
GTCCGGTGAGTGCACATGAGCGCTTCCCGGCCAGGGCCGACAGATCCCGTTGAGGACCACAAGGTCAGTCAGCCGATGGGTCAGACCCTGCCGGGAAGCGCTCATCTACATCATCACTGTCAGCCGAGGGCGCCGAGGTCGGCCGAGAGCCAGTGCTGCGGGCGCATCCTGAACGTCATGAGCGCGTGGAGGTCGGAGCCCTGCACGTAGCCCTCCACCGCGTCGGGCGGCAGGTAGCGGGAGGAGATGAGGGTCAGGTCCTCGAGCGTCGTGGGCTCGGAGCGTACGACGGGGCCTTCCACCGACACGTATCGGTAGGTCGGGCTGACCCGCTGCACCAGCATCGAGAACCGGCCCGACTTCGCGATCAGCTGGGCCTTGCGCGAGTCGCCGTCCGTCAGGAAGCGGACCTCGCCGCCGGGGACGTAGTCGTACCAGACCGGCACGGCCAGCGGCGCGCGCCCGTCGCCCGCCTCCACGGCCAGGCTCCCGATGTGCGGCTCCGCCAGGAAGGCCTCCCGCGCCGCCACGCTCAACGGCATCCCACCCACCCCCGTCCTCATCGATCTTGAACAGGTCATTCCCGTTGGGAGCGATCCCGAAAAGCCCTCACCTGGGCCTTTGCGACCTTGTGAAGCCCGGGAGGCGCCGCCCGCGCCGGGCCCCGTGCGCCATTTCGGACCGCCTCAATCGGGACGCCGCACAACGCGGCACCTTCTCGGTGGGACATGCCTTGAGCTGAAAGCCGAAGTGCGCGATCCGCGGTCTTACGGGGGTGCATACGGCCAGTGTCGGGGGGTGTCACCGACACTTTCGCCGGGCTGCGAGTGCCGGAAGCGGGATTCGAACCCGCACGCTCTGTCGAGCAGACGCTTTTGAGGCGTCCATGTCTGCCATTCCATCATTCCGGCGGATATATCCGGATTTGTCCGGACGTACGCCATACCCTACCGCCGAAGTTGATCAGCTCTAGGGCGCCAGCGTGGCTCTAATGTACCGGACATCGGTACTCTTCTGCTCGTGAGTACGCAGCGGCGAGTAGTGATCGCGGAAGACGAGGCCCTGATCCGCCTCGACCTCAAGGAGATGCTCCAGGAGGACGGCTACGTCGTCGTGGGCGAGGCCGGTGACGGCGAGCAGGCGATCCGGTTGGCTGCCGAGCTGAAACCCGACCTCGTCATCCTCGACGTGAAGATGCCCGTGCTCGACGGCATCTCGGCGGCCGAGCGGATCGTGGCCGAGCGGATCGCCCCGTGCCTGATCCTGACCGCGTTCTCCCAGCGCGACCTGGTCGAGCGGGCCAGGGACGCGGGGGCGATGGCCTACCTGGTCAAGCCGTTCACGAAGGCGGATCTGGTGCCGGCGATCGAGATGGCGGTCAGCAGGCACGAGGAGATGGTCGCGCTGGCGGCCGAGGTGTCGAGCCTGTCGGAGCGGCTGGAGACGAGGAAGCTGGTCGAGCGGGCCAAGGGCCTGCTGATGACGCAGCACGGCTGGAGCGAGCCGCAGGCGTTCCGGTGGATCCAGAAGGCGTCGATGGACCGGCGGCTGAGCATGCGTGAGGTCGCTCAGATCGTCATCGACGACGCGACCGAGCGGGGCGGCAGCTAGGTTTCGGCCGGGGTTCCGGACATTACGAAACCGTATAAAAGCCGCTTAACAACTCCCGGCCTCTCCTCTGAGCAGGCATGCTGAGCTCGGAAAACAGTGAAGGTAGATCGTTCCTTCGCTGGAGATAGGGAGAGTCTCTTTTATGATCCGCATTGCTCCAACGGGGCGCGTGCTGGCCGTCGCGGCCGCGGCGAGCCTGGCTCTGACGGCCTGTGGTGGCGGTGGTGACACGGCCGCGAAGCAGACCGAATCGGCGGCCCCGGCCTCGTCGGCGCCCGCCGCGGCGAAGGGCGATGGCGTGCTGACCCTGGGCACGGTGCTGCCGCAGACCGGTTCGCTGGCCTTCCTCGGCCCGCCCGAGTTCGCCGGCGTGGACCAGGCCGTCAAGGAGATCAACGAGGCCGGCGGCGTGCTCGGCAAGCCGATCAACAAGGTCCACACAGACTCGGGCGACACGACCACGAACATCGCCTCGCAGTCGGTGGACAAGCTGATCGCGCAGAAGGCCGACGCGATCATCGGTGCCGCGTCGTCGTCGGTGTCGGAGTCGATCATCGACAAGGTGACGGGCGCGGGCGTGGTGCAGTTCTCCCCGGCGAACACCTCCGACGCGTTCACCACCATGAACGACCAGGGGCTGTACTTCCGCACCGCCCCGCCGGACAAGCTGCAGGGCCGCGTGCTGGGTGACCTGGTCGTGGCCGACGGCAACGACACGGTCGGCATCCTGGCGATGCAGGACTCGTACGGCTCGGGCCTGGCCGACCAGGTGACCAAGACGGCCGAGGCGGCCGGGGCGACCGTCGTGGAGCGGGTGGACTACGACCCGAAGGCGGCCGACTTCTCGGCGGACGTGGCCAAGATCAAGGCCAAGAACCCGAAGGGCATCGTGCTGATCGGGTTCGAGGAGGGCGCCAAGGTCGTGGCGGAGCTGGTCAAGCAGGGGCTCACGGCCGACAAGTACAAGTGGTACATGGTGGACGGCAACATGTCGAACACCAACTACCTGAAGATGCCCAAGGGCACGCTCACCGGCGTCAAGGGCACCATTCCCGGCGCCGAGGCTCCGGACGCGTTCAGGAAGAAGCTGAAGGAACTCGACCCCAAGCTGGAGGACTTCACCTACGCCGCCGAGTCGTACGACGCCGCGAACCTGATCGCGCTGGCCGCCGAGGCGGCCAAGGACGACACGGGCAAGGCCATCGCGGGCAAGCTGGCCGAGGTCAGCAAGGGCGGCGAGAAGTGCAAGAGCTTCAAGGAGTGCGCCGACCTGCTGAAGGCCGGCAAGGACATCGACTACGACGGCGTCAGTGGCCCGGTCGAGTTCGACGCCAACGGTGACCCGGCGGTGGCGACGATCGGCGTCTACCAGTACGGCGAGGACAACAAGTACGACACCACGGCGGTGGAGTACCGCACCGGCAACATCGCGGGCTGACGCGAGAGGCCGCCGGCGGGGCGCCGGTAGCAGCGCCCCGCCTCCCGGTGGTGGTGCGCGGTCAGCCGCCGTCCAGGCCGCACGTCTTCAGCGCGTACGCGGTGAGGCGATCCTGCAGCGGCTTGGGCGGCACCACGATGACCACGCGTTCCTGCCCCCCGTCGACGGCGGCCCGTACGGGGAACTGGAAGGCCTTCTTGGCCTCGGCGAAGGCGTGCGGGTCGCAGCGGCCGGGGGTCAGCGTGATCGGCACCTCCAGCCGCTGCCGCCCGGCCGCCAGCACGCCGAGCGGCCGGTGCCCGGGCGTGACGATGTAGTGGGTGGTCCCGCCCATGTCGTTCAGCGTGACCTCCCCGTCGCCGCGGCGGGTGATCACCAGGTTGCCGTGCATGGCCTTGCCCGACTCGGTCCAGCCGGGGCCGAAGGCTATGTCGGCCGCCTCCTTGATGAGGAACTCGGAGCACTCGTCCCGCAGCAGCCTGGCCAGCAGCGGGTCGGGGTGCGGCACGTCGAAGACGACCCGGCGCGGCGCCTGGCCACCGGTGCTCACGTGCGCCACGACGGTCGCGGGCCGCACCTCGGGCAGGCGCTCGGGGGTGCAGGCGGCGGGGCCGTACGGGATCTGCAGGTCGGTGCGCTCGGTCGTGGAGATGGTGGCGTCGACCCGCCGGGGCGGGAGCGTCCGGAAGGACGGCGTGACGAGTTGCACGTCGACGAAATGGACCGGCGTGCGAGTGGTGTTTCGGACGGCCACTTCGAGGGCGTGCGCGGTCTCGTCGGAACGCCATTGCGCCAATGAGACGGATACGCCGGCGGGCGGCCGGGAGGACGGTTCCGCGGACGGCTGGGCCGGCGGCCCGGAGGGGCCGCAGCCGGCCGCGAGCACCGCCGCGACGAGGGCGAGCGTAAAGCGCTTCACCCGCCGCACATTAAGCGTTCCTGCGCAGGTCTCGTAAGTTGAGGACTGATTACGACTCCGCATCCAAGTGCCGACAGTTCCTCAGTGCATCTGGTTGGAGCGCGCGACGGTTTTGTACGTTTCCTGCATTCGTACGGGAACGCTCGGCGGTGCTGACGGATCCCGGCCTGGAAATGAAGGAGACACTTCATGATCCGCATTGCTCCCGTGGGACGGGCGCTGGCTGTCGTGGCCGCCACGAGCCTGACCCTGACAGCCTGCGGCGGTGGCGGCGACACCGCCACGCAGACGTCGCAGTCTGCCGCCCCGTCCTCGTCGGCGCCCGCCGCGGCGTCGAAGGGCGATGGCGTGCTGACCCTGGGCACGCTGCTGCCGCAGACCGGTTCGCTGGCGTTCCTCGGCCCGCCGGAGATCGCGGGAGTCAGCCTCGCCGTGAAGGAGATCAACGAGGCCGGTGGCGTGCTCAGCAAGCCGGTTACGAAGATCGACACGGACTCGGGCGACACGACGACCAACATCGCCTCGCAGTCGGTGGACAAGCTGATCGCGCAGAAGGCCGACGCGATCATCGGTGCCGCCTCGTCGTCGGTGTCGGAGTCGGTGATCGACAAGATCACGGGTGCGGGCGTGATCCAGTTCTCCCCGGCCAACACCTCGGACAAGTTCTCCACCATCAACGACCGGGGTCTCTACTTCCGCACCTCGCCGCCCGACAAGCTGCAGGGCCGCGTGCTGGGTGACCTGATCGTGTCCGACGGCAACGACACGGTCGGCATCCTGGCGATGCAGGACTCGTACGGCACGGGCCTGGCCGACCAGGTGACCAAGACCGTCACCGACGGCGGCGCCCAGGTCGTCGAGCGGGTCGACTACGACCCCAAGGCGCCCGACTTCTCGGCTGACGTGGCCAAGATCAAGGCCAAGAACCCCAAGGGCATCGTGCTGATCGGGTTCGAGGAGACGGCGAAGGTCATCGCGGAGCTGGTCAAGCAGGGTCTGCCCGCCGACGAGCACAAGTGGTACATGGTGGACGGCAACACGTCCAACACCAACTACGTGAAGATGCCCAAGGGCACGCTCACCGGCGTCAAGGGCACGATTCCCGGCGCCGCGGCCCCGGACGACTTCCAGAAGAAGCTGAAGGAGATCGACCCCAAGCTGGCGGACTTCAGCTACGCCCCCGAGTCGTACGACGCGGCCAACCTGCTGGCGCTGGCCGCCGAGTCGGCCAAGAGCGACGCCTCCGCGGACATCGCGGCCAAGCTGGCCGAGGTCAGCAAGGGCGGCGAGAAGTGCAAGAGCTTCAAGGAGTGCGCCGACCTGCTGAAGGCCGGCAAGGACATCGACTACGACGGCGTCAGCGGCCCGGTCGAGTTCAACGAGGTCGGTGACCCGGCGGTCGCCACCATCGGCATCTACCAGTACGGCGACAGCAACAAGTACGCCACCAAGGCGCTGGAGTACCGCACCGGCAACATCGCCGGCTAGCAGCCCCCCACGAAGGGCCCGGCCACGCACGTGGCCGGGCCCTTTCGTGTCCTCAGCGGCCGGGGACCCGCCGGGGTCCGTGGCTCACCGGCAGCCGGCGACGATCTCGTCGGCGGCCACGCGGTAGCGCTTGAGCAGCGCGACCTGACGCTCGCGCGGCACGTCGTTCCTGGACAGCCCCGCGGTCGTGGTCTTGACCGTCTCGACGGCCTCCTGCAGGGAGCCGGGCAGCCGGTCGCCGAACTCCAGCGTGATGCCGCGCGCCTCGGCCAGGCGGCCGATCACGGCGTCCTCGAAGTTCTGCCGGTCCTCCTGGCCCTTGGGCTCCAGCATGAGGCCGGCGTACCCGATGGCGGAGACGACGCGGGCGCACGGGCTGTCGGTGGGATCGCCGCCGGTGCTGTATTTGGCCTCGGAGGAGGCGTTGCCCTGACAGCCGACGAGAAAGACGGGAAGCATGAGCGCAACTGTTGCTAAACGTTTCACAACGCCCATTAAAGAACGGCGAAGGGGCCCCAGGGGAGCCCCTTCGCCGTGTTCGCCGCGATTTACGCCTTGGCCAGCGTGCCCAGGTAGAGCTCGATGACCTTGGGGTCGCGGGCCAGCTGCTTGCCGGTGCCGGTGTAGGCGTTGCGGCCCTGGTCGAGGACGTAGCCGCGGTGGCAGATCTGCAGGCAGCGCCGCGCGTTCTGCTCCACCATGATCACGGTGACGCCCGCCTTGTTGATCTGCTGGGCCTGGATGAACACCAGGTCCTGCAGCTTGGGCGACAGCCCGGCCGACGGCTCGTCGAGCAGCAGCACGGACGGCTCGGTCATGAGGGCCCTGGCCATCGCGACCATCTGCCGCTCGCCGCCGGACAGGGACCCCGCGCGCTGCTTGCGCCGCTCCTTGAGCGCGGGGAACAGCTCCGAGACGAACTCGAAGCGCTCCTTGAACTTCCCCGGCACCTGGAAGGCGCCCATCTCGAGGTTCTCCTCGATGGTGAGGCTGGGGAAGACGTTGTTGGTCTGCGGCACGTAGCCGACGCCGCGGGAGACCAGTGAGTGGGCCTTCATGTTCGTGATGTCCTCACCCTTGAGCAGCACGGTGCCGCTGCGGATGGTGACCAGCCCGAACATGGCCTTGAGCAGCGTCGACTTGCCGGCGCCGTTGGGGCCGATGATGCCGATCAGCTCGCCCTCTTTGACGTACAGGTCGGAGCCGTTGAGGATGTTGACGCCGGGCAGGTAGCCGGCGATCAGCTCGTCGCACCTCAGCACGGCGTCCTTGGCGCCCTCGAGGTGGGCGCCGCGGTCGGTGACGGCCGCCTTGGACTCGGGGACGGTCACTTCTGCGTCTCCTCTTCGATCTCGGCCTCCAGCGCCTCTTCCGCCTCGTGGAGCTGGCTCTCCAGATCGCTCTCGGACAGCGGCGCGTCGTGGTGGGCGCCGAGGTAGGCGTCGACCACGCGCTCGTCGGACATGATCGTCCCGGGCGGCCCCTCCGCGATGACCGCGCCCTGCGCCATGACGATCACCCAGTCGCTGATGTCACGGACCATGTCCATGTCGTGCTCCACGAACAGCACCGTCATGCCCTGCTCGCGCAGGTCCTTGACGTGGCCGAGCAGCGACTGCGTCAGCGCCGGGTTGACCCCGGCCATGGGCTCGTCGAGCATGACCAGCTCGGGCCTGACCATGAGCGCGCGGGCCATCTCCAGCAGCTTGCGCTGGCCGCCGGACAGCGATCCGGCGAAGTCGTCGAGCTTGGCGTCGAGCTTGAACCGGGTGAGCAGGTCGTAGGCCTGCATGGTGATCTGGACCTCCTGCCGGCTCCAGAGGAACGGCAGCAGCGCGCGCCAGAAGCTCTCGCCCAGCTGCCGTTGGGCGCCCAGGCGCATGTTCTCCAGCACCGTCAGGCGGGACAGCGCCTTGGTGAGCTGGAAGGTGCGCACCATGCCGGCGCGGGCCACCTTGTGGGCGGGCACGCCGTTCATGGCCCGCCCGTTGAACGTCCACGAGCCGGAGTCGGCCGTGTCGAACCCGGTGAGCTGGTTGAAGAACGTGGTCTTGCCGGCGCCGTTGGGGCCGATCAGCGCGGTGATGGAGCCGCGCTGGATCTCGAGGTGGCCGACCTCGACGGCGGTGAGGCCGCCGAAGCGGCGCACGACGTTGTCGACCACGAGGATGGGGTCGGGTTTGGGCACGCCCGGCTCGTGCGCCAGGTCCTTGAAGGCCGCCAGGGCCGCGGTCTTGCGCTCGGTAGTCGTCGCTTCTGCGGGTGTTTCAGCGTGCATCGATTGCTATCTCCCTCTTGTCACCGAAGATGCCCTGTGGCCGGAAGATGAGCAACAGGATCAAGCCGAGGCCGACCAGGATCCAGCGCAGGGCGCCGACCTGGTTGACGTCCATGAAGGTGATGTAGCCGGCGCCGACCGCCTCGGCGAGCACGCCGTAGACCAGGACGAGCAGCACCCAGAAGAGCATCGAGCCGATGACGGGGCCGAACACCCGCGCGGCGCCGCCGAGGATGACCATCGTGTACATGTAGAACGTGGTCTCGGTGCCGAAGACGTCGGGCTGCACGGAGGCGTAGGCCAGGCCGTAGATGAAGCCGCCGAGCGAGCCGATGACGCCGCCGAGCACCAGCGACTGCATCTTGTACGAGAAGACGCTCTTGCCGAGGCTGCGCACGGCGTCCTCGTCCTCGCGGATGGCCTTCAGCACGCGACCCCACGGGCTCCTCATGAGCAGGAAGACCACGCCGCAGGCCAGGGCGATCAGCACCCAGCCGACGAAGATGACCCACGTCTGCCGCGGGCTGAAGAACAGCGGCACCGGGCCGAGGTTGAAGCCGTACTGCCGCGCGGTGAAGAAGTGCTCGAAAGGGTTGATCGCGTAGAAGCCGTTGGAGAAGCCGCGCTGCCCGTCGGAGCCGCCGAAGACGTCCTTGAACGCCACCGAGCGGAAGATGAGACGCACGATCTCGGCGCCCGCGATGGTGACGATGGCCAGGTAGTCGGCGCGCAGGTGCAGGGTCGGTATGCCCATCAGGAGCGCGAGGAGCACGGCGGCGACCAGCCCCACGCCGATGCCGACCCAGAACGGCAGGCCCATGACGGTGACGGTGACCGCCAGGCCGTAGCCGGCCACGCCCATGAAGGCGGCCTGGCCGAAGTTGAGCAGGCCCGTGTAGCCGAAGTGCACGTTGAGGCCGATGGCGGCGACGCCGTACAAGACCGTCTCCACGCCCACCGCGGACTTGAGCGTGGTGCTGATGATCGTGATCCAGTCCATTCTGATCCTCCCCCGATCAGCCGATCCGCTCGCGGCGGCCCAGGATGCCCTGTGGCCGGACGAGGAGCACGATGATGAGCACGGCCAGCGCGCCGACGTTCTTGAGCTCCGGCGGCACCCAGAGGGTGGAGACCTGGATGAACAGGCCGACCACGAGCGAGCCCACCAGCGCGCCGAACGCGGTGCCGAGGCCGCCGAGCGTCACGCCGGCGAAGATGAGCAGCAGGATGTCCTGGCCCATGGTGTATTTCAGGGTCTGCGACAGACCGAGCATGACGCCGGCCAGCGCGGCGATGGCGCCGCCCATGGTCCACACGATCCGGATGACGCGGTCGACGTTGATGCCGGACGAGGCCGCGAGCGCGGGGTTGTCGGCCACGGCGCGGGCCGCCTTGCCCGTGCGGGTGCGCAGCAGCGCGATGCCGACGACGATCAGGACGGCGAGCTCGATTCCCATGGCGACGAGGTTCTTGGGGGCCGCCGAGATGGGGCCGAGCTGGATGCCGGGCTGCGCGACGTACTGCGCGTAGGCCTCGGTCTGGCCGCCGAAGAAGATCAGGAAGGCGTAGCGGAGGACGAGCGCCAGGCCGATCGAGATGATCATCATGGCGATGATGCCGGTGCCGCGCTTGCGCAGCCAGCCCCAGAACAGGCGGTCCTGCAGGTATCCGAGGACGCCGGCGACGATGACCGCGATGATGCCGGCGGGGATGAGATGCAGCCCTATGCCCACGTTGAACGCGTAGGCGAGGATCGCTCCCAAGGTGACCAGCTCCCCGTGGGAGAAGTTGGTCAGGCCGGTCGTGCCGTAGATGAGGGAGAGTCCGAGGGCCGCCAGGGCGATGATGAGGCCGAGGTTGAGCCCCTCGAAGGCGAGTTGGGCGGCCTGCTCCCACATCGAGGTCTGGCCGCCGGAGTCCTGCTGCTGCTCCTGGCCGGGGGCGCCTTTCGGCTGGAGCGCGAAGAGGACGGACGAGCAGTTGCCCTTGTAGACGGTCGGCGTGCGGACATTGTTGCCGCCACGCACTTCGGCATTCTGCGGAAGTGTGCTGACATCCAGGGTGACCTTGTACTTACCTGGTTTGTCGACGGGAACGTCCCACGTGCCCTGCGCGTTGGTTGTGACCTCCTTAACGGGTTGTCCGCTCTCGGTGGTCACGGCGATTTTGGCGCCGTTCACTGGCTGGCCTTGAAGTTTGAGTGTCCCCCTCAGTCCCTGGCAGTCGGCGGGATCCGCGTGCGCGGGTCCGGCCAGCAGGAAGATGAGTCCACCCAGGAAGGCCGTGAACGCGATCACGGCTCTGCGCAATGGTGCTCCCTCAGGTAGGTCAAGGCGGGGTTGTGCCCCTCCATCTCGACACGCGGCATCGCAGGCACACTGGGATGCTTCGGCGGGAGCTTATTCTGGTGTCGCCCGTTTCAGTATCGTTCGTCACCAATTAGTGACATGTGTGTGTCACTCATGTGAGGAAACAACAAGGCAGGTCAGGGGCTAAATCGACGGATACGCCTGGCATGTGGTGGGAACGAATGCGTAACGATCTCAGGAAAGGCTGGACGAGCCCGCGGGTCGGCCTTTGGGACCGTGCAGGGCTTCCCCGGCCGTACACGTTTTCTACTGAGCCTCCCGCGGGCCCGCATTCGGACCACCGTAGCGACCCGCGGGTGTCACGCGCAAAGGGACGGGAGTTTCACCTGTCACGGAGCATGCAGGTGAGGCGGGAGGTGCAGATCAGCTTTCCGGCCTCGTCGGTGATCTCGATCGCGTACGTCGCCAGCGTCCGTCCCCCGTGCAGCCTGGTCGCGACGCCCGTCACGTAACCGGAGGTGGCCGGGCGGTGATGGGTGGCGTTGATCTCGATCCCCACCGCGATCCGATCGGGGCCCGCGTGGATGGCGGCCGCCACCGAGCCGAGCGTCTCGGCCAGAGCCGCCGAGGCGCCGCCGTGCAGCAGTCCGTACGGCTGGGTGTTGCCCTCCACCGGCATCCGGCCCACGACCCGCTCCGGGCCCGCCTCGACGAACTCGATGCCCATGCGGTCGGCCAGCGTGCCCTCGTACGCGGCGCCGTACAGCGAGAAGTCCATGGGGTTGGTCTGCGTCAAAGGGACGTCTCCACTCTTCCGAGCTCAGGTTTTCTGTCGCAGACGCAGACTAGGCTGCGTATGTGCCGAAGAGTGAAGTGACCCCCAGCCGCCCGCGCCTGTTGCTGCTAGACGGGCATTCCCTGGCCTACCGCGCGTTCTTCGCGCTCAAGGACGCCAACCTGATGACCACCGACGGTCAGCACACCGAGGCGGTCTACGGGTTCACCTCCATGCTGACCAACGTCCTGCGCGACGAGCAGCCCACCCATGTCGCGGTGGCCTTCGACCGGTCCGAGCCGACCTTCCGCCACGAGGCGTACGCCGACTACAAGGCCAACAGGAGCGAGACGCCCGAAGACTTCCGCGGGCAGATGCAGCTCATCTTCGAGCTGCTCGACACCTTCCGGGTGCCGCGCCTGTCCAAGGCCGGCTTCGAGGCCGACGACCTCATCGCCACGCTCGCCACGCGGGCCCACGAGCAGGGCATGGACGTGCTGATCGTCACCGGCGACCGCGACGCCCTGCAACTGGTCAACGAGCACGTCACCGTCCTGATGACACGGCGCGGCATCAGCGACATGACCCGCTTCACGCCCGAGGCCGTCATGGAGAAATACGGCCTCACCCCGGTGCAATACCCCGACTTCGCCGCCCTGCGCGGCGACCCCAGCGACAACCTGCTGAGCATCCCGAGCGTGGGGGAGAAGACCGCCGCGAAGTGGGTGCGCGAATACGGCACGCTGACCGCGCTGGTCGACCGGGTCGACGAGGTCAAGGGCAAGGTAGGCGACAAGCTGCGCGAGCACGTCGCCCAGGTGCTGATGAACCGGCGGCTGACGGAGCTGATGCGCGACGTCCCGCTCGACGTCGAGCTCGGCGACCTCACGCAGGGCGTCTGGGAGCGCGAAGAGATCAACAAGCTGTTCGACAGCCTGCAGTTCCGCGGCGAGCTGCGCGAGCGGGTCTTCAAGGTGCTCGGCTCCGGCGAGAAGGAGCCCGAGCAGGGCTTCGAGGTCGAGACCGTGCTGCTCGGCCCCGACCGGGTGGCGGGCTGGCTGGCCGCGCTGCCTGAGGGCCGGGCCGGGCTCGCCTTCAAGGGCGTCTACGGCAGCGGCAGCGGCCGCATCGACGGCATCGCCGTCGCCTCGCCCGACGGCAGCGCCGCCCACATCGACCCCGTCAAGCTCACCGAGGCCGACGAGGCGGCCCTGCGGGCCTGGCTGGCCGACGACACCAAGCCCAAGGCCGTCCACGACGCCAAGGGGCCCATCCTGGCGCTCTGGGCGCAGGGCATGGAGCTGGGCGGCCTCAGCTGCGACACGGCGCTCGCCGCCTACCTGGCGATGCCCGGCCAGCGCACGTTCGCCCTCGAAGACCTCGCCAGGCGCTACCTCCACCGCGACCTGCGCGCCGAGGAGGAGGACACCGGCCAGGCCGCGCTGTTCGGCGACGACGAGGACGCCCCGGCCAAGGACCTCGCGCTGCGCGCCCACGCGGTGCGCGAGCTGGCCGAGGCGCTGGAGAGCTTCCTGGCCGGGCGCGGCGGCACCCAGCTCATGGCCGACGTCGAGCTGCCCCTGCTGGCCGTGCTGGCCGGCATGGAGCGCGCCGGCATTGCGGTCGACGGCGAATACTTCGCGGGCCTGGAGGCCGAGTTCGGCGCCGCGGTCAAGCACGCCGTGGAGGAGGCGCACCGCGTCGTCGGCGAGCAGTTCAACCTGGGCTCGCCCAAGCAGCTGCAGGAGATCCTGTTCGTCCGGCTCAACCTCCCCAAGACGAAGAAGATCAAGACCGGCTGGAGCACCGACGCCGACCAGCTCGCCTGGCTCGCCACGCAGACCGAGCACGAGCTGCCGACGATCATGCTGCGCCACCGCGACCAGCAGAAGCTGCGCACCACCGTCGAGGGCCTGATCAAGGAGATCGCCGACGACGGGCGCATCCACACCACGTTCAACCAGATCATCGCCGCCACCGGCCGGCTGTCGTCAGAGAAGCCCAACCTCCAGAACATCCCGATCCGCACCGCGGAGGGCCGCCGCATCCGGCAGGGCTTCGTGGTCGGCGAGGGCTACGAGACGCTGCTGACCGCCGACTACAGCCAGATCGAGCTGCGCATCATGGCCCACCTGTCGGGCGACGAGTCGCTGATCGAGGCCTTCGAGTCGGGCCACGACTTCCACCAGGCCACCGCCGCCAGGGTGTTCGACCTGCCGCCCGAGCAGATCGACGGCGAGCTGCGGGCGCGCATCAAGGCGATGAACTACGGCCTGGCCTACGGCCTGTCCGACTTCGGGCTCTCCGGCCAGCTCAACATCCCGGTGGCGGAGGCGCGGGCACTGAAGGAGGAGTACTTCCAGGAGTTCGGCGGCGTGCGCGACTTCCTGCAGGCCATCGTCCAGCAGGCCCGCTCCGACGGCTACACCGAGACCATCATGGGCCGCCGCCGCTACCTGCCCGACCTCACCAGCGACAACCGCCAGCGGCGCGAGATGGCCGAGCGCATGGCGCTCAACGCGCCCATCCAGGGCTCGGCCGCCGACATCATCAAGGTCGCCATGCTCAACGTGCACCAGGCGCTGCGCGAGGAGCGGCTGGCCTCGCGGATGCTGCTGCAGGTCCACGACGAGCTGGTGTTCGAGGTGGCGCCCGGCGAGCTGGAGCGGCTCACGCAGCTCGTGTGCGACCAGATGAACGCCGCCTACCGCCTCCGGGTCCCGCTGGAGGTCTCCGTGGGCGTCGGCCGCACCTGGGAGGACGCCGGCCACTGATCCTTTGGGAAAAATCTGGACTAACCTGGAGGTACCTTCACCCGAGCGGCCGGGAGTTCTGTGCGGATGTCAGCCCGCCCCACAGCGTCCCCCACGGCGTCCCCCAAGGTGTCCTCCAAGGCGTCCTCGACGGCGTTCCTCGCGCGGATCATCGGCCTCGCCAACGTCCTGGTGGTCACCGCCGCCGTCGTCGGCCTGCGCCTGTTACCGGACGAGGGGCGGCCGCACGCCAGGCCCGACGACTCGGCTGAGATCCAGGCCGGCGTGGCGCAGCCGACCCCGTCCCCGGTGGGCGAGCCGCCGGGCGTGGTCTCCACGCCCGAGTTCGCCCGCCAGGTGCGCGCCAACGAGGCCGGGCTGGTGCCGGTGCTGATGTACCACCGGATCGTCGCCAAGCGGCTGGCCTCGATCGACCGCACGCCGGACCAGCTCAGGAAGGAGCTGGAGAAGCTGGCCAGGCAGGGCTACGTGCCGATCACGGCCGCCGACTTCGTGGCCGGCGACATCCGGGTGCCGGCGGGCAAGTTCCCCGTGGTGCTGACGTTCGACGACGGCGACCCGAGCCACTTCGCGCTCGACGCCGCCGGCAACCCCGAGCCCGACACGGCCGTCGGCGTCATCCAGGCGGTGGCCAGGAAATATCCCTCGTTCCGCCCCGTCGCCACGTTCTGGGTGCACAAGCAGCCGTTCGGGCTGATCGACCGGGAGTCCCAGGAGGTCGCCGTGAAGTGGCTGGTCGGCCACGGCTACGAGGTGGCCAATCACACCTGGTCCCACCCTGATCTGCGCAGGCTGGGCAAGAAGAAGGTCAGCGAGCAGATCGTCAGGATCGAGCGGCTGATCAGGAAGCTCGGCGCGCCGCCCTCCACCACCATGGCGTTACCGTACGGGTCGCTGCCGCGGCCCAAGAAGCTCGCCAGGACCGGGTCCTGGGACGGAACCAGGTATGATTTCGCGGGCGTCTTCCTCGCGGGAGCCGAGCCGTCGCTTTCGCCCTACGCGAAAAAGTTCGACAGGGGAGCGATCCAGCGCATCCAGAGCAACGGCAAGAAGGGCGAGTGCCGCAAGTGGTGCTCGCAATACTGGCTGGAGTGGCTGGACAAGCATCCCCGCGAGCGCTACGTCTCCGACGGCGACCCCGCCCGGATCTCCATACCGGAGAAACTTCGGGGTAATATCGTCGCCAAGCGAGGGCTCCAGGTCATCGCCTACTGACGGCTCTCCGGATTGACCCCGTGGCGATGGTCTCATATGCTGATCGCTGCGCTGTGGGCTCGCGCGCGCCTCAGACGGAGCGGGCTCGCGCTCGGTCACGTCGATGTCGTAATTCCTCGGCTTGATGCGGAAGAGGGCCTGCCGCGCATCCGCCACATCGACATCCTGTCCGCGTTCGGAGCAATTCCACACATGACGTCCAGCACTGAGGCCACCTCGAGCACCCCGCAGGTAGCGGTCAACGACATCGGGTCCGAGGAAGCCTTCCTCGCGGCGATCGACGAGACCATCAAGTATTTCAACGACGGCGACATCGTCGAGGGCACCGTCGTCAAGGTCGATCGAGACGAGGTTCTTCTCGATATCGGCTACAAGACCGAGGGTGTCATCCCCTCGCGTGAGCTTTCGATCAAGCACGATGTCGACCCTGCTGACGTCGTGGAGGTCGGGGAGCACGTCGAAGCCCTGGTTCTCCAGAAGGAGGACAAAGAGGGCCGCCTGATCCTGTCCAAGAAGCGCGCCCAGTACGAGCGCGCCTGGGGCACGATCGAGAAGATCAAGGACGAGGACGGCATCGTCACCGGCACCGTCATCGAGGTCGTCAAGGGTGGTCTCATCCTCGACATCGGCCTCCGTGGCTTCCTCCCGGCGTCCCTGGTCGAGATGCGCCGTGTCCGCGACCTGCAGCCGTACGTCGGGCGCGAGCTCGAAGCCAAGATCATCGAGCTCGACAAGAACCGCAACAACGTGGTCCTGTCGCGCCGTGCCTGGCTCGAGCAGACGCAGTCCGAGGTCCGCCAGACCTTCCTCAACACCCTCCAGAAGGGCCAGGTCCGCAAGGGCGTCGTCTCCTCGATCGTCAACTTCGGCGCCTTCGTCGACCTCGGTGGGGTCGACGGTCTGGTCCACGTGTCCGAGCTGTCCTGGAAGCACATCGACCACCCGTCCGAGGTCGTCGAGGTCGGCCAGGAGGTCACGGTCGAGGTCCTCGACGTCGACATGGAGCGCGAGCGCGTCTCCCTGTCGCTCAAGGCCACCCAGGAAGACCCGTGGCAGCAGTTCGCCCGCACCCACCAGATCGGCCAGGTCGTGCCGGGCCGCGTCACCAAGCTGGTGCCGTTCGGCGCGTTCGTCCGGGTCGAGGAGGGCATCGAGGGCCTGGTCCACATCTCCGAGCTGGCCGAGCGCCACGTGGAGATCCCGGAGCAGGTCGTCCAGGTCGGCGACGAGATCTTCGTCAAGATCATCGACATCGATCTCGACCGTCGCCGCATCAGCCTCTCGCTGAAGCAGGCCAACGAGGGCGTCGGCGCCGAGGTCGAGTTCGACCCGACCCTCTACGGCATGGCGGCCACCTACGACGACCAGGGCAACTACATCTACCCCGAGGGCTTCGACCCGGAGACCGGGGAGTGGCTCGAGGGCTTCGACAAGCAGCGCGAGGAGTGGGAGCGGCAGTACGCCGAGGCCCAGCAGCGCTTCGAGGCCCACAAGAAGCAGATCGAGGAGGCCCGCAAGGCCGAGGCGGAGGCGGGCGAGGCCGCGCCGTCCTCCTACAGCGGCGAGTCGCAGGCCCAGTCGGGCGGCTCCTCGTCGTCCCCGGCCGGGGGCGCCCTCGCCTCCGACGAGGCTCTCGCCGCCCTGCGGGAGAAGCTCGCCGGCGGCCAGAGCTGACATCGTCCGGCTCTGACTGAGGCTTCACCTGGAAGGCCCCGCACCATGCCCGGTGCGGGGCCTTCCGCATGTCCGGACCACCTGGCGAATGCGGAAAGAACCTTGCCGCATCGCCTCCTAGCGTGGTGCCCATGGACGAGATCAACCCCTTTCGCATCGACGTCCCGCAGGCGGACCTCGACGACCTCCGGGAGCGGCTGCGGCGTACCAGGTGGGCGCGGCAGCTGCCCGGCGGGTGGAGCCGCGGCGTGCCCGTCGCCTACCTGAAAGAGCTGGCCGACTACTGGGCCGGCGCGTACGACTGGCGGGCGCAGGAGGCCAGGCTCAACGCGTACCCGCAGTTCACCACCGCCATCGACGGCCAGACCGTGCACTTCCTGCACGCGCGCTCGCCCGAGCCGCACGCCCTGCCGCTGATCGTCACGCACAGCTGGCCCAGCTCCGTCGCCGAGTACCTCGACGTCATCGGCCCTCTCACCGACCCCCGCGCGCACGGGCTCGACCCCGGCGTCGCCTTCCACGTCGTGGCGCCGTCGCTGCCCGGCTTCGGCTTCTCGCCGTTCCCCGAGCCGGCCGACGAGCGGCCCTGGAGCATCGAGCGGGTGGCCCGCACGTGGGCCGAGCTCATGCGCCGGCTCGGATACGAGCGGTACGGCGCGCACGGCAACGACGCGGGGGCCATGGTCACGCCCCAGCTGGCCGCGCTGGACGGCGAGCACGTGGCCGGCTCGCTCATCACCGCCGGGCTCGGCGTGCCCACCGGCGACCCCGCGCAGCTCGAAGGGGCCGGCGAGGAGGAGCTGGCCGAGCTGAAGGAGATGGCCGCGCGGATGGCCGGAGGCAGCGGGTACGGCCCCTACCTGGCCGCCAGGCCGCAGACGCTCGCGCACGGGTTCGCCGACTCGCCGGTGGCGCAGCTGGCGTACCTGGTGGAGCGGTTCAAGGAGTTCGACGGATGGGGGTCGGGCGCCGAGCCGATCGGGCGCGACCAGGTGCTCACCAACGCCACGATCTACTGGCTGACCGGCACCGGCGGGTCGTCGTCCTGGACGTACTACGAGGGCGCCGCCGGGCTGCCCGTGAACCAGCGCGCGGTGCCCTCCGGCGTGACCCACGGCGGGCCCCCGGTGATGCGGCGCATCGCCGAGCGCGACAACGACCTCGTCTACTGGGGAGACGCGCGGAGTCCCAGTCACATGGTGGCGATGGCGGCGCCCGATGGGCTGGTGGCCGGCATACGCGCATTTTTCCGGGCGATCCGCTGAGCGAGCCGGAGATTTTACCTTGGGGCCGTCGCGTGCCCCCCTCCCGCCGGGCCTGACGCTGCCAGACTGACCTGCGCCGTCGACACGTACGACTCTCGGGGAGACGCGGTGGGCAAGGCTCAGCGGGTGACCATCCTGGCGACGGCCGCGCTGGCGGCCGCGGCGGCCGTCTCACCGGCGGCCGGCGGAGCCTCCCTCAAGGCGGCGGGCGCCGGAGCCCACGCGGAGAGCGGCAGGGCCCATGCGGAGAGCGGCAGGGCTCCTGTGGCGAGTGGGCGGGCTCCTGGGGCGAGCGGCGGCCGAGCGGTGCGGACGGCGGCGCGCGGATCTACGGCGCGCGCGTTCGGTGGCGGGGGCGCCGCGGCCCTGTCCCTTCCCCCGTGGCTGGACTGCGGCGACGGGTTGCAGTGCGCCAAGCTGCCGGTGCCCGTCGACTGGTCGGCCCCCGACGGTCCCCGTACCGAGATCGACCTGGCCCGGATGCCCGCGCGGGACCCGGGCCGCACCCTCGGCGCCCTCATGGTCAACCTCGGCGACGGCTCCACCATCCAGGCGGTACGCGCCCGGCCCGACACCGTGAGCGAGCTGACCCGGTGGTTCGACGTGGTGCTGGTCGAGGCGCGCGGCTTCGGCGACCGGGGGAGCGCGGCCATGCTGGCCTGCCCCGTGGCCCAGCCCGACCCCCGGCGGCTGCTCCTGGCGCCCGGAGAGCGCGCGTGGCGCCGCTACGCCCGCGACAACGCCGCCTACGACGACAGCTGCCGGGCCGCCGCCGGACCCGCCTACGACGGGCTCGCGTCCTGGCAGGTCGCCCACGACCTCGACGCCGTACGCGCCGCGCTTGGCGAGCCCCGGCTGCGCTACCTCGGTTCCTCCTACGGCGCCGTGTACGGGAAGGCGTACCTGGAGCTGTTCCCGGACACGGCCGGGCGCATGTACCTCGAAGGCGGCCCCGACCACACCGAGGCCGGCCTGGAGCGGAGGGTGACGGCGCAGGCGCGGGCGGCCGAGCGGCGGCTGTTCGCCTTCCGCGACTGGTGCCGGGCGCGGCGGGGCTGCCCGCTCGGCCACGACGACGCCGTCGCGGTCCTCGCCGACCTGCGCCGCCGCACGCCGCTGAACGCCGGCCCCGGGCACCTGGTGAAGACCAGGCGGCTGCTGGCCGCCGTCTATGCCGGGCTCGTCCCGGAGCGCTGGCCGCAGCTCGCCCAGGCCATGTCCGCGGCCAGGGAGGGCGACGCGGCCGCACTGGCCGCGATGGCGGACGTGGCCGCGCCGGCGCCGCCCGGGACGGTCACCGGCATCCTGTACTGCCACGACTTCGTGCCCGACGTGCCGAGCGACCCGCTGGTCCACGCCATGGAGGCGCGGCTGCGGAAGGTCGCGCCCCGGATCGGGTGGCTGGCCGCCCGGCAGGAGCTCGCACGCTGCCTGGGCCTGCCGCGCGGAGTCGCGCCGAGTTGGCCCCCGCACGCGCCCGGCCCGCGCAACGGCCCCCGGGCGCTGGTCGGGATCGGCCGCCTGGACGTCGCCGCCCACCCGGCCCCGCGGATCCCCGGCACGCGGGTGCTGTGGCACGGCGACGGATCCGGCGCGTACCTGCTCCAGGGCGTGAGCAGGCTCCGCGCGACCTGCCTGCGCACGCGCGTGCACAACTACCTGGTCAACGGCGTGCTGCCGGAGCGCGGCGCCTCCTGCCCCGCCGAGCTGACCGCGACCCTCTGATCGGCGGTAAGGTGCTGCTCGTGCAGATCGAAAGGGCACGCGCGGCCGACGCGGGCGAGATCCTCACCGTCCAGCGGGCGGCCTACGTGAGCGAGGCCCAGCTGTACGGCGATCCGTACATCCCGCCGCTCGTCGAGTCGCTCGAACAGGTCCGCAAGATCATCGAGAGCGCCGTCATGCTCAAGGCGCTCGACGCGGGCCGGGTCGTCGGGGCCGTGCGCGGGCAGGTGTCCGGCACCACCTGCCTGGTCGGCCGCCTCGTCGTCGCGCCCGACCACCAGGGCCGGGGCATCGGCACGGCGCTGCTTGCGGCGCTGCACGAGGCGGTGCCGGAGGCGCGGGCGTTCGACCTGTTCACCGGGCACCTGTCGGAGGCCAACCTCAGGCTCTACCGCCGCCTCGGCTACCGCGAGACGCGCCGGGAGCGGATGGACGACCACCTCACGCTGATCCACCTGCGCAGGCAGCAGGACCCGGCGACCCCGTAGGCTTTGCCCGTGTTGAAAATAGGGCTCACGGGCGGCATCGGATCCGGCAAGAGCGAGGTGGCCAGGCGGCTCGCGGCCAAGGGCGCCGTCGTCATCGACGCCGACCGCATCGCGCGCGAGGTGGTCGAGCCGGGCACGCCGGGGCTGGCCAGGGTGGTGGCCGCGTTCGGTGACGGCGTGCTGCGTCCCGACGGCTCGCTCGACAGGGAACGGCTCGGCTCCATCGTCTTCGCCGACTCCGAGCGGCTGGCGGCGCTCAACGCGATCGTGCACCCGCTGGTGGGGGAGCGGGTGGCCGAGCTGCAGAGCCAGGCGGCCGACGACGCGATCAGCGTCTACGACGTGCCGCTGCTGGCGGAGAACAACCTGGCCCCCCTGTACGACGTGGTGATCGTGGTCGACGCGGCCGACGAGGTGCGCCTCAGGCGGCTGGCCGAGCACCGGGGCATGCCGGAGGCCGACGCCAAGGCCCGCATCGCCGCCCAGGCGAGCCGCGAGGAACGGCTGGCCGTGGCCGACGTCGTGATCCCGAACGAGGGCACGCTGGAGGAGCTGGACGCCCGCGTGGACGAGGTCTGGGAAGACCTGACCAGACGCGCCGCCCGCGGCTGACTGGCGCGGCCGCCCGCGGCTGACTGGCGCGGCCGCTTGCGCTCGACCGGACGCGTAGCCCGGAGCCGACGGCCCTCCCGGGGCTGGCTGGAGCGGCCGCCCGCGTTTGAACCTGAGGCGCAGCCTGCGGCTGACCAGAGCGGCCGCTTGCGCGTCGACCGGACGCGTCGCCATGAGCCGATGGTCGACCCACCGGGGCTGGCTGGCGCGACTGCCTGCGGCTGATGGGTCGTGCTGTCTGGGTTGACGATTGGGCCCCGCGCTGGACCGGGCGCGCCTCCTGGAACTGGCTGGTCGGGTCGCCGGGGTGAGCGGGCGCCGCACGCGCCGATGGGGCGGTCAGGGATGAGCGGGGTCATCGAGGGTCGCCGAGCAGGTGGCGGGTGCGCTCGTAGAGGCGGCGGGCGTTGCCCGGGTCGAGGGTCGGCAGGGACGGGTCCACCGGGGTGCGCCGGTCGTAGGCCAGCAGTCCCTTGCCCGGCGGGTCGTCCATGAGCTCGATGATCGGCTGGATGCTGACGTCCACCGGCTGGGCCATGAGCTTGGCGAGCAGCTTGACGATTGTCTTGGCGGGCTGCGCCAGGGTGGCCGTGCCGCTGTCGGTGAAACCGGGGTGGTGCAGCAGGTATCGGGTGCGCCCGCCCGGATGGTTGGCGGCGTACGCGACGCCCAGCAGGTCGGTGGCGCGCCCGCCCTGCAGCATGGCCTTGACCGGGCCGTAGCCGCGCTTCAGCGACAGGTCGTCCCAGTGGATCGCGCCCTTGGTGACGCCGACGCCGCAGACGTTCACGATCATCGGTAGCTCGGCCGTCTCCAGCAGGTCCGTCAGGCCGTAGCCGAGCAGGAAGCGGCTGACGTAGTAGAGCGCGAAGGTGGCCTCGAAGCCGTCCGGGGTCTCGACCCGGCGGGGGAAGTGGCGGAGCGCGGTCAGGACGAGCCCGTCCAGGACATCGTGCCGCTCCTTGATCTCCTCGATGACCCGTACGTTCGCCGCCACCGACGTGAGGTCGGCCTGGACGAACGCGGCCCGATCCCCGGCGCCCGAGCGTGCGGCCTCGTCGAGGAGCAGCCGCCCCTTCACGGGGTCGCTGCCCACGACCGTCACCTGGTCGCCCCGGCGCAGGAAGTGCAGGGCCAGCCCACGCCCCATTCCCGTCGTGCCGCCCGCCACAACATATGTCCGCATATGTCGTCTCCTATGAGTCATCGAACGCTGACTTGGCAGAAGCTAGCACAGCGACGCCGTACAATGTCAACGGTCGATGACTATGGAGAGGGGGCCGCGTGCCGAAGAGAGACCGGGAGGCGACCCGGGCGCGGCTGCTGGAGGCCGCCAGACTGCGTTTCGCCCGCGAGGGCTACGACGCCACCAGCGTCCGCGACATCGCCGGGGACGTCGGCGTGGACGCCACCCTGATCTTCCGGTACTTCGGCTCGAAGAAGGGCCTGTTCGACGAGGTGACCGCCGACATCCCGCGCGACCTGCTGGACGGCCCCCCGGAGGAACTGGTCGCCCGCATGCTGGAGTCGGTGGTGTTCGCCGACTGGACCACGTACGGCGGCGAGCACCCGTTGGTGGCCATGCTGCGCTCGTCGGCCCACGAGGAGGCCAGGCAGCGCATCCGCAAGGAGGTCTGCGACACGTACGTGCGGGCCCTGGAGGACCTGGCGCGCGGCGAGGACGCGCAGTTGCGGGCGGAGCTGCTCAGCGCCTGGCTGGTCGGCATCGGCATCCTGCGCTCGGTGGTCGCCACCCCCGCGCTGGCCCAGGCGGGGGCGGGCGATCTGGCGCCGCACGTGCAGAGCGTCGCCTCCGCGCTGCTCGGCCGTCCGATGTCCGGCAATTCTGGCATGTCGGGGCAGGATCTCGCGGAGGACGACCCGCGCTCCGGGTCAGAAGGGTGAGTCGAGGGGCACCTGCCGCACCCCCGGCAGGTGAGCGTCCAGCTCGCCCAGCTCGAACCGGGCCATCCCGATCACGTGCCAGAACTGCCCCGCCGTCGCCCCCTGCACCTTGTAGCGCCCGTCCGGCGCCAGCGCCGCCCACCCCTCGGCCAGCCCCAGCAGGGTCGCGCGCCGCTCCCCGCCCTCCCAGAGGATCACCACGCCGTCGTCGCCCGCGCTGGCCAGCAGGTCGGAGACGGGGCTGAAGGCGACCGACCACACCCGCCGGGCGTGCCCGGCCAGGGAGTGGCGCGCCTGCCCCGTCGCGGTGTCCCAGACCCGGACCAGCAGGTCGTCGCCGCCCGTGGCCAGGCGCTCGCCCGAGGCGTCGAACGCCACGCTCCACAGCCGCCCCTCGTGCCGCAGCTCGTGCCGCAGCCGGGGCCGCCACGCCTGATCAGCCCGCGACGGCTGACCGGGCCACCCCTGATCGGGCCGCGCCTGATCGGGCCGCACCTGGTCGGGCCGTGCCTGGTCGGGCCGCGGCAGATCCGGCCGTAGCTCCCACACCATGGCCCGCCCGTCGTTGCCGGCGCTGGCCAGCAGCCGGCCGTCGGGGGAGAAGGTCACCGAGTAGACCCGGTCGGCGTGCCCTTCCAGCGTGGCCACCAGGTCGCCGGAGGCCACGTGCCAGAGCCGCACCAGCTTGTCGTCGCAGCCCGTGGCGACATGGGCGCCGTCGGGACTGAACGCGATCGAGCGCACCCGCCCCCGGTGGTCGGCCAGGGTGCCCGCGAGCCGCCCGGTCGGGCGGTACCAGACGCGGACGCTGTCGTCGTCGTTGGCGGTGGCCAGCAGGGCGCCGTCGGGGCTGAACGCCTCGGCCCAGACGTGGTCGGTCTCGGCGTTGAGCTCGCGCTCGTAGTCGCCGGTGGCGGCGTTCCAGAAGTGCACCCCGCCGTCGTTGCTGGCGGTGGCCAGCACCGGCCCGGAGGGGGACGGCGCGGGGGAGAAGAGGGCGGAGATGAGCCGGTCGGCGGTGCCGGTGAACTCCCGCAGCCGCCGCCCGGTGCGCGGCTCCCACACGCGGACGACGCCGTCGTTGCCGCTGGTCGCCAGCATCGACCCGTCGGCGCTGAATCTGACGGACGAGATGCGCCGCCCGTGGCCGCGCAGCACCCGCTGGCACTTGCCCGACTCGGGGTCCCACAGCCGCACGGTGCCGTCGTTGCTGCTGGTGGCCAGCTGCCGGCCGTCGGGCCGGTACGCGAACGGCCACACCGAGCTGCGATGGCCGGTCAGCTCGACCCGCGGCCCGCCCTCGACGGGCTGCAGCCGGACCACGCCGCCGGAGTCGCCGCTGGCCAGCGTCCGCCCGTCGGGGCTGAACGTCACCTGGTAGACGGAGGCCGCGTGCGTGGTGTGCACGCCCAGCGAACCGCCCGACGTCTCCCACAGGCGCACCGCGCCCGCCGTGTCGCCGGTGGCCAGCAGCGAGCCGTCGGGGGAGAACTCCACGCAGTAGACGCTGCCCGCGTGCCCGGTCAGCACGTGGAGCGGCGTCCACGTGGCGGTGTCCCACAGGTGCACGGTGCCCGCCTCGTCGCCGGTGGCCAGCAGGCGGCCGTCCGGGCTGTGCACGACGCGGTAGACGCTGCCGCGATGGCCGTCGAGGGTCTCCTTCACCTGGCCGGTCGACAGGTCCCAGATGCGCACCACGCCCGCCGCGTCGCCCGTCACCAGCGTCGAGCGGCCGAACGACGCGGTGTAGATCGGCGCGCGGTGGCCGCCCAGCTCGTGCGCGAGCCGCCCGGACCCGGTCTCCCACACGCGGACCAGGCCGTCGCCGCCCCCGGCCGCCACCAGGTCGCCCGAGGGACTGAGGCGTACCGGCCAGACGCCGTCGGCGTGGCCCGCCAGCCGGTGCAGGAGCTCGCCGGTGAGGGCGTCCCGCAGCAGCACGGCGCCGTCGCTCGCGCCGGTCGCGAGCAGGCCGCCCCCGAACGTGACCGCGTAGACCCGCCCGCGGTGCCCGTGCAGCGTGCGCACGGGCGCGCCGCCGGCGCACAGCAGCACGCCGCCGTCCTCGTTGCCGATGGCGATGGTGGCGCCGTCGGGGCTGTAGGCGATGGGCTCGGGCAGGCGGCTGGTCTCGAAGTGGTAGCCGTACGGTACGCCGATGCCGGCCGGCGCGAACTCCACCTCCACCGGCCGGCCCGGCACCACAGCCGCGCCGTGCAGGCGGGGCAGGGTGCCGGTCACGTTGATCAGCGAGGCCCGGTGCCAGCGGGCGCCCTCGACCGTCGCGTCGCTCAGGTCCACCTGGGCCAGCCGCGCCCCCGACAGGTCGGCGCCGGTCAGGTCGGCGCCCGTCAGCACCGCGCCGTCGAGCCGCGCCCCCACCAGCTTCGCCTCGCGCAGCGTGGCCCTGGCCAGGTTGGTGCCCGCCAGGGTGGCCTCCGACAGGTCGGCGCCGGTGAGGTCCACCTCGCGCAGGTCTCTCGCGGACAGGTCCTCGCCCTTGAGGTTGGCGCCGCGAAGGTCGGCCCGTGCGGGCGTGCGCAGCCTGGCCGCGATCTTGACCGCGTTCGCCGTGGACACGTCGTCGCCCGGCGGGTCGGCCACCCACGCGCGCAGCGCCCGCACGTCGGCCAGGTCGCACAGGAACTCCACGGTCAGCGCCGACAGCGGCCGGCGCGACAGCAGCGCCAGGTCGTCCAGCGCGATGTGGCGGGCGATCAGCCACTCCATCACCGAGGTGTGGATGAATCCGAACATGCCCTCCTCGGTCCGCACCAGCAGGCTGCCCGAGCCCATCCGGTACGCCGCGTGCGCCGGTGACAGCTGCCCGTCGGCCAGGTCGGTCAGCGTCTCGCCGATCTCGGTCAGTTCGTCGACGCCCAGCAGCGACTCGCCGGTGTCCCACAGCCGCACCGCGAGGGCGGTCACCACCCGCCACAGCTCGTCGGCGGTGAGCGCGGTGGCCGAGCCGGGGACCTTGGCCCGCCGCTCCTCGAAGGCCAGCCAGGAGCCGAGGATCTCCTGGTAGAGCAGGGCGGGGCTGATCGTGTGGCGGGCCCCGGCCACCGTGCGCAGGCGGTCGGCGTCGAGATCGGAGATGAAGCTCAGCATGCGCGGGTTCTGCGCCAGCGCGAGCAGGTCCTTGATCTCGCCCAGCATCGACATGCGGGCCGTGGCCTCGTCGCCGTCGGCGAAGCGGTTGGCGAGGTAGGAGCGGATCTGGTCGTGGGTGAAGTTCTCGACGCCGAGCACCCGGCGCTGCGGCAGCACGCCGACCATCTCGCCGAGCGAGGTCAGCACCTGGCTGTGCGACTTAAAGTGCTGGGTGCGGCTGGCCACCACGATCTTCGCCTTGTCCTCGGCCGCCGCCAGCAGCGTGGCCAGGTGGTCGGCCGCCCGGTCGAACGTCAACCGGGTCACCAGCTCGTCGAACCCGTCGAACAGCAGCACGATGCGCCCCTGCCGCAGCAGGTAGCGGAACGCCTTGAGGTCGATGACCTCCTCGCCGTGCGCGGCCAGGTGCGCCGCCACCATCGCGTCCACCGAGTGCGCCTTGTCCAGGGCGCGCAGCTCGATGAGGATCGGCGTCAGGTGCGGCAGCTCGGCCGGGATGCGCCGGGCCAGCTCGCGCAGCGCGAACGTCTTGCCGTGGCCGAAGTCGCCCAGCAGCAGCAGGAACCGGCCGTGGTCGGTGGCCAGCAGCCGCATGAGCTCGTCGGTCAGGCCGTGCCTGATCTGGTTGCCGGGGCGGTCGAGCTCGCGGTAGCGCTGCGGCACGTACAGGCCGGGCGGGTAGCGGCGGTCGGCCGTCACCCTGGCCGTCTGCTCGGTGACGTAGCCCGTCAGGTCGAGCAGGCCCTGGAACTCGGTGAAGCTGCGCAGCCGCACCCCCTTGCGCATGAGGTCGTCGCGGATCGCGCGGGAGGCGGGCGGCCCCTGGTGGACCAGCTCGGCGGCCAGGCCGGTGGCGTGCGCCTGGCGGGCGAAGGCGTCGGCGGCGGCCTCGGTCACCTCTCCCACGTGCGCGCCGATCATCGTCTGGCGGACGAACCCGTCATCCGGGTGGGTGACCACCAGGTGCGCGTCGAACCGGCGGATCCTGGCCCGCTCGTGCCGGGCCTCGCAGACCTCGGCGATCCGGTCGAGCAGCAGCTCGACGGGGCTGGGCGCGCGCTCGTCCGGCTTGGGCTCCGGCGGTGCCGCGGATGTGCCGGAGGGCGGGCTCTGGCCGGTGAACGTGGCTCCCACGGCACGCCAGCGCCGCGGCGCCGCCTCGGGCTCGCCCGCGTCGGGCAGCCACGTGCGCAGCCCGTCGGGGGTGATCTCGACCACCTGGTGCCGGCCCGAGCGCGGCGCGGCGATCCGGCCCTCCGCGCCGTCGCCGCCCCCGCCGTGGAAGACCACGTTGAGGCGGTGGGCCAGCAGCCGCTCGAACGTCGGCGCGTCGCGCAGCTCGCCCGGCGGGTGCCCGACGGCGCCCAGCCGCAGCCACGCGCTCTCCTCGTACGGCCGCAGCCGCTCGGCGAACCAGGCCGCCTGCGCCTCGCCGAGCAGCGCGTACGCGTCGCGCTCCAGATGGCTCATCGCCATCGTCGAGTTGAGCCCCGCCACGACCACCTTCAGGTCGGGCACCTCGAAGAGCGTCCACGGCTGCCCGCCGTCGAACACCCGGTCGTCCAGCCCCTGGTACACCTCGGAGAACAGGCCGGCGAAGTGCCGCCACTTGGGCCAGTAGGGGGGCTGCGGGCTCACGTCGTCGGCCTCGCAGGTCATGAAGTACGCGCTGGCCGCCGCCTTGGTCACGTCGCGCGGGCCGGGCAGCAGGATCAGCCGGTGCGGCTCCAGCCCGAGCAGCAGCCGCAGGTCGGTGACGAACCGCGTCGCCTGCCCGAACTGCCGCAGGCTGCCCGACTCGGTCAGGTCGCCGCTGACCACCATGAGGTCGGGGCGCGGCATGCCCCGGTCGTACATGGCGGTCAGGTCGGCCCAGATGCGCGCCTGCATGTCCTCGGGCGTGAACGGCTCGCCGGGGTCGGGCAGCGCCCGGCCGAACCTCGGGCCGCCGACGTGCAGCACGCTGACGGACTCGCGGCCCCCGGCCGCGTTCGCCGCCGGCGGGAACTTCGGCGCCGTCACCGGCGCGCGCCGCGCCCTGGCCCGCTCAGCCGGCTCGGGCAGCGTGGGCGCGGGCGCCGGCACGACGGACCCGTCAGGGAACGCGGGCGCCGACTCGGGCTTGGCCCGGCCCGCCAGCGCCTCGCGCACCCGGCCCAGCAGCAGCGCCCTGGCCTGGCCCGCGTCGGTCACGCCCAGCAGGTCGACCCAGGTGATCGTGGACAGCAGCCCGTCGAGCCGGACGTCCTCCAGCCGGATCGTGACGAGCTTGTTGGAGGGGTCGTCGGGGTCGGCCCGCATGGCCGCCTGCCACTCCATCCGGCCGTAGCGGGAGGTCAGGTAGTTGCTCGAGAGCACCGCCACGACCAGCTGCGCCTCGCTGACGCCGCGGTCCATGAAGTCGATGAAGTTGGTGCCGGGCACGAAGTCCCACGCCTGGATCATGGTCCGGTAGCCCGCCGCCTCCAGCTCCCAGGCGATCCAGGTGGCCCAGGCCGTGTCGGCCGGGGAGTAGCTGACGAAGATCTCGGTCGGCCTGCCGTCACGCGCCATCTGGCCAGTATCCCTTGCGGATACGGGATTGTGCAGCCTGTGCGATCATCGACACGTGTGGCGGCGTCTTGCGGTGCTGGACCTGATCAGGATCGGGCTGCTCGTTCTCGGGCTGGCCTTCGTGGCGACCGGGCTGCTGCCGTGGGCCGACGCGGTCGCGAGCCTCGACGAGATCTGGCCGTTGCTGATCTTCCTGGTGTCGATCATCGTGCTGGCCGAGCTCACCAAGGAGGCGCAGGTCTTCGACGCGATCGCGGCGAGGATGGCGGTGCTGGGGCGCGGCAACTACGCCGCCCTCTTCTTCATGTGCACCGCCTTTGCGTCATTTATCACGATATTTCTGAATTTGGATACGACGGCGGTGCTGCTCACCCCCGTCATGCTCGCCCTCGCCCCCAAGGCCCGCATCGCCGCCCTCCCGCTGGCCATGACCACGATCTGGCTGGCCAACACCGCGAGCCTGCTGCTGCCCGTCTCCAACCTCACCAACCTCCTCGGCATGCGGAAGATCGGCCTGGACTCCCAGGAGTTCGCCGCCCGCATGTGGGCGCCGCAGCTCGCCTCGATCGCGGTGACGATGGCGTTCCTGTGGGTGTTCTACTGGCGCCGCGGCGAGCGGCGCGACCTGCGCTACACCCCGCCGCTGCTGGAGCCGGTGGCCGACCGCGCGCTGTTCGCCGCGGCCTCGGCCGGCTGCCTGCTGTTCATCGTGCTCCTGCTGATGAAGGCGCACGTCGCGGTCGCCGCCACGGCCTCGGCCGTGATCGTGGTGGCGGCGTTCCTGCTGCGCGCCCGCGAGCGGCTGACCTGGAGCCTGATCCCGTGGCAGCTGGTCGTCTTCGTCACGGGGCTGTTCCTGGTGGTGCCCACGCTCAGCAGGCACGGCCTGTCCGACCTGATGACGTGGATGGTCGGCACAGAGGGCGACCCCTACCGCACGGCCGCCGTCGGGGCCGGGCTCTCCAACGCGATCAACAACCTGCCCGCCTACAAGGCCGTCGAGACCGTCATCCCGCCCGACGAGCAGGGCCGGCTGCTCGCCCTGCTGGCCGGCACCAACGTGGGGCCGGTCATCACGCCGTGGGCCTCGCTCGCGACGCTGCTGTGGTTCGAGTCGTGCCGCCGCCACGCGGTCAAGGTGCCGATGCGCCGCTTCGTGCTCACCGGCGCCGGCCTGGCCGTCGTGGGGCTGCTCGCCACCGTGTGGGCGCTGGTCCGGTTCGGCTGAGGCCCCTCAGCGGAGCAGGTCGAGGAGCCCCGGCAGGGCCCGGGGGTGGGCGGCCACGAAGCTGCGGTCGTCGGGCGTGCCGTCGAAGCACTCCTCGAACGGCCCGCCGTCCAGCGCCCTGATCTCGATGCCCGCCTCCATGGCCAGCAGCGCGCCGGCCGGCAGGTCGACCGCCTCGGCGCGGTAGCCCACGATCCCGTCGATGTCGCCGCGCGCCAGCATCGCCCACGACAGCAGCGGCGCCCACAGCCGCAGCACCCGCCGCGCGCGCAGCTCCATGGCGGAGGTGAGCGCCCGCGCGGTCGCGTCGTCCCGACTGACGCCGTAGCCCTGGGTCCAGGCCAGCAGCGGACCGTGCGGTCTCGGCGCGTACGGGGACGCGAGGCGTACCGCCGTAGGAGAGCCAGGGGCGGACGACCGGGCGCCGCGCCCGCGCACCGCCGACCACGTCCGCGCCGAGACCGGGTCGTGCACCACCCCGACCACGGGACGCCGCCCCCGGCACAGCGCCACGCCCACGACGTAGGCGGGCAGGCCGATCGCCACGTTGTTGGTGCCGTCGAGCGGGTCGACCAGCCACGTCCACTCGCCGCCCGCGGCCCCCACCAGCCCCGACTCCTCGGCGATCACCGTGTGCGACGGGAACGCCGTCAGGATGCGCTCCAGCAGCAGCTTCTCGGAGGCCAGGTCGAGGTCGGTCACCACGTCGCCGGAGCCGCCCTTGGCGCGCACGCCGAGCGCGCCCCGCGTGCCCGCCAGCACCAGCGCTCCCGCCGCCTCGGCGGCTTCGACGGCGACCGTACGGGCGTGATCGAGGTCCATCGGCTGCCTCTCAGGTCAGGTGCGCGATGATCAGGCGCACGGCCAGCTCGCTCTCGCGGGCGTCCAGCGGCTGCCTGGCCACGTGGTGCGCCGCGCCGTCCAGCGGGCCGAGCGACAGGTCGCGGCCCCCGGGCCGGCCCCGCCCGAGCGCGATCGTGGCCGCCTCGCCGCCCTCCGGCACGACGCTGCTGTGGAAGCGGTCGGCGGCCAGCGTGTACGTCTGCCCGGCCCCGAACACCTCCACCAGCCCCGTCGCGTGCCGCACCGTGCGGCCGGTCGGCGAGATGCGGTCGCCGTTGGCCCCGCTGACCACCTCGAACACCCGGTGGGTGGCGTCCGCCCCGGCGTCGCTGACCACCGCGTGCACGTTGCGCACCTGGCCGTAGAGCACGTGGCTCACCAGGTCCCAGCTGTGGCAGTGGATCTGCGAGGTGGTGCTCTCGGCGTGCGCCAGCAAGCCCGACCACAGGTGCACGCACACGCCTTCGCCGCCGTCGCGCTCCAGTGGCAGGCAGACGAAGCCGAGCGGGTGGCGCACCGCCGCCACTCCGCCGGCCGAGAGCGCCTCCAGCGCCCATGTCCTGGCCTCGCCCGCCAGGACCCTCTCGTGCACGGCGCGCAGGCTCACGTCGCCGGCTCGGCGTACGGATCGACGGCGCGCAGCGCCTTGCGGGCGATGTCGACCACGTCATGGCCGTTGTAGGACTTGGGCAGGGGCACCCCGACGCGGTCGAACAGCTCCTGCACCTCCTCGATGGTGGGCTCGTCGCTGAGCGGCACCTTCTTGTACATCTCCAGCGGCACCCGCCGCGCCTGCTCGAAGCTCAGCCGCAGCTCGGTGTCGCAGTTCTCGTAGTAGAACGTGCCGGCCAGCGCGGTCATCGCCCGGTTGGGGTCCTCGACCGTCATGATGAGCCGGGTGGCCGACACGTCCCAGCGGAACGTGGTCATGGTCGACGACAGGCCCACCGCGATGTCGAGCAGGCCGTAGCGCTGGCGGTGCCAGAAGGCGGCCAGGATCGTCGCGTACGACTCCTTCCTGGCCCGGTCGGTCGTCCACGTCTCGCCGGTGCCGTCGGGGGCGTCCGACAGCGAGCGGCGGTAGTGGGCGTACGTCTCGCACACCTCCAGGTTGGACGGGTCGATCACCTCGACCCTGACCGTGAGGTGGCGCTTGTCCCGGCGGGCGGCCGCGACGCACAGGGGCAGGGTGACGGCGCGCAGGTAGGTGCCGGTGCCGCCCTTGAAGCTCCACCGGTGGGTGTCCTTGCGCGCCTCGGCGTGGGACTGGGCGATCTCCTGCTTGCTGCCCAGCACCCGGACGAGCTGGAGCGAGTCGAGGGCCTTGCGGGTGCTGCCGACCAGCGTCTCGATCTCCTCCAGGCGCGCCAGGCGCACGGGCAGCTCGGCCAGCGCGCCGGAGGTTATCGTCTCCTCGACGGGGGCCTGGCGGGCGCGGTCGCGCAGCAGCGCGGTGGCCACCAGCGCCAGGATGACGAGCGTGGCGGCGTTGAGCATCTCGTCGGGCACGATCTCGTTGGGCAGCACGCCGAGAACGCCGACCACGATCGCGAGCAGCAGGGCGATGGCGCCGTCGGCGTTCTGCGCCGCCCATGACGCGGCCTGCCTCAGCGCCGCCGCGAACCGTGCCATCGCTCGCCCCACCGTCCGACGATCAACCAGGTCCCGAGATCATGGTAACGACCGCGCCATCCGGCCGCCAGGGAGCGATCACGTAGCGCCGGGTGCCCCCTGACCTTGCCCGGCGTACGTGTGCGCCCGCGCGTCAGAACCAGCCGCGGTGGCGGGCCATCTGCTCCAGCCCGTGCTGCAACGCCGCGTCCGCCGAGCCGGGCGCGTCGTCGTAGCGCACGGTGAAGCGGTTGTAGGCGTCGTGGCTGGAGGTCAGGAAGCCGCCCCGCTTGTCGGCCTCCAGGATGACGTCCATCTGCCGCGGCCCGGCGATGAACGTCAGCTCCAGCTCGTTGAAGTGGCGCCGCCACTGCCCGCCCGCGTAGTACTCGATCTCCTGGAAGAACGGCATCGTCGAGCCGTACAGCGTGCCACGCTCCAGGTCGGCCTTCTTGAAGCGGAAGCCGAGCCGGTCGAGCGCGCCGATCACGTGCTCCTGCGCCGGCAGCGGGCTGACGAACAGCGGGTCGAGGTCGCCCTTGTCGAGCGCGCCCGCCAGCGCCAGCTCCGTCTGGACGCCCAGCCGCATGCCGTGCAGCGGGTGCCCGGCGATGGCGCTGATCGGCGTCTCCCACGGGATCGCGATCTCGAACGAGTGCTGGTGCTGCGCGCCCGCGGCCAGCTGGAACGTGCCCGCCACCTGCTGGCGCAGGAAGCTGTAGCTCGTCTTGTACTCGTTGTCGCCCGACTCGACCTCGACCACGGCGGTCAGGTCGATGTGGATGCCCTCGACCTTGTAGTCGGAGTTGCCGCCGCGGAAGTGCACCACGCCGCGCAGGACCTCGCCGGGACGCACGCCCGTGTTGGTCAGGACCGTGTCGACTTCGACACCCGCGCCGAACGCGGCCATCAACTTGCGGAACACCATGGGGTTCTCCTAAGAGGAAGGTGTGTGGCCGTTCACCTGGTTGGTCCCCGTTCCCGAGATGCGGGGGAGCAGCTGGGCGAGGAGAAGGGTGGAGAGCGCGGAGTCCGACTGGCCCTGCTGGGTCCGCACGACCAGCGGCTGCGGAGCGCTCTCCGCGAGTTTGGCGCCCACGTCGAGGCGCCGGCGGGCCAGCTCGTACTGCAGCACGGCCCGGTTGTCCCGGTACGACTCGGCCAGCCGGCGCAGCGCCTTGGCCTCGTTCTCGGCGGAGGTCAGCTCGGCCCTGCCACGCGCCTCGATCTCCCACGTCACCCGCTGCGCCTCGGTCTCCTGCTCCTCCAGCATGCGCGCGACGTCCTTGCGCGCCTTGTTGTGGGCGGCCTTGACCTCGACGACGCGGGCGTCACGGGTCTTCTTGGAGCGCTCGATCTCCATCAGCAGGGTGTCGATGCGGCGCTTGCGGGTCAGCTCCCACTCACGCTCGTAGGCCGACAGCTCCTTGGCCACCTTCTCGCGGGTGGACAGGTGCTGCTGGTACTGGTCGGGCAGCTGCACCTCGGGGATGTTGGCCCCGGTGATGCGCACGCCGTACCTGCCGAGCTGGCGGTTGAGCGCGTCCTGCATGTCGCCGACGTCCGAGCCGCGCAGGTCGTACGCGCGCTCGGTGTTGACCCTGCGGCTGCGCTGCCTGATCGCGTCCTGGACGGCGCTGGAGAGCACCAGGTCGAAGTTGCCCGCGCCGATCGTGCGGACGAACGCGACCGGGTCGACGATCCGGAACTTCAGGAAGAACTCGATCGACTTCAGCGGCACGTTCTCGGCCGTGGGGCAGGCCGAGATCGGCGCGGAGTACGGGATCTCGGTCGAGGTGTCGACGACCGCGTCCACCCGGTCCCACGGCAGCCAGAGGTAGTGGCGGCCGGGCGGCAGGGTGCCGGTGATGGCGCCCCAGCGGCTGCGCACGCCGGTGGTGCCCTCCTCGATCTCGATGATGGCCTTGCGCCACATCGTGACCAGCGCCACGAGCAGGAAGAACAGCGCCGCCAGCGCGGCGATCAGGGTGAGGTCGGTCAGCGCCGCCATCCCGGCGAAGTACAGCGCCAGGAACACCAGCGCCATCCACGCGAAGCCGCGGCGGTCCTTGGGGATCACGACGGGCACGAGCTGGCCCTGCTCGCCGCCGCGCAGCAGCTGGCGGATGTCGCCCCAGGAGGCCAGCGACTCCTTGATCTTGGAGAACTCGCGGCTCATCAGATCTCACCCTCACCCTGTACGTGGTGCCTGCCGGCCGGCAGCAGGCGTTCGACCGTGCGCTCCAGATCGTGGTCGGGCTCCGGCGGGTCCTGGGGCTCGCTCACGTCGGCGGCGGCCTTTTCGAGCAGCGCGGCGATCTCGTCCTCGCGGCCGCGCACGCGCGCGCCGATCTCGTCGAGCCTGGCGCGGATCGCGGCCATGTCCTCGGGGGAGAACAGCACCGCGTCCCGGCCGCCCACCAGCTGCTGGGCCAGCACCAGGAAGTCGATGTCGGTCTCCTCGCCGACCTGCACCACCTGCGGCAGCCGGGCGGCGACCGACTCCAGCTTCTTCAGCAGGTCCTGCTGGAAGCGGTAGTCGAGGATCTCGGGCGCCTCCGCGGCCGACAGCGCCCTGATGTCCAGCGCCTGCGCCTCCAGGAGCGCGGCGTTGGCGTTGGCCGTGGACTCGGCCTCGACCAGGCGCTGCCTGGCCTGCGCGGTGGCCTGGTTGGTGGCGCGTTCGAGCGCGGTGTCCATGCGGGCCTGGTAGCCGGCGATCTCCGCCTGGATGGCGCTCAGCGTCTCCTGCAGCCCCGCCAGCTCCTTGATCAGGTCGCCCTCGTTCTGCTCCTTGCGCAGCTGCAGCTCGTACTCGTAGGTGTAGGCCTCCTTGGCGACGCGGACCATCTCGGGCGCGGCCAGGTCCATGCGGTACTCCTGGCTGGACGGCTCGGCGTGCGTGATGTTCACGTCGGTGAGGCGTACGGCCGGCAGGAACTGCTGGTTGAGGCTCTCCAGCATGCCCAGCGTGCTCTCGCCCACCAGGTCGTAGATCTCCTCCGCCCGCTGGGCGTAGATGAGGGAGCGCGTGACCTCGCTGATGGCGTTCTGGAGCTTGGACTGGAAGCCGCTGACCGAGCCGAGCACGAAGATGAACTCCGCCGGGTTCTCGATCCTGAACTGCAGGAACAGGTCGACGCTGGCCTTGACGCCCTGCTGGGTCGGCGCCTCGCGGATGGGCGCGTTGAACGGGTACTCGCGGGTGGTGTTGACGATGTAGCTGACCCGCTTCCACGGGTTGAACAGCGTCACCCGGCCCGGGTCCGCGATGTGCACCAGCTTGCCGAACTTGGTGATCAGGGCCTTGCAGCCCTCGGGCACCATCACCACGCTGCGCCGCCACCACAGGAACCCGGCCGCCAGCACCAGCACCACCCAGTAGTGGGCGCCGAAGAACAGGTCGGTGTTGGGGATGACGTTGCCGAGCGCGCCGATCAGCCCCAGCACCACCAGGATGCCCAGGGGCACGATCACCTTCGCCGTGCTGCCCTTGGGGATCACCACAGGGGAGATGACGTGCATGCCGTTCTCGGCGAAGCTGCGGTTGACGATCTCGCCGGCCTCGCTCAGCGACGCCGTCCGCGCCTCGATGAGGGTGCCGATGGACGCGCCGCCGTCACGGGCGGCGGCGAAGTCGCCCGGGTTCAGCGCGAAGCCCGGGGCCTGGCCCCCCGCCTGCCCCGCCTGGCCGGCGACCTGGCCCACGGCCTGGCCGACCGCCTGGCGCACGTCGCCCCCCTGGACCATCGCTTGCGCTACGCCCCTCCCTGCCTGGATCAGTGCCTCTCTGGGTCGTGACATCGAACCTTCCTCTTCCGCTATGGGGGAATCCGACCGTATCGGGTATGACTTACTGTTCGCTTGCAATGGTCGTCACACATCTATTGCCGTTCGTAGTAGGTGTGCTACTGAGGTAGTAGTCCTGCTATCTGGAGATGTTGATCGGCGATGAGCGAGACCGTCCACAACCGCATCGCGCTGCTGCGCGCCGAGCGGAACGTCACCCGCAGGCAGCTCGCCGACGCGCTGGGAGTGCACTACCAGACCGTCGGCTACCTGGAGCGGGGCGAATTCAGCCCGAGCCTTTACCTGGCGCTGCGGATCGCCGACTACTTCGAGGTGCCGGTGGAGGTGGTCTTCTCCACCAGCCCCTTCCCGCGCATCGGGGAGCGGCCGGCCTGACCCGGCCTTTCCCGTGGTCCGCGGGCAGGTGGGCGGGGGTGGCGTTTCTGTCGGTGGCGCCGCCTACAGTGACAACATGCGACCGGTCACAGATTTGCAGCGGAAGGTGGCGCCGTTCGAGGTCGTCACCGAGATGACTCCCTCCGGCGACCAGCCGACGGCCATCGCCGAGCTGGAGCGCCGCGTCAAGGCCGGGGAGAAGGACAACGTGCTGCTGGGCGCCACCGGCACCGGCAAGACGGCCACCATCGCCTGGCTGATCGAGCGGCTGCAGCGGCCCGCGCTCGTCATGCAGCCCAACAAGACGCTCGCCGCGCAGTTCGCCAACGAGCTGCGGGAGATGCTGCCCAACAACGCGGTCGAATATTTCGTCTCCTATTACGACTACTACCAGCCTGAGGCGTACGTCCCGCAGAGCGACACGTACATCGAGAAGGACTCCTCGATCAACGACGAGGTCGAGCGGCTGCGCCACTCGGCCACCAACTCGTTGCTCACGCGCCGCGACACCATCGTGGTGGCCTCCGTGTCCTGCATCTACGGCCTGGGCACGCCGCAGGAATACGTCGACCGCATGACCCGGCTGCGCGTCGGCATGGACGTCGAGCGCGACCAGCTGCTGCGCCGCCTGGTCGACATGCAGTACACCCGCAACGACCTGGCCTTCACGCGCGGCACGTTCCGGGTGCGCGGTGACACCATCGAGATCATCCCGAAATACGAAGAGCTCGCCGTGCGCATCGAGATGTTCGGCGACGAGATCGAGAAGCTCTCGACCATGCACCCGCTCACCGGCGAGGTCATCACCGAGGACGAGGAGCTCTACATCTTCCCCGCCTCCCACTACGTCGCCGGCGAGGAGCGCATGACCGCCGCCGTGGCGGGCATCGAGGCGGAGCTGGCCGCGCGGCTGGAGGAGCTGGAGCGGCAGGGCAAGCTGCTGGAGGCGCAGCGGCTGCGGATGCGCACGACGTACGACATCGAGATGATGCGGCAGATCGGCACCTGCTCCGGCATCGAAAACTACTCGCGCCACATGGACGGCCGCGAGGCCGGCAGCGCGCCCAACACCCTGCTCGACTACTTCCCCGAGGACTTCGTGCTGGTCCTCGACGAGTCCCACCAGACCGTGCCGCAGATCGGCGCCATGTACGAAGGCGACGCCTCGCGCAAGCGCACGCTGGTCGAGCACGGGTTCCGGCTGCCGTCGGCGCTCGACAACCGGCCGCTGAAGTGGGAGGAGTTCCTGGAGCGCATCGGCCAGACCGTCTACCTGTCGGCCACGCCCGGCCCCTACGAGCTGGGGCGGGTCAAGGGCGAGGTCGTCGAGCAGGTCATCCGCCCGACCGGCCTGGTCGACCCCGAGATCGTCGTCAAGCCGACCAAGGGCCAGATCGACGACCTGGTCCACGAGATCCGCGACCGGGCCGAGCGCGACGAACGCGTGCTGGTCACGACGCTGACCAAGAAGATGGCCGAAGACCTGACCGACTACCTCCTGGAGCTCGGCATCCGGGTGCGCTACCTCCACAGCGAGGTCGACACGCTGCGCCGCATCGAGCTGCTGCGCGAGCTGCGCACCGGCGAGTTCGACGTGCTCGTCGGCATCAACCTCCTGCGCGAGGGCCTCGACCTGCCCGAGGTGTCGCTGGTCGCCATCCTCGACGCCGACAAGGAGGGCTTCCTGCGCTCGGAGACGTCGCTGATCCAGACCATCGGCCGCGCCGCCCGAAACGTGTCCGGCCAGGTCCACATGTACGCCGACAAGGTCACGCCGTCGATGGAGCGGGCGATCGACGAGACCAACCGGCGGCGGGCCAAGCAGATCGCCTACAACGAGGCCAACGGCATCGACCCGCAGCCGCTCCGCAAGAAGATCGCCGACATCCTCGACTCCCTGCAGCGCGAGGACGCCGACACAGACCGGCTGCTCGGAGGGGGCCGCTCGGTGTCGCGGGGCAAGGCGCCCGTGCCCGGCTTCGCGCAGCGGCAGGCCGGTCAGCACGCCAAGGCCATCGCCGGCGAGATGCCGCGGGCGCAGATGGAGTCGCTGATCGACTCGCTGACCGAGCAGATGCACCAGTCGGCGGCCGATCTGCAGTTCGAGGTGGCGGCGCGGCTGCGCGACGAGATCAAGGAGCTCAAGCGGGAGCTGCGTGATATGCGTGAGGCTGGAGTAAAGTGACCTGACCTGCGCGAATGCTTTCCGCCTGGGCGGGCACCGGGCTTGGTATGAACATGATGATCCTTCGCGCGCTCGGGGCGGCGGCGGGCGCGACCATGCTCGCGGGCGGCTGCGGCGCCGTCCCCGGTGAGGCCGGGCGGATGGCGGCGCACACGCCCCCGCCGCTCTCGCCCGCCCCTCCCGCCACGACCCCGCCCCCGGGCGGCACCGCGTCGCCGTCTCCGGGCGGCACCGCGGCCGGGGCGAGCGACCTGCGCCAGGCGGCCAGGGCGGCGCTGAACGCGGTGCCCGGGGCCACGCTCACCTCCATCGAGACGGAGGAGAACGGCCGGGTGTGGGAGGTGCAGGTCGTCGACCGCGACGGCACCGAGCACCAGATGGACGTGGAGTCGGGCAAGGTGGTCCGGGGGCCCACGACCGAGCAGGAGGACGCCGCCGACAAGGCCAAGCACCGCGACCGGGTGGCCGCGGCCAAGCTCGACTACTCCGCCGCGGCCGACAAGATCCTCGCCGCCGTGCCGCAGGGGCGCATCACGGAGCTGAACCTGGACACGGAGCGGGGCAAGACGGTCTGGGAGTCCGACGTGCTGACGCCCGACGGGATCAAGCACGAGGTCGCCGTGGACGCCGCGACGGGCGCCGTGGTCCGCAAATCCGGCTGACCCTACGTCGTCAGCCCGGCCTCCCGGCGGAGGAGGGTGGCGAGGGAGTCGGGGTCGGCGGAGGTGACGCCCTTGGCGGCGAACCAGGTGGCGACGTTGTGGGCGTCCCGGTCGAGGAACGAGGGCCCGGTCGGGTGCGCGATCACGTCCACGATCTGCGGCAGGTCGATGATCACGAGCCTGCCGTCATGGACCAGCAGGTTGTACGGAGACAGGTCCCCGTGCGCCAGGCCGTCCCTGGCCAGGGTGACCATCGCGGAGACGAGCTGCTCCCACAGGTCGTCCAGCCCGTCGGACACCTGCGCCAGCCGCGGCGCCGCGTACCCGTCCGGCGTCCCGATGAACTGCTGCAGGATCTCCGTCCCCACGATCTGCACCGGGTACGGCACGGGCACTCCGAGCGACCACAGCCGGCACAGGGCCGTGAACTCGGCGGCCGCCCACTGACCGGCGATCACCTGCCGGCCGAACGCGGTGCGGTTGGCCATGGCCCGGTTCATCCGGCTCTCGCGCGTCCTGCGGCCCTCCATGTAGCCGGCGTCGCGGTGGAAGAGCCGGTGCTCGGAGGCGCGGTAGCGCTTGGCGGCCAGCAGGCACACCCGGTCGGTGCCGGGCACGCCCCGGGAGATCAGGTGGACGTCGGCTTCCTTGCCGGTCTTGAGCACGCCGTGCTCGTGGTCGACGGCGGCCAGCTCGGTGACCAGCCAGCCGGGGTAGGGCTTGGGCCCCTTCTCCGTGGGAGTGCTCTGGTCCCAGGTGGACCAGCGATCACCCTCGGGCGGCCCGTCGTCGGTCTCGGGGTTGCTCTCCAGCCACTCGAGGTCGTCGGCGTCGAGGGCGTACTTGCCACGGGTGCGGTGCTGCGAGTGCTTCGGCACGGTGGAACGGCTCCAGGTGTGAGGCCCACCGGTGCGCCGATCAGATCAGCGGCGGATGCCCGGCGGGAGAGTCAGGGGACGCGGAAAACGGCACGCGAACAGTCGTCGTCACGGTCTCACTCTCCCTTCGCATCGCGGCGATCAGGTCGTCCCCGGGAGTATGCCGGGGAGGGTCGCCCGCCCGCAACTCCTTTAGGGGGGCCGATAATGCGGTGCGCCCCGCCGGGCGCGGCCGGTAGCGTGCGGGCATGCGACGCCGATGCCCGGAATGCGACCACTGGGAGCCTGCCGGAGCACCGGGCTGCCCCCGGTGCGCGCGCACGGTGGACGCGATCGTCGAGGAGGGGTGGCGGGCGTTCCTGGAGCGCGAGTTCGGCACCTCCGACCCGCCCGACGAGCGGCTCATCGCCGAGATGGTCGTCGACGAGCCCGACAAGCACCCGTGGCGCGTGGTCGACGCCGCCTACGACCGGCTGACCTGCCCCGAGTGCGGCGGCCGGCTCAGCAGGGGCCCGGCCGGCTGCGGCCCCTGCGACCTCGCCAACGGCTTCCGCTACACCGCCATCGAGATCGACCGTCCGGACGTGCCGCCGGGGAACGAGCACGCGCTGCGCGTGAACGTGGCCGTGACGCGCCGGCCGTCGGGGGTGTCGGCGTCGGAGGTGCTGCTGCGGCGGCTGTCGCTGCCGGTCCTGATCGAGGGCGGGCTGCCCACCCGCGCCCAGGCCCAGGCCACCAAGGCCCTGGCCAACGGGGGCGCCACGGAGGCGGAGCTGGCCGCCGTCATCTATCGTGAGTGGGGAGATCACTGATCGCTGCGGGGCGGCCATTCCATCTGAAGGTCGATGTCCACCGCGAATCCGATGTCCGTCTGCAGCCGTTTCCGATGGATGCCGGTGGGGACGTAAGCCTTGACGGTCGGCTCCAGTTCGAATGTGTAGACCACGGGCAGGCCGTGTTCCTTTTCTACGCGCCAGAAGTGCTTGATGCCCGCATTTGAGTATTTGATCGGCTTGGTGGTCCGATCCCTTTCCAGGGACTCGGCTGATGCGACTTCGACGACCAGATGGACGTCCTCGGGTTTGTAGGAGGTCGTTTCATCACCGATCGCCGACCTTCTCACGAGGAGGACATCTGGTTCGGGCCGCTGGCGCAATCCCAGGGTCACCGTCATCTCGCGAACGACGGCAAGATCGCCAGGTGGATTGAGGTGCTTCTCGAACAGGCGAACCGCATACATGTGAAAGGCGGTTTGCGGTGACATCATGATGAGTGACCCATCGATCAGTTCGACGTGCCGGGGCGCGTCGGCGGGGAGATGATCGAGCATGTCGGCGGTCCAGCCGCCGGCAGGGCCGGGATAGAACCACTCGGGAAGGGTCATAACCATCAGTCTGCCTCCTCAGGGTCATCACGCGGCGCACTCATTTTGCCACTGTGAGTAGTCGCTAGGGGAGGTCTTTGCGCTCCTCCATCGAGCGGCGGTAGAGCTCGTCGATCTGGTCCAGCGGGTCGGGCGCGTGGCGGCGCGCCTCGATCTCCAGGTCGGTGCGGGAGGTGAGGTCGGCGATGCCCGTGGCCGTGTGGCGCACCTGGTCGCCCAGGAGGTCGGCGCGGATGCGGGCGCACATGGCCGTCAGCTTGGCCTGGTGCTCCCTGAGCCGGTCGAGGGTGGCGTGGTCGACGTACGGCGAGACGCGGCGCTGCTGGGCGTACATGCCGAGCTGCCTGTCGTGGACGTCCGCCTGCGCAGACAGGTCGGCCAGGAGGCGGGGCAGGTCGCCGAGGCCCCAGCCCTCGCGCTGGGCGTGCTCGACGGCCTGGCGGGTGAGGGTCACCTCGCGGCGCAGGTCGAGCCGGAGCCGCTCCACCTCGGCGGCGTCGCCCGTGCCCATGGCGTTGACGTGGCTGGTCAGCCGCGTGGTGGCCTGCCGGGCCTTGGACGCCGCCTTCTTGCCCAGCTTGACCAGGAGGTAGACGGTGACGCCGCCCAGCAGCAGGAGGAACGCCAGGATCACCAGTAGGACGACTAGCAACTCGCTGATCTCCGCCACCTCCTGTCGGTGCTGCTGCGGTGAAGGGCCGCAGCTTTGCACGGTTGCTGCTTTGCAGGATAGTGCGCCGGACGGGGGAGTGGCCGCCCGCTCAGAGCCGGGCGCGGGCGGCCTTCCTGCGGGCGCGGAAGCGGCGTACCCGCCTGATCAGCCACCACGCCAGTACGGCCAGCACCAGCAGCGCCACGATCACCAGCACGGGGGCGAAGACGGCGACCAGGCTCATGCCGAGCGCGCCGGCGTCCTCCGCCGTGCTCACCACCGGCCCGCCCACGCCGACCGTCCCGGCGTTGATCACCGGGCGGGCCGTCGCCTTGACCACGTGGACCGCCAGCGCCACCACGATGCCCAGCAGCCAGCCGGCCCAGGGATTCTCGGCCATCCAGGCGGAGTGGTCGAGCTCGGCCGCCGCGCTGGTGGCCGAGAAGACGACGCCGCCCGACGCCGGGCGCACCACGGTCTGGATGGCGTCGTTGACGCTGTCGACGGCGGGCACCTTGTCGAGCAGGAACTCGGCGGCCAGCAGGACCGCGATCACCGCGAGCACGCCCCAGTTGGACAGCCACGAGTAGCCGTCGGGCAGCTTGACGGAGTCGGTGAGGTTGGCCAGGACGCCCACGACCAGGAGCGGGATGTACGCGTTCAGCCCGGCGGCCGTGGACAGGCCGAGCCCGGTCAGTGCGGCTAACATGCCCCTAGTCTGCCCGGACGGCCTCCTCCATGAGGCTTTCGAGGCCCGATCCGGCGAATTCCGCCACGGCCTGCTCGTACCTCGCCGTGCCCCATGACCAGAAGTCGAAGTCGATGCTGTCGTTGGCGCCGTCCTGGATGGAGGCCCACAGCGTCCAGACGTACCTGGCGATGAGGCCGAGCAGGCGGGTGCGAGCGATCTTGTGGCGCAGCCGGCGGCCGTAGTACGCGGTGACGAGCCGCTCCAGGCCGTCAGGGGGCAGGCCGCACTCGTTCGCGAGGCTGCCGAGCTCGAAGCAGGGGTCGTTGTTGCCGGCGTACTCGTAGTCGATCAGCCGGAGGTCGCGGCCGTCGTCGAGGATGTTGCCCGGGAGGAGATCGTTGTGGCAAGGAACGGTACCTTCCGCCCGTAACTCCAGACATTTCTGGATTTGAGCGGCGATGGGCATGAAATCGAGATATTTCGGGGGGAGGCGGTAGCCGCGCTCCCGCACGATCCCCAGGTAGTGCCGCTGGAGGCCGAAGATGTCGAAGTCCCGTACGAACCGGGGCCCGGCATGCAGGCGGCGGCACGCCCGCACCACCCGCGGCAGGTTCGCCGGGTCGCGGAGATCGGCCCGCGTGAACGTCCGCCCCGGCAGGAACCCCACCACCAGCGCCCCCAGCTCGGGCAGGTACGCGTGCACCGGCGCCCCCACCCCGGCCGCGGCCGCGGCCAGCGAGGCGGCGTGCTCGGCGTCCCTGTCGATGCCCAGCAGCCAGTCGTCGCCGGTCCACACGCGCACGACGTACGCGCCACCGGGCGTGGTGACCTTGTAGGTGTGGTTCGTCATCCCACCGGGCAGCGCCTCGACGGTACGCGGCGCGCCGGACAGCAGGGGGATGCGATCGAGCACCTCGGGCACGGCCATGGTCGATGCTAGGACGCCCGCCGCCGGACGATCCAGATCTCCGTGGCCGGCCGCACCGCACCTGCCCGCACGCCGTCGCGGCTAGCCGGAGGCCGACAGGCGCTCCAGCCGCTCCACCGCGTCCCCGAACTCGCTGATCATCTCGAAGACGACCTCGCGGGCCGGCCTGACCTGGTCGAGCTGGCCCACCACCTGGCCCACGAAGTAGTTGACCAGCTCCAGCGCCCCCGGCTGGCCCTTCTCGGCCGCCGCCCCGATGCGCGCCATCGCGCCCTCGGCCACCAGCAGCTGCAGCGGCATCCCCAGCGGGCCCGGGCTCTCCTGGCCGTGGTCCCACTCCTCCGTCCAGGCCGACTTCAGCTGCCGGGCCGGCTTGCCCGTACGGGAGCTGGACCTGACCGTGTCGAGCGACGACGCGGCCAGCAGCTTGCGCTTGACCGCGGCGGGCGTCTCCGCCTCCTCCGTGGTCAGCCAGACCGAGCCGCACCACACGCCCTCGGCGCCGAGCGCCATGGCCGCCGCCATCTGCCGGCCGGACGCGATGCCGCCCGCGGCCAGCACCGGCACGGGGGCGACCGCGTCCACGACCTGCGGCACCAGCACCATCGTGGAGACCTCGCCGGTGTGGCCGCCCGCCTCGGTGCCCTGCGCCACGATGAGGTCGGCGCCCGCGGCCGCCTGCCTGCGGGCGTGCTCCACCGTGCCGGCCAGCGCCGCCACCGGGACGTCCGCGTCCCTGGCCCTGGCCAGCATCTCGGGCGGCGGCGTCCCGAGGGCGCCGGCGATCAGCCCGATGGGGTGCTTGAGCGCCACGTCGATCAGCCCGGTCGCCCCGGCCGCCGTCACCCGCCGGCCGAACTCGTCCGCCCTCGCCGTGAGCGGCTGCACGGGGGCGGTCACGCCGTACTTGGACAGCAGGTGGATGACGAAGTCGCGGTGCCGGTCGGGGATGAAGTCCATGAGGTGCGCCCGCCGGTCGGACGCCGAGGAGTCGAGCCGCTCCGGCACGAGCACGTCCACCCCGTACGGCCGGCCGCCCACCTCGCGGTCGATCCAGGTCAGCTCGGCGTCGAGCTGCTCGGGCGAGTACGCGATCGCGCCCAGGACCCCGAGGCCGCCCGCGTTCGTGACGGCGGCCACGACGTCGCGGCAGTGGCTGAAGGCGAACAGCGGGAACTCGATGCCCAGGCGCTCACAGATGGCGGTCCGCATCTTCCGACGCTATCCGGCGGACGCTCAGCCGGTCCATCCCCTGGCCCGCGCATCCCTCAGGGCCGGCGTATCTCTCCGGGACGTCTCATCCCTCCGGGCGGCTCCCGCATCCGGCCGGTGCGTCCCTCCAGGGGTCAGGAGGCGTTGGCGCGGCGGTTCAGCGGGATCGGGCCGGCGGGGTTGTGCCAGCCCAGCTCGGGCGTGTAGCCGCGGACCAGCTTGGCCGGGACGCCGGCGACCACGCTGTGGTCGGGGAACGTGCCCCGTACCACGGCGCCCGCCGCCACCACGCACTGGCGGCCCAGCGTCGTGCCCGGCAGGATGATCGCCCCGGCGCCCAGCCACGAGCCGGAGCCGATCGAGACCGGGCTGTTGCGCGGCCACTGCCGCCCGATCGGGATGTCCGGGTCGTCGTAGACGTGGTTCTGGTCGGTGATGTACACGTACGGGCCGGTGAAGACGTCCTCGCCGATGTCGATCGACTGGTGGGCCACGATGTGGGAGCCGCGGCCGATCGAGCAGCCGCGGCCGATGCGCAGGATCGAGCCGGGGCCGAGGTCCAGCCCCGGGTTCATGCCGCACGAAAGCGACACGCGCTCGCCGACCAGCGTGTGGTCGCCGATCTCGATCCACGGCTCGCCGAAGATCGCGCCCGGGGGGAAGGCGATGGTGGCGCCCTCGCCGAGCCGGCCGAACCGATGGCCCGCGGGGTTCGCGGGAGTGATGGCGCCGGCGCGGCGGATCGCCGCGTAGCCACGGTGCACCAAAGTGCCCACTGCCCGCCGTACTAATGACATAAGGCCCAAAGTTACCCTCAGGTCAGGCCGTTCGGGCATGTCGGGGGCGTTGTTTGATATCCTGAGAGCCCGTGGACACTTCGACCACACCTCGAGCCACGGGAGCCCCTTTGCGCAGCGCATCGCAAACCAAGCATCTGTTCGTCACCGGCGGTGTCGCCTCCAGTCTCGGCAAGGGGCTCACGGCCTCCAGCCTCGGTCGCCTGCTCAAAGGCCGCGGTCTCAGGGTCACCATGCAGAAGCTCGACCCCTACCTGAACGTCGACCCCGGCACGATGAACCCGTTCCAGCACGGTGAGGTGTTCGTCACCGATGACGGCGCGGAGACCGACCTCGACGTCGGCCACTACGAGCGGTTCCTCGACACCGACCTGCACGGGTCGGCCAACGTGACCACCGGGCAGGTCTACTCCAACGTCATCGCCAAGGAGCGGCGGGGCGAATACCTGGGCGACACCGTCCAGGTCATCCCGCACATCACCAACGAGATCAAGGACCGGATCAGGGGCATGGCCGGTCCCGAGGTGGACGTGGTCATCACCGAGGTCGGCGGCACCGTCGGCGACATCGAGTCGCTGCCGTTCCTGGAGGCCGTGCGGCAGATCAGGCACGAGGTCGGGCGCGACAACGTGTTCTTCCTGCACGTGTCGCTGCTGCCGTACATCGGGCCGTCCGGCGAGCTCAAGACCAAGCCGACCCAGCACAGCGTGGCGGCGCTGCGCAGCATCGGCATCCAGCCCGACGCGATCGTGCTGCGCTCCGACCGGTCCGTGCACACGGCGATCAAGCGCAAGATCAGCCTGATGTGCGACGTCGACGAGGACGCCGTCGTCTCCTGCGTGGACGCGGCCTCGATCTACGACATCCCGAAGGTGCTGCACTCCGAGGGGCTCGACGCCTACGTGGTGCGCCGGCTCGGCCTGCCGTTCAGGGACGTCGACTGGAAGGAGTGGGAGCAACTCCTGCGCCGGGTGCACCGCCCGGCGAAGGAAGTCACGATCGCTCTGGTGGGGAAATATATTGATTTGCCGGACGCGTACCTCTCGGTCACGGAGGCGCTGCGCGCCGGCGGGTTCGCCAACGACGCGCGCGTCAACATCCGGTGGGTCAAGAGCGACGACTGCGAGACCCCCGGGGGCGCCGAGCGCGAGCTCGACGGCGTCGACGGCGTGCTGATCCCCGGCGGGTTCGGCGTGCGCGGCATCGAGGGCAAGATCGGCGCCATCCGCCACGCCCGCGAGGGCAAGATCCCGCTGCTCGGCATCTGCCTCGGCATGCAGGGCATGGTCATCGAGGCCGCCCGCAACATGGCCGGCATCGAGGACGCCAACTCCGCCGAGTTCGACCCCGACACCAAGCACCCGGTCATCTCCACCATGGCCGACCAGGAGGACGTCGTCGCCGGCGAGCGCGACATGGGCGGCACCATGCGGCTGGGCAGCTACACCGCCAAGCTCCTCGAGGGCACCCTGGTCAGGCAGCTGTACGGCGGCAAGGCCAAGGCCGACGAGCGCCACCGCCACCGCTACGAGGTCAACAACGCCTACCGCGAGCAGCTGGAGCGGGTCGGCCTGGTCTTCTCCGGGCTCTCGCCCGACGGCCGCCTGGTGGAGTACACCGAGCTGCCCACCGACGTGCACCCGTTCTTCGTCGGCACGCAGGCGCACCCCGAGTTCCGCTCCCGCCCGACGCGCTCCAACCCGATGTTCCGGGGCCTGATCACCGCCGCCCTGGAATACGCCGACGCCCGGGTGAGCGCGAAGGTGGGCCAGTGAGGATCGAGGACACGCCCGAGGCGTGGGACGTCGTCGAATCCAGGGAACGGTTCCGCGGCCACGTCATCACCGTGGTCACCGACACCGTGAAGATGCCCCGCGACGAGGTCGCCGACCGCGACTACGTCGTGCACCCCGGCGCGGTCGCCGTCCTCGCGCTCGACGACCAGGACCGCGTCCTGATGATCCGGCAGTACCGCCACCCGGCGCGGCAGCTGATGTGGGAGCTGCCGGCCGGGATCCGCGACGTCGAGGGCGAGTCGCTGGTCGCGGGGGCGGCCCGCGAGCTCGCCGAGGAGGCCGGCTACCGCGCCGAGACCTGGCACACGCTGATCGACCTGCGCAGCTCGCCCGGCATGAGCGACGAGCGGATCCGGGTGTTCCTCGCCCGCGACCTGACCAAGGTCGAGACCGGCTTCGTGCACCGGCACGAGGAGATCGACATGCCGGTCGAATGGGTGCCGCTGCCCGACGCGGTCGAGAGGGCTCTCATGGGGATGATCCACAATTCCCCGGCCGTGGCCGGTATCCTCGCCGCGTACGCGGCTTCGGTTGAGGGATTCGCCCTGTTGCGCCCCGCCGACGCTCCTGAGGCGTGACGGAAGGACCCAGCTCGTGGAGGCGGTGCTCTCCAGCTACCTCGCCCATCTCGTGGTGGAAAGGGACCTGGCTGCCAACACGCTCGCGTCCTACCGTCGTGACCTGCGCCGCTACCTCGACCACCTGCGCTCGCGCGGCCGCAACGAGCTCGACGAGGTGGGGGAGGCCGACGTGCTGGCCTTCCTCACCGCGCTGCGCGAGGGCGACGGCGAGCACCCCGCGCTCGTGGCCAGCTCGGCGGCGCGCGCCCTGTCCGCCGTGCGCGGGCTGCACCGGTTCGCCCTGTGCGAAGGCGTCACGGCCCATGACCCCGCCCATGAGGTACGCCCGCCGCGCCCGCCCCGCAGGCTGCCCAAGGCGATCGCCGTCGACCAGGTCGAGCGGCTGATCGCCGCCTCCGGCCCCGACGGCGCGCCGCTCACCCTGCGCAACCGGGCGCTGCTCGAGGTCCTGTACGGCACCGGCGCCCGCATCTCCGAGGCCGTCGGGCTGGCCGTGGACGACCTCGAGGACGACCAGGTACGCCTGCGCGGCAAGGGCGGCCGCACCCGCGTCGTCCCCCTGGGCCGCTACGCCCGTTCCGCGCTGGACGCGTACCTCGTACGGGCTCGTCCGGGCCTGCTGTCGCACGGGCGCGGCACCCCCGCGCTGTTCCTGAACGCCCGGGGAGGCCGCCTGACCAGGCAGGGAGCCTGGGAGGTGCTCCAGGCCGCCGCCGAACGAGCCAGACTCGCCGGGATAAGTCCCCACGTTCTCCGCCATTCCTTCGCAACCCACCTCTTGGACGGCGGCGCTGACGTTAGGGTGGTGCAGGAGCTGCTCGGCCACGCCTCCGTGACGACCACGCAGGTCTACACGCTGGTCACGGTCGACAAGCTCCGCGAGGTCTACGCCGCCGCGCATCCCCGTGCGCGTCAGTGATCTATAGTCTTTGCGGTGTGCGGCGCCCCCGGCGTGCCGCCTTGCCGCCTTAAGTGGCGACGCCATAGTGTCCGTCCGGACGGTCCGGTTCGGGATCGTCAGGGAGGTTCGAGCTGGTGACTGTGACGACCAAGGGTTCGACCCCGGGGACCCCCGACAACCCCTGGGGCGACACGAAGACCAACGCGCCTTCCAACGGCGTCAACCTGGGGCCCACGCAGCGGCCCAGACCCATGTTCCCCGAACCCGTGCCGCCTCTGGAGCACGGCCCGGCGCGCGTGGTCGCGATGGTCAACCAGAAGGGTGGCGTCGGCAAGACCACGACCACCATCAACCTGGGGGCCGCGCTGGTCGAATACGGCCTCAAGGTGCTGCTGGTCGACTTCGACCCGCAGGGCGCGCTCTCGGTCGGCCTGGGCATCAACCCGCTCCAGCTCGACCTGACCGTCTACAACCTGCTGATGGAGCGCGGCGTCACCGCCGAGGACGTCCTGCTGGAGACCGGCGTCGAGGGCCTCGACCTGCTGCCCAGCAACATCGACCTGTCCGCCGCCGAGGTGCAGCTCGTCACCGAGGTCGCCCGCGAGCAGGTGCTCGGGCGCGTCATCAAGCCGCTGCTGCCGCACTACGACGTGTGCCTCATCGACTGCCAGCCGTCGCTCGGCCTGCTCACGATCAACGCGCTGACCTGCGCCCACGGCGTGATGGTGCCGCTGGAGTGCGAGTTCTTCGCGCTGCGCGGCGTGGCGCTGCTCATGGACACCATCTCCAAGGTCCAGGAGCGGCTCAACGAGGACCTCGAGATCGAGGGCCTGCTGGCCACCATGTACGACGCCCGCACCCTGCACGGGCGCGAGGTGCTCGCCCGCGTGGTCGAGGCGTTCGGCGACAAGGTGTTCCACACCGTGATCAACCGCACGGTCCGCTTCCCCGACGCGACGGTCGCCGGCGAGCCCATCACCACCTTCGACCCCTCCTCGCTGGGCGCCAACGCCTACCGCGAGCTGGCCCGCGAAGTGCTCTCGCGCTGGCCGGCGCCTGCCACAATGGCCAGGTGACCGACTCCGAGCAGATCGAGGGGCGACCTCAGGGCTTCCAGGTCCACCTGGACGTCTTCGAGGGCCCCTTCGACCTGCTCCTCGGCCTCATCGCCAAGCACAAGCTGGACATCACCGAGGTCTCCCTCTCCAAGGTCACCGACGAGTTCATCGCCTACATCCGCTCCCGGGGCCCCGAGTGGGACCTCGACCAGACCAGCCACTTCCTGCTGGTCGCGGCCACCCTGCTCGATCTCAAGGCGGCCCGGCTGCTGCCCACGGGCGAGGTGGAGGACGAGGAGGACCTGGCGCTGCTGGAGGCCAGGGACCTGCTGTTCGCGCGGCTGCTGCAGTACAAGGCGTACAAGGAGGTGGCGAAGCTCTTCGCGGGGCGGATGGCGGAGGAGGCGCTGCGCTTCCCCCGTACGGTGGCGATGGAGCCGCAGTTCGCCAACCTGCTGCCCGAGCTCGTCCTGGGCATCGGCCCCGAGCAGCTCGCCAGGATCGCCGCGAGGGCCTTCACTCCCAAGCTGCCGCCCACCGTCAGCGTCGGCCACATCTACCAGCCCCTGGCCAGCGTCAAGGAGCAGGCGGCCATCCTCGTCATGCACCTGCGCCGGCTCCGGCGCGCCACCTTCCGCGCGCTCGTGGCCGACTGCGGGGGGACCTTCGAGGTCATCGCCCGCTTCCTGGCGGTGCTGGAGCTCTTCCGGGAGTCGGCGGTGACGTTCGAGCAGGTGGAGGCGCTGGGGGATCTGCACATCACCTGGACGGGCTCCGACGACGGGGACGTCGCGGTGGGCGACGATTACGAGGAATCCGCGGAGAAACCACGCAATGACTGACAACCCACTGCCCACCCCTCGCCGCTCCCCCGACTCCGAACCGCCGCTGCCCGCCTGGATGAGCCTCCCGGGCTCCCTCGCCCAGCCCTCGGCACCGTCGGTCGAGGACGAGCCGCCTCTGGCGGACGGCGCCCCACCGGCTGAGCACACGGACGTCCCAGCCGCCGCCGACTCCGGCCAATCGGACGAGTTCGCTCACGACGAGCCGGGGGACGACGAGTCTGATCCTGGTGAGCCGCGGGACGACGCGTCCCGTTCCGAGGAGGAGAAGGCGGACGCATCCGGCTCCGACTCTGGTGTGCCCGGTGCCGACGCGGACGACGGCGACGCCACGGATGCGGTATTTCCGGGTGCCGGCGCGACGCCCGCGTCCGAAGGGTCCTCAGAGACCGGTGAAGGGCAGGAAGCGGACGGCCAGGGCCAGGGGCCGACGCTGGAGGCGGCGTTGGAGGCCATCCTCCTCGTCGTCGATGAGCCCGTCGCCGAGGTGACCCTGGCCCAGGTGCTGGAGCGCCCCACCCATGAGGTCGCCACGGCGTTGCGGGGACTCGCGGCGGAATACACTGCTGCCGGGCGGGGTTTTGACTTGCGGGAAGTCGCAGGCGGCTGGCGGTTCTACACGCGGGCCGACTGCGCGGCGCTGGTCGAGCGGTTCGTACGCGACGGCCAGCAGACGCGGCTCACCCAGGCCGCGCTGGAGACACTCGCGGTCGTGGCCTACCGTCAGCCGGTGAGCCGGGCCCGCGTGGCCGCGGTGCGCGGCGTCAACAGCGACGGCGTCATGCGGACGCTCGTCGCACGAGGGCTGGTCGAGGAGGCCGGCACCGACCCGGAGAGCCAGGCAGTGCTCTACCGGACAAGCTCATACTTCCTTGAACGTCTGGGACTACGGGACCTGAGCGAGCTCCCCGAACTCGCGCCCTTCCTCCCCGACGACGTGGAAAACCTCGAGGAGACAACAAAGTGATCAACAGGCGAAGCACCCCGTCCGGTGATGGACGCGGTCGTGGACGCACCGGCGGCTCGGGTCAGAGCCGGGGCGGGCGTCCCGCCTTCCGTTCCGATTCCGGTTCGGGCTTCCGCTCCAACGACTCACGCGGGGGTTCCCGCCGCGACGACTCCCGTGGTGGGGGCAGGCGCGACGACTTCCGAGGCGGGTCCCGCGACTCGCTTCGCGCCGACCGGAGCGGATCTCGCGCCGGGTACGGCGCGGGCGGCCGAGACAGCCGCCCCGGACGCGACGACCGCCGCTCGCGGGACGACCGCGACCAGTACGGCAGGGGCGATCGTTACGGTCGCGACGAGCGCGGCGGCGGCGGTGGTTACGGCGCCGGGCGTCGTGACGAGCGCGGCGGCTATGGCGCCGGACGTCGCGAGGACCGCGGCGGTTACGCCACCGGCGGGCGCGACGATCGCCGCAGCCGCTCCGGCGACGAGCGTGGCGGCGGTTATGGTGCCGGACGTCGCGATGAGCGCGGCGGTGGCTATGGTTCCGGGCGTCGTGACGAGCGCGGCGGTTATGGCGCCGGGCGTCGCGAGGACCGCGGTGGTCATGGCGCCGGGCGTCGCGACGAGCGCGGCGGCGGTTACGGCGCCGGGGGTCGTGACGAGCGTGGCGGCGGTTACGGTTCCGGGCGTCGTGACGAGCGCGGCGGTTATGGCGCCGGGCGTCGCGAGGAGCGCGGCGGTTACGGCGCTGGGCGGCGCGATCAGGACGGCGGCGGCTATGGGGCCGGGCGGCGTGACCAGTACGGTGACGATCGCGGCGGGTTCCGGGCCGATCGGACCGGACACAGGGAAGGCGCGCCCGCCACGCGCGCCCGCTACGGCCGGCGCGACGACGCTCCCCGCCAGGACCGCGCCCCGCGCGGGAACTGGCGCGACGAGCGTGCCCCGCGGGGATCCCGGCGCGACGAGCGGACGGAGCGTGACGCCCCGCGCAGGACTCGGCGGGACGACGTGCAGACGATCGGCAGCGGCAGCCCCCAGCGTGACCGGGTGAAGGCCGCGCGCCAGCCGCTCCGCGACCGCGACTTCTACCCCGACGACTACACCGACGAGCGCGACACCACCGAGGTGCCCGACGGCGTCCGGCTGCAGAAGGTGCTCGCCCAGGCGGGCGTGGCCAGCCGCAGGGCGTGCGAGGAGCTGATCGGCGAGGGCAGGGTCACCGTGAACGGCCAGGTCGTGCGCCGCTTCGGCGCCAAGGTCGACCCGGCGACGCAGGTCATCCACGTCGACGGCAAGCGCATCCCGACCGCCCCCGACCTCGTCTACTACGCCCTCAACAAGCCCATCGGCGTCGTGTCCACCATGAGCGACCCGCAGGGCCGCCCGTGCCTGGCCGACTACGTCGAGGAGCTGGCGCCGAGGCTGTTCCACGTGGGCAGGCTCGACACCGAGACCGAGGGCCTGCTGCTGCTCACCAACGACGGCGAGCTGGCCAACCGGCTGACGCATCCCAGTTACGGCGTGCAGAAGAAGTACTGGGCCAAGGTGCCGGGTCCGATCCCGCGTGACCTGGGTCGCCGGCTCAAGCAGGGCGTCGAGCTGGAGGACGGCCTCGCCAGGGCCGACTCCTTCTCCATCGTGCAGGAGCACGGCCAGCAGGCGCTCGTCGAGATCGTCCTGCACGAGGGCCGCAAGCACGTCGTACGCCGCATGCTGGAGGAGTCCGGACACCGGGTGATCGATCTGGCCAGGATCGAGTTCGGCCCGGTGAAGCTGGGCCGGACGAAGCCCGGGACGTTCAGGGCGCTGACGCTCCAGGAGGTCGGCGAGCTGTACGCGGCGGTGAAGCTGTAATCTGGCCGGACGCAGGAGCCCGTGCGAATCTCCGCACGGGCTCTCCCGCTATGGAAGGGATGAACCACATGGTGCGCGCGATCCGTGGGGCGATCCAGGTGGACGCCGACGACCGCGACTCGATCATCGCGGGCACGACCGAGCTCGTCAGTGCGATCATGGAGCGCAACCGGCTGACCACGGACGACGTGATCAGCGTGCTGTTCACGGCCACGCCGGACCTGACGTCCGAGTTCCCGGCGCTGGCGGCGCGCAAGCTGGGCTTCCACGACGTGCCGCTGATCTGCTGCACCGAGATCGACGTGCCGGGCGCGCTGCCCCGCGTGGTGCGGCTCATGGCCCACGTCGAGACCGACCGCCCGCGGGCGGAAATCCAGCACGTCTACCTGCGCGGCGCGGTGGCGTTGCGGCAGGATATCGCCCAGTAAGCGATCCGCTGAGCCGTACGGCACAGCAAGAACACGTATCACTCCCCAATAGCCCGATAAATCAGGACACCGAGATGGAACTTCGCACCGTGCTCGTCGTCGGCACCGGTCTCATCGGCACTTCCGCGGCCCTGGCGCTGCGCAAGCGCGGCGTACGCGTGCTGCTCGCCGACCGCGATCCGGGCGCCGTACGGCTGGCACGGGAGCTCGGCGCGGGCGAGGAGTGGCTCGCGGCCGACCAGCCCGCGCCCGGCCGGTACGCGGAGAAGGCGGCCGGGCCGGATGCGTCAGACGGGCTACGGGCGGCCGGGCCGGGCGCGACGGCCGGGCCGGATGCGTCAGAGGGGCTGCGGCCGGCCGGGCCGGGCGAGCCGGGTGATCAATACTCGGGCGAGCCGGGCGATCAGCTCCCGGGCGAGCCGGTGGACCTGGCGGTCATCGCCGTCCCGCCCGCCCACGTGGCGACCGAGCTGCTGGAGCTGCAGCGGATCGGCGCGGCCAGGTTCTACACCGACGTCGCGAGCGTCAAGGTCGAGCCGCTCCACCGGGCCGCGCAGCTCGGCTGTGACCTGGCCTCCTACGTCGCCTCCCACCCCCTCGCGGGCCGCGAGAAGTCGGGTCCTGGGGCGGCCAGGGCCGACCTGTTCCTGGGACGGCCGTGGGCGCTGTGCCCCACGGAGGAGTCCGACCCCGAGGCCAGGGCGGCGGTGCTGCGGCTGATCGAGCTGTGCGGCGCCAACGCCGTGGAGGTGGGGGCGAGCGACCACGACCGCGCGGTCGCCGTCGTCTCCCACGCGCCCCACGTCGCCGCCTCCGCCGTGGCCGCCCGCCTGGCCGACGCCACCGACGTCGCGCTCGGGCTGGCCGGCCAGGGCGTGCGTGACGTCACCAGGATCGCGGGCAGCGACCCCGGGCTCTGGCTCGGCATCCTGTCCGGCAACGCCGCCCCGGTCGCCGAGGTGCTCGAAGCCGTCGCCACCGACCTGGCCGACGCGGCCGGCGCCCTGCGCGCCCTGGCCGAGGGCGACGGCACCGCCACCGGCGAGCTCACCCAGCTGCTCAAGCGCGGCGTCGTGGGCCACGACCGCATCCCCGGCAAGCACGGCGGCCCGGCCTCCTCCTACGCGGTCGTCCAGGTCGTCATCGGCGACCGCCCCGGCCAGCTGGCCCGCCTCTTCCTGGTGTGCGACGAGGTCGGGGTCAACGTCGAGGACGTGCGCCTGGAGCACGCCCCCGGCCTGCCCCTGGGCATCGCCGAGCTGTCGGTGCAGCCCGACGCGGTCCCCACGCTCACCGACGCCCTGCGCGAACGCGGCTGGGAAGTTCCCTAGACCCGATGTCACGGCCGGGCCCGCTCGATCCGTCTGTAAGGCGGAATCGAGGAGGTAACGGCAAATGACCGACATTCTGGTACTGGGAGCGGGATACACAGGCGTGACGGCGGCCATCAGGGTCGCCGTCCGCACCCGCCGCGTGGGCGGACGGGTGCGGCTGGTGAACGCCTCACCCCGCTTCACCCAGCGGCTCAGGTTGCACCAGACGGCTGCCGGGCAGCGTCCGGCCACCCGCCCGCTGAGCGAGGTGGTCGCGGGCACCGGCATCGAGCTCGTCGAGGGACGGGTGACGGGCCTGGACGTGGAGCGGCGCGAGGCACGGCTGGCGGACGGGCGCGTGCTCGGCTACGACAAGCTGATCTACGCGCTGGGCGCCGTCACGGACGCCTCGGTGCCGGGCGTGGCCGAGCACGCCTACGTGTACGACGACCACGCGGCCGCCGTACGGCTCGCCGAGCGCCTGGACGAGCTCACGGCGGCCCCGATGCCCCGGACCGACGGGCTGACGGCGGGAACGCAGGCCACCCCGACGCCCGGAACCGGCACGGTGGTGGTGGCCGGGGGCGGGTTGACGGGGGTCGAGTCGGCCACGGAGATCGCTGAGGCCCACCCCGGCCTGCGCGTCATCCTGCTGACCAGGGGCCGGCCCGGCGCCATGATGGGCGAGCGGGCACGAGCGCATCTGGACGCGGCGCTGGAGCGGCTGGGCGTGGAGGTACGTACCGGCGTGGACATCACCAAGGTCCTGCCGGACGGCATCGAGCAGGCGGGCGGCGAGCTGATCCACGCCGACGCCACGCTCTGGACCGCCGGCACCAGGGGCCTGCCGCTGGCGGAGGAGTCGGGGCTGACCGTCGACGAGCGCGGCCGGATCGTGGTCGACTCGGCGCTGCGCTCGGTCTCCCACCCCGACGTGTACGCCGTCGGTGACGCCGCCGCGGTCACCCAGCCGTACGGCGTGCTGCACGGCACCTGCCAGGGCGGCATCCCCACCGGCCTGCACGCGGCCGACTCGCTGGCCGCCACGCTTCGGGGGAAGGCTCCGAGGGCCTTCAGGTTCGGATACGTCCATCAGCCCGTCTCCCTGGGGAGGAAGGACGCGGTCATCCAGTTCACCCGGCCAGACGACAGCCCGCGCCGCGGGCATCTGAAGGGCCGGCTGGCGGTCGCGTACAAGGAGACCGTGAGCAGCAGCCCGATGCCCACGTTCTGGCTGCTCAAGCACGGTCTGGTGCCGGTGCGGGCGTTCGCGCTGACCGCCGGCCGCGGGTGAAGGGCACCGCGCGGGACACGGCGTGGAACGACACGGCGGGCGGGGCCGTGAAGGCCCCGCCCGCCGCGCCTGCCACGATCAGAGCTTGGAGGCCGCCTTGGTGACGGCCGCGCTGACGGCGTTCGGGCCGTCGTACTCGCGGTCGGGCATGGCCTCCAGGGCCCTGATGATCTCGTTGCCCGCGTTGTGCTCGCGGGCAGCCTTGATCAGATCCTGCTTGCTGGCCGGGTACTCGACGCCGCCCAGGTGCTTCTGCAGGTCGATCGGATTCGGAATAGTATTCATGACTCTCTGTTGCCCACCGTTCACGAGACGTAACGCCTGGCGCGCGAGTTCGCCTGAGATGCCTCCAGGCACGCGAGTCTGGCCTCCACTCGCGGCGGGACGCGTCGCCGTTCGGCCAGCACCCACGGCAGGCCGCGCAGCGCGTCCAGGGCGGCGAGCGCCGAGACGCGGTCGTGCGGCACGGTCCTGGCCAGGTGCGCGGTGCGCCGCAGGGCCGCGCCCAGCGGGCGGCGCAGCCAGGTGAACCAGAGCGTGTTGCGCAGCCCCACCCGCCGCCTGGCGTGCGCGTCGCGCAGGCGCGAGGCCTGGTGGTGCACGGTCAGCCCGGCCAGATAGCACAGCTCCCATCCGGCCGTGGCGAGGTCCACGGCCAGCAGTTCCTCCTCGCCGCCGAGCCACAGCCGCCGGTTGAAGCCGCCGCACTCCAGGAACGCCTCGCGCCGCAACACAGACGCGCCCGCCAGGAAGCTGCCCAGCGCGGGTCCTGGAAGCCATGACGGGCCGCGTACGGGGGAGTCGCGCAGCTCGGCGACGATCGGGTCCTCGCGGGCGCCCGGCTCGGCCAGGATGCGAGCGGTCACGACGGCCAGCCGGGGATGCGCGTCCAGCGCGTCGGCCGCGCGCGCCAGCGAGCCGGGCTCCCACCAGGTGTCGTCGTCGGCGAAGGCCACGTACGGCGTGCGCAGCCTGGCCACGCCCACGTTGCGGCCCACGGCGCCCAGGTTCTCGGGCAGCGCCACCACCTCCGCCTCGGGGTGGGCCCGCGCCACGGCCTGCGCGGTGCCGTCGTCCGAGCCGTTGTCCACCAGCACCACGTGCGGCCGTTCCGGCAGCGCCAGCAGCCGACCGACCGAGGTGAGCGCCTCCTCGCGGCGGTTCCAGGTGATCACGACGGCGCCGACCCGCGGATCAGCCATCCGAGCGCTCCAGCGTGCGCCGCGCCCGCTCCACCGCGAGCGGCAGCTCCCGCCGCTCGGCCAGCGCCCGCGGCAGCCTCGGTACGGCGCCGCGCAGCCCCTTCCAGCCGGCCGGGCCGCCGCGCAGGGCGTCGAGCGAGCGCCGCGCCACCACCCGCCACGGGCGGCGCAGCACCGCGGTCAGCACGGCGTTGCGGGCGGCCAGCGCCTGCCTGCCGCGCGGGTCCCTGGCCGGCGACGGGTGGTGGTGGGCCACCACGCCGTCCACGTACGCCAGCCCCCAGCCCCGCGCCGCCAGGTCCACGGCCAGCCGCTCCTCCTCGCCGAAGAAGAAGATCACGTCGTCGAACCCTCCCGCCTCCAGGTACGCGTCCCTGCGCACCACCGCCCCGCACGCCAGGAACCCCAGCACGCTCGGCCCGGGCAGGTCCGCCTCCACGCCGAGCGGCGAGTCGCGCATCAGCCGCGACACCGGGTCCAGCCGCTCCTCGGGGCCGACCAGCACCCGCGCGCCCAGGACGGCCAGCCGCGGATGGGCGTCGAGCACGTCGGCCGCCCGCTCCAGCGCCCCTGGCTCCCACCAGGAGTCGTCGTCGGCGAAAGCCACGTAGGGCGTCTCGGCCAGTCGGACGCCGAGGTTGCGGGCGGGCGCCCCCAGGTTCGTGCCCGCCTCGACGAGCCGCACGTCGGGGAAGTGACGGCGCACGAACCCCGCGGTGCCGTCGGACGAGCCGTTGTCGACGAGGATCACGGGACGGGGGTGCAGGGGGAGCGTACGGGCCAGCGCCCGCAGCCGGTCCTGACTGGCCACTACCACGGTGACGCGCGGTTCGTTCACAGAGGCCCCATTACCGGCAGGAACGGCGTTAGTCCTTCCGCAGGCCGTTGACGTGTCGCTTGGAGTCGGTGTAGAAAGGCGGTAACAACGTTACCGACAAGAAACGGCGTTACCATGGTCACCGCGTACGAGCAGGCCCAGCGTGAAGGGCAGAGCGTCGTCAGGGCCGCCATCCTCGACGCGGCCACGCACCTGCTCGTCACCGAGGGGCCCGCCGCGCTGACGGTGCGGCGGATCTCCGGCGAGGTCGGCTGCTCCACCAAGGTGATCTACACCCTGTTCGGCGGGAAGGAGGGCCTCAGCGAGGCGCTCTGGCTGGAGGGGTTCGCGCGGTTCGAGCGGCGGCTGCTGGAGGTGGACGGCCAGGGCGGGCCGCTGCCGACCCTGCGCGCCGGCCTGGACGCCTACCGCGCGTACGCGCTGGACCAGCCCGACTACTACCGGGTCATGTTCGAGGGCGCCATGGCCGGCTTCAAGGCCGGGCCGGAGGCCAGGCAGGCCGCCAGGCGCACGTTCGACCTGCTGGTGCGGTGCGTGCGCGAGTGCCTGGAGAGCGGCGTGCTGCGCGGCGCGCCGGCGGAGGAGCTCGCCGACGTGCTCTGGATGGCCATGCACGGCGCCGTGAGCCTGGAGATCACCGGCTACTTCAAGGCCGAGGAGGCGGCGCGCCGCTACCGGCTGCTCTGCGATTCGGTCCTCGCCCCCTTCCTGGTCCACGACGAGAGGAACGCACCATGACCCCCGGCACCAGCACGCCCTACACCGGCGGCTTCACCCCCGTGACCGAGGAGATCACCGCCTTCGACCTGGAGGTCACCGGCCGCATCCCGGCCGAGCTCGACGGCCGCTACCTGCGCAACGGCCCCAATCCGCTCAGCCTCGACGACGCCGGCGCCGGCCACCTCTTCCTGGGCGCGGGCATGGTGCACGGCGTGCGGCTGCGCGATGGCCGCGCCGAGTGGTACCGCAACCGCTGGGTGCGCAACGCCGCCGTCTCCGAGCGGCTCGGCGAGCAGCCCAGGCCGGGGCCCGTCCACGAGGGCATGGACTTCGCGGCCAACACCCACGTCATCGGGCTGGCCGGGCGCACGTTCGCGACCGTCGAGGCGGGGGCGCTGCCGTACGAGCTGGGGTACGAGCTCGACACCATCGGCTCGTGCGACTTCGGCGGCGGGCTGCCCGGCGGGTACGCCGCCCACACCCACCTCGACCCGGCTACCGGCGAGCTGCACGCCATCGCGTACTTCTTCGGCTGGGACCACCACCAGCACATCGTGATCGACCCGGGCGGCAACGTGACCAAGGTCGCGCGGATCCCGGTGCCCGACGCCCCGATGGCGCACGACTTCGCGCTCACCGAGCGCTACGTCGTGATCTACGACCTGCCCGTCACGTTCAGCATGACCCACGCCGAGCAGGGGCACCGCCTGCCGTACGCGTGGAACGACGCCCACGCCGCCCGGATCGGGCTCGTGTCGCGCGAGAGCGGCGACGTGCGGTGGGTGGAGGTGGAGCCGTGCTGGGTGTTCCACACGCTCAACGCGTACGACGACGGCGACGAGGTGGTCGTGGACGTGGTCCGCTACCCCAAGCGGTTCGTGGACGCCCGGCTCGACCTGGGCGGGCTGCCCACGCTCGACCGGTGGACCATCAACCCGGCCACCGGCAAGGTCCGCCAGACGCGGCTGGACGACCGGGCGCAGGAGTTCCCGCGCATGGACGAGCGCCGCACCGGCCGGCCGTACCGCTATGGCTACACCGCGGCCACCCGCGACGTGTACGAGGTGATCCACCCGAAGGACGCCGAGATGGAGGACCTGCCCGACGAGACGTTCGACAACACCCTGATCAAGCACGACCTGCTGCGCGGCACGCAGGAGTCGCGGCAGTTCGGGCGGGGCGCGTACGTGGGCGAGCCGGTGTTCGTCGGCTCGGGCGCGGCGGAGGACGACGGCTACGTGCTCTGCTACGTCAACAACGCCGCCCGGGGCGCGGCCGACCTGGTGATCCTGTCGGCGCAGGACTTCACCGGCGAGCCGGTCGCCACCGTGCACCTGCCCGCCAGGGTCCCGCTCGGCTTCCACGGCAGCTGGATCGCCGGCTGAACGGCGCAATGCGATCGGCGTTCACGGCAGCTGGATCGCCGGCTGAACGGCGCGACGCGATCGGCGGCCACGGAGGCCGGTCGCCGGCCGAACGGGACGCGGGTCGAGCCGGACACGGTACTCTCTCTTGGGTGATGCGGCGACGGGTTCGACGCGGCCGGCCCGCCGGTCAGCGGCTCCCGTGACCCGCGGCGCCGGGTTTCCTGGACATCGTGAAGAGGGAGAGGCCGTGACCGGTCTGGTCGTCGCCATGGACGGTCCTTCGGGGTCGGGTAAGTCGAGCGTGTCGCGCGGGGTGGCCCGGGCGCTGGGCCTGCGCTATCTCGACACCGGGGCGATGTACCGCGCGATGACCTGGTGGATGCTCCGGCAGGGCGTCGACCTCGCCGATCCCGCCGCCGTCGCGGCCCGCTGCGGCGAGCCGCGCATCGAGTCCGGCACCGACCCCGACGCGCCCACCATCCACGTCGACGGCGTCGACGTGGCGGGGCCGATCAGGGAGGCCGCGGTCACCGCCGCGGTCTCCGCCGTGGCCGCCGTGCCCGAGGTCCGCGTCCGGCTCGTCGCGCTCCAGCGGGAGATCGCCGGCACCGGCGACATCGTGCTCGAAGGCCGCGACATCGGCACGGTCGTCTGCCCCGACGCCACCGTCAAGGTCTACCTGACGGCCAGCGCGGAGGCCCGGGCCAGGCGGCGCAGCGCTGAGGTGGCCGGCTCCACCGTGGCGGCCCAGCAGGAGGCCATGGCCCGGCGCGACGCCCTCGACTCGACACGTAAGACGGACCCACTCTCGATGGCGGCTGGCGCCGTCGAGCTCGACACCACCGCGCTCTCTCTCGATGAGGTGATCGCGGAGGTGCTGAGGCTGGTCGCGGAGCGGAGGAGCTCGGAAGGAGAGAGCGAAGCCAACGAGCTCCGAAGCGGCCGCGACCATGTACGCGAGCGGACCTGACGACCGTCAGGTCCGGTACTCACAAAGGATGAAAATTCATGCCAACGGGGGATTGGGTCGAGGCCGACCTCGACGACCTTGAGATCAGCGAGCACGGCGAGACCACGCCGCTGCCGGTCGTCGCCATCGTGGGCCGGCCCAACGTCGGCAAGTCCACGCTGGTCAACCGCATCATCGGCCGCCGCGAGGCGGTCGTGGAGGACGTGCCGGGCGTGACCCGCGACCGGGTCACCTACGACGCCAACTGGCGCGGCCGCCGCTTCACCGTGGTCGACACCGGCGGCTGGGACCCAGAGGCGACGGGGATGAACCTGCGCATCGCCGAGCAGGCCCAGGTCGCCGTCGAGCTGGCCGACGTCATCGTGTTCGTCGTCGACGCCACCGTGGGCGCGACCGACGCCGACGAGATCGTGGGCTCGGTGCTGCGGCAGTCGGGCAAGCCGGTCATCCTGACCGCCAACAAGGTCGACAACCAGCAGCTGGAGCTGGAGGCCGCCGCGCTGTGGTCCCTCGGGCTCGGCGAGCCGTACCCCGTCTCCGCCCTGCACGGGCGCTCCAGCGGCGACCTGCTCGACGTCGTCCTCGACGCGCTGCCCGAGACGCCCGCCGTCACCTTCGGCGGCGAGCGCGGCCCGGCCCGCGTCGCGCTCCTCGGCAAGCCCAACGTCGGCAAGTCCTCCCTGCTCAACAAGCTGGCGGGGGAGGAGCGGGTGCTGGTCGACCCCATGGCCGGCACCACCCGCGACCCGGTGGACGAGCTGATCGAGCTGGGCGGGCGCACCTGGCGCTTCGTCGACACGGCCGGCATCCGGCGGCGCGACCGCGAGCTGCAGGGCGCCGACTACTACGCGGCCATGCGCACCCGCGCGGCGCTGGAGCGCACCGAGGTGGCGATCGTGCTGATCGACGCCAGCGAGCCGCTCACCGAGCAGGACCTGCGCATCATCGGCCTGGTCATCGAGTCGGGGCGGGCGATGGTGGTGGCGTTCAACAAGTGGGACCTGCTCGACGAGGACCGCCGCTACTACCTGGAGAAGGAGATCGACCGGCAGCTCGTCCGCACCCCGTGGGCGCTGCGGGTCAACATCTCGGCCAAGACCGGGCGGCACGTCGACCGGCTGGTGCCCGCGCTGGAGAAGGCCCTCGACTCGTGGTCCACCCGCGTCCCGACGGCGCGGCTCAACGCGTTCCTGACCGAGCTCGTGCACCAGACGCCGCCGCCGGTGCGGGGCGGCAAGCAGCCGAAGATCCTCTTCGCCACGCAGGCCTCCGTCGAGCCGCCGAAGTTCGTGCTGTTCACCTCCGGGTGGCTGGAGGACACCTACCGGCGTTTCATCGAGCGGCGGATCCGGGAGGAGTTCGGGTTCGCGGGGTCGCCGATCGAGGTCACGATGAAGATTCGGGAGAAGCGCGGCAAGAAGGAGAAATAACGCCTTTGCTCTTCGCGGCGGTGAGCTCGTAGGATCGTCGGCAACACGTTGACGGAGACGAGTAGCCGGCGTTTCCGCACGGGTCAGAGAGCCGCCGGTAGCTGCGAAGGCGGTCCCGAGCCCCGCCGGCGAAGACACTCCCGAGTGCGGGGAGGAAATGCCCCGCCGGTCTGACCCCCGTCATCGGGTCGTGGAGGCCGCCTCACCGCGAGGCGGCGAAAGTGCGGTGGCACCGGGAGCTCCCTTCTCCCCCGCACTCCCAAGGGGTCATGCAATTCCTCGTGAGGAGCTGTGATGATCTCTCGTGTCTTGACGGCGGAGCTCGCTGAGCACGCCGGGCAACGAGTGACGATCGCCGGCTGGGTCCATCGCCGCCGGCAGCTGAAATCCGTGTCCTTCCTCGTCGTCAGGGACCGCGCCGGTCTCGCCCAGGTGGTGGTCGTGGGCGAGCCACCCGGCCTTCCGCGTGAGGAGAGCGTCGTGCAGGTCACGGGCACCGTACGCACCGGCCCGCGCGCCCCCGGCGGCGTCGAGCTGGTGGAGCCGGAGATCGAGGTGCTGTCGGAACCGTCCGAGGCGCCGCCGTTCGACCTGTACCGGCCCGTCGTGGCCGCCGGGCTGCCGACGATCCTCGACCACGCGCCGGTCGCGCTGCGCCATCCGCTGCTCCGGGCGCCGCTGGAGATCTCGGCCGCGAGCGTGGCCGGGTTCAGGCAGGCGCTCGACGGGCTCGGGTTCACCGAGATCCACACCCCGAAGATCGTCGGCTCGGCCACCGAGTCGGGCGCGAACGTCTTCGGCATCGACTACTTCGGCCGGCCCGCCTACCTGGCGCAGTCGCCGCAGTTCTACAAGCAGGCCATGGTGGGCGTGTTCGAGCGGGTGTACGAGGTCGGGCCCGTCTTCCGGGCCGAGCCGCACGACACCGTACGTCACCTCGCCCAGTACACCAGCCTCGACGCCGAGCTGGGCTTCGTCCGCGACCACCGGGACGTCATGGTGGTGCTGCGGGAGGTGGTGGCGGGCATGCTGGAATCCGTACGGGGCCGCGCCGCCGCCGCCGTCGACCTGCTCGGGGCCGTCCTGCCCGAGGTGCCGTCGGAGATCCCGGCCATCCACTTCACCGAGGCGCAGAAGCTGACGGACTCGGAGGAGCCCGACCTGTCTCCCGCGCAGGAGCGGTGGCTGTGCGAGTGGGCGGTGCGGGAACACGGGTCGGAGTTCCTGTTCGTCACCGGCTACCCGATGGAGAAGCGGCCCTTCTACACCCATCCCGACCCGGCGCGGCCCGGCTACTCCAACGGCTTCGACCTGCTGTTCAGAGGGCTGGAGCTGGTGACCGGCGGGCAGCGGCTGCACCGGTACGACGACTACGTCGCCGCGCTCGACGGGGACGTGGCGCCGTACGAGGGGTACCTGCAGGCGTTCCGGTACGGGATGCCGCCGCACGGCGGGTTCGCGCTGGGGCTGGAACGGTGGACGGCGCGGCTGACGGGCGCGGCCAACATCCGCCAGATCACCGCCTTCCCCCGCGACCTCCACCGCCTGTCACCGTAGGCGGCTGACGGCGGCGGGCCACCCTCCGGGGTGAGCCCGCCGCCGCGGTCCGCGTGGCGACGCGCTGTCGGCACGCGGACCGCGGACAGTTGTCATTCATTTGATTGAATGAATGCTAGTCTTCCCCGTATGGCTTCGAGAAGATCGCCTGGCCCGGAAGAGCGTGGCCGCGCCGCGGAGCAGACGCGGGAGCGCATCCTCGCCGCCGCCGTGCGCGAGTTCGGCGCCAAGGGCTACGCGGGCGCGCGCACGGCGGGCATCGCCGCCCGGGCCGGCGTCAACCAGCAGCTGATCTCCTACTACTTCGGCGGCAAGCAGGGCCTGCTCGACGAGCTGCGCAGGCGCTGGCAGGAGAGCCAGGCCGGCAGGGTTCCGGAGGGTGCCTCCCTGGCCGAGTCCGTCGGCGCCCACCTCGACGCGACGCTCGACAACCCCGACTGGGCCCGGCTCGTGGTCTGGCAGGCGCTCGGCGACTGCCCGTTCGCCGACGCCGAGGACGGCAGGCGGCAGGCCGAGAGCCGGCGGGCCGAGCTGGCCGCCGCGGTGGACAACGCCCGGCGCCGCCAGGAGGACGGCGAGCTCAGGGCCGGGCTGGATCCCAGGTTCGCGCTGCTCGCCGCGTACGCGATCGTCTTCGCGCCCATCACGATGCCGCAGTTCGTCCGCGACATCCTCGACGGCGACCCGCTGTCGCCGGAGATCCGCGAGCTGTTGCGCACCCAGCTCGTCGCCCTGCTCACCGAGGACCAGGGAGGTCCCGCACGATGATCACGGTCGTTTTCGGCGCAAGGGGAAACGTGGGCCGCCACGTCGCCGCGGGTCTGCGCGCGGCAGGACGCCCGCTCCGCCTGACGAGCAGGACCCCCGGCGCGGCGGCCGCCATGCCCGGCCAGGCCGCCGGGCCTCTCGGCGGCCTCGCGGGCGAGAGCGTCGAGGTGGTGGCGGCCGACCTGGACCGGCCCGACACCCTGCCCGCCGCGCTGGAGGGCGCCACGAGCGCCTTCATCTACGCCAAGCCCGACGGGATCGACGGTTTCCTGAAGGCGGCCCGCGCGGCGGGGGTGCGGCACGTGGTCCTGCTGTCGTCCGCGGCGGTCGTCCTGCCCCGTTCCGGCGGCAACCCGATCGCCCGGCAGCACCGCGCCGTCGAGTCGGCCATCGAGGATTCCGGCCTGTCCTGGACGTTCATCCGGCCGGGGATGTTCGCCACCAACACCCTGTGGTGGTGGGGCGGGCCGATCAGGAAGGGCGAGGCCGTCCGGCTGCCGTACCCCGACGCGATGACCGCGCCCGTCAGCGAGCGCGACATGGCCGCCCTCGCGGTGACGGCGCTGACGGAGCCGGGGCACGGGCGGCAGGCGTACACCGTGTACGGGCCCCAGGTGCTCACGCTGCGGGAGCTGGTCGGGCACATCGGCGCGGCACTAGGCCGGGAGATCACCGTCGAGAAGGTGACGCCCGAGGAGGCGCGGGCCGATCTCGGCGAGGTCATGCCGCCCGCAGGGGTGGAGGTGATCATGCGTGCGTGGGCGGCGGGCGTCGAGACGGTCCCCGAGATCACCACCATCGTGCCGAAGCTCACCGGCCGGCCCGCGCAGACCTTCGCCGACTGGGCGCACGCCCACGCCGGCGACTTCCGCCCCTGACGCCCCCTACCGGCGGACGCCCGCCCCGGCGCGGGGCACCATCAGCGCCACCGCCGCGCCCACCAGGCAGATGAACGCCGTGACCAGGAACATCTCGGTGTACTCCGTGTGCAGCGCCGCCTGCACCTTCGCGGTGTACTCCGCCAGTTGCCGCTGGTACGTGACCGCGTCCACGCCGAACGGGAGCGGCGTGTCCAGATGGGCGGTCAGCGACTGGAACCGGTGGAAACCCCACGCCGACACGGCCGCGATGCCGATCAGCATGCCCATCATCCTGGCCACCACGACCGCCGCCGACGCCACGCCGTGCTGGGCGGCCGGGCTGACGCGCAGCACCGCCGAGGACACGGGGGCGATGACCAGGCCCAGTCCGAGCCCGGCCACCACCAGGTCGAGGTCCACGACCAGGCCCGCGCTCTCGAGGTCGAGCGGCCACCGGCTCATCAGCCAGTAGCCCGCCGCGCCCACCGCCATCCCCGCCACCGCCACGACGCGCTCGCCCAGCGCGCGGCCGATGACGCCGCCGAGCAGGGCGCCGGCGGTGAGCGCGGCCAGGAACCTGGCCAGCACAAGCGACGCTCCCAGCGCGTCCTCGCCGAGCAGCGTCTGGGCGGTGAGCTGGACGAACACCATGGTCACCAGCAGCGCGGCCCCGGCCAGGAAGCTGACGGCCAGGGTGGCGAGCAGGGGGCCCTTGCGGGCGGCGGACAGGTCGAGGAGGCGGACCGGCGAGCGGATCTCCCACCACACGAAGATCCCGCCCGCCACGAGCCCCGCCGCGATCAGCGCCAGGCCCCACGGGGGGAGCAGGGACTCGGCCGGGTCGGGGTTGTAGAGGCCCACGACCAGCAGGCCGAGCGCCAGGGCCAGCAGCGCCCCGCCGGTGACGTCCACCCGCCGCCCGGCCCCACCCCGGAAGCTCTCCTTACGGCCGCCCAGGTCCGCGACGACGGCTCCCGCCCCGCCCGTCTCCACCTCGGCCGTTTCCACGGCGCCCGTCTCAGCTGCGGCGGCGGTCGGCCGTGGTGCCGGCTCCGTGGTGCCGACCGCCTGGGGTGCCGCCTCCGTGCCGCCGGAGACCCTGGACGCCGCGTTCACCGTGCCGTGCGTACGTGTCGCCGCGTCCTGGCGGCGCTCGCCCGGCGTGCCGGAGGGGACCGTGAGGTGCACCGCGACCGCGGCCAGGGCGGCGAGCGGGACGTTGATCCAGAAGATGGCGTGCCAGCCCCCCAGCTCCACCCCCGCCACCACGGTCGCCGGGATCCCCGCCACCACCCCGCCGTACAGGGGCCCGAGCGCGCTGCCGAGCTCCTGCGCCGCCCCCACGGCCCCGAGCGCCACCGGCCGCTCGTGCTCGTCCCACAGGTCGCCGATGAGGGCCATCGTGATGGGCAGCAGCGCCCCGCCGGCCACACCCTGGACGGTGCGCCCGGCCACCACCATCACCTCGCCCGCGGACAGCGCCGTCAGCACCGACCCGAGCGCGAACGCGGCCAGGCAGGCGTGGATGAGCGGCCGCCGCCCGAAGCGGTCGGACAACTGGCCGAGCAGCGGCATCGCGGCCACGTACCCCAGCAGGAAGCCCGTGACGATCGGCGTGGCCCGCTCCAGGTGGTTCAGCGGGATGCCGACGTCCGCGGCCACGTCGACCAGGACCGTCACCACCACGTAGGCGTCGAGCGCGGCCAGCAGCACCACCGCGCCCCCGGCGCCGAGCACGACCCGGCGGGCGCGCCTCATCCGGCCGCGGGCGGCGTGATCGTGACCGGCGCGTCGTAGTCGCTGAACGACACCGTCACCGTGCCGTTCTGCAGCGGCAGGCTGACCTTGGTGAGCCGGCTGGTGGCCTTGTCGAGCCAGACCGTGCCGTTGACGCCCTGCTGGACGCCCGGGATGATCTGGCCGAGCACCTGCGCGGGGAACGTCGTGGCCACCCGGTAGGTGTCACCCTCCAGCGCCTCCACCTTGGGGTCGGTGACCGAGGTGAGCAGCTGCGCGATGCCCTTGGCGGGGTCGAGGATCACCGAGGGGTCGTAGAACTGCGCCAGCTGCTGCCGCGTCATCTTCTGGAAGCCGCCCGTCGGGCCCTTGAAGTGGACGGTGTCGCCGACCAGGGAGAAGCTGACCTCCTGCAGGGTGCCCAGGATGTCGATGGTGATCGTCCCGTCGGCGTCGCCGGCGGCGGTGAGGCGGCCGTCGGCCTTCCTCACCGGCACCTTCGGCTCGCCCTCCGTCGCGATCGAGAAGCCGGCCGACTTGACCGCCTTCATGGCCTCCGCGGCCTTCTTCATCAGGTCGGGACCGGCGGGCAGCTCGTCGCCGCCGCCCGACGAGCACGCCGACACCAGCGCGAGAACGACCACGACGAGGAGCTTTCTGAGCATGACCGGATCGTAGCGAGCGCCGGAAACCTCCGTGAGCCGTCGCGGATATCGGTTGGGTCGCGGATGCCGGGGCGGCGGGCCGCGGAGGGTCAGCGCAGCTTCTTCAGGTGCTCGACGATGGGCTCGTAGGCCGCCTCGAGCGCGTCGAGCTGGTCGTCGGTGAGCCGGTCGACGAAGTGCTCGCGCACGCTCGCCACGTGGTGCGGCGCCACCCGCTGGATCGTGTCCCAGCCGTCGTCGGTCAGCACCGCGAACGTGCCCCGCCGGTCGTCGCGGCACTCCTCCCTCGTCACCAGGCCCTTGGCCTCCATGCGGGAGATCTGGTGCGACAGGCGGCTGCGCGACTGGATGGTCGCGTCCGCGAGGTCGCTCATCCGCATGCGCCGGTCCTGGCTCTCCGACAGGTTGACCAGGATCTCGTAGTCGTTCAGCGAGAGCTGATGCTCCTGCAGCTCCCGGTCGAGCCGGTGCAGGAGCAGCTTGTGCAGCGCCAGATGCGTACGCCAGGCACGCTGTTCGGCGGGTGAAAGCCAGCGAGGCGCGCTCATGATCCCCAATCTAGCGCACGTAGAGTGAAGCGCCATGGAGCAGCAGGAGAGCCTGGGCACCGTCCTGGTCGCCGGCGCGGCCAACCTGACGATCGCGCTCGCCAAGCTCGTCGCCGGCCTCATCAGCGGCTCGGCGGCCATGCTGTCGGAGGCGGCCCACTCGACCGCCGACACCGTGACGGAGCTCCTCCTCCTGGTGTCGGTACGCCGGGGCAGCCGCCCCGCCGACCGGCGGCATCCGTTCGGGCACGGCAAGGCCGGGTTCGTCTGGGCGATGATGGCGGCCGTCGCGACGCTGGTGGGCGGCGCCGGGTTCTCGATCACGCACGGCGTGCACGAGATCAGCCACGGCGAGGAGCTGTCGAACCTCACCCCCTCCTACATCGTGCTGGCCGTCGCGTTCGCCATCGAGTCCGTCTCGCTCGCCAAGGCGCTCTCGCAGCTGCGCAGCCAGGCCGCGCGCTACCAGATCCATCCGGTACGCCTGGTGCGCACCACGTCCGACACCGCGCTGAAGGCCGTGGTGTTCGAGGACACGGCCGCCCTGGTGGGCCTGGTCGTCGCGGCCGCCGGGCTGCTCGGCTCGCAGCTGTCGGGCTCGGCGCTGTGGGACGGCGCGGCGTCGGTCGCGATCGGGCTGCTCCTGCTGGTGGTGGCGATCACCCTGATCCAGTCGAACCTGTCGCTGCTCATCGGCCAGGCGGCGCCCCAGCGGATCCAGACCGGCATCCGGGCCGTGCTGCTGGCCTCGCCCGAGGTGGAGGACGTGGTCGAGCTGCTGACCATGATGATCGGGCCCGGATCCGTCCTGGTGGCCGCGAAGATCGACTTCCGGGACGAGGCCAGCGCGGCGGGGCTGGAGATCGCCTGCGACGAGGTGGACCGGCGGCTGCGCGAGCGGTTTCCCGGGATCCGGCAGGTCTTCCTCGACCCGACCCCGACCCTGCGCCGCTGAGCCTCGGCGTCAGGGGATGGGCACCCTCCTGGCGGGGGCGTCGGTGACGACGGCCACCCTGATGTCGGGGCCGATGCTCCACTCCAGCAGGTGCCGGCCGGTCAGGTCGTCGCCGCCCGCGCTCAGCCGGTCGAGCGTCAGCTCGCCCCGCTTGATCAGCGCCTCCTTGCGCGTCCAGTGCCTGATCAGCTCGTCGTTGCCGGTGACCATCGCGCGCTCGCGCGGCGTGAGCACCCGGTCGGCGAGCCCCGGGTCCAGCGGCCCCGGCGGCACGTGCTCGGCGTCCACGCCGACCTTGCCCGGCCCGGCCGCCGCGCACACGTAGCCGCGCGTGTGGCTGAAGCTGACGCCGAGGTCGGGGGCCTCCTCGATGGACGGCCTGCCGTGCCCCGGGCCGTGCAGGTCGCAGTGCTGCCGCAGCGTCAGGGTGGAGGGGTCCGCGTCGAGCGCGGCGGCGGCGCACAGCCGTACGAGGAGATGGGCGGCCACGAAGCTGGCCCGGTCCGCCTCGAACCGGAACCGCCCGGCCCGCTCCACCTCAACCTCGGTGAGCCAGTCCTCGGGGGCGCGCACCTCGTCGGGGCGGCCGCCCATCGCTAAGGGTCCGATGGTCAGTCCTCAGGTCTTCTCGTCTCCGGAAGGGTGTCGTGATCCTTCGCGGCCGCGCAGGGCACGGCCGCGCGGGGCCATTCTCCATGCTTTCACGGCCCGCGGCGGCGCGTTGATCTTTCGCCGGCTCCGCCGAGGCCGCCCGCTTCTGCCGAACAGCTGGTGCGCCCCCCTTGACTCCGCGCCCGCCGGATTGTTTGCCTGGACCCAGGGTTGGAAGACTGAGGGCAGAGGTGGTGCAGATGCTCATCGGGACAATCCTTCGCGCCAAGGGCGGTGACGTGGCGACCGTGACGCCGGAAGCGACGGTGCACGAGTTGCTGGCCACGCTCGCGGAGCGCAACATCGGCGCCGTGGTGGTCTCCACCGACGGCGTCACCATCGAGGGCATCGTGTCCGAGCGCGATGTCGTGCGCCGGCTCCACGACCGCGGCTCCGCGATCCTCGAGGGTCCGGTGTCGGCGATCATGACCACCGAGGTGCACACGGTGGGGCCCGGCGACAACGTCGAGGCGCTGCGGGGCATCATGACCACGCAGCGGTTCCGGCACATGCCGGTCGTCGAGCAGGGCCGGCTCGTCGGCATCGTGAGCATCGGCGACGTGGTCAAGAGCGCGATCGAGGAGCTGGAGACGGAGAAGGCGTCGCTCGTCGACTACCTGCACCGTTGACAGGGATGGCACGCTTGGTCCGTGATGTACGGGCCGCCCCCTCCTGAATACCCGCGTGCGACGAGCAGTCCGCCGATCATCGTGCTCGTCGCAGGGCTCGCCGCCCTGCTGGGGTTCCTGCTGGGGGTGTTCGTCGGGTTCGGCGCGGCCACGCCGTCGGCCGAGGAGGAGCCCGCGCCCGAGGTCACGGTCACGGTCGAGGAGTCGCCGTCGGGGCAGCCCCAGGTCTCGGACCCGGCCCAGGAGGCTCCGCCCGGGAACGGGCAGCCCTCCGCCAGCCTGCCCGCCGACCAGCCGCCGGCGAGCCAGCCGGCGAACCAGCCCCCGGCCAGCCAGCCCGCCGGTCAGCCAGCCAGCCCGCCCGCCGGTCAGCCCACGACCGGCCAGACGCCGCCGGGCCAGAACCAGCCGGGGCAGGGGCAGCCCAGCTCCGGGACGGGCACCGACCCGGCGATCAACCCCGTCTCGCTCCGTACGATGATCGTCGGCAAGGACATCCAGCCCGGCACCTACCGCACCACCGGCCCGACCGCGGGGTTCACCATGTGCTACTGGGCCAGGCTGCGCAGCGCGACCGGCGACGTGATCGCGACCGGCATGCCGACGGGGGCCGCGAGCGTCACCATCCAGGCCACGGACAAGGCGTTCCTGACCGGCGGCTGCGCGGAGTGGACGAAAGCCTGACGCCCTCGCGCGTCTCCCGCCCCCAGAACCCCTGCTCCACGGGCGGCGAACGCTTTACCCTATGGCGAGCAGCGATGTTCGAGGAACAGGAAGCAGGATGACATGTCGGTACTGAAGAGCTTCGTGGAGAGCGTCCGCAGCGGGGCGATCGAGGTGATCGACCTGACCGCGCCTCTGTCGTCCGACACGCCGATCCTCCAGTTGCCCGAGCCGTTCGGCAACACGATCCCGTTCCGCCTGGAGGAGATCAGCCGCTACGACGACCGCGGCCCCGGCTGGTACTGGAACGACATCCACACGGGCGAGCACGCCGGCACGCACTTCGACGCGCCCGTCCACTGGATCACCGGCCGCGACGGCGAGGACGTCTCCCAGGTGCCCGCGCGCAGTCTCATCGCGCCCGCCGTCGTGCTCGACTTCTCCGCCGAGTCCGCCAAGGACCCCGACTTCCTGCTCCAGATCGACCACGTCAAGGAGTGGGAGCGTGCCAACGGGCCGCTGCCCGAGGGCGGCTGGCTGCTCTACCGCACCGGCTGGGACACCCGGGCCGGCGACCAGGCCGCCTTCCTGAACGCCGACGAGTCGGGCCCCCACACGCCCGGCGTCTCCGTGGAGTGCGCCGAGTGGCTCGCCTCCTCGACCTCCATCCTGGGGTTCGGCGTGGAGACCGTCGGCACCGACGCGGGCGCCGCGCACTCCTTCGACCCCGCCTTCCCGTGCCACTCCTACCTGCTGGGGGCGGGCAAGTACGGCCTGACCCAGCTGCGCAACCTCGACCGGCTCCCGGTGACCGGCGCCGTCGTGGTCGCGCCGCCGCTGCCCATCCTGGGCGGCTCCGGCAGCCCCGTACGCGTGCTCGCCCTGGTGGAGCGTTGATCGTCGCCGAGGCCGTGGGGCGGGCCCTGGCCGCCTGCGGCGTCGACGCCGTCTTCGGGGTGGTCGGCAGCGGCAACTTCCACGTCACCAACGCCCTCGTGGCCGCCGGCGTGCGCTTCGTCGCCGCCCGCCACGAGGGCGGGGCCGCCACGATGGCCGACGCGTACGCGCGGATGAGCGGGCGGGTGGGGGTCGTGTCCGTCCACCAGGGCCCCGGGCTGACGAACGCCCTGACCGGCCTCACGGAGGCGGCCAAGAGCCGCACGCCGCTCATCCTGCTGGCGGGGGAGGCCACGGAGGCGCGCTCCAACTTCCACATCGACCAGCCGACACTGGCCGCCGCGGTGGGCGCGGTGCCGCTCCGCGTCGCCACGCCGGAGGAGGCGGTGCCGCGGGCGGTGGAGGCGTACCGGACGGCGGTGGAGGAGCGGCGCGCGGTGCTGCTGAACCTGCCCCTCGACGTCCAGGCCGATTCCTGCCCCGGCCCCCTCCCGGAGCCGCCCGCCACCGCACCGGAGTCCGTGGCCGGGCGGCAGGCGGGAGGACCGGGCGCCGGCGGGGCTCTGTCGGACTACGAGGTGGGGGAGTTGGCGTGGTGGCTCGCCGAGGCCGATCGGCCGGTGTTCATCGCCGGGCGCGGGGCTCGGCACGCGCGCCGGGAACTGGAGGACCTGGCCGAGCGGGCGGGCGCCCTGCTCGCCACCTCCGCCGTCGCGAAGGGCCTTTTCCGGGGCAGCCCATGGGACCTCGACGTGAGCGGCGGCTTCGCGACCCCGCTGGCCGCCGAGCTCATCCGGGGCGCCGATCTCGTGGTCGCGTGGGGCTGTTCCCTGAACATGTGGACCACCCGCCACGTCACGCTGATCTCCCCGAAGGCGAGAGTGGTCAAGGTCGACCTGGACGCGACCGCCTTCACGGCGCACGCGCGCGCCGACCTGGGCGTGACGGGCGACGTGGCCGCCGTCGCCGAGTCGGTGGCCGGCCAGCTCACGCCGCGGCGCGGCTACCGGTCCGACGACATCGCGGCGCGCATCAGGGCCGAGGGGCGCTGGCGGGACGTGCCGTACGAGGACGAGAGCGGCGGCGGCCGGATCGACCCGAGGACGCTCACGATCGGCCTGGACGACCTGCTGCCGCGCGAGCGCGTCGTCGCCGTGGATTCCGGGAATTTCATGGGATATCCATCGATGTTCCTCGACGTACCGGATGAGGGCGGGTTCTGCTTCACGCAGGCGTTCCAGTCGGTCGGGCTGGGGCTCGCGACGGCGATCGGCGCGGCGGTGGCGCAGCCGGACCGGCTGCCGGTGGCCGCGCTCGGCGACGGCGGCGCGCTCATGGGCCTCGCCGAGCTGGAGACCGTCGTACGGCTCGGCCTGCCGATGGTGGTCGTGGTGTACGACGACGAGGCGTACGGCGCCGAAGTGCACCATTTCGGGCCGCACGGGCACCCGCTCGACACGGTCAGGTTCCCGCCCGCCGATCTCGCCGCCATCGCGCGCGGCCACGGCTTCGACGCCGTCACGGTGACCGAGCCGTCCCACCTGGCGGGCGTGGCCGGCTGGCTGGACGGGCCGCGCGACCGGCCGCTCATGGTGCACGCCAAGGTCACCGGGGAGCGCGGCTCCTGGTGGCTGGAGGAGGCGTTCAAGGGCCACTGACCCCGGGGGCGCGCGCGGCGTCAGAGCTTGCGGTACGCGCGCGCCTCCTCGGCCGCCTCCAGCACGTCGGCCAGCGCCGCGCCCGCGCCCGCCGCCACCGCCGCCGCGATGGCCCCCTCCACGAACGGCACGTCGGCCACCACCACCCGCCCGTCCTCCTCCAGCAGGCGGGCGGTCAGCACCGAGCTGCCCAGGTCGGGGATGAGCAGCACGCCGTCGCCCTGGTCGACGTCGCGCAGCGCCGCCTCGATGAGGTCCACGCTCGTGCCGAGACCGCCGTCATCCGTGCCGCCGGCCGCCGCCACCGGCGTCCCGGGACCGGCGATCCCGCGGGCCAGCGCCGCCGCCTCGGCCGCCAGCCCCGCGCTGTGCGCCACGAGCACGATCCCCACCATCACGCCACCACGGAGGCGAGGGCCGCCATGAACAGGGCGGCCGAGGCCGCGCCGGGGTCCTCGTGCCCGACGCTGCGCTCGCCCAGGTAGCTGGCCCGGCCCTTGCGGGCCTGCATCGGGATGGTGGCCTTGGCGCCCTCCTCGGCCGCCCTGGCCGCCTGCCGGAACGCCTCCCGCACCCCCACCCCGTCGCGTACGGCCAGCGCCAGCGCCCGCGAGGCCGGGGTCAGCGCGTCGACCATGGTCTTGTCGCCCGGCACGGCCTTGCCCAGCCGTTCGAGCGCCACCACGCCGTCCTCGAACGCCGCCGCGAACCCGGCCAGCGTCACCGGCGACTCCAGCGACTTGGCCATCTGCCGGAACACGGACCCGTACAGCGGCCCGGAAGCGCCCCCGACGCGGCGGATCAGCGTCGCGCCCGCCGTGGCCAGCACCTGGCCCGGCGTCTCGGGCGGTGACCCGTCCAGCGCCGCGCGGACCTCGGTGAGGCCGCGGTCGAGGTTGGTGCCGTGGTCGGCGTCGCCGATCGCGGCGTCCAGCCTGGTCAGGCGGTCGCGCTCGTCGTGCACCATCCTGGCCGCCGCCTCGAACCAGGCCACGAACACGTCGGCCTCCATCAGCGCCCCCAGCGCAGCCCCGGCGTCTCGACCGGAGCGTCCCACAGGCGGGTGAGCGTGTCGTCGAGCAGGCAGACGGACACGGAGAAGCCCTGCATGTCGAGGCTCGTCACGTAGTTGCCCACGAGCGAGCGCGCCACCCGGGCCCCCTTGCCCTTGACGAACGCCGCCACCTCGGCGAAGACGATGTACAGCTCCATGAGCGGGGTCGAGCCCATGCCGTTCACCATGACCAGCAGGTCGCCCCGGAGCGGCAGGTCGCCGTGGATCGCCTCCATGGCGGCCCCGGCCAGCTCGCGCGCCGACACCATCGGCCCCCTGGCCCGGCCCGGCTCGCCGTGGATGCCGATGCCCAGCTCCACGTCCGAGTCCGGCAGGTCGAACGTCGGCTTGCCCGCGTGCGGCGTCGTGCACGACGTCAGCGCGATGCCGAACGACCTGCTGCGCTCGTCCACCTCGCCCGCCACCAGCGCGACCTGGTCGAGCGGCGCGCCCGCCTCGGCCAGCGCGCCCGCCATCTTCTCCACGAACAGCGTCGCCCCGGTGCCGCGCCGCCCCGCCGTGTAGAGGGAGTCCTGGACGGCCACGTCGTCGTCGATCAGCACGCTCGCCACCCGGACGTCCTCGACGAGCTCGGCGGCCATCTCGAAGTTCAGCACGTCGCCGGTGTAGTTCTTGACGATGTGCAGGACACCCGCGCCGCCGTCGACCGCCCTGGTCGCGTCGATGATCTGGTCGGGGACGGGGGAGGTGAAGATCTCGCCGGGGCAGGCGGCGTCGAGCATGCCGTAGCCGACGAAACCGACGTGGAGCGGCTCGTGCCCCGAGCCGCCGCCCGACACGAGCCCGACCTTCCCGGCCCGCGGGCCCTCGGCCCGGTAGACCACGCGGTCGCGGACCAGCAGGGAGGGATGGGCCGCGGCCATGCCGTTCAGTGCGTCCTCAACGACGGAATCGGCCGTGTTGATGAGCTTCTTCATGGTGAGAAGATCTGCCCACTTTCACGAGCACGCAAGCGTCGGAGCGCCGCGCCCCGCCGGGGAACGCGGCTCCCTGCTACCGTGACACGTGCCCGAGTAGGCTACCTTCTGGTCATGGCTGAGATCGTGTACCCGCCGGTGATCGCCGCCGCGCGGACCCTGTTTCGCGTGCTCGACGTCCGCTTCCACATGGAGGGTACGCAGCACGTGCCGCGGACCGGGGGAGCGGTGCTGGTGAGCAACCACATCAGCTACCTCGACTTCATCTTCGCCGGGTTCGCCGCCCTGCCCTCCCACCGGCTGGTGCGGTTCATGGCCAAGCAGGACGTGTTCGACCACCGGATCTCCGGGCCGCTGATGCGCGGGATGCACCACATCCCGGTGGATCGCGGCGCGGGCGCCGGCTCCTACGCCACCGCGCTGCGGATGCTCAAGGCCGGAGAGGTGGTGGGAGTCTTCGCGGAGGCCACGATCAGCCGGTCCTTCACCGTCAAGGAGATCAAGAACGGCGCCATCCGCATGGCCCAGGCCACGAACACGCCGGTCATCCCGGTCGCGCTCTGGGGCAGCCAGCGCTTCTGGACCAAGGGGCGGCCGCGCAAGCTGACCCAGCGGCACATCCCGATGACCGTGCTGGTGGGGGAGCCGATGCACCCCAAGCGCGGCGAGAACGTCAACGACCATGCGGCCGACCTGCACACCCGGCTGTCGGCGCTGGTGGACCGGGCGCAGCGCACCTACCCCGAGGTGCCGCCGGGGGTGTGGTGGCAGCCCGCCCACCTGGGCGGCACCGCGCCGACCCCGGAGGAGGCGGCGAAGATGGACGCGGACGAGGCGGCGTCGCGGGCCGCGCGGGACGACTGACCTCGCGGACGAGGCGGCGTCGCGCGCTCGCGGAACGGCTGACCGCCCGTCGAAGGAACCTCACCGGCGCCGATCGCGGGAACGGGATCGGCGCCGGCGCGGCGGGGCTCCTCAACCGCGGGTGATCGGGGTCAGATGGCGGCCTGGTAGGCGCTGGCGCGCATGCCGGCCAGCAGCCCCGCCGTCTGCTCCGGCGTGTAGCGGCGCACCGGGTCGTGGTGGAGCAGCCCCTCGATCAGCGGCCGCATGAGCCCGGCCCGCCGGGGCGGCGGGTAGGGGCCGCTGCGGGCCATGCCGAGCACCGTGGCCGCGTCCTGCCCGGGGTAGGGCGGCTGGCCCTCGACGGCGCTGTAGAGGGTGGCGCCGAAGGACCACATGTCGGCCTCCTTGCTGGCCGGCCCGCCGTGCAGCCGCTCGGGCGCCATGAACGCGGGCGTGCCGCGCAGCCGCCGGGAGGTGGTCATGCGGATGTCGCCCTCGGCGGTCGCGATGCCGAAGTCGGTCAGCACCACCCGGTCACCGGTCAGCATGACGTTGGCGGGCTTGACGTCGCGGTGCAGCACCCCGGCCTGGTGGGCGGTGCGCAGCGCGGCGAGCAGGTGCTGGCCGATGGCGGCCACCGACTGCGCGGGCAGCGTGCCCACCTGGGAGAGCAACTGGTGCAACGACAACCCGTCGAGGTATTCCATCACGATCCAGAGCTTGCCGCCCTCTTCGATCAGGTCGTGCACCGTGACGATGTTGGGATGCGTGAGTCCCGCGGCCATCCTGGCCTCACGCAGCACCCGGCGGCGCACCATCTCGACCTCTCCGGCCAAGGTCAGCTCCTTGAGCGCCACCGTACGGTGGAGGAGCTGATCGAACGCACGCCAGACGACGCCCATACCCCCACGACCGGCCTCCTCGTTCAGGAGGTACCGTCCGCCGATCTCCCGCATACCATCCCCTCATGCTCGGGGATAATCATGTCACTTCGGCACAGGCCATAGGGTGCCTAACGTGATCTGGATATGTCGGAAAGTGTGGGTTCGCTGGTCAGGGGCCTAGAAATTCGGCCAGAACCGGCGCGCCACACGTGCCCGACGCCCACCAAACATACCCCTGAGGCGCCCACGAGGACGGCGCCAAGCCCGGCGAACTCGGCCATGACGCCTCCCAGAGCCGCTCCGAGCGGCATCCCGGCCATGCCGACGAGGCGGTATGCCGAATTGACCCGGCCCAGCAACTCGGCGGGGATCAGCCGCTGCCGGGTCGAGATCACCAGGACGTTGGCCGCCGCGCCGGTGACGCCCCACAGGACGGCGGTCGGGTAGAGCGCCCAGGGGGTCGGCGCGATCACCGGCACCAGGTGCAGCAGGCTGCTGACCAGCCACGCGCCCACCAGCGTGCGGAACTCCCCGAAGAGCGCGGAGGCCCGCCCGGACACGAGGGAGCCGAGCACCGCCCCGGCGGCGAAGGTGGTCATCATCAGGCCGTACGCGCGCGGCTCCAGCCCCATCCGCGACCCGTCGCCCACCACCCAGAGCACGAAGACCGCCCAGTAGGCGGCCATGGCGAGGTTGAGCGTCCCCGCCGCGACGGCCAGGCTGCGCAGCATCCGGTGCGACCACAGGTAGCGCAGCGCCTCGCCGATGTCCCGCCGTACCGGCCGCCTCCCCTCCGTGCCGGGCGCCAGCCGGTATGTGCCGCGCATGCCCAGCAACAGCAGGCCGGCGGCCCCGTACAGGAGGGCGGGGCCGCCGAAGACGACGGCGGGGAGCGCGGCGACGAGCAGGCCCGCCACCGGGGCGCCGACGAAGTCGTTGCCGATCATCTGGGCGGTGGAGACGCGGCCGTTGGCCCTGGTCAGGTCGCTCTCGGGGACGGTCATGGGCAGGACGGACTGCGCCGACAGGTCGGCGAAGACCTCGGACACGCCGGCGATGAGCAGCGCCGCCAGCAGCAGCCAGAGATCCAGCAGGCCGAGCAGCGCCAGCACACCCGCGACGGCGAGGACCGCGGCGCGGGCGACGTTGGCCACGACCATGACGCGGCGGCGGTCGGCCCGGTCGGCGACCGCGCCCGCGTACAGCGCGAACAGCAGCCACGGCGCCGTCGCGGCGGCTCCCACCAGCGACACCAGGGTGGGGGAGCGGGTCATCGAGACGGCGAGGAGCGGCGCGCCGACCTTGAGCACGCCGTCGGCCAGGTTGGACAGCGCGGTGGAGGACCAAAGGTAACCGAACGAACGCCCCACGGCGGCCCTCCGATAGTGTGTAAGGGAAAGTGTGCATAGATTCCTTTGCAAAGATAGGCTTGCACAGTATGGGGAGCAAGAGCTTTTCCGCCCGGACTCTCGACGCGAACGCGCTGAAGTCCTTCGCCCACCCGCTGCGGCTGCGGATGTACGAGCTGCTGGACGAGCACGGGCCGTCCACCGCCACCAGGCTCGCCGCGCTGCTCGGGCAGAACACCGGCGCGACCAGCTACCACCTCAGGGAGCTGGCCAGGCACGGCCTGATCGAGGTGGCGCAGGGGATGGGGCGCGGCAAGGAGAAATACTGGCGCGTCACGCCGGGCGGCTACTCGTACGGCGACGCGGCCGCCGATCCGGAGACGGCGAGCGCGCTGGAGTTCCTGCTCGACGACCTGGTGCGCCAGCGCGGGGCGGAGCTGGCCCGGTGGCGGGAGGAGGAGCCGGGGGCGCCCGAGGAGTGGGTGCGCGTCAGCGGATACGGGCGGCGCTCGCTGCGGCTCACCCCGGAGGAGACGGGCGCGCTGCGGGACGAGGTGTTCGAGGTGCTGCAGAGATACCGGTCGCTGTCGGAGGGCAGGGAGCCGGGCCCGGCCGGCCCCCGCGATCCGTCGATCGGGCACGTGGTCGTGCACTTCGACGTGCTCCCGCTGGGCGCCGGCCGGGACGCCTCGGACGCCTCGGACGCCCCGGACGAGCCGGCGTCCTAGGAGAGCCCTAGGGGAGCCTCAGGAGAGCCGGACGGGCAGGGAGGCCAGACGCCAGGACATCGGCATGTACTGCCGCTCCGGCTCCCCCGCCAGGGCGAGGTCGGGGAAGCGGCTGAACAGCGCGTTGAACGCGATCTCCGCCTCGTTGCGGGCGAGCGCGGCGCCCAGGCAGTAGTGCAGCCCGTGGCCGAAGCCGACGTGCATCTCGCGCCGGGAGTCCTGCTCGCGGGTCAGGTCGAGCCGTTCGGGGTCGCCGAAGCGGCGCGGGTCGAGGTTGGCGCTGACCAGGATCGCGATGACCCCCTCGCCCTTCTTGATCGTCTGCCCGTCGATCTCGACGTCCTCGGCCGCGTACCGCGTCCTGGTGCCGTGCACCGGCCCGCACCAGCGCATCAGCTCGTGCACGGCGCGCGGCCACAGCCCCGGGTCCTTCTTCACCAGGTCGAGCTGGTCGGGGTGGGTCAGCAGGGCCAGGGTGCCGTTGCCGATGAGGTGCGCGGTCGTCTCGTGCCCGGCCAGGACCAGGGTGATGAGCATGGTGATCAGCTCGATGTCGCTCAGCCGGTCGCCGTCCTCGTCGTGGGTGCGGATCAGCGCCGACAGCAGGTCGCCGCCCGGCTCCGCGCGCCGCCGTTCGATGAGGTCGCGGCTCAGCTCGACCATCCGCCGCAGCGGCTCGTTGACCCCGCCGGGCACGAGCGTCATCATGGCCCGCCCCTGGTCGCGCCAGGCCGGGCGGTCCTCCTCCGGCACGCCGACCAGCTCGCAGATGACCGTGATCGGCAGCGGGTAGGCGAAGTTCTCGATCAGGTCCGTCTCGCGGTCCAGCCGGTCGAGCAGCGACCCGGTGATCTCGGCCATGCGGGGGCGCAGGTCCATCACGCGGCGGGCGGTGAACTCGCGGGAGACCAGCCGGCGCAGCCTGATGTGGTCGGGCCCGTCCACGTCGAGGATGCTGTCGATGATGTACGTCGCCAGCTCCTTGTCGATGCCCCTGGCGGCGATGAGCTGCTCGCGGATGTTGTCCACCCGCATCCCCGGCACGCTCGCCGGGTTGTTGACGAAGCGGGTGTCGCCGAGCACCGTCTTCACGTCCTCGTAGCGGGTGACCAGCCACATCTGCTTGACCTCTCCGGGGAAGGAGGCCCTGACCATCGGCCCCTCCTCCCGGACGCGGGCGAAGCCGCCGAAAGGGTCCCGCATGAGTTCGGGATCTGTCAGGTTGACGGCGTTCACGGTTCCTCCACTCAGGTGAGGTTCAGGTGAGTTTCCGCCGGTCGATCTCCTCGACCAGCAGGTCGCGCATGGTCCGGTAGAGCTCGGCCACCTGGGGCGCGGCGGCGCTCACGCGCCCGGCCGCTCCGGGGGCCTCGAAGGAGGATCTGATGACGTGCACGAGCGCCTCGGCCCTGGCCTCGAGCGGCACGTCGGTGTCCGCCCCGTACGCGTCGACGCTCACGAATCCGGTGAGGATCGAGGCGAACGCGTACAGGCACGCCCCGGGCTCCAGGTCGTCGCGGACGACGCCGTGCTCGCGCATGATGGCGAAGTAGTCGGCCATGAGCCGCCAGCGCGCCTTGACGAGCGAGCCGAGCTGGTCGGCGCCGCTGCGGACCAGCGTGCCGAGGGTCTCCGGATCGCCCGTCATGATCACGTGGATGATCGGGTCCTCGTGCACCCACAGGTACACCAGCCGGGACAGCTCGCTCGGGAGCGCGTGGGACGGGTCGGCCTCGAACGCGGCCAGGAACCGCTCGGTGATGCGTGCCTGCGCCCGCATCAGCACGGTGAGGAACAGCACTTCCTTGGTGTTGAAGTGCAGGTAGACCGTGCCCTTGCCGATGCCGGCCCGGCGCGCGACGTCCTCGATCGTCACCCGGCGGTAGCCCCACGACACCAGCAGCTCCCCGGCGGCGTCGAGGATCCAGTCGGCCCGCTCGTCGCTCATGCGCATCTCCTCCATGACCCGTTGACCGGAATCTCCAATCGAGTCATGCAGTCAACGGTACGCCTCCCGGATGCCCGCCGCCAGCCCGCCCGGAACCAAAAGGCGAGACGCCGTGCGTCGCGTCGGCCGTCCGGACACGTTCCCCAGAAATCCGGCCACGGGCACCGCCGCGTATTGGCCGCCGCGACGGCCGGTCGCTACGTTCGCCGCGAAGGCGACGGAGGTCGCGACGAGAAGGAGAGAGCGATGACCCACCGCATGGGCAAGGTGATCTGCGACATCACGATCTCGGCCGACGGGTACTCGGCCGGGCTCGACCAGACCGAGGAACGCCCGTTCGGCGACGACGGCGGCGACGGCTCGGGCGACAGGCTGCACGCCTGGATGTTCGACACTCCCGAGGAGAACCGCGCCGAGGTCGACCAGTTCTCCGCCGCCAGGGCATTCATCATGGGGCGGAACATGTTCGGCCCGGTGCGCGGCGAATGGGATCGGCGCTGGAACGGCTGGTGGGGCGATGACCCGCCGTTCCACGCCCCGGTCTTCGTCCTCACCCACTACGCGCGCGATCCGCAGCCGATGGACGGCGGCACCACGTACCACTTCGTCACCGACGGGATCGAGCCGGCACTGGCGCAGGCACGCGCCGCGGCGGGCGACGGCGATGTCGTGATCGCCGGTGGCGCGACCACCATCAACCAGTACCTCGCCGCCGGCCTGATCGACGAGATGCGGCTGCACCTCGTGCCGCTCACGCTCGGCGCCGGCACGCGGCTGTTCGAGGGCGTCCCGCCGTTGAAGCTCGAGCAGGTGAAGTCGCGAGCCGCGACCTCGGTCACGCACGTGACCTACCGCGTGCTGTCCTGAGCCGGGGGGCGGTGTTCAAGCCCGGTGAACAGCCGGGTCTGAGCGGGGCGGAGATCAGGACTTCTTGCGATGGTCGTCGGCTTCGGCCTGTCCAGGTGATCGCAAGCACGCCGAACGCACAGCAAAAAGGCCTGTTGGCCAGGGTTTCCCCGGCCGACAGGCCTTGCTGCACCGTCGGGACGACAGGATTTGAACCTGCGACCCCTTGACCCCCAGTCAAGTGCGCTACCAAGCTGCGCTACGTCCCGGTCGTGTCGGCCGCTCCCTGCGGAGCGGGACGACATAACCTTAGCGCACATCGGGGGTACACGCGTACACGGAGAGCTGGAGCGGAGGTGCCCGGGTGGGGCGCAAGCCGACCATCGATCGGCGGGAGCTGGCGAGGCTGGTCGCCGACGGCCTGAGCGTGCAGGAGCTGGCCGCGCATTTCGGGGTCAGCGAGTCCGGGGTGATGCAGGCCAAGCGGGCCGCCGGGCTGGCGAAGCCGATGCTGGACCACAGCGGGGCCGTACCGTGGAAGCTGGCTCGCGTGCACGCCCAGTCCGGGCCCGCCACCAATCTGCGCAACCTGTCGGCGGCCGCCCAGGGGAAGCCGCCGGCGGCCGAGCGGCTGAACACGGCGCTGCGGTGGGCGCAGCGGCTCGTCGACGAGGGCCTCGACGTGCGCTACGACGCGGCTGAAGGGTTCAGTGAGGTCCCCGCTCCACCAGGCGGCTCACATGTCGCAGCCGTGCTGGCCGCGGCCAGGAAGGGGATGGAGGCCCGCTGAGGGGGCGAGTTTCAACCCGCCTGTTCGAGGGCAGTCGCTGGTCTCAACACAGAGACCGGAGGCGAACATCATGACCACCTTCATCTGGGTGGCCGTCGTCGTGGTCGCGGTGGTGGCGCTCGCCGCAGTGGGTTATCTCGTGCTGCAGCAGCAGCGTCGCGGTCATCTCCGCGAACGTTTCGGCCCCGAGTACGAGCGCGCGGTAGCGGAACACGACAACCGCCGCGACGCCGAGCAGGAACTGCTCGACCGGGAGCGGCGGCATTCCGAGCTTGACATCCACCCCCTGACGGACGAGTCCCGCGACACGTACGCGAACCGGTGGACCGAGGTGCAGGAGCGCTTCGTGGACGCGCCCGGGTTCGCGGTGACCGAGGCCGATCAGCTGGTCACGGCCGTGATGGCGGAACGCGGCTACCCCACGGAGGACTTCGGCGAGCGGCTGTCCACCCTGTCGGTGGGGCACGCGGCCACCCTCGACCACTACAGGACGGCTCACGAGATCAGCGGGCGGGCGGCCAGGAAGGAAGCCTCGACGGAGGACCTGCGGCAGGCCATGGTGCACTACCGCGCGCTGTTCGAGGAACTGCTGCACGAGACCTCGCGAGGACGGTGAGGACGACATGACCACCCCCACTCCCGGCGGCGACGACGAACGCGCGCGCCCGGGACACCCCGATGACGACTACGACAGCCGAGATGACCACACCTCTTTCCGCTCCACCCCCGACACCCCCGCTGCTCCGGACGACCGGCTGGTGGCGGGCGGCCCTCGCCCCGAGGAGGAGGACGACGGGTACGCGACCGGTCCCGATCCCGCGGCACACCATGGCGACGTGGCCGACCCTGATCCCGCGCTGAGGCCGGGCGACCTGGCCGACCCCGATCCCTCGGCACGTCCTGGCGACGTGTCAGATCCCGGCGACACGCTGCGGCCGGGCGACGTGACGGACCCCGAGGCGCGGTCCGGCGGCGTGGCCGTCCCGGACGATGACGGCGGCACGCCGTACCGTGAGCCCTACGCCACGGCACCCGACGAGGTGCCGGCGCACGCCGCCCCCGGCGACGTCACCCTGTTCGACCAGGACCCCGAGCAGGTGCAGGCCCGCTGGCGCGAGCTGCAGACGTCGTTCGTCGACGACCCGGGCGAGGCGGTGCAGCGCGCCGACGGCCTGGTCGGCGAGGTCGTGGAGTCCCTCACCAGCAGCCTCACCAGCCGTACGGACGCGCTGCGCGACCGCTGGAAGGGCGCCGAGTCCTCCGACACCGAGCAGCTGCGCCTGGCGCTGCGCGACTACCGGACCGTCCTGGAGAGCCTGCTGGCCCTTTCCAGCCACCAGGGCGGAGACCACGGCCTGCGGAGCCAGGCGAGTCTTCAGAGCCAGGGAAAGAGGTGACCTGACATGCTCGCAGTGGTCGCAGCGATCATCTTCGGGCTGGGCTTCCTGCTCGACCTGGTCGGCGCGAGGATCCCCGGCGGGATCTCCGGCATGACGTTCGTGCTGCTGGGGCTGACCCTGCTGGCCCTGCACCAGGCAGGCGTCGGCACGGCGAGTATCCGTACGGGATACGGCAACTGGCGCGGACGAGCCCGCCGATAGGCCCACACGTACCCACGAAGGGAGACCGCCCCAAAGGCGGTCTCCCGAATGATGTGTCAATCCTTGCCGGGGAAGCGCATGACGACGGTGCTGCCGGCGTCCCCCGCGTCGAGGGTCAGCTCGGACGACAGCAGGCGGGCCACCCACAGCCCCATCCCGCCCACGGCCCCGGGCATCGGCCCCGGCTTCCACACGCCGTCGTCGTGCACCTCCACGACCAGGTCGCCGTTGACCAGCCACGTGCGCAGGACGGCCTGGTCGGCCCCGTGGGTGACGGCGTTGGTCGCCACCTCGTTGACCGCGATGACGAAGTCGCCGATGGTCTCCTCGGGCATGCCGGCGTGACGGGCCTCGCCCTCGGCGAACTGCCGGACCCGCGGCAGGTCCGGCAGCCGGAAGCGGAGCCGTTTCACGGGCACGCCGGGCGGCGGGCTCGTGTAGCCCGACTGAGGCTCCGCGTCCTCGTTCACCCGGCGACCTTCTTCTCAGCCGATCAGCCGACCAGCTCGGAGCGCAGCTGGTCGAGCACCTTGCGAAGGATGCGCGAGACGTGCATCTGCGAGATGCCGAACTCGGCCGCGATCTCGGCCTGCGTCATGTTGCCGAAGAAGCGCAGCAGCAGGATGTGTTTCTCGCGGGACGGCAGCGCGTCGATGAGCGGCTTGACCGCCTCCCTGTCGACCATGGTGCTCAGCGTGTCGTCGTCCTCGGGGATCACGTCGCCGAGCGAGGCGGCGTCGTCGTCGGTGCCGAGCGGCGCGTCGAGCGAGAGCGTGCTGTACGCCGCGGAGGCGTCGAGCGTGAGCAGGACGTCCTCCTCGGTGATGTTCATCTTGGCGGCCAGCTCGGCCACGGTCGGCGACCTGCCGAGGTCCTGGCTGAGGTCGGCCACCAGCCGGTTGAGCTCGGAGCGGCGCTCCTGGTAGAGGCGCGGCACCCGGATGGCCCACGTGCGGTCCCTGAAGTGCCGCTTGACCTCGCCGGTCATCGTCACGACCGCGTAGCCCCTGAAGGCGTGACCGAGAGTGGCGTCGAAGCCGTTGACGGCTTTCATCAGGCCGACGTACGCGGCCTGGAGGAGGTCCTCCAGAGGTTCGCCGCGGTAGCGGTAGCGCCGGGCGATCTCCATGGCGAGGGGCCTGTGCATCTCGACGATGCGCTCACGCAGCCGCTCCCGCTGAGTGTCGGGGGTGCCCTCCCTGGCCATCTCGGCCAGGAGTTCTTCCGCTGTCATCTCCTCGAGGACGTATTCCTGCACAGCCATCGCTGCTCCTCATATGGGTCGCAGGCGGCCTCCCCCCAGCAGGAAAAGCCCAGGCAGAGGCACGCCTCGCTCAACTCTCGAGACGAAAGCCCGCTGCTGGACTCCGCAACAAGTGTCCCCCGTATCTGTGGAAGTATTCCTCCCTTGTGCGGTGACAGTAGGGTTGCTCCGTGACAATGCCCGAGAACGGCGAGGGGTCCGTGGCGGCCCTGAGCCTGACGTCGTCGACGGTGGACGAGATCACCGTGATCCGGGTCGACGGCGTGCTCGACGCCACGACCCGCGAGCAGTTCGCCGATTACCTGTCCATGGCCGGCGCCGACCTGATCCTCGACCTGGCCGGGGTGACGTTCATGGACTCGCGGGCGCTGGGCCTCATCGTCCACCACTGGCAGACCAGCCTGTCCTCGGGCTCCAGGTTCGCGCTCATCGGGGTCGAATACTCCAAGTCCAAGGTGATGTGGATCACCGGGCTGGCGCAGCGGCTGCCGCTGTACGACACGCTCGACGACGCATTGGCCGCCATCGGCTGACCGGTGCCGGCACCAGGGGATCAGCGTTTCGACTTGCGCTGGTGCTCGTCGACCAGCAGCCTGGCCAGGTCGGCCACCTTGACCTGGTGGTGCTGGGAGATCCTGCGCAGCTCCTCGAAGGCGGCCTCGGCGGTGCACCCGCTCGTCTGCATGATGATGCCCTTGGCCTGGTCGATCAGGGACCGCCCGGCGAGGGCCTCCTGGAGTTGGGCGGCGTCGGTGCGCACCTCGTCGAACTCCCACATGTTGGCCATCGCCACCCCGACCTGCTCGGTCAGCATGTCGGCGAGCGAGTGGGCGCCCTGCGGGGAGAACGCGCCCGGGCGTACCGAGTACAGCCCGATCAGCAGCAGGGCGGGCGCCACGTCGACGGGGACGACGAGCACGGAGCGCACGCCCCAGCGGGTGGCCAGCGCGTCGTAGCGGGGCCAGCGGGTCTCGGTCAGCACGTCGCTCACGGCGGCGCGCCCGCCGCTCTGGCGGGCCTCGATGGAGGGTCCCTCGCCGATCTCGCGCTCGCCTTCGACGAGCGTGATGAGCTCGCTGTGCGAGCCGGACACGAGTACGCGGTGGTCGCGCCAGTGCTCGGCGGAGGCTCCTGAGCAGCCCGGGACGCCGGCGGCCAGCGCCGTGGTGAGCCCGCGCAGCACGCTCTCCGTCGAGGTGTCCTCGCCCAGCCGGCCGAGCGTGGCGAGGTCTCGGGCGAGACCGGGGGTGATCATCGCAGTCGATTCCATAGCAACAAGGCCCTACCCGATATGGCTAGTGATATCCCCTGTGTCGTAGCGTCAGAGGGTGACCATGCCGGACCTCGAACACGCGCTGGACGCGTTGGCCGGGCGCGTGTCGTCCCTGCGTGAGGCGAGGACGGCGTATCCCGCCGACCTCGCGCCCACGCTCGACGCCGCGCTCGCCGAGCTCGACACGGCGGCCGAACTGCTGGCCGAGGCCCGTGAGGCGCTGCAGAAGGCGCCCAAGCGCGCGGGCGGCAAGAAGGACGGCGCGCAGCGGGAGCTGAAGCTGCTGCGCCAGGTCTTCCGGGCCTTTCCCGTCCCGGTCATCGTGCTCGACAGCGGCGGCGTGGTCAGGCGGATCAACCCCGAGACCTCCCGGATGCTGGGCAGCCCTGACGGCTACCTGGTGGGCCGCTCGTTCCCGCTGCTGGTGGACGTGTCGCGGCGGGCGGCGTTCAGGTCGCACCTGACGGCGGTGCTGCAGACCGGGCAGCCGGCGGCGTTCGAGACGCGGCTGGCGCACCAGGGGCGCACGCACGTCGTCCAGGTGGCGCTGACCCGGCTGACCATGCCGGGAGAGCCGCAGCAGATGGTGGCGGCGGTGGCGCTGCCCATCGAGGTGCAGCTGCCGGAGCCGGGCGCGCGGCGGCCCGAGCAGACGGACGGCGCGCTGCTGATGGCGGCGGCCAAGCGGCAGGACCTGCTGGTCAAGATGGCCGGCCTGCTGCTGGACGAGGAGTCGCTGCGCCGGCCGGTGGCGCTGCCGAGGGCGACGCGGCTGCTGGCGGCCGAGTGGGCGGACTGGGTGATCGCGGACATGGTCCGCGACGGGCTGCCGCACCGCTCCGCCGTGGTGGCGCCGAAGAACCAGCCGCTGGGCGGGCTCGTCCGCCAGGTGGAGTCCGCCGACCCGGCGGGCGCCCAGGTCGTGGCCCAGGTGCTGGAGCGCGGGTCGGGCGTGGTGCAGGAGATGGTGGACGACGAGACGCTGCTCGGGTTCTGCGCCGAGGGGCCGCTGCTGACCACGATGGGCGCGGGCTCGATGCTGTGCGTGCCGATCGGCGCCGCTGACGGCGTGCTGACGCTGGTGCGCACGCACGACCGGCGGCCGTTCTCGCTTTCCGACCTGGCGGTCATGCAGGAGGTGGGGCTGCAGCTGGGCCTGGCCGTACGCGCCCAGAGCAGCTTCCAGAGCCGTTCGCGGGCCGCGGACGCGCTCGCGGCGAGCGTGGCGCCGGTCAGCCTGCCCGACGTGCCCGGCTACGAGGCGGCGGCCGTCTACCACCCGGGCTCGTCGGTGGGCGCCGAGTTCTACGACGTCTTCCCGAGGTCGGGGGGATGGGCGTTCGCGCTGGGCGGCGCCGCGGGCAAGGGCGACGAGGCGGCCTCGGTCAGCGCGATGGTACGCGGCGGCCTGCGGGTGCTCAGCGTCTGGGAGTCCGACCCCGACCTGGTGATGCGCAAGGTCAACGAGGCCCTGGTGGCGCAGGGCACGGGCATGTTCGTGATGGCGGTGACGGGTTTCGTCAAGGGCCGCGAGGTCAGGCTGTCGTCGGCCGGGCACCATCCCGCCGCGCTGCTGCAGGCCGACGGCACCGTGCGCTTCGCGGCGGGCGGCGGCGTGCCGCTCGGCATCGCCCCCGAGGCGGAGACCGGGGTCGAGCGGCTGACGGTCGCCGTGGGGGAGACGCTGGTGCTCTACTCGGAGGGCCTGATCTCCTCCAGGAACGAGCGCGGCGAGCCGTACGGCGAGGAGCGGCTGGCCGACGTGCTCGGCCGGTGCGCGGGCCAGTCGCCGTCCACCGTGGTCAAGACGGTGGAGGCGGACCGCAGCACCTTCTCGGGCGGCCGGGTGTGGGACGAGATCGTGATCCTCGCTGTCCGAGGTGTCTGATCTGTGGGGGTTTGCGATCGGCTCAAACCTGGGTATGGTCGAAGGCGTAGAACGACGTGCCTAAGACGCAGGCACACCTTTGAGGCTTTCCACGCTGAGGTGTGCCATGAATATCGCGATCGTCACCGCCGCCACGGGTAGCCGGCGGCACCACATCCTTTCCGTCGCTCGCGAGCTCGGCCGCGGGCACCACGTCACCATCTACTCCCGCCGTGACAACGCCGACGGCAAGCCCAAGACGCGGGTGGCCCCGGGTGTCACGCTGGAGCAGATCGACGTGGGGCCGGCGCTGGAGCTGGCGGACGACGACGTCGCGCCGTTCCTGAACGACGTCGGCGAGCACCTGACGAAGCGGTGGAACCAGGACCGGCCCGACGTGATCCACGCGCACTCGTGGACGGGCGGGCTGGCGGCCGTGGCCGCGGCCAAGGACCTCGGGGTGCCCGTCACGCAGACGTTCCACACCGTGGACGCCGTGCACAAGGAGCTGGAGCTGGCACTGGGCCGCCGGGCCGACGCGGTCATCGCCGGCTCGGGCGACGAGGAGTCGGCGCTGATCAGGCTCGGCGTCCCGCGCGGCAACATCGCCGTGGTCCCGTACGGTGTCGACACCGAGCGCTTCCAGCGCCGCGGCGCGGTGGCCACGCGCGGCACCCGCAAGCGCCTGCTGCACGTCGGGCCGCTGACGCCCGAGCGCGGCGCCCACACCATCGTCCGCGCGCTGCCGGGGCTCGGCGACGTCGAGCTGGTCATCGCGGGCGGCCCCGAGCCGGACGACCTCGATGACGACAGGGACGCCCGCAGGCTGCGCGCCCTGGCCGAGCAGCTCGGCGTCGAGGACCGGGTGACGCTCCTCGGCCAGGTCAAGCGGGCCGCCGTGCCGAAGCTCATGCGCAGCGCGGACGCCGTCGTGTCGGTGCCGCGCGAGGCCGTGACGGGGATCGTCGCGCTGGAGGCCATGGCCTGCGGCGTGCCGGTGATCGCCTCCGCGGTCGGCGCGCACCTGGACTCCGTCATCGACGGCGTCACCGGGCTGCTCGTGCCGCCTGACCGGCCGGCGCGCACCGCGCGGCTGGCCCGGGAACTGCTGTGGGACCCGACCCTGCGCACCGCCCTGGGCTATGCCGGGGCCGACCGGGCGCGCTCGCGCTACTCGTGGGAGCGGGTGGGGCAGGAGCTCGTACGGGTCTACGAGGCGGCCTGCGCCTGACCTTCCGCCCGGCGGGCCGCCGCCGCGCTCCATGCGGATTTCCGGAACGGACGTTACCGGAGTGACATCTTTGGTTCGATGGAGCGCATGGTGACACGCAGTCCGATCCTGGCGGCGGTGACGCTCCTCGGCGTCGTCGCGCTTCCGCAGACCGCACAGGCCGAGACGGCGGGCTGGGGCGACCCGGTCCTCGTGGAGAACTTCAACGGCTCGTCCGTCAACACCAAGAAATGGATGATCTACCACTCGCCCCGCGCCGACCGTAACCCGCGCACCGGGAGGGCCACGACCGTCGGGAAGGGAATGCTGCGCCTCAAGGGCGGCATGTACGGCGGCAAGGACCTCTCGGGAGGGGTCGCCACGAAGCTCGCCCAGCGCTACGGCCGGTGGGAGGTCAGGTTCAAGGCCGAGGCCGGCGCCGGGTACACGCCCGTGGCGCTGCTGTGGCCGACGGCGCAGGGCGAGGGAGGCGACTACGCCGAGGTCGACTTCGCCGAGATCGTGGACCCGAAGCGGCAGGGCGGCGGGATCTTCGTGCACGGCGGCCACGGCCGGGCGCAGCGGCAGCTGCGGGCCGACTTCACCACATGGCACACGGTGGCGGTGGACTGGCTGCCGGGCCGGATGACGTTCTGGCTCGACGGCAGGAAGCTGTGGGACTACCGCGGCGCGTACGTGCCCGAGGGCCGCGAGATGGGCCTCGCGCTGCAGAACGACGTGGTGTGCGAGCCCCGCTGCCGCGACTCGGGCACGCCCGCCACCGTGTCGATGTACGTCGACTGGGTCAAGATCTACAAGGCTCCGAGGCTTTGACGCGCGAGCCTAGAGCAGCCGGGCGGCCTTGAGCCCCAGGTGCACGGCCAGGCGGTCGTCGCCGTCCGACAGGTCCTTGTGCGTGAGGCGCTCGGCCTTGCCCAGCCGGTAGTAGAGCGTCTGGCGGTGGATGCCGAGCTCGGCCGCGGCCTTCTGGGCGTGGCCGCCGTGGTCGAGGTAGACCTCCACCGTCTCGGCCAGCTCGGCGTCCAGCGACGCGGTCTCGCCGGCCAGCTCGCGCAGGTCCGGCCCGGCGAGGCGGGCCAGCAGGCGGTAGGCGCCCAGGTCCTTCCAGCGGGCGACGGGGGCGTGCCGGGGGAAGTGCTCGGCGACGCGCAGCGCCTGGCGGGCCTCGCGCCAGCTCAGCCAGGCGTCGGCCGGGTCGGTCCTGGGGGCGCCGATGCCGGCGGCGGTGCCGTACGCGCTCTGGAGGGTCTGGGCCACCTCGCCGGCGAGGTGGGCGGGGGCGAGCACCGCGACGGGCGAGCCGGTGCGGGCCAGCACCCCGCGCGGGAGCGTCCAGAGCGCGGCCACGCGCTCGGCGGACTCGCGGACGGCCACGGCCGTGACCGGGCCGGTCGTGACGAGGCCGGGCACCTCGATGGACGCGCCCGCCCGCTCGGCCGGGTCGGAGGAGAACAGCGCGAGCAGCCCCCGACCGAGGTCCTGCCTGCTCCTGGCCTCCTGGGCGAGCTCGGCGGCGGCCCTGGCCACCAGTGGCGCCACCGAGTCGAGCGCGGCCGGGTCGTGGGTGAGCGCGCCGGAGTCGAGCAGCCACAAATAGCCGTAGGTGACGTCGCCGTGGCGCAGCGGCCAGCACACCCTGGCCAGCACGCCGAGCTCGGCGTCGGCGGGGATGCGGACGGGCCCGGCGGCCCTGGCGATGCCGTAGCGCTCGAAGTAGTCGCGCACCTCGCCGGTGGCGCGCCGGCGCAGGATGGACTCCTGGCGGACCGTGTCGATGTCGCCGTGCTGCGCGCCGTAGGCCAGCAGCCGGAACGAGCGGTCCTCCAGCGTCGCGGACGCCCCGAGCCGGGCGGCGATCTCGTCGACGATCTCTTGCAGGTCGGCCGTGTTGTGCATTTGTACGACAGCCTGCCACATCAGGCGTTACGCACGTCGATGGCCCCCGCTGAGCTGGGTTTTTAGACTCGAAGCATGTTGGGTCACCTGCTCCTCGCCGCCTCGCGGAGCGGCGTCGTACGCCGTACCGTGTCGGGCTTCCCGCTCACCAGGAAGGTGGTCGAGCGGTTCGTCGCCGGAGAGGGTGTCCAGGAGGCGCGGGTCGCCGTCGAGCGGCTGCGCGACGCGAACCTGGCCGTCACCGTCGACCACCTCGGCGAGGAGACGCGCGACGCGCGGGCCGCCGAGAACACCACGGACGCCTACCTCACGCTGCTGGAGGCCGTCAGGCCGCTGGAGCTGGGCGCCCGGGGCGAGGTGTCGGTGAAGCTGTCGGCCATCGGGCAGCGGCTCGACGACGCGATGGCGCTGGAGCACGCCCGCGAGATCTGCGCCGCCGCCGCGGCCGCCGGCTCGACCGTCACGCTCGACATGGAGGACCACACCACGGTCGACTCCACGCTGACGATCCTGCGCAAGCTGCGCGAGGACTACCCGGCGACGGGCGTGGCGATCCAGGCGTACCTGTTCCGCAGCGAGCAGGACTGCCGCGACCTGGCCGTGGAGGGCTCGCGGGTGCGGCTGGTCAAGGGCGCCTACCGGGAGCCGGCCTCCGTCGCGCACCAGGGCAGGAGCGCCGTGGACAAGGCGTACGTGCGATGCCTGCGGATCCTCATGGCGGGGAAGGGATACCCCATGGTGGCGACGCACGACGATCGCATGATCGCGATCACGGAGCTGCTCGCCGACCGGTTCGGGCGGACGATCGGCGACCACGAGTTCCAGATGCTCTACGGAATCCGGACCGACCGGCAGGAGGCCCTGGCGGGAGCCGGCCACACGGTCCGTGTCTACGTCCCCTACGGCGACGACTGGTACGGCTACTTCATGCGCCGCCTGGCCGAGCGCCCCGCCAACGTCGCCTTCTTCCTTCGTGCCCTTGGGGGTAAGTAATGGATGCCATCAGCAACGTCCCCGTGCCCGCCAACGAGCGCGTCCTCGGCTACGCGCCGGGCAGCGCCGAGCGGTCGGCGCTGGAGGACCGCATCAAGGAGCTGGCCGGGTCGTCGCTCGACCTGACCATGACCATCGGCGGAGAGCGGCGCCTCGGCGCGGGCGCCGCCATCGACGTGGTGCAACCGCACAACCACGCCTCCGTCCTGGGCCGTACCAACGACGCTACGGCCCAGGACGTGCAGGACGCCGTCGACGCGGCGCTGGCGGCTGCGCCCGCGTGGCGGGCGCTGCCGTTCGACGAGCGGGCGGCGATCTTCCTGAGGGCGGCGGAGCTGCTGTCCGGCCCGTGGCGGGCGACGCTGAACGCGGCGACCGTGCTCGGCCAGTCGAAGTCGGCGCAGCAGGCGGAGATCGACTCCGCCTGCGAGCTGATCGACTTCCTGCGCTTCAACGTGTCGTACGCGCGGCAGCTCTACGCCGAGCAGCCGCTGTCCTCGCCCGGCGTGTGGAACAGGATGGAGTACCGGCCGCTCGAAGGGTTCGTGCTGGCGATCACGCCGTTCAACTTCACCGCCATCGCAGGAAATTTGCCGACTTCTGCCGCTTTGATGGGGAATGTCGTTGTCTGGAAGCCGTCGCCCACCCAGCAGTTCGCCGCGCACTTCACGATGCGGCTGCTGGAGGAGGCCGGGCTGCCGCCCGGCGTGATCAACATGGTCACCGGCAACGGGCAGGCCGTCTCCGAGGTGGCGCTCGCCCACCCCGAACTGGCCGGGATCCACTTCACCGGCTCGACGGCGACGTTCCAGCACCTGTGGCGCACCGTCGGCCAGAACATCGCCGGCTACCGCGGCTACCCGCGTATCGTCGGCGAGACCGGCGGCAAGGACTTCGTGCTGGCCCACCCGTCCGCCGACCCGGGCGTGCTGTCCACGGCGCTGATCAGGGGCGCGTTCGAGTACCAGGGGCAGAAGTGCTCGGCGGCCTCGCGGGCGTACGTGCCGCGTTCGCTGTGGAGCCGCATGCGCGACGACTTCGTCTCGCTGGCCGAGTCGCTGACCGTGGGCGACGTGGCGGGTGACCTGTCGACGTTCATGGGCGGGGTCATCGACGCGCGGGCCTTCGCCAAGCACAAGGAGGCCATCGACCGGGCGCGGGCGGCCGCGAACATCGACGTGCTCACCGGCTCGTACGACGACAGCGTCGGCTACTTCGTCAAGCCGACCGTCCTGGAGTGCGCCGACCCGGCCGACGAGATCTTCGTCAAGGAGTACTTCGGGCCGATCCTCGGCGTGCACGTCTACGACGACGGCGACTTCGACGCGGTGCTCGACCAGATGAAGGACATCGCCCCGTACGCGCTGACCGGGTCGGTCGTCGCCCAGGACCGCTACGCCATCGCGGCGGCCTCCGAGCGGCTGCGCTTCTCGGCGGGCAACTTCTACGTCAACGACAAGCCGACGGGCGCGGTCGTGGGCCAGCAGCCGTTCGGCGGGGCGCGCGCCTCGGGCACCAACGACAAGGCCGGTTCGATCTTCAACCTGATCCGCTGGGTGAATGCCCGCACGATCAAGGAGACGTTCGTCCCGCCCACCGACCACCGTTACCCGCACATGGGCTGATTTATACGGTTTATCCCGTAATATCGTCCATTTCGCGCGCCATGAGCCCCCGGTCCTGCCCCGGGGGCTCATGGCGTCATGTCCCGCCCGTCGTGGTGTGCCGTCGTGGTGTGCCGTCTTCGTGCCGTTGACGCCGTGACCGCCCGCCCCCAGCATGGAGGGATGCAGGTGGCGATCCCGCTTTACCCCCGTTTCACCGCGCTCGACGCGGTCGGGCCGTACACGGTGCTGGCGTTCGCGCCCGGCTGGACGGTCACGTTCGTCGCGGAGCAGGCCGGCCCGGTCACCGACGACAGGGGCTCGCTGAATCTGGCCGCCACGGCCTCGTACGCCGAGCTGGACCGCCCCGACGTCATCGTGGTGCCTGGCGGCACCGGGACGCTCGACGTCATGGGCGACGAGGCGCTGGTGGGCTGGATCCGGCAGGCCCACGAGCACACCCGGTGGACCACCTCGGTCTGCACGGGCTCGCTCCTGCTGGGCGCGGCGGGGCTCCTGGACGGGCTGACGGCGACCACCCACTGGGCCCTGCTCGACCTGCTGCGGCAGGTCGGCGCCGAGCCGGTGAGCGAGCGCGTGGTGACCCAGGGCAAGATCGTGACCGCGGCCGGGGTGTCGGCGGGGATCGACATGGCGCTGTCGCTGCTGGCGCAGGCCGCCGACGTGGAGACGGCGCAGGCCGTGCAGCTGGCCATCGAGTACGACCCGCACCCGCCGTTCCAGGCCGGCACCCCCAGGACGGCGCCGGAGGGGACGCCCGAGCGCGCCCTCAAGCTCATCACCTGACCTGTTCCGGCCGGCGAGCATCACGGCTGGTGCAGCCGCCGGGCGAGATGCCGTTGCAGTTCGATGTGCCTGAACTCCCGCGACGCGAGCGAGAAGAGGACCGGCACGGGTCCTTAGAGCGCCTGTCCTCGATCAGGCGCGGGATCTCGGCCAGGTGGTCGCCGGTCCAGGAAAGGCGGGGCGCTGCCGCAGGGAGACCCGGACGTTGATCGCGGGCCGGGGGCCGGATCGGCGTGGATCTTCGGGCTTTTCCCGCCCCACTGCGGCCGTCCGCTTGGAATGCTAGGACCGTGAGCCGGCGTACGAAAACCTGGTGGTTCTCGGCGGGTGTCGCGATCGGGACGGTCCTGGTCGTCGCCGCCGCCCTGCGGCTGTGGACGCGCTATCCCGGTGACGTCGACCCGGTCAGCGCCGGATTCGCGCTCATCGGCACCGCCATCACCGCCGTCTCGTGGTGGCAGGCGCGGCGGCTGGCCGACACCGACGTGCAGGCGGCGGCGGCGCGGCTGGCCCAGCGGGTGCCGGCGGAGGAGAAGGCGCAGCGGGCGCAACTGGTGGGTGGCAAGGGCAGGGACGCCGTCATCGACGTGGACTTCGCCTTCCACCCCACCGACGGCCCCGTCTCCGCTCCGCCGCGCGGCAGCCTGGAACGGGTGGCCGCCTACTTCCGCGACCTCCCGGCGCCGCGACGGCTGGTGATCGCCGGCGCGGCGGGTTCGGGCAAGACCGTCCTCGCGATCGAGCTGATCCTGGAACTCCTCGCCGGCAGGCGGCCCGGCGAACCCATCCCCGTACGGATCTCCGCGACGAGCCTGGATCCCGACGTGCCGGTGAAGGACATGCTCGCCCGGCACCTCGCGGCGACGTACGACCTGAAGCCGGTGGTCGCGCGCACGCTCGTGGAGGCGGAGCAGATCCTGCCCGTCATCGACGGGCTGGACGAGATGGACGAGACCGACGAGCCGGGCTACGGGTCGCGGGCCGCCCGGGCGCTGCGCGCGCTGGAGGACTACGAGCACGGGCTCGAACGCTGCAGCCTGGTGGTGACCTGCCGGGCCGACCAGTACGACGCCCTGGTCGCCGACCAGGCCGCTCCCCGCCGCGTCGTCCGCGTCGACGTGAACCGGGTGACCGGCGACAAGGCATGGCGGTTCGTCCAGGCCGTCACCGACCAGCGCGACCCCGAACGCTGGCAGCCGGTCCTCGACGCGCTGACCCGCGACGGTCACGTCCTGGCCGGAGCGCTGGACACGCCGTGGCGGCTGACCCTGGCGGTCAGCGTCTACGAGCAGCGCGACCCGGTCACCGGGCGCTACGTGCGCTCGCCCCGCGCCCTCACGGAGTTCGCCGACGAACTGTCCATACGCGAGCACCTCCTCGGCCTGTTCATCCCCGCCCGCCTGGCCGCTGCGGACCCGGCGGGCAAGGGGCCGGGCGCCGGGCGGGCCCACGCCTGGCTGTCCGTCCTGGCCGGCCACCTGCGCGCGAACGCGTCCCGGCCGCCGTTCCACGGACGCGTGCTGTCCAGCACCGATCTCGTCCTGCACCGGTTGTGGCCGCTGGCCGGGGACCGCCCGCGGGCCATCGGCGCGCTGGTGGCCCTGATCACGTGCCTTCCCGGGGTCGCCGTCGTCGCCGCAGCCCTGGCCCTGGTGCTCGCGCAGACCGAGATCGTGGACGGCCGGATATCGGGACGGACGGTCTCGGCGTTCATGCTGATCTGGCTGCCCGGCCTGGTGGCTCTGGGCCTGGTGTGGGAGCCGGTCAGAGCCTGGCGGGAGGTGTGGTCCGCGGCGGACGACGTGGGCGCCCGCCGCCTCCACGGCGGACGTGACCGCAGGAAGGCCGTCGTGGACGGCGTGTTCGCGGCCGTGGGCGGCTTCCTCGCGGGACTGGCGCCCATCATGGCGTTCGACATCGACCTCCCGCTGTGGCTGCCGCTCGGTTTCGCCGTCCTGTTCGGCATCGGCATGGCGATCCCGGAGCCGAGGGACGGCTTCCGCGGCGGCGCCGACCCGGGGGCGATCATCCGGAACGAGGCCGTACGGACCGTGGTGGCCGCGCTCACCTTCGGCCCGGGGTTCGGATTCATCCTGGGGCTCGGGTTCGGAGAGCTGCTGGACGGGCTCCCGTCCGTGACCGCGGTGGCCGCGGGCGCGGTGTTCGCCATGTCCCTCGTGACGTCCTGGTCACTGCTGCTGTCACGCCGCTACCTGGGCCTCCTCCTGTCCGTGCGCGGGCGGCTGCCGTGGCGCCTCGGGCGCTTCCTGCGTCGGTGCTACGACGCGGGGCTGCTGCGGACGTCCGGCATCGCCTACCAGTTCCGCCACCGCGAGCTGCAGGACTACCTGGCCGCGCACCCCGTACCGCCGCCTCCAGGGCCGGAACCGCACGGCGGCGGCTCCTCGGACAGCGGAGAGGAGGCCGGAACGCGGCTGCCGGGGTGACGGTGCGGGGCGAGCCGGGGATCGAGCGGAGAAAAGGTGGCTAGAACAGGGTCATCGGGGTGATCGGCTCGGGCTCAGGAAGAGGGGCCAGAGCCGGCAGGCGGGCGCGTACGGCGTCGTGGAAGGCGCGGGCGAGCCCTGGGGCATCGGCGTTGTCGGGCGTGTGCAGGAAGAACGTGGGGGAGCGCCCTTCGCGCAGCCAGTCCGTGACCGTGTCGACCCACGGCCGCCAGCCCTCGACCGTGGCGGCCTCCGCGTCGCGGCCCAGGTAGCGGACGATCGGATGCGCCGTCAGCGCCCGCGTGCGGCGCGGCACGCGGGGCTTCTTGGCCCAGGCGTCCCGCTCGGCGTCGCTGGTCGGACGCTCGCGGAAGAACGCCGTGGTGTCGAACGGCACCCACTCGGCGTCCACGGCCGCCAGGACGCGCTCCAGGAGCCGTTCGGAGCGCTCCTCCTCGAAGAACGCGCGGTGCCGCACCTCCACCGCGAACCGGTACGAACGAGGCAGGCGGCGCAGGAAGGCCGCCAGGACGCCGAGGTCGCCGGGCCCGAACGAGCCGGGCAGCTGCACCCACAGGGCATGGCACCGGGGCCCCAGCGGCTCGATCGCGTCCAGGAACGAGCGGAGGTCCTCCTCGGTCCCGGTGAGGCGCCGCTCGTGGGTGACGGCCTTGGGCAGCTTGACGACGAAGCGGAAGCCGGGCGCGGTCTGGCGGGCCCAGGACTCCACCGTGCTCCGCGTCGGGGTCGCGTAGAAGGTCGTGTTGCCCTCCACCGCGTCGCACAAGGTGGCGTACGAGCGCAGGCGCTCGCCCGGAGGGAGCTGCTCCGGCACGAAGCGCCCCGGCCAGCGCGCGTGGGTCCACATCGCGCATCCCACATGAAGCCGCATGGACTCGACGGTATCGGACCCCGGTTGAGACGCTGTCACGGTCGTCTGATCACCGCAGGGAAGGGCACTTCATGGCTCGCGTCATGCTCGTCACCGTCCTGGTTCTGGTGGGGTTGGCCTCGCCCGCGTCCGCCGCGCAGGAGTTCCGCGTCTTACAGCTGAACCTGTGCCACAGCGGCGTGAACACCTCCTGCTACAACGGCGCCGCCACCCTCCAGGAGGCCGACTCCGTCATCACCGCCGAGCAGCCCCATGTCCTCTCGCTCAACGAGATCTGCGCGAACGACCTGTCCCGGCTGGCCCCCGCCATGGGCAACGGGTTCAGCACGTTCGCCCCGGCCCGCCGTCCGGACGGCGGGCCCGTACGGTGCACCAACGGTGACGAGTACGGCAACGGCCTGATCTTCCGCTCCCCGGCCACCGGAACCGTCTTCACCGGCCAGTACGCCACCCAGGACGGCGGCAACGAGAGGCGCGTCTACGTGTGCGCCGAGTTCGCCGACCTGGTCGCCTGCTCCACCCACCTGTCGACCACCGGCGACGTCGCCATGTCCCAGTGCAAGGAGGCCATCGCCCTGCTGCGCGGCCGCGCCGTCGCCGGCAGGCCGACCGTCCTGGCGGGCGACTTCAACCTCAAGTACGCCCCGTGGTTCGGGCCCGACGTCCAGGACTGCAACTCCTCGCCGTTCTACCGCAAGGGCGACGGCAGCGTGCAGCACGTCTTCGCGGCCAATCTGCAGTACGCGCGGACCGAGGTCACTCGCATGACCACCACCGACCACCCGGCGCTGCAGGTCGTGTACTCCCGTCCCTGAGCCCCCGGGTCTCACAGGTTGTCATACGAGTCGCGGCTTCGTATGATGACTGACGACCGATCCAGCCCTCCGACATCCTGGGACCGCCATGGCCGCCGACCGCATCCGCCACGTCACGCTCTCCTCCGTCACGCTGCCGCTCGACGTCCCCGTCAGCGACGCGAAGGTCCTCACCGGGCGGCAGAAGCCGATGACCGAGGTCGTTTTCCTGTTCGCCGAGATCGCGACGGAGGACGGCCATCAGGGCACCGGCTTCAGCTACTCCAAGCGGGCCGGCGGTCCCGCGCAGTACGCCCACGCCAAGGAGGTCGCGGACAACCTGATCGGGCAGGATCCGTCCGACATCGGCAGGTTGTATGACGTGTTGCTGTGGGCGGGGGCCTCGGTGGGGCGTTCCGGGGTGGCGACGCAGGCGCTGGCGGCGGTGGACGTCGCGCTGTGGGATCTGAAGGCCAAGCGGGCCGGGTTGCCGCTGGCGAAGCTGCTGGGGGCCTACCGCGATTCGGTGCGGACGTACAACACCTCGGGCGGCTTCCTGCACGCGCCGATCGAGGAGGTGAAGGCGCGGGCGAGCCGGTCGTTGGAGGAGGGGATCGGTGGGATCAAGATCAAGGTGGGGCAGCCTGATACGCGGGAGGATCTGCGGCGGCTGGCCGCGGTGCGCGAGCATCTGGGGGATGGCGTTCCGTTGATGGTGGACGCCAACCAGCAGTGGGATCGGGTGACGGCGTTGCGGTTCGGGCGGGCGGTGGAGGATCTGGGGCTGGTGTGGATCGAGGAGCCGCTGGACGCCTACGACGCCGAGGGTCACGCGCAGCTGGCGGCCGCGCTCGACACCCCCATCGCCACCGGCGAGATGCTCTCCAGCGTCGCCGAGCACGTCCGCCTCATCGAGGCGCGCGCGGCCGACATCATCCAGCCGGACGCCCCGCGCGTCGGCGGCATCACGCCGTTCCTGCGCCTGGCCACCCTCGCCGACCACGCGGGGCTGCAGCTGGCGCCCCACTTCGCCATGGAGATCCACCTCCACCTGGCCGCCGCCTACCCGCGCGAGCCCTGGGTGGAGCACTTCGAATGGCTCAACCCCCTGTTCAACGAGCGGCTCGAGACCCGCGACGGCCGCATGATCGTCCCCGACCGGCCGGGGCTCGGCTTCACGCTCAGCGAGCAGTGCCGCAAGTGGACCGCCGACAGCGTCGAGTTCGGGAAGGCCTGAGCCCATGGAAGACCGCCTCGTGCTCGGGAGGGCCTGAGCCATGGGTGATCGCATCGAGTCCGTACGGTTCGGCCACTACGCCGTGCCGCTGGCGCAGGCGGTGAGCGACGCCAAGGTGGCCACCGGGCGCCAGCGGCCGCTGTCCCAGATCGACGTGCTGACCTGCGAGATCACGACCCGCGACGGCCTGGCAGGGCTGGGCTTCTCCTACACGACCCGCGCGGGCTGCCGCGCCCAGTTCGCCCACGCCAAGGAGGTCGCCGGCAACCTGCTCGGCCAGGATCCGTCCGACATCGGCAGGTTGTACGACGTGCTGCTGTGGGCGGGGGCCTCGGTGGGGCGTTCGGGGGTGGCGACGCAGGCGCTGGCGGCGGTGGACGTCGCGCTGTGGGACATGAAGGCCAAGCGGGCCGGGTTGCCGCTGGCGAAGCTGCTGGGGGCCTACCGCGACTCGGTGCGGACGTACAACACCTCGGGTGGCTATCTCCAGGCCCCGATCGAGGAGGTGAAGGCGCGGGCGACGCGGTCGTTGGAGGAGGGGATCGGTGGGATCAAGATCAAGGTGGGGCAGCCTGATACGCGGGAGGATCTGCGGCGGCTGGCCGCGGTGCGCGAGCAGCTGGGGGACGATGTCCCGTTGATGGTGGACGCCAACCAGCAGTGGGATCGGGTGACGGCGTTGCGGTTCGGGCGGGCGGTGGAGGATCTGGGGCTGGTGTGGATCGAGGAGCCGCTGGACGCCTACGACGCCGAGGGCCACGCGCAGTTGGCGGCCGCGCTCGACACCCCCATCGCCACCGGCGAGATGCTCGCCGGCGTTCCCGAGCTGGTGCGGCTCATCGACCTGCGCGCCGTCGACTACCTCCAGCCCGACGTGCCGCGCGTGGGCGGCATCACGCCCTACCTCAAGGTGGTGGCGCTGGCCGATCACGCGCACCTGCAGGTCGCGCCGCACTTCGTCATGGAGATCCACGTCCACCTGGCCGCCGCCTACCCGCGCGAGTCCTGGGTGGAGCACATCGAATGGCTCTCGCCGCTGTTCGAGGAGCGCCTGGAGATCGAGGGCGGGCGCATGCGCGTGCCCGACCGCCCGGGGCTCGGGCTCAGCCTGGCCGCACGCGCCGCGGCCTGGCGGCTCGACACGGCCGAATACCGCGCCCCCGCCGCGCGCGGGTCGAGTTCGGCGCCGTCGCCGGGTAGGTTGTGACCCGTGCCACCGGAGCGAAGGCTCGATCGTGACAGCGGGCGGGGGCTAGCGCACGAGCTCGTCGAACGGCTCAAGGCGCGCATCCTCGCCGGGGAGATCGAGCCGGGCCAGAAGCTGCCGACCGAGTCCTCGCTGGTCGAGGAGTTCGGCGTGAGCCGCACGGTGGTCCGCGAGGCCGTCTCGCGGCTCCAGGCGGCCGGGCTCGTGGAGACCTTCCAGGGGCGCGGCTCGTTCGTGCTGGCCCTGCCCGCCTCCACGGCCTTCTCCGTGGAGGCTTCGCAGATCCGCACGCACCGCGACGTCCTCGACATGATCGACTTCCGGATCGGGGTGGAGTCGGAGTCGGCGGGGCTGGCCGCCGAGCGCCGCACCGACCTGCAGCTCAAGGCCATCGAACGCGCCCTGGTCGACCTCGGGCGCTCGGCCGAGCAGCCGAGCAGCGCCGTCGAGGCCGACTTCCAGTTCCACCTGAAGGTCGCCCTCGCCTCGGGCAACCACTTCTACTCCGACCTGCTGGCGTCCTTCGGGCCGATGGTGATCATGCTGCCGCGGACCCGGCTGGAGCACGCGTACACGGTGTCGGACGCCACCCACCTCACCCGGGTGACGCTGGAGCACGAGAACATCTACCGGGCCATCGCCGACCACGACGCGGCGGCGGCCCGTGCGGCGATGCGGCTGCACCTGTCCAACTCCCGCGCCCGCCTCCAGGCCCCGTGACGCGCAGCCGCGTCCGGCTCCCGCGCCTCCTTCCAGGCTCCGTGACGGCGTCTGCCCCCGCGGCGTGCCAGCTGTGACGCCCGCCTCCAGGCTCCGTGACGGCTTCTGCCACTGCGGCGTGCCCAGCTGTCACGCCCGCCTCCGGGCCCCGGGACCGCGCTTGTCACCGCGGCGGCGCGCAGTTTCCGCGCCCCCGTCTCCTCCATGACGACCCGTGCCACCGGGTGGTGCTCAGCTCCCGCCTCGCATTCAGCCCCCGTGGCGATAGCGACCCCTTTCGGGCCGCCTGCCGTCACCGTGGCCTTCGCCGGGCGGCGGCCGAGGCCGTGACGGGACGCCGGCCGCGCGTCCGATCGCGGCTGCGTCCGCCCGCGTCCGAGCCCGCCCGCGCCTGACCGCGACCGCGTCCGAGCCCGCCCGCGCCTGACCGCGACCGCGTCAGAGCGCGACCGTGCCTGACCGCGTCCGAGGGCGAGCAGGCAGGCCGCCGGCGCGGGGCCGCGCCCTGCTTCCAGCACCTCGGGCGGGCCGGTGGGGGTGCCGGGGGCGGTGACAGGTGGCGTGGGGCGGGTTACCAGCGGGCCGTGTTCGGGGTGAAGCCGGGCACGACCGTGCGCATGTACGCCGTGTCCTCCCGCCCCCGCTGCCCGCACCGCACGTACTGCTCGTGCAGCCCCGCCAGCGCGTCCTCGTCCAGCTCCACCCCGAGACCGGGGCCGGTGGGCACGGCCACGCTCCCGTCCCGGAACTCCAGCGCGCCCGCCCTGACGACGTCCTCGGTCTTCCACGGGTAGTGCGTGTCGCAGGCGTAGGTCAGGTTCGGGGTGGCGGCGGCCAGGTGGGTCATGGCGGCGAGGCTCACGCCGAGGTGGGAGTTGGAGTGCATCGACAATCCCATGCCGAACGTCTCGCAGATGCCGCCCAGCAGCGCCGAGCGCCGCAGCCCGCCCCACAGGTGGTGGTCGGACAGGACGACCTGCACGGCGTCCACGGCGACGGCGGGTTTGAGGTGCTCGAACGCGATGACGCACATGTTCGTGGCGAGCGGCAGGTCGGTGTGCCGGGCGACGGCGGCCATGCCGTCGATGCCGGGCGTCGGGTCCTCCAGGTACTCGAGGACGGGGGCCAGCCGGTGCGCCACCTGGATGGAGGTCTCCACGGTCCAGGCGCCGTTGGGGTCGATGCGCAGCGCGTGGCCGGGGAAGGCGGCGGCCAGCGCCTCGACGGTCTCGATCTCGTGGCGGGGCTCGAAGACGCCGCCCTTGAGCTTGATGGCGGTGAAGCCGTAGTCGTCGACCATCCGCCGGGCCTGGGCCACCATCTGCTCGGGCGTGACGCCCTCGCCCCAGGAGTCCTCGTCCTGCCCGGGATGGCCGGCCCACTTGTAGAACAGGTACGCCGAGTACGGCACCCGCTCGCGTACGGCGCCGCCGAGCAGGTCGCTCACCGGGCGGCCGAGCGCCTTCCCCTGCAGGTCGAGCAGCGCCACCTCGAAGGGCGCGGCCACGGTGTCGACGGCGCTGGAGACCTCCAGCATGCCGCCGAAGCTGGCGCCCGCCCCGCCGGTGGAGGAGCCGAGCGTCTCCACGACGACGCGCCGCAGCCCGTGGGCGTCGAACACGTCCAGGCCGGGCAGCGCGGCGGCCACGGCGTCGAGGCGGCCGAGGTGGGCCTGGTCGGCGTACGTCTCGCCCAGGCCGACCAGCCCCGCGTCGGTGCGCACCTGGATGATGGCGCGCAGCACGTACGGCTGGTGCACGCCGACGACGTTGAGCAGGGGCGGGTCGCGGAAGGCGACCGGGGTGACGGTGACCCGGCTGATCCGCCCGCCGGAGCGCGCTCCCGCGGCGTCGCCCTCGCGACGCGATCCCACGGCGCCGCCTTGGCGGCGCGGCGTGCTCACCGGTCCGCCTTGACGGTGAGGACCGGGACGCTGGCCTCCATGAGGATGCGCTGCGCCTCGCTGCCGAGGATGAACTTGCCCACCAGCGACCGGTGCCGCAGCCCGATGACGATGAGCGTGCCGCCCGTCTCCTCGACGAGGCTCTCGAACGTCTCGGCCAGGTCGTCGTCGTGCAGCGGCTGGCGTACCTCGGCGTCCACGCCGGCGGCGCGCGCCCGGGCGAGCAGCGCCGCGGAGGCGTCGTCGTCGATCTTGTGCTCGTCGACGGGCGCGCCCCGGCGGGGCGAGTTCACGATGACCACCCGTTCGGAGCGCAGCGCGCCCTCGCGCAGGCCCGCCTCGACCGCGGCGTCCCCCTCCGGCGTGGGCAGGTAACCGACCAGGATCGTCATGGCGTCTTCTCCTCAACTGGAGGCTCAACGGGAGGATCGGCTGGAGGACCGGCCGGGACGGGGGCGGGCTTGCGGCGCACGGCCTTGCTAATCAGCGGCCAGAGCGCGACGACCAGCACCAGGGCGAGCACGGTGCCCGAGATCGGGCGGGTGAAGAAGCCGGTCGGGTCGCCGCCGAAGATGAGCAGCGACTGCCGGGAGGAGTTCTCGATCATCGGGCCGAGCACGAAGGCCAGCACCAGCGGACCCGGCTCGAAGCCGAGCTTCTTCATCAGGTAGCCCAGCAGGCCGAAGCCGATGACGAGGAAGATGTCGTAGACCTGGTTGCGCACGGTGTACGCGCCGAGCAGGGTGATGAGCACCGTGATCGGGGCGAGGATCGCGGGCCGCACGCGCAGGATCTTCACGAAGACGCCGACCATCGGGATGCTCATGATGAGCAGCAGGATGTTGCCGATGTACATCGAGTTGATGACGCCCCAGAAGACGTCGGGGTGCTCGGTGACGAGCTGCGGGCCCGGCTGGATGCCCTGGATGAGCAGCGCGCCGAAGATCAGGGCCATCGTCGCGTTCGCCGGGATGCCGAGGGTCAGCAGCGGGATGAACGACGACGTGGCGGCGGCGTTGTTGGCGGTCTCGGGGGCGGCCACGCCCTCGACGGCGCCCTTGCCGAAGCGCTCGGGCTGCTTGGCGCGCCGCTTCTCGAACGCGTACGCGGCCAGCGAGGACAGCGTCGCGCCGCCGCCGGGCAGCACGCCCAGGAGGAAGCCGATGAGCGAGCCGCGCCCGATCGCGCCCTTGGCCTGGCCGAGGTCCTTGCGCGACGGCCACACGTTGCCGACCTTGGCCGGCGCGTGCACCTGGTTGTGCCGTTCCTCCAGGTTGTAGAGGATCTCGCTGAGGCCGAACAGGCCCATGGCGATCGGGATGAAGTCGATGCCCTCGGCGAGGTTCAGGCTGCCGAAGGTGAAGCGCTCGGCGCCGGTGAAGGTGTCGCGGCCGACGGTGGCGATGAGCAGGCCGACGGCGGCCGCGATGATGGCCTTGAGCTTGTTGCCGTTGCCGATCGAGGAGATCAGCAGCACGCCCAGCACGCCGAGGGCCGCGTATTCGGGCGGCCCGAAGTCGAGCGCGAAGCCGGCCACGATGGGGGCGAGGAGCGTCAGGCCGAGGATCGAGACGGTGCCGCCGATGAAGGAGCCGATGGCGGCGATGCCGAGCGCGGTGCCCGCCTTGCCCTTTCTGGCCAGGGCGAAGCCGTCGAAGACGGTCACCACGGAGGACGCCTCGCCGGGCAGGCGGAGCAGGACCGAGGTGATGGTGCCGCCGTACTGGGCGCCGTAGAAGATGCCCGCCAGCATGATGATCGCCGAGACGGGGCCGATGCCGTACGTGATCGGCAGCAGGATGGCGATCGTCGCGCCGGGGCCGAGGCCGGGCAGCACACCGATGAGCATGCCGACGATCACGCCGATGAGGCAGTAGATCAGGTTGGACGGCTCCAGCACGATGCCGAAGCCGTCGAGGATGGGGGAGATGTCCATGTGGGGTTTCTCAGATGAGGCGCGGGAGCGGGACCTGGAGCAGCAGGACGAAGAGCAGGTAGAACGCGGCCACCGTCACGATGCTGATCACGATGGACGATCGCCATGACTCCTTGCCCAGCCAGCGCAGCCAGACGCACACCAGCAGCAGCGAGGGGATCTCGAAGCCGATGAGCGGCAGCAGCGCGGCGAGCAGGATGAGCGTCACCAGGCCGGCCGCGGTGAGCAGGGTGGCCTTCGAGAACCGCTCGGCGTCCTGGAGCCCCCGGCCGGTGACGACCAGCGTCAGCGACAGCACGGCGATGACGATGCTGATCGCGAACGGCCACAGGCCGGGGCCCGGGTGGGTGAGCTCGCCGAGCCCGAGCCCGAAGGACCCGATCGCCCCGGCCACGCCCACGGCCAGCGCCACCAGCGCGGCCACGACCTGCGGCACGGGGCCGGCGTGGGGCGGCCGGGTCTCCTCGGCGACCTCTTCTTCGAGAGGGTCAGTGATGGGCATGCGCGCTCCTTGGGGGCCGGCTAGCCGGCCAGGCTGATGCCGAACTCGTCGAGCTGCTTCTTGTACTTGGCGGTGTCCTGCTGCAGGGCGGTGAGCACCTCCTGCGGGGAGACCTCCATCGGGGTGAGCGAGTTCTGCTCGTTGAACTTCTTGTACTCGTCCGTGGCGAACGTCTTCTTGGCGGCGTCCAGCAGCCGGGCCTTGACGTCCTCGGGGGTGCCCTTGGGCGCGGTCAGGAAGCGGTACTGCGTCACCAGGACGTCGAAGCCCTGCTCCTTGGCCGTCTTGACGTCGGGCAGGTAGTCGATGCGCTTGTCGGAGAAGACCGCGAGCGGGACGAGCTTGCCCGCCTTGATGTTCTCGATGGCCTCGCCGATCTGCATGGTGGAGACGTCGACCTGGTTGCCGAGCAGGGCGGTCAGGGCGGGGGCGCCGCCGTCGAAGGGCACGGCCGTCGCGTCGATGCCCGCCGACTTGAAGGTCAGCGCGGAGGCGAGCTGGGCGCCGGTGCCGACGCCGGTCGTGCCGTAGCGGATGGTCTTGCCGGACTTCTTCATGTCGCCGATGGACGTGAAGCCGGACTGGGAGTTGGTCGCCATGACGTAGTCGTCGCGGGAGATGCCGGTGATGACGTCGAACGAATCGATCTTGGTGGCCTCTTCGGGCGACACCGTGAGCGGCGTGATGGTGAACAGGGAGGCGTTCTGCACGGCGATCTTGTAGCCGTCGGCCTTGGCGCTCTGGAGCTCCTTGGCGTTGAGCGCGCCGTTGGCGCCCGGCTTGTTGAGCACCGGCGTGGAGACGCCGAGCTCCTTGCTCATGCCCTGGGCCAGCGCCCGGGTGATGAGGTCGGTGGAGCCGCCCGCGGACGCGCCGACGCTGAACTCGATGTTGCCGGTCGGATACTTTCCTTCGCCGCCGCCGGAGGACGTCGTCTTCACCCCGCCGCACGCGGTCAGCGCCAGTGCTGCTGCGGCGCCGACGACTCCCATGAGAACGCGGCGGGGGGTCGTCCGGGATGTCGGCATGGACTTTCTCCTTCGTGCGGGGTGGTGCCGGGAGCGGTCTATGGAGGGTACGGGGTGTTTTCCGCTCTTGTAGTCTCCGGAGACTATGGACCTGCCTCGATGCCTGTCCAGGCTCAATTCGGTATCAGGTGATACTCTTCGGGCATCATGCTAACACTCGATCAGATCAGGGCTTTTGTGGCAGTAGCCGAGGAACTGCACTTCGGCCGGGCCGCTGATCGACTGCGCATGACGCAGCCGCCGCTGAGCCGCCACATCCAGAAACTGGAACGGGCGGTCGGCGTGACGCTGCTGGAGCGTGACAACCGCCGCGTCGTGCTCACCGACGCCGGGCGGGCCTTCCTGGAGGACGCGCGGCGCATGCTCTCGCTCGTCGACACCGCCGGCGACCGGGCCCGCCGCATCGCCAAGGGCGCCGCGGGCACCGTACGGCTCGGCTTCACCGCCGTCTCGGCCATCAGCATGCTGGGCGCGCTGCTGCGCCGACTCTCCGAGCAACTGCCGGAGATCGACGTCATCCTGCACGAACGGGTGACCGCCGGGCAGGTCGACGGCATCCTGCGCGGCGAGCTCGACATGGGCCTGGCCCGGCCGCCCTTCGACATCGCCACGCTCGACTCCCGGGTGGTCTTCCGCGAGCCGCTGTGCGCCGTGGTCCCCATCGGCCACCCGCTGGCCGGGCTCGGCCGCCCCCTGGCCCCCGACGACTTCGACGGCCTGCCGGTCATCAGCTACAACCCCGTGCAGTCGCGCTACTTCCACGAGCTGACCGTGCGCTTCCTCACCAACGCCCACCCCAGGATCGAGCAGCAGGTGCACCAGATCCTCACCGCCGCGCTGCTCGTCGCGGCCGGCCGGGGCGTGGCGCTCGCGCCCGCCAGCGCCCGCTCGCTCGGCATCGAGGGCGTCGCCTTCTGCGATCTCGTACGGGGCGGCGGCGACCCCCTCGACCACGCCGACGGCGTCTCGGGCAAGCCGGTCGAGCTGCACGTCATCTGGAACCACGACTCCACCAACCCCGCCATGTGGCGCGTGCTGGAGCTGTTGCCCGCGCCCGGGGCGTGACGATGCCCTGGAGGTATCGCCGGATACAGAATCGCACTTGGACAGGAATCCACCCTTCTCCTTAGCCTGGCCGCGTCAGTCTTTTACCGGCGGTGCGGGGGGATCCCACGGCCGGCTGTAAATCAGAGGACGTTCATGCCGAATTACTCGCCGCAGGAGCTGGCCACCCAGCTCAGGAGTGGCCTGCTGTCGTTCCCCGTCACTCACTTCACCGAGGACCTGCAGTTCGACGAGGCCGGCTACCGTGGCCACCTGTCCTGGCTGAGCACCTTCCCGGTGGCCGGGCTGTTCGCCGCGGGAGGCACCGGCGAGGGATTCTCGCTGACCGCCGCCGAGATCGACCGGGTGGTCCGCGCGGCCGTCGACGAGGTGCGCGGCAGGCTCCCGGTCGTGGCCCCGGCCACGGGCGGCACCGCGAACGCCGTCGAGCAGGCCAGGGCCGCCGAGGCCGCCGGGGCCGACGGGGTGCTGCTCATGCCGCCGTACCTCACGGAGGCCGGGCAGGACGGGCTGGTCGAGCACGTCTCCGCGGTGTGCCGGGCCACCGGCCTCGGCGTCGTCGTCTACAGCCGGGCCAACGCCGTCCTGAAGGACCGCTCGGTCGAGATCCTCGCCGACCGCAACCCGAACCTCGTCGGTTTCAAGGACGGCGTCGGCGACATCGAGAACCTCACCCGCATCTACGCCTCCGTCGGCGACCGCCTGGCCTACATCGGCGGCCTGCCCACGGCCGAGACGTTCGCGCTGCCGCTGCTGCAGCTCGGCATGAGCACGTACTCCTCGGCGATCTTCAACTTCGTGCCGCAGTTCGCGCTCGACTTCTACGCCGACGTACGCGCCCAGAACCGCGACGCGGTCTACCGCCGGATCAAGGAGTTCGTGCTGCCCTACCTCGACATCCGCGACCGCCAGAAGGGGTACGCGGTCTCGATCATCAAGGCGGGACTGGCCGCCGTCGGCCGCCCGGCGGGGCCCGTGCGCCCGCCGCTGCAGAACCTCACCGAAGGCGAGTCCGCCGAACTGGCCGCCCTCATCAACAAGGTCAGCTAGGGTCCCATGTCTCCCACCATCCAGCGCGTCGAGGTCGTCCCGGTGGCCGGGTACGACAGCATGCTGCTCAACCTCAGCGGCGCCCACGGGCCGTTCTTCACCCGCAACGTCGTCATCACCACCGACTCCGACGGGCGCACCGGCCTCGGCGAGGTGCCCGGCGGCGAGGCGATCCGGCGGACCGTCGAGGAGGCGGCGGGGCTGCTGGCCGGGCAGCCCGTGGCCCGCTACCGCAGCCTGCTGCGCGAGGTCTCGGCACGCTTCGCCGACCGGGACGCAGGCGGGCGTGGCGCCCAGACCTTCGACCTGCGCACCACCGTCCACGCCGTCACCGGCATCGAGTCCACCCTGCTCGACCTGCACGGCCAGTACCTCGGGCTGCCCGTCGCCGACCTGCTCGGCGAGGGGCGGCAGCGCGACCGGGTCCCGATGCTGGGCTACCTGTTCTACGTCGGCGACCCGGGGCGGACCGACCTGCCCTACCGCGTCGACGACGCCGGCGAGGACCGCTGGTCGCGGCTGCGGCGCCAGGAGGCGCTCACGCCCGACGCGGTGGTCGCGCTGGCCGAGGCGGCCCAGGAGCGCTACGGCTTCAGCGACTTCAAGCTCAAGGGCGGGGTGCTGGCCGGCGAGGAGGAGGTCGAGGCGGTCACGGCGCTGGCCCGCCGCTTCCCCGACGCCCGCATCACGCTCGACCCCAACGGCGGCTGGCCGCTCGCCGACGCGATCCGGCTGTGCCGGGGGCTGGGCGGCGTGCTCGCCTACGCCGAGGACCCGTGCGGCGCCGAGGGGCGCTTCTCCAGCCGCGAGACGATGGCCGAGTTCCGGCGCGCCACCGGGCTGCCCACCGCGACCAACATGATCGCCACGGACTGGCGGGAGATGGCCCACGCCGTGCGCGCGGGCGCGGTGGACATCCCGCTGGCCGACCCGCACTTCTGGACCATGGCGGGGTCGGTGCGCGTCGCCCAGCTCTGCCACGACTTCGGGCTGACCTGGGGATCGCACTCCAACAACCACTTCGACATCTCGCTGGCCATGTTCACCCACGTCGGGGCCGCCGCCCCCGGCGAGATCACGGCGCTGGACACCCACTGGATCTGGCAGGACGGCCAGGCGCTCACGACCCGGCCGTTCGCCATCACGGACGGCGCGATCGACGTGCCGACCGGCCCGGGGCTCGGGGTCGAGCTCGACCGCGCCGCCCTGGCCGAGGCGCACGAGCTCTACCTGCGCCACGGCCTGGGCGCCCGCGACGACGCCGTGGCCATGCAGTACCTGGTGAAGGGCTGGACGTTCGACCCGAAGCGGCCCTGCCTGGTCCGCTGACCCCGGCGACGGCGGCACCGGCGGCCCCGCCCGGTCCGCCGGCCGCCGAAGGCGGCACCGGCCCGGCGGCCACTTCGCCTAGTCTGGGGCACATGGGCATGGTCGGGACGGTCGGGCTGGTGCTGCATCCCCAGCGCGACTCCAAGAAGGCGATCGACACCATTCTGCGCTGGGCGGCCGAGAAGGGCGTCACCGTCCTCGGGCTGCCCGAGGAGGTGGGCCGCATCGACTGCACGGCGGTGCCCGTCGACGCCGCCGCCCTCGTCGAGCGGGCCGACCTGCTGGTCGGGCTCGGCGGCGACGGCACGATGCTGCGCACCATGCGGCTGCTGGCCGGGCGCCCCACGCCGATCCTGGGGGTCAACCTCGGCAAGCTCGGCTTCCTCGCCGAGATCGACGTGGACGACCTGGCCGGCACGCTGTCGGCCATCGACGAGCACCGCTACACCGTCGAGTCGCGCATGGCGATCCGGAGCCGGATCAACGGCATGGACGTGACCGCGTTCAACGACATCGCGCTCGTCAGGATCCCCGGCGACGGGCTGGCGGCGCTCTCCGTCACCCCGGCCGGCAGCGACTTCGTGCGCTTCGCCGCCGACGCGGTGATCGTGGCCACGTCCACCGGCTCCACCGCCTACAGCTTCTCCGCCGGCGGCCCCATCGTCTCGCCCCGGGTGGAGGCGGTGCTGGTGGTGCCCGCCGCCGCGCACTCGTCGTTCAACCGGGCGCTGGTGCTGCCCGCGGACGAGGACGTGACGCTGGAGGTGCTGCCCACCAGCGGGCGGCTGGCCGTGGAGGTCGACGGGGCCGTGGTGGCGCACCTGTGCCCCGGCGACACCGTCACGGTGGCGGCCTGGCCGGGCGCGGCCAAGGTGGTCCGGGTCGGCACCACGTTCTACGAGCGCGCGCGGCGCAAGCTGCGGGTCGACGGCAGCCTCGAAGCCTACTGACCGCCCGGGGCGGCCCGTCAGGCCCGGGCGCGTCAGGCCCGGGCGCGGCGCCGGTGCCGGGCCGGGCGCGCGGCGGCGGCCGGCGCGAACACGTCCCGCGGCTCGGGCGGCTCGGGTGGCTCCTCCGGGTGGTGGCGGGAGGCCGTCAGGGCCGCCAGCGCCGTGGTGATCGGCACGGCGGCGATGAGCCCCAGCGTGCCGGCGATGCTGCGGACGATCTCCTGGGCGATGACCGGCGTCGTCAGCACCTCGCCCAGCGGCTGGTTCCCGATGCTGAACAGCAGCAGCAGCGGCAGCGACGCCCCGGCGTACGCCAGGATGATCGTGTTGATCACCGAGGCGATGTGCGCCCGGCCGATGCGCCCGGCCGCGCGGTAGAGGCGGGCGAAGCCGTACGACGGGTTGGCGTGGGCCAGCTCGGCCACCGTCACCGCCTGCGTGACCGTGACGTCGTCGAGCACCCCCAGCGCGCCGATGATGATGCTCGCCAGCAGCAGCCCCTGGGTGTCGATCTGCAGGCTCATGCCGAGGGTCAGGGCGCTGTCGTCGGTGATGCCGTTGAGCCGGGCCAGGCCCAGCGCCGCGTACGACAGCACGCCCGTGAGCGTCAGGCTGGCCACCGTGCCCAGCACGGCCATGGACGTGGACAGCGAGAAGCCGTGCGTGAGGTAGAGCACGGCCAGCATGATCGCCGCCGCGCCCACGATGGCGACCAGCAGCGGCGGCTCGCCCTCCAGGATGCCGGGGATGACGAACGTCAGCAGCAGCACGAACGTGACCGCCAGCCCCACCAGCGCGGTCACCCCGCGCCAGCGGCCGAAGGCGATGACCGCCAGCGCGAACGCCGCCCCGAACAGCCACAGCGGCGCCGTCCGGTCGTGGTCGGAGATCTGGTGCTCGCCCTCCGCGTCGCGCAGCAGGATCACGTCGTCGCCCGCCGCGAAGTGCTGGGCGCCCGGGCCGCTGGGCAGCCGGAGCGTCACGGTCCGGCCGTCCTCCAGCCGGACGGCGGCGTTGCCGCAGGTGGCGGGGTCGGGCCGCGGCGCGCCCTCCAAAGTTTCGGGGCAGCGCTTGAGTGCGATGCCGGTGATCGTCCCGGTGACCCGCCGCACGCCGGACTCCTCGGTGGCGGTGCCGGTCACGCCGTCCGGCCAGAGCCACAGCAGGGCCGCCAGCGTGATGACCGCCAATGGCACGAGCACGGCCAGGCCGGCCACCACCGTCCGCCGCGAGCTGGGGGGATGCGCGTGATCGGCGCCCATCGAAGTCAACGTCCTCCTCGGGGCACGACAGTACTGCACCCCGGCCGCGTGGGTAGACGTAACGCCATGGCGTGGCTGGTGGGCACCTCCGGATGGCAGTACGCGCACTGGCGCGGAGTGCTCTACCCGCAGGGCGTGCCGCAGCGGCTCTGGCTGGAGCGGTACGCCGAGGAGTTCCCGACCGTCGAGAGCAACAACGCCTTCTACCGGCTGCCCACCCCCGAGGTGTTCGCCGCCTGGCGCGACCGCACGCCGCCCGGGTTCGTCATGGCGGTCAAGGCCAGCAGGTTCCTCACCCACATCAAGCGGCTGGCCGACCCCGAGGAGCCGGTGGAGCGCCTGATGAGCCGCGCCGCCGAGCTGAAGGACAAGCTCGGCCCCGTCCTGCTGCAGCTCCCGCCCACGCTGCGGGCCGACCCCGGACGGCTCGACCGCTGCCTGGGCTGCTTCCCCGCGGGGGTGCGGGTGGCCGTGGAGCCCCGCCACGAGTCCTGGTGGACGGACGAGGTGCGCGCGGTCCTCCAGGCGCGCGGGGCCGCGCTGTGCTGGGCCGACCGGCTGGGCAGGCCGCAGAGCCCGCTCTGGCGCACCGCCGGCTGGGGCTACGTGCGCCTGCACGAGGGCCCGGCGGGCTGGGCGTACGGCGCGACCGCGCTGCGGACGTGGGCGCGGCGCCTGCACGAGGCCGCCTGGCAGGACGTGTACGTCTATTTCAACAACGATCCGGAGGGGGCGGCGGTGCGGAACGCGAGAACATTTGCCACACTCGCCTAGTGCACACGCGGCTGTACCGGAACGGCGCTCTCGAGAAGGAAGGCTTCCCGATCGAGGAGGTCTCCGAGTACGTGCGCGACCCCGGCAGCACGGTCTGGTTCGACCTGTGCTCCCCGTCCCCCGAGGACCTGCGGCTGATCGGCGACGAGCTCGGCCTGCACGAGCTGGCCGTCGAGGACGTCCTCACCGACCACCAGCGGCCGAAGGTGGACGTCTACGACAACCACCTGTTCATCACGGTGTACGGCGTTCACGTGGAGGAGGGCCGGCTCGCCCCCGTCGAGGTGAACGTCTTCGTCACCGCCAACGCCCTGGTCACCGTGCGGGAGAACGCGCACTTCGACATCGACGCGGTGGTCAGGCGCTGGGACTCCGCCTCCCGGCTGGCCGGGCACGGCGTGTCCTTCCTGCTGCACGGCCTGCTCGACTACGTGGTGGACGGCCAGTTCGACCTGGTGCAGGACCTCGACGGGCAGGCCGAGGCGCTGGAGGAGACGCTGTTCGAGGAGGACGGCGTGCGGGACGCCAGGGAGCTGCAGCGCAGGGCGTACGTGCTGCGCAAGAACACCACCCGGCTCCGCAAGATCGCGATGCCGATGCGCGAGGTGCTCGGCACCCTGCTCCGCCGGGAGCAGGGCCTGATCGCCGAGCCCGCCATGCTGCCCTACTACGAGGACGTGCGCGACCACGTGCTGCGGGTGGCCGAATGGGTCGAGTCGATCCGCGACATGCTCGCCAACGTCCGCGAGACCCGCCTGGCCGAGCAGGGCTTCCGGCTCAACGAGATCATGAAGCGGGTCACGAGCTGGGCCGCGATCATCGCCGTGCCGACCGCGATCACCGGCGCCTACGGCCAGAACGTGCCCTACCCCGGAGAGGGCCAGGCGTGGGGCTTCTGGATGTCGACGGTGCTGGTGGCGTTCGCGTCCGTGGGACTGTACGCGATCTTCAAGAGGAAGGACTGGCTGTGAAAGGGCGGCCGGCAGGGCTCGCCCGGCACGGCCGGCCCCGACCGCACCGCGACCCGCACCCGCGCGGCCCCGGCCGCCGGATAGAGCGGCAGGCAGCGGCCGCCCGAGGCGAGCGTCCTGCGGCCGATCGAGGTGGTGAGCAGGGGCAGCTCGTCGTACGTGGCGGGCGCGGCCAGGCGCAGCACCCACAGGCCGTCAGGGGTCCTGCCACGGGTCCCGTCGAGCGCGTAGTAGTCCAGCACGCTGTCGTTGGTGGACACCACCGCCCGCATGGTGAACCGGCGCCCCTCCACGGTGAAGAGCTCCGCGGAGGGCGCCCGGTAGATCGAGTGCACGTACAGGAGGGAGAAGGCGCCGGAGACGACGGGCAGGCCGTTCACGGTGAGGCGCGCGGCGTCGCCGCCGGAGCAGAGCGCCGCCACCGCCGCGAGCGCCACGAGCAGCCGCGTCAGCCCTTCTCCTTGTAGTAGCGGGCCGCGCCCGGGTGCAGCTGGACCGGCGCGACCTGCTGGCCGAGCGTGGGGTCGAGCTTCTTCGCCTCCGGGTGCACGGCCGTCAGCTCGGCCTTCTTCTCGAACAGGGTCTTGGTGATGTCGTGGGCCAGCTGCTCGTCCATCGAGTCGGGTACCAGCAGCAGGTTGGGGATGGCGACGGTCTTGATGGTCCCGGACAGCTTGTAGACCGACAGGTCCACGTCGAGCGAGACGTACTGCTGGCCGTAGGTGGACTGCATCGTCGGCAGCACGTCGGTGGTGTCGAGGATCTTGATGTCCGGCTTGCTGGTGGCCAGGTCGGTGATGCCCGCCGTGGGCAGGCCGCCGACCCAGAAGAACGCGTCGATCGTGCCGTCCTTGGCGGCCTGCACCGCCTCGTTGATCGACAGCTGCTGCTTGGAGATGTCGCTGTCGGGGTCGATCCCGGCCGACTCCAGGATGCGCCTGGCCACGACCTGCGTGCCGGAGTTGGCCGGGCCGAGGGAGACGCTCTTGCCCTTCAGGTCGGCCACCTTGTCCGCGTCCACGCCGGACGCGACCACGAGGTGCGCGTAGTTGTCGTAGATGCGGGCGATGGCCTTGATGGGCTGCTTCGTGGTGAAGGTGTCCTTGCCGTTGACCGCGTCGGCCGCGGTGTCGGCCTGCGCGAAGCCGATGTCGGCCTTGCCGGAGACCAGCAGCTTGATGTTCTCGACGGAGGCCGACGTGACCGACGCGGTGGCCTGGGTGTTGGCGATGTTGGACGACAGCTGCTTGGCCAGGCCGCCGCCGTACACGTAGTAGACGCCCGTCGTGCCGCCGGTGGCGATCGACAGCCGGTGGCCGGAGCCGCCCGCCCCGGCGCCGCCGCAGCCGGACACGGTCAGGACGAGGGCGGCGACAATGGCGAAGATCCGCTTCACGCTGGGTCCCTTCTCCTTCTTCTGACGAGGTGCGCGGCCGCGGCCACGGCCAGCACGGCCAGGCCTGCCACGATGGGGACGGGCTCGAGGAAGAGCAGCAGCACCGCGGCCACCGCCGCCAGCACCCGCTCGGGCCACCCGGCCAGGCCGCCGGTCGCCCCAGTAGTGGACACGGCCAGCGCCGCCACGGCGACGGCCGAGACGGCGGCCATCAGCAGCACGGTGCCGATCGGCCCCTGGCCGAGCAGCGCCTGCCCGTTCGGCGTCAGCACGAAGGCGAACGGCACCAGGAAGGCCGGCAGCGTGTAACGCCAGGTCAGCATCATCGTCTTGTACGTGTTGCCGCCGGTGATCGCGGCCGCCGCCACCGCGGACAGCGCCGTGGGCGGGCTCACCTCCGACAGCACCGCGTAGTAGAAGACGAACATGTACGCCTCGGGCCTCGTGACGCCGAGCGCGAACAGCGCCGGCCCGATGATCACGGCGGCGATGATGAAGCTCGCGGTCACCGGCACGGCCAGGCCCAGCAGCATGACCGCCACCGCGGACAGCACGGTCGTCAGGATCAGGTTGCCGGAGGCGAGCTCCACGATGATGTCGGCCAGGTTCAGCCCGAGGCCGGTCTGCGTGATGACGCCGACGATGATGCCCGCCGCCGCGCACACCGCGGTGACCGGCAGCACCTCGAGGGTGCCCTTGGCCAGCGCCTGCCCGACCCGCCGCGGCCCCATCCGGTGCTCCGGGTCCAGGAACGACAGCGCGAACGCGACGACGGTGGCGATGACCACGGCCTGGAACGCCGACCTCTCCAGCGCCATCAGCACGATGATGAGGATCAGCGAGCTGAAGTGGTAGCCGAAGCGCAGCAGCAGCCGCCCCGCGCTGGGCGCGTCCACGGGCACGGCGTGCGTGCTGAAGCGGCGCGAGTCGATCTCGATGGCCAGGAAGATGCCCAGGTAGTACAGGATCGTGGGGATCGTCGCGTAGAGGAGCACCTCCAGGTAGCTGACCTGGAGGTACTCGGCGATGATGAACGCCGCCGCGCCCAGGGTGGGCGGCGACAGGATGGCGCCGATGCCGCCGGCCGCGAGGATCCCGGCGGCCGGCTCCTTCGGATAGCCGGCGCGGCGCAGCACCGGCCAGGCGACGCTGCCCAGGCTGACCGTGGTGGCCACGCCCGAGCCCGACACGGTGCCGAGCAGGAACCCGGCCATGGTGACGGTACGCCCGGGGGCGGCGCGGGACCTGCGGAAGGCGGCGAAGCTCAGGTCGATGAAGAACCGGCTGGCGCCGGAGAAGTCCAGCACCGCGCCGTAGATCGTGAAGAGGATGATGTAGCTGGCGGCCACCTGCATGGGCACGCCGAAGAAGCCCTCGGTGCCGGTGTAGAGCTGGGAGACGATCTGCCCGAGGTCGAAGCCCCGGTGACCGATCGTCCAGTTGATCGGCAGATAGCCGCCGTAATAGGCATAAAGCAGGAAAAGCGCGCAGATGATGGACAGGGTCCAGCCGACGGTGCGCCGTACCGCCTCCAGGAGCAGCACCGTCAGCACCAGGCCCGCCGCGATGTCGAGGCCCGTGAGGGCCGCGCCGGAGCCGCGCAGGCGGAACGCCTGGAAGTCGAGCAGCGGATAGACGAGCACCGCGAGCGACGCGGCGGCCAGCAGCCAGTCGGCCACCGTCGGCCACTCCGAGCGCGGCGCCCCCTCCGGCCGCGCCGCCGCCCCCTCCGCGGCCGACGCGGATCTCTCCGGTTCCGCCGCGGGTTCCTGTGGCCGGGCCGGCGACCGCGACAGGCCCGAGCGGTAGCACAGGAACACGAGCGGCAGCGCCACCGCCAGGAACGTCATCCGGTGCTGGAGCGCCTCGACCGGCCAGAACACCACCACCAGCGAGTACGCCGACAGCAGCCCGCCCACGATCCACACGCCGAGCCGCAGGCCGCCGCCGAGCTGCCGGGCCGGGCGCTCCTGCTCGTGGGCGGAGACAAGGTCGGCCTCACGGTCGCTCAGCTCGGTCAAGACGTTCCTCCCCGACACGGCGTTGCAGCGGACTTTACGATCCGTTGACACGCTGAGGGAAGCCTCCGTTACCCTTTCGAGTTCCTAGATCTCGAACGACGGCCGCGAATCCTCCATCAGCCGTTCCACGGGCACGTCGCCCGCCTGGCTGCCGTCGCGCCGCCGCACGGAGGCGCCGCCGCCCGCGGCCTCGCGCGGCCCCACGACGAGCTGGTACGGCACCAGCCGGTGCGCCCTGATCCTGGCCCCCAGGCTGCCCCGGTCGGCGGGCGCCAGCTCGGCCCGCAGCCCGGCGGCCACGCAGCGCCGCAGCAGCGCCTCGGCGGCGGGCCGCTCGGTGTCCGACAGCGGCAGCACCACCGCCTGCACGGGCGCCAGCCAGGCGGGGAACGCGCCGCCGTGGACCTCGATGAGGTGCGCGACCAGGCGCTCGATGCCGCCGATGACGCTGCGGTGCACCATCACGGGGCGCTCGCCCCCGGTATAACGCAGGTCGAAGCGCTCCGGCTGGAAGTAGTCCACCTGGACGGTCGACAGGGTGGCCTCGCGGCCCGCCGGGTCGGCGATCTGGATGTCGATCTTGGGTCCGTAGAAGGCGCCCTCGCCGCGCTCCTCGTCGAACGCGCGCCCGCGCTCCTTGAGCACCTCGCGCAGGATCTCCTCCGAGCGCGCCCACATGCCCGGATCGTCCACGAACTTGTCACCCTCGCCGCGCAGCGACAGCCGGTAGCGCGCGGCCCTGATGCCGAGCTGCGCGTGCGCGGCCTCGATCAGGTCGAGCGCGGCCGACACCTCGGCGGCGGCCTGATCGGGCGCGCAGAAGACGTGGCCGTCGTTGAGCTGGATGGCGCGCACCCTGGTCAGCCCGCCGAGCACGCCGGACAGCTCCGAGCGGTACATGCCGCCCAGCTCCGCCAGCCGCAGCGGCAGGTCGCGGCGGCTGCGCTGGCGCGAGCGGTAGATGAGCGCGTGGTGCGGGCACAGGCTGGGCCGCAGCACGAACTCCTCCCCGCCCACCCGCATGGGCGGGAACATGTCCTCCGCGTAGTGCGCCCAGTGGCCCGATCTCTCGTACAGCTCGCGCTTGCCGAGCACGGGGGAGTTGACGTGCTGGTAGCCGTTGCGGCGCTCCAGCTCGTACACGTAGTCCTCGACGGCCTTGCGCACGGCCGCCCCGGCGGGCAGCCAGCAGGGCAGCCCTGAGCCGATCAGCGGGTCGGTGTCGAAGATGCCCAGCTCGCGGCCGAGCCTGCGGTGGTCGTTCATGATCGTCCTTTGCGTGGAAAGGGCGAACGACCAGGCTCCCGGGCGTCCGCCCGGGATGCATGGAGTCAGCGCGCCGGGACGGTGTCCGGCGTCGTCGTGACGAAAGCGCGCTGCATGGTGCCACCGTAGCATGCGGGATCATCCGGGAGCCGATGAAAAAAAGTTTCAAGAGAGCCGCAAGAAGTGGCAAATGATATAAAGGCTCGGTGGCCGAGATCACCCTGGAGGTCTGCCAGCTGCGGGCGTTCGCCGAGGTCGGCTACCAGGTCGCGGGCGGTGGCGGCGCGCACGCCGCGATGGCCGCGCTGCGCCGGGTGGTCCCGGTCGACGCCTACGAGTTCGTCGCCTTCGACCCCGCAACCGGGCGCCACCACAGCGTCGTGTCCGACGGGCACCCGCGCATCGACCGCGACGCGGCCGACGAGTACACCGGGCTCGACGCCTACCGCACGGCCATGACGACCCGCGCCCCCGTGGGCATGCCCGCGCCCGGCACCGAGCGCTACTTCCGGCGCCACCTCGCCCCCTACGGGTGGCGGGCCGGGCTGACGGCGCCGCTGTTCCTGAGCGAGGGCCGCTACACGGGGCTGCTGCACCTGGCCACCAGGGACGCCTTCCCGCGGATCGCCGGCGCGCTCGTCGCGGCGGTGAGCCCGATGCTCGCGCACGTCACCGACCTCGCCCGATGCGTGATCGACCCGGTGGGCCTGCCGCCGGACTTCCGGGCGATCGCCTTCGACCGCGTGGGCACCCGGCGCCAGGTGCCCGGCCACGACACCTCCGCCGTGCTGCTCGACGACCCGGCGATGGCCGCGTTCGCGCGGGCGTTCATCGACTCGCGGGAGCTGAGCCGCCACGGGCTCTGGCTCGGCCACGACGGGCGCTGGCACGAGCTGCGCCTGGTCAGGGCCGGCGTCGGGTTCCAGGGGGCGCTCCAGGGCGCCGTCGTGGCCGAGCGGCCCTGCGCCCTGCCGTACGACCTGACCGTGCGCGAGGTCGACGTGCTCACCCGCGTGGCGGCCGGCGACTCCAACCCGCAGATCGCCGCCGCGCTCGTGCTCAGCGTGCGCACGGTGACGACCCACCTGGAGCACATCTTCGCCAAGCTCGGCTGCGACAGCCGTACCCGCCTGACCACCAAGGCCCTCGCCGAGGGCCTGTGCCGGCTCGACGTCTAGCCGGCGCCCGCTAGACGGCGACGCCCGCCGGGACGCCCGCCGGGACGCGCGCCTGCCGCAGCTCGAACCAGACCGTCGTCGTGCCGTCCTCGCGGGTGAAGCCCCAGCGGTGGCTGAGCGCCTCGATCAGCGGCAGGCCGCGCCCGCTGGTGGACTGCGTGCTCGTACGGCACACGCACGGCGGCCCGTCCGACCCGGAGTCCGACACGAGCACCCGCACCGCCGTCTCCGAACTGGACACCGTCACCGTGAACATGCCCCCCGAACCCGACCGGGTGTGCAGGACCGCGTTCGTGGCCAGCTCGCTGGTCAGCAGCGCCACGTCGTCGTAGAGCGGGTGGTCACGGCCGAGCGCCGCCGTCACCAGCCCCCTGGCCCTCGACACCTGCGACGGGACGCCCGGCAACCGGACGGCCAGGTCGCGCGAGCCCCCCGAATCGGCGCGATGAAAGTCCGGCGGTGTCATGGCGACCTCCCCCAAATCGGCCCCAAAAGCGACGACGATAGGAGACGCGCCAGGGGAGCGCCGGAGATTACCGCGAAAAGGTAGGAAAGCTCTTGCCGGAGGTCGCCTGCGCGAGCGCCGGGGCCGACCGAGTACGCTGCGATCGACGAGTCGTCTAGGCGTGGGGGAGAGCGTGGGAGGTCGCGTGAACAGCCTGGAGGCCGTCTGGGTGCAACCGTACGACCGGCCGGGCGCGGCGGTCGTCACCGGGGTCTTCGACATCCTGCACGTCGGCCACGTCCGCTACCTCCGGGCGGTCGCCGAGCGCGGGCTGCCGCTGGTCGTCGGCGTCGAGGACGACCCCCGGGTCCGCGCCTGGAAGGGGCCGAGCCGGCCGCTCAACCCGGCGGGGGAGCGGGCCGAGGTGCTGGCGGCGCTGCGCTTCGTGACCGGCGTGTTCATCGTCAAGGGGCCGCCCGAGGCGCACGGGCCGGACGACTACATCGACCTGCTGGCCCCCATGCGGCCGAGGGCGCTCGCGCACACGGCGGGCGACCCGCACGCGGGCGCCCGCGCCGCCGCGGCCGCGATCCTGGGGGCCGAATGCTGGGAGATGGCCTCCATCCCGGGGCGCTCGACGACGCGGATCGTGAACGCGGCGAGCAAGGGCTGACTCCCCCCGCGGCGCGCACGGAAGGTGGCGCGTGGGCGGGGTCATGATCGCGTAATCTGTCGTGACATGACGGCCGACCTCGTGGCGAAACGGGTGACGAACCTGCTGGCACCGCAGGTGCTGGTGATCGTGATGCCGCCCGTCGTGGGCCTGCTCGCCCAGGGGTGGGGCGGGGCGGTGTGGGGGCTGGTGGCCTCGGCGTTCTGCGGCGGCGTGCCGGCGGCGGTGATCGCGCTGGGCGTGCGCTCGGGCCGCCTCGACTCGCACCACATCGTCGACCGCGCCCGCCGTACGGGGCCGCTGCTCGCCGCCGTGGCCGCCGTGCTCGCGGCGCTGGCGCTGCTGGTCGCGATAGGCGCGCCGACGCTGCTCGTCGCCACCGTGACCGCGATGCTGATCGCGCTGGCCGTGACCGTCCCGGTCACGCTGCGCTGGAAGATCTCCTTCCACGCCGCCGTCAGCGCGGGCACGGTGGTGGTGCTCGCCCACGTGCTGCCCGTCTGGCCGACCGCTGTCGCGGGGGCCGCCGTGGTGGCGCTGGTGTGCTGGGCCCGGGTACGCCTCACGCACCACACCTGGCCCCAGGTGGTCGTGGGGGCGGCGGTCGGCACCCTGACGACCTGGGGCACGCTGGCCGCCTTCGGCGTGAGCTGACCGTCGGCCTCCCGGACCGCCAGGCCTCGCACCGGCAGACCTCATACCGGCACGACCCGCACTCACACGCCCGCACTCACACGCCCCGCACGAACATGCCAGCACCCGCGGTTTCAGACGGGCGGCCTCGAACGGTGGGCGCGGAACGGAGGGTTCCGGATGGGTGGCCGTCGGACGGCCTGGACAGGGTTGGCCGAGCCGGCGGGTCCTGGACAATGCGCCACGGACAGTGGGTCCTGGATGACAGGCGAGGTCCGAGGAGGTGGGCGATGCCGGGCCGGGTGCTGAGAGGGCGGGCCCCGCGAGCCGGAATAGGGGCACGAGCCGTGGGGTTGGCGCGGGTATGGATGTGACGAATCGCGGCCGGGTCCGCGTGGAGCCCACGGCCAAACGTGTGAGGGCCTTTCTCGGCGGCCGGGCGGTGGCCGACACCACCTCGGCCCTCCTGGTGTGGGAGGTCCCGTACTATCCCACGTACTACTTCCCGCTGGCCGACGTGGAGGAAGCGGCGCTGAAGGCCACCGGCGCGACCAGGCACTCCCCGAGCAGGGGCGACGGGCTGGTCCACACCGTCACCTCCGGCACGGCGGAGGCGGCCGACGCCGCGCTGGTCTACCGGGACTCGCCGCTGGAGGCCGTCAACGGCCACGTGCGGTTCGAGTGGGACGCCATGGACGCCTGGTTCGAGGAGGACGAGGAGGTCTTCTTCCACCCGCGCGACCCGTACACCAGGGTCGACATCCTGGCGAGCACGCGGCACGTGCGGGTCGAGGTGGACGGCGTCACCGTGGCCGACTCCCGGAGCCCGCACATCCTCTTCGAGACGGGCCTGCCGGCCCGCTTCTACCTGCCGAAGACGGACGTGCGGCTCGACCTGCTGGAGCCCACCGACACCGTCACCCACTGCCCGTACAAGGGCTCCGCCGAGTACTGGACGGTCAACGGCCGGAAGGACCTGGCCTGGTCGTACCGCACGCCGCTGCCGGAGAGCATCAAGATCGCCGGGCTGGTCGCGTTCTACAACGAGAAGCTCGACATCTACGTCGACGGCGAGCCCCTGGAACGGCCCAAGACCAAGTTCTCCTGAGCGGGGTTCTCAGGCGGAGGGCGTCCAGCGGGGGTCGCGGCCGAGGTAGCGCAGCAGGGCGGCCACCTCGTCGTCGGACCGCGGCTCCAGCGCGGCCGCGTAGGCGCCCCAGGCGCGCAGCGGCTCGACGATCTCCCTGGCCACCTTCAGCAGCGGCCGGGCCAGCTCGGGCGTGAGCGGCGACGCCTGGCCCGTGGCGACCGCGATGTCCCAGGCGTGCACGGCGGCGTCGAGCGCGCACGCCGCCGAGCCGGACCACGGCGACATCTTGTGCGGCGGCACCGGCGTCGGCACCTCGGCGGCCTCCCGGTCGACGCCTGCCCACGCCGTGGCCGAGCGCTTGATCGCGTCCTCGGCGAACGCCGCCGGGTCGGTCACCGGCTCCCCGGACGGCTCGAAGGGGTTGAAGGACGGCCCCGGCTCGCCGGTGAGGGCGGCGGCGAAGCCGATCTGGTCGCCGGCCGCGTGCTGGAGCACCTGCGTGACGTCCCAGGCCGAGCAGGGAGTGGGCAGCTTCCAGGCATCGGCGGGAACGCCGCCGACGACCCGGCGCAGCGCCTCGTGCGCGGCGTCCAGCACGTCCCAGCCACTGGTGGTCATGTCGCTCATCGGTGAGCCCCTTTCGTGATGACACGAGTATAGCAGAACGGAATGATTCGTTCCACTCAGCTGCTATCCGCCCCCCGGGACGCCGCCAATCCGTGGATCACCAGGTCAAGGGCGTACTCGAAGTCCGCCTCCGGGTCCACGCCCCGCTGGGTGCTCCGCATCAACCGGCTGAAGTGCGGCAGCCGTACCGGATCCATCTCGCGCACGTACGCGCTGACACCCTGCTCGCCCGCGTGCGCGCCCCCCTCGCCGGTGAACCCGCCCGTGGACAGCAGCAGCGACCCGAAGACCACGCTGTTGACCGCGCCCAGCGCCCGCCACGCGGCCACCTCCGAGAAGCCCGCCTGGAACAGCGCCCCCACCAGCGCGTCCAGCGGCTGCAGCGCCCGCACGGTGGTCGGGTTGGACAGGTCGGTGACCAGCGCCAGCGGCACCACGGGATGGCGGGCGAACGCGCGGTACATCCTGCGCGCCACATCCCGCACCTGCTCGTGCCACGGCTGCTCCGGATCGGGCCGCTCGACCTCGCCGAACACCCGCTCGGCGATGCCGTCGAGCAGGTCGGCCTTGTTCGAGACGTGGTTGTAGAGGGACATCGCCTCGACTCCGAGCGCCTTGGCCAGCCGCCGCATGGTCAGGCCGTCCAGGCCCTCCCTGTCGGCCAGTTCCAGCGCCGCGTCCAGCACTCTCTCCCTGTTGAGCGGCTCCCGCCGTGCCATCCGTGCTCCTTTCTCGGCTTGACGAAGCTTACGGTGTACGTGCTTTACTTACGGCGTACGCTTACGTTGTAAGTAAGGAGACAGGGGATGACCGATGTGATCATCGTCGGCGGCGGGCCGGTGGGGCTGCTGCTGGCGTGCGAGCTCAAGCTGGGCGGCGCCGACCCGCTGGTCCTGGAGGCGGCCACGGGCGAGGAGCGCCGCACGCGCAGCCTCGGCATGCGCTCGCTCAACGCCCGCACCGTGCAGTCGCTGGCACTGCGCGGCCTGGTCGAGCCGGTGGCCGCGGCGCAGTGGGCGACGCTCGACGAGTTCGCCGCCCACCGGGAGCCCGCGGACGCGGACCTGGTGGCCATGCTCGTGGAGCTGCTCCAGAAGGGCCAGATGAAGGGGCACTTCAGCGGGCTGCCGCTGCTCGACGAGAGCGGGCGGGCCGAATATCTCATGCTCAAGCAGGACCGGCTGGAGGCCGTCCTGGCCGAGCGGGCGGCCGGGATGGGCGTGCGCATCCGGCAGGGCTGCGCGGTGGTGGACGTCACGCAGGACGAGACCGGCGCCGCCGCCACGCTCGCCGACGGGCGGGTGGAGCGGGCCGCGTACCTCGTCGGCTGTGACGGCGGGCGCAGCGTCGTGCGCAAGCGGTCGGGCTTCGCGTTCGAGGGGACGCCGCCGACGATGACGGGACGGACAGCCGTGGCCGAGCCGGACGATCCCGGCGCCGTGCCGTCGGCGCTGCGGGGGCCCGGCGGGCTGGTCAACCGGTCGCTGGTGCCGGGGGAGATCGCCACCATCGAGTTCGACGCCGGGCCGGACGTCCGGGACGTGCCGATGACGGCCGGGGAGCTGGAGGCCAGCCTGCGGCGCGTGACCGGCCGGGACGTGGTGGTCAAGCGGCTGGAGACCGGCATCCGCTACAGCGACAACACGCGGCACGCGGACACCTACCGCAGGGGCCGGGTGCTGCTGGCGGGCGACGCGGCGCACGTGCACTCGCCGATCGGCGGGCAGGGGCTCAACCTGGGGCTGCAGGACGCGGTCAACCTGGGGTGGAAGCTGGCCCTCGTGGCCCGGGGGCTCGCGCCCGCCGGCCTCCTGGACACCTACACCGCCGAGCGCCATCCGGTGGCCGCGCGGGTGCTGCGCAACACCCGCGCCCAGGTGGCGCTGATGCGTCCGGGGTCTCAGGTGGAGGCGTTGCGAGAGGTCCTGGCGGAGGTGCTGCGGCTGCCGGACGCCGACAGGCACTTCTCGGCGATGGTGGAGGGCACGGACGTGGACCACGCGCCCGGCACGCCCGGAGGCGTCGGCCGCTTCGTCCCGCGCCTGGAGGCGACGCCGGCGGACCCGTCCGGCGGGCCGACGCCGGCGGACCCGTCCCGCGAGCAGACCCGGTCGGACGCGTCCGACGAGCAGACCCGGTCGGACCCGCTCGACGGGCCCGAGCGCGCGCGTCCGGTCGCCGAGCTGCTGCGCGACGGGCGCGGTCTCGTGATCGACCTCTCGGGAGCGGACGGCCTTCACGCCGCCCTGGCGGGCCACCGCGACCGGGTGCGCGCCGCGCACGCCGCCGTGCCGGGCGACGGCGAGCGGGTGCCGGCCGCGGGAGGGCCGGAGCTGCTGCTGGTCCGGCCCGACGGCTACGTCGCCTGGGCGGGCGCGCGCGCCGGGCTGGGCGACGCGCTCACCGCGTGGTTCGGCCCGGCCCGGTGACGTGTCAGGCGAGCAGGCGGGTCAGGACGCGGGTGCCGAACTCCAGGCCCTCCACCGGCACCCGCTCGTCCTTGCCGTGGAACATCCCGAAGTAGTCGAGGTCCGGCCGGAGCATGAGGGGCGCGAAGCCGTACCCCGTGATGCCGATCCTGGCGAAGGACTTGGCGTCCGTGCCGCCGGCCATCACGTACGGCACCGGCCGCGCGAGCGGGTCCTCGGCCACCAGCGCGCCCGCCAGCGTGTCGAAGAACTCCGACGGGTACGGCGCGGCCGGCGCGTCCTCCAGGTTGACGAACTCCCGGGTGATCTTCGGCCCGAGCAGCGCGTCGATCGTCTCCAGGAACTCCTCCTGCAGGCCCGGCAGGTAGCGCCCGTCCACGTGCGCCTCGGCGGTCGAGGGCACCACGTTCACCTTGTAGCCGGCGTCCAGCATCGTCGGGTTCGCCGAGTTGCGGATCTGGCTCTTGAACAGCCCGCCCAGCGGGCCGAGCCGGGCCGCCTCCTCGTCCAGGCGGTCGAGGTCGACCGGCTGGCCGGTGATCTCCGACAGGCTCCGGAGGAGCGCCGCGACCGACGGCGTCAGGCGTACCGGCCACTGGTGGGAGGCCACCCGTGAGAGAGCGTGCGCCAGCGTGGCGACCGGGTTGTCCACCGGGGGACGCGAGCCGTGGCCCGCCACGCCGTGCGCGGTGAGCCGCATCCACGCGGTTCCGCGCTCGCCCACCGCGATGGGGTAGACGCGGTGCTCGCCGGAGGCCACGCTGAAGCCGCCCGACTCGCTGATCGCCTCCGTGACGCCGTCGAACAGCTCCCGGTGCTCGGTGACCGCGTGGCGGGAGCCGAAGTCGCCCGTCGCCTCCTCGTCGGCCAGGAACGCCAGCACCAGGTCGCGTTTCGGGCGCACGCCCTCGGCGGCCAGGGCGAGCACGGTCGCGAGCGTCATCGCGCACGAGCCCTTCATGTCGACCGCGCCCCGCCCGTACACGCAGCCGTCCACGACCTCTCCCGAGAACGGGTGCATCCGCCACTCGGCCGGGTCGGCGGGCACCACGTCCAGGTGGCCGTGCACCAGCAGCGCGTCGGGCGAGTCGCCGTCGATCCTGGCCACCACGGTGGTCCGCCTCGGCGCCGACTCGAACACGTGCGTCTCGATGCCCGCGTCCGACAGCAGCGTGGCCACGTACTCGGCGGCCGGGCGCTCCCCCGAACCGGGATTGGTGGTGTCGAACCTGATCAGATCCGAGCAGATCTCGGCAACGCTCTTCATGCTCTCCCCTTAAGTGTCAGAGGCGGTACCTCGGGCGTCTCCATGTCGAAGATCAGCCCGTAGAAGGCCAGCTCGGCCTCCAGCGCCGCGACGATGGTCTCCTCCCTGCGCCAGCCGTGCTGCTCGCCGGGGAAGGTGAGCAGGGCCCACTCCTTGCCGTGTTCGTCCAGCGCGGCGGTGAACCGCTCGGCCTGGCTCACGTCCACGATCGCGTCCTCCAGGCCGTGCATCATGAGGCACGGGCCGGAGGCGCGGTAGGCGTTCAGCAGCGGCGAGCGCTCGGTGTAGCGCTCGCGCGTCTCCGGCAGCGGGCCGATGAGGCCGTCCAGGTAGCGGGACTCGAAGTCGTGCGTCTCGGCCGCCCAGCTCTCCGGGTCGGTGATCGCGTAGTGCGCCACCCCGCCCGCGAACACGTCGCTGTGCACCAGCGCCGCCACCGTGGTCCAGCCGCCCGCGCTGCCGCCCCGGATGGCGATCCGCGCCGCGTCGGCCCGGCCCAGCTCGACCAGGCCGCGGGCCACCCTGGCGCAGTCCTGCACGTCCACCACGCCCCACTGGTGGCGCAGCCGCTCGCGGTAGGCCCGGCCGTAGCCCGTGGACCCGCCGTAGTTGACCACGGCCACGCCGATGCCCCGGCTGGTGAAGTAGGCGATCTCCAGGTCCAGCACGACCGGGTGGTTACCGGTCGGTCCGCCGTGCACGAAGATCACGTACGGTGCCGGCCCCTGCGCGCCGGACGGCGGGTAGAGGTGCGCGTGCACGCCCTCGATCGTCATGGCCTCGGGGGTGGGGAGCAGGTCGCGGCCGGGCAGCGGTTTGCGGGCCGACACGATCTCGCGGCCGCCGCCGCCCTCCAGGCCGACGAGGCTGACCTCCAGCGGCGTGTACGGGGTGGCCCCCACGCCCGCCACCTTGCCGCCCGCCACCGACACGGTCGACGACCAGTAGGTGGCGTCGCCGCCGATCTCCCTGAGGTCGCCGGTCTCCGGGTCCAGCACGCCGAGGCGGCGGCGGTCGGGGCTGCCGTACACGACGGCCAGCTCGCCCGTCTCCGCGACGGCCAGGTACGCCATGCCGGGCTTCCACGCGGCCGAGCCGAACTCCTGCTCCATCGGGGTGAGGTTGCGGGCGGGCGCGCCGTCCAGGTGCACCACGTGAACGTTCCACCAGCCGGTGGGGTCGGTCACCGCGTACAGGCTCCCGGCGTCGCGCCACTCGGCCTGCGCGACCGACTCCTCGGGGCCGCCGGCGACCACGCGGTGCGCGCCCGCGGTGCCGTCGCCGTTCAGCGGGGCCACGCACAGCTCGGTGCCGTCCCACGGCATGTTCGGGTGGTCCCAGCCGATCCAGGCGACATGACGGCCATCAGGGGATATACGGGGGTTCATCAGGAAATGCTGGGCTTGGACGATCGCGGTGACCGGGCCGCCGCCGCCCAGGGGCACCGCCACCAGGTCCCGCACGTCGTCGCTCTCGCGCACCGCCCACACCTCGTCGCGGCCCGGCGGGAGGTAGAGGTCGGCGTAGCGGGACGGCCCCTCGGGCGTGATCGGCACGGGGCCCTCGGCGCCCGGGTCGAGGCGGTAGAGGCGCTGGTCCGCCCAGTTGGTGAAGACCAGGCCGCCGCCCGGCAGCGGGCGCCAGGAGCGGCCGCCGTACTCGATCACCCGGTTGCGCGCGTTCCAGCCCGGCGGCAACGCGTCCGTACGCGAGCCGTCCGGGAGGCGGCGCACCACGCAGCGCCGCCCGCCCTCGTGCGGGCGCGGCTCGTCCCACCAGACCTCCACCCCGGAGGGCGTGGCCACGGCCTCCACCCACTGCGGGCCGCCATCGGTACGCGCCACATCGATCGGTCGAATGCTCATCAATCTCACCAATTGCCGTTGGTACAAGGAGGAAGGGGATGCTCGGGCGGATGGAGGATGTACGCGATGCCCCCGCTGCCCGAGCTCCGCAACCACACGTTCTCGAACGCTGCCCGCGGATAGACCCTCCGAACCGAGGCGTCGCCTGGCGCGGCCGGATCGTTCACCACGATGTCGCCCTCGGCCGTGAATCCGACGACGACCAGGATGTGGCCGCTGGTGGAGTAGCAGGAGCCGGGCAGCTCGTGCGCCTTGAACGACTGCGAGGTGATCACCGGGATCCCGGCGCGGACGAACGCCTCCAGCTCCACCGCCGACCGCAGCCGCGTCACGAACCCGGCCAGGCCGTAGCGCCCCGCGTACGCCACGTTGAACGGCCAGTTGCCGGTGCCCTGGTAGCTCTCGTCGTAGGTGCCCATGGCCGCGTGGTCCACCATCGGCGCCGGGTCGCCGTCACCCACCCAGGCCAGCTCGGCGGGGGAGGGGCCGCGGCCCCAGTAGCCGAGCACCATGGCCACCGACGCCGGGCTGCACCAGTTCGAGCCGCCGCCGTCCCACCGGGGGTGGTGCCCGGCGTGCGCGTGCTGGGAGTGCCGGGGCACGGCCAGCTCCACCGCCCCCGCCGGGCCGAAGGGGCTCGGCACGACGGGCCGCCGCGGCAGCGCCGAGGCCAGCACGCCCAGCCCGGTGACGCGGGCGCCCGTGCCGTGGCAGGAGACCCGCACCTGGTACGACACCACCGGCCGCCGCGCCACGAACGTGTCCACTGCCACGTCCCCGTCCTCGTCGCCCTGGCCGGGCACCGAGGTGCGCGGCTCGCCGTGCGAGGACCAGCGGCCCATGACGTACCACTTGGTGAGCCCGCCCCGCTCGGTGCGTGCCCGCAGCGCCACCTCGATCCAGGAGCCCTGCGGGGTGAGCGCGGTCCACGACGGCACGAGCTGCGTGGCGGGGAACCCGATCCGGCGCTCGTCGCCCGTCCACGTGGCGCGGCCCGCGGGCACGGCGAAACGGGAGAAGGCGACGCGGGCCAGATCGACGGTGAGCACCAGCCACATTGTGGTTTCGCACTCCGTGTCGCACATCGGATGGTTTACGTACCAGCCGATGCCCGACGGGGCTGATTACAGGTAGAGGCCCGTGGACTCGTCGCCCGGGTGGGCGGTGATCTCGCGGCCCGCGCGCAGGGCGTACAGCTGCGCCAGCGTCGCCCCCGACGGGCCGACCCCCTTCTCCGTGCCCAGCCAGGTGACCGCCTCGTCCTTGGACAGCGGCCCGACCTCCAGCTGCGCCAGGCACCGCCCGGGGCGGACGACGGCCGGGTGCAGCCGGGCGAGGTCCTCGTTGGTGGTGATCGCCACCAGCACGTCGCGGCCCTGCCCGAGCAGGCCGTCGGTCAGGTTGAGCAGCCGCGACAGGCCCTGGCCCGCCTGGGCCTTGGCGCCCGAGCTGATCAGCTCGTCGCAGTCCTCCAGGACGAGCAGCCGCCAGCGCTGCGCGTCCTCGTCGGAGTCGTAGCCGACGGCCACCTCCATCAGGTAGCCGGGCTCGTTGAACAGGCGCTCTGGGTCGAGCACGCAGTCGACCTGGCACCAGTCGTGCCACTGCTTGGCGAGCGTGCGCAGCAGCGTGGTCTTGCCCGTGCCGGGCTCGCCGTGCAGGAGGATGAGACGGCCGTTCACGTCGTCAGGGGTGATCGACATGAGCCGGTCGAGGGAGGGGCGGACCTTCGCGGAGTAGTTGGCGCTGATCTCGGCCCACGGCTGCGCCGTGATCGGCTTCTCCGAACGCGTGCCGCCGTGCATGCCGCGCCACCAGAAGCCCATCTCGACGTGGTCGACCTCCGGCATGGCCTCTTCGGCGCCCTCGATGCTCTCGGCGAGCACGCTCTTGGCCAGCTCCTCGTTGACCGCCGTCACGCTGACCGTGGCCGTGCGGTTGCGGTGGCGGATGACGCGCAGCGTCCAGCCGTCGCCGCAGATGAGCCGCGACTCGGAGCCGTCCTCGACCCGGGCCGTGCGCAGCACCCGGCCGCCCTCCGGGCTGAGCGGCGCGTCGGGGCGCACCCGCTCCAGGTTGGCCAGGCGCGACCACGGCTGCGCGCCCGTCGCGAACGGCGACAGCGCCAGGGCGTCGATGACGTCGATCGCGGAGTCGGCGTCGTCGATCCAGATGTTCATGGGGAGCTCAGAGGACTCCGGGCTGGGGAACGGCACCTCCCTTATCACGGACATAACGCTAATGATCTGACGTCCAGCCGTCACATGTCGAAGGGTTTTGCCGAATTGGGTCGGCGAATTCGGCCTAGGAACCGCTCCTGCGCAGCGTGCCGGTCTGGGTGACGATGTCGAACCCGGGCGTGTCGCGCCAGGTGTAGGTGAGGGTGTCGCCCTTCTTGGCGAGCCAGATGGTGCCGGCGATGCAGCCGCCGTCGTTCGCTCCCAGCGAGAACGTCAGCTGCGCCTCCTCGACCTTGGTGAGCTTGATCGTCCCGCGGCAGGTCGACGGCGGGTTCTTCTCGGCCCACGCGGCGGTGGAGGAGCCGGCCTTGAGCACGACGGTGTTGTCGGCGCCGTCGGAGTCCATGGGGTTCGTGCTGTCGGTGTGGCCCGTCCACGTCCCGGCGAAGGCGGCGGGGATCTCGAGGTCCTCGCCTTGGCCGGGGTCGGACGGGCCGGGGGTGCCGGTCGGCTCCGGGGACTCGGCGGACGGCGGCGGTGACTCCGCCTCCGACGGAGGTGACTGCGCTTCCGACGGTGACGCGGCGGCCGACGGTGACGTGGCGGCCGAGGGGGAGGCGGGCGGGCCCGCCGACGTCGTGCGGTCGCCCACCACCGTGCCGGGATCGGAGGCGCCGTTGAGGTAGAGGGCCGTGGCGACGGCCGCCGCCAGGACCACCACCCCGGCCACGCCGCCGACGAGCAGCCCCCGCGACCGGGCCCGCCGCGTGCCCCGGGTGTCGCGCGCCGGGTAAGGCGGCCCCGTGTCCAGCCCCTCGCCCGACGGCGGACCGTGGCGAGGCGGCGGCAGCGGGATCCCCGGACCTCGCCGGCCCTGCGGGGGGCTCTCGTACGGGCCTCCGGGAGGCGGCACCTGGGGGCCGACCAGGGACATCATCAGCTGCCGCGCCGAGGGCCGCCCGGCGGGATCCTTGGCCAGGCACGACGCGATCAGCCCGCGCAGGCGCGGCGGCAACGGCGACAGGTCCGGCTCCGCGTGCAGCACCCGGTGCAGCACGGCGGGCACGGTGTCGGCCCCGAACGGGCTCGTGCCCGTCGCCGCGAAGATCATCGACGAGGCCCAGGCGAACACGTCGGACGCGGGCGACGCCGGAGACCCGCCGATCTGCTCGGGCGCCAGGTAGGCGGGCGTGCCGATCAGGCCGGACGACAGCGTGGCCGCCCCCTCCGCCCGCGCGATGCCGAAGTCGACCACCCGGGGGCCGTCCGGCCCCAGCAGCACGTTGGCCGGCTTGAAGTCGCGGTGCACCACCCCGGCCGCGTGGATGGCGGCCAGCGCGGTGGCCGTGCCGACCGCGAGGCGCTCCAGGTCGCCGCCGTGCAGCGGGCCGCGCTCGCGCACCCGGTCGGCCAGCGAGGGGCCGTCCACGTATTCGCTCACCACGTACGGCCGCGGCCCCTGGGTCGAGACGTCGAGCACCCGCGCCGTGCAGAAGGAGGCGATGCTCTCCAGCGCCTGCAGCTCGCGCGCCAGCCTGGCCCGCGTCTCCTTGTCGCCCGCGCTGAGCAGCTTGACCGCGACCTGCTCCCCGGCCGGGGACCGGGCGAGGTAGACCACGCCCTGGCCGCCCTCGCCGAGCCGGCCGGACAGGGAGTACCCGCCCAGAGACGCCGGATCGTCTGGTTCCAGGGGGGTCGCCATGACCGATACGTTACCGGCCGCCATGCGCGCGCGATGATCCACCGGTACCTTGGTGGGCTGGGTTAAATCACTCCTTATGCGGAGGTAACGGGGAAGTGTCGAAGGTTACGTTCCGTGAGCGGACGCGTTACTGGTTCGACAACACCATGTCCAAGGGCACCGCCTCGCTGATCGGCTGGCTCGCCCTGGTGTCACTGGCGCTGATCGTCGTCGTGACCGCGCTCACGGTCTGGCTCGCGCCGGACGAGCCCGAGGGTGTGACGGGGCCTGGCCACGTGCTCTGGATCGCGCTCATGCACGCGCTGTCCCCGGGCAAGATCTCCAGCGACGATGGCTCGACCGCGTACATGACGCTGATGTTCGCCGGCTCGCTCGGCGGGCTGTTCGTCGTCAGCATGCTGGTCGGCCTGCTGTCGAACGGGCTCAAGCAGAAGGTCGACCGGCTGCGCCGGGGGCGCTCGCGGATCGTCGAGTCGGGCCACACGGTCGTGCTGGGCTGGTCGGACCAGGTGTTCACCATCGTGGGGGAGCTGGTCAAGGCGCACGCCAGCCAGAAGAGCTCAGCCATCGCCATCCTCGCGGAACGTGACAAGCTCGAGATGGAGGAGGAGATCCGCGAGGCCGTCGGCGACCTCGGCAGGACCCGCGTGGTCTGCCGCACGGGGCGGCCCACCGAGCCGCGCGACCTCGCGCTGATGAACCTGGCCGCCGCCCGCTCCGTCGTCGTGCTCTCCCCCGAGCGGGAGGACCCCGACGCGCACGTCATCAAGATCCTGCTCGCGCTCGCCAAGCGCGAGGGCGTGCACCCGCCGGTGGTCGCCGCACTGGCCTCCAGCCGCAACCTCGCCGCCGCCCGCCTGGCCGGCGGCCCCGACGTGCACCTCGTCGACTCCGACGACACCGCGTCCAGGCTCATCGTGCAGTCCTCGCGCCAGTCAGGCATGTCCGTCGTCTGCATGGACCTGCTCAACTTCGACGGCGGCGAGATCTACCTGCGCACCCCCAAGAAGCTCGTCGGCGTCACGTACGGCGAGGCGCTGCACGCCTACCAGACCGCCACCGTCATCGGCCTGCGCCGCCCGACGGGCGTCGTGCTCAACCCGGCCGCGGACACCGTCGTCAACGCCGACGACCAGGTCATCGTCATCGCGCACGACGACTCCCACGTCCGCCTGGCCGCCGGCAAGCCGCACCTGGACGAGTCCGCCATCGTCGAGACGGACAGTCCGCCCACCGAGCCCGAGCGCACGCTCCTGCTCAACTGGAACGGCCGCGCCGAGCACATCGTCCGCTACCTCGACGGCTACGTCGCCCCCGGCTCCGTCATGGAGATCGCCGCCGACCACCCCAAGGCCGGCACCGGCCTGGCCGGCCTGCGCAACCTCACCGTCAACGTCAAGGACTGCGACACCACCGACAGGTACGCCCTGGAGTCGCTCGGCGTCGGCCTCTTCCAGCACGTCATCGTGCTGTCCGACGACCGCTTCGACATCCACCACTCCGACACGCGCACGCTCATGACGCTGCTCCAGCTGCGCGACATGCAGAGCACGCTCGGCGAGCACTACTCGATCGTCAGCGAGATGCACGACGAGAACAACCGCGCCCTGGCCGAGGTCACCGAGGCCGACGACATCGTGATCAGCGACACCGTCATCGGCCTGCTCCTCGCCCAGCTCGCCGAGAACCAGCACCTCGCGGACGTGTTCGGCTACCTGTTCGACTCGCACGGCTCGGAGATCTACCCCCGGCCCGCCGCCTCGTACGTCAAGACCGGTACGGAGGTGACCTTCTCCACGGTCGTGGAGGCCGCCAGGCGCAGGGGAGAGACCGCCATCGGCTACCGCAGCGCCCGGGCGCGCAACGTGCCCCCGCACTACGGCATCGTGCTGAACCCCGGCAAGTCCGAGCCCATCGTGCTGGACGACAGGGACTCGGTCATCGTCCTGGCCGAGCGCTGAGCCGTAGGGTTCCCCCTGTGAGGACCATCGACTGGGTGGACGGCGCCGTCGAGCTCGTCGACCAGACGCTGCTGCCCGACGAGTGCGTGATGCTGCGCGTCCACACCGTGGACGACCTGGTGGACGCCATCGGGCGGCTGGCCGTGCGCGGCGCGCCCGCGCTCGGCGTGGCGGGGGCGCTCGGCGTCGTCCTGGCCGACGGCGACCCCGCGCAGATCGCCAGGCTGCGCGCCGCCAGGCCGACCGCCGTCAACCTCGCGTGGGGCGTCGACCAGGCCGTCGCCCACCTGCACGAAGGCCGCGAGTCGGTGCTCGCCGCCGCGCTGCGGGTGCGCGACGACGACATCGCCGCGTGCCTGGCCATGGGCGAGCGCGGAGCCGACCTGCTCGAAGGCGATCGGCTGCGGATCATGACGGTGTGCAACACCGGTGGCCTGGCCGCCGTCGAGCGCGGCACCGCGCTCGGCGTCGTCCAGACCCTCCACGAGCGCGGGCGGCTGTCTGAGGTGCTCGCGCTGGAGACCCGCCCGCTGCTGCAGGGCGCCAGGCTCACCACCTGGGAGCTGGCCAGGATGGGCGCGCCGCACCGGCTCGTCGCCGACTCGGCGGGGCCGTACCTGCTGGCCAGGGGCGAGGTGGACGCGGTGCTCGTCGGCGCCGACCGCATCGCCGCCAACGGCGACACCGCCAACAAGATCGGCTCGTACGCGCTGGCGCTCGGCGCCGAGCGCGCCGGGGTGCCGTTCGTGGTGGTCGCGCCCGAGTCCACGATCGACAAGAACACCCCCACCGGCGAGCACATCGAGATCGAGGACAGGGGAGCGGACGAGGTCGTGACCATCAGAGGTGTACGCGTGGCGCCCGAGGGCACCCGTGCCCTGAACCCGGCCTTCGACGTGACGCCGCACGATCTCATCACCGCGATCGTGACGGACAAGCGGGTGATCCGGCCCTAGCCAAATCCACGGTCTTCCGGACCCGTCCGCGTCCCAAGCGTTACGCTCGGTGGTCTCGACAGCGACCCCCGGAGCTCACCGTGGCCATCGACCTGGTCTTAAGAAAAGACTGGAACGCCCGCGCGCCGCGTGGCGACTACACAGCGCTCGAATCGACGAAGGGTGTGAAGGTCCACTACACCGGCGGCAGGGTCGATCCCGGCATCGTCTCCGACCACGCGCGGTGCGCGGCGATGGTGCGCTCCATCCAGGCGTACCACATGGACGGAAACGGCTGGATCGACATCGGCTACTGCGTCGACGAGGAAACCGAGATTCTCACCCGGCAAGGATGGAAGTCCTACGGAGAGCTGCGGGTCGGTGACCTCGCGCTCACGCTCAACCACGGCACAGGGATGTCCGAGTGGCAGCCCGTGCTCGAAGTGTGCGTCTTCCCTGCGAAAGAGCGGGAGATGATCCGGATGGAGGGCGTCTGCCACTCCTCCTTGACCACTCCCCATCACCGCTGGCCGGTGGAGCGTTACCGTCGGCGTACCGGAACCGAACGGCAGAAGGGGCCGGATGGGAAGTGGCTGCCGACGGGAAGGACGAAAAGGACGGTCACCACTCATGAGCGCCTGTGGGCGACCACTGAGACGCTCGGCTACTGGGACCGCATTCCGATCGCGGCTCCCTGCGCTGATCTGCCCACCGAGCTGAAGTGGTCGGACGCGTTCGTGGAACTGCTCGCGTGGTTCTGGACCGAAGGACACATCAAGCACACCCGGCAGGGAGCGCAGAGCGGCGTCGCGATCTACCAGTCGCTGCGCAACCAACCGCACATCATGCGCATCCGTGCCGCGCTGCACGGGGTCTTCGGGCCGCCCGTCGATCGTTTCCCCCGCCAGGGGCGGTCCACGGACGGCATTCCTCGATGGCGGGAAGCGATCAACGATGATCTCGTCGAGTTCCATCTCTCGGCCGACGCGGGCAGGCAACTGATCGAGGTGGCACCCGGCAGGGTGCCGGGGTTCGAGTTCCTCCTGTCGCTGTCGCAGGCCCAGCTCGCCCTGTTCCTCGAAACGTCCCTGGCTGCGGACAACGCCGGGCGCGACAAGCTCGCGCAGAAGGCCCGGGCGGGCGCGGAGGCGTTCATGTTCGCCGTGCTGCTCTCAGGAGCGGGAGCATCACTTCGCCGTGTGCCGCCGAGGGGCAACCTCAAGACGGACATGTGGCAGGTGACGGTCCGTCGACAGCGATACCTCACGCCTCGATCCGCCGCCCGGCGTGGAAACGCGAACTTCAAGATCCAGAAAGAGATGTACCACGGCCAGATCTGGTGTCCTCGAACCGAGAACCAGAGCTGGCTGGCTCGAAGGAAGGGCACCGTCTACTTCACCGGCAACACCATGATCGCGTGCCCGCACGGGAAGGTGTTCGAGGGGCGGGGGCTGCACCACCTGCCCGCCGCGAACGGCCCCGGGCTCAACACCGGCCACTACGCCGTGCTCGGCCTGGTGGGCAACGCCGGGCTCGTCGAGCCGCCCGACGGCGTCCTGCACGCGATCCTCGACGCCGTGCAGTACGCGCGCGACCAGGGCGACGCCGGCAAGGAGATCAAGGGGCACCGCGACGGCTACGCGACCGACTGCCCCGGCGACCCCCTCTACGCCTGGGTCAGGCGGGGCGCGCCACGCCCGGGCGCGGCGCCGCCCACCCGGCCCGACCCGCCGGCCGCGCCGCCGTTCCCCGGACGGCTGCTCACGTACCCGCCGGTGACGCGCGGCGACGACGTGCGCACGTGGCAGGCGCAGATGAGAAGGCGGGGCTGGTCCCTGGACGTCGACGGCGCGTACGGGCCCGGCTCGCGCGAGGTGTGCCGCCGGTTCCAGCGGCAGCAGGGCGTCACGGACGACGGCGTGGTGGGGCCTGTCACGTGGCGGCTGGCATGGGAGGCCCCTGTCTCCTGAGGTAAGGGGTGGCCCCGGGGTTACCGGGATCTTGGCGCGCCGCCTAATATCCGACCATGGAACTGGCTTCGGGTTTCGTGTCCGTGTCCCGAGACGGCTGGCGGGAGCTGGCGGTCGAGGTGCTGCGCCGATCGGGCGTCGAGACGGCCTCGCCCGAGGAGGCGCTGTCCTCCGTCACCTATGACGGAGTGACGGTCGCGCCGCTCTACGACCTCGACGACCTGCCGGGCGATCCCGGGCTGCCCGGCGAGCCGCCGTTCGTGCGCGGAGCCGCCGGCGTGACCGGGTGGGACGTGCGGCAGCGGCACGCGGTGGCCGACCCCGAGGCGGTGCTGGCCGACCTGGAGAACGGCGTCACGTCGCTCTGGCTCGTCGTGGGCGACGGCGCGATCCCCGCGCCGGCGCTGGGCGCGGTGCTCCGCGACGTCTACCTCGACCTGGCGCCGGTCGTGCTGGAGGCGGGGGAGCAGGCACGCGAGGCCGCCGAGGTGCTGTTCGGGCGGGGCGACGCGGTGCGGGGCAACCTGGGAGCCTCCTGCGCCGGGGGCGCGGGGCTCGACCTGGCGCTGCGCTGCGCCGCCGGCTTCCCCGGGCTCAGGGCCATCACCGTGGACGCGACGCCGTACCACGACGCGGGCGGCAGCGACGCCGAGGAGCTGGGCTGCTCGATCGCCCAGGGCGTCGCCGAGCTGCGGGCGCTCACGGACGGCGGGCTCACTATTGAGCAAGCGCTTGGGCAGATCGAGTTCCGGTACGCCGCCACCGCCGACCAGTTCGCCACCGTCGCCAAGCTGCGCGCGGCCCGCCGGCTGTGGGCCCGGGTCGCCGAGGTCTGCGGCGCCCCCCGGCACGGCGGCCAGCGCCAGCACGCCGTCACCAGCTCCGCCATGATGACCGCCCGCGACCCCTGGGTGAACCTGCTCCGCACCACCGTCGCCTGCTTCGCCGCCGGGGTGGGCGGCGCCGACGCGGTCACGGTGCAGCCCTTCGACGCCGCCCTCGGGCTGCCCGACGCCTTCTCCCGCCGCATCGCCCGCAACACGCAGTCCCTGCTGCTGGAGGAGTCGGGAGTGGGGCGCGTCGTCGACCCCGCCGGCGGCTCCTGGTACGTCGAGCGCCGCACAGCCGACCTGGCCGAGGTCGCCTGGGGGTGGTTCCAGGAGATCGAGGCGGCGGGCGGGATCGCGCGGGCCGGGGAGCTGATCGCCGAGCGCGTCGCCGCCACCCGCGCCCGCCGCGCCGCCGACCTCGCCCACCGGCGCCTTCCCATCACAGGGGTGAGCGAGTTCCCGGACCTCCACGAGAAACCGGTCCGCCCCCCTTCGCCCACGACCGTCCCCGGCCTCGCCTCCAACGGCCCCCACGTGACGCCACCGCCCACCGCCGCGCCTTCGCCCGCCGCTGGTGCCGCGTTGCGTCAGGCGCCGCCCGCTGCCGGCCGGTCGCCCGCCGAGACGCCGCCAGGTGCCGAGCCCGTGCCGGGGGAGGCGTCCGTGGGCGGTGCGTCCGGCAGGGGGGAGAGCCCCGAGCCGGAGGGCCGGACCGGGGGCGGGTTGCCACGGGTCCGGTACGCCGAGGCGTTCGAGGCGCTGCGGGACGCCGCCGACGAGCAGATCGAGCGGCCCAAGGTGTTCCTCGCCACCATCGGCCCCGTGGCCGCCCACACCGCGCGAGCCGCGTTCGCCGCCAACCTCTTCCGCGCCGGCGGCCTCGACACCGAGACGGCGGGCCCCGGGACGGACCCGGAGCAGATCGCCACCGCGTACGCCGTGAGCGGCACCCCCGTCGTGTGCCTGTGCTCGACCGACAAGCTGTACGCCCAGCACGCCGCGGCCGTGGCCGCCGCGCTGCGCAGGGCGGGCGCGAGGAAAGTGTGGCTGGCGGGGAAGGGACACTACGAAGGCGTGGACGGAAACCTCTACGCGGGCTGCGACGCGCTGGCCGTGCTCCGCGAGACCTTCGACCACCTGGAGGTGACGCGATGATCCCCGACTTCTCGGGCATCCCGCTCAACGCCCTGCCCAAGGACGCGCCCGAGGAGCCCGAGCCGGCAGCCGAGGTGTGGGAGACGCCGGAAGGCATCGAGGTCAAGCCGCTCTACACCGCGCGCGACCTCGAAGGGCTCGACTTCCTGCGCACCTACCCCGGCGCGGCCCCGTACCTGCGTGGCCCGTACCCCACCATGTACGTCAACCAGCCCTGGACCATCCGCCAGTACGCGGGCTTCTCCACGGCCGAAGACTCCAACGCCTTCTACCGCCGCAACCTGGCCGCCGGGCAGAAGGGCCTGTCGGTGGCCTTCGACCTGGCCACGCACCGGGGCTACGACTCCGACCACCCCCGGGTCGCCGGTGACGTGGGCATGGCCGGGGTGGCGATCGACTCGATCTACGACATGCGGCAGTTGTTCGACGGCATCCCGCTCGACCGGATGTCGGTGTCCATGACCATGAACGGCGCCGTGCTGCCCGTGCTCGCGCTGTACATCGTGGCGGCGGAGGAGCAGGGCGTCGCGCCGGAGCAGCTCGCCGGGACCATCCAGAACGACATCCTCAAAGAGTTCATGGTCCGCAACACCTACATTTATCCCCCAGCGCCGTCGATGCGGATTATTTCGGATATCTTCGCGTACACCAGTGAGAAGATGCCGAAATTCAACTCCATCAGCATTTCTGGCTACCACATCCAGGAGGCCGGCGCGACGTGCGACCTGGAGCTGGCCTACACGCTGGCCGACGGCGTCGAATACCTGCGGGCCGGGGTGGCCGCCGGGATGGACATCGACCGGTTCGCGCCCCGGCTGTCGTTCTTCTGGTGCATCGGCATGAACTTCTTCATGGAGGTCGCCAAGCTCCGCGCCGCCCGGCTGCTCTGGGCCAACCTGGTTTCCGGATTTAACGCGAAAAATCCGAAATCTCTGAGCCTCCGTACCCACTCCCAGACCTCCGGCTGGTCCCTGACCGCGCAAGACGTGTTCAACAACGTCGCCCGCACCTGCGTCGAGGCCATGGCCGCCACCCAGGGCCACACCCAGTCCCTGCACACCAACGCCCTCGACGAGGCCCTCGCCCTGCCCACCGACTTCTCCGCCCGCATCGCCCGCAACACCCAGCTCCTCCTCCAGCAGGAGTCGGGCACGACCAGGGTGATCGACCCCTGGGGCGGCTCCTACTACGTCGAGCGCCTCACCCACGACCTGGCCGAGCGCGCCTGGGCCCACATCCAGGAGGTCGAGGCCGCCGGCGGCATGGCCAGGGCCATCGAGGCGGGCCTGCCCAAGCTGCGCATCGAGGAGGCGGCCGCCCGCACCCAGGCCCGCATCGACTCCGGGCGGCAGCCGGTCATCGGCGTCAACAAGTACCGCGCCGACAGCGACCAGGACGTCGAGGTGCTCAAGGTCGACAACACCGCCGTACGCGCCCGGCAACTCGACAAGCTGGCCCGCCTCAAGGCCGAGCGCGACCCCGGCGCGGTGCGGCGCGCGCTCGACGCGCTCACCAAGGCCGCCGGCCACCCGGCACCCGGCCTGGAGCACAACCTGCTCAAGCTGGCCGTGGACGCCGCCCGCGCCAAGGCCACGGTGGGCGAGATCTCCGACGCCCTGGAGCAGGTGTTCGGCAGGCACGCCGAGCAGGTCCGTACCATCTCTGGGGTGTACCGCGACGAGTCAGGCCCCTCCGGCGCCATCGAGCGCGTCCGCCTCGCCTGCGCCGACTTCGAGAAGGCCGAAGGCCGCCGCCCGCGCATCCTGGTCGCCAAGATGGGGCAGGACGGCCACGACCGCGGCCAGAAGGTGATCGCCACCGCCTTCGCCGACCTGGGCTTCGACGTGGACGTCGGTCCGCTGTTCCAGACGCCGGAGGAGGTCGCCAGGCAGGCGGTCGAGGCCGACGTGCACATCGTGGGCGTGTCCTCGCTGGCCGCCGGGCACCTCACGCTCGTGCCCGCGCTGCGCCGGGCGCTGGCCGACCTCGACGCCGGCGACATCATGATCGTGGTCGGCGGCGTCATCCCGCCCGGCGACCACGACGAGCTGCGGGCCGCGGGCGCCGCCGCGATCTTCCCGCCGGGCACGGTGATCGCCGACGCCGCCCTCGACCTGCTGGAGCAGCTGCGGCGCCGTCAGTAGGTGCCGTTCTCGCACATCGTGACGGAGATCGTGCGCTGGGCGGCGATCGGCGACGTGATCCGGAACGTGACGCGGTGTACGCCCCCGGTGCTCCGCAGGTTGCGCGGAGCGGCGAGGTAGCGCTGGCCGTTCTGCGGGACTTCCGACGACGCGCGGCCCACGACCACGCGGTCGATGTACCAGGCGTACCTGAACGTGAGAGGACGGCCGGTGCGCTGCACCAGCGCCTCCAGCGTCACCTCGCCGCCCGACCAGCAGTCGCCGTTCCTCGTGCCGCCCGCGCGGACGTAGACCAGTTGCAGCCGGCCGTCCACGGCGGGCTTCGTGGAGGCGCCGCCGGTCGGGACGGAGCTCGGCGTGCCGTCGGTCTGCGAGCTGGGCCCGGGGGTACGCGTCCGCCTCGGCCGGTGCGTGGGCGTGGCGGGCGCCGAGGTCGTGGGCGCGCTGGTCACGACGGCGACGTTCGTGGCCTTCGGGGTGGGGGTCGTGGGGGTGAGCCACATGATGGCGCCGGCCAGCACCAGCACGGAGACGCCGGACACGCCCGCGATGACCACGGTCTTCATCCGCCGCCCAGACCGGCGCGGCGGCGCGGGAGCCGTGGCCGGAGCCCCGTCCTGGGGCGGGGCATCGCCCGGTACGAGGATGTCGACCAGCGCCGAGTGCTGCGCCATGGCCGGTCCCGGGGCCGCCGGCTCGCCCTGCGCGGGCTCGGCCGCCGCCGCGCGCTCGGGAGATTCCGAGAGCCCGAACTCCGCCGGGACGGGGGCCGCGACCGGCGCGCCCAGCGGGAACGCCGCCGAGCCCAGGCCCTGCTGCGGGCCGCCCTCCTCCCCGAACCGCCCGCCTGGCTCCTGCCCGAACCGCCCACCGGGCTCCTGGCCGAACCGCTCGCCGGGTTGGTGCCCGTAGTGCCCGGCCGGCTCCTGCCCGAACCGCCCGCCGGGCTCCTGGCCGAAGTTCCCTCCCGGCTCCTGGCCGTGGTGCCGGGACGGCTCCTGAGCGGGGGGTTCGGGGTCGTGATGCGCGGCGGAGTCCTGGCCGTAGCGCGCCTGGGACTCCTGGCCGTGGTACGCCGGAGGCTCGTGGCCGTGGTGTGCGGCAGGGTCCTGGACGTGGCTCGGGATCGGCTCCCGGCCGTAGGGCTGGGGCGAATCCTGCTCGTGGTGGACGGCGGCCGGGTCGGGCCGACCCTGGCTCTGGTGCGGGCCGCGGCGCCGCGGCAGAGGCGGCGGCTGCTCGGGGCTCGCGGCCTGGGCGCGCACCCGCCGCGGCGGCGTGTCCTGGTCGAGGCCCGGGTCGAGCGTCTGCTGCCAGGCCGTCGGCGGCTGGTCGACGGTCTGCTGCTGGGCCGGCGGCTGATCGACGGTCGGATACGCCCCCTGAGCCTGATCCATGCCCGGGTAACCCTCATGAGCCCGGTCCGCGCCCGGATAGGGTTCCTGGCCCTGGCCCGAACCCAGGTAAGCCCCGTGACCCTGGTCCGTGCCCGGATGGGCCCCCTGGGCCTGGTCCATGGTCTGGTAGGCGCCCTGGGCCTGGTCCGTGGTCCGGTAGGCGCCCGAGGGACGGGCGCCGGACGGGTGCGCGCTCTGACCGTGGTCGGCCCCCATGTGGGGGGAGCCGGTCTGGGGAGGGGCCGCCTGCCGGCGCGACGGCGCGGTGAGCCGCAGCAGCACGTCGCGCATCGCCGGACGGTCCTGAGGCTCCTTGGACAGGCAGCCCAGCATGATCTCGCGGACCAGACCGCGCAGCTCGCCCAGCTGGGGCTCGTCGTTCAGCACCCGGTTGATCACCGCGGGCAGGGAGTCGTCGCCGAACGGCGGGACGCCGGTGGCCGCGAAGACCATCACCGACGCCCACGCGAACACGTCGGCCGGCGGCCCCACCGGCCTCCCGGCCAGCTGCTCGGGCGCCATGTACGCGGGCGTGCCGACGAAGGCGCCGCTCGCCTGGACGCCGATGCCGAGCGCGGCGGCGAGGCCGAAGTCCACGACCTGCGGCCCGTCCGGCCCGAGCAGCACGTTCGACGGCTTGAAGTCCCCGTGGACGACGCCGGCCTGGTGGATGGCGTCCAGCGCGGTCGCGGTGGAGACGGCGAGCCGCTGCAGGTCCGCCCCGCCCTGCCGGCCGGCCTGCTGGAGCGAGGGCCCGTCCACGTACTCCGACACGATGTACGGCCTGCCGCCCGTCGAGGCGTCGAGCACCTGCGCGAGGCAGAACGGCTGGACCTTGCGCGCGGCGGCGATGTCCCTGGCGAGGCGGTCGTCCCCGGCGAGCCCTTCGCGCAGCGCCTTGACGGCGACGGGGGTGCCGTTGCGGGCCTGGCCGAGATAGACGACACCGTGGCCGCCCGCGCCGAGCCGACCGACCAGCCGGTAGGGTCCCACCGTTGCCGGGTCGCCCTCGCGCAGGGGTTCGACGTTGGGCATGAGGGGAGTGACTCCTGTGACGGCTGAGATGAGAACTCCAGCACCCTACTGGCAAATGTCAAACCTTGTCAGAGCTTAAGCTGATCAACTGGGAAGAAAGGGGGTGAGTCGGGTGCATTCGCTGGAGGACTACGCCCGAGGCGTACGGGCCGGCTCCCGCACGTGGATCGCCCGCGCGATCACGCTGGTCGAGTCCACGAGACCCGATCACAACGCGCTGGCGCAGCGGCTGCTCGTCGACCTCACCCCGCTGTCCGGCCACGCGTGCAGGGTCGGCGTCTCGGGCGTGCCCGGTGTGGGGAAGTCCACGTTCATCGACACGCTCGGGACGATGCTCACCGGGCGCGGCCACCGCGTCGCCGTGCTCGCCGTGGACCCCTCGTCCACCAGGACGGGCGGCAGCATCCTCGGCGACAAGACCCGCATGGCGCGCCTGTCGGCCGATCCCGCCGCGTTCATCCGCCCCTCGCCCACCTCCGGCACGCTCGGCGGCGTCGCCAAGGCCACCAGGGAGGCCATGGTCGTGGTGGAGGCGGCCGGCTTCGACGTCGTCCTGGTCGAGACCGTGGGCGTGGGCCAGTCGGAGACCGCGGTGGCCGACATGGTGGACACCTTCCTGCTGCTCACGCTGGCCCGCACCGGCGACCAGCTCCAGGGCATCAAGAAGGGCGTGCTGGAGCTGGCCGACGTGATCGCGGTCAACAAGGCCGACGGCGAGCACGAGCTGCCCGCCAGGAAGGCCGCGCGGGAACTGGCGGGCGCGCTGCGCATGCTGCGTTCCGACACGACTCCGCCGCCGGTGCTCACGTGCAGCGGGCTCACGGGCGACGGGCTGGAGAAGCTCTGGCGGCACGTGCTGGCCCACCAGGAGTCCCTCGACCTGGCCGCCAAGCGCCGCCGCCAGCAGGTGGGCTGGACGTGGACGCTGGTCCGCGACCGGCTGCTGGCCGAGCTGCGCAACGACCCCGAGGTGGCGGCGATCACCGGGGAGGTGGAGCGCGAGGTGCTGGCGGGCGAGCTGACACCGGCGCTGGCGGCGGACCGGCTCCTGTCCGCCTTCAAACGCCCCTGACGCCCCTGCATTCAGGGGTCGTCGCGACACGGTGATCAATTCCCGGCGTCGAGAAGCACAGCGGGACCCTCGGTAGGGCTGCCCTGGCTGAGCGTCTTTCGCCCATTGGCGTAGGCGCCCCCATCCTGGGGCTGGATGCCGTGCTCGAACGTGTGACCAGCCCGAGCGAGCGCGTCTGTCCAGGGCATGGCTATTCGTACGGTTGAGGAGCGCGGGTGGACGGTGAGTTCGCCCCTTCGTCGATCATGGTTGTGAGCTGGGCACGCAGCGCCGGCCACATGTCGCCGAGGATCGTGGGCGCGTTGGCGAGCGCATCCAGCCGATCAGGCCATGTGCGTCCGGGCATGGCCTCGTCCAGAGCCTGCGCCGCCCAGAACCGGCGCGAAACAGGGTGGTCCTCCGCGAGAACCGCTCCTTGCCGGTCACGCCGATCTTCCATGAGCCGGACCAGGAGCGGCGTCAGGCCGGCGCCTGCTCGCCTTGGTTCACCGCCGCCGGTCACGAGGCGGTCGAGTGCCTCCTGGACCATGGGTTCGCCCGCGAGGCCGGTTGCCGCGACGTAGGCGTGGACGACGCGATGGATCACCGCGGTCCGGACGGGCTCGGGTGCCAGGCGCAGCCGAACGTCCAGATCGGGATCGACGGTGCCCAGCACGCTCGGAGCGCGCGGGTCATCCGGGATGGTCTCCTCCAGCAGCAGTCGCGGCGCGCTCGCGTCAGGCAGATCGAGCCTTACTCCGGTGACGGCTTCGACGACGGCCATCGCGGCCGCCTGCCATTGACCAGGTTCGGCCGCCGCCTCCAGGACCGCGAGCTCCGCGTCGAGTACGTGCGGAGTCTTACCCCGTCGCTCACCGGGAAGCTTCGGGTCCAACGCGGTGACGATCGTGCCGTAAGCGGCGTACGTCAGCCGGGCCGTCCAGTTGATGTTCCAGAAAAGGCTCATCACGCGGGCGCCGTCACTCAGCCGCCGCAGCACCTCCGGACGGCTGCCTTGGTAGCCGTTGTCCTCATAGAGGATGAACGACGCGTCGTCGTGGCTGATGTAGAAGGCCCCTTCGTAGTCGGCTTCGTCCACATCGTCGTCGGGCTCCGGCTCCAGGTCCTCAGCCCGTCCACCGAGTCGCTCGGCGATGGCCTCGACGGTCAAGGGGGAGGCGATCGGTTGCACGACGGTCCAACAGGTGGCCTGCGTGAGATAGGGGTTGCGGTGCAGGAAATCGGCATACCGGCGCTGCATCTCGTCAATCACTGGGGCAGTATGCCGACCCTCACCGACAATCGGGCGGACAGCATCAAGGTGCTGCCGATGTGCGGGACGGGGCATGGCCGAGCGGCACCCCGCGAGAGCGGTACACGCTGGCGAAACATCACGATCAGCGTCCTCCGCCCCTGAGGCGTCCGGATCTCGCGGGCCTCGAGCTCCATCGCACTCCCCAAGCGGGGGTGTCGCGACGATCCCCAGAACGGAAGGTGCTCTCCCAAGGCGGCAAGCGGACTGCCCGCTGGTCTATCCCAAATAGTGGGATTGCTCCTAGAGTCGGGCTCAAAACCGTCCAGGAGGCCACGCATGTCGAGCATTCCCTCCCTGCTGCGCGACCGGATCGCCGCGACCCCCGACGCTGAGGCGTACAGAGCCCCTTCGGACGACGGCTGGACCTCGCTCACCTGGCGGGAGGTGGGCGAGCGGGTGCGCGGGCTGGCGCTGGGGCTGGCCGCGCTGGGCGCCGGGCCGGACACGCGCGTGTCGATCCTCTGCTCCACCCGGCTCGAATGGATCCTGGCCGACCTGGCGGTCCTGGCCACGGGTGCGGCCACCACCACGATCTACCCCTCCAACACGGCGGTCGAGGCGGCGTACGTCATCACGGACTCCGGCAGCGCCATCGTCATCGCCGAGGACGACGACCAGGTCGCCAAGCTGAGGTCCGTCCAGAAGGAGCTGCCGGGCGTGACCCGCGTGGTGGTGGTCGACGGCACGCCGAGCGACGACGGCTGGGTGGTCAGGCTCGACTCCCTCGCCGGCGACGGGCACGGCGACGGTGACTACGACGGCATGGTGGACGCCATCGCCCGCGACGACCTGGCCACGCTCATCTACACCTCCGGCACCACCGGCCGCCCCAAGGGTGTGGAGCTGACCCACGGCAACTGGCTGCACGCCGCCGCCGGCGTCCGCGAGCTGGGCCTCCTCTCCGAGGCCGACCTGCACTTCCTCTGGCTCCCGCTGTCGCACTCGTTCGGCAAGCTGCTGGAGGTGATCATGATCGACATCGGCGTGCCGACCGCCGTGGACGGCCGCCTGGACAAGATCGCCGAGAACCTCGGCGTGCTGCGGCCCACGTTCATGGCCGCCGCGCCGCGCATCTTCGAGAAGATCCACAACACGGTCGTGGCCACCGTACGGGGCGACGGCGGCCTCAAGCTGCGCATCTTCACCTGGGCCCGGCAGACCGGCATCAGGGTCAGCCGCGCCCGCCAGCGCGAGGCGTCCGTCCCGCTCACCACGAGGATCGAGTACGCCCTGGCCGACCGGCTGGTCTTCGCCAAGCTGCGCGACCGGTTCGGCGGCCGGATCCGCTTCTTCATCTCCGGCGCGGCCCCGCTGGCCACGGACATCGCCGAGTTCTTCGACGCGGCGGGCCTGACGATCCTCGAAGGGTACGGCCTGACCGAGTCGTCGGCGGGCAGCTTCTTCAACCGGCCGGACTCGGTGAAGTTCGGCACGGTCGGGCCGCCGCTGCCGGGCACCGAGGTGCGCATCGCCGACGACGGGGAGATCCTCATCGGCGGCGGCGGGATCATGCGCGGCTACCACGGGCTGCCCGAGGACACGGCCGCCGCGCTGGAGGACGGCTGGCTGCGTACGGGGGACATCGGCGAGCTCGACGACGCGGGACGGCTGCGCATCACCGACAGGAAGAAGGAACTGATCAAGACCTCGGGCGGCAAGTACGTCGCGCCGACGTACCTGGAGGGCCGGATCAAGGCGGCCTGCCCGTACGTGTCGCACGTGTTCGTCCACGGCGACCGCCGCAACTACGTCACGGCGCTCGTCACGCTGGACATGGAGGTGGCAGGGCCGTGGGCGCGGGCCGAGTCGCTGCCGGACGACCCCGAGAAGCTGCGCGAGCACCCGCGCATGATCGAGGAGGTCCAGCGGGCCGTCGACCGGGTCAACGCGGACCAGGCGAGCTACGCCACGGTCAAGAAGTTCGCGATCCTGGCCGCGGACTTCACGGTGGAGACGGGCGAGCTGACGCCCAGCCTCAAGATGAAGCGCAAGCAGGTCGAGGAGCGCCACGCCGCGACCCTCGACGCCCTCTACACGGGGTAGCTCCCGCTCGCGAGGTGGCTCGCCGGCGCGATCGCGTACGCGTGCGCGTCGGCCGGGCCACCCCGCTTCCCGCCCTGCTCAGAGGACCCGCTTGGCCCCCGGCAGCGACCGCACCGCGTACGCCAGCGCCCAGCAGAGCGGCAGCACCACGACCAGCATGACCGCGAACTTGACGATCGCGATCGCGTCGAGCCAGCGCAGCCCGTAGCCGGCGGCGACCAGCACGAGAGGGTGGATGATGTAGACGGTGAACGCGTGGTCCGACAGGAACCGGCCGCCCGGCCCCTGCCCGGCGAACCGCTCCCTGAAGAGCACCGACAGCCCGATGACCATGCCGACCGCGAAGCACGACTCCCAGGCGGCCATCAGCGCCGACGACGGCATCCCGCCGGTCAGCAGCGCGGCCGGCAGCAGCACGGCGCTCGACACGCCCGCGGCCACGAGCCCCAGCCGCCCGGCCCGCGCCGGCAGCGCCTCGAACCAGCCGCGACGGAAGGTCACGCACCCGACGGCGAACATGGCGGCGTACTGCGGCAGGAAGGTGGGCGTCGGCAGCCCGAGCACCGGCACGTAGGTGCCCGTCGGCACCGGGATCCGCCACAGGATCGTGACCACCGTCAGGCCCACGACGAACAGCGCGACCGAGCGGAACCGGAGCGGCGCGGGTCGCGGGTCGAGCGGCGCCCGGCGGGCCCGCCACAACGCGTACGCCAGGGCGAAGACGATCAGCACCTCGGCGAACCACATGGGCCCCGGGTCCCACGAGGCCAGGTAGTACGTCCAGTACGGGACGCCGTCGAGCTGCGCGTACCCCCCGAAGTTCACCAGCGGCCGGAGCAGGATCAGGAAGGCGAGCAGGGGGATGCCCAGCCGCACCAGGCGGTCCCGCACGAAGGCGCGGCCGCCCTTGCGGTCATGGGAGCCGGGGGTGAAGAAGCCGGAGATGAGGAAGAAGAAGCCCATGAAGAACGCCTGGTTGAACGTCACCAGGACGTCGAGCAGGTGGCCCGAGGGGTCCTTGGCGGGCTCGGCGTAGTACCACAGGGGGATGTTGCCGTACGTGATCGCCACGTGGTGGACGACGACCAGCACGGTGAGCACGGTCCGGAGGTTGTCGATCGAGTGAAGCCTGGTTCTCGGCTCGGTCTTCACGTGCTGCATGCCCTTTCGAAGAGGTCGGCCAGCTCGCGTGCGTGTGCCTCGAGGTCGTGCTCGGGATAGGCGGCCCAGTAGCCGAACATGCTGTCCATCGCGGCGGACAGCGTGACGGCCATGACGCGGAGGTCGAAGTCCCTGAACCGGCCGGTGCGCTGCCCGAGGCGGAAGACGCTCTCCAGCGCCTGGTAGATCTCCTCACTGGTCTGCACGCCGTAGCGGGGTTTGCCTTCGGCGGTGCGCAGGTTGTTGAAGATCTCCCCGAGCGCCATGATCTGCGCCCGGTGCCTGCGCATGTGCGCGGCGTTGGCGATGACGTACGTCCTCAGCAGCTCACCGGCGTCTTGCAGGCCCTCCATCTCGGCGAGGACGTGATCGGCGGCCTCCGTGTAGACGCGGGTGACCACCTCCTCCATCAGCTCCTCCTTGCCGGCGAAGTGGTAGGAGATGACGCCCTTGCTGATGCCGGCGTGCTTGGCGATGCGCGCCAGGGACGCCTGGGCGAACCCGACCTCCGCGATCACGGCCACGGCTGACGCGACGATCTGGGCGCGCCTGGCCTCCTCGATGAACGACCGCGGTTTCCGGCCGCCCGGCTCAATTTCTGACCGCATGGCCAAAATCTAGCACAGTCGGCCAACGTGGCGGCGCTCCGGTCAGGCGCCTTGCCAGTCGATCGGCGGGTCGCATAGTCTTGCGGGCGTCTTATCGCCGAGCCCTGGGGGCAGTTGACGTGAGGATCTGAGGTCGCGGGCACCGCGCCGATCAGCCCTGTCGTGGGCCGGGCGCGCACACCTGGACCTCTGGCGACCTCCTCGCCCACTTTCCTCGTGCTGCGCGTTTGTGCGGTCGTTTCCCGCCAAGTCACAGAATTTCGATCCTTGTGACGGGAGCCGCCTTATGCCTTTTTCCATCGTCGTCGATCACGTGTCCTTCGGCTGGCCGGACGGTGCCGGCGTGCTCGACGGTCTCGACGCCGCCTTCCCCGCCGGACGTACCGGGCTCATCGGGGTGAACGGCTCGGGCAAATCAACACTGTTGAGAATCATCGCGGGGGAGCTGCCCGCCCGGTCCGGATCCGTGTCCGTGTCGGGTGAGGTGGGATACCTGCCGCAGAACGTTCCGCTGGGCGCGAGCCGTACCGTGTCGGACCTGCTGGAGATCAGCGCGACGCGGGCGGCGCTGCACGCCATCGAGAGCGGCGACGTCGCCGAGGAGCACTTCGCCGCGGTCGGCGACGACTGGGACGTCGAGGAGCGCGCCGCCGCCGAGCTCGACCGGCTCGGCCTGGGCCACATCGGGCTGGACCGCACGGTCGGCACGCTGTCCGGCGGCGAGACCATCATGGTCGCGCTCGCCGCCCAGCTGCTGAGACGGCCGGACGTGCTGCTGCTCGACGAGCCCACCAACAACCTCGACCTGGACGCCCGGGAGCGCCTCTACGGCGCCGTCGCCGCCTGGTCGGGGGTGCTGGTGGTGGTCAGCCACGACCGCGCGCTGCTGGAGCAGATGGATCAGATCGCCGAGCTGCGCGACGGCGTCGTCCGCATGTACGGGGGCAACCTGAGCGCCTACGAGGAGCAGGTCGCCACCGAGCAGGAGGCCGCCCTGCGGTCGGTGCGCGTCGCGCAGGGCGAGGTGCGCCGCCAGCAGCGGGAGCTCATCGAGGCCAGAACCCGGATCGACCGGGCGGCGCGCAACGGCCGGAAGGCGTTCGAGAACAACAAGGTGCCCAAGATCGTGGCGAACGGGCTCAAGCGGAAGGCCCAGGTGAGCGCCGGCAAGCAGCGCAACCTGGCCATCGAGAAGCTGGAGGAGGCGCGGGAGCGGCTCACGGAGGCGGCGCAGGGGGTGCGCGAGGACGCGGAGATCCGCATCCAGCTGCCGGGCACGGAAGTGCCGGCCGGCCGCACGGTCCTCACCCTCCCACTCCCACCGCCCCAGGCTGCCCGCCCGCCCCTCGACGACGTCCCGACGGAACGGCAGGGCGCCACGGAACCGGGCACCTCCAAGGAGCCGGGCGGCGCCTCGGAAACGGCGGTCTCCACGGAGCCGGCCGTCCTCACGGACCAGGGCGTTTCCACGGAGCGGGGCGCCCTTACGGACCGGGACGTCTCGACGGGCCGGGGCATCTCCCCGGGCCGGGACGCCGCCTGGGAGCCGCACGGTGTCTCGGAGCCGGACGGTCTCTCGGGGGCGGCTGATGCCGGAAAGGTCAGTGGCGCGCGGAAGGTCGATGGCGCGCCGGAGGCCGCCCACCAGGAAGCCGATGGCACGCCGGAGGGTGATGGCAGGACGGAAACGGGTGGCAGGACCGAAGCCGAGGGCAGGACGGAAACCGATGGCCGGAGGGAGCGCGATGGCGCGACGGAAGGCGATGGTGCTCGGAGGATCCTGCTCGAGACGCTGGTGGTGCGCGGTCCCGAGCGGATCGCGCTGCTCGGCCCGAACGGCTCGGGCAAGACCACGCTGCTCAGGCGGATCGTCGAGCACGGCGCCCACGTCCCCGTCCGCTACCTGCCGCAGCGCCTCGACCTCCTGGACGACGCGCTGAGCGTGGTGGACAACGTCCGGGCGGTCGCCCCGGACGCCTCCGTCAACGAGGTCAGGGCGCGCCTGGCGCGCTTCCTGTTCAGGGGCGAGCGCGCCGGCCAGGCCGCGGGCACGCTGTCGGGAGGCGAGCGGTTCCGCGCGACCCTGGCCGCGCTCCTGTCGGCCGACCCGCCGCCCCAGCTGCTCCTGCTGGACGAGCCGACGAACAACCTCGACATGGCCAGCGTCCGCCAGCTGTCCCAGGCGCTCAACGCGTACCGGGGTGCGCTCATCGTGGCCAGCCACGACGTGCCGTTCCTGGAGACGATCGGGATCACCCGCTGGCTGCGGCAGGACAGGGAGGCCGGGCTGGCGGAATCGTGATTGACGGTTGGGGATCAACCGGACGATAGTGTGTCAGGTGGCTGGACCCCGGTTGATTCCCTGCGTTCTCGCCCTGGCAACTCTCACGCTCGGCGCGTGCTCGTCGTCCTTACCGTCGCCGACCGGAGGCGAGTCGAGGGTCAGTGGCGTCGCCGGTGGCGACGGGGAAGGCGCCCCGGCCAACGGCGGCGGCACCCGTACGAGCACCCCGAGTCCGACCGCGCTCACCGCCGAGGCGTACAAGAGCGAGCTCGAGAGCAGGCACAAGTCGATGGCCCGCGCGATCGACGCGGTGGCGGGCGCGCGCGGCGTCAAGTCGCTGGACAGCAAGGTGACCGACGCCGAGGAGGAGCTGAGCGGCGCCGCCGAGGCGCTGGCGGCGCTCGCCCCGCCCGACGCCGTCCGGGCCCAGCACGACGCGTACGTGGCCAGCCTGCGCGACTTCGCGACCGAGCTGGGCTCGACGGCGGGCAAGGTGGGCGCCAGGGACCTGTGCACGTCGTCGGCCGTGCTGGCCGACCTCGACGACAAGCTGGCGGCGCTGGACAAGGCGGGAGAGGCGCTGCAGAGCGCCGGCGACTACCCGGCCGACATCGTGGACGTGAAGGCGGGCAAGAAGCGGAGCCGGCGGCTGGGCAACGGCTCGTTCGTGCGCCGCAGCGCGCTCAACGGCCGCAGCTCGCTGCAGATCGACAACGGCGGCTCGCGCGACGCCGTGGTGACCCTCATCAAGGGCCGCAGCAAGGCGTTCAGCGTGTACGTGCGCAAGAACGGGAAGTTCAAGGTCAAGGGCGTGCCCGACGGCACGTACAAGATCTATTTCACGCACGGCGTGGACTGGGACGGCAAGAGCAAGGCGTTCACGCGCGAGTGCAGCTTCGAGAAGTTCCAGAAGTCGGTGAAGTTCAAGACGACGTACACCGCCACGCAGATCCTCTGGCACGACTGGCGGATCACGCTGCACACGATCGCGGGCGGCAACGCCCGCACCTCGGCCGTGGACCCGGACGACTTCCCCAGCTGAACCGGGCCGGGCGGGGCCGCGCACCCCCACCCGGTGCGCGGCCCCGCCCGTGACCGGCCCGCCGGATCAGGTCGAGAACAGCATGCCCACCCAGCTGCGCTGCCGGTGGTGGTGGCCGCCGTAGTGGCCGCCGTGCGGGGCGCCCCAGGCCGGACCGGGGGCGGGGGGCGGGGGAGCCGCGTGGTACTGCGACTCCATGCGGGTCAGCGTCTCCAGCTCGCCGTAGTCGAGGAAGATCCCACGGCAGTTGTCGCACTGCTCGATGTGGACGCCGTTGCGCTCATAGGTCCGCATGTTCCCGCGGCACTTGGGACACTGCATCTAGGTCGCTCTCCTTGGCTTCGTGGTCTCGCTCTGAAACCTACCGCGCGCAACCCCGTCACGCTCGGACGATTCTGTTGCACGATTCGACCAACGAATGTTCGACCTCGTCCAGTTCCCGGCTCTCCCGCTCGGCGTTGACCACGGCCACGGCGGCGAGCTGTGCGGTCAGCGCCCGGGCCGGCACGTCGAGCCGCCGCCACGGGTCCTCGCCGGAGCCGAGCGCCGGCCCTCCCGAGGCGAGGTAGGCCCCCAGGAAGCGCTCCCAGACGGCCGGGTCGAGCAGCCCCGCCGCGTACCAGGCGGCCGGCCTGGCCAGGTCCCACGCCGGGTCGCCGACGCCGAGGTCGTCGACGTCGATGAGCAGCCAGCGGTCGCGGTGGACGAGCTGGCCCAGGTGCCAGTCGCCGTGCGTGAGCAGCGCGGGCAGCGGCTCGGTCTCCGGCAGTTCCTTGAAGGCCCGGCGGATGAGCTGCTCGACGGGGCCGTCGCCGCTCATCCGGTCCAGCGCCCTGGCCGCCCGCGCGGGGCCCCCGGCGGCGGGCAGCTCCGGCAGCAGCGTGAGAGGCACGGCGTGCAGCCGGGCCAGCAGCCTGGCGCCCTCCTCCCAGGGAGCGGCGCCGGGGTCGTCCTGAGCGACGGGCCGGCCCGCGGGCCAGACCGTCACCGCGCGGCCCGCGACCGCCAGCACCTCCGGCTCCAGCGGCGCCAGCATCACCCCGCTCACCGCGGCCGACGCGACGGCCCGCAGCCGCAGCCGCAGCGACTCCACGTCGTCGCGCAGCGAGTGGGCCTTGACCACGACCTCGCCCCTGCGTAACACCACGACATCGGTGCGCGTCGGGTGCGACACGGGCTCGCCCGCGCCGCCGTACGCCGCCGCGACACCCGCCAGCTCCGCCTCCAGACCCACGTCGTACAGACTAGGACGATATGAGAGTCGGTTTCGCAGTGCCCCAGTCAGGTCCGTGGTCGACCCCCGAGAACATGCGCCGTGTCGCCACCCGGGCGGAGCGGCTCGGCTACCACGAGCTGTGGACGTTCCAGCGCGTGCTCTACCCCGTGGGGCACCCCATGGGGCCGACGTACCGCAGCGTGCACGACCCGCTCATCACGCTCGCCCACCTGTCGGGCGTGACGGAGCGGATCCGGCTGGGCGTGGCCGTGATCAACGCGTACGTGCAGCCCGTGGTGCTGGCCAAGCAGCTGGCCACGCTGCAGACCGTCTCCGGCGGCCGGCTGACGGCGGGCATCGGGCTGGGCTGGGTGCCGGAGGAGTTCGCGGCCACGGGCGTCGGCATGGAGCGGCGCGGGCGCCGAGGCGAGGAGTTCGTCGAGGTACTGCGCGAGGCGTGGCGCGACGACGTGGTGGAGCACGACGGCGAGTTCTACCGCGTGCCGCCCTCCCACCTCGACCCCAAGCCGGTGCCCGGGCCGCCGCCGATCCTGCTCGGCGGCACCGCCGAGGTCGCGCTGCGCCGCGCCGCGCGGCTGGCCGACGGCTGGGTGAGCTCCAGCAGGGAGGACCTGTCCGCGATCGCCGGGCGGGTGGAGCTGATCAAGGCGGCGCTGGCGGAGTCGGGCCGGGACGCGGCCGGGTTCCGCTTCGTGTGCCGCGGCGTCACGCAGGTCAGGGCGGCCGACGGCGAGCGGCCGCTGACGGGCACGTACGACAAGATCCGGCGCGACGTGGACGACCTGGCCGCCGCCGGCGTGACGGACGTCTTCCACGACCTCAACTTCGACCGCGAGTTCGTCGCGCTCGACGCCCGGGAGGCGATGCGCCGGGCTGAGGAGGCACTGGAGGCCCTGGCGCCCTAGGCGCCGCCGTACGGGACCGTGATGATCTCCAGGTTGTGGCCGTTGGGGTCGGACCAGTAGAGGCCGCGGCCGCCGTCGTGGGTGTTGATCCGCCCCGGTTCGTGGTGGTGCGGATCGGCCCAGTACGTCAGGCCGCGGCTCTTGATCCGGTCCCGGATCTGGTCGAACTCCTCGTCGCTCACGAGGAACGCGTAGTGCTGCGGCGTCACCGCCTCGCCCGCCTGGACGACGTCGAGCGAGACGCCGTTGCCGAGCGTGACGACGCGGAACGGGCCGAAGACCGTTGCCGTCTCCAGGCCCAGCACGCCGGTGAGGAACGCGGCGGTCTCCTCCCTGTCCCTCGCCTGCACGATGGTGTGGTTCAGCTGGACGGACATATCTCCAGACTAGGTCAGGGACGGAGACCGATCGACGGGGACCGGTCCCGGCGAAGTGGTGCTATCCCTTGGCGGCAGAGGCCGCCGGTTCAGCTGTCAGGCCGGGCCCCGGCGTGTGATAGTGATCCAGCGAATCCGGCAGGCGAGGACTTGGTGGAGGGTGCGGTGCCCGACGACGTGCGCAGTCGGCTGTGGACCGGCGAGATCAGCGCCGCGAGCTATGCCGAGGCCGGCGAGAAGTACCAGGCGGCCATCTTGGAGCAGTACCGGATCTACGTCGAGATGGCCGACCGGGTCAGCGCGCGTCGAGCCACGGCCAACACCTTTTTTCTCACGTTGAACACCTCGGTGTTCACGATCTTCGGCGTGTTCTGGTCGGCCGAACCGCAGCTCGCGTCGTGGTTACTGGTTTTTCCGCTCCTGGCGCTGGTCGGCGAGTGTGCGGCCTGGTTCTACCTGGTGCGGTCGTACCGGCAGCTCAACAGGGCGAAGTATGAAGTGATCGGTGTGCTGGAGGAACGCCTGCCGGCGTCGCCGTACTGGCGGGCGGAGTGGACGGCGCTCGGCGAAGGCCGCGACAGGTCGACGTACTGGCCGTTGACGCATCTCGAGCAGTGGGTTCCGGTGCTTTTCGCCGCCATCTACGTCGCGGGATTTCTGGCCGCCGTCGCGGGGTGAACGCGTCGGGCCGGCGCGCGAACGCAGGCTGATGTCACAGATCCGCTCCAGGGGAATGGCCAATGATGGGCGTCATCTGGTTCGTCTTGATCGGTGTAGGCGCGACCGCATGGAATATCGTCGGGCTGGAGCTCATCGCCGAGGGCGTCTTCAGGGCCCTGGCCGGTGGCCGGATGCGGCGTGGCGGGCCGGGCCCGTCGTTCATGAGCCCTCCCGTGACGGAGAGGGAGCGCATCGAGGTCGGCGATGCCGGCATCGTGTCCGGATGCCTCAAGGCACTGGTGGGGACGGCCATGCTCGGACTCACGACGGTGCTGGCCTTCCAGGATTGGCGGCTGTGGGGCGAGACGTTCTCCCTCGTCGGAGAATCGTCCAGTCCCTATCTCGACATCCTGGGTCTGTTCTTCACCAGCACGACGGCCGGCGCGACATACATGGTGATCATTCTTGAACGAGACCGGCATCTCCCTCGGAAGGAACTGCGTCGAAGCAGGACCCGAGCGGCTGCTCCCCGTCCTCCCGTCGCCCCGTCCCGGAAGGTGGGATCGCTTCTCGTCGCCGTCGGTACGCTCCTGTGCGCGATCTGTGTCGTGCCGTGCCTGTACGTGACGGTCGAGGTCTTCTTCTTCACTCCGCCGCCGTACATCGAGATCGTCCCGCTGGTCGTCGGGCTGTCCGGCCCTGTCTATGTGGCCGGTCTCAACCTGATAAGAAGGGGCCGGCGGCACTTCGTGCGGATACTTTCCGATCTCCGGGACATGGAGAATGATTCGTTCATTCTCTATCTGCGCTGGTTCGAGGAGGACTCCTTCCTTGATCGCGCGTATCCGCGAATGGGTTCGCCGCTGCTGCTCCATTTCGCGATATCCGGCGCGAGCGAGGAGGAGCGGCTGGCCGAGGTGCTGAAGCCGTACGGGAGACTCGTCGCCGCCGGCGATCCGACCGAGGATCTGCCCCGGGTCGGCGCCGACCGCTTCTATCTGCCGTTCGAGGGGTGGCAGGGCTCGGTGCGGGAGCTCATCTCGAAGGCAAAGCTGGTGGTGCTCTCCCTAGGGATGGGCGAGGGCACGTTGTGGGAGCTGGTCGAGGCCATGTCCGTGCTGCCGCCGGAGCGTCTGATCCTGCTGGTGCCCATGAACGAGGAGGAGTACGAGGCCTTCCGTCGCGAGGCGCACAAGAGGCTGCGGGATCGAGCATCGAAGGTGCGCGCAACGGGTGGGTCATGGACTCCGCCGGTGCTCCCGGAATATCGGGGGGATCCGCGCATGCGCCACAGTGACCTGGCAGACGTTTATCGTGACGTCCTCAAGAGGACGGCGAGCGACAGCCTGGCCGGAACCGTCGTCGACGGATGGCGATCAGGATTGAAGTTCGCTCTCAACGCCGAAGCCAGGTCGGTTTTCAGGGCCGCCATCCACTACCCCCACGCCACCGGAAAGTCGGACTGGGGCGAACCCGTGTTCTCCCGGCTCGGCGCCGAGGTCCCCGGTTGGGCGCCCGCCTTTCTGCGGGACCCGCGCCATGTGGCGTTGAAGCGTAGCCTCACCCCCGCGCTCGACCACGCGTTTCCCAGCGCCGCACGGGGGAGGCCCGGGAAGGGCCGCGACGGAAGATCCGAGCCGCCGGATCCTCCAGCGGCCCGATGGGTTTTTCTCCTGGCCTTTCCGCTTTCCCTCGTGGTCTTCGCCATCTGGGGCCCGGCATGGGCGGCCGCGATGACGGTCGTGGCCGCGATCCTGTATCTCTGGCTCACGCGCAAGAAGCCCGACGGCCATGAGCCGCCTGGCGACAGTGAGGCGGAGGGGGGCTGAGTCCCCTCGGCCGTGCGCGCGGTCCGGAGATCCGGTCAGGCGTGTCAGCGCCGCGCGACGGCCGTCCCGTCAAGAGGCGAGGTCACGCAGCCGCAGCGCCTCCGCGGCCACCGCGTGCCGCAGCTCGCGGATGCCGTCGCGTCCCCGTACGGGATGGACGGCGTTCGTCAGCAGCACCACGGTCAGCCGGCGCGCGGGGTCGACCACCAGCGACGTGCCGGTGAAGCCGGAGTGGCCGAACGCGCCGTCCAGCGGCCCCACGATCGCCGGGTCGCCGATGCGCACGCCGAGCCCGTGACGGAAGGGCGCGCCCTCGGCGCCCTGGTCGCGCCGCAACTCGGCCACGGTCTCCGGGCGCAGCACGGGCCCGCCGCCGAGCCGCAGCGCCTCGCCGAAGGCCAGCAGGTCCGCCGCCGTGGCGAACACCCCGGCGTGGCCCGCCACCCCGCCGAGCGCGTACGCCGTCTCGTCGTGCACCTCGCCGCGCACGCAGCCGGGCCCCGGGCGCTCCGGCTTCCACTCGGTGGCGGCGATCCGCGCCAGCGCCCGCGGCCGGTAGCCGGTGTCGGCCAGGCCGAGCGCCGCGGTGACCCGCGCGCGGACCAGCGCGTCCAGCGGCTCGCCCCCGGCCAGCTCCGCGATCCGGCCCGCCATGACCAGGCCGACGTCGCTGTAGAGGTACGGGCCGCCGACCGGGTGGGCGACCGGCGTGCGCACCATCGCCTCCATGCGCTCGGAGGCGTCCGCGCCGGGCAGTTCCCGGTCGATGCGGCGGGTCGGGGGCAGGCCCGCCGTGTGGGTGAGCAGGCGGCGCGGCGTGATCCTGGCGTCGCCGCCCGGCAGCCACGAGGTCACCGGCTCGTCCAGGCCGATCCGGCCCTCCTCGGCCAGCGAGAGCAGCACCGCGGTGGTGAAGAGCTTGCTGATCGAGGCCAGGTCGAAGATCGAGCCGGGTCGTACGGGCGGGCGCTCATCCGCCGGCTTCCCCTCGGCGTCGGCGTAGCGCACGAGCTCGCCGGTCGCGGCCTCCGCCGCCACGCGGCCGTCCACGGCGATCAGCGCGACGGCGGCCGAGCACACGCGCGGCACCCCGTCCTCCAGGATCGCCCCGAGCCGGTCACCCATCCCCGTCCCTCTCATCCCGCCGTCTCCGATCTCATCCCGGCCCCTCCACACACCGGGGGCCGTTCGCATCCCTGCCGCGGCGCCCGTCTCGCGAAGGGCCTGCTCCTGACGCGCCCCCTCCAGAGGCGCCCGCTCCTGACCCGCCCGCTCGTGTCCAGGCGGCCCCTCATACGACGTCGCCGAGTCCGTCGCCCCGCCCGTGGCGCGACGGCGGCCCCTGAGCGGGAGGGCGTCTCCGCGCGGGGATGCGTCCCTGTGTGGGGGATACGTCCCAAACGCGGGATGCGTCCCCTGCGGTGGGGCGTGCCTGTGCGGAGGCAGGTCCCCGTGCGCCGGCGTGCGGGCGCGCGTCGTGGGCCGGAGCGGCGTCGTGCGGGGCGGCCGTGGCAACGGCGGCCCCACGAGGCCCGCCGGGCGGCGTCAGCCGCTCAGCGCGTCGCTCAGCCGCTCTCCGTGCGACTCCAGCAGCGCGCGTGCCCCCGCCGCGTCCAGGCCGTGCTGGAGCATCAGCACGGCGATCTTCGCCTGCCCGCCGGCCGCGTCCAGCGCCGCCTCGGCCGCCGCGTGGTCGGCGCCGGTGATGTCGCTCACCATGCGCACCGCCCGCCCGGCCAGCTTGCTGTTCATCGCCGACATCTCGATCATCTTGTTGCCGTACGTCCGGCCGAGCCGCACCATCGAGATCGTGGAGATCATGTTCAGCACCAGCTTCTGGGCCGTGCCCGCCTTGAGCCTGGTCGAGCCGGTCACCACCTCGGGACCCACGACCACCTCGATCGCGTGCTCGGCGGCGGCCGACAGCGGCGCGTCGTCGTTGCACGACAGGCCCACGGTGAGCGCCCCCCGTGAAGCCGCCTCGGCAAGCGCACCGAGGACGAAAGGGGCCCGCCCGCTGGCGGACACGCCGACCACGGAGTCGAGCGGCCCCACCTCCAGGTCCTTCAACGCGGCGGCGCCCGCCTCGGCGTCGTCCTCGGCCCCCTCGACGGACCGGGTGAGCGCCTCGGGACCGCCCGCGATGATGCCCTGCACCAGCGACGGGTCGGTGCCGAAGGTGGGCGGGCACTCGCTGGCGTCGAGCACGGCGAGCCGTCCCGACGTGCCGGCGCCGACGTACAGCAGCCGGCCGCCCTCGGCCATCCTGGCGGAGATCGCGTCGATGGCCGCCGAGATCGCCGGGATGACCACCGCAACGGCGGCGGGCACGGCGGCGTCGGCCTGGTTCATGAGCCGGGCGATCTGCTCGGTCGGCAGCCGGTCGATCTGGCTGTAGCGGGGATCGCTCTGCTCGGTGGACAGCTCGGGTAGCGGATCAATCATGACGCTAATTTCCACCCTCTCCTTCACACTTGTAAATATCTTTCAGACAATGGGTTGCATGCACACCGTACGAACCGGAGCCGAACGGCTGGCGGCGGACCCCGCTCTTGCGGGCGGCAGCCGCCTCGGCCTGATCACCAACCCCACCGGGGTCCTGCCCGACCTCACCCCCACCCCGGACGCCCTGCTGGCCTCCGGGCTGAACCTGACGGCGCTGTTCGGCCCCGAGCACGGCATGCGCGGCACCGCGCAGGCGGCGGGCAGCGAGGGCGACACCGTGGACGAGAAGACCGGGCTGCCGGTGTTCGACACGCACAAGCTCGAAGGCGAGGCGCTGGACCGCGTGGTCGCCGCGTCCGGCGTGGACACGCTGGTCTTCGACATCGCCGACGTGGGCGCCCGGTTCTACACCTACGTCTGGACGATGTACGACCTGCTGGGCTCGGCCGCCCGGCTCGGGCTGCGGTTCGTGGTGCTGGACCGCCCGAACCCGCTCGGCGGGACCGTCGAGGAGGGCCCGCGGCTCGACCCGGCGTTCGCCAGCTTCGTGGGCCGCTTCCCGCTCCCGCTCCGGCACGGCAGGACCGCGGGGGAGCTGGCCGCGCTGTTCGGGTTCGACGTGGACCTGCGGGTGGTCGAGATGGAGGGCTGGCGGCGCGAGATGTCGTTCGCCGAGACCGGGCTGCCCTGGGTGATGCCGTCGGTCAACATGCCGACCCCGGACACCGCCCTGGTCTACCCCGGCACCGGGCTGTTCGAGGGCACCAACTTCTCCGAGGGGCGCGGCACCACCAGGCCGTTCGAGCTGATCGGCGCCCCGTACGCCGACGCCCGCCTCGCCCCCGCGCTGGCCGGCCTCGACCTGCCGGGGGTGCGGTTCAGGGAGACGTGGTTCACGCCCACCTTCCACAAGCACGCCGGCGTCCCCGTGCGGGGCGTGCAGCTCCACGTGCACGACCGCGCGGCGTTCCGGCCCGTCCTGACGGGCCTGTCCATGCTGCACGTGGCCCGCACCCTCTACCCGGACGACCTGCGCTGGTGGGGCCCCGACCTGTTCATGGACCACCTGTGGGGCTCCGACGCGCTCACCCGGGCGCTGGAGGCGGGGGAGGACCCTCGTGACCTCTGCCCGCCGCCGGGCAGGCCGGAAGGGGGACTGCTCTACGGCGGTCCCGCCTAGCGGCGCCCCCCGGACGGCGCCCGCGCCCGTGGCGGCCACGCCAGGTGGCACGCCGCGGGCGGCGCCCGCGCCTCTTCGTGACATCACGCCAGATCGCGCCGGTAGAGCCAGAAGACGCGTTCCGCTCGCGCGCCGACGGCGTGCGAGTAGAACCGCAACGGCCCCACCCACCCGATCTGGGCGCTGGCCTGCCCGGCGGCCCGCTGGTCGGCCAGGCACCTGCGCAGCAGCACCCGTCCCACGCCGAGACCGCGCGCGTCCGGCGAGGTCCCCATCGGGCCGAACCAGCCGGGGCGGGCGCCCCAGGCGGCGAAGCCCAGGACCTTCCCGTCGCGCTCGGCGTAGTGCAGCCCGGAGGCGTGCGTGGCCTCCCAGGCCCAGCGATCGTTCCAGTGCTCCTCGATGAACGCGGCCACCCGGCCGCGGTCGCCGTCGGCCTCGAAGACCCGTACGCCGGAGTCCTCCAGGCGCCGCACGTCGTCCTCGACGGACAGGTCCGCGCCGAGGTCGGCCGTCATGTTCCAGGCGACGTGGAAGCGCTCGTAGCCGAGGCTCTCGGCCAGGCACGCGGCGGCGGTGTAGCCCACGTCGATGCCGGGCCAGGCGTAGCACGGCGGGTTGCCGGCGAAGTGCGACTGCCGGGCGCCCTGACCCCGCAGCCACTCCTCGGCGGCCAGCACCAGCGCCCGCCCGCGCCCCTGCCCCTGCGCGGAGGGGTGCACGGCCAGCAGGTCGATGTACCCGTTGACGGGGTGGCTCTCGGACAGGGAGGCCATCACCACGCCGCCGTCGGTGGCCAGCGCCGTCCAGCGGCGCCCGGCGGGCGGCCGCGACAGCGACGTGACCAGCGCGGCGGCCTCGGCGTCCCGGGTGAGCGCGGCGGCGGCGACCTCGGCCGCCTCGGCGAGCGCGGTGGCCGACGTGGCGGCCCGCACGACGTGGGACATCAGACCTCGCTCATCGGGCGGGCGATCACGCTGCGGCGCTCGGGGTAGAAGCACGCGTGCTCCTGGGGAATCCCCTCGCCGAGCCGCAGCAGCGGTCGCTCGGTGGTGCACCGCTCGCCCCGGAACGGGCAGCGGCGGGCGAACAGGCAGCCCTCGTCGGACTGGCTCTCGTTCAGCGACTCCAACGGCGTCACGGGCTGCTCGCCCGGCTGCTCCAGACCGTGCAGCACGGGGATCGCCGACAGCAGCGACTGCGTGTACGGGTGCACGGGGTCGGCGATGACCGTGTCGACCGCGCCGCGCTCGACGACCTGGCCGCGGTAGATGACGTACAGCTCGCCGTCGTCGCCGATGTAGCGGGCGGTGGCGACGTCGTGGGTGATGAACAGCACGCTCACGCCGAGCCGCTCGCGCAGGTCCTTCAGCAGCGCCAGGATGCCCAGCCGCAGCGACACGTCGATCATCGAGACGGCCTCGTCCGCGACGAGCATCTCCGGGTCGACGGTCAGCGCGCGGGCGATGACCACCCGCTGGCGCATGCCGCCGGACAGCTGGTGCGGGTAGCGCGCCAGCACCGTGCCGGGGTCGAGGCCGACCAGCGACAGCACCTCGGCCGCCCGCTCGTCGATCCACGACCGCGACCGCCCGGTCTGCCGGGCGCGCAGGCTCAGCGGGGCGTACAGCGTCTGGTGGATGGTCCTGGTCGGGTTCAGGGCCGAGTACGGGTCCTGGTGGATCATCTGGATCTTGCGGAAGTGCGGCTGGCGCTGCTTGGGCTTGAGCGCCGACATGGACTGGCCGTCGATGAGGATCTCGCCCTCGTCGTACGACTCCAGCCCCGCGATGATCCGGCCCAGCGTGGTCTTGCCGCACCCGGACTCGCCGATGAACGAGGCCGCGCCGCCCTTCGGGATCGTGAAGTCGACCCCGCGCAGCGCGCGCACCTCGCGGGCGCCCAGCACCTTGCCGCGCTGCTTGAACGTCTTGACGACGCCGGTCCCGGTGATCATGCGTGCTCCTTCACGTCCACGGTCACGTCCACGGCCCCCTCGACGGCGTGGCAGGCCACGATCCTGGGGCCGTCGGCGACCGCCCGCGGGTCGACGGTGTCGCACACGTCCATGCGCAGCGCGCAGCGCTCGCGGAACACGCAGCCCTCCTTCGGCACGGTCGCCAGCGTCGGCGGCCGGCCGGGCAGCGCCCGCGCCTCGTCGATGTCGCCGACCAGCCGGGGGATGGCCCGGATGAGGCCCTTGGTGTAGGGGTGGCGGGGCGCGCCCAGCACCTCGCGGGTGGGGCCCTGCTCGACGAGCCGCCCGCCGTACATGACGGCCAGCCGGTCGGCCACCTCGGCCACGACGCCGATGTCGTGCGTGATGACGAGGGTCGTCAGGCCGCGCTCGTCGTGCACCTCGCGGATGATCTTCAGGATGTTGGCCTGCGTGATCATGTCAAGCGCGGTCGTCGGCTCGTCCAGCACCACCAGGTGGGCGTTGAGCACCAGCGCCAGCATGATGCCGACCCGCTGGCGCATGCCGCCGGACAGCTCGTGCTGGTGCGAATCGAGCACCCTGGCCCCGTCGAGCCCCATCCGGCCGAGCAGCTCCTTGGCCTCGCGCACCAGGCCGCGCAGGTCGTCCACGCCGTGCGAGCGGCCGAGGTCGAGCAGCTGCTTGCCGACCGTCTTGAGCGGGTTGAGGGAGTTCTGGGCGGCCTGGAAGACGTACCCGATGTGCTTGCCCCTGGCCTTGCGCAGCTGCTCGCCGCGCAGGCCGACCACGTCGCCGAGCCCGTCGATCTCGACGCTGCCCGCCGCGATCCTGCCCGGCGGCTGGACGGCGTTGAGCAGCGACAGGGCCAGCGTGGACTTGCCGGACCCGGACTCGCCGACGATGCCGGTGATCGAGCCGGGACGCAGGTCCAGGCTGATCTCCCTGACGGCGGGCAGCTCGCCCGCCGGTGTCTTGTAGACGACCGTGAGGCCGTCGATGCGCACTCCCGGCGCTTGCTGAGTCATGTGCCTACTCCTCACGCAGCCGGGGGTTGAAGATCTCGTCCATGGCGTCCACCACGAGCACGATGGCCAGCGTCAGCAACAGGATCGCCAGCAGCGGCCCGATGAGGAAGCCCAGCGCGCTCGGCACCGTGAGCGCCCCCGAACGGAACACGGCGGTGTTGAGCATCTGGCCCCAGTTGTTCGACTCGTACGGCAGCACGCCGAGGAAGAACAGGCCGACCTGCGAGTAGACGCCGCCGGTGACCGCGATGAGCATGTTCATCGCGATGTACGGCGCCATGCTCGGCAGCAGTTCCTTGCCCACGATGTGCGTGGTGGACAGGCCGAGGCCCCGCGCCGCCTCGATGAAGCCCCGCTCGCGCAGCGACAGCGTCTGCGAGCGCACCGCACGCGCGACGCCGCCCCAGCCGAGCAGCCCCAGCACCAGGCCCATCTGGACGGCGCTGCTGAACTTCCACACGGTGGACAGGACCAGCAGCAGCGGCAGGCCGGGGATGGTCAGCTTCATGTCGGTGAACCGCATGAGGACGTTGTCCCAGCGGCCCCGCTTGAAGCCCGAGAACAGCCCGATGCCGGTGCCCAGGACCACCGTGATGACGGCGGTGACGAGGGCGGCCAGCAGCACGTACTGCGACCCGGTGACGACCAGGGCGATCACGTCCCTGCCCTGGTCGTCGGTGCCGAGCCAGTGCTCCCAGCTCGGCGGCCTGGTGATCGCGTTGGGATCGCGGTCCAGCTGCTCGGGATAGAACATCGGCCCGAACAGGCCCATGAACACGAACCCGAGCATGAGCACGGCGCCCACCATGCGGCTGGGCTTGCGCTTCATGACCCGCCACACGCCCGACCAGAAGTTGCGGCGCATGGTGGCGGTGGTCGACGAGGTCTCCAGGATCGCGGTCATGCCGACACCTCCTCCCCGCTGCGGACCCGCGGGTCGATCACGGAGTAGAACAGGTCGGCGAGGATGTTCGCCACGATGATGGACGCCGTGATGATCAGGAACGCCCCGCCCATCAGCGCGTAGTCACGCATGGTGATGCTGTCGAGGAGCAGCAGGCCGAGCCCCGGGTAGTTGAAGATGCGCTCGATGAACACCGCGCCGCCGAGCAGCAGGCCGAGCGAGAGCGCGAGGATGGTGAACAGCGGCAGGATCGCGTTGCGGGCGATGTACCTGAAGACGATCGAGCGCTTCATCCCGCGCAGCTCCGCCGCGAGGATGAAGTCGTCGCCGAGCACGGTCACCACGCTCGACTTCATCGCCAGGATCCACCCGCCGTAGGCGGCCAGCGCGTACGTCAGCACCGGCAGCACCGCGTGCTCGGCCAGCGAGCCGAGGTAGCCGGCGTTGAAACCGGGCTCGAACAGGATGTCCACGGGTCCGTCGGCCGGCAGGATCGGGATCAGCGTGGCGAAGACCGCGCTGAGCAGCAGGCCCAGCACGTACTGCGGCACGCCGTGCAGCAGCGACCCCGAGATGGCGAGGACGTCGCCGAGCTTGCCCGAGCGCTTGATGGCCGCGTACACGCCCATGATGATGCCGATCAGGAAGCTCAGCAGCGTCCCGGCCAGCACCGGTAGAACGGTCCACTTGGCCGCCTCGCCCAGGACCTGGGTGACCGGCGCTCCCGCGTGGGTGACCGACTGCCCGAGGTCGAAGCGGACGAGGCCCGACATGTAGTCGGTGTACTGCTGCCACAGCGTGCCCTGGGGCTGGAAGCCGTACAGCACGCGCGTGGCCTGCTCGGCCGAGCGCGGGTCCATGCCCTGCTGGATCAGCTTCTGCACGTTCGCGGCGACCGGGTCGCCCGGGATGCTCCTGACGATGAAGAAGCTGATCGTGGCGACGACGAGGATCATGACGATCCCGCGGACCAGATGGCCCGCGAGTCGTCGAGCGATGACTACCATAGGCTCTTTCTCTACTGCTTGGCCTTGATGAGGCCCAGCTGGATCCAGACCCCGGCGGGCAGGCGCAGCAGGTCGCTGTCCTGCTCGGGCCAGCCGGTGAACCGGCTGGTGTTGGTGAACTGGGTGTTCACGTAGTCCCAGAGCTGGATGACCGGCAGGTTCTGGTTGGCGGCCTTGGCCAGCTCCAGCATGATGGGCTTGGCCTCCTCGGGGGTGGCCGCGTTCAGCTTGGCGGTCAGCTCACCCGGGTTGATCTTGCCGGCGCCCTCGACGTCGACCTCCTCGGCGCCGCCCATCCAGTTGCCGCCCTTGCCGGGCGCACTGTGCGCGACCTTGCCGGCCACGTTGGTCCAGCCGTTGGAGGCGCCGTAGAGGCGCTGGAAGATGTCGTACGGCGCAGGGCCGAGCGCGATCAGCCAGAAGCCGACGTCGTACTTGCCGGCGGCGATCTCCTCGAGGTAGATCGGGTAGTCGGCCACGGTGATGACCTCGGCGTCCACGCCGTTCTCGATGAGCTGGCTCTTGATGTTCTCCTGCGCGGAGATCCAGTCCGAGAAGCCGGACGGCACGTGCATGCTGACCTTCCACGGCGAGCCGTCGGCCAGCGTCCACTTGCCGTTCTTCTTCTGCAGGCCGGCCTCCTTGAACTCGGCCTCGGCCTTGGCCACGTCGTGCTTGTACGGCTCCAGGGTCGACACCTCGGACCCGAGCCACTCCTGCGCGGGCTTCTGGTGGATGCCGGAGGTCGTCACGGCCGCGGTGCCGCCCTCGGGGGAGGCCACCTTGGTCACCTGCTCGCGGTCGATCAGGTAGGCCAGGCCGCGCCGCACGTGCACGTTGTCGTACGGCTTCTTCGACTGGTTGAACGCCAGGCCGACGGCCACGGGCGAGAAGCCCTTGATGATGTTGGAGCCGGGGGCGTTCTTGATCCGGTTCATCACGTCGGTCGGGGCGGCGGTGAAGCCGGCGTGGTCGAGCTTGCCGGCGGTCAGGTAGTTCCAGATCTGCTCGTTGCCGCTGTAGTTGAGGAACTTGACCTGGGCCGGCGCGACGTTCGAGGCGTTGTAGAAGTTCTTGTTCTTGACCAGCAGCGCCTCGCCGGGGTTGACCCGCTCCAGCGTGTAGGGGCCGGCCGAGACGTCCTTCGGCGGGGCGAAGGCGAGGACCTTCTGGCCGATGGCGAGGATGTCCTCGCGCGCCTTGTCGGCGTCGGCGCCGGTGCCCCGGGAGGCCTCCAGCTTGTCCCAGAAGTCGGCGGGCAGCAGGCTGCCCCAGACGTGCGCGGGGACGACCCAGCTGTCCATGATGCCCCGGGCGAACTTGGAACTCGGGTTGCCCATGTCCTGGGTGACCTTGACGGTCTTGGGGTCGACGACCTCGACCTCGGAGGCCACGCCCGCGGCGCCCGGCGTGGTCGCGAACGCGGTGCTGCCGGTGGTGGCGGCCAGGCCCAGCGAGAGCTTGACGTCGTCGGCCGTCACCGGCTTGCCGTCGGACCACTTGCCGTTCGGCTGCAGGTGGATGGTGATCGACGAGTTGTCAGGGGCGATGTCCCAACTGGCCGCGATGCCGGGGTAGAACTGGTTCGGGTCGGTCAGGTGGTTCTTGACCCAGCCGAGCTTCATGGCGTTGTAGCCCTGGAAGGAGTTGCCCTTCGGGGCCCACGGGTTGGCGGGACCGCTCGCGTCGATGCCGGGCCGGTTCACGTCGATCGTGGTGAAGAGCCCGCCGCCACCGCCCGAGCCACTCGAATTGTTGGTGGAACCACCGCTGCACGCCGCTGTCGCGGTGGCAAGACCCAGCAACGCCACTACCGCTGCCAGTCGTTTCATTTGCCGCTCCGGGGAGATGTCGGGGACCTGTCGAAGATCTGTGTAGGGATTTGACCGGACACTACGATCGCGCCCGATCCGCGTCAATAATCTCCAGAGGTTGTGAGGCTAATGTAACTTTCCTTCATCAGTGTGCGGAGTGGAGCTAAGCGCCGTCAAGTTTTCGGTCAGTTCATTACCAAGACGGCAGCCCCGCTGACCTGGTCGTTCGCCAGATCGGTGAGCGCGCGGGCGGCCTCGTCGAAGGGATGGAGGACCGTCGTCACGCGGGGCGGATGCGCCAGCGCCAGCTCCAGATAGGCCCGCCCGTCGGCCCTGGTGTTGGCCGTCACGCTGCGGAGCGTGCGCTCCTGGAAGAGATGCCGGTCGTAGTTGAGAACGGGCACGTCCGTCAGATGAATGCCCGCGACCGCCAAGGTACCTCCTCGGTCGAGCGCCTCCAAAGCGGGCGGCACCAGCGTCCCCACCGGCGCGAACAGGATCGCCGCGTCCAGCGGCTCCGGAGGCCGGTCGCCCGCCGAGGCGGCGCCCAGCTCCAAGGCCAGCGCCCGCGAGGCGGCCGACCGGGTCACCGCGTGCACCACGGCCCCCTGGGCGATCGCGGCCTGCGCGGTCAGGTGCGCCGAGGCACCGAACCCGTAGATGCCCAGCCGGCCGCCCGGCGGCAGGTCGCAGCGCAGCAGCGCCCGGTAGCCGATGATCCCCGCGCACAGCAGCGGCGCCAGCCGCTCGGCGGGCACGCCGTCCGGCAGGGGATAGACGTAGTCGCGCGGCGCGACCACGTACTCGGCGAACCCGCCGTCGGCGTCCCAGCCCGTGTAAGTCGAGGAAGGGCAGAGGTTCTCCGTCCCCCGCACGCAGTAGCGGCACGTGCCGCAGGTGGAGCGCAGCCAGGCCACGCCCACCCGCTCCCCGGTGCCCTCCACCCGGCCCACCACCTGGTGGCCGGGCGTGGTCCGCGGCCGGCGCGGCGGCAGATCGCCCTCCGCCAGGTGCAGGTCCGTACGGCACACGCCGCACGCCTCGACCCGTACCAGCACCTCGCCGGGCCCCGGCACGGGCACGTCCCGCTCCACCAGCTCCAGCGGCCCCGACGCCATCGGCCCCGGCTCGGCCACGACCCACGCCCGCATGGTCACGACAGCCGGGCGAGCGCGAGCGAGGCGTAGAGCGCGGCGCCGTCGGGCAGCACCGAGTCGTCGAAGGCCGCCTCGGGGGAGTGGTTGTAGGGGGCGGTGGCCGGGTCCCGGTCCGGCGGGCAGGCGCCCAGGAACACGAACGCGCCCGGCACCTCCTCCAGCACGTACGAGAAGTCCTCCGAGCCCATGATCGGCTGCGGCGAGACGAAGTAGCGTCCAGGCCCGAACAGCTCATCGGCCGTCCTGCCCACGAAGTCGGCCTCGCTGTCGTTGTTGACCGTCACCGGGTAGCCCATCCCGAACGACGCGTCGGCCTCCAGCCCGTGGGCCGCCGCGATGCCCTGGACGACCTCCACCAGCCTGCGCTTGACCTTCACCCGGTTGTCCTTGCTGAAGGTGCGCACCGTGGCCTCGAACCGGGCCTCGTCGGGGATCACGTTGTCGGCCGTCCCGCCGTGGAAGCTGCCCACCGTCACCACCACGGGGTCGAACGCGTTGAAGCCCCTGGTCACCATCGTCTGCAACGCCGTCACCATCTCGCAGGCGGCCGCGATCGGGTCCAGCGACAGGTGCGGGGTGGAGCCGTGCCCGCCGCGCCCCTTCACCGTCACGAGGAACGTGTCCGCCGCCGCCATGATCGGCCCCGGCCGGGACATGAACATCCCCGGCGGCAGGATCGACGACACGACGTGCATCCCGTACGCCGCCACGGGCCGCTCGCCCGCCGCGTCCAGCACGCCCTCGCCGATCATGTGCTTGGCGCCCTCGTATCCCTCCTCGCCGGGCTGGAACATGAAGATCACGTCACCCGCCAGCTCCTCGCGCCGCGCGCTCAGCAGCCGCGCCGCCCCCGCCAGCATCGTGGTGTGCAGGTCGTGGCCGCAGGCGTGCATCCGGTCCGGCACCTGCGAGACGTACGGCAGGTCGTTCTTCTCGGCGACCGGCAGCGCGTCCATGTCGCCGCGCAGCAGCACGGCGGGGCCGGGCCTGCCGCCCCTGAGCACGGCGGTGACGGAGCTGAGCGAGGTGCCCGTCTTCACCTCCAGGGGCAGGCCCTCCAGCGCCGCGAGGACCTTCTCCTGCGTGCGCGGGAGGTGCAGGCCGAGCTCCGGAGTGGTGTGCAGAGAGTGCCTGAGCCGGACGAGCTCGTCCCGCATGTCAAGGGCTTCATCGGTGAACGACATGGAGAACATTGTTCATGTATCGGGCGGGAAGTCGACAAGGCGCGCTCGCTACGATGTGCGAGTGACTGAGCGTAGGCGGATCGACTCCTGGTTGTCCGACATGGACGGCGTTCTCGTGCACGAGGGACGTCCGGTCCCAGGTGCGGACGAATTCATCAAGCGGCTGAGCGAGTCCGGCAAGAAGTTCCGGGTGCTGACCAACAACTCCATCTACACCCCGCGCGACCTGTCGGTCCGCCTCGCCGGCGCCGGCCTCGACGTGCCCTCCGGGTCCATCTGGACCTCCGCGCAGGCCACCGCCCAGTTCCTCGACGACCAGCGCTCGGGCGGCTCGGCGTACGTGATCGGCGAGGCCGGCCTGACCACGGCGCTGCACGAGGTCGGCTACGTGCTCACCGACCTCGACCCCGACTACGTCGTGCTCGGCGAGACCCGCACCTACAGCTTCACCCAGATCACCCGCGCCATCCGCCTCATCGAGTCCGGCGCCCGCTTCATCGCCACCAACCCCGACCCGATCGGCCCCTCCACCGAGGGCTCGCTGCCGGCCTGCGGCGCCGTGGCCGCCCTCATCACCAAGGCCACCGGCGTCGCCCCCTACTTCGTCGGCAAGCCCAACCCCCGCATGATGCGCAGCGCGCTCAACGAGATCGAGGGCCACAGCGAGACGACCGCCATGATCGGCGACCGCATGGACACCGACATCGTCTCCGGCATGGAGGCGGGCCTGTTCACGATCCTCGTCCTGACCGGCGTCACCCAGCGCCACGAGATCGACCGCTTCCCCTACCGCCCCTCCCTGGTGGTCGACTCGGTGGCCGACCTGGTCGACCTCATCTGAACCTGACCGGTTCTGACAGGTACGCGTGGCAGGCTGGCCGCCATGACCCGCGTTTACCTGGAGATCGGCCCGAAGAAGGCCTTCGCCTGCTCGCTCGACTGGCCCGGCTGGTGCCGCGTCGCCAAGGGCGAGGAGGCCGCCCTCGACCTGCTCATGGACTACGCGCCCCGCTACCGGGTCGTCGCGGACCGGGCCGGCCTCGCCTTCCAACCGGCCGAGCCGGTGGTGGTGGCGCGGGTGCCCGGCAGTGACATGACGGACTTCGGGGCGCCGTACGCCGTTCCCGACCTGGACCAGGAGCCCGTGGAGGCGGCCGAGGCGGCCCGCGGGGTGGCGCTGCTGCGGGCGGCGTGGGAGCTGTTCGACGAGACCGTCGCCGCCTCGCCCGAGGCCCTGCGCAAGGGGCCGCGGGGCGGGGGCCGCGACCTGTCGCGGATCGTCGACCACGTGGAGGGGGCCGAGCGGGCCTACGCCAGGAAGGTGGACGTGCGCCACAGGCCGTACAAGGCGGAGGGGGACCGGGACAGGATGCGGGCGGAGCTGGCCGCCGTGCTGTCGCGCCCGTGGGAGCCGCCGCAGACCACGGGCTGGCCGCCCCGCTACGCGCTGCGCCGCGCCGTCTGGCACGTCATCGACCATCTTTGGGAGATCGAGGACCGCCGCTAGGCGCAACCCGGCCATGGCAAAGAATCGCGGGCGATTTCGTCGATCGATGGCCAAGGGCGGTCACCGACTGCGACCATGTGGTGACTGATCACCCAGCAGAGGCTTCCAGCAGAGGCCCCCCAGCAGAGGCCCCCCAGCAGAGGCACCCCAGCAAAGGCAAAGGTAAGAGACGTGGACGTACAAGCGGAGATTCTCGACTTGAAGCTCCGTGTCGACGGCCTGGAGATGAGCGGGCGGCCCGACGGCCCCGCGTCCGCGGCCGGCGGAGAGCACCACCTGCTCCACGAGATCAACGACAGGACCAAGCGCCTGGCGGCCGAGCTCGCCGTCCTGAAGGCGGAGCTGGCGGCGGCGCGCATCGAGACGAACGAGCAGTTCGGGGCCGTCGACGTGGAGATCGCGGCCATCCGGCGGGAGGTGCACGCCCGCCTCGCGGCCGAGGACGCCGTGCCCACGCAGGTCGCCGACGAGTTCGCGACCGTCCGGTCGGACATCGCCCAGGAGTTCACGTCCGTCCAGTCGGAGCTGCGCGACCTGAGCATCAAGATCGACCGCCTGCTGAAGCAGGACTACCTGTGACTCTCACAGCGACAGGGCCGGCTCCATCACCTCGGAGGGGCAGAGCTGGGCGATCACCGCGCGCACCTGGGAGCGCAGCGCGGGGTCGGTGAGGTGGCCGTCGTCGTCGAAGTGCGGGCAGGCCGGGGAGATCACCAGCTCGGCCCCCATCACCACGGCGCCCGCCGCCTGGAGGTGCTTGTAGAGCTCCGCCTGCGCCCACATCGCGCCGCACGCGCGGGCGCTCGCGCTCATCACCGCCACGTGCTTGCCCGCCAGGCCGTCCATCGCCGACATCCAGTCCAGCGCGTACGTCAGCTCGTCCGGCAGCAGGCTGTGCTCGGGAGCGGTCAGGAGCACCGCGTCGGACGCCGCCGTCAGCGCGACCAGCTCGCGCGCGCGGGCGGGCACGGGGCCGCGCGTGTACGGCGGGATCTCGCCGAGGCCGCGCCAGACCGTGAAACCGACGCCATCGGGCAGCTCGCCGCCCGCCGCTCCCAGCAGCCTGTTGATGAACGAACCCGCGTGCAGACCGGCGGCGATCCCGATGATTTTCACCCTCTGCTCCCAAGAGGTTCCGGATAGTACCGGGAACCTGCCCGATGCCTCGGATGTCCAAGACCATCTGCTGGTCAAGAGTGCCCGCCGCGGGGAACGGGGTCTCGGAGCGCTATGCGCCCGCGCTCCTGACGCCGCCGCCCCCGCCGCCACCGCTGCCGTCGTCGTCGGAGGAGCGGGGGCGGCGGAAGATCGCGGCCAGCACGCGCAGCACCAGGATCGCGGAGACGACCAGCAGGTTGTAGCCGATGAGCTGGAACAGCGAGGTGGCCGGCAGCACCTGCGGGCCGCCGTCCGCGCCGAGCAGCACGACCGCCATCACTCCGGCCGTGGCGCCCAGCACGGTCAGCAGCACCTGGTGGAGCAGGCCCGTCAGGAAGCGGCGGTCGCGCTCGTCGGCCAGCAGCCGGACGTTCATGGTGAACCGGCCGTGCTCGGCGGCGCTCGCGATGCGCTCGACGCGGCGCGGCAGGCGGCGCAGCATCGGCAGCAGCGCGGCCAGTTCCTGCGTGACGGTCTCCTTGACCGACTCGGGGGAGATCCGCTCGGCGAGGTGGCGGCCCGCGAACGCGCGCGCCTCGCCGATCAGGTCGAACCCGGGCGAGAGGCGTACGAGCGTGCCCTCCAGCGTGGCCAGCGCGCGGAAGACGGCGGCGACCTCGGGCGGGATCGACAGCCCGTACGCCGAGACGATCTTGAACAGGTCGGTGAACATCCGCGCGCTGTCCATGCCGGACGCCAGGTGCCTGGCCATGAACTGGCCGAGCGCCCGCTCCAGCGCCGCCTCGTCGATGTCCTCCGGCCTGGGCACCACCTCCAGCAGCGCGTCGGTGACGCCGAGCGGGTCCTGCCGGTTCATGGCGAGCAGGAAGCGTTGCAGCGCCGTGCGCACCGAGCCGTCGAGCCGGCCGACCGAGCCGAAGTCGAGCAGCCCCAGCGTGCCGTCGTCGAGCAGCATGAGGTTGCCCGGGTGCGGGTCGGCGTGGAAGACGCCCTCCACGAGGATCTGCCGGAGCAGGCAGTCGAGCAGGTCGCGGGCCAGCCGCGGCCCCTGCTCGGGGCTCGCCGTGGTGACGGGGCGGCCGTTCAGCCGCCGCATGACGAGGACCCGTTCGGTGCACATGGCGCCGATCGGGGCGGGGTAGGTGACGCCGCCGCCCTCCGAGGCCGTCACGGCCGCCATGTTGGCCGCCTCCACGCGGAAGTCGAGCTCCTCGCGGATGGCGGTCGCGAAGCCCTCGGCCAGATCGCGCAGGCCGAGGGAGCGGCCCCAGCGCGTCCGCGACTCCAGCGTGGCCGCCAGCCGCCTGACGATGTCGAGGTCCTTGGCGACGGCCGAGCGGATCCCCGGCCGCCGCACCTTGACGACGACGCTCTCGCCGCTGTGCAGCCGGGCGGCGTGGACCTGGCCGATCGAGGCGGCGGCCAGCGGCGTCCTGCAGAACTCGGCGAACACCTCGTCCACCGGGCCGCCCAGCTCGGCCGCGAGCACCGGCTCGATCCGCTCCCACGGCGCCGGGGCGACCTGGTCCTGCAGCCGCCCCAGCTCCTCGACGAACTCGGCGGGCAGCAGGTCACGCCGGGTGGACAGGACCTGGCCGAGCTTGACGAACGTGACCCCGCCGTCGTCCAGCGCCTCCCGCAGCGACCTGGCCAGCCGCACCTTGCCGGTGCGGTCCTCCAGGCGCTCGCCCCGGCCGCGCAGGTACGGGCCGAGGCCGTGCCTGATCGCGATCCTGGTGATCTGCGAGTAGCGCCGGGACCGCGAGACGCGGCCGCGTACGGACCTGACCAGCTCCAGCGGCCCCGGCACCGAACCGGGCGGGACCAGCGCCTCGGCCAGCACGAGGATCACCATGGGGATGAGCACCACGCACATGACGAGGAGCAGCAGCAGCCCGAGGGCCGCCGCGGGGGGCGGCTGCTCCACGTCCACGGGGCCGAGCGCGCCCATGATCGGCTCCAGCAGCGGCCGCGCCAGCCCGTACGCCACCAGCGCGGCCAGGAACGTGCGCAGCCTGCCGAACCGGACGTTCAGCAGGCGCTGCGCCGCCGTGGCCAGCAGCATGATGGTCACGAGCGTGAAGGCGCCGAGCACGAGCTGGGTGGGGAGATCCATGGGGCAGGATCCTCCCACGCCACGCCGCCCCAGTCATCGGGCAGGTCATCGGGCAGGTCAGCGGGCCGGCGAGGAGGGGTCAGCGGGCGGCGCGGGCGCGGCGCTCCTCGCGGCGCTCGACGAACCGGGCGGCCGTCCGCTCGGTCTTGTCCAGGAACGCGGCCAGCTCCTCGCGGGCCCTCTCGCCGTCGGCGTCCAGGCCGGTCTTGTCGAACACCGACCACTGGCGCAGCACCGGCATCAGCACGTCGTCGAGGTGGAGCCGCAGGTCGTAGATGCCCTCGTTGGCGATGATCATGGCCTTGCGGGCGAAGCCGTCGATGCCCGTGCCCGGCATCTGGAAGGTGGTGACGACGTCCGTCACCGAGCGCATGGTCTGGTTGGGGTCCAGCTCGAAGGCCGCCTTGAGCAGGTTGCGGTAGAAGAGCATGTGCAGGTTCTCGTCGGCGGCGATCCTGGCCAGCAGCCGCTCGCAGCCCTCGTCGCCGGAGGCCTTGCCGGTGTTGCGGTGCGCGATGCGGGTGGCCAGCTCCTGGAAGGAGACGTACGCGAGCTGCTGGAGCATGGTGCCGTACTCGGAGGTGAAGCCGCTCTCCATGTGGTGCTGGCGGGCGCGCTCGAGCGCCACGGGGTCGACGGCGCGGGTGACGGTGAGGTAGTCGCGGATGGCGGTGCCGTGGCGGTCCTCCTCGGCCGTCCACCGGTGCACCCAGGTGCCCCAGGCGCCGTCGCGGCCGAAGGTGCTGGCGATCTCGTGGTGGTAGCTGGGGAGGTTGTCCTCGGTGAGGAGGTTGACGATCAGCGACACCCGGGCCGCCTCGGGGATCTTCGAGTCGCCTTCCTGCCACGCCTCGCCCCCGTAGATGCCGTCGAAGTCGCGGCCCTCGCTCCACGGGATGTACTCGTGCGGGAACCACTCCTTGGCCATCTTGTGATGGCGCTCGAGCTCCACGGCCACGACGGGCTCCAGCTCGTGCAGCAGCTCCGTCTGAGTCATCGCCATAAAAGATCTTCTCCTTCAGGTTACGGTACCGTAGGTTAGGCTACCCGAAGGACATACCGGTCAAATAGGGTGGCCGTATGCGACCCAGTGTCCGCGGTGTCCTGCTCGACCATGACGAGCGGCTGGTGCTCTTCCGGCGTACGGTGCCGGGGCGCGACATCTACTGGTCCGTTCCCGGCGGGCATGTCGAGCCCGGCGACGACACGCTGGAGCACACCCTGCACCGGGAACTGCTCGAGGAGCTCGGCGCGACGGTGTCGTCGGTGACGCCCCTCACCACGGTGTCCTACCCGTGGAAAGGCGCGGTCAAGACGCAGCACGTTTACGGCTGCCGCCTGGTGTCCATGGATCCGGGGCTGCGGCACGGGCCGGAGTTCGAGGACCCGTCGCGGGGGATCTACGAGGTGGAGCGGCTGCGGCTGCAGCGGTCGGAGATCACCTCACGCCACGTCGTCCCCGAGGCGGTGGCCGACTACCTGTCGACCGCCATCGCCGACCTCCCCCGGCTCATCGCCCAGCGCTCCCGCTAGGGCTCGCGGCGCAGGCGCTTGAGGTCGGAGCGCTGCTTCTTCGCGGCGATGCGGCGCTCCACGGAGCCCCGGCTCGGCTTGGTCGGGCGGCGGCGCTTGGGCGGCGGCGCGATGGCCTCGCGCAGGCGCTGCGCCAGCCGGTGCGCCGCGGCCTGCCTGTTGCGCAGCTGGGAGCGGTATTCGGAGGCGGCGACCGTGATCGTGCCGGTGCCCAGCCGCTCCAGCGCCCTGGCCTTCAGCGCGGGCGGCAGCGCCGTGGTGGCCGCCACGTCGAAGACCAGCTCCACGCGGCTGTCGGTCGTGTTGACGCCCTGGCCGCCGGGGCCCGACGAGCGTGAGAAGCGCCACACCAGCTCGGCGTCGGGGATGACGACCGAGTCGTTGACGACCAGCGGGCCGGACATGCGCGGGCTCCTCACTCCTGCTCTGAACGGATGTCACCGTATCCGAGCGATCCATGCCACCCGCAAGGGCATTTTCCACTCACCGCCGATGGCGGACCGCAAGGGACGTGTGCCACCATGCGCCTGAAGATCACGGGTGGGGAGGCGCTGTGGCCACGATCGTCGGCGTGCACGGGATCGGCAAGTACAACTACTACCTCGACGCCGGGCGGTCCGCGCCCGGGGCGGCCGAGGCCATGCGCCTCAAGTGGGACCGCTACCTGCACGCGGCGCTCGGCGGCGACGCGCGGGCATACTTCAGCGAGATCGCCTACTACTCCCACCACCTGCACGACACGGCGCACGGCGGGAAGCACGGCGGGGAGCACGGCGACCAGCCCCCGAGGTCGCTCGCGGCCATGGAGAGCCCCGCCCAGCAGGTGCTCGCCGGCTGGGCGAGGAACCTGGGCGTGGGGGAGCACGTCACGGGGGCGCTCAAGTCGTTCACCGGCTGGCTGCTCGACCGGCTGGACGGCAGGTCGGCGGCGTTCGCCAAGCTGTTCGCGCCGGAGGTGGCGGCGTACCTCACCGACGAGGCCAGGCGCGAGCAGTGCCGCCACGCCGTCGCCGACGTGATCAGGAAGAACCGCCCCAAGGTCGTCATCGCCCACTCCCTCGGCAGCGTCGTCACGTACGAGACGCTCTGGGCCAACCCCGACCTGCGGATCGAGCTCCTCGTCACCCTCGGCAGCCCGCTCGGCATGCGCAACGTCGTCTTCGAGCGCCTCCTGCCCGCGCCCATCAACGGCCGCGGCGAGCGCCCCAAGGGCGTCGGGCGCTGGGTGAACATCGCCGACAAGGACGACATCGCCGCCATCCCGCCCAACCTGGCCGTCAGCTTCACCGGCATCGACGCCGAGGAGCTCGTCAACCTCGACTGGATCGACTTCCACACCGCGGAGAAGTATCTCGGCTGCCCGGCGCTGGACCCGTATCTGCGACCATTCCTGGCATGACGTGGATTGTTTTCGACTACGGCGGTGTCCTGTCCCTGCCCCAGCCCGAGTCCGACGCCGAGGCCATGGCCGCGGCGGTGGGCGCGGATCCCGGCGACTTCAAGCGGAACTACTGGGAGCACCGGCTCGAGTTCGACCGGGCGAGCCTGAGCCCGCCCGCCTACTGGTCGGCGGTGCTGGGCCGGCCCGTCTCCCACTCCGAGGTCGCCCGCCTGGTCGCCATGGACGTCGCGAGCTGGGCCTACCCGAACGCGGGCACGGTCGCCCTGCTGGAGGAGCTGATCGAGGCCGGGCGCGACGTGGCGCTGCTGTCGAACGCGCCGGTCTGCGTCGGCGACGGCCTGGACGAGCTGCCCTGGATCGCGGCGATCGGCCACCGCTTCTACAGCGGCAGGATGGGCCTGGTCAAACCCGATCGGGAGATCTACGACGAGCTCGTCCGCGCGCTGGGCGCCGACCCGTCCGAGATCCTCTTCATCGACGACCGCGCGGACAACATCGAGGGCGCCGAGCGGGCGGGCCTGAGGGGTCTGCGCTTCACGGACGCCGCCGCCCTCCGCTCCGGGCTGACCGCGGAACTCAGCGCCCGCTGAGACCGCTCGGCATGAGGACCGACGCTGTTCATCCCTGCTTGACCCGGCTGTCACGGCCGGGTCAGCGCGGGCGGACATACCTGAGGCCGTGGACCGCAGAGCCTTCCTGACAGCGGCGACAGCCGGAATCCTCCTCCCTCGGCCGGCCGTCCCGGCGGCGGCCAGAACCCTCAGATCCGACCCGTTCACCCTGGGCGTGGCCTCCGGCGACCCCTCGACCGGCGGCTTCGTCCTGTGGACCCGGCTGGCCGTCGACCCGCTGGGCGGCGACGGCCGCGGCGGCATGCCCGCCCGCGACGTCGACGTGGACTGGCAGGTCTCCTCCGACGAGCGCTTCGCCGCGATCGTCCGCTCCGGTACGGCCACCGCCAGGGCGCGCGACGCCCACAGCGTGCACGTCGAGCTGGACGGGCTGGAGCCGGGGCGCGACTACTTCTACCGGTTCAGGAGTGAGGGGCGCCTCTCACCCGCCGGCCGTACCAGGACGACGCCCGCCGGGGAGACGCCGCTCAGGTTCGCGGTCGCGGCGTGCGCGCACTACGAGCACGGCTACTACACGGCCTACCGCCGCCTGGCCGAGCAGGAGCCCGACCTGGTGGTCTTCCTCGGGGACTACATGTACGAGTACGGCCCCAGCGGCTACACCGCGCTGGCCGGTCGCGTACGCACCCACACGCCGGGCAAGTGCCGGACGCTCGCCGACTATCGGATGCGGCACGCCCAGTACAAGAGCGACCCCGACCTGCAGGCCGCGCACCGGGTGGCGCCGTGGCTGGCGGCGTTCGACGACCACGAGGTGGAGAACAACTGGGCCGGCTCCGCCTCCAGCACGGGCGCGCCCGGCTTCGCGCGGCGCAGGGCGCAGGCGTTCAGGGCGTACTACGAGAACATGCCGCTGCGCCGCGGCAGCCTTCAGGGCGCGGCGCTGCGGGTGAACCGGCGCGTCTCCTGGGGCACGCTGGCCCGCTTCCACCTGCTGGACACCCGGCAGTTCCGCGACGACCAGGCGTGCCTGGACGGGGTACGGGCCGGCTGCGACGACCGGCTGGCGTCCGACCGCACCCTGCTCGGGGCCGGCCAGTGGCGCTGGCTGGAGCGCGGGCTGCGCGGCTCGCCCACCCGCTGGAACCTGCTCGGGCAGCAGATCATGGTGGCGCAGCGCGACTACAAGGTCGGGCCGGGGCGGGAGGTGAACCTGGACTCCTGGGACGGGTACGCGGCCGAGCGGACGCGGCTGCTCGGGGCGCTGGCGGGCACGTCCAACCCGGTGGTGCTGACGGGGGACGCCCACATGCACCACCTGGCCGAGCTCAAGGCCGACTTCGACGACCCGGACGCGCCGGTGGTGGCCAGGGAGCTGGTGGCCTCGTCGATCGCCAGCGACGGGGACGGTTACCGGGACAGGACGTGGATCGCGGAGGCCCTCCAGGAGAATCCGCATATTTCCTATATCGACCAGCGGCGGGGCTACCTGATGGCCCGCCTGACCCGCGACGAGCTCTCCGTCGACTTCCGGACACTGGACTACATCTCACGGCGCGGCGCCGCCGCCCGGACCTCCCACCGCCTCTCCCTCCCCGCCACCTCGGACCCGGCCGCCCGAACGTCCACCGCGGCCCCACCAGCCTGAACGCCCGCCGCCGCGCCACCGGCAGCCCGCACGCCTGCCGCCGGCCGGGAAGGCGCGGGCCGGTGGCTGAAGGTTTGCTGGGAGCACGCTGAGGATTCGCTCAACCATCTCTCCCACGCATTCGCCCGGGGCGGGTGGGGCCCGGGAGGGCCGCACCCGCCCCGGGCCCCCGCGGCCCGGAGGGAGAGGAATGACCGGGCCGGTCCTGGTGCGATGGTCAGGCGCCGGGCCAGCCGGCCTCGGGGAACTCCCCGGACGTGCCGCCCGACATGACCACCTCCTCGCTCTCGTCCAGCCCCGAGGTGACCTGTACGTACTGGTCGCCGCGCACGCCCGTGCGCACCACCTTCGAGGAGTCGCGGCCACCGGAGCGCACGGTGACCACCTGTGTGCCGTCCGACCTGCTGCGAACCGCGGCGGCCGGTACGTAGATCGCGTCCCTGGCCGCCTCCGTGGCGATCGTCACCGAGGCGGTCTGCCCGAGCATGAGCCCGGCGGGCGGCTCGTCGAACGCGAGCGTGACCGAGTAGCGGACCAGCTGGCCGTCCACCGTCGCGGTCGGCGCGATGGCCGTCACCGTCCCCTGGTAGCGCTCCCCGCTCCGCGTGGCCAGGGTGACCTGGGCCTTCTGACCGAGCTTGAGCCGGTTCACGTCGGACTCGGTGACCATGGCCTGCACCTGCAGCTCGTTCAGGTTGCCGAGGCTGATGAACGTGCCGGTGCCTGCCGTGTCGCCGCCCGCGCCCGCCACCGACAGGACCGTGCCCGCCGCCGGGGCCACGATCCGGGTGGCCCGTACGTCGTCGGCCGCCTGTTCCAGTGCCGCCTGGGCGCGGTCCACGTTGGCGGTGGCCTGGTCCTCGCTCATCCCGCCCTGGCCGCCCGTGCCTCCGCCCCGGCCGCAGGAGTTCTGGGTGGACGGGCGGGCGGCACCGGTGGATCCGCCGTTCGGCCGGGCCGAGGGCCTGGCGCCGCCCGTGGGCTTGCCGCCCGCCGACGGTCTCGCGCTGCCGGAGCCCGTGGGCGTGGGGGAGCCGGTTCGGGACGGCGTGCCGCCGGTCGCGGTCGGGCGGCCACCGGGCTGTCCGGCCGCACCGCCGCCCGGATCCCCGCCACCAGGGCCGCCTCCCGTGGGACCGGTGCTGGGGCCGATGGTGGGGCCGCCGGTGGGGTTGTTCGTGGGGCCGCCCGTGGGGGTGCCGGTGGGGCCGCCGGTGGGAGGTGTGGTGGGCGTGGCGGTGACGGTCGTGGTGACGGTGGCCGTCACGGTGGCCGTGACTGTGGCCGTCACGGTCACCGTGGGCTGCGGCTCGGCCCCCGGATCGGTGGGGCCGGTGGTCGGCGTGGGCGTGTGCATGGGATGCGGGGTCGCCGGGCGCCGGGTGGGGTGCTGGGCGGGGCGCCGCGTGCCGTCCGGGCGCGCGTCCGGGGACGCGGGCGCCACCGGCCCGAGCACGCCACCCGCCGCACTGCCGTTGCCGCCGGGGGCGCAGGTCGTGGGCGTGGTGGACGTCGCGGAGGAGGCGTCCTCCAGGGCTTCCTCGGCGGCGGCCAGGTCGGCCTCGGCCGCCGTGTACGCCTCCCGAGCCGCCCGCCCGTCGATCCTGGCCAGCACCTGGCCCTTCTTCACCTTGGTCCCGACCTTGACGTACACCTTGGTCAGCGTCCCCGACGAGCCGAACGCCAGGTCACGGCGCGAGCCGTCCACGGTGTTGCCCGCCGCGCTCACCGTCGCCGTCACCTGGCCGCGCTGTGCGGCGGCGAGCCGTACCTGGACGGTGGGCGGGGTGTCGTCGCGCACCGCCAGCACCAGGCCGGTCCCGGCCACGAGCACGGCGAGGGCGAGCCCGCCCAGCGCGAAAGTCGGTCTCATGGCGGCCCATCATGGCGGAGCAGGTTCGCGGGAGGCTGCGAGGAGGCTGAGAGTTCGCTGACAGCCGGGGGAGCGCCGCCGGTTGTCAGCGAACGTTCAGGTGGCTCGCGGCTGCGCCGCAGCATTGTGTGCAAGGGTCACCGCCTGTGAAGGTGTCGACAAGGCGCAGAGCGCTGATGACCAACGGAGCGCTCGCGGTGCTCCTGCTGGGCGGTGCCGTGCTCGCCTATTCGCAGCTCGGCGCGGACGAGGCGGCGGGCGAGACGGCCGTCAGGACCGTGACCGCGGCCCGCGGCTCCGTGACCGCCTCGGTGTCCGCGTCCGGCGCGGTGACGAGCTCCAGGTCCAGAGCGCTCTCGTTCGGTACGACGGGCACGGTGAAGAAGATCTACGTCAAGCCGGGCGACAAGGTGAGCAAGGGCGACATCCTGGCCGAGCTCGATGACGACGCCGCGCAGGAGAGCCTGTCGGCGGCCAGGGCCACGTACGACAGCGCCCTGGACGACGGGACCTCGACGGCCCAGCTGTACGCCGCCTACATCAAGGCCCGCAACGCCTACCGTGAGGCCCAGCGCACGGTCGCGGGCACGGTGCTGAAGGCGCCGTTCAAGGGCACGATCACGGCGGTCAACGGCTCGGTCGGCGGCGGCAGCTCCGGCTCGGGCTCGGGGTCCGGGTCGTCCTCGGGTTCCGGCCAGGGCGCGGGCGGTACGGGTTCGGGCGGCGCGCAGGGCTCCGGCGGGTTCATCGAGATGGCCGACACCGGCAGGCTGCAGCTCGTCGGCACGTTCACCGAGTCGGACGTCGGCAAGCTCAAGCAGGGTCAGGAGGCCGCCGTCACGTTCGACGCCCTGCCGGGGGTGACCGCGACGGGCAAGGTCACCCAGATCGAGCCGGTCGCCTCCACCAGCAACAACGTCGTGCAGTACCCGGTCACGGTCACCTTCACGAAGGTCCCCGGCGAGGTGCGGCTGGGCCAGACGGCCACGGTCGAGGTCGTGGTCGGCCGGGCCGACGACGTCGTCACCGTCCCCTCCACCGCGATCTCCACCAGCGGCGGCCAGACGACCGTCACGGTGCTGCGGAACGGCAGGCAGGCCAGGACCCCGGTCGAGGTCGGCGTGCGCGGCACGACGCTGACCGAGATCACGTCGGGCGTGTCCGAGGGCGACCAGATCGTGCCCCCGGCGACCACGACCGGCAGCACGGGCGGCAACCTGCGCCTCGGCGGCGGGGGCGGCTTCCCCGGCGGCGGGTCCGGCCGGGTGCCGGGTGGCGGGCGATGAGCGCCCCGCCCGTCCTGCGGGTGCGGGGCCTGGTCAAGGAGTACGGCGAGGGCGATGCCCGGGTGCGCGCCCTGCGCGGCGTCGACCTGGACATCGAGCGCGGTGACTACGTGGCCATCATGGGCGCGTCCGGCTCCGGCAAGTCCACGCTCATGAACATCCTCGGCTGCCTCGACGTGCCGAGCTCCGGCACGTACGAGATCGACGGCTCGGACGTGGGCCGGCTGGACGAGCGCAGGCTGGCGATCCTGCGCAACCGCCGGGTCGGGTTCGTCTTCCAGTCGTTCAACCTGATCCCGCGCATGAGCGCGCTGGCCAACGTCGAGCTGCCGCTCGTGTACGGCGGGATCGGCCAGGCCGAGCGGCGCGCGAGGGCGCTGGCGGCGCTGGAGCAGGTCGGGCTGACCGACCGGGTGCACCACGAGCCGAACCAGCTCTCCGGCGGGCAGCAGCAGCGCGTGGCCGTGGCCAGGGCGCTGGTCACCGCGCCCGCGCTGCTGCTGGCCGACGAGCCGACCGGCAACCTCGACACCGCCTCCACGGAGGACGTCCTGGAGATCCTGGACCGGCTCAGTGTGTCCGGCCGCACGATCGTGCTCATCACGCACGAGAACGACGTGGCGGCGCGCGCCAAGCGGGTGATCAGGCTGGTGGACGGCGCGGTCGTGGAGGACCGCCGCCAGGCGCCGGTGGACGGCCCGCCACCCCGGCTGTCCGGCCACGACCGGGCGGACCAGGACCGGGCGGACCAGGACCGGGCGGACCAGGACCGGGCGGACCAGGACCGGGCGGACCAGGGCCCGGCAGGACAGGAGCCGGCGGAACCGGGTCCGGCGAACCGGGACTCGGCGGAGGACGGGGCGGCGGCCCGATGAACCAGTTCGAGATCCTCCGCTTCGCGCTGCGCGGCCTGCTGGCCAACAAGATGCGCAGCTCGCTGACCACGCTCGGCATCCTCATCGGGGTGGCCGCCGTGATCATGCTGGTCGCCGTCGGTGAGGGCTCCTCGCAGAGCATCCAGAAGAACATCCAGCGCCTCGGCGCCAACACCCTGACGATCTCCCCGCAGTTCTCGGGCGGCGGGGGCGGCGGCCTGCGGGGCGGGGGCCGCGGCGGCAACACCGGCCCGCGCACGCAGGCCAGGCAGCTCAGCCTGGCCGACGCCAAGGCGCTGACCGACAGGACGCTCGCGCCGTCGGTCAGGAGCGTCTCGCCCGTCGTGACCGCCTCCTCCCCGGCCACCACGTACGGGGCCGCCAGCCACACGATCTCCCAGTTCGTCGGCACCTACCCCAGCTACTTCGAGGCCGTGAACAAGCCCGTCGCCGAGGGCACGTACTTCTTCAACGACGACGTGCTGGCCGCCAGGAAGGTCGTGGTGCTCGGCCGGACCGTCGTGGAGGAGCTGTTCGGCTCCGTCGACCCGATCGGCAAGCAGGTCAGCGTGTCGGGCGTGCCGTTCACGGTCGTCGGCGTGCTCAAGGAGGCCGGGTCCAGCGGCATGCAGGACGCCGACGACGTGGCCATCGCGCCGCTGCCCGCCGTACAGCAGAGCCTGAGCGGGTTCGGCTCGCTCAACTCGATCGTCGTGCAGGCGACCGGGGCGGAGGCCACGACGGCGGCCCAGTCGGAGGTGACGGCTATCCTCAACCAACGACACGGCATCACGAACGACAACCCCGACTACCGCATACTCAACCAGGCCACCCTGCAGGAGACCGTCAGCCAGGCGACCGGCACCTTCACCGTGCTGCTGGGCGCCGTGGCCGCGATCTCGCTGCTGGTGGGCGGCATCGGCATCACCAACATCATGCTGGTGACCGTCACGGAGCGCACCCGCGAGATCGGCATCCGCAAGGCGATCGGCGCGCCCAGGAGCGCGATCCTGGGCCAGTTCCTGCTGGAGGCCACGTTGCTGAGCCTGGTCGGGGGGCTGTCCGGGGTGCTGGTGGCGTTCATCGGGACCAGGTTCACCGTCGCCGGCATCGAACCGGTCCTGGTGCCGTCGTCGGTGGCGCTGGCGCTGGGCGTGTCGGTGGGCATCGGCCTGTTCTTCGGCAGTTATCCCGCCAACAGGGCGGCCAAGCTGAGGCCCATCCAGGCCTTGCGCCACGAGTAAGGAGATTGCCATGGCCCAGCTCGACTCCTCCCCGTACCCCGACGACCTCCGGGAGGAGCTCGCCGTGCAGCCCGTCAAGGGGCCGTCGAAGCTCACGCTGGCGCTGGCCGCCGGCGTCGTCCTGGTGGCGGGCGTCCTCATCGGCATCCAGGCGCGGAGCTGGTTCGGCTCGCCGGCCACGCCGTCCGCCGCCGGGGGCCGGCAGCAGGGACCCGCGGGCGGGTACGGGCAGCAGCGCGCCGCCTCAGGCCAGCCACCCGGGTCCGGCAACGGCACCGGCCAGCGGATGGGCGGCCAGCGGATGGGCGGCGGCACCGTGGGCACCGTCGAGAAGGTGGAGGGCGGCAAGGTCTACGTCAAGACCATGGACGGCTCCACCGTCACGGTCACCACCGACGACCGGACCACCGTCCAGATCTCCACGACCGGCAAGGTGTCCGACCTCAAGAGCGGCAGCACGGTCGTGGTGCGCGGGCAGCGGGACGGCGAAGGCTCGGTGACGGCCACCTCGATCACCGAGGGGGCCCAGGGAGTGCGGGGAGGCGGCCCGCGATGAACGAGCCCGAGGCCAGGCTGCTGGTGGTCGACGACGAGCCCAACATCAGGGAGCTGTTCTCGGCGAGCCTGCGCATGGCCGGGTTCGAGGTGCTGACGGCGGCCGACGGCATGGAGGCGCTGCGGGTGGCCGAGGAGAGCTCGCCGGACCTGGTGATGCTCGACGTCATGCTGCCCGACCTGGACGGCCTGGCGGTCGCGGGCAGGCTGCGGTCCCGCGGCCGCCGGGTCCCGGTGCTGTTCGTGACCGCCAAGGACACGCCGGAGGACCGGATCGCCGGGCTGGGGCTGGGCGAGGACTACGTGACCAAGCCGTTCAGCCTGGAGGAGGTGATCGCCCGGATCCGGGCGGTGCTGCGCAGGACCCGGCGCGGCGCGCCGCCGCCCAACCGGCTGCGGGTGGCCGACCTGGAACTGGACGAGGAGAGCCACGAGGTGTGGCGCGACGGCGTCCCTGTGAGGCTGTCGCCGACGGAGTTCAGGCTGCTGCGCTACTTCATGCTCAACGTGGGCCGGGTGCTGTCGAAGACACAGATCCTCGACAACGTGTGGAACGGCGACTGGCGCACCGACGTCGGCCTGGTCGAGTCGTACGTCTCCTACCTGCGGCGGAAGGTGGACACGGGGGAGCACAAGTACCTGCACACGCTGCGCGGCGTCGGCTACATCCTGCGCCCGCCCCGTATATGAGCGCGCGTATGAGCCCCGGCGGGACGGGCCGGGCCGCGCGGCTGCGCAAGTACGTGGCCAGGACCCCGCTGTGGCTGCGCCTGGTCTCGGCCACGCTGCTGCTGGTCACCCTCGCCATCACCATCACCGGCCTGTTCGCGGTGCGGCTGCTGCGCGGCTACCTCGTCGAGCGCGTGGACCAGCAGCTGGTCGCGGCCGGCCGCCCGGCCCGCGAGCCACCCCCGCCCATCGAGCAGCCCCGCCCGGGCACGCGCCCGCAGCGCTTCTTCGGCCTGTTCTACGCGGTGATCCTCGACTCCTCCGGCATGCCGGTCAGGACGATCAGCGAGTCGACGGAGGACCACATGCCGGCGCTGCCCCGGCTCGACCAGGCCACGGTCGCCGGTCTGCGCGGCCGGCCGTTCACCGTCGAGTCGCGCGCCGCCGGGGGGCCGAGCTGGCGGGTCGTGGCGGTGCCGGGCCGCGGCGGCGACAGCCGGGTGATCGCCGTCAACCTGGGCGACGTGGACGCCACGGTCTCCCAGCTCGTGCTCATCGTGGGGGTCGGCGGCGGAGGGACGCTCGTGGTGCTCGGCTTCGCCTGCTACTGGCTGGTCCGCCGCAGCCTGCGCCCGCTCCGCGAGATCTCGCGTACGGCCAAGGACATCGCGGGCGGCGACCTGTCACGGCGCGTGCCGCTCTGGGCGGGCACCACCGAGGTGGGCAAGCTCGGCCGCTCGCTCAACACGATGCTCGCGCGGATCGAGTCGGCGGTGCGCGAGCGCGAGGAGGCGGCCGAGTCGGCCCGCCGGTCCGCCACGGCGGCCAGGCGCTCGGAGGAGGTGATGCGCCGGTTCATGGCCGACGCCTCGCACGAGCTGCGCACGCCGCTGACCTCGATCAGGGGGTTCGCGGAGCTGTACCGGCTGGGGGAGGAGAAGGACCTGGCCGAGGCCGTGCGGCTGCTGAGCCGCATCGAGGGGCAGGCGGCGCGCATGGGGCTGCTCGTGGAGGACATGCTGCTGCTGGCCCGGCTCGACCAGCGGCGGGAGCTGGCCAGGCGGCCCGTCGACCTGCTCAGCCTCGCCGCCACCGCCGTGATCGACGCCCAGACGCTGGCGCCGGACCGCGGGATCGAGCTGGTGCGGCTGTTCGGGGACGAGGGCGACGTGATCGTGACCGGCGACGAGCCGCGGCTCGGCCAGGTGCTCAACAACCTCGTCACGAACGCCCTCACCCACACGCCGCCCGGCACGCCCTTCCAGGTGCGGGTCGGCGTGGACGGCGACCGGGCCGTGGTGGAGGTGGCCGACGAGGGGCCCGGCTTCCCTCCGGACGTGGCCGAGCGGGTGTTCGAGCGGTTCTACCGGGCGGACCCGGCCAGGAGCGCGGGCGGGTCGGGGCTCGGGCTCTCGATCGCGGCCACGCTGGTGGAGGCGCACGGCGGCATCGTGACGGCGGAGGGCTCGCCGGGCAAGGGAGCGCTGTTCCGGGTGATCCTCCCGGCCGCCCCGGCCCGGCCGCCGGACCGTCGTGACCGCCCCGGCCCGGCCGCCGGACCGTCGTGACCGCCCCTGATTGGCCGCCGGACCGTCGTGACCGCCCTTGAGTGATCGCCGGATCCTCGGCACCGCCCGCCCTCAGCCGAGGGCGTAGCCGTAGAGGCCGGCGCCCTGGCCGAGCCGGCGCATCTCGCCCAGCCTGAGCCCTCGCCTGCGGGAGCCGGGCGCGTACATCACGAGCCCCTGGTCGGGCGCCGCCACCACCAGCCCGTACAGGGTCTCCCGCCTGCCCAGCGGCCGGTGCCGCCCGCTCACGGTCACGGGCAGCGCGGCCAGGGCCGCGCCGAAGTCGCGGCCCTGCCCCTTGACCAGGAGGTTCCCCGCGCGGGTCAGCCCGCCGGACGCCCGCCCGGCCAGCACCTGGACCGCCTTCTCGCCGGGCACGCCGATCGCCAGGTCGTCATGGCCGTCCCCGTTGAGGTCGCCGGCCGCCAGCGACACCCCGAACCGGTCGTAGTAGCGGGGCACGCCCTTCAGCGTGTTCTGCGACCACGCCTCGCTCCCGTGGGTCGTCAGCCCGCCGCGTGAGCCGTACAGCACGTCGACGGTGCCGTCGCCGTAGTCCATGGCCCGCTGGTTCGCGCTCAGCCCCTCGCCCGGCACCCCGATCGCCAGGTCCGCGCGCCCGTCCCCGTCGAAGTCGCCGGTGGCGAGCGCGGCACCGAACGCGTCCCACTTCTCGGAGGCGCCTTTGACACCGGTGCTGCTCTGGGTGAGCAGCCGCGCCCGCCTCCCCCGTACGTCGATCACGGTGACCGACCCCTGGCCGTCGAAGCGGACGCTGTCGGCGGGTGCGCCGACCGCCAGGTCGTCGTCGCCGTCCCCGTCGAAGTCCCCGGTCGCCAGCACGGCGCCCCACTGGTCGGTCACGTGCGCCGTCTGCCGCACCCACGGCGTCTTCTGCGTCATCCGGTACGGCTCGCGGCCCTTCATCCAGTAGACGGTGACCGCCCCGCCCGACCGGTGGCTCGGCGAGCCCACGACCAGCTCGTCGCGGCCGTCGCCGTCGAGGTCCCCGGCGGCCAGCGACGCCCCGAACCGGTCGCTGGACGGCCTGGCCGGTGCCAGTTCCTCGCCCGCGGCCAGTCCGTCGGGGGACCCGTGGAAGATCTGGACGACCCCGTTGCCGTCCGCGCCGGGCACCCGCTCGCCCGCGAACTCCTCCGACACCCCCACGGCCAGGTCGGAGCACCCGTCGCCGTCGAAGTCCCCCACGGCCAGCGCCGACCCGAACGAGTCGCCCGGCTCCGCCCCCTCCTGGGTGAGCTTCGCCTTCTCCCCGGACCCGTACATCACCGTCACCGAACCCGCCCTCGCGTTGTCGTAGGGGGCGGCCACGGCGAGGTCGGGCCGCCCGTCGCCGTCGAAGTCGAGCGGGTGCCCGCCGCACGACCGGGCCGCGACGGGAGCCGTACCGGAAATGAGGGGAAGAACCAGACAGGCGGCGAGCAGCAGCTTCATACCGAAAGTCATGTCCGTCCAGGTCGAACCATGCCTGAACGGCGCGAGAACGGCCTCGGAGGGCCGGATGCACATCGCCTGGCGATCCACGGCGCCGCGGGAACGTGCCAGGATAGGCGCGTGGACATCGATCTCGCCGACCTGGATTTCTGGCGCAAGCCGCCCAAGGAACGCAACGAGGCGTTCGCCCGGCTCAGGCAGCTGGAGCACCCGGTGTTCTTCCCGGAGAAGAAGGTGCCGCTGCTGCGCTCGGGCAAGGGCTTCTACGCCCTCGTGCGCCACGCGGACGTGGTCGAGGCCAGCCGCAACGCCAAGGTGTTCTCCAGCGAGCCCGCCGTCACCAACCCGGAGCCGCCCGGCTGGGTGAAGCAGGTGTTCGGGGAGTCGATGGTCAACATGGACGACCCGCGCCACGCCCGCCTGCGCCGGATCGTCACCCGCTCGTTCAGCCCGAAGATGCTGGCCGGTCTGCAGAGCGACATCGAGGCCGCCTGCGCCCGCATCGTCGACGACGTCGTCAAGGACGGCCCGCGCGACTTCGTGACCCAGGTGGCCGCCCGGCTGCCCATCCACGTCATCTGCGACATGCTCGACATCCCGCAGGAGCTCCGGGCCAAGGTGCACCAGCACGTCGACATCTCGACCGCCTACACCGGCGTGCGGCCCAGCCTGGCCCGCAGCGTCCAGATGGCCGGCCAGAACATGCTGGCCCTGCTCGCCCTGCAGCGCATGGTCATCAAGCTCGGCCACGAGCGCGTCGCCGACCCCAAGGGCGACCTGGTGTCCCTGCTGGTCAACGCCAACCCCGACGGCGAGAAGCTGACCGACAAGGAGCTCGGCTCGTTCTTCGCGCTGCTGCTGGTCGCGGGCAACGAGACGGCCCGCAACACGATGGCCCACGGCATCAAACTGCTCACCGACAACCCGGCGCAGCGTGAGCTGCTGACCGGCGACTTCGACACGCGCATCAACGGCGCGATCGAGGAGATGGTGCGCTACGTCTCGCCGATCATGCAGTTCAGGCGCACCGTCACCGAGGACTACTCCCTGCGCGGGCTGGAGCTGAAGAAGGGTGACAAGGTCGTGCTCTTCTACGGCTCGGCCAACCGCGACGAGTCGGTCTTCCCCGACGCCGACACCTTCGACATCACCCGCGACACCAAGCCCCACGTCGGCTTCGGCGGCCCGGGCCCGCACTTCTGCCTCGGCGCCAACCTGGCCAGGCAGGAGATGCGCACGATGTTCCGCGAGCTGCTGACGCGGCTGCCGGGCATCCGGTCGGTCGGCGAGCCGGAGCTGCTGCTGTCGAACTTCGACAACAGCGTCCGCAGCCAGCCCTTCACCTTCTGACGCGGCACGTCAGGGGTTCGGGCAGGGTCAGTCGGCGGCCAGGACGTTCGACCTGATGGTGAGAACCGTGATCAGCGCCGACACCACCATCATCGCCGCGCTGATCAGCATCGCCGCCCGGAACCCGGCGTCGAACACCGGCGGGTCCTGGAAGGCGTCCCCCACCAGCCCCACCAGGGGCGGCACCGCGGCGACCGCCAGCAGGCTGCCGGTGCGGGCCACGGCGTTGTTGATGCCGCTGGCCGTGCCGGCGTACCTCTCGTCGGCCGTGGCCAGCACGGTCGCGGTGAGGGGCGCGACCGCCGCCGACAGGCCCAGGCCGAAGACCGTCACCGCGGGGAGCACCTGGAACGGGTAGGAGGCGCCGGGGCCGATCGTGCTCATCGCGAGGAACCCGCAGCCCGCGACCAGGATGCCGCCGGTCATCGGCCAGCGGGGACCGTAGCGTTTGGCCATCTCGCCGGCCCTGGCCGACAGCAGCAGCATGAGGATCGTCGTCGGCAGCATCGCCAGCCCCGCCGCGATCGGGCCGAAGCCGGAGACCACCTGGAGCTGGACCACGAGCAGGAAGAACACCACGCCCATGGCGGCGTACATGATCAGTGTCACCACGTTCACGGCCGTGAACACGCCTACGCGGAAGAGCCCCACCGGCACCAGCGCGTCCGGCGACCGGCGGACCTCGGTCACCACGAACGCCGCCCCCAGCAGCAGGCCCACGACGAGCGGCACCGGCGCGCCCCCCTGGGTCAGCCCGTACGTGATCCCGGCCAGCGCCAGCGCCGCCAGCACCGACCCGAGCACGTCGAACCGCCCGGCCGCCGCCTCGTCCCTGCTCTCGGGCACGTGCCGGACCGCGACGAGCACGACGAGCAGCGCGAACGGCACGTTGATCAGGAAGGCCCAGCGCCACCCGGCCGACTGCACCATCCACCCGCCCAGCAGCGGCCCGATCGCGCTGGCCACCCCGCCGAGCCCCGACCACACGCCGACCGCGCGCGGCCGGTCGTGGCGCACGAACGACGCCTGGATGATCGCCAGGGAGCCCGGCGTGAGCAGCGCCCCGCCGATGCCCTGCAGCGCCCGCGCGCCCACCAGGAACTCGATGCCCGGCGACAGGCCGCACAGCGCGGAGGCGATGGCGAACCACACGGTGCCGATGACGAAGAGGCGGCGCCGCCCGTAGCGGTCGCCCAGCGACCCGCCCAGCAGGATCAGGCCCGCCAGGGTGAGCGTGTAGGCGTTGACCGTCCACTGCAGGCCGTCCACGCCCGCGTGCAGCTCCCTGCCGAGGAAGGGCAGGGCGACGTTGACGACGGTGCTGTCGAGCAGCGCCATCCCGGAGCCGAGCACGGTGGCGGCCAGGATCCAGCGGCCGCGGGCCGAGTCGAGCTGGACGTAACCGTTGGAAGGTACGCTCACGAGCGGCTTTCGCCGCCCAGGGCCCGCAGCACGAACTCCGACACCAGCTCGGCGGCCCGCTCCACCGTCACGTCGCCGCTGATCAGCGGCACCCGCTCGGCGCCGACCACGGCCAGCACCATGCGGGCGGTGGCCTGCACGTCGAGCACCCGGAAGTCGCCCGACGCGACGCCGCTCTCGAGGATCTCCACCAGGACGCGCTGCATGGGCGCGACGTGCTCGGCCAGCTGCTGGTAGGCGTCAGGGCCGAGCGCGGCGCCGAGGTCGGCGGCCCCGGGGTGGGGATGGGCGAGCAGGCCGGTCAGCTGCAGCCGCACGAACGCGCGCAGCCGGTCGGCCGGCGAGGCGCCCTCGGGCAGCTCCCGCTCGTAGCTGTCGATGAAGTAGTGGGTCACCCGCTCGGTGAAGGCCAGCAGCAGGGACGCCTTGTCGGGGAAGTAGTTGTAGAGGACGGTCCTGGTGATGCCCGCCTCGCCGGCCACGTCCGTCATCGAGATGGCGTCGATGCCCTGCACCCTCGACAGGCGCGAGACGGCCTGGAGGATGCGGTCGCGCGTCTGCGCTCGATGCTCGCCAATGGTGGCGGCGGAGATCCGGGGCATACGCTCATCGTAAGGCGTTTCGGGCGGCTCGCCCGCGTTCGGGGGTCAGGCGGCGGCTCTGACGGTGTGGAGCAGCTCGGCCAGCACTTCGGTGTTGAGCTGGTACGCCAGCTTGACCTCGCGCACGATCCGCCGCCGCTCCCGCTCGTCCAGCTCCAGCTCGTCCAGCCGCGAGCGGTACTCCTCCTTGAACCGGGGCAGGCTGCCCAGCTCATCGAAGATGTAGAAGTCGACGCCCCCGCCCTTGGCGTAGCCGTAGATCTTCTGCAGCTCCATCCGGATGAACTGCCCGCCCGACAGGTCGCCCAGGTAGCGCGTGTAGTGGTGGGCGATGTAGCCGCCCGGCCAGTCGGCCACCTGCTGGATGCGCGCCACCAGCGTGCGGGTGGCCTTGGACGGCGCGATCCTGCCCCGCCAGCCGGGGCCGTAGACGGTCGCGAGGTCCCGCTCCAGCGCCCGCTCCCGGTACAGCTCGGGGAAGACGAAGCGGCCGGCCACCGGATGCCCGGCCAGCTCGCGCGAGACCCCGTCGAGGGCGACGTACGCGAAGTAGTGCTGGGCCACCATCTCGCCATAGCCGTGCTCGCTCAACCGGCCGGCCATGAGCTCCGCGAGATAGCTCTCGGACTCGGCGGCCTCGTGGTCGGCCCAGGTGGCGTTCCTCAGGGTTTCGGAGAACGGCGTGGTCACGGCCTACCTCAGCTCGTGCGGATATTTCATGACGAAGTGTCACAAACATCGGCGTACGGCGTCAAGCTGATGACGACACCATGTCATCAAAACCTGCCTTCCCTCACTCGTACCCGGAAAACCCCAGGTCACCATAGGCAGGTCACCGTGAGCAGGTCACCGCGTGGCGTAGTGGCAGGCGGCGAAGTGCTCCCCGACCGCCTCCAGCGCGGGCTCCACCTCGCCGCACCGGTCGGTGGCCTTCCAGCAGCGGGTGTGGAAGCGGCAGCCCGGCGGCGGCGCGACCGGGCTCGGCGGGTCGCCGGCCAGCATGATGCGCGAGCGGCCGCGCAGCCCCGGCTTGGGCACGGGCGCCGCCGACAGCAGCGCCATCGTGTACGGATGCGCGGGCGCCCCGTACACCTCGGCCGCCGGACCCAGCTCCGCCAGCCGCCCGAGGTACATCACGCCCACGCGGTGCGAGACGTGCCGGACCACGGCCAGGTCGTGGGCGATGAACACCAGCGCCACCCCGAGCTCGCGCTGCAGCTCGGCGAAGAGGTTGACCACCTGAGCCTGCACCGACATGTCCAGCGCGGACACCGGCTCGTCGCAGACGATCACGTCCGGTTCGGTGGCCAGGGCGCGGGCGATGCCGATGCGCTGGCGCTGCCCGCCGGAGAACTCGTACGGGAAGCGGCCCATCCGGTCGGGGGACAGGCCCACCAGGGTCAGCAGCTCCCCGACCCGCTCGCGCATGGCGCGGGCGTTCGGCGAGAGCCGGTGCACCCGCAGCGGCTCGGCCACGATGTCGTGCACGGTCATCCGGGGGTTGAGCGACGTGAGCGGGTCCTGGAAGACCATCTGGACGCGGCGGCGGATGTCGCGCGGCACGCCGCCCCGGGTGAAGAACGGCCGGCCCCGGAAGGTGACCTCGCCCTGGTCGGGGCGCTCCAGGCCGACGAGCATCCTGGCCAGCGTGGACTTACCGCAGCCGGACTCGCCAACGATGCCCAGGGTCTCCCCGGCGCGCAGTTCCAGGTCGACGCCCGCGACCGCGCGGACGGCGCCGCCCCGGGAGAGCATCCCGCCGCGGTAGGTCTTGTGCAGCCCCGACGCGCGCAGGACCGGGTCAGGCGAGGGCGCCATCGAGCATCTCCTCCGAGTGGTGGCAGGCGGCGTACCGGCCGGAGCCGATCTCCAGGAGCGCGGGACGCGTGGTCGTGCAGAGCTCGCTCGCCCGCTCGCAGCGCGGCGCGAACGAGCAGCCGGGCGGCACGGACGCGGGGTTCGGCGGCGCGCCGGGGATGGCGCGCAGCGACGAGGCGGGGCTGTCCAGGTCGGGGATGGCCGCGAGCAGCGCCTCCGTGTACGGGTGGCCGGGCCGCTCGTACAGCTCCGCGACCTCCCCGCTCTCCACGATCCGCCCCGCGTACATGACCGCCACCCGGTCGCTGACCTCGGCCGCCACCCCCAGGTCGTGGGTGATCAGCAGCACGGCCGTGCCCAGCTCGCGCCGCAGCCGGTCGATGAGCTCCAGGATCTGCGCCTGCACGGTCACGTCGAGCGCGGTCGTCGGCTCGTCGGCGATGATCAGGTCGGGTTCGAGCGCCACCGCCATGGCGACCAGGATGCGCTGGCGCATCCCGCCGGAGAACTGGTGCGGGTAGTCGTCGATGCGCTTGTCCGCCGCCGGGATGCCGACCAGCGAGAGCATCTCGATCGAGCGCGCCCTGGCCTCCTTGCGCGACAGGCCGCGGTGCACCCGGTACAGCTCCCCGATCTGGTGCCCGATGCTGAGCACCGGGTTGAGGGCCGACAGGGCGTCCTGGAAGACCAGGGTCATCTCGCTGCCGCGCAGCGCCCGGCGCTCCTCCTCCGACATGGCGAGCAGGTCGCGGCCGCCGAGCCTGGCCGTGGCGCAGCGCACGTCGGCGTTCGGCTGGTCGAGCAGGCCCATGACGGCCTTGGCGGTGACGGACTTGCCCGAGCCTGACTCGCCGAGCAGCGCGAGCGTCTGGCCGCGCTCGATGGTCAGGTCCACCCCGCGTACCGCCGGAATCTCCCGCCCGTGCGCGGTGAACGTGACGCGCAGGTCCCGGATCTCCAGGACCGGTGGCTCACTCACCAGCGCCTCCTCCCTGACTGTGCCGAAAGTTCCCGTGACTGACGTTAACTGTGCCGGAAAGCAACTCAGATATTGCCTCTTATGCCCGATTCTGGCAAGCTTCACCGGCAAAGAGACGAGAGGGGACACACACGTGCTGGAAGCTGCGAAGAGCTACAAGGGGTACCGTTCGTACGAGTACCTGGAGGCCGGCGTCGATTACCGGCAGTTCGAGCTGGCGCCCGAGCTCGGCAGGGTTCCGGCGTACCAGGGGCCCGAGCTCACCGGCGAGCAGGCGGCGCGCGTACGCCGGCTGCTCACCGACAGCCTGGTCGTCTCGCTGCACGACCACCCGTCGATCTTCCCCGACGACATCAGCCAGACCGTCGACTACAACCGCACCGCCCGCCACCACACCGGGTACGAGGGCCTGGCCCGCTCCGGCATGACCGTCGTCTTCGACAACCTCATGGACGGCACCTGCTGCGTCACCAGCCAGGCCGGATGGAAGTGGAGCGACGTGGTCGCCGACATCGGCATGCGCCTGTCGGACATCGCGCACCAGGACTTCCTCATCAAGGTCGAGCGCCTGGCCGACGTGCGCGAGGCGCACGCCAGCGGCCGCATGGGGCTGGTGCTCGCCCTGGAGGCGGCCACCATGATCGAGAACGAGGTCGACAGGATCGACATGCTGTACGGCTTCGGCGTGCGGCAGATGGGCATCGCCTACAGCGAGGCCAACACCCTGGGCAGCGGCCTGAAGGAGCGCGGCGACGGCGGCCTGACGCTGTTCGGCGAGAAGGCCGTGCGCCGCATGAACAAGCTGGGCATCGCCATCGACGTCTCCCACTCCGGCGACCAGACCTCGCTCGACACGATCCGCCACTCGGACAAGCCGATCCTCATCACCCACGCCGGCGCCAGGTCCGTCTGGCCCACGAACCGCATGAAGCCGGACTCGGTCATCAAGGCCGCGGCCGAGCGCGGCGGCGTGATCGGCCTGGAGGCGGCCCCGCACACGACGCTCTCGCCCGACCACCCGCGCCACAGCCTGGAGTCGGTGATGGACCACTTCACGTACTGTGTGGACCTGGTCGGCATCGACCACGTGGCCTTCGGGCCCGACACGCTCTTCGGCGACCACGTGGGGCTGCACGACACGTTCGCCGAGCACCTGTCCATCAAGGAGGCGCACGCGGGCCTGACCTACGAGAAGGTCCCGTACGTGGACGGCCTGGAGAACCCCGCCGAGTGCTTCTGGAACATCATCGCCTGGCTGGTCACGCACGGCTACTCCGACGACGAGATCACCAAGGTCGTCGGCGGGAACGTCATGCGCGTCCTGGAGGAGGTCTGGATCTGATGAGACGCGCCCTCGCACTGCTCGCCCTCGCCGCGCTGACGGCCTGCGCCCCCAGCGTGCCCGGCACGTCCACGGGCGGCTCCTCGCAGCCGGCCGCGAGCACCGACCGGCTGACCATCGGCACCACCGCCGACGTGGTCAACTACAACCCGCTGGTCGGCAACAGCCGCACCGACTCGTGGGTCACCAGCCTCATGTACCCCCACCTGACCCAGATGGACGAGACGGGCAAGCGCATCCCGTACCTCGCGACCGAGTGGTCGTACGCCGAGGACGGAAAGTCGGCCACGGTCAAGCTGCGCGACGACATGACCTGGTCCGACGGCAAGCCGGTGACGGCCGACGACGTCGTCTTCTCGGTGACCGCGGTGCAGAAGGAGAAGTTCGGCGTGGTGGCCGGGCTCATCACCGCGCTGGACAAGGCCGAGGCGGTCTCGCCGACCGAGGTGAAGTTCGCGCTGTCCCGCCCGGACGGGACGTTCCTCGACAACGTCGGCTTCTGGCTGCCGATCGTGCCGAAGCACGTGTTCGAGAAGGCGCCCAGCGTGCAGAAGTTCGCCAACGACTCCGACTGGGTGAGCGCCGGGCCGTTCAAGCTGACCAAGGTCGAGCGCGGCCAGCGCTACATCATGGAGCGCGTCGACGACTTCGGCCCGGGCAAGCCGGCCGTCAAGGAGGTCGTCTTCCGCGTCTTCCCCGACGTGAACACCGAGGTCCTCGCGCTGCGCAACGGCGAGATCGACATGATCGGCAACGTGCTGCCGCCCGCCACCGCGAGCGAGCTGAAGAACGACCCGAAGATCAAGCTGCAGCAGGTGCCGTCGCTCGGCTGGGCGCACCTGCAGTACAACACCAAGCACAAGCCGCTGGACGACGTGCGCGTGCGCCAGGCCCTGGCCCACGCCGTGGACTACGAGGCCATCAGGAACATCGCGCTCAAGGGCTTCGCCAAGTCCTCCAACTCCAGCGTCCTCACCCCGTCGCAGCCCGACTACGTGGACCCGTCGTCGAAGGAGTACACCTTCGACCCCGAGCTGTCCAAGCAGCTCCTGGCCCAGGCAGGAGTCTCCGGCCTGAGCCTGAACATGATCTACGACCAGGCCGACCCGAACATCGCCCGCTGGGCCCCCATGGTCCGCGACGCGGCGAAGAAGGCCGGGATCACGATCAAGCTGCAGGGGCTGGAGCGCAACACGTACCTGGACAAGACCCAGAAACGGGACTTCGACATCTACGCCGGCTCGTGGGCCGTCATGGACAACCCGCCCGCCAACCTCGGGCTGGCGTTCAAGACCGGCGGGTTCATCAACTACGCCCAGGTCAGTGACCCCAAGCTGGACAAGCTGATCGACCAGGCGCAGCGGGCGCTCAGCCCCGCCGAGGCCAAGGCGCCGATCCAGGAGGCCGCCAGGATCATCCACGACCAGGTCTACGACAACGTCCTGTACGTGGAGACGTTCAACATCGCGCACTCCGCCACGTGGACCGGGTTCAAGCCGATGCCGAGCGAGCTGCTGTCCATCCTGAACCCGCTGTCCCTGGCCGCGGCCAAGCCGGCGGGCTGATCGCCATGCGGTTCATCGGCCTCCGGCTGGCCCGCGGCCTGCTCACCCTGTGGTTCGCGGTCACGGTGACGTTCTTCCTGGTCCGCCTGCTGCCGGGCGACCCGGTGCTGGCCGTGGCCGATCCGAACATGACCGAGGAACTGCGCCAGAAGCTGCTGGCCGACTTCGGCCTGGACCGGCCGCTCGGCGTGCAATACCTCGACTACCTCGGGCAGCTCCTGCACGGCAACCTCGGCATGTCCTTCAGGCAGTCCGTCCCCGTGACGACCGTGCTGATGGAGCGGCTGCCGTGGACGCTGATCCTGACGATCTCGGCCATGGTGGTGACGATCGTGCTGGGCATCCCGCTCGGCGTGCTCGCCGCCACCAGGGCCAAGGGCTGGGTCGACCGGGTGATCCAGCTCACCGGCGTCACGGCCCAGTCCCTGTTCGTGCCGAGCGTGGGCGTCTTCCTCATGTACCTCCTGGGCGTCTGGCTCGGCTGGTTCCCCATCGGCGGCGCGGTGGACCTGGACGCCACCGGCTTCGGCGCCACCCTCAGCATGCTGCACCACCTGGTGCTGCCCTGCCTGTCGCTGGTGCTCATCCAGCTCGGCGGCTACGTGCTGACGATGCGGACCACGCTCATCGACGCCCTCGGCGAGGACTACGTCTCCCTCGCCAAGGCCAAGGGCGTGCGCCCCGGCACGGTCGTGTGGAAGCACGCCCTGCGCAACGCGCTGCTGCCGACCACCACGATCGCCGGGCTGCAGCTCGGCACCCTGGTCGGCGGCGCCGTGCTGACCGAGACGATCTACGCCTACCCGGGCATCGGCCGGGCCATCTACGAGGCGGTCGGCCAGCTCGACTTCCCGGTCCTGCAGGGCGCGTTCGTGCTGCTGGCCGCCGCCGTCGTGGTGGCCAACCTGATCACCGACGTGGCGTACGGAATCCTCGACCCCCGGGTGCGCACATGACCGTGGCCGACCTCACCCCGAGACAGCGGACCTGGTCCGCCTTCCGCCGCAACCCGCTCGGCATGGTCAGCGGCGCCGTGCTGCTCCTGCTGGCGCTGGTCGCCGTCTGCGCCCCGCTGATCGCGCCCTTCCCCGAGGGGTACGGCGCCGACACCCTGCAGCCGCCCTCCGGCGCGCACTGGTTCGGCACCGACGACATCGGGCAGGACGTGTTCGCCCAGGTCGTCTGGGGCACCAGGGTCAGCATGGCGGTCGGCGTCAGCGCGTCCGTGCTGGCCATCGTGATCGGGCTGCTCATCGGCGTCAGCGCCGCCTACTTCCGCCGCCTCGACACGCCGCTCGGCGTCCTGGTGGACCTGTCGCTGTCGCTGCCCGTGCTGCCGCTGATGATCCTGGTGGCGGCGCTGGCCGGGCCCAGCGTGCGCACGCTGGCCGTCGTGATCGCGCTGTTCAGCTGGCCCGAGGTGGCCCGCGTGGTGCGCTCGCAGGCGCTGGCGATCGTGCCCATGCCGTTCGTGTCGGCGGCCAAGGTCGTCGGCGGCTCGTCGCTGTGGATCGTGCGCAAGCACCTGCTGCCCGGCGTCGTCCCCGTCGTCGGCGTGTCCGTCGTGCTGACCACCTCCCGCGCCGTGCTGGCCGAGGCCGGGCTGTCCTTCCTGGGCCTGGGCGACCCCAACAGCTGGTCGTGGGGGACGATCCTGCACAAGGCGCAGCAGTCGGGCTCGCTCGCCTCCTCCTGGTGGACCACCCTCTTCCCGTCCGTGGCCATTCTGCTGCTGGTCCTGTCCACGACCCTGCTCTCGGTGGCCTACAACGACGCCCGCAATCACAGGAGCGACACATGACCTTCTCCCAGCGGCTCCCCGACGCCTTCTACACCGGCGCGCTCGACCGGGTGCGCGCGGAGATGGCCGCCGAGGGCCTGGCCGCGCTGCTGCTCGACGACCCGCTCGACGTCGCCTACCTCACCGGCTTCCACCACTTCCCGAACGAGCGCCCGGTCGCCTGCTGGCTGCCGATCGACGGCTCTCCGGTGCTGCTCGTGCCCGACCTGGAACGCGAGTACGCCGGGGACCAGCGGGCCCGCGCCGAGATCCTCGCCTACCCCGAGTTCCCCGGCGTCAGGTCGCCGTTCGCGGTGCTCGCCGGGCACGTGCGCACCCCCGAGACCGCCGCGTACGCGCCCTCCACCGGCGTCGGCCGCGCCCGCGCGCTCGCCGAGGCGTTCCCCGCCACCCGCTGGACCTGCTCGGACGCCGTCGGCCGGGTACGGCTGCGCAAGCAGCCCGAGGAGATCGCGCTGCACGAGGAGGCCGCCCGCATCGCCGACGCCATGATCGAGGCCGGCGTCGAGCTGGTCAGGGCGGCGCTCGAAGCCGGCGGTGAGCTGCCCGCCGAGACCGAGCTGGCCGCCCACGTCATCTCCCACGGCTCCCGCCTCATGTACGCCAAGCACGAGGACGTCGTCGTGGTGCCCATGCTGACCGGCGGCCTCGTCTACGGCGGCCCCAACTCCGCCCAGCCGCACCGGCTGCCCGGCGGCGACCGGCTGCGCAGGGGCGAGACGTTCATGCTCTCGCTCGGCTGCGCGGTCGGCGGCAGGTTCGTCGAGAGCGAGCGCACGTTCGTCATCGGCGAGCCCACCGCGCGGCAGGCCCGCCTGTACGAGGCGGTCCGCGAGGCGCAGGAGACCGGCACCGCCGCGCTGGTCGCGGGCGTCACCTGCGAGGAGGCCAACCGCCGCTGCCTGGCCGTCATCGAGGAGGCCGGCCTCGGCGAGCACATCCGCCACCGCCAGGGCCACGGCATCGGGCTCGGCTTCCACGAGCCGCCCTGGCTGTCGGACGGCGACGCCACCGAGCTGGCCCCCGGCATGATCCTCTCCAGCGAGCCCGGCGTCTACGTGCCGGGCCACGCCGGCTACCGCATCTCCGACACGGTGCTGGTCACCGAGTCGGGGCCGCGCCGGCTCACGGCCTACCCGCGTGAGCTGACCGACGTCATCATCTAGAAGGGACACCAGTGTTCGTCGACATCAACGGCACCCGGCTCAACGTCGAGATCCTCGGCGACGGCGAGGAGACCGTCATCGCCCACCACGGCGCGCCGGGGCTCGGCTCGCTCGCCGAGCCCAAGGCCAGCTTCGGGCGGCTCGCGGACACGTACCGGGTGGTCGTCTTCGACGCCAGGGGATCCGGCGCCAGCGGCCTGACCGGCCCGTTCACCCACGAGCAGTGGGTCGCCGACGTCGAGGCCCTGCGCGCCTGGCTCGGCGCCGAGCGCGTCGTGATCGCGGGCGGCTCGTACGGCGGCTTCATCGCCATGGAGTACGCCGCCCGCCACCCCTCCCGCGTCAGCGCGGTCGTGCTGCGCGACACCTCGGCCGACAACGCCAACCAGGAGCTGGCCGTACGCAACGCCGCCGCCTCCTCCCGGGTGCGCGTCGACCCCGCCAAGCTGGACCGCATCATGTCGGGCACCGTGCGCGACGACGCCGACCTGCGCGACTGCTGGCGGGAGATCCTGCCGCTCTACGACCACGACTACGACCCGGCCAAGGTCGAGCAGCGGGTGGCCGCCACGCCGTACCACTACGAGACGCACAACTACGCGTTCGCCGTCAACCAGCCGAACTACGACATCAAGCACCTCCTGCCGTCGATCACCGCCCCGACGCTCGTGACCGTCGGGCGTCACGATTGGATCACGCCGGTGTCGTGCAGCGAGACCATCGCCGGTCTCGTACCGGGCGCCGAGCTGCGGGTTTTCGAGAAGTCGGGGCACTCGCCGCAGGTGGAGGAGGCCGAGGCGTGGGAGTCGGCCGTCCGCGACTTCCTCGGCACGGCGCTGCGCGGGGTGCGGGATCGACACTGACGCGCGATGATGCCCCCGATGGATGATCTCGACGACCTGGACCGCCGGATCCTCGCCGCGCTCCACGCCAACGGCCGGGCCAGCTGGACCGACATCGCGCAACTGCTCGGCATCTCCACCACCACGGTGGCGCGGCGGGCCCAGCACCTGTTCGCTGCGGGGCTCGCCCGGGTCGCGGTGCTGCCGCACCTGGAGCACGACGGGCCCGTGCACGTGTTCGCCGTGCGGCTGACCTGCGCGCCGGGCAGCCAGCTCAGGGTCGCCGGGCTGCTCGCCCGCAACCCCGACATCCGGTACGTCGGCATCATCACCGGTGGCTACGACATCGTGTTCGAACTGGTCGCGCCCAAGCACCGCGACCTGTACGCGATGCTGGTCGAGTTCACGCACGCCATCCCCGGCGCCCAGCAGAGCAACGCCGACCTGGTGCTGCACACGTACAAGGTCAGCTACGACTGGAGCGCGCCGCTGCTGGGGGAGGGCGCGCCGGCGTTCGCGCTGCGCCGGCCCGTCCACACCTGCGAGCGGGCGCACCTCGACGACGTCGACCGCGAGGTGCTCGCCGCCATGCGGGAGGACGGGCGCGCCAGCTTCCAGTCGGTCGGCCGCCGCCTCGGCATCAGCGAGAGCACGGCCAGGCGGCGGCTGGAGGCCATGCTGGAGCGCGGATGCGCGACGGTGGCCACCTTCATCCCGGCCGCCGCGCTCGGCTACGAGGCCGAGATCATGTTCTGGCTGTCGGTGGAGCCGAGCACGCAGGACAGCGTGGCCGAGCGCCTGTCGAAGGAGCGGGGCGTGCGGATGATCGCCTCGGTGCTGGGGCAGGCGTCGCTGTGGTGCGAGGTGATCATGCCGACGACCGCCGACATCCACCACTTCACCTCGCGCACGCTGGCGTCCGTGCCGGGCGTGCAGTCGTGGACGGCGGGGGTGCAGCTGCTGACGGTCAAGCGCGGCTTCCTCATGGTGCCGTGGGCGGAGTCCCGCATCGCCGCCGCCCTGGCCACCTGACCGCCCGCATCGCTGGGGTCACTCCGCCGGGATGACGGAGCCCTCGTACTTCTCCTTGATGAAGTCCTTGACCTTCTGGTCCTGCAGGAGCTTGCCGAGTGTGACGATGTTGGCGTCCTTCTCGTGGCCGGCCTTTACGACGAGGCCGTTGACGTACGGGTTGCCCTCCGTCTTCTCCAGCACCAGCGCCTGCGAAGCCGGCTTGAGCCCGGCCTCGATGGCGTAGTTGCCGTTGATCACGGCGGCGTCCACGTCTTCGAGCGAGCGCGGGAGCTGGGCCGCCTCCAGCGGCTTGAACTGCAGATTCCTGGGATTGCCCGTCACGTCGCGCTCGGTGGCGGTGGTGCCGGCGCCGTCCTTGAGGGTGATCACGCCGTTGTCGGCGAGCAGCTTGAGCGCGCGGCCCAGGTTGGTGGCGTCGTTGGGGAGGGCCACGGTGGCGCCGTCGGCCAGCGCCGACACCGAGCCGATCTTCTTGGAGTACAGGCCGAGCGGCTCCAGGTGGACGGGGGTGACGAAGCTCAGCTCGGTGCCCTTGGAGGCGTTGAAGTCGTCGAGGTACGGCTTGTGCTGGAAGAAGTTGGCGCTCAGCTGCCCCTCGTCGAGCTGCACGTTCGGCTGAACGTAGTCGGTGAACTCCACGATCTCCAGCTTCAGCCCGGCGGCCGGGGCCAGGTTCCGCTTGACGAAGTCGAGGATCTCCGCGTGCGGCACCGGGCTCGCGCCCACCTTCAGCACCGTGTCGGCCGACTCGGCCGTACTGGTCGCGGACTGCGACGTCCCGCATGCGGTGAGCGACAGGGCCAATGCAACGACGCCCGCTATAGCACGAAATTTCATGATTTTTCCTTTATTTGTGGGAGAGGCGCCGGGCGACCCGGTCGCCGAAACTCTGCAGAACTTGCACGATCACGAGGAGCAGGACGACGGTCACGATCATCAGCAGCGTCTCGAACCGCTGGTAGCCGTACCGGACGGCCAGGTCGCCCAGCCCGCCGCCGCCGAGCGTGCCGGCCATCGCGGAGTAGCCGACGAGCGCGACGACGGTCACGGTCAGGCCCGCGACCAGCCCGGGCAGCGCCTCGGGCAGCAAGACCTTGACCACGATGGCGGTCCGGCTCGCGCCCATGGCCTGGGCCGCCTGCACCACGTCGGCGCCGACCTCCCGCAGAGCCGTCTCGACGAGCCGGGCGAAGAACGGCACGGCGCCGACGGTGAGCGGCACGACGAACGCGGCCGTCCCGATGGTCGTGCCGACGACGAGCCTGGTGAAGGGGATGATCGCGATCATCAGCACGATGAACGGCAGCGACCGGCCGACGTTGACCACGAACCCGAGCGCCGACTTCAGCGCCGGGAGCGGCCGCAGCCCGCCCCGGTCGAACACGACCAGTGCCACGCCGAGCGGCAGCCCGAGCAGCGCGGTCAGCAAGGTCGACCAGCCGACCATCACGGCGGTCTCCACGGTGGCCGGCCACAGCAGCGGCAGGATGTCGTCCCAGGTCATGACCCCTCCACCTCCACGAGCAGGCCCGCGCCCCTGAGGTGGTCCAGCGCGGCGGCGGTGTCGTCCCCCTCGAGCGCGACGCGCAGGCGGCCCACGGAGCCGCCGGCGAGGTCCTCGATGGAGCCGCCCAGGATGCTCAGGTCCACGTCGAACTTCCTGACCACCTCCGACACCACCGGCTGCCGCGGGTCGCCGGTGAACGTCAGCGTCACCGAGCCGGGCGGGGCCGGCGCGGGCAGCGGGAAGATCTCCCTGGTCAGGCGGGAGCCCGGTGTCCTGATGAGGCCGGTGATGGAGCCGGACTCCTCGATGCGCCCGCCCGCCATGATGGCGACCGAGTCGCAGACGCTCTTGACGACGTTCATCTCGTGGGTGATGAGCAGGATCGTCAGGCCCAGCTCGGCGTTGAGCCGCTTGAGCAGCGCGAGGATCGACTGGGTGGTGGCCGGGTCGAGCGCGGAGGTGGCCTCGTCCGACAGCAGCACGGAGGGGTTGCCGGCCAGCGCCCTGGCGATGCCGACCCGCTGCTTCTGGCCGCCCGACAGCTGGTTCGGCCGGTCCTTGCCGCGCCCCTGGAGACCCACCAGGTCGAGCAGTTCGGCGACGCGGCGCTCGCGCTCGCGCCTGGGCACGCCCATGACCTCCAGCGGGAACGCCACGTTGCCCGCGACCGTGCGCGAGCTCAGCAGCGCGAAGTGCTGGTGGATCATGCCGATGCGCTGCCTGGCGCGGTTCAGCTCGGCGCTGCGCAGCGCGGTCAGGTCCTGGCCCGCCACGGTGACGGTGCCCGCGGTGGGGCGTTCGAGCAGGTTGACGCAGCGCAGCAGCGTGCTCTTGCCGGCGCCGCTCCGGCCGAGCACGCCGAAGATCTCACCCTCGCGTACGTGCAGGTCGACGCCGTCGAGGGCGACGGTGTCCCCGTACTGTTTGCGCAGGCCTGACGCCTGGATCACGGAACATCCCCATGGCTGAGCGCGGCCCGGTGGCGGGCCGCGGAAACGTACAACACCGGAAGAGCGGGTACGGCGTCAGCCGGTGCCGGGGTGGAAAGGCAGGTGGCTCAGCCTGCGCAGGACGAAACCGGGTGCGATCATGAGGGTGGCCTCGGGGGAAGAGAACGGGTCGGGCGTGGCGGCTCAGCGGCTCGGCATTCGGCCCTGACAACACATGACGTTCTCTTTCACGCCTGTCCTAACATGCCCGCCGCTTCGCACCATTCCCGGCACGTCGTGTGAGCCGCCTCACTTCTCCTCGACGATCTCCCAGGCGTGCGGCGGGACCTCGCGCAGGCCGGGGAAGCGGTGCGGCCGGTCGCCGAGGTTCAGCAACGTGACGACCTCCTCGCCGGCCGGCCCGGAACCGGGGGCGGGGCGGCTGCGGAGCGCGACGGCCGTGTTGGTGAGGTGCTCGGCCGTGGTCCTGGCCCGGTGCAGCCACGGGTGGCGCCTGCGGAGGCCGATGAGCCGCCGGTGCAGCAGGTACGTCTCCGCCCCGGACGCCGCCAGGCCGCCGGGCTCCGCCGGGAACGCCGGCCTGATCGCGTCGTCGCCGCCCGCCCGCTCCTCCTTGAGCCCCTGGAACGCCCGCTCGTCGCCGTAGTAGACGCTGGGCAGTCCCGCGACGGTGAACAGCACGGCCAGCGCGTGACCCAGATGGCGTGGGTCGTCGAGCCGGGTGGCGAGCCTGGTGACGTCGTGGTTGCCGACGAAGGTGAGCGGCACGAAGGTGTCGAGCAGCCGGTCGTGGCGGTCGAGGGCCCAGGCGAGCTCGAAGAGGTTGCGGTCGTTCAGCGAGCTCCAGATGGCCTTCCACAGCTCGTACTGGGTGACCGAGTCGAGCCCCGACTCCGTGACGTAGGCGGCGTAGTCGCCGTGGATCATCTCGCCGCCGAACCACGCCTCCGGATGCCGGGCGCGTACCCCGGGGAGGACCTCCCTCCAGAACCGGGCCGGCACGGCGTAGGCCGCGTCGAGCCGCCACCCAGAGGCGCCGCGGGCGAGCCAGTGGTCGAGCACGCCCGCCACGTGCGCCCGCACGGCCGGCTCGGCGTGGTCGAGCGCGACGAGCCCGTGGTGGCCCTCGAAGACCTCGTAGCCGCCGGGACCGCGCCTGAACCAGCGCTCGCCGGCCTGGAAGGAGCGGCCCACGTGGTTGAAGACGCCGTCGAGGACGACCCGCAGGCCGCGGTCGCCCGCCCTGGCGACGAGGGAGTCGAAGTCGCGGTCGTCACCGAGGCGGGGGTCGATCCTGAAGTGGTCGACGGTGTCGTAGCCGTGGGACTCGGAGGCGAAGATCGGGCCGAGCTGGAGGCCGGTGCAGCCCAGCTCGGCGGCGTAGTCGAGCCACGACTCCAGGTGCCGCAGCCGGTGGGTGACGGGCGCGCCCGCCGCGGTGGCGGGCGCCCCGGTGAACCCGAGCGGGTAGACGTGCCACCAGATCGCGTGCTCAGCCCAGGACGGCACGGAGACCTCCTTCCCGGCGTGCCGCCCAGGGGAGGTATCCGAGCCCCAGGGCGAGCACGCAGCCGATGACCGTGTCCGCGAGCCGATACCCGACCGTGGCGGGTGCCACACGCCCGCCGCCCTCCATGAGCAGGAGGACGAGCGGCATCATGACGGTCGCGTACAGCGTGTAGTGGTGGTCCTTGAAGACCGGCCTGAGCGCGGCCAGCAGGGCGACGAGCAGCACGAGGCACGAGGTCAGGCGGATGGGGTGCTCCCATCCGCGCGTGCTTCGCAGCGTCCCCCGCCAGCGCCGCAGCGACGCGCGCACCGCAGGGGCGGGCCCGGGCTCGTGGGCACCACCCCGTGGACGTCCGGCGTGGACGCAGAGGGCGGTGACCAGCAGGCCCCAGAGCGCCCCCGCGGCGAATAGCCCGGCGGCGGCGTCCGGCTCGACGGCGTGCGCCATCCCGGTGGTGATGACCATGAAGACGATGAAGCGGGTGCCGTGCTCGGCCATCGGTCGGCTGATCCCGCCCACCACCGCGAGCAGGCCCGCGACCAGAACGACGGTCACCGCGGTGATCCAGCCCCGCCCCGCGACGGCGACCCCGGCGAGCCCCGCCACGGCCGTGCCCGCCACCACGGCCCCCGCCTCGACCGGCCGTTTCCAGCCGCCGCGCTCCAGGGAGACGCCGCTCGTGGCGAGGGCTCCGACGGCGGCCGCGGCGCGATGACCGCGGGAGAGCTCGCCACCGCCGAGCACCTCCAGCCCCAGTCCGTCACCCGCGCGCTCGCCTCGCTGGAGGAGCAGGGCCTGATCCGCCGCTCGCGCGACGAGGACGACCGCCGCAGGCACTTGATCGTCCTCACCGACAGCGGCGCCGCGACGCTCACCCGGCGGGCCGGCACCACGGACCGGTGGCTGGCCGAGGCGCTGGCCCGCGAGCTCACCCCCGCCGAGTGCCGCGTCCTCGCCGTGGCGGCCGACCTGCTCGAACAGCTCCAGACCTAGCGGTACGGGTCGCGCAGGGGCGTGACCCGCCCCGCGAAGTCGGCCTTGATCCGCTCCATGCGCGGCCCCGGGGCGTAGAAGCGCCCCTTGGTCTCGCCGTACGGCCGCAGCCAGCCCTTGGCGGCGAGCTCGCGCAGGTCACGGGCGGCCTGCCCCTGGCTGAGGCCCTCGTCGCCCTGGTAGCGGCTCCTGCGCAGCCGCCGGTTCACGAACACCTCGTAGAGCGCGGAGACGGTGCGGCTGTTGAGGCCGTCGGCGTCGACCTGTTCCTCCAGGAGCATCCAGATCTCGCCGGCTTCGGCCAGCCGCCGGCGGACCCGCTGGGCCTGCATGTGATGCGCCCTCAAGCAGAACCGCACCCAGCTGAGCGTCTCACCGTGCGGCCGCCACGAGCCCTGCTGGACCTCGCGAAGCGCGCGGTAGTAGTCGATCGTGTTCTCGCCGAGGCCGAGCCATTCCTCGATGGAGCAGAACTCGGGCGTGAGAATCTGGTCCCTGCCGAGGACCAGCGTCTGCAAGGCTCGCGACATCCTGCCGTTTCCATCACGCCATGGATGGATCGCGACAAGGTTGAAATGGGCCATGGCGCCGCGCACGTAGCTCGGCGCATCGAGGTCCCCGCCGTTGAGCCATTCGGCGAGCCGGTCCATCAGGCCGGGCACCTGGTCGGCATCCGGGCCCTCATAGACGACCTCTCCTGTCGCCGAGTTGCGCACATAGATGCCGCCCGGGCGTGTCACGCCGGGGGTTTTGTCGCGGTGATGGCCGATCATCATGAAGTTGAGCGCGTTGAGCAGCCCGACGTCATAGCGGAACGCCGCCGCTCGCGACAGCAGCTGGATGTAGGTCAGCGCCTGCTGGTACCCCGCGATCTCCTGGGCCACCGGCGCCGACGTCTCCAGGGGCTCCTCGCCCTCCATGATCGACTCGATGTCCTCGACGCTGGCCCGGTAGCCCTCGATCGAGTTGGAGCCCTGGATCGCCCGCGCCTGCAGCTGCCTGCGCAGCTGCCCGTCCCACCGGTGCGTCTCGGCGAGCCGGTATTTCAGGTCGCGCCGCATCTGCTCGATCTCCTCGAGGACGGCCTTGTCGGCGGGCTCCAGCGCCGGCGTCTCGTACAGCATGCCCTCATGACAGCATGGGCGAATCATCCAGTCAAACGACTGAATGATTCGCCCATTTATGTCCTGGGTCAGGCGGCGACCGTGGTGGTGGCCACCGCCGCCGGGGTCAGCGCGATGTCCAGGACCTCGCGCACGTCGCTGACCGGGTGGATGGTCAGCTCCTTCCTGACCTCCTCGGGCACGTCGTCCAGGTCCGGCTCGTTGCGGGCCGGGACGAGGACGGTGGTGATGCCCGCGCGGTGCGCCGCCAGCAGCTTCTGCTTGACGCCGCCGATCGGCAGGACCCGCCCGGTCAGCGAGATCTCGCCGGTCATGGCCACGTCGCTGCGCACCTGGCGGCCGGACAGCAGGGACGCCAGCGCGGTCGTCAGCGTCACGCCCGCCGACGGGCCGTCCTTGGGCACGGCGCCCGCCGGGAAGTGCACGTGCACCGAGCGGTCCTTCAGCGCGGTGACCGGCAGCTCCAGCTCCGCTCCGTGCGAGCGCAGGTAGGACAGCGCGATCCTGGCCGACTCCTTCATCACGTCACCCAGCTGGCCGGTCAGCGTGAGGCCCGTCTCGCCGGTCTCGGGGTCGGCGAGGGACGCCTCGACGTACAGGACGTCGCCGCCGGCGCCGGTGACGGCCAGGCCCGTGGCCACGCCCGGCACCGAGGTGCGCTGGGCGGTCTCCGGCAGGGACGACTCCGGCACGAACCTCGGCCGGCCCAGGTAGCCCACGAGGTCGTCCTCGCCGACGGTGACCGGCAGCTCGTCCTTGGCCGCCACCTTCCGCAGGACGCGGGCGACGGCGCGCTCCAGCGACCGGACGCCGGCCTCGCGGGTGTACTCGGCGGCCAGCCTGCGCAGCGCCGCGTCCTCGACCGTGACCTCCTCCGCGGTCAGGCCGGCCAGCTCCCGCTGCCTGGGCAGCAGGTGGTCGCGGGCGATCGCGACCTTCTCGTCCTCGGTGTAGCCGTCGAGGGTGACGACCTCCATCCGGTCGAGCAGCGGCCCGGGGATGGCCTCCAGGACGTTGGCCGTCGCGAGGAACAGCACGTCGGACAGGTCCAGTTCGACCTCGAGGTAGTGGTCGCGGAACGTGTGGTTCTGGGCCGGGTCGAGCACCTCCAGCAGGGCGGCCGTCGGGTCGCCGCGGTAGTCGGCGCCGACCTTGTCGACCTCGTCGAGCAGGACGACCGGGTTCATCGAGCCGGCCTCGCGGATCGCGCGCACGATGCGGCCGGGCAGCGCGCCGACGTAGGTGCGACGGTGGCCGCGGATCTCGGCCTCGTCGCGCACGCCGCCGAGCGCGACGCGGACGAACTTGCGGCCCATCGCCCGGGCCACGGACTCGCCGAGCGACGTCTTGCCGACCCCGGGAGGGCCGGCCAGGGCCAGCACGGCGCCGCTGCGGCGCCCTCCCACGACGCCGAGGCCCTTGTCCTGGCGGCGCTTGCGCACAGCCAGGTGCTCGATGATGCGGTCCTTCACGTCGGACAGGCCCGTGTGGTCGGCGTCCAGCACGCCACGCGCGCCGGTGATGTCGTAGTTGTCCTCGGTACGGACGTTCCAGGGGATGTCGAGCACCGTGTCCAGCCAGGTGCGGATCCAGCCGGTCTCGGGCGACTGGTCGGAGGTCCGCTCCAGCTTGTCGACCTCCTTGAGCGCGGCCTCGCGCACCTTCTCCGGCAGGTCGGCGGCCTCGACGCGGGAGCGGTAGTCCTCCTCCTCGGTCTCGGTGTCGCCGTTGAGCTCCTTGAGCTCCTTGCGTACGGCGGCGAGCTGCTGGCGCAGCAGGAACTCGCGCTGCTGCTTCTCCATGCCCTCCTGGACGTCCTTGCGGATCGTCTCGGCGACGTCGAGCTCGGCGAGGTGCTCGCGGGACCACTCGACCAGCTTGGCCAGCCGGTCGGCGGGGTCGGCGGCCTCCAGCAGCTCGACCTTCTGCGCCGTGGTCAGCCAGGGGGTGTAGCCGGAGCTGTCGGCCAGCACCGAGGGGTCGTCGATCTGGTTGACCTGGTCGACCACCTGCCAGGCGCCGCGCTTCTGCAGGATCGTGGTGGCCAGCGTCTTGTACTCCCTGGCCAGCTCCTGGGCGCGCTCGCCGGCGGGGACGGTGTCGATCGTGTCGGCCTCGACCCACAGCGCGGCGCCAGGCCCGGTCGTGCCGGTGCCCACGCGGACGCGGCCGACGCCGCGCACCACGGCGGCGGGCTCGCCGCCGGGCAGCCTCCCGACCTGCTCGACCACGGCCCGCACGCCGACCGCGCCGTAGCGGCCGTCGATCCGGGGAACGAGCAGGACCTGCGGCTTGTTGCCACCGGATGCACGGGCCGCGTCGATGGCAGCCCGCACCTCGGAGTCGGACAGGTCCAGCGGAACGACCATGCCCGGGAGGACGACCTCGTCGTCCAGCGGCAGGACCGGGAGGATCAGACTCTCACTCATGCGAACTCCAAAGGGTTGAGTTATACCGACTCAATTCATTGGAGCCCGTCGTTGTTCCCTCTCTTGCCGATGTTCGCTCACGGCGATCGTAATTGTGTAAGCGGCGGGTCCTGGCCCGGGTGGGAAGGGGTGCTGGCGCGGGGCCGTACGACCGAATAAGGTTCGGTCATGTATCCGGGAGCCATCGCAGCAGTCACCCCAGACAAGCCCGCTGTGATCATGGCGGGCTCCGGACGGATCATCACCTACCGCGAGCTGGACGAGGAGTCGAACCGGCTGGCCCACCTGTTCCGCGCGGCCGGCCTGCGCCCGGGCGACCACATCGCCTTCATGCTCCCCAACCACCCGCTCTTCCTGACCGTCGCCTGGGCCGCGCACCGCTCGGGCCTGTACTACACGCCCATCAGCTCCCGGCTCCAGAGCGAGGAGCTGGCCTACATCGTGAACAACTGCGGCGCCCGGGCGTTCATCACCAGCGCCGGCCTCGCCGGCGTGGCGGGCTCGATCACCGCGGCCACGCCCGGCGTCGAGGTGCGGCTCATGCTCGACGGCGTGGCCGAGGGCTTCGAGCCGTACGAGGAGGCGGTCGCCCGGCAGCCGGCCACCCCGATCGGCGACGAGTGCGCGGGCGTCGACATGCTCTACTCCTCCGGCACCACGGGGCGGCCGAAGGGTGTGAAGATCCCCTCCGCGCACGGGCCGCTCACCGAGCCGGGCATGCTGTTCAGGCTCGTCCAGGGCCTGTTCGCCCCGTCGGCCGACAGCGTCTACCTCTCGCCCGCGCCGCTCTACCACGCCGCGCCGCTGCGCTACAGCCTGACGTTCCAGCAGCTCGGAGCCACGGTGGTGGTGATGGAGCGCTTCGACGCCGAGCGCTTCCTCGCGCTGGTGGAGCGGTACGGGGTGACGCACTCGCAGCTCGTGCCGACGATGTTCATCAAGATGATCAAACTTCCGGAAGAAGTCCGGAAAAAGTATGACCTGTCCTCGCTGCAGTGCGCGATTCACGCCGCCGCGCCCTGCCCCGTGCCGGTCAAGGAGCAGATGATCGACTGGTGGGGCCCGATCATCCACGAGTACTACGCGGGCACCGAGGGCAACGGCTTCCTCTACGTCAACTCCGAGGACTGGCTGCGCCACAAGGGCACGGTCGGCCGCTCGCTGCTCGGCGTCGTGCACGTCTGCGACGAGGAGGGCGACGACGTGCCGCCCGGCGAGCACGGCACGGTCTACTTCGAGAGCGGCGCCACGTTCGAGTATCACGGCGACCCGGACAAGACCCGCTCCGCGCACGACCCGAAGGGACGGGGCTGGACCACGCTCGGCGACATCGGCCGCCTGGACGACGACGGCTTCCTCTACCTCACCGACCGCCGCTCGTACATGATCATCTCGGGTGGCGTGAACATCTACCCGCAGGAGGCCGAGAACGTGCTGTCGGTGCACCCGAAGGTGGCCGACGTGGCGGTGTTCGGGGTGCCGGACGAGGAGATGGGGGAGCAGGTCAAGGCCGTGGTGGAGCCGGTCTCGCCGGCCGAGGCCGGGCCGGAGCTGGAGGCTGAGCTCATCGCGTACTGCCGCGAACGCCTGGCGCACTACAAGTGCCCGAAGTCGGTCGACTTCCGCGAGGAGTTGCCGCGCCATCCGACAGGCAAGCTTTACAAGCGGCTGCTCCGCGATGAGTACTGGCCGGTTCGCCGGTAAATTTCCGGCGATTTTCTTCGTGCCGGTGTCCAGTCCTTGACCTGGATCGATAAAGCCGCTCTCAACCGTCTCAGACGGCTCCCATGACCGGCTTAACCAGCTCTTACGCGCGTGTTGGCACCCTTGAGTCATCGGGACTTGAGGGAGATGACAGATGAACGCGAACGAGCCTCACGAGCAGGGCACCGGCGGGTGGAGCCAGTTCGGCAGCACCCCGCCGGCCGCCGGGGGCTTCCCCCGCACGGACACGCAGATCCTGGGACAGCCGCTTCCCCCGCCCTCGCCCCCGAAGAAGCCCGGCGTCGTGTCGGTGCGCAAGGCCGTCGCCGGCCTGGCCCTGGCCGCGACGGCCGTCGCCGGCGGCGTGGTGGGCGGCTTCGTCGCCAACACGTTCCAGCCCGAGCCGCTGGCCAGCAGCGCCACGCCGAGCCCCGTCTTCAAGTCGGCCTCCAACCAGCTCACCATCGCCGAGGTCGCCGACAAGGTGCAGCCCAGTGTCGTGATGATCCAGGGGCAGACCGGCGAGGGCTCCGGCGTCGTGCTCTCCGAGGACGGGCTCATCCTCACCAACAACCACGTGGTCGAGGGCGCGAGCGAGGGCGGCGGCCAGATGACCGTCAAGTTCAACGACGGCAAGACCGCCAGGGCCGCCGTCGTCGGCACCGACCCCGCCACCGACCTCGCCGTCATCAGGGCGGAAGGCATGTCGGGGCTGACCAAGGCCACGCTCGGCGACAGCGACATCGTCCGGGTGGGCGACCCGGTGCTGGCCATCGGCAGTCCGCTCGGCCTGGACGGATCCGTCACCGCGGGTATCGTCAGCGCGCTCGACCGCACCCTGAGCGTCGGCGGCGAGCAGCGCCAGCAGATCCCGCCGGGCTGGGGCCAGGACCCGGGCCAGGGCGGCGCGGTCACCACCATCGCCGGCGCGATCCAGACCGACGCCTCCATCAACCCCGGCAACTCCGGCGGCGCGCTGGTGAACGCGGCGGGCGAGCTGATCGGCATCAACACCGCCATCGCCTCCGACGCGGCGGGCGGCGGCGTCGGCTTCGCCATCCCGGTCAACACCGCCAAGCAGGTCGCCGAGCAGCTCATCAGCAGCGGCAAGGTCAGCCACGCGTTCCTCGGCGTGAGCGTCACCGACGCGACCGGCGACGTGCCGGGCGCCCTCATCAGGCAGGTCACCGACGGAAGCCCGGCGGCCGAGGCCGGCCTGCAGCAGGGCGACCTGATCACCAAGATCGGTAACAAGGCGGTTGACGGGGGAGATACTGTAGTTGGGCAGGTCAGAGGTTTCAAACCGGGCCAACAGGTCAAGATCACATACATGAGGAACGGTTCGACCCATGAGGTCACCGTGACCCTGCAAGAGAAGAAATAACAGGACCCCCTCTTGGACGGGTGTGCCGTTGAGATCGCTGCGGACTCGGCGGCACACCCCCCCTCTTTTCCGGAGGCTCAGGAGAAGCGCCGGCCCTCGTCGCGCCGGTAGGCCCAGCCGGCCGCCACTGCCAGCACCACGGTCCACACGGCCAGCATGACGAGGGCGACCGCGTCCGGGGTGCTGCCCGCCGTCGCCGCCCACAGCAGCTCGGCCGCCCCCCTCGCGGGCGTGAACGGCGAGATCGTGTCGACGAAGCCGGGCAGTACGGCCGGCGGCAGCAGCAGCCCGCCCACGATCGCCAGCGGGAAGAACAGGAGCTGCGAGACCGCGATCGCGGCCTTCGAGCTCAGCAGGAAGCCGATGAGCAGGCCCATCAGCATGAACGGGATCCCGCTCGCCACCAGCACGGCCAGCCCGAGCAGCAGCCGTACCGGCGTGATCGTGGCCTCGGTGAGGAGCACCGCCTCCAGCAGCACCGGGATCACCGACAGCAGCATCACGGCGACCGTGGACAGGATGCGCCCGACGAAGCGGGGGAAGGGGCCCGCGGGGAGCGTGCGCAGGTAGGGGTTCCAGGGCTGCTCGCGGTCCTGCGCCACATTGATGGCCAGCCCGGTCAGCGCGCCGGACATCGCGCCGAAGAACATCATCGACGCCGTCGCCATGGTGGCGGCCTGCGGATCGCCTCCCGCGAACGGCACCACGAACGCCAGCATCGCGATGGCGGGGAACAGCGCGCTGGCCAGAATGCCGATCGGCACCCGGATGGACTCGATCACGAAATATCGGGTGTGTGCGAGGACCAGGCTAGGCATGCGCGGACTCCTTCGAGGTGATGGTGAGGAAGGCCTCCTCCAGGGTGGACGGCCTGATCTCGAGCCCGGAGAACGGCGCGCCGCTCCGCACCAGCTCGACGACCAGCCGGTCGGGATCGGTGGTCAGCAGGTGCACGCGCCCGTCCTCGCGTTCCGAGCCGATCACGCCGGGCAGGTCGGGCAGATCCGCGGCGGACAGGGAGACGCGCCGCACCCCCACGATGTCGCGTACGGCCCGCACGGTGTCGTCGGCCAGCACCCGGCCGCGGCCCACCACCACGACCCGCTCGGCGAGGGCCTCGATCTCCTCGAGGTAGTGGCTGGTGAGCAGCACGGTGCCGCCGTCCTCGTGGAAGGCCCGGACGCCGTCCCACAGCGCGCGCCTGGCTTCGACGTCGAGGCCGGTCGTGGGCTCGTCGAGGAAGACCAGCTTCGGCTCGCCCGCGAACGCGAGCGCCACGGCCAGCCGCCGCTTCTGCCCGCCGGACAGGCCGCCGATCTGCCGCTTGATCAGGTCGCTGAGGCCGAACCGCGCCAGCAGCTCCCCCTTCTCCACCTTTTTCGGGAAATGCGCTGAGATGAAGTCGACGATCTCGCCGACCCTTAACGACTCCGGCAGGCCCGTCTCCTGCGGGGTCACGCCTATGCCGCGCCTGGTGACCGGGTCGCCCGGGGAGCCGCCGAGCAGCTCGACCGTGCCGGAGGTCGGGCGGCGCAGCCCGACGAACAGGTTGATCAGGGTGGACTTGCCCGCGCCGTTCGGGCCGAGCAGCCCGACCAGCTCTCCCGCCCGGATGTCGAGCGAGACGCGGTCGAGCGCCAGCACGTCGCCGTAGCGGCGCGTGGCCTCGATCGTCCTGGCGAGGACGGTCATGATGTTCCTCCAGCGTTGTCGAGCAAGGCGCGAATGGCCTTGGTGTAGTCCTCGAAGGCCGCTCGCCCCCGCTTCGTGAGCGCCACGTACGTGACCGGTGTGCGGCCCTTGTGCGTCTTGGTGATCCGGACGTATCCGGCGTCCTCCAGCTTGGTCAGGTGCACCGAGAGGTTGCCCGCGGTCATGTCGAGCAGGTCCTTCAGCGTCGGGAAGGCCATCTCGTTCCCGTCGCCCAGCACGTTGAGGGCGGCCACCACCCGCAGCCTGGCCTGCGCGTGGATCACCGGGTCCAGCTCCGGCAGCGCCTTGTCGGCGGTCACCTCCGTCGCCTCAGCCACAGGCCGATCGCGATGAAGCCGCCGCCCAGCAGCACGGCCGTCAGGAGCAGGAACCAGCCCACGCCCATCAGCACGCCCACGGCGTCGACGGCCGCGACCCAGGCGCCGATGAAGAACATCTCCCAGTTGAGCCAGATCGCGCCCCCGGCCATGTACATGACCGCCACGACCATGAGCGTCCCGCCGCCCCACAGCAGCGCGGCCTCGCCAGGCGGGAGGATCATGCTCAGCCGCACGCCGATGATGATCATGAGCAGCATCCCGGCGAGCCACCCGTACCCATACATCGTGCCCCTGGCCGACTGGTGGCCCCGGACCCCGCCGCTCATCCGCGCGATCTCGAACGCCGACACCGCTCCCGCGACGATCTGCGCGCCCATCAGCACGCCCAGCGCCTGGCTCAGGGAGATCGGCGCGTACGGGTGGCCGTCGAGGCCGTAGTGCAGGAAGAGCGCGGTGTAGCCGAGCAGCCAGGCGACGCCCCACGGGGCGTAGAGCAGGAGGGGGTCGCCGCGCAGCCACCGCACGGTGGCGACGCGCTGCTCCTGGATGACCCGCAGTATCTCCTCGGGGCTCGGCGCGTCTTCTTCGTCGCTCGTCATCGCAAACCCCTCCTTGGCTCAAACTGGTTTGTACTTTAAACCAGATTACCGCGCCAACTCAAGCCCTCACCTCCGCCAGGGGCCTCAGCGCCTGGTCAGAACCTCGGACTCCCACAGATCGCGGTAGTAGCCGGGCACGGCGACGAGCTCGTCATGCCGCCCCCTCTGGACGACGCGGCCCTCTTCGAGCACGACCACCTCGTCCACGCCCTCCAGCCCCTTGAGCCGGTGCGTGACGAGGAGCGTGGTGCGGTCCCTGGTGACGTCCAGCAGGTCCGCCATCAGCCGGTCGGCCGTCTCCTCGTCGAGCGCCTCGGCCGGCTCGTCCAGCAGCAGCACGGGCGGGTCGTACAGCAGCGCCCTGGCCAGCGCCAGCCGCTGCAGCTGGCCGCCGGACACGGTCCTGCCGTCCTCGCCCAGCTCCGTGTCCCAGCCGGTCCGCTCCACCCAGCCGTCGAGCCTGGCCTCCCGCACGGCCCGCTCGATCGCCTCGTCTCCCGCCTCGGGACCGGCCAGGCGCAGGTTGTCGCGGAGGGTGGCGCGGAAGATGTACGGGTCCTGGGTGAGGCCGGTCATGAGCGTACGCACGTCGTCGCCGGCCAGGTCGCGGAGGTCGGTGCCGTTGACGCGGATGTGCCCGGACTCGGGCTCGACCAGGCGCATGAGCGCGGCCAGCAACGTGCTCTTGCCCGCGCCGCTGGGGCCGATGATCGCTACCCGCTTGCCGGGGGTGAGCGTCAGCGACACCCCGTCCAACGCGGGCCGCGCCGGGACACCGCCCCTCGTCTGATCCGCCGCACCTGAACGCTCCACGGCCCGCCCTGCCGTCGCGTGGGCCGTCGTGGTGGGGGGCGCGGTGCCGTCACCGGCGGCGTCGTGGCGTGCCGGGCGATCGCCGTTGAGGACGCGGCCGTCGCCGTTGAGGGCGGAGCCGTGACCACCCGCGTGCAGGGTGTCGGAACCGGCGGCCGGCCGGGCACCGGACCGTGCGACAGCCGGACTCCGGACCTCATCGCCGCTGTCGTGCACGGTGTCCGAGAGTGCGACCTCACGACCGCTGGGGTGGCGGACCACCAGGTCGGCGATCTCGACGGTGAGCGGGGACCCGGGCAGGGGCGCGGGCGTGGCGGGCTCCGCGACGGCGGGGGCGGCGGAGCGGACGTCGCGCAGGCGTCGCAGCGCCGCCATGATCCCCGCCAGGCGCTCGCCCGCCGCCGCCAGCGGCAGCACCGGCTCGAACGACACCAGGGCGGTCAGCGCGAGCACGGCCGTGGCGACCGAGCCGGCGCCCGCCCCCTGGGCGAGCAGGACGACGGCCGCCACCGTCAGCCCCTGGATCAGGGTGCCGCCGGCGAGGGCGGCGGCGTGGACACGGGCCTGGCGGCGTTCGAGCGCGGCCAGGGACTCATCGGCCGCCAGCGCCTTGGCCAGCGCCTCCTCGTCGGCGCCGTAAGCGGCCAGGTCGGCGGAGCCGTGCACCAGGTCCGCCACCCGGCCCGCCAGCGCCGCCCTGGCCGGGGCGATCCTGGCCGACCATCGGCGGGCGGCGGCGGCCGTACCGGCGGGCAGGACCACCCCGGCCAGCACCAGCCCGGCCACCAGCACCAGCGCCGTCACCGGCAGGACGGCCAGCCCGATGACCACGGCCGCCAGCCCCGCGGTCGCGGCCGCCGCGGCGGGGAGCAGGCAGCGGACGAGCAGGTCCTGCACGGCCTCGGTGTCGTCGACCATGCGGCTGAGCAGGTCGGCGCCTCCGTGGCGGGGCTGCTGGGGCGGGATGAGCGCGTGGTAGAGGCGTTCCCGGGTGCTCGCCTGGGCGCGGAGCGCGACGTCATGCCCGGTCAGCCGCTCGGCGTAGCGGAAGACGCCCTTGCTGGTGGCGAACGCCCTGGTCGCCACGATCGCCACGCTCAGGGCGGCGAGGGGCGGCTGCTGGGCGGCCCTGGTGATCAGCCACGCGGCGGCGGCGATGAGCCCGAGCCCGGCCAGGTCGGCCGCGGCCCCGGCCAGCACCGCCCACACCAGCCGCGTTCCCATACGCCGGTTCACCGCCCGCTCCTTTCGCCCGATCGCGCCCTTGCGGCGTCCCCCTCTGACGCGAGGTCGCCGTCCGGGCGCTCGCTCCTGGGGTTCACCGCCGCGCCCGCCGCAGAACCCGGTGCCGTGCCCTCCGTCGAGCCCGGCCTCGCGTCCGCTCCGGCACCCGCTGTCGTGCTCGGGAGCGCGTCCGCTGCGGCATCTGCTGTCGTGCTCGGCCGCGCACCCGCCGCGCCGCCCGAGCCCGCCGCGCTCGCTGAGCCGATTGAGTGCCCCGAGCCCTCCGAGCCGGCCGAATCTCCGGAGCCCGAGCCTGTCGGACCCGCTGGGCCGGTTGCGGTGGTGGGGGAGTTGTCGTCTCCGGCCGCGCCAGAGGCCCTGTCCCGACGGACGGTGTCGGACACCACGCGGCCCTCGTGGACGCGGATGACCCGGTCCGCCAGGTCGATCATGGCGGGCCGGTGGGCGACGATGACGGCCGTGCGGTCCTGTGCGAGCCCGGCGGTGGCCGCCACCACGGCTGCCTCGCTCCGCCCGTCCAGCCGCGCCGTCGGCTCGTCCAGCAGCAGCACCGACGCCCCGGGCCGGCAGAAGGCCCGGGCGAGCGCGATCCGCTGCCGCTGGCCCGCCGACAGGTTGGTGCCGCGCTCCCCGAGCACGGTGTCGAAGCCCTGGGGCAGCCCGTCCACGAAGTCGGCGTGCGCGGCGGCGGCCGCCCGGCGGACCTCGTCCAGGGTGGCCGAGGGAGACCCGAGCCGGATGTTGCCGGCCACCGACGTGGCGAACAGGTGCGGCCGCTGCGCCACGAACGCCAGCCGCGCCCGCCACCCCTCCAGGTCCAGCTCGCGCAGGTCCGTCCCGTCGACGAGGACCCGTCCCTCCGACGGCTCGACGAAGCCGAGGATGAGGTGGAGTAGCGTGCTCTTGCCGCCGCCGCTCTCGCCGACGAGCGCCACGCGCTCGCGCGGCCCGATGGTGAGGGAGACGTTCTCCAGCGCGGCGCCGTCCCGGCCGGGGTAGCGGACGGTGACGTTCTCCAGGCGGATCTCCGGCGCCCCGGCGGGCGGCACGGCGGGGGCGGGCCGCCGTACCGGCTCGGACTCGGACCCGTCCAGTACGGCGAAGGCCGCGTCGGCGGCGGCCACCCCCTCCATGGAGGCGTGGAAGCGCGTCCCCATCGCCCGCAGCGGCAGGTACGCCTCGGGCGCCAGCAGCAGCACCAGCAGCGCCGTCGTCAGGTCCAGCGACCCGCCGAGCAGGCGCAGCCCGATGGGCACCGCCACCAGCGCCAGCGACAGCGACGCGCACAGCTCCAGCACCAGCGACGACAGGAACGCCACCCGCAGGGTCCGCATCGTGGCGCTGCGGTGCGCGTCCGCGATCTGCTCGATGACGCCCGCCTGGTAGCGGGCCCGGCCGAAGGCGCGCAGGGTGGGCAGGCCGCGTACGACGTCCAGGAAGTGGCCGCCGAGCCGCGACAGGGCGCGGAACTGGCGCTCGGTGACGGCCTTGGTGGTCATGCCCACCAGGGCGCCGAAGACGGGGATCAGCGGCAGCGTGATCAGCACGATCACGGCGCTGCCCAGGTCGGCGGCGAAGAGCCGGACCAGCACCGCGAGCGGCACCACCCCGGCCACCGCGATCGACGGCAGGTAGCCCGTCAGGTAGGCGTCGAGCCCGTCCAGGCCGCGCCCGGTCAGCGTGACGAGCTCGCCGGAGCGGTGGGCGGTGAGCCGCCCCGGCCCGAGGTCACGCAGGCGGCCGAGCAGCCGGTGGCGCAGCGCCGACTTGACGCCGGTCGCGGTGCGCCCGGCGAAGACGCCCTGGGTCCAGGCGAGCAGCGCCCGCACGCCTACCACCGCCGCCAGCGCGCCGAGCGCGGCGGCGGTGAACCTGCCGGACAGCACCCCGGCCAGAAGTTCGGCCTGCACCAGCACGAGCAGCCCCGCCAGCACCGCCGCGACCATCGTCACGGCCAGATGGCGGCGAACCGACCGCTCGGCCCGCATGAGCCGCAGGAGATCCTTGTGCACGAGCCCTCAGAAGAACGACGGGAGCCGGAAGGCGTCCTTCCCTGGGCGGAAAGTGCGCCATACCCATATTTGCGCGCCGAGCATGATGGGCGCGCACGGCAGCGCCATGACACTGAGCACATTCAACGTAGCCGGAGGAGCGCTGTGCTCCAGCAGGTACGGCATCGCCCCCACCAGCACCCCCAGCGCCGGGAGCGCCGCCACCAGCGCCGACACCGCCAGGGCCGCCACCGACCTGGACGCCCCGAAGGTCCCCGGAGCCCGCCATGCCAGGAACGTCCACCCGTGGAAGGCGAACACCATGGTCACGACCGCCCCCAGCAACATCCCCAGCGGGTGCACGGCCGGCGACTCGAAGCCGGTGGCCGCCGCGTAGATCGCCATGCCCCACCCGAACGACAGCCCCAGCGAGCCGAACGCGATCATCGCGTCCCAGAACCCCCGCCACCTGGCGCCGTCCAGCCGCCGCCGGAACCACAACCCGGCGTCGCGCAGGACCCAGCACAGCAGCATGGCCACCACCAGCGGATACAGCGTGAACAGGACCTCGCCCTCCAGCAGCGGGTAGACCCCGAACAGCGTGCCGGCGACCGCCACCAGCCACACCTCGTTGGCCAGCACGTACGGGGCGATCGCGGCCACCATGCGGTCGCGGCCCTCGCGCGTCCTGCCCAGCACCGGCAGCAGCAGCCCCACTCCCAGATCGAACCCCTCAAGGGCGAAATATCCGGCCAGCAGGATCGCGAAGAGGACGAACCAGATCAGCTCCATGTCAGCACTCCTCAGTAGCTCAGCGCGGGGGACCGCGGCTCATCGGCGGGGACGGCGGCGCCCAGGGCCACGTCGCGCGGCCCGCGCCGGATGATCTTGGCGATGAGCACGTAGTCGACCACCGCCAGCAGCCCCAGCACGCCGGCGAACCCGACGAGCGAGCCCGTGATCATGCCAGAGGTCAGCCCGGGGGACATGGCGTCGGCCACGGTGAGCTTCTCCCAGATCATCCACGGCTGCCGCCCCACCTCGCGCGCCAGCCAGCCCATGATCGCCAGCACGAACGGCAGTGGCGTCATCATGATGAGCAGGGGATGCGTCCACCGCAGCCGCGGCAGCACCGCGATCATCGGCAGCATCACCAACAGCACGACCAGAGCGAGCAGCTGCCCTATCTCGATCATGAGCCCCAGCGGCAGCGCCGCGCCCACGTTGCCGTCGAACTTGCCCTCCTGGACCCCGCCGAACTGCGCGTACCCGAACCCCATGGTGAGGACGATCCCGACGGCCGCCGCGACCACCCCGGTCCGCAGGGACCGGGTGAAGAACTCGACGTGCTCGGTACGGCGGCGCAGCTGGTACGCGCTCGCGCCCACCAGCACCATGGCCCCCGTGAACAGGCCCGCCCCGATGACGTGGGGGAAGGAGAAGATCAGCGCCTTGTTGCCGAGCAGGGCGCCGAAGTCGACCAGGTCGAGCCGGCCGCCGCGCTCGACGGTGCCGACCGGGTTCTGCAGGAACGAGTTGGCGAGCATGATGTAAAAGGCGCTCGCGTACGCCGTCAGCGTCACGAGCCAGATGCACGCCAGGTGCAGCCACCGGGGCAGCCGCCCCCACCCGAAGATCCACAGTCCGAGGAACGTGGACTCCAGGAAGAACGCCACCAGCGTCTCCATGGCCAGCGGCGCGCCGAACACGTCGCCCGCGTAATCGGACAGGCCGCTCCACGACAGCCCGAACTGGAACTCCATCACCAGCCCGGTCACGATGCCCAGCGCGTAGTTGACGACGTAGACCTGCCCCCAGAAGCGGGTCATCGCCTCGTGCACCGGCTTGCGCGAGAGCGCCCAGCGCGTGTTCATGATCGCCACGAGCGGCGCCAGGCCCAGCGTGAGCACGACGAACAGGAAGTGCAGGCTGCCCGTCACGGCGAACTGCGTACGCGCCAGTTCGAGTACATCCATCACGTCTCCGATGGGTCGTTATGCCTACCTACATATAGACAGCCTACATGTAGACTGGCTACATGCGTACCTGCCGCCGTACTTCACGAAGGCCCCGGACCGGGGCCGCATCCGCCGCGACGCGGGATCTAGGATCGGGGTCATGAATCCGGACGCGCTGCGCGGGCACATGGACGCGCTCCTGCTCTCCGTGCTGGAACGGGAGCCGCTGCACGGCTACGCCATCATCGAGGCGCTGCTGGAACGCAGCGGAGGCGCGCTCAACGTCCCCACCGGCACCGTCTATCCGGCGCTGCGCAGGCTGGAGCGCATCGGCTACCTGTCGAGCGAGTGGGCGACGGTGGGCGGGCGCAAGCGGCGCACCTACCGGCTGACCGACTCGGGCAGGAAGCAGCTCGAAGGGGAGCGCTCGGCGTGGCAGGAGTTCACGAGCGTGATCGGCAGCGTGCTGCGCGCGGAGGCCGCCCAGATCCCGAGGTAGGTTCCCAGCTGGGGCCCGAGGTGGGCCCCGAGGTGGGCCCTGTGCTGGGCCGTGAGGTCAGGGCCGCGGGCGGGTGACGCGCAGGCAGCGCGTGGCGCCGTAGATCTGCAGCCCCCAGAAGGCCGAGGTCACCACGTTCGCGAGTACGGCGGGCAGGACGGTCAGCGTGTTGGCGCCCGGCGAGCCGAAGGAGAGCAGCGCGCTCAGCACCCCGCAGACCGGCAGCATGATCCACACGGTCACGCCCAGCGACCTGGTGACCAGCCGGGGCCTGCGGATCCACCGGGCCCCCCGGCTCAGGGCGAACAGCGCGAGCCCGCCGTACAGGCCGACGCAGAGCTGGAACACGTCCAGCAGCCGCGAGACGGGCCGGTACCAGACGGGCATGTGCTCCCAGGCGTAGCCGGTGGCCGGATAGAGGCGCCAGAGCACCGACCACATCAGTGCCGTCATCGGCACGCTGATGAGCAGCAGGAACCCCAGCCGCCGCCCCGCCACGGCGGTCAGCTCGGCCTGGTAGCCGGGGGCGATCTCGGCGACCTGCCCGAACTCCGCCACCGCGACCCGCTCGGCCTCCGCCCGGTCCAGCCCGTCGGCCTCCAGCGCGTCGGCGGTGTCGGTCAGGCTGTCGCGCGCCTCGACGACCAGGTCCTGCTTGGGCCCGTGGGGGCCCGCCAGGGCACGGTCGAGCTCCGCCACATAGTCGTCGATACGCATGGCGACAAGTCTACGGAGCGCGTTCTCGGGGTCCCATCAGGGAATTCCCCGATATTTTCTGGGGGTGGGGTTGATGCGTAGGAAAAAACCTACGTATAGTGGCCGACATGCCGATTTCCCAGATCCTCACCGTCACCGTGCCTGTCGCCGACCAGGAGCGGGCGCTCGCCTTCTACACCGGCGTGCTCGACTTCGAGGTGCGCACCGACAACCCCTTCCCCATGGGCCGCTGGCTCACCGTCGCCCCCAAGGGCGCCGAGACCACGCTGCTGCTGGCCTCCTGGTTCCCCGACATGGCGCCGATCGGCGGCCTGGTGGTGGCCGCGCCCGACCTCGACGCCCTGGCCGCGCGGCTGCGCGAGCACGAATGCGCCTTCGAGGGGCCGAGCGAGGAGGCGTGGGGGCGGCAGGTGCTCTTCTACGACCCGTTCGGGAACGGTTTCGTGGTCAGCCAGGCATGACGGCCGACCACGTCTTCGCCGCGCTGGCCAGCCCGGCCCGGCGGGAGCTGCTGCGCCTGCTGCTCGACGAGGGCGCGCAGCCCGCCGGCCGGCTGGCCGAGCGGTTCGACATGAGCAGGCCCAGCGTGTCGGAGCACCTCAAGGTGCTCAGGGACGCGGGGCTGGTGGCCGAGTCGCGCAAGGGGCGCGAGCGGCACTACCGGCTGGAGGCGGCGCCTCTCATGGAGCTGCGCGACTGGCTCACACCGTACGAGCGGTTCTGGCGCGAGCGGCTCACCGCCCTCACGACCCTGCTCGACGAGCTTCCCGACGAGATGGAGGACGGGGACCATGCCCCACGACACGACGGCCGATGACCTGCGCGCGATCAGGATCGACCAGTTCATCGCGCACCCGCCGGCGAAGGTCTGGCGCGCGCTCACCGATCCCGAGCTGGTGGCCCGCTGGCTCATGCCCAACGACTTCGAACCCGAGGTGGGGCACCGGTTCACGTTCACCACGACGCCCAGGCCGAACGCCGGCTTCGACGGCACCGTCCACTGCGAGGTGCTGCAGCTGGAGCCGGAGAAGCTGCTCAGGATCAGCTGGCGGGGCGGCGAGCACGCCGACTGGACGGTCACCTGGCGCCTCGAACCCGAGGGCAGGGGCACCAGGTTGTTCCTCGATCACGAGGGCTTCGACCCCGACGACGAGGTGCAGCAGTTCTCCCGCCGGATCATGGGCGGCGGGTGGCGCTCGCACCACTTCGCCCGCATCGCCGCCGTCGTGGCCGACCTCCCCTGAACCCGCCACCGCCGTCCGGCGCCGCCAGGCCGGGGCCGGAACCAGCCCGCCCACCGCCGTCCTGCCCGTCCACCGCCGTCCTGCCCGTCCACCGCCGTCCTGCCCGTCCAGCGCCGCCAGGCCGGGGCGGGGACCGGCCCGCCCACCGCCGTCCTGCCCGTCCACCGCCGTCCTGCCCGTCCAGCGCCGCCAGGCCGGGGCGGGGACCGGCCCGCCCACCGCCGTCCGCCCGCCGCCCTCCGCTGAGCGCCGCGCTCAGCGCCGTCCGCTCAGCGCGGTTCTCGCGTGCGCGTCTTGCCCTTCCTCACCAGCCGTCGTCCAGGATCCAGCGCTGGACGTGCACGCCGCGAGGGAGGTTGAGGGGCGCCGCATGGAATCTCCAAGTGACCGGGAGAATCGCGCCGGCGCCGGCCGGCCGGGCCGGCGGTGCGCGGCTCGGGTCGGCTGGTCGGGCTACCCGTGGGCGGCGGGGATGGAGCGGCCGGGCTGGCGGTCGGCGTGCGAGGTCGACGTCCATAACACGGCGGCCGCCATCACCGCCACCAGCAGCGCGAACCAGCCGACCGCCCGCCCCAGGCGCAGGCCGTACCCGCACAGGAGCCACGAGACCGACAGCCACCAGCGGTGGCCGGCCTGGCGGCGCATCTCCATGGCCGCGAACGCGAAGTCGGTCGAGGTGGCGCGGTCGCTGGGCTGCAGCCCGGCGTAGAGGTCGGCCAGCCCGTCGGGCGTGGCGCCGGGCTCGTCCGGCGCCGCCCAGCCGCGCAGGGTGTGCTCGTCGGCGAGCGCGCGGCGCCGCGAGAACCAGCGCACCATCGGCCAGCGCAGGCTGACCCGGACGCCGCGCGGCGTCAGCGCGAACGTGCAGTCCTTGACCCGCACCCCCGAGGGCTGGGCCAGGCCGGCGAAGCGGCACAGCGACAGGTCCAGCCCGGACAGCGCCAGGCTGCCCGCCTCCACCCGCCGCAGCGAGGTCAGCATGGACCGGCCCTTGCCGGTGACGGTGGCGGGGCCGCGCAGCACGGCGCCCTCCAGGTCGGCCTGCGAGTCGGTGAGCCGCAGCGTCGTCGCGCCCGCCACCTCGACGCCGCGCAGGTCGACGCCGCAGCGCGACACCGCCACGTCCAGCAGCCCGTCGGCGCGGGCCCGGGCCGCCGAGAGCCGGCCGGTGGCCGAGAGGTAGGCGTCGGAGGCGAAGTGCGCGCCGTCGAAGCCGGCGTGGCCGCTGACCTTGCGGAACGACAGGGTACGGCCGAAGCGCGCCCCCCTGAAGGCGGCCCCGTCGCCCAGCCTGGCCCCGTCGAAGGTGGCGTACCCGTCGAACCTGGCCTGCTCGCACGACAGCCGGTGACCGAAGTCGGCCTGGCTGAACAGCGCGTCGCGGGACATCACGGCCCGGTCGAGCGAGACGTGCCCGCGCACGGTGACGCCGTGGAAGGACAGCTCGCGGGTGAACCTGGCGCCGGCCAGCGACACGTTGCCCTCGAACCGCGCGCCGAAGAACGAGGCCAGCCGCTCGAACCTGGCTCCGTCGAGCGAGACGTCGCCGGTGAACGTCACGCCCGAGAGCCGCACGTCGCCGGTGAAGCGGACCCGGTCGAGCCGGGCCCGGCCCGGCCTGCCGCCGGTGGCCTCCAGGACCCTGGACAGCAGTTCGCCGCCGATCGTCGTGCCGCGCAGGTCGAGCAGGCGGCCGGCGGACATCCCGGCCAGGACCTCGGCGAGCCGGTCGGGCGCGAGGTGGGCGAGGCAGAAGCCGGTCGGCCGGCTCGCGATTCCGGTGCAGGCAGCAGAATACGCGCAGGTGACCCAGTCCATGGACTGGTCATACCCGCCGTCGCCGTCGTCAAGGATCGATGTTTTTATGTTGTATCCACATTCATGCGCAAATATGCGTACAAAATTCTGCTCGCTGCGCCGGCGGTCGCGCGCCCGGATCGCCCGCCCCGCCCGGCGCGCGGTCCCGCCCGGAGCATGGAATGCTGGTGCTGGGTACGTGGTTGACAACCGTTGACGAAGCTGGCCGGCGGGCGCGCCTCCAGCGCCGACACACTCCGACGAGGAACGAGGAGCCACTTGTGGCGACCATCGAAGTAACCGAGAAGAACTTCAACGACATCGCCGACAAGGGGATCGTGCTGCTCGACTTCTGGGCGGAGTGGTGCCCGCCGTGCAAGAAGTTCGGCCCGATCTTCGAGCAGGCGTCCGACAAGCACGACGACGTCACCTTCGGCAAGATCGATACCGACGCCGAGCAGGGCCTCGCCCAGGGCTTCGACATCACCTCGATCCCCACGCTCATGGCCATCCGCGACGGCATCGTGGTCTTCGCCCAGGCCGGCGCCATCCCGGCGCCCGCCCTGGAAGACCTGATCCGCCAGGTGCGGGCGCTCGACATGGACGCCATCCGGGCCGAGCTGGCCGAGGAGATGAAGCAGCAGCAGGGCTAGCGGCCCCGACGTCACGGCCCGGGGGGCGGCGCCGCATCGCCGGCGGGCGCGGCGGCGGCGCAGGGATCGGGCGCCGGCTCCCGCAAGGCATAACGGACGCCGTCGTCGACGTCCAGCTTGTCCCCGTCGTTGAAGAGCGAGGTGTACGCCTCGTCGCCGAGGGCGTCCCGCACGCGTCTCTCGTAGGGCGCGCGCAGGCGCTGGAAGTACAGGGACTCGCCGAGCGAGCTCCCGACCTTGCGCCAGATCGCGTGCGCGGCGCCGAAGAGCCGGGCGGCGCGCTCCGTCTCGCCGGTGAGCGCCGCGGCCCAGGCCAGTACTTCGACGCAGAAGGCCTCGCCGGCCAGATCCTCTGTCCGGGTCTGGGGCCGCAGCGACTCACGGATGCGGGCGACGCCGCGCTCGGCGTCCCCCCGCTGGATCAGCCCGAGACCCACCACCCACTGGGCCCAGGACGTCGATGTCTCCGCCCCGCGGGACCGGCAGATGTCCAGATATTCCTGCGCGTAGTCCGCTGCCCGCGGGTCGTCGGCGGCCGCCGCGGCCATCGACAGGTGGCGCAGGGTGATGCCCAGGGAGAGCGGGTCGCCCAGCCGGCGCTGCTCGGTGAGCGCCTGCTGGAGCAGCCGCAGGGCCTCGGGCAGGTCGCCCGCGTACATCCAGGCCGCCCCGGCGCACATGTCCGCCCACGCGCGGGCCCGTGGGTCATCCAGCCGGTCGCCGAGGGCGCGGCTTTCCCGCGTCGCCTCCAGGGCGGCGTCGATGTCCCCGAGCAGGACCAGCAGGTACGCGCGGGCGTTGAAGGCCGCGGCGCGGGTGTGCGTGGCCTCGGGGTTGAGTTCCAGCGCCCGCCGCAGCCAGCGGCTGCCCTCGCGCAGCGCACCGGTGAGAATCCAGACGTTACGCAGGGCGGTCGACGCTTCCAGCGCGCCCCGCTCCAGGCCGGGGGTGCTGAGGCTGTGCTCCAGAGCGGTGCGGATGTTCGGCTGCTCCCGCCGGAGCCGGATCAGCCAGTCGATCTGGTGCGGGCCGAACAGCTCCGACGAGGCGCGCAGGATCAGGCGCCGGTAGTAGTCGCAGTGCCGTGCGCGCATCTGTGCCAGCTCTCCCGAGGAGGCCAGCCGCTCCTCGCCGAACTCCCGGATGGTCTCCAGCAGGCGGTAGCGCGGCTGGGCGCCGTCCTCCTGGCGGAAGATGACGGACTTGTCGACCAGGTCGGCCACCAGCGCGTACATGGATTCCGGCGGTAGGGCGCCGTCGGTGCACACGTCCTCGACGGCCTCCAGATCGCATCCGCCGGCGAAGACCGACATCCTGGCCCAGAGGGTCTTCTCGGCGGCGGAGCACATCTCGTAGCTCCACTCGACCGCCGCGCGCAGCGTCTGATGCCGGGGCAGCACCGCCCGCCGTCCCTTGGCCAGCAGGTCGAAGCGGTGATCGAGCCGAGCGCGTACCCCCTCCATGGACAGGGCCCGGACCTGGACCGCGGCGAGCTCCATGGCCAGCGGGATGCCGTCCAGCCGCCGGCAGACCCCGGCCACGGCGTCGCTGTTGGCCGCCGTGAGCGTGAAGTCGGGGCAGACGGCGGCCACCCGGTCGACGAACAGCTGCACGGCCTCGGAGGCCAGCGCGGCGGGCAGGGACACCGGCGCCGGCGGGACCTCCAGCGGTGGCACGGGCAGGATCGACTCGCCCTCGATGCCCAGCGGCTGGCGGCTGGTCGCCAGGATCCGCAGGTCGGGCGCGCCGGCCAGGAGGGTGGCGGCCAGGTTCGCGCACGCGTCGATCAGGTGCTCGCAGTTGTCCAGGACGATCAGCAGGTGCTTGTCGGCCAGGTAGTCGCTCAGGTGCGCCAGCGGCGAGGAGGTGGTCTGCCCGCCCAGCCCCAGCGTGGCCGCGACCGTGGCCGCGACCAGGTCCTCGTCCTGCAGCGGGGCGAGATCGACCAGCCATGCGCCGTGGCGGAACCCCGGCGCCGTCTCGGCGGCCAGGCGCAGGGCCAGACGGGTCTTGCCGACCCCGCCGACCCCGGTCAGGGTCACCAGCCGGGCACGGCTCAGCAGGGTCCTGCCCATGGTGATCTCGTGTCCGCGGCCGACGAAGCTGGTCACCTCCGCCGGAAGCCGCTGAAGGCCGGTCGTGCCCGTCCCCGGGGGCGAGGCCGGGCCGTTCAGCGCCGGGCTCTGCTCCAGGATCGCCTGATGCAGAGCCACCAGCTCGGGGCCGGGGTCCAGACCCAGCTCCTCGGCCAGCCGTTCGCGCAGCTCGCCATAGCTGGCCAGGGCCTCGTTCTGCTGCCCCGCGCGATACAGGGCGCGCATCTGGATGGCCCGCAACCGCTCCCGCAGCGGATGGTGCGCCACCAGATCGCCCAGCTCGCCCACCAGCAGGGCGTGCTCGCCGAGCTCCAGCCGTGCCTCCGCGTGCATCTCCACGGTCGTCAGCCGTTGTTCCTCCAGTCGCGCGGCGGCCGAGCGGACGAAGTCGTCACCGGCGAAATCGGCGAACGCCGGACCCCGCCACAGGGCCAGCGCCTCGGCCAGCAGACCCGCCCTGACCTGAGGATCGGCACTCTCCAGCGCCCGGGAGGTCAGGATCGCGAACCGCCCCGCGTCCACGGCCTCGGCCTCGGCGCTCAGCAGGTATCCCGGCGGGCGCGAGGACACCAGCTCCCCGCCACCGGGCTCGGCCGCCTCCAGGGCATGCCGCAGCCGGGACACCTTCAGCTGCAGCGCGCTCATGGGGTTGGCCGGCAGATCGTCTCCCCACACGTCGTCGATCAACCGGTCCGCCGACACCGGGCGTCCCTGATGCACCAGCAGGTCGGCCAGCACGGCGCGCACCTTGGTCTCCGGGACCGCCACCGGCTCTCCCCCGGCCGTCCACACCTGCACCGGGCCAAGCACCCCAAAGCGCATAATCCCAGCTTATCCCCCTAATGCGGGGGAGATCGCGGCAGCGGAACTCGCCGCACCCGGACCCGCGGGGGCGGGTGTCAGGCTTTCGCCCGCACTCGTACGCCGGCCTGGACGAGCCGTGCTCAGGGCTTGCGGGCGACCCCGACGTATCCGAACGTGATCCCGTTGCCCGGCGCGTCCGGGTCGTCGGGGCGCCAGCCGTTCGGGTACGTCAGCCCCGGCTCCTCCAGCTCGTAGCCGTCGAAGAAGCGCAGGATCTCCTCGCGGGTGCGCAGGTTGAGCGCGGCCGTCGCCTTGCGGTAGACCTCCACGGCCTGCGGCGTGGTGTCGGGCGTGGGATCGATGGCGTGGCTGACCACCAGCCGGCTGCCGGGCGCGCTGGCCGCGCGCACCTTCGCCGCCAGGTCGTACGCGATCTCGTCCGGGACGAAGTGCAGGATCGCCAGCATCAGGAACGCCACCGGCCGGTCGAAGTCCACCAGCCCGCCCAGCTTGTCGATCAGGGCGTCCGTCTCGCGCACGTCGGCCTGCAGGAAGTCCACGCCGTCGGTCCTGGCCAGCAGGGCGCGGCCGTGCACGCACACCACCGGGTCGTTGTCGACGTAGACGACCCGGGCCTCCGGGGCGATCTCGTGCGTGTTCCCCTGGGTCGGCAGGCCCGCGCCGAGGTCCACGATCTGGCGCACGCCCGAGTCCACCACGTGCCGCGCGGCGCGGCGCAGGAAGGCCCGGTTCGCGCGGGCGCCCTCCTTGGTGTGGGGGAACGTCCGCAGGATCTGCTCGGCGGCTGCCCGGTCGGCCGCGAAGTTGTCCTTGCCGTCGAGGTAGTAGTCGTACATACGCGCGACGTTGGGGACGTTGGGGTCCACCCCCTCGGGGGCACTGTCCACGGTCATCTCCCGAAATTTCGCCCTATTTCGGGAGATCATATCCGTGGAACCTCAGTTTTCCCGGGAATTCCGTTCTTCTCCTCGGCGCGATGAGACGCACATCACTCACATGTGACGCGGCACTCACACGCGACGCGGCGCGCCCTCCCGGGACGGGACGGACGCGCCGGCAACCGGCCGGAGCCGGGTCACGATCAGCCGCGGTAGAGCTCCGCGACGCGGAAGGCCAGGTCGAGCGACTGGCCGCGGTTGAGCCGCGGGTCGCAGGCGGTCTCGTAGCGGGTGGCGAGGTCGTCCTCCGCGATCTCGTGGCCGCCGCCCACGCACTCCGTCACATCGTCGCCGGTGAACTCGATGTGGATGCCGCCCGGATGCGTGCCCAGCGAGCGGTGCACCTCGAAGAAGCCCGCCACCTCGTCGAGCACGTCGTCGAGCCGGCGCGTCTTGTGGCCGCTGGGCGCCTCGAACGTGTTGCCGTGCATCGGGTCGCAGATCCACGCCACCCGCGCCCCCGTGGCCGTGACCTCCTTGACCAGGGCCGGCAGGTGCTCGCGGATCTTGGAGGCGCCCATGCGGGTGATGAACGTGAGCCGCCCCGCCTCGTTGCCCGGGTTGAGCCGCTCCACCAGCGACACCGCCTCGCCGGGCGTCGTGGTGGGCCCGAGCTTCACGCCGATGGGGTTGCGGATCTTGGAGAAGAAGTCGACGTGCGCCCCGTCGAGCTGGCGGGTGCGCTCGCCGATCCAGACCATGTGCGCTGACACGTCGTACGGCAGCCCCGTACGCGAGTCGATCCGGGTGAGCGCCCGGTCGTAGTCGAGGATGAGCGCCTCGTGCGAGGAGTAGAACTCCACCGTGTGGAACTCCTCGGGGTCGGCCCCGCAGGCCCGCATGAACGCGAGAGCCTGGTCGATCTCCCTGGCCAGCTGCTCGTAGCGGCGCCCGGCGGGCGACTCGGCCACGAAGTCCTGGTTCCAGGCGTGCACCTGGCGCAGGTCGGCGTAGCCGCCCTTGGTGAAGGCGCGCGCGAGGTTGAGGGTCACGGCCGAGGAGTGGTACGCCTTGAGCAGCCGCCACGGATCGGGCCTGCGCGCCTCGGCGGTGAAGTCGAACCCGTTGACCATGTCGCCCCGGTAGGCCGGCAGCTCGATCCCGTCGCGGGTCTCGGTGGCCTTGGAGCGCGGCTTGGCGAACTGGCCGGCCACCCGGCCGATCTTCACGACCGGCACCTTGCCGGCGTAGGTCAGCACGATCGCCATCTGCAGCAGCGTCTTGAGCTTGTTGCGCACGTTGTCGGCGGTCGCGCCGGAGAAGGTCTCCGCGCAGTCGCCGCCCTGCAGGACGAAGGCCTCGCCACGGGCGACGGCGGCCAGCTGCTCCTTGAGCTGGTCGCACTCTCCGGCGAACACCAGCGGAGGCAGGCCGCCGAGCTCGGCGACGACCTTGTCGAGCTCGCCGCGGTCGGGCCAGTCTGGCTGCTGCGCCGCGGGGAGGGCTCGCCAGGAATCGAGATCCACGAGATTGCTGCTCACGAGATACGAGGGTAATCCACTGGCTCCACCCTGCCGACCGCCTTGTCCACGTTTTGGCCATCCTCCCGGGCGTGTGCGCCGGGTCGTCCGCCCGCGCACCGGATCAGCCCTCCGGCACTGTCACGTGCTCGGGCCGGACCCCGAACCCGATGAAGCGCCGCACGACCCGGTTGACCAGGGGGATCGTCGTGAGGTCGCGCCGCAGCCGCGAGGGGTCGATGCGGCGCCGCAGCGCCTTCTCGATCACCAGCTTCTGGACCACCCGCTGGGCCGCCTGCGTGACCCGCGTGGGCCACATCCGGCGCCGCTGCAGCAGGTGCAGGGTCGACTCCGGGATCGGCGCGCCGGACCTGAGCGAGCCCGCCAGCAGGTTGGCGGCGGCGACCGCGTCCTGCACGGCCAGGTTGATCCCCACGCCGAACACCGGCGACATGGCGTGCGCGGCGTCCCCGATGCACAGGAACCCGGGCCGGTGCCAGCGGTGCAGCCGGTTGACGGCCACCGTGAGCACGCTGACGTCGTCGTAGCCTCCTATCTGGCCGATCCGGTCGGCCAGCCAGGGCAGGAGCGACGTGACCGGCTCGCGGAGGGCGTCGATGCCCGCGCGGACGAGCTCGTCGAACCCGCCCTTGGGGATGATGTACGCCAGCTGCCAGTAGCTCTGCCGGTTGATCGCGACCAGCATGTTGCCGGTGGAGATGCGCAGGAACGTGTCGTCGCGGTCGGACGGCTGCCGGGGCAGCCGGAACCACACGACGTCCATCGGCGCGCCGAGCTCCTTCGGCACGAGCCCAGCCCGCTCGCGCAGCGTCGAGTGCCGCCCGTCGGCGGCGACCGTCAGATCCGCCCTGATCTCGTGCTCGCCCGACTCGTCGCGGTAGCGCAGCCCGCGCACGGTCCCGCCGTCGCGGATCAGGTCGTACGCCTCGGCGTTCATGAGCAGCCGGAAGCCCTGGTATTTCGCGGCGGCCGAGGTGACGAGCTTCAGGAAATCCCATTGCGGGACGAACGCAATGTAGTCGTATTTTCCGGGCATGCCGCGCAGGCTCGCCAGCCTGATGTCGCCGACGTCGGTGGCCAGGCTGACCCCGTACGTCTTCCTGTGCGGGATCCTCAGGAACTCCTCGGCCAGCCCGAGCTCGTCGAGCACCTGCAACGTGGAGGGGTGGATCGTGTCGCCGCGGAAGTCACGCAGGAAGTCGCCGTGCTTCTCCAGCAGCGTCACCTCGACGCCCGCCCTGGCCAGCAGCAGCGCGAGCATCGCGCCCGCCGGGCCGCCGCCCGCGATCACACAGTTCATAATTCATCACCCGGTGAGATTGTCTCACGTCACGGGAAAAGAGCAACCCCTCACGGCCATCCGACATGCCCGAGCGGCCGAAGTACATGCGTGAGCCGCCTCTCACAAGGGAGTGGACGATGACCGACGACCTCCACGCCCTCGCCGCAGCCTACGCCGTGCACGCGCTGCCGTACGCCGAGGGGGCGCTGTTCGAGCGGCACCTGGTGGCGTGCCGGGCGTGCGGGGGAGAGGTGCGGCGGCTGCGGGAGACGGCGGCCAGGCTGGCGGCGGCGGTGGCCGAGCCGCCGCCCGCCGCCCTCCGGGAGCGCCTGCTCGCCGCGGCGCACGACTCTCGCCACCCCGCAGCCCCGCCCACGCCGCCACCCGCCCCGGCGCCCGGTCCCGCCGCTCCCCGGCCCGTGGAGGCGCCCGCCAGGCGGCCGGACAGCGCGCCGGGGCGGGTCATCGGGCTGCGGCGGGGGCGGGCGAAGGTGACGGCGGCCCTGGCGGCGGCGGCCACCGCGGCCGCCGTGGCGTTCGGCGCGCTCGCCCTCGACGCCCGCCGCGACCTGAACGACATGACCGACCTGACCGCGCGCCAGGCGGAGGTGATCGCCGTGCTGGCCGCCCCCGACGCCCGGACGGTACGCCGGCCCGCCACCTCGGGCGGCACCGGCACGGTCGTGATCTCCCGCTCCAGGGACCGCATGGTGTTCACCGCGTCCGGGCTGCCCGCGCTGCCCGCGGCCAAGGCGTACGAGCTGTGGATCACGGGCCCCGGCGGCCCGCGCCCGGCCGGCCTGCTGGAGCCCGCCGGCAGCGGCCTGACGACGCCGCTGCTGCTCACGCCGGAGCGGGGGGACGAGCGCGTGGCCCTGACCGTGGAGCCCGCGGCCGGGTCGGACCGGCCCACCACCTCGCCCATCCTCCAGGCCGAGCTGCCAGAGGCCTGAACCCCGGCTACCCGGCCGCGCCCGGCGCCAGGCGGTCCAGCACGGTGGTCAGCGAGCCGTACGCGCCGTCGCGGAGCCGGGCGTACTCCTCCTCCGGGTACTGCCGGGGGCCGTTCTCCACCAGCAGGATCAGGTAGAGGTAGACGCGGTAGAGGTCGAGCCGGGTGTGCGCCGCCGGGGTGAGCTCCAGCGGCGTCACCTCGCGGTAGCCCACCAGCAGCGGGTCGTCCTCCGCCAGCTCCCGGAAGGCCGTCGGCGTGACGAACTCGGCGAGCGGGTCGCCCCAGAACGCCCGCTCGTGGTCGATGATGGCCTGGATCCGCGGCGGTCCGGTGAGGTCGAGGAAGACGTTGCCCTGCCACACGTCGAAGTGCACCAGCCGCGGCGTCGTCACCTCGTCCAGCACATCCGAGACCGACTGCACCACGGCCATGATCTCCCCGGCCGGGCGCGGCAGCGGCGTCGGCCAGCGCTCGGTGTCGCCGAGCAGCGCCCCCACCATCGCCAGGAACGCCTCCCGCCAGGTGGCGCCCACGATCCCGGCGTGCGGGTAGCCGAACACCTCGCCGGTCACCGCGTGGAACCTGGCCAGGTGGCCGCCCAGCTCTCTGCGCAGCGCGTCCTCGCCCTCGGGCTTGACGGCGTTCCACGAGACCCCGTCGAGCGCGCCGAGCAGCAGATAGTCGCCGCCCAGCACCGGGTCGTCGAACCCGGCGCGCAGCAGCGTCGCCACCGGCACGCCGGCCCGCATCGCCAGCTCGTACGCCGCCGCCTCCATGCGCAGCAGGTTGCGCTCGTAGCTGAGCTGCTCGAGGTCGGGCGGCGGCGACAGCTTGAGCACCACCCCCCGACCGTCGTCCAGCTCCAGCCGCCAGACGGCGTTGGCGTAGCCGTCGGTCAGCTCGGTCGCGGCGACGACCCCGGCGCCCAGCGCGCGCCGGGTCAGGGCGTCGAGGTCGGCGTCGGATAACCGGCGCTTCGTTCTACTGTCCACTGGTCCTACTGTTCAGGGGGCCTGTTGTTCATGGAGCCTCTCATGCGGACTCCCGGCGTACGAGGTGGGTGTCGAGAATCACCACGGGCTGGCGCAGCTCCTCGCCGTTGATGCGGGCCACCAGCAGCCGGGCCATCTGCCGGCCCATCTGCTCGGTCGGCTGGTGCACCGTGGTCAGCGGCGGATCGGCGTGCAGAGCGGCCTTGGAGTCGTCGAACCCGATCACCGCGACGTCGCCGGGGATCGCCCGGCCCGCGGTCTTGAGCACGCGCATCGCGCCCAGGGCCATCGGGTCGGACGCGGCGAAGACCGCGTCGAGGTCGGGATGGGCCTCCAGCAGCTCGGTCATCGCAGCCGCGCCGCTCTCCTCCGAGAAGTCACCGTACGCCACCAGCTCCGGCAGACCGGTGGTCAGCAGCGCGTCGCGGTAGCCGGCCAGACGGTCGACGCCCACGCCCATGTCCTGGTGACCGGCGATGGTCGCGACGCGGGTGCGGCCGAGGCCCAGCAGGTGCTTGACCGCCTGCCGGGCCCCTGCCCTGTTGTCCATGTCGACGTAGCTGTGCGGATCGAGGCCGACGGGCCGGCCGCCGAGCACGGTCGGCACGCCCATCTCCTCCAGCCGCTCCGGCAGGGGGTCGGCACCGTGCAACGACAGGAGCAGCACGCCGTCGACGTGCTGCCCCGTCAGGTAGTGCTCCAGCCGGTCGTACTCCTCGGTGGTGCGGGCCATCGCCAGGATGAGCTGCAGGCCCGTCTCGGACAGCGCCGAGCCGATGCCGCGGATGGTGCCGGCGAAGAACGGGTCGTCGAAGACCCGCAGCTGCGACTCGGACACCACCAGCGCCACCGTGTCGGTGCGGCGCGTCACCAGGGCGCGCGCCGCGCGGTTGGGCACGTAGCCCAGCTCGCGGATGGCCAGCTCCACGGCCTCGCGGGCCTTGGCACTGACGTTCGGCGAGCCGTTGATGACTCTCGACACCGTGCCCCGGCCCACCCCGGCCCGAGCCGCGACTGCCTCAAGAGTCGGTCGGTTCATGTCGCCTATTCTGCCGGATGATCTCCGAGTACCAGATCGCGCTGTCCTTCAACAGCCGTTCCTGGGTCTCGAAGTCCACGCGTACCAGGCCGAACCGCTTTCCGTAACCCCAGGCCCACTCGAAGTTGTCCATGAGTGACCAGGCGAAATAGCCCTCCAGGGGCACGCCGGCGTCGATGGCCTGCTTGCAGGCGCCGAGGTGCGCCTCCACGTACGCCTGCCGCTTCCGGTCGTGCACCCGGCCGTCGGCGAGCACGTCGTCGAAGGCGGCGCCGTTCTCGGAGACCACCATGGGGATCGGCGGGTAGTCCCGCGCCACCCTCGTCAGGACCTCCACCAGGCCGCTCTCGTCGATCTCCCAGCCCATCGCGGTGACCGGGCGGCCGGCGTTGACGAACGACACGTGCTCGCTGCCGACCCACGGCGAGGCCGTGTCCGTCGGAGCCGCGGCCGCCGACGCCCTGCCGCCTGGTGCTCCCGAGACCGTGAAGCGGCTGTAGTAGTTGACGAGCAGCACGTCGATGGGGGCGGCGATGGTCTTCATGTCGCCCGGCTCGATGAAGTCGATGTCGAAGGGCATGTCGGCCAGCACGTCCTCCGGGTAGCGCCCGGTGAGCAGCGCGTCCAGGAAGAACCGGTTCTGCAGGCCGTCGATGCGCCGCGCCGCCTCCTGGTCCTCGGCGCTGCCGGTGGCGGGGGTGACCGCGTACAGGTTCACGCAGCCGCCGACCCGCCGGGCGTTCATCGCCTGCACCGACAGCCCGTGCGCCAGGTTGAGATGGTGCGCGCCCCTGATCGCGTTCTGCGGCTCACGCCTGCCCGGGGCGTGCTCCCCGGAGGCGTAGCCGAGGAACGCGGCGCACCACGGCTCGTTGACCGTGCTGAACGTGTGCACGTGGTCCTTCAGCGCCTCGTGCACGGCGGCGGCGTAGTCCGCGAACCGGTAGGCCGTGTCGCGGTTGGGCCAGCCGCCCCTGTCCTCCAGTTCCTGGGGCAGGTCCCAGTGGTAGAGGGTCAGCCAGGGATCGATGCGATGCTCGCGCAGCTCGTCCACCAGCCGCTTGTAGAAGTCCAGCCCCTTGTGGTTGATCTTCCCGGAGCCGGTCGGCTGGATGCGAGGCCAGGAGACCGAGAAGCGGTAGGCCGACAGGCCCAGCTCCGCCATGATCTCGACGTCCTGACGGTAGCGGTGGTAGTGGTCGATGGCCACGTCCGCGTTGTGCCCGTTGAGAATCCGCCCCGGCGTCCTGGTGAACGTGTCCCAGATGGACACGCCGCGCCCGTCTTCGGCCACGGCCCCTTCCACCTGGTACGCCGAGGTCGCCGCGCCCCACGCGAAGCCCGCAGGGAAGCGCAGCCCGGAACGCGTCTGTTCCTCTTGTGTCGTCACGCCTTGACAGCACCTTCCATGAGGCCGCCGACGATCTGCCGGCCGAATGCGATGAATACCGCGATGAGCGGGATGATGGACAGCGCCGTGCCCGCGAAGATCAACGTGTAGTTCGTGGAGAACCTGGCGTTGAGCGAGGTGATCGCGATCTGCACGGTCGGGTTGTCCGGGGTCAGCACGATCAGCGGCCACATGAAGTCGTTCCACATGAGCATGAACGTGTTGATGCCGAGCACGGCCATGCCGGGCCGCACGGCGGGCAGTACGACGTTCCACCAGATCCGCAGCGTGGCGGCGCCGTCCACCCGGGCCGCCTCGACCAGCTCCATCGGCACGGCCTGGCGCGTGTACTGCGTCATCAGGAACACGCCGAACCCGTTGAGCAGGTACGGCAGGATGACCGCCTTCAGCGTGCCGGTCCACTCCAGGCTCACCATGAGCCGGTAGAGCGGCACCACGCCCATCTGCTGCAGCGGCACCGCCATGGTCAGCAGCACCAGCACCAGCAGCAGGTTCCTGCCCTTGAAGGACAAGTTGGCGAACGCGAAGCCGGCCAGCGTCGAGATGATCACCACGGAGACGGTGACGACGCTCGACACGATGAACGAGTTCGTCAGGCCCAGCAGGAACTTGGCGTCCTCGTTGTTGAGCACCTCGACGATGTTGTCGCCCAGGTTCCCGCCCGGCAGGAACGGCGGCGGCACCGCGATCGCGTCGGCGTTCGTACGGGAGGCGATGACCAGCATCCAGTACAGCGGGAACGCCGACAGCACGACCGCCACGCCCAGCATCACCCTGGTGAAGAGCGTGGGGGAGAAGTTGTTCATTTCCTGCCCCCGATTCTCTGCACCACGAGGAAGTTGATCGCCGCTCCGATGAGGATGAGGAGGAACAGCAGCCAGGCGGCCGCCGCGGCGTAGCCGTAGTCGAACTCGCGGAAACCCTGCTTGACGATGAACATCGCCACCGTCTGGAACTGCCCCTGTGAACCGCCGTCGACGTTGCCGCCGTAGAACGTGGTCGGCTCCGAGAACAGCGTCAGGCCGCCGATCGTGGAGTTGAGCACCACGAAGATCATGGTCGGGCGCAGCATCGGCAGCGTGATCTGCCAGAACTGCCTGCGCCGGGACGCGCCGTCGATCGCGGCTGCCTCGTACAGATCGCGCGGGATCGTCTGCATGCCGGCCAGGAAGATGATCGCGTTGTAGCCGGTCCAGCGCCAGTCGACCATGGTGGCGATGGCGATCCAGGCGGGGATCCGCTCGGCCCGCCAGTTCGTCTTGTCCACGCCGAACCAGCTGAGGACCCAGTTGACCAGGCCCCAGTCACGTGCGTACAGCTGCGTGAACACGACCGCGACCGCGACCACCGAGGTGACCAGCGGCAGCAGCACGCTCATGCGGATCGGCAGGCGCAGCCTGAAGCGCTTGTTCAGCGCGTTGGCCAGCAGCAGCGCGAGCAGCATCTGCGGGACGGTGGCGATGAGGAACATGGCGACCGTGTTGACCACGGCGTTCCAGAAGTCCTCGTCGCCCAGCAGCGCGGTGTAGTTGTCCAGCCCGGCCCATTCGACGGTCCCGGCCAGGTCGTAATCGTAGAGCGAGTAGTAAAGCGTGAACACCAACGGGAACAACCCGAAGGCGGCGAAAAGCAAGAAATATGGGGACACCAGAGCGTACGGCATCGCCTTGACGTCCAGTCGGGAACGCCAGCGGCGGCCGGGCGGGCGGGCGCGGCGATGGTTGTTCCGCGCCGCCCGCGGAAGGGTGTCGAGGCTCATAGCGGACCTTTCGGCAGCTTGTGACGGCAACACGCCCGGCCCGCCGTGGGCGGGCCGGGCGGGAGGGACTAACCCGCGGCCTTCACCGCGTCGTCGACCAGCTGCTGCCAGGCCTTGTCGTACGGGACCGAGCCGTCGTCCATGCCCTGGATGACCGACTCGATGGCGTTCTTGACCTGGGCGTGCTTCACGCCGAGGAAGACCGGCTGCAGGCTCGACGCGGACTTGGCGAAGATCTCACCGATGGGGGCGTCGTTGAAGTACTCGTTCTTCGCCCCCTGCACCGCCGGGTCCTGCTGGGCCTGCGTGTTGCTGGGCATGTTGCCGAAGTCGCTGAAGATGCTCGCCTCGGTCTGCGCGTTCGTCAGGTAGTCGGCGACCATCGCCGCCTCCTTCGGGTGCTTCGACTGCTTGGGCACGGCCAGCCAGGAGCCGCCCCAGTTGCCGCCGCCGCCCGGCACGGCCGCCACGTCCCACTTGCCCTTGCCGGTGTCGCCGGCGTTGCCGCTGACCGCGCCGAGCATCCACGACGGGCAGCCGAGTGTGGCGAACGCGCCCTTCTGGGTGCCCGCCGCCCACTCCTCGGTGAAGTTGCGCAGCTTGGCGGTCAGGCCCTGCTGGCTGATCTTCGTCGCGAAGTCGAAGGCCGTCTTCACCGCCGGGTTCTTGTCGACGATGAGGTTGTTGTCCTTGTCGAAGTACGTCACGTTGCCGTTCTTGGCCGCCTCCTGGTAGAGGACGACCTGGTAGAGCGTGTTCGTGCCGTCGGTGAACTTGGTGTCCTTGACCTTCGACTGGAACGTCTTGCCGACGTTCATGAACTCGTCCCACGTGGGCCAGAGGGCGCTGACCTTCTCGCGGTCGGACGGCAGCCCGGCCTTCTTGAACAGGTCCGCGCGGTAGCAGATGCTCATGCCGCCGATGTCGGTGCCCAGGCCGAACAGCTTGCCGTCGGCCGTGACGCCGTTCTCCCACTTCCACGCGGGGTAGTCCGCCTTGCGGCCGTCCAGGCCGAACTCCTTGAGGTCGGCCCACCACTCGGGGTGCGCCTTGGCCAGGCCCATGCCGCCCTCGTCGATGCCGACCACGTCGCCGGCGCCGTTCCCGGCCTGCAGCCACTGGATCATCTGCGGCCAGTACTGCTGCTCGAACTGGTCGGTGAGGTGCTCCTCCTTGATCTGGATGTCCTTGTGCTCGGCGTTCCACTTCGTGATGGCGTTCTTGTAGCCGAAGTTGGTGCCGCCGCCGAACGTCTGCACACGGATGGTGACCGGCTCTGCCGCCGCCGAGGAGGCGGGAGCGCTGCTGGACTCCGTACCGCTGCCGCCAGAACCGCAGGACGCGACGGTCAGCGCCGCCGCGGCCAGAGCCGAGGCCGCGGCAAGACCGCCGCGACGCTTGCTGATCATCATGGTGGACCCCTTCTCGGGTGAATGTTGGGGGAGTGCACCGCGGCACGCGCTCCGCCGCGGTGGGAGTCTTTGGGAGCGCTCCCACAAAGGGTGCACTTAGGCGGTCTGCGCGTCAATCCACCGAAACGCAACCGTTACCAATGGTGCGGTTTAGCCCCTCGAAACCGGATTTATGGCGTTATAGTGGACAAAGAGCGTCTTGGGAGCGCTCCCACCACAAGAGGCATCTTTTGTGTCGCATCAAGGGCATGTCACCCGCACCGACCCCGCTGTCTCCCGGTCAAACCCACGGGTCGGGGGGCTCGGGCCGAACCACACGACCCTCCGAACGGAACGCTTCGCGCGACGCTCGCTCCAGGCGGCGCCTCCCAAGGGGGGAGCCCCCTTTCTGCCCATGCCGCCTCCGCCCGCGGATCACCCACCCGTGGCCCGGTTACCGGCTCGGCCCGCCGGAGCCCGTCCGAGCGGTCCTCGCCGCGCGGGCACAACTGATCGCGGGTCCACCGCATTACACGTCGCCATCATCGCCCCTAGCATGGCCGGCATGGTGATCGCGGCGACGTGGTGAGCCAGGGCTCAGGTGAACAGATCGTCGAGGGTGTGGGCGGTGGCCGCGCGGGTGAGCCAGGTTTCGAGTTGGGCGAGGTCGGTGCAGGAGGTGATCCGGACGCGGGCATCCTCTGGCACGTGGAAGCCGCGGGCGGTCAGCACGAGCAGGATCGACTTGGC
>NZ_VDLX02000018.1 GCF_006334985.2 Nonomuraea phyllanthi
TCAACCTGCTCAAAGGCAACCGCGGCATGGCGACCCGTTACGACAAGCTCGCCGTACGCTACGAAGCCGTCGTCATCATCGCTGCGATCAACCAGTGGCTCAACGCCTTATGAAACACGACCTAGGCGAGCGTGACCGTTCATGCTCCACACTTTACTTTCCACCAGGCCGCCGAATCCGCTGCTCCAGGGACGCCCGAGGCGAGCAGCAGCTCACCGTCCACCCCGAAGTCCACGGGGTCCGGCGTGAGGTTGACGGCGCAGACGTACGGGCCCCTGGAGAACACGAGCGTGCCCTCCGGCGACTCCTGCCAGGTCAGCCCGCCGCGAAACGAGCGCCGCAGCCGCAGCGCCGCCCGATACAGCTCCAGCGTCGAGCCGGGCGCCCCTTCCTGCGCCTCCACGCTCAGTTCGGCCCAGCCGGCCGGGATGGGCAGCCACGGGTCGCGCCAGCCGGACTCGCGGGTCCAGGGCAGCGGGACGCGGCAGCCGTCGCGGCCGCTGTCGGGGTCGCGCAGCCGCTGCGGGTCCTGGCACGCCTCGGCGGGCAGGTCGAGCACCTCGGGCAGGCCCAGCTCCTCGCCCTGGTAGACGTAGACCGAGCCGGGCAGCGCGAGCGTCAGCAGCGCGGCGGCGCGCGCCCTGGCGAGGCTGCCGTAGCGGGTGACGTGCCGCTTGACGTCGTGGTTCGACAGCACCCAGGTGCTCGGGGCGCCGACGGAGGCGGCGGTGGCGAGCGAGGAGTCGATCACCGCCCGCAGCTCGGCGGCGTCCCACGGGGCGAACAGGTAGTGGAAGTTGAACGCCTGGTGCAGCTCGTCGGGGCGGACGTACCGGGCCAGCCGCTCGGCCGTCGGCGCCCACGCCTCGGCCACGCCGATGCGCTCGCCGGGGTAGGAGTCGAGCACCCGCCGCCACGCGCGGTGGATGTCGTGCACGCCGTCGAGGTCGAAGAACGGCACCGGCTCACGGCCGACCATCCGGGCCTGGCCGGAGCGGCCGGCGTCGGGCAGGCCGCGCGGCTTGACCATGCCGTGCGCCACGTCCACGCGGAAGCCGTCGACGCCCAGGTCGAGCCAGAAGCGCAGGGTCGACTCGAACTCGCCGCGCACCTCGTCGTTGTCCCAGTTGAGGTCGGGCTGCGTGGAGTCGAACAGGTGCAGGTACCACTGCCCGTCGGCGACCTGCGTCCACGCCGGGCCGCCGAAGATCGACTCCCAGTCGTTCGGCCGGTCGCGGAAGATGTAGCGCTCGCGGTGCTCGCCGCGCAGCGCCTGCTGGAACCAGGGGTGCTCGGAGGAGGTGTGGTTGGGGACGACGTCCACGATGACCCGCAGGCCGAGCCCGTGCGCCTCGTCGATGAGCGCCTTGGCGTCGGCGAGCGTGCCGAACAGCGGGTCGACGTCACGGTGGTCGGCGACGTCGTAGCCGAAGTCGGCCATGGGGGAGCGGTAGAACGGCGTCAGCCAGACCGCGTCAACGCCCAGGCCCGCCAGGTACGGCAGGCGATCGCGAACTCCGATCAGGTCGCCGACGCCGTCGCCGTCACCGTCGGCGAAGCTGCGCACGTACACCTGGTAGATCGCGGCGTCCCGCCACCATGCGGTCATAGTCTCCCCCCGAAGGTCTCGACTATGAAATCCCTTGCCGCAAGTTTACGCAAGCCCTTACACCCACCACCAATACGGAAATTCGGGGCTACGGACCACCAAAACACGCGACCGAAACGCCGGCGGAAGAGATTCTTCATGGCAAGGGTGGACATGTAGCGTTAAGGCGCGATGTACTACCTCTTCAATCAGCCTCGTCACAGGTGACACGCGCGCAAGGTGTAGGCCCATGAGCTCGGTCGTTCTCGACAAAGTGACCAAGGTGTATCCGGGCGACTACCTCGCAGTCGACCGGCTGAACCTTCGGGCGGAGGCCGGCGAGTTCCTCGTCCTCCTCGGTCCCTCCGGTTGCGGCAAGTCCACGCTGCTCCGCATGATCGCGGGCCTGGAGGAGATCACGGAGGGCGACCTCTGGCTGGACGGGCAGCTGGCCAACCACCTGGCCCCGCGCGACCGCGACGTCGCCATGGTGTTCCAGAACGGCGCCCTCTACCCGCACAGGACCGTGCGCGGCAACATCGCCTTCCCGCTGGAGATCGCCAAGTCGGACCCGGCTCTGGTGCGCGAGCGCGTGACCGAGCTGTCGAAGGCGCTGCACATCGACGAGACCCTGGACCGCCGCCCCGGCACCCTGTCCGGCGGGCAGCGGCAGCGCGTGGCGATGGGCCGGGCGATCGTCCGCCAGCCCAAGCTGTTCCTCATGGATGAGCCGCTGTCCAACCTCGACGCCGGCATGCGCACCGAACTGCGCATGGAGATCTCGGCGCTGGTCAGGTCGCTCGGCGTCACCACGATCTACGTGACGCACGACCAGGTCGAGGCCCTGACGCTGGCCGACAGGATCGCGATCCTGAATCGCGGGGTCCTGCAGGACGTCGGCACGCCGGCCCAGATTTACAACGATCCAGCCACGGCGTTCGTGGCCGCGTTCCTCAACTCCCAGCAGCTGAACCTGCTCGCGGCCAACGTCAGGACGCCGCAGAACCAGTACGTCATGCTCGACTTCGGCCCGCACCGGCTCACGCTGCCGTGGAGCGATCCGAGGGCGTACGCGATCTCGCAGCACACCGGCGGCCAGGTGCTGGTCGGCATGCGGCCCGACGGGCTCGCGCCGGTGCCGGAGTCGTACGAGGGGCCGTCCTTCTTCGGGCGGGTGCGCACGCTGGAGTACCACGGGCACGAGTGGCTGGCGTACCTGGAGTGCGGGATGCCGGCCGTCCCGGTGCCGGAGCCGCCGGACCCGCGCGTGCGCCTCAACGGCGAGAAGAACGGGTCGGGCAAGCTCGCGGGGCTGGTGCGGCGCCTCTTCTCCTCGCCGGCGCACGAGCAGGAGCACCAGGACCAGGAGCAGGTGGGGCAGCACCCCAACAGCGGCATCCACCGCCGCTCGGACCTGATCGTCCGCCTCGGCAACCGGCCCGTCTGGCGCGCCGGCGACGCGGCCAAGGTGGCGGTGGATCTCTCCCGCGTCATGATCTTCACCCTCGACGGCGCGCGTATCGACCCTCCCCGCCGTTGATCCTTCTTGTTACGGCGGAGCCGGTCTGACCCCACCCGCCGCACGTGGCCGAGGGCCTCCAGGGTGACGCCCTCTGACCCGCACATGGCCGGCCGCCGTCACGGCGTTCTGAGCCTCCGGAGTCCGGACAGCACCGCCGGATCGAACCAGGTTCCGTCGGGAGTCCGGCCGAAGCCTCACGAGGTGGGGGTCCAGCGGGGGCCGTCCGGGGTGTCGTCCACGGTGATGCCCCCCGTGAGCATCGCGGCCCGGAGCAAGTCCGCCACGTCGTACCGTCCCTCCTCGCGCAGCCGTCCCCGGAGCGCCAGCAGGGGTTCCACGAGGGAGCCCAGGGCGAAGGAACGGAGGCCGGCGGCCGAGGCGAGCTCGCCGAGGCGGGCGATGAGCAGCCGCATCAGCTCCCTGGCCTGCTCCACCCCGCCCGCGTCCTCCTCCGTGTCGGCCGCCCACTTGACGAGCTCCGCCTCCAGGTCGAGCACCGTCTGGGCCGCCCCCACCATGTCGGATCCGGCCACGGCCGCCCGGAACCGCTCCTCGCACCGCTGGATCGTCTCCTCCAGCGTCACTTCGGGGGCGGCGGGCTCGGCCGGGGACGGCGGGACGGTGGCGGGGCCGGAAGCGCCCTCGGCCAGGCGGCGCAGCCCGGCGAGGTCGGTGCGGGCGCCCGTGGGCAGCACGGCCTGCGAGCCGGGGCGGCGCACGGTCAGGCCGCCCCGCCCCGCCACGTGCACCGCCTCGCTCTCCAGGTCGATCACCAGGGCGGTGTGCTCGTCGAGGCCGAGGACGGCGGTGCCGGGCGGCAGTTCGCGCTCCATGCGCGACAGCCGGCGCTCCCCGAGATAGCAGTAGCGGGTGTCGTGAGTGCCGCCCTCGGCGTTGTCGAAATGGGGGATGAGCACGGCCCGCAGGCCGAGCGGCTCCAGCAGGTCGATGCCCTCGCGCCAATGGGGATCCGCGCCCACCTTGTAGATTTCGTAAACGGGCACGGTGGCCAGGCCGGCGGTGCAGGCGGCGGCCGAGGCCAGCACGGTCACCCCCTGCCGCGAGCGCACCCGGGCGCGCAGGTCACCCGCCACGCCCGAGCCCGCCCACCGGTCGAGCGCGTACGTGGGACTGCCGGGTCCGGAGAACACCCAGCCGGCGCCGGTGATCCCGGCGGCCACCTCGACGTCCAGGCCCACGCTTCGCGCGAAATAGCGGCGGGCGCGGGCGGAGATGTCGGCGGCGTTCTCCTGGAAGGCGTAGGGCGTGTCGAGCAGCACGGCCCGCGCTCCCGCGCGCAGCGTCCGCGCCGCCGCTCGGTGCACCTCCACCATGGTCGGGCTCGTCTCACCAGACCCCATCAACACCAGCAAACCGGGCATGTGTCGGCCTCCCTCTCGCACCCCATCGACTACAGCCTGACCGGCCGAGGTGTTCAAGAGCGTGAACATGTTGCTTGGAGGACGTACTTGCACATGATTGGCAGTAAGTTGTTGGCGGTGACGGCACGACACGTGGTCTCGGTCGAGACGCTCATGCTACGGATGAGCACGGGAAACCTCTGGCACTACCGGCATGCCCGGACCCGGCCCGGGCTTGGGGAGAGCCCCGACGAGGCCGCGCGGCGGCTCGCCGGCGTGGCGGCCGGCGATCCCGGCACCGTCGTGCACTCCACGAGCTGGCGCCACGAACCGGACGGCGAGATCGTCCTGACCTACGCCGTCTGCCCGGACCCGGCGCCCTGGCTGCCCGCCGTCGAGGCGGCCGTGCTGGAGATCGCCAGGGGCGAGGCGCCCGCGACGCCGTCACCCGGCCGCGTCACCCTGGACAACGTGGTCGCGCACGCGGTCAGGCACCTGGCGTTCCTCATGGCCGAGGACCCCGTCGTGGCGCGCGCCCTGTCCGGGCATCCGCGGATCGCCCGCGCCCTGGAGCCGGCGGGCGCCCCGGCGTGACAGACGGCGGCCCAGCGCCTGCATGGGCCGCTCGACGTAGCGGAACGTCAGCGCGCTGATGACCAGCACCAGGGTCACCGCCAGCGCCGACATCATGAGCTGGTACGGCAGAGCCGCCTGCCGCAGATCACCGGTGACCTGCACGAAGTACTTCAGCAGCGGATGGTGCACCAGGTAGAGCGAGTAGCTGATCAGCCCCAGCCAGGTGAGCACCCGGGGCAGCCGCCGCCCGCGCAGCGCCATCCCCGCCGCGAACGTGGCGCCGGCCAGCGCGATCGTCGTGATCCACACGTCCGCCTGGACCCACCACCAGCCGCCCTCGACGGCCCGCAGGGGCGCGACCGCGACGAGCACCGCCGTGACCGCCACCGGCCACAGCCCCCCGTCGCCCCGCTCCCAGCGGTGGATGGCCGTGCCCGCGAACATCACCGCGACCACCGCCACCCCCAGCCACGGCACCCGGCTGCTCAGCACCAGCAGCGCCAGCGCCATCAGGCCCAGCACGCAGGCCGAGGCCGTGCGGAAGCGGCCCCAGACCACGCACGCCAGCCCGGCCACGAACACCGCCCCGGACACGTACGCCGGGAGCCCGCCCACCAGCACCGCGCCCGACGCCACCAGCCCGACGGCCACGGCGCCCGCCGCGAACGACATCGACAGCAGCCCGCTGCGCCCGTGCCCCTTGACCAGGAACAGCGCCGTGACCAGCAGGTAGAACACCATCTCGTACGACAGCGTCCACATCGTGTCGGCGACCCCGCCCACGCTCACGACGTCGAGCAGCATGGTCGCGTGCGCGGCGACCGCGCTGCCGTCCCTCGGCACCTCCGCGCGTACCGGCACCCACCAGGCCAGGGCGAGCACGGCCACGATGACGCTCAGGTAGAGCGGGTAGAGGCGGAAGAACCGGCTGACCCAGAACGCGCGCACGTCGCCGTGGCGCTCCAGCGAGGCCGGGATGATGTAGCCGCTGACCAGGAAGAAGACCAGGATGCCGTAGATGCCGAGACTGAACCAGTACGGCCTGAGCTCCGGCAGGAACCACGGCAGCAGGTGCTCGGCCACCACGGCCATCGCGCCGATCCCGCGCAGCGCGTCCAGCCACGCGAGCCTGGATGGGGCGGGAACGGTGGACACCCGCACCAACCTACCCCGACCGGACAGCATGATGCTCATGAGCTCCCGCTACGCTGGGGGATCCGTGGCGATCTCAGGAGGCTGAACGATGACCGTCGCCGTCCACGTCGGACCCGAGCCGGTGCCCGTCCTCATCGACGCCGTACGCCGGGCCGGCGGCGAGGTCGTGCCGCTGGAGCAGGCCGAGGCGATCGTCTACTACGGCAGCGACGACCCCGACGAGCTGCGCTCCATGATCCACGACCGCGTCCGCTGGGTGCAGCTGCCGCACGCGGGCGTCGAGCGGTGGACGCGGGCCGGGGTCATCACCGACAAGCCGGTCTTCACCGCCGCCACCGGCTCGTACGGCCCGCCGGTCGCCGAGCACGCGCTGGCCCTGATGCTACTGGCGGCGCGCGGCCTGCACCGGCTGGCCAGGGCCACGACGTGGGGGCCCAACACGTCGAGGGAGTTCGCCGGCTCGACGGTCGCGATCGTCGGCTACGGCGGCATCGGCCGGGCGCTCACCCGCATGCTGGAGCCGTTCGGCTGTCGGATCCTCGCGGTCACCGACCGCGGCGAGGCGCCCGGCGCCGACGTCGTGCTCCCGCGGGCCCGCTTCCGTGAGACCCTGCCCGAGGCCGGTTACGTGGTGATCGCGGCGCCCGCCACGCCCGAGACGAAGGGCATGTTCGGCAAGCGCGAGTTCGACCTGATGCGCGAGGACGCCTGGCTGGTGAACGTCTCCCGAGGCGGCCTCGTCGTCACCGACGACCTGGTGGCGGCGCTGCGTGAGGGCCGCATCGGCGGCGCGGCCCTCGACGTCACCGACCCCGAGCCGCTGCCCGACGGGCACCCGCTGTGGGGGATGGACAACGTGCTCGTCACCCCGCACAGCGCGAACCCGCGCCCCGCCTACTGGCGCGGCCTGGCCGAGCGCGTCACCGCCAACGTGCGGCACCTCCGCGACGGCGAGCCGCTGGAGGGCCGCGTGTCGCCGTCCCAGGGCTTCTGACCTCGTAGTTCGTCAGGCCTTTCAGGCCGGGTGGCTCTCGCGGGGGCCGGTCGTGGCTAGTCGAGGCTGAGCCGGGCCCCGGCGCTGAGCCCCGAGTCGTGCACCTCGAGCCCCACCGGGTCGAGACCCTTCGGGAACTCGAACACCAGCGCCCCCGTGAACGACCGCCCCGCCTCGATGCGGATCGGCGTGATCTCCTTGCCGTCCTTGTCGAGCAGCTTCGTGCCGCCGTGCAGCTCGTCGTCCTCGTCGATCAGCTTCTGCTGGCCCGGGTAGAGCACCCTGGCCTCCTGGCCGAGGTTGCTGATCTGCACCCCGATCTGGCACGTGCGCTTGTCCGCCGACTTGTCCGGCTTGGGGCACGTGGTGCTCGTCACGGCGAAGCGCAGCTTGCCGTCCTGCACGGGGCCGTCCTCGCCGGCCGCCGGGGAGCGGGACATCCACACCAGCACGGCGATCAGCGCCACCACCAGCACGACCACGATGACCAGGGCGGTCAGGCAGCCCGTCAGCACGCCGCGCTTGCGCTTGACGGGCGGGTAGCCCGGCAGCGGCCCCTGGCCGGTGGTCGAGTGGTGGGGCAGCGGGCCCTGACCGGTCTGGGGGAGGGGGAGCGGCGTCCTGCCGGTCCTGCCGGGGTGCGGCCCGCGCGGCCCGTACCCGGCCCGCTCGGGATGCGGCGGCAGGGGGCCCGTACGTTCGGGGTGGAGCGCCTGGGCGCCGGGCACGGGCCCCGTGCGATCGACAGGCGGCGGCTGCCGCATCCCACGCGCCACGCCCGGCCCGGTGCGCTCGGCGGGCGGCACGTGACCGGGCCCGGCCGGCGGATGGTCGACGGGTGGTACGCGGCCCACGCCCGGCCCGGTGCGCTCGGCCGGTGGCACGTGAGCGGGCCCCGGTCCGACGCGGTCGGCGGGCGGCAGGTGACCGGGCGCGCTGCGGTCGGCGGGAGGAACGTGCGCGGGTCCGGCCGGCATGCGGCCGACGCCCGGCCCGGTGCGCTCCGCGGGGGGCACGTGTCCGGGGCCGGCCGGTGGGTGGTCGGCCGGGGGCGGCGGCTGGGGGGCGCGGGCGGGCGCGTCGGGGCGCGGGCCGCGGCTGTCAGGGCGGTGGGGCGGTTGCGGACGGCCGGCGCCCGGCACCGGACCCGTGCGGTCGGGCGGCATCCGGTGCGGCGGCTGCGGCATCAGCGGGAAGTCCGACGGGTTCCACGCGTTCGTCAGGTGCTTGGTGGCGGCCAGCTGCGCCGCGGGCTCGTCGGCCGCGCCCACCAGCTCCAGCAGCAGCTGCCTGGCCGCGGGCCGGCGCGCCGGGTCGGGGTGGATGGCCGCGGCGACCAGCCGGTCGAGCGGCGCGGGCAGCCCCCGCAGGTCGGGCGGCGCGGTGCGGGCCCTGGCCGCCATCACGTAGGCGTCGCCCTCGCCGAACGGATGCCCGCCGAGCCCCGCGTACGCGATCAGCGACCCCCACGCGAACACGTCACCCGCCGGGCTGGTGCGCCCCTCGAAGACCTGCTCGGGAGCGATCCACCCCGGCGTGCCCATCACCATGCCGGCGTTCGTGTGGCGGGAGTCGACGTGCGACGACCGCGCCAGCCCGAAGTCGATCACCCGCGGCCCGGCCAGCGTCAGCATCACGTTGGCCGGCTTGAGATCGCGGTGCACCAGCCCCGCCGCGTGGATCGCGGTCAGCGCGGCGGCCACGCCGACCGCCGCGGAGTGCAGCACGGACGGCGAGAGCGCGCCGTGCTCGATCAGGTGGTCCTCGAGCGAGATGCCGTCGATGTACTCGGTGACGAGGTAGAGGACGCCGCGGTCCTCGCCGTGGTCGAGCACGCGCGCGGTGCAGAACGAGGCCACCTTGCGCGCGTTGGACACCTCTTCGTGGAACCGCGCCCGGTAGACCGGGTCAGCGGTGAAGTCGCGCCGGATCGCCTTGAGCGCCACCCGCGAGCCGTCGGCGGCCTTGGCGAGGTAGACCACGCCCATGCCGCCGGAGCCGAGACGGCTGATCAGCTCGTAGGGGCCGATCGCCGGCGGATCTTCCGGCTCCAGCGGAGTGCCAGCGGAGCGCCCCAACGTCGCCGTCCTCTCGCCGTCGTGATCCCGTCTCAATCCGAACCGTTCCTCCGCCCGGCACGCTTTTTTGTACCCAAGACTCTAACGGAGGAAGGGCTTGCCCGTCGGCCACTGGGGATGAGCGGGCACACCGGCCGCGGGCCTTCACGCGCGGCTCCGGCCGCGGGCCGCGCGGCTCCGGCCGCCGGTCAGCGGGAGGCCGGTCAGCCGGGCGGGAGAACGGTCGGGCCGGTCGGCAGGGGGCGGTCGGACGGTCAGCGGAGGGCGGCGGCTTCTGAGGCCAGTTTCTCCACGCGGCCCCAGTCGCCGGCGGCCAGCGCGTCGGCCGGGGTCAGCCAGGAGCCGCCGACGCACCCCACGTTCGGCAGCGCCAGGTAGTCGGCCGCCGTGTCGGGCCGGATGCCCCCGGTCGGGCAGAACCGCACGTCCGGCAGCGGGCCGCCGAGAGCCTTGAGGTAGGGGACGCCGCCCGCCGCCTCGGCGGGGAAGAACTTCAGCTCCTTGAGCCCCCGCTCGACCAGCGCCATCGCCTCGGACACGGTGGCCGCGCCCGGCAGGTACGGGACGCCGCTCGCGTCCATGGCCTCCACCAGCGACAGGGTCGTGCCGGGCGAGACGAGGAACTTGGCTCCCGCCGCCAGGGAGGCCGCGATGTCCTCCGAGGTCCGGATGGTCCCGGCGCCCACCGTGGCCTCGGGTACCTCGGCGGCGATCCTGGCGATGGCCTCGCGCGCGGCGGGCGTGCGCAGCGTCACCTCGATGGCCGGCAGGCCGCCGGCGACGAGCGCCCTGGCCATGGGTACGGCGCTCCCGGCGTCCTCGATCACCACGACAGGGATCACCGGAGCGAGATCGAGCAAGCTCATGGGATTCTTCTCCTCATCGGCCCGTTCCGGCCGTCTAGTCACGTACACAACACACCGGTCGCCGACCATGGCCCTGCCCCCGGGGGTCGGCCCCAACCGGGTCAGCCCACGAGCCGCGCGCGGGCGCGCTGGGCCAGCCAGGCGGCGGCGCCCGTGAGCGCCGGCTGCGGCGCGACGATCAGCACCGTGCCGATGGCCGCGAGATAGTCGGCCATGTCGGGATTGGCGGTGAACCGGGCGCGGAAGTCGCCGGCGCACACGCGTTCCACGATACGGGGGAGCACTCCGCCGCCCAGATACACCCCGCCCCTGGCCCCGAGGGTCAGGGCGACATTCCCGGCGAAGCTCCCCAGCAGGCCGCAGAACACCTCGATCGTCTCCGCGCACAGCGGGTCGTCCAGCCGGGCCACGATGTCCGAGGCGCCCAGCTCCGGCGCGGCGACGCCGTTCACCTGGGCGAGCGCCCGGTGCAGCCGCACCAGCCCCGGCCCTGACAGCACGTGCTCGGCCACCACGTACGGCAGCCCCTGCGACTGGAGCGCCCGGACGACCTCCCGCTCGCGCCGCTCCACCACCGGAACGGTGACGTGCCCGCCCTCGCCGGGGATCGGCGTCCAGCCGCAGTCACCGGGCACCAGCCCGCCGACGCCGAGCCCGGTGCCCGGCCCCAGCACGGCCTTGACGCCGTGGCCGGGCTCCGGGCCGCCCAGGGAGACCAGGTCGCCGCCCGTCAGGTGCGGCAGCGACACGGCCAGCGCCTCGAAGTCGTTGAGCAGCACCGCGTACGGCACGCCGAGGTCGCGTACGGAGCCGGCCCACGGCGAGTTCGTGAGCCGGTAGTGGTCGCCGTCGATCGGTCCCGCCACGGCCAGGCAGGCCGCCCCCGGTCGAACTCCGCCCGCGTGTTCCGCGAGATAGGCGGCTACGGCTTCGGGGAGGGTCGCGTAGTCGGCCCCGGCCAGGACGGCGACGCTCGACGGCGGCGCGCCCGGCGAGGTGACCAGGCCGAACCGGGCGTTGGTCCCGCCGATGTCGGCGACCAGCCACGGAAGGTCGAATGCGGTCACGTCACCGGGCCAGTCCGGCGTGCTGGGCGCCCACGGGGGCGCCCGTCTCCAGGTGGGAGGCGCCGGCCTCGGCGGGGAAGCCGAGCCCCGGGCCGTGGTGGGGCGACTCGGCGCCGCTCACGCCGAAGATCCCGGCGCCCTGCGCCGCGTGCCCCGCCATCCGGCGGAACGCCGCGAACAGCTCGCGCCCGGTGCCCACCCACTGCGCGTCGCTCAGCGGCCGTCCCTCGGGCGCGCGCCGCGCGAGCTCGGGAGCGGGCACCAGCAGCTCCAGCGTGCCCGCCGCCGAGTCGAGCCTGATCACGTCGCCGTCGCGGACGAGGGCGATCGGCCCGCCGTCGGCGGCCTCGGGCGACAGGTGGATGGCCGCGGGCACCTTGCCGGACGCGCCCGACATCCGCCCGTCCGTGACGATCGCCACCCGCTGCCCCCTGTCGAGCAGGACGGCGAGCGGCGGCGTGAGCTTGTGCAGCTCGGGCATGCCGTTGGCGCTCGGCCCCTGGTAGCGGATGACCGCCACGAAGTCCTGGCCGTCCAGCTGGCCCGCCTCGAACGCCCGCAGCAGGTCCAGCTGGTCGTCGAACACCTTGGCCGGTGCCTCGATCACCAGGTGCTCCGGCTTGACCGCGGACACCTTGGAGACGGCCCGGCCCAGGTTGCCGGAGACCATGTGGATGCCACCGTCCGGCGAGAACGGTGCCGCGACCGGGCGCAGCACGTCCAGGTCGGAGCTGCCGCCGACGACCGGCTCCCAGACGGGCGTGCCGTCGACCAGGGTGGGGGCCTCGCGGTAGCGGTCGAGCCCGGGCCCGGCCACGGTCATGACGTCGGCGTGCAGCAGGCCCTCGTCGAGCAGGTCGCCGATGAGCACCTGCATGCCGCCGGCCTCGCGGAAGTGGTTCACGTCCGCCTGGCCGTTCGGGTAGATCTTGGTGAGCGACGGCACGGCCCCCGACAGGCAGGCGAAGTCATCCCAGGTCAGGACGATCCCGGCGGCGGCGGCCATGGCGACCAGGTGGATCGTGTGGTTCGTGGAGCCGCCGGTGGCCAGCAGGGCGACGCAGGCGTTCACGATGGCCTTCTCGTCGACCAGCTCGCCGATCGGCGTGTACTCCTGGCCGTGCGCGGTGATCTCCACCGCCCGGCGCCCGGCCGCCTCGGTGAGGGCGTGGCGCAGCTCGGTGTGCGGGTTGACGAAGGTCGAGCCGGGCAGGTGCAGGCCCATGACCTCCATCAGCGCCTGGTTGGAGTTGGCGGTGCCGTAGAAGGTGCAGGTGCCGGGCGAGTGGTACGACTTGGCCTCGGCGTCCAGCAGCTCCTCGCGCCCGACCTTGCCCTCGGCGAAGAGCTGGCGGGTGCGGGCCTTGACCTTGTTCGGCAGGCCGGAGGCCATCGGACCGGCCGGCACGAAGATCGCGGGCAGGTGCCCGAAGTGCAGCGCCCCGATGAACAGCCCCGGCACGATCTTGTCGCACACGCCCAGCAGCAGCGTGGCGTCGAACATGTCGTGCGACAGCGCGATCGCCGTGGCCATCGCGATCACGTCGCGGCTGTAGAGGGACAGCTCCATGCCGGGCCGCCCCTGCGTGATGCCGTCGCACATCGCGGGCACGCCGCCCGCGACCTGGGCCACGCCGCCCGCCCTGCGCACCGCCGCCTTCAGCTCCGGCGGGTACGTCTCGTACGGCTGGTGCGCCGACAGCATGTCGTTGTAGCTGGTCACGATGGCCACGCCCGGCTTGGCCGTACCCCTGAGAGCCGGCTTGTCCTCGGCGGACGCGCCCGCGAAGCCGTGCGCCAGGTTCGCGCAGCCGAGGTGGGCGCGGGCCGGGCCCTTGGCCCTGGCGGCCTCGCCGTCGCGGCGGATCCGCTCCAGGTAGGCGGCCCGGCTGGCGGCGCTCCGCTCGGCGATCCGGTCGGTGACGTCCTGAATGACGGGGTTCACAGCTCTTCTTCCTCCTCGTGCCAGGCACGACCGCTGCGGCCGAGCAGCTCGTGGGCTCCGGCGGGGCCGGTGGTTCCGGCGGGGTACGGCTCGGGCAGGTCGGACGAGGACTCCCAGGCCGACAGGATCGGGTCGATCCAGCGCCAGGCCGCCTCCACCTCGTCGCGCCGCATGAACAGGGTCGGGTTCCCGGCCAGCACGTCCGTCAGCAGCCGCTCGTACGCCTCGGGCACCCGCGCCGTGAACGTCGTGCCGAAGTTCAGCGACAGCGGCACCGGCTTCAGCGTCACCTCGCCCGCGCCCGGCTCCTTGGCCATGATGTGCAGCTCGATGCCCTCCTCCGGCTGCAGCCGCAGCACCAGCCGGTTCGGGCCGCCGCCGGGGAAGATGGAGTGCGGCACGTCCTTGAACTGCACCACGATCTCCGACCTGCGGTACGGCATGCGCTTGCCGGTCCGCAGGTAGAACGGCACCCCGGCCCATCGCCAGTTCTTGATCTCGGCCCTGATCGCGGTGAACGTCTCCACCCGCCGCGAGGCCTCGGTCGGCGGCGTGGAGGCGGGCTCGTCCAGGTAACCCGGCATGCCGTCCGCCTCGGTGTACTGGCCCCGCACGGTGAAGCGCTCCACCTCGGTGCCCGCGATCGGCCGCAGCGCCTGCAGGACCTTGACCTTCTCGTCGCGGATGGCCTCGCGGTCGTTGCGGGCCGGCGGCTCCATCGCGGTCAGCGTGAGGAGCTGGAGCAGGTGGTTCTGCACCATGTCGCGCAGCGCGCCCGCGTGGTCGTAGTAGCCGCGCCTGCCGGGCGTGCCGACGGTCTCGGCCGCGGTGATCTGGACGTGGTCGATCCACAGGGAGTTCCAGATCGGCTCCAGGAAGGCGTTCGCGAAGCGCAGGACCAGCAGGTTCTGGACGGTCTCCTTGCCCAGGTAGTGGTCGATCCGGAAGATCTGGTGCTCGTCGAAGATGGCGCCGACCTCGTCGTTGATCCGCTGCGCGCTCGGCAGGTCGTGGCCGAGCGGCTTCTCCAGCACCACGCGCGAGCGCGGCGTGACCAGCCCGGCCTCGCGCAGCTCGCGGCAGAACGGGCCGAACGTCCTGGGCGGGCTGGCCAGGTAGTAGACGCGGTCACGCTGCTCGTCCTCGGCCAGCAGCCGGGCCAGCGCCTCCCACCCCGAGGCGTCGGCGCCGCCCACGTCCACCGACACGTGGCGCAGGCGGCCGAGGAAGCGCTGCCACACGGCGGGGTCGTCGACCGGGACGCGGTCGCGTACCTCGGCGTCCACCTTGCCGCGGAAGTCCGCGTCGGTCAGCCCGCCACGGGACATGGCGATCACGCGGGTCTCCGGGGACAGCCGGCCGTCCCTGTCGCTGTGGTAGAGCGCCGGGAGCAGCTTGCGCATGGACAGGTCGCCGGTCCCGCCGAAGACGACGAGGTCGGCGGTGTGGGCTGGGCTGGTTGTCGGCACGGGGGACACGGTGACGGGCTCCGATGATCTACCAAGTAGGGACAGAACGGACACTAACGAGAGTTTGGGTCGTACACAAGCCGAGTTTTGGTATTTGAGATGAAAAAGTCGGTACTTTTCATGACCTAACTACATGTGGTTCACTTAGCCGATGCCTCGACGTACCGCCGCGACCCTCGCCAGCAGTGGTGAGGTGCTCCGCCTCATCCGCACCGGCGAGGCCGTGACCCGCGCCGACATCGGCCGGGTGACCGGCCTGTCGCGCCCCGCGGTGCAGCTGCGCGTCGGTGAGCTGCTGGAACGCGGCCTGGTCGTGGAGCGCGACGACGCCCCGTCCACGGGCGGCAGGCCGCCGGTCCGGCTGGAGTTCAACGCCGCGGGCGGCGTGGTGCTGGTCGCGGCGCTCGGCGCCAGCCGCACCCGGGTGGCCGTCTGCGACCTCGCGGGCCGCGAGCTCGACGGGCGCGAGTTCGCGATGGACGTGGAGGAGGGCCCCGACGTCGTCCTGCCGCTGCTCATGGACACCTGGGACGAGCTGCTCGGCGACCGGCCGCGCTCGACGATCAGGGGTGTCGGGATGGGCGTGCCCGCCACGGTCGAGTTCGCGCAGGGCCGCACGGAGAGCGCCCGCGTGATGGCGTCGTGGACCGGCGTGGTGATCCCGCCGATCATCCGTACTCGCTTCCCCGTCCCGGTGCTCGTGGACAACGACGTGAACGTGCTGGCCATCGGCGAGCACCGCGGCGTCTACCCCGACCTGGGCGACCTGATGTTCGTGAAGATCTCGACGCGGATCGGCGCGGGCGTGATCGCCGGCGGCGGCATCCTGCGCGGCGCGCTCGGCGCGGCCGGGGAGATCGGGCACATCCCGGTGCTGGACGGCGGCGGCGTGCTGTGCCGCTGCGGCAACACCGGCTGCGTCGACTCCGTGGCCAGCGGCACCGCGCTGCTGCGCGACCTGCGCGCGGCCGGCAAGGACGTCAAGACCATCGCGGACGTGACCGCGCTCGTGCGGGCCGGCGACGCCGAGACCATGGCCACGGTGCGCGAGGCCGGGCGCAGGATCGGCGAGGTGCTGGCCGGAGCGGTGAACATCCTCAACCCGTCGGTGGTGGTGCTGGGCGGCGACGTGGCGGAGGCGTTCGGCCCGCTGGTGTCGAGCATCCGCGAGGTCGTCTACCGCCGCTCCACGGCCCTGGCCACCCGGCGGCTGCACATCGAGCCCAGCCGGCTCGGCGCGGGGGCGGGCATCAGCGGGTGCGCGGTCATGGTGCTTGACCACGTGCTCTCGCCGGAGGCCGTGGACGAGACCATGCCTGTTTCGTCCCCCCGCGTCCCGTCGCTCTGATCGTCTCCACCTTTTGCCCGTTACGGCTCCGCACGGGCCGACGCCCCTTGCCGTCCGTCGCATCCCGTCGTTCTGGCGTTCCCGTCCTCCATCCGTTACGGCTCCGCACGGTGGGCCGCACGCGCCGACGCCCCGTGCCCTCTGTCATGGCCGGTCGTGAAGGCTCACGGGTTGCTCGCCATGACGACGCGCATCCTTGGCCGGCTCCGTGGTGACTCCCGAGTCTTCGGCCGGCTCCGGGGTGGTGCTCGAGCCGGTCACAGGTCCCAGCGAGGTTCGTCGCTCTCCCTCACGAGCCCGTCCGCCCCGAACACCAGATACCGGTCGAGGTCGTCCGCGAACCACCGGTCGTGCGTGACCGCCAGCACCGTCCCCTCGAACCCGGCCAGCCCCCGCTGGAGGGCGTCCGCGCTCGCCAGGTCGAGGTTGTCCGTCGGCTCGTCGAGCAGCAGCAGCGTGGCCCCCGACAGCTCCAGCAGCAGGATCTGCAGCCGGGCCTGCTGGCCGCCCGACAGAGTCTCGAACGCCTGCCCGCCGGCCGGCGCCAGCTCGTAGCGGGCCAGCGCCGCCATCGCCTCGTTGCGGGTCATGGCGTGCTCGTGCGTCACCACGTCGGCGGCGGTGCGCCCGTGCAGGTCGGGCCGCACGTGGGTCTGCGCGAAGTGCCCTGGGCGGACCCGGGCGCCCAGGCGGGCGACGCCCGCGTGCGCGACGGGCTCGCCCGCCAGCAGGCGCAGGAAGTGGGACTTGCCCGTGCCGTTCATCCCGAGCACGCCGACGCGCTCGCCGTACCTGATCTCGGTGGAGAACGGACGCAGCAGCCCGGTCAGCTCCAGCGCCTCGCAGACCACCGCCCGCTTGCCGGTGCGCCCGCCGCGCAGCCGCATGCGGACGTTCTGCTCCTTCGGCGCGCGCTGCGGCGGCCCGGCCCGCTCGAAGCGCTCCAGCCTCGTGACGGCCGACTGGTAGGCCCCCGCCAGCGCGTCGTTGTTCGCCGAGCGCTGCCGCAGCGTGTGGACCAGCCGGCGCAGCCGGGCCCGCTCGTCCTCCCAGCGCCGCCGCCGCTCCTCCAGGCGCTCGGCGCGCTGCTCGCGGGCCCGCGCGTAACCGGCGAACCCGCCGCCGTGCACCCACACCCCGCGCCCCTCCACGGTGACGATCCGGTCGGCCGCCTCGGCCAGCAGCCGCCGGTCGTGCGAGACGAGCAGCACGGTCTTGGGAGAGCTCCTGATCGCCCGCTCCAGCCACTGCTTGGCCCGCACGTCGAGGTAGTTGTCGGGCTCGTCGAGCAGCAGCACCTCGTCGGGGCCGCGCAGCAGCGCCTCCAGCATGAGCCGCTTCTGCTCCCCGCCCGACAGCGTCTCCAGCCCTCTGTCCTTCACCTGCTCGTACGGCAGGCCGAGCGCCTCGGTGGCGCACACGTCCCACACCACCTCGAGCTCGTAGCCGCCCGCGTCGGCGTAGTCGGCGATGGCCTGGGCGTAGGCGAGCTGCGCGGGCTCGTCGTCCCGCCGGGCGATCGCGGCCTCGGCGGCGTCGAGCGTCGCGGCCGCCGCCCTGACACGCTCGGGCGCGACGTTCAGCAGCAGGTCGTGGACGGTGCCCGTGCCGAGGAACTGCCGCATCACGCCGATCCCGCCGCCGCTCGCGATCCGGCCGCCGGCCGGGGCCAGCTCGCCCGCGATCAGCCGCAGCAACGTGGTCTTGCCCGCGCCGTTCGGCCCGACCAGCGCGGCCTTGGCGCCGTCGCCCACCTTGAACGACGCCTCCAGCAGCAGCGGCCGCCCGTCGGGCAGCAGGTACGTCAGGTCGCTCACCTCGATGTGCCCCATCCCGGCCACCTCCACTCGACCAGTGTTCGACTTACTAGACCATCGATCCGGTCACTCGCACAACGTATTATCCCCGGATGGACTCCGTGTGGTCGCGACCCAAGAAGGCGCCCAGGCAGACGCTGACGCTCGGCCGGATCGTGGCCGAGGCGGTGGCGCTGCTCGACGAGGAAGGCGTGGCCCGCCTGACCATGCGCCGCCTGGCCGAGCGGCTCGACACCGGCTCGACCACCCTCTACTGGCACGTCAGGACCAAGGACGACGTCCTCGACCTGGCACTGGACGCCGTCTTCGGCGAGGTGCGCCTGCCCTCACGCGACCGGCCGCCGGAGGGCGGGTGGCAGCGGCCCGTCCGCGAGCTGATCGGCGGCTGGCGGGCGGCGCTGCTGCGCCACCCCTGGTCGGCCACGATCCTCGACCGCCCGCTCATGGGCCCGAACGCCCTGGAACGCACCGAGTTCCTCTACGCGGCCCTGTCGGCCGCCGGCTTCGCCGCCCCCAAGCCCGCCGCCTACAGCCTGTCCAACTACGTCATGGGCTCGGTCGTCATGCAGGTGACCTGGCAGGACCGCGACGAGGGCGGCACCGGCGACTTCCTCGCGGAGCGGGCCGCCCGCTACCCCTCGCTCGCCGAGCACGGGCTCGACCACGCCTGGGACGCCACCTTCGAGGAGGGCCTGGGCTACCTCCTCGACGGCATGGACCAGGCGCTCCACCGCCGGACCGGCGCACCGTGAGGGCCGGCGTCCGGACGCCGAGCCCTTCGGCGAGGGGCGAGACCACGGACCCGGTCAAGAAGCTGCGTCGTCACGGCGAGCGACCCGCGAGCCTTCACGACCGGCCATGACAGGCGGAAACCCGGTGCGGCGCGTGCGGTCACCCCGGCGCAGCCGTGACGTCAGGGCTTGCCGGGCTTGTGGGGGCGGCGCGTCTGCCCGGGAGGCGTGCGCGTGGCGCCGGCGCGCGGCGGCGGGACGGACGCGCGCGAGACGGTGGGCGCCGGAGCGGCGGTGCGCCGAACGGGCCGGCGGGACGCCGAGGGAGCGGGCACGAGGGCGGACGACCTAACTGGCGCGGAACCGGACGTGCGACTGGTGGCGGGCGGCGAAGACCTGCGCAGCGAGCCGGGAGAAGCCGTGCCGGGAGAAGCCGGGCCGGAGGAGGGGGCCGCGAAGCGGGAGGGGGAGGCCACCGGACGAGCAGCTGATCGGGAGGAGGCCGGCGCGGAAGGGGAGGCGGAGCGCGACAAGGCGGGGGACGCGGTGGAAGGGGAGACGAGCCTGCGGGGCGTGTACGGCGGCGCGGGGACGGCGTCGAGCCGCCTGCCGGGGGAGGCGCCGCCCACCAGGATGGCCGCCGCCGCCAGCATGAGCGTGCCGAGCAGGACACCCGAGACCATCAGCGCCCGTCCCAGGCGCCCGTTTCCGTCGTAGAGGTCGGCCGCTCGCTCGGATTCGCTCATTTCTCACATGCTAGAGAGACGGCGGCGAAGCCTGGAGTGATCCGGACAAAAGGCTAAAAGATTGTGATCATCAACACGTGCAGAGCAGGCCCCGCAGCGCCGTCTCCAGGCACAGGTCGGACTGCGCGGGCGTGGGCCACGGGAAGCGCACCAGCGACTCGTCCACGCGGACCGTCGCGCCGAACCGGTCCAGCTCCCACAGCCACACCTCGCCCACCCGCTCCCCGAGCTGCCTGGACACGCCCGCGGCGAGTTGCTGCCGGTGCGAGGCGTTGACGTGCGCGAGCACCCGCTCGGCCGTCTCCGCCAGCGGGTCGGGCGCCGCGCCCAGGTAGTCGTCGGCGTCCAGCAGCCCCGACTCCTGCCCGGTGAGGTAGACGACCTGCCCCACGTCCAGCCGCAGCAGCCGCGGCGCGCCCGGCTCGCCGAAGCGTTCGAGCGCCTCGAACAGGCTCTCGTCGGCGCTGTGGGCGGCCACCGCGACCGCCGCCGCGCGAGCCTCCTCCCGCGGCACGGCTTGCGTCCACCCCTGCACCTCGAGGAGCCCGCGCGGATGCGTGACCGTGCCGAGCTGCCGCATCGCGGTCAGGTTCACCGCCACGACGGCGTCCTCCCTCTGGCGGTGCAGCGGCTCCCCGCGCAGCACCAGCAGCACGGGCCTGCCCCGCTCGTCCACGCCGCCGCGGGCGGGCGACGGGGCGCCGTCGACGGACAGCTTGGCGACGCTCGCGGTCGCGGCGAGGGTGCGGACCCGCTCGGGGATCGGCAGCATGGGCCCTCCGTTTCAATGCTAGGTTAGCCTTGCCTAAGTAAGGGTTACCTAATCACATTGAGGTGAACGTGCGCTACACCGGCCCCAAGGTGCGACTGTCGCGTCGCGCGGGCGTCCCGCTGACCAGGAAAGCCGTGCGCTACTTCGAGCAGCGCCCCTACCCGCCGGGCGAGCACGGCCGCAAGACCAACCGCCGCAGCACCGGCGACTACGGGCTGCGGCTGATGGAGAAGCAGAAGCTGCGCTGGTACTACGACGTGTCGGAGCGGCAGCTGCGCCGCTACTGGGATCTCGCCGTGCGCAGGTCGGGCGCCTCGGGGGCCGAGCTCGTCGCGCTGCTCGAGAGCCGCCTGGCCTCGCTCGTCCTGCGGGCCGGGTTCGCGCCGTCGATCTACGCCGCCAGGCAGTACGTCAACCACGGACACATCGCCGTGGACGGCCGCAAGGTCGACATCCCCAGCTACCTTGTCAAGCCCGGACAGGTCATCACGGTCCGGGAGCGGTCCCGCCGGATGCAGCCGTTCGTGGCCGCGGCCGAGGGCGTGCACGCCGACGAGCGCACCGCTCCCTACCTCTCCGTGGACCACGCGGAGCTGCGCTTCACGCTGACGCAGCGGCCCGAGCGCGAGCAGATAGCGATACCCGTGGACGAGCAGCTCGTGGTGGAGTTCTATTCTCGTTAGCCGTGACTCAAGCGGGAGAGCGCCACGCGAGCTGGTTAGAGCTGTTCTTCGACCTGGTCGTGGTCGTGGCGGTGGCGCAGCTGGCGCACCGCCTCGCCCACCCGACGTGGGAGAACGTCGCGCTCTTCGTGGTGCTCTACTACGCGGTGTGGAGCGTCTGGACGACGCTGACGCTCTACTCGAACGTGCAGGCCGAGCGCACGCGCACGCGCGGCATGCTGATCGGCATGTTCTGCATCGCCGTGATGGCCGCCGCCGCTCCGGACGTGGCCCACGTGCTGGCCGACACCGGCGACACGCACGACGGCTGGTTCATCGCCGCGTACATCGTCGCCAGGGTCGCCGCCTCGCGGACCCTGCAGCGCTCCGGGACGATCCTGACGGCCTGGCCGGCGGCCCAGCTCGGTGCGGGCCTGGTCCCGTGGGTCGCCTCCATCGCGGTCGAGGGGCCGTGGCGTTACGGGCTCTGGGGGCTGGGCGCCGTCCTCGACATGATCTTCTCGTTGCTCCAGAGCCGCCGGCCGGAGCGCCTGGTCAGCGAGATGCGCGAGCAGGCGCGGCGGAGGCAGGAGCGCGAGGAGCACCGGGCGCGCCTCGCGCGCGTGCCGCGGCTGTTCGAGGAGTTCAAGGTCGCCGTGCTGGACCCGGCGCACCTGGGGGAGCGGCTGGGCCTGTTCGTCATCATCGTGCTCGGCGAGGCGGTCATGCAGGTCGTCATGGCCTCCTCCGGGCACTCGTGGGACATGGGGCTCGGCCTCGCGGCGGCGGCCGGGTTCGGGCTGATCGTCTCGCTGTGGTGGCTGACGCTGCAGTACGGGGTGAGCGCGGTGCCAGGGGCGGCCGAGCGCGGGCTGCCGGCCTACGTGGCGCTGCCCGCGCACTTCGCCATGACGGCGGGCATCACCGCGACGGCGGCCGGGCTCGGCGCGGTCACCGCCGCGCCGGCCGAGCACCCGCACGGCGGCGTCGGCTGGGTGCTGGGCGTGGGCCTGGCCGTCTACTTCGCCGCCTCCGCCGTGCTCGGCGTGGCCACGGGCGCCGAGCGGCGGTGGATCTGGGGCTGGGCGCTGCCCTCGGTGCTCGCGCCGGTGGCGGTGGCCGCGCTGTCCGGGCTCGTCGCGGGCTGGGCCGTGGTCGCCCTGCTGCTCGCCGTCTGCCTGTGGCGGGTCGTGTACCGCCCGCGCGGCGGCGGTGGCTCGGCGGTCCAGCCGGCGTAGGCAGGCATAGCGGCCCGGCTCGGCGATCCAGCGGGCGTGGCGGCCCGGCTCAGCGGTCCGGCCGGGGTGGCCCGGCTCAGCGGTCCAGCGGGTGCGGCTCGGCTCGCGGGTCCAGCCCGCGCAGCTCGGCGACCTCCTTGCGGAGCGCGGCCAGCTCGTCGAGGATGCGCTGGGTGTGCTCGGCGTGCTGGGCATGCTGGGCGCGCGCCGTGGCTCCCTCCAGGGCGGCGCGCTCCTCCGCGCTCTCCTCGTCCATGGCGCTGACCACGACGGCCATGAAGAGGTTCAGGATCACGAACGTGCACACCAGGATGAAGATCGTGAAGAAGATCCAGGCCGACGGGTGCCGGGTCATCACCTCCCGGGCGATGTTGCCCCAGTCGTCGCCCGTCATGGTCTGGTAGAGGGTGAACAGCGAGGTCGGCAGGCTGCCGAAGCGCTCGGGGGCGGTGGCGCCGTAGAGCTTGGTGGCCATGACGGCGCCCACGTAGAGCACCAGGCCCAGCAGCACCACGATCGAGCTCATCCCGGGCATCGCGCGCAGCAGCGCGGAGACCACGCGGCGCAGGCTGGGCACCACCGACAGCAGTCGCAGGGCGCGCAGGATGCGCAGCGAGCGCAGCACCGACAGGCCGCCCGTCGAGGGCACGAAGGCGATGGTGACGATCAGCGTGTCGAAGACGTTCCACGGGTCGCGCGGGAACCGCGAGCGCTCGACGTAGATCTTGGCCGCCAGTTCGGCGGCGAAGACGTAGAGCGCGATGTGGTCGACCACGGTGAGCAGGTGGCCGTGGCTGGCCACGACGGCCGGGAAGGTCTCCAGGCCGAGCGTGCCGGCGTTGATGAGGATCACGCCGACGATGAACCGCTGGAAGCTCCGGCGGGCGAGGAAGGCGGCGGTGCGGTCACGCACGGGGACAGGCTCCTAGGGGGACGATCATGTGCCTCACCATGATGACGCATCATGATCAAGGGGATGACTGTGGTATAAACCGACCTGACCGCAGCCGGGGAAGAGGCCAGGAGCCGTCCGTGTCCTATCCGTCCTACGGCCCCTCTCCCTACGGGCCGCCGCCGCAGAGCCATCCGCAGGGCACCACCATCCTGGTGCTGGGCATCCTGAGCCTGGTGGTGTGCACGTTCATCGGCCCGTTCGCCTGGTCGCTGGGCACCAGGGCGCTGCGCGAGATCGACGAGAGCGGCTACTACTACGAGAACCGCGGCATGGTGCAGGCCGGCCGCATCTGCGGCATCGTCAGCTCAGTCATGATGATGCTCACGCTCGCGTTCGTCTTCTTCGCCTTCGCCATGGTGGGGCTCACCAGCCTCTAGCGCCGGCAGGCCGCCGAGGCCCGACTCCAGTAGGCGAAAGGCCTGCTCCGCCTGCGCGCGCAGGCCGGGCTCGATGCTCTCCCAGTCCTCCCCGGCGAGCAGCCTGCGCACCGACGACCGGGTGAGGATGCGCGTCGTGCTGAGGATGTGGGTGGCGACCAGGCGGGGCGTGAGGTCGTCGGCGTCCGCGCCGAGCTCGTCGGCCAGCGCCTGTGCCAGCGCCTCCTCACGCCGCTCGTGCAGCTCGCGCAGCTTGGCCACCAGTGACGGGGCGTCCTCGACGATCCTGGCGAACACGTCGGCCCCCGCGTTGAGCCCGTAGCGCCAGTCGCGGGTGTCGAGCGCGTCGAGGAAGTCGCGGCGGAAGGCCCGCACCACGCTCTCGCCGGGCCGCCGCTCGCGCAGCACCCGGGGAGCCAGGTCGACGGCCACGTCCTGCCGGTCGGCGAACAGGTCTTCCTTGGTGGTGAAGTAGTTGAAGACCGTGTTGACCGACACGTCGGCGGCCCGCGCGACCTCGGCCACGGTCACGTTGTCGAACCCCCGCGCCATGAACAGCCCCATCGCGATGTCCGCGATGCGCTGCCTGGTCTGGCGCTTCTTCCGCTCGCGCAGCCCTTCTTCCATGCCCTCATCGTACCAAGTTTGCAGTGACACCAAAATTATGGCTACTCTAAATTTGGAGGCGATGAAATGATCAGTACTTCAGGTCTGAGCAAGACCTTCGGTGGCGGCGTGGAGGCCGTCAAAGGCGTCGACATCTCGGTCGGACCCGGCGAGATCGCCGGCTTCCTCGGCCCGAACGGCGCCGGCAAGACCACGACCATGCGCATGCTGACGACCCTGCTGCGCCCCACCGCGGGCAGCGCCACGGTGGCCGGCCGTGACCTGCTCGGCGACGCGCGGGAGGTGCGCAGGCGCATCGGTTACGTGTCCCAGAGCAGCGGCACGTCCCCAGGGGTGCCGCTGAAGGGGGAGCTGGAGCTGCAAGGCATGCTGTACGGGCTGAGCCGCCGTGAGTCGGCGGCCAGGACGCGCGAGGCCGTGGAGCGGCTCGGGCTGTCCGGGCTGGAGGGCAAACCGGCCGCCGCGCTGTCAGGCGGGCAGCGCCGTCGCTTCGACATCGCGTTCGCCCTGCTGCACGACCCGGTGCTGCTGTTCCTCGACGAGCCGACCACCGGGCTCGACCCGCAGAGCCGGGCCAACCTCTGGGGGCACATCCGCTCGTTGCGGGACGAGCAGGGCATGACGGTCTTCCTCACCACCCACTACCTGGACGAGGCCGACGCCCTGTGTGACCGGATCCTGATCATCGACCACGGCCGGATCGTGGCCGAGGGCGCCCCGGCCGAGCTCAAGACCGGCGGGCGCACCCTCGACGACGTGTTCCTCGACATCACCGGCAGGTCGCTGCGCGAGGAGGCGGGCGTCTGATGGTGCGCGACACCTGGGTGCTGTTCCGCCACGGCGTGGGCGTCACGCTGCGGCAGAAGGCCGGCATCGTCTTCGGCGCCGTCCAGCCGCTGCTCTTCCTCGTGCTGTTCGGGCCGATCTTCGCCACGTTCGGCACGTGGGAGACGCTCGTGCCCGGCCTGATCATCCAGCTCGGCCTCATGAGCACCGGCATGGCCGGGTTCGGGGTGGTGTTCGAGAAGCGCTTCGGCGTGCTGGAGCGCATGCGGGTGACCCCCGCCAGCCGCCTGGCGCTGCTGCTCGGCCGCGTGCTCAACAACACGCTCACGCTGGTCCTCCAGCTGGCGCTGCTGCTCGCGGTCGCCTTCGCGCTGGGGCTGCGCGCCCCGGTGGCGGGGCTCGCGGCCGGGGTGGCGCTCGTGCTCGTGCTGGGCGCGAGCCTGGCCGCGCTGTCGTACGCCATCGCGCTGACCATCGACGAGCACCTGTTCGCGCCCGTCATGTCCACGGCGGTGGTGCCGCTGGTGCTGCTGTCCGGCTCGTTCCTGCCGATGTCGATGGCGCCGGGCTGGCTCGACGCCATCTCGCACGTCAGCCCCTTCAGATACGTGCTGGAGGCGCTGCGCGACCTGTTCGGGGGGCACTACCTGACGGGAACCGTGGGCCTGGGCGTGGCGGTGACCGCCGCCCTCGCCGTGGTCGGCCTCGCGGTCGGGACCCGCGTGTTCAACCGGGAGAACGCCTGACACTCCAGGGCGGCTCACAGGGGCTCACGCGGGTCAGGCGGCGCTCTTGGAGCGCCGCTGGAGCGCGGCGATGATCCCGGCCGGATCGACGTTGCCGTAGCCGTAGTCGTAGTCGAAGCCCACCTTGCTGCGGTCCTCGGCGGTGCGCCGCAGCAGCGCCCGCAGCTGGGCGGGCGACAGCCGGGTCGACGGCCACAGGGTGCGCACGGCGGCGACGAGCCCGGCGGCCACCGGTGTCGCCGCCGAGGTGCCCGAGTCGGGCTCGCCGTCGCCGAACGCCTTGGACCCGGAGAAATGGGTGTAGGCGCACAGGTCGGGCTTGCGGGCGGTCAGCCGGCCCGGCCCCTGCGAGGAGTAGCCGACCCGCTCGCCGTTGACGTCGACGCCGCCGATCGACAGGACCTTCGGGTGGGAGTTGGCGCCCGCGATGGGCCGGTTGGCGAAGGCGCAGCGGCCGTCGGGGCAGGGCAGCCCGCAGTTGCCCGCCGCGAACAGGATGTCCGCGCCCGCCTGGTCGAGCTCGGCCACCATCAGGTTGAACGGGTGGGCCGCGTTGTCGGAGTAGTTGCCGGGATGCCCGACCGGGAAGTCCCATTCGGGGGAGAACGACCCCCACGAGTTGCTCACCACCAGCGCCCGCGAGGCGGCCGGCTGGGCGGCGAGCACGTCACGCAGGTGCGCGAACGCCGAGATCGCGTCCGACAGCAGGCCGTCCATCGCCGAGCCGCCCGGCCGGGTGGACAGCAGGACCGGGATGTCGATCAGCGACGCCTGCGGAGCGGCGATGAGGGCGTCGAACGCGCACATCGTGCCGTGGTCGACCTCGAAGTCGCCCGGCCTGCCCGGCACGCCCTGCGGGCTCCAGGAGCGCGCGGCGTCGAGCGTGACGCCCCTGCCGAGCTGCCTGGCCGTGTGGGCGGCGTTGATCCCGGTGTCCACCACCGCCAGCGCCACCCCGGTGCCGTCGAGCCCCTCGGCGTGCAGGGCGGGCACGTTGAGCAGCCGCTCCACGTCGTGCCAGTCGCCGACCGGCGGATCGCCCCCGCACGGGCGCGTGGACTCGATGACCGGGTCGGCGAAGATCCCGACCACGTCCGGCCTGATCGTGGGCAGCATCGTGATCCGCGAGGCCAGCTCGTCGTCCGAGACCGTGCCGCGCACGAGCACCGAGGCGTCGTGGGCGGCCAGCGAGAAGTCGAGCGGCTGGTTGAGCGAGAGCGGATCGCCGCCGGCCGCGGGCACCGGCCGCGCCACGGCGACGGGGACGAACGCCTGGTCGAGCTCGACTCCCGGCAGGCCGTCGGCCACGTCGGCCGCTCCGGCGCTCTGGCCCGGGTCGGCGACCGCCGAGACGAGATCCGGGGAGGGACGGAGCTGGATCAGAACACGCATGGCTCACCACCGAAGGACGCGGAGGGAAGGGACGCACCAAGATTCCTCTATCCGCGGGCCCGCGTCCAGCGTCTTTTGTGCCGCTGACCTGCGTAAACACCGTATTCCTCGCAAAGCGGGCGGCAATTCCGCCGGGGCGTCAGGCTTCCTTGTTCCCGCCGCGTTCACTACGGTGAGGCAGCATGACGCTCCAGGCGCAGAAGCCGGTCGAGGACGGAGAAGGTGCCCACTGGCTGGCGGTGCGGCCGAGGCTCATTCTCTCCAGCGCGTTCATGCTCTTCCTCGAGCTGGCGCTGATCCGGTGGACCGGCTCCAACATCGTCCACCTCAGCTATTTCACGAACTTCGTGCTGCTCGGCTCGTTCCTGGGGATCGGGCTCGGCTTCCTGCGCGTGGGGCGCTCGCGGCGCCAGCCGTACTACTCGCCCGTCGTGCTGCTCGTCCTGGTCGCCGTCGTGCTGACCTTCCCCGTGACCGTCGACAGGAACACCGAGGGCGTCCTGTACTGGACGAGCCTGTCCACCACCGGCCCGCCCGCCTGGCTGATCCTGCCGGTGATCTTCTGCGCCGCCGCGCTGGTGCTCATGGGCCCCGCCGAGCTCGTCGGGCGCTGCTTCCCCGAGCTGCCGCGCCTGGAGGCCTACCGCTACGACCTGATCGGCAGCCTGAGCGGGATCGCGGCGTTCACCGCGCTGTCGTTCCTGAGCGCCCCGCCGGTGTTCTGGGGGCTGATCGCGGCCATCTGCTACGGCCTGCTGCTCGTGCCCCGGCCGCGCGTGCTCTACGCGGGGCTGGTGACCGTGCCCTCGCTGGGCGTCGTGGTGCTGCTGCTGGCCGAGACGCTGACCGCCGGGGCGATCTGGTCGCCGTACTACAAGGTCACCACGAGGCAGCTCAGCCAGCTCGGCGTGCTCGTCACCGACATCGCGGTCAACGGCATCCCGCACCAGCAGGCCGTGCCCGCCGTCGCCCGCCTGCAGTGGGAGGCCCAGTACGGCCTGCCGTACGAGCGCACCACCAAGCCGCCCCGAGACGTGCTCATCGTCGGCGCGGGCAGCGGCACCGACGTGGCCATCGCGCTGTCCAAGGGCGCCAGCCGGGTCGACGCCGTGGAGATCGACCCCAAGCTGCGCGAGCTGGGCGGCTCCGTCCACCCCGACCGGCCCTACGACGACCCCCGGGTCACCACCCACGTCACCGACGGGCGCGCCTACCTGGAGCGCACGGACGAGAAGTACGACCTGATCCTCTTCGCCCTGCCCGACTCGCTCACGCTCGTCTCCGGCGCCTCCTCGCTGCGCCTGGAGAGCTACCTGTTCACCGAGGAGGCCATGAAGGCCGCCCGCGCCCACCTCAACCCGGGCGGCACCTTCTCGATGTACAACTACTACCGCGAGAGCTGGCTCGTCGACCGCCTGGCGTCCACGATGCAGCGCGCCTTCGGCCACAAGCCGTGCGTCGACGTGGTGAGCACGGCGGGCCAGCAGGCCGTGATCACGGCGGGGCTGACGGACGCCGACCAGCGCTGCGCCGCCGAGTGGCCGGGCGCCGCCGCCGGCACCCCCGAGCCCGCCGACGACGACCGGCCGTTCCTCTACCTCAAGGACGCCACGATCCCGTCGATCTACATCATCACGCTCGGCCTGATCCTCATCGTCAGCCTCCTCGCCGTCCGCGTCGTGGCCGGCCCCTACCAGCGCATGCGCCCGTACGCCGACCTGTTCCTGCTGGGTGTGGCGTTCATGCTGCTGGAGACCAAGAGCGTGACCGGGTTCGCGCTGCTGTTCGGCACCACGTGGGTCGTCAACGCGATCGTCTTCGCCGGCGTCCTGGTCGCGGTCCTCGCCGCCGTCGAGGTCACCCGCCGCTTCCGCACCCCGCCGCTGCCCGTCATGTACGGCGTGCTCTTCGCCGGCCTGCTGCTCGCCTGGCTGGTGCCCAACTCGTGGCTCCTGTCGCTGCCCCTGCCGCTGCGCGCGGTGGCGGCCGTGACGGTGGCGTTCCTGCCGATCTTCGCCGCGAACGTCGTCTTCGCCAAGCGCTTCGCCGACACGGCCGACGCGACCACGTCGTTCGGCGCCAACCTGCTGGGCGCCATGGTCGGCGGGTGCCTCGAATACGCGGCCCTGGTGATCGGCTACAAGGGGCTGCTCATCGTGGCGGCGGTCCTCTACCTCGGCGCGATGGTGCTGCTGCCGAGAGGGAGATCCGCCGCCACCTGACGACCCGGTGCGAGGGCTGCAGTCACAGACCCGGCGAGGGGGTCTACAGGCCGCAGAGCTCGTCGAGCGACTTCGCGTCGGCCTTCTGGCTGTTCCTGGTCGGCGTCTGCGTCGGGGTCGAGGCGCGCGTCGGCGCGGACGAGGACGTGACGCTCGGGGACGCGCTCACGTTCGCCGTCTGTGCCCGCCGGGCGGCCCGCTCCGAGTCGCTGAGCGCCTTCTTCGTGGCCCGGCGGATCTTCACCCAGTCGGGGCTGCCCGACCAGAACTCCGGCGGGACGAACTGCAGGCTGGTGATCCGCGCGTCCTTCACCTTGACGGCCAGCTCCACCAGCGGCTGCACCAGGTGCTTCGGGATGTTGGTCTGGGCCAGCCGCTTGGCCGCCCCGGCGATCTTGGTGAAGTTGGTGAGGATCTTGGTGGGCGTGGCCTGCTGGGCGAAGGCGCCGATGACGCAGCGCTGGCGGGCCATGCGCGAGAAGTCGTCGCTGTCGACCCGGGAGCGGCCGTACCAGAGGGCCTGCTCGCCGGTCAGCTTCCGGTAGCCGGCCTTGATGGTGCCCGCCGTGCCGTAGTGGCCGCCCCACTTGACGTCCCGCTCGACGCGGATCTTCAGGCCGCCGATGGCGTCCACGAGGTCCGCGAAGCCGTACATGTTCATCAGCATGTAGTAGTCGATCTTGAGGTTCAGCGTGTAGCCGATGGCGTCCATCAGCGCCCGCGGTCCCTTGTTGTGGCCGCCCATGAGCTCGGGGTGGTCGTTGGCGTACTGCCAGACCTCGTTGAGGAGGCCGCCGTTGGGCAGCTCGGCCATGTAGCCGTTCGGGAACTGCTTGCGCAGCGGCGAGTTCGGCGGGAAGCGCACGTGCTGGAGGTTGCGGGGAAGGCTGAACAGCACGGTGTTGCCGGTCTTGAGGTCCACGCTGGCCACGTTCATGCTGTCGGTCCGCACGCCGGTGCGGTTGCCGGCCGCGTCGCCGCCGATCAGCAGGAAGTTCACCCGGTCCTGGCCGCCCCACGGGTCCTCGCCCTCCTTGGGCGGCGGCGGGGCGTCGGGGTCGGTCTGCGTGGGGAAGATGTCGTCGATCGCGTCCCGGGCGCTCATCACGGTCGTCGCGGTCAGGGCGAACGGCGACATCACCGCCACGCACAGCACCCCCACCACGATGCCGGTCAGCACCTGGCCCTGCTGGTTCAGCTTGTTGGGGCCGAGCACGACGTACGAGGTCACCAGCACCGCGAACCAGGCCAGCGCGAGGATCGTGGCCCCGACGATCACCGACACCTGCGCCCCTTCACCGGCGAACGCGGCGAGGTTCTCCAGGTTCCTGGTCAGCCCGAAGGCCAGCGCCGCCAGCAGCAGCACCGCGTACGCGCCGAGGAGGATCAGCCCCGTACGACGGCGCCCGGCGCGCAGATGAGCGGCGCCGGGCGCGATGGCGGACAGGGCGGTCCAGCCGAGGACGGAGGCGGGGGTCAGGGGCTTGGCGAAGCGTGGGGCGGAGGTGCCGGAGCCAGAGCGAGGGGCGGAGGTGCCGGAGCCAGGACGAGGGCGGCGGGTGGTTCGCCGTTTCCTGCCTCCTGGCACGGTTTCTGCCCCATCGCGATTGTCCACACCCGGCTCCTTACACGCCTACCAGGCAAAACTGATGTTTGCCCCCCATTGGGCACAAGATTGCCAGGATTCTAGTCCCCATATCGGGACATCGGAGACATGTGCCCAAGCTGAGATGAACACCACGTGCACGTCGGGGGGCCGTCGCGGGCGTCAGGAGGTCGACGAGGACGGCGCCGCCCACGTGTTGCACTGGTACGCCTTGCTGCGCTCCCAGCCCTGCCTGAACCACCGGCCGTTGTTGGGCGGGCTGCCGTGGTCGCGCGGCCGGCCCGGCCAGTCGCCCACCTGGCTGTGGAACCAGTACAGGCGCGAGCGCATGGACGTGCTGACCGGGTACGACGACGCCACCGACCGCATCCACATGCCGGCGAAACAGGTGGCCTGGAGCTCCAACTTTCGGCTCAGTGCGAGCTTGCCGCTCTGGCTGGAGGAGTCGAGGGTGGCCCGCCACCAGGAGTCCATCAGGCCGGTGAGGTTCTGGACGTGGTGACCGTACTCGTGGGCCATCATGCTGATGATGCCGCCGTTCCAGGAGAGGATCTGCCCGTACCCGCGAGCGTTGCCGTTGCCCCTGGCCATGGCCGAGGTGGAGGCGTAGATCGTGTTGTTGCGCGGGCAGTAGTACGGCACCATGCTGCCCGGCGACGGGTAGTCGCCGCACGCGCCCCTGCCCCCTCTGGCGGCGATGGCGTAGTGGGGCGGGCTGAACTCGATGCCCTGCTTCTCCAGGATCGACTCCCACGCCCGGTCCATGCACTTGCCGGTCTTGAGGATCAGCGCCTTGAGCTGGCTGTGGTTGAAGATGCTCGTGCTGCCGCCCCGGCAGCTCAGCCGCGGCAGGATGCCGGCCCGGTACACCGTGTTGTTCTTCAGGCTCGTGTTGAGGGTGACCCTGGGCTGCTCGGGCTCGGGCTCCGGCTCCTCGGTCTCGCGCTGGGTGGGCGTGCGCGACGGCGAGTCCGACTCCGTCGGGGTGGGACGCCGGGTCGAGGGGCGCGACGGCTCGTCGGAGTCGTCGTCGGAGCGGCTGTCGAAGTCGTGGTCGCTCTCGTACGTCGGGTTCGCCACCGGCGTCGACGTCTCCGACCGCGAGGCGCCCTTCAGCATCGCCGAGCCGACGACCAGCAGCACGAACAGGGCCGCGAGCGACCCGAGCACGGAGGCGACCACTCCGATGGCGCCCATGCCCGACTTCCTGCGCTGCGGCGGCCCCCATTGCGCCGGCGGCAGGACCGGAGGGGGAGGAGGGGGTGGCGGCGGCTGCCGGAAGGGCGGCTGCGGCTGGCCGTAGGGGGGAGGCGGCGACGGCGGGTACTGCTGCCCCTGCTGCCACTGCGGCGGCCCCTGGGGCGGGCCTTGAGGCGGGCCCTGGGGCGGGCCCTGAGACGGGCGCTGCGGCGGTCTCTGAGGGGGCCCCGGCGGGGGTCCCTGGGGCGGGCCCTGCGGGGGGCCTTGGGGCGGTGGCGCGGGCGGGTAGGGTTGCCTGCCGCCCTGAGGCTGCGGCTGGCGGTAGTTCGGCGGCGGCCACGGCAGCGAGGGCGGCCGGCGTGGCTGCTCTGGCCCCTGTGGCGGGGGTGGATATTGTCCGTTCCCTGGCACCGTGTCTCCCCGTTCACCCGGTTGTCTGGAATGGATGGCTTTGCGTGCCGATCTATCGGAGCCTTGCCAAATTTTGGGCAGAAGCATACTGATTTATCACCCGTCACGGATGTAGCAGTGCTCGGTTACAGTCCGAAATCATTCGAGGTGATCTCGGTTATCTCCCGGTCCGCGGGGCGGGCGTTGCCCTAGCTTCTTTGGCATGAATCTCCAGCAGCTCCGCTATGTGGTCGCGACTGCGGAGCACCGCACCATGACCGACGCGGCCAGATCGCTGTACATCGCGCAGCCTGCGCTGTCTCGCGCGATCCGCGATCTCGAGCGGGAGCTCGGCATGACGCTCTTCGCTCGCTCCGGCCGTGGCGTGGTCGTCACCGCCCACGGCCGCCGGGTGGTCAAGCTGGCGAGGGAGGCACTCGACGCGGTTCACGAGATCGAGGGGCTGGCCAACCACGGCAGCGCCACGGACGCGGAACTCCGCATCGCCTCCACGCCCAGCCTCGAACCCGGCCTCGCCGGGCGGCTGCTCCCCGCCTACACGGCAGACCACCCGGGAGTACGCGTGCACATCGTCCGCTGCGACGGAAGAGACGCCGTCGTCAGCGCCATCAGGGACCAGCGGGCCGACCTCGGGCTCACCGATCTGCCCGTCCCCACCGACCTGATCACCCACCCGCTCGAGCGCCAGGAGATCGTGCTGATCTCCCCGCCCGGGCTCGAACTCCCCAACCCGGTGCCGATGGGCAGGCTCCACGGCATGCGCCTGGCGCTCCCGGCCCGCGGCAGCATGCGGCGCAGGGAACTGGACGCGATGTTCGGCAAGTACGCGGTGAGTCCCGTGGTCGTGCTCGAGACCGACGAGCGCAACGGCTGGCTCAACGCGGTCCGCGCCGGCAAGGCGTCGTTGCTCTGGTACCGCGCCATGGCCGAGCAGGCCGCCCGCGCGGGCCTGATCGTCCGCTCGCTCGAACCGGCCGTCAGGCGGGTCATCGCCGTCGTGCACGCCCGCCGCCGCCTGCCGCTGATCGCCCAGGACTTCCTGGCGACCGCGGAAAAGGGGACAGCCGCCTGACCCGATTGGGAACGGTCCACCTCCCCGCCATGGAGACGGCCGGCCGTACCACCACAACGGGGATCAGGGGGAGACGGGCAGCCGTACCACCGCTCTCAGTCCAGGCGCCGCGTCCTCCAGGACGACCGTGCCACCGTGCGCCCGCACGGTCTCGCGCACGATGGCCAGCCCCAGCCCGGTGCCGCCCTCATCACGGCTGCGCCCCGAGTCCAGCCTGGTGAAGCGGTTGAAGACGCGCTCGCGATCCTGCTCAGGGATGCCGGGCCCGTCGTCGGTGACCGTCAGCACGCCGTCCGCGGTCAGCGCCACCTCGACCTTCGACGTCGTGTGACGCGCCGCGTTGTCCATCAGGTTCGTCAGCACCCGGCTCAGGTCGAGGGCGTCCCCGCGCACCACGACCGGGTCGCACACCGTCAGGCGCGCCTCGGCGTACCTGTCGACGGTCTGGCGCACCACCTCATCCAGATCGACGGGCTCGCGCCTGGCGGGCACGCCGCCGCGCTCGTCCAGCCTGGCCAGGGCCAGCAGGTCCTCGGCCAGCCTGGACAGCCGCATCGTGTCCTCCAGGACGCCTTCCGCGGTCTCCTGCCAGTCCTGCCCGTCGGGGTGCCCGAGCGCGACCTCCAGTTGCAGCCGGATGCTCGCCAGCGGGCTGCGCAGCTCGTGCGCGGCGTCGGAGACCAGCGCCCGCTGGCGCTGCTCGGCGTCCTCCAGCCGGGCCAGCATGTCGTTGAGCGTGGTGGCCAGCGAGTGCACCTCGTCACGCGACTGCGGCACCGGGAGCCGGCGCGACCGGGCCGTGTGCGTGATGTCCGCCGCGCCCCTGCGCAGCGCCGTGATCGGGCGCAGCGTGCGGCCGATCATCAGCCAGCTCGCCACCGCGAGCAGCACGATCAGCGCGGGCGTGCCGACCAGCAGCACCCGGCCGGCCGTGCCGAGGCTGGTCTGGATCTCGCTGATGGGCCGGGCCGCGATCACCGTCTGCCCGTGGTCGGCGCGCAGCACGATCACCCGCAGGAAGCCCGGGATCGCGTACGGCCGCCCGTCCACGAGCGTGGCCTGGCCGTGGCTCAGCACCTTGGCCCTGGCCCGCTCGTCCAGCAGCGGAACCAGCCGGTCGGTGCCGTACGTGACGTGCGTGATCCGCCCCTGGGCGTCGATGACCTGCACGATCGTGCCGTCGTGGGTGGTGATCGGGCTGGTCAGCGTGCCCGCGTCGGCCGCCACGCGCACGGCCTGCGCCTGCTGCCTGGTGGACTCGTCCACCGTGTCGATGAGCGCCCGGTCCAGCACGCTGAGCAGCACCGACGCCGACACGGCCAGCGCCAGCGCGAGCACCGCGGCGGCCGCCACCGTGAGCCTGAACCGCAGCCCCTGGCGCCGCCACCACACCAGCGGGGAGTCAGCCACCGTCGCCCGCCAGCCGGTAGCCCGCGCCGCGCACCGTCTGGAGCGCGTTCCTGCCGAAGGGCGCGTCGATCTTGCGCCGCAGGTAGCCGACGTAGACCTCGACCACGTTGGGGTCGGTGTCGAAGGTGTCCCACACGTGCTCGAGGATCTCCGACTTCGACACGACCTCGTCGCGCCGCCGGATCAGGTACTCCAGCAGCGCGAACTCCCTCGGCGTCAGCTCGATCGCGCTCCCGCCCCGCTCGACCCTGCGCCGCGCCGGGTCCAGCGACAGGTCGCCCGCCGCCAGCACCGACGGCCGCCGCCCCGAGTCGCGCCGCAGCAGCGCCCGCAGCCTGGCCACCAGCACCACGTACGAGAACGGCTTGGTCAGGTAGTCGTCGGCGCCCAGGTCGAGCCCGTCCGCCATGTCGTACTCGCCGTCCTTGGCGGACAACATGAGGATCGGCACCCAGTTCTCCTCCGCGCGCAACTGCTTGCACACGTTGTAGCCCGACAGCCGGGGCAACATGATGTCGAGCACCACGACGTCGTAGTCGCCGTGCCGGGCCGCGTACAACCCCTCCTCGCCGTCGTGGGCGAGGTCCACCGCGAACCCCTCAGCCTGGAGTCCCCGCTGGAGCGCGGCGGCCATCCGCCGCTCGTCCTCGACGACAAGTACTCTCATGTGGCGATTCTCCTGTTCCCGGCCTGAGACAACGCTGAGAAGGCTGAGAGCCGTCTCAGACAGTCTCAGGTCCGCCTAAGGATGCATCACGCAGGCTCTGAGCATCGACATACCGTAAAGGAGTGAGATGCGCAGAGGCACGTTCGTGAGGTGGGGAGTCCCGATCGCGGCCGCCGCCGTCATCGGGGGCGCGATCGGCGCCGGTCCCGTCATCGCCGCCGTCAGCGGCGAACCCGTGCTGCCGGAGCGCTCGGCCCAGCAACTGCTGGCCGACGCCGTGGCGGCCAACAGCAAGGATGGCGGCCTGCCGCCGATGTCGGGCACGGTGCAGCAGACTGCCTCGCTCGGCCTGCCGGCGCTGCCGCAGGCCGGGGAGGCGTCGCCGCTGAGCCTGCTGTCCGGCTCCCATGAGGTGAAGGTCTGGTACGGAGCGGCCGACAAGCTGCGGGTCGCCATGCCGACCCAGCTGAACGAGACCAACCTGATCGTCAACGGCGGCCAGGCCTGGTACTGGGACAGCTCGACCAACACCGCGACCAAGCTGACCATCAAGGCCGGGGCGCGGAAGGAGCACGAGCTTCCCACGCCGCGCCCGACCGACCTGACGCCGCAGCAGGTGGCCGAGCGGCTGCTGGCCAACGTCGACCAGCACACCGCCGTCCGCGTGATCAACACGGCCGAGGTGGCGGGCCGGCCGGTCTACCAGCTGGTGCTGGCGCCCAAGGCCGAGGGCTCGCTGGTGCAGGAGATCCGCATCGCCCTCGACGGCGAGACGTACGTCCCGCTGCAGGTGCAGGTCTACGCCAAGGGGTCGGCCGAGCCGGCGTTCCAGGTCGGGTTCACGCAGGTGACGTTCACGCCGCCCGCGGCCGAGAACTTCACCTTCACCCCGCCCGCGGGCGCCAAGGTGGAGGAGCAGACGATCGGCGCGGACTTCGCCGAGAACGAGGAGCAGCGCGCCGAGCACGCCAAGGACGTCGCCGGCCAGGCGAAGGTCGTCGGTGAGGGCTGGGCGGCCGTGGCGGTCGTGCCGTTCTCCCTGGAGAACCTGAAGACCGAGGCGCCGGCCGGCCAGGAGCGGGGCGCCGACCCGGGCGCGCTGGTCGACAGCGTGCTGAAGTCCGCCACCCCGGTGAGCGGCACGTGGGGCTCCGGCAAGCTGATCAGGACCAAGCTCGTCACCGCCCTCCTGACCGACGACGGCCGGCTCCTGGTCGGCGCGGTCACCCCGGAGGAGATCACCAAGGCGGCGGGCGTCAAGTGACCGCCGTCATGCAGGAAGCGGGGGCGCCCTTCGGGGCGGCCCTGCCCTCCGGGGGCCCCGCCATCGTCACGGAGGGCCTGACCAAGCGGTTCCGCGGCGGCCAGGTCGCCGTGGACGCGCTGGACCTGACCGTGCCGCGCGGCTCGGTGTTCGGCTTCCTGGGCCCGAACGGCTCGGGCAAGACGACCACGATCCGCATGCTGCTCGGCCTCGTCGCGCCGACGTCGGGCGAGTACTCCGTGCTCGGCCTGCCCCAGGCCCAGGCCCTGCCCCGGGTGGGGGCGCTGGTCGAGGGACCGGCCTTCTACCCGTACCTGTCGGGCACGGCCAACCTGGCGCGCTTCGACGCCGCCGACCCCACCGCCGCGCGCGGCACCGCCGGGCGGCGGATCGCCGAGGCGCTGGAGCGCGTGGGCCTGTCGGCCGCGGCGGGCAAGCGCTACCGCAACTACTCGCTCGGCATGCGCCAGCGCCTCGCCATCGCCGCTGCCCTGCTGGGGCCGCGCGAGCTGCTGATCCTGGACGAGCCGACCAACGGCCTCGACCCGCAGGGCACCCGCGAGGTCCGCGCCCTCGTCAAGGAGATCGCCGCCGACGGCACCACCGTCTTCGTCTCCTCCCACCTGCTGGCCGAGGTCGAGCAGATGTGCACGCACGCGGCGATCATGCGTGCCGGCAGGCTCGTCGCGCAGGGCACGATCGCTTCGCTGAGCGCCGGGCTCGTGGCGCGCGTGAGGGTGGAGACGCCGGACGCCGCCGACGCCGCGCGGGTGCTCGGCACACTCGGCCTGGCCGACGTGCGGCCCGGGGACGGGGACGTGACGGCGGAGCTGGGCGGGCACGCGCCGGAGCGGATCAACGCCGCGCTCGTGGGGGAGGGCGTGGCCGTACGGGGGCTGGCCGTGGTGCGGCCGAGCCTGGAGGACGTGTTCGTCGGACTGACCGGGGAGGGCTTCGATGTCGACGGCTGAGAAGGCTGACACGCGCGCGGCCACCGGGGACCCGGAGGCGGGGACGGACGCGGCGCGGCGCACCCCCGGCCTCGTACCCGTAGCGGAGACCATGCGCACCACCGAACGTCACCCGCCGGAGCCGTCCGGCGCCGTTCCCGCGGGGGCGGGCCGGCCGTGGGCGTTCTGGCGGCTGCTCGGCTCGGAGCTGGGCCTGACCTTCCGCCGGCCGCGCAACCTCGTGATGCTGGCCGTGCTCGGCGCCGTGCCCGTCATCATCGGCATCGCGCTGCGCGTCGTCGCCTCCGACGGGCAGATGGGCGGGATGATCCAGGACGTCGCCGGCAACAGCCTGATGCTGACGTTCGTCTCGTTCTCGTTCCTCGTGCTGCTGCTCATGCCGGTCGCGGTCAGCGTGGTGGCGGGCGACTCGATCGCGGGCGAGGCCGGGGCCGGCACCCTGCGCTACCTCCTGGCCGCCCCGGCCGGACGCACCCGCCTGCTCCTGGTCAAATACCTCAACGCGGTCGTCTTCGCGTACGCGGTCACCGCGGTGGTGGCGCTGTCGGCCCTGCTGACGGGCCTGATCCTCTTCCCCGCCGGGCCGGTGACGCTGCTGTCGGGCACCACGGTCTCCGTCGCCGACGGCCTGCTGCGCATCCTCATCACGGTCGGGTACGTCGGCGCCGCGATGGCCGCCCTGGCCGCGATCGCGCTGGCGCTGTCGACGTTCACCGAGGTGTCCATCGGCGCCATCGCGGCCACCCTGGTGCTGGTCATCGTCTGCCAGGTGCTCCGGGCGATCCCGGAACTGGGCTCGATCACGCCGTACCTGCTGCCGACCAGGTTCACGAACTTCGACGCGGTGCTGCGCAGCCCGATCGACACGGGGGCGCTGAGGGAGGGGCTGCTGGCGTTCGGGGCGTACATCGTGCTGTTCGGCTCGATCGCCTGGGCCCGCTTCTCCGGCAAGGACATCACCTCCTGACCACGCCACTCCGCCGCTGACCGCCGGTGGCGTGGCCATGAGGGGCGCGCCACCTCAGGCGGCGGGCGTGCAGGCCGCGCGGGCGCGCTGCGTTCGGGCACCGCCTCAGCACGTCCGAAAACTGGGCGTTCCCGGCGCGGGCGCCCCGGGCCCGGGGGGTGGGATGCCCGCGCCGGAAAAGGTCAGGAGGTGGGGCGGCGGCGGAGGCCGAGGGCGCCGACCACGATGCCGATGACGCCCACCACCAGCCCGGCCCCGCCCAGGAGCCGGGCCGTGCCGTCGGACGCGGACGACGAGGCCGCCACCGGGCTCACCGAGGGCGTGGCAGCGGCCGGGGCGGCGGAGGCGGAGGCGGAGGCGGCGGAGCCGTGGGCGTCGTCGCCTCCGGCCGGCACCAGCTTGAGCGTGGGCGCCGGGTGCTCGGCCTCGGTCCCGTCGGCCTTGGCCGGGTCGGCCCAGTCCACCACCTCACCGCCCGAGTAGGTCTGCTTCGTCGGGAAGGTCAGCGTGTCGGTGTCGGTGGGCAGCTTGCCCATGGACACCTCGAACTCCTGGAACTCCCCAGGGTTGATCTTGCCGCCCGACCACACGACCTTGGTCACGGCCTCGTCGAGCTCGCCGTACTCGGTCTGGACCGGCTTGGGCAGCTTGCCCTCGGTGACCTTGACGTCCCAGCCGGGCACGGGCTTGACCGACACGAACGCCAGCGGGTGGTCGGTGGGGAAGCTGACCTCGACCTTGACGGTCGAGGCGTTGTCGCGCTCGTTGGGCACCCGGAAGGCGACCTTGGTGAAGCCGCCCTGCTCGGCGCTGCCCGGTTGGATGGTGACGTGGGCCAGCGCCGGGAGGGCGAGGCCGGCGGTGAGGGCGGTGGCGGCGGCGATGACGGTGGCCGCACGGCGTACGAAGGACATGTCGAGAACTCCACTTGGTGAAGGAAAAGGGAAAGGGGTGTCAGAGGGTCAGGCGGGAAGTGGAGGACCACGCCTGGCGACACGGTGCCGGAAGTCCGGCTGGACGGGCACGACCCGGGCCATGACGACGGGCGCGGCGACAAGGACGGCGGGCATGGAGACCGCCGCCGGCAGCGCCGGCACGAGCCGCCGGCCGATGAGGCGCAGCAGCGACCAGAGAGCGGCCTCGCCGCGCGCCAGCCACAGGCCGGTGATCAGGGTGGCCGTCATGTGCGTGAGCAGCATCCCGCTGGAGACGGCCAGGCCGCCCTGGGCGTGCGTGTGCACAGCGGCGGCGCCGGGGGAGGAGAACAGGCCGTGCAGCGTGAAGTAGCCCGCGCCCTCGCCCGCGAACAGCTCGTGCAGCCCGAGCTGGGCCCCCATGAGCACGACGTTGATCGCCGCGGGTGAGCGCTCCCGGCCGCACAGCGCCAGCCCCAGCGCGGACACGCCCGCGAGCCCCAGACCGGTGGCCTGCGGCGTGGGCGCGGAGCCGCCGCCCACCACGTGGGCGAGGGCGGCCAGGGTCACGCAGACAGCGGTGAAGGCGGCCGTCCGCGCGAGCCTGAAGGGGAGTTGCGCTCGCATGGGTGTGTCCCATGCTCTCACGGGGCAGTGAGCAATGAGACCCAGAGTTCGAAGCTGCTCCATGCCTGGTCCGAAAATGGCATTTGCGGCTAGGGTCGTGCCGATCACGTTGACATAGAGGTGAGAACGTTGCGGCACTTAGCTGGTTTCCTCATCGGGCTCGTGGTGACGGCGGCCGTCCTGGGTGGCGGCGGATGGGCCGTCCAGCAGGTCGTCGGCAACGCGGAGGCGAGCACCCCCGACAATCAGAAGATGTGGATCGCGCTCGGCGCGATGGCCGCGATCGGCCTCGTCGTCGGGCTGGTGGTGGCGGGCCGGGTGTCGCCGGTGGCGACGTTCGTGCCGTCGATGGTCCTGCTGGCCTGGACCGTCGTCTACGCCCTCGACGTCAACAGGGCGATCTCCCTCATCCCGAGCGAGCCCTCCGTCAACCAGATCATCAGGGACGCCGGTTTCGGCGCCAAGACGCTGCTCACGACAGGCGTGTACGCCCTGCTCGGCGTGGCGCTGTTCATCCCCGTGCTCATGCCGTCGCGCTGGTCGCGCCCGCACGACGAGTTGGACGAGGACTACGAGACCACGCCGGAGGGCAGCTACTACTGACGGCGCCACCGGGCCGCTACTGGGCCGCTACTGGGCGGGTGCGGCGCCGGTGTAGAGGCGGGTGACCACCTCCTCCAGGCTCGACTGCTCGGGCGCCGTCGCCATGAGGTCGTCCAGCGTGCCGTCGAACGCCAGCCGCCCGTGGTCGATCAGCATGACCCGGCGGCACAACCGCTCGATGTCGCCCAGGTCGTGAGTGGTCAGCAGCACGGTCGTGCCCTGTTCGGCGTTGAGCCGCCGCAGGAAGTCCCTGATGCTGGCCTTGCTCACCACGTCGAGCCCGATCGTCGGCTCGTCGAGCACCAGCACGTCCGGCGCGTGCAGCAGCGCCGCCGTGAGGTCGCCCCGCATGCGCTGGCCCAGGCTGAGCTGGCGCACCGGCGTGCGCATGAACGTGCCGAGATCGAGCGTCTCGGCCAGCTCGTCCAGGCGCGACCTGAACGTGGCGCGGTCGACCTTGTACAGGTGGCGGATCAGCTCGAAGCTGTCGGTGAGCGGCAGGTCCCACCAGAGCGTCGTGCGCTGGCCGAACACCACCCCGATCCGCCGCGCCAGCGTCGTGCGCCTGCGCGACGGGTCGAGCCCGGCCACCCGGACCCGGCCCGACGTGGGCGTCAGGATGCCGCAGAGCATCTTGATCGTGGTCGACTTGCCCGCGCCGTTGGGCCCGAGGTAGCCGACGAACTCTCCCGGCGACACGGTGAACGACAGGTCGCGTACGGCGTGCACGACCCTTCTCCTGACCTTGAACGAGCGTCCGGCCCCGTCCAGTTCGATCATGTCTAACTCCCCGTGGATCGGTAGTGTCTGACGCCCTGCCGCCAGGCCAGCGCGGCCAGCAGGGCGAGGGCCAGGGCGGCGACCGGCCCGGCGAAGCGCAGGAACTCCGGCGTGCCGAACGGGTCGTCCCTGCCCAGCACGTACAGGCCGGGCTGCCAGTTGACGAAGGCCAGCGGGAGCACGTACGTCACGCCCTTGACCAGGTCGCGGGCGTAGATGCTGAGCGGGTACTGGTTGAGCTGGTGGCTGCCGTACGTCAGGGCGTTGGATATCTCGGGCGCGTCGATCAGCACGAACTGCATCGCGCCGCCCAGCGTCCAGACCGCCGTGAAGATGACGATCCCGGTGACCAGCATCACCGGGATCATCCAGGCCCGCCGCCAGTCGAGGTCGAGCGCGCCGACGGCGTAGCCGAGCACCACCGCCGACTGGAGGACCCGGCCGAGCCTGTTGGGGGTGAAGCGGTCGGCGGCGAGCTGGATCCAGGCGCCCACCGGCCTGATCAGGATCGTGTCGAGCGTGCCCGCCTTGATGTGCTGGCTGACCCGGTCGATGTTGCTGATGAACATGTCGCAGATCGCGAACGACACGCTGGCGGCGCCGTACAGGAAGAGCACCTCGTCGCGGGAGAAGCCCGCGAGGGTGGTGGTGTTGGCGAAGACGACCAGGATCACGGCGACGTCGAGCCCGGACGTGATGATGCCGAACAGGATCATCAGCGTGAACGACACCGGGTACGCCGCCGCCGCGCGGGTCCAGGTCCAGATCAGCAGGAAGTACGTCCTAACCACCCTGGATCACCACCTTGTGGCGGATCGCCCGGGTGCCGAGCGCGCCCAGCCCGAGCAGGACCGCCGCCCAGAACAGCTGGACCGCGAACGTGTCCGGCGCCGGCGCCTTGCCGAGGAAGAGGTCGACGGGCAGTTGCACCATCGCCGCCCAGGGCAGCGCGAACGCCAGGTCGCCGAGCCAGCCGGGGAACAGGTGCAGCGGCAGCATCATCCCGGAGAAGAACGTCGTCAGGATCATCGAGGCGACCGCGACGCCACGGTCGTCGACGAGCCAGCAGACCGACAGCGCCACCAGGTAGCGCCAGCCGAAGCTGACGACCACGGCGGCGGTGAAACCGGCCAGGAACGCCAGCCACTGCACAAGATCGGTGGGGACCCTGATGCCGAACACCGCCGCGCCGACCAGCATGGGCGGCAGGCCACGGATCAGGAACAGGTATGCCGCCCTGCCCAGGTCCTCTGACAGCGTCCAGAGCTGCAGCGAGGCGGGACGGACCAGGTCGAGCGCGATGTCGCCGCTGCGGATGCGCTCGGGGATGCCGAGCCCGCCGCCGAACAGCTGCATCGGGCCGATGAACGCCTGCGTGATGAAGCAGAACGTGATGGCGTCGGTGATGTCGTAGCCGGCCAGCCCGGGGCGGGCCTGCCAGAGCGCGATGAGGATGTAGGCGCGCAGCACGCCGAACACGCTGTTGGTGAACGCTCCGGCGAGCGACGCCCAGACGTAGGTGGCGTGTTTGCGGAAACCGTACCGGACGAGCCGGGCATAGAGCGGTATGGTTTTGCACCTCCGGGGGGTGAGGGCACGGTTACGCACCGTGCGTGGACCCGCGCACGGGTCTGCCTTATGGGGAGCACGGCATTATGCGTCCGGTTCCGTAGCCGCCGCAACGCAATAAGCGACGGACCCGGTGGCCCCGTGAAGGAGGGCGATGCCGGGGCAGAAGACAGTGGAGAGACACCTACCGGCCGGTAGGAGGCATCTCGTACGGGGAAGGAGATTAAGCGGAGGGTCTATATGCGGATCGACAGAGACGTGGTGCCGGAGTACCCCTTGAGCTGGCAGGCCCGCGCGCTCACCGGCCTGATGTACGGCACGCTGAAGCCGGCCTCGACCATCCTCATGCGCCATCCCCTGGCGCTGGTCTGCGCGGCCCGCATCGGCAACCTCGGGCGGCTGGTCCGGGTGCCCCAGCCGGAGCAGGTCACGATCACGACCGAGGCGTTCTCGGCGTGCGAGGGCGAGTGGGTGCGCGGCCGGGCAGGGGTCGACGAGCGCAAGGTCGTGCTCTATTTCCACGGGGGCGGCTACTTCTCGTGCTCGCCGCGTACCCACCGGTCCATCACGTGGCGGCTGTCGGCGGCGGCCAAGCGCCCGGTGCTGGCGCTCGACTACCGGCAGGGGCCCGTGCACAAGCTGTCGGACTCGCTGGCCGACGCGCTCGACGCGTACGACTGCCTGCTGGGGCGCGAGTACGCGCCCGAGAACATCATCCTGGCGGGCGACTCGGCGGGCGGCCACCTCACGCTGGCGACGCTGCTGGCGCTGCGCGACCGCGAGTTGCCGCTGCCGGCGGCGGCGATCTGCCTGTCGCCGTGGGCCGATCTGACCGACGGCCCGCGTACGGCGAACCGCTGGCAGGACCCCATGCTGCCGGCCGGCCGGGTGCGGTGGCTGGCCCGCCGGTGGACCGACGGCCTCGACCCGCGCGACCCCCTCGTCTCGCCGGTGCTCGGGGACTTCACGGGGCTGCCGCCGCTGATGATCGTGACGGGGTCGACCGAGGTGCTGCGCGACGAGGCCAGGAAGGTGGCCGAGCGGGCGCGCCAGGCCGGGGTCCAGGTCAGGTACGAGGAGTGGAACCGGATGCCGCACGTCTTCCCGATCCTGGCGGACGTGCTGCCCGAGGCGCGGCTGGCGTTCCGGCACATCGGGAACTTCCTGCGGGCGGTGGCCGCGCACCGCGACTCCGCGGGGGGCGCCGCGGCGGCATGACCACGGGGCCCGCCTATTTGCGGCGATCGGCTTACGCCGGCGTCTCCACAATGTGTAAGGTTAGGTATACCTAACTTATAGCAGGGGGCTGTTCGATGGCTGAGAAGCCGACGGATCATCATAAAGGCGTCGTCCTGCGGACCGAGCGGATCTCCCGGCACATGGTCCGCGTCGTGGTCGGGGGCGACGGGCTGGCCGACTTCGCCACCGCGGGCATGACCGACCACTACGTCAAGCTCGTCTTCCCGTACGAAGGGGTCGACTACCCCGAGCCGTTCAGCGTGAAGACCTGCCGCGAGACGATGCCGCGCGAGACCTGGCCGCGGCTGCGCACCTACACCGTGCGCGCCTGGGACCCCGACACCCGCGAGCTGACCCTCGACTTCGTGGTGCACGGCGACGAGGGGCTGGCCGGGCCGTGGGCCGAGCGCGCCGTGCCCGGCGACGAGCTGCTCATGCTCGGCCCAGGCGGCGGCTACGCGCCCGACCCCGCGGCCGACTGGCACCTCCTGGTCGGCGACGAGAGCGCGCTGCCGGCCATCGCGGCCTCGCTGGAGCGACTGGCCGACCGCGTGACGGCGCACGTGCTGGTGGAGGTGGACGCGCCCGAGGACGAGCAGAAGCTCGAAACGGCCGGCGACGCGCGCATCACGTGGATCTACCGGGGCGACCGGCCCGTGGGGGAGCGGCTCGTCGAGGCGGTGCGGGCGCTGGAGTTCCCCGAGGGCCAGGTGCACGCGTTCGTGCACGGGGAGGCCGGTTTCGTCAAGGAGCTGCGGCGTCACCTGCGGATCGAGCGAGGGATCGGGATGGACCGGCTGTCCATCTCCGGCTACTGGCGGACCGGGGCCGACGACGAGGCGTGGCGCGCGGTCAAGCGCGACTGGAACCGGCAGGTGGAGGCCGAGGAGGAAGCGGCGCTCGCTTCCTGACCCCGCTTACCAAAGAGGAATGACCGCCTTACCTCCGATACCCCTTATGACAGACATGCGGAAAGCCTCCGCCGATCCGGCCACAGTGTGCTGTGCCGTGGTCCAGATCAGGAGAGGCGAACCGGATGGCGCGTGGGGGAAGCGGCATGCCTGCCGGCGTGCGACCGCTTACGGTGGGCGACCCGGTCATCATCGGCCGGTACCTGCTCCTGGGCCGCCTCGGCACAGGCGGGATGGGAGTGGTGTATCTGGCCGAACACCCTCAGGGTGGCCTGGTCGCCCTCAAGACGCCGCATGTGGTGCATCTCAACGATGCCACGTTACGCGCGCGCTTCGCCGAGGAAGTGGCATTCTCGCGAAGATTGGTGCCTTTCTGTACGGCGGCCGTCGTGGAGGACGGCACCGACCAGGACCGCCCCTACCTGGTCACCGAGTACATCCCGGGCCCCGCGCTCTCCCAGGTCGTCGCCGCCAGAGGCCCGCTCACGCCTGACCTGGCGTACGGCGTGGCCCTGGGCGCGGCCGCGGCCCTGGTGGCGGTGCACGAGGCCGGGCTGGTGCACCGGGACCTCAAACCGGGCAACGTGCTGCTGTCCACGCTCGGGCCGCGGGTCATCGACTTCGGCATCGCCCGCGACGTCGACACGCTGAGCGCCCACACCCAGGCCGGGCAGGTCATGGGCAGTCCCGGCTGGGTGGCGCCGGAGCGGCTGACGGGCGGGGCCGCGCTGCCGGCGTCGGACGTGTTCGCGTGGGGATGCCTGGTCGCGTTCGCCGCCTCGGGGCACCACCCGTTCGGCGGCGGTGAGGCGGACGTGCTGACCCGCCGCATCCTGTTCGACCCGCCGCGCCTGGCGGGGCTGCCCGCCATGCTCCGGCCGGCCGTGGAGGCGGCGCTGGCCAAGGACCCCGCCGGCCGCCCCGGGGCGGCCGACCTGCTGCGGGCGCTGCTGGCGGCCGGGGGCGTGGGCGAGCCGTGGGACCTGCGGCAGGCGGTGGCGGGGGTGCTGGAGGAGATCTGGACGCCCGTGCCCTACCCGCCGGGCGGGGGCCGCGTACGCCTCGCGCCACCGCCGGGCGGCGCGTATGCCGGGCCGTCGGGTGTGCCGCCGGAAATGGAGCGTTCCGGGACTGCGGAGCATTTCGGGTCTCCGGGGCATTCCGGGACTCCCGAGCGTTCCGGGGCGCGCAGGCGCAGGGCGAAGGCCGGGGCGCAGCTGTCGCACGCCACCTTCGCCGCCCTCGCCACCGTCTCCGTCGCGGCCCTCACGGTGATCGCGGCGGCGAGCGGCGGCGGCACGGGGACGGGCGGCGGCTCGCTGCTGCCGGGCGACCCGCCGGTCGTGCGGCCCCAGGGCAGCGCCGGCTCCACCGTGCGCCCGTCGGCCATGCCCGCCGGCTCGGGTCCCGCCACGCGGGCACGGACGACCGCGCCCGCGACGCCCACGGTCTTCGTCACCCGGACGCGGACGAAGACCACGCCGGACACGCTGACGAGCCCGTACACCCCGGACAGCCCGCACGCCGCGACGAGCCGGTACACCGTGGAGAGTCCGCCGCCCGAGAACACGTACCGCCCACCGGCCACGGGCGGTCCCGGCGGCTGCGCGCGCGGCCGCGCGGGCCGGCCGGGCTGCCCGCGCCCCTCGCGGACGATCACCCAGATCCCTCAGGAGGGGCCCGGCGAGTCGCCGGACCCCTCCGTGACCGTCTCCGGGACGCCGTCCCCTACCGGATCTCCGTCAGGTCGATCAAATGGAGCTCGTCCCCGGCGAGGTAGCTGAGGAACCTGCCGGTCGTGTCGAAGGTCGGCAGCGAGACGGACCTGCCCTTCGCCTGGATGCCCAGGTCGCCCGACCTGCCGGTGTCCAGGTCGTACAGCCCCACTCCCTCCGGTGCCGCGTCCCCGTACGCCGAGGCGTAGAAGCGGTCCTGGGCCGGCGTGCGGCCCTGGTACCCGCTACCGGGCACGTCCTTCTGCGACGAGCCGTCGCGGTGCCGGAAGAAGGTCCGGCCGTCGGAGCTCCTGCCGACGCAGACGGTCACGCCGCACTGGTGGAGCTCCTCGCCCGGGTGGGTGACGGCGGTCCTGGTCTCGCCGGTCTCGGCGTTCCGGATGCGCGCGAACCCGGTGCCGCCCGGCTCGCTCCTCGCGCCCGGCGTGCCGATCCACGGCCAGGCCAGGAGGTGCATCCCGGCACCCCCCTCGACCGGCTTCACCGTCCCGCCCCCGAGGGGAACGGTGAAGACGCCCCCGGCGTTCAGGGAGAACACGATCTCGTCACCGGCCACGGCGAGTCCGTCGATCCCGGAGCCGTCGTCGACCGGCCCGAGCGGCTGGTCGGCGACGATCCTCGCCGTGCCGCCGTCCAGCGGCGCCGCCCAGAAGTGCGCGACGGAGTCCTTCGTCGCCGTCCACCACGCCACGTGACCGCTCCCCACGGCGAAGCCGCTAGCGAAGGCCACGGTGCCCTCCGGTTCCGGGACGGCGGCGATCTCCCGTTCCGTGCCGCTGCCGAGGTCGTAGGCGTAGACAGCGGCCGCCCGCTCGAACCCGGACGACGCCGCCATCAGCAGCGTGCGCTCGTCGATGAGGGTGACAGGCCGCCACGGCGCGGCGCCGGGCCCCTTCGCCGGAATCTTCCGCACCGCGTCCGGCCAGACCTGCTCCACGGGCGCGGCCGGCCGTTCCGCCCGCGTCCGCGCCTGCGTCGCGGGCACGGCCGTGATGGTGTCGCCGCCGCGGACCACGGCCACCGTCCCGCCCGCGACCAGCACGGCCGCCGCCGCGGCCAGCACCACCCGGGAGCGCCGCCTCCTGCGCCGGTGGATCCGCTCCAGCCGCTCGGGCAGCAGGTCGGGCAGGCGCGGCGCCTGTCCCGCTGCCTCGCCGAACGTCCTGCGGAGGGTCTCCTCGATCTCGGTCATCGTACGTTCCCCCTCGTCATGGGCCCCCTCGTCATGGGCTCGGCCGGGACGGCGTCGCGGAGTTTGCCGAGCGCGCGCGACGCCTGGCTGCGGACCGTGCCGCGCGAGATCCCGAGCACGGCGGCGATCTCCGCGTCGTCGAGCTGCTCGTAATAACGCAGCACCAGCACCGCGCGCTGCTTGCGCGGCAGGCCGGCCAGCGCCTGCCACATCCTGCGCTCGTCGCCGCTCGGCAGCGGGTCGTGGTGCTCGCTCTCCGGCAGGTCCCAGGCGAGCAGCTCGCGCCTGCGCCGGCGCCAGGCGGCGATGTGCAGCCTGGCCATCGTGGTCCTCGCGTAGCTCTCCGGATTCTCCTTCGAGCGCAGGCGAGGCCAGGCGCCGCGCAGCTTCAGCAGCGCCTCCTGGACCAGGTCCGCGGCGTCGTGCGGGTTTCCGGCCAGCACGTAGCCGTAGCGCAGCAGCGCGTCGCCGCGTTGCGCGACGAACTCCGCGAAACGGGGATCAACTTCCAACGGTCCTCGCCCTTCGTCGTTCCTTCACCTCCGAGAGGTACAAGGCGCGAGAACTGTTGCATGACCCGTTGCATGACCCGTGGCATGACAGGGGCCGCGCCGGCGGCTGGGGAGGCCGGCGCGGCCCGTCGCCGGGGACCGCCGCATGCCCGGGGCGGTCCGGCGAGCTCGGGGGCTCAGTGGGTGAACTGCTCCTCTTCGGTCGAGCCCTTGTACGCGGTCGTCGAGGAGTCCGGCGCCACGGCGGTGCTGACCAGGTCGAAGTAGCCGGTCCCGACCTCGCGCTGGTGCCGGGTGGCGGTGTAGCCGCGCGACTCGGCCGCGAACTCCGACTCCTGCAGCTCCACGTACGCCGGCATGCCCTCGGCGGCGTACCCCTGGGCCAGGGTGAACATGGAGTGGTTCAGCGAGTGGAACCCGGCGAGCGTGATGAACTGGAACTTGTACCCCATGTGCCCCAGCTCGCGCTGGAACTTGGCGATGGTGGAGTCGTCCAGGTGCTTCTTCCAGTTGAACGACGGCGAGCAGTTGTAGGCGAGCATCTGGTCGGGATACTCGGCCTTGATCGCCTCGGCGAACGCGCGGGCCACGTCCAGGTCGGGCGTGCCGGTCTCCATCCAGAGCAGGTCGGAGTACGGCGCGTACGCCAGGCCGCGGGCGACGCACGCCTCCAGCCCGTTCCTGACCCGGTAGAAGCCCTCCGCGGTGCGCTCGCCGGTGGTGAACTTCTGGTCGCGCGGGTCGACGTCGCTGGTCAGCAGCGTCGCGGCCTGGGCGTCGGTCCGCGCGATGACCAGCGTGGGGACTCCGGCGACGTCCGCGGCGAGGCGGGCGGCGTTGAGCGTCTTGATGTGCTGGCCGGTCGGGATGAGCACCTTGCCGCCCAGGTGGCCGCACTTCTTCTCGGAGGCGAGCTGGTCCTCCCAGTGCACGCCCGCGGCGCCCGCCGCGATCATGCCCTTCATGAGCTCGAACGCGTTGAGCACCCCGCCGAAGCCGGCCTCGGCGTCGGCCACGATCGGCGCCAGCCAGTACGGCGCGTCGAAGTCGCCCTCCGACCAGGCGATCTGGTCGGCGCGCAGCAGCGCGTTGTTGAGGCGGCGCACGACGGCGGGGACGGAGTTGGCCGGATACAGGCTCTGGTCCGGGTACGTCTGCCCGCCCAGGTTCGCGTCCGCGGCCACCTGCCAGCCGGACAGGTAGATCGCCTTCAGGCCCGCCTTCACCTGCTGGACCGCCTGGTTGCCGGTCAGCGCGCCGAGGGAGTTCACGTAGTCCTCGGTGTGCAGCAGGTCCCACAGCCGTTCGGCGCCGAGCCGGGCCAGCGTGTGCTCCTCCTGGACGCTGCCGCGCAACCTGATGACGTCTTCCGCCCGGTACGTGCGCTCCGTGCCGTCCCAGCGAGGGTCGTTGTCCCACTCGTCCTGCAGCTGCTCGGCAGCTCCCTTGAGGCGATCGATCATCGTTCACTCCTTCTCGTCCCCTGGGCTCACGCCGAGTCTCTGCCCTGGCGGAGCCCGCCCATAGTCGAGAGCGGGCAGAAGAATCGCCGATTTTTCCTGTCTAGCTATTACTCGCGGGTATTCAGGTGTGAAGAATTCGATAGTTTTCCCGTTGGCCTAGACCAATCCATCGTCACCGGGGCTGGATCCGAAGGCTAGAAAATGGGCTGAATTTCTGCCTATGATGCCCGCATGGCGCCGTTGCTGGGTGAACAACCGCTGTCTTTGACGCAGGAGCTCGATCTGATCGCGTTCGGCCAGCGCCTCCGCCACTTGCGCAAGCAGCGCGGCCTCACCCTGTCCGACCTCGGATCGCGCGTCGGCAGGGCGCCCAGCCAGCTGTCGCTGCTGGAGAACGGCAAGCGCGAGCCCAAGCTCTCGCTGCTCAAGGGGCTGGCCGCCGCCCTGGGCGTCCCCGTGGAGGAGCTGCTGCGCCGCCAGGCGCCCAACCGCCGCGCCCAGCTCGAGATCGCGCTGGAGGAGGCGCAGCGCGACCCCATCTACGCCGGGCTCGGGCTGCCGCGGCTCAAGGTCTCCGCCCGCGTGCCGAACGACGTGCTCGAACACATCCTCGGCCTGTACGGCGAGCTGCGCGCCAGGCAGGCCCGCGGCACCGCCACCCCTGAGGAGGCCAGGGCCGCCAACGCCGAGCTGCGGCGCAGGCAGCGCGAGGCGGGAAACTACTTCGGCGAGATCGAGCAGGCCGCCGCCAAGGCGCTCGACGCGGTCGGCTACCGTACGGGCGCGCTGTCGCAGAGCATGATCCAGAGCCTCGTCACGCATTTCGGCTACACCGTGCACACCGCCCAGGACCTGCCCCGGTCCGTACGGTCCATCACGGACCTGCGCAACCGCCGCATCTACGTCAAGCACGAGCAGCTCGGCATGCACACCCCGCGCACGATCCTGCTCCAGACGCTCGGCCACCTCGCGCTCGGCCACGACAAGCCGCGCGACTTCGCCGACTTCCTGCGCCAGCGCACCGAGGCCAACTACTTCGCCGCCGCCGTGCTCGTCCCCGAGCGGGCCGCCGCCCTCTACCTGGAGGAGGCCAAGGCCGCGCGGGCGCTGTCGGTGGAGGACCTGCGCGACGTCTTCGCGGTCTCGTACGAGATGGCCGCCCACCGCTTCACCAACCTCGCCACCCACCACCTGGGCCTCGTCTGCCACTTCGTGCGCAACGACGCCGGCGGCACCATCTACAAGGCGTACGAGAACGACGGCATCGTCTTCCCGGCCGACGAGCAGGGCGCGATCGAGGGGCAGCGGATGTGCCTGCAGTGGTCGGGGCGGCAGGTGTTCGCCTCGCCCGACCGGTTCTCGGTGTACTACCAGTACTCCGACTCGCCCACCGGGACCTACTTCTGCGTGGCCCACGTGGATCCGTCGCGCGAGCGGGACTTCGCCATCACGCTCGGGGTGCCGTACCGGGAGTCGCGCTGGTTCAGGGGGCGCGAGACCACCAACCGCACCAAGTCCGACTGCCCCAACGGCGACTGCTGCCGCCGCCCGCCCGCCGAGCTGGCCGAGCGCTGGGAGGGGTACGCCTGGCCGTCCGCCCGCGCCAACTCCCACGTCCTGGCCGCGCTGCCGCCCGGGTCGTTCCCCGGGGTGGACGAGGCCGACGTCTACACGTTCCTGGAGCGGCACGCCATCACCACATAAGCTGACATGTGGGGATACGGGGGGAGGGGTGGCATGCTCCCTGAAGTGCGCGGATGGTTGCGGCGCCGTACGTCGTCCGCCGCCGACTGGCCGCTCCAAGACCTGAAGGCAGCCAAGGGCCGGACCACGGTGAGCGTGGTGCTGCCCGCCCGCGACGAGCGGGAGACCGTGGGCGAGATCGTCGGGGTCATCCGGCGCGAGCTCGACGGGCTCGTCGACGAGATCGTGGTGATCGACTCGCGCTCCACCGACGACACGGCGCTGGTGGCCGCCCGCGCGGGCGCCTGCGTGCACGCCCAGGACGAGATCCTGCCGCAGCTCAAGCCGCTGGACGGCAAGGGCGAGGCGCTGTGGAAGTCGCTGGCGGTGACGTCGGGCGACGTGGTGGTGTTCGCCGACGCCGACATCCGGAAATTTCGCGCTTCCTTGATATTCGGCCTGCTCGGACCGCTTCTCGCGGATCCCTCCGTGGTGTACGCCAAGGGATGCTATGACCGCCCGCTGTACGGCACCTCCAACGGAGGCGGCCGCGTCACGGAACTCGTGGCCCGACCGCTGATCAACCTCCACTGGCCGCAACTGGCCGGCTTCGTCCAGCCCCTGGCCGGCGAGTACGCCGGCCGCCGCTCGGCCCTGGAACGCGTGCCCTTCCTCACGGGGTACGGCGTGGAGCTCGGGCTCCTGATCGACCTGCTGGAACTGGCGGGGCTGGACGCGTTCGCGCAGGTGGACCTGGGCTCGCGCGAGCACGCCCCGCAGTCGACCGAGGCGCTCGGGGGGATGGCGTCCCAGATCATGCTGGCCGCCTGGTCACGGCTGCGCCGCCAGGGCAAGATCCACGCCTCCCACGAGCCCTCCGTACGGTTGACGCAGTTCCGGAGAGGGGCGGAGGGGCACGACGTGCTGCTACGCGACGTCGGCATCGGCGAACGCCCACCCATGATCACCCTCACCATGTAACCACCCGGCAAACCTGCCCGACCCGGCGATCCAGGCGCGCACCGTCCCAGAGGTGCACCGTCCCAGAGGCGCACCGTCCCAGAGGCGCACCGTCCCAGAGGCGCACCGTCCCAGAGGCGCCGTCCCGGAGGTGCGCCGTCCGCTCCGAGGGCGCGCTGTCCCGGACGTGCGCCGTTCCGGGGACGCGCCTCTCGCAGTCGGCACCGCGCCCTCTCGTCGGGCGCCCGCGCCGGACGGCACCCTCGGTGGCGGGCCCCAGGCGGGCGCGGTTACTTGAAGCCGGCCGCCACGATCTCGGCGATCTGGTCGCGCATGGCCTCGTGGTCCTCCGCGGCCTCCCCCAGGATGATGCGCCCCAGCTGCGGCAGCATCGACGGCAGCAGCGCGAGCCCCGTCAGCAGGAACACCATCCGCGCCACCCGCGCGGAAGGCTCCACCCCCAGCCCATCCGCCAGCGAATGGACCTTCCGGCCGCAGCGCTCCACGCGAACCTCCTGCCCCGGCAGCAGCTCGGGCCCGCGGTAGTTGAGCGCCTCCCACATCAGCAGCCGCACCAGCTCGGGGTGCGCGTCGTAATAGTCCCTCAGCCGTGACACGTACGCCGCCGGATCGGAGCCGGGAAGGGCGATCTGCTGGGTCAGGTCGTCGAGCGCCTCCTCGATGACCGCGTCGAACAGCTTCTCCTTGCTGCCGAAATGCCCGTAGATGCGTTCCTTGTTGACGCCGGCGCGCTCGGCGATGCGATCCACGCGGGCGCCCGCCACGCCGTACGCGGCGAACTCCTCCCGCGCGGCCTCCAGCAGGGCGGCGCGCGTGGCGGCGGTCGAGACCTTGGGTGCCATGCCGCCCATCATAGGCCACCAACCAGTTGGTTGCATTCCAACTAGCTGGTTGACATCCAACTGGTTGGTTGGCTACCGTCCCGGGACATGGCGATAACGAATGCTTGCCCGCCGCTCCCCAGCGAGCCGGCGACCCCATCGACTCCGGAGGCCATGGCCACCACGAACGCCGTGAGCACCGGGAAGACCGTGAGCACCGGGAAGGCCGTGAGCACCACCGAGGCCATGACCGCCCCACCTGCCCCCACGGCCGCCTTCGGTCGCACCCTCACGGCCTTCGCCCTCACCGCCGTCCTGGCGAGCGGCCAGTTGTACATCGTGATCCCCCTCCTGCACGACATGGCCACCGGCTGGGGCACCTCGCCCGGCGGCCTGACCTGGCTGGTGACCGCGTTCGGCATCGGGTACGGCGCCGGCTTCCTGGTGTTCGGCCCGCTGTCCGACCGTTACGGGCGGCGCAGGTTGCTGATGCTCGGACTGCCGCTGGCCGCGCTGACGTCGGTGGCGGTGGCGCTGAGCCCGACTCCCGAGGTGGCGCTGGCGTTGCGGGCGGTGCAGGGGCTCGCGGTGGCGATGTTCCCGCCCGCGGCCCTGGCGTACCTGGCCGAACGGGTGGAGCCGCGCCGGCGGGTGGTCGCGATCGCGGCGGTGACCGGCGCGTTCCTCGCCTCCGCCGTGGTGCTCCAGGTGGCCGCGCAGGTGCTGGTGGACGCGATCGGCTGGCGCGGGCTGTTCCTGCTGTCGGCGGCCGGTTACCTGGTGGCGTTCGCGGGGATGCGGGCGGTCGTGCTGCCCGACCTGCCGCGCGAGGGCTCGGGCTCGCTGCTGTCGGTCTACCGGGCGCTGCCGGGTCTGCTGTTCCACCGGGTGCTGGGGCTGCGCTACCTCGCCACGGTCATGTTGATGGTGGGCTTCGTGGCTGTTTACACGGGTCTGCAGATCTACGGGGTGGCCTCGTCCTCGGGCCTCCTCATGCTGCGGGCGGCCGGCCTGCCGTCGATGGTCCTGGTGCCGCTCCTCATGCCGTGGCTGGCCCGTGTCGCCACGACGCTCAGGACCGCCGCGTTCCTGGCGGCCGGCGCCCTCGCGCTCGCGGCCGTCGGCCTGACCGGCGCGAGCGTGCTCGTCCTGCTGCTCGCCGTCTACGTCGCCGCCATCACCGGCGGGCTGCCCAGCCTGAACGAGGCCGTCTCCGCCGGCGCGGGCCGCGCGCGCGGGACCGCGCTGTCGCTGTTCTCCTTCGCGCTCGCCGTCGGCGGCAGCGCCGGACCGCAGGTGGCCGCCGCGTTCGGGGGATTCACCCCGCTGATGTACGGCCTCGCGATCGGCATGGGACTGGCGGCGCTGGCCGTACTGATCTCCGCCAGGCCGGCCGGGAGCGCCGCCAGGCCGGCGGCGGAGCCCGCCACCTCAGCCGGGCAGGCCGCCTGAGGTGAGGCCGGGCGGCGAGCACGGCGAGAGGCCCGGGCCGGGCGCGCTGCCCTGGCCCGGACCTGCCGGTGGCGCGAGCCTTATGTACCGGTCGGAGACGGCCGCGGCGCCGGACCCCGGGAACAGCTCCGGCACGAACCCCCTGGGCGCGGGCCGGAACGCCAGGCAGAGAGCCGCGACGGCGACGGCGGCGAGGACCGCGACGAGCCGGTGGTTCACAGCGGACCCCTCCCGGACGCGGGCGTGAACGTAAAGTAACTGCCATGTTACCCACAGTGGAGGGGCGGGGGGAGCCCCGCTGCCGCGTAACTTATTACCACCGGTAACCACGTACGAGGAGAGTGCGCACATGAGCGGCTTCTGCCCGGAGCTCAGCGACGATGTGGCCGAGGTGCGCGACTGGGTGCACGCGTTCGCCCGCGACGTGATCCGCCCGGCCGGCGCCGAATGGGACGAACGGGAGGAGACGCCCTGGCCGGTCATCCAGGAGGCGGCCAAGATCGGCCTGTACTCCCTCGACTTCTTCGCCACCCAGTGGTTCGAGGAGAGCGGGCTGGCGGTGCCCGTGGCGTTCGAGGAGATCTTCTGGGGTGACGCGGGCATCGGCCTGTCCATCGTCGGCACCGGCCTGGCCGCCGCCGCGGTCTCCTCGAGCGGCACGCCGGAGCAGCTGGGGGAGTGGCTGCCGCAGATGTTCGGCACGCCGGACGACGTCAAGCTGGGCGCCTTCTGCGCCTCCGAGCCGGACGCCGGATCCGACGTCGGCGCCATCCGCACCCGTGCCGTCCCCGACGGGAGCGACTGGATCCTGGACGGCGTCAAGTCCTGGGCCACCAACGGTGGCATCGCCGACGTCCACGTCGTCGTGGCCTCGGTCGACCCGTCGCTCGGCACGCGGGGCCAGGCGACCTTCGTCGTGCCGCCCGGCACGCCGGGCCTGTCCATGGGCCAGAAGTTCCGCAAGCACGGCATCCGCGCCTCCCACACGGCCGAGGTCATCCTCGACGGCGTACGCGTACCGGACTCCTGCCTGCTCGGCGGCCGGGAGAAACTGGACGCCCGCCTGGCGCGCGTCCGCAACGGGGAGCGCGCCGGTGAGCAGGCGGCGATGCGCACCTTCGAGACCACCCGCCCGTCGGTCGCCGCCATGGCGGTGGGCATCGCCCGCGCCGCCTTCGAGTACGCCAGGGACTACGCCCGCGAGCGCGAGCAGTTCGGCCGCAAGATCGGCGAGAACCAGGCGATCGCCTTCCTGCTGGCCGAGATGGCCACCCGGGTGGACATGGCCCGCCTGCTGACCTGGCGGGCGGCCTGGATGGCGCGCAACGGCCGGCCGTTCACGCAGGCGGAGGGCTCGATGTCGAAGCTGGTGGCGGGGGAGTGCGCGGTGTGGGTGACCGAGCAGGCGATCCAGATCCTGGGCGGCGCGGGCTACACCCGGGAGCATCCGGTCGAGCGTTTCCACCGGGACGCCAAGATCTACACGATTTTCGAGGGGACGTCGGAGATCCAGCGCCTGATCATCGGCCGAGCCGTGACCGGCCTGCCGGTGAGGTGAGAATCCGGCGGCCCCGCGTGTCATGCCGATCGGCCCGTGAACCGCCAGAGGCCGGTTCAGCTGGTGCTTCGGCCGCCGAAGACGATACAGAAGGCCAGTGGTTCCCGCTCGGCCCGGTTCCGATCATGCACAGAGCATGCCGGCTCCTCTCCTCTCGGGAGGATCTGATGGCCTCGTTCTACGGGGTCGCCTTGTCCTCGAAGCGGTGCAGGGCGAGACCGAGGGCGAAGGCGATGAGCGCGGCGAGCCCGAGCACCGCCGGGGTGGCGCCCCATCCGCCGGTGGCGGTGGCCACGGCCGCTACCAGCGGGGGACCGGCCACCTGGCCGAGGGTGGATCCCTGCATGCCCAGGCCGACGGTGGCGGATTGCGCCTGCGGGGACGGCGCGAGGGCCGGCATCGCACCGAGCAGCGTCGCCGGGATCACGCCTCCGGCGAAGGAGAGCAGCAGGCAGCACGCGTAGCGGAGGCCCAGTGGCGACCCGTCGGCGAAGATGCCGACTGCGGACAGCCCCATCAGCGCGCTGCCGGCGCAGATCAGCACCGAGCGCGGAGCGCCGCGTCCGCGTAGCCACCCGCCGAGCAGGTTGCCGGGGGCGTTGGCGATCGTGGCGGCCGCCGTGAGCAGTGCGGCGGTCGCGGCGGGCACGGCGTACTCGGTGGTGAGCAGCGTGGGCAGGAAGCCGATCACCGCCAGGTACTGGAGCGCGTAGGCCGCGAAGGCGCCGGCCACGAGGAGCGGGCCCGGCGCGGTCAGCACGGCGCGCATCGCCGGCGACGGCCGGAGCCGTGCCCGGTCGCCCGGCGGCCGGAGCGTACGGCCGGCGCCCGCGACGGCCAGCGCCACGGCGGCGGTCAGCACCGCGCCGGCCAGCCAGAGTGCCCGCCAGCCACCGTGCGCCAACAGCACCGGCGCGGCCAGCACGCCCAACGCGGAACCGGTCGGCATGAACGAGCTCCACACGCCGAACATCACGCCGTGGTCGGCCCGCGCGGTGACTCGTACCAGCAGTGGGGGCACGGCCAGGACGGTCAGCACGAATCCCAGCCCTTCGCCGAACCGGGTCAGCAACAGCAGCGTGCCGTCCTGTGCCGCCGCGCCGAGAGCGCTGCTCGCCGCGGTGAGGACCAGCCCGGCCAGCATCGATCGCCGGTGCCCGAACCGGTCGACCAGCGCGCCGAGCAGCAGGCCGGAGAGCCCGCCCGCGACATTCACCGCCGCCAGCACCCAACCGCCCGCGACCAGCGAGAGCCCGAGATCGGCGCGGATCGACGGCAGCCCCGCGACCGCCTTGCCGATCTGAAGGGCGGCGGCCACCCCGGCGGCGAACAGCAACAGGCCGACGCCCCAGTTGGTCCGGGCCGGCCGGGTCGGCGACGGCGCGGCCGTCCCCTCCGTCTTGGGCGCGACCATACACCCTCCTCAAACCAAGTTACGAATTCGAACTTGGTTGTGAAGAGTTACAGAGTAAGTTACTTATGTCAAGCCGGTTATGAGAGGTAACCTGCCCCGCTAGGGTGCCGGCGCCGTGGTCCGCTGGCCAGTGGTTCCCCGAGCCAACCTAGTGACTTCTGGTAACTTGAACGCCGTGGAGGAAGAGACGGTCGAGCAGCCCAGGTCCCGGCTGCGTCCGGGAGACACGGCGTTCTGTCCCTACTACCACCAAGCCGTGGCCGTCATCGAGCGCCGCTGGGCGGGTTTGATCCTGCGCGCGCTGTTGGCGGGGAAGACCCGCTTCAACGACATCGCCTCGGTCTGGCCGGGCATGTCGAACCGGCTGCTGTCCCAGCGGCTCAAGGAGTTCGAACGGGACGGGATCGTCCGGCGGATCGTGCATGACGAGACGCCGGTCCGGGTCGAATACCGGCTGACCGACAAGGGCGAGGCCCTGTCCGGTGTCGTCATCGCTCTGACCGAGTGGGCCGACTACTGGCTCCGCGACCACCCATCGACCTGAGCGGGCGGTTCCGGCGCGACCCGGCCACCGCCGGACCCTGCCTCCGGATCGATGCGGAGCCGGGCTAGGCGGGCAGCGGCCGCATCGGGGACACGCGGCGCAGGTGGACGAGCACGTCGAAGGCGCCGGTCAGGGAGGCGACCGCGAGGTGCTCGGCCGCGTCGCGGGAGGGGTCGTAGACGCCGCTGATGACGCGTGCCTTCGCGGGTCCGTCCCATTGGCCGCGCAGCCGGTCGGCACGCAGGTCCAGCCAGTGGGCGGGCCGGCCGGCCGCCGCGAGGCGGGCGTCGAGCCAGTCGGGAGCCGGTTCCGGGACGGTGGCGACGCCGAGGTCGCCGTGGTGGAAGCCGATCGCCACAGAGACGTAGGCCGCGCCGTAATGGTGGCGTAGCTCGCTGCCGACCGTGGGCTGGGGGCCGCGCTGAGGGGCCAGGCCCAGGGTCGCCGGCGCCGCCGAGGTGTGCGCCATGCCGTCCCAGTAGGTGACGCGCCGGCTGGTCTCCCGCTGGTGGTCGATGATCGCCCCCGCCCATGCCCGGGCGTCGCCAGCGTACGTGCCGCGTCCGGCGACGCTGCGCTCGTGGAAGTCCACGATGAGGCGCATCCGGGCCAGGGCGGAGCCGCCGGGCAGCCGCTCGACGATCGCGAGCGCGTCGCGGGCGTGCTCGGCGAAGGGCCGGCCAGGGTGCAGGCCCCGCGCGCGCTGCACGTGCTCGTCGATCTCGTGCGCGGTACGGATCGGCTCCAGGTGGGCGGCCAGCTCGGCCAGCCGGTGCGGCGCCGTGCGCCGGACGTGATCGAGCACCGCGTCGTAGTCGGCGGCCCGCGCCTGCGCGGGCCTGACCCCGAAGATCCGGACAGCGTCATCCGGATTGTCCTGGTTGAAGGAGCGGATCCACTGCAGCGCCGCGGCCATCTCGGCGGTGCGCCAGGGACGCCAGGCGCTCTCCAGCGCGGCCGCGGCCGTCCCCTCGCCGCCGGTGACATACGCGTCGAGCGTCGCGCCGACGGCGGCGTCGTCCTGCAGGGCCAGCGCGCGGAAGCGATGCTTCTGGACCAACCGGCGGAAGATCTGGTCGCGCACGCCGAAGGTCTCACTGGCGAACCTCGTGGACTCGCCGAGCCCGGCGACCGCCGCGCCGGCGGCGACCGCGTCCGCCAGTTCGTCGAGTGCGGCTCCAGGCAGAGGGCTCGATGCGGTGGTCGTGCGCGGGCCGGGGGTGAGGTCGCCCCGCCCGCCGGGGCTGCCGGCGATGGTCATGGTCTCTCCTCAATGACATGGGAGTTACATCGATCGGTGTAGAAGCTACATCGATCGATGTAATGAATGCAATGAGCGGTGTAATCGGGTAGCCTCAACGAGCGTGACGGAGAGAAGGAAGCCCGCCGGCCAGCCCGACAAGCGCCGGGCGATCGTGGCCGGGGCGCTGACGCTGTTCGCCCGCGACGGCTACACCCGCGCCGGCCTCGACGCGATCGCCGCCGAGGCGGGGGTGTCCAACCGCACCATCTACAACCACTTCCTCGACAAGGCCGAGCTGTTCCAGACGGTGATCCAGGAGAGCACGCAGCGGGTCGCCGGCACCATGGTCGACATCATCGACCGCCACCTCAGCAAGGTCGTCGATCTCGAAAAGGACCTGGTGGACTTCGGGCTGGCCTGGATCGGAGTGCTGACCTCCGATCTGGCCCCGCACTTCGCGCTCATCCGCCAGATCAACGCCGAGGTCGAGCACATCCCGCCGGCCGCGCTCAAGCTGTGGCAGGAGACCGGACCCGGCCGCACCCGGCGCGAACTGGCCGAACGGCTCCACCGGCTCGCCGAGCGCGGCGACCTCGCGATCGCCGACCCCGCACGCGCCGCCGGGCACCTGATGCTGCTCATCTCCGCCGACAACCTGACCGACCGGGCCGATCTGCACGACGAGGACGCGCTCAGGGCGATGGTCACCGCGGGAGTGCGGGCCTTCCTCCACGGCTACGGGCGCTGACCGGGCCGTCCATCCGGGGCGCGGCCGTCACCGGTGCTCACGACATCGGATGGCGCTGCGCGGGTGCTCCGGTCGCGGTGCCGGTGCCGGTGCCGGTGCCGGTGCCGGTGTCGGTGCTGGTGCTGGTGTCAGCGTCGACCACGCCGTGCCGCCGCTCGGTCAGGTCGTCGAGCTGGGCGCGGAGCTTCTCCAACTCGGCCAGGACGAGCTGGAGGTCGGCCTGGTTGCGGTTCTCCTCCTCCGAGGTGCGCTGGAACCGCTCGACGAACCAGGCCGCGATCGACGCCGTGACGACACCGAGCAGCGCGATGCCCGACAGCATCAGCGTCGCGGCGATGAGCCGACCCTCCAGCGTGGTCGGATACAGGTCGCCGTAGCCGACCGTGGTCATGGTCGTCAGCGACCACCACAGGGCGTCGGACAGCGTGAGGATCGTGGGCTCGGGGGAGTGGCGTTCGGAGTCCAGCACCGCGATGGCGCCGACCAGGGCCAGGAAGCAGGCCCAGCCGCTGACGTACACCGTCACCCGCATGCGCAGCGGCAACGTGACCCGGCGCATCAGCGCGGTCAGCATCAGGAGCGAGCGCAGCACCGCCAGCGGGCGCAGCAGCGGCAGCAGCACGACCAGGAGCGCCGGGAGGTGCGTGGCCACGAAGTGCCAGCGCCGGTCCGCCAGCCACACCCGGATGACGTAGTCGACGGCGAAGCAGCCCCAGGCCACCTGCTGCCCGACCTCGAGCCAGGTCACCGCGCCGCCCGGCAGCCCGGGCAGCACGATCGGCAGTGCCCAGCTGACGAGGAAGAGCAGGCCGATGCCGAGCAGCACGGGGTCGGTCCTGCGCTCCCATGCCTGCAGCCGGAGCGATGGCGGGGGTGCCGTGCCGGGATCTTCCATCACTCTTCCCGTTCGTCAGGGGCTCGTCGGTCAGCCTTCGCCGCCGCTTCCCAGGAAGCCCTCCTTGTCCAGCCAGTCGGCGGAGACCTTGCCCGGTTCCATGCCGTCGACGTCGACCTGCGCGCAGAGCTTCTGCATGGTGGCGTCGTCAAGCTTGGCGATCACGGGCTGGAGGACTTTCTCCAGGGCAGGGTACTTTGCGTAGGTATCCTCCCGCACGGTCACCGCCGCGTTGTAGATCGGGAAGAACTTCTTGTCGTCCTCAAGCACGGTGAGGCCGAGCGCGGCGATGCGGCCGTCGGTGGTGAACACCTCACCGAAGTTGCACGTCTGCCCCTTGTCCGTCTCGGTGTAGACGACGCCGGTGTCGAGCAGGCTGACGTGGTCCTTCGGGATCTTCATCCCGTACGCCTTGGACAGGCCGGGCAGGCCGTCGTCCCGCGTGGAGAACTCCGTCTCGATGCAGATCGTGACCTCCTCCGGCTTGGTCTTGGCCAGCTCGGCCACGTCGGAGACCGTCTTGACCCCCAGCTCCTCGGCCTTCTCCGAGCGGATGGCCAGGGCGTAGGTGTTGTTCAGCGGGGTCGGACCGATCCAGTGGATCTTGTTCTGGGCCAGGTCCGCCTCGGCGGTGGCCTTGAACTGCTCGGCCGAGTCCTGGATCGGCTCGGTCTTCTTCAGGTGCTCGATCCAGCCGGTGCCGGAGTACTCCCAGTACAGGTCGATCTCACCGGCCTCGAGCGCCTTGCGGTTCGGTACGGTGCCCCCCAGGTTGGTCTTGTCCTCCACCTCGGCTCCGTGCGCCTTGAGGAGCTGCACCGCGATCTTGCCGAGCACGATGTTCTCGGTGAAGTCCTTGGAGCCGACGACGAGTTTCGCGCCGGCCAGCTCGTCGCCCGCGCTGGAGGCCTCGACCCTGTCGGAGCCGCCACAGGCGCTCGTCAGGGTCAGCGCCGCAGCGGCGAGCAGGGTGAACGTCGTCCGGAGGGGACGGGAGAGCATGAAAGAAACACCTCTGTATCTGTGATGGGGGTGGCCGGCGGCACGGGTCACATGCCGCGCGGCTTGAGCAGGTCTTCGGCCAGTCCGCCGAGCCAGTCGATGAAGAAGGCGATGCACGCGGTCAGCACACCGCCGACGATGGTCACGGGCATCCGGTTGAGCTTGAGCCCGTTGATGATGAGCTCGCCGAAGCCGCCGGCGGCGACGAAGGCGCCGAGCGTGGCGACGCCGACGGTCAGCACCAGCGCGGTGCGCAGCCCGGCCAGGATGGCGGGTACGGCGAGCTTGAGCTCGACGCGGCGCAGGATCTGACCCCTGGTCATGCCCATGCCGCGAGCGGCCTCGATGAGCGCCGGGTCGACCTGCTGCACGCCGACCATCGTGTTGCGCAGCACCGGGAGCACCGCGTACGCGACGAGGCCGACCAGGGCGGTCTGGAAGCCCACGCCCATCAGGAACGTGCACAGCACGAGCAGGCCGATGCACGGGACCGCCTGGCCCAGGTTGCCCACGGTGAGGATGACGGGGGCGATCAGCCGGTTCGTGGCCCGGGAGGCGGCCACGCCCAGCGGGATCGCGATGACCACGACGAGCGCCGTCGCGGCCAGCGTCATCTCCAGGTGCTCGATGGTCTTGGCCACGATGACCGCCCGGTTGAGGCTGCGCTGCTCGATGGAGTCGAGCTCCAGCGTGCTCACCCACGCGTACAGGGCGACCAGGACCACGGCGATGGCGACGGGCGTGAAGAGGACGCGCGTCCCGAACGGGAGGCGCCGGAGCGGCCGGGCCCGGCGGGCGGCGATGGTGTCAGCGGTCACCGGCCACCGCCTCCTCGGGGCGGGTGCCGTCCGGGCGGTTCCCCACGGCCTCGCACAGCGTGGCGTAGGTGAGCACGCCGGAGGGGGTGCTGCACCGGTCGGTTCCGTGGGCCAGCATGAGGTCCAGCGCCTCGCGCAGGCTCGCGTCCGGGGCGACCTGGGGCAGGACGGGGTCCGGCAGCGGCTCCGTGACCGGCACGTCCGCCACCTGCAGCAGCGCGAGCCGCTTGAGCGTGGCGTCCTGGCCGATGAAGCCGGCGACGTAGTCGTCGGCGGGGTCGCTGAGGATGGCGGCCGGCGTGTCGTACTGGGCGATGTGCGAGCCCTCGCGCAGGACCGCGATGCGGTCGCCCAGCTTGATCGCCTCCTCGAAGTCGTGGGTGACGAAGATGATGGTCTTGCGCAGCTGCTTCTGCAGCCGGACGAACTCGTTCTGCAGGTGCTCGCGGGTGATCGGGTCGGTGGCGCCGAACGGCTCGTCCATGAGCATCACGGGCGGGTCGGCGGCCAGCGCGCGGGCGACGCCGACGCGCTGCTGCTGCCCGCCGGACAGCTGGCGCGGGTAGCGGTCGGTGAAGGCCCCGGGCTCCAGGTGGACCAGCGTCAGCAGCTCCTCGACCCGGGCGGCGATCTTCTCCTGCGACCAGCCGAGCAGCTTGGGCACCAGGCCGATGTTCTGGGCCACGGTCAGGTGCGGGAAGAGCCCGACCTGCTGGATGGCGTACCCGATGTGCCGGCGCAGCTCGTCGGGGTTCAGGCTCAGCACGTCACGGCCGCCGATGCGGATCTCGCCCGAGGTGGGCTCCACCAGCCGGTTGATCATCTTCATCGTGGTCGTCTTGCCGCAGCCCGACGGGCCGACGAAGACCACCAGCTCACCGGCCGGGATGTCCATGCTCACGTTGTCGACCGCCGGGGCCGTCTGGCCCGGATAGCGCTTGGTCAGCGAGCGCAGCTCGATGCGCACGCCTTCGGTGTCACGGTCGAACACGAAGCCCCCTCGGGGTGGTCAGGTGGCGGACGACGTAGAAGAACACGTCGAAAAGGATGGCGATGATCACGATGCCGAGCGTCCCGGCGAGCGTGGCGTTGAGCGAGTTCACCGAGCCGAGCCTGGACAGGCCCTCGAAGATCTGGTTGCCCAGGCCCGGCCCGTCGACGAAGGCGGCGATGGCGGCGATGCCGATGAGCATCTGCGTCGAGATGCGGATGCCGGTCAGGATCAGCGGCCAGGCCAGCGGGAGCTGAACCCGTAGCAACAGGCGCGGGCGGCTCAGGCCCATGCCGCGGCCGGCCTCGACGGTGGCCGCGTCCAGGCCGCGCAGCCCGGTCACGGTGTTGCGGATGATCGGCAGGAACGCGTACGCGGTGAGCCCGAGCAGCGTGGAGCCCCAGCCGAGACCGGTAAGGGGGATGAGCAGGGTCAGCAGGGCCAGGGACGGGATCGTCAGGATGGCGGCGGAGACCGCGATCGACGCTTCCCGGGCTCGAGGCACACCGTGGGTGAGCACTCCGACGCCCACGCCGATCACGGTGGCGATGGCGATGGCGACGGCCACGACCATGGCGTGCTCGGCGGCGGCCAGCGAGAGGGTGTCCCATCGTGAGATCACGTACTCGCTGAAACTCATAAAGGGACCAACCTTCGCTTACGCTTGCATGGACTCGCAAACGTATGCGACTTGTTGCGGTCAGTGCAAAATCAGGTGCAGCTAGCGCAACAATAGCGCAATGCTTCTGTTATGAACGGACAAGGATGAGCGACAAGCCGCCGGCGCCCTCGGCCGGCCTGCGACGGGACATGGAGATCCTCGAAGTACTCGCAGGTCACGGCGACGATCGGGACACGGACGGGTTCGGCGTCAGCTGGATCGCCCAGCGGCTGGGCCGGGAGAAGAGCCAGGTCTCCAGGGCACTGCGAGCCCTGGAGCTGGAGGGTATGGTCGAGCGGGACGCCGTCACCCGGCGTTACCGGCTGGGGTGGCGGCTGTTCGCGCTGGCCGCGCGCAGCCAGCAGGCGCGGCTGGTCCAGGTGGCCGCCCCCTACCTGCGGCGCCTCGCCACCGCCTTCGACGAGGACGCCTACCTGTGCGTCCTGCGCGGCAACCGGGTGCTGACGCTGCTGTCGGTGCCCTCCTCACGGGCCTACCACCGGGTCTGGGAGGGCATCACGGTGCCGGTGATCATGGCTGCGGCCGGGCGCTCGCTGCTGTCGGAGTGGGACGGCGAGCGGGTGCGCGAGCTGCTGCGGGCCACCCTGCCCTCCGGCCTCGACAGCGCGGTCGGCAGCGAGGACGACTGGCTGGCCGAACTCGCCCACGCCCGGACCGCCGGTTACGCGGTCTCGGACGTCGAGCTGGACGACGGCGCGGCAGGCGTGTCGGCGCCCGTACGCGACCACCGGGGGATCATCACGGCGGCGATCAGCGTGTCCGTCACGCGGGCCGCCCCGCCGGAGCGCCTGCACGAGATGGGCGCCGTCGTGGCGGAGACGGCACGCGAGCTGTCCACCGCGCTGGGGCTCCCGCCGTCCGGCCACCCGGTCGCCGCCTGCCCGGAGCCCCCGGGAGCCGACTGACGCCCGGTCAGGCCGCCGTCACGGCCGGCACCAGGTGCCCGGTCCGCACCAGCCAGATCGCGCGCTCCAGGTCCGGGGTCTGGTAGCGGTCGTCGGCCAGGGGCGTGATGTACCTCCTGAGCTCGTCGTGCAGGCCCTGCGTGACCTCGCCGAGCGGCAGGCCCGCCATGCGCTCCGCGATGAGGTCGATGCCCTGGGCCGCCATGAGGTACTGGACGGCCAGGACGATCTCCAGCCGGTCGAGGTTCTCCCGGAGGTCCCGCACGGAGGCCATCGCCATCGTGTTGTGGTCCTCCTGGCCGTCCTTGACCGGCCTGGACAGCGTCCCGGCCGGCGTGGCCCTGACCTGCAGCTCCGGCACCAGCGCGGCGGCGACCGTCTGCACCTGGACCATGCCGGAGTTGAGCCCGACCGTCCCTCCTGCGAGGTTCGCGGGCAGGCCGTAGCTCCACCGGGGCGACAGCAGCCGTCCCGACAGCTCCTGCGACAGCACGCCGACGTCGGCGATCTCGGCGTTCAGGCTGTCGGTGAGATGCCCCATGATGGAGGCGTCCCAGTTGCCGCCCATCACGAACTCGTAGCCCTGCCCCTGCCTGCGCTGGAAGACCAGCGGGTTGGAGGTGGACGAGTTCGCCTCCCGCACCAGCGTGCGGCGCATGTCGGCCAGCACGTGCCGCAGCCCCGCCATGATGTGCGGCGCCGCCCGCACCGACACCGCGTCCTGCACGCGCGGCTCGTAGTTCGCCGGGTCCAGGCGCCTGCGGCCCTCCTCCGTCATCCAGCCCGAGCCCCGCACCATCGCGCGCAGCCGCTCGGCCACCGCGTTCTCCTCGGGGATGTGGCGTTCCTTGTGGGTACGCGCGTCGAGCGAGCTCCGCTCGGCCCTGGTCGCCTCCATGAACAGGGCGAACGCGCCCTCCGCCTGGTCGGCCAGGACGGTGGCGCGGCGCACGGAGTCCATGAGCATGGCCGCCACGACGGTGCTGCCGCTGACGATCGGCAGCGCCTCCCCGGCCTGCAGGACGAAGTCCCTGGCGAGGCCCGCCTGCGGCAGGATCTCGGAGGCCGGACCGACCTGGCCCCGGTAGCGTACGGGGGCGTTCTCGCCGATCGCCGCCAGGCCCGCCGCGGCCTGCGGCTGCAGGTCGCCGGTGCCGAGCGAGCCGATCTGCGGCATCAGCGGCACGACCCCGGCGTTGACCATGGCCAGCAGGCGCTGCGGCACCTCGGGCCGCACCCCGTACGTGCCCCTCGCCATCTGGTTGGCCTTGAGGATCAGGGCGAGCCTGGCCATGTTGTCGGGCAGCGGCTCGCCGACGCCCGCGGCGTGGGAGCGCAGGACGTTGCGCTGGAACTGCTCGGCCTGCTCCGGCGAGAGCGGGCGGTCCTTCAGCGGCCCGAGCGCCTGGTTCCAGCCGTACACCCGCTGGGTCTCCAGAGCGGCGAGCGCGCCCTGGCGCGAGCGGTTCATGGCCGCCGGCACGGACGGGGCGAGCCGCGCGGTGACGGGGCGGCCGTCGAGGATCGCGGCGGCGTCCCGCAGCGAGAAGGACTTGCCGTCCAGCACCAGGTCGAGCGCCTGCGCCTGGGGCTGCGTGGGTGCGGGCGCCGGAGCGGGCGCCACGGGCTCGGCGACCGCCCGCCCGGGTACGCACAGGCCGGCGAGCAAGCTCACGCCGACGGCAATTCGTCCTGTCCTGGTGGTCACCGTGCCCCCCGGCCTCGCGACAACGATCAGTGCCGCTCCGTTATAGGCACGGGGGACGCTCTCGCCGGCGAGGGCTCGGCACCGCGAGCCGAGTGCTGACCGGCCCTAGAGCAGGCGCTTACCCTGCCGTGGACGACAGGCCCCGGCACGCCGCCCGGTGGCCCGATCGCGACGGTGCCCCCTTCCCTTCCGGGAGGAGGGCACCTTCTGGCCGGTGGTCACCGATGGCGGCGCTTCGACATCGCGCCCAGCGCCGTCGCCGCCAGGCCGACGCAGAGGATCACGAACCCCGTGGCGACGTTGTTGGCGATCGCGCCGACGCCGCCTCCGTGCGGCGACAGGACCCAGGGGGCGATGATCGTCCAGATGCCGATGATCGGGATGACCCAGGCGAGCCCGTGCATGCGACCGTAGGCCGAGGCGATGCCGCCCGCCAGGATCGCCAGGGCGACGCCCGTGATCAGGTTGTTGACGGTCAGGTTCGTACGCGGAAAGAAGCCGACCACCCATGGTGAGATCGCGAGATACAGACCGCTGAGCAGGGCCAGCCCGCTCACGGACTGCCCCGAAGGGCTCTGCGCCGCCTGGTCGTAGCGCGAGCGCATCTCGGCTATGTCAGGGTGCTGGCCCATGTCGTACGTCGGATGGGTCGGCCGGGTCGGACGTTCAGCCATGCCGCACACACCTGCCTTCTGTCTCGGGTGGAGGTGTGGATGCAGGTCACCTGCCCGCGCAATCATGGCAACACGCCTGCCCAGCGTAAGGATTGTCCAAAGGCCGCATGCCGGCCCAGGGGGTCAGTGCTCGATGCTGGCGTTGAAGTGCGCGAGCCCCTCGGCGAAGGCGGCCAGTTCCTCGGGCGTCCAGTCCTTCAGCACCGACGCCAGGCCCTTGAGCCGGTGCTCGCGCTCCCCGGCCACCCGCCGCAGGCCCTCCTCCGTGACGCGGAGCTTGCGGGCCATCCCGCCCTCCGGGTCGGGGATGCGCTCGGCCAGCCCGTCGCGCAGCAGGACGGCGGTCTGCCGGTTGACCGTGGAGGTGTCGAGGCTGAAGGCCAGGGCGAGCTGCCCGATCGACATCGGCCCCTCGGCCTCCAGGCGGCTGAGCAGGATGTAGCTGCTGCCGCGTTCGAGCCGCGGCTCGGGGCAGGGCGCGGCGGCGGCCGCCAGTTCCTTGTAGCGGCCGATGAGCATGAGTTCCCGTTCGATGTGAACGATCTCCTCGCGCACGGACACCCCCCAACCGCGCCCAGAATATCCCTCTAAATCGTGATGTGTAGGATACACACCATATGCATCGTGCATAGGGGGATGCGAGATACGGGGGACCCATGAGTCGGACGCACGCCGCGCCGCGCAGCGGAGCGATCATCAGCGTACTGGCGGCCGCGGGCATCACGGTCTCGCTCATGCAGACCCTGATCGTCCCGCTGATCGCCACCCTGCCGACGCTCCTGCACACCACCACCGCCAACGCCTTCTGGGCCATCACCGCGACCCTCCTGGCCGGCGCGGTGGCCATGCCCGTCTCAGGGCGGCTCGGCGACCTGTACGGCAAGCGCCGCGTCATGGTGGTCAGCGCGCTCCTGCTGGCAGCCGGCTCCCTGGTGTGCGCCCCCGCCAACTCGCTGACCCCCATGGTGATCGGCCGCACGCTGCAGGGCCTCGGCCTGGGCGTCATCCCGCTCGGCATCGCCATCATGCGCGACGTGCTGCCGCCGCAGCGGCTCGGCTCGGCCATCGGCCTGATGAGCTCCTCGCTGGGCGTCGGCGGCGCGCTCGGCCTGCCCGCCGCCGCGCTCGTCGCCCAGTACGTCAGCTGGCACGCGCTGTTCTGGGGCGCGGCCGGGCTCGGCCTGGTGATGAGCGTGCTGATCCTGGTGATCGTGCCGGAGGCGCCGGTCAAGGCGCGCGCTCGATTCGACTTCGTCGGGGCGGCCGGCCTGGCGGCCGGCCTGGTCCTGCTCCTGCTGCCGATCTCGAAGGGCAGCGACTGGGGCTGGACGAGCGGCACCACGCTCGGCATGTTCGGGGCCGCGGTGGTGGTCCTGCTGCTGTGGGGATGGTGGGAGCTGCGCACGCCCGCGCCCCTGATCGACCTGCGCACCAGCGCCCGCCGCCAGGTGCTGCTGACCAACCTGGCCTCCATCGTCATCGGCTTCGCGATGTACGCCATGTCGCTGATCACGCCGCAGCTCCTGCAGCTGCCCGCGGCCACCGGCTACGGCCTGGGCCGGTCGATGGTCGAGGCCGGGCTGTGGATGGCGCCGGCCGGGCTGATGATGATGGCCGTCTCGCCCGTCGCGGCCCGCCTGTCCTCGGCCCGCGGGCCGAAGACGTCGCTGCTGCTCGGCACCGTCGTCATCGCCTCCGGCTACCTGCTCGCCCTCGCCCTGATGGGCCACGCCTGGGGCGTGCTGATCTTCTCCTGCGTGGTCAGCGCCGGGATCGGCTTCGCGTACGCGGCCATGCCGTCCATCATCATGAGCGCCGTGCCGCTCAGCGAGACCGCCGCCGCCAACGGCCTCAACAGCCTGATGCGCTCCATCGGCACGTCCTGCGCCAGCGCCGTGCTCGGGGCGCTGCTGGCCAACATGACGATCAAGCTGGGCCCGGTGACGCTGCCGTCCGAGGACGGCTTCCGCGCCGGGTTCCTCTTCGGCGGCGCGGTGGCGCTGGTGGCGGCGCTCATCGTGCTGACGATCCCGGGCCGCCGCGCCGCCGCCCATCGCGCGTCCTCCGGCGAGCCCGCCGGCGCCGGCCACGAGGTCCGCGCCCGGTAGTGCGGCCGGAGCGAACCGGCATCGGGCCCTGACAGCGGGCCGGGCCTCGGCTAGCATGCCGCTGCGGACGCGGGCTGAGCCGGGATGGTGGGCGATGGCAGAGGTACGGCGCCGATACGTGGACACCCGGTTCGGCCAGATGCATCTCGCCGAGTGCGGCACGGGCGCGCCGGTGCTGTTCCTGCACCAGACGCCGCGCTCGTGGACCGAGTACGTCCGGGTGCTGCCCATCGCGGGCGGCCACGTGCGCGCCATCGCCCCCGACACGCTCGGCTTCGGCCAGTCGGCCCGTATCGACGAGTTCAGCATCGAGCGGTTCGCCGACGGCGTGGAGGCGGTGCTCGACGCGCTCGGCCTCCCCCGGGTCGCCCTGGTCGGCCACCACACCGGCGCCGTGATCGCGCTGGAGGTGGCGGCCCGCGCCCCGTCGCGGCTGTCGTCGCTGGTGCTCTCGGCGATGCCGCACGTCACGCCCGAGCGCCGGGCCAGGATGAGCGGCCGGCCGCCGGTCGACCACGTCGTGCCGGCGCCCGACGGCGGCCACGCGAGCGAGCTGTGGCGGCAGCGGCGCGGCTTCTACGACGCGGGCCAGGAGGACGACCTCACCCGGTTCCTGGTGGACGCGCTGCAGGTCGTGGACCGGCTCGGCGACGGTCACGCCGCGGTGAACGCGTACGGGATGGCGGCGCGGCTGCCGCTCGTCCGCACCCGCACCCTGCTGATGTGCGGAGCGGACGACCCGTACGCGCTGCCCGACCAGCCGGCCCTGGCGCGGGCGCTGGACTGCGAGCTGAAGGTGATCGACGGCGCCGGCGTGCACCTGCCCGAGCAGCGGCCGGACGCCTTCACCGAGGCGGTGCTGTCGTTCCTGAAAGCCGGTCCGGACGGCGACCTTTACTCATGAACGACGTTTAAGCACCGTGTAACTTGTCAACTACTGTGCGTATAAGTTGCCTGGTCAAAAGGTAAAGGTTGCACCGAGAGGTTCGGTGAAGCACCCTCATGCACATCGAGCACGAAGAACACGACCATCGCCTCCAGCTCCCGCACAGCCACGCCGCCACCCTCGACGACACCGTCACGCTGCCGGTCCAGGCGGCCGGTCCCGGCCAGCTGACCCTGCTGACCCCCGCCGCCGTGCACCACCAGGTCTTCACCGTCGTACGCCTGCGGGCGGGCTACGACCTGGCCGAGGTGGACGCGTTCCTGGCCGGCGTGGAGACCACGCTCAGCCTGCTCTGGCAGGACAACGCGCACCTGCGTGAGCGTCTCGCGGCCGTCCCCGTCCCGCCGAGCCCGGCGGAGCGGCTGGCCGAGGCCGAGCAGAGCGCGCAGCAGACGGTCGAGGTCGCCCGGGAGGAGGCGCGCCGGCTCCTCGACGAGGCCCGCGACGACGCCGAGCGGCTGCGGCAGGAGGCCGCCGCCGCGGCCGAGGCGGTCACCCGGGCCGCCCGGCTGGCCTACCGCGCGGCCATCGAGGAGCAGTTCGACCACTTCGACTCCGTGCTGTCCGACCACGGCCGCCAGTTGCAGGACAGCCTGCGCGACCAGCTGGGCCGGCTGCGCACCGTGCTGGAGGATCTCGCCGCGCCCAGCCGTGCCGCGCAGACGGGCCCCCTCGCGGCGCCCTGACCGGCATTCTCCTCAGCAGTTCCCAGAAGTCGCCGTTTCGCCGGAAAGCCACTGTCTCGTCAGTAAGTCGCAGTCTCGCCAGAAAGGCTGTCACATGTCCTTGCCGCTCGGGGGGCCGGCTCTGCAGTCGGCGCTGCAAGACGCCGGCCTGAACACCGCCATGCCCGCCTGGACGGTGTGGGTCGCCGTGGGCCTGGTCGCCCTGTCCACGCTGGCCGGCGCCCATCTGGCCCACCGCAACGCCGCCAGGATCAGCATCTGGCTGGCCGTCGCCTCGGCTCTCATGCTCATCACCGCCCTGACCGACGTGATGCCCGACGCCTGGCGCGAGGCCGCCGCCACCGAGGTGCCGCTGTGGGTGGTGGCGCTGGCCGGCCTGACCGGATTCGCCGCGATCACGTACTTCACCCGCCACGGCTGCGCCCACCCGCACCAGCCGGGACAGCACGCCCGGCACGCCCCTGGCCTGCACCGGCGCGTCAAGCAGGCCGTCAGCGCCGCGGTGTACGGGGGCGTGGGCACGGCCGTCGCGCTGAGCCTGCACCGCATGATCGAGGGCGCCACCCTGGTCCTGGCCGCCTCGGCCATCGTCGTGGCGGCGCTCATGATCCACTCGGCCGGTGAGGGGCTGGCCATGACCGCCATGCTCGACATGGCCAGCAAGCGGCGCGCTCCCTGGCTGCTGCTCTCCTGCGCCAGCCCGGCGGCCGGGGTCGTGCTGGCCACGGTGGCGCCGCTGCCGCCGCAGAGCGTGCCCATCCTGCTCGGCCTGCTCACCGGCGTGCTGCTGCGTACGGCGGTGATCGGGTTGCAGATCGCCCGCACCAGCGGGCGGATGGTGCGGCGGCACGTCGCCGTGGCCGCGGTGGGCGTGCTGGCGGTGGGCGCGCTGCTGGTGACGGGGGAGGCGATGTTCGCCGGCGACCTGCCCACCCCTGAACTGCCCGTCGCCGCCGCCGGCCAGGCCGCCGTGCCGCTCGTCCCGCACACCCGCACGCCGTCGCCGCTGCCGACGCCGACGCGCCGGCCCGAGCCGATGACGCCCTCGGAGCTGCGCGCCGCCGTCGCCGGCGGGCGGCTCGGCCTGGAGTCCCTGCTCACGCGCAGCGACCTGGCCACCATCGGGGCCGACGTCGAGTGGCTGCTGCGCGCCCTGCCGGGGCGCAGCGCCGCCGAGATCACCCGGGTGCTGCGCAGGGCGCGGGTCGGCAGCGGCGCCAGCATCGGCGACCTGACCCTGCGCCAGCGCCACTACCTGCTGCTCGCCCTCGGCGCCGCGCCCGCGCCCCGCTGAGCCCTCAGTCGCCGGGCGCCGCGAACTCGGTGCTCAGCAGGCCCATCATCAGGAAGTCGTGCCGCCTGCCCTTCGTGCGGAACGCCTCCCGCCGCCTGCCCTCCTCCACGAACCCCACCTTGGTGTACGCCCGCACGGCCGCCGCGTTGTCGGCCACCACCCAGAGCATCACCCGGTGCAGGCCCATGTCCTCGAAGGCGTAGCGGCAGATCACCCGCAGCGCGTCGGTCGCGTAGCCGCCGTTCCAGTGGTCGCGGTCGCCGATGGCGATGCTCTGCAGGGTGGCCTCGCCGTGGACGAAGTCGGTGTCGCCGAGCGCGACATATCCGATCAGCTTCCCGCCGTCGAGCGTCTCGATGCCCAGCACCATCTGCTCGAACGTGTTGCGCGGCCGGTTCGCCCCCTTCTCCATGTTCTGGGCGAGCGAGATGGGCGGGCTGCCGTCCATCCACCGGCCCACCTCGGGGTCGTGGTACCACCGCCACAGGGGCTCGCTGTCGGCGGGCTCGAGGGCCCGCAGGCGTACACGTTCTCCGGTCAGCACAAAGGAGGGTCTACCAGGATTCCGGGCAGCGCCACAAACGAATAAACCCGGGACCGGAAGGGGGCGTTCCGGCGAGCGGGGCGGCCCGCGGCGGTCTCAGGGCGCGCGGCCGGTGAGGTAGCGCTGCAGCACCGGCGCCACCCAGGCGATGAGCTCGTCGGGCTCGGACTCCACCAGCGCGTCCACCCGTACGGCGTAGCGGGCGATGCCCAGCCCGACGATCTGGCCCGCCGTGAGGGCGGCGCGCAGCTCGGGATGGTCCACGCCGAGCTTCCTGGTGAGCTCGCCGAGCATGTCGTTGGCCAGGAACTCGCGGATCAGGGCCGCGGCGTGCGCGTTGGTCGCCGCCGCGCGCATCAGGCCGAGCACCGGCCCCGGCTGCTCGACGTCGCCGAGCAGGCTCAGCATGTGCCGGGCCAGGCGCTCGCCGATCCTGCCGCGCGGCCCGTCCAGCAGCCCGGCCACGGCCTGCTCGGGCTCGAACACCGAGGTGACGACGGCGCTGAACAGCTGCTCCTTGCCGCCGAAGGAGCGCCGCACGAGCGCCGGGTCCACGCCCGCGAGCGCGGCCACCTGGCGCATGCTGGTGGCCTCGTAGCCGGCGGTGCTGAAGGCCGAGGCCGCCGCCGAGACGATCTCCGCCCTGGTGGTCGATGTCCCGGGCCGCCGTCCCGTCCTGCGCGTCCTGTCATCCACGCCGGACACGTTATATCCTCACGTACGGACTTCTCCAGCCAGGGGGTTGGTACGGGCGGGGGTGCGCGTCCCGTCGGCTCCGGCACCGGGCGGGTGCGGGTCCCGTCAGGCTCGGCGGTGGGCGGCACGCGTCGGCGCGGGCTCGCCGATCGCGTAGGCCACCGCGTGCTCGACGCCCAGCCTGGCCCCCCGCCGGAAGGCCGAGGTGAATGCCGCTCCGCCCAGCTCACGGTGGGATCGGCCCACGCAGCGCTCGTGCCACAGCGCGTGGTAGCTCACCCACTCGGGCGAGGCCCCCACCGCCTGCCACAGCGCGTGCGCCGCGCCCAGCAGCACGGCGGCCCGGTCGTGCTCGCCCCGCTCGCACGAGATCCACGCCAGCACCTCCAGGCACTGGGTGAGGCACCACCGGTCGTTGATACCCCCGGTGAACGCGGTGGCCGCCGTCACCAGCGCCTCCGCCTCGCGGCTGTCGCCCGCGTTCCAGCGGGCCACCCCGAGCGCGAGCCGGCCGTACGCGTGGTGGAAGATCTGCGCCTGCTGCCGCTCGCACAGCTCCAGCAGCTCCTCGCCGGTCTCGATGGCCCGGGCGGGATCCTCCTCCGAGCCGTACGCCGTGGCGACGTAGAGGGCGAGGATCACGCCGTCGAGGTCGCCGAGCGCGCGGTGGAGGTCGAGGGCCTCCCGCGCGAGCGCGAGGCCGCGCCGGGCGTCGCAGGTGAAGAACGCCACGACGCTCTCGGTGCGCCGGGCGCTCGCCAGCTGCCGCTCGTCGCCCGCCTCGCGGGCCATGCCGACGCACGCCTCCAGCTCGGGCACCGCCGCCAGCAGGTCGCCCTGGCGCAGGGCGAGCATGCTGTCGGCCCACAGCCCGGCCGCGCGGACCCGGCCGGGCTCCGTCACCAGCTCCAGGCCGCGCTCCAGCCAGTAGCGGCCCTCGCTGAGCGAGCCGACGAGCAGCCAGAAGCACCACATCGACGACGCGGCGGCCAGCCCGTCGCCGGCCAGCGCGGGGTCGCTCAGGCACGTCTCCAGGGCGACGCGGATGTTGGGCAGCTCCCGTTGCAGCATCAGATAGCGCTCCAGCTGCTCGGGAACCATCCGGTCGATCCGCTGCTCCTCCACCAGGCCCCGGTAGTGGCCGACGTAGCTCAGGCGCAGCCACCGCAGCTCGTCGGGGGAGAGCCGCTCGCCGCCGTACGCGCGCAGGGTCTCCGGCATGCGGTAGCGGGACCCGTCGCTCACCAGGATCGACTTGTCGACCAGCCCGGCCAGCAGGTCGAGCACGTCGAACCCGTCGATGCCGTCGCCCGAGCACACCGCCTCGGCGGTCTCCAGGTCGGCCCCCGCGGCGAACATCGACAGCCGCGCCCACAGCCGCTGCTCCCCGTCCGAGCACAGGCGGTAGCTCCAGTCGATGGTCGCGCGGAGCGTCTGGTGGCGGGCGAGCGCGGCGGGCACGCGCGCGGCCGGCAGGTCGAAGCGCTCCTCCAGCTCGCGTACGAGCTCGCCGAGCGGCAGGGTGCGCAGGCGGCCCGCGGCCAGCTCGATCGCCAGCGGGATGCCGTCCAGGCGCTGCACCAGCCGGGACACCGACGCCATGTTGCCCGGCTGCAGCGTGAAGTCGTGCATGACGGCCGCCGCGCGCTGCACGAACAGGCGGACCGCGTCGTGACGGGCGATCTCCCGCAGCGTCTCGTCGTGGCCGGGGACGGGCAGGGGAACGACCCGCAGCACCTGCTCGCCGTAGACCCCCAGCGACTGCCTGCTGGTCGCCAGCACCTGCAGCCGCGGCGCCTCCCGCAGCAGCCGCTCCACGAACCGGGCGCACACCGCGCTCAGGTGCTCGCAGTTGTCGAGGATCAGCAGCATCCGCCGGCCCGCGAGGTAGTCGACCAGCAGCGTCATCAGGTCGCCGCGCCCGCCGCGCAGGCCCAGCGCCGCGGAGACCGCCTGTTCGAGCAGGTCGCCGGTCTCCAGGGTGGCCAGCTCGACCACCTCGACGCCGTCCGGGTACGACTGCCGCAGCAGCTCCCCGGCCCGCAGCGCCAGCCGGGTCTTGCCGACGCCGCCCACGCCGGTCAGGGTCAGCAGCCGGGACCTGCCCAGCAGCTTGCGCACCGAGGCCAGCTCGTGCGTGCGCCCGACGAAACTCGACCTGTCGAACGCCGGGCCGGGGCTCATGGGGACCTCCTGGGCAGCAGCTCGCCCTGTTCGCCGACCCAGGCGGCGATCTGGGCCCGCGAGTTGAACCCGAGCTTGTTGAGGATGTGCTCCACGTGCCCCTCGGCCGTGCGCTGCGCGATCACCAGCGAGGCCGCGATCGCCTTGTTGGTCATGCCCTGGGCCACGAGCTGGGCGATCTCCATCTCCCTGCGGGTGAGCGGCGAGGCCGCCCTGCCCGCCGGCTCGGCCACCTCGCAGGCCTCGCCCATGGCGTACGCGATCGCCTCGGCGGGAGCGAGCTCGGTGCCACGGCGGAAGCCGGACTCGTACGCGCGCCCGCCCAGACGCTCGCGCGCCAGCGCCTCGGCGGTGTCGTGGTAGTCGGTCAGGTAGCCGAGCAGGGGCGCGCCGAAGGAGCGCCAGCTCTCCTGCGAGGCGCCGAACAGCACCGCGGCGCGCTCGGCCGCGTCGTCTGCGGCCATCCACGCCAGCGCCTCGATGCACTGCGCGATGCCCAGCCGGTCGTCGAAGGGCCGCTTGAGCCGGATGGCCTCCCGCTCGGTCTCGACCGCCGCGGCCGTGTCGCCCCGCCGCCACATCTCGATCCCGTACACCCACAGCGTGTACGACCGGAACCAGTGCTCCTTGCGGGCCTCGCAGATCGCCAGGCACTCCTTGTACTGGACGTCGGCCACGTCGGAGTGGCCGAGCAGCGAGTGGGCGGTGGCGAGATACATCATCGCGTTGGCCACGCCCATGGGCGCGTCCGCCGCCCGATGCCCCTCGACCGCCTCGCCGAACATGTCGACCGCGAGGGGGTAGTCGCACCGGATCAGGCCCGTGAGGCCGGAGACGTACGCGACGTTCGCGAGAACCCGCGCGTCGCCGAGCCGCGTGGCCAGGCGGCGGCTCTCGTCCAGCATCGCCGCGGCCGGAGCGAAGTCGCTCTGCAGCACCGCCAGCCGCGCGTTGAGGCACAGGGCGCCGGCGCGGGCCGCCGTCGGCTCGTCGCCGGCGGCGAGCAGCCGGTCGAGCCAGCCGCGCCCCTCCCGCAGCGAGCCGGCCGCGATCCAGTAGAAGCGCAGCGCGGTGGCGATGTCGAGGCCGCGCTCCACCTCGCCCGGCGCCGTGAGGCAGTGGTCGAGCGCCGTGCGCAGGTTGCCGTGCTCAGCGCGCAGGCGCATGAACCAGCTCACCTGGTCGGGGCCGAACCACGCCTGCTGCGCCCGGGAGACCAGGTCGTCGCACCAGTCGCGGTGCCGGGCCTTCAGCGCCGGCTCCTCGCCCGCCGCGCGCAGCCGCTCGCGGCCGTACTGGCGGATCGTCTCCAGCAGGCGGTAGCGCACGGTCGACTGGTGCTCCTCGCGGGCCAGCACCGACTTGCCGACCAGGCCGACCACCAGGTCGACCACCTCGTCGGCGGGGATGCCGTCGCCCGAGCACACCTGCTCGGCCGCCTCCAGGTCGAGACCGCCGGAGAACACCGACAGCCGCGCCCACAGCAGCCGCTCCCGCTCGGTGCACAGGGCGTAGCTCCAGTCGATCAGTGCCCGCAGCGTCTGCTGGCGCGGCATGGCGGTCCGCGCGCCCGCCGTGAGCAGCCGGAACCGGTCGTCGAGCCGGTCGAGCAGCTGCTCCGCGGAGATCGCCCGCAGCCGCACGGCCGCCAGCTCGATTGCCAGCGGGATGCCGTCGAGCCGCCGGCAGATGCGGGCCACGGTCTCCTGGTTGTCCTCCGTCACCTCGAACCCGGGGAGCACGGCCTGCGCCCGCTCGGCGAACAGCCGGATCGCGTCGACCTGCCTCAGCGACTCGGCGGACGGGCGCGAGCCGTCGACGTCGGGGATGGGCAGCGTCGGCACGGCCATCGTCTGCTCGCCCACGACGCCGAGCGACTGGCGGCTGGTCGCCAGGATCTGCAGGCCGGGCACCGCCCGCATCAGCGTCTCGGTCACCCTCGCGCACTCGTCCAGCAGGTGCTCGCAGTTGTCGAGGATCAGCAGCAGCTGCCGGTCGCGCAGGTGATCGATGAGCACGTCGAGGGAGGGACGCACGGAACGGTCCTGGATCTCCAGGGACTCGGTCACCGTCTGCACGAGCAGTTCGGGGCTCTCCAGCGCCGCCAGCTCGGCCAGCCACACGCCGTCACGGAAGTTGCGCCGCAGGTCGAACCCCACCCGCAGGGCCAGCCGGGTCTTGCCGACGCCGCCCGCGCCGACGAGCGTCACCAGCCTGGCGTCGGCCAGCAGCCGCTTGACCTCGGCGATCTCGTGCCGCCGGCCCACGAAGCTGTTGAGCTCTGCCGGGAGCCGGCACGAAACGTTCGGTGCGGTCATGGTCATGAATGCTCCAACGGCCTCGGGCGCTCGGATCACCGAGCCTCCGCCCCCAGATTATTCGGTGAACGGTTTCTCTCGCACTTTCTCTTTCTCCGGCGGGCGGGTAGGTCAAGCCAATCTCTCATTTACCGAAAAAATGGTAAAAATACGGTTGACCTGGTCTTTCGTATGAGAAAAGCGCATTTTAGCCCGATTTCGTGCGGTGCCGCACTTTCGCTGATAAGGGTGCTTACGGTGAGGCGGGCAGGTGCCGCAGATCGGCGGCCATCCTGGCGGCCGTCTCGGTCAGGGCCGGGAGGACGTCGCGGAGCAGGTCGGCGCGGCTCGCCCGGCCGGCGTGCGCGGTGACGTCGACGGCCGCCACCACCCGCCCGTCCCGGCCGCGCACCGGCACGGCGATCGACCGTACGCCCTCCTCCAGCTCCTCGTCGACCAGCGCGTACCCGTCCCTGGCGGCCTGCGCGACGGCGGGACTCGGCGGGTCGGCGGCGTCACGCGCCGCCAGGAGGACGCGGCCCATGGAGGTGGCGTGGGCGGGGAAGCGGGAGCCGACCGTGATGGTGACGGACACGATGCCGGGTGCGGGGACCCGCGCCACGTACAGGACGTCGTCGCCGGACAGCACCCCGACCGAGGCCGGCTGCCCCACCCTGGCCACCAGATCGGCCAGGTGCGGCCGGACCACCTCGCCGAACCCGCGCTCCGACAGCGCGGCACAGCCCAGCTCCATCACCCGGGGGAGCAGGGCGTAGCGGGAACCGTCGTGGCAGGTCGCGTACCCGAGCCGGGCCAGCGCCTCCAGCGAGCGCCTGACGGCGGCCTTCGGAAGGCCCGTCGCCCGTGCGGCGCCCGCCGCGCTCAGGCCGCCGCGAGCCGAACCGAGCGACATCAGCACGGCCAGACCGCGGGCCAGCGCCTGCAGGTACCCCGCACCGAGCTCCTCCTTGCCGTTCCTCGATTCCCGCCCGCCCGCCAGGCGGTCGGAGGGAAGGTCCGCGGCGGCGGAATCCGGCCCGGCCGGCGCCTCCAGGGCGTGCGCGCGGCCTGGTTGGCTTTCGCGCGGGAGGTCCGTGGAGTCGGGTGCCGCACTTGCCAGACGCGCCGGGGCGGGTGCGCCTTCGGCAACGGTGTCAGGGGTGGCCGGGTGGTCGGTGGAAGTCGGCGCGGGGGTGGCGAGGGCCGCTTCCATGTGGGCGACCGTTTCGCGGAGCCGGGGGAGGGCGTGGTCGCGCAGGCCGGCGGCGGTGTGGCGGCTGGTGTGGCTGACCACGCTCACCGCGCACACGGCCCGCCCCTCCGCGTCCCGTACGGGCATCGCGACCGCGATCAGGCCCGGCTCGATGAGCTGGTCGTCCACGGCCCACGGCGCCGGCGGGCCGAGCAGGACGAGGCCGGCGGCGCAGCGGTCGGCGGGGAGGAGGTCGCCGACCCGGAAGGCGACCGACATGGCGCGCCGCCGGGTGAACTGGCCGATGAAGCGCACCCCGTCGCCGTCCCTGACCGCCAGCGACACGGACTCGTCCAGCTCCTCCGCCAGCCGCTCCGCGAACGGCGCGAGGGGATCGCGCAGGCCGTCGCACGTCAGGTAAGCCTCGGCCAGCTCCATCAGGCGCGGCGCCGGCGTCAGGTCGCGGCCCTCGGTGCGGACGTAGCCGAGGTGGACCAGCGTGGCCACGACCCGGTCGACGGTCGACCTGGCCAGGCCGGTGGCCCGCACCAGGTCGGTGGCCCGCATCCGCCCCGGGTGCGCGCGCCCGGCGGGCGCCCGGCCCGTGGAAGCGCGGCCGGCCGAGACGGAGGCGAGGGCGCGGCCGGGCGCGACGTCGGTGGGAGCGCGGCCGGCCGGGACGGCGGTGAGGGCTCGCAGCACGGCCAGGCCGCGTTCCAGGGTTCCCGCGGCCTCCATCCCGCCCCTCCTCCCGATCAAGCTCTTTGACATGAGCGCGGTCCTGTACGCATACTCGTCAGCACAATAGTGAACTAATGTGCGCTATGCGAACACTTTCCGAATGGAGCGTCGTGCGGAGAGACAAGGTGGTCGCGACCCCCGAGGAGGCGCTGGCGGGCGCGCGCGACGGCGCGTCGTTCGCGGTCGGCGGCTTCGGCCTCAGTGGCATCCCCAACGTGCTGATCCGTGCCCTCTACGACTCCGGCGTCACAGGGATCGGCGTGGTGTCCAACAACTGCGGGGTGGACGGCGGCGGCCTGGGCGTCCTGCTGGCCGCCGGGCGCATCGCGCGCGTGACCGCCTCCTACATCGGCGACAACAAGGAGTTCGCCCGCCAGTACCTGGGCGGCGAGCTGGAGGTGGAGCTGACCCCGCAGGGCAGCCTGGCCGAGCGGCTGCGCGCGGGTGGCGCGGGCATCCCCGCCTTCTACACCCCGGCGGGGGTGGGCACGCCGGTCGCCGACGGCGGCCTGCCGCTGCGCCACCACCCGGACGGCTCGGTCGCGGTGGCCTCCCCGCCGAAGGAGGTGCGCGAGTTCGACGGCCGGCCGTACGTGCTCGAACACGGCATCAGGACGGACTTCGCCCTCGTCAGGGCGGCCAAGGGCGACCGCTACGGCAACCTGGTCTTCGCCAAGGCGGCGCGCAACTTCAACCCCCTGGCGGCGATGGCCGGGCGGATCACGGTCGCCGAGGTCGAGGAGCTGACCGAGCTGGACCCGGACGAGGTGCACCTGCCGGGCGTGTTCGTCCAGCGCGTCCTCGTCCTGACCCCCGAGCAGGCCGCCGACAAGGCGATAGAGAAACGTACGACTTCCGCGCCTCCGGCAGGAGAGGGAACGGTCTCATGAGCTGGAGCAGGGACGAGATGGTCGCGCGGGCGGCGGCCGAGCTGCGCGACGGCGACTACGTCAACCTCGGCATCGGGCTGCCCACCCGCATCCCGTCCTTCCTCCCGCCGGAGGTGGACGTGGTCCTGCACTCGGAGAACGGCATCCTCGGCGTCGGCCCCTACCCGGCCCCCGACGCGCTGGACCCCGACCTGATCAACGCGGGCAAGGAGACGGTGACCGTGCTGCCCGGCGCGGCGTTCTTCGACTCGGCGCTGTCGTTCGGGATGATCCGCGGCGGGCACATCGACGTGGCGGTACTGGGCGCGATGCAGGTCTCGGCCCGCGGCGACCTGGCGAACTGGATGGTCCCCGGCAAGCTGGTCAAGGGCATGGGCGGGGCGATGGACCTGGTGCACGGCGCGCGCCGGGTCATCGTGATCATGGAGCACACCGCCAGGGACGGCTCCTCCAAGATCGTCCAGGAGTGCTCGCTGCCCCTCACCGGGAAGGAGTGCGTGCACCGGGTCATCACCGACCTCGGGGTGCTCGACGTCAGCGGCGACGGGCTGAGGCTGGTGGAGACCGCGCCCGGGGTGAGCGCCGCCGAGCTGCGCGACCGTACGGATGCCGAGGTGCTGCTTTGAACGTGCTTCTCACGAGAACCGGGGTGCTGCTGTGAACACCGTCTACATCGTGGACGCCGTGCGCACGCCGTTCGGCCGCCACGGCGGGGCGCTGGCCGGGATCCGGCCCGACGACCTGGCCGCCCACGTCGTACGGGCCGTCGCCGAGCGCAACGACGTGACCGCCCCCGACGAGGTCGTCCTGGGCAACGCCAACGGCGCGGGGGAGGAGAACCGCAACGTCGCCCGCATGGCCGCGCTCCTCGCCGGGCTGCCCGTGACCACGCCGGGCGCGACCGTGAACCGGCTGTGCGGCTCCGGGATGGAGGCCGTCATCCAGGCGTACCGCATGATCGCCCTGGGCGACGCCGGCACGGTGATCGCGGGCGGCGTGGAGTCGATGACCCGCGCCCCGTGGGTGCTGCCCAAGCCGGACCGCGCCTTCCCGGCGGGCGGGCAGGAGCTGGTCTCCACCACGCTCGGCTGGCGGCTGGTCAATCCCGCCATGCCCGCCGAGCACACCGTGCCGCTGGGCGAGGGCGCCGAGCTGATCGCGGACCTGCACGGCGTCGCCAGGGCGGAGCAGGACGCGTACGCGCTGGCCAGCCACCAGAAGGCGGCCAAGGCGTCGTTCGAGCGCGAGATCGTCCCCATCGCCGGCGTGACCAGGGACGAGGGCATCCGCGAGGACACCGGCCTCGACAAGCTGGCCCGGCTCAAGCCGGTCTTCCGCCCCGGTGGCACCGTCACCGCCGGCAACGCCTCGCCCCTCAACGACGGCGCGGCGGCGCTGCTGCTGACCGACGAGGCCGGGCTGCGCGGGCGCGAGCCGCTCGCGCGGATCACCGCGAGCGCCGCCAGCGCCCTGGAGCCCCGCTACTTCGGGCTCGGGCCGGTCGAAGCCTCGCGCAAGGCCCTGGCCAAGGCGGGCAGGACGTTCGGCGACCTGGCGACCGCCGAGCTGAACGAGGCGTTCGCCGCGCAGGTGCTCGGCTGCCTGGCCGAGCTGCCCGACCTCGACCCCGCCATCGTCAACCCCGACGGCGGCGCCATCGCCCTGGGCCACCCCCTCGGGGCCTCGGGCGCCCGCATCACCGGCGCCGTCGCCCACCGGCTGGCCGCCGCCGGCTCCGGCGTCGGGCTCGCGTCCCTCTGCATCGGCGTCGGCCAGGGCCTGGCCGTCGTCCTGGAAAGGTAACCGCACATGACCCCACCCCTCACCCAAGCCGACATCGACCGCGAGATCGCCGAGCTCCACCGGCGCGCCCCGGCCGGGGGCGACCGGCAGGCCGCCCAGGCCCTCCGCGACTTCGCCCCCTACCGCAGCAGCGTGCTGCGCCACCCCAAGCAGCCGCTCGTCGCGATCAAGGACCCGGAGGCCGGCGAGCTGACCGGCCCGGTCTTCGGGGTCACCGACGTCGCCCCGTTCGACTCCGACCTGACCAGGCAGCACCTCGGCGAGCCGCTCGGCGAGCGGATCACCGTGCAGGGACGGGTGCTGGACCGCGACGGGCGCCCCGTACGCGGGCAGCTGGTGGAGATCTGGCAGGCCAACGCCTCGGGCCGCTACCTGCACCAGCGCGACGACCACCCGGCGCCGCTCGACCCCAACTTCTCCGGCGTGGGCCGCTGCCTGACCGACGACGAGGGCGGCTACAAGTTCACCACGATCAAGCCGGGCGCCTACCCCTGGCGCAACCACGTCAACGCCTGGCGGCCGGCGCACATCCACTTCTCGGTGTTCGGCACGGCGTTCACGCAGCGGCTCGTCACGCAGATGTACTTCCCGAACGATCCGCTGTTCCCGTACGACCCGGTGCTCAACTCCGTCACGGACGAGCGGGCCAGGCAGCGGCTGATCTGCGCCTACGACCACGACCTGTCGGTGCCGGAGTGGACGCTCGGCTACCGGTGGGACATCGTGCTGGACGGCCCCGCCGCGACGTGGATGGAGGAGGGCCGATGAACCCCACCCCCTCCCAGACCGTCGGCCCCTTCTACGGCTACGCCCTGCCGATCCCCCGCGGCGGCGACCTCGCCGACGGCGGGATCACCGTCCACGGGTACGTCTACGACGGCGCCGGCGACCGCGTGCCCGACGCGCTGCTGGAGTTCTGGCAGGCCGACCCGTCCGGAAGCCTCAAGGGCGCGCCCGGCACCCTCCGGCGCGACCAGGTGAGCGGCGAGCTGCTCGGCCGGCACGGCGTCGACTTCACCGGGTTCGGCCGGGTGTCCACCGATGCCGACGGCCACTGGACGCTGCGCACGCTCGTGCCGGGCACCGGCTACATCAGCGTCTGCGTGTTCGCCCGCGGCCTGCTCCACCACCTCTACACCCGCATCTACCTCGGCCGCGACGCCTTCCTCGACTCGCTGCCGCCCGAGCGGGCGCGGACGCTGGTGCCCGTGGAGGAGCGGGAGGGCGTCCACCGGTTCGACATCCACCTGCAGGGCGAGAACGAGACCGTCTTCATCGACTTCGGCTGAGCCGCCCCGCCTTCCGGGGGTGCGGCGGCAGGCGTGGCGGTGGCGCCGGCGGGCAGATACGCGACGTGCCGTCTGCTCGCGTCGCCCGGCCGGTGATGTACCACCGCTGGTCGGACATCACCTTCATTCATTGGCGCTACCCGCCCGACCTGCTCCGGCGCCTGGTGCCCGGCCGCCTCACCGTCGAGACCTACGACGGGGCGGCCTGGGTGGGGCTGACCCCGTTCCTCATGGAAGGGGTGCGGGTGTCCGGCCTGCCCGCCGTGCCGGGCCTGTCCAGGTTCCCGGAGACGAACGTGCGCACCTACGTGCGTGACGACCGCGGGCGCAGCGGGATCTGGTTCTTCTCCCTGGACGCCGGTCGCCTCGCCGCCGCGCTCGCGGGCCGCGCGCTCTACGGGCTGCCGTACTTCTGGTCCGACATGTCGGTACGTTCCGACGGCGCCCACACCAGCTACCGGTGCCGCCGGCGCCGGCCGGGGCACGGCCGGGCGTGGTGCGACGCCGACGTGACGGCGGGGCTGCCCCTGGAGAAGGGCGAGCGCGACGGCATCGCCGAGTTCCTCACCGCGCGATTCCTGCTGTTCACCCGCGTGGCGGGCCGGCCGGCCCGGGCACCGGTGGAGCACCCGCCGTGGCCCCTGCGCCGTGCCGAGCTGACCCGCCTCGACCAGTGCCTGCTGCAGGCCGCCGGGCTGCCCGCCCCCTCCGGGCCGCCCCTCGTGCACGCCTCGCCCGGCGTCCCCGTACGCGTGGGGCGGTGGCGCTGGTGACCGCCGCGGCTCCCGTACGGGTCGGGCGGTGGCGTCGGTGACCGCCGCGGGTCACGTACGGGCGAGCGAGGGGAGCGACTCGACCGGCGGGTTGAGCCGCGCGAAGCCCTCCTGGCGCCGGTACGGGAAGTACGGGTACGGCGCCGTGGTCGCGCCGGCCGCGTCCAGCCGCGCCACCTGATCGGCGGTCAGGCTCCAGCCGATCGCGCCCAGGTTCTCCCGCAGCTGCGCCTCGTCGCGGGCGCCGACGATGACCGACGAGACGGTCGGGCGGTGCAGCAGCCAGTTCAGCGCGATCTGCGGCACCGACCGGCCGGTCTCGGCCGCGATCTCGTCCAGGGCGTCCACCACCGTGTACAGGTGCTCGTCGGCCACTGGAGGCCCGAAGGCCGCGGTCTTGTGCAGGCGGCTGCCCGGGGGGATGGGCAGGCCACGGCGGACGCGGCCGGTCAGCCGGCCCCAGCCGAGGGGACTCCACACCACCGCGCCGACCCCCTGGTCGAGGCCGAGCGGCATCAGCTCCCACTCGTAGTCGCGCCCGACCAGCGAGTAGTACACCTGGTGCGCCACGTAACGCGGGTAGCCGTAGCGCTCGGCCACGGCCAGCGACTTCATGAGCTGCCAGCCGGAGAAGTTGGAGACGCCCACGTACCGCAGCTTGCCCGCCCTGACCAGGTCGTCGAGCGTGGACAGCACCTCCTCCACCGGGGTCGCCGCGTCGAAGGCGTGCAACTGGAAGAGGTCGATGTGCTCCGTGCCGAGCCGGCGCAGCGCGTCGTCGACCACCTTGATCAGCCGGGGCCGCGAGGTGCCCGCGTCGCCGGGGCCGTCACCCGTGGGCAGCCCGGCCTTGGTGGAGATGAGCGCGCGGTCGCGGCGCCCCTTGAGCGCCTGGCCGAGCACCTCCTCGGAGGCGCCGTCGGAGTAGACGTCCGCGGTGTCGAACATGGTGACCCCGGCGTCCAGGGCGATGTCCACCAGCCGCCGCGCCTGCGCCATGTCGGTGTCGCCCCACGCGCCGAACAGCTCGCCCTTGCCCGCGAAGGTCCCGGCGCCGAAGCTCAACGCCGGCACCTTCAGCCCGGACGCCCCCAACTGCCGATATTCCATGACAAGTCACCCCTTAATGGGTCATAAGTTCCCTTAAAGGAGACCATAGCACACCTAACGGGAAGACTGTTTCATTTGCAAGCGGGGTGGGGGAGGTACGGCCCCGCCGGATAAGGCGGGTGAAAAGGCGCTGCCCGGGCGATGCACCGTCCTGTTCAGGTGGTCGTACCACCAGAGGGACGGTCGCCCGGGCAGCGGCGGCTCCTCGCGAGGGGCGAGGAGCCCGGGGTCACAGGGGGTTACGCCTCGACGCCCGCCTCCTTGGCGGCGCGGTCGATGGCGGCCAGCTCGTCGTCGGTGAAGTCGAGCCGGTCGACAGCGGCCACGTTCGCCTCCAGCTGCTCGGGGCTGGAGGCGCCGACGAGCACGGAGGTGACGCGCGGATCCCTGAGCGCCCAGGCCAGGGAGAGCTGCGCGACCGTCTGGCCGCGCGAGGCGGCCAGCTCGGACAGCTCCCGCACGAACGCCAGCACCTGCGGCGTCACCCGGTCGGGCGTCAGGAAGCGTCCCTCGGCCGCCCGCGAGTCGGCGGGGATGCCGTCGAGGTAGCGGTCGGTCAGCAGGCCCTGGGCCAGCGGCGAGTACACCACGCAGCCGACGCCCTCCTGCTCCAGCACGCCGAGCAGGTCCTGCTCGATCCACCGGTTGAGCAGGGAGTAGGACGGCTGGTGGATCAGCAGCGGGGTGCCGAGCTCGCGCAGCAGCCGGGCGGCCTCCGCGGTGCGCTCGGGCGAGAAGTTGGACAGGCCCACGTAGAGCGTGCGCCCCGTGCGGACCATGTGGTCCAGCGTGGCCACCTGCTCCTCCAGGGGCGTCTCGTCGTCGTCGCGGTGCAGGTAGAAGATGTCCACGTTGTCGAGGCCGAGCCGGGCCAGCGAGCGGTCGAGCGTGGCGAGCAGGTGCTTGCGCGAGTTGCCCTTGCCGTACGGGCCGTCCCACATGGGGTTGCTGCCCTTGGTGGTGACGACCACCTCGTCGCGCAGCGAGCGCGGCAGCAGCCGGTTGAACGTCGACTCCGCGGCCCCGAGCGGCGGGCCGTAGCGGTCGGCGATGTCGAAATGGGTGATGCCGAGGTCGAGGGCCTTGTGGAAGATCGCCCGCTGGCTGTCGAGCGACTTGCCCCCGCCGAAGTTGTGCCACAGGCCGAGCGACACGGCGGGGAGGAGCAGCCCGCTGCGGCCACACCTTCTGTACGGCTGACGTTCGTATGTGATCTTGACGTCGTCCAAGGATGACCTTCCTGCGATTTCGGATGAACGTGTTCTACGCCAGGAAAAGATGACAAAGATGGGCAGCATTGACCATAGCGCCAGCGCCGTCATCCGGCCGTATCGGGGCGGAGCCCCGCGGCGCACCCGGAACAGGTAGAACGGGCGTGTGAGTTTCGGCGTGCGGGAGTTCGAGCTGTCCTTGATGCACCGGATGCGCGACCTCAACGCCGCGCGGGTGGAGGACGCGCTGCGTGACATGGGCGCGTCCAGGGCGGAGCTGCGTGCGGCGCACGCCCGGTGGACGCGGATGCTGCACTCGCCGAGACCGCCCAGGAACCTGCGGCGGCTGCTCGGCCCTCCCTCCTACGCCGGCACGACCGCCGTGGGAAGCCTGACCTGCCGGGTGTCCCGCTGGGCGCTGCCCTCCTGGCCGGGGCTGGAGTTCGAGGTGCTGGCCGGGCCCGGCGGCGAGGTGTGGAACCAGTGGTTCGTCCGCCCGTCGGGCCCCAGGGCGCTGGCCTTCGGCGACGTGGAGCCCTGGAGCTGCGTCGTGGGCGACGTCGGCGCGAGCTTCCCCGGCGCGGTCCACCTGGAGGGCCAGGCCCCGCACCACTGGGCGGTCGACGTCCCGCACGAGGGCGCGACGTACCGGGTCCTGTTCGTCTACGGCCTGTGCCAGCGCGTCGAGGCCCGCTGATCGCGCCCGACCGGCATGATGGTGGTGCGCACGCCTTCGCCCGGGGCGTCGCCGTGCCCGGGCCGCCCCCCCACCAGAAAGGCTCACCGCCATGCGCGCCACAGCGCCCCGCGTCCTCGCCGCCGCGATCATCGCCATCCTCTCGCTCGGGGCGCCGTCCCCGGCCCTGGCCGCGGACTCCGGGGCGGGCGCCTGCCTGCCGGAGGCGACGGTCTGCCAGGAGATCCGGGGCGTCCCCGGCGACTACCGCTACTGGTTCAGGATCCAGCCCGCGCCCACCACGGCGGCCCTCTCGTTCACCGTCAACGACGTGCCCACCGGCGGCTCCGTGTCCACGGCCGTCGTCGGAACGGCGCTCGAAGGGGAGTTCATCCCCGCCGTGGTGCTGGTGGCCGGTGACACGGTGTGCATGCGCGTCAGCGGCTTCGTCGGCGAGTACTGCGCCACCACTCCCTAGCCGGCAGTTCTTTACCGATCTGTACAGAATGCGCTAGCCTGCCGTCCATGGGCAGGCCACGTGAGTTCAGCGATCAGGCGGTCGTCGACGCCGCGATGGAGGTGTTCTGGGAGAAGGGGTACGAAGCGACCAGCACCCAGGACCTCTGCGAGCGCACCGGGCTGGGCCGGGGCAGCCTCTACAACGCCTTCGGCAGCAAGCACCGCCTGTACGAGGAGGCGATCCGCCGCTACGCCGCCACCAGGGCGGAGGCGCAGCTGGAGCTGCTGGCCACGGCCGGCTCGGTGCGCGAGCGGCTCAGGGATCTCATGCTCGGCGTGATCGACGCCGACCTGGCCGACCCGGGCCGGCGCGGCTGCCTGGCGCTCAACGCCGCCACCGAGGCGGGCGGGCGCACCGAGGGGGTCGCGGGGCTGGTGCGCCGCCAGTTCGCCGACCTGGAGCAGGCGCTGTGCCGGCTGATCGCGATCGGGCAGAGCACCGGAGAGCTGCCCGCCGGGCGGCCGCCGCTCCAGGTGGCGCGGGCGTTCCAGAGCGCCTACTACGGGCTGCGCGTGCTCGCCAAGGTCACCGACGACAGGAACGCCCTCCTGGACGTCGTCGAGGGCGCCGTCGCGGCCCTCTGAACCTCCGTCCACGGCCTTCGGGCCGTTTTTTCTGCCCTGATTTTGTACTGATCTGTAAAGAAAGAGGTTTCCATGAGAACGGGCGCCCTTGTGCCGTCGCTGATGCTCTGCGTGTTCGGGATCACGACGGGCGAGTTCGTCATCGCCGGCATCCTCCCGGACGTGGCCGGCGACCTCGCCGTCTCGATCCCGGCCGCCGGGCTGCTGGTCACGGCGTACGCGATCGGGATGATCGTCGGAGGCCCCGCGCTGACGGCGCTCACCGCCCGCTTCCCGCGCAAGCCGCTCATCCTGGTCCTGCTCGGCGTCACCATCGCCGGGAACCTGGCCTCCGCGCTCGCGCCCGCGTACGGCGTGCTCTTCGCCGCCAGGATCGTCACGGCGCTGGTGACCTCCACGTTCTTCGCGAACGCCGTCGTCATCGCGGTGTCCGCCGCCGCCCCCGGCAGGCAGGCGTCCACCGTCTCCAAGCTCGTCTTCGGCATGAACCTGTCCATGATCCTCGGCGCCCCCCTGGGCACCCTCATCGGCGACCAGTACGGGTGGCGGGCCACGTTCCTGGCGATCGCGGCGTGCTGCGCGGCCGGGCTGGCGCTCGTGTCGCGGCAGGTGCCGGACGCGCGCTCGGGCTCGGGCTCGGCGGCGGGCTCGGGGGCGGCGACCTCGGCCGTGGCCGAGCTGCGCGTCCTCCGCAACCGAGACGTGCGGCTGGCCATCGCGGTCACGGCCGTGGGCAACGCCGGGCCGCTCATGGTGTTCACGTTCTTCGCGCCGCTGGTCACCGGCGTCACGGGCTTCCCGGGCGCGGCGGTGGCGGTCCTGCTGCTGGTGTACGGGGTGGGTGCGGCGGCCGGGAACTTCGCCGGCGGCCGGCTGTCGGACCTGGCGCCGATGCGCTCCCAGCTCGGGCTGCTGGGCCTGCTGGCTGCGGCGCTCGTGCTCATGTGGGCGGTCAGCGGCAGCCCGGCGGCCACGGCCGTCATGGTGTTCGTGCTCGGCGCGGCCGGGTTCTCGGTCATCCCCGGCATGCAGGCGCGCGTCCTCGCCGCCGCCTCGGCCGCGCCGACGCTGGCCATGGCGGTGAACGCGTCGGCCTACCAGCTCGCCGCCGCCTTCGCCGCCTGGCTCGGCGGGCGGGTCATCGACGGCGGGCTCGGGCTGCGCTCGGTCTACGTCGTGGCGGCGGCGGTCACGCTGGCGGGCATCGCGGTCAGCGCGTACGCCTGGCGCCGCTCCCGCGTACCGTCGGCGGCCTGACCTCGCCGGCCGGTCGAAGGCGGCGCGGGGCGATCGCCGTGCCGGGTGCCCACCCCGCAGGTCTCCGCACCGGGGACCGCCGTTCACGCCTCCGCCGATCCGTCCGGGGAGCCGGGGGAGCGGGGCAGGAGGCGGCGCTGCTCCTCCTCCACCACCAGCCGGGCCAGCGCCTGCTCCGACACGTCCACCGCCTCGGCCGCCGACTCCGCCAGGTCGCTGCGGCGGGCGTACGCGTCGAAGAGCCGCGACTTGCGCGCCAGGATGTCCAGCAGGCGCTGGTCCACCGAGTCCACCGAGAGGAGCCGGTGCACCTGCACCCGGCGCACCTGCCCCATCCGGTGCAGCCGCCCGACCGCCTGCGCCTCCATGCTGGGCTTGAGCTGCGGCTCGCACAGGATCACGACGGACGCGGCCTGGAGGTTGAGGCCCACCCCGCCCGCCTGCACCTGGCTGAGCAGCACCGCGTGCCCCCTCGCCGCCGCGAACTCGTCCACCATCCGCTGCCGGCGCTCCGCGCTCACGCCGCCCGCGATCGGCCCGTGCGCCCGGCCGTCCAGCGCCGCCTCGACGGCGGCGAGCACGGCACGGAAGTAGGAGAACACCACCACCTTGAGCCCGTTCGCGGCGGCGTCCTCCACGAGTTCGAGCAGGCGCTTGAGCTTGGCCGAGGTGGCGGGCTCGGCGTACGCGGCGCGGCGCATGGCCATGAAGTCGCCCTTCGCGACGGCCCGCCGGTAGGCGGCGAAGTCGGCGCCGCTGAACTCCACCCACTCGTCCGCGTCCATGCGGTCGGGCAGCTCCGCCAGCACGTCCTCCTGGTTGCGCCGCAGGTAGACGGGCGCCACCGCCTTGCGGAAGGACCGCGCCCCGGCCACGACGTCGCTGGTGCGCAGGGCGGCGGCCAGGTCGGGACGCAGGTAGGAGACCAGCACCCGGAACTCCTCCACCCGGTTCTCCATCGGTGTGCCCGTCAGGAAGAGCACCCGCCGCGTGCGCCCGCACCACGAGGCGACCGCCTTCGAGCGCTTCGCCTCCGGATTCTTCACGTAATGAGCCTCGTCCACCACGAGCATCCCGAGCTCGACGGCCGGGTCTAACCGGTGCAGGCTGTCCAGGGTGGCGACGGCGACGCCGCCGTGGCGTACCCAGTCGTCCCGGGCCAGGAGACGGCCCGGCCCGTGCAGCGGGTAGGCGCGCAGGGCGCTGCGCGACTCCACCTCGCGCACCCAGTTGATCAGCACGCTCGTGGGGCAGGCCACCAGGAAGTGCGTCTCCCCGAGCGACCTGAGGTGCGCCAGCGCGGCGATGGCCTCGATCGACTTGCCCAGCCCCATCTCGTCGCCGATGATCACGCGTTCCTGTGCGAGCGCGAAACGGGCGCCGAACGCCTGGTAGCCGCGGAGCGACACCCGCCGGTGGGCGTCGTCGAGCGGCTGCGCGCGCACCTTCGCCGCCAGGTCGTCGGGCAGGCCGGGGATCTCCGTCGCGAGCGGCTCGCCGGCCAGCTCGGCGAGCAGGCCGAAGTACTCGGGGGAGCGGGACTCGAAGTCCGCCCACGCCTCGAAGTCCCGCGCGGGCGGGCGCAGCAGGTCGGCGGTGGCCTGGGCGAGCAGCAGCCGCGTCTCGCGGGCGCCGTCGAGCAGGACGGAGATCTCCTCCACGGCCTCGCGGGCCAGCCGCCGCCGCGACGGCAGCGTGAACGCCATCCGCAGCCGGCTGCGCGCGGGCCGCGCCCGCACCAGCAGCGGCGCCAGCCGCCCGTCCAGGTCGCGGGCGGCGTCGAGCGCGCGCGGCAGATCCGGCCCGGCGGCCACGAGGCGGTGCAGCGCCACCACGAGCCGCGTGGTCAGGGGAGTGGGCTGCTCGACGTCGATGCGGATGCTCGCCGCCTCGGCGGCGGCCCGCTCGATCTGCCGGGCGGCGGCGTGGATCTGCGCGGCCGTGCGCGCCCCGATCCCGGGCGATAATTGCAGCTCGTACGGCGACGCCTCCAGCACCTGCAGGACCGTGGCGTAACCGGCCTTCTCCAGCGTGCCGACGCGCAACCGCCCGTCGCTGACGTCGCGCAGCCGGGAGACGGGCACCGAGCCGAGCCCCGCCCTGGCCGCGTCGGTGCGCAGCGCGTCGAGGGCCTCACCGGCCTGGCCGCGCACGGCGCCGTGCTCGGCGAGCAGCGCCCGCGCGTCGGCGAGAAGGCGGTCCGCGTCACGGAAATCCACCACACCAAGCATGCCGTACGCCTACGACATCGCCACTACGGCTACCCCAGCCTTCCGGAGACGCGGTGCGGCACAGTGGCATCAGCGCCTCACCCGCCGGTGCGTGCCGGGGCAGCAGCCACCTCAGAGTTCAGCCGCCGGGAGAGCCACGAGCCGGCCGGTCGCGTTGCCAGGAGTGGGCAGGTCGCGTTGCCACGAGCCGGCCGGTCGCGCCGGCAGAGGTCAGCCGTTCGCGGTGAGCAGCGACAACATCGTCGTCACCAGCACCGGCTCGACCTCTACAGCACCCAGCCGCCCCGCCTCGCGCTCCTGCGCGGCGCTGTGGATGATCGAGAAGAACGTCGTCACGAGCCAGCCCAGCGGCAGGTCGGTGCGGAAGTCGCCCTCGTGCCGCCCGCGCGCGATGAGCCGCTCCACCCGCCGCAACGGGGCCTCGTGGTGCTCCCTGATCCGTTCCGTGGGCAGCACCCGGTCGGCGGCCAGGAACAGGCGGCGGTGCCGGTCGAGCACCTCCCACGACGAGCGCAGGAGCCGCGCCATGGCCTCCGGCGCCGGCTCCGTGTCCAGCGAGTCGTCGGCCAGCACCGCGTCGGCGACGCCGACCGCGTGGTCGAGCACCGCGTCGACCAGCGCCTCCCGAGACGGGAAGTGCCCGTAAAGGGTCACCCTGCCCACTCCGGCCGCCTTGGCGATGTCGGCCACGCTGGCCGTGGGGTCGGCGCTCAACAGGCGCATGCCCGCTTCGAGGATCGCGGCGATGTTACGCTCGGCGTCCGCGCGCCGCGCCGGAACGGGCTGTCGTGCCGCGGTCTTGGCCATGGAACCACCCTACGACGCTCACCCGCTCGTCCACGCTCGCCGGCGCCTGTCGGCTGCCGAGCGCCCAGGCCGCCAGCCGCCGCCCACTCGCCGGCCCGCGTCCGTCGGCCGCCCGCGCCGACCGGCACAGCGAACCGAGGCCCCCGCACGGGACCGGAGCCGCCCTGACAGGAGCCCGGGCCGCGCGCGTCAGATCTCCAGGACGTGGTCCAGGAGCGACTGCAGCGTGACCGCGCCCACCAGCCGCCCGGCGTCCACCACGGCCACCAGCGGGCTGCGCGTACGCGCCATCAACGCGGCCATCTCCAGCACGGTCGCCTTCATGTCGGCCACCGGCAGCTCGCGGGGCTGCTCGGGCAGGCACTCCCGCACCGTCCTGCCTCCGAGCTGCCGGAGGAAAAGGTCGGCGTGAGCCTCGTCCACCACCCGGGCCAGCGCCGGGTCGTCCCTGCAGTACGCCGGGACGGCCAGCCGCAGCACCTGCGTGCCGGGCAGGATCGTGAGGGGACGTCTCTCCTGGTCGACCAGGATGAGCCCCGGCAGGTCCTGCTCGGCCAGCAGCCTGGCCGCCTCCAGCGCCGGGGTGTCCATCGTGACCGTCGGGAACTCGACGGCGAGATCGCGTGCGCGCATCAGTGCCCTCCGCGGCCCAGCCTACTTCGCCGGCGCGCCCCTTTTGCGGGAATTCTCCGAGCGAGCCTCCTCGCCGGCCACCCGCCACGGCGGCCCGGCCCCACGGGGTGGTCGAGCGAGTCGGTGGCGGGTGGCCGGCGAGGGCGTCGATGGCGGGGGCGGGACGCGGCGGTGGGTGGTGCGCCCGTAACGCGGAACCCGGCATCCGGACATACGGGACGGGGCCAGAGCGGCGTCAAGAACGCGTGGTTTTCGTGTCAAGCAGGCGTAGGGGCGCTGGCATCATGAGGGCCTGTTACGGTAGTGCGCGGTGCGCCGGGAAGTCTGGTCGGCAGGCGCTGCCGGGCGGAGTTCGACGGGGGAGGCATTCCGATGCGCGTCCTGCGCACTGTGGACCGATGATGAGCATGATGCCCCTGTTCCTGACCCGTTTCAGGCACCCCGCACAGGTCGTGGTCGCCGGCTTCGGGCTGGCCATCGCGCTGGGCACGGTGCTCCTGGCCCTGCCCGTGTCCATCGCGGACGGCGCCTCCGCGGACTGGCTGGTGGCGCTGTTCACCGCCACCTCGGCCGTGTGCGTCACCGGGCTGGTGATCGTCGACACCGAGTCGCACTGGTCGGTGTTCGGCGAGGTGGTGATCGCCGGACTGGTGCAGGTGGGCGGGCTGGGCATCATGACCATGGCCACCGTCTTCACCCTGCTCGTCTCCGGGCGGCTGGGCCTGCGGGCCAGGATCGCCGCTCAAACGGAGACCAAGACGCTGAGCATGAGCGACGTGCGCCGCGTCGTCCTCAAGGTGGTGATGTTCAGCCTCGTCTGCGAGGCCGTCACCGCCTCCGTGCTCACCGCCCGCTTCATGATCGGGTACGGCGAGCCGTTCGCCCGAGCCACCTACCTCGGCGCGTTCCACGCGGTCGCCGCCTTCAACAACAGCGGCTTCGCCCTCTGGCCCGACAGCATCATGCGGTTCGTCTCCGACCCGTGGATCATGCTGACGATCGCGATCGCGGTCATCGTCGGCGGTCTGGGCTTCCCCGTGGTGTTCGAGCTGGCCCGCTCCTGGCGGCATCCGAGACGGTGGTCGGTGCTGACCAGGATCACCGTGAGCGTGACCGTGACGCTGCTGGTGCTGGGCACGCTCGTCTTCCTGATGACCGAGTGGCGCAACCCGAGGACGCTGGGCGCGCTCGACGATCCCGGCAAGCTGCTCGCGGCGTTCTTCACCGCCGTCATGCCGCGCTCGGCCGGGTTCAACGCCCTCGACGTCTCCCAGATGTACCCGTCGAGCTGGCTGGCCACCGACGTGCTGATGTTCATCGGGGGCGGCAGCGCGGGCACCGCGGGCGGGCTCAAGGTCACCACGCTGGGGCTGCTGGCGTTCGTCGTGTGGGCCGAGATGCGCGGCGAGAGCCGGGTCAACATCGGCCACCGCCGCCTCCCCGAGGCCACCCAGCGCCAGGCCGTCACGATCACGGTGCTGAGCGTCGGGCTGGTCGCCCTGTCCACGTACGTGCTGCTCGCCCTCACCCCGCACGGCCTCGACCAGGTGCTGTTCGAGGTGGTGGCGGCGTTCGGCACGGCCGGGCTGTCCACCGGCATCACCGCGAGCCTCGGCACGGCCGGCCACCTGCTGATCGCGGTGCTCATGTTCATCGGCCGGATCGGCCCCCTCACCATGGGCTCCGCGCTGGCGCTCAACCGGCGTGCCCGCCACTACGAGCTACCCGAGGAGCGAGTCATCGTTGGCTGAGTACAAAGGCGACCCCGTCGTCATCATCGGTCTCGGCCGGTTCGGCACGTCGCTGGCGCTGGAGCTGACCCGGCGCGGCACCGAGGTCCTGGCCATCGACAGCCGGCCCAAGATCACGCAGGGTCTCGCGGGGCGGATCACCCAGATCGCGACCGCCGACGCCACCGACATGGAGGCCCTGCGCCAGCTCGGCGTGCCCGACTTCTACCAGGCCGTCGTGGCCGTCGGCAGCGACATCGAGGCCAGCATCCTGACCACGTCGCTGCTGGTCGAGCTGGAGATCAACGACATCTGGGCCAAGGCGATCAGCACCCAGCACGGCCGCATCCTGAGCCGCATCGGCGCCCACCACGTGGTCTTCCCCGAGCACGACATGGGCGAGCGGGTGGCCCACCTGGTCAGCGGGCGCATGCTCGACTACATGCAGGTGGACGAGAACTTCGCGCTGGCCAAGACCAGCCCGCCCAAGGAATACGTCGGCATCCCGCTCGGCGAGTCCAACCTGCGCCGCAAATACGGTGTCACGATCGTGGCCGTCAAGCCGCCCGGCGAGGAGTTCACCTACGCCACCGCCGACACCGAGCTGTCCTACGGCGACGTGGTACTGGTCTCCGGCCGCACGGAGGCGGTCGAGCGCTTCGCCGAGCTGCCCTGACCCCCGCGGCCCCGTTTAATGAGAAGGATTCGAGGTCGTACGGGCGTAGTGTGCGGGCATGTCCGACGCACTCCCCATGACCGTCGATGAGGCCGTCGCCGCCGAGCAGTCCGGCCGGCGGCTCAAGTACCTGTACTTCTGGGGCCACCAGCCGGCCCGCGACGGGCGCCCCGGGGCCGGCTGCCTCAGCCAGTGGTGGCCGGTCACCTTCACGGAGGACGGCCACACGTACACCTCGGCCGAGCACTACATGATGGCGCACAAGGCGTGGCTGTTCGGGGACGAGGGGAGCGCGGGCAAGATCCTCCAGGCCGGTCACCCGGGTGAGGCCAAGTCGCTCGGCCGGACGGTGCGCGGCTTCGACCAGGCGGCGTGGGAGGCGCGGCGCTTCGAGATCGTCGTACGCGGGAACGTCGCCAAGTTCGGAGCCCACGAGGACCTGGCGGAGTTCCTCGCGGGCACGTCGGGCCGGGTCCTGGTGGAGGCCAGCCCCGTGGACCGGGTGTGGGGCATCGGCCTGGCGGCCTCGGACGAGCGGGCCGCGTCCCCGGCGACGTGGCGCGGCGCCAACCTGCTCGGCTTCGCGCTGATGGCCGCCCGCGACACCCTCGACCGGCGGAGCCGGCTGGAAACCTGACCGCCGCCCGGCCGGCGGCGTCCGGTGGGACGTCCAGGGCGGCCGGGACATCTTCGGCGGGCGATGTCCGGTGGGACGTCCACGGCGGATGCGACCCTCGGCGGGGACGCAGGGTGGGACGTCCAGGGCGGCCGGCGACGTCTTCGGCAGGCGTTGTCCGGTGAGACGTCTTCGGTGGGTGCGACGCCCTCGGTCGGCAGTGTCAGGAGGGGAAGCGTAGGTAGCTGGGCGGCACGTGGCCGGTCAGCCACACCCCGTTGGCGCTGACGTGGAACACGTGCCCGTCGGCGTGCATCGCGCCGGACGCCACCACCAGCACCACGGGGACGCCCCGCCGTCCTCCCACCCGCGTCGCGGTCGCCCGGTCGGGGGACAGGTGCACGTGGTGCCGGTTCATCGGCCGCAGCCCCTCCGCCCTGATGGCCGTCACGAACCGGCCCACCGTGCCGTGATAGAGCACCTCGGGCGGCTCGGCGGCGGGCAGGGCGAGATCCACCGGCACCGAGTGCCCCTGGCTGGCCCGGATCCGGCCGTCCTCGATCGCGTACCGCCGCTTGTCGTTGGACTCGACGACCTCCCGCAGCTCCGCAGGCGTGATCGGGAACCCGTGCTCGGCGGCGGCCCGCAGCAGCTCGTCGACCGGCACCCAGCCGTGGGCGTCGAGGGTGAGCCCGATGCGTCCCGGGTCGTGCCTGAGGTGCCGGGCCAGATACTTGGAAACGCGCACCATGCGCCGCTCGTCCATCCCCGCCATCATCCCGCCCCCGTCAACCGGGTTTCGGCCGGGCGCCGGGCCGTCCCCGGGTGTCGCAGCCCGTCCGTGACGCCGGACGAAGTTACCTTGGGCCAGGGGAAGTCCTCGCCGGGGGAAGGACGGGACACACACATGACGCACACCGACGACTTCGTACTGGACGTCACCAGGATCCGCGACCAGGTGCGGCAGAAGATGGAGGAGGGCCCGATCACCGGCACCTTCGGGCATGACCCGCAGAAGGTCATCCAGGTGCTCAACGACGTGATCGCGACCGAGGTGGTCTGCTGGCTCAGGTACACCAGGCACGCCATCTCGGCCAAGGGCATCGACCGGGCGCAGGTGTCGGACGAGTTCACCGAGCACGCCAAGGAGGAGCTCCAGCACGCGCTGCGGGCGGCCGAGCGCGTCAGCCAGCTCGGCGGCGAGCCGGACTTCGACCCCGCCAGCCTCGTGCAGCGCTCCCACACCGACTACCAGGTCCCCGAGGACACGGACCTGCGGGCGCTGCTGGAGGCCAACCTGTGGGCCGAGCGCATCGTCATCTCCACCTACCAGGAGATCATCCGCTGGCTGGGGGAGGGTGACCCCACGACGCGGCGGCTCATGGAGTCGATCCTGGAAGAGGAGGAGGAGCACGCCGACGACCTGACCGACCTGCTCGGCGTCTGACCGCGCCCCCGCCCTGAGGCCCCCGCCCTGAGGCCCCCGCCCTGAGGCTCCCGCCCTTAGGCGTCGGTCCGGATGGTCCGCTCTCGGGGCGCCGGTCCTGGGGCGCCGGTCCTGGGGCGCCGCTCCCGGGGCGCCGGTCCCGGGGCGCCGGTCCTGGGGCGCCGCTCCCGGGGTGCGGTCCCGGGGCGTCGGTCCAGGGGCGCCGGTCAGGGGTCGGTGTCGAGGGACAGCTGCAGGCGGCGGGCCAGGCCGGTGTTCCGGCGGTGGCCCAGCCGGTGGACCGCCAGCTCCAGCGCCTCCCGCTGCCCCACCAGCACCACCCACGCCTTGGCCCGGGTCACCAGCGTGTAGAGGAGCTTGCGGCGCAGCATGATCCCGCCCGACTCCGCCACGATCGGCGCCACCACGAACGGGTATTCGCTGCCCTGGGACCGGTGCACGCTGATCGCGTAGGCGTGGGTCAGGTCGTCGAGCTCGTCGAAGCCGTAGCGCACGCTCTCGCCGTCGTCGGTGAGGATCTCGATCTGGCGCTCCTCCGGCACGACCGAGGTGACCGTGCCGGTCTCGCCGTTGAAGACCCCTTTGTCGTAGTTGTTGCGGATCGGCATGACCCGGTCGCCCACCCGGAACACCGACGCGCCGTACCAGTGCTCCGGCTTGTCGTCGGCGGCGGGGTTGAGCTGGTCCTGGATGAGCCGCCCGAGCGCCGTGGCGCCCGTCTCGCCCCTGCGCATCGGGCACAGCACCTGCACCTGGCCGGGCTCGACGCCCTGCTTGCGGGGGATCGCCACCATCGCCAGGTGGGCCACCCGCCGGGCGACCTGCGCGGGATCGTCGAGCTCCTCGAACCAGAACCCGCCGCCCGCCGTGCGCACCGGCAGCCGGCCGGCGCGGATGCGGTGGGCGGCGTCGATGATGCCGCTGCCGCCCGCCTGCCGGAAGACGTGGGTGAGCCGCACGCGGGGGACGGCCTCGGCGCGCAGCAGGTCGGCCAGCACGTCGCCGGGCCCGATGCTGGGCAGCTGGTCGCTGTCGCCGATGAGGAGCAGGTGGCTGCCGGACGGCACGGCCGCGGTCAGCCGGGTGGCGAGGTGCAGGTCGAGCATGGACGCCTCGTCGACCACGATCAGGTCGGCCTGCGAGGGCCGCTCGTCGAACAGCGTCTCGGGGTCGGGGTCGGGCTGCTGGGCGAGCATCCGGTGCACGGTCATGGCGGGCAGCCCGGTCAGCTCGGACAGCCGCTTGGCCGCCTTGCCCGTGGGCGCCGTCAGCGTGACCGTGCCGCCCGCGGCCCTGACCGTGGTGGCGATGGCCTTCACCGTGTGGCTCTTGCCGCATCCCGGACCGCCGGTGATGACCGAGACGGTGCAGGTCAGCGCCATGTTGACGGCGGCGCGCTGGTCGTCGTGGAGCCCCGGGTCGTCGGGGAAGGAGCGCAGGGGGAGGGTGGAGCGGGCGCTCATGAGCCGGGTGATCTGCTCGGTCAGCGCCACCTCCCGGGCGTGCACGTGCTTGGCGTAGACGACCACGGCCCCGCTCCCGTACGGCGCCCCAGCCCCGGCCCCGGCCCCGTGCGGTGCGTTCAGCCGGTCGGGGGCGGTCTCCACGACCAGGCGGCGGTCGGCGACCAGCGCGTCGATCATCGGCCGCACCAGCTCCTGGTCCTGCTCGATCAGCTCCGCCGTCTCCCTGACCAGCGCGGACAGCGGCACGTAGCAGTGACCGTCGCGGCTGCCGGCCGCGTCCAGGCGGTCGAGCAGCGCCGCCTTGACCCGCTGCGGGCTGCGCTCGGGCACCCCGGACTGCAGCGCGATGCGGTCGGCGACGCGGAACGCGATGCCGCGCACCCGACCGATCAGGCGGTAGGGGTCGGTGGCCAGGACCTCGTCGGCGTCCTGACCGAACACCTGGTAGATCTTGGCCGCCAGCAGCGGGCTGACCCCGAGCCCCTGGAGCGTCACCATCAGCGCGGCGATGGCCTTCTGCTCCTGCCACGCCTGGACGATCTGGCCCTGCCGCTGCGGCCCGATGTTGACGACCTCGGTGAGCCGCTCGGGCTCGCTGTCGATCACCTTGAGCGTGGCCTCGCCGAAGTGGTCGACGATCGCGTACGCCAGCCGCGGCCCGATCCCCCTGACCAGCCCCGACCCGAGATAGATGCGGATGGCCCGCACCGACGAGGGCGTGACCCGCTCGCACCCGCTCACCGCGAAGCGGCGGCCGTGGCGCGGATGCCGGCCCCACTCGCCGAACAGCCGCAGCGTCTCGCCCGGCTGCACCCCGGCCAGCGCCCGCCCGGTGGCCACGAAGCCGGGCTCGCCGTCGGCGCTCATGCGCGCGACGGTGTAAGCGTCCTCCCGGACGTAGACGAGCTGCTCGACCGACGCCTCCACACGAGAGATCCAACCACCCGCCACCGACAAACGGTCACATGGCGGTCGGGTACGTCTCCGGCTCGGCGTCCCCCCACGGCTCCCCGTGCAGCGGATGCACCGCCTTGGCCGCGTTCAGCCAGAGGAACGCGTCGTATCGGCGGCCCATGACGGTGGGCACGTAGTTGCCCCAGCGCTCCCGCTCCGGGCTGTAGACCACGCCGATCGCCCGGTGCCCCATCGGCTCGTCGTAGAAGCCGGGTCTGGTCCCCTCGGCCGGGACCACGAACAGGGCCTGCGGCTCGGCGACGGCCTCGTGCAGCAGCGCCTCCAGCGACGCGGGCCGCGCGGGAGGCACCCGCATGACGTGGTGCTGCCCGCCCCACCGGTCGGCGGCCACCACGGACCCGTGATGGCTGCCGAAGCCCACGAGCACGGCGTCGGAGCCGTACCGCTCCCGGACGAGCTGCCCGAGGGTGGTCATGCCGGCGGCGGCCATGTCGGTGGCGCGGGCGTCGCCGATGTGCGTGTTGTGCGCCCACACCACACCCTTCGCCCCCTGCCCGGGATCCTGCCCGGGATCCTGCCTGGGACCGCGCCCGTGGAAGGCGGAGAGCCGGGCGAGGGTGTCGGCCATGTGCACGTCCCTGACGTTCCAGGAGTCGGGGCCGCCGCGCACCATGGCCCGGTAGTAGCGCTCGGCACCGGCCACGACCTCGGCGTTCTGCCGGGCGCTGAAGCCCGGCTCGTCGCCGGGGGCGGCCTGCGGGATGGAGGTGAGCAGGCCGATCACCTCGTCCTCGCAGGTCTCCGGGACCAGCCGGGTGGCCAGGCCGTACTGCTGGGGGTCGTGGCCGTACGCCTCGAAGCAGTAGAGGGCGTCCATGACCGGGTCCATCTCGCGCGGCAGTCGGGCGGCGGCGTAGCGGCGCACCGCGCGCAGCGACTCCCACAGGCTGTATACGTCCAGGCCGTGGAAGCCGCAGCGCTCGTCCGGCGGGAAGCCTGCGTTCCAGCGCCGCAGCCACCGGCAGAACTCCACGACCTCGTGGTTGGCCCACATGAACGTCGGCCAGCGCCGGAACGCGTACAGGGCCTCGAAGGGATCGGTGTCGCCGGTCACGGCCCGGTGCACCCGTTCGCAGTCGGGCCAGTCGCCCTCGACCCCGACGAACCCGAATCCCTTCTCGGCGATCAGCCGGCGGGTCAGCTCCGCCCGCCAGGCGTAGAAGTCGTGCGTGCCGTGGCTGGCCTCGCCGATCAGCACGAATCTGGCCTCGCCCACGCGGTCGAGCAGCGGGTCGAGGTCCCCCGGGCCGGTCAGCGGCAGGGCCGACCGGCGCACCTCGTCGAGAACCGTCATGCGTCCTCCTCCGCGAGCATCCGCAGGCATTCACGGGCCAGCTGCAGCTCCTCGCGCACCTGGACCACCATGACGGGCACGGCCGCGTCGTACGCGCTGACCGGGCCGTCGTCGTGGCGGTTGCCCAGCTCGGGAGGCTCGATGCCGAGCAGGCCCAGCCGGGCGCAGACGGCGTGGCGCACCTCGGGCTGGTCCCAGCCGATCTCCCCCGTGAAGACCAGCGCGTCGATCCGCCCCAGCGAGGTGGCCGCCGCGGCGATCTCCCTGCTGACCCGGTGCGCGAACACGTCCAGCGCCAGCCCCGCCGCCGCGTTCCCCTTCTCCTGGGCGGCCACCAGGTCGCGCGTGTCGCCCGACAGGCCGTCGGAGAGCCCGAGCAGGCCGGAGCGGCGTTCCAGACCGTCGGACAGCTCCTCCAGCGTCAGGCGGCCCGTGGACAGCAGCCACACCAGCATCCCCGGATCCACGCTGCCCGAGCGCGAGCTCATGGGCAGCCCGTCCAGCGGCGTGAACCCCATCGAGGTGTCCAGGCTGCGCCCGCCCGACACCGCGCACACCGAGCAGCCGCCGCCCAGGTGCGCCAGCACGAGGTCCAGGTCGGCCAGCGGCTTGCCGATCAGCTCGGCCGCCCGGTCGGCCGCCCACGCGTACGACAGGCCGTGGAAGCCGTAGCGGCGCAGGCCGAAGCGCTCGCGCCAGGGCCGTGGCAGCGCGTAGAGCGCGGCCGGCTCCGGCAGGCCGGCGTGGAAGGCCGTGTCGGGACAGAGCACGTGTGGTACGGCGGGCAGCTCCGCGCGGGCGGCCTCCAGCAGCGCCAGCGCGGGCGGCAGGTGCAGCGGGGCCAGGCTCGTCAGGTCGCGCAGCGCCGCCGCCGTCTCGTCGTCGGCCACGACCGGGCCGCGTACGAGGTCTCCGCCGTGCACCAGGCGGTGCGCCACGGCGCGGATGTCGCGGTCGAAGTGCCCGCCGAGGAACGCCGACAGCTCCTCCCTGGCCGAGCCGGGCTCCATGGCCCGTTCGGCGCGCGCGCTGTCCAGCACGCTGCCGCCCTCCACGAGGTCGAGGCGGAGGCTCGACGAGCCCGCGTTGACGGTGAGCACCGCCGCCGACTCCGTCACCTGCTCGTCGATCGCCTGCTCGTGGATCGCCCGGTTCATGCCCGCTCGGCTACCCCCCGACATCGCCACAAAACGGACGAAACGCTGGGGCTCCCGCTTTACCGCGGCCAGGGGTTGCCTCGTCTGGAGCTCGGGTAGGCGTGCGCCATGGACATCACCCTGAAGGTGAACGGCGTGTCACGCACGGTGGCGGTCGACCCCCGGACGTCGCTGCTCGACCTGCTGCGCGAGCGGCTCGGGCTGATCGGCGCGAAGAAGGGCTGCGACCACGGGCAGTGCGGCGCGTGCACGGTCCTGATCGACGGGCGGCGGGCCAACGCCTGCCTGGCGCTGGCGGTGGCGATGGACGGCCGGGAGATCACCACGGTCGAGGGCCTGGCCCAGGGGGACGACCTCCACCCGCTGCAGGCCGCCTTCATCGAGCACGACGCCTTCCAGTGCGGCTACTGCACGCCGGGGCAGCTCTGCTCGGCGGCCGGGATGCTGGGCGAGCCGGGCCCGAGCGCCGTCACCGGCGACATCCTCGTCGACCCCGACCTGACGCCGGAGGAGATCAGGGAACGGATGAGCGGCAACCTGTGCCGGTGCGGCGCGTACGTCAACATCGTCAGCGCGATCGCCGAGGTCGCGCCGTGAAGACCTTCGAGTACGCCCGCGCCGAGAGCCCGGCCGACGCCGTCCGCAAGTTCGCGCCCGGCGCCATGTACCTCGGCGGCGGCACCAACCTGGTGGACCTCATGCGGCTCGGCGTGGCCCGCCCCGACCACCTGGTGGACGTCAGCCGGCTGCCGCTCGACGCGGTCGAGGAGGCGGGCGACCGGGTCAGGATCGGCGCGGCCGTGCGCAACAGCGACCTGGCGGCCCATCCCCTGATCCGCTCTCGCTACCCCATGCTGGCGCGGGCGCTGCTGGCGGGCGCGTCCGGCCAGGTGCGCAACATGGCCACCGTCGCGGGCAACCTGCTGCAGCGCACCCGCTGCGCGTACTTCCAGGACGTGACCAGGCCGTGCAACAAGCGCGAGCCCGGCTCGGGCTGCCCGGCCATCGAGGGCGACCACACCAACCTGGCGATCCTGGGCGCCTCGCACGCCTGCGTGGCCACCCACCCGTCCGACATGGCGGTCGCCCTGGCCGCGCTGGACGCCGAGGTGCACGTCACCGGGCCGGGCGGCGACAAGATCATCCCCATGCCGGGGCTGCACCGGCTGCCGGGAGACGCGCCGGAGCGCGACACCGTGCTCGACCCGGGCGACCTGATCACCGGGGTGGAGCTGCCCGCGCCACCGCCGGGCGCCTCGCTCTACCGCAAGGTGCGCGAGCGGGCCTCGTTCGCGTTCGCGCTGGCGTCCATCGCCGCCGTCCTCGACGTGCGCGACGGTACGGTCGCCGGCTGCCGCATCGCGCTCGGAAGCCTCGCCCACGCGCCCTGGCGGGCCGAGCGCGCCGAGCAGGTGCTGGTCGGCGGGCCCGCGACGGGGGAGGCGTTCCTCACCGCAGCCGAGGCCGAGCTGGAGCAGGCCAGGGCGCTGCCGCGCAACGCCTTCAAGGTGCCCCTCGCCCGCAACCTGATCGTCCGCGCGCTGGAGGAGCTGGCATCGTGAACCGCGTCGAAGGCCGCGTCAAGGTCACCGGGCTGGCCACGTACGCGGCCGAATACCCGGTCGAGGGCGTCACGTACGCCTACCCCGTGCAGTCGCGGGTCGCCAAGGGCCGCGTCAGGCGCGTCGACGCCTCCGCGGCGCTCGCCATGCCCGGCGTGCTGGCGGTGCTGTCGTGCGAGGACCCGCCCCGGCTGGCCACGGAGGCCGAGGGCGAGCTGGCCCTGTTCCAGAGCCGCGACGTCGCCTACCGCGGCCAACTCGTCGCCGCCGCCGTCGCCGACACGTACGAGAACGCCCGCGCCGCCGCCGACGCCATCGTCGTCGAGTACGACCAGGACGTCCACGACGTGAGCCTGCGCGCCGACCACCCGGGCCTGTACCGGCCCGAGGTGGTCAACCCCGCCTTCCCGTCCGACACCGAGAAGGGCGACATCGAGGCCGGGCTGGACGCGGCCGAGACCACCGTCGACGTGACGTACACGACGCCCGTCCTGCACAACAACCCGATGGAGCCGCACGCCGCGCTGGCGCTGTGGGACGAGGAGGGCCGGCTGCTGGTGTACGACACCGCGCAGGGCACCTCGTCGAGCCGCGACATGATCGCGAGCACGCTGGGCCTGCCCAAGGAGCACGTGCGCGTGGTGTCCAGGCACGTCGGCGGCGGGTTCGGCTCGAAGGGCACGACCAGGCCGCAGGCGGTGCTGGCCGCCCTGGCCGCCAGGGCGGCCGGCCGCCCGGTCAAGATCGCCCTGACCAGGCAGCAGATGTTCGACGTGACCGGCTACCGCACGCCCACGATCCAGCGGCTGCGGCTCGGCGTCGACTCCGACGGCCGGCTCACGGCGCTCGACCACACGGCGTACGAGCAGAGCTCCACGCTGGAGGAGTTCGCCGAGCAGACCGCGGTCCCGGCCCGCGTCATGTACGCCACGCCCGCGCTGCGCACCGCGCACCGGCTCGTCCGGCTGGACGTCGCCACCCCGTCGTGGATGCGCGCCCCGGGCGAATGCCCCGGCATGTACGCGCTGGAGTCCGCCATGGACGAGCTGGCCTTCGCCGCCGGCATCGACCCGATCGAGCTGCGCGTCCGCAACGAGCCGGAGACCGCGCCGGACAGCGGCCTGCCGTTCAGCTCCCGCAACCTGGTGGCCTGCCTGCGCGAGGGCGCCCGCCGCTTCGGCTGGGACCGCCGCGACCCGGCGCCCGGGATCGTGCGGGAGGGCGAGTGGATGGTCGGCACCGGCGTGGCCGCCTCCACCTACCCGGCGGTCCGCCGCCCTTCGAGGGCCCGCGTCACGATGCGGGAGGGGGACTTCCTCGTGCAGGTGGCCGCCGCCGACATCGGCACCGGCTCCCGCACCGCGCTGACCGCGATCGCCGCCGGCGCGCTGGGCGTCGCGCCCGACCGGGTCCACGTCGAGCTGGGCGACAGCGACCTGCCGGAGGCCCCTGTCGCGGGCGGCTCCATGGGCACGGCCTCGTGGGGCTCGGCGGTCGTGCGCGCCTGCGAGGCGCTCAAGGTGAACGGCACCGAGGGCGTCGCCGACACCACCGACGAGGTCAAGCAGGACGCCCGGCTGGCCAGGCACGCCTTCGGCGCCCAGTTCGCCGAGGTGCGGGTGAACGCCGTGACCGGCGAGGTACGCCTGTCGCGCCTGCTCGGCGTGTTCGCCGCGGGCCGCATCGTGGACCCGGTGCTGGCCAGGTCGCAGTTCATCGGCGGCATGACGATGGGGGCGGGCATGGCGCTGATGGAGGAGACGCTGACCGACGAGGAGTTCGGCGGCTTCCTCCGCCGCGACCTGGCCCAGTACCACGTGCCGGCCTGCGCGGACCTGCCGGACGTCGAGGCGGTCTGGCTGGACGAGGACGACGGCGAGCTCAACCCCATGGGCAGCAAGGGCATCGGTGAGATCGGCATCGTGGGCACCGCCGCCGCCATCGGCAACGCCGTCCACCACGCCACCGGCCACCGCGTGCGCGATCTGCCGATCACCCCGCCCAAGATCCTGGCCCTGAGGTTTTAGCCCGCCCCGCCAAGGAAGAAGGAGTCTCTCGTGAGCGGGAGGCGACGTGCAGAACGAGTCGGGCCAGAACGAGTCGGACCAGGAGCGGGCGGACCGCAACTTCGTCGAGCTGTTACAGGGCGCGCGGGTCGCGGTGACCGGGGTGCAGGTGCTGTTCGCGTTCCTGCTGACCGTGCCGTTCTCGCAGGGGTTCTCCCGGCTGGACCTGCCCGACCGGTGGCTGTTCTACGTGGCGCTGGTCAGCGCCGCGGTCGCGTCGATCCTCTACATCGCGCCGACCGCGCAGCACCGCGTGCTGTTCAGGCAGGGGCGCAAGGAGACGCTGGTACGCCGCTCCAACCTCTACGGCATCGCGGGCGCGCTCGCGCTGGCGCTGTCCATGGCCACGGCCACCATGCTCGTGATCGACTACCTGTTCGGCCCCGGGCTGGGCTGGACCACCGCGGCGATCCTGGCGGCGCTGGCCCTCTGGACGTGGTTCGGCCAGGCGGCGCTCAACCGGTCGGACGGGGCGGGTCAGTCCTCGGGCGGCAGCTCGGTGTCGTCGTCGGCGCGATCGCGCGAGTAGGCGCCCCGCCCCACCATGTACGCCGCCACCGACACGGTGATCACCTGCGAGACGCCCGCCAGCAGCAGCGGCCCGGCGTTGGCCCAGGTGGGCCGGTGCAGCCACATGGCCAGCAGCACCAGCAGCACGCCCAGCACCTGCGGCTTGGTGCCCGCGTGCATCCGGTCCAGCGTGGTGCGGAACCGTACGAGGCCCGCCCCGGCCGACAGCGCCATCGCCGCGCCCAGCAGCAGGCAGACCCCGGCGGCCACGTCGAGCGCGCTCACCGGGACCGCCCCGAGAAGAACCTGGCCAGCGACACCGATCCGACGAACCCCAGCAGCGACAGCACCAGCAGGATCGGCAGGTCCGAGTAGTCGTCCCTGACCACGGCGAACGCCCCGACGCCGCACATCGACAGCGCCGTCAGCACGTCGAGCGCCACCGCCCGGTCCAGCATCGTCGGCCCGCGCCCCACCCGGTAGAGGGTGGCGGCGGCCCCGCAGCCGAGCAGGACGAGCGTCACCACATACACCGCGTTCACCGCAGCTCCTCCCGATCCCGGCTCACCGCAGCTCCTCCCGGTCCCGCGCCGTGCCGAACGCCGCCACGATGCGCGACTCCAGCCGGGCCACGTCCGCCCGCACCGGTTCGGCGACGTCGCCGGGCCGCCCCAGGACGTGCAGGAGCAGCTCGCGCCGCTCGGGGTAGAACTCCAGCACGAGGCTGCCCGGCACCGTCGACAGCGCCACCATGATGATCACGGTCATCGACTCCGACGACGTGCGCAGCCGTACCCGGACGAGCTGGGTGGGCGGCGTCCCGGACCTCGCGATCCAGAGCACCACCCGCACGGTCGAGGTCACCAGGTCCCTGCCGAACCAGAACAGGAACACCGCCAGCGCCACCGGGCGGGCCCTGATCCCCGGGTCCAGCACGGGCAGCGGCAGCAGCCATGTCACCACCAGCGCGGTCGCCAGCCCGCCCAGCACGTTCGCGGCCGTCAGGTCGCCCCACAAGGCCACCCACACCAGCGCCAGCCAGGCGATCAGCGCCAGCCGCGGCATCACGGCGCGCCCCCGAGCACCGCCGTGACGTACGGCTCGCGGGCCCACAGCTCGGCGGCGGCCCGGTGCGTCAGCGCCGACAGCGGCCCGGCCAGCACCGTGAACGCCAGCCCGAGCACCACGAGCGCCCCCACCGAGGCCGTCAGCGCCAGCGGGAGCAGGGTGGTCGTGACGGTCGGCTCCTCGCCGGTGTCCTCCTCGCTCTCGACGACCGTGCCCGCCCGGACGGCGCGCGGCCCGCGCCAGAACGCCTTGCCCCACGTCTTGGCGATGGCGTAGAGCGTGAGCAGGCTCGTCACCAGGCCGGCCGCCACGAGCACGGCGGGCAGCGGCCGGCCGTCCGCGAGGCCCGCCTCCACCAGCAGCACCTTGCCCAGAAAGCCCGACATGGGCGGGATGCCCGACAGGTTCATGGCGGGCACGAAGAACAGCACGGCCAGCAGCGGCGTGGACGTCATCAGGCCGCCCAGCCGTGACACCGACGTCGTGCCGGTGCGCCGCTCGATCAGCCCCGTCACCAGGAACAGGCTCGTCTGCACGGTGATGTGGTGGAGCATGTAGAAGATCGCCCCCGACATCCCGGCCACCGTGGACAGGGCGACGCCGAACACCATGTACCCGATGTGGCTGACCAGCGTGAAGGAGAGCATGCGCTTGAGGTCGGTCTGCGCCACGGCCCCCAGCACGCCCGCCAGCATCGTCGCCAGCGCCACCCACATCAGCAGCGTGGCCACCGGCCCGCGCGGGAAGAGCAGCGCCTCCAGCCGGATGATCGAGTAGACGCCGACCTTGGTGAGCAGCCCGGCGAACACCGCCGTCGCCGGGGCCGGCGCGGTGGGGTAGGAGTCGGGCAGCCAGGCCGACACGGGGAAGATCGCCGCCTTGATCGCGAAGGCCAGCAGCAGCGTCAGCTCGACCAGGAACTGCACGTGGAGGGGCAGTCCGGCGAACCGCTGCGCCAGCTGCGCCAGCGACAGCGTGCCCGTGGCGGCGTAGGTGATGGCCAGGGCGATCAGGAACAGCATCGACGAGGCGAGCGCCATCAGCGTGTACGTGGCGCCCGCCCGGATCCGCGGCTCGGTCCCGCCGAACGTGAGCAGCACGTACGAGCCGCTCAGCAGCAGCTCGAACGCCACGAACAGGTTGAACAGGTCACCCGACAGGAACGCGTCCGCCACCCCGGCCACCATGACGAGGAACGCCGGGTGGAAGATCGCCATGGGAGCGTCGTGCTCCTGCTCGGCGTAGGCGTTCGCCACCGAGTAGACCATCACGCAGAACGTCACCGCCGACGACACCAGCAGCACCAGCGTGGAGAGCCGGTCGGCGACCAGGCAGATCCCGATCGGCGCCGGCCACCCGCCCAGCTCCGTGACCAGCGGGCCGCGCGTGTCGGCCGCCGCCAGCAGCAGCGCCGACACGGCCACCGAGATGCCCAGGGCGACCAGGCTGATGGCCGACTGCAGGCGGCGCAGCCGCCCGCCGATCGCCAGCTTCACCCCGGCGGCCAGCAGCGGGAGCAGCACGGGCACGCACACCAGACCCTCCATGGGGTCAGTCCTCGCCTTCGAGCTCGGGGTCGCGCGCGAGCGCCTGGCGTTCCCGCTCCTCCCGGATGGCCGCCCGCATCTCCTTGCGCGCCTCCCGCTGGCGCGCCTTCAGCCGCCTGCGCAGCGCCCGCTCCCTGGCCGCCTGCTCCTCCCGTCCCCGCTCGTACTGCTCCCGCAGCTCCTCCAGGCGCCGGAGGTTGTCCACGGGGACCCCCTCCGCGGGCGCCACGTCCTCCCGCAGCCCGGCGTCCTCCAGGCGCCGCAGCAGCTCCTCCTCAGACAGCCCCTGCCGGCGGCCCTCGCGCATCCACTGCTCCAGCTCGGTGTGGACCCGGAAGATGCGCCGCTCCAGGTCCACCTCCCGCAGCCGCTGCCGCTCGGCCTGCTCGGCCTCCATCCTCGCCAGCTCGGCCCGCTGCTCGGCCAGCAGGCGCCGGTAGTCGTCCTGCCGGGCGCGCACGGCGTCGCTCAGCTCGCCGCGCCGCGCGCGCAGCCGCACCCGCCGGTCCTCGGTGTCGTCCTGGACCTCGTCGCTGCCCGACAGCTGCCAGGACCGGTGCACCAGGGCCAGCAGGTACGCGGTCACCCCCAGGGTGATCACGATGGCGGTCAGCACCATGGCCTGCGGCAGCGGGTCGGCGATCCCCGGCGTGCCCACGTAGGGAGGGCCGCCCGGGTCGCCGCCCGCGGTGATGATCAGCAGGTTCACGCCGTTGCCGAGGGTGATGACGCCGGTCAGCGCGCGTACCAGGCTCCGCTCCAGCAGCAGCGTGACGCCGGTGGCGACCATCGCGAAGCAGGCGGCGTACGGCAGCAGGGTGACGGTCACGCGGCCTCCCCCGCCTCTTCCGCGTCGATCTGGTGGTCCAGCTCGGCGCCGAGGCCGCGCAGGATGTCCTGCACCATGCCGACCACGGAGACGTACACGCCGAGGTCGAACAGGAGCCCCGTGCTCACGTGCACGTGCCCCAGCACCGGCACGCTCACGTCCGTGGCCAGCATGTCCAGCGCCGCCCGCCCGAACAGCAGGCCCACCAGGGCCGTGCCCGTCGACAGCGTCAGCCCGGCGCCCATGAGCACGCCCGCGTGCACCGGCACGGCGGCGGCCAGCTCGTTCCGCCCGCCCGCCAGGTAGCGCACGGTGATCGCCATCCCGGCCACGATGCCGCCCGCGAAGCCGCCGCCGACCGCGCTGTGCCCGATGAACAGCAGGAACACCGACAGCACCAGCACGGTGTGGAACGTCAGCCTGGCCACCACCTCGAACGCCAGCGCCCGCTTCCCGCGCGGCAGCGTGGCCGCCAGCCAGCGCGACGGCCGCGCGGCCACGTGCGGGCTCGGCTCGATGTGGTACGACGTGCGCCGCAGGAACACGAGGCTCGTCACGCCCAGGGTCAGCACGACCAGCACCGTGCTCTCGCCCAGGGTGTCCCAGGCGCGGATGTCGAGGATGAGGGCGCTGACGATGTTCCTGGCCCCGGCCTGCTCGGCGGCCGGCCCCATCAGCGCGCCGACCGGCCGGGCGGTCCTGGCGCCCATCGCGAGCACGGCCGCGCCCGTGACCACCGCGGCCACGGCCAGCCCGAGGCCCAGCCTGAACCAGAACGGCAGCCGCCCCCTGACCGGGCCGATCGGCAGCCGCCGCAGCACCAGCGCGAACACGACCAGGGCGACCGTCTCGGCCAGGAACTGGGTGAGCGCCAGGTCGGGCGAGCCGTGGGCGAGGAACAGCAGCGCCGTGCCGTAGCCGGTGACGCCGATCACCAGGGCGAGCAGGATGTACGCGCGGGCCAGCAGCGCCAGGGCGGCGGCCGCGATCATGAGCACGGCGACGACGGCCTGCTCGGGCCGCTGCCAGGCGACGACCGGCACGTCCAGGCGCGGCGGGCCGCCGGTGACGACGGAGAAGACGCCGACGCCGATCGCGGCGAGCAGGGTGAGGATGAGGTAGTCGGGTACGGATCCGCGCTGGACGAAGCCGGTGAGCTGGAGGGCGAAGCGGTCGAGGCGGCGTACGAGCGTCCAGAAGACCTGACTGGAGTCGAACAGGTGCAGCGCCGCGCCGGCCCGGGCCACCGGTTCCCTGGCCAGGAACAGGGCCACGCCGGCGACCAGGGAGACGGCCGAGAGCAGCAGTGGCAGGGTGAGGCCGCCCCACAGGACGAAATGCGTGGCAGGCCCCACCTCACGAAAAGTCCCGATATATCCGGACATGGCGTGGTCGTACCAGGGCGCGAACGGCGCCAGCGCCAGCCCCAGCACCGACAGCAGCGCCGCGGGCCCGAACATGGCCGCGGGCACCCGGTGCGTCTCCCGCGCCGCCACCCCCGGCTTGTCCCAGAAGGCGCCCCACAGGAAGCGCAGCGTGTACGCCGCCGTGAACGCCGACCCCGCCACCACCCCCGCCAGCACGAGCGGCCTGCCCAGCAGCGCCTCCAGCGCCGCCTCCTTGCCGGCGAACCCCGCCAGCGGCGGCAGCCCCATCATCGACGCCCCGGCCAGCACCGCGACCCCGCACACCCACGGCATCGACCGGCCGGCCCCGCTGAGCGCGCGCAGGTCACGGGTGCCCGCCGCGTGATCGACGATGCCGACCACCAGGAACAGCGCGGCCTTGAACAGCGCGTGCCCCAGCAGCATGCCCGCCCCGGCCAGCGCCGCGCCGCCGTTCCCCGAGCCGAACAGCACCGTCAGCAGGCCGAGCTGGGCGACCGTGCCGTACGCGAGCAGCCGCTTGAGATCCGTCTCGCGCAGCGCCCGCCACCCGGCCAGCAGCATCGTCACCACGCCGAGCGGCGCGGCCAGCTCCCGCCACGGCACCTGGTCCCCGAGCGCTGGGCCGAGCCGGGCCAGCAGGTACACGCCCGCCTTCACCATGGCGGCCGCGTGCAGGTACGCGGAGACCGGGGTCGGGGCGGCCATCGCGGCCGGCAGCCACGTGCTGAACGGGACGACCGCCGACTTCGTCAGCGCGCCCGCCAGGATCAGCACGACGGCGGCGAGGCCCGCGCGCGGCGGGTGCGCGACGATCTCGGAGATCCGGTACGTGCCCGCGGCCTGCCCGAGCAGCACGAACCCGGCCAGCATGGCGAGGCCGCCGAACGTGGTCACCATCAGCGCCTTCATCGCCGCCTGCCGGCTCAGCCTGCTCTCCGGGTCGTAGCCGATGAGCAGGTAGGAGAAGACGGTCGTCAGCTCCCAGAACACGTACAGGAGGAGGAGGTTGTCGGCGGTGACCAGGCCCAGCATCGACCCGGCGAAGGCGGTCATGAAGCCGCCGTAGCGGCCGTTCCCCTCGTCGTCCCTCGCGAAGTAGCGGGAGCTGTAGACCATGACCAGCGCCCCCACGCCGGTCACCAGGCACGCCATGAGCACGGCCAGGGCGTCGAGGCGGAAGGCCAGCTCCAGGTTGATCGCCGGAGCCCAGGCCGTGCTCCACCGTCCGGGGAGCAGCCCCAGCACCGTCACGGCGAAGGCCGCGGCGGGCGGCAGCGCCAGCACCGCCAGGGACGCGCGTCTGACCAGCCAGGGAGCGCAAACCGCCGCCACCGCGTGCAGGATCAGCAGCGACTCCATGGGCTCCCCGGGCGGGCATGTCAGACTACGTCCGCCCAATCTCTCCCGTCAGAGCGCCGCCGCGGCGCAGGCACGGCCGGGCTTTGACCCGAACGACACCAGCACCACACCGGCGAGTGGGACTAAAGCGTGCCATCCCCGCCCGCGTTCCCATGCGCGCGCCGTCCGCGCGTGATCTGCGGGCAAACCAGGACCGCGATACGTGGGCTTCCCGCTACGCTGCGTGAGCCAAGGGCGCGTGATGGATGGCGCGGGGAGAGCGTGGAGATCGTGCGGCGAGGGGAGCGGGGCGATGGCTGAGCCGCCACGGGTGCCGCCGGAGATGTTCCGGTTCGCCACCACCGAGCGGGCCGACCTGCACACGGCGGTCCTGCACGCCTTCGGCGAGGCCGGCGAGCGGCTGGAGACCACGCTCGCGGCGGGCGACGTGCGCGAGCGGCTGCGGGCGGTCGGCTGGTACGCCCCGGTCGGTGAGCAGGAACTGGCCGGGGCGCTGAAGCAACTGACGGGGTGGGGGCTGCTCGAGGTGGTCTTCAACCACGCGGGCACGTTCGCCACCGCCGAGGAGTACGAGCGCAGGAACCTGCACTACGCGCTCACCCGGCGCGGCGAGGCGGCCCTGGCCGGGGTGCGGCACGCGACGGCGGCGCTCTCGTCGGGCGGCGCGCTGCGGACCGCGGTGCTCGACGCGATCGCCGACCGGCTGCGCGAGCTGGACGCGCTGCTGCGCGACCCCGACCCCGGGCGCAACCGCCGCATCTTCGCCGCGCTGCACGAGCTGGAGTGCCACCTCGACGGGCTGCGCGAGGACGCCAGGCGCTTCAACGGCGAGCTGCAGCGGCTGCTGCGCGCCGAAGGGGCGGACCTGAGCGCGTTCCACGAGGTCAAGAGCGCCACGGTGGCGTATCTGCAGGAGTTCGTGGGGGAGCTGGAGCAGCGGGCCGACGCCGTCGCCGCCGCCCTGCGCGCGGTGGCCGGGCACGGTCCCGGCGCGCTGCACGCGCGGGCGCTCGACGGGGCCGGCCTGCCGGAGGTGCCCGGCACGGATGCCGTCACGCCGTGGCTGGCGGAGCGGGCGGCCAGGTGGGAGGTGCTGCTCCGCTGGTTCGGCCCGGCTGACGGTGGGGTGCGGCGGCTGCACGACGTGGCGCGGCAGGCCATCGTGTCGCTGCTCCAGGTGCTCGACCGCATCACCGAGACCCGCCGCCGCTCCTCCAGCGCCGCCGCCGACTTCCGTACGCTGGCGCGCTGGTTCGCGGGCGCGGCCGGTGAGGACGACGCGCACCGGCTGTGGGACGCCGCCTTCGGGCTCGGCTCGGCCCGGCACGCGCACCTGGGCCACACCGACGCCGAGCTGATCCCGGCCGGGGTGTCCTGGCGGGAGGCCGAGCCCGTGGAGGTGTCGGCGCTGCTGCGCTCGCGCGGGCGTACCGAGCGGATGGGGCGCACGGGCCGGGTCCGCGACGTGGAGTCGCTGCGGGCCGAGCGCAGGGCGCGGGCCGAGAAGGAACGGGCCGAGCTGGAGGCCGCCTGGTCGGCGCTGGCCACCTCGGGGGCCGTGCGGCTCTCGCGCATGGAGGAGCTCGATCACGAGACGTTCGAGCGGCTGCTCGACCTGCTCGGGAGGGCCCTGGCCGAGCGGCCCGACTCGACGGGTCTCCGGCGGGCGGTGACCTCCGACGGGCAGGTGGAGATCCTGCTGCGGGCGCCCGACGACGGGGCGGTGGCGGTGCTGCGTACCTCGCAGGGCTGGTTCCGGGGCCCCGACTACCTCATCGACGTACGCGCGCCCGGCGACTCCCACGACGGTGGCGAGGTCCCGCGCGGGCAGGCGGAGGGCGCATGAGCAGCCTGGCCAACCAGCTCGTCAGGGCCGAGAAGGAGGAGATCGCGCGGGCGATCAGGACCCTGCTCGGCAGGCCGCTCGTGTCCCGGCACGACGACCCCGCCGCGTTCGACCTCATCAGGAAGCGGCGGCAGCCGCTCATCCAGTGGTTCGACTACTTCTGCGGCTGGCGGCTGATCGTCGAGCCGCGCCAGGGGTACGCCCGCCTGGCCAAGGTCAGCTCCGAGGCGAGCGCCACCAGGCCCGCCCGGCGCCGCCGCGCCACCAGGGCCCCGTTCGACCGCCGCCGCTACACGCTGCTGTGCCTGTGCGCGGCCGAGCTGCTCGCCTCGCCCGTCACCACGATCGGCATGCTGGCCCGCCGGGTCGCCCAGGCCGCCGCGGTGGAGGCGGAGGTGCCCGGCTTCGACCCGGTCAGGGCCGAGGAGCGGGCCGCGTTCGTGGACGCGCTCAAGCTGCTCGAACACTACGGCGCCGTCACCGCCATGGACGGCGCGACCGAGTCCTACCTCGGCGACGAGGCGGCCAAGGTGCTCTACCGCGTCGACACCACCCGCGTCATCAGGCTCCTCGCCGCCCCGGTGCCGCCGTCCCGGATCACGACTGATGATCGCGACGGCGTGCCCGCCGCGCTCACCGCCGAGCCACGGTACGGCGGGGACGAGCCGACCGAGACCCAGCGCACCCTGCGGGCCCGGCACTCGCTGCTGCGCCGCCTGCTCGACGAGCCCGTCGTCTACCGCGACGAGCTGACCCCCGCGCAGGCCGACTACGCGGCCTCGCTCACCGGCCGCCGGCTCATCCGCCGCGCCGCCGAGGAGGCCGGGTTCGTGCTGGAGGAGCGCGCCGAGGGCCTGCTGCTCGTCGACGCCGACGGCACCGCCACGGACACCAGGTTCCCCGACGACGGCAGCCACGCCAAGGTGGCCGCCCTGCTCCTGCTCGACCTGCTCGTCTCCACCGGCCCCGTCCCGGCCGCGCGGCTGGACGCGGAGGCGAAGGAGCTGCTGCGCCGCTTCCCGCAGTGGGCCAGGGCGTACCAGTCCGACGGGGGCGGGCCGCGGCTGGCCGCCGACGCGCTGGAGGTGCTCACCATGTTCGGGCTGGCCTGGCGTACGGGTGACCGGGTCGCCGCCCTGCCCGCCGCCGCTCGCTACCGGGTCGAGCGCGGCACGGACGTCCAGGAGGAGTCTTGACAGTCACCGAGCTCACCGCCGCCACCCGGGCCGCGCACGGGCTGGACGCCCGCTGGGTGCCCGTACGCGCCGGGATCCTCAACGTGTGGCGCTACTACGACGAGGTGTTCGAGTTCCACCGGGGCAGGCTGCTGCTGCGCGGGCCCAACGGCAGCGGCAAGTCCAAGGTGCTGGAGCTGCTGTTCCCGTACGTGCTGGACGCCAGCCTCAAGCCGAGCCGGCTGTCCACGTTCGGCGGCACCGAGCGCACCATGCACTGGAACCTGATGGGCGACGGAGCCGGCGGCACCACCCGCGTCGGCTACGTGTGGCTGGAGTTCCGGCACGCCGACGGCCGCTGGTTCACCTGCGGCGCCCGGCTGCAGGCCACCGTCCACACCAAGAACGTCACCGCCGCCTACTTCACCACCGACGCCCGCGTCGGCACCCCTGACGGCGTCCGGCTCACCGGCGACGGCGGCCAGCCCCTGACCAGGAGCCAGCTCGTCGAGGAGCTCGGCACGTACGGCACGGTCCACGAGTCCGCCGACGCCTACCGCGACGTCGTGCGCCGGACGCTCTACCCGGCGCTCAACGGGCAGCGCTACGACTCCCTGCTCACGGCGCTGCGCCAGCTGCGCACCCCCAAGCTGTCCGAACGCCTCGATCCCGGGCTGCTGTCGGAGCTGCTGTCGAGCGCCCTGCCGCCGCTGGGGGAGGGGGAGATCCACGAGATCGCCGACGGGTTCGAGCGGCTCGACCGGCAGCGCGAGGAGCTGCGGCTGCTCGACCGCGACGTGGAGGAGGCCGACCGGCTCGCCGGCCGGCAGCGCGGCTACGCCCAGCGCGTCCTGCGGGCCGCCGCCGCCGCGGTGACGTCGGCCGGGCGGGCCCTGGACACGCTCGCGGCCGAGGTCAAGGCCAAGCGGCAGGCGCTCAAGCAGGCCGAGGGCGAGCTGGCCGCCACGACCGCGCGGCTGGGGGAGGAGGAGGCGCGGGAGCTGGCGCTGGCGGCGCAGATCGACGGGCTCAAGGAGAGCGAGGCGTACCGGTCGGGGGCCGAGCTGCACCGGCTCCGCACCCAGGCGCAGGCCGCCCACGACGCGGCCGCCCGGCTGCGCGACCAGGCGGGCGTCGCGGCCCGCTCGGTCGCGGCGCGGCAGGAGCTGTCGGCCGCCGCCGACGCGGCCGCCCGCGCCGCCGCCGCCCGCTCCGCCCGCGCCGCCACGGAGGCCCGGCACGCCGCCGAACGCGCCGGCCTGCTCGCCGCCCACGAGGAATCCGAACGCGCCGGCTCCCCGCCTCCCGGTGACGGCGCCCGTCCCGAGGGTGCCGTTCTGACGGACGCCCGCACACCCGGCCTCGCGCCCGCCGGATCCGACGACGCCGCGCCCGGCACCGCGCCCGGCACCGCGACCGGCACCGCGACCGGCCCCGCGACCGGCCCCGCGACCGGCCCCGCAACCGACACTGCACGAGCCGCCGCCCCGGGGACCTCCGGAGCAGCCGCGTCCGCCGATGTGCCCGTGCCCGAGGGCAGGACCGCGTCCCAGAGCGGGCAGACCCCGGATGGTGCGGTCGCCGACGCCGGGGGAGCCCTGCCGGGCGCCGGGACCGTGCCTCAGGGCGGGCAGGTCCCGGGCGGTGCGACCGCACCCGCCGGGGGAGGGCGGCCGGGCGCCGGGAGCGCGTCCGGGCTCGGGGGCGAGTGGGAGGAGGCGGTACGGCGGGCGAGGGAACTGCTGCGAGCCGCCGTCACCAGCCGCGCCGCGCAGATCCGCGAGGTACGGGCCGGCGCCGTCGCGCACCAGGAGGCGATCGACCGCCGCACCGCCGCCGAGCGGGACCGCGACCGCGCCCGCGACGAGCTGGCCGCCGCGCAGGCGGCGAGCGAGCAGGCCGAGCGCCTGCGCGACGAGCGGGCCCGCGACCTGGCCGCCGCCCTGGCCGACTGGGCGACCGGCTGCGCGCAGCTGAAGCTCGACGACGAGGAGCTGGCCGCCACGGCGGAACGGCCTGAGCGGGCCGACGAGCCGGTGGCCGCCGCCCGCGCCGCGGCGTCGGTCAAGCTGGCCGCCCGCGACCAGCACCTGACGGGCCTGCGCGACAAGCTGCTGGCCGAGCGCGCCGAGCTGACCCGCGAACGCGAGCGCCTCGACGCCCGCGCCGTCGTCGAGCCGCCGAACCCGCACACCCGCGACACCAACGCCAGGAAGGGCAGGCCGGGCGCCCCGCTGTGGCGGGCCGTGGCGTTCAGGTCGGGCCTCGACCCGGTCGCGCAGGCGGGCGTGGAGGCGGCGCTGGAGGCGTCGGGCCTGCTGAACCTGTGGCTGCGCCCGGACGGCGGGTTCGACGCGGGCGAGCACGACGCGTTCGCGGTGGCCGCGCTGGCGAAGCCCGCGCCCGGCTACAGCCTGGCCCACGTGCTGCTCACCGAGGCGGACGCCCCGGTGCGGGCGGACACGGTGCTGGCGGGCATCGCGTTCGCGCCGAGCGCCATCGGCGTCGACCACCCGGCGGTCGTGGGCGCCGACGGCACCTGGCGGCTCGGGCCGGCGGCGGGCCGCTGGGTCAAGCCCGAGCCGTCCTACATCGGCGCCACCGCCCGCGAGCGCGCCAGGCGCCGCCGCGCGGCCGAGCTGGACGACCGGCTCGGCGAGCTCGCGGGCACGATCGCCGAGTGCGACCACCTGCTCGCCGTGGTGGACGCCGACCGCGACACGCTCGCCGCCGAGCTGCGGCGCCGCCCCGGCAGGCAGCAGTACGCCGCCGCGGTGGAGGCGCTCGACGGCGCGGTCAGGAAGGTCGCGCTGCTGGAGGACCGGCTGCGGGCGTGCGAGGAAGGGCTGCGCGAGCGCGAGCAGGAGGTCGCCCGCTCGTCGCGGCGGCTCACCGAGCTGGCCGCGCGCCACGCCCTGCCGACCGTGCCCGCCGCGCTGGACCACCTGGAGGAGGCGCTGCGCACCGCCGAGTCGGCCGGCTCCGCCTGGCACGACCGCCGCGCCGAGGCCCGCGCCGCCGGCGAGCGCGCCCGGCACGCCGCCGAGGCCGCCGCCGAATACCAGGACCTAGCCGTCCGGGCCGTCGAGCGTGCCGAGGAGGCCGCGGCGGCGGCCGTCGTGCTGGCGGAGCGGCTGGCGGCCGTCGAGTCCACGGCCGGGGCCGAGCAGGCGCGCGTGCTGGACCGGCTCCAGGAGACGCAGCTGGCCCACCAGGCGTGCCGCCGCCTGATCCGCTCGATCAACGACGACCTGGCCGGGCTCAACGCGCGGCTCGGCCGGCTCGGGGGCGAGCTCGGCACGGCCGAGGAGAAGCTCGCCGAGGCGGGCCGGGCGCGCGACGAGGTGTCCGAGCGCTTCCGCCGCCTGGCGGCCGGACACCTGCCGGCGGACGCCGGGGTGGCGGTGGAGCTGCCGCGCGACGCCGGGGTGCGGGCCGTGCTGGAGTCGGCCGGGGCCGTCGCCGGGGAGCTGGCGGCGGTGCCGTACGAGCAGAAGAGCGTCAAGGAGGCGGAGGCGCGGCTGCAGGACGCCTTCCACCACGCCAGGGAGACCCTGGCCGGGCGGGCGGACCTGGAGCTGGCGCCCGACGGGGACGTGCAGGTGCTCACCGCCACCACAGGCGGCGTCCGGGCGGGGGCGGCGGCGCTCGCGGACGCGCTGCGCGGGGAGCGCGACCAGCGGCGCTCGGCCATCACGGAGGCGGAGCGGGACCTGTTCGACCGGACGCTGGCCGGCGACACGCGGCGGCACCTCGCCGACCGGATCAGGCAGGCGAGCGCGCTGGTGGAGGGCATGAACCAGCGCCTGGAACGGGTCCGCACCGCCTCCAGGGTGGCCGTCCGCCTGGTCTGGCAGGTCGACCCCACCCAGCCGCCCGGCACGCGCGCCGCCCGCGACCTGCTGCTGCGCGACCCGGCCGGGCTGAGCGAGGCCGACAGGGAGGCCCTGTACGACTTCTTCATGGACCGCGTGGAGGAGGCGCGGGCCGGCGACTCGTCGGCGAGCTGGGAGGACCAGCTCATGAAGGTGCTCGACTACACCGCCTGGCACCGGTTCGTGGTCAAGCTGGACCGCGGCGACGGGCACGGCTGGCAGGAGCTGACCAGGAAGCTGCACGGCGCGCTGTCGGGCGGGGAGAAGGCGATCGCGCTGCACCTGCCGTTGTTCGCCGCGGTGGCGGCGCACTACCAGACCGATCCGAGCTGCCCGCGGTTCATCCTGCTGGACGAGGTGTTCGTGGGCGTGGACAAGACGAACCGGGGGCAGGTGTTCGACCTGCTGGTGGATCTGAGGCTGGACCTCGTGCTCACCTCGGACCACGAGTGGTGCGAGTACCGCGAGCTGGACGGCATCGCGATCCACCAGCTCATCACGGGCGACGGGGACGACGCGGTGACGACCGCCCGGTTCGTCTGGAACGGCTACCGCACCGTTCCGGCGGAATGACCGGCCCGGGCGGCGACACCGCGACCGGCCCCGGCGGCATCCGTCAGAGGGCGGTGGCCCAGGGCGGGTTGGGGCCCGCGACCGCGCACGTCAGCGCGGCCACCCGGACCGCGAGCTCCGCCGCCGCCACCGCCGTGCCCAGGTCCAGGCCGTCCAGCCGGCCGCCGAGCAGGCCCTCGGCGTCCAGGCCGTGCAGCAGCCCGGCCGTGAAGGAGTCGCCCGCGCCGACCGTGTCCACCACGTTCACCTCCGGCGCCGGTACGTGCGCGCGCTCCCCGTCCAGGGACACCAGCGCGCCCGCCGCGCCCCTGGTGACGACGATCAGGCGGGCCCCGGCCTCGTGCCAGGTGTCGCAGGCGCGTTCCAGCGGCACGCCGGGCAGCAGGAACTCCAGGTCGTCGTCGCTGAGCTTCAGGATGTCGGCCCACTCGCACCAGCGCGACACCGGGTAGTCGGCGCGGCCGGCCAGGCTGGGGCGCACGTTCGGGTCGACCGAGACCGTGGCCCGCGCGGCGGCCTTCCTCGCGAACTCCTCCACCGCCGCCCGCCCCGGCTCCTTGACCAGCGCGATCGAGCCGGTGTGCAGGCAGTTGGCCGTGCCGAGGCGGTCCGGCCCCAGCTCGGCCGGGGTCCACTGCCAGTCGGCGGTGCCGCCGGCGTAGAAGGTGTAGGCGGCGCGCCCGCCGGGGTCGAGGGCGGCGACGGAGAGCGTGCTCGGCTCCGCCGCCTCGACGCAGGCCGACAGGTCGACGCCGGACGCGGCGAGGCGCCGGCGGAACATCTCGCCGAACACGTCGCCGGAGACGCGGCCGAGGAAGCGCGCGGGCGTGCCGAGCCGGGCCAGGGCCACGGCCGTGTTGGCGGGCCCTCCTCCGGGGAGCACCTGTAACGCCAGCTCCTCCCCGCCGGATCCGGGCTCGCTGGGTCCCTGCCCGCTGGGTCCGGGCTCGGGGGTCGGGTGGCCGATGGCGCCGGGGGAGCGGGTGGTGAAGCCGTCGGCGACGCACTCACCGAGGACAGCGATCATCGGGTCCGCCTTTCAGGCGCGTTGCCGAGTTGTTACGGCGCGGAGGCATTGACGTTTGTCGGATCGGAGTCCATCATCGCAACACGGCGGATGTCAACGTTGACATATGTCAACGATGACACCGAATCCCCCCTGATAGGAACCGCCCATGATTGCAAAGCTTTCAGCCGGAATCCTGGTCACCGCCCTCTTCGTCGCCGGCTGCGGCAGCGGCCAGACCTCCTCCTCGTCCGCCCCCAAGGTCGGCCTGATCACCAAGACCGAGACCAACCCGTTCTTCGTCAAGATGAAGGAGGGCGCGCAGAAGGCCGCCCAGGAGAACGGCATGGAGCTGATGAGCGCCGCCGGGAAGTTCGACGGCGACAACGCCTCCCAGGTCACGGCCATCGAGAACATGGTCGCCGCGGGCGTGAAGGGCATCCTCATCACCCCGAGCGACACCAAGGCCATCGTCCCGTCGATCAAGAAGGCGCGTGACGCGGGGGTGATGGTCATCGCGCTCGACACCCCGACGGAGCCGCAGGAGGCCACCGACGCGCTGTTCGCCACCGACAACCTCAAGGCCGGCGAGCTGATCGGCCAGTACGCCAAGGCCGCCATGGCCGGCAAGCCCGCCAAGATCGCCACGCTGGACCTCGCCCCCGGCATCACGGTCGGGCAGCTCAGACACGACGGCTTCCTCAAGGGGTTCGGCATCCAGGAGGGCGACCCGTCCGTGGTCTGCTCCCAGGACACCAGGGGCGACCAGGCCAAGGGCCAGACCGCCATGGAGAACTGCCTGCAGAAGGCCCCCGACATCAACCTCGTCTACACCATCAACGAGCCGGCCGCGCTGGGCGCGTACACCGCGCTGAAGGCCAAGGGCCGCGAGAAGGACGTGCTGATCGTCTCCGTGGACGGCGGCTGCACCGGCGTCAAGGCCGTGCAGTCGGGACAGATCGCCGCCACCAGCCAGCAGTACCCGCTGAAGATGGCCGAGGACGGCGTCAAGGCGGTGTCCGAGTTCGCCAAGAGCGGCAAGAAGACGTCCGGCTACACCGACACCGGCGTCACCCTGATCACCGACAAGCCCGTCCAGGGCGTCGAGGCCAAGGACACGGCCTTCGGCCTGGACAACTGCTGGGGCTGACATGGCCGTGATGGAAGCGACGCTGCCGCGCCGCCTGATCACCACGCCCGTCGCGGGCCCGCTGGCCGCGCTGGTGCTGGCCTGCCTGTTCTTCGGGCTCAACACCGGCCAGTTCTTCACCGGCCCCAACTTCTCGCTCATCATCCAGCAGGTCATGGTGGTCGGCACGCTGGCCATCGGGCAGACGCTGATCATCCTCACCGCGGGCATCGACCTGTCGAACGGCGCCATCATGGCGTTCGGCGGCATCGTGATGACCAAGCTGGCCGTGACCGGCGGCCTGCCGCCGCTGCTCGCGATCGCCGCCGGGCTCGCGGTGTGCTCGGCGTTCGGGCTGGTCAACGGGCTGCTGGTGACGCGGATCTCGCTGCCGCCGTTCATCGTGACGCTCGGCATGCTGAACGTGGTCTTCGCCCTGACCCACATCTACTCCGGCGAGCAGACGGTCACGGGCCTGCCGCCGCTGCTGACGGTGCTGGGCCAGACGTTCCAGGTCGGCCAGACCAACGTCACCTACGGCTCGCTGCTGACGATCCTGCTGTTCGTGCTGTTCGCGTACATGCTGGGCTCCACGGCGTGGGGCAAGCACGTGTACGCGCTGGGCAACAGTCCCGAGGTGGCCCGGCTGACCGGCATCAGGACGCGCCGCCTGACCGTCGGCGTCTACACGGTGGCCGGCCTCGTGTACGGCATCGCCGCCCTGCTGCTGATCTCGCGTACCGGGGTGGGCGACCCGCAGGCCGGGCAGACCGACAACCTGGACAGCATCACCGCGGTCGTGCTCGGCGGCACGAGCCTGTTCGGCGGGCGCGGCCTGGTGATCGGCACGCTGGTCGGCGCGCTCATCGTCGGGGTGTTCCGCAACGGCCTGCAGCTGATGGGCGTACCGTCGATCTATCAGACGCTCATCACCGGCGTCCTGGTGATCCTCGCCGTCGCCGTCGACCAGCTCTCCCGCAGGAGGAACCGATGACGACCCCCGCCTCCGCGACACCCGTGCTCCAGGCCCGGGGCCTGGTCAAGAAGTACGGCCACGTGACGGCGCTGGACGGCGCCGACTTCGACCTGATGCCCGGCGAGGTGCTGGCCGTCATCGGCGACAACGGCGCCGGCAAGAGCAGCCTCATCAAGGCGCTGACGGGCGCCCTCCAGCCCGACGCCGGCGAGATCCTGCTCGACGGGAGCCCGGTGCGCTTCCGCTCCCCGATCGACGCGCGCCGCCACGGCATCGAGACCGTCTACCAGGACCTGGCGGTCGCCGCCTCGCTCGACATCGCCACGAACATGTTCCTCGGCCGCGAGCTGCGCAAGCCCGGGATCCTCGGCAGCGTCTTCCGGCTGCTGGACAAGAAGCGCATGCGCGAGGAGTCGGCCAGGCACATGGCCGACCTCAAGATCGGCCTGCGCTCGCTCACCCAGCCCGTCGAGTCGCTGTCGGGCGGTCAGCGGCAGGGCGTGGCCGTGGCCAGGGCGGTGGCGTGGGCCACCCACGTCGTGGTCATGGACGAGCCCACGGCCGCGCTCGGCGTCAAGGAGTCCGGCCAGGTGCTCGACATGATCAAACGGGTCCGCGACGGGGGCACGCCGGTGGTGCTGATCAGCCACAACATGCCGCACGTGTTCGAGATCGCCGACCGCGTCCACATCCAGCGCCTCGGCCGCCGCGTCGCCCAGATCAAGCCGGGCGACCACGACATGGCCGAGGTGGTGGCCATCATGACCGGCGCGCTCCAGGTCTCGGAGGGCAAGGCCGTGGTGGCCGACCAGGACGCGGCGGAGGCGATCGGGTTGTCCTGATGAGCGGCCACTAACATGTGCGCAATGCGGCGTCCGACGATGACAGATGTGGCCCGCGAGGTCGGGGTCACGGCGAAGACGGTCTCGCGGGTGCTCAACGGCGACGGCCCGGTCGCCGTGGAAACCCGCGAGCGGGTCATGGAGGCGGTCAGGAAGCTGGGCTACCAGCCCAACCTGATGGCCCGCAACATGCGGGTCGGCGCGCGGGACGCCGCGATCGGCCTGGTCATCCCCGAGATGGGCAACCCGTTCTTCGGCACGGTCGCGGGCGGTGTCGAGAGCGCCGTGCGCGCCCGCGGGCTCACCCTCATCGTCGGCAACTCCAGCGAGACGGCCGAGCTGGAGCAGTCGCTGATCGCGACGTTCCTGGCCCGCAGGGTGAGCGCGCTCATGGTCGTGCCGTCGGCGGCCGGCGACCACCGCCACCTGCGCGGCGAGCGGGTGGCCGGGCTGCCGATCGTCTTCCTCGACCGCCCGGCGGTCGGGCTGACCGCCGACAGCGTGGTCAGCGCCAACCGGGAGGGCGCCAGGGAGGGCGTCGCCCACCTGATCGCCCACGGTCACCGCCGGGTCGGCTTCGTCGGCGACGTGCCCGCCGCCCTCTACACCCGCCGCGAGCGGTTCCAGGGCTACCGCGACGCCCTGGAGGCGGCGGGCCTGCCGTTCGACCGGTCCCTGGTGGAGACCGGCCACGACCAGGAGGCCGCGGCGGGTGCCACGATGCGCCTGTTGGCGCTGGACGATCCGCCGACGGCCCTGTTCGCGGGCAACAACCTCGCCTCGATGGGCGCGGTGGTGGCGCTGTCGCGGGCCCGCCGCAAGGACGTCGCGCTGGTGGGCTTCGACGACCTGCCGCTGGCCGAGTGCCTGGACCCGCCGCTGACGGTGGTGGCCCAGGATCCGGCGCGGATGGGCGCCACGGCCGCGGAGCTGGTGCTGGCGCGCCTGGACGGCGACAGATCCAGGGCCCGCAGGACGCTGGTGCCCACCCGCCTGGTCGTCCGGGGCTCGGGCGAGCTGCCCGCGCCCCGGTGACACCTATCTGACGGTGAACCGCGCGGTCAGGTGCCCGAGCTGGACGGTGTACGTCCCCGGCTCGCGGTGGCGCAGGCCGAAGCGGACCTTCGCGTCGCGGCCCGGTCGCAGCTCGACGCTCTCGCTCCCTTCCACCTGCCCGTTCACGCGCAGCACGGCCTCGTACGAGCCCGCCAGCTCGCCCACGTCCGTCACCCGGGCCGAGACCTGCACCCGCCCGGAACGCGACACGGACGGCGTGACCTCGAGGTCGCTCAGCGCGAACAGCGCCTCCGGCCCGGTCACCCGGTCGTGCACGAACACGTCGGAGCGCCTGTTCGTGTCGCCCTCGACCAGGTTGGCCGAGGTGCTCTCGAACGCGACGTACCGCCCGTCCTCGCTGATCGACGGCAGGTCCGCCCGGCCGTCCCCCTCCACGCCGTCGGGCGCGGCGGAGATCCGCTCGGTGGTGCCGGCCGCGACGTCCCTGACGAACACGTCGTCGCGCCGGTTGGCGTCGCCCTCGACCAGGTCGTCGCCGTCGCTGTAGAACGCGACCAGCCTGCCGTCGGCGCTGAGCGAGGGAGCGAACGGCATGCCCTTGGTCGGGCCGCCGTCCGTGGTCGCCGACACCAGCGTGGACCGGCCGGTGGCCAGGTCCTGGACGTACAGCTGCCCGAGCCCCGGTCCGTTGCTGAACGCGATCGCCGTCCCGTCGGCGCTGATCACCGGCCCGGTGGTCTCGGTGTCCGGCTCCGGCCCGGTGATCCGCCTGACGGTCCCGGTCTCCCGGTCGCGGACGAACGTGTCGATCACGCCGTTGTCGTCGCCCGGCACCAGGTTGGCGGCGTCGCTGCGGAACGCGATGTACCGGCCGTCGGCGCTGATCGTCGGCTCGCGCGAGCTCCCGGCGGCCTGCGAGCCGTCCTGCGCGACGGAGACGCGCTCGGTCGTGCCGGTCTGCCGGTCACGCAGGAAGATGTCGGTACGCCCGTTCGTGTCGCCCGGCACCAGGGTGGTGGCGTCGCTGTCGAACACGGCGTACCGGCCGTCGGCGCCGAACCGCGGCGCGCCCGACAGGCCGTCCGCCCGCACGCCCTCGGACGACACCGAGAGCAGCTCCGTCGTGCCGGTCTGCCGGTCGTGGACGAACGCGTCCGTCTGGCCGTTCGTGTCGTCCGGTACGAGGTTGGTCGCCCCGCTGCCGAACCCGACGAGACGCCCGTCCCTGCTGACCGTGGGCGACACCGAGAACGAGTCCGCCAGGCCGCCGCCGGACGGCACCGACACCCGGCGGGTGGCGCGGGTGCGCAGGTCGGTGGCGAAGATGTCCAGCTCGCCGTTGGTGTCCTCGCCGTCGAGGTTGGACGCCGGGCTGGCGAAGACCACCACGCTGCCGTCGCCGCTCAGCTCCGGCCACCAGGCCTCGTGGTTGCCCTGCCGCCCGTCGGCCCCAAGGGAGACCCGGTCGGTGTCCGGCGGCCGGGGCAGGTTCACGTCGGCGTGGCGCGCGCCCATCCCGGCCTCGACCGGGTCGGACCTGGAGATGCCCGGCGCGTTGGCGGAGACGCGGTAGTCGCCCTCGGGGACGTCCCTGATCGTGTACCGGCCGTTCCCGTCGGTCGTCGCCGCCAGGGTGTCCGGCACGTCGAGCACGGTGACCGTGGCGCCGGGCACCGCCGTGCCGGTCGGCCCGTACGTCACCCGCCCGGAGATCGTGCCCCAGCGGGTCCGCTCCAGGCGTACCGGCAGGTCGGTGAGCCGGTCGGCCCGGACCCGGACGCTCTCGTGCGCGGTCTCGTACCCGAACCTGGACAGCGTCAGCTCGTGCCGGCCCTCGGGCAGCCGCAGCTCGAAGCGGCCGTCCGCGCCGGTCTCGACCTTGCGGCCGTCCTGCCGGGCGATCTCGACCCCGGCCAGCGGCCGGCGGGTGCGCTCGTCGGTGACGACGCCGCGCACGCCGCTCTTCAGCCCCGCCTCGGTGACGGCGGCGAAGGCGTCGATGCGGCCGCTGCCGTAGCGGGGGTTCGGGCGCGGGCCGTAGCGGTCGTCGGAGACCGACGTGCCCTGCAGGATCTCCAGCGCGGCGTCGACGGTCAGGTCGGAGCGCGCCTGCAGCATGAGCGCGACCGTGCCGGCCACGTGCGGGGTGGCCATCGAGGTGCCGCTCAGCGTCTGGTAGCCGCCGCCCGGCCACGCCGACAGCACGTCCACGCCGGGCGCCGACACGTCCGGCACGACGTACGAGTCGGGCCACTCGGGCGGGGCGTCGATCCAGTCGCTCCTGTTCACCACGCCGCCGCAGGAGAAGTCCGGCACGGCGTCGTCGGCGTCGGTCGCGCCCACGGCCACGGCCTCGTACACGTTGCCGGGGCTGGAGGACTGGCCGGGCGAGCAGTCGTTGCCGATGGCGAAGGCGGGGAACGCGCCGGCGAACCAGATGTTCCTCGCCGGCTCGATCAGCTCGTCGGAGTAGCCCTCGCCGCCCAGCGACATGCTCACGATGTCGGCCGGCTCGCCCGCCGGGCTGCCGTCGGCCGCGAACGGCGCCAGCGCCCACTGCATGCCGGCGACCACCTGCGCCAGCGTGCCGCTGCCGCCGGGGATGACCAGGCCGGCCATCAGCTCGGCGCCGGGCGCCACCCCGATCGGCGCGCCGGAGGCGCTGCCGCCCGCGATCGTGCCCGCCACGTGGGTGCCGTGGAAGCTGCTGTCGTGCGGCTCCGAGGCGACCGGCCTGCCGTCCGCGTCGAACTCCATCCAGCCGCCCGGGTGCTTCGGGTCGGAGGGGTCGTCGGTGGCCAGCTTGCCCGCCAGGTCGGGGTGCGTGGCGTCGATGCCGGTGTCGAGCACGGCCACGCGCACGCCCTTGCCGGTGAACCCGGCGCTCTGCGCCTTGTCCGCGCCGATCTTGGCGATGCCCCAGGCGTCGCCGGGCGCGGCCGTGGCCTGCCTGCGGCCGGGCTGCTCCTCGGGCGCCTTGAGGGTGACGTTGGGGATGATCCGCTCGACGGCGTCCAGGTCCGCCAGGGCGTCGAGGGTGGCCGGCGCCACCCGTACCAGGACCATGTTCTTGAGCCAGAAGGTGTTGACCACCTCGTCGCCGCGCTCCTTGACCAGCCGGACCACCGGGTCCTGCACGGGCTCGGCGCTCTCGGCGAGCGCGGCCCGCGCCTCGGCGCGGGAGGTCACGGCGGGCAGGTCCCGCGGGGCGCGCAGCACGACCGCGGCCTCGACCTTGCCGCTCCTGAGCTGCTGGACCAGCGCCGGGTCGACCTTCGGGTCAGGGCCCGGCGCGGTCTCCGCCGCCGCCGGTGCCGCCGCGAGCGTTCCGAGGAGGAGTGCGGCCGGTAAGAAGACGGAGAACAGACGTCGCTTCCGGGATCCGCGCGAGGAAGACGGCATAACACTCCTTAGTTCACATAAGCCACAGGAACGCTGACATCCTTCGCCGTTTCCTGACAAGATCGATAGCTGGCGAGTTTCCGTCAGGTGACGTGAACCCGACAGGCGCGGAAGGGACGGGGGATGCTGGAGTCGGTCGGGCTAGGGGCCCAGGACCAGGAGGTTTACCACGCGCTCGTGCGCAGGGCGCAGGCGACGGTGGCGGAGATCACACACGACTGCCACCTGCCGGCCACGGCCGCCCGGCGCACCCTCCAGTCGCTCGTCGGCCTCGGCCTGGCCACCCGCTCGACCGGCCGCCCCACCCGCTACGTCGCCGTCTCGCCCGACAGCGGCCTGGAGGCCCTCCTGCGCGAGCGCGAACGCGAACTGGACGGCGTGCGCACCCACATCCGCGCCCTCATGGACGTCTACCGCGCCAACACCCGCTTCGCGCACCCCGGCGAGCTGATCGAGGTCGTCTCCGGCCGCGACGAGGTCAACCACCGGTGGGTGCAGATGCAGCAGGACACGCGCGGGCAGATGCGCGGCTTCGACCGCCCGCCGTACGCCGCGCCCCGGCAGCACGCCGAGTCCAACCCCATCGAGCTGCACATGCTCCGCCGGGGCGTGAAATATCGTGTCATCTACGACACCAGCGTGCTCGACCTGCCCGGCTGGCTGGAGGACGTCACTGCCGGGATGCGGCACGGGGAGCAGGCGCGCATCCACGCCGACCTGCCCATGAAGCTGGCCGTCTCCGACGACCGCCTGGCCATCATCCCGCTGCTGCGGGCCGGCGACAGCGTGGTCACCGCCTCGTACCTGATCCATCCCTCGCCGCTGCTGGACGCGCTGGTGGCGCTGTTCGAGGCGCTGTGGGAACGCAGCGTCCCGGTACGCCTCACCGCGGCGGGCGGCGACCCGGCGACGGGGAGCGAGCCGACGACGGGCGGCGAGCTGACGCGGGACGAGGAGCGCCTGCTCACCCTGCTGGCATCCGGCGCCACCGACAAGGCGGCGGGGCGGGCGCTGGGGTGGAGCGAGCGGACCGTGCAGCGGCACATCACGAAGCTGATGCGCCGGCTCGGCGCGCGCACCCGCTTCCAGGTCGCCATGGAGGCGACGCGCCGCGGCTGGATCTAGCCCTCCGCGCCGTCACCTGACGAGCTCGGCGCACGCAGCTCGGCGCACGGAGCTCAGCCGTGGCGGGCGGCTGCGGCGGGCGGCTGCGGCGGGTGGCTGCGGCGGGTGGCTGCGGCGGACGGCCCCGGGAACTGTCGGGGCAGCCGGGTAGTGTGCGACCCATGGATCGGCAACTCACCCTCATGGTCGTGCACGCCCACCCCGACGACGAGTGCCTGAGCACGGGCGGCGTCCTGGCCCGCTACACCGACGAGGGCATCCGCACCGTCCTCGTCACCTGCACCAACGGCGAGCAGGGCGACGACCGGGGCGGGGCCAAGCCGGGAGACGCCGGCCACGACGCCGCGGCGGTGGCCGAGCGGCGGCTTGCCGAGCTGCGCGAGTCGGTGGCCCACCTGGGCATCGACCACCTGGAGCTGCTCGGCTACCGCGACTCCGGCATGGAGGGGTGGGAGACCAACGCCCACCCCGACGCGTTCGCCAACGTGCCCGTCGAGACGGCCGCCGCCAAGCTGGCCGCGCTGATGGAGCACTACCGGCCCCAGGTCGTGGTGACCTACGACGAGACGGGCGGCGGCGGTTACGGCCATCCCGACCACGTCCAGACCCACCGGGTCGCGGTGGCGGCCACCGAGCTGACCGGCATCCCCGACAAGCTCTACTACACCGCCATCCCCCGGGCGGGCATCAAGCAGATGTTCGAGACGATGCGCGACAGCGGGATGGATCTCGGCGACTTCGAACCGTCCGACGACTTCGGCACGCCCGACGAGCGGGTCACCAGCGTCGTCGACGTCACGCCCTACGTGGAGCGCAAGCTGAAGGCGCTGCGGGCGCACGAGAGCCAGGGCGACAACATCTTCCTGCTGCGCATGCCGGAGGAGGTGCAGCAGCAGGTGTTCTCGCACGAGGCGTTCGAGCGCAAGCTGTGCAAGGTGACCGCCCCCGACCACGAGGACGACCTCTTCGCCGGCCTGCGCGACGCCTAGCGTGCCGTGAATGCCGCTCCTGCCCGTCTCTCGCGGGTCAGGGCAGGGCGGCCACCTGGTGCAGGAGCTCGACCGGGTGGTGGGCGGCGCGTCCCGTGCCGTGGGCGATCTGCTGGCGGCAGGAGACGCCCGTGGCCGCGAGCAGGGTGGCGGGCGGGGCCGCGGCGATCGCCGGGAAGAGCCGGAGGCCGCCGATCTTCATGGACAGGTCGTAGTGCTCCCGCTCGAAGCCGAACGACCCCGCCATGCCGCAGCACCCGGCGTCGATCTCCTCCACCGTCGCTCCCGGGATCCTCGACAGCAGGTCGCGGGTGGCCGCGGTGCCCACGACGGCCTTCTCGTGGCAGTGGCCGTGCAGGAGGATCGTGCTCCCGCTCAGCCCGTCGCCCAGGGGCAGCGAGCCGTCGTCGACGGCCCGGGTCAGCAGTTCGGGGACGAGCCGGGCGCGGGCCGCCACCGCCGCGACCCGGGGGTCGCCGGGCAGCAGCGCCGCGTACTCGTCCTTCAGGGTGAGCAGGCACGACGGCTCCAGCCCGACGATCGGCGCGTCCGAGCCGGCGAGCCGGCCGACCATGGCCTCGGCCATCGCGCGGGCGCGCTCCAGCAGCCCCTTGGAGATGGAGGCGCGGCCGCAGCAGCCGGCGGATTCGAGGCGCACCCGGTAGCCGGCGCGTTCGAGCAGTTCGACGGCGGCCCGCCCGATGCCGGGCTCGGTGTAGGTGGTGAAGGAGTCGGCGAGCAGGATCACCTCCCTCCCGCCAGGCCGCCCGGCCGCACTGACCGGCCTGCGGCCGAACCAGCGCAGCAGGTGGTCGCGGCGGAAGCGGGGCAGCGGCCGGCGGGTGCTCAGCCCGAGCGGGCCGCGCAGGGGAGCGGCCAGCCAGTTCGACAGCGGCGCGGTGGCCGAGCCGAGCCGGTTGAGCGTCCTGATGGCAGCGAACAGCCGCGAGCGCGGCGGCACGCCGTGGAGCTCCTGGTACTGGTGGAGGAACTCGCTCTTCATGGCCGCCATGTCCACCCCGAGCGGGCACTCCGACTGGCACGCCTTGCACTCCAGGCACAGGTCGAGGATGCCGTGCACCCGCTCGTCGCCGAGCGCCCGCCGGGGGTCGTCCGACGTCAGCGCCTTGACCAGGGCGTTGGCCCGGCCGCGGGTGGAGTGCTCCTCCTCGCGGGTGGCCATGTACGACGGGCACATGACGCCGGTGTCGTCCTTGCGGCAGACGCCGATGTTCATGCACCGGTCGGCGGCGGCGTGCATGCCGCCCGCGAACGCCAGGGCGGTGCGGAGGGGGCGCGGCGCGGGCATCGCGGGGTCGCGCAGGTGCTCGGTCATGGGCGGGGCGTCCACGATCTTGCCGGGGTTGAGCAGGCCGCGCGGGTCGAAGATCTGCTTGACCCGCCGCATCGCCTCGTAGACGGGCTCGCCGAACAGCCGCCGGTTGAACTCGGAGCGGGCCAGCCCGTCGCCGTGCTCGCTGGAGTTGACGCCGCCGTGCCGGGCGGCCAGCTCGGCGATCTCCTCGGCGACCGCGCGCATGGTGGCGATCTCGCCGGGCGCGCGCAGGTCGACGAACGGGCGTACGTGCAGGCAGCCGACCGAGCAGTGGCCGTAGAACCCGGCCTTGAGCCCGTGCCGGTCGAGGATCCGCGCGAACTCCTCGACGTACGGCAGCAGCCGCTCGGGCGGCACGGCGGTGTCCTCCACGAACGCGAGCGGCCTGCGGCTGCCCACGCTGGAGGCCATCAGCAGCCCGAGCCCCGCCTTGCGCACCTTGAGCACCGCCGCCTGCTGTTCGGCGGTGACCGCGCGCAGGGTGTGGTAGCCGTGGCTGTTCGCCTTCCACCTGGAGGCGAGCTCGCCGGCCAGACCGGCCACCTCGTCGGCGCTGTCGCCGAAGAACTCCACGAACAGCAGCGCCTCGGGGTCGCCGGACAGGATGCCGCCGAGCCCGGCGTAGTCCACCCGCTGCCGGGACAGGTCGAGGATGGCCCTGTCGATCAGCTCGACGGAGGCGGCGCCGAAGGACAGGGCGTCCGCGGTGGCCGCGATGGCGGCCGGGGTGGAGGTGAAGTGGCCGACGGCGATGGCCTTGGCGCGCGGAAGGTCCACCAGCCTGACCGTGGCCTCGGTGACGACGGCGAGCGTGCCCTCCGAGCCGACGACCAGCGGGGTCAGGTCGGGCAGGTGGCGGGCGGCGAGGTCGAGGCGGTAGCCGCCGGAGTGCCGCCAGAAGCGCGGGAAGCCCGACAGGTCCACGCCGCGCAGCGCCTCGGCCACGGCCGCGCTCAGCCGGGCGTCGGAGGCGAGGTCGGGCGTGCCGCCGTCGGCCAGCACCACCCGCAGCGCCTGCACGTGGTCGACGGTGGAGCCGTACAGGATGGAGTGGCTGCCGGCCGAGTTGTTGCCGATCATCCCGCCGATGGTGGCCCGGTTGCTGGTCGAGGTGTCGGGGCCGAACATCAGCCCGTGCCTGCGGGCCGCCCGGTTGAGCTGGTCCTGCACGACGCCGGGCTGCACGCGGGCGCTCCGGCCGTCGATCTCCAGGATCCGGTTCATGTGCCGGGAGAAGTCGACGATCACCGCGGCCCCGACCGTCTGCCCGGCCAGGCTGGTGCCGGCCCCGCGCGGCAGCAGCGGCACCTCCAGCTCGCCGCACGCGATGACCAGCGCCCGCACGTCGTCGGTGTGCCGGGGGAAGGCCACGGCGAGCGGCTCCATGGCGTACATGCTCGCGTCGGAGGAGTAGAGGTGCCTGGTGTACGGGTCGTCCCGCACGTCGCCCTCGATCAGCGGCGACAAGGTCCGTGCCAGGTTCACGCGCTCTCCTCCAGGCGGGCCAGCGCGGCGCGGACCCCGACCTCCTCGATCGGCACCCCGGCCGCGCGCAGCCCCATCTCCACCCCGCTCAGCGTGCCCGCCAGGGTCAGGTCATTGAAATGCCCGAGATGGCCGATCCGGAACGCGCGTCCGGCCAGCCGGCCCAGCCCGGTGCCGAGCGACATGTCGTACCGCTCCAGGACGAGCCTCCTGACCGCGTCGGCGTCGTGCCCGTCCGGCGTCAGCACCGCCGTGAGCGAGCTGGAGTGCTCCCGCTCGTCGGCGCAGACCACCTCCAGGCCCCACGCCCGCACGGCGCGCCGCGTGGCCTCGGCGTGCCGGTCGTGCCGCCGGAACACCTCGCTCAGGCCCTCCTCCTCCAGCAGCATGACGAGCGACTCGCGCAGCCCGTACAGCAGGTTGGTGGGCGGCGTGTACGGGAAGAAGCCGTCGCGGTTGGCGGCGATGACCGGCTCCCAGTCCCAGTACGAGCGGGGCAGCCGCCCCCGGTGCGCGAGCGCCTTGGGGCTGACGGCGTTGAGCCCGATCCCGGGCGGCAGCATGAGCCCCTTCTGCGAGCAGCCGACCGACACGTCCACCCCCCACTCGTCGTGGCGGTAGTCCATCGAGCCCAGCGACGAGATGGTGTCCACCAGCAGCAGAGGGGAGTGGCCGGTGCGGTCGACGGCGGCGCGGATCTCCGGGATCCGGCTGCGCACCCCGGTGGAGGTCTCGTTGTGGACCACCATGACGGCGGCGTGGGCGGCGGTGAGGCGCTCGGCGATCGCGCCGGGGTCGGCGCCGTGCCGCCAGTCGCCCGGCACGAGGTCGACGACCAGCCCGAGCCGGGCGGCCATCGCGCACCACAGCGCCGAGAAGTGGCCGGTCTCGAACGCCAGCACCCGGTCGCCGGGGGAGAGCGTGTTGACCAGGGCGGCCTCCCAGGCGCCCGTCCCCGACGACGGGTAGACGATCACGGGGTGGCGGGTCCGGAAGACGGCCTGCAGTCTCTCCAGCACCTCGCCCGCCAGCCGGGCGAAGGCGGGGCCGCGGTGGTCGATGGTGGGCCGGGCGATGGCGCGCAGCACCCGGTCGGGAACGTCGGTCGGTCCTGGGATCTGCAGGAAATGGCGGCCCACGTCGTCTGCTGCTCCTTGCGTGCCGTGTGGCAGCACGGTGTGCCGTGTCGCGGTTCGTCCACGGTAAGATCACCCCGCGGAGGGAGTCAACGATGCAGAACGTGATCAACGCCCTCCGGGTGCTCGAAGAGGTCGCCGGCCGCCAGCCGGCCGGGGTCGGCGAGCTGTCACGGGTGCTCGGGCTGCCCAAGAGCACGGTGCAGCGCTCGCTGCGCACCCTGCACGACGCCGGGTGGATCAGGCCGGCCGCGGGCGAGGTCACGCGCTGGCAGGTGACCGGCAAGGCGCTCCAGGTGGGCCGGCGCGCCGAGCTCGGGCTGCGGGACGCGGCGATGCCGGTCATGGAGGGGCTGCGGCAGCGCACGGGGGAGACGGTCCACCTCATGGTGCCGGAGGGCGATGCGGTCGTGCTGATCGAGCGCCTGGAGACGGACAAGGCGCTGCGCATCGTGCTGCCGCTCGGCATCAGGCTGCCGCTGCACGCCTCCGCCAACGGCAAGGCCGTCCTCGCCCACCGCCCCGGCGCCCTGTTCGCGCCGGAGGGCGGGCCGGTGCCCGGGAACCATCCGGCCGGTGTCCCTGGCGCGCTCGCGCGGTACACCGAGAGCACGATCACCGACCCCGAGGCGCTCCGCGCCGAGCTGGAGGAGGTCCGCGCGCGGGGTTACGCGGACAACCGCGGCGAGTGGCGCCCCGACATCGCCGCCGTCGCCGCGGCCGTGCTCGGTCCGGACGGACCGGTCGCCGGCCTCAGCATTTCCACCCCGGCCAGCCGGATGCCGGAGGATCTTCGCGTGGAGTACGGCGCGCTCGTCACGCAGGCGGCCCGCACGCTGGCGGAGTTTCTGGCCTGACTCCGCACGAGCGGCAACTTGTCTGCTGAGCATCCGGAAACTTTCTGGAAACTTAGCGTCGAATGTTGGGTCAATCCCGCCGTGATCAGCCCGAATATAGCACCGGACGCCCTCTTGACAGGCAGAACCGTGCCCTTTAAGTTGCCGCAATATTAACGGGAATTCCTCGAAAGTTTCGGCGTCATGCCGGGCAGCGGGCCGAAAGGATGGCATGAGGGGCCAGGAACCATTGGAAACGTGGCGGGACACGCGGCGGTCGCCCGCCGAGCGGGCCGAGGCGCTCATCCCGCTCATGACGCTGGAAGAGAAGATCGCCCAGCTGGTCGGGGTCTGGGTCGGCGCCGACGACTCGGGGGGAGGCGTCGCCCCGCACCAGGCGGAGATGAAGGGCGTCGAGTGGGGTGACGTCATCGCCAACGGCCTGGGCCAGCTGACCCGCCCGTTCGGGACCGGGCCCGTCGACCCGGCCGCCGGGGCGCGGTCGCTGGCCTCCTCCCAGGCGCAGATCGTGGCGGCGAGCAGGTTCGGGATCCCGGCGCAGGTCCACGAGGAGTGCCTGACCGGGTTCGCCGCCTGGCGTGCGACCGTCTACCCGGCGCCGCTGAGCTGGGGCGCGTCCTTCCACCCCGAGCTGATCGAGGCGGTGGCGGCGAAGATCGCCCGGTCCATGCGGGCCGCCGGGATCCACCAGGGGCTGGCCCCGGTCGTGGACGTGACCCGCGACTACCGCTGGGGCCGTACCGAGGAGACCATCGGCGAGGACCCCTACCTGGTCGGCACGATCGGCGCCGCCTACGTGCGCGGGATCGAGGGCGAGGGCGTCGTCGCCACGCTGAAGCACTTCGCGGGCTACTCCGCCTCGCGCGGCGGCCGCAACCTGGCGCCCGCGCACATGGGGAGCAGGGAGGTCGCCGACGTGATCCTGCCCCCGTTCGAGATGGCCCTGCGCCTGGGCGGCGCGCGCTCGGTGATGAACTCGTACGCCGAGATCGACGGCGTTCCCGTGGCGGCCGACGAGAGCCTGCTGACCGGCCTGCTGCGGGACGAATGGGGCTTCACGGGCACGGTGGTCTCCGACTACTTCGCGGTCCGCTTCCTGGAGCGGCTGCACGGCGTGGCGGGCGACGCGGCGGGCGCCGCCGGGCTCGCCCTGCGGGCCGGGATCGACGTCGAGCTGCCCACGGTGGACACGTTCGGCGCGCCCCTGGTCGAGGCGGTGAAGTCGGGCCAGGTCAGCGAGGCGCTCGTCGACCGCGCGCTCGCCCGCGTGCTGGCGCAGAAGGCCGAGCTGGGACTGCTCGACGAGGACTGGCGCCCGCTGCCCGGCGACCCCGAGGACGTCCGGCTCGACGACGACGAAAGCCGCGGGCTGGCCCTGGCCCTGGCGCGAGAGTCCGTCGTCCTGGTGCGGAACACCGGCGCCGTCCTGCCGCTCGCCCCCGGCCGCCGGGTCGCGCTCGTCGGCCCGGTCGCCGACGACCCGATGGCGATGCTCGGCTGCTACGCCTTCCCCGCCCACGTCGGCCCGCACCCGGAGCAGGGGCTCGGCGTCGAGCTGCCGTCGCTGCGCGAGGCGCTCGGCGCGCTCTCCGTCGACCTCGACTACGAGCGGGGCTGCGACATCACCGGCGACGACACCTCCGGCATCGCGGCGGCGGTCGCCGCGGCCGCGCGGAGCGACGTGTGCGTGCTCGCCGTCGGCGACCGGGCCGGGCTGTTCGGGCGCGGCACCTCCGGTGAGGGCTGCGACGCCGCCGACCTGCGGCTGCCGGGCGTGCAGGCCGAGCTGGTCAGGGCCGTGCTCGCGACCGGCACCCCCGTGGTGCTGGTCATGCTCGCCGGCCGGCCGTACGCGCTGGGGCCGGAGTTCGACGCGGCCGCCGCCGTCGTCCACGGCTTCTTCCCCGGCCAGCGGGGCGGCCAGGCGCTGGCGGAGGTGCTCACCGGAGCCGTGAACCCGTCCGGGCGGCTGCCGGTCAGCGTGCCGCGCGACGCGGGCGGCCTGCCCTCGACGTACCTGTCGCCGCCGCTGGGCCGGCGCTCCGAGGTGTCGTCCGTGGACACGACGCCCGCCTACCCGTTCGGGCACGGGCTCGGCTACACCACCTTCGCATGGGACGGCGTCCACGCCGACAGGGCCGACTGGCCGGTGGACGGCGAGGTGAGCGTCGGCGTCACGGTCCGCAACACCGGGCCGCGCTCCGGCGTGGAGGTCGTCCAGCTCTACCTGCACGACCCGGTCGCGCAGACGACCCGGCCGGTGGTCCGGCTGGTCGGCTACGCCCGCGTCGAGCTGGAGGCGGGCGCGTCGGCGCGCGTCACGTTCGAGGTCCCGGCGGACGTGACCTCGTTCACCGGGGTGCGCGGCACCCGCATCGTGGAGCCCGGCGACGTCGAGCTGCGGCTGGGCCGCTCCAGCTCCGACGTGGTGGCGGCGGTGCCGCTGCGCCTGACCGGCGCCGAGCGCGAGGTCGGCTACGACCGGCGGCTGCTGGTCACGGCCCGGATCACACCGGAGGGCGCGGGATGAGCACCACGCTGGACAATCCGCCACGCGACACCCGGCCCGCCGGGGCCCAGCCCGGCCGGCACAAGCGGGCCAGGCCGGGCACGTGGCGGCACGCGCTGCGCCGCGACTGGCAGCTGTACTCGCTGGCGATCCTGCCGCTGCTGTTCTTCGCGATCTTCCGGTACGCCCCGATGCTCGGCAACGTGATCGCCTTCCGCAAGTTCGAGCCCGGCGGCAACATCTTCGGCGAGCGGTGGGTGGGCCTGCGCTACGTGAAGATGTTCCTGGACGACCCGACGTTCTGGAACGTGTTCACCAACACGCTCATCCTCGGCGGGCTGACCCTGCTGTTCTGCTTCCCCCTGCCGATCGTGCTGGCGCTGCTGCTCAACGAGGTGCGCAACCGGCGGATGAAGCGGTTCCTGCAGTCGGTGTCGTACCTGCCGCACTTCCTGTCGATGGTCATCGTGGCCGCCATCGTCATGCAGATGCTGGCCATCGACGGCCCGATCAACCAGCTGGTCAAGGCGCTCGGCGGCCAGCCCACGGTGTTCATGCAGAAGCCGGAGTGGTTCCGTGCGATCTTCGTCTCGTCGGAGGTCTGGCAGACCGTCGGCTGGGGCACCATCCTCTACCTGGCCGCGCTGACCACCATCGACCAGCAGCTCTACGAGGCGGCCCGGATGGACGGGGCCGGCCGGTGGCGGCAGATCTGGCACGTCACGCTGCCCGGCATCCGGCCGACGGCCATCACGCTGCTGATCCTCAACATCGGCACCTTCATGGCCGTGGGCTTCGAGAAGGTCCTGCTGTTGTACAACCCCCTGACCTATCCGACCGCCGACGTGATCTCGACGTACCTGTACCGCATGGGCGTGGAGTCCAGCAACCTGAGCTACGCCGCCGCGATCGGCCTGTTCGAGGCGCTGATCGGCGTGGTGCTGATCTCGTCCGCGAACGTGATCTCCCGCCGCACAGTAGGGACGAGCCTGTGGTGACGATGGACAGGAGCCGCGGCTACCGCGTCTTCCAGGTGATCAACGCCGTCATCCTGACCGGCGTCGTGTTCGTGACGCTCTACCCGTTCGTCAACATCATCGCCCGCTCCTTCAGCGAGGAGCGCTACATCGTCAACGGCGAGGTCAGCGTCCTGCCGCGCGGGTTCAACCTCACGACGTACAAGATCGTGGTCTCGGACTCGATGTTCTGGACCAACTACGCCAACACCGTGCTCTACACCGTGGTCGCCACGGCGATCGCGATGCTGCTGACCACGTGTTACGCGTACGTGCTGTCCAAGAAGCACCTGAAGGGGCGCACGTTCCTCATCTGGGTCGCCGTCTTCACCATGATCTTCTCCGGCGGCCTGATCCCCAACTACGTGCTGGTCAACAGCCTCGGGCTGACGAACTCCATCTGGGCCATCGTCCTGCCCAACGCGATCAGCGTGTTCAACCTGCTGGTGATGAAGGCGTTCTTCGAGGGCCTGCCGCAGGAGCTGGAGGAGGCCGCCGCCATCGACGGCCTCAACACGTACGGCATCCTGTGGCGCGTCGTGCTGCCGCTGTCGAAGGCGGTCATCGCCACGATGGTGCTGTTCTACGCGGTCTCGTTCTGGAACTCCTGGTTCACGGCGTTCCTCTACCTCAACGAGCAGGACCTGTTCCCGGTGACCATCTACCTGCGCAACCTCATCGCCGGAGCCACCGGCGCCGAGTCGGCCGGCGCGGCGATCGCCGACGTGTCGCAGGCGGCCTCCAACATCCAGTCGGTGACGATCATGCTCACCGTCCTTCCCATCCTGGCGGTCTACCCCTTCGTCCAGAGGTACTTCGTCTCCGGAGTCATGCTCGGCGCGGTCAAAGGCTAGTCCTCCCCAACCCCCCTCGGATCAGGCAAAGGAATCCCCCAATGCGCGAACTCTCACGGCGTCAGGCGATCATCGGACTGGGTGCGTTCACCCTCGTGCTCGCCGGTTGCGGCGAGGACGAGGCCCCCAAGAAGGCCGCCGAGACCTCCGCGAACAAGGCGGGCGCCATGGCGAACTACGCCGCCGGCCAGCAGTTCAAGGCCACCGAGCCGGTCTCGTTCGACGTGCTCTACAACAACCACCCGTTCTACCCGCTCAAGGACGACTGGCTGTTCTGGCAGGAGCTGACCAAGCGGACCAACGTCACGCTCAAGCCGGTGGCGGTGCCGCTCAGCGACTACGAGAAGAAGCGCGGCCTGCTGGTGGGCTCCGGCCAGGCCCCGCTCATCATCCCGAAGACCTACCACCCGCAGGAGGAGGCGTTCGTCGCCTCCGGCGCCATCCTGCCGATCAGCGACTACGTCGACCTGATGCCGAACTTCAAGGACAAGGTCGCCAAGTGGCAGATGGAGCCGGACCTGGACACGCTGCGCGTGGCCGACGGCCGCTACTACCTGCTGCCCGGCCTGCACGAGGAGGTCTGGGTCGACTACACCCTCGCGGTGCGGACCGACATCCTGGAGAAGCTCAACCTGGAGGTCCCCACGACCTGGGAAGAGCTCTACACCGTGCTCAAGGCGATGAAGCAGGAGTACCCCGACCTCTACCCGATGACCGACCGGTGGGGCGTGCCCACGCCGGGCGGCAACCTGCTCAAGCTTGTCGCCCAGGCGTACGGCACCAAGGGCGGCTGGGAGTACCAGCACGCGACCTGGGACGCCGCCGCCGGCAAGTTCGCCTACACCGGTGCGATGCCGCAGTACAAGCAGATGCTCGAGTACCTGAACAAGCTGGTGAAGGAGAAGCTCCTCGACCCGGAGAGCTTCACCCAGCAGGACGAGCAGGCCAAGCAGAAGTTCAACTCCGGCAAGTCGTTCGTCATCAGCACCAACGCGCAGACGCTGATCAACGACTACCGGCCGACGCTGAGCAAGCTCGTCCCCAAGGCGAAGATCGCCAAGATCCCGGTGCCCATGGGCCCGATCGGGGACTACAAGATCGGCACCCGGCTGGAGAACGGCGTCATGATCTCCAAGAAGGCGCTGGAGAACAAGAACTTCGTCGCCATGATGCAGTTCGTCGACTGGCTCTGGTACTCCGACGCGGGCGAGGAGTTCGCCAAGTGGGGCGTCGAGGGCACGACGTTCAGCAAGGACGCCTCCGGCAACTACAAGATCGCCGATGACGTCGACTTCGTGGGGCTCAACCCCGACGCGTCCAAGCACCTGCAGAAGGACTTCGGCTTCTCCAACGGCGTGTTCGCCTACGGCGGCACCACCAAGCTGCTGGAGTCCACCTTCTCCGAGGAGGAGCTGGAGTTCCAGAAGGTGATGAACGCCAGGAAGGCGTGGCCGCTGGAGCCGCCGCACCCGTTCAGCGACGAGGAGCGCGAGCAGGCCACGCTGTGGGAGACGCCGCTGAAGGACTACGTCACCCAGCAGACGCTCAAGTTCATCCTCGGCGAGCGCGACCTGAGCGAGTGGGACGCCTACGTCAAGGAGCTGGAGGGCAAGAACATGACCTCCTACATGAACCTGGTCAACGGCGCCTACGAGCGGTTCAAGAAGGACCACGGCTGATCCATGCGTACCGTGGTTCCGGACGGGCCGTCGGGGCGGCTGCCGGAGGCCTGGCGCTTCTGCGTCGGCACCGGCCGCTTCGATCTCGCCCTGCGGCGTGACTACCAGGATTCGCTGGCGCTGGTCCAGCGCGAGATCGGCTTCCGGCACATCCGGGGCCACGGGCTGCTCAGCGACGGGGCGGGCGTGCACCGCCCGTACGAGCACGGGGGTGCGCGGCGCGTGCGCCACTCGTTCACGTACGTCGACCAGGTGATCGACGCCTACCTCGACCTGGGCATCCGCCCCTTCGTGGAGCTCGGCTTCATGCCCTCCGGCCTGGCCTCCGGCGACCAGACCGTGTTCTGGTGGCAGGGCAACGTCACCCCGCCCGCCTCCTGGCGGGAGTGGGCCGAACTGGTGCGGGCCACCGTGGCGCACCTCGTCGACCGGTACGGGCTCGACGAGGTGCGCACCTGGCCGATCGAGGTGTGGAACGAGCCCAACCTCAAGGACTTCTGGCAGGACGCCGACCGCGACGCCTACCACCGCCTGTACGAGGTCAGCGCGTACGCGGTCAAGGAGGTCGACGCCGGGCTGCAGGTCGGCGGCCCGGCCATCTCGCCCGGCTCCGACGAGTGGATGGTCCGCTTCGCCGAGTTCGCCGTCGAGCGCGGCGTGCCGGTGGACTTCGTCAGCCGGCACGCCTACACCTCGGGCCCGGCCCAGCACGTGCCGTTCGGCGTCCACCAGACGCTGGCGCCGGCGTCGGGGCTGCTGGAGCAGTTCGCCACGCCCCGGAGGCAGCTGGCCGGCACGCCGCTGGCGGACGTGCCGGTGCACATCACCGAGTTCAACTCCTCCTACCGGCCCGACAACCCGATCCACGACACGGCCTTCCACGCCGCGTACCTGGCTCCGGTGCTGGCCGCCGGGGGAGAGCTGGCCGACTCCTTCTCCTACTGGACCTTCTGCGACGTGTTCGAGGAGGTCGGCATCCCGGCCGCGCCGTTCCACGGCGGCTTCGGGCTGCTGACCCACCGGCAGATCAAGAAGCCGACCTACCACCTGTACGCGTTCATGGCCAGGATGGGCGAGGACCTGCTGGCCCGGGGCGAGGACCACCTCGTCACCCGGGACGCCGCCGGCCGGGTCACCGTGCTGGCCTGGGCGCCGGCCGACGTGACCGGCGGCCCCGCCGTGGACGGGCACACCGTGCGGCTGTCCGTCCCCATCGGGAACGCGTCCTCGGCCTTCGAGCTGCGCTCGTCGGTGAGCGAGGAGCACGGCAACGCCTGGGCGGCCTGGTGCGAGATGGGCCGCCCGCTCTCCCCCCGGTCCGGGCAGCTCGACGTGCTGCGCGAGGCCGCCGAGCCGGCGCGCACCCACCGCGGCGTGCCGGTTTTCGGGGGCCGCGCCGACCTGGATCTGACCCTGGGCCGGCATGAGGTTACGCTGGTCGAGCTCACACCGGTGGTGGACGAGACGCCGCCCTGGTGGGACGAGCGGCGGCTGCTCGGCCTGGAGCCGGGCCCGGGAGGGGAGGGGCGATGAGCGAGGTGACGGCGCAGCGGCGGTTCGGGGAGGGGCCGCTCTCGCGCGGCTCCGCCCTGGTCTACAGCCTGCTGGTGGTCGAGGGCCTGTTCCTGCTCACGACCGCGCCGGGCCTGGTCGCGCTGACCCTGCTCGGCGGCGACGCCGGCAACGTGCCGCTTGCCGCCCTGTGCGCGCTGCCGCTCGGTCCCGCGCTGTCGGCCGCCCTCTACGCGTTGCGCCGCCGCAGCAGGGACCTGACGGACCTGCGCCCGGCGGCGGCGTTCTGGCGCGGCTACCGCGCCAACGTGCGCGGCGTGCTGAAGATCTGGGTGCCGTGGCTGGCGGTGCTGGCCGTCGTCGGGACGAACCTGGCGAACTTCGCCGCCGCCGGCGTGCCGGGATGGTGGGCGGTGCTGCTGGTGCTCGTCGCGCTGGCGGCGATGCTGTGGGCCGCCAACGCCCTGGTCATCACGTCGCTGTTCGAGTTCCGGGCGGTGGACGTGGCGCGGCTGGCCGCGTACTTCCTCATGCGCCACCCGAAGGCCGCACTGGGCAACGCCTGCCTGCTCGTCGTGGCGGGCGGCGTCACCCTGGTCGCCACCGAGCTGGCGCCCACCCTGCTGGCCTCGGCGTTCGCCGCGGCGCTGCTGTGGAACAGCCGCCCGATGATCGCCGAGGTCCACGACAGGTTCATCGCCTAGAAGATGCGCCTGCCGCGTTCGTCGGGCACGCCCGACTTGCGGAAGAAGTAGGTGTTGACCTGGTCGCGCCACTCCTCGGCGCAGCGGAGCTGCTCGTCGAGCAGCTCCGTGACGCGGGCGTGCACGTCGGGGGCCACCAGGTCGCCGACCTTCGCCCACTGTGCCCGCATCTCGGCCACCTCCTCCGCTCCGGCGAAGTGGGTGTCGTAGATGTGCTGGATGACCGTCGAGCCGCTGTGCAGCACGTGGTCGTACGGGACGTGGTGGAAGAAGAGCAGCAGCTCGTCGGGGCAGCGCTCCAGCGACTCGTAGACGTCCGACCACGGCTGCGGGTACTGGCCGGTGAAGCCGGTGCCGGTGGCGCGCGTGCGGTCGACGCCCACGCCGTCGCGGTCGGCGAAGTGGTACGTGCCCCACGGCGTGTACTCGTACCCGTCCACGTCGGGGCCGTAGTGGTGGCCGGGCCGGACCATGAAGCCGACGCCGAGCGGCGCGGTGTATCGCTCGTAGGTGCGCCACGACCCGTCCATCACGGCGTGCAGCGCGCGCCGCAGCGGCTCGCCCGGCCGGATGAAGGTCATGTCCATCCACTCGTCGAGGACGGTGGCGGGGTCGAGGGCCGGGTCCCAGGCCAGGCGGCCGAAGGCGTACAGGTTGGCCTGGGCGAGCGGGTGGCCGGTCCAGAAGCGGTCGGCGCCCACGTTGGAGACCGCGACCAGGTCGCCCGCCCCGGCGACGTTCTCGAACGCGAGGATCTCGCTCCACATCGGGGCCAGGTAGCAGACGTGCCGCTGCTGCCCGGTGTACTCCTGCGTCACCTGCAGCTCCACGGCCAGGCGGGTGCGCCGCATGGCGAGGATCACCGGGGAGACCGGCTCGCGGGTCTGGAAGTCCATGGGGCCGTGCTTGACCTGCAGGATCGCGTTGTCCATGAACCGGCCGTCGAGCGGGGCGAAGTGGTCGTAGGCCGCGCGGGCGCGGTCGGTCGAGCGGTCGCGCCAGTCCTGCCGGTGGTTGTAGACGAAGGCCCGCCAGTGCACGACTCCGCCGTGCGGGGCGAGCGCCTCGGCGAGCATGTTGGCGCCGTCGGCGTGGGTGCGCGCGTACGCGAACGGGCCCGGCTGCCCCTCGGAGTCAGCTTTCACGACATATCCGCCAAAGTCAGGAATTGTCGCGTAGACGTGCTCGGTGGTGGCCGCCCACCACGCCCGCACGTCCTCGTCCAGCGGGTCGGCCGTGGGCAGGCCGCCGAGCGCCATGGGGGAGGCGAAGTTGACCGACAGGTGCACGCGGATCCCGTACGGGCGCAGCTCGTCGGCGATGGCGGCCACCTCGCCGAGCCGGTCCGTCAGCAGGCGCGCCTCGGTGGCGTGCACGTTGACGTTGTTGATCGCGACCGCGTTGATCCCGGTCGCGGCCAGCAGCCGCCCGTAGGCCCGCACCCGGCTCAGGCCGGGGCGCGGCGCGCCGTCCTCCCAGAAGATCGACCCGCCCGAGTAACCGCGCTCGACCTGGCCCATCACCGGGTGCACGTCGATGTTGTCCCAGTGGTCGAGCATGCGGCGCCGCATCGCCGGCCGGTGGTGCTCGATCTCCCGGTCGCCCTCGAACGCGCCCTCGCCCAGCCGTACGACGTGGAAGAAGCCGTAGAGCAGCCCGGCGGGGTCGCCGCCGGCCACGGTGGTCACGCCGTCACGTCGCGAGATCGCGTAACCGTCCGCGCCCTCGGACTCCGACAGGGTCAGCACGAGGTCGGCCGGCCCCTCGTCCGTGAGGCCGCCACTGTTCGTGGCGCCGTACTGGGCTCCGGCCCGCGCGACCTCCTCCCGCACGGTCTCGGCCAGCGGCCCGTCCGCCCGCACGAGGACGCGGCGGGAGCCGACCGCCTGGAACGCCTCGGGCGGCAGCCAGGCCGGGTGGACGTCGGTCAGTTCGGGAATGGACACGAAGCTCCTTAGGTCGGGCGCCGACGGGATGAATCTACCGAAACGGCGCCCGACAGGAGCGATCAGGGTGTCAGCCGCGGACCGTGACCTGCGAGGCCGCCGTCCCGCCGCCGGACGCCTCCCAGCCCGCCACGACCGAGGGCCGGCCGGCGAGGGCGCGCGACAGCGGCACGGTGACGGTCGTGGTGCCCCGGCGCGGCACCGGGACGACGCGGCTGCCCGCCGTGCCCTGCTCGTCGCGGACGAACACGTGCGCCGTGCCGGCCGCGCTCGCGCGGATCGTCACCTTCACCCCGTCACGCGTGGTCGAGGCGGAGGTGACCTGGCCGCTCTCCTCCCGCTCGGCCGCGGGCCCGCCCGCGAGCGGGACGTGGACCCGTACGGCCTGCTCCAGCGTCTGCGGCGAGTCCAGGCTGGACAGCGCGGTGTCGGGGATCACCGGGTCGGGGACGGGCCGGTCGGCGGGCGGCTCGAAGCCGGTCAGCGTGGCGACGCCCCACCGGTACGGGTCGCCCTGCACGCCGCCCCACGTGGACCAGCCGATCCGGGTCTGGCCGGTCTTGTCCTGGGTGTCGGAGTCGTACACCAGGAGGTTGACGCCCAGGTGGTCGGGGTCCACCGAGCCCGGCAGCAGCTCCATCGGGATGGACATCTCGACCGTGTATCCGTCCGAGGCGACCTTCGAGGCGATCCGCATGCCGGGCGCGGTCTCCTCGCCCGGACCCTGGCGGTTGTCGGCGTCGCGCTCGAAGCACGGCGGCCCCTCCTGCGTGACGGGCAGCACCGCGGCCTTGAACGTGGTCGAGGTGTTCTCGGACGTGCCGCGCGGGTCGATGGCCACCTCCACCGCGTCGGTGCGCCAGTGCCGCTTGCAGTCGGCGGCGGCCAGCCGCGTGCCCAGCACGTCGTCCTTCACGTGGACCAGCACGTAGAGGTCGTCGTCGTGCCAGGCGAGCCGCGCCGTGGCCGAGCAGTCGGCCGGCGACGCGCACGCGCTGCCCTCCCACACGCGGGACAGGTCGAGCGCGGTCCCCGGGTACTCGCCGTCGCCCTCGGCGCCGTCCACGGCCGGTTCGGCCTGCGGGACGGCCGTCGCGGGCACCAGTTCGAGCGCCGGCCGGCTCGCGACCGCGCCGTCCACGCTGATGGTGTAGGCGTAGTCGCCGCCCTCGTTGGACGTCTTCAGCGCGGGGTCGGAGTTGGTGACGGTGAACGGCACCGTCGCCGAGTCTCCGGCGGCGAGGTCGGTGTAGGGCGCCTCCACGCGGTCCGCGGTGAACCCGTCGGGCAGCTCGATGCGCACGGTGCCCGACCTGGCGGCGTCGCTGACGTTGCTCACCACGACGCCGATCTTCCTGGAGCCGCCGGACGGCAGCGTGAGCACGGGCGTGACCAGGCCGTTCAGCTGCGGCACGCCGACCTCGGCGGTCCACTTCTCGTACTGGGCGACCTGGGGGAGGAGCTGCTGCGTGGCGCGTACGGCGGGGCTGAGCTCGACCTGCCGGTCGGTGTAGCCGCTGCCGTGCTCGGTGGTCAGCGTGGCCGAGACGCGCGCCCGCCCGGTGCCTTCGGCGGGAGTGACCGTGAACGTCGCCGTCCCGGTGCGCCCGGGGGACAGGCGGCCGAGGTCGCCCGAGCCGCTGACCCGCCAGCCGCCGGGCACGCCGAGCCGCACCGACGAGCGGCCGAGCGGCCGGCGGGCGGGCGCGGTCGCGGTGACCTCGACGGTGAAGGGCGTGCCGGGCCGCACGTCGAACGCGCTGGTGCGCAGGGAGAGCGAGGTGCCCAGCGGGACCGCGCCGCTCGCCCTGGTCAGCGCGCCGTCGAGGATGGCCGTGGGCGCGGCCGCCGCCGCGCTGCCCGGCTCGGGGAACGGCACCCGCGCGTCGACCTGCGTGAAGAAGTCGCAGCCCAGCTGGTTCGGATCGGACGGCACGTCGGGGAAGACCGCCCAGCCCTGCGAGGCGTACGAGCGCTGCGCCTCGCGCTCGACGGCGGCCCACGTCTTGCCCTGGGCCTGGGAGGGCCGCCCGCTCCACACGCCGTACACGTTCTGCGCCGGGTTGACGGGCCGGAACGTCGAGGCGCACGACGGTCCGTTCTGGGAGGTGCCGCGCCCGCCGCCGAGCAGCAGCCGGGCGGGCGCGAACGGCTTGAGCCCCTCGCGGGTGATCTGCTCGGGGAACGCGTCGGGGTCGGCCGCCGCGTAGAACGCCTGGACGGCCAGCCGGGCCGCCTGCTGGTGGTTGCCGTGGTTGCCGGGGGAGGGCGCCGGGTCCATGGTCAGGATCAGCTCGGGCCGGGTCTGCCGGACCACCCGCACGACCTTCTCCAGGGTGTCGGCGCCCCAGATCTGGTCGGTCAGCGGGGCGCTGACCGTGTAGTAGAAGTCGACGTCGTCGAGGTTGAACACCTCCCGCACCCCGGCCCTGCCGACCGCCGTGCGCTCCTCGGCCTCGCGCAGCAGCCCGAGCGCCGGGCCCTCCTCCGGGCCGACCGCGTTGCCGCCGCCCTCGCCCCGGGTGACGGTGACGACGCCGGTGCGCACGTCGTGCTCCTCGTTCCACTGGCCGAGCGTGGACAGCGTGAACGCCTCGTCGTCGGGGTGCGCGCCGACGAAGAGGGCGTCGAGGTCCACGGGCGAGCCGGTGCCGGCGGGGCCGGTCGGGGAGGGCGCGGCGGAGGAGGGGGTGGCGGGTAAGACGGCCAGCGCGACCGTGGCGGCCAGCACCAGCGACAGGCGTTTACGCATGGGACCTCCGGAAGGGTACGGCTACTCGCGAACTGCCCCCTGGAGCAGCCCGCGGACGAAGTGGCGCTGAAGGAACAGGTAAAAGACCACCACCGGGGTCGCGACGATGACCGAGCCGGCGGCCAGCAGGGTGAAGCCGGAGGTGTACTGGCCCTGGAAGAAGGCCAGCCCGAGCGGCGCCGTCCGCAGCGACTCGCTGGTCACCATGATCAGCGGGATGAGGAACTCGTTCCACGTCCACATGAAGACCAGCACGGTCAGCGTGACGACCGCGGGCCGGGCCGGTGGCACCAGCACCCGCCACAGGATGCGCCAGGTCGAGGCGCCGTCGATGCGGGCCGCCTCGACGATGGCCCGGCTGGAGGCGCGGAAGTAGGCCCGCATCCAGAACGTGCCGAACGCCACCGACAGCGCCACCTGCGGCAGCGCCACCGACCAGAACGTGTCGATCAGCCCGAGCGAGCGCAGGTCGAAGTAGAGCGGCACCGCGACGGCCTCGCTCGGCATCATGATCCCGAGCATGAACAGGTAGAACAGCACCGACTGGCCGCGAAAGCGCATGGTGCCGAACGCGTACCCGCTCATGATGGACAGCACCACGCTCACGACCACGACGAACGCCGAAACCGCCAGGCTGCTGCGCAGGTAGGTGCCGAAGTGCCCGACCTCCCAGGCCGCGGCGAAGTTGCCCAGCCCGGACGTCTCGCCGCTGTCGGCCGGGCCGAGCGCGGCCGACAGGATCGTCACGATGGGGAAGAGCGCGAACGCGGCGAACACCGACAGGATGACGTAGTTGGCCACCCGCTCACCGCGCGAGATCACGAGACCCTCCTGTCGGCGAACCGGTTGATCCCGAACGAGATCACGAAGATGACCACGGTGAGCGTGACGCCGATGGCGGCGGCCGAGCCGACCTGGCTGAGCCCGAAGGCCCGGTGGTAGACCTCGTACGACGGCACCGACGTGGAGTCGCCCGGGCCGCCCTTCGTGGTGATGTACACCAGGTCGAACGTGCGCAGCGCGGCGATCACGGTCAGCGTCAGCGCGACCGCGATCTCCCCGCGCACCGACGGCAGCGTGACCGCGAAGAACTCCCTGACCGCGCCGGCGCCGTCCAGCCGCGCGGCCTCGTACAGCTCGCCCGGGATCCGGCTCATCCCGGCCAGCAGCAGCACCGTCACCAGCCCGGTCTCGAACCACGTGCCGACCACCCCGACCGCGGGCAGCGCGAACGTGTAGTCGCCCAGCCAGCCCCGCGTCAGCGAGTCGAGCCCCAGCGCGCCGAGCAGCGTGTTGAGCGTGCCGTCGGGCGCGTAGACCCGCCGCCAGGCCACCGCCACCACGACCATGGCCACCACCTGCGGCAGGAACACGACCGTGCGGAAGAAGCCGAGCCCGCGCACCTTGGCGTGGTTGAGGATCGCGGCCAGCCCCAGCCCGATGACCAGCGGCCCGCCCGAGTAGAACACGATCAGGACCAGCGCGTGCCCGAACGCCGCCCGCAGCCCCTCGTCGGCGACGATCGCGACGTAGTTGTCCAGCCCCACCCAGCGGCCCAGCGACAGCCCGTCCCAGTCGTACAGCGACAGCTGCACCGCGCGCCCGATCGGGTAGAGCAGGAACGCCGCGTAGACGGCGAACGCGGGAAGCAGGTAGAGGTAGGCGACGCGGCGGGGCTCTCCGGGAGGCCCCGCGCTCCTTCCCGCCATGCTCAGCCGTTGCTCTCGGCGAACGTCTTGTAGTCCTTCTCCAGCGTGGCCAGGAACTCCTGCGGCGTCTGCTTCTTGGCCAGCAGGTCCTGCAGCGCCGCGCCGAGTGTGTCGGCGAACGTCGGCGTGGCGTAGTCGAGGTAGGGCACCAGCCCGTCCTTGGACGTCACCGTGCCGAACGCGGTGAAGACGTCCTTCTGCGGCCCCGCCGGCACGCTCTGCTGCGCCGTGTCGGCGACCGGCAGGTTGCCGGTGGAGGTGAGCACCTTCATCGCGTCGGCGTTGGTGATGAAGTCGATGTACGCCGCCGCCGCGTCGGGGTGGGGGCTCTTGGCGGTGATCGCGAACGGCAGCCCGGTGCCGCCGGTCGCGACGGGCGGCGCGTCCGCCGTGGCCCCCGGCGGCAGCATGAAGCCCAGGTCGTCGCCGAGCGCCTTCTGCAGGTCGGCCAGCAGCCAGGTGCCCGCGATCAGGAAGACGCCCTCGCCCTTGCCGAACGCCTGCCAGGCAGGGTCGTAGCCCTGCCCGTTGAAGCCCTTGTTGAAGTAGCCCTTGTCGACCCAGCCGACCAGTTCCTCGGCGGCCTTGACGTTCTCCGGGGAGTTCCAGGAGCCGCCCTTGCGGCCGAAGGCCAGCGTGCTGATCTGGTCGGCGGGCACGCTGCGGCTCTGCACGGTGCCGAAGACGTGGATGGCGGGCCACTTGTCCAGGTTGCCGAGCTGCATCGGCACCTCGCCCGCCGCCTTGGCCTTGTCGAGCGCGGCGCCGAAGTCGGCCCACGTCGCGGGCGGCTCAAGGCCGAGCTTGCCCAGCTTGGCCTTGTTGTAGAAGATGCCGACGACCTCGCCGACCTGCGGCAGGCCGTACAGGTTGCCCTCGCCGAAGACCTTGCCATCGGGGCTGTAGCTGGAATAGCGCAGCACCGACTGCGGGTAGCGCTCCTTCCAGCCGTACGCCTCGGCGTAGGCGTCCAGCGGGCGCAGCTGCCCCGCCTTGACGAACGCGCCCATGGAGGAGCGGCCGTTGTTGGCCTCGACGACGTCGGGCGGCTCGTTGCCGCTCAGCGCCAGGCGCAGGGTCGTGTTGAGGTCGTCGAAGGAGCGCGAGACCCGGTTGAGCTTGATGTTGGGGTATTTGGCCTGGAAGGCGTCGTTCAGCTGCTTCATCTGGGCGGCCTGCCCGCCGCGTACCTCCTGGTCCCAGACGGTGAGCGTGACGTCGCCGAGTTGCGCGGCGTCGGTGCGGACCGCCGAGGCGCTCGGCTGCGCCGAGGTGCCGGTGCCGGCGGGCGGGGCCGAGGAGCCGGGGGCGCACGCCGCGAGGGCAAGGACTCCGGCGGCGAGTGCGGCGATCGCTCGGAGCGGGGGGTTCATGCGTGTTACTCCTTCTGCGCGGGCAGGCGAGGCGAGTCGGGGTCCTCGCCCTCGGGCCGGTCCGGCCGTGTCGCGGGGGTCTTGGGGCCGACGTCGGCGTACCGGGCGATGGTGGCGGCGGCGCGCCGCACGGCGCCCACCGGGACGGCGGGCACCAGCCGGTCGAGGAAGGCGTAGCGGCGGGCCAGCGAGTTGCCGTAGGCGCCGGTGTGGCCGGCCGAGTCGCGGACCTCGTGCCACCAGTCGGCGATGTCGCCCCAGCCGGGCGCGGCCAGCGACCCGCCGAACTGCTGCACCGCCAGCGCCGCGCAGAGCTGCGCGAACGCCAGCCGGTCGGCCAGCGGCCAGTGCGAGAGCGTGCCCAGCACGAAGCCGGCGCCGAAGACGTCGCCCGCGCCGGTCGGGTCGAGCGCCGTCACCCGCGGAGCGGGCACGAACGCCTCCTCGCCGGTCTCCGAGTCGATGGCCATGGCGCCGTTGGCGCCGTCGGTCACCACCGCCACGGTGACCTTGTCGGCGATCGCGTAGAGGGCGTCGCGCGGGCTGTCGGAGCCGGTGTAGGCCATCGCCTCGATCGCGTTGGGCATGAAGGCGTGGCAGAGCGAGAGCTGGTCCAGCAGCGAGCGCGACCACGCGCCCGAGGGGTCCCAGCCCACGTCGGCGAAGATGAGCGAGCCGTCGCGGCGCGCCAGCTCGGCCCAGTTGCACGGGCTGTCGGGCGAGTCGAGCGGCTCCTCGGTCGACAGCGGCACGATCACCGCCTTGGAGCAGGGCGGCTTGCCGATCATCTCGGAGGTGGGCATGGGCGACGGGTGCCCGTGCGTGACCATGCTGCGGTCGCGGTCGACCGCCATGGAGACCGTCACCGGCGAGTGCCAGTGCTCGAAGCGCCGCGACCTGGACAGGTCGACCGACTCCTGCTCCGCGAGCGTGCGCCAGCAGAAGTCGCCGTAGTCGTCGTCGCCGAACGCGGCCGCCAGCGAGGTGCGCAGGCCCAGCCGGCTGGTCGCGATCGCGAGGTTGGCGATGCCGCCGGGGCACGAGCCCATGCCCTCGGCCCAGATCTCGGTGCCGGCCGCGGGCATCGCGGGCAGCCCGGTGAAGATGATGTCGAGAAAGACGGTGCCGGCCAGGAAGACGTCGAACTGCGGCCCGCCCGGGGTGCGCTCGCCGGCGAGCGGGTCGTACGCCTGCATGGACTCGGGCTGCCTGGACACGGAGCTGGATCCTCCTCGACACGTACGATGTGCGCAATCTTGCACGTTTGCTCGCACACCGCAAGTCCTCCTGGGAGTTTCTGGTCAAAGCTGCATGCTTCTGCGCGAATCTGACTGATACACTCGCGCCGTGCTTCAGCGCCTCAGGCATGCCGAGATCATGCGCCGCGTCCGGCTCTCCGGCGCCACCAGCGTTCGCGATCTCGCCAGCCAGCTCGGCGTGAGCCCGTCCACCATCCGCAGGGACCTCGAGGTGCTCGACCGTGACGGCACCCTGCGCCGCGTCCGCGGCGGCGCCCTGCTCGCCGCCGACCCCGACACCGACCGGCCGTTCGCCGAGGTGGCGGCCGTGGACGAGCAGGACAAGGAGGCGGTGGCGGCCCGCGCCGCGCAACTGGTGAACGACGGCGAGGTGCTGCTGCTCGACATCGGCACGACCACCATGCGCCTGGCCAGGTGGCTGCGCCGGCGCCGCGTCACCGTGGTCACCTCCAGCCTCGCCGTGCTCGACGTGCTGCGCGCCGACACCGAGGTGGAGCTGCTGCTGCTCGGCGGCATGGTGCGCCGGCCGTACCACTCGCTGGTGGGGGTGCTGACCGAGGCGGCGCTCAGCCAGGTGGTCGCCGACCGGGTGTTCCTGGGCGTCAGCGGCGTGCGGCCGGACGGCCAGCTCGTCGACACCACGCTGGCCGAGGTGCCGCTGAAGCGGGCCATGATCGCGGCGGCGGGGCAGGTCGTGCTGCTCGCCGACCGGCACAAGTTCCCGGGCACCGGCGCGCTGCGGGTGTGCGGGCCCGAGGACGTCGATGTGATCGTCACCAATGAGGGCGCCGACGAGGCGACGCTGCGCACCTGCGCGGCGGCCGGCGCCGAGGTCCTGCTGGCGTGAAGGGAACACAATGAAACTGGCCGTTCTCGGGGGCGGCGGCTTCCGGGTGCCGCTCGTGTACGGCGCGCTGCTGCGCGACACCGCGAAACCGCGCGTGGAGCAGGTGGTGCTTCATGACGTGTCGGAGGAGCGGCTGGAGGCGATCCGGCACGTGCTGCGCCGGCAGGCCGACGGGCACGACGACCCGCCCGAGGTCGTGACCACGACCGACCTGGACACCGCGCTGCGCGACGCCGCGTTCGTCTTCTCCGCCATCCGCGTCGGCGGGCTGGCCGGCCGCACCGCCGACGAGCGGGTCGCGCTCGACCTGGGGCTGCTCGGCCAGGAGACGACGGGCCCCGGCGGCATCTCCTACGGCCTGCGCACGGTCCCGGTCGCCGTGCGCGTCGCGGAGCGGGTGGCCGCGCTCGCGCCCCGGGCGTGGGTCATCAACTTCACCAACCCGGCCGGCATGATCACCGAGGCGATGCGGCACGTGCTCGGCGACCGCGTGATCGGCATCTGCGACTCCCCGATCGGGCTGATCCGGCGGGCCGCCGCCGCGCTCGGGCTCGACCCGGCCCGCGTCACGCCCGACTACGTGGGGCTCAACCACCTGGGCTGGCTGCGCGGCCTCGGCCACGACGGGCGCGACGTGCTGCCCGAGCTGCTGGCCGACGACGCCGCGCTGCGGCGGGTGGAGGAGGCGCGGGTCTTCGGGCACGACTGGGTGCGCACGCTGGGCGCGCTGCCCAACGAGTACCTGTACTACTACTACTTCACCCGCGAGGCGGTGGCCGCGACCTCCGGCAGGACCCGCGGAGAGTCGCTGCTGAGCCAGCAGGACGACTTCTACGCCGCCGTCCACGCCCGCCCCGGCCAGGCGCTCGACGCGTGGGTCAGCGCGCGCAGGCAGCGCGACGAGACGTACATGGCCGAGGCCCGCGACACCGCCGAGGCCGGCGAGCGCGACGCCGCCGACCTGGAGGCGGGCGGCTACGAGGGCATCGCGCTGGCCCTGATGGCGGCCATCGCCCGCGGCGAGCCCACCTCCATGATCCTCAACGTGCGCAACGGCGCCGCCGTGCCGGGCCTGCCCGCCGACGCGGTGGTGGAGATCCCGTGCGCGGTCGACGGGGCGGGCGTGCGGCCGCTGGCCACCCGCCCGCTCCCCGGCCGGTTCCTGGGTCTCGTGCAGCAGGTGAAGGCGGTGGAGCAGACCGCCATCGAGGCCGCCATGACCGGCTCGGCCCGGCTGGCCGTCGAGGCGTTCGCCCTGCACCCGCTGGTCGACTCGGTGACGACGGCGCGCCGGCTGCTCGACGGCTACCGGGCGCGGATCCCCGAGCTGGCCTCCGTCATCCCCGGCTCCTCCGAGGCCTGACCGGCGGCGAGCCGGCCGGCCGTGCGGAAGAGGTGGAGCTCGCGGCCCGGCCGGCAGACCAGCTGCAGTCCCACCGGCAGCCCGTCCACCGTCCCGGCCGGGACGGTGAGCGCGGGCAGCCCCAGCACGTTCCACGGGCTCGTCATGGCCAGCAGCGCGGGCCGCACGGCGACGGCCCGGCCGTCCACCCGCGTCTCGCGCGCCCCGAGCGGCGGGGCGGTGATCGGCACGGCGGGCAGCGCCAGCACGTCGTGCCGCTCGAACAGCGCCCCCACCTCCCCGGCCAGGCCGGAGCGCGCGGCCATGGCCCGCACGTACCGCCAGCCGGGGGTCCCTGCCGCGGCGCTCAGGCGTTCGAGCACCTCGGGGTCGAACAGCTCGGGCGCGTCCGCCAGCCGCTCGGCGTGCACGGCCGCGGTCTCGCAGCTCTGGATCACCGTGTACGTCTCCCGGAACTCCGCGCCGAGCCCCGGCCGCAGCCGCACCTCGGCCACGTCGCCCGCGAAGCCGCGCACGGCGTCCGTCACGCGCGGATCGCCGTCGAACAGCCCGGCCGGGTCGAGCCAGGCCACGCGGGCGGGGCCGGCGTCCTCGCGCAGCTGGGCGCCGCCGCTCACGATGGCCAGGCAGCGGTAGGCGAGCAGGCAGTCGCGCGCGTCGCCGGCCAGCACGCCGACATGGTCGAGGCTCTGCGACAGCGGGAAGACGCCGTCCGCCGGGATCGCCCCGTACGCGGGCTTGAACCCGGCGATCCCGCACAGAGCCGCCGGGATGCGGACGGAACCTCCCGTGTCGGTGCCGAGCGCGAGGGGCACCAGGCCCGCCGCCACGGCCGCCGCGCTGCCGCCGCTGGAGCCGCCGGACATGCGCGCCGGGTCGTGCGGGTTGCGCGAGGGGCCGTTGGCCGAGCGGTCGCCGGTGGGGCCGTAGGCGAACTCGTGGGTGGTGGTCTTGCCCACGACCACCGCGCCGGCGCGGCGCAGCCGGGTCACGCACTCGGCGTCGGTGTCGGGGACGTATCCGCTGAAGTGCCGCGAGCCCATCGTGGCGGGCTGCCCCGCCACCATGATCAGGTCCTTGACGGCGACCGGCAGGCCGTGCAGCGGGCCCCGGTCGGTGCCGGCGGCCAGCTCGGCGTCCGCCCGACGGGCCGCCGCGAGCGCCCCGTCGGCGTCCACGGTGACGAACGCGTTGAGCTCGGGGTTCCGCTCGGCGACGGCTTCGAGCGCCTGCCTGACGAGCCGGGTGGAGGTGGTCCGTCCCTCGCGCAGGTCCTGCGCGAGGCCGTCGAGGGTGTGGCCGGTGAAGGGGCCGGGGGTGATGGCCATGGGGTCCTTCCGTCATGCGGGGGTGACGGTCCCACTGAACACCACGCGCCCGGTTCGTACGAGCCCGGCCCCATCTGTCAGCGGGCGCCGAGCCGGTGGGCGAGGCGGTCGAGCGAGAGGTTGATCACGATGAAGATGGCCGCGATGAGGATCGCCGCAGGGATGACGTTCGAGAAGTTGGCGGCGATGCCGTTCAGCCCCCGGTCCACCAGCTCGTCGTAGCCGACGATGAGCCCCAGGGCCGAGTCCTTCAGCAGCACCACGAACTGGCTGACGATGGCGGGCATCATGGCGCGGAACGCCTGTGGCAGCAGGACGAGCCGCATCACCTGCCCCTTGCGCATGCCGGTCGCGTAGGCCGCCTCGGACTGGCCGCGCGGCAGGCTCAGCACCCCGGCCCGGACGATCTCCGCGATCACCGAGCCGTTGTAGAGGGTGAGGCCGAACACGACGGCGGCGAAGGCCGAGATGTTCACGCCGATGAGCATGTACGAGCCGAAGAAGGCGAAGAAGATCAGCAGCAGCAGCGGGACGGACCGGAAGAACTCGACGACCGCGGCGGCGGGCATCCGGATCCACCGGTGCTCCGACAGCCGGGCGGTCGCGAACACCAGCCCGAACAGCCCCGCGAGGATCACCCCCGTCACCGCCGCGCCGAGCGTCCCGGCCAGCCCCGGCAGGATGAACGTGGCCCACACGTCGCCGCGCAGCAGCGGCGTCCACTTCTCCGCCGCCCACTGGTCCCTGGCGTCGAAGCGCAGGTAGACCACGTACGCCAGGGCCAGCAGCGCGAGCGCGACGAGCGCCGCCAGCGCCCGGTTGCGCCGCACGCCGCGCGGCCCCGGCCGCTCGTAGAGGTTCGCGTACGTCATCGCGCCACCGCCATCCGCCGCGACAGCCAGCCGAACAGCAGCCCCATCGGCAGGCACAGCAGCAGGAACCCGGCGGCGAACCCGAGGAAGATCTCGATCACCTGGTCTCCGTACGTCTCGATCATCTCCCGCATCCGCACGGACGCCTCGCTCACGCCGACCACGAGCGCGATCGTGGTGTTCTTGGTCAGCGCGATGAGGATGCTGCCCAGCGGCGCCACCACGGCGCGGAACGCCTGCGGCAGCGTGATCAGCCCCAGCGTCTTGACGAAGCCCAGCCCCAGCGAGCGGGCCGCCTCCGCCTGCCCGACCGGCACCGTGTTGAGTCCCGAGCGCAGCGCCTCGCAGACGAACGCCGAGGTGTAGGCGGTCAGGCCGATGCAGGCGAGCCAGAAGTTGTTGGTCGCGAGGTCGTCGGACAGCTCCACCCCGAGGTTGGCCCCGACGCCGAGGCCGGTGAACAGCAGCACCAGGGTGAGCGGCGTGTTGCGGGCCACCGACACGTAGCAGCTCGCGGCGGCGCGCAGGGAGGCCAGCGGGGCCACCCGCATGGCGGTCAGCAGCGTCCCCAGCACCAGGGAGCCGAGCGCGCTGACCGCCGTCAGCCGTATCGTCATCCAGAACGCGGCGAGGATCGTCTCGCGTTCGATCAGCAGCGCGTCCATGGGATCAGTAGCGCTCCAGCTTCGGGGCCTGCGGGAGTGCGAAGCCGGACGCGCCGACGCTGGCCTGCAGCGCCTTCGTCCAGCTGCCGTCCGCGAACATCTTCTCCAGCGCGTCGTTGACCGCGTCGCGCCCGGCCTTGTCGTCCTTCTTCAGGCCGATGCCGTACTTCTCGGTGCTGAACGGCTTGCCGACCACCTTCAGCTCGCCGCCGTGCTGCGCGGCGTAGCCGGCGAGGATGACGTCGTCGGTGGTGATGGCGTCGAGCTGGCCGCCGAGCACCCGGTCCACGCAGGCCGAGTAGGTGCGCTCCTCCTGCAGCTGCACCTCCTTGGCGTACTCCGACTTGACCTTCTGCGCCGGGGTCGAGCCGGCGACCGAGCAGAGCTTCTTGCCGTTCAGCGCCTCGGGCCCGGTCAGCGCCGTGTCGCCGGCCCGGATGAGCAGGTCCTGCCCGGCCACGAAGTACGGCCCGGCGAAGGAGACCTTCTGCTTCCTGGCGTCGGTGATCGAGTAGGTGGCCACCACCATGTCCACCTGGCCCTGCTCGATGAACGCCTCGCGGTTGGCCGACACGGTCTCCTTGAACGTGATGTCCTTGGCCTCGACGCCGAGCTGCTTGGCCACGTACCTGGCGACCTCGATGTCGAAGCCGGTGAACGTGCCGTCGGGCGTGCGCAGCCCCAGCCCCGGCTGGTCGGCCTTGACGCCGATCACCAGCTTCTTGGCGGTCTTGGCCTTGTCCACGACGGAGGCGTAGTCGTCCTGGCCGCCGCAGGCCGTGGCGGCGGCGGCGAGCGCGATCACGGTGAAGGTGACGTGAAGGGATCGGCCGAACATGGCGGCTCCTTAGTGCGTGAGGATCTTGGCGAGGAAGGACTGGGCGCGCTCGCTGTCCGGGGAGCCGAAGAACGCGCCGGGGGTGTTCTGCTCGACGATCTCGCCGTCGGCCATGAAGACGACCCGGTCGGCGGCCCGCCGGGCGAAGCCCATCTCGTGGGTGACGACGACCATCGTCATGCCCTCGCGGGCGAGCGCGGTCATCACGTCGAGCACCTCGTTGACCATCTCGGGGTCGAGCGCCGAGGTGGGCTCGTCGAAGAGGATGGCCTTCGGGTCCATGGCCAGCGCGCGGGCGATCGCCACCCGCTGCTGCTGGCCGCCCGAGAGCTGGGCGGGGAACTTGGCGGCCTGGCCGCCGATGCCGACCCGGTCGAGCAGCTCCCTGGCCTTGCGCTCGGCCTCCGCCTTCGGCCGCTTCAGCACGTGGACCTGCCCGAGGACGACGTTGTCCAGGACGGTCTTGTGCGCGAAGAGGTTGAAGGACTGGAAGACCATCCCGACTTCGGCGCGGAGCCTGGCCAGGGCGCGGCCCTCGGCCGGCAGCGGCGTGCCGTCCAGGCTGATCGTGCCGGAGTCGATGGTCTCCAGCCGGTTGATCGCCCGGCACAGGGTCGACTTGCCCGCCCCCGACGGGCCGATGACCACGACGACCTCGCCCTGCCTGACGCTCAGGCTGATGTCCCTGAGCACGTGGTGATCGCCGTAGCGCTTGTTGACCTGGTCCAGCACGATCAGGTCGGCTTCGGACATGTGTCACGCTCCTTGTTCCGGTCACCGATGGCGTAACCGTAGGAGCCGCGTGCGGCGCGTGAAGGCTTGTGCGCGTTCTGCTCAGAGATCGCACTTATGTGCGTTCTGCTCAGCGATTGGCGGGCCTGGACTCCTCGGACGTCGCGCCGGAGACCCCGATGGTGTCCTTGAAGGCGCGGTCCCACTGCCCGTCGCGCAGCCAGCGGGCGATCAGCCCGTTGAGATAGTCGCGGAAGCCGGTGTCCTCGCGGCGCACGCCGATCCCGTACGGCTCGCGCCCGAACGGCTTGCGCACCAGCCGGAACATGTCCGGATGCTGGTCCAGCAGGCCGAGCAGGATCGTGTCGTCGGTGCTGATGGCGTCGACCCGCCCGGCCATCAGCGCGGGCACGCAGATGCTGTAGGCGTCGACGATCTCCAGGGCGGCGCCGGGCGCCTCGGCTCTCAGCCGGTCGCTGGAGGTGGAGCCCTTGGCCGTGCACACGGTCTTGCCGTCCAGGTCCGACAGGTCGTTGATGGTGGTGTCGGCGATCCTGACGAGCAGGTCCTGCCCGGCGTAGTAGTACGGGTCGGTGAAGGTGACGAGCCGGGCGCGGGTGGGCGTGATCGAGTAGGTGGCGATGACGAGGTCCACCACGCCCTGGGCGATGAAGTTCTCGCGCTCGCGCGTGACCGTCTCGACGAAGCGGATGTTGCTCTCGCTGCCGGTGAGGTCCTTGGCGATGAGCCGGGCCATCTCCGCGTCGAAGCCGGTGATCCGCCCGCTGACCGGGTCCTTGTAGCCGAACATGGGCTGGTCGAACTTGGTGCCCACGACGAGGACGCCGCGCTCCCTGATCCGCCACATCGTGGAGCCCTCGGGGAAGGGGTTGTCGTCGCCGCAGCCCGCGAGCACCACGCAGAGGAGGACGGCGAGCAGTGCCCTTAAGGGCGTCACCGGACGCGGTACCGGTGCTGCGGGCGCCCGGTCGGCCCGTACCTCGGGCGGCCCTCGACCAGCCCGCGCTCGGCCAGGTGCTCCAGGTAGCGGCGGGCGGTGGCGCGGCTGACGCCGATCATCCCGGCCAGCTCGTGCGCCGAGGCGTCCTCCGCGACGGCCGACAGCGCGTCGAGCACCGCCTGCTCGGTCGCGGGCGAGATGCTCTTGTGCCGGGGGCCCTGGTCGAGGTGGAAGGAGCGGAAGATGCGGTCGATCTCCTGCTGCTCGACGAACCGCTCGCCCGACTCCAGTTGCTCGGCCGTGGCCGCGTAGCGCAGCAGGGTCTGCTCCAGCGTGCCCGCCCTGGTCGGCTTGACCAGGTAGTACAGGGCGCCGCGCTGGATGGCGGCGCGCACCGTCGCCGACTCCTTGCGCCCGGAGATCACGATGACGTCGGTGGGCGGCAGGTCCGGCCGGCGCAGCCGGTGCGCGACCTCCAGCCCCGGCAGGTCCGGCAGGTGCAGGTCGAGCAGCACGAGCCGGGGCGCGAAGCGGCCCGCGGCGGCGAGCGCCGCCTGGCCGGTGTGCGCGATCCCCACCACCCTGAACCCGAGTACCCTGTTCACCTGAGCGTGCAGCGCCGCGGTGACGACAGGATCGTCGTCCACGATCAGAACGGTGATGTCGCGAGGCTCCGTCACCGGACAACTCCTCGTCCAGGTCCAGTTGTCACAAACTTACAGAGAGCTTAAGCGGGTTTTGTGACAAAAGATCGAGTTTTGTGCATTCTGCTCACCATGATCCGCCGGAGGTGCCCTTTCCCTCCTACTCTGTACCCGAGCCGACACGGCCGACAGGGGAGGACGGACGCCGGTGAGATGGCTGCTCGCGGTCACGGCCCTGTGGACGCTGCTCGGCCTGTTGCCCCTGGCGCTGCTGACCTCCTCCAGCATCTCCCTGTCGGAGGACGCCGTGAAGGACGAGGTCACCGACCGGGTCAAGACCACCGCCTCGGTGAGCCGGGTCGTGGTGGAGCAGCAGATGGGCTCGCTCCAGCAGCTCGTCACCGCGTTCGCGCAACGGGCGAGCGTCCGCGACGCCGTCGAGCACACCACCGCCGCCGCCATGCGCGACCACCTCGCCGAGCTGAAGCGCATGCGCGACGGCGTCAGCGGGCTGCTCCTCGTCTCCTCCGACGGCCGCATGCTGGGCGCCGAGCCGAACACCGCGCTGCCGCAGGACATCAGCAGCACCGACTGGTACCGCGCCGTCCGTGACCGCCGCGCCGCCCACGTCTCCCAGGCCTACACCCCCACGATGGAGGACGTGTCCAGGGCCGTCGCGGTGGCCGCGCCGGTCCCGAGCGCCGACGGCCGCGGCATGCTCGGCATCCTCGCCGTCGTCTACAGCCTGGACGCCATCCAGGACTTCGCCAGGGAGGCCGCCGAGGCGCAGGACATCCGGCTGCTGATCACCGACCGGGCCGGGGTGCTCGTCGCCGACCCCGGCAGGAAGCTGCTCGCGCTGACCTCCCTTCGCGAGGATCCCCGGGTGGACGCCGCGCTCGCCGGGCGCACCTGGAACGGCATGTTCCGCGGCATGGAGGGCTCCGTGCTGTCGGCCTCCGAGCCGATCCCCGGCATCGGCTGGACCGTCACCGCCGAGGTCTCCGCCGCCGAGGCGCTGGCCTCCGCCGAGCAGCTGCGGGCCAACGTGCTGACCGTCGCGGCCCTGCTCGCCCTGCTCATCCTCATCGGCATGGGCCTGCAGATCCACACCACCCGGGGCCGCCGCCGCGCGCAGGCCACGCTGGCCAGGTACGCCTCCGAGCTGGCCGCCGCCAGGGATGTGGCGGTCAGCGCCTCCAGCGCCAAGTCCGAGTTCCTCGCCAAGATCAGCCACGAGATCCGCACCCCCATCAACGGCGTGCTCGGCATGAACTCCCTGCTCCTCGGCACCCGCCTGGACGACGAGCAGCGCCACTACGCCACCACCGCCCAGGGCTCGGCCCAGAACGTGCTGCGCCTGCTCGACGACTTCCTCGACCTGTCCAGGATCGAGGCGGGCCACCTGCAGGTGGAGGCGACTCCGTTCGACCTGCCCAGGCTCTGCGACGAGGTGGTCGCGCCGTTCGCGCCGCACGCGTACGAGCAGGGGCTCTGGCTCACGCTGCGGCTCGACGAGGACGTGCCCCGGCAGGTGTCGGGCGACCCGGCGCGGCTGCGCCAGATCCTCACCAACCTGGTCGGCAACGCGCTGAAGTTCACCGTCCAGGGCGGCGTCGACCTGCACGTCACCCTGGAGGAGGGGACGCGCGGCGACCCCCGCGCGGTGCTCAGGTTCGCCGTCGCCGACACCGGGATCGGGGTGGGTCAGGACGACCGGGAGAAGGTGTTCGGCGTCTTCCGCCAGGTCGACTCGCCGATTACGCGCAGGACCGGCGGCAGCGGCCTCGGGCTGGCCATCGGGCGGCAGCTCACCGAGCTCATGGGCGGCGAGATCGGGCTGGACAGCGTCGAGGGCGTCGGCAGCCGGTTCTGGGTGCGGCTCCCGCTCGACGTCCTGACCTGGTCGGAGCCGTCGGTCGAGGCACTGCAGGGGCGGCGCGCGCTGGTCGCCGACCCCCGGCCCGAGGACCGCGCGATGGCCGTGCGGTCGCTGGCGGGCGCGGGGCTCCAGGTCGAGGAGACCGCGGACGGCGCGTCGGCCCTGGCGCTGCTGCGCGCCGCCGAGGAGGACGAGCGCCCGTACGAGCTGGCGGTCGTGGCCCTCGACCTGGGCGACGGCGCCGAGTCCATCGCGCACGTCATCCTGACCGACCCGCTGCTCCAGGCCACCAGCGTCATCGTGGTCGTCACGCCGGGCCGCTCCGGCTTCGCCTGGCCGGGCGCCGCCGGCGAGCGCGCCGTGCAGTCGATCACCCGGCCGCTCAGCCGCCGCCGGCTGCTCGCCGCCGTGGAGAACGCCCTGGCCCCCGCCGAGTGCCAGGGCGAGCCGCGCGAGCCGGTGGAGATCGCCGGGAAGGAGGGCGGCGCCCGGATCCTGGTGGCCGAGGACGACGAGGTCAGCCGCCAGGTCGCGATGCTCACGCTGCGCCGGGCCGGGCACGAGGTGGACGTCGTGGACGACGGCCGGCAGGCCGTGCGGGCCGTGCTGGACGGCGGCTACGACCTGGTCTTCATGGACTGCCAGCTGCCCGTGCTCGACGGCCTGGCCGCCACCGAGGAGATCAGGCGGCGCGAGGACACGCGCACCCCGATCATCGCCATGACGGCGGCGGCGATGCCCGAGGACCGCGTGCGCTGCCTGGCGGCCGGGATGGACGACCACCTGGCCAAGCCCGTGGACTGGGCGCGCGTGCTGGCCAGGGTCCCGGAGTGGGCGGCATGGTCCGGGCTGCCGCCCGAGCTGGCGGGCCTGTCGCCGGAGGAGCTCGCGGACGTGGCCGGGGCGTACCTCACCACCACCCCGCGCACCTTCGAGGAGCTGCGGCGCGCGGCCGAGGCCGGCGACGCGTCGCAGGTGGCGGCGCTCGCCCACCGGCTCAAGGGCAGCTGCGCCACCGTGGGCGCCGTGCGCGAGGCCGAGCTGTGCCGGCGGGTCGAGGACCTGGCGCGTACGGGCGGCATCGACGGGGACTCGCTCGGCGAGCTGGGCGAGCTGCTCAAGGCGACGCCCTCCTGGATCGACGCCTCGTAGCCGCCGGTTTACGGGTTTCCGCCATCGAGGTCGGCGGCCCGCCCCCATACCCGCCGTGCCGCCCGCTGCCTAGCGTGGGGCGACGTGATCAGTCTGAACGGTTTGACCAAACGCTACGGCGACCGCCCGGCGGTCGACGGCCTGACGCTGGAGCTGAGACCGGGCACGGTGACCGGCTTCCTCGGCCCGAACGGCGCGGGCAAGACCACGACCATGCGCCTGATCCTCGGCCTCGACCGCCCGTCCTCCGGCACCGCGCTCATCGGCGGCGTGCCGTACCACCGGATCAGGAACCCGCTGCGCACGGTCGGCGCGCTCCTCGACGCGCGCGCCCTGCACCCGGGACGCAGCGGCCACGCCCACCTGGTGGCGCTGGCCCGCAGCAACGGCGTCCCCCGGCGGCGCGTGACGGAGGTGCTGGAGACGGTCGGGATGGCGGGCGCGGCCCGCAAGCGGGCCGGGGCGCTGTCGCTCGGCATGAGCCAGCGGCTCGGGATCGCCGCGGCGCTGCTGGGGGATCCCCAGGTGCTGATGTTCGACGAACCCGTCAACGGGCTCGACCCGGACGGCGTGCGCTGGGTGCGCGGGCTCATGCGGTCGCTGGCCGCCGAGGGCAGGACCGTGTTCGTCTCCAGCCACCTCATGAGCGAGATGCAGCTCACCGCCGACCACCTCGTCGTCATCGGCAAGGGCCGGCTCATCGCCGACGCGCCGCTCGCCGACGTCATCGCGGGCAGCTCCCTGACGTCCGTGCTCGTCCGCACCCCGCACGCCGGGGACCTCGCCGTACGGTTGCGCGCCGCCGGCATCACGGTCGACCGGTACGGCGAGAACGAGCTCGAAGCCACCGGCGCCGCCCTGGAGACGGTCGGCGACCTGGCGTACGAGGCGGGGATCCGGCTGCACGAGCTGCGCGCCAAGGAGGCCTCGCTGGAACAGGCCTACCAGGAGCTGACGGCGGGCAGCGTCGAGTACGGGGCGGGCGCATGAGCACACTGTGGCAGGCGGTCCTGGCGGAGTGGGCGAAGCTGTGGTCTGTCAGATCGACCTGGTGGTGCCTGGCCTTCGCGCCGGTCCTCATGGTGGTGACCGCGCTGACACTGGGCGGCGCGAGCGCCACCGACGCCCTGCGCGACGGCCGGACCGGGGTGCGGGTGGCGGCGAGCGAGCCGGTCGTCTCCTCGACGTCGTTCGTCCAGTTCGTCCTGGTGGCGCTGGCGATGCTGGTGATCACCTCGGAGTACTCGTCCGGGAGCATCCGGGTCACCTTGCAGGCCACGCCGGTGCGGGGAGCGATGCTGGCGGGCAAGGCGCTGGTGGTGGGGCCGGTGATGTTCGGCGTCGGCGTGCTGTCGGGAGCCGTGGCGACCGGCCTCGTCTTCGCCGTGCTGTCCGGTGACCTGTTCGGCGGGCTCGTGGTGCTGCCGATCGGCGAGGTCGTGGCGGACCTGCTGGGGGTGGGGGTGTTCGCCGCGCTGGTGTCGGTGATGACGCTCGGCGTGGGAGCCGCGATGCGCAGCGCGGCGGGCACGCTGACCGTGGTGTTCATGCTGCTCATGGGGCTGCCGCTGATGTTGCTGATGACGGGGAGCCAGGTGGCGCTGGACGTCTCGATGCGGATGCCGATGTTCGCCGGGCTGGCGTTCATGGGCAGCACCGACAACCTGACCGGGGGGCCGATCCCGTACTCGGCCGGTGAAGGGCTGGCGTGGCTCCTCGCCTGGACCGCGGCGGCGCTGGCGGCGGGCTACGCGGTGCTGCGCCGCCGTGACGCCTAGCCGGATGGGCCCTGCGGACGCGCCTGGACAGGGACGCCGGGAGGCCGTGCCCGGACAGGGACGCCCGGAAACCGTGCCCGGACACGGACGCCGGGAGGCCGCGCCCGGACAGGGACGCCTAGACTTCACGCCCGTGTCAGGCAACAGGGTCGCCCGGGTGCTGGCCGGGGTCGTGCTGGGGATGGCGCTCGGCCTGGTCGAGCTGGCCTTCCTGGCCGTGGCGTGGCCGGCACGGCTGATCCCGGCCGCCCGGCCCGCCGCCGCGCGGGGGCTCGGCGGCCTGATGGCGCTCGAACGGGCCCGGCTGTCCAGGTGGCTGGGGCACGACGCGCCACGGCGGGACGGCGGCTACGGCTTCCTCCTGGTACGCGCCGCCCTGGGCGTCCTCGCCGGTTACGCGTGCGTGGCGGGCCTCTTCCTCGCCGGCCTGCTGCTGCTCGGCGGCCTGTGGGCGCTGGCCTGGGGCCGGGCGCACCCGGTGCCCGTCAGCCTGCCCGGCGTCAGGATCATCACCGACAGCGGCGTGCTCGGCCTCACCGGCGGTGCCGTCCTGCTCGCCCTGGTCGTCCTGCTGACCCTGGCCATCGGCTCCCTCGAACGGCGGCTGGCCGAGCGCTTCCTCGGCCCCGGCGACCACGAGCTGATGCGCAGGCGGATCGCCGAGCTGACCGCCACCCGCTCCGGCATCGTCAGGGCCGTGGACGACGAGCGCCGCAGGATCGAGCGCGACCTGCACGACGGCGTCCAGCAGCGCGGCGTCGCGCTCGCCATGCTGCTCGGCCGCGCCCGGCACAGCGCCGACCACGACAGGACCGCCGAGCTGGTCGCCCAGGCCCACGCCGAGTCGCGGCGGCTCCTCGACGAGCTGCGCAGCGTCGCCTGGCGCGTCTACCCGACCGCTCTCGACGAGCTGGGGCTGCGCGCCGCGCTCACCGGCGTCGCCGAACGGTCGGGCGTGCCGGTCACCGTGCACTACGGCCTCGCCGGGCGGCCCGCGTCCGAGGTGGAGACCGCGCTCTACTTCGTGGCCCGCGAGGCGATCACCAACGCGATCAAGCACGCCGGCGCGCGTGACATCCTGGTCGTGCTGACGGAGGACGAGCGGGCGGTGAGCGTGGCGATCTCGGACGACGGCGGGGGCGGGGCCGACCCGTCGGGAGGCGGGCTGGCGGGGCTCGCCAGGCGCGTGCTGGCCCTGGACGGCACGTTCACCGTCGACAGCCCGCCGGGCGGCCCCACCAAGATCGCCGCCACCCTCCCGAAGACGCCGCCCGGCGAGGACGGGGCCGGCTCGTGCGGGTGATCCTGGCCGACGACTCCGTGCTGCTGCGCGAAGGGCTCACCCGGCTCCTCGACGACGCGGGCCACGAGGTCGTCGCCGCCGTCGGCGACGCGCCCGCGCTGCTCGCCGCCGTCGAGCGGCACCGCCCCGACGTGGCCGTGATCGACGTGCGCATGCCGCCCGGCCACAAGGACGACGGGCTGCGGGCGGCTCTGGAGATCCGCGACCGCCTCCCCGGCGTCGGCGTGCTCGTCCTGTCCCAGTACGTCGAGCAGCACTACGCGGCCAGGCTCCTGGCCGGTTCCCCGCGAGGGCTCGGCTACCTGCTCAAGGACCGGGTCTCGGAGGTGGCCGACTTCCTCGACTCCCTCGAACGCGTACGCGCGGGCGGCACCGCGTTCGACCCCGAGGTGGTGCGGCAGCTTCTGGCCCGCACCACCCACGCCGACCCGCTGAGCAGGCTGAGCCCGCGCGAGGGCGAGGTGCTGCGCCACCTCGCCCAGGGTTTCGTCAACGCGGCCATCGCCGAGCGCCTGCATGTCTCGCTCAGCACGGTCGAGAAGCACGTCAACGCCCTCGTCGACAAGCTGGACCTGCCGCGCGACCCCGACTACAACCGCCGCGTCCTGGCGATCCTGCGCTACCTGGAAACCTGACGGGCCGCCCCTGCCCGGAAGTGCGGCGGCGTCCGCCTCGTCCACACCAAGGCTCTTGGAGGGACGCACCCGGCGCCCACCCTCTGGAGGGGGCGTCGGAGGGGGGCGTCGCGTCTCCGGGGCGGAGGTTGGCCCGCGCGGCGCCGGGGCAGGACCACACCCATGACCATCAAGCTTCGCGACGGACGCCCGATGCCGCGCCTCGGCCTGGGCACCTGGCCCATGAACGACGACCAGGCCTGCCAGGCGGTGACGCACGCCGTCTCGCTCGGCTACCGGCTCATCGACACCGCCGCCAGCTACGGCAACGAGGCCGGCGTCGGCGCGGCGGTCGCGGGCGCCGGCGTGGCCCGCGAGGATCTGTTCGTCACCACCAAGCTGCGCGGCTCCCAGCACGGCTACGACGCCGCCCTGCGCGGCTTCGAGGAGAGCAGGGCCCGGCTCGGCCTCGACTACGTCGACCTCTACCTCATCCACTGGCCGCTGCCCGACCGCGGCCTCTACGTCGACACCTGGCGCGCCTTCGTCCACCTGCGCGAGCAGGGCCTGGCCCGCTCCATCGGCGTCTCCAACTTCACGCCGGAGCAGATCGCCCGGATCGCCGAGGAGACCGGCGTCTGGCCGGCCGTCAACCAGATCGAGCTGCACCCCGGCTTCTCCCAGCGCGCGCTGCGCGCCTGGCACGCCGAGCACGACATCGTCACCGAGTCGTGGAGCCCGCTGGGACGCGCCGTCAAGCTCCTCGACGAGCCGGTCGTCACCGACCTGGCCGCCGCGCACGGCCGTACCCCCGCCCAGGTCGTGCTGCGCTGGCACCTGCAGCTGGGCGCGGTGCCGATCCCCAAGTCGTCCGACACCGAGCGCATGCGGCAGAACCTCGAGGTGTTCGACTTCAGCCTGTCGGACGAGGAGATGGCCAGGATGGGCACGCTCGACGGCGACGGCCGCATGGGCGGCGACCCGGAAACTCACGTCGAATTCTGACGTTCTGTCGAATGGGGCCGGTCGCCGATCGTCTTGATGGTGAAGAGCGAAGGAGATGGGCGACATGAAATACGTGCTGATGTTCGTCGACACCGAGGAATTCCAGAAAGAGATGGCGGCCATGACCGACGAGGAGCGGGCGCGGGCCATCCGGCAGGTGGAGCAGTGGTTCGCCGACCACGCCGACAAGATCGGGGCGGGCAGCAAGCTGCAGTCACCCGACACCGCCACCACGGTCCGGCTCCCGCGTGACGGGGGCGAGCCGGTGATCACCGACGGGCCGTTCGTCGAGGGCAAGGAGGTGGTCAGCGGGTTCTGCGAGATCGAGGTGGCGGACCTGGACGAGGCGCTGCGCATGGTGCGCACCTGGCCGGCCTGCCCCACGGTCGAGATCCGTCCCGTCCAGACCATGCCCCCAGGACGATGACCGACCCCCGGGACGCCGCCCCCGACCACCCTGGCGATCCGCCGGCCGGTCCCGACGCGCCGCACGGCGGCCCCGACGCGCCGCGTGCCGACCGCGATCGCCCTGGCGATCCGCCTGCCGGTCGCGGCCGTCCTGACGTCCCGCACCCCGGTCCCGACGTCCCGCCTGCCGGTTCCGGCGTGCTGCACACAGGGCCCGATGCGCCGCATGCCGCGCCCGACCGCCCTGGCGCGCCGCACGCCGGACACGACCGTCCCGGCGCGGATCGTGGCCATCGCACGGCGTCCGGGACGGCGTCCGGTGGTGACGACCGGGCGCCGTCCGGTGGAGACGCCCAGGCAGGGGCCGGGGAGGACGGCCGGGGGCGGGGTGCGGCGGTCGGGGTTCCGCCGGGCGGGGACGATCCGGTGCGGCGGGCGACGGGGGACGAGCTGGCCCGGGTGGTGCGCGAGCACGCGGGCCGGCTGGCCACCTCCCTGGTGTCGCTGCTCGGCGACTTCTCCGCCGCCGAGGACCTCGTCCAGGACGCGGTCGAGACGGCGCTGGTGCGCTGGCCGGTGGACGGCGTGCCGGAGCGGCCGGAGGCGTGGCTGTTCACGGTGGCCCGCCGCCGCGGTCTCGACCTGCTGCGCCGCGAGTCGAACTACCGCGACAAGCTCGCCCGGCTGAGCGTTCCCGAGCGGGACGAGCCGGACGACCGGCTGCGGCTGATCTTCATCTGCTGCCACCCGGCGCTGCCCCGCCAGGCGCAGATCGCGCTCACGCTGCGCGTGGTGTGCGGGCTGACGACCGCGCAGATCGCCGCCGCGTTTCTGGCGAGCGAGAGCACGGTGGCCCAGCGCATCACCCGCGCCAAACGGAAGATCGCCGAAGCGGGCATCCCCTACCGGGTGCCCGCCGCCGACGAGCTGTCCGGCCGGCTGAGGGAGGTGCTGACCGTCATCTACCTGCTGTTCAACGAGGGGTACCTGTCCAGCACGCTGGAGCGGGCGCAGGCGCGCGACCTGGTGGACGACGCCGAGTGGCTGGCCTCGCTGCTGGCCGGGCTGGTGCCGGACGAGCCGGAGGTGGCGGGGTTGCTGGCGCTCATCCGGCTGCACCGCGCCCGCGGCGCCGCCCGCTTCGGCCAGGACGGGCGGCTGGTGCTGCTGGCCGACCAGGACCGCTCGCTCTGGGACCGTACGGCCATCGACCTGGCGATCCAGCTGCTGACCGGGGCGGCGCGCAGGCACCGCCGGCCCGGCCCGTACCAGCTGCAGGCGGCCATCGCGGCGTGCCACGCGGAGGCGGGGTCGTGGGCCGAGACCGACTGGCGGCAGATCGTGGTGCTGTACGACATGCTGCTGCGGCTCGCCCCGTCGCCCGTCGCGCGCCTCAACAGGGCCGTCGCCGTCCGTTACGTGGACGGCGCCGAGGCGGCGCTGGCCGAGCTGAAGAGCCTCGACGAGGCCCTCGACCGCTACCCGCTGCTCCACGCCACCCGCGCGGAGCTGCTGCGCGCGCTGGGCCGCCGCGAGGAGGCGCGGGAGGCCGACCGGCGGGCCCTCGCGCTCACCGCCAACCCGGCCCAGCAGGCGCTCCTGGAGGAGCGGCTCACCTGGAGCTAGAACCGCCGTCCCGCCAGGGCGGTCAGCCCAGGGAGACGGTGGCGACTCTGCGGGCCAGGAGGCGGGCCGGGTCCAGGAGGGGGACGGGCACCCGGCGGCTGTCCAGGGCCAGGACGATCTCGGTGCAGGCCGCCACCACCCGCTCGGCGCCGCGTTCTGCGAGGGCCCGCGCGACCCCGGCCAGGGCGTGGCGGTGCGCGGCGGTGACGGCGCCGGCCTTGGCCGCGGCGATCGCCGCCGACACCTGCCGCTGCTCGCCGGTGGACGGTTCGAGCGGCGCGATGCCCCGCTTGCGCAGCGCGTCGGCGTACAGCCCGGAGTGCAGGGTGCCGGAGGTGGCGAGCAGGCCGGCGGCGGTGACGCCGGCGGCGGTGAGCGCGTCGGCGGTGACCTCCACGATGCTGACCAGTTCGAGGCCGGCCTCGTCGGCGAGGCGAGGGACGAAGGCGTGCGCGGTGTTGCACGGCACCGCCAGCACCTCGCATCCGGCGCGCTTGAGCGCGCGGATGCCGTGCCGGAGCTGCGGGGTCGGATCCTCGCCGAGGCCGAGCAGGCTCAGCGAGCGGTCGGGGATGCGCGGGTCGGCCCAGATGACGACCGGCACGTGGCTCTGGTCGCCGGTGGCCGGGGTCTCCTCGACGAGCTTGCCGTAGAAGTCGGCGGTGGCGGCGGGGCCCATGCCGCCCAGGACGCCGACCAGGCGCGGCGGACGGCCTGGCCGGTCGGGGAACCGGGTCACGGGGATGCGTCCTCTCAGCGGCTCGCTCTGACAGCCGCGGGCAACAGGATCACCGGATAAGGTGACTCAGCCCGAAAAATGCTGTAATCCGCCATCAAGGATGAACAAATGCAGGAATCCGGCAGCCTGCTGTCCGAGGCCGAGCTGGAGCTGATCGACGCCCTGCAGCTCAACCCTCGGGCGAGCTGGGTCGACATCGGGCAGGCCACCGGCTCGGACCCGGTCACCGCCGCGCGGCGCTGGCAGCGGCTGACCGGCTCGGGCGAGGCATGGACCACCGTCGCCCTCGGCAGGCGGCAAATGCGCGAGATGAGCATGGCGTTCCTGGAGATCGACTGCGCCGCGGGTGCGGCGGTCGAGGTCGCGGCGGTGCTGGCCGGAGCCGGGCACCTGATCACCGTGCAGCACGTCGCCGCCGGGCACGACCTGTTCGTGATCGCCGCCGCCGCGTCGATGCCGGCGCTGGCCGACTACCTGCTCACCGACCTGCCAAGGGTGCCCGGCGTCGCGAAGGTGCGCACCCACCTCGCGACGCGCGTCTTCGAGGCGTCGTGCCGCTGGCGGCTGCGGGTGCTCCCGCGGGACGCGGCGGCCGGGCTGGCCAGGCGGAGCGGGCCGCCCGAGTCGGCCAGGCGGATGGACGAGATCGACCGGCGGCTCTTCCACGCCCTGCTGGCCGACGGCAGGGCCGGGTACGCCGAGCTGGCCGAGCTCGTCGGCACCTCCGAGCGGACCGTGCAGCGCAGGCTCTCCAGGCTCGTCGCGACCGAGGACATCGACTTCCGCTGCGACCTGGCCCGCTCGCGCGCCGGCTGGCACTCCTCCGCCGTGCTGTGGCTGCGCATGCCCGACCGGCTGCTGGAGGAGACCGGCACGGCGTTGCTCGGCTGGCCGGAGACCCGCACCTGCGCCGCCCTCGCCGGGAGCAGCAACATGCTGCTCACCGTCGGCCTGCACGCCGTCACCGACCTGCATCCGCTGGTGATGCGGCTGGAGCGGAAGTTCCCGCACGTGACCGTCGCCGACCGGCAGGTGGTCCTGCGCCAGACCAAGTTGTACGGCAGGCTGCTCGACCCCGCCGGGCGCTGCACCGGCGTCGTGCCCGTCGATCCGTGGAGCCTGACGGCGCCCGGGTGACCGGCCCCGGCTCAGCGGGGTCGCGGGATCTCCTCGCCGCGCGCCTCCCACGCCAGCCCCGCCCGCAGCACCGCCCGCTCGGATCCGCCGACCAGCTGCAGGTCGCCGATCGCCAGCGCGGGCAGGCCGAGCGCGGACACCACCGAGGTGATCCGGCCGACCTCGCCGCGTACGGCGGCCTCGTCGCAGCCCACCCGGGGCGCGGGCCCGCCGAGCGTGGGCATGATCATCAGGTCGAGCCCGGCCGTCCGGGTCGCGAACCCGGCTCGCGCCGTGGCCAGCCTCGCGACCGCCGCCGCGTGGTCCGCCTGGCTGATCCGCCCGGCGTCGCCGAGCTTGCGGTGCACGCCGTCGCTGTAGCCGGCGGCGTTCCTCGGGTAGGTCGCCTCGTGGGTGCGCCGTGCCTGCGCACCGACGATCGTCCAGTAGGGGCCGAGGACGTCGTACGGGAGCGCGATCTCGTGCAGCTCGCAGCCCAGCGCGGCGAAGGAGGCCGCCTGCGCGCAGCCCTCGGCGACGCCGACCCTCCACCCGGCGATCGGCCCGGCCAGGCCGGCGCGGGTGCCGGAGAGCGCCTCCCACACCCGGGTGAGGTCCGCGACCGAGGTGGCCATCGGCCCGACCACGTCGAACATCGGCGCGAGCGGCGCGACGCCCGCGCCGGACACCGCGCCCGCGCTCGGGCGCAGCCCGACCACGCCGCAACAGGACGCCGGGATCCGCACCGACCCGCCGGTGTCGGTGCCGAGGCCGAACCGGGCGATGCCGGCCGCCAGCGCGGCGGCGGTGCCGCCGCTGGAGCCGCCGGGCGAGAGGTGGGCGTGGCGCGGGTTGCGCACGTCGCCCCAGTGCGGGTTCTCGCTGGTGACGCCCCAGGCGAACTCGTGCTGGTTGGCCTTGCCGACCAGCAGCGCACCGGCCGACTCCAGCGCCTCGACGCACGGCGCGGTGGTCAGCGCCTCCTCCGTGCCGTACAGGGCCGAGCCCCGGGTGGTGGGCAGGCCGGCGACGTCGATCATGTCCTTGGCCACGAACGTCCAGCCGTCGAGCGGCCCGCCGCGCGGCCGGCCGGCGAGCGTGGCGAGCCGGTCGATGACGGGAGTCCGGCCGGCCTCGATGAGGATGTTGTGGTCGCCGTGCCGCTTGATGGCCTCGGCCGAACTGGCGATCGCCGCCGCGTGGTCCATGGATCTCCTGTCGAAGGTGCCGGTGCGGCATTGATAGCGGTCAGACCTCCAGGGCGTCCAGCAGCGCCCGCAGCCTGGCGGTCTCGCGGTCCGGCCTGACCAGGGCGAAGACGCTGCGGCTGGTGTTCAGCCACGGCACGTCGGCGACCACCACGCCGGGGCCGTGCCCGGCCAGGGCCAGGTCGGCGACGAACCCCGCGCCCACCCCCGCCTCGATCAGCGACATAGTGATCTTGAAGTCGTCGGAGTGGCAGGCCACCCGGGGGTGCAGGTCCCAGCGGGCGAACACGCTGTCGAAGAACGAGGCGTCGCTGCTGGCCGGATGGTGCACGATCCACGGCAGGTCGACGAGCTGCTCGGCCCGGTACGGCGACAGGTCGGGCCAGCTCGCGGGCAGCACCAGCTTGTAGCGGTCCTCGGCGATCCACCGCCTGCTCAGCGCCGAGGGCCAGGACAGCCCCGAGTTGCCCACCTGGTAGACGATCGCGGCGTCCAGCTCGCCGCCCGCGCCCAGATGGGGGATGAGCTGGGAGGGCTCGGCGACCGAGATCCGCACCCCGGCGAGGTCGGCCGGCTCCAGCCGCCGCAGGACCTCGGCCAGCCGGTCGGCGAAGCTGGGGAACACCCCGAGCCTGATCTGCCGCTCGCTGCCCCGGTGCACGGCCTGCACCGAGGCGATCATGCGCTCGATGTCGACCAGGACGATCTCGGCATGCCTGGCCAGCACCTCGGCCGCGCTGGTCGGCAGCACGCTGTGCGCCGAGCGCTCGAACAGCCGCACGCCGATCTTCTTCTCCAGCGCGGCCATCTGCTGGGAGACCGCCGAGGAGGTGTAGCCGAGCCGATTTGCCGCGGCGGCGAAGGAGCCCAGCTGGATGACCTCACGCAGAGTGCGGAGGTGTTCCGGCTTCAGCATAAGCGTTCCTTGTTCTCAGGCTTGCTAAATGTCGTGTTTATAGCGCTTCCGCGTTCTTTTAGCTACTCCTACAGTGATGCTCACTGTCACTCCAGCACCCTTGAGAGTCACTTTTGAGCATCCGTGTGTACCGCAACGCCGCCATCCACACCGGAGTGGAAGGCCGCCCGCCGGCCCAGGCCATGGCCGTGGACGGCGAGCACCTCGTGGCCGTCGGCACCGAGGCCGAGGTCCGCGAGGCCGCGGGCCACGGCGCCGACATCGCCGACCTGGAGGGCGCCGCCGTCCTGCCCGGCCTCTACGACGCCCACATCCACACCGCGCAGTACGCCCACAGCCTCGGCGCGATCGACCTGCGCGACGTCCGCTCGCTGGCCGCCGCGCTGGCCATGATCGGCGAACACGTCGCCCGGCTGCGGCCCGGCGGCTGGCTGTTCGGCGGCCGGTGGAACAGCAACACCTGGAACCCCCCGGCCCAGCCGGACAGGCACGCGCTCGACTCCGTCACCGGCGACCTGCCGGTCGCCCTGCCGAACGTCGACGGCCACACCGTGTGGGCCAACTCCGCGGCCCTGCGCCTGGCCGGCATCGACGCCTCGACCCCCGACCCGGTCGGCGGCGAGATCGTCAGGGACGCCGGCGGCGAGCCCACCGGCATCCTGCGCGAGGCGGCCTCCTACCCGCTGCGCGCCCTCATGGTCTCGGGCGACCTGAGCGACAAGCTGCTCCTGGCGCAGGACGAACTGCTCTCCCTCGGCCTCACCAGCGTGCACGACATCGACGGCGAGGACTGCCGGGACGCCTACCTGCGGCTGCGCGACGCGGGCCGGCTCAAGATCCGGGTGCACAAGGCGATCCCGGCCGCCCACCTGGAGGCGGCCATCGCCGAGGGCCGCCGCACCGGGCAGGGCGACGACTGGATCCGCACCGGCCCCGTGAAGATCTTCAGCGACGGCGCGCTCGGCTCGCACAGCTGCCACATGAGCGAGGCGTTCGCCGGCGACGCGGGCAACCTGGGCATCGCGGTCACCCCGTACGACGACCTGGTCAAGCTGTTCAGGACCGCGGCGGACGCCGGCATCGCGGTCGCCACGCACGCCATCGGCGACCAGGCCAACCACCTGGTGCTGGACGCGTACGAGGCCATCGGCGCCACCCCCGGGCTGCGCCACCGGATCGAGCACGCCCAGCACCTGCGCCCGGCCGACCTGACCAGGATGGCCAGGCTCGGCGTCGTCGCCTCCATGCAGCCCGTCCACTGTACGACCGACATCGACCTGGTCGACTCGCTGCTCGCCGGGCACGACCTGGCCTCGTACGCCTGGCGCGGCATGCTGAACGCCGGCGTCGCGCTGGCGTTCGGCTCGGACGCCCCCGTCGAGCACCCCGATCCCTTCGCCGCGCTGTACGCCGCGGTGACCCGTACCCGCCAGGACGGCACCCCCGCCGGCGGGTGGCAGCCGGAGCAGCGGCTGAGCATGTCCGAAGCGATCACCGCGCACACCCTCGGCGCGGCCTACGCGGCCGGGGAGCAGGACCGCAAGGGCGTCCTCGCCCCCGGCATGCTCGCCGACTTCATCGCGGTGGACACCGACCCCTACCTGGAGTCGCCGGACGCGGTGCTGCGCACCAAGGTCATGACCACCGTTGTCGGCGGCGAGGTCCGCTGGCAGCGATCCTGAAGGAGCACCCCCCGTGAAGACCCGTATCCCCACCCTTCTCATCAGCGGCCTCACCGCCGGCGCCCTGCTGGCCGCCACCGCCGCCTGCGGCGCCAAGAGCCTCGACGCCGCGGCCGGAGGCGACGCCGAGCCCGCGGCGGAGGTGGTCCTCGACCAGGCTCCCGCCGAGGAGAAGGCGGCCGACGTCATCAACGCCATCACCCCCGACAAGGAGCTCGCGGCCAAGGTGCCCGCGGACGTCAAGGCCGAGGGCCTGAAGGTCGTCTCCTCCATCGGCTACCCGCCCATGGAGCTGTGGGCCGGCGACGGCAAGACGGCGATCGGCTTCGACCCCGCGCTGGCCAGGGCCATCGCCAGGAAGCTCGGCGTGACGTACACGCTCACCGACGAGGAGTTCAACTCCCAGATCCCCGGCGTGCTCACCGGCCGCTACGACTTCGTGATCTCGTCCATGACCGACAACGCCGAACGCCAGGCGAAGATCACCTTCGTCGACTACGTGAGGGCCGGCTCCGGCATGCTCGTCAAGAAGGGCAACCCGGCCGGCGTCAGCGGCCCCGCCGACCTCTGCGGCAAGACCGTCTCCGTCGTCGACAACGGCTCGTCGCTGGAGCTCGCCGAGAAGTACGACGCCGACTGCAAGTCCGGCGGCAAGCAGGCGCTGAACATCCTGAAGTTCCCCGGCGACACCGAAGCCATGCTCCAGGTCATCAACGGCCGTGCCCAGGCCACCATCACCGACTACGTGGTGGCCGCCTACAAGGCCGCCGACCCCAAGGTCGAGGTCGAGGCCATCGCGCTCGAAGGCACCGAGAGCCCGTGGGGCATCGGGATGAAGCCGGACAACACCGCGCTCATCGAATCGGTCAAGGGCGCGCTCGACTCCCTGATCAAGAGCGGCGAGTACGGCAAGATCCTCGCGGCCTGGAACCTGGACAAGCTCGCGGTCGAGTCGGCCGTCGTCAACGGCGGGAAGTAGCGTGCGCACCGAACCGATCGCCGACCCGTCGGGGGCGCTCGTCCCCGTCGCCCGCACCCGCCACTGGGGCCGCGTGCTCTCCGCCGTGGCCGCGCTGGCGATCTTCGGCTGGCTGGTCTTCCTGATCGTCGTCAACCCGCGCCTCGACTGGGGCGCGGTGGCCACGTACCTGTTCAACGAGCGGATCCTGGCGGGCGTCTGGGTCACCATCGAGCTGTCGGTGCTGGCCACGGTCCTCGGCCTGGTGCTCGGCGTGCTCGTCGCGGTGATGCGGCTGGCGCACAACCCGGTGCTGAGCGGGCTGGCGACGTTCTACATCTGGTTCTTCCGCGGCACTCCGGTGCTGGTCCAGCTCATCTTCTGGTACAACCTGGCGTTCCTGTTCCCGGCCCTGGTGATCAAGATCCCGTTCACCTCGATCGGCCTGATGTGGGACACCAACCAGGTGATGACCGGGTTCACCGCCGCCATGCTGGGCCTCGGCCTCAACCTGGCCGCCTACTTCGCCGAGACCGTGCGCGCCGGCATCCAGGCCGTCGACCACGGCCAGACCGAGGCGGCCTACGCGCTCGGCATGACCCCGGCCAAGCGCATGCGGGTGATCGTGCTGCCCCAGGCGCTGCGCATCATCATCCCGCCGACGGGCAACGAGTTCATCTCCATGCTGAAGACCACCTCGCTCGTGTACGTCGTCGCCGGGCACGACCTGATGACCAACGCGAGCCAGATCTACAAGTCCAACAACATGATCATGGAGCTGCTGATCGTGGCGAGCCTCTGGTACCTGCTCCTGACCACCGTGGCCACCTTCCTGCAGGGCAGGCTGGAGCGCCGCTTCGGGTCCGACGCCGTCCGGCTGGTCCGCCGCGGCGGCGTGGCCGCCAAGGTCCTGCCCAAGGTCCCCGCGTGAGCCCGGTCGTGCGCGCCACGGGCGTGCGGATGGCGTACGGGGACGTCCAGGTGCTCAACGGCGTGGACTTCGAGGTCGCCGCCGGCGAGGTGAGCTGCGTCATCGGACCGTCGGGCTCGGGCAAGTCGACGTTCCTGCGCTGCGTCAACGGGCTGGAGCCGGTGCTCGGCGGCAGCCTGCGCGTCCTGGGCGAGGAGGTCGGCCACTCGCTGCGCGGCGGCAGGTACCAGCCCTGGTCGCCCAAGGAGTACGCGGCCTTCCGCAAGAACATCGGCATGGTGTTCCAGCGCTTCAACCTGTTCGCCCACCACAGCGCGATGGAGAACGTCGCCTGCGGGCCCGTCCACGTCCTGGGCACGCCGAAGGACGAGGCGAACACGCGGGCGATGGAGCTCCTCGACCGGGTCGGCCTGGCCGACCACGCGCACAAGCGGCCCCACCAGCTCTCCGGCGGCCAGCAGCAGCGCGTCGCCATCGCCCGCGCGCTGGCCATGAACCCGGCCCTGATGCTCTTCGACGAGCCCACCTCCGCGCTGGACCCCGAACTGGTCGACGAGGTGCTGGAGGTCATGCGCGACCTGGCCGCCGACGGGATGACCATGGTCGTGGTGACCCACGAGATCGCCTTCGCCCGCGAGGTCGGCGACCGGCTCACCTTCTTCGCCGACGGCGTGGTCGTCGAACAGGGCCACCCCGCCGAGCTCCTGGCCAACCCGGCGAACGAGCGCACCAGGGCGTTCCTGTCCAGCGTGCGCGGCCCCGGCGGTTAGGCTCGCGCGGGTCAGCAGGCGCTCCTGGAGGAGCGGCTCGCCTGGAGCTAGAACGCCATGCGGGCCAGCCAGTGCTCCAGCAGCGCGCGGTCCCCGCTCACCGTCACCCGGCGGTCGTCGAGGGGGAGGCGGCGCGTGCACACCAGCATGAGATCCGCGACGGCCCCCGACACCACCACGTCCACGCCCTCGCCTTTCCGGGCTCCGGGCAGCTCGACCGGGCCGCGTTCCCACCGCAGTCCCTCGGGCAGCCGGGTGAGGATCCAGCCGTCGCCCGAGTCCGGCAGCACCCCGAGCCGCTCGCCGTCGCCGCGCAGCTCGGCCATGGCCGGGTTGAGCCCCTCCGCGCCCGGAGCGGCCAGCAGCTCCATGCCCTCGGTGATCACGTCGGCGGCGAGGTCGTCGTCGACCTTGAACGCGGCCCCCGTGGTGACCGCCGCGTCATAGTGATGGATGGTGGTGTCGCCCACCATCCTGCGCAGCCAGAACCACGCCGGCCGCCGCCCCGTGAACGTCCACACCTCGGTGCCCGCGCCGACCCGCCCGAGCGCGCCGATCAGCTCCTCGGCACCGTCGCCCAGCCATCGCTCCCACGCGTCCGGCGCGCCGGGATCGGCCTGCCGGGCGTCCGGCGCGGGCAGCGGGACGCCGTCGCGCAGCAGCTCGGCGGTCCACCGGTACGTCTGCCCGAGGTGCCCCACGACCGTCCGGAGCGACCATTCCGGGCAGGTCGGCACCTGGGCGTCCGGATCCCCTCCGGCGGCCGCGCGGGCCAGCCCCGCCGCCTGCTCCCGCAGCCACCCGGACAGCCGTGCGATATCGGTCGACGCCATGACAAATCCCCTTTCGATGTCGTACGCCGGTACCGTAAGAACTCCAGTCCACTGGAGGTTCAAGTGGTCCTGCGTGACGAGACGCTCGGGATCGGCGAGCTGGCCGGCCTGACAGGCGTTGCCGTGCGTACCATCCGCTTCTACTGCGACGAGGGCATCATCGAGTCGGTGCGCAGCGCGGGCGGTCACCGCAGGTTCACCGGGGCGGCGGTGGAGCGGCTCGGGCTGGTCAAGCGGCTGCGCGGGCTCGGGCTCGGCCTGCCCGCCATCACCGCCGTGCTGAACGGTGAGCGTTCCATGGCCGAGGCCGTCGCCGCCGAGCGGGCCGCGCTCGACGTACGGCTCGCCGACCTGGCGTGGCGGCGCGCCTCGCTGCGGGCGGTCGAGGAGGCCGACCCCGCCGAGCGGGCCGCCCGGCTCGACCTGCTGGCCGCCGTGGAGGGCGGGCACGCGGCCCGCGACGCGCTGATCGACTTCTGGCGCCGCGTGGGGGTGGCGCCGGTGGCTGAAGAGATGTTCGCCAGGTTCGTCGCCATGGCCGTGCCCCAGCCGCCGGCCGACCCGTCGCCGCGGCAGGTGGTCGCGTACGCCGAGCTCGTCACCCTGGTCGCGGACCGGTCCCTGCTGCGCCGCCTGCTGGACCGGGCGCGCGTCAACGTGGAGCTGATCTCCGACGAGAACGAGCTGATGCTCGGGGTGGGGGAGGCGTGCGAGCTGGCCGGCCCGATGGTGGTGGCCGGGGCGCCGCCCCGCGACGGGCCGGAGCTGGACCGGTTCGTGGCGGCGCACGCCTCGGTACGGGGGAGCGGGGACACCGTGGAGTTCCGGCGGGAGCTGCTGGCGAACGTGGCGCCTGACCGCGATCCGCGCATGCGGCGGTACTGGCGGCTCGTGGGGGAGGTGAGCGGCGAGACGGCCACGCTGGGCGCGACCCACCTGTGGCTGGCCGACTCCCTCGAACACGCCCTTCACGCCGGCCTGTGAGCCATCCTCCTGGCCTTCGTCCCTCCCCGGCCTCCTCCCGGCCTCCGTCAGCGGTGGAGCACGGTGGCCGGAGCCGTCACCCGGCGCGGTATGACGCTCCGGCCGGTCAGGAGGACGGCGGCGACCGCCAGCAGCAGCCAGGCCGAGGTGAGCGCGATGAGCCAGGTCCAGCCCGCGTGCCCGTACACGACGCTGCCCGCCGTGCCGCCCACCCCGCTGCCCAGGTAGTAGCAGAGCGTGTAGACGCCGGCGGCGCGCCCGCGGACGCGCGGGGCCGCCTCGGCGGTGACCCAGGCGTTGGCGATGGCGTGCGCGGCGAAGAACCCCGCGGTCAGCACGGCGAACCCGGCCGCCACCATGGGGAGCGACGGGTGGACGGTGAGCACGGAGCCCGCCGCCGTCACCAGCAGCGCCGCGACCAGCGCCTTCGTACGCCCCAGGCGGCCCGCCACGCGACCGGCGGCGGCCGACGACGCGGTGCCCATGGCGTAGGCGAGGAAGACCAGGGAGGCGGCGGCCGGGGTGAGGTCGAGGGGCGGGGCGGTCAGGCGGAAGCCGGCGGCGTTGTAGAGCGCGACGAACGCCCCCATGGCGAGCGCGCCCACCGCGAAGGGCGCGACCAGCCCGGCCGTCCGCCGCGCCGCCGCCTCCCCGTGGCGCGCCTCCCCGCCGCCGCTCCCGCTCACCTGGCGGCCGGAAGCGCCGGCCTCCGGTGCGCGGCCGCGCACCTGGCTCGTCGTGGCGTCGACCTCGTGCCTCGCCGGGTGCGACCGGCCCATGACGTCGGCATCGCGCTTCGCCGGGTGGGTCCGGTGCACGGCGTCGATATCGCGCTTCAGCGGGTGCTGCCGACCCTCAGCGTCGGCAGCGTGCTCCGGCGCGTAGGACCGGCGCATGGCGTCGATGTCGCGCTTCGCCGGGTGGGTTGGGTGCATGGCGTCGATGTCGTGCTTCGGCGCGTGTGACCGGCTCTCGGCGTCGGCGTCGTGCTCCGACGAGTGGGTCGGGCGTGTGGTGTCGAGGTCGGGTGCGTTCGGGTCGCGGGCCTGGGTGCCGTGCGGGCGGCCCGTGGTGCGCGGGAGGGTCAGGGCCGTGAAGAGGGCGCACAGGGCCGACACCCCGGCGACCACCAGCAGCGCCCCGTGCCACCCCATCGGCTCGGCGGCGAAACCGGCGCCGAGCCGCCCCAGCATCCCGCCCACCGAGTTGCCCGCGATCATGGCCCCCACCGCGCCGGTGAGCCGCGCCGTACCGACCGCGTCCGCCAGGTACGCCGCCGCCACCCCGGCGAACCCCGCGATCGCCACGCCCTGGACCGCCCGCATCACGAGCAGGACGGGAAAGGACGGCGCCAGCGGCAGCAGCAGCCCGATCACCGCGGAGAGCACCACGGACCAGAGGATCACGCGCCGCCGCCCCACCCGGCCGGCCAGCCAGGCGACCGGCAGCACGGCCACGGCCAGCGCGCCCGTCGCCACCCCGATGGCGAGCGAAGCGCTGCCGGGATCCAGCCGGAAGGCCGCGGCGAGCTGGGGGAGGAGGGGCTGGGGCACGTACAGGAGTGCGAACGACGACACCCCCGCCGCCGCCACGGCCGCACTGACCCGCCGCGTGTCCCGGACCGGAGGAGCGTCGATGACCACCACACCGGCAACGCTAAGCAAGGCTAATAAATACGTCTAATGCGGATATGGGCGATAATTCATACTGTGGTGGATGAATCGGATGAAGAGCTGGCCGCGCGCCTGGCTCCCGCCCTGGCACTCCTGGCCGCCGTGGGCGAGACCGGCCACGTGACGCGCGCCGCCGAACTGCTCGGCGTCCCCCAGCCCACGGCCAGCCGCCGCCTCGCCGCACTGGCGGACCTGGTGGGCGCGCCCCTCGTCGTCCCCTCAGGCCGCGGCATCCGCCTCACCAGGGCCGGCCGTACGCTGGCCGCCGCCTCCACCCACGCCCTCACCCACCTGGCCGCCGCCGCCCGCGAGGTGCGCGAGGAGATCGATCCCGCCACCGGCCGCGTCGTCCTCGGCTTCCTCCACCTCCTGGGCCGCACGCTCGTGCCGTCCCTCATCCGCGGCTTCCGCCGGAGCCACCCCGGCGTGCGCTTCACCCTGGTCCAGGGCTCGCGCCAGGACATGCTCGCGGCGCTGCGCGAGGGCGCGGTCGACCTGGTGTTCGTGGCGCCCATGCCGCTGGACGACCCGGGACTCGCCGGCACCGCGCTGGCCGACCAGGAACTGGTGCTGTCGGTGCCGCCCTCCCACCGCTTCGCCGCACGGGCCCGGATCCGGGCAGGGGAGCTGGCGGGGGAGGAGCTGGTGACGCTGGAGCCCGGGTACGGGCTGCGCCAGATCACCGACGACCTGTGCGCGGCGGCGGGGTTCGAGCCGAGGATCGCCTTCGAGGGGCAGGAGTCGGAGACCGTGCGGGGGCTCGTGGCGGCGGGGCTCGGCGTGGCGATCCTGCCCAGGTCCGGTCTCCCTACGGCGCCCTCCGGGCCCGCGTCCGGGGTGGTGGAGATCCCGCTGTCCCCGCCGGTGTTCCGGACGATCGGGGTGAGCTGGTGCGCGGGGGCACGCCTGACGCCGGCCGTACGGGCCTTCAGGGAGCACGCCTGCTCGGGCACCACCGACCTCGGCCCCGGCTTCCGCCCCACCGCCGCACCTGAGGGGCCCCGGACGGCGTCAGACTGGTGACCATGACAGACGATGGCGATGCGGGCGTGGCGGGGTCGCTGGCGAGGGTGCTCGGCGACGTGGCGGCCGAGCGGGCGGCGCAGGACGCGAGGTGGGGCATGCAGATCCTGCCCGACGGCACCGGCGGAGAGGGGACCGTGGCCGAGTCCGACCGGGCCAGGTGCGAGACGGAGGCGGCGGCCAGGGACGGGGCGCTCACCTGGCGGCACGTCCTGGCGGAGGAGGTGCTGGAGGCGTTCGCCGAGACGGACCCTGAGCGGTTGCGCGCCGAGCTGATCCAGGTGGCGGCCGTCGCGGTCAAGTGGTGCCAGGCCCTCGACCGCCGCCCGCCCGCGCCCGGGGGCGCATGCGCGACGCCCCCGAACGGGTCGGCCTCTTCGCCGCCGCCTGGAGCGGCGCGCCGGTGAGAGACGGGGTCAGAACGCGTCGCGGAGCTCCCGCTTGAGCACCTTGCCCGAGGCGTTCTTCGGCAGGGCGGACACGAACGCCACCCGCTTGGGCGTCTTGAAGGCCGCCAGCCGCTCCCGCAGGAACGCGATCAGCTCGCCCTCGGTCAGCTTCGCCCCTTCACGCAGGACCACGGCGGCCGTCACCGCCTCGATCCACCGCTCGTCGGGCACCCCGAAGACGGCCGCCTCCGCGACCGCGGGGTGCTCGTAGACGGCCTCCTCCACCTCGCGGCTGGCCACGTTCTCGCCGCCCGACTTGATCATGTCCTTCTTCCTGTCCACCACGGACAGGTAGCCGTCGGCGTCCATGACGCCGAGGTCGCCGCTGTGGAACCAGCCGCCCCTGAACGCCTCCGCGGTCTTGGCGGGGTCGTTCCAGTAGCCGAGCATGGCGTGCGGGCTGCGGTGGACGATCTCCCCGACCACGCCGGGCGGCACGGGGCGGTCCTCGTCGTCGACGATCCTGGTCTCGACGTTGAGCGCGGCCCGGCCGGCCGAGCCGAGCCGGGTGAGCTGCTCGTCCGGGCCGAGGATGGTGGCGACCGGGGCCATCTCGGTCTGGCCGTAGAAGTTGAACAGCCGCACGTCGGGCAGCCGTACGGACAGCTCCTTCAGCACCTCCACCGGCATGATCGAGGCGCCGTAGTAGCCCTTGCGCAGGGACGACAGGTCGCGGCGGTCGAAGTCGGGGTGGCGCAGCAGGCCGATCCAGACGGTGGGCGGGCAGAACAGCTTGGTGACGCGCTCGCCCTCGATCGTGGCCAGGATCGCGGCGGGGGTGGGCGCGGGCAGGATGATGTTGGTGGCGCCGAGGTAGATGCCGGGCGTCAGGAAGCAGTGGAGCTGGGCGCAGTGATAGAGGGGCAGGGCGTGCGCCTCGACGTCGTGGTGGCTCATCTCGCCGTCGACCACGCAGGTCACGTACTGGGCGATCAGGCCGCGGCTCGACAGCATGGCGCCCTTGGGGCGTGACTCGGTGCCGCTGGTGTACATGAGCTGGATCGGGTCGTCGTCGGCGATGTCCACCTCCGGCTCCGACGCGTCGCCGGACGCCGTCCAGTCCTCGAACGACTCCCAGCCGTCCGCGGAGCCGATCACGCCCCGCACCCTGACCTGGGGGCTCACGGCGGCCTCGGCCACCGGCAGCAGCGCCTCCTCCACGAGCATCCCGGTCGCGCCGGAATGCTCCAGGATGTACGCCACCTCGCCGGGTCCCAGCATGAAGTTGATCGGTACGGAGATCGCGCCGAGCCGCGCCAGCGCGAAGTACGCCACCACGAACGCGTGGTTGTTGTGGCTGAGGACGGCGAACCGGTCGCCCTTGCCGACGCCGCGCGCGGCCAGCGCGTTGGCGGTGCGGTTCACGGCGAGGTCGAGGTCGGCGTAGCTCTGCCGCAGCCCGCCGTAGACGACGGCGGTCTTGGCGGGATGGCGGGCGGCGGTGCGGCGAAGAAGATCACCGAGGGCGTGCCGGCGAGTCGTCATGCGGGATTTCCCTTGCGATCGCAGAACGATTTGGGCGATCGTACCCCGATAAACCGCTCAATCCAGAGGATCACTCACAATTCGGTCGTAGTAGTCGATCAGACGGGCCATCAGCGCGCCGTCCTGAGGCAGCGCCACGTCGCCGACCCGGCCGACCGGCCACACGCCCCAGGAGTTGCAGAGGAAGACCTGGTCGAAGCCCGCCAGGTCGGCGGGGCGCAGCGGCCGGCGCTCCTGCGGGACGTCCATCCGCTCCAGCAGCCGCATCGTGGTGCCATGGAGCATCGGCGCGTCCGGCCAGACCAGCCGGCCGCCGGCGAAGCCCCCCAGGTTGGTGATCGCGCCCTCGCTGATCAGGCCGTCGCCGGTGGTGAGCAGCGCCTCGTCGAAGCCCTCCCGCTGGACCTGCCGCCTGACGTGGACCTGCATCATGCCGGACGCCTGCTTGATGTGCGGCAGGAAGCGCTGGTAGGCGACCGGCTTGACGCTCTGCGGCCGGGCGGGCGCCTCGCAGGGCGGGACGCAGACCGCGACCACGCGGGGCCGGCCGTCCTCCACGACGTAGACGCGCACGGTCGCGTCGCGCACGTCGTCGCCGAGCGCGGCCCGGATGGAGGCGAGCACCGCCGCGCGGTCGAGCGGCACGCCGAACAGCTCCGCGTTGGCCGCCTCGAGGCGCTCGACGTGCAGGTCCAGCCCGCGCACCCGGCGATCCCTGACCTGCATGGACGTGAAATGGCCGTAGCGCGCCCCGAACAGCAGGCGCGCGTCGGCGTCGACCAGTCTGCCCTCGAGGGCCGCGCGTTCCGTCACGCGATCTACTCTACGTATAGGGTCAACGACCAGCGGACCGGCCGGTTGGTGTGCTCCCCCCACATCCCGAGCCGCCCGTTGATCGTCACCCGCTTCCCCTTGGGGACCAGGAACTCGACCGGTGCCATGGGATACCGGCCGCTGCCCCGGTCGGGGCAGGTCGCCGCCAGGGTCTTCTCCTCGCCGCCGACCAGGTACCTGAACCACATCCGGCCGGCCAGATCGCCCCTGCAGACCTGGTTGACCGCCACCTTCCCCGTCCGGCTCTCGGCCTCGAACGTGAAGGAGGAGTCGCGCGGCCACACGCCCGTCGCCGAACCGGCCGGCGTCATGTCGCGATACCGCACGGGGGCGTCGTCACCGATGGGGGCGGGTTCGACCGGCTGGGCGGGCGGCGTCCACTCGTAGACCGCGAGGTCCAGATCCGGCCGTTCGGCGGCGGTGGGCCGGCACGGCCCGTCCCGTTCGACCACGTCACAGCCGGGTTCGTAGGTCAGCGTGACGGTGACCTCGGTGACGTCGGGGGGGACGGTCACGGGGCGCAGGCTCATGCCGTCCGAGCAGGACCAGAAGGCCGGGCCGTCGGTGCGGTTACCGTTGACGGTGACGTCCGGGACGGGGCCGACCGGTCCGCCGCCCGCGCACTCCACCGCCACGTCCAGCGGCCTGCCGGAGACCGGCACCGTGAACGACGCCTTGCCCTCGCCCTTCGCCCGGAGGACGCCGGAGGCCAGGCGGCGGTACTCGGTGCCGTCGTGCGCCGTGAACCGCTCGGGCAGCTCGGCCGCCGCCCCGGCGATGGCAGTCGTCTCGCGCTGCCGCTGCTCCGTCACGCCGGGGACCACCGACGCGCCGAGCACCAGCGCCGCCACCGTGGCCCCGGCCGCGGCGCGCCGGCGCACCCGGGTCCGCCGGATGCGGGCGCGGACGTGCTCGTGCCGGTACGGGTTGGCGGGCGACGCGGCCTCGGCCCGCTCCCGCAGGACGTCACGCAGGTCTTGCGCGGTCATCGGTGCAGCTCCTTCACGATCGACTCGTCCACGCGCAGCTTGGCCAGCGCCTTGGCGGTCTGGCTCTTGACCGTGCCCTCCTGGCAGCGGAGGATCCCGGCCACCTCGGCCACCGGCAGGTCCTCGTAGAAGCGCAGCACGATCACCGCCCGCTGCCTGGCGGGCAGCCGGCCCACCGCCTGCCACAGCTCCTCGCGCCGGCCCGCCTCGTCCCGCGCCGGCTCGTCGGGCAGGGCGCCGACGGGCAGCTCCGAGCGCCACCTGCGGCGCCACCACGAGGTGTACGTGGTCACGAGGACCCGGCGCACGTACGCCTCGGGCTCGTCGATGCCCGGCCACGCGAACCACGCCTTGGCCAGCGACTCCTGCAGCAGGTCCTCCGCCACCGCCCAGTCGTGGGTCAGCAGGTACGCGGTCCGTAACAGCCGGTCCGACCTGGCCACCACGAAATCATCGAATATCGCCCTGTCCGCCACCTGGCGCGCCTCCCGTCAAAGCCTGACGACGGTACTGACGCATCGATCGCGACCCGGGGTTGCCCGCCCGCCCGAAACCGCCCGGACCGCCCGCCCGGAACCGGCCGCCAGGGATCAGGGCGCGGCGGCGCGCGTCACCGTGAACGGAGCCAGCTCGCCCAGCCCGCGCACCGACAGCCGCTCGACGGCCCGCAGCCGGAAGGCCCGGTCGCCCTCCAGCTCCTCCGCCAGCTGCGGATCGGCCAGGATCGTCCCGGGCAGTGACAGCGCCGTGAGCCTGCTGGCGAGGTTGACCGTGGTGCCGAACACGTCCCCCATCCGCCAGATCACCGGCCCGGCCGCCAGGCCCACCCGCAGCTCGGGCATGTCCTTGACCCGCGCGTGCGTCTCCACCAGCCGCAGCGCGATCTCGGCGGCGATGTGGGACCGGTCGGCCACGAACAGCACCGAGTCGCCGAGCGTCTTGACCACCCGCCCGCCGGTCGAGGTGACGATGTCGGCCGAGCGCCCCTCGAACCTGTCGATCAGCCGGGCCAGCTCGGTGCCCGTGATCTGCCTGCTCAGCCGGGTGAACGCGACCAGGTCGGCGAAGCCGACGGCCAGGCGTACCGCCCGCATGTCCTGCTCGGCGATGCGGCCCGCGGCGGCGGCGAGCTGGCGCTGCCAGGTGTAGACGAGCAGCCTGGCCAGCTCCGGCACCACCCGCGCGGCCCGCCGCCGCCAGGCGCGGGGGCGCTCCGCCAGCGGGACGCCCGCCTGGTCGAGCGCCTCGACGCCCATCTCGGCCTGCGACTCGGCCAGCCTGGCGGTGGCGCTGCCGAGCGAGCGGGCCACCAGCAGCATGTGCTCCTCGTCGTAGATGCCCGAGCGGACCAGGCCGAGCATCGTCTCGAGAGCCTCCACGTCGGAGTCGGTGAACTCGACCGCGTCGTCGGCCACGTTCGCGAACCCGAGGGCACGCCAGTAGCGCCGCGCGCGGTAGACCGGCACTCCCGCCATCTCGGCGACCTGGTGGCTGGTGTATCGGCGCGGCTCGCGCATAAAGGCCTCAAGCAGGCCGTCCCCGTCCACGCGCTCCACGCACGCAAGATAACCGGTCCTCGGGACCGAACGCGAGTACGGTTTTCCGCCGCACGCCCCGGCCCCGCCGCCCGGTATTACCGTCCCTTTGGGGAGAGATGAAGCCGGGTTGCCCTTCCGGGTCGTGGTGGGGGCGGGTCAGTCCAGCAGGGCGCGCAGGGAGGAGCGTTCGGCGGCCGGTACGTAGCCCGCGTAGTAGTCGTACATCGCCTTCCTGGACAGCCGGGCGGCCAGCGGGCCGTCGCCGGCGCGCATCGCGGCCAGCACCTCCTCGTGGTGGCGGATGCTCTGCCGCATCAGCGCCTCCCGGTCCGGCGCGTCGGCGATCTTCTCGGCGATCAGCTTGAGCACGATCGAGCGCACCACGTCCATGCAGATCTGGATGAGCTTGTTGCCGCTCGACCGCGCCACCACGTCGTGGAAGGCCACGTCGGCCTCGCCGAACGCGTCGTGGCCCGCCTCCACGGCGGCCCGCATGCCGGCCACGGCCGACTCCATGTCGGCGAGCTGGGCGTCGGTGCGCAGCCGCGCGGCCAGCAGGATGGCCGAGGAGTCGAGCACCATCCTGAACTGCACCAGCTCGGCCAGGGACAGCTCCTCCACCCGGGCCAGCGTGGTCATCGACTTGTGCAGGGCGGCGGGCGAGAACGGCAGCACCTCCGCCCCGTTCGGGTCGCCGGGCCGCGAGCGGACCAGGCCGCGCGCCTGCAGCACGCGCAGCGCCTCGCGCACGGTCGACCGGCTGACCGAGAACTGCACCATCAGCTCCCGCTCGCTCGGCAGCCGCTGGCCGGGCGAGAGGGTGCCGCCCTCGATGGCCTCCTCGACCTGCTCGACCACCCGTTCGTAGGCGCGTACGGCACGCACCGGCTCGAAACGCGGACCATCCATGTAAGCCCCCTTGACCCGAGCCGTCGTCGACTGGCAATGTGCAGCCTACTGGTCCGACCAGTGCACTAGCCAGGAGGCTGTAAGACATGAGGCGAATCGGGATCTGGATCGCCACCGGCGGTCTCCTGCTGGCCACGGCCGCCTGCGGCGGTGGCTCCTCCTCAGGCGGCGGCGGTGACGCCGGCGCCCCCAAGAGCCAGACGTTGTCCGTCGGATTCGTGGCCGAGCCCGCGAACCTCGACTTCACCTCCACCGAGGGCGCCGCCATCCCGCAGGCGCTGCTCGTCAACGTCTACGAGGGCCTGGTCAAGCTCGACCAGGACGGCAAGATCGTGCCGCTGCTGGCCGAGAAGTGGGAGGTCTCGCCCGACCGCAAGACCTACACGTTCACGCTGCACGACAACGTGAAGTTCAGCAGCGGCGCGCCGTTCACGGCCGACGACGTGGTGTTCTCGCTCGACCGGGTGAAGGCCGACTGGAAGCTGAAGATCAAGTCCCAGCTGGACGTCGTCGACAAGGTGGAGAAGAAGGACGACACGACCGCCGTCGTCACGCTCAAGAAGCCGAGCAACGGCTTCCTCTACTCGATGGCCACCAGGCTCGGCGCGATGTTCAGCCGGACCGGCGTCTCCGACCTGGCCAACAAGCCCGTCGGCACCGGCCCGTACACCCTGGCCTCGTGGCGGCGCGGCGACTCCATCCAGCTCGCCGCGAACCCCTCCTACTGGGGCACCAAGCCGGCGCTGTCGTCGATCACGCTGAAGTACTTCAAGGACGCCACGGCGATGAACAACGCGCTGCTGACCGGCGGCATCGACGTCATCTCCAGCGTGCAGGCGCCCGAGTCGCTGCAGCAGTTCGCCGACCCCAACCGCTTCCAGACGGTCGAGGGCACCACCAACGGCGAGGTCGTCCTGTCGATGAACAACGGCCGCCCGCCGTTCAACGACAAGAAGGCCAGGCAGGCCGTCCGCTACGCGATCGACCACAAGGCGCTGCTGGAGACCGCCTGGGCCGGGCGCGGCCAGCTGATCGGCTCGATGGTGCCGCCCACCGACCCCTGGTACGAGGACCGCACCGGCGACTACCCGTACGACCCGGCCAAGGCCAAGGAGCTGCTCGGCGGCAAGACGCTCAACGTCAAGATGCGCATCCCCAACCTGCCGTACGCGGTCGCGAGCGCCCAGGTCGTCAAGTCGCAGCTGGCCCAAGTGGGCATCAACGCCGACATCGAGCCCCTGGAGTTCCCGGCCCGCTGGCTGGACCAGGTGTTCACCAAGGGCGACTACGACCTGTCCATCATCAACCACGTCGAACCCCGCGACATGGGGATATTTGCCGATAAGTCGTACTACTTCCGTTACGACAACCCGGAGTTCGGCAAGCTGCTCGCCTCCGCCGACTCGGGCACCGAGCAGGAGCAGACCGAGGACCTGAAGACGGCCGCCAAGCTGCTGTCCGACGACGCTGCGGCCGACTGGCTCTTCCTCTTCCCGAACCTCATCGTGGCCAAGAAGGGCGTCACCGGGCTGCCCAAGAACGCCATCTCCGAGTCCTTCGACTTCACCGCGCTCGCGAAGCAACAGTGACGCTGTACCTGCTCAAACGCCTGGCGGTGCTCGTGGCGAGCACCGCCGTGGCCGGCGTGGTGGTCTTCGCCTTCATGGCGCTGCTGCCCGGCGACCCGGCCGAGATCGCGCTCGGCGTCAACGCCACCCCCGAGGCGGTGGCGGCGCTGCGCGAGCAGTTCGGCACCGACCGGCCTCCGGTGGTGCAGTTCCTCGACTGGTTCGGCGGGCTCGCCCAGGGCGACTTCGGCACCTCGTACGTGACCAGCGCCCCCATCGGCCCGCAGATCAGCGACCGGCTCGGCGTCACGGCCGTACTGGTGCTCGGCGGCATGGCGGTGGCCGTGGCCATCGCCGTGCCGCTCGGCACATTCGCCGCCGTGCACCACCGCAACCCCCTGGGAGCGGCCATCAGCGCGGTCAGCCAGATCGGCATCGCGATCCCGGCGTTCCTCGCGGGCATCCTGCTGGTGTTCGTGTTCGCGGTGAAGGCGCAGGCGCTGCCGTCCGGCGGCTACGTGCCGATCGCCGACAGCCCGGGGGAGTGGCTGCGCAGCCTGCTGCTGCCGTGGCTGTCGCTCGGGCTCGTGCAGGGCGCCGTGCTCACCCGGTACGTCCGCAGCGCCGTGCTCGACGTGATGCGCGAGGACTACCTGCGCACCGCCCGCGCCAAGGGACGGGGCAGCACCGGCGCCCTGTGGCGGCACGGCCTGCGCAACGCCTCCATCCCCGTCGTCACCGTGCTCGGCCTGCAACTGGCCACGCTGCTGATCGGCGCGGTCGTGGTCGAGCGGGTCTTCGTCATCCCCGGGCTCGGCGACCTGCTGCTCAACGGCGTCGCCGGGCGCGACCTGCTGCTCGTCCAAGGTGTGGTGATGGTGCTGGTGGCGGCCGTCCTGCTGATCAACTTCGTGGTGGACGTGGCCTACCACCTGCTCGACCCGAGGCTGCGATGAGGGGGCGGATCAACGCCGGGCTGGTGGCCGGCGGCGTGCTCGTCGGCCTCGTCGTGCTGGCGGCCGTGGTGTCGTTCTTCTGGACCCCGCACGACCCCACCCTCGTGGACGCCGCGCGCAAGCTCCGGGAGCCCGGCGGCGGCTACCTGCTGGGCGCCGACAAGTTCGGCCGCGACACCTTCAGCCAGCTCATGGTCGGCGCCAGGACCACCCTCTACGTCGGCATCGTGGCCGTCGGCATCGCCGCCGTGCTCGGCACGCCGCTCGGCATGGCCGCCGGGATGACGCCGCGCGGCTGGCTCTCCGAGCTGATCATGCGCGTCAACGACCTGGTGTTCGCCTTCCCGGCGCTGCTGCTGGCCGTCATGCTGGGAGCGGTCTACGGGGCCGGCACGCTGACCGCGATGATCGCGATCGGGGTGGCCACCGTGCCCGCGTTCGCCCGCGTGGCGCGCGCCGCCACGCTCCAGGTCATGGTCACCGACTACGTCCTCGCCGCCAGGGCCGCCGGTCGCGGGCGGGCCGCCATCGCGGTGCGGCACGTGCTGCCGAACATCGGCTCCGTGCTCATCGTGCAGGCGTCGGTGTCGTTCGCGATCGCGATCCTGGCCGAGGCGGCGCTGTCGTTCCTCGGCTTCGGCACCCGGCCGCCGACCCCCTCGTGGGGCCGGATGCTGCAGGAGTCGCAGGAGCTGCTGTTCTCGACGCCGCGCCTGGCGCTCTGGCCCGGCCTCGCGATCGCGCTGGCCGTGCTCGGCTTCAACCTCCTCGGCGACGGCCTGCGCGACTACCTCGACCCGAAGCTCAGGAGGATCCGTGCTGAAGGTTGAGGGGCTGACCGTCCGCTCCGGCGACGTCGAGCTGGTCCACGACGTGTCGTTCGACATCGCGCCCGGCGAGCGGGTCGGGCTGATCGGCGAGTCCGGCTCCGGCAAGTCGCTGACCGCGCTGTCGCTCATGGGCCTGCTCCCCGAGGGCGTCACCGCCACCGGCAGGGCCGCGCTGGACGGCCCGGACGGCGGCGGCGACGACCTGGTCGGCGTGCCGGAGAGCCGGCTGAAGCGGCTGCGCGGCCGCGACGTCTCCATGGTCTTCCAGGAGCCGATGACCGCGCTCAACCCGCTCATGCGCATCGGCGCCCAGGTCGCCGAGATCATGACCCTGCACGGCACGCCCCGCCCGCAGGCCCGGCGCAGGGCGCTCGACCTGCTCGACCGCGTACGCCTGCCCGAGCCCGCGCAGATCGCCCGCGCCTACCCGCACCAGCTCTCCGGCGGCCAGCGCCAGCGCGTCATGCTCGCCATCGCCCTGGCCAACGAGCCCCGCCTGCTCATCTGCGACGAGCCCACGACCGCGCTCGACGTCACCGTGCAGAAGCAGATGCTGGAGCTGATCGCCGAGGTCGCGCCCGCGCTGCTGTTCATCACCCACGACCTCGCCGTCGTGGCCTCCGTCTGCGAGCGAGTCCTCGTCATGTACGGGGGGCGCGTCGTCGAGAGCGGCCCCATCCGGGAGGTGTTCACCAGGCCCCGCCACCGCTACACCGAGGGCCTGCTGGCCGCCTCCAAGCTCACCCCGCGCGGCACCCGGCTGCCCACCATCAAGGGCAGCGTCCCGGCCGCCGGGCGCTTCCCCGGCGGCTGCGTGTTCCGCAACCGCTGCCCGCACGCCACTCCCACGTGCGAGGACGTACCGGCGTTGACAGGAGACGGCCATGCCCACGCATGCTGGCACCCCGCAGACTGAGGAGCCGGCCGAGGCGCTGATCGAGGCCGAGCACGTCAGCCGCGTCTACCACCGGCCCCGCACCTCGCTCACCAAGCCGGGCGCCGCCGTGCGGGCGCTCGACGACGTCTCGCTGACCGTGCGGCGCGGCGAGCGGTACGGCATCGTCGGCGAGTCCGGCTCCGGCAAGTCCACGCTGCTGCGCCTGCTCTGCGCGCTCGACCAGCCCACCAGCGGCTCCATCCGGTTCGACGGGCAGGAGATCACCGGCCGGCCGGAGCGGCGGCTGCGCTTCCTGCGCGAGAACCTCCAGATCGTCTTCCAGGACCCGATGAGCTCGCTCGACCCGCGCATGCGCGTGCGCGACCTCGTCGCCGAGCCGCTCGTCGGGCTCGGCCTGCCGGCCGGCGACCGCGTGGCCGAGCTGCTGGACGCGGTCGGTCTGCCCGCCTCGGCAGCCGACCGGTACCCGCACCAGTTCTCCGGCGGCCAGCGGCAGCGCATCGCGATCGCCCGCGCGCTCGCGCCCCGGCCGAAGGTGCTGGTCGCCGACGAGCCGGTCAGCGCGCTGGACGTGTCCGTACGCGGGCAGATACTCAACCTGCTCGCCGACCTCGTCGACGAGCTGGGGCTCACGCTCGTGTTCGTCTCGCACGACCTGTCCGTGGTGCGGCACGTGTGCGAGACGGTCGCGGTCATGAGCCGGGGCGAGATCGTGGAGAGCGGTCCCGTGGACGAGATCTGGGCCGCGCCCGCCCACCCCTACACGCGTACGTTGCTGCGGGCCGTACCTACTCTGAAGGGTTTGTTGTGATCGAGGTCGATGCCGACGGAGTGGTGGAGTTCACCCAGGCGCTGGTGCGCATTCCCAGCACCAACGACCCGGGGCGGCGCGAGCGGGCCGCCGCCGACCTGGTGGAGGCCAGGATGCGGGAGTGGGGCTGGGACCCGGTCCGCTACGAGGTGGAGCCCGACCGGCCCAACGTGGTGGCCGTGGTCGAGGGCGGCGGCGGTGACGGGCCGACGCTGATGTTCGAGGGCCACACCGACGTGGTGACCGAGGGAGACCTGTCGGCCTGGACCGTCGACCCGTTCGGCGGCGAGATCCGCGACGGCCGGCTGTGGGGGCGCGGCAGCGCCGACATGAAGTCCGGCCTGGCCGCCACCCTCTACGCCACCCGGGCCCTGCAGCTGGCTGGACCGTTCCCTGGACGGATCAAGGTGTGCGCGCTGGCCGACGAGGAAGGTCTCATGATCGGCGCGCACCACTTCGTCTCCGAGGGGCTGGCGGCCGACGTGGACGGCGCGATCGTGGCCGAGCCCGAGGCGGGCGAGATCTGCGCGGTCGCCAAGGGCGCGCTGCGGCTGCGGGTCGACCTGACCGGCAAGATGGCGCACGGCGCGATGCCCCAGCACGGCCGCAACCCGCTGCAGGCGGTCGGCACCCTGCTGGTGGGGCTGCGGGCGCTGCAGGAGGAGCTGCAGGAGCGGCACCCGGCCCACGAGCACCTGGGCGAGGTGTACGTCACGCCGACCGTGCTGCGCGCCGGGTCCGAGGAGCAGGTGAACGTGATCCCGGCGGTCGCGTCGGTGTTCGTGGACGTGCGGACCATCCCCGGCGTCGAGCACAAGACGGTCGCCGACCGGGTGGCCGCGCTCGCCGCCGGCGACGGGATCACCGCCGAGGTGTCGGTACTGGTGGACCGCCCGCCGGTGGACGTGCCCGTGTCCGACCCCGTGGTGGCCGCGCTGGCCGCCGCCCACCGCGCCGTCACCGGCGAGGAGCCCGTCTACGGTGGTGTGCCCGGCTCAACGGACGGGACCGTGCTGACCCACTGGGGTGGCATCCCCTCCGTGGTGTACGGGCCCGGCGGGAAGTGGATCGCGCACCAGGCGGACGAGTTCGTGGAGGTGGCCGAGATCGTCCGGTGCGCCCGCGTCTTCGCCGAGGCGGCCCGTCGCTTCCTCACCCGGGACCTGTGATGCGCCCCGGGGCCACCAACTCGCTGGAGGACGTGGCCGGACTCCGCGTCGGGCACGCCCAGCGGGCGGGCGGCGGCTACCTCACCGGCACCACCGTCGTCCTCGCCCCTCCCTCGGGTGCCGTGGCGGGCGTCGACGTGCGGGGCGCCGCCCCGGGGACGCGCGAGACGGAGCTGCTGGACCCGCGCAACCTGGTCTCGCGCGTGCACGCCGTGGTGCTCACCGGGGGCAGCGCGTACGGGCTGTCGGCGGCGTGCGGCGTGGTGGACCGGCTGGCGGACGCCGGCGTCGGATACCCGGTGGCGGGGGGCGTGGTGCCCATCGTCCCGGCGGCGGTCATCTTCGACCTGGGGCGCGGTGGCACGTTCCGCGCTGTCCCTGACGCGACCTTCGGCACCGCCGCCTACGACGCCGCCTACGACGCCGCCCACGACGCCGCCTACGACGCCGCCTACGACGCCGCCTACGACGCCGCCTACGACGCCGCCCACGACGCCGCCTACGACGCCGCCTACGACGCCGCCTACGACGCCGCCCACGACGCCGCCCACGACGCCGCCCACGACGCCGCCCACGACGCCGCCCACGCGGAGGCCGCCGACGGCGGGAACGACGCCATCCCGCCGTCCGTGGTCACGCACAGCGGCGCGGCCGGCGGATCGGTCGGAGCGGGCACCGGCGCCAGGGCCGGCGGCCTGGCCGGCGGGGTGGGGACGGCGAGCGCCGTGCTCCCCGGCGGCGCCACCGTGGCCGCCCTGGTCGTGGCCAACCCCGTCGGCTCCGTCCTCGACCCCCGCGACGGCACCGTCGCGGGCGCCAGGTACGGCCTCCCCGGCGAGTTCGACCACCTCCGCCCCCCGATCCCCGAGGAGCTCCACGCCTGGCACCCGGACGACGCCCCGTCGTTCAACACCACCATCGGCGTGGTGGCCACCGACCTCACCCTCACCAAGGCCCAGTGCGGCAAGCTGGCCGCGGTCGCCCACGACGGCCTGGCCAGGGCGATCAGACCGGCCCACACCATGACCGACGGCGACACCATCTTCGGCCTGGCCACGTGCGCCTGCCCGGAGCCGGGCCACGACACCCTCCAGGAGGTCCTGGCGGCGGCGGCCGACGTGTTCAGCCGCGCGGTCGCGCACGCCGTACTCGCCGCCACGACCCGCGAGGACGCACCCGCGTACCTCGACGTGTTCCCCAGCGCCCAACGGAAGCGAGCATGACCATCGACACCGCATGGCCGTCCGGCCTGCCCATCGGGGACGGATGGGTGGAGACGGCGGAGACCGACGACATCACCTTCCCCTACGACGGCTCCCTGGTGGCCAGGTCCCCCAGGGGCACGAGAGCCCTCGCGGAACAGGCCGTGAACGAGGCCCTGGCCGTGGCGCCCGCCATGGCCGCGCTGCCGTCGCACGCCCGCCGCACCGCGCTCATGCGGGCCCACGACGCCCTCGCCGCAAACCGCGAGGAGTTCGAGCGCCTGCTGGTGCTCGAGACCGGCAAGCCCCTGGTCGACTGCCGGGTGGAGGTCGCCAGAACGCTCGTCACGCTGGCCACCGCCGCCGAGGAGGTCGCCCGGCTGCACGGCGAGACCGTGCCGCTCGACCTGCTCCCCTCGGGCGAGGGGCTCGTCGGCTTCTGGACGCGCCGCCCGATCGGGGTGGTCGTCGGGATCACCGGCTTCAACTACCCGCTGCTGCTGGCCGCCCACAAGATCGCCCCGGCCGTCGCCGCCGGCTGCCCGGTGATCGTCAAGCCGGCCCCCGCGACCCCGCTCGCCACGCTCTGGCTGGTCCACCTCATCCGGTCGGCGAACGCGCTGCCGCCTTCCGCCGTGCAGCTCGTCACCGGGGACGTCGAGGTCGGCAGGACGCTGGTGGAGGACCGGCGGATCGGCGCCGTCTCGTTCACCGGCTCGGCCGCCGCCGGGCACACCATCGCCCGCTCCGCCGCCCCCACGAAGGTGCTGCTGGAGCTGGGCTCGAACGCGGCGCTCGTCGTGGCGGCCGACGCCGACCTGGAGGCCGCCGCCGACGCCGTCGTGCGCGGCGGCTACTACGCCTCCGGCCAGGCGTGCATCGCCGTCCAGCGGGTGCTCGTCGAGGAGCCCGTACGCGAGCGCTTCGTGTCCCTGCTGGCCGAGCGCGTCAAGGACGTCACGGTCGGCGACCCCCGCCTGCCGGAGACCCGCGTCGCCCCGCTCATCGACCCGGCCGCCACCGACCGCGTCCTCGAGTGGATCGCGGCCTCGGGCGGCGAGGCCGTCGTCGGCGGGCACCGCGACGGCAGGGCCATCGCCCCCACCGTGCTCACGGGCGTCGGCGACGGCGCCGCCGCGTGGGACGAGGAGATCTTCGGGCCCGTCGTGTGCGTGCGCCCGGTGCCCGACCTCGACGCCGCCTTCGCCGCCGTCAACAACTCGCGGTACGGCCTGCACGCGGCGGTCTTCACCCGCTCGCTGGCCACGGCCTTCGCCGCCATCGACCGGATCGAGGCCGGGGGAGTGGTGGTCAACGACGTGCCGGGGTTCAGGGCCGACAACATGCCGTACGGCGGGGTCAAGGACTCGGGCATCGGGCGCGAGGGGCCGCGCTTCGCCATCGAGGAGCTGACCGTGACGAGGATGGCGATCATCCGCCCGTCCTGACGGGTGACGCCCGGGGCCCGGCCGAGCGGGCCCCGGTGGCGTTCGTGCTCAGCCGGGCGGCCGGCGCTCAGTCGGGCGCCTGTCTGTGTGCTCAGTTGGGCGGGTCGAAGCGGCCGTCCACGGCGGTCCAGCCGCCGTCGACGTACAGCACCGAGCCGGTCACGAAGCTCGCCGCGTCGCCGGCCAGGTAGACCACCGCCCCGGCCATCTCCTCCGCCGTGGCCCACCGGCCGAGCGCGCTCTTGGCGGCGTACGCGGCGTACCAGTCGGGATTGTCCTTGATCTGCCGGGTCAGCGGCGTCTCGACGACGCCCGGCGCGATCGCGTTCACCCGCACCCCGTGCGGGCCGAACTCGGCCGCCGCCGTGCGCAGCAGCTGCACCAGGCCCGCCTTGGTGGCGGAGTAGACGCCCTGGCCGGGTTCGGTCACCGACGCGCGGATCGACGCGAACCCGATGATCGAGCCGCGGCCCCGCTCCACCATGCCCGCCCCGAAGGCCCGCACCACGTCGAACGAGGCCCGCAGGTTGAGTCCCACCACCCGGTCGAACTCCTCGCCGGAGTAGTCGAGCAGCCGTTTGCGCACGTTCGTGGCGGCCGTGAACACCAGTACGTCGGCCGGTTCCTCCGCGGCGGCCCTGCGTACCTCGCCCGCGTCCAGCACGTCGAGCAGCCGGGCGGTGCCGCCGCACGAGGCCGCCGTCTCCTCAGCCGAGGCCAGGTCGCGGTCGGCGCACACCACCGAAGCCCCCTGGGCGGCCAGCGCCAGCGCCGCCTCCCTGCCGATCCCGCTTCCTGCCCCGATCACCACGGCCCGCCGACCATCCAGGCGGAACAGCGCGTCATATCCCATGAAGGCACCCTAGCGACTGGTCCGACCAGTGCACCAGGTCAGGTCCTGGCCTCCCAGTCGGCACGCAGCAGCTCGTACTCGACCTCGCCCTCCTCGGTGCCCGGCAGCGGATCCTCGAACTCCATGAAGAACGTGCGGGCGAACCGCAGCCCGCACCGCTCCATGACCCGCCGCGAGCGCGCGTTCACCGCCATCGTCTGGGCGAACACCCGCCGCGCGCCCAGCTCACGGAAGGCCTGGTCGATCAGCGCGCGCGAGCCCTCCGTCGCGTATCCCCTGCCCCAGGCGGCCCTGTGCAGCCGGTAGCCCAGCTCTGGCTCGTCCTCCGGCCCGCCCTGGGGCGCCCGCAGGTGGAACCAGCCCAGGAACGCCCCGGACGGCTTCTCCAGGGCCGCGAGGTAGCCGGACGCGATGAACGTCGGCAGCGTCTCCCCGACGATCACCTCACGCGGCGTGTGCCGGCCGCCGTTGAGGTACCGCATGACCTCGGGGTCGTTGTGCAGGGCGTAGAGGTCGTCGGCGTCGGACTCGGTGAAGCGGCGCAGGATCAGCCGCTCGGTCTCCAGATGGATGTGCACCGGCCCACGCTAGCCACCGGGTCACGGCGTGCTCGACCGGTTTTCCCCCGCCGTCATGGCGCGGACGGCGGCGACCAGCTCCGGCATCGTCCCGACGCCCGGCCCGGGGTCGGGGCCGCTGTCGTCGCTGCGGAACAGCACGGTGCGCATGCCGAGCGAGCGGGCGGGAGCCAGGTTCGCGGGGCGGTCGTCGACGAACAGCACCTCCGCCGCGGGCAGCCCCAGCGCGCCGAGCACCGCCTCGTACGGGGCCGGGTCGGGCTTGCGGGCGCCGAGGTCCGAGCTGATGAACCAGCGGCGGATGCGCCGGTCCAGGCCGAATCGGCGGCGCAGGATCGCCGACCAGGCGGCCGTGTCGTTGCTCAGGCACGCCAGCGCCAGCCCGTCGCCGGCCAGCTCGTCCAGCGCCTCGCGCGTGCCCTCGGTGAGCACGTGCTCCCGGCAGTAGTGCTCGTCGCGCGCCGCCAGCCCGACCGCCGACCAGAACCCGTCCGTGCTCAGGCTCCCCAGCGTGGCCGCCCGGTACGCCGCGCGGATCCGCTCCTCCGGCGCCGAGCACCCCTGAGCGCGCAGGTACGGGATCAGCACCCGGCCCTGAACGTTCCCGTCCCTGTACAGAACGCCCATCGCGTCGAAGACGACCGCCTTCATGCCCCTCGCCCTCAGGTTCGCGGATCGATGTGGACCTTCGGAGCGCCGCCCCATTCAGGACGGCGCCGCCCCGCCAGCACCGCGGCCGCCTCCTCCAGCGGGACGGTGGCCGCGACCAGTGGGCGGGGATCGACCCGGCCGGACGCGTACAGCTCGGTGGTCCCGGCCAGGCCGCCGGAGGCGCTGAGGACGCCGACGGCCGTCACGTCCTTGAGCACGAGCCGGCGCGTGTCGGCCCGGCTGGGATCCGCCGACAGGCCGATGAACACGACGCGGCGGCCCGGCTCGACGGCCTCGACGGCGAGCGCGGGCGAGCCGGGGCCGGTCGAGGCGTCGATCACCGCGTCGAACAGCCCCCCGAACGGCGGCAGGACGGGCGGCCCGCCGGGAGGTCCGACACGCGGCCCGTCCGGTGGCCCATCGGGTGGTCCGTCGGGTGGCACGCCGGGCGCGGTCCACGTGCGGGAGAAGCCGAGGGAGCGGGCGAAGGCCAGGGAGCCCTCCGTGAGGCCGAGCAGGTGCACCTCCACCCCCTGCGCCTCGGCGACGAGGGCCGCGAGCAGCCCGATCGTGCCCGGCCCGATGACCAGCAGGCGCTCCCCGGGCGACAGGGCGGCGGCCCGTACCGCTCTGAGCGCGTTCCCGCCCGGCTCCACCAGCGCGCCGAGCCTGGCGTCCACCGAGGCGGGCAGCGGCTGGAGCGCGCGGACGGGCACCGGGAGGCGCTCCGCCAGCGCGCCGGGCCAGCCGCGCCGCACGCCGATCTCGTACCGGTCGGCGCACAGGTGCTGCCGTCCCGCGCCGCACCGGGCGCACCGGCCGCAGCCCAGCATCGTGTCGCCCGTGACGCGGCGGCCCAGCCAGGCGGGGTCCACGCCGTCGCCGACCTCCCGCACGGTGCCGGCCCATTCGTGCCCGATCCGTACGGGATAGCGGGCCTCGCCCGTGTGCAGGTACGACATCGCGCCCGAGTAGAACTCCATGTCCGTGCCGCACACCCCGGCCCGCTCGACCTCCACCACCACCTCGCCCGCACCCGGCTCGGGCGGCTCCACCTCCTGGACCTCCGCACGTCCTGGACCGGTGATGACGAAGGCGCGCATGGCGGCAGACGTTAACAGCGCCACCAGGGCCGCGTCGACCGGCCGCGCCCCAGAGATGGGGCCGGAGATGGGGCCAGAGATGGGGCCAGAGATGGGGAAGGCATGCCTTTGCGGGGCGGCTCCCCTGGTACAAGGTGGGAAGGAACCTCAACGTTGCCGCTGATCAGCTGAGAGGAACCCATCATGCACGCGAACGTCGGTGACTTCCTGGTCGTCCACGGACACGTCGTCGGGCAACGGGACAGGAAGGGCCAGATCATCGAGATCCGGGGGGAGAACGGCACGCCGCCGTTCGTGGTCCGGTACGACGACGGGCACGAGCAGATCGTCTTCCCCGGCCCCGACGCGGTCGTCCAGCCGGCCGGGTCCCGGTAGCCGAGGGGCGGTGGTCCAGCCGGCGCGGTCCCGGCAGCCGGGGGCGGTGGTCCCCCCGGCCGGGTTCCGGCAGCCGGGGGGCGGTCGTCACGCGGGGGCGCGCAGGCCTTCGTCCTGGTCGTTCTCGGGGAGGCGGGCGCGCAGGGCGGCGGTGAACCAGCCGAGGGCCGGGGCCAGGCTCTCGGGGGCTGGCCAGCCGTTGACCACCGCCAGCAACTCGAGGTAGCGCTCCCTGCGCGGGTCGTCCGCGCTCTCCAGCCGGGCCAGCAACCGGCGGCGGAGTGCGGGGGAGTCGGTCCGGCCGCGGTCGCGCGCGTACCGGGCCGCCACCGCCGCCACCACCGGCTCGGCCTCGGGCGCGCCGGGCTCGACCCCGGCCGCGAGAGCGTCCCTGGCGTGGTCACGGGCCAGGGCGGCGGGACCGGGCCGCGGCACGCCGGGCCGGTCGGGGACGTGGTGGCGGATCGTCCGGTGGAGGGCGGCGCGGAAGTCCGCGTCCTGGGCGAGCTCCGCCAGCTCCACCCACGCCTCCACCTGCGCGGGCGACGGGTCGTCCGGCAGTTCGGGCGTCATCGAGCCCATGACCCCGGCGACTCCCGGGAGGGCGCGCAGGTCGCCGAAGGCGGCGTCCAGGAAGTCGGCGACGAGGCGGCGGCGCTCGTCCTCGGAGAGCCGGGCCAGTCTGTGCATGAGATCCATCTCCTCGGGGCTGGAGCCCCGCCTGGCCACCGCCGTGAGCACCGCGCGCCGCAGGCGGAGCGTGCGGATGCGTACGGCCAGCGCCTCGGCGTGCGCGGCGGCGACCTCGGGCAGCGAGACCTCGCGCGCCACGACCCGGCGGATCGTGGGCAGGTCGAGCCCCAGGTCGCGCAGCGTGCGCACGAGCCGCAGGCGTGCGACGGCGTCGGCGTCGTAGCGGCGGTGCCCGGCGGGACTGCGGTCGGCGGGCGGCACGATTCCCTGATCGGAGTAGAACCGGATGGTCTTGACGGTCAGCCCGGTCCGCCGGGCCAGCTCGCCGATCGAGTAGTGCGCCATGCCCCCACCTTTCTGCCTCCCCTTGGTGGAGATTCAACCGGGTTGACGGTGATTCGTACCGCTTCTTAAACTCATCTTGTAGTGAATTAAGGAGCGAACCATGCACAAGACTCCTGCGGCCGTCGTCAGCTCCGCCTTCTTCCTCGTCGGTCCCGGCACCGTCGCCGTCCTGGTCCCGTACGTGATCAGCGGGTGGCGCGTGCGGGACCCGCTCCCCGACCCGGTCATGCTCCCGCTCAGGGCGCTCGGCGCGGTCCTGGCGCTCGCCGGGCTGATCGTGCTGCTCAACGCGTTCGTCCGGTTCGTCGTGGAGGGGTTCGGGACGCCCATCCCGGTCGCGCCGCCCGACAGGCTGGTGGTCGGCGGCCTCTACCGGTACGTGCGCAACCCCATGTACGTGGCGATCTTCAGCGCCGTCATCGGCCAGGCCCTGATCTTCGGCGATCCGTGGCTGCTCCTCTACGCCGCCGTGATGGCCGTGCCCGTCTACTCGTTCGTCCACTGGTACGAGGAGCCGCACCTGCGCAGGCGGTTCGGCGCCGACTACGAGCGGTACCTGGCGCGCGTCCCCGGCTGGTGGCCGACGGTGCATCCGTACCGTTCGTGAAAATTGGGGTCCCATGTTCGGACAAGTTTGACTACCAGTGAGGAAATATGGTCGCATCGTGACCATTGTTTTCTGAAGGTATGAATTACACCGGTCCGGGGGAGAACGCTTCATGCCGCACGCCCTCCTGCGCGTGCTCGCTTCGACGTCCATCGCAAGCGTCACGATCTTGGCGGCAGTGCCGCCGAGCGCCCAGGCCGAGACCCAGGTGCGAGCCCTGGCCCAGCAGGCGGTGAAGATCCGGCCCGTGCCCGCCGTGCAGGAGCCGCCGCCCGCCGCGGTGAGCGTCGCCACGCGGCCCTCGCTCGCGCTCCGGCCGGCCGGCACGGGGCGGGTCGGGCCGGAGGAGCCCGAGGTCACCACGCCCGCCGGGCCGCAACTGGTCAACGAGATCACCACCGAGGCCGCCTCCATCCAGGAGGAGCAGGGCCTCGGCAGGCAGGCGCCGGACGTGCGCGCCGTGCTGCCCGACACCGCGCGGGCCGCGACGCTGGCGCCGATCAAGCCGCTGGCCTCCGTCCTCAAGGCGTTCGACGGGCTGGGCAAGGTCCTGCCGGGGCTGACGTACCGGCTGTGCGTCGAGAGCGCGGCCGTGCCGGTCTCCTGCACGATCCAGCAGCCGGTCGGGACGCCGGTGGCCGCCGACGTCACCGGTGACGGCAAGCCCGACCTGGCCGCCGACCTGGTGCCCGCCGCCAACCCCGCGCAGGGGGCGGCCGGGCTGGGGTTCGGCGTCAAGAGGCTCTCGCGCGAGAGCCTCAGCGCGCGGGTCTGGGCGGAGTACGACGGCAAGGTGTCGGTCGGGTTCGACGGCCTGCGGCACGGCGCGTCGCTGTCGGCCTTCGACTGGGGGACGTTCAGCGTCGACCTGGCGGGCAGGCAGGTCAAGGCGAGCGTCAAGCGTACGGAACCGGGGAGTTCCGCGGCCGTGATCGCGGGGCTGGCCGGCCGCAGCGCGATGAGCCTGCGCCAGTCGCCCGCCACCGAGAAGCTCACGGTGACCGCCACGCTCGACTCGCCCTCCCTGGACGTCGCGGCCTCCGCGCCCGCCCGGGTGGAGGCGCTGGCCGTGACGGGCCGGCAGTTCACCGAGGCCGTGCTCGACCGGATGCCGTCCCGCGCCCGGGTGCGGCTGTCGGGCGGGCAGATCACCTTCACCAGCCCGTCCACGATCGCGCAGGCCCGGGTGCACCACTTCACCTACCGTGGCGGCAGGCTGGCCAAGGTGCTGAGCGCCGAGCTCAGGAAGGTGCCGCCGGCCCTGACCGCCAGGTACGCCGCCGCCAAGGGCAAGCAGACCCTGACCGTCGACGCCGGGAAGAGCAGGGCGGGGGCCGCCACGCTGCTCTACTTCGACCGCGCCGCGGCCAGGACGGTGCTCAAGGCGGAGCTGAGCGACCTGCCGGCCAGGCTGCGCCTGGTCAGCGACCCGGCCGCGCACCGCGTCAGGCAGTCGTCCAGCTCGCCCGTCGGCAGGTTCGCCGTGGTGCTGCAGCGCAACGGCGGAGCCGTCTCCACCCCGCGCGGCGGCCACGTCACCATGATCAAAAAGGGTGACGCGCTGGGCGTCTCGGGAGTGCTGTCGGGTCTGTCCGGGTTCGACGTCACGTACGGGGGCGTGCCGCACGCCCACCTGAGCGCGCGCGCCGGCGGCCACCCGTTCGTGGGCGCGGCCAGCATCGACGGCGTCCACCTGGCCAGGCTGGAGATCTCGAACACCCCCTCCACCGTGGACGTCACCCTCGACCCCGCCGGCCGCCGGGCCGTCTACCAGGCCAGCGGCGTCATCCGCGAGGTCCGCGCCGCCTACGCCGACCTCCGGTCGGGACCGACGATCGACGGCACCGTCATGGGCGTGCACGACGACGTGAAGGCGTCGTGGGAGCTGGGCGAGCGCTCGACCGTCAAGGTCACGACGTCCTCCAAGCTCCGGAAGGTGCAGGTGTACGCCAACAAGGCGTACGTGACCACCCGCTCCGGCGAGGACCTGCAGGCCATCGTCGAGGGAGTGCGCAGGAGCGCCGAACTGGTCGCCGACACGAAGGCCAGGACGCTCACCTGGAGCTCCGACGCGCCGGTCGCCACGGTCTCCGCCCTGGCCAGGGTCCGGCTCGGCGGCCGCGCGGTCAGGGCCGCCGCCGAGGTGAGCGGCGTCCCGGCGCGCTTCGACGCGTCCTGGGACCCGGCCGCGTACCGCTTCCGCGGCCTGTCAGGGCCGGTCGGGTCGGCGGAGCTGGCCTTCACCAACCACGACGGCGCCACGTCACCCACGGGGCCGCACCTGTCGGCGCACTACGACCAGGCCACCGGCGACCTCGACGCCAGCGTCCGGGTCAAGGGGCTCAGGCAGGTCGAGTTCGGCCCGTCGGGGCAGGGATTCACCGCCGACTTCCGCTCGGCCAGGCAGACCCTCGCCGTGGACGCCGACATGACGCAGGGCGACACCCGCTTCGGCCTGCTCGGCACCCTCGGCCCCGTGCCCGGCCACCTGGCCGTCACCGCCGCCGACGGCAAGCTCACCTACCAGGGCTCCCGGCTCGACGTGCGGGCCCGCGCCTGGCTCGGCAAGAGCGCGGCGCTCGGCCGCATGCGCGCCGCGCCGGCCGTGCCCGGCGGGATCTCGCTGGTGGACGGCGGGTGCGCGGCCGGGTCGCCCGGCTGCTCCCAGGGCGCCTTCTGCGTCCCCGGCCGCGGCTGCTTCGGCCTGCAGGGCTACGTGGACGTGACCGGGCTGCCCGACCAGGTCACCGTGGACCTGACCGGCCGGACGCTGGCGTTCTCCGGCTTCCGGCCGCGGCGCGGGACGCTTGGCGTGTACCTGGCGAGCAGCGTCCTGTCGCCGGTGCCGATCAAGGCCAGGGCCACCCTGACCGGGCTGCCGTCCAGGATCACCAGCATGTCGGTGGGGCCGTTCGGCGTCTCCCAGGGCAACGCGGTGCAGGCCGCGTACCGCATCGAGCCCGCCGCCACGCTCGGCTCGCTCGACCTGCTGGCCGAGTCGGGCGGCGTGCGCGGCCACGTGGCGATCGACCCCGTGCCGGCCTCGGTGTCCGTCCAGGGCACGTACGGCGCCCAGACCCGCATCCGCGTGAACAACTCCGCGGCCGTCAAGCGCCTGGACGCCAAGGTCACCATGGCCGGCAAGGGCACCGGCGAGCTGCGCTTCTCCGACGTGCCCGCCGTGTTCGGGGTGGACGCCGACGCCTCGGCCGCCGGGCTCAGCGTGCCGGCGCTCACGTACAAGTCGGACGTCAGCACGCTCGACGGCTATCTCGGCGTCGAGGGAGGGCTGATCGACCCCAAGGGCCGGCTCGGCGACGTGTCGCTCGCCGTCAGGAACCTGGCCGCCGACACCACCATCCGGCTCAACCCGGACCAGTCGCTCGACCTCGTCTCCCGTCCCGTGCCCACGGGCGCCGTCTCGCTGCACGCGGGGCTCAGGATGGACGCGGTCGCGGCCCAGCCCATCGCCGTCAGCAAGGAGGTCCCGTACACCAAGGGCTTCCTCAGCTACAACGTCACCGGGCGGTTCGGGCTCGGGCCGAGCGCGGTGAAGGACGTGTCGCTGCGGCTGCGGCGGGTGTCGTGGCTGCGCATCCGGCCCGGCAAGATCCCGTTCGGCCTGAAGGCGCCGCCCGCGCTCGGCTACGTCGCGCCCGGCTTCGAGGGCGACTACGGCCGGCTGACGATCGCCGCCAAGGGCGTGGACCTGCGGCCCCAGGTCTCCCTGGACGTGCGGCTGAGCCGGGAGGTCGGCAACGACGTCTTCCACGACACGGTACGGCTCAAGCCCATCCACGCGCTCGCCCTGCGCCGCTACGACCAGCGGATGCGGCGGATCGGGGCCAAGCAGGAGATCAAGGCGGCCGGGATCAGCTTGGCCTGCGTGACGGTGGACGCCAAACCCGGCTTCGCCGCCGGGGCCCGGGCCAACTCCATCACGCTGCGCGGCGCCGACGGGCCGCAGATGGTGTCGCTGCTGGATCCCGGAGGCCAGGTGCCGGACTACGCGGTGGACCTGCTGACGCACTTCATGAGCCCGTTCCCGGGGGCGGACTGGAAGGTCTCGAACGCCGAGGCCGGCGCCTGCGAACAGGACACCACCGCCGCTCCCACGCACCGCCCGGACTCCCGCTGACCCCTGCGGCGGGGGTCAGGGGAGGGAGGGGCCGAGCCGGAGGCGGACGCGGTCGCCGTGCTGCAGGGTCTCGCGCAGGGTCCACACCCGCTCGTCGACCACCGTGCCCTGGGCGGTCATGTAGCCGCCCATCCGGAGCACCGGCCGCCCCGTGTCGTCGCGCAGCAGCTGCGCGCGAGACTCCGAGTCGTCGCCGAACAGCACGAGGAAGTCCGCGGCGCCCGCCGGCGCGTCCAGCACCAGGCCGGGATAGAGGTGGGAGGAGGGGACATCTATCACGTGTTCGCTCATGCGGCGTCCCTACCCTGTCCTGACGCTCTCAGCTCGCGCCTGACAGGTCCTGCCCAGGGAGCGGTTGCCGGTGACCTTCGAGCAGTGCCACCGGCGCGCCACAGGTGATGTGCCGGCAGCCGCCCCCGATCCTCCCGGCCCTGATCGCTAGAGAGCGCCGAAGTCCACCACCAGTGTGGTGTGGCGCCTCCGCATGACCGTTCCCTCACCCGCTGCCACGTCGGGGTCCGGATAGGCCTTCACGTGGAGAGTGTCCATGCCCGGCCGGCCGGCCTCGTCCCAGGCCCGCAGGTGCCCGGCCAGCGCGGCGGCCAGCTCGGCGCCGCCCGTCCCGTGCCCCTGGGCCGCCAGCCCCCGGCCGGAGGGGTCCTGGCCGCGTGCCAGGTGCGAGCCCTCGGGCCCCAGCAGCGCGATGCCGTCGCCGTCCACCAGGCCGATGCTCATGCCGTACCCGCGGCCGAGCTTCCCGCTCAGGGCGCAGGCCCGGGGCTCGTGCAGCGCCAGCCACAGCATCGCGCTCGCGGCGTGCCGCGGCTCCATGCCCTCGACGGCGACCTCGACCGGCACGCTGTCGAGCGCGGCCAGCACGTCGCCGATCTCACGCCGCTCGGGCAGCGACAGCATCAGGTCGGGGTCCCTGCGCAGCACCACGACCTCCTCGGGCCCGGCGAACGGCCCGCGCATCCGCATGAACCCGCACGGCACCACCGACCGGCTCGCCCAGTGGTCGCCGTCGCGCTCCATCGCCACCGACGCCTGCGGCCCCAACAGATCGAGCGGCATCACCAGCCGCCCGCCGGGCGACAGCTGCGTGAGCCAGGCCGGGGCCGGCTCCCACACGCCGACCGTGGCGATCACCCGGTCGTACGGGGCCCGCGCGGCATGCCCCTCGGCGCCGTCACCGCACACCACCTCCACCTGCGACAGGCCCGCCTCGGACAGGTGCCGCCCGGCCCGCTCCACGAGGTCCTCGTCGAGGTCCACGCTCACCACGCGCCCGGACGGCCCCACGAGGCGGGCCAGCAGCGCCGCGTTGTAGCCGGTGCCCGTCCCGATCTCCAGCACCCGCTGCCCCGGCTCGACGCCGAGCTGGTCGACCATGGCCGCCATGATCGCGGGCTGCGACGACGAGCTGATCGGCCGGCCCGCGTCGTCGCGTTTGACGACGATGGGCTCGTCGCGGTAGGCGTCCTCGGGGGCGACGTCCGGCACGAACAGGTGGCGCGGCACGGCGAGCAGCGCGTCGGCCACCGGGTCGCTGATCTCCTGCCCCTGCCGCAGCAGCTCGACCATGGCCTGCCTGTGCTCCGCGAAGTCCATGGCGCTCATTCTGCACGCGCGCCACGAGGAAATCTGGGGAAAGTTGGCGCCAAGAAGGGTTGAGCCCGGGATCAGCGGGAAGGGCAGGCAATTCCTGAACGTCGACCGTGAGGAGGAGCCGTCGTGCTCACCCTGACAGCCAACGCAGCCCAGGCGATCCGCGATCTGACCGCGGCCACGCCCGAGCCTGCCCAGAGCGGGATCCGCATCTCGTCCCAGGGTGAGGGCTCGAGCTCGCTCACCCTTACCCTGGCCACCGCGCCGGAGCCGGCGGACGAGGTGGTCGAGACGGAAGGGGCGCGGGTCTACCTCGACCCGGTGGCCGCCACCGTCCTGGAGGACAAGTCCCTCGACGCCGGAGCCGACGACCAGGGGAGCGTGTCGTTCCTGGTCACGGAGCAGAGCGCGTGAGCGGGGCGCCCGCCGTGCCGGCCTCCGGCACGGCGGGCGCGCCCATCACCCTTCCGTTCAGTCCTCGGCGAGCAGCTTGTGCAGGTAACGCAGCTGCTCCTCCGACTGGAAGCCGCCGCCGCCCTCGTGGTTGTTCCAGGGCCACACGCTGATCTCCTTGGGCCCCTGCCAGTGGTTGTAGGCGGCGAACACCGTCGACGGCGGGCAGATGTCGTCCATCAGCGCCACGGAGTAGAGCGCCGGCACCCGGCCGCGGGCCGCGAAGTTCAGGCCGTCGAAGTAGGACAGCGTGCGGAACACCTGCTCGGCGCTGTCCCTTCGGGTGGCCAGGAACCGCACCAGCTCCTGGTACGGGTCCCGCCCGGTGATCTCGACGGCCCGCCGGAAGTGGGTCAGGAACGGCACGTCGATGAGCGCGGCCTTGACCGACGGGTGCAGCGCGGCCGTGGCCTGCGCGATGCCGCCGCCCTGGCTGCCGCCCGAGACGACGACCTGGTTCGCGTCGACCGCCGGGTGCGCGAGCGCGGCGTCCACGGCCCTGACGGCGTCGGTGAAGACCCGCCGGTAGTAGTAGTCGTCCGGGTCCAGGATGCCGCGGGTCATCATGCCGGGCGCCTGCGGCCCCGCGCTGCCGTGCGGGTCGCCCGTGGCGCCGGGGCTGCCGGGGTTGGCGCCGCCGTGGCCGCGCGTCTCCATCACGAACACCGCGTATCCGGCGGCGGGCCAGAACAGGTGGTCCTTGGGGAAGCCGCGCCCGCCGCTGTAGCCGATGTAGTGCATCACGCACGGCACGGGGCTCTCCAAGCCACGCGGCACCAGGAACCACCCGTTGATCCGGTGCCCGCCCCAGCCCGTGAACGAGACGTCGAAGACGTCCACGGAGGCGAAGGGCAGGTCGTACGGGACGTACTCGGCACGCAGGTCGGCCGCCCGCGCCTCGTCCAAGGTGCGGGTCCAGAACTCGTCGAAGTCGGCGGGCTCGTCGCGGTCGGGGAGGTAGCCGCGGAGTTGGTCGAGCGGCAGGTCGAACAGTGGCACGAAGACTCCAGCCTGTAGGGGACGCCCCAATTTCATCGGGTCACACTGGGAGCCATTTCATCGCATCGAGTCGGAAAGCGCTATCCGTCTTCCGGCGCCCTGGACGCGCCTGCGACTGCGCAATGGCCTGGGCCTGCGCGAGCTGCGATTACCCTCAGTAGTGGAGAAGTGCCACTATGTCATAGGAAAAAATCATGCGCACACTTTTGCTGGCCGCCGTGGCCGTCGCCGCCCTGGGGGGCTGCGCCGGCGCGCCCACGGACACCGCAGCCCTCGCGCCGCCTACCGGATCCCAGCCGTCGGAGCAGGACCGGGCCTGGATGCGGGCCATCCACGAGGGCAACCTGGCCGAGATGCAGGCGGGCCAGCTGGCGCAGGGCAAGGGCGGCACCGCCCAGATCAGGGCGGTCGGCAAGATGCTCGTCGTGGACCACACCGAGCTCGACACCAAGGTCACCAGGACGGCCACGAAGCTCGGCATCCAGCTCCCGGGCTCCCCGAACGCCGAGCAGCGCGCCCAGGTGCTCCGGCTGCAGGACGCGACGGGCATGGACTTCGACCAGGAGTTCCTCGGCAGCATGACCACCTCGCACAAGCGGGCCGTGGCCGCCACGAAGGCGGAACTGGCCAACGGCTCGTCGCCGCAGGTGCTGGCGCTGGCCAAGGCGGCGCTGCCGGCGCTGGAGAGGCACCTGTCGGCGCTGGAGGAGGCGAGCGCGGCCGGCTCGTCGCCGGGCGGGTCGCCCGCGCCTCATACGCCCACGTCGCCCGCGCCCCGGACGCCCGCGCCGCCCACGTCGCCGATGTCACCGATGACCCCGACGGGTCATGAGTAGAGCTCGATCTCGTTGAGCATGCTGCACCTCCGGCCGATCTCCGCGTCGCACCCGGAGGTCGGCTCCGTGACGATCTTGACGTGCCGGCCGGTCGCGCTGAACTCGGTGTAGCGCAGCGCGTGGTCCGTCCTGCCGGTGATCGTGACCACCGGATCGCCCCACGTGCGGCCGTCCTTGGAGACGTACACGCGGGCGTCGGCCGCGTGCCCCGGGCGCAGGCTGAGCCCGATGCGGGTGAAGGCGTGCGGCCGGTCGAAGTGCAGCACGTAGTGGCCGCGGCCGGTGGCGACGGCGCTGGACCAGTAGCCGGTGCTGCCGTCGAAGGCCGCGGCGGGACGCGATCGCGGCCGGCCGGTCCAGCGCATGTCGGTCTCGACGCGCAGCTTGCCGCTTCGGCGCATCGCGGCCAGGTCCAGCAGGCCGGGTCCCGGCCCGGCGATGGTGAAGAGCCGGCGCTTGACCGCGTACCAGCCGCCGTTCTCGAACCGTCCGTGCGCCGGGCAGGCCGTCTCGTTGAGCCGCCCGTCGGGGCGGGTGCCGGGCAGCTTGCAGTTGTCGAACACCTGGATCAGCGTGTGCGGGCCCAGGGCGGCGATGCCGGTGTAGCCGGACGAGCCGTGCGTGTCCCAGATGCCGTCGCGGTTGTGGTAGGTCACCTGCGGCCACTCCCACGCGTCGCCGAGCCCGTCGAGGGAGACGGCGAGCCAGTTGTCCGGTCGCCCGGCGCTGAGCACCAGCACGCCGCCGGGGGTCAGCAGCAGCCGCGGCGCGACGCCGCGTACCACGCAGTCCTGGCCCGCGAAGCGCAGGTCGGCGACCGGCGACCAGGTGCGCCCGCCGTCGAGGGAGCGGCTCTGGTGCAGCGTGGAGAACGGGCCGCCGTCGCGGCGCAGCACGGCCAGCAGGCTGCCGTCCAGCGTCTGCTCGACGGCCGCCTCGTTGTAGACGAACTCCCCGGAGGGCCGCGCGATCACGCCGCGCCGCTCGAACGTGCGGCCGCCGTCCCGGCTGGCGTACACCTCGGCCTGGTACGTCCCCGTATCGGCGTAGCGGGCGTAGACCGTGATGAGGATCGTGCCGTCGGCGAGCTGGACCGGCACCCCGTGCGCGGCGCCGCCGGGCAGCAGCTCGCCCGGCGTGGACAGGGTGGCCTCCGAGCGCACCCAGCTCTCGCCGTCCTCCGGCGATCGGGTGGTGAGCACGCCGAGCCGGGCCGTGTGCGGCCCTGTGCGCTGGAGGTAGTACTCGGTGGCGAAGAGGCGCCCGTCGAGCAGTTCGATGGGCGCCTCGCGCAGCGGCGTCCGGCGCGCCGGGCCGAACGTGCGCCCGCCGTCGCCGGAGACCGCCGCCGCGTTGGTGAGGGTGACGACCTCGTCCACGTTCGTGGTGTAGGTGGTGATCACCTTCTGGCGCGGCGCGCCGCGCCGCCCCACGACGTCGAGCACCGCCACGTTGGGGAAGCCCGCGAAGTCGAGCCGTTCGGCCGCCGTCGGCTCCCGGCCGGCCGGCGGGGGAAGGGGATGGATCCAGTCCAGTGAGGAAGCACTATCGATCGGGTTAGCCTCGCTCGTGTCGGACTGATCCGGTAGCCGGCAGTAATCGGTTTCGGCCCGCGCCGCGCCAGGCCAGGCGGGGGCCACCGCGGCCACCGACAAGGCCATGACCATGGATCTTGTCACCGGCATCGTCCCGTATCTCCCCCCATCGCCCCCCGCTAACGGAACCGTACGGCCTTTAGCTGATCGACGCTCCGTAACACGCCCTTCACCGGCGGGAAGTCGCCGCTTCCCACCTGCGCGAGAACCCATCCATGCCATCTTGGTTAAGTGACAGTTGACAGAAAAGCCCTCCATGACGACTATCAGGGCGGCACTATTAAGTGTCAATTTACGTAGGGCCGCAGAAGGCCTGGGTCGGGAGGTGGCCCAAGATGAGCATCGAGCCGAGGGCGAGAGTCGCCCCAGAGCGAGTGCTGCCGGGTCCGGTGCCCCTGGCGCCGGAGAGCGCCGCCCAGCAACGGGTGGTCCAGCGGATCTGCGACAGGGTGGCGCCGGACGGCGTGGACGTCGGGGTCGGCGAGGTCCCGCCCGGCGGCCTGCAAGTGTGGATCGACACGCCGGCACCGGTGGGGGAGCAGGAGTCCTGGGTCCTGTACCACCGCATGGCCCGCGAGGTCGCCCTGGTCGGCTGGCACTGCGAGGCCGACGCCGACCGCCTGCTGGTGCTCGGGTGGAGCGCCGCCTGCCTGCACAACCGCGTACGCCTGCTCCAGAGCGGGCTGCGCAGGCTGACCGACTTCGAGGCGACCGCGCAGCGGGCCGTGCAGCTCGACGGGCAGAGCCCGGACCAGCCGGCCCCGCAGGTGGTGGCCACCGTGTGCGCCTCCATCGAGCGCCGGCTGCGCTGGCCCCAGCGGCTGGCCGAGCTGGACGGGTTCGAGCGCAGCTCGGGCCTGGCGCACCTGCAACTGCTCCTCGCCCAGGTGATCGGCCTGGAGGCCAAGGTCAGGGCGGCCTGCGAGGAGCACCTCGTCATGGCGCGGGTCCTCGCCAGAGCCGTCTGCGAGCAGTACGCCCGCCACTCCGACCTGTCCCGCGCCCGGCGGGACGTGCTGGTGGAATCGCGCCGATGGGTGCACGCCAGCTCCATGATCCGCGGCTCGGCCGGCGCCCGGCCGAGCACCGGCGGTCACGGCCGTCCCCACATGGGGCTGGCCGAGCGCCGCATCGCCGCGAGCGTCATCAACCACGGCGTGCCGCGGGCCACCCCTGCGGCCGTCGCTCCGCTGGTCGACCACCTCGACCACGCGGAGGGGCGCGCGCTGATCCCAGATCCGCTCAACGGCGAGCGGTAGCCCGGAGAAAACCCCGTACGAGTCCGGTAGGAGAGCCCCCGTCATGCGAACCCCCCCGCACCTGCCCGCCAGAACCAGGCGTGACCCCCGAGACACCGCCGACACCCCCAGAGCGCGCCGGCACCCGTACGGCCGGCACGAGGTCCCCGTGCAGGCGGCGCCGCGCGGGACCCGCGACCTCCCCGACGTCGTCCCCGCCGACCTCCACGAGCCCGACGTGTTCGTCGAGCAGCGGCTGCTCGGCATCAGGGAGATGTCCAACCAGGCCATCGGCTCCATCGACGACCTGCTCCAGCACACCGCGTAAGTCGAAAGAGGAGAGACATGCAGGAACTTGAAAGACTGGAGCTCAGGTCGCACGACGTCGGCGGCCACCACCCGCGCTCCGTGGCCGGGGTCGACACGCCGCGCAGCCTCGGCGAGGTGCGCGCGCTCGTCCGGCAGGCCACCGCCTCCCGGCGCCGCCTCTACCCGATCAGCACCGGCAGGAACTGGGGCATGGGCTCGGCCGTGCCGGTCACCGACGACAACCTGGTCGTTGACCTGAGCGGCATGAACCGCATCCGCAGCCTCGACCTGGACAGCGGCTACGCGGTCATCGAGCCCGGAGTCACCCAGGCCCAGCTGGCCGAGGTGCTGCGCGACACCCCGTGGATGCTGAACGTCACCGCCTCCTGCGCCGACACCTCCGTCGTCGGCAACGCGCTCGACCGCGGCGACGGCTGCGTCCGCTCCCGCGTCCACGACGTGGCCGGGATCGAGGCCGTGCTCGCCGACGGCAGCGTGGTCACCACCGGCGGGCTCGACCCGGCGGGGCGCTACCACGGCCGCGTCGCGGGGCCCGACCTGACGCCCGCGTTCGTCCAGCACAACCTGGGCATCGTCACCGCCATGGCGGTCGCGCTGGTGCCGCGCCCGCAGACCATCGCCCTGGTGCACGGCCGGTTCCCTCGCGACCAGGTCGGCAGCACGGTCGGCGCCATGACCGGCTTCCTGCGCCGTGGCAACCCGGCCGACGGGTTCCTGCGCGTACGCGAGCTGTCGCTCGTGCCGGACCACGGCGACTGGACCCTGCCGGCGGGCGTCGACCCGACGCGGTTCGCCGTCCTCGGGCCGCTCATGGGCAGCGACGCCACCGTCGAGCTGGCCGAGGAGCTGCTGCGCAAGTCGCTCGTCGAGGTCGAGGGCGCCGAGGCGCTGCGCGTGGTCGACGCGGCCGAGGTGCCGGCCGGCGACCCGCTCTACCCCCGGGCGCTCATGGCCCAGGGCATCCCCACCTGCCTCGGCGTGCGCAACGCGCTCGGCGTGCCCTCCTGCGAGCAGATCGACGCGGGCCGGCACGGCTTCCTGGCGCTGATGCCGCTCATGCCCCTGCACGCGCGCAGGACCGAGCAGATCCTGGCCGCGCTCCAGACGGCCGTGGACGCCCACACCACCGCCCTCATGGTCGAGTGGAACCTCGTCAGCAGGCACATGGCCAACGGCGTCATCCAGATCTTCTTCGACCGGGACGCGCCGGACGCCGTCCACCGCGCCCACCAGCTCCGCAACGACGGCAACTGCCTGCTGCGCGGCCACGGATGCGCCATCTACCGCTCCGACATCGACCACGCCGCCGCCGACGTCTGGTCCGAGACCAGCACCGCCAGCCTCGGCATGCTGCACCGGCTCAAGACCGCCCTCGACCCGGACGGCCTGCTCTCTCCCGGCCGGTACGGCGCCTGACAACCGATCATTCCGGGTCCAGAACTGATGGCTTGAACTCATAGCTTGGAGGTGACCACGTGCGTTCGTCACCAGCGCGGGGGACGAGCACCGTAGACCGCCGGCACGCCGTGATGCTGCGGCTGGTCGGGGCGGGTGTCATGTTGACGGTGATGGCCGACACCACGGCCACCACCCTGGCGGTCGGCGTCCTGCGGTACACACCCGCCGGCGCCGGCATGCCGCTCGGCGACCTGGTCTGGCTCACCAGCGCGGCGTTCATCCCGATCGCGGCGCTGCTGGCCACCGCCGGCCGCTGGGCCGACCTGTGCGGCCGGCGCCGGGTGCTGGCCGTCGGGCTCGTGGTGTTCGTGCTGGGCGGGATCGCCACCGTCATGGTGGACTCCTGGTCGTACGTCCTGGCGGCGCGGGCCGTGCAGGGCGCGGGCGCCGCGGCGATGATCCCGGCCAGCCTCGGGCTGCTGCTCGGAGAGCTGCCGGAGTCGCAGCGGCGCGGCGCGATCGCGCTGTGGAGCTCGGCCTCCGGGCTGGGCTGCCTGCTCATGCAGGCGGGCGGCGGCTGGCTGGCCGCCGCGGTCGGCTGGCGGGCGCTGTTCATCCCGGACGTCGTGATCGGCGTCGCGCTCCTGGTCGCCTGCGCCGGGCTGCCGTCCGGCAAGCGGGCCGGCACGAAGGGAGTGCCCGACATGCTGGGCGCCTGGCTGCTCGCCGCCGGCATCGCCGTCATCGTGCTGGCCATCTCCAAGGCCATGGCCTGGGGCATGGACGTGGTGTGGCTGGCGCTGGCCGCGCTGGCCCTGCTGGGCGGCGCGCTCGCGCAGGCCAGGCACCACCGCCTGCCCGCCATCGACCTGGCGCTGTGGCGGCGCCCCAGGTTCGTCTGGGGCTGGCTGGCCACCTGGGGCTTCGGAGCGCTGTCGTACGGGCTGCTCACCGTGCAGCCGCTCTACCTGCTCCACCTCGGCTACCCCATGCTGGAGGTGGCCATGTGGCTCACGCCCACCTCGGTGGCGGTCGTCGTGACGAGCTTCCTGGCCGGCCGGCTGGTCAAGCGGGTCGGCGCGTACGGCCTGATCTACGCCGGCTCGCTGCTGTGCGGCGGCGCCTGCGTGATCGTGCTCACCCAGGTGGGGCCCACCGTGTGGGGCCTGGTCGCCAGCGTCGTGGTCGGCGTCGGCGTCGGCGCGCTCGCGCCCGGCACCTCGGTCGCCACCACCCTGACCGCCCGCCCCCACCAGTACGCCTCCGCCGTCGGCGCGGCCACCATGGCCCGCATGGTCGGCGGGGCCGTCGGCGTGGCCGTCGTGTCGGTCGTCATCGACCACCCGTTCATGACCGGCCCGTTCGCGGGACTGGCCGGCGCGCTGGCGCTGTGCGTGGCCATCTCGGTGCTGATGGGCGCCCTGGCCCTCACCAAGATCACCAGACTGAAGACCGACCCGGGCGACGTCATGGTGAAGGTGCCGCGCCGGATGCTGCTGGAGCTGCGCATGACCCTCGCCACCGTGGCGGCCGAGGCCGACGCGCTGCTGCCCGTCGAGACCCGCACGCCCCCCATGGGGCCCGGGATGAGTCCCGCCACGGGAAGCGTGCCGCAGCCGAGGGCGGCCGAGCCGGGTCCGCTCGCCTCCACCCACGGGCACTCGAACTAGAACAACCATGGAAAGGCTCTCGTCATGGCAACCACATCGTGCGACGTAGCCATCGTCGGCGCCGGGCTCGGCGGCTGCTTCCTGGCCCTGCTGCTGGGCCGCCGCGGACAGCGCGTCGTCGTCATCGAGCAGGGACCTTCGATCCCCAGCGCGGGCGCTGACTTCCTCAAGCCTCCAGGGCTGCGCGTGCTGGCCCGGCACGGGCTGGCCGACTTCGTCGGGCGCCATGGCCTCAGGCGCGACCTGATCCGCTACTACCACGACGGCGACCCCATCCAGGAGTGCCGCTTCCCGGACGGCGGCTTCCTCATCCGCCCCTACCAGGAGCTGGTCGAGCTCATCTACACGTGCTGCGCCATGGAGGGCGTCGAGTTCTGCTTCGACGCGAGCATCGACGACATCACGATGGGCGAGGACCGCGTCGAGGAGCTGGCGCTGTCGAACGGGCAGCGGCTGCGGGCCGGCGTCGTCATCGGCGCCGACGGCACGAAGTCGGCCGTGCGCCGGGCGCTCGCCATCGAGCAGCGCACGATGCCGTACGAGCGGCTGCTGATGCGGGTGGCCACCGTGCCGCTGACCGCCAGCATCGCCCAGCTCAACCGGCTCTACTTCAGCTCGGAGGGCTGGCTGGCCTACTTCTACCCGATCAACGCGGAGCAGGCCAGGGTGTTCGTCGGCCTGCCGCCGGAGGACGACAAGGAGATCTTCCAGGACGGCATCCCCGCGCTGCTGGACGAGCTGAAGAAGTTCGTCACCGACAGTTCCGACGCCTTCGACTCGCTCCAGCCGGCGGCCTGGCAGCGGATCAAGGTCTCCTCGCTGCGGGTGGAGGCCTACCACAAGGGCAACGCGGCGCTGCTGGGCTCGGCCGCGTTCGCCTGCCACCCCATGACCGGCATGGGGATGAGCTACACGCTGCACGACGCGGAGATCCTGGCCGACGTCATCTGCGCGGCGGGCGGCGACGACGAGCTGCTCGACCGGCTGCTGTCGGCCCGGTACGAGCCCCGCAGGGAGGCCCACCGGGCGCTGATCGACTACGGCGACGCCCTGGCCGCCACCTTCCGCGACCGGGACGCCTACCTCGCGGCCTTCCGCGCGGATCTGCACATCTACGGCGACGCCGCCGCGCCGGCCGCGTGGGCGGCTCCTCGGTAAATGAGGGGTAGGGCCAGCACTACCACAGGGATGGGTGGCTCCAGGAGTTCGCATAGACTCCGCCGCAGCGATGCTGATGGGTATTCGCGTCGGAACTCACCAGCATCGGAGACAAATCGTGACTGTGGTGGAAACAGCCCGGGCGTCGGGAGAGCGGGGCAGCGACTTCGCGAAGTTGTCGCGCCGTGTCGCCCAGGCGGGGCTGCTGGACAAGCGCCCAGGCTATTACACGGCCAGGATCGGCCTCGTCGCCGGCCTGTTCGCCGGGAGCTGGGCGCTGTTCGCCGCGGTCGGCGACTCCTGGTGGCAGGTGCTCGTGGCGGTGCTGCTCGCCGTGGCGTTCGCCCAGGTGACGCTGCTGGCCCACGATCTGGCGCACGGCCAGATCTGCCGTTCGCGGCGCACGTCGCGGATCGCCGGGCTGCTGGTGGGCAACCTGGCGATCGGCCTCGGCTACGGCTGGTGGATGGACAAGCACACCCGCCACCACGCGAACCCCAACCACGAGGACCACGATCCCGACGTCTCGCCCGAGGTGCTGCTCTGGTCCGACAACCAGGCCGGCGCGGCTCGCGGGCTGTCCCGCTTCATCGGGCGGTGGCAGGCGTTCCTGTTCTTCCCGCTGCTCACCCTGGAGGCGCTGAACCTGAAGGTGGCCAGCTTCCGAGGGCTGCGTCGCGAGTCGCTCAAGAACCGGAAGGCCGAGGGGCTGCTGCTGGTCGCGCACAACGTGGCGTACCTGGGCGGGGTGTTCCTGGTGCTCTCGCCGGGCAAGGCGCTGGTGTTCCTCGCCGTGCACCTGGCGTGTTACGGCATCTACCTGGGCTGCACGTTCGCGCCCAACCACAAGGGCATGCCGGTGCTCACCGCGGAAGACGAGCTGGACTACCTCCGCCGCCAGGTCCTGACCTCCAGGAACGTGCGGGGCGGGCATCTGATCAACACCGCCCTGGGCGGCCTCAACTATCAGATCGAGCACCACCTGTTCCCCAGCATGCCCTCCGCGAACCTGCGCAGGGCGCAGCCCATCGTCCGCGAGTACTGCGAGTCGATCGGCGTGGACTACGCCGAATGCGGCCTGGTCGCTTCGTGGACGCAGGCCATGCGCCATCTGCACGAGGTCGGACGGCCGCTCCGCGTTGGTAGGGTTTAACGCGAAATATTTGCATCTGAACGGGTGGGATAGGTGGAGGTCGAACAAACAGCACTGCCGGGGATCGGGTTGAGACACGACTTCACCACCCGCAAGGGACAGCGGGTCGGCGTCGTCTCACACCGCACCGGCCGCCGGGACCTGGTGATCTACGACGCCGAGGATCCCGACTCCGTGTGCCATGTCGTCAAGCTCAACGACGAGGAGGCCGACGCGCTGGCCGAGCTCCTCGGCGCACCCCGCATCGTGCAGCGGCTCAACCAGCTGCACCAGCAGGTCGAGGGCCTCGTCAGCGTGCAGCTGATCATCCCGGCGGGCTCCCCCTACGCCGGACGCCCCATGGGCGACGCTCGCGTGCGGACCCGTACCAGCGCCTCCATCGTCGCCGTCGTGCGCTCCGGGCAGGTCTTCGCCAGCCCGGGGCCGGACTTCGTGTTCAGGGAAGCCGACATCGTGGTCGTCGTCGGCAGCGAGGACAGCACCGCCGAGGTGGCCGGCATCCTGGCGGACGGGTAGGGCCGCGGGTGCACGATACCGCGATCCTCTTTCTCGAATTCGGTGCGGTCCTCCTGGGTCTTGGAGTCCTGGGCGCTTTCGCGCTGCGCGTCGGCATCTCGCCCATCCCCCTCTATCTGATCGCCGGCCTCGCTTTCGGGACCGGCGGCGTGCTCCCCCTCGCCACCAGCGAGGAGTTCATCTCCGTAGGCGCGGAGCTCGGCGTGGTCCTGCTGCTGCTGACGCTGGGCCTGGAGTACAACGCCGACGAGCTGGTGACCAGCCTCACGAGCAACGCCCGCGCCGGCATCGTCGACCTCGTGCTCAACGCCGCCCCCGGCGCGATCTGCGCATTACTCCTCGGCTGGGGGCCGGTGGCGGCGGTGGCCATGGCGGGCGTCACCTACGCCACCTCCTCGGGCATCACCGCCAAGGTGCTGTCCGACCTGGGGTGGATCGGTAACCGGGAGACGCCGACGGTCCTGTCGCTGCTGGTGTTCGAAGACCTGACGATGGCGGTCTATCTGCCGATCCTCACGACCATCCTGGCCGGGCTGAGCCTGGTGAACGGGGCCATCGCGGTAGGGGTCGCGCTCCTGACCGTGAGCGTGGTGCTCGTCGTGGCCCTGAAGTTCGGGCGCTTCATCGAGGCGTTCGTCTCCAGCCCGAACAACGAGGTCCTGCTGCTCAAGGTGGTCGGGCTGGCCGCCCTGGTGGCCGGCCTCGCCCAGCAGCTGCAGGTGTCGGCCGCGGTCGGCGCGTTCCTCGTCGGGATCGCGCTGTCCGGCCAGCTCGCCGAGGACGCCCACGCGCTGCTCGCGCCCCTGCGTGACCTGTTCGCGGCGGTGTTCTTCGTGTTCTTCGGGTTCCAGACCGACCCGGCCAAGATCCTGCCGGTGGCCGGGCTGGCCGCGCTGCTGGCCCTGGTCAGCATGGTGACCAAGCTCCTGACCGGCGCGTACGCCGCCAGGAGGGCGGGCATCGCCAAGGCCGGCCAGGCGCGGGCGGGCATCGCGCTCATCCCGCGCGGCGAGTTCAACATCGTCATCGCCGGGCTGGCGGTGGGCGCGGGCGCCCATCCCGACCTCGGTGCGCTGGCCGCGGCGTACGTGCTCATCCTGGCGGCTTTCGGGCCCCTGGCGGCCAAGCTGGTGCAGCCGCTCATCACGGCCATCGCGAAGCGGGCCTGATCCGCTAGCTTGTTCGCATGGCACAGCCCACCGAGAAGACGATCTGGTCCACCGACTGGGACAGCACGGAGATCTCCGGCGAGAGCCACCGCCGGGTGCTGTTCCAGGACGTGGACATGACCGAGCTGGTCGACCGCGGGTGCTCCTTCGAGGAGTGCCACTTCAGCAACGTGCGCTTCAACGTGTCGGTGCACGAGGGGGCCCGCTTCCTCGGCTGCACGTTCACGCGCTGCTCGTTCTTCGACGCCACGTTCGACGGGTGCAAGCTGACGGGCAGCGTGTTCGACGGCTGCACGTACGGGCTTCTCAAGGTCGAGGGCGGCGACTGGTCCTACACCGGCCTGAGCCATGCCGACCTGCGGGGCAGCGCCTTCCGCGGCACCCGGCTACGGGAGGCCGACCTCGCGGGGGCCCGGCTGGAGGGCTCCGAGCTGCGCCGGGCCGACCTGTCGGGGGCGTCGCTGCGCGGCGCCGACCTGACGCGGTGCGACCTGCGCGGCAGCGACCTGAGCACCCTCGACCCGCACGCCGTCACGCTCAAGGGCGCGGTCATCGACCCGTTCCAGGCGACGGTCGTGGCCACGGCGCTGGGCCTGGACGTGCGCGAATAGTCCCGCCGGCCGGTTAGTCCCGCCGGCCGGCGCAAGGGGCGGTCAGCCGGCGCCGGGGACGGTGACGTTCTGCTCCTTGAACCCGAAGCCGCTCTTCGTCGCGCTGTTCCGCAGGTTGTCCATGGCCGCCTTGCTGGCGTTGAGGTCGGCCGGCGTGGCGTTGCCGCCCTTCAGCTTGCCGGTCAGGGCGGAGAAGCTGTTGCTGACCGCGGCGACCCCCTTGCACAGCGTCGGGTTGGCCTCGGCGAAGTTCTTGGCGACCTTCAGCTCGTGCAGGGCGAAGAGACCCGCCACCGCCGCCTTGGCGAACGTCCGCTTGCGCTTCTCCGCCCCCTCCCGGAAGCCGCCGCTGCGCAGGGGCTTGTAGATGTAGCGGTGGAAGGCGCCCAGCGCGAGACCGGCGTGCAGCGCGAAGCGGGTCTTGGCGAACCGCCTGGTGTTGCCCGCCGTCGGGCAGGCTGTGCCGCCCGTGGCGCCCGGCGTCGGCTGGGCTAGCGTCGGCTGGGCTAGCGTCGGCTGGGCGGGCGCCGGCTGGTCGCCGGGGCCCTGGGCGGCCTCCGGCGCCTGGCTCGCGGGCGTCAGGCCGGCGGTCGTGCCGCCGCCGCAGCCGGTGACCAGCGTCACGGCCAGCAGGGCCGCGGCGGTGCGAGCGCTGACGGACCGGAAACGGAGTGTGTCGTGCACGGTGCATCCTCGGCGGTGTCGCAGGGCAGGGCCCGGCGCCCACGCCGAGGGAGAAACTTGCCGCCCCGGGCAGGGGTTAAGCCGGGCTTTGCCGCATCCGGGCGATCCCAGCACCCCGGCCGGCCGATCTCTTGGCGCCCGGCTGACCGTCGCCCCCGGCGGCCCCCGCTTCACGGCGGCTCAGCACAGAGCCATCGCCGTCGCCCGCCTCATGGGCGGCTCAGCACAGCGCCATCGCCGTCCCCCGCCTTAGGGCGGCTCAGCACAGTGCCATCGCCGTCTGCCAGACGCCCGGCAGCGCCGCCAGCACGAGGTCGCCCCGCCGGCGGCGGTCCCTGCGCGTCTCGGCGCCCAGGTCGGCCAGCAACTCGCGGAAGGCGTCCTCGTAGCCGGACTCGCCGGCCGCCGCCCGCTTGGCCAGGCAGCGCGAGTAGGTGGCCACCAGCCAGAAGACCGCCTCCCTGTGCAGCCCCCGGGCGATCAGCTCCCGGGTGCCGTCGATGGCGACGGGCCGCGCGAGCGGGGTGATGTCGGAGTCGAAGCGGTACGACGGCACCCGCACGCCGGCCGTCGCGTCGAACACCTTCTCCAGGGCGGCCAGATGCCGCTCGACCCGGGCGACGCTCATGTCGGCGCAGCCGAGCAGGTCGAGCAGGCTCTCGTGGAAGTCGAGCCGCCCGTGCTCGGCCAGCAGGTCGCGCACGGCCACGTAGCGGCGGCGGATCGTGGGGTTGCGCAGCGCGGCGACCAGCAGCACGTGCGTGGTCACCCCCGTGCCGAACAGCCACGAGTTGACCTGGTCGGGCAGCGGCGCGCGCTCGTCGATGCCGTTGATCAGCCCGCGCACCCGGTCCATGGCGTCGGTGCACCGGGCCAGGATCCAGGGCCGCTCGGCGAAGTCGCGCGAGACCACCCGCTGGATCTCGGTCAGCCGCCCGGACGGGTCGGCCAGCACGCACGGGAGGTGGAAGCTGCCGGCCAGGTGGTAGTCGCTCAGCACGTCGTGCGTCGAGCCGAGCCTGGCGAGGGAGGAGACCTCCAGCAAGATCCCCTCGTAGCGGAACTTGCCCAGGTTGGCGGGCTGGTCGGCGACCACCATGACGTCCACGTCGGAGGTCGCGGCGAGCTCCGCGCCCGGGTCGGCCCACAGGGCCGACCCGGTCAGGAACGCGCCCTGGAAACCCGGCAGCGCGGCGCCCTCGTCACGCACCCACTGCCTGGCGATCTGCCTGGCCTGCTCAATCCGCATCCACTTCCTCCCGATCCGGGCCGCGGCGCGCGGTCCGGATCAGGACGAGCGCGCCCAGCACGACAAGCACCGCCAGCCCGCCCCAGATCCAGCCGGGAACGCCCGCGGACGTCGCGGACCGCTCCGCGGCCGCCGCGGCGGACCCTGCCGCGGTGGGCGCCGCGGCGGACTCGGCCGCCTGGGGCGGGGTGTTCGCCGCCGGCCCCTCGCCGGTGGACGAGGACGAGACCGATGGAGAAGCTGATCCTTTCACGCTGAAGGGGATTTCGCCCTCAATGGGATGCCCGTCGGACGAGACGACACGCCAGGCGATGACGTACGAACCGGGCGCGAGCGGCTGGGGCACGTCGGTGAGCACCTTCGGACCGGCGAGCCGCGGCTTGCCCAGCGGGATCTCCTGGCCGGCCGCGTCGTGCAGGACGACGAACGGGAACTTGACGCTGGCGGAGTATTCGAGCTCGATCTCCTGGACCGAGTCGACCTGCGCGTCCTTGGCGGGCGAGCTGCTCTTGAGCGAGTCGTGGGCGAGCGCGGGCGAGGCCGTGAACAGCAGGAACAGGGCGCAGGCGAAGGCCGCCCCGAGAATGCGGCGTGGCGAGAAAGCCATAGTGGTCTCCATAACGATCTTCCGGGCGGCGCGCGTGGCGCCGTCCGGACACAGGCAGAGGGTACGCGCCCCGGAGGGCGGGCCGGAGGACACGGGCGTCAGCCCGCATGTCCTGGCCCGGCGGGCGGGCCTCGCCTGGTGATCGCGCCGGGGACGGACCTCCCGGCGTACGCGGGGACGGTGAAGGCGGCCGGGGCCGGCCCCGGCGCGGCGACCTCGATCGGGGCGGCGACGGGGAGCGGGATGAGCGGCGGCGGCGCGCCGTACAGGTGGATGACGAGCCACAGCGCGCGCTCGCCCCGGTGCAGCCACCACGCCGTCAGCGCCGCCGCCGTGAGATGGACCAGCGCCATGCCGGCGGTGGGAGCGGCCGCGGCGTGCCCGTGCGCCATCGAAGGTGCCGAGGCGGGCGCGAGCCGGTCGAAGAGCTGGTGCAGCACCATCTGCGTGCTCACGGTCGCCGTCAGCACCGCCGCGGGGCCGCGTTCGCGCCCGTCGATCAGGTAGGCCAGCCCGAGCGCCGCCAGCACGCCGGCCAGGTAGACCTCGAACGGCACGAGCCCGCCGCCCGCCAGCGCGTGCCCGGCCGCCGACACGGCGCCGCAGACCGTCGCGAACACGACGGCCCTCGCGAGGCGGAGCGCGGACGAGGCGGAGGGCACGCTGCCATTCTCCCCGATGCTCCGGAGGAAGTCTCACTTTCCGGAGGACCCCGCCCCCGTCGAGGAGATGGCCCGATGAGGGACCTTTTTCACCGGCTCTTTCCGCGCACGGGAGATTCGGGTGCGGCGTGGCGTTGTGGACTGGCTGGTGGCGACTGCGAGCATCGGTACTGATCTTGATCGACCTGCTCGCCGGCAGGAAGAAAGGAACGGTACATGTTCACGCCCGGCTCCCGGACCCCAGCCACTCCCATCCGGCCCAAGGCTCGTCACACGACGAAGAGGGCGATGTACGGCACCGTTTCCCTGGCCCTGGCCGCCACCCTGATCCCGGCGGCGAGCGAGGACGAGGCCGCCGGCCCGGACGGCGTGCGCGCGCGGCCCACCGCCACACCGGCCGCCACGCCCACCCCGACACCCACCCCGACCCCGACCCTGTCAGCCACGCCCTCCGCCACGCCGACCCCGGAACCGTCCACCCCGGCTCCGAGCGAGTCGGCCACGCCGGAGCCCAGCACGCGCGACCTCGTCGGCGAGCTCTTCAGGGACGGCGTGGACGAGGCCGGCCGGTGCAACCCGCACGTCTTCTTCAAGGTCCACCGGCTCTCGCCGCGCAACTTCTTCCTGCCCCGCACCCGCTACATCGACGGCCCCGGCGGCACCATGACCGTCTCGGTGACCAGGGAGCACGAGATCCGCGCCTTCCTGGAGACGGAGAACGAGCGGCAGTGGTCGATCACCCACAAGTTCACCACGAAGGACCTGGTCCGCCAGTTCCGCAAGATGGGGATCCCGCACCTGGAGGAGCGGCACATGGTCTACACCGGGCACGAGTACACGCGCGAGGTCTCCAAGGGCAAGTACGGCAACATGTGGTACCGGGTCTTCGGCTACCGCATCGGCTGGTCCGCCTGGTCGCAGCTCGGCACGTGCCGCGACGTCCGGGTCGCCCGCGGCATCGCGAACGTGCCGGCCAGGGTCGAGGGGTGGCGTTACTGGGAGACCGACCGCCCGATGTTCAAGGGACGCCCGATCTCCGACAAGTGACGGGACCGCCCAGGGCGTACCCGCGGTTGGGGCAGCGCCGCGAGCGTGGGAGACTGCTGGTGGCGCGGCCGTTCCGGGGGCGGCGCGCGCGAGAACGCAGCCCACGGACAGAGACGAAGGATGGCGAATCCCCCCTCGATTCGGGTGCTTCTGGTGGAGGACCACGCCATGGTCGCCGAGGCCATCGGCCTGGCGCTCGGCCGGGTGCCCGGTTTCGAGGTGGTGGCCCAGACGGGGACGGTCGCCGGGGCGGTGGCCGAGACCGGCCGGTTCCAGCCCGACGTCGTCGTGCTCGACCGCCGCCTGCCCGACGGCGACGGGATCGCGGCCATCGGCAGGCTCGCCGCGGTGGCGCCCGGCGCGCGGGTGCTGGTGCTGACCGGAGAGGCGACCGCGTCCGTGGCGGCCAGGGTGGTGGCGGCCGGGGGCGCCGGGCTGGTGGTGAAGTCGTCCCGGCTGGGCGAGCTCGAATCGGCGGTGCGCGAGGTCGCGGCGGGCGGGGTGGTGTTCGCGGCGGGCCTGCTGCCCGGGGTGCTCGACCGTTTGACCGGCCGGGCGGGGCACCTGGGCTCCGCGCTGACGGCCCGCGAGCGCGAGACGCTGCTGCTCCTGGCCGAGGGTGCCAGCACGGCCGAGATCAGCGAACGGCTCGGCGTGGCCCGCAACACGGCACGTAACCACGTCCAGCACGTCCTGGAGAAGCTGGGAGCCAGGTCCAAGCTCGAAGCGGTGGCACTCGCCCGCCGCGACGGGCTGCTCGACTGACGCATTTGCACCATGCCGCGTCCCACAGGCGTACCAGGCGGGTTGGGGCGGCTGCGTCTCGTGAGCGGCCGCCGGGCTCCCCGAAAGTAGAAGAATGGTCAGCAAGGAGGCGGGGCCGTACCAGGTGGACACGCCCCTTCCCAAGGAGATCGGCAGCATCACGGCGGCGCGGGGGATCGCCCGCAGGGTCCTGACCGAGTGCGGCTACCAGGGGCATCACGAGGATGTCCTGCTGGTGGTGTCCGAGCTGGTGACGAACGCGCTCGTGCACGGCGACGGGCCGCCGTCCCTGCGGATGCGGGGCAGCGCGTCGAAGGTGCGCATCGAGGTGAGTGACGAGGGGGAGCGGCTGCCCGAGCCGCGCGAGCCGGGCCCCGCGAACGGCTGGGGGCTGCACGTCGTCAGGCTGCTGTCCACCGGCTGGGGCATCTCGCCGCGCGACGGCGGGAAAGTGGTGTGGTGCGAGCTGGCGGCCCGTCTAGCACCGCTCCAGGCGGCCCCCCGCGAGTCCTGAAACACGGGGCCAGGTTTGGGACCTGCCGCGATGTCGTGCAAAGCTGCGGTATGGCCGTCGATGACCTCCCTCAAGAGGACATGAGGTTGCTCATCCAGAGCATCCGCGATTACGCCATCTTCATGCTCGACCCCCACGGCAGGATCATCAGCTGGAACGCCGGGGCCCAGCGCATCAAGGGTTACGCCGCCGAAGAGATCATCGGCACCCACTTCTCCGTGTTCTACCCACCCCATGAGGTTGCGGCCGGCAAGCCCGCCATGGAGTTGCGGGCGGCCGCGGCCGACGGCCGCTGGGAGGAGGAGGGCTGGCGGGTGCGCAAGGACGGCACCAGGTTCTGGGCCAGCGTGGTCATCACCGCCCTGTACGACGAGCGCGGCGAGCTGCGGGGATTCGGCAAGGTGACGCGCGACCTGACCGAGCGGCGCAGCCTGGCGAGGGCGCTCGACGAGCGTGGCCTGCTGCTCGCCCACCTCGTCCAGGCCCAGGAGCGCGAGCGCCGCCGCATCGCCTCCGACGTGCACGACGACACCATCCAGTCCATGGTCGCGGTCGGCATGCGGCTGCGCGCCCTGGGGGACAGGCTGCCGGAGGAGCACGCCGCCGCCGTCCGCTCGCTGGACGAGGTCGTCGAGGCCGCCGTGGCGCGGCTGCGCGACCTGGCCTTCCGGTTACGCCCGCCGGGCGACGGGCTGCTGGAAGGGCTCGCCGCGTACCTGGAGCGGGAGATGTCGGGCATGGCGTACGAGCTGGAGCACGACCTGCCCGACGAGCCGCCCGCCGAGGCGGCGATCACCGTCTTCCGCATCTGCCAGGAGGCCCTGACGAACGTGCGCAAGCACGCCGGGGCGCACACCGTCAGCGTGCGGCTGGCCTCCCGGGACGGCGGCGTGCACGTGCGCGTGCGCGACGACGGCAGCGGGATCGCCGGCCGGGAGAGCAGGGACGGGCACTACGGGCTGATGGAGATGCGCGAGCGGGCCGAGACGGCGGGCGGATGGTGGGGCATCCGCGGCGCGCCCGGCGAGGGCACGACCGTGGAGTTCTGGGTGCCCGCCGTCGCGCGCTCGCAGTCGTGAGCCCCTGCCCGCCCGTTACCCGCCCGGTCGTCCTAAGCGCCTGACTCTGCGCCCGCTCCTGCGCCCGGCCATGTCCACGAGCTGATCTCCGGGACGTCCTCGCCGTGCTCCCGCGTGTACGCGCGGGCGCGCAGCCGCGCGTCGCTCATCCGCTGGCGCAGGTGCGCCTGGGTGGCGCCCAGGCCGGGCACGCGGTCGATGACGTCCATGACCAGGTGGTAGCGGTCGATGTCGTTGAGCATGGCCATGTCGAACGGCGTGGTCGTGGTGCCCTCCTCCTGGTAGCCGCGCACGTGGATGTCGGCGTGGTTGCGGCGGCGGTAGGTGAGCTGGTGGATCAGCGACGGGTAGCCGTGGAAGTCGAAGATGACGGGCTTGTCGGGGGTGAACAGGGCGTCGAACTCGGCGTCCGGCATGCCGTGCGGGTGCTTCGACGGCGGCTGGAGCCGCATCAGGTCCACCACGTTGATGACGCGTACCTTGAGCTCGGGCAGGTGCTCGCGCAGGATCGCCGCCGCCGCGAGCGTCTCCATGGTCGGCACGTCGCCCGCGCAGGCCAGCACCACGTCGGGCTCGGTGCCGTCGTCGGTGGAGGCCCAGGGCAGGATGCCGAGCCCGCGGGTGCAGTGGGCGACGGCGTCGTCCATGGTGAACAGGTCGAGGATCGGCTGCTTGCCCGCCACGACGACGTTGACGTAGTCGCGGGAGCGCA
>NZ_VDLX02000019.1 GCF_006334985.2 Nonomuraea phyllanthi
CGGCGTTCGCGGCCGTGTACGGGCGGCTCAACCGCAGGGCGGTCACAGTGCCTTGAGCCCGCTGATGACCTCCAGCAGCACCTTCGCGTCGGGTGCGGGTGGCGGGTGCTCGACCTGCACGAGCTGCACGAGCTGCTGCGCGTGCAGGTCTCCGACCAGGACCCTGACCACGCCGATGGGCAGGCCCAGCTCGGCCGCCACGTCCACGAGCCTGGTGGGCCTGGTGCACTTCTGCAGGATGATCAGATGTTCCGGGCCAAGCCCCATCGGCGGCGTCAGGCCACCGGCGGTGATGATGACGGCGATGAGGTCGATGGCCTCGCTCGCCGGCACCGTACGGCCCCTGGTCAGCAGGTAGGCGGGGACGATGGGGCCGGCGTCCTCGTCCAGCCAGCGCTCGGTCCTGTCCGGCAGGCGGTCGTCAGTCACTTCGCACCACCCGCATGGGTCGAGCGGGCTCCTGCACGCGGGTCTCCGGCTCTGGCTCGGTCACGTGCTCTTCCGGGATCAACACGATCGCGGTGGTCCCTCCATATGGTGAACCGCGCAGCGTCACGCGGATGTCATGCCTGGCGGCCAGGCGGGAGACGACGAAAAGGCCGAGCCGGTCGCTGTCGGCGAGGTCGAACTCGGGCGGGCTGGCCAGCCGCTCGTTGAGCCCTTCCATGTCCTCCGCGCTCATCCCCATCCCGCGGTCCTCGACCTCGAAGACGAAGCCGCGGGCCGCCGCCTCGCCGCGCACGATGACCGGGGTGTGCGCGGGGGAGTAGACGGTGGCGTTCTCGATGAGTTCGGCGATCAGGTGGATCACGTCGCCCACCACGGGGCCGGCCAGGCGCCGGGCGGGCATCGGCTCGACGGTGACCCGCTGGTAGTCCTCCACCTCGGCGGAGGCGCCGCGGGCCACGTCCAGCAGCGGCACCGGCCTGCTCCAGCCGCGGCCCGGGGTGGCGCCCGACAGGATGATCAGGCCCTCGGCGTGGCGGCGCATGCGGGTGGTCAGGTGGTCGAGCTTGAACAGGTCGTCCAGCGCGTCGGGGTCGGTGGCCCGGTGCTGCATGTCCTCCAGCTGGATGCGCTGGCGGTGCAGCAAGGTCTGGCTGCGCCTGGCCAGGTTGCGGAACACGTGCCCGACGCCCTCGCTGAGCTGCGCCTGGCCGACGGCGGCCTCGACGGCGGTCTGCTGGACGGTGGAGAACGCCTGGCCGACGTCGTCGATCTCGACCGTGGTGCTCGCCACCGACAGCTCCGGCACGTCGACCGGCTCGCCCTTGCGCAGCTTGGCCACGACGTGCGGCAGCCGTTCCTGGGCCACCTCCAGCGCGGCCATGCGCAGCGCGCCGAGCTCCTTCGACAGCCGGTTGCCCATGCGCAGTGAGAACCCGATGGACACGATCACCAGCCCCAGCGCCGTACCGGTCAGCAGCAGCGCCCTGGACAGCACCTCGTCGGCGATGGGCTCGACCCGCGCGCTGAGCACCGAGCCGGCCCGCATCTGCGCCTCCTGGAACGACTTGGCCAGCGCCTCCGTGGTGCCGAGCCAGCCGCGCGGCGCCTGCCCGGCGATGATCTGGTCCTCCATCATCCGCATCCGCTGGTAGGCGGGGGAGGTGATCAGCGCCACCTGGGGGTCGCGCAGGCCCGGGTCCAGCTCGCCGAGCGCCTGGTCGACCAGGAAGCGCCGGTTGCCGGCCAGCTGCGTGAACAGCCTGCGCTCCGCGAGCGTGGTCGCCCCGAACGCGACCGCCTGCTCCCTGGTGAGCAGCTCCTTGGCGTAGCCCATGTCGATGACCACGCGGGACTGCTCGTAGATCGGGATGTCGTCGACCATGGCGACGCGCTTGTGCAGGCCGAACAGGGTGTCGGCGATCGAGCTGTACGCCTCCACGGTGTGCAGGCGGTCGGACAGGCCGAGGTCGATCTCGCCTCTGATCGCGTCGAGCCTGTCGAGCTGCGTGTTCACCGCGTTCACCTGTGTGCGGATCTCTTCCGATTCGTCCTTGGATGTGCTGGAGAGCTGCCTGAACCTGTCCCTGGCGTCGTCGGTACGGGCGCGCTGCGTGGTTACGGCGGACTTTTCCGCCGCGTTACGCAGGAGCTTGGCCGAGACGAGACGTTCACGCTGTATCTCGCTGGTCAGTTTGTACGCGGGAATGCGGAGGTTCGTCCAGAGTGTCTTATATTGGCGTAGCTCCAAGCTCTCACTGGCGGTGACGGCGGTGATGACCCCCCACAGCACCACCATGGAGGTCAGCGGCACCAGCAGTAGCCCGATGATCTTCATGCGGATCGTTCGGCTACGGCCCATGGCACCTCACTCCGGTCGGTCCCCTGCTGGCAACCCCGGACGGGACAAGCCCCGAGGATAGCAATTCGATCACCAGAATGCCCAATTTTTCGGGACTTTTGGACACCTGGGCGCCGAGCTTAGCGATCTTGGAGTAGGTTTCCGGGGTACATCGCTGACAGAGGGAGTTGCGTTGCGCCGTCGTCTCGCAGCGGCCGCCGCGCTGACGCTCCTCGCGGCCTGCTCGACGCCACCGGAGCCGCCGCAGGCCCCGGCGGGGGTGTCCCCGTTCGTCTACGTCAAGAACCTCGACATCATCACCGAATGGGACCCCGGCAAGTCCTACTCCAACGAGATCGTCGCCTTCCAGAACGTCTACGAGACGCTCACCCTCTGGAACCCCGTCACCAAGAAGGCCAGCCCCCGTCTGGCCACCTCCTGGCGCTCCTCGTCCGACGGCCGGACCTGGACCTTCACCCTCCGCCCCGGCGTGACCTTCCACACCGGCAGGCCGGTGGACGCTGCGGCCGTCAAGGCGTCGATCGAGCGCACCATCAGGACCAGGACGGGCGCCTCCTACATCTGGGACGCCGTCTCCTCCATCAGGGCCGCCGACCCGAGCACGGTCACCTTCTCGCTGAAGTACCCCGTCCCGCTGGACCTGGTGGCCTCCGCCGGGTACGCGGCCTACATCTACGACACCAAGGCGGCGCCCGACCTCCCGAAGTTCTTCGCCTCCGGCATGGACGCCGGCTCCGGCCCCTACACGGTGACGAAATGGCAGAAGGGCAAGGAGGATGAGCTCACCCTCAGCGCGTACGACAAGTACTGGGGAGGCTGGGACCGGCCGCACTACAACACGGTGAAGTTCCGCGTCGTGCCCGACCCCGACCGGGCGTGGCGGCTGCTGCGGCGCGGCGAGGTGAGCTTCGTGCCGCGGCTCAACCCGCGGCTGTTCGCCGAGGCCTCGGCCGCGCCCGGCGTCCGCACGGCGGAGCGCCCGTCGTTCCAGACGGCGATGATGCTGTTCAACACGGCGAGCGGCCCGATGCGTGACGTGCGCGTGCGCCGCGCCGTCCAGAAGGCCGTCGACTACCGGGGCCTGATCAAGCTCATGAAGGGCGCCACCGCCCCCGCCAGCGGCGTCATCCCCGAAGGGCTGGTGGGCCACGTGGCGGGGCGCGTCCCGCGCCAGGACCTCGAGGCCGCGACGCAGCTGCTGAACAAGGCGGGATACGGCCCGGGAGGGCGGCCGCTGCGGCTGCGGCTCACCTACGGCGAGGGCGACACGGACTGGCACCTGCTCACCACCAAGCTCGCCAACGACCTCCAACCGCTCAACGTCACGATCGACGCCCAGGCGATGCCCTGGACCGCCCAGTGGGAGCTGGGCAAGAAACGCGGCCAGGACATCTTCGTCATGTACTGGTGGCCCGACTACGCCGACGGCTACTCCTGGTTCGGCAACGTCTTCCACAGCGCCGACCCGCCCCAGTTCAACCTCACCTACCTGCGCGACAACAACCTGGACGCGCTGCTCGACACCGTGCCCGAGCTGTCCGTGACCGACAAGCCGGCGGCGCAGCGGGCGTATGAGCAGGCCACCAGGCGGGTGCTCGACCAGCGGGCGGCCGCCGCGATCCCGTGGGTGGTCAACTCGCAGCGGGCCTACCAGGGCGGCATCCAGGGCTACGACGACAACCCGGCCTACCCGGACGTGGTCTTCGTCTACGACCTGCGACCATCGGGCTGACCCGTCAGCGAACGCCGCCCTTGACGTTGCGGCGTTACGGCGGCCGGCCCCGCACACCTCATGACCGTCTCCCTGGACAGAGCCCGGCCACGTGCGGTGGGTGGGCCGGCCGCCCGAAGCGTAAAAGATGGGGGTGGAGCGGAAAGAGGCGCGCGGACCTCGGCCGTAGGGTGGGAGGGTGCGGCTCGCAACGTGGAACGTCAATTCCGTCAAGGCCCGGCTGCCCCGCCTCCTCGGCTGGCTGGCCGAGGCGAAGCCCGACATCCTCTGCCTCCAGGAGACCAAGTGCCCGGCGGAGGCGTTCCCCACGGCGGAGGTGGCCGAGCTCGGCTACGCCGCCGCGGCGCACGGCGACGGGCGCTGGAACGGCGTCGCGCTGCTGTCCAGGGTCGGCCTCGACGACGTGACGCTCAGCTTCCCCGGCGAGCCCGGGTTCGGGGAGCTCGACGGGGTGGGCGCGGCCACGGCCGAGGCCCGCGCGATCGGGGCGACCTGTGCGGGAATGCGCGTGTGGTCCCTGTACGCGCCCAACGGCCGGGCCGTGGACTCGCCGCACTACGCGTACAAGCTCGACTGGTTCGCCGCCCTGCGTGACGCCCTGGCGGACGAGCTCGCCATGCCCCTGGTGGCGTGCGGCGACTACAACGTGGCCCCGACCGACGCCGACGTGTGGGACCCCGCGCTGTTCGCCGGCGCCACCCACGTCACCCCCGCCGAACGCCAGGCCCTGGCCGAACTGCGGGCCCTGGGCCTGCATGACGTGGTGCCGACGCCGATGAAGGGGTCGCACCCGTTCACGTACTGGGACTACCGGGCCGGGATGTTCCACCAGAACAAGGGCATGCGCATCGACCTGGTCTACGCGAGCGCCGACGTGGCCGGGCGGGTGCGCTCGGCGTACGTCGACCGGGAGGCGCGCAAGGGCAAGGGGCCGTCCGACCACGCGCCGATCGTCGTTGATCTCGAGCCATAAATGAAATCACAAAACGCGGCCGCGCGAGTATCCTGAGTTCTCATATCTCGGGGGTGTTAGTTTTCTTCAAGGCCCACAGGGGGGATCTCCGTGGCACCTGCGGACGGTCGTATCATCCTCTTCATCATCATCGCGCTCGCCGTGTTCGCACTCGGGCGCCGGTTCCAGCACATGATCATTATGCGCCAGGTCTGGAAGCAGAGCGCCAAGCAGGTCATGGCCAGGAAGGAAAGCGCCAACAACGCCGCGAAGTCGATGATCGGGATCACCCTGGTCGCGATATTCGTCATCTGGTTGGTGCTCAACCTCAACCGCGTCATGTAATTGCCGTGCAATTGCGCGGCGGTCCGCAATCTTACCGAATACCTATTTGTGGCGGTTTCACGTGGCTTTGTAGCGATTTCGCAGAGCCCAGGCCGTCACCACGGCCACACCGGCGGCGGCCAGACTCACCGCGCGGGTCAGGCGCACGGCCCGGCGGATGTCCTTGACCGCGGGCGCCGGCCCGTCGCCCATGGACGGGCGGTGCTCGGTCCTGCCCTGGTAGACGTTCGTGCCGCCCAGGGTCACGCCGAGCGCGCCGGCGAAGGCGGCCTCGCACCTGCCGGCGTTCGGGCTGGGGTGGCGGTGTCCGTCCCGCAGGAGCATCGCGAGCGCGCCGCCGGGGCTCGGGCCGGTCAGGACCGTCAGCAGCCCGGTCACCCTGGCCGGAACGTAGTTCGCCACGTCGTCCAGCCGCGCCGCCGCCCAGCCGAAGCGCTCGTAACGGGGCGAACGGTGACCGACCATGGCGTCCAGCGTGTTGATCGCCCGATACGCCAGCAGCCCCGGCACGCCCGCCACCGCGCCCCAGAGGAGCGGGGCGACGACCGCGTCGGAGGTGTTCTCGGCCAGCGACTCGACCGTGGCCCTGGCCAGCTCGTCGGGGCCGAGGCGCGAGGGGTCGCGTCCGCACAGGTGGGGGAGCCGGGCCCTGGCACGCGCCAGGTCGCCGCTTTCGAGGGCGTCGGCCACATACTCGCCCTCGCGGGCGAGCGTGGTGCCACCCAACACGGCCCAGGTGGCGACAGCCGTGACAGCCGTACGCGTGGCGGCCGCAGGAGCGACGGGCAGCCGTCGCAGAAGGAGCCCCACCCCGGCAGCACCCCCGACGCACACGGCGACATGCACCACTCCGCGTGCCTTGCTGTCCGCGTACATGGACTTCTCCACCCTCGCCGCGATCCGCCCGAAAACGGCGACGGGATGGGCGGGGCTCTGCGGGTCGCCGATCAACCGGTCGAGGGCCATCCCGAGGGCGAGCCCCAGCGGGTCACACCAGGTGGGCATGGAGCTCGTCTTCGTACGTGTCCAGCCAGGCAGCCGCCCGGCGGATGCGCTCGCCCGCGCCGCCCGCCCACATCTTCGCCCAGCCGCCGCCCGTGGAGGCGCGGGTGCGCATGACGTCGTAGGAGCGGTGGAAGCGCAGCCGGGCGAGGTCGAGCAGGCGGCGGCGGTCGCGGGGCGGGACGCCGTACGCGTCGCAGAACAGCCGCAGACGTTCGCCGACGTCGAGGTCGCGGAGGAGCGGGTGCCGGTCGACGGGGTCCGCGATGGGGGCCCAGTGGCGGAGCGTGGTGACGATGTCGAAGAGCCGGGTCGTGGGCCGGGCCAGATCGAAGTCGATGAGCGCGCGGGGGACGGCGGCGGGGCCGCCGTCACCGTCGTGCCGAAATATCACGTTATCTGGCGTTAAATCACAATGCCCAATGACTTCCGGCGCTTTGTCATCATTCGACCCGTACGCCCACCCCTCGAGCGTCAACGGGAACCCAGCGGTTGCATCGTGAAACTCCCGCACCAGCACCGCCAGCCCGGCCAACGCCTCATCCGTCACGCTCTCGAGCCGCACCCCGGTCGTGCCCGGCACGTACGTGAGGATCTCCCGCCCCAGCCCGTCCATCCCCACCACCCGCGGCGCCCCCTCGAACCCCACGGCTTCGAGGTGCCTGAGCAGGGCGTGCACGGCGGGCGTCGACGTACTGGCCGGTCTCCGTACGGTGTCACCGACCCGCACCACCCCGTCAGTCACGTCCCCGCCCTGCAGCGGAATTTCATGCAGGAGCGTCGCGACCATGGCACGAGAGCTTAAACCCTCCCGCCCCACGAGGAGGAGCAAGCCGAAGAAAGAGGTCAGACCGCCCCCCACAGACCCGCCGGACCACCCGGCCCGGACCCTGGCCACGACGGTCGTGGGGACGCCTGCCCCGGGGAGTGTGATCGGCCTGACAGACTGACACGAGGAAAACCTGTGCATGACAAGTCGCCGGATCATGCACAATAAGGCGGGAGCGCCCTTAGCTCAGCTGGATAGAGCATCGGACTTCTAATCCGACGGTCGCAGGTTCGAATCCTGCAGGGCGCGCTGTCGAGACCAGGCAATCCATGGGTTGACCTGGTCTTTTGCATGATCGCCCCGGTTGGCCCGTAGGCAGCGGGAGGCGGCCGGAAGCAGCCCTGTGCCACTGTTCACGGAACATACGCGGAATGCTGGCAGTCACGTTTTCCCAGGTCGGCGTGGGAGTTTCGAGGCCCGGAACGGCGAAAGGACCCCGAGGTGTCCCGGGGATCCTGCCGTAGCTCCTGTGTCACGCCGCGAGCGCTTCCAAGATGCGCTGGTTAGTGATCTCCTGTTGGCCGTCGATGCACTTGGCGTAGACGCGGAGCATCACGTCCACGGCGTGCCCCGCTCTCTCGGCCGCTTTCGGGGCGTGCATGCCCGCGTTGAGCCAGAGCGACACGGCCGCGTGTCGGAGGTCGTACGGCCGGCCCGCCAGGGGAGAGGGGACCTGGTCAGGCGTGAATGCGTACGTCCGAGCTTCCTGCCAGACCTTCGCGTACGCCGAGCCCGAGATCACACCACCAGTGCGCGTACGGAAGAGCCGGCCATCCTCGCCGACTCCGAACGCCGCAATGTGATCCCGGAGGATGGCCACCAGTTCGGGCGGGATGGGCACGGCGCGCGTGTGTTTGACGTCCCGATGCTTCAGCCCGCGCTCGTCGTGGGCCTGCCCCGAGTCGGTGAACCGCCTGTTGCTCTGTGGCCTGGTCTTCTCCAGCGTCAGAAAACCCCAGCCCTTCTCTGGGAGCTGGCAGTCCTTCTGCCGCAGTCCCGCCGCCTCTGCCGGGCGAAGACCTCCGAAGTACATGCTGGTCGCCATACATGGTCGGGGGCGATCGAAGGTCCAGGGCTTCGTCCCTCAGCCCCGGCCGACCGGTCAGCGTGGCTGATCACCGCCTGACACGAGCTAGTACGGGATCTGGTCCAGGGCGTCGCCATCCAGTACGACTGGTGGTTCCCCACTGGGGTCGTTCCTCGGGATGGCGGGATGGTCGAACCAGCTGTACCCGTTGACCCATCCGTCGAACCACTCGGCCAAGGACGGGGCGATGGTCACGATCCCGACCTCGGGCGACTGCTCTTCGGGAAAATCCCACGCGTCGCCATCCCAGAGACAGACGGGGTTCCCAGGTTGAGCGAGCGACATGTACCAGTACATTGAGCAACCAGCAGCCACAAGGGGGAATCCCAGTACGCTACTGAGTTCTGGACGTTCCTCATATCTTCCGAGCGCGTCCGGGCCCACCCCGTATGCCTGGTGCCCGCCGGGTGGAAGGCCCAAGAGCTCGTAGGAGGGGCCGAAACCGCCGTTGCTCACCTCGGTATAGACCCGCCGAAGGAGATCGGGTAACGCTTGGCCGATGCGTTGCTCACAGGCGCGCAAGTCCGCCTCTGATATCGGCGGGTACGGGGGTTCGTGTGGGACGTTTCTGAAGTACTTGACGGCTTCGGGAGCCCCGGACACCAAGCCGGCTTCCAGATGATCTGCAGGGTCCGCGCCCCAGTAGAGGCTGGCCACGCTGCCGTCTTCATTGGGTGGTTGCCGGTAATGGCAGATGCGGCTTGTGACGTCTTCGCCGTACTCACGTTTGAGCCACCACACGGGGACATAGACGGCGTCTTCTCGTCGGGCGGGGTCCCAGGCACGCCGACGAATGCGCTCGATCAGATCGTCATGTGACATGGGCGACAGAATGACATCCCCCGATGGCCATGGAAGACGCGAACAGAGAGATCCCAGAGCACGTGTGTGCAGAGTTTCTGCCGTCGTACCTACCAGTGGATTCGCAGGGATAAGGCAACCGACCCTTCGGAGCTACCTACGACGTTGGCGCCACTCGGTCGGCCACTGGCCGTGCTCCTTCAAGAGCCGTTTCGCAGTGTGCTGTGTGGCTTGAACTCTGGACCGCCCGACAGCGATTTCCCTGAGCAGCTCGGCGAAGAGCCCGACTTCATCAGCGATGATCCACGGCAGGGCCAGCGAGATCCAGTACTCGGACGGCCCCGCGAGCGCGCACTGGATAACCACCTGCAACACCTCAGCCAAGTCGGGATCACCAGGACCGAGCGCCTCCCGGGCTCGCCTCTCCACCTCCTCCCGAGGCCGCTCCAGCAGCGGCAAGAGCCATAACCGCGAGAAAGCTATGGGTTTGTCCACTCCGGTGTTTCGGGACTCGACGTTCCAGGTGGCCCCGTCGACGAGCACCAGCCACGGACCATCCGGCTTCACCGCCAGAACCCTGCGCACGGAACCGGTCTCCATGTCCACCAGCTTGGCACGCCACCTCGGCAAGATCCGGAACATGCACGGAATGATCAACAAAGGCGGAGCCGCTACTATACGAGTTTCGCAGCTCAGCGACCGAGCGGCGCACAATGAAGACGATCCACTTCTAATACCGCTGTGCGGCGGCGTAGCGGCCGGCGTCGTGGCTGGTCCGTCCGGCCAGTGCGGCGAGGTCGGCGGCAGCGGCGAAGACCCTGGCGCGGAGACCGGCGGGGACGCCGTCTTGGATACGGTGAGTCACATCACTGAGCTGGCCGATGATCGAGGTGCGGTACAGGGCGCCGCCGTGGGCGGATTCCAGGCGCGCGAAAGCTTCGGTGATCTCTTCGAGGGCAGCGACGGTGACGGTGTCGAACCCGGCTTGGCGGCGGCTCAGTGGGCAGGCTGTGGTGTCGAGCAGGTGCGCGGCGGCGGCGACCAGCGGGGTCCGACGATGAGTTCAAGGACTTCACGGCGATCGAGCAGCAGCAGGTCCATCTGAGTCCACCCGGCCAAAGTCTCAGCGGCCGGTTCCCGCAGGAGCGGTAGTTCGATCGTATCCAGCGGCAAGGGCTGCTCCCCGCTCATCCACCGCCGCACCCCGCGTGGTGTCGGGGTTGACCTGTGAGTGTCACCGTCCGGCCGGCGCGGAGGCGGTGGAAGCGCGATAGACCATGGACACGGGGAGCACGACATCCTCCGGCGTTGTGCTCCTCGACGCGATGCGATCGAGGAGGAGGCGGACGGCGGCCGCTCCGGTGTCGAAGAACGGCATGTGGACGGTCGTCAGCGGAGGGATGGTCCGGGCGGCGACCGGATGGTCGTCACAGCCGACGACCGAGCAGTCGTCGGGGACCTGACGCCCTCGCTCGTGCAGCGCGTTGAGCACGCCGACCGCCATGAGGTCGTTCTGCACGTAGATCGCGGTGATGTCGGAGGCTCGGTCGAGCAGCCGGTGGGTGGCGGCGTACCCGCCCTCGACCTCCCATTCGCCGTCCTCGACGAGGAGGGGATCGTGGGGCAGGCCGTGTTCGGCCAGTACCTGCCGGTAGACGGCGGTGCGCTGCTGCGCGCTGTGACGCTGCTGGAAGCCGGTCACCGTGGCTATCCGGCGATGGCCGAGCGAGAGCAGGTGGCGGACCGGGAGCGCCGCGGTGCCCTCGGACTCGGCGCCGACGATCGGGACGCCGCCGCCGGCGATGTCGTGCAGGCTGACGGAGGGAGGGCCGGTGCGCAGCAATCGCCCGACCTCCTCATCCTCCTCGGTCGCCGGGGCGTTCATGATGATCCCGTCGACCCGGCGCTCCATCAGCACGCGCAGATAGCGCACGCAGTCCGAGCCGTCCGGTTCGAGGCTGCTGAGGATCACGCTGAGGCCGTGCCGCCGTGCTTCGCGCTCGATGCCGACGAGGGACAGGGCCGGCGTCGTGTTGCTGAAGTCGACCGTGATCACTCCGAGGGTCAGCGAACTGCGTGACTGCAGGCTGCGGGCCAGCGCGTTGGGGACGTAGCCGATCTCCTCGGCTGCCTCGATGATGCGCTGCCGGGTGGCGGGGGAGACGGCCCCCTTGCCGTTGAGCACCTTGCTCACCGTCTGGAAGCTGACGTTGGCGCGCGCGGCGACGTCCCTGAGCGAGACACTGGCCACAGCGTAACCTCCGATAAGCGAACGTTCGCATCGGCTGGCGATGCCTCACTACCATACAGCGCTCCCGCCCCATCGCCAGGCGGAAACAGCTTCTCGATGCGCGGGGGTTGACGGAGCCGCGTGGGGTGGCACAGCATAGGCGAACGCTCGCCTTCGAGGCTGGAGCCCTTGCCCCAGGCTCGGAGTCCTGACATTCGCCCCCCATCTCAGGTCCCGCATCAGTCCCGGCGGGAAGGAGAGGACCCCCATGACGACGTTCGGCCGCCGGCGATTTCTCGGACTGTCCGGCGCCGCTCTCGCGGCCGCCCTCGGCGTCGCCGGGTGCACCCGTACCTCGCAGAAGGAGGCCGCCACGGCGGCCGGCGGCGACGTGATTCGCTGGTGGGATCACTTCCAGCCGCTGCAGCCGCTGAACGAGCGGATTTTCGCCGAGTACGGCAGGGCGCACCCCGGCGTCCGGGTGGAGCACGAGGTGTACAACCCGAACGAGATGGGCCAGGCACTGCAGCTGGCGTTCAAGAGCAACCAGATCGCCGATGTGCACTCGATCGCCGGCATGGGAACGTCCGAGGCGGCTCTGGTCGCGGACGGCTGGTTCTCGCCGCTGGCGGGACAGGATGCGATCCGTGCGAATCTCCCCGCCGACAGCCTGCTCGAAGGGCTGCACGTCTTCGACGGCAAGCTCCACACCTTCCCCCTCTTCAGCTCCCGGCAGTACGCCACGCTCAACTGGTTCAACCGCGAGCTGGTCGAGAAGGCCGGTGGCGATCCTGACAAGGGCCCGGCGACCTGGGACGCGTTCCGCTCCCTCGCCGCGCGGATCACCAAGGCGGGCGGCGGGCGGGCGTACGGCTGGATCCAGGGCCTGCAGTTCCACGAGCGGCTGCAGACCCACGTGACCGAGCTGGCGATGTCCGCCGGAGCTCCGCTCGCCATGGCCGGGGCGAGCGGGATGGGACTGGTGGACCCGAAGACCGGCGAGTACGCCTACGCGAGCGATCCGTTCGTCCACGCGTTGGAGTTCCTGCTGTCGCTGGTCCGTGACAAGGTCGTCTTCCCCGCCTCGACCTCGCTGGATGCCAGGACCGCCCGGGCCAGGTGGGCGACCGGGGTGGCGGGCATGTTCTTCGACGGGTCGTGGAACGTCGGCGTCGTCAACGGGCAGTTCAAGCAGTTCATCGACAAGGTCGGGGTCGGCTCCATCCCGTCACCTGAGGGCGAGCCGGTCCTCTACGGTGCTCCAGCCCCTGGGCAGCTGTTCGTGTCGAGCCAGTCCGAGCACGTGGAGGTGGCCTCGGACCTGCTCGCCCGGCTCACCAGCCCTGAATACCACAAGGGGCTCGCCACGTTCATGGATCAGGTGCCGCTCGACCTGGACGCCGTGGCGACGGCGGACGTGCACCCGACGTACAAGCGCGCGGTCGAGCTGTTCGGACAGACCGTACGGCTCGCGCCCAGCCCTGTCGCCCGCAACTCCGCCGTCGCGCAGGTGCTGAGCGAGATGAAGCAGCCGAGGCCCACGCTCGGCGAGATCACTCAGGGCATCCTCAGCGGTGAGGTCACCGATATTCGCAAAGCACTGCGCGAGCACACAGGAAAGCTCACCGCCGAGCGGGAACGGGCCACGCGGGTCGTGTCGGGCAAGGGCGTCAAGGTGAGCCTGGACGACTGGAAGTTCGCGAACTGGCAGCCGGGCGAGGACTACACAGCGAAGATGTACCAGGCGTCATGAACATCGTGACGCGAGAGGGCGCGGTGACGGTGAGCGGCCCGGCGGTCCCGGCCCGCCGCCGACGGCTCGCCACCAGGATCTGGTCGGAGCGGTGGGCCTACGTCTTCCTGCTGCCCACCCTGCTGTTGTTCGGCCTGTACACGGTCTGGCCGATCATCTCCAGCCTGTTCTACTCGATGCTCGACTGGAACGGGCTGGGCGCCGAGCGGTCGTTCGTCGGGCTGGCCAACTACCGTGAGGCGCTCGCCGACCCGCTGTTCTGGAAGTCGCTCGGGATCACCCTGGTGATCATCGCGGTGACCGTGCCCGTGCGGGTCGGGCTGGGCCTGCTGGTCGCGCTCGTCCTGAACAACCCGAGGCTGCCGCTCGCCAAGCTCTTCAGGACCGCGCTGTTCGTTCCCGTGGTGACGACGACGGCGATCATCGGCGTGGTCATGGGGTTCATCTTCGACCCCGCCGGCGGCCCGGTGAACCAGTTGCTGCTCGACCTCGGGATCGTCGACCAGCCGGTCGACTTCCTGGGGGACCCGGGATCCTCCTTGTGGACCGTGATGGGCGTGCACATGTGGAAGTGGCTCGGCATCACGCTCGTCTACTGGCTCGCCGCCCTGCAGACGATCCCGGCCACGGTGTACGAGGCCGCGAGGACGGACGGCGCGGGCGGCTGGGCGTCGCTGCGTTACGTGACGCTCCCGATGCTCAAGCCCTTTCTGCTCATCATCGTTCTCCTCACGGCCATCGAGACCATGCAGATCTTCGACCTGGTCCTGACGATGACCAACGGCGGGCCGTACTTCTCCACTCTCACCTCGGAGGTCTACATCTACCAGCAGGCCTTCGCCAGCTCCACGCCTCGGCTCGGGTACGGCGCGGCGCTCGGCGTGCTGTTCGGGCTCGTCACGCTCGCCTTCACCGCGATCCAGGCCATCGGCATCCGCTACGCCAACCGCGCCAGGAGCACGTCATGAGGGCCGCCGTCAATCGCCGCCGTCTGGGAATCTGGGCACAGGTCATCGTGCTCGCCGTCATCTGCCTGGTGTGGGTCTACCCGTTGTTGTGGATCGTCTCGGCCTCCCTGAAGGATTCGCTGGGCGTCTTCTCCGGAGGGCTCGGCCTCATCCCCGAGTCGACGCACTTCGAGAACTACGCGCGTGCCTGGGAGGACGCCCACTTCGGGCTGTACACCGTGAACAGCGTGGTCGTCACCGTGGGAACGGTGGTGCTGGTCGTCCTGCGCTGCGCCCTGGCCGGTTACGTCATCGCCCGCCGCGACTTCATCGGCAAGCGCGCGGTGGTCGCCGTGCTGGTCGCGACGCTGTTCGCACCGCACGGGCTCACCATCATCCCGGTGGTCGAGCTCAGCGACCTCATGGGACTGCTGAACTCGCGCACGGGCATCATCCTCGCCCTCGCGGGCAGCGGCCACGTCGCCGCCGTCCTGCTCTACGCCGGCTATTTCCGCCGCATCCCGCGTGAGCTCGAAGAAGCGGCGGTCATGGACGGGGCGGGCTTCCTGCGTACGTTCTTCCGGGTCATGTTGCCGCTCGCGGGCCCGGTCACCGCGACGGTGAGCGTCATGACCTTCCTGGCGGCCTGGAACAACTTCTTCCTGCCGCTGGTGTTCACCTTCAGCCGCCCCGACCTGCGCCCGCTCTCGGTGGGCATGCTCGCCTTCCGCGGCACCAATTCCACCGACTGGTCCGGCCTGGCCGCCGCGGGCACCATCTCCTTGATCCCCCTGCTCCTCGTGTTCCTCGTGCTCCAGCGCTACTTCGTCGAAGGTGTCGCAGGGGCCGTGAAGTCCTGACGCGCCCAACCTCGAATGAGAGAAATGAACCAACCGAACATCCTGCTCATCTGCACCGACCAGCAGCGCTTCAACGCGATGGGCGCCTACGGCAACGACGAGATCGACACGCCCAACCTCGACCGGCTGGCGAACCAAGGCGTGCTGTTCGAGAACTGTTACGTACAGAGCCCGGTCTGCGGCCCCTCCCGCGCCAGCCTCATGTCCGGCCGCTACGTCCACGCGCACGGCGCCTGGGCGAACGGCGTCGGGTTGCCCGCGCACGAGCACCTGTTCTCGCGTACCCTGGCCGACCACGGCTACGACTGCGGCCTGGTCGGGAAGTTCCACGCCGGCGGCGCGTGCTTCGGCGGCCGTCTCGAGCCGCGGCTGGACGACGGCTTCCGCGTGTTCCGATGGGCGCACGACCCTTACCCCGGGTCGTCCGAGAACGCCTACCACCGGTGGTTGCGGGCCGTACGGCCGGACCTGTACGAGGCCGCCGCGAAGGCCGGGACCGGGACCATATTCGACAGCCTTCCGACGGAGTTCCACTACAGCCGGTGGATCGGTGACGAGACCATCGACTACCTGCTGCGCTCACGCGACGCGGACAAGCCGTTCTTCTTCGTGGCCAACTTCTTCGACCCGCACCACGGGTTCGGCGCGCCCAAGGAGTACGTCGACCGTTACCGCGGCAAAACTCTGCGGCCACCGATCACCCGGCCCGACGAACTCGCCGGGAAGCCTCCCGTGCTGACCGAGGCCTCGCACCGCTCCTACGCCGGCCACGCCCGCGGCTACACGGAGTACACCGAATCCGAGCTCCACGACGTGAGAGTCAACTACTACGCCATGGTGAGTCTCGTCGACGACGAGGTCGGCCGGATCCTCGCCGCTCTCGACGAGGCGGGCCTGGCCGACGACACACTGGTCGTCTTCACCAGCGACCACGGCGAGATGCTCGGTGATCACCAGCTCATGCTGAAAGGCCCGATGATGTACGAGTGCGCCGTACGCGTGCCACTCGTCATGCGCTGGCCGGCCGGATTGCCCGCCGGGGAGCGCCGGGCCGAGCTGGTCCAGTGGATCGACCTGGCGACAACCTTCGTGGCGGCCGCCGGCGCGCCGCCGCTTCCCCGCGGGCAAGGGCTGAACCTTCTGCCGCTGGCCCGCGGCGATCAGGACGCGCCGATAAGGGACTGGGCGCTCTGCGAGTACCGCAACAGCGGCCACCCGTACAAGGAGCCCGTGCACACCACGATGCTGAGGCACGACCGCTGGAAGGTCGTCGTCTACCATGGCGCGCCGTCCACGACTCGAGCGCGCTCCGGCGAGCTGTACGACCTGGAGGCCGACCCGATCGAGCTGGACAACCTGTGGGACGACCCGGCCTATGCGAGGGTACGGCTCGAGCTGCAGGAACTGCTGCTCGACGTCCTGGTCGCCACCGAGGATCGCAGCCGGCCGCGGGAAGCGTACTGGTGAGGGCGCCCGGCTCGGCCGCGCCCCGCGCCCGCCTCGGCCTGCCCGCGGCCGACAGGGCCAGGGCGCGGGCCCAGCCGATCCGCGCCGCGGGGCCGGGGTTGCGGGCGGCGTACCGCGAGAGGTGGCCGAGCAGTCGTCGGACGACGGGCCGGTCCTGGGCGGTGCCGGCTGCGGCGCCCGCGCCGGCGGTGTCCCGGAGGAGCTCGCGCGGCGATGGCGAGCAGGCGCGGCTCCTGGATCGTGCGGCAGAAGGTCATACAGAAGAGACGGAGTGTCACGAGCCTCGATCATGCCCGACCCAGGCCACGGCTCCGCCCAGGAGGCCAAGACAAACCCGCAGCTCACGACCGTGAACGGGAGTATTGACGCCCTTCACCCTTTACGAGGCCCACTTCGATGAGTATCGCCCGCATCGCTCCCCGGGCCACGCAGCCCCGCTGCGAGCCCTTCCCGACCCGGTCGAGGACGATACCAAGGTCATTCGGCGTGACCGCCTCGGCGGGCTGATCCACGAATACGCGCAGGTCGCATAGGGCGGCCGAGACCTTGGCACCCACAGGATCCCAACGGGCGGGCAGTTGCGCCCGAGCATCGAAAGGCGAGATCATCACGCATGCTCGACCCCTTGCCCGAGGACGACGGAACTTCACCGACGGTCTCTACGCCGCATTTCGTGGGTCGTGATCGGGAGATGGCGGCGCTTCGGGTCGCCTTGGCCCGGCCACCGGCGATCGTGCTGGTGGAGGGCGAGGCGGGGATCGGGAAGAGCCGGCTGCTGCGAGAGTGGTTGGCCGCGCCGGACCAGCGCACTGCCTTGGTCTCGGTGTGCCCACCGCTTCGCGAGTCGCTGACGTTGGGGCCGATCGTCGACGCGTTCCGTGGGATCGACCGCCCGGTGTCGCGATTGCGGCTCACCGAGCTTGCGGGTGCGTTACGGCCCCTGTTCCCTGAATGGTCCTCGGACCTGCCGCCCGCATTGCAGCCTCTGGACGATGCGAAGGCGGCACGGCATCGCCTGTTCCGCGCCCTGGACGAGCTGCTGCGGGCTCTGCGTGTCGACGTTCTCGTGCTCGAGGACGCTCACTGGGCCGACGAGGTGACCTTGGAGTTCCTGCTGTTCGTCGCCTCCCGACAGCAATCGGACGGGCCAAGCCTCGTGATCTCCTATCGGCCGGAGGAGGTGGACGCCGGATCGCTGTTGCTGCGGCTGACGTCCCGGTTGCCTGCCGGCGTGACCCAGCTGAGGATCGCCCTGGCGCCGATGCGGCCCAACGACACGGCAGCGCTGGTGTCCTCGATGCTGGACGGCAAGCCGATGTCGCAGGAGTTCACCACGTTCATGCACGAGCGGACCGGTGGCGTTCCTCTGGTGCTGGAGGAGTCGGTCCGCCTCATGTGCGACCGTGCCGACCTCGTCTTCCGCGACGGACAGTGGGTCCGGCTGAAGCTGCGCAAGCTACAGGTGCCACCAACGGTGCGCGACTCCACCCGGGAGCGGGTGGGCCGTCTGTCGCCGACGGCGCAGCAGGTGTTGCGAGCCGCGGCCACGTTGGCTGAGCGGTCATCGGTGGCCACGATCGCGATGACCGCCGGCCTGTCACCAGCTGTGTGTCGAGGCGCTGTCGCGGAGGCGGCCGACGCCGGCGTCCTGGACGGAGACGACCGCGGCCAGTGGCGATTCCGGCATGTGCTGGCCGCCACGGCTGTCTACGAAGCGATCCCGTTGACCGACCGCAGACACTTCCACCTGCTGGCCGGCCGCGCCTTGGAGGACATCCATCCGCCGCCTGTCGCACGCCTTGCCCACCACTTCCGTGAGGCCGGCGAGACGCGGTCGTGGGCGCGGTACGCCGAGCAAGGTGCCGAGTTGGCCATGGCCTCGGGTGACCACACCAAGGCGGTCGACTTGCTGGTCGATCTGTTTTCGTGGTCCGAGCTGGCGCCGGCGGATCGGGCACGAGTCGCGCGCATCGCCGGAGTAGCCGCACTGGGCCGTCGTGAACCGGTCGACGAGGTCTACCACCGCGTGATCCGTACCTTGCGCTCGGTGCTGGAGACCCCCGGTCTCTCCGCCCGCCAGCAGGCGGAGATCCGCAACCCCCTGGGTCGGCTCCTGATCATCGGGGGTGAGGCGCAGGCCGCACTCAGCGAGCTCGAGCAAGCGGTGGCCAACCTCGACCATGACCCGGTCGAGGCGGCTCGGGCAATGACCTATCTAGGATGGGCCTATGCGGGACCGTGGCCGGCGTCGACCCATCGGCGCTGGCTGGATCGCGCCGCCGAGCTCACCGCCGAAGTCGATTCTCCCGCAGAGCGGCTGAACCTGGCCGGCAACCGAGCCGCTGCGTTGCTCATGCTCGGCGAAGAGGAGGCCTGGGACGTCGTCGCTGACCTGCCCATCGACGGCGCGGCCTCGGCGGAGCGTCTCGACGTGGCCCGCATCCACACAAATGTCGGGACCGGCGCACTGATCTGGGGTCGGTACGCCGACGCGGAAGAACACCTCGCCGTGGCCATGCGCCTTGCCGAGGCCGAGCAGGCGTCCCGGCTGCAACACAACGTCCGGCTCGAACAGGCCAACCTGGCGTGGTTCACCGGCCGCTGGGAGGGTCTCGCGGAGAGAAGCGCGGCACTCGCCGATGCCGACCGGGACCGGCCGGCGTACTACCTCGGCTGCATTCGCCTCGCGGCCCGGCTGGCAGCCGCAGCCGGACGGCGGCGCGCCGCGGGGGAGCAGTTCCGGCTGGTCCTTGAGGAGTCTGCCCGTCTCGGCGCAGCCGACGACACGATGGAGGCCGCCGCTGCGCTGGCCAGGCTGTGGCTGACGGACGGAAACAGCGGCCGGGCGCTGCAGATCACGAACGAGCCGATGGACACAGTCCGGAGAAAAGGCATCTGGGTCTGGGCGGCGGACCTCGTCCCCGCCCGGATCGAGGCGCACCTCGTCGCGGGCGACCTGAAGGCCGCGACACGTCTGGGCGACCAGTTCGCCAGAGGACTGCGTGGCCGCACAGCGCCCGCGCCTCGCGCCGCCCTCACCGTATGCCGTGCTCTGCTGGTCGCCGCAGCCGGAGACCACGCCCGCGCGGCGAAGGCGTACGACCGGGCGGCGCGTGCCTGGGACGCGTTGCCGCGCCCCTACGACGCCATGCTCGCCCGCGAGCGTCAAGCCGAGGCGCTCATGGCGCAAGGCCAGATCGAACAGGGCCTAGAGCTGCTGGCCGCACAGTACGAACAGCTGTTCAGGCTCGGAGCCCGCGGCGATGCGGACCGCGTCGCACAGCGGCTTCGCGAACACGGCGCCGAGGTTCCGCGATTGTGGCGCGGCGGTCGACGGGGGTACGGCGACCGGCTCTCACCTCGTGAGCTCGACGTGGTCCGACTGGTTGTCGCCGGCAAGACGAACCGGGAGATCAGCCGGATTCTGGCCAAGTCACCGGCCACGGTGGATCAACAGCTGCGTGCGGCGATGCGCAAGTTGAAGGTGAGTTCCCGGACCGCGCTCGCGGTCAAGGCGGTAGAGGCCGGAGTGTTCGCAGAAGAGGATTCCCTCGACGGCCTGTCGTGAAAATTGACGTATCCGCCGGATAGCGAAGGTTGCTCGTCACCCCGAGCATGGCTCCATGATCCATGGCCCTAGGGCAGTGCATGCCTGAGCGACCTATCGCGCGTGACGACTCCGTCATCGAGCACCAGCAACCACTTGAGCTGTCGCGCGAGCCGCGCGTCAGCACCCCCGACGGCCCTGAGGCCCCTGGTGCCCCCGACGCCCCCGACGCCCGGGATGCCGGCGATGACGGCGATGACGAGAGCCACGACCCCTACCAACCCCTGTAGGCCGGAGGACCCCCCACGTGAGACTGAAAGCCCTCGTCGTTTCGCTGGCCGTGGCGGTCGGCCTGAGCATGATCTCGCCACCACCGGCGTCGGCCGCTGAGCCGGATCCCGGTGCACCCGCCAACAAGATCGCGTCGGACCTGAAGGGCCGTTTCCGCACGGAGCCGGTCTCCGACTTCTGGATCACGTTCGACACCAAGGCCGACCTCGCGCCGGCGAAGAAGATCGCCGACTGGACCGCTCGCGGTCAGTTCGTCTACGACGCACTGAAGGCCGCGGCCAAGGCCTCCGCGGCGTCCGTCTCCGCCGAACTCGACGCGGCGGGCGTGAAGTACACGTCCTACCCGCTCGTCAACGCCGTGCTCGTCAAGGGCGGCACGCAGAAGCTCGCGCTCGACGTCGCCTCGGTCGGGCAGGTCGCCGAGATCCATGCGTCGCCGCAGGTCGCGCTGGTCGAGCCCGTGGACGAGAAGACGCCGGACGACCAGGCCGCCCGCCCCGCCGCCCCCGCGGACGCCGCCGAGGACGGCACCGTCTCGTGGGGTCTGGACGCCATTCACGCCCCCGAGGCCTGGGCCATGGGGGCCACCGGTGCGGGCATCACCGTGTCCAACCTCGACTCGGGCGTTCAATTCGACCACCCCGCCCTGATGCACCAGTACCGCGGCGCGAAGCCCGACGGCACCGTCGACCACAACTACAACTGGATGGCCACCCGGGGCACGTGCACCGGCGCACCGTGTGACGACAACGGACACGGCACGCACACCATGGGCACCATGGTCGGCGACGACGGCACCAACCACGTCGGCGTCGCCCCGGACGCGCAGTGGATCGCGACGAACGGCTGCTGCGACAGCACCGGCGTCGAGTCGTTGCTCAAGTCCGGCTGGTGGTTGCTCGCCCCGACCGACGTCCACGGGAACAACCCCGACCCGTCCAAGCGCCCCCATGTCATCAACAACTCGTGGGGCCAGAACGTCGAGCACAACTTCGACGACTTCTTCCAGGCCATCGACGAGGCCTGGAGCGCCGCGGGCATTTTCAGCGTCTGGTCATCGGGCAACACCTCGCCGTACGCGGCCTGCGACACCGTCTCCTCGCCCGGCTCCGCCGAGAGTGCCTACTCGGTCGGCGCCTACGCGTCGAACGGCACGCTCGCGTTGTTCTCCCGCAAGGGCGAGGGTGAAGGTGGCCGGATCAAGCCCGAGATCTCCGCGCCGGGCGTCGCCGTCCGCTCGTCCTACCCGAACGACAGTTACACCGAGATGTCCGGCACATCGATGGCGGCTCCCCACGTCGCCGGCGCCGTCGCCGGCCTGTGGAGCTACGACCCGACCCTCATCGGGCAGGTCGAGGAGACTCGCCGCCTGCTGGCCGAGTCGGCCGTCGACGTCGACGACACCGAGTGCGGCGGCACCGCCGACTTCAACAACAAGTACGGCGAAGGCCGGCTCGACCTCGTCCGCCTGCTCAAGCTCGCACCCCGGCAGGGCGGCACCCTCACCGGTGTCGTCACCGCCAACGGCGCTCCCGTCCCCGCCGTCGACGTGACGATCAGCGGACCGTTCAGCCGGTCCATCGGGACCGACAAGGACGGCCGGTTCACGATGAATCTCCCGGTCGGCGACTACCAGATCAGCACCAACGTCTTCGGGTACCTGACCGCGACCGCGAGCGCCACGATCGCCCTCGGCCAGGACACCTCGGTCGAGATCGCGCTCACCGCCGCCGCGCGCCACGACATCAGCGGCAGGGTCATCGACGACAAGAAGCAGCCCGTCCCGAACGCCGACGTCTCCGTCAAGGACACGCCGCTGGACGCCGTGCGCACGGACGCCAACGGCGCGTTCACGATCGCCGGTGTGCCGGAGGGCCAGTACGGGCTCGCCGTCACGCCCAACGCCTGCTTCTCGCCGACGCTTGTCCCGCTGACCGTCGGTGCCGAGAACGAGCCGCTGGAGATCCCGATCGGGCTCGTCGTCGACAAGGGCGGCTACAGCTGCGCTGTCTCTGAGGGGGAGTACCTGCGCGGCACCGACCCGGTCGCGTTCAAGAGCGGCGTGTGGGCGACGGTGAACCTGCCGTTCCCGATCGCGCTCTACAACGGCAGCCACGACACCCTCGGAATCAGCCTGCGCGGCGTGATCTCCCCGGACACCTCCACCGGACCCGGCACCGGCGGTGCGGGCGTCTTCCCGTTCTACGTCCCGTCCCCCGTCGAGTTCGCCTCCGGCGGGGGAGTCTTCACGACGGCCACCAAGGTCGACGGCGAGGACGCGTTCGTCATCGAGTTCCGCAACGCCAAGATCTGGGCCTACCCGATCCGGTCCGAGTACACGGAGCCGGTCAGCTTCTCGGCCACGCTCACCCGCTCGGGCAAGGTGATCTTCGGGTACGGCGACGGCATCGGGACCGACGACCCGGTGACCGGCGGCGCCCGCACCATCACCGGCATCCAGGGCTGGGCCGGTGTGGACGGCATCCGGTTCTCCGACAACGTCCCGGTGCTCCACGACGGGATGATCGTCACCTACGACCTTCCGGACTGGGGCTACCTCGACGCGACCGTCGTCGACAAGAACGACGGGCTGCCGGTGTCCGGGGCCAAGGTCTCGCTCACCGGCAAGAACGGCCTCGTCGAAAGCGTCACGACCAACGGGACGGGCGTCGTGCACCGCCAGCTGCCGGTCGGCGGCTACACGATGACCATCGAGGCGCCGAACTACGTGACGGGGTCGTACGACTTCACCCTCGACAAGCTCTTCGCGAAGGCGACGATCGACGCGCGCCTCACCACGGGCGTCGCCGGCCTGCAGGTGAGCGGCCTCGACGCCGTGATGGGAACCGACCAGAACGGTGCGGGCTCGCTGACGCTGACCAACACCGGTTCCGCCCCGCTCACGTACGACCTGGGCGAGGCCGCGCGCCACCCCGAGCTCGACGCCGCCGGCGCCACCACGCGCACCGGGACGGGTGCGGACAGCACGATCGACCTCACCGCGTGGAAGGCCGGTGCGAGCGGCATGAAGCCGTCGAACGTCGACGGCAAGGCTGCGACGGCGAGCGCCGCGGAAGCGAAGGCGGCCGGCAAGGTCGGCACGACCTCCGGCGGCGACGTCATCACCCGCATCGAGATCCCGGGCACGATCGCGGAGAAGGAACCCTCCGGCATCGGGTACGACGGCGACGTCTGGGTCCACGACTACAACGCGCGGACCAACACCGCCTACACCGTGACGGGCAAGCCGACCGGCAAGGTCTTCGACGCCTCGTGGAACCCCAAGTACCGGGCGTTCGACATGGCGCTCGACACCAAGACCGGTGACATGTGCCAGATGGAGGACAGCCCGGCCAGCTACATCCACTGCTTCGACCGGGAGACCGGCAAGGAAACCCGGCAGATCAAGGGTGACTGGTCCACGCTGCAGCTGACCGGACTCGCCTACAACCCCGCCGAGGACGTGTTCTACGTCGGCGGCCGGGCGAACGGCCTGATCGGAACCGTCGCCGGGACGTCGCACGACAATGCGGGTGCGCTGCTGTCCTTCTGCGCCCCGCCGCTGCCCGAGGTGATGGGCCTGGCCTACAACCAGGCCTCCGACACCATCTGGTACACCGACCTCACCTCGAACAGGCCCACCCGCCTGCTGCAGGTCGACCCCGACGACTGCTCGCTCGTCAACGCGTGGTGGTTCCCGGGCCAGAAGGCGGGCCAGGGTGGCGGCCTCGAGACCGACTCGACCGGGGCGCTGTGGGCGGCGGACCAGATCGCCGATGACGTCGTGCTGGTCGACGTCGAGGACGACCTGCTCACCGACCTGCCCTGGCTGTCGCTCTCCTCGACCGGCGGCACCCTCGCCCCGGGCGAGTCGACGACGGTCAAGGTCTCGATCTCCTCGAAGGACGCCGACCCGGGCACTCTCGGCGCGAACATCGTCGTGTTGTCCGACTCCGGACGGCAGCCCAAGACCTACGTCCCAGTGACGCTCACGACCACGAAGTACCAGGTCGGCGTCAATGCCGGCGGCCCCTCGTTCACCGACGCCTCCGGCTACACCTGGTCCGGCGACCAGGCGGCCGGTGACGGGGCGTGGGGCTACGCCGGGAAGGGCAAGACGATCTACGCGGGCGCCGCGATCGAGGGCACCGAGGACGACGCGCTGTTCCAGTCCCAGCGCACCACGCCGGGCAAGGACCTGGTCTACACGTTCCCCGACGCGCCGAAGGGCACGTACGCCATCGACCTCGGGTTCGCGGAGATCGAGCAGGTGAACCAGGGCAAGCGGGTGTTCGACGTCCTCGTCGACGACGAGCTGACGCAGTACGCCTACGACCCCGTGAAAGCCGTCGGCCCGAACACCGCCGACTGGCACACCGCCGTCGTGCAGCACGACGGCGGGCCGCTGACCGTGGAGCTGAGGGGCAGCAAGGGTCTGCGGGCCCCGAGCATCGCGGCGCTGCGCGCGACGCTCGATCCGCGCGGAGACAAGGCGGAGCCGGAGCCCCAGCCCGAGCAGCCGGAGCCGGGCCCCGTGCCCGTGTCCCCCGCCGGTCGCTCGTACTCGATGAAGGTGACCGACGGGCTCTACCGCCAGGGTACGAAGGAGTCCGGGTGGCACGGCGATGACGTCTGCGGCGTGCTGTGGTTCGACTCCAGCTTCCTGTTCCCGTTCTACGACACGGCCTGGGACGGCGTGTGTGTGACGACGAACGGCGCGCTGGTCTTCGACCGGGCCAGCTCCCTGGGGAACAACACGGCGCTGCCGTCGCCGTACGCGTTCGACGCGGTCTTTCCGTTCTGGGACGACCTGGTCGTCGACAACGAGGCGGGCATCTACTTCGGCACCACCGAGGTGGACGGCCTGGCCGCTGAGGTCATCGAGTGGCGCAACGCCACCTTCGACAGCGACAGGACGGCCCGGGTGAGCTTCTCGGTCACCCTGATCGCGGACGGCCGCATCCAGATCGGGTACGGCGACGGCATCGGCGGCGACAACCCCGTCACCCGCGGGTCGTCGGCAACGGTCGGCCTGGAGAGCCTGACGCGCAACCCCGCCAGCCAGTACTCCTTCAACCAGCCCATCCTGACGGCCGGTCTGGGGCTGGAGTACACCCTCCCGGCTGCGGGCACGATCGAGGGCACGGTCACCGACGCGAACGACGGCAAGCCGATCGCGGGCGCGATCGTCACGCTCAGGGGGCCGAGCGGTGACCGGGTCATCACCGCCGACGAGAAGGGCCGGTGGAAGGCCCAGGCACTGGTCGGCGAGAACACCGTGCAGGTCTGGGCACCGAACTACGTCACGGCCGGCCACCCCGTGACCATCGCCAAGAAGGATCAGGCCGAGGTGGTTGACGCGGCGTTGACCACGGGCGTCGCAACCGTCACGGGAGGTGACCTCGACTGGCTCCTCGGCCCGGACCAGAAGGCGACCGCCGACGTGACCGTGACCAACACCGGCTCCGCCCCGCTCGAGGTGCGGCTCAGCGAGCAGAAGCGCACCAGCGACGGCGGGCACGAGGCCGCCGACCTTCCGTGGCTGACCCTCACGGGCGCAGCCGCGGCCGGCACGGTCAAGCTCGCGGTAGGCGAGTCCACCACCGTCACGGCGACGGCCGACAACGCCGCCGTCGAGCCCGGCGTGCTCGTCGGGGACGTGCTCGTGGCGTCGAACGCCGGCAAGGGCGAAGCCCAGCTCAGGCCGGTCCGCCTGGCGACCTCGGCCTACTGGCAGGGCGTCGACGTGGGCGGGTCCGGGCACGTCGGTGCCGACGGCTTCGTCTGGTCGCCCGACCAGGAACTCGGCTCGCGGCCGTGGGGCTACGTCGGCGGCAGGGCGCGTGCCACCAAGGCCGACATCGGCGGCACGGAGGACGACGACCTGTTCCGCACCCAGCGGACCGGCGACACGTTCGCCTACGTGTTCAAGAACGCGCCCGCCGGGACGTACCGAATCGGCCTCGACTTTGCGGAGATCGAGAAGGTCAAGGCCGGCAAGCGTGCCTTCGATGTTCTGGTCGACGGCAAAGCCGTGCTCCACGACCACGACGTGCAGAAGAAGGTGGGTGCGCTGACCGCGGACGTGAACACGGTCACCGTCGAGCACGGCGGTGGCGATCTGAAGGTCGAGCTTCGCCGCGAGATCGGCGAGCGCGACCCGATCCTCAACGCCCTGAAGGTCCAGCAGGACCCGCGCCTATGAGATAGCCGACCAATCCGCCGGCAGTGGTCAGAGCCTCCTCGGAAAGGATCGCCGTGGAGCTCTGACCACGACTACCGAGTTTGCGGCTTCCGACCGTACTCGCGCACCTGGTGGGCCGTGCACGGGCGCGTGCGAGCTCCGGGCCTCAGATGAGGGAGGCGCATGCGGAATGATGATCGGCAGCGCAGGGTCCGGCTGCTGGTCCGGCCGGATACCGTCCTGCGCCGGCACCGTGATCTGATGAACGGCGTCACGCGCGCACCTGCCGGCCGAAGTGGCGAGGGCGCCTGAACGTACGCCGACGAGACCGGCTCGGCGGCGTCCTCCACGAGTACTCACATGCCGCTTGATCAGCATGGATGAAATGATCGGCAGGCGCACGGCCGACAGCCCTCGTCACCCCGTCAGGAGTTCTGGATGGGATCGGCCGGCGGGTTGCGGATGAGTTCGGCGCGTGAGCTGATGCCTAGCTTGGCGAAGATCTTGCGAAGGTGGTAGTCGACGGTGCGTGGGCTGAGGAAGAGCTTGGCCGCGACCTGGCGGTTGGTAGCGCCTTCGGCGACGGCGCGGGCGATCTGCCGCTCCTGCGGGGTAAGCGGTTCTGCGGCGACGCGGGTGCGGGGGGTGGTGCCGGCGGCCCGCAGCTCCTCGGCTGCGCGTCGGGCCCAGACGGGCAGGCCGAGGTGGGTGAAGGTGCGTTCGGCGGCGCGTAGATGTTCACGGGCCGGGACGCGCTGCCGCCTGCGCCGGAGGAACTCGCCGTAGAGAAGCTGGGTGCGGGCGTGGTCGAAGGGCCGCTCGGCTTCCGCGTGGAGCTGGAGCGCGCGGGGGAACTCGGTCTCCGCGCCCTGCTCGGTGCCCAGCAGCGCGCGGCAGCGGGCGGCCAGCGCGCCGGCTTCTGCAGTCCCTGCCGCGTCGGCCAGCTCGATGTAGGCCGCGGCCATGTCGCGGACGCGGTCTTCGTGGCCGGCGCGGACGGCGGCTTCGATGTGGTCGGGGGCCGCGGTCATGGCCAGTTCCGGGCGGCCGGGCTGCGGGGTGTGGCCCAGCAGGGTCTCAAAAGAGGTCAGGGCCTCGTTCAGGCGGCCGGCCGCGAGTTCCATCAGGCCGAGCGCGTACTGGACAACACCGGCCGGGCGCAGCAGCCGCCGGGGCAACGCCGCGGCGAGCACGCTGTCACCAAGTGCGCGCGCCCGGTCTTCGTCCCCGCGGAGCGCGGCCAGCGCGGTGAGGTAGGACAGATGCGAGCACGCGGTGTTGTCCCGGCCCGCGCGTTCGGCCAGGTGATGACCTTCGTCGGCGTGCTCCTGGGCGTGGGCGTACTGGGCGCGGCTGAGGTGGTCGGGCACCAGGACGTCCAGCGCGGTGGACAGCGTGCCGAGTTCGCCGCGAGCGCGGGCGAGGGTGGCCGCGCGGTGACGAAGCTGCCGTGCCAGCGCGGGCCGGTCGATGCCGAAGGCCATCCCGCCGGCGGCCATCAGCAGGTCGGGGTCGTCGAGTTCGAGGATTCCGGCCGCCGCGTCGGCCACCGTGTCCATGTGCTGCCGGCCGGCGATCCGTCCGCGGCGGAAGGCCACCCGCTGGGCCGTGGCCGGACGGGTGTCGTAGCGCTGGAGCGCGCCCCTCAGCGCGTCCAGCCTGGGCTCGGCCAGCGCCGGTAGCGCTGCCGCCAACGCGCTCACCTCGTCCACCGCGTCCTGTCGAGCGCAATGGAACGCGGCCTCCCGAGCCAGCAGCAGCATCCGCAACGCCACCGCCGGATGAGTGTTCAGCGCCTGGCGCGCGGGCGGAGTCAGGATGGCGAGAGCATCGGAGGGGACCCCAGACCGCAGTTCGATCTCACCGCGCAGTGCCTGGATCCGCAGCCACGGCAGCGTGTGTCGGCCCGTCGTGCCTTCCGCGCGGTCCAGCGCCCGTCGCGCCGCCTCGGCTCGGCCCACCCGCCATGCCGTTTCGGCCTCGGCGATCAGCTCCTCATCGGCGGAGTCCACCGATCCAGTATGCCGCCCGGGTACGCCGGACACCGGCGAGGGGACTGGTAAGTCACGCGATACCCATCGCGCTCGGCCGTTTCTAGCGTTACGCCATGACCGTGATGGACACACCCGTATTGATCGTCGGTGGCAGCCTTGTCGGCCTGTCCACCGCCCTGTTCCTGACCCACCAGGGCGTGCGATGCACCGTCGTGGAACGACAGCCGCACCGCTCCGTACAGTTCCGCTTCGGCGGCATCCACGCCCGCACCATGGAGCTGTACCGGTCGGTCGGCATCGAGGACGACATCCGCGCCGCCGGCACCGACAACGAACAGAGCGGGGGAGTCGCGCGCGTACGCAACCTCGCCGACCCTGAACCGCAATGGATGACGCTGCCATGGGACGGGGACGCGCCCCTGCTGAGCCCCACCAGCTTCTGCATGTGTCCCCAGGACCGATTGGAGCCGGTACTCGCCCGCCACGCCCGCCGGCGAGGAGCAGAGATCTGTTTCGACACCGAGTTGCGCTCCTTCCTGCAGGACGACGAGGGCGTCACCGCTGTGCTCGTCGATCGGGCGGACGGCACAGAGCGCACCATCCGCACGCAGTACCTGGTCGCGGCCGACGGCGTGCACGGGGAGATCCGCACGGAACTGGGCATCGACCGTCATGGCCTTGGCGTCCTGGAACACTGGATGAGCATCATCTTCCGCAGCGACCTCGCCTCTCAGCTGGCAGGCCGCGACTTCCGGACGGTCTTTCTCGCCGAGCCGAACGGGTCCCTCGTCCCGCGCGCTGACGGGGTCTGGCAGCTCGCCGTCACCTACCGGCCTGCCGGCGGTCAGCGCGCGCAGGATTTCGCCGTGGGGCACTTCACCGAGCAACGCTGCCTTGAGTTGATCCGCACCGCCACTGCGCGACCCGACCTGGAGGCCACGATCGTGGACGTGATGCCGTGGCAGGCGGCGTCGTACACCGCCGAGCGTTTCCGGCACGGCCGGGTCTTCCTGGTCGGCGACGCCGCCCACGTCATGCCGCCCACCGGCGCCTTCGGCGGCAACACCGGCATCCACGACGCACACAATCTCGCCTGGAAACTCGCCGCCGTGCTGAGCGGCGCCGCCGGGCCCGAACTGCTGGACACCTACCAGGCCGAGCGCAAGCCGGTAGTGGAACGCATCACGACCGAGGCGCTGCTACGGCTCGGCAGTTGGTTCCGCACCGATCGCCCGGGGATGCCCTCCGGAACACCGGTCAACGAGCACACCGTGATGTTCGGATATCAATACCGTCCCGGCGCGGGCACCTTCGTCGATCCTCGGAGTCGACCTGCACCGGTAGGGACACGGGCCCCTCACGTGCCGCTCGACCGGGACGGCAAGCAAGTGTCCACGCTGGACCTTCTCGGCAGCGGGTTCACCCTCTTCGCCGGCCCGGCCGGACGTCCGTGGTGCCAGGCCGCTCACCGCGTCGCCACCGCGGCCGGGATCCGGTTCGACTGCCACCGGCTCAGCGAGGGCGACAGCGAGTGCGCGACGGCGTTCGGCATCACACCTGACGGCGCGGTCCTGATACGTCCCGACGGATTCATCGCCTGGCGATCAACCAGCACGCCCGACGACACCGAGGCAACCCTGCACGAGGTGCTGTCCCGGCTGCTCCGCCGAGCGCCCCAGGGCGATTTCCTGACGGTCGGCGAACTACCAGCAATCTGCCACGAAAGAGGTCATGACCAATGACGATCCAGCTCAACCACACCATCGTCTACGCCCGCGACAAGCAGATTTCGGCGCAGTTTCTCGCCGACATCCTCGGCATCTCCGTCAGCCCGCCGGTCGCCCGGTTCCTGCCCGTCGCCCTCGACAACGGCGCCACGCTGGACTACATGAACGCCGCCGACATGGGCCTGACCGATCCGACCCCGCAGCACTACGCCTTCCTGGTCGCCGAGGACACCTTCGACGCCGCCTTGGCTCGCATCGTCGAAATGGGGATCGCCTACCACGCCGAACCCAACGGCGACCTGCCCGGCGAGATCTATCACAACCGTCGAGGCGGGCGTGGTGTCTACTTCCCCGACCCCGACGGCCACAACATGGAACTACTCACCCGGGATCTCAGCGGCCGCCAGGCCTGACAACGTTGTCGTGACGGTCCCCCGTCGCATCCCGATCCCCGGAGGCCGCGGCGCATCAGGTCATGGCGCCCCTACGCGGCTCGGCCCGCCGCTATGAGCGCCAGCAGGGGTGCTGTTGACCGCTTGACGGGGCGGCGGCACTGAGGACGGTGTTCAGGATCGTGTCGGCGTATGCGCGGCTGATCGGCCGCGCGGTGATCAGCAGCCGGTACCACAGTGGCGCGACGAGCAGGTCCTCGAGCAGCAGGGGGTCGAAGCCGATCAGTTGTCCATCGCGTTGCCCGGCGCGGATCCTTTCCTGGTTGCGACCGGACAGGGCGAGGTGAAGCTGCTGGTGGAGGATCGCGGCGAGTTCGGGGTCGTGCTGTGCCGCCCCGGCGACCCCCGCGACGAGGTCGCTCAAAACCGGGTCGAGGAACAGTTCGGTGATGCCGTACAGCCAGTTGCGCAGGTCGGCGATGAGGTCGCCGGTGTCGCCGACCTGGAAGTAGGGCTCACCGAAGCGTTCGGTCAACGCGTCAAGGAACAGCGTTCCCTTGGAGGACCACCAGCGATACAGCGTGGGTTTTCCGACGTGGGCGCGGCTGGCGATCGCCTCCATCGTCACCGCGTTGTAGCCGCGTTCCGCGCCGAGATCGACTGCTGCCTGGAGGATCGCCGCGCGTGAGCGCCGCCCCTCCCCGATCCTCTTGCCGCCGGTACGTCGGGCGTGGCCGCGGCGATCCGGCTCGCGGGCCACGGCGCAAGGGCGCGTGCGGCCGCAGGAGCCAGCTCGACCGCATCCTCATCATGAACGAACGCCACCTGCGCAAGGTCCTTGCCGAGTACGAGACCCGCTTCCATGGGCCTCGCCCCCACCGAGCTCTGAAGCGGGCCAGCCCCCTGCGGGCGCTAGGTCTCCTGCATGAGTACGCGCAGCTTGTATGAGGAGACACAAGCACGGTGCCGGCCTGGAGGCGTGTGGTCACGCTGATGACGTCCGTGGGGGCGGAGGCGTCTCGGTTGCCGGCCGCGTTGGCGGGGGCCGTGCTCCCGAGTCAGAGTGTCGAACGGGTCCTTGGCAGTAATGACGCGCGGTATGCCCGCGGTATGTTTCGCCTCGCTACGATCACGATGGTGAATCCACTGAAGATTCTCGAAGTCAGTCTTCTTGGTCCATTCCAGGTCACTGTGGATGGTGAGCCGATCCGTCTGGCAGGGCGGCGCCGGGTCGAGGTCCTCGCCAGGCTGGCGGTGAGCGTAGGCCAGGTGGTCGCCGCCGACCGCCTCCTGACGGACGTGTGGACGGAGGGCCGGACCGCCACGGCGGGCAAGCAGCTGCATATCGTGATCTCCAAGCTCCGCGAGTCGCTGGGGGAGCTGATTGTCACGAGGAGCCCCGGCTACCTGCTGGACCTCCCGCCCGACCGGGTCGACGCGAACCGCTTCTCGACCTTGGTACGGCGCGCACGGGCGGCCAGGCACGAGGGCGATCAGGCCCAGGCGGCGGCCCTGCACAGGCGGGCGCTGGAGCTGTGGCGCGGTGCGCCGCTGGACGGACTGGCCGCGCCGTGGGCGCGGGTTGAAGCGACGCGGCTGGAGGAGGTGAGGACGGTCGCCGTCGAGGAGTACGCCGAGGACCTGATGGCGCTCGGAGAGCATGCCGAAGCCGTCTCTGTGCTGACCGCCCACACCGTCGGCCACCCCCTGCGCGAGCACCCGAGGGCTCAGCTGATGATGGCGCTGACGCTCATGGGCCGTCCCGCCGAAGCTCTGGAGGTCTACGCCGACGTACGGCAGTCGCTGGTGACGCAGTTGGGTGTGGAGCCGGGAGCCGAACTGCGCCGTGTTCATCGCGCGGTGCTCAACCGGGAGGTGCGTACGCAGAAGCGCGCGAGTACGCCCGCGCGGGAGGCGCCCGCTCAGCTGCCCACCGACACCAGTGCCTTCACCGCCCGGCAAAGGGAGCTGGCCTGGCTTCGTGACCTGCTGATCTCCACCTCCAGCGGCGGCAGAAGGGCGGCGGTGGCCGCAGTCAACGGTCCGGGCGGGATCGGCAAGTCAGCGCTGGTCATCCACCTCGCGCACTCTGTGGCCGAGCACTTCGCCGACGGCGTGCTCTATCTCAACCTCCACGGCTCCACGCCCGGACTCGACCCCGTCACTCCGGCTGCGGCGCTCGCCCGGATGCTGCGGGCGCTGGGCGTGGACGGCGTCCCGAAATCACTCGACGAGGCCTCGAGCCTGTTCCGCACCTTCACCGCCGAACGCGACCTGCTGATCGTTCTGGACAACGCCGGCGACGTGCGGCAGGTGCGCCCGCTGCTGCCCTCAGGCCCGGGATGTTCGGTCCTGGTGACCAGCAGGAAGCCGCTGACCACGCTCGACGCGGAGCACCTGCACCTTGCCGGTCTGACCGAGGAGGAGGCGGTCGCCCTCCTGGCCCGGGTGGTGGGTCCCGAACGGACCGAGGCGGAGCCGGAGGCGGCCGCGCTGCTGGCCCGGCTGTGCGGGGGGTTGCCGCTCGCCGTACGGATCAGCGGAGCCCGGCTGGCGGCGCGCCCGGACTGGCGCATCGAGGACCTGGCAGGACGCCTGGCTGACGAGCGGCGCAGGCTGGACACGCTGGACTACGCCGACCTCGCGGTGCGCGCCAGCATCGCGGTGAGCCACCGGCAGTTGCAGGCTGAGCCGTCCGGCGAGGACGCCGCCTGGACGCTGCCCTTCCTCGGGCTGCTCGACCTGCCCGTGCTGACCCTGCCCGTGGCGGCCGAGCTCACCGGCTGGTCGCAAGACCGCACGGAGGCCGCGCTGGACCGCCTCATCGACTCCCGCCTGCTCAACGCCACCCATGATGCTTACCAGACGCACGACCTGACCCGCCTGTACGCCCGCGAGCAGGCGGGTCGGCTCCCCGAAAAGGTCACCGCGGCCGCGACGCGCCGGGTCATGCACCACTACCTCGCCACCCTGCAGCGCGCCTCGACGCTGATCGACCCGATGACGGCCGAGACCCTGTCCGACTACCCGCCCGAGCGCGACGGCGCGCCCCTGGACGACCCCCGCCAGGCCGCAGCATGGACGCTGGCCGAGCGCGACAACATCCTCGCCCTCGTACGGCAGGCGAACGAGGGCGGCGACCCGTGGACCAGCGCCGCCCTGGCGCTGAGCCTCAACCGCCCGTTCGACGCGATGGCCTGGCACCGCGAACTGAGCACCATCCACACGAAGGCGCTCGAGGTGGCGGCGCGCGGCGTCGATCACCTGGCGCTGGCTCGGCTGCGCAACGTGCTCGGCACCGCGTGCCGCGAACTCCGGCAGTTCGAGGAGGCGTTGGAGCACCTGTTGCAGGCCCGCGACCACCTCAGGCGAGCGGGATTGCCGGAGACCACCCTCGGCCTGCACGGCAACCTGGTGAGCTGTTACCGGCGGCTCGGCCGCCACGACCAAGCCTTGGCAAGCCTGGAGGAGGGCCTTGCCCTCGTCAGGACGCGGAACCTGCCCGCGCACGAGGCGCGCTACCTGGCCATGCGCGGCCAGATCTACTTCGACCTCCAGCGCTTCGAGGAATCGGTCGCCGCGCTGCAGGAGAGCCTGGCCCGCTGGGCCGAGATCGGTTCACCCTACGGAGAAGCCATCGCGATCATGAACTTGGCCGACGCCCATCTGGAGCTTAAGCAGTACGACCGGGCCAGGGAGGCATACAGCCGCGGCTACGACCTGTCGAAGATCGCGGGGCTGAGGCAGGGCGAGATCGCCGGGCTGTGGGGGATGGGCCGCGCCACCCGCCACCTCGGCGACCTTGAGGTCAGCATGGAGTACACGCGCCGGTCCCTGCTGCTCATGCGCGAACTCGACCTCATCACCCAGGAGGACGCCGACCAGCGCCTGGCCTCCCTGCACGAGGAACAGCCGATCCCGGACGTCTTCGTGACCTGAGGCCGGCCGGTCGGTTCGGAATCGAGATCCCGGGGGGTGCCGCACAACTCTTGACCATGGCTCGATGCCTCGCGCCATGGTCTTGTACACGCCGGTCAGCACGATGGCGTCGATCCCTGGTCCTGACCGAATCGACTCTCCGCATGGGGACGCGGCGCCGCGGGAATGGCACCTCCTGGCAGGGAGGGCGCCGAAGGGACGGCACACCTCCCGGCCGGACCTACTGCCCCCGGCGCGCCACCCGATGAGACAGGAGGCTCCTCCGTGAACCCCACCATGTCCGTGAGCGAAGCCGGGCGAACGTTTGCCAGGCCCGCCGCGTACACCGACGAGACCCGCCTGCACGAGGCACTCGCGTTGCTGCGCCGTGAATCTCCCGTCCACCGCGTGGAGGTTCCCGGATACACCCCGTTCTGGGCGGTCACCCGCCACGCCGACGTGCTGGAGATCGAGCGCGACCACACCCTCTGGCTCAGCGCCCCACGCCCCTTGCTGCGGACCGCGGACCTCGACGCCGCCCTCGAAACGCGCCGGGCGCGGGGGACCGCGCTCAGGAGCATCGTCCACATGGACGATCCGGAGCACCGTGTCCTGCGCGCCGTCGGGGCCGACTGGTTCCGCCCCAAGGCCATGCGCGTCCTGGAGGCGCGGGTCCGAGAGCTTGCCCGCCTGCAGGTGGACCGGATGGCAGAGTACGGCGGCGCGTGCGACTTCGCCCGCCAGGTCGCCGTGCATTATCCGCTCTACGTCATCCTCACCCTGCTGGGCCTGCCCGAGTCGGACTTCCCCCGCATGTTGCGGCTCACGCAGGAGCTGTTCGGCCAGCACGACGAGGAGACCGGACGCGGCGGCGGCCCGCAGGGCCACACCTCCGTGCTCGAGGACCTCTTCGCCTACTTCCACGAGCTGACGGCCCAGCGCAGGGCCAGGCCGACCGGCGACCTCGCCTCGGAGATCGCCAACGCCCGCATCGACGGCCGGCCGCTGGACGACAACACCGCCGCCTCCTACTACATCCTCATCGCCACGGCCGGGCACGACACCACCAGCTCCACCATCGCGGGCGGCCTGGAGGCGCTCATCCGGCACCCGGACCAGATGCGCCGGCTGCGGGACGACCCCGGCCTCCTGCCGACGGCCGCCGAGGAGATGATCCGATGGGTGAGCCCTGTGAAGGAGTTCATGCGCACCGCCTCCGCTGACACCCAGGTCAACGGCACGCCCATCAGGAAGGGCGAATCCGTGCTGCTGTCGTACCCGTCGGCCAACAGGGATGAGGAGGTCTTCGCCGACCCGTTCCGCTTCGACGTCGGCCGCGACCCCAACAGGCACCTGGCCTTCGGCTCCGGCGTCCACTACTGCCTGGGCGCGGCGCTCGCCCGCATGGAGATCCGCGCGCTCTTCGCCGAACTCCTCCCGAGGCTGGCGAGCGTCGAGCTCGACGGCGAGCCCGTGTGGACCGCCACCACATTCGTCGGCGGACTCAAACATCTCCCCATCCGCCACGTCATGAAGGACAGCTGAGCATGCCGACTTGGGGGAGACCGCCGACTCCTTCCGGCCCACCGAACGCCTCCGCGACTGAATGCTGGCTCACACCAAGCGCCGAGACCAGGCCCTCGTCCATCCAAGGGATCGGACTGTTCGCCATCGAACGGATCCGTCAGGACGAGGTCGTCATGCGGCTCGGCGGACAGCTGATCAACGATGAGACGTTGGGCTCTCTCGCACCGCCCTACAGCAGCCTGACGGTCGAGAAGGGTCTCCACCTGCTTCTCGACCCCGCTCATCCCGTGCGCTACGGCAATCATTCGTGCGAGCCCAACCTCTGGCACCGCGACGCGACCACCGTGATCGCACGCCGCGACATCAACCCCGGTGATGAACTCACCATCGACTACGCCACCCACACCGGTGTTGAAGCATGGTCGATGACCTGCCACTGCGGTAAGTCCCTCTGCCGCCGCACCGTGACCGGCAATGACTGGCGACTGCCTCGGCTTCAGGCCGCCTACGGGAACCATTGGACCCCGCCGCTACTCGACCGCATCGAAACCGCGGCCGGACATAGGCATGCAGACAGGTGGAATACCTGACGTCGCTACGGGGCCGGATGCTTGATCCGACTGCCAGCTCCTCAGCGAGATGATGACTTGCCCGAGGCCCATCAGGGAGCGGAAGGCCCGTCGTCACGCCCTACAAGGGCGGGAATGTCAGCAGGTCCCCAACCGCCTCGGCGCGGGCGAACTTGCGGACGGTGTGCCGGTCCAGGCGCGGCTTCTGTGCGATCGCCGAGATCGTCCAGCTCTTGGCGGCCGGTTCCTGCGCCGCGGCGTAGCGTGCACGGGCCGAAGTAGCCCGAACGGTGGATCCGCATGATGCGCGCGTTCGATTCTGGGCATAACGGATAAAATGGTATAGATCGCCGGAAGGCCTCCAGGCGGGCAGTCCGCGGAAGGCGATTTTCCGGTTGGTCGTCAGTCTGTGAGCATCAGTACCGCGGGGGCGAGATGACTGAGGCTTCCGGAGCGGCTGCGCGAGACGAGCGTATGGATGCGGCCTGTTGGATGGACGAGGCTGGGCTTCGTCGCCTGCTCGCCGGGCTTACCGCGGTTCGGGATGGCGACTTCGGCGCCCGGATTCCCGAGGACGGCGACAGACTGCTGGGCGAGATCGCCACGGTCTTCAATGGCATGCTGGACCAGCTGACGCGGGTCACCTCCGAGGTGACACGGGTGGCCCGGGAGGTGGGCAGCGACGGCAAGCTCGGCGGTCAGGCACAGGTGCCGGGTGTGTCGGGATCCTGGAAAGACCTGACCGAGTCAGTGAACGCCATGGCCGGTAACCTCACGGGCCAGGTTCGCAACATCGCCCAGGTCGCCACCGCCGTTGCCAGGGGTGACCTGTCGCAGAAGATCCGTGTGGATGCCCGCGGCGAGATCCTGGAGCTGAAGGAGACCATCAACACGATGGTCGACCAGCTGTCCGCCTTCGCCGCCGAGGTCACCCGAGTCGCCCGCGAGGTAGGCACTGAGGGCCGCTTGGGCGGTCAAGCCAACGTCAAAGATGTCTCGGGTACCTGGAGAGATCTGACGGAGTCGGTCAACGTCATGGCCGACAACCTCACCGCCCAGGTCCGCAGCATCGCCGAGGTCACTACGGCGGTCGCCAGGGGTGACCTGTCGCAGAAGATCCGTGTGGATGCCCGCGGCGAGATCCTGGAGCTGAAGGAGACCATCAACACGATGGTCGACCAGCTGTCCGCCTTCGCCGCCGAGGTCACCCGCGTGGCCCGGGAGGTAGGCACGGAGGGCAACCTCGGCGGCCAGGCGGCGGTCCGCGGCGTGTCGGGCACGTGGAAGGACCTCACTGACAACGTCAACGTCATGGCGTCCAACCTCACCAGCCAGGTCCGCTCCATCGCCCAGGTGGCCACCACTGTCGCCAGAGGTGACCTGTCTCAGAAGATCGTCGTCGAGGCCAAGGGCGAGGTCGCCGCTCTCGCGGGGGTCATCAACACGATGGTCGACACCCTGTCCGCATTCGCCGACGAGGTGACCAGGGTGGCCTGCGAGGTGGGCACGGACGGCATCCTCGGTGGCCAGGCCCGGGTGCCGCATGTGGCGGGCACCTGGAAGGACCTCACCACAAGCGTCAACTCGATGGCGAACAACCTCACCGGACAGGTCCGCAACATCGCCCAGGTCACCACCGCGGTCGCCCGAGGCGACCTCACCAAGAAGATCGACGTCGACGCGCGCGGCGAGATCCTCGAGCTCAAGACCACGATCAACACCATGGTCGAACAGCTGTCGGCCTTCGCCGCCGAGGTGACCCGCGTGGCTCGAGAGGTCGGCAGCGAGGGCAGGCTGGGCGGCCAGGCCGAGGTCGAGGGCGTCTCCGGCACCTGGAAGCGACTCACCGAGAATGTCAACGAGCTGGCCGGCAACCTCACTCGCCAGGTGCGGGCCATCGCCGAGGTCACCAGCGCCGTCACCTCCGGCGACCTCACCCGCTCGATCACCGTCGACGCCTCCGGGGAAGTGGCCGAGCTCAAGGACAACATCAACTCCATGGTGAAGTCGCTCAGGGAGAGCACCCGGGCCAACCAGGAGCAGGACTGGCTCAAGACCAACCTGGCCCGCATCTCCGGACTCATGCAGGGCCGCCGCGACCTCGCCACCGTCGCCAGACTCATCATGGACGAATTGGTGCCGCTGGTCTCCGCCCAGTACGGCGCCTTCTTCCTCGCTGAGGACACCCCCGAAGGCACCCGGCTCTGCCTGATCAGCTCCTATGGGCACCCTGAGCACTCCGATCGCCCTACCCGCTTCCGGCTCGGCCAGTCCCTGGTGGGCCAGGCCGCCCGCAGCCGCCGCACCATCGCCGTGGACGATATCCCTGCCGGGTACGTCACCATCTCTTCCGGCCTCGGCAGCGCCACACCGGCCAGCCTGATCGTGCTGCCCATCGTGGCCGAGGAACAGGTGCTCGGCGTCATCGAGCTGGCCTCGACCACCCCCTTCACCCAGGTCCACCGGGACTTCCTGGACCAGCTGATGGAGACCATCGGCGTCAGCGCCAACACGATCATCGCCAACGCCCGGACGGACGAACTGCTCTGGGAGTCCCAGCGCCTGGCGGGCGAACTGCAGGCCCGTTCAGGAGAGCTCCAGGTCCGTCAGGAGGAACTGCAGCGCTCCAACGCCGAACTGGAGGAGAAGGCCACACTCCTGGCCAGCCAGAACCGTGACATCGAGACCAAGAACCTGGAGATCGAACAGGGCCGCCAGGAACTGGAGGCCAGGGCCCGGCAGCTGACCCGTGCCGCGAAGTACAAGTCGGAGTTCCTGGCCAACATGAGCCACGAGTTGCGCACCCCGCTCAATTCCCTGCTCATCCTCGCCCAGCTCCTTGCCCAGAACCCCACCGGCAACCTCACTCCCAAGCAAGTGGAGTACGCCGAAGTCATCCATTCCGCCGGCGCCGACCTCCTTCAGCTGATCAATGACATCCTCGACCTTTCCAAGGTCGAGGCGGGGAAGATGGATATCAATCCCGAGCGCTTCCCGCTCCGCCATCTCCTGGACCACCTGGAGGCGGTCTTCCGTCCCCTGACTTCGCACAAGGGGTTGGAGTTCCGGGTCGTCATGGCACCGCGGGTCCCTTCCGAGCTGGTCACCGACGAGCCCCGGCTATGCCAGGTGCTCCGCAACCTGCTCTCCAACGCCGTGAAATTCACCGAGACAGGACATGTCGAGCTGCGGATCGAACCCGTTGACACGGCGGACGCTGCCCTACCCGACTCGGTCCGCCGCGGTGGCTCCGCCCTGGCCTTCCAGGTGAGCGACACCGGTATCGGCATTCCCGAACAGCACTTGGAAAGTATCTTCGGAGCCTTTCAGCAGGCCGATGGCACCACCAGCCGCAAATACGGAGGAACCGGCCTGGGCCTGTCCATCTGCCGTGAGATCTCCTACCTGCTCGGTGGCTCCATCCACGCTCGGAGCAGTCTCAATGAGGGCAGCTTCTTCACTCTGTACCTGCCGGTCGTACACCCGGCTGTCCAGGACACTGCCGCAGAACCGGGCGAGCCCGAGGTGCCGGTACGGGTCCCGACCGGCGCCGAGCCCTGCGACCAACTCGATGGCGAACCCGGCGACCACCGGCCCATCGGCGGAAACAACATCGCCATCGGCGACCACGGCGGCCGACCTCAACGGTCCTTGCTGGTCGTCGAGACCCGCTCGCGGGGGTTGCTGTCCCTACTCGCCGAAACGGCTGTCGCCGATCTCGCGGAGCCCGTCCATCCTGTGCGGGTGGAGACCGCAACCGATCCTGGGGAGGCAGCGGCCGCGCTGGCCGGCCGTAACTACCACGGCGTGATACTCGACATCGACCTGCCCGGCGACGGTGCGGCCGAGTTCCTGCATGTACTGGACGTCGGCCCGGCGCCACACAGGGTTCCCATCCTGGTCTACTGCGGACACCGGCAGGCTCCCGCCGAACAACACCGGCTTCGGGCCCGCGCAGGCAATCAACCGCTTGAAGTGTTGACCAGCCTGGATGAACTGCGCGAACGCATCGCATTTCACCTCACCGCCGAGCGCCCCGGCGAGGCGCCGCCCCCGACCCACGCCCGTGAAGGTGAGACGGAGCCGGTGCCCGAGGAGGCGGACCGGCTGACCGGCCGCGCCGCGCTGATCATTGACGACGACGCCCGCAACGTCTTCGCCCTCACCGGCATCCTTGAGATGCACGGCATGCGCGTCCTGCACGCGGAGAACGGCCGCGATGGGCTCCGAACGCTGGCCGAACACCCTGACATCGACCTGATCCTTATGGACGTGATGATGCCGGAGATGGATGGATATGCGGCAACTGCGGCAATCCGCGAGATACCTGGGTGCACCGACCTGCCGATCTTGGCCGTCACCGCCAAGGCCATGCCAGGAGACCGGGAGAAATGCCTGGCCGCCGGGGCCGATGACTACGTGACCAAGCCCGTCGATGCGGATGAACTGGTCAACCGTCTGCACCACTGGCTGAACCGATGATGTGCCGGACAGAGGTACCGGGTGAGCGAGTGCGCTCCCTCATGTACCCAGACCAAGGAGCGCTCCATGGTGGAGCATGGTGAGCCCGCCGAAGGACAGGATCCTGCCAGGCCCGCAGCACCCGTGGCAGGGCTTGCTGCGGCCGCGCCCCTTTCACAGCACGGCGAAGCCGGAGCGGCCGAGCTCGCGGCCACCGTCGAGCGGCTGAGTGCCGAGATCCGCACTCTGGGGCAGGACACCGAGCTGCGGGCTCTGGTGGAACTCGCCAAGGGCGTCCTGGTGGAGCGGCTGAACTGCGGTCCGGCCGAGGCCTCACGGCAATTGCAGCGACTTGCCGCCGAGTCCCATGTGGCGCTGCCCGAACTGGCGGCCGACATCGTCAACCAGGCGGCCGGCGACGCCATCACCCACGCGGTCGCGGAAGCCCGCGCAGCGGACACCGTGCCCCGCGCCGAGCAGGAGACCTCGGAGGCCGCGGCGCAGCCCGGAACATCGTCCCTGCGGCTACGCACCGCCGAGGCCGCCGTGTCGGCCGGCGACGACGCCCAAACGCTCGCCGGAGCCGTCCTCGACCACGGGCTGAGCCCGCTGGGGGCCACCGCCGCCGCAGTCTGGGCGCCCGCTCCCGACGGGTCTCTCACCCTGGCGGGTGAGGCGGGTTTCGGCCCCGCCGAAGCGGCCCGCTGGCGGTATGTTCCACCGGGAGTCGGCGCTCCCGCCCAGCGGGCTGTGGCTGAGGACCGCACACTGTGGGTCTCCGAGACCAGCGACGCACCAGCGCCGACCATCGGTCGCGGCCTCGGCGGCACGATAGCGGTCCTGCCCGCCCATGTGGGTGGCCGACGCGTGGGCGCCCTGGAGATCCGCTGGCCCGGTCCCGGCCCCGGCATCCCGCCCACGCCTGCCCTGCTTCGGCAGCTCGAAGCCCTGGCTCAGCTGTGCGCGCTCTCCCTCTCCAGCCGCGGCACCGAACCCGACGCTCCACCCGGTGGACCCGCCGTCTGGCTCACCGGCCTGGTCGACGGGCTGCTGGACTCCGGCGCCCTGCTCCGGCCACTACGCAACCGCGACGGCCGGATAACCGACTTCCTGATCGAGCACACCAATGAACGATTCACCGACCCTGTCGGCCGACCTCGGGGATCCCTGACCGGCCTGCCGCTACTGGAGGCCTATCCGCTGTTCGCCCTGGAGGGAGGGCTGTTCGAGCAGATCAAGCGGGTACACGCCACGGGGATCTCGCTGCGGAACGAGAAGATGGCACTCAGGTTTCCCGCCGAACCGACGCCAAAGGCCGTGCTGGCGGCCGTCGGGCTGGGCCGCTTCGGCGACACGGTCCTGCTCACCTGGCGGTTCCAGGAAGGCGACACCAGACTGGCCGACCTGCTCCAACACGTCCAGCGGCTCAGCCTCATCGGTGGCTTCGAGGAGAACCTGACCACCAGCGAGATCGTCTGGACCGATCAGCTCCGCGCGCTGCGCGGCCTGCCAGTGGGCGCGGAACCGATTCCGCTGCATCACCTCGGCAGACACGTGCACCCCGACGACACCCGCGCCGTGGGCTGCTTCCTGCGCACCGTACTGCACAACCAGGAGGAGAGCGCGGTCACCTTCCGTCTGCCGCGCCCCGACGGGGTGGTCCGCCACCTGCGACTGGTTGCCGAGCCCGTCTGCGACGCCTCCGGACATCTGGTCGCGGTGCGCGGCGCCTACCAGGACATCTCCCCCCATCGCTGGACCGAGGTCGCGCTGGCCGCGACCCGGGACCGGCTGGTGGGGGCCGAGCAGGAGGCAGCTGAGCGCCACCGCCTCGCACGACAGCTACAACGGGCGATCATGCCTGCGGCCGACCAGCCAGTGCACACGGCAGGACTACGGGTCGCCGTACGCTACTGCCCGGCAGATGAGGACCAGCGGGTCGGCGGGGATTGGTACGACGCGGTGCTGCTGCCCGGTGACCGGGTGCTGCTCACCGTCGGCGACGTCGCCGGGCACGGCGTCAGCGCCGCCACCGGGATGGTGGTCCTGCGGAACGCCCTGCGCGGCCTGGCCGTCACCGGCGCGGGGCCGAGCCGGCTGCTCTCCTGGCTGAACCGCCTCGCCCAAGGCCTCACCGAGCCTGTCACTGCGACAGTCGTGTGCGGCCTTTTCGATCCGGCCACCCGCACCCTGCTCTGGGCCCGTGCGGGACACCTGCCACCGGTGCTGGTTCGCCAAGGGACGGCCAAGCTGCTGCCGCTGCCGGAAGGGCTGATGCTTGGCGTGGTCGACAACGCCTCCTATGAGGAGTCCCGGCTCGAAATGGAGCCACAGGACACCCTGCTGATGTACACCGACGGCCTGATCGAGTGCCGCGACAGCGACGTCCGGCACGCCCTCGGCCACCTCCTCACCGCCGCCGGCCGTCAGGTCGACGACCTCGACAGCTATCTGGGCCATCTGCTCTCCCAAGACATCGCCGATACCGACGACGACGTCTGCCTGATCGGGGTCCAGGCAAGCTGACCGACGCCGGGATCCAGGCCTCGGCGCGGACCACTCCACCGGCTCCTGCCTCGGGTCGTGACCGTGGTTCGCGCACTCGCCTCACCGTGCGAGCCCGCGTCCGGCGACCACCGCGAACGGCTGCTCGCCCGTCGCGCCCAGCTCGAAGGCCAACGGGAGTACGACCGGGCACAACTCGAGGTCGCGTAGGCCGCGGGCTGGATCGAGTGGGGACCGGGCAACGTGCACGTCGGCGACCTGGTCGAGTACCGGGTGCGCGGCCGGAAGAGGGTAGTGCTGAAGGTCAACAGGAAGACCGTTGCCGTCCGGTCGGACTACTCGCGGCCGGACAAGGTCGAGGTTCTCCGAGATCCTTTCGGTGCAGTGCCCGCACGAGGACACGATTCTCCCGACAGCCAAGCCCGCGTCCGCAATCCGCGCGACGCCCTCGCCCCCGAATCCGTCGCCCGCACCGCGCACGATCGAGATCACCAAGGCGGACGTCGACGAGTTCGCGGCGAAGATCCAGGTGGCAGCGGTGGAAGCTGGAGCCCTCAGCGGGGAACGGTGCGCCGGCCAAGGACGCCGCGGCCGATGGCTTTCGACGATGGGCATGTTCGAGCAGCGTCTTGACGGCCGGCCGTGGAGCCGTCTAGACGTGCGCCAGGAGGATTTCGGCGCCGCCTAAAGATCCGGTGAGAAATGCGCCCTACTCGCCACGTGCCATCCGCTGATTGACCTGTGCCGCGACCCGGTTGGCGCGCCAACAGATCAACAGGAGCCCGCCGATGAGCAACGCCGCCTGGGACACGGGGATCGTGACCAGGAGAACCTCGCGCAGGTCGAATGCGATCTCGCCGGCAATGGAGACGACGAGAACCGCCACCATGACCCCGGCCAGACGCCGCATGGGGCGTCTCATCGAGGTGTGCGCGGCATTCCATGCCTCGCGGGAGGCGAGCGTTTGGCGGGTACGCAGGCCGGAGAGCTGGTTTCGGGTGTCCACCTTGCCTGATTCGTCATGGAACGGGATCAGTAGCACGGCGAGCGCCGGCAGAGTAAGCAGCGACGTGACGAGCAGGGGGCCCATATTTTGTGATCTTAACCTGCGGCATGGCGCGATGGCGGCCGAGCTGGGCGACGCGATGGCGCGCGGCCAGAATCACCGGTCGCTGGAACTGCTGGTCAAGGGCACGTGCGCTGACGTCCGGCAGCGGTGACGCCCGGAGGCCGGGCGTCACCGCTGCGATCCGGCCGCTACTGCGGGCCTGGCTGAATCTCCCGGCCGCCGCCGAAAGCCTTTACGCCGCAGTCGTCCTGGATCTTCGAGATGTCGACGTCAGGCCCGGAGACGCTCGCGTACCGCCAGCCGAGCTTGGCGGGACCGCTGACCTTGACGAGGTGGACGTCGAAGCCGTGGTCCTGCAGGCACTTGGCCTCGATCCGGACGCTCCTGGCGTAGTTCGGGTTCTTGGCGGGGTCGAGCTCGGGCGGCAGCAGCGGGCGCAGGTGCTCGCAGGCGGCCCGCGCGGACTTCTCCGCCGCCTTGGTCCAGGTTCCCTTGCTCGGCATGCCGTGCTCCCTCAGGCAGCCGGCGTACGCGGCGCGGAACTTCCGCACCTCGGCCGGCGTACTGTCCAGGCGCAGCTGCGGGCGGCCGGACCTCGCCGAGCGAGTCTTGACCGGTGCCGCGGCCGGTCGGTCGGCTGACACGTTGCCGGGCGCGGCGGGTGCGGGAGTGCGGGGGCCGCTCGCCGCCTCGCCGTCCTCGCCGACCCCGAACGATGCGATGCGATCACGGAGGATGGCCAGCAGTTCGGGCGGTATGGGAACAGTGCGTGCCTGCTTCAGGCCTCGTTCATCGTGGGCCCGCCCGGAGCCGGTGAACCGCTTGTTGCTCTGGGGCCTGGTCTTCTCCAGCGTCAGCAGGCCCCAGCTTTCGAGAAGTGGCAGCCTTTCCGGCGCAGTCCGGCCGCTTCTGCCAGGTGTAGGCCGCCGAAGTACATGAAGGCGAACATCGCGGCCAGCATCGGCCCGCGTGATCGTCCCACGTATGTCACTGCGGTGAGCAGTTCACGGGCCTGCTGCGGATTGACCATCGAGCGCCGGTGGCCTCGCCACTCACCTTGGCCTTGCGGAACCTGACCTTGTGAAGAGGATTTGCCGAAAGCTCTTCCAGCTCAACGGCGTATTCAAGGCGACGGCGCGCCGCACCGTCGCAAAAAGTCGCTCCGCCCACCTGCCCTGATCTGTACACCGCCCCTACCGATGCTTCGCATTGGCGCCGAGTCGCGTCTGGTGGATGGTGATTCAGCTGGGACCCAGTGTTCTGCCGCTCGAAGCGTAGGATCGAAAGCATGCTTTTGCCGGAACATCCGAATGCGACTGCCACAGCCCGGCGTGCCAACTTATGCAGGGCCGCAAGCGTAGTGCTGATGCTGATTCCCTTCACGTTGTCCTGCACTATCCAGGATGCCAGTCCACATCTCCCCGGGCGTCCACAGGTGTCACCTGAAGTGCCCGAAATCGGGTTGGCGGCGAACATATGGCGTGATGCCGTCGTCACGGTGCCTGCGAAGGTCAAGGGCAAGCCACCCGTTAAGCCGGCGGCCATGTTGAGCGAGGACGAGGCTCTGATGGTCACCTCGACAGAAATGCGGCCCACTTTTTACTCCTACGACCTTCGTACTGGCGGGGTTCGCGCCCTCGGCACCGCGCCGAAGTGGGCAGAGTGCAGTTTGTGTTTCGAGGTCATGAGCGTGGCCACGAGTGAGACAAGGATCGTGTGGACAGCAGGGGTCTATCGCTCGGAACCGTGGAACGCGGGCAAACGGCACGTGGAACTGTGGACGATGCATCGGTCGGGCGGCGAAATGAGATTGGTGACCTGGTTGACCGGGCATGGCGAGGTGCCGTTTAAGGACAAGTTGTCGATTGTCGGTGATGACGCCGTTTGGCACGGAGATCGGCAGGCCTATCGCGTGCCGTTGGGTCGAGGGCCCGCTCAGCGGCTCCCGTCGGCCGTGCAGACGGTGCCGGCGGCTCTGCGTGAATTGGACGGAACGCAGTGTGGGCGCGAGTGGTGTGTCGGCATGCCGCCAAATCGTGTACATGAACTGACCAGACTCGTGGTGCTGCGAAAGGACGGGACGGAACGTCGAGAAGTCGTGGCATCGTACGGAGGGCCCCTGATGAACGATCGGTTCGGTCTTTTCGGGGGGCCGTACGTGAATGACAACAAGGAGATGAACTACACGCCGAAGCATCCCGGGCCACAGCCGGTTCTATACGACCGGTGCACGGAGAAATCGGGGAGGATCGGCGGGCTGCTGGAGGACAGCGCCGCTTACGACGTGTTCACGGGCGGCGAGCGTGCGGCCAACCCAGAGGAACCGCTCCTATACTGGACCTCTTCTGACCGTAAGTCCTGGAAAGTGCTGGATTTGTCGCGCATTCCCGACTCTCCATGTGCGTAAAGCACAGGAGTTGCCATGAATCACTTTCCGTGCGATAGGACGGAAGGTTCGGCACAGCCGGAATGCTCTTCACTAGTTTTTGTAACATGCTGCTCTGAAAGCGCCGTCGGCAGTGCCGCACTCACGATCGCCTCCATGTGGTCGGTCGCCGTAGATAGCTGGGGGCGATCGACGGGTCGGGAGTTCGTACCTCAGTCCGGACCCACCGGACACCCTGGTCATGTCCCACGCCCCTGACGCGGCGGGATGGCGGGAAGATCCCAGGCGGTGGAGAGCCCGGCGTGAAGTCGCAGCGACGTTGCCTCGCGTGAACAATCGGACCGGTGGCTGCTGGTCGAACGTCGTGCAGATCGCACGCACCCGCGAGCAGGTGCTGATGTACGGCCTGCCGACGGCACCGGGCAAGGCTGGCGATCCACGTTGGCCAGCATTCGCGGCCCGCCATGGTCTGGTCCGGCCGCGCCGGCACGGTGGGTAGTGGAAGCGCTCGACCTCGCTGAACTGCACCATCTCATTGAGGTCCCGATCTACCGTTGGATTGACTCTCAGGCGTGGCAGCGGTCCGTGGACGACGAATAGTGAGACACCGCCCGTCTGCGTCGATTCGTGCGGAGTGTCAACGACGGTCGAAATCATCTGATCCCCTGGCGACGCTCGAGTTCTAGTACCTGTCACAACCCGCCTGATCATGGAATGCCTGTTGATGGCGAGGGGAGGGCCCATGCGCAGGTTGGACGTGGAGTCGGAGTATTGGCGACTGGTGCTGTCCGGCGTGAGAACGGTGGGGCTTGTCGCGCCCTCGGGATCGGGCGCAAGAGCGGCTACCGGTGGCGGGCGGAGAACAGCGGGGCTTCCGCCGGCACGGATGGCTGAGAGCGCCCGGTCGAGCCGTTTCTCATCGCTGCTGGAGTGGCAGCGGATCGCGACCTTGCGGGCACAGGGCCTGGGAGTACATGCGATCGCTGACCGCCTTGGACACTCCCCATCGACCATCAGCCGTGAGTTGCGGCGCAACACGCTTTCGCACGATTGAGGCGTGTACGGCGGTGATCTCGCTCATGCGCGAGCGCGGCAACGGGCGCGGCGGCCGCGTCAGGGACGCCTGCTGGCAGACGCACAACTCCGCGCGGGGGTGCAGGCCAAGCTGGAGCCCCGAGCAGATCGCCGCTTACTTGCGTGCGTGGCCGAGCCGGCCGAGCTGGCGTGTCTGCCACGAGACGATCTACCAGGCGCTCTATAACGGCGGCAAGGGCGGTCTGAGCCGCAGCCTCACCCGTCGGCTACTCACCGGCCGGCCGCTGCGCCGCCGCCGACCCGACCAGCGTCAGCCGCGGCGGCTGGTCGGACATCACCCATGAGAGGGGGACGGTCGAGGAGAACATCATCGAAGGCGGCGCCGGAATCACCTGCGCAGTGGTCAAGGCCTCGGCCGCGTGCTCCATCGTCGACTTCGAGCTCGAAATACACGATTACCATCGCACCCGGACCATTGTGACCAGCTATCACAAGAAAGTTTCCGTTCACCGCTGGCCGGCCGGCGGTAAGACCATCATGACGCGGGTCATCGACTCGGGCTGGCGGCAGACAGGGCGGAGGGTCTCCTTCTCCTACTCGGTCTGGATCCGGCCTGCCGGGCCGTACCAAAGGAGCTGGGCGACGGTCTGCGGGACAGCGCTCCGCCTATGGGGGCGCCGTCCGCGCTGGCCTTCTGATGGAGCGAGGTTGAGTCATGGATCGTAGGGAGATCGCGCGGTTGAGAGCGCGGCGGGCGGTACAGCGCGCACGCCGACACAAGCGATACGTGAACCAGGCCTTAAGGAAGGCCACGGTGATCGCCGCCGCCGCCGGCATCGTCATCCTGGTAGTGGCGGCGATTGTGCTCGAGGCGACGCGAAGCTGACGCGTCCCCGCCACCTCATCCGGCCTCCACCAGCCTCGATGTGTCCCTGCCGAGGTGGACATGACCACCCCGCCCAGTTCCCGCTCGGCTCGTGACTCCTTCAACAAGCCCGCGGCCACGGCCTCACCAGCTCGGCCTGCCCGAGATGCTGGGATATTTTCTCAGGAACAACGCGGTACGACGGCACCCACCGCTCCGTCGTCGATTTCATCCGCGACATCTGAATACCGGTGAGCACCGCCTTGATGCCGGCCTCAGCGAGGACCTCGTCCATGAGGGCCGGGAACTGCGCGCCTGCCGAAGATTATATTCACCCAGGTCACGGCCATATGGGGCCTTTGCGTGGCGGCCCGAGCTCCGGCCACCCCGAAGACGGAACGCGCGCGGCAGATCGCCCTGCCATGCCGGACCGCTGGATTACGGGCCGCCTCGATCAGAGAGGCCGGGGACGTGAAGTCGGCCTGGTCACGTGTGCGGCCGGGGTTCGTGCTCACGTCGTCCGCGGTGACGTGCCTTACCTCGGCGACCACGATGAGAAGCACGGGCGTACCGTCCGCGGGCTATGAAGAAGACTTCGTGGGCGCAGAGGTGCTGCAGCCCTTCCGGGCATGGGCTGGTGTTGTTCGCTTTGTTCGCCGGGATGGCCGAGTCCGAGCGCGCGTGCATCCGCGAGAAGTCGCCGGAAGCCAGGCGCGGCGCAGGCGGTCACGGTGTGCGGAACCCCCGGAAGGTCACGTGCTTGCGGGTTTCGAAGCCGAGCCGCTCGTAGAGGGAGATTGCGTCGGCGTTGGCCTCGGCCACGTGCAGGAAGGGACGTTCGTTACGAGCGGCGATACGTGCGACGAGCGCAGTGATCAGGCGGGCGGCATGGCCTCGCCCGCGTGCCTCGGGAGCGGTGCAGACGGCGCTGATCTCGGTCCATCCCGGTGGCCGGAGTCGTTCGCCGGCCATCGCCACCAGCGTGCCGTTGTCGTGGATGCCGAGATAGGTGCCGAGTTCGTGGGTACGCGGCCAGAACGGTCCCGGCTGGACCCGCGCGACGAGGTCGAGCATCTCGGGCACACTGTCCGCGCCCAGTTCGACCACACCGGTCACGGTCCCGCCATGTGGGTGATCGGGTCGGCCGCCGCCGTGCCAGATCATCTGACGGCCTTCGAGGACGAAGACCGGTTGCCAGTCCGACGGCGGTGTGGCTGGGCAGCTGAACATGTCGGCGAACTCGCCTCGCCCTAGCAACTGGGCGAGGTCGGCCCACTCCTGCGGGCCCGGGTCGGCGCTTACCGCGGAGAAGGTCGCCACTTCCGGCAGGTAGGTGGCAGCCCGTCCAAGCCGGCGGGCGAGGTGTGCGTGGTGACCTCGCAGTGATTCGCCCACCGGGTCGTCGAGTGCGGCGGCCTGGCCGTCGCGGTTCACCATCGTGCTGTGCCTCCCGTGTCGTGTGGATTGACGGTGGCCATTGTCCTGCATGAGCAGTCGCGCGAGGCCGGCACGCCGCATGGTCGTCGCCGCGTTCGCCTGGCCCGCTGTCTCACCACCTCTCACAACTCGCCAGTTCCGCGAGATGGCTCGGCAACCGCGTGCCGGCAGCGCCCGTACCGCCCACCTGCGGCAGGCGCCCAGCTTCGACAGACACGCGTCGCTACGCTTTGGTTCGATCAAGTGGAGGAAGGGCGGCCTTGACCGAAACCTGTACGTTCTGTGGCATCGTTGCTGGGGAGATCCCTGCGGAGATCGTCTATTCCGACGAGAATGTGGTGGCCTTCCTTGACATCTCGCAGGCGACTCGCGGTCACACCCTGGTCGTCCCCCGCGAGCACTGTCGCGATCTGACCGACATCGGCCCGGACCGCGCGGGCCTGCTGATGCGGGGTGCTGTGCACACCGCCGCCCTGCTGCGGCGCGCGCTGGAACCGGGCGGGATGAACATCTGGCACGCCACCGGCCCTACGGCCTGGCAGACCGTGTTCCACTTCCACCTTCACCTGCTTCCCCGCTACACCCCCGAGGACCTCAGGCAGGCATGGACGCATCGCGAACTGCCGCTGTCGTCGCTGTCGCCACTGGCCGATCACATCAGAACCGCCGCGGTGTCCTGAAGCGACGTGATTCCGGCGTAGGGGATGACAGTTGGAACCAGCGACGACCTCGATCCGAGCACGCACCTCGCTCCGCGAAGATCATTGAGTTGCGTACGGGTTGGAGCACGTGCCGAGCACTGCGACCGTCATCCATGGATTGCGTCAGCGTGGCTGGAGTGCGGGGATCCATGCCGTGGAATCGCGGAGCAATGATCAAATTGGGATGTCCGCCTGCTCGTGCGCCCCGTCACGCGACGTCAGCACCCGGCACCGCCAGGCGCGCAAAGTGCGTGGAGGCAGCACGAACCATCATCAAACGACACTTAACGATCTTGTGCTCGCCCGCACCAACCCTGCACATGCCATGATCCATTCACCGCCTCGGACTCCTGTGGAAGAGCAGCGGCCCCGCCTCGCCGCGAGCGGGCCTGGTCTTCCTTGCCGAAGACCAGGGCGGCGGTCTTCTCGGCGGCGGCCGTGGCCGCCTGTGGGTAGACGGAGGTGTAGGTGTCGGTGGTGAAGGCGCTGGAGGTGTGTCCCAGGGTCTCCTGCACGACCTTCATCTCCACCCCGGCCACCAGCATCAGCGAGGCCGCCCCGTGTCGCAAGTCGTGGAGTCGGATGGGCGGCAGGCCGGCCAGGTAGGCCAGCCAGAGAAACTGGTCGGAGACATGCTGCGGGTGAAGGCGGCTGCCCTCGGGCTGGGTGAAGACAAACCCGCTGTCGGTCCGCACCTCGCCCATGGTCAGCCGTTCCTGGATTTGCTGCTGCCGGTGGGTGCGCAGCATCCGGGCCGGCCGACTCCCGTCTCCGACGAATACGTACTGGAGGACGTCGGCAACCAGGGCCGGCCCGGTGGAAACGGCGACTTCCGGTGGTGTTTCAGGTGTTCAGTGTTGTGGGACCTTGGCGGTCCTGGCCTGTACAGCCCAACTATTGCCCGCGTGATCCTCCGAGCCCTTGTCACGTCTGTGATCTAGGTGGGGCAGGCTAAGCCGGTGATCGAAGAGTCGGGAGAAATGGTGGGATGGCGCGTCGCTGTCGTGGCTGTTGTGGCCCTGGCCGCAGTTCCCCTGATTACAGCGGCGGCCCCGATCGGCGTTTCTTGCCTGATGTCGGCGTCGTATACGGACAAGCTGATCGACGCCTGGATCGCTGAGAATGCACCCGCGACGGTGCAGCAGCCCGTTCCTGAGATCACCGAAACGTTCTCTCCCTACATGGACGTAAAGGTGATGGAGGGGCCGCCTCCGATGGGGGAGGAGAGCGTCACGACAGAAGAGTTGGCGCTCTACGTGGTGGCACTGAAGGGGTGCAACAGCGACACGTGATCAGGAGCTTTCTGCCCGGGAGGCAATCGTGAGCGGCAGGTTCGCGGACGCGGACCTTAGCCTCGATCTTTCTCGATCGAGCAATTATCGAAACCTGTGGATCTGCCGGGAAGGGTGTACCTTCCCGGATCATCCGATGATGGTTTCGAGATGAGGCCGACGTTGGCGCGTCGGTCGGGAAGGCACACCCGTGCCGCTTACCGTAGTGCCCGAGTTGCCCGCTGACGACCACGACAGCTCGGCCGCCCCCGCCTCGCCCTCGTTGATCGACCAGATCGTCCGTGAGGGTGCCCGTAAGATGCTCGCCGCGGCCTTGCAGGCCGAGGTCGACGCCTACATCGCCGCCTTCGCCGATGCGCGCGACGAGCATGGCCGCCGCCTGGTCGTGCGCAACGGCTCCCACTAGCCGCGTGAGATCCTCACCGTGGCCGGCGCGATCGAGGTGAAGGCTCCGCGCGTCAACGACAAGCGCATTGACGAGGCCACCGGCGAGCGCCGGCGGTTCTCCTCGGCGATCCTGCCCGCCTGGGCCCGCAAGACCCCCTCGATCAGCGAGGTGCTGCCGCTGCTGTATCTGCACGGCTTGTCTTCCGGCGACTTCGTCCCGGCGCTGGGCCAGTTTCTCGGCTCGACCTCGGGCCTGTCCGCCTCGGTCATCACCAAGCTGACCGAGACCTGGAAGGGCGAGCAGCGCGCTTTCGCCGCCCGTGACCTGTCCGGCGTGGACTACGTCTACCTGTGGGTGGACGGCATCCACGTCAACATCCGGCTGGAGGAGCACAAGCTGTGCCTGCTGGTGATGATCGGCGTGCGCGCGGACGGCCGCAAGGAACTCGTCGCGCTCACCGACGGCTATCGCGAGTCCACCGAGTCATGGGCTGACTTGCTGCGTGACTGCAAGCGACGCGGCATGAGGGCACCGGTGCTGGCCATCGGGGACGGCGCGCTCGGCTTTTGGTCGGCGCTGCGGGAGGTGTTTCCGCAGGCTAAGGAGCAGCGGTGCTGGTTTCACAAGATCGCGAATGTTTTGGGGGCGCTACCGAAGTCAGCCCACCCGGCCGCCAAGAAGCACCTGGCCGAGATCTGGAACGCCGAAGACAAGACCCACGCCCAGACCGCGGTCAAGGACTTCCAAGCCGCCTACGGGGCCAAGTATCCCAAGACCGTTGCCAAGGTGGTCGACGACCTCGACGAACTGCTCGCCTTCTACGACTTCCCGGCCGAGCACTGGGTGCACCTGCGCACGACCAACCCGATCGAATCGACCCTCGCCACGGTCCGGCATCGGACCAAGGTCACCAAAGGGCCGGGTTCCCGCGCTGCCGGGCTGGCCATGGCCTTCAAGCTGATCGAATCCGCCCAAGCCCGCTGGCGCGCGGTCAACGCACCCCACCTGGTCGCCCTCGTCCGCGCCGGAGCGGTCTTCACCAACGGGAAACCCCTCGAACGCCCCGACGACCTGGCCGCCTGACCCACCCCACCCCGCCAACAGGAGCACACGGTGAACAGCACCATCGACAAGATCGCCTGGATCCACCTGGACAACGGCAAGATCCTCAGCACCCGGTCACGAGGCAAGAACGCCTACTACATCCCCGGCGGCAAACGCGAACCCGGCGAAACCGACCTCGATACCCTCATCCGCGAGGTCGACGAGGAACTCTCCATCACCATCATCCCCGCCACCGCCACCCACGTGGGCACCTACCAGGCCCAGGCACACGGCCACGCCGAGGGCATCACCGTGCAGATGACCTGCTACACCGCCGACCATCACGGAGTACCGACGCCCAGCAGCGAGATCGAAGAAATCACCTGGCTGAGCTACGCCGACCGCGACCGCGTGTCCCCAGTCGACCAGCTCATCTTCGATCACCTACACCGAACCGGACAACTTCACTGACTCAGCAACACCCAAACCGATCCACAGGTATTGACTATTGCTCCCAGCCCCAGCGTGGGGGCGCCATGGCACAGATCGTGCAGCCGGAGCGGAGGCGGCCACCAGTCGGTGTAACCGGCCGGTGAGATGGTCCAGCCGCAGCGGCGCACCCTCCGCGGTGGTGAACACGTACCCCGAGTCCTGCCAACCTGCCCCCCGCCGTCGCGCTCAGGTCCTCCTGCCGCTCGCGGTGCCGTATCAGCACCCGCACAGTCTCCGCGTCCAGGGCCACCACCCGGCAGTCGGCGGCGCTCTCTGGCGGGCCGATCACAACCTGGCCGTTGGCGTGCACCCGTTGCCGCGGCGGATGTGTGTGGCGTAGCGCTGCCGGGTCGACGGCCGCTGGGCGCCCTACTCCGGCTGCCAGGCCATTCGCGCTCCTCGACGGGAACGCCCATCCTTCCCGTCCGCACCAGCGGTCCGCAGGCTTTCTGTCACCCGCATAACCGCCCAGCACCTGGAAAGCGGGCAGATGTCCCTCGAGGAAGGCTTCCTGGCCGCAGGACGCGGTCACCCTTCTCTGCGCTGAGGCTGCGCAGACGATTCCGAACTTCCTGCCATTCCTAGATTGCGATGGGCAGAGTTTCGATCCAGCAGTCGGCGACGTGGGGTGCGAGCACGGCTATTGCCTCTTCGGCGTCCTCGTGAGTCAGGAACACTCCGGAGCCGGAGATATCAGGCCCATCGCGGAACTCGACACGGGTCATGACGACGTAGACGTCGCGATACTCTTCCCGGCGGACTCGCTGGTGACCTTCACTACTACGGAGGGCGCCGATCAGATCGGCGGCCGGGGCGATGGTGAAGCCCGCATCGGCACCGGAGAGCGGCGTGGGCGGCCACCGTACATCACCGGCAGAAACGTTGGCGAAGAAGCTTCGACGAGTGGGGGACAGGATGTCTTCGTGCCAACCGACCGCCATGCTGATGACGTAGTCAGTCTCCCCTTGGCTCTCCAGCAGGAAGACCCGATCACTGGGACTGAAATCGACGCTGGGGTAAAGGGCTCTGATGCGTTCGGCTTCATCGGCGGGTGCGTTTCTGATGAGCAGGCCGTGATAACAGTCCCTGATCTTCATGATCGCCGCGGGCTTGAAGAGCACCTCGATGGTGGTTTCCGGACGGCCGCCGGAGCAGTCAGTGCTTCCAAGACTGCGGAACAGTGCTTGGCCATGGGTCACGGTGTAGGCCCAAAGCGCGAATCTCCGCTCGCTGCGAAAGATCTCCTTGCCCGGCAGAAGGTGCTGGTCTGTGTTGAACCAGGCCCTGTTCGTCATGCGGATGAGGGTCGCGTTTCAAAGGATCGGCGGTCAACCGGCTGGCGGCCCGGACGATCGGTGGCGGAGGTCCACGGCGAGCAGCGCCATGGCGGTGGCCTGTGAGTACAGCCCGCCAGGATCGAGTGGACTGAGGCTCTCCGTACTGACGATCGATATCGCGGCCGAGTTCAGGAGAGCGCCTCAACACCCATTCCCATGCTCAGCATTCACCGAGCACTGCATGCGCTTGGCCTCGGCCAGCCGTTCTCACGTGTTGCCTTCGATCTGCCACAGACCGGGGACCTGGGCCAGGTCCAGGGCAGCGGACGCAAGCACGTTCATGCTGGCAGGGCGTGCTGTAGGGGCGGTTGCAGGTGCCGGAGCGCTTCATTCTGCCCTTGCTCATGTTCGCCCCCTCCCTGTGACTGGCCAGCGGCTCACGCTTCAAGGCAGGAGCGTCACGCCCTTCGTGGTCGCAGTCAAACGCACCTTATTGATCTTGCGGTCCGCGGACGCCACTTCCCGTGCGGACGGGCTGCCGCCGCCGAGCACCGCGGCGGGGCAGGCCGTCCAGCGAGAGTCCGTCCAAGGGCAGGGAGCCGCTACCCGGCGGCTGCCCGGCTGAGGCCGGCCCGGGCACGTACCGCGGCCGCCAGCTCGCTTTCACCGGTGAGGACGGTGTTGCCTTCGTACGTGACGCCGGCCGGTGGTGCGTCGGCGCCGATCGGAGCGGCGTCCCAGAAATTGCCCCGGTAGACGACGTTGTCGAGCGGCGGCGACACGTGCAGGACGGCCGTGCTGTCGGCACGGACGACCACGTTCTCCTCGATCGTGAGCCATGCCGCGCCGTAGTCGGTGTACAGGCCGAAGTTGTACGGCGTGCGGGTGTCCTCGATGACGTTGCCGCTGACGACGGCGCCCGAGTCGTGGGACTCGCCCTGCGCGCCGGACAGGTAGATGCCTCCGCCGTCGGCCAGCACCTGCATCGTGTCCGTGGTGCGATTGCGGAGGATCCGGGTGCCCCGGCCGGGGCCGGCGACGATGCCGCAGTGCGGAACGTCGGAGACGTGGTTGTGCGCGACGGTGCACCCGGTCGTGCCGGTCAGCGCGATGCCGGGTGAGCCGGAGAACTCCAGGCCGACGTGGTGGATCCAGTTGTCCTCCACGGAGGTGGAACTGCTGCCGTCGACCACGAGGGCGCCGGCCGAGAGCGTGTCGAAGTCGCATCCGCGTACGGTGATGTCCGTGCCGCCGTGCACACCGAGGCCGGTGGCGCCGAGCCGGGTGAAGCGGCAGCCCTCGACCCGCACGCCGGAGGCGTCCGTCAGTGTCACGCATGCGGGGATCGTGGCGGACTCCCCGGGTACGGTGACCGAGCCGACGTCCTCGCCGAGTGAGACCGTGTGGATCGGGCCGCCGGTGTAGAAGCCGCTCCCGTGGTAGTGCAGGAACCCCTCGGGACTGCTCGGACGGAGCCAGGTGGCGTCGGCGAACGTCAGCCCCTTGAACGTCACACTGCTCACGCCGGTGGCGCGGAGCAGCGTCTCCAGTACGGGTGCGACCACCCGCGTGCGTTCCGGGTGCTCGCCGGGGCGGGGGAGGTAGCGCAGGACGTGGTGACCGGGCCGTGAACGGTCCAGGACGAACGTGCCGGGCTCGGTGAGGAAGGCGGCGTCGTTCTCGACCCGGGTCGGCAGGCCGAGCCCTCGTGAGGTCTGCCCTTCCCAGGTGGAGTTGTACAGGTCGAGAGCGCGGCCGAAGGCGGGCTGCGCCATGGTGATCACGGTGCCCTGTTCCCCGGCGGACACCGCGGCGACGCCGCAGCGGGCCTCCGTCCACGGGTAGACGCCCCGATGGACGAACTCCACATCGCCGGGGCTCCGCCAGGCCAGCGGCGCCGTGCTGTCGGTGGTGTAGCCGGTCTCGGTCATGGTGACCTGGCCGGGAAGGCCGTCGATGCCCGCCCGATCGGCCCGGCGGCCGTCCACGGACAGCTGGCGGGTGTCCAGGTCACCCACCTCGGCCAGCCACGCGCCGTCCTGTTCCTGCCAGCCGGTGATGAGGCGGCCGCCGCTGACGACGACCTCTTCCTGCTCGGTGGTGCCGTACCCGTGGGCCTGGTAGACGACGTGGTGACCGTCGCGGCCCGAGTCGGCCTCGGTGAGCTCGAAGGGTTCGGTGAGCAGGTGCCGCCCAGCCCTGAGCTGGACGACGATCTCGCCGGTGAGGGTGCGGGCCGCGTCGCGGGCACGGCTGAGGGTGGCGAACGGGCGCGCGGACGTGCCCGGCGCGGAGTCGTCACCGTGGGGGTCGACGAACAGTTCGATCACGGGGGTAGCGCCTCCAAGTTCTGTTTATGGCGTACACACGGTGTATATCATAAACAGAGGAGGAAGTATGACGCGAGGCAGAGCCGAAGATCCCGACCATGTGGTGGAGCTGCTGTGGCGCGAAGGCGCCGCGGAGCCGCGTCCGGGGCTGAGCCTCGACCGGATCGTGCGCGCGGGCGTCGAGCTGGCCGACGCCGAGGGCCTGGCGGGGCTGTCGATGCGGAAGGTGGCCGAACGGCTGGGCTTCACCACCATGTCGCTCTACCGGCACGTGCCCGGCCGCGACCAGCTCATCGACCTGATGTGCGACGAGGTGGCGGGCGAGACGGCGGGCGGGTCCGCGGCGGCGGGTGACGGATGGCGGGCGCGGCTGGAGGCGTGCGCCCGTGCGGGCTGGGAGCTGCGCCGCCGCCATCCATGGCTGGCGGAGGTGCGGGGCGGCCGGCACGTACCCGGCCCCAACATCATCGCCCGCTACGAGCAGATGCTGAGCACGGTGACCGACACCGGCCTGACCCCCGCCGAGGTGATCGCCGTGGTCGGCCTCGTCGGCAGGTTCGTCGACTCCGAGGCGCTGCTGCTGGTCGAGGCGGCCGAGACCGAGCGCCGCAGCGGCGTCAGCGAGGAGGAGTGGTGGGGAGGCCGCGACACGCTGTTCGAGCGCCTGTACGGCTACCCCACGCTGACCCGGCTGTGGGAGCAGGGCGGCTTCGACCGGCCGGAGGACCCCTTCGAGTTCGGCCTGGCGCGGCTGCTGGACGGCATCGAACTCCTGATTCGGCAGCGTTACGAATCTCGTGACGAAACAGGGGGATGTGTCGTGTGCGGCGCGCCCGTTGACCAGCCCGCGGCCGGGCGTCCCAGGGCGTACTGCTCCGCCTCCTGCCGTCAGCGCGCCTATCGCAGGCGCACCGCCGGCCAGGATTGACGTGTGTGGGGCGGCCCCCGGGGCGGCTCCACACACGTGTGTGGCGGAAATCCGCACGGGCCGCCCCTGGAGGTGCTGGCACCGGCGTACGCGCCTGCGTCGGCCCGCACCCCGTAACCGGTCACCCGCAGATCGCCGTGGCCTCACCGGCACCGTGAACCGGCTGGTCGGCGACCGCGCGCGGCACCTTCGCGCGGTCGCCGGGGGATCACGTGTCCCGGGAGCCGGAGAAGGTCCGCCGGTAGTGTTCGGCCGCCTGAGCCATATCGTTGCTGAGCAGCTCGAAGAACCGGCTCGCGGTCTTGAGCCGCACACTGGCCGGGGACTCGGCGCCGAGGACGTCGACGCCTTCCCGGATGGTGTCGGACCACAGCGCCATTGACCGGGTGCCGACCAACCACGCCCGGTACCAGACGTCGTCGTCGATGAGATACCGCTCGCGCCGGTTGTCACGCTCGCGTTTGACGAGCCCCAGTTGCTCGAGCGAGCCGACGGCCTTGGAGATCGACGCGGGGCTGACCTGCAGGCGTTCGATCAGGTCGGCGACGGTCAGGCTGCCGGTGTCGCTGGTGAGCAGGCACACCAGCACCCTGGGCGCCATCGGCGGCCACCCCCCGGAGATGATCGAGATGAGTTTCTGCTCGAACTCGCGCACCGCGCGGGGGTCGCGCGCGGCGGCCTCCGCGTCGGGCGGTGTGTGCAGCGGCGAGCTCGGCCGGCGGCGGGCGCGCCATTCGGTGGCCTGCTGCGCTCGGGCAGCGCGATAGCCGTACGGGCCGCCGTTGCGCGCGATCTCCCGGCCGATGGTCGACCTCGGCCGGCCCAGGCGGCGGGCGATCTCCGCATAGCTGAGCCTCGCCGCCAGTCCTTCGGCGATCTTGCGGCGGTCCTCGTACGTCAGGTGGCCTCCCGGCATGCGCCCTCCCTTGTCGCGGGACGCCCGAAGTATGCCGCCCGGACGCGCCTGATTGCTACACCCGGGATGGACGTTGTTGCATTTGCCGACAGCGTCCTTGCGCCAACAACCTCGCTTTGAGCTGCGGTGATGATGTTTACGACTTGCTGAATCCTCAAACGCATCCGTAGCTTTTCCACCTGCGTGAACGATCGGCGTTCACGTGGAGGAGTCTGACATGGCTGCCAAGATATGCCTTGTGACCGGTGCCTCGTCCGGCATCGGCCACGCCACCGCAATGGAGCTCCTGCGCGCGGGACACGTCGTGTACGGCGTCGCGCGGCGAGCTCACATGATGGGGCCGATCCGCGAAGCGGGAGGTCACGCCCTGCCGGTGGACGTGACCAAGGAGGAGGGCCTCCAGCGGGTCGTCCGCACCATCCTGGACGAACACCAGCGGATCGACGTCCTGGTGAACAACGCCGGAGCCGTCCTGCACGGCGCGGTCGAGGACACGCCGCTGGCGCTGGCCCGGGACGAGTTCGACGTCAACCTGTTCGCGCCGGCCCGGCTCGTCCAGCTGGTCCTGCCGCAGATGCGCCGGCAGCGATCCGGCACGATCGTCAACGTGTCGTCGATCGGCGGCGAGATCGCCCTCCCGCTCGGCGCCTGGTACTACGCCTCCAAGCACGCCCTGGAGGCCTTCTCCGACACGCTCCGCATGGAGACCCGGCAGTTCGGCATCGACGTCGTCGTCATCCAGCCCGGCATCATCAGGACCGATTTCGAGGCGGGGACCGCGCGGCAACTGCGGGAGATCTCCGGGAACGGGGCGTACCGGGAGATGGCCGAGGCCATGGCTCGCGCCGCCGAGGCGCCGGCGGGCCACCAGAGCGACCAGGCCACCGACCCCGGTGTCGTCGCGAGGGCGATCCGGGAGGCCGTCGAGTCGGACCGGCCGGAGACCCGCTACGTCCTGGGCTGGCAGGCCGAGGCTCTCCTGGAGCTCAACAGCTCGCTTTCCGACCGCGAGTTCGACGCACGGGTTACCGGAGGCCTCGCATAGCGGACCGCCGCCCGCGTCCTCTCCGGGCCTGAAGCGGCCCTGGAGCTTCCAAAGACTCGTGATTCGGAGAAATCCATGACCTCTGCCATCGCCGTTTCCGGGCTCGTCAAGGCCTACGGGCCGGTACGCGCCCTCGACGGGCTCGACCTCACCGTGGACGCCGGAGAGGTGCACGGCTTCCTCGGCCCGAACGGGGCGGGCAAGAGCACCACCATCCGCATCCTGCTGGGCCTGATCCGGGCCACCTCCGGCAGCGCCGGACTGCTGGGCGGCGACCCTTGGGCCGACGCCGTCGAGCTGCACCGGCGGCTGGCGTACGTGCCGGGCGACGTGGAGCTGTGGCCCAACCTCACCGGAGGCGAGGCCATCGACGTGCTCGGCCGGTTGCGGGGCGGGCTCAACGACAAACGCAGGAACGAGCTGATCGAGCGGTTCGAGCTCGATCCGAAGAAGAAGGCGCGGACCTACTCCAAGGGGAACCGCCAGAAGGTCGCCCTCGTCGCCGCACTCTCCGCCGACGTGGAGCTGCTCATCCTCGACGAGCCCACGAGCGGGCTCGACCCGCTGATGGAGGCGGTGTTCCAGCAGGTCGTCGCCGAAGCCAAGGCCGCGGGCCGTACCATCCTGCTGTCCAGCCACATCCTCGCCCAGGTCGAAACCCTCGCCGACCGGATCACCATCATCCGGGACGGAAAGGTCGTGGAGTCGGGCACGCTGGCGCAGATGCGGCACCTGACCCGGACGACGGTCGTGGCGGAAACCGCCAGTACGGTCACCGGCCTCGACCAGCTGCCCGGAATCCACGACCCGAAGGTCGCAGGCGGGAGGGTGCGGTTCGGGGTGGACGCCGAACACCTCGGCGCCGCCATCCGCCACCTCACCACCTTCGGCATCGACTCGCTGGTCAGCCACCCGCCGACGCTCGAGGAGCTCATGCTCCGGCACTACGCGCACAAGGAGGCGGCATGACCACCACGGTCTCCCCGGCGCGCAGCCGTACGGGATCGAAGCCGGCGGGCAGCCACCTGACCGGCACCGGCGCGATGGTACGGCTGGCGCTGCGCCGTGACCGCGTCAAGCTCACCCTCTGGCTGGTCGCCATCACGGCCCTCGTCCCGCGCTTCTACTACGCCGCCGTGACCGCGGTCGTCCCGACGCCCGAGGCCCTGGCCGAAGCCTCGCAGATGATCCGCGTCTCCTTCATGAGGGTGCTCGGCGGGCCTCTGTTCGGGGACGTCACCACGCGGAGCTACTTCCTCGCCGCCTACTGGGTCGAGTTCCTGCTGGCCGCCGCGATCATGAACATCATGCTCGTCACCCGGCACACCCGGGCGGAGGAGCAGACAGGCCGCGCCGAGCTCGTCCGGGCGGCCGTCGTGGGCCGGCACGCCCAGCTCACCGCGGCACTGATCGCCGCCCTGATCGGCAATGCCGCGCTCGCGGTGCTCACCACTGCCGCGACGATCAGCATCGGGTTTCCCTTCGGCAGCGCGCTGCTGTTCGGTGCCTCCCTCGCCGCGGTCGGGCTGGTGTTCGCCGGGGTCGCCGCGGTCACCGCCCAGGTCACCGAGCACCCGAGAGGCGCCAACGGGCTCGCGGGCATCGTGCTCGTCACAGTGTGGCTGCTGCGCGGCGCGGGAGCGATGCAGGGCCAGGAGGGCGGACCGCTGTTCTGGCTGTCCCCGATCGGCTGGTCGCAGCAGACCCGCGTGCTGGCCGGCGAGCGCTGGTGGCCGCTCGGCCTTTCGGCTCTCGTCGCCGCGCTCCTGGTCGCGGGCGCCTACTCCCTGGTGAGCCGCAGGGATCTCGGCGCCTCCTTGGTGGCCCCGCGTCCCGGCCGCGCGTCGGCGCCTTCCTGGCTGCGCTCGCCGTTCACGCTCGCCCTGCGGCTCCAGCAGGGGGCCATCGCCGGGTGGGGCGCCGCGTTCGTCGCCATCGGTTTCATCCTGGGCGCCATGACCGGAGGAATGGAACAGACCAATCTCCCCATCTTCGCCGCCGACGCGGACTTCGGACGGGCCTGGCTCAGCCTCATGGTGTTCACCGGGTCGCTCTACACCGGGGCCTTCGCGGTCCTGTCGGTCATCCGGCTCCGGGCGGAGGAGGTGCGTGGTCGCATCGCTCCCGTGCTGGCCGGGCCGACCGGCAGGCCGACGTGGTACTGGTCGTCCCTGCTGGTCACCGCGCTCGCCGTGGTCGTCCTGCCGGTGGTGTACGGCGCCGCGCTCGGCATCGGCGCCGCCGTGTCGACCGGCGACCTCGGCCTCGCGGGAGAGGTCGTCCGGGCGAGCCTGATCCGCGCCCCGGAGGTCCTGGTGCTGCTCGCCGTCCCCGCCGCTCTCCTCGGGCTCGCCCCGCGGGCCATGAACGCGGCCTGGGCCGTGCTCGTGTACAGCGGGTTCATCCAGATCCTCGGGCCCTACATGAAGCTGCCGGACTGGCTGGTGAACACCTCGGTGCTCTCCCACCTTCCCTGGCACCCGATGGGCGCCTTCGCCCCGGTGGCCACGGTGGTGCTGCTCGCGATCGCCGCTGTGCTGACGATCCTCGGTCTGTACGGCCTGCGCCGCCGCGACCTCGCCTCCGGCTGACTATCGTGACCGCGTGGATCGCATCGAGACCCCTGTGGTCGTCCTCCTCCCGCTGCACCCCGAGCACGCCGACGAGATGGCCGGCGTGCTCTCCGACCCGGGCCTGCACACGTTCATCGGCGGGGAGCCCCTCACCGCGCAGGAACTGCGCGCCCGCTACGAGCGGCTGGTCGCCGGGCCACCCGGCTGGCGCAACTGGGTGGTCTGGTCGCGCGAGGAGGAGCGCCTGGTCGGGTACGTGCAGGCGACGATCGACGGCGGGTCCGCGGAGATCGCCTGGGTGATCGGGACACCCTGGCAGGGCCGCGGGCTGGCCACCGCCGCCGCCACGGCCCTGGTCGGCCGGCTCGCGGAGCAGGGGATCGGCACGGTCGTCGCCCACATCCACCCTGACCACGCGACCTCGGCCGCCGTCGCCACCGCCGCCGGTCTGCGCCCCACCGACCGATGGCACGACGGCGAGGTCCGCTGGGAACTCAAGATTCCCTACGCTTGATCCCCTCAGAAAGACATCGCCGACATCGTCGCGTTCGTGGCCTCCGACGGCAGCCCTGTGTCGCCGTTCACGGTACGCAAGCGGAATGCTCGTAGTCGCGTTTTCGCAGGTCCGTAGGGGAGCGCGGAAACCTGGCACGGTGAAAGCACCCCGCGGTGTCCCGGGGTCCTGCCGTAGCTTCTGTGTCACGCCGCGGGTGCTTCCAGAGGCGCCGGTCGGGATCTCCCGGTGGCCGCCGATCGGCGTGCAGGCGCCCGTGAAGGCCCGGTCACCGGCGCGTCTGCCGGGGGGCGATGACGGTGGCCAGGCCGTCGAGCAGGCGTTCGAGGCCGAAGGTGAACAGTGATTCCAGGTCGAGCTCCGCGCCAGGATCCGTGACCTGGGCGATCAGCGGCCCGTCTACGGACAGCTTGGCCCTGCCCCACTGCTTGCTGGTCATCCCCGTGTCCAGCTCGGCGGCGGCCTCGCTCTCGATGTTGATCGCCGTCCCGCGCACATAGTTGACCACCGTGGCGTAGATGTGCAGCCGGGTGCCCGGGTCCAGGTCGAGGCCGTCGAGGGCGTGCAGGGTCCACAGCCCGTACGCCATCTGCCCCGGCAGCGTCACCGGCCGGGTGATGGACACCAGCCGCGGCAACCAGGGATGGCGCTGGTAGGCCGCCCATTGCAGTTGCGCGGCCACCCGCAGGTGGGAGCGCCATCCCGGCGGCGGCTCCGGATATTCGATCTCGGCGAACGCGGCGTCGGCGATCAGCTGGGTGAGCTCGGCCTTGCCTTCGAGATGCCGGTAGAGGGCCATGGTGGCGACCCCGAGGTCGGCCGCCACCGCCCGCATGGACAGCGCGGCCAGGCCGTCGGCGTCGGCGATCTCCATGGCCACGCGGACGACGCGGTCACGTTCGAGACCTCCGGCCGAGCGCGAGGGCATTCTCCGGGCGGCGATCACGGCACCGACCCGGGACGTAGACTCGATGGCGCCCGCCTGCTTGAGCGCGGCGAGCGCCTTGCTGGCCGTGGCCATCGCGACGCCCCACTCGCGCATGATCGCTCGGGTGGTGGGGACGGGGTCGCCCGGCCGCAGCTCTCCATCGGCGATGCGCCGCTCGATGTCGGCGACGATCCGGAGGTACGGCGGTTGCGGAGCGTTCACGCCGGCCATGCTGCCACTTCTCAGCGGTCAGGCATCCAGGTGCCGTGCAGGCCGAGCGGCACCCTGACAGGGAGGTGGACGCGCGCGACGGGCTCACCCGTGAAGTCCTGGGCCGGGAGGATCACCAGGTCGCTCGCGTTCCGGACAGGATTGTGCACGTACGTGAGCAGGTACCCCTCGTCCTCGCCTCGCCCCGCCGCGGCGAACACGGCCTCCCCGACCGCCTCGTCCTTGCCGAACCCGTGCACCTCGGTCGTCCCCCGTTCCAGGTCATGCTTGACCAGGGCGTTGGTGAAGGCGTCGTCCGGCGGCATGCCCTCGGGGGCGAACGGGATCCCGTACAGGGCGGTCGCGGCCGAGTAGCCGTACCGGTACGGGCGGGTGGTGCGCGCCTCGTTCACCCGAGGGAAGTCCTGCGGCCGGTCGTCGACGCGCCGCTGGTGGATCTTGTCGGGCGTGATCGTCCAGCGGTCCAGCGTGGGCCGGATCGCCCCGGGGTCGGCGGGATCGAACGGGCCCTCGGCCGTGACCAGGTCCACCACGACCGAGTCGCCGTCGTCGTAGGCGTTGAGCGTGTGGCTGACGTGGATCGGGTCGATGTCCAGCCACCGTACGTCGCCGCCCGCCCGCGGCATGACGCCCACCCGCGTCGGGTGCTCCGGCAGCCACCGGCAGTCGAACCCGTCGAAGCCCAGTGGCGTGTCCCACAACACCACGTGGTTCTCGGTGAGCGCGAAGTCGTGCATGAACGGTGTCCGCGTCATGGGGATGGCGGTGGTCTGGGTGACGGTGCCCCCGGTGTCCGTCACGATGTGCTGGACGTAGTCGTGGCCCACCATGTACGACAGCGAATGCAGCTCGCCGGTGAGCGGGTCGTGCTTGGAGTGCGCCCCCGCCGTGAACCCTTCCGCGGTCCCTCCCAGCGCGCACACGCCCACGGTGTTCAGCTCCTCGTCCAGTTCGGCGGGCGGCAGGCCGCCTTCCGCCATGGCGAAGGTGCGTTGCGCGTGCTCGATCACGTGCACCATGGGGGCGAAGCCCGGTGTGCGTACGAAACGGTTGCGGTACCACTCGGCCCGGCCGTCACGCAGCCGCACCCCGTGCACCATCCCCTGGCCCATGCCCCAGATGTGCACAACGGGGTCTTCGACGCCCAGCGGGTTGGGGCCGTTGCGCAGGTAGCGGCCGTTGAGCTCGGCCGGGATCCGCCCGGTGACGGGCAGGTCGTAGGCGGTGACTTCTTCGGTGACGGGCGCGAAGGGCCCTTGCAGGTACTTCATGTGGACACCGTACGCACGAGCGCGGCTGACCCTGGGGAAGCGGCGGGAAATGCCGTCCTCTGCACTAGTGCAACGAGCCGGGTGCCCGTTTGACGTGCCGCCGCCCGTCGCGCCAGTTCGGGGGCGGTGCCGTGGGCCACGATCCGGCGCCGTTCAGCACGAGGATGACGAAAAGGCCGGGGTCAGGGCGGGGCCGCCGCGTCTTCGGCCAGCGATGCGCGGATCTGCTTCCGCGAGACGATCCCCAGCTTCACGAACACCTTGCGCAGATGCCATTCGACGGTGTGCGGGCTGATGAACAGCTGGGAACCGATCGCGACGTTCGTCATGCCGTCACCGGCCAGGCGCGCGATCTGCGCCTCCTGAGCGGTCAGCGGCACGCTCGCCTCGAGGGAGCGCCGGCCCGCCTTCTCCCCGTACCGCGAGGCCATCGACCACCTCCGGCGCGGCCGGGCCGCCGGGTACCTCGCCCGCACCCACCTGGTGTACGGCGAGTGGCTGCGTCGCGAGAACCGGCGCGTCGACGCCCGCGAGCAGCTGCGCACCGCCCACGAGATGCCGCACCGCTTCGGCGCCGAGTCCTTCGCCGAGCGTGCCCGCCGGGAGCTCCTGGCCACCGGCGAGACCCTCCATCACCTCCCGCCATCAGCTTCCGCAGGCGCTGCCCGGCCAGGGCCACGACCTTTCCTGATCCCGACCGAATTGCTCCTTCGGGTGGTCGTTGGTTCGGCGGGGGCGTCGTCATTCTCGAATTCAGGTGGACAATGTTCCGTCTGTGCGACCATGGGCGAGTGTCTCCGGTTTCCGATGCCATCACGTGGACTGCTGTTATTGCCGCTTCGATCCAGGCGATTACAACGGTCCTTTACGTTCGTCATGGACGGAGAACGAGCGAGTACAGCTCACATTCGGCAGTGGTGAACACCCTTTGTGTCAGGCTGGTGCTGCTCGGCCTGGTGTTCGTCGCCCTGTGGGTGGTAACGGTCGGCTACGTGGTGGAACTCAGGCACGTTGAAACGCTGTCCTACGTTGTGATCCGCGACGAGCTGGACATCATGTTCGTCCGGTGGGCGCTCTTCATCGGTGACGTTGTCACCTGGGCGATTCTTTTTTCTCTGGCGCCTGCGGCACTTGGTGCGATCATCAGCAACCTGGTCACCGGACACATGAGCAGGCCGCAGGCTCTTGCCTTCATGGCGACGCTGGTCACGATCACGGCAGCCGGTGTGTCGGGGATCGCCACCAAAATGAGCATCGACAAGCACTTCGCCATTCCCTGGCTGGTGGTCGTCATCGCCGCTGTCGGTGGCCTTGCGCAAAGTGCCGGCGGTCCGGTCGGACGATCAAGTGATGGCCGGGCACATCAAAGCCCTGGCCGAGGACGGGTGTTGACCGTTCTGGGATGGACACTGGGCGCCCTGGCATTGTCGGTGGCTCTCATCGGTGGCCCGCTGTACGGGGACCTTGTGTCCGTGGCGGATCTGCCGTCGTGGGTCCCTCCGCTGATCGCGGTCGCCGTCGTGGTGCCCGCGCTTCTGCTCTCCGCTGTCAGCGCCGTTCTGCTGAAACGGGGAAGGCGGCACCGCCACCGGATCATCCCGTCTTTCGAGGAGTTGGCAGGGGAGCGCTATCTGCTCTATCTGCGGCCGTTCGCCATTGACCGTGCGATGGCCTTTCCTCCGGATGAGGCTCCAGGCTGGAGTACCCGCTCGCCCTTCGAGCTTCCCGGGACACATGAGGAATTCCTGTTGCGTCCCTTTCGACGCCTCGGCCGTGTCGTCGCTATCGGGCAACCCGGCGAGCGCCTGCCGGAACTGGGGGCGGAGCGCGGTTATCTGCCGGTCGACGACTGGCAGGACATGGTGAGCAGGCTGATCCACGGCGCACACGCAGTGATCATGACAGCGGTCCCCGGTCCCGGGACGATGTGGGAGTTCACCGAAGCGCTACGCACCACCGCACCCGTCCGGCTGCTGTTGCTCATCTACGGCGACGAGCTTTACCACGCTTTCCGGGAAGGCGCCGCTCAGGAGTACGCGTCGAGGTCGTCCGCCGAGACAGACGTCAACTGGCCACCACTACCGCATTTACCGGAGATTCCGCCGCCCGCTCCGCACACCAGGGGACTCCCATGGGACTTTCCGCTCAAAGGGATCCTGTCTTTCGACCATGAATGGCGTCCACGGTTCACGCGATTCCCGCCTGCCGTGCCGCGACTGAGGCATGTCTGGACCATACGCCGGCTGGTGCGGCGCGAACTCACGCCGGTTCTGCAGCCGTTGTCGCAATTGGCCCCAGCGCCACCATTCGCATGAGCGGCGGCGACCCGGATCTTCGCGGACCGGTTCTGCGGGCGCCCAGGTTCGCCGGCAGGTGTTCGTGGCATCCGGCCCGCACGAACACCTGCCGGCACTTCAACGAGCGGTCGAACCTCCGGCGATCGAGCGCGTCAGCAACTCGTGACGACGTCGAACCGGCCGTCGGGCGACTCCTGGAGGGTCGTGATGGTGGCGTCGCCCAGGCCCATGTAGTCCAGGGAGACATTGGCGTAGTACGGGTTGTAGGGGTTGGTCCCGTAGGAGTGGGCACGCCCGGCGGCCTTGTGCGCGGCGTTGGTCGCCGAGCCGCAGTACAGGCCGGACTCCGGGGGGTCGGTGGGTTCCTCGGTCGGAGGGTCGGTCGGCTCGGCGTCGCGGTCCACGCGCCGGTTGTTGTCGAAGAAGAAGTCCGTCACGTAGGCGGGGTAGTTGATCGAGTTCGTCGTGATGTACGACCCGCCTGAGCCCCCTCCCGCCGGCCAGTTGTGTCCCATGCCCGTGTTCTGGATCAGGGAGACGCGGGGACCATCGCCGTCGGACCACAGCGTCCCCGAGCCGGAGGTGTTGTTGCCCGCGAGCCCCGCCAGGGAGAACGAGGACTGCGAACCGGCCCCGTAGATCCCGGCCATGACCTGCGCGTTCAGGGTGTTGTACCCGGGCGCGACGGTGGTGTCGTTCGAGCCGTAGATCACCGACGTGAGCTGGGTGCCGAAGGCGGAGGAGGTGGAGCCCGAGAAGGTCCGGCACGTGTTCGTCACCTGGGCCTGGCTCACCGAGACGGAGGAGATCTGGCCGGAGGACGTGCCGACCGACGGCCCCGCGTTGATCCCGACCCCCGCGAACACGTCGGGCGCGAGGCAGCCCATCACCATGGTCTCGCCGCCGCCGGAGGAGAGGCCGGTGAGGTAGACCTGGTCCGGGTCGATCCCGAGCGAGGCGTCGGCGAGCAGGTCTTCGACGAGCTGCAGCAGGTTGTCGTCGTGGCGGCTCGGCGAGGTGCGGGAGTGGTTGCTGTCGTAGTAGTCCCAGCAGCCGAGCAGCACGCCGCCGTTGGGCGCGGCCGGGATGGCGACGACCATGCCGTGCTCGTCGGCGGTCGCGGCCCAGTTGCCGCCGTCGCGCAGCGCCGTGGAGGTCTGCACGCACCCGTGCAGGTTGACCATGAGCGCGCGCCCGGCGCCCAGCTCAGGGGCGGTGTCGGGCACGTAGAGCTGGGTGGTCATCCCGCCCGCGGACCGGGACGACCAGGCCCCGCTCGCCGGCGCGGCGTCGCCGCCACCGCTGCCGCTGCAGCCGGGCAGCGTGTCGAAGGGCGGCGGGCAGGAGATGTCGGCCGCGGCGGCGGGTGCCACCGTGAAGGCGGTGGCGCCGCCGGCCATGACCAGGCCGAGGGCGGTGAGCGCCGCGGCGAGCCGGTGGCGGAACCGGGCCGGAGCGCCCGTCCGGTGCCGCCGGGACAGTAATGGCATATCGATCCTCCACGTCGGTGGGGTGCGCAGCGGGTGCCAGACCCGCCGTCTGCCAGACAAACCGGACGTTAAATGTGACCTGAATCACCTGTCAACTATGCGATGTACGGCGAGGGAGCAGCGCCCGGTCGTGCGGAACGGGGCCGGCGAGCGGGTCCGCGTCTTGACAGCGACCGGTACGGGCCGCATCATTTCTGCAACCTGAATCGCCTCTCAGGTTTGGTGCCGGGCCCGAGTCCTGTCCGACCATGCGGAGCGGCGATGACCACCTGAAGAAGGGCAGCTGTCATGCGGTCGAGGAAGTTCTTCACGCTCGCCGCCGCTGCGGCGACGATCCTGGCGCTGACGGCGTGCGCGCCGGACGGCTCCGGCACCGGCACCGGTGCCCCCGCCGGCGGTGACGACGCGGCACCGATCCACATCGGCATCGTCTACTCGGAGTCCGGGGCACTGGCCGCCTACGGCAAGGCCTACAAGGACGGCTTCGAGGCGGGCATCGGCTACGCGACCGACGGCACCCGCGCCGTGAACGGCCGGCCGCTCGACATCACCTACCACGACGATGCGGGCGACCCCGAAAAGGCGGTCACCGCCGCCAAGGACCTCATCGGCAAGGGTTACAAGATCCTGGGCGGCACCGTCGTCTCGGGCGTGGCGCTGCCGCTCGCCGAGCAGGCCGAGCAGAACAAGGTGCTGTACGTCTCCGGCCCGGCCGCCGTCGACGCCATCACGGGCATCAACCACTACACCTTCCGCAGCGGCCGCCAGTCCCTGCAGGACGTCGCCACCGCGGGCACCTTCGTCGACACGAAGGGCGCCGACGTGCTGGTGTACGCGCAGGACAACGCGTTCGGGCAGGGCAACCTGAAGGCCGTCGAGGCCGTCCTCGGCGCGAAGGGCGCCAAGGTGAGCTCCGTGCTCGTGCCGGAGGACGCCACCGAGTTCACCCCGTCGTCCAAGAAGGTGTTCGACGCCAAGGCCGACCTCGTGTTCGTGGCGTGGGCCGGCGCGACGTCGGGCGCGATGTGGCAGGGCTTGGACCAGCAGGGAGTGCTGGACTCCACCACCGTCGTCACGGGTCTGGGAGACGTCACCACCTACGGCGCGTACGGTGACGCGGCCGAGAAGGTCTCGTTCCTCAACCACTACTTCCCGGGCGCGGCGGGCACCGAGACCGAGAAGGCCATGCTCGACGCGGTCAAGGCAGCCGGCGGCACGCCCGACCTGTTCACGCCGGACGGCTTCGTGGCCGCGCAGATGATGGTGCACGCCATCACCGAGGGCGGCGACGACGTCGAGGCGATGGTCGGCGCGCTGGAGGGCTACACGTTCGACGGCCCGAAGGGCCCGACGACGGTCCGTGCCTCCGACCACGCGCTGATCCAGCCGATGTACCAGGCCAAGCTCGTCAAGGACGGCGACGCCTGGACGCCCAAGCTGGTCAAGAAGGTCGACGGCGAGGCCGTCGCTCCGGCGGAGGTCGCCTCGTCATGACGCAGGGTGGCGAGCCGGCGGCCGCCGCCGGGCCGCAGGGCGTGCCGGCAGACGGCCCAGTGCCGGACGCCGTGTCAGACGCCGTGCTCGAAGTGGCCGGTCTCGGGCTGACCATCGGCGGCGCGAAGATCCTTCAGGGCGTGTCCCTGCAGGTGGCCCGGGGCGAACTCGTGGGCGTGATCGGGCCGAACGGCGCGGGCAAGACGACACTGTTCAACCTGATCAGCGGCGTCCATCGGCCCACGAGCGGCACGGTGCGCCTGAACGGCCGGGACGTGACCGCGACGTCGATCGCGGCCCGCGCCCGCGCCGGCCTGGGCAGGACCTTCCAGACGTCGAGCCTGTTCCCGCGCCTGACGGTCGCGGAGAACGTCCGGCTCGCCACCCAGCGCCGCCTCGGCGGCTCCCTCTCGGTGCTGTCCTTCCCGCGACGCGGCGACGCCGCGTCGCGGGAGGCCGCCGAGCACCTGGCCACGGTCGGCGTCAGCCACCGGGCCGACGTCGCCGCCGGTGACCTGTCCCACGGCGACAAGCGTAAGGTCGAGATCGCGGTGCTGCTGGCGATGGAGTCGTCGGTGGTGCTGCTGGACGAGCCGATGGCGGGCGTCGCGACCGGGGACGTCGCCGGGCTCGTCGAGGTGATCCGGTCGATCAACCGGACCGGCCGTACCGTCCTCATGGTGGAGCACCACATGGACGTGGTGCTCGGCCTGGCCGACCGCGTCGCCGTCATGCACCACGGTGAGCTGCTGACGTGCGACACCCCGGAGAAGGTGATGGCTGACGAGACCGTCCAGTCGGCGTACCTCGGCGAGGCGGGCGCGGGGGTGAGCGCCGGATGAGCGAGCACTCCCCACGCCAGGACCGGCCGCGGGAGGCCGGACCGATCCTGAGCGTGCGCGGCCTGTCCGCGCGGATCGCGGGCCAGCAGGTCGTCCACGACGTGTCGTTCGACGTCGCGGCCACCGGCGTGACCGCGCTCCTCGGCCGGAACGGCGTGGGCAAGACCTCCACCCTGAAGGCCGTCATGGGCCTGATCGAGCGGTCCGGCGAGGTGGTGCTCGACGGCGCCCGCGTGGACGCCGAGCGCACGGAGCGCATCGTCTGCCGGGGTGTCGGCTACGTGCCCGAGGACCGGGAGGTCTTCGCGGGGCTGACCGTGGCCGAGAACCTGAGGCTCGCCGAACGTACCGGCGACCACGGGACGTCGCCGGCCAGGAAACGACTCGTCGCGGACCTGTTCCCGGATCTCACCCAGCGCGCGCAGCAGCGCGCGGGCACGCTGTCGGGCGGGCAGCAGCAGATGGTGTCGCTCGCGCGCGCCCTGCTCAACGAGAACCGCATCCTGCTCGTGGACGAGCCCACCAAGGGTCTCGCGCCGCGCATCGTGTCCGAGGTGGCGGACGCCCTGGCCGCCGCCGCGCGTACCGTCCCCATCCTGCTCGTCGAGCAGAACCTGCAGGTCATCGACCGGCTGGCCGACCGCGTCGTGGTGATCGACGCCGGCCGGGTGGTCCATGCGGGCCCCGCGCGCGAGCTGCTCGACGACCAGGCGATGATCCAGCGCTTCCTCGGCGTGCACGCGGAGAGCGAGCCCGCGCCCGACCAGGTCCACAAGGCCGTCACGATCGCGGAGGGCGGCGAATGAGCACCCTGATCCTGCTGCTCGTCACCGGGGTCGGCCTCGGCGGCCTCTACTTCCTCGTGGCGTCCGGGCTCTCCCTGATCTACGGGCTGATGGGCGTGCTGAACTTCGCGCACGGCTCGTTCCTCACGCTCGGCGCGTTCGTCGGGCTGGCAGCGGCCCAAGCCGTGGGCGCCGGGACGTGGGGCGGGCTCCTGCTCGGCCTGCTCGTCGGCGCGCTCACGGGCGCGGTCGCCGCCGCGCTCACCGAGCTCGGCCTGATCCGGCCGCTGTACAACCGGCACATCGAGCAGGTGCTCGTGACGGTCGGGCTGTCGCTCGCGACCGTGGCGCTGTTCGAGGGGATCTGGGGCCCGAACCCCCGGAACATCACCACCAACGCGTGGCTCTCGGACACCACCGAGCTGCTCGGCGCCCGCATCCCGAACACGGCATTCCTCAACATCCTGGCGGCCGCGCTCGTCCTGGGCGGGATCGTCGCGTTCCTGAAACACACGCGGTACGGGCTGATCATCCGGGCGGGGGTCGAGAACCGCTCCATGGTCACCGCGCTCGGCATCGACGTGCGCAAGGCGTTCACCCTGGTGTTCGCCGTCGGCGGTGCGGCGGCCGGGCTGGGCGGGGTGCTCGCCACGCAGTCGCTGAACTACGTGTCGCCGCACATGGGCGCCAGCCTGCTGATCTTCGCGTTCATCGTGACCGTGATCGGAGGCATGGGCTCGCTCACCGGGGCGGCCGTGGCGTCCGTCGTCGTCGCCGTGCTGCAGCAGCTCGCCAACTCCTACCTGAACAACTCGGGCGACCTGATCGTGGTGCTCCTGCTCGCGATCGTCCTGCTGGTGCGCCCGTCCGGCCTGATGGGGAGGACCGCATGAACGCCGCCGACAGCGCCCGCGAGGGTGCGCGCACGCGCCGCGCCGCGATCCCGGCCGGCGGGCTCGCCCTCGTGCTGGTCCTGGGCTGCCTGCCGCTGCTCGCCCTCACGGTCCCCGGTGTCCTGCCCGGCTACACGTACGAGCCCGGCACGCTCCAGCTCCTGGCCCTGTGCTGGCTGACCGCGTCCCTGGCGCTGAGCTATCACCTGCTGTTCGGGCTGGCTGGGCTGATGAGCTTCGGGCACGCCCTGTACTTCGCGGCGGGCGTCTACGGCCTCGCGATCGTGCTCGACCGTACCGACATCCCGCTCCTGCCCGCGGCTGCCCTGGTGCTCGTGGGCGGCATCGTCCTGGCCTTCTGCGTGGGCGCGATCTCGCTGCGGGTCACGGGCATCTCGTTCGCCATGGTCACGCTCGCGTTCGCGCAGGCGGGCAACGTGCTCGCCCGCCGCGACCAGTTCGGCGTCACGGGCGGCGAGGAAGGGCTCACCCTGGACACTGACGGCGTCCCCGCCGGGCTGATCGGCGTGCTCAACACGCGCAACCTGTACTGGGTCGCCCTGGCCGTGCTTGTCGTGACGTACCTGGTGGTGCTCTGGGTCGAGCGTTCGCGGGCGGGCCACACGGCCGCCGCGGTGCGGGAGAACGAGGTGCGCGTGCGCATCATCGGCGGCCGCCCCTACGCGGTGAAGCTCGTGGTGTTCGTGCTGGCGGCGACGCTCGCCACGCTCACCGGGATGGCGTACCTGCTGCTCCAGTCCGGGGCGTCGCCCGCGACGTCGTCGTCCGACTTCACCCTGACCCTCCTGGTGATGGTGGTTCTCGGCGGGGTGGGATCGCGCTGGGGCGCGGTGGTGGGCGCCGTCGTCTACACGCTCCTGGACCAGCGGCTCAGCGCGCTCGCGAGCTCCGAGGCGGTGGCGGGCCTGCCGGCCGTCCTGCGGGTCCCGCTCAGCGAGCCGATGTTCCTGCTCGGCACGTGCTTCATCCTGGTGGTGCTGTTCCTGCCCGGCGGTCTGGCGGGCGCGGCCCAGCGCCTCGCCGCGCGCCGGCGCGGCGCGGTCCCGCCGGGTGGCGCGCCCGGCGTGGCCGAGCCGGTCGAGGAAAGGATCACGGTATGAGCGACCTGCACACCCTCGGGCGGTGGCCGCGCGACCGCGCGATCGCGACGCCCGACCGCGTCGCGGTCGACGACCGGGGCGTGGCCATGACCTACCGTGACCTCGACGCCCGGGCGACGGCGCTGGCCGGGCGGCTGCGCGAGAGCGGATACGGGGTCGGTGACCGGATCGCCACGGTCACGGGCAACAGCTCCGACCAGGTGGTGCTCTTCTTCGCGTGCGCCAAGGCGGGCCTGGTGCTCGCGCCGCTGTCGTGGCGGTTGTCCCCGCGCGAGCTCGCCGACCAGATCGACCGGTCCGACCCGGCTCTGGTGCTCGTGGAGGAGGAGTTCGCGGCGCTCGCGGACGCGGCGCTCGAACGCCTGCCGCTGCCGCCGTCGCGCACCAGCCTGGGGCGCGGGGGCGTCGAGGCGCGCGTCCCCGCGCCGACCCGGCGCAACCTGGAGGAACGGCCCCTGCTGCGTGAGGTGCGCGATGACGACCCTCTCCTGCTGGTGTTCACCTCCGGGACGGGCGGGGCGCCGAAGGGCGCGCTGCTCACTCACGCGAACTGCTTCTGGAACAACCTGTCGTTCTCCCGGATCGTCGAGCTGAACAGCGCCGACGTCGTGCTGTCGGTGCTCCCGCAGTTCCACGTGGGCGGGTGGAACATCCAGCCGCTGCTGTCCTGGTGGACGGGTGCCACCGTGGTGCTCGAGCGCACTTTCGAGCCGGAGCGCGTGCTGCGGCTCGTGGCCGACCGGCGCGTGACCACCATGATGGGCGTCCCCACCAACTACCTGCTCCTGGCGGAGCACCCCGACTTCGCCACGGCCGACCTGTCGTCACTCCGGCACGCCGTCGTGGGCGGCGCGCCGATGCCCGAGCCGCTGCTGCGCGCCTGGCACCGCCGCGGCGTCGCGCTCACCCAGGGCTACGGCCTCACCGAGGCGGGCCCCAACGTCCTGTGCCTGCCCAACGACGTGGCGCGCGACCGCGTCGGCTCCGCCGGCGTGCCCTACCCGCACGTCGAGGTCGCCGTCGCGGACCCGGCGACGGGCGAGCACCTGTGTGGGAGCGCCGACGGCGAGCTGCTGGTACGCGGGCCGAGCGTGTTCGCGGGCTACTTCCGCGACCCGGACGCTACCGCCGCGAGCTTCGCGCGTGGCTGGCTGCGCACCGGCGACCTCGTGGAGCGCGACGCCGACGGCTACTACCGCGTGGTGGACCGGCTCAAGGACATGTTCATCACGGGCGGCGAGAACGTCACGCCGGCCGAGGTCGAGGCGGTGCTCCGGCGGCACCCGGCCGTGGCGGACGCCGCCGTCGTCGGGGTTCCCGACGAGCGCTGGGGCGAGGTGGGGCACGCGTTCGTCGTCGCCCGGCCAGGGACGTTCACCGACGCCGAGGAGCTGACGGCGTTCTGCCGCGCCGAACTGGCGCACTACAAGGTGCCCCGGCACGTCGACTTCGTGCCCGACCTGCCGCGCACCGCCCTGAACAAGGTCGTACGGGCGGTGCTCCCGACAGCCGTGCCGACCGCGCCCCAAACGACCGCGCCCCTGACGACACCCCCGACGACACGGGAGGCACGATGACCGGCACGACCAACCCGCCCGTGCGGAAGCAGACCAAGGGCGAGCGGACCCGCGCCCGTCTCCTCGCCGCGGCCGAGCAGCAGTTCGCCGAGCTCGGCTACCACGACGCGTCGGTCGTGCGGATCACGGAGGCGGCGGGGGTCGGGCAGGGCACGTTCTACCTGTACTTCGCCTCGAAGCTCGAGGTGTTCGACGAGGTGGTCGAGGACCTCAACCGCCGCGTGCGGCACGCCATGATCGAGGCGTCGTCGTCGGCGCCGAACCGGATCGAGGCCGAGCGGGCGGGCTTCGCCGCGTTCTTCAGGTTCACCGCCGAGCACCCGGCGTTGTACCGGATCGTGCGGCAGGCGGAGTTCGTCTCGCCGGGCGCGCTGCAGATGCACTACACGCGGATCGTGGAGGGCTACCAGGAAGGTCTCGCCCGGGCGCAGGCGGCCGGCGAGATCGGCGACATCGACCCGGAGGTCGCCGCGTGGGCGCTGATGGGGATCGGGGAGATCATCGGCATGCGCTGGGTCCTGTGGGGACCCGACGTCGCACCGGGCGGGCCGACCTCGAAGGTGCCGCAGGAGGTGTTCGACCAGGCCATGACGTTTATCGAGCGGGCGCTCGCGCCCGAGTCCCGGCGAGGGACCCAGGGGGAGGAGACACGATGACAGCGGGATCGAGCACGACGACGGAGCCGGCCACCGCGGCGTCGCACACGTACCGGACCGAGGACGTCGCCGTCGACGGCGGGACGCTGCGGGTCGGGGTGTGGGAGCCCGACGGCGGCGCGGGCGCCGCCGGGAGCGGCGGCACGGTGCTGGCGGTGCACGGCATCACCGCCTCGCACATGGCGTGGCCCGACGTCGTCGCGGCGCTGCCCGGCCGCCGCGTGATCGCTCCCGACCTGCGCGGACGCGGACGATCGAACGGGCTCGGCGGGCCGTACGGGATGGCCAGACACGCCGACGACCTGGCTGCGGTCGTCCGGGCCCTGTGCACGGGACCCGGCGCGGGGGAGGGGGCGGCCGCGTCCGGCGGTGTCCCGCGCCCGGGCCGCGTGACCGTCGTCGGGCACTCCATGGGCGGGTTCGTGGGGCTCGTGCTGGCGCACCGGCACCCGGACCTCGTGGAGCGCCTGGTCCTGGTCGACGGCGGGTTGCCGCTGCCGCCCGTGCCCGGGGTGCCCGAGAACGCGACGGCCGAGGAACTGCTGGCGGTGCTGCTCGGGCCGGCGGCGGAGCGGCTGTCGAAGGTGTACGCCTCGCGCGAGGTGTACCGGGAGTTCTGGCGGGCGCACCCCGCCTTCGCCGACTGGACGCCCACGATCGAGCAGTACGTCGACTACGACCTCGACGAGGTGGCCACGGGCGGGGCGACCGGACCGGGCGAGACCGCCGGGGTGGCCGGGTTCCGTCCGGCGACGTCGCCGGACGCCGTGGCCGGCGACTCCGTGGACATGACCAACGGCGGCGACCTCGTCGCGGCCCTGGAGGCGCTCGCCGCCGGCGCGGTCGGCCCGGTGACGCTCTTGCGCGCCCCGCGCGGGCTCATGGCGGAGCCCGGGGGGCTGTACCCGGAGGCGGTGGCGGCCGGGTGGGCGGAGCGGATCGGGCCTCTGACGGTGCGGACCGTGGCGGATGTGAACCACTACTCGATCATCATGTCGCCCGCGGGCGTGGCGGCGATCGCCGAAGCGGCCCGCTGACCCCGGCCGGAAGGGGCGCGACGCCGGCCTCCGCGCGATGTGCCGGGAGAGCCGGGGCTGCTGTCGTAGCGCGACCTGGAGAGGAAAGTCGATGAGCAAGACCCTGGAGGGCCGGCGCGCCCTGGTGACCGGCGGCGCCGGCGGCATCGGTGCCGCCGTGGCGCGCGAGCTCGCCGCACGCGGGGCGCACGTCACGGTGGCCGACATCTCGGCCGACGGCGCCCGGGCGGTGGCCGGCGAGATCGGCGGCGAGGCGTGGGCGGTCGACCTGAGCGACACGAAGGCCCTCGACGACCTGACGCTGGACGTCGACGTGCTGGTGAACAACGCGGGGATCCAGCGCGTCAGCCCCATCGAGGAGTTCGACCCGGACGCGTTCCGTACGATCCACTCCATCATGCTCGTGGCGCCGTTCCTCCTGATCCGGGCCGCCCTGCCGGGGATGTATGCCAGGGGGTGGGGACGCGTGGTCAACATCTCCTCGGTGCACGGGCTGGTCGCGTCCCCGTTCAAGTCCGCGTACGTCTCGGCGAAGCACGGGCTGGAGGGCCTGTCGAAGGTGACGGCGCTGGAAGGCGGCGCCCACGGCGTCACCAGCGTGTGCGTCAACCCGGGATACGTCCGCACCCCGCTCGTCGAGAAGCAGATCGCCGATCAGGCGAAGGTGCACGGAATCGCCGAGGACGAGGTGGTCTCGCAGGTGATGCTCAAGGAATCGGCGGTCAAGCGGCTCGTGGAACCGGCCGAGGTGGCCTCCCTCGTGGGGTGGCTCACCGGCCCGGACGGCGCCATGGTGTCAGGTGCCTCGTGGACGATCGACGGCGGATGGAGCGCGAAGTGACCGCGGGTTCGCGGTCCGCCAGACTGAAGTGCGCCGGCCGATAGCGGCTTCACGCCCTTCTGACCAGCAGGTATCACCGAACGTGATCGTGGGTAACGACTGCTTGGAACATCGGGTGGCTGAGAGGGATGGCCATGTTCGACGGTCGTTGGATGCACGGTGTGCTGGCTGCGCTGGTCCCGCTGGTACCACTGGGCCTGACCGCGGGCCGGCCGGGCCCGCCCAGGTCTCCGGCGCGGGAGAAACCCCCGGTCGTGCTGTTTCCCGCGTTTCATTTCACCAAGCTCCAGGTGACCGTACGCGACCAGACCACCGCGCCGGGCTGCCCGCGCTCCGGCACCTTCCAGGACTGGTTCCGCAACGACCGGCCGAGCAGGTTCAGCCAGGTCTGCCGGGACCGGCTGCTCACCCTGCGCTACCGCGACGATCCGTCGCTGCCGATGCCGCGGCGCTTCGCCGAGCAACCGGGCGTCACCGTCAGAATCCTGGACTACGGCCGCACGGACAGCGCTCCGTACTACGAGGCTCTCTACCGCAGGCTGGAGACCGCCGGGTACGTCCGTGACCGTGACATCCGGGTCGCCGGCTACGACGCCCGGCTCACCCCCGACATGGGCGGCTTCCTCGAGCGCACCCGCCGGCTCATCGAGGACACCTACCGCGACAACGGCGGGCGGCCGGTGCACCTGGTCGGCCACTCCAACGGGCCGCTGTACGCCCAGTACCTGCTCACCCACACCAGCCCGGCATGGCGAGCCCGCTACATCCACGGCTTCACCCCGATCGCGGGCAACATGCCGGGGCAGGGGCTGATGTACTCCCTGATGTTCACCGGGCAGAACATCCAGGATTTCGGCTACCCCACGACGAGGCAGAACGCGCGGAGCAGCGCGCGGATGTACCAGAGCGCCCCCTCGACCTACATGAGCGCGGCCGACCCGGCGGTCTTCGGCGACCGTGAGGTCGTCATCCGCGACTCCTCAACCGGCCGCTCCTACACGCCTCGCGACTATCGGCGCCTGTTCGCCGACGCGGGGCTGCGGACGGCCGGGAAGATCGCCGCGTACTACATCGGGTTCGTCCGGTTCGCCGATCCGAAGTCGTTCCCCGACGTGGACGTCTACGGGGAGAAGGGGTCCGGCCTGCCCACGGTCGTCGGAGCCCGGCTGGCGAACCTGTCGACCGGCCAGATCGCCGACCCCGCGAGTTTCCTGCGGCGCGACGGCGACGGCAACCAGGAGGACATCACCAACAACGCCATCCTGGCCTGGCGGGCCATGCGCTGCCACCACTTCAGCCTGACGGACAATCCCGGCGTGGACCACGGCGCGCTGCCCAACGATCCCGCCCTGCTCGACCGCCTGGTCACCGTCCTGGGCCGGCCGCGCACCCGCTGCCCGTAGCCTGCTCCCGCGTGGGTCTCCGGGGGTGATGTCGCCGACCGGCTCCTTGGCAGGATGAGGACGTGATTGCCATTGATGCCGCAGGCGTTCCTGACCGGCCTCTCCGTGCTCGGCTGGCCGAGTCGCTGGAGGGCATTGCCCCCTGGGACGAGCAGGAGCGCGCGCACCTCGCCACGGCAGCGGAGTGGATCGCGAGCGGCGCTCCGCTGTATCGGACGCGGAAGCCCGATGTTCCGCCGATGCACCTGGTCAGCTACTTCGTCGCTCTCGACGACGCGCGCGCGGAGCTTCTGCTCGTCGCCCACCGCGGAGCCGGCCTGTGGCTTCCCACCGGCGGCCATGTCGAGCCGATGGAGGACCCGTGGGACACGGTCATGCGCGAGTGCGAAGAGGAGCTGCACACCGAGGCCGTCCCGTCGGCGGTCTCCGGGAGAAGCCCGTTCTTCCTGACCGTCACCCGAACGCGCGGGCACGGACCGCACGTCGACGTGTCGCTGTGGTACGTCCTGCGGTCCGAGGCAGGCGACATCACCTCCTTCGACGAGGACGAGTTCGAAGCGATCAAGTGGCTGCCGCTGCGACAGGTCCTCGCTGAGCCCGGGAACACGCTGGACCCGCACATGCACCGGTTCACCGGCAAACTCATGGCCGCCCTCGCCCGGTAGGCCGTCCGCTTCCCGCCGGCCGGGCGTGGACGACGGCCAGCGCTGCGGGGACCGTGCCGGCCGGTGCGGCGGCGCCTGATACGCGGCGGGTCGATGGGGTACGAGCCGTCCGGAGGGTGTGACCGGCCCCATCACCCGCCCGCCGCGGCACGGCGAGAGGAAGGCTCAGGATGACCAGTGAGCGGATCGCTGATATCTGGGGCGTCCGGACGCCGTATCCGGCGGGAGGCGCATGGCCGGCACGGGTCGACCGGTTCGCCGCCCCGCAAACCCTGCTCGTCGTACCATGACCCTGCGCGCCGCGACGACCCGAACGGGGTGATCGACATGGAGATCCTCCAGGCCGTCGACGTCGAGCGGATGCGGGACCTGCGTGCGCGCGGGGAGTACTTCTGGCTGGACCTCCTCGACCCGAGCGCCCCCGACCTCGACACGGTCCGCGAGTTCGTCACGATCCATCCCCTGGCGCATCAGGACACGCTCGAGTTCGGCCAGCGCGCCAAGCTCGACGGGTACCCCGACAGCGCGCTGCTGGTCTTCTACGGCGCCGAGCCGCACTCCCGGGGCCGTCCGCGCCTCGTCGAGGTCCACCTGCACATCTGCGCCGAGGCGCTTGTCACCGTGTCCCGAGAGCCGCTCACCGCCCTCGCCAAGGCACGCCACCGCCTCGCCGCCTCCCCGTCGGCGCACGGCGGCACCGCGGTCTACCAGGTGCTCGACGCGTCCGCCGACAGCTTCCTGGACTCACTGGACGGATTCGACGACACGATCGACCACCTGCAGGAAGCGCTCGTCCAGCACGCCACGACCGCTCACCGCCAGCACATCTTCCGTCTGCGGCGCCAGCTCGCCGAAATGCACCAGGTGGCCGTCCCCCAGCGCGACCTGCTCGCCTCCAGCGACGACCTCATCGACGTGATCCCCGGCCTGGAACGCGACCGCGCCCGCGAGAAGTTCCGCACTGTCCACAATCATCTCGTGCTGGCCACGGGACTCATCGACTCCTACCGGGAGCAGCTCGGGGGCCTGCTCGACCTCTACCTCACCGAGGTGTCCAACCGCCTCAACGTGATCATGAAACGCCTGACGCTGATCGCCACCGTGTTCCTGCCGCTGAGCTTCCTCACGGGATTCTTCGGCATGAACTTCGCCTGGCTCATCCGGCAGATCGCGCCGACGTGGACGTTCTTCGTCTTCGGCATCGCCCTCCTCATCGCGTCCGCGGTGGCGGTCGCTCTGTACCTCGGACGTACCGACCGCTGAGATCGTGGGCGGCTCTGTTCGCCGGGAGAGCGCCACCGAGGCGCTACTGGACGACGGGCAGCAGCCGGACCGCCGGCGGAAGCGGCGCGGGGTGGGGACCGGCACGGAACGACTGGATCATCAGCGCCGCGAACCGGCGGGACGCGGCCACGCGCAGCTCGGGCGACTCGGCGCGGATGCCGTCGTTCGCCATCATCGTCAGGATGAAATCCTCCAGGACGAAGTCCGCCCGCAGGTCGCCCGCCTCCTTCGCGCGCCGGACGAGCTGGAGCAGCAGCCGGATCGCACGGTCGCGGTCCGCGGTGAAGTAGGGCAGCCGCGAGGTGAACGCGCCGGACAGACCCCGGTCGATGGCGTGCGCCTCCACCAGCTTCTCGATCACCAGGCAGAACCCGCGCCACGGGTCGGCCTGCGCCAGCCCTTCCTCGACCACCGCCGAGCACAGGGCCGTAGGGTCGGCGAAGACCTCGGTGAGCAGCGCCTCCTTGGTCGGGAAGTGCCGGTAGACGGTGGCCGCGCCCACCTGCGCGCGCCGGGCGATCTCACGGATCGGCACACCGAGGCCCTCGGCGGCGAAGGCCGCGCGGGCGACCGCGAGGATGCGCGCGCGGTTGTCGCGGGCGTCCGAGCGCAGCTTCTGACTCACTTCGGCCGTCACCGCTCTCACTTCGACTCAACCGGACGGGGTGTTCCGTTACGTTACCGCGCATGAGAGCAGTTCAGTTTTCCGAGTACGGCCCGGCCGGCGTGGTGCACGTCACCGAGGCCGAGGAGCCGCACGCCGGGCCGGGAACGGTCCGCATCGCCGTACGGGCGTCCGGGCTGTCGGCGGGAGAGGCGCACATCCGCTCAGGCGGACTGCGTGACGTGGTGCCGGTGACGTTCCCGTACCGGACCGGGTTCGACGCCGCGGGCGTGGTGGACGAGGTCGGCGACGGCGTCACGGGCGTCGGGGCCGGCGACGAGGTCTTCGGCATGACCGCGGCGGCCGCGCGCGGCGCCAACGCCGATCACGCGGTCCTGGTGGCCTGGGCGCCGAAACCGGCCGCGTGGAGCTGGGAGGAGGCCGGTGGCGCCGCGGGCAGCGTCGAGACGGCCACCCGGGTGCTCGACCGGCTCGCGGTCGGCGCCGGGCACACCGTGCTGGTGCAGGGCGCGGCCGGCGGGGTGGGCACGATCGCCGTGCAGTTCGCGGTCGCCCGTGGCGCCGCCGTCATCGGCACGGCCAGGGAGCACAACCACGACTTCCTGCGCTCGCTCGGCGCGGAGCCGACGACGTACGGGCCGGGGCTGGTCGAACGGGTCCGCGCGCTGGCGCCGGGCGGGGTGGACGCGGTGTTCGACTGCGCCGGAGGGGCGCTGCCCGACCTGATCGCCGTCGCCGGGGACCCGGCGCGCGTGGTGACCATCGCCCCCGACCTCACCGCGGCGACCCTCGGCGTGCACATGTCACACGGTGCGCAGGTCGACGATGCGGCGGCGGGCATCGGCGCCGCCGATCCGCCGGCGGTGCACGGACTCGGCATCGCGGTCGAGCTCGCCGGACAGGGCCGACTGCGGGTGCCGGTCGCGGCGGCGTTCCCGCTCACCGAGGCGGCGGCAGCGCACGAGTTGAGCGAGAGCCGCCACGCCCGCGGGAAGATCGTGCTGGTGAACTGACCGGCCCCGCCACCGTCTCGGCCCCCGGTCAGGCGGACTCCGGAACGCGATCAGGGCGGCGTCGGTGCCCCGGCGGGCGAAGCACGGTCATGGTTCGGGATGGTCGGCGAGCCATTGCTGAGCCGTCTCGGAGTAGACGCCGGGCACCTCCGCGACGGCGCCGAGGAGCTGTCGTGCCTCGTGGATCCTTCCGGACGCCGCGAGAACCATTCCCCGGATGAACATCGAGGCCATGACGATGCCCACCTCGAGGGAGTGGTAACCGAGCATGGCGAATTCATACGCCTGGGCCGGCTCGCCCCGGCGGAGATGGAGATCGGCGAGCACCACTCCCGCGGCCTCGGTCACCGTGCCGTGGTTCCCCCGCGCGAGCTGGGTCAGGTAGGCCATCTGGGTCTCCTGCCTACCGAGCTCGGCTTCGCGGAGCGCCAGGAGGTAGAGGGCTTCGGGGGACCCCTGGTCGCCGCCGGCCCTCGCGCTGAGCAGGAGCTCGTCGTGGTAGAGCTCCGGCATGTCCCTGTGCTGGGCCACGAGCGCGAGCCCGAGGTGCGCCAGGGCCCGGGTGTCGGATCGGCGGGAGTCCAGCGCCTTCCTGAACCACTTCTCCGCCTCCTCGGCGTCGGACGCCAACAGCATCGCGCCGATCCGGCGGGCAGCCGCGAACCCCACCTCCGGCGGGCCGGTGCGTTCGGCACGTCGCAGCGTGGACAGGGCGAGGTCGGGCTCGTCGGCGTCGGCGAGGACCTCGCCTATGCGCAGCAGCCGCTCCGGGTCCTGTTCGGCGCCGAAGTCGCCGCGGGCCCGCTCCTTGCCGAGGGCGCACATCCGCCTGAGCGCGGCGGCGTTCGCCGTGCGCGCCTGCGAGCCGTCGATCCAGTTCAGGAAGATGCCCAGGCTGGAGCGGTGCAGGGATTCGAGCCCCTTGACGTCCGAGCCCGGCAGGTCGATCAGCGCGGCCTGGAGCGCACCGATGCCGTACCCCGTTCTCTCGGCGGCCGCCTCATCGGCCGGCTCGGGCCCGAACATCAGCAGTTGCCGGCGTTCCGTGGCGGCCTCGGCGAGTCGCGGCAACCGGACTCCGGGAACGTCGGCGAGGCTCTCGTCGGCGTCCAGCGGGTTCAGCGGAAGGTGGGAGAGCTGCCGCGAGGTCGCCGCCGCCCGCGCGAAAGCGGCCTCCGCCTCGTCGAGCGAGCCCGCCGCCACGGCGTGCTTGCCGTAGGCGACCCAGTAGTCGGGGCTGCGCACCTCCGCGAGCGGCGCTCGTCGCAGGACGTCGAACGCCTCGCCGGGCCGGTCCTCCCGCGCGTACGCCGCGGCGACCTGCAGCAGGTTCATCACGGCGAGATGGCCGCTCGGAACCTCCGCCATCAGGTGACCGCGAAGGGAGGCGAGTATCCGTCCGCCGAGCGCGATCAGCTCCCTCAGGGCGGGCACGCCCGCGACCACGAAGTACGGGCCGTGCCGGGCCAGGTCACGCGCCTCCGGCGGCATGGCGTCCAGGCAGTTCACCAGCGTTTCGTCGTATTCGTCCATCAACGTGGCGCGGTCTTCGTCGGCCACGAAGAAGAGGGCTTCCGTGGCCGCGTCACGGCAGATCAGGGGCAGCCATCTCCTGGCCCCGCAACCGCACGCCACCGGCCTCCGGGGCAGGTCCGGGTCTTCGAGGAGCCTTCGGGTCTCCCCGCTCGAGTCGGAGGTGTCGAAGAAGACGCGGCCCGACAGCGGCAGCACGTCCCCGCATCCCGGGCAACGGGCCGGGGCCGCCTCGTCGAACGTCATCGCGTCCCCCCCTGGTCCGCCTCCCTGGCGGCGCGGAGCAGCTCGCCCGGGTCGGTGATCGTGAACGCGAGCTCGAAGGGCCGGCTCCGCCAGACCTCCAGATGCGAGCCGCCCGGTTCGCGCCACCGTACATGCAGGGACAGCTGATAGATCCACCCCTCCGCCGCATGGATCTGGAGGCTGTAGCCCTCGGTCTCCTGGGGCTGCAGCATGTGCGCGTGGTCGAGCAACTCGTACACGCCCGGCGACGGATCGATCTCGACCGAGAGGGAGAACTGCTCGGGCAGCCCTTCCGGCAGGTCATGGTGCGGCGCGACGATCCTGCGGCACGAGATCACCTCCAGGCCCATGGAAACCAGCTTGACGAGCGCGCCGCCGGCGTTGGTCACGGTGAACAGGACGCCGGCCGGGCGGCGTGAAGGCGTGCGCTCCCTGATCGCGTCGATGTCGACGATGACCCCGCTGTCATGGGCCTGGCCCGCCGACCGGAGGATGTCGCGCCACTGCGGATCGCTGTCACCGTGCCGGGCGTTGGCCTCCTTGAGGCCCGGCATCACGGCGAAGGCCGCCCTCACGGGGATGCCCCATCCTCCGCCCCGCTCGCCCCGGCTCGTCTTGACGACCCCGGCGACGACGCCGCCGGCCAGGTCGAGCAGCGGCGAGCCGCTCATGCCCGCGACCGCGTCGCCCGACGTCAGCTTCAGCAGCTGCCCGCCCGCGACATCGTGCAGCCCTTCGTACGTGAACGTGCTCGGCTCCTCCGACGGCATCGGTGACAAGGTCGTCGTGTAACCACGCGTGTACAGCCGCTGATCGATGGCGGGAATCCGCTCGTCCAGCACCACGCACGGATGCTCCTCGTAGCCGCCGATCCGCAGCAGGCACAGGTCGGGATAGGGGTAGAAGGCGTCCTCGCCGCCCGCCGCCGGGAACCGGGATTCCACCTCGGCGTCCAGCGCGACACCCAGGTGCCGCACTTCGACGACCTCTCCGATCGGCTCTTCGACGACATGCGCGCACGTGAGGACGGTGCCCGGCGCGACGAGGAAGCCGGTGCCCCCGACTGCGGAGTTGACGAGCACCAGGCGAGGCTTCAGCAGCTGGTCGATGCTACGCGTCAGGCTCACCCGTGACCTCGCCCTCTCCCTCGCCCCCGTCGCTGTCGTCGTCCTCGCCGTCACTGCCCGCCGCACCGCGCACCTGCTTGCCGGGCGCCGTGTCCCAGGTCAACGTGAGCTTGAGGCTCGCCTTGCCGCCGGCCTCCGCCAGCACGCTCGCGACCTTGCCGCTCTTGAGCGCGATCTCGATACCGAACTCCACGCTGACCTGGTCGGGCCGTACCGACTCGACCGCGTCGGCGACCGTTCCGGCGACACCGGCGACGACCTTCTTGAGGTCGTCGGCCGGCAGCTTCCGCAGGACCCGGGTCACGCCGACATCGGACGGGCCTTCGACGCGGACCCGGGCGAGAATGACCTCACCGTCCGGCAGCTCGATGGGGACCACGTTCGACATGCCCGATCACTCCTCTTCCTACGGCGAGGCGTCTCCACGCCCGGAGATCGCCATTTCATCATGATCACTGGACCATGCGCGCCGGCCCGGAACGCCGGGCACCCACAGCGCGCGGAGAGCCGGCGTCCGGGCTCGTTTCGGCCGTTCGAGCTGTACGTCGCATTGCTGCTTCCGGGCCTTGGCCATCAGGCTCTACGTTGGACGAGGAACATGGTGTGCATGTCCGTGCCGGGTTGCCGGATCGTCAGCCCTTCCCCTCACGTCCCCGGGAGAGAAGTCATGCCGAGCAAGAAGATGCCTCCGGGCGCTGGGCTCAGCTTCGGGATCAGTCTCGGTCTTGTCTTCGGCGCCGTCCTCGGGATCGCCTTGGACGACCTCGCCATCGGCATCGCGCTGGGCGTCGCCCTGGGTGTGGCCTTCGGCTCCGCCTTCAGCGTGCGGAAAAAGGACGAAGGCGAATCCTGAGCGGCACTTCGGAGCTCTCCGAGCATGCCGTGGCTGGTGGAGTACGGAAGGACGGCTTGCCGGATCAGGTCTCGTGATCAGGGCACGAGCAAGTTGATCACGATGCCGATGGGAATGGACACGGCCGCGCCCAGCGCGAAGAACATCCACTGCTGACGCCGCTCCGCACGAATGGTGGCCTTCGTCTCGCTGACGAGGATGTGCCGTATCTTCTCCGCCTGGTCCTGGTTGATCTCCAGGAGACGCTGCTGTTCCTCGGCCTGGGCGAGCAGTGCCGCGCCGGCGGCCTGCTGTGCCTCAAGGTCGCGTTGAAGACCCTGCATCTCGGATGCGGCGGTGGCCACGGCCTCGTTCACGCGCTCGACTCTGCGACGAAGCACCTCCTTCGGGTCCTCCTTGGCGTCCGAGAGCGCCTGCTTTCTTCGCTTGCCCTCATAGGACGTGGCGTGGAGGGCAAGGACGGAGCCGATTATCAAACTCGGCACCATGATCAGGGGGCCCGATGAGCGGTCGAGGTATCCCAGGCTGGTGAGGATGACGGTGCCCAGCGGGCCCAGGCCCACGCAGATGAGGGCCGCCGCAAGCCAAAGCGTTCTCACGAGGTCATTACAGCGTCGTCGCTCAGGCTCGTCCCGCTTTCGCCTGATCTGTGACCGAGAGATCGCTGATCTGTGGCTGGGCCCGGACGGTCGCCGGCAGGTTCTACCCCGCGGGCACCGGCACCCGGTTCACGCCGGGCGGCCGGTGAGGAGCAGGAGCTTGCCGTGCGCGTGGCCGCTCCGGCTGATCTCGAGCGCCCTCTCCCATGCGTCGAGGGGGAAGGCCCGGGCGATCGGTACCGTGAACCTGCCGTCGGCGGCCAGCTGCGCGAACTCGGGGAAGGCGCCGAAGCGCTCCTCGTCGGTCCGCATCGCGGGGTCCTCGCGGAAGCTGTCGCGCACGCCGAGCCCTGGTGCTGCGGTGGGGTCGGAGCAGGTCAGGACGCGCATGGGGTCGCCGCCGGCGATCTGGACGAGCCCGGGCAGCGCGCCGCTGGGTGGTGCGGTGTCGAAGACCATGTCGACCGGGGTGGCGCTGATGGCCTTGACCCGGTTGGCCAGGCCGTCACCGTAGCCGATCACCGTGGCTCCGAGGGCGCGCAACTGCCCGGCGTAGGTGTCGCCGGCGGTGGCGATCACCCGCGCTCCGCGGATGAGGGCGATCTGCACGGCCGCGTAGCCGATGGTGGTTCCGGCGCCGTTGACGAGGATCGTGCGGTTCGCGGACAGGCCAAGCCGCGCGAGATGCCAGGAGGCGGTGCTCAGCGCCATGGGGAGCGCGGCGGCCTGCGTGAGGTCCAGGCCTTCGGGGACGGCGAACCAGTGGTCCATGATGGCGCGGTCGGCCGCACCGGCGCTGGACTGGTTGGCGTAGTCGGCGGTGCCGAACACGAGGTCACCCGGCTCGACGTCCGTGACGCCCTCGCCGACGGCCTCGACCGTGCCCGAGACGTCGCACCCGATGCCCCGGGGCAGCTTCCCCGGGAAGAGGCCCCGGCACAATGCCCAGTCGGCCGGTGCCAGCCCGCAGGCATGGACGGTGACGCGGATACGGCCGGGCCCCGGTGCCGGCACGGGCGCGGTCTCCAGGCGCAGGACGGCAGCGGGCTCGCCGTACTCATGGAAGCGCACGGTCCGCATGGTCTCGATCGTGGAGTCGCCATGATCGACGCGGGCAAGATCCCTCACACCGAGACCCGCGAGGAGCTCCTCGCGGCGATCACCGCCATCCTCGACGCCGGCAGCGCCGCCGGCGACCTGCGTGACGACGTCAGCGCCGAGGACATCGCCGCCGGCCTCATCGGCATCTTCACCGTCGCCGGCAGGCCTGAGCAGCACGCCCAGGCCGCGCGACTCCTGAACCTCCTCATGGACGGCCTCAGAGTCCAAAGGCCGCAGCAGGCCCTGAGCCGAGCAGCGCCATAAGTCCTCGCTGCCCCCGGTGCCGCCGTCCGAGCTGGAACCGCATCGGCGGGCCATCGTCACCGGAGGACGCATGACGGCGGCCTCGGGTACGGCAGGCCCGGGAAGCGGGCGCGGCCTGCGGTGCCCGCGTCCGCCGCTGGGGGAGGTCGTCGCAGGCGGCGACGACGGCGTGCCAGGCGCCGCCGTCGCGGGTCGGTCAACCACGGCCAACGCCGCCTTCTTGAAGGCGTTGCGGCAAGAGCACGGCCCCGCCTCGCCGTGAACAGGTGGCGAAGGCGGGGCCGGATGCTTGATCCGAAGAGCGGGGCGGCGGTCTTCCCGGCCGTCAGGTCACTCGACCATGACCTGATGGAGGGCCTTGGCCGGCCCGGCGGCTCAGGACACTAGGCGGTGTAAGGGAGCTGCTCGAACAGCACCTGGCCGCGCAGTGGGTGCCCGGCCACGAAGCGCTCGATCTCGGTGACCGCGAACTCGCCGAGCTCGCGCAGCTCGCGTCCCTGAGCCCCGGCGAGGTGCGGGGTGATGAGCACGTTGGGCAGGCCGAGGAGCGGGTGTCCGGGCGGCAGCGGTTCGGGGTCGGTGACGTCGAGGACGGCCGAGATGCGCCCGGAGACGCATTCCTCGGTGAGCGCCTCGGTGTCGACCAGGGAGCCGCGGGCGGTGTTGATCAGCAGGGTCCGGTCGGGCAGGAGACCGAGGCGGCGCCGGTCGAGCAGGTGATGGGTCTCCGTGAGCGCGGGCGCGTGGACGGTGACCAGGTCGCTGCGCCGGCACAGCTCGTCGACGTCCACGAGTTCGGCCCCCAGCAGTGCCGCCTCGCCGGGGGTGAGCGTGGGGTCGTACAGCAGGACGCGTACGTCGAAGGCCCGCAGGCGGTGCAGGACGAGGCGGCCGACGCGGGATGCGCCGATGACCCCGACGGTGCAGTCGTGCAGCCCCGTGTCCGGGCCCGGCCGCCACATGGCCGGGTCGCGGCCGTCGGCGTAGTGGCGTGCCCGGCTGAAGGCCCGCTTGGCGCCGAGCACGAGCGCGGCGACGGTGTAGTCGGCGACGGGCACGGCGTTGGCTTGCGCCGCCGACGATACGACGATCCCCCGCTCGAAGACGACCGGATCGACGATGCTCTTGACCGTGCCGGCGGCGTGCACGACCGCCCGCAGGCCGGGCGCGGTGGCCAGTACGGAGGCGTCGATGCGCGGGCAGCCCCACCCGGTGATCAGGATCTCCGCCCGGCCCAGGGCCGTGGCCGCGTCGGAGCCGTCGAAGGAGGCGTCGAAGGAGGTGAGCGTCATCCTGCTGTCGGCGTCCACCACCCGGTGCAGGCGGAGGAGGACGTCGGGCGGGAAGACGCCGGTGAAGGCCCAGGGCGCGATTGCGAAGACCGCGATGGGTCGCCGTGGCACGGAGTGGTCTCCTTCGTTGGAGGGGGAGGCGTGCGAGCCAAGAGACGTAAACGGTTTCTACCAATGACATCACTTTAGGCCACCGAAATGAAGAGCAGGTTCATGACGCCCTGTCCAACAGGGGGTTTCGCCGTGCGGAGCCCTTGACGCTGGTGTGTAAGCGTTTTATCTTTCGTGAACGCCGTGTTACGGCGACCTTCGTCGGCGCCGCGAGAGAGGGCCCAGAACGTGATCATGACGCGCGCCCGCGCCACCCCGGACGCCGGGACCGGTGGTTCCGTCGGGACGCCGGACGCGCCTCGACCACCGAACCGGGTTAGGGAGCGATTCCGCGCCAGCCGGGTGCTGTGGCTGCTCGCGCTCCCCGGCCTGGCGTACTTCCTGTTCTTCCACTACGGGGCGCTGTTCGGGAACGTACTGGCGTTCATGAACTACGTTCCGTTCCTCGGGATCTCAGGCAGCGAGTGGGTGGGCCTGGCGCACTTCGAGCGCATGCTGACCGATCCGGAGTTCTGGAACGCGGTGACGAACACCCTCGTCATCGCGCTGTTGCAGCTCGTCTTCTTCTTCCCGGCCCCGCTGGCGCTGGCGCTGCTGCTGCACAGCATCGTGGGCGACACGGTCAGGAAGTTCGTGCAGAGCGTGGTCTACCTGCCGCACTTCCTGTCGTGGGTGATCGTGCTGGCGCTGTTCCAGCAGATGCTGGGCGGCGCGGGCGTGGTGAACGGCTGGCTGTCCGACCTCGGCGCGAGCCCGCTGGCGATCATCGGCAATCCCGACGTGTACGGGCCGCTGGTGGTCGCGCAGCTCATCTGGAAGGAATGCGGCTGGGCCACGATCATCTTCCTCGCCGCGCTGTCACAGGTGGACGAGCAGCAGTACGAGGCCGCCGCGATCGACGGGGCGAGCTGGGGCCGCCGGCTCTGGCACGTGACGCTGCCCGCGATCCGGCCCGTGATCGTGCTGCTGCTGGTGCTGCGGCTGGGGGAGTTCCTGTCGATCGGGTTCGAGCAGTTCTTCCTGCAGCGCCAGTCGGTCGGCCCGGAGACCGGCGAGGTGCTGGAGACGTTCGTCTATTTCACCGGCTTCGCCGGCGGAGACTTCGGTTACGCCGCCGCCGTGGGGCTGTTCAAGGGCGTGATCGGCATCGTCCTCATCTACACCGCCAACAAGGTCGCGCACCGCCTCGGCGAGCAGGGGGTCTACAAGTCATGAGCAGCAGCGCACCCGCATGGATGGGACGGCCGGGTCCGGCCGTCCGGGCCGCCAAGGCGATCGCGCTCACCGTGGTCGTGATCCTGGTGCTCTTCCCGCTGTGGACGGTGCTGGCGACCAGCCTGGCCGGCCCGCAGGAGGTCATCTCCAACGGCGGCTGGGTCGTCTGGCCGAGGCTGTTGTCGTTCGATGCCTACGCCGACATCCTCGAAGGCGGCATCATCACCCGCGCCCTGGTCGTCAGCGGCGGGGTCACCCTGGTCGGCACCGCGCTCAGCCTCGTCTGCACGATCGCCCTGGCGTACACGCTGAGCAGGCCCGACGTCTACGGCGGCAAGCCGATGCTGCTGCTGGTGCTGTTCACCTTCTTGTTCCCGCCCGGCATGGTGCCGCTCTTCCTGGTGGTGCACAGCGCGGGCCTGGTCGACAACTACGCGGCGCTGATCCTGCCGTTCCTGATCAACGTGTTCAACCTCGTCGTGATGCGGGGCTTCTTCCAGTCGATCCCGAAGGAGCTGATCGAGGCCGCCCGCATGGACGGCGCCGGCGAGCTGACGGTGCTGCGCAAGGTCGTGCTGCCGCTGTCCAAGGCGGTGATCGCGGTGATCGGCCTGTTCTATGCCGTCGCGTACTGGAATCGGTTCTTCGAGGCGATCATCTACTTCAACGACCAGACCATGTGGCCGATCGGCACCGTGCTCCGGCAGTACGTCACCGGCGGCGCGTCCCTCTCGGAGGCATCCGGCGAGCTGGCCGCCACCTCGCCGCAGTCCGTGCAGATGGCCGTGGTCATCCTCGCCACGCTCCCGATCGTGGTCGTCTACCCCTTCCTGCAGCGCTATTTCGCCAAGGGCGTGCTGACCGGCGCACTCAAGGCCTGAACCACCCCCGTCAAAAGGAACCTCGTCATGGACAACACCATGGATCGCCGTGCCCTGTTCAGGGGCGCCCTCGGCGTCGCCGCCGCCTCGGTGCTCACCGCCTGCGGAGGTGGCGGCAGCTCGTCGGGAGGCGGCGTCTCCAACGCCGGCAAGCAGCTCGTGCCGTGGCCGGCGTACGTTCCGTTCGCCGGTCCCAAGCCGGACGCCGCCGGCGACGACACCGGCGTGCAGAACCTCTACCTGAAGTACCCCGAGACCCTCGTCCAGTCGGTCAACGACACCGTGGGCGACGGCTCCAAGGTGACCGCGCTCGTGGTGACCTACGGCCCGCCGCCCACGCCCGTCACGCAGAACAGGTACTGGCAGGCCGTCAACAAGGCGCTCAACGTCGACCTGCAGGTCACGGTCGTGCCCGACCCCGAGTACGGCCAGAAGATGACCACGCTGATGGCCTCGGGCAGTGACCTGCCGGACATCATCATGTTCACCAACCTCGCGCTGCCGCACTCGCTGGAGTTCATCCAGGCGAGCTGCGCCGATCTGTCGGAGTTCGTCGGGGGCGACGCCGTCAAGCAGTACCCGAACCTGGCCAACATCCCGACCTACGCGTGGAAGGGCATGGGCCGCATCAACGGCAAGATCTACGGCATCCCGCTGGAGCGGCCCACCCCGGCCAACAGCCTCTTCGTCAATCGCACCGCCATGAACGAGGCGGACATCCCCGAGACCTGGACCACCGAGCAGTACCTGGAGGCGATGAAGGAGCTCAGCGGCGACCGCAAGTGGGGGCTCGGCTGGTTCAAGACCCTGTTCGGCGGGCTCGGCTCGATCACCTACCACGCCGGCTCGCTCGGCGCCCCCAACACCTGGTCACTGTCGGGCGGCCAGTTCACCACCACCCTGGGCACACCCCAGTTCGAGCAGGCACTGGAGGTCATGCGCAAGCTCGTCGAGGCCAAGACGGTCTACCCCGACAGCCTCACCGTCAGCTCCACCGACATGCAGACCCACTTCCACAACGGCACAGTCGCCTCCATGCAGGACGGCTTCGGCTCCATGTCGCTGGCCACCCTCACCAAGATCAACGGCAGGTTCGAGCTGGGCATGGGCTACCCGTACGGGCCGTCCCCCACGCCGTGGCAGGGCCCCGGCATGTTCGGCTACGTCACCTTCAAGAAGGCGGCCCCCGAGCGGATCAAGATGCTGCTGCGCATCAGCGACTACCTCAGCGCCCCGTTCGGTACCAAGGAGTACGAACTGGCCAACTACGGCGTCGAGGGCGTGCACTTCACCAAGGAGGACGGCGGCATCAAGACCCTCGAGCTGTTCCAGACCGAGAACAACAGCACCCTGCCCTTCCGCTACATCGGCACCGCGCCGTCGGTCATCTACCTGCCCGGCCACCCGGAGACGGCCCGAGCCGTCTATGACTGGCAGAAGGCGACCCTGCCCAAGAGCATCGCCGACCCGGCCAACGGGCTGCGCTCGGCCACCGCGGTCAGCAAGGGGGCCCAGATAGGCCGGATCGCGGGGGACGGCATCGCGGCGGTCGTCTTCGGCCGCAAGCCGCCGTCGGCGTGGAAGGACATCGTGACGCAGTGGCGGAACGCGGGTGGCGATCAGGTCGCCGAGGAGCTCGCGAAGGAGCACGCCGCCGCTCAATGAGGGCGGCCACCCGGATTTGACGCGCACAGAGGCGTCGGCCATCATCCCGTTCAAGCGGTTACATCGGCTTTACGGGACGCAGGAGGTAGCATGCCTCGCCAGGCCAGACCTGACGACGGGCAGCCGCGCCCCTCGACGATCCGCGACGTGGCCAGGCACGCCGGCGTCTCGGTCGCCACCGTCTCGCGCATCCTGTCCGGCACCTACCCCAGCGCCCCCGCCACCCGCACCAAGGTCATGAAGGCGGTGCGGGAGCTCGACTACGTGGCCAACGCCCACGCCCGAGGGCTGGCCGGCGTGCGGCCCAAGAGCGTGGCGATCGTCGTCAACTCCGTCGTCTCCCCGCACTACGCCCACGTCGCCCAGGGCGTGCAGGACCAGGCCGTCCGCGAGGGCCGGCTGTGCATCGTCGGCACCACCGGCGGCGACCCCGAGCATGAGCTGGCGACGGTCCAGCTCATGCGCGAGGAGCACGCCGAAGCCGTCATCCTGGTCGGCAACATCGTCGCCGATGACGCCTACCGCGAACGCATGGCCGACTACGCTCGCGCGCTCGCCCTGGCCGGCTCCCAGCTCGTGCTCTGCGGCCGGCCGCCGCTCGGCGACGACGTGCCGGCCGTCGTGGTCGAGTACGACAACGTCGGGGGCGCCCACGCCATCACGAGTCACCTGCTCTCGGCCGGGCACAAGCGCATCCTGTTCCTCGGCCGGTACGACGGCTACAGCACGCCTGACAGCCGTCTCGCCGGCTACCGGCGCGCGCTCGCCGACCACCGCGTCCCGCACGATCCGGGGCTGGAGGTGCAGGGCAGGATGCAGCGGTCCGCGGGCTACCGCATGATGATCGAGCGGCTGGACGCGGGGCCGCGCGACTTCACCGCCGTCTTCGCGGCGAACGACCAGATCGCCGCCGGCGCCCGCGCCGCGCTGCGTGAACGCGGGCTCCGCGTGCCCGACGACGTCTCGCTGGTCGGCTTCGACGATCTCTCCCCGGCCGAGGACATCGACCTCACCACCGTGCACGTGCCGCACGAGGAGCTCGGCCGCACCGCCGTACGCCTCGCTCTGGGGAGCGAGAAACCGGGCACCGCCCAGCACGTGCTGCTCGGCACGCACATCATCGTGCGCGACTCGGTCCGTCCCTACCTGGACCGTTGAAACGGTTACCACAAACAGCGAATAACCCTGGGAAGCCAGAGGTGAACGCCGTAGTATCCGTTTCATGCGATCTTCGCTACCCCTCCCACCTGCCGACCCTCACCTCGCCGGTTGGACGGGCTGGACCCGCACTCACTGCGCCACTCCGCCACGCCGTACCTGATCAGCGCCGCCCACCCGGGAGGCACCGCCGTGTACGTCAGCCTGGTCCTGCTCGCCGCGGCCGGTGAGCAGCCCTTCGTGCCGCAGGTCCGGGTGGACGGCGACGAGGTGACCCTGACGCCGGCCGCCGGCCATCCGATCACCGTCCGTCTCGGCCGGCTGCGTCTACAGCCGCACGGTAGAGGTCCAGCGGCCGGTCGGCCTTGTGGTCGCCGACCAGGTCATTCGTCACCTTGTAGGAGACCCAACGCCCTGCCGGACACACCTGAGGAGAGACCTTGACGACATCTGACGATGCCCCACGCGTTCTGCTTGCGGGTGACTCGACGGTGGCCGCTTGCCCGGCCCATGAGACGCCGATGTCCGGGTGGGGCCCGCACCTCGGCGCTCCGCTCAACGCGCGGTTGGGCGCCGCCCTGGCCGGACGCGGGCTCCCGGCGCCTACCGTGGCCGTGCTCAACACCGCCAGAGGTGGCGCCACCACCGAGAGCCATCGCGCCGAAGGACTGTGGGACGCGCTCCTGACCGAGATGCGCCCGGCTGACGTCGTCCTCCTGCAATTCGGGCACAACGATCAGAAACATCCCCATCTGGCGGCCCGGGATGGCTACACCGCCAACCTCGAACGAGCCTGTGATGAGGTGCTCGAACGCCGGGGCAGGCCAGTGCTGTGCACCCCGGTGGCCCGCAGGAGATTCGTCGACGGGCGGCCGGCATCGACGCACGGCGACTACCCGCAAGCCGTCCGGACACTGGCCAAGCTGCGCGGACTGCCCTGCATCGACCTCACCCACAGCACCGCGGCGCTCTACAACCGCCTGGGGGAGGACGCCTCACGAGCCCTGTTCACCCACTTCGAGCCCGGCGTCCATCCCCTCTACCCCGATGGCTGCGCCGACGACACCCACTTCTCCTTCGCCGGCGCCGTGCAGGTGGCCGACCAGGTCGCGTCGGCGTTGGTGCGGCTCTGGCTCGAGAACACGTGGTACCGCCCGTCCCCCTGACCGGCCGAGTCAGCCGCCGACCACCTCGACTGCCGCGGCCACGAGATCGTCGACGACGGGGCAGGCAGGGGCGTCGCCCCAGGCGTGCTCCGTGGCCCGCCCGTCGCCGGTGCGGACCAGGATCGGCCGGACGCCGGCGGCCTGCGCGGCCGCGATGTCCGATGGCCGGTCGCCGATCAGATAGCTCGTGGACAGGTCGAGGTTCAGCTCGGCGGCCGCGCGTCTGATCATGGCCGGGCTGGGCTTCGGCGCGTCACCCACGTTGTAGCGTTCGGAGATCGCGTGTTTCCCGGCCACCGGACTGCTGTAGATCGCATCGACGGTGACGCCTTCGTCGGCCAGCAGCTCGGACATGCGGTCATGCACCTCGTCGAGGGTTCCCGGCTCCGCGTAGCCGAGGCCGACGCAGGACTGGTTCGTCACGACGATCAGGGCGTAGCCGCGGTCGCGCAGAAGCCGGAGCGCGGGTGCCGCGGCCGGCAGCAGGTGCATCGCCTCCGGGCCCTGCCTGTAGGTCGCAAGCGTGTTGATGCAGCCGTCCCGATCGAGGAACACCGCCTTCCGGGCGGGTGCGTCACCTGCGAGATCGACCTGTGTATGCCGGACGGCGGCGATCGATCCGGCATCGAGCGCGATGTCGAAGATCCGGTACGGGTGGGGATGCTCGACCAGTGCCGGCGTGACGCTGAACGTGGTCGATCCGATCGTGGTCGGCTCGGCCCCCGGATGATAGTGCCCGGACAGGGACAGGACGACCCGGCCGGAGTCGCTGGTCCGCTGCTGGAGCTCCTCGCCTTCCGCGTAGGTGTGCGGGTAGCCCTCGTCCAGACGTGGCGTGATGACGAAGTGCTGGAGATGGACCTGCGGACGCGGGCCTGGGTCGAGCAGCGACGAGTCGAACCGCTCCCGTTCGGTCAGCGTGCGGCGAGGCACGTTGCCGGTCGACTCGCGATCCCAGAAGCTGACGAAGCGTAGCCCCCCGACGTCACGGACGAACGGTCCGGATCCCAGTTCCTCGGCGTGGACGCGGTAGCTGTCGTGATTGCCGGGTATGGCGATCCACCCGATGCCGCAGTCGTCCAGCATCCGCCGCACGAGGCGATAGTCCTCTCGTACCCGTTGCCAGACCAGCCTGTCGCGGGCCGCGTCACGCTCGGGATCGAACAGGTATCCCGGCACGTCCACCACGTCACCGGTGATCACGATGAGGTCGGCGCCACGACGGCGGGCGTCGTCGAGCGCGGCTGCCAACAGCTCGGGAGCCGTACGGCTCCGCCGGACCGGCAGTGCGGAGTGCCCAGGAATATGGCTTCGGAGGTGTATGTCGGTGATGTGGGCGATGCGCATCGGGGATGCTTCTCCTGTCATGCCAGCGCGTGACTCGGACAGCCTGCGTCCGTCGCGTGACGTTGGTCGACACTGGCTGGTGCTGTGGGGATGTGTCTGTCCGGCGAGGGCAAGCCGGACGTGCTGATGGTCCGCCTTCTCCTACGGGAGGGCCCTGGACCGAGCCGGTGAGATCACCCGGCCGGCGGGGCCGTCGACTTCCGGACCTCGAGCTCGACGGGAAGCTCCCGATGAGGTCTGTCGATCTCTTCCCCGTTCAGGGCGCCGATCAGCATCGTCGCCGCCTGCCGTCCGATCTCGCACCGGTCGAGCGCGATCGTCGTCAGTGGCGGGCCGAGCAGATGCGATGTCGGAAGATCGTCATGACCGACGACGCTGAGGTCGTGGGGAATCCGGAGCCCGGTCTCGATCGCGGCATCGTAGACGTAGTGGGCCAGCAGGTCGCTGTCGGTGATGATGGCGGTCGGACGGTCGTCTCTGGTGAGTGCGCGAACCACGCGCTCGACCGTTTCGTCGGCGGTGCTGCCGGAGATGACCCGGGACGGAAGCCCCGCGGCCCTCACCATCCGGCGGAACAGGGCCACCCGTTCCGACGCCGACGACAGCCCCGGGTTGGTGAGCAGGCCGATGCGGCGATGCCCGAGCTCGAGAAGATGGTCAACGGCCAGCCGGACCGCTTGGGACGCGTTGCCGCGGATGCTCATCGCACCGGATGACCTCGCGCTGCGCGCCGAGTTGACCAGCACCAGGGGGCGCTCGGATTCGCCCTGCCAGGTCGCCAGCACGGCCTCGCCGTCGATCGGCGCGATCGCCAATCCGTCGAGCTGCCGGTTCGTCATGGCCCTGATCATGTTGGTCTCGCGCGACCGGTCGAGATCCGAGGTGCCGACCAGGACCTGGTAGCCCTGCTCCTCGGCGGCACCGCTGAAGCCGTCGATCAGGCGCAGGTAGCCGGGGTTGCTCAGGTTGCGGCTGATCAGCCCGAGCATGTTGGAGCGCTCGACCCGGAGCGCGCGTGCGGCGAAGTTGGGGCGGTAGCCCTGCTCCTCGGCGATGGCCCGCACGCGCTTGCGGAGCTCGTCACTCACCCCCGGGCGACCGTTCAGGGCCATGCTGACCGCGGTCGGGCTGATGCCGATGATCGTCGCCAGCTGTTTGAGGGTGGGACCGCTGGACATCCTCGGCATCAGACGCCCCGGCTCGCCATCGGCTCGCCATCGTCGGCGTACGAGTGTCCCGCGTTGGGTCCCAGCACGGCTTCTATTGTGCCACTTCGCTCGATGATCGGCAGCGTCGGCGAGCTGAATGAGTTGCCGCTGACGACGGTCGCCGCGATCTCCCCGCCGACCGCGGCGTCCAGGTGGACGGCGGGTCCGCTGGTGCAGTTCACCACGTTTCCGGTGATCGCGACGCCGGTCACCTGCCGGTCGCCGCCGGTCCTGATCCGGATCCCGGCGGCAGTGCCGGAGAAGGCGTTCGCGGTGATCGAGACGGTGCTGGTGTTCGTCAGGTTGACCGCCCAGCACGACAGGTCGGTGGCGGTGTTGTTCGCGATCACGACCGAGCTGTGCTGGAGACTCGGATGCCCCGTGTGGCAGCCGACGAAGGTCGGGTAGCCGGAGCAGAAGTTGTCGATCACGCGGACGTGACTGGCGTGCGTGTCGTCCTCGGCGCCCCAGGCCGTCAGCCCCGGTGCGGCCAGGTCGAGGCTGACCGCCTCCGTCTGGTAGGCGTGCGGTTCGCGAGCGATGCCGGCGACGAAGCGGCATCCGGAGATCGTCACGTTGTAGGTCGAGTTCGTCTCGATCGCGTGCCACTCGGGCATGTTCCGAATTTCGAGATCACGAACCTGGACATCCCTCGCATGGTTGAACACCATGCCGAAGGACGGCCGGGGATTCTCGAAGCCGTTCACATCCCAGATTCCGCCCTCGACCATGATGTTTCCGGGCCCGTCATGGGCGCCGACGGTTCGTCCTGCGCCGTACGGACCGTTGATCAACATCGTCTGGATCGGTCCGGTCCGCACGATGCGCGTCGCGGGCGTGAGCGTCAGACGAGTGCCGGCGTGCACCCGCAACGGCGCCTCGCGGAGCTGCCACTCCCCGGGTCCGACGATCACCTGCCCACCGGCGGATCCGGCCACCTCGTCCAGTGCTTCCTGCAACACGCGCTCGTCCTGAGCCCCGCTCTGCCGAACGATCTCGACCACGGCTCGACCTCTCACGTACGCCTCCGTCTTGCCGAAACTGTTATTTACGGCTCGTCCCGCCAGTGTTAACGTGCCAACTGTAACGTTGAAGTTCGTGATGGTCGAGACAGAGGATGATGCCGTGACGTCCGTTCAGAGGAGGGACACGATGGATCGTGAGGCCGCCGTCACTCACCGCGAGGCGACCTCGATCCGTTCGGACCCGCGGTCATCCCCGCCCTCCGGACGGATGCGACGACTTGGGCAGGCACTGCGACAGCACAAGGTGATCTATTTCCTGCTGTTGCCGGGAATGCTCTACTTCCTGGCGTTTCACTACCTTCCGTTGGGCGGCATCTCGATCGCCTTCATGGACTACTCGCCGTTCCTGGGGCTGAGCGGCTCGACGTGGTCCGGACTGGACAACTTCGCCAGGCTGTTCGACGATCCGGAGTTCGTCAGTACCGTTCGCAACACTTTGATCATCTCGTTCCTGCAGATCGCGTTCGCGTTTCCTGCTCCGATCCTGCTGGCACTGCTGCTCAACTCGCTGCTCAACGAGCGGGTGAAGCGCATGGTGCAGACCGTCGTGTACCTGCCGCACTTCTTGTCGTGGGTGATCGTGATCGCCGTCTGGCTACAGGTTCTAGGCGGTGCGGGAGCCCTGGCCGACCTGTTCCAGCAGTTAGGGCTCGGCGGTGTCAACGTGATGGCGAACGCCGAGACGTTCAAGATCCTGCTGACCTCACAGGTGATCTGGAAGGACGTGGGGTGGGGAACGATCATCTTCTTCGCCGCCATCTCCTCGATCCCCACCGAGCTGTATGAGTCGGCTGCGGTGGACGGGGCGGGCTCCCTGCGACGCATCTGGCACATCACCCTTCCGGGGATCCTGCCTGTGATCGTGCTGCTGCTCATCCTCAAACTGGGCGACGTTCTGTCCGTCGGTTTCGAGCAGATCCTGTTGCAACAGCCCTCCGTCGGAGCCGAAGCGGCGCAGGTGCTGGACACATTCGTCTATTTCCGCGGCGTGCTCGGCGGTGACTGGGGTATCGGCGCGGCCGCCGGCCTGCTCAAGGGGGCCATCGGCACCCTGATGATCGTCGCCGCGAACCGGATCGCGCGCCGCGCCGGCAGTGAAGGACTGTTCTGATGATGTCATCCCGTCGGCCGGCCTGGGTCGAAGCGCCGAACCCTGTTGTGACGACGGCCAAGGGGGTCGTGATCGGCCTGATCCTGCTGATCATGATCTACCCGTTGGCGTACGTGATCCTCAACTCGTTCGCCAGCCCGGAGGCCACCACGACAGCCGGGCTGATCCCGAGCGAGTGGAGCTTCTCGGCGTACAGCACGATCTTCAAGGGCGGGATCGTGCAGCGGTCGTTGATCGTCTCGATTCTGGTCACCCTGGTCGGGACAGCGCTGTCATTGGCCGTCACCGCGACCCTCGCCTACGCGCTCACCAAGACCCGGCAGGTCCCGGGAATGCGGCTGGCCCTCTACCTGGTCCTGCTGACGATGCTCTTCAGCGCCGGCATCATTCCGAACTACCTGGTGGTGAAGGCGTTCGGACTGCTCGACTCCTACTGGTCGCTGATCATCCCCGTGCTGGCGTCGGCCTTCAACGTGGTGGTGATGCGGAACTTCTTCATGCAGTTGCCGCGGGAACTCTTCGAGGCCGCGCGGATGGACGGCGCAGGGGAACTGCACATCTTCATCAAGATCGTGCTGCCACTGTCCAAGGCGGTGCTGGCGGTGATCGGCCTCTTCTACGCGGTGTCCTACTGGAACTCGTTCTTCAACGCGATGCTCTATCTCAACGACTCTTCCAAGTGGCCGATTCAGCTGGTGCTGAACTCGTACGTCCTCCAGGGCAGTGCGATGAGCTCGATGAACAACACCGATATGTACAACCTGCCCTCCAGCCAGTCCGTGCAGATGGCTGTCGTGGTGATGGCCACGGTCCCGATCCTGATCGTCTACCCGTTCCTGCAGAAGTACTTCACCAAGGGCGTGCTGACCGGCGCCATCAAGGGCTGACCACCCGTAGCGTCGCCGCCACCATTCACCGGTTCGCGCCCCCTGATCAACCTGTTGGGAGTTCAGCATGTCCTCATTCAAGTATCCGCGTGCCGGAGGCGGCATCCCCATGATGAGCCGGCGGGCCGCATTCGGCCTGGGGCTCGGAGCCGTCGCCGGAGCGGCCCTGACCGGCTGCGGATCCGGCGGCGCGCCATCGTCCGGTGCGAAGAAGGCCGCGGTGCCGCCGCCGACGTACGTCGCACCGCCGGTCTATCCGGGGGCCGTCGTTCCAGATGTGCTCGGTGTCCCGACGGCCTATCCTTCGGTGCCGAAGAAGCTGGCCAAGACCGTCACCGAGACGCCGGGCCGCGGCGGCGTCGTCCGGCATTTCCACCTGACCTGGGGTCCACCGGCGACCCCGCTCGCCGACAATCCATGGTGGCAGGGACTCAACGAACGTCTCGGCGTCGAGGTCAAGGTGACGGAGGTGTCGGCCGGCAACTACGACGCGAAGTTCGCCACCATGCTGGCCGGAGGTGATCTTCCCGAGGTCGTCCAGCTGGCGGGCGGCCGGTACGGCGAGATCTTCTCCGCAGGCTGTCTGAAGGCCATCAAGCAGGGCGCGTTCGCCGATCTGAGCGAAATCCTGTCCGGCGACAAGGTCATGGAGTACCCCAACCTGGCCAACGTTCGTACCGAGCAGTGGCAGGCCTGCACCATCAACGGCGGGTTGTGGGGCGTCCCGATCGACATACCCGTCGAGCACCTCGAGTACCGGTATCGGAAGGACTGGGCGGAGAAGCTCGGCTTCCCCAAGCCGCCGGCAGACGCGGACGAGACGGCTGAGCTCCTCGTCGCGATGACGAAGGGGAATCCGGAAGGGTCCAAGAAGACCTGGGGGTTGACGGCATTCCCAGGGATGGCCCTTGAACTGGCCTACGCCATGTTCGGCGTACCCAACAACTGGAAGTACGAGGGCGGCACGCTCACCCACGCCACCGAGACTCCGCAGTTCGAGGCGGCGATCGCCTGGCTGGCCAAGCTGTGGAAGAGCGGCGGGATGCATCCCGACGCGCTGGCGCTGGGCACCCAGACCGACCGTTACCGGGGCTTCGTCGTACAGGGCCAGGTAGGCATGGCGGTGGACTCGGCGGCGAACTTCCATTTCCCGACCTCCCAGTACGGCAAGGTGGTCGCCAAGCTGGACGGCGCCTTCGCCGCGTTCATTCCGCCAGGTCATGACGGGTCGAGCAAGGCGACCTTTCGGAAGACGGCCGGGGTCTTCGGCATCAACGCGATCTCGGCCCAGGCCGCCAAGGACAAGGATCGACTGGCCGAGCTCCTCCGGCTGTTCAACTGGCGGCGCGGACCCGTGGGCAGCGAGGAGTGGTACTACCAGAGGTGGGGAGCCGACGGCGAGTACTTCACCCGTGGGGCCGATGGGGAGCCGGTCGCGGTCGAGGGCACCAACCTCGACGCGGACAGGGGAGCCATCGCCTACGGACTCACACCGCAGACCTGGGTCTTCCCGACCGCCAAGGAATGTGTGGAGACCAACTCCCAGATGGTCCGCCAGTCGGTCGCCAGCCCGGTCGAAAGGTTCCGGTCGGACACTCTGTCCGCGCGGGGCGCCCAGCTCGATCAGCTCTTCGTCACCTACATCTACCAGATCGTGGTCGGCTCCCGGCCGCTGAGCGACATCGAGAAGTATCGCGAGGCCTGGCGCAGTCAGGGCGGCGACCAGATTCGCCGCGAGTTCCAGGAGCAGCTGAAGCGGAATTGACCCCCAACATTTTCCACCTCAGAAGGGGAAACGACATGACAGTGAGTCGACGGGCCGCACTCGCGGCCGGTGTACTGGGCGGCGCAACGGTGTTGACAGCCGGCGGCACCTCGGCGGCCCAGGCCGCGGCGAGCGGGCCCGGGCCGAATCCGCCGGTCCCGGGTGAGTCCGACGCCCTGCGCAGACTGCGCCGGCAGCTCAACCTCGCCGCTCTCGGCGACCGGAGCTTAGAGCGTGACGGCGGTGGGCGTTGTGTCGTGGTCGCCCCGGCGGGCGTCCACGTGCTGAAGCGGCCCCTGGTGATCGGCGGCGACACCACGCTGCGGGCGGACGGCGCGACCTTCACCTCCGACATAGCGGTGCAGCCACAGACGTACTACAAGGACAAGAACCAGCACTCCCCGGAGCCGACCTACCCGGACTCGTTCATCAGCGTCGGGGCGGTGAACACCCGCGATGCGACGTTGTTGATCAACCACGTTCCCGACGACTGCACCGGCCACCAGGCAGCCGGCAACATCCGGCTGGAGGGCGGCATCTGGGACCCGACGGCCCACTTCGTACGGAACGCGACCGGTGATGACCGCGCGCGGGCAACGGCCGCGCCGCCGATGAACGCGATCACCTTCGAGCACACGCACCACGTCGAGCTGTCCGGAGTCACCGTACGGAACGTCAAGTGGTGGCACGGAGTCGAGTTGAACGCCGTCCGTACGGCGACCGTCAGCGAGTGCCGGTTCGAAGGCTGGGTCGAGGCGCCGACGGCCGGGCTGTGGCACGGTGAGGCGGTCCAACTCGACGTGGCGACCACCGGCACCACCTGGGGTGGGGTTGCCGACAACACGCCGAGCACCGACATCCGCGTCATCGACAGCTACTGCGGTGCGTCGCAGGACTATCCGGGCTGGGGCAAGATCATCGGCTCGCACACCGGCGCTCCCGACGCGGTGCACAGCGACATATGGATCGAACGCAACCTGATCGAGAACGCGAAGTGGGACGCGATCGGACCGATGAACACCTCCCGGGTCGTCATCCGGGAGAACACGATCAGGTCGAGCTGGGGCGGCATCTACGTGAAGTCGATCAGCCCGAACCCGAACGAAACGGTCGACATCATGGGCAACGACATCACGCTGGTCGACGGGTCGACCCGTCCCGCGGTCGGCGTGAACGCCACCAACGCCCAGCTGCCGGTCAGCGATGTCGCGGTCTACGCGAACACCGTACGAGGCGGTGGGTTCAGCTACAGCGCGAACGTCACCTTCAGGCGCGAGCCACAACGGTGATGTCCCACTTCGGGGCGGGTCGCACGACTCTCCCGTTGTGCCGTTCGAAGGCCGTGGCGACGGGTTCCCGAGCCGGGGTTTCGGCGGGCTCGAGCACGTGACACGCGCTTCAGGGCCGGGCGGTACGCGGTGTTCGCGTTCCGCCCGGCCCGTGTTCAGCGCTGGTCCTTCGGCGCTGTCAGGGCTGATCCTTCAGGGTGACGACGGTTCCGGTGAGGCGGGCTTCCTCCGCCGCCCACGCGATCTCGTGACTGTGCAGGCTTTCACGGGGGTCTGAGAGGATCGAAGCGGGGTCGTTCCGGCTGAGGGCGTCCAGGAACGCGGTGACCACGCCCTGGTCGCCGCCGCTGTGCCCCTCCTTGGGCGGCTTCGTGTCGATGACTTCGACGTCTCCGGTCACGAAGTCGGTCACGGTGAGCAGAGCGCCGTCCCCCTCAAGCGAGCCGCGCGTGCCGAAGATGCGGGTCTTGCGGGGGGCGTTCGGGGTGAAGGCGGTCATGGTGAACGAGGCGGTCGCTCCGCCCTCGAAGTCCAGGTTGACGACCTGGTGGTCGACCACGTCGTTGTCGCACGCGTACACGCACCTGCCGTAGGGGCCCTCGCGCAGCGCGCGCAGCACGCCCGCCTCCGTGGTGTCCTCGCTCAGCACGGCCAGGGGCCAGCGCTCCTCGCCGCCCACGAAGGGCAGGTAGATGCGCTTGGCGTCGTAGGGGCAGGTGTTCGCGACGGCGCAGTCCAGGCAGCGCTCCGCCGCGCCCGCCGGCTGGTTCTCGGCCGTGAAGTGCTTCAGCCCTCCGAACGACGACACCCGGGTGACCCGGCGGCCCATCACGTACGTCAGCCAGTCAAGGTCGTGACACGATTTGGCCAGCAGCATGAAGGTGGCCTGATCGGTACGACGCCAGTTCCCGCGTACATAGGAGTGGGCGTGATGCCACCAGCCGACAGGCTCCAGGTGCTCGATGGTCACGATCTCGCCGAGTCGCCCGCTGTCGAGCACGTCCTTCACCCCGCGGGTGTAGGACGTGTAGCGCATCACGTGGCAGACGGCGAACAGCACGCCCGCCCGTTCGGCGGCCGCGACGATTCTCCGGCAGTCCTCCAGCCGGATCGCCATCGGCTTCTCCAGCAGGATGTGGTAGCCGAGCTCGGCGAAGCGCACCGCCGGTTCCACGTGGTCGGCGTCCAGCGTCGCGATCACCACCGCGTCCGCGAGCCGCGGCCGCTCGGCGAGTTCGCGCCAGTCGGTGAAGCCGACGGCCTCCGGGTGCTCGGCGAGCAGTCCTTCCCGGCGTCGTGGATCGGGATCGGCCACGGCGGCGAGCCTGGCGCGACCGTCCATCGTCGCGTACCTCGTGTATCTCGTTCCTCGGTCGCCCGCACCGACCAGGGCCAGATCAACTTGCGGCATGTTCTCAGCTCCAATTATGAGAAGACGCGACGTAAAGCTAGAGTTGGCCCAGTCCAAACGTCAAGAGGCATTATGAGAACTCTCGGTGTTACTAACGACACCGCCCTGCTGCGCCGCCTTAACACCCGCGCCACCCTGCACGCCCTGCGCCAGGGCGGGCCGCAGACGCTGACCCAGCTCGCGCGTGCCGCCGGCCTGTCACGGCAGACCGCCGAGGTGGCGCTCTCCGATCTGGCCGAGCGGGGGCTGGCGGAGGAGTCCTCGCCGACCGGGGGCACGGCGGGGCGGCCGGCCCGGCGCTTCAGGTTCAGGGCCGAAGCGGGTCACGTCGTCGGCCTGGACGTGGGGCCACGGCGGATCCTCGCCATGCTGGCCGACCTCGACGGCGACGTGATCGAGGAGCGGCGGCTCGACGCGGACGAGCACATGCCCGCCGCCGAACGCCTCGCGCTGGCCGAGCGGGCCGCCACCGCATGCGTGCGGGCGGCGGGGCTGGCGCGTGGAGGCGTGTGGGCGGCCACGGTGGGCACCTCGGGTGTCGTGGACCGGTCCGGCAGGGTGTCGGTCTCGACCCTCATCCCCGGCTGGAGCGGGCTCGACCTCGCCGGCCAGGTGGGGCGATGGTTCGGCTGCCCCGGGTTCGCGGCCAACGACGCCAACCTCGCGGCCGTCGCCGAGCACTGGCGGGGCAGCGCACGCCACGTCGAGGACCTGGTCTACGTGCTCTCCGGATACCGGGCGGGACACGGCCTGCTGCTCGACGGCCGGTTGCGTACCGGCCGCACCGGCAGCGCCGGCGAGCTGGGCAGATTGCCGCTCATCGGCTGGGAGGATTCGTCCGTCGTGCTCGACAGGGCGGGACGGGACGCGGAGGAGATCTTCCAGGCGGCGCGGGCGGGCGACGAGGAGGCGCTCGCGGTGGTGGACAGGCTCGCTCATGGGCTCGCGCAGGGCGCGGCGGCGCTCGTTCTCGTGGTGGACCCCGAGCTGGTCGTCGTGGGCGGTGGATTCTCGCGCGCGGGCGAGTTGCTGCTGGACAGGATGCGGGCCCACCTGACCGAGATGTGCCGCAACCCTCCTGAGGTCGCGCTGTCCACGTTCGGCGAGGAGAGCATCGCGCTCGGCGCGGTACGCATGGCGCTGGACCACGTCGAGCGGGAACGGCTCGGGCTGTGACAGGAGAAGGCGGCCTCCCGTGTCCCTAGAGGTCCTGCTCGCAGCCGTCTTCGCCCTGGTCACGGGTGTCAACGACGGTGGCGCTCTGCTGGCTCCCGGCCACAAGCTGCCCACGGTACGACCACGGACCGGCATCGCCGTGCTCGTCGCGATGAACGCGCTGGTCCCCCTGCTGACTCAGGACGTGGCACAGACCTTCACGCGGCGCCTGGCCACGCCGCAAGGCCCGCACGCCCGGCACGTCGTGGCGGTCGCGATGATCGCGGCGCTGGTCGTGGTCCTCACGCTCACCCATTTCGGCAAGCCCACCAGCCTCACTCTGGCCATCGTCGGAGGACTCACCGGGGCCGGGATCGGCTGGGGCATTCCCGTGGCGGCCGGGCCGGTGGCGCTCGTGCTGGCGGTGGGGCTGGCCGCGCCGTTCGCCGGGGCGCTGGTGGCGCCGGTGATATCGCGGCTGCTGGGCGCCGTGACCGCGAGCCGGGGGCTGGCGCGCTGGCACTGGGCCGGGTTCGCCGTGCAGAGCCTCGCCTACGCCGCCAACGACGGCCAGAAGATGGCGGCCGTCTTCATCCTCGCGCTGGGCGTCCCGGACGCGCCGCTTCCCGTCACGCTGACGACCGCGACCCTGTTCGGCATCGGAGCGCTGTACGGCCTGCCCAGAGCGGGCCGCACGCTGAGCATCGAGATCATCTCGGTCCGGCCCCTGTACGGCGTGGCCGCCCAGGCCGGCTCCGGCCTCACGGTGATCGGCTGCGCCGCGGCCGGCATGCCGGTGAGCATGACCCAGGCGGTCGCGGGCGGGCTGATCGGATCGGCGATGGCGGAGGGCGGCGGCAAGGTGCGCTGGCACGCGGCCGTCAAGATCGTGCTGGCCTGGCTGCTGACGTTGCCGACGAGCGCCGTGCTGGCGGGGCTGGCGGCCTTCGGGTTGGGGATGGTGGTATGAGGCGGCTGAGCCGGGTTCGTGATCTGCTGGCCGGGCGCATGGACACCGCGCTGACGGAGGCTCTGGCAGGACAGCTGGGCGCGACCAAGGAGGGCGCCCACCTCGCGATGGCCATGGTGGCGGGCGAGATCGACAACACGGGCGCGCACCAACGGATGCGGGCGATCGAGCATCTCGGCGACACCCAGCGGGCCCGGCTGGTGGTGGAGCTGGAGTCCGTCCTGATCACCCCGATCGACCGGGAGGACCTGTTCCGGCTCTCGCGCGCCATCGACGACGTGCTCGACGCGCTGCGCGACTTCGTCAGGGGAGCCCACCTCTACCGGTTGCCCGGGCAGACCGGATTCACCCCGCTGCTCGACCAGGTGATCGCGGGCATCGAGGCGCTGGACGAAGCGGTACGCGCTCTGGCGTCGAAACCCTCGGCAGCCGTAGGAGACGCGCTGGCGGCCAAGAAGGCCGGTGGTGCGGTGCGCAGGATGTACCAGTACGAGATCGCCCGGATCTTCACCGGCGAGCTGACGGCGGACAAGATGAAGGAACTGGAGCTCGCCCGCCGCCTCGAGATCGCGGGCACCGCCATCGCCACCGCGGCCGACGCCGCGGCCGAGGGGGCGATGAAGCGCTGATCCGGCTGCGGTTCATGACCCGTGCCATTGGCCATCAGGCGTGCCAGAGGGCGGCGAGCTGCCGGGTGGCCAGCCAGGACGGCACGGCACGGAGCAGCGTGTCGCGCAGCCACGCGGTGGCGCCGGTCCGGGAGGTCAGCCGCGACTGCCTCGACGCCGCGCGCATGATGCGGTTGGCTTCGGGCCTGCGCTCGGCGTCATAGCGCAGGAGCCGTTGGGCGACGTCGGCCGGTTCCGCGCCCATCAGATGGCGGGTCAGCGCGGCGGCGTCCTCGAAGGCCTGGCTGGCGCCCTGGCCGAGGTCGGGTGGCATGGCGTGCGCGGCGTCGCCGAGGAGCGCGATCCGGCCGGCCACGAACGAGGGCAGCGGTTCGGCGAGGCCGGCGATCGGGTCGACGTAGATGGCGTCGGGCGGGGTCGCCTCGATCAGCGCGGTGACGAGGGGGTGCCAGTCGGCCATCAAGGACAGCATCTGCCGGCGTGCCTCGTCCGCGCCGGGCGGCGGGCCGTGCAGGGCGGAGTCGGTGAACCAGTAGAGGCGGTCGTCGCCGACGGGGAACAGGCCGAACATCGCGCCGCTGCGGCGGTCGACCAACTGGCCGTTGAGCAGGTCCGTTGCCGTGCCGGGAGGGCGGGGCAGCATGCCGCGCAGGTCCATCCGGCCGGTCCGCCGTAGCCCGGGGTGGCCGGGCATGAGTTGCGCGCGCAGCTTGCTGCCGATGCCGTCGGCCGCGATCACGGCGTCCGCTCTGGCGACGGGCTCGCCGCCGCTGATCACGGTCACCCCCTCGGGGTCGGGCTCCAGACGTTCGACCGGGGTCGCGGCCCGTACAAGCTCGGCGGGCAGCGGGGCGCGGAGCAACCGGTGCAGTTCCGTCCGGTCGATCATGGCGGGCGTCCCGACCTGCCGCTGTGCCTGGACCAGGTCGGTGATCAGCAGCGGCCGTCCGCGCCAGTCCCGCAGCCCGAAGTGGCCGCCCCGCAGGTCGTGCCCGCGGATGTCCTCGGCCAGTCCCAGCGCGTCCAGCGCGCGAAGCCCGACGGGCATGATCACGATCCCGGTGCCCGCCTCGCGCAACTCGGGGGCGCGTTCGAAGAGCGTCACCTCATGGCCGGTGCGGTGCAGCCCCGCCGCCGCCGCCACCCCTCCGAGCCCGGCGCCCACCACCACGATCCTCATCGGACCTCCTCATTCACTACGATCGTACTAGTACGGATATTGGTACCATGAGCTCATGCCGCCCATGAATCCGGCCCGCCGCCGCGCCCTGGCCGACACCGCCATCGAGCTGCTGGCGTCCTCGGGCGTGCATGGCGTGACCCATCGCGCGGTGGAGAAGGAAGCGGGCCTTCCGCCGGGCACGGCCTCCAACTATTTCCGCAGCCGGGAAGCCCTGCTGGTGGCCGCCGCGGAGCGCATCGTCGAGCTGCATCACGCCGACACCGACCGTGCGACCGAGCAAGCGACCGCGCAGCCTGTGACCCTGGTCGACCTGCTGACCGAATCACTGTTCACAGCGGCGACCACCCTGCGCAGCCGCTATCTGGCGATCTTCGAGCTGCAACTGGAGGCCACGCGCCGGCCGGTGCTCGCCTCGGCGCTCGCCGCTCTGCAGGGCGCGGCGGTGCAGGTCACCGCTGGGCACCACGGCAAACTCGGCCTCACCACCCCCCACGCGACGATCTCCGCTCTGATCACGTTCTACGAGGGTGCGCTGTTCACCCTGCTCACCGCGCCGCCAGGGAGCGTCAGCAGGGATGCGGTCCAGGACATGGTCCGGGTCGTCGTGCACGGCTGCGGCATACCCGAGGAAGCCTTCGCACCTGCCGGGCCGGCGGACGCGCATCCGGCCGACCGGCCCGCGCCTTCAAGCTGAACCCAGCGTTGTTCGACACTGATATGGCTAATACGCTCTGACTCGATCAAGTGAAGAAAGGCGGCCATGACCGAAACCTGTACGTTCTGCGGCATCGTTGCTGGAGACGTCCCTGCGGAGATCGTCTACTCCGACGAGAATGTGGTCGCCTTCCTTGACATCTCGCAGGCGACTCGCGGTCACACCCTGGTCGTCCCCCGCGAGCACTGTCGCGATCTGACCGACATCGGCCCGGACCGCGCGGGCCTGCTGATGCGGGGTGCTGTGCACACCGCCGCCCTGCTGCGGCGCGCGCTGGAACCGGGCGGGATGAACATCTGGCACGCCACCGGCCCTACGGCCTGGCAGACCGTGTTCCACTTCCACCTTCACCTGCTTCCCCGCTACACCCCCGAGGACCTCAAGCAGGCATGGACGCATCGCGACCTGCCGCTGTCGTCGCTGTCGCCACTGGCCGACCAGATCAGGACCGTCGAATGATTCGCTTCTACGGTTGTTGACGCCTTCGGTCCGGCCGTTGTGGTGCGGAAGGACGAAGGCGGCGTTCACGGCGTCACGGTCGGGTTCAAGGCCGTTGGCGAAGCCTGCAGATGGGGGTTCAGGGACAGGTTCAGGCGGCGGGAGCCCAGCCACTACGTCGAACCATCCTTCTCCCGGTCAAATGCGGATGCCGACGGGTGGCGGGTGCTTGCCCGTGTGTCATCCACCGGCGCCCTGCGCACGGCCCGGCGGGGGGCGGTTGTGACAACCATGTGACCGTCTCACCCGTACGCTGGCGTTCCGGATCGGAGGCGGACAGGGGCAGGCGGGGGAGGCGGATGAGGGTCCTGGTGGTCGAGGATCACGTGCGGCTCGCCGATTCGGTGGCGCGGGTTCTGCGGCGCGAGGGCATGGCGGTCGACGTGGCGCATGAAGGGACGGGAGCCCTCGAGCGCGCCGTCGAGGTCGAGTATGACGTGGTGGTCCTCGACCGTGATTTGCCGGGTGTCTCCGGCGACGAGGTGTGCCGCCGGCTGATGGGGGAGCCGCTGCGCACCCGGGTGCTCATGCTGACCGCGGCCGGCACCATCGCCGACCGGGTGCAGGGCCTCACCATCGGTGCGGACGACTACCTGCCGAAGCCGTTCGCCTATCCCGAACTGGTGGCCCGCATCCGGGCGCTCGGCCGGCGTTCCCAGCCCGCCGTGCCGCCCGGCCTGGTGCGCGGTGACCTGGTGCTCGACCCGGCTCGGCGAGTCGCCACCCGGGCCGGGACGCCGCTGCCACTCAACCCCAAGGAACTGGCCGTCCTTGAATACCTGCTCACCGCGCAGGGCCGGGTGGTCTCCGCTGAGGAACTCCTGGAACGGGTGTGGGACGAGGCCACCGACCCGTTCACGACGACGGTGAAGGCGACCATGAACCGCCTCCGGTCGAAGCTCGGTGAGCCCCCCGTCATTGAGACCGTTCCGCGGGCCGGCTATCGAATCTGAACGGGACGGGATCCTCATGGGCCTGAAGTCCAAGATCGCCGGCATGCGGGTCCGGCTGCGGCTCACCCTCCTTTACGGCGTGCTCTTCCTGCTCTCAGGCGCCGTTCTGCTGGCCATGACGTATCTGCTGGTCGCACACAGCGGGCCTAACGTCGCGATGTCGACGACCAGCACGACGCCGTCCGGTGGGCGGAGCGTCAGCATCTACCTGGGGGACGACCTGCCGGCGGACTCCAAGCTGACGGCGGCGGAGCAGCGCGTCACCGAGGCGGTCCGGGAGCAGGCTGTCCGGCAGCAGACGGAGCTCATGCATCAGCTGCTCGTGCAGTCCGGCGTGGCGCTCGCCGTCATGTCGGTGCTCTCGGCCGTGCTCGGCTGGCTGGTGGCCGGGCGTGTGCTGCGGCCACTGCAGACCATGACGAAGAGCATCCAGCGCATCTCGGCGCGAAATGTGCACGAGCGGCTGGCTGTCACCGGGCCGCGCGACGAGCTCAAAAGTCTGGCGGACACCGTGGACGGGCTGCTCGGCCGGTTGGAGGCCGCACTCGACTCGCACAAACGGTTCGTCGCCAACGCCGCACACGAGTTGCGTACGCCGTTGACGCTGGAGCACGCCCTGCTGGAGGAGACCGCCATCGACCCGGACGCGACGGCGGACTCGTTCCGGGGGCAGTTCGAGCAACTGATGGCCGTCAGTGAGCAGCAGGCCCGGCTCCTTGAATCGCTGCTCGTCCTGGCGACCAGCGAACGCGGCCTGGACCGTCCGGAGAGCGTTGAGCTGTCCGGGCTGACCGGCGACGTGCTGCGGGCCGTCGGCCCGGAGGCGCGACGACGAGACCTGGCCGTCGCAGCGGAGGTCCGGCCCGCCCGAGTCACCGGCGACCCCGCCCTCATCGAACGGTTGGTGGCCAACCTGGTCGACAACGCGATGAGTTACAACGTCCCGGATGGACGGGTGGAGGTGGCGACGGGCACGGAGGGCGAGCGCTCCTTCCTGTCGGTGACCAACACCGGGCCGCCCGTCCCGCCGGAGATGGTGGACCAGCTTCTCAGCCCGTTCCAGCGGCTCGGCCGGGCGGCCGACGATGACGGTCATCACGGCCTCGGGCTGTCCATCGTCCAGTCGATCGCCGCCGCCCACTCGGCGGACCTGACCGTGCGCGCCCGGCCGGAGGGCGGCCTCGCGATCAGGGTGCTTTTCCCCGCTGCGGAAACCACGTAAGAGCGGTCAAGCGTTTTTTGTGCCCGTCGTGTGACCGGTCGAAGCGTAGAACAAAACGCATGTCCACGAATACGAAAAAGCCGCCGGCGAGGAAGACGACGACGCGACGAACGCTTGCCGCGGTTGCTCTGATGCTGGCCGTGGGAATGACGGGTTGCGCCCGTCATGACGACCCGATGGTGGCGACCGCCGGCTCCGGCGCGCCCAAGGCCGGCGCCGGCGCGGCGGCGGGAGACGATCAGGCCTCGGCCCTGAAATTCTCGCAGTGCATGCGCGACCAGGGCCTCACGTGGTTCCCCGACCCGGATGCCGAGGGCAATCTGGGGGTGCACGCCCCCGAGGGCACAGACCAGGGCAAGGTCGACAAGGCGGAGGAAGCGTGCAAGGCGTACTCGCCCTGGAGGGGCCGGCAAGGCCGGCCGATCAGCGACGCGGATCTCAAGAAACTGCGGCAGGTTTCGCAGTGCATACGCGACCACGGATTCGCGAAGTATCCCGACCCCGATGCGAACGGCTCCATCAAAATCCATTCCGACGACATCGAGCCTGAGGACCCGGCCTTCCAGAAGGCGAGACAGGAATGCGATAAATACATGCCGGCTCCGCGGGGCAGGGAAAACTCCTGATGGGTGCCCGACGCATCGCGGGCATGGTCGCCGGCGTGCTGTCGGCCGGTGCCGTGGCCGCCGCGATCACGGTCTTCAACCTGCCCGTGGCGGGGGAAAGCCCCGGCTCCGCCGCCAGCACGCCGGTGGCCACCGTTGAGATCGCCAAGCTGACGCTGGTCGACCGGGAGAGCCACGACGGCACGCTCGGCCACGGCGACACCACGTCGGTCTTGTCGCGCGGCAGCGGCACCGTGACCGGGCTGCCCGCGGAGGGCGCGACGGTCACCCGCGGCAAGGCGATCTTCCGGCTCGACGACAAGCCGGTCACTCTGCTCTACGGCTCGCTCCCCGCCTACCGCACGCTCTCGACGGGGGTCAAGGGTGCCGACGTCAAGCAGTTCGAGCGGAACCTCCGGGCGCTCGGCTACCGCGGCTTCACCGTCGACGGCACCTACAGCTGGGCGACCGCCTCCGCAGTCAGGGACTGGCAGGACGACCTCGGCCTGACCAGGACCGGCACGGTGGATCCCGGCCAGATCGTGTACGCCACCGGCGCGGTGCGTGTGGACTCTCTTACCGCGCAGGTGGGGACCGTGGTGGGGCCCGGTGCCGTCGTGGAGAAGGTCACCGGCACGTCGCCGATGGCCACGGTCAGGCTGGACACGAGCTCGGGACGGCTCGCCAGGCGGGGCGCCACGGTGCGGGTCACGCTTCCCGATGGGAAGGTCGTCCCAGGAAAGATCATCAAGGTTGCCACGTTCGTGAGCCAGGGCGAGAACGGTGAAGCGGACACCACTGGGATAAAGGTGACGATCGGCTTCACCTCGAAGGTCAAGAGCAGGGGGGCGGCTGCCGTCACCGTCGCCTTCACCGCCGGCAAGCGGCCGAACGTGCTGGCCGTTCCGGTGGCTGCGCTGCTCGCGCTCGCTGAGGGCGGGTACGGGGTGCAGATCGTCGACGGAAGCCTGACGCGAGTCGTGGGGGTGGAGACCGGGCTCTTCGCGGACGGCAAGGTGGAGATCACCGGGAACGGGCTGCAGGCCGGCATGAAGGTGGCGGTGCCGTCGTGAATCCCCGCGAAACCGTCGCGAGTCCCTCCGAAACCGTCGCGAATCCTCTCGAAGCCGTTGTGACCGCCCGGGACACCCTCGTCGGCCACCCGGTGATCGAGCTCGCCGGTGTCACCAAGACCTACCCCGGCGGGGTCACCGCGCTGCGCTCGGTCGACCTCGTCGTCGACTACGGCGCGCTGCTGGCGATCGTCGGACCGTCGGGCTCGGGCAAGTCCACGATGCTGAACCTGGTCGGCACGCTGGACCGGCCCTCGCAGGGCACCGTGCGCATCGACGGGCACGACCTGGCGACGCTGTCCGACCGGCAGCTCTCCGCGCTGCGCGCCCGGCGTATCGGCTTCGTCTTCCAGCAGTTCCACCTCGCGCCGGGGCGGGACGCGCTGGGCAACGTCGCCGACGGCCTGCTCTACACCGGCGCCGGCAAGCGCGAACGCGAGCAGCGCGCCGAGGCCGCGCTGGTGCGGGTCGGCCTGGAGGAGCGGCTCACCCACCGCCCTCACCAGCTCTCCGGCGGAGAGCGCCAGCGGGTGGCCATCGCCCGCGCGGTCGCGGGCGACCCGCCGCTGCTGCTCGCGGACGAGCCCACCGGAAACCTCGACTCGGTCTCCGGCGCCGGGGTGATGAAGCTGCTGCGCGAGCTGAACGAGGCGGGCACGACGATCCTGGTCATCACGCATGACCGCGAGATCGCGGACAGCCTGCCGCGGCAGGTGCCGATGCGCGACGGGCAGGTGGTCTGAGATGTCGTTGCACCCCGCCCGGCTACGCCTGTCTGACCTGGCCCGGCTCGGCGGATACGGCCTGCGCTCGCGCCCGCTGCGCGCCGTGCTGTCGGCGCTGGGAATCGCGATCGGCATCGCGGCGATGACCGCGGTGGTCGGCATCTCCGACTCCAGCCGCGCCGACCTCGACCAGGAACTCGCGAAGCTCGGCACCAACATGCTGACCGTGTCACCCGGCAGCACGATGTTCGGCAAGCGTGCCACGCTGCCCGATGAGTCGGTCGCGATGATCGAACGGATCGGCCCGGTGCGGTCGGCCACCGCGACCGGCATGCTCGGCGACACGTACGCCTATCGCAACGACCGGATCCCGGCGGCGCAGTCCGGCAGCCTGTCCGTGCTCGCGGCCAAGCTCGATCTGCTCAAAACGGTCGGCGGCACGCTCGACCACGGTGCCTGGCTCAACGCGGCGACCGACCGGTATCCGGCGGTGGTGCTCGGCGCGACGGCGGCCGAGCGGCTCGGGAACGTGCCCGCCGTCCACATCGGTGGCCGATGGTGGGTGGTGGTCGGGGTGCTGCAGAAGGTGCTGCTCGCGCCGGAGCTCGACTCGGCCGTGCTCATGGGGTGGCCGGCCGCCACCACGTACCTGGGCTTTGACGGGCATCCGACGACGGTCTACACGCGGTCGGTGGAGTCGCAGGTGGAGGCCGTGCGTGCGGTGCTCGCGCCCACGGCTAACCCGTCGGCGCCGGGCGCGGTACAGGTGTCGAAGCCGTCCGACGCGCTGGCCGCGCGCCGGGCCGCGAACGCCACATTTGACGCACTGTTGCTCGGGCTGGGCGCGGTCGCGCTGCTCGTCGGCGGGATCGGCGTCGCCAACACGATGGTGATCTCTGTCCTGGAAAGGCGCTCGGAGATCGGCCTGCGCAGATCGCAGGGCGCCACAAAAGGCCAGGTCCGTATGCAGTTCGTCGCGGAGTCGCTGCTCCTGTCGCTGCTCGGTGGCGCGTTCGGTGCGCTGCTCGGCTATCTGGTGACCGGAATGTACGCCACGACGCAGAAGTGGCCCACGGTCGTACCACTGTGGGCGCTCGCCGGTGGCGTCGGCGCGACGGTGGTGATCGGTGCGATCGCGGGCCTGTACCCCGCGATCCGCGCGGCCCGCCTGGCGCCCACGGAGGCCTTGGCGGCGACCTGACGCGCATTGTCTCAGGGAGGCTCACGAGGCCTCCCCGAAATCTGCTTGCCAGGCTCAAACCCGGCGGCTCCACCTAACTCGGCGTCGTACAGCGTCATCAGGGTCGAGCGGCGGGGCACCTGCCCAGTCCGGCAGGGGTTCGCAGCGTCTCCGCCACTGCGGCGGCAGGCGGATTCCCTCGGCAACGGCGACGATGCCCCCGACGATGGCGCACGTGGTGTCGACGTCCCCTCCGGCCACCGCCGTGGTCCACATGGCCGCCTCGTAGTCGTGGCGTTGACGGGCTGCCACCCAGAGGGTGAACGGCACCGTGTCGTGTGCGGTGACCTGCCGTCCGTTTCCGAGCATCCGGGCGGCGAGCGAGGGGTCGCTGATGGTGAGGAGTTGCCGGGCCTCGGCGATGCCGTCGCGAACCATGCTCGCGGGGACGTGTTCGCTGATGCGATCGAGGAAGTGCCCGGCGGGCAGGTCGGGTTCTGTGGCGGTGACGGCCGTCGCCACCGCCACGGCCACGGCGCCGGCCACTGCCTCGGAATGCGTGTGGGTGACCTGCGCCGACAGGGTGGCCTGTCGGACCACTTCGGCCAGGTCGCCGGCGAACCAGGCGCCGAGCGGCGCCACCCGCATCGAGGTGCCGTTGCCCCACGAGCCCTTGCCGTCGAAAAGCCCGGCGGAAAGCGCCCGCCAGTCGCCTCCTTCGCGTACCAGCCGGAGCATGCGGTTCGTCGCCGGACCGTATCCGCGGTCGAAGTCATGACGGAGGGCGAAATCGGTGGCGAGCTCGTCCTGGTTGACGGTGCCGTGATCCGCCAGGACACGGTAGACGGAGCACGCCATCTCCGTATCGTCGGTCCACTGCCAGGGGGCCGGTGGAAGAGAGCGGGAAGAGAGCGCGTGACGGTTGGCCGGAACGAAGAACTGGGAACCGAAGGCGTCGCCGACAGCCAAGCCATGGAGAGAGGCTGCGGCCCGGGCAAGAAGGTGAGCTGACATTGCTCTCTATTGTGAAGGAGGCATCTGCTCCACCGCGGTGCGACGATGCAGGTTCGCGAGCGAGGCCGAATGTCGGTGCCCGTTGATAACTATGGCTCGTCACGTTGACCGACCGACGACGATGGAGCCCCCCATGGCCACGGCCATCTTCATAGACGAGAGCGCCACCGGCAGGTGCCCAGTCGAGATTCCCCTTCCCGCCCGGCCCGGCACGAGCCCGGCGCGCGAGCTCGTCCGCCTCTCGTCGCGGGCGGGGGACTGACATGGGCGTTCTCGACAATTTTCCCCAGTCCCAGCGCCACCTGATCACCTACCGCGTCCAGGGGCTGCCCCATGAGTGGTTCGCCCGATATGACGCGGGCGGGCGGCCCGGCGCCGACGAGGCCGGGCGCAGGGCGTTCGGCATGTGGGCGCAACTGCGGCTCAGCCTGGGCGACAAGGGTGGCCACGAGCATCCCGAGGAGGTGCTCCGGCTGGTGCGTGAGGTGGCCGGTGGCGACATTCCGTGGACGTTCGAGGACACGCGCTCTCTGTGGGAGATCGCCGACGCGCTGTCGGCTTCCGGCCACACCGGCCACGCCGAGCTGTACCGGATCCCGCTGGCCGCCATCGCGGCGCTCGGATACCCCGAGCGCCGTCAGATCCTTGGTGACGCGCCGTCGTGGCACCCGGCCAGTCGCAGCCCGGGCCGGGCCGCGTTACGCAAGGACCTGGAGCGGGTCCTGACCGAGCCGCCGGAGCACGGGGCGGCCGGAGTGGTGCGCAGCCTGGTCTGGGACGGCGACCCGATCGCCCGCGCCATGGCAGGGAAGTACGCCGAGCGGCTGGCCGACCCCGCCGTGCTCCCCCTGCTGAAACACTGGCGCAAGGCCAAGGCCGGCAGGCCGAGCGAACCCTGGCTCGCCAAGGTCCGCACGTTGCTGACCGACGACGGCGTAGCGGTGCTGCGCGAGATCCTCTCCCGCTTGGCCACGCACCGCGAGAGCCGCGAGCCCGGCGGCAGGGTCTTCCTCGCCCGCCGCACCGCCCTCCCGCTGCGCGGCATGCTGTGGACCTGCGAGGTGATCGACGCGCCCTGGGTGCCCACGCTGCTCGGCGACGTCGCCACGAACTGCGGCATCGGGCGCAACGGCACCGGCGGCGCCGCCGTCTGCCGCAACGAGAGACTGGCCAACGCCGCACTGAACGTGCTGGCCAAGCGGGGCGGCCTCGACACGGTGGGCGTGCTCGCGCGCGTGCGAGCCAAGGTGCGCAGACCGGCCCTGCTGGCGAAGGCGTCCGAAGCCCTCGACGCGGTGGCCGTACAGGAGGGGCTGACCCACGAACAGCTCGTCGACCGGACGGTCCCGGCCTTCGGGCTCGGCCCCGACGGGGTCCGGGAGGAGCGGGTCGGCGACTGCGTCGTCCGGCTCGACGTCGACGGGCCGGTGCTGCGGTACGTCAACGCGTCCGGGCGCGTCGTCAAGTCGGCGCCCCAGTCCATCCGCAAGGACCCAGGGCTCGCCGATCTCAAGGCCACGCTGAAAGACCTCAAGCGCACGCAGGCCGCCGAGCGGCTGCGCCTGGAGCAGATGCTCATCATCGAACGCGAGCTGTCCTGGCAGGAGGCCGAACAGTACTTCTTCGACCATCCGGTCACCGGCCCCTACACCCGCGCCCTCATCTGGCGGCTCCCCGACGGGTTCGCCGGGCTGCCGGTCAGGAGCGGCGGCGGCTGGGCACTGGCCGACGCGAGCGGCGAGACCGTACGTCCGGGCGCCGACACGCCCGTCCGGTTGTGGCACCCGATCCTGGAGAGCGCCGAGGGGGTGCGCGGCTGGCGCGACCACCTGCTGGAACGGGGGATCAGGCAGCCGTTCAAGCAGGCGTTCCGCGAGGTCTACCTGCTCACCCCGGCCGAGGAGCGCACCCGCACCCACTCCGACCGTTTCAAGGGCCACTTCGTGCGCTACGGGCAGGCCAAGGCGCTGCTGGAGCAGCGCGGCTGGAGCGGGCTGTCGATCGGTCACTGGGACTACGAGTGCGACGGCGACGTCGGGGCGGCCGTCAAGACGCTCGCCGGCTGGCAGGCGAGCTGGGGCATGCGGGTCGCCTCCGACCCCGAGCAGGACGCCTGGGGCACGGCCTCCTGTGCCGCCACCGACGCGATCCGGTTCCGCCACGCGGATCTTCCCGGCGACGCGCCGGTCGCCGACGTGCCGCCGCTGGTGTTCTCGGAGCTGCTGCGCGACGCCGACCTCGCTGTAGGGGTCGGGTCCCTGGGGCTCGACCAGCGGGCGGCGGCCGGGCACGACGGCTACTGGCAGTCGTACGGGTTCGGCGAGCTGAGCGAGACCGCCCGCACGCGGCATGACGCGCTGGCCCGGCTGCTGCCCCGGCTGAAGATCGCCGACCAGGTGGAGTTGACGGACCGGTTCCTGCGCGTGCGCGGGCACCTGCGCACCTACCGGATCCATCTGGGGTCGGGCAACATCCTGATGGAGCCGAACGACGCCTACCTGTGCATCGTCCCTGTCCGCGACCGCGCCGCCTCGTCGGTGTTCCTGCCGTTCGAGGAGGACGGCGGAATGCTGTCGGTCATCCTGTCCAAGGCGTTCCTGCTGGCGGACGACACCGGGATCAGCGATCCCAGCATCACCCGCCAGCTCGTCGCCACCTAGGCCCGATGCCTACGAGGGAAGGCGCGGCTCCAATCACGCACCCACTTCGGCCCGATGCCCTCCGGGGTGTCCGGCGAAGTGGTGCGGGCGCCGCACGCGCCCGCGGCCGGGCCGAAACCGGACGCGGCGACGGCGGCGAGTCGCAGACGAGGATCAGCAGCCCACTCTCCGGCTGCTCAGCGCGATGTCGTCCATCCACACGTCGTAGCCGGCCGGGGTCGGGTTCTCCTGGTAGAGCTGCCAGCCCAGCTTGATCGTGTCGAACCGCGGGAAGACGAAGTCCACCGGGTTGCCGCCGTGCTCCCGGGTGGACACGGTGAGCTCCGGCTTGGCCACCCCGTCGAACCACACCGAGATCCGGTTGTCGCCGGCGTCCATGTGCCACTCCACGCAGGTCCATGTCCCGGCGACGGAGGGCGCGGTGGTCTGCCAGTTCGTCCAGTCCCCGGTGGGGCCGCCGTCCGCGCCGACGCCCCAGTACGCGGCTCCCCCGTGGGACGGCGGGGCGTACTGGCCGCCGAGCGGGCGGACGATCTCCGGCCCGTCGCCGGTCGCCTCGACCAGCGTGTAGTGCGCCCAGTCCGGCGCGGTCGGGAACGCGCTCGCCCGCAACCGTACGCGCCCGTAGAAGCTGTTGCCCGGCGCGGCGAAGTCGTCCACCTTCAGGAACGCACGGCCGTTGCCCTCGGTGTGCACGCGCAGCACCTTCTGCCCCCGCCGCCCGGCGCGCTCGACGGTGAGCGTGCCGTGCTTGGTGTCGATTCCCCAGCGGAGACTGCTCGCGCCGCCGACGGGCATCGCCTGGAAGTCCTCGCAGAACAGCAGGTTCGCTCTCGCGCACGTACGCGCGTCCGTGTGAGCCGAGGCGGAGGAGGCCGCCGGGGCGGCCGTAAGCGGCACCATCAGGAAAGACACAACGGCGCGGGCCAACCATGTACGCACGACGACTCCCTCTGACGCGGATGTGGGTGAGCGGGAGTAAGGTACGCCATCCGGCGATCAGGGGAGCGTGCGCGGCGACGGCCGCCGACAACGGCGCTGGTGGAGGGGCTGTGGCTGGGGAAACTTTCAGCCGGAGGCCCATCAGGAGGCTTCATGGCCCTCGTCTCCGCGGGACGTGACCCCGAACAGGACTGCGGCACTGAAAGATCTTGCTTCTAATCCGGCGGTAGCAGGTCCGGATCCTGCGGCGCGTCGCGCCACCCTGGTGCGGCTTGGGCGATCTTGCTTGCCTGCTGTCGAAGCTCGCCGTCAGCCGGCGGAGCCCCACGCAGGGCTTCCCCGTCGTCGATGAGGAGGTTCAGTTCCCAGATCTCCTCGGGGGTGGTCCATTTTTCCCTGAGTTCGAGGATCAAGAAGTCTGCACCCTTGCCGATGGGAAGCGTGCCCTCCGCCACGGCCTGCGCCACATCCCGAGCGACGACCCACGGCTCGCGCTGGAGGTCGATGGCCGGGAAGCCACTCTCCGCGAGCACCTGGCGAACCAGCGGCTCGACCTCTTTCATGGGCCCGACGGACAACGCGTAAGGGTGTGGACATGGGTGCGCAATACGCCGACTGCGAACCCAGTCGAGAAGCTGCGGTACGACTCATACGATCTGGGCGTGACGAGGATCGATGGTCTGGCCTGTGACGAGGTGGGTGAGGGTCCTGCGGTGGTGCTCGTCCACGCGGGGATTGCCGACCGGCGGATGTGGCGCCACCAGCGCGACTTCCTGTCCGATCGTTATCGGGTGATCAGTTACGATTGGCGCGGGTACGGCGAGTCGGCCGAGCCGGCCGGTGATCTCGTTCACCACGAAGACCTGTTGCGCGTGATGGACGGACTCGGCGTGGAACGGGCCGCGCTGGTGGGCGATTCGATGGGGGGCTCCTACGCGGTGGAGGCGGCGTTGGTGGCTCCGGACCGCGTGGCGGGGCTCGTGCTGATCTCCTCTGGGCTGTCGGGCCACACGTGGCCTGACGACATGATGGCTCAGGCGCGGGAGCGGGTGCACAGCACCGTTCCCGCCGAGAGGCTGGCCCGCTATCGGAGCGGCACGGCGGGCAGGGTGCTTCCCGAAGATCTCGATGCCTTTGCCCGGGCGCATGCGCTGTGGCAGGTGGCCGGGCCGGATCGGAGGCTGGACGATCTCGATCCCGAGGTGTGGGAGCTGGCGTTCGCGATGATGCGCCAGGTGTTCGAGCGCTCCTGGAGCCGTCGGCCGGTGCCGGAACGGCACCTGCCGGCCAAGGAGCGACTCCGCGAGATCACCGCGCCCACGCTGGTGATCAACGGGCTGGCGGATGTGCCGGGCATCCAGGCGGTGTCGGATCTGCTGGCCGACGAGATCGCAGGCGCCCGGCGGCTCGATCTGCCGGCGACGGGGCACCTGCCGCCGCTGGAGCGGCCCATGGAGGTCAACGCGGCGCTCAGCAGTTTCCTTGGCGATCTGAGCTGGTGAGCTGCGAGCGCCCCAGGCCTACTTCGGCGCGGCGCCACTGTCGTGTTGGCCGCCGCCACCAGCCCGATGCTGGCGGGGTCGGCGGCGTGACGCGGATGATTCCGTCTCGGTCTTGACGGTCGCTCTGTTCGCGCTAACACTTGCCACCATTCCGGTCCGAGTTCGGCGCTGCTCCCGACCTGGCTGAGGAATGTCAGCCATAACGTTGAGTGGGGTTCCATGAAGCGGTTACGTACGGCACCGCCCGGCACGGCGAGGTTCCCGGTGACGCCGCCGCCACCCACGACGGCGGGAGCGGGTGCACGCGATCCGGCCGGGGGTTGTGGAAAGCCGTCAAGGAACCGCCGCCCCCGCGTGCTGGGCTCTGTGGCCGCACTGCTGGTCGGGGTGCTGATCAGCGCGGCCGCGACGGTGCCGGCAGTCCCGGCCGCCTCGGCTGCCCCGACTGCCCCGGTGGCGGCGGCGGGGGAGCCGTCGGCGCAGCCCTCTCCGGATCCGATCGCCCACGATCCGACCCTCATCAGACAGGGCCGGTACTACTACGAGATCATCACCGGCGACATCGAGACCCGCACCTACCTGCCGATCCGCCGCTCCACCGACCTGGTGCACTGGACGTTCCTCGGAACGGTCTTCACCATGCCGCCGCAGTGGGTGGTGGACGAGCTCGGCGTCACGCCGGGCGACTTCTGGGCACCGGATCTCTCCTACTTCGACGGCGAGTACCACCTCTATTACGCCGCCTCCTCCTTCGGGACGAACAACTCCGTCATCGGTCTGGCCACCAACGCCACCCTCGACCCCGGCAGTCCGGACTACCGCTGGGTGGATCGCGGCATGGTGCTGCGCTCGCGCACGTCCGACAACTACAACGCGATCGACGCCGACGTCACCTTCGACGAGGACGGGGTGCCGTGGTTGTCGTTCGGCTCGTTCTGGGACGGCATCAAGATGCGCCGCCTCGACGCGGCGACGGGTCTGCTGTCGACGGAGGACGCGACGCTGTACTCGCTCGCCTCCCGGGGCGGGGCGGCGATCGAGGGCCCGTCGATCGTCCGCAAGGGACGGTACTGGTACCTCTTCGCCAGCTTCGACTTCTGCTGCCGTGGCGTCAACTCCGACTACCGCATCGTCGTCGGCCGATCGACCAGCCTTCATGGCCCGTACGTCGACCGCGACGGCCGGCCGCTCCTGCAGGGCGGTGGCACCGAACTGCTGCGCGGCTACAACGGCTTCCAGGGCACCGGTGGCGGTGACGTCCTGCTACGCCGGGGCAAGGGACCGGACCTGTACGTCCACCACTACTACGACGCCGCCGACGGCGCGCTGCCCAAGGGCTCGGTGCGGCCGATCTCGTGGGACGGCGGCTGGCCGCGCCTCGGCGACCCGCTCAGCGGCAACCGTGGCCACGGGCGCGGTCCCGCGTACGTGACGCTGGTGAGCCACGACGGTGCGGGGTCGATCGACAACTCCACCTGCGGCTACGAGGGTGCGGACATCCGGCTGACAGCCACGGAGGCGGGAGACGCGTGCCGGCAGTGGCGTCTGGAATATCGGGGCGGCGGCTGGTCGAGCATCCTCAACCGGCACAGCAACAAGGTCGCCGAGGTCGCCGCCTGCGTCAACGCGGACGGTGCGCGCGTGGCGCAGTGGGGCTGGCTCGACAACGACTGCCAGAAGTTCCGGTTCCTGCCCACCGACCATGGTTGGTCCCGCATCGAGAACAAGCTGGCCGGTCGCGTCCTCGACGCCTGCGACCGGCCGGACGGGGCCGTGCAGACCTTCACCTGGCGCGGGGAGGCCTGCCAGCAGTTCCGCATCCAGCCGGTCGGCGACGTCCTGATCACCGACCCGGCCGACCGCAAGCGGCTAGGGGACACCTGGCGCTTCGTGCACATCGACGAGGGCTACTACCGGATCGCCGACTCGCGCACCGGCCGTTCGCTCGGCGGGCGCGGCTCCGTCTGGCGCGTCGAGGTCACGGACGCCGGCACGTACCGCCTGGTCACCCGGGACGGCGGCACCACGCGAGAGGTGCTCCTGCTGACGCCTCACTGACCGGTGCCACGCCCCACACCCGGAACGTGTCGTCGTCGTTCACCGTGGCCGGCACGACGGCGGGGCGTGTCAGGGCCATCTGGCCGTCGTACTCGTCCAGGGTGAGCAGCCGTAGGAACACTCCGGGCCAGCCGCCGCTGCGCGCGGCCGCCGTCCGCGCGCAGGACCTTGAGCGCCGCGCGCGCGTCGCACAACCGGGGCAACACCGCCGCCACACCCGGGCTCGCTAGCGTCCGACGCAGAGAAGAGCCACGCGTAGCAGGGAAGGAAACACCATGTCCATCGACACGATTCAGGTGGCCGATCCGATCGCGTTCGCCGGGGCGCACGCTCTGGACACAAGATCGCAGGACCCGGCGGACATCGCTCTCATGGACGAGTTCGACCTCGACATCCTCGTGTCGTCGATGCCCGGCGAGATCAGGGCCGGCGAGTGCGACAGGTGGTCGAACTGCGTGTGCATCACCGTTTGCGCGACCCACCCCTGGAGCTGCGCCTGAGTATGTGGGCAGACGGACGGGCGACGGTCGGTTCGGAGCGGCTTGTCTCCGAGGATGAGGCCGGTTTCCCGTAGGCGGCTCACCGCTGCCGAGCCGTCGGCGATCGGGATCGTGTCGAATCGGATCTCGACGGCTCGGCCGTACGGCTCTTCATGGTCGGCGGGATCACAGCGTGGAAAGGTCCTGGTGACTCGCACGCCCTTTTTGCCGTGAGGACTCAGATGTTGATCGCTTATATCGGATTCGGTTGCCGTATATTGCTCGCGTTGGTTTTCGTCGCCGCTGCCGCGAGTAAGTTGCGCGGGCGGCGAGATTTCATCGAGTTCCGTGCCACCGTAAGTGCGTTCGGCGTGAAACCGCGCTGGAGTTCCGCTGCCGCCGGTGCGGTGATCGCGTGCGAGCTGGCCGCGGCGGCACTGATGCCGGTCGGCGTCACCGCGCCCGCGGGATTGGGCATCGGGGCCGCGCTGCTGATCGTCTTCTCGCTGGTGATCGCATCAGCCCTGCGGCGTGGCACGTCGACGAGTTGCCGGTGCTTCGGCACGTCGACGCGGCCGCTCGGGGTGCGGCATCTGGTACGCAATGCGATTCTCCTGGTGATCGCCGGGGCGGGCCTGGCGGGAACCGTGCTGACCGGCCACACGGGGAGCGCCGGGTTCGATACGGCGGCCTTGATCGTTTCCGGGTTCGCGGCCGTCGTCGCGGCGGCACTGGTCATCGCGTACGACGACCTCGTGGCCCTGGTTCTACCCCGCTGAAGGAGGAACGTGTCGATGGATGGTGCAACGGTCGCCGCGATCGTCGTCGTCGGTGTGCTGGGCGGGCTCAACCTGCTGCTGGTGCTCCTTGCGCTGCACCGGTTGCGCGAGTACACCGGCAAATGGGCGCGGGCGGGTCTCGACCAGCTCTTGGAGCGTCATTCCGTACCCCGGGCCGGAGACCGCGTCACCGATTTCACCGCGACCGCCACCGATGGCGGGACGGTATCCCTGGGCGGACTGAAAGGCCCGCTTTTCGCCGCGTTCTTCTCCGCGGGATGTTCCTCCTGCCGCCGGGCGCTGCCCCGCTTCGTCGAGTATGCCAAGGCACTGTCGGGTGGCCGGGAGCAGATTCTGGCGGTGGTCGCCGGACCGGCCGAGCAGGGCGCGGACATCGTCGACGCCGTGCGAGAGGTCGCCCGCGTGGTCGTCGAGCCGCAGACAGGCCCGGTGTCGCAGGCGTTCGGTGTGCGGAACTGGCCCACCTTCGTCGTGCTCGACCAGGACGGCACGGTCCGGAAGAGCGCGGGCGATCTGCGCGAGGTCACGCCTGCCAGACCGTGACCTTCGCTCTTCCGGCCTGCCGAACACACGGAATCGTGTCTGTTCGGCAGGCCGGCCTGCATATGATCGCGGTGCGATCAGCGATTCGCCACCCACGCATTCCATTGCATCAGCGGGCTGCCTCAATTCGGCATCACGCCTGACTCGGAGGATGCGAAAAACGAGGCAGATCCCATGCGCATTTGAGGATGGCCGGCCTTTTACTGATGTCGATGGTTCTCACTGAGGAATGGAGTCCCTCATGAAGTTCTTCGCACGATTCCTTGCCGCGACCGCCGTGGCCGGGCTGGCGCTCGTGGGAGCGTCGTACGCGAGCGCGGCCAACGCCTCGACCGGGGTCCAGGCGAGTGGCATCTTCGACAACGACTGCTGCAACAACTGACGGGACGGGTCGTGCACGCGGCGCCGCAACCGCAGCCGCCATGGTGAGGCGCGGCTGCGGCGCCCGCACGCCTACCCGTCGTGCTCGGCCAGGGCCCCTCGTGGAGGGCAGGGCAGGCCGAGGAGCGGCGCGGCTCGCCCCGTCGGGCTGCCGCCTTCTTCCATCGCCAGCTCCGCGCCGTGATCGCGTATCAGGCCGTGGAAGGCGTAGCGGCCCGGGGCCGGCTCCTGCAGCAGGTTCACGTCCATCAGGCCCTCCAGAAGCCGCTCGGCCGCCATGGTGTCCGTGCCCATGAGGGCGGCGGCCTGGTCGGCGCTGAAACTCTTAAAGCCGTGCCCGCAGAGCAGCCGGTAGGCGCGCTGCAGGCGGTCGGGGAGGCTCCGGTACGACATGTCGATGGCGACGGCGACGCTGCGCTCTCCGACCGCCAGCTCGGCCAGCCGCCGGCTCGCCGGGGTCAGCCGGGCCAGGAGCCGGACGACGCTCCAGGTGGGATGGGAGCGCAGCCGCGTGGCGGCCAGCCGGATGGCCAGCGGGAGAAGCTCGCACCGCGTCACCGTCTCGGCCAGCGTTCCCGCGGCGGTGCCGGCCACCCGATGGGGTCCGGCGACGCGGGTGAACATCGCGATCGCGTCGGCCGGTGACGGGACGCCGAGCGTCAGCGCGCGTGTTCCGTCCAAACCTGTCAGGCGTCTTCTGCTGGTGACCAGTACACGGCAGCTCGCGCTGCCCGGCAGGAGCGGCCGGATCTGTGCTTCGCCGACCGCGTCGTCGAGCACGAGCAGGACCTTCCGGTCTGCCAGCAGGTCGCGATACAGCGCGGCCCGGTCCTCCACGTGGGGCGGGATGCGGTCCGCGGGCACGCCGAGGGTGCGGAGCAGGCGATGAAGCGCATCCTCCGGCGGTACCGGAGCGCAACCAGGCGTGTGGCCGTGCAGGTCGATGAACAGCTGGCCGTCGGGAAAACGGGCGGCCACCTGATGGGCGTTGTGGACGACGAGCGTCGTCTTGCCCACGCCGGCCATCCCGTCGACCACGATCGCCGTCGCCGGCTCCGCCCGCACCAGGGCGGCCAGCGAGGCGAGGTCGCGTTCGCGGCCGACGAAGTCCGCCGTGGCCGTGGGGAGCCGTCGCGGCGACGTGGCGAAGAGCGATGCGACCTCGGTGGGACGATCCGGTGGACCGCCCGTCGCCGAGAGGCCGGCAACGGCAGGAGCGTGTGGATGGTCGGCGCGCGGTTCCGGGTAGGCCTTCAGGTGATCGGCGCGCGGTTCCGCGTAGGCCTTCGGGTGATCGGCGAGCTGTTCCGCGTACAACCGCTGGATGGCGGGATCGGGATCCACGCCGAGTTCGTGCGCCAGCCGCGCCCGGAGTTCCTCGTACCGATCGAGAACCTCCGCCCGTCTGCCGTCCTGGACGAGCGCCCGCAGCAGGCGCAGCCACAGCGATTCGCGCAAGGGATGCCGGCTGGTCAGCCTCCTCAGATCGGCGGTGAAGCGGCTCTTCCGCCCGCCGACGAGGTCCAGGTCGACGCGCCGCTCCAGCGCCGCCAGGTGCCGCTCGATCAGGTGCGGCGCCTCGCTCTCCCGCAGCCAGGGGGAATCCACGTCCTCGAACGGCTCGCTCCGCCACAAGGCCAGCGCCTCGTCGAGGAGCCCGCGTTCGGCATCGGGGTCCTGAGCCCGCGCGGCCCGGTCGAGAGTACGCAGGAAGCGCAGCGCGTCGATGTCACCCGCGTCGGCGCGCAGCAGCAACCCTCCCGGGCACGTTTCGATCAACCGATCGCCCATGGCGCTCCGCAGGCGTGCGGCGTAGTTCTGCAGGCTCCGCCGGGAGTTGGCCGGGAACCGGTCGCACCACACCATCTCGGCCAGCCGTTCCACCGAGACGACCCGGCCCGCCGACATCGCCAGGGCCGCCAGCAGCGCGCGCGGTTTGCCGGCTGTCAGCCGGATCGGCCGCCCTTCGACCGCGACGTACAGGGGACCAAGGACTCCGACCGTCAACCTCGGCAATGTCGTCCCCCTGTGCGGTTCCTCACCGAGGTGAGGCGTCACTTGGCTCGTCCTGGTAACCGGCCGCCTGCAACCGGAACAGCCGGGCGTAGAGGCCGCCGGTCGCGATCGGCTCGTGGTGACCGCCCTCTTCGGCGACGCCGTATCGTGCGCAGCAGGACATTCAGGCGGTTCACCGTGGGGCTCCGGCCGTGGCGGCGGGGCGGCTGCGGATCGCGCGCCGGCTGAGCGACCACAGCGCCCAGCTCAACCGCTCCTGGTCACGGTCGATCCCGGCCAGCCGGATCGACTGCATGTGCGCGAGACTCTCGATGATGTCGCGCTCGCCACCGGTCAGCAGCCCGCGGGAGGCGAGATCGCGGACCCACCGGCCCGCCTCGGCCAGCGGCCGCCGCTGCCGGGCGAACACCGGCTCCAGCGCGGCCCGATACTCCGGCGCGCGATCGTCCGGGCGGCGCTCGCCCGGTGTGAGGATCTCGCAAAGCAGGGGACGCACGTCACGGAAGCGCTTGCGGGCCGCGTCGGTCATCCACGTCGCCACGCCGTCGCCGTCGAGTGGCGGCGGGCCGGCGCCCCAGGCCTGGTACAGCTCGTGGAGCGCGGCCACGCGCACGAGGTCGGGGTCGAACCGGCCGGTGCGCAGGAGGCGGAGGAGCTCGACCGCGGCCTGGCTGTTGGCCCAGAAGGCGGTCTCCACCGAGTCGATCGCATGCCCGCCGCCGTACCGCTCCACCTCGCGGTCGTAGCTGCAGAACACGAGGTCGGTGGCCTGGCCGGCGTGTACGAGGCCGCGGGCCCAGGTCGCGCACCGCGACATCACCTCCGCGGCCGGCTCAGGACCGCGGGCGTGGAAGCGCAGCCGCAGGTGGGGCAGGGGGTCGGCGTACCGGATGAAGAACCAGCGGTCCACCAGGCGGCCGAATCGGTCGTCGGCCAGCAGCTCCCGCAGCGGCCCTGTGATGATCGCGTCGTGCAGCTCCGCGGCGGCGTACAGCTTCAGGTGGGTCCACTCGTCGCCGGCCAGCCAGCGGCGCGTCGTGGTGGGCGGCGCGGCGGTCCTGGCGGCGGCCGGCTCCGGCATCCGGGTACGGTCCCGCAGCACCAGCGGCACCGCGAGCTCGGCGTGATACGGGCGCCCGGCACGGTCGCGAAGCCACAGATCGCCGGGTCCCGGCAGCGCCTCGTGCAGGCGGACGGACTCGCCGGACCGGGCCGGCAGCCGGGTCACGTGGCGGTGCAACCAGTCGACCCAGGTCGGGTGCTCCAGGTCGAGCAGGAGCCGGTTGTCCAGTTCGACCAGATAGACGTACCGGGGGACCATCCACTGGCGCCGCCAGGTCCGGCAGGCGCGGAAGAAGTCGTCCGGGTCCTGGCACGCCGGGAAGGTCGCCGCGGTGATCGTCCACTGCGCCGGCTGCACCACCACGTTGCCGCGGGTCAGGCGCGGGAGGAACGGGGCGTCGGCCGCGGCGCCCCAGTCGAACCGGCACGGCGGGGTGTAGCCGTCCTCCGAGAACTCCAGCAGGGCACGGCAGATGTTGGGCGCCCGCGTGGCGGTCAGGGCGTGGGTCTGGCCGACCGAGAGGGTGCGGCCCAGCGAGACGGATCGGAGGTGGAAATGGTCCGCGTCTGCGCAGAGGACGATGTCGGTCAGCGGAATCTGCCGCACGGGCGGCCCCGTGGCGGCCGCGTTCACGCACACTTCGTGGTCGCGCGTGGGCGGGTGGCCGGCCACGTTCCCGCCCCGGTGCCTGACCCCGTAGTTGAGCTCGGCGAAGATCGTATCCGGGCGCAGCGCCTCCTCCAGGCGCTGCTGAGCGCGGATGCGGGTCACGGCGGCCTCGTCGAAAAGGTCGAAGAACCGGCCGAAGGCCTGCCAGCCGCCGAAGACCCCGATCGTGTTGAGCACCATCCGCCACCGGCCGTCCCGTATCGCCTCGGGCGAGTCGGCGGCCAGCGCGAAGAACAGGTCCAGGGAGGTGCGCGGCCGGCTGTGCTCCGCGTCCGGGCGCCAGACGGTGAGCCGGTCGATCAGCTCGTCGTCGAGGTCGACCGTCGGCCGGCCTTCCCGAGCGGCGTGCAACGCCAGCTCGACCAACGTCCGGTCACGTTCCGGGTGCGTCTGCCCGGCCTGCCGCGGCCATGGATGCCGGCCGGCGGGCCGGGTGTACGAACCGGGCGGGCCGAGCCCGGTCTCCGGGCTGAGCACGTCGAGCAGCGGCACCTCCGCATCGATGCCGTAGTGCTCCAGGAACACCTCGTGGTAGCCGGCGATGTGCGGGCGCCGCTGCTGCACGCAGCCGAGCCTCATCAGCAGGTCTGCCGCCTCCGCCGCGGCCGCGGCGACGTCCGCGGGCAGGGTCGCGGGCTCCAGCGCGAGCGCGGTGTCGATCTGGAACGCCGGGCCGGTGAAGTCCGGCGCCATCGCCCGCTGGTGGGCCTCCAGCCGCGCCAGACCCGCCACATCGCCGTGGCCCCGGTCCACGCCATCAGCCAGTTGCCGCAGGCGGGTCAGGCCGTCGATGACGCCGGTAGGGGCGTCCTGGTCGATCAGCCGCTTGGCCAGATGCACCTCGGGCAGCGGCTCGGTCGGGGAGGGCAGCAGGTCTGGAAGGAGAACGCCCAGGTCCCAGAGCCGGTCGAGCAGAGCGCGGATCTTCTCGGGGGACGTGCTCGGGAAGCGGTGGGCCAGCGCGGCCGCGAGCTCGCCGTAGGCCGGCTCGTGCCCCGCCAGGTCCAGCACCGCCGCGAAGGCGGGGTTGACGGCCAGCTCGATCCGCTCCGGCTCGTCCATGCCGTCGGCCTTGACCAGCACGGCTCTGTCCCCGGCGCGCCGCAGCAGCGCGTTGACCCGTACCCGCAGCCTGTCGCGGACCTTCGGGTCGCGCCCGATCCGTTCCACCAGGTTGGCCAGCCATGCGCTGTCGGCTCGGGTGCGCGTGGCCCGCACCGGGTCGCGGTCCAGCGTCGCGATCCCCTCGCCGCCCGCCGCGGGCTCGCTCAGGAACGCACCGGGGGCGACTCCGGCGAACAATCCCAGGGGGGTGGGGCGGGTCGACATCCGGATGAGGTAGCGGAGCAGCGCGGCGTACGCACGGTCGGCGGTTCGGTCCCGCGGGACGTTCTCGTCGAGTCTGGGCAGTGCGGCGGCCAGGCTCGGGCTGGCGACCTGAATCGCCTGGCGGACCCGCGGCGAGGCGGCCAGCGTGCGAAGGGTCCCGCGGCCCTCGGCTCGGGCGGCGGCCAGCGTATCGGCCGTGCCGGCAGGCGCCGGCACGGCCGCGTTCGCGCCCAGATTGACGAAAGTGTCGGCGGGCAGCACGGGCGCTCGGAGCACGAACAGGTCCGATGCCGCGTACAGGCCGGTGCCGTACGCCCGCGCGGTCGCGACGGGGCCGCTGCCAGGCTGCGCCATTCGACTTTCCTCCCGGTCTCGGATACTCGGTCAGTTGACGAGAACGGCCCGGGCCCAGAAGGGGGGTACGGGCGTGGCGACGGACAACAGCGTCAGCGCGACGCCGGCGGCGCCCTCCAGCAACCCGGGGTTGTCGACCCAGGTGCCGTCCGGGTCGAGAGCCGACGGCGATCCCGGCTCCGCGGCCTGCACCGGCCGGTAGTCCCGGACGAGCAGGGGGCGGTCCGGGTCGCAGTGGCCGAGCAGCCGGTCGACCAGACGTTCCAGCGCCGATCGGGCCGCCGCGCTGCCGGTCTGGGTGGCGAACTTGCGGCAGATCAGCACCATCCCGGCGTCGCCGTGGCACAGCCCTGGGTAGTTCAGCGCCGCGGCCGGCAGGTCCTCCATCTGGCGCAGCGCGGCCTCGAAGCCCTCCACGGCGACGGTCCGCATCGTGTCGTCCCCGAGCGCGTCGGCGGCGTCGAGCAGCGCCGAGGCGATGCCGGGAGCACCGTAACAATAGGAGGGCCGGGTCGGGCGGCCTCTGTCCGGCGCGACCTCGCCCGCCTCGTCGAACGGCAGGACTCGCGGCCAGGTGCGGCCCCAGTCCTCGTGCCGCGACGCCGCGACGAGCTGGTCGCCGAGGGCGCGGATCGCTTCGCGGAGCCCGGGGGCACGGTGCCCGGCCAGCCAGGCCCGGCTGAGCGCCGCCAGGGGTCCGGGGATGCCGTGGGCGAGCCCGAGATTCACGAAGCCGTACGGGTTGAGCCGGACCTCCTCCTTCCAGCGGTCGTAGTGCTTCCGGGCGATGAACCAGGGTTTCCATGGCGCGGTGCGCAGCGATCCGCTCTCATGCTCGCGAGGGCCGGCGGTGTCACAGCGGGCGATGAGGCGTTCGACGATGCCGGAGGCCACCCGCAGCGCCGTGGGATCCGCAAGATGGGGGGCCAGCTGGCCGAGAATCCCGGCCGGCCCGGTCATCACGTCGTAGTCCGGGTAGAAGAAGTCGTGGTCGTCGGCCAGGTCCGGCCGGCCGACCTGCTCGGAGAGCCGGGTGTGCAGGCCGCTCAGCGTCCGGGCGTACCGGCCGTCCGGGTCGCATCCGGCTACGGCGAGCGCCATGCCGGCGGTCCCGTCCGAGAGACCGGGGACCACCAGGGGCTTGTCCCGGGTGCCGGCGGCGGCCAGCTTCAACCAGCGGTGGGCCTGGGCCCACCAGTGCTCGGAGGAGTCGGGGCAGGCTCGCGCCGCGTACGCGAAGGCGAGCGCGCTGCCGGCGGCACCCGCGTACAGTGACGCTCCAGGCTCCCAGACCGGCAGGCCCATCGTTCGCGACGCGTCCTTCGCCACCTCGGTGACGAGCGTCTCGTCGGACAGGCGATGCATGATCGCCGTTGCCACGGCGGTGGCCTTCGACGTTGTCGCCGGAGGCAGAAGGTGGGCATCAGGCATGCTGAAGATCTCCAAAGTGGGCCGTGAAGAGCCGACTCACGCGGGAACGGCGATCACGAGGGGGTGGGGATGGGCGGGCGGACGGTCACCGCTGGGGGAAGCCCGCCACGTCGACGCGGTCCTGGAGCAGCGCCTGGTGAAGTTCCACGGTCTGCCGATCGGGCTCGAGCCCGTAGTCGGCGGCCAGCCGGAAACGCAGGCGCCGGAAGACGTCGAGCGCGTCCAGCCGCCGCCCCGTACGGTGGAGCGCCGTCATGAGGTGGCGATGCAGCGACTCGCGATGGGGATGTGCCGCAGCCAGCCCGACCAGGTCGGGCACCACCTCGGCAGGCCGGCCGAGGCTGAGCCGGGTCGCGATGAGCGACTCCTGCGCGGCCACGTACGCCTCGTCGAGCCGGACCGCGTACGCCTCGATGGCGGGGCTGCGGGGCACGCAGTCGAAAGCCGGCCCGCGCCAGAGGTCGAGCGCCCGGGTCAGCTCGCCGACCGCCCTCTCGGACGCGCCGGCGTGGAGGGCGACGCGCGCGGTGTCGACCGACCTCTCGAACTCCAGGACGTCGGTCCCGTCCGCGGGCAGGACCATCCTGTAGCCCGAACCGGTGGTCACCAGCCGGTCGGCGAACGGCCCGAGCGCGCGGCGCAGCCGCCAGACGTAGCCCTGAACGGTCTTCCTCGCCGTGCTCGGAGCCAGGCCCGGCCACAGCTCGTCGATGAGCATGCCGACGTTCACGGTCCGGTTCGGATTGGCGAGCAAGATCGCCAGCACGGTCCGATGCTTGGCGGCGGCTATCTCGATACAGCCTTCCTCCCACCAGATGGCCAGCGTTCCGAGCACGCCAAATCGCAGTGCTCCCAGCGTGTTGGGGCGTCGCGATGATGGGTCAGGGAACATCGCATGATTCACATGGACATCCTTGAGCGAGCCCGGGAACCGTTCCAGGGTCTCCGCAGGACATTAACCGGACATCGCGGCGAGCCTCGCCGAAACCGTGACTGCACGGACGCCGACAACGGACGGCCCTGACGCACGGAACCTCAGCGGTCGACTGCCAGGCTTCGCCGGGCTGGTGTCGGGCGTAGGAGATCGCCTCGAACTCGTCGGGCGGGAGGTGTCCGATGGCTGCGTGCAGGCCCATGTTCGCTAGGGAGCGGTCGCCAGTGCTCGGCGTATGCCGGCCAGGCCGTACTCGAAGGCATGGTCGACGTCGCCGCCGAGCCGGAAGGCGCCGATGAGCTCCATCTCGATGAAGCCGTTGGCCCAGGCCGTGACCAGGCGCGCGGCTTCGAGCGCGTCCCGTTCGCCGACGAGTCGCCTGGAGGCGTCCAGTACCGGGACGGCCACGCGGGCGAGGGCCTCGGGCGGCGCGTCGGGGGAGAGCATCAGCCGGAAGCCCTGCGGCCAGGCATGGGCGAATCGCCGGTAGCCGCGCGCCAGCCCCTCGAGCGACCCGTCGGTCGACTCCAGCAGGGCGATCAGGTCGTCGATGGTGGCCTCGGCGACGGCCGCCAGCAGGGCCGCGCGGCTGCCGACGTGCTTGTACAGGGACGGGGCGCGCACTCCCACCCGTTCGGCGACGTTCTGCATGGTCAGCCCCTGCTGGCCGTGCGCCTCCAGCAGATCGCGTCCCGCGGCGACGATCCTGCGCAGCGAGGTCTTCTCAGGGGTCGGCATCGTTGGTCATCCCGGACGAAAGCTATTGACGTTAGCCATCATGGCTAATTATGTTAGCCATGATAGCCGTCCAGGGTTCCGAAGGAAGTCCCGATGAAACTCGCGCCCCATCTGCACCGCCTCGGTAACGATCTCGTGGCGTGCTACCTCGTCGACACCGCCGAGGGCATCACGCTCATCGACGCGGGACTGCCCGGCCACTGGCGGGATCTGCAGCACGAACTCCGCGCTCTGGGCAAGTCCGTCGACGACATCCGCGGGCTCGTGCTGACCCACGGCGACTCCGACCACATCGGCTTCGCCGAACGCCTGCGACGCGCGCACGGCGTACCGGTGTTCGTGCACGCCGCCGACGCCGTCCGCGCCCGCACGGGGGAGAAACCCAAGGTGGCGGTCGGCCCCATGCGCCTCGGCCCGACGCTCGGGTTCTTCGGCTACTCCATCCGCAAGAACGGCCTGCGCCCCCGCTACGTCGGCGAGGTCACCGAGATCGGTGACGGCGACGTCCTCGACCTGCCCGGAAGCCCGGTGATCGTGGGCATGCCGGGGCACTCCCCAGGCAGCGTGGCGGTGCACGTGCCGGTCGCCGACGCGGTCTTCGTCGGCGACGCCCTGACCACGCGGCACGTCCTCACCGGGCGCGAAGGCCCGCAGCCCGCGCCCTTCACCGACGATCCGGACGAAGCGCTCTCCTCCCTCGACCGGATCGCCGGCCTGTCGGCGTCCTGGGTGCTCCCCGGCCACGGCGCCCCCTGGCGCACTTCACCGGCCCAGGTGGGCGAGGCGGTCAGGAAGGGCTGATCCGCCCCGATCCAGGCCGGGCGTCCCTGGCAGGAAGCGCGTCCAGGTCCGCGAGTTGTCGGCCGAACGATGGATCTCCTGCACCTGCGTACGGACCTGCCCGTCGCCGTACGGCGTCACCTCCTGATCGGTGAGGGGGCCGAGCGCGCCTTGAGCAGGTCGAGCACGTCGGTGATCGCCATCTCGACGCGTCCGTAGACGCGGGGGTTGAGCAGGCTGGTGCCGTCGAAGTCACCCGACGAGGCGAAGACGGCCACCGGGACGGTCATCGCCTGGAAGAACCCGAACAGCGGCCGGAGCGCGTGTTCCAGGACGAGGGCGTGGTGGTCGCCGCCGCCGGTGGCGGCCAGCAGGACCAGCTTGTTCGCGAGCGCGTACTGGTCGATCAGGTCGAAGAAGTGCTTGAACAGGCCGGTGTACGAACCGCGGAACACCGGGGTGGCCGCGATCAGCAGGTCGGCCTGCTCGGCCTGGCGGAGCGCGGCCTCGACCTCGGGTGCGATGTGCTCGCGCTCGACGGCTCCGGTGAATGCGCTGCCGAGCCGGTAGACGTCGATCCGGGTCTGGTCGACCGCGACGCCCTCGGGGGCGAGCTTGGCGCTCAGTTCCTGGAGGACGACGTCGACCAGTCCCATGGTCTTGGACTTCTCGCTCGGGCTGCCGTTGACGACCACCACGCGCAGCGTGCGGCCAGGCGCGTCGCCCGCGCCGTCGACGCCGGCAGCGTGGACGGCGGATGCGGACGGTGCGGTGGGTGCAGAGGGCGGGGCGGTCATGCCGTCCTCGCCTTCCGCGCGGCGACCTCGCGCCGCACCACGGGAGCCACTTCGGTGCCGAGGAGTTCGATGGCGTCGAGCACGTCCTTCTGCGGCATGCCGCCGAAGCCCATCTGGATGAGGGCGCGGTCCAGGCCGTAGATCTCGTGGTAGGCGAGCAGCTTGTCGATCACCTCTTGCGGGCTCCCGACGACGAGGCCGGCGTTCGGGGAGGTCTGGGCGTCGAACGCGGTGCGGGGCATCGTGAACCCCTTGCCGCGCTGGTGGTTGTTGTCCATCATGCCCCGGGCGAAGTACGGGTACATGGTGTCGCGTGCGCGCCGACTCGTGCGGCTGACGTACCCGTGCAGGTTGATGCTCGTGCGCAGTGCGGCAGGGTCGTGACCGGCCCGCTCGGCGGCGGCGCGGTACATCTCGACCGTCTGCTCGTGGTACGTGATGGGCCCGAGCAGCAGGGCCATGGCCATGGGCAGGCCGAGGCGTCCGGTGCTGATCGCGGACGCCAGGGTGCCGCCCACGCCCACCCATATCGGCAGCTCGTCCTGGAGCGCGCGCGGGCCGATGTCGGCGTTGTCCAGCGCCGGGCGGAACCGCCCCTTCCAGGTGATGGGGTTCCGGGCGCGGATCTCGAGCAGGAGGTCGAGCTTCTCGCGGAACAGGTCGGCGTAGTCGGCCAGGTCATGGCCGAACAGCGGGAACGACTCCGTGTACGAGCCACGGCCGGCGATGATCTCGGCCCGGCCGCCGGAGAACTGGTCGAGCGTGGCGAACTGCTCCCACACGCGCACCGGGTCCTCGGAGCTGAGCACGGTGACCGAGCTGGTCAGGCGGATCCTCTCGGTCGCCTCGGCGGCGGCGGCCAGGACCATCGGCGGGGCCGAGCCGACGAAGTCGGTGCGGTGGTGCTCCCCGACGGCGAACAGGTCGAGGCCGACCTGGTCGGCGAGGCGGGCCTGCTCGATGGTCTCCCGCGCCCGCTGGTGCGCTGACGGAGGCGCGCCGGTGCGCGGGTCCTTGGTGATCTCGACGAACGTCATGAAGCCGATCTCGAAGGGGGACGGCTGCGTCCTGGTGGTCGCGGTGTTGATGGCGGTGACACTCATGATGATCCTCCGTGATGCCCGGGTGGAGCGGTTCGTAGCGTATAAAGATGTCTGCGCAGACAGATATTCCCGAGCGCATCGCCACGTCCGGCGAGGGATCGGAGCCGGCCTCGCCCGCTGAAGATGAGCATGGCCGGCACGGCACCCTGTCCCTGCCCCTGTCCCGGCTGTCACGCGAGGAGCGGCGATGAGTTTCGCCGTGGCCGGTGGTCTGTATCACTGACACGCCACCAACGGGCACTCCGGGAGAGCGACATGACCGCTACGTACACCTTCGACGTCTTCAGCAGCCTCGACGGCTTCGGCGCCGCCGGCGGCAACTGGACCGGCTATTGGGGCAAGCAGGGCCCGGAGCTTCTCGACCACCGCCTCGCCCTGTACAGCGAGGAGCAGCGGATGGTCTTCGGGGCCACCACGTATCGGGCGTTCGCGGAGATGCTGGCCTCGAGCACCGAGGAGTCCGAGGTGCGTGACCCGTGGGTCACCCGGATGACGAACCTGCCGGCGACGGTGGTGTCGACGACGCTGCAGGGACCCCTCGACTGGCCGGACGCGACCGTCGTGAGCGGCGACGCCGTCGAGGTCGTCGCCCGGCTCAAGGAGGAGTCCGAGGTGCCGCTTCGCTCGCACGGCAGCCTGGCGATGAACCGGGCGCTGATGGCCGCCGGCCTGGTCGACCGCGTGCAGGTGACGCTCTTCCCCGTGATCACCGGGCAGACCGGAGCGGACCCGATCTTCCAGGGGGCGGCCGACTTCGACCTCGAACTGATCGAGCACCGGACGCTCGACGGCCACATCCAGGAGCTCGTCTACCGGCCCGCCCTGCACGTCTGAGCCCTGCCGAACCTGACTGGACGTTCCTCCGGCCTCTCACATGGCCGCCCCGGACCGGGGCTCGCTGACCGCTGATCGCCGGAACTCCGGGTATTTTGGAGCAATCCGCCCGGAGCGCCGGCGGTGCTGAGGAGGACGGATGGTCAGCTCGTTCGGCCCGCTCCTGCGGAGTTTGCGGCAGGCCGCGCACTTGACGATCGAGGAGTTGTCGCACGCGTCCGGGGTGAGCGTGCGGGCGATCGGGAGCATGGAGCGCGGTGCCAGCCGGGGCCCGCAGCAGCGGACGGTGCAGGCGCTGGCCGAGGCGTTGCGGCTGAGTGATGAGCAGCGGGCGGAGCTGGTGGAGGCCGCCAGGGCGGGCCGGCCGCGGCCGCGTGGGCCGGTGCCGGGCGCGTGTGAACTGCCACGTGAGGCGGGCGATTTCACCGGCCGGGCGCGAGAGCTGGAAACGCTGCGCCTCCTGGCGGAGCAGGCCGGCCCGCGAGAGGCCGCGGTGGTGGCTTCGATCTCCGGCACCGCCGGGATCGGCAAGACTGCCCTGGCCGTGCACACCGCCCGGCAGTTGGCGGAGGAGTTCCCGGACGGCTGCTTCTACGTGGACCTGCGCGGCATGGACAGTGCCCCGCTGACCGTGGCGACGGCGTTGCTGCGGCTGTTGAAGGCCCTGGGCGTGACCGAACGGCGGGTTCCCAGCGATGAGGAGGAGCGCGCGGGGCTGTACCGGGCGCTGCTGGCCGATCGGCGGTGCCTGATCGTGCTGGACAACGCCGCCGACGAGGCGCAGGTGCGGCCGCTGCTGCCGGCGTCCGGGGCGGTGATGACGATCGTCACGAGCCGGCGTTCCCTGTCCGGGCTGGAGGGGGCGCGGCAGATCCCGCTGGGCCAGCTGACCGATCAGGAGGCGGCCGGGCTGTTGCAGGCGATCGTGGGCGGGAAGCGGACCGAGGCCGATCCGGACGGCGTGGCGCGATTGGCCCGGTTGTGCGGGAACCTGCCGCTGGCGGTGCGGATCGCGGGGAACCGGCTGCTGAGCCGGCCGGGCTGGACGGTGAGCCAGCTCGCGGGCCGGCTGGGTGATGAGGAGCGCCGCTTGGAGTCGCTGGCGGCGGGGGACCTGGCGGTGGCCGCCGCGTTCGCGCTCTCGTACCGGCAGGTGTCCGGGACGGCGCGGGTCGCCTTCCGGCGGCTGGCGCTGGCCGCCGCGCCGGACTTCGGGGTGCCGCTGGCCGCGGTCCTGACCGGGGCGGACCTGTACGAGGCCGAGGACGCGCTGGAGGAACTGGTCGAGCTGGGCCTGCTGACCTCCCCGTACGCCGGCCGTTACGTCTTCCACGACCTGGTCCGGTTGTACGCCCGCACCCAGCTGGAGCAGGAGGAGCCCGTCGCGGTGCGCCAGGAGGCGCGCGTGCGGATGGAGAGCTGGCTGCTGGACGTGGCAGGGGTGGCCGGACGCTGGTTCAAGGACGGTGCGCCGCCGCCGGAGTGGCGGTCGACGGTCACGCTCGACAGCCGGCAGGAGGCGAGCGACTGGCTGCAGACGGAAGGCACGGCCTGGCTGGAGGCACTGCGCTCGGCGGCCCGGCGTGGAGAGCACGCGACGGTGGTCGAGGTGGTGGGGTCCCTGGATTGGTTCGCCGACCTGTGGAGGCCGTGGGGGCACTGGCGGGAGGTGTTCGAGCTGTCCTCCGGCGCGGCGCGCGCCATGGGCGACCGGTTGCAGGAGGCGGTGCACCTCAACTGGCTGTCCTGGGCGCTGACCGTGGAGCGGCGTCACGAGGAGGCGGAGGCGACCGCGCTGCGGGGACTGGAGGCCGCCCGTGAGGTCGGCGACGTACGCCAGCAGGGCTGGGCGCTGGCGTATGCCTCGGAAGCCCTTCCTCGCGCCTCCACGGAGACCCTGGAGCGCGACCTTGACTACAGCCGGCGAGCCGCCGAGCTCTTCCTGCAGGCCGGGGACGCGGAGGGCTATCCCCAGGCCATGATGCGTCACATGAGCGCGCTGCGGCGGGCGGGCCGCTTCGAGGATGCCGTGGAGCACGGCCTGTCGGTGGTGGCCACGATGCGTGACCCCGCCTACGGCGGTTCCTCGGCCATGGTCAGCTACGGCCTCGGGGCCGTCCTGAGCCAGCTCGCCCACGCCTGCCTGGCGCTCGAACGCTGGGAGGACGCGGTCGAGTTCTTCCACCAGGCTCTGGGCGAGCTGAGCGCCCACCCCATCCTTCAGGTCGTGGGCAGAGCCCAACGCGGGCTGGGCGGCGCGCTGCGGCAGCTGGGCCGGATCGAGGAGGCCCGGAAGGCGTTGACGGAGGCGGCACGGCTGCTGGAGGAGTGCGGCCTGACCGAGGAGGCCGCCAAGGTGGCCGAGGAGCTCGGAGACCTGCCGGACCCGGCGTAGCTGCGGCGCTCGTGATGAGCCGCCGTACGAGTGGCCTTCCCTGCGCGGTCACCGGCGCTTGGCGGTGAAGGTCAGGTGCGTGACGCCGCTGGGGGTCGAGACCGCCTCGATGTCGTACACGTCCTCGATCGCCTCCAGGCCGTCCCAGATCCGGACGCCGCGGCCGAGCACGATCGGGACCTGGACCAGGTGCATGTGATCGACCAGCCCTTCGGCGACGAAGTCGCGAATCATCGTGGCGCCGCCGCCGAGCCGCACGTCCTTTCCATCGGCCGCCTCGCGGGCCTTCTTGAGCGCCTCGGCGGGTGAGGCGTCCAGGAAGTGGTACGTCGTGCCGCCCTCCATCTCGATCGACGGCCGCGGCCGGTGGGTGAGGACGAAGACCGGCGTGTGGAACGGCGGGTTGGGTCCCCAGGCGCCCTTGTAGTCGGGGTCGTCCTGCCAGCCGGGCGGGCCGAACTTGCCGGCGCCCATGATCTCGGCGCCGATGCCGGCGCTGTGCATCGCGGCGAACGCGTGGTCGGCGCCGGTGCCGCCCTCCCGGCCGCCACCCATCTCATGCCAGAACCGGGTGGTGAACATCCATTCGTGCAGGCGCTCGCCGGCGTGGCCGAACGGGGCGTCGGCGGACTGGCCGGCGCCGGTGGCGAAGCCGTCGAGCGAGATGGAGAAGTTGTGCACTCGTACGTCGGACATCAGGTGCTCCTTCGGCGTCGTTCTTCCTGGCGAGCACCAGCATGGACCAATGCATTTATGGCGTCTAATGCTAATGTTTCGACAATTGCATCGATATTCTCGATGAATGCTGAACCTGATTCATCTCAAGGTTCTGGCCGCGGTGGCGCGGCACGGGTCCGTGACGGAAGCGGCGAAAGAGCTGCACTACTCGCAATCGTCGGTGAGTCACCACCTGGCACGCCTGGAAGCGGACACCGGCGCCAAGTTGATCCAGCGGGTCGGCCGCGGGATCCGATTGACCGCGGAAGGGCGACTGCTGGCCGTCCGGGCCGCCGAGATCGTGGGACGGGTCGACGCGGCCGCCAACGAGCTGGCGGCACAGGTGGGCCTGGAGGCGGGGCGGGTCCGGCTGGCCGCCAACGCGTCGGCGCTGAGCACGATCGTGCCCAAGGCGGCCGTCGCGCTGGACCAGGCGCACCCGGGACTCGAGCTGATCCTGATCGACAGCCACCCGGTCGAGTCGCTGCAGATGCTGCGGCACGGCGAGATCGACCTCGCGCTCATCTTCCAGCACGCGGACGCGCCGCTTGAGGAAGAGGAGGGGTTCCGCCTCGTCCACCTCTGCGACGACCGCATCTACCTCGTCAGCCGGCGGCCCGGCGACAGCATCGCCGACCACCGCCATTCCGCCTGGATCGGCGGGTGCCTGCGGTGCCGGAACGAGCTGGTCAACGTGTGCGGGAAGGAAGGCTTCACCCCGCGCATCGCGTCACTCAGCGACGACATCGTGGTCGTGCAGGCCCTCGTCGCCGCCGGCCGGGGCGTCACCACCCTGCCGGGTCTCGCGCTCCAAGCCCACCGCCACCCCGGCGTCCACGCCACCGAGCTGACCGGCTTCTCCCGCCAGATCCACGCCGTCACCTACGGCGACCCGCCCGACCCGCCCGCCATCGCCGCCGTGCTGAAGGCCCTCGCCGAAGCGACCAGGTGAACGACGCCCAAGACGTCCGCGACGCCGGCGCCACGATCGGTCTCCCGGCCGCGGCATCACGCCACGCCGAAGTGTCGCAGCTCTCCAGATTTTGCCTGTGACCCTCGTCACATCAGCTCGGTCGCACTGTGTGATCGAGGTGTGACGGACGATCGATGTCGCGCCATCATGCGTGGAACGACAAAACATGGCGGATCACCACCATTAGAGCATTCCTATCTAACCGACAAGCCGCTGGTCGGATGCCTAAGGTCCGCCACAACGGGAACACGCGATCGAGGTTCGGGCGCGACGCAGTAAGTTCAATTTCGTCACTCCACGTGAACGCCCTCTGGCTCGCGACAGGGGATCACCGACGACTCTTCCATGACAAGGACACCGGCATGAGCCCACACTCGGGTCGACCCACTCCAGAGACCCTTGCCTGGCACAACACCTCAAGCGAGAAAGCCCTGCTGTCCGTCCGCTCGGCCCTGATCTTCACGATAGCGACCGTGATCGGCGTCGCCGTGGGCGCGCTCGGTCTCTGGGCGGGCTTCTCCGTTCCTGAGCTGATCATCGCTGCCTGCGCCGCATTCGGCTCCGCCGTGGCCTTCCTCAACGCGATCATCGGCTGACGTGCCTCAGCCGCCCCGGTGGCGGTCGCCGTCGGCGCCGCCGGGTGCGTCCTCACACGGTTGATGGAGCCGGTCAGACGTCAGACGGCCACCACCGCGGTGCGGGCGTGCCCGCGGCTGCCGCCGACCTCCACCGTGACCGCGCCCCTGGCCCTGCGCACGCCGCGGTCGCCCTCCTTGACCGACTTCACCGGCCAGGGCAGCGTGATCTTCACCTCGTCGGCGGTCCTGGAGGGGTCGGAGACCGCGAGCCGTACGTGCTCGCGGTCCAGGCGGGCCAGCAGCGTGCACGGGCCGTCGGCGGCGAGCGGGCCGTACACGGTCTCGACGGTCGCCGCGCGCCAGAAGACGGCGGCGAGCAGGTTGTCGCGGGTGATGGCCTGCACAGACGCCGAGTTGGCGAGGATCTCGACCCGCCCTCGGTAGGCCGCGGTCTGCGTGGCGGAGGCGCCGGGCAGCACGGCATAGGCGTAGCGCGCCTTGCGCGGATCGACGCCGTGGTCGATGAGGATCGTCGTGTAGTGCCTCGTGACAGGCGTCGTGTCGCCTCCGGTGGTGGCGCCCTTGTCGATGTCGCGCCAGCGGCCGGTGCGCTCCATGCGGATCGCCTTCGCGTCGGCGCCGTCGAGCAGCGCGTAACCGGCCACGCCGTTCAGGTGGAACCAGCCGTCGCCCTGGGCCAGCGGCGGATGGCGGTCGTGGGTGTTGCGGTTCTCGACGACGGTCTCGATACGGCGGCCGTCGGAGGCGGTGATGCCGGTGCCCAGGGCGATCACCGCGTCGTCGAGCAGGAACCACGCCTTCTTGGCCCGCAGCGAGGAGCCGCCGGCGACCAGCTTCATGGCCGCCACGCCGTACTCGCCGTCGAGCGCCACGCCGCCCGCCCACGGGGTGGGCGGCAGGCGGCGCCTGCCGTGCGCGAGGTCGGCGCGCCTGCGGGTGTCGACCGTCGTGCCCGGCAGGCGGTACGGGTCGATCGTGGGCCACAGGTCGTCGTTCCAGTGGGTGAGATCGCCGGTGTAGAGGTAGGTCATGCCGTCGCCGGTGTACCAGCCGTGCAGGTTCTCCCGGTTCATGGCCTCGGCCGCGCCGATGCGCTCCGAGCTCATCGCGATCGCGTACGCCCAGGTGGGGCGGCGGTGCACGATCCGGTCCATGTCGGCGAAGACGTACGTGCCCGTCGTCCGCGGCCCGACCGGCACCGACGGGTCGTCCAGCAGCGCCCTGGCCCTCGCGACGCTCGGCAGCGGCGCGAGCGTGTCGTAGGGGATGGCCCGGTTGCGGGTGAGCCAGCCCTTCACCAGCGGTTTCCAGCGCCTGGCATAGCGGTCGGGCGCCGTCTCCAGTAGGGTGAGGACGGCCTCGACCGCCTTCTGCCCCGAGTGGTAGTCGCGGTGGCCCTGCACGGAGATCTGCCGGCCGCGTACGCAGTCCATCATCAGCCCGTCGAAGATGAACGGCACGAAGGAGCGCTCCACGATGTGGTAGACGTTCCCGATCCCGTTGATCTCCCACGGCGACCTGGACAGCATGGCGATCAGCTTGGCCACGCTCTCCAGGTAGTCCACGCCGTAGCTGCCGGTGTACGGGTACACGTCGTGCTGGATGAACGACCCGTCACGGTAGAAGCCGTCGCCCGGTCCCGAGGTCGGCCGCAGCAGGTCGGAGACCGCGTCCCTGGCCCGCTTGACCAGGCGCGCCTCGTAGGTGAGCAGCCCGCGCATCGCCACCGCCATGGCCTTGCTCGCCCGGTTGGCGCCGGTCTCGACGACGCCGGGGTGGCTGATGCGCCGCTCAGGGTCGGGGCACCACCGGCGCAGGGGGCGCAGCCAGCGCCGGAGACGGCGCTCGGGCAGGCCGTCGTACAGCAGGGCGCAGGTGTCGGTCAGCGCGCGGGGGACGCCGATCTCCCACCAGAACCAGTTGCTGCCCCGCCGGTCGAGGTCCTCGTGGTAGGCGTGCTCGTACAGGAAGTCCAGCGCCCTGACCGCGGCCTCGGCGACCTCCCTGCTCCGGTGCATGGCGGTGCCCGGGGTGGCCCAGCCGAGCGCCAGCGTGCGCATGCGGTTGTAGGAGCGGTTGAAGTTGCCCGTACGGGGGTCCTTGAGCGGCAGGTCGGGCCACAGGCTGGGGCGGCGAGGGTCGGGCTCCATCTTGCGCAGCACCGCGTTGGCCGAGCCCTCGATCGCCTCCGTCTTGTCGGTGTAGGCGTAGTTGTACGACCCGCCGGCCAGCAGGCTCACCCACCGCTCGCGCGTGGCGTCGAACGCGGCGGCGCCGACGGCGGCCTCGGCCGGGCCGTCCCACAGGGCGAGGCCGGCCACGGCCCCGGCGCCCAGCAGGGCGGACCGCCGGCTGAGGGGGTGGGACATCGCGGCCTTTCCGACAATGGGGTCCGACAATCGGGCGAATACCAGCGGAAAAGATCCTATGTCGAAGGGCGGTGGGCGGCGCACGCCCGCCGGGCGCCCCTGAATGGGAGCTCCAAATGTTAGCGCTACCAAAATATGGGAGCATGCCGGCGATGTGAAGAGTCGTATGTGACGTGCTGTCATGAAACTTTCCTGGATGGCCAGGCATATTCGCACGTCAACAGGTGCTCTTCCCGAGCGCCCTTGACCGCATCGGCGATGGCTCTGCACGATGTCGCTCTGTTAGCGATAACAGAATTGCGCCTCCCGTCCCGAACCACAGTCCCGTTCGAGCCACAACGGAGGAATCACATGCACCAACGACGCTTACGCGCCGGCATCGCCGCCGTCGCCGTGGCCGCGTGCCTGACCGGCATGGCGGTGGTGACCGCGGTCCAGGCGCGCGCCGTCGCCGCCGGCTGCCAGATCGGCTATGCCGTCGCCTCGCAGTGGGCCGGCGGCTTCGGCGCCAACATCACGATCAGGAACCTCGGCGACCCCCTGTCGAGCTGGACACTGCGCTGGACCTTCGGCGCCGGGCAGACGGTCGGCCAGGCATGGAACGCCGACGTGACGCAGAGCGGCAGCACGGTGACCGCGACCAACGCGAGCTGGAACGGCTCCCTGGCGACCGGCGGCAGTACCTCGTTCGGGTTCAACGGCACGTGGAACAACTCCAGCAATCCCGTCCCGACCGGCTTCACGCTCAACGGCGTCGCCTGCACGGGCGGCACGACCGCTTCCCCCACGCCGACCCCGACACCCACACCGACACCCACCCCGACCGTGACACCCACGCCGGGAACCCCGCCGGTGCGGACCGTCCGGGCCTTCTGGCTCAAGCCGTCGGACGTGGCCTACGACCAGCGTTACCCGGACGGCATAGCGAACGTCATGCGGGAGGCGCAGCGCTTCTTCAAGCAGCAGCTGGGCAAGACGTTCACGCTGAACAGCCCGGTCGTCGAGGTGGTCAACGGCGACCAGCCGCGCACCTGGTACGAGAACACGCCGAGATGCGGCGAGAAATACTGGTGGGCGGTCTGCAACATGCAGGAGGAGCTGCGTCGCAAGTTCGGCCTCGGCGCGCCCGACAGCCGCTGGGTCAACGTCGGCGAGGTCAGCGCCGAAGGTGAGGGCGCCGGTGGTGGCGGCGGCAACGGCTGGGTGATCCTCAGCGGCCACGACGCCGACGGCGCCGCCGGCGTCAACGGCCCGATGAACCGCTGGTACGGCGGCATGGTGCACGAGCTGGGACACGCCTTCGGCCTGCCCGACGCCACGTCCACCGATGGGACGTGCATGTCGGCGTCGTTCTACGGCTACCCGAACTGCACCTTCAGCCAGACGCAGAAGGACAGGATCCTCAACGGCCCGTACGGGAGCTTCCTGTCCTGATCAGCCACGGGCGGTGTGACCGGCCTCCCACACCGCCCGGAAACCACGGTGGCCCTGGCGGCGTGTCAGGACGTCTTGGCGACCGTCAGCAGCGCGGCGGCGTCCTCGATCGCTTCGAGGCTGTGCCGGGCGGGCGGCACGATGAGCAGGTCTCCGGCCATCCCTTCCCAGGAGGCGTCGCCGCTGCGCAGCCGCACCCGCCCGCGCAGCACGAGCACCGTGGCCTCGCCGGGGTTCTCGTGCTCGGCGAGCGTGGTGCCCGCGCTCAGCGTGATGAGGGTCTGGCGCAGGACGTGCTCGTGGCCGCCGTAGACGGTTTCGGAGCTGCGGCCGGTCGAGGAGGCCGCCGCGCGCTCGAGGTGCTCGCGGATCTTGGCCTCAAGGGAGTACTTCTGCATGGGACGTACCTACCGTTTCCATATCAAAGAGCGGACGCCGGTGCCGAACCACGACGCCACGCTGTCCCGATAGTCGTTGCCCGCGCCGAGCAGGTTGACGCCCGCGGCGCGGAGGTTCTAGGACGCCGTGCTCCGGTGCAGGTCGTCCAGGACCGCCAGGTCGGCCTCGGTGAGGCGGAGGGCCCCGGCGGCGATGTTGTCCTCGAGGTGGCCGGGGTCGCCGGTGCCGGGGATGGCCAGCACGTGCGGGCCGCGCTGGAGCGACCAGGCCAGGCGCACCTGCGCGGGAGTGGCCTGGTGGGCGCGGGCGATGCCGTCGATCTGCTCCGCCTCCGTGCCCTGGGGGCCCGCTTCGCGGCCCTGGCCGGCGATGGCGAAGAACGGGACGAAGGCGATGCCCTGCTCGCCGCAGAGGTCCAGCATCCGGTCCTGCCGGGCCGGGGCGCCGATGCCGTACGGGTTCTGCACGCAGACCACGGGGGCGATGGCCCGGGCCTCGGCGAGCTGGTCGGGGCCGACGCTGGACAGGCCCAGGTGGCGGATGAGCCCGGCCTGGCGCAGCTCGGCCAGGGCGGCGAAGCGTTCGGCGATCGGGCCCGGCCCGTTGACCCGCAGGTTGACGAGGTCCAGGTGGTCGCGGCCGAGCTGGCGGAGGTTCTCCTCGACCTGGCCGCGCAGCTCCTGTGCCGTGGTGGCCCACGACGCCCAGCGCCCGGACGCGTCCCGCGCCGGTCCGACCTTCGTGGCGATGACCAGGTCGTCGGGGTACGGGGCCAGCGCGGCGTTGATCAGCTCGTTGGCCGACCGCAGCGGCGAGAAGTAGAACGCGGCGGTGTCGACGTGGTTCACCCCGAGCTCCACGGCGCGGCGCAGCACCGCGATCGCCTGGTCGCGGTCGCGCGGGACGGCGTCCGGGACCAGCGCCCGGCCGGTCTGCGGCAGCCGCATCGCCCCGAACCCGATCCGGTTGACCGTCAGGTCCCCGAGCCGCCAGGTGCCCGCAGCCGCAGCCGAGACCGGCTTCGTGATGGTGTTGATCATGCCCTCCACTCGGCTCAGTGCATCGTGATGTCGGTACGGCATCGCCGACCGCCTGACCACAATGCCACGCCGGAATCGCTTGCTGGACCATGCGCGGGGTGTGGTGCGCGCCGAGGACCGGGCCGGGCGGCCCCGGACCGGCGTCTGCCCCTGCCACGACGTTCAGCTGACCGGCGTGCGGGTGGTGGGATCGCCGTGGTGCGCGCGGATGAGCGCGATCACGGTGTCGGCGGTGCGCTGGAGGTAGGTGCGGCCGTCGGGCAGCCGCGTCTCCGGGTTGATGTAGCTACGCCGCCCGACGTGGGTGGCCGTCTCGAGCGGATGCGCGCTGATCTTCCCGGCGCGGGCGGCCCGGTTCCATCCGCTGCGGCTGAACAGCCGCCGGCGCTGCGGGAAGATCCAGGTGCAGATCCGCTCGATCCGGTCGTCGGCGCTGGTGAGCCGGTAGAGGTGCTGGGCGTGGGTGAGATCGTTGGCGCCGTTGTGGAACCCGCCGAGAGTGATCAGTACGAGCGGGGCACGCAACCGGGTGTACAGCTCTTCGACCGCGCCCGTGGCGACCTGGGCGCCACCGCTGTAGCCCAGCAGCACCACGGGGATCCCGCTGTCCGGCTGGTACCCGGCTTTCCGCAGCTGGGCGGCGATCTGGCCGCCCACGGCGCGGTTGTACAGCGGCCGGTACCTGTGGTCGGCGGCCACGAAGATCTGCATGACGTTGTGCAGGAACAGCAGGAGCCCGACGTGGTGGCGGAGCCACTCCCACACGGGCCGCTCGACCAGCGGGTGGGCGAGCGGCGAGTAGGGCTGCACCTGCCCCAGCACCCGCAGCTCCGGCGCCCCGGCGAGCAGGGCCTTGACCAGCTGGCCTCCGTCGCGGGTGTCGCGGAAGCGGCGCTTGCCGATGCCGTCCAGGTAGACGAGGTAGGCGTCGGGAGGGCGGTCGGGGTCGGCGCCCCTGGCGTACGGCATGCCGTGCGGAAGGTCGGTCCTGGGAGACCGCCATCCGGCGGTGTAGACCAGCACCTCGTACCGGGCGAGCAGGGCCTCGGCGAGTAGGACCGGACCGAGCACCAGGACGAGAAGCGAGAACTCGGTCATGCGACCAGCTCCTGGTGCCCGGTGGGACTGAGCTTCACGACCAGGCGGCGGACGCCGTCCACGGTGGCGGCGAGCCCGATCGCGGCGACGGCCACGCAGCCCGCGGCGGCCCACCAGCCCAGCCCCGTCGCCGCGGCCAGCGGGGAGACCAGGCCGGCCCCGACCCCCACGAGGAGCAGCAGGTGCAGCAGCGGACCGAGCAGCGGGAACGCGATGAGGGCGGCGAGCAGCAGCGGCGCGACGAGGCCGGCCGTCCAGGTCAACGTGGCGCCGGGGGCCAGGGGAGCCGGCAGCATCAGCTCCGCCAGGGTCGTCGCGGCCAGCGGCCAGAGCGCGAAGACGGCGCTCTCGACCACGGCGCCGGTCAGCAGGAGCAGGATCGCGCTGGCGTGCGACACGCCGGGCCGGCGTGCCACCAGGGGCAGGAGCCGCCCGGCGGACTCGGACAGGCCGGCGAGCAGCAGCAGGGCGAAGACGACGGGTGACATGGGCTCATCGCTCCCGTGGGTCCGCGGGCGCCGCCGGGCGGGCCCGGCCGCCGCCGCGCAGGTGGCGTTCGAGCTCGTCGGCGGCGCGCAGGTAGCCGCCGGCCTCGCGCTGGGCGGCCCGCAGGATGGCCGCCGCGTCGCGGAAGCGCGGCTCGTCGAGCAGGCGCCGGGCGAGGGCGTTCACGGCCTGCGGGGTGGCGTCCTCGGTGCTGATCGACAGGCCGGCGCCCAGCTCGACGACCCGACGGGCCACGAGCGGCTGGTCGGCGCCCTGCGGGACCACGAGCATGGGGACCCCGGCGTACATGGACTCGTTGACGCTGTTCATCCCGCCGTGGGTGACGAACAGCGCGGCGCGGGCCAGCACCTCCGGTTGCGGGACGAACGGGCGGGCGAGCACGTTGGCCGGCAGCGGACGCAGCGCGGCGGGGTCGGTCTGCCCGGTGGAGAGGACCACGGTGCCGCCCAGCGGCGCGAGCGCGGCGGCGAAGGTGCGCAGCAGCCGCGGGTGGTCGTTGAAGACCGTGCCGAGCGAGGCGTACAGCACCGGGTCGCGCAGGCTGCCGGCCGGGAACGACGGGTCGGCGGGACGGGCGCCGACGCTCGGGCCGACGAACCGGTAGGACGGGCCGAAGCCGGCGGCGCCGGGCTGGAACGCGCGCGAGGTGAAGACCAGGTTGAGCGGCTGGCGCACGTTCCCCAGGTCGAGCAGCGGCAGCCCGCGGGTGTCGTAGCGCCGGTGCAGCTCCCGCCGCGCCCGGACGTAGCTCCGCGCCGTGCGGGGCCGGGCCGCCGCCGCGGCCAGGAGCTGCCACGAGACGCGGGTGGGGCTGGGCGTGTGGCGGTTGAACGCGAACGTGGTGAAGGCGGACGCCGCCGGCACCCCGAGCTCGCGCGCGGCGACCGCGCCCCAGGGGCACATGGAGCCGTGGACCACCAGGTCGGGCCGGATGCGGCGCAGGTCGGCGAGCACGGTGGGCAGCAGGCCGAGGGCGGCGTTCGCGAGTCCGTCCAGCAGCGTGAACGGCGTCGGCGGGTCGGGGAGCGACGGGTCGCCCCCGGGGTAGCGGCAGACGGTCGCGCCGGCGGCCTCGATCTCCGCCGCGAACGCGGGCGAGGTGTGGTAGGTGACGGTGTGGCCGCGGCGGGCCAGCTCGGCGACGACCGGGAGCGTCGGGTTGATGTGCCCGTGCATGCCGATGTTGAGGAACGCGACGGTGCTCACGTGAGCGCTCCCGACACGGAGGCGGCACGCGCCCTGCGGGGGGCGGCCGAGATCGCCGGAGGACCGTCGGCCCGGTACAGGCCTGGCCCGCTGACGCGCAGTCCGTCGAGGAAGGCTCCCGCCGTGTGGAACGCGGTGTTGATCAGCCGCCGGGAGTGGCCGAAGTCCCACGGGGCGGGCCAGGTCTCGATGCCGGTCGGCAGGACGACGGTCGGGATCTGTTCGGACACCTCGTGCAGGTCGCGCTCGATCTGGTGCTGCAGCAGCAGCACGCCTGCTCTGGCGGCGACCGCGCCGGCCCGCAGGGGCGTGACGGCCGGGTTCAGCCGCCTGCTCTCCGGCCCGATCGACATCACCACCACGCTGGCCGCCCCCGCGAGCCGCGCCGCCCGTACCGGGACGTAGGCGATCACGCCGCCGTCGACCAGCGTCCGGCCCTCCCGGTCCACCGGGGGCAGGACGCCGGGGATGGCCGCGCTGGCCAGCAGCGCCGTCTCGAGGTCCCCGTGGTCGAGCAGCGCCTCGGCGCCGTCGGCGAGGTCCGTGGCCACCGCCGTGAAGGGGATCTCCAGCTGCTCGATCCGCGACGGCAGTGCGGCCTGCGCGATCAGCCTGCGCAGGCCCCGGTCGGTGAAGATGCTGGCCCGCGAGGGCAGGTAGCCGAGCGGGAACACCTCGCGGCGGCGCAGGCGGGTCCACACGCCGTCCAGCCAGGCCGCGGCCTTGCCGGGGTGGGCGGCCGCGATCGCGCCGTTGAGGGCGCCGACCGAGGTTCCGACGATCAGGTCGGGGACGAATCCGCGCTGCTCCAGCGCGTACCCGACGCCGACGTGCGCGGCGCCGAGCACGCCGCCGCCCCCTACCGCCATCGCCACCGGACGGGGAAGGTCGTGCAGGCCGTCCAGCTGCGGACCCCCGGTCGGTCGGCCGGGTGACGCGGGACAGGACTCCTCGCTGGGGTCGCTGAGAGCCGAGGAGGCCCGTTTCCGGCGATGTGCGTCTGTCATGGCTCACCTCTCGCCACGGCAAATCGGTCGGTTCGTAGCTAAGACCGGACAGTCACTCCGTCCGTGACAGGCACGCGCCCCTTGTGTGAGGGAGGTCACTGAGGGCCCTGGGCCGATCAGGAGGCGAGGCCGTGTCCGGACGCCGGCTTAAGGCTCCGGCTGAAGTGGCCGCGCCGGTGCCCCACGGCCGTCCGGCCGTGCGTGGCGACGTCGGCGGCCAGCAGGTCCTCCAGTTCTGCGAGGTCGCCGGTCTGCGCGGCGGCGAGGAAGGCGCGTACGAGGCGCCGGTGCGCGGTGGAGCTCACCGGGCAGCTCCGCGCGGTGGCGAGGTGGTCGCGGGCGCGCCGCACGAGCTGCCGCGCGTGGTCCTCGCCCAGGTGGAGGATCTCGGAGATCCGGCGGTACGGGTAGTCGAAGGCCGTGCGCAGCACGTAGACCGCGCGCTCAGCGGGGGTCAGCCTCTCCAGCAGCAGCAGGATCGCGCCGTCGACCGCGTCGTGCCGTTCGGCCGACGTCTCGGGCCCGATGGAGGGGTCCGTCGTCTCGGGGAGCCAGGGCCCGGCGGTGGTCTCGCGGCGCCTGCGGGCGGACTGGGCGACGTTGAGCGCGAGCCTGCTGGCGGTCAGCGCGAGGAACGCGGGCGGGTTGATGACGACCGAGCGGTCGGTGCGGGCCCATCGCAGCCACGTCTCCTGCACCACGTCCTCGGCCTCGCCCACGTCCTCCAGGACGCGCAGCCCGATCGAGAAGAGGCGCGGCGCGGCGCGCACGAACGCCGAAGCGGCTCCATCCGGCTGTTCCCCGTGGTCTCTGTACGACTTCAGAAGGCTCATGGTCACGATCTCGACTCCGTTCGCGCGCGGCATCCGGCGATGTCGCTGCGAACACGGTCGCCTCCCAGGTGCCTCGGTCGCGCCCTGGGGAGAGCGTGGTCCTCACCCCCTGGCCCCGGGGCCCCGTGGGCCCTGGCCCGTGGCCTCCGGTCCCTGGCCCCGTGGCCCGTGGCCCGTGGCCGACGGCGGTGACCCGTGGCCCGTGGCGCTGGACGACGGCGGTGACCCGTGGCACCGGCCCGGCACGACAGAAGGCGGGAACCGGCCGGGTTCCCGCCTTCTCCGTCCCTCAGCGTGCGGTGGTGAACAGGAACGCGCTGTCCTGCACGGCCTCCACGCGGTGGCGGCGTTCGGGCATGACCAGCAGGTCGCCCGGCAGCCCGTCCCACGAGTGCGGCCCGGCGACCAGCCGTACCCGCCCGTGCAGCACGTGCACCGTGACCTCGCCGGGGTGCTCGTGCTCGTGCATGTGCTCGCCCTTGCGCAGCGCCATCACGGTCTGCCGCAGCGAGCGGTCGTGCCCGCCGTGGACCGTGGTGGCGCTCCGGCCGCTGTCCGCCTCGCGGGCGAACGTGAGCAGGCCCCGGACGAGGGCGGTCAGCGAGACCTTCGTCATGATTGCGGCGCGCGGCGGTCCCGCCGGGCCTCCAACTCCTCCGGGCTGACCGGGATCAACATGGGCTGGCCGGGCGCGCAGAACATCGTCACCACGAATACCGACTCCTCGTCGGACAGGTGGTTGCCGTCCTGGTAGTGGATCACGTCCCCACCCGGCTCCCAGAACGCCTCACCGGCCCGGACGACCCGCACGGGGTCGCCTTCCAGCTCGAAGTTGATGGCTCCCTTGACCACGTACCCGTACGCGGGGCCGGAGTGCCGGTGCGGCGGCGCGCCGGGGCTGTTCGGCGGCAACGTGACGAGGATCGTCATCGCCTCGGCGCCCTCCGGCGCGGGCGGCGCCCCGGCGACGGTGGCGACCACGTCGATCTTCGGCGGCGGGCCGCTCTTGTCGGGGTTGTCGAGCTGGTGGGCGTGAGCGTGATCGGTGCTCATCAGGTTTCCTCCGTGAGACGGTGGCTGGCTGGATCCGGCCGTACACCAGCTCAGACAAGGCAGCACCCTGATGTGTGACAACGGGACAAAAGGGATGAAATCACAGCGCCAGTACGGCCATGAAAGCCATGCTGGCCGCCATCCCGGCCGCGCACGCGTCCTGGCCGAGCGACCCCGGCCCGTCCGCGTTCCTCCCGGGCAGGACGCGGACGAGCCGGACGCACGTCCAGGCCAGCCCGATGGCCAGGGCCACCGGCGCCAGCGACCCGCCGCCGTGCGCGTGCCCGGACGGAGTGCCCGTGAAAGGCGCGGCCCCGCCGAACGCCGTCAGCACCAGGAGCATGGACATGACCACGAAGTCCTGGATGTGGTGCCCCGTCTCCGCGCGGCGGGACGGCGAGCCGCAGAGCCAGCCGGCGGTGAACAGCGCGAGCACCGCGGCGGAGAGGAACCAGCCACCCAGGTGCCCGGCCGCCATGCCGAGCGCCATGACGACGTGCGGCCACCTCCTGGCCGAACGGGCGGACGGCAGCAGGGCGGGGGCGAGGGCCAGCCCGCAGCCGACCGACACCCCCGCCGCGTGCAGGAACGCCGGCATCAGGCGGCCTCCACCGGCTGCTCCGGGCCCGTGGCCGCGGCCGGGTCGCCGGAGGGGCTCACGCGGGAATCCATGACGCGCTCCTTGCCGTTGTCGCTCGTTACCTCCTCCGACAGGACAGCTCGGGGGATTGTGACAGGAGCGGAAGGATCCTCCCGCGGATCACGCGCGGGCGCGGAGGCCCCGGACGGCCGCGGCGATGCCCTTCCTGTCGTAGCCGCCGGTGGGCAGGGTGGCGCCGTGAGCGTGGCGGACGACGCCCCGGGCGTCGACGAGGATGCTGCCTGGCCGCGACGAACACCTGGACGCCGTCGTCCTCGTACGCGGTGCGCTCCCGGACGAGGTCCTGGACGTGCCCGTCGCAGACCGGGCACGAGGTCGAGCGCATGAAATAGATCAGCACGGCCTGCCGGCCCCGGTGGTCGGACAGCCGCACGGCCCTGCCGTCGGTGTCCTCCAGCACGATGTCGGGTGCGGGCGATCCGGTTTCGAGCATGGCGAAACCTTCCCTAGAACCCATGCCCGTCTCCTGTCCCGGTGTGGCCGTCACCTCATAAGAGGCCCTCGCACCGCGAAAGGATTCACCGTCCGGCGCGTGCTCACCAGTCGTGGACGGTGCCGTCCTTGAGCCGGTTGAACGGCAGGTACGCCGGTTGGTACGGGAACAGCCCGGCGGCCTCCTCGTCGAGCTCCACGCCGAGGCCCGGCGACTCGCCCGGGTGCAGGTAGCCGTCGGTGAAGGTGAACGACTGCCGGAACACGTCGTTGGTCACCGCGCCGTGCTGCATGTACTCCTGGATGCCGAAGTTGTGGATCGCGAGGTCCAGGTGCAGGGCGGCGGCCATGCCGACCGGCGAGATGTCGGTCGGGCCGTGGATGCCGGACTTGATCTGGTACTGGGCGGCGTAGTCGAGCAGCTTCCGCATGGCCGTGATCCCCCCGGTGTGGGTGACGGCGGAGCGGACGTAGTCGATGAGCTGCTCGCGGATCAGCGTCTGGTAGTCCCACACGGTGTTGAAGACCTCGCCGATGGCCAGCGGGGTGGTGGTGTGGCGGCGGACCAGGCGCAGCGCCTCCTGGTTCTCCGCCGGCGTGCAGTCCTCCAGCCAGAACAGGTCGTACGGTTCGAGGGCCTTGCCGAGCTTGGCGGCCTGGATGGGGGTCATCCGGTGGTGCCCGTCGTGCAGCAGCGGCAGCTCGGGGCCGAACTCGTTGCGTACCGCCTCGAAGACTCCGGGCAGGTGGCGCAGGTAGGCGCGGGTGTCCCAGTCCTCCTCGGCGGGCAGCGGGGTGCGCTGGGCCGGCTCGTAGTCGTAGCGCTTGCCGCCCGCGCTGGGCTGGGCGGCCACGCCGTACACGGCGTTGATGCCCGGCACGGAGGTCTGCACCCGGATCGACCGGTAGCCCAGCTCCAGGTGCCGGCGGATCGAGTCGAACAGCTCGGGCAGGTCACGGCCCGAGGCGTGCCCGTACGCCATGATCCCGTTCCTGGAGGCCCCGCCGAGCAGCTGGTAGAGCGGCATCCCGGCGGCCTTGGCCTTGATGTCCCACAGCGCCACGTCCACGGCCGCGATGGCGGCCATGGTGACGGGCCCGCGCCGCCAGTAGGCGGAGCGGTAGAGGAACTGCCAGGTGTCCTCGATGCGATGCGGGTCGCGCCCGATCAGCAGGGGGACGACGTGGTCGGCCAGGTACGACGCGACCGACAGCTCCCGCCCGTTGAGGGTGCCGTCGCCCAGCCCGGTGATCCCGTCGTCCGTCGTGATCTTGAGGGTGACGAAGTTGCGGTCGGGACTGGTGACGATGACGTCCGCTGCGATGATCTTCACGCGGGTGCCTTTCTCACATGGGCCGTGCGGTGGAAGGTTGTGGTCACCATTCGGCGTACGAACCGTCCCGGTGCCGCCAGATCGGGCCGCGCCAGGCGTGCCCCTTCCTGTCGGCGGCGCGGACCGCCGGATCGTCGACCTCGATGCCCAGGCCGGGCGCGGTGAGCCGCTCGACGTGCCCGTCCACGAACGCCAGCGGGGCCTTGTCGACGCAGTAGTCGAGCACGTCGGCGCCACGGTTGTAGTGGATGCCGAGGCTCTGCTCCTGGATCAGGTAGTTGGGCGTGGCGAAGCCGACCTGCAGGCAGGCCGCGAGGGCGATCGGGCCCAGCGGGCAGTGCGGGGCGAGCTGCACGTCGTACACCTCGGCGAGCGCGGCGATCTTGCGTACCTCGGTGATGCCGCCGGCGTGCGAGAGGTCCGGCTGGGCGACCGCGATGCCGGCCTGGAGGACGGGCAGGAACTCCTGCCTGCTGTAGAGTCGCTCCCCGGTCGAGACCGGGATGGTGGTCGAGCGGACGAACTCGCCGATGAGGTGCGAGTTCTCCGGGACGACCGGCTCCTCCAGGAACATCGGCCGGTACGGCTCCAGCAGCGGCGCCACCCGGCGGGCACTGGCCAGGGTGAAGCGCCCGTGGAAGTCGACGGCGACGTCGCGCTCGTCGCCGAGCACCTCGCGGGCGGCGGCCACCCGGGCGACCACGCCGTCCAGCTCGGCGACCGACGCCGCCGGGCTCATCCGGCCGGAGGCGTTCATCTTCACCGCGGTGAGCCCCGCCTCGACCTGGGCGGCGACGTGGTCGCGGACCTCGCCGGGCTCGTCGCCGCCGACCCAGCCGTACACCCGGATCCGGTCGCGGACCGGGCCGCCGAGCAGCTGGTGCACCGGCGCGCCGAAGTGCTTGCCGGCGATGTCCCAGAGGGCCTGGTCGAGGCCCGCCACGGCACTGGCCAGGATGGGGCCGCCCCGGTAGAACGAGCCTTTGGTCAGCACCTGCCAGTGGTCCTCGATGCGCAGCGCGTCCCGGCCGACGAGCAGCTCCGCGAGCTGGCTCACGGCGGTGCGCACGGTCTCGGAGCGGCCCTCGCAGGTGGCCTCGCCCCAGCCGACGATCCCGGACTCGGTCTCCACCCGGACGAAGAGCCAGCGGGGGGCGACGAGGAAGGTCTCGACGCGCGCGATGGTCGTCATGCCGCTCAGCCCTTCGTCGCGCCGGCCGTGAGACCGGAGACCACGTACTTCTGCACGAACAGGGCGATCACCATGATCGGCAGGGTGACCACGGTGGCCGCGGCCATCAGGCCGCCCCAGTCGATGCTGGCGTAGCCGACGAAGTCGAAGATCGCCACGGGCAGGGTCTTGGTGTCCGCGTCGGAGAGCACCAGCGCGAACATGAAGTTGTTCCAGGAGAAGATGAAGGACAGGATGCCGGCGGTGGCGACGCCCGGCAGCGACAGCGGCAGCGTGATGCGCCGGAACGCGCCGACGTGGGTCAGCCCGTCGACCAGCGCCGCCTCCTCCAGCTCCGTGGGCAGGCTGTCGAAGTAGCCCATCATGATGTAGACCACCAGCGGCAGCGCCACGAACATGTGGCTGATGATCAGCACCCCGAAGCCGCCGACCATCCTCAGGTTGGAGAAGACGTAGTACCACGGCACCAGCAGCGAGACGCCGGGGATGACCCGGGCCATCAGCACCACCAGCGCGGACTTCTTCATGTTGAACCGGCTCATCGAGTACGCCGCGGGCAGGCCGAGGACCAGCGAGGCCACGGTGGCGGCGAACGCGACCCAGAGGCTGTTGACGATGAACTCGACGTAGTTGGCCTGCTTGAGCACCTTGGCGTAGTTGTCCAGGGTGGGGGAGAAGGACAGCGCCTTGCTCGGGTCGTAGATGTCGACGTTGGTCTTGAACGACGCGGCGACCATCCAGACCAGCGGCGCCAGCAGAACGAGCACCACCACGGTGAGCGCCACCACCCGGAACACCTGGTACGAGGCCCGGGGCTTCATCGCTGCGCCTCCTTGCGCCGGGCGGTCAGGGCCCACATGGCCCCGATGATGATGAGGAAGAAGAGGATGAGGACGGTGGAGGAGACGCCGTAGTCGTTGTAGTCGAAGCTGAGGCCGTAGGCGTACACGTTCAGCGTCTCCACCTCGTGGAACGAGCCGCCGCCGCGGCCTTTCGTGGCGTACAGGATGTCGAAGGTCTTCAGCGCGTCGATGCCGCGCAGCAGGATCGCCACGGTCAGCGTGGGCATCAGCAGCGGCAGCGTGACGTGCCGGAAGCGCTGCCAGGTGGTCGCGCCGTCGATGCGCGCCGCCTCCTGCGGCTCGTCCGACAGCGAGGTGAGCCCGGCGAGCAGGATCAGCACCACCATCGGCGTCCACTGCCACACGTCGATGAAGATCGTGGTGGGCAGGGCCGAGTGCTGGCCGGCGAGCCACGGCTGCGGGCCGATGCCGAACCAGCCGAGCACCCGGTTGGCCATGCCGATGTTCGGGTCGAAGATGAGCCGCCACATCATGCCGACCGCCACCGGGGTGGCGACGAGCGGCAGCAGGATGGCGACCCGGACCCACCTCTGACCTTTGAACGGCCGCCAGAGCAGCAGGGCGATCGCCATCCCGAGGCCCACCTCGAACAGCAGCGCGACGACGGTGAACGCGGCGGTCCGCCCGACGGCGGGCCAGAACCTGGCGGTGTCCGTGAGGACGTCGAGGTAGTTCTGGAGGCCGACGAAGTCGCTCTCCGCCCGGACGGATCCCTCCGCGTCGGTCAGGCTGAGGTAGAGGGTCCAGGCCAGCGGGAACACGAGCAGCGCGGCGACGAAGATCATCGCGGGAGCGGCGAAGAGCCACTTGCGATGGTCGTCGACCCAGCGCAGCCAGCCGGGGGTCTCGGGGGCGTCGGCCACTGCTACTTGGCCTCGTCGTCCAGGAACGTCTGGAACGCGGCGTTGGCCGTGTCGGCGGCCGCGGCGGCGTCCTTGCCGGTGATCGCGTCCACGATCGGCTGGCCGACGATCTCGCGGGACTCGGCGACCTTCACGACCAGCGGCCGGTCATGCCCGACGCCCGTCTTCTCGCTGGCCGCGATGGCCTTCACCAGGTCCTCGGGGAAGGTCGAGGTGCCCTCCGGGTTCGCCCAGACGGAGCTGCGGGCTCCGGGCACGCCGGACTTCTGCTGGGCGAGCGTCTGCTCCTTGCTGGTGGCCCACTCGATGAACTTCCAGGCGTTGTCAGTGTTCTCGGAGGCGGCGTTGATGCCCAGCGCCCACGACGGGATGCTGTACGGCTTCGAGCCGGCCGGGCCCGCCGGGAACGGCGCGAAGCCCACCGTGTCCGAGACCTTGGACTTGGCCGGGTCGGTGGCGTTCTTGTAGAGCGAGTTCGCCTCGGTGTAGAAGGCGGCCTTGCCCTGGGTGAAGATGGCCATCGCCTCGGGCCAGCTCATGTCGGTGCTGACGTTCGCGGGGCCGGAGTCCTTGATCAGTCCGCCGTAGTAGGCGTACGCCTGCTTGGCCGCCTCGCTGTTGAGCGCGGACTTGCCGCCGCCGTCCACGAAGTCGCCGCCGAAGCTGTAGAGGAAGCTGGAGAACTGGGTGACCGCCGCGGACTTGCCGGTACGGGCGACGAAGCCGGCGACGCTCGGGTCGGCCGCCTTGATCTTGGCGGCGGCGGCCTTGAGCTCGTCGAGGGTCTTCGGCGGGCTCTCCAGCCCGGCCTTGGCGAGCAGGTCCTTGCGGTAGTAGAGGACCTCCTGCTCGGTGATGATCGGCACACCGACCGGCTTGCCCTCGTACGTGGTGGCCTCCACCGGACCGGCCTGGAAGTCGCTGAAGTCCCAGTCCTTGCCGGACTTCACCTGGGCCGACAGGTCGGCCAGGTACTTGTTCTTGGCGAAGAGCTTCCCCTCCTGCAGGGGGCGGTACATCATCACGTCGATGTCGGCGGAGCCGGCGTTCAGCTTGACGTTGTACTGGTCGGAGAGCTGGTCCTCGCCGAGCTGGGTGATCTCGACCTTGAGCCCGGTCTGCTTCTCGAACTCGGGCAGGGCCTTCTTGATGTTGTCGGTCCACACATGGTTGGCCAGGGTGACCCGGACCGTCTTGGACGCGCCGTCGTCGCCGCCACCGCCACAGGCGGACAGGCTCATGGCGACAACCACGGCCAGAGATGTACCGAGAATCGATCGACGTCGCACGTCATCTCGCCTTTCTGTCATGGCCGCCGCCTCCACGAGAGCGCCACACTCACGTAACGTCGGCTTAATGCCGGGATGCTAGGACAAAAAAGATGACTTATTCAAGAGTCGTCTTCTAACTGATATGCTTTATCGCGTGAACCAGTCCTCCCCAGGGGGCGCACGCACCCAGCACGCCCCTGCCGAGGCCGGGTTGCACGCACGTGTCCTCCACCACCTCGGCACCGCCATCTGCAGCGGCGACGTGGCCACCGGTTCCGTCCTGAGCATCGAGGACCTCGTCGACCGCTACCAGGTCTCCCGCTCCGTGATCCGCGAGGTGCTGCGGGTGCTGGCGTCCATGGGTCTCGTCGAGACCCGGCGGCGAGTCGGGATCATGATCCAGAGCGCCGAGGCGTGGAGCGTCTTCGATCCGCAGGTGATCCGCTGGCGGCTCGCCTCGGAGGGGCGGATGGCGCAGATGCGCTCCATCACCGAGTTGCGGACCGCGATCGAGCCGCACGCCGCCTGGCTGGCGGCCGAGCGGATCGACGACGACGACGCGAGCGAGTTAGTGGGGCTCGCGGCCAAGATGTGGGCCGCCGGGAAGGCCGGTGACGAGGCGCGCTTCCTCCACCTCGACATCGACTTCCACCGGCGGGTGCTGGCCGCCTCCGGCAACGAGATGTTCGCGAACCTGCACCAGATCGTCGCCGAGGTGCTCGCCGGCCGCCACCACTACCACCTGATGCCCCACTACCCGGACGAGCAGGCGTTGCGGCTGCACACCGACGTGGCCCAGGCGGTCCAGCGGCGCGACGGCGAGCGCGCCAGGCAGGCCATGGTGGAGATCATGGAGCAGGGGTTCGCCGAGATGAAGTCCATGTGGGAGCGCACCGCCGAGCCCGGCGGCGCGTGACCCGCGCGGAGCCGGATCTGGCGCCACGGGCGCCAGATCCGGCCGGGCTCAGCGCGACCTGTTCCGGTACGCGCAGGCGGACGGGTGCCCGAGCCGCCCGTTCCGGTACTCGACGGGCACGGGCCGGGCGTCGGACGGCAGGTCGGCGCCGGCCCGGACGAACTGCTCGTTGAAGACGAGGTGCCGCATCGACTCGCGACGGTGCGTGTAGCCGAGATGGATCATGCCGTCGTCGGTCTGCAGCAGGTAGGGGTAGGAGAACTCGGCGCCGGGCTCGGACTCGACGTCGACGGAGCTCGACCAGGTCCTGCCCTGGTCGGTGGAGAGGGCCAGGCGCAGCGTGTCCCGGCCGTCGGTGATGGGGTTGAAGGCGAGGACGAGGGCGCCGTCGCGGAGCTTGAGCAGGGCCACCCTGGCGTTGTTGTTCGGCAGCCCGGTCGGCTCGGCCGCCGACCAGGTGCGGCCGTAGTCGAACGATTCGGTCCGGTAGATCTCCTGGTCGCGGGTGCGCAGGTAGGCCAGCAGGTGCCCCGGTTCGAGTTCGACGGTGGCCGGCTGGATCGCGCCGTTCGGAGAGCGCGGCCAGTCCGCGTCGTCGCCGGACGGGTGAGGGACCCACGTGGAGTAGTCGTCGCCGGGGATGTACCAGCCGGACGCCCACCGCGCCTCGCTGTAGATGGGGACGAGCACCTCGCCGTTGGACATGCGGAACGGCCTGGTGCCGAACAGCCAGCCGAACTCCTGGCGGATCTGCTCCGGCTCGGACCAGGTCCTGCCGCTGTCCCGCGACCGGATCAGGCGCAGGTCCGCCTCGGTCCACCCGTCGCCGCGGATGGTGGAGAAGAACAGGTAGGTGCTGCGGCCGTCGGCCCACAGCACGGCGTTGCCGTCGGGCTGGCCTGGCTCGTCGAAGATGACGCGCGGCTCGGTCCAGGTCCTCGCCCCGACGGGTAGCCGGCTCATGTACGTCGCGACGTCGTCCGCGCCCTCCTCCGTGCCGGCGTAGAAGGAGTAGAGCAGGTCACCGTTGGGCGCCTTCTCGAGCGAGGCGACGTGCACGCCGGGATAGTCGGGGTCCTGCGGATGGATGTCCTGGCGGCACGCGTAGGCGCGGGCCCGCTCGTCGTGGCCGGACGGTTCGGCTGCTCCGGCGGTGGTTGCTGTCAGGGGCAGCGCCAGCACGGCGGCGAGGCCGGGAGCGAGCGCTCGGCGCAGCATGGTCAGGTGCGCGGACATGAGGTCTCCTTCGGACAGGGGAGTGTCGGTCGGTGACGGGGATGGGTCATGTCGCGGGACGGGCAGGGGGATCGGCCGGCGAGTTGGAGCGGTCAGGGCGTCCCGAGCTCGACCACCTGCTCGACCAGCCGGACGAGACGGGACCGGACGGCGGGGTCGACCTCCCGGGCGGCCATCCGGCTGGCTCCTCCGGGCAGCCCGCGCAGCCGCAGCGCGAGCTTGAGGTGCGCGATGTTCGGGCCCACCGCGGCGCCGGCCTCGTCGGCCACCTTCTGGAGGGCGTCGCGCGCGGCCGTGTCGCCGCCGGCGACGGCGCGGGCCAGGCTGCCGAAAACTTCCGGGAAGGCGACGGACAGACCGGACACGACGCCGGTGCCGCCCTGCTCCGCCACCGCTGCGAGCCGCACGTCGTTGCCCGAGTAGACCTCGTACCCCTCCGAGGCCAGGGCGACGTGCGCGGCCACCTCGCCGGAGGCGCCGCCGGAGAGCTTCACGCCGGCCAGGCCCGGCACCGCGGCCAGTTGCTCCGGCGAGACGTCGGTGTTGGTGAGATCGGGATAGAGGTAGGCGTAGAGCGCGGCGCCGCCCGCCGCGTCGCGGATCCGCGCGAAATAGCCGCGTACGACGTCCGGCCCGGCCGCCAGGAAGTACGGCGTGATGGCCGCGAGCCGGGTCGCTCCGGCGGAGACGGCGGCGGCGGCCAGCCGGGCGGCCTGGAACGCGCTGGGCGCGCCGACGTGCGCGATCACCCGGTCCGGCCCCGCCTCCTCCAGCGCGATCTCCGTCAAGGTCAGCCGCTCGGCGTCGTCCAGCGCCGGGAACTCCCCGGTGGTGCCGCCGATGAGCAGGCCGTCGACGGTGCGGTTGACGGCACGGAACAGCTCCCTGGCGGCCTCCGGGTCGAGGTCGCCCGTGGGGCGGAACGGGGTGGGCAGCGCGGCGATCACCGTCGGCGTCGTCATGAGGGCGGTCCTTCCGGCGGGTTCGGGGATGGCAGGCTGCCTTCGGGCGTCCGGCCGGCGGCCCGGGACGCGCGCGTGCGGCGACGGAGCAACGGCCAGGCCAGCGCGAGCACGCTGAGCACCAGCAGGGCGGCCGCGATCGGATTGGTGAAGATCTCGCCGGGTCCGCCGATCACCAGTGTCCGCCGCAGGTTGGCCTCGGCCAGCGGGCCGAGCAGCAGCCCCAGCACCAGCGGGCCCGCGGGGAACCCGTACCGCCGCATCGCCAGCCCGACGAGCCCGGCGATCAGCATCACCAGGACGTCGCCCGGGTTGTTGTTGATCGAGTACGTGCCGACGGCGCAGCAGATCAGGATCGTGCTCCACAGGTAGTGGCGCGGAAGGTCCAGCAGGCGTACGACCCCGCGCAGCCGCAGCAGGCTGAGGAGGAACGCCAGCGCCGTCGCGAGCAGCAGGATCCCCGACACCGTGGTGATCAGGTCGGGATGGTCGCGGAAGAGCGTCGGGCCCGGCGTCAGGCCCCAGATGATCATCGATCCGAGCAGGACGGCGCTCACCGAGTCGCCGGGCAGCCCGAGCGCGAACGACGTGATGAGGGCGCCGCCCACCTGCGCGTTGTTCGCGGTGTCCGCGGCCGCGAGCCCTTCCAGCGATCCCTTGCCGAACTCCTCCGGTCGCCGGGACGAGCGCCTGGCCTGCGTCCATGACACCAGCCCCGCGATGTCGCCGCCGGCGGCGGGCATGACCCCGACGACCACGCCGACGCCGCTGCCGATGGCGATCGGCTTGCGGATCCTGCGCCGCTCCTCCCGGGTGGGCGTCCAGCGGCCCATCTGGGTGATGACGGTGCTCTCACCCTTGCGGTGGGTCAGCATCTGCTCGAAGACCTCGGCGATGCCGAACAGGCCGATGATCACGGCGATGAAGGGCAGGCCGGAGGTGAGCAGCTCCACCCCGAACGTCAGCCGCGGGTCACCGGTGATCGGGTCGAGCCCCACGACGCCGAGCAGCAGGCCGGCCAGGCCGGCGAACAGGCCCTTGACCAGCTGCCCCTCCGCGACGGTGACCATCATGGTGAGGCCGAAGACCACCAGCGCGAACATCTCGGCCGGGCCGAACTGCAGTGCCACGCTCGCCAGCGGGTTCGCCGCGACGATGAACAGGATGATCCCGGCCAGCCCGCCCACCAGCGAGCCGACCGCGGAGACGGTCAGCGCGAGCCCGGCCTTGCCCTGCCGGGCCAGCGGGAAGCCGTCGAACGTGGAGGCGATCGAGGCCGGGGTGCCCGGCGTGTTGATCAGGATCGCGGGCACCCGGTCGCCGAAGCTGGCGGCAACGTAGATGGGCAGCAGCACCGCGAGCCCCTGCACCGGCTCCAGGGTCAGCGTGAACCCGCTGGCCAGGGCCACGGCCATGGTGACGCTGATACCGGGAAACGTCCCGACCAGCATCCCGAGGACGGTGCCGAGGACCAGCCCGCCGATCACGCCCGGTTCGGTGAGAGCGCCCAGCCCGTCCAGCACCGCGTTCACAGCGGCACCTCCAGCAGGTAACCGAACAGCAGCCACAACAGGGCGGTGAGCCCGATCGGATAGGCGACCAGCGGCCGCCAGCCCCGCCCGCCGCCGATCGCGGCCAGCGCCGCCAGCAGCAGGGGAGTGCAGACCCGGAAGTCGAGCAGGTGCCAGGCGGCGCCGTAGACGACGAAGGCGGCCAGCGCGGTCAGCACCTTGGCGGGACCACCGGCGGCCACTTCCTCCACGGCGTCCGCTCCGGCGCTCGCGCCCGCCGCGTCGGCCTGCCGCCGGCGGGCGGCCTCCGAGACGGCTCGCGCCAGCATCACCAGCGCGAGCACCCCCATGCAGGCGGCGAGGACGGTGGGCCAGGCGGCCGGCCCGATGTCATGGCTGCGCACCGCCGGCTCGATGGCCCGCGACGACAGGAGGGCGGCCGCGGCCAGGACGAGCGCCCCGGACGCGATCAGCGTCTCCCGTACGGGCACCGCGCCCGCCTTCGATCCCTTCATCGTCATCACGCTCCGGTCGCGCCCGCTCACGAGCCGGAGGGCTGGAGGACGTCGGCGAAGCGCGTGTACTCCTGTTCGGCGAAGGAGGCGAACTCCTCCGCGCTGCGATAGGTCGGGACCGCTCCCGCGTTGGTCAGCGTCTGCGTGAAGCCCGGCGCCTGGGCGGCCTTGCTCACGGCGTCGCGCAGGCGCTGCGCGACGGGCTGCGGGAGGCCGGCGGGCGCGCCGATGCCGCCCCAGCCTCCGACCGTGATGTCGTGCCCCTCTTCCTTGCCTGTCGGCACGTCGGGAAGCTCCTTGGACCGCTCGGCGTCGAGCACGGCCAGCGCGCGTACCCGGCCGTCCTTCACCGAGGGAGCCACCTCGCTGACGCCCGCCACCGCCGCGTCCACCTTGTCACCGGCCGCGGCGGCGACCGCGGGCGCGCCCCCGTCGAAGGGCACCGGCTTGAAGCCGACGCCGGCCTGGTTCCCGAGCAGCGTGGTCGCGGCCTCCCAGATGGAGCCGGGACCGGAGTTGGCGACGCTGACCTCGTCCGGCTTGGACTTGGCCGCCTTGATGAGGTCGTCGAGCGACTTGTTCGGGCTGTCGGCCGGCACGACGACCACCGCGGGGACGTTCACCACCTGCCCGAGCATGGTGTAGTTCCCGGGCTTCACCTCGTAGCCGCGGTGGCCCAGCATGGACACCTCGACCGGGAGATAGCCCAGGGTGTACCCGTCGGGCTCGGCCGAGGCCAGGAACTTCATGGCGGTCGAGCCCGAGGCCCCGGGACGGTTCTCCACCACGATGCTGCGGCCGAGGTCCTTCTCCAGCTCGGTCGCCAGCGCGCGGGCGGTCATGTCCGACGCCCCGCCGGCGGCCGCGTGCACGATGAGATGGATGTCCTTCGACGGGTACTTCTCGGCCTCGGCGGAGCCGGCAGGGGTGCGATCGCCGGCGCAGGCCGCCGAGGCGATCAGGACCGCACCGAGGAGGACAGTAGCTGGAGCGGTACGGCGGAAGACGACCATGACCGCCTCCTTCCGGGAGATGCCTCGCTGCGGAGGCGTACTCGGACAGATCAGATAGAGGTCGGGCAGTTGGTTGGGCTGGTGACGCGCCGCTCCCCCGGGACGGCTGTCCTGACGACCGATCTACCGCTCAGTGGGCGCCCTTCGCGCGCGCGGCACGCATGCGGTTCTTGGCCCCCAGCAGGTGCGCCGACAGCTCCCGCACCGTCGACTCGACGTCGCCGGAGCGCACCCCCTCCAGCAGGGCGACGTGCGCCTCCGCCGACGGATGGAGGTCGGCGTCCTGCGCGTTGGTGACGCTGAGCAGGACCGAGAAGGTCGGGCGGTACTGCTCCCAGACGCTGACGAGCCGGCGGTGCCCCGACAGCTCGTAGAACCGGCTGTGGAACTCCAGGTCGGCGGAGGCGAAGTCCTCGGCCGAGCCGCGATCGGCCGCGTCCCGCATGGCGTCGATCGGTCCCTGCAGCGTGGCCCAGTCCTCCGGCGTCGCCCGCTCCATGCTCCGGCGCAGCGCCAGCGACTCCAGGGATTCGCGCAGCGTGTAGAGCTCCTCGACGTCGCTCTCGTCGAGGCCGACCACGAAGAGGCCGCGGCGCCGGGACTCCAGCAGGCCCTCGCCTTCGAGTTTGCGCAGGGCGTCGCGGATGGGCCCGCGGCTGATGTCGAACTCCCGGGCCAGCCGGTCCTCGACGAGGTGGGTGCCGGGTGCCAGCCGGCCGGTGATCACGAGGTAACGCAGCCGCCTGACCACTTCCTCGCCGAGTGTCGTGGCCTGGCGCAGGGACGTTATCTCGTACATGGCACCGCGTTTCGTTAACCGTCGACGGATATCGGTTAGCCGAATTAAACGCGCGTTACACAGCGGTGTCAATGCCTCAACTCACGGTGCGCTCGTCACGGCGGGCACTCCGTGAGCCTTCACGACCGGCCATGACAGAGGGCCACCCGCGTCGGCGCGTGCGGCCCACCGTGCTCTGCCGTACAAGAGAGTGGTGAACGGCGCCGCACAGATCACGGACGCCGCGGCCCGGTCAGGCGAGGGGACCGGAGCTCATCAAGGGGGCCGGATCCAGCGCGGCGTCGCGATCCAGCGGGAAGATCGGCCGCTTCAGGTTCCGGTACGGCAGCCGGTGCAGGTCCTGGTCCACGCCCCCCGGCGTGAGCGCCAGCATCCAGTCGGCGGCGGCCTCGAACAGCTCGGGCTCCAGATAGCCGATCTTGACGGTGACCACGTCCACGTCGGCGACGTCCACCCCGAGGCGCCGGTACGACTCCAGCAGCCGGTACTGCATCCGCCGCGAGGTCAGGAACACGCTCAGCCCGCCGACGCGCACGCCGGCCACCCGCCCGCCGTCCGGATCGTCGGCCAGCGCCTCCAGCGTCCCCTCCAGCAGCACCGGCCCCGGCGGGCGCGTGTCCACGCGGCCGCCCGCGCGCACGCTGACCGGCGAGCCGATCGGCAGGTGCCCGATGCGCGCCACCGCCTCGGGGTCGAACAGGGAGGCGTAGACGGCACGAACCGAGCCGTCGCGGATCTCGGGCCTGGCCAGCATCCGCTCCAGGGCGTAGGTGACGTCGTCGGCGCCGCCCGCGCCGGGGTTGTCACCGGAGTCGCTGATGAAGTACGGCCCGGCCGAGCCCGCCTTGAGCGCCGCGTCCAGGCACTCGTCCATGGAGCCCGTGGGCGCGACGAAGGCGAAGCCGTCGCGCGCGTCCCAGAACGCCTGCCCCAGCTCGCGTGCCGCCCGCTCGGTGGCGGCGGCGTCGGTGCCGGTGGCCACGACCGCACCGGTGCAGCGCGGCTCGTCGGCCCAGGCGAAGCCGATCCAGACGGCCGCGTCGATCACGCCCGGCCTCGCCTCGACCTCGGGGATGCGGGCGTACAGTCCGCGGGCGGGCTCGACGCGGGTGCTGGTCATCTCGCCGGGCAGCAGGATCGGCACGTGGACCAGCGCCTTGTGCGGCCGGCCGCCGCGCCGCAGCGCCTCGACGAGGTTGCGGGCGGCGCGCTCGCGGGTCTCCCAGACGTCCACATGGGGCGCGGTGCGGTAGCAGGTCAGCAGGTCGCAGCCGTCGAACAGGGTGGTGGAGACGTTGCCGTGCAGGTCCATGGCCGCCGACACCAGCGGCTCGGCGCCGATCACCGAGCGGATGGCGGTGATGAGGTCGCCTTCGGCGTCCTCGCGGCCCACGACGCTCATCGCGCCGTGGATGTCGAGCAGCACGCCGTCGAACGGGCCGCCGGCCAGGCCCCGGACGATCTCGTCGCGCCAGGCGTCGTACGCGGCGGGCTCGACCGCTCCGCCCGGCAGGGCGCGGGCGTGCACGATCGGCACCCATTCCACCCCGGCCGCCCACGGCTCGCCGAGCCAGGCGTACCTGCCGAGCAGGGCGTCGCCGCGGGTGACCTCGAAGTCGGCGGCGCCGCTGAGGTGCGGCGAGAAGGTGCTGGACTCGATGTGGATGCCGCAGACGGCGATACGGAGGGACACTGTGCTGCTTCCTAGGAGGGACGGATGTCCGCCAGGGGGCGGATGTCTGCAGTTTCGCGGATGAGGTGACTCAGCCCGATCAGCGCCGCGTCCGGCCCGGCGACGCTGGCCTCGATCGACAGCGACTGGGTGAGCGGGGGCAGGCAGCGCTCGTAGAGCATGCCCTTGACGGCCGCCACGTAGACGTCCAGGCTCGACAGCGCGCCCCCGATGACGACGCTGTCGGGATTGAGGAAGTTGACCAGGCCCGACAGGGCCACGCCCAGCAGCCGCCCGGCCTGGCGCACCAGCGTCACGACGGCCGGGTCGGCGTTGACGGTGGCGGCGATGACGTCGCCGGTGCTGGCCACGGGAAGGCCGCGCCCGGCCAGCTCGCGGACCAGTGCGGCGCCGCTGGCGACGGTCTCCAGGCAGCCGCGGCTGCCGCAGGAGCATTCGCGCTCGCCGCTGTCGGCCACGCGCACGTGGGTGACGTCGCCGCTCAGGCCGCGCCCGCCGCGGTAGACCTGGGCGCCGCTGACCAGGCAGCCGCCGATGCCGGTGCCGGCCTTGACGTAGATCATGTCGCCGGCGTCGCGGCGCGTGACGTGCTCGCCGATCGCGGCGGCCTTGGCGTCGTTGTCGACGACCGCGGTCACCTCGAAGCGGTCGCGCAGGTCGCTCTGCACGTCGTACCCGCTCCAGCCCGGCATGCGGGACGGGCCGATGAGCCGGCCGTGCGGGAAGTCCACCGGCCCCGGCAGGGCCATGCCGACGGCCAGCAGCCGCTGGCCGGGCGCGTGGGCGGCACGGACGCCGTCGAAGGCCTCGGTGACCGCGTCGAAGATCGCCTCTGGGCCCGCTCCTATGTCGATCGCGTGCTCCTCGGCCGCCAGCAGGGCGCCGGAGGGCAGGCAGAGGCCCACGCGGGCGTGCCGGCCGCCCAGTTCGGCCACGGCGAAGACGCCTCCGGCCTCGCGCAGCCGGAGAATCTTCGGGCGGCGCCCCCCGGTGGAGGCCCCCACGCCCTCCTCCAGGATCGCGCCCTCCTCCAGCAGGCGGCGCACCACGCTGGAGACCGTCGACGGAGCCACCTGCAGGGTCTCCACCAGATCCGCGCGGGAGGCGGCCTTGCCGCTGGCCAGCAGGCTCAGCGCCTGCTCGCGCAGACTAGCGGGGTCCGACATGCCTCTCCTCCTTGATGACACGGCAGATGCCCATCATCGGTCACGAAGACGATCACCGAAAGATGCTCCGCCGCGGACTCTATCCCGAAATAAGTCCCCTGAACAAAGCGGATTTTTCGGGTTGACTTGCAACTTGCATCTCTATACATTCTCCGGACTGAACGGCCCCTGGAGGGCACGCCCACGTCTCGCCGAGGAGAATCATGGGGACGAGAATCCGCATCATGAGCGGCGTGGTGGCCATCGGGCTCGCCCTGACCGCCTGCAGCGCGGGCGCCGGCAGCGGCTCGCAGCAGGGCGGCGCGCAGGGCAAGGACACCGTGACGGTGGCCTTCCGCACGCCCAACTGGATCCTGCCGATCTCGGCCCCCGGCTTCACCCAGGGCGAGAACGAGATCTTCTCCACCGCCCTGTACCGCAAGCTGTACGCCTACAAGCTCGACGGATCCAGCACCGACAACATCGACCCGGACCGGTCGCTGGCCCAGCCGCCCGTCGTCAGCGACGGCGGCAAGACGCTGACCATCACGCTCAAGGACAACACCTGGTCCGACGGCAAGCCGATCACCACGAAGGACGTCCAGTTCTGGTGGGACCTCGTCACCACCAACAAGGACAAGTGGGCGTCGTACAAGCCGGGCGGCTTCCCGGACAACATCTCCGACTTCAAGGTCAAGGACGACAAGACCTTCTCCCTGACGACGAAGAAGGAGTACAACACCGCCTGGTTCGTCGGCAACCAGCTCAACCGCATCGTGCCGCTGCCCCAGCACGCCTGGGACAAGGGCGACCCCAAGACGACCTTCGAGAAGCTGACCGCCGCCTCCAAGGACCCCAAGTCGTACGCGACGAACGCGCTGTGGAAGACCAACAGCGGCCCGTGGAAGCTGGAGAGCTACGTGCCCAGCGGCGAGGTGGTCCTGACCAAGCAGGACACCTACTCGGGCACCGACAAGCCGAAGCTCAACAAGATCGTGCTGCGCCCGTTCACCGGCGACGACGCCGAGTTCAACGTGCTGCGCGCCGGTCAGATCGACTACGGCTACATCCCGCCGGCCAACCTGTCGCAGAAGTCCTACCTGGAGTCCAAGGGCTACAAGGTCTCCCCCTGGTACGGGTGGTCGATCACGTACCTGCAGCTCAACTTCAACAACCCCGAGACGGGGGTGCTGTTCGAGCAGCCGTACCTGCGCCAGGCGCTGCAGATGCTCATCGACCAGCCCACCATCAGCAAGGTCATCTGGTCCGGCATGGCGGCGCCCACCTGCGGCCCGGTGCCGGCCAAGCCCGGCGCGACCGGCGGCGAGGGCTGCGTCTACCCCTTCGACCCGGCCAAGGCCCAGCAGTTGCTGGAGAGCCACGGCTGGAAGGTCGTGCCCGACGGGCAGACCACCTGCGCCGACCCGAGCCTGTGCGGTGAGGGCATCGCCAAGGACACCCCGCTGAACTTCACCGTGACCAGCCAGTCGGGCTTCTCCGCGACCACCAAGATGTTCGCCGAGATCAAGTCGGCGATGGCCAAGGTCGGCGTCCAGCTGACGATCAAGGAAGTGCCCGACTCCGTCGCGGTCACCCCGGCCTGCAAGCCCGATGAGTCCAAGTGCGACTGGGACATGTCGTTCTTCGGCTCCCAGGGCAGCTGGTACTACCCGGCCTTCGCCTCCGGCGAGCGCCTGTTCCAGACCGACGCGCCCGTCAACCTCGGCAGCTACAGCAACCCCGAGGCGGACAAGCTCATCGAGAAGGCGCAGTTCTCCGCCGACGCCGGGGCTCTGCAGGAGTACAACGACTTCCTGGCCAAGGACCTGCCGGTGCTCTGGATGCCGAACCCCGTCTACCAGATCTCGGCGTACAAGTCGGGCCTGCAGGGCGTCGAGCCGCAGGACCCGATGAACCTGATGTACTTCCAAGACTGGTCCTGGAAGAGCTGACCCTTGACCAGGTACCTCCTCACGCGCCTGGGCCAGGCCCTGGTCATCGTGATCCTGGTGACGCTGATCACGTTCGTGATCCTGCACCTGCTGCCAGGAGGCGCGGCTCGGGCCATCCTCGGCAAGGAAGCGACGCTGCAGCAGATCGCCGCCTTCAATCACGAGATGGGGTACGACCGGCCGCTGTGGGAGCAGTACGCGATGTACCTGCAGCGGCTGGTCCAAGGTGACCTGGGCTACTCCTTCCAGCTCAACCAGTCGGTGGCCGAGGCCATCGTCCAGCGCCTGCCCAAGACCATGCTGCTGTCGCTGGCCTCGACGCTGCTCGCCGTCGTGGTGGCCGTCCCGCTGGGCGTGGTGCAGGCCGTGCGCCGCAACCGCTGGCCCGACTACACGATCAACGCGCTGTCGCTGCTGGCGTACGCCACGCCGATCTTCTTCATGGGTCTCATGATGATCATTCTGTTCTCCCAGGTGTGGCCCGTCCTGCCACCCGAGGCCTCGCAGGGCTTCACCCTGGCGGAGATGCTGGCCGACCCCGCCGGGCTGGTGCTGCCCACGGTGACGCTGGCGATCCTCACCGTCGCGGTCTACTCCCGCTACATCCGCTCCTCGATGGTCGACAACCTGAACGAGAACTACGTCCGTACGGCACGCAGCAAGGGCCTGTCGGAGGGCCGGGTGATCGTCGGGCACACGCTGCGCAACGGCCTGTTCCCCGTGATCACCCTGCTCGGCATGTATCTGCCCGCGCTGTTCAGCGGCGCCCTCGTGGTCGAGCGGCTGTTCAACTTCCCGGGCATGGGGCTGCTGTTCTGGCAGGCGGCGCTCAAGCGGGACTACCCGATCCTGCTCGGCGTCACGCTGCTGATCTCGGTGGCCACCGTGGTCGGCGCGCTGGTCGCCGACGTGCTCTACGCCGCGGTCGACCCGCGCGTGCGGCTCAGGGCGGGCCGCTCATGACCGCCACCCCGCACGAGGAGGAGGCGCCGGTCCGCGGGATGTGGCGCCAGGGGTTCGAGGTCTTCTGCGAGAACCGGCTGGCCCTCGTCGGCGTGGGCATCTTCGTCCTGCTGACGGCCTTCAGCTTCCTCGGGCCGGTCTTCTACCGGACCGACCAGGTGCACACCGACCTCACCCAGGTCTTCCTGACCCCCGGCACGGGCGGGCACCCCTTCGGCACCGACGGCGTGGGCTACGACCAGTTCGGGCGCCTGATGCTCGGCGGCCAGACCTCCATCGTGGTCGGGCTGGCCGCCGGCCTGCTGGCCACGGTCGTCGGCACCATCTGGGGCGCCATCGCCGGGTTCGCCGGCGGCTGGCTCGACGCCGTCATGATGCGGGTGGTCGACGCGATGATGTCGATCCCCGCGCTCTTCCTGTTCATGCTCATGGCCTCGATCGTCACGCCCACGGTGCCGATGCTCATCGTCATCATCGGCGCCTTCGCCTGGCTCGGCCCCGCCCGGCTGGTGCGCGGCGAGGCGCTCACCCTGCGCACCCGCGAGTACGTCATGGCGATGCGCGGCATGGGCGGCACCGGCGGGCGCGCGGTGCGCCGGCACATCATCCCCAACGCCATCGGCACGGTGATCGTCAACGCCACCTTCCAGGTCGCCGACGCCATCCTGTACGTGGCCTACCTGTCCTTCCTCGGCCTGGGGGTGCCGCCGCCCGCGGCGAACTGGGGCGGCATGCTGTCCGACGGCCTGTCGGACACCTTCAGCGGCCACTGGTGGCTGCTCTACCCCCCGGGAATCGCCATCATCCTCATCGTCCTCGCCTTCAACTTCATCGGCGACGGGCTGAGGGACGTCTTCGAGGTCCGCCTCCGGCGGCGTTAGCAGGAGGGTTTCGTACATGGAGGCCACCCACCAGCCGCTGTTGCGGCTGCGCGACCTCAGCACGGACATCGCGCTGCGGCGTGGCACCGTGCACGCGCTCGACCAGGTCAACCTCCAGGTCGACCAGGGCGAGACGCTCGGGATCGTGGGCGAGTCGGGCAGCGGCAAGACCATGACCGTACTGTCGATCATGGGGTTGCTGCCGCACGGAGGAAGCGTCGTCGGCGGGGAGATCCTCTTCGACGGCCGCGACCTGCGCGGGCTGGAGGCCCAGGAGCTGCGCCGGGTGCGCGGCGTCGAGATGGGCATGGTCTTCCAGGACCCGCTCACCTCCCTGAACCCCACCATGCGCATCGGCGCCCAGGTCGCCGAGCCCCTGCGCGTCCACCAGGGCATCGGCAAGGCCGAGGCGCGCGATCGGGCCGTCGAGATCCTGCGGCGGGTCGGCATGCCGAGGCCCGACAAGATCGTCGACGACTACCCGCACCAGCTGTCGGGCGGCATGCGCCAGCGCGTGGTCATCGCCATGGCGCTCATCCGCTCCCCGCGCCTGCTCATCGCCGACGAGCCCACCACGGCGCTGGACGTCACCACCCAGCGCCAGATCCTCGAACTCATCGACGACCTGCGCGAGGAGTTCAAGATGGCGGTCATCCTCGTCACCCACGACCTCGGGGTGATCGCCGGCCGCGCCGACAGGGTCGCCGTCATGTACGCGGGCCGCGTGGTGGAGACCGGCACGACGGCCGAGCTGTTCCGCTCGCCGCGCCACCGCTACACCGAGGCGCTCATGCGCGCCCTGCCCGAGTCCGCCGCGGCCGACGCTGATGGGCAGGGCCGCCTCTACAGCATCCCGGGGCTCCCGCCCGACCTGTCGCGGCCGCTGACCGGCTGCCGCTTCGCGCCCCGGTGCCGGTTCGCCACCGACGAATGCCGGACCACCGACGTCGCCCTCACCCCGGACGGCGCCGGGAGCGGGCACGAGTTCGCCTGCCTGCACCCCGTCACCGAGCCCGTCGCGATCACGGCGTCGTCCGCCGCCCCGCGGGCCGCGTCCGGCGCGGCCGAGCCGCTGCTGACCGTGCGCGACCTGGTCAAGGAGTACGACGCGGGCGGCGCGGGCGTCCGCAAGGTCTCGGGGCGGGTCAGCGCCGTGGCCGGTGTGTCCTTCGACGTCGCGCCCGGCGAGACGCTCGGCATCGTGGGGGAGTCCGGGTGCGGCAAGTCGACCGTCGGCCGCCTCGTCGCCGGCCTCGAACCGTCCACCAGCGGCCAGATCATCGTGGACGGCACCGACGTCGCCACCCTGGGCAGGGCCGCCCGGCACCGCATGCACCGGCAGGTGCAGCTGATGTTCCAGGACAGCTACGCGGCCATGAACCCGCGCATGCGCATCGACTCCATCCTCACGGAGCCGCTGGAGATCCAGCGGGTGGGCGACGCCGCCGCCCGCCGCGCCCGGGTCAGCGAGCTGCTCGACCAGGTCGGGCTGCCGCGCCGCGCCCTGGAGCGCTATCCCCACGAGTTCTCCGGCGGGCAGCTCCAGCGGATCGGGCTGGCCAGGTCGCTGGCGCTGCGGCCGCGCCTGATCGTGGCCGACGAGCCGGTCAGCGCGCTCGACGTGTCGGTGCAGGCGCAGGTGCTCAACCTCATGCGCGACCTGCAGCGCGGCCTCGGGCTGTCGTACGTGTTCATCAGCCACGACCTGTCCGTGGTGGACTACATGGCCGACCGCATCGGCGTGATGTACCTCGGCAAGCTGGTGGAGGCGGGCCCCGCCCACCAGGTGGTCCGCGCCCCGCGCCACCCCTACACCCAGGCGCTGCTCGACGCCGTCCCCTCACCCCATCCCGGCCACGCGTCGAATGCGGGCACGGCCATCCGGGGCGAGCTGCCGAGCGCCGTGAACCCGCCGACCGGCTGCCGCTTCCGTACCCGCTGCCCCCTGGCGCAGGACATCTGCGCCACCGAGCCGCCGCTCGAGGGCGGGACGCACCAGGTCGCCTGCCACTTCCCCCTGCGCCAGGAGCCGCCGGAGAGCTGATCGCCCACTCGGCGGTGGCATGGACATATACGCCACTGTTGACGCACGTAATGATAAATGTCTAACGTCATAGGGTCTTTGTCGAGCCTGCGAGCGCGAGGAAAGGCCGTGATGACCACGCCACCACAGGACACAGGATCCGCCCGCGACCTCACCCAGGGCCTCACCCAGGACTTCGACCCTCGCGCCCCCGAGACCTTCACCAGCGCCCACGCGCTGTACAAGGAGATGAGGTCGTCCTGCCCGGTCGCCCACAGCACGGCCTACGACGGCGGGTTCTGGGCGCTGTTCCGGTACGAGGACGTCAAGCGCGTCCTCGACGGCCGCGCCCTGTTCACCACGTCGGTGCAGAACACGGTGCCGAGGTTCGCCTTCACCGGGCGCCGGCCGCCGCTGCACTTCGACCCGCCCGAGCACACCGCCTACCGGCGGGTGATCAACCGTTTCTTCACGCGGGACAGGATGGCCGCGCTGGAGCCGCGGGTGCGCGAGTCCGCCGTCCAGTTGCTCCAGCCCCTCATCGAGGCCGGCGAGGGCGACGTCTCGATCGACTACGCGCAGAAGTTCCCGGCACACGTGTTCGCGGCGTTCTTCAATCTGCCGACCGAACTGGCCGAGCTGATCAAAGAGATCAGCGCCGCGTACGTTGCAGCCATCCAGATCGTCGACACGGATAACGTCGTACGTCTGAGCCGCCGCCTGTACCAGATCGCGCAGGCGGTGATCGACGAGCGGCGTGCCCACCCGCTGGATCCCGGCCATGACCTCACCAGCGCTCTCATGGAGGCCGAGTACGAGGGCGAGCCGCTGCCGCCCGACATGGTGCTGGGCTGCGTCCGGCAGCTGCTGGTGACCGGGATGGTGGCGCCCAGCGTGTTCATCGGGAACATGTTCGTGCACCTGAGCGGCGACCCCGCGCTCGCCGACCTGCTGCGCGCGGACGCGTCCCGCGTCCCGGCGGCGGTCGAGGAGTTCCTGAGGCTGTACGGCCCGTACCGCGGCATGGCCAGGACGGCCCGCGAGGACGTGACGATCGGCGGCCGGCTGATCAGGGCCGGCGAGCCCATCGCCCTCGTGTACACCTCCGCCAACCGGGACGAGCGCGTCTTCCCCGACGGCGAGACGTTCCGGCTCGACCGCCCGAACCTGGCCAGACACCTCGCCTTCGGCGGCGGCGTCCACACCTGCCCCGGCGCTCCGCTGGCCCGCATCATGCTGGTCACGACGCTGGCGGAGGCGCTGGCGCGGACGTCGGCGTTCGAGGTGAGCGGCGAGATCACGATGGCGAGGTGGGCCGAGTGGGGCACCAACTCCGTGCCCATGCGCTTCACGGCGGCGGCCCGATGATCCCCGCCGACTTCGACCCGGACGAGGGCGGCTCCCCCGAGGAGAGCCTGGAGACGTACGCCCGGCTGCGCAGGTCCTGCCCCGTGGCCCGCGGCGAAGGCTACGGCGGCTTCTGGGCGCTGACCCGCTACGCCGACGTGGCCGCCGCCGCCGGCGACCCGGTCACCTTCATCTCCTCCGTACGCGCCGTCGTCCCGAGCGATCCGCGCGGGCTGCGCCGCCCGCCGCTCAACTACGACGCCCCGGCCCACACGCCGTACAGAAGAGCCCTCGACCGCACGCTCCAGCGGGCCCGCATCGCGCGCCTGGAGCCGCGGCTGCGCGAGCACGCCGCGCGCGAGCTGGCCCCGCTCCTGGAGCGCGGCGGCGGTGACATCGCCCAGGAGTTCGGCGCGCAGTTCCCCGCCTGGGTCACCACCGAGTGGCTGAACCTCGACCCGGAGCTCGCCCCGGAGCTGGCCGTCACGGCCGCGCGCTGGGTGCGGGCCTGGCGGGCCCTGGACCGCGAGATGGTCGGCGAGACCAGCGAGCGCATGTACGGCATCGCCCGCGATCTGGTGCGGGACCGCCGCGCGGCGCCGCGCCCGGTCGAGGAGGACCCGGCCAGCTCCCTGCTGGCCGAGCGCCCCGGCGGGCGGCCGCTGGAGGAGGAGCACATCGTGGGCGCGCTGCGCCAGTGCCTGGTCGTGGGCATGGTGGCGCCGCCCATCCTGCTCGGCTCCATCTGCGTGCACCTGTCGCGCCACCGCGAGCTGCAGTCGGAGCTGCGGGCGCGCCCCGACCTGATGCCCGCCGCGATGGAGGAGTTCCTGCGCCTGTACACGCCCTACCGCGGCTTCGCCCGCACCGTCGGCCACGAGATCGAGCTGCACGGGCGGCGCATCCGCCCCGGCGAGCCGGTGACCCTCGTCTACGCCTCGGCCAACCGGGACGAGGAGGTCTTCCCCGATCCCGACGCGTTCGTGCTGGGCCGCCCCAACATCGCGGCGCACCTGGCCTTCGGGCGCGGCCGGCACGCCTGCGCCGGCATGCCGCTGGCCCGGCTGTCGATGCGCGTCGCGCTGGAGGAGCTGCTGCGGCGCACGTCCGCCCTGGAGGTCTGCGGGCCGGTGGAGAGCGCCCGCATGCCCGAGATCGGCGCGGTGTCCGTTCCGGTGCGGCTTCGCCCGTCCTGAGACGTACGACGGATCGATTGCGTTCGTATGCGTAAGCGTAATGCATATACTCCTACCGTGACTGACGGTGGATGGGCAGAGACAGGCGACGTCGATCTCCCGCGCTTCCAGGTGGGCGCGCCCCCGCAGCATCTGATCACGACGCTGCTCGGCGACTACTGGATCAGCAGGCCGGAGCAGTTGCCGTCGGCGGCGCTGGTGCGGCTGGCCGAGGAGTTCGGCGTGTCCGCCGTGGCCGCCCGTGCCGCCCTCTCCCGCCTGGCCAGGCGGGACCTGCTGGAGTCGTCCAAGGTGGGGCGGCGCACCTACTACCGGCTGACCGACCGGGCCGCCGCCGTGCTGCTGGACGGGCGCCAGCGGATCATGTCGTTCGGGCTCGACCAGGGAGCCTGGGACGGCACCTGGGTGGTGGCCGCGTTCTCCATCTCCGAGGAGCAGCGCGACCTGCGCCACGCGCTGCGCGCCCGGCTGCGCTGGCTGGGCTTCGCCCCGCTCTACGACGGGCTGTGGGTCTCTCCCACGGCGGACGCGGGCGACGCGGCGGCGGTGCTGGCCGAGCTGCGGGTGCCCACGTCCACGATCTTCAGCGCCCGGGCGCTCGACTCGACCGGCACGCGGGCGCCGCAGGAGGCATGGGACTTCGACCAGCTCCGGCGCACCTATGAGGGGTTCGTGGCACAGTACTCCCCGCTCCTGATCCGCGTCCGCAAGGGCGCGGTGGGGGCGTCGGAGGCCCTGGTGGCGCGTACGGGGATCATGGACACCTGGCGCACCTTCCCCAACCACGACCCCGACCTGCCGGCCGAGCTGCTGCCCGACGACTGGCCGCGGGGCGCGGCCAGAAACGTGTTCGTGGAGATCTACGACACCCTGGGCCCGCTCGCCGAGTTCCGGGTCAAGCAGATCGTCGCCGAGTTCGAGCCCGATCTGGCCGAGTTGGTGGCCCACCACCGCACCAGCCTGATCCTCGCCCCTCGCTGATCCTGGTCGCGCCCCCGCCGGTCAACGGCGGGGGCGCGACGTCTTCTCCTGCCCGCTCGCCGGTCATGCGGATGGCCGGCGCGAGCGTGCCGCTGTTTCGCTTCGCGCGTCCTCCTTCCTTCGGGCACCGAGACCCCTTGACAGACGGACGGTCCTAGATGTGACATTAATGCCAACGATCGCAACGCCAGTTGCAGCATGATCGGGTCGCCGGAGGACCACCATGAGATTGCCCATGACCACCCTCGCGGCCGTGGCGGCCCTGACCCTCGCCGGTGCCTCGGCCTGCGGCGGAGGCGGTGGCGAGACGACGGGAGCGACCGGCGGGACGGCCCTGTACGACCGCCTACCCGATGCCATCAAGGAGGCGGGCGTCATCCGATTCGCCGGGGATTCGCACCCTCCCTACCGGATCGTCGCCAACGACGGCAAGACCGTGACGGGCATCGACAAGGAGATGCAGGACGCCCTCGGCAAGGTGCTGGGGGTCCGCACCGAGATCTCGATCGTCAACGGCCTGCCCGCCGCGCTGTCCGGCATGCTCGCCTCCCGCTACGACGCCTTCAACGGCCCCGTCAAGGACACCGCCGAGCGCGAGAAGCAGTTCGACGCCATCGTGTGGATGGTCAGCCGCACCTCCTACCTCATCCCCAAGTCCGGCTCCGCCGCCGTCAAGAGCGCCGGTGACCTGTGCGGCAAGCGCGTCGCGGGCACCGCGGGCAGCATCGTGGAGGACCAGACCAAGCGGCTGAGCGACTGGTGCGCCAAGCAGGGCAAGCCGGCCATCGTCTTCATCGGGCTCGCCGACACCAACGGCACGATCCTGGCCGCCAAGTCCGGCCGCGCCGACGCCGCCGGCATGACCGAGAGCGGCGCGATCGACGCGATGAACAAGGAGAAGGACGCCTTCACGTACGTGACGCAGTCCGACGAGCAGGGCGCCGGCATCGACCAGCTCGCCATGCTGGTGCCCAAGGCCGGCGGCCTGGGCCCGGTCATGCTGGAGGCGTTCAAGGAGATCTTCAAGAACGGCGAGTACCAGCGGATCGTCGACAAGTACGGCCTCAAGAACGTGGCCGTGGACGAGCCCAAGCTGAACACCGCGGCGGTGCGATGAGCTCGCCCGCGGTGGACGTGGCCGACGCGCGCCCCCGGGTGCGCCCGCTGCGCTGGCTGGCCGGAGCCGTGCTGCTCGTGCTGGCCGCGCAGCTGGCCTGGTTCCTCGTCACCAACCCGCGCTTCGAGTGGCCGGTCGTCGCCGACTACCTCCTCGACCCCAACATCCTGGCGGGGCTGGGCATGTCGCTGCTGCTCACCGTCGTCGCCATGGCGCTGGGCAGCGGGCTCGGCGTGCTGCTGGCCGCCGGCCGGCTGAGCGGATTCAAGCCGCTCGCCTGGGCCTGCGGCGTCTACGTGGCGGTCTTCCGCGGCATACCGCCGCTGGTCCAGCTCATCTTCTGGTTCAACCTGGGCTACCTGCTGCCGCGGATCTCGCTGGGCGTGCCCTTCGGGCCCACCTTCGCCTCGTGGCCCACCAACGCGGTGATCAGCTCGCTGACCGCCGCGATCCTCGGGCTCACGCTGCACGAGGCCGCGTACATGGCCGAGATCGTCCGGGCGGGCCTGCTGGCGGTGGACGGCGGCCAGCGCGACGCGGCCCGCGCCATGGGCTTCACCGCCCGGCAGAGCTTCGTCAAGGTCGTCCTGCCCCAGGCCATGCGGGTGATCATCCCGCCCACCGGCAGCCAGTTCATCAGCCTGCTCAAGGGCACCTCGCTGGTCAGCGTGATCGCCATGGCCGACCTGCTCTACTCGGTGCAGGTGATCTACAACAGGACGTACCAGATCGTGCCGCTGCTGATCGTCGCCTGCGCCTGGTACCTGGCGGTGGTCACCGTCCTGTCGGTCGGCCAGCGGCGCCTGGAGCGGCACTTCGGAAAGGGGCAGCGGTGAACGCCACACCGGTCCTGCGCGTCCAGAACGTGCGCAAGCGGTTCGGCGACCACGTGGCGCTCGACGGGATCAGCCTGGACGTGCACGAGGGCGAGGTCGTCACGGTGATCGGCCCGTCCGGGTCCGGCAAGTCCACCCTGGTCCGCTGCGTCCACCAGCTGGAGGGCATCGACGGCGGCGCCATGTACCTCGACGGCGAGCTGCTCGGCCACGAGTCGCACCGCGGCCACCTGCGGCCCCTGCCGGACCGGCGCGTGGCCGCCCAGCGCGGCCGCATGGGCATGGTCTTCCAGCAGTTCAACCTGTTCGCCCACTGGAGCGTGCTGCGCAACCTCACCGAGGCGCAGGTCGCCGTGCACGGCCGCACGCCGGAGCGGGCCCGCGAGGAGGCCCTGCGGCTGCTGGAGCGGGTGGGGCTCGCGGGCAAGGCGGACGCCCATCCGCGGCAGCTGTCCGGTGGCCAGCAGCAGCGCGTGGCCATCGCCCGCGCCCTGGCCACCGACCCCCGGATCATGCTGTTCGACGAGCCGACCAGCGCGCTGGACCCCGAGCTGGTGGACGAGGTGCTGGGCGTCGTCCGCGCCCTGGCCGCCGGTGGCATGACCATGATCATCGTTACGCACGAGATGGCCTTCGCCCGCGAGGTCGCCGACCGGTGCGTCTTCATGGAGCACGGGCGCGTCGTCGAGACCGGCACGCCCGAGGAGATCTTCGACCGTCCGTCGTCGCCGCGCCTGCGCGCGTTCCTGTCGCGGTTCTCCCAGGAACGAGTGGCAGAGGGCGAAGCCGCGAGTGAGCCGGAGAAGGAGCTGGAGAAGGGGAACGCCCGATGAGTGCCCTCACCGTGATGTCCGTCGGCGACCTGGTGGTGGACGAGCCCGATCCGGCGTCGTTCTTCGCCCCCGCCGGCGGGACGCTGCGCCGCGGCGACGTCGTGATCGGCCACGTCGAGGTGCCGCACAGCACCTCGACGGCCCAGGTCAGCACCGACGTGCCCGCCCCGCCCGCCGACCCCGCCGCGCTGGCCGCGATCGCCGGGGCGGGCTTCCATGTCGTGACCCTCGCGGGCAACCACGTCTACGACGTCGGCGACCAGGGCGTGGCCGACACCCTCAAGTACGCGGCGGAGGCCGGCCTGGCCACCGCGGGCGCGGGCATGACCCTCGACGAGGCCCGCCGGCCCGCCGTGGTCGAGCGCGGCGGGATGCGCGTCGGCGTGCTCAGCTACAACTGCGTCGGCCCGCGCGAGTCCTGGGCCACCAGCCGCAAGCCCGGCTGCGCGTACGTCAAGGTGCTCACCCACTACGAGCTCGACCACGCCAGCCCCGGCGGGCCACCGGCCGTCTACACCTTCGCCGACCCCGACCACCTGGAGCGGATGGCCGCCGACGTGGCGGCGCTGGCGGCCGAGGCGGACGTCGTGCTGGTGTCGATGCACAAGGGCGTCGGCCACACGCCCGCCGCGCTGGCCATGTACGAGAAGCCCGTCGCCCGTGCCGCGATCGACGCGGGAGCGCACGCCGTGTTCGCCCACCACGCCCACATCATGCGCGGCGTCGAGATGTACCGGGACCGGCCCATCTACCACGGGCTCGGCAACTTCGTCACCGTCACCCACGCCCTGACGCCCGCCGCCGGCGACGCCAATGAGCGGGCCCGATGGGCGCGCCGCCGCAAGGAGCTGTACGGCTTCGCCCCCGACCCGGACATGCCGTTCTACCCCTTCCACCCCGAGAGCAGGAACACCGCCATCGCCGTCTGCCGCTTCGACCGCGACGGGCTGGTGTCGGCGGGGTTCGTGCCGTGCTGGATCGACGACGCGGGCCGTCCCGTGCCGCTGGGCGACGGCGAGGAGGGGCGGCGGGTCGCCGCGTACGTCGCGGACATCACCCGCCGGGCGGGCCTGGACACGGAGTTCGGCTGGGCGGGCGACGAGGTGGTGCTGCGTGGCTGAAAGCGCTCTTCCGGGTCCCCCCGCCGGTCCCCCCGCGGGTCCTCTTACGGGTCCTCTTACTGGCCGCACCGTCGTCGACCTGACGACCGCGCTGGCCGGACCGTACGCGACCCTGCTGCTGGCCGGGCTCGGCGCCCGCGTCATCAAGGTGGAGAACCCGCTGACCGGCGGCGACAGCTCCCGCAACAACTCGCCCTACGTCGGCGCGGACGGGCTCACCACGGTCCGGCGCGAGCCGGACGACATGTCGGTGTCGATGCTGCTGCGCGGCCGCAACAAGCGGAGCGTCACGCTCAACCTCAAGCACCCCAGGGCCCGCGACGTCCTGGGCGGGCTGGTGCGGGTGGCCGACGTCATGGTCGACAACTACAGCGCCGGAGTCACGGCCCGGCTCGGCATCGGCCACGACTGGGCGAGCGCGCTCAACCCGCGCATCGTGTGCACCTCCATCAGCGGCTTCGGGGCGCAGGGCGGGCCGGGCTCCGGCAAGGCGATGGACACCATCGTGCAGGCGCTCAGCGGGGTGATGATGACCGCGGGCGCGCCCGGCGAGCCGCCCGTCCGCTTCGGGCTGCCCGCTGGCGACCTGGTCGCGCCGCTCTACGCGGTGATCGGCACGCTGGCCGCCGTCATCCAGGCGGACGCCACCGGGCGCGGGCAGCACGTGGACGTGTCCATGCTCGGCGCGCTCACCTCGCTGGTCGCCTGCGAGCCGTTCGACGCCTACGAGCGGCTGGGCCTGCCGTCGCGCACCGGGACGACCGTGCCGCGGCTGGCGCCGTTCGGCACGTTCCCCGCCGCCGACGGCTGGTTCGCGCTGTGCGGGCCGACCGACGCCTTCGCCCGCGGCCTGTTCGCCGCCATGGACCGGCCCGAGCTGGCCGCCGATCCGCGCTTCGCCACCCGCGACGCGCGCGTCGCCGGCGCGGACGAGCTGCACGGGATGATCGCGGCGTGGGCGGCGGACCGGCCGCTCGCCGAGATCCTCGACCTGCTGGCCCGGAACGGGGTGCCCGCGGCCGAGGTCCGCGAGCCCGTCGCCGCCGTCCGCGACCCGCTCGTGCTGGAGCGCGGCGAGGTCGTGCCGCTGGAGCACCCGCGCCACGGCCGCGACGCCGGGTTGTACGGGACGGGCGTGCCGATCCGCTTCTCCGCCGCCGGGGCCGCGCTGGACGAGCCCGCGCCCGCGCTCGGCGAGCACAACGCCGAGGTGTACGGCGGCCTGCTCGGCTACTCCGACGACGAGCTCAAGGCCCTGGCCGACGAGGGGGTGATCTAGGGTGACCCCGGCCATGGCCGCCCTGGAGGACGCCTACGCCCGGCCGCCGGCCGGCCCCTCCATCGGGTACGTCGGCGCGGACGTCCCCGTCGAGCTGCTGACCGCCGCCGGCCTCCACGCGCTGCGCCTCACCGGCGACCCGGGCGCCGGCTCCGCCCAGGGCGACCGCTACCTGGGCCGCGGCGTCGACCCCATGGCCCGCTCGATCCTGTCCCGCCTGCTGTCGGGGGCCTTCGGCGACCTGGACCGCGTGGTCGTCTCCCACGACTGCGAGGCGTCCCTGCGGCTCTTCTACGCCCTGCGCGAGCTGCGCCGGGTCGAGCCGGGCTCGGGCGTGCCGGAGGCGTACCTGGTGGACGTCCTGCACCTGCCCCACCGCACCACCGCCCGCTACGTCCGCCGCAGGATCGGCGAGTTCGCCGACCGGCTGGCCGCCTGGACCGGCCGGCCGCTCGACGTGGCCGGCGCCGTGGCCGCGCACGACGAGCGCCGCCGCCTGCTGGCAGGCGTGGCGGAGCTGCGGCGGGCCGTGCCCGCCCGGCTGACCGGCCGGCAGTTCCTCGCCGCCGCCGGCGCCGCCCTCCCCGTCGCCGAGCACGTCGCCGCGCTCCGGGCGCTGCTGGCCGAGGCCGGCCGCCTGCCGGAGCACCGCGGGCGGCGGGTCTTCCTCAGCGGCTCCGACCACGACTCGCCGCACGTCTACGAGGCGATCGAGGCGGACGGCCACGTCATCGTCGGCGAGGACCACTCCTTCGGCGACCCGCTCGCCGAACGCCTCGTCGGCGCCCCGGACCTGGACGCGATCGCCGAGCACTACCACGAGTACGGCCCCACCGCCCACCGCGCCACGGCCGCCGAGCGCGCCGCCCACGCGGCCATGGCGGCCCGCCGCTGCCGGGCCGAGCTGTTCGTCGCCTACGCCAGGGCCGCCGACGACGCCCCCGCGTGGGACTTCGCCGCCCAGCGGGCCGCCCTCGACATCCCCGCCGTGCTGCTGGACCGGCAGGAGTACGGGCGCGCCGACGTGGCCGCCCTGCGGAAGGAAGACCCATGCCCGGCGTGAAGAAGCCCCTCGTGCACAACCGCAGTGTGAAGACGCTGGCCACGGCCGCGGAGGCGGCCAGGCACCAGCGGGAGTGGTTCGCCGGGCTGCGGCGGCGGGTGGCGGAGGGGGAGCCGCTGGCCGTGGTCAACGCCGACGTGCCGCACGAGATCTTCCGCGCCATGGACATCCCGTACGTCGTCAGCCAGTGGTGGGCGTCGGTCGTGGCCGCCAAGCAGCGCTCCGGCCACTACCTGGAGCTGCTGCGGCGGCGCGGCCTGCCCGACCACTCCGAGCAGTACAACGCGGTCACGCTCGGCTCAGCCTTCGACCCCGATCCGGACGCCGGACCGTGGGGTGGCCTGCCGAAGCCCTCCATCGTGGTCGGCGACGCCTCCGGGGACGTGACGCGCAAGATCTTCGACATCTGGGGCCGCGAGCCCGGCGTCGCCTTCTACCCGCTGGAGAGCGCCGCCGAGAACGAGGTGCCGGCCAACTGGTGGGAGCTCGTGCCGCACCGCTGGGAGGAGGCCATCGGCCCGGCCCGCCTCGACCTGCTCACCGCCGAGCTGGAGAACCTCGTGCGGTTCCTGGAGACCACCACCGGCAGGCGGTTCCGCGAGTCCCGCTTCCGCGAGGTGATGGCCCTGGTCAACGAGCAGGAGGAGTGGAACAGGAGGACGCGCGACCTCATCGCGCGCGCCCGTCCCGCCCCGGTCTCCGTCGCGGACGGCATCCCCGGCGTCATGCTGCCGCAGTGGCACCGCGGCACCGAGTGGGCCCGCGACGCGGCCCGCCGCTTCCACGAGGAGGTCCGCGAACGCGTGGACACGGGCCAGGCGGCCTGCCCGGGGGAGCGCGCCCGGTTGATGTGGATCGGCCGCGGCCTCTGGTACGACATGGGCTTCTACCAGCGCTTCCAGGAGGAGCACGGGGCCGTCTTCGTGTGGTCGATGTACCTGGCCATCGCCGCCGACGGCTACATCCGCCACGGCGACGACCCGATGCGCGCCCTGGCCGCCCGCTTCGCCGCGTTCACCGACCAGCTCTACACGCCGCCCTGGTCCAGCGAGTGGTACGTCAAGGAGGCCCGGCTGCACGGCATCGACGGCGTCGTGCACCTGGTCTCCGACGATCCCCGTGGCGGCTACTTCACGGCGCGGGCGCTGGAGTCGGCCGGGTTCCCGGTCATCGAGATCGAGGCCGACAACGTCGACACCCGCACCTACGACGGCGATCGCGTCGCCGAGCGCGTCGGGCGCTGGCTGGAGGACGTGGTGCTCACGCGGGCAGCACCAGCAGCCGGTCGGGGGCCACGCTGAGCCACACCTCGTCGCCGCCGGCGTCCGAGCCGTCCGACCAGAGGCGGCACGCGACGTCGCCGGCGTCGAGGTGGTGCTCGATGTGCGGCCCCGCGAACATGGAGATCCGCAGCCGGGCCCGCCACCGGTTGGGCCCGTCCGGCTCGGGCCCGCCCATCCGGCCGTGCTCGGGCCGCCAGATCGCGACACCGTCCGCTCCCTGCTCAAGGCCCGGTCCGGCGAGCCCGGTCAGCGGGCCGTACGCGGTGCGCAGCACGGCGCGCTCGCCGTCCGCCTCCATCACCTCGCCGGGGATCTCGTTGGCGATGCCGACGAAGCCGGCGACGTACCGGGTGGCGGGCCGGTCGTAGATCTCGCGGGGCGGGCCGAGCTGCTCGACCCGCCCGGCCCGCATGACGGCGATCCGGGTGGCCAGCTCCATGGCCTCGGTCTGGTCGTGGGTCACGTACACGGCGGCGAAGCCGAGCCTGCGCTGCATGGCCAGCAGCTCGGCGCGCAGCCGCTCGCGGACCTTGGCGTCCACGTTGGACAGCGGCTCGTCGAACAGGATCAGCCCGTCCCCGGCGACCAGCGCCCGGGCGAGCGCCACCCGCTGCTGCTGGCCGCCGCTCATCTCACCGGGGTAGCGCCCGGCCAGCTCGGGGATGCCCACCAGCTCCAGCGCCTGCTCCACGCGCGCGCCGACCTCGTCCTTGGCCGGGCGGCCGCCGCGCCGGCTGACCAGCGGGTAGGCGACGTTGTCGAACACGGACATGTGCGGCCACAGGGCGTACGACTGGAACATCATGCTCAGGCCGCGCCGTTCCGGCGGCACGTCCAGCCCGCGGGCCGCGTCGAAGACGACCCGCCCGCCGATCTCCACCCGCCCTTCGTCGGGCTGTTCCAGGCCCGCGACCGACCGCAGCAGCGTCGTCTTACCGCAGCCGCTCGGGCCCAGCAGCACGAGCAGTTCGGCCGGGGCCACGTCCAGGGACACGCCGTCCACGGCCGCGGCGAGCGTGCGGTCGGCCCGCCGGAAGTCCTTGCGCACGCCGTCGAGCCGCACGGCGGGCGTCGTCGCGGCCCGTTCTGGAACAGTCTCTACGTCCATTGCTCGCATGGGGGATGACCACCTCAGAAGTGGGTTCTGGACAGGGGAGAGGCGCCGCGCCGGCGCGCGTACCAGGTGATCGGGAGCACCACCAGCGAGGTGGCCAGCGTCAGCAGGATCGAGATGGCGCCGAGCATCGCGTAGTCGCCGTTGGCGAACACCTCCAGGATGCGGAAGCCCACCACCTCGTTGCCGGTGCCGGCCAGGATCGCCGACGCGCTGATGTCCCCGGCGATGGTGACGAACAGCAGCGCCCACCCGGCCAGCAGGCCCGGCGCCATCAGCGGCAGCGTGATCCTCCTGAACGTGCGCGCCTGCCCGGCGCCGCTGACCCGGGAGGCGTCGGTGAGCTCGGGCCCGACCTGGCCGGCCGCGGCGTCCGACGCGGTGGTGGCCTGCGGCATGTGCAGCGACACGTACGCCAGCATCAGGATCCACAGCGTGCCGCCCAGCTGGAACGGCGCGCCGCTGAACGCCAGCACGAACCCGACCGCGACGACCAGGTGCGACAGCGTCGGCGGGAACTTGATCGCCGCGTCCACGAGCATCCCCGTGCCCCGCCCCGACCTCCTGACCAGCACCGACACCACGGCCGCCGCCAGCATCCCGGCCGTCGCGCACACCGCGCCCAGCACGAGGCTGTTGACCAGGGCCTCCTGGGTGGCGGTGTCGGCGAGCGTGCGGGTCACGGCGTCCAGGTTGAGCCGCGACCAGTCGACCGTGCCGCTCCAGAACCCGGTCAGCGACACCAGCACCAGGCCGCCGAGCGGCAGCACCGAGGTCAGCGCCAGGTACGCCACGATCGCCGCCCGCACCGGGCCCCGCCACCGGCCCAGCCGCAGCGGGCGCGCCCGGGCGCCCTTGCCGCCGAGGCCGGCGGTGCGGGAGCTGCGCAGCAGCCGCGTCTGGGCGTACCAGACGAGGGTGACGACCAGCATGACGACGAGGTTGAGGCTCACCGCCACGCCCGTCTCCGGCGGGTAGGTGAACGACAGCAGCCGCACCACCCGTACCGACAGGATGTCGATGCCGGCCTGCGGCGCGAGGATCGCCGGGATGGAGAACAGCCCGAACCCGGTCCACACCATGAGCAGCGCGGCCGCGCCCAGGCTCGGCCGCACGGCGGGCAGCGAGACCCGGCGCAGGGTGCGGAACGGGCCGGCGCCGCTCACCCGGGACTGCTCCTCCATGGCGGCGTCGGCGTTCCGCAGCCCGGCCGATACGATCATGAAGACGTACGGGACCTGGTAGATCGTGTAGACGAAGATCAGGCCGTACCAGGAGTGGACGTCGATCGGGCCCTGCGTGCCGCCGAGGCCGAGCAGGGGGCGCAGGAGCTGGTTGAGGTAGCCCGAGCGCTCCGAGCCGAGCAGCGACCAGCCGATCGCGCCCGCGATCGGCGGCAGCAGGAACGGCACCAGCGGCACCACGTCGGTGAGCAGGCCCATGCGGGCGTCGGTCCGCTCGTTCACCCAGGCGAGGGCGGAGCCGATCGCCATCGCCGCCAGCCCGCTCCCGCCCACCACGACCGCGGTGTGCCAGAGCAGGGTGGCGAGGTCCGGCTGCGCGAGCGTGTCACGGATCGGCGCCAGGTCGATCCGGCCGCCGGTGACGAACGGCCGGATCACCACCAGGGCGAGCGGGTAGACCGCCAGCGCGCCGAGCGCCAGCGCCAGGAGCGTCCCGGCGACCTGGAACGGGGTGAGCGCGCGCAGCCTCGCGATCACGTCAGCCCCAGCAGGGCGTTGATGCGCTCGGCGGGCGTGCCGGACAGGTCCTTGTTGAAGGTGTAGCGGGCCGGCAGCGTGGCGGGGTCGAGCGGCGAGCCGGAGCCGGGCAGCGCGTTGAGCTTCTTGTTGCCCTCCTTGCTCATCAGGTAGTGGACGAACAGCCGCGCCGCGTTGGGGTGGGCGGCCTTGGCGGCCAGGCCGGGCACGATCTCCGGCCCGGTCGAGGCGGGCGGCTGCACGTAGCCGACGGGCGCGCCCTTGCTCTTGAGACCGTCGGCGATGGACTGCACGCCGGGCATGACGATGGCCGCCTCGCCGGCGGCGAGCTGCTGCGTCGCCGGGGCGGCGCCGGCGGCCACGATCGGGTTCTGCGCCTTGAGCCTGGTGAGGTACTCCTCGCCGTACTCCTTGACGATGAGGTTCCAGAACGGCGTGTACGCGGCCGACGTCCGCGGGTCCACCAGGATGATCTTGCCTTTCCACTTCGGGTCGAGGATGTCCGGCCAGTCCTTGATCGCGCCGCCGCCCTGCCGGGTGTTGACCGCGATGCCGGTCGGCTGGATCTGGATCACCGCGGTCCCGGCGTCGGGCAGCAGGTACGTGTCGGGGAAGCCGGCCGGATAGTCCGGGATGTTCGCGTCGGCGAGCTTGACCGTCCACCCCTTCTCCAGGGCCTGCGGCACGAACGGCGTGTAGGAGCCCACGAACAGGTCGGCCGCCGGCTTGCCGCTCTCGGCCTCGGCGGCGAAGCGCTGGGCCAGGTCGCTGGAGGTCAGCCGGATGAACTTGACCTTGATGCCGTACTTCCCGGCGAAGTCGTCGGAGACGGCCTTAGCGATGTTCTCGGCCGGGACGCTGTACCAGACCAGCTCGCCCTCCTTCTGGGCCGCCTCGATCAGGGTGCGCAGGGCGGGGGAGGCGTCGGCGGGGACGGCGGCGCCGCCGCCCGTGTCGCCGGAGCCGCAGCCGGACGCGAGCAGCAGGGCGGCGCATCCCGCGGCCGCCGCGGACCGCAACTGAGAGATCATGATTCCTCCGTTCGGACGATCAGGGCGTCTCCGGCCGGATCGAAGCGCGTGCCGAGGCCCTGGCTCTCGCCGGCCTCCCGCAGGTACGCGCCGACCTCGGCGAAGCGGGGGTCGGCGCCGTCCAGGAACTCCGGGCGGGACGAGCGGTCGATGTAGGCGGGCAGCACGGCGACCTCGCCGATGCCGTGCCGGGAGATCCGGCAGCGCACCGCCACCGTCTTGCGTGAGTCGTGCGGGAAGTTGTACGTGCTTCCGAGGTCGGGCTCCCACCCCGGGTGGAGCTTCAGCAGCTCCTGGAAGCCCTTGCTGGAGGCGTGCTCGGCGGTCATCGGCAGATCCATGGCGAAGTTGCCCAGGCTGTAGAAGATCGCCCTGCCCCGGTAGACCTCGACGCCCTTCAGGATGTGGGCGTGGTGACCGAGGATGAGGTCCGCGCCCGCGTCGATCGCCGCGTGCGCGACGTCGCGCTGGTAGTCCGCCAGCACGGCGGGCACGAAGTGGATGCCCCAGTGGATCGAGACGGCCACCACGTCGGCCAGCTCCCGCGCCCGCCGTACGTCCTCGACGAGCGCGGCCAGGTCGTCGCGGTGCGGGTACGTGATCACGCGGCACGGGGTGCCGGGCTGGTCGGGCTCGGTGGGCTCGTAGACGGTGTGGGCCCGCATCGGCGCGCAGCCCGGCCGCCGCTCCGTCGCCCAGTAGTCGGCGGGCAGGATGCTGCAGTACGCCAGGAAGGCGATCCTCGTCCCCTTCCGCTCCACCACGCGCGGCTCGCGGGCCGCGGCGATGTCCGGCCCGACGCCGAGCACGGTGATGTCCTCGCCGGTCAGGGCCTCGATGGTGTCGAAGAAGCCCTCGGCGCCCCAGTCCATGCAGTGGTTGCCGGCCCACGACACCACGTCGAAGCCGGCCCGCCGCAGGGACCCCGCCGTGGCGGGGGCCGCGCGGGCGGTGTGGCGGACCTGGGGCAGGCGGGCGCCGCGATCGGTGAGGTTCATCTCCAGCTGGCAGAAGGCCAGGTCGCCGCCGCGCAGCGTGGGGCCGACCCGGGTGAACAGGGTGTGGGGGTCGGGGCGCTCGGGCCCGACGTCGCCCACGGCGTACAGGACGAGCTCGTCGCTCATGCGTTCCTCCTGGTGAACTCCTCGCGGACCGGGGCGAGCACCGCCGCCACCGGCCCGTCGTGCGGCAGCGCCCGCACCGCGTCGCGCACCGCGCGGGCGGCCCGGTCGCCGGCGACCTCACCGGCCAGGCCGAGGAACTTGGCCTCGATCTCCTCGCCGGTCATCGGCGCGCCCGGGCTGCCCGGGGCCTCCGCCACCCGCACCAGCTCGCCGCCGCCGCGCAGCCGCACCCGCACCCGGGCCAGCAGCCGCGCCGGGAACGCGGCCTCCGCCTCGGCGTCGCGCTCCAGCCGGACGCGGGCGGCCAGCGCGGAGACCGCGGGAAGGTCGAACCCGGCCGCCTCCAGCCGGGCGTAGTGCCCGGGGCCGTTGCCGCCGAGCACGAGGCTCATCGCCACCGCGTGCCGGGCGCTGAACTGGGCCTCCGTCATGTCGCGCGGGTGCGCCCCGACGGCGCCGACGTGGGCGCGGGTGGCGTCGTCCACGCCCACGACGACCTCCTCGACGGCCGCCGGGGGCAGGTCGTGCCGGGCGCGCAGCTCGGCCACGGCCTGCAGCGGCGCCTGGATGCCCGCGCAGACGCAGTACCGCTTGAGCGCGAGCCCGTGCAGCTCCCACCGCGTGCCGAGCCCGTCGGTCAGCGCGGCCGGGCGGGCGCGGGCGGCGTACGCGCGCAGCAGCCCTCGCGGCCCCTCCACGGCGGTGCGCGGCCCGGTGAACCCGTCGCGGGCCAGGGTCGCGGCCCGGATGCCGCCCATCGCGGCCAGCCCGGCGTGCAGCCGCTTGACCTCGCCGCCCGAGCGCGTGTACTCGGTGACGCCGCCCGCGTGGCTGGCCGCCAGCCCGTACGCCGAGGCCGTCGTGCCCGCGTCCAGGCCGCGCAGGCGGCAGGCCACCGCCGCCGCGCCGAAGACGCCGTGCACGCCGGTGACGTGGAACCCCCGGTCGGAGGTGAGGGAGGGCGTTGTAGCCAGCCCGAACCGCACGACGGTCTCGAAGCCCGCGGCGGCCGCGGCCAGCATCCGCCTGCCCCCGGCGCCGAGCTCCTCGCCGACGGCCAGCGCGGCGGGGACGACGACGCAGCCCGGGTGCGCCAGCGCGGGCAGCGCGTAGTCGTCGATCTCGAAGCCGTGCCCGGCGGTGGCGTTGGCCAGCGCAGCCCACTCCGGGCGGGCGGTCGCGGCGCTCCCGTACGCGGTGCAGGGCCCCGGCGCGCTCTCGCGGAGCGCGTACCGGCGGACCACGGCGTTCCAGGGCTTCGCCGAGCCGGCCAGCCCGGCGCCGACGGCGTCCAGGACGTGCCAGGTGATCCGCTCCACGACCTCGGGCGGCAGGTCGGCGAATTCCAGCCCGGAGGCGAACTCCGCCAGCTCGGTCGTCGCCCCGGTCGTGGTCACGGCCGGCCTCCCTCGGGCGAGAAATGGCAGGCCACCTGGTGGTCGTCGCCGATGTCACGCAGCTCGGGAGCCCGCTCCGCGCACAGCGGTCGCGCCAGCGGGCAGCGGGTGCGGAAGCGGCAGCCCGACGGCGGGCTCAGCGGCGAGGGCACCTCTCCCCGCAGGGGCGGGCCCGGCGGCGGGGCGTCCGGGTCGGGCACGGGCACGGCGTCCAGCAGGGCCCGCGTGTACGGGTGGGCAGGGCTGCCGTACACCGCCCCGACCTCGCCGATCTCGACGATCCTGCCCAGGTACATGACGGCGACCCGGTCGCTCACGTTGTGCACCACGCCGAGGTCGTGCGAGATGAACAGCATCGACAGGCCGTGCGCGGCCCTGACGTCCCGCAGGAGGTTGATGACCTGCGCCTGCACGGAGACGTCCAGGGACGCGACCGGCTCGTCGCAGATCAGCAGCTCCGGCTCCAGCACCAGGGCGCGGGCGATGGCGATGCGCTGGCACTGGCCGCCGGAGAACTCGTGCGGCCGCCGCCCGCCCACCGCCGACGGGTCCAGCCCCACCTCGGCCAGGGCCGCGTCCACGCGCTCGCCGGTCGTGGCCTGCGATGACCAGGCCCTCGGCCACCAGGTCGCGCACCCGGCGGCCGGGGTTGAGCGCCGAGCGGGGGTCCTGCCACACGATCTGCAGGCGGCTCCGCACCCTGCGCAGGTCACGGCGTGACAGGACGGTCAGCTCCTCCTCGCCGAAGCGGACGCTGCCCTCGTCCGGCGGCGGCAGCTGGAGCACCGCCCGCCCGGTCGTGGACTTGCCGCAGCCCGACTCGCCCACCAGGCCGAGCGTCTGGCCGCGCCGTACCGAGAATCCGGCCCCGGACACCGCCTCGACCACGCCGCCGGGCACCCGGAACCGCTTGACCAGGTTCGTGACGCGCAGCAGAGCGGGTTCCGCCGTCATCCGGCGTCACCTCCTTCCCGTCGCCGCGCTCCGGCGGTGATCTCGGCCCCGTCCGCCGGGTACAGGCAGGCGTGGGCGTGTGGCCCCTCCGCCACGAGCGGGGGAGGGGCGGCCAGGCAGTCGGGCCGCGCGGCCGGGCAGCGGGGAGCGAAGGCGCAGCCCGGCGGCGGGTCCGCCAGGTCCGGGGGCGCGCCGGGGATCACGCGCAGGCGCGCGTGCGGCGGGGCATCCAGGCGGGGGATCGCGCCGAGCAGCGCCTCGGTGTAGCGGTGGCGGGGACGGGCGAACACCGCGCGCGTGAGGCCGTGCTCGACGACGCGGCCCGCGTACATCACGGCGATCTCGTCGGCGCGGCCGGCGATCACGCCGAGATCGTGGCTGACCAGGACGAGGCCCATGCCGCGGTCCCCGGCCAGGCCGGCCAGCAGGTCGAGGATCTGCCGCTGCACGGTCACGTCCAGGGCGGTGGTCGCCTCGTCGGCGATCAGCAGGGCGGGGTCGCAGGACAGCGCCATGGCGATGGTGATCCGCTGGCGCAGCCCGCCGGAGAACTGGTGCGGGTAGTGCTTCAGCCGGCGTCCCGGATCGGGGACGCCCACCTGCTCCAGCAGCCCGGCCGCGCGGTCGCGGGCGGCCGCCCGCGACAGGCCGAGGTGATGGCGTACGGCCTCGCCGATCTGACGGCCGACGGGCACCACCGGGTTGAGCGCGGACATGGGGTCCTGGAAGACCATGCCGACGTGCCGTCCTACGAACGCGCGCCGCGCCTCCGGCGGCATGGCCGTCAGGTCGGTGCCCGCCAGGATGACGGACCCGGACACGCCGGCTCCCGGCGCCGAGGCGCCGACCAGCGCGCGCACCAGGGTGGACTTGCCGCACCCCGACTCGCCGACGAGGCCGAGCACCCGCCCATGACCGAGGGTGAGCGACACGCCGTCCACGGCCCGCACGACGCCGTGGTCGCCAGGGAGGTGGCAGCGCAGGTCCCGCACCTCCAGCAGCGGCTCCCCGCTCGTCATGGCGCCCCGCCCGAGATCGTGTCCACCCGCGCGCGCAGGCGTTCGCCCACGGTGTTGAACGACAGCACGGTGAGGAACATGGCCGCGCACGGCACCAGCACCAGCTGCGGCGCGATCGCCAGGAAGTCCTTGCCCGCCGCGATCATCGCGCCCCAGCTCGGCGCCGGCGGCGGGATGCCGACGCCCAGGAAGCTCAACGCCCCCTCCATCATGATCATCAGGGCGGCCATCACCACGGCGTACGACGCCACGGGCGCCACGCAGCCGGGCAGCAGCTCGCGGAACAGCAGGCGGCCGTGGCCGGCGCCGAGCGCCCGGGCCGCATCGACGTACTCCCGGTTGAGCCGGGACAGCGCGGCCGCCTTGGCCAGCCGGGCGAACGGCGGCACGAACAGCAGCCCGAGGCTCGCCACCAGTGTCCAGACGCCGGGACGCACGACCGCGGCCAGGGCGAGCAGGAGCAGCAGCGGCGGGAAGGCGAGGATCGCGTCGAGCAGGACGCCGATGGCCGACTCCGCGACGCCCCGCAGGTAGGCGGCCAGCACGCCGAGCAGCCCGCCGGCGACGGCGGCCAGCGACGTCGCCCCGAGACTGACGGCGAGCGAGATCCGCGCGCCGTGGACGAGCCTGGACAGCACCGACCGCCCGATGCCGTCGGTGCCGAGTACCTCGGGGTAGGCGGTGAACGGCGGCAGGTTCGGGCCGCCCACGGGCGCGTCCGGCGCGGCGAGCGGCAGCACGCCGGCGCCGAGCGCCAGGAGGGCGAGCAGGACGAGCCAGCTCCCGGCCAGCCACAGAGCCGGGCCGGGACGCCGGCGGCGGCGCGCGGCGGCGCCGGGAACGGTGAGCGGCGCCGTCATCGCGACCGCGTCCTCGGGTCGAGCACCGTGTAACCGAGGTCGACGAGGGCGTTGACCGCCACGTACGCGACGGCGACCAGCACCACCAGCCCCTGGATGACGGGGATGTCCTTGGCCGGGATGGACTGCAGGGCGAGCCCGCCCAGCCCCGGCAGCGCGAACAGGCTCTCGACGACCACCGAGCCCGCCAGCAGCCGCCCGAACACCACGGCCGCCATCGTCACCAGCGGCAGCGCCGACGGCCGCAGCACGTGCCGGAACAGGATGTAGCGGCGGGGCAGCCCGCGCGTGGCCGCCGTACGGACGAAGTCCTCCCTGAGCGTGGCCGCGACGTCGCCGCGCAGCAGCCGCAGCAGCGCGGGCGTCTCTCCCACGGCCAGGGCCACCGCGGGCAGGAACGCGAAGTGCAGGTTGGCGGCGATCCCGTCGGTCAGCGGCGCCCAGCCGGACACCGGGAACCAGCCGGTGGTCAGGGCCAGGAGGTAGATGAGCACGACGCCGGCCACGAACACGGGGATCGACATCAGCGCCGACGACGCGGCCGTGACCGCGCGGTCCAGCGGGCCGCCGACCCGCGAGCCGGTGTGGACGCCGAGAGGGACGGCGACCAGCAGGGAGATGCCCACCGCGAGCAGCGCGATCTCCAGGGTGACCGGCAGCCGTTCGAGGATGGTGGCGAGCACCGGCCGGCCCGACTGGACGGACCGGCCGAGGTCTCCGGTGACCAGGCCGCCCACCCAGTCCAGGTAGCGCTCGGGGAACGGCCGGTCGAAGCCGTACGCGGCGTCCAATTCCGCGATCTGCTGCGGCGTGGCGGACGGGCCGAGGATCGCCACGGCCGGCGAGCCGGGGACGAGATCGACCAGTGCCGCGGCGGCGAGCGTGACCAGCAGGAGCACCGCGAGGAGGTGGGCGGCCCGCCGCGCCGCCCTGCCGAGCCTGGCGCGCGGCGCCGCCGCGAGTGTGCCGACGGCCATGCCTCAGCTCCCGCCGAGCCCGAGGCGGTCGTAGAGCAGGGAGCCGTCGCCCTGCAAAGTCAGCCCGGTCAGCTTGGAGCTGTGCACGGTGTAGGCGACCTGCGACCGGTACGGCAGCACCGGCAGGTCGGCCATGACCAGCCGCTCCACCGTGGCGTACGCCTCGCGCCGTTCGGCCTCGTCCGCGCTGTCGCGGCCCCTGTCCAGCGCGGCGTCCACCTCGGGGTCGTGGTAGCCCATGTAGTTGGTCTGGCCGTCGCTGTGCAGCAGCTTGTACAGGTTCGGCTCCGGGTCGGCCACCGGCACGATCTGGGCCGACAGCGCGAAGTCGCGGTTGGTGAACACCTTGCGGTCCAGCGCGGCGTTGTCCAGCACCTCGATCTCCACCTGGATGTTCCTGAGCCTGCTGAGGCGGCTCTGCAGGTACTCGGCGGTGCGGCGGAAGAACCCGCTGGCGGGCATGGAGACGGTGAAGCGCAGCGGCTTGCCGGTGGCGGCGAGCTCGTCGAGCAGCCGCTGCGCCCCGGCCACGTCCTGCGCGGGTACGGCGCTCGCGGAGGGGTGGAAGGGCGAGGACGCGCCGTAGAGGCTGTCGGGAGCCGTGGAGCCGGGGTCGACGACTTGGGCCATCTCCTTGGTGTCCAGCGCCAGGACCACCGCCTTGCGAGCCTTGGGGTCGTCGAACGGGGCCCGCGCGGTGTTGAAGATCAGCATGGGGCCGCCGCCCGCGGGTGCCTGCGCGACCTGGAGCCCCGAGCCCTTCGCGCGCTGGATGAACGACAGGTCGGAGCCGGTCACGGCGGCCTGTGCCTGCCCGCTGGCCACGGCGTTGACCCGCTGCGCCGGGTCCGCGATCACCTTGAAGGTCAGGGTGTCGAGGAGCGGCGCGCCCTGGCGGTAGTAGGAGGGGTTGCGGGTCAGCGTCATGTGGTCGTCGCGTACCCACTCCTTGAGCATGAAGGGGCCCGCGCCGACCGGCTGCTGCGCGAACGCGGCGGGGTCCTTCTCGATGGCGGCCGGAGAGCCGACGAAGGCGAGGCTGGTGGCGATGACGCGGTCGAAGGCGCGGTTGCCCTCGCGCAGCTTCACGACCAGCGTCCGCTCGTCGGAGACCTCGAAGGTCGCGCCCTTCACCAGCGTGGCCAGCGGGGAGCGGGTCTTCGGGTCGGCGATCCGCTCGTAGTTGAACCTGACCGCCTCGGCGTCCAGCGGCGTGCCGTCGGAGAACGTCAGGCCGGGGCGGAGTTTCATAGTCCACTCCTTGCCGTCGCCGGAGGCCGTCAGGCTCTCGCCGAGTCCGGGATTCACCTCGCCGGTGCTCGCGTCCGACCAGAACAGCAGGCCGAAGATGGCCGAGAGACGGTTGGCGTCACCTGACGGGGTGAGATTGAACAGCTGGGCGGGGTCGAGCCCGCGGACGGCCTCGACGCCCAGGACGACGGTGGCGGCACCGCCCTTGCCGGGTGCCGGCCGAGCCTCCTGGGGCTGTGCGCCCGTGGAGCAGGCGGCGGCGAAGACGATCAATGCACTGGCAGCGGCCGTCAGTCGATGTGTCACGGGTCACCCCAAGAGAGTTCTGGGAGACGGCGGCCCTGATCAGAAGGCGGGCCGCGCCCGGATGATTTTCATATGTGTAACACAAAGCCCATCGACCGTAAATAGATGTGCCGTACGAATGAGAGGTCCGGCGGTTGTGGGGCCGCGCCCGGCGGCGTGCCCTGGCCGTCGGATCCGCGCGCGCCGACCTCGGCTCCCATGTCCGCGTCGCCCTGCTCGCCCGGCATGCGGTGCTCGCAAGGGAAGGCCGGACGCCTCGGGGCGCGATGGTGAGGCCATCGGCTGATGCACTTCTGCGGAAGATCGTTACCAGAGCTTCTTCCTTCTGGTAGGGACGCACCTGTTCGGGACGCCGCCATCGCACGTCGGTGGCGTGCCGACCACCTCTCCGGTGTCATGCATCGACCGGAAGTGCCACGCCCGGACGCGTTCCTCGCCGACCCGGGTGTCCTGAGGCTGGACGGATCTCTGATGATGGGCAAAACTTTGACGAAGGTAATAGAACTGTCATATGTTCCGGCCAGGTTCACCAACTACGTGACGAGGTGTCGTTCATGGATTTGTCCGGGAAGGTAGCCGTCATCACCGGCGCGGGCCGGGGCCTCGGCCGCGCGTACGCCGAGGCGCTGGCCCCGGCCGGTGCGGCCGTCGTGGTCAACGACGTGGACGCCGCGGCGGCCCGCGAGGTGGCCGACGCGATCACGGCCGCGGGCGGCCGGGCGGTCGCCGCGCCGGGGGCCGTGGGCGGCGCCGGGGTCGCCGAGCAGCTGGTCGAGACGGCGGTCGAGCAGTTCGGCCGGCTGGACGTGATGGTGACCAACGCGGGCGTGCTGCGCGACCGGGTGCTCTGGAAGATGTCGGACGACGACTTCGACACGGTCATCGACGTGCACCTGCGTGGCACGTTCAGATGCGCCCGCGCCGCCGCCGTGCGGATGCGCGAGCAGGGCGAGGGCGGCCGGCTGATCCTGATCTCCTCGCCCGCCGGGCAGCGCGGCAACTTCGGCCAGACCAACTACGCCGCCGCCAAGGCCGGCGTCGTGGCGATGGCCAGGACATGGGCGATGGAGCTGGCCAAGGCGCGGATCACCGTGAACGCCGTCGTCCCGGTCGCCGCCACCGAGATGACCAGGACCATCCCCGCCTTCGCGCCGGTGCTGGAGGAGGCCGAGCGCACCGGAGGGCCGCTCCCGGACTGGCTGCGCAAGGACGAGGGCATGGGGACCCCGCAGGACGCGGCCGGCCTGATCGTCTACCTCGCCTCCGACGCCTCCGAAGGGGTGACCGGGCAGGCCATCGGTATCGGTGGCGACAAGCTCGCCCTCTGGTCGCACCCGCGGGAGAAGGCCGTCGCCCTCGCCGACGGTGGCTGGAGCGCCGAGGCGATCGCCGCCTCCTGGCGCGACGGGATCTTCGAGCAGGAGACGTACGGCATCCCCGCGCCCACGATCCCCGCGGCCGAGAAGGTGTCATGAACCTCGACGAGCTGACCGCGATCGACGTCCACACCCACGCCGAGGTCTCCAAGGACGGGCACGGCTCGCTGAGTCCCGAGCTGTTCGGCGCCTCGGCCGGCTACTTCGGCTCGCACGAGCGGCCCACCATCGACCGGACCGCCGCGTACTACCGGGAGCGGAAGATGGCGGCCGTGGTGTTCACCGTGGACGCCGAGCACGCCACCGGCCATCCGCGCATCTCCAACGAGGAGGTCGCCGAGAGCTGCGCCGCGCACGCCGACGTGCTCATCCCGTTCGCCAGCGTGGATCCCTGGAAGGGCCGGGCCGGCGTCCGCGAGGCCCGCCGCCTGGTGGAGGAGCACGGCGTGCGCGGCTTCAAGTTCCATCCGAGCATCCAGGCGTTCGACCCGAACGATCCCATGGCCTACCCGCTGTACGAGGTCATCGAGGAGCTCGGCGCGATCGCGCTCTTCCACACCGGCCAGACCGGCATCGGCGCGGGGGTGCCGGGCGGGGGCGGGATCCGGCTGAGGCACTCCAACCCGATGCTGGTCGACGACGTGGCCGTGGACTTCCCGCACCTGAAGATCATCCTGGCGCACCCGTCGTTCCCGTGGCAGGACGAGGCCCTGGCCGTGGCCACGCACAAGCCCGGCGTCCACATCGACCTGTCCGGCTGGTCGCCGAAGTACTTCCCGCCGCAGCTCGTTCGCTATGCCAACACGCTGCTCAAGGACAAGGTGCTGTTCGGCTCCGACTACCCCGTGATCAGCCCGGACCGCTGGCTCGCCGACTTCGCCAAGCTCGACATCAAGCCCGAGGTCCGCCCCAAGATCCTCAAGGACAATGCCGCCCGCCTGCTGGGCCTGGCCGCGAAGGAGACGCCATGACCACCACCGCCGACGGACTCGCCGAGATCAAGGCGCTGGCCGGGCGCGACCTCGGCCACAGCTCCTGGCTGGAGATCACCCAGGACCGGGTCAACACGTTCGCCGACGCCACCGGCGACCACCAGTGGATCCACACCGACCCCGGCAGGGCCGCGGAAGGGCCGTTCGGCGGCACCATCGCCCACGGCTACCTCACCCTGTCCCTGCTCATCCCGCTGTTCAACGAGCTGCTCGACATCCGGGGGGTGCGGATGAGCATCAACTACGGCCTGGACAAGGTCCGCTTCCCCTCCCCGGTCAAGGTCGGCGGCAAGATCCGGCTGGCGGGCCGGGTCGCCGAGGTCGAGGACGTGTCCGGCGACGGCGTCCAGATGCACCTGGACTTCACGGTCGAGATCGACGGCTCGCCCAAGCCGGCCTGCGTCGCCCGGGCCATCTACCGCCACTACGCCTGACCCCCCATCAGCATCGCGACGAACGGAGGCCCATGCCCCATCCGTCCGCCCCCGTCCCGTTCCTCACCCTGTCCGGCTCCATCCAGTTCCTCATCCGGTCAGGCCTTGTCCAGCTCCTCGCCGCGTCCGGCCTCGGCCGGCTCCTCCGCGCCGGGGTATCAGCGCCGCCCGCCGACAGTCACCCGCACGACGGCACCGACGGGAACCGGGTGCCGCCGGCGTCCGACGGGAGCGCCCATGCGTAACGCCGGACTGGGCGGCTGGCCCGCTCGCCGAGCCTTGATGAGCCCGGACCGGACCGCGTTCGTCTTCCGGGGCCGGTCGCTCACCTACGCGCAGGTGCACGAGCGCACCACCGCCCTCGCGCACCGCCTGCGCTCGGCCGGGGTCGCGCCCGGCGACCGGGTCGCCTACCTCGGCCCCAACCACCTGGCCTTCGCCGAGACCATGCTGGCCACGCACGTGCTCGGCGCGATCTTCGTTCCGCTGAACTTCCGGCTCGCCGCACCGGAGATCGCGTACATGCTGGACCACTCGGGTGCGAGCGTGCTCGTACACGCGCCCGAGTGCGCCGCGACCGTCACGGCGCTGCCCGCCGGCCCGGCCGCCCGCATCCCCGTCGCCGACCTGCACACCCCGCCCGACCTGCACACCCCGCCCGACCTGCACACCCTGCCCCAGAGCACCCTGCCCCAGAGCACCGTGCCCGAGACAGCCGCGCCCGCGAGTGTCGGGACGATCGACGTGCCGGTGACCCTCGACGACCCGGCCCTGATCCTCTACACCTCCGGCACCACCGGCCGCCCGAAGGGCGCCGTGCTCACCCACGGCAACCTGGTCTGGAACACCTTCAACCTGCTGGCCGACGTCGACGTCACCAGCGAGGAGGTCACCCTGGTCAGCGCCCCGCTCTTCCACGTCGCGGCGCTGAACCAGACGCTGCTGCCGACGTTCCTCAAGGGCGGCCGCTCGATCATCATGCCGTCCTGGGACGTCGACGACTGCTACGACCTCATCGCCGAGCACCGCGTCACCTGGATGTTCGGCGTCACCACGATGTTCGCGGCGTTCGCCCGCTCGCCCCGCTGGCCCGGGGCCGACCTGTCGTCGTTGCGGCTGCTGATGGCGGGCGGCGCGCCCGTCCCGCCGTGGCTCATCCGCGAATACCAGGACCGTGGGCTGGTCTTCTCCCAGGGGTACGGCATGACGGAGACCGCGCCGGGCGCCACGTTCCTGGAAGCCGGGATGAGCGCGCGCAAGGTCGGCTCCGCCGGCGTGCCGGTCTTCTTCTCCCGCGTCCGCGTCGTACGTCCCGACCGGACGGAGGCGCCGCCCGGCGAACCCGGCGAGGTGCTCGTGCAGGGGCCGAACGTCACCCCCGGCTACTGGGACGCCCCCGACGCCACCCGGGCCGCCTTCACCCCCGACGGCTGGTTCCGCTCCGGCGACATCGGCGCCTTCGACGCCGACGGCCATCTGCACATCCTGGACCGGGCCAAGGACATGTACATCTCCGGCGGCGAGAACGTCTATCCGGCCGAGGTCGAGAGCGTCCTGTCGGAGCATCCGGCCGTCGCCGAGGCCGCCGTCATCGGGGTTCCCGACGACACGTGGGGCGAGGTCGGCCGCGCGATCGTGGTGGCCAGGCCGGGCGCCGGGGCCGATGCCGAGGAGCTCGTGGCGTTCCTGCGCGGCCGGCTGGCCTCGTACAAGATCCCTCGCTCGGTGGTCTGGGCCGACGCGCTGCCGCGCACCTCCTCAGGCAAGATCGTCAAGCCCGAGCTCCGCGCCACCTACTCGGGGGACGTGGGCTGACCGGGCGGGTCACGCGTCCGGCGATGAAAGGTTCAGGCGCGGGTGCGGCAGGTGGGGCGGCGGGTTGCCTGGTCAGGCGTGGGGACGGCAGCCGCGCTGAGGGGTGCGGAGGAGGGGCGGCCGTTGACACCTCCGTACGGATCCGCGAACCATCATCGTCAAGAGATGTTTTGGGAGCGCTCCCAACATCGGGCCGCGCCCCACCGAGTCCCGAAGGCGAGCGATGCCATGTCCCGTCCTCCCCTCGCGCCACGCGCCCGGCTCTGGGCAGTCGTCGTCGCCTGTGTCGCCGTGGCGATCGGCGGCATCGCCGTGACCGTCCCCGCCTCGGCGGACACCGGCTGCAAGGTGGACTACACCGTCAACTCGTGGCAGGGAGGCTTCACCGCGCAGGTGAAGGTGACGAACCTGGGGACGGCGCTCAGCGGGTGGCTGCTGCGGTGGACGTACGCGGGGGACCAGCGGGTCACGAACGCCTGGAACGCGCAGGTCCAGCAGAGCGGCGACGTGGTGACGGCGGCCAACGTGGCCTGGAACGGCAGCCTCGCCACGGGCGCCAGCGCGGAGTTCGGCCTGCAGGCCACCTGGTCGGCGGCCAACCCCGCGCCCACCGACTTCACGCTCAACGACGTGGCCTGCAACGGCACCGCCAACCCGAGCCAGACGCCCACCGTCACCCCGACCGTGACCCCCACCGTCACGCCGACGGTCACCCCGACGGTCACGCCCACCGTGCCGCCCGGCTGCTCGGGCGCGGCGGTCTGCTCGGGCTTCGAGGACCAGGCCGGCAGCCCCTCCGGCGACTGGCAGGTCGTCACCCCCAACTGCTCCGGCACCGGCACGGCCACGATCGACACCGCGATCTCGCACAGCGGCGGCAAGTCCCTGCGGGTCAACGGGGGCGGCGGCTACTGCAACCACCTCTTCGTCGGCACCACCCGCGACGTCTCCCAGGTCGGCCCCGTGGTCTACGCCAGGATGTGGGTACGCCACACGACCGCGCTGCCCGCGACGCACGTCAGCATGGTCACCATGGCCGACGCCAACGACGGCAACCGCGACCTGCGCATCGGTGGCCAGAACGGCGCGCTGCAGTGGAACCGCGAATCCGACGACGCCACCCTGCCGGAGCAGAGCCCGGCCGGGGTCGCGCTCAGCACGGCGCTCCCGGTCAACCGCTGGGTCTGCCTGCGCTACGAGATCGACACCTCCCGGCAGTCGATGCGTACGTACCTGGACGACCAGGAGGTCGCCGGCCTGCGCGTGGACGGCACCCCGACGCAGGACGTCGACTCCCAGTGGCTGCGCCGCACCACCGCGCCGCGCCCGGCCACGCTGCGGCTGGGCTGGGAGAGCTACGGCAGCGACGCGGACACGCTCTGGTACGACGACGTGGCCCTCGGCTCGTCGCCGCTGTCCTGCTGACGCTGCCGCCGGCGACGATGCTTCGGGTGGGCCGGCGATCATTCGATCGCCGGCCCGAGCGGCACCGCACGCATTTCGGAAGCCGACTCGTCAGGCTCCCGCACCACGCCGATCGGCGCGGGGAGCAGCTTGCCGAACGGGACGGCGCGAAGGACGCGGAGGCGCTCGGCGGCGCGGGCGTGGCCGTGGGCGGCGGCGAGCCGGTAATAGAACCGGGCGATGTCACGCTTGGCCAGGCCCTCCTGTTCGTAGGCCTGACCGTAGGCGAAGGACAGGTCCGCCGCGAGCTCGGTCGGGCGCGGACTGCTCGCGAGGGCTTCGGCGCCAGGATGGCCCTGCCGTACCGCGGCGTGGATCCAGTAATGGGCCATCGCGGTCTCGCCGGTCAGCGAGTGGATGATCGCCAGGCGGTGGACCGACTCGGAGTCACCGTCGGCCGCCTGGCGGACCAGGCGCGCGACGGTTCTGGAGGTGCGCCGCTCGGCCTCGTCGGCGGGTGTCCCGTAGAGATCGTACGACCCGGTGGCCTGGGGCTGGAGCTGCGCGTTCCTCGCGGCGCGCCAGCGGGCCTGCCACTGCTCCACCGTCTCGAAGGCGAGCGTGGGCAGGCCGTTCTGCTCCGCGTGCCGATGGCAGACCATCACGAAGGAGGCGACCAGCCCCCAGTCGGGCAGGCGTTCCCGCTTGCCGTTGAGGATGTCGTTGAGCGTGCTCTCGGGCAGGTCCTTGGGGATGCCCGTCGCACGCGACAACCGTTTCATCTGGGAATAGCTCGGCATCCGGTGGCTCTGGCCACGGCGACTGAGCGTCGGCCCACCTGTCCCAAGAGCGGCATTTCAGCCCCGGTCCTGGCCGCCGGACGATCATTTTTCCCTATCGATGGGTCCGTTGCCGGATAAATCCGGATGAAGTCGGACGACGCCGGAAGGTTGCGGAGGTTTGCATTCCGGCGATTGGTTTTCGGCCTTGTTCGGCTTCGTCCGAGCACGTTTGGAGCGCTGGCCGGCGGCCTTCCTGGGGATGCAGGGTTGGCCGCGTTCACCGCTGCTCACGCTCTTGACGACCTGGGTGCTCGCGACGGGACGCACTCCGCCCGCCGGACGCCCTGACGACCTCAGCGCCGAAGAGCTCATCGACTTCTGGGCCGACGACCGTACCTGAAGAAAGAGGACAGATGTTCACCACCCGTCAGCTGCTCACGCTCACCATGACGATCACGATCGCCGCGATCACCTGCGCGCTCCTCCTGGCCACCGGCGCGGAATGGCCGGGCGCCCTGCTCGGGGGCGGCAGCGCGGGCGGAGCGACGTTGGCCACCCTGCCCAGACTGCTGAAGAGCCGCGACTCGTAGCCGGATCCCGCGGTGCTCGTCGGCGCGTGAGCGTCAGCCGTGGTCGGCCGCGTGCGGGACGGCGGCGTCGTCCAGGCCCAGCGCGCGAGCGGTTCGCCGCGCGAGCTCCTTGAGCAGGTCCGGACGCCCGGACAGGGGGACGCCGTAGGAGGGGACCAGGTCCTGGAGCGCGGGACGCCAGTCCGGCAGCCGGTCGGGGAAGGCGCGTTCGAGCACGTCCAGCATGATCGCCACCGAGGCGGACGCGCCGGGGGAGGCGCCCAGCAGGGCGGCCAGCCCGCCGTGGGCCGAGGTCACGACCTCGGTGCCGAACCCGGCGATCGAACCCCGGCCGTCCACCCGCTTGACCACCTGCACCCGCTGCCCGGCGGTGATGAGCTCCCAGTCGGACGGGCGCGCGTCCGGGACGAACCGGCGCAGCGCCCGGAGCCGCCCGCCGGGGGTCTGCGCGAGCTGCCCGACGAGGTAGCGCAGCAGGTCGAGGTTGCCGCGGGCCGCGCCCAGGAGCGTGCCGGCGTTGCCGCGGGTCACCGAGCGCGGCAGGTCGGTGAGGCGGCCGCGCTTGAGGAAGCGCGGCGAGAAGGCGGCGAAGGGGCCGAACATGAGGTACGGGCGGCCGTCCACGACGCGGGTGTCGAGGTGCGGTACCGACAGCGACGGCGCGCCGGGCTCGGCGTGGCTGTAGACCTTGGCGTGGTGGCGGGCCAGCAGTTCGGGCCTCGCCGTACGCAGGAACCGCCCGCTGATGGGGAAGCCGCCGTACGCCCGCGTCTCCGGAACGCCGGCGCTCTGGAGCAGCGGGAGCGTGCCCCCGCCCGCGCCGAGGAAGACGAACGCCCCGCGCACGTCGTGACCTCCTGCCTCGCCCCGGACCCGCAGGCGCCAGGCCCCGCCGTCCCGGCTGAGGGATCGCACCTCGTGGCCGGTGCGCACCTCGACGCCCTCGCGCGCCAGAGCGGCGAAGAGCCGCCGGGTGAGCACCCCGTAGTCGACGTCCGTGCCGCCGCGCGTGCGGCAGACGGCGACCGGCTCGCCCTCGGGACGATCGCCGAACATCAGCGGCAGCCACCGCGCCATGACGGCCCGGTCGCGGGTGAACTCCATCCCCTCGAACAGCGGGTGCGCCCGCAGCGCCTCGTGGCGCAGGCGGAGGTGCTCCACCCCGGACGCGCCGTGCGCGAAGCCGAAGTGGGGGACCGAGCGGATGAAGCCCGCCGGGTCGCCCAGCGCGCCCTCCTCGGCCAGCCGCGCCCACAGCTGCCGGGAGAGCTGGAACTGCTCGTTGACGGCGACGGCGCCGCTGACGTCGATCGAGCCGGCGCCGTCGAGCGGCGTGTAGTTGAACTCGCAGAGCCCGGCGTGGCCGGTGCCCGCGTTGTGCCAGGCCGACGAGCTCTCCAGGCCGAGGCCGTCCAGCCGCTCCAGCACGAGGATCGACCAGTCCGGCCGCACGCGGCGCAGCAGCACGCCGAGGGTCGCGCTCATGATGCCGCCCCCCACGAGCACCACGTCGTAGTCGGTGCCGGGCCTCGATCCTCGTCCGGGGGTCACCTGACTGCTCTCCTCGCGCCTCGACCTGTATGACAAGAGGTTCACCTGTATAACAGGTGGGCCGCGAGCGCCCGCGCATGGGTGAGGCGCGGCGGCCTGGTGCCGCCGCGCCTCAGGAGCGCAGGTGGTCCGGTGGGGTCAGCCTGCCTGGCAGGAGACCGTGGGCCAGGTCCAGTTGCCGTTGTGCTGGATGGTCACGCCCCAGTTGTTGCCGTTGCCGTTGGGTCTGGCGACCAGTACTTGGGAGCTGGGGTAGCTGGCGGAGATGTTCCAGGTGGCGATGATCCGTGCGGGGGAGGGCACGTTCATCGTCACGGTCCAGTTGCTGGAGCCGCTTACGGAGACGCCGAGGTTGTAGCGGTCGCTCCACTGCTGACCGGCCGACAGCGTCGCGGTGCAGGAGCCGCCGCCACCGCCCCCGCCGCCTCCACCGCCGCCTCCACCGCCGCCGCCCCCGCCATCACCGCCGCCGGAGCTGCCCAGCGTGATGTTGGAGTTGCCGCTGCTCTGGTATCCCTCCGTGGCCAGGATCATGTAGTCGTGGCTGCCGAGGTTCATGCCGTACCGGGCCCAGGCGTCGAAGTGGTTGCCGGTGGTGATGGTGCCGCCCGTCTTCTTCGACTGCCGGACGCTCCAGTACTGGTTGAACGTCCTGGTGCCCTCGATGGAGGGAGCGTTGTACCGCGTCGTCTGATAGATGTCGTACGTGCCTCCGTCAGTGGTGACGGTGCCCTTGTACGTCCCCGTGGGCCGGTAGGTGCCCCAGTTGTCGACGACGTAATACTCCACGAGCGGATTTCTCGTCCACCCGTAGAGGGCCAGGTAGGCGTTGCCGGACGGGTTGAAGCTCCCCGAGTAGCTCACACTCCGGCGTCCGCCGGTCCTCCAGCCCTTGCCGGCGACGAAGTTCCCGGTGTTGCGCCACGAGGTGCTGTAGTTGCCGCCGGATCCGAGGTTCATGGAGACGGTGCCGGGGCTGTCGGTCCAGAACGAGTAGAAGTAGCCGTTGTTGTCGCCGGTGCCGTTAGAGGTGATGGTCGTGTCGGCGTTGGCGGTTCCCGGTAAGGAGACCAGGGTCAGGGCCAGGGCGAAGGCGCCGCTGAGGAGCAGCTTGAGGCGGCGGCGCCTTCGTGGACGGGCGGGGGCGTCGTTCATGGGCGTCCTTCCTTCTCGTGAAGGTCGGCAGGGGGTGCTGGTGTTCGTGCTGTGAAAGTATCGGCGTTTTGGCGAAAGTATCGGCCGCCCTTGTCAAGCTGTCAACGCCCCTTTTTCCGGCGCTCTCAACCCCGGTCGCGGGCCCCGCCGTCGAGCACCTGGTCGATGCGGGCGGCCAGCTCGACGTCACGAGCCGTCACCCCGCCGGCGCTGTGCGTGGAGAGCCGGAAGCGCATGCCGTTCTGGCCGCGCTCGATCTCGGGATGGTGATCGAGCACCTCGGCCTCGTTCATGACCGCCTCGCTCAGCCAGCGGTGACTCTCCTGCGGCACCGGTACGTCCTTGAGCAGGGCGTTGTCCTCGTGGCGCCAGCCTTCCAGAGCCGCCAGCGCCGTGTCGATCTCCTCGTCGGTCAGGAGCCCCCCGGCCATGCTGCCTCCCCGTGTCGTCGTCCTCGCTGAAGGGGCTACCACCGGCGGGCCCGTTCACACCTGGCGGCTCTCCCGCGACGAGAATTTCTCGCCCCCTGAAACTTTCACGAGTCAGGGGACGGCGTGAGCGAGAGATGCGCCAGCGCTGGAAGTCGGACGAGCCCGAAAGTTTTCCGATGCGCGTTGACACTTTTCGGGGCGGTCCCCACAATGACCGCAGGTGCAGCCCCCCAAACGATCAAGGGATCAGCATGATCGATCGGAAACGCCGCTCACCCGTCATCACCGCGCTCCTGGGCGCGATCCTCGCCGTCTGCCTGGCCGCCACCGCCACCGCGGCCATCGCCGCCGACCGCCGCCTGGCCGCCGCCGACTGCGGCGCCGGATACGTCGGGCTGACGTTCGACGACGGGCCCAACCCCGGCAACACCGCCAACCTGCTCAACGCGCTCACGTCGAACGGCCTGCGTGCCACGATGTTCAACATCGGGCAGAACGCCCAGAACAACCAGGCCCTGGTCAGGGCGCAGCGGGACGCGGGCATGTGGATCGGCAACCACAGCTGGACCCACCCGCACCTCACCCAGCTGGGGACCGCGCAGATCACGTCGGAGCTGCAACGCACCCAGCAGGTCATCCAGCAGGCCACGGGCACCGCGCCGCGGCTGTTCAGGCCACCGTACGGGGAGACCAACGCCACCCTGAAGTCGGTGGAGCGGCAGCTCGGCCTCACGGAGGTCATCTGGGACGTCGACTCGCAGGACTGGAACGGCGCCGGCACCGCGCAGATCGTCCAGGCGGCCGGACGCCTGCAGAACGGCCAGGTCATCCTCATGCACGACCAGTACGCCACGACGCTGGCCGCCATCCCGCAGATCGCCGCCAACCTGCGCAGCCGTAACCTGTGCGCCGGGATGATCTCTCCCGCCACCGGCAGGGCGGTGGCCCCCGACGGCGGCACCAGCCCGACGACCCCGCCGCCCGGCGGTGGCGGCGGCTCCTGCACCGCGACGCTGTCGGCCGGTCAGCAGTGGAGCGACCGCTACAACCTCGGCGTCTCCGTCAGCGGCTCCAGCAACTGGACCGTGACGATGAACGTGCCCTCCCCCGCACGGATCATCGCCACCTGGAACATCTCCGCCAGCTACCCCAGCTCCCAAGTACTGGTCGCCAGACCCAACGGCAACGGCAACAACTGGGGCGTGACCATCCAGCACAACGGCAACTGGACCTGGCCCACGGTCTCCTGCCAGGCAGGCTGAGACCTGCCGGGTGTGGCGGGCGGTCCGCGAAACCGCCACACCCTGGTCGGGGCCCCATTCGTGAAATTTTCAGCACCGTAGGCAAGCGCTTACCCCGCTGACCTGAATCGTTTTAAGCATCCGACCTTTCTCGTGCCCTTCGCCTTTGACATGAATGGCGCGTCATCCCTACGGTCTGGGCGTCCGCTCGGGGGTTACGAGAGGAGTTTGATGAAACGTTCAAATTTCGCGGCGACGGCCGCAGCGCTCGCCCTGGCCACCGCCGGGGTGATCACTGCCCAGTTACCGGCCAGGGCCGCCGTCGCCTGCGAGGTCGACTACACCGTCTCCACCCAGTGGCCCGGCGGCTTCACCGGCAGCGTGACCATCCACAACGTGGGTGACGCGATCGACGGCTGGCGCCTGGCCTGGTCCTTCACCGCCGGCCAGGAGATCACCCAGGCGTGGAACGCCACCGCCACGCAGAACGGCTCGTCCGTCACCGCCGAGGACGCGGGCTACAACGCCGCGATCCCGGAGGGCGGCAGCGCGACGTTCGGCTTCAACGCCGGGTGGAACAACTCCAGCAACCCGCATCCGGACTCCTTCACCCTCAACGGAGTGGCCTGCACCGGCGAGCCGGGCGACCCCGACGACCCGGGCGACCCCGGCGAGCCGACCCCGACGGTCACCCCGACCTCGGTGCCCGAGGGCGCCAAGCAGGTCGAGGATCTCGACCGCGGGTTGATCAGTGTGCGGTCGGGGTCGGGGAATCTGGTGTCGTGGCGGTTGCTGGGCACCGAGTCGCGTGACACGTCGTTCACTGTGTATCGGGGTGGCACTCGCATCGCGT
>NZ_VDLX02000001.1 GCF_006334985.2 Nonomuraea phyllanthi
GAGTCTGGGCCGTGTCTCAGTCCCAGTGTGGCCGGTCGCCCTCTCAGGCCGGCTACCCGTCGTCGCCTTGGTAGGCCACTACCCCACCAACAAGCTGATAGGCCGCGAGCCCATCCCCAACCGAAAAGACTTTCCACCACCACCACATGCGTGGAATGGTCGTATCCGGTATTAGACCCAGTTTCCCGGGCTTATCCCAGAGTCAGGGGCAGGTTACTCACGTGTTACTCACCCGTTCGCCGCTCGAGTACCCCGAAGGGCCTTTCCGCTCGACTTGCATGTGTTAAGCACGCCGCCAGCGTTCGTCCTGAGCCAGGATCAAACTCTCCAAACAATGCTTACGTTTGCTTGGACATCAATCCGAGCTAACCGTCAATCAATATGACGGGGCCATGCATGTATCTCATGCACTGGCTTTTAACACACTGTTGAGTTCTCAAGAAACGGAGAAGTGCTACGTTCTCGTGCTTCTGTTTTCGTTTTTCCGTTGTGCCTTAATCTTTTCAGCCGCCCCGGCCCCTGTCAAATTGACCGGGCTTCCTCGACCTGCAGGAATTAAGCCACGCCCCGCTTCCGGGACAACCCCTCTAACTTACCAGCCCCATCGGAGTGCATGCGCACACCAACCGTGGTGGAAGTGTCGTGAGGTCGCCCCCGAGTGGTCCGGCGATCAAGCGCCGTCCCCGTGGGACTGGTGAACTCTATGTACGCCTCCGGGAACCGTCAAATCGATGGTGCCCGCACACCGCAGGGGTACGTACCCGACGTGCGAGATCAACCCGTGCCCAGGGCGCTCATCATGCTGGTCGGCATCGCGGCCGCCATGGTCGTCCTCTACGGAATCCGCGAGGTCGCGTCGATCGCCGGCCCCATCGTGCTCGCACTGGTGCTGGTCATCGCCGTCTCCCCGGTACGCGGGCGGCTCGCCGCCAGGAACCTCCCCACCTGGCTCCAGGTCACCGTGCCGTTCCTCATCGTCGTTCTCGTGATCCTGGGCATGGTCGGCGTCCTGACCATCGCGGCCGCCGAACTCGCCGCATTGCTGCCCACGTACGCCACCCAGTTCGACCGGCTTCTCGTCGACGCCCAGCATTGGGCCACCACGCATGGCCTCAGCAACGAAATGATCAATAAGGGGCTGCAGGCTTTCGACCCCGGAAAGATCGTCGAACTGGCGCAGAGTCTGCTCGGCAGCGCGATCGGTGTTCTGTCGGCGATGTTCCTCATCGTCGTGTTGTTGCTGACGATGAGTCTCGACGCGCCGGTCACCGCGAAAATCCTCAACTCCGGTGTGGGCACCAAGCCACGGCTGGTGACCGCTCTCGGCGTTTTCGCGCACAAAACGCGGCGCTATCTCATTGTGTCGACCGTCTTCGGGATCATCTACGCGGCGCTCGACGTGGTCGCCCTGTCGCTGCTGGACGTGCCGCTCCCGCTGCTGTGGGGCCTGCTGGCGCTCATCGCCAACTACATTCCCAACATCGGATTCGTCATCGGACTGCTGCCGCCCGCGATGCTGGCCCTGCTGGACGGCGGCGTGCAGAAAATGCTGCTCGTCATCATGGCGTACACCATCACCAATGTCGTCACCCAGTCGTTCGTCCTGCCCAAATTCCTGGGCGACGCCGTGGGACTCTCGACGACGGTGACGTTCATTTCGGTGATCGTGTGGACTTTCGTGCTCGGACCGCTGGGCGCGCTTCTCGCCATTCCGCTCAGCCTGCTGGCGCAGGCGCTGTTCATCGACAGCGACCCACGCGCCGGGTGGGCGCAGGCGCTGGTGTCGGGGAAACTACCCGGAGGCAAGTGAGACGAGGTCGCGCATGGACACCCCGCTCAGCCGCTTGACGTCGTGTGACAGGTGCGCCTGGTCCGCGTAGCCGGACGTGACCGCCACCTCGGCCAGCGGCACGCCCGCGCGGGCCAGGCGCAGCGCGTGCTGGAAGCGGACGATGCGCTGGAGGGTCTTGGGGGCGTAGCCGAACGAGCTCACGCTGCGGCGATGCAGCTGGCGCTCGCTGAAGCCCAGGTCCCACGCCACTTCCCCGACCGTGCGGCCGTGCCGGAGCTCCCGGGCGATGGCCGAGGTCGCGGGATCGACCCGCACGCCCTGAGCGAGGCGCTTCCTGACGGCGGCGCGCATCACCCGGAGCCGCCGCCGAAGACGTAGAGCCCGATCGAACGGCAGCTCTCCGCCGGGGCTGATCTGAAATGACGCCTCGTCTCCGGAGATGAGCGGGTACGGCTCCTCATCGCCGGACACCAGCCGATACAGCTCCTCCTCGTCGGTGGCGAGCCGGTTCGGCGGCTCGCCACCGGAGGCGAGCCGTGTCTCGTCGCCCGTGCTGAGCAGGTGACCGGCCGAGGTGTGCGGGAAGGGCGGGGCTCCGGCCTCAGGGCGCGAGGACGCAAGAGCACCGGAGGAAACCCATTGGTGAGACGCCTCACCGCCCCTGGCCGGCCGCCGGGCGAGCAACGCGTCGCCGCGCGCAAAAGGCAGGTCGGACAGCGGGACGCGGCGGTCGCGGAGCTCCTGGAGCGGGACGCCGAAGAAGTCGCCCACCGCCCCGGGCCGGAAGCGGATCCCGGTGAACGTGTCGCCGGGCGCCATGCGAGCCGGCATCGGACCCGTGTCGGGCCCGGCCACGAACAGCCCCTCCGGCCCCCAGATCAGGTCGACGCAGGCGTCGGGCACCACGAGCTGGGTGGCGCCCGCCTCGCTGACCTGCCACCACACGCACGCGACCAGGTCGGCCAGGTCGGCGCCCGGGGGCCGTTCGACGTACATGCCTCCAACGTACGCCACCTCACCGACAGAACCCCGAAGTCGCAACCGGGGTCAGGGCTGGGGCAGCCGGCCGTACGCGCGGAGGGTCTGGAGCCGGAGCACGGTGACGTATCCGCCCCATTCGTGTGCCACCAGCGGCGTCCACATCAGCCAGTTCCCGTTCCATCCCCCGTCGGCGGACTGCGCCGCGAGCAGGGCGTCGAGGTGGGCGTCGAGGACGTCCTGGGTGAACAGCGGCAACCGCGCCGGTTCGGGGGCGAAGTCGAGCGGGAAGTGCGCGTCACCGGACGTGTCCGGGTCGAGCGAGACGGTCGCGAGGATGGCCTCGCGCAGCCGCGCGAACTCGGCCTCCGCCCGGGGCCGGTCAGACACGAGCTCCAGGAACGTCACCACCGCGCGGGCCTCGTACGGCGTGGTCTCGGTGATGGCGGCGATGCGTGACCAGCAGAAGTCGGTGGCGGTGGCCAGCCAGGGATGCGTGATGCCGTGCTTGTGCAGCAGGCCCGCGATCGACGCGGTCGGCACCAAGCTCCCCGGCGGCTCGTCGGGGGTCTCCCACCACGGCGCGTGCGGCGTGTCGCGTACGGACGGCAGGACGAACGGGACGCCCCCGTCGGGTGCGCTCACCCCGGCCAGGTAGTCGCAGGCGGCGGGCACCATGGGCGAGTCGAACGCGTCCAGCTCGTCGAGGATCCAGAACGCCACCTCGACCGGCTCCGGCTGGCTGCCCGCGCCGCGCAGGTCGGGCTCGAGTGCGTTGCCGAAGCCGCCGTCGGGGTTCTGGTAGGAGCGCAGCACGTCGAGCACCCGCTCGCGGGGCCCGCCTCTGAACAGCGCCTCGAAGCGCAACCTGTCGATCAGGCGCCCGTGGAGCTGCAGGTATCTCTCCGCTGTGTCCAACACGTCCATGGAGGCGAAGCTACCGGTCGCCACTGACAGATCTCTTGTCCGAATCGGACATCGTCACGGTGTGGCGAGCGCCTCCGTCGGTGACATGCGGGCGGCGCGTACGGCCGGGTAGAAGCCCGCGATCCCGCCGATGACGAGCGTGGCCAGCACTCCCCCGGCCATGGCCCAGAGCGGGACGATGGCGGGCCAGTCACGCAGCCCGGCGTAGGCGGAGGTGACGCCGATGCCGAGCAGCACGCCGCCCACGCCGCCGATGGCCGACAGCAGCAGCGACTCGGCGAGGAACTGCAGGCGGATCTGGCCGCGCGTGGCGCCGAGCGAGCGGCGCAGGCCGATCTCCGCGCGCCGCTCCAGCACCGAGATGACCATCGTGTTGGCCACCCCGACGCCGCCGACCAGCAGCGCGACGCCGCCGAGGCCGAGGAGGAGCGCGTTCAGCGTGGCGTCGGTGGCCTGTTTGGCGGCGAGCACGTCGGAGGGCCGGGAGACCTCGACCTCGTTGGGCTTCTCCGGGTTGGCGGTGGCGGCGAGCACGCCGCGTACGGCGACGACGGACTCCTCCCGCGCCCTGGTGTAGATCGTGGTCGCGTAGCCGTCGAAGCCGAGCCGCTCCTCCGCGACGGGCCAGCCGACCAGGGCGGCGGTGTCCAGCTCGGGGGCGAGCGGCGCGGGCGCGAGCACGCCCACGACGGTGAACCACCGCCCGCCCAGCCACACGCGCTGGTCGGGGCCGGCGTGGACGACGCCGAGGCGGTCGGCCGCCCGCGCGCCGAGCACGGTGGCCGGGTAGCGCTGGGTGGCCTCGTTCAGCCAGGTGCCGCTGACGATCGTGGCGCCGACGTCCCTGAGCAGGTCGAGGCGGGCGGCGGTGACGGAGATGCTGCCGCTCTGGGCCTCCGGGATGTGGTCGTTGCGGTAGACCTTGGCCGGGGTGGTGCCGGTGGCGGTGACCGCGGTGACGGGGGCGATCTGGCCGATCATGCCTTCGGCCTCCCCGGGCAGGTGCGACGCCTCGCCGAACAGGGTCTGGCCGGGCGAGACGGTGAGCAGGTTCGTGCCGAGGGCTTCGAGCTGCCGGTTGAGGTTCTCCTGGCTGGAGGCGGAGATGCCGACGACGCCGAGCATGGCGGCGATGCCGATGGCGATGCCGAGCGCCGACAGGAACACCCGCAGCGGCCTGGCGCGCAGGCCCGCCCCGCCGACCCTGATCACGTCACGCGGCCGCATCCGGGCCGCCACCAGGGCGGTCATGGGCGAATCCCCTTCACGAGAAGGCTCCGGTTCATAGGAGGGCTCCGTTCACGACGCGGCCGTCGAGCATCTCCACCTGCCGGGGCAGCGAGGCGGCGATGTCGCGGTCGTGGGTGATGATGACCACGGTGGTGCCGCCCGCGTTCAGCTCGCGCAGCAGCTCCATCACGCCGGCTCCCGAGCGCGAGTCGAGGTTGCCGGTCGGCTCGTCGGCGAGCAGCAGGCGCGGGTCGCCGACGACGGCGCGGGCGATGGCCACGCGCTGCCGCTCCCCGCCGGACAGCTCGTGCGGGCGGTGGCGGAGCCGGTGTCCGAGCCCGACGCGTTCGAGGGCGTCGTACGCGCGCAGCCGCCGTTCCCGCAGCGGCGGCCCCGCGTACAGCAGGCCGTCGGCCACGTTGTCCAGCACGGGCACCCCGGCGGACAGGTGGAACTGCTGGAAGACGAAGCCGATCACGGTGGCGCGCAACGCCGACAGCCGCCGGTCGGACAGGGCTCCCACGTCGTGTCCCGCGATGCGGACGAGGCCGCCGGAGGGGCGGTCGAGGGTGCCGAGCATGTTCAGCATGGTCGACTTGCCGGAGCCGGACGGCCCGACGATGCCGACGAGCTCCCCCTCCTCGATGCCCATGGAGACGCCGTGGAGCGCGGCCACGTCGCCGTAGTGCTTGCTGACGTCGTGGAGTTCGGCGATCACTTGGGCACCGCCACGGTCATGCCCTCGCGCACGCCGGTGACCTCGACCCGGCCGTCGGCGAACATGCCGGTCTCGACGGCGACGTAGCGGGTGGCCGAGCCCTCGACGACCTGCACGCCGTAGCCGCCCTCGGACAGCGCGAGCAGCGCGCCCACCGGCACGGCCAGGACGTTCTCGCGCCGCTCGGACACGATCGTGACGTCCACGGGGGCGGCGTCGTAGGACTTCCTCAGCCCGCTCACCGACACCTTGACCTGGACCGTGGTGGCGGCGTCCGCGCCGTTGCCGGTCTCGGTGGCGACCTTGCCCACGCTGGTGACCTTGCCGTTCACCGTGGTGCCGTCGGGCAGCTCGACGGTGGCCTTCATGCCCTTCCTGACCAGGTGCTCCTGGGCGACGTCGAGGTCGACGAGCACCTCGCGGGTGGTGCCGGTGGCGGTGAGCACGGGCCCGGTGGCGCTGTCGCCGAGCGTCTTCTTCAGCCGGGCGACCCGGAGGGGGCCGTCGGCGATCACGACGTCGCCGGGCCGGACCCGGCCGGTGACGTCGAGCCCGAGGTCGTCCTGCCAGTCCTCGACCGCCTCCCTGGTGGCCCAGGTGAAGGTGCGGTCCACGTCGAAGCCGGTGTAGCCGAGCGCCTTGAGGTTGCGTTCGAGCAGCCGGACGTCCTCGCCCTCGGCGCCGTCCTCCAGGGTGCGGTAGAGGGGCATGGTGCCGTACAGGAGGGGGCGGCGGTCGGCGTCGGCGCTGTAGACGCCGTGCCCCCTCGTGATGGTGGAGCCCTCGTCAGGCAGCCAGGTGATCGTGCCGTGGGACTTGCCCGTGATGGTCAGCGTGTCGCCGTAGCCGAGGGTGCCGTCGACGGTCTCGGTGTCGGTGAGCGTCGTACGGGTCACCGTGGCGGTGGCGGGCGGCGTACGGGTCGCGAGGGCCGGGTCGGCGCCCCCGCCGCCGAGGCCGAGGGCGGCGGCCGCGACGGCGGCGGCGAGCAGGGCGGCGCCGCCCGCCCACGCGAGGGTCCGCACCGCGCGGCGCGGGCGCGGCGGCAGGGCGCGCGACGGCTCCCGCGTCACTTCGGCCCTCCCGGCCCGTGTCAGGGCGCGCGGCGGCTCCGGCGTCACTTGGTCCCTCCTGACCTGGGGAACTTCTTGCCGCAGACCTCGAACGCCTTCTGGAACTTGGCGCTGTCGCGCTGGAAGTTGCGCGCGGTGCCGCTGGCGAAGGTGCCGTCCGGGTTGGGGTCGGGCATGTCGACACCGTTGTCGCGCATGCACGCCGCGAACGCGCGCAACTGCTCGACGTCCTCCGGCTTGACGTTCTTGCCGTCGGCGAAGGGCGAGTAGGCCCTGCAGGCGGTGATGGCGTCCTTGACCTTGGCCTTGTCGACGCCCTCGCCGAGCGTGGCGAGGCCGCCGCCCTTCTTCGCCGGGTCGGGGTCCTCCATGGGGACGCCGTGGTCGCGCATGCACTGCGCGAACTTCCGGCCCTGCTCCTGCGGATCGGCGGTCGCGGCCGCGCTCGCGGAGGGCTTCGCCGAGGAGCCCGCGGCCACGGAGGCGACCCCGGTGCCGTCCTGCGTGCCGCCGCAGCCGGCGGCGACGGCGAGCAGGGCCGCCGCGATGAGTGTTCTCGTCAGTGTTCTCCTCATGGCCCCGAATGTGCCGGGCGCCCCTCAACGCGGGCTGGGAGCCGCCTCGGAGTCAGGTAGGAGTACGCGGAAGGTCGCGCCCCGGCCGGGCGCGGTGTCCACCTCGACGCGCCCGCCGTGGGCGTGGACGATGGCCGAGACGATGGCCAGGCCGAGCCCGGCGCCGCCGCCGGCCCTGGAGCGGCCCTGGCTGACGCGGTAGAGGCGGTCGAACAGGTGCGGCACGTGCTCGGGCGGCACCCCGGGCCCGGTGTCGGACACCTCCACTACGGCCGTGCCGCCGTTCCTGCCGACCCGTACGGTGATCTCGGCCTCGGGGGGCGTGTGGCAGAGGGCGTTGCCGACGAGGTTGGCGGCCACCTGGCGCAGGCGGGCTTCGTCGCCCACGATCGAGACGGGCGCGAGCCGGCCGTCCAGCCCGGCCAGCCTGACGTGCCGGTGGGGCACGCGGGCGCGGGCGTCGCGGATCGTGTCGGCGGCCACCTCCAGCAGGTCCACGGGGTGTCGGTCGAGCGGGCGCTCCTCGTCGAGCTGGGCAAGCGTGAGCAGGTCGTTGACCAGCACGCTCATCCGCGCGGCCTCGTCCTCGATGCGCCGCATCGCCTCGTCGGCGTCGCCGCCGCCCCTGCGGTGCAGCTCGGCGAAGCCGCGTACGGAGGTGAGCGGGGTGCGCAGCTCGTGGGAGGCGTCGGCGAGGAAGCGGCGCATGCGGGCCTCGGAGTCGGTCCTGGCGGCGATCTCGGACTGGAGGCGGTCGAGCATGACGTTCATGGCGGCGGCCAGGCGGCCCGGCTCGGTGTGCGGCTGGTGGGCGGGCACCCGGCGGGCGAAGTCGCCGCGCGCGATGTGGCCGGCCGTGGCCTCCATCCTGGTCAGGGGGCGCAGGCCGAGCCGTACGACGGCGTCGGCGGCCAGGCCGAGCAGGAGCAGCGCGAACGCGCTCACCGCGACGGCGATGGCGATGGCCGAGGTCTGGGTCTGCTCCAGCTCGGCCAGCGACTGGGCGAGGACCCAGGTGCTGCCGTCGGACAGCCGCACGGCCCGGACCCGCCACGAGGCCCCGTTGGTGCCGGGCACGGTGTAGGTCTCGCCGACCCTGACCTCGTCGATCGCCGGGCCGGGCTGGGAGCGGTCGTCGGCGGACCTGAACTGCAGCGTGCCGTCGGGTTTGTAGATCATGACCTGCTGGACGGCGGACAGCCGCTTGGTGAGAGCACTGACCAGGTCGTTGGCCACGACCGGCTTGCGGAGCGGGACCGCCTGGGTGCCCTTGAGCGCCGCGATCTTGGACAGCTGTTCGAGCTGCTGGTCCACGCGGCCGAGCAGGTTGTCGCGCAGCAGCGCGACGCCGACCACGTTGGAGAGCACCAGCCCCATCGTGGCGAGGGCGAGCACGGCCATGACCAGGCGGGTCCGCAGGGTCCAGCCGGCCGGCCTCATCGCGGTTCCCGCAGCGTGTAGCCGACGCCGCGCACGGTGTGGATGAGCTGCGGCTGCCATTTGTCGATCTTCTTGCGCAGGTAGTAGACGTACGACTCGACGATGCTGGAGTCGCCGTCGAAGTCGTAGCGCCACACGCTGTCGAGGATCTGGGCCTTGCTCACCACCCGGCCGGCGTTGGTGAGGAGGTATTCGAGGAGGTTGAACTCGGTGGGCGACAGGTCGACGGGCACGCCGGCCCTGCGCACCTCGTGGGCGTGGGGGTCCAGCTCCAGGTCGGCGTAGCGCAGCACCTCGTCCCTGGGCGCCGAGCGGCTGCGGCGCAGGACGGCGCGGATGCGCAGCACGACCTCCTCCAGGCTGAACGGCTTGGCCACGTAGTCGTCGGCGCCCAGCGTGAGCCCGCGCACGCGGTCCTCGACCTGGTCGCGGGCGGTCAGGAAGAGCACCGGGACGCGCTCGCCCAGCCGCCTGGCGACCTCGAACCCGTCGAAGTCCTCCAGCATCACGTCGAGCACCACGAGGTCGGGCCGGAACTCGTCCGCCGCGGCCAGCGCCTCCGCTCCCGTCTCCGCGGTCCGCACCTCGAACGACACCAGTCGCAGGGTCTGCGAGAGCAGGGCGCGGATGTTCGGCTCGTCGTCCACGACGAGCACCCTGGCCGGTCGGTCCATGGCTAAAGGTCTACCCGAGCCACATCAAAGCGGGCTCAAAGCGGCTCACTTCACGAAGAACACCGGACCGCGCGGCCGGAACGGCAGGGACGCGCCCTGCGGCACCAGGAACGCGTGCTCCCTGCGGATGCGCAGCACGTCACACTCCCCGTCGGTGATCACGAGGATGGGCCCGTCCGGCGGGAAGTCCCCGGCCTGTTCGAGCAGCCTGATGCCCGGCTGGAGCTCGGTGCCGCCCCGGCCGCGCACCCTGACCTTGCCCGCGATGTCCTCGACCGGCAGGTATCCGGCGTCGTAGGCGGCGGCGTCGCAGAAGACCACGCGGGCGCGGGGCACGTCGCGGGCGGTGGCGTAGGAGGCGATCGCGCCGAGGGCCTTGCCGAGCAGCGTCACGTCCATGGAGCCCGAGGTGTCCAGCACCACCCCGAACGTCGCCCTGCGTACGATCTCCTCCGGCCGCACGCGCCCTGGCCGCGGGATGTCCGGGCTGGACGCCTGCCTGCGCGACGCCCTGGCGTAGGAGCGCCGCTTCTCCTCCGGCTGGAAGTGCTCGTCGAACCAGCGGGCGAGCCGGGCGTCCCACGGGAGCGGCGGCTGGTCGAGCGCGCGGATCTCCTGTTCGAGCCCGGCGGGAAGCAGGCCGCGCCCGCTGCTCTGGTGGTAGGCGAGGCCGGTGCAGAGCGCGTTGCGGTAGTACTCATCGAGGTCGACGTGGCCGCCGGCGCGGCGCGGCGGCCGGTCGAGCACGTCGCCGAGCCCGCGCCCGCGCAGGGTGGCGAGCTTGCGCAGGCGGCGCAGGTCGGTCGCGACGCGGTCGTAGACGCCCTCGGCGGACATGCCGGTCAAGGACTGGTCGAACAGCAGCCCCTCCGGCATCTCGCCGACGCCCATCTCGACCAGCCACCCGTTGATCACGTAGTCGCACGCGACGTTCCACAGGTACGGCTCCCGCATGCCGCACCGCTCCCCGTGGCGCAGCGCGGCGTGCAGCATCTCGTGCGCCAGCACGAAACGCCACTCCTCCTCCGACAGCTGGGCCAGCGGGTTGACGTAGATCTCCCCCGCCTCGGCGCTGACCGCGGCGATCGAGATGGCCCAGTCCCTGGTCAGCTCCACGTCGGAGACGATCGTCATGCCCGCGGCGAGCGCGCCGAGCAGCGGGTACGACGACATGAACCAGCGCAGCGCGGTGTCCCACGGGCCCTTGACGTGCCCCTCGACCGGGGTGCGTGGCTCGCCGGCCCGGTCGAGCGCGTGCGTGGCGGCATCGGCGACGCCGACCGCGAACGACCGCTGGAAGTCCATGTCCTCGGCCAGCTTCGCCGAACCGATGCGGAAGTCGGGCCCGGCGAGCGGCCTGTACGCGGCCGGGACGCCGAGCCTGCGCCACTGCTCGGACAGCGTCACCTCGTCGTTCTCCGGCAGCGCGTCGGGCAGCGGCCACGGGCAGCGCCCGATCTTGAGCGTGCGCAGGAACCGCTCCACCACCAGGCAGCAGGCGGCGTGGTAGGCCGGGTCGGGGTGCTCGCCGTCGACGTCCTTCGGCGCGCAGGCGCGCGGGTCGGCGTGGCCGAAGCCCAGGTGGAGCAGCAGGTGGGCGAAGACCCACGTCCACTCCTCGGCCGGGGCGTGCCGCTTGGTGTGGAAGCGCACGTCGCCGTCGGCGGTGACGATCGCCCAGGTGTCGTTGCCCAGCTCGCCGCCGTCGGCCTCGCGCAGCCAGCCGCCGAACGCCCGGAACATCGGCTGGCGGGACACGGCGTTCCAGCCCTTCTGCACCTCCGCCCGCCACGGATCGACCTTGGGCTTGCGGCGGCTCACGGCCGGGCCTCCATCAGCCGCGGGCGGCTCACGGCGGCCTCCATCAGCCGCGGGCGGCTCACGAGCGGGCCGCCATCAGCCGGGGCACGTCGCGGCCGACCTCCACCAGGAACCAGGTGGGCAGCGCGGGCGCGCCGTCCGCGTCGTTGGCGATGACGAGCTGGGCGCACTCCAGGGAGATCTCGGCCAGCTCGACCAGCAGCGTCTTGGCGCGGAAGCCCAGGTCGCGGCCCCGGGAGGAGGCGCCGCGCTTGTCGGCGGGCAGCTCCTTGATCAGGCGGGCGCGGAACGCCTCGGCCAGGAAGTAGAGCAGGTCGCGCTCCTCCGGGCGGCGGGGCCAGGGGGCCGCGCCCTTCAGCACGGCGTCGAGGTCGTAGGCGTGCCGCACGGTCTTGACGTACGCGCGGAAGGCCGAGGCGTGCGTGCCGGTGAGCGTGCCGAACGCGAGCATGGCGATCGTCTCGTCGGGCACGTCGTCGCCGTAGGAGGTGAGCACGTCGGAGAGCATGTGCCAGGCGCGCGGCGAGGAGAACGGCTCCTCGGTCTTCGGCGGCGGGCTCCACAGGTGGTCGGGCCGCTGCACGAGGTAGTCGACGATCCACGGGTGGATGCCGTTGGCGGCCGCCCACTTCAGCCAGTCGTCGGCCGAGGCCCGCAGGTGCAGGTGGACCAGCCGGTTGATCAGCGCGGAGGCCATGGGCCTGGCGAGCGCGTTGTCGGTGGCGCGGTTGCCCGCGCCGATCACGACAGAGCCGGCGGGCAGCTCGTACGTGCCGATCCTGCGGTCGAGGATCAGCGAGTAGAACGCCTTCTGCACCTCGGGAGCGGAGGCGTTGAGCTCGTCGAGGAACAGGCAGTACGGCTCGTCCCGCGCGATCGACTCGGGCGGCGCGAACCGGCTGCGCCCGCCGACCAGCTCGGGCACGCCGATCAGGTCCTCGGGGGCGAGCTGGGTGCCGAGCAGCGTCACGCACTCCAGCCCCAGCGAGGCGGCGAACTCGCGCACGAGCGAGCTCTTGCCGATGCCGGGCGCGCCCCACAGGAACACCGGCCTGACCACGGCGACGTGCAGCAACACCTCGGGGAGCTGCGCCGGGGTCACGGTGATCGTCGCCTGCACACGTTCCAGGGTGGCGAAAGCCGGACGGACCTCGCATCCCATTTAAATGTTTTGCCGGGTGTCAGGGCGGCTGCCTACAGTGGCCGCCATGACATGCATGTTCGCCTGCCCCGTGTTCATTCGCATCCGCTGCGGCCGGGCTCTGGCCCGCTAGCGGACGCGATCACCTGAGCAGCGCATCTTGATCTGAGCGCATCTGGACTGAGCTGAGCGTCCGCACGCGTGCCCAGGGCCCTTCGAGACCCGTCAATCTCGAGGACCCGGAAGGGCAAGTGCTGTGGCGCAGAACTACGCGCACGGAAACTATTCACACACGCAACGCAAGGCCAGGAACCGCGGCGGTCGCACGCCCGCGGACCGGGCGAGGCGCACGCTCTCGCAGAACTTCCTGGCCGACCGGCATGCCGTCGATCTGATGGTGAAGGCCGCCGCTCCCGAAGGGCTCGTGCTGGAGCCGGGCGCCGGCGAGGGGGTGCTGACCTTCGCGCTGGCCGAGGCGGGCGCGCGGGTCGTCGCGTACGAGGTCGATCCGAGGCTCGCCGCGCGGCTGGCGGCACGCACCCGCGGCCATCCCGGGATCGAGCTGGTCAGGGGCGACTTCACGAGGGCGCGGGAGCCGCGCGAGCCGTTCGCGGTCGTGGGCAACATCCCGTACTCGATCACGTCGAGGATCGTGGACTGGTGCCTGCGGGCGTCGGCCCTGACCTCGGCCACGCTGCTCACCCAGCGGGAGTACGCCCGCAAGCGGTCGGGCGACTACGGCCGCTGGAGCCTGGTCACGGTGGAGTCGTGGCCGTGGTTCGACTGGCGGCTCGGCGACACGATCGGCAGGGAGAGCTTCCGCCCGGTCCCGTCCGTCGACTCGGCGATCCTGCGCATCCGGCGCCGGCCCGAGCCGCTCGTGCACGGCCGGCGCTCCTACCGGGAGCTGGTCGAGCTGGGCTTCGGCGGCGTGGGCGGCTCGGTGCGCGCCTCGCTGAGGAGGCGCTACCAGGGGGTGGACGCCGCGCTGGAGGCCGCGGGCGTCGCCCGGGACACCGTCGTGGGCCACGTCCACCCCGACCAGTGGATCACCCTGTGGGGGCGCCTATGCCGATGACTCGACCCTGGCCCGGCCCGCCGGGCCGGTGATGCGGGCCGTCCCTGGGACCGCCGTGGCGTCGCGGCGGCCCCAGGGCATGGCCAGCACGAAGATCGGCAGCAGCACGATCGACGCCCGCGACCAGTCGGCGTGCATCGCCCACCAGGTGTTGGCGTCGAACTGCGTCATGAAGAGATAGCCGTATCCGGACCAGAGCGAGGCGCCCAGGATGGCCGGCCAGGCGAACCTGGTGGGCCTCGCGACCAGGAACGGCATGAACCACAGCAGGTACTGGGCGCCCAGCCGGGGCGTCACCACCATGAAGGCCAGCAGGATCGCCGTGGTCATGTCGACCGGGTCGGCCCGGCGCCAGTAGAGGATGGCCGCGAGGACGCAGAGGTAGATGGCCTTGGTGCCGATCGATGCCAGGTTGGCGTCCAGCGCCCAGTCGCCGCCGGTGAACCACGGGGTCCACCCGTACTCGCCGATGATCGGCCGGATGTCCTGGATCGTGTGGATGACCGCCGGGATCTGGTCGAGCCTCGTGCCCGCGAAGATCGGCAGCGTGGCCAGGAAGAACAGCGGCACGAACCCCGTGGCGAACAGGCCGACGACCCGGGAGCGCAGGTTGGGCAGGAGCAGCAGCATGCCGGGCACCAGCCAGATCGGCCAGCTCTTCGCGCACAGCGCGAGGCCCATCAGGACCCCGGCCAGCAGGCCGCGCCGCAGGTCGGCCCGGTCGTCGGGGCCCGGGAGCAGGGCGCGGTGCAGCATGCCGCCCCGGCCGACCATGCGCGGGATGGAGGCGCGCACGCCGTACGCGGCCACGCCGGCGCGGACCTTGGCGACCACGTCCGTCGCGATGCCGGGGCGCTCCAGCGGGCCCGCGCCGCGGGCGACCACGAACGCGGCCACGCCGAACACGAGCGCGACCGGCTCGACCTGGCCGTGCAGGGAGGCGACCAGCAGGGCGAGCGGGTTGAGCGCGTACTGCAGCGCCCGCAGCGACGCCTTGGGGCCGCCGGCCAGCTTCGCCACCAGCGGGATGAGCACGATGTCGGCGACCACGGTGACCAGGCGCCCGGCGAACTCCCACGGGATGCCGAGCCACAGCAGGATGCCGTAGACGTAGGGGATGGTCGGCAGGAAGTGCCAGCCGCCCTCGCTGGCCAGCACCGGGTCCTCGCCGCGCAGGATGGCCTCGCCGGCGGGCTTGAAGCTCTCCACGAAGTCGACCGGCTGGTTGACCGAGATCGCCGACGTGTACATGATCAGCACGCGCACGGCTATGCCTACGAGCACGGCGACGATGAGCGGCGGCCGCCAATCACGCCATTGGGCGACGAGAGCGAGCGCGACTCCGGCGACGAGGACTATCCCCGTGAGAACTGCGTAATCCATGGCGGCCCCTAGCCTGCCTTACCGTCGTGAGTGTCGCCACCAGGGCTTCCAATTCTTATCCCCGACATGCCGACACGTATGGCGATAGAGCATCACTGTCTGTGTTGAACTTTTTCCATGGGGGGATCGCAGGTCAACCAGGCACTGGTCAGGCTCTATTACGAGGTGCGGGAGGGGACATCCGACCCGGTCGCCACCTGGGCGAAACTCACAGCGAATTCACAGCAATACCGGGCCGCCAGGGGCGGGCGGCGGGTGCCGCTGGACGACGCGGTGACCGCCGAGCTGGTGGCCGCGGCCATGGTGCACACCGCGGCCGAGCACGGGCCCGAGCGGGTCGCGGCGCTGGCCACCTCGCCGCTGGCGCGGCTGGTCGGCGAGCTGGGCGGCGCCGTGCTGACCGAGCATCCGTGCGCGCCCGAGCAGGTGCTGGGGCCGGGGTTCAAGGGGCCCGGCGCCGACGACTGGGCGCGCGCGGCGTACGTGCTGCTGTGGGGTGAGAACAACCGGCTGGTACGCACGCCTGACACGCCCTGGGTGATCGCCGGGCGGTACAAGGGGCAGAAGGTGGTCGCGATCGGCCCGCACCCGACCCGGCTGTCGGACGAGACGCTGGTCGTGCGCCCCGGCACGGACGGGGCGCTCGCGATGGCCATGGGGCACGTGCTGCTCAAGGAGTTCTTCCTGGACCGGACGCCGTTCGCGGGGCACGCCATGGAGCGCACCGACCTGCCGTCGCTGGTGCGGCTGCGGGAGCGGCAGGACGGCTACGTGCCGGGCGGGCCGGCGGGGGGCGTGTGCGACCGGCTGAGCGTGTACGGCGGCGAGGCGGTGGAGGTGCTGCTGCCGCGCTTCGACGACGGGCCCGGCGTGCTGCGGCGCGGCGTGCCGGTGCTGCGGGAGGGCGGCGAGCTGGTGACGACCGTGTTCGACCTGCTGCTGGCCGTCTACGGCGTGTCGCGCCCCGGCCTGCCCGGCGTGTGGCCGTCCGGGTACGCCGACCAGGTGGAGCCGTACACGCCGGGCTGGCAGGAGGCGTGCACGGGGGTGGCCGCGTCGCGGACGCTGAAGGTGGCGCGGGAGCTGGGCGTGACGGCGGAGAAGACGGGCGGGCGGTGCCTGATCGTGCCGGGGCGGCTCGACACGCCGCACGCCGACACCGCCTACCGGGCGATGCTGGCGCTGCTGGTGCTCACGGGGTGCGGCACCGGGTGGGCGCAGGCGGGCGGGGCGGGGATCCCGCTGGTGCCGTACCTGTGCCTGCACGCCTGCGGCGAGGACCTGTCGGACGTGGGGGCGCTGAGCTGGGCGCTGGCCGACGGGCTGTTCGCGCGACGGACGTCGCGCTCGGTGCTGCTGGAGGCGGTGGGCGACGGCTGGCCGATGGCGCCGCCGCCGCGGGTGCTGGCCCTGCCGCGGCCGATCTACCCGCTGCCGCCCGACGTGGACCTGCTCGTCGGTCCCGACGACCACTGCGACCTGTCGCCGCCCGACGCCGGGCTGGTGGCGGACGCGGTGGCGAAGCTGCTGGGGGGCGCCACGTGCGCGGCCCCCGGCGGGACCGGTGGAGGTCCCGGCGGGGGCCGGATGCGGTTGCTGGTGGACCATCCGTGGATGTACGAGTACGGCGAGGCGCTGCCGACGTACCGGCCGCCCGGCCTCGGCGTCTCGCTCAAGCCGACCCAGCTGGTCCGCTGACGCGGCCCGGCCGGGGGCCGCGTCAGCGGGATCGGGGAGTCAGAATCCGGCGGTGATCCTGGTGAACTCCCAGTCGGACTGGGAGATGCCGCTGCAGTTGGAGACCACGCCGCCGCCGGGGCACGGGCGGTCGCGGTTGACGGCCCAGTAGGCGAGCCTGGTCAGGCCGTGCGACCTGGCCCAGTCGCGGATCTGCGTCCAGGTGGACGGGGACGTCAGCTCCTGCTGGTCGGACAGGCCGTTCATGCCGGAGATGCCCATGTGGGCGTACGCCTGGGCGTCGCTCCACCCGAAGGCGCTCTTCAGCGCGTTCTTCAGGCCCTCGGAGGCGTTGACCGTGTCCTGGTACATGTTCGAGCCGCCGAAGTCGAACGGCATGATCGTGTAGTTGTCGATCGGCACGCCGAGCGCCTTCGACTGGTTGATGAGCCGCACGCCGTGCGCGTTGGGGCCGGTCCTCGTGGTGCCGAAGGTGACGACGACCTTGACGTTCGGGTTGTTCTGCTTGACGATCTTGAGGCCGTTCAGGATGCGGTCCTGGACGGTGTAGTTCTCGAACTCGTCGTAGTTCTCGATGTCGAAGTCCACGACGGCCGGGCCGACGGCGTTGATGACCTGCTGCACCGCGCCCGCGAACGCCTGCGGCGTCGAGCAGTTGGGGCCGAGCTTGTTGCCCTGCCAGCCGCCGAACGAGATCTGGACGCTGCCGCCCTTGGACTTGATCGTGTTGATCGCCTGCTGGTCGGCGCCGCCGGTCAGCGGCCGGTTGCCGTCCCACGCGGGGGTGCAGCCGCCGCTGGACAGGATGAACGCCATCGTGAACGACTTGACGCCGGTCGCGTCCATGACGGTGCCCGGGTTGGGCGGGTTGCCCCAGCCCATGTAGAGGTAGGGGGCGCCGGCCATCTTGCCCCCGCCGCCGCCGGTGCAGCCCGTCGTGGTGGCGGTGGCGTCACGGCCGGCCGACTCGCCCGCCGAGTTGTACGCCTTGACCGTGTACGTGTGCGTCGAGCACGAGCCGAGCCCGGAGATGGTCGCGCTGGTGCCGCTGACCTGCGCCCGCTGGGTCGAGCCCTCGTACACGCGGTAACCGCTGACGGTGCCGGACGAGGCGCCCCAGCTCAGCGAGATGCTGGAGCCCGTCACCGACGTGCTGACCGCCCCCGGCTGCCCCGGCGCGCCCGGGTTGCCGCCGCCTCCGTCCGTGGGCTTCCAGAGCGCGGGCACGTTCGGCGGCTCCCAGCCGGGCTGGGACGTGTGGCCCTGGAGGCACACGTAGTCGACGCCGTTGTAGGTGACGACCGCGCCGGTGGCGTACGAGGTCCACGGCGCCCAGGCGGCGGCCAGTTGCTGGACGGCGGCGCTCGCGGCGGGCGCCGCGGCGGTGAGTCCGGCGCCGGTCAGGGCGAGGGCCAGCCCGGCGACTAATGCGAGGACTTTGCTGCGCAATCTCATGGCATTCCCTGGAGGTGGGGCTTGACGGTCTTGGAGAAGGACCAGTTGTTGCTCGCGTCCCAGTTGATGGACCACGTCATCGCGCCCCTGATGTCCGGGTAGGCGCGCGGCGGCACGAAGGTCCCGCAACCGGTGCGCTTGGCCAGGCAGTCGAGCGCCTGGTTGACGAGGGAGGGCGACACGACGCCGCCGCCCGCGGCGCCCGGCCCGGCTGGCAGGCCCAGCGCCACCTGGTCGGGGCGCAGGCCGTTCTCGAGCTGGATGCAGGCCAGCGCGGTCATGAAGTTCACCGAGCCCTGGCCGTACGCCTGGGCCTGGTCGCAGCCGAGCATGGAGCCGGAGTTGTAGTACTGCGTGTGGACGACGGTGAGGATGTCCTTGATGGACAGGGCGAGCTTGAAGTACTCCATCCCGGTCGACTGCATGTCGATGGTCTGCGGGGCCATCGTGATGATCAGCCCGGAACCGGCCTTGGCGCGCAGCGACCTGAGCGCCTGGGCCATGTAGGTGGCGTTGAGGCCGTTCTCCAGGTCGATGTCCACGCCGTCGAAGCCGTAGGAGCTCATCAGGGCGTACACCGAGTCGGCGAAGCGGGTGGCGGCGGTGGAGCTCGCGACCTGCACCCGTCCCGCCTCGCCGCCGACGGAGAGGATCACCTTCTTGCCCCGCTGGTGCAGGGCCTGCACGTCGGCCCGGAACTGGGCGTCGGTGTACCCGCCGACCGCCGCGGCGAGGCCGGGGTCGAGCGTGAAGGCGACCTCGCCCGGGGTGGCGGTGGCCTCGCCGAACGCGATCGCGACCAGGTCGTACTCGTCGGGCACGGCCGACAGCTTGAGCTCGACGGCGGGGTTGGCGAAGTTGTGCCAGTAGCCCGTGAGGAAGTGCCTGGGCAGGTTCCCGTCGCCGCCGGTGCAGCCGGCCGTGGTGGCGGTGGCGTCACGGCCGGCCGACTCGCCCGCCGCGTTGTACGCCTTGACCGTGTACGCGTGCGTCGAGCAGGCGGCGAGCCCGCCGATCGTGGCCGTGGTGGCCGTGACCGTGGCCTTGACAGCCGTGCCCTCGTAGACGCGGTAGCCGGTCACGGTGCCGGAGGAGGCTCCCCACGTGAGCATGACGGCGGTGTCGGTGGCGGTGACCGAGACGGCGCCCGGGGTGCCCGGAGCGCCTTCCGACGAGCCGCCGCACGGGGCGCCGTTCACGGTGCAGCCGGCGATGCCGGGGAAGTTGCCGGGGCTGCCGTTGAAGCCGAAGCTCGCGCCGGCGCCGGGCGCGAGCGGGGAGGCCCAGCTCGGGTTGGTGAACGTGTAGTGCTGCCCGCTGCGGGACATGACCGCGTCCCAGGCGGAGGGGATGCTGTAGCCGGCGGGGAGGTCGAACTGCACGTTCCAGCCGGTCATGGGGGTGGTGGTGGCGTTGGTGACGGTGACCTTGCCCTCGAATCCCGATCCCCAGTCGGAGACCTTGACGAAGGTCGCCGTGGCGGAGGCGGCCTGGGCGGGCAGGGCGTACAGGCTGAGTGCGAGGGTGGTGAGGGCCAGGAGGATCGCGCGAGGTCTCACGGTTCTTCCTTCGGGGGGCGGCGGGCCGTACGGCTTGCGCCGGGGGGTGAGAGCGCAAGCCGTACGGGGGTGGCCCGCGGGCGAGCGCGGGCCGCTGGGTGAGCGCAATGAACTTTTAGGAAACTTTCCTAAAGGATGTGCCGTGATCGTAGCCTTGACACGGGATGCTTACAAGACCCAAACCACACCTGGTGTGCCATCCCGCTGACAGGTCGCTGCCAGGTGGATGCCAGCGGCCCCCGGCACCGTCGAGGCATGACCTACGCGATCGAAGCCGAAGGGCTCGTCAAGAGGTACGGCGACGCCTCGGCGAGCCGGCCCGCTCTCGACGGCGTCGACCTGAGGGCCAGGACCGGCACCGTCCTCGGCGTGCTCGGCCCGAACGGCGCGGGCAAGACCACGGCGGTCCGCGTCCTCGCCACGCTGACCGCGCCCGACGCGGGCCGCGCCCTGGTCGGCGGCCACGACGTGACCCGCCAGGCCGGGAAGGTGCGCGAGCTGATCGGGCTGACCGGCCAGTACGCCTCCGTCGACGAGAAGCTGACCGGCACCCAGAACCTGCTGCTGATGGGCCGCCTGCTCGGCCTGTCCAGGGCGGCGGCCCGGGCCAGGGCCGCCGAGCTGCTGGCCCGCTTCGGCCTGGAGGAGGCGGCGGGCCGGGCCGCGAGCGGGTACTCGGGCGGCATGCGACGCCGCCTGGACCTGGCGGTCAGCCTGGTGAGCCGGCCCCGGATCCTGTTCCTCGACGAGCCGACCACGGGGCTCGACCCCCATGCCAGGGGCGACCTGTGGGACGTGGTCAGGGAGCTGACCGCCGACGGCGTGACCGTGCTGCTGACCACCCAGTACCTGGAGGAGGCCGACCAGCTGGCCGACGACCTGCTGGTCATCGACCGTGGCCGGGTGGCCGCCGCCGGGACGCCGGACGAGCTCAAGGCGCTGGCGGGCGGCCACCGCCTCGACGTCAGGCCCCTGCTCGCCACCGACCTGGAGAAGACCGAGGCCGTCCTCGGCGCCACGGCCGTGGAAGGCCGCGTGAGCGTCCCCGTCCACGACCTGTCCGAGCCGCCGGCCCTGCTGAGGAGGCTCGACGACGCGGGTGTCGTGCTCGCCGAGCACGCCCTGCGCCTGCCCTCGCTCGACGACGTCTTCCTCGCCCTGACCGGAGGTGACCGATGACCACCGCACTGTCCCAGAGCCTGACGCTGGCCTGGCGCAGCCTGATCCCGCTCAGGAACAGCCCCGGGCAGTTCGCGGGCATGCTGCTCCAGCCGGTCTTCATGATCGTCATCTTCGTGTACCTGTTCGGCGGCTCCGGCGGCGACCGATCGGGCGCGGTGGCGTACATGCTGCCCGGCGTGCTCGTCCAGGTGGCGCTCATGTCGACGATCACCACCGGCATGAACCTCGCCACCGACATCGGCAACGGCGTGTTCGACCGGTTCAGGACCATGCCGATCGCCAGGTCGGCGCCGCTGGCGGGACGCGTCATGGCGGACCTGCTCACGCTGGTGATCACGGTCGCGATGTCCCTGCTCGTGGGGTACGCCGTCGGCTTCCGCGTCACGACGAGCCCGTTCGCCGCGCTGGCCGGGATCGGCCTGGTGCTGTTCCTCTCCATGGCGCTGAGCTGGGGCTCGGCCTGGCTGGGGCTGGTGGCCAAGTCCGTCACGTCGATGCAGGGGCTGGCGACGGCCGTCCTGCTGCCGCTCACGTTCGGCAGCAGCGCCTTCGTGCCCGCCACCGACATGCCCGGCTGGCTGACGTGGTGGATGGGCGTCAACCCCGTCTCCCACCTGGCCGGCTCCCTGCGCGGGCTGCTGGGCGGCGGCCTGCGCGTCTCCGACGTGTGGATCACGCTCGGCTGGACCGCCGCACTGTTCGCCCTTTTCGCTCCTCTTGCCCTTCGTGCTTACAACAGGAGAGTCCGATGATCGAGACCACTGAGACCATGACCACCCGCGACGGCGTCGAGCTGGTGTCGACGCTCTGGCGGCCGGCGGAGTCCGGAAGGTTCCCCGTGCTGCTGTCGCGCACCCCGTACGGCCGGGGGCTGGAGGGCCCCGGGTTCCACCTCGACGTGCCGCGCCTCGTGGCCGCCGGGTACGCGGTCGCCGCCCAGGACGTGCGCGGCACGGGCGCCTCGCAGGGCGCGCTCCGCTTCATCAGCGGCGAGGCGGCCGACGGGTACGACGCGGTCCGCTGGGCGGCCACCGCGCCCTGGTCCGACGGAAATGTCGGGATGTATGGCGACTCGTACCTGGCCATCACCCAGCTCCTCGCGGCCCAGGAGCGGCCCGCCGGCCTCAGGGCCATCGCGCCGCACGTCTCCCCCGGCGGCCTGTACGAATGCGTCTACCAGCCGGGCGGGATCCCCAACCTCAACGTCATCCTCACCATCAGCGCGATGGTGCTGGCCACGGGCGAGCTGGACCGCCGGATCTCCCTCGGCACGGCCACGCAGGAGGACAAGGACAGGTACCTGGCCGCCATCGGGCTGCCCGAACAGTTCGGCGAGCGCATCCAGGAGCTGTCGGAGCGGCTGCCGCTCAGCGACCAGCCGCTGCTGGCCGACCTCGTGCCGTTCTACGGCGCGTGGCTGGACCACCCCGACCCGCTCGCCCCGATCTGGCGCGACGGGATCGTGGACCACGCCGCGATCGAGGTGCCCGCGCTGGTCAGCACCGGCTGGCACGACTACTTCCTCGGCGCCTCCATCGGGCACTACGAGCGGTTGCGCGGCGAGTCCCGGCTGATCGTCGGCCCGTGGACGCACTTCACCCACGACCGGGGCATCTTCGGGCGCGACTACGGCGACCACGCGAGCCAGGACGCCGTGGACTGGACCGGGGTGCACCTCGACTGGTTCGGCCACTGGCTGCGCGGCGAGCCGGCGCGCGACCGGACCAAGGTGAAGATCTTCGTGATGGGCGACGACGCCTGGCGGGACGAGGCGGACTGGCCGCTCGCGCGGGCCAGGCGCGTGCCGTACCACCTGGGCTTCGACGGGGTGCTGAGCCCGGAGCCCGTGACGGGCGGCTCGGCGGAGTTCGTCGCCGACCCCGGCGACCCGGTGCCGACGCTCGGCGGCGCGGTCATGACCTTCGAGGGGTTCGGGCCGCTCGACCAGCGGCCGCTCGACGGGCGCGACGACGTGCTGCGCCACCTGAGCGAGCCGCTCCCCGCGCGGGTGGAGGTGACCGGCGAGGTGGAGCTGGTCGCCCGGGTCTCCTCGACCGCCGCGAGCGCCGACGTCACGGCCAAGCTGATCGACGTGCACCCCGACGGGCGGGCCGAGCTGCTCATCGACGGCATCGCCCGGGTGGACGGCCTGGAACCCGGCGAGGTGCGCGAGGTCACGGTACGGCTCGGCACGACCTCCAACGCCTTCCTGCCCGGTCACCGGATCAGGCTCGACGTGGCGGGCTCGAACTTCCCCCGGTTCGGCCGGAACCTGGACAAGGGCACCACCACGCTGCACGCCCCCTCCTACGTCGTGCTGCCGACCATCCCGTAGACCTCCTGCCGCGACAGGGCCGCGCCCTTGGCGAAGCACTCGGCGTAGTGCTCGTCGCCGAGCGCGGCCCTGGCCGTCTCCATGCCCTCCAGGGTGTCGGCCGAGGTGTCGTGCGGCTCGATCGCCGACGACGCGCCGAACAGCACGGCGGCCCGCTCCTGGTCTCCCGCGGCCTGCGCCGCCAGCGCGAACCCGGCCAGCACCAGCGACGACACCGGCCGGTCCGGGCTGGTGTCACCGAGCGCCTCGAGCGCCAGGCGGTGCTGCTCGGTCGCGGCGTCCGGATCGCCGGAGAGTGCCAGCGCCCGGCCGTAGCCCGTCCTGACCGTGGCGACGAGCTGGGGCACCGGCGAGAACTGCGCCAGCACGTCGAACAGCCCGCGGAAGATCTCCAGCCCCCGCTCCAGGTCGCCGCGCCGGCAGGTGTGCGTGGCCTCGGCCATGCCGAGCATCAGCCGCGTGTGCGCCGCGGTCTCGTCGTCCACGCTCGCCCTGGCCCTGGCCAGATCCTCGCTCGCGCCGTCCAGGTCGCCGGCCCGCGCGCGCAGGTGCGAAAGCCTGATCAGCGTGGAGATCGCCTCGTCGGCGTTGACCCAGTCGCGGGTGAGCGACCACGTCTCGGCGATCAGGTCGCCGGTCGGTGCCCCCCTCGCGGCCCGCAGCTCGGCCAGACCGAGCAGCGCCTCGCTCAGCCCCCACCTGTCCCCCAGCTGCCTGAACCCGGCCACCGCCCGCTCCAGCCCTTCCTCGCTGCGCGCGGGACCGCCGATCATGAGGGCGGAGCTGGCCAGCCAGAGATCGTCACTGCGCGCGTAGGTTTCGAGCAGCTCGGCCGCGTACTCGTCGCGCCCCGCGGCGGCGGCCATGACGGCCTTGCTGATCCTGATCAGCGGGTGCAGCGGCCCCTCGCGCTCCGCGATGCCGACCAGCCGGTCCAGCCGGTGTGACATCGCCACCATGGCGGGCCGGTCGTGGATGAGCGTGCCGAACAGGTGCACGCCCTGCGCGAACAGGCAGGACATGTACGCCCCGCCCAGCCCCGGTGGCGGCTCGTCCCCCGCGAGGTCCATCACCTGCTCGGCCCAGACCGCGCTCTCCTGCCGGTAGCCACGCATCCACCAGTACCAGTTCAGCGCCCCGCACAGCCGGAGCGCGATGGTCAGGTCCCGCTCGTCGATCGCCCACCGCAGCGCGGCGGCGAAGTCGTCCCGCTCGTGCGACAGGCGCTCCAGCCAGGCCGTCTGCGCGCCGGTGCGCAGGTGCGGCACCGCGCGCTCCGCCAGGTCCATCAGGTACGCCGCGTGCCGCCGCCGGTATTCGCCCGCCTCCCCCGCCTCGGCCAGCCGTTCCAGCGCGTAGGCGCGGATGGTCTCCAGCATCGAGTAGCGGCCCTGCGACGAGACCTGGACGAGCGACTTGTCGGCCAGCGCGCCCAGCACGTCGGCCGCCCCACCGCAGACGGACTCCACCGCCTCCAGCGTCGCGCCGCCCGCGAACACGCCGAGCCTCCTGGCCAGCACCCGCTCCTCGTCGCCGAGCAGCTCCCAGCTCCACTCCACGACCGCTCGAAGCGTCTGCTGGCGCGGCAGCGCCGTCCGGCTGCCGCCGGTGAGCAGCTTGAACCGGTCGTCGATGCGGTCGGCGAGCTGGCGCGGCGTCATCGTGCGCAGCCGGGCCGCGGCCAGCTCGATGGCCAGCGGCATGCCGTCCAGCCTGCGGCAGAGCGCCACGACAGCGGCCGCGTTCGCCTCGTCGATGGCGAAGCCCGGCCGGGCGGCGGCGGCCCGGTCGAGCAGCAGCCGGACCGACGGGTACGCCCGCGCCTGCCCGGGCCCCGCCCCGACAGGCGGCGGCTCCAGCGGCGGGACGGGCGCGAGGTGCTCGCCGGGCAGGTTGAGCGGCTCCCTGCTGGTGGCCAGCACCCGCAGGTCCGGGCAGTCGGTGAGCAGCCGCTCGGCCAGCCCTGCGGCGGCGTCGACGAGGTGCTCGCAGTTGTCGAGCACGAGCAGCGCGGGCCGGCCCGCCAGGGCGTCGGCCACCTGCGCCACGGGGTCGCCCTCCTCGGCCGGCAGGAGGGCCCCGGGACGTTCGTCACGCAGGCCGAGCGCCTGGCGCACGGCGCCGGGGACGTCCGCCGGGTCGCTGACCGGGGCCAGCTCGACCATCCAGCCGGTGCCGGCGGAGCGCAGCGCCGCCTCGGTGGCCAGCCGCGTCTTGCCCGCGCCGCCGGGGCCGACCAGCGTGACGATCCTGGCCCGGCCGAGCAGGGCGGCGAGCTGGTCGAGCTCGGCCTCCCGCCCGATGAAGCTGGTCCTCGGCGCGCGGACGTTGCCCCGCCGCCTGGCCTGGACGGGCGCGGCCTGAGCACGGGGCCGCACCTCTCCCGCCAGCACGGACAGGTGGGCGGCGCGCAGCTCGGGGCCGGGATCGACGCCGAGCTCCTCGGCGAGCGTGCGCCGGGTGCGCTCGTACAGCTCCAGCGCCTCCGCCTGCCGCCCCTCGGCGGCCAGCGCCCGCATCGCCAGCGCGGCCAGCCGCTCGCGCAGCGGATGCGCGGCCACCTCGGCCGTCAGGTCGACCGGCGCCCCGGCCGCCAGCAGGGACCCGGCGCGCGCCTCCACGGCGGCCAGCCGCTCCTGCTCCAGGGCGGTGGCCGCGTTCGCCAGGAACGGCACCGCGGTCAGGTCGGCCAGCGCGGGCCCGCGCCAGAGCTCCAGCCCCTCCCCGCCGCCGGCCACCCGTCTGAACCGCAGGGCGTCCACGTCCGCGGGGTCCACGGCCAGCGCGTAGCCGCCGGGCCGACTCTCCACCACCTCGTACGGCCGCAGCGCCGCCCGAAGCCGCCTGACCAGCGTCTGCAGGGCGTTGGCCGCGTTGGCGGGCGGCTCGTCCGGCCACAGGGCGTCGATCAGCCGCTCGGCCGTGACGGTCCGGCCCGCCTCCAGCGCGAGCACGGCCAGCAACGCGCGCAGCCGCAGGCCGCCGACCGCGATCGGGCCGCCGTCGCCCTCGACCTCCAGCGGCCCGAGGATGGATATCCGCACACCTCACATCCTGCCGCACCCCCTGGCCTGCCCCCCGAGGCGCCGGCCAGGAGGGCGGGGATATCGTGATGCCGTCACCCCTCCCCAGGAGCAGGCATGTTCTTCGGTATCACGCATTTCTGGACGTACGTCGTCGGCGCCTTCCTGATCATCCTCCTCCCCGGCCCCAACTCCCTCTACGTGCTGAGCTTCGCCGCCAGGCACGGCGTCCGCCAGGGCTACCGGGCCGCGGCGGGCGTCTTCGTCGGCGACACCGTGCTGATGTTCCTGGCCGCCGCCGGCGCCGCGTCCCTGCTCCGCTCCAACCCGCTGCTCTTCACGATCGTCAAGTACGCGGGCGCCGCCTACCTGGCGTGGATCGGCTTCCAGATGATCAGAGGTGCCTGGAGGTCGAGGAAGGCCGAGGAGCGGGCCCCCGTCGTGGAGCGGCAGCAGCGCCCCTTCCGCAAGGCCCTGACCATCAGCCTGCTGAACCCGAAGGCCATCCTGTTCTTCGTCTCGTTCTTCATCCAGTTCGTGGACCCCGGCTACGCCACCCCCGCGCTGTCGTTCCTCATCCTCGGGGCGGTCATCCAGGTGTTCAGCTTCCTCTACCTGACGGCGCTGATCTTCGGCGGCACCTTCCTGTCCACCCAGTTCCGCCGCCACCGCAAGCTCAGCGCCGCGCTGACCTCGGGCGTCGGCGCCGTCTTCCTGGGGTTCGGCGCGAAGCTCGCCACGGCGTCACTCGGCTGAAAGCCGCTCTCAAGGGTCATGCTGTTTTCTTCTCGCCAGATGGAACGAGTCAAAAGAGGCAGTCGCACCTCCACACCTCAGGTACGGTAGGCCACTCGGTCCTTCTGGAAAGCCCGGCCCTGCTGGAAGCTTGGTCCTTCGGAGCCCGGGTAGTCGCTGATCGTCGGCCTATCTGCGGAGCAGCCTTGAGCCACCCACCGGTCACCCTTCCACGCCTCACCGCGCTCGCCCGGCAGGCGACCCCCCGGCTGCTCGAGGGTGTCGTGGCGCCGCTCGCGGTGTTCTACCTGGCCATGACGGTCCTCGGGTTCAAGTGGGCGCTGGCCGCGACCGTCGCATGGGTCTACCTCGGGGTGGCGTGGCGGCTGATCAGGAGGGTCAGGGTGCCCGCCACCATGTTCCTGGCGGCGTTCGCGATCACGGTCCGCGCCCTCGTGGCGTTCTGGACCGGGACGTGGATGTGGTTCTTCATCCAGCCGGAGATGGGCACGATCTGCATCAGCATCGCGTTCCTCGCCTCGGTCCGGCTCAACCGGCCGCTCGTGCAGAAGCTCACGCTCGACTACATCCACCTGCCGTCGGCGGTGCTCAAGCACGAGCGGGTCCGCAGGTTCTTCGCCAGGATCACCCTGCTGTGGGCGTTCGTGCTGCTGATGAACTCGACGCTCAGCATCGTCCTCGCCGTCTACGAGTCGCTGGCGGGCACGCTCGGCGCGTTCATGCTGCTGCGGACCTCAGCGGTGGCCGTGATAAGCGGGGTGGCGATCGTGTTCTCCATCCTCGCCTTCAAGCGCGTGCTGCGCCGCCTGCACGTCGCCCACGCCTGACCGCTCCGTCAGCAGGAACGCCCCGCACATCCCCATGACGAGCCCGGTCAGCGTGCCGAACAGCTCGGCCAGGCCGATCGCCGGCGTGCCCAGCGGCGCCTGCACGGAGGCGATGAGCAGCACGTAGAGCCCGTTGGCGAACAGGGCGCCGGCCCCCAGCCAGGCCATCACCAGCGGCGCCCAGAACGGGCCCCGCCCCCGGCGGGTGACGATCAGCACGAGCCCGGCGGCCCCGGCGAGGGTGAGCACGCCCTCGAACGCGGTGTCGAGACCCCCGGCGAGCCGCAGCACGCCGATCGGCCCGGCCACCAGCAGCGCGCCCCACGCCACGACCGTCTGGAACGGCCGCGTGGCGCTGGGGAAGGGGTGGCGGACCGGGGTGGTGAAGACGCCCGGCCACCGGTCGCGCGAGTAGAGCGCGAAGGCCGTCATGAGCGCGACGCCCTGCACGATGAACCCGCCGTAGACCATCATGAAGATCCACGGCTTGATCGGCCCGCCGGTGTCGAACACCGCGAGCCCGCCGGCCGCCACCTGGAGCGGCACCACGACCACCACCTTCGACAGCAGGCCGGTGCCCACCCACAGCGGCAGCAGCACGACCCAGGCGGGCAGCCGCAGCCCCCACCGCGTGGTGAACGCGAGCGCGAGCACCAGCCCGACGGCCTCCATGCCGAGGGTCATCGCGTTGAGCCCGGCCATCGTCGAGTCGTTCATGAACCGGGCGTCGGTGATCCCGATCGGGTGCCCTGTGAGCCAGAGCGTCTTCAGCGTGAGGTACGGCACCATCGCGGCGACGGCGATGATCCCGGCGGTGACGCGGCCTATGCCGGCTTTCCGGTCAGTCATGCTCCGAGCGTCGCGCGCCCGGCCGCCGGTTCCCTCCCGAGTTGTGGGGATCCTCCTCCCCCGTACGGGGGAGGGTCACGGCCAGCTCGAAGCCGTCGCCGGTGGGTCCCGCGGTCAGCGTGCCGCCCGCCAGCCGTACGCGCTCGCGCAGGCCCGCCAGGCCCAGCCCGCCCGGCAGCGCCGTCGGCCGGGACCGCGAGCGGCCGTTGCGCACCGCGACGGCGTCCGGCGCGACCCGGACCACGACATCCGCGCCCGGCGCGTGCTTGGCCGCGTTCGTGAGCCCCTCCTGCACCACCGCGTGCGCCAGGCCGGGCACCGGCCCCGGCGCCAGGTCCAGGGTGATCGGCATGCCCGAGCTCCTGGCCCGCCGCACCAGCTCGGCCACGTCCTCGTCCACGGGCGCCAGTGGCGCCGCGTCGGAGTCCTCGCGCAGCAGCCCGATGATCTGGCGCAGCCGCTCGGTGGCGTCGGCCGCCGCCAGCCGCAGCTCGCCCGCCGCCTTGACGTGCGCCTCGTCCAGGCCCTGGGCCAGCTCCAGCCCGGCGGCCCTGACGGCGATCAGTGCCAGGTCGTGGCCGAGCGAGTCGTGCATGTCGCGGGCGATCCTGGCCCGCTCGCGCAGCCTCGCCTGCGCCTCGGCCGACAGCCTGGTCTGCGTGCGCTGCTGCAACAGCCGCCGCCTGAGCAGCCCCAGCAGGTACGGCAGGAGGTACGTGCCGGCGAGGGCGGTCAGCATGGACACCCACAGGGCGAGATCGCCGCCCCTGGACCACACCACGCCCACGCCGACGGCGGAGATCGCGCAGAAGGCCGCCAGCGCCGGCGCGATCGCGACCAGCCGCCGCCCGGTGAGGTAGGCGTACCACATGATGAACGGCGAGGTGGCCAGCAGCGGGAGGATCTTCACGTCGCGCCTCGGCACCAGCCAGCTCAGGTCCACGGTCGCGAACCCCTCGCCGAACTGCCACGGTCCCAGCGGCAGCAGCACCACCAGCGCGGCGAGCGGCCAGCGCCGGCCGATCAGCACCGCCACGGAGGCGAGCCCGATCCTCGGCAGGGTCACCGTGGCGAACGCGGCGGGATCCTTGAAGGGGTCGGGGCCCATGGCCGCGGCGAACACGCCGAGCGCGAACCAGAGCAGCAGGTCGTAGAGCACCTGGCGGCGGCTCTCCCGGCGAAGACGTCTCACGCACCGACGGTATCCACCGCCCAAGGGTGGGGGCTCCCCCCGGAAGGCGGCGGGCGACCCTGACGAAAGTCAGGGTAGGGCCTCGTCCCCTGCCGTGGTGGTGCTAGCCCCACCACGAAAGCGCATACCTCCACTCCTGTGCCGGCCTGCGGAAACCGGTTTGATCGAGGTGTCACCCGGGAGGTCGGAACCGGGCCCCTGACGAAAGTAGGGGGCGGTGCGTGCCGATCGTCCGATGTGGCGTGACCTGCGGACTTTCTACCGTCATGAGGTACCGGCCCTGACCTTCTTAAGGGATGGGTCCGCGTTCGACCGGGGGCATCCCCGATGTTCCCCGACGTCCCGCGCAGACACGCTGTGTGGGTGCCCTGACGATCGGAGTACACACCCATGTCCCACGCCATTCTCGATCTGGTGCAGCAGGCGATGTCATCGCCGTGGCTGTACCTGGCGCTGTTCGTCCTCGCGCTGCTCGACGGGTTCTTCCCGATCGTGCCGGCCGAGACGTCGGTGATCACCGCCGGGGTCTTCGCCGCGACGGGCGAGACGAACCTGGCCCTGGTCATGGTGGTCGCGGCGCTGGGCGCGTTCACGGGTGACCACGTGTCCTACCTGATCGGCAACAAGTCGGCGGGCAGGCTGCGCGGGAAGAAGGCGCTCGTCTGGGCGCGCGGCGCGCTGGCCGAGCGGGGCGGTCTCGTCCTGGTCGTCGCCAGGTACATCCCGGGCGGCCGGACCGCGACCACGCTCACCATGGGCGCGGTACGCCATCCGCTGCGCTCGTTCACCTTCTTCGACGCGATCGCGGCGAGCTCGTGGGCGGTGTACTCCGGGCTGATCGGCTTCTTCGGCGGGATGGCGTTCGAGAACGACCCGATCAAGGGGCTGCTTCTCGGCCTGGGCATCGCGCTGTCCATCACCGCGGTCGTCGAGATCGTGCGATGGGTCAGGAAGCGACGCGCCATCAAGCCTTCCCCGGCACGTCTCCCCGCGGACACGTCCGTTTGACCCTGTCCGGCAACCATCCGTCTGAAAGGAGTGCGCATGACTGTGCTGGCCGCGGCGATCGCCCTGGTCGGTTCGCTGTTCTTCGCGCTCGGAGCCGCCCTCCAGCAGTTCGAGGCGGTCGGTTCGGCCAAGCCGGGGCTGCTCGCCCTGCTGCGCAGGCCGCGCTGGCTGCTCGGCGGGGCCTCCATTCTGGCGGGTGGCGGCCTGCACATCGTCGCGCTCGGTCTCGGCCCGCTGACCATCGTCCAGCCCATGGGGGTGGCCAGCCTGCTGTTCGCCCTGCCCATCGCCGCCGCGCTGCACGGCCGCAGGCCCGCGCGCAAGGAACTGGCGGCGGCGGGCGTGGTGGCGGCCGGGCTGATCGGGCTCGTGCTGCTGGTGCCCGAGTCCGAGGGACCCACCCACCTCAGCCCCAACGGCGTCCTCACGCTGCTCGGCGTGGCCGGCCTCGCGGCGGTCCTGCTCTGGGCCGGCTCCAGGGCCGTCTCGCCGGCCGGCCGTGCGGCGCTGCTGGCCACCAGCTCGGGCGTGCTGTACGGCGCCACCGCCACGCTCATGCGCGTGCTGGTGGACGGCGCCTGGAACTGGTGGTACCTGCTGGCGCTGCCGGTCCCCGCACTGCTGGCGCTGATGATGCTCCAGCGCGCCTACGCCGTCGGCCACTTCGGCGTCTCGTTCGCCTCGCTCCAGATCGCCGACCCGCTGACAGCGGTGGCCTTCGGCGCGCTGCTGCTCGGCGAGCCGCTGCCGACCGGGATCGCCCCGGTCCTGGCGGCGGCCCTCACCGCGGCCGGCACCATCGCGCTGGCCAGGACCAGTCCGCTGGAAGCCCACCACAACTCCCCCACCTCTGCCTGAATTCGGAGTCACCTCAATGGCCATGCCCCTCCGCTCGCTCCCCGACGTCGCCGTCCCCGCCCCCCAACGGCCTCGCCGGGTCCTGATCTCGACCGACACCTACCCGCCCGACGTCAACGGCGCCGCCTACTTCACCCACCGCCTGGCCACCGGCCTGGCCGCGCGCGGCAACGAGGTGCACGTCGTGTGCCAGTCGGAGTCGGGGCCGCCTGCCGCCGACGTGGTGGACGGCGTGATCGTGCACCGGCTGCGCTCCGCGCCGCTGCTGGTCCACCCCACGATGCGGGTCACCGTACCGACCAGGCTGGACCGGCTGATCGCCGGCATCGGGCCGGACGTGCTGCACGCCCAGGGCCACTTCGTGGTCGGCAGGGCCGCCATCGCCGCCGCCCGCCGCGCGGACGTGCCGATCGTGGCCACCAACCACTTCATGCCGGACAACCTCTTCCAGTTCGGCCACATCCCCGAGCGGCTGCGGGCCGGGGCAGGCCGGCTGGCCTGGCGCGACTTCCGCCGCATCTTCGGCAGGGCCGACCACATCACCACCCCGACGCCACTGGCCGCCAAGCTGCTGGCCGACCAGGGCTTCGCCCGCGAGGTGGAGCCGGTCTCCTGCGGGATCGACCTGACCAGGTTCCACCCGCACACCGAGCCCAAGGCGTGGGCGCGCAAGCTCTTCGACCTGCCCGACCGGCCCACCGCGCTGTTCGTCGGCCGCCTGGACGAGGAGAAGTGCCTCGACCAGCTCGTCCGCGCGCTGCCGCTCGTCGTCAACGAGACCGACGCGCAGGTGGCGTTCGTCGGCCGGGGCAACCAGCGGGCCGAGCTGGAGAGGCTGGCCAGGCGCATCGGCGTGAGCGAGCGGGTGTTCTTCCTCGGCTTCGTGCCCGACGAGACCATGCCGCAGGCGTTCGCCGCCGCCGACGTGTTCGCCATGCCCGGCATCGCCGAGCTGCAGAGCATCGCCACGCTGGAGGCCATGGCCTCCGGGCTGCCCGTGGTGGCCGCCGACGCGATGGCGCTGCCCCACCTGGTGGACGGCAACGGCTACCTGTTCCAGCCCGGCGACGTGGTGGCGCTGGCCAGGCACCTGTCGGCCGTCCTGACCGACGACGACCTGCGGGCCCGGCTCGGCAAGGCCAGCAGGGAGCTCGCACTCACCCACGACGACCGGTCGTCACTCGCCCGGTTCGAGCAGATCTACGACGAGGTGGCCCGATGACCCCACGGCAGAGCGCCTGGGGCGCCGTGGCGGGCACGACGATCTCCGCGTGCGCGCTGGCGTACGCACAGGTCGCCCTGCCCGCGCAGACCTTGCTCAGCGACTACGCGCTGGTCTCCGGCGGGCTCGTGCCCGTCCTGGTCGGGATGCTGGCACTCGCGGGGGCGTGCCTGAGCCTGGCCTACGGGCTGGCCGCCGGCGACCCCGTCCGCACGGCGGCCACCAGGGTGCTGCTGCTGGCCGGGGCGGGCGGCCTGATGATGAGCGCGATCTTCCCCACCGACCCGTCCGCGATCGCCTCGCTCTCCGGCGAGATCCACCGGTGGGCGGCGGCCGTCGTGTTCACCTCGCTGCCGGTGGCCGGCTGGACCCTGGCCAGGGGCCGCGCCACGGTCGGCCGGACGGCGCCCCGGTGGAACGCGGTGCGCGCCATGAACGTGACCTCCGCGGTCACGCTGGCCGTCTACCTGGCGGCGCACCCCGCCACCATCACCTCGCCGCTGATCGGCGGCGCGGCCTACTACGGGCTGCTGGAGCGGGGCGTGGTGCTGGCCGAGATGGTGCTGCTGATCTTCATGGCGCTGGCCGCCGTCGAGCGGCGACCCGCCGTACGGACCTCGACCTCCCCGGCGGGCGGCGGCGCCGAGCCCGCGCGTGCGGGCCGGCCCGGCCACCCGGAACGCCCCGGCCACCCGGAGCGGCCGGAACGGCTCGCCGCCTGACACCGGCGCGCCCGACCGGCCGCGGAACCTGGAGGGGGCCTTCCCGACACGGCCGCAGGCTGATGCCGGCATCGTCCGACCTGGGGTTGGCTGACGCGGGCATCCTCCGACCGGAGGTGGGCTGAACGGGCACCCTCCGACCTGGGGCGGGCGGATGCGGGCATCGTCCGACCGGGGGTGGACTGGTGCGGGCGTGGTCCGGGCTGGGCGAGACCTGTCGGCTGCGGGTCGATGCGGGCATTGTTCGGCCGGCGGCGAAACATCGCGGTCCTAGCGTGGGGCCATGCGCATCACACGACGAGCCCAGGCCGAGGCGGTGCTCTCCGACCCGAGGTACGTGCCGCCTCCCGTACGCCAGGACGCCGAGCCGGGGACGCTGGCCTGGCTGCGCGCCAGGGTGTCGCGGTTCAGCACCGGCCCGGCGCACGCCGAGCGGCGCGCCCGGGTGACGGGGCGGCTGGCCACTGTCGACCCCGCCGAGCTGAGACCGGCGGCCCGCGCCATGACGCTGGAGCGGGGCGGAGACTGGCGGGGCGTGCCCACGGCCGTGCTCGGCGCCGCGCTGGGCGTCGCGGACACGAGCGCGGTGGCCGCGGCGGCGGCCGGCTACCTGTCCGGCGATGAGAGCCCCGAGGCCGACGCCGCCGTCGCCCGGCTGCTCGACCAGGCCGGCCTGCCCGAGATCACGCTGCTGCTGCAGGGACACGCCGCCACGGAGGCGCTCATCGAGAACGCGCTCAGGCACGCCGCCCCGGGAGACGACGTCGAGGCTCGGCTGCGCGAGACGCTGAAGGACGACCCGCCGCTCACGCTCACCCGCAGGTTGGACACGCGGACCGGTGACGAGGTGACGATCGACCTGGTGGCGGCCAACCGCGACCCTGCCGGCGGCGACTCACCGCACCTGACCTTCGGCCACGGCCTGCGCCCCTGCCCCGCGCCCGCCCACGCGCTCGCCCTCGCCGCCGGCGTGCTCGACGCCCTCCTCGACCCCGACCTCGACCCCGACCGCGGACACGGACAAAGCGACGGATGGCGCCCATGAACTTCCACGACCTGCACCGCCCCGGCGACCCGCTGCTGCTGCCCAACGCCTGGGACTACGGCTCGGCCGCCCTCTTCGCCGCGCACGGCTTCCCGGCGATCGGCACGACCAGCCTCGGCGTGGCCGCCGCGTTCGGCAAGCCCGACGGGGCGGGCGCCACCAAGGCCGAGACCATCGAGCTGGTCGAGGCCGTCAAGGATCTGGACGTCATGATCACCGTGGACATCGAGGGCGGGTTCAGCGACGACCCCGCCGAGGTGTCCGACCTGGTGGCGAGCCTGGCCGCGCTGGGAGCCGTCGGCGTCAACCTGGAGGACGGCCGGCCCGACGGCACGCTGCGCCCGATCGGGCTGCACCAGCGGATCATCGAGGCGGCCAAGGAGCACGGGGTGTTCGTCAACGCCCGTACGGATACGTACTGGCTGCGGACCGGCGACGACGTCCGGGACCGGGTGGCCGCCTACGGGCACGCCGACGGGATCTTCGTGCCGGGGCTCACCGACCTGGCGGAGATCGCCGCGGTGGCCGCCGCCACGCCGCTGCCGCTCAACGTGCTCCATCAGCCGGGCGGTCCCACGCCGGCCCAGCTCGCCGAGGCCGGGGTGGCCCGGGTGAGCACCGGCTCGCTGCCGTACCGGGCGGCGCTGCGCGAGGCGCTGGCGACGGTGCTCGCCGTACAGGGAAGGCCCGCGCCGCCGACACTGACATATGCGGACATCGCCGCCCTGCTGCCGCGGACACGATAATCGAGGCATGCGCTTCCAGATCCTCGGGCCGACCGCCGCGCTGGGCGAGGACGGCGAGCCGGTCGCGCTCGGCGGCCCCCGGGTGCGGGCGCTGCTGACCCTGCTCGCGCTGCACGCCGGCCGGGTCGTCGGCGCCGACAGTCTCGTGGACGGCATGTACGGGACGCGGCCTCCCGAGGGTGTGGCCAACGCGCTGCAGTCGCAGGTGTCCCGGCTGCGCCGGGCGCTCGGCCGGGACCTGGTGGAGTTCCACCCGGCGGGTTACCGGCTAGTGGCCGGCCCGCAGGACGTGGACGCCCTCCGGTTCGAGCTGCTGGCGCAGGAGGGCAGGCAGGCCCTGGCCGGCGGTGACCCGGGACGGGCCTCCGCGCTGCTGCGCGAGGCGCTCGGCCTGTGGCAGGGCGCGCCGCTCGCCGACGCCCCGCACGCCGGGGCCGCCGCGGCGGCGCTGGAGGAGCTGCGGGTGGCCGCCACGGAGGATCGCGTGCAGGCCGACCTCGACCTCGGCGGGCACCGCGACCTGGTCGCCGAGCTGCGCCGGCTCACGGCCTCGTACCCGCTGCGCGAGCGGCTGCGAGCCCAGCTCATGCGGGCGCTCTACGGCAGCGGGCGCCAGGCGGAGGCGCTCGCCGTGTACGAGGAGGCCAGGAAGCTTCTCGACGAGGAGCTGGGCATCGCGCCGGGCGCCGAGCTGGCCGCCGCGCATCTCGCCGTCCTGCGCGCGGACCCGGCACTCGGCACCCCCACCACCGTCCTGGCCCAGGGGCCGATCCAGGCGCCGGTCCAAGGAGAGGTCAAGGGCACGGCCCAGGAGCCCGGCCATGGTCCGATGCAGGACTCGGGACATGGGCCGATCCAAGGCCCGGACCCCGCGCCGGTCCAGGCACCGAGCCGAGCACCGGTCCAGGGGGCGGTCCCAGGGGCGACGGTCCCACGGGCGGTCCCAGCGGCGGTCGAGGAGCCGAGCCGGGCGCCGAACCAGGAGCCCGGACACGCGCCGCGCCAGGCAGCGAGCCACGTGCCGAGCCAAGATCCGGGCCACGCGCCGCGTCAGGCAGCCGGTCGTGTCCCGGGCCAAGCGCCGGGCCAAACGGCAGGCCACATGTCGGGGCATGAGCCGGACCACGGGCCGGGTCGAACGGCAGATCACGTGCCGGGCCACGAGCCGGGCTACACGGCGGGCCAGGCAGCGGGCCACGGACCAGGCGATACAGCGAGCCACACGGCGGGCCAGGTGACGAGTCAGGGGACGGGCCAGGGGGCGGGGCAGCGGCGAGGGTTGCGGGCGCAGTTGACGAGTTTCGTCGGCCGGGACGAGGAGATCGAGCAGGTGGCCGCCAGGCTGCGGGCGAGCCGGCTGGTGACGCTGATCGGTCCCGGCGGCGCGGGCAAGACGCGGCTGGCGGCCGAGGCGGCGGAGCGGGCCGCCGGCGACGTGTGCTTCGTGCCGCTCGCGCCGGTCTCCGACGTCGGCGGCGTGCCGCTGGCCGTGCTGGCCGCGCTCGACATCCGCGACCCCCTGGTGCACGGCCCCGAGCGGCCCGCCGTCGCCCCGGTCACGCGGCTGGTGACCGCGCTGGCCGAGCGGACGCTGCTGCTGGTCCTGGACAACTGCGAGCACCTCGTCGCGGCCACCGCCGAGCTGGCGGACACGCTGCTGGCCGCCTGCCCCGGCCTGCGCGTGCTGGTGACCGGGCGGGAGGCGCTGGGCATCACCGGCGAGTCGATCCTGCCCGTGGCGCCGCTGCGACTGCCGCCGCCGGACGCGGCCGACCCGCTGGACTATCCGGCGGTCCGGCTATTCGCCGACCGCGCCGCCGCCGTCCGGCCGGGGTTCGCCGTGGACGCGGGCAACGCCGCGCAGGTCGCGGGCATCTGCCGGGCGCTCGACGGGCTGCCGCTGGCCATCGAGCTGGCCGCGGCGCGGCTGCGCACCCTGTCGGTGCCCGACGTGGCGGCGCGGCTCGACGACCGGTTCAGGTTGCTGGCCCGCGGCAGCCGTACGGCGCTGCCCCGCCACCAGACGCTGCACGCGGTCGTCGCCTGGAGCTGGGACCTGCTGGACGAGGACGAGCGGCGGCTGGCCAGGCGGCTGTCCGTCTTCGCGGGCGGCGCGCGGCCGGAGGCGGCCGAGCGGGTGTGCGGGCTGCCGGAGGAGGTGCTGTTCTCGCTGGCGGAGAAGTCGCTGGTGGAGCTGGCGGACGGCCGGTTCCGCATGCTGGAGACGATCAGGGCGTTCTGCGTGGAGCGGCTGGCGGAGTCCGGCGAGGTCGAGGCGGTCCGCGACGCGCACGCCGCGTACTACCAGGACCTCGTCATGAGGGTCGACCCGCTGCTGCGCACCGGCGAGCAGCTGGAGTGGCTGGCCCTGCTCGACGGGGAGAGCGACGACGTCAACGCGGCGGCGCGCTGGGCGATCGAGTCGGGCGGGCTGGAGACGGCGCTGCGGCTGGTGGCGTACAGCGCCTGCTACTGGTGGATGCGGGGACACCGCGCGACCAGCGCGAGCCTGGCCGCCGCGCTGGTGGCCGCGATCGGCTCCCGGCATCCGGCCGGCATGGAGGAGGAGTACGTCACCTGCGTGATCATCTCGGGCTGGGGCGGCTCGATCGACGAGGAGCTGCGTGACCTGCTGGGGCAGGCGCGGGGGCTGCTGAAGTGGGACTTCCTGCCGACGCGGGTGGCGTTCCTGATGATGCTGCTGTCCATGTACACCGGGCCGCCCCCCGACTTCGAGGCGGCGTACGAGGAGATCCAGGGACGGGTCGCCGAGCTCCCGCCCTGGCAGGAGGCGCTGACCTACAGCGGCGCGGCGTTCGTGCTCCAGTCGCTCGGCCGCGAGGACGAGGCGGTGGAGAACTTCCACCGGAGCCTGGCCACGTTCAAGGACCTCGGCGAGCATTGGGGGGCCGTGCTGGTGCTGTCCGGGCTCGGCGCCCTCTACCAGGAGCAGCGCGACTACCCGCGAGCGTACGCGCTGGCCGACGAGTCGCTGACGATCGCACGCGAGCTGGGCGCGGCGACGGAGATCGCCGAGTCGCTGTGCCGCCGCGCCGACGCCCTGCAATGCCTGGGCGAGCCGGAAGCGGCGCGGGACGACTACGCGCTCGCGGCCGAGCAGTCGCGCATGAACGGCTCCATGGAGACCCTGGCCTGGGCGCACCTCGGGATGGGCGAGGTGGCGCTCGCCCTCGGGAGGCGGGCCGAGGCGCGGGCCCTGCTGGAGCGGGCCCGGGACGAGTGCCCCACGGACTGGTACAGCACCGAGCAGACCCGCGTCCGCATCGACGCCGCGCTGACCGAGCTCGGCGTGGCGGTCAGCGAGCGGTAGGTCGGCCGTCAGCGGCCCTCACCAGGGTGGGCGGCATGAACAAATGGTCCTGCCTGGCCGTCGCGTGCCTGGCCACCCTGCTGCTCTCGCTCGACCTCACGGTCCTGCACCTGGCCCTGCCCAGGCTGGTGACCGACCTCGGCGCGTCCTCCACGCAACTGCTCTGGATCGGCGACATCTACGGCTTCGCGCTGGCCGGCCTGCTCGTCACCATGGGCAACCTGGGCGACCGCATCGGCCGCAAGCGCCTGCTGCTGATCGGCGCGGCGGCGTTCGGCGCCGCCTCGGCGGTGACCGCGTACGCGCCCGACCCCGAGCTGCTGATCGCCGCCAGGGCGCTGCTCGGCGTGGCCGGAGCCACGATCATGCCGTCCACGCTGTCGATCATCAGGAACGTTTTCACCGAGCCGGGCGAGCGGACCGCCGCCATCGGCATCTGGAGCGGGATGAGCGCGGCGGGCTTCGCCGTCGGCCCGGTGCTCGGCGGGGTGCTGCTCGACCACTTCTGGTGGGGCTCGGTGTTCCTGATCAACGTGCCGATCATGGTGCTGGTGCTGGCCGCCGGCATCGTGGTGCTGCCCGAGTCGCGCAACCCGAACGCGGGCCGGCTCGACCTGGCCAGCGTGGTGCTGTCGTTCGCCGGCGTGGTGACCGTCGTCTACGCGATCAAGGAGGCCGCGCACAAGGGCGTGGAGCACGCCGACGTCCTGGCGGCGGGCGTGGCGGGGGTGCTGCTGGTCGGGCTCTTCGTGTGGCGGCAGGCGCGGCTGGCCGAGCCGCTGATCGACGTGCGGCTCTTCGCGCGCAGGGCGTTCAGCGCCTCCATCCTCACCAACCTGCTGGCGATCTTCGCCATGTCGGCCATGATGCTGATGTTCGCCTGGTACCTCCAGCTCGTGCTGGGCTGGTCGCCGCTCCAGGCGGGGCTCGCGCAGCTGCCCGGCGGGCTGAGCGGCGCGGCGGGCGGCATGCTGGCCGCCCGGCTGATCCGCCACCTCGGCAGGAACGGCGTGGTCGCCCTCGGACTGGCCATGAACGCGGGCTCCTTCCTCTACTACGCCACGCTCGGGCCGTCGCTGAACTACCTGGTGCTGCTGCCTGTCATGATCGTCGGCGGCATGGGGGTGGGTTTCACCTTCACCGTCAACAACGACAACGTGCTGGCCACGGCTCCGCGGCAGCGGGCGGGGGCGGCCGCCGCGGTGTCGGAGACGGCGTTCGAGCTGGGCGGGGCGCTCGGCATCGCGATCCTCGGCACGGTGCTGAACTCCGCCTACCGGGCCCGCCTGGAGCTGCCCGCCGCGCTCGCGTCCGCCGATCCGGCGCGGGAGTCGCTGGCCGGGGCCGTGGGCGTGGCCGCCGCGCTCCCCGCCGAGCAGGGCGCGCAGCTCATGAGCGCGGCGCGGGCCGCGTTCATCGAGGCGCTGCACGTGACCTCGCTGGTCACGGCCGGGCTGCTGGCCGTGGTGGCGGTGCTGGCGCTGGCGGGGCTGCGCGGCGTGCCGAAGGTCATCCCGGAGGAGGTGCTGACCGGCGCCCACTCCTGACCGGCGCCCATTCCTGACCGGCGCCCATTCCTGACCGGCGCCCGCTCCTGACCCGTCCGTTCCTTTCAAGCAGCGAATCAGGAGTCGAAGCCGAGCCCCATCCGGTCGAGCGCCCGCAGCCACAGGTTGCGCCGCCCCTGGCGCTGGTCCGCCTGGGCGATCGACCACCGGGTGAGCTGGATCACGCCGGAGCGCACCGGCTCCGGCGGGAACGGGAGCGGCTTCTCCTTGACCATCCGCAGCTCGGTCCGCTCGGTGGGCTCGCCCGACAGCAGGTCGAGCATGACGTTCGCGCCGAACCGGGTGGCCCCCACGCCCATCCCGGTGTAGCCGGCGGCGTAGACCAGCCGCCCGCCGTGCGCCTGCCCGTAGAACGCGCTGAACCGGCTGCAGGTGTCGATCACGCCGCCCCACCTGTGGGTGAACCGCACGCCGTCCAGCTGCGGGAACGTGGCGTAGAAGTGCTCGGCGAGCTTGACGAACGTCTCGTCGCGCTGCTCGTACTCGGGCCTGACCAGGCCGCCGTTGTAGTAGACGGCGTCGTAGCCGCCCCACAGGACGCGGTTGTCGTCGGTCAGCCGGTAGTAGTGGAACTGGTTGCCGGAGTCGCCGACGCCCTGCCGGTTGTGCCAGCCCACCTCGGCCAGCTGCTCGGCGGTCAGCGGCTCGGTCATCAGCGCGTAGTCGTACACGGGGACCACGAAGTGCCTGAGCCGGCGCAGCAGGGGCGAGAAGACCCCGGTGCCGAGCGCCACCTGCCGCGCGGCGACGGATCCGTGCGGCGTGCGCAGCGTGATCGCCGTGCCGTCGTCGCTCAGCGAGCGGACCGGGCTGCGCTCGTGCACCCGCACCCCGAGCCGCAGGCACGCCTCACGCAGCCCCCACGCCAGCCGCGCGGGGTCGAGCATGGCGCAGCCGTCGCGGTCCCAGAGCCCGCCGAGGTAGGTGGGCGAGTTCACCTGGGCACGCAGCTGATCCCGGTCGAGCGGCAGGTAGTCGAGCCCGTGGGCGGAGATCAGGTCGAGGTGCTCGTGCAGGGCGTCGAGCTGCCACGGCTCGGTGGCCACGTGCAGCTCGCCGGTGCGCTCGAAGGAGCAGTCGATGCCGTGGCGCTCCAGCGTGCGCTCGATCTCGTCGAGGTTGGCCACGCCCATCCGCTCCAGGCGGTCGATCTCGTCGGGCCACCGCTCCACGCCGTTGGCCAGGCCGTGGGTGAGGGTCGCCAGGCAGAACCCGCCGTTGCGGCCGGTGGCCGCCCAGCCGATGCGCCGCCCTTCGAGCAGGACGACGTCCAGCGAGGGGTCGCGTTCCTTGGCCATCAGGGCGGTCCACAGCCCCGAGAAGCCCCCGCCGACGACGACCAGGTCGGCGCTCGTGTCCTCCGCGAGCCGCGGTCGCGGCTCGGGCCTGGCCGGGCTGTCCAGCCAGTACGGCTTGCGCTCCGCGTCAGCCAGCGCCTTCAGCGGATCCACACATCCCACTTCCCTACGAAGTTCATGGACACGTCATGGACTGCGAAATGGACATTGTCATCGGCGGCGGCGCGCCGCCACCGCGTTCCCGACCGCGATCAGCACCCCGACGCCGAAGATCAGCGTACCCATGACGTTGACCTGCGGCGGGATGCCGGTCTTGACCGCGCCGACGATCCACAGGGGGAAGGTGACGGTCGAGCCGTTGACGAAGCTGGTCACCACGTAGTCGTCGATGGACAGCGCGAACGACAGCATCGCGCCGGCCAGCACGCCCGGCATGATCGACGGCAGCGTGACCTGCCGGAACGTGCCCCACGCCGTCGCCCCCAGGTCCCTGGCGGCCTCCTCCAGCGACGGGTCGAGCGTGACGATCCGCGCCCGCACCGTCACGACCACGAAGGAGAGCGAGAACAGCACGTGGGAGATGATGATCGTGGTGGCGTCGCGCGGCACGTTCCCCGAGACGAACAGCGACAGCAGCGACGCGCCCATGACCAGCTCGGGGGTGGACAGGGCGGCGAAGACCAGGAAGTTCGTCAGCCCCTGGCCGCGGAAGCGGTGCCGCCCGAGCGCCAGCCCCAGCATGGTGCCGATCACGACCGTGATGACGGTGCTGGCCGCGGCGACGACCAGCGAGTTGCGCAGCGCCACGGTCAGGTCGGGGATGTCGAACAGCTCGGCGTACCAGCGGAGCGTGAAGCCCTGCCAGGAGGTGTTCGACTTGCTCTGCTTGTCGTTGAAGCCGAAGAGGATCATCACGGCGATCGGCGACGACAGCCAGACGATGATGATCCAGGTATAGATGTGGAGGAGCCGGTCGCCGAGCCGCGTCCCCCTCATCGGGCCGCCGCCTCGAGCACGTTCTCGGTGCCGAGCGCCCTGGCGTAGGCGAAGATGCCGACGAGCAGCACCGCCATCAGCGTGAACGACAGGGCCGAGGCGGTCGGGTAGTCCAGGTTGGTCAGATACTCGGTCTGGATGATGTTGCCGATCATCGTGTTGCCGGTGCCGCCGAGGATCTGCGCGTTGAGCGGGTCGGCCGTGGCCGGCACGAACGTCATCAGCACCCCGGCGAACACGCCGGGCAGCGACAGGGGCAGCACCACGCGGCGGAAGGCAGCCGCCCGCGTGGCGTACAGGTCCTGGGCGGCCTCGACGATCCGCGGATCGACGCGCTCCAGCGACACGTAGATCGGCAGGATCATGAACGGCAGGAAGTTGTAGGTCAGGCCGCCCACGACGGCGAGCGTCGTGGCCAGCACGTGGAAGTCGGCGGGCAGCAGCCCCCAGCCCTTCAGCGTGCCGAACAGGATGCCGTTGTCCGACAGCAGGAAGTTCCAGGCGATCGTGCGCAGCACGAACGAGACGAAGAACGGCAGCAGCAGCAGGAACAGGTAGACGGACTTGCGCGTGCCGCCCTTGAACGCGATCCAGTACGCCACCGGATAGCCGATCACCAGCATGGCCGCCGTGGCGAGCCCGCCGTAGAGGATCGAGCGCACCATCTGGGTGCTGTACCTGCCGATCGCGTCAGCGTAGTTGGAGAAGCTGAACGTCATCGCGTAGCCGTCGTAGGCGTTGCCGGTCTGCAGGGAGACCGACGCCATCGCGGCCATGGGCACAACCAGGAAGATCGCCAGCCACAGCCAGCCCGGCAGCGCCAGCAGGTAGGGGGTGAGCCGCCGCATGCGCTAGGCCTGGGTGACGGACTGGAAGATCGGGTTGAACACCTGCTCCTGCTGGGTGGTCAGCTGGGTGTAGCTGCGCAGCCTGGCGTAGTCGGCGTCGGAGGGGAACATGAGCGGGCTGTCGACCATGTCCTCGAGTGACTTCCTGTCGTCGCCCGTGGCCGTCTTCGCCTTCTCCCTCAACAGGTCCTGCACGGCCGGGACCGGGCTGACGTACTGGACGTACTCGTCCAGCTCGGCGGCGACGGCCGGCTGGTAGAGGAAGTCCATCAGCATGAGGGCGTCCACCGGATTGGCCGCGCCCTTGGGGATCAGCATGTTGTCGGTCCAGATCGTGCCGCCCTCGTCGGGCACCACGAACGCGACGGGCTCGCCGGCGAGCTGGCGCTGGAAGATGTCGCCGGACCAGGCCATGGTCAGCCAGACGTCGCCCTTGGACACGGCGTCGATATAGTTTTGATCATAATATTTCCGGACAATTCCGGCGTCGCGCTGGGCCTTGAGCTTCTCCCCGGCCTTCTTCCAGTCGGCCTCGGTCGACTTCTCCGGGTCGATGCCGAGCGCGAACATCGCGAAGTTCCCGACCTCCTGGGCGTCGGCCATCATCCCGACCCGGCCCTTGTACTTGGGATCGAACAGCGACGCGATGCTGGTGATCTCTTCGTCGACGTACTTGGTGTTGTACGCGATCCCCGTCACACCCGACATGTACGGAACCGTGTACTTGTTGTCCGGGTCGTAGGCCCGCACCTTGTACTTCTGGCCCGCGTTGGCCGCGAAGTTCGGCAGCTTGGAGTGGTCGAGCGGCGTCACGTACCCCAGCTCGATCATGTGCTGGAGCTGGATGCCGTTGGTCATGACGACGATGTCGTAGCCCAGCGGCTGCCCGGCCCGCAGCACGGGGTCGGCTTTGCCGAAGAAGTCGGCGTTCTCCTGGATGACCTCTTTGTACTCGTACGAGATGCCGGTGGCCTGCTTGAACTTCTCCAGCGGCCCCTTGTCCTCCGGCATGTACTCGGGCCAGTTGGCGAAGACGACCGACCCGTGCTTGGTCTGCTTGGACCAGAAGTCCTTGACCGCGTCGGCCTTCGGGGGCGCCGCCTTCTGTCCCTGGACGCCGCACGCGGCCAGCGCGAGCCCGGCGGCGGACAGTCCAGCGAGCCTGAAGGCGTCACGCCTGCTGCGGGGCATAGGGGGGTGGTTCATGACGTGCTATCAACTCTCCATCACATACGAGTGCTGAGCCTGCCACGACAGCCACACGGAGTCCCCCCGCTCCGCCGTGACCGTGGCGTCATTCGCGTTCTGCTGAAACACCGTGATCTCCGCCTTGTCGGCAAGGCTTACGGCGTAGCTGTTGTAGGTGCCGAGGTAGGCCACCTCGGCCACGGTGCCGCGCACGGCGCTGAGGTCCGGCCCCGGCTCCTCCGTGCCGATGACGATCTTCTCGGGCCGTACGGTCACCGTCACGTTCCCGTCGCGGCCCGGCACCAGCACCCGGCCCCCGCCGATCTCCAGCACGCCGCCCTTCGCGGCGCCCGCCAGCAGGTTGGAGGTGCCGATGAAGCCCGCCACGAACGCGGTCGCCGGCCGCTCGTAGACCTCGCGCGGCCCGGCCAGCTGCTCGACCAGGCCGTCGTTCATGACCGCGATCCGGTCGCTCATGGTCAGCGCCTCGTTCTGGTCGTGTGTCACGTACACGAACGTGATGCCGACCTCGCGCTGGATGCGCTTGAGCTCGATCTGCATGGCCTGGCGGAGCTTGAGGTCGAGCGCGCCGAGCGGCTCGTCGAGCAGCAGCGCGCGCGGCCGGTTGACCAGCGCGCGGGCCAGCGCCACGCGCTGCTGCTGGCCACCGGACATCTCGCGCGGCCGGCGCCTCTCCCGGCCGGTGAGGTCGACGATCTCCAGCATCTCGCCGACCCGCCGCCTGATCTCCTCCTGCGGCGTACGGCGCTGCTTCAGCCCGAACGCCACGTTGTCCCACACGCTCATGTGCGGGAACAGCGCGTAGGACTGGAAGACCATGTTGACGTCGCGCTTGTTGGGCGGGACGTTCGTGACGTCCTGGCCGTGCAGCCGCACGAGGCCCTTCGTGGGCGGCTCGAACCCGGCGATCATCCTCATGGTCGTGGTCTTGCCGCACCCGGACGGGCCGAGGAGGGAGAAGAACTCCCCCTCGGCGATGTCCAGCGTGACTCCCTTGACCGCCTGGACGACCTCGCCATGCGTGACGTACTCCTTGACGACGTCCTCAAGCTCTATCGCATTCAGCTCAGCCATCCTCGGGTCGTCCTATTCGCCGATGTAGTGCATGACGTGCTTGACCCTGGTGTAGTCGTGCAGGCCGAACACCGACAGGTCCTTGCCGTACCCGGAGTGCTTGAAGCCGCCGTGCGGCATCTCCGAGACGAACGGGATGTGCGTGTTGACCCAGACCACGCCGAACTCGAGCCGGTTGGACATGCGCATGGCGCGGCCGTGGTCGGAGGTCCAGACGGAGCCGCTCAGGCCGTACTTCACGTCGTTGGCCTTGGCCAGCGCGTCGGCCTCGTCGCTGAACGTCTGGACGGTGATCACGGGGCCGAAGACCTCGTTCTGCACCATCTCGTCGTCCTGCCTGAGGCCGTCCACGATCGTCGGCGCGAAGAAGTAGCCCTTGTCGCCGACCCGCTGGCCGCCGGTGAGGACCTTGGCGTGGGCGGGGGCCCGCTCGACGAAGCCCTGGACCCTGGCGAGCTGGTTCTCGTTGTTGAGCGGCCCGTAGAGGGCGTCCTCGTTGGTCAGGTCGCCGGTCACGGTGCCGGCGGCGGCCTCGGTCAGCGCGGCCACGAACTCGTCGTGCACGCTCTCCTGCACGAGCACCCGGCAGGCGGCCGTGCAGTCCTGGCCGGCGTTGTAGAGGCCGGCCACGGCGATGTCCGCGGCGGCCTTGCGCAGGTCCTTGACGTCCTCGAACACCACGACCGGGGCCTTGCCGCCCAGTTCCAGGTGCACGCGCTTGAGGTCGTCGGCGGCGCTCTTGGCGACCGACATGCCCGCGCCGACCGAGCCGGTGATCGCCACCATGGCGGCGGTCGGGTGGCCGACGACGAGCGCGCCGGTCTCGCGGTCGCCGGTGACGACGTTGAAGACGCCCGCGGGCAGCACCTCGCCGAGGATCTCGGCCAGCTTGAGCGTCGAGACGGGCGTGGTGTCGGACGGCTTGAGCACGATCGTGTTGCCGGCCGCCAGGGCGGGGGCGATCTTCCAGACCGCCATCATCATCGGGTAGTTCCACGGCGTGACCTGCCCGATCACGCCGATCGGCTCGTGCCTGATGACGCTGGTGTGCTCGGCCAGGAACTCGCCGGCCGTGGGGCCCTCCAGCGTGCGCGCCGCGCCCGCGAAGAACCGGAAGTGGTCGGCCGCGACCGGGGTCTCGTCCTCGGCCATGCGGGCGCGCGGCTTGCCGGTGTTGCGGCACTCGGCCTCGTTGATCTCATCGGCTCGCGCCTCGATCGCGTCGGCGACCTTGAGCAGCAGACCGGCCCGCTCGCCGGGGGTGGTCGCACCCCACGACTCGAAGGCGGCGGCCGCCGCAGCGTAGGCGGCGTCGATGTCTTCGGGGCCCGAGACGGGCGCCTGGATATAGGTCTCGCCCGTGCACGGGTCGATGATGTCGGAGAATCGGCCGCTCTTCGCGTCCACGAACTCACCGTTGATGTAGTTCTGCAGACGGATGCTCATTCGCCCTCCTTAGCGGGTGGCTGAGATGCCGCGACTCTGACAGAGCAGTTGCATCTCGACAAGGGATTTCGTGGTGAAGATATCAAATTGCTACGAATTCGCTTGACAGACCGCCAGGAACTGACAACATGTCGCACCGGGACGGCAACCCAGCGGGAACGCGCCCGTGACGCCGTGCCGCTAGGAGGATCGCTGTCGATGACCACGCCGCCACGCGTACGCCGCACCAACGCAGGCTCCGGGACCGTGGTGCTCGACGACCTCTCGAAGCAGATCATCGAACAGCTCCAGCGCGACGGGCGCATGCCGTACGCGGCGATCGGCAAGGCGGTCGGGCTCTCGGAGGCCGCGGTACGCCAGCGGGTCCAGCGGCTGCAGGACGCCGGCGTCATGCAGATCGTCGCGGTCACCGACCCGCTGACGCTCGGGTTCCCCCGCCAGGCGATGATCGGCATCAACATCGAGGGCGATCTGGAGGCGGTGGCCGACGAGCTGGCCGCCATCGACGAGATCGACTACGTGGTGCTCACGGCGGGCTCCTTCGACGTGATCGTCGAGGTGGTCTGCGAGGGAGACGGGCACCTGCTCGACATCCTCAGCAAGATCCGCGCCATCGCGGCCGTGCGCGCCACGGAGTCGTTCGTCTATCTCAAGCTGCGCAAGCAGACCTACTCCTGGGGCACCCGCTGACCGCCGGTCCCGGGGACGGCCCGTTAGAACACATCGGTGGCGCGGGGTCCGCCCCGCGCCACCGATGGTGGTGGATCAACCGGCTCTCTACGCCCTGAGCTGGATGGTCGCGATCTCCCAGGCCCCCAGCGGAAGGCGGACGACGCCACCGGTGACCGGGATCGACTCGCCGGGCCGGCCCCGCAGGTCGGCGTGCCTGGCCTCGGTGAACGCGCCCTCGATCAGGGCCTCCGTGCCGCCCGGGGTCAGCGCCACGACCCGCAGCTCGCGCCAGTCGTCGCGCATCCGCAGCGAGGTCATCGTCACGCCGTCGCCCGTCACCGACAGGCCCGTCGCGGGGGACGGCAGCGCCAGCTCGCGCTTCCCCTGCCCCGCCGTCACCAGCAGGTCGTGGCGGAACGTCTCGGCGTGCGGGACCACCTGCTCCCACGAGCCGTCGTACGGCATGAGCGCCAGGCTCACCGAGCGCACCCCGCGCGACTGCGCGGCGGGGGTGGGCAGCTGCGGGCCGGCCGGTTCGGGGCGCAGCGCGTTGCGGTTGCGCGACAGGTAGCCGACCGAGCGCAGCAGCGTGAGCGCCAGCTCGCCGTCCACCAGCTCGTACTCCGTCACGTGCTCCAGCAGCGCCGCGACGCCGCCGGCCGCCACCCACGACGAGGCGGGGAAGGTGGGCAGCGGCGTCTCGCCGCAGCCGCCCTCGGAGGTCAGCCCGCGGGTCACGACCGCGAACTGGCCCTCGGCGTGCGACTCCGACGCCGGGGACGGCAGGGGCACGTGCAGGCGCACCCGGTGGTCCTCGCACCGGTTGTCGAACGTGACGTGGAGGCGCACGTACGGCTCACCGGCGCGCAGCTCGACGCGCGTGGTCACGACGGCGTCCTCGGTACGCGAGGAGCGCGCGGGCGCGGGCAGCTCGGGAGCGCCGTCGATGCCCTCGCCGGACGCCGGCCACCGGTAGGCGCGCCGCACGTCCACCGCGGCCAGCACGGGACCGGAGCAGATCAGCTCGGTCTCGACGGACGACGGCTCCGACACGATCAGGTCGCCGGCCGGGGGCGCGTAGTTGTAGGTGTCGCCCACGTCGCCGCCGTCCACGACGCGGCCCGCGCCCGTGACCGTGGTGCCGTCCCGGCCGGTCAGCGTCAGCGTGCCGTCCTCGGCGATCTCGACCCGCAGCAGGCCATTGTCCAGCACGTTCCCGTCGCCGCGCACCGGCGCGACGGCCGCTCCCGGGCCGTTCGGGCAGGCCGGGTCGTGCTCGCCGGGGCGGCGCTCGTCCGCGGCCGTGCCGTACACCTGCTCGTGCGGGGCGGGGCGCAGGCTCGTGTGGCCCAGCGGCGGGACCTCGACCAGGGCCGCGACCTGGCGCCTCGGCTCGGCGAGGATGCGCACCCGGCTGACGCCGTCGAGAGCGTCGCGCACGTCGTCCACGTCGAAGGCGAGGGTCGTCTCCCGCGCCACCGTGAACGTCAGCGTCTCGCCCTCGACCGACCAGCCGGTGATCTGCTGCCCGTAGAGCTCGGTGCCGTGCACGAAGGTCAGCGCGAGCGCCGGGTCCATCTCCTCGTCGAGCAGCAGCGTGCCCGCGTACTCCAGCGTCTGCGCGGGCACCGGCGCGCCCGACGGGTCCACCAGCGGGCCCGTGCCCGCCACGTCCACGACGACGACCCCGCTGCGCGGGGCGGGCGTGGGGTTGACGACGAGCACCGCGTCGTTCGGCACGGACGCGGCCAGCCGGGCGGTCACCATGTCGCGCACGGCCTGCCCGAGATGCTCGGCCTCGGCGATGCGCGCGGCCACCTGCTGGGCGGTGTCGTCCACGCCGCAGCCGGTCACCGAGTCGTGCCCGCTGGCGTCCACCAGCCGCCACCACGCCATGTCGAGGAAGCGGCCCGGCCACTCGCCGCCCCAGAGGGTGGCGAGGGGCTCGGCGTAGCGCTCGACCATGCGCTCGGCGCGGCCCATGGCCTGCTTGACGTGGGCGCGGACCGAGATGACGCCGGGCAGGATGTTGGCCCGCGCGTGCGAGCGCAGCTCGCCCGCCACGCGCGGCAGCCCCTGAGTGTCACCCGAATTGGTCCCGATATATCCGGACAAGGTGTCCATTCGGGCACCGATCGCGGCCACCATCTCCGGCAGGCCTCGCACCGGCGCCGAATGGTCGGTGCCGTACATCGCGAGCAGCGGCCCCTCGGGCCCGTGCCACTCCCGCATGGTCGTCACGAACGCGGCCGCCCGCTCCGCCAGCCCGTCGGGGTCGGAGAACAGGTGCGCGCCGTTGCCGTAGCCGCCCGCAGGAAGGTACTGCGTGCGCAGCGCCGTGCCGTCGGGCGCGACCCAGGCGAAGGCGTCGGTGATGACCGAGGAGGGCACGCCCCGGTAGACGCAGGCGTGCAGCAGCCCGGCCTTGCGCAGGATCTGTGGCATCTGAGCGGTGTGCCCGAACATGTCCGGCAGGTAGCCGACCGGCATCGCGCCGCCGAGCTTGTCGGCCCTGGCCATGCCGAGCTCCAGGTTGCGCACGATGTTCTCGCCCGAGCACAGGAACTCGTCCAGCAGGATCTGCCACGGCCCCACCGCCAGCCGGCCCGACTCGACGAGCGCGGCGACGCGGTCGCGGTTCTCCGGCCGCACCTCCAGGTAGTCGTCGACGCAGGCCAGCTGCCCGTCGAGGGTGAAGTGGTAGGCGGGCTCGCGCTCCATGGTGTCGAGCACCTCGTCCATCAGCGCCACCAGCCGCAGCCGGAACCGCTGGAACGGCTCGTACCACTCGCGGTCCCAGTGCGTGTGCGGGACGACGACGATCTCGGCGCTCATGCGGCCTCACCTCCGATGGGCAGATCATGCTGTACGGCGAAGCGGGCCGCGATTCGCTGGGCCGTCACGATGTCCTCCAGCCCGCCGTTCGCGTCGGTGAGCGGCGGCTTGCCATCGTTCACGAAAGCATGGAAGGCGGACAGCTGCACCTCGAACGCCTCGGTGACGTCGCGGTGCTCCGTGCGGCTCTCGGCCCCGGAGACCACGGTGAGGACCGTGGGGGCGTTCATCAGGTAGGGCGAGGGGAAGACGAGCTCCAGCGAGCCCTTGTCGTGATGGATGGTCACGGTCTCGCGGTAGGCCGGGTAGTCCTCCAGGTAGTGCCAGCGGATCGCGAACCTGCCCCGGACGGGCAGGGCGCCGCTGATCTCGATGGACCCGGGCTCGGCGCCCCACCTCTCGACGTACGAGATGTCCGTCGGAGAGCCGGTGAAGCGCCGCAAGAGCGACAGATCATGGCAGATGGAGCCCATGGTCACCCCGTACAGGCCGCGCACCGACTCCGGCGCCGACTCCCCCAGCGCCTTCGAGACCAGGTCGCGCTCGGCCGCCCGCAACGAGTCGATCAGCCCGGGGTCCACGTCGCGCGCCTGCGTCAGGTTGGCGAACGCCAGCTGCGACTCCCCGCTCGGGTGCAGCACGCTCACCTCGACCGACCTGATCACCTCGGGGCCGCCCAGCTCGGCCAGCAGCTCCTCGGCCCGGCGCACGGCCGGGTCGTACTGCTTCATGTAGCCCACCATCAGCGGGCCCTCGGGCAGCGCCGCCACCTCGGCCCTGGTCAGGGCGAGGGGCTTCTCGCAGAGCACGGCGTACCCGGCGGACAGCGCGCGGCCCACCGTCTCCCCGTGCGAGCCGGACGCCAGCACGAGCACGGCCTCGAAGCCCCCGGCGGAGAGCATCTCCGCCACGTCCGTGTAGCGGCCCGGCGCGCCCAGCCGGTCGCCCACGGCGTCGGCCAGCGTCCGCGACAGGTCGCAGACCGCGGCCACCTCGAACAGGTCGCGCCGCCGCGACAGCAGCGGCACGTACACCGCCTGCGTGACGGCGCCGCATCCCACCAGCGCGATTCTCACAGTCCCAGTTCCTTCAGCTGTCGGCGGTTGGCGGCCTGGTCGGCGATGTTCTGGGCGACGGTGCGGCGGCCCGGCAGGGTGTCCTGCTCGATGACCACCCACCCGGCGTAGCCGGTCTCGCCGAGCGTGCGCACGACGGCGGGCAGGTCCAGCTCGCCCTCGCCGAGCGGCGGGAACCCGCCGCGGCCCATGAGCTCGCGCAGGTCGACGCCGTCCGCCAGGGCCGTGGCCAGGGTCTTGGTGTCGCCGTCCTTGATGTGGACGTGCCCGATCCGGCTCGACCAGTCGCGCAGCGCCGTCACCGGGTCGCCGCCTGCCAGCAGCAGGTGGCCGGTGTCGAGGCAGAGCTGCACGTCGGTCAGCTCCAGCAGCCGCTCCACGTCGTCCGGGGTCTCGACGTAGGTGCCCAGGTGGTGGTGGAAGGCCGGCTCGAACCCGCGCTCGCGGCACCGGTCGGCGGCCTCCTGCACGCGGGCGGCGTAGGCCGGCCACTCGGACGCCGCGAGCCCTGGAACGCTCCCGCCGGGGCGCGCGAACCGCTCCGGCGAGCCCGAGCAGCCCAGCGTGGGCCGCGGGTCGCCGGGGGCGGAGGCGAACACGTCCAGCGTGGCGTCCAGCGCGGGCAGGCCCTTCCTGAACTCCTCGGCGTCGCTGTAGCGCAGGTCGGCCCAGCCGCCGGCGAGCTCCATGTCGCCCAGCCGCTCCACCAGCTCGGGGCCGGTGCCGAGGTAGCCGAGCGGGCCGAGGTCGATGCCCTCGTAGCCGGCGTCGGCCAGCGCCTGCACCATCTCGTCGGCGCTCAGCGGCGGCGGCGCGTCGCTCAGCTCGAACACGCCGAAGCTGACGGGGGCGTTGGCAACCTTCACGCGCACAGCGCGATCACCTCGTTCTCGTACGTTTCCAGTCGGTGCCGGCCGTCCATGGCGCGCAGGAACACGCGGTCGCCGCGGACGACCTGCCGCGAGCCGTCAGGACGCACCAGCACCAGGCCGTCGGCGTCCAGCGCGAGCAGCTCGTCACCCAGCCTGAGCAGCAGCGGGGCGTCGGGAGCGGCGGAGACGGCGGTGCGGCCGGCGCGGACGCCGTCCAGCACGCGGCTCGTGTCCTCGGCCAGCACCCAGGTCGTCGGCGCGCCGGGCAGGCCGTCGTTGCCGTGGCGGTGGAAGTCGCTGCCGCCGATCGCGATCACGTCGTCGCGCCAGGCGTCCGCCCAGGCCAGCGGCGCGCCCCAGCGGCGGTCCCACCACCCGGAGTGCCAGACCTCGGCCACGCGCGGCCGGCGGCTGAGCGGCTGCAGCCAGGCGCAGTCGCCGCCGAGCGGGTGGTTGATCGAGATGATCCCGCCCGCGCGCTCGGCGTGCTCGACCCAGGAGTCGACCGGCTGCCGGAAGTCGACCCAGCCGACGTCGCCGAACACGTTCGCGTGGCCCCGGTCGGTGGTGACCTCCTGGCCGGGGAGGAGCGTGATCTCGCGGTCGATCGTGCCCAGCCAGGGGTGGTGGCTGACGGTGTTGTGGTCGGTGACGGCCAGGAAGTCGAGCCCGCGCCCGTGGGCCAGCTCGGCCAGCCCCGCGATGGTGAGGGTGCCGTCGCTGTGCAGCGTGTGGGCGTGGAAGTCCCCGGCGTACCACCGCAGACCGTCGACGGCGGGGATGTCGCGCCGGGGCGGGCGCTCGCCGTGCGGCGGCTCCTCCACGACCGGCTCGGCGGGGGCGGTGGGCGAGGTGGTGATCTCCAGCGTGTAGTCGAGCCCCTGCGGCGGGATGCGGTGCAGGCGCAGCCACACGTGCCACGTGCCGGCCTCGGGCTCGCCCGGCAGGTAGCCCGGGGTCGCCCAGCCGGTGGTGATCGTGTACTCGTCGCGCGCGCCGCCCGACCAGCCCCTGAACCCGTCAGGCGCGCCGCACCCGAGGTCGATGACGCCCTGCGACCTGTCGTACGACAGCCGCACGGACACCGCCGCGGTGCCCGCGGGCACCTCGAACGGCACCTCGCGCAGGATCCGCTCCAGGCGGTCGTCCAGGCTCCAGTGGCCCTTCACACCAGCTCTCCGTCCCGGTAGACCAGCGCGCGATCGCGCCGGGGCACCGCGTGGCCGGTGTCGCCGATCGCGGGCTCGCTGCCCTCGGGGACCACCGCCTGCACGGTCACGTCATTGGCATCGAGGGTCACGAGATGGGACGCGCCGAGGTTCTCCACGATGACGACCCTGCCGCTCAGCGCGCCCTTCGCGGGCTCGGCCGAGTAGGCGAGGTATTCGGGCCGCACCCCGTACACGATCTTCTCCCCGTCGGACAGCCGGCCCTCGGCCGAGACCGGGACCGACACCTCGAACCCGGCCACGTCCAGCGTGTCACCACGCACGGTGCCGTCCAGCAGGTTCATGGGCGTCGAGCCGATGAACCCGGCCACGAACGTGTTGGCGGGCCGCTGGAACACCTCGGCCGGCGTGCCGATCTGCCGGATGTGCCCGGCCTCCATGACGGCCATCCTGTCGGCCATGGCCAGCGCCTCGGCCTGGTCGTGGGTGACGAAGACGGTCGTGACCCCCAGCTCGCGCTGGAGCTTCTTCAGGAACGTCCGCGCTTCGAGCCGCAGCCGGGCGTCCAGGTTGGACAGCGGCTCGTCGAAGAGGAACGCCTGCGCCTGCGTCGCCATCACCCTGGCGAGCGCCACGCGCTGCTGCTGCCCGCCGGACAGCTGGCCGGGGCGCCGGTCCATGAGGTGCTCCAGACCGAGCCGGGCGGCCACCTCGGCGGCCTTGTCGCGGCGGGCGGCCTTGGCGACCTTCTTGATGCGCAGCGGGTAGGCGATGTTGTCGGTGACGTCCATGTGCGGGAAGAGCGCGTAGTCCTGGAAGACCATGGCGATGTCCCGCCCGCCGGGCTGCACGCCGGTCACGTCCCTGTCGCCGATGACGACGGCCCCGCCGGTCGCGGTCTCCAGCCCGGCGATCGTGCGCAGCAGCGTGGTCTTGCCGCACCCGGAGGGACCGAGCAGGGCGAAGAACTCACCGTCGGGAACGGTCAGGTCGAGGGAGTCGAGCGCCTTCACCCCGCCGGGGTAGACCTTGGTCAGCCCGCGTAGTTCGATTGCGGCCATTAACGCTTGATCCCTCCGTGGAAGCGGAAGCCGTACTTCTTGCTGACGAACAGATACATGAGCACCACGGGGATCGAGTAGAGCAGGCCGAACGTGGACAGCATGCTGAGGTTGGCCTGGCCGCCCTCGGTGTACAGGGTGTAGGTGATCACGGCGGCCGGCTGCTTCTCGACGTCGCTGAGCAGCAGGTACGGCATCAGGAAGTTCCCCCACACGTTGGCCACGGCCCAGACCGCGATCGTGGCCAGGCCGGGGCGCACCAGGGGCACCACCACGTGCCGCACGATCTGCAGCGGCGTGGCGCCGAAGACCCGCGCCGACTCCTCGTACGACTTCGGCGTCGAGTCCATGAAGTCCTTGAGCATGAAGATCGCCGCCGGCAGCAGCCCGCCGGTCAGGATGAGGATCAGCCCGAGCTGGGAGTCGATGAGGTTCAGCTCCACCGCGAGCTGGAACAGCGGCACCATGGCCGCCGTGCCCGTGATGATGGACGACAGCAGCAGCAGCGCGTAGAGCAGCGCGTCCCGCCCGGGCAGCCGCACCCGGCTCAGCGCGTACGCGGCCAGCGCGGCCAGGATCACCACCAGGACGGCCGTGCCGACCGACAGCACCAGCGAGTTGTAGAGCGACGGCAGCGCGTACGGGTGCTCGGCGACCGCCCGGAAGTTGTCCAGGGTGAAGTCGGGCACCGTGACCTCGTACGTGGGGTCCGAGGTGAAGGGCGCCGTGACGAGCCACAGCAGCGGGATGGTGAAGAAGGCCAGCAGCACCGCGATCAGCGTGTAGAAGCCGATCCGGCCCAGCACGAACCGCGTCATTTCTTGCTCCGGAGCAGCCGCAGGTAGAACACCGCCACGACCAGGTTGATCAGCAGGATGATCGTGGACACCGCGGCGCCGGTGCCGAGCTCGCCGCTCTGCAGCGCCACCTTGTACACGTGCACCGCCAGCACCTCCGACTTGCCGTCGGGGCCGCCCGCGGTGAGCAGGAAGGGGCTGAAGTCGTTGAACGTCCACAGGCTGATCAGCAGCAGGTTGGTCAGGATGTGGCCCCTGATGTGCGGGAACACCACGTCCCTGAGCTGCTGCCAGCCGGAGGCCCCGGCCAGGCGGGCGCTCTCCAGGTGCGACGGGGGCACGTTGCCGAGCGCGGCGCCGTACAACATCATCGAGAAGGCGGTGCCGCGCCACGTGTTGAACACGATGATCGACAGCATGGGGTGGTCGAGCAGCCAGGCGTAGCCGGGGGTGTGCAGCAGCGCGTTGAGCGTGCCGGCGTCGCGGTCGAGCAGCGCCACCCACAGGAACGCCACGATGGCGCTCGGGAGGATCCAGGCCAGGATGACCAGGCCCTCGACCAGCCGCTTCAGCGGCCCGCGCCGGTCGCGCAGCAGCCAGGCGATGGTGAAGCCGAGCCCCACCTGCCCGATGACGGCCGAGCCGAGCACGAACTCGACGGTGAGCCAGGTGGAGCTCCAGAACTCCGGGTTGACCACCGCGTCGATGAGGTTGCCCAGCCCGACGAACTGCGGCTCGGCCGCCGCGGCGCCGGTCAGGCGGTAGTTGGTGAGGCCCAGGTAGAGCACCCAGAGCGCGGGGAAGACCAGGAAGGCCGCGACGAGAAGCAGGGCGGGGGCCACGAAGGCCCCGGCCCGCAGCCTGCCCAGACCCGCCGCGTCCGAGCTGTAGCGGCGGGTCCGGACGGCTTGCTCGGCTACCTCAGGAGGCGATGTTGCCTGCGCCACCGACGATTCCCTCAAGCTTCTTCTGGTAGTCGGCCGCCGCCTGGTCGGGCGCCGTGCCGCCCACCACCGCGGCGGTGGCCTCCTGCAGCGCCACCGACACCTGCGGGTAGATCGCGACCGGCGGCCGGTAGGCCGTCAGCGGCAGCACCTTGTCCGAGATGTACGACAGCAGCGGCTCGCCGGCGAGGATCTCCTTGTTGACGTCGGTGCGCGGCGTGATGCGCACGTTGCCGTCCTTGGTCTCCTCCTTCAGCGCCTCCGGCGACAGCGTGAACGTCGCCAGCTCGAAGGCCTCCTTCGGGTGCTCGCTGTTGGGGTTGACCGTGCGCAGCGCGCCGCCGGACATGCTCACGAAGTCCTGGCCGCGGATGCCCTTGCCGGGCTCCATGGCCGGGATCATGGCGTAGCCGACGACCTGGTCGCGGTCGGCCATCTTGGCGACACCCGTCTTGGGGTTGACGACGCCGCGCCAGAAGTAGTCGCCCTCCATCAGGATGCCGATCTTGCCGTCGGCGAACTGCTGGAACGACTTGTCGCGGCCCTTGGCCTCCTGCTGGAGCTTGGGGTCGCCGAGGCCGCCGCCGTAGATCTTCTGGTAGAGGCCGAGCGCGTCCTTCATCGCCTGCGAGGCGCCGGTCCACTTGCCGTCCTGCTGCACCTCGCCGCCCGCGCCCGCGAGCAGCGGCAGCACGCCCTGCATGGTCGTGGCCTCGCCCATCGCGGCGCCGGCGTTGATCTGGATCGGCACGGGGACGCCCGAGGACTTCAGCTTCGTGCCGGCGTCGATGATCTCCTGCCAGCTCTTCGGCTGCCAGTCGGCCGGCAGCCCGGCCTTCTGGAAGAGAGTCTTGTTGAAGTAGAGCACCCGGCCGTCGGTGCCGACGGGCAGCGCGTACTTCTTGCCCTTGTACGTGGCCGCGCCCTGCACGGCCTCGGGGATCTGTGCCCAGCCGTCCCAGCTGTCGGCTTCGGGGCCGACCACCTCCGCCAGCGGCTTGATGTAGCCGGCGTCCGCGAACTCGCCGGCCCAGATGCCGTCGATGTCCATCACGTCCGCGCCCTTGCCTGACTTGAGGTCTAGGGAGAGCTTGGTCTTGTACTGCTCGTCGTCGACGCCGCTGGGGACGAACTTGACCTTGACGTCCTTGCCCTTCGCCTTCTGGGCCGCCTCGAACTTCGGGATCACCCAGTTGGCGATGAAGTCCGCGCCTGCGGCGTTCTTTCCGCCGGCGATGGCGTTCTGGGTGATCGTCAACTCGATGGTGCCGCCGCTTTCACCGCCGGACGACTGGCCGCAGGCGGCCAGCGCCAGCCCGGCCACGGCCAGCACCGCGACCACACCTGTAGACCGCTTCCGCACTACCATGCAAACCCTCCGACATCTCCTTGGGGGAGGAAAGCCATGGGCCAATATGTCATGACATCCATATGACGTAAAGTCCTGCCCGTTATTTCGAGGATGTGCCCTCATGCTGCACTTTTGCCCGGATCACGGGGGTAGACGGTCCGACACTATGCGATGAGCGTCGCACAGGTTTCAGTAGGGGCACATTAGGTAACATAGCGGACATCCAGATGTCATGACAATATGCCATAGTGTCGAAGGTAAACTTCCGTCCCTGGAGGTGCGTTGGTGCAGAGCCCGCTGACCGCGGAAGGCCCCGCCGAGCGGCCGGCCGTGTACGACCTGATCACGATCGGCCGCTCCGGCGTCGACGTCTACCCGCTGCAGACCGGCGTCGGCCTGGCCGACGTCGAGACCTTCGGCAAGTTCCTCGGCGGCAGCCCGACCAACGTGGCCGTCGCCGCGGCCCGGCACGGCCTGCGTCCCGCCGTGATCACCGGCGTGGGGGCTGATCCCTTCGGGGAGTTCGTCCGGCGGGCGATCCGCGGCTTCGGCGTGGACGACGCCTTCGTGAGCACCATCGAGGGCCCGCCGACACCCGTGACGTTCTGCGAGATCTTCCCTCCCGACGATTTCCCGATCTACTTCTACCGCGGTGAGCACCCGCCCGACCTGCGCATCTCCCCTGCCCACCTCGACCTCGACGCCATCGCGGCCACGGACCTGTTCTGGTTCTCGCTGACCGGGCTGAGCAAGGAGCCCAGCGCCGCCGCCCACGCCGCCGCCCTGTCGGTGCGCGAGGCGGGCTGGACGGTGTTCGACCTCGACTGGCGGCCGTCACTGTGGGAGTCGCGCGAGGCCGCGCATGAAGCGGTGCGGCGCGCGCTCCCGCACGCGAACGTCGCCGTCGGCAATCTGGACGAGGTGGAGACCGCGGTCGGCGTACGCGACCCGGAGGCCGCCGCCCAGGCCCTCCTGGACGCGGGCGTGAAGGTGGCGATCGTGAAAATGGGCCCTGAGGGGGTGCTCGCGCGCACCTCCGAGGAGAGTGTCGTGGTGGAGCCCGTGGAGGTGAAGGTGGTCAACGGCATCGGGGCGGGCGACGCGTTCGGCGGCGCCCTGTGTCTCGGGCTGCTGCGCGGCTGGCCGCTGGAGCGCACCCTGCGCTTCGCCAACGCGGCGGGGGCGTTCGTGGCCGCCCGGCTGGCCTGCGCCGACGCGATGCCGACCACGGCGGAGGTCGACGAGCTGCTGAACGGGGCAGGATCTTGAGCGACATCACCCTGCCCAGGAGCGCCGGCTACGAGCGGCTGACCCACATCAGGGCGACGCGCCCGGAGGAGATCGCCGAGGCGGCGGCTCGCCGGCAGCGGCGCGGCCTGCCCGGCGAGGGCGAGCGGCTGCTCATCATCGCCGCCGACCACCCCGCCCGCGGCGCCCTGGCCGTGCGCGACCGGCCGCTGGCCATGGCCAGCCGCACGGACCTGCTCGACCGGCTCCAGACCGCGCTGGCGCGGCCCGGCGTCGACGGCATCCTGGCCGCGCCCGACGTGCTGGAGGACCTGCTCCTGCTGGGCGCGCTGGAGGGCAAGCTGGCCTTCGGCTCCATGAACAGGGGCGGCCTGCAGGGCTCGGTCTTCGAGCTGGACGACCGATTCACCGGCTTCGACGCGGCCTCGATCGACGCGATGCGCCTCGACGGCGGCAAGATGCTCTGCCGGATCGACCCGGGCGACCACGCCACCGTCACCACGCTGGAGTCGTGCGCCCACGCGGTCACCGACCTGGCCCGCCACCGCCTGATGGCCATGGTGGAGCCGTTCTGGTCGGTGCGCACGGAGTCGGGCGCGGTCCGCAACGACCTCTCGCCCGAGGCCGTGATCCGGGCCATCAGCATCGCCCAGGCGCTCGGCGTGACCTCGGCGTACACGTGGCTCAAGATCCCGGCCATCGCGGAGATGGAACGGGTGATGGCCGCGACCACGCTGCCGGCGCTGCTGCTCGGCGGCGACCCTCCGGACATCGACGCCGCCTACGCCGACTGGCACCGCGCTCTCGGCCTGCCCGGGGTCCGGGGCCTCGTCGTGGGCCGCGCCCTGCTCTATCCCCCGGACGACGACGTGGCTACCGCGGTGGACGGCGCCGCGGCTCTGGTGCGGGAGGCTCGCTCATGACCTACGTTCCCTACGGCAAGTCGGCCAGCGGTCCCTGGTCGGTCGAGATCACCCCGCCGGCGGCGGGGTGGACGTACTCCGGGCTGCGGATCGTGGACCTGGCGGACGCCCCGGTCTCGTTCGACACGGGCGACGAGGAGGTGCTGGTCCTGCCGCTGGCGGGGTCCTGCACGGTGACGATCTCCGGGACGGTCCCGGGGGACACCTTCGAGCTGGCCGGGCGCGCCTCGGTGTTCGACGGCCCCTCCGATTTCGCCTATATCCCGATTTCTACGCACGTGACCCTGCAGGGGACGGGGCGGATCGCGGTGCCGTCCGCCCGCGCCACCCGGGCGCTCGACGCCCGCTACGTGCCCGCGTCCGAGGTCCCGGTCGAGCTGCGCGGCGCGGGTCAGGCCAGCCGCCAGGTCAACAACTTCTGCGCCCCCGACGTCTTCGACTGCGACAAGCTGATGGCCGTGGAGGTGATCACGCCGGGCGGCAACTGGTCGTCGTACCCGCCGCACAAGCACGACACCGACAACCCGGGCGAGGCGGTCCTCGAGGAGATCTACTACTTCGAGGTGCGCGACGAGGGCCTCGGCTACCAGCGCGTCTACTCCTCCGAGCACGGCCACATCGACACCCTGGCCGAGGTCTCCTCCGGCGACGTCGTGCTGGTCCCGTACGGCTACCACGGCCCGTCGATGGCCGCGCCCGGCTACGACCTCTACTACCTGAACGTCCTGGCGGGCCCGGCCGCGCAGCGCTCGATGGCCTTCTGCGACGACCCGCGCCACGCCTGGATCCGCTCGTCCTGGAACGACCAGCCCATCGACCCCAGACTGCCGTTCGGGAGGACCTCATGACGCGATCGACCGTCGCGCAGGCCGTCGTGCGCTTCCTGGCCCACCAGTGGAGCGAGCGCGACGGCGTGGAGCGCAGGTTCTTCGGCGGTTGCTGCGGCATCTTCGGCCACGGCAACGTCGCCGGGATCGGCCAGGCGCTGGCCACCTCCGCCGACGACCTGCCCTACCACCTGAGCCGCAACGAGCAGGCCATGGTCCACACGGCCGCCGCGTACGCACGGGCAGGCAACCGCCTGTCCACCCTGGCCTGCACCACCTCCATCGGCCCCGGCGCCACCAACATGGTCACGGGCGCGGCCGCCGCGACGATCAACCGGCTGCCGGTGCTGCTGCTGCCCGGCGACATCTTCTCCACCCGCGTCGCGAGCCCGGTGCTGCAGGAGCTGGAGGACCAGCGCTCGTACGACATCTCCGTCAACGACTGCTTCAAGCCGGTCTCGCGCTACTGGGACCGGATCAACCGCCCGGAACAACTTCCGTCCGCGCTGCTGGCCGCCATGCGCGTGCTCACCGACCCGGCCGAGACCGGCGCGGTGACGCTGGCGCTGCCGCAGGACGTGCAGGCGGAGGCGTACGACTGGCCGGACGAGCTGTTCGCGCGCCGCGTCTGGCACGTCCCGCGGCCCGTCCCCGAGCGGGCCGCCGTGTCCAGGGCGGCCCAGCTGGCCAGGTCGGCCGAGCGGCCGCTGATCGTGGCGGGCGGTGGGGTCATCTACAGCGAGGCCACCGAGGAGCTGCGGCGCTTCGCCGAGAGGTACGGCATCCCCGTCGCCGAGACGCAGGCGGGCAAGGGCGCGCTGGCGTACGGGCACCCGCTGGCCGTGGGCGCGATCGGCGCCACCGGCACCACGGCGGCCAACGCGCTGGCCCGCGAGGCCGACCTGATCATCGGCGTCGGCACCCGCTACAGCGACTTCACCACGGCCTCCCGCACGATCTTCGCCCCCGAGGCCCGCTTCATCAACCTCAACATCACCGCCTTCGACGCCGCCAAGCTGTCCGGTCTGCAACTGGTGGGCGACGCCCGCGAGGGCCTGGCCGACCTGGCCGAGGCGTTCGCCGGCTGGGGCGGCACGCCGGCCGCCTACCGCGAGCGGGCCGCCGAGCTGACCCGGGCCTGGGACACGGCCGTGGACGCCGCGTACGCGCTGGAGGGCTCGCCGCTGCCGCAGTCGGCCGTGATCGGCGCGGTCAACGCGGCGGCCGGCGACGACGGCGTGGTGGTGTGCGCGGCCGGGTCGATGCCGGGCGACCTGCACAAGCTCTGGCGGCCGAGCGGCCCGGGCAGCTACCACGTCGAGTACGGCTACTCCTGCATGGGCTACGAGATCGCCGGCGGATTGGGCGTCAAGCTGGCGGCCCCGGAGCGCGAGGTGTTCGTGCTGGTGGGCGACGGCTCGTACCTGATGATGGCCCAGGAGCTCGTCACGGCGATCTCCGAGGGCGTCAAGCTGGTCGTCGTCCTGGTGGACAACTCCGGCTTCGCCTCCATCGGCCGGCTGTCGGAGAGCGTCGGCGCGGAGCGGCTCGGCACCTCCTACCGTGATCGCGACGGCGGCCCGCTGCCGGTCGACCTGGCCGCCAACGCGGCGAGCCTGGGCGCGTCGGTGCTGCGTCCCGAGTCGGTCAGCGACCTGCGCAAGGCGCTCGACGCCGCCCGCTCGGCCACCGAGACGACGGTGATCTACGTCCGCACCGACCCGCTGGCGGACGACGCGCCGTCCTCCGAGGCGTGGTGGGACGTGCCCGTCTCGGCGACCGGCACGACGGAGGCCACGCGGCAGGCGCGGGAGGCGTACGAGGAGAGCAAGCGCTCCCAGCACCCGCACCTGGCGCCACCCGCCTGAGGGTTGCCGCCCAGCCCCCTGGGGAAGGCCTGTGACCAGGCACGACGGGGGGCTGGGGATGGGGCCGTGGCGGCTGCTCGGTTGGATCGCGGTGATCGCGGTGGCCGCCTTCTGCCTCTACCACGTGCGCACGGTGGCGGTCTCGATCGTCATCGGCGTCTTCATCACGGCGCTGCTGCTGCCGCCCGCCCACTGGCTCAGGGCCCGCGGGCTCAACCGCGCCCTGTCCACCGCGATCGTGTTCGTGGGCGGGCTGCTGCTGGCGGCCGGCCTGTTCGCGCTGCTGGTACCGCCCACCATCGACAGCGTGACCCAGCTGCGCACCAGCGTCGGCAAGGTGCTGGACGACCTGTACGGCCTGACCGGCCGGTTCGGGCTCGATCCGCGGCATCTCGCCGCGCAGGCGAAGGAGTACTTCGCCACGCAGGGCCGCGACATCACGACCGGCGCGCTGGCCGGTGTCAGGACGGTGGGCGAGATCGTCGTCGGGGCGGTGCTCGCGTTCATCCTGTCCATCTACTTCGTGCACGGCGGCGACCGGCTCTTCCGCTGGCTGGTGAACTTCGCGCCCGAACGGACCAGGGCGCGCCTCGTCGAGACCGGCGACCTGATCATCGGCGTGGTCGGCCGCTACATCCGGGGGATCGCGCTGGTCGGCCTGGTGGACGCGTTCTTCATCGGGCTGTCGCTGTGGCTGCTGGGCGTGCCGATCGCGCTGCCGCTGGCGGTGCTGACGTTCGTGGGGGCGTACCTGCCGGTGGTCGGCGCGTTCATCGCGGGGCTGCTGGCCGCGGTGGTGGCGCTGGTGGCCAAGGGCTGGCTGGTGGCGCTGATCGTGGTCGGGGTGACCGTGGCGGTGCAGCAGATCGAGGGACACGTGCTGGCGCCGCAGATCTACGGCCGCGCCCTTGAGCTGCCCGGACCGGTCATCCTGGTGGCGCTGGCGGTGGGCGGCCTGATCGCGGGCATCACGGGCGCGTTTCTGGCCGCCCCGGTCACGGCGGTGATCGTGGCGCTGCTGCACCGGCACGAGGGCCCCGGCCACCACGAGGTCAAGAAGACGCCTCCCAAGCGGCCGCAGCCTCCTCCAGCGACTCCAGCGACCAGGTGAGCCGCCCCGACCGCAGGTCGTCGACCACGGCGCGCAGCCACCGGTGCTCCGCGGCCGTCACCTCGCGGAGGTACTCGATCTCCAGCATGCTGACGCGCGGCAGCCCGGCCTCGGCGGCCAGCCCTGCCTCCAGGTGGCCCAGCGTCTTGGCGACCGCCCGCTCGCGCCGCTCCAGGGCCTCGGCGAGATCGTCGGGTGCGAGCATGAGCGCGCTCGCCAGCGCGGCGGGGAACTGCGGGAACTCCTGCCTGGGCGTGCTGAGCATCTCGTCCAGCCACCTGTACAGCGCCGCCTCCCCCTCAGCGGTGATCCCGTAGACCGTGCGCTCGGGATATTGCTGGTCGCGGCCCGTCTCGCGGACGCTGATCAGCCCGCCCTCCAGCAGCCGCTCGATGGTGCGGTAGACGCCGGCCCGCTGGCCCACGTTGACCACCTGGTCCTTGCCCCACTGCTTGAGCAGGCGCTGGATGCCGTACGGATGCAGCGGCTGGTGGCGCAGCAGGGCCAGCACGGTGAGGGCGAGCGGCGAGCCGCGGTCGAGAGCCATGCGCCCCATAGTAGCTTCGATGCTACTAGTTGACGAGCAACTAGTCTCAATGCAACTATCTCGTCATGAAGGAAACCCCCGTACTGATCGTCGGCGGCGGTTACGCCGGCCTCGCCTCAGCTCTCTTCCTCTCCCACCAGGGCGTGCCGTGCCTGCTGGTCGACCGCCACCCCGCCGCCTCGGTCCTCGGCCGCGCCAGGGGCATCAACCCGCGCACCACGGAGATCTACCGGCCGCTCGGCCTGGAGCAGGCCGTCATCGAGGCCGGCCGCCCCTTCGAGGAGGAGGACGGCCTGGTCCGCTGCGCGACGCTCACCGGCGAGTGGCACTGGGTGTTCGGCGGCGACGGCTCCCCGCGGACGCTGCCCGAGCTGACCGCCGGCGAGTTCTGCCTGGCCGACCAGAGCGCCGTGGAGCCGATCCTCATCGACGCCGCCCGAGCCAGGGGCGCTGAGCTCTGGTTCGACACGGAGTGCCGGTCCGTCGAGCCCGGCGACGACGGCGTGACGGCGGTGGTGGAGGACTGCGCCACCGGCGAGCAGCACACCATCAGGGCCCGGTACGTGATCGGCGCCGACGGCTACGGCGGCGCCACCAGGGAGCGGCTCGGCATCTCCCGCACCGGCCCCGGCCCCATCCGCCACTTCGTCACGTTCGTCTTCAAGGCCGACCTGTCGGAGATCATCACCAAGCGGGCCCTGTTCTGGATCGTCGGCGAGCCCGGCAGCGCCGCCTCCGGCGGGTTCACCACGCACGCGCTGCGCGACCACTGGGGCCTGTCTCTCATGTACGACCCGGACAAGGAATCGCCCGGCGACTTCACCGACGAGCGCTGCGTCGCTGCCGCCAAGGCGATCATCGGCCGCGACGTCCCGGTCGAGCTGGTCAGCAAGGCGGCGTGGACGGAGGCGGTCGCGGTGGCCGACCGCTACCGCTCCGGCCGCGTCTTCCTCGCCGGGGACGCCGCCCACGTGTGGCCGCCCGCCCAGGCGCTGGGCGCCAACTCGGCGGTGCAGGACGCGCACAACCTGGCCTGGAAGCTCGCGGCCGTGCTCGCCGGTCGGGCCTCGGACGCGCTGCTCGACACCTACGAGGCCGAGCGCCGGCCGGTGGCGCTGGAGCTGTCCGACCTGACCGTGCGCAGCCAGAACGCCCGCTTCAGCGCCACTCCCGAGGACGACCCGATGGACCCGATCACGTCCATCCTCGGCCAGCGGTACACGTCCACGGCGATGGTGGGGGCCGCGGGCGGGCCGGTGTTCGGCGACGGGGTGTCGGCGCGCGCCGTGCCCGGCACCCGGGCGCCGCACCTCTGGCTCGACCTGGACGGCCGGCGGATCGGGGTGCACGACCTGTTCCACGACTCTTTCGTGCTCCTGTGCGGGCCGGACGGGGAGGAGTGGGCGCGCGCCGGGGTCGAGGGCGTGCGGGCGTACCGGATCGGGACGGATGCGACCGACGTGGAGGGGTGGTGGGAGGCCCGGTACGGGTGCGAGGCGGTGCTGGTGCGGCCGGACGGATACGTGGCCTGGCGCTCGGACACCGTTGACGCGGAGGGCACGCCCGCCGCCCGCCTGGAGAGCGCGCTCCACCGGATCCTCCACTGACCGGAGTGGCCGCCGGCGGCGTCAGAGGAGCAGCTCCCCGCTCGCGACCCCGGCGGCCCGCACCGCGCCGAGCAGCGCCGTGCCGGCTCCCCGGCCCAGCGCCACCACGGTGGAGCCGCCCCGGCTGCCGGTCAGCACCCGGGTCACCGCCGGGAGATCCCGCGGTCCGATCGCACGCACGGATATCGCCATGGGCCTCATGATGAGAGACATGCGATGGGCGACATTCGACTGTTTCGGGACCCTGGTGGACTGGCGGCACGGCATCCGCACCGGCGCCGACCTGATCGCTCCCGGCCGCGGGGAGCGGCTGCTGGCGGCGTACAACCGGCACGAGGCCGCCGTGCAGGCCGAGACGCCGGCCCCGCGCTACCGCCACGTGCTGGCCGAGGCGCTGCGCCGGGCCTGCGCCGACGAGGAGGTGGCGCTGGGCGCGGACGACGCCTCGGTGCTGGCCACCACGCTCCCGTACTGGCCGGTCTTCCCCGACGTCGGCGCCGAGCTGTCGGCGCTGCGCGCGGCGGGCTGGCGCCTGGCGCTGCTCACCAACTGCGACCGCGACCTCATCGCGGAGACGCGGCGGCGGCTGCCCGTGCCGTTCGACGCGGTGGTGACGTCCGAGGACGTGGGCGCCTACAAGCCGTCCGACGCGCACTTCGAGGCGTTCCGGTGCACGTACGAGCCGACGACCTGGGTGCACGTGGCGCAGAGCTACTTCCACGACATGGTCCCCGCGCACCGGCTCGACATCCCGCGCGTGTGGATCAACCGCCAGGGTGACCCGCCCGGGGACGAGAAGGTCGTCCAGCAGGTCCAGCGCGACCTCGGCGGGCTGCTCGCGGCCGTCGAGAGGGCCTAGACGCGCTGCCCCAGGACGTCGCGAGAGTTCGGACCCGCTGCCCCAGGACGTCTCCAAAGCCTAGAGGCGCTGATCGAGGACGTCGGCGATGCCCGCGAGGAAGGTGTCCACGTCGGAGATCAGATAGCCGGACCTGAACACCACGGTCGCGAACCTCGCCTCCCGCACCTCCTTCGCCGTCACCGGGAAGTCCGTCGTGCCGCGCAGGGTGGCCACGATGCGGTCGAGGAAGGCGTCGATCTCGTCCTCGTTGTAGCCGGTGCCCATGCGGCCCGGGCGGAAGGCCACCCGCTCGACGCGGGCCGCCTGGGTCTCGAACCACTCCTCGCGTAACATCTCGCCGGTGGGCTGGGCCGGCGCCGGCCGTACCGGCCGCTTGGCCTGGGTCTCCAGCGCCACCACGAACGCTTCCAGGGCGAAGTCGACCGCCGTCTCCTGGTAGCCGCCGCGCCGGGCGTGGAACGTGGCGCGGCGCACGTCGTCGGCGGTGACGGGCTCCACGGCGCGCGAGCCCCGGCCCAGCGTCGACTCGATCCGTGCGATCAGGGCGTCGACCTCCGCCGGGTCATAGCCTGACCGCATGCCCATGACGCGCGGAAAGCGATTCAAGCCCACTCCTTCGTGCTGGGGGTGACTTCATTCTGGGGCTCTTTATCACGACGATGCGACCCGACATATACCGTTACAGGATCATGCGTCTGTCCAAGGTGTCATTCCGCTACCGACGACGTGATCCTTTCGTCATCGAAGACGCCGACGCTCAGCTCGAACCCGGCGACGTGATCGAGCTGACCGGCGTGAACGGGGCGGGCAAGTCGACCCTGCTCCGCCTCCTCGCGGGGCTGACCCGGCCGAGCACGGGCTCGATCGCCGGCCGCCCCCAGGTCGTCGGCTTCGCCCCCGACCGGTTCCCGACCGGGCAGCCGTTCACGGTGACCGCCTATTTGCGTCACATGTCCCGGGTACGGGGCGGCGCCCGATGGGAGCCGTGGGCCGAGCGGCTCATGATGGGCCATCTGCTCTCCGTGCCGCTCGGCGAGCTGTCGAAAGGCAGCGCGCACAAGGTCGGGCTGGTCCAGGCGCTCATGGCCGAGCCGGGGCTGCTGCTCCTGGACGAGCCGTTCGCCGGGCTCGACGTCGACACCCGTGCGGCGCTCCCGTCGATCGCCGCCGAGGTGGCCGCCCGGGGCGGCATGGTCATCGCCAGCGACCACCAGGGCGGCCTGCGCTCGCTTCCCGCCGTACGCCAGTGGTCGCTGGTGGACGGCCACCTCAAGGAGAGCACCACCGCATTCGCACCGGCACCCGCCCAGCCGGCGGTGTCCGCAGCGGCGGCCGCCCAGCCACCCGCACCCGCTGCTGAGGCAGGCTCCGCCACCGTGGCCGTCACCGTGCCCGCGGCCGAGCTGCCCGCCTTCCTCGCCAGGATGCGCGGCGAGGGCTACCACGCTCGCGAGATCGAGGAGACCGGATGATCGCCCTGGCCGCGTTCCGGATGGCCGCCTATGTCCGCTCGCACCGCGTGTACCAGGCGTTCCTGCTGGCCCTGGCCATGCTGGCGATCCTCTACGGCAGCCGGGCGCCGCGGGGCGAGGAGGCGTCCGTGCTCACGGACGGCGCCGTACTGATCATCCCCGTCCTGGCCTGGGCCGCCAGGAGCCTGCTCGACACCGAGCCGGACCGGCAGCGCGAGATGTCCGCGATCCAGGCGGGCGGCCGGGGCAGGGAGGTGGCGGCGGGGCTGGTGGCGGCGCTCGCCGCGTGCGCGGTGCTCGCGGCACTGGCCCTGGGCTGGGCGCTCGCGCTCGGCATCAGCCAGTCTCCGCCGACCGGCGTGCTGGCCGCCGCCCTGGTCCTCTACGCCCTGGCCGCGCTGACCGGGACCGCGCTGGGCGCGCTCACCAGCCGCGCGGTCATCACCTCACCGGCCGTCTCGATCATGGCGCTGCTGCTCGGGTTTCTGGCGATGCTGCTGCTCAGCGCCTCGCCCCTGCGCTGGCTCACCGTCCCGCTCATCGCCTGGATGAAGGCGGCGAACACCGGCCACCTGCTCGCCGAGCTCCCCCAGCTCGCCGCCGTCTCGCTGGTGTGGTGCCTGATCGGCCTCGGTGCGTACGTGGTGATCCGGCGCGGAAGGAGCCTCTGAGAGGCTATTCTGCGGCGGCGAGCTGGCCGCAGGCGCCGTCGATCTCGCGCCCGCGCGTGTCACGCACCGTCACCGGCACACCGTGGAACTCCAGCCGCCGCACGAACGCCCGCTCGTCCTCCGGGCGGGAGGCCGTCCACTTGGAGCCGGGCGTCGGGTTGAGCGGGATCAGGTTGACGTGCACGAGCTTGCCCCTGACCAGCTTGCCCAGCAGGTCGGCCCGCCACTCCTGGTCGTTGATGTCCTTGATCAGCGCGTATTCGATGGAGACCCGCCGCTTGGTCCTGGCCGCGTACGCCCAGGCGGCGTCGAGGACCTCGGACACCTTCCAGCGCGTATTGATCGGCACCAGCGTGTCACGCAGCTCGTCGTCGGGCGCGTGCAGCGACAGCGCCAGCGTGACGGGCAGCCCCTCGTCGGCGAGCTTGCCGATCGCGGGCACCAGCCCGACCGTGGAGACGGTGACGCCGCGGGCCGAGATGCCGAGCCCGTGCGGCGCGGGCTCCACCAGGCGGCGCACCGCCCCGATGACCGCCTTGTAGTTGGCCAGCGGCTCGCCCATGCCCATGAACACGACATTGCTGACCCGCCCGGGACCTCCGGGCACCTCGCCGGCCGCCAGCGCCCTTGCGCCGGCGACGACCTGCTCGACGATCTCGGCGGTCGACATGTTGCGGGTCAGGCCCGCCTGCCCGGTGGCGCAGAACGGGCAGTTCATGCCGCAACCGGCCTGCGACGACACGCACATCGTGACCCGGTCGGGATAGCGCATGAGCACCGACTCGACCAGCGCCCCGTCGAACAGCCGCCACAGCGTCTTGCGGGTGGTGCCCCGGTCGGTGGCCAGCTCCCTGACCGGCGTGAGCAGGTCGGGCAGCAGCGTGGCGAGCCTGTCGCGGGAGGCCGCCGGCAGGTCGGTCATCGCGCCGACGTCGGTGGTGAGGCGCTCGAAGTAGTGGCGTGAGAGTTGGTCGGCGCGGAACGCCTTCTCACCCAGCTCCGTGACCGCGGCCCGCCGGTCGGCCATCGACAGGTCGGCCAGGTGCCGTGCGGGCTTGGCCCGCCGCGGCGCGACGAAGGTGAGCTGACCTGGAGGCTGGGACACGTTCCTGCTCTTTCTGATCAGGGTAAACAACGATTGGATCGGAGGTGGCATTCCTGGTCACGGTACGGCTCGCGTCATGGTCACCGCCCGATCTACAGTCATCTCGTATGGCGATTTTCCGGTCGGCATCTGGCGAGGGTGGCGCCGAGGTCGTGCTCGCCACCGGCAACCCGTACGGGAGCCGGACGCTCGTGGTCGAGCGGGACGAGGACTCCTCGGTAGCTTACCTGTGCTCGCCCGACGGCACGGTCCACGGCGCCGTCTGGCTGGCCAACCACCGCCCCGCCCCCGCCGTCGTGGACCTGGCCCGCGTCAACGCCGGCCTGCCGCCGCTGATGCCGAGGTCGGGCACGCTCCACCCCGAGGGCCGCAGGCCGCTCGGGCAGCTCAGCGCGCTGTGGTTCGAGGAGGGTGACGGGGTCGCCCTGTACGAGGACGACGACCTGCTCGCGGTGATCCCCGGCTGGGCCGACATGAGCAGGGGCATGCCCGGCTACGCCCGCGACGCGGTGGGCGAGTCGCCCTTCGCCTGGGCGCTGTCGGAGGCGCTCGAAGGGCTGGGCCCCCGCATCTCCAACGCCAGGTCCTACTGGCGCTGGCGGCACGGCGAGGGGTCGTGGCCGTCGTTCCAGCAGTTCGTGATGGGCCACCTCGACCGCGTGCTCGGGCCCGCCGGACGCTACTGGGACGCCAGCGGTGACCGGCTGCCCACCGTCGGCATCACCGAGCGCCCGCCCCACCAGGGCCGCGACTTCACCGTGCTGTCCACGGTCGGGATGAGCTGCCAGCGGATGCCGACCGTCGAGCAGTGGATCGACAAGCCCGGGGCGTACGCCAGGATCGAGCTGGCCGTGGCGACCCGCGAGGACCCGCGGGACGCGGCGCTGCTGCTGGTGTGGCTGTCGCAGTATCCGTGGCACTCGGTCACGTGGCTGGGCCACGGGCACACGGCGAAGTGGTATCACGAGCCGTCGACCTTCCCGTTGGGGTCGCGGTATTCGGGGGTGCTGATGCTGGCCAACGCACCCCACATGCCTGACATGTCGGGATTTGCGTTCGGCGGGGAGACCGTACGGTGGCTCTGGCTGTCACCGGTCACCATCGACGCGCTGGACGCGCAGCACCGCTAGAAGAACAGCGTCATCAGCAGCCAGACCGGCACCAGCGTCGTCACCAGCGAGTCGAGCCGGTCCATCAGGCCGCCGTGACCGGGCAGGATGCTGCCCAGGTCCTTGATCCCGAGGTCCCGCTTGATCATCGACTCGATCAGGTCGCCCACGGTCGCCAGCAGCGCCGCCAGGATGCCGATCAGCGCGCCCTGCCAGATCTCGCCGCCCAGGAGCCAGACCACCAGCCAGGCGCCGACCACCGTGCACGCGATCACCGACCCGGCGAGCCCCTCCCAGGTCTTCTTCGGGCTGATCGACGTCATCTTGTGCCGCCCGAACAGCACCCCCGCCGCGTAACCCCCGATGTCGCTGGCCACGGTCACCGCGATGAAGATCAGCACCCGGTTGTCGCCGTCGCCCTCCTGCAGCAGCAGCGCCGCGAACCCGGCGAGCAGGGCGGGATAGAACAGCGTCAGCACCGAGGCCGACGCGTCGCGTACGTAACCGTCGGTCCCCGCGGTGAACATGCGCCAGACCAGCAGCACCAGCGCGAAAACCGCGAACGAGGCCAGCAACCACACCGGCCCGCCCCAGTACGCCGCCCCCTGCATCACCACCACGCCCGCGAGGACGGGCACGGCGGGCACCCTGATGTCGCGGGTCGCGAACGCCTTGACCAGCTCCAGCACGCCGACGCTCACCGCGCCGACCACCACCAGCAGGAACAGCTCTTTGATCGTGTAGAGGGTTACCAGGACCAGCGCGCCCAGCACCACGCCGACCGCGATCGCGGCGGGCAGGTTCCTTCCGGTACGGCTGCCGCCGCTCGAGCTGGTGCCAGCCGTACGTTCTTCCACTGTGTTCTCCAAATGCACGGGTTCGTCGACAGCCACGGTTCACCACGAACTAGGGTTCACCAGAAGCCACGGCCCCCGCCCTCGGGGGCGAGGGCCGTAGAACGGCGTGCGGGTGCCGCTCAGACTTCGAGCAGCTCGGATTCCTTGTGCTTGAGCAGCTCGTCGATCTTCGCGACGTGCTTCTGGGTGAGATCGTCGAGCTCCTTCTCGGCCCGCCTGACCTCGTCCTCCCCCGCCTCGCCGTCCTTGATCATCTTGTCGAGGATCTCCTTGGCGGAGCGGCGGATGTTGCGCACCGACACCTTGGCGTGCTCGCCCTTGTTCCTGGCGACCTTGATGTACTCCTTGCGCCGTTCCTCGGACAGCTCCGGGAACGTCACGCGGATCACCTGACCGTCGTCGGTGGGGTTGACGCCGAGATCGGAGTCACGGATGGCCTTCTCGATGGCGCCCATGGAGCTCTTGTCGTAGGGCTGGATGAGGACCATGCGGGCCTCCGGCACGTGGAACGACGCCAGCTGCTGGATCGGCGTCGGCGTGCCGTAGTACTCGGCGTTGATCTTGTTGAACATCGAGGGGGTGACGCGGCCCGTCCGGATGGTCGCGAAGTCCTCCTTCGCGACCGAGACGGCCTTGTCCATTTTTTCCTCGGCTTCGAGGAGGGTTTCGTCGATCACAGCGGCTCCCTGTCTTGTAGCTGGCGGTGTCGGGCTCGCTCCCTCATTTGCCTGTGGGACTCACCAGCGTGCCGATTTTCTCACCGCGTACCGCTCGCAGGATGTTGCCCTCGCCCATGAGGTCGAAGACGACGATCGGCAGGTCGTTGTCCTTGCACAGACTGATCGCAGTGGCGTCCATGACCGCGAGGTCGCGGAGCAGCACCTCGCCGTAGTCGAGATGGTCGAACCTGACCGCATCCGGATTTTTCCGAGGATCGGAGTCGTAGATGCCGTCCACCTGTGTCCCCTTGAGCAGCGCCTCCGCGCCGATCTCCAGGGCCCGCTGGGACGCCGCGGTGTCGGTGGAGAAGTACGGTGAGCCGAGCCCAGCGCCGAAGATCACCACGCGGCCCTTCTCGAGGTGCCTGATCGCGCGGCGCGGCAGGAACGGCTCGGCCACCTGCTGCATGGTGATGGCCGTCTGCACGCGGGTCTCGACGCCCCGCCGCTCCAGGAAGTCCTGCAGGGCGAGGCAGTTGATGACCGTGCCCAGCATGCCCATGTAGTCGGCCCTGGCGCGGTCGATGCCCCCCTGCGACAGAGCGGCGCCCCGGAACATGTTGCCGCCGCCGACGACGACGGCGACCTGCACGCCTTCCTTGACCGCCTCGGCGATCGAGTCGGCCAGGTGATCGACGACGACCGGATCGATGCCCAGCGGCTCGCTCCCGGCGAACGCCTCGCCTGACAGCTTCAGCATCACCCGCTTCCACCTGAGCGGGTTGTGCGGATATGGGGATGGGGAAGCCGCCGTCCGTGTGGATTCGTGGGCTGACTCCCGGTGGTCCTGCACGGCGGCGGCCTCCTTCGTTCGGTGGGTCGGTGGGCTTGCCTAAGCCTAAGCCTGCCCCACCTTGAATCGGACAAAGGCCTGCACCTCGACGCCGTTCTCCTCGGCGTACTTGCCCACGCTCTTCTTGTTGTCCTTGACGAACGCCTGCTGGAGGAGCGTGAAGTCCTTGTACCAGCCGTTCACGCGACCCTCGACGATCTTGCCGATGGCGGCCTCGGGCTTGCCCTCCTCGCGGGTCATCTCCTCGAAGAGCTTGCGCTCCTTCTCGACGACCTCGGCGGGAACGGACGCGGCCTTGAGGTACTGCGGGGCCATCGCGGCGGCGTGCTGCGCGATGTCCTTGGCGACCTCGGCGTTCGGCTTGTCCAGCTGGACCAGCACGCCGACCGCCGGAGGCAGCGCCGGGTCGGTCCTGTGCATGTAGGAGCCGATGTAGCCGCCCTCGAGCACCGCGAACCGGCGGATCTCGATCTTCTCGCCGAGCGCGGCGTTGGCGGTGTCGAGGTGCTCCTTGACCGTCTGGCCACCGAAGGACGACTCGAGCAGCGCCGGCACGTCGGCGGGCTTGGTCTCGAGGATGTGCGCCACGACCTGGCCGGCCAGCTCCTGGAACCGCTCGCCCTTGGCCACGAAGTCGGTCTCGCAGTTGAGCTCCAGCAGCGCGGCCGCGGAGTCGCCGTCCTGCTTGAGCGCCACCAGGCCGTTGGAGGCGGTGCGCGCCTCGCGCTTGCCCACGTCCTTGGCGCCCTTGAGGCGCAGCAGCTCGATCGCGCGGTCGAAGTCGCCCTCGGCCTCTTCAAGCGCCTTCTTGCAGTCCATCATGCCGGCGGCGGTGATCTCGCGAAGCCGCTTGACATCGGCCATGTTCACGGAAGCCATTGCTTTTTTCCTTGTGGGATTTCGTCGTCGTCGTGGATCAGGCGGGCGCCGGAGTCCGGTCACTCACCTTCGTTTCTCGGTACGGCAGGCGCGTGCCGTACGGAAGCCTCTGTCTTGCGTCAGCCTTCGTCCTGCATCGGGGCCCCGGCTCGCCTGGCATACTGCCCAGCCTCGCCCTGGCTTACCATCCCGGACCGACACCACCTAACACCAACACCGGCCGGTCCGGCACAGGCACCGTTCCAGCTCCAGCAGCCCGGCCGAACCCGGCCACCGGCCACGTGCGGCGGCCGGATCGAGCCCGGACACCGGCCACGTGCGGCGACCCGATCGAGCCCGGACCACCACGCCCGGCCAGGACCCGGCAGCCCGACCGGACCTGAACCACTACGCCTGGCTCCGGTCCCGGTCGCTCAGGACCACCGGCCCTGGTCGACCGCTCGGACCACCAGCTGGTCGATCGGGCGGACCACCAGCGCCGACCCGGCTCACAACGCCTGAACCGGGTCCGAACCGTGGCCCGCTCGGACTTCTGCGGGCCGGACCTTCACGGCCCGAACCGCCGCGCCCGGCCGGCGCAAGCCCTGCGGAGCCGCGCCCAGCCAAGCGACCATCCACCCGGCCGACGGAACCACAGCCTTGCCCGACCGTCCATCCGGCCGGCCGAACCACGGCCCTTGCGCGACCGTTCACCTGGCTGGCCGAACCACGGCCCTTGCCCGACCGTTCACCCGCCAGCAGAGCCGCGCCTCGCCCGGCATCCGCCGCGTCAGGAGGGCCCTGTACGAGTGCCGATCCCGCAGGCACGGCCCGAACCAACCGACCTACCGCCTCTGCCTGGTGGTGGAGCACTCCCCCACCAGGCAGAGGTCGGCAGACGCGCGCCTGGGCGCCCTGCGGCGAACCGGAACCCGACCCGGTGTCAGGCCTGCTGCTCGGTGCTGCCCTCGCCCTCGGGAGCGGCCTCGCCCTCGGGGGCGGCCGTGGCGTCAGCAGCGGCGGCCGGCGCCTCAGCGGCAGCCGGCGCCTCAGCGGCGGGGGCCGCCTCAGCAGCGGACGCCTCGGCCCCGGCCTCGCCGGTGCCCTGCTCGATGAGCTCGCGCTCCCACTCGGCCAGCGGCTCGGCGGCGGCCGGCTTCTCGTCACCGCGGGCAGCACCGGAGCGGGCCATCAGACCGGCCGCGACACCGTCGGCGACCACCCTGGTCAGCAGGCCGACGGCGCGGATGGCGTCGTCGTTGCCCGGGATCGGGTAGTCGACCTCGTCAGGGTCGCAGTTGGTGTCGAGGATCGCGACGACAGGGATGCCGAGCTTCTTGGCCTCGCTGATCGCGATGTGCTCCTTCTTGGTGTCGACGACCCACACCGCGCTGGGCACGCGGCCCATGTCGCGGATGCCGCCGAGCGTGCGCTCGAGCTTGTCCTTCTCGCGACGGCGCATGAGGAGCTCCTTCTTGGTGAGCCCCGAGGCGGCGACGTTGTCGAAGTCGAGCTCCTCGAGCTCCTTCAGCCGCTGAAGCCTCTTGTGCACGGTGGAGAAGTTGGTGAGCATGCCGCCCAGCCAGCGCTGGTTCACGTACGGCATGCCGACCCGAGCGGCCTGCTCGGAGATGGCCTCCTGCGCCTGCTTCTTGGTGCCGATGAACAGGATGGTGCCGCCGTGGGCGACCGTCTCCTTGACGAAGTCGTAGGCACGGTCGATGTAGGAGAGCGACTTCTGCAGGTCGATGATGTAGATGCCGTTGCGCTCGGTGAAGATGAAGCGCTTCATCTTCGGGTTCCAGCGCCGGGTCTGGTGACCGAAGTGAACGCCGCTCTCGAGCAGCTGTCGCATGGTGACGACGGGGGCCATGTGCTGGTCCTCCAGGTCTGGGCGCCCTGCGGATGGGCGCGGTTCTCGGTTGTGCCGCGACAGCGCGTGGCTGCCGCCCTGATGCCCCGACACCCCGCCAGCCGGGCACGTGGCCCGGACCGATGACGCGGTCCGCAATGGGGCATGCGAAGTCGGCCTGTGGTCACAGGCCACCGAAAAGTCTACCTCGCAGACCGGCCCAGCCTGACCGTCCGCCGTCAAACAGACATCCCATCCCTCTACCATCCAACGCCACCATCCAGGCATTTCACCCCACCAACCCACCGCGCCCCTCTACCTGCCACCTCCTGGTGAGCCGCCATGGCCACGCTCGGCGCCTTTTGGACAGGCGCCCCTCAACGACCAGATCTCTCAGGGATCAACCACCCACACCGCTCAACTCCGTCGCGTCCGCTCCTCAGCCCTCGCGCTTCCCGCCTCACGCGGCCACGCCGCCATACCGGCCGCCCACATCCCCCCGATCAGCCGCCGTACCGGCCGCGGCCAGCCGCCATACCGCCGCTCAACGCCGGCCGCTCCCCACGCCCCCATCCCAGCCAGTCAACCCGCCGCACCTCCACCGCACCTCCACCGCGCTCCCGCTGCGCTTCCGCCGCGCCCCAGCACCACGCCCCGCACGCGGCGCCTCTGTCCCCACACCGCCTCAACCCGCGGCACCATGATCCTCGGTGGGCAGTACAGCTCCATGATCCTCGGTCGGCAGTCCCGGCGCCGTCCGCTTCGCGGTCGGGAAGAGGTTGACCTGCACCTCGGCCATCCTCGCCCCCTCAGGCGTGGACTTCTCGTCGCGGCGGCGAGCGACGTACGGCTCGATCAGCTTCTCGATCGACTGACCCAGCCGAGCCAACTCCTCCGCGTCGACCTTGATCCGCGTCCGGCCGAACCGGGTGGCGTCCCTCCACTCGGCGGGCTCCCGTTCGACCTGAGCCAACGCCCGGTCCGCCTCTTCGTTGGCCTCCCTGCGGAAGGCCAGCATCAACGACACCTTGGCGTCCCGTACCTCCGGCTGATCGCCAGGGAGAACCTCGACGCCGAGTGTCATGTCCACGGCCCGCCACAGCCGCTCCCTGCCGTCTCCCCGCGGCGGCGCGTCCTCCACGAACCCGTACTTGGCGAGCATCCGAAGGTGATAACTGGCGGCACTGGGCGTGATCCCAGCGATCTCCGCGACCTCGGTGGCAGTGGCACTCCCCTCGACACCCAGCCGGTTGAGGATCGACAGGCGGGCCGGGTGGGCCAGCGCGCGCATCGCCTTGGGATCACTGAGCCCCTCACTCATGCGGCCAAGGGTACCCCTCCGAAGATATGAAGCATTGCCTTCACAACTATGAAGGGATACCTTCATAGTTGTGAAGGCTTCCTTTCAGAACTCCCTCCCGCTCTCCGAACCGCTCCCGCTCAGAAGGCAGCGCGACTATCGCCTCCTCTGGACGGCACGCACCATCTCGGTCACCGGCTCGGAGGTGTCCAAGCTGGCCATCCCCCTCACCGCGGTCACCCTGCTGACCGCCTCCCCCTCCCAGATGGGGCTGTTGACGGCGGCCGCCTCGGTGCCCGCGCTCCTGTTCGGCCTGCAGTCGGGCGCCATCGCGGACCGGCTCTCCCGGCACCGCCCGTTGATGATCGCTTGTGAGCTGGTGTCGTGTGCGGCCGCCGCGACCGTCCCCGTGGCCTGGTTCCTCGGCCTCCTCAACGTCACCTGGCTGATCACGGTGGCCCTCGTCATCGGTTCAGCCGGAGTGCTGTTCAAAGCGGCGAACTTCCCCCACATCGCGGCAGTCGTCCCGCCCTCCCAGCGCACCGACGCGATGGCCGGGTTCCAAGCCTGCTACTCGGTGGCCTCGGTCGGCGGCCCCAGCCTGGCGGGCCTGTTGGTGCAGGTCCTCACAGCGCCGCTGGCCGTACTCGCCGAGGCGCTGTCCTTCCTCACGTCGGCGCTGCTGCTCCGTGCCATCCGTACCCCGGAGAAGAACGAACCGGCGGTCTCCCGGGGCATGTGGCGCGACGTCAGGGAGGGGCTGCGGGCCAGCATCACCAATCCCGTACTGCGCACGCTCCTGGGTGCGGGTGTGACGATCAACTTCTTCGCCATGGCGTACACGGCCGTCTACATGCTCTACATGGTCAACACGCTGAACATCCCCAAGGCGCTGATCGGCCTGCTCATCGCTCTGAGCGGCATCGGCGGACTCCTGGGCGCCTGGGCCACGACCCGCCTGTCCAGACGCTACGGCGAGAACCGCATCCTGCTCGCGTCGGTGATCTTCTTCCCGATCGAGATCCTCGCGGTGGGCCTGCTGAACGGCCCTCTGTGGTGGAAACTCTCGCTGCTCTCGCTGACCGGAATGATCACCGGTGGCATCGTCGTCGCCTTCGCCACGTGCATGGGCGCCATCACCCTCCGCGAAACCACCCCGGAGCTCCGCGGCCGCGTGAACGCCACCATGACCTTCGCCGTACAGGGCGTCCTTGCCCTCGGCGGCATATGCGGAGGCGCCTTGGCCGAAATCGTCGGCCTGCGCCCGGTGATCCTCATCTGCGCGGCCGGCATAGCCCTGAGCACCGTCTGGATCTGGGCCTCTCCCCTACGCCCGCGCCGTCCACGCCCCGCGCCCACGCCCACGCCCGACTTCACCCCGACCTTGCATCAGAGCCTGGATTCCGCCATCCCGTCCAAGCGCTATTCGGGCCTCAACTGATCTCAGGCGCCGTACCCCCGGCCACATCCAATTCCACGCACGTGTCGAACGTCCTCTCCACACACTGCAACGCCACGGACCGATGCCCTGCAACGCCACGGCGCGACGCGCTACACCGCGCACAAGGCGGCGCACTACACCGCCACAGGGCGGCGCGCTACAGCGCCACGGGGTGACGCATTGCAGCATCGGCGGATCGGCCTGCTGCAGCCACCATCATCCAACTCCGGCGTCCAACCATCCCCATCCTGGCGCCCGACCCCAGCCGCGCCGTCCGTCCGGCTGTCCACAAGCCATCCCCCGCATCGCCATCTCATCCACAGAATCCCGTTCGCCTCCTCGCCGCCCCAGCGCGATCAACAACACTCGCGCCATGAACTCCCACCCAAACCCCCGGCCGACCCCATCACCAGCCCGCCCGTCCCCCCGCATGTCCACGCTCACCCATCTCCACGGGGAGCCCCACCCTCCCGCAGGCCCCCCGGCCCACGCCGAGCTCCGCACCTTTGCCGACCATGGCCGGCCCCACTTCCCCGCACACTCCCAGCTCCACCATGGGTCCTGCATTCCCGCCTTGCCCCAACTCCCCGGTGGGCCCCGCAACTCCGCCACACGCGACGCACCCTCTCGGATCGGCCACCCGCACCCCTTCGGCTGGACGAAACAGAAGCTGCCACCGCTCATCCGCCGTCTCCTCAAGCTGCTCGGAGCGACCCTGGCGGCGCTCCTCCTCACCGCCGCCACCGCGACGGCGCTGCTCGTCCCGGCCACCCAGGCACGGGCGTCGCCACCCACCTGGCGCTGGCCTCTGGACGGGCATCCCCGCGTGCTGCGCCCCTTCGCCCCACCACCCGAGCCCTGGCTGGCCGGACACCGCGGCGTCGACCTGGCCGCCCCACCGTCCACCCCGGTCCTGGCAGCCGGCCCAGGCAAGGTCCGCTTCGCCGGCCCGGTGGGAGGCCGAGGCGTGATCACGGTCGAGCACGAAGGCGGCCTGCGCACCACGTACCTTCCCGTCGAGGCGTCAGTACGCAAGGGCCAGCCCGTGACCTCGGGATCCCGGCTGGGCATCATCGAAGCATCGACCGGCCACTGCCCCGAGTCCTGCCTGCACTGGGGCCTCCGGCGCGGCACCCGCTATCTCGATCCCCTGCTGCTCCTGGGCCAGGCCCCCATCCGCCTGCTCCCCTTCTGGCCCGTGAACGAGCAAGCCCCCGCCCCAGCAGAGGAGAACACCCCAGGCGAACAGACCAGAGAACCATCCACGTCACCCCTCGACAAGCAGCAAGCACCGCCCCCGACCACTCCGCAACCTCAACCGCCCCCACTCCCCCAAATCGCTGCCGCATTCCCCGCAACTACCAACACCACCCCCAATTTCCTGCTCCGCTCCTCCTCGACCCTTTCGACCCTTTCGACACTCCCGATCGCCTCGACCGCCTCGACGCCCTCGACGCCCGCCATCAGCATCGCCGTACTACTCGCGGCGGCCCTCTTGATCATCGCCCTACGCCTCCACCGGCGCACGCACACACGCACACGCACGCCCCGCCTCGTCCGGAGAAGAGGCCAACACCGCAAACTCCACCGCATCAGAAGAGCCCGGAAGCATCGGGCCTCGTCATGGCCATAACGACCCACGACCCTCCGCCGAACGCGAAGCCCCAGCATCGAAACCGGAGCCATACATGCGTAGGCACCAATGCCACGGCCCGTTCGAGAAGATCACCCAGACCTGGAATGACCTCGCCCAACCAGAGCCCAGCGGCAGACATCGGCACTCAATGACCGCAAGATCGCCCGAGCAGCCACCGCACTTGCCCCCTCCAGCCGTCAGGCTCTGGGATGCGCCTGCCGATACGCCGCCCTCAGCCGCTCGATCGACACATGCGTGTAGATCTGGGTGGTGTTCAGCGACGCATGCCCGAGCACCTCCTGCACACTCCGCAGATCCGCACCGCCCTCAAGCAGGTGGGTCGCCGCGCTGTGCCGCAGCCCGTGCGGCCCCATGTCCGGCACCCCCTCCACCTTCGCCAGCCGCGCATGCACCACTCGCCGAACGGTCCCCGCATCGATGCGCCCGCCCCGTACGCCGAGGAAGAGCGCGGCGCCCGACCGAACCCGCATCCACAACGGCCGCCCATGAATGCACCATCTGTCGACGGCCCGCAGAGCCGGCAACCCAAACGGCACAGACCGCTCTTTTCGCCCCTTGCCCAACACCCTGATCACATGCCGGTCCCGATCCACGTCATCGACATCGAGCGAACACAACTCGCTCACCCGCACGCCGGTGGCGTAAAGCAGCTCCAGAATGGCCTGATCCCGCAGCTCCTTGGGCTCGCCGGCCACGGGCACCTCAAGAACGGCCTGAGCCTGGTCCTGATCGAGCACGGAGGGCAACGGCCGCGCCGCCCTGGCACTTCCGAGCAACAACCCGGGGTCCGCCGCCAGCCAGCCACGGCGATGGCAGTAGGCGGTGAAGGTACGGGCGCAGGCTGTCCGCCGCGCCAACGTAGCGCGCGCCTTCCCGGCCTGATGCTGCCCGGCCAACCAGGCTCGCAGCACTCCCACATCAATCACCTGCAGCCGCCCATCGACGTGATCGAGCAGCGAATTCACGTCCGTCAGATAAGCCCTCACCGTATGCGGCGACAGGTCCCGCTCTGTCCGTAGGTGCCGCCCGAACTCCGCCACCACCTCATCCCGATCGACGCCACCGCTCATCCGCAGACCATCGTCCTGTTCCACATCGTCACCCCGCTCACGCCCTTCTCTTCCACTGCTCCGGAGAATCCGAACATCCCCTCACAGTCTTCTCATAGGAGTGAGGCATGACGCGGACCTCCGGACGCGAAACGCGGACGCAGAAGCCGACACGGGCGCCGACACGGGCGCAGAGGCAGAGGCAGACGCGGACACGAGCGCGGTCGCAGACCCGGGAGCCGGTCGCAGACCCGGGCGCATGCGCAGACCCGGGCGTGAAATGCATGGCGGAAGACGAAGAGAGCCGATAAATGGTGACGGCCATCGCCTGATCCTTCGAGGGCCTAAGTCGAGACCGAAGGAGAGCAGAACGATGGCCGCAGGCAACAGTGTGCCGTCCGGGCGATGGTTAGCGAAGGGGATGGGTAACCGGTGACCCCGACTTTGTTGCGACCGCCTTCCAGGCTCTGACCAGGGGAGATAAGCGTCCACCCTGTCGATGTCCGCCGACATCCATCTATGTCACCCGCCTTGCAAGGGCGTCCCTCTTGCTTCCAGGGGCGTCCTCCTTGCGGCCGCTCTGCTTCCGGCCATGCTGGCTTCCGACCATGCTGGTTCCGCCCGGGCAGGCGCTTGGCTCGACCTCAGCTGGGCTGACCCAGCGATGATCCTCCCAGCCGTCCTCAGCCAGGATGGCCAACGGCAATCCTCCAGTCGACCTCCGCCGTGCTGACTCGACGGTGTTCCTCCCAGGAGCTCTCGGCCGGGGCTCGACGGCAGTCTCCGGCTCGACCACAGCCAAGCCGACGCTCCACGGAGTCTGCCACCCGACCCCAGCCAAGCTGATGCTCGACCGCGATCCTTCACCCGACCTCAGCCGGACCGACCCGACGGCCCTGCAGGCGGGCTCAGCCGGGCTGGGATCAACGGTAGTCCTCCCAGGTGGCAGGGGCCATCTCATGGGGTGGGTCGGCATCTTCCGGCGATGGAGGGTCGTCCAGCGGGGCAGGTTCTGGGGTGGATGGTGGCTCGAGGAAGGCGGAATCTGGAGCTTTGCGGTAGGACGCGGACTCCTTGCGGAGGCGCCAGCCGTTCGTGGCTCGTTCGATGTAGCCCGCGGCCGCCAGCCCTCCCAAGGCGCTCAGGGCGGCGTCCAGGGAGACGCCTGCGGCGACCGCGATGGAGGCCGGGCCCGCCCCGCCTCGGGTAGGGATGGCGTCCAGGACCTTGCGGGTGGGCTCGTTGAGCTTGTCTCTGGGGACCGCCGGGGCTCGGGCCTGGCGTGCGAGGTCGTCGCCGATCACTCCTACGAGGTCGATCATCTCCTCCGGCGACGTGACGCATATGGCTTTGCGTTCGCGGAGGAGTCTGTGGCAGCCCGCGGACATGCCGGAGGTGATCGGGCCGGGGACGGCGGCCAGGTGTCTGTTGAGGGAGAGGGCGTGGGTGGCGGTGTTGAGCGCGCCGCTGCGTAGGGCCGCCTCCACCACCACCGTGCCTCTGGACAGGGCGGCGATCAGGCGGTTTCTGATGAGGAAACGGGCGCGGGTGGGGTGGACGCCGGGCGGGCACTCGCTGACCACGACGCCCTGGTCTCTGACGGCGGCGAACAGAGTGTCGTGGCCCGCCGGGTAGCAGACGTCCGCGCCGCAGGCCAGGACGGCCACCGTCGGCGAGTCGGCCGCCAGCGCCCCTCGATGGGCCGCGCCGTCCACGCCGTACGCGCCTCCGGACACCACAGTCCAGCCTGCTTCGCTCAGGCCCACGCCGAACTCGGCTGCGATGTGGTTGCCGTACGAGGTGGCGGCTCTCGCCCCCACCACCGCCACCGACTTGAGGCAGGAGAAGCGCAGGTCGGCCGAGCCGTGGAGCCATAGGCCCAGGGGACGGCCCGGGCCCAGTTGGTCAAGTTGGGTGGGCCATTCCGGGCTGCCGGGGATGATCAGCCTGGCTCCGGCCTTCTCCCCTGCTTCGAGGTCCGCCGCCGGGTTTGCGGCCGCCAAGCGGGCATGCCAGGCGTTCAGCCGGGCGGTCAGGTCGGGGCGAGGGCGTTGGTACTGGCGGTCCTGCGTGATCTGCCGGCCCTCGTGTGCCTGAGGTGTCTGGCGGGCTGCTTGGGGTTGCTGGTCGTACTGGTGCCCTGTCTGAGGCATGGAGGGCTTTGCCGGCTCCTGACCTCGCCGAAGAGCGTCTTCCCCTCGCTGGGCTTCCTTGGCCACGAACTCCTGCGGCAGGGCACGCTCGCGGATCGCCTCCACCGCCGCTTGAGCGCCGTACTGCGACACCAGACGGCCCATGACGGGATCGCCGACGTCGGCCGCTCTCATGAGCGCGGCTCTGGCCTCGGCTTCTTCGTTCCGAGGTTTTGTCGCGGTATTGAGGGTGGTCGTCGCAGTATTGACGGTGGTCGTCGCGATATCGACGGTCGTCACGGTGCCGGTCGTCACCGGATCGGTGGTCGTGCCGGTGGCGCTTGGTGGCTGGGGGACGGCGGTGCCGGCGCCGGTCGGGGCAGTGGTGCCAGTGGCTGTTGGAGGCTCATGGCGGCGCCCGGAGGCTTCTGGGGACGGGATGGGCATGGGGCTCCTAGGGGGATGCCGGTGCATCGAGAGGTGACGCAAGGGGGGTGGTTGTGGTGCCGGGGGTGAGTGACGGCGGACAGGAGTGAACGGTTGCTGCCGCAAATGAGCGGCTGGTGCTGGAGTGCGATCGGGAGAGGAAGGCGGTTACGTCAGGAGTTGATGCCGAGCCAGAAGCTCAGGGCGGCGTTGGTCTCGTCTTGGCCTGGCGTGTCCTTGTCGGCCAGGTCGGCGAGGGTCCAGGCGACGCGTACGACGCGATCCAGGCCGCGGGCGGTGAGGGTGCCGGAGTCCAGGCATGACGTCATGGGCTTCATGGCGTCCTCGGACGGGCGATAGTCCGAGTGGAGGAGGGACGCGGGGATCTCGGCGTTCGTACGCCACGGTGTGCCGGTCAGGCGTTTGGCGGCTCGTTCGCGGGCGGCGAGCACGCGCTCGGCCACCGTCTTGCTGCTCTCCACGAACTGGCGGTCGGCCAGCAGCTCGCGTCTGGACGAGCGGACCACGGTGACCTTCATGTCGATGCGGTCGAGGAGTGGGCCGGAGAGCCTGCCGAGGTAGCGACGCCTGATCGTGGGGGTGCACGTGCAGGTCTCCCCCTTGTCCTCCGCCTGGGCGCAGGGGCACGGGTTGGCGGCCAGCACCAGCACGAACCTCGCCGGGAACGTGACCGAGCCCGCCGACCTGGAGACCGTCACGCGGCCGGACTCCAACGGCTGCCGCAGCGAGTCGAGCACGTGGCGGGGGAACTCCGGCGCCTCGTCCAGGAAGAGCACGCCCCTGTGGGCGAGGGAGACCGCCCCGGGACGCACGACGGAGCTGCCGCCTCCGACGATGGCGGCCGTCGTCGCCGTGTGATGCGGGGCGACGAACGGTGGCCTGCTCACCATGGGCGCGTTGGCCGGGAGAGCGCCCGCGACCGAGTGGATGGCCGTGACCTCCAGGGCGTGGTCGAGCTCCAGGTCAGGCAGGAGGGTGGGCAGGCGTTCGGCCAGCATGGTCTTGCCCGTGCCCGGCGGGCCGAGCATCCAGAGGTTGTGGCCGCCCGCCGCGCACACCTCGAGGGCGCGGCGCGCCACCGGCTGGCCCACCACGTCGGCCAGGTCCAGGGTCGGGTCGGCGGCGGACCTGGGCGGCTCCGCGAACTCCTCGGCCCTCGGCTCCGGCGCCTCCTCGCCCTTGCGCAGCCACTCCACGAGCTGGCGCAGGTGCGACACCGGCACCACCTTCACGCTGGGCACCAGGGCGGCCTCGGCCGAGTTCCCCGAAGGGACCACCACCGTGACGTCGCCGTGTCCGTGCTTGGCCGCGCCGAGGATGGAGGGCAGCACCCCGCGTACGGGCCTGATGCGGCCGTCGAGGCCGAGCTCGCCCAGGAAGAACGGCTCCGCGATGCGCTCGGCGGGGATCACCCCGGCGGCGCTCAGTATCGCGACCGCGATCGCCAGATCGAACTGTGAACCTCGCTTGGGCAGGCTCGCTGGGAAGAGGCTGACGATGATGCGGGCGTCGGGCCAGGGATAGCTGCTGTTGACCATGGCGGACCTGACCCGGTCGCGTGCCTCGCTGAGCGCCGTGTCGGGGAGGCCGATGAGGTGGATGCCCGCCAGGCCGCTGCCCACGTCGGCCTCGACCTCCACGGTGCGGCCCGTCACACCGATCACGGCCACGCTGCGCGTGCGCGCCACCGCCATCTAGATCGCCCCCCGTACGTGGTTGAGGGCGAAGTCGCCGGCGAAGCGCTCGAGCGCGATCACGTCCACCCGCACGGATTCGTACGTACGGGGCTGCGTCGCCAGCCACTTGGCCGCGAGCATCCTGAGCCTGGCCAGCTTGGCCCGGCTCACGGACTCCAGGGCCGTGCCGTGGGACCTGCCGGATCGGGTCTTGACCTCGACGACCACCAGGCTGGGGCCGTCTTCGGCGATGATGTCGATCTCGCCGTGGCGGCAGCGCCAGTTGCGGTCGATTATCTTCATCCCCTTGGCCTCCAGGTAGGTCACGGCTACCTCTTCGCCTTGCCGGCCGAGCTCTTGGTCCTGCTTCGCGGCCATCTGCCACCTCCGTCGGTCCGCGTCCTGGTGCGGCACCGACCTTCTCGGATGAGGGGTGGTGGGGAAGCGGCCGAGCGGGGTTCTGGGGATGAAGGGCTTGCGCGGCTGTTCGGTTGTGGATAACGGACGACCGCGGAAGGCACCAGTTGGAGGACGGTCCGAAGGCCGCGCTGCCGGGGCCTGGATTGGGCGGGGCTGGGCTGGGCGGTGCCGCGGCGGGCTGGTGTGCAGTCAGCGGCGGGCCGGTGTGCAGTCACAGGTGCGCGCCGCACACGGCGATGGTGAGCCCGCAGTCACAGGTGCGCGCCGCACACCGCGATGGCGTGGCGCGCAGTTCCAGGGATGCCCCGCGTTGTCCGACAGCTAGCGTGTAGATACAAGACGCGCTGTGCTGTGCGACGGCATACGTGTCGAGGCGCCCGGACCGGACGTCCAATGCTGTGCGGTGGCAGGCGTGGCCGGGGGCGCCAGATGCCGGCCAGGGAGCCGCGCACCGCCCGTGGAGCGGCGACGCCCCCTCAGCCGGAACAGGGGAGGAGGGACGGCGCTCCGGCAGCGCTCAGCCCGTCACCCCGAGAACCCCTCCTTGGGCATCTCCAGGTCGGCCTTGGCCAGCTCCTCCACGTTCACATCCTTGAACGTGACCACCCGCACGTTCTTCACGAACCGCGCCGGCCGGTACATGTCCCACACCCAGGCGTCCTGCATCTTCACGTCGAAGAAGACGTCGCCGTTTTCCGCGGTACGGACGTCGAGATCGACCGAGTTGGTCAGATAGAACCGCCGTTCAGTCTCCACAACGTATGTGAACAAACCGACGACATCCCGGTATTCGCGGTAAAGCTGCAGCTCCATCTCGGTTTCGTACTTTTCGAGATCCTCTGCGCTCATCGCGGTCCTCCTGTCGTACCGGTCCCCCGGTTCGCCTGGTCAGGCAACCCCGGCCCCCATTTCATTTTCACCCATCCCCCTCGCCACCGTGACGAAGGAGTAACGGTGATCAGGGCACGGGCCGTGCGTTTCCAGCGCCAGCCTGTGTCCTGGTGTGACATACCCCTTGTGCTCGGCGAAGCCGTACTGCGGGAAGCGTTCGTCGAGCGCGACCATCAGGCGGTCCCTCGTCACCTTGGCCACGATCGACGCCGCCGCCACGCAGGCGGCCACCTGGTCCCCCTTCCACACGGCCAGCGACGGCGCCGGTAGCCCCGGGACCGGGAAGCCGTCCGTCAGGATGTACTCCGGGTCACAGGGCAACTGCGCGACGGCCCGCCGCATTCCCGAGACGTTGCATTTGTGCAGACCTTTAGCGTCGATCTCCCCCGGTGGGATGATCACGACACCAACGTGGGCGAAGCGCACGATCTGGTCGTAGAGGCGTTCGCGCACCGCGGGGGCCAGCAGCTTGGAGTCGCCGAGCCCCTCGATCTGACGGCGCAGGATCACGGCCGCGACGACGAGCGGCCCCGCGCACGCGCCACGGCCGGCCTCGTCGACGCCCGCGATGGGGGTGAGGCCGCGGCGGGCGAGCGCCCGCTCGTAGGCGTAGAGTCCGGAATCGCGCCGGACGACGCTCGGTCGAGGGCGGAACGCAACTGTCATGACAGAGGCAGCGTACGCCCCATACGCCGCGAACCGCGACCGGAAGCGCCCGCTATTTGACCTTGGCGAAGGTGTCGGGGTGGGAGAAGAGATAGCCCCGTGACAGCGGCCAGTAGCGCACCACGGCCTTGCCGATCACGTCGTCCTCCGAGATGAACCCGCCTCCGGGCTCCTCCATGTGGGCCCGCGCGTCGCGCGAGGCGCTGCGGTGGTCGCCCATCAGCCACAGCTTCCCGGGGGGCACGGTGACGTCGAACTTCTCGCCGGAGGGGAAATCGCCCGGGTAGAGGTAGGACGTCTCGTCGAGCGGCGTGCCGTTGACGGTGATGCGCTTCTTGGAGTCGCAGCACTTGACGTGGTCGCCGCCGACGCCGATGACCCGCTTGATGGTGTCCTCGCCGGTGTCCCAGCCCTTGAAGACCACGATGTCGCCGCGCTCGGGCGCGCCCGCGAGCTTGTTGACGAAGATCCGGTCGTTGATCAGCAGGGTGTTCTCCATCGACTCCGACGGGATGTAGAACGAGCCGATCACGAACGCCTGCAGCAGCAGCGCGATGCCCACGCCCAGGACGAGCAGCAGCACCGTCTCGCGGAAGCCGCCCTTCTTCTTCTCTTTCCCCACGCCCTCCGCCTTCTTGGTGACGGCCATCAACGCCTCCCGCCCCGCCGACGCCGGCGAAGCAGAACCAAGGGTACGGCCAGCCCGAACCCGGCGACCATCGGCACCGACCCGCCGAGTGCCTGGAGCGCGGGCTGCGCGAACGTGTCGGGGATGTCGATGGAGGTCATCCGGTCGAACGGCCAGACGATCACGAAGGCGCGCCCGACGACCTGGCTGACGGGAATGGAGCCGCCACCGGGGTCACCGGTGTGGGAGCGGGAGTCGAGCGAGACCAGCCGGTGGTCGCCCATGACCCACAGCCGGCCCTTCGGCACGGTGATGTCGAAGAACGTCTCGGACGGCACGTTGCCCGGGTAGAGGTAGCTCTCCTCGTCGAGGGGCGTGCCGTTGACCGTGATGCGCCCCTTGGAGTCGCAGCACTTGACGTGGTCGCCCTCGACGCCGATGACCCGCTTGATGTAGTCCTTCTCGCCGGGCACGATGCCGAACGCCGCACCGAGCCACCGGAAGAAGCCCGCGACCGCGTTGGACGGCTCCTCGACCGGGAACTCGCCGTCCCAGGAGTCCACTCCGGAGAACACCACCACGTCGCCGCGCTCGATGTCGCGGGTGTGGTAGACCATTTTGTTGACCAGGACCCTGTCGTTGGTGAGCAGGGTGTTCTCCATCGACTCCGACGGAATGTAGAAGGCCTGGACCACGAACGTCCTGATGATCAGGGCGAGCACCAGGGCTACGACGACAAGAACGGGAAGCTCTTTCCAGAACGACCCTTTCTTCTCCTTCTTTCCGCCTTTTGCCGGCTTCTGAGTCTCTTCGGCGACCACGTCCACCTCGTCCTCGACAGGGCGGCGCGAAGCGCCGTGCTCCTGGCTTTCGCTTGTCATCGCTGACGAGCCTAGATGATGCCTCGGCCCGACAAGCCTCGACCGACGTTACACCCATGCACGGGTCGCTCCACGTAAAGGAAACGGCCCCGCAAAGCCGAATGGCCCGCGCCAATGCGCGGGCCATACGAAAAGTCCAGACTACTTGGCGGCCGTGGTCTCGCGCTTCTCGCGGATGCGGGCGGCCTTGCCGCGCAGATCACGCATGTAGTAGAGCTTGGCGCGGCGCACGTCACCGCGGGTCACGAGCACGATCTTCTCGATGACCGGGCTGTGCACGGGGAAGGTGCGCTCGACGCCGACGCCGTAGCTGACCTTGCGGACCGTGAAGGTCTCGCGGGCGCCGCTGCCCTGCCTGCGCAGCACGAAGCCCTTGAAGACCTGGACGCGGGAGCGGTTTCCTTCGACGACCCGCACGTGAACCTCGAGCGTGTCGCCGGGGCGGAAGCTCGGCACGTCGCTGCGCAGCGTCGCCTTCTCGAGCTCCTGGATCTTCGTGTGCATGAGAGCTGTCCTCAAGTTCTCGTGAGCACGCGGAGGTCCACCCGGCCGTGGCTCGCGGCGGACGCGCCTGCTGATGTGGTGAACCCGGGAGCGTCTCCCGGGCATGACGGACCAACCGAACGACGGTTGGCAGCGATTCAGTTTGCCATATCTTCCGGCTCGACGCGAAATGACAGCTCCTCCAGGAGCCGCCGGTCGTGCTTGTCGAGCGTCTCGGGGTCGAGCTCCGCGGCCAGCTCCGGCCTGTTCAGCACGGTACGGCGCAGCGCCTGATCCCGCCGCCATCTCGCGATTTTTCCGTGATGTCCGGACAGCAGCACAGGTGGTACCTCATGCCCCCGCCAGACGGGCGGCTTGGTGTAGACAGGGCCTTCCACCAGATTCTTCATCGAACCGGGTGCGAAGGAGTCGTCCACGGCCGACTGGGCGTTGCCGAGCACGCCGGGCAGCAGCCGCCCGACGGCCTCCACCATGACCAGCACCGCCACCTCGCCGCCGGCCAGCACGTAGTCGCCGATGCTGACCTCGTCCACGCGGAGCCGGGAGCCGTACTCGGCGATGACCCGCGAGTCGATGCCCTCGTAGCGCCCGCACGTGAACAGCAGCCACGGCTCCCCCGCCAGCTCCTGCGCCAGCTCCTGGGTGAACGGCCGCCCGCTCGGCGTGGGCACGATCATCCGCGGTGCGCCGTCGCCGATCACGGTGTCGATGGCCTCGCCCCACACCTCGGGCTTCATGACCATGCCGGGCCCCCCGCCGTAGGGGGTGTCGTCCACGGTCTTGTGCACGTCGTGGGTCCAGTCGCGGAGCTGGTGCACGCGTACGTCGAGCGTGCCGCGCTCGCGGGCCTTGCCGATCAGCGAGACGTCGAGCGGCGCGAAGTACTCGGGGAAGATCGTGATGATGTCGAGCCGCATCACAGCAGGCCCTCCGGCGGGTCGACGACCAGCCGGCCCGCCTTCAGATCGACCTCGGGCACCAGGGCCTTGACGAACGGGATGAGCGCCTCCTCGGCCCCGCTCCGGCGTACGACCAGCAAATCCTGGCCGTGGTGCAGGACGTCGGCGACCTCGCCCACGGGCTGCCCCGAGACGGTCTCCACCGCCAGGCCGATGAGCTCGTGGTCGCGGAACTCGTCGGGGTCGTCGGACGGCGCCACGTCGGCCGAGTCGATGACCAGCATGGTGCCCCGCAGCTCCTCCGCCGCGTCGCGGTCGTGCACGCCCTCGAAGGCCAGCAGCAGGAACCCCTTGTGCCAGCGGCTCCCGGAGACGACGAGCGGCCCGCGCCCGGCGGGGTCCGTCGCGATCGACGTGCCCACGGCGAAGCGCAGCTCGGGATCGTCGGTGAGCACCTCCACGGTCACGTCACCGCGCACCCCGTGCGGACGGCCGATCCGGCCGACGACCAGCTGCAACATGAACTCCTAACGCAAGCGCCCCCATCGGCCGTCGAAGCCGATGAGGGCGCGGAAACCTGACGCTAACGGACTGCTTCGTGCAGATCGAGCAGATCGACCCGTACGTACTTCCCGTCGGCCAGGGCGTTCACCACGGTGCGCAGCGCCTTGGCGGTGCGCCCGCCGCGTCCGATGACCTTGCCCAGGTCCTCGGGGTGCACCCGGACCTCCAGGACGCGCCCGCTGCGGATGCGGCGTGCGCGGACCCGGACATCGTCGGGATGTTCGACGATGCCCCTCACGAGGTGCTCGAGAGCCTCCTCGAGCACGTCAGGCCTCGCCCTCGGTCTGGGTCTCGGTGGAGGCCTCGGCCTCGTCCTTCTTCTTGGCCTTCTTCGGCGTGGTGGCGGCCGTGCCGGTGTCGCCACCGGACAGCGCCTCCTTGGCCGCGGCCTCGTAGAGGGCGTGACGGTCAGGCGCGGGCTCGGCGACCTTCATCGGCGCAGGGGCGGGCTCGCCCTTGAACTTCTGCCAGTCGCCGGTGAGCTTGAGCAGCTTGAGGACGGGCTCGGTCGGCTGCGCGCCGACGCCCAGCCAGTAGGCCGCGCGCTCGGCGTTGACCTCGATGCGCGAAGGGTCTTCCTTCGGGTGGTACAGGCCGATCTCCTCGATCGCCCGGCCGTCACGCTTGGTGCGGCTGTCGGCGACGACGATGCGGTATTGAGCGTTGCGGATCATGCCGAGCCGCTTGAGCTTGATCTTGACTGCCACGGGTGTGGTCTCTCCTGCATTCGGACGTGGGTGAACGGCATCTCGCCGAGTGGGGCACGACGGGACGACGCTCCAGGGACAGGCGCGTCCGGCGGGAGGTGAGAGGGCACCCGCCTGGTCACGATGTTCCAACATGCCATTGTGCCAGATCGACGGCACTGCCATCGACCTTCCCTCGAGGTGGCGCGCCGCCCCCGCACCGGGCCGGTGCGGGGAGGCGGTGGCGCGCTACTGCTGGCCGGGCAGCCGGAGCTTGGAGGGGTCGAAGCCGGGCGGGAGCTCCACCCCGGGCGGCAGCTTGCCACCGAGGTTGCCCAGCACGCCGCCCTTCTTGGGTCCGTCGGCGGCGGGCGGCTCGGCGGAGGCCTTGCCGAGCGCGGCCTTGCGCGGGTCGCCGCTGACGCGCCGCCCCTTCTTGGCCTTCTTCTGGGACTTGGCCGCCTTGCCCCGGCCGCCGCCGGGCATGCCGGGGATCCCCATGCCGCCCGCCATCCGCTTCATCATCTTCTGGGCCTCGAAGAAGCGGGTGACGAGGTTGCTCACGGCGCTGACCGTGACGCCGGAGCCGCCCGCGATGCGGGCGCGGCGCGAGCCGTTGATGATCTTGGGGTCCTGGCGCTCGGCGGGCGTCATGGAGCGGATGATGGCGGCGATGCGGTCGAGGTCGCGATCGTCGATGGAGTTGAGCTGGTCACGCATCTGCCCCATGCCGGGCATCATGCCCAGCAGGTTTTTGATCGGCCCCATCTTCTGGACCATCATCATCTGCTCGAGGAAGTCCTCGAGCGTGAAGCTCTCGCCCGACGTGAGCTTGCCCGCCATCTTGGCGGCCTGCTCCTCGTCGAACGTCTTCTGGGCCTGCTCGATCAGGGTGAGGATGTCACCCATGTCGAGGATGCGGGAGGCCATCCGGTCGGGGTGGAAGGCGTCGAAGTCTTCCAGCTTCTCGCCCGTGGAGGCGAACATGATGGGCCGGCCGGTGATGTGGCGGACCGAGAGGGCGGCGCCGCCCCGGGCGTCGCCGTCGAGCTTGGTCAGCACGACCCCGTCGAAGCCGACGCCCTCCATGAACGCCTGCGCCGTCGTGACGGCGTCCTGGCCGATCATGGCGTCGACCACGAACAGGACCTCGTCGGGCGAGACCGCGTCGCGGATGTCGGCGGCCTGCTTCATCAGCTCCTGGTCGATGCCCAGGCGGCCGGCGGTGTCGATGATGACGATGTCGTGCTGCAGGCGCCTGGCCTCGTCGATCGACCTGCGGGCCACCGCGATCGGGTCGCCCGTGCCGTTGCCCGGCTCGGGGGCGTAGACGGCGACCTCGGCGCGCTCGCCCACGACCTGGAGCTGCTGGACGGCGTTGGGCCGCTGCAGGTCGGCGGCGACCAGCATGGGCGCGTGGCCCTGCTCGCGCAGCCACCGGGCCAGCTTTCCGGCCAGGGTGGTCTTGCCGGCGCCCTGGAGGCCAGCCAGCATGATGACGGTCGGCGGCGTCTTGGCGAAGCGGAGCCTGCGGGTCTCGCCGCCGAGGATCTCGATCAGCTCGTCATTGACGATCTTGACGACCTGCTGCGCCGGGTTGAGCGCCTGGGAGACCTCGGAGCCGCGGGCGCGCTCCTTGACCTGGGCGACGAACGCCTTGACCACCGGCAGCGCGACATCGGCCTCCAGCAGGGCGATGCGGATCTCGCGGGTGGTGGCGTCGATGTCGGCATCGGACAGCCGGCCTTTGGACCTGAGGGAGGAGAAGACCGATGTCAACCGGTCGGATAGCGTCTCGAACACGTGGTTGGCCAGTCCTCGAAGCGAATGAACGTCTAAGACTCCAGCCTATCCGCTCCGCTAGCCGCTCCAGCCTGGCACGGCCATGCGGACCGTCAGCGCGTGCTCGACCAGGTTGATCAGCGCGGCCTTGACGGAGTCCTTGGAGCGGGCGTCGAGGCGGACCATCGGGATGTGCGGCGCCAGGGTGAGCGCGTCGCGCACCTCGGCGTCGCTGTGCGCGTAGACGCCGTCCCATCCGTTCACCCCCACGATGAACGGCAGCTGGGCCTCCTCGAAGTAGTCGATCGCCGGGAAGCTGTCGGCCAGGCGCCGGGTGTCGACCAGCACGACCGCTCCGATGGCGCCGCGTACGAGGTCGTCCCACATGAACCAGAACCGGTGCTGCCCGGGCGTGCCGAACAGGTAGAGGATCAGGTCGCGGTCGAGCGAGACGCGGCCGAAGTCCATGGCGACGGTCGTGGTCGACTTCAGCGGCGTCATGCCCAGGTCGTCGATGCCCTTGGAGGCGTCGGTCATGACGGCCTCCGTGGTCAACGGCATGATCTCCGACACCGCGCCGACGAACGTCGTCTTGCCCACCCCGAATCCGCCGGCGACGACGATCTTCGTCGAGGTCAAACCGGGGCTAGAGCCTGCGAAGTCCACTGAGCACCCTTTCCAGCAGGTTGACGTCCGGCCTACCCGCATCCAGCTGCGGCTGATGCACCCGAACCAGGCCCTCCGCCGCCATATCCGCGATCAGAACACGCACCACGCCGAGCGGGATCCGCAGCAGCGCCGAGACCTCGGCCACCGACCTGACCTGCAGGCACAGCTGGCTGATGGCCTTGTACTCGGGCGTGATGTGCGAGAACTCCCGATGCTCGGCGGTCGCCGACGAGACCAGCGCCTCCATGGCCAGCTTGACCTTGGGTGCGGTCCGCCCGCCCGTCACGGCGTAGGGCCGTACCGGGGAGGCCGGGTCGGACGGGGCGGGAGACGAGGGTGGGGGCTGCCAGCTCCCGCTGTTCTGGGAGTCCCAGGCGCCGCTGTTATGCGCGTCCCAGGCACCGCTGTTCCATCGGGGATCTGTCACCTACATCACCTGGTCTGGCTGGCGCGCAACTCGGCACGCACAGCCGGAGTCAGCACCTGACCGGCGCGATCGACCATCAGCGTCATCTGGTACGCCACCAACCCCATGTCACAATCCGGAGCCGCCAGCACCGCCAGACACGAACCATCACTGATCGACATGATCAGCATCAGCCCACGCTGCATCTCCACAATCGTCTGATTGACCGCACCACCCTCGAACACCCTCGCCGCACCCTGCGTCAGACTCACCAAACCCGACGCAATCGCCGCCAACTGATCAGCCCGATCAGCCGGAAACCCCGACGAAGCCGCCAACGGCAACCCATCAGACGAAACCACCACCGCGTGCGCAACCCCCGGCACGGTGCTGACAAAGTCCGTGATTAACCAGTCCACCCCTCGTGCCGACTGGCTCAGGTCATTCATGCGCGCTCATCCCTGCTTTCAACACTTCTCGGGCCGGAGGGGTACGTCCTGCCCTCGCTGATGTCGTCACGTGCAGCTCTGAAGCCCTGCTGGAAGCTCGACAGCCGGCTGCGTACCCGGTCGGGCGAGACCGCCGGCATGGGCGCGACGCCCTTCGGCGCCGAGACGGTGTCGGCCGAGCCGGGCACCAGGTTCGCCTTCGGCACCCGCTTGGGCAGGCCCGCCGCGGTCGAGCCGTCGCGTACGGGCTCCACCACGGCCTCGGCCGCGCTCCACCCCTCGTCCGCCTTGGACGAACCCCAGGTGGCGCTGCCCTCGACGCCGTGGTCAAACCACGCCGACTCGACCGAGGCGAAGATGGGCAGGTATTCGTCGCCCGACGAGGCGGGCTTGACGGCCGGGATCGGGCCGGTCGCCGCCGCCTCCGTCTCGGGGAAGTCGTAGCGCGGCTGGGGCGCTTCCATGGACTCGCCGCCCAGCGGCCGCTTCGGCAGGTCGCGTCCCCATTCGCCCGGCGGGCTGTTGGAGCTGCGCGCGGGCACCCACACGTCGGACGTGTCGTACCCGCCGCTGCTGCTGCGCGGGTCGGCCGGCCAGCCCACGTCCACGCTCTGCTGGGCGGAGAAGGACGGCTGGGAGGCGTACGACGGCTGGGAGGAGAAGGAGGGCTCGGAGGGGAACGACGGGTGCCCCGGTCCGGGTTGGTAGCCTCCCGCACCCCAGTGGGGCACGGGCTGGGACATGGGCGGCATGGGCTGGCGGGCGGCGAAGCCGTCGTCGAAGGACGGCGCGTCCGTCTGGCCCATGGCACCGCCGTTGGCGGGGGTGGCGTACGCCGGGGACTGCGAGCCCAGGAGCGCTTCCGGCATCAGGACCATGGCGGTCAGGCCGCCGGTGCCGTGGGGGCGCAGCTGCACGCGGATGCCGTGGCGGTGTGCCAGCCTCGCGACCACGAACAGGCCCATGCGCCGCGACACCGACACGTCCACGGTCGGGGCGTCGATGAGGCGGTCGTTGGCCTGGGCCAGCTCCTCGTGGGTCATCCCGATGCCGGAGTCGCTGATGGAGAGCATGACGCCACCGCCGTCGATGCGGCTGCCGGAGACGGTGACCCTGGTCTCGCGCGGGGAGAACGACAGCGCGTTCTCGACGAGCTCGGCGATCAGGTGGATGACGTCGTTGACGGCCTGTCCGGCCACGGACACGCCGTCGGGCACCTGGAGCACCACGCGTTCGTAGTTCTCCACCTCGGAGAGGGAGGCGCGGGCCACGTCGACCAGCTTGACGGGCTTGCTCCAGCGGCGGGGTGGCTCCTGGCCCGCGAGGACCAGCAGGTTCTCGCTGTTGCGGCGCATGCGGGTGGCCAGGTGGTCCAGCTTGAACAGGTTCCCGAGCCGCTGCTCGTCCTGCTCGCCCTGCTCCAGCCCGTCGATCAGGGTGATCTGCCGCTCCACCAGCGTCTGGCTGCGGCGCGACAGGTTCACGAACATCGCGTTGACGTTGCTGCGGAGTCTGGACTCCTCGCCCGCCAGGCGTACCGCCTCGCGGTGGACCTCGTCGAAGGCCCGCGCGACTTCACCGACCTCGTCCTTGGAGTTGATCTCGATGGGCGGCACGCGGAGCTGGTCGGGATCGACGTCGGTCTCGCGTAGCTGGCGCACCAGGTCCGGCAGGGTCTGGCCGGCGATCTTGAGGGCGTCGCCGCGCAGGCGCCGCAGCGGCCGTACGAGCGAGCCGGCCATGACGGCGGTGATCGCGAGCACCAGGACCAGCAGGGCGACGACGATCGCGATGTTGATCGCGGCGAGCTGGCGGGCGCCGCTGGCGAGGTCGGCGCTCCGGGTGGCCACCTGGTCCGCGAGCGACTTCTGGACCTCGTGGTACCGGTCGACGGTCTCGCTGATGGCCTTGAACCAGAGGTCGGTGTCCTTGGTGGAGGAGGTGTCGAGCCGGCGCAGGTACGACGATCTCGCGGCGGGGCTCGTCGCCGAGACGGAGATGTTGTGCAGCAGCACCGCGCGGTCGATGTAGAACTCGGCGCGGCCGATCTCGCGGCTGGCCACGGTGTCGCTGAAGGCCTGCCGCTGGGCGACGGTGGCCGCGGCGCGGAAGGAGGCGCGCTCGCTGTTACGCCGGGAGCCCGCGTCGAGGAACGCGCTGAACTCGGTCTCGTCGAACGATCCCCTGACGAGCGCCATCATCAGCAGCGCGCGCTGTTTGGAGGCCTCTTCCTCGGCACGGGCGATCGAGCGCAGGGCGGCGCTGGTGGAGATCAGCGTCTCGTCCGTCGCGCTCTGCGCGAGCTCGTCGTAGAGCTGCAGCATGTCCGCGATGGTCTCGGAGTACTTCTCCGTCACGGGCAGCGGCGGCATCTTCGTCTTGGTGACCGTCTCCCGCAGCGACTCGAGCTGGCTCAGCCGGGTCCTGACGCGGTCGAGGGTCCTGCGGCCGATGTCGGACAGGGACGACTCGGTCTCCTTGGCGGTCGCCAGCACGCGGCCGATGCTGACGTCGACGATCTCCTGCTGGCCGGCGAGCCGCTGCGCCTCGGCCGCTTTCCGGCCGGAGGCGACGTAGCGGCCGGCCAGGTCGCGCTCGAGACCGAGGTCCCGGGAGAGCTCGCCGAAGCCCGCGACCAGGCGGCCGACCGCGCCGATGACCTGGTACTGCTCGGCGCTCGCGATCGACGAGGTGACCCGCAGCGCGCCCAGGATGACGGCCACGATGGTGGGAATGGCGATGAGGGCGATGAGGCGGGTGCGTACTCGCCAGTTGCGCAGCGCGAAGGGACTGCCCGCCTTGGGCAGCTGCACTTCCGGCACCTCGCCGCCCATTGACTGTTCGGGCACGTCAGGAGCCCTACCACGACCGGGGTCGGTCGTTGTTGTCCTCACTGGTGGCAACCTCTCGCCATGGCCTGCTTCAGGGGGGTTCAGCAGCTTCGTCACGCGGACGAGTGATCGCAGGCAAGTTCGAGGCCCAATTTGAGCACAAACCTCATAGTTAGGCCAACGTCTCGGAAGTTTTCAAACGTTCCAAGTCACACGTTGTTCAGGCGGCAAGCTCTCGAACACGGAGCGCAACTGCCATCTCAATCCGGACAAATAACCACAACACCCCACGTATCACCATATTTACATCTATAGCCGTTTTATTGTCATATTTATCAGATAAACCCCTATACGCGGCAGAGTGCTGCCGAGGGGATCTCCCCTTCCGGTACGCTTCACGCCCGGTATATCTCCAGAAGCTTCCCCCTGGTAGGAGAACCCCCCATGACACGCAAACTGCGCTGCAGCGCCGCCGCTCTCGGCGTCGCAGTCGCTCTCGCGCTTACCGGCTGCAGTGGATCCGACGGCTCCACGGAAGCGCCGGCCAACAGCAGCGGCTTGGAGAAGACGACGATCAAGGTCGGTGCGCTCCCCATCCCCGACCCTGTATCGCTCTACATCGCCAAGGCCAAGGGCTACTTCGAGGCAGAGGGCCTGACGGTCGAGCCGGTGCAGATCACCGGTGGCGCCGCCGCGTTGCCGCAGATCGAGAGCGGCGCGCTGGACATCTCGATGACCAACTACGTCTCGACGTTCGCGGCCGTCGAGCAGGGCAAGAAGATCAAGCTGGTCGCCGACATGTACCAGGCCGGCCCCAACATGTTCAACATCATGGTTCCTAAGGATTCGCCCATCAAGACGGTGGCGGACCTGAAGGGCAAGACCATCTTCGTGAACAACCTCCACAACGTCGCCACGCTCGCCGTGGAGACGCAGCTCAAGGTGGCCGGTCTCACCGCGGACGACGTCAAGTTCGCGGAGAAGCCGTTCCCCGAGATGGGCAACGCCGTCAACTCGGGCCAGGCCGACGCCTGCTGGATCACCGAGCCCTTCATCACGGCCAACCAGAGCGCCTTCGGCTTCCGCACGCTGGCCGACACGATGACCGGCCAGACCGAGGAGCTGCCCATCGCCGGCTGGATGGCCACCGAGGAGTGGACGAAGAAGTACCCGAAGACGCTGGCCGCGTTCAACCGGGCGATCTCCAAGGCGCAGCAGGCCGCCTCGAGCGACCGCAAGGAGATCGAGAAGATGCTGCCGACGTACACGAAGATCGACGCCAAGACCGCGTCGGTGATCACGCTGGGCACCTATCCCAGCGAGCTGAACGCGAACCGCCTGCAGAAGGTGGCCGACCTCATGCTCGAGTACGGGTATCTCAAGAACTCGATCGACGTGAAGTCCGTCATCGCCACCCCCTTGAGCGGATGATCGGTGCTCGACTGCTCCGCGGCGCCGCCGGCGCCGCGGGGCTGCTGGTCATCGGTGAGCTGGTACTCCGCTTCGGCGTCGGCGACGACGTGGTGTTCCCCGCTCCTTCAACCATCCTGTACGAGGCCGCGCTCCTGCTGGTCGACGCCGACTTCCTGGAAGGACTCGGCACGACCCTCGCCAACTGGGCGCTCGGCATGCTGATCGCGATCGGGATCGCCGTACCCCTGGGCGTGCTGCTGGGCGCGCTGCCGCCGGTGGAACGGGCCATCAGGCCCGTGCTGGAGTTCATGCGCCCGATCCCGTCCGTCGCCATCATCCCGCTCGCCATCCTCCTGATCCCGGTGGACGAGCTGATGAAGGTCTCGGTCATCGTGTACGCCTCCCTGTGGCCGATCCTGCTCAACACCCTCTACGGCATGCACGACGTGGACCCGGTGGCCAAGGAGTCGCTGCGCAGCTTCGGGTTCGGCCCCCTGGCCGTGCTGGTCAGGGTGAGCCTGCCCAGCGCCGCCCCGTTCGTCGCGACGGGCGTCAGGATCGCCGCCGGGATCGGGCTGATCCTCGCCGTCAGCGCCGAACTGCTGGCCGGCGGCACCGCCGGCATCGGCGTGTACGTGATCCAGGCCGGCAGCGGCAACCGGATGGACCTCATGATGGCGGCCACGTTCTGGGCCGGGATGCTGGGCGTGATCGCGAACCTGGTCCTGCTGGCCGGCGAGCGCCGGATGTTCCACTGGCACCGCATGCGGACGGGGGCGCAGGAATCGTGAAAGCCCTGATGAATGTCGGCGCGCGATACTGGATCATCCCGGTGGTGCTCGTCGCCTGGGAGTTCGTCGCCCGCGGGGTGGAGGACACCGACTTCCCCCCGCCCACGACGATCGTCGCCCGCATGTACGAGCTGTGGTTCTCGGGGCCGCTCTCGCGGGTCTTCCTGACCGACGACGCGGTGGAGAACCTGCTGCCGAGCCTCGGCCGCATGTTCAGCGGGTGGATCCTGGCCGCCGTGCTCGGCGTCGTGCTGGGAGTGCTGCTCGGGCGCTCGCGCACGGCGACCGACTACGTGGACCCGCTGATCGAGTTCGGCCGGGCCGTTCCCCCGCCGCTGCTGCTGCCCCTGTTCCTCGTGCTGTTCCGGGCCGGGCTGGCCATGCAGCTGGCCACGATCGCGTTCGGCGTGATCTGGCCCGTGCTGCTCAACTCGATCGACGGCGTGCGGGCGGTGGATCGCACGTACACGGACACGGCGACGGCCTTCAACCTGTCGAAGGGGCAGTACCTGCGCGTCGTCCTCCTTCCCGCCGCCTCGCCGAAGATCTTCGCCGGGCTGCGGCTGAGCCTGTCGCTGGCGCTGATCCTCATGGTGATCTCGGAGCTGTTCGGCAGCACCGACGGCATCGGGTACCAGCTGCTGCAGGCGCAGCGCAGCTTCGACGGCGCCGGGGTCTGGGCCACGATCGCCCTGCTGGGCGTGCTCGGCTATCTCGTGAACGGCCTCTTCGTCCTGGCCGAGCGGCGCCTGCTCGTCTGGCACCGGCAGGCCACCCGCAACGCGTGACTTCCCTGGAAGGACATATGACGTATTCCGACGACCTCCTCTGGGGAGCCGTAGGAGATCTCTCCCGCTTCGCCGCCCTGCTGACCATGGCCGAGCTGGGCCTGGCCGACCACCTGGCGTCCGGCCCGCTCAGCACGGATGAGCTGGCCGAACGAGCCGGCGCGCACGCCCCGGCGCTGCGCCGGGTGCTGCGCGAGCTGGCGGCCATGGACCTGCTCCGTCCCGTGGCCCCCGACGTCCACGAGCTCACCGAGAAGGGCGGCGCCCTGCGCTCCGACGCCACCGACTCGGTCCGCGCCTCCATCCGGATGCTCGGCGAGGAGGGCTTCTGGTACGCCCTGGGCATGCTCCCCGCCACGGTGCGGGACGGCGGGTCCGCCTTCGCGAAGCGGTACGGCCACCTCTACGACTACCTGGCCAAGAACCCCACGTCGAGCAGGCTGTTCGACGACTACATGAAGCGCCGCGCCATCCCGCTCACGCAGGGCCTGGTCCAGCGCTACACCTTCCCGCCCACCGCGACCATGGTGGACGTGGCCGGCGGCAAGGGCCACATCCTGGCCACGGTCCTGCACGCCAACCCGGAGATGCGCGGCATCCTGGTCGATCTGGAGCACGTGACCGCGCACGCCACCGCGACGCTGGCCGCGGAGGGGCTGTCCGACAGGGCGGAGGTCGTCGCCGGCGACTTCTTCGCCGGGGTCCCGGGCGGCGGCGACGTCTATCTGCTGGCCAGCGTCCTGCACAACTGGGACGACGACGACGCCGTCAAGATCCTGCGCAACGTCCGCGAGGCCATGAACCCCGGCGGCCGCGTCCTGGTGCTGGAGGTGGTGCTGCCCGACGACACGGTGCCGCACCTGGGCAAGGATCTGGATCTGCGGATGCTGGCCATCTTCAACGGCGGCGCCGAGCGCAGCCGCGACGAGTACGCGGCCCTGTTCGCCCAGGCCGGGCTGGCACTCGGCGAGGTCGTCGAGCTGGGCTCCGGCGCCAGTCTCATCGAGGCCGTCCCGAGCTGACGATCGGCGGCTCGGGCGCGCCGGGGTCACCCACCCCAGCCGGGCACGGCCATGCGTACCGAGAGCGCGTGTTCCACCAGGTTGATCAGCGCGGCCTTGACGGAGTCCTTCGACCTGGCGTCCAGCCGTACGAGCGGGATGTGCGGGGCGAGTGTCAGCGCGTCCCGCACCTCGGCGTCACTGTGGGGATACTGGCCGTCCCAGCCGTTGACGCCCACCACGAACGGCAGCTGGGCCTCCTCGAAATAGTCGATCGCCGGGAAGCTGTCGGACAGACGGCGCGTGTCCACGAGCACGACGGCCCCGATGGCGCCGCGTACGAGGTCGTCCCACATGAACCAGAACCGGTGCTGCCCGGGCGTGCCGAACAGGTACAGGATCAGGTCACGGTCCAGGGAGACCCGGCCGAAGTCCATGGCCACGGTCGTGGTCGACTTCAGCGGCGTCATGCCCAGGTCGTCGATGCCCGCGGAAGCGTCGGTCATGACGGCCTCCGTGGTCAGCGGCATGATCTCCGACACCGCGCCGACGAAGGTCGTCTTGCCCACCCCGAAACCTCCAGCCACCACGATCTTCGTCGAGGTGAGGCCGGGGCTAGAGCCTGCGAAGTCCACTGAGCACCCTTTCGAGCAGATTTACGTCCGGCCTGCCGGCGTCGAGTTGCGGCTGGTGCACGCGGACCAGACCCTCGGCGGCCATGTCAGCGATCAGCACCCTGACCACGCCGAGGGGGATCCGCAGCAGGGCCGACACCTCTGCCACGGACCTGACCTGCCGGCACAGTTGGCTGATCGCCTGGTACTCCGGCGTGATGTGCGAGAACTCCCGGTTCTCGGCGGTCGCCGAGGACACCAGGGCCTCCATCGCCAGCTTGACCCGCGGCGCCGTCCGTCCACCTGTCACCGCGTACGGGCGGACGGGCGAGGCGGGGTCGGGATTCAGCTGCGACTGGGACTGGGGCACAGGCGGGGGCGCCCAACCGCCGCTGTTCCATCTGGGGTCGGTCACCTACATCACCTGGTCTGGCTGGCGCGCAACTCGGCACGCACAGCCGGAGTCAGTACCTGACCGGCGCGATCGACCATCAGCGTCATCTGGTACGCCACCAACCCCATGTCACAATCCGGAGCCGCCAGCACCGCCAGACACGAACCATCACTGATCGACATGATCAGCATCAGCCCACGCTGCATCTCCACAATCGTCTGATTGACCGCACCACCCTCGAACACCCTCGCCGCACCCTGCGTCAGACTCACCAAACCCGACGCAATCGCCGCCAACTGATCAGCCCGATCAGCCGGAAACCCCGACGAAGCCGCCAACGGCAACCCATCAGACGAAACCACCACCGCGTGCGCAACCCCCGGCACGGTGCTGACAAAGTCCGTGATCAGCCAGTCGACGCCGCGTGCCGCGTGGCTCAAATCGTTCATGCTCCCTCCTCCCTTTCGTTGTTCCGCGCGCCAGAGGAGCCAGAGGAGCCGGCGGGGCCGGCGCCGGGTTGGAACGCCCTGCCCTCGGTGATGTCGTCGCGCGCCGCCCGGAAGCCCTGCTGGAAGCTCGACAGCCGGTTGCGGATCCGGTCGGGAGACACCGACGGCATCGGTGTCACGCCCTTCGGCGCCGCCGAGGAATCGGCCGAGCCGGGCACCAGATTCGCCTTCGGCACCCGCTTGGGCAGGCCCGCCGGTGTCTGGCCACCACGTGCCGGCTCCATCGCCGCCTCCGCCGCGCTCCACCCCTCGTCCGCCTTGGAAGAGCCCCAGCTCGCGCCGTTGTTGCGGCCGAACCAGGCCGACTCCACCGCGGCGAAGATCGGCAGGTAGTCGTCGCCCGCCGAGGCCGGCGGGACGGCCGGGATGGGGCCGGTCTCGCCGGACTCCTTCTCGGAGAACTCGAATCCCGGCCGCTGCGGCGGCATGGTGTCGCGTCCCCAGCCACCCGGCGGCGGCTCGGGCACGGGCCGTCTTGGCAGGTGCTCGCCGTTCCAGGCGGGGCCGCGGGGCGGGGTCCACACGTCGGAGCTGTCGTAGCCGCCGACGCGGGGCTCCGCCGGCCACCCGCCGGGCTCCGGCTGCCACTGCTGCGTGGGCGGCCAGTTGCCGCCCAGCTCCGGGTTGGACGGGAAGGACGGGTGTCCGGGCCCCATCTGCCCCGGCCCCATCTGGCTGGGTCCCATCTGGCTGGGTCCCATCTGGCTGGGTCCCAACTGACCGGCGCCCATTTGGTACGTGGGCTTCGGCCAGTCCGTGGCGGGAGGCGCGGGGTGCGGCCCGGAGTACGGCTCGTCGCCCGATCCGCCGCTCACCGCGCCCGCGAAGGCGGGAGGCTGGTTGCCGGAGTAGGACGGGTTCGCCCCGAAGTTCGCGGCCTGGGGGCCGAGCATGTTCTCCGGGATGAGCACCATCGCGGTGAGCCCGCCGGAGCTGTGCGGGCGCAGCTGCACGCGGATGCCGTGGCGGTGTGCCAGCCTCGCGACCACGAACAGGCCCATGCGCCGCGACACCGACACGTCCACGGTGGGAGCCTCGATGAGCCGGTCGTTGGCCTGGGCCAGCTCCTCCTGCGTCATCCCGATGCCCGAGTCGGTGATCGACAGCATCACGCCGCCACCGTCGATCCTGCTGCCCGACACCGTCACCCTGGTCTCGCGCGGGGAGAACGACAGCGCGTTCTCGACCAGCTCCGCGAGCAGGTGGATGACGTCGTTGACCGCCTGACCGGCCACCGACACGCCGTCGGGCACCTGGAGCACCACGCGCTCGTAGTTCTCCACCTCCGACAGCGAGGCGCGGGCCACGTCGACCAGCTTCACCGGCTGGCTCCAGCGGCGCGGCGGGTCCTGGCCGGCCAGCACCAGCAGGTTCTCGCTGTTGCGGCGCATGCGGGTGGCCAGGTGGTCCAGCTTGAACAAGTTCCCGAGCCGCTGCTCGTCCTGCTCGCCCTGCTCCAGCCCGTCGATCAGGGTGATCTGCCGCTCCACCAGCGTCTGGCTGCGGCGCGACAGGTTCACGAACATCGCGTTGACGTTGCTGCGCAGCCGCGCCTCCTCACCGGCCAGCCGTACGGCCTCGCGGTGCACCTCGTCGAACGCCCGCGCCACCTCGCCGATCTCGTCGTGCGTGTCCACGCCGATGGGCAGGACCGGCCCGGCCGCGCCCTCGCCGCTCTCCCGCAGCTGCTGCACGGTCTCGGGCAGGCGCTGGCCGGCGATGTCCAGGGCCTCGCCGCGCAGCTTGCGCAGCGGCCTGATGAGCGAGCGGGCGATGAGCGAGATGATCGCGATCACCACGATGAGCAGGATCAGGATGAGCACGCCGGAGATCAGCGCCGAGCGGTTGGCGCCCTCCTCCAGGGCGCGGGCCCGCAGGATGAGCGAGGAGGACAGCTCCTTCTCCACGCTGCGCAGGGCGTCGATCTTGCCGGTGCTCACCTCGAACCAGGTGGACACGTCCTTGTCCGGCTGCACGCCGATGCTCAGCGGCTTGCCCTCGGAGGACTGTGCCATGGCCCGCAGCCTGAACAGGTCGGTCTGGTCGACGTCATGGCCCACGACCGTGTTGCGGTAGAGCTCGAGCTGCTCGAGGTTGGCCAGGGTGGCGTACAGCGTCTCCTCGCTCTCCTCACGCGACTTGGCGTCGGTGAGCGCGTCGAGCTCGCCGCTGTCGAACCCCTTCCTGTCCAGCGCGCTGGCCAGGATGCCGCGCTGCTTGGAGGCCTGCTCCTTGGCGCGGGCGATGGCCGCCATCGATCCTGCGCTGTGCGAGACCTCGTCGTCCACCGCGACCTGGCCGACCTGGTCGTGGAACTGCAGCAGGGCCGCGATGATCTCCGAGTACTTCCTGATCACCGGGAGCGGCTGGATCTTCCCCTCGACGGCCGTCTCGCGCAGGGTCGGGATCTCCTCCAGGCGCCGCAGCACCGGCCGTACGGCCTCCCCGTGGGTGTCCGCGATCACCTGGGCGCGCCGCTTGGCCTCGTCGATGAGGGTGTTCACGCTGCTGTAGGTCGTGCGGAGCTGCGCCTCGCGGGTGTCCGGCCGGCCCTGGGCGATGTAGAGGGCGGTCTCGTCGCGTTCGAAGCCCAGCTCGTGGGAGACGGCCCCGACCTGCTCGCTGAGCTCGGCGACCTCCCTGAGGGTCTGGTAGGTGTGGGCGTCACTGAGCGAGGTGATCACGTTCAGTCCGCCCAGGCCCACGGCCACGGCCGTGGGGACGACGATCAGCGCGACAAGGCGCGATCGCACGTGCCAGTTGCCCAGCCCGAACCTCCGGGAGGGAGGGCCGGCCAACCGTCGCTTCTGATGCCCGTGCGGCTCGCGGTCAGCGGAAGCTTCAGCGCTCTGCGTTCTCACTTGCCTTCGCAACCTCTCGCCCCTGGAGGGGAATTCTCGGTGACCAAGCAGGTAAATGCAGGTGGGGCAATATGTACGTCCAGATAAGCGCCATTTGAGCACAGCGGTTGGCAGGGGCCAACCACCACTAGTGCCCCGTTGGGGCGTTTATCCCCCGATGTCCAAAAATTCGAGAGAATCACTGAACATCGTCTTCTATCTGCTGAAACAGGCAGTGGAAAGCCGCTCCGCGCGCCACCTGCGGACTCGTGGAGTAAATTCGACTGACACACCCCATCAGTAACAGTTGTCTCGCCAGTCACCACCTTCCCCAAAAGCGACAAACCGTTTCGTACGTCCTTCAACTTTTCACGATAGAGCTGCAATCGGACATTGCAACGACAAGTGTTAGTTTTGCGATAATGGTCGCCAATTTGGTGCTACGGTCGATCCCTGTCGTGCGTCAGGCACACAGCCCCCGGGAGCAGAAGCCACCCGGTTCCCCCCTGGCTCCATCGAAGGGAGTCCCTGACATGAGGCTTGGCCGACCCGCCAGGGCCGCCATCATCGGGTTAGCTTTGACACTCGGCGCCGTCGCGTGCGGCTCGGGCGGCTCCACGAGCGCCAGCGCGCCGCCGTCCGCGGCCGCCGGCGGACTTGAGAAGACCAAGCTCAAGGTCGCCACCCTGCCCGCCATCGACAGCGCCGCCATCTACGTCGCCATCGACCAGAAGCTCTTCGAGAAGGAAGGTCTGGACGTCACCGCGCAGGTCGTCCAGGCCTCGCCGGAGGCCATCCCCATGCTGGTCAAGGGCGAGATCGACGCCATGTTCGGCAACTACGTGTCGATGTTCCAGGCGCACGACAAGCAGGCGCTGAAGCTGCGCATCCTGGCCGAGGGGACGCGGGCCTCGCCCGACTCGCTCAGCATCATGGCGCTGCCGAACTCGCCCATCAAGTCGCCGAAGGACCTCGAAGGCAAGACGATCAACGTGAACGTCCTGCACAACTTCCAGGAGCTGGCTCTGACGCAGGTGCTCAAGGCCAGCAACGTCGACCCCGCCAAGATCAAGTACGTCCAGGTGACGTTCCAGAACATCATGCCCTCGTGGAAGGGCGGCCAGATCGACGCCGCGTACCTGGGCGAGCCCATGGTCACGGCGGCCACCTCGTCGATGGGCGCCCGCAAGATCCTCGACCCGGCGTCCGGCCCCGCCGCCGAGTTCCCCATCTCGGGGTACGTCAGCACGCAGGAGTGGTACGACAAGAACCCCAGGACCGCGGCGGCGTTCCAGCGGGCCATCCACAACGCGGCCAAGCTCATGGAGAACAACCGCGAGGTCGTGGCCAAGGTGCTGCCGAACTTCACGCAGATCAACTCGGCCACCGCGGCCACCGTCACGTTCCCGTACTTCTCCAGCAGCGACAACCCGGTCCGGCTCCAGCGGGTCGCCGACTGGATGCTGGAGGCCAAGTGGCTCTCCAAGGCGATCGACGTCAAGACGCTGATGTCGCCGACCACCTCAGGGTGAGCGCGCAGACCCTGGCCCGTCCCCGCCCGGCGTCCACCGCCATCCGCTGGTCACGCCGGGCGGCCGGGGCCCTCGCCTTCGCCGCCCTCATCGAACTGGTCAGCCGGACGGGACTGGTGGACCCGCAGTTCCTGCCGCCCGCGACGGAGATCCTCGCGCGGGCCGCGGCGCTGACGGCCGACCCCGAGTTCCTCGCGCACGCCCTGACGAGCCTGATCGCCTGGGCGGCCGGGCTCGGGCTCGCGGTGGTCATCGCCGTACCGCTCGGCCTCCTGCTCGGCAGCGTGCCGATCGTCGACGCCGCCACCCGCTCGGTCGTGGAGTTCCTGCGGCCGATCCCGTCCGTGGCGCTGATCCCGCTGGTGTCGCTCCTGATCGGCACCGGGACGCAGGTGCGCATCACCCTCGCGGTCTACGCCTCCCTCTGGCCCATCCTCTACAACACGATGTACGGCCTGCGCCTGGTCGATCCGCTGGCCAAGGAGTCGCTGCGCTCGTACGGCTTCGGACCCCTCGCCATGCTGCGGCGCGTGTCGTTCCCCTCGTCGGCGCCCTTCATCACCACCGGGATCCGGCTGGCCGCCGCGGTGGCGCTCATCCTCGTCGTCAGCACCGAGATCGTGGCCGGGCGGGGCGAGGGCATCGGCGTGTTCATGTTCTACGCCGGCATCGCCGTACCCGCGCGGATGACCGACATCCTCGCCGCGGTGCTGTGGGTGGGGCTGTTCGGCGTGCTGGTGAACGCGGTGCTCGTGGCCGCCGAACGGCGGGCCTTCCGCTGGCACCACGCCCGGATGGGAGAGACGCCATGAGAACCAGGCGCATGCGGGCGGCGGCGTTCCGGACGCTCGTGCTGGTCGTGCTCGTCCTCGCCTGGGAGGCGGCGGCACGGGCGGCGGGCAACACGTTCTTCCCGCCGCCCAGCACCATCGTGGTCAGGATGCACGCGATGTGGTTCTCCGGGCCGCCGAGCACGCTCTTCCTGACCGAGGACGCCATCGCCAACATCCTGCCGAGCCTCGGCAGGATGGCCGTCTCCTTCGCGGGCGGCGCCTTCGCGGGTGTCGTGCTGGGGCTGGCGGTGGGGCTGTCCGCGCGGGTGTACGACTATCTCGACGGGGTGCTGCAGTTCCTGCGCGCCATCCCGCCGCCCGCCCTGGTGACCGTCTTCCTGGTGGTGTTCGGGTTCGGGCTGCGGATGCAGCTGGCGTTCATCATGTTCAGCATCCTGTGGCCGGTGCTGCTCAACACCGCCGACGGCGCCCGCTCCATCGAACCGCTGCACCTGCAGACCAGCCAGGTGTTCCGCCTGTCCAGAACCGAACGGCTGCTGCGGGTGATCGTGCCCTCCGCGCTGCCGAAGATGTGCGCCGGGCTGCGGCTCGCCGTACCGCTCACCCTGATCGTCATGGTCTTCTCCGAACTGCTGCCCGGCACCGTGAACGGCATCGGGTTCCAGCTCACGGTCGCGTACCAGAGCTTCGACCTGCCCGCCATGTGGGGCGGGATCGTGCTGCTCGGCGTACTCGGCTACGTGCTCAACGAGCTGTACCTGATCGCCGAACGCCGGCTGCTCGCCTGGCACCAAGCCGCCCATTAGGGTCTAAAGTGTTTCGCGGATCCGTTGTCCATGATCTCGCCCCCCGAGGACATCCATTGCTCGAGATAGACAACCTCTCCCACGTGTACGGCGGTGGCGGCCCCAACGCGCACCACGCCATCGAAGCCCTCAACCTCAGCGTCGCCGAGGGCGAGCTGCTGTGCATCGTGGGGCCGTCCGGATGCGGCAAATCCACCCTGCTGCGCTCGATCGCCGGGCTCATCACGCCGACCGGCGGGCAGGTCAAGGTGGAGGGACAGGTCGTACGCCAGACCCCCGACAACCTCGCCGTCGTCTTCCAGGACTACAGCCGCTCCCTCTTCCCGTGGATGTCGGTCGCCGACAACGTGGCACTGCCGCTGCGCCGCAAGAACATGGACAAGCGGCAGCGTCGCGAGGCCGCCCACGAGGCCCTGGAGTCGGTCGGCCTCTCGGGCGCCGGGCGCAAATACCCGTTCCAGCTGTCGGGGGGCATGCAGCAGCGGGTGGCGATCGCGCGGGCGCTGGCGTACCGGCCGACGCTGATGCTCATGGACGAGCCGTTCGGATCGGTCGACGCCCAGACCCGCGAGGACCTGGAGGACCTCGTCCTCAAGGTCAGGAGCCACCACCAGATGACGATCGTGCTCATCACGCACGACATCGACGAGAGCGTCTACGTCGGCGACCGCGTCGTGATCCTCTCCAAGGCGCCCGCGCACGTGGTCGGGGACCTCAAGGTCGACCTGCCCGCGCCGCGCGACCAGATCACGACCCGCGAGCACCCCGACTTCGTCCACCTGCGCGCGGAGGTCGGCCGCCTGGTCCGCGGCCACGCCACGGTCTGAGAATCATCATCTGGTACGGCGGAGCACGGCCGGCGCCACCCACCGCACGTGGCTCGTCGCCTCCAGGGTGACGCCCGCTGACCCGCACGTGGCCGGCCGCCGTCACGCCGCACTCTTGACCGCCTCCGTGGTCCACCAGCCCTGCCACGTCGGCGGCCAGAAGGCGGGCCGTGGGTGACGGCATCCTCGCCACCGTGACAACCGGGCGGGGGGGGTGTACCGAGGCGTTCGCATGGTGCGCGGCACGCCGGGCGGGCCGCCGACGGCGGCGTCGGCGTACGGCCAGGACATTAGTACAAGACGCCGGCGGGCACCCGCGGCGACTGTGGCCCCATGACTGTTTTCCTGGGGTTCGACCCTGCCGCTTCTTTCCAGGGGTTCGACCCTGCCGCTACTTTCCTGGGGTTCGACCCTGCTGCTTCGCCGACGCCGGACTGCCGTTGCCGCACGGGCAGGCTGATGTGAACAGGGTGGCACGGCGCCGGCGGCGCCTCCTGATCGCCTTGGCGGTCCTTGCCGTCGCGGCCGGGTTGCTGCTCGTGAACGCGGAGGTGGTGACGCGGCAGAGCGCCGAGGCCGGCGGGAGTCCGACGCTGCCCCTCAAGGGCGGGAACATCTACGTGCGCCAGGACGGGCCCCGTGATGCCCCGGCCCTCGTACTGATCCACGGGCTCGCCACGTCGACCCGCTCGTGGGACGCGCTTGTTCCGCTGCTGACCGAGTCGCATCGCGTCATCCGCATCGACCTGCTCGGGCACGGCAGGTCGGCCAAACCGGCCGGCGGCGGCTACGGGATGCCGGAGCAGGGACGCCGGGTCGGTGAGGCCATGGACCTGCTCGGGGTCAAGCGCGCCGTGGTGGTCGGCCATTCCACGGGTGGCGCGGTCGCCACCGCGCTCGCCGAGCAACGCCCCGACCTGGTCACCTCGCTCGTGCTCATCGACACCGCACCCAGTCTGGACGCCGCCGTCTCAAGCGGCTTCGTCGGCGGGCTGCTGACCGAGCCCGTCATCGGGCAGTTGCTGTGGCGGCTTCGGACCGACGGCCTGATCCGCCAGGCCGCGAGCACCGCGTTCAGCCGCCCCGGCTACCAGATCCCGCAGGCGATCGTGGACGACGCGCGCGCCATGACCTACCACGCCTTCATCGCGACATCGCAGGAGGGCGACGACTATGTGACGCGGCGCGCGCTCCCCGATCGGCTGAGTCCACTCGGCAAGCCGTTGCTGGTGATCTTCGGTGAGGACGACCAGAGGTGGCGATCCTCCTCCGCCGCCGCATACCGCGCCGTTCCCGGCGCGAAAGTGGAGGTGCTGCCCGGTGTCGGGCACTCGCCCATCATGGAGGATCCGCAGCGGACCGCCGCGCTTCTCCTGGCCTTCACCGCGGATCACGCCACCGAGGCGCACTGAACACGATGACGCCGAGGAGCCCCGCCGGACCGCTGACACCTGGCTACGGATCGTCAGCCACTGTCGAGGACTCGTGTGAGCAGGTCGACGAGCATTTTCGACTCCGAAGGGGACAGGGCGTGCAGTAGCTCTTCCTGGGCGTCGGCGATGAGAGCGCTGAGTCTCTCCAGATGCTCTTTCCCCGCGGGGGTGAGCGTGACGATGTTGCGCCGGCCGTCGGCCGGGTCGGGACGCTGCCGCAGGAATCCCTGCTCGACCATCGCGTTGACCCCCGTCACCACATCGCTGCGATCGATTCCGGTGCATCTGCCCAGATCGGCCTGGCTGGATGGGCCGAACTCGTCGAGGGCCGACAGCATCGCGAACCGGCGTCGGGAACTCGTGCCGGCCAGCGCTCGGTCGGTCAGCCGGTTGGCCGTGATCGCCGTCTGATTGATCACCCAGCTCGGCAGGGCGCGCAGCCGGGCGGGTGTCGGGTGCGTAGTGCTGTCCACCTCGCTCAGGCTAGCCAATTGTTGGTGCCACCACCAATCTCCTGTATGGTTGGTGGCACCATCATTGGTGGCACCAACAGAATTCGGCGTGCTGCCAGACCCCCGTCACAAGGAGACCCGGATGACCGTGAACCCCGAATCGCGTCCCAGCCTCGGCCGCGCGTTGGGCGAGACCGCACGCCTGATCGGCAAGTTGCACCGTCGCGCCCTCGCGGACTTCGACTCGGACTTCCCCACCTGGATGCTCCTGACCCTGCTCTGGGAGGCGGGCGTTCCCCTGCCCCTCGACGAGGTGGTGAAGGAGCTCAACCGCCGCCTGGACCTGGCCGAACCCGACACCGTACGAGTGCTCGAGCACGCCGCCGCGGCTGGTCACATCACGTACCAGCCCGACGACGCCGCCGCTCCGGCGGAACTCACCGAAGCCGGCACGGACCACTTCACGGCCCTGTACGCGCACGCGCGCAAGGTCACGGATGCCGCCTTCGAGGGCATCGATCCAGCCGGGCTCGACACCGCTCTCACGGTGGTGCTGGCGGCCGGAGAGCGCGCCGCCGCCGCACTCGGCTGACCAGGCGACCACCCAACGCAACGAGGAAACACGCTCATGTCACCTCTTTCTCGGTTCGCACGATCCTGCGCGATCGCTGCGCGAACCTCGCTCGGCCTCCTGGCGGCCGTTGCCGCGATCTTCGCCGTCGCGACGGCGGCGCCGTACGGATCGACCACCGCATCGGCGGCCACTGGCACGAACGCGGCGAAGTACTACGGCATGTGGAACTACGACCAGCCCGATGCCGCCACCCTGAACAACATCGATGTGCTGGCCTGCCCCGACGGCGGCGGCCAGTGCGACCCGCAACTACCGCTGCCGCTGCAGGTGCCCCAGGTGGGCTGGGTGGTGTTCTCCCCAGGCCCCGGCGGGACGGTCAACGGACAAACCGATGGAGGCTGCACCTGGAATTTCCGCGTCCAGCGCACCGGGCTGGAGTTGTCGTCCACGACCCAGGAGTGCACCAACCGGGCGGTCGGCTCCCCCGGCAACATCACGAAGTGGTCCGTCCAGGTGAAGGGCGACCACGAGACGGAGTCGATCGTGACCGTCAGCCATCAGCCCAACGGGGTGGATCTCATCGGCACCATGAGTTCCGGCTCCCGCACCAAGGTGACCGGCGGCCGGCACAACGGCAGGTTCGTCCAGCGGTTCCTCGGCGACTACGACTACGACCCGGCGGACTTCCGCACCCTCACCAACGTCGTCTCCACCGACAAGGGCACGGTCTACCCGGAGCAGGGCACCGTTCGATTCAGCGGCACGCGCCATGATCGCGGCAAGATCAACGCGCACACGCCGGACGGCTGTGACTGGACACTCGTCGTGCGCGGCAACACCGCCGAACTCGATCCCGACACGCAGACCTGCCACACCGCGAACGGTGACCGTTCGCTGTATTACTGGGCGCTGGTCACCGACGACGGACAGCACATCAACGGCTTCCTCGCCGGATCCACCACCGCACCGGGCCAACCCCCGACCAACACCTTCCTGTATGTCGGCGCGCTGACCAGATCCGCCACCGACCCGGAGCGGTTCACCACCCCCACGATGTCGGCGCGGCCGGGACACTAGGGCGCGCGGAACCGGACCGGTCGTTCACGGCGCTGGGCCGGCGAGGCGTTCGCCTTCGACGGCCGCACACCCTGGTCGACGCCAGAGTGTGCGGCCGGCCCTGTCGCCCGGTCCCGCGGCCGACCGGCAGTTCGTCCGCATCGATCCGGGCGATGCCGTCAGCCGTCCTTTGGCTGGCGGCCACGGTGCAAAGATCATCATGAGGTACGGCGGGGCCGAGTGGGCCGCCACCCACCGCACGTGCTCAGGACCTCCAGGAAGACGCCCTCTGACCCGCACGTGGCCGGCCGCCGCAACGCCGCACTCTTGACCGACTCCGTGGTGATCCGGTGGCTGGGCTCACACGCGCTGGAGCAGGAGGGTGGCGAAGCCGAGGAGGTCGCGGTAGCCGTTGAGCCACATCTCGCGGTGCTCAAGCATGACGGCGAGAGCCTGGTCGCCGTCCGGGCCGGGGTGGGTGGCGGCCCAGCGGGCCAGAGTGCCGGTCCACGACCATTCGTACTCGTCCCACTCCTCTCGGGTGCTCACGTGGGCGTAGACGGTCAGCCAGCCGCCTGACTCGGCGGCCGCCACCGTACCGGCCAGATCGGGGTACGCGCCGATCTCCGCCACGACCTCCGGGGCGGGTTCGCGTTCCCAGAAACCCTCACCGACCAGCACGAGCCCGCCAGGCCGGACGAACCGAGCAGCGGCGGCCATCGTGCCCTTCAACCCTTCGAACGCGTGGGTCGAGCCCACGCAGAGCGCCAGGTCGTACGGTTGCGCGGCCACGAAGTCGGCGGCGGGCATCCGGTGCAGTGACAGCCGGTCGGCGAGGCCGCGGGCGGTGGCCGACTCGGCCGCCGATGCCAGGGCCCGCTCGGAGATGTCCACTCCGTCGGCGACGGCGGACGGCAGGAGTTCGAGCGCGCGCAGCGACCACTCGGCCTCGCCGCAGCCCAGGTCGAGGACGCGTGCCTGCTCCGGCAGCGACGCCCGGCGGAGCAACCGGTCGAGATTGGCCTCCGAGACGGGGGCGGCGATGGGATGGTCACGATGTGCGATGGCGCTGATCAGTTGCCGGTCCATGGCATCCATCCTGGTCAGCCGCACAACTCGTTTTCGTCCGTAGCGGGTGGATCGGCCGATATCCCTCCTGCCGTCCGGGCCGCCAACGCCTTTCCTCGAAGGCGCGAACTGCGCCGGGAGGGAATACCGTTTTCCTCCGGCAGCATGACGCCGGAATGACAGCGTGACAAAGTGAACCGGAACCGATGTGAGACTTGGGGGGCACGTCTTGCGTACCACTTCGGTGGGAGGTCCTCATGGCGACTCGTGCTGAGCTGATGAGCGCGCTGCGGCGCGCGCAGGAATTGTCCGACCAGCATTGGCATTCCCTGGACCGGCCGCTGCTGCAGATGTCGAACGGGCGCACGTGGACGGGGCCGGTCGCCGACAGGTTCGCCGACGACCTGGCGCATCACCGTGCCGAACTGTGGCGCGGGCTACGCGGGGTCATCGACCACCTGCACGAATCGATTTCCGACCTGACCGTGATGGGGCCGAGAGACGAATGACCTTCTCCTCGATCGACGCCGGGGAAATGCACCAACTCGGGTACGGCGTACAAAACGCAGGAAAAGGCCTGACCGAATGCGCGGCACAACTCCGGGCGATTCTGAACGAGGTCGGACTCACGCACCCGGGAGCGGCGGCGATCGGCCGGATAGGGCAGTGGCTGACGGACCAGGCTCCCGACCTCTACCGGCGGCGCGATCTCGCGTACGAGGCCGAAAAGGTCGACGTGGACGTGTTCGGCAACCCCATGCCCGGCGCGCTCGTCCCTCCCGGGTTGACGCGGATCGACGAGTCCCGAATGATCCCGGCCAAGGTGCGTGCCGAGGCGGCGCAGGCGGCCCCGCTGTTCGCGGCCGCCGCCCGCGGGGACGCCGGCGCGCTCCACAAGCTCGCCGCCTACAAGGAGCGACTCTCCGACCCGGCCTTCGCCACCGCCCTCCTCGAACAGATCGGCCCGCAGGCCCTCCTCACGATCCCCGCCGCCATGGGGACACGGGTCCGCAAGGCGCTCGACGCCGATCGCGATACGGCCGAGCCCATCCGGCGGCAGAACCGCGACGTCCTGTCCATGCTGAGCACGGCGCTCGCCGCCGCCACCGACGCGACCAAGGACACACATCTCGGCCGGAGGTTCATGAAGGAACTGAAACGGCAGGGGCGCACGGAGATCCCGGCCCCGGACATGGGCGGGCTGACGAATGCCGGCTACTGGTCGCTCGGCCAGATCCTCGCCGCTGCGCCGAAGCAGGCGTACAGCGAGTGGTTCATGAAGACCATCGGCCAGGACATGATCCGCTGGGACCGCGACTACCTGAAGGAGCATCGCGAGCGTTTCCTGCCCAAGGACACCGACGTCTACAACCTGCCGGCGCCCATCGACACGCGCCCGTTCCAAGGCTCCGACGCCATCGGCGCCGCCGATCCGATCGCCGCGCTGATGACGATCGCCGGCACGTCGAGAGAGCGCGCGCAGGCGCTGCTCGACAGCAGGGACCTGCTGAAATATCTGCTGAGCGACCGGCGGCCGCAGTGGGAGATGGGCGATCGCGGCGAATCGCTGGGGGCGGCGATGGAGGCCGCGATGAAGGGCGCCGACGCCGACTCCAAGCGACTGGCCGTCACGGCCGGCCAGATCCTCGCCGACGTGGTCAAGCCACACGTGTCGTTCAACGACGCCGGAGAACTCGAGATCAAGGATCCGTCGGAGCTCGATCGGCTCTCCGGCATCCGCGACAACATGGGCCGCATCCTCGCCGAGCACACGGACGACATCGTCAGCTCGTACTACAAGAACTACGCGCGGGCCAAGGACGGGGAGCTCACGGGCATCGTCAACGGGCGGCCGATCGCGGAGTTCAGCCCGCCCGATATCGATCTCGTCCTGCTCGACGTGGCCGCCGACGAAAAGGGATATCAGGCCCTGCTCTTCGGGCAGATCGCACACATGCGGGGCCGGATCGACCAGGCGATCGCGGCGCACGACAACACCTTCCTGCAGAACGTCATCACGAATGATTCCAAGGCCCTGGGACATTTGCTGGAGGCCCGCAAGCTGGCACTGGTCGGCCGGGGCAAGGAGGCCGACGCCGCGGACTCGGCCTTCAAGAAAATGGTGGAGAACGGCATCGGGCTCGTTCCCGTTCCGTTCGCCGGGCAGGTGGGCAAGGTAGGGCTCAAGGTGGCGGACACCATCTATGAGAACTTCGTCAAGGACGGCTACGCGAAGGCCGGGAACTGGCTGGTGGAAAAGGCCGGGCACGCCGGCGGGAAGACGGCCAAGGGTTTCGGTACGGCCGCGTCCGATCAGAAGGCCGCCGAACAGATGGTGAAGCAGATGCTCGAGTCGTCCTCTGTCGCCCACGATTACTACGATCGCGACGGTCTGAAGGAGCAGCCCTTCGTGGAGGGCGATCCGCCACGGGTCAAAGCCCCGCACCGGATGACTCGATATGAGTACGACAACTTCGTGAGCTGGCTGGACCGTCATTCCAGGGTGCCCGACGACTTCGGGAGCGCCCAGACGAAAGCCAATGTGGGGGCGAACGAGTTCACGGCCGACATCGGCGGCCCTGGAACGAAGGCAGGCGAGGATGACTAGGCGGCAGACAGCGTGGTTCTGTCTGGCCCTCACAGCCATGGCGGCTGTTTCATGCACCGCGAGCGGATCAGTCGGACCGACTCCTACACCTTCGCCAGAGCGGCGTGACATCGCGGACCGTCCGCCTTACCTATGTAATTTCATCCCAGAAGCCGCCGTGGCCGATCTGACCGGTTACACCGGCAGGTACACGGCCGGCCCCACCAAGCGTGCCACCGCTGACAGTTGCGCGGTCATGAACGACGTGCAGAGCATCGTCCTCACAGGTTACGAGCGCTCAGTCGAGCGGAGCGTCGTCGAGAAGTGGATGCGAAACGGGAAGGGGAACGGCCGAGTCAAACTACCGCGGGAACTCGGCATGGGATCGATGGACGACTACGAGGTCCGCGGCTATCCATTTCGCTCAGCCGGCGCATTGTTCCGTTGCGGTGACGAGAACTCGCTCATCACCATCTACGTGAAGAAGAACCCGGCCCGAGACCAGGACCACGACCTCACCCAGCTCATGAGAATCGCCCAGCGACGGTTCGCCGAGATGTTCACGTGCAAGCTGGGCGCTCCCCCATCCAGCTGACATCGCGCGGCAACGTCAGCGATCCTTTACCCCGGAGCACCGGCCTCGGAAGCGATCCGGACCGCTCTCTCAAAAAGCTCGAGGTCGCCGAACGCTTCCCAGAGCCGCCGGCTGCTCGTCGATGGACAAGCGTGGAATTCCGACGCGCCGAATGTCCGAGCGAGACGTTCCCGTCTGAGCGCGCGGTTGCCCCGAGGATCCGAACACCCCGAGAAAGCCGGCGGGGCACCTGGGAAGCCAGCTGATCAGAGTCGGCTCGAAAGGCATCCGGCTCTGGCTCCATTACGGCGCCGCCAACTTCCACCACGCGTAGGACGAGGCACGGCCACCCGATGCTGCCCGCGCACACAAGCGTCGGGTGGCCGGAGGGAATCTCACCCTCCGGCCACCCGGCGTTGGGGGTGGAATCAGAGTGTGGTCAGGCGGATGGTCGAGCCGCCGCTGCCCAGCCTCACCGAGACCTGGCCTGCCGGTGCGTCGGAGTCGATTTCCGGGTAGTCGTCGCTGGAGACCGTGACGCGGACGGTGTGGCCGGCCGCCACCCGGTAGTGGGTGGGCCAGGTGCGGATGTCCAGGCCGTACGGCTTGCCTGGGCGTACCGGGACCGCGCGCTCGTGGCCGAAGCGGTGGCTGGCCTTGAGCCAGCCCTGGGTGATGCGGGTCGCCGTCCCGTCCGGGGCGACGTCCTGCACCACGACCGCGATGTTGCCGTCCGTGGCCGTGAACGCGGCGCGGATCCGGGCCTGGATCTCGCCCGCCAGGACGACGTCGCGCGGGAGCGGTTCGGTGGTGAACTCCAGGCGTTCGTCGGGGGTGCCCGGGGCGGGCTCGGTGTTGACCTCGAACGTACCGGTGCCCGAGGTTCCAGGGGTGGGTGACAGGGTGCCGTCGGAGGAGAGGTTCAGGCGGGCGTGGTGCGTGCCGGTGGGCGGCCAGTGGTCGAACTGGCGCCAGCCTGTGCCCGGCACCTCGTACGACGTCACCTTGGCGGCGGGCAGCGGCGCGCCCGGGCGGCGGGCGAGCCAGTGGTCCCACCAGGCCAGGTAGGCGCCGTTGCCGATGTCGGCGGGCTGTCCGGCCGGCCAGCCGTGCACCCAGGGGCCGGACACCAGCCAGACGTTGCGCTTGCGCGCCCGGAAGTTGTCGACCATGCCCTGGCGGTAGCGGTCGTACCAGCCGGCGATCTCCAGGACGGGTACGTCGAGGTCCTTCCAGCGGGACTTGACGCTGCGCCCGCGCCAGAAGTCGTCGTAGAGCGGGTGCTGGGCGTACGTCACGAGGGTTTCGGGGGCGGTGGAGCGCTGCCAGTCGCGGATCCGGGCCGAGTAGATGCCGCCTCGGTAGATCGTGTTCTCGTACCAGTCGCTGATGCCGTCCACGGGGATGATGGCCTCGAGGTGGGGCGGCTTGTTGACGGCGACGAGGAGGGAGGAGTGGCCGCCGTAGCTGACGCCGGTCTGGCCGACCCGGCCGGTGGACCAGGGCTGGTCGGCCAGCCATTCGATGAGGTCGTAGTTGTCGCGCTGCTCCTGAGGGCTGAACGGGTCCAGGTGGCCGGGCGAGTCGCCGGAGCCGCGGGCGTTGCAGACGGCGGCGACGTAGCCCCTGGTCACGAAGTACGCGGCGGCCCGGCCCTGGGCCTCCAGCTGGTCGTAGGCGTTGTAGTCGTAGACGATCACCGGGAAGCGGCCCTCCGCGGCGGGGCGGTGCAGGTCGCAGGCCAGGTGGCTGCCGTCGCGCAGCGGGACGCTGACGCGTTCCTGGTGTACGTCGTACTCGGCGGGGCGGTCGTAGGAGAAGAAGGGGTCGGGTGGGAGCTCCGGCCCTGTTTCGACGGCGGCCGGGTTCGCGGGTACGGAGGCCACGGCGGGGATGGGGGTGCCGGTCAGGGTGAGGGCGGCTGAGAGCGCGGTGACCAACGTGACGGGTCTCATGAGCATCCTCTGCGAGGGGTGAACGGGATCAGAGGGAGAAGGCGCCGGTGAGCAGGGCGATCGCCGTCATGACGAGGGTGGTGGCGAAGGCCCACTTGAAGATGAAGCGCTGGTGCTCGCCCAGCTGCACGCCGCTCATCCCGACCAGGATGAACGTCGACGCGGTGAGCGGGCTGAGTGGGAACCCGGTGGTCATCTGGCCGAGGATGGCCGCCCTGGCGACCTCGGCGGGCGCGCCGCCGAAGCCGCTGACGGTCTCGGCGAGAACCGGCAGGACGCCGAAGTAGTAGGCGTCGGGGGTGAAGACCAGGCTGAGCGGCATGCCCGTGACGGCCACGAGCACCGGCAGGTGGCCGCCCAGCGAGTCGGGGATGACGCCGACGAACGCGGAGGCCATCTCGCCGATCATCTTGGTGCCGGTGAGGATGCCGGTGAACACCCCGGCCGCGAAGATCATCGTGGTGACCAGGACGACGCTCTTGGCGTGCCGCTCCAGGAGCTCCTGCTGGCGGTCCCAGGACGGGTGGTTGACCAGCAGGGCGATCGCGAACCCGACCACGAACAGCACCGGCAGCGGCATCACCTGGAGGAGGAGGCCGGCCAGCAGGGCGAGGGTGAGGATCAGGTTGAAGACGGTTACGGCGGGGCGGACGGGTGCGCGCAGGGTCCCGGGCCCGTCGCCGGTCGCCCGGCCCCCGAGCGGCTCGCCGAGCGGCCGCTCCCCCGCCCCGTCCGCGGGCACCTCGCCGGACGGCAGCGTGCCGAGACGGCGGCGCTCCCTGAGCCCGATGAGGTACGAGGCCACCAGCACCCACGCCATGCCCGCCGCCATCGCCGGCAGGATGGGCGTGAACACCTGTGAGCTGTCCAGCTTCAGCGCCGCCATGGCGCGGGCGGTCGGGCCGCCCCAGGGGATGAGGTTCATGACGCCGGCGCCCAGGCAGACCACACCCGACAGCACCAGCGGGCTCATGCCGAGCCGCCGGTAGACGGGCAGCAGCGCCGAGATCGTGATGAGGAACGTGGACGCCCCGTCCCCGTCGAGCGCCACGCACATGGTGAGGACGGCGGTGCCCACCGCGATGCGTAGCGGGTCGCCCTTGGCCAGGCGCAGGATGCCGCGGATGAGCGGATCGAAGAGCCCGGCGTCGATCATCAGGCTGAAGTACAGGACCGCGAACGCGATCATGATGCCGGTCGGCGCCACCTTGCCGAGCCCGTCGAGGATCATCTCGCCCAGCTCGCCGCCGAAACCGCCGGCCAGCGCGGCCAGGACCGGGATCAGGACCAGGGCGATCAGGACCGACACGCGCTTGGTCATGGTGAGCAGCAGGAACAGAACGATCGTGGTGAATCCCAGGGCTGCCAGCATCGATGTTCGCCTTCTTCCTCGCCCGGCTCGCTGGGGGCACGTGCCGGAGTGTTACGGAAGAGTTTCCGAGCGAGCAAATCGCAGGTCCAGCATCAAAGCAACATTTATCCATGCATTCTGCGCAACAGTTGGGTCTATGCTCACCGCCATGGAGGCGAACCTGCGGCTGCTGGCCGCGTACGTCGCCGTGGCCAGGGCGGCGAGCTTCACCGGGGCGGCGGCCGAGATGCACGTGTCGCAGTCGTCGCTCAGCCGCGCGGTGGCGGAGCTGGAACGGCTGCTCGGCGCGCAACTGCTGGAGCGCGACACCCGCAACGTGCAGCTGACGGCGGCGGGGGTGGAGACGCTGCGGGTGGCCGAGCAGATCGTCTCCGCCCACCGGTCCGGCATGAAGGAGCTGGAACGTTACCTGCTGGGCGAGTCCGGGGTGGTGGCGGTGGCCACGCTGCCGTCGGTGGCGGCGGTGCTGCTGCCCCGGGTGATCTCCGATTTCCGGCTGCGGCGGCCGACGGTGACGTTGCGGATCATGGACGGGCTGGAGCAGGTGGTGCTCGGGCGGGTGCTGTCGGGGGACGCCGACTTCGCCATCTCCACGGTGGGCTCGGCGTCCGACCAGTTCGAGCACCGTCGTGCCGCGTCCGAGCAGCTCGAACACCGTCCCCTCATTCGTGATCGCTTCCACGCCGTGCTGCCCGAGGGGCACCCGCTCGCCGCGCGGGAGCACGTCACGTGGGAGGACCTGGCGCGGGAGCCGTTCCTCGCGGTCGGACCCGAGTCGAGCGTGCGGCGGCTCACGGACGCGGCCTTCGCCCAGGCGGGCGCCTCCGTGACGCTCGCGGCGGAGGCGGGGAGCGTCGCCACGGTGGGCGGGCTCGTCACGGCGGGGCTGGGGGTGTCGGCGATGCCCGCCCTGGTGCTGCCACTGATGAGCGCGGGGCCGCTGGTGTACCGGCCGCTCGCCGATCCGGTGGTGGACCGCCGCCTGGACGTCGTCGTACGCGCCCATCGCACATTGCCGGTGGCGACTCGGGCGTTCCTGGACCTCCTGGACACGTTCCGCCGCGAGCTGCGCGACCTGCCGCCCGGCGTCTCCTGGAACCGCGACTGATGGAGCCCCTCCCCCAACCCAAGGATTCATGCGTAAACCGCATTGAATGATGGTTTTCTTGTGCTGGACACGCATTTCACCCCCTCGGCAGGATGAAACGACCGCAATCGCGATCGGGAGGCGAAGGAGCGCGCGGGTGGCAGGCACAGGGCAGGGCACGGGCGGGGACGGCCAGGGGCAGCTGCGCGGGCTGAAGGTGGTGGAGTTCGCGCACGTGGTGGCCGGGCCGATGGCCGGGTCCATGCTGGCCGACCAGGGTGCGGACGTGGTGCACGTGGAAGCACCCGGCGCCGGGGACGCGGCCCGCGCGATGGGTCCGGTACGGGACGGCGTGCCCCTGTGGTTCAAGGTCGCCGGGCGCAACAAGCGTTCGGTCACACTGGACCTGCATCACGAGGCCGGGCGGGAGGTCGCCCACCGGCTCGTCGCCTGGGCGGACGTCGTGATCGTGACCCTGCGGGCCGGTCGGTTGCGCGACTGGGGGCTGGACTGGGAGTCCGTGCACCGGATCAACCCGGCGGCGATCCTGTTGCAGATCTCCGGGTTCGGGGCGACCTCCTCCCGCGCGAACGAGCCAGGCTTCGGCAAGATGGGCGAGGCGAGGAGCGGGGTCGTGCACCTGACGGGGTTCCCGGGCGGGCCGCCCGTGCACACGGGGTTCTCGCACGGGGACGCGGTGACGGGGCTGATGGGCGCGTACGCCGTGCTGGCCGCGCTGCACCGCCGCGCCAACGATCCCGCCTTCGACGGCGAGTGGATCGACCTGGCCCTCTTCGAGCCGCTGTACCGGCTGGTGGAGTGGCAGATCATCACGTACGACCAGCTCGGCGAGGTGCCGGAGCGGGCGGGGAACCAGCTCGCCGTCGCGCCCGCCGCGGTGATCAACACCTACCGGTCGGGCGACGGCGAGTGGATCACGGTGACGTCCGCGACGCTCCGCTCGGTGCGGAACGTGGCGCGGCTGCTCGGCCTGCCCGAGGAGGAGTTCGCCACGTCGGCGCAGCAGTACGCGGGACGCGAGCGGCTGGACAAGGGCCTGCGCGAATGGGTGGCCGCGCGGACCACCGGCGAGTGCCTGGAGGAGTTCGCCCGCGCGGAGGTGGTGGCCTCCCGGGTGTTCACCGCCGCCGACATCGTCGCCGACCCGGTCTACGCCGAGCGCGGCGACGTCATCACGGTCGACGACGCCGACCTCGGCCCGGTACGCATGCAGGGCGTGATCCCGCACTTCCACCGCAGCCCGGGGAAGGTCTGGCGGACCGGCCCGGCGCTCGGGCAGGACAACCACCTCGTCTACCACGACTGGCTCGGGCTGGGCGAGGACGAGCTGGCGGACCTGGAGCGGCACGGTGTCATCTGAGCGGCGGCCGCCCCTCCGCTCCCTGCTGTTCGTGCCGGGCACGCGGACGGACTGGCTGGCCAAGGCGGAGGCGGCCGGGGCCGACGCGGCGATCCTCGACCTGGAGGACGCGGTCCCGGACAGCGGCAAGGAGGAGGCGCGCCGCCTGGTGGCCGAGGCCGTCGCCGGCTTCTCCGGGCGGATGGCGCTGTTCGTCCGGGTCAATCCCCTGGACGGCTGGGCGGCGGCCGGCGAGCTGCGGGCCGTCACGCACGAGCGGCTCGCCGGAGTGGTGCTGCCCAAGGTGGCGGGCCCCGACGACGTGCGACTCGCCGACCGGCTGCTCGGCTGGTGCGAACGCGAGCGCGGCCTGCCGTACGGGCACGTCGCCCTGGTGCCGCTGCTGGAGACCGCCTCCGCGCTGCGCGGCGCGTACGAGGTGGCGGGGGCCGCGGGCCGCGTCGCCTACCTGGGGGCGGTGACGGCGCCGGGCGGCGACGTGGCGCGGGCCGTCGGCTACCGGTGGAGCCTGGACAGCACGCTCGGCCTGCGCTCCCGGGTGCTCCTGGACGCGCGCGCGGCCGAGACGCCCAACCCGGTCGCGGGCCTGTGGACGGGCATCGGCGACCTGGACGGGCTGCGGGCCTTCGCCGAGCAGAACCGCGCGCTCGGCTACGAGGGCATGATGGCGATCCACCCCTCCCACGTGCCGGTCATCAACGAGGTCTTCTCGCCGTCGCCCGAGGAGCTGGCCCGTTACGCCCGGCTGGTCGCGGCCGTGGAGGCGGCCCAGGCCGGCGGGGCGGGGGCGGTGACGTTCGAGGGCGACATGGTGGACGAGGCCATGGCCGCCACCGCCCGCGCCGTCCTCGACCGGTACGCGCCGCGCGGCGACTCCTGAGCATCCGCGATTTTGACCCGCAGGTCCAAAAGGTGCTAGCGTCAGTGCCATGGGGAGGCCGAAAAAGTTCGATCCGGACGTGGCCGTCGATCGCGCCATGGACGTGTTCTGGCGCAAGGGATACGGCGGCACCACGCCGCAGGACCTGGTGGACGCGCTCGGCATCGGCAAGGGCAGCCTCTACAACACCTTCGGCAGCAAGCACGCCCTGTTCGAGGCGGCGCTGAAGCGCTACCGCGACAGCCAGGCGACGGCGCTCGTCGAGATGCTGGAGCGGCCGGGGCCCGTCAAGGAGCGGTTGCGCAACGTGCTGCGCCTCCTCTGCGAGATGGACCTGTCCGATCCCGACCAGCGCGGCTGCATGGCCGTGAACACGGCGGCCGAGCTGGGGCGGGCCGACGAGAGCGCGGCCGAGCTCGTACGGCGCATGCTCGACCGCTCGGAGGACGCCTTCCGCGCGCTCGTCGAGGAGGGCCAGCGCGCCGGTGAGATCGACGCCGGCCGCGACGCCCGGGCGATCGGGAGCCTGCTGGCGAACACCGTGGTCGGCATGCGCCTGCTGGCGCGCGTCGCCGACGGCCCGGACCGCCTCTACCGGGTGATCGACGGGGTCGTCGACTCCCTCTGACCCATTCACTGTCCCTTCCCTCAGCCCACTGCGCCCTTATTTTGTACCTGCAGTTAAAGAATTGGAGCATTCCCATGGAACTCAACCTCGCCTCCAAGACCGCCGTCGTCACCGGCGCGAGCCGGGGCATCGGGCTGGCCACCGTCGAGACCCTGATCAGCGAGGGGGTACGGGTGGTCGGCGCGGCCCGCACCATCACCGCCGAACTGGACAAGTCAGGGGCCATCGCGGTGGCGGCCGACCTGGGCACCGCCGAAGGGGTCGCCACCCTCATCGACACCGCGCTCGCCGAGCTGGGCGGCATCGACCTGCTGGTGAACAACGTCGGTGGCGGGGACGCCGTCGAGCCCGTCGGGTTCCTCGACACCGGCGACGCGGCGTGGGCCGCCATCTTCGACGTCAACCTGCTCAGCGCCGTCCGCGCCACCAGGGCCGCCCTGCCGAGCCTGATCGAGCGGCGCGGGTCGGTGGTGAACGTGTCGTCCATCAACTCCAGGCTGCCGGCCGCCGGCCCCGTCGCCTACAGCGCCGCCAAGGCGGCCCTGACCGCGCTCGGCAAGTCGCTCGCCGAGGAGTTCGGGCCGCGCGGCGTGCGGGTCAACACCGTCTCGCCGGGCGTCGTGCGTACGGCCATCTGGGAGGACCCGGACGGATTCGGCGGCAAGGTGGCCGCCGCGGCGGGGGCCGAGCACGCGGCCTTCCTGGAGGCGATCCCGGGGGCGTTCGGCATCACCTCCGGGCGGATCACCGAGCCGCGCGAGGTGGCCGCGCTGATCGCGTTCCTGCTCTCGGATGTCGCGGGCAACATCACGGGCGCCGACCACATCATCGACGGCGGCACCGTGAAGACTCTGTAAAAAGCCGCACGACCATTTCGGCCCCCCGCCGGGACTCCGGCGGGGGGCACGGGTGACCCAGGACGGGTTGCCTAGACGGGGGTGCTCATGTGGCGGGTCAGCGCGTGCTCCACCAGCGTGATCAGGGTGGACTTCACCGACTCCCGCTGCCTGGCGTCCAGGCGCACGATCGGGATGTGGCCGCCGATCGACAGCGCCTCCCGGATCTCCTCCTCCGCGTGCGCGAACTGCCCGTCCCAGCCGTTGATGCCGATGACGAACGGCAGCTTCGCCTCCTCGAAGTAGTCGATGGCCGGGAAGCTGTCGGCCAGCCGCCGGGTGTCGACCAGCACGACCGCTCCAATGGCGCCGCGCACCAGGTCGTCCCACATGAACCAGAACCGGTGCTGCCCGGGCGTGCCGAACAGGTACAGGATCAGGTCACGGTCCAGGGAGACCCGGCCGAAGTCCATGGCCACGGTCGTGGTGGTCTTGTTCGGCGTGAGGGAGACGTCGTCGACGTGGGCGGACGCGTCCGTCATGACCGCCTCGGTGGTGAGCGGCAGGATCTCCGACACCGCACCCACGAAGGTCGTCTTGCCCACGCCGAAGCCCCCGGCCACGACGATCTTCGTCGAGGTTAGGCCGGGGCTAGAGCCTGCGAAGTCCACTGAGCACCCTTTCGAGCAAGTTGAGGTCCGGCTTTCCCGCGTCCAGCGCAGGCTGGTGCACGCGGATCAGGCCTTCCGACGCCATGTCGGCGATCAGCACCCGGACCACACCAAGGGGCTGGCGTAACAGGGCGGAGATCTCGGCAACCGACCGGACGTTCCGGGTCAGCTGAATGATCGCCTGATACTCCGGACTAAGAAGGGAAATGTCTTGGTATTCCGATGTCACGGAGGACACCAGTGCCTCCATGGCGAACTTCATCCGCGGCGCAGTGCGCCCCCCGGTCACGGCATAGGGCCGTACCAGGGAGCTCGGCTTCTGCGGACGGGGAACCGCCGGATGCGGCGGAGTGCTATCACCAGCCCAACCCTGACCTGACACCATGATCTCCTGTCACCGCCCCGCTAGCGGGGGCGGGCCGCTTGCAGTTCGGCGCGTACGGCGGGAGTCAGCACCTGGCCCGCCCGCTCGACCAGCAAGGTCATCTGGTACGCCACCAGCCCCATGTCGCAGTCGGGAGCGGCCAGGACAGCCAAGCAGGACCCATCGCTGATAGACATGATCATCAAGAGCCCGCGCTGCATTTCGATAACGGTCTGCGTCACCATACCGCCCTCGAAGACCCGCGCGGCGCCCTGGGTCAAACTGATCACACCCGAGGCCACCGCGGCGAGCTGGTCGGCCCGGTCCTTGGGAAAACCCTCGGAGAAGGCCAGTGGCAAGCCGTCGGACGACACCACGACCGTGTGGGCGACGCCCGGCACGTTGTTCACGAAGTCCGTGATCAACCAGCTGATGCCCCGCGCTCCCTGGCTCATTTCTCTCATTTGTCCTCCTCATTCTCTTCTCCGCGGGTGAACGCCCTGCCCTGCCGGACACCCTGCTGGAAGCTTGAGAGCCTGCTGCGCAGCCGCTCGGGTGAGATCTGCGGCGCCGGGGACTGCGGCTGGGGCTCGGCCAGGCTGGCCGTACCCGGCACCAGGTTGGCCTTGGGGACGCGGCGCGGCAGGCCCGAGGGAGTCGTGCCGCCCTGCGCGGGCTGCGCCGCGGCCTGCGCGGCCTGGAACCCGGAGTCGGCCGGCGACGACCACGACCCTCCGGCCCCGGACGCGCCTGGCGTGCGCCGGGGCAGGCCGCCCGGCGACGGTGGCCCGGAAGGCGCGGGAGCGGACGGCGGCGCGGGCGGCATGGGCGCGGACGGGTCGGCGGGCACGGCCGGGTGCACGGCCGTGATCTCCGGCTCCTCCTCCTGCGCGGCATGCGCGGGCGCGCGCAGCGCCTCGGGGTCGGGCCGGCGGAACCAGTCGGATCCGACCGACGAGAAGATCGGCAGGAACTCGTCGCCCTGGTCCTCCATGGGCGAGTTGCGCACCACGGGCAGCGGCCCGGTCATGTCCTGCGAGGTGTAGGCGCCGGGCCCGAACCTGTCGAACTCCTGGTGCCCGTTCTGCTGGAACGAGTCGGCCGGCTTGGGCTCCTCGGCGAACGGCGAGCGGTACTGGTCGCCGAACTGGGGCCGCGACCGCTCCTCCGCCTCGAACAGTGACCTGCGGGGCAGCGGGTCGGCGAACGACGACCAGCGCGACTCCTCCTGCGGCTGCTGCTGGGGCGGCTCGGTGGCGAACGACGGCCAGCGCGGCTCCTCCTCCTGGAGGGGCGGCGGCTGCTCGGCGAAGGACGGCCACCGGTTCTCGGCGAACGGCTGCTCCACGGGCTTCTGCGGGTCATCGGAGAACGACGGCCAGCGCGGCTCCCCGAACTGCTGCTGGTCGGGCTGGGCGGGCGGCGGCGTCTCGTCGGCGAAGGACGGCCAGCGCACCTGGTCGTCGTCCAGCCCCGACTGCGCGCCCTGCTGCTGCCCGGCGAACGGCGCCGGCCGCTCCGGCTGCTCGCCGAAGGACTTGTCGCCGAAGGGCTGCTCTCCGAACGGCTGCTCCCCGAACGGCTGCTTCTCCGCGAAGGGCTGCTCGAACGAGCGGCCGGGCTCGAAGGGACGGTCGGACTCGGACGGGCGATCGCCCGCGGGCCGCTCGTCGAACGCCCAGCCGCCGCTCCCCGGCGCCGGCAGCGAGCCGGGCCACTGGGTGTCCACCACGCGCTCGGGCCCGTCGGTGGAGGGCCCCGACGGGTGGTTCCCGTTCTGAGAGGGCTGCCCGAACATGCTCGGGTCGAAGTCGGTGAACGCCTCGTACTGCCCGCCCGGCTGCTGCGAGCCCCCCTGCCCGTTGCTGATCAGCATGTCGGGCAGGAAGACCAGCGCGCTGAGCCCGCCGGTCTCCCGCTGGCTGAGCTGCACGCGCACGCCGTGCCGCAGCGCCAGCCGGCCGACCACGAACAGGCCCATGCGCCGCGACACCGACACGTCCACGACGGGCGGGTTCGCCAGCCGCCAGTTGGCCTCGGACAGCTCCTCGGGGCTCATCCCGATGCCCAGGTCGTTGATCGACACGAGCACGCCGCCCTCGGCGACCGTGCTGGTGACCTGGACCTTGCTCTCGCGCGGGGAGAACGAGATCGCGTTCTCGATCAGCTCGGCGAGCAGGTGGACGGCGTCGGTGACGGCCGGGCCGACGATCAGCGTGCCGGACGGGATCTGGATCTGGACCCGCTCGTAGCCCTCGACCTCGGACAGCGAGGCGCGGGCGATGTCGACCAGCGGCACCGGCTCGCTCCACTTGCGCGCCGCCTCCTGCCCGGCGAGGACCAGGAGGTTCTCGCTGTTGCGGCGCATGCGGGTGGCGAGGTGGTCGAGCCTGAACAGGTTCGCGAGCCGCTGCTCGTCCTCCTCGCCCTGCTCCAGGCCCTCGATGAGCTGCAGCTGCCGCTCGACCAGCGTCTGGCTGCGGCGGGAGAGGTTGACGAACATCGAGTTGACGTTCGCGCGCAGCTTGGCCTCGTCGCCGGCCAGCCGGATCGCCTCGCGGTGGACCTCGTCGAACGCCCGCGCCACTTCACCGATCTCGTCGCGGGTGTTGACGCCGACGGACGGCACCTCGGGCACCTGCGCGCCCTCGCCGGACTCGCGCAGCACGCGGACGGTCTCGGGCAGCCGGGTCGTGGCGACCTGGAGCGCCTCGGCACGCAGCCGGCGCAGCGGGCGGACCAGCGAGCCGGCCACGCGGGTGGTGAAGATCAGGACGAGAAGCAGCAGGACGAGGATCATCGCGCCGGAGATGATGGCGTTGCGCTGCTCGGCGTCGCTCAGGTCCCGGGTCCTGGTCACGATCTTGGTGGCCAGGCCGTCCTCGACCTTGCGCATGGCGTTGCCGGTCAGCGTGGTGCTGTCGTACCAGGGGTTGAGGTCGCGGCGGGTGGCGGTGGTGACGTCGAGGTCCCTGATCCGGTTGTACTCGCGCACCTGGGCCAGCGCGCGCTGGCGCATGGCGTCGGCGAGGTCGATCTCGGTGCCCCGCACGAGCTTCTGGTACGTCTCCAGCACCGCCGGGTCGGCCTCCTGCTCGAAGGCGGCCAGCTCGGCCTGCTGCTTGGTCCAGGAGCCCTGGAACTCGGCCCAGTCGTCGGAGTCCAGCCGGGGCTGCAGCAGCGTCACGATCAGGAGGATCTGCTGGCGCGAGACCTCCTCCTTGACCTGCTGGAGCGAGCCGAGCGCGGCCACCTGGCCCTGCAGGGTGTCGTCGTTGACGCCGGCGCCCAGGTCGGCCTCGATCGCGGAGAAGACCCCGATCATCGTGGTGTACGTGCTGATGGAAGCGCGGGCCGGCACGTTGGAGACCATCGACTTGCGGAGGCTGTCGAGGCCGTCGAGCCAGCGGCGCATGTTCTCGACGCCCTCGCGGATGCGGGCCTGGTAGTCGGCGTCGATGGCGGTGGCCGCGCTGAGCACCTGCTTCTTGGCCTTGTCGGTGGCCTGCCGCTGGGTGTTGAGCTGGACGAGGCGCTGGCCCCGGTGGTCGGCGACGTACCACGCGGTGAGCGTGCGTTCCTTGCCGAGCTCGTGGTTGAGCGCTCCGATGCGCTGCACCAGCTCGGCGACCTCGGTGAGCCGGCGGTACTCGGCGCTGGTGCCGATGGCGTTGGCCAGCTGCACACCGGCGAGCAGCACGCCCACCACGGTGGGAATGAGGATCAGCGCGACCAGCCTCGAGCGCACACGCCAGTTCCCCAGCCGGAAACGTCCGCCTGTGTACTCCCCTGACCTCGTGTGCCTGGGGTCTTTCGTCCTCACTGACTCTCGCTACCTCTCGCCGGTACGTGCTCGAAAAATCAGACACGCGTGTGGCGCATGGGATTCTGTCCGGCTGGGTAATTGGAACACAACCCGTACCAGATCGGCCAACCGAACATATCCCATCACATGCGCCCAAAGAGTCACTTTGGACGACATATCGCCGTACACGTTTTCAGGCGGGCCGAAATGAGTCCCGCTCGGCCGGAGCCGCGTGCTTCACCATCAGGTGGCGGGTGACCGAGTATTCCTGCACCGCCTCCTGGCTCATGTCCTTACCGAAGCCGCTGCCCTTCACCCCGCCGTGCGGCGCCTCACTGGCGATGGGCAGATGGTCGTTCACCCACGTCACGCCCACGTCGAGGCGATGCGACACGCGCATGGCCCTGGCGACGTCACGCGACCACACCGACGAGGCGAGGCCGTACCTGGTGTCGTTGGCCAGTCTGACGGCCTCGTCCTCGCCGTCGAACGGTAGCGCCACGAGCACCGGTCCGAAAAGTTCACCTTGCACGATCTCGCTGTCCTGTGCCACGTCGGCCACGAGAGTCGGCGGGTAGAAAAAGCCGGAGCCCCCGATCGGGGCGCCGCCGTGCAGCACCCGCCCGGCCGCCCTGGAGACGAACCCGTGCACCCGCTCGCGGTGCGCGGCGGAGATCAGCGGGCCGACGTCCGTCGCCGGGTCCCAGGGGTCACCGACGGTTATTTCGGCAAGTGTCGCCCGCAACGCCTCCACGGCGTCCGCGTAGACCTCGCGGGCGACGTACACGCGGGTGGCGGCCGTGCAGTCCTGCCCGGTGTTGTACGTCGCCCCCATGGCCACGCCGCGGGCCATCTCGGCCAGGTCGGCGTCCTCGAACACGAGCGCGGGTGCCTTGCCGCCGAGCTCCAGGTGCACCCGCTTGAGCGTGGCCGCGGCGCCGGTCATCACCGCGCGGCCCGTCTCCGTGGAGCCGGTGACGCTGACCATGTCGACCCCCTGGTCGGTGACGAGCGCCTGGCCCGCCTCCGCGTCCCCGGTGACCGCCTGGACGAGCCCCTCGGGCGCGCCCGCCTTGGCGAACAGCTCGGCCAGCCGCAGCGTCGTGCGCGGCGTCTGCGGGGCCGGCTTGATCACCACGGCGTTGCCCGCCGCCACGGCCGGCCCGACCTTCCAGACGGCCATGACGAACGGGAAGTTCCACGGGGCGATCGACCCCACCACCCCGACGGGGCGGCGCAGCAGCACCGAGGTGTAGCCGGGGCTGAACACCCCGGCCCCCGAGCCCTCCAGCGAGCGGGCGGCGCCGGCGAAGAAGCGCAGGTTGTCGACGGCGAACGGCAGCTCGCCGTCCCTGAACACGGCCGCCGGCTTGCCCGTCTCCTCCACCTCCAGCCGGGTCAGCTCCTCGGCGTCGGCCTCCACCAGGTCGGCCACCCGCAGCAGCAGCCGCGCGCGCTCGGCAGGAGTGGCCGACGACCACTCCTCGAACGCGGCGCGCGCCGAGCGCACGGCCGCCGCCACGCCGTCCGGAGAGGTGTCGGGGACCTCGGCGCACACCAGCCCGGTGGCGGGGTTGATCAGTTCACGCATGTCACTCGCCAAGTTGCTCGATCAGATCAGCGGCCTTGCGCAGGCCGTCGCGACGCCGGATCTCCTCGCCCGCGGCGGCGAGCCGGGCACGCAGCTCGGTGTCACCGAGCAGCCGCTCGACCGCCCCCTTCAGCTCCTCGTCCGTGAAGGTGTAGGTGGAGAGCCTGACACCATAGCCCAGTTCGTCGACCCTCTGGGCGTTGTCGTACTGGTCCCAGAAGAGCGGCAGCACGATCATCGGCTTGCCGAAGTGCATGGCTTCCGTGGTCGTGTTGTTGCCGCCATGGGTGATGACGAGATCACACTGAGGGATGATCTTAGTCTGCGGAAGGAACTCCGCGCCCCACATGTTGTCCGCGAGCTTGATCTCCTCGTGCAGGGCGCCCTTGGAGACGATGTACTGGTGCGGGGTGGTGGCCAGCACGTCGATCACCCGCTGCATCAGCTCCACGTCGGCGGAGCCGAGCGAGCCGAGCGAGAAGTACACCAGCGAGCCGTTGTTGCGCTCGAAGGGCAGCGTGAACTCCTCGTCCGTCTCGCGAACCGACGAGTCCAGCCGGTGCCACGACTCGCTCAGCGGGCGGTCGGCGACGTAGTCGAGCGGCTCGGGGTAGACGTAGAGGTTCAGGTCGCCCTCGTGGATGAAGTCGAGGTCGGGCAGCGGCGCGGTGCCCTGCTCGACACACCACTCGTTGAAGGCGCTCCAGACCTCGCGGTGGGTGCGGTCGTACTCGGCGCGGAAGTCGTCCCACGCGGAGCGGTCGGCGGCGGGCAGGCCGGAGAAGACGGGCGCGACGTTCTCGCCGCGCACCTCCAGCGGGTTGCAGGAGACGATCCGGACGAACTTCTTGCCCGCGGTGAGCAGCGCCGGGAACGTGAGCACGTTGTCCTCGACGATCACGTCGGGGTTCACCCGCTCGATGATGGCCTTGAGCTGCGGCTCGCAGTACTTGGCGCCGTCGATCAGCTCGACCCAGATGGGCTTGGTGACGGTCTCCAGCTGCTCCCGCGTGCTCTTGCGGTACTCGGGCGCGGTCTCGCGGATGAAGTCCTTCCAGAACTGGCCCGCGTCCTGCTCCTCGGCGTTCTCCGGCGGCGGGGCCAGATCGACCAGGTCCTCCTCGAAGCCGAGCGCTTCGAGCTTGCCCTTCCACGACGACTCGGCGGCGAAGACGACGCGGTGGCCGCGGCGGCGAAGAATGTCGCCGATGCCGACGCAGTTGTTGGTGGGACCGTAGGCGCTTTCCGGCATGAACAGGATGGTGAGAGACATCGAAGCTCCGGGGAAACTCATCAATTTGAAGAGGAATTCAAGAACTCATCTAGCGTGCGGGGCAAGTTGAGTGCACTATGGTCACGGCTAACTGAATAGCAGCCAAACGAGTGAAGGCGGTGGGGGTGGCTCAGCGTAAGAGCCGTAGTGACCGGCGCATCGACTTGATAGAAGCCGCGCGCAGGGCCATCATCCGTCACGGCATAGACGGCGTACAGCTCTCGCACGTCGCCGAGGAGGCCGGGCTCACCTCCGGCGCGGTGCTCTACCACTACCCCGACCTCGACGAGCTGCTGGTCGAGGCGCAGCACGCGGGCATGGAGCGCTTCTACGAGCAGCGCGTACGGCGCCTGGGCACGCTCACCGACCCGGTCGAGAAGCTGGTCGTCACGATCAGGTCCGGCCTGCCGACAGGGCCGCTCGACCCCGACGTGCGCCTGCTCAACGAGCTGGGCGGGGCCGCGGGCCGCACCCGGGTCTACGGCGTGCTGCTCACCTCCCTCTACGACCGCCAGGTCTCGATGTACCAGGCGATCCTGGACACGGGGGCGGCGCTCGGGGTCTTCAGGCTGAGCGGCGACTCGCTGTCGGTCGCGCGCAACCTCGTGGCGCTGGAGGACGCGTACGGCTACCGCATCACCGCCCGCCACCCCGTCATCGGCCCGGCCGAGGCGGCCGAGCTGATCCTGTCGTACGCCCGCGTCGCCACGGGCAACGACCTGGACTGCTGAGGTCATGCGTCGACCGCCATGATCACCGCGTCCTCGGCCTTCCAGCGCACCCTGACCTTGGCGCCGGCCTCCACCGAGCCGGCGCCCTGCACGGCGACCAGCACCGGCTTGTCCCGTCCCGGCACCTCCACGGAGATGTGCGAGACGCCCCCGTAGAAGCTGACGTCGAGGACGCTGCCCTTGAGCCCGCGGTTCGCGCTCTCGCCGGCCAGCTCGATCTTCTCCGGCCGGACCGCGAGCAGCGCCGGGGCGCCTGCCTCGAGGTCCTCCAGCGGAGTGCCCGCCAGCATGCCGAACTCGTCGGACTTGATCCCGTCGAGCCCGCCGGCCGTGCCGTGGAAGAGGTTGTTGGCGCCGACGAAGTCGGCCACGAACGGCGAGCGGGGCCGCTCGTAGAGCGCGACCGGCTCGTCCACCTGGCGCACCCGGCCGTTGTCGAAGACCGCGATGCGGTCGGCCAGCGACATGGCCTCCTCCTGGTCGTGCGTGACGACCACGAACGTGATGCCGACCTCGTGCTGCAGCCGCTTGAGCTCCAGCTGCATGTCGGCGCGGACCTTCTTGTCCAGGGCCGACAGCGGCTCGTCGAGCAGCAGCAGCCGGGGCCGCTTGACGATGGAACGGGCCAGCGCCACCCGCTGCCGCTGGCCGCCGGAGAGCTGGGCGGGCCTGCGGCCGGCGTGCGCCGACAGCCCGACGGTCTCCAGCACCTCGCCGACGCGCTGCTTGACCTCCTGGCGGGGCAGCTTCTCGCGCTCCAGGCCGTAGGCCACGTTCTTGGCCACCGTCATGTGGGGGAAGAGCGCGTACGACTGGAACATGAGGCTGATCGGCCGCCGGTTCGGCGGCTTGGCCAGCAGGTCGTCGCCGTCGAGCGTCACCGTGCCCCGGTCGGGCGTCTCGAACCCGGCGATGATGCGCAGCAACGTGGTCTTGCCGCAGCCGGACGGGCCGAGCAGCGCGAAGAACTCGCCCTGCCCGATCTCCAGCGACACGTCGTCGAGCGCGGTGACCTCCCCGAATCTGCGGGTGATCCCGTCAATTCTCAGCACGTTTCTCCCCCACATCGGTCGAGTCCGCCTCACCTTGCACCTTGATCGCCTCACGTGGCGCTCCAGGTGTCCGGTTCGACTCCCTCTCCCCGATCTTGGTCAGACGCTGGCCCGCGATCACCGCCGTGAAGCTCACGAGGAGCAGGATCGCGGCCAGCGCGTTGATCTCCGGGGTCACCCCGAAACGGATCATCGAGTAGATGACGATCGGCAGCGTCTGCTCGGTGTTGCCGATCGTGAAGAACGCGATCACGAACTCGTCCAGCGACAGCGTGAACGCCAGCAGCGCGCCCGCGACGATGCCCGGCATGAGCTGCGGCAGCGTGATCCGCAGGAACGTCTGCACCGGCCCGGCGCCGAGGTCGCGCGAGGCCTCCTCCAGCGAGGTGTCGGAGCCGGTGAGCCTGGTGCGCACCACCGCGGCCACGAACGCCATTGAGAACAGGCCGTGCGCCAGCACCACCGAGTACAGGCCGAGCGTCAGCTGGATCACGCCGTAGAACAGCAGCAGGCCGATCGCGAGCACCAGGTCGGGCAGCACGGCCGGCATGAGCGCGATGGCGTCCAGCGTCCTGGACCTGGTGTGCCTGGCCAGCCCGACCGCCAGCAGGGTGCCGAGCACGGTGGCGATCACCGTGGAGCCCGCGGCCACGATCAGCGTGTTGACCAGGCCGTCCAGGACCCGCTCGTCCCGGGCCAGCTCGCCGTACCACTTGAGGCTGAACCCCTCGTACGTGTACGCCGACTCGCCGGAGTTGAACGACATGACGACCAGCACGGCGATCGGCAGGTAGAGGAAGACGTACGTGCCCCAGAACGGGACGTACAGGAGTCTGGCTCTACGCACGGCGCGTCACCCAGGCCTGCACGAGCAGCAGCAGGACCAGCACCGCGATGATGGCGAGCGCCAGCGTCGAGCCGAACGGCCAGTCGCGCGCCTTGAGGAACTGGTCGCGGATCAGGTTGCCCACCATGATCGACTTGCTGCCGCCGAGGATCTCGGGGATGACGAAGTTCCCGAAGCTCGGCACGAACACGAACAGGCACCCGGTCATCACGCCGGGCACGGTCAGCGGCAGCGTGACCTTCCTGAAGGTGGTGAACGCCGAGGCGCCCAGGTTGGCCGAGGCCTCTCTGAGCTGCGGGTCGAGCCGCTCGATCGCGGCGTACAGCGGCAGCACCATCAGCGGCAGGTACGAGTAGAGCAGCCCGGTGACGATCGTGCCCTGGTTGTAGAGCAGCTCCAGCTTCGTGCCCAGCACCGAGTTGATCAGGCCGGGGCCGCTGAGCAGGATGATCCACGCGTACACGCGGATGATGAAGTTCGTCCAGAACGGCAGCACGATGGCGACCAGCGCCACCGTCTTCCACTTCCCCGGCAGCTGCGCGATCAGGTACGCCGTGGGATAGCCGATCAGCAGCGCGATCAGCGTGGTGATCGCGGCGATCTTCACCGAGTTGGCGACCACGCCCAGGTAGAGCGGGTCGGCCAGGCGCTCGAAGTTCTCGACGGTGAACTCGTAGACCACGCCGCCGAAGCGCCCCCGGCGGAAGACCGTGTTGCTGAGCACCAGCGCCAGCGGCACCAGCAGCAGCACGGTCAGATAGACCACGCCGGGTGAAAGGAAGACGAACGCGCCCAGCCGGCGTCCGCGCGAGCGGGACACCGGCCGGGCCTTGACCTCAGACTTCACCGCTGTCTACGACTGGGCCGTGACTTCGGTCGACAGGCGCGTGTACTTGACCGAGGCCTCGCCCAGGTCGACGATCGACTCGCCGTTGAGCAGCTCGGCGGGCTTGATGCCGAGCAGCGAGCCCTTGGCGATCTTCACCTGCTCCATGGCGGCCTTGTTGGGCACCTTGTAGTTGATGTTCTCGGCGGCCCAGCTGTGGATCTCGGGGGAGAGGATGTAGTTGATCAGGGCGTGCGCGGCCTCCTTGTTCTTGGAGGACTTCATGATCACCATAGTGTCCACCCAGAGGTCGCTGCCCTCCTTCGGCACCGCGAACTTGATGTTGCCCTTCGCGTCCGTGGTCGGGCACCAGCCGTCCCACGCCTCGGCCATCATGGACTCGCCGGAGACCAGCTTGTCGCCGAACGTGACGTCGTCGTAGCCGAGCAGGTGGGGCTTCTGCGCGAGCAGCAGCTCCTTGGCCTTGGCGATCTCCTCGTCCTTGTCGGTGTTGACCGAGTAGCCGAGGGCCTTGAGCGCGGGCAGGGCCAGCCAGCGCTCGGTGGTCATCATGGTGACCTTCTTGTCGGCCCAGGCCGGCGGCTTCAGGAGATCGTTCCAACTCGTGGGCGGCGTCTTCACCAGGTCGGACCGGTAGCAGATGCCGGTCGTGCCCCAGGTGTAGGGCACGGAGTACTTGTTGCCCTTGTCGTAGGAGAGCTGGGTGGCCTCCGGGTAGAGGTTGGCCAGGTTGGGGATCAGCTCGGGGTGGATCGGCTCCAGCAGGCCCTGCTCGTTGAGCGCCTGGGCGTACTGGCCCGACACGAACGCCACGTCGATGCCGCTGTCACCGGGTGCGGTGAGCTTGGTCATCGCGATCTCGTTGGTGTCGTGCAGCGCGACCTTCATGTCCTTGACCTTGAGCTTCTCCTTGACCTTCGCGGGAAGCTCCTCGGGCGTGTAGCCGTCCCAGACCGTGATCTGAAGGGTCTGCTGCGACAGGTCCGCGTTCGGCTTGAGCTGGTCTGCCGCCGCCGGAGCCGTGCCTGCTGAGCTGGTCGACGACTCACCGCCGCACGCCGAAACGGCGAGCGCGAGGCCGGCCACCGCGACGGCGGCCGGGAGACGACGGGTGAACCGGATACGGGACACGGCCGCTACTCCTTCTGAAATTTGCGTGTTTGAGGGGTCGCGCGACCTTACCGGACACAGCCGACCAGAGCAGGAGTGTTGCAGCAGAAATCAACATGAGCAAGACTTTTGATGACATTGCTACCAGGAAGTTTGATCAGCCAGTTGAATTGGGATTCAATAGCCGCCCGGCTGCTCTCGCTCGGTGAGGCACCGCTCACGGCCCGAGATCGCGGTTTCACGGCCGCGCTGCTGCCCCTGCTGTCGGGTGAGGTGCCGGCGCCCTTCGCGGTGCGCCGGTTCCTGCCGCTGCCCACCCTCTCGTACCGGCATGGAGATCTCCACACTGGGGTCCCAGGTGAGCGGGACTTCGGCCCGCACGTGGACCAGACGAACTACTCGGTGGTGGTCGACGAGCAGGTCGTGGTCAAGTGGCTCACCCCTCCCGTCCCGCTGCCCCATCCCACCCCGGAAGTGCTCGCCCACCTCGTTGAGGCGGGCTTCAACGACACGGCGCCTCCTTACGCCGCCCTGACTCGCGCGGTGGACGGCCGCGAGGAGCTCCTCGCCGTGGTCACGGGCTACCTGCCGGAGGCGCGCGACGGCTGGGAGTGGTGCGTCGACGAGGCCGAGTCCGGCGATGCCAGCTTCGCCTCCGAGCTCGGCCGCCTGGCCGCCGACCTGCACCTCGCCCTCGCCACCCTCCCCGTCACCGGTACGGCCGGCGTCCCCCTGCCGGAACGGGCGGAGGCCGCGCTCGCGCAGGCGCTGGAGCTGACGGACGGCGAGGACGGCGCGTGGCTGGCCGGCGCGGCGGCACGCATGCGGGCTGAGCTGGCGCCGCTGCGGGCGGGCGGTACAGACGAGCCGGCGGCGCCCCGCATCCGCATCCACGGCGACCTGCACGTCGGCCAGATCCTCCGGTGGCGCGACGGCCACGCCGTGATCGACTTCGACGGCAACCCCACGGTCAGCGACGCCGACCCGTGCCAGCCGGCCGCCAGGGACGTCGCCCAGCTCACCACGAGCCTGGAGCACGTGGCGCAGGTCGCGATCAGGCGGCGCGGCACCGACCCCGGCCGCGCGGCCGGGTGGGCGGCCGCGGCCCGCGCCGGGCTGCTGGCCGCCTACCGGGCCCGGCTGGCCGAGCGGCACCGGCCCGACCTCCTCGACGAGCGGCTGATCCGCCCGTTCGAGGTGGAGCAGGAGTGCCGCGAGCTCATCTACGCCGCCCGCCACCTGCCCCGCTGGCGCTACGCGCCGATGGGCGTGCTGCGCACCTGGTACCAGAAGGAGAACATCACGTGAATTCCGAGCTCTACCTGTCCGACCTGGAGGCCAAGCCGGCGGCCCTGCGGAGCCTGGCCGGCGCCCTCCGCGAGGAGCACCCCTTCGCGCGGCTGCCGCGCGGCCTGACCAGGGTGCTCTTCCTCGGCATGGGCAGCTCCAGGTACGCCGCGGGAGTGGCCGCCCTGCGCCTGCGGGCCGCGGGCATCGACGCCTACGCCGACTACGCCTCGGCCGCCGCCACGTACCCGGCGGGCGCGGGCACCCTGGTCGTCCCGATCTCGGCCACCGGCACGAGCAGGGAGACCCTCGACGCCGTCGAGCGGTACGCGGGCGGCCCGAGCTTCATCGCCGCGCTCACCAACGCCCCCGGCTCGCCGCTCGCTCAGGCCGCCGGCCTGGTGGCGGACCTGCGGGCGGGCGAGGAGCGGGGCGGCGTCGCCTGCCGTACGTTCCAGCACACGCTGGCCCTGCTCCTGGCCCTGGAGTCGCACCTCACCGGGACCGGCCGCGACATGCCCGCGCTGCTGGAGCGGGCGGCGGAGGCGAGCGAGGACCTGCTGGAACGCAGGGACGAGTGGCTGCCCCTCACCATGGAGCTGCTGGACGGCGAGCGCGGCGTCTACACGATCGCGCCGGCCGAGCGGCTGTCGTCGGCCGAGCAGTCGGCGCTGATGTTCCGCGAGGGGCCGCGCCGCCCGGCCGACGCCTGCGAGAGCGGCGACTGGTCGCACGTGGACGTCTACCTCACCAAGACCCTCGACTACCGCGCGCTGCTCTTCCCCGGCTCCCGGTACGACGGCCAGGCCATGGAGTGGGTGCGCGAGCGCGGCTCGACCGTGGTGACCGTGGGCGGCGAGGTCAAGGACGCCACGGCCGCCGTCAGGTACGCGCACGACGCCGACCCGGACGTCGCCCTGCTCACCGAGACGCTGGTCGCCGAGCTGGTGGCCGCGTACTGGTGGTCGGCCGTCCAGAGCGGTTAGTGGCGGGCGGCCAGAGCGGTTAGTGGCGGGCGGCCAGCGCGTGCTCGACGAGCGTGATGAGCGTGTGCTTGACCGCCTCCCGCGCCCGCGCGTCGGTGCGCACGATCGGCACGTGCGGCGAGAGCGTCAGCGCCTCCCGCACCTCGCTCTCGACGTGCGGGAACTCGCCGTGCCAGCCGTTCAGCCCGACGACGAACGGGATCTCCGACTCCTCGAAGTAGTCGACGGCGGGGAAGCTGTCGGCCAGCCGCCGCGAGTCGACCAGCACGACGGCGCCGATGGCCCCCTTCACGATGTCGTCCCACATGAACCAGAACCGCCGCTGGCCCGGCGTGCCGAACAGGTAGAGGATCAGGTCGCGGTCCAGCGAGAGCCGGCCGAAGTCCATGGCCACGGTGGTGGTGGTCTTGCCCGGCGTGTGCCCGAGGTCGTCGACCCCGGCGGACGCGTCCGTCATCACCGCCTCCGTGGTCAGCGGCATGATCTCGGAGACGGAGCCCACGAACGTGGTCTTCCCGACGCCGAACCCGCCTGCCACGACGATCTTCGTGGAGGTGAGCCCGCTAGAGCCTGCGAAGTCCACTCAACACCCTTTCGAGCAGGCCCCTGTCGGGCAGGCCCGCGTCCAGCTGCGGCTGGTACACCCTGACCAGCCCGTCCGCCTCCATGTCGGCCACCAGCACCCTCGCCACACCGAGCGGCACCCCGAGCAGCGCCGAGATCTCCGCCACGGATCGCACCTGCCGGCACAGCTCGCTGATCGCGCGGTACTCGCGGGTGTAGTTCGTACCGAGTTGTGCCGAGGTGGCCGACGATACCAGGGCCTCCATGGCGAGCTGCGTACGAGGAGCGGTCCTGCCGCCCGTGACCGCGTACATCCGGACCAGCGAGCTGCGCTCCGGCTCCGGCTCATCGTCATGCCACGATGCCAACGTCCACTCCCCTCACCGCTCCGTCACCGCGCCGTCACCATGGCCGCCCTGCGGACAGTTCCGCGCGGACGGCGGGCGTGAGCACCTGCCCGGCGCGCTCGACCAGGATCGTCATCTGGTACGCCACCAGCCCCATGTCGCAGTCGGGCGCCGCCAGCACGGCCAGGCAGGACCCGTCGCTGATCGACATCACGAGCAGCAGGCCGTACTGCATCTCGACGAGGGTCTGGGTGACCCCTCCGCCCTCGAACACGCGCGCCGACCCCTGCGTGAGGCTGACCAGGCCGGCGGCGATGGCGGCGAGCTGGTCGGCACGGTCCTTGGGGAAGCCTCTGGAGTAGGCCATCGGCAGCCCGTCGGCCGACACGACGACGGCGTGCGCCACGCCGGGCACCTCGTCGACGAAGCCGCTGACCAGCCAGTTGACGTCGCGGGCGCCCTGGCTCAGCTCCCTCATTGGTCCTCCTCCAACTCGGCGCGGCCCTTGCGCACGCCCTGCTGGTAGCTGGCGAGCCTGCTGCGCAGCTGGTCGGGCGAGATCGCAGGAACGGGAGCGGGCGGCGGTTTGGGGTTCGCGGTGCCCGGCACCAGGTTCGCCCTCGGCGTCCGCTTGGGCAGGCCGGAGCCGGTGGTGCCGTTCTGCACGGGTTCCGCGGCGGCGCCGGCGGCCTGCCAGCCCTGGTCGGCGGGCGTGGTCCAGGCCGTGTCGCGGTGGTCCGCGGTGGGCGCGGCCTTGGTGAACCAGCCGCTCTCCTCGACGGCCGCGTAGATCGGCAGGAAGTCGTCCTTGCCGGCGGCCGGGGACGGGGTGGCGAAGGAGGGATAGTGGTCGTCCCTGCCGCCGGCCGGAGAGGGGGTGGCGAAGGAGGGATAGGCGTCGCCCGGCAGGCCGCTGTCCTGCGGCGGCGGCGACGGCTCGGCCGGGTGGGTGCGGGAGGAGGTGAACCAGGACGACGGCTCCGGCGCGGAGGGCGGGCCGTCCAGCGACGGGTGCCCGGGCATGGACGCGGCGGGCGGCAGGGTGGCGAAGGACGGATGCCCTGAGGAGGGATGCCCGGCGGACGGATGCTCGGCGGAAACGTGTCCCGGATAGGGCTCGGCGAACGGCCCGGGCACCTGCTCGGAGAACGGATCCGCGCCGGGTCCGGGGTACGGCTCCGAGGAAGGCCCGGGGAACGGCTCCGGGAACGGCTCGGGGAACGGCGCGGGAAACGACTCGGAGTACTGCCCCGGGAAGGGCGCGGAGCTCTCCAGCGGGTGTGCCTGGTGGTTCAGGCGGCCGTTGGCCTGCGGGTTCATCCGGCCGTTCGCCTGCGGCGGGACCTGCGCGCGCTGCGGCGCGGGCGCGGTGCCCGGCACCTCGGTGAGCAGCGCGGGCGGGACGAGCACCATGGCGGTCAGCCCACCGGTGTCCTGCCTGCGCAGCTGCACGCGGATGCCGTGCCGCAGGGCCAGCCGGCCGACCACGAACAGGCCCATGCGCCGCGACACCGACACGTCCACGACGGGCGGGTTCGCCAGCCGCCAGTTGGCCTCGGACAGCTCCTCGGGGCTCATCCCGATCCCGTGGTCGGTGGCCGAGAGCATGAGCGAGCCGCCGTCGATGCGGCTGCTGGAGATGATGACCTTGGTGTCTCTGGAGGAGAACGAGACGGCGTTCTCGATCAGCTCGGCGAGCAGGTGCACCACGTCGGTGACGGCCTGGCCGGCGATGGCGACGTCCGACTGGACCTGGATGCTGACCCGGTCGTAGCTCTCGACCTCGCCGAGCGCGGCGCGCACGATGTCCATCAGCTCGACCGGCTCGCTCCACTTGCGCGCCGCCTCCTGTCCGGCGAGGACCAGGAGGTTCTCGCTGTTGCGGCGCATGCGGGTGGCCAGGTGGTCGAGCCTGAACAGGTCGCCGAGCCTGGTGTCGTCGCGCTCGCCGCGCTCCAGCTTCTCGATCAGCGTGAGCTGCCGCTCGACCAGCGTCTGGCTGCGCCTGGACAGGTTGACGAACATGGCGTTGACGTTGGCGCGCAGCTTGGCCTCGTCGCCGGCCAGCCGGACCGCCTCGCGGTGCACCTCGTCGAAGGCGCGGGCGACCTCGCCCACCTCGTCCTTGGAGAAGATGCCGATGGGCGGGACCTCGGCCTCGACCGCGCCGTCGCGCGACTCGCGCAGGTGCTGGACGAAGTCGGGCAGCCGCCGGCCGGCGATCTCCAGCGCCTCGCCGCGCAGGCGGCGGAGGGGGCGGACGAGCGATCGCGCGACGCCGGTGGTGACCAGCAGGACGGCCACGAGCAGGGCCAGCACGGCGCCGGCGGTCACGAGAGCCTGCCGGCGCTCGTCGTCGCTGAGTGCCTGGCTGCGCGCCACGATGTCCTGGGTCTGGCGCTCCTCGACCTTGCGCATCGCGTCGACGACGATGTCGGTCGCGTCGAACCACTCCTTGGCGTCGTCGCGCTTGCTCAGGTCGAGGCCGCGCAGCCGCAGCCCCTCCGTGGCCCTGATCAGCACCAGCTCGCGCAGGAACAGCATGCGGTCGGCGGAGCGCCCGTTGACGGTCTCGTCGAAGAGGCGGCGCTCGTCGGCGGTGGCCTCCGCCGCGTAGGCCCTGCGCTCGTTCGTCTCCTTGGACTGCTCGCCAAGGAACCGTTCGAGCTGGTCGGGGTCGAACGCGCCCTCGGTCAGCACCACGGTGACGAGCGCCTGCTGGTACGACACGCTCTCCTTCGCCCTGGCCAGGGCGTTGAGCATGCGGGTCCGGCGGAACAGCTCGTCGTCGGCGTTGTCCTTGACCAGCTCGTTGTGGACGGAGAGCAGGTCGCCGATCACGGTGGTGTAGAGCTCGACGGCCGGGCCGGGCAGCAGGGTGGCGTCGAGCGCCTGCTCGCGCAGTCCCTTCAGGTCGTCGAGCCGGCTGATCAGGTTCTCGAGCTGGTCGGCGGTGCGGCCGCCCGCGTCGTCCAGCAGTTGCCGTACGGTGCCGCGTACCTGCGCGGCGACCTTGTCCACCTGCTCCATCTGGCTCCGCACGGCGGGCAGCGAGCTCGCGGGGCGGCCGCGCGCGATGTACCAGGAGGTCCTGGCCCGCTCGCCGGCCACCTGGTGGGTGAGCGCCCCGAGCTGAGTGGAGAGCTGGGCGAGCTGGTTGGTACGGGCGTAGTCCGCGGCGGCGGACGTCCTGGCGAGCACCTGGATGCCACCGAGCAGCACGGCGGCGGCCGTCGGGATCAGGATCAGAGCGACGAGACGTGCGCGGACGCGCCAGTTGCTCAGCCGCCAGCTGCTGCTACTGGCCTGCCTTTCGTCCAGCTCTGTACTCACCGAACGCACCTCGCCCGAATCGGCGTATTTGAGGGGTTTGCCCTCCAGGGGAAAGCAAGTGCCGGTAATTACAACACATCCCACGGAAGGGTAGCCCACACGAACATAACGCGACAAAAAACAAGTCCTGTGACTCCTGCGCCAAAAGCTGGGGTCCCACCATAAATGATCAGAGGGCGGGAAATAAACCTTCATCAACCGTTATGTCCATCTATGAGGCATTCGCACGCTCCAACTCCATAACATGCGAGGAGCGCCCCGATCTCTGGACGGTCACGACGTTGAGATTCCGGTTATTCGCCGCATATGTTGTGCCGAGTCAAGAAGGAGGCGAGGGTGGGAGATTCTCCCGACAGCGCTGCCATCACCGTCGAGGGCCTCTGGAAGGTCTTCGGCTCCCGGGCACGGAAAGTGCTGGACAGCGAGGACAGGCACCTCGACCAGGCCACGCTGAGAGATAAGACCGGCTGCACCGCCGCCGTGAGGGACGTGAGCTTCGAGGTGCGCCCCGGCGAGGTCTTCGTGGTTATGGGCCTGTCAGGAAGCGGCAAGTCCACCCTCGTACGCTGCCTCACCCGGCTGATCGAGCCCAGCGAGGGCCGGATCAGCATCGACGGCGAGGACATCGGCGCCGCCTCCCCCGCCCGCCTGCGCGAGATCCGTCGCCACCACGTCAGCATGGTCTTCCAGCACTTCGGCCTGCTGCCGCACCGCAAGGTGATCGACAACGTGGCGTACGGGCTGGAGGTCCAGGGCACCGCCAGGGCGGCCAGGCACGAGCGGGCCGCGGAGATCCTCTCCCTCGTCGGCCTCGACGGCCACGCCGACGCCTACCCCGACCAGCTCTCCGGAGGCATGCAGCAGCGCGTCGGCCTGGCCCGCGCGCTGGCCGTGGACCCCCGGGTGATGCTGTTCGACGAGCCGTTCAGCGCGCTCGACCCGCTGATCAGGCGCGACATGCAGGCCGAGGTGATCCGCCTGCACCGCGAGGTCGGCAAGACCATGGTGTTCATCACGCACGACCTGTCCGAGGCGCTGAAGCTGGGCGAGCGGATCGCCATCATGCGGGCGGGCTCGATCGTGCAGCTCGGCACCGCCGAGGAGCTGGTGGGCGCACCCGCCGACGACTACGTGGCCGACTTCGTGCGCGACGTGCCGAGGAGCCACGTGCTGTCGCTGCGCTGGATCTGCCGCGCCCCCGAGCCGGACGAGCCGCTGGACGGGCCGGCGTTACCCGTGACCACGCTGATCAAGGAGGCCGTCGGCGCCTGCGCGTCCTCCGCCAGCCCGCTCAGGGTCATGGACGGCGAGGAGCTCGTCGGCGTCGTGGACCGGGTGGATCTGCTGGGCTTCCTGTCGGAGCGGGAAGCGGCCGCATGAGCACCACGGCCGTCAGCACGCCCTCCCGGCTCCGGTTGCCGAGGTGGGCGGCCCCGGCCGGGATCGCGGTCCTGTTCGTGGTGGCGTACCTCGTCTTCCGCGGCACGGCGACGCTGCCGCACGACAAGGAGGCTCCGCAGTTCCTGGCCGTCACCGGACTGCGCGAGTGGATCGACGACCACCGCAACGACAACCCGATCTTCCTGTACTTCCTCAACTACATCCGCCTGTTCGTGGGGCAGCTGTACGACCTGTTCGAGGTCGTCCTTTACGCGCTGGGCTGGCCCGGCATCACCGGCGTCCTCGGGGCGCTGGGCTGGCTGGCCGGCGGGCGGCGGCTCGCGCTGCTCGCCGTGGCGAGCGTCAGCGCGTTCGGCGTCCTCGGGCTCTGGGAGCCGAGCGTCGACACGCTCGCCCTGGTCGCGGTCGCGGTGCTGCTGTCGCTGGCGATCGGGATCCCGCTGGGCGTCTGGGCCGGGCTCTCGCCCAGGGCGCGGCGCGTGATCACGCCGGTGCTGGACGTCATGCAGATCATGCCGACGTTCGCCTACCTGGCGCCGCTCGCGCTCTTCTTCCACATCGGCGCGCCGGCCGGGGCCATCGCGACGATGATCTACTCGATCCCGCCCGCGATCCGCATCACCGCGCTCGCCGTCTCGCAGGTCTCCCCCACAGCGGTCGAGGCGTCCACCTCGCTGGGCGCCACGCGCGCGCAGACGCTGTTCAAGGTCTACCTGCCGCTGGCCAGGCCGACGATGGCACTGGCCGTCAACCAGACGATCATGATGGCGCTGTCCATGGTCGTCATCGCGAACCTCATCTCGGCCCCCGGCCTGGGCGGCGACATCATCCGCGGCCTGTCGAGGGCGCAGGTCGGCATCATGCTCCCGGCCGGGGTGGCCGTCGTCATCATGGCGGTGCTGCTCGACCGGATGACGATGGCGGTCTCGAAGCGCGGCCCGCACGCCAGGCCCGGCAGGTTCGACTGGGCCGCGGCCGGCGTGCTGGCGGTGGCCGGGCTCGCGCTCATCCCCGTGCTCCCGAAGACGTGGCCGGAGAACCTCACGGTCAACGTCGTCTCCGAGATCAACGACGCCGTCCGGTGGGCCGAGAACAACTGGTACGCGGTCACCACGTTCGTCAAGGACGTGACCACCGAGGGCCTGCTCAACCCGCTGCAGACGCTGTTCACCTCGGCCCCTTGGTGGCTGGTCGCGCTCGCGGTGCTGCTGCTCGCCTGGCGGGTCAGCGGCGTCCGCCCGGCGCTGACGGCGCTCGGCTGCCTGCTGGCCATCCTGCTGCTCGGCATCTGGCACCACACCATGCAGACGCTGACCACGGTCGTCATCGCGGTGCTGGTCACGCTGGTCATCGGGCTGCTGCTCGGGGTGGCCGCGGCCCGCTCGCCGCGCTACTCGGCCGTGCAGCGGCCCATCCTCGACGCCGCACAGACCATGCCGGCGTTCGTCTACCTGCTGCCGGCGCTGGCGCTGTTCGGCACCACCAGGTTCACCGCCATCTTCGCCTCCGTCATCTACGCGGTCCCGCCGGTGGTGCGCCTGGTCGAGGACGGCATCAAGGGCGTGCCGCCCACGGTCGTGGAGGCGGCCGCCTCGGCGGGCTCGACCTCCGGCCAGCTGCTGTGGAAGGTGCAGCTACCCATGGCCAGGCGGGCGATCCTGCTCGCGGCCAACCAGGGCATCGTCATGACGCTGGCCATGGTGGTCGTCGGCGGTCTGGTCGGGGCGGGGGCCCTCGGCTACGACGTGGTCGTCGGGTTCTCCCAGCGGGCCGACTTCGGCATGGGCTTCATCGCCGGCATCGCGACCGTGCTGCTCGGCGTCATGCTCGACCGCATCACGCAGGGCGCCGACAGGCGTCCTTCCCCCCGAAGAAGAAGGCTCACATCATGAAGATTCGCCTGCTCGCAGGCCTGCTCGCTCTGGGGCTCGGCACCGCCGCGTGCGGCGGCGCGACGGTCGGGGACTCCCCCAGCTCGGCCCCCGCCGCGGCCGGCTCCAGCGCCGCCTCCGCGGGGACCGTGAAGATCGCCATCAACCCGTGGGTGGGGTACGAGGCCAGCGCGAACGTCGTCGCGTACCTGCTGAAGAACGAGCTGCACTACGACGTCGAGATGCCCGAGATCAAGGAACAGCTCGCCTGGGAGGGCTTCGAGACGGGCGACGTCGACGTCATCATCGAGAACTGGGGTCACCCGGACCTGAAGAAGCAGTACATCGAGGAGAAGAAGGTCGCGGTCGAGGCCGGCTCCACCGGCAACAAGGGCGTCATCGGCTGGTACATCCCCAAGTGGATGGCCGACGAGCACCCCGACATCACCGACTACAAGAACCTCAACAAGTACGCCGACATGTTCAAGACCTCGGAGTCGGGCGACAAGGGACAGCTGCTGTTCGGCGACCCGTCGTACGTCAGCAACGAGGAAGCCCTGATCAAGAACCTCAAGCTGAACTTCAAGGTCGTCGTGGGCGGCAGCGAGGCGGCCCTGATCAAGAGCGCCCAGCAGGCGCAGGAGCAGAAGAAGCCGCTGCTGTTCTACTTCTGGGACCCGCACTGGCTGTTCAGCAAGACCGAGCTGGTCCGGGTGAAGCTGCCCGCGTACACCGAGGGCTGCGACGCCGACCCGAAGAAGGTCGCCTGCGACTACCCGGAGATGGACCTCGACAAGATCGTCAGCAAGAAGTTCGCCGACACCGGCGGCAAGGCGTACGAGCTGGTCAAGAACTTCAACTGGACCAACGAGGACCAGAACTCGGTCTCCAACGACATGACCAACAACGGCATGACCGGCGAGGAGGCCGCGAAGAAGTGGGTCGAGGCCAACACCGCCAAGTGGCAGGCCTGGATCCCCAAGTGACGCCCTCTTGACCGCGCCTCCGCGCGGGGGCGCGGTCGCCGGGAGACCTCTCATGTTGCGAACGAAGAAGCTCGCCGCGCCGCTGGTCGCGGCCCTGCTCCTGGTAGCCGCCTGCTCGGGCGAGGATCCCGCGTCGGTCTCCGGCTCCAAGGGCACCGTCAACATCGACATCCACGGCTGGGTCGGGTACGAGGCCCAGGCAGCCGTGCTGGCGTACCTGCTCGAACACGAGCTGGGGTACACGGTGCGGACGCGGAAGGACATGGCGGAGGCCGACTCCTGGGCCGAATTCGAGTCCGGGAAGGTCGACGTGATCGTGGAAAGCTGGGGTCACAACGACCTGAAAAAGAAGTACATCGAGCAGGAGAAGGTCGCTCTGTCGGCCGGGCTCACCGGGAACAAGGGCGTGATCGGATGGTACGTTCCCGAGTGGATGGTCAAGAAATATCCCGACATTACGGACTACCGAAATCTCAATAAATACGCCCATCTCTTCCGGACCGAAAAGACCGGAAACCTCGGCCAGATCCTGGACGGCGATCCGTCGTTCGTGACCAATGACGAGGCGCTCGTCCGGAATCTCCGGCTCGATTACAAGGTCGTCTACTCAGGCAGCGAGGACGCGTTGATCAAGGCCGCCGAGTCCGCGACCAAGAACCGCACGCCGCTGCTCATGTATTTCTACGAGCCGCAATGGCTGTTCACCAAGGTCAAGCTGGTGAAGGTCTCGCTGCCGCCCTATGCCGTGGGCTGCGACACCGACCCGAAGAAGGTCGCCTGCGACTATCCGCCGTACCTGCTCGACAAGATCGTCAGCAGGCGGTTCGCGGAGACCGGCGGCAGGGCGTACGAGCTGGTCCGCAACTTCAGCTGGACCAACGACGACCAGAACAGCGTGGCCAGCGACATGATCAACGGCAGGATGAGCGCCGAGGAGGCGGCGCGGCGGTGGGTCGAGGACAACAAGATCGTGTGGAAGGACTGGATTCCGCGTTGAGGTTCGACTACGTCATCGTCGGCGGCGGCAGCGCGGGGTGCGCCCTGGCCAACCGGCTGAGCGCCGACCCCTCGGTGTCGGTCCTGGTGCTGGAGGCCGGACGGCCCGATCCCCTGTGGGACGTGTTCATCCACATGCCGGCGGCGCTGATGTTCCCCATCGGCAGCCGCTTCTACGACTGGCGTTACGAGTCGGAGCCCGAGCCGCACATGGGCGGCCGGCGGATCTACCACGCCCGGGGCAAGGTCCTGGGCGGCTCCAGCAGCATCAACGGCATGATCTTCCAGCGCGGCAACCCGCTCGACTACGAGCGCTGGGCGGCCGATCCCGGCATGGGTGACTGGGACTACGCGCACTGCCTGCCGTACTTCAAGAAGATGGAGCACTGCCTGGCCGACCCCGGCACGGACTTCCGCGGCGGCGACGGCCCGCTCATGCTCGAACGGGGGCCGGCGCGCGGGCCGCTGTTCGACGCCTTCTTCGAGGCGGTGCAGCAGGCCGGCCACCCGCTGACCGACGACGTCAACGGCTACCGGCAGGAGGGCTTCGCCGCCTTCGACCGCAACATCCACCGCGGCCGCCGGCTCAGCGCCGCCCGCGCGTACCTCCACCCGGTGCGCGGCCGGCGCAACCTCACGGTCAGGACCCGCGCCCACGTCGAGAAGGTGCTCTTCGAGGGCACCCGCGCCGTCGGCGTGCTCTGTGGCGGCAGGCGGATCGAGGCCGGCGAGGTCATCCTGTGCGGCGGCGCCGTCAACACCCCGCAGCTCCTGCAGCTCTCCGGCGTGGGCCCGCGCGCGCTGCTGGAGCAGGTGGGCGTGAAGGTGGTGCACGACCTGCCGGGCGTCGGGGAGAACCTGCAGGACCACCTGGAGGTGTACGTCCAGCACGCCTGCCGGCAGCCGGTCTCCCAGCAGCCGTCGCTGGCCCTGTGGCGCCGGCCGTTCATCGGCGCCCAGTGGCTCTTCCTGCGCGGCGGCCCAGGGGCCACCAACCACTTCGAGGCGGGCGGCTTCATCCGCTCGAACGACGACGTGGCGTACCCGAACCTGATGTTCCACTTCCTGCCGATCGCCGTCCGCTACGACGGCTCGGCCCCGGCCGGCGGCCACGGCTACCAGGTGCACATCGGGCCGATGTACTCGGACGCGCGGGGCTCCGTCCGCATCACCTCACCCGACCCGCGCGCGAAGCCCGCCCTGCGCTTCAACTACCTGTCCACCGAGCAGGACCGCCGCGAGTGGGTGGAGGCCATCAGGCACGCCAGGAAGATCCTCTCCCAGCCCGCCTGGGCCGACCTGGACGGCGGCGAGCTCTCCCCAGGACCGGAGGTCCAGACGGACGAGGAGATCCTCGCCTGGGTGGCCAGGGACGGCGAGACCGCCCTCCACCCCTCCTGCACCTGCAGGATGGGCACCGACGACATGTCCGTCGTGGACCCCGCCACCATGCGCGTGCACGGCCTCGACGGCCTGCGCGTCGTGGACGCCTCGGCGATGCCGTACGTCACGAACGGCAACATCTACGCGCCGGTCATGATGCTCGCCGAGAAGTCCGCCGACCTCATCCAGGGCAACACCCCCCTGTCGCCGGAGCCCGTGGAGTTCTACCGCCACCGGTGACAGGCGCCTACCGGTCGAGGCGCTGGTAGCGGCGGACGGACAGGACGAAGAAGACGGCCGTGATCATCACCGGCCAGATCACGGCCATCGGGACCGCGTGCCCGGCCACCCACGAGTCCCCGCCCCACCCCGGGTTGCCGAACAGCTCCCTGGCCGCCGCGACCGTGGACGACAGCGGGTTCCACTCCGAGATCGCGCCCAGCCAGCCGGGCATCGTGTCAGGGGCGACGAAGGCGTTCGACAGGAAGCCGACCGGGAACTCCAGCGTCTGCACCGCCACCACCGCGCCCGGGTCCCGGGTGAGCAGCCCCAGGTACATGCCGGCCCACAGCAGCGAGAAGCGCAGCAGCAGGAGCAGGCCCACCGCGGCCAGCGCACCGGACGGCGACTCCGGGCGCCAGCCCACCGCCAGGCCGCAGGCCAGCAGCCCGGCCAGGATCAGGACCGAGTGGAGCAGGTCCGCGACGGCCCGCCCGACCAGGACGGCCGACGGCGCCATGGGCATCGAGCGGAAGCGGTCGGTGACGCCTCTGGAGACGTCGGTGGTGACGGAGATCATGGTGGCGCTCAGGCCGAAGAGCATCGTCATGCCGTACATGCCGGGCATGAGGAAGGTGAAGTAGCCGGCCCCGGAGGGCACCTGCACCGCGCCCCCGAACAGGTAGCCGAAGGCCAGCGTGATCACCACGGGGAAGGCGATCCCGAAGACGACCGTCATGGGCTGGTTCGCCCAGTGGATCAGGTCGCGGCGGGCGACGGTCCAGCCGTCGGCCAGGGCCCATCTCATCGCGCCTCGCCTCCCTCGCCGGTGAGGCTCAGGAAGACCTCGTCGAGGGTGGGGCGGCGCAGTGCGACGTCCTCGGCCTCGATCCCCGCGGTCGCCAGCGCCGCGAGCACGTCCGTGAGGGCCCGCACGCGCCCGCTCACGGGCGCGCTCACGTGCCGGGTGTCCCGGTCCGTCTCGGCCGCCCCCGACGTCACCCGCGAGATGAGCGCGGCGGCCTCGTCGAGCCGGGCGGGGTCGCGGATCACCACGTCGAGCCGGTCGCCGCCGAGCGTCGACTTGAGCTCGTCCGGGGTGCCCTCGGCCACCACCCGGCCGGAGTCGATCACCGAGATGCGGTCGGCGAGCTGGTCGGCCTCCTCCAGGTACTGGGTGGTCAGCAGCACGGTCGTGCCGCCCGCGACCAGGTCGCGCACCGCCCGCCAGATGTGCGCCCGGCTGCGCGGGTCCAGCCCCGTCGTCGGCTCGTCGAGGAACAGCACGGGCGGCGCGAGGATCATCCCGGCCGCCAGGTCGAGCCTGCGCCGCATGCCGCCCGAGTACTCTCTGGCCGGCCCCTCGTGGTCCAGCCCGAACCGTTCGAGCAGTTCGTCGGCCCTGGCGCGGGCCTTCGCCGCGCCGAGGTGGCACAGGCGGCCGAACAGTTCGAGGTTCTGCCGGCCGGTCAGGACCTCGTCCACCGCCGCGTGCTGGCCCACCAGTCCGATGCTGCGGCGCACCTGGCGCGGCCGGGTCGCCACGTCGAACCCCGCCACCTCGGCCCGCCCGCCGGAGGCGCGCAGCAGCGTGGTGAGGATGCGCACGACCGTGGTCTTGCCCGCGCCGTTGGGGCCGAGCAGGCCGCACACCGTGCCCCGGCCCACGTCGAGATCGATCCCGTCCAGCGCCACCTTCCCGCCGTACGTCTTGCGCAGGTCGCGCACGAGCACCGCCGTCATACGTGGCCCCCTTCCCGTTGCCGTACGGCGTACCGTACCGCATACGCTTCCATGGCGACAACCGTACGGTGTACCGTACGCAGGTGACCGTTGAGTACTCGGGAAAGGGCGACCCGGCGCGCAGCCTGGCGCTGCTCTGGCGCACCAGCGAGCGCGCCAGCCGCAAGGGCCGGCCGGAGCTGAGCGTCGAGCGCATCGTGCGCGCCGCCATCGAGGTGGCCGACGCCGAAGGGCTGCAGGCCCTGTCCATGCGGCGCGTCGCCGAGCGGCTGGGCGTCGGCACGATGTCGCTCTACACGTACGTGCCGGGCAAGCCGGAGCTGTTCGACGTCATGCTCGACACCGTCTACGGGGAGACGGCCAGGCCGGAGGACGTGCCCGGCGGCTGGCGCGGCCGGCTGGAGCAGATCGCCCGGGAGAACTGGGCGCTCTACCTGCGCCACCCGTGGCTGCTGCAGGTGGCGGCCAGCCGGCCGGTGCTCGGGCCCAACGTCACGGCCAAGTACGACTACGAGCTGCGTGCCGTGGACGGCATCGGGCTGACCGACCTGGAGATGGACTCCGTGATCACGCTGGTCAGCGGATTCGTGCACGGGGCGGCGCGGGGCGCGGTGGAGGCGGCGCTGGCCGAGAGCCAGACGGGCATGACCGACGAGCAGTGGTGGGCCGCGCACGCGCCCTTCTTCAGCCGGATCGCCGACGCCGACCGCTTCCCGACGGCCTCGCGCGTGGGTCAGGCGGCCGGGGAGGCGCTGAACGCGGCCTACAGCCCCGAGCACGCCTTCGAGTTCGGCCTCCAGCGCGTCCTCGACGGCATCGAGGCCCTCGTGGACAGCCGCACGGCTTAGACGCGCGCCCCCGCTCGCGCCCGCGGCCGTGCGACGTGGGCGCTGGTCCGGCGGCGGCCGCTCAGCCTGAGAGTGCGCGCTCGTAGGCCAGGAGGGTGTCCACGAACATCCGGCGCTGCTCGGGCGTGAGCGGCGACAGGGCCTCGCGCCACGCCTTGGCGCCGTAACCGAGCCACTCGTTGATCGGCCCGGCGTGCCGCTCGGCGATGCTCACGATCGTGCGGCGCCGGTCCGCGTCGTCCTCGCGCCGCTCCAGCACGCCCTTCCTGCTGAGGTCGCCCACCATCAGGCTCACCGTCGCGGGCGCCACCTCCAGCCGCCCCGCCAGCTCGTTGACCGTCATCGGCCCGTCGAACAGCAGGTACGCCAGCAGCGACAGGTGCCGGGGCGCCAGCGACAGCGACCGCAGCTCCGGCGGCACTCCGAGGCGCTTGGCGCGCCCCACCATGCGAGGCATCAGCAGCAGCAGCGTCCTGATCCCGTCGTCCACGCTCAAGCCGTCAGTTGACATCCCCAATACCTTGCTGTCTAAATTAGCTTTGCTTGCAAAGCAAATACGAGTCTCATCCAAAGGATAGTGAGCGTGGCTGACTTCAACGAGCGGGTCATCGAGGAGTTCCGGGCGAACGGCGGCAAGGTGGGCGGCATGTTCGAGGGCGCGCCGCTCCTCCTGCTCACCACCACCGGCGCGCGGACGGGCCGGCGGCACACCAATCCGGCGGTCTACCTGCGTGACGGCGAGCGGGTGCTGGTGTTCGCCTCCAACGCGGGCGCCGCCCACCATCCGGCCTGGTACCACAACGTGCTGGCCGACCCCAGGGTCCTCGTCGAGCTGGGCGAGGAGCGGTTCGCGGCCAGGGCGGTGCCCCTGGAGGGCGAGGAGCGCGACCGGCTGTACGCCAGGCAGGCCGCGATCGATCCGGCCTTCGCCGCGTACCAGGAGAAGACGGACCGGGTCATCCCGGTCATCGCACTTCACCCCGAGGCGGAGCGGCTGCGGGCGTTCGGGGACGAGCTGGTCAGGATCCACGCGTACCTGCGGGGCGAGCTGGCCAAGGCGCGTGAGGGCGGGCCGGCCGGCGATCTGCGTACGCACTGCCTGGCGTTCTGCGACGCGCTGGCCTTCCACCACAACGGCGAGGACCGGGTGGCCTTCCCGCACCTGGAGCGGCTCTTCCCCGAGTTGAAGGAGCCGCTCGACCGGCTGCGCGCCGAGCACGTAGTGATCGCCAGGCTGGCCGGCGAGCTGCGCGAGGCCGCCGATCCCGGCACGCTCGACCGCGTCGCGGCGGAGCTGGAGAGCCACTTCGCCCACGAGGAGGAGCGGCTGGTCCCGGTGCTCAACGCGCTGGAGAGCGTCCCCTGGGCGTGAGCGGGTGGGCTAGCGGACGGGCGCGGCGCGTAGGCGCACGACGTGCTCGACCAGCGAGATCAGCGTCGCCTTGACCGACTCGCGGTTGCGGGCGTCGGTGCGCACGATCGGCACGTGCGGCGAGAGCGCGAGCGCCTCCCTGACCTCCTGGTCGGAGTGCGGGAACTGCCCGTCCCAGCCGTTGATGCCGATCACGAACGGCAGCTTGGCCTCTTCGAAGTAGTCGATGGCGGGGAAGCTGTCGGCCAGCCGCCGGGTGTCGAGCAGCACGACCGCCCCGATCGCGCCCCGCACCAGGTCATCCCACATGAACCAGAACCGGTGCTGCCCGGGCGTGCCGAACAGGTAGAGGATCAGGTCGCGGTCGAGCGACAGGCGGCCGAAGTCCATGGCCACGGTCGTCGTCTGCTTGAGGGGCGTGAGCCCGAGGTCGTCGATGCCCGCGGACGCGTCGGTCATCACCGCCTCTGTGGTCAGCGGGAGGATCTCGGACACCGCCCCCACGAACGTCGTCTTACCGACGCCGAACCCTCCGGCGACGACGATCTTCGTCGACGTCAGCCCGGGGCTAGAGCCTGCGTAGTCCACTGAGCACCCTTTCGAGCATGTTGATGTCTGGTTGTCCCTGGCTGAGCTGTGGCTGGTGCAGGCGGACAAGCCCTTCGTCGGACATGTCCGCCACGAGCACCCTGGCCACGCCGAGCGGGACACGGAGCAGGGCCGAGATCTCGGCGACCGACCGGAACGACCTGCACAGCTGCATGATGGCCTCCTGCTCGGGGGTGAGCAGTGCCATCTCGTCGTCCGGGATCGACATGGACGAGATCAGCGTCTCCATCGCCAGGTGGTAGCGCGGCTCGGATCGGCCGCCGGTCACCGCGTAAGGACGGAACAGGGGTTCGTCGTCCCCGGTGCCGTCAACGCCGTACACGGCCCGCTCCCCTCAGTTCCATCACATCACCGGGTCCTGGCGGCCTGGAGCTCGGCCCGCAGGGCCGGCGTGAGCGCCTGTCCCGCCCTGTCTACCAGCAACGTCATCTGGTACGCCACCAAACCCATGTCACAGTCCGGTGCCGCCAGGACCGTGAGCACCGAGCCGTCACTGATCGCCATGACCAGGAGCAGACCACGCTGCATCTCGACGACGGTCTGCGTCACCGCGCCGCCCTCGAACACCCTGGAGGCCCCCACGGTCAGGCTCAGCAGGCCCGCCGACACCGCGGCGAGCTGGTCGGCCCGATCTGGCGGGAAGCCTTCGGAGGCGGCCAGGCACAGGCCGTCGGCCGATACCACGACGGCGTGCGCGACTCCAGGCGTGTTACGCACGAAGTCGGTGATCAGCCAGTCGAACCTGTTCGCCTCATGGCTAAGGGTTGTCACGCATCCTCCCCGGCGGGACGCTCACTCACTCTGTTCTCCTGTCCACGAAGTTCCTGGCGGCCCCGTCGCACACCCTGCTGGAAACCGGCCATCCGGCTACGCATCCGGTCCGCCGAGATCGGCGGCGTCGGGGCGGGCCGCTGCTGTTGCTGCGGCTGCTGCGCCGGCTGGCTCGCCGTTCCGGGAACCAGGTTGGCCTTGGGGGTGCGCTTCGGTAGCCCGGCGGCGGTGATGCCGCCAAGGCTGGGCTCGGCGGCAGCGGCCGCCGCGCGCCAACCGGCGTCGGCCGCCGTTCGCCACGCTTCCTCCCCAGACTGTACGGCTTGCGGGGCACTGTCCCCACTCGCCCCCGTCGATTGCGCCGCGTCCCGCGCCGGCTCGCCGGGCGGCCGGCGGAACCAGGCGGACTCCACCGACGCGAAGATCGGCAGGAATTCCTCCTGCTCAGGCTCCATGGGAGACACCTCCACGGAGGGAGGCGGCTCGGGCCGGCGCACGTCGTTCGTGGGGAACCCGCGCGTGGGCGGGGGCGTCTGGAACGCGCCATTACCAGATGGGTACGAGCCCGAACCCGCGTCGGGGTACGACGGGTAGGTGCCCGAGTCGTACGAGGCGGGCTGCCTGCGGTAGGAGCCGCCGTCGGTGTCGGCGGTGAAGCCGTTGACCCCCGACCTGCCGGGGTCGGAGTGGTAAGGCGCGCTGTCGTACGAGCGGGGCCCCTGCGGGCTGTCGTACGAGCGCGGTCCCTGGGCGCTGTCGAACGAGCGGGTTCCCGGCGCGCCCTGCGGCGGCCGTGTGCGGTGGCGGGGTACGGGACCGCCCGGCCGGGGGCCGCTGTCGAAGGAGTCGAAGCTGCCGAACGACCTGAACGCGCCGTTCTGCGCCTGCGGGGCCGGTCCCACCGGCGGAGCCGCCGCGGCCGGCACGGTGCCGCCGCCGAAGGCGGGCCGCTGCGGCAGCGGCTGCTGCTGCGTGCCGTCCGCCACCACCGTGGGCGGCAGCAGCACCATGGCGGTCAGGCCGGCGCCCTCGCCCTTCCTGAGCTGCACCCTGATGCCGTGGCGCAGCGCCAGGCGGCCGACCACGAACAGGCCCATGCGCCGCGAGACCGACACGTCCACGACGGGCGGCTCGGCCAGGCGCCGGTTGGCCTCGGCCAGCTCGTCCTCCGTCATGCTGATGCCGGAGTCGCTCACCGACACCAGCGCGCCGCCGCCCTCGACGACGCTGCTGGTGACCATGACCTGGGAGTTGCTCGGGGAGAACTGGATGGCGTTCTCGACCAGCTCGGCGACCAGGTGGACCAGGTCGTTGGCGGCGCTGCCGACCACGGAGGTGCCCCGGTGGACCTTGACCTGGACGCGCTCGTAGCCCTCGACCTCGGACAGCGCGGCGCGTACGACGTCGACCAGCTTGGCCGGCTGGCTGCGCCGGCGGGTGGCCTCGTGGCCGGCGAGAACCAGGAGGTTCTCGGAGTTGCGGCGCATGCGGGTGGCCAGGTGGTCGAGCTTGAACAGGTCGGCCAGCCGGCCGCCGTCCTGCTCGCCCTTCTCCAGGCCGTCGATGAGCGAGATCTGCCGCTCGACCAGCGTCTGGGTGCGGCGCGAGAGGTTGACGAACATCGAGCTGATGTTGCCGCGCAGCTCGGCCTCCTCGCCCGCCAGCCGCACGGCCTGGCGGTGCACCTGGTCGAAGGCCCTCGCGACCTCGCCGATCTCGTCGTTGCCCTCGACCTCGATGGGCCGCACGTCGCCGACGGTGGAGTCGCCGCTGACCCGCAGCCGGTGCACCACGTCGGGCAGGCGGAAGCCGGCCACCTCCAGCGCCTCGGTGCGCAGCCGGCGCAGCGGGCCGACCATGGAGCGGGCGATGGCCACGGTGAGCAGCAGGACGAGCAGCAGCAGCGCCACGATCAGGGCGCCCGCGACGATGGCGTTGCGGACCTCGGCCTCGCGCAGCTCCTTGCCGCGCAGGCTCACCTCGCCGGCCAGCTGCTTCTCGATGCCGTGCAGCACGCCGATGGTGGCGGCGTTGTCCTTGTACCACTGCTCGCGGCTGCCGTTGGCGGAGATCAGGTTGTCGGTGATCCGCGCGCCCGGCGCCCGGCCGCTGGCCAGCGTGATCGCGCGGGACTTGGTGAGCTGCACGTTGACGTACTTGGGCTCGGTGGTGAGCGCCCTGGACAGCCGGAGCCCGACGTCCGCGCCCGCCTCCGCGCCGACGTCGGAGATGTCGCTCAGCTGGCGGGCGTTGGAGGCGATGAACTGCTCGACCTCCTGGGCGTCCACGCTGGCGGCGTCGTAGGACGCCTGGAGCAGCTGGATGCGCTGGCGGGAGACCTCCTCCTTGGCCGCGGCCAGCGCGTTCAGCGCGCGGAACTGGCCGAGGATCTGCGAGTCCTCCGACAGCAGGCTCATCTCGTCGTGCAGCTTGAGCAGGGTGTCGGCGAGGAAGTTGTAGCGGAACGGCTCGGCCTGGCCCTCGGCCCTGACCTTGGACAGCCCGTCCAGGTCGTACCTGGCCTGCTGCGCGGCCTTGAACATGCGCGGGCCGAACGATTCGTCGATCGTGTCGAGGTCCGCCTTCACGGTCTTGACCAGCGTGTCGACCGCGGCCTTGCGCTCGGCGAGGTCGGGGGCGAGCTTCTTGCGGACGGTGCGGCTGGCGCCGATCCAGCCGCTGGTGTCACGCTCCTCGCCGAGGGCCTGCAGCAGGTCGCGGATGCGACCCGCCTGCTCGGCCCCGGTGGCGGTGCGCTCGTAGTCGCCGATGGTCTGGATCGAGCCGACCACGCGCGCTCCCCCGAGCACGACGGCGGCGATCGTGGGCACCAGGATCAGTGCGGTGAGTCGCCATCTCACCCGCCAGTTGCGCAGGCCGAAACGTGGCAGTGACCGCTTCCCGCGGTCCCGCCTCGCGGCGAGGCCGCCTTCGGAGTTCCCCGTCGTCACTGCTACACGTACCCCTCAATCGTCCCGTCCACGACCGGGCCTTCAAGCCGTCCACAAGCTATCCGCAGCCTCCGACTTAACCGGCATTTCGGACACAATTGTTACAAAGGTGACCGGTTGTCGTGTGCTGTTGGTTATCGCAGTGCGGCAAGCACCTGATCGCGGACTTGAGCTCGCTGCGCGGCGTCGCTGAGGGGGCGACCAGCGCGATCCACGACATAGAAGACGTCCACCGCCTCCGCGCCGAGAGTCTCCACGCGAGCGGCTCTCACGTCAAGACCGCACTCCCCGAACGCCCGTCCTATACGCCACAGAAGCCCCGGCCTGTCATGGGCCCTGACTTCCACCACCGTGGCCGTCGCGGAGGCGTCGTCCACCAACGTCACCCGGGGTGGAGCCACAGGTACGCGGGGCGGCCTCATGGACCGGGCGCGGCGGGCCAATCTCTGTTCGATGTCAAGGCGGCCAGCAAGGACCAGACGCAGGTCCGATTCCAGCATGGCGGGGTCGGGCGGGCTGCCGTACTCGGGGATGACCGAGAACTCGATGACCGCCGTGGAGCCCGCGGACGCGGACGAGGCGGAGCGCACGATGAGCCGGTGCGCGGACAGCACGCCGGCGGCGCTCCACAGGAGGCCCAGCCGGTCGGGGGCGACGACCGTGACGTCGCCGCCGTTGACGCGCACCGCGCCGCCGCCGTGCCGGGCCAGCGCGGCCTGCTCGGCCGAGAGCGTGGGCGGCCTGGGCGGCGGCGAGCCGGCCAGCACGGACCTGACGCGGCGCACGAGGTCGGCCACCAGCCCGGCCTTCCAGCCGTTCCAGGCGGCCGGGCCCGTCGCGTGGCCGTCGGCGATCGCCAGCGCGGCCAGCAGATCGAGGACCTCCCGGGAGCCGACGGTGGCGGCGACCTTCTCGATGGTGACCGGGTCGTCGAGGTCGCGGCGGGTGGCGGTCTCGGGCAGCAGCAGGTGGTGGCGTACGACGGTGGCGAGGGTCTCGACGTCGTGCGCGGGCAGGCCGATGCGGGTCGCGATGTCGCGGACGACGACCTCGCCGGTGGCGGAGTGGTCGCCCGGCCAGCCCTTGCCGATGTCGTGCAGGAGCGCCCCGATCAGCAGCAGGTCGGGGCGGGAGACCTCGCGGGTGTGGCTGGCGGCGTTCGCGGCGGCCTCGATGAGGTGCCGGTCGACCGTGAACCGGTGGATCGGGTTGCGCTGCGGCCGGTGGCGTACGCGCTCCCAGTCAGGAAGCAGTTTGACAAGGATGCCCGCCTGGTCCAGCTCCTCCCACACGGGCACGGCGGCGCGACCCGCGCCGAGGATCGACACCAGCGCGTCGCGGGCCTCCTCCGGCCACGGCACCAGCATGGGGGCCGACTGAGCTGCGAGCACGGACACCGTGGCGGGAGCCAGCGGCAGCCCGGAGTCAGCCGCCGCCGCGGCGGCGCGCAGCACCAGCACGGGGTCCTTGCGCGGGTTGGCGCCCCTGGCGAGCACCACCTCGCCGCCGTGCTCGACCACGCCGTCGGCCAGCGGGCGGCGGCCTCGGGGGGCGGGGCCTGACAGCAGCCTGTCAACGGTGCGCCAGGTGCCGTCGAAGGCGTGGGAGATGGTCCGGCCCGCCTCGGCGAGCCTGCGCATGAGCGCCTCCGCGTCGAGCAGGCCGAGCAGCCCGGCCACGGCGTCCTGCTCCTGCAGCACCAGCCGGTCGGTGCCGCGGGCGGTGACGACGTGCAGCGCGTGCCGCACGTCGAGGATGAACTCGTACGCCTCGCGCGCCCTGGGGCCGGGCGCGGACGCCACCCAGGCGGCGGCCACCGCCTGCATGGCCTGGACGTCGCGCAGCCCGCCGCGGCCGTCCTTGAGGTCGGGCTCCAGCAGGAAGGCCAGCTCGCCGCTGGTCTGGGCCCGCTGGTCGGACGCCTCGCGCAGCTCGGCGAGCCGGCGGCGGGAGTCGGTGCGCCACTCGGCCAGCACCGACTCCCTGGCCCTCCTGGTGAGCTCGGGGTCGCCCGCCACGTGCCTGGCCTGGATGAGGCCGAGCACGGCCTTGAGGTCCTGCCGGGCGACCGACACCGCCTCCTCGACCGTGCGCACCGAGTGGTCGAGGCCGACCGCGGAGTCCCAGATCGGATACCAGATCCGGTCGGCGACCATGCTGACGTCCGCCCGGCCGTTGTGCAGCAGGACCAGGTCGAGGTCGCTGCCCGGCGCCAGCTCGCCCCTCCCCAAGCTGCCGACGGCGACCAGGGAGACGTGGTCGCCGTCGCTCGCCGTACGGAACAGGTCCTTGAGCCAGCGGTCGGTGTCCGCGGCCCGCTCCTTGCGGGCCGCGGCGTACGAACGGGCCTCTCCCCGCATCACAGGGCTTCCGGACCCCGCTCTCCCGTACGCACCCGGATGACGGTGTCGACGGGGACGGACCAGACCTTGCCGTCGCCGATCTTGCCGGTGTGGGCGGCCTTGACGATGACGTCGATCACGTCCTCGGCGTCGTCCTCCTCGGCGAGGACCTCCAGGCGCACCTTCGGCACCAGGTCGACCTGGTACTCGGCGCCGCGGTAGACCTCGGTGTGGCCGCGCTGGCGGCCGTAGCCGCTCGCCTCGCTGACCGTCATCCCCTTGATGCCGAACTGTTCCAGCGCGGCCTTCACGTCGTCGAGCTTGAAGGGCTTGATGATCGCGGTGATGAGCCTCATGCGTCCACCTTCTTAGCGGCCGGGGCGGCGGCGCCCCCGTTGGGTGAGGTCACGCCGGAGGCGTAGACGGTGCCGAGGTCGTAGCCGGTCTCGGCGTGCGTGGTGACGTCGATGCCGGTCATCTCCTCCTCGGTGGAGATGCGGAAGCCCATCGTCCTGTCGATGATCTTACCGAGGACCCAGGTGACGACGAAGGAGTAGCCGCCGACCGCGACCGGGCCGAGCACCTGCAGGCCCAGCTGGCCGACGCCGCCGCCGTAGAACAGGCCCTCGCTCTGCTGGTCGAGGAAGGGGTAGGCGGCCAGGAAGCCGAGCGAGACGGCGCCGATGACGCCGCCCACCAGGTGCACGCCCACCACGTCGAGGGAGTCGTCGAAGCCGAGCCGGTATTTGAGGCCGACGGCGTAGGCGCAGATGACGCCCGCCAGCAGGCCGATGACGATCGCGGCCCACGGGTCCACGAAGCCGCAGGCGGGGGTGATGGCGACGAGGCCGGCGACCGCGCCGGAGGCGACGCCGAGGCTCGTGGCGTGGCCGTCGCGCATCTTCTCCACGACCAGCCAGGCGCCCGCGGCGACCGCGGTGGCGATCTGGGTGTTCATGAACGCCAGCCCGGTCGTGCCGTCCACGGCCAGCTCCGAGCCGGCGTTGAAGCCGAACCAGCCGAACCACAGCAGGCCCGCGCCGAGCAGGACGAAGGGGAGGTTGTGCGGCCGCATCGGCTCCTTGCGCCAGCCGTGGCGCTTGCCCAGCACGAAACAGAGCGCCAGGCCCGCGGCTCCCGCGTTGATGTGCACCACCGTGCCGCCCGCGAAGTCCTCGATGCCCATCGTGTTGAGCCAGCCGGTGCCCCACACCCAGTGCGCGACGGGGAAGTAGACGATCGTCGCCCACAGGATGCTGAAGAGGATCCACGCGCCGAACTTCGCCCGGTCCGCGATCGCGCCGCTGATCAGGGCGACGGTGATGATGGCGAACGTCAGCTGGAAGGCGGAGAAGACCAGGCTCGGCATGCCGGTGCCGTCGTTCTCCGTGGCGGTGCCGACCAGGCTCTGCAGGCCCAGCGCGTCGAAGCCGCCGACGACGTTGTTGATCGCCGAGCTGGGGTTGTCGGTGAAGGCCAGCGAGTGCCCGAACAGCACCCAGGCGACGGTCACCGTGACGATGGCGCCGAACGACATCATCATCATGTTCAGGACGCTCTTGGCCCTGGTCATGCCCCCGTAGAAGAAAGCGAGGCCGGGAGTCATCAGCAACACCAGCGCGGTGGCCGCGAGCATCCAGGCTGTGGTGCCGCTATCGATCTTCACGACGCGACCCTCCTTACGTGTGACGTGTGGCCACAGCGTGTTCGCCTGGGGTTTCGTGGCTCGACCAGCCGTGTTTCGCATTGGTGAATCTCGCCGGTCCGGTGTTTCGCCGACGTTTCGGGTTTCTCACTGACTCGGTTTCGGCGTGGATAAATCGGACGTGCGATACTTAGGCTTGCCTAACCTAACGATCAAGGAATGCCCATGCGCCTCCGCCTGGCCGCCGTCGCCATGCTGCCTCTCCTCGCCCTCACCGCCTGCGGCTCGTCCGGCGCCTCCGAGGACTCCGGCCCCACCAGGACCGTCAAGCACGCCATGGGCGAGACGAAGGTCCCGATGACCCCCAAGCGGGTCGTGGTGCTCGACACGGACAAGCTCGACTCGATGGTCTCGCTCGGCATGGCGCCCGTCGGCGCGGCGCAGGCCTCGCAGAGCCAGAAGTGGCCCGCGTACCTGGGCTCGGCCCTGTCGGCCACCAAGGCCGTCGGTACGACCCAAGCGCCCAACCTGGAGGCCATCATCGCGCTCAAGCCCGACCTCATCCTGGGCAGCAAATTCCGGCAGGAGCCCCTCTACGACAAGCTCAGCAAGATCGCGCCCACCGTGTTCACCGACCGGGTCGGCATCACCTGGAAGGAGAACTTCCTGCTCGACGCCGAGGCGCTGGGCAAGAAGGAGCAGGCGCAGCAGCTGATGTCGGCGTACGAGTCGCGGGCCAAGGAGGTCGGCGCCAAGTTCTCGAAGGTGCAGGTCGGCATCGTGCGGTTCATGCCCACCGAGATCCGCCTGTACGGGCCCGATTCGTTCAGCGGCATCGTGCTGGGCGACGCGGGCATCCCCCGGCCGGAGGCGCAGCAGCTGGCCGACCAGCAGGACAGGCGCTTCGGCAAGGTGAGCCAGGAGAACATCGCCAAGGCCGACGCCGACGCCGTCTTCTACAGCGCGTACGGCGACGCCGCCGCCAAGTCGCAGGCCGAGGTGACGGCCGGGCCGCTGTGGAAGAACCTGAAGGCGGTCGAGTCGGGCAACGCCCACAACGTGGACGACGAGATCTGGATGACCGGCATCGGCGTCACGGCCGCCGGCAAGATCCTCGACGACCTGGACAAGTACCTCACGCCGCTGGCGTGAGGCGTACCCCGTCGCCCTTCCTGATCCGCCCGGGCCGCACCACCCGCGCGTACACCCCCGCGCACGGCTGCGGCCCCTGGTCGAGCACCGGCACCCGGTTGTGCCGGGCCACCGTGCGCAGCGCGTCGGTGTCGCGCCCCAGCGGCCCGTGCGCCAGGGTCGGCACGGCGCAGCGCGGGCTGGTCACGATGACCTCCAGCACCACCTCGTCGCCCACGTGCAGCTCGCGGCCCACCCACGCGTTCTCGGGGAAGCCCTCCTCCTCCGTGCGGATGACCAGGTTGGGCCGGTAGCGCAGCGCCTCGACGTGCCCGCGCGGGCCGAGCGAGCCGATCCGCTCGACGGTGGCGGTGGTGATCAGGTGGATGGGCGCGAAGTCGAAGAACGTGCCCTCAGGGGAGGCGCCGCCGAGCGTGCCGACGGTGTAGGGCACCACCGCCTCGATGCCCGCGGCCAGCACCTGCTCCGGCACCGAGCGCTCGAAACGGGCGTTCTCCGGCGGCACGTCGATCAGCCTGACATCCCGCCCGAGCAGCCGCGACAGCTCCTCGTCGTCCGGGGCCTTCGCGCCCTCGATCGCCAGCAGGCCCCGCCAGAGGCGGGGGTTCTTCGCGCTGGCGATCTTCCCGGTCGCGATGTCCAGCACCGCCCGCGCCCGGTCTCCGGCGAGGCCGCGCTCGCTCACGTCGCTCTCGGGGAGCTCCTCCCCCAGCATCGACTTGACGGGATAGCGGCGCAAAGTCTCCACGTGCATACGCCCGATCCTACGGATTTTCGGTTCCACGGGAGCGGGGCCTTACGGGCGGCCCCAGAAGCGCCGCAGGTGCGGCACCAGCTCGCCGGCCCGCTCGTCGGGGAAGAACAGCCGGCCGCCCTCGATCTCGACGACCTCCTTGACGCCGGGGATCGTGTCGCGCAGCCACCGGGCCCACCGCACGTCGAAGAAGACGTCCCCGGTGCCCCAGACCACCAGCGTCGGCACGGTCAGCACGGTCAGCTGCGGCTCGATGGCGACCAGGTGCTTGGCGTCGATGGCGGTCAGCATGCGCTCCAGCGCCCGGCCGCCGCCGGGCTTGTCGAGGATCGGCCGCAGGTACGCGTCCACCAGCTCCGCCGGGTCGCCGATCCGCTCGTAGCCCTCGCCGAACGCGGTCCTCGCCAGCAGCTCCGGCCGCTCCAGCACGGCCGCGGTCAGCGCGGCCAGCTCGCCCCTGGCGGCCAGCTCCACCGTGGACCTGAACGCCTCGGGCGGCGTGTTGGTGTGCACGTCGCAGTTGGTGAGGGTGAGCGTGCGCAGCCGTTCGCGGTGGCGTACGGCGAAGACCTGGGCCACGGCGCCGCCGGTGTCGTTGGCGACGAGGTCCACCTCGGCGAGCCCGAGCCCGTCGCACAGCTCCTCTACGGCCTCGGCCATCGCGGGGATCGACAGGTCGTCGCGCGGCGCGCTGCCGCCGTGCAGCGGCAGGTCGATGGCCACGCAGCGGCGCTCGCCCCGGAAGGCGTCGATGACGTGCCGCCACAGGTACGAGCTGGTGCCCACGCCGTGCACGAACAGGCTGACGGGCCCGTCGCCGACGTCGACGTAGTGGATGCCGTTCATGGATGCTCCTCGTTTACAGACCGACTGTCGGTCTATGAAATTACCGACTGACGGTCGGTATGTCTAGAGTGGTGCCATGAACCTCAAGGCGGAGCGCGGAGCGGCCACCCGCGACAGGGTCCTCGCGATCGCCACGCGGCTGTTCGCCGAGCGGGGCTACGACGACACCTCGATCGAGGCGGTGCTGCAGGAGTCGGGGCTGAGCAGGGGGGCGCTCTACCACCACTACGCGGGCAAGGACGCCCTGTTCGAGGCGGTGCTGGAGGCCACGGAGTCGGCCGTCGGCGGCAAGCTCCTCGAGGCGGTCCGCGGCATCTCCGACCCGGTGGCCGCCCTGCGCGCCGGGGTCCTCGCCTGGATCTCGCTGGCCGGCGACCCGGTCATCAAGCGCATCGTGCTCATCGACGCGCCGTCGGTGATGGGCTGGGAGCGGTGGCGGGCCATGGAGGAGCGCTACTCGTTCGGGATGCTCAAGGGCGCGCTGGAGGCCACGGGGGCGGTGCCGGCCGAGTTCCTCGACCTGCACGCGCACATGCTGCTGGCGGCGGTCAACGAGAGCGCGCTGCTGGTGGCCAGGGGCGGCGACCACGACACGGCGGTGGCCGCCGTCGAGGAGTTCCTCCGCCGCGTCCTCACGGCGGCGCCCGAATCCGAGCCGTAGCTAAATGAGCAAAAGACGAATGCCATCCCCTTGATGGCTAGCATTGCCAGGGCGGAGCGCTCCTCATTTCACGACGCAAGGTCAATGATCGCGGTGAAACGGGATGATGCCGATGCTGGACGCGAAGACCCTGACGAAACGGTTCGGCCCGGTCGTGGCGCTCAGCGACGCCCGCTTCGCCGTCAGGCCCGGTGCCATCACCGGTCTCCTGGGGGCCGACGGTGCCGGCAAGTCCACGACTCTCCGCCTCTTCCTGGGTCTCGTACGCCCGACGTCGGGCTCCGCCCTCATCGACGGCCGGCCCATCCACGAGTGGCCCGCTCCCGCCCGCAAGGTGGGCGCCGTCATGGACGTCCGGAGCGCGCACCCCTCCCGCCGGGTGATCGACAGCGTGCGCTGGGCGGCCCGGCTGGCCGGCATGCCGAGGTCCCGGGCCGAGACCGTCCTCGACCTGGTCGGGCTCGGCGCGGTGGCCGGTCAGCGGGTGCGGAGGCTGCCCGCCGCCCCGCGGCGGCGCCTCGCTCTGGCGACCGCGCTGGCCGGCGACCCCGAGACCGTCCTGCTCGACGAGCCGCTGGACGGGCTCGACCCCCAGGAGATCGCCTGGCTGAAGGAGCTGCTGCGCCGGCTGCGCGGCCAGGGCCGCACGGTGCTGCTCACCAGCCGCCTGCTGGCCGGGCTGGAGGACCTGGTGGACGACCTGGTGGTGATCTCGCGCGGCCGGATCGTCGGGAGCGGGTCGGCCACCGCGTTCGTCGACCGCTTCCGGCTGGAGACGATCAGCGTGCTGTCGGACCGGCCTCGCCCGCTGTGCGCCGCCGTGATCGAGGCGGGTGGTGAGGTGCTCGGCACGCAGGGGCGGCGGATGGAGATCAGCGGGCTGACCTCGGTCCAGCTCGGCGAGATCGCCAGGGGCGCCGGGATCGCGCTCATGGGTCTCGTGGAGGTGCGCCCCGGCACCGGCGACCCACCGTCATAGGCCATCGGGGGTAGCGCGAGGACCGGGGACCCACCGTCATGGGCCGCCGGGGAAAAGCGAGGACCGGCGGCCCTCCGCTCGTGGAGCGGGGGGCCGCCGGTCCCTTTCGAGCTCAGCAGCCGGCGCCGATGGTCCATCCGGAGACACCGCTGGCGACGAGGCCGACGGAGAAGACCGCGCACTCCACGGAGGAGGCGGTGGCGAACGCCGAGATCGCTACGGAAACCGGCGAGATGGCCGGCGCTTCGGTCGTCGCCGACGCGGCGACCTCAGATGGGGTCGTGTAGGCGGCGTAACCCGCCATCAGCTGACTTGATGTACTCATTCATCCTCCCGTGGTGATGTGTTGACATCTGAAATGAACTGCGGAGTTGGCTTTCCGGGTCACCGCGCCGCCCCCTGCGGCACGTCGAACTCCTGGGCGCCGAGGACGCCCCGCTCGCCCACCACGACCCCGGAGAAGCGGTCCGGCGGGTAGAGCTCGCGCGCGATCTCGGCCACCTGGTCGGTGGTGACGTCGTGCAGCACCTGGGGCAGGGACAGCAGCCAGTCCAGGCCGACGCCGAGCGGCGCGACGCTGAAGAGCAGCTCGGCGAGGCCGGCCTGGGAGGCGGCGCTCTGGTAGAGCATGCCGAGCATGTATTCGCGGGCCGTGGCGATCTCCGCGGCCGTCGGTGGCTCGGCCGCGAACCTCGCCAGCTCGGACTGGATCTCCCGGAGCACGACGGGGGCGTCGTACGGGTCCATCCCGGCGTGGATCATGATGAGCTCGTCCTCGAGCAGCTCGTCCAGGGCGCATTCGACGGCGTAGACGAGCCCCTTCTCCTCGCGCAGCCGGGCGACGAGCCGCGAGGCGGGGTAGCCGCCGAACACGCAGTTGGCGATGCTGAGCGCGGGGAAGCGGGGGTCCGTCCTGGGCAGGCTGCGGGCGATCAGGGTGATGTCGGACTGCCCGGTGGACTGCCGTTCGGCCAGGGTGATGCCCGCGTCCTTCAGTTCGGGCCCGCGCGCGGGGGCCTCGCGGCCGGGGTCCGCGGACCATGAGGAGGTCGCCTCGGCGAGGGCCTTCGAGGTCCTGCCCTGGTCGGCTCCCCCCGTCACCACGAGCAGGGCCCGGTCCGGAACCAGGTGGTCCCGGTGCAGCCGCGTGACGTCCTCGGGGGTGACCGCCGACAGCGCGGACGGTTCGGGCAGCACCGCGGGGAAGTCGTCGCCGTAGCAGTGCCTGCCCAGCGCCGTGCGCGCGATGATCTGGGGGTGGGACCGCGCCATGATGTTGCGCTGGATGATCCGCCGCGTGGCGCCGCGGCAGGTGTCCGCGCTGTAGCGCGGCGTCGCGAGCGCCCCGAAGACGAGGGCGATGAGCTCCGGCAGCTTCGTGGCGGGCACGGAGGCGCCGATGCGCAGCCAGCGGTGGTCGTACGTGGTCTGCACCAGCGCGCCGGGCCCGAGCACGTTCTCGGCCTCGTCGGCCCGGCCGCCGCCCCCGGGGAGGCTGTCCACCATCACCAGCGCGGCGGCCAGGTCGACGGCGGTGGACGGCATGGGGATCGCGAGCCGGACCTCGGCCATCGACGCGGACGGCGAATGCGTGGAGAGCACGCGGAGCCCGCAGGGCAGGACCTGCTCGTTCACCTCAGGAAACGTCATCGTTCTCTCCCGGGGTCAGGGTCACGACGGCACGGGCGTCGGACAGGACGGACTTGGCCGCATGGGACACCCCCGTGGGGGTGACCGAGTGCAACAACCGTGGGAGGTCGTCGACGAGCTCTCCCGTTCCGTGGAGCAGCTCGTAACCGCCCGCCCTCGCGGTGCGCGTGGCGAGGGCGTCGCAGGAACGGTGATGGGACATCGCCAGACGGGCGGCGACGCGCTCGACGTCGGCGGCGTCCGGGCCCGTGTCGGAGAGGAGGCGTAAGGCCGCGTCGAGATCCGCCAGGATGTCGTCCGCGCGGAGGCCGCCCGGATGCGTGACGACCACCAGGCCGGTGTCCGGCTCGCGGGCGAGCAGCGGCCCGAAGAACCCGCAGGACGTGCTGACCTTCGGCGCGAACTCGTGGCCGGGCGGCTGCCGCAGCCACGGCGTGGCGCCGGAGGCGAGCAGCCCGGACAGCACCATGTGCGCGAGGTAGTCCTGCATGGCCGCGCGCGGATCGGGCAGCCGGTAGCCGACCGCCACCGCGGGCAGGGGGGCGTTCGGGTCGCGGTGCTCCCCGCGCGTCTCGTCCGTGCGGTGCGGCTCCGCGAGGCTCGCGGGTGCGGGGACGGCTCGCGCCGGGAGCGCGCCGAAGTGCCGCTCGACCAGCTCGATGATCCGGTCGGGCTCGAAGCCGCCGGTGACCGTCAGGAGCGCGTTGGCCGGCACGTACGAGGTCTCGTGGAAGCGCGCGCACTCGTCGATGGTGATCCGGTCCAGGTCCTCGGGGGTCCCGTAGCCGTTGTGCGCGTTGGGGAAGGTCCGGAACAGCAGCCGCGGGAGGACCGTCCAGGGGAATCCACCGTACGGGCGGCTCGTCTTCATGCGGATCTCGTCGCGCACCACGTCGAGCTGGGTCCTGAACGCGGTCTCGGTGATGTCGAGCCCGCCCATCCGCTCCGCTTCGAGCGCCAGCACCCTGTCCGCGCCGTCCGGCGGGACCACCTGGCAGTACTGGGTGAAGTCCTGGTAGGTGGACGCGGTCGCGCTGCCGCCGACCTCCGCGACCCGCGTGAAGTATCCGGCGTGCGGCAGGCCGGCGCCGCCCTGGAACATGAGGTGTTCGACGAGGTGCGCCAGGCCGCTGCGCCCGTCCGGGTCCGCGCGGAAGCCGGCGTGGTAGTGGACGCCGATGCCCATCACGGGCATGCCAGGAAGCGGGTCGAGCAGGACCCGGAGACCGTTGGGCAAGCTGAACTTTCGCACATCTACCTCGTCATGCCGCGGTTGGCTGCGTTAGGGCGGTCCGAGATGGGGCCGGGGTGCCCGCCGCCCGTGGGGCGGCGGAGCCGGGCCGGGAGATTCCGGGCCGGGCCCGGCGGCACCCCGACATCACTTCAGCAACCCTTGCCGATGGTGAAGCTGACGGCCATGCTGATGCCGGCGCCGCAGGCGTAGCTGGACTGCCCGATGAAGGACAGGACGGCTACCGAGATCGGGCTGATCTCCGGCGCCTCGCCGGCGGCGGCGGCGCCGACTTCCTGGGGTGTGGCATAGGTCGCGTAGCCTGCCATGAGCTGGTCCGTGGTCGTCATGAAGACCTCCGTCGGTTCGACTGAGAGATTCCAGACGGGGAGTGCGGCCACAAGCGGTGAGGTGGTTCGCCCCGGGAGAATAAGCGGAGCTCCCCCGAGAACGTGTCCTGCACCAGTTCCCCCCGTGTCTGCCGATCGTGCTCGGCTTATGACAAATGTCATTTTACCGAGTCCGGCCGGGGAGATCCATAGAAAAACTTTCGTGGCTCACCGATCGAGTTTTGAAACTTTTGCTAACCGGCGGCCCGGTCAGGCGTTTTTCCGTGTCCATTGTCTGAACGGTTGCCGCACCAGCGGTAATGGACCGTCATCGGCGGCGTCCGGGCGGCCCGGCGGCCTCGCCCGCGGCCTTCCCGTTTCCATCTGTTATTTGAGATCGGGCGGCGCCGTATCGACGGCGGGCCTGCGGGCACGGGTCATCGCGGCTCGGGCTGCCCTTCTCGGACTTCCCGAACCTCGCAGCTAGAGCATGGTACGGCCGCCACCGCGCACTCCGCGGACACCCGAGACGCGGAGTGCGAGAGGGTCAGGCCGGCCCTGGTGGCGCCGCGCGGAAGCGCGCGCGTGCGGGGCGGTCAGAGTTGCTTGACGAAGCGCGTGGCATATTCCAGCGGAATGCCGGGGTATTCCTGCCGGACCACCTTGACGGCCACGAGTTCGCCCTGGTCGTCCCGGATGGCCCTGATGCGATCGGGATCGGCTGCCCGGCGGAATTCCTCGAAGGATCCGAATTGCGCCGTAAATGCCTCTCTCTTTTTCTTCTGGCGTTTGTTGACGGCCGCCGCGGCCCCGCCTCCGAGAACCATTGTCGCGGCTGCGATGAAGATTTCCGCCATGGCATGTCTCCCTTGTGGTTTCGTGACGTCAGACGTCCTGGTCGGGCTCGTACACGGACACGTGTCGCAGGCTCGCCGAGGTGTAGGGCAGTTTCGTCCAGCCGGCCCAGCGGCCCGCCAGGCGCAGGCCGGCGAGCTGGGCGAGGAGATCGATCTCGGCGGGAAAGGCGTAACGGATGACGTGCCGTTTCGTCTCCGGGGACCCGGCCGAGAGAATGGTGTGCGTCGCGACCATCAGCTGCTTGGACCTGTCGACCGTCAAGGTGTCGAGCATGATGGCCCTCTCGCTGAGATGCCGCACGGAGACCTCGGGTTTCTTCATGTCATGGTATGGGGCGGGGTCGAACGCCTCAATGATCAGCTTTCCCCCGCCGCGCAGCTGGCCGCGCGCGTTTCGCAGGCAGGACAGCTGCTGTTCCTTGGTGATCGCGACGTAGAAGGTGTTCAGCACCAGCGTGACCACGTCGAACTGCTCTCCCGTCGTGGTCTCGGTGAAGTCGCCGAGATGCGTGGTGACCTTGCCGTCCGGGTCGCGTTCCTTGAGCTTGGTGAGCATCGCCGTCGAGCCCTCGATGCCGTGGACGTCGTAGCCGAGCTCGGCGAGCGGGACGGCGATCCGCCCGGTGCCGACGCCGAGCTCCAGGATCCGGCCCCCGGGCGGCGCGAGCTCGCCGATGAAGTCGATGGCCTGCACCGTGTCGCCGTCCAGCGGGTACATCTGGTCGTAGACCGAGGCCAGTGTGTCGTCGTAGAACGCGTTGTCCAGTGCCACTGTGGTCCTCCGTGCTCACGCGAGCGTGTCGTGGGGCAGAGCCGCCGTACCGTCTGTGTCGATCATGGAAATCGCCAGGTCGAGGTACTCGTGGAGCTGGTCGGTCCAGGCGACGTACGCGGCGAAGTCGTGGGCGTGCGTGAGGACGCGGAGCAGCGCCACCCGGCCGAGCAGGTCGAGGTCGAGGTGTTCTCGGCCGTAGCCGTCGAGCAGGCTCCGCGCGGCGGCGGCGCAGTGCGCGGCGGGCTCGCCCTGGTCCGCGGCCTTCCAGTGCAGCGCGCCGAACTCGAACAGCTCTCCCAGCGTCCAGCCCAGGTCGTACTCCGGCGGGCCGGCGGCCAGCTCCTCGCCCACCAGGAGCCGGCCCCCCGCGGCCGGTTCCTCGCCTGCCGCGAGCCGTCCTGCCGCGGCCGGGGTCCCGGCGGGAGGGGCCGTGCGGGCGGGGACGAGGCCGCCGAGGGTCACCCCGCCCAGGAGGAGGACCCGCTCGCGCGAGCCGTCGGCGACCGCGCCGTCGCACCAGCCGAGCACCCGGTCCCAGCGCTCGCGCCCGAGCTTCCGGACCGCGAGCCGGTGCAGGTCACCGGCCGGGGCGGCGCCCTCCCCCGTGGCCATCCAGCGCCTCAGGCGCTCGGCTCCCCGAGGCGGCTCCGCGGCCGGGGCCGGCGAGACGGTGTCGTGGACCCGGCGGACCAGCTCGCCCACGCCGCGCAGCAGCGGCGCGAGCTCCGTCCAGTGCGGCCCGGCCGGCTGGGCGGCCATGAGCAGCGCCAGGGAGAAGCGGGCCCCGACGAGGTAGTGCCGGTCGTCGCCGACCGGCGTGCCCGGGGTCAGCGCGACGCCGCCCGCGGCGAGCCCCGGGTCCCGCAGCTCCTCCGGGATCGCGGTGAACCGGTTCCCGCGCCTGGGTCCGGGCGTGCGCACCCACAGGTAATCGTCGCCCTGCCGGAAGACGCGGGTGACCAGGAAGCCGGTGCCGAACGAATCGACCAGCGCGCCGGGCGTTCCCGTACGCGTCATGCCGCACCCCCCAGCTCGATCCGCAGCTTCTCCGCCACGGCCACCACCTCGGGCAGCGGGGTGGCCACCGCGGCGTCCATCCGCCCGGTGGTCGCGCTCGCCCCGGGCGTCGGCGGGACGACGGCCACGTTGGGCCGCTCGTTCAGGGAAGCCACGTGCCGCAGGTAGGCCGGGGAGTCCACCCCGCCGGGCGGGAGCGCCGGCGCGACGACGACCGGTGCCTTGGTGCACTGCAGCGCCAGGAGCACCGGCGTGTCGGCCATGCCGAGGGCGAACCGCGTCACGAAGTTGTACGTGGCCGGATGGACGATCGCGGCGTCGGCCCACTCCGTGAGCTCCACGTGCGGGGCCGTCGGCGCCGGCTCGTCCGCCCACGCGTCGAGGAAGACCTCCCGCCCCGCCAGCGGGGCCAGGGCCGCCTGGCTCACGAAGCGGGCGGCGCTGCGCGTGATCGCGACCCGTACCTCCAGCTTGGGATACCAGAAGCTGAGCCAGTTGACCCAGAACGGCATGTGGGCGACGGCCAGCGCGCCGGTGCCGGCGAACAGCAGCCTGCGCGCCCCGAAGGCCGGGGCCTCGCCCATCGTCGGGTTGTCGTCACTCACGGGATTCCCAGGCCTCCATGATCTCGCGGATCTCGCGTTCCGCCGCCGCCTGACCTTCGACGAGGTAGACGCCGCCGACGTTGAGGATCACCTCGTCGACGCCGCACTCGACGTACCTCTCGATCGCGACCGCGATCTCGTCCGGCGTGCCCGTCGCGAAGACGCCGGAGTCGATGAGCTCCTGGGCGCCCTGCCGCGGGTTGGCGGGGTCCACGGACAGCCCGGCCTTGCGCAGCATGTCGGTGTAGTGGGCGGCGGACAGGTGGCTGCCCACCACGGCCTGGACGATGCGGCGCAGGTTGCGGCCCCGGCGTTTCACCGCCGCGTGCACGACCGCCGCCACCCGGGGCGGCTCGCGGTCGGCCTCCTTGGCGCCCAGCTCGAACGCGGGATTCAGGTGGTCGCTGATGTACCAGGGCGGCGCCAGCCAGGTGATCGCGACGTCGGCGGCCCGTCCGGCGACCTTCGCCATCCCCGGGCGCAGGACGCCGACCCCCACCTCGACCACGGGAGCCTGCACCGGGATGAGGACGGACCTCATCGTGTAGTGCTCTCCGCTGTGGTTGACGACCTCGCCGTCGAGCAGGCGCCGGACCAGCGTGACGTACTCCTCCACCGCCTTGAGCGGCCGCTCGAAGGGGCGGTCGAGCACGCTGTTCTGGAACTCCTTGGCGCCGGGGCCGAAGCCGGCCACGAAGGACGCCTGCGACAGGGCGCTCACGCTCCTGGCCGCCATGGCCGCCATGTACGGGTGCATGAGCGGCGTCAGCGTGACCCCCGTGCCGAGGGGAAGCCCCGGCATCCTGCCGGCCAGCCCCGCCATCGCCTGGTACGTGTCCAGCCGGATGGACTGGCCCATCCACAGCCGGCGCGCGCTCACCTCCCGCGCGCACCCGGCGAAGTCCATCAGCTCGTCGAGGCCGCCGGGCTGCGCCGGGAACATCAGCGACAGCCGCTGCCTCCGCTCGTACGGCGTCATGACGCCACCGCCTTCTTGAGACGCGTGCCGGACTCCCTGCGGCTCATCCGGCGCAGCATGCCCGGCGCGATGACGAAGCCCACGGCGGCCCAGACCGCCAGGACCACGAAGACGAGCATCAGCTGCCAGCTCTGCGCCGTCTCGGCCGCCAGCGCGGCGTCGGGCAGCAGGCTGGAGCGGATGCCCTGGCCGATCCACTTCAGCGGGAAGATCGACACGATCGCCTGCACGAAGCCGGGCAGCACGGTGACCGGGAAGTAGAGGCCGGAGAAGCCCAGCAGGAAGAGCATGATCAGCATCATCAGCGCCAGCGACCCGCGCGGATTGGGCAGCAGCGCGCCGAGCGCGGCGCCGAGAGGCGTGAGCGTCACCAGGCTGAGCAGGATGACCCACGCGAAGGTGCCCCAGTGCGCGAGGTCGCGCGGCAGGTCGGTCCCCACGAACAGCACGCCGCCGGCGAGCGTCAGCAGGGCGCCGCCGACGGCGGTCACGACCACCACGCACGTCTTGCCGACGAGGTAGGCGGTCATGCCGCCGGACACAGTGCGCATGCGGAGCAGCGTGCCGTCCTCCTTCTCGACGGCGAGGGCCTGCGGGACCACCAGGATGGACGCCTGCGCGATCATCGTGGTGATCCCGCCGGCGACGATGAGGTGGCCCATGCCGACGTCGCTGCCGGGTATGTCGACGCGGACGAACAGGCCGAGCACCACCATGAGGACCGGGGTGCTCAGGAAGTTGAACAGCTCCTTGGGGCTGCGGAGGACCTGGACGACCTCCCGCCGCCCCCTGCGCAGGCCGTTCACGAACGCGCTGGGTGTGGTCATTGTGGCTCCCCCGCCCGGACCATCTGGAGGTAGACGTCTTCCAACGTGGGTCGATGGACCTGGAGGTCCGGAATGGGACCGTCGAACTTCTTGTGCAGCTGCCAGACGACCTCCGACGGGTCCCTGGCGTACTGCACCTGCTCCTCGCCGTCCTCGCTCCAGATCACCTTCGTCTCGGCCCTGGCCTGCTCGGCCAGGTCGGCGGTGGTGCCCTCGGCGGCGATCTGGCCGTCGATGAGGATGACGATCCGGTCGGCGAGCCGCTCGGCCTCGTGCAGGTCGTGCGTGGTGAGCAGCATGGTCAGGCCGTCGCCGCGCAGCCGCTCGACCAGGTCGTGGAAGTTCCTGCGGGCCTCGGGGTCGAAGCCCGTGGTGGGCTCGTCGACGAACAGCAGCTCGGGGTTCCCCACGATGCCCAGAGCGACGTCGAAGCGCCGGCGCTGCCCCCCGGACAGCTTCTGGATGATCTGCCCGGCCTCGCGTTCCAGGCCCAGCTCCTCCAGCAGCGTCGGGACGTCCCGGGGGTTCGGGTAGAAACCGGCCATGTGCTCGAGGAGTTCGGCCACCTGCCAGCGCGGGTGGTCGCCCCAGGTCTGCAGGACCACCCCGATCCGCGAGCGCCACGACTCGTCGGGCGCGTTCGGGTCCGCACCGAGAACGCGTACGTCGCCGCTGCTGCGCCGGCGGAAGCCTTCGAGGATCTCGACGGTGGTGGTCTTGCCGGCGCCGTTGGGCCCCAGCAGGGCCACCACCTCCCCGCGTCTGATGGTCAGGTCGATGCCGCGCAGCACGTCCTTGGTGCCGTATCGCATCATGAGCCGCCGCGCCATCACCGCGGGACCGTTATTCTTGCCCGGAGTCTGAATCGTCCTCCTCCTTTCTTGAGAGATGTTCGGCACGCCAGCGCGTGTAACTTCGGCGCGGGATGTCGAGAATGTCGCAGAACCTCGAAATGGAAACCCCCACCTCTTGCCTGATCATTTCGAGGTTTCGGAAGGGACCTTTCTCGCGCCACCGACCTTTCGCCACGTCATGACCTCGACGTAGGCCTCGCCCAGCGCCATCTTCAGCCTCTTGATCTCGTTGACCAGCTGTTCCTCGCGCTCGGGCCGGCGGTCGGCGGCGCCGCCCGCCAGCCCGGCGCACCCCCCGTCGACGAATTGCCTGCGCCAGTTGATGACCGACTGCTCGGTCACCTGGGCCGCTTTCGCAGCCTCGGCGATCGTGGTCTCCTTCGCGAGCACGGCCAGCACGAGTCTGGTTTTCTCCTGTAGGGGGATGGCCGGGGGACGTGGCATCACTCAACACCTTGCAGAGCCGGGAATTCGGGTGAGTCGGAATTGCGGGCGGGTTCGCCGGGGTCGATGCGGGCGGCGATCAGCGACTCGGCGACGGCCGAGCCGGCAGAGCTCCCGGGCCCCGACGCCGCCTGGGCGACGAGCCCTTCGGCCAGGGCCAGCGCGCGGTGCTCGCCGAAGCTCATCCCCGCGCGCTCCGGCCGGGCGTCCTCGGGCTCGCAGGCGATCCCGACGCCCGGCGCCAGCCGGCGGGCGAAGGGTGAGGTGTCGTGGCCGATGCCGGGCAGGCCCCTGACGGCGGCCTCGACGGCGGAGGCGAGGTGCCAGTCGCTCACGCCCAGGTAGACGACGAGCGCGTCCCGTCTCGGGTACAGCAGGGGCGAGGAGCACACCTTCGCCCGGTACGGACGGTTCGCCGCCTCGAGCCCGGCCAGCACGGCGTTCCACGCGCGCGGCGCGTGCTCGGCCTCGGCGACGTGCACGTACACCCGGAGGAGCGGCTTGTCCATGGGGTGCCCCTGCGATCCGTCCACGAGGAAGAAGCCCGGTGACAGCGCGGCCCGGTAGGAGGGCACGCGCAGGGTCACCTGTCCGGGGTGGGGGCTCTCGCCCGGCTCCAGCACCGCGTCGGCGGGGACGGCCACCCGCACCCCGTCGATCTCGACGACGGTCACGCCGTCCTGGCCGGACGGGCGCGGGTTCCGCACCGGCAGCCACGTCGCCTGGTGCGGGGTGGCCTCGGTGAAGCGCTCCTCCAGCCGCCTGTCGCGAAGGGTGCGGGGGCCGAGCCCGTCCCGCTCCTCCCTGCCGCAGTGGAGGGTGACGTACAGGGCGCGGGCGAGGTTCCCGACGAGTTCCCTGGGCGTCGAGCCCTCGACCTTCTGGTCCCGGACGAACGCCACGTTCGCGCCCTGGGCCACCTCGATCTCGGCGAGCAGCTCGCCGAGCCTGGGCGAAACACCGATCGTGGTCATGAGCCGTCCCCCAGCCCGAGTGCCGTCACGTACCGTTCGGGGTCGGACAGCGCGGTCCGCCCGATGCCCATGGCCGCCCGCAGGCCGGCGTGCAGGCGGGCGCTCTTCCCCGACGTCACGACGGCGCGGTCGAACAGGTGGCAGCCGGCGAACGCCGTCGCGCGGACGGGCAGCTCGTCGTCGATGTCGGCGCACGTCGTCGTGTAGCCGTCCCAGAACGCCGCGATCCGAGGGCGGAGCCGGTCCAGGTTCGCGGCGCCCCGGGAGACGATCTCCTCGTGGGTGGGCGGGCCGGCGAAGGCGTCGTCCTCACCCTTGCCCGAGAGCCCGGCGACGGCCTGGTGCAGCCACTCCCCGGCGAAGGCGCCCACGTCCCTGGCCGGGTCGGCGAGCCGGAACTCCTCGCCGTCGGTCAGGTACAGCACGTCGTCCGTGACGAGGAACTGGTCGAGGCGCAGATCGCAGTGGGTCGGCCGCCGCGGCGCCCGCTGGTCCATGTCGCGCAGCCTGCCGAGGGCCTCGGTGAGGCCCCTGTCGCCGTGGATGATGTTCCACAGGCTCACCTCGGCGAAGGTGAAGGACAGGTAGAACGGCAGCGGCAGCGCGTCCAGCAGGAACAGGTCGGGGAAGATCGGCCTGCCGGTCTCCAGGGGGACCGGCAGCTCCGCCGCCGGAATGCTGTGGAGCACGCCCAGCGCGCGCCCGGCCTGGCGGGCCAGCTCGTCGTGGAACTGCTCGTCCGCCGCGAGGTCGGCGCCGGTCGTGGCCTCGTCGAGCAGTTCGAAGACGAGGATGTTCCGGGTGACGTCGTGGGCGAGCAGCCGAGGCGCCCGCAGCTCCCCCTGGCCGGCGGCGTGGACGGCGCTGTCGAAGGCCACGGAGCGCCTGACCCTCTCCGCCGCCTCCTCCAGGGCCGGCAGTCTCTTGACGAAGACGGCCGTGCCGTTGGAGGTCCTGCCCGTCCAGTTGTCGTTGCGTCCGACGTACGTCGTGATCTGGTCGTCGGCGAGCTCGCCGAGACCCTTCGAGTTCAGGAACGCGTTGATCTCGGGAACCTCTCCCAAGGAGACGGGCTCGTAGGTGTTCCGTCTCTGAGGCAGCCGCGGTAAGGCGGTCACACGACCCCCATGGTCTCGATGTCCACGTCCTGTGGACGACTGGTTGAGCGGGCTCATCCGACGTCCCGCTGCTTGTAGAAGAGGTACGCGACCGCGGCCATCACGGCGGTGTACCCGGCGAAGAGGAGCAGTCCGACGAAGGGAACGGGTCCGGTGGTCACCGAGCCGGCGGCCACCCCGATCGTCACGAAGGGCAGGTAGGGATAGACCGACTGCGGGAGGAAGGCGGTCAGGATGCCCTCGGCGGCGAACGCCCAGGCGAACAGCGCCGAGATGGCTCCGGCCCCGTTCCTGAGCAGCAGCCCGGTCGCCGCCCCCAGGATCGCCATCAGCGGCACCGTGAACAGGAACGACACCAGGTGGAAGACGCCGCCCTGGGCGAACGGCGAGAACGCGGTGTCCCCCGCCGTGATCAGCGCGGCCACGTACTCGACGAGCAGGGCGGCGAGCGCGGTCGCGGCCGCGATCGTGGCCAGGGAGGCGAGCTTGGCGGCGTACACCAGGCCCCGCCAGGGGGCCATCGACATGGTGACGCGCAACGTGCCGGCCCGCAGCTCCCCCGTCACCGACAGCACGCCGAGCACCATCATCGCGTAGAGCACGACCTGCATGCCGCTGGCCAGGACCTGTGAGCCCCCCGAGTCGACCCGCATCCCGCCGTACGCCGGGAGCGTGCCGTCCGGCTCGACGATGGTCCCCATGCCCAGCGCGATCGCGGCGGCGAGCACCACGGCGCCGCTCACGGTCACCACGTTGCTGGGCAGGGTCCGGAACTTGATGATCTCGGTGGACCACAGCTTGGCGAAGTCCATGGCTAGCCCACTTCCCCCCTGATCCCGGACCGGTCCGCGGTCGCCTGCGTGAACGCCAGCTGCAGGCTGCGCTTCTCCTGCAGCTCGAAGAGCGCCACCTTGTTGTCGCGCGCGATCTTGCCGACCTCGACGGCGGTGAGGCCGGTGACGTGCAGGAGCTGCTGGCCGGTGTCCCGCTTGACCCGGCCGCCCGCCCTGATGACCGCCTCGGCGAGGAGCCGCGGCTCGTCGCAGCCGACCACCACCGACTGGCCCTGGAAGCGCCTGATGAACGCCTCCGCCGACCCGTTCCCGACGATCTTGCTCTGGGCGATCACCACGAGGTCGTCGACCAGGCCCTCCAGCTCGGCCAGCAGGTGGCTGGACACGAAGACGGTCCTGCCCTGGTCGCGGAACTGGCACAGCAGGGCCTTCATCCACCTGATGCCGTCCGGGTCCAGGCCGTTCATCGGCTCGTCCAGGATCACGATCTCGGGGTTCCCGACCAGCGCCACGGCCAGGGCCAGCCGCTGCTTCATGCCCAGTGAGAACCGCCCGGCGCGCTCACCGGCCACCTCGGTCAGCCCGACCCGGTCCAGCAGCACCTCGGCCTGCTTGCGCTCGACCCCGGCGAGGTGGGCCGCCCACCGCACGCTGTCGATCGCCCGGCGGCTCGGGTGGACGCACTGCGGGTCCAGCGCCGCGCCGACCTTCCTGGCCGGCGCCGGCCACTCGTCGATCCGCTTGCCGTCGATGAGGGCCGAACCGCTCGTGGGGCTGTCCAGGCCGAGGAACATCCGCATTGTGGTGGACTTTCCGGCCCCATTGGGGCCGAGAAAGCCCGTGATCGCACCTGACCGTACGGCGAAGTTGGCATTACTCACGGCCAGCACGGAGTCGTATCTTTTCGTCAGGCCCCTGGCCTGAAGCATAGGTCTCATGTTGCCGTCTCGCTTTCGCCGTCAAGTGGGGCGTCCCACGTTCGCGGCTGTCGTGGGGACCTTAACAACGGCCCGCTTCCCCGCCGCTTCCCCGGCCCGTATGACATTTGTCCACAGCGTTGCGTGACTTCGGCGTCTGGCGTGGTCAAGCCGGAAATAGCATGATCATTTCATGCGATCCAAGACCCTCTGGTTCAGCGCCGTCGCGATCGTGCTCGCCTGGCTCGTCGCGTCACCGGCATGGCTGAACGGCCGCGGGCTGTCCGACCCCCTTCTGGTGGCGTACGCCGCGCTGATGATGTTCACGCCGACACTGGCCGTCCTCGTGGTGTGGCTGGTGAGCCGCCTGCGAGGCGGGCAGACCTTCCGCGAGCTGGCCCGCGAGACCGGGCTCGGGCTCGGGCCGCGCAAGGGCAGGACCGTCGCGGTCTTCTTCGGGGTGTGGCTCGGAGTGCCCGTGCTCGTCGCGCTCACGCTGCTGCTCAGCGCGCTGGTCGGCGTCGCCGAGCTGGACCTGGCCGGGCACTCCGGGCTGCGCAAGGCTCTGGAGGCCACGGGGGCGGACATGGGCGACCTCGGTGTGACGGCGATCGCCATGCTCGTCACCATGCCGCTGGCCGCGTTCATCACCATGATCCCCGCCTTCGGCGAGGAGTGGGGGTGGCGCGGGTGGCTGCTGCCGAGGCTCATGCGGTACGGCACGCTCAGAGCGGTGCTGATCTCCGGCGTCATCTGGGGCGTGTGGCACGCGCCGCTCACCCTGCTCGGCTACAACTACCCCAACCTGGGGCCGTGGGCCGCCCTCATGTTCGTGCCGATCTGCGTCGCCCTGGGCGCGCTGCTCTCGTGGGCGCGGCTGGCCACCGGCAGCGTGTGGCCGGCGGTGATGGGCCACGCCATCTTCAACGACAGCTCCGCCACGCTCAACCTGCTCGGCTCCGACGCCGACTCGCCGCTCAACCCGGTCCTCGCGAGCTCCGGCGGGGTGCTGGCCGGCGTCCTGTACGTGGCCGTCGCGCTCCTGCTCTTCCGCCTCGTACGGCCGCGCTCCGACGCCCCGCTGCCCGCGGACCCCGCGCTGATCCGCTGACCTCCCGCACCTGAAGGGGGGCACCACCCGCCCGGCGGGTGGTGCCCCCCTTCGCCGCGGCTCAGGCGTTGAAGTACTCCTTGGCCGACTGCGTCATCAGCAGGGCGATGACCAGCACCGAGATGGCGACCGTGAGGATGATGGTCGGGAGCGAGGAGCCGATGAGGATGGTGGCGAGCGCGAGGACCGCGGAGACGCCGAACAGCCAGACGATGGCGTTACGCGTGCCGGCGGCGCGGCGCGGGATCCTGATGGCCAGGACCAGCATGACCACCAGCAGGACGGCGGAGACCAGCAGGGAGGCCCACGAAAGGGCGTCCGGGGCGGGCAGGTCGGCCTGACTGGTGCCGGCGGGGAGATTTCCCGACGCGATGACCGCCATTCCGAGGATTCCGATGACGAACGAGATGGCGCCGAGCACCACGCCGATCCACATGAGAATCTGAACGGTCCTGACCGTGCCCGGCACGACGGGCTTGAGTTCGTTGCGGAGCGCCATTTTCTTTTCCTCTCTGAGAGGCGGGGAGAGGGCGTTTTCGGGCACGCCTCTCCACACACTGGTCCGGTAAAGCCCCCGATGTGAATGAATACGTCTGTCGCCGTCGCCCGCAATTTCGCGGACGGCGCCCGGCGCCGGCCGGCTCAGGTCGAGCCGCCGGCCCCTTCCGCGGTCTCCCACTCGTCGAGATTCATCAGCATGAGCTCGAAGTAGTCGCGCAGCTTGCCGCGGTAGGTCTGGTTGGCCGTGCGCAGCCGGGCGATCTCCTGCCCCACCGCGTCCACCCCGACGGTCCGATCCCCTTCGGCCGCCGCGTTGGACAGGATCGTGCCGCGCTTGAGGAGGGCGTCCTCGATCAGCTCCCTGCTGTATCGCTGGGCGTCCTTGATGTACTGGTCAGCGGTCTGCTGGGCCTGCGACAGGAGGCTGGCGGCGTACACGTGCGCCTCCTGGACGCGGCCGGCCACCGAGCGGGACGCGGCGTGCTCGGCCTGGTCGACGCGGGCCAGCCCGGTCTCCTGGGGCCTCGCCGCCGGCTCCTCGCGGGGAGGGGCGACGGGCTCCGGCTGCCTCGCCGCGCTGTCGCGCAGCAGCTCGACCTCGGTCTCCAGCGCCCTCTTCTCCTGCGTCAGGCGTACCAGCTCGGCCTCCACCCGGTCGAGCAAGCTGTTGACCTGGTGCTCGTCCAGGCCGCGCTTGCCCAGCGGGGCGCGGCGGAAGACCACCGCGCGCAGCTCTGCGGGAGTCAGCCGGTCGCCGGAGGGGTCGCCGCTCGGGGCCGCCTGGGGCTCGTCCCACGCCGGCTCCTCCCAGACGTCCTCCGCGTTGCTCTCGCCGGCGTCGGACCACGGCAGCAGGTCCTGCGCGGCGGCGTGCCCGTTGCCGTTAGCGTTGGCGACGAGGGGCTGGCCCGGCGGGGGGAAGGGCTCCATCGAGTCGGTCATATGGCGAACCTCCGGGAAGGCGTGGCGGCGCCCGCGAATCTCTCCAGGCGGATGCGGTTGTCGGTGAAGCCGTTCGCGTGGAGCATGGCCACAGTGCCGTCGACCATGGCCGGCGGGCCGCACACGTAGGCGTCGTAGCCCTCCCACCGGCCGTAGCGGCTGACCGCCTCGCCGACCGTGCCGGTCGTGGCGACGCTCTGGTCCTCCAGCTCCGACAGGGCCGCGCGTACGGTGAGCCACGGGTACTTCTGCTCCCAGTCGCGCAGCACGTCGAGGTCGTACAGCCCGCCGCGCTCGCGGGCGCCGGTGAACACCGACACCCACGGCGGGACCGGCAGCTTGGTCACGTGCTCGAGAACGGCTTTGATCGGGGCGAATCCGGTGCCGCCCGCGATGAGCAGGATGTTGCGTCCCGTGTTCGGGTTGAGCGTGAGGGTCCCGACGGGCGCGCCGAGCTTGACGACCTCGCCTTCGCGCACGTCGCAGACCAGCGTGCGGCTCACCGCGCCGGCCGCCTTGACGTGCAGCTCGACGGTGTTGTCGCGGCGCGGCACGTTGGCCATCGAGTAGTAGCGCCACATGTTGGGCCACTGCCTGACCTCGACGGGGGCCGACTGGCCCGGGACGTACTTGAAGGGCCGGTCGACCAGCAGCCGCAGCACGGCCACGTCGACGCTGCGCCGCTCGTGGCTGATCACCTCGGCCGTCCAGTACGCCGGACGGAGGCTGGCGTCCTGCCGCGCCCCTTCCGACAGCGTCCGGGTCAGCAGCGACAGGAAGTCGCGCCACTCCTCCTCGAGCCCCTCGTCCCACATGTTCCCCGAGAAGCGCTGCATGGTGTTCACCACGCTGGCGCTCCACTGCTCGTAGTGCTCGCCCTCGGTGCCGAACTTGCGGTGGCTGCGCGCGAGCTGGTGCAGGTACGGGGTGATCTCCGGAAGGTTGTGCGCGTGCTCCACGGCGAACGACAGCGCCGCCATCAGCCGCTCTCGCTGGCGGCTCATGTGCACCGGGAACAGCTCGCGCAGGGCGGGCACGCGCAGGAACATATCGGAGAACAGGTACAGCGGGACGTTGTCGCCGTACTTGGCGACAAGCTCGAAGTTCGCTTTCACCTGTGTGAACGCGGGGGCGCCTGCGCCGTGGGGCGACAAGATAGCGCTCGTGGCCGACATCAGGCCTCCAGCCGTGTCAACGCTCGATTCGCCATCAGTTTCGCCCGGGGCCGGGAGCAGCGTGTAGTCGCCGGAGTCACGGGCCCCATATGACATCTGTCACCCACTCCACCTGAAACACGACATCCCGTAACCGTCCCCTCGATGTGGGGCGGTTACGGGATGTCGGATATGGAGTCGGAGAAGGGTCAGGCGGCGGCGGTGGCCATCTTGCGCAGCCGGGCCAGGGCGTCCCGCTCGATGCGCCGGGCGCGGTCGCGGCCGATGCCGTAACGCTCCCCGACCTCGGTGAGCGTGTGCTCGCGCCCGTCCACCAGGCCGTAGCGCCACCGCAGCATCTCGCTGGTCGACCCCTCCAGGCCGGTCAGCCACTGGTCGAGCCGCTCCCGCTCCAGGATGTCGATGGCCTGCTGCTCGGGGTCGGCCCAGGTCTCGTCGGCGATCATGTCGCCGAGCTCCGTCTCGTCCTCGTCGCCCACGCCGAGCTGGAGCGAGACCGGGTCGGACGCCCAGCGCCGCAGCTCGCGCACGCGCTCGATCGGCAGGTCGAGGATCCCGGCGAGGTCGTCGTCCGTCGGCTCGACGTCGAACTCGGCCAGCATGTCGCGCCGCACCCGCATCAGCCGGGTCATCTGCTCACCCGCGTGCGTCGGCAGCCGCACCGGGCGGGCCTGCTCGTGGATGGCGCGCCCCACCGACTGGCGGATCCACCAGGTCGCGTACGTGGAGAACTTGTAGCCCCGCCGGTAGTCGAACTTCTCGACCGCCCGCACCAGCCCCAGATTGCCCTCCTGCACCAGGTCGATCAGCGGCATCCCCCGGCCGGAGTATTTCCTGGCCACCGCCACCACCAGACGCAGGTTGGCCTGGATGAACTCGTCCTTCGCCCGCTGGCCGGAGACGGCCAGCCGCTCCAGCTCCTCGTCGGCCGCGTCCCCGATGCGCGGCTCCGAGCCCCCGCTGTCGAGCAGCTGCTCCGCGAAGAGACCCGCCTCGATCCGCTTGGCGAGCTCCACCTCCTCCTCCGCCGAGAGCAACGGGACCCGGCCGATCTCGGCCAGGTAGGTCCCCAGCAGATCACGTTCGGCGGTCTGCTGCTCCTGCGTGCGACTCCCCGTAGGCCTTGCCATCCCCAGGCACCTCGTTCCGCAGCATGCGTTCTTATCCGGCCAACGTCCGGCCAGAAGCAAAGATTCCCTAAAGCACTACGCCGCTGGGATGGTTCTGGATGTCCTACTCAAGGAGGAGACCGCCCTGAAACACCTGGTGAACGAGGGGAACGCCGGGCCGGTAGGCCAGGTGGACGTAGGAGGGGGCGTCGAGCACCACCAGGTCCGCCCGTGCCCCGGGACGCAGCCAGCCTACGTCCGTGCGCCGCAGCGCGCGTGCCCCGCCGTACGTCGCCGCCCGGATCGCCTCAAGGGGCGTCATGCGCATCTCCCGCACCGCCAGCGCCACGCAGAACGCCATCGACGAGGTGAACGACGAGCCCGGGTTGCAGTCGGTCGCCAGCGCCACCGTCGCGCCGGCGTCGATGAGCCGCCGCGCGTCGGGGTAGGGCGAGCGCGTCGAGAACTCCGCCCCCGGCAGCAGCGTCGCCACCGTGCCTGAGGAGGCCAGCGCGTCCACGTCGGCCGGTGTGAGGTGGGTGCAGTGGTCGGCCGAGGCGGCGCCCAGCTCGCAGGCGATCCGCACGCCCGGCCCCTCGCCCAGCTGGTTGGCGTGCACCCGGAGCCCCAGCCCGGCCTTCTGCCCGGCGCCCAGGATCTCGCGCGTCTGGTCGCCGTCGAACGCCCCGCGCTCGCAGAACACGTCCACCCACTTGGCGTACGGTGCGCACGCCTCGAGCATCTCCCCGGCGACGAGCCGCACGTAGGAGTCGGCGTCCATGTCGGCGGGCACGACGTGCGCCCCCAGGAACGTGGTCTCCTCGGTCAGCCTGGCGGCGATCCGCAGCGAGCGCCGCTCGTCGGCGACGGTCAGGCCGTAGCCGCTCTTGATCTCCACCGTGGTGGTGCCCTGCGCGCACATCTCGTCGACCAGGCCGAGCGTGCGGGCGGCCAGCTCGGCGTCGCCGGCCCGCCGGGTGGCGGCGACCGTGGTCCTGATGCCGCCGCCGGTGTAGGGCTCGCCGGACATGCGGGCCTGGAACTCGGCTGTGCGGTCGCCGGCGAACACCAGGTGCGCGTGGCTGTCGACGAACCCGGGGATGACGGCCCGGCCCTCGGCGTCGACTCGCTCGTCGGCGTCGGGCGCCTCGCCGGACGTGCCCGTCCAGGCGACCAGCCCGCCGTCCAGGACGATCGCCGCGTCCTCGATCTCCTCGCGCTCCGGGTCGCCGGTGTAGAGCACGCCGATCCCGTCGATCAGCGTCGTGGTCATCGCAGCCTCCCTATCGCCTCTGCCAGCAGGGACCCGACGTCGCCCAGCACGTGCCGCCCGTCGGTGACGATCCGGCGCCCACTGGAGATCACGGAGTGCACGTCCGCCGCCGTGGCCGCGAACACCACGGCCTCCAGCCCGCGGGCGCCCGCCGTACGCACGGAGTCGAGCCGCACCGACACGAGGTCCGCCCAGGCGCCGGGCACGAGCAGGCCCGCGTCGGGGAAGCCGAGCGAGGTGTGGCCCTTGCCGGTGGCGGCGGCGAGCAGGTCGGCGGCGCTCCAGTTGCCGCGCCGGCCGCTGCTCAGCCGCTCGTCCAGCTCGACCGCCCTGGCCTCCTCGAACAGGTCGATCACGGCGTGGCTGTCGGAGCCGAACGTGAGCTGCGCGCCTCGGTCGGCCGCCGCCCTGGCCGGGCCGATGCCGTCGGCGAGGTCGCGCTCGGTGGTGGGGCACATGCAGATGTACGTGCCGGACTGCGCGATCAGCTCGATGTCCACGTCGGTCAGGTGGGTGGCGTGCACGGCGGTCGAGCGGGGGCCGAGCGCGCCCCGCTCGTGCAGCACCTGGACCGGGGTGGCCGCGTACATCTCGACGCAGGCGGTGTTCTCCGCCTGCTGCTCCGAGACGTGCATGTGGAGGGGCGCGGCGTTGCGGTGGGAGAACTCGGCCACGACGGACATCTGCTCGGGCGGCACCGCGCGCACGGAGTGGATGGCCGCGCCGATCTCCACGTCGAGCCGGCCCTCGTAGGCCGCCCCCAGCTCCTCCACCCTGGCGGCCCAGCCGTCGGCGTCGCCGTCGCTGAAGCGCAGCTGCGCGCCGGCGAGCGGGGCGCCGATGCCGCCGGACAGGTAGCAGGTGTCGAGCAGCGCGATGCGCAGGCCCGCGTCACGGGCGGCGCGGATGAGGGCGTGGCCCATCTCGTTGGCGTCGTCGTACGGGCGCCCGCCGGGCGCGTGGTGCAGGTAGTGGAACTCGCCCACGCAGGTCACCCCGGCCAGCGCCATCTCGGCGTAGACGGCCGTGGCCAGCCGGTGGTAGGAGTCGGGGTCGAGCGCCGCCGCCACGTCGTACATCTGCTCGCGCCAGGTCCAGAAGTCGCCCTTGCCCTCCTGGGCGGTGCCGCGGAGCGCGCGGTGGAAGGCGTGGGAGTGGGCGTTGGCCAGGCCGGGGACGGTGAGCCCCGGCAGGCGCTCGGCCGCGCCGGGCGGCCCCTGCTCGACGTGGACGATCCTGGCGCCGTCGATCTCGACGAGCACGCCCTCGGCGACGCCGCCGGGCAGCCAGGCCTGCTCGCACCAGTAGGTCAGCGGCACAGATCCTCCAGCACGTCCGCGAGCGCGACGACTCCCGCCTCGCAGTCTGCCTGCTCGGCGTGCTCATGCGGGGAATGGGACACGCCGGTGGGGTTTCTAACGAACAGCATCGCGCTCGGAACGCCCGCCGTGGCCAGGATTCCGGCGTCGTGGCCCGCCCCCGTGGGCAGGATCGGCGCGGGCGTGTCGCCGCCCGCGACGCGGGCCAGCCGCTCCCTGAGCGGCACGTCGAAGTCGACCACCGGCGTCCACGACTCCTCCCGCACCTCGACCCGTCCCCCCGCGCCGGGGCCGCCGGCCACCACGTCGCCCTCGGCCCGCGCGAGCTCGGCGACGAGGTCGCGGACGGCCGCCTCGTCCGCCCCGCGCGCGTCGAGCCAGGCCGAGACGAGGCCGGGGATCGCGTTGGCGTTGCCCGGCGACACGCGCACCTTGCCGACCGTGGCCACCACCCCGCGCTCCGCCGCGGCCGTACGGGCGGCCAGCACCATCCGGGCGAACGGCACCATCGGGTCGTCCCGGTCGGCCAGCCGCGTGGTGCCCGCGTGGTCGGCCCGCCCCCGGAAGTCGAAACGCCACCGCCCGTGCGGCCAGATCGCCTGCCCCACCCCGACCGGCCGGCCCTCGTGCACCAGCGCGCGGCCCTGCTCGACGTGGAGCTCCACGAACGTGCCGATCATGGCCAGCGTCTCGTCGTCGCGCCCCAGCGCGTGCGGCTCCCGCCCCTGCTCCGCCACGACGTCGGCCAGCGTGTCGCCCGCGTCGTCGGTGAGCGCGAGCGCCCTGCCGGGCTCCAGCGCGCCGGTGAGCAGCCGCGACCCCATGCACGGCACCCCGAACCTGGCGCCCTCCTCGTCGGTGAAGCAGGCCACCCCGACCGGCACGGACGGCTCCGTGCCGCGCCCGCGCAGCAGGTCGAGGGCGGCGAAGGCCGACACGACGCCGAGCGGGCCGTCGTAGGCGCCGCCCTGGCGGACGGAGTCGAGGTGGCTGCCCGTCACCACCCCGGGGCGCTCGCGCGAGGGGGAGCCCCACCAGGCCCAGAGGTTGCCGTTGCGGTCTTCGCGCAGGTCGAGCCCCCGGCGGCCGGCCTCGCCGGCGAACCACTCGCGCAGCTCCATGTCGGCCGCCGACCAGGCGTCCCTGACGTAGCCTCCGGTGGCGGGATCGCGCCCGATGCGCGCGAGTGGTTCAAGCAGCATGGACCCCACTCTAGTGAATGGATCCATTCAGCTCAGCTCACGGGCCCGCCCCTGGGCCGGAGGGTCAGCTCGGTGAGATGGGCGTCGGGACCGGCGGTCACGGCGGCGAGCACGGCCCGCGCCACGCTGTCCGGATCGAGGTACTTCTCCGGCTCGAACGCGCCACCCTCGTAGCGCCGCAGCTCGCGCTGCATGTCGGTGGCCGTCCGGCCGGGGTAGACGGTGGTGACCCTGAGCGCGGGCTCCTCCAGCCGGAGCGCGTCGGCGAACGCCTTCAGCGCGAACTTGCTGGCCGCGTACGCGCCCCACTCGGGGTTGGCCCGCAGCCCGGAGCCGGAGTTCACGCAGACGACGTGACCGGCGGCCCGCCGGAGCGCGGGCAGCAGCAGCCGGGTCAGCTCGGCGACGGCGACGACGTTCACCTCGTACGTCTCGCGCCACGCGGCGGCCGGCAGGTCGGCGATGCGGCCCATGCGGGCGACCCCGGCGCAGTGCACGAGCACGTCGAGCCGGTCGATGCCGGCGACGTCCGGCTCCGCGACCTCCGCGAGCTCCTTCGGCCAGGGCCGCGCGTCGGGCAGCCCCGCCGCCACGGCGGCCAGCGACTCCTCGTCCCGGCCGTTGAGTATGACGTGATGCGTGGGGCCCAGGGCCGTGGCCACGGCCGCGCCGATGCCCCGCGATGCGCCCGTGACCAGCGCCGTCGGTCGTTCGTTCATGGAGATCAGCTTATGGGCGTTGACAGCTTACTCAAATTTGAATACAAACTTGTACACATGTCCTCTTCCACGCGGGTCCTCATCCTCGGCGCACTGCTCGACGGCCCCATGAACGGTTACGGCGTCCGGCGACGGCTGGAGGTGATGGGCGCCGACCAGTGGGCGAACGTCGCGTTCGGGTCGATCTACCACGGGCTCGGCAAGATGGCCGACGAAGGCCTTGTCGAGGTCGTCGAGGCGGGCCGGGGCGGCAAGGTCGTCTACGAGCTGACCGAGCAGGGCCGCCAGGAGTTCCACCGGCTGCTGCTGACCGCCTGGCACGAGGTCAGCCCGATCGTGGACCCGTTCCAGGTGGCGGTGACGTTCATCGACCGGCTGGAAAAACAGGAGATTCTGGACGCCCTGCATGGCCGAATGCGGCAGCTCCGGATGAACGTCGACACCATCGGACACATCTTCGGCGTCAAGCAGCGTTACGGCGCTCCCCGGCACGTGGACGAGAACCTCCGCCTGACCAGGGCCATGTTCCAGGCCCAGCTCGACTGGGTGGAGCACGCCATCGAGCGGGTGGAGGCCGACGAACTTCCCTAAAGCCCTCCTAAGGAGCCGACCCCCATGATGATTCAGGCACAGGGACTGCGAAAGACATTCACAACACGGAGCAGGAAGGGCACGCAGACCGTCGAGGCCGTGCGCGGCGTGGACCTCGACGTGGCCGAGGGCGAGATCTTCGGCGTGCTCGGGCCCAACGGCGCGGGCAAGACCACGACGATCAGGATGCTCTCCACGCTGATCGCCCCCGACGCGGGAACGGCCACGATCGCGGGCCACGACCTGCTCAAGGAGCCCGCCGCCGTGCGGCGCGAGCTCGGGTACGTCAGCCAGGCCGGCGGGGTGGAGGACACCACGAGCCCCCGGGCCCAGATCATGATGGCCGCCAGGATCCACGCCATGGCCGACCCGAAGCGGGCGGCCGCCGAGGTGCTGGAGCGCTTCGACCTGACCGAGATGGCCGACCGCCCAGGCCGTACCCTGTCGGGCGGGCAGAAGCGGCGCGTCGCCATCGCGATCGGGCTGGTGCACAGCCCGCCGCTGCTCTTCCTCGACGAGCCCACCACCGGCCTCGACCCGCAGAACCGCGCCAACCTCTGGGACCGCATCAGGCAGCTGCGCGACTCCGGCACGAGCGTCCTGCTCAGCACCCACTACCTCGACGAGGCCGACGCGCTGTGCGACCGGCTCGTGATCATCGACCACGGCCAGGTCGTGGCCGAGGGCACGCCGGGCGAGCTCAAGCGGGAGGTGTCCGGCGACGTGATCACGCTCAGGGTGGACGAGCCGGAGCGGGCCGCCGGCACGCTCAAGCCGTACGCCCGCGAGACCCGCGTCGACGAGGACGTCCTGCGCGTCTACGTCGACGACGGCGAGCACGCGCTGCCCGCGCTGCTGCGCGCCCTGGAGGAGCAGGGGCTGGGCCTGAGCTCGATCGCGCTCGACCGGTCCACGCTCGACGACGTCTTCCTGGCCAAGACCGGCCGCACCCTCCGCGACGCTGGAGCCGCCACGTGATCCGCCACACCGTCCTGTTCACCGGTTACGAGCTGAAGAAGTCGTTCAGCAACCCGATCTGGCCGCTCTTCGGGATCCTGCAGCCGGTGCTGTACCTGCTGATGTTCGCGCCGCTGCTGAAGTCGCTGACGCCGGGCGGCACGACGGAGGACGCGCTGCGGATGTTCACGCCGGCGTCGATGATGATGATCGCGGTCTTCGGCTCGCTCTTCTCCGGGTTCGGGCTGATCTCCGAGCTGCGCAACGGCTCGCTCGAACGCTACGCCGTCAGCCCCGCGTGGCGGCCGGCCATCGTGCTCGGGCGGGTGGCCAAGGACATGGTCGTGCTGGTGTGCCAGGCTATCCTCGTGCTGATCGTGGCCATGCTGATGGGCGTGCGCATCGGCGCCGTCGAGCTGGTGCTGGTGCTGCTGCTCATGGCCGCGACCGGCCTGTTCGCCTCGGGCCTCTCCCAGGGGCTGGCGCTGACCGTGCGCGACGAGAACGGCATGTCGCAGACGCTCAACCTGTTCATGCTGCCGATCATGCTGCTGGCCGGGCTGTTCATCCCCATCGCGTACGCGCCCGACTGGATGAAGTTCCTCGCCCCGATCAACCCGCTCTACCACGCGGTCGAGGCCGGGCGGTCGCTGTTCGCCGGGCGGCTCGGTGACGCGTCGATCCCCATCGCGTTCACGCTGTTCATCGTGCTGGCGGTGCTCACCACGATCTGGTCGATGCGCTCGCTACGCCGGATCGCCGGGTAGGAACGTCCCCGTCTCGTCGGTCATCCGCTCGTACTCCTCCAGCCTGGCCCTGGTGCGCAGCGGCGCCGCGTCGGCCATGGCCTCCACCAGGGCCATGGCCAGGGCCAGCGGCGCCGCGTGCGAGTCGAACACCAGCCGGTCGCCGACCGGCGCGTCCAGCACCACCTCGGCCGGGAAGTCGCACCTGTCGGTGATGGCCGCCACCCGCAGGCCGAGCTTCTCGGCGTACTCCAGGGCCCGCACCGCCTCCACGGGATGCCGCGGCAGGACCACCGCCACCACCCATTCCGCGCCCGCCCTGCGCGCCGCGTGCAGCCCGTCGACCAGCTCCGACCCACCGTGCGTGAGCAGCCGCACGTCGGGGTGGATGCGGCGGGCGTAGTAGGCGAACGTGGTGGCCAGCCCGCACGAGACGCGCAGCCCGACCACGGGCAGCGGCTCGGTGGCGGCCAGCTGCTCGCCCAGCTCCTTGAGCGGGAACGCCGGCAGGCGCTCCCTGATGAGTGCGAGGTTGCGGATCTCGGAGTCGATGGCGCCGCGCAGGAGGCTCTCCTGCGGCCCCTCCACCGCGCCGCCGCCCAGCACCAGCGGCCGCAGCGCCTGGCGCAGCTCGGGGTATCCGGCGAACCCCAGCACCATGGCGAACCGCGTCACGGACGGCTGGCTCACCCCGGCCCGCTCGGCCAGCTCGACGCTGGACAGGAAGATCGCCTCGTCGAGGTGCTCGCTGAGATAGTGAGCGATCCTCCGCTGCACGGGCGACAGCCTCCGGCCATCCAGCAGCACACCCAGCCCACCGTGATATCCGTCCGCCACGCCCATCTCCAACGCTCCCCGCCCCGCATTCTCATCCCACCGGCCACGACCGACCCATACAGCCCCTCCTCTGCGTGGGCTCCCCACGCCCACCCGCCGGGCGCCGTGGCCCGGCGGGAAGGCGTGCGCGGCGCGCGGCGCGGGGCGGTCAGGACTCGCGCATCGGGATGCGAACGCCACGGGCGGCGGCCACCTCGGCGGCCGTGTCGTAGCCCGCGTCCACGTGCCGCATCACGCCGCTCCCCGGGTCGTTCGTCAGGACCCGGTTGAGCTTCTCCCCCGCCAGCGCCGTCCCGTCGGCCACCGTCACCTGGCCGGCGTGGATGGAGCGGCCCATGCCCACCCCGCCGCCATGGTGGATGGACACCCAGGCGGCGCCCGAGGCGGTGTTGAGCAGGGCGTTCAGCAGCGGCCAGTCGGCGATCGCGTCGGACCCGTCGGCCATCGCCTCCGTCTCCCGGTAGGGCGAGGCCACCGACCCGCTGTCGAGGTGGTCGCGCCCGATCACGATGGGCGCCCGCAGCTCGCCCGAGGCCACCATGTCGTTGAAGCGCTCCCCCGCGACGTGCCGCTCGCCGTAGCCGAGCCAGCAGATCCGCGCCGGCAGCCCCTGGAAGTGCACCTTCTCCCCGGCCTTCCTGATCCACCGCGCCAGGGGCTCATTGTCGGGGAAGAGCTCGAGGATCGCCCGGTCGGTCGCGGCGATGTCGGCGGGATCGCCGCTGAGCGCCGCCCACCGGAACGGGCCCTTGCCCTCGCAGAACAGCGGCCTGATGTACGCGGGCACGAACCCGGGGAAGTCGAAGGCCCGCTCGTATCCGGCCAGCCGCGCCTCGCCCCGGATGGAGTTGCCGTAGTCGAACACCTCCGCCCCCGCGTCCTTGAACCCCACCATGGCCTCGACGTGCCGCGCCATCGAGGCCCGCGCCCGCTCGGTGAACCCGGCGGGGTCCTTGTCACGCTCGGCGGCCATGTCGTCGAAGGCGACCCCGAGCGGGAGGTACATCAGCGGGTCGTGGGCGGAGGTCTGGTCGGTGACGATGTCGATCTCGGCCCCGCGGGCGAGCAGGGCGGGCACGGCCTCCGCCGCGTTCGCCACGACCCCGATGGACAGGGCCTCGCGGGCGTCGCGCGCCGCGTACGCCAGCCGCAGCGCCTCGTCCAGCGACGACGCCTCCACGTCGAGGTAGCGGTGCTCGATGCGCCGGGCGACCGAGCGCGGGTCGCAGTCGACGCAGATGGCCACCCCGCCGTTCATGGTGACGGCCAGCGGCTGGGCCCCGCCCATGCCGCCGAGCCCGGCCGTCAGCGTGATCGTGCCGGCCAGCGACCCTCCGAAGCGCTTCGCCGCCACCGCCGCGAACGTCTCGTACGTGCCCTGCAGGATGCCCTGGGTGCCGATGTAGATCCACGAACCGGCCGTCATCTGCCCGTACATGGTGAGCCCGGCCGCCTCCAGGCGCCGGAACTCCTCCCAGTTCGCCCAGTCGGGCACCAGGTTGGAGTTGGCGATGAGCACCCGGGGCGCCCACTCGTGGGTGCGGAACACACCCACGGGGCGCCCCGACTGCACCAGCAGGGTCTCGTCGCCCTCGAGCGTGGTCAGCGTCCTGACCAGCGCGTCGAACGAGGCCCAGTCGCGCGCCGCCTTCCCCGAGCCTCCGTAGACGACCAGCTGCTCGGGGTGCTCGGCGACCTCCGGGTCCAGGTTGTTCTGGAGCATGCGGAGCGCCGCCTCCTGCGGCCAGCCCTTCGCGGTGATCGTCGTGCCTCGCGGCGCGCGCACGCTGCGGCTCATGGTGACCCTCCTGAATGACAACATTCACCTTTGTCACCCGAAGAGTACAACGGCTAGCCGACGAGGAACTGGGTGGCGGCGAGCTCGCGGTAGAGCTCGTCCTCGCCGACCAGCGACTCGTGCGTCCCGACCGCCCGTACGCCGCCGCCCTCCATGACCACGATCCGGTCCGCGTTCGTCACGGTGGACAGCCGGTGCGCGATCACCAGCACGGTCGTCTCCGCGGCCACCTCGGCGATGACCTCGCGCAGCCGCAGCTCGTTGACGGCGTCGAGCTGGGACGTGGCCTCGTCGAGCAGCAGCAGCCGGGGCTTGCGCAGCAGCGCCCTGGCGATGGCCACGCGCTGCCGCTCGCCGCCCGACAGCAGCACGCCGCGGTGCCCGACCGCCGTCTCCAGCCCTTCGGGCAGCCTGGCCACCAGGTCGTCGAGCCGCGTACGGGCGATGGCCCGGCCCAGCTCCTCCTCGGTGACGTCCCCGGCGGCGAAGAGCAGGTTCTCCCTGAGTGTCCCGGCCAGCACGGGCGCGTCCTGCTCGACGTACCCGAGCGCGGCCCGCAGCTCGCCGAGCGGCCAGTCGCGGATGTCGCGCCCGCCGATGGCGATGGATCCGCCCTGGTGCTCGTAGAAGCGCTCGATCAGCGCGAACACCGTCGACTTGCCCGCCCCCGACGGCCCCACCAGCGCGGTCAGCCCGCCGGGCGGCACCTCGAAGCTGACCCCGTCGTGCACGATCGGCCGGTCGTCGCCGTACCGGAAGGTCACGTTGTCGAAGGTCACCCCGACCGGCGCGGCAGGTCCAGTGACGGGGGCGCTGTCGGGCTCGGCGGGCAGGTCCTCGATCTCCTTGATCCGCCGCATCGCGGCCAGGCCCTGCTGGAGCTGGACGCCGCCCTGGACGAGCTGCCCGATCGGCGGCACGAGGTAGAACAGGTAGAGCAGGAACGCGATCAGCGACGACACCTCAAGGGTGCCCGACGCGACCCTGGCGCCGCCGACGGCCAGTACGGCGAGGAACGCGATCTGCACGGCCATCCACGTCGCCACTCCCGCGAGCGACGTCCACCCGGCGACCTGGAGGCCCCGGTCGCGGGCGCGCACCGCCGCGTCGCCCACCACCGCGATCTCCCGCTCCTCCGCGCCGCTGGCCTTCACGGTCCTGTACGCCTGCAGCGCCCGGTCCAGCACGGCGCCCATCTCGCCCACGGCCTCCTGGGCCTGGGTCTGCGCCCGCTGGATGCGTGGCATGATGAGCGCGACGAGCCCCCCGATCACCACCACCACGAGCAGCGTGACCAGCAGCAGCACGCCGTCCATGGTCGCCATCATGACGATGGCCCCGACCAGCATGAACGCGGAGCTGACGGACTCGACGACGCCGTTGGTCAGCACGGCGCGCAGCAGCGTGGTGTCGCCGGTCACCCGCGACAGCAGGTCGCCGGGCTTGAGCCGGTCGACGTCCGCCACCCGCAGCCGCAGCATCCGGTCGACGAGCCTGCGCCGGGCGCCGAGCACGATGCCCTCGCCCGTGCGCTCCATCAGGTAGCTTCCCCCGGCCGACACGACGGCACCGATCAGGACGGCCGCGGTCAGTCCTAACAGCGGCCCGGCCATCGAGCCCGCCTCGCCGAACGCGTCCACGACGTACTTGGCCAGCAACGGCATCGCGAGCCCCGCGGCCGAGCCGATCAGGCCCAGCAGCCCGCCCACGAACAGGATCTTCCGGTGCGGGCGGATGTAAGCGAGCAACTCCCCGACCACCACATCTCCTTTCACAACATTTCCTGGCTTGTCCAACGATCGGCGCGGCACCTTCCGCACCACGCCGACAGGGTCAACCTAAATTGACGACCTGAGTATGTCAACTTTGGTTGACCCTCCTCCTTGAGGAGGAGATGACATCCAGGCGCGCCCCCCGGACGAATAGGGCGTCGAGGAACCCGGCCGGAACCTCGAGACAACCGATCAGCCCTTCCGAAAGGACCCACGATGGAGCTCCGGATCAACCGGCGCGCTCTCGTCGGACTCGGCCTCGCCGCTGCGGTCACCGCGTCGTCGCTGGCCGTGCTCCGCACCGACTCCGGCACCGCTTCCTCGCACCGCGAGGCCCCGATGATCGCGGGCGACCCGCAGCACGACAACACGGACGTGTACGCGTTCGTGAGCCCCGACAAGGCCGACACCGTGACCCTGCTCGCGAACTGGATCCCGTTCGAGGAGCCCAACGGCGGCCCGAACTTCTACCCGTTCGCCACGAAGTCCCGCTACAACATCAAGATCGACAACAACGGCGACGCCAAGGCGGACATCACCTACCAGTGGACGTTCCGCAACGAGGACCGGCGCGGCACCACCACGTTCCTCTACGCCAACGGCCCCGTCACCTCGCTCGACGACCCCAACCTGCTCTTCCGCCAGCGCTACACGCTCAAGAGGATCACCCACGGCGGCACCAGGACGCTCGTCCGCGACGGCGTCGTCGCGCCGAGCAACACCGGCCCCGCCTCCATGCCCGACTACGGCACGCTGCGCACCCAGTCGCTCAAGAGCCTGCCCGGCGGCGGCAAGGCGTTCGCCGGCCAGTCGGACGAGGCGTTCTTCCTGGACCTGCGCGTGTTCGACCTGCTCTACGGCGGGGACCTGACCGAGGTCGGCCAGGACACCACCCGCGGCTACAACGTCAACACCGTCGCCGTCCAGGTGCCCGCCAAGGAGCTGGCCCTCAAGGGCGACGTCAAGCGCAACCCCGTGATCGGGGTGTGCTCGACGACCGACAAGTTCAACGGCAGCAGGTACGTCCAGGTCTCGCGCCTGTGCAACCCGCTGGTGAACGAGGTCGTCTCCCCCGCCGGGCTCAAGGACGCCTTCAACGCCCTGCCCCCGGAGCGGGACGCCGACGTGGCGCCGCTGGTCAAGCGGGTCACCGACCCGGAGGTGGCCAGGTTGCTGGAGGGCATCTACGGCATCAAGGCCCCGCCGACCCCGCGCGACGACCTGGTCGAGATCTTCCTGACCGGCATCGCCAAGGGGAACGGCCCGATCAAGGCGGACCTGAACTCGCAGGTGCTCAACAAGGACGCCGGCAAGCTCCGCCCGGCGGAGATGCTGCGGCTGAACATGGCGATCCCGCCGTCGAAGGACCCGAACCGCCTCGGCGTGCTGGCCGGCGACCTGCAGGGGTTCCCGAACGGCCGCCGCCTCATGGACGACGTCGTGGACATCGAGCTGCAGGCCGTGGCCGGCGCCGCGCTGACCGGCAAGCTCGTGCCAGGACTCACGGACAAGGTGGACAGGAACGACAAGCCTCTCCTGCAGTCGTTCCCGTACATCCCGCTGCCCGGCAACGCCGCGGTGAACCAGCACTGAGCCCCCGGCCGGCCGCGCCTCCCGTCGCGGCCGGCCGGCCCCCTCCCACGGCACTGGAGTCCCGGACATGCGTTCCCTCGCCCTCTTCGCCGGCCTGGCCCTGCTCGGCGCCCTGGCCTTAACAGTCGTCTCCTTCTCGGCGCCGCCCTCCGCGCAGCGGCCGGTCGCGCGGGCCGGTCCGGTCGCCGAGACGCTGCGCGACCGGCTGGCGCGCCTGCCGGGCGACCACCGCGGCTGGGCGCGGCTCGCCTCCCAGTACGTCGACCAGGCCAGGGTCACCGGCGACCCCTCGTACTACACCAAGGCGGAAGGCGCGATCGCCCGGGCCGCCGCACTGCGACCCGGCGACGACGCGGTGCTCACCGGCCAGGCGGCGCTGGCGGCGGGCCGCCACGAGTTCGCCGACGCGGTACGGCTGGCCGAGCGCGCCACCCGCGCCAACCCGTACGGCGCCGCCGCCTTCGGCGTGCTGGCCGACGCGAAGACGCAGCTCGGCGACCTGCGCGGGGCGCGGCGGGCCGTGGACAGGATGCTGGAGCTGCGCCCCGGGGTGGCGGCCTTCGCCCGCGCCTCGTACGCGGCCGAGCTCCGCGGCGACCAGGCGAAGGCCCGCGAGTACCTCGAACTGGCCGAGCGCGACGCCTGGGCGCCCGCCGACGTCGCCTACGCCCGCTACTACCTGGGCGAGCTGGCCCTGCACTCCGGCGACCTCGCCACGGCCTCCCGCCGGTACGCGCAGGCCCTGCGGGCCTACCCCGCCTACACCCCGGCGCTCGCCGGGCAGGCCAGGGCCGCCGCGCTGGGCGGCCGCCTGACCGAGGCGCTGAGCCTGTACGAGAAGGTCGTCGAACGCCTGCCGCTCCCCCAGTACCTGATCGAGCAGGGCGAGACCCGGCTCAAGGCGGGCCTGCCGGCCGACTGGACGCTGCTCGGGGCGCAGCGCGAGCTGTTCAGGGCCGCGGGCGTGCGCGACGACCTGACCTGGGCCGAGTTCGAGGCCGACCACGGTGACCCGGCACTGGCCGTCCGGCACGCCAGGGCCGAGTACGCCCGCCACCCGAACCTCGTCGCCGCCGACGCGCTCGCCTGGGCCCTGTTCAGGGCGGGCCGGCCGGCCGAGGCGCTGCCGTACGCGAGGAAGGCCACCGCCACCGGCTGGCGCAACCCGCTCCTCGCCTACCACCGGGCCACGATCCAGCGGGCGCTGGGCCGGCCCGCCGAGGTGGACCCCGGCTTCGACCCCGATTTGCCCGCACTGGCGAGGTTCTCATGAGATCCCGTTCGCTCGTCGTCCTCCTGCCGCTGCTCTGCGCGGCCCTCCTGCTCGGGGCCGCCCCCGCACGGGCCGCCGTGCCCGTGGCGGCGCACCCGCTGGGCAACTTCACCGTCAACCACTACAACGGCCTGCGCGTCACGCCCTCCGAGGTGCGCAACCTCGCCGTCGTGGACCTGGCCGAGCTGCCCACGCTCCAGGCCAGTGCCCAGGTGGACGGCTCGTACGCGGCCCGCCGCTGCGCCGCCCTGGCCGCCGCCCAGCGGCTCGCGGTCGCGGGCAGGCAGGTGCCGTGGCGGGTGGCCGGCTCCTCCTTCGCGTACGCCCCCGGCCAGGGGGGCCTCCGGACCAGCCGCCTGACCTGCCGGCTCGTGGCCGGGGTCCGCGCCACGGGGGCCGTGGAGTTCACCGACGGGTTCGAGCAGGACAGGATCGGCTGGCGCGAGATCACCGCCGTGGGCGACGGGGTGCGGCTGGCCCGCTCCTCGGTGCCCTCCGAGAGCGTGAGCGGGGAACTGCGGGCCTACCCGGACGATCTCCTCGCCGACCCGCTCGACCAGCGCACCGCCGTCCTGGCCGTCTCGCCCGGCCCCGGCCTCCCGGCCACCGGCGCTCCCGGCGGCGCTCCCGGCCCGGCCGGGTTCGGGGGTCCCGTGGGCGACGCCCTGGCCGCCCTGGAGCGCACGTTCACCGGCCTGATCGGTACGGGCACGCTGACGGTGCCGCTCGGCCTGCTGGCGGTCGGGCTGGCCGTGGTGCTGGGGGCCGGGCACGCGCTGATCCCCGGGCACGGCAAGACCATCATGGCCGCGTACCTGGCCGGGCGGCGCGGCCGCCCGCGCGACGCGCTCGTGGTGGGCGCGACGGTGACGGCCACCCACACGGCCGGGGTGCTGGTGGTGGGGCTGCTGCTGAGCGCGTTCACGGCGCTGGCCGGCGAGTCGGTGCTGGGCTGGCTGGGGGTGGCCAGCGGCGCGCTGATCGCCGCCATCGGCCTGCGCCTCCTCCTGAACGCCCGCCACCCCCGCTCGCCGCACGGCCACGGCCACGGACATGTCCATGTCCACGGGCACGGCCACGGGAGCAAGGGCGAGGGGGCGGCGAAGCGGGCCGGTCTGGTGGGTCTCGGCGTCGCGGGCGGGCTCGTCCCCAGCCCCTCGGCCCTCGTCGTGCTGCTCGGGGCCATCGGTCTCGGCCGCACCTGGTTCGGGGTGGCGCTGGTGACCGCCTACGGCCTGGGCATGGCCGCCACCCTCACCGTCACGGGCCTGCTCCTGGTCAGGCTCGTCGACCGCCTGGAGCGGCGCGCCTCAGCCGGCCGCCGCCTGGCCGCCCGGCTCTCGCGCCTGGCCCCGGCGGGGACGGCCGCGATGGTGCTGCTCCTGGGCGCCGGCCTGGCGCTCCGCTCGGCCATCGCCCTCTAGCGCCGCTGCGCGTGCCGTGGCCGAGCTCCGGGTCCGGGCTCGGGCAGCACCTCCTCGGCGCCAGCGGTCAGGGTGTGGCCACGTGTGCAGGACAGTTGCAGTCGCACGTCCGCGCCGCAGCCGCGGTGCCGATAGGTCGTGGCGGGGCCTGCTGGATCGGCCAGATGCGCGTCGCCCCACTCGTGCAGGGCGGCCAGGATCGGGAAGAGATCCTGCCCCGCGGGCGTGAGGTGGTACTCGTGCCGCTCCCGTCGACCCGGCAGGCGATACGGCCTGCGGACGAGCAGGCCGCACTCGACGAGAAAGTCCAGGCGGCGTGCCAGCATCGGGGCCGAGACCCCCAGATGTTCCTGGATCTCGTCGAAGCGGCGCAGGCCGCGGAAGAGCTCGCGCAGGATCACCAGCACCCAGGGCTTGCCCACGATGTCGGCGGTGCGGCCGACGCTGCAGTTGGACGGATCCTGCTCACTCCATTCCATGTCCACCATCCTATCTAGCTTCACTTTCGCAAGTCAGCTAATCTAGCTTCCAAAATGGAAGCTAGATGGGAGACACCCATGCCACTCACCCGAATCACCCTGCGGGAAGACACGCCCGCCGCTACCAGGCAGGCAATCGCCGACGCCGTACACGACGCCATGACCACGGTCATCGGGATTCCGCCGGGGGACCGGTTCCAGATCATCGAGCGGCGCAGCGCCGACGAGCTGATCTTCGATCCCCACTACTTGGGGGTGGACCGCCATAACGTTGTGTTCCTGCAGATCGCACTGGTGCGCGGTCGCCCGGACGAGCTCAAGCAGCGGCTCTACCGCGAGATCGCGCAGCGACTCGCGGCGGTGGGCATCCGGCCCGAAGACCTGGTCATCACGCTGGTGGAGAACGACCGCGCCGATTGGTCCATCGGCAATGGACACGCGCAGCTGCTCGACCCGGAGTTGCTCGCACGCCACGGCATTTCCGCGGTCACGCCGGGCGCGTCACACTGACAGCCGAACAATCCGACCGCTCTCGGGCGAGGCGCGCGGCGCAGCCACGCACCACCAACCGGGAGGTTGTCCGGGTTGGGCTGAGGCTTGGCGTGAGACGCACTGCTGAGCAGCTCTTTCGATGTGTGGCTGCCGGGTGATGGGGCGAGGGTGTCGTGGGTCAGAGTTTGTGAGCATCAACCCAACGCCCTCGCCACTGCACTGCATGCCAGGACCGACGATCTGTTGCACCAGCGTCATGCAGGTCCGTGGCACCGGCCTGAAGTTCGGGCAGCCCGATGCCGATCGGTGCCCGAAGGGATCACTTTCGCGGCCGGCCCTCCGAGCTGTCCGACTGGAGGAAGTCGAGGGTGGCCAGTTCACTCACGGTCGCTTGAAGCTGGGTGATGCGGGCGCGGCCGATCCGGACGAGTTCTTCACCCGCGCCGACCCACTGGCCGAGATCGCGTGCGAGGGGCGGAATGCCGGCAAGCATGTCGGCGCTCTCCCTCAGGGTGATTCCCACGCGTTGCGCGGCGAGTGCGAGTTTGATCCGGCAGATCGCGTCCACGGTGAAGCGGCGAGCGTTGCCGCTGCTCCGATAACCCTTGATCACACCGTAGCGCTCGTAGAATCGGACGGCGTTTGCCGTCACGCCGGCAGCCCTGGCCACCTGTCCGACCGTGAGTGAGGCATGGCGCGCAACGAGGTCGTGGTGCTCGGTGGTGGTCATGGCACACTTCCCGCGTTCGCTGACGAATCTCGCCGGTCCAGTATCACCGGGGCGCGGCGTGGTGAGCGCAAGCGTACGACCAGGGCAAGCGCCATCACGATGAGGGCCGCTACCTGGGTCAGCCGCAGGGCGTCCACGATGGTGGCCGTTTGAGCGGCACCGGCCGCCGCTCCCAGGCCGGCCGGCGCCGCGAGCGACCCTCCGCCGGTCATCGCGGCGGTCAACGCCGTGAACAGCGCACTGACCGCTACTGTGCCCATGCCGTTGGCGATCGTGCTCACCAGCGACAGGAGCGCAGAGCCGGAGGCCAGGTCGGGGCCGTTGAGATCACGGCTGGAACTGGACATCGTCGGCATCATGATCGCGCCGGTGCCCGCTCCTTGAGCGAATCCGATCAGGCCGAGCACCAGGTAGGGGGTGTCCGGCCGGAGGATGACCACCTGGACGAGCCCGGAGGCGATCGCGAGGCCGAGCCCTGTGCCGACCACCAGCCGGGGACCGAGCCGTTCCAGGATCCGGGCGGCGAGCTGCAGGCTGATGCCCATGCCGACCGCACCGGGGACCATCAATGCGGCCGTGACCGATGCGCTGTCGAGGCGCAGCGTCTGCACGTAGGCAGGCATCAACACGACGGATCCGAAGTAGGGAGCCGCATACAGGGCGAGAACCACGGCGCCCCTTCCGAACGTCGCATTGCGGAACAGCCCGATCCGCAGCAGCGGTTCGGGATGGGTCAATGCCCGGGCCGAGAACGCCGCGACCGACACCGCACCGCAGACGACGGCAACGACGCGCACGACGGCCGGGCTGTCCTGGGCGCTGACGCCGTAGGCCACCGCGACGATGCCCGGGACCAGCAGCATCGCTCCGGCCAGGTCCAGCCGGGCCCGCCGGCCGCGTGCGGGATCGGCCGGCAGCCAGGCCAGCGTGCCCACGCTGCCCAGCAGCGCCAGCGGCACGGTGATGAGGAACAGCGCCCGCCACGACCCCGCCCCCAGGAGCGACGCGCCCAGCACCGGGCCCAGGATCGGCCCGATCAGCATCGGCAGGCCGGTGACCGCCATCATCCGGCCACGGCGTTCGGGCACGACCGCGCCGAACCCGATCGCCATCCCCAGCGGCGTCATCAGGCCACCGGCAAGGCCCTGCGCCGCCCGTGCGGCGATCAGCCAGCCCAGGCCGCCGGCTGCGCCGGCGGCGGCGGACGCGACCGCGAAGGCGATCAGCGCCCCCAGATACATGCGACGGGCACCCCAGCGTGCGGCGAGACCGGCAGCAAGCGGCATCGTCGCGACCATCGCGAGCGCGTAGGCGGTGATGATCCACTGGGCGGCGGTCAGCGACGTGCCGAACGCCGCCATCAGCTGCGGCAGCGCCACCGCGACGATCGTGGCGTCCAGCACCGCCATCAATCCGCCGAACGCCAGCACGATCCCGGCGCGCAGCTCCGGTCCGGTCAGCTTGTCCATGCCCTGCCGGCCAGATCCGCGATGCGGTGGGAGCGCAACGCGCGGGCCCACGTACGCAGCTCGTTCATCGTCGCATGCAGCGCCTGCACCGTACCCGGCGGAGGAACGAAACGGCCGTCGGCGTCGAGGTGCTCCCACGCCATCGGCAGCAGGACCGATTCCCGGACCGTGGTGGCCCGCAGCTCGGGGAAGACCGTCCGCAACTGCTCGACGGCCCTTATACCGCCCGAAGCGCCGTATCCGACGAACGCGACCGGCTTGTACGCCCACTCGGTGAAGTGCCAATCGATCGCGTTCTTCACCGGCGCCGGGAAGCTGTGGTTGTACTCCGGGACGAGGAACACGAATCCGTCAGCGTCCGCGAGCCGGCCCGCGATCGGGGACGCGGCCGCCCCGCCCGGCCGCATCTCGTGCATCGGCAGCGACACCGAGGCCAGGTCGATCATGTCGAGGTCGAGCCAGTCGATCGCGGCGAGCTCGCGTTCCAGCCACGCGGCGAGAGAATCAGCCAGCCTGGGCTTGCGCACGCTCCCGATCACCACTGCGATGCGGAGCCGGCCGTTGAGGTTGTCTTGCATCATGGCTTCGACGCTAGATATTCGCCTATAGGCGAGCTCAAGTCGATCACCACGGGCCAGGCGGCTCGCCTGTCGTGCCGGAACCTCGACGAACCGGCATTGCCTCTAGCGCTGCTTTCTCGAGATCGACCGCCGCGTGGAGGGCAGATCGTGCCGCCCGGACAGGAACTCCTGGAAGGCGATCTTGCCCCGGATCACCGGCCGCCGCCAGCGTTCCTCGCGCCGCAGGGCAGTGGCCATCTTGCGCGGCGAGCCCTTGGCGTAGCGCCAGCGGGCCCACGGGGAGCCGGGGCGCGCCAGCCGTACCGTGCCCACCACCAGCATCGGCGGGATGAACAGGCCCGCCATGCCCGTCCAGATCTTGCCCTTGAGCAGCGTGACGACGGCCAGCGCCAGGTTGGCCACGATCAGTAAGGCGGGGTTGATCGGCGTGCCGTAATCCCAGGTCAGGGGGCGCAGGCCGATGAGGAGCAGGCCGGTGACGGCGACGGCGATGAAGACGGCGTCGACCGACGTGCGCCCCTCCTCCTCCCAGTACACGTCGTGCAGGTGCAGGATCAGCGCGAACTCGTCCAGCACCAGCGCGGACCCGATGCCGAAGACGGAGGCCGCGGCGGCGTAGCCGATCTGCGAGGCGGAGGAGACGATGAGGCCGGAGACGCCCCCGACCAGCATCAGCACCACACCGAACACGACGTGGTGGATGTGCATCTCGCCCACGTTCACGTCGCGGAACCAGCCGATCTTGGCCCTGATCAGGCGGACGTTGATGCGGGTGGCGATGAACGCCACGATGAGCGTGACGAAGTAACAGAACAGCGGCAGCCGTCCTGTGGCGATGATGTTCTGCTCGAACCAGTTCCCCATGACTCTAGAAAGAGATGGTACGAGCCGTCCGCCCCTTCCATGCCTCAGGACAGGAACGCCCGCAAAAGGGCGGCTGTGGCCTCCAGGTGCTCGGTCACCGCCCGCCGGGCGGCGTCGGGGTCGCCGGAGAGGATGGCGTCCACGATGGCCCGGTGCTGCACGGCGGTGTGGTCGAGGTTGACCTGGAGCATCGGGATCGCGTTCAGCAGGTCGCCGACCCGGGAGCGGGCGTCCGCGCACGTCGTGGCGAGCAGCGTGGAGCCGGTCAGCTCCGCGATGGACAGGTGGAAGGCGGTGTCGAGGCGGCGGTAGTCCTCGATCGCGGCCCCGTTCACCTCCTCCAGCCGGCGCAGGAGCACGGCCCGCTGCTCCTCCGTCAGCTCGGAGGAGGCCAGCACCTGCGCCGCCCCGCACTCCACCGCCAGCCGGAACGTGAGCGCGTCGGACAGGTCGTCGCTGCCCATCTCGGCCACGGCCTGCCGCAGGTCGCCGGCGTCCGGCTGGGGCGGCGCGTACGTGACGAAGGCCCCGCCGTAGCGGCCCCTGCGCACGTCGAGATAGCCCGCGTCCGACAGCGCCCGGATCGCCTCGCGCAGCGTGACCCGGCTGATGCCGAGCCGGGCGGCGAGCTCCCGCTCGGGCGGCAGCTTGTCACCCGGCGGGACCACGCCGAGCTTGATGGCCTGGAGCAGCCGCTCCACGGTCTCCTCGAAGGCGTTGCCGGCCCGCACCGGGCGCAACACCGTCATCAAACGCGCCGACTCGTCCAACATGTCCTCAGGTCTTGACAAGCGAAGCCGTCGTACACCTCAATGGTCTAAGACTAGCCCAATCGGTGGGAGACGGCGTGAGCGAAGGCACGGGGATCCTTTCCGTCAGCGAGCTGCGCGACGAGGTGGCGGCCGGACGCATCGACACGGTCCTCCTCGCGATCGCCGACATGCAGGGCAGGTTGCAGGGCAAGAGGCTGTCCGCACGCTATTTTCTCGACGAGGTGCTGCACCACGGCTCCGAGGGATGCAATTACCTGCTCGCCGTGGACGTGGACATGAACACCGTCTCGGGCTACGCGATGTCGTCCTGGGACCGGGGCTACGGCGACTTCGTGATGAAGCCCGACCTGTCGACGCTCCGCAGGGTGCCCTGGCACGAAGGGACCGCCCTGCTGATGGCGGACCTGGCCTGGGAGGACGGCGGCGACGTGGCCGCCTCGCCGCGGCAGGTCCTGCGCAGGCAGCTGGCCCGCCTCGCCGAGCGCGGCCTGGCCGCGTACGTGGGCACCGAGCTGGAGTTCTGCGTCTACGAGGACGCCTACGAGGACGCCTGGCGGCGCGGCTACCGCGACCTGAGGCCCGCCAACCTCTACAACGTCGACTACTCCCTGCTCGGCACCTCCCGCGTCGAGCCGCTGCTGCGGCGGATCAGGCGCGGCATGGAGGGCGCGGGCCTGTACGTCGAGTCGGCCAAGGGCGAGTGCAACCTGGGCCAGCACGAGATCGCCTTCCGCTACGAGGAGGCGCTGCGGACCTGCGACCAGCACGTCATCTACAAGACCGGCGCCAAGGAGATCGCCGCCCAGGAGGGCCGCTCGATCACCTTCATGGCCAAGCCGAACCAGCGCGAGGGCAACTCCTGCCACATCCACATCTCGCTCCGCAGCTCCGACGGCGACCCGGTGATGGCGGGCGAGGGGCCGTACGGGCTCTCGCCGCTCGGTGCCCGCTTCATCGCCGGGCAGCTCGCCTGCATGCGCGAGCTCACCCTCCTGTACGCCCCCAACATCAACTCCTACAAGCGCTACGTCCCCGGCAGCTTCGCGCCCACGGCCGTCAAGTGGGGCGTGGACAACCGCACCTGCTCCCTCCGGCTCGTCGGCCACGGCCGGTCGCTGCGCGTGGAGAACCGGGTGCCGGGCGGCGACGTCAACCCGTACCTGGCGGTGTCGGCGCTGGTCGCGGCCGGGCTGCACGGCATCGACAGCGAGCTGCCGCTGGAGGCCGCGTACGACGGCAACGCCTACGACTCCGGCGCCGAGACCGTCCCGCACACGCTGCGGGACGCGCTGGCGCTGTTCGAGGGCTCGAAGCTGGCGCGCGAGACGTTCGGCGAGGACGTGGTCGAGCACTACGCGAACAACGCGCGGGTGGAGCTGGCCGCGTTCGACGCGGCGGTGACGGACTGGGAGATGTTCCGTGGGTTCGAGCGGATGTGAAGCGGGCACATGAAGATCATTAATCCGGCGACGGAGTCCGTCGTCGCCGAAATCGAGTTCGCCGACGCCGCCGAGGTGGACCGGGCGGTGGAGCGTGCCAGGAAGGCGTACGCGAGCTGGCGCGAGGTGTCGCCGGGCGACCGGGCGCGGCTGCTGCGCGCGTTCGCGGACCTGGTGGACGCCCACGGCGAGGAGCTGGCCGGGCTGGAGCTGGCCAACGCCGGGCACCCGATCGGCAACGCCCGCGCGGCCGCCCGCAACGTGCGCGACGTGCTGCACTTCTACGCCGGCGCCCCCGAGCGCGACCACGGCAGGCAGATCCCGGTGCCCGGCGGCGTGGACGTCACGTTCCAGGAGCCGCTCGGGGTCGTGGGCGTCATCGTGCCGTGGAACTACCCTATGATGATCATGTCCTGGGGCATGGCCCCGGCGCTGGCGGCCGGCAACACGGTGATCGTCAAACCGGCCGAATGGACTCCGCTGACCGCGCTGAGGCTGGCCGAGCTGGCCCTCGCGGCGGGCCTCCCCGAGGGGGTGCTCCAGGTCCTGCCTGGGGCAGGGGAGGTCGCGGGAGCCCGCCTGGTGGAGCACCCGGGCGTGGCGAAGATCGTGTTCACCGGCTCGACCGAGGTGGGCAAGGAGATCGCCGCCAAGGCCGCGCGGCACGTCAAGCGGGTCACGCTGGAGCTGGGCGGCAAGTCCGCCAACATCGTCTTCGCCGACGCCGACCTCGACAGGGCGGCGAGGAGCGCACCCTACGCGGTGTTCGACAACTCGGGTCAGGACTGCTGCGCCCGGTCGCGGCTGCTCGTCCAGGCCGAGGTGTACGACGAGTTCATGGAGCGCCTCGCGGCGGCCGTCCGCGCGGTCAAGGTCGGCGACCCGCTCGACGAGAGCACCGAGATGGGCCCGCTGATCAGCGCCGAGCACCTCGACCGCGTGCGCGGCTTCGTCCGCGGCACCCCCTACCTGCAGGGCTCCTGCCCGGACGGAAAGGGCTACTGGTTCCCGCCGACCGTGCTGACGCCCGAGGTGACCGACCCGGCGTTCACCGAGGAGATCTTCGGGCCCGTCGTGTCGGTGGCGCGCTTCGAGGACGAGGCGCAGGCCGTACGGATCGCCAACGACACCCCGTACGGCCTGAGCGGCTCCATCTGGACCCGCGACGTCGGGCGGGCGCTCCGCGTGGCCAGGGCGGTCGAGGCGGGCAACCTGTCGGTCAACTCGCACTCGTCGGTCCGCTACTGGACGCCGTTCGGCGGCTTCAAGCAGTCCGGGCTCGGCAGGGAGCTCGGCGCCGACGCCCTGGCGGCGTTCACCGAGACCAAGAACGTCTTCATCTCCTGGGAGTGACACGTGCAGCGATTGCTGGACCGGGTGGCGGTCATCACCGGCGCGGGCAGCGGCATCGGGCTGGCCAGCGCGCGCAGGCTCGCCGAGGAGGGCGCGAAGGTCGTCTGCGCCGACGTGGACGAGGCGGCGGGCGCCAAGGCGGCGGACGAGGTCGGCGGCCTGTTCGTCAGGGCCGACGTGACGAACGAGGACGACGTCGTACGGATGTTCAGGACGGCCCACGACACCTACGGCAGCGTGGACGTCGCCTTCAACAACGCCGGCATCTCGCCCCCCGACGACGACTCGATCCTGGAGACCGGCATCGACGCCTGGCGGCGCGTCCAGGAGGTGAACCTGACCAGCGTCTACCTGTGCTGCAAGCACGCCATCCCTTACATGCGGCGCCAGGGCAGGGGCTCGATCATCAACACCGCGTCGTTCGTGGCGGTCATGGGCTCGGCGACCTCGCAGATCTCGTACACGGCCTCCAAGGGCGGGGTGCTGGCGATGTCGCGGGAGCTCGGCGTGCAGTTCGCCAGGGAGGGCATCAGGGTGAACGCGCTGTGCCCCGGGCCGGTGAACACGCCGCTGCTGCGGGAGCTGTTCGCCAAGGACCCGGAGCGGGCGCAGCGGCGGCTGGTGCACGTCCCCATGGGCCGCTTCGCCGAGGCGTCGGAGATCGCGGCGGCGGTGGCGTTCCTGGCCAGCGACGACTCGTCGTTCATCACGGGCAGCGAGTTCCTGGTGGACGGCGGCATCTCCGGCGCGTACGTCACACCGCTGTAGAAGGTCGCTGCTGAAGGTCCCTGCTGAAGGTCGCTGTAGGAGGTCATGGTGCGCCGCCCGGTCATCGGCATCACGTGCTACGTCGAGCCCGCCGCCTTCACGGTCTGGCGGGACATGACCGTGGCGCTGCTGCCGTACATGTACGTGGAGCAGGTCGTGCGCGCCGGCGGGCAGCCCGTCGTGCTGCCGCCGGGCGGCGAGCCCGCGCAGGTCGTGGGCCGCCTGGACGGGCTCATCCTGGCCGGCGGCGGGGACGTGGACCCGGCCCGGTACGGCGAGGCCCCCGGGCCGCAAACCGGTTATATCCGCAAATTTCGTGATGAGGCGGAGTTCGCGGTGCTCGGTGCGGCGCTCGACGCCGGCCTGCCGTACCTGGGCATCTGCCGCGGGCTCCAGGTGCTCAACGTCGCGCTCGGCGGCACCCTCCACCAGCACCTCCCCGACGTGGTGGGGCACGCCGGCCACTCCCCCGCACCCGGCCGCTTCGGCCCCCTGCCCGTGACGCCGGTCCCGGGCAGCCGCGTGGCCAAGGCGCTGGGCAGCGGCCCCGTGACCGTGCCCCACTACCACCACCAGGCCGTCGACCGCCTCGCGCCCGGCCTCGCCGTCACCGCCACCGCGGACGACGGCACGATCGAGGCGGTCGAGCTGGACGCGGCACCCTTCGCCGTGGCCGTGCAGTGGCATCCTGAGGCGGCCGAGGACCACGCGCTGTTCGAGGCGCTCGTCACCGCCTGCCGCTGATTGGGCCTTACTGGAAAGCTTCTTTACTTTTAAGCTCGGAGACGTGGAACTCGAGGTGCGCCACCTCCGGGTGCTGTGCGCGATCGCCGACACCGGGAGCATCTCCCGGGCCGCCGGCGCCCTGGGGATGTCCCAGCCCGCCCTGGCCGCCCAGCTCCAGCGCATCGAACGGCGCCTCGGCGGCGCGCTGTTCGAGCGCGGGCCCGCCGGCGCCACCCCCACCCCGCTCGGCGCGTGGCTGCTCGCCAGGTCGCGGTCGCTCCTGCCCGCCTTCGAGGAGCTGGAACGCGACACCCTGCGGCGCGCGGAGGCGGCCGGGCACGCCCGGATCCGGGTCGGCTGCGCGCCCACCCGGCTCGCGATCTACGTGGCCAAGAGCCTGCGCACGCTGCTCCCCGACGCCGACATCAGCCTGCGCACCGAGCAGTCGCTCGACCCGCTGCCCGGCCTGCTGGCCGCCGAGCGGATCGAGCTGGCCACGCTGGACGACTACCCGGGGCACGAGCTGTCGCCGCCGCAGGGCGCGGTGTACGGGGTGATCGCGACAGAGCCGCTGTTCGTGGGCCTGGCGCACGACCACCCGCTGGCCGGGCGGGACGAGGTGGAGCTGGCCGACCTGGCGGACGCCGACTGGGCGCTCCCGCCGATGGTCGAGGCGGGCCCGCGCGAGCACTTCTGGGCCGCCTGCGCGGCGCGCGGCTTCGAGCCCCGCATGTCGTACGGCGTCAACCTCGACGTGGCGCTCGACCTGATCGCCGAGGACCGCTGCGTCGGCCTCTTCCAGGCGACCGCGCCCGCCCGGGGCCGGGTCACGCTCCGCCCGCTGTCGGGGACCCCGCTGCGCTTCCGGCACCTGGTGGGCTGGTCGGCCCGCGGCCCGCTCGCCGGGCACGCCGCCGACCTGGTCCAGGCGGTGACGAAGACGTACTGGGCGGAGTCGATGCGGGCGCCCGTCTACCGGGCATGGCTGAAGCGCCACGGGCCACTCGATCACGGCCATAGCGTGAACTTATAGGAAAGTGTTGGGTTCCAGCCTTCGCACTGGCGATGGCATGGTTTGAGTGACCCCAGCCGGCCGGGGCTCTTCCACTCCACACCCCCCGTAGGAGCCAGAGAGTGAACCCCAGACTCAGGTTGGGGGCTGCCGCCACGCTCGCGTTAGCCCTGATCACCGGCTCGCTCGTGGGCGCCACCAGCGCCCAGGCGACGCAGGTGAGCGATCCCCCCGCCCCCGACGAGCGCCGCGACGCGCTCACCACCGCGAGCAGCGTCCTGCTCGCCGAACCGGCCGCGATCAAGGCCGCCGCCGGGGACGAGTTCACGCTGTCGTCCGCCGTCACCGGCGTGCGCGGCCTGCAGTTCCTCACCTACGCCCGCACCCACCGGGGCCTGCCCGTCTACGGCGGCGACGTCGTCGTGGGCACCGACGAGTCGGGCGCGGTCGTCACCACCGTCACCACCGGCCAGCGCGCCGTGATCGACGTGGACGTCAAGGCCCGGGTCAGCGCCGCCGCCGCGGCCGTCACCGCCAGGAAGCGGGCCGGCACGGCGGTGGCCTCCGTCGCCACGCCGAAGCTCGTCGTGCACGCCACCACCGAGACGCCGAGGCCGGCGTGGGAGGTCGTCGTCAGCGCCGCCGAACGCCCGAGCATCCTCCACGTGTACGTGGACGCGCGCACCGGCAAGGTCATCGACCAGTGGGACGAGGTCAGGGACGGAACCGGCACCGGCGACCACGTCGGCACCGTCTCCATCGACACCACGCCGGCCTACTCGATGCGCGACCCGAACCGGCCCGGCGTCCAGTGCGGCGGCCAGAACGGCCAGCCGTACACCAAGTCCGTCGACACCTGGGGCAACGGCAGCGGCACGGACCTGGAGACCGCCTGCGTCGACGCCCTGTACGCGGCGCAACGGGAGTGGGACATGCTGCGCGACTGGCTCGGCCGCGACGGCGTCAACGGCCAGGGCGGCGGCTACCCCGCCCGGGTCGGCCTGCCGGCGGTCAACGCCTACTGGTACGGCTCCTACGCCACCTTCGGCCGCAACCAGTCCGGCAGCGCCCAGCTCACCTCGATCGACGTGGTCGCCCACGAGTTCGGGCACGGCGTCTTCCAGTTCTCCGGCGGCGGCGGCGCGGGCGGCGGCAACGAGACCGGCGGCCTGAACGAGTCGACCGGCGACATCTTCGGCGCGCTGACCGAGGCGTACGCCGACAATCCGAACGACACCCCCGACTACGTGGTCGGCGAGGAGGTCGACCTGGCCGGCAGCGGGCCGATCAGGAACATGTACAACCCGCAGGCGCTCGGCCACCCCAACTGCTACAGCGCCTCGATCCCCAACACCGAGGTGCACGCGGCGGCCGGGCCCCAGAACCACTGGTTCTACCTGGTGGCCGAGGGGACGAACCCGGCGGGCAAGCCGGCCAGCGCCCGCTGCGACGGCGGCGGCGCGATCGCCGGCCTCGGCGTCCGCAAGGCCGGCGAGATCTTCATGACCGCGCTCAACACCAAGACGCAGCCGTGGACGCACGCCAAGGCGCGCGTCGCCACGCTCAACGCCGCCAGGACGCTCTACTCCGGCTGCGCCGAGTACAACGTGGTCAGGGCCGCCTGGGACGGCGTCAACGTCCGCCCGCAGCCCGGCGAGCAGCCCTGTGACGAGGGCGACGAGTTCTCGATGGCGCTGGACCCGGCCTCGGGCGGCACGCAGCCGGGCGGCACGGCCACCACGACCGTCCGCACCACCGTGACCGGCGGCTCCGCGCAGCCGATCACGCTGCGGGCGAGCGGCCTGCCCTCGGGCGTCACCGCGTCGTTCAGCCCGGCCACGATCCAGGCCGGCCAGAGCTCCACGCTCACGCTGGCCACCTCCGCCGCCAGCCCTCAGGGCGCTCACGCGATCACCGTTACGGCGGACGGCTCCGACGTGGACAGGACCGCGACGTACACCCTGCGGATCGGCGAGGTCGCCGACGACTTCTCGGTCACCGTGAGCCCGTCGTCGGCGTCCGTGCAGCCGGGCGGCTCCGCCACGGCCACGCTGGCGACCCAGGTCACCTCGGGAGACGCGCAGAGCGTCGCGCTGTCGGCGAGCGGCGCGCCCGCCGGCGTCACCGTGACCTTCAACCCGGGGACGATCACCGCGGGACAGTCGTCCTCGGTCACGATCGCCACCACGTCCGGCGTCGCGCCGGGCACCTATCAGATCAGCCTGAACGCCGACGGGACCGGCGTCGACCGCTCGACCGCGTTCAGCCTGACCGTGGGCGGCGACCAGGGCGGCACCTGGGCGCCGTGGACTCCCTACGCGGTCGGGGACGTCGTCACCTACCAGGGCGCCGGCTACCGGTGCATCCAGGCCCACACCAGCCTGCCCGGCTGGGAGCCCGCCATCGTGCCGGCCCTCTGGCAGCGAATCTGACCCTCTGATCCCTCATGGACGCCGCGTGCGGGCCGCCTGCCATGACCGGCCCGCACGCGGCTTTATGCCGCCATACGCCACAAGCACCCGCGAACGGCCCGAACGCGACAAGACCCCCGTCGCAGCACTAGGCTGGCGGACATCACCGGCGAAACCGTGCGGGAGAGCGCCCTGACAGCCGGTCAGGGTCCCTGAAGGAGCAAGCCCTCCCCGCGAACCTCTCAAGGCAAAGGACCGCACGGCCGAGGTGACCTCTGGAAAGCAGGCCTGCGGGGCCTCGCCGAAGGTGAAAGTCCGGCAAAACTCGGGCGAAGCTCTCAGGCATCGATGACAGAGGGGGAGGATGCTGGCATCCAATCCTGTCCTGAGGTGCGACAAATGTCCCGACCAACACCGCTACGAGACGTTCACCAGAGCCTCGGCGCGACGCTCACCGACTTCGCGGGCTGGCTCATGCCGCTCCGGTACGGCAGCGAGTCCGCCGAGCACAACGCCGTTCGCCAGGCGGCCGGGCTGTTCGACCTCTCGCACATGGGCGAGATCTTCCTGACCGGGCCGCAGGCCGGCGAGGCCCTCGACTACGCGCTGGTGGGGCACCTGTCGGCGCTGGTGCCCGGGCGGGCCAGGTACACCATGATCGTCAACGAGCGGGGCGGGGTGCTCGACGACCTCATCGTCTACCGGCTCGGGGACGAGGAGTTCATGGTCGTCGCAAACGCCTCGAACTACGAAAAAGTCGGAAATGAGCTGAAGGATCGTACGAAGGCGTACGACGTGGTCGTCGAGGATCGCTCCGACCAGTACGCGCTGATCGCCGTGCAGGGCCCCAGAGCCCAGGAGATCCTCGCCACCCTCACCGACGCCGACCTCGCCGGGCTCAAGTACTACGCGGGCCTGCCCGGACTGGTCGACGGGCGGCAGGCGCTCATCGCGCGCACCGGCTACACCGGCGAGGACGGGTTCGAGCTGTTCGTCGCCAACCAGGACGCGGTGCCGCTCTGGCACGCCCTCATGGCGGCGGGCGAGCCGTACGGGCTCAAGCCCGCCGGACTGTCCAGCCGCGACACGCTCCGCCTCGAGGCCGGCATGCCGCTGTACGGCAACGAACTCGGCGTCGAGCTCACCCCGTTCGACGCGGGGCTGGGCAGGGTGGTGAAATTCGACAAGCCGGGCGACTTCGTCGGCAGGACGGCGCTCGAGGCGGTCAAGGACGACCCGCCGCGGCGCCGGCTCGTCGGCCTCGTCGCGCGGGGACGCCGGGTGCCGCGCCACGGATACCCGGTGACCAAGGACGGCGCCGTCGTCGGCGAGGTCACCAGTGGTGCGCCCTCCCAGACTCTGGGCAGGCCCATCGCGATGGCCTACGTGGACGCCGGCGCCGAATCAGGCCTGGCCGTGGACATTCGGGGCAGCCAAGAACCTATGGACCTGGTAGAGCTGCCCTTCTACAGGAGGAAGAAGTGAGCAACATCCCTGACGACCTGAGCTACACCAAGGAGCACGAGTGGGTGGCCGGGCTCGAAGACGGCCTGACCGTGACCATCGGCGTCACGGCCTTCGCCGCCGACTCCCTTGGTGACGTCGTCTACGTGCAGCTCCCCGAGGTCGGCTCGAACATCGAGGCGGGCGACTCCGTGGGCGAGGTGGAGTCCACCAAGTCGGTGAACGAGATCTACACCCCTGTCGGCGGCGAGATCGTCGAGGTGAACCAGTCCGTCGTGGACGACCCCAGCCTGGTCAACAGCGACCCGTACGGGGAGGGCTGGATGTTCAGGGTGCGCATGGAGGGCGAGCCCGAAGAGGTGCTCTCCGCCGAGGAGTACACCGCGCTCACCTCGGGCGAGTCCTGACCCACCGCCGGGGCCCCGAACCGGGGCCCCGGCCCTTCCTGAAGGGCGCAGTCAATGGCGATCAGCGTCTTCGACCTTTTCAAGATCGGCATCGGCCCGTCGAGCTCCCACACGGGAGGCCCGATGGCGGCCGCGCACAAGTTCGCCCGCGGCCTGCACGAGGACGGCCTGCTCCCCCGGGTCGCGCGGGTCGAGACCATCCTCTACGGCTCGCTCGGCCTGACCGGCAAGGGCCACGGCAGCGACAAGGCGGTCCTGCTCGGCCTGTCCGGCGAGAAGCCCGAGCTGGTGGACGTCGACTCCATCGACGCCCGGCTGGCCGCGATGCGGGCCTCGGGCACGGTCAAGCTGTACGGGGCGCACGAGATCCCGTTCGTCGTGGGCGAGCACCTCGTGTTCGAGCGCAAGATCTCCCTCCCCGAGCACCCGAACGGCATGCGCTTCACCGCGTACGCCTCCGACGGGGAGCGGCTGCGGGAGAAGGTCTACTTCTCGGTCGGCGGCGGTTTCGTCGTGGACGAGAAGGCCACCGGCGCCGACCGCATCAAGCCGGACGACACCGTCCTGCCCTACCCGTTCACCACGGGCGAGGAGCTGCTCAAGCACTGCTCCAACACCGGCCTGTCGATCTCCGCGCTCATGCTGGAGAACGAGAAGGCGTTCGGCCGCACCGAGGAGGAGATCCGCGCGGGGCTGCTGCGGCTCTGGGAGGTCATGGCGGAGTGCGTGCGCCGCGGCATCTCCAAGGAGGGCGTGCTGCCCGGCGGGCTCAAGGTCAAGCGCCGCGCCAACCGGCTCCACCGCCGCCTGCAGTCGGAGCCGGCGGAGAAGGACCCGTTGCAGGCCATGGACTGGGTGACGCTCTTCGCGCTGGCGGTCAACGAGGAGAACGCCGCGGGCGGCCGCATCGTCACCGCCCCCACCAACGGCGCCGCCGGCATCATCCCGGCCGTCCTGACGTATTACACCCGGTTCGTGCCGCACGCGGACGAGGACGGCGTGGTGCGCTTCCTGCTGACGGCGGGCGCGATCGGCGTGCTGTTCAAGGAGAACGCCTCCATCTCCGGCGCCGAGGTGGGCTGCCAGGGCGAGGTGGGCTCGGCCTGCTCGATGGCCTCGGCGGCGCTCACGGAGGTCCTCGGGGGCACGCCCGAGCAGGTGGAGAACGCGGCCGAGATCGGCATCGAGCACAACCTGGGGCTGACCTGCGACCCGATCGGCGGCCTGGTGCAGATCCCGTGCATCGAGCGGAACGCGGTGGCCTCCAACAAGGCGATCACGGCCGCCAGGATCGCGCTGCGCGGCGACGGCCGCCACTACGTGGCCCTGGACAAGGCCATCAAGACGATGCGGGACACCGGTCGGGACATGCTCGACAAGTACAAGGAGACCTCGCGCGGCGGCCTGGCCGTCAACGTGATCGAATGCTGAGCATCACCGGGCGGGGCGTCTGAGGTGCGGGCGGGGGGACTCGAACCCCCACGGTGTCTCAACCAACAGGACCTAAACCTGCCGCGTATGCCATTTCGCCACGCCCGCGCAGCCCCTCGCCAAAGCGGGCCGGATCTAGTTTAGCGCTCCACAAGGGCGCGGCGGGCGGCTGTTCGGGCGCCCGCGGGTTGGAGCGGGAGAGGGCGCGGGCCCTTCGCGGAGGGCCCGCGGGCCGCCGTCAGGCCAGGCCGAGCTTCTTCTTCAGCGAGGCCACGTGGCCCGTCGCCTTCACGTTGTAGAGCGCCTGCTCCACCTTCCCGTCGGCGTCGATGACGAAGGTCGAGCGGATGACCCCCACAACCTCCTTGCCGTAGAGCTTCTTCGTGCCGTACGCGCCGTACGCCTGGTGGACGGCGAGGTCGGGGTCGGACAGCAGCGGGAAGGTCAGCCCGTCGCGCTCGGCGAACTTCACCAGCTTCGCCGGCTTGTCCTTCGACACGCCGAGCACCACGAAGCCCTCCTCGGTCAGCTGGCCGAGGCTGTCGCGGAAGTCGCAGGCCTGCTTGGTGCAGCCGGGCGTCATCGCGGCGGGGTAGAAATAGAGGATCACCCGCTTGCCGCGGTAGGCGTCGAGGGAGACGGGCATGCCGTCGGCCGCGGGTAGCGTGAACTCGGGCGCGGCGTCGCCGGGCGCGAGCTTGGTTTCGGTCAAAGTTGCCCTCCTGAGTTCTTCCCGCCAACCTACCGGCCTGGCCGCCGTGCCGTACGGCGTGCCGACCTGACAGACTGATCACCACCAGGAACGTACGGAGTCCGCACGGCACGCGGAGCGGGCGCGGCCCACGCGTACGGTCGAGAGGAGAGCCATGGCTGACACCGACCCCGACGAGCTGGAGCGGCGCATCGCGCGGACGCGTGCGGAGCTGGCGCAGACGGTCGACGCCATCGCCGAGCGGGTGAGCCCCAAGCGGGTCGCCGAGCGCACGGTGGCCGACGCCAAGCACCGCGCGACGCAGTTCGTGGCGTCCGTGGGCGACGCGCTGGGCGTGACGGCGCGGCCGGCCACCGACGATCCCGACCGGGTGTGGGAGGAGGAGCCTCCCGAGCTGGGGCCCGTGCTGATCGGCGTGGGGGCCGTGCTGGTCGTGGGGGCGGCCGTCCTGCTCTGGCGCCGCCGCCGCAAGCGCCGCTGACCCGCCCGGCCATCAGAGGACGGCAAGCCCTCAGAGGAGGGCGAGCCGTCACAGGAAGGCCAGGCCGTCAGAGGAAGGTCCGGCCCTCGCCCCGGTACGTCGGCACCGACTCCACCAGGGTGTCGCCCTCGACGAGGTGGAGCGTGTCGAAGCGCTCGCACAGCTCTCCCGCCTTGGCGTGCCTGAACCACACGCGGTCCCCGATCCGCAGGTCTTCCGCCGCCTGGCCGATCAGCGGGGTCTGCACCTCGCCCGCCCCCTCGTCGGGGGCGTAGCGGAGCCCGGCGGGCAGGTACGGCTGGGGCAGGCGGCTCGGCCCCGGGCTGCCTGAGGCGGGGTAGCCGCCGCCGAGCACGGTCACCGTGTCGGTGGCGGGGCGGCGCACCACCGGCAGGGCGAACAGCGCGGCCGGGTGGCCGGTGAAGCGCCGGTAGAAGTCGAACAGCCTCGGGTGGAAGAAGCCCGACCCGGCGGCCACCTCGGTGATGGCCTTCTCGCGCACGGTGCGCTCGACGGAGCCGGTGCCGCCGCCGTTGACGAACTCGAGGTCGGAGACCTGGCGGACGGCGTTCACGATGCGGCCGCGCCTGAGGATGAGGTCTCTGGTGGAAAGGGCCTGCATGGCGCGCAGGACGCGGGTGTAGGCGGCGTTCGCGGGCGGGGCGTCGCCCATCCCGGCGATCTGCGCCTCGTACGCCATGAGCCCGGCCAGCCTGAACCCGGGCCGCTTGGCGATGGCGGCGGCCAGGTCGGCGGCCTCCTCGGGAGTGCGGATGGTCGAGCGCAGAGCCCCCGCCCGAAACTTCCCTCCGAAGGCGACATATCCGGCGTCGATGTCCATACATATCCGGATCTCGGATCGGGGGTGGACCTCCGCCACTGCCGCCTCGGTGAAGTCCAGGTGGGCCGTCGAGTCGACGGTCACGGTGATCCGCGCGGCCGCCTCGGCGTTCCCCGCCAGCTCGGCGAGCGCGTGCCGATCAGCCGTCGGGTACGCCACCAGGATGTCGGTGAAGCCCCGCGCGGCCAGCCACAGCGCCTCGGGAAGCGTGAAGGCCATGACGCCGCGGAACCCGTCCATGCCCAGGACGCGTTCGAGCAGCGGGCGGCTGCGCACCGACTTGCTGGCCACCCTGATCGGCTTGCCCGCCGCCCGCCGTACGAGGTCGGCCGCGTTGGCCCGCAGTGCCGCCAGGTCGACGATCGCGAACGGCGGTTCGAGCCCCGCTGTGGCGCGGTCGTAACGCTGGCGGTCATCCATACACTCAGCGTAACCGCATAACGGGCAGATGAATATGAGCGACGTTCACCTTGATGTCCGTCCCCGTAATGTTCGGGCAATGGGCGGCGAGGGCGCGGTCGTGGCCGTGCCGCATCCATGTACGTCTGTCGTTGTGATGACCACGCTTCAGCAGACCAAGCCCGACACCGCGGTCAACACGCGGCAGACCGGGCTGCGCAGGGCGAGACGGGCGCTCAGACCGGCGCGTACCCTCCCTGGAGCCCTCATCGCGCTGGCGCTCACCGCCGGGCTGGGGGCGACGGCGGCCGAGGTGGTGTCCGGGCTGCTCGGCCACCCGCTCGGCTGGGTACCCGTGAACGAGGCCGTCGAGCTGGCCGGCCGGACCACCTGGCGGGAGCTGTCCGCCGCCGCCCTGGCCGTGGCGGGCGCGGGCACCCTGATGCTGGCCCTGGCGGTCGTGCCGGGGCGTTCCCGGCTGGTGCCGGTGGAGACGTCCGACCCGCTGATCGTCATCGGCATCACCCGTCCGGGCCTGCGCCGCACGCTGCGCGCGGCCGCCCAGCAGGTGCCGGGGGTGATCGGCGCCCGCGTACGCCTGCGCAACCGCACCATCGAGGTCACGGTCATGACGGAGTCGGAGAGCTCGGGCTCGATGCTGCGGCAGGTCGGCACGGCGGTGGGCGACCGCCTGGCCGGCCTCGGCACGCTGGGGACGGGCGAGGTCGTGGTCCGGCTGCGCGAGAAGGGACGGTAGATGCGGCAGTACACGGGCAACCGCGTCGGCCTGGCCGTCGTGGGCGGCACGCTGCTCGCCCTGGGCGCGTACGCCTGGCTGCGCGGCGACGGCCACTTCCCCGACCTGTCACCCACCGCGAAAGTCCTGCCCGCCCAGGCCCGCGGGGCGCTCACCGACGAGCCCTGGACCTTGTGGGCCGTCTCCCTGACCCTGGTGCTGCTCGCCCTGGCCTCGCTCCGCTGGCTGCTGCTCAGCCTCGGCTGGGGCCGGCGCGGCCTGCCCACCGGCACCGGCACCGCCATGCTGTTCGTCGGGCTGAAGGGCGTGGAGGGCCTGGGCCGGGCACGCGTGCGCGTCGGCGAGGAGGGCCTGCGCGTCTCGCTGACGTGCCCGTCGGCCGCGGACGTGGGCGCGGTGGTGCGCAAGCTGGACCAGGACATCGTCGGCAGGATCCGCCGGGAGGTCCGCGACGACGAGGCGGGCACCGTCGTCCGCCTGCACGTCCGGCGCCTGCGCGGCCAGCCGTACTGACCCGCCCGGCCCGCTCAGCCGGTGCGGGTCGGCACCGGCGGCGGCGGAGGCGGCGAGGGCGGCAGCGGCATCTCCGGCCGCTCCAGGTAGCGCAGCCCCGGCCCCCAGCCGGGATACCCCTGGTGCATCACGCGCGCGTCGTCCCGGTGCCCGAAGTCGCTGACCACGGCGACGGCGCCGCCGCCCAGCAGGGCGCCGAGCGCGAGACCGACCAGCCCGGCGCCGATGACCTGCGCCTGCTTCTGCCGGAAGAACTCCCGGTACGAGCCGGGCCGCGAGGGAGCCGCCATGGGCATCGTGGGGGGCGGCGCGTAGCCGGGACCCGGTGGCGCCTCGCCGTACCTGTACCTGCTCCGCCCTTCCCCGTCGTGCTCCCCGGGGGTCGGGTCGCGCGGCGCTTCCTCTTCACCGCGCGACCCGGCGTCGCGATCATGATCCGCCATCACGATCTCCCTTTACTCGCCCTCCAGAGGGGGCGCTCCCAGGTACGAGAATGCCGAAATCACCGTAAGCCTGGCGTAAGCCACAGGTCACGTAAGACCTGGGTCGTAGGCGTACATCCACCTTCAGGCGGAACACCGGTCAGGCGGAGCTACATATCGTGAGGGTGTGTTCGGCAGGGTACGGGCGTGGACCAGGCGCCACGAGCAGCTGGCCGGCGCCCTCCGGGTGGCGCCGCTCGCCGCGTTGTCAGCGCCTCTCGCGATCCCGTACGCGGACAGCGACCCGGCGCCGGGCACCCCGTACCTCGGCGTGGCCGGCTACCTGGGCCTGTCGGCGCTGCTCCTGCTGCCGCTGATCTGGCGCGACCGGCCGGTCGGCTCGTTCGCCGCCGTCGCGCTGGTCAGCTTCGGGCAGTGGCTGGCAGGCGTCAACCCGCTGCCGGCCAACCTCGCGGTGCTGGTCGCGCTCTGGGCGGTCGCCTACCGGTGCGCGTTCCGGTGGGCGCTGGCGGCGGTCCTGGTGGCGGAGCTGGGCACGTTCATGGCCCTGGTCAACTGGTACGAACCCACGCTCGGCATGTTCACCACCGGCTCGATCTTCGTGGTGACGATCTGGCTGGCCGGCCTGTACGCCAGCACGCGCAGGCGCTACCTCGAAGGGCTGGAGGAGCGCGCCGAGCGGGCGGAGCGCGAGCGCGACCAGCAGGCCAGGATGGCGGCCGCGGCCGAGCGCGCCAGGATCGCGAGGGAGCTGCACGACGTGGTGGCGCACAACGTCAGCGTCATGGTGGTGCAGGCCGACGGCGCGGGCTACGCCCTCGACACCGACCCCGAGCAGGCACGCGTGGCCGTCAAGGCCATCTCCAAGACCGGCCGGGCGGCGCTCGCCGAGATGCGCCGGCTGGTCGGCGTCCTGCGCGAGGGCGAGACGGCGATCACCGACTACACCCCGCAGCCCGGCCTGGGCCAGCTCGAGGAGCTGGTGCGCGGTTCGGCGGTGCCCACCCGGCTGGAGGTCGGCGGCGACCCGCGCGAGCTGCCCGAGGGCCAGCAGCTCGCGGTCTACCGCATCGTCCAGGAGGCGCTGACGAACGCGCTCAAGCACGGCGGCCCCGGCGTACGGGCGGTCGTGGCGATCGACTACAACGGCCCGGAGCTGGTGGTGCGCGTGAGCGACGACGGCAGGGGCGCGGCGGCGCCCGCGAGCACGGACGGCCACGGCCTGATCGGCATGCGCGAGCGCGCCGGCCTGTACGGCGGCGCCGTACAGGCCGGCCCCCTGCCGGGCGGCGGCTTCGAGGTGCTGGCCAGGCTGCCCATGGCGAGAGCGGCGTAGGGAGGGCGGCCGGATGATCCGCGTGATGCTGGTCGACGACCAGGAGCTGCTACGGGCCGGGTTCCGGATGGTGCTCGGCGCCCAGCCGGACATCGAGGTGGTGGCGGAGGCCGGTGACGGGCTCGCGGCGCTGGAGAAGCTGGAGAGCACCGAGGTGGACGTCGTGCTCATGGACGTGCGCATGCCCGCCATGGACGGCGTCGAGGCCACCCGGCGCATCGACGGGCCGAAGGTGCTGATCCTGACCACGTTCGACCTCGACGAGTACGCGTTCGCCGCGGTCAGGGCGGGCGCGGCCGGGTTCCTGCTGAAGGACGTGCCGCCGGCCGACCTGGTCGACGCGATCCGGGTGGTGCACGCGGGCGACGCGGTGGTCTCGCCGAGCACGCTGCGGCGGATGCTCGACCGGTTCGCCGCCCAGATCCCGGCCGAGGAGCCGGTGCCGGGCGCCGACCTGACGCCGCGCGAGCGGGAGGTGCTGCTCATGGTGGCCCGCGGCCTGTCCAACGCGGAGATCGCGGCCGGCCTGGAGGTGGCCGAGGCCACGGTGAAGACGCACCTGGGGCGGGTGCTGGCCAAGCTGGGGCTGCGGGACCGGGCGCAGGTGGTGGTCTACGCCTACGAGGCCGGGCTCGTCGTGCCGTCGCATCGGCCGAAAGTCTGACCCGGGGTCATCTGGAGTCCTACACGAAGTCCATCCAGCAGGCCCATAAATCCTGCACTTTCCGCTCCTAGCGTGATGCGCATGAATGTGACGCTCACCCCAGCCCCGCCCGCCGTGGTGGCCAGGGATCTCAGCAAGGTGTACGGCCAGGGCGACGCCCAGGTGCACGCCCTCCGCTCCGTGAACGTGTCGTTCGCCACCGGGGCGTTCAGCGCCATCATGGGCCCGTCGGGCTCGGGCAAGTCCACGCTGATGCACTGCCTGGCCGGGCTCGACACCGTGACGTCGGGCACCGTGCACATCGGCGACGTGGAGCTGACCGGGCTGAGCGACCGCCGGCTGACGATGCTGCGCCGCGAGCGGATCGGGTTCGTCTTCCAGGCGTTCAACCTGCTGCCCACGCTCACCGCCGAGCAGAACATCCGCCTGCCGCTGGAGATCGCCGCCCGCCAGGCCGACCAGCCGCTGTTCGACCGGGTCATCGAGACCGTCGGCCTGCGGGACCGGCTCGGGCACCGGCCGTCGGAGCTGTCCGGCGGCCAGCAGCAGCGCGTGGCGGTGGCCAGGGCCCTGATCAGCAAGCCCCAGGTGATCTTCGCCGACGAGCCGACGGGCAACCTCGACTCCCGCAGCGGCGCGGAGGTCCTGTCCTTCCTGCGCACCTCCGTACGCGAGCTGGGCCAGACCATCGTCATGGTCACGCACGACCCGGTGGCCGCCTCGTACGCCGACCGCGTGGTCTTCCTGCGCGACGGCGAGCTGGTGACCGAGATCGCCGCGCCGACGCCGCAGACCGTGCTGGACACCCTCGTGAAGCTGGAGGCGTGAGGTGCTGAGGACGGCACTGGCCGGGCTGCGCGCGCACAGGCTCCGGCTGCTGCTCACCGCGCTGGCGATCACGCTCGGGGTGGGGTTCATCGCGGGCACGTTCGTGCTGAACGACACCGTGCAGGCCGGCTACGACCAGCGGGTCACCGCCGACGCGGCCAAGGTGGACGTGGCGGTGCTGCCGAAGGGCCCGGACGCCGTGCTGCCCGAACGGCTCCTGGAGCGGATCCGCGCCCTCGACGGCGTCACCGAGGCGCAGGGGCTGATCCGCGCGCCCGCGCCCGTGCTCGGCAAGGACGGCAAGACCGCCGGCAACGCCCCCACCACCGCCCTGTCGATCGTCCCCGGGCCGCTCGACCGTACCGACATCGTCGAGGGCACCGGCCCCGGAACCGACGACCAGGCCGCCGTGCTCGACGAGAACACCGCCAAGGCCCAGGGCTTCCGGCCCGGCGACACGATCACCGTGCTGGACGCCAGGCAGCGCGAGCACCGGTTCAGGCTCGTCGGGCTGCTCGACCCCGGCGTGGACCAGGAGCTCTCCTACACCGGGGCGGTCGGCTTCACCGCGGCCACCGCGCAGCGGATGACCGGCGCGAAGGGCTACCGCGAGATCGACGTGGCAGGCACGGCGCCCGGGCTGAAGCAGGCCGTCGCGGCGGCGGCCGGCGGCGCGTACGTCGTCAAGACCGGCGGCGAGCTGGCCACCGACCTGGCCCGTGCGGCCGGGGTGGAGACAGAGATGCTGACGCTCGGGCTGCTGATGTTCGGGCTCGTGGCGATGATGGTGGCCGCGCTGGTCATCTACAACACGTTCAACATCCTCGTCGCCCAGCGCACCAGGGAGATGGCGCTGCTGCGGTGCGTCGGCGCCACGCGCGGCCAGGTGTTCGGCTCGATCCTGCTGGAGAGCTCCGTGGTGGGCGTGCTCGCCTCGGCGCTGGGCCTGCTCGTCGGGTACGGCCTGGCCTCGCTCACGCTGACCGTGCTGGCCGCGGTCGACGCCCCGCTGCCCACGGACGCGGCCGTCACCCTCACGCCCGTCACGATCGCGGCGGGACTGGCCGTCGGCGTGGTGGTCACGCTGGGCGCGGCCGTGCTGCCCGCCCGGTCGGCCACCAGGGTCGCGCCGATCGCGGCGCTGCGTACCCAGGCCGAGGAGCAGACGTTCAGGGCGGGCGTGGTGCGCGCCGTCCTCGCCGGGCTCTTCCTGCTGGCGGGGCTGGGCACGGCCGCCGCCGGCGTGTTCGTGCTCCCGCCCGGCCAGCAGGTCTCGCTCGTCGTCGTGATGGCCGGGGGCGCGCTGACGTTCCTGGCGGTCCTGATCCTCGGCCCGGTGCTGGTCAGGCCGCTGAGCGCGCTGGTCGGCTGGATCCCCGCGCGGCTGTTCGGGGTGCCGGGGCGGCTCGCGGTGGGCAACTCGGGACGCAACCCGAGGCGGGCCGCCACCACCACGGTCGCGCTGACCATCGGCGTGACGCTCATGACGCTGATCTCCGTGGTGACCGCGTCCACCCGGCAGACGATGACCGTCAAGCTGGACGAGCAGTTCCCGATCGACTACGCGCTGAGCAGCCAGCGGCTCGACGCGGTCATCCCCAGGTCCGTGGCCACGGAGCTGCGCGGCAGACCCGAGCTCTCCTCCGTGGTGCAGCTGCGCGAGGCCAGGGTCACGGTCGCGGGCCGGCGGCTCGGCGTCGGCACGTACGCCGGCCCCATCGAGCCGTCCCTGACCGCCGGCTCCATGAAAGGCCTCGGCCCCGGGCAGGCGGCGGTGGACGACGACCTCGGCTTCGGGCTCGGCACGGCGATCCAGGTCAGGACGCCCGAGGCGGGGACCGTCCGGCTGAAGGTGGTCGCGCTGTTCGACAGCGCCGAGTCGCCGCTGCCGCAGGTCACCGTCGCGGAGGGGGCGTTCGACACGTACTTCGGGGCCATCCCGGACACCCGCGTCCTGATCAACATCAGGGACGGCGTGCCGCCCGCGCGGGCCCGCGCGGTGGTGGACGCCGCCGTGGCGGCCTACCCGACCGTACGGGTGGCGAGCTCGACCGAGATACGCGGCCAGTTCGACGAGACGCTGGACATGCTGCTGATGGTCATCACCGGGCTGCTGGGGCTGGCGATCCTCATCTCGCTGCTGGGCATCGCCAACACGCTCTCCCTGTCGGTCCACGAACGGACCAGGGAGTCGGCGCTGCTGCGGGCCCTGGGCCTGACCCGGGCTCAGCTGCGGCGCATGCTGTCGGTCGAGGCGCTGGTGCTCGGGCTGATCGGAGCGCTGGTGGGGGTGGTGCTCGGGGTCGCCTTCGGCTGGGCCGCGATCATGGCCATGCTGGACGGCGCCGTCTTCTCCGCGCCCGTCGGGCAGATCGCGCTCTTCGTGGCGCTGTCGGGGGTGGCCGGGGTGCTGGCCGCCGTGCTCCCGGCCCGGCGGGCCGCGCGGGCCTCGATCGTCGGCGCGCTCGCCACCAGTTGATCCGGATAAAGGCCCTTTAGTCGCATAAATGCGAAGAAGCGGGAAAGAGGGCACGCAGGTGGTCGGGCGTCTCATGGGGGCGGCGCCCGGCCTTCCTTCGCGGACGGCGTCCTCAGCACGGCGTGCGGCCCTACAGGTCCGGAGCCGTCTCCCCGTAGCGTGCGGCCTTCCAGGTCGGAGCTTTCTCAGCGCGGCGTGCGGCCCGGCCAGAGGGCGGCGACCGTCTCCGGGTCGAGCAGCGGCCGGGCCACCACCTCGCCCGTGGCGCGGTCGATCACGACGCACCCGCCCCCGATCGTCTCCGGCAGCGTCGCCGGGTCGTCGGGATCAAGGTCACGCACCCACGCCACGTAACCGCCGTAGAATCCGTGCACCCCCACCGGCAGCGCCTCGTCGGGCGGCCGCACGCCGTTGAAGTACTCCTCCGCCAGCGCCCTGGCCTGTTCCAGGTTCATCGTGGCCGCCCCCGCCGGTCGAGTATCACGCAGAACACCCCGGTCACCGTCGTGTACGCCGGCTCCACTGACATGTGGCCCCGCTGGGCGTCGATCCAGATCACCTCGCCGTCGGAGTTGACAGCGTTCCAGGCATGGCAGCCGCCGCCGGGCCAGCGCACCACGATGACGGCGGCCGCCCCGTGCCCGGCCTCCTGCAGCCGCCGCGCGATCATCGGGTACGCGTGCCGCCCCTGCCCCGCGTGCCTGAGGGGATGGCCGATCCAGCGCTCGATCCTGGCCAGGCTGCCCTGCTCCCCCGTCAGCAGGGGCCGGCCGATCCGGTCGTACTCGGGGTACCTGGGGGCGGCCGCCGCGGGCTCGCCGTACCAGGTGGACATGACGGCCAGCGCGCAGTCGGCCGCGTTGGAGGCCCTGAACGGGTCGTCGGCCGGCCCGCCGCCGTTCACCAGCCGGACCCAGGTGCCGCGCGGGTCGGGAAACCGGTCACCGGGCCGCAGCGCCTCGGCGAGGTCCCGCTCCACCTGCGGATCGGGGTGCGCGAGCCCACCCGGCACACCGTACGGCCGGCAGTCGGCGAGCCGGGGCGGCCGCTGCGGCAGGTCGAACCAGTCACCCCCACCGGGCTCCGGGGACTCGCCCTGAGCATCGAGAGACTCGCCCCGGAAGTCGAAGGACCCGGCCCACGCATCGCGGGACTGCCCCCGGCGATCGGGCGACCCGGCCCAGGGACCGAGGGGCTCTCCCTGGCAGGCATCAGGCGACTCGCCCTGCATACCGGGGGGCTCCACTTGGTGGCCGGGCGCCATGGTCCAGGGCCCGAGGGATGCGCTCTGCTGCTCGGGCGAGCTGTCCCTGGAACCGGAGGACCGCGCCTGACGGCCGCGCGGCTCGGCACCACGATGGGGCGGCTCGTCTCTGAGGTCTGGAGGCGCGGCCGCCTCGGGATCAAGCCACTCCAGATCCGGCGACTCGGAATCAGACGGCTCCGGATCGGACAACTCCGCGTCGGACGGCTCGGGATCGGGCCGCTCAGCATCGGGCCGCTCAGCATCGGGTGAATCGGCTCGGGGGTCCGCGGGCTCTAAGGTGGCCGCGTCGTCCGGAGGGGAGTTCGCGGGGGCGGCGCCGCTCTCGGCGGCGCGCTCGTAGTCGAGCCACCGCACCCCCTCCGCCACCAGGGGGTTGTACCGCCCGTCTGGAAGGACCCACCGGACGCTCGGCCTGCGCTCGCGGAACACGGCTGCCTCCTGTCATGCTCGACGACCGATCGTAGAGGGGTCACCGTGACAGGGAGGGGAAGTCGGCGAGATTCACCGCCGGAAGCACCCGCCGTACCTGCGGAAACAGGGGCAAGCGGGGCGCTCAGCCCACCTGCACCGTGATCGTGTGCCAGCCGGTGGCGCCGTCGGGCGCGGGCGGGGCCTGCTGGTCGGTCTGGGTGCGTCCCGCGGCGTCGGTCGCCCGCACCTCGATCGTGTGCGAGCCGGCCGCGGCGTCCCAGTCGATCGACCACTGCCGCCACGTGTCGGGCCCGGGGACCTCGGCGAGCTTCGCCTGCCGCCACTCGCCCCGGTCGACCCGCACCTCCACGGCGTCCACCCCGGTGTGCTGCGCCCAGGCGACCCCGGCGATCGTGGTGCGCCCGGCCTTGAGCGAGGCGCCCTGCCGGGGCACGTCGATGCGCGACTGGGTCTTGATGGGTCCCTTGGCCGCCCAGCCGCGCGGCGTCCAGTACGCCTCGTCCTGGTCGAACCGGGTCACCTTGAGGTCCACGACCCACTTCGTGGCCGACACGTACCCGTACAGGCCGGGCACCACCTGGCGGACGGGGAAGCCGTGCTCCAGGGGCAGGGCCTCGCCGTTCATCGCGACGGCGAACAGCGCGTCGCGCCCGTCCATGATCACGTCGACCGGCGTGCCGCAGGTGAACCCGTCGGCCGAGGTGGACAGCAGCATGTCGGCGCCGGACTGGAGGCCGGCCTCGCGCAGCACGTCGGCCATGCGGACGCCGAGCCAGCGGGCGTTGCCGACGTACTCGCCGCCGACCTCGTTGGAGACGCAGGTGAGCGTGACGTCCGCCTCGGTGAGGGGCCGGCCGAGCAGTTCCTGGTACGTGAGCTCCACCGGCCGGTCGACCAGGCCGTGGATGCGCAGCTTCCAGTCGTTCGGGTTCACCTGAGGGACGATGAGCGCGGTATCGACCCTATAGAAGTCCCGATTTTTCGTGATGAACGAGGACAAGCCGTTGATGTGGAGGTCGGCCCCTGCCGGGATGGGCTTGGCGGGCGTCGCGGGCCTGGGCAGCGCCACCCCCACCCGCGCGGCGTCCACGGCCTGCCGCCCGCCGAGCTGGCGGCCCAGCACGGCGGCGGCCCCCGCGACCACCACCCCGCCGGCCGCGCCGGTCAGCAGCCGCCGCCGGTCGAAGGCCCGCAGATCGTCCCCGGCCCGCATCACGGCCGGCCGCTCCACGTCGTTCTCCGGCGTGAGGACATCGTTCTCAGGCGTGAGGGCGGCCGGAGCGGGGGTGCCGGCCCCCGGAACGGCGGGGGCGGCCCGCCGTACCAGCCAGGAGAGGGTCCACGCGCCCGCCGCCACCCCCACCAGGGTCGGCAGCACGTCGAGGAGCCCGGCGTCCGGCCGGGTGAGCACCGCGAGCACGCCGACCGCCGCGAACAGGACCAGCCCCGCGAAGCCGTACGCGAGCCGGCGCAGCGCCAGCACGCCGATCACGGCCGCGATGCCGGCGAGCACCACGAGCACGCCTCCGACCAGAACCGTCTTGTCGTTCTCGCCGAACGCGCTGATCGCGAACTCCTTGACGGGAGCGGGCGACAGGTCGACCGCCGCGTCGCCGACCGCCACGACGGGGAACGTCTCCTGCCCGGTGAGCGCGGCCACGAGTTGGGCCACGCCGAGGGCCGCGCCCCCGGTCACCAGACCCGCCAGAGCCCCCGCCCATGCGGGCACCATCGAAATCCTCTGCACAGTGCGAAGGTACGCCGCCCGCCGCGGCGCGGTTCTTACGCGATGGTTACGAGCGCACCAGCTGCTTCACGATGGGCGCCAGCCCGCGGAAGGCCAGCCCCCGGTGGCTGATCGCGTCCTTCTCCTCCGGCGGCAGCTCGGCCGTCGTGCGCCGCTCGCCCTCGGGCACGAAGATCGGGTCGTAGCCGAAGCCGTTGCTCCCCCGCGGCGACCTGACCAGGTGGCCAGGCAGCACGCCCTCCACCACCCGGGACTCCCCCGACGGCAGCGCCAGCGCGGCGACGCAGGTGAACCGGGCGGTCAGCTTGTCGGCGGGCACGTCGGACACCTGGGCCAGCAGCAGCTCGAGGTTGGCCACGTCGTCGCCGTGCTTCCCGGACCAGCGGGCCGAGAAGACGCCCGGCATGCCGCCGAGCACGTCGACGCAGAGCCCCGAGTCGTCGGCGACCGCGGGCAGCCCCGAGCCCTGGGCCACGGCGTGCGCCTTGAGCAGCGCGTTTTCCTCGAACGTGACCCCGGTCTCCACGACGTCGGCGATCGAGGGGAACTCCTCCAGACCCACGATGTCGAACCCGGCCAGGATGCGGCGCAGCTCGGCGATCTTCCCGGCGTTGCGGGTGGCCAGCACGATCTTCATGAACTCAGGCTCTCCTGCTGGATCAGCGTGAGCTCCTCGCACCCCGTCACGGCCAGGTCGAGGAGCCGGTCGAGCGCGGCGCGGTCGAATGGGGCGCCCTCGGCGGTGCCCTGCACCTCGACGAAGCTGCCCTCCCCCGTCATCACGACGTTCATGTCGGTCTCCGCTGCCACGTCTTCTGTGTAGCAGAGGTCGAGCATCGGCACGGATCCGACCACCCCGACGGAGACGGCCGCGACCGAGCCGATCAGCGGGTCGCCCGGGCACATCCGCCGCCGGCGCATCCAGGCGACGGCGTCGGCGAGCGCGACGTAGGCGCCGGTGATGGCGGCGGTCCTGGTGCCGCCGTCGGCCTGCAGAACGTCACAGTCGAGCAGAATGGAGTTTTCCCCCAACGCTTTGTAATCGACGCAGGCCCGCAGTGAGCGGCCGATCAGCCGGGAAATCTCGTGCGTACGTCCGCCGATTTTTCCCCGAACCGATTCACGATCGTTACGAGTATTGGTCGCCCTGGGCAACATGGCATATTCCGCCGTCACCCAACCCTGCCCGCTGCCCCTCCGCCACCGGGGCACGCTGTCCTGGACCGAGGCGGCGCACAGCACCCTTGTGCTGCCGAATTCCACCAGAACGGACCCTTCGGCATGGGCCAGCCAATGCCGGGTGATGGATATCGGGCGAAGCTGGTCAGGGTTGCGGCCATCCTGTCGGGACATGCAGATCACCCTATCTCCGCGCCACGACACTCTTGACCAAATGTGTCCGCCACATGGATCCTTACGCAATGACAACGGGGGTGTTGCGAAACCCTGACTTCCTCCGGTTCATCAGCTCGCATGTCGCGAACGAACTGGGGGCGAATATCTCACGTGTGGCGCTCCCACTGGTGGCGGTGCTCGTGTTGCACGCCGGGCCGGCGGAGGTGGGCCTGCTGTCGGCGCTGCAGACCACGGCCTTCCTCCTGATCGGCCTGCCGGCGGGGGTCTGGGTCGACAGGATGCGCAAGCGCCGGGTCATGATGGCCTCCGACCTGGCGAGATTCGTGCTGCTCGGCAGCATCCCGCTGGCGGCCGAGCTGGGGCTGCTGTCGATCGGCATGCTGTTCGTGGTCGCGCTGCTGGCCGGGGTGAGCCAGGTCTTCAACGACGTCGCCGACCAGACGTACCTGCCCGAGCTGGTCAGCACCGGGCAGCTCAGCGACGGCAACGCGAAGCTGGAGGTCGTGCGTTCCAGCTCCTTCCTGGCGGGGCCGGCCATCGGCGGCGCGCTGGTGCAGTTGCTCGGCGCCCCGCGCACGCTCGTCACCACCGCGCTCGGCGCGCTCGCCTCGGTGCTCTTCCTCGGCTCGATCAAGGTGGCCGACAAGCCGCCCGCCGTCACCGAGCCCACCCCGCTGCTGCACGGCATCCGCGAGGGGCTGGCGTACCTGTGGCAGGACCGCCTGATGCGCATGTTCGTGGCCTCGACGGCGGCCATCAACCTGTGCCTCAGCGCCGTGCTCGGCCTGTCGGTGTTATTCCTGGCGGACGTGGTACGGCTGGCGCCCGGCATGATCGGCCTGCTGCTCATGTCCGGCGGCGTCGGCGGCCTCGTGGGCGGGCTGACCGCCGGCCCGCTGACCAGGCGGTTCGGCACGGCCAGGATGACCTGGCTGGCCGCCGTCGTGGGCTCCCCCTTCGGCCTGCTGATGCCCCTGACGCAGGCCGACTGGCGGATGGTGTGCTTCGCGATCACCTCGATGGCGCTGTCGTGGAGCGCGGCACTGATGAACGTCGGCCAGATCACCTACCGCCAGACCGTGACCCCGGAACACCTGCTCGGCCGGGTCAACGCGTCGGTCCGGTTCGTCGCCTGGGGCATCATGGCGCTGGGGGCGCTGCTCGGCGGGCTCGTCGCCCAGCGGATCGGGGTGCGGGAGGCCCTGTGGGTGTTCATGACGGGCCGGCTGGTGGCGTTCCTGCCGCTGGTGTTCTCGCCGCTGCCCCGCATGCGCGACTTCGGCGAGCTTCAGGCGAGGTCGTAGACGGCGCCGCTGCGGGCCAGCTCGACGGGGCCGCCGAAGCCGCCGCTCGCCGCCTGCTCCAGCACGGTGCGCTGGTCGTTCCACGGCACCAGGTGGGTGAGCACGAGCCGGCCGACGCCGGCCTTGGCGGCGTGCTCGGCGGCCTGGCGGCCGGTCAGGTGCAGGTCGGGGGGCAGGCCGGGGCGGTCCAGGAACGACGCCTCGCACAGCAGGAGGTCGGCGCCGGCGGCGAGCCTCACCAGCTCGGCCGACTCGCCGGTGTCGCCGGAGTAGGCCACGCACCTGCCGCCGTGGGCGACGCGGAAGCCGTACGCCTCGACCGGGTGGTTGACCAGCCCGGCGGTCAGCGTGAACGGCCCGATCTCGAACGAGCCGGGCGCGAGCGGCACGAAGTCGAACGCGGTTTCGATGTCGGGCTCGTCCGGCATCCCGTACGCGCGGGAGAGCCGGGCACGCGCGTCGGCGGGCGCGTAGACGGGGACCAGTGGGTACGGGGCGTCGGGCCCGTACGTGCGGGCCACGTGGTAGCCGCACATGTCGAGGCAGTGGTCGGCGTGCAGGTGGGTCAGGCAGATCGCGTCCACGTCGTACAGCCCGACGTGGCGCTGGAGCGCGCCGAGCGCCCCGCTGCCGAGGTCGAGCAGCATCCTGAACCCGTCGGCCTCCAGGAGGTAGCAGGACGCGGGGCTGTCGGGGCCCGGGTAGCTGCCCGAGCATCCGACGATGGTCACCTTCATGTGGGCCTCCCGTTTGAGGTGGTATCCCCCACTGGTGCGACTTCGACCGCGTCGATCTCCGGGCCCAGGAAGCGCCGCCCGAGGCGGGCGAAGAGCAGGGAGTCGCCGGTGGCGCGGAAGCGGTGCCGGGGGGTGGCCTCGCCTCCCGCCGCCAGGCCGCGGTCGTGCAGGATCCGGTAGACGTCCTTGGCCGTCTCCTCGGCGCTGGAGACCAGCGTGACCCCGTCGCCCACGACGTAGGAGATCGCGCCGGTGAGCAGCGGGTAGTGGGTGCAGCCGAGGATGAGGGTGTCGCAGTCGGCCGTCCTGATGGGCTCCAGGTATTCGCGGACCACCTCGATGAGCTCGTCGCTCATCGTCTCTCCCCGTTCGACGTACTCCACCAGGCGCGGGGCGGCCACGCCGGTGAGCAGCACGTCGGGCGCCGCGGTGAAGGCGTCGTGATAGGCCATGGAGTCGATGGTGGCCCTGGTGGCGATCACGCCCACCCTGCCGGTGCGGGTCGCCCGCACCGCGCGCCGGGTGGCCGGCTGGATCACCTCGACGACCGGCACGTCGTAACGCTCGCGGGCGTCGCGCAGCACCGCCGCGCTGGCGCTGTTGCACGCGATCACGAGCATCTTGACGCCGTGCTCGACGAGGTGGTCCATCACCTCCAGGGCGTAGGCGCGGACCTCCGCGATGCGTTTCGGCCCGTACGGCTGGCGGGCCGTGTCGGCCACGTAGGTGATGGACTCGTAGGGCAGCTGGTCGATGATCGCGCGAGCGACCGTCAGCCCGCCGACCCCGCTGTCGAAGATCCCAATACTCTCGTCCGGCACGTTCTAGAGGGTAGGGGACCTGCACGATCAACTCTGCGTAAGAATGCTCACAGTCTCGCCGCGCTTCGTGACGTCAGCCTCTCCCGACCCGGGCCAGCTGGCGCGACTGGGCGACGAGGCGGCCCGCGGAGTCGCGTACCTCGACCTCCTCGTCGAACCAGCCGTCCGAGATCAGCCGGCCGCCGCCGAGCAACGTGAGCCAGCCGGGAGCGGGCAGCGCGCGCAGGTGCCAGGTGAGGTCCACGGTGGGCGCCCAGCCCCGCGCGCCGGCGGAGAACACCACGGGCGGCAGCGCGTCCACGGCCAGCGCCAGCACGTACGGATCGGGGTCCTGCGGCTCGGCCATCCTGAAGTACGCCCGCGCCTCCGGCCTGCCGGTCGGGCGGCCCGACAGCCAGCCGATCGTGGGCGGGTCGAAGTACAGCTCCATCTGGGCGTTCAGCAGCATGCCCGACTCGGGCTTGGGATCGGGGAGCTTGGCGCACTCCTCGCGCGGCGGCATGTCGTGCGCGGGGGCCGCGGCGTAGTCGGGCTCCACCTCGTGCAGCGTGGCTGTGGTGATCAGGCCCTCGATGTGCGCCACCCCGTCCTGCACGAGCGTGGCCCTGGCGAACGCGGCCGTCCTGCCCGCCTTGAGCGGCTCGATCCTGACCTGCGCGGGGCCGGCGACCGGCGCCTTCAGGAACTGCGCCGTCGTGCTCACCGGGTGCTCGAACGGCGAGGCGTCCACCGCCGCGCGCAGCAGCACCGCCATCAGGTAGCCGCCGTTGAGCGGCCCGCCGATCCCGTAGCCGGGGTCGAGGCACACGTCGTACGTGCCCTCGTCGACCTTGATCGCCTGTGTCGCCTCGTCGAACTTGGTCATCCACGCCCGCCTCAAGTCCAGAACACTATTCTGGCGGCATACTCTAGTGCATCCCGCTTTCAGCGCGCCTACCTGCGAAAACGTGATGTGGTTGAGAAGGTTCGATCATGGCAAGTGTCACCGAACTCATCGGTCAGTCCGTTTGGGACTCCAATGGGGTGTGGGTCGGCCACGTGGTGGACATCCGCGTGGTCAAGCACAAGGCGCAGCTCCAGGAGAACAACACCGTCTACGGGCTGCTCGTCTCCAGCCGGCGGGCGTCGCTGCTGCTCGGCCTCACCCATGACCGCGCGGGCCGGGCCGACTGGCTCTCCAGGACGCTGGCCCGCACCATCTACGCGGGCTGCACGTTCGTCCCGTGGTCGTGCGTCGAGGACTACGGCGGCGGCGAGATCCACATCAGCGCGCTGCGGAAGGAGCTGACCCGGGCCTGACCCACAGTTCAGCACATTGCAAGCGCCCATCCAGCAACATCAGCTAGCTTTCTCTGTGGTAAAAAGTCCACATTGTGAGTTGAGTGATGTCTGCGAACAATCCCCCCTACGGCCAGGATCCTGAAAGGACCACGGCCTACAACTGGAACCAGGGGCAGCAGCCGGAGACGCCGCCGTCCTCGGGGCAGCCGTACCCTCCGCAGCAGCCCTACCAGCAGCCCCAGGGCCAGCAGGGGACCTACGGGCAGCAGGCGTCCTACGGCCAGCAGCCCTACAGCCCCCAGTCCGCGTACGGGCAGCAGCCTTCCTACGGCTCCCCGTACGGCGGCCAGCAGGGCTCCTATGAGCAGCAGAACCAGCAGTACGGCGGTCAGGGCCAGCAGTACGGCGGTCAGCAGCAGTACGGTGGGCAACCGCAGTACGGCGGGCAGCCCCAGGGCGGCTGGCAGCAACAGCAGCAGCAACCCCAGCAGGGCTGGGACCCGCAGCAGCCCTACCAGCAGCAGGGCTGGGGGCAGCAGCAACAGCAGCAGCAGGACCCGTACGCCCAGGGCCAGGGCGGCTGGCAGCACCAGGGCCCCGAGGGCTTCGGCCCCGCGCAGCCCGCCGGCAAGGGCCGCAAGACGTGGATCATCGCCGCGGCCGCGGCGCTCGCCGTGGTGCTGCTGGGCGGCGGCGCGGTATGGGCCGTGGGTGCGATCGGCGGCGGCGGCACGCAGCCCGACGAGGTGCTGCCGGCCGACGCGATCGCCTATGCCCGGCTCGACATGGACCCGGCCGCGAACCAGAAGATCGCGTTGTTCCAGATCGCCAGGAAGTTCACGGCCACCAAGGACTCCTTCAGCGGCGAGGACCCGCGCAAGGCGCTGTTCGACACGATCAACGACGGCGACACCAAGATCGACTTCGCCAAGGACGTCGACCCGTGGCTCGGCAGCAGGATCGGCTTCGCCGCCGTGCCCTCGGGCAAGGAGGAGCCCGACTACGCGGTGGCCGTCCAGGTCAAGGACGAGGAGCAGGCCAAGGCCGGCATCGCCAAGCTGATGGAGGGCGACAAGTACGGCGTGGCCTTCCGCGACGACTACGCGCTGATCAGCTCGACCCAGCAGCTGGCCGACAAGTACGCGCAGGCCGACGGCAGCCTGGCCGACAACGCCGAGTACGGCGACGACATGGGCGCGATCGGCGAGCAGGGCGTGCTGTCGTTCTGGGCCGACATGGGCGGCCTCATGAACCTCGCCAAGAAGGAGGTCACGGCCGACCAGGCCACCGCGCTGGAGCAGTTCAAGGACGCCAGGTTCGCCGGCGCGCTGCGCTTCGACAGCGCGTACGTCGAGCTCGCCGGCGTCGTGCGCGGCGCGAAGGGCCTGGCCGCGGACGGCGACCTGGCCAAGGCCGAGCTGGGCACACTGCCCGAGACCACGGCGGGCGCCGTGTCGATCTCCGGGCTCGACCAGATCGTCACCAAGCAGTGGGCGCAGATCCAGAAGCAGGCCGCGGCGTCCGGCAGCGCCGAGGTGCAGCAGATGATCCAGCAGGCGCAGACCCAGCTCGGCCTGAAGCTGCCCGACGACCTGTCGACGGTCTTCGGCCAGAACTTCACCGCCGCGGTGGACAGCCAGGGCCTGGAGAGCAACCAGATCAAGGGCGGCGTGCGCATCGTCACCGACCCGGCCAAGGCGCAGGCCATCGTCGACAAGGTCCAGCAGGCGCTGACCGCCCAGGGCCAGGGGGCGCCGCAGATCGCCAAGGCGTCCGGCGACGGCGTCTTCGCGGTCGGCACGTCCGACGAGTACGCCAAGCAGCTGGCCGGAGAGGGCACGCTCGGCGACTCCGAGACGTTCCAGACGGCGATCCCGAACCCCGACGACGCCAACTTCGCCCTGTTCGTGGACCTCGACAAGGTCGAGAACCTCTACCTCAAGTCCGTGCAGGGCGACGAGAAGGCCAACCTGCAGGCGCTGCGGGCGGTCGGGCTGAGCGGCTCGCGGACCGACACCGAGATGACGTTCTCGCTGCGGCTGCTGTTCAACTGACCCCTTGGACCCCCTTGGGCCCCCTTGAACGCGGAGAGCGGCCGGTCGCGAAGACCGGCCGCTCTCCTGTTTCCGTCGTCCTGTGGCTCAGGCCCAGAGCTGCCCTTCGAGACGGTCCTCCGCCTCTTCCAGGGTGCCCTCGTACGCGCCCGTCGACAGGTATTTCCAGCCGCCGTCGGCCACCACGAACACGATGTCGGCGCGCTCTCCCGCCTTGACGGCCTTCGCGGCCACGCCCAGCGCCGCGTGCAGCGCCGCGCCGGTCGAGACCCCGGCGAAGATCCCCTCGGTGGCCAGCAGCTCGCGGGTGCGCCGCAGCGCGTCGGCCGAGCCCACGGAGAAGCGGGTGGTCAGCACGGACTCGTCGTAGAGCTCGGGGATGAACCCCTCGTCCACGTTGCGCAGGCCGTACACCAGCTCGCCGTAACGCGGCTCGGCGGCGACGATCCGCACGCCCGGCACCCGCTCGCGCAGGAACCGCCCGACCCCCATCAGCGTGCCCGTCGTGCCGAGCCCGGCCACGAAATGGGTCACGGTGGGCAGGTCGGCCAGGATCTCCGGGCCGGTGCCCTCGTAGTGGGAGCGCCAGTTGGCCGGGTTTCCGTACTGGTAGAGCATCACCCAGGACGGGTTCTCGGCCGACAGCTGCTTGGCCACGCGCACGGCCTCGTTGGAGCCGCCCGCGGCCGGCGAGGAGATGATCTCCGCGCCCCACATGCGCAGCAGCTGGCGGCGCTCCTCCGAGGTGTTCTCGGGCATCACGCAGATCAGGTGGTAGCCCTTGAGCTTGGCGGACATGGCGAGCGAGATGCCGGTGTTGCCGCTGGTGGGCTCGAGGATCGTGCAGCCCGGCGTGAGCCTGCCGTCCTTCTCGGCCTCCTCGATCATCCACAGCGCGGGTCTGTCCTTGATCGACCCGGTCGGGTTGCGGTCTTCGAGCTTGGCCCAGACGCGCACGTCGGCCGAGGGCGACAACCGCGGCAGGCCGACCAGCGGCGTGCGGCCGACCGAGTCGATCAGCGAGTCGAACCGCATGTCAGCCGCCGGCGACGGCGGGCAGCACGGTGACCGTGTCGCCGTCGGACAGCTTCGTGCCCAGCCCGCCCAGGAAGCGGACGTCCTCGTCGTTCAGATAGACGTTGACGAAGCGGCGCAGGCTGCCGTCGTCGACCAGGCGGTCCTTGATGCCCGGGTGGCGCGACTCAAGGTTGCTGATCAGCTCTTCGAGGGTGGCTCCCTCGACGTCGACGGCCTTGGCGCCGCCGGTGTAGTTACGCAGGATGGTCGGAATGCGAACCTCGATGGCCATCGCGCTCAGTCTCCTCAGGTCAGGTCGTCCCATCGGCAGCAACACCGATGGCTTGATGCGGATTCCTGGCTCAGCGACAGTCGTAGACGACGACAGCAGGAGTGTGCGCGAAGAGGAAGCTCTGCACCGGCCTGGCCATCATGGGAGAAACCTTACCTCTTCCTCCGTTATCACTCCGTCGAGGATCCGGTACGAGCGGAACTCGACCTCGTCCTCGTCGCGCGTGGAGACCAGGACGTAGTGGGCGTCCGGCTCGGAGGCGTAGGACACGTCGGTGCGCGACGGGTACGCCTCGGTCGCGGTGTGGGAGTGATAGATCACGACCGGGGTCTCGTCGCGGTCGTCCATCTCGCGCCAGACCCTGAACTGCTCCATCGAGTCGAAGCGGTAGAAGGTGGGCGAGCGTTCGGCGTTCTCCATCGGGATGAACCGCTCGGGCACGTCGTCACGGCCCGCGATCACGCCGCACGCCTCGTCGGGGTGGTCCGCGCGGGCATGGGCGACGATCTTGTCAGCGAGTTCCTGCGAGATCGACAGCATGCCCCGGAAGTTACCAGAGCGCCCGGACCAGGCTGTCCTGGAGGTAGGTCAGCCAGTCGTAGGTCACGTAGGCCGGGTAGCGCGGGTCGTCCTCGGACATCATCGCGATCTCGTCGTGGACCTCCTCGGTCACGTCGAGCTTGGTGCCGAGCGTGAGGCGCACGTCGTTGAGCGAGCGCAGCCACGCCTGCGCCTGCTCCGGCGTCAGGTCGGCGCGGCCGGACCTGGCGGTGTCGAAGACGGTCTGCGCGTCGGCCCGCTTGCCGTCGCGCAGCGTGGCCTCGGTGTAGCGGCGGAACTCGGCCGACTCCTGCTCGTCCTCGTACGCCGAGGGGAACAGCCTGGCCAGCACCGGGTCGGACGGCGCCTGACCGCCGCCGATGCCGAGCGCCCGCTCCAGCGGGTCGTCGCTGGTCTGCCCCGGCTCCACGATGCCGAGCATCATCGACACGAGCGAGCGCAGCAACGAGACCTCGGCGGCCTCGAACTCCGCCACGACGCCGCCGCCCTTGCCCGGCGAGAACCCCGAAGTCACCCGCGCCGCCTCACTTGACCGAATCCGGCTGGACCGTCGCCCACAGGCCGTAGGAGTGGAGAATCTGCACATCGCGTTCCATCTCTTCCCGCGTGCCGCTGGACACGACGGCCTTGCCCTTGTGGTGGACGTCCAGCATCAGTTTCTCGGCCTTCTCCCGTGTGTAGCCGAAGACCGTTTGGAAGACATAGGTCACGTAGGACATGAGGTTGACCGGGTCATTCCAGACGATGGTCACCCACGGCAGATCGGGTCGGACGTCCGATGACGGACGCTCAACGGCGATTGGAGCGGTGCTACCCACATCCCCGAGTCTGCCCTATCTGGGCCGTAGTCTTCGACTCGTGACGATGACCATGAGCACTGCGTTGCTCACAGATCACTATGAGCTGACGATGCTACAGGCGGCCCTGCGGAGCGGGGCCGCACACAGGCGCGCCGTTTTCGAGGTTTTCGCCAGACATCTCCCCGGTGGCAGGCGCTACGGGGTTGTCGCCGGCACGGGACGTGTCCTGGACGAGCTGGAACGCTTCCGCTTCGGTGAGGAAGAACTCACCTATCTGCGGGAGAACCGGGTCGTCGACGACTCCACTCTGGCGTTTCTCGCCGATTACCGGTTTTCCGGGAACATCTATGGCTACCGAGAAGGCGACCTCTACTTCCCCGCCTCCCCCATCATGATCGTGGAGGGCACGTTCGCGGAGGCCGTGCTGCTGGAGACCATCGCGCTGTCGATTCTCAACCACGACTGCGCCATCGCCTCCGCCGCCTCCCGCATGACCAACGCCGCGGGCAAGCGGCCGCTCATCGAGATGGGGTCCCGCCGCACGCACGAGAGCGCCGCCGTGGCCGCCGCCCGCGCCGCGTACATCTCCGGATTCGCCTCCACCTCCAACCTCATGGCCGGGCACAGGTACGGCGTGCCCACGGCCGGCACGGCGGCGCACGCCTTCACGCTGCTGCACGACTCGGAGAAGGAGGCGTTCGAGGCCCAGATCGCCTCGCTCGGCCGGGGCACGACGCTGCTGGTGGACACGTACGACGTGGCCGAGGCCGTACGCACCGCCGTCGAGCTGGGCGGCCCCGAGCTGGGCGCGGTCCGCATCGACTCGGGCGACCTGGCCGCCGCCGCGCAGGAGGTGCGCGAGCAGCTCGACGCGCTCGGTGCCTTCGACACGCGCATCCTGGTCACCTCCGACCTGGACGAGTACGCCATCGCCGCGCTCGCCGCCGCCCCCGTGGACGGATACGGCGTCGGCACCTCGCTGGTCACCGGCTCCGGCGTCCCCACGGCGGCCCTGGTGTACAAGCTGGTGGCGCGGGAGACGGCCGCGGGCAGGATGGAGGCCGTGGCCAAGCGCTCGGTGGGCAAGCCGTCGCGCGGGGGCCGCAAGGAGGCGTACCGGCTGCTGGACGAGTCGGGCCACGTGGAGACCGAGCTGGTCACCACCGGCGGCCTGGCGCCCGAGGGCGGGATCCCCCTGCTGCACGAGCTGGTGCGCGACGGTGAGGTCGTCGGCCGGGAGCCGCTGTCCGCCGCCCGCGAACGCCACGCCGCCGCCGTCGCCACCCTCCCCCTGGAGGCCCTCCACCTCGGCAGGGGGTACGCGGCGATCCCCACCGAGTTCGCCTGACGTATGGTGCTGGGTATGGGGACCGCGCTCATCATCGTCGATGTGCAGAACGACTTCTGCGAGGGCGGCAGCCTGCCCGTGACGGGCGGCTCCGAGGTCGCGGCGGCGATCACCCGGCACGTGGCCGAGCACGGCTACGACCACGTGGTGGCGACCCGCGACTACCACGTCTCACCCGGCGCCCACTTCTCCGACAGGCCCGACTACGTCTCCACGTGGCCGGCGCACTGCGTGGCGGGCACCCCGGGGGCCGACTTCCATCCGTCGTTCGACGTCTCGGGCGTGGAGGAGGTCTTCAGCAAGGGCGCCTACGCGGCGGCCTACAGCGGCTTCGAGGGCGCCTCCAGCGACGGGGTGCCGCTGGCCGAGTGGCTCGGGCAGCACCGGGTGCACGAGGTGGACGTGGTGGGGATCGCGACCGACCACTGCGTGCGCGCCACGGCGCTCGACGCGGTCAAGCACGGGCTGGCGGTGCGGGTGCTGCTCGACCTGACGGCCGGCGTGTCCCACACGACGACGGAGGCGGCGCTGGCGGAGCTCAAGGACGCGGGCGCCACCCTCCGGGGCGCGCCCGTGGTGGGCTGACAGGCCGGCGCCGACGGCCACGCGCCACTGATCACGAAGCGTATGCGATAGGCAACGCTGCGGTGATGTGATATCCAAGAGGGCGAACCCTCTCCGGAGCCGTAGTAATACGGAGAGTCACATACTCCCTTTTCGTGTGAGGTCTTTCATGCTGGCCGTCTCCCTGGGCGTGGCCTGGCTGGTGCTCGGCCCTCTCTGCCTGTGGTTGCTCGTGAGGGGCCGTGCCGTCGACCGGGTGGGCGCGATCGCGACGCTGGTGCTGCTGGAGTGCGGCACGTTCGCCATGGACGCCGTCCGGCCCGACACGCCTCCTGCCCACGCCGTGGCGGCGCCCGCCGCGCCGTCCTGCGCCGAGCGCATGCCGGTGCCCCGGTCCGCGCGGGTGGGCCGCGAGATCGTGCTGACCTGGGCTGCGGCGCCGCGCGAGTGCCCGGCGGCCGAGGCCGTCGTGCGGTCCGAGGGCCGGAAGATGCTCCTCTGGCTGTACGAGGGGCCGCGCGTCGGGCATCCCGTGGGGCGGCACGCGACCGTGCTCACGGCCCGCCACCAGCAGGTGTTCACGCTCCCGATCCAGGTCAGGAACGGCAGGGCGACGGTGCGGGTGCCGGTGCACGCGCACGCCCGCGACATCCTCACCGACGGGCGCACCGGCCGGCGCATCCCCGAGCACCTCGTCCACGGCGCGTAGCCACCCCGGCGCGCTTCGCCGCCCCGGCCCGGTACGGGCACGGTGCCACTGGCGTGCTTCGCCGCGACGGGACCCGGCACGAGCGGCGTGCTCTGTCGAGCCCTGGCCCGGCACGGGTGCGGGCGGCACTAGGGTGATCCGCCATGACCGAACCCGACTTCCTGCGCGACACCCGCGCCTCCTACAACGCCATCGCCGCCGACTACGCCGAGGCGTTCCATGGCGAGCTGGCCGCCATGCCGCTGGACCGGGCGATGTTCGCCGCTTTCGCCGAGCTCGTGCACGGCCGCGGCCCGGTGGCGGACGTGGGATCGGGGCCCGGCCAGATCACGGCGCTCCTGCACGACCTCGGGCTTGACGCGTTCGGCGTGGACCTGTCGCCGGCGATGGTCGCGCTGGCCCGGCGCACCTATCCGGAGCTGCGGTTCGAGGAGGGCTCGATGCTGGCGCTCGACCTCCCCGACGGGGCGCTGGGCGGCCTGGTCGCCAACTACTCGATCATCCACATCCCCCAGGAGCTGCTGCCCGAGGTGTTCGCCGAGTTCCACCGGGTCATGGCGCCCGGGGCGTACACGCTGATCGCCTTCCAGGTCGGTGACGAGGCGAAGCACAGGACGGATGGGTTCGGGCACGAGATCAAGCTGGACTTCCGCCGCCTGCGCCCCGAACGGATCGCCGGGTTGCTGGAGAAGGCCGGGTTCGTCATGCACGCGCGGCTCCTCCGCGAGGCCCGGGAGGAGTCCGCGGCGGAGATGACGCCGCAGGCGATGCTGCTCGCGCGCAAGCCCCTCGCCTGAGCCGAGCCCTGGGCCGGGTCCTGAGCCGAGCCTGAGCCGGGTCCTGGGCCAGGCCCCGCCGCGGGCCTGGCGATCGCCGGCCGTGACGCCGTCAGGGCGTGACCACCGCCAGCCGCAACGCGTCGTCGAGCCGCGTGAAGACCTCGAACGCGTTCCGCAGCCCGGTGATCGACAGCACCCTGGCCACGACGCCCTGGACCCCTCCGAGCAGGAGCCGGGTCCCCTGGGCCTCGCACCGCTGCAGCACGCCGACGAGCTCGTTCATCCCCATCGAGTCGCAGAACGACAGCTCCCCCAGGTCCAGGATCAGGAAGGGCCTGGGGGGAAGGTCCCAGACGGGTCGCAGGTGCTCGCGCAACAAGGGGAGCACGTTGACGTCCAGCTCGCCTTCGAGCCGGATGATGACGGCGTTTCGGGAGAGGCCGGAAGTGACGCTCAACGTCGGCTTTCTGGTGGCCTCAGACGACATGGGCAAAGTCCTTCTGCGTATCCCGAGACAAGCCAAGGGTGGTTCTTGCCGGTTAAGTGGAGTTTCTAACAGGGAGACACTGTTCTGTGGCCAAACGCACAGAGTCACGGAACGTAACGGACGGACCAGCACGCGCGCAGCGCCGGGGGGCGGGACGCCGCGCGCGACGGCACCCTCAGGCGGATCCGAAGGTGATCCAGTAGGCGAGCACCAGCACGGCGAGGACGGCCGTCATGACGGCCGTGCCGCTGATCACCATGACGACGTGTGCCCGCTTGACCATCCAGCGGAGGGCGGCCACCGCCAGCGTGATCAGGGTCGCCAGGAGGAAGAGGGTCCCGGTTCGGGTGTCGGTCGGGGCGGGGATGGCCATCGCGAGATGGAGGATGGCCGTTGGCATGGACATAAGGGTTTTCCCCCGGTGCGTGGACGCGCTCTGACAGAGCCTCGCTACGCGGGCGCCTCCGCCGATGGACGGACTCGGCCTCGAAGGCACGCCGCGGTTTTGCTTGCGTGGGATGCCGCTTCTGTCGGGCGTGGCTCATCGGACCCTCATCGCGAACCACCTCCACCAATGTTTAGTTAATTTCACTGAAGGTAATCTCAAGTAAAGACGTACCCCGCCTTAACCGAGCTATTCGTACACGGTGGTGATAGCTGAATGGTTAGACTGGTCCCTCTTGTACCGCTCGCGCGGTACGGGTTGGCTGTTCTGTTAGGCCTTAGCTGCGGATTCTTCATCGACTTCGCCGCCAGGTTGACGTTCACTAGAAATTGCTGAAGTTCACACGAATGAGGCTGGCATGAACGGCGACGGTTCCGGGCTGGCACGCCGACTGCGCGAGCTGCGCGACGGGCACTGGCCTGAGGTGCGGGTCACCCAGGCGCAGCTGCGCGAGGCGTTCGCGGTGAGCGTGCCGCTGATCTCCTCATGGGAGTCGGCGCACACGGCCAAGGTCCCGCCGCTCCCCCGGCTGGAGAAGTACGCCGCGTTCTTCGCCACCCGGCGCTCGATCGCCAACGGCAGGGCCCGGGTGCTGCCGCTGTCCGATCTGACGCCCGACGAGGTGACGGCGTACCACGAGCTGCTCGACGAGCTGACGCGGCTGCGCAAGGAGGCGCTCAGGACCCTGGCCGACGGCGAGGGCGCGAAGCCGGCGCAGGCCGGCGAGACCTTCCTCAAGGGCCCGTGGCACTTCCCGCGCGGCGAGTCGATCACGATCATCTGCTCGCAGATCCCCGAGGAGCACCGGGCCAGGATCCCGTACGCCGATCCGACCCGCCCCGACTACATCGAGCTCTACAAGTACTCCGACCTGGACTCCCTGTTCGAGCTGTGGGGCCACCTGCGGGCCGCCAACCCGCACAGCCCGCTCACCCTGCGCGCCACCGAGGACCTGCGCTCCTCCGACGACCTGACGACCCACGTGGTGCTGCTGGGCGGCGTCGACTACAACGAGGTGACCCAGGCCATGCTGGAGCAGATCGAGCTCCCGGTGCGCCAGGTGCCCGACTGGGACGGCGAGAAGGGGCCGTACTTCGAGGTCGACGAGGGCGGCGACACGCGCAGGCACTACACCGTCACCAGCGGCTCCGGCGATAATCTGCAACTGCTGGAGGACGTCGGGTTCTTCTACCGCGGCGTCAACCCCGAGAACGTCGAGCGCACGTTGACCATCTGCAACGGCATGTACGCCAGGGGCGTCTACGGCACGGTGCGGGCACTGACCGACAAGCACTTCCGCGACCGCAACGCCGGCTATCTGCGCGACCGGTTCGGCGACGCGGCGTCGTACAGCATTCTCACGCGGGTCAGGATCGTGGGCCGGGTCGCCGTCACGCCTGATTGGGCCCGCGAGTCGTTCCGGCTGCACGAGTGGCCGGAGCCTGCCAATGGAGACTGAAATAGAGCACCATCACGACTCGCACCGGAGCCTGGTCGACCTCCACCCGGACGGTCCGGAAGCCGGAGGGTCCGGCGCCGTCGACGCGATCGTCGTGCCGACGATCAGGCATCCGAAGTGGCTGGAGTACGCGATCCGCCTGGCGATCGCGCTTGACTGCACCCTCGTCACCCTGCACAGCAAGTGGAGCAAACCGGGCCTGGCCGACGCCCTGATGCCGGCCGGCGTCCGCTTCATCGCCGTCGGCATCGACGACCCGGCCCGGCTCAACCTGCCGGACTTCGCGACGACGGCCCTGGTGAAGGGCACGCCGTTCGCGCGGGCCACCGACCTCAGCGCCAAGCGCAACACCGGCCTGCTGCTGGCGCGCCTCACGGGCTGGCGGCGCATCGTGTTCCTGGACGACGACATCGAGGTCGGCGGGCACGAGGAGGTGGCGCGCGCCGCCGCGCTGCTCGACACGTACGACGCCGTCGGCATGCATATCGGCGGCTATCCGGACAACTCGGTCGTGTGCCACGCGCACCGGCTGACCGGCGGGCGGCAGGACTCGTTCGTGGGCGGGGGCGCGCTCGCCGTCGAGACCACCCGCAATCCCTCGTTCTTCCCGAACATCTACAACGAGGACTGGTTCTACCTGCTGGGCGAGCGGTCGCTGCGGCGGCTCGCGGTGACGGGGAGGGTGAAGCAGCGCCCGTACGACCCGTTCGACCGCCCCGTCCGCGCGCGCGACCAGGAGCTCGGCGACGTGCTGGCCGAAGGCGTCTACTGGCTGCTGGACGAGGGCAGGGGCTGGGCGGCGGCGACCGGCACGGCGTACTGGAAGGGCTTCCTGGCCAGGCGCACCGCCTTCGTCAGGGACGTGCTGCGCCGCGTCAGGGAGCTGCCGCCGGGCGCGACGACCAACCGCCGGGCCATGGAGGAGTCGCTGCTCGCGGCGCTCGGCCGGCTCAGCCGCATCACGCCGGAGTTCTGCGTACGGTATCTCGAAGCCTGGTCGGAGGACCGGCACCGGTGGTCGGAGCACCTCGAGAAAGTTCCGCATATCGGGTTGAGCGTGGCAGACGTCATGAAATGGCTGGTCCACCCCGGTTCCGAGCAATTGCCTCGATGGACATCATTTGATTCATAAGAGGATCAACCGGGAATCTGTCGTCCGTGGGGGCACGTGACATCCGCCAGGCCGTCCATGACGATCTCCCGGCCATGATCGGCTCGCTGGGGCAGGGCGCCTACTTCGCCGACCGGCTGGCCAGGCAGGACACCGGGCACGGGCTCCTGCTGGTCGCCTGGGAGAGCGCGGCGGCGGTCGGCGACGTCTACGTCTGGCTGGCGCCCGCCGAGGAGCCCGAGCTGCGCACTCACCTGCCGGGCGTGGCGCTGCTCACGCACCTGGAGGTCGTGCCGTGGCGGCGCAACCGCGGCATCGGCACCGAGCTGCTGTGGGCCGCCGAGGAGCGGCTCCTCGGCGACGGGCACGAGCAGGTCGCCCTCGGCGTGGGCCTGGACAACCTGGACGCGCAGCGGTTGTACGAGCGCCGGGGGTACGCCGAATGGCCGCACGGCGAGGTGGCCACGACGAAGGTCGTCTACCACCCCGACGGCAGGCGCGAGCTCCGGCCGGAGGTCTGCCGCATCCTCGTCAGGAAACTCGGCTGACCACCGTCCCCTCCACACGGGCGACCGCGGCGCGGCCTCCGCCGAGCCGGCGGCGCAGGAATGCTGTGCCCGCCACAGTCCGCCGTGCCCCGCCACGACCCGCCCTGGGGCCCGTCGCCAGGCCGGTGGTGTCTGCGGCATTGGCCGGCCGTCGTCGGGGCGGCGGTGCCAGTGGCGGTGCCAGTGGCGGTGCCAGTGGCGGTGCCAGTGGCGGTGCCAGCGGCGTTGGGTGGCCGTCGTCGGGGTGGCGGGGTCAGCGGCGTTGGGTGGCCCAGCGGCGGATGGTGTCGATGCGCTCCTGGATCTGCTCCGCCGTCGCCTGCGCGATCGGCGGCCCGCCACACGAGCGGCGCAGCTCCGAGTGGATGACGCCGTGCGGCTGGCCCGTGCGATGGTTCCACGCGCCGACCAGGCCGTTGAGCTCGCGCCTGAGCTCCGCGATCTGCTCGTGCGGCGCCAGGCGCTCGCGCGGCTCCTCGGCCGGCTGCTTGCGCCTGGCCGCCTGCTGGTCGGACTGCCGCTTGCGCAGCAGCGTCGCCACCTGGTCGGGCTCCAGCAGGCCGGGCAGGCCGATGAAGTCCTCCTCCTCGGCGGAGCCGACCTCCGCGCCGGTGCCGAACTCGCCGCCGTCGAAGAGCACCCGGTCGAACGTGGCCGACGTCTCCATCGTCTCGAACGGCAGCTCGTCGCCCAGGACGTCAGGATTGTCCTTCTGGCGGTTGGCCTGCTCCAGCAGGGTGTCGTCGAGGCCGTCCTCCGGAGGCCGCTTGTTGAGCACGTGGTCGCGCTCGACCTCCATCTCGTTGGCCAGCCCCATGAGCGTGGGCACCGAGGGGAGGAAGACCGAGGCGGTCTCGCCGCGCTTGCGCGCCCGCACGAAACGGCCGACGGCCTGGGCGAAGAAGAGCGGGGTCGAGGTGGAGGTGGCGTAGACGCCCACGCACAGGCGGGGGATGTCGACGCCCTCCGACACCATGCGCACGGCCACCAGCCAGCGGTCCTGCGACTCCGAGAACTGCTTGATCTTCTTCGACGCGCCGGGGTCGTCGGAGAGCACGACCGTGGCGCCCTCGCCGGTGATGTTGCGCAGGTGGCGGGCGTAGGCCCGGGCGGTCTCGTGGTCGGTCGCGATGACCAGGCCGCCCGCGTCGGACACGCCCCTGCGCACCTCCGTGAGGCGCCGGTCGGCGGCCTGCATGACCTGGCGGATCCAGTCGCCCTTGGGGTCGAGCGCGGCCCGCCACGCCTGCGAGAGCTGGTCCTTGGTGAGCGGCGTGCCGAGCGTCGCGGCGATCTCGTCGCCCGCCCGCGTGCGCCACTTCATCTCGCCGGAGTAGGCCAGGAAGATGACCGGGCGCACCACTCCGTCGTCGAGCGCCGGGCCGTAGCCGTAGGAGTAGTCGGCGACGCTGCGCTTGAGGCCCTCACCGTCCTCCTCGTAGGCGACGAAGGGGATGGGGTTGTCGTCGGACCTGAACGGGGTGCCGGTGAGCTGGAGGCGGCGGGTTGCGGGCTCGAACGCCTCCAGCACGCCGTCGCCCCACGACTTGGCGTCGCCCGCGTGGTGGATCTCGTCGAAGATCACCAGCGTCTTGCGCGCCTCGGTGCGCGCCCTGTGCAGCGCGGGGTGCATGGCGACCTGCGCGTACGTCACCGCGACGCCGGTGTAGTCGCGCGAGGTGGCCCCCTGGCTGTTCTTGAACTCGGGGTCGATGGCGATGCCGACCTTCCCGGCGGCGTCGGCCCACTGGCGCTTGAGGTGCTCGGTGGGCGTGACGATGGTGATCGCCCTGATCACGCCGTTGGCCAGGAGCTCGCTGGCGATGCGCAGGGCGTAGGTCGTCTTGCCCGCGCCCGGCGTCGCCACGGTGAGGAAGTCACGCGGCTCGCGCCGGAAGTAGAGGTCGAACGCCTCCTGCTGCCAGGCACGCAACTTGGGTGCGGTGCCCCACGCGGCTCGGTCTGGATAGGAAGGCGAAAGGTGGGACGCGGCGAAGGTGCTCACCGCATCACCTCTGGGGTTCGTGTGCTTCGCTCTCTCACAGTGACCCAAGGGTAATCGGGGACACCGACAAGACGTGCCGTGCACCGGCGATTCTGGCCAAGGACTTCTCCACGTGCTATGCGGCTTATCGGATACTCGTCATCACCGCGTCCAGCGCCTGTCTGCGGCCGCTCTCCTCGGGTTGGAGCAGGCCGACGAGCAGCACCGGATCGCCGCCGCGAGTGAGCATCGTCACTCGGAGGTACGCCGGCCGGTTGGCCACGTCTCGGTACTCGGCCCGCAGTGCCCGCGTGTGGCCGCCCGGCAGACCCTTGTCCTCGACGACGTTCACCCGGTCGCCCTTGAGCAGCAGCCGGGAGTACAGCTCCGCGGCCTCCGTCGTGGCCTCGCCGGCGTCCTCCACCGGCCCGGGGACGGGCTTGGCCATCACCAGGCCGCCGTCGCCGTCCCTGACCACCGATGTGAAACCGGTCACCGGCGGCACCGCCCCCTGCGTCCAGCCCTGCGGCAACGCCGCCGTCACCCCGGCCAGCGCGTCGCTCAGCCTGCCGGTCTGCTCGGGTGGCGCGGTGGTCCGCAGCACCACGACGGTCGCCCCGGCCACCAGCGCCACGCCGGCCAGCGCCGCCGCCGTCACGCCCGTCCAGCGCCGCCGCGCCGACTCCGCCACCCGCACGCGCCGTCCCGGGTCCACCGGGGACCCGCGCAGCCGGGCCGACGGGGGGAGCGAGTCCTCGCGCGGGTCGTCCCACGGGTCCTCGCGGCGCTGCCCGGTCCCGCGGATGCGCGGGTTCCACGGCTCGCCCGGGTCGAGGTCCAGCGGATGCGGCTCCCGTCGGGACCCCGGATCGGGCTCTTGTACGGACTCCCACCCCGCGTCGCGCAGGGACTGCCATCCGGTATCGCGTGCGGACCCCGGATCGGGCTCGCGTGAGGGCTCCCGGCCGGCGTCGGGTCCGGGCTCGGGCTCCGGGTCCGGGACCGCCTCCAGGGGGCCAGGACGGCCGCGCCGCGGCGTCTCCGCGTGGGGAGGCCCCCACGCGTACCGGGGCGGGGTGCGGCGATGCCTGGGGCCGGCCTGAGGCGGCCAGACGCGGCGATCATCCTCCATGGCACCTCCCTGTCCCGCTGTCCTATCACTCCTCGGCGCGGGGATCAGGAGAACCGTGGTGCCTGTGACGGGAGAGGCGGAATTCAGCGGGTGCGCCCGGCGAGCAGGGTCGCGCTCAGCCCGACGGCGGCCATGAGGAAGGAGATCACGACGAACGCGGTGGCGATCTGGTCCGGGCCGTGCCCGAACACGTTGAGCAGCGCGCCGCCGATCCCGACCGTGACAGCGGACCCGAGCATGTCCGCGACCGACAGCGCGGCGGAGTTGGCGCCCTGCTCGTTCACCGGCGACTGCTTCAGCGCCGTGACGCTGACCGTGGTCATGCCGAAGCCCATCCCGAACCCGGCCACGATCCACGCGGGCACGGCGATCCACCCGGTCACCCCGGGAAGGACGCACAGCACGCAGACCAGGATCGCCACGGTGACGCAGGCCGCCCCGAGCCGGATCCGCCGGTACGCCTCGCCGTCCCGCCTGCTCTGCAGGTAGGAGCCCGCGGACCAGCCCAGCGCCCCGGTGGTCAGCGCGACGCCCGCGTAACTGGCGTCGAAGCCTTTCACGTCCACCAGCGCCAGCGGGATGTAGGAGTTCACCCCGAAGAAGGCCGCCGAGTAGAACCCGCGCATCAGCACGGTCGTCGGCAGCCCGCGACTGAAGCGCAGCGCCCCCGGCGGCAGCAGCCGGTACAGCCCGTAGAGCAGGAACGCGAGGCCCGCCACGCTCTCGGGGACCCCGGACGCGGGGTGCAGGTGCACCTGGTCCACCCCGTGCAGCAGCACCCCGGCCCCGCCCGCCGTGGCGGTGGCGGCCAGGGTCATCGCGAGCGGCCTGGAGCGCGGCCCGTCCGAGCGCTCTCCCTGGGACGCGGACGGCATGCGCAGCGCGGGTACGAGCATCGCCAGCGCGGGCACCACGAGCGGGATGATCCCGAAGAAGACGTAGCGCCAGCCCCACTGCTCCGACACGAATCCGGCCACGGCCGGGCCCACCATGGCGGGCACCACCCAGGCGGCGGAGACGGCCGCGAACACCTTGGACCGCAGCTCCATCGGATAGACCCGCGCGATCATCACGTACAGCGCCACGACCGAGGGCCCCGCGCCGAGCCCCTGCACGGCCCTGGCGACGAGGAACATCCCGGCCGACTGGGCGGACCCGGCCAGCCCCATGCCCAGCACGAAGAGCAGGACCCCGGCGAGGAACGGCAGCGGGTAGCCGCGCCGGTCCGCCCAGAGCCCGGCCACCACGTTCGCGAACAGGCTGGCGATGAGGAAGGCGGACAGGCTGATGCCGTAGAGGTCGAGCGCGTGCAGCTCCCTGGCCGCCGTGGGCATGGCGACCACGACCGACATGCCCTCGAACGCCACCAGCGTGATCACCAGGACGATGCCGATGGTCGCCACGCGGTATTCGGGCCCGAGGATGCGAGCGGGCTTGTGGGGAGTCTCGACTGTTTTCGGTCCTGTCACTCGCACATCGTAATTTGCCCCCACACCTAGACCTGCGGGGTGTTCCTGTACACGGCCCACATCTGGCGCATCCGGTCCGCCTGCCCCTGGGTGAACTCCGACATGCACGTGTCGTGGGCGTAGTCCATGAAGTTGTGCATGGGGTCGCCGCCGGGGCTGGTGCAGGAGTCCTTGTCCGCCGGGCAGCCCTCCGTGGGCCTGGCCTCCATCGGGGTGTCGGCGATGCCGTCGCCGGGCAGGTCGCAGCCGTTCTCGAAGGTGTGGAAGAGGCCGAGCCAGTGCCCGATCTCGTGCACGCCGGTGAAGCCGCGGTTGTAGTTGCTCATGGCGCCGCCTGGCAGGCTGCGCCAGTCGATCACGACGCCGTCGAGCCTGGGGCTCTCGTCGTACCAGTAGGGGTAGCTCGCGAAGCCCAGCATCTGCTCGCTGAGCTGGGCGATGTAGAGATTGAGCGTGCGGGCGTCGCCCTGGTGCAGGGCCACCTTCATGGGCCGCTCGTTGGCGACCGGGTCGGCGAACCACGCATCGTTCTCGGTGACGGTGACGCCGTCGAGCTGAAAGCGGACGCCGGTGTCGACGCCGCCGTAGCCGCCGGCGTACGCGGTGTTGAGCGCGTCGATCTGGGCCTTGACGTCCTGGCCGGTGACCCGGCGCGCGCCACGGGTGATGACGTGCGCGTAGACGGGCACGGTGATCTGGGCGGGCGGCGTGATGCCGGCCAGGCGCCTGCCCAGCTCGGTCATGACCTTGGCCACGTCTCCAGGCTTGGGCGAGCGCGGCGCGGGCACCTTGAAGGCATGGACCGCGCCGCAGCGGGCCGCCGGCAGGGCGCGGAGCGGTGCGGCCTCGACCGATGAGGCCTGGAGGTGGAGGGGCGGTGTGAACCCGACGGCGAGCAGACATGCCAACGAGACGGCGGTCACACGCCGGGTCATACGGGTCCCCCACTACGGTCCGAGCTGGTCAGGCTACCGACCGTAGCCCGGCGTGGTGGGTTTACCGCTCAGCAACACTCACTGCTTGTCGCCGCCGCCGTCGCCGCCACCGGAGGGCAGACCCTGGTAGATCTCCTTGCACTCCGGGCAGACCGGATATTTCTTGGGGTCACGGCTGGGCACCCAGACCTTGCCGCACAGGGCGCGGATGGGCGTGCCCGTCACCATGCTCTCGGTGATCTTGTGCTTGTCCGCGTAGTGGGCGAACCTCTCGTGGTCGCCGTCGCCGTGCGACGTCCGCGGCGTGGTCTCCTGCTCTGGGAGGATCTTCGTGGTGCTCACCCCACCGAGTTTATGCCCGCGCGCGCCCTGGTCCCCCACGCAGCGGTACGGCCCCCGCCGCGTGGCGAGGGCCGTACGTGGGGCGCGGGCTCAGCCCATGTGGACCGGCGCGCCCTCGGTCTTCCTGCCGGCCTTGACGAACAGCGTCAGCGCGGCGGTCAGCACCGCGATGCAGGTGCTCACGATGAAGGCGAGGTGCATGCCGTCCATGAAGGAGTTGTGCACGGCGTCGCCGATCTGCTGCGGCAGGCCGGGAGGCGCGGCGCCGAACGCGGCGGCCTTCTCCAGCGCCGTCAGCTGCGCGGGCGGGATCGCCTGGGCCGCCGGGCCGAGGTAGCCGGCCAGCTTGTCGGAGATCTCGCCGGCCATCACGGCGCCCAGGATGGCGGTGCCGAGCGCGCCGCCGACCTGCATGGCCGACTGCTGCACGCCGCCCGCGACACCGGTCAGCCGCTCCGGCGCGTTGCCCACGATGATCTCCGTGGCGCCGACGAACACCGGCGACATGCCGAAGGCCAGCAGCACGAACGGGATGCCGCTCTCGATGAACGACGCATCGATGCTGAGCCGCGACATGAGGAACATCGAGAACGCGGTGATCAGCAGACCGGCCGCCATCGTGATCTTCGGCCCCAGCCTGCCGATCGCCATGCCGGCCAGCGGCGAGGCGACGATCATGCCGGCGCTCATCGGCAGCATGCGCAGGCCGGCCTCCAGCGGCGACAGGCCGTGCACGCCCTGGAAGAAGAAGCCCAGGAAGAACATCGCCCCGAACATCGCGAACGCGACCATCATCATCAGCACGGTGCCGATGGAGATCGAGGCGTTCCTGAACAGCGACAGCGGCACCAGCGGCTGCCCGCCCCGCTTCTGCATCGTGCTCTGCCAGAAGATGAACAGGGCGATGAGCACCGCGAAGACGGCGATGAAGGTCAGCGTCGTGCTGTCGCCCCAGCCCCACTCGGGGGCCTTGATGATGGTCCAGACCAGCGAGAACATCGCGCCCGACAGCAGCAGCACGCCGAGCCAGTCGATCCTGGCCATCGTCTGCGACCGGTTGTCCTTGATCAGGAAGATGCCCATGGCGAGGGCGACGACGCCGACGGGAGCGTTGATGAAGAAGACGGTCTCCCAGCTCGCCTGCTCCACCAGCACGCCGCCCACGATCGGGCCGGCCGCGCTGGACAGGCCGATGATCGCGCCCCAGGCCCCCATCGCCTGGTTGAGCTTCTCACCCGGGAACGCCGTGCGCAGCAGCGCCAGCGCGGCGGGCTGGAGCAGCGCGCCGAACAGGCCCTGCAGCACCCGCAGGCCGATCAGCATGCCCACCGGCGAGACGCCGGGAATGATGTCGGACACTTCGGCGCTGAGTCCGATGCCCACAGAAGAGAGCGCGAAGCCGCCCACACCGATCAGGAACACCCGCTTGTGCCCGAACAGGTCGCCCAGCTTGCCGGCGGTGATCAGGAACACCGCCAGCGCCAGCAGGTAGCCGCTGGTCACCCACTGCAGGTCGGACAGCGAGGCCTTGAGGTCGGCCTGGATGGACGGGTTGGCGATGCCCACGACCGTGCCGTCGAGCATGACCATGATGACGCCAAGGCTGACGGACAACAGCACGAGCCAAGGATTGCCGCCGGCCCCCGTCTTGGCCGGTCTCGGCGATGGCGGAGCGTCAACCGCCTTCGCGTGAGCCATGAGTCCCCCTAAGTACAGCCCCCACCGGGGCATAGATCACCTAAAACTGTAGGTAATCTATGTCATGCCATGACTAATCACAATCGATTTTTAATCGTCGCTCTATGACTTATGGCACACTGTGACAGAAAGGTTGCGAGGGAGTGGCCACTGTGGGTCTTCGGGAACGCAAGAAGGAGAAGACACGCCTGGCGATCCTCGACGCCGCGCTCGACCTGTTCCTCGAACAAGGATACGAGTCGACCACGGTGGAGCAGATCGCGGGGGCCGTCGACGTCTCCCCACGCACCTTCTTCCGCTACTTCACCAGCAAGGACCATCTGGTGCTGTGGTTCCACGACCACGGCGAGGAGATCATGCTGGAGACCTTGTCCTCCCGCCCGGCGGACGAGCCGGCCTTCACGTCGCTCATGCACGCGATGCGGGCCGTGCTCGAAGACGTCGAAGGGTCAACGCCCGACGATCGCGAGAGGTTCCTGAAGCTGCGGCGGCTTCTGGACGAGCATCCGCGCCTGGTGGGGCTCTCCGTGGCCAGGGGCGCCCAGACCGATCGGCGGCTGGTCGAGGTGGTCGCCGCCCGCCGGGGCGTCGACCCCGACGAGGACCAGCTCTCCCACCTCATCGTCGCCTTCGCCTCGTGCACGATGCGCGTCGGCTTCGAGTGCCCGCGCCGCGACGCCACCGTGCCGGAGATCTCGCGCCGGATGGCGGAGACCATCGAGCTGGCCGAGCGCTCGCTACAGCCGGGCTGGGACCGCTGAGGGCCCGAAGGCCGGGCGGACGCGGGCGAGTGCCTGGAGTGGCTTCGAGGGTCGTCGTCCCAGAAGGTCGGTTCGCCTCAGAAGGTCGGTTCGCCACAGAAGGTCGGTTCGCCACAGAAGGTCAGTTCATCGTCGGGTCTTCCGGGTGGGTCGCCACGAAGGCCAGCTCGCCGGGCTGGCGGCGCAGCACGTGACGCCAGAGCGCCCGCGGATCGGCGTGGAAGGTGTCGCCGACCTCGGAGTCGACGACGTACCAGGCGCCCTCGGCGATCTCGCTGGCCAGCTGGCCCGACGACCATCCGGCGTACCCGGCGAAGATGCGCATCTGCGCGATCTCCCCCTGAAGGATCTCGGGCGGGGCGTCCAGATCGACCGTGCCCAGCCGCGAGACGGCCGGGGTGCCCGAGTGCAGCCTGCGCCAGCCGAGCGGCTCCTCCCCGCTGGGCACCGCGGCCAGCGCGAGCGCGCTGTCGGTCTGCACGGGGCCGCCCTCGAAGAGCACGGAGGGCCCCGTCACCAGCGGATCCCACACGGGGAGCACCTGGGTGACCGAGATGTCGCTCGGCCTGTTGAGCACCACACCCAGGGTGCCCCCGTCGTGGTCGTGTTCGAGGATCAGCACGACGCTACGCCGGAAATTGGGGTCGTCGAGAAGCGGCGTCGCCACCAACAAACCGCCGACGTAGATCGCTTCCGCCATACATCCATCATGAACGCTGCGGGGACCTGACGCTCCCCCGGGCGCGCGATGTTACTTTTCGTAAGCACATGGGCACCTAAGGTAGCAAAGATCGCATTCCGGGGGTGCTCATGCGCATACAGACACGTCTCGTCCTGGCCGCCCTACCGGTGTGCGCGACGTTTCTGCTCTTCCCCGGCAGCGCGCAGGCCTGGCCATGGCCCGACGACCAGGGCGACCCGTTCACGATGACGGTGGACGACGTGCACTGCCGCTCGGGACGCGTCGAGGTCACACTGCACAACCAGACCCGCCAGCTCGTACGCTTCGACCTCCGGGCCGACGGGGAGAGCGTGGCGAGCGGCTCCATCCCGGCCCGCAAGACGATCGTCAGGGCCGTGGCGGTGCGCAAGGGCAGCACGGCCGAGATCGAGGCGTACTCGGTGGCCGACAAGCAGCCGGACACGCTCATCGACTCCACCCGCGCCAGGAACGACTGCCCCTGGGGGCACCACCGCGGCAACCTGCCCTTCACCGGCCCGCCCACCGACCTCATCGGCAAGCTGGCGACGGCCGGCGGCCTGATCGTGATGGGCGGCATCCTGTGGTGGTACGGCTCCATCTGGCCGCGCTCGACCCCATGAGCCTCCTCACGGGGCGCCCGGGTCCCGCATGACGAAGGCTCCGGCCCTGGCGGCGACCAGCGCCCGCGCCACCGAGCGCTCGGCGTCCTCCAGCGTCACCGGCTCCCGCGTGACCACCAGCCGGTAGTACAGCGGCGCCGAGACGGCCCTGATCAGCTCACCGCCGTCCGTCCCCTGGGGCAGCTCGCCGCGCTTGACCGCCAGGTCCACGGTGCCGGCCCACTCGCCGATCCGGCGCTCGTAGAAGACGCGCAGCGCGCGGGCGGCCTGTTCGTCGCTGGTGGCGGCGGCGATCATGGCCTGGAACGTGGCACCGAGGCGCCCGTCGTTGATCGCCCTCAGGACCGACAGGGCGTTGGCCATCAGGTCGCCCTCGATGTCGCCCGTGTCGGCATGGGGCATGGACTGGGTGGCCAGCTCGTTCATGAGGTCGGTGACCAGGCCGGCCCGGCTGCCCCAGCGCCGGTAGACGGTGGTCTTGCCGACACCGGCCCTGGCCGCCACCTGGTCCATGGTCAGCCCATGGAACCCGTGCTCGACCAGCGCGTCCTGCGTGGCGTCCATGACCGCCGCGCGGACCCTCGCCGTGCGTCCCCCTGGACGCACGGTGCCCGCTGAACGGGACGGTTGGTCCATCAACTCTCCTCGTCGCAACGTTCCACTCTAACGGAACTCTCATCCCATTAGGGGTCGGCATCGCATTTCCCCCAACCTCCTGGACGCTGACACGACGTGATCGGTTCCATTCACAGAGTTGTTCGGCTATGCCGAACGATGCTGCGCTAGGGTGCGGGTGTGGGAGAGACGATTCAGTCGGTAGAGCGGGCGGCCGCGATCCTTCGGCTGCTCGCCTCGGGGCCGCGCCGGCTCGGGGTCGCCGAGCTGGCCAGGGCGCTGGGCCTGCCGAAGGGCACGCTGCACGGCATCCTGCGCACGCTGGTCCACGTCGGGTTCGTCGAGCAGGACGAGGCGAGCGGGAAGTACCGGCTCGGCGCCACGCTGCTCCATCTCGGCACCAGCTACCTCGACGTCAACGAGCTGCGCACCAGGGCCATCAACTGGGCCGACGCGCTGGCGGGGCGCAGCAGGGAGAGCGCCTGGATCGGCACCCTGCACGAGGGTCACGTGCTGGTGATCCACCACGTCTTCCGGCCCGACGACAGCCTGCAGACCCTCCAGGTGGGCACCTACCTGCCGACGCACGCCAGCGCGCTGGGCAAGGTGCTGCTCGCCCACGACCCGTACGGCGAGGCACTCGACCGGCCGCTGGAGCCGTACACGAAGCACACGATCGTCGACCCCGCCGCGCTGGAGGAGGAGCTCGACCTCGTCAGGACGCGCGGGTGGGCGGGCGAGACGGAGGAGCTGACCGAGGGCGAGGTGGCCATCGCCGCGCCCATCAAGGACCCGCGCGGGCTGGTGGTGGGAGCCATCGGCATCCGCGGCGCCGTCGAGCGGCTGGCCCCCGGCGGCGCCCTGCACATGGAGTTCGTCTCGTACGTACGGGACGCCGCCCGCGCGATCACCCGCTCACTTGAACATCCCTGAGCCTCGAAATAGCATTCGTTCGGCATTGCCGAACCCGATCCGAGCGAGGAACCCCGTGCCCACACCTCACTACGTCGCAGCCATCGACCAGGGCACCACGTCCAGCCGCTGCATCGTCTTCGACCAGGCCGGCAACATCATCTCCGTCGCCCAGCGCGAGCACCGCCAGATCTTCCCCAAGCCCGGCTGGGTCGAGCACGACGCCGGGGAGATCTGGGAGGCCGTGCAGGGCGTTCTGGCGGAGGCGGTCGGGGGCGCGGGCATCGGCGACGGCCGGATCGCCGCGCTCGGCATCACCAACCAGCGCGAGACCACCGTCCTGTGGGAGCGGGCCACCGGCCGGCCCGTCTGCCCGGCGATCGTCTGGCAGGACACCCGCACGGCGCCGCTGACCAGGGCGCTGGCCGAGCACGAGGGGCTGTTCAGGGAGCGGGCCGGGCTGCCGCTGGCGACGTACTTCTCCGGGCCGAAGATTCGCTGGCTGCTGGACGAGACCCCGGGTCTGCGGGAGCGGGCCGAGCGCGGCGAGGTGCTGTTCGGGACGATGGACAGCTGGCTGCTGTGGAACCTGACGGGCCGGCACGTCACCGACGTGACCAACGCCAGCCGGACGATGCTGATGAACCTGCGCACGCTGGCCTGGGACGACGACCTGCTCGCCGCGCTCGGCGTGCCCCGCGCGATGCTGCCGGAGATCCGCCCGTCCGCCGAGGTCTACGGGCACACTCCGGACGGCGTCCCGGTCGCCTCGGCGCTCGGTGACCAGCAGGCGGCGCTGTTCGGGCAGACGTGTTTCGCGCCCGGCGAGACCAAGAGCACCTACGGCTCGGGCAGCTTCCTGCTGATGAACACCGGTCAGGAGCCTGTCGCCTCCAAGCACGGCCTGCTGACCACCGTCGGCTACCAGATCGGCGACGGCCCGGCCACGTACGCGCTGGAGGGCTCCATCGCGGTCACCGGGTCGCTCGTGCAGTGGCTGCGCGACAACCTGGGACTGATCTCCAGCGCGGCCGAGATCGAGACGCTGGCGCGGACGGTCGACGACAACGGCGGCTGCTACTTCGTACCGGCCTTCTCGGGCCTGTTCGCGCCGCACTGGCGCTCGGACGCGCGCGGCGTGATCGCCGGGCTGACCGGTTTCGTCACCAAGGGGCACATCGCGCGGGCCGTGCTGGAGGCGACGGCGTGGCAGACCCGCGAGGTGGTCGACGCGATGAACGCCGACTCCGGGCTCGACCTGACCACGCTGCGCGCCGACGGCGGCATGACCGCGAACAACCTGCTCATGCAGACGCTCGCCGACGTGCTCGCGGTGCCGGTGATCCGGCCCATGGTGGCCGAGACGACCGCGCTGGGCGCCGCGTACGCCGCCGGGCTGGCGACCGGCTACTGGCCCGACCTCGACAGCCTGCGCGCCAACTGGCACAAGGCCGCCGAGTGGCGCCCGGCCATCGACGAGGCCGCCCGCGAGCACGGGTACCACAGCTGGAAGAAGGCCGTGGCCCGCACCCTCGACTGGGCCGAACAGTAGGGAGCCTGCCAATGGAGACCACGACCTGCGCCGACCGCGCACGGACCCGGGAGGAGCTCGCCCGCACCGCCTACGACCTGCTCGTGATCGGCGGCGGCATCCTCGGCACGTCGGTGACCTGGATGGCCGCGCAGGCCGGGCTGCGGGTGGCCATGGTCGACGCGGGCGACTTCGCCGGCGCCACCTCCAGCGCCTCGTCCAAGCTGGTCCACGGCGGCCTGCGCTACCTGCAGACCGGCAACGTCCGGCTGGTCGCCGAGAACCACCGCGAGCGCCGCGCCCTGGCCGCCGACATCGCGCCGCACCTGGTCAAGCCGCTGACGTTCCTGGTGCCGATCTACAAGGGCGGGCCGCACGGGGCCGCCAAGCTGGGCGCGGGGGTGTTCCTGTACTCGGCGCTGTCGGTGTTCGGCGACGGCATGGGCAAGGTGATCAGCCCGCACCAGGCGCTGGCGAAGGTGCCCGCGCTGCGGACCGAGGGCCTGCGCGCCGCCGCCGTCTACGGTGACCACCAGATGAACGACAGCCGCGTCGCGGTCATGACCGTCCGGGCCGCCGTCGACGCGGGCGCCGTCGTCCTCAACCACGCCGAGGTCGTCGGGCTGCGCAAGACGGGCGGCACCGTCACCGGCACGATCACCGGGGCCGACCTGCGCGACCGGCTCGACGGCACCGAGTTCGGCGTGTCCGCCCGGCTCGTCCTGAACGCCACCGGTCCGTGGGTCGACCACCTGCGGCGCATGGAGGACCCGAGCGCCGCGCCCAGCATCCGGCTGTCCAAGGGCGCCCACCTGGTGCTGCGCCGCCACGAGCCGTGGAAGGCGGCGCTGACCACGCCGGTCGACAAGTACCGGGTGTCGTTCGCCATCCCGTGGGAGGACCACCTGCTGCTCGGCACCACGGACGAGTCGTACGAGGGCGACCCCGGCGCGGTCGCCGCCACCGAGGCCGACATCGCGCAGATCCTCGGCGAGGCCGGCCACGCCGTACGCGACGAGCAGCTCAGGCGCGAGGACATCACCTACGCCTTCGCGGGGCTGCGGGTGCTGCCCGGCGGTCCTGGCCAGGTCGCGGCGGCCAAGCGGGAGACGGTGCTGACCAGGGGCGCGGGCGGCATGCTGTCGGTGGCGGGCGGCAAGTGGACCACCTACCGCCACATCGGCAAGCACGTCCTCGACACGCTCGCCCACCTGCCGGGGCGGCCGCTGGGCGACGACCTGGCCGACATCCTGCCCGCCGTGCCGCTGCCCGGGCTGGCCAGCCCCGACGCGGTGGCCCTGCGGCTCTGGACCGACCTCGACCCGGGCACCCGGATGGACCCGCTGGTGGCCAGGCACCTGGCCACGCACTACGGGTCGATCGCGTTCGACCTGGCCCGGCTCATCCGCGACGACCCCGCGCTAGGGGAGCGCATCCACCCGGACGGCCCCGACATCTGGGCCCAGGCGGTCTTCGCGCGCGACCACGAGTGGGCGGCCACGGTGGACGACGTCGTACGCCGCCGCACGACCCTCACGGTCCGCGGCCTCGACACGCCGGAGGTGCGGGCCGGGATCGGGCGGCTGCTCGCCTGACGTCCTGGGAGGTGGCCTGCCCGCCCGCCGGGGAAGGGGGGTGGCATGTGCACTCCCATGAACGAAGCCCTGCTCCGCCACTTCCGCGACCTGCGCGACGGCATCCACGGCGAGGCCGTCTCGCGGGAGGACAAGGAGCGCCTGTTCGTCACGGCCACCGAACTGCTGGACCCGGTGGCGCGCAGGGCCCTCTCCGAACTCGACGCCGACCTGCTGCTCGGCACCGGGAGCGTCGTGGCCAGCGGCGTCACCCGGTCGCGCGAGGGCGGGCTCAACGCGATGTGGTCGCTCACGTGGCCGGAGCAGCGCGCGAGCCACGTCCAGCCGATCGCCGTCGTGGCCCACTACGGCTGCGACTTCCACCACCCGCACCTGCGGGGCAACACGGTCGGCGACTGGCCGCTGAACGTCTTCACGCCGGCGGACGCCGAGGCCCAGCTCGACACGCTCCGCGTCATCGCCGCCGCCGACGCCCACAACCTGGTCTTCCAGGAGACCTACGCCCTCATGCCCGCCCTCACGGTCGCCTGACCGCCCGGGCACGGCACCCACACGGGTCACCCCTGCCCATCTCAAGGGAGCGCACAACCACAACAGCCGGTGCCCGCACAGCCCACCCCCGCCGCGCGGCCGACCAGCGAGCCGCCACACCGCCAAGCCGCCCAGCCCCGGCCGGCGGCCTCGAAACCGATCAGGAGCAGCAACCCCCAAGCGGGCCGGAGGCTGCGGCACCGAGGCCGGTCAGAAGCGGACGGTGGCGCGCCCGGACGCCACGGACCCGGCCAAGAATCCCGCCGTAACGGCGCCCGGCCCTGTGCGGGTCAGTGAGCGTCTCCCTGGAGGCCCCCAACCGGGGTCGGCGGGAGGCGCCAGGCCGGCCCCGCCGTAACTCTAAGTAATCACGCCTCGGTGAAGCCGCGGGCGCGACCGCCGGCGGACTCCCGGACGGCCGCGGCGACGGCACCCGCCACGTCGGGGTGGAACACGCTGGGAATGATGTAGTTGGGCCCCAGCTCCTCCGGCGTGACGACGGCGGCCAGCGCGCCGGCCGCCGCGAGCAGCATCTCCTGCGTCACCCCGCCCGCCTGCGCGTCGAGCAGCCCGCGGAACACGCCCGGGAAGGCCAGCACGTTGTTGATCTGGTTGGGGTAGTCGGAGCGCCCCGTGGCCACCACGGCCGCGTGCTCGCGCGCCTCGTCGGGCGACACCTCGGGCTCCGGGTTGGCCAGCGCGAACACCACCGGGTTCTTGGCCATCGTGGCGATGTCGTCGCCGGTCAGGATGCCCGGCGCGGACACCCCGACGAAGACGTCGGCGTCCTTGACGGCGCCGCGCAGGTCTCCGGAGTAGCCCTCGGCGTTGGTGTGGTCGGCGATCCAGCGCAGCGACTCGTCGAGGTCGTCGCGCCCGCCGTGCACGGCCCCGAGGTAGTCGCAGACGATGACGTTACGGGCGCCGGCCGCGAGCAGCAGCCGCAGCACCGCGTTGCCGGCCGCCCCCGCGCCCGCCATGGTGATCTTGACGGTCTCGATGTCCTTCTCGACGACCCGCAGCGCGTTGGTGAGCGCGGCGAGCACGCAGATCGCGGTGCCGTGCTGGTCGTCGTGGAAGACGGGGATGTCGAGCAGCTCGCGCAGGCGCCGCTCCACCTCGAAGCAGCGCGGCGCGCCGATGTCCTCAAGATTGATGCCGCCGAAGCCGGGCGCGATCACCTGCACCGTGCGGACGATCTCGTCGACGTCCTGCGTGTCGAGGCAGATGGGCCAGGCGTCGATGCCCGCGAACCGCTTGAACAGCGCCGCCTTGCCCTCCATGACCGGCAGCGCCGCCTCGGGGCCGATGTTGCCGAGCCCCAGCACGGCGGAGCCGTCGGTGACGACGGCCACGGTGTTGCGCTTGATGGTCAGCCGCCTGGCGTCCTCCTTGTTGCGCGCGATGGCCATCGACACGCGCGCCACACCCGGGGTGTAGGCCATGGACAGCTCGTCGCGGTTGCGCAGCGGCACCTTCGACTTCATCTCGATCTTGCCGCCGAGGTGCATGAGGAAGGTGCGGTCGGACACCTTGTGGATGACGACGCCCTCGACCGCCTCGAGCTGGTCGACGATGGCCTGCGCGTGATCGGTGTCCCTGGCGGCGCAGGTCACGTCGATGCGGAGCTTCTCGTGGCCGGCGTTGGTGACGTCGAGGGCGGTGACGACTCCTCCCGCCGACTCTACGGCGTGGGTGAGCTGGCTGACGGCCTTGCCGCCGGCCGGCACTTCGAGACGCACGGTGATGGAGTACGACACACTCGGGACGGTGGCCACGTCAATCGCTCCTTCGGGACTGACCAAGAATTCCCCCATGATAGGGCTCCCCAGGTCAATCCAGTGCCTCGGCCGCCGTGACAATCAGCTCGACGCACGTCGGAACGGGAATCGTCGTGCTGTCGACGACGAGATGATATTGACACGGGTCCGCGGGATCGATCCGGTAGAAGTGGCGCACGTAGGCCACCCTGGCGCGGTCGTTGTCCTCGATGATCTTGCGGGCCTCGCGTTCGCCGATCCCCGAGAGCGTGGCCGTCTGCCGGATCCTGCGCTTGACAGGCGCGTCGAGGCGTACGTGGAGCGCGCCAGGACGGTCGGCCAGCACCGCGGCGCCCGCCCTGCCGAGGAACACGCCGCCCTGCTCGTCCGCCATGTCCTTGAGCATGCGCTCGGCCGCGCGGACGAACTCCTCGGGCGCGTGCGGCATCGCGCCCGGGACGTACATGTCGACCCCGCCGAACGTGACCGTGGGCAGCCGCATCGCCCCTGAGAGCAGCCGCCCGAGGCCGTGCTCGGCCCGGTCGTCATGGGCCAGCGCCTCCTCCAGCGTGCAGCCCAGCTCCTGGGCGACGGCGCTGGGGATGGCGCGGTCGACGAACGGCACGCCGAGGCGCTCCGCGACGGCCGGGCCGATCTGGCTGCCGGCCGTGCCGTAAGTCGCGGATATGGTGACGACCCGCATGGCCCCAGGTTAGAACAGTGCGCTCGCCAAAGCTCTACGTGCTTTCGCCAAAGATGGGTCGTCGCCCGGCAAGGTGTCGAACAAGCCGAGCAGATGGCGCCTCGCCCTGTCACGCTCGTCACCCGAGGTGCGCTTGACCACGGCGATGACGCGCTCGAACGCCTCGTCGACCGAGCCGGACAGCATCTCCAGGTCGGCGGCGAGCAGGTGCGCGTCGATGTCGGCAGGGTCCTGCAGGCGCCGCTGGACGTCGGCGGGGTCGGCCCCCTCGGTGCGCTTGATCAGCGTGACGCCGGCCAGGCCCATCTTGGCGTCCTCGTCGCCCGGCGCGCGGGCCAGCAGCCGCTGGTAGGCGGCCGCCGCCGCGTCGAGGTCGCCCTTCTCGATGGCCTCCTCCGCGGCCAGGAGGTCGGGGTCGGCGGGCGGCGCGGCGGGCGCCTCTTCAGCGCCGGGCGCCTGCTGCGGCCGGGCGCCGGGGTTGGCCTGGTAGAACTGCTCGACCGCGCCCATCAACTCGTCGAGCCAGCGGCTCACCTCCTGCTCGGGCAGCACCTGCTGGAAGCCGGTGACGGCCTGCCCCTGGAAGATGGCCAGCACGGTCGGCACGGCCTGCACGCGCAGCGCCTGCGCGATCTGCGGGCTGGCGTCGACGTTGACCTTGGCCAGCACGGCCCGGCCGGCGAGGTCGCCGACCACCTTCTCCAGCACCGGGCTGAGCTGCGCGCTGCCCGGCGCCCGCGGCGACCACAGGTCGAGGATCACGGGGACGGTCATCGACCGGTCGATGACCTCGGTCGTGAACGTCTCCTCGGTCACGTCGACGACCGAGCCCGGCGCGGCCGCCTGGGGACCCGCGGTCTCCCGCCGGGTCTGTGCCTCTAGGGCCTGCTTGCGCGCGCCCAGGTCCACCGCTCCGTAGAGCGACCCGGGCCTAGAGAAGTCCGCCATGCTCTTCATCTTGCCGCATCGGCGACGCGGCGAAGTCACCCGCCGCCACCCTGAGGGTGCGCAGCTGGGTGAACATCTGGTGGAGTTCGTCCTCGGCGTACATCGTGAGGCCGAACTCGGCGGCCATCAGGTCGCGGGTGGCGCGCTCCACGACGTCCCTTCCCGCTCCGGTGATCTCGGCGAGCACGCCGCGGCCGTCGCGCGGGTTGGGCAGCCGGGTGACGAACCCGGACTTCTCCAGCCTGTCCACCGTGTTCGTGACGCTGGTGGGGTGCACCATGAGCCGTTCGCCGATCTTGGACAGCGGGAGCGCGCCCGTCTTGCTGAACGTCAGCAGGACCAGGGCCTCGTAGCGGGCGAAGGTCAGGTCATAGGGCTTCAGCAGCGCGTCGAGCTGGGAGAGCAGGATCTGGTGCGCCCTCATGATGGACGTCACCGCGGCCATGGCGGAGGAGGGCCCGAAGTGGGCGCGCCAGCTCTCCGCGGCGCGGTCGATGGGGTCGAACGGCAGGTTGAGCGGCTTGGGCTGCGACACAGCGCATACGGTAGCGCGCCCCTCGTCCCGGTTCGTCTGGTCACCCCTGACGACAGGGCTCCCCGCTTGACCAAGAATCCGGACATCAATCATCACGCTCAGTTATGGTTCTCGTACGTATGGTGACGCGGACGCCAAGTCCATCGGCCTGTGGGGACAGGCCGGGCTTGCCCGCCCGTCTCGCCGAGGGGCACGGGGGGTGCTTGATGAAGGTCAACGGGGAAAAGGGTGCGTGAGCACGCGGGCGTTTCACGGGAGGAGCTGAAGCACAGCGCGGCCGTCACGGTCGCCGTGCTCCTGGCTCTCGGCCTGGTCGCCGCGTGGAACGTCCTGATACCAGGAGTGGACGCCTGGGAGAACATCGTGGCCGCGGTCATCGGCTCGCTGCGGATGACCGGGCCCGTGGCGGCGGCGTTCGCCGCCTGGGTGGCGCTGCGCAAGCGCAGGGCGCTGCGCGGGCGCGCGCTGACGACGTGGCGGGCGCTCAAGGCGCCGCTGGCGATCGTGGTGGTGGTGCTGGGCTCGTTCGCGGCGACGGTCCTGGTGCTGGCGGTCAAGACGGTGCTCACCGACCAGGCGGGCCGGCTGAGCCTGTCCGGTCTCGGCATGGGCATGGCGGGGCTGGCGCTCTATTCGGTGATCGGGTGGGTGGCCGGCTGGGTGGTGCCCAAGGCGTACACGCCGCCGCTGGCCGGGCTCGCCTGCTACGGGGCGTTCTCGTGGCTGGCCGACGACCGCGGCTGGGCCGACAAGCTGGCGCCCGGCACCGGCGAGCCGTACGACCTGTTCCAGGGGTTGAGCGGGGCGCCGTTCTTCGACCAGACGATCTGGCTGCTCGGCATCACGGCGGCGCTGCTGCTCGGCTGGGCGGCGCTCGTGACCAGGCAGGCGCTGGTGCTGGCGTGCGCGCTGCTGTCGGTGCTGGCCGCCGGGATGGGCGTGTCGCGCGTGCTGGCCCACCCCAAGCCGGCGGCGGCCGTGGAGATCGCGTACAGCTGCCAGGACTGGCCGATCACGGTGTGCGTGCATCCCGGGATGCGGGCGGGGCTGACCGAGCTGGGGGCGACGTTCACGCAGATCGCCTCGCGGCTGGCGGGCACGCCGGCGGCGTTCACGCGGGTGGAGCAGCGGCCGCTGGACGAGGAGCTGAAGCCGGCCAACGGCCTCGCGCCCATCCACGTGCCCGACCTGTCCGCGGGGTTCGCGGAGGAGGCGGCGTACGAGTACATCGAATCCCTGGCCGCCCGCTGCCCGGGCACGGTGGCGGACGGCTACAGGGAGATCGTGATGGCGTGGCTGCGCGGCGAGCCGCTGCCCGGTGGTCCGCTGCCCGAGCACCAGTACGCGGCGTCCTGGTTCTCGTGGCTGAGCGAGCACCAGCGCAGGGAGTGGCTGCGGATGTTCTACAGCGACTTCCAGAACTGCCGGCTGTCCAGCACGCACTTCGGCGGCGGCCCGGCGCGGGCGCAGGTGGCGCCGCAGGTGCTGCCGACCCCGGAGACCAGCCACGTCTACCCGGTCTACCCCGAGACCACGAGCACCGGTGGCGGCACCCCGAGCTCCTCCCCCATCGTGACCACGGTCCGCACGGGCTCGGCGCCCGGTTGACGGCCGGAATCGGAGATGTCACCAAAGGGCTGGCACTGATGATCGCCAGACGGGTAGTCATGCTCCCATGACGACTTCCCGTACGACGCCGCCCGAGGCGATTCCCGGGCGACGGCGCAGGTGGCGATACGTGGCGGGGCTCCTCGTCCTCGCGGTCCTGCTCGTGGTGGCCGGGCGGCTGGCCTGGACCTGGCTCAACCCGCTCGGCGAGCGGACCATCGACCGCAGCCAGCCGGTGCTCCTGCAGTCCATCAAGGACCTGAGCCGCTTCGAGGCCGCGACGGGCAACTTCCAGGTCGTCGTCGACCTGGAGAAGGACGCCAACTTCCTGCCCGACGCGATCAAGGGCACCCGCACGCTGTTCGTCGGGGCCGGCGGGGTGGACGCGTACGTCGACTTCTCGGGCCTGGCCACGGACGCGGTCACCGTCTCCGAGGACCGCACCCAGGCGACCGTGCGCCTGCCCAGGGCCCAGCTGGAGAAGCCGAACCTGGACAACAGCCGCTCCTACGTCTTCGCCCAGCAGCGCGGCCTGTTCGACCGGGTGCAGGACTTCCTGTCGGGGTCGCCGTCCGACCAGCGGGAGCTGTACCTGCTGGCGGAGAAGAAGATCACGGAGGCGGCGGTAGCGAGCGACCTGCGCGCCCGGGCGGACGCCAACACCAAGGCGATGCTGTCGGGCCTGCTGAAGTCGCTCGGCTTCACCAAAATCACGGTGAAGTACACGGACGAGCCCTAGTCGCCGCCTTAGGACCCGCCCTTAGTCCCCGCTCGCCCCCTCCTTAGGACCTTCCTATCTGCCCTTATGCCCGGAGATAAGGCATCCGCCCGATGTGTCGGGGAGGGCCTTAGGCGGAGTCTTGAGAGTGCAGGGAAGACACGAGCACAAGGGGCTGTGATGAACGCCGAATTCGACTACACCGTGATGCAGTACCACGCCGCCGAGCTGCGTCAGGCCGCCGCCGAACAGCGGCGCGCGCTCGAGGCCGGCAGGACCCGGCGGGCCGAGCGCCGGCACCGCTCGGTGTTCGCCAGGTTCCTCGCCTCATGACCCGCCACAAGCAGCCCGGCCGCATCCTCCCTCGCGGCCGGGCTGAACAGCCCCCGTGAGGGGGCGGCGTCAAAGGGTTCAGACGCCGGCGTCGCGACGCCCCGGACCATTCCTGGTCGGCCCGGGGCGTCGCGTCACGCCAGGGCATCCAGCACCCCACACCAGGGCCTCCAGCGCCTCACGCAGAGCCTCCAGTGCGTCACGCCAGGGCCTCCAGCCGCGCCACGACCGTGTCGAGCGGCGCAGAAGCGTCGATCTCCAGCGTCGCCGTCGCCCGCAGCAGCGGCTCGACCTGCGCCAGGTCGCGCAGGACCGCCTCGCGCTCCTCGGGGCTCTTGCCGTACGGGTTGTCCACGCGCGCCGCGATCCTGGCCAGCATGACGGCGGCGGGCGCGCTCAGCAGCACGACGTGGTCGAACCGCGGGTAGAAGCGGCCCTGGTTCGACCTGCAGCCCGCCACGAACAGCGCGCCGTCGCGGTGGCCTTCGAGCAGCGCTGCCATCGCGTCCTCGCGCCACACCCAGTCCGGTGACCCGTCGGGCGCCGTGACCCAGTGGTTCCACTCGCCGGTGTCGGTGTCGACGGTCCGGTGCCCGCGCGCGGCCAGGGCCTTCAGCGCGGTCGACTTCCCGGTGCCCGACATCCCGGTGATCAGGACCTTCGCCATACGGCGAGCGTAGCCGTCGTCCGGTGGCCCGCACCTTCGCCGCGGCGGAAGCGGTCGCGCGCGGTCCTACCGCTTGGGGACGGTGATGAGGAGGGCGTCGCCCTGGCCGCCACCGCCGCACAGGCCCGCGGCGCCCAGGCCGCCGCCCCGCCGCCGCAGCTCGTACGCCAGCGTCAGCACGATCCGCGCCCCCGAGGCCCCGATCGGGTGGCCCAGGGCGATGCCGCCCCCGTTGACGTTGACCCTGTCGAGCGGCACGCCCAGCTCCTTGACCGACTGCAGCACCACGCTGGCGAAGGCCTCGTTGATCTCCACCAGGTCGAGGTCGCCGGCCGTCACGCCCTGCTTGGCCATCGCCTGCTTGATGGCGTTGGCCGGCTGGGACTGCAGGGACGCGTCGGGCCCCGCCACGTTGCCGTGCCGCCCGATCTCCGCCAGCCACTCCACGCCCAGCTCCTCCGCCTTGGCCCTGGACATGACCACGACCGCGCACGCCCCGTCGGAGATCTGCGAGGACGAGCCCGCCGTGATGGTCCCGTCGGCGGCGAACGCCGGGCGGAGCCTGGCCAGGGTCTCGGGCGTGGTGTCACCGCGTACGCCCTCGTCCTCGCGCACGACCACCGGCTCGCCGCGGCGCTGCGGGATCTCCACGGGGACGATCTCGTCGTCGAAGACGCCGTTCTTGGCGGCGGCGGCGGCCAGCTGGTGGGAGCGGGCCGACAGGGCGTCCTGCTCCTCGCGGCCGATGCCGAGCCGGGTGTTGTGGCGCTCCGTCGACGCCCCCATCGCGCACTGGTCGAACGCGCAGAACAGGCCGTCGTGGGCCATCGAGTCGACGACCTGCGCGCCGCCGTACTTGACGCCCTTGCGCATGCCCGGCAGGAGGTGCGGGGCGTTGGTCATGGACTCCATGCCGCCGGCCACCACGATGTCGAACTCGCCCGCGCGGATGAGCTGGTCGGCCAGCGCGATGGCGTCGAGGCCCGACAGGCAGACCTTGTTGACGGTGAGGGACGGGACGGTCATCGGGATGCCCGCGTTGACGGCGGCCTGGCGGGAGGGGATCTGGCCCGCGCCGGCCTGGAGCACCTGACCCATGATCACGTACTCGACGGCCTCCGGCGCAACTCCCGCGCGCTCCAGGGCCGCCTTGATGGCGATGCCGCCGAGCTCGACGGCCGTCAGCCCGGACAGCGCGCCGAGAAGCTTGCCGACGGGGGTGCGAGCACCGGCCACGATGACGGAACTGGACATGACCACGGCCTCCAACGTTCGCCTCCGGTTCTTTGACACCATACCCACGAGTAGGCGGACGCTCGCTATGGAGGTGGGCCACACATGTTCATGAGGATCGACCACATCGGTATCGCGTGCAGGAACCTCGAGGAGAAGATCGCGTTCTTCTCGGAGACGTTCGAGCTCGACGTCGTGGCCAGGGAGGTGAACGAGGAGCAGGGCGTGAAGGAGGCGATGCTGCACATCGCCGACGGCGAAGGTGGGGGCTCCTACATTCAGCTGCTGGAGCCCCTCTCTGACGACTCTCCTGTGGGAAAATTCCTGGCTAAGCGGGGCGAGGGCCTCCATCATGTGGCATTTGGCGTGCCCGACATCGCCATGGCCATGACTAAGATCGGCGAGAAGGGTGTGAGGCTGCTGGACGAGCGTCCCAGGCATGGGTCCATGGGCTCGGAGATCGCGTTCCTGCACCCCAAGGATGTTGGAGGAGTGTTGACGGAGTTGGTCCAGGCGGCCCGGCCCTCACAAAGCGCATAAATCGTACATATGTAACTAGTCACGCAGAAAGGTGGACGGGGCTTCGCAGGCGGCACCAGCGGAGTACGCTTGACCTTCCACCGGACATGGAGCCTGCCGAGAGGCACAGGCTCCTGGATCGGATGCCCCGAACCCCCCGTCCGGCCCGTGTAGCCGTCTCGACAACCCAGGATCGAGCCTCCATGCAGTCCGACATCGACGCCCAGCTCAACAACTTCTTCGAGGACGCCCCAGCACGCGAGTTCGACGTGGTGCTCCGTGGTTACGACCGGCATCAGGTCCACGACCACCTGAAGCAGCTCGACGGAGAGCTGCGCCAGGCCCGCGAGCAGGTCACGAGCCTGCAGCGCGATCTGTCCGACTCCCAGCGCCAGCTGCAGGAGCAGGAGCGCCCGACCTACTCCGGCCTCGGCGCCCGCATCGAGCAGCTGCTCCGCCTGGCCGAGGAGCAGGCCACCGAGCTCGTGCAGGCGGCCAGGTCCGAGGCCAACGAGATCAAGGCGGCGGCCAAGGTGGAGGCCGCCGACCTGCGCGCCGCCGCCGAGGCGGAGGCCGCCGAGAAGCGCGCCCAGGCCACGCGCGAGAGCGACGAGATGCGCACCGCCGCCGAGCGGGACGCCGAGGAGATCCGCTCCACGGCCCGCCGCGAGGCCGACGAGCTGACCAACACCACCGAGCGCGAGGTCGCCAAGCTGCGGGCCACGGCCGACCACGAGGTGGCCGAGAAGCGGGCCGACGCCGAGCGGGAGATCGCCAAGCTCCGCACCACCACCGAGCGCGAGGTCGCCCAGCTGCGGGCCTCGACCAAGCGCGAGCGCGACGAGGTGCTCACCACCGCCAAGCGGCAGGCCGACGAGATGCGCGCGCAGGCCCAGCGGGTGCTGGAGGAGTCCGAGGCCAAGCGGGCGCAGGACGAGGCGGAGTTCGAGATCCAGCTCGCCTCCCGCCGCGAGGAGGCCGAGCGCCAGGAGGCCGAGCGCCACGCCACGGCGCAGGCCGCCACGCAGAAGCTGGTCGCCGAGGCCGAGCAGCGGGCCGCCACCGCCGAGTCGCGGGCCACGAAGGCCACCCAGCAGGCCGAGCAGACCCGCCGCGAGGCCGATCTGCACGCCAAGCAGCTGGTCGCCAACGCCCGCAAGAGCTCCGAGACCATCGTGGCCGACGCCAAGTCGAGCGCCGAGACGATCGTCACCGAGGCCAAGAACGAGGCGGAGCGCACCCGTACGGCGATGCAGCGCCAGGTCGACGAGCTCACCCGCCAGCGCGACAGCATCACCAGCCACCTGGCCCAGCTGCGCCAGCTGCTCGGCGGCGCCGCGCTGCCGGGCATGGAGCCGGAGCCCGCGGTCACGGCGGCCCCGCCGAAGCCGGCGCTCGCCGCGCCCGTCGTCGAGGCGCCGGTCACGACGCCCGCCGCCAAGGTCGAGGCCAAGGCGGAGGACGACGCCGAGTGGTGGCAGGAGTAGCCGCCGCTCACCGGCCGGGGCCGGCACACGGGGGCTGAAGATCAGGTTGGAGAGAGCCTGGCGATCTGATGGTCGCTAGGCTCTCTTTCTGTTATCAGCTCGTACGAGGTGCTGGTCCAAGCTCGTACGAGTTTCTTCGGGTTTGCCCCCAACTTCCCCGGGAGTCGCCTTGTCCGCGGATGCCGAGCCCACCACGGCTGCGCCGACCACCCCCGAGCCGACCACCCCCGAGCCGGCCACCACCGGGTCGGCCGTCCCTGGGACGACCACAACCGGGCCGGCCACCATTGGGGCCGCCGGCGATGCCCTCGAAGCCGGTCCCCCGGATGCCGGTCCCGCTGCCCCCGGGGTCGCCGTCGGCGCGAGTCCTCCGGCGGAAGCGGGGGGCTCGGGGCAGGACCGCGACGACGCGGCACAGCCGTACGGGCTGCCGGGCAAGCCGCTGGCGCGCGGGCCGTTCCTGTTCGGCCTGGTCGGCGGGCTCGGCGTGCTGACGGCGATCGCGATCGCCCAGATGGTCGTCGCGTCCCTGAGCACGATCATCCTGATCGTCGTGGCGATGTTCCTGGCCGTCGGCCTGAACCCGGCCGTCGAGGCGCTCCAGCGGCGCGGCCTGGCCAGGCGGGGCGCGATCTCGATCGTGTTCGCCGGGGTGATCGTGGCGTTCGCGCTGTTCGGCCTGGCCATCGTGCCGCCGGTGAGCCAGCAGCTGTCGGAGTTCGTGGCGGCGGTGCCCGACTACGTCACCGAGCTGGGCAAGAACCCGACGCTGCACCAGCTCGACGCCGACTACCAGATCCTCGCGCAGCTCAAGACGTTCGTGACGACCACGCTCGGGCCGTCGCTGGCCAGCGGGATCATGGGCGCGGGCCTGGTGGTGCTGAACGGCGTCTACACCACGGTGACGCTCCTGGTGCTCATGCTCTACTTCCTGGGCTCGCTGCACACGATCAAGGACTACCTGCTCAGGCTGGTCCCGTCGTCGCGCAGGGCGCGCACGCGGGCGATCTCCGAGGAGATCCTCACCGGCATCGGCGGGTACGTGGCGGGCAACGTGCTCATCTCGGTCATCGCGGGCGTCCTGACGTGGATCTTCCTGTCCATCGCCGGCGTCCAGTACGCGCTCGCGCTCGCCCTGGTCGTGGCGCTGACGGACCTCATCCCGCTGGTGGGCGCCACGATCGGCGCAGTGCTCGTGACCGGTGTCGCGCTGCTGCAGTCGTTGCCCGCCGGGATCGCGTGCGCGATCTTCTTCGTCGTCTACCAGCAGGTCGAGAACTACTTCGTCTACCCGCGGGTGATGAAGCGCTCGGTGGACGTGACGCCCGCCGTCACGGTGATCGCCGCGCTCTTCGGCGGTGCGCTGCTGGGCATCGTCGGCGCCCTGCTGGCCATCCCGGTGGCCGCCGCGATCGCGCTGATCATCCGCGAGGTGCTCGTGCCCCGCCAGGAACACGCCTGACCGGCGACGACGTCAGCCGGGCGGTCAGGCCCGCCAGGCGGTCACGACAGTCAGGTGATCACGGGGCCAGGTGGTCAGCGGTGGGAGCCGCCGAGCTCGGTCCTGAGGAACTCGGTCACCGCCGCGTTGAACGCCTCCGGCTGCTCGACCGCGCTCAGATGCCCGGCCTTCGGGATGATCTCCAGCCGCCCGTCGGGCACGGACCTCGCCATCGCCTCGGCGTCGGCGGGCGGCGACAGCTCGTCCTCCTCCCCCACGACGACCAGCAGCGGCACCTTCAGCCCGCTCAGCGTGTCGAACGAGTCGGGCCGGGCCGCCATGGCCCGCTGCGCCCAGGCGACGGCGCCCGGCGGCGCGGACTGCACCAGCCCCTTGACCCGCCCGAACACCATGGCCCGCCGCTCCTTCGTGGTCGGCCCGATGAGGCCGGGCAGCACGTCGCTGACCAGCACCCCGCTGCCGTCGGACAGCACGGCCCTGGCGATGCGCTCGCGGTTGTCCCGCGCCGCGGGCGGGTCGGCGCCGGCCTTGGTGTCGGCCAGGATCACGCCGAGCACCCGGTCGGGGTGCCGGCGGCAGAACGCCATGGTGACGTAGCCGCCCATGGACAGCCCGCCGACCACCGCCCTGTCGATGCCCTCGTCGTCGAGCAGGGCGGCCACGTCGTCGGCCATCAGGTCGACGGACGGCTCGTCGTCGCCCAGCCGCGACCCGCCGAAGCCGCGCAGGTCGGGCGTGATGACCCGGCAGGTCGGGGCCAGACCCTCGCGCTGGGCGAGCCACATGGCCGACGACAGCGGGAACGCGTGAAGCAGCACAACCGGGAGCCCGGTCCCGGACGATCTCGTGTAGAGCTGCACGGACCACACCGTAACCCGGTTCGGGGCGGCAAGCACTCAATGTCGGATGCCTATATCGCCGAAAGGGCCGATCCGCTGCGGCGAAAACCTTTACAGCGGCGCTAGATGGCCGTGGCGCCGCCGTCCACGAACAGCACCTGCCCCGTGATGTACGCCGCGGCCGGGCTCGCCAGGAACACGGCCGGCTGGGCCATCTCCTCCGGCGTTCCCCAGCGCCGCATGGGCACGCCGGAGACCGTGGCCGGGCCGGAGGTCTCGTCCTCCCAGAGGTTGCGGTTGAGGTCGGTGGCCGTCCAGCCGGGGCACAGGGCGTTGACCCGCACCCCGGCCCGCGCCCACTCCACGGCCAGAGTCTTGGTCAGCGCCACCACGCCCGCCTTGGCGGCGGCGTACGGCGCGAGGAAGGGGGCGCCCAGGGCGGCGACCGAGGCCACGTTGATGACCGTGCCGGAGCCCCGCTCCAGCAGGTGGGGGGCGACCGTGTGGCAGACGGTCATGGCGGAGTCGAGGTTGAGCCGCATCAGCTTGTCCCACCCCGACAGCCGCAGGTCCTTGAACTCGACCATGAAGTTCGAGCCGCCCGCGTTGTTAACCACGATGTCGAGGTGGCCCAGCCCCTCGATCGCCGCCGTCACGGCCCCGGCGGCCGCGTCGCGGTCGGTGAGGTCGGCGGGGATGACGAGCGCGCGCCGGCCCAGCGCCTCGATCTCCTTGCCCACCCCGGCCAGGGTCTCGGCGGACCTCGACACGAGCGCCACGTCGGCCCCGGCCTCGGCGTACGCGAGCGCGATGGCCCGCCCGATCCCCTTCGACGCCCCGGTGACCAGAGCCTGCATACCGCTGAGATCGAACGCGCCCACGCTGCCTCCTCGAAATGATGACCGAACAAGATTCTAGTGACTGGCGGCCCAGGAACGCCACCGGCGCGGGGCCCTGATGGGACCCCGCGCCGGCATCACAAGCCTCCAGAGGCGTCTAGAAGAAGAATCCGAAGAAGTCGTCCAGGCCGCTCTGGTCGATCCAGCGGGTCACGCGGGCGCCGGTCTCGGCGATCGTGCCCGTCCTCGTGTTCTCCGGCTCGACCTTCTCGGGCCGGAAGATCTGCTTCTGGCCCTGGCCGGAGCCGCCCGGCCGGAGACCGGGAGGAGGCGGCCCGTCGGGGTACATCTCGCCGTTGCGGTAGACGGAGATGGACTGCGTCGGCTGCCTGGTCCCGTCATTGCGCCAGATGTGGCTCGGCTGTGGCTGGGCCGGCTGCCTGGCGACCTTCGGCGGCGACTGGCGCTGTGCCGCCTTGTGGCTGGTCGGCCGGTGTGCCGGACGCGACCGCGCCTGCTGGACGCCCCTGGGGACCCGGCCGGCCCGGTGGTTGCGCGCCCTGGCCTTCAGCGCGGCACGCCGCTTCGCCGCCGCCTCGGCGGCCTTCCTCCTGGCGTCCCTTCTCGCCTTCATCGCGGCCCGGCGGGCCTTGAGCGCCTCCTTCGCCTTCTTGACCTTCTCGGCGGCCCTCTTCTTGGCCGCCTCAAGCGCCTTCTTCCTGGCCGCCGCCGCGGCCCGCTTCCTGGCCGCCTCAAGCGCCTTCTTCCTGGCCAGTGCCGCCGCCCGGCGTTTGGCCGCCGCGATGGCCGCGCGCCTGGCCGCCGCCCTGGCCGCGGCGAGCGCCGCCCGCCTGGCCGCCGCCGCCGCGAGCCGCCTCGCGATCACGGACGCGGCGACCCTGACCACGATGGCCGCGGCGATCCAGAACAGCTGGCCGTCGGGGTCGCTCATGGAGACGGGGCTGTTGTTCGCGTAGGCGTAGGCGTTGAGCTGCTGCGGGTCCTGCTCGTCGATGACGGGGTCGACCGAGATGAACCGGCCGTTCTTGGGGTCGTACTCGCGGGCCCCGAGGTGGACGAGCCCGGTCGTCGTGTCCTTCGTGCCGCCGACGAACCCGCGCTGGCCCGGCCACCACGGTGGTGGCGAGCCCCGGTCCTCGCCGAACGGGGTCGTCCTGCGTACGGCCAGCTCGCCGTTGGCGGCGTTCACCGCCGCCTGCGCGGTGCCCTGGTGGTCGTTGGCCATGAAGTAGACCTGGTTGTCCGGCGTCCGCACCGCGACGGGCTTGTCGTTGATCGTGTAGTAGCGGGTCTGCTCGACCTTGTCCTTGGCGAAGTCGAAGCGCAGCTCCATGTCGTCGATGTAGAGCGTGGCGTCGTCGGGCGTCTTGCGGATCAGCCGCTCGCCGTCCGCGTCGTACACGAACGACGTCGTCCTGCCCGCCTCCGTGACCGACTCCAGGTTGCCCTCGGCGTCCCAGACCAGGGTCTGGTCGGAGGCGCCGACCTTACGCCTGGTGGTGTTGCCGGCCGCGTCGTACTCGAACAGATCCTGCCCGACGCTCTGCAGCGCGTGCGGCTGCTTGCCGCCGGCCTCCGGGTAGGTGGAGGTGCGGACGGTCTCCGGCGCGCCGCCCCATGCGTGCCTGGTCTCCTTGATCCGGTTGCCGGTGACGTCGTAGTCGTAGCTCACCGCGTACGGGGCCACGCCGCCGATCGTGCCGGACTCGGGGGCACCGCTCGCGCAGTCGTCCGTGGCCGTCCACGCCGAGGTCATGCGGCGCAGATGGTCGTACGTGAAGCACTGCGTGTCCTGGCCGCCGGCCTCCTCCGCGATCTTGGTGATGTTGCCCGCGGGGTCGTAGGTGTAGTGCAGGTCGAGGTCGGTGGACGCGGCGCCCGCCCGGTCGAGGCGCATCCCGGTCAGCCTGCGGGTGGCCTCGTCGTGGGTGTAGGTGAGCCAGGTCTTCCTGCTGCCGGAGCCCAGCTCGTACTGGAGCGTCTCGCCCATCTTGGAGTAGCGGGTGGCGCTGACGTACGGCGACAGGCCGGTGACCTTGGTCGGCTGGCCCAGCGCGTCGTAGGAGTAGACGACCGACTCGTCCTCCAGCCCCCCGGCGGCGGGGAAGCTGACGGACTGGACGTCGCCGTCCAGCGTGTAGCGGGTGTTGAGCACGTACGAGCCCGCCAGCCTGCCCTCGCGCTGCGGGATGGTGACGGTCTCGCGCAGCGGGCGGTAGGCGGTGTCGATGGCGTTGATCTCCGCCTTGTACGCCTGCCCGCCCAGGTAGCGGATGCCGGCGTTCATGTGGCCCTTGGCCAGCGCGTCGTACTTCCACTCGGCGAGCAGCGGGCCGGTCGCCGAGCCCTCGCGCATCTCCTTCTTGCGGCCCAGCTCGTCGTAGGAGTACCAGAGGGTCTTGCCGCGGGCGTCGCTGACGCTGACCACCTCGTCGGCGTCGTTGTAGGTGAAGGTGGTGACGCCCTTGTCCGGGTCCTCGGTCCTGATCTCCCGGCCGCGCACGTCGTAGTGGTGGCGCCAGACGTTGCCCGCCGGGTCGGTCACCGTGGACAGCCGTCCGGCGTGGTCGTAGGTGTACTTGGTGGACTCGTACTCGCCGGTCGGGGTGGCGCCCTTGTACTGGCGCAGCTCGATGAGGCGGTCGTCGGCGTCGCCGATGCGGGTCGTCGCGGTCCCGCCGGGCGGCGGCGTCACGTGGACCCTGTCGCCCTCCTGCTTGACGCTGACCCGGAACTGCTCCACGCCCTTGGCCTTGAGGATCTGGGCGTTGACGTCACCGGCGCCGTCGAAGGTCGACACGATCTGGTTCGGCACGTCGGTGTCCGACACGGCGAACAGCTCGGTCGCGGGCTCCCCGGTGGCGAAGTAGCCGGTGTTGGACCTGGCCTTCTCGCCCAGGGAGTTGTAGAGGGTGTCGGTGATCGTGCGGCCGTCGCGCAGGGCCGGGTCCTGCGTCTGGTCGTCGACGGGCGCCGGCTCCTGGGTCTGGCGCTCGCGCATCAGCCCGTCGTACAGCTCGTAGCTGGTGGTGTAGCCGCCGTCGGGGCGCAGCGTCCTGGTGGTCACCACGCTGGGGCCGTCGTTGCGGACGGTGTAGGCGTACTCGGTGTTCGGCGACTGGCCGGCCGCCTTGCTGCGGTCGTTCTGCCAGACCTTCACGAGGCGGCCGAGCGCGTCGTGCTCCATGTCGACGCGCTTGCCGTTGGCGTCGATCTCGGCGATCGGCTCTCCCCAGGCGGGCTCGAGAATGATCTTCTCGACGTGGCCGAGCTGGTTCGTCTCCGTGACCTCGGTGGCCGGGGCGCCCGTGGCCGGCGTGTACGCCATGGTCGACCTGGTACCCATGGCGTCGGTCTCGCTGGTCTCCCTGCCGTAGACGTCGTACGTGTGGGTGCTGTCGGTGATCGTCGCGCCGTCGCCGGACGCGAGCTGCTGCACCGCGGTCACGTCGCCCTTGCTCGGCGCCTGCCCGTACGCCTTGCCGTCGTACTGGACCCGCTCGTCGGAGATGACCTCGTCGGCGGCCAGCGTGGACACGCCGGTGTCGCAGCCGGCCGCGACCTTCTGGATCCTGCTGGTGTAGTCGAGCATCCACGACGTGTCGTTGCGGGCGTAGGTGTAGCGGGTGCACTGGTCGTCGCCGTCGTCGGCCAGGTCGCCCTGCTCCTCGACCTGCGTGAGCAGGCCCTTGGCGTCGTACGAGCGCTCCTCTCCGGTGCGCCGCCACGTGCCGCCGCCCAGCGCGGTGCGGGTGACCATGGACTTGGGCTGCACGATGTACGCGGCCTTGGTGACGCCGCCCTGCGTGGACTCGGCCGTCTTGACCGACCATGGCTCCTCGACGGTCGAGGTCAGGACCGCGCCGCCGTCACCGTCGAACAGGGTCTCCTCCCGCTCGAACCCGGACAGCTGGTCCAGGTCGTCCATCTTGACGCCCTCGGAGTCCTCGACCTGGGCGCTGCGCTTGGAGCCGTCGGCCTGCTTGTCACCGTGCAGGCCGCGGAAATAGCGGAACTCGGTGAGCGTGCGCCTGGTGTCCTGGCCGTCGCCCTCGCGCACCCGTACGCGACCGTACCCGCGCCAGTCGGCCCAGGTGCGGTGCTCGGGCTTGACGAGGATGTTGTCGGCGTAGTGCCAGCCGGCGCCGTCCAGGTACTCGTAGTCGGTGACCTTGTTCGGCGCGCCGCCGACCCGGTCGACCTCCACGATCTGCGCCACGACGTACTTGTGGAACCAGTCGGTTACCTCGGCCTCGTTCGGCGGGGACCAGCGCTGCGGGAAGCAGCGCTTGGTGTTCTTGTCGGCGGCCGGCAGCTTGCCGGGCTCGCACTCGGCGGGCGCGTAGTTGACGCGCAGCTCGCCGCCGCTCTCGCTGTTCACGGCCTGGACGCGCCACTTGACCAGCGGGGCGCGGCCCTCGTTCGTGTCCACCCGGTTGGGCAGCTGGACGCCGATGAACGTGGTCCTCGGCAGCGTGATCGTGCCGCCCACGTGGCCGGTCTGCTGGATCGAGGCCAGCCAGAGCGACGGGCTCATGCCGTCACCCGTGGCGGGGAACTGGTGGGTCAGCGCCCAGGAGTCCACCGGCGCGTACTGGCCGGCGGCGGTGCGGATCTGGGTCGTGACCTTGGTCAGCCTCTTGCGCGAGAAGAACGTCGGCGACAGGCGGTCGGTGCACTTCACCCCGGAATCGCAGATCTGGTCGAACGGCACGTCCGGCCAGGAGGCGGCGGTCTCTTTCTTGAGCTGCTCGGGAGCGCAGGTGACGCTGCCGCTCGGCAGGCAGCGCTCCGCCACGTCGAACACGACCCTGGCCGCCGGAGCCCTGGTGAACAGCTCGCTCCCCAGGTAGCCGTAGTCGATGCGGGTGAGGTACGCGCCCCGCACGTAGGGGGTGCCGAGCTCCGGCTTCATGTTGCGGCCGTAGTAGTTCTTCTCCAGCTCGTACCAGTACGTGGTCGCGTTGCCGTGGGTGTCGACCGCGTAGTCGAGGTTCCACCGGTAGGCCTGCTGGCACCAGGCGTTGGCCGGGGTGCTGGAGTGGCACGGCTCGCCGCTGTTGTTGCCGAACACCGGCACCGTCTGCACCGAGTTCGTCACCGGCTTGCCGCTGACCCAGCCGGGCAGGCGGTTCAGGCCGAAGGTGTACTGGGAGCCGTCGGCGGTGGTGACGCGCCAGTACTCGCCGTTGTTGTCACCGTTGGTGGCGCCGGTGAGGTACTCGATCCTGGTGCCGTCGTCGCGCTTGGGCCGCCACTGCTTGGTCGTGGCGTCCTTGACCAGCTCCATGGCCGAGTCGCCGAGCGACAGCGTGGCGTTGTCCTGGTCCCAGCACATGTCGCCGGTCTTCTTGCCGTCGATCATGCAGGACTTGTAGCGGCGCTCGACGTAGCCGCCGGGGTTCAGCTCGAAGCCCTCGCCGACCCAGGACGGCTGGTTGTTGGTGGAGGCGGTGCGGCCGTCCACGCTCTGGGAGGAGTAGGCGATCGAGACGTCCGGCTCCTCGCCGCCCAGGGCGGGCGGCATGCGCAGGCCGTAGCCCCAGCTGAAGTCGCCGGACTGGGTGCCGACGCTCCACTTCGCCGAGGGCGCCAGCGAGGTGGCCGCGAGGTCGCCCGACTGGCCGGAGGCGCCCGCCGTGACCGCGTACAGGCCGGCCGACTCGACGTCGGCGGTGAGCGTGCCTGCCGCCGGGTCGTTCTCGCTCTTCACCGGTTCGGGGGCGGCGCAGCCGTCGGCCCCGGTCAGCGCGCACTCCTCCAGCTTGACCATGCGCAGCCGGGCGCCGTAGTCGCCGCCGTAGGCGTAGCGGAAGCCGGAGTAGTCGACCTGCAGGCGGGTCTTCTTCGCGGACAGGGTCTTCGCGCCCTGGCCGGGGGACACGCGCATGGCCAGGCCCAGGAGCTTGCTGTCCAGGATCTCGACGCGTACGGGATCGGCGGCCTCCGCCGCCTTCAGGCCCTTCGCCGGGGCCAGCTTGACCGGGAACCCGGCCGCCAGGGTGCTCGCCCGGCCGCCGCCCAGCTCCGCCACCTGCGGTTTGGGCCAGCTGACGCCTGGCGGCGCCTTCCACGCCTGTTTCTCGACGGGATCGGGCAGCGGGGGCCGGACCGGGACCTTGCCGCCCTTGACCGGCTTCTCCTTCTGCACGGACGGGGCCGTCCGGGCGGCCGCCTGCGCGGGCATGGCGTACGCGAGCGGCAGGACGAGCACCATCGAGAGGACGGCGGCGAGCCGGCGCGGCCAGGGCGACTCGGGCTTGGGCTCCAGGAAGCGGTTCCACGAGGTGTCGGGAATGTCTGGTAAGTCGGGTTCTTGTGGGCGGTTCCAGCGGGATTCGGGCAGGTCTAACTCACTCGGCAGGTCCATGAACCTCTCCCAGTCGGGGGTGCTGATCGGGTTTACTGGGGTGCGTGTGGTTCTGTCGCGCGGCCGGCCGCTCTGCCTATTGAGCGGCCAACTGCGCGATCCGTTCGGCGCTCAGCACGCCGTCATACGTGCGGACGTCGTCCACGGCCCCCGGCCAGTAGCCGGTGAAGGCGCCCGCGCTCTCGGTCCGGCCCAGTTGCAGCGGGCCGGTGGCGTTCCACGTGCTCACGTGGTCGGTGACGGTGGTGGCGGACAGGCGTCCGTTGACGTAGACGCGCAGCTCGCCGGCGAGCGCGTCGTACACGCCCGCCAGGTGCGTCCACTCCAGCGGGTTCGGGACCGCGTCGGAGCGGGTCCGCACGAGCGCGGCCGTGTCGGTGTCGGCGGCACGCATCCCGAACGCCCACCGCCCCTGCTCCTTGTCGAACCCGAGCTGGAACCCGGCCGTCCTGCTGCCCGGCTGGGCCACGGCGGCGGCGTCGGCGGCCGGCACCGAGTCGAGCTGGACCCAGGCGGCGACGGTGAAGCCCGCGGCGGTGTTGACGGCGGGCCGGCCCGTCTGGGCGTAGCCGCTGACGCCGTCGAGCGCGAGCGCGCCGTCCAGCCAGCCCGCGGTCCACGACGCGCCCCCGGCGAGCGTCGCGGGCGCGGACCGGCCCGAGGAGTCGGCGGCGGACGTGCCCGACTCCTCGTCCAGCGTCCAGTGGCCGACCAGGGCGGCGGCGCTGTTGACCAGGTCGGCCACCTCGTCGGCGAACATGGCCCGCCCGTAGACGCGGACGTCGTCCACGTCGCCCGGCCAGAACTCCGCCGCCGCGCCGCCGGCCAGGCCGCGCCCGATGGTGAGCGGCCCGGTGGCGTTCCACGGCTGGGTGAAGGCGACCGTGGACTCCAGCCGGCCGTTGACGTAGAGGGAGAGCTGGCCGGCCGCCGAGTCGTAGACGCCGGCCAGATGGGTCCACTCGTTCAGCCTCGGGGCCGCCGAGGAGAGCGCCCGCACGGTCGTGGCGCCGTCGGCGTCCGAGCCGGCGCGGGCCAGGGCCCAGCGATCGTCGGCCTTGGCGTACTGCAGCGCGAAGCCGCCGGTCCTGGTGCCCTCCTGGGTGACGAGGGTGGCGGTCCCCGCCGTGCTCGTCAGGCGGGCCCAGGCGGTGACGGTGAAGTTGCGGGTCGTGTCGGTCACCGGCCCTGAGGTCTGCGCGTCCGCGTTGCTCAGGCGCAGCGCCGCGCCGGTCCGGCCGGCCGTCCACGCGGCCCCGTGGAGGGTGGCGGGGTGGGCGTTCGCGGCGTCGGCGGCCACGGTGCCCTCGCCCTCGTCCAGCTTCCAGTGACCGCTGGGGTCGCGGCCCGCGTTGACGTTGAAGACGTACGTTCGGATCGGGCCGAGGTGTCCCGCGCGGTCCTTGCTGCGCACCGCCAGGACGTTCGGGCCGTCGTGGCGCGGGGTGAGCGCGATCGTCGCCCTGCCGTCCGCGCCGGGGGGCACCTCCACCTTGGGCGTGGTGTCCAGCCCGTAGACGTACGTGGCCACGTCGGGGACGCCGTTGGGGTCGAACGTGAACGTGCCGGCCAGGCCGAGACCGTCGCTCCAGGCGTTCTCGGCGTACTCGGGCGAGGTCACGACCGGTTCCCGGCCCGGGGCCGTGGCGTCCACCGTGGCCTCGCACCAGGGGCTCCAGTCGCTGGTGGCCTTGCCGTCCTCGGCGCGCACCCGCCAGCGGATGAGCGTGCCGTCGGCATACAGGCTCTGCGGGATCGTCGCGTAGAAGGCGGTGCCGGACGAGCCCGTCGCGGTGACGTACTCGCCGGTCTTCGTGCCCGCGGCGTCGTACCACTCGAAACGGCCCTTGACCGAGTTGTCGGCGTCCTTCAGCCGCGCCCACAGCTTCGGCGTGGCCGTGCCGATGACCGGCCGGTCCTCGCCGGACACGCAGGCGCCGCCCGGGTCCGACCACGCGTCGGCGGCCACCGGGGCGGACGGGATGGAGTTGTACTCGATGACCAGGCTCGGGTTGTTCTTGAACTTCTTCCAGGCGTAGACGTCGGTCTCGCTGGTGGCCCGCAGGCCGATGGTGACGTTGGGCCAGCTGTTGGCGGCGGCGTTGACGACCTGCGGCGTGGCGTCGAACTCGACGCCGCCCGGCAGGCACGACGCGCCCCAGCCCTTGGCCACGTTGACCGTGTCCATCTTCGTGACCCACGCCGGCTGGTTGTTCCAGGTGGTGCTCTTGCTGATCCGGTTGGTCGCCCACGCCTCGACCTTGCGGGCGCTGCACGAGTACGACCACGTCTCATACGTGCGCAGCGTCGCCTTGACGATCTGCTTGCCGTGGATGGTCGAGCCGGTGTTCATCTGGAAGAACGAGCGGTTCTTCTGCGACTCGACGTGGCCCACCCTGGCGACGTCGCTGGAGTTCAGGTAGTTGGAGTTGGGCCAGTTGCTCCAGACGGCCGTCCACGCGCCGCGGGCGGCCGAGAAGTACGGGTCGAGGTAGACGGGGAAGCGGGTGTCGCGGTCCGTCAGCATCTTCCTGTCCGGCCTCAGCCGCAGCTGCCTGCCCGCCAGCTCCACGCCCATCGTGGCCTGCCTGGCCTCGGGCGAGCGGCCCTCCTTGAGCGCCCGCGGGCTCGTGATGCCCTCCGAGTCCCACATCGTCGGGGTGGGCGCGATGAAGATCGTGCCGCCGGCGCTGTCGCGGGCCTCCAGGTTGCCCGCCTTGTCCGCCTTGAGCGTCAGGCCCCTGGTGGTGAGCGGATAGGTCAGCTCCTCGGTCAGGCCGGCCGCGGCCTCGCGCGACTTGACCACGAGGACGTGCGAGAAGCCGTCCACGTCCGCGGTGACCTGGAGGTCCACGCCCGGCATGACCTCGGCGTAGGTGGCGGTGTCACCGTTCAGGGTGGGCTTGGGGAGCGTGCCGTGCCAGCCCAGCTCCAGGGTCTTGGCGCCGCGCGACAGGCGGGCGAGCGGGGCCGTGCCGCCGCCGGAGAACGTCAGGCCGGCCGCCGTGGCGACCGGCTCCACCGCGCCGTCGGGGCGCAGGCGCAGCGTGGTGTCCACGGGGACCCAGCCGCCGGCCTTGCGCACGCGCACCGGACGGGCGTACTGCTCCATGGTGAGCGTGCCGCCGGGCTGGGCCCAGACCTGGCGGGTCTCGCTGCGCATCGACTCGATCTCGACCGGCCGGCCCTCGGTGCGGGCGGCCGCGAGGGCGCGCTCTTCCGACGGCGGCGCGCCCGGTGTCGGCGGGACGGCTCGTGAGGTCTGTGGAGGTGGGGTGGTCACCGCCTGGGCGGCGGACGCCGGATGCGGCACCACCATGATCGATAAGGCCAACGCCGCCGTAACCAACCCACGCACTGCCCGCATACGCCCTCACCCATGGTGAGCAGGGATCACGCGCGGGACGGGCTACGATCCTCCCGCCCGGCGTCTCCACGGTCTTCAGTTGACGATCGGAGTTTCACCCTGGTCGAGAGGGAAGTCCAGACTTCTGCTCATTCTGCTCAAATTTCCTTCACAACTGCGCATTATCCGGAAATTTCCGTCACAGGGTGATGCCTCAGACGTCCGTCGGCAGCGGCCACGCGTCCGGGTTGACCCGCTTGACGATCTCGTTCAGGACGATGCGGACGTACGGCTCCCCCACCCACAGGTGCTTGGCCCCGTCGACCCCGATCACCTCGGCCTGCGGTACCCGCTCGAACCTCCGCCGCGCCTCCTCGGGCCGCAGGTAGTCGTCGAACTCCGGGACCAGCGCCACCAGCGGCCGCCCGAACTCCGCCCAGGCGTCCAGGTCGCGGTCGGTCGCCCTGTGCAGCGGCGGTGAGAGCAGGATCGCGCCCTCCACCAGCGGGTCGTGCGCCCACTTCAGCGTCAGCTCGGTGCCGAACGACCAGCCGACCACCCACACCCGCGGCAGGTCGTGGTACTCGGCGTACTCGAGCGCCGCCGCGACGTCGTACCGCTCCCCCTCTCCCCCGTCGAACGCGCCCTCCGAGGTGCCGCGCTCGGAGGAGGTGCCCCGGGTGTTGAAGCGCAGCACCGCCAGGTCGGCGAGGGCGGGCAGCCGGTTGGCGGCCTTCTTGAAGACGTGGCTGTCCATGAACCCGCCGTGGGTGGGCAGCGGGTGCAGGGTCACCAGCGTCGCCACGGGAGGCCGGTCGGGCGGCAGGGCCAGCTCGCCGACCAGCGTCAGGCCGTCGCCCGTGTGCAGCTCGATCGGCTCGCGCCGGGCGGGGAGGACGGTCGCCGCGCGAATCTCCACCATGGATCCTCTCAGTAACGGATGCGTCGATGACGGGGGATGCTCTTGCGCTCAGTAACGGATGTGTCGATGGCAGAGGATGCTCCGCGCTCAGTAACGGCTGCGGCCCGGGCCGCGGTGGAGTCTCTTACGCCAGCAGGCCGGGTGCCAGTGGCGGCGCTCCTCGTCGCCGCCCGGCCAGTTCGGCCAGGCCACGAGGTGCGGCACGCCGCTGCGGATCTCCTGGTCGCAGCCGGGGCACCGGTAGTCCTTGATGGAGGAGGCGCCGGTGAGCATGCGTACCTTCCACTCGCCGTCCGGCCACTCCTCCACCTTGTCCAGCCCGGTCGGGAAACCGAACGGCCGGGAAGACTCCCTGCGGCGGGCGCGCCGAGGGCTCATCTCCCCGCCCCCACACGACCGCCCCCCACGCGACCGCCATCGCCCTCCACCCGTTTGAACGCCATGCGCCCAGTTTTCCAGAGCCGCTAAGGTGGGACGTCATGCGGCTGGTCATCGCGCGATGCAGCGTGGATTACGTTGGACGGCTCACGGCGCACCTGCCGATGGCCCCCAGGTTGGTGCTGATCAAGGCGGACGGGAGCGTGAGCATTCACGCCGACGACCGCGCGTTCAAGCCCCTCAACTGGATGAACCCGCCGTGCAAGCTCAAGGAGGACGGCGACACCTGGACGGTCACCCACGGCAAGACCGGCGAGCAGCTGGTGCTGACGATGGCCGAGATCCTCCACGACTCCAGCCACGAGCTCGGCGTCGACCCCGGGCTGATCAAGGACGGGGTGGAGGCCCACCTCCAGGAGCTGCTCGCCGAGCACATCACGACGCTGGGCGAGGGCTACTCACTGATCCGGCGGGAGTACATGACGGCGATCGGGCCGGTGGACATCCTGTGCAGGGACGCGGTGGGGGCGACCGTGGCTGTGGAAATCAAGCGGCGCGGCGAGATCGACGGGGTTGAGCAGCTGACGCGCTACCTGGAGCTGCTCAACCGCGACCCGATACTGGCGCCCGTGCGCGGCGTCTTCGCAGCCCAGGAGATCAAACCCCAGGCGCGCGTCCTCGCCACCGACCGCGGCATCACCTGCGTCACCCTCGACTACGACTCCCTCCGCGGCATCGCCCCCACCAACCCGACCCTGTTCTGATCCTCTTCTGTTACGGCGGTGCCAGGGTTTCGCCACCCGCCTCACTTCGGCTGGTGGCCCTCCAGGGAACGGCCGCTGACCCTTCACCGGCTGAGCGCCGTTACGCGAGCCCATGATTGCCCGGTTACCTGGGCTCTGCCGGCCGGGCGCCGTACCCCTTGCGCCGGGCACCGCCGTACACCGTCCCGCCGGCCCGGCGCCGCGAACCCGCGCACCGGCGTCGGTGCCTCGCCACCGCCCGCCCCGTCGCGCCATGCCATGTCACCGCGTCACGCCGCCCCGACAGCGGCCCGTCGCCCCGCACCACCGCCTCACGGCGTCCCCAGACGGCCAGGGCGATCGAGTGGTTTGGGGGCCTGCGCGGAGGGAGGTGGGTGGCCTGGTAAGTGGGGAATTACCGGATTATCGTGGCGCCATGACGACCGTGACGTTCGACTCACTCAACCCGGCGACCGGCGAGATCGTCGGTAGTCACCCCAAGCACGGCCCCGACGCCGTCCGGCAGGCCGTCGGGCGGGCCGAGGAGGCGGCCGGGTGGTGGGCCGCGCTCGGGGCGGGTGAGCGCAGGAGGCGGCTGCTGGACTACAAGGCGGTCATCACGCAGCACCTCAGGGAGCTGGCCGAGCTGGTCCATGAGGAGAACGGCAAGCCGGTGGGCGACGCGACGCTGGAGATCGTGCTGGCCATCACCCACCTCGACTGGGCCGCGCGCAACGCGCAGAAGGTGCTCGGCCGCCGCCGCGTCAACCCCGGCATGATCGGCCTCAACCTGGCCGCGACGCTCGAATACCTCCCCCTCGGCGTGGTCGGGGTGATCGGCCCGTGGAACTACCCGGTGTTCACCCCGATGGGCTCCATCGCGTACGCGCTGGCGGCCGGCAACGCCGTCGTGTTCAAGCCCAGCGAGCTCACTCCCGGGATCGGCGTGCGGCTGGCGGAGCTGTTCGCCGAGGCGGTGCCCGAGCAGCCGGTGTTGCAGACGGTGACGGGGCTGGGCGAGACGGGGGCGGCGCTGGCCGCCGACCCGAGGGTCAGGAAGGTGGCCTTCACCGGCTCGACCGCCACCGCGAAGCGGGTCATGGCGGCGTGCGCCGAGAACCTGACGCCCATCGTGGCCGAGTGCGGCGGCAAGGACGCGTTCATCGTGGACGCCGACGCCGACATCGGGAAGGCCGCCGACGCCTGCCTGTGGGGCGCGATGTCCAACGCGGGCCAGACCTGCGTGGGCGTCGAGCGGGTGTACGTCGTGGACGCCGTCTACGAGCCGTTCATGCGCGAGCTGTCCGACCGGGTGGCGAAGGTGAAGGCGGGCGAGGACTACGGCCCCATCACGATGCCGGGCCAGCTGGACATCATCAAGCGGCACATCGACGACGCCGCCAAGGCCGGGAAGGTCGTGGCCGGCGGCACCGGGTCGGTGCGCGCCCCGTACGTGGAGCCCGTGATCGTCGAGGACGTGCCGGAGGAGTCGCCCGCGGTGCGCGAGGAGACGTTCGGCCCGACCATCACCGTGCGGCGCACCCGTGACGCGCAGGAAGCGCTGGAGCTGGCCAACGCCTCGGTGTACGGGCTGGGCGGGACGGTCTTCTCCCGCAACACGCGCCGGGCCATGGAACTCGCCCGCATGATGCGCTCCGGCATGACCGCGATCAACTCGGTCATCTCGTTCGCCGGGGTGCCGGCGCTGCCGTTCGGCGGGATGGGCGACTCGGGGTTCGGGCGCATCCACGGGGCCGACGGCCTGCGGGAGTTCGCCCGGCCCAAGGCGATCTCGCGCCAGCGCTTCGCGATGCCGGGGATGAACCTGACGTCGTTCACGCGGGGCCCCGCGGAGCTTGAGCGGCTGATCAGGCTTGTCACGTTCTTGCACGGACGACGTAAAAGGTAATCTTCTTACCCTTTCCGAAATCGGATCATCCGTCCATAATTGTGTGCTCTGGGGGCCACGATCATGGACGGGTGGAAAGTGAACCGGTCTTACCGGGGAATGTCGGCTGAGCAAAGGCTGGCCGACAGACGTGAGCGGCTGATGACGGCCGCGTACTCGCTATACGCGAAGCCGGGGTTCGCGGAGACGACCATCGAAAGGCTGTGCTCCGAGGCGCGGATCTCCAACCGCGCCTTCTACGAATGTTTCGGCAGCCAGGAGGAGTTGCTCCAGGCGTGTCACGAGCGCTGCGTGGACGAAAGCCTGGCGGTGGTGAGCAAAGCCGTCCAGGAGGCGCCGAACACGCTTGACGACAGAGTCAAGGCCGGGATTCGCGCCTATATCGAATTCACCACGGCGGACTGGCGGCGGGCCCGGATCATGCACGTCGAGGTGCGCCGTTCCGGGGATGTCCTGACACTGTCGCGTCAGCGCGCGATCGACGCGTTCGCGCGTCTCGTCGAGGACGCGTCGGCGGATTTCGTGCACCCGCCGGGGTTGAATCGGCGACTGGTGGCACTCGGAGTGGTTGGAGCGCTACAAGAGTTGCTCATCGAATGGCTGCACGCGGAGGCGCCGCCGCCGATCGGCGAACTCGTGGACGTCGCGGCGCACATCTTCATCAGGAGCCTCGGCACGCCCTGACTAATCGGCGGCCATTTCAACGGCCGGCCCGAAAACTCCATTTCGTCTAAGCCAGGAAAGAGCGGGCAACGGCTGATCGTCGCCCGCTCCGATATGTCACATCAGGCCACCGCGGCTGCGGGAACCTCCACGTGCAGCACCCGATTCAGCCGGGTCACCGCGAGGATCCGCATGATCCTCGGTGGCACCCCCCGAAGAACGAGACGGCGTTGCACGCTCAGCGCGCGCCTGTGCGCGCCCACCAGCACCCCGAGACCGGTCGCGTCGATCATCTCCAGCTTGGAGAGATCCAGGATCAGGTCGCCTTCGCCGGAGTCGAGGGCCTCATGCAGCCGCTCCCGCACCCCGGCGGACGTGCCGGCGTCGAGCCTGGCGCCGATCCGCACCACCTGGGCACTCGGGTTGCCCCGGACTCGCATGCCACCTCCCCATTCACCTACACAGCGTAGTCATCACCGCGCGTAATGACACGCGACGAAGATGTACCTTGTGCGTCCCCTACCCACCTATCGGAAGTGACACGACTGCTTTCAGCAGGAAGTCCCCGTCCTCCGTCGGGTGGGCGCTCACAGTGCCGCCCACGGCGGCCAGCCGCTCCCGCACGCCCGTCAGCCCGCTGCCCAGATCTCCTGGACGCTGCCCGGCGACCCCGTCGTTGCGCACGCTCAGCTCCGCCTCGCGGGCCGTGAAACGGATCGTGATGTCGCAGAACGTCGCCGTGCTGTGCTTGAGCACGTTGGTCACCGCCTCGCGCAGCGCCGAGGCGAACACCGGGGCCACCCCGTCGGGCAGGTCGCCGTGGGGCAGGCCGACCTCGCAGCGGACCCCGGCCGCTTCGAGCACACCTTTCACGCTATTCAGCTCGGCGGTCAAGTCAAGCTCGCGGTAGCCGCGTACGGCCTGCCGCAGCTCCTTGAGCGCCTGCCTGGTCAGCGTGTTCACCTCGGCCATCTCGGCCTTGGCCGCGGCCTGGTCAACGTCGGACAGCCGGACGGCGAGCCCGGTCTTGACGGCGATGGCGGACAGCTGGTGCCCCACGAGGTCGTGCAGGTCCCTGGCGAAGCGCAGCCGCTCCTCGGCCAGCGCCAGCCGGGTGTGCGCCTCGCGCCCCTCATGGGCCTGCACGGCGAGGTTCCAGACCCAGACCCACACCCGGTTGAACGGCGGCAGCAGCACGCAGAGCAGCGTGTACGAGGCCAGCGACTGCACGAGGCCCAGGTCACGTCCGACGAGAGGGGCGACGTTCACCCACACCATCACGAGCCCGACGCCGGCCACCCACGCGCCGGCGGCCAGCAGAACGGCGGTGCGCTTGGAGACCTCCAGCGTGGCGACGGACAGCCAGCACATGAGCACGAAACCCCACCCGAACGGCTCGGCTCCGCCCAGGCCCGCCGCGCCGAGCGCGAGGACCGCCGCCACCGCCACCTGCCGGGTGGGGTAGCGGCGGTCCAAGATCGCGTTGACGACGCGCGGGCACAGCCAGGTGAAGCCGAGCGCCAGGAGCGCCGCGGGCACGGCGCGCCACCAGCTGAAGCTGCCCTCGCCGATCGCGACGACGGACGCCGTCACGATGGACAGCCACATCACGACGAGGCCGGAGACCAGGACCCGCCACGTGATGCGGCGCGCCCGCTGGATCTCGTCCATCTACCGGGCGCGCAGCACGTCGCCCAGCTTGAGCCTGGCCCCTGTCCGCAGCACGGCCCGTTCGTAGATTTTCGCGCCGAAGCCCAGCACCGCGAGCACGGCCAGCACCATGCCCGCCATGGACACGCCGGCCTGCCACAGCGGCACCTCGGTCGCGGCCATCCGCACCGGCATGACCATCGAGGAGAACGGCGGGATGTACGACACGACCGTGGCCAGCGTGCCCGTGGGGTCGTTGGTGGCGTAGAAGGCCACGAAGTAGGTGAGCATGATGACCATGGTCAGAGGCGTCATCACGCTGCCCACCTCCTCCTGGCGCGAGACCAGCGACGCGAGCGCCGCCCCCAGCGTGGCGAAGAACGCGTACCCGAGCAGGAACCACAGCAGCACGCCGGCCACCAGCCCCGGGATCCCGGGCGGGAAGTCCGCGGCGAGCCCCGACGCCGCGGCGGCGACGAGCCCGACGGCCAGGATCGTGACGAGGTTGATCAGCCCCAGCACGCCCAGGCCGATGATCTTGCCGCCGAGCAGCTGCCAGGGCCGCAGGGTGGAGAGCAGGATCTCCACGATCCTGCTGCTCTTCTCCTCGACCACGCCCATGGCCACCATCATGACCTGGCCCATGAGCAGCATGAACAGCACGAGGACGAGCACCACGGCGATGCCGGTACGGGCGGCCTCGTACCGGGTGTCGGCGCCCACGGAGACCATCTGGAGCGGCGGGATCGACACACCGGCCGCGCCGAGCCGCACCTCGCGGTTGACGCTCTGCAGCAGCACGCTGAGCTCGCTGCCGAGCTCGCCGTCGGTCAGCACCTTGGTGCCGTCGACCAGCACCGCGTCCACGTCCCCGTCGAGCAGCGCCTGCTTGGCGGCGGCCTCGTCGGGGAAGCCGCGCCACGTGAACTCGGCGTCCGGGGCTGCGGCCTTGAGCGGCAGCTGCTGGGAGTTGACGGTGCCCAGCGTGTACGAGTCGGGACGGTCCATGATCGTGGGCGCGAAGGACACCGCCGCCACCAGCACGGCCGTGACGAGCAGGCCGATCACGAACGCCTTGGTCCGGATCTGCGTGGTGATCTCCCGGCGGGCGACCAGCATCACCCCGTTCACGTGACGGCCTCCTTGAAGATCTCGGTGAGGGTGGGCCGCTCGACCCCGAAGTGCTCGACGTGTCCCGCCTTCATGGCGCGCCGCAGGATCTCCTGGTCGTCGCGCTCGCCGTCGGCCAGCAGGACGTGCTTGCCGTCAGTCGCGGTGACCGCGCCGGGCAGGCCGTCCGCCCAGCCGGGGGCCGGGTCGCGGACGACCACGCGCAGCGTGTTGCTCTCGGCCGCCCGCAGGTCGGCCACCGTGCCCGTGGCCACCATCCGGCCGGCCGCCACGATGCCGACGGAGTCGCACAGCCGCTCGACCAGCTCCAGCTGGTGGCTGGAGAAGATCACCGGCACGCCGCTCCTGCACCGTTCCTGCAGCGCCGTGGCCAGCGCGTCCACCGCGATCGGGTCGAGCCCGGAGAAGGGCTCGTCGAGCACGAGCACCTCCGGGTCGTGCACCAGGGCGACCGCCAGCTGCACCCGCTGCTGGTTGCCCAGGGAGAGCGTCTGCACCGCGTCACCCCTGCGCTCGGTCAGCCCGAGCCGCTCCAGCAGATCGTCCGTGGCCTTCTTCGCGGCCTGCTGGCCGAGCCCGTGCAGGCGGCCGAAGTACTCGATCTGCTCGCCGACGCGCATCTTCTGGTAAAGCCCTCGCTCCTCCGGCATGTAGCCGAAGCGCCGCCGGTCGTCGTAGGCGAGCGGCCTGTCCTCCCAGCTCACCGAGCCGGAGTCGGCCTGGAGCACTCCCATGACGATGCGCATCGTCGTCGTCTTGCCGGCGCCGTTCGCGCCCACGAAACCGAACATCTCGCCGGGGCGTACGGCAAAGCTGATTCCATCAAGGGCGACCTTTCCCTCGGAGGCGCCCGGTCCGCCTCCGAAGCGCTTACGCAGCTCGCTGATCTCGAGCATCAGGTCATCTCCTCTGTCATGGGTCCATCGTGGCGTATGCGGCGTTCGCCCTGGTAGTCGCCGACATCACGCGGGCCATGTGCATCCTGCATGTCTTTCAGATGACATTTGTCATTACGCTGATTCCATGACTCGCGCCGACAAGGACAAGCCGGTCGTCCTCTCCCGTATCTACACCCGTGCGGGCGACGACGGCACCACCGCGCTGAGCGACATGAGCCGGGCCTCCAAGACCGATCCCCGGCTGGCCGCGTACGCCGACGTGGAGGAGGCCAACGCCCACCTGGGGCTCGCCCTCTCCTTCGGCACGCTGCCCGCGGACCTGGTCGAGGTTCTCGTCCGGGTGCAGAACGAACTGTTCGACGTGGGGGCGGACCTCGCCACGCCGGTCGTGGCGGAGCCGGAGTTCCCGCCGCTGCGGGTGGAGCAGTCGTACATCGACTGGCTGGAGGAGCAGTGCGACCGCTTCAACGCGAAGCTGAAGCCGCTGCGCAGCTTCGTGCTCCCCGGCGGTGACCCCGGCACGGCCGCGCTCCACGTGGCCAGGGTCACGGTCCGCAGGGCGGAGCGCACGACCTGGGCCGCCCTTCAGGCCCACGACGACATGAACGTGCTGACGGCGAAATATCTCAACCGCCTGTCGGACCTGCTCTTCATCGCCTGCCGCGTCGCCCACGACGGCGAGGAGATCCTCTGGAAACCGGGCGGCACCCGCTAGAGCGAGAGGCGATGCCCACGAAACCGGTCAACATCGGCTCGCGTAACGGCGGCCCGCCGCTGAAGGGTCAGAGGCCGTTTCCTGGAGGGCCACCAGCCGAAGTGCGGCGGGTGGCAAGCCACGGCACCGCGTAAAAGATGACCATGAGGTCAGGCGACGTCGAGGTAGGCGCTGGGGGGCGCGGACTCCAGCCAGGCCAGGAAGCCCGTCAGGGCGTCGGCGCTCATCGCCAGGGAGATGCCGCGGGTCGTGCCGCCGCAGTCGACAGCAAAAAGCCCGCCGTCGATCTCACGGCGGGCGGAAACGACGAGGCCGCGCCTCGCGATCGCGTGGCGCGGCCTCAGTCGGACGCCCAGAAGCGGAAGCCAGTGGAGCTCCCCGTCGGCGTAGCGGGCTACTCCGCTGCGCCAGCCGCGCTCACCGACGCGCAGCCGACAGGGCACGCTGCCGCGCGAGCGGGCCAGCGTGAATGCCCGTAGGACTATGAGGGCGGCACAAGCTACGAGAATCACAACCGTCGTCGCCACCATGCCGCCCCCCAAAGCCCCGCTTGGACTAATTAAACCTCTTCGCCCGCCGCGCGGAGCCGGGCCCTGGCACGTTTGGCCTCGATCGCCGCGTCGGCGTCTTCCTGGTTGGCCTCGATCGAGGCCTGGGCCCGGTCGAGAGCGTCGCGGGCGGCCGCGATGTCGACCTCGGAACCGAGCTCGGCCACCTCGGCGAGCACGGAGACCTCGTCGTCGGCCACGGAGATGAAACCGCCGTGCACCGCCGCCACGAGGTCGCCCTCGCCCTCCCGCTTCACGCGCAGCACACCGCCCTCGACGAGAACACCGAGCACAGGTGCGTGTTGCGGCATAATACCGATCTCGCCGTCCACGGTCTTGGCAATCACCATGTCGGCCTCGCCCGACCAGATCTCACGCTCGGGTGAGACAACCCCTACACGTAGCTTCGCCACTTCTGTAGGTTCCTTTCCGATCTGGCGGTGGTGCGGCTTCCTTGCCGCACCACCACCCTAGGGCGACTAGCGGCGCTCGAGTTCCTTGGCCTTGGCCACGGCCTGCTCGATGCCACCGACCATGAAGAACGCCTGCTCAGGCAGGTGGTCGTACTCACCCGCGCACAGGCCCTTGAAGGAGGCGATGGTCTCGTCCAGCGGGACGGTCTCGCCGGGCTGGCCGGTGAACGCCTCGGCCGCGTACATCGGGTGCGACAGGAAGCGCTCGATGCGGCGGGCACGCTGGACGGTGACCTTGTCCTCCTCGGACAGCTCGTCGATACCGAGGATCGCGATGATGTCCTGGAGCTCGCGGTACTTCTGCAGGATCCGCTTGGTCTCCTGGGCCACCCGGTAGTGCTCCTCGCCCACGATCTGCGGGTCGAGGATCCGGGAGGAGGAGTCGAGCGGGTCCACCGCGGGGTAGATGCCCTTCTCCGAGATCGGCCGCGAGAGCACGGTCTGCGCGTCGAGGTGCGCGAACGCGTTGTGCGGCGCCGGGTCGGTGATGTCGTCCGCGGGCACGTAGATCGCCTGCATGGAGGTGATCGAGTGACCGCGCGTCGAGGTGATGCGCTCCTGGAGCACACCCATCTCGTCGGCCAGCGTGGGCTGGTAACCCACCGCGGACGGCATGCGGCCGAGCAGCGTGGAGACCTCGGAACCGGCCTGCGTGAAGCGGAAGATGTTGTCGATGAACAGCAGCACGTCCTGCTTCTGCACATCGCGGAAGTACTCGGCCATGGTCAGCGCCGACAGCGCGACCCGCAGACGGGTGCCCGGCGGCTCGTCCATCTGGCCGAAGACGAGCGCGGTGTCCTTGAGGACGTCCGCCTCCTCCATCTCCAGCCAGAGGTCGTTGCCCTCACGGGTGCGCTCGCCCACCCCGGCGAAGCACGAGGTGCCACCGAAGTTGCGGGCGACGCGGCGGATCATCTCCTGGATGAGGACGGTCTTGCCCACACCCGCGCCGCCGAACAGACCGATCTTCCCACCCTGCACGTACGGGGTGAGCAGGTCGATGACCTTGATGCCGGTGACGAGCATCTCGGTGCGGGACTCGAGCTGGTCGAACGGCGGCGACGGCCGGTGGATGCCCCACCGCTCCTCGATCTTGAGCGACGCGGTCGGCACGTCGAGCGTCTCGCCCAGCGCGTTCCACACGTGGCCCTTGACGACGTCGCCGACCGGCACCGAGATCGGGGCGCCGCTGTCACGCACCGCCTGGCCGCGGACCAGGCCGTCGGTGGGCTGCATCGAGATGGCCCGCACCAGGTTGTCGCCGAGGTGCTGGGCGACCTCCAGGGTCAGGGTCTTTTCCTCGCCGCCGAGGGTGACCTCGACGTTGAGGGCGTTATAGATGTCGGGCATGGCCTCGACGGGGAACTCCACGTCGACGACCGCGCCGGTGACGCGTGCCACGCGGCCGGTGCCGGCCGCCGCGGCCTCTACGTTTTCAACAGCCTCTGCAGTCATTTCACTCTTTCCCCGCTGCGGCGTCAGCGAGCGCGTTGGCGCCACCGACGATCTCGCTGATTTCCTGGGTGATCTCCGCCTGGCGAGCCTGGTTCATCTCCTGGGTGAGCACCCGCATGAGCTCGTTGGCGTTGTCGGTCGCGGACTTCATCGCGCGCCGCCGCGCGGCCTCCTCGGAGGCCGCGGACTGCAGCAGCGCCGTGAAGATGCGCGACTCGACGTAACGCGGCAGCAGCGACTCCAGCACGTCGGCGGCGGTCGGCTCGAACTCGAAGTACGGAGGGATCACGGTGGTGTCCGTCGCCTCGGTCTCCTCGACCTCCAGCGGCAGGATCCGCTTGACCACGACGTTCTGCGTCAGCATCGAGACGAACTCGGTCGAGACGATGTGAATCTCGTCGATGCCGTTCTCGTCCTTGAACGAGTCGATCAGCTCCTGAGCGATCTCCTTGGCGTCGGCGTAGGCAGGCTTCCTGGAGAAGCCGACCCACTGGCCGCCCATCTCGCGGTGGCGGAAGGAGTGCCAGGTGACACCCTTGCGCCCCGTGACGAACGGCACGACGTCCAGGCCGCGGCCCTCCAGCAGCCCGCGCAGGGCCTCGGCCTCGCGCAGCACGTTGGCGTTGAAGCCGCCGCAGAAGCCGCTGTCGCTGGTGACGATGAGCACGCCCGCCCTGGCGGGGTTGTCCTTCGCCACCGTCAGCGGATGGTCGACGCTGGCCGCGTTGCTGACGACGCCGGTGACGGCGCGAGTGATCTCGCGCTCGTACGGCAGCGCCGCCTGCATCCGCTGCTGCGCCTTCACGATCCGTGAAGAGGCGATGAGCTCCTGGGCACGCGTGATCTTGGCGGTCGACTTGACCGAGCTGATCCGCCGCCGCAGCAGCCTTAGCTGGGCACCCATGGCCTACTTCTTCTCCGCCGGACGGACGACCTTCTTGATCTTCTCCTGGCCGACCTCACCGGCCTCCAGGGGCGCCACCGGCTCGTCCTTGACCAGCAGCTCGCCCGACGAGGTGGTGAAGCCCTTCTTGAACTCCGTGATGGCGTCCTTCAGAGCGGTCACCGTGTCGTCCGACAGGTCCCTGGTCTCGCGGATGGTGTCGAAGACACCCTTGTGCGAGGACTGGATGAAGTCGAGGAACTCCGACTCGAAGCGGCGGACGTCCTCGATCGGCACGTCGTCCAGCTCGCCCGTGGTGCCCGCCCAGATGGAGGCCACCTCGCGCTCCAGCGCGAACGGGCTGTACTGGGGCTGCTTGAGCAGTTCGACGAGCCGCTGGCCGCGCTCCAGCTGAGCCTTGGACGCGGCGTCCAGGTCGGAGGCGAAGGCCGCGAACGCCTCCAGGTCGCGGTACTGCGACAGCGACAGACGCAGCGTGCCGGCGACCTTGCGCATGGCCTTGGCCTGCGCCGAGCCACCGACTCGGGACACCGAGATGCCGACGTTGATGGCGGGCCGCACACCGGCGTTGAACAGGTCGGTCTCGAGGAAGACCTGGCCGTCGGTGATGGAGATGACGTTGGTCGGGATGAAGGCCGACACGTCGTTGCCCTTGGTCTCGATGATCGGCAGGCCGGTCATCGAGCCGCCTCCCATGTCGTCGGAGAGCTTGGCGCAGCGCTCCAGCAGGCGGGAGTGGAGGTAGAACACGTCGCCCGGGAAGGCCTCACGGCCCGGCGGGCGGCGCAGCAGCAGCGAGACGGCGCGGTAGGCGTCCGCCTGCTTGGTCAGGTCGTCGAAGACGATCAGGACGTGCTTGCCCTGGTACATCCAGTGCTGTCCGATCGCCGAGCCGGCGTACGGGGCGATGTACTTGTAACCGGCGGGGTCGGATGCGGGGGCGGCGACGATGGTGGTGTACTCCATCGCGCCGGCCTCCTCCAGGCGCGCCCGCACCTGCGCGACGGTCGAGCCCTTCTGGCCGACCGCGACGTAGACGCAGCGGACCTGCTTGGTGGGGTCACCGGAGGCCCAGTTCTCGCGCTGGTTGAGGATGGTGTCCACGGCGATCGCGGTCTTGCCGGTGCCGCGGTCACCGATGATCAGCTGGCGCTGACCACGGCCGATCGCGGTCATGGCGTCGATCGCCTTGATGCCGGTGGCCAGCGACTCCTTCACGGGTTGCCGCTGGACGACCGTGGGGGCCTGCAGCTCGAGGGCGCGAATGGCCTCGGCCTCGATGGCGCCCTTTCCGTCGAGCGGGTTGCCCAGGGGGTCGACCACGCGGCCGAGGAAGTTGTCGCCGACGGGCACGGACAGGACCTCGCCCGTCCTGCGGACCGTCTGGCCCTCTTCGATGCCGCTGAAGTCACCCAGGACAACGGCACCGATCTCGCGGGTGTCGAGGTTGAGCGCCAGTCCGCGCGTGCCGTTCTCGAACTCGAGCAGCTCGTTAGCCATCGCCGAGGGAAGGCCGGAGACATGGGCGATGCCGTCGCCGGCGTCGACGACGGTCCCGATCTCCTCGCGCGCGGCGCCTTCCGGTTCGTACGCCTGGACGAAGCGCTCAAGCGCGTCCCGGATCTCGTCCGGCCGGATCGTAAGCTCCGCCATCTCTACTCTGTCTCCCTATTCGCCTAGCCGGCCAACCGGCGGCGGACTTCGTCGATTCGTCCCACAATGGTGGTGTCGATGATCTCGTCGCCGATGCGGACCGAGAACCCACCGAGCACTCGCTTGTCCACCTCGACGTTCAGGTGCACGTCACGGCCGTAGGAGGTGCTGAGCCACGACGCGAGGCGCTGCTTCTGCGCCTCGGTCAGCTCCACCGCGCTGCGGACCACTGCCACGAGACGCTGGCGCTGCTGGGCGACGAGCCGCCCGAACTCCTCGAGCCCTGCTTCCAGGCTACGTCCCCGTGGATGTACTACGACCTGCGTGATCAGGCGCAGGCTTGCCGGGCCGACCTTGCCGCCGAGCAGGTCGCGCAGCAGCTGCTCCTTGCCCGCGGCGGGCGCGTCCGCGGCCGTCAGCGCCCGGCGCAGGGCCGGGTTGGCGGCCACGATGCGGCCGAAGCGGAAGAGCTCGTCCTCCACCTCGTCGATCCTGGACTGGCTCTCCGCCTCCGCCGCCGCGGCGACCACGCCGAGCCGTTCGAGGGCGTCGGCCAGGTCACCGGTGCGCGACCACCTGGCCGCCACCGCCGTCTCGGCGGTGGCGAGCGCCGCCTCGCCGACCTTGCCCGCGAGCAGGACGCGCAGCGTGGCCGCCTTCTGCTCGCCGGGCCTGGACGGGTCGGACACGGCACGGCGCAGGCCGTGCTCGCGGTCGAGCAGGTCGGCGAGCGCGAACAGCTCGTCGGAGAGCGTACCGAGGTCGGCACTGCCGGCGACCGCGTTGAACCGCTCCTCGACCTCGGCCAGCGCCACCCTGCTCAGGCCACGCATCAGCGCACCGCCTGCGGCGACGCCTCGAGCTCGTCGAGGAACCTGTCGACGATGCGGCTCTGCCGGACCTCGTCCTCAAGCGACTCGCCGACGATGCGGCCGGCCAGCTCGGTCGACAGGCGACCGATCTCGGTGCGCAGCTGGGCGAAGGCCGCCTGGCGGTCCGCCTCGATCTGCGCGTGCGCCGCCTCGACGAGGCGGCGGGCCTCGGCCTGCGCCTCCTCGCGGAGCTCGGCCTTGATCTGCGCGGCCTGCTCGCGAGCCTCCTCGCGGAGCCTGGCCGCGTCGCGACGGGCCTCTTCGAGCTGCTCGGAGTAACGCTTCTGCAGGGCCTGCGCCTCGGCCTGGGCCTCCTCGGCCCTCTTGATGCCGCCCTCGATCGCGTCGGTCCGCTCAGCCAGCGTCTTCTGGATGCGCGGCGTGAGGATCTTGCCGACGACGAGGACAACGACGAAGAACGAGAAGATCCCGACGATGAGCTCGAAGTCGTGCGGAATGAGCGGGTTGGCGCCCTCCGCCGCGAGGAGCGAAGCTGCCGTTTTCATGGTTGCAGCCTTTCGTCAGAGGGGTGGGTCAGATGCCCTGGAAGATGAACGGCGCCACCAGACCGATCAGGGCGAGGGCCTCGGTGAGGACGAAGCCGAGGAGCATGTTCTGGCGGATCAGACCGTAAGCCTCGGGCTGGCGCGCGATGGCCTGCACGCCCTGACCGAAGATGATGCCGACGCCGATGCCGGGGCCGATGGCGGCGAGACCGTAACCGATGGCGGTGACGTTGCCGGAGACCTCAGCGAGAACGCTCATTGCTGTATTCCTTTACTGGACGGCCGGTGAAGCGGAGTCTCCACCGGTCATGGATATTCCGGTACGTGGATCTCAGTGATCTGGGTGCAGCGAGCCGCCGATGTACATGGCCGCCAGCAGCGCGAAGAGGAATGCCTGCAGGTACTGGATGAACATCTCGAAGGCCGTGAGGATGATGGTCATGATCACGCCGACCACACCCACCCCGGCGCCGAGCGGCGTCAGCTTCTCGAACAGGAACCAGAAGCCGACCATGCTGAAGAAGGCCAGCAGCATGTGGCCGGCGAACATGTTGGCGAAGAGCCGGACCGCGTGCGTGAAGGGCGCGATGATCAGGTTCGACAGGAACTCGATCGGCGCGAGGAGAACGTAGATGAACTTCGGCAGGCCCGGCGGGAACATCATGTTCTTGAAGTAGCCGATCGCGCCCTGGTGCTTGATCCCGAGGTAGACCTTGAGGATGTAGATCGTCCCGGCCAGCACGATCGGGAACGCGATGTGCGCGGCGACCGGGAACTGGAGCACCGGGAAGACGCCCAGCAGGTTCCAGACCAGGACCAGGAAGAAGATCGAGACCAGCAGGCCCATCCACCGGTCGGCGTCCTTGCCCAGGAAGGGGCGGGCGACCTGGTCGCGGACGAACATGTAGCCGTACTCGACGACGTTCTGAATGCCCCTGGGCACGATCTTGGGGTTGGCGAAGGCCGCCCAGCAGACGCCGATCACCAGCACCGAGCTGAAGAGAGCGAGGAGAACCGGCTTGGTGAACCAGTCGACCCCCGGGATGATCGGGGTAAAGGAGTTGAACAGCTCGTCAGGCGTCGGGGCCTTGAACTGGTCTTCAGGAGGAGCGAGGACCGTCAGCGCAATCACGCGGCGTTCCCTTCAACGTCGTAGTGTGGATCACAAGGGTTTTCCTCAGCGGGGCGAAACTTGATGTCTGGGGCTAGCGGCCGAACTTCCGGTAAACCAGGTAGCCGCCGAGCACCACCCCGAGGACGATGCCTATCGGGAAGAACGCGGACATGTCCAACCAGCGGTCCAGCAACCAGCCGGCGCCCCCGTAAACGGCCATCCCCGCGAGCAGGTAGCTGGGGACCGACCACATGGCGTCGGCGAAGTCGCGACCGTCCTCTTCCGGCCGGCGTTCCTGTGCGCTCATCGCGGGCCTGACGATAGCAGGCCGTGAAGGACTAGTCATATTGGACCTCATCCCTTTACCTGCCATCACGAGTCGCCCTTCCCCGGGACAGCGGCTTCGGGGTCGACGTACAGCAGCTTGGTCTTCATGAACGCGCGCACCTCGAAGCCCGTCCAGACCAGCGTGCAGCCCACGACCGACCAGGCGAACGCCTGGTTGTCCCACATCGTGGTGTCGCGGAAGGCGGTCAGCACGACCATGATGGCGATGACCTTGACGAGGTAGCTGAGCATGGCGGCGATCGCCATCATCTGGGGCGAGACGCGTGCGGCGTAGGAGACCACCACCACGCTGATGGTGAAGAAGACTCCCACGAGCACGGTGCCGATCGCGGCGCCCAGCACTCCCTCGCCCCCGGCCGTCAGGAGCGCGACGACCATGGCGACCACCCCTGCCACGAGGGTGGGGATCGCGGCGCTCTTGAGTACGCGCACGTCGTTGGCCTGCATCAATGCTCCATCAGCAAGTTATCAAGCGAGCGTTTGCTACCTCCAGAGGCGGTGCATCTGGAGTCCCTGCTCGTGAAAGATATCACAAGCTCACGGAAGACCGCTTTTACCTGCCGTTTCCAGTTCGCGATCAAGAACGGCGCGGAAAGGCTGGAATGACCGGATTGCCCTCAGCGCTCGCGCGTTCGCGCGGGTCGCCCCCGGCGGGCGGCGCCTGCCGCCTGACCTGCGGGCCCTCGGGAAGGATGGGCGGCATCGGCCCCGTCGGCGGGCCGCCGTCGTCGTCAGGGTTGTCGCCATTCGCGGCGTGCGCCCCTCCCCTGCCCCGCCAGCGCGACAGCGGCATCAGGATCAGCACGACGAGCGCGACCACGATGACGACGGGGAACCACAGGACGGGCACGCCGAGCCTGGCCAGGCCGACGATGGTGAACGAGAACACGAACGTCCACGCGTACATGATCAGCACGGAGCGCCGGTGGGAGTGGCCGACGTCCATCAGCCGGTGGTGCAGGTGGCCGCGGTCGGGCGCGAAGGGCGACAGCCCCTGCGACGTGCGGCGCACGACGGCGGTGATCAGGTCGACCAGCGGCAGCACCAGCATCGCCGCGGGCACGAGCAGCGGGAGCACCACGGGGAACTTGTTCATGTCGGCGATGGCCGAGGTGTCGACCGGCGTCACGGTCACGATCGAGGAGGCGAGCACGAGCCCGATCAGCATGGCGCCCGTGTCGCCCATGAAGATCTTCGCCGGATGGAAGTTGTGCGGCAGGAAGCCCAGGCAGGTGCCGATGAGGACCGCCGCGATGGCCGCCGTCGCGGTGATGTTGCTGCCCGAGATGACCTGCGAAATGATGATCGAATAGGCCCAGGTGGCCATGCCCGCGATGCACACGATCCCGGCCGCGAGCCCGTCGAGCCCGTCGACGAAGTTGACCGCGTTGATCGTCACGACCACCACCAGGATGGTGATGATCGTGCTGAGGGTGTAGTCGAGGCTGGTGGAGCCGCCCCAGCTCTCCGGCAGCGGGATCGAGGTCAGGCTCATGCCGAAGGCCACCAGCACGCCGGCCGCCGCGATCTGCCCCGCGAGCTTGATGAAGGGGTCCATGCCCCACCAGTCGTCGAGGAAGCCGGTGACCGTGATGAGGCCGCCCGCAATGATCAAAGCGGGCACCGGATGACCGGTGCCCGCCAGGGCCTCGCTCGAATGGGTCAGCTCGCTCGCCAGCAGCAGCCCCACGACCAGCCCGCCGTACATGGCCAGGCCGCCCAGCCTGGGCGTCGGCGTGGTGTGCACGTCACGATCGCGAATCTCCGGCATGGCGCCGATGCGGATGGCAAAGCGGCGCACCAGCGGAACCAGCAGATAGGTGACCGCCGCGGAGACGAGCGCCATGAACAGGTATTCGCGCACGAACCTAGTTTCCCGGATCCTCCGGTCCTCTGGGACCGGAAAACGACACAGACCAGCTTAATATTCGCTGAGATATGGCCGATGTATGGCAAGGAGGGCCGCGATCCTCTCCCGGATCTCCCGCGCCTCGCCCGGCCGGCACACCGCCCCGGCCACCAGACCGCCCACCTCCCGCAGCTCCTCGGGGCCCATGCCCTGCGTGGTCGCGCACGGCGTGCCCACCCTGATCCCCGACGTCACCGACGCCGGTTCGGGATCGTACGGGATCACGTTCCGGTTCAGCGTGATCCCCGCCGCGGCGCACCTGCGCTCGGCCTCCGCGCCCGACACGTCCAGCGGGCGCAGGTCGACCAGCGCCAGATGGGTGTCGGTGCCGCCCGACACCGGCCGCATGCCCGCCGCGGCCAGCGCCTCCGTCAGCGCCCGCGCGTTCACGACCACCCGGCGCGCGTATTCCGCGAACTCCGGCCGCATCGCCTCCGCGAACCCCACCGCCTTGGCCGCGATCACGTGCATCAGCGGCCCGCCCTGCACGAACGGGTACACCGCCCGGTCGATCCTGGCGGCCAGCTCGTCCGTGCACAGGATGGCCCCGCCGCGCGGCCCGCGCAGCGCCTTGTGGGTGGTGAACGTCACCACGTCCGCATGCGGCACCGCCGACGGGATCGCGCCGCCCGCCATCAGCCCGATCGTGTGCGCCACGTCGGCCATCAGCCACGCCCCCACCTCGTCCGCGATGCCGCGGAAGACCGAGAAGTCGATCAGCCGGGGGTACGCCGTGGCGCCGCACACGATGAGCTTGGGCTGGTGGCGCAGGGCCAGATCCCTGACCTCGTCGTAGTCGATCGTCTCGGTGTCGCGCCGCACGCCGTACGAGACGACGTCGAACCAGCGTCCCGAGAAGTTCACCTTCGAGCCGTGCGTGAAGTGGCCGCCGTGCGGCAGCGCCATGGCCAGCATGGTGTCGCCGGGCTGGAGGAGGGCCGCGTAGGCGGCCAGGTTCGCCGAGGCGCCCGAATGGGGCTGCACGTTGGCGTGCTCCGCCCCGAACAGCCTGCGCGCCCGCTCCACCGCCATCCGCTCGGCCCGGTCGACGACCTCGCAGCCGCCGTAGTAGCGCCTGCCCGGATAGCCCTCGGCGTACTTGTTGGTGAGGGTGGAGCCCATCGCGGCGAGGACGGCCGGCGAGGTGAAGTTCTCGCCCGCGACCAGCTGGAGGCCGGTGCGCTGCCGGTCGAGCTCGTCCAGGAGCACCCGAGCGAGCTCCGGGTCCTGCCGCTGCAGCAGGCCGAAGTCGGGGCCGTAGTAGGGTTCCTCACCCATTTCCCCACTGTACGACCTGGTGCCCGTCTCTCCCAGGCACGGGTCCTTCAGGACCTTTGTGGGCGGGGCTAGAGGAACGCGTGGGGCGCCCCGGCCGTCGTCCGGACCCACCTCGGGGTGTCGGCGGCCTCGTCGCTGATCGCGGTCAGCACCGAGTGGCGATAGACGGCGAGCCGGTTGCGCCACTCGCGGATGTCCTGCACGTAGCGCTCCCCCACCGGGGCGTCCCACGTCTGCGGGCTCTTGGCCAGGCCGTAGGCCTTGTCGAGTGCCGTCGAGAGCGTCTCCAGGTGGGGCAGGACGGCGTTCCAGGCCACGACCAGGCGCTGGTAGTCGGGGTTGAACTCCCAGGCCCTCTGGGGGTCGTCCAGGGCTCCTGAGGCGGTCACGGGCGGCATCTCACCGGGCTCTCTTGGCCTTGGGGCCGGCGGGTCGACGTACATCACGCGCTCCTTTCCGGCGTGCCCGGCTCCACCTCGCCCGGCGGGCCGTCGGGCCGGACGTCCCCGGCCGCCCGTCCGTCCTCGCCGGGGTGGAGCTCGACCGAGGGCAGGTCCACCGGCCGGATGTCGCGGTGGTGCTCCACGACCGTGGTCAGCGCGTCGGGGGTCGATGGGGTGACGTCCACGGAGACGACCTCGCCGCCCTCGCTCGCCCAGGCGGGGATGTCCGGCACGGGGCTCGCCTGACCGCCGATCGGAGGCCCGTAGGCGATCTGCACCTGGATGGTGGGAGTTGCGCCCGGGGCCGGAGGTGTCCCGGGGGTGGGGGTTGTGCCAGGAGTGGAAGGTGTCCCCGGGGCGGGGGCTGTCCCGGTTTCGGGATTCGTCGGCGGAACCGTGACACCTGTGCCCTGGCCGGTGTTCGCGCCCTGACCGTTGTTCGCCCCTTGGCCGGTGTTCGCGCCCTGGCCGTTGCCCTGACCGTTGCCCTGGCCGGTGTTCGCGCCTTGGCCGTTGTCCGTGCGCTGCCCGGCACTCGTGTCCTGCCCGGCGCCCGCACCTTGTCCGGAGCCCGTGCCCTGCCCGCCGTCTGTGCCCTGCCCGTTGCCCGTCCCTTGGCAGTCGCCCGTCTCCTGGCCGTTACCCGCGCCTTGGCCATAGCCGTCCCCTTGGCCATGGCCGTTGCCTTGGCCGCCGCCTGCGCCTTGGCCTGTGTCGTCGCCCGAGGGCCGGTCGGGCGTGACCTCCGTGCCGCCGGAGCCGGAGCCGCCCGGGGTGGTGTCCGTCCCGCCCGGTGTGGAGTCCGTACCGCCTGGGCTCGTGGGCGTGCCACCGGGTGTGGGGTCCATGCCGCCCGGTGTGGCTCCTCCCGCCGAGATGGGGTCGGCGGGGACCTTCGGCATCTCGGCCGGCTGCACCTTGTCGGCGTTCTCCAGCAGGTCTTCCAGCTGCTCGGCCGTCGGCGGGTCGATGGGAATCTGCAGGACCTTCACGCCGTCGACCTCCACGATCTGTGGCCTGGACACGTCCTGCGCGTCCTTGGAAGGGTTGCCGGCCGGATCGGCGTCCACCTCGGCGCCGCGGTCGCGCCGGCTGTCCAGATCGCCGTCCTTGGGCTCGTCAACGGGCTGGCCAACCGGCTGATCGCCGGTCCTGCCGCCGCTCCCGGTCCCCTGGTCGCGATCCGTGTCACGGGCGCCGTCGCACGTCTTCCCGTCCCCGTCAGAGCCCGTCTTCCCGTCAGAGCCCGTCTTCCCGTCAGAGCCCGTCTTCTCATCAGACCCTGTCTTTCCGTCGGCCCCCGTCTTGCCGTCGGCGTCGGTCTTCCCATCCGTATCGGTCTTGTCGGGAGTGCCCGTCTTACCGTCAGTGCCCGTCTTGCCGTCCGACCCCGTCTTGCCGTCCGACCCCGTCTTGCCGTCGGCGCCGGTCTTGGTGGTGTCGTCCTTCGGCGCGGTCTCGGTGGCGCGCGGATTCTCGTATCGGTCCCGGTCCCCGCGGACGTCCTTGGGCTCGTCGCCCTGCGTCATCCCCGTCCCGGCACCCGGTACGTCGCCCCGCGGCTGGTCGACCCGCTTCTCCAGCGTCCCCAGCCGTCCGTCGACGTCCTTGACCATCGTGTCGACCGCGTCCGCCACCTGGACGGGCCGGTGGGTGGCCACGGTGGACAGCCCGGCCCGCCGCATGGCCGCCCTGACCTGGTCCTCGACCGTGCGCATCTGCGTGGCCGCGTGTTTCACCTCGGCCAGCAGCTCGCGGACCAGCTTGGGATCCATGCCGTCGAACTTGCCCATGGGCCACTCCCCGACGTAACGCCACTCCGGGCCTCACCGTAATCATGGCCGGAGGGCCGCCGCAGCCGGGATAAGCAGACGGTATATGTCAGTCGTCGGTGGCGACGTAGCCGATGATGCCCCGCAGCTTCTCGATGGGGACCGCCCCGCGCCGCAGCATCCTGGGCACGGCCGTGGTGAGGTCGAGGATGGTGGAGGGCGTGTTGTCGGTGGCCTTGCCGCCGTCGAGGTAGACCGCGACGGAGTCGCCGAGCTGCTCCTCCGCGTCCTGCGCCGTGGTGGCGGCGGTCGCGCCGGAGCGGTTGGCGCTGGAGACGGCCATCGGGCCGGTCTCCTTGAGCAGGTCGAGGGCCACCGGGTGCAGCGGCATGCGTACGGCCACCGTGCCCTTGCTCTCCCCCAGGTCCCAGGAAAGGGCCCTGTTGGCCTTGCAGACGAGCGTGAGCGGCCCCGGCCAGAAGGCGTCTATCAGGTCCTGCCCGTACGGCCCGAGGTCGTCTATGAGCGCTGTGGCGGCTCGTACGGTGCCCACCAGCACGGGCGGCGGCGTCTCCCTGCCCCGGCCCTTGGCCTCGAGCAGCGCCGTGACGGCGGCCGGCGTGAACGCGTCGGCGCCGATGCCGTAGACGGTGTCGGTCGGGATGACCACGAGGTCGCCGCGGCGCACGGCGGCGGCGGCCTCCGTCAGCCCCTCGGCGCGTTGCTCGAGGTCCGAGCAGTCAAAGAGTCTTCCCACTGTCCCATTACCTCGCTCGCGTGCATCCTAGTCCTGGCCCAGGCGGGCCGTGACGAAGCGGTCTCTTCTGGTGAGGTCCTGGCGCAGGCGTACGTCGCGCCAGCCGTTGTCCTCGGGGAAGGTCAGGTAGACGGCTCTGCCCTGCTCGTCGGCGTGCTCGACGGCCACCCAGCCACCCGGGCGCAGCAGGCGGCGGGCGGTGCGCTCGACCGCGCGCACCTCGCCGAGCCCGTCGTCGCCCGAGCCGTACAGGGCCCTGGTGGGATCGTAGTCGCGGACCTCGGGGTCGCGCGGGATCGCGCCGGGCGGGATGTAGGGCGGGTTGGAGATGACCAGGTCGACCTTGCCGTCGAGCTCGGGCAGCGCCTCCGCGAGGTCCTCGGGGTGCAGGTAGGTGCGGTCCTGGCCGAGCTCGGAGATGTTGCGCTTGGCCCACGTGTACGCCGCGGGGTCGACCTCCACGGCGTGGACCTCCGCCAGCGCCACCTCCTGGGCGATGGACAGCGCGATCGCGCCCGAGCCGGTGCCCAGGTCGACGACGAGCGGGGCGGTCACGTCCATGGCGCGCAGCGTCTCGATGGCCCAGCCCGCCATCACCTCGGTCTCGGGCCGCGGCACGAACACCCCGGGCCCGACCGCCAGCTCCAGATAGCGGAAGTAGGCGTGGCCCGTGATGTGCTGCAGCGGCTCGCGGGCCTCGCGCCTGGCGACGCCCTCCCAGAACAGCGCGTCGAAGTCGGCGTCCTTGACCAGGTGCAGCTCGCTCCTGCGCACGCCGTGGACGAACGCCGCGATCTCCTCCGCGTCGGTGCGCGGTGAGGGAACACCCGCCTCGGCCAGCCGGGCGGTGGCGAGGGCGATCTCGTCCAGCAGAAATGTCATGAGTGTTGTGCGAGCTTCTCCGCCATCTCGGCGTCGATGAGGGCCTGGGTGACGGCCTGGAGCTCGCCGTCGAGAACCTGGTCGAGGTTATACGCCTTGAAGCCGACGCGGTGGTCGGAGATGCGGTTTTCGGGGAAATTGTAGGTGCGTACGCGCTCGGAGCGGTCGACCGTGCGGACCTGCGACTTGCGCTCGGCCTGCGCGGCTGCCTCGGCCTCCTCCTGCGCCATCGCGAGCAGCCGGGCGCGCAGGATGCGCAGCGCCGACTCCTTGTTCTGGAGCTGGCTCTTCTCGTTCTGGCACGAGACGACCACGCCGGTGGGCAGGTGGGTGATGCGGACGGCCGAGTCGGTGGTGTTGACGCTCTGGCCGCCGGGGCCGCTGGAGCGGTAGACGTCGATGCGCAGGTCGTTGGCGTCGATCTGGACGTCGACCTCCTCCGCCTCGGGGTAGACCAGCACGCCCGCGGCGCTGGTGTGGATGCGCCCCTGCGACTCGGTGACGGGCACGCGCTGCACGCGGTGCACGCCGCCCTCGAACTTGAGCCTGGACCACACGCCCTCGTCGCCCTTGGCCCTGATGCCGACCGTGACGTCCTTGTAGCCGCCGAGGTCGGAGGGCTGGCTGTCGATGATCTCGGTCTTCCACCCGACGCGCTCGGCGTACCGCAGATACATCCGCAGCAGGTCGCCCGCGAACAGCGCCGACTCCTCGCCGCCCTCGCCCGCCTTGATCTCCATGATGATGTCCTTGTCATCATTGGGATCGCGCGGGATGAGCAGGTGTTTGAGCCGCTCCTCCAGCTGGGGGATGCGCTGCTCGATCTCGGCGGCCTCGGCCGCGAACGCCTCGTCCTCGCCGGCCAGCTCCTTGGCGGCGCTCAGGTCGTCGCGCGCCGACTCCAGCTCGCGGTAGGTGCCGACGACCGGCGTGAGCTGGGAGTAGCGCCTGCCGAGGGTGCGGGCCTTGTTCTGGTCGGCGTGCACGGCGGGGTCGGCGAGCTGCAACTCCAGCTCGGAATACTCCTTGAGCAACTCGTCGAGATTCACCGTGGGTCCTTCTGTCCAGGTTTCGGCCGTTTCACCAACAACGCCGACCCGGCGCACGCGGGTGCGTCCGGGCCGGCGTCGGTGAAGCTACTTGCCCGTGGCCTTCTTGCCGAAGCGCTTCTCGAAGCGGGCCACCCGGCCGCCGGTGTCGAGGATCTTCTGCTTGCCGGTGTAGAACGGGTGGCAGGCAGAGCAGACGTCGGCGTGGATGACGCCGTTCTTCGCGGTGCTACGGGTGGTGAACGTGTTACCGCAGGAACAGGTGACCTGCGTCACGTGATAGTCAGGGTGGATGTCGCGCTTCATCGCTGTCCTTTCGGGGCGCGGCCGCCGGGTCGCCGTACGGCGTGAACCGGAGCCGCTCATTGGTCAGCTACCAGTGTGCCAGATCGTGCAACCATCCCAGGCCATCACGCATTCCCGCGGCGGCACCGTACGTTTCCGTCAACGGCCCAGGTACGTCAGGACGGCCAGCACGCGGCGGTGGTCCTCCGGAGCGGGACCGAGGGCGAGCTTGGCGAAGATGCCGGAGATGTGCTTCTCCACCGCGCCCTCCGTGACGACCAGCCGGGCGGCGATGGCGGTGTTGGAGCGGCCCTCGGCCATGAGCGCGAGCACCTCGCGCTCGCGGGGCGACAACGAGTCGAGCGGCGCGCCGCGGCGCTGGCGGCTCAGCAGCTGCACGACGACCTCGGGATCGATGACGGTGCCGCCCGCCGCCACCTGCCGCACCGCCTCCATGAACTCCGCCACGTCGGCCACCCGCTCCTTCAGCAGGTAGCCGACGGCCCTGCCGATGAGGTCGCCCGCGTAGCGCTCCTCGACGTACTGGGACAGGACCAGGATCGGGAAGTCGGGCATGGCCTCGCGCACCTTCAGCGCCGCGCGCAGGCCCTCGTCGGTGTGGGTCGGCGGCATGCGCACGTCGACGATCGCCAGGTCGGGCGCGTGCTCCAGCACCGCCGACACCAGCGCCGGGCCGTCGGACACGGCGGCGACCGTCTCGACGCCGCCGTCGGCGAGCAGGCGCGCGAGCCCTTCGCGCAGCAGTACGGAGTCCTCGGCGATGACCACGCGCATGGCCCCATCCCTACAGGGGACGGCGTCCAGCTGTCCACTGCGGGCCGCGGACCCTGCGCCTGCGGGAACGGCGTCCGGGTGTCCGGTGCGGGCCGCGGCTACCACTCACAGGGCAGTTCCGCGCGTACGAGGGTGGGGCCGCCCAGCGGGCTGTGCAGGACGAGCACCCCGTCGATGGTGGCCGCCCGGTCCGCCAGCCCGGACAGGCCGCCCCCCGGCACCATGGCGGCCCCGCCGATGCCGTCGTCCCACACGTCGACCACCACGCCGCGATGGTCCCTGACCACCATGACCGACGCCTCGGACGCCCCGGAGTGCTTGGCCATGTTGGCCAGCGTCTCGGCCACGATGAAGTACGCGATGCTCTCGACGGCGGCGGGCGGCCGCTCCTCCAGCTCGACGGAGACGTCCACGCGGACGGGCGCTCTGGCCGCCAGCCCCGACAGGGCCGCGTCCAGGCCGCGGTCGCTCAGGATGGCCGGGTGGATGCCCCTGGCCAGGTTGCGCAGCTCGCCGATGGCGGCCTTCGTCCCCGCGTGCGCCTGCGCGATGAGCAGCCTGGCCTCCTCCGGCTCGCTGTCGAACTTCGACTGAGCCCGCCCCAGGTCCACCGCCACCGACAGCAGCCGCTGCTGCGCACCGTCGTGCAGGTCGCGCTCGATCCTGCGCCGCTCGGCCTCGGCCGCGTCGATCCCCCTCGCCCTGCTGGCCCGCAGCCGCTCCTCCTGGCTGCCGCCGAGCAGCACCGTCGCCAGCGTCCCGTGCAGCCAGGCCATCCCCCGTACGAGGTAGGCCGCCATCACCAGCACCAGCAGCCCGAACGCCGCCGCCACGAACGAGCCGGCCCAGCTGTCGATGGTCAGGTCGCTGTGCACTCCCGCCACCCACAGCGACATCAGGATCGGCTGGATGAGCAGCATGGCCGAGGTCGTCCACACCACGAGCGACACGGCCGTCTCGACCAGGCCGAGCGGCAGCAGCATGAGCAGGTAGCCCAGGTCCTGCCAGGTGGCCGAGTCCGCCAGCAGCCACCGTAGGTGCGCGCCCAGCCCGCGCTCCGGCCTGGGACGGTACGGGTCGGCGATCCTGACGCCGAGCGCCGCGTGCATCAGCCGCCGCTCCAGCATCGCCCCGCCGCGCCACATGAGTATCGCGGCCATCGTCAGCGGCACGCCGACCCATACGACCGTCAGGGTGAGCGAAACGGGCAGGGCCACGGACAGCACCACGAACCACCCGAACCCGAGCGCCCCGGTCACCGCCAGGTACGGCGCGGCCCGCCATGTCATCGGGTCCACCAGGACCCCCAGCGGTCCCTTGGCTCCCCAGGGCACCCGGTCCTTCAGCGCGGCTGATCGCATGCCCTCAAGAGTGCACGCGCGGAGCGCCGGCGTGAATCCGGGAGGCTTCCGTCGAGGGGTGGGGCTAGCCCCACCCTTTTCACGGGACCCCGGCGGGTGCGGCCGGAGAACAGAAGGGACACGCGACGACGGAAGGGGCGGCAGGGGTGAAACCCCGGCCGCCCCTCCGACAGGACAGGAGCCGCTAGTCGCGGTCGTTGCTCACCGTGGTCTTCTGGACCTGCATGAGGAACTCCGCGTTGGACTTGGTCTCCTTCATCTTCTCCAGCAGCAGCTCCAGCGCCTGCTGCATGTCCAGAGCGTGCAGCACCCGCCGCAGCTTCCAGACGATCTGGAGCTCTTCCTTGGCCATGAGGATCTCTTCCTTACGGGTGCCGGACGCGTCGACGTCCACCGCGGGGAAGATCCGCTTGTCGGCCAGGGACCGGTTGAGCTTGAGCTCCATGTTGCCGGTGCCCTTGAACTCCTCGAAGATGACCTCGTCCATCTTGGACCCGGTCTCGACGAGGGCCGTGGCCAGGATGGTGAGGGAGCCGCCGTTCTCGATGTTGCGCGCGGCGCCGAAGAACCGCTTGGGCGGGTAGAGCGCCGTGGAGTCGACACCACCCGACAGGATGCGCCCGGACGCCGGGGCCGCCAGGTTGTAGGCGCGGCCGAGGCGGGTGATCGAGTCGAGCAGGACGACCACGTCGTGGCCGAGCTCCACCAGGCGCTTGGCCCGCTCGATGGCGAGCTCGGCGACCGTGGTGTGGTCCTCGGCGGGACGGTCGAAGGTCGAGTGGATGACCTCGCCCTTGACCGACCGCTGCATGTCGGTGACCTCTTCAGGCCGCTCGTCCACGAGCACGACCATCAGGTGGCACTCGGGGTTGTTGCGGGTGATCGCGTTGGCGATGGACTGCAGCACCATCGTCTTACCGGCCTTGGGCGGCGAGACGATGAGGCCGCGCTGGCCCTTGCCGATCGGCGAGACGAGATCGATGATCCGCGTGGTGAGGATGTTGGGCTCGGTCTCGAGGCGCAGGCGCTCCTGCGGGTAGAGCGGCGTCAGCTTGTTGAAGTCGGGCCTGTTGCGGGCCTGCTCCGGGTCCATGCCGTTGACGGTGTCGAGGCGGACCAGGGCGTTGAACTTCTCGCGCCGCTCGCCCTCGCGGGGCTGGCGGACGGCGCCGGTGATGACGTCGCCCTTGCGCAGGCCGTTGCGGCGGATCTGGGCGAGCGAGACGTAGACGTCGTTGCTGCCCGGCAGGTAGCCGCTGGTCCTGACGAACGCGTAGTTGTCGAGGATGTCGAGGATGCCGGCGATCGGGATGAGCACGTCGTCGTCGCCGATGACGGGCTCGCCGCCCTCGAAGCGGTCGCGGCCACGGCCGCGGTTGCGCTCCCTGAACCGGCCCCTGCGGCTGCGCCCGCCGCGCTCGTCGTCGTCGCCGCCGCGCTGCTGGTCGCGATCGCCACGCTGGTCGCGGTCGCCACGCTGGTCGCGGTCACCGCGGTCACCGCGGTCGCCGCGCCCGCCGGAGTCGGCGGCGCGCTCGCGCTGCTGGTCACGACCGCCGTCACGGCCGCCGTCGCGACCACCGTCACGGCCGCCGTCCGCGCGGCCGCCCTCGCCCCGGTCGCCCGAGCGGTCGCCGCCGGAGCGGTCTCCCCGCTCGCGGCGCTCGCCACGGCTGCGGCGCTCGCGGCGGCTCTCGCCGCGCTCGGCGCGCGTCTCGCTCTGCCCGCTCTCCACGGCCTGCGGCTGCTGCTCCACGACGGGCTCCGCCGGAGCGGCGACGACCGGCTCGGGAGCCGCCACCACGGGCTCCGCCGGCTGCGCGACGGGCTGCGGCGCGGGCTCTTCCGCGGTCTTGGCGCGGGAACGTTCCCTACGGGTACGGGTGGGCCGCTCGGCGGCGGGAGCCGCGTCCGCAGCGGCGGGAGCCTCGGCCGCCGGGGCCGAAGCCGGTGCGCCTTCGCCCGCGCCGCCACCCTGCTTCTCCTGGATGGCCGCGATGAGCTGGCTCTTCCGCATGCGCCCGGTCCCGCTGATGCCCAGCTCCGCTGCCATCTTCTGCAACTCGGGCAGCACCTTGGCGGACAGGCCGGTGCCGGAGCGACGCGCACGCGGCTTGGCCGGAGCGCGAGTGGGGGTGTCGCCGGACGCCGGCTCTGCGCCTGATGCGTCGGAGAGGAGTTCGGTGGTGTCGCTCAACTAAAAGGTCCTTCCCAGGGGTCGGGCGCCGGTTTCGTTCTGCCGGGCGTCCCGGAGGTGCTTGCGATCCGGCGGGACAGACCGGGTCGGGGTGCACTCTGCGATCTTCGGCAGTCGCTGTGGACGGCCGCCACTCTTGGGGAGGGGCTCGTCCAAGCCGCCACAGGGCCGTGGCGCGTGGCTGACACCCCCCAGATTGCTGTCGCCAACCAGATGTCGATGTGATTCGAACGCGCAGGTCCCCGTCGTCGCCGCCTCACGTTGGGCCAACCGGGTGTGGGCCAACCGGAGGCAACGGATTCCGGGGAGACAGCCGCGCTGCCCACGCCTCGCGACGTGAAGCATGATGCAGCAATGTATGGCTGACAAGCACGCACCCACCAAGGGGGCATCTGGTGCGGCTACCAGCCTAACATCACCAGCGCACACGGCTATTCCCTGAAGGTCTAAAGAGGCATCAGCGTGTCTCGGGGAACTGAACGTCCGCACCAACCGGATCGACGTCCATTAGCTGGATGTGCCAGTCATTACCCACTTCTGGCGCGATCAAATCCTGTATATCCGAGGTCGAAAACGCAAGAACCGTGGGACCGGCTCCCGAAACGACCGCGGGCACGCCCGCAGCACGGAGACGTTCTACCAGATCGGCGGTGTCCCGCATGGCAGGCGCGCGATATGCCTGGTGGAGTCGGTCTTCGGTGGCGGCGAGCAGCAGCCCGGGCTCCGGCCGCTGGGTCAGCGCCGCGATCAGCAGCGCGGCCCGGCCGGCGTTGAACGATGCGTCCTTGTGGGGCACATCCTTCGGCAGGAGCCCCCGCGCGGTCTCCGTGGCCAGGCGAAACGACGGGACGAGGACGACCGGGCGGATGCGCTCGTCGGGAGCCAGTGACACCATATGCGGCGCCCCCGTGTGGTCGGACCAGGCCACCGTCAGCCCGCCGGCCAGGCAGGGGGCGACGTTGTCGGGATGGCCCTCCATCTCGGTGGCGAGTGCGAGGACGGCGTCGTCGGGCAGGTGTTCGCCCACAGCCGAAGCGCTCTTGGCTGAAGCCCCCGAGGCGATCTCGCCCGGAGTCCCCGTGGCCAGGGCTCGCGCGGCGAGGATGCCCGCGCACACGGCCGCCGCGGAGGACCCCAGCCCGCGCGCGTGCGGGATCGCGTTACGGCAGCGCAACCGGATGCCCGCGGGCTGGGCGGCACCCATGCGGTCGAACGCCGCCCGCATCGCCCTGGCGACCAGATGGCCCTCCCCGAGATCGACCTCTCCGGCGCCCTCACCCTCCACGGTGACGTGGACGCCCGGCTCGCCGGTGAGCGTGGCCTCGACCTCGTCGTACAGGCTCAGCGCGAGCCCCAGCGCGTCGAACCCCGGCCCCAGGTTCGCCGACGTCGCGGGCACGCGAATGCGAACGGTCTTCACTTTTCCTCCCCGTGCTCGCCGTCAGGCGAGGTTGAGCGCCGCCGCGGCGGCGTGGACCTCGATGGGGATGACGACGGGCGCGGGCGCGCCCGAGATCGCCCAGTCCGGGTCCTTGAGCCCGTTGCCGGTGACCGTGCAGACGATGCGCTGGCCCGGGTCGACGAGCCCCTGCGCGTGGGCCTGCAGGAGCCCGGCGACACTGGCCGCGGAGGCCAGCTCGACGAAGACGCCCTCTTCCTGCGCCAGCAGTTTGTACGCCGCCGCGATCTGCCGGTCGGTCACCGCCTGGATGACGCCGCCCGACTCGTCGCGGGCCGCGGTGGCCAGCGACCAGGAGGCGGGGTTGCCGATGCGGATGGCGGTCGCGATCGTGTGCGGGTGGGCGACGGGCGCCCCCTGCACGATGGGCGCCGCGCCGCTGGCCTGGAAGCCGAACATGCGCGGCCGCTTCGTCGCCACCCCGTCGGCGGCGTATTCCTGGTAGCCCATCCAGTAGGCCGAGATGTTGCCCGCGTTGCCCACCGGGATGCAGTGGATGTCGGGCGCGTCGCCCAGCGTGTCGACGATCTCGAACGCGGCCGTCTTCTGGCCCTGCAGCCGGAACGGGTTGACCGAGTTGACCAGCGCGATCGGGTAGCTGGACGACAGCTTGCGGGTCATCTCCAGGCAGTCGTCGAACGACCCCTCGACCTGCAGCAGCGTGGCGCCGTGCACGAGCGCCTGGGCGAGCTTGCCCATGGCGATCTTCCCCCGTGGCACCAGCACGGCGCAGGTCAGCCCGGCCCGGACGGCGTAGGCCGCGGCGGAGGCCGAGGTGTTGCCGGTCGAGGCGCAGATGACCGCCTTGGCCCCCTCCTCGACCGCCTTGCTGATGGCCATGGTCATGCCACGGTCCTTGAAGCTGCCCGTCGGGTTGGCGCCCTCGACCTTCAGGTAGACGTCGCACCCCGTCAGGGCGGAGACGCGCTGCGCGGGCACCAGCGGCGTGCCGCCCTCGAGCAGCGTGATGACGGGCGTCTTCTGGCTGACAGGAAGACGCTCGCGGTATTCCTCGATGAGGCCACGCCACGACCTGCTCATGATGACTCCCCTACCTGCGGTGTTCGGCACCGAGTGTACGGGGTCCTGACGGCCGTCGCGGAGCCGTGTCCACCGGCCGGACACCTCCATTGGACAGGGGCACTATTCAGGAAATTCTCAGCATCTCCCGATAAGGTCTCGGCAGGGGGTCACGACCATGGACGCGCGTCCTGCTCTGAGGCAGAACGACTATTCACCGATCGCGGCGCCGGAGCTCGGCGCCTGGTCACCCGCCCTTTCCGTGAGCGTGGTGATACCGGCGCACGGCGGGCAGGACAGGCTCGATCTGACGCTCGCGGCGCTGGCGGCGCAGACGTACCCGGACCACCTCATGGAGGTCCTGGTGGTCGACGACGGGAGCGAGCCGCCGATCCGGCTGCCCGAGATCCGCCCGATCAACACCCGCGTCGTACGGGTGCGTGACGGCTGGGGCATCCCCAACGCCGTCAACACCGGCGCCAAGGCCGCCGACGGCGAGATCATCCAGCGGCTCGACGCCGACATGGTGACCTGCCGCGAGCACATCGAGGCGCTGGCCCGCTGGCACCACGTGACCGACTACCTGGTCACGATCGGGATGAAGAAGTTCGTGGACGCGCCGCCGATCACGCCGGGCCAGGTGTACCAGGCGAAGCGGCTGGACGAGCTGTTCGACCTGGCCGGGGCCGTGGCCAGCTCCACCGAGGCGACGATCGCCAAGACCGACGGGCTGCGCAAGAGCCGCAACCCGTACCACGTGTGCACGGGGCCGACGTTCGCCCTGCCCCGCGAGGTCTTCCACGCGGTGGGCGGCCTCGACCCGAGCGTGGTGCGCGGCGAGGACACCGAGTTCTCCTACCGGCTGGCCATGCACGGCGTGGTGTTCGTGCCGGACATGGACGCACAGGCCGTGCATCTCGGGCTGCCCGCCCAGCACCGCGACAGGGAGCGCGCCGTGCGGGCCGTGGAGCCGTACCTGGCGCACCGGATCCCGCTCCGCAGGGACCTGCGCAAGGAGCGGGGACGGCGCTGGCTGGTGCCGTACGTGGAGATCGTGCTCGACGTCACCGACACCTCCGAGTCCGTGGTGCGGCAGGCGGTCGCGGCGGCGCTGGACGGCAAGCTGCCCGACGTGGTGGTGACGCTGGTGGGGCCGTGGTCGCGGCTGGCCTCCGGGCGCCGGTCCGTCCTGTCCGACCCGTGTTTCGAGCTGCGGCTGATGCGCGACCTGTTCGCGTACGACGAACGCATCCGCCTCATCGACGAGGCGGCGCCGACGCCCGCGCCCGCGCCGTTCCGCTACCGGGGGCCGGTGGACGTGCCGCTGCACCGGGTGACGCTGGAGCGCATGATCGAGTCGGTGCAGAAGGATCTCACGGGGGTGCTGATCGTCGACCTGCCGGACGGGCGGACGGCGCGCCTGGAGCGCACCTCGGCGCTCGGCCGCGCCCTCCTGCTCGCCGGCCCCGAGGCCGATGTGGACGAGGTCATCGCCACCACCCACGGGGTACGCCACGAGGGGCCGGAGCGCTTCTGGCCCGCTCCCGCGCCGCAGCCCGCCCCGGCGTCCGTCCCCGCTCCCGGCCCGGCGCCCGCGGCGGACGGCCCTCGGAAGGACCCCGTGACGCCGGAGAACACGCTGCTGCGGCGCCTGAAGTCCGCCCTGCGCGCCAACAACTGACCCGGCCCCGAGCGCGCCGATCCCGAGGGGTCAGTTGCGGAGCCGCTTGCGGAGGGCGCGCCGCATCGTCGTCGAGACCACCGTCCTGAGGCTCTGCTGGACCCGGTTGGCGGCGGCCAGCTGGCGGCGCAGCGTGCCGACCTCGCGCCGCAGCTCCACCGCCGACTTGCGCCAGCGCCCTGCCTCCTCCCTCCACTTGGCCACCTGCGCCCGCAGCCGCTCGGCCTCCTTGGCCAGCCGGGCCGCCTCGGCCTGCGCCTCCGTGCGGGCCCGGTACGCCCCCCGCCGCCCGAGCGGCGGCGTCGCCTCGGTGCCGAACCCGTAGCTCTCGCCCTCCACCCAGGACACGCCGGACACGGCGTCCACCACGTCGTCCAGGTCGTCCAGGTCGTCGTCGGGGCCGGCCACGATGCGGGCCCTGGCGAAGGCGGAGACCCGTTCCAGGCGGGCCGTGACGACGCCTTCAGGCGACTCGGCGAGCAGGACGTCCACCAGGCCCAGGCCCTCGTCGCGGGCCAGGTCGAGCAGGCGCGCCACGGAGTCCTCGCCGGGGACCCAGCCGGCGGGCAGCCGCAGGACGAAGGGCACGGCCGGGTCGACGCTCTCGGTGGCGGCCAGGCGTACGCGGCCCTCGTGCAGGTAGTGGCCGTGGACGAGCACCAGCTCCAGGTCGGGGTCCTTCAGCGGGGCGCGGCGGTCGCGCTCCAGGGTGTCCCACGGGCCGACGACGAGCACGGACAGGTCGGGCACGGTGCCGGCCAGCAGCGCGTCGACGGTGGCCCGCACGGCGTCGTAGCCGGCCGTGCCGTCGACCACCGCGGTGACGTACGGGACCTTCCACTGCCGCCCGGGATGCCCCCGCAGCCAGCGATAGGACGGGATGCGGTCGGCCACGAACGCGTGGCTCACCCGGTCGATCGGCGCCTTGTCGCGCATGCGCATCGTGGGCCCGAGGTGGTACGCCCGTGCCCGGGGCTCCGGCACGAAGACCGCGCCCGCCTGGCCGAGCCGGTAGCCCATCTCGGTGTCCTGGCCCAGGATCAGGTCGTCGTCCATGGGCCCGGCCGCCTCGACGAGCCGGGCGCTGACCGAGGTCGCGCCGCCGACGTGCAGGCTGAAGGGGCGCTGGGGGTTGTCGGTGAGCCCGTCGGTGCGCTCGACGAGGTCGACGATCCAGGCGTGCGGCTCGGCGGGCTCGAAGTGCTTCTCCAGGTCGTCGGGGAGCTCGGAAGGCAGCTCCACCTCGGTGAACCGGATGTAGCCGGTCACGACGAGGTAGGGGGCGGCGTGGTGCCAGCGCATGTGGGCCTCGATCGCGCCGGGGGTGAGCACCACGTCGGAGTCGAGCCAGTGGATCACGTCGCCGGTGGCCTCGGCCAGGCCGGCGTTGCGCGCGACGGCGCGTCCCGGCTCGGCGCAGACGATCAGGCGCGTGCGCCCGGGCCGCACCTCGGGCAGCCGCAGCGGGGGCGTGCTGCCGTTGTCGACGACGATGACCTCGGTCAGCTCCGCCGGATAGGTCTGCCCGGCCAGCCCGGCCAGCACCAGGTCGAGCTTGTCCTGGCCGCCGTAGGCCGGCACGACGACGCTGACGGTGAGCCGTGGCGTGAAGCCGTCGAGCAGCGGCTCCAGGATCCGGTAGTCGTTGCCGCGCACCCTGACGGGGCCGGCGGTCCGCGTCGTCATGCGGCTTCCACCAGCAGGCTCGGGCGGAAGCCGCGCCACTGGTTGGCGGCGACCTTGACGAAGTGGGCCAGCGGCAGCTGCCAGGTGTGCTCGCCGCCGAGCCCCCTGCGCAGGACGTAACCCAGCCCGTGAGTGCGGTAGATCCGCGCGCCGGCCTTTTGCGCCGCTTTCAGGAATTCAAGATCCACAGCGCGCGGTAATCCAGGAAATCCCCCAATTTCCTGAAATTTCTCCCGAGATACCAAGATCGTGCCACCGGCCACGTGATCGGCCCACACCTCGCTCGGATACGCCGCCCCGCTCGCGAACGTCGTGCGCCGCACCGTCGCCCGCAGCGGCTCCAGGTAGAAGAACTCCGCCGTCGTGCCCACCACGTCGGCCCCCGAGTACGACAGCGCCATGAGCAGATCGCCCAAATGGCGCGGACCGTACCAGTCATCGTCGTCCCACTTCGCGAGGTAGTCGCCGCCCGCCCGCGCCGCCGCGCGGTTGAGCACCTCGCCGAACGGCACGGACGCCGGGACCTCCACCCACGTCACCGGCAGCGAGCAGGACTCGACCTGCTCGCGCACCTCGTCGAACGCCACCCCGTGCAGCCCCAGCACCACCTCGGCCTCGACGTCGCGCTGCCGCTCCATCCTGGCCAGCGCCGCGCCCACCATGCCCGGCCGCCTGCTCGCCATGACGATGCTGACCTTGGCCCGGTCAACGGGGTGGGCCAGGCGGCGCAGGCGTACGCTGTGCTCCTCCCGCCGCAGGTCGGCCAGCGACCGCGCGGTGCCGTCGGGCGCGTGGCCGAGCCAGTCGCGGTCGGCGAGCAGCGCGGCGAGGTCGCCGGGCACCGCGCCGGGCGCCCATGGCGCCGCGCGCTCGGCGGTCAGCGGGACGCCGGCGGCGGCCAGCCGCAGCAGGCCCGCCACGGGCTCGTCCGGCGCCACCTCCCCGGCGGGCCACTCGATCTCCAGGCCGCGCAGCGGGCGCAGCTCGGGCACGTCGGCGGGCCGGCCCTCGACCGCCCAGCCGCCGGGTGCCCAGTGCAGGCGGGCCAGCCCCTTCTCCGGCGTACGCGCGAAGCCGCAAGGGGTGATGGACATGGGCCTCCTCGGGGACTCGGTCGGCGCCTACCTTACGCCCGTTTTACTCGCGCGCGGACGCGGGCGCGAGTGCCGTCAGGCCTTGCGGCGCAGGTGAAGCCGAGGTGATTTTCCGTTCTCGTGCGGCAAGTTATGGCACGGTAGGTGCCGTTGTTTATTAGGGTGTCAATAATCCGAAGATGTCCAAGACGTCCCTATTGCCCCAGAAGCAGGGAACGACGAAAGGTACGCGCGGATGCTCTTGCCTCGCAGGTGGACCGCGACCGCCGCAATTCCCGCAGCCGCGACCGTCTGTGTGCTCGCGCTGCTCGTACTCGCCGGCCTGATCAGTTTCGGCGCGGCCGCCGCCACGCTCGCCTTCCTGGTCGCGCTGGCCGCCCTCGCCTATCTCGCGTTCTCCGTGCGCCGCCTCGACGGCAAGGCGCAGCGGATCGACCTGCGGATCAGGAAGCACGAGGCTGAGCTGGCACGGACCACCGCCGCGCTGAAGACCATCGAGACCAGGCTGGACCAGGTGGCGCGGGCCGTCGAGGACTCGGCCGCGCGGCGGGCCGACGACCTGGGCGCCATCCTCGCCTCGCTCGGCGAGGACCGGGTGAACGCGATGACGCGGGCACGAGAGGTGGAGGCGCTGCGCGCGGAGGTTCGCGCGCTGGCCAGGGACTCCGTATGACGCTGGTCAGGCACAACGACTACGGCGCGCTGCGGCCCCCGGTGATCGGGGCGTGGCGGCCCACGCTCCGGGTCTCGGTCGTCATCCCGGCCCGCGACTGCGCCGGGACGCTGGAGCGCACGATGGCGGGGCTCGCGCGGCAGACGTACCCGGCCGAGCTGCTCGACGTGGTGATCGCGGACGACGGGAACGAGCCGCCGCTCGACGTTCCGGGCGCGCGGGTCGTCCGGGTGACCGACGGATGGGGGCGCGGCGCGGCCCGGCAGGCGGGACAGCTCGCGGCCACAGGGGACGTGATCCACTGGCTCGACTCCGACATGCTGCTCGCCGACGACCACATCGAGGCGCACATGCGCTGGCACCACCTGATCGAATACGCGGTGGTGATCGGGGACACGCGGTTCGTGGCGGAGCCGGGCGAGGAGGGCGTCCAGGCGGAGTACACGCGCAAGACGCTGGAGTCGACGGCGCGGCTCAAGGAGGCGGGCGCGAGCGCGTACCTGCTGCACACGGGCGCGTCCACGTCCGTACGGACCGATCTGCTGCGCGCGGCGGGCGGCGTCGACGCCTCACTCGACATGGCCGAGGACACCGAGCTCGGCTACCGGCTGGCGCAGGCCGGGGCGGTCTTCATCCCCGACGCCGAGGCCAGGGCGTGGCACGTCGGGCCGTCCACCGTGATGCTGCGGGAGCGGGAGGTGCACCGGCACAACTGGTCGTACCTGGGCGATCTCATCCCCGACCTGCGCTGGCTGCGCGGCCATCCCCGGCGCACCTGGCGCGTGCCGTACGTGCGGGTCGTCGTGGCCGCGACGACGTACGAGGAGACCAGGGCGAGCGTGGACTCCGCGCTCGCGGGGACGCTCCCCGACGCGGCCGTCACGCTCGTCGGGCCGTGGGACGAGCTGACCGGCGAGCGCCGCTCCAACCTCGACGATCCCCTGCTCGACCTGCGCCTGCTGCGCAATCTCTACGCTCACGAGCCCCGGGTGGTGTTCGCGCAGAGCGTACCCGCCTCGGCCGCGCCCGCCCCCTTCCTGCTCGGCCTGCCCTCGGGGTGGGTGCTGGGCGCCGACACCCTCTCCAGGCTCGTCCGCCACGCCGGCCGCGACCAGCTCGGCCTGGTCAGCGTGGCGCTGGCCGAAGGGCCGTCCGGGGTCGTGGCGGCCCGCCTGGAGCGTACGGCGGCGTTCGCCCGCGCCTCCCTCCTCGAGGGCGAGGCCGACGACCTGGTGGACGAGATGTTCGGGTCGGAGTGGGTCAGCGGGGCCGAGTACGGCTTCGCGACGGCTGACGAGGCCGAGCCGCCGGCCGGGGATCCCGCGAAGTGGCGGGCGCTGGCCGGGGAGCGGCTGCAGGAGGTCAAGGTGCTGCGTGCCGAGGTCGAACGGCTGTCGGCCGAGGTGGAACGGCTGTCCGCCGCGCCGCCCGCGGATGACGGCGACGGCGGCCGTGGCGGGCTGGGGTCGCTGATCAGGCAGCTGCGGAGCGCCGGATGATCGGCGAGCTGCTGGCGGAGCTGCGCGGGGCGCGCGTCTACTTCGCCGGGATCGACCCCGCCACCGACGGCGCCGCCGCCCTGTACACCGATGCCGGGCGCGCCGCCGTCGACCTGGACCGGGACCTGCTGGAGCCGTCGGAGCCGCCCGCCGACCAGGGCCGGGCGGCGCCCGCGGTGCTGGTGCTGGCCAGGACGCCGGCCGACCTGCGCAGGATCGCGACCCTGCACAAGCTGCTGCCGCAGGCCGAACGGGCGGTCGTGGCCGTGCTCGACACGCCCGCCTCGCATCCCGCCCCGGTGCCCACGCCGACTCCCGCGCACCGGTGGCGGTCGCTGACGGATTTGCGGGTGTACCGGCCGAAGAACCGGGTGTGGGTGGTGGACGCCCGGTTCTCGGCTCCCACGCCCGCCGGCCGTACGGTGACGGCCATGGCGCGGGCGTTCGCGGGGCACCGGCTCGACGTCATCGGAGCTCCGGCGGCGGCGATCGCGGGGGTCGGGGCGGCGGACTGGCGGCCGGGCGATCCGAACGCGACGCCCGCCGAGGTGACGGGGCCGGTGCCCGAGCGGGTGGGCGCGCCGGGCGGCGACCTGGTCCTTCGCACCCTGGGCCACCCGTCCGTGGAACGGCCCCCCGCCCCCGGCCGGACCGCCTCCGGCCACGACACTCCCGGCCACGATCGGGCCGCCTCCGACGCCGCGCCGCCTCCCGCCCCGGACGCCGGAGCCGCACCCAGGGATACGCCCGGCGGGGAGGGCGCGGCCGAGCGGCCGGACGGTGGAGAGCGCGAGGCCGCGTGGACGGGTGACGAGACGCCCATCGAGCGGCCGACGTTGCGGGCCGTGAGCTGGGAGCGCCTGGGCCGCCCCGGGATGGGCACCTCGCCACTGGCCGATCCCGACGTGCTCGCCGAGCCCTCCATGATCCCTCCCGTGGACGAACGGCTCGTCAACCCCCAGGGCTTCGTCACCACCCCCTCCCGGGGCACGGCGTCGCTGGCCGAGCGGGACGGCCGGTGGTCGGTCGTGCTGGACGGCAAGGTCGTGACGACGTTCGCCGAGTCCGGCGGGGTCACCGACGCGGACGCGGCCAGGCTGCGGCAGATCCGCGGCGTCGAGGTCGACTGGCGGCACGCCCACAGCGGCCCGCTGGCCGCCGTACGGGTGCTGGCCGGGCTGGCCGCCGCCGGGGTGCCGCTGCACGCGGAGTCGGTGCCCCGCTGGGCCGGCGCGCTCGGCGACGAGCTCGCCGGGCTCATCGAGCTCTGCCCTGACCTCACGGACGACCTGCGGCGCGAGGAGCACAGCATCCGCCTGCGCCGCGCCGCCCTCCGTACCCACGGCGTCGCGGCGCGCTGGGAGCAGCTCGGCGCGCCCGCCCCCGCTCCCCCGCTCACGTCGGTCCTGCTGGCGACCCGCCGGACGGACATGGTGGCGTTCGCCCTCGACCAGATCGCCCGCCAGCGCGGCGCCCGGCTGGAAGTGATCCTCGCGCTGCACGGCGTCCCCAAGGGCCACCCGGACGTGGCCGGGGCGATCGCGGCGTTCGAGGGGCCGCTGACCGCCTTCGAGGCGGACGGCCGGGCCGTGTTCGGCGAGGTGCTGAACGACGCCGCCGCCAGGGCCTCGGGCTCGTTCCTGCTGAAGATGGACGACGACGACTGGTACGGCCCCGACTTCCTGTCCGACCTGCTGCTGGCCCACTCCTACTCGGGCGCCCAGGTGGTCGGCACGGTGCCGGAGTTCGTCTACCTGTCGTCCATCGACGTCACCGTGCACCGCAGGCAGGTCACCGAGCAGATCACGAGCTTCGTCGCCGGCGGGACGATCCTGGTGGAGCGGTCGGCGTTCCAGGCGGTGGGCGGGTTCAGGCCACTGCGGCGCTCGGTGGACACCCAGTTCCAGGAGGCGCTGCAGGCGGCGGGCGGGCAGATCTACCGTACGCACGGGCTCGGCTACATCCTGCGCAGGGGCCCGGCGGCCGGCCACACCTGGCAGGAGCCGATCGGCACGTTCCTGCAGCGCAACAGGCGGCAGTGGCGCGGTTTCCGCCCGAACGCCCTCATGGCACTCGACGGGAGCCCCCTCCCATGACCGGCGTGCCCCGCATCCGCCGCAACGACTTCGGCGTGCTCGACCCGCCCGACCTGGGCGCCTGGGAGCCCACGCTGGCCGTCACCGTCGTCATCCCGGCCCACGACCGCCAGGACACGCTGGACCTCACCCTGGCCGCCCTATCCGCGCAGAGCTACCCCGAGCACCTCGTGGACGTCATCGTCGTGGACGACGGCAGCGCCACCCCGCTGCGCCTGCCCGAACTGGTCCCGGCGAGGACCAAGCTGATCTCCAGCCCGCCCGGCGGCTGGGGCCGGGCCTGGGCCGTGCAGGCGGGCCTCGACGCCGCGACCGGCGAGGTGGTGCTCGTCCTGGACGCCGACATGGTCCCGCACCGGCGGCACCTGGAGGCCCAGCTGCGCTGGCACCACCTGGCGCCGTACGTGGTGGCCCTGGGCTGGATCGACTTCACCGCCGCCACCGACCTTCCCACGCAGGAGCGGGTACGCCGGGCGCTGGAGCGGGGCGAGGAGGACGCGCTCTTCCCCCTCTCGCCGCACCGCCACGACTGGGCCGAGCAGATCATCGCCGACCACGACGGCCTGCGCCACGCCCCCAGCTCCCTGGCCACCCGCGTCCACGTGGGCGCCACGGCGTCGTACCCGGCCGCGTTGCTGCGCTCGATCGGCGGCATGGACACGTCCCTGGTGCTCGCCGAGGACACGGAGCTGGGCTACCGCCTGACGCAGGCCGGCGCGGTGTTCGTGCCGGACCCGGAGTCGCGCGCGTGGCATGTCGGGCTGCCGACCGCGATGCGCGAGTTCGCGGCGCTGAAGCGCTACAACGACCCCTACGTCGCCGACCGGGTCCCCTACCGCCGCTACCTGCGCACGGACCCGGGCCGGCAGTGGCTGGTGCCGTACGTGGACGCGACCGTGCCGGCCGGCTCGTACGAGGACGTGCGGGCGACGGTCGACGCCCTCCTGGCCGGCTCCGTCCAGGACGTCCGGGTCACCGTCCCCGGCCCCTGGCACGCGCTCACCGGGGAGCGCCGCTCCCCGCTCGCGGACCCTGACCTCGACCTCCGCCTCATCCAGGCGAACTTCGCCCACGACCCCCGCGTCCACCTGACCGGCCCGCTCGAAGGCACGCCGCCGTTCCGGCTCTCCGTCCCGCCGGGCTGGGTTCCCTCGAGGGACACGGTGGAACGCCTGATCGACCACATGGAGGCGGGCGACCTCGGCGCGGTGTGCGTGGCCTTGGAGGAGACGGCGGAGGGCGTCACCGTGGCCCGCCTGGACCGCACGGCCGCCCGGTCGCGGGCCGCGCTGGTGGCCGCCCCGGACGACGATCGGGACGACCTGATCGACGCCCTCTTCGGCCTCGAATGGGTGGACGGCGAGAGCTGGGGCTTCGCCCGCCGCCCTGAGGTCTACCCGCCGCGCCGGCCGCCGGTCCCGGAGCTCGACCGGCTCGCCGCCGCGCACGAGAAGGAGCTCGCCCTCTACCGCAAGCGCGTGGCCGCGCTCCGGGCGGAGATCGGGCAGCTGCGGCGCGAGGCGGGCAAGAACGGCCGGGACGCGGCCCGCTGGCGCGAGAAGGCGGAGACCTGGCGCCGCGAGGCGGTGCGCCTGTCGCGCGCCGGCAACCGCTCAGTGCTCGAACGTGCCGTCCGCAAGGTCCGCGACCTCGCCTTCCCCGACACCTGACACGGCTATGCGTCGGTGTCCTTCGGGTGCCGGGTTGACGCGTAGACGAAGTAGACGGTCCGCCGATCCACGTCTACGAGATATCGCACGCGCCCACCGGCGGTGACCTCGTACTCCCATTGCGGCAACTCACGTCCGCCGTAACTCGTGGTCGCCAACCGGCCGCGAAGCCGGTGCTGCCTGTCGGGGATCTCGGTGGAGAGCGGATCACTCCTCAACGCCTCGAAACAGCGCCGGGCGTTGCCAGGAGCTTCCGTGCACAGCGCCGCCCATCCCTTTGCCGCGTCGTTCGTGGCGAATCTCAGCCGCCATTCACCCTCTACAGGGGGTGGCGCCACGTCGTCGCCGCGCTTCGGGCTCACGGTGCGAGCACCTCTCCGTGGTCGTCTTCCGGCAGTGGGCCGGTGAGCCGGGCGGCCAGTGCGGGATCGGCCAGGATACGAGCGGTCGCGCGCCACTCGACGACGACCCGGTGCAGGGTGGCGTGGACGTCCAGGTCCACGGCGTCCCGGGTCGCGTCGATGAGGTCGCGCACGAACTCCTGCCGCTCCTCGGGCGACAGATGCCGCGCCCACGAGAACACGGCCAGGAGTGCCTGCCTGACCGCCCGCACGCCTTCGTCGCTCGTGACGAGCGCGGCGAGCAGGCCGGCCACCACGCTCGCCGTCTCCTCCCTCTCCCGATCGTGCCGGGCTGTCGTGAGGTAGAGGTCTTCCCCGTCACGGCGTCTGATGTGCACCCGATGCACGCGGTTGAGCGTCTCGGCGACTTCCTTGGAGTGCTTCGAGAGATCAGAAAAGGGAACCGTCGGTGTGGTCACACGAGAAGCCTACTTCGGAATTATTTCCGAAGTCCATGAGCTACTCGTCGCCCTCCACGCGCATCACGCTGGCGACCGCGCGGACGATGTCGAGCTCGCGCAGCCCCTCCATGGTCGCCGTCAGCGCGGCGTCGGTGGCGCGGTGGGTGACGATGACGAGCTGGGCGTCGTCGCCGTGCCCCTCCTGGCGCACGGTCTGGATCGACACGTCGTGCTTGGCGAACAGCTCGGCCACCCGCGCCAGCACGCCCGGCTTGTCGGCCACGTCGAGGGCCACGTGGCAGCGCGTGACCGTCTCGCCCATCGGGTGGGCCCGCAGGTCCGCGTACGTCGACTCCTCCGGCCCGCGCGCGCCCGCCAGGCGGTTGCGGGCGACGGCCACCAGGTCGCCGAGCACGGCGGACGCGGTGGGCGCCCCGCCCGCCCCCTTGCCGTAGAACATGAGCTGCCCCGCCGACTCCGCCTCGACGAAGACCGCGTTGTACGCCTCGCGCACCCCGGCCAGCGGGTGCGTGCGCGGGATCATGGCGGGGTGCACCCGCACGCCGAACGAGCGGCCGTCGTCGGAGCGGGCGCAGATGGCCAGCAGCTTGATGACGTAGCCCATCTCCTTGGCGGAGGCCACGTCGGTGGCGGTGATCTCGGTGATGCCCTCGCGGTGCACCTCGGCGGCCGTGACGCGGCTGTGGAAGGCCAGCCCGGCCAGGATGGCGGCCTTGGCCGCGGCGTCGAAGCCCTCGACGTCGGCCGTCGGGTCGGCCTCGGCGTAGCCCAGCGTCTGGGCCTCCTCCAGGGCGTCGGTGAAGGACGCGCCCGTCGTGTCCATCTTGTCGAGGATGTAGTTGGTGGTGCCGTTGACGATGCCGAGCACGCGGTTGACGTGGTCGCCGGCCAGCGACTCGCGCAGCGGGCGCAGCAGCGGGATGGCGCCGGCCACGCTGGCCTCGAAGTAGAGGTCGCCGTTGCCGGCCCGTGCGGCCTCGTGCAGGGTGGCGCCGTCCTCGGCCAGCAGCGCCTTGTTGGCCGTGACCACCGACTTGCCGCCGGACAGGGCGGAGACGATCAGCGAGCGGGCGGGCTCGATGCCGCCGATGACCTCGATGACGATGTCGACGTCGTCGCGCGCGACCAGCGCCTCGGCGTCGGTGGTGAGCAGCGCCGGGTCCACCTCGACGTCGCGCTTGCGGCCGAGCCGGCGCACCGCGACCCCGGCCAGCTCCAGCGGGGCGCCGATGCGGGCAGCGAGGTCGGCGGACTGCTCGTGCATGAGCCTGATGACCTGCGAGCCGACGACGCCGCAGCCCAGGAGAGCCACTTTCAGCGGTTTCACAGCTGCCCCCTCAACAGGTCGTCCTCGGTCTCGCCCCGCACGATCACCCGTGACCGGCCGCCGGAGACGGCGACCACGGCGGGCTTGGGCAGGTAGTTGTAGTTGCTGGCCAGCGACCGGCAGTAGGCGCCCGTGGCCGCCACCGCGATCAGGTCGCCCGGCGCGAGGTCGGCCGGCAGGTGGAGGTCGCGCACGATGATGTCGCCGCTCTCGCAGTGCTTGCCGACCAGGCGGCTGAGCATGGGCCCGGCGGCGCTCTCGCGGCTGGCCAGCACCGCGGTGTACTCGGCGCCGTAGAGGGCGGTGCGCACGTTGTCGCTCATGCCGCCGTCGATGCTCACGTAGGTGCGCAGGCCCTCGACGTCCTTGACCGTGCCCACCTCGTAGAGGGTGATGCCGCCTGGCCCGACGATGGTGCGCCCCGGCTCGACGGTCAGCCTGGGCACCGGCAGGCCGGCGTCCTTGCACACCTTGGTGACGATCTCGCGCAGGCCGTCGGCCAGCTCCTTGATGTCGGGCGCCTCGTCGCCCTCGACGTAGGCGACGCCGTAGCCGCCGCCGAGGTCGAGCTCGGGCAGCACGACGCCGTGCTCGTCCTTGACCTGCACGAGCAGCGTGGTCAGCCGCCTGGCCGCCACCTCGAACCCGGCCGTGTCGACGATCTGGGAGCCGATGTGGGAGTGGAGCCCGACGAGCTCGAGCTGTGGCAGGGCGAGGATGCGGCGCACGGCCTCGGCGGCGGCGCCGGTGTTGAGCGACAGCCCGAACTTCTGGTCGTCGTGCGCGGTCGCGATGAACTCGTGGGTGTGGGCCTCGACCCCGGTGGTCACCCGGATCATCACCTTGGGCCGCCTGCCCAGCCGCTCGGCGAGGTGGCCGAGCCTGGCGATCTCCTCATACGAGTCGACCACGATGTGGCCGACCCCGGCCTCCACGGCCCTGGTCAGCTCGGCGACGGACTTGTTGTTGCCGTGCATCGTGATGCGCTCGGGCGGGAAGCCGACGCTCAGCGCCACCGCCAGCTCGCCGCCGCTGGCCACGTCGAGCCCGAGGCCCTCGTCGTGGAGCCAGCGGACGATCTCCTTGCACAGGAACGCCTTGCCGGCGTAGTGGACCTCGGAGCCGGCGAAGGCCGTGGCGTAGTCGCGCATCCGCGAGCGCACGTCCTCCTCGTCGAGGACGAAGAGGGGGGTGCCGTGCTCGCGGGCCAGATCGCGCACGTCCACCCCGCCGACGGTGAGCGCGCCATCGGTCCGCGCCGACGTTCGGGGCCAGATCGCGGGATTGATCCGGTTGAGGTCGGCGGGCGCCACCGGCGGGCGCTCCTGGGGCAGCATCTCGGCGTGCCGGTCCCCGGCGGGATGGACGAATCGACTCACCCGATCGAGGCTATCGGAAGCGCAACCAAGCCATGACCCACTGACCACGTATCGAGACGCGATCAAGCCCTGGAAGGGATATTTTTACGATTTTTCGCCGTTTGGCCGGATATTTTGCGATTAGTCAGAGCCTGTCGGGGCCGGGCAGCACGTCCCGTACGGCCCGCGCCAGCCGTACCCGCGCCGCGTGCACCGGGCCCGCCGGCCGGTCGCCCACCGGCACGGCCGGCGCGCGCTCGTGCGCGTCGTGGTAGGCCAGGGCCAGCCGTACGAGGTAGGCCTCCCATCCCGGGTCCCGGCTCACCAGCCGGCCGGGCAGCTCGGCCAGCACCCGCAGCACCCGCCGGTCGTACGCGCCGTCGAGCAGCTCCCCCCTGACCTCCCCGGACGGCACCCCCAGCTCCCGCGCCCACCGCAGCACCCAGGAGGCCCGCACATGCCCGTAACGCACCACGAACCCGGGGTTGTCCCAGGTGCGCGGGAAGTCCGGCCAGGACGGCTCCGGCAGCCGGGGCGGCTCGAAGAGCATCGCCTCGGCCGGCTCGCCGACCACGATCCGCAGGAACCCGTCGCCCCTGACCTCGACGGCGGCCACCCCGGCCAGCCCGCGCACCCGCTCGGCCAGCGGCCCGGCCGGCACCCGGCGACGCAGCGCCGCGGCGGAGACGTAGATCGCCTCCCGCTCCCACGTGCCCTCCGGAACCGGCGGCTCCCCCAGCACCTCGGCCAGCTCGACGGGCGTCATGGTGACGACCCTACGGCGGGGGCTCAGATGAGCGCGTGCGGCTCGGCGGAGCCGTACTCGACCAGGTGGGCCGCGCCGAGCAGCCAGCGGTCCTCGTCGCGCACCCGCACGTAGCCGAACCGGTCGGCCGAGAACACCTTGATGCCGTCCTCGCGGCACTGCCGCATGAGCACCTCGTCCCAGCCCTCCGTGAGGTCGGCGAAGCCCACCTCGCGCAGCGTGTTGCGGCGGGCCAGGAGGGTGGCGCCCGCGACCTCGGGGAGGTAGGCGTACTCGGCGTCGGGCTGCTTGAGCAGGGTGGCCTGGGGCTTGCGCAGGTGGGCGAAGAAGGCGGCCTTGCCGACGATGTCGGCGGTGCTGAAGAGGAAGGCCCGGCGCAGGTCGGACAGGTAGTGGGCGCCGTACACGTCGCGCGGGTCCATGACCGCCACCAGGTCGGCCTCGCACAGGTCGATGCCGGCGTCGAGCATCGCGCCCTCGGTCATGGCCGGGTGCGGGCGGCGGTAGACGACCTCCACGTCCGGCAGCACGTCGCGGGCCCGCAGCTCCGTCTCGGGCGGGCCGATGACGACGAGCTGGTCGACCCCCGACTGCTTGGCGACCTGCGCCAGGGCGTGCTCCATCAGGTAGGGGTCGAGGATCGGGAGCAGAACCGAGGTGTTGAGCGTGGCGCGGGCGCTGGGCAGGCCGATGGCCTCCAGCATCTCGTCGATCCGCTCGGTCATCGTGCCCATCTGGTACGCCCGCCGCAGCGCCACGTGCGCCCGCCGCCCGTCGGGCTCGGGGCCGATGGGCGTGCCGCAGGCGGCGATCTCGGCCAGCCGCCACTGGGGCGTGCCGGGCGGGCAGTCCACTCCGGACGGCCAGCGGTAGGAGGTCAGCACGTCGGGGTAGGCCAGGTGGCCGGGCAGGAGCTGGTCGAGGGTGAGCACCCGGTCGATGCGCCCGCCGGCCAGCGGCAGCGGGTTGTGCACCCTGGGCTGCACCCCGAACTGCAGGCGCGGCCAGGCCACCGTCACGTCGGTGGTGAACCGGTGCTCGAACAGCTCGGCCGTCGCGGCGTACGCGGCGACGTCGCCCTGTGTGTGCCAGAAGACCGTGCGGATGCCGCGCTCGGCGCACCAGTCGAGCAGCGCCCTGATGCCCTCGCCCGGCTCGCCGGTGATCTCCTCGACCCACGGGCCCTGCGTGACGGACTCGACCACCAGCAGGTGGGGCACCTCCAGCGGGAGCACCCTGGCGAAGTCGCGGGGCGTGAAGCCGGTCGTCTGCCGCCACTCGTAGCGCAGCAGCGCCTCGGCGTGCGGGTCGGCGATCACCGCCGCCGTCAGGTGCGGCCTGGTGTTGGGCCCCGTCGGCACCCGGAAGGGCTTGAGCTTGAAGGAGGCGCCCCCGAGCGTCCTCGTGGTGCTGGTGGCCTGGAACGCGGCCCCGGGCCGCTCGTCCTTGGACTTGGCGGCGGCGGGCGGCCGGCGCTTGGGCGCGATGGGCCGCTTGACCGGCTTGGCGGCGCCCCTGAGCCCCTTGGCCAGGCGCATCGGGTTGTTCCTGCCGCTCTTGATCGCGTCGCCGAGCCGGTTCCAGCGGGCGACCTTCATCGAGGACAGCTTCCAGTTGGCCACCTCGGCCTGGAAGCGCTGCTCGGCCAGCTCCCTGCGGAGCTTGTCGGCGGCGGCCTGCTCGGCGGCGAGCCGCTCCTCGGTCTCGCTCAGCCGCTCGGCCAGCGCCTTGACCTCGTCGGCGCTCTGCTCGGCGGCGGCCAGCCGGGCCTGGGCGGCGTCCAGCAGCCTCGCCAGCTCCGCGGCGCGCTCGGCCTGCGCCACGGCGTCCCGCAGCGCCCGGCGAGTGCTCTCAAGCTCGATCGTCACCGGGCCTCCTTCCTCGGCCCGGCGACCAAGACGCTGCGTCTGATTGTTCCCTCGCTCCGCTCGCTCACGCGACCTCCGCTCCCTCAGCCCGGCAAAGGATACTCTTTTGCGGGAAGCGTCTCGAAGGGATGAGATCCGGTGCAGTTCAACGTGCGGCCCTACGTCTGCGGCGCTCTCGGCCGGATCGACACCGCCATACTCGGCAAGCTGACCGCCGCGGGCCCCAGGGTGCTGCCGGCGCTCCAGTCGCCCGAGGCGGCGCTGTTCAGCTCCACGCCCCTGCCGCCCTACCACCGCGCGGGCAACACGTTCGCGTTCTCGTGGGGCGAACGCAAGCCCTCCTCCGCCGATGACCGGGCCGCCGACTGGATGGCGGTGGCGGAGACGTACGAGACGCCCGGCCTGATCGGCGACGGCGAGAGTGTCACGCTCCACACCGGCGCCCTGGGGCTGGTGGACGTCTACTTCGTGCGCCACGGCGACGCGGTCTACTTCTCGTCCCTGATCCAGCCGCTGCTCAGCCTGGCGCCGATCGAGATCGACTGGTCGGCGTGGGCCTCGATCCTCCAGGTGACGTTCCCGCTGGGCGAGGCGACCCCGTACACCGGCGTCAAGCGGCTGCCGGGGTCGAGCGCGCTGGTGTGGCGGTACGGCCGGCTCGCCACGGAGCGCCGGCTGCCCCGCTGGCTGCGCACCGAGCCGTACGAGTCGTGGATCAGCCCCGGCGAGATCGTCGAGCTGCTGGGCGAGGTCTACGCGGGCTACGAGGGCCGCAAGCTGCTCGTGCCGGTCAGCGGCGGCTACGACTCGCGGCTGCTGGCCGGCGTGGCCGTCGCGCGCGGGATGGACGTCGAGTCGTGGACGACCAGCCCCGACGACGGCACCGACACCGACATCGCCTTCGCCAGGGCGATCACCAGGGAGCTGGACATCCCGCACCGGGTGATCACCCAGGACGCCGCCGCCTACCCCGGCGACGCCGCCGAGGTGGCCCGCAGGCTCGAATACCTCACGCCCCACCACGCCTGGTACGCGCCCTTCGCCAAGGAGGTGCACGGCGCGGGCCGGATCCTCGTCGACGGCCTGGCCGGCGGGCCGCTGCTGAAGAACTTCATGGTCAGCGGGGCCGCGCTGGAGGCCAGGACGCAGGCCGAGCGCTCCGCGGCCGTGCTCTCCTCGCTGTCGCTCGGTGCGCCCTCGCAGCCGTTCCTGTCGAAGGCGGCGGCCCAGTGGATGGAGGAGACCGTGCGCGAGCAGTTCGCGGCCGCCACCTCCATGTTCCACGGGCACCGGGCCGAGCTGCCGCTGTCGGTGCTGCACACCAGGACCGTGCGGGGCATCGCGCGCTCCGTGGTCAACCTGGTGGGGCCCGAGGCGTCGTTCGCGGCGCCGTTCATCGACCCCCGCTTCTTCGACGCCGCGCTCTCGGTCGGCGTCGCCCGCAAGCACCAGGGCCGCTTCTACCGCGAGGTGCTGCACGCGGCCAATCCTCGGGTGGCCGCCCTGCCTTCCACGAATGTGGTCAAGCAGCCATTGAGGCGGGTGCCGTTGCGGTCGACGGCCGCCCCTGCCCGAAATTATTCGCACCGCATGCTGGAGACCGTGGTGCGCCGGGTGCCGACCTTGCTGTCGGACGAGATGCACGAGGTGATCGCCGGCGGTCCCGACGCTCTGACCAGGTACAACGGCTGGAACGACCGCTTCTGGGTGCGCGGTCTGGTGCTTTTCGGGCTGTGGTTGAGCGACTTCGAGAACGACCTCTCGGACCTTGCGCCTCCTTTTTAGTGAACGCTGGGTAACAGGGCGATTACCTACGGATCTCCTGGGTACGAACTCTCGCACAGCAGAAGCGGGTTCCGGAAAGCCACCGGGCTGGTAGTGTTCGGCCCGTAAGCGCCGCACAAACGGGCACCAGATCACAAATCCGGTCTCGTTCACGGACAGTGGGGTTCGCAGGGATGACGACCCTACGCGGCGCGGTCACCAGATAACTTCGCCGGGGCAACCGGTGACTTCGTCCTGCCCACATCTCTTCCTGTGAGCGACATATGATCAACGCATCCCCATTGCCGGAGCCGATCTCCGAGGCTTTCGTCTCGGAGGATCCAGCCTGGTACAAGCGGGCGGTGTTCTACGAGGTCCTCGTCCGGGGCTTCAAGGACTCCAACGGCGATGGCACCGGCGACTTGCGCGGGCTCATCGAGAAGCTCGGCTACCTCGAGTGGCTCGGCGTGGACTGCCTGTGGCTGCTGCCGCTGTACGAGTCGCCGCTGCGTGACGGCGGTTACGACATCTCCGACTACATGAAGATCCTCCCGGACTTTGGGGACCTAGGGGACTTCGTGCAGCTGATCGAGCGGGCCCACGAACGTGGCCTGCGGATCATCACCGACCTTGTGATGAATCACACAAGTGATCGCCACCCCTGGTTCCAGGCGTCCCGGCACGACCCCGAAGGTCCGTACGGCGACTTCTACGTGTGGTCCGACCATCCCACGGGCTACCCTGACGCGCCGGTGATCTTCGTTGGGGCCGAGGAGTCCAACTGGACCTACGACCCGGTGCGCAAGCAGTACTACTGGCACCGTTTCTTCCACCACCAGCCGGACCTTAACTATGACAACCCGGCGGTGCAGGACGCGATGCTGGAGGTGCTGCGGTTCTGGCTGGACCTCGGCATCGACGGGTTCCGGCTGGACGCGGTGCCGTACCTGTTCGAGCGCGAGGGCACGGCGTGCGCCGGGCTGCCGGAGACGCACGCCTACCTGAGGAAGATCAGGGCCGAGGTCGACCGGCTCCACCCTGACCGGGTGCTGCTGGCCGAGGCCAACGGCTGGCCCGAGGACGTGGTCGAATACTTCGGCGACCCCACCACGGGGGGCGACGAATGCCACATGGCCTTCCACTTCCCGCTGATGCCGCGCATCTACATGGCGGTCAAGAAGGAGACCCGCGAGCCGATCTCCGAGATCATGTCGCGCACGCCCAAGCTGCCCGAGAAGGCGCAGTGGGGCATCTTCCTGCGCAACCACGACGAGCTCACGCTCGAGACGGTGACCGAGGAAGAGCGCGACTACATGCACAAGGAGTACGCCAAGGACCCGCGCATGCGCGCCTACCTGGGCATCCGCCGGCGGCTCGCCCCCCTGCTCGACAACGACCGCGACCGGATCGAGCTGTTCACGGCGCTGCTGCTGAGCCTGCCCGGCTCGCCGATCATGTACTACGGCGACGAGATCGGCATGGGCGACAACATCTGGCTCGAGGACCGCGACTCGGTCCGCACGCCGATGCAGTGGAGCCCCGACCGCAACGCCGGTTTCTCCTCGGCCGACCCGGGGCGGCTCTACCTGCCCGCGGTCATGGACCCGATCTACGGCTACCAGGCGGTCAACGTGGAGGCCCAGCAGCGCCACGAGGGCTCGCTGCTCCACTTCACCCGCAGGATGCTCGAGATCCGCCGCAAGCACCCGGTGTTCGGCGTGGGGGCGTACACGGAAATGTGGTCGTCCAACCCGTCCGTGCTCACCTTCGTCCGCGAGGACCGCGACGACATCGTGCTGTGCGTGAACAACCTGTCGAAGTTCCCGCAGCCGGTGGAGCTGGACCTGCGCAGGTTCGAGGGGCTGGTGCCGATCGAGGCGCGCGGCGAGGTGCCGTTCCCGCCGATCGGCGAGCTCCCGTACCTGCTCACGCTGCCGGCACACGGCTTCTACTGGTTCGCCCTGAAGAAGCCGGATACCGTCAGCGAGAAGTGACGGGCACCTGGGCACGGGCCGCGCGGCGGGCGGGAATCAGCGCCACCGCGAGGGCCGTGCCCACGGCGACCGCGACGGCGCCGGCCAGGGTCAGCGCGGAGGGCGCGCGGCCGATGCCGGCGCCCACGCCGCTGGTGTGGCCCTGAAGGTCGATCAGCCCGGTCACGACGGACATGCCGGCCGCCGCGCCCGCGCCCACCCCGAGCACGACCAGCAACCCCGTGCCGGTCACGAGCGTGGCCATGACCTGGCGGGGCGTCAGCCCCATGGCTTTCAGCACGGCCAGGTCGAGCGCGTGGTCGCGCAGGCCGAGCGCGCTGGCGGTGAGCAGGTTGGCCAGGCCGATCAGCATGAGCACCGCGATCAGCGCCACGATCACCACCCGGATCACCGACAGCCGGTCGGCCGGGTTCACCGCGGCCTGGACGTCCAGGCTCTCCCCCGACTCGGCCAGCAGCCGCCCGCGCACCTCGGCGGGGTCGGCTCCGGGCCTGAGCGCGAGCGCGTAGTACTCCGGCGGCACCGAGTCCTTGGCCGCCAGGCTGTCGAGCCCCACGGAGATCACCTCGCCGTCGAGGTCGGGCTCGACGGTCCTGCCGACGATCCTGACGATCAGCGGCGTGCCGCCCACGGTCAGCCGCACCCGGTCACCGATCTTGATGCCGAGCAGGTCGAGCAGGCCCTGTCCGGCCACCGCCTCGCCCTGCCTGCCGTACATGCGGCCCTCGACCACGGGGAACGGGTACGGGTCCGTCGAGCTGCCGATGGCCCGGACCCGGACCGAGCGGGCCTCTCCGGGGGCCAGGGCGTTCACGTCGGTGCCGGCGTAGACGGCCCGCACATCCCTGTCCCTCTCGGCGATGACCTTGGCCTCGGCCGGCTCCAGCTTGCCCGGCCTGACGTACAGGCCGGCGTGCTGGCCGACCTGCTCGGGGTGGTCGGCGAAGTTGTCCAGCGTGGCCCAGACGCCGAGCCCGATCGTGATCATCATCATCGGCACGGCCAGCCCGAACGCGGTCAGGAACGCCGGCACGCGCCTGGTGAAGGCGTCCCTGGTGCCGAGGACGAGGGCGGGCGGGAGGCGTACGAGGAGGGCCAGCCTGGCCAGCCTGGACAGGTGGCCGCGCGGCGGCAGGGCGGGCACGTCGGGGATCGGCGGCGTGCGGCCGCCGCGCCAGGCGGGCACGCCCACGGCGGCCAGCACCACGAGCGCGGTGCCCGCGACGATGGCCAGCACCGGGATCGGCGCCACCGACGTGGTGCCGAGCACCGCCGCCGTCACGCCCCAGCCCACCAGGGCGCCGATCGCGACGCCCAGCAGGCCGAGCGCGCCGTGCTCGACGAGGAGCAGCAGCGCGAGCTGGCCCCTGGTGAAGCCCAGCGACTTGAGCGTGGCCAGGTCGCGCAGCTGGCCCAGCACCCGCCCGCCGGCCGCGTTGGCCAGCGCGAGCGCGGCGGCCACGAGCCCGACCACCCCGAACAGCGCCAGCAGGGTGCCCAGGAGCCGGTTGTCCAGCTCCATGGCGGCCCTGACCTCGCGCCAGGTGTAGACGCGCTGGAGCTGGTCCTCCAGCATGACGACCACCCGCTGCGAGACCACCTGCGTGGCGTCGGGGTCGGCCAGACGCAGCCCCGTCACCCACTCGCTGCGGCCCAGCATGGGCTCGATGCGGTCGAGCATGGCGGGCAGCACGTAGGCCAGGCCGGGCGTCCACTGCGGGTAGAAGCCCTGCTCGGCGGAGTCGGCGATGCCGCGTACGTACAGGGTGTGGCGCTCGCCGCTGAGCGCGATGACCGTGAAGGGGGCGCCGAGCCCGATCCGTAACGAGGTCGCGAACGAGCGCTCGACGACCACCCCGTCGGGCTGCGAGGCGTCCAGCCACCTGCCCTCGGCCACCACCGGGTGCGCCACCTCGGGCTGGTCCGCGGGCATCGAGCGCAGCGCGGCGGGGTCCTTCTTGCCGTTCTGGACCACCGTCACGGGCGCCGACCGGTACGGGCCCGCCACCTGGGTCACGCCGTCGATGCCGCGCAGGTCCGCCTGCGGGCTGTCGTCGGTGTAGAGCCAGACGTGGGCGCCGTCGGTCTGGGCGAACAGGCTCCGCCACGGGTTGGTGCCGTCCTCGAGCAGGGTGGCCGCGGTGATCAGGGCGGCGACGATGCCGGCCACGGTCAGCACGGTCAGCACCGCCTGGCCCTTCCTGGCCCGCAGGTCCGCCTTGATCCAGCGGCTCCCCGCCAGCGCTGTGCTCATCTGAGGTCGATCACCTCGCCGGCCGTGCCGGTGCGCCTGCGCGAGATGCGGCCGTCGTCCACGATCTCCCCGTCGAACAGGGACACCACCCGGTCGGCCAGGCTGGCCACGCGGGCGTCGTGGGTGACCATGACGATCGTCTGCCCCTCCTTGTGGACCTCGCTGAGCAGGCGGAGCACGTCACGGGTGTTGCGGCTGTCGAGGTTTCCGGTGGGCTCGTCGGCCAGCAGCACGCTGGGCTGGTTGGCCAGCGCCCTGGCCAGCGCGACCCGCTGCTGCTCGCCGCCGGACAGCTTGGCGGGCGAGGCGTCGGCGCGGTCGGTGAGGTTGAGCGCTCCGAGCAGACTCTCCCTGCGCTCGCGGGCCACCTTGGGCGAGGCCCCGGCCAGCAGCGCGGGCAGCTCGACGTTGTCGCCGACGGTCATGTTGGCGACGAGGTTGAAGAACTGGAAGACGAACCCGACCTTCTTGCGCCGCAGCAGCGCCCACGCGCTCTCCGAGAGCGTGTCGGCCCGCTTGCCGTCGAGCCAGATCTCGCCGCTCGTCCTGGTGTCGAGCCCGCCCAGCATGTGGATGAGCGTGGACTTCCCCGACCCGGACGGGCCCATGATCGCGATGAATTCTCCCGGCTCCACCTGCAGGTCCACGCCGCGCACGGCAGGCACGGGCACCGCGCCATCCTGGTAGATTTTGACCAGATTGACCGTTTTTACAACCGTGCTCATGCCAGATCCTCCTGGCAACGCTCCAGCCAGTCAAGATCCGCCTGCAGGTGGAGCATGGCGCCCTCGATGAGAAGCGTCGCCACCCGGTCGGTCGGCGGCGTGTGGACCAGGAGATCGTTGAGATCGCTCATGAGCGACAGGTAGTGGCGGCGCTGGCGGCTGATCAGCGCCATCCGGTCGGCGATGCCGGTGAGAGGGGCGAGCACGAGCTTCATGAAGAACTCGTCGCGCACCCGGGGGCCCTCCGTGGGCTCGTCGACCCACGTGGTGAGCACGTCGCGGCCCTTGGCCGTGAGGTAGTAGACCTTCTTGTTGGGCCGGTTGGACTGCTCGACGTCGACCGCCTTGACCAGGCCGTCCTTCTCCAGCCTGCCCAGGGTGACGTAGATCTGCCCGATGTTGGGGGAGGGGTAGGCGCTGCCGAAGGTCTGCTCAAGCGCCTGTTTGAGTTCGTAGCCGTGAGCCGGCTCTTTCGCCAGGAGCGCCAGCAGGTGAAGCCGCACTGCCTCACCTCCCCGCCGTGTTACGAATGCGTTACGCAGCTAAACGTTGACCTACAGATTACATGTGTGCATAACATAAATGCATCTACCTAACACGTATGTATCCCCCTGAAAGTGGAGGAAACAGAGGTGCGCTCGCTGCCGTTCGCCCTGGTCGTGCTCCTTACGGCCGCGGGATGTGCTTCAGCGAGCACTGAGGGCGGCGGCGAGACCGGGACGGGCGGCACAGGCCCCATCACGTTCGCCACCGGCCGCGACACCACGGCGTACCTGCAACCCCTGCTGGATCGCTGGAACCAGGCCCACCCGGCCGAGAAGGTGACGCTGCTGGAGCTGCCCGAGGCCTCCGACGAGCAGCGCGCTCAGATGGTGGCCAACCTCCAAGCCAAGAGCGCCCGGTACGACGTCCTGGGCCTCGATGTCGTCTGGACCGCAGAATTCGCGGAGAACGGCTGGATCATCCCCCTGGAGCGCGGGTTGTTCCCGCTCGACAGGTTCCTGCCGCCCGTCGTGGAGACCGCGGTCTACAAGAACAAGCTGTGGGCCGTCCCGTACACGAGTAACGCGGGGCTGCTCTACTACCGGACCGACCTGGTCAAGAAGCCGCCACGGACGTGGTCCGAGCTACGCGACCAGGCACGACGGATAACGAAAAAGCACAACATTGGAGGCTATGCCGGGCAGTTTTTGGCATACGAAGGGCTCACCGTCAACTTCTCCGAGGCCCTGCAGTCCGCGGGCGGGCAGATCGTCAGCCAGGACGGCACGGAGGTGGCCCTTGATCCGGCCAAGGCGGAGATCGCGCTCGACTTCCTGCTCCGGGGTCTGCGCGAAGGCTGGATCCCCAAGGAATCGCTGAGTTACAAGGAGGAGGAGTCGCGCCTGGCCTTCCAGGAGGGCAGGCTGGCCTTCGCCCGCAACTGGCCGCACGCCTACGGACCCGCCAAGGAGAAGCTGGGCGGGAAGCTCGGCGTCACCAGGCTGCCGGGGCTCGACGGCCCCGGGTCCAGCACGCTGGGCGGCGCCAACCTGGCGATCAGCGCGTACTCCAGGCACCAGCACACGGCGCAGGAGTTCATCCGCTACTTCACGAGCCTGGAGAACGAGCGCCGGGTGCTCACCGACGGCTCGTTCCCGCCCGTGTGGACGGAGCTCTACGACGATCCCGCCCTCATCAAGCGCTTCCCCTACCTTCCGGTGCTCAAGGAGAGCATTCTCGCGGCCAACCCCCGGCCGGTGAGCGCCAACTACAACCAGCTGAGCCTGGTGATCGCCAGTTCGGTCGCCAAGGCGCTCGGCAACCCTTCGAGCGAGTCCGCCGACGATGTCGCGGCCTCCATGAAGTCAGAACTTGAAGAGATCATCAGAACCCAGTGAGGCAGCCATGCGTAAAGCCAGAGCAGCAGTCGTCCTGGCCGGGCTCGCGGTAGCCGTCGCCGCCTGCGGCAACGCCCCGACGACCACCACCCCCACCGAGTCGGGCTCCGCCTCGGCCCCGGCCGAGGGCGCCAAGACGCTGCAGGGCGTGAAGATCGAGGTCGCCGCCAAGTGGACCGGCGACGAGCAGAAGAACTTCGAGCAGGTGCTCAAGGCGTTCTCCGACAAGACCGGTGCCGAGGTCACGTACGCCTCCACCGGCGAGGACACCGGCGCCTACCTCGGCCCGCGCATCCAAGGCAACAACCCGCCCGACGTGGCCATCCTGCCGCAGCCGGGCCTGGTGCAGCAGTACGCCGAGCAGAGCGCGCTCAAGCCGCTGACCGACGACGTCATCAAGGAGATCGACACCAACTACACCCCGTACTGGAAGGAGCTCGGCTCCGCCGACGGCAAGGTGTACGGCGTGCTGATCAAGGCGGCCCACAAGTCGCTGGTCTGGTACCGCTCGCAGGCGTTCGAGGACGCGGGCGTGCAGCCGGCGACCACCTGGGACGAGCTGGTCAAGAACGCGCAGACCATCGCCGACTCCGGCACGGCGCCGTTCTCCCTCTGCGGCGCCTCGGGCTGGACGCTGACCGACCTCTTCGAGAACGTCTACCTGTCCACCGCCGGCCCCGAGAACTACGACAAGCTCTCCAAGCACGAGATCCCGTGGACGGACCCGACCGTGACGACGGCGCTGGAGAAGATCCAGCAGATCGTCGGCAAGAAGGAGTTCCTGCTCGACGGCAACTCCGGCACGCTGCAGACCGACTTCCCCACCTGCGTGAGCAAGGTCTACGGCAACAAGAAGGCGGCCATGGCCATCGAGGCCGACTTCGTGGCCGTCGAGGCCGTCGCCTCGGGCGCCAAGGTCGGCGAGGAGGCCAAGTACTTCCCGTTCCCCAAGGCCGGTGACACGGCCCCGGTCATCCTGGGCGGCGACGTCGCGGTCGCGATGAAGGACAACCCCGGCGCCATGGCGCTGCTGCAGTTCCTGGCCTCCAAGGAAGGCGGCGAGATCTGGGCCAAGCTGCCCGGCTACCTGTCGCCGAACAAGAACGTCTCCCCCGACAACTACCCCGACGAGCTGACCAAGCAGCTCGGCCAGACCATCGTCTCGGCCGGTGACGCCGTCCGCTACGACATGTCCGACCTGGCGCCGAGCGCGTTCGGCGGCACCGACGGCAAGGGCGAGTGGAAGGTGCTGCAGGACTTCGTGCGCGACCCCAGCGACATCAAGGGCACCCAGACCGCACTCGAGGCCGAGGCCAAGAAGGCCTGGAAGTAAAGAGGTATGGCCGTGACCGAACGGTTGGACGGCCCGCAGGTCCCGCCCGCGGAGATCGCGGGCGGGCCCTCCACCGGACCGGCTGAAACCCCCCGTAAGCAGAGACGCCTCGGCCCCTCGCCGGCGGTCGCCATCGCCTTCCTCCTCCCCGCAGCGTTGCTGCTGGGCATCTGGGTGGTCTACCCGATCGTCTACTCCATCTTCCGGAGCCTGTTCGACTCGGTGGGCACCGGATTCGTGGGACTGGGCAACTACGCCACGATCTTCACCGACGGCGGCATGCTCACCACGATCCGCAACAACCTCATCTGGGTCGTCGTGGCGCCGATCGTGGTCACCACGCTCGGCCTGATCTTCGCCGTGCTGACCGAGCGGATCAGGTGGTCGACGGCGTTCAAGCTGATCGTGTTCATGCCGATGGCCGTCTCCCTGATGGCGGCGGGCGTGATCTTCCGTCTCGTCTACGAGCAGAGCCCCGACAAGGGCCTGGCCAACGCCGTGCTCACCACCGTGCACGACACGTTCTCCTCCTCGCAGGGCTACCCGGAGGCCCGGCCGCGCGAGGGCGACCAGTCGCCCGTGGCCGACGACGGCGGCGCGGTCGTCACCAAGCAGCCCGCCCAGGCCGGCCAGCCCGTGATGATCCCCATCGTGGGCGTCAAGCAGGGCCTCATGCCGACCGACGCCCAGCCCGCCAAGGCTCCGGCGGTCGGCGACGGGCTCTCGGGCGTGGTCTGGTTCGACTTCACCCCGGGCGGCGGCGGCACGAGCGGCGCGGTCGACGGCTCGGAGAAGGGGCTGCCGGGCATGACCGTGGAGGCCGTGCAGAACGGCCAGGTCACCGCGACCACTACCACGGCCGGCGACGGCTCGTTCCAGTTCGAGGGCCTGGCCGCGGGCTCCTACGTCGTACGGCTGCCGAAGTCGAACTTCGAGGCCGCCTACGGCGGTCTGAGCTGGCTCGGCCCGACGCTCATCACGCCGGCGATCATCGGCGCGTTCGTCTGGGTGTGGGCCGGGTTCGCCATGGTGCTGATCGCGGCCGGGCTCGCGGCCATCCCGCGTGACGCGCTGGAGGCCGCCCGCATCGACGGCGCCACGGAGTGGCAGGTGTTCCGCAAGATCACCGTGCCGCTGCTGTCACCGGTGCTGCTCGTCGTCTTCGTGACGATGATCATCAATACGTTGAAGGTGTTCGACCTGGTCTTCATCATCGCGCCGGCCTCGGTGCAGCCGCAGGCGAACGTGATCGCGCTGGAGATGTGGCGCGTCTCGTTCGGCGGCGGCAACAACCAGGGCCTGGGCAGTGCGCTGTCGGTCTTCCTGCTGATACTGGTCCTCCCCTTCATGATCATGAACATCCGCCGGTTCAAGAGGGGAGAGTCATGACGTCCGCGACCGCAACGGCGCCGACGGGGCTCGAGACGGGCGCGCCGCGCAGGGGTCTGGCCAGCAAGATCGTGGACCGGATCGGCGGCGGCGCCGTCCAGGTGATCATGATCCTGCTGGGCCTGTTCTGGCTGGTGCCGACGCTGGGCCTGCTCGTCGTCTCGATGCGCACGACCCAGGTCAACAACGCCGAGGGCTGGTGGACGATCTTCACCAAGCCGGCCGAGTTGACCCTCCAGAACTACGCGGACCTGCTGGCCAGCGGCTTCACCGCGTCCTTCTGGAACACCGTGGCGATCACGGTGCCGACCACGATCCTGGTGATCGGCATCGCGGCCATGGCCGCCTACGCGTTCGCGTGGATGGAGTTCCCCGGGCGCGACCTGTCCTTCCTGGTCGTGGTCGGGCTGCTGATCGTGCCCATCCAGATCGCGCTGATCCCCATCGCGTCCTTCTACGGTGGCATCGGCATCTTCGGCTCGATCCCGGGCGTGGTGCTCTTCCACACGGCGTTCGGCCTGCCGTTCGCGATCTTCCTGCTCCGGAACTTCTTCGTCGGCATCCCGGCCTCGCTCCTCGAGGCCGCGCGCATGGACGGCGCGCCGGAGTGGCGGATCTTCGTGTCGGTGGTCTTCCCGCTGGGCAAGCCCGCTATCGCCTCGCTGGGCATCTTCCAGTTCCTGTGGGTGTGGAACGACATGCTCATCGCGCTCGTGTTCGCCAACCCCGAGAACCAGCCGATGACCAAGGCCCTGCAGTCCCAGATGCGGCAGTTCGGATCGAACGTCGACATCCTATCCTCGGGCGCCTTCCTGTCGCTGATCATCCCGCTGGTCCTGTTCTTCGCCTTCCAGCGGTACTTCGTGCAGGGCATGATGGCCGGTTCCGTGAAGTGACCCGACCGATCACGGGTGCCCGCCGGTGCCGCGGGCGCCCGTGATCATTCTGGTACGGCCGAAGCAGGCGTTCGGGCGGCAAGCCGCACCAGACCTGGATAAGCTCAACGGCCATGGCCGGTCGTCCACTGAATGAAGTCGTCGAAGCCGGATGGGCCCACGCGCTGGAGCCCGTCGCCGAGCGGATCGCCCAGATGGGCGAGTTCCTGCGCAAGGAGATCGCCGAGGGCAGGCAGTACCTGCCGGCCGGCTCGAACGTCCTGCGCGCTTTCAACCAGCCCTTCGACGGCGTCAAGGTGCTGATCGTCGGCCAGGACCCCTACCCCACACCAGGACACCCGGTGGGCCTGTCGTTCTCGGTGGCCCCCGAGGTGCGGCCGCTGCCCGGCAGCCTGGTCAACATCTACAAGGAGATGGAGACCGACCTCGGCCTCCCCCGCCCCTCCAACGGCGACCTGACGCCGTGGGCCGACCAGGGCGTCCTGCTGCTCAACAGGGTCCTCACCGTGATGCCCGGCAAGCCGGCCTCCCACCGGGGCAAGGGCTGGGAGCAGGTCACCGAGCAGGCCATCCGCGCGCTCGTGGCCCGCGACAAGCCGATGGTGGCCATCCTGTGGGGCCGCGACGCGCGCAACCTCGCGCCGATGCTCGGCAACGTGCCCCGCATCGAGTCCGCCCACCCCTCGCCCCTGTCCGCCCGCAGCGGATTCTTCGGCTCCCGACCCTTCAGCAGGGCCAACGAGCTGCTCATCCAGCAAGGCGCCGCCCCCGTCGAGTGGAAGCTGCCCTAGAGTCGTCGCCATGAGTGATGAACCGAAGTTCCTGCGCCTCACGGTCGAGCTGACCGTCGAGGTGCTCGACGTGGACGCGCTGCAGGCGGCGGCGCTGGCCGAGATCAGGCACCCCGACGCCGACCTCACCGAGGAGGAGCGCACCGAGCAGGCCGAGCTGGTCGTCTCCGACGAGTCGGGCGCCTCGGCGCTGCAGTGGCTGATCGAGCCCGACCACGTGCTGCAGCTCGTCGACCACATCACCGAGATCGAGCCGCGCGAGGCGATGCTCGGGGTGGAGCCGTCGGAGGGGCCGAGCGACGAAGAGGAAGAAGAGCACGACCACGTGTGACGTACGCGGCGGCCACGGCGTTGGCAGGCGTCGTGGCACTTCGCGTGCCGGCGCCTGCCCGGCACCCGGGGCGGCACGGACCCCGGGGCGGCACGGACCTCGCCCCGATCCGCCGGACGGTGCCTCGCTAAGATCGACGGTGACGAACCGGACAGGACCCGGCTGAACGAGCTCGACTGGCCGGGCCGGTCGCAAGGGAGCGAGGCAAGGCATGATCGTCGCATTCTCCATCACCCCGCTGGGCGTCGGCGAAGGGGTCGCCGAGCCCGTCGCCCGCGCCGTCAAGGTGGTCCGCGACAGCGGGCTGCCCAACCGCACGGACGCGATGTTCACCACGATCGAGGGCGAGTGGGACGAGGTCATGGCCGTGATCAAGCGCGCCGTCGACGCCGTGGCCGAGGTCGCGCCCCGGGTCAGCCTGGTGCTCAAGGCCGACCTGCGCGAGGGCGTCACTGACGGCATGACCAGCAAGGTCGAGTCCCTGGAACGCCACCTCTCCTGACCCTCACCCTCTCAAGGGGCCGCCCGGCCCTCTGTCCGCAATCGCGATATGTCTTGACCAGCTCTCGTTACGCGACATATCGTGTCTCCCGTCGGAAGACGCGATAGTACGCGTTCCTGGGAGGGGAAGAGCATGGACGAAGAGCGAGTGCCCGTCCTCGTGGTGGGCGGTGGGTACGCGGGTCTGAGCGCGGCGACGCTCCTGGCGTGGCGCGACGTCCCGGTGATGCTCGTGGAGAAGCACGCGAGCACCTCGATCCAGCCCAAGGCGTTCGGCGTCGGGCCGCGAGCCGTCGAGCTGCTGCGCCCCGTGGCCGGCCTGGAGCAGGCGCTCGCCGACATCTGGGCGGGCATCGGCGAGAACATGCGCATCGCCATCGCCAAGAGCCTCTCCGACCCGAACCCCAATATGATCATCAGTGACGAGGTCGAGGAGCTGGCCTTCCTGACCGACATCACGCCCGCCGCGCACGTGGGGGCGCCGCAGGCCGAGATCGAGCGCCTGCTGCGGCACAAGGCCGAGGAGCTCGGCGCCGACCTGCGGTTCTCCACCGAGCTCGTCTCGCTCGACCAGGACCAGGATGGCGTGACCGCGCTCATCCGCGACGCGAGCGGCGACCGCATCGTGCGGGCCGACTACCTGGTGGCCGCCGACGGATACCGCAGCCCGCTGCGCGCTCTCCTGAACGTGCCCACGTCCGGCAAGGGCGAGCTGGGGCGGACCTGCTCCATCATGTTCGACGCCGACCTGACCGGGCTGGTACGCGAGCGCGAGGTCACGCTCTGGTACCTGCAGAACGACGTCTTCACCGGCGTGATCGTGACCGGCACCGGGGTGGGCTCACACGTGCTGGGCGTCAACCTCTCCGGCTCCGAGACCCTGGCCGACTTCACCGAGGAGCGCTGCGCGGACCTGGTGCGTGTCGCGACCGGCCGGCCCGACCTGGACGTGCGGGTGCTGGACACGACGTCGTTCGCCATGGCGCACGTACTGGCTGACACGTACCGCGTGGGGCGGGTGTTCTTCGCCGGCGACGCGGCCCACACCATGCCGCCCACCGGCGGGCAGGGCGGCAGCACGGCGCTCCAGGACGGCTGCGACCTCGCCTGGCGGCTCTGGCTCGTCATCACGGGGCAGGCGGGGCCCGCGTTCCTCGACACGTACGACGCCGAACGCCGCCCCATCGGCGCGCTCACGGCCGACGCCCAGCTCGCCAACCTCGGCGTACGCATGCCTCCGGCGGCCCGCGTCGGCTACCCGGAGCCGCTCGACGACCCCGTGGGCGCCCTCATCGGCTTCCGCTACCACTCGACGGCCATCCTGGACGAACCCGGCGACGACGGCTCGATCCTGGAGGATCCCCGCGTGCCCGACGGCCGCCCCGGCAGCCGCGCCCCGCACGTGGTGCTCGACTGGGAGGGGCAGCGCATCTCGACCATCGACCTGTTCGGCTCCGGCTTCGTCCTGCTGGCCGACAGGGAGGGCGGCCAGGCCTGGACGGACGCCGGGCGCGTGGTCAAGGAACGGCTCGGGCTCCTGCTCACGCGGGTGGTGGTGGACGAGGAACTGATGGATGTGGAGGGGCGCTTCAGGGAGCGGTACGGCGTCAGCGGGGGCGGCGCCGTACTGGTCCGGCCGGACGGCTACGTGGCCTGGCGCTCCCCCCACCCCGACCCGGACCCGCTCGCGACCCTGGAGGACGTCCTACGCCGGCTCCTCAACCGCCAGGTGCCCGCCCTCACCGGCCCCGGCCTGAGCCCGGACGGCAGGGCCGCGACGGGATGACGCGCCCTTCTTCGGGGACACGCACCGGCGACCTTTGGGGACACGCACCGGAGACGCCCGAAACGCTCCTCTCGTCCGCCCGCCCCGCTCCCATCGGGGCGGCCGAGCACCCTCACGCATGCCCAGCAGCCGCCACCATGGGGGCGGTGGCGGCTCAGCCGAGAAGTACTTCCTCCCGACGGGCTCGCAGCCGGCGGCGCAGCCGTCCCAGCTCACGGCAGCGCTCCTCCAGGCGCTCCACCACCCCGCGGACGGCGCCCGCCTCCTGGACAGCGCCGTCCATCGTCATCCCCAGCGCCTCCACCGTCCTGACGAACTCCCCCACCGCGCCCTGACCGCGCAGCGCCGCGCGCCCGGCTGACCGGGCGCGTTCCCAGGCGGGTAGCTCGACCTCCAGCTCGGCCAGCAGCCGGGCGATCTCCAGCAGCTCAGCGCCCCGGGGGTCGGCCGACGACGCCAGCCGCCGCTCCTCGCGTGCCAGCAACTCCTCGTACAGATCGCGCGCCGGCCCCACCTTGGCGAGTTCCTCGTCCAAGGTCGCCAGCACGGCCCTGTACGAGCCGAGCCTCGTCTCCTCGACGGCCACCTGTTCCTGATCCCACACCGCGGCCGCGTCGAGTTTCCGCCGCGCCTCGCACACCAGGCCGGCGATGGCCGCGCGACGCCGGTGCAGCTTCTCCCATCTGTGCGCCCGCTGACGGGCCGTTCGCAGATCTTCGTCGATCATCTCAAACGGGGTCACGCCACTTGGACGGACAGACACCTCATTTCGGTTCAAGACAATCATCCCTTTTTTATGACAAACCCCATCACATTGGTCACACAAGTCACGTGAGCCCCTCGCCGTGACCAAGAGGGCCTCCCGGTGACGCTGTTCGTCCCGCGCTCAGTGGTCGCGGTCATGGCGAGCGCCCGAGCCTGCCGAAGATCCGGCTCAGCAGGCCACCGCTCGTGCCCGCCGCCCGTTCCGACGCGCGCACCGCGGCGAAGCCGTACCCGGTCATGCGCTGTTCGTAGGCGCCGACCGCGCTGACGAGCGGCGTGCCCGCCGTCACGGCGTCGTGCAGCGAACGGCTCAGCACCGCCGCGTCCAGCAGCGCGCAGTTGGCCCCCGAACCCTGGGCCGGGCTCATCGCGTGAACGGCGTCGCCCAGCACGGTGACGTTGGACGGCTCCCATGGCGCGAGGGGAATGGAGCTCCGGATCGGGACGCGGAACGTCTGATCGACCTCGGCGGCGGCCACGAGCGCCACGAGGTCGGGGTGCCAGGTGGCGATGTGCCCCGTCACCCGCTGGTGCAGCTCGGCGGCCGACAGGTCGGCGTCGATGCCGGGCAGGTCGCGTACGCGTACGGTCAGCGCCCACATCACGAAGTCGCCGGACCAGCGCAGGCGCAGCCCCGGCCAGAGCCTGGCCGCCGCGTCCGCCGGATCCTCGCGCAGCCGTACCAGCCCCAGCGCCAGGCCGGTCCGGCCCGAGCGCACCGACATGAAGCCCTCGTGCAGCCGGGAGGGCAGCAGGCCGGCGATCCGCTCGTCGAGCAGGGTCTTGCCGTAGACGCACCTGATGCCCGAATCCTTGGTGCGCGCGTGCGGCAGCAGTTGGCTCCGCACCCGCGACCCGATGCCGTCGGCGCCTACCAGCAGGTCGCCGGCGACACTGCTGCCGTCTGCGAACCAGGCGCGCACCCGGTCGCCCTCGTGCTCGTAGCGGGCGAACTCGGCGCCGTAGCGGACCACACCGTCGAGCCCGGCCAGAAGCACCTGGCGCAGCACCATCCGGTCGACCGAGGCGCTGAAGGTCGCGGGGTCGCCCCCCGCGGACACGTCACCGAACTCGACGGCGTGCAGCTCCCGCAGGCGCTCGTCGACAATGGTCACGCGCCTGCTGGGCAGCCCGGCGGTGGCGGTGAACAGCTCGTACAGGCGGGGCGGCAGGCACGCGTGCAGCGCGCCCGCGCCCCGCGAGTCGAGGTGGATGCGGTAACCCTGCGGCCGGTGGTCGAATGAGGGATCGCGCTCGTGGACCGTCACTCCGAACCCGGCCTCACGCAGGCCGTGAGCCGCGCACAGCCCGCCCAGGCCACCCCCGACGATCACGACCTGCAGCGGTTCCGGCATCGGCACGCACTCCTGTCAGGGCTTCCGGGATCTGCGCCCGCTCCTGTCGGCACTTCCGGGATCTGCACCCGCTCCTGTCGGCACTTCCGGGATCTGCACCCGCTCCTGTCAGTGGCGGCGGCTGCGGATTCGCGCGACGGCATGCCGATCGTAACCGCGCTCCCCATGAATGCCACAGGCCTCACGCCGCGATGCCCGGAGGGCTGGTGGAGGGCAGGGGCCGGGGTGAAGGGGGCGGGCTGGTTTCCGGGTGGCAGTCGACCAAGGTCAGAGGCGGGTGGACGGCGGTCCGGGTGGCGCAGAGCCAGTCGTTCAGGGTGCCGGGGAAGCCGGACGGCGGGCCGACCTTGAGGCAGGTGATCTGCCCCGTGCCAGGAGTGGGGCCGATCCTGAGGCGGCGGATGGTGCCGGTGCGGCCCAGCTCGCCCAGCTCCCCGTCGTACGGCGTCAGCTGGACGCCGAAGGGGAGGCCGCCGTCCGGCTGGTCGGAGGCGCGGATCTGGAGATGGTCGTCGAGCCCGCGCTCGGTGGCCCGCGGGTGGTCGGCGAGGTAGGCCAGATGGTCGCCCACCAGCCGGTGGGCCACCGTGCGCAGGAGGTGGGTCGCGCACCGGTTGTGGGCGCACGCGGCGCCGTCCAGGGTGATCTCGGGGAGGGCGAAGCGGCGCAGCCCTCGGGACGTCACGCGCAGGCAGTCGCACCCGCCCGTTTCAGCCGGGTCCCAGGGCGGGCAGGTGGCGGCGTCGTGGACCTGGACGTCCCAGGACAGCCAGTCGTCGCCGAGGCTGAAGGCCGGAGGCTCGCCCGCGCAGCGGCCGCAGGTGAGGAGGGTCGAGCCCGTCAGGGGGTCGATCAGCAGGCCGTCGCACTCGCGGGCCAGCGAGCGGGCGGCCGCCCGCGCGGCCTGGACGCCGGCCGGGAGCTTGTGCGGAGGGGCGGCCGTGGAGACGACCACGTGTTGCGTAGTACGCCGCAGGCGGCGCCTTTCGTCGTCCGTGAGGTTGACGGCCGTCGGTCTCCATGGTGTCCGGTGGTGGGTCACCTTCAGGGTGCCGGCGGTCATGGCGCCGATCGTGGCCCGCCTGTGCGGGCCCCTGACGCGCCAGGGCAGGAACGACTCGACGTCGAACGGCAGGTGCTCCATGGCGATGACGAAGAGGGAGGTCAGCATGCCTGGCAGCGGAAGGGTGATCTTCATCGGTGTGCCTCCGTGCGGTGCGGGAGAGTGTCGGATCGGTGAGGCACTCAGGATCATCGGTGATCGGGAGGAGGCGAGGTGAGGTAGAGCGCGGTTCTGTGGAGAACGCTTCAAGCTGTGCCGTCACCTGTGGATAAGTCCCGTCGTCTTACTCGTGCCCGACGCCGTCGAACTCGCGTTCCCGCCGCTCCCCTCGCGCACCCGCCGCTCCCCTCGCCCTCCCGCAAGGCGGGACGAATCCCGTCGTGCAGCACGCCCGACGTCAGCACCTTGGCCGGCCTGGTTGGTCCCACGGCTCCAGATCGCCTCCGCGCGTGCGCCGTCGCCAGTTCGCCGATGCCGATGTCGCTGGAAATGCGGCGGCGGAGCCGGTCAGCAGGGCGCAGACGGTGATGGCCGTGACGGTCAGCAGCCGTCGCGTGGAGGAGGACATGGTTCTTCCCGGATGGCGTGTCAGCTGTTGGCGGCGTCGAAGAAGGCGTGGAGGTGGCCGTTGACGGCGTCGATGAACCGGTGGATGAGATGGGCGTGGTTCACGGGTCGTCCCTCGTCAGTGCTGGACGGTGACGACGATCTTGCCGACCTGGGTGTTGGACTCCATGTAGCGGTGGGCCTCGACGATGTCGGTCAGGTCGAAGGTGCGGTCGATGACCGGGGCGAGCGCTCCGGCGCGCAGGCCGTCGGTGATGAACGCTTCGGCCCGGCGGAGGCGTTCGGCGTCGGCGAAGAGGTGGAAGACGGCGTAGCCATAGACGTTGATCGGCCACCACATCGGCAGCGGGGTGGGCCGTCCGTCCAGGGAGCCGTAGACGATCAGCATGCCGTCCGGGGTCACGGCTCGCGCCAGGTCGGGCAGGCCAGGGCCGGCGACGCCATCGAAGACCAGCCGCGCGCCGCGGCCCCCGGTGAGGGCGTGCACCTGCTTGACCACGTCGTCGTCCGCGGTGATGACGTGCGCGGCACCCGCGGCCAGCAGCCGGTCGGCCTTGGCGCCGGTCCTGGTCACCGCGATGGGCGTGGCGCCCAGGTGGGCGGCGATCTGGACGGCGGCCATGCCGACGCCGCTGGAGGCGGCCGTGACGACCACGTCATCGCCGGGCCGCAGCCCGCCGACCTCGACCAGAGCGCCGTAGGAGGTGAACGCGGCCGCCCACACGGCCGCACCGGTCACCGCGTCCATGTGTTCCGGGCGGCGGATCAGCCGCTCGGCCGCCACGACGGCCCGGTCGGCGTAGATGCCGTGGACGGACATCCCCTCGTCGTTCGGCTTGGCCACGATGCTGACCGCGTCTCCGGCGGCGTAGCCCGTCACGCCCGGTCCAACGGCCTCCACCACGCCGGCGGCCTCGGTGCCCAGGCGCGAGCCGGGCAGGATTGCGTCGTAGTAGTACCGGCCGGTGCGCAGGAACACCTCGCCCCGGTTGAGGCCGAACGCGTCTATGCGCACCCGCACCTGGCCGGGGCCTGGCTCACCGATGTCGACTTCGGCGAGATGGAGCACCTCGGGACCGCCGAGCTCGTCGAACAGGACTGTCCTGACTTTCATCACGAACCCTTCTCTCTGTCACGCGCTCCGTTCTAAATCAGAACGGCGTTCAAAGTTTGTGCGCCGTACTCTAACGTAGCGGTGTAAGCTGTCAAGCGTGCAGGAGCAGACAGTGGGCCGCCGGGCACGGCTGCGAGCGCAGACCACCGCGGAGATCAAGGCCATCGCACTCAAGCACCTGCGCGAAGGCGGCCCCGACGCCGTCTCGCTGCGGGCGATCGGCCGCGAGATGGGCATGAGCGGCAGCGCCATCTACAGCTACTTCGAGACCCGCGACGCGTTGATCACAAACTTGATCAACGACATCTACACGTCGCTGCTGGACCAGGTGGAGACCGCCCGCGACGCCGTCGCCCCCGACGACGTCGCGGGCCGCATCCTGGCCTGGGGGCAGGCCGTACGCCTCTGGGCGCTGGCCAACCCCGAAGGCTTCCGGCTCATCTACGGCGATCCCGTCGCCGGCTATCACGCGCCGGCCGGCGGACCGGCCCCCGAGGCCGCCAAACGTGCCTGCCTGGGACTCACCGAACTGGCCGCCGCCGCCTGGCCGCATGCGAAAGCCACCCAGGTATTCACCGAGCACCGGTGGTCGGACTTCTCACCCGGCCTGGCCGGCACCATCCGGGAACACTTCCCCGACCTGCCCCCGGCCGCCGTCGCCCTCGCACTTCGCATGTGGGGCCGCATGCACGGCCTGATCTCCCTGGAGGTCTACGGCCATCTCGGCACGCAGACCGGTGATCCCGCCAAGCTCTACCACACCGAGCTGCTCGACCTGCTCAGATCTCTGGGGCTCGACGTGGGGACGCTGCGATCCTCCACCTGAGCTCTTGGACGATGTGCCGCAGAAGGAACCGGCGCGGGCCACGGACAGCGCCCGGTTGTCCGTGACACTGCTGCCCATGACCTGCGGCAATGAAGGCGGGCCGTTACGTGAGCGGCCCTGTCGTCCTCGGCCGCGGCAAGCAGGACGTCCGGCGGAGGACCTGGATCTGAGTGATCAGCTCGGCTCCGGCTCGCCCGGTTGCCCGCGACTTCCAGACGAGCGCCGCCGGTAGGCGGCGACCTTGTGACGACTCAGGCAGGTCGACGAGCAGAAACGCCGGCGACCAGCTGGAGAGACATCGGCGTACACATCGACGCACTTCGCGGCCTCACACGTGCCGAGGCGGGCCTGCTCATGGTTCATGAGCCACTCCAGCAGGCATGTGGCCAGTGCCGCGGGGAGAACCTCGCCCGGCGCGTCGACGGTCCAGCGCAGGCCCGATTCGGTCGCGACGGGTGAGGGACGGGCGGATCGCAGGAGGGCGTTCAGCTCCTCGAACGCGCGCCCGTCGGGCGCCGAGGAGAACACCCGGTAAGCCGCGTTCGCCGCCGCGACAAGGTCACCGGCCGCGAGGACGGGCAGCCGGCCGGACCACGTCAGGACCTCGGCCGCATCGGGGTACGGCATCTCCTGCTCGCCCGCGACCGCACGCGGGCGATCGGCGTACTCGTTGACGAACTCGACCACGCGGCTCACGTCAAGCGCTGGGACGGCAAGCACGCGGACAGTGTAACCCGAGATGGTCGTTATTCGGGTTACCTCTTTAGTAACCTCTAGAGCTGTGTCTATAGGTTACATATCGATCGACCTCGGTGTCCTGCCCGCCTTCATCGCCGCCGTCATCGTCCTGCTGCTCGTGCCAGGGCCTGACATGGCCTTCATGGTCGCCGCGGGATTGAGGAACGGCCGGAGCGGCGCGACCCGAGCCGCCTTGGGCGTCACCACGGGCGTCAGCGTCTACGTCGTTCTCACGGCCCTCGGCCTCGGCGTGTTCCTCGCCGCCGCACCAGCTGTCGCCGACGCGATCCGGATGGGTGGCGCCGCGTATCTTCTGTATCTCGCATGGGTGACCTGGAGGTCCAGCGGTTCGCCGCTGGAGCCGTCCACCGCCCGGTCCGCGGACATGTTCCGGCGCGGGTTCATAGTGAACATCTCCAATCCCAAGATCATGCTTTTCTTCACGGCGTTCCTGCCGCAGTTCCTCGGCGACGCCGCCGGCAACCCTGTCCTGCAGCTCCTCATGCTGGGCTTGATCCTGCAGATCCTGGGACTTCTCGCGGATCTCGGAATCGGATATGCCGCAGGCGCGATACGTGACCGCCTGCTGCAACGCACCAGGGTCCGGATGATCCTGGAGCGGCTCGCGGCAACCGTCTATGGCGCGCTGGCGACCGCCCTGCTGGCCGACACCATCCAGTGAGGCGACGCCGTAACTGCCGTTCCGCGGCCTCACGTCAACCGCATCGCCGCCTGCGCAGCCGGCGCCGCGACACCACGCGGCGGGACCGGGCGACGACGCGTCAGTCGCCGATCTCGCCCAGGACCGCTGCTGACAGCACGTCGAGTCCGACGCCCCCGACGTCGAGAGCGCGGCGGTGGAAGCTCTTCAGGTCGAAAGCATCGCCCTCGCGAGCCCTGACCTCGTCCCGCAGGCGCAGCCAGACACGCTCGCCCAGCTTGTACGAGGCTGCCTGCCCGGGCAGGCCCAGGTATCGATCGACCTCATAGCGCAGCCGGCTCTCGGTTTTCGTGGTGTGCGCCGCCAGCAGCCGCAGGGCCTTGTCATATGTCCAGGGGCCGCTGTCCTGGTCCGGCGGGTCGAAGCCGCAGTGCATGCCGATGTCGATGACCACCCGTGCGGCACGGAAGGCCTGGCTGCCGAGCATTCCGAGGTAGTCGCCCGGATCGTCGAGGAAGCCCAGCTCGGCCATGAGTTGCTCGGCGTACAGTGCCCACCCCTCGCCGTGTCCGCTGACCCAGGATGCCAGCCGCCGCCAGCGGTTGAGCACCTCGCGCCGGTAGACGGTCTGGCCGATCTGCAGATGGTGCCCCGGGACGCCCTCGTGGTAGACGGTACTGAGTTCCCGCCAGGTCGAGAACTCGTTCACGCCTGGGGGGACCGACCACCACATGCGGCCGGGGCGGCTGAAGTCGTCGCTGGGATTGGTGTAGTAGATGCCTCCGCCGGCCGGGGCGATCCTGCACTCCAGCACGCGTACGGGCTCGGGGATGTCGAACTGGGTGCCCCCGAGCGCCGCGATGGCGCTGTCGGCCTTGTCCTGCATCCACGCCTGCAGGGCGTCGACGCCTGACAGCCTGCGCGCGGGGTCGGCGGTCAGATGGTCCATCGCCTCGCGAACGGACGAGCCCGGCTTGACGCGCGCCGCGGTCGCCCGCATCTGGGCGGCGATGCGGCTCAACTCGTGCTGGCCCCAGGCGTATGCTTCGGCCAGATCGACCGAGGTGCCGAGGTAGGACCGGGCGAACAGGGCGTATCGCTCCGGGCCGACCGCGTCCTCCGTGGCTGCCTGGGGGAACAGTTCGTCGCCGAGGAACGCGGCGAGCCTGTCGTAGGCGTCGCCCGCTTCGCGGGCCGCGTGTTCCACATCGTTGCGCAGGGCGGGAGGCAGCGAGCCGTCATGGGGCGAGGCGTCGCGGGCAAGGGTCGCGAAGAAGCCGTCACCGCCGGTGTTGGCCCGGCATTGCCCGATCGCGGCCTCCACCTGGCGCCGTGGGCTCACGTGGGCTCGTGCGGCCGCGTATCTCAGGGAGGCGATGTAGCCGGCGATCGCGTCCGGCACCCGGCGGAGCCTGCTCGCCACGGCCGCCCAGTCGTCCGCCGTCGCGGTGGGCATGAGGTCGAACACCTGCCGGATGGTCTGCACCGGGGATTCGATGTTGTTGAGGCGCGACTCCTCGGCGCCGGTCGCCCGGATCGCCTCGGCGATTCCGAGCTGGTCACGGGCCGCCGCCGCCGTCACCCGGTCGACGGCGTCCTCGGGCTGGGCCTCGGACAGTGCGGCGAGGGTTCTGCGCCGCAGGGCTGAGATCTCCGCGAGCGCGTCGGGGGACAGATCCGGCAGTTCGGTGTCGTGACCGGCGATGCCCAGCGTGGTCGCCATGATCGGATCAAGGGCGGCGTGGTCGTCCAGATGGCGATCCATGATCGTGTCGATCACCGTGACAGGACGTCGATTGTCGGCTGTCATTTCCTCCACCCTTCCAAGGGCATGGTCGCCGGCCAATCCGGGTACGCCGGCGAGACGGTGGTGCGGCGAAACAGACGTGCACCCGATCGCGTCGCCGCTACGCGTCGCTCAGCGGATCATCCGGCCCCGCCGGCACCAGCCGCAGGACCCTGGCGTCCGGGTGGGCGGCGGTGCGCGGCAGCAGCGAGTCGAGGTCGTCGGACACGTGGACGAACCGGCCGTGGAGCGCGTCGTACCTTCCCGACACCAGAGCGGCGACATGACCGGCGGCCGCCTCCGGTGGCGTCCACTCCTCAGCGGGCAGGAGGCCGAGGTCCGGGCGGTCGTCCGTCATCGCGGTGCGCACCAGGCCCGGGCTCAGGTCCATGACCACCACTCCCGACCCGGTGGTCTCAGCGGCGATGCTGTCCGTGAGCCGCATCAGCGCCGCCTTCGACACCGAGTACGCCGCCGACGTCCCGCCGCTGCGAGAGCCCTGCAGGCTGTTGATGTTGATGATGTGACCGCGACGCCGGGACAGCATCGAGGGAAGCACCGCTCTGGTGCAAAGGGCGGGACCGCGCACGTTCGTCTCCACGACACGCCACCAGTCGTCCGGCTCGGAGTCGGCGAACGAGCCGTACCGCCCCAGATATCCGGCGTTGTTGACCAGGACGTCGACCGGCCCCAGGGCGGTGGTGACGCCGGCCAGGACGCGGGAGACGTCACCGCTGCTGGTCACGTCTCCTTGCGCGACAACCACTCGACGTCCGCGCTGCTTGATCAGCTCGGCCGTCTCGGTGAGCTGCTTGACCGAGCGCGCGGTGATGCCCACGTCGAAACCCTCCTCGGCCAAGCGGACGGCGATGATCCGTCCGATTCCGCGACCGGCACCGGTGACCAGGGCGACGCGCCCGCTGCTCATCATGTGTCCCTTCCATGCTCGTTCCCGCGACACCCGCGTCCGGCCGTCGGTGGTTCCGCCCACGGGCACGCCACCGGATCCGCCGGCCGTGCCCGCATGGGCGTGTGCGGCATCTCGAATCCACGAGACCGGCTCCCTCGCGTGCTCGCAGGTAAGGAGTCTGGGTCAAGCAGCAACGAAAGTCCAGTTGAAGTTTCTTCGCTGAAAGGTAAGCTCAGCTTTCATGTTGGACCTACGCCGCCTCCGGCTGCTGCATTCGCTCGCAGCGCACGGCACGGTCAGCGCGGCGGCAAAGGCCCTGCATCTGACAGGGCCCGCGGTGTCCCAGCAGATCGCCACCCTGGAGCGCGAGGCCGGAGTCTCCTTGGTGCGCCGCAACGGCAGGCGCCTGACGCTGACCGATGCCGGTCACGTCCTGGTCGCCCACGCCGCCGTCCTCCTCGACCAGCTCGCCGCCGCGGAGGCCGACCTGCTGGCATTGCGCACACAGATCGTCGGCACGGTCCGGCTCGCCTCCTTCGCCTCAGCCACCGCGACGTTCGTCGGAGACGCCTGGCGAAGCATCGTGGCCGAGCACGGCGACCGGCTGACCCTCCGTCTGACCGGAATGGAGCCGGAGGAAAGCCTGCCCGCACTCACCCGGGGCGAGATCGACCTCGCCGTGACACACTCCTACGATCTGCTGCCGTTCGCGCTGCCACCCACATCCGAGCGACACGACCTGCTGACCGACCCCGTGGTGGTGGCGCTACCGGCCGACGACCCGGCCTGCCAGGAACCGAGCGCGGACCTCAGCTGCCTCAGCGATCATCCCTGGCTCTCCGTCGCCTCTGACACCTCCTGCCACCAGATGCTCCAACGGGCCTGCGGGATCGCCGGATTCGTCCCGCACCTGGTCGCACAGACCAACGACTACGCGGCGATCCTCTCCCTGGTCTCGGCAGGTGCCGGTGTCACGCTGCTGCCCACGCTGGGAGCCCGGCACCTGCCGCCGAACGTCGTCCTGCGTCCCCTCCGCCAGCCGATCAACCGGCACGTCTTCGCCATCACCCGCCATCAGGGCGATCGTCACCCTGCCATCAGCGTCATCCTCGAGCATCTGATCACGGCGGCGGCGCGCTGCTAGCGCTGCCGGGGAAGGCGTTCATCTCCACTTCGGCTGCGACTCGCCGGCCGGCCGATCCGTGCGGCAGATCGCCATCGACTGCCCTGGCAGTCGCATGCCCTCCTCCCCCGCCACCACGGGCTCGTCCGATGCCAGCAGCACCGCCCCGGGGCCCGCCGCCACCGGCACCGTGACCGACTCCTGCGCGAGGTTCACCGCCACCGCCAGCGCCCCGCGCCACATCACCAGCCACCTCTCCAGCGGGTCCACCTCCACCCGGACCCGGTCCAGGCGCGGGTCCGACAGCTCGGGCAGCGCCTTGCGGAGGGCGATCAGGTCGCGGTACCAGCACAGCAGCGACCAGTGCGCCTCCTCCTTGACCTCGGTCCAGTCGAGTTTCGAGCGCAGGAACGCCTCCTCGTCCGAGGGGTCGGGCGCGTCCCATTCGTACCCGAAGCCGTCGAACTCCCGCTCCCGCCGCTCCCCCTCGCTCTCCCTCAGCGCGGGCTCCACGTGGTCGGAGAAGAACAGGAACGGGGTGCGCGCCCCCCACTCCTCCCCCATGAACAGCATGGGGGTGAACGGCGAGGTCAGCAGCAGGCCGGCGCCCAGTTTGAGCGCGGTGAGCGGCAGCCGGTCGCCGGCCGGGCGGTTGCCGATCTGGTCGTGGTTCTGGAGGCAGGCGACGAGCCGGTGCCCCGGCACGCCCGCGAAGGAGCCGCCGTGGGAGCGGCCGCGGAAGGCGGAGTAGCTCCCGTCGTGCAGCACGCCCGAGGTCAGGACCCTGGCCAGCGCCCCCAGGGAGGCGAAGTCCGCGTAATAGCCGTGCGACTCGCCGCTCACCGCGCAGTGCAGCGCGTGGTGGACGTCGTCGTTCCACTGGGCGGTCATGCCGAGGCCGCCGGCGTCGAGGGAGCGAACCATGCGCGGGTCGTTGAGGTCGGACTCGGCGATCAGCGTCAGGGGGCGGCCCACGGAGCAGGCCAGCGCGTCCACCTCGGCCGACAACTCCGCCAGCAGGTGGGTGGCGCGGCGGTCGTGCAGCGCGTGCACGGCGTCCAGGCGCAGCCCGTCGATGTGGTAGTCGCGCAGCCACTGCACGGCGTTGCCGACGAAGTAGCGGCGCACCTCGTCGGAGTCCGGCCCGTCCAGGTTGACCGCATCGCCCCAATAGCTGCCCTTGAGTCCGGAAACGTAGGGGGCGAAGGGGTCCAGGAAGTTTCCCGACGGCCCCAGATGGTTGTAGACGACGTCGAGGATGACCCCGATCCCGGCCCGATGGCAGGCGTCCACGAACGTCTTGAGCCCGTCAGGCCCCCCGTACGTCTCGTTCACCGCATAAAGGTCGACCCCGTCGTACCCCCAGTTACGCCCGCCCGGCACGGGCGCCACCGGCATGACCTCCACGAAGTCCACGCAGAGCTCGACGAGGTGCGGCAGCTTCTCGACGGCCGCCGCGAACGTCCCCTCCTGCGTGAACGTCCCCACGTGCAGCTCGTAGACCACCGCGCCCCGCAGGTCGCGGCCCTTCCAGTCGTGGTCGGACCAGGTGAAGCGGCCGTGGTCGTACACGGCGCTGGGCCCGAAGATCCCCTCAGGCTGCCGCCGCGAGCGCGGGTCCGGGTACGGCCCCTCGCCGTCCACCGCGTACGCGTAGAGCGTCCCGTGCGAGGCCCCCGCCACGTCGACCGACCACCAGCCCCCCTGCCCGCGCGACATCGCGTGGCGGACGTCCTCGACGGACACGTCGACAGTCGTGGCCTTCGGCGCCCAGACCTCAAAGATCATGTCTCTCCAGGAGTGCGACCGGATACTGACCGAGCAGGTGCGCGAGCGGGATGCGCCCCGTGTGGAGGCCGCCGGTCAGCAGGTCACGCCACGTGCCGGCGGGCAGCGTCAGGGAGGTGGTGCCCCAGCCCGTGGCCGCCAGGCGTACGGGCAGGCGGGTGGCGACCGCGACCGCCCGCGGGCGCTCGCCCCGGGCGAAGGCGATGACGTGCGAGGCCGCGGGCCCCTCCGCCCAGAGGGGCAGGTACGGAGCCGCGCCCCCGAGCCGCCGGCGAAGCCGCAGTGCCTGGGTGGTGACCAGCAGCTTGGCGGCGTCCCAGGCGCTCTCCGGCTTGCGGGGGTAGGTCACGGGCCGCCGGTTGTCCGGGTCGACCAGCGAGAAGTCCGTCGTCTCGTTGCCCTGGTACACGTCGGGCACTCCGGGCATCATCAGCTGCACGAGCTTGGCCCCGAGCGAGTTGGACATGGCGTAGGGCTCGATGTGCTCGGTGAACTCCCCCACCGGCTGCCGCACCGCCGCAGCCGCGAACTCCCGCAAACCACGCTCATAAGACGGATCCGGATTTATCCAGGAAATGGAGGTCTTGGCCTCCCGCGCCGCCTTCAACAGGTACTCCGCGAACCGCTCGACCGAGATCGGCCAGGCCGCCATGAGATTCTGCCAGGCGAGATAGTCGAGACAGGGATCGAAGCTCACCTCCGACGACCACGACGCCACGGCGGCGGCCCACTCCTCCGGCATCTCCGACAGCACCGACAGCCGGGCCCGCACGTCCTCCGACCGTTTCGTGTCGTGCGTGGACAGCGTGGTCATCGTGTACGGCCGCAGCTCCGCGCAGTAGTCGTGGAACTCCTCCACCCCCACCCCGAACGCGTCCGGCTCCCCGCCCACCTCGTTGAGGCACGCCAGCGGGAACCACCGGTAGAGCGCCGTGTCCTCCACGCCCTTGGCCATGACGGGACCGCACGTCTGCTGGAACCGCACGATCGCGTCGGCGCCGCCGTACAGGACCTCGCGGGCGAGGGGCAGCACGGCGGGCGAGCACGCCTCGGCGGCCAGCTCGACGATCTCGACGGACTCGGGCGGCGGCGGCTCGCCCGGCACCACGTACGCGCGGTAGACCGGCATCGCGGCGAGCAGCTCCCGCACCGCGTCGGGGTCCTGCCCGGCGGCCTTGGCCAGGCGCGCGACCTCGGCGCCGAAGAACAGGTCGAGCACCTCCCGCTTGGCCCGCGCCATCACCGGCCGGTATTCGGCCGGCTGCCCGGTCAGGTCGGTGAAGAGCCGCACGAGCGGCTCCTTCCCGGCGGGGTCGACGAAGAGGCCGTTGACGCGGTTGAGCACGTCGTAGCCGGTGGTGCCGTCGCACGCCCAGTCACCAGGCAGCCGCTCGGGGCCGATGAGGATCTTCTCCACCACGGTCCAGGTCTCGCCCGCGCGGGCGCGCAGGCGATCGAGGTAGCCGCGCGGGTCGGCCAGGCCGTCGGGATGGTCGACCCGCAGCCCGTCGACCATCCCCTCGTCGAGCAGCCAGAAGATCACCTCGTGCGTGGCGAACAGCACGGCGGGGTCCTCGACCCGCAGCCCTATTAACGACGACACGTCGAAGAAGCGCCGGTAGCCGGGGCCTTCGCGCCAGTCGACCAGCTGGTAGTGGCCGGGGTAGGGGAAGGCGTGCTCGTGGTAGCGCAGCACGTCGCCGTCGACGTACGGGTCCGTCTCGTCCCCGAGCACGGGCAGCGCCACCTTGCCCTCGGACCAGTCGATGTCGAACCAGTTCGCGTACGGGGAGGCGGCCCCGTGCTTGAGCACCGACCAGAACTGGGCGTTGACGGTGTTCATGTGGTTGGGCACGATGTCCACCACGACGCCCAGGTCGTGCGCGGCCAGCTGCTGCGCCATCTCCCTGAACCCGGTCGCCCCGCCGAACTCCTCCCTGATCCTGGAGTGGTCGGTGACGTCGTAGCCGTGCAGCGACCCGGGCGTGGCCTGCAGCACCGGCGACAGGTAGACGTGGCTCACGCCCAGGTCGCGCAGGTAGCCGGCGATCGCGGCGACCTGCGCGAAGCCGAAGTCGGGGGTCAGCTGCACCCGGTAGGTGGAGGAGGGCCTAGACACGGCGCAGCACCCGTACGCTGCGTCCCGGCACCTCGATGGCCTCGCCGCCGCGGCACATCCGGGCGTCGAGTCTGATCGGCATCGCGGTGTCGATCTCGGTGTGCCACATCTCGCCGTAATCCTTGGGGATCGTGAACTTGATGGTGTCGTGGTGGGCGTTGAACAGCAGCAGGAACGAGTCATCCCGGATCGGGCGGCCACGGCGGTCGGGCTCGGTGATGGCGTCGCCGTTGAGGAACACCGCCAGCGACTTGGCGTATCCGACGTTCCAGTCGCTGTCGGTCATCTCCTCCCCTGAGGGGGTGAGCCAGGCGATGTCGTTCAGGCCGCGTACCGGCTTGCCGTAGAAGAAGCGCCTGCGCCGGAAGACCGGGTGCTTCTTGCGCAGTGCCGCGAGGCTCTGGGTGAACTCCAGCAGCAGCCAGTTCTCGCGCACGTCGGACCAGTCGACCCAGGTCAGCGCGTTGTCCTGGCAGTAGCCGTTGTTGTTGCCCTTCTGGGTGCGGCCCAGCTCGTCGCCGTGGGAGAGCATGGGCACGCCCTGCGACAGGAAGAGCGTGGTGAGGAAGTTGCGTTTCTGCTGCTCGCGCAGCGACTCGACGGCGTCGCCCGCGGGGCCCTCCTCGCCGCAGTTCCAGGACCGGTTGTCGTCGGTGCCGTCGCGGTTGCCCTCCTTGTTGGCCTCGTTGTGCTTGCCGTTGTACGAGACGAGGTCCTGCAAGGTGAAGCCGTCGTGGCAGGTGACGAAGTTGATGGAGGCGGCGGGCCGGCGGCTGTCGTCCTGGTAGAGGTCGCTCGACCCGGTGAACCGGGAGCCGAACTCTGGCAGCGTGGCGGCCTGTCCGCGCCACAGGTCGCGGATCGTGTCGCGGTAGCGGCCGTTCCACTCCGTCCACCGGGACGGGAAGTTGCCGACCTGGTAGCCGCCGGGACCCACGTCCCACGGCTCGGCGATCAGCTTGACCTGCGACAGCACCGGGTCCTGCTGCACCAGGTCGAAGAACGAGCTCAGCCGGTCGACCTCGTGCAGCTCCCTGGCCAGGGTCGAGGCCAGGTCGAAGCGGAACCCGTCGACGTGCATCTCGATGACCCAGTAGCGGAGCGAATCCATGATCATCTGCAGGACGTGCGGGGAGCGCATGAGCAGGCTGTTGCCCGTGCCGGTGGTGTCGACGTAGTAGCGCGGGTCGTCCTCGACCAGCCGGTAGTAGTTGAGGTTGTCGATCCCCCTGAACCCCATCGTCGGCCCGAGGTGGTTGCCCTCGGCGGTGTGGTTGTAGACGACGTCGAGGATGACCTCGATGCCGGCCTCGTGCAGCGCCCTGACCATGGCCTTGAACTCCAGCACCTGCCCGCCGCGCTGCCCCTGGCTGGAGTAGCGGTTGTGCGGCGCGAAGAAGCCGATCGAGTTGTAGCCCCAGTAGTTGGACAGGCCGCGCTGCTCCAGGATGTGGTCGGTGACGAACTGGTGCACCGGCATGAGCTCCAGCGCCGTCACCCCGAGCTTGGTGAGGTGGTCGAGGATCTCGGGGTGGCCGAGCGCCGCGTACGTGCCGCGCAGGTGCCTCGGGATCTTGGGGTGGCTGATCGTCAGGCCCCGCACGTGGGCCTCGTAGATCACGGTGTCGTGGTACGGCGTCGCGGGCGGCCGGTCGTGCCCCCATCCGAAGAACGGGTTGATGACGATGGAGCGCGGCACGTACGGGGCGGAGTCCATGTCGTTGCGCGTGTCGGGCTGGCCGAACCGGTAGCCGTACACGGCCTCGTCCCACTCCACGCTGCCCTCGATGGCCATCGCGTACGGGTCGAGCAGCAGCTTGCTGGGGTTGCACCGCAACCCCCTGGCGGGGTCGTACGGCCCGTGGACGCGGTAGCCGTAGCGCTGGCCCGGCCCGATGCCCGGCAGGTAGCCGTGCCAGATGAACCCGTCGACCTCGGTCAGCGGCACCCTCGACTCGGTGTTGCCCTCGTCGAACAGGCACAGTTCCACCGCGTCCGCGACCTCGGTGTAGAGCGAGAAGTTGGTGCCGGCGCCGTCATAGGTGGCTCCGAGCGGATAGGGGTCACCCGGCCAGATCTCGATCATCGAGGCTCCCTTGCGGTCTCTCCCCATGTTCCGTTCCCCCGGTCGACCCGACAAGCCGCTTTGTTCCTTCCACCGTCACCACGAGTTACTCCAGTTGGCGGAGTGAGCTCGCCGGATGTCTGGAATCGGGTGATGTGCGGCGCGGCTTTGCGTCACTTGGGGACCGTGGTGCGCACCTCGGGGCGCCGGTCGGACAAGATGGACCGATGAGCGTTGAGTTGATGGTGTGGGACGAGCCGGTGCCGATCAGCAGGGACCAGGCCCGCGCCGCCTATCTGTCGGTGAAGCGCACCCGTCCGGTGGCCGGGGAGGTGCCCGACATCGCCAAGGAGCTGCCCGGGGAGATCGCGCTCTATCCGGGCCACGTGCTGGTGTCGATGGACCTGGACACGATGGACGAGACCTCCGCCCAGGTCTTCGCGGTCGCGCGGGCGCACGGCATGGTCTGCTACGACCCGCAGCGCGACCTGGTGCACAACGTGGCGCCGCTCGGCGTGTACGAGGGCATGCAGCTGCACACGGGCGACGGCATGGTCGTCCACGACCCCGACCTCGGCCTCGTCCACGACGTGCTGGCCACGCTGTCGGCGCAGAACCCGTTCGTGGCCCTGGTGAACTTCGGGCGGCACTTCCTGCAGGTCTCGCCGGGCTTCGAACTGGAGTACAAGGAGGGCACGCTGGTCAGCACCGTGGTGCCGGAGCTGGCGGAGGTGCGGGCGGCCTTCCACGAGTACGCCACGGGCGACCGCTCGTTCCTGAGCCGCCACCGGTGGACCCCAGCCTAGATCACCGGCCTAGATCACCGGCCTAGATCACCTGCCTGAGCAGCTCGGGATCCACGTTCCCGCCCGACAGGACGGCCACCGTGCGCCCGGCCGGGACGCGCCCGGACATCAGCGCCGCCGTGGTCACCGCGCCGCTGGGCTCGGCCACCAGGCGCGCCGACCGCGCCAGCCGCCCCATGGCGGCCCTGATCTCGTCCTCCGACACGGTGACGATGCCGTCGATCCACCGGCTGATGTGCGCGAAGGTCAGGTCGGACAGCCCCGTGCGCAGCCCGTCGGCGATGGTGCGGAACGTCCGCGCCGGCCCCCACTCCACCGGATGCCCGGCGGCCAGGCTCTCCGCCGCGTCGGCGGCCAGCTCGGGCTCGACCCCGATCACCCTGGCCTCGGGCCGCAGCGCCTTGACCGCCGCGCCGACCCCGGAGGCCAGCCCGCCGCCGCCCACCGGCACCAGCACCGTCTCGACGTCGGGCAGGTCCTCGACGATCTCCACCCCGACGGTGCCCTGCCCCGCGATCACGGCCGGGTGGTCGTAGGGCGGCACCAGCGTCAGCCCCCGCTCCCGCGCCACCTCCTCGGCGACAGCCTCGCGTTTCTCGGGCGGCACGATGACGATCTCGGCGCCCCATCCCTCGATGGCGGCCACCTTCACCTGGGGGGCGCCCTCGGGCACGACCACCACGCACGGCACGCCGAACTCCTTGGCCGCGTAGGCCAGGGCCTGCCCGTGGTTGCCGGACGAGTGGGTGACGACGCCGCCGGGTCGCAGCGAGGCCACCGCGTTGTAGGCGCCCCGGATCTTGAACGCCCCGATCGGCTGCAGGCTCTCCGGTTTCACCCACACCCCCTCCATGTCAGGGGGGCCCATCCGCACGAGCGGCGTGCGGACCGCCACTCCCCTGATCCGGTCGGCCGCGGCGCGGATGTCGTCGAGGGTCACGAGCTCCATGCGATGATCCTACGGAAAGCGCCTGATGAGGCAGGATCGGGGAGCATGAGAACGTTGTACCCGCCCATCGAACCGTACGACTCCGGTCTGCTGGACGTCGGCGACGGCAACCAGATCTACTGGGAGGCCTGCGGAAACCCCGACGGCAAGCCCGCCGTCATGTTGCACGGCGGGCCCGGAGGCGGGTGCACCGACAAGCACCGCCGCCAGTGGGATCCCGAGCTCTACCGGATCGTCCTGTTCGACCAGCGCAACTGCGGCCGCAGCCTGCCCCACGCCAGCGACCCGGCCACCGATCTCGCCACGAACACCACCTGGCACCTGGTGGCCGACATGGAGCGGCTGCGCGAGCACCTCGGCATCGACAGGTGGCAGGTCTTCGGCGGCTCGTGGGGCAGCGCGCTGGCCCTGGCGTACGCGCAGACGCACCCGGACCGCACGACCGAGCTGGTGCTGCGCGGCATCTTCACCCTCCGCCCGCAGGAGCTGCGCTGGTTCTACCAGGACGGCGCCTGCCACATCTTCCCCGACCTGTGGGAGTCGTTCGTGGCGCCCATCCCGCCGGAGGAGCGCGACGACCTCATGGCGGCCTTCCGCCGCCGGCTCGAAGGGGACGATCACGACGCCAGGCTGGCCGCGGCAAGAGCGTGGTCACAGTGGGAGGGCGCCACGGTCACGCTGCTGCCCGACCCCGAGCTGGTCGAGGAGTTCGGCGAGGACCGCCACGCCGTCTGTTTCGCCCGCATCGAGAACCACTACTTCCACCACGGCGGCTGGTTCGGGCCTGAGCAGCTCATCAGGGACGTCGACAAGGTCCGCCACATCCCCGCCGTGATCGTGCAGGGCCGTCACGACGCCTGCACGCCCATGGCCACCGCCTGGGACCTGCACAAGGCGTGGCCCGAGGCCGCCTTCCACGTCGTCCACGACGCCGGGCACGCCTCCACCGAGCCGGGCATCGTGGACCGGCTCATCGAGGCGACAGACGGGTTCGCACGAGCCGTACCGCGGGAGTGAGAGCCCCCACGACGAGCAGCGCGAACAACGGCGCCAGGATCAGCCCCATGAGGAAGCCCGCGAGCACGTCGTGCAGGTAGTGCACGCCCACGAAGACCCGCGAGAACGCCATGAGGACGGCGAGCGGCAGCACGGTCCAGGCCAGGGCGCGCCAGACGAGCACGAGCGTGGCCGCGGCGCCGGCCGCGATCACCGAGTGGTTGCTGGGGAAGGACCAGTCGTCCAGGGGCGGGCACGCGACGAGCGTGGCGATCCCGCCCCGGCACGGCCGGTCCTCCCTGATGAAGGTCTTGAGCACCTCGCTCAGGACGTACGCGATCACGATCCCGACCGGTCCCGCGATCACCAGCGCCAGGTCGCGCGCCGGACGGCGCCACGCCCGGAGGAAGGCCACCACGAACAACGCCGCGAAGAGGAATAAACCCGCGTCAGTGCCGACTTCTGCGAGCGTGTGCAGCCATCCTGGCGTGGTCATGGCGAAGTCGACGATGTTGCGGTACACGGGTGTCCAATCGGTTAACCAGTAGTGGACACGACCTTACGAACTAACGCCGCCTAACGCCTCGACCTATTGGCCAAAAGAGGGATGACTTACGTAAGGAGTTGCCGGATCAGCGCGGCCTGCTGGCTCTCCAGCTCGCTCTTGGTGATCAGCCCCCGGTCGAACGCCTCGGTGGTGGCGTCGCAGGCGGCGACGTAGTAGGCGGCCATGATCTCGCTGCGGAGCGGCGTGAACCCGCGCTCCACGCAGTCGGAGAAGATGGTGACCTTCCGCTCCACGGCCTCCGCGGCCACCGTGCAGGCCAGATCCCGGTCTCTGAGCTGCTGAACCGCTTCACCGAGGGTGCCGAACGACCCGTTGAAGTTGAAGCGGGTGTCAAGGGTGATCTTCACTTCTTTACGCCTCCAAGGGTTTACAACGCTTCGATCAAGGCCGCGTATTCCCAGTTCAGAGCGGGTAGGAGGGCAATCGTGATCGGAGAGCACGTGATCGTCGGCTACACCGGCGGCCAGGGCGGGCGCGACGCGCTGGCCCTCGGCGCCGCGATCACGCGCATCACCGGCGGCGAGCTCACGGTCGCCGTGATCTACCCGCCGGGCAGCCCGGGGCTGGCGGTGGAGGCGCAGGCCAACCTGGCGCACGCGGCCGAGGAGCTGGGCGACGTCCCGGCCGAATACCTCACCTACGAGAGCAGGGGCACGGGGCGCGGTCTGTCGGTGCTGGCCAGCCGCATCAGGGCCGACCTCATCGTGGTCGGCTCGGCGGAGGGCGGCCGGCGCGGCCGGATCGAGATCGGCTCCACCTCCAGCCACCTGCTCCACCGGTCGTCGGAGGCGGTCATGCTGACGCCCGCCCACCACGTGCCGGCCGACGGGCCCGAGCGCCTCACGCTGGCCTACGTGCACCGCCCGCAGTGCGACGAGGCCGTCGAGCGCATCGCGCAGGCGGCGCTGCGGCTCGGCATCCCGCTCCGGCTGATCACCCTCGACCTGCGCACCGAGGACCAGGGCAAGCTCAGGGACGACCTCGCGCTGGCCGTGCGGCTGGCCTGGGAGACCACGGGCATCGAGGCGGAGTCTGAGGTGGCCGAGGGGCACGACGTGGCCGCCGCTCTGGAGACGGTGGAGTGGGCCCCCGGCGAGCTGCTGGTGTGCGCGGCGAGCGAGGACGCGGAGCCGCACCGGGTGTTCCTGGGCGAGCTGGCGATGAAGGCGCTGCGGGCCTCACCCTGCCCGGTCATCGTGCTGCCCCGCGGCTTCGCCTGACCCCCGGCGCGCGACCCAGGCGCCCTACGACCTCGGTACGGGGCGCCCCTTACGCGCGGGCCGTGACGGCCTCGTACAGCTCCAGGTAGCGCTCCGCCATCACGGACGGTGAGAAGCGCCTGCGCGCCTCCTCGCGGCACTCCTCGGGGTCCAGCTCGTCCACCCGCAGCACCCACTCGGCCAGCTCCTCCTCGGAGTCGGCCAGGAACCCGGTGCGGCCGTGGTCGATGATCTCGGGCAGGCAGCCCCGGCGCAGCCCCACCGGCGGCACCCCGAGCGCGAGCGCCTCCACGACGGCCGTGCCGCCGGGTTCGTCCCACTGGATCGGGAAGAGGGCGGCCCTGGCGGAGGCGTAGAGGTCGTCCCTGGCCTCGCCGCCCACCGCGCCGACCCACCGCACCAGGTCCCCGTCGAGGTAGCGCGCCACCTGGTCGAGGTGGTAGCGCACGTCGGGGTGGCTGTGCAGCGGGTGGTACGGGTCCTGGACCACGACGTCCAGCTCGGCGGGGCTGTTGCGGCCGCTGACCGGCCCGGCGAGCACCAGCGGGAGGCCGAGCTTCTGGCAGATCCTGGCCGCCACGTGCTGGCCCTTGAGCCCGCAGATGCGGCCCATGACCACCAGGTGCTCGCCCTGCCCCGCCACTGCGGGGCGGCCGGCGAGCGGGCTGGCCAGGTGGACGGCCCCGAGCGAGGCGGCGCGCAGGGCGTCGGGGGCGCGGGCGAGCTGCGACTCCGAGACGCCGTTGACCGCGATCGACGGCGGGAACGCGGCGTAGAAGGCCGGATGCTTGCGCAGGTCCCAGTGGAGCGTGTGCAGGACGGGCGGGCCGCCGAGCGCCGACAGCACGGAGGGCCCGACGACCTCCACGTGGTCGTGCACGAGGTCGATGTCGTCGCGGGCGCGCAGTTCGGCCGCCACCCTGGCCTGGTGCGCGTGCGCGATCCCCATGACCTGGTTGTACGGCTTCTGCAGCTCCGCGAACTGGCCGTCGTCGTACACGCTGATCAGCTCGTCGACCTCCAGCGTGCTGGACCCGGCGGCGGCGAGCACGATCCGCACGCCGCGCTCGCGCAGCGCGGGCACCAGCGTGGCCACCACGTTCTCGATCCCGCCGTAGCCGGGAGGCGGGACCGCGAGCCACGGCCCCGCGTTCACCAGGACTTTCATGCCACATCCTCCTCCAGCACGAGGGAGGCGAGCGGAGGTCGCTCCGCCACGGCCAGGTCCACCAGGTCGGTCCCGTCGAGCCCGAACTGGAGCATCGCGCAGGCGGGGGGCTCGGACGCCAGCACCCGGCCCTGGCGCTCCAGGCGGGACCAGGCGGTGAGCATGATCTGCCCGGCCATCCGGCCGAGCGCGGCCATCGGCTGGTGGGTGTGCGTGCGCGTGCCGAGGTCCACCTGGGCCATCGCGTCCAGGCCGACGAGCCGGAGCAGATCGACGAGGAGCCCGAACTCCACGCCGTACTCGGTGACGAAGGGCACCTGCTCCAGCACCTCGCGGCGGGCCGCGTACTCGCCGCCGAGCGGCTGGGCGAACCCGGCCAGTTCCGGCCAGAACATGTTGAGCATGGGCCTGGCCACCAGCTCGGTCACCCGGCCGCCCGCGCCGCGGCGCGCCACCCCGTCCTCGCCCGTGAACGGTCTCTCGTACGCGGCCTTGACGAAGTGGGTGCCGCCGCTCATCAGCAGCGGCCCCACCAGGGCGGACACGAAGTGCGCGGCGAAGTCGCGCAGGTCGGCGTCCACGAACACGACGATGTCGCCCCTGGAGGCCGCCAGGCCCTTCCACAGCGCCTCGCCCTTGCCCGTCAGCGGCGGCAGGTGCGAGAGCACCTGGTCCTGCGCCACCACGCGGGCGCCCGCCTCGCGCGCCCGTTCGGCCGTGGCGTCGGTGGAGTTGGAGTCGACGACCAGGATCTCGTCGACGAGCGGGAGCCGCTCGACGAGGTCGCGGCGGATCACCCTCACGATGTCGCCCACCGTGCGCTCCTCGTCGCGCGCGGGCAGCACGACGCTCACCGTCGTGGCTCCCTTCGCCGGAAGCAGGGCCTCGGCCGGCCACTCGGCCGCGGTGCTCGAGTGCGGGCCGTACCATTCCTGGACTCTGGCCAAGGCTCGCAGATCTCTCTCCATGCAGTCAGCCCCGATCTCATGAGGTGACGACCTCTGCCCGATCTATGCGCCTTTGAACCTGTTTGTTTGGCGGCGACGGGAGGTGGCATATGCCGGATTGTGTCCCCAATGATTCGCGTCGGCATCATAGGTGCCGGAAACGTCGCCGCCCGCCACGCAGACGTCCTGTCGAGTTTCCCCGATGTTATGATCGCCGGAATCGCCGACACGGACAGGCAGAAGGCCGAGGATCTGGCCGCGAAGCACGGCGCCCCCGCCTATGGGGGCCACGCCGACCTGCTGGGTGCCGGCGCTCTGGATGCGGTCTACGTATGTGTACCGCCATTCGCGCACGGTAATCCTGAGCTGGACGCCCTATCGTACAATCTACCGATATTTGTAGAAAAGCCACTTTCGCTGGACCTGCACACCGCGGAATCCATCGCGAATGAAATATCGCGGCGCTCCCTGCCGTCCGCGGTCGGCCATCACTGGCGCTATCTGGACATCCTCCATCAGGCCCGTGACCTGCTCGCCGAGCGCCCCGTACGGCTCGCCCTGGGCCACTGGCTGGACAAGGTGCCGCCGGTCGCCTGGTGGCTGGACCGCAGCAGGTCCGGCGGCCAGATCGTGGAACAGGCCGTCCACGTGCTGGACCTGGCGCGGGTCCTGGTGGGCGAGGTGACGATGGTGCACGCCGTGCCCGCCGGCGAGAGCGGCGACGGCGAGGTGGACCGGGCGACGGCCGCGGTGCTGCGCTTCGCCGACGGCGCGGCCGGGCTCCTCGCCACCTCCTGCCTGCTCAGCCAGAAGCACCGGGTGGGGCTGGAGGTGTGCGCGGAGGGCCTGGCTCTGGAGCTCAGCGAGACGCGGCTGCTCGTCGACGGCGAGCGGGTGATCGAGGACGACGGCCAGGCGAAGACGCGGGTGGACCGGGAGTTCGTCAACGCCGTTCGGGGTAGGGACGCCGACGTGCGCGTGCCGTACGGCGAGGCCCTGCGGACCCACCGCCTGGCCCTGGCACTCGCGCGGTCCGCGACCGAACGGAGGCCGGTGATGCTCGATGGGTGACGTGATCAGCATCGAGGGACCCGGCGAGGTGTGCCTCGTCGAGGAGAAGCTGCCCGACATCCCCGACGGCGGGTTCATGGTGGCGACCACCCACAGCGGTGTCTCGGCCGGCACCGAGCTGACCTACGTCAAGGGCACCAACCCCTACCTGTCGTCGAGCTGGGACCCGGCGCTCGGGCTGTTCACGGCGGGCGCGCCGTCGGTCGGCTTCCCCGTGCGCGGCATCGGCTACATGCAGGTCGGGCTGGTGGTCGAGACCCGCACGCGGGCGGTGGCCGAGGGCGCGCTGGTCTCGATGTGCTACGGGCACCGCACGGCGTACGTGGCGGACCCGATGACCGACAGGTTCGTGGAGCTGCCGGACGACCTCGACCCGATGCTCGGCGTCTACGTCGCCCACATGGGCCCGATCTGCGCCAACGGCCTCCTGCACGCCGCTCACGACCTGCTCGGGCCCGGCGTGCGGCACCTCGGCGACGGCGTGCGCGGCCGCCGGGTCGCCGTCGTGGGCGCGGGCGTGGTCGGGCTGCTGACGGCCTGCTTCGCCATGGCGGGCGACGCGGCCGAGGTGGTGGTCGTGGACGAGACCCCGGCCAGGCTGGCGATCGCCGAGGCGCTCGGCGCGAACGTGCTGTCCGCCGACGACGACCCGGCGGTGGACCTGAAGCGCCGCTGGCGGCACGGCCCCGACGACCGGGGCGCTGACGTCGTCTTCCAGTGCCGCGGCCGGCCGAGGGCGCTGGCGCTCGGGCTGCGGCTGCTGCGCCCCCAGGGCACGCTGGTGGACCTCGCCTTCTACACGCAGGGCGCCGACGACGTCCGGCTGGGCGAGGAGTTCCACCACAACGGGCTCACCGTGCGCTGCGCCCAGATCGGCCGGGTGCCGCGCGGCCTGGCGCACGCCTGGGACAGGGAGCGGCTCTCCCACGAGACGATCAAGCTGCTCAGGCAGCGGGGCACGCGGCTACGCGAGCACGTGGTGACCGACCTGGTCGGCTTCGCCGACGCCCCCCGCTTCCTGGCCGACCTCGCGGCCGGACGCCGGCAGACCGTGCAGGCCGTGCTCTGCGACCACGTCGAGGATGAGGGCGGCTGACCAGCTGAAGTCGCGGCAGCCGTGGCCGCTCAGGGCGAACGGGTCGAAGTATTCACGGAACCCGGCGTGCGCGACCGCGGCGGTAATCCCGTCGGCGACGAGGGCGGCCAGGTCGGGACGGCGGTCGCGGAGCCCCTGCCAGACCAGCCACGTGAGGTTGATCCAGCTCGGGCCGCGCCAGTAGCGGGCCGGGTCGAACTCGGGCGCGGCCGGGGAGTAGCTGGGCAGCGCGCCGTCCTTGAGCCCGAACCGGTCGAGCGCGGTCGCGATCAGCGCGCCGGCCACGTCACGCGGCAGCCCCGGCAGCAGCAGCGGGGTCAGCCCGGCGGTGCTGGCGGAGTGGATCAGCAGCCCCGTGCGCACGTCGCGGGCCTGGAAGAGCTCGCCGTCGAAGAGGTGCTCGACCATCGCGGCGGTGATCGCGGCCGCCTCGCGCTCGTGCGGCGCGGGGTCGAGGCCGAGCACGCCCGCGATCTCGGCCAGCGTGGCCTCGGCGAGCCCGTACGCGGCGTTGAACAGCGGGCACTCGATCTGGAACTCCCCCGGGCCGCGGTAGCCGGAGTCGCGGTAGGCGGCGGCGAGCGAGACGTACCGCTCGTAGTCGCGGTCGGTGGGCCGCTCGTCGGCGCTGACCGTGGCGAGGTCGCGGCGGACGAACCCGGCGGCGGCCGGGCGCACGGCCTGCAACGGCAGGTCCCAGGCCGGGCTGTTGTCCATGCCCGACTCCCACGGGTGCACGATCGAGACCAGCCCCTCGGGCGAGCGCCTGGCCGCGCGCAGGAACTCCTGCTGCGCCACGAGGCGGGGGTAGATCCGGTGCAGGAACGCGGTGTCGGGCTCGGCGAGGTACGTCTTCCACGCGGCCAGCGCGTGGACCGGCGGCTGCACGATGCCGGAGGTCGCCGACCCGGAGGGAGCGTGCGCCTGCCAGAACTCGGGCCCCGGGAAGTAGGCGCCCTCCGGCACCGCCGGGTTGAACACGATGTGCGGCACCCTGCCGTCGCGCCACTGCGCGCCGAACAGGGACAGCAGCTCCGTCCTGGCCCTGCGCGGCGACCAGCGGGCGTTGCCGATGGCGGTGAACGCGGAGTCCCAGCTCCACTGGTGCGGGTAGAGCCGGCGCGAGGGAACCGTGTGGCTGCCGTCCCAGTTGGCCACCAGGACCCGCACGGCGTCGCGCAGGATCACAGGTACTTCCTGACGAAGGCGGCGGTCTGCGGGAGGACGATCTCGGGCTCACCCCGCAGGCGGCATTCGAGCGCGAGGTAGCCGTCGTAGCCGACCGCGTCCAGGGTGGCCAGCTCCGCGCCCCAGTCGATGTGGCCGGTGCCGGGCTGGTTCCGGTTCGACTCGCTGATCTGCATGTGCGCGAGGTAGGGGGCGGCCTCGGCCAGGGAGCGGCAGGGGTCGTCCTCCTCGATGTTCATGTGGTACGTGTCGCCGACGACCCTGATGGAGTCCATCGAGCAGTAGGAGACCGCGTCGGCCAGGGTGTTGACCATGTGGTTCTCGTACCGGTTGAGCGGCTCCAGCATGATCAGCACGCCGTTGCGCTGCGCGTGCTCGCCGAGGATGCCGAGCGCCTCGGCCAGCACCTCGCGGTCCTCCTCGGGGCCGCGCGGCGGCTCGAACGGCGGCAGCCGGCGCGAGAACTGCCCCCAGGAGGCGGGCGTCATGACGCCGATGCCGCCCAGCTCGGCGATGACCGTGAGCTGGGACCTGAGCTGCTGGATGGCGTCCGTGCGCCTGGCCGGGTCGAAGTCGCCGATGAAGTGCGGCATCTCCACGCACACCGTCGGCATGACCACGCCGTCGGCCAGGGCCCGCTTGAGCTCCGTCAGGCGGCCCGCGAAGTGGAAATCACCCTTGCCGCGCAGCTCGATGGCGTCGAACCCGGCGTCGACCGCGAAGGCGAACTTCTCCTGCAGCGTGCGCCCGGGCAGGAGCTGCTCCTGTACGGCGAGCTTCACTGTCACTCCTCGAAGGTGAAGACGAGCTGGAGCACCTCGGACTGGTGCCTGTCGATCAGGTCGAAGGCCTGCGCGGCCCGCTCGACGGGGACGACGTGGCTGACCAGCTCGCCGACCTCGACCTGGCCCTCGTGCACGAGAGCCATGAACGTGCGCTGCAGGCGCTCGACGTCCCACCGGTGCGCCAGCCACGAGGCCACGCCGCCGATCTGGGAGGAGACGAGCTGGACCTGGTTGTGGTGGAACTCCTCGCCCAGCCGCAGCCCGACCGCGTCGCCCTGGTAGAAGCCGGCGGCCACGACCCGGCCGCCCTTGCGCACGGTCCTGATGGCCTCGTGCAGGCCCTGGTTGCTGCCGCTCAGCTCGATCACGGTGTCGGCGCCCTCGACGCGCTTGCGCATGAACTCGGCCACCGACCCCGCGCGCACGTCGATCGTCTCGGCCGCGCCGAACTTCCTGGCGATCTCCAGCCGATCGGGGATGGCGTCGGCCGCGACCACCCTGGCGCCGCTGAGCACGGCCAGGCGGGTGGCGAGCAGCCCGATGACGCCCTGGCCGAAGATCGCGATCTGGTCTCCGAGGTGCACGTCGGCGGCGTGCACGGCGTTGAGCGCGATGGCGCCCACGCGGGCGAACACGCCGGTCAGCGGGTCGGCGCCGGGCGGCAGCACGTGGCCGACGAGCTTGTCGGCCGGGACGACGGCCTCCGCGCGGTGGCCCCAGATGCCCCACACGACGCTGCCGATCGGCGGATCCGCGACGTCGGGCGCGGCCTCCACCACCTCGCCGACCTCCTGGTAGCCCCAGCCGGTCAGCGGGTAGGCGTGCGTCTGCCCCTCGACGAAGAGCCGCCGCTCGGTGTCCCAGTGGCGATTGAGGTAGGGATTGGTGCCGCGATAGGCGGTGAGCTCGGTGCCCGACGAGACGCCGGAATAGATCGTGCGGACTCGTACGGACCCCGGCACCAGGTCGGCGGACGGCTCGAGGCCGACGCGCACTTGGCCCGGCCCTTCAAAGGTGATGACGCGCATTCCTCAACACTTACGCTTATTGATCAAGCAGAAGTTAAAGTTTTAGTCGTTGTTTGCATACGATAGTTGCGCTCGTAACAGACTTAAGTCTACGTCTTCCACGCGTGACGGCTGGGGACATTGGGGTTTCCGCGAGCGTGTTTTCCGGAAAGCGACCTTGCCCGTAACGCCTTCCTGGCCGCGGACCTGGGCTTTTCAGCCTCGCAGGTGAACTCCGGATGACCGAAATGGCGGAAAGTAGATCTTTTGCGAAGAAGATCCCTTATTGGTGGGCAGAGGCATGGGGTAGAGGCGGATATCCCCTACCGGAGGAGCCGTGCCATGCCGAACTTCAGACCGGACAAGGCAACCGCCGCCCTCTCCGTCATCCTGCTGCTGGCCGCCTCCACGGCGGCGTGCGGCGACGACGGCGAGTCGTCCGGGAGCGACCAGATCACCGTCTGGACCGAGGAGAACCTGCCCGACCGGATGGCCGTGCAGAACCAGATCGCCGCCGACTTCACCAAGAAGACCGGCATCAAGGTCAAGCTGGTCGGGGTGGCCGAGGACCAGTTCAGCCAGACCATCACGGCCGCCGCCGCGGCCGACGACCTGCCCGACGTCATCGGCGCGCTGCCGCTGTCGGCCGTGCGCGAGCTGGAAGCCAACGACCTGCTCGACACCGAGACGCCGGGCGAGGTCGTCGGCAGGCTGGGCCGCGACTCGTTCTCGGCGCGGGCGCTGGAGCTCGACAGCGCGGGGGGCAGGCTGCTCGCGGTGCCCAGCGACGGCTGGGCGCAGCTCATCCTCTACCGCAAGGACCTGTTCGAGAGGGCGGGGCTGCAGCCGCCCGACACGTACGAGCGGCTGGAGGCGGCGGCGGCCAGGCTCGACACGGGCGGGCTCGCGGGCATCACGCTGGCGATCGCCCCCAAGGACTCGTTCACCGCGCAGAGCTTCGAGCACGTGGCGCTGGCCAACGGGTGCCAGCTGGTCGACAATTCCGGAAATGTCGCTCTTGACTCACCGCAGTGCGTGAAAGCATTCGAGTTCTACGCGAAGCTGGCGCGCGACTACTCGGTCAAGGGCAAGCAGGACGTCGACTCCACCAGGGCCACGTACTTCTCCGGCAAGGCGGCCATGACGATCTGGTCGTCGTTCATCCTGGACGAGCTGGCGGGGCTGCGTAACGACGCGCTGCCGAGCTGCCAGGAGTGCCGTGACGACCCCACGTGGCTGGCCGCGAACACCGGCGTGGTCACGGCGCTGAAGGGACCCGACGCGAGCGCGCCCGCGCAGTACGGCGAGATCGTCTCCTGGGCGATCACCAGCGACGCCGCCAAGGACCCCGCGGCCGCGTTCGTCGCCTACATGATGGACGAGGGCTACGAGCGCTGGATCGGCATGGCGCCGGAAGGCAAGTTCCCCACCCGCGAGGGCTTCGCGGAGACCTGGAACAAGCTGCCCGCCGGGGTCGACACCAAGAAGCCGCTGGCCGACGTCTACCCCGCCGACGTGCTCGACGCCCTGCGCGAGAGCCCCGGCACCTTCGCCCGCTGGGGCATCCCGCAGGGCCAGGGCAAGCTGGTCGGCGCCACCATGGGCGAGCTGCCCGTGCCCAAGGCGCTCAGCGCGCTCGTGGACGGCTCGCTGACCCCGCAGGCCGCCGCCGCGCAGGCCAAGGCCGACGTGGAGACCATCAAGCGCGGGATCCGCCAGTGACCCCGCGACGCATCCCGGCGGCCGGGCCGCGGCGCGGAGCGCGGCGATGAGCCCGCGCACGCTCCGGCAGCAGGAGGGACGGGCGGGACTCGCCCTCATCTCGCCGACGCTCGTCATCACGCTGGTCGTGGTCGTGCTGCCGCTGCTGTGGGCGATCATGCTGGCGTTCCAGGACGTGCGGCTGATCAACATCCGGCGGGCGGGCCTGTTCGGGCGCTACACGCTGGAGAACTTCGTCTACGTCGTGTCCGAGCCCGGCTTCTGGACCTCCCTGGTCAACACGCTCGTCTACACCGTCGCGGGCTCCGCGCTGTCGATCGCCATCGGGCTGGTGGCCGCGCTGGCGCTGCGCGACAGGTTCAGGGGACGCACCCTGGTCAGGGCCTCGATCCTGATCCCGTACGTGGCGCCGGTCGTGGCCGTGGCGTTCCTGTGGGAGACGATGCTCAACCCGCAGTACGGCATCGTCAACACCTGGCTGCGCGAGCCGATCGCGTTCCTCACGCAGGCCAGGGGCGAGTTCCTCGGCGTGCAGGTGCCGGTCGCGCTGCTCACGGTGATCGCGTTCGAGGCGTGGCGGTATTTCCCGTTCGCGTTCCTGTTCATCCTGGCCAGGCTGCAGGCGCTGCCGGCCGAACTGGACGAGGCGGCCGTGGTGGACGGGGCCACGCCGACCCAGCGCTTCCGCTACGTGATCCTGCCGCAGCTCTGGCGGATCATCGCGCTGCTGTCGGTGCTGCGGTTCGTGTTCACGTTCACCAAGTTCGACGACGTCTACCTGCTGACCGGCGGCGGGGCCGGCACCGAGGTGGTCAGCGTGCGCGTCTACAACTTCCTGACCGCGCGCGACGACATCGGCGCCTCCGCCGCGCAGGCCATCGTGCTGGCGGTCTTCCTGGTGGTCTTCCTGACCTTCTACCTGCGGTTCTTCGGTGGAGGCGGCGATGAGCGGGGGGGAAATGAGCAGGGATAGGTTCGAGCGCGGGCTGCTGCGGGTGCTGAAGCCGCTGGTCATCCTGGTGCTCTTCGTGATGACGGCGTTCCCGTTCCTCTACATGGTGATGCTGTCCGTACGCGACATCCAGGAGCTCATCCTGGAGCCCGGCTCGCTCTGGCCGCGCGCCTTCACCCTGGACACGTACGTGGACGTGCTGACCAGGCAGGGCTTCCTGACCTTCCTCAGGAACAGCGCGATCGTCGCGGTCGCCTCGGTGGCGTGCACGCTGCTGATCTCGATCCCCGGCGCGTACGCGGTCGCGCGGCTGCGCTTCTTCGGGCGGCGCCAGGTGCACTTCCTCTTCCTCGCGGTCTACCTGTTCCCGGCGATCGTGCTGGCCATCCCGCTGTTCGTGCTGTTCACGATGCTCGGCCTGCGCGGATCGCTTCTCGGGTTGATCGCCGTTTATATCGCGCAAACGGTGCCGGTCACGGTATACATGCTCCGCAACTACTTCGAGACCGTGCCGCGCAGCGTGGAGGAGGCGGCGGCGATCGACGGGTGCACGAGGTTGTCGACGATCTGGCGCGTGGTCCTGCCACTGTCCAAGCCCGCGCTGATGGCCACCGGCCTGTACGCCTTCATGATCGCGTGGAACGAGTTCCTGTTCGCCCTGCTCTTCCTCGTGGACAAGCGGGAGAGCTGGACGGTTTCCCTGGGGCTCTCGCAGCTGGCGGGCAGCATCGAGGTCCCCACCACGGTCCTGATGGCGGGTTCGGTGGTGCTGACGCTGCCCATCGTGATCGTGTTCTTCGCCAGTGAACGGCTGCTGACGGAGGGCCTGACGGCCGGGGCGGAGAAGGGATAGACCATGCTGACGGCGGGCCAGATCCTCCAGCTCATCCGCGATGGCGCCTGCCGGACACGCAAGGACCTCATCGAGTACACCGGCCTGTCCCGGTCGACGATCACCGACCGGGTCGACCGGCTGATCGACGCCGGATACATCCACGAGTCCGGCGTCGGGGCCTCCGGGGGCGGGCGGCCGCCCTCGGTGCTGGACGTGGCCGCCTCCAGGCGGTTGATGCTGGTGGCCGACCTGGGCGCGGCCCACGCCAGGGTGGCGCTCACCGACCTCGCCGCCCGCCCCATGGCCGAGGAGAGCACCGGGATGCGCATCGAGCTGGGACCCGAGGCCGTCCTGTCGTGGGTGCGGGAGGCGTTCCAGCGCATGCTCGACCGGGCCGGGCGGCCGTCGAGCGAGGTGTGCGGCGTCGGGCTCGACGTGCCCGGCTCGGTGGACCACAGGACGGGGCGGGTGATCAGGTCGTTCCTGATGCCCGGGTGGGACGACTACCCGGTGCGCGAGGCGATCGGGGCCGCGTACGACGTGCCCATCCTGGTCGAGAACGACGCCAACGCGATGGCGATGGGCGAGTGGTGGTCGTCGTGGCGCGAAACGGACGCGCTGCTCCTCACCAAGGTGTCGACGGGCATCGGCACCGGCATCATCCTGGACGGGCGGATCTACCGCGGGGTCGAGGACGCCGCCGGGAACATCGGTCACGTGCGGCTGAGCGAGACCGACGACCGGGTGTGCACGTGCGGCTCGCGCGGCTGCGTGGCCTCGCTGGCGAGCGGCCAGGCCGTCGCCGCCGACCTCGGCCGGCACACCAGCCGTGACGTGGTGCGCCTCGTGCAGGCGGGCGACCCGAGGGCCGTCGCCCGCACCCAGGAGGCCGGCCGCACGCTGGGCGTGGTGCTGGCCACCGCGGTCAGCCTGCTCAACCCGGGCGTGCTGGTGCTGGCCGGGGACATGGCGGATACCGGGGAGCATTACCTGACGGGCATCAGGGAGACCGTCTACCGCCGCAGCCTGCCGTACACGACGCGGAATCTGGAGATCGTCCCCGCCTCGCTGGGCGAGCGGGCCGGGATCGTGGGGATGGCGGTGATGGTCATGGAGCACGTGCTCTCCCCCGCCTCGGTGGACGCGGCCCTCGCCGCGGGCGAGCGGGCCTGACCGGTCAGCCGAGCGCGCGCCGCAGCTCCGCCCGGGCCTCCACCAGCGAGGGGCCGTACCAGGTGAGCAGCCGGCCGCTGACCAGCGCGCAGGAGAGCCCGGGGAAGCACTCGGGGCCGTCCGTGGCCGAGAACGCGTACGGCTCGTCGGGCAGGACCACCAGCTCCGGCCGCCGCCCGACCAGCTCGTCGAGGGGGATCTTGGGGTAGCGCTCCGCGTGGCCCGCGTAGAGGTTGTCCACGCCTAGCCGCCTGAGCACGTCCCCGGTGAACGTGTCGCGCCCCACCACCATCCACGGCCGCCGCCAGATCGGGACGATCGCCGTGCGGCGCGGCCCGTCCTCGGGCGCGAGCCACGCCCGCTCCGCCGCGTCCAGCCACGCCGGGCGCGCGGTACGGCAGGCCAGCGCGAACATCCGGTCCAGCGAGGCGAAGGCCCCGTCGAGCGTCTCGATGCGCGTCACCCAGACCGCCACGCCCGACGCGCGCAGGGCCTCGATGTCGGGCGCCCGGTTCTCCTCGGCGTTGGCCAGGACCACGTCGGGCCTGAGCCGCCTGATCGCGTCGAGGTCGGGGTTCTTGGTGCCCCGCACCCTGGCCACGTCGAGATCGGCCGGGTGCGAGCACCAGTCGGTGGCGCCCACCAGCGCCTCGGGAACTGTCGCCGCCACCGACTCGGTCAGCGACGGCACCAGGGACACGATCCGCCGCACGGTCTCGGGGACCGCCACGGGGGCACCGGTGTCGTCCACACCTGAATCCAACACTCCTGAATTCAACCCGACGCCGGTCCGAATCCGTAGAATCCCGCTTGAAGATCGCCAGCTCTTGATCGGGGGAATGACGGTTGGAGCGAAAGTCGCCGGCCTTCGATCCGCACACGCCCAACATCGCCCGCCTCTACGACTACCTCCTCGGCGGGAAGGACCACTTCCCCGCCGACCGGGCGGCGGCGGCGAAGATGCTGGAGGTCGCCCCGGAATTACGAGCCGCGATCCGGGCGAACCGGGCGTTTCTCGGGCGTGCAGTGCGTTTCCTCGCCAAGTCCGGCATCACGCAGTTCCTCGACGTGGGCACGGGCCTGCCCGCCCAGCCCACCGTGCACGAGCTGGCCAGGGAGATCGCCCCGGCCGCCCGGGTCGTCTACGTCGACCGCGACCCCGTGGTGCTGGTGCACGCCAGGGCGCTGCTGGCCGGGCAGGGCGGCACGACCGTGGCCGGCGGCGACCTCCGCGACCCCGGCGCGATCCTGGCGGACCCGTCCGTGGCGGCGGCCCTCGACCTCGGCCGCCCGGTCGGCGTGCTGCTGACGGCGGTCCTGCACCACCTCGGCGACGCCGACCGGCCCGAGGAGGTCGTCGCGAGCCTGCGTGACGCCCTGGCCCCCGGCAGCTGCCTCGTCCTGTCCCATGGCACCAGCGACGCCCGCGCCGACGCCGTGCACACGATCACCGAGGTCTACGAGAGCACCGACGCCCCGATCACGCTCAGGAGCCGCGAGCGGATCGCGGGCCTGTTCGAGGGGTTCGAGCTGGCCGACCCCGGCCTCGTCTGGCTGCCGGAGTGGCGTCCGGAGGAGGCCGACGCGCTCGACTTCCCCGACGGCCCCGAGTCGTCGCTCATCCTGTGCGGCGTCGGAAGGAAGGGCTGAGGGCCCATGGAGCTCGGGCTGGCCGTCCCTCAGTTCGGCAGGTTCGCCGCGCTGTCCAGCGTGCTGCGGGTGTCGGCCGAGGCCGAGTCGATGGGGCTGGCCGGTCTGTGGGCCGGCGACCGGCTGATGACGCCGCTGCGGCCGAAGGACCGCTACCCGGGCGGCGACGGGCGCATCCCGGAGGCGCACCGGGTCTCCCTGGACCCCTTCGCGGTGCTGTCGGTGGCCGCCTCGGCGACGTCCACCGTCCGGCTGGGCACGAGCGCGCTGAACGCCTGCTGGTATCCCCCGGCGATCCTGGCCCGCTCCCTCACCACGATCGACCACCTCAGCGGCGGGCGGCTGGTCGCCGGGCTCGGGCTCGGCTGGTCGTCCGACGAGTACGCCGCCGCGGGAGTGCCGTGGCGGGGCCGGGCGGCCCGCTACGACGCCACCCTGGACGTGCTGGAGGCGATCTGGGGCACGGACCCGGTGGCGTACGAGAACGAGCTGTGGACGATCGCGCCCAGCCACATCGAGCCCAAGCCCGCCCGGCGGCCCCCGCTCTATCTGGCCGGGTTCGCCCGGCCGGCGCTGCGCCGCATCGGCCGGCGGGGCGACGGCTGGCTGACGGCGACGCTCCCGATCCCCATGCTCACCGCGATGTGGGACATCGTCCGCCGCGGCGCCGAGGAGGCCGGGCGCGACCCCGCCGCGCTGCGCATGGCCATGCGCGCCAACCCCGTCGTCACCGGCGCGGGCGACCCGCCCTGGAGCGGCACGGTCGCCCAGATCTGCGACTACCTCGCCACCGCGGCGGAGGCCGGGGTCCACGAGATCATCCTGGACCTCCAGCACACCGCCACCAGCGACGAGCACCTGTTGGACCTGGCCGGCGACTTCAGGAGCCGTCTCACGACGTCAGGCGCCGCCTGAACGCGCCCGCGGGCCACTTGCGCCGGCGGTTACTTGAGCGCGGAGAGCGCGGCCTCGTAGTCGGGCTCCTGCGTGATCTCCGGCACCAGCTCGGAGTAGACCACCTTGTTGTCGCCGTCGAGCACGACCACCGCGCGCGCGGCCAGCCCCGCCAGCGGCCCCGACTCCTGGGCCACGCCGTAGTCGGCCAGGAACTCGCGGCCGCGCATGAGCGAGAGCGTGGTCACGTTGTCGAGCCCCTCGGCGCCGCAGAACCGCTTCTGCGCGAAGGGCAGGTCGGCGGAGACGCAGAGCACGGCCACGTCGGGGTGCTCCGAGGCGATCTGGTTGAAGCGGCGCACGGAGGCCGCGCAGACGCCGGTGTCGATGCTCGGGAAGATGTTGAGCACCTTCGTCCGCTGCCCGAAGTCAGCCAGCGACTTCTCGCCGAGGTCGCCGCCCACCAGCGTGAACGCGGGCGCGCTGTCGCCGGGCTTCGGGAAGGTGCCGCCCACGGTGATGGGGGTGCCCTTGAAAGTGACGTCGGACATGAAAGCCTCCTCGTTAGCGATGTTGCCCGCCCCGTGATCCTATCCGCGCCGCCCGCCCGGCCGCCGACCGGGCGGGCGGCCCTGTCAGACGTTGCGGCGGTACTGGCCGCCCGCCTCGAACAGCGCGTCCGTGATCTGGCCGAGCGAGCAGTGGCGGGCCGCCTCCATCAGCACCTCGAAGGCGTTGCCGTCCGACATCGCCGCCTCGCGCAGCCGGGCGAGTTGCGCGGGCGCCTCCGAGCGGTTGCGCTCCTGGAAGGCGTGGAGCCGGTCGAGCTGCGAGCGCTTCTCCTCCTCGGTGCCCCTGGCCAGCTCCAGCTTGTGCGCCGGCTGCTCCTCGTCCCCGTTGCGGAACGTGTTGACGCCGACGATGGGCAGCGAGCCGTCGTGCTTGCGCATCTCGTACAGCATGGACTCGTCCTGGATCTTGCCGCGCTGGTAGCCGGTCTCCATCGCGCCCAGCACGCCGCCCCGGTCGGACAGCCGCTCGAACTCGCTCAGCACCGCCTCCTCCACCAGGTCCGTCAGCTCCTCGACAATGAAGGCGCCCTGCAGCGGGTTCTCGTTCTTCGCCAGGCCCCATTCGCGGTTGATGATGAGCTGGATCGCCATGGCCCGGCGCACCGAGTCGGCCGACGGGGTGGTGACGGCCTCGTCGAAGGCGTTGGTGTGCAGGCTGTTGCAGTTGTCGTAGATGGCGATCAGGGCCTGGAGGGTGGTGCGGATGTCGTTGAAGTTCATCTCCTGGGCGTGCAGGGACCTGCCCGAGGTCTGGATGTGGTACTTCAGCTTCTGCGAGCGCTCGCCGGCGCCGTAGCGCTCCCTCATGGCCACCGCCCAGATGCGGCGGGCCACCCGGCCGAGCACGCTGTACTCGGGGTCCATGCCGTTGGAGAAGAAGAACGACAGGTTCGGGGCGAAGTCGTCGATCTTCATGCCCCTGGCCAGGTACGCCTCCACGTAGGTGAAGCCGTTGGCCAGGGTGAAGGCGAGCTGGCTGATGGGGTTGGCCCCGGCCTCGGCGATGTGGTAGCCGGAGATCGAGACCGAGTAGAAGTTGCGCACGCCGTTCCTGATGAACCACTCCTGGATGTCGGCCATCATCCGGAGCGAGAACTCCGTGGAGAAGATGCAGGTGTTCTGGCCCTGGTCCTCCTTGAGGATGTCGGCCTGCACGGTGCCCCTGACCGTGGCCAGCGTCGTGGCGCGCAGCTCGGCGGCCTCCTCGTCCGACGGCGCGCGGCCGTGCTCGGCCTGGAAGCGGTCGAGGGCCTGGTCGACGGCGGTGTTGAGGTAGAAGGCCAGGATCGTGGGCGCCGGGCCGTTGATCGTCATGGACACCGAGGTGTTGGGCGCCGCCAGGTCGAACCCGTCGTAGAGCACCTTCATGTCGTCGAGCGTCGCGATCGAGACCCCTGAGGTCCCGACTTTTCCGTAGATGTCGGGGCGCAGGTCCGGGTCGTGGCCGTACAGCGTCACCGAGTCGAACGCCGTGGACAGCCTGGTCGCCGGCTGGCCCTCGGACAGCAGCTTGAAGCGCCTGTTGGTGCGGAACGGGTCGCCCTCGCCCGCGAACATCCTGGTCGGGTCCTCGTCGTCACGCTTGAACGGGAACACGCCCGCGGTGAACGGGAACGTGCCGGGCAGGTTCTCGCCGCGCAGGAACCGCAGCAGGTCGCCGTGGTCGCTGTAGCGGGGCAGGGCCACGCGCGGGATCCGGTTGCCCGACAGGGTCTCGCGCCAGAGCGGGGTGTGGATCTCCCGGTCGCGGACCTTCACGACCAGCTCGTCGGCGGTGTAGCGCTCCTTGACGGCCGGCCAGCCGTCGAGCAGGGCCCGGCTCTCGTCGGTGAGCTCCCGGTCCGCCCGCTCCTCCAGCTCTTGCAGCCGGGAGTCCTCCATGAGGGTGCGCACGGCGGCGAGCTGCTGGCGGCGGCGGGCCACCTCCGCCTGGGCGAGCGTCTCGGCGTGGTACGCGCGCACGGTCTCGGCGATGTCGGCCAGGTAGCGCACCCGGGCGGGCGGCACGATGGCGGCCGAGGCCCGCGAGGTGCGCCCGGTCACCTCCGGCAGCAGCCCGGGGCCCGCTTCGGCCAGCAGGAGCGGCTTGAGGTACTGGTAGAGGGCCGTCACGCTGGCGTCGTTGTAGCGGGCGGCGATGGTGCCGAAGACCGGCATGTCCTCCGGTCCCGAGCCGAACGCCTCCCGGTTGCGTACGAGCTGGCGGCGCACGTCGCGCAGGGCGTCCTCCGCGCCGCGCCGCTCGTACTTGTTGATCACCACGGCCTCGGCGAAGTCGAGCATGTCGATCTTCTCCAGCTGCGAGGCCGCCCCGAACTCCGGCGTCATCACGTAGAGGGGCACGTCCACGTGCGGGACGATCCCGGCGTCGCCCTGGCCGATGCCGGGCGTCTCCACGATCACCAGGTCGTGGCCCGCCGCCCGGCACGCCGCGATCACGTCGTCGAGGCAGGCGGGCACCTCGCTGGCGGCGCCCCTGGTGGCCATGGAGCGGAAGTAGGTCTGCGGGCCCAGGCTGTTCATCCTGATGCGGTCGCCGAGCAGCGCGCCGCCGCCGCGCCTGCGGGTGGGGTCGATGGCGAGGATCGCGATGCGCAGCTTGTCGTCGTTGTCGACGCGGAACCTGCGCACCAGCTCGTCGGTGAGCGACGACTTGCCGGAGCCGCCGGTGCCGGTGATGCCGAGCACGGGGGCGCGCTTGTCCGCGGCGGCGGCCCGCAGCCCCTCGACCAGCTCGGCCGGGGCGTGACCGGACTCCAGCAGCGTGACCGCCCGGGCCAGCGCCGCCTGGTCGCCCGAGACCACCGCCTCCACCGGCGGCGGGTCGTCCAGCTCGACGTCGCAGTCCTCGATCAGCTTGTTGATCATGCCGGGCAGGCCGTACCGCTGGCCGTCCTCGGGCGAGAAGACGCGGGTGACGCCGCGCGAGTGCAGCAGGTCGATCTCCTCCTGGACGATCACGCCCCCGCCGCCGCCGTACACCTTGACGTGCCCCGCCCCGCGCTCGCGCAGCAGCTCCACGAGGTAGGTGAAGAACTCCACGTGCCCGCCCTGGTAGGAGCTGATCGCCACCCCCTGGACGTCCTCCTGGATCGCGGCCGTGACGATCTCGTCGACCGAGCGGTTGTGCCCGAGGTGGATGACCTCGGCCCCCTGTGACTGGAGGATGCGCCGCATGATGTTGATCGCCGCGTCGTGGCCGTCGAACAGGGCCGCGGCGGTCACGAACCGCACTGGGTGTTCAGGGACATGCACGCCTTGTCACTCCTTCGTGAGGGCTCTTCCTACGAAGATACTAGGACGTCCTACTAATTCGACAGGGGACGCCGGAGTATTCGCCGCGCCGCTCCGGGGTAGGGGCTCGCGAGGCAACCGGGGGTGAGGCAGGGAGATGAGGCAGAGATGCGTGCGCTGACGTTCGCGCCCGGCAAGACGGGGACGCTCGCGGTCGAGGACGTGCCCGATCCCGTGCCGGGCAAGGGCCTGCTGGTCGTCGAGGGGCTCGCCCTCGGCGTCTGCGGCACCGACAGGGAGCTCGCGACGGCCGAGTACGGCTGGCCGCCGCCCGGCAGGGAACGGATGGTCATCGGGCACGAGTCGCTCGGCCGGGTGCTGGAGGTGCCGGAGGGGTCCGCGTTCTCGCCGGGAGACCTGGTGGTGGGCGTGGTACGCCGGCCCGACCCCGAGCCCTGCGGCGCGTGCGCCCGGGGCGAGTTCGACATGTGCCGCAACGGCCGCTACACCGAGCGCGGCATCAAGCAGCTCGACGGCTACGCCTCCCAGCACTGGACGGTCGAGGCGGGCTACGCCGTGCGCCTCGACCCGTCGCTGGAGAGCGTCGGCATGCTGGTCGAGCCCGCGTCGGTGGTCGCCAAGGCGTGGGACCACATCGAACGGATCGGGTCGCGGGCCTGGTTCGAGCCCCGGACGCTCCTCGTCACCGGGGCCGGGCCTGTCGGGCTGCTTGCGGCGCTGATGGGGCGGCAGCGGGGGCTCGACGTGCACGTGCTCAACCGCTCGCCGGCAGGGCTCAAGTCGCGGCTCGTGGAGGAGATCGGCGCGACGTACCACTCCGCCTCGTCGCTGAAGGACCTCCCCCCGGTCCGGCCCGACATCATCATCGAGTGCACGGGCGCCGGGCCGCTGGTCATCGAGGCCATGACCGGCACGGCCGCCGCCGGCATCGTCTGCCTGGCCGGCCTCTCACCCGGCGGGCGCACGCACCGGGTGGACCCCGGCGTGATCAACCGGGACATCGTGCTGGAGAACGACGTGGTCTTCGGCACCGTGAACGCCAATTTGCGGCACTACAGGGACGCGGCGGTGGCGCTGGCCAAGGCCGACCTCGGGTGGCTGGAACGGCTCATCACGCGGCGGGTCCCGCTGTCCCGCGCCCTGGAGGCCTTCGAACGGGGCGAGGACGTCAAGGTGGTCATCGACCTCACCAGGTGAGCGCCTCGCACGGGTCTCAGCCGCGCTCGTACGGCCTGCGCCTGCCCGGAGCCGTCCGCTTCGCCGCAGTGGCGGCCCCGCTGCCCCTGGCGGCGGCGCCCTTGACCACGGCGCCCTTGACCGCGGCGCCCTTGGCGGCGGCGGTGGCCGCCGGGCCGGACCGGGCGCGCGTTCCGGCGGGGTGAGCCGCGCCCGCGGAGGCCGTCTCGCGGGCCGTCTCGCGGGCCGCCTTGCGGGCCGGCTCCCGCTCTCGGGCCGAGCCCTCTTCCCGCGCTGACCTGCGCGGTTCCGCGCCGGGTGGGTCGGGGGCGGTTGGTGCGTTCCAGAGCCGGCGCAGGCGGCGGTGGGTGCCGCGGCGGCGGCCGGCGACGCGGAGGGAGAGCACGATGGTCGTCAGCACCATCACGGCCAGCAGCGCGGGCGGCGTGCCCAGGACGTCCAGGGGCGTCCCGTGCTCAGGCTCCGCGCGCGGCGCCGGCACGAAGGGCCGTTCGGTGGAGCGGATCTCGTTGAGGTTCTCCTTGACGAGGCGCGGGATGCCGTAGCCGACGACCTTGTCCGTCTCGCGGGTCTTGCGCTTGAGCCAGACCCGGTCCACGTTCGCCTCGATCGTGTGGATCTTCGCGCCGGTGACGCGCTCCACGATCCCCACGTGGTCGATGCCCTTGTAGCTCTTGCCGCCCCGCCAGTCGAAGAAGACCAGCGCTCCCGGCTCGGGCTTCTGTGTCCAGGCGCCCTGCTTCATGAACCAGGCGGCGTGGGAGGGCGTCCAGGCGAACGACCCCACGTAGTCGGTCAGCCCGGCCTTGTCGGCGGCCCAGGCGAGGAACATGTCGCACCACGGCGCGTCGCGGTACTGGGTGTCTTGGACGCGATGCGCGTACCACTGGCCGAACTTGGTGAGCTGGCCGTCCTTCTCCTTGTAGCCGATTTCCCGCCGCACCGTCTTCAGCAGCTCGTCCGCGATCGGGTCCAGGGTGACTCCTCCCAGAAAACCGACAAATCACGATGGACTGTAGTAGCGCCATCGAGAAAGTGCGCGGAGCAACTGGAAAGTGTCGTGCTATGTCCGGAAACATCCGTCTTGTGACTGCTGGGGCTCCTGAGACCGGCTACTACGCTTGTTAGGAGCCCGCGCCCACCCGGTAGACGCCCGCGTCACCCGCGCCCGGCGCGACGACGTCGGCCACGATCACGGTCACGTTGTCCGGCGAGCCGCCCTCGTTCGCGAGATCGATCAACCGCTGGACGGCGGCGCCCGGGTCTGCCACCGTGGTCAGCACCTCGTGCAGGACCTCGGGGCCGAGGACGGTCGTGAGGCCGTCGGAGCAGAGGAGGTAGCGGTCATCGGGCTCGGCTTCGCGCAGCGCCATGTCAGGCTCCGCCCTGCCCTCGCTGCCCAGGACGCGCAGCACCATCGAACGCCGGGGGTGCACGGCGGCTTGATCCTCCGTTATCCGCCCTTCGTCCACCATCGACTGCACAAGTGTGTGATCCTTGGTCATCTGATAGAGAGCACCGTCGCGAAGCAAATATCCGCGGGAGTCACCGAGATGGGCCATGGCGAACCGGTAGCCGTCCCACAGCATGGCGGTCACCGTGGTGCCCATGCCCCGGCGTGCCGGGTCGATGTCGGCCAGCTCGACCAGCCTGCGGGCAGCCTCGTGCACGGCGCCCTCCAGGGCCGCCTCCAGGTCCGCGCCCGTCTCGGGAAGCGTGGCATCCAGCTCTCGCATGACGGCGATCGCCGCCGAGCTCGCCAGCTCGCCGGCCGCGTGACCACCCATGCCGTCGGCCACCACCAGCATCCGGCCACTCGCGTAGCCGGAGTCCTCGTTCTGCTCCCTGCGGCGGCCCACGTCTGATCCGGCGGCATAGCGGATGTTGTGCTTCATACCCTGCAGTAAATCATTGGTTGAAAGACTTCACAAGCAGATGCGCTGAAGACTCTTGTGAACTACTGTGGGCTCCATGAGCCACGACCCGACCGTCAACGCCGGTGACATCGCCCGGCTCGCCGGTGTCGGGCGTGCCGCGGTGAGCAACTGGCGTCGCCGCCACGACGACTTCCCCGATCCCATCGGAGGCACGGCCAACCAGCCGCTCTTCTCGCTGCGCCAGGTCGAGTCCTGGCTGCGCCGCTATGGGAAGTCCTACCAGGTCTCCCTGGGAGATCGGGTGTGGCAACGCCTGAAAGCCGCGGGCGATTTGCGGCTGGGCGAGCTGGTCGCCCGCGCGGGCGCCCTCCTGACCGGCGCGGCCGAGCCGCCCGCGGGTGGTTCCGTGGAGAGCGACCCGCCCCGCGGGGAGGACGTCGGGCTGGACCCGGAGCTGGCGGAGCTCCTGCTGGAGCTGGCCGCGCAGCAGGGGGCGCTGGGCGCGTACGAGTTCCTGTGTGAGCGCTATCTCGAGGCGCACTCCCGGCAGCTCTCGGTGACCCGCGAGGACGTCGCCGGGCTCATGGTCAGGCTCGTCCGCGCGGACGGCGCCGCCGACACCACGATCCTCGATCCGGCCTGCGGCGTCGGCACGCTGCTCCTCGCCCCCGCCCGCGCGAATCCCGCCCCGGCCGGAGGGCTCGGCAGGGTGCTCGGGCAGGAGCTCAGCGAGACCTCGGCGGCCATCGCCGCCTCCCGGCTGCGGCTGCGCGGCGTCGAGGCCGAGGTGGTGGCCGGCGACGCGATGCGCCACGACGCGTTCGCCGGCGAGAAGGCCGACGCCGTGGTCTGCGACCCGCCGTTCAACGAGCGGGCCTGGGGTTACGAGGAGCTGACCGGCGACCCGCGCTGGGAGTACGGCCTGCCGCCGCGCGGCGAGCCGGAGCTGGCCTGGGTCCAGCACTGCCTCACCCACGTCAGGCCGCGCGGCCTGGTCGCCGTCCTCATGCCGCCGGCCGCCGCCAGCCGCAAGGCGGGCCGCCGCATCCGCGCCAACCTCCTGCGCGCGGGCGCGCTGCGGGCCGTCGTCGCGCTGCCGGGCTCGGACCTGTGGCTGCTGCGCCGCCCGGCGGCCGGCGAGCGCCCGCCGTCGGAGGTGCTCATCCTCGACGCCACCGGCGACCTGGCGGTCGTCGAGCCGGCCTGGCAGGCCTACCTGGAGGACCGTTCCGATCAGAGCGTACGCATCATCGACCTGCTGGCCGACGAGGTCGACATGACCCCGGCCAGGCACCAGCGGCGCGACGACGTCGGCAAGGCGTACGCCGAGGCCCGCGACCGCTTCCTGGCCGCCGCGGCGCCGCCGCCCGACCTGCAGGTCCTGGAGCAGCCGCTCGACCGGCCCGTCACGACGCTGGGCGACCTCATCAAGGAGGGCCTGGTGACCACGTCTCAGGCCCCGCCCAAGATGGCCGCCGACGGCGGCGACGTGCCGGTGCTGACCTCCGACGACGTGCTGCACGGCAGCGCGCCGTCCGGCTCCACCACCATGCAGCAGGGCCTGGTCGCGATCCATCCGGGCGACGTGGTGGCCTCCTACTCCAGCGTGCGGGTGATGGCCGACGGCGGCGCGATGCTGGGCCCGCACCTGACGCTCTACCGGGTCGACGCGCGCCGGCTCGACCCCGACTTCCTGGCCGGCTTCCTGCGGGCCGCCGGGGGCCGGGTGACGACCGGCTCCAGCAGGTTCGACGTGCGGCGCACCCGGCTGCCGCGCCTGTCCTTGAAGGAGCAGAAGGCGTACGGCGAGGCGTTCAGGCAGCTGGCCGTGCTGGAGGACGCCATCCGCGAGACCTCGACGCTGGGGCAGACGCTGATCAGGCTGGGCCTCGACGGCCTCGCCGACGGCCATCTGCACCCGCAGTCCTGACGGTGTAGCTTTTTCCCCGGAAGGCTGCTGGGAGGGGCAAATGGTCATCGGCGACCGATACGTGCTCGACGACCTCCCTCTCGGGCAGGGCGGCATGGGCGCCGTCTACGCGGGCCACGACCGCCACCTCGACCGCCGGGTCGCGGTGAAGCTGCTCAGGCTGCCCAGCGGGCCCGATCACGAGATGGAGAGCCGGTTCATCCGCGAGGCGCGCATCCTGGCCAGGCTGGAGCATCCGGGCGCCCCGGTCCTCTATGACTTCGGCACGCACGAGCAGCGGCTCTACCAGGTGATGCAGTTCATCGAGGGCGCCACGGTGGCCGACGTGGTCAGCGAGCACGGCCCGCTGCCGGTGTCGTGGGCGGCGGCGATCACGGCCCAGGCGTGCGCCGTGCTGTCGGCGGCGCACTCGCTGTCCATCTGCCACCGCGACCTCAAGCCGACCAACCTCATGCTCTGCCCCGACGGCGGCGTGAAGGTGCTCGACTTCGGGCTGGCCATGCTGCGCGACGCCGAGGTCACCACGTTCACGCGGATCGGGCAGATCCTGGGCACGCCGGCGTACATGGCGCCCGAGCAGATCCAGCACGGCGTGGCGGAGCCGCGCAGCGACCTCTACTCGCTGGGCTGCGTGCTGCACGAGATGCTGACCGGCCGGCAGCTCTTCACCGGCCCCACCGACTACGTGGTCTTCGAGAAGCAGGTCAAGGAGCGTCCGCCGGCCATCCCGGGCCTCCCCCGCGAGCTGGGCGCGCTGCTGTCGCAGCTGCTGGAGAAGCAGCCGGACGACCGGCCCGCCGACGCGAACGAGCTGTACGAGCGGCTCGACCCGTTCGCGGTGGAGCTGCCCATGCTGCCCGGGTTCCTGGCCAAGGCCCCGAGCCCCGGCCGGATGTACGCCCGCATGGCGGGCCGCGCGCTCAACGTCTGAACGCGCTCTCCCGCTCCTTTCGGATCGTTACGTCCGGCACCATTGACAGCCGGACGGATCCGCCGCGACTCTCTGAGAGAGCGCTCTCTCAGAGAGCTGCCCTGTTCGGGCGGGCACGTCATCGGCGGAAAAACGCGAGGAGCTGTTAAGGAATGATCTTTCCCGAGGACTTCGTCTGGGGTGCCGCGACGGCCTCCTACCAGATCGAGGGCGCGGTCAAGGAGGACGGGCGAGGCCAGTCGATCTGGGACACCTTCTCCCACACTCCCGGGAACGTGGCTAACGACGACACCGGGGACATGGCCTGCGACCACTACCACCGCTTCCGCGAGGACGTCGGGCTGATGCGCGAGCTGCGGCTGGCGGCGTACCGGTTCTCGGTCGCGTGGCCGCGCGTCCAGCCGGACGGCGCGGGCCCGATCAACCCGCGCGGGCTGGCGTTCTACGACAGGCTCGTGGACGAGCTGCTGGCCGCCGACATTTCGCCATATATCACTCTTTATCACTGGGACCTTCCCCAAGCTCTCGAAGACCGCGGCGGCTGGACCGATCGGGACACCGCCCACCGGTTCGCCGACTACGCCCAGGCCGTGTACGACCGCCTCGGCGACCGGGTGGAGCACTGGGCTACGCTGAACGAGCCCTGGGTGGCGGCCTTCCTCGGCTACGGCAACGGCGTGCACGCGCCGGGCCGCCGCGACCCGGCCAGCGCCCTGCGCTCGGCCCACCACCTGCTCCTCGGCCATGGACTGGCCGCGCGGCGGCTGCGCACGAGCGGCGCCCGGAGCATCATGCTGGTCGTCAACTCCTCGCCGGTGCTGACGCCCGCCCAGGTCAACGACCCCTGGGCGGTGCCGGGCGACGCCGACGCGGCCGTCGTCGAGCGCGTCCACGCGCTGCTGACCCGGCAGTTCCTCGACCCGGCCCTGTACGGCACGTACCCGGAGGAGGTCCTGGAAGCGGCGGCCCGCAACGGCGGGACCGGCCACGTCCAGGACGGCGACCTGGCGCTGATCAACGCGCCGATCGACCTGGTCGGCGTCAACTACTACAACCCGTGCGTGGTCGAGGCGGGCCCCGGGCTGCCCGCCGACGCCGCCTGGCCCGGCTCGGAGGGCGTCAGGTTCGCCCAGGCGGACGCCCCGACGACCGCGATGGGCTGGCCGATCGTGCCGGACGGCCTGTCCAGGCTCCTCGTACGGCTGTCGCGCGACTACCCCCAGGTCGGCCTCATGGTCACCGAGAACGGCGCGGCCTTCGACGACGTCGTGTCGGACGGGCGCGTGCACGACGCGGAGCGGGTGGCCTACCTGGACGGGCACCTCCGGGAGGTGCACCGGGCCATCGAGGCCGGCGCGGACCTGCGCGGATACCTGGTCTGGTCGCTGCTCGACAACTTCGAGTGGGCGGAGGGCTACCGGCGCCGTTTCGGCATCGTGCATGTGGACTACGCGACACAGACCAGGACACCCAAGGACAGTGCGCTCTGGTACAGAGACGTGATCACCGGAAACGGCTTCTGAACTTCTCCGGGCTCTGCGCGTGAACTGATGTCCGGAGCGCTACGGACGGAACCGGTAGATTTTCTTCGTGCTCTCCCTCTTGGTCCAGTCATGAGACGCCCCACCCTGGAAGCGGTCGCCGCGCGGGCGGGGGTGTCGCGCGCCACCGCGTCCCGGGTCGTCAACGGCCAGACGACGGTGGCGCCCCAGATCCGCGACGCCGTGCTGCGCGCGATCGACGAGCTGGGCTACGTGCCCAACCCGGCCGCGCGCAGCCTGGTCACCCAGCGCACCGACTCCATCGCCCTGGTCGTCAGCGAGCCGGGCACCCGGGTCTTCTCCGAGGACCCGATGTTCTCCACGGCGATCAGGTCGGCGTCGATGGAGCTCGAAACGGTCAACAAGCAGGTCGTGCTGATGCTGGCCGCCTCCGCCAAGGGCCATGCCCGCGTGGAGCGTTACATCGCGGGCGGGCACGTCGACGGGGTCATGCTGATCTCCATGCACGGGGCCGACCCGCTGCCGGCCGCGCTCTCGCGCCTGCGCGTCCCCGTGGTCTCCTACGGGCGGCCCGCCGTGCCGGTGGACATCCCGTACGTCGACAACGACAACGTGGGCGGGGCGGAGACCGGCGTGCGGCACCTGGTGGAGCGGGGCAGGCGCAGGATCGCCACGATCGCGGGCCCGCAGGACATGATCGGCGGCCAGGACCGCCTGACCGGCTACCGCAACGTGCTGCGCGACTCCGACCTGCGCTCGATCGTCGCGGTGGGCGACTTCACGCGCGAGTCGGGCGCGATCGCGATGCGGCAGCTCCTGCGCGACGACCCCGAGCTGGACGCCGTCTTCGTGGCCAACGACCTGATGGCGGTGGGGGCGCTGCAGTCGCTGCGCCAGGCCGGGCGCCGGGTGCCCGACGACGTGGCGGTGGTGGGATTCGACGACATCGAGGCGGCGAAGTACACCGAGCCGCCGCTGACGACGCTCAGGCACCCGGTGGCCGAGCAGGCGGCGGCCATGGTCAGGCTGCTGCTCGGACTGTTCGAGGGCGGGGCGGCCGACCCGGTGATCATGCCGACGGAGCTGGTGGTCCGGGAGTCCGCGTGAGCGCCGTGCCGGTGGTCAGGGGGTCGGCGTGAGCGCCCCTGCTGGTGGTCAGGGGGCCGGCGTGAGCACCGTGGCCTCGGTGGCGCGCCTCGCCGAGGAGCACGGCGTCGGCGTGCGCGATCCGGTCGTGCTGCGCGACTCGTTCAGCCTGCGGATCCACCTGCGGCCCGCGCCCGTCGTGGCGCGGGTGCCCACCGTGACCGCGTTCGGCCGCGGCCGGCCCGAGGACGCGCTGCGGCGGGAGCTGGAGGTGGCGTCCTACCTGCACGGGCAGGGCGTGCCGGTCGTGCCGCCGTCCGGGCTGCTGCCTCCGGGGCCGCACGCGCGTGACGGGATCCTGGTCTCGTTCTGGACGCACGTCGAGCACGACCCCGGCCATCAGGTGAGCCCCGAGACGGCCGGGCGGGCGCTCGCCGAGCTGCACGACGCGCTGCGGGGCTTCCCCGGCGAGCTGCCCCGCCTCGGGCCGGTGCTCGACGAGCCGCCGCGGCTGCTGGAACTGCTCGACGGGCACCTCCCCGGCGACGTGGCGGCGCGGCTGCGCGACGCGTACGCGGGCCTGGCGGAGCGGCTGGCGGGCCGGCCGGCGCGGGCGCTGCACGGCGACGCGCACCCCGGCAACCTCCTCGCCACGCCCGCCGGGCTGCTGTGGAACGACTTCGAGGAGACCATGGCCGGGCCCGTCGAGTGGGACCTGGCGTGCCTGCTGCGCACGACGCGGCTCGACGGGCGCGCGGCCGTGCGCGCCTACGGCGCCGATCCCGATGATCCGGGCATACGGCACTTCCTGGCGGCCCGCGCCCTCCAGGGCACGCTCTGGATGCAGCTGCTCGCCATGCGCCTGCCCTCGGAGGCCGACGCGGCGCGTACGGCGCTGGAGGCGTGGCTCCGCGACCCCAGCGGCGCCACCCGCTAGACCCGGAAGACGCGCAGCTGGAGCGCGAGGGTCGTGTAGTAGCCGACCAGCGTGGTCAGCTCGAACAGCTCCCGCTCCCCCAGCGCCGCGTACTCCGCGTCGTCCAGATCCTTCCTGGCGACCAGGGCGCGGGTCACCGCCAGCACGGCCCTCTCGGCAGGGTCGTCCAGCGCCAGGGGCTCGCCGTCGCGCAGCGCCTTGAGCTGGTCGCCGGTGAACCCGAGCTCCCGGGCGATGGGCTCGTGGGCCTGCCGCTCGAACGCGCTGTTTTCGTGCCCGGCGACCACCAGGACGGCCAGCTCCCTGGCCCGGTCGCTCAGCGACGAGCGGTAGCGGACGGCCGCGCCGAGCTCCTGCAGCGGGTCGCCGACGGGCGGGCTGAGGAGCATGGCGTTGAACGGGCCGGCGAGCCCGCCGTCGGGGTCGACCATGAACCGGCCGCGCGGCCCCGCGGTGATCTTCTCGTAGAGCGCGCGGGCGTCATGGGCCAGGTCGTCCGGGGGTGTCCTGCGCAGCCGTGCCATCCCGTGATCGTAACGCCGCCCGCGCCACCTGCGCGTACGCGGCCATGTTGACACCGTATACCTCGATGTTTACGGTGTATACATGCTTCTCGCACTCGCGGCCACGGCCGCCTCGGCGGTGCTGTTCTTCTTCGGCACGGGCTTCGCGCCGATCCCGGCGCTGACCTGGCTGGCACCGCTCCCGATGCTGCTGCTGGCGCCGCGCGTGAGCGGCCGGGCGGCCTTCCTGCTCGCGTCCCTGGCCTTCCTGCTGGGCGTGACCAACCAGCTGACCTTCTTCCTGCGCACCCCGTCGGTGCCGCAGCCCATCGGGTTCGCCATCATGATCGGCAGCTCGCTGCTGTTCGGGCTGGTGGTCTGGCTCTTCCAGGCGCTCGCCCGGCGCGGGCTGCTGCTGCTCGCCGCCTGCGCCGCGCCGGCCGTGTGGGTGGCGTTCATGTACCTGACCGCGGTGACCAATCCGACCGGCATCGTCTGGCCGCTGGCCACCTCCGTGGCCGGCGTGCCGGTGGTGACGCAGATCGCCTCGGTGACGGGCGCCTGGGGCGTGGAGTACGTCCTGCTGCTGGCGCCGGCCGCGCTGGCGGCGGTGCTCTGGCCGGGGGCCGCCTGGCGGCCGCGCCTGCGCACCGGTGCGGTGGGCGCGGCGGCGTGCCTGCTCGTGCTCGTCTTCGGCGCCGTACGGCTGGCCGGCCCGGACCCCGCGACCGGGCCGCGGGTGGCGGTGATGTCGGCCACCCGCTACCAGTGGGCCCCCGACGCGGCGGCCCCGGACGTGCAGGCGCTGATCCGCGACTACGTCAAGGAGATCGCCGCGCTGCCCGAGGGCGTCGACCTGGTGGTCCTGCCCGAGGGCACGCTCGGCACCGACGAGGCGAGCCGGGACCGCGCGCTCGCGCCGCTGCGCGAGGTCGCCCGCGAGCGCGGCATGGACGTGGTCATCGGGATCGTGCACTCGACCCCTGAGATCAAGTACAACTACTCGGTCGCGCTCCCCGGCGACGGGTCGGCGCCGGTCTTCTACACGAAGTGGCACTTCGCGCCCGGGATCCCGTTCCGGCATGGAGACGAGCTGGCCTTCGCCCGTGACCGGGTCGGCCTGGCCAACTGCATGGACCTCAACTTCGCCTCCCCGATCCGCGACTACGCGAGAGCGGGGGCGCGGCTGATGGCCGTGCCGGCCGCCGACGAGTTCGGCAACGGCTGGCAGCACAGCCGCATGGGGCTGCTGCGCGGCGTCGAGACGGGGCTCCCGGTGGCCTGGGCGGCGCAGTGGGGCACGCCGATGATCTCCGACGCGTGGGGCCGGGTGCTGGCCGGGACGGACACCGAGGGCACGCGGCAGCCGTTCGTCACGGCCTTCGCCGACGTGCCCCAGGGTCCCGGGCCCACCGTGTACGCCAGGTTCGGCGACTGGTTCGCCTGGCTGTGCCTGGCGCTGACGGTGGCCGGGCTGGTGGCGCTCCGCTCAGTCCCGCGCCAGCCAGGCCGTCGTGTCGGAGGGCAGGACGCCGTCCTCCAGCGGGCCGCTGGAGAGCAGGAGCCGTCCCGGAGGTAGCGGCACCGGCCCGCTGCTCAGGTTGGTGACGCTGACCAGGCCGGAGTCCCTGGCGAAGGCCAGGACCTCCGGGCCGGTCGGCAGCCACGTCAGCGTGCCGTCGCCCAGCAGGTCGCGCCGCAGGCCGAGGGCCGTGCGGTAGAGGTTGAGCATCGAGCCCAGGTCGGTGCGCTGCGCCTCGGCCGTCAGCTTGCGCCAGCCGTCCGGCTGGGGCAGCCACGGCGTGCCGGCGCCGAAGCCGAACGGGGGCTCGTCACCCGACCACGGCAGCGGGACGCGGCAGCCGTCCCTGCCCGGGTTCGTGCCGCCGGACCTGGCGTACATCGGGTCCTGGCGCAGCTCGTCCGGCAGGTCCTCGACCTCCGGCAGGCCCAGCTCCTCGCCCTGGTAGACGTACACCGAGCCGGGGAGCGCCATGGCGAGCAGCGCCGCCGCCCTGGCGCGGCGGTGGCCCAGCTCCAGGTCCGACGGGGTGCCGTGGAGCCGGCCGCCGTGCGCGAACGCGGTGTCCGCGCGGCCGTACCTGGTGACGGGCCTGGTCACGTCGTGGTTCGACAGGACCCACGTCGGCGGGGCGCCGATCGGGGTGTGCGTGGTGAGGGTCAGGTCGATGACCCTGCGCAGCTCCGCCGGGTCCCACGGGCAGGCCAGGAAGTCGAAGTTGAAGGCCGTGTGCAGCTCGTCGGGGCGCAGGTAGCGGGCGAAACGCTCCTGGTCGGGGAGCCAGACCTCCCCGATCAGGACGCGCTCGCCGTACTCGTCGGCCACCTCGCGCCACCGACGGTAGACGTCGTGGACCTCGTCGAGGTCTTCGTACCCCTCCTCCGACTTGATCAGCAGGGCCGCGGAGTCGATGCGCACGCCGTCCACGCCCCGGTCGAACCAGAAGCGCAGCACGTCCTCGAACTCCTGGTGGACCTCCGGATTGCCCCAGTTGAAATCCGGTTGCTCCGGTGCGAACAGGTGCAGGTACCACTGGCCGTCGGGAACCTGGGTCCAGGCCGAGCCGCCGAAGATCGACTGCCAGTCGTTGAGCGGCTCGTCGCTGAACCAGAACCGGTCCCTGGCCGCCGGGTCGGCGAGTGCCTCCTTGAACCAGGCGCTCTCCGTGGAGCTGTGGTTCGGCACCACGTCGATGATGACCCTGATGCCCAGCTCGTGCGCCTCCTCGACGAACCGCTCCGCCTCGGACAGGGTGCCGAAGACCGGCTCGATGTCGCGGTAGTCGGCCACGTCGTAGCCGCCGTCGGCCATCGGCGACGGGTACCACGGATTGAGCCAGATGGCGTCGATCCCGAGATCCTTCAGGTACGGCAGGCGGGAGCGCAGGCCGGCGAGGTCGCCGACCCCGTCGCCGTTCCCGTCGGCGAAGCTACGCAGGTAGACCTGGTAGATCGCGGCCCCCCGCCACCACGTTTGCGACATGCGCTTATCCCTTGATGCTTCCGGCGGTGAGTCCCGCCATGATGTGCCGTTGGAAGATGAAGAAAACGATGATCATCGGAATGCTGGCGATGAACAGGCCGCCCATGACCTGGTTCTGCGTCACCGCTCCGGCCGTCTGCGACAGGCCCACGCTGACCGTCATCTTCTCGCTGTCGGTCATGACCAGCAGCGGCAGGACGAAGTCCTTGAACGCGGTGACGATCGTGAAGATGGAGACCACGCCGAGGATCGGCCTGGAGACGGGCAGCACGACCGACCACAGCACCCGCAGCGGGCCCGCGCCGTCGATCTGCGCCGCCTCGATCAGCTCGCGCGGGATGGAGTCGAAGAACCGCTTGAGCAGGAAGATGTTGAAGCCGTTGGCCGCCGCGGGGAACCACAGGCCCCACGGGTTGTTGAGCAGCCCCAGGTCGACGATCGTGACGTAGAGCGGGATCAGGATGACCATCGGCGGGATCATCAGCGTGGCCAGCATCGCGCCGAGGACCACGTTGCCGAACATCGGGCGCAGCTTCGACAGCGCGTACGCCGCCGTCACGTCCACCGCCATGGAGAACAGCCAGGCGCCCAGCGCGTAGTACGCGGTGTTGGCCAGCAGCGTGCCGATGTCGAACAGGTCCCACGCCTCGAAGAACGCGTCCAGGCTGGGCGCCTCCGGGGTGAGCGTGGGCGGCATCTGGGCGATCTCCTCCGGCGTCTTCATCGCGCCGGTGATCATCCAGTAGAGCGGGAAGACGAAGGCCAGCGTGAAGAGCACGATGACCGCGACGAGCACCAGCCAGTAGATCCGCCGGCCCCACCTGCTGTTGAGCTGGTGCGGCGAGACGATCGTGCGGAACTGCACCTGGATCGGCTTCGGCGAGCGCCTCCTCTGCCGCCGCCGCCCGGTGGCGGCGCGGGCCCCGACGGAGATCATGCCCGGTCCTCCCTGGTGGTGCGCAGCTGGAAGGCCGCGAAGAGGAGGAGCGCGAACATGAGCATCATGCCGAGCGCCCCCGCCTGGCCGTAGTTCATCTGCGAGAAGGCGAACTGGTACATCAGGTACGCGACCGAGACGGTGGCGTTCTCCGGGCCGCCGCCGGTCAGCATGTACGGCTCGATGAACACCTGCATGGTCGCCACGATCTGCAGCATCAGCATGAGCAGCAGGATCAGCCGGGTCTGCGGGATCGTGACGTGCCTGATCCGCTTGAGGATCCCGGCCCCGTCGAGCTCGGCGGCCTCGTACAGCTCGGGCGGGATGTTCTGCAGCGCCGCCAGGTAGATCAGCGTCGCGCTGCCCATGTTCATCCAGGTCGAGACGAGGACCAGGGAGATCAGGGCGGTGGACGACGAGTCCAGCCAGGCCAGCGGCGGCAGGTGGAAGAAGTCCAGGACCTGGTTGAACAGCCCGGGCCCCGGATCGTAGAACCACCTGAACAGCAGCACCGCGACGATCGGCGGCAGCATGACCGGCAGGTAGACCACGAACCGCAGGTAGGCCCGGGCGTGGCGCAGCTCGTTGAGCACGAGCGCGACGACGAACGGCACGGCATAGCCGCACAGCAGCGCGAGGAGCGTGAACTCCACGGTGTTCAGCCAGGCCTCGCCGAAGGCCGGGTCCGCAACGGCCGCCTTGAAGTTGTCCAGCCCCACCCAGGTGGGCGGGTTGATCAGGTCGGTCTTCTGGAAGCTCAGAACGAACTCCCTGACCATCGGATACCAGGCGAACACCGTGAAGCAGAACAGCGCCGCGCAGAGGAATCCGTAGGCCGTCAGATTGCGCCTCAAGATCCCCATAAGGTCAGCCCTTGGCCGCCAGCATGGCGTTCGCCTTGGTCTCGGCGTCCGCGAGGAGCTCGTCGATGCCGGCGTCCTCGCGGCTCAGGACGCCCGACATGGCCACGTCGAGGATGGCGTACAGCTCCTGGGCGTGGACCGGCTCCGCCTTCGGCGGGATGGTCGCGGCGGCCTCGACGTACGGCTGGTAGTGATCGACCGGCAGCGAGGCGTTCTTGACGCGGTCCTCCTGGATGGCCTTGCCCGTGGGCGAGGCGCCGTAGACGTCGTTGTCGGGCACGCCGACCGGGTTGCCGTTGGCCTTGCCGCGGGCGAAGTCGAAGCGGCCCTTGCCGACGGTGTTGAAGCGGAAGTCGATCCACTCCAAGCCGGCCTTGGCCTCCTCGGGCGTGGCCTTCGGGTTGATCATGAACGCCTCGCCGCCGCTCAGCGACGCCTTGGCCTCGGGGAAGCCGGTGATGCCGTAGTCGTCGACGTTGCCCTTGAACTTGTTGACCACGTCGGTGACCACGTCGGGCGCGCCCAGCATCATGCCGACCTTGCCGCTACCCATCGCCATCATCAGCGACTCCCAGCCGACCAGGAGCTTGTTGCCCATGCTGTTGTCGACCCAGCGCATGTCGTGCAGGTTCTGCAGCACGGCCTTGCCTTCGGGCGAGTTGAACGCGGCCTGCTTGTTGTCCGGGGTCAGGATCGAGCCGCCGCGGCCGTAGATGGCCTGCGTGAAGTGCCAGCCGCCGGTGTTGCCGCCGGAGTACTCGCCGTAACCGACGTAGCCCTGGCCGAGCCCGGCGATCTTCTTGGCGGCCTCGCGGACCTCGGCCCACGTCTTGGGCGGGCTGTCCGGGTCGAGCCCGGCCTTGGTGAACAGGGCGCGGTTGTAGACCAGGCCGACGCTGTAGTGCACGTTCGGCACGCCGTACACCTTGCCGTCCTTGGTGACGAGCTCGCGCACGTCGGGGCGCAGGTCGTTCCAGTTCTTGATGCTGCTGGTGTACTGCGTGATGTCGAGCGCCTGGCCCTGGGCGATGACGTCGGCGTAGTTGGTCACCGGCACCACGAAGACGGTCTCCATCTGGCCGCCCGCCAGCTTGGGGCCGAACGTCTTGGGGTCGAAGCACGGCTGCTGGTCCGTGCTCTTGACCGTCACGCCGGGGTGCGCCTTCATGAACGTGGCCACGTCGTCGTCCCACGCCTTGCGCTCCTTCGGCGCGGACTTGGCCGGTTGGCAGGCCACCGTGATCGTCACGGCCTTGGCGCCGCCGGGGGCGGGGGTGGCGGGCTCGCTGGAGCCACAGGCTGTGGCCGAGACGCCGAGCACGGATACGAGCAAGAGTCCGGTGGATCTCCGCATGGTCTGACCCTTCTGATGCGAGGTGCCCACACCATAGGATCGCGGATCGAAGTTCGCAATATTTCGACGGACTATTGCAAGATAACGACTGTGTCACGTGACACAGTCCCTGAAGGTCAGGGGTGGGCGCGGGCGGTGGAGGCGCGGACGACGAGCTCCGGCTCGAACAGCAGCTCGTCCGCCGGCACCACCGCCTTGTCGATCTGCGCCACCAGCAGGTCCACGGCCGCGCGGCCCATGGCGTCGATGGGCTGGCGGACGGTGGTCAGCGGCGGCTCGGTGCAGTTCATCAGCGCCGAGTCGTCGTAGCCGATGACCGAGATGTCCCCCGGGACGGCGAGCCCCGCGCGGCGGGCCGCCCTGATGGTGCCGAGCGCGAGCAGGTCGCTCGCGCAGATCACGCCCGTCACCTCGCGCCTGACCAGCCGGGCGGCTGCGGCGTGCCCGCCCTCCAGCGAGAACATCGTGTGCTCGACCAGCTCGGGGTCGCCGCCCTCCGCCTGGAACGTCTCCAGCTTGCGCCGCGACGGCATGTGGTCCTTCGGTCCGAGCACCATGCCGACCCGTTCGTGGCCGAGCGCGCGCAGGTGGGACAGCGCCATCTCGGAGGCCACCGCGTCATCACACGAGACCTGCGGGAAGTCGAGGCGCCTGACCGCCGCGTTGACCAGGACGGTCGGCAGCTTGCGCTCGTGCAGCAGCTCGTAGTGCCCGTGGGAGGCGTCGGCCTGGGCGTACAGGCCGCCGGCGAAGACGACGCCGCTCACCTGCTGCTGGAGCAGCAGGTCGACGTAGTCGGCCTCGGAGACGCCGCCGACCGTGCGGGTGCAGAGCACGGAGGTGAACCCCTGCTGGGCCAGCGCCCCGCCCACCACCTCCGCGAACGCGGGGAAGATCGGGTTCTGCAGCTCGGGGAGCACGAGGCCGACCAGCCTGGCCCGGTCGCCGCGCAGCTGGGTCGGGCGTTCGTAGCCGAGCACGTCGAGGGCGGTCAGCACGGCCTCGCGGGTCGCGTCGGACACCCCCGGCTTGCCGTTGAGCACGCGGCTCACGGTCGCCTCGCTCACCCCGACCTTCTTGGCCACCTCTGCGAGTCGTCGCGTCATGCGCAAACTATACGGCCATCGGCGCAAGTGTTTGCAACGGCTTGCGTCGGCCGTACGTCGGGGCTTGCACCGCGCATATGGCGGGCTTCCCAGCTCGCGACCGCCGCTGACCAGCGGAGGGATGCTCGAGTACGACGTCGCTGTCAGTCGAGTGCTTGCGAAAAACAGTCCAAATATTGCGGGTATCTGTTGGACATCCTATGGTTCGGCCAATCCGCCATACACGAAGGGCCACCCCCATGAGAGCAGTGTTAGCCGCCCTTACGTTACTCATCGGACTCCTGGCCGCACCCGCCCACGCGGCGGCCGACGTGAACGTCGCGGCCGGCAAGACGGCCACCGCGAGCAGCTTCACCGACGTCTACCCCGCCGCCAACGTCACCGACGGCAACCAGGCCACCTACTGGGAGTCGGCCAACAACGCCCTCCCGCAGTGGGTCCAGGTCGACCTCGGCGTCCCCGCGAGCATCGACCGGCTGGTGCTCAAGCTGCCGTCCGGCTGGCCCCGCCGCACGCAGACGCTGTCCGTCGAGAGCAGCGCCGACGGCTCCGCCTTCAGCACGGTCGTCGGCTCGGCCACGTACACCTTCGACCCGACGGCGACGATCACGTTCGACGCCACGACCACCCGCTACGTGCGGCTGCGGATCACCGCGAACACCGGGTGGCCCGCCGGCCAGATCAGCGAGTTCGAGGTCTGGGGCAGCGCGCCGGACAACCCTCCGGACGACGGGACGAACCTGGCGCTCGGCAGGCCCATCACCGAGTCTTCCCACACCCACACGTACGTGGCCGCCAACGCCAACGACGACGACGTGCGCACCTACTGGGAGGGCGCCGCGTACCCCGGCACCCTCACCGTCCAGCTCGGCGCCAACGCCCACCTGAGCTCGATCACCCTGAAGCTCAACCCGGACCCCGTCTGGGCCAGGCGCACCCAGACCATCCAGGTGCTCGGCCGCGAGCAGAGCGCCACCGCCTTCGGCAGCCTGGTTCCGGCGAAGAGCTACACTTTCGACCCGGCCACCGGCAACGCCGTCAGCATCCCGGTGACGGCCGAGGTCGCCGACGTCCAGCTCCGGTTCACGGCCAACTCCGGGGCCCCGGGCGGGCAGGTGGCCGAGTTCCAGGTCTTCGGCGAGGCGTCGGCCAACCCGGACCTGACCGTCAGTGACCTCAGGTCGAGCCCGGCCGCTCCGGTCGAGACGGACGCGGTCACGCTCTCCGCCACCGTCAGGAACGCGGGCACCGCGGGCTCCGCCGCCACGTCCGTGACCTTCTACGCGGGCACCGAGAAGGTCGGCAGCGCGAACGTGGGCGCGCTGGCCGCCGGTGCGTCGGCCACCGTGTCGGCGGACATCGGGCCCAGGGACGCCGGCACGTACCAGCTCTCCGCGAAGGTGGACGAGGACGACGACGTCATCGAACTGAACGAGGCCAACAACGCCACCACCGGCACGCTGACCGTGAAACCGGTCGACACGGCCGACCTGATCGCCTCCCCCGTCGCCTGGACGCCCGGCAACCCCGCCGCGGGCAACACGGTGACGTTCTCGGTGGCGATCAAGAACCAGGGCACGGTCGCGTCCAGTGGCGGGTCCCACGGCATCACGCTCACCGTCACGAACGCCTCCGGCACCGTCGTCAGGACCCTGACCGGCTCCGCGAGCGGCGCCATCGCCCCCGGCGCGACCACGAGCCCCGTGGACCTGGGCACGTGGACCGCGGCCGACGGCAGGTACACGGTCAAGACGGTGCTCGCGGGCGACGCCGACGAGCTGCCCGTCAAGCGCGACAACAACACCAGCGAGCTGCCGCTGTTCGTGGGCCGCGGGGCGAACATGCCGTACGACACGTACGAGGCCGAGGACGCCGTGATCGGCGGCGGCGCGGCCCGCGTGGGCCCGAGCAGGGAGATCGGCACGCTCGCCGGCGAGGCCTCGGGACGGCGCGCGGTCACGCTCAACCAGACCGGCGCGTACGTCGAGTTCACCACCCGGGCGGACACCAACACTTTGGTCACCCGCTTCTCGATGCCCGACGCCGCGGGCGGCGGCGGCCTCAGCTCCACGCTGAACGTCTACGTCGACGGCACCTTCCTCAAGGCGATCAACCTGACCTCCCACTACGCCTGGCTCTACGGCCCCGAGGCGAGCCCGAGCAACAGCCCGGGAGCCGGCCCGCCCCGGCACATCTACGACGAGGCGAACGTGCTGCTCGGCACCACCGTGCCGAAGGGCAGCAGGATCAGGCTGCAGAAGGACGCGGCCAACACCCAGACGTACGCGATCGACTTCGTGGACTTCGAGCAGGCCACCCCGATCCCCAACCCGGACCCGGCGAAGTACGCCGTACCGGCCGGATTCTCGCACCAGGACGTGCAGAACGCGCTCGACAAGGCCCGCATGGACGCCGGCCTGGTGGGCGTATACCTGCCGCAGGGCGACTACCAGACGACCGGCAAGTTCCAGGTGTACGGCAAGTCGGTCAAGATCGTCGGCGCCGGGCCGTGGTTCACCCGGTTCCACTCCCCCGCGAGCCAGGAGAACACCGACGTGGGCTTCCGCACGGAGGCCTCGGCCAACGGCTCCACGTTCGCGAACTTCGCCTACTTCGGCAACTACACCACGCGCATCGACGGCCCCGGTAAGGTGTTCGACTTCTCGAACGTCGCGAACATGACGATCGACAACATCTGGACCGAGCACCAGGTATGCCTGTACTGGGGCTCGAACACGGACAACATGACGATCAAGAACTCCCGGATCCGCGACATGTTCGCCGACGGCCTGAACATGACCAACGGCAGCACCGGCAACCACGTCACCAACGTCGAGACCAGGGCCACCGGCGACGACAGCTTCGCGCTGTTCTCCGCGACCGACAACAACCCCGGCGAGCAGACCGGCAACGTCTACGAGAACCTGACCTCGCTGCTCACCTGGCGGGCCGCGGGCGTGGCGGTCTACGGCGGCTACGACAACACCTTCAGGAACATCTACGTCGCCGACACGCTGACGTACCCGGGCGTCACGATCAGCTCGCTCGACTTCGGGATCCCGATGCACGGGTTCGGCGCCAGCCCGCCGACGACGTTCGAGAACATCTCGCTGGTCCGGGCGGGCGGCCACTTCTGGGGGCAGCAGACGTTCCCGGCGCTGTGGCTGTTCTCCTCGTCCAAGGTGTTCCAGGGCATCCGCGTCGACAACCTGGACATCGTCGACCCGACGTACAGCGGGATCATGTTCCAGACCGGCTACTCCGGCGGCGCTCCGCTCAACCCCGTCAAGGACACGATCCTCACCAACGTCTCGATCAGCGGGGCGCACAAGAGCGGCGACGCCTTCGACGCCAAGTCCGGGTTCGGCATCTGGGTCAACGAGATGCCCGAGCCGGGTCAGGGACCGGCCGTCGGGTCGGCCACGATCAACGGCCTGACCTTCGCCGACAACCACCAGAACATCAGGAACACGACCTCGACGTTCACCCTGACCACCAACTGACCACCAACTGGAGCCACGAACTAGAGCTCTGACCTGGTGGGCAACCCCTGCCAGTCGCTGACGCTGGTCACCGCGGCGGCGCTCAACAGCGCCCCGCGGTGCAGGCGTTCCTGCGGGATGAGGCCGTCGAGCGCGGCGCTGATGTAGCCGGCCGCGAACGCCTCCCCCGCCCCGGCCGTGTCCACGATGGGCACCTGCCAGCCGGGCACGTCGTACCGCATCCTGTCGGCGCGCACGCTCGCGCCCTTCGCGCCACGGTCCACCACGACCTCGCGCTCCGGCGTGAGGGCGGGCTTGACCAGGTCGAGCTCGTCCTGGCGGAGGAAGAGCAGGTGCGAGGCGCAGGCCAGCTCGCCGAGCACCTCCTCGGCCTCGCGCACCGACGGCCACAGCTCCGGGACGTACTCGACGGAGAAGGAGATCATCACCTCGGCGTTCCTGGCGGCGGTCACGGCGGTCCGCACCGCCTCCAGCGCGTCCCTGCCGATGCCCGCCGTGACGCCGGTGACGTGCAGCATCTTCGAGGCGGCGATCCGGTCGATCGGCACGTTGCCGGGCGCGAGCCGCGAGCCCGCCGAGCCGGCGCGGTACTGCGTCACCCTCAGCTCGCGCCCGACGCGGATCTCCCTGAGCACCAGCCCGGTGCGCAGGCCCTCGGACACGCGCACGTCGGCCACGTCCACGCCCTCGCCCTTGAGCGCGGTGAGCGCCCTGGCGCCCAGCTCGTCGTCGCCCACCTTGCCCAGGTACGCGGACCTGTGCCCCAGCCTGGCCAGCGCGATCGCCAAGGTCAGCTCGGGCCCGCACACGTCGAGCCTGGCCTCGCTCTCGTGCCGGACGCGGCCGCTGGAGACGACCCCCAAGGGCTCGCCGAGCGTGTAGACGTCGGTCATGGGCCAGACTGTAGTGGGTCACATGAAATTTTGCCTCATTCGCGCTGGTTAGCGCCGTGATCAAATATTTTCTCGACTTTTAGCCAACCTTTCTCCCATCGCGGGGCTCAAAGTAGTAAAGGGCCGGCCACCCCCGAGGGCCGGCTTGAGTCAATACGGGGAGAGGAATCAGCACCCTCATGAGAAAGATCGCATTCGGTATCGTCTCCGCCCTTGTGGGCGGGGCCATGTTGGTGTCGGGTGCCGGCGCCGCTTCGGCGTCCACCCAGACGCACACCCAGCTCAGGATTCGCGACATCACGCCCAACCCGGTCGTGGTGAAGGCCGGTGCCGAGACGACCGCGTACTTCGACGTCGGGGCCAGCCGCGACGTCGAGAAGGTCGAGCTCAGCGTGGCTCCGGCCGGCGTGCGCACCCTGCGCGCCAAGAGCGTCAAGGACCTCGAGGGCTGGCGCTTCGCGATCGGCTTCAACGAGAACGACCCGGCCGGCAAGTGGCGGGCCACGGCCGTGGCCTTCGACGAGGACGGCAAGGTCATCGCCAGGGACTCGGCGTACTTCGCGGTCGAGATCCAGAAGAAGTCCGACACCCGGGTCTCGCGCTTCTACGCCAGCCCGTCCAAGGTCCGCAAGGGCAAGTCGATCTACATCTCCGGCCGCCTGCAGGCCAAGGACGACGACCGCTGGAAGGGCGTCCGCGGCGAGCGCGTGAACGTCTACTACCGCGCCAGCGGCCACAGCGCGTGGAAGTGGGTCGACTCCGCCAAGACCAGGTGGGACGGCAAGTTCTACGCCAAGACGCGCGCTTACAAGAGCGGCTGGTTCCGGGCCGTCTACTCCGGTGACGACAACCTCCAGAGCACCAAGAGCCGTTCGGACTACGTGCGGGTCTACAGCCACTGGTGGCGTCACTGATCACTCGATCACCTGAGGCCCGGTCCCCTCGCGGGGGCCGGGCCTCCGGCTTTCCGGTTCCTTTACCGTCGCCCACGTTTAGCGATCACCCATCCCGTGAATGGAGTCTCGCATTGCGTTGATCGACCCCCGAAGGAGCCACCGCATGCCGCTTCCCCTGATCGCCCTCGTCCTGAGCACGGCGAGCACGCTGGGAGCGGCTCCCGCACCGGAGCTGACCGTCCACTACGAGCAACCCGGCTCCCCCCGCGCCGAGCAGGCCATGAAGCTCCTCAAGGAGAGCAGGGCGCTGAAGACGGGCATCAGGCTGCCCGCCCCGATCGAGGTGACCGCGCGCGACTGCGACGCGGCCGAGGCCACGTGGGACCAGGACGAGCGCCGCATCACCATCTGCTACCAGCTGGTCGACAGGGCCCGCCGCACGATGTCCGGCGTCTCCGAGACCGAGGAGGCCGACACCCGCGCCTGGTCCGGCCGCATGGACGCCGCGCTGTCCGTGCTCTTCCACCACCAGCTCGGCCACGCCCTCAGCACGCTCAACGGCCTGCCCGACAGCGACGAGCAGGCCGACCGGTTCGCGGCGCTGACGCTGACGAGCGACGCGCCAGGACGCGTGGTGGGCGCCGCCGAGGCGCGCCACCTGCTCGCCGACCAGTCCGGCCTCGACGCCCTGTCCGGGCCCGAGGAATCCGACACGTTCTCCTGCCTGCTGTACGGCTCCGACCCCGGCAAGTACCGGCGCATCGCCCAGGGCGGCTGGGTCCCGCCCGAGCGGGCGCCCTCGTGCGCCGCCGAGTACGACGGCGTCAAATCCGCCCTCGGCGCCCTCGCCGTGAAAGCCCCTGCATAGCGGGTAGCGTCCCGGGTATGGCCGAGGACCTGCTCAAAGACTTCAATCCGTTCGACATCCTCGACGCCGAGGCGGCCCGGCTCGGCCGGTTCTTCGGCGGGCTCGATGACGCCGGCTGGGCGCGGCCGTCCCGCTGCGAGGGCTGGTCGGTCCGCGACGTGCTGGGCCACCTCGCGGGCGAGGAGCTGTACAACCACGCCTGCCTCGACCACACCGTCCAGGACCTGCTGACCAGGCTGTCCAAGGCCGGCGTGTCGGGGTTCAACGACTTCAACGAGTGGTCGGTACGGCAGCGGCGCGGCATGCCGGTGGCGGACGTGCTGGAGGAGTGGCGGGTCAAGAACGGCGAGACGCGGCGGCGCATGCGGGAGCTCGGCCCCGACGGGCTGCTCGACACGATGGCCGGGCCCTATCCGTGCGGCCTGCAGGCCTTCCACTACGACTCCGAGTACGCCACCCACGCCGACGACGTGGGCGCGCCCGTTCCGGAGTCCGAGGCCGACGACCGGACGCTGTGGCGGGTGGCCGTCGGGCGGTTCGTGCTGCGGGAGCAGGAGTCCAAGATCCAGGTGGAGCAGACGGCCGAGCAGGTCTGGGTGGCCGTGGACGGGGTCAACGGGACGCTGTCGTACCCGGAGTTCGTGGAGGCCACGGTGGGCCGGCTGCCCGCCTCGCACGGGCTCGACCCGCGCATCGCCTCCGCCCTCAGATGCCTCGCCTGAAGCCCCCGAGAGGAGACATCGGTCATGTGGCTGCGTAACCGGGAGGGCACGGAGCCATTGTCGGCGCGCAGCCCGTTGGGCGCCCGGCGCATCCTGTCGCTCGTGGCGCTGCTGCTGGGCATCGCCGCCGCGGCGTTCTTCGCCGTACGCGCGGCGAGCACCGGTGCCGAGGTCTGGCGCTGGGAGGCAGCGATCGCCGCCCTGGTGGCCGTCGTCGCCGCCATCGACCTGATGGTGCTGCGACGACGGCGCAGGGACTCAGGTGGTCACGGCGGCCACCAGTAGCAGCACGATCACCAGGCCGCAGACCGCGAAGATCATCCATACGTGGACGAGCACCCACGTTCGCAGCCTCTCGCCGTACGCCTTCGGAAGGCTCTTGTCGTCGGACTCGATCCTGTTGATCGCCGCGACGCGCTTGGCCAGCTCGGGATCCTCTCGCTCGAGAGCCAGCTCGATCTCAGCGAGAATGCGGCGTTCCTTCCCAGAGAGACTCATCGCCATCACCACTGCTCACACGCCGGGTGACCACCATTTACCCAGGGTCCGGGGAGGCATGCCCACCGCGAACGGACGGCCGCGTGCGCCGCGCTCGGGACGCCCCCGGGGCCGGGCACCGGCTCGCGCCTTTTCCAATGGCGTGTCCGCAGCCGGTCACCGGACCGAAAAACTCATGACGCGACGTTATTCACTTTTCACACCATGTTATTTCTGGGGATGGTGAGGTGATATTTGTCACCGTAATTTCCGGTCGGTGAAGGGGAACGAACATGGAGTGATCGGCGCGCCGGGATCGAAGTCCCACATTTGGATGATCGGCGCACTGTCCATCACGCAGACCGCGGGATACGGCGTGCTCTATTACGCCTTCTCGGTGTTCATCCCGCCGATGTCCCGTGATCTGCACGCCGGGGTCGCGCGACTCACCGGCGCCATCACGCTCGCCGTCCTGGTGTCCGGAGTGGTGGCGCCCCTCATCGGGCGCTGGCTGGACCAGCACGGCGGCCGCGGGCTGATGACGGCGGGGTCGCTGCTGGGCGGCCTCGCCGTGCTGGCGTGGTCGCAGGTCCGCACCGTGGCGCAGTTGTACCTGGTGTGCGGGGTGCTGGGCGTGGCCTCGGCCATGGTGCTGTACGAGGCCGCGTTCGCGGTCATCGTGGCCTGGTTCGACGCCACCCGGCGGGCGCGGGCGCTGCTGGCCGTGACCGTCGTGGCCGGGTTCGCCTCCACCATCTTCCTGCCGCTGACCGGGTTCCTCGTCCACCTGTACGGCTGGCGCCAGGCACTCGTCATCCTCGCCGCCGGATACGCGCTGACCTGCGTGCCGCTGCACGCGCTGGCCGTACGGAACCGGGGCGTCCCGCCGCACGCCGCCCGGCGCGAGATCGTCGGGACGGCACTGCGCGAACGGCCCTTCTGGCTGCTGGCCGCCGCCTTCCTGACCCAGACGGGCGCGGTGGCGGTCATGGGGGTGCTCCTGGTCACGTACCTGATCGCCCTCGGCCACCCGCCCGTCTTCTCGGCCGGGGTCGCGGGGCTGCTCGGGGTGCTGTCCGTCACCGGCCGGCTCGTCACCACCGGCCTGCAGGGGCGTTGGCCGGTCGCTCTTGTCACGGCCGTCATGTTCGGGCTCCAGGGGCTGGCGGCGGTGCTCCTGCCGCTGATGGGCCGCAGCCCGGCGGGCGCCGTCATCGCCGTCGTGCTGTTCGGGCTGGGGTTCGGGGTGGGGACCATCGCCCGGCCCGCCCTGCTGGCCGACCGGTACGGGACCAGGGCGTACGCGTCGCTGAGCGGGGCGCTCGCGCTGCCCATCACGACGGCCAAGGCGGTCGCGCCGCTGCTGGCGGCCGGGGTCGCGCAGTTCGCCGGGTATCCGGCGGTCATGGGAGCGGTGGCGGTGGCGTGCGCGCTCGGCGCCGTGTCGCTGGTGGCGTACGACCGGGACACCCCGCCGCTCGCGTCATAGGACTCCCCGCCCGTCCCGCCGCTTCAGGCAACCGCCTCGGGCAGGCCTGGAGACCCGGCCGTCGCCACACCCGACCCTGAGACCCGGCACCCCCGCAACGCCGCGCCCGAGCCAGGGGTCGGCGCGGTGCGGTGAACGATCGCGATCGGGCAGACTGGTGGGACGCCATCGAGCCGCCGCCAGGAGTCACCCGACTCCATGGCCGGGCGAGCCCGATCGCCCTAGGCGGAACTCACGCACAGCTCGCCCCCGAACACGTAAGGTAGCCACATGGATACCCCCACCGACGTTCTCAACCGCGTGTTCGGCTACGACTCGTTCCGTGAGGGGCAGCAGGAGATCATCGACCACGTCGTGGCCGGCGGCGACGCGCTCGTCCTCATGCCCACCGGCGGCGGCAAGTCGCTCTGCTACCAGATCCCCGCCCTGGTGCGCCGTGGCGTCGGGGTGGTCATCTCACCGTTGATCGCGCTGATGCAGGACCAGGTCGACGCGCTGCGCGCGCTCGGCGTGCGGGCGGGGTTCCTCAACTCGACGCAGGACTTCGACGAGCGGCAGCTGGTCGAGTCGGAGTTCCTGGCGGGCGAGCTCGACCTGCTCTACCTCGCCCCCGAGCGGCTGCGGGTCGACGCGACGCTGCGGCTGCTGGCCAAGGGCGAGATCTCGGTGTTCGCGATCGACGAGGCCCACTGCGTGGCGCAGTGGGGCCACGACTTCCGCCCCGACTACCTCGAGCTGTCCACGTTGCACGAGCGCTGGCCCGACGTGCCGCGCATCGCGCTGACCGCCACGGCGACGCCCGCCACCCACGCGGAGATCACCTCCAGGCTCGGCCTCGACCAGGCCCGTCACTTCGTCGCCAGCTTCGACCGGCCCAACATCCACTATCGCATCACGCCCAAGAGCGAGCCGAAGCGGCAGTTGCTGGCGTTCCTGCGTGATGAGCATCCCGGCGAGGCAGGCATCGTCTACTGCCTGTCGCGTTCCTCGGTCGAGAAGATCGCCGAGTTCCTGGCGGACAACGGCATCGCCGCCGTCCCCTACCACGCGGGCCTCGACGCCCGCACCCGCGCCGCCCACCAGGCCCGTTTTCTGCGGGAGGACGGGCTGGTGGTGGTGGCCACGATCGCGTTCGGGATGGGCATCGACAAACCCGACGTGCGCTTCGTCGCCCACCTCGACCTGCCCAAGTCGGTGGAGGGCTACTACCAGGAGACCGGGCGGGCGGGGCGCGACGGGCTGCCGGCCACGGCGTGGATGGCCTACGGCCTCCAGGACGTCGTCCAGCACCGCCGGATGGCCATGGAGGGCGACGAGGCCCACCGCCGCCGCCAGGTGCTCCATCTCGACGCGATGCTGGCGCTCTGCGAGACGGTGAGCTGCCGCCGCGTGATGCTGCTCGACTACTTCGGCCAGAAGGGCGCCGAGCCGTGCGGAAACTGCGACACCTGCCAGGCGCCGCCGGAGTCGTGGGACGGCACGGTCCCCGCCCAGAAGGTGCTGTCGACCGTGCTGCGGCTGGCCCGGGAGAGGCGGCAGAAGTTCGGGGTGGGGCAGGTGGTCGACATCCTGCTCGGCAAGAAGACGGCCAAGGTGCTGCAGCACGGGCACGAGACGCTGACCGTGTTCGGGGTGGGATCCGACCTGGGCAACGCTGAGTGGCACGGGGTGGTGCGGCAGCTGCTCGCGCAGCGGCTGCTGGCGGTGGAGTCCGACTACGGGGCGCTGGTGCTGACGGACGACAGCGCGGCGGTGCTGCGCGGGCAGCGCGAGGTGCTGCTGCGCCGCGACGCCCTGCGTCCCGTCCGGGCCAAGGTGGCGACCTCCGCGAAGGCCAAGGCTGCGGTGGAGCTGCCCGCCGAGGCCGCCCCGCTCTTCGAACGCCTCCGCGCGTGGCGGGGGGCCACGGCGAAGGAGCAGGGGGTGCCCGCGTACGTCATCTTCCACGACGCGACGCTGCGGGAGATCGCGACCGTCCGGCCGTCCACGCTGGCCGAGCTGGGCACGGTCAACGGGGTGGGCGAGAACAAGCTGGCCAAGTTCGGGGAGCAGGTGCTGGAGGTCCTCGCCGAAGACGCCTGACCCAGCCGTGGCGGATACGGCCTGCTTCGTGACGCCCCACCACGAACGCGTCGCTGCCCCACGCAGGGTTGCGTGACAGCGGTCGTCCAAGGGCGTGTGGCCGCCGCGCAGGGATGCGTGGTGGGCGCAGCAGCACGAAAGGTAAGACAGGGGCCGGCGAGCGTCACTGTTGACGATGACGACGTGGTGGTGGCGACGGCCGCACGAAGAACGGTCGTCGCCACCACGTTGGTCGGCCGGGTCGCGGCGATCAGCTGCGCCACCCCGCTGACGACCGGCCGGACGTGTGTGGGGGCCCGCCACAACGAGCACCTCTGACTTGCCGTACAGGGTGATCGTACGGCGTATGAGCCGGAAATGTGGCCTTGGGCTGTGGGTTATGTCCTTCGGGTTCAGGTTTCCGGGCTGGTCAGGGGCATGCAGGCCAGTTCGGGTCGCGGCCGAGGTAGGCGAGGAGGCGGTCCTGTACGGGCGCATGCGCAGGCACCTTCACGCGCGGGCCGAACCGGTGCGGCCGGTCCTCGGCGGTGACGAACAGATGGGCGAGGTCCAGCAGTTCGTCGGCCAGCAGCGGCGGGACCGGGTGGTGCTCGCCGCACGATCTGGCCACGTCCCAGCCGTGGACGGTGATCTCGATGGCGCCCACCGCCGCCACCATCGGGCTCGTCAGGTGGTGTCCGGCCATCGAGACGAGCCGGGCACCGGTGAGGGTGCCCATCCACAGGCCCAGCACTTCGGTGGCGTCGTCCCTGAGGAGCAGCGCCGGATTGCCACCCGGGAGACCGCCGAACGGTGCGGGGATCGTACGGTCGCAGGCATGGTCCGGGGGGACGTCGGCCGGTGCGGGGATCGTACGGTCGCGGGCACGGTCCCGGGGGACGCCGGCCCGTGCGGGGGTGATGTGGCCGCCGGCGGCGTCGTTCAAGGTCTGGAGCGAGTCCGCCATGTGGTCGAGCAGGCGTTGGACGTTCCAGCCCGCGCAGGGGGTGGGCCGGCAGAGGGTGGCCGGTGTGACGACGCGCAGGCCGCCCAGTGCGTACTCGATCGCGCGCTCCAGCAACGCCACCCCGGCGGCCGGTGCAGATGTCTGCTCCCACATATCGCCTCCTCCCTAATCCAGACCCCGCTTCCCGGGAAAACTCATCGGCGAGCCCGGAGGGCGGGCGCCCACGTGCGGGAGGCTTCGGACATCCTCCACAAGTCGCCGGTGCTCAGGGGGCGACGTCTGGAACCTCCTGCCTGGTTCCGGAGTAGTCAGGACGAGGAGGATCTATGAAACCGTTGATGATGGCGGCGCTGTTGCTGGCCGCCGGGTGCTCGGCCGGGACGCGTGCCGCTGCCGAGCCCGCTCCCCCGCCCTCGCCCTCACCCGTGGTGACGCCCACGTCCCCGGGCTCCGGCATCCCTGTGATCAGCCCGAGCCCGACGGCCACGAAGGAGTCCTGCAACGGGACTTCTGTGCTCCTGAGTGAGGGGTTCCCGGAGGTGCGGGGCACCGGGGAGGACGCGGAGGTGTGGGGGCTGCTGTTCGCCCCCGGCCCGCCGCTGGCCAAGGGCAAGGAGATCAAGATCGTGTGGCGGATCACCGGCGAGGGGCCGCTGAAGGTGAAGGCGACGCTGGCCGACGGCACCTCGGCCAAGCTCGCCTGGGGGCCCGAGGTGCATGGCGGGTCGAGCTGGCACCGGCCCGGCGAGGAGTGGGGCACGGGGTTCGTCTTCCCGAAGCCGGGTTGCTGGAAGGTCGAGCTCACGCGTACGCAGGGCTCGGGGTATGTCTGGCTCTCCGTCAAATAGCCCCGGTCGACGTCACAGAGCGCGGTCGACGAAGGATGTCACGTCGTCGAGGACCTCGTCCTTGTTGGTCTCGTTGAAGACCTCGTGCCTGGCGCCCTCGTAGATCCGCTCGGTCAGGTACGTACCCTTGATCGCCTCGACGCCGGGGCGGCTGCCCCGTAGCGGGACCAGCTCGTCGTCGGCCCCGTGCACCCACAGCGTGGGCAGCGAGCCGAGGGTGCCGCCCTTGGCGATCGTCTCCAGCGTCGTGGCGAACGCCTCCAGTGTGGGCCGCTTGAACGGCCCGTGCCACACCAGCGGGTCGGCGGCGTAGGCGGTGCCCACGGAGAGGTCGCGGGAGAGGGTGGCCGGGTCGATGGGGGTGTCCGGGGGCTCCTCGTACGCCAGGAGCGCCGGGACGATCTCCCATTCGCCGATCACCGGCCCGGACAGCACGAGCGCGGCCAGGCCGTCGCCGTAGCGCTGCGCGTAGCGGGCGGCGATCATGCCGCCCATGGAGTGGCCGATCACCACGACGGGGACGCCGGGGTGGTCGGCCCTGGCGCGTTCCTCGACGGTGTGCACGTCCGTGACCACGTCCTCGAAGTTCTCGACGAGCACCCGGTCGCCGGTCGACTTCCCGTGGCCCATGTGGTCGATGCCGTAGACGGCCGCGCCGTGCCGGACGAGCCGGTCGGCGACGTACTCGTAGCGGCCGATGTGCTCGCCGTACCCGTGGATGAGGAGGGCGAGGTAGCGCGGGCGGTCGTTGGGCCATTCGCGGGCCGTGTTGAGGCCCTTGGTGCCGGTGAAGGTGTGCTCTCGGGACTCGGCCATGGTCAGTGAGGTACGCCGGGCGTCGCCGGGCCGTCCACAGGCCGTGGATCGTCGCTGTGCCCGCCGCCCGCCTTCGGGCCGGGCATGAGGAACTTCGGGGACCGCGGTGGATCGGCTCGGCCGAGCCGCGAACGGCCCCCGAGCGGGTGCGGAAATCGGTGTGCTGCGAGGTCCGAAAACTGCCGACTTCGCGGCGGGCGCTGGTGTTGGACAAGGCATGGACATCTACACCACGATCGACACCCCGCTCGGTGAGCTGCTGCTCGCCGGTGACGGGCAGGCGCTGGCGCGCGTGTCGTTCGACCTCGCCGCGCGGGCGGGCCTGAGGCGGGAGCCGGGCGCGTTCGCCGAGGCCGAGCGCCAGTTCGCCGAGTACTTCGCGGGCGAGCGGATCGCGTTCGACCTGCCGCTCGCCTCCCACGGCACCCCGTTCCAGGAGCGGGTGTGGGAGGAGGTGGCGGCGCTGCCGTACGGGACCACGACGACGTACGGCGCGCTGGCCGCCCGCGTCGGCGCGCCACGGGATCGGATCCGCGCCGTGGGCGCGGCCGTCGGCGCGAACCCGCTGCTCGTCGTCCGCCCCTGCCACCGGGTCGTCGGCGCCGACGGCTCGCTGACCGGGTACGCGGGAGGCGTCGAGCGCAAGCACGAGCTGCTCGCCCTCGAAGGCGTCCGGCAGCCACGGCTCTGGAGCGTGCTGTCATGAGCTGGGCGAAGCTGGCGGAGGAGGTCAACGCGTACGGGTGCGCGCTCACGCCGCCGCTCCTCACCCCCGCGGAGTGCAGGGAGATTTCCGGTCTGTACGGCGAGGCGGGCCTGTTCCGATCGACCGTCGACATGGCGCGACACCGCTTCGGGGCCGGGCAGTACCGGTACTTCGACCACCCGTTCCCGCCGCTGGTGGAGCGGCTGCGGGCGGAGCTCTACCCGCGGCTGCTGCCGATCGCCCGCGACTGGGCGGCCAAGCTGGGCCGTCCGGCGCCGTGGCCGGACGACCTCGGCGAGTGGCTGGACATGTGCCACCGGGCAGGGCAGACGAAGCCGACCCCCATCCTGCTGAGGTACGGGAAGGACGACTGGAACGCCCTGCACCGCGACCTCTACGGCGACCTGGTGTTCCCGTTGCAGGTCGTGATCGGGCTCGACCGGCCGGGCGAGGACTACACCGGCGGCGAGTTCCTGCTGGTGGAGCAGCGGCCACGGGCGCAGTCACGGGGCACGGTGACCATGCTGCCGCAGGGGCAGGGGCTCGTGTTCACGACGCGCGACCGGCCCGTGCGGTCCTCGCGCGGCTGGTCGGCCTCCCCCGTACGGCACGGCGTGAGCACCGTACGGTCGGGGCTGCGGCACACGCTGGGACTCGTCTTCCACGACGCCGGCTGAAAGCGCCGCACGCCGGCCGCGCCCGCTGGAAGCGCCGCACGCCGACGGGAGGCGCCGGACCTTCACGGCGACGGCCGGGCGGGCGTCACTCCTCGGCGAGGGCGTAGTCGAACTCGTCGTCGCTGAGCTTGCGCCGCAGGATCTGCAGCACCCGGTTGGGGTCGTCCTCCACGCCCTGCACGTAGAACGGCTTGCCGTCCCGGCCGAACGTGATAGACGACTCCCCCTCCCACTTGCCCAGCAGGTCGGCCACGGGGGCGAAGTCCTCGTGCGGCTCGAACCCCAGCGTGCGGGCGTGGTCGATGGACCCGAACACGATGTCCTTGGCCAACTCGATCGGCGCGTCCTGCCAGCCCGCGTACTCGCCGAAGAAGTACGGGCGGAAGCGCAGCAGCTCGCGCTCGTCGAGCACCTCGGGGCCGAGGGCGTTCTTCAGCCCGAGGCAGTAGACGTCGGCGAGGTAGCCGCAGACGGTCATCTTGTCCCAGGTGTGCCGCCGCGCGACCAGCACGCACACCGAGCCGCCCGTGCCCGACTCCGGGGCCTCGTCCACCCACCCGCGGGCGGGATCGACGGTGAGCCCCTCGCTCCAGCCGACGTTCACCCAGCAGCCGACCAGCTCGGGCTCGGCAGCGGGGGCCTCGGCGGCGATGGCCCGTACGAGCGGCGCCACCACCGACGGCGCCACCTTCAGCGCCCTGGCGATCTCCTTCGGGGAGCGACCCTGAGCCCTCAGCTCGCGCACCCGGTCCTTCAGTTCCATCCGGGCAGCCTAACCGGGCTGAGTGCGGGCACCGCCGCCGGTGGGCTCAAAATTCGGGGCAGATCCTCGTACCGAAACCGTTCAGGCCGCGGCCTGGAGCACCTCGCGCAGGCGGGCGGCGTATGCCCGGGGATGGCTGGTGTTGCCGTTGTGCCCGCCGGGGAACTCCACCACTTCGGTGCCGAGCAGCTTCGCCAGCTCGGCCGCGCACCGGCGGTCGAAGACGGTGTGCGGCGTGGTGCGCCCGGCCGCGGGCAGGATCGCCGTACGGCATCCGCCGAGGTCCAGGTCGTCACGCGCGACGGCGGCGAAGTCGTGGCGGATGAAGAAGTCGAAGTTCGCCTGCCGCTGGGGTGTCATGGGCTGCGGGGCCAGGCCGGGCTCGGCGTCCCCGGTGATGCCGAGCACCCGCCTGACCTCCCCCAGCACGGCGGGCAGGCCGTCTTCGAGGTAGAGGGCCCGGAGCTGCTCCAGCTCCGCGAGATGCGCGGCGCGTTCGGCCGGGGGCAGCAGCCAGGGCGAGACGGGCTCGTGCGCGATGAGCAGGGCGAGCTGCTCGGGGTGCTCGGTGGCCAGGTGGAGCCCGATGGAGGCGCCCAGGCTCTGGCCCAGCATGATGACGGGCTGGTCGGTGAGGTGGGCGAGGAGCCGGTGCACGTCGTCGGCGTGCCGCCGCACGCTCGCGCCGGGGGCTTGGACGGTGCTGCGGCTGAGCCCGCGCCGGTCGTAGGTGATCACGGTGTACGTGTCCGCCAGCAGATCCACCAGGTCGACGGTACGGCCCGCGTCGCCCTCCCCGCTCTGGGAGATCAGCAGGAGCGGGCCGGTGCCGCGCGTTTCGTAGTAGAGGTCGGCGCCGGGCACGCGCACGATGTCTGCGGTCATGCCGGCCACCCTAATCCATCAAATCTGATGCATCAAGTTTGATGGATTATGCCGGGGATCAACCGCTCGGCCAGCTCCTCCAGGGCCGCCACCGTCTCGCTCACCCGCCCCGGATCGTCCGTGCCGAGAGCGGCCGCCAGCGCGGCGTCGATCGGGGTGTCCCTGACCCTGGTCACCCGCTCGGACACCTCGGGCGCCTCCCGGATGATCGTCCGGCGCCGGTCCGCCGGATCCGTCTCGGCGATCACCGCGCCCGCCGTGCGCAACCGCGCGATCGCCGCCGACACGGCGCTCTGCGGCAGCCCCGTACGGGCGGCGATCTCGCCCACCGTGGTGCCGGGGTGCGCGCGCAGATCGCTGACCACGATGAGGACCGTGCGCACGCTCGTGGAGTGCTCGCCGATGCCCTCGGTCGGCATCGCCTCCTCGCCGATCTTCATCAGCGCCCGGCCCAACAGGAACAGCTCGACCCCATTCACGATCAGCAACTTACCGGCGGGGCTCGGTAGGGTCGTACGTCGTGACGACGGAGTTGGAGCGCCTTACCGTACGCCTGCGGGAGTTCGCCAGGGTCAGGGAGTGGGAGCAGTTCCACACTCCGAAGAACCTGGCGATGGCGCTGGCGGGCGAGGTCGGGGAGCTGGTGGCGGAGTTCCAGTGGCTGACGGCCGAGCAGTCCATGAGCCCCGACCCCGACGCGCTCGCCAGGATGCGCACCGAACTGGCGGACGTGACGCTCTACCTGGTACGGCTGGCGGACGTCCTGGGCGTGGACCTGATGGCGGCGGCCGGGGACAAGCTGGAGGACAACGACCGCCGCTACGCCGCCGACCGATACCGCGGCTCCGCCGAGAAGGCCCCACCCTCGCCGCCCGGCGCGTAAGGAACGGCGATTGCAGGACTCCCGCCCTCTCCGCCCGGCACTTAAAGTCGGTGCATGAGGGTCATTCGCGCCACCAAGGTGCTCACCGGCCGTCCTGGGCAGGAGATCGACGGCGGTGAGATCGCCATCGACGGCTCCGAGATCGTCTCCGTGGGGCCGCGCGGCAGCGCCGGCGAGGACGGCGAGATCCTCGACCTGCCGGGCCACACGGTGCTCCCCGGGCTGATCGACGCGCACGTGCACCTGGGGTTCGACGCCGACGTCGACCCGGTGACGCGGCGCAGCCGGGAGAGCGACCACCACCTGCTGCTACGCATGGCCGAGAACGCCCGCAAGCTGGTCTCGGCGGGCGTCACGACCTGCCGCGACCTCGGCGCGCGCGGCTTCCTCGACGTGGCGCTGCGTGACGCCGTCGAGGAAGGGCTGGCCGTCGGGCCGCACATCGTGGCCGCCACCAGGCCCATCACGATCACCGGCGGCCACTGCTGGTACATGGGCGGCGAGGCCGACGACGAGCCCGCCATCCGGCGCGTCGCCCGGGAGAACCTCCGTGCCGGGGCCGACTGCCTGAAGGTGATGGCCTCCGGCGGGCTGATGACGCCGGGCGCGCCGCCGAGCTGGACCCAGCAGTACACCACGGAGCAGCTCAGGGTGGCCGTCGAGGAGGCCGCCTCGCGCGGCAAGGGCGTCGCGGCGCACGCCCACGCGCACGCGGCCATCCGCAGCGCCGTCGAGGCGGGTGTCGCGACCGTCGAGCACTGCACGTTCCTCACGCCGTCCGGGCACCGCTTCGACCGCGAGCTGGCCGATTTCGTCGCGGCCAGCGGCACGTACGTGTGCCCGACCCTGCACGGCGTGTTCTGGCGGATGAGCAAGGTGCACGGGCAGCAGATGATCGACGACTGGCTGGCCAGCGTGGCGGGGCTGCGGGAGGCCGGGGTGCGGCTCATCGCCGGCACCGACTCCGGGTTCGCCAACGCCGGCGTGGCCAACCCCACCGACGGATACGTCGCGGGGCTGGAGGTGTTCGCGTCCGTGGGCTGTGACAACGCCGAGGTCATCGAGCTGGCCACCGTACGCGCCGCCGACGCCTGCGGGGTGGGCGAGGTGACGGGGAGCCTGGAGCCGGGCAAGCGGGCCGACCTCATCGCGGTCGCCGGCGACCCCCTGGCCCGCCTGTCCGACCTGCGCAACCTCGCGCTGGTCCTGGTCTCCGGCCGCTCGGTCACGCAGACCGGCGTCGACTCGGTGACCGTCTCCGTGGGCTGAAGCAGCCCCGCCGCCCGGGGGCCGAGGCGGTCCGGCTCCCGTAAGGTGCCCGAATGATGGTGATACCGGGTGCTTTCGCACAGAGCACTGTGGACCGTGAGGGCGAGCCGGGGGCGGCGTGGCTGGCCGAGCTGCCCGCGATCGTGGAGGAGCTGCTGGGGCGCTGGGGCTGCGTGCCGGACGGCGAGGTGATGCACGGGGGTGTCGGGATCATCGTCCCGGTACGGCGGCGCGACGGCCTGGCCGCCGCGCTGAAGGTGTCGTTCCCGCATCCCGGCAACGTCCACGAGCCGGACGCGTTCGCGGCGTGGGGCGGGCGCGGGGCCGTACAGCTGTACGAGCGTGACGACGCGCGCTTCGCCATGCTGCTCGAACGGGCGGGGACGGCGACCCTGGCGGAGGTGGAGGACGGCGACGAGGTGCTGGCGCTGGCGGGGCGGATCAGCCGCCGGCTGGCCGTCCCCGCGCCGCCCGGGCTGCCCCGGCTGCGGGACCGGGCCGATGCCTGGGAGGAGGAGTTGCGGAAGGACGCCGCCGAACTGGCGCACGGTCTGCCGCCGTACGTGCTGGACGCCGCCGTGGCGACCGTCCAGGAACTGGGCCGCGCACAGCCGGACACCCTCATCCACGGCGACCTCCACCCCGAGAACATCCTGCGCGCCGACCGCGAGCCGTGGCTGGCCGTCGACCCCAAGGGGTACGCCGGGGACCCGGCCTACGACGGCGGCACGCTGCTCAAGTCGCGCGCCCTGGCACTCCTCGAAGCGGACGACCTTCGCAAGGCGCTCCACCGCGCGCTGGACGTCTTCGCCGAGGCTGCCGGGGTCGATCGCGAGCGCGCCGAGCGCTGGGCCCAGCTCCACGCCGTGCAGGCGGCGTTCTGGGGCCGCCGCCACGGGTTCCGGATGGCCAGGGGCGGTTCGCGGCTGGACTGGCTCACCCAGACCGCGGAACACCTGGCGGAGCTGCTCACCGAACGTACTCGCGCCTGACTTGACGTTATGCAGGTATATACCTGCATAATGGAGGCATGACCCCCGAACCGAGCGCGATGGACCAGGTGTTCAAAGCGCTGGCCGACTCCACGCGGCGGCTCCTGCTCGACCGCCTGCGCGAGCACAACGGCCAGACGTTGCGCGAGCTGTGCGACCGCCTGGGGATGGCGCGCCAGTCGGCGACGCAGCATCTCGACGTCCTCCAGCGCGCCAACCTCGTCACCGTCGTACGGCGCGGGCGGGAGCGGCTGCACTACCTCAATCCGGTGCCGATCCACGAGATCGAGGAGCGCTGGATCTCGGGGTTCGACCGGCCACGTCTGCAGGCGATCAGCGCCATCAGGAACCAGGCAGAGGAGTACGCCATGACCACCACCATGCCGACCTACGTCTATGTCACCTACATCCGCGCGAACGCGGACCAGGTGTGGAAGGCCCTGACCGACGCCGACCTGACGGCGCGCTTCTGGGGCCACGCCAACGTCTCCGACTGGGAGACGGGCGCGTCCTGGGAGCACCGGCGCGTCGACGGGTCAGGCGTCGCCGACGTCATCGGCAAGGTGCTCGCGGTCGAGCCGCCGACGCGCCTGGTCATGACCTTCGAGGACCCGGCCGGCGGCGAGGCGGCGGCCGAGCCGTCGGTCGTCACCTTCCTCGTCGAGCCGCACCAGGACATCGTCCGCCTCACCGTGACCCACGAGAAGCTCGCCGACCAGGAGATGCTCGACGCGATCGCGCAGGGGTGGCCGGCCGTGCTGGCGAACCTCAAGTCGCTGCTGGAGACGGGCGACGTCCTCCCGCAGGCGCCCTGGGACATGGCCCCCGCGAACGCCTGACCCCCTCCAGCGCCCACCACACCCACGGGACCGGTCCGCACCAAGCGCGCGGGCCGGTCCCGCCATGCGCAGCCGGCTTCTCTCATCAGGCGTGGCCACCAGGGCCACGCCGCTACGCGTGGCGGGCCGTGCTGTCGCGGACGATCAGCTCCGTCGCCAGCTCCACGCGCTTGGTGTCGGGCACCTCGCCCCGCCCCATCGCCAGCACCGTGCGCGTCGCCAGGGCCGCCATCTCCTGCAGCGGCTGGCGGACCGTCGTCAACGGCGGCCAGGCCGACTTGGACAGGGGCAGGTCGTCGAAGCCCACCACGCTCAGGTCCTCCGGCACCCGCAGCCCGCGCTGCCGGGCGGCCTCGAAGACGCCGAACGCCATCAGGTCGCTGGCCGCGAAGATGGCCGTCGGCGGCTCGTCGAGGGAGAGGAGGGCATGGCCCTCGTCGTGGCCGGACTCCACCAGGAACGTGCCGCGCCGGATCAGCTCGGGCACGATGGGCGCGCCCGCCGTCTCGAGGGCCGCGCGGTAGCCGTCGACCCTGGCCTGGCTGCAGAGCATGTCCGTCGGGCCGCTGATCATGCCGATCCGCTGGTGGCCGAGCTCCAGCAGGTGGCGGGTGGCGGACAGGCCGCCGTTCCAGTTGGTGGCGCCGACCGAGATGACGCCGGGGGCGGGCTCGCCCTCCGGGTCGACCACGGCGAACGGCAGCGAGCGCGCGCTGAGCTGGGCCTGGATGCCGGTGGACAGATGTGAGGCGACGATCACCACGCCGTCGGTCCGCCGGGCGGCCAGGCGTTCGAGCCAGTCTCGGCCCGGCCCCGCGTGGGTGTGCAGGACGGAGATGACCACGCTGGCCCCCGCCTCGTGGGCCGCGCCCTCGGCGCCGCGCACGATCTCCATGGCCCACGGCGACTCGATCTCGGCGAAGACCAGGTCGACCAGGCCGGACGGGGTGTCGTCCTGGCTGATGCGGCGCTGGTAGCCGTGTTCCTGCAGGAGCCGCTCGACTCGATGGCGGGTCGCCGGGGCGACCTCTGGACGTCCGTTGATGACCTTGGACACCGTCGGGATGGAGACGCCCGCCTCCTCCGCGATCAGTGCGATCGTCACCCGCCGCTTCGCTGACACCTTCGGAAGTGTAGCCGAAAGTTTCGGATTGGGATCGCTCCCACGGCTCGTATTGACGCTTTCCCCGACATTTACCTACCATCCAGACAGCGAAACTATCGGGGGTATTACGAAACTTTCGCCCGGTGTGTCATGCGGTGCCCCATGCGTCACCAATGCGCGGGGGTCCTGCGAGAAGCGCCGAGCCACGCTGAGAAAGGGACCCCTGGATGAAACGCAGTCTCGTGTTGTTCGTGGCCGCGGTGCTCTTAACCGGCTGTGGCGGAGGTGGCGGCGGCGCCTCCGAGGAGGGCGGCGCGCCGTCCAAGGTCACGATCGAGTGGTGGCACCTGTCGACCGCCGAGCCGCTCAAGACGCTGTGGGCTGAGCGGGCCAAGGAGTTCATGGCCCAGAACCCCAACGTCACGATCAAGGCCACGGTTCTGGAGAACGACGCCTACAAGGCCAAGCTCACGACGATCACGCAGTCGGGCAAGGCCCCCGACATCTTCGCGACGTGGGGCGGCGGCGTGCTGCAGCAGCAGATCGACGCGGGGCTGGTCAAGGACATCTCCGCCGACGTCGCCGACGTCCTGCCGACCTTCACGCCCGCGTCGCTGAGCGCGTACCAGTTCGACGGCAAGACGTACGGGCTCCCGACCGACATCGGCCTGGTGGGCTTCTGGTACAACAAGAAGCTCTTCGAGAAGGCCGGCATCACGGAGCCGCCCGCCACGTGGTCGGCGTACCTGGAGGACGTCAAGAAGCTCAAGGCGGCGGGCATCACGCCGATCGCCCTGGCCGGCAAGGAGAAGTGGCCGGGCCACTACTACTGGGCCTACCTCGCGCTGCGCATCGCGGGCCTGGAGGGGCTCAAGCAGGCGGCCACCGACCACGACTTCACCAAGCCCGACTTCCTGGCCGCGAGCCAGCAGGTCAAGGCGCTGGCGGACCTGCAGCCGTTCCAGAAGGGCTTCCTGGGCGCGGCGTACTCGACCCCGGACGGCCAGGCGGCCACCGTGTCGAACGGCAAGGCCGCGATGGAGCTGATGGGCCAGTGGGCGCCCGCCACGCAGAAGGACGCGGGCAAGGGGCTCGGCGACGACCTGGGCTTCTTCCCCTTCCCCGCGGTCGAGGGCGGCAAGGGCTCGGCCAGTGACGCGTTCGGCGGTGGCGGCGGACTGGCCGTCGGCGCGGACGCCCCGCCGGAGGCCCTGCAGTTCGTGAAGTACATGACCGCGATGGAGAACCACTCCAAGGCCGTGGTCGCCGGCGGCGTGCTGCCGGTGCTCAAGGGCGAGGAGACCTCGGTCAAGGACCCCAACCTCAAGCAGGTGGCGAGCCTGCTGGCCGAGGCCAGTGGATACCAGCTCTACCTCGACCAGGCGTATCCGCCGGCCGTCGGAGCGCAGGTCAACGACAGCGTGGCCGAGCTCATCGCCGGGACGAAGACGCCTGAGCAGGTGGGCCAGGCCATCACCGAAGTGGCCAAGAGCGAAGGATGACGACACTCACCAGAGGGCCGGAAGCGGTCAGGCTTCCGGCCCCCTCCCCTGCCACCAGGCCGCGCGGCCGATGGGTGACCATCGCGCTGTTCCTGCTGCCCGCCCTGGTGCTCTTCGTGCTCCTCGTCGTCGCGCCCATCCTGGTGGCGTTCTACGCCAGCGCGTTCAAGTGGAACGGGTTCGGCGGCCTGCCGACCGACTTCATCGGGCTCGACAACTTCACCCGGCTTTTCGGCACCGAAATTTTCGGTCAGGACCTGTGGCACCTGGCCGTCCTCGTGCTGCTGTCGGTCGTGATCCAGCTGCCGTTCTCGCTGGCCATCGCGATGCTGCTGAACCAGCGGATCCGCGGGCGGGCGCTCTACCGGGTGGTGTTCTTCGCGCCGTACGTGCTGTCCGAGGTCATCACCGGCGTGCTGTTCTCGCTGATCCTCTCGCCGCAGTCCGGCATGGCGAACCAGATCCTGTCCGTGTTCGGGCTGGATTCGGAGTGGCTGGCGAACCCCGACACCGTGATGCCGTCGCTCTTTCTCGTCATGACATGGAAATATTTCGGCTTCCACATGATGATCTATCTGGCCGGGCGGCAGAACATCCCCAACGAACTGGTCGAAGCCGCCCAGATCGACGGCGCGACGAGCTGGAAGACGTTCCGGCACATCACGCTGCCGCTGCTCGGGCCGACGATCAGGATCAGCGTCTTCCTGTCCGTCATCTACACCATCCAGCTCTTCGACCTGGTCTGGATCCTCACCCAGGGCGGCCCGTCGCACTCCTCCGAGACGATGGCCGTGACCATGATGGACTGGGGCTTCAAGCGCTCCCAGGTGGGCTACGCCAGCGCGATCAGCGTCGTGATGTTCCTGCTCAGCCTCGTCTTCGCCCTCGTGTACCAGCGCTTCGTGATGCGCCGCGACCTGGAGGGCGCGACCACGTCGATGGGAGAACGCCGATGATCCACCGCAGGAGGCGCACGCCGCGGAGCAGCACGCTGCCCCTGCACGCGATCGCGTGGGTCGTCGGCGCGTTCGTCCTCATCCCCGTGGTCTACGCCCTGATCGGCGGCTTCAAGACCACCAGCGAGCTGTCCGGCAACCCGTTCGGGCTGCCCCGGACGTGGGAGACGGACAACTACACCGACGTGCTGGGCTCGGGCACGTTCTGGTTGCAGCTGTGGAACAGCACGTTCATCGCGGTCGTGACGACCGTGCTGACCGTCGGGGTGTCGGCGCTGGCGGGGTTCGTCTTCGCCAGGTTCGCCTTCCGCGGCAGGGAGCTGTTCTTCACGATGTTCACCGCCGGGCTGATGTTCCCGTTCGCGGTGGCCATTCTGCCGATCTTCGTGCTGCTGCGCACGTTCGGCCTGCTGGACAACCCGCTCGGCGTGATCCTCACGCAGGCCGCCTTCGGCCTGCCGCTGACGATCATCATCCTGCGCGGCTTCTTCCGCAGCATCCCCGGCGAGGTGGAGGAGGCGGCCATCATCGACGGCTGCGGCCCGTTCGGGTTCTTCTGGCGGATCCTGCTGCCGATGGCCAGGCCCGCCATCGCCACCGTCTCGGTGCTGGCCATCGTGGGCAGCTGGAACAACTTCATGCTGCCCCTCGTGGTCTTCAGCGAGGAGTCGAGCTGGACGCTGCCGCTGGGCATCCAGCAGTTCCAGGGCCAGTACGCCTCCGACACCGCCCGCATCCTGGCCTATCTCGTCCTGGCCATGGTGCCCGCGCTCGGGTTCTACGCCATTGCGGAACGTCACCTGGTCGGTGGTCTCACCGCGGGTGCGACGAAGGGATGACCACATGCTGCACGTGTCAGGAGCCCGGCTCTACACGGACGACGACACGCCGGTACGGCTGCGGGGAGTGGGCCTCGGCGGCTGGCTGAACATGGAGAACTTCATCACCGGCTACCCCGCCAACGAGAGCTCCATGCGGCACGCCGTACGCACCGTGCTGGGCGAGGAGCGGGTGGAGCTGTTCTTCGAGCGGCTGCTGACCTCGTTCTTCACCGAGGACGACGCGGCGCTGCTGGCCGGGCTGGGCATGAACTGCGTGCGCATCCCGGTCAACTACCGGCACTGGGAGTCCGACGAGCGGCCCTTCGAGATCGACCCGCGCGGCTTCCGCCACCTCGACCGGGTGATCGGGCTGCTCGGCGCGCACGGCATCTACAGCGTCATCGACCTGCACGCCCTGCCCGGCTCCCAGAACCAGCACTGGCACTCCGACAACCCGACCCACGTGGCCGGGTTCTGGCAGCACCGGCACTTCCAGGACCGGGCGGTGCACCTGTGGGAGGTCATCGCCGACCACTACCGCGACAATCCCTGGGTGGCCGGCTACAACCCGGTCAACGAGCCGGGCGACGTCTCGGGCAAGGTGATCGGCCCGTTCTACGACCGGCTGGTGAAGGCCGTGCGGGCGGCGGACCCGCACCACATCCTGTTCCTGGACGGCAACACGTACTCCACCGATTTCTCGATATTTCGGGAGATGTACGAGAACACGGTCTTCGTTCTCCATGACTATGCCCTGGCGGGCTTCGCCCACGGAGGGCCGTACCCCGGCTACACCCGCGGCGAGTGGTGCGACAAGAACGAGCTGGAGCGCACCTTCGCCAGGCGCTCGCGGTTCCAGCGCGAGACGGGCACGCCCCTGTGGGTCGGCGAGTTCGGCCCCGTCTACACCGGTGACCCGGCCGTGGACCAGCAGCGCTACCAGATCCTCCGCGACCAGCTGGACATCTACGACGAGCACGGCGCGGGCTGGTCGCTGTGGACGTACAAGGACGTGGGGCTGCAGGGTCTGGTGCACGCCTCGGGGCCGTACCTGAGGAGGTTCGGCGGCTTCATCGCCAAGAAGCGGCGGCTCGGCGCGGACCGCTGGGGCTCCACCATGGAGGAGGCGGCGGACGTGCTCGCCCCCCTGCACGACCTGGTGGAGCACGAGTTCCCCGGCTGGGAGCCGTACCCGTGGGGCGCCCGCTACCAGACCGACGACCTGATCAGGCACATCCTCATCGCCCAGGCGCTGCTGCCCGAGTACGCCGAGCTGTTCCGCGGGCTCGGCGACGACGAGCTGACGGGTCTGGCCGACTCCTTCCTCCTCGAAAGGTGCGAACGCCGGCAGCCGCTGCTCGACCTGCTGGCGGAGAATCTGCGGCAGTGACTCCGCGCACACTGTCGCTCCCGGGACTTGCGTAGCTATGCTTCGGCTGCCCTAATTTAGGTAAGCCTTTCCTCAGCTAACGGGAGTCACGGTGCTCGCCAGTTACCTCATCGGACTGCGCGAAGGTCTCGAGGCGACACTCGTCGTCTCCGTCCTGGTCGCCTTCCTCGTCAAAAGTGACCGCAGGGACAAGCTCCCGCAGGTCTGGACGGGAGTGGGTGCGGCCGTCGCGCTGTCCGTGGGGTTCGGCGCACTGCTGACGTTCACCGCGGCGCACCTGGCGCACACCGGGCAGGAGCTGTTCGACGCGATCACCTCGCTGCTCGCCGTCGCGTTCGTCACCTGGATGATCTTCTGGATGCGGCGGGCGGCCCGCGCGCTCTCGGGCGAGCTGCGCGGCAAGCTCTCCGACGCGCTGGAGCTCGGCTCGATCGCGGTGGTCGTGATGGCCTTCCTCGCCGTCGCCCGCGAGGGCCTGGAGACCGCGATCCTGTTCTTCGCCTCCGTCCAGGGCGCGACCGCCACGCCGCAACCGCTGATCGGCATCAGCCTCGGGCTGATCACCTCGGCGCTGCTCGGCTGGGGGCTCTACCGCAGCGCCGTGCGGATCAACCTCACCAAGTTCTTCACCTGGACGGGGCTGCTGCTCATCCTCGTCGCCGCGGGCATCTTCAAGTACGGCGTGCACGACCTGCAGGAGGCCAACCTCCTGCCCGGCCTGAACACGTTCGCCTTCGACATCAGCGGCGTCATGCCCGCCACCTCCTGGTACGGCGCGCTGCTGTCCGGCATGTTCAACATCACGCCGCAGCCCAGCGTCGCCGAGGTCGTCGCCTGGGCCTGCTACCTCGTGCCCACTCTCGTCCTCTTCCTGCGACACTCCCGGGTGAAGCCCACGCCGTCGCCCGCGTCCTCCGCGGCCTGAACAGGAGCATCATGCGTACCGCCATCCACCTGTCCTTCGGCGCGCTCGCCCTCGCGACGCTGGCCGCCTGCGGCTCCGGCACCACCGACGCCTCCGCCGGGGCTCCCGCCGGGTCCGCCGCCCCCGGCAAGGTCACCGTCGCCGCGAGCGACACCGAGTGCAAGGTCGGCGCCTCCGAGGTGGTCGCCGGCACCACGACGTTCTCGATCACCAACGGCGGCAGCAAGGTGACCGAGTTCTACGTGTACGCCCCGGGCGACCGCGTCATGGCCGAGGTCGAGAACATCGTGCCGGGGCTGACCAGGGAGCTCATCGCCGAGCTGCCGGCCGGCGCGTACGAGACCGCCTGCAAGCCCGGCATGGTGGGCAAGGGCATCCGCAACGCGCTCAAGGTGACGGGCGAGCACAAGGCGCTCACCTCGGACGCCAAGCTCGCCGAGGCCGTCACCGGCTACAAGCGCTACATCAAGTCGCAGAGCGACACGTTGCTGGTCAAGACGCAGGAGTTCGTGGACGCGGTCAAGGCCGGGAAGGTTGACGAGGCCAAGGAGCTCTACCCGATCTCGCGGACGTACTGGGAGCGCATCGAGCCGGTGGCGGAGATCTTCGGCGACCTCGACCCGGCCATCGACGCCCGCGAGGCCGACCTCGCCGAGGGTGAGGAGTGGACCGGTTTCCACCGGATCGAGAAGGATCTGTGGATCAAGAAGGACGTCGGCAAGGACGGCCCGATCGCCGACAAACTGATCGCCGACATCAAGACGATCGTGCAGAAGTCGAACGCCGCCGAGCTGACCCCCCTCAACCTGGCCAACGGCGCCAAGGAACTGCTCGACGAGGTGGCCACCGGGAAGATCACCGGCGAGGAGGACATCTGGTCGCACACCGACCTGTGGGACTTCGACGCCAACCTCGAAGGCTCCAAGGCGGCCGTGCAGGCGCTCAGGCCGGTGCTGGAGGAGCGGGCGCCCGACCTGGTCAAGACGCTGGACGAGAAGTTCGCCGCGGCCGAGGCGGCGCTCGACCGGCACCAGAAGGGCGACGGCTGGCAGCTCCACGACGAGCTGTCCAAGGCCGAGCTGAAGGCGCTGTCGGACGCGATCAACGCGCTGGCCGAGCCGATCAGTAAAATCGCGCCGGTCATCGCGAAATAGCGGGAGGCGACCATGGGGTTGAGCCGCAGGGGCCTGTTCGGGCTGGGCGCGGCGGGCGCCGCCGCGGTCGGCGCCGGGGTGGTGGGCGCCAACACGCTGCTGCACGACGCCCCGGCCGCGCACGCCACCTCCACGTCCGACCCGTACCCCTTCTACGGCGAGCACCAGGCGGGCATCGTCACGCCGGCGCAGGACCGGCTGCACTTCGTGGCGTTCGACGTCATCACGGACAAGCGGGCGGAGCTGGCCGAGCTGCTGCAGGAGTGGACGGCCGCGGCGGCGCGGCTGACGCAGGGCAAGGAGGCCGGCTCGTTCGGAGCGGTGGGCGGCGCGCCCGAGGCCGCGCCCGACGACACGGGCGAGGCGCTCGGGCTGCCCGCCTCCGGGCTGACGCTGACGGTCGGGTTCGGGCCGTCGCTCTTCGACGACCGGTACGGGCTGGCGGACCGGCGCCCCGCCCCTCTCGCCGACCTGCCGAAATTTCCGGGGGAGCAGCTCGTTCGGGAGATCTCCGGCGGCGACCTCTGCGTGCAGGCGTGCGCCCACGACCCCCAGGTCGCCGTGCACGCCATCCGCAACCTCGCGAGGATCGGCTTCGGCAAGGTGTCCGTCCGCTGGTCGCAGCTCGGCTTCGGCCGCACCTCCTCCACCTCGCGCGCCCAGGCCACCCCGCGCAACCTGCTGGGCTTCAAGGACGGCACCGACAACCTCAAGCTGGAGGACGCCGACCTGCTCCGCGACCAGTTGTGGGCCTCCCCGCAGGACAGCAGCGCGTGGATGGCGGGCGGCACGTACCTGGTCACGAGGAAGATCCGCATGGAGATCGAGACCTGGGACCGCACGTCGCTCGCCGAGCAGGAGCAGATCTTCGGCCGGGACAAGGGCGAGGGCGCGCCGCTGGGCGCCAGGGCCGAGTTCGACCCGATCGACTTCGCGGCCAAGGGGCCTTCCGGGGAGCCGTACATCAAGGACGACGCCCACGTGCGGCTGGCGCACCCCAGCTCGAACGGCGACGCGCACCTGCTGCGGCGCGGCTACAACTACGTGGACGGCTCCGACGGGCTCGGCCGCCTGGACGCCGGGCTGTTCTTCATCGCCTACCAGCGGGACCCGCGCAAGCAGTTCGTACCGGTGCAGATGAGGCTGGCCAGGCACGACGCGCTCAACGAGTACATCAAGCACATCTCCAGCGGCCTGTTCGCCTGCCCGCCGGGCGTCCGGGACGCCGGCGACTACTGGGGCCGCACCCTCTTCGAGGCGTAGAGGGGGTTCAGCGGATCACGTACGGGGTCGTGCTGGACTGGCCGGCCTCGTTCGTGGCGGTGACCGAGATCCAGGGGCCCGAGGGCACGTACGGGGCCCACACCGACTCCAGCCGCGCGCCCTTCTCGTACCACGTCGGCGTGGCCGTGGCTCCGGGCGGGTCGAAGCGCAGCGTGCCGCCCCGCAGGTTGTAGCCCTCCACCAGGAGGCCGGGCCGGCCGTCCCGCTCCTTCGGGGCGGCGGCGACGATGATGGGCTCGCTCCAGCCGTTGGCGATGTCGTCGGCGAGCGAGGGCGTGTCGTAGCCCGCCCGGCAGGTGAAGAACGGGTCCCACCCGTAGGAGATGATCTTGGCGGCGTGCGTCCCGGCGGCCATGACCTGCTGGTCGATCCGGCTCTTCGAGGTGCGCCCGCGCAGCGGCAGCGGGTCCACCCGCCCGCACTCCCCCGGCGCCGGCGTCGGCTCGAAGCCCTCCACGTTCACCCAGAGCTCCACCCCGGACGGCACCCGCCGCCCCGCCGCCTCGATGTAGTCGCGGGTGGCCCCGTAGTACGCCTGCGCGTTGCTCACCGCCCCGACGACCGGCACCAGCCGCGGCGCGACCGTGGCCTGCTCCTGGTGGGGCCCGTAGAGCGGCACCTTGCCCGTGCCGCGCCCGTCCTGCACGGCGACGGCCATGGGCGCGCCGGCCCGGGTGGCGGCGATGTCGGCGAGCCCTTCAGCCGCCTGCGCGGGCGGGAATCCGCGCCCTCTCCTGGCGTCGATGTACGGGCTGACCAGGATCTTCCTGCCCGGCAGGGTGGCGGCGACGACCTCGTGCTGGGCCGCGTACAGGTCGATGATCGGGTCCTTGGCCACCCGCGACCGCATGGCCAGCTCGAACGACTGGTAGACGCCCCCGAACGCGGCGGAGGCCCCGAACCGCTCCCGGTAGTCGGCGAGGACCCGCGTGGTGAAGGCGTTCAGCGCGGGCAGGTGCGCGGTGTCGGGCTCCCACGGCTTGCCCTCCAGCTGCGGCGCGGCGGGCAGCCCCGGGAAGACCCGCATCCCGTACGCGGCCGCCTCCGCCATCAGGTTGCCGAGCCCGTCGCCGTCCGTGGCGATGAGCACGACGTCGCGCACGGGGTCCTGGCAGGAGCCGGACAGCGCGACCCGGTAGAAGATCCGGCCCCGGCTCTCGATCCGCCGGTCGACGCCGGGGCAGCGCAGCAGCCCCTTGCCGAACTCCTCGCTGGTCACGTACGTGTAGACGTGGCGCGCGCCGGGGACGTCGGCGCACGGCCGCCCGTCCACGACGCAGTCGTCGAACTCGGTGGTCACGCCCGCGCTGAACCGAGGTCCGAACGTGATGAGCGTGTCGCCCCCGATCGAGTGGATCGCCTCGACCATGCGCCGCGTCACGCAGGGATCGGCGCGCGGGATGACCCAGTAGCCGGTGACGGCGTACGGGGCGGTGACCCGCGTGTCGCGGGACTGGCACTCCCCCACGGCCTCCGAGGGGGTCGAGGAGGGCTCGGAGTCGTCCGGCACGACGAGGCTCACCACGAAGGCGACCGCCACGACCAGCCACAGGATCCGGTGCACCCACGCCCCTTCCACGCCACCCCAAGCCTACGCATCAGACCGGCATTTCGGTCTCGTCCCGTGTCGTGCACGGGCGAGTGCCACCCTCACCCCGGACAATGGACCTCGTGCGTATCGATCTCAGTGGGAAGACCGCGCTGGTCACCGGCTCGACGCAGGGCATCGGGGCGGCCATCGCCGAGGGCCTGGCGCTGGCTGGGGCCCGCGTCGGCGTCAACGGCCGCAGTGAGGGCTCCGTCGCGATGGCCATCGAGGAGATAGAGGTCGGCGACCTGGTCGCGGCGCCCGGCGACGTGACCACGGAGGAGGGCTGCCAGGCGGTGCTGGACGCGCTCCCCCAGGTGGACATCCTGGTCAACAACCTGGGCATCTTCGGGGCGGCGCCCGCGCTCGAGATCAGCGACGCCGAGTGGCGGCGCTACTTCGAGGTGAACGTGCTGAGCGCCGTCCGCCTCACCCGCGCCTGCCTGCCCGCCATGATCGAGCGCGGCTGGGGCCGGGTGCTCTCCATCGCCAGCGACTCCGCCGTGGCCATCCCGATCGAGATGATCCACTACGGCATGACGAAGACCGCGCTGCTGGCCGTCTCCCGGGGGTTCGCCAAGGAGGCGGCGGGCAGCGGGGTGACGGTCAACTCGGTGATCGCGGGGCCGACGCGCACCGGCGGGGTCGAGGAGTTCGTCTACCAGCTGGTGGACCGGGAGCTGCCGTGGGAGGAGGCGCAGCGGGAGTTCATGCGTCTGCACCGGCCGCAGTCGCTGCTGCAGCGCCTGATCGAGCCCGCGGAGATCGCGAACCTGGTCGTCTACCTCAGCTCGCCGTTCGCCTCCGCCACCACGGGCGCGGCGGTGCGGGTGGACGGCGGGTACGTGGACTCGATCATCCCCTGAGCCCCGATCTCAGTACGACTGCAGCTCGATGAGGTTGCCCTCCGGGTCGCGCACGTGCGCGGTGCGCAGGTTCGGCGCCCAGTCCGGGCGGTCCTGCGGCGGGGCGGCGACCGTGGCGCCGTGGCGGGCGAGGCAGGCGGTCGCCTCGTCCACGTCATCCACCTTCATGACCAGCATCGCCGCGTCCTGGCCGGCGCCGGGCAGGCCCTCGGTGCCGACGGCCTGAGCGATCCTGTCGCGGGCGAACAGGACGAGCCCGGCCTCGCCCCCGATGTCCCAGTTGGCGTAGCCGGGCAGGACCTTCACCGGCTCGGCGCCGAGCAACTCGCGCAGCACGGCCTGGTAGAACGCGGCGCAGGCCGGGAAGTCGCGCACCAGCAGGCGCGGGTAGAGCGCGTCCATCGGGCTCCTCCAAGTTAGTGGGTAACTACCAATGATTGGTTGCACCCTACACTTAGGTGGCATGGACCTGCCGCCGACCCTGCTCGCGACCACGACCTTCGTGCTGCACAGGGTCGGCGCCGGCAGCCGCCGCGCGCTCGGCGCCCGCCTCGCCGACGAGACGGGGCTGAGCCTCTGGGAGTTCGCCGTGCTGGCCGCGCTGGCCGACTTCGGGCCCGCCGCCCAGCGCGAGACCGGCGACCGGCTGGGGCTCGACCCGAGCGACATGGTGCGGCACATGGACCGCCTGATGGACCAGGGGCTGGCCGAGCGCGACCGCGACCCGGCCGACCGGCGGCGCTACCGGATCTCGCTGACGCCCGCGGGCCGCGACGCGCTGGACCGGGCGCTGGACCTGGTCGAGCGCGTGGAGCGGGAGACGCTGGCGCCGCTGACGGACGCCGAGCGCCGGCGGCTGCACGAATTGGTCACGAAGGTTCTCACCGGCTGACCGGGCCGAAAAAGCCGAGCTCAGCAGCCTCACGGTAAATAAACGGCGCCCCCGGGAAAAACCCAGGCGTCACACGGTTCACTGCCATACCACAAGCCCTCTTTGCACTTAGTTGCAGATCATGTTAGATGGAGGGCGAGCAGAGAGGACCGGCACAGTGACGCTGATTCTCGATGGCGTCTTCGTACGGCGACGCGGGGAGACCTGGCTCGACGACGTTCGCCTGGAATTATCCAACGGAATGACCACGCTCGTCGGTCCGATGACCGCGGGAAAGACGACGTTGATGCGGGTCGCCGCCGGATTGTCACCGCCGGATTCGGGCCGTGTCATGGTCGACGGAAAAGACGTCACCAGCATTTCGGTGCGAAAACGTTCGGTCGCCTTCGTCTATCAGCAATTCATCAATTATCCGTCGCTGACGGTCTACGAGAACATCGCCTCCCCGCTCCGGCTCGACCCCGGGTTCCGCCGGGACGGCATCGACCGGCGGGTGCGCGAGGTGGCCGAGCTCATGGGCCTCGCGGCGCTGCTCGGCCGCAGGCCCGCCGAGCTGTCGGGCGGCCAGCAGCAGCGCACCGCGATCGCCCGCGCGCTGGCCCGCCCCGTGGACGTGCTGCTGCTCGACGAGCCCCTGGCCAACCTGGACTTCAAGCTCCGCGAGCAGTTGCGCGCCGACCTGAAGGCCATGTTCGCCGACTCGTCCGGCGTGGTGCTCTACGCCACGGCCGACCCGAACGAGGCGCTGACGTTCGCCGCGCCGACCGTGGTCCTGGGCGAGGGCCGGGTCCAGCACATCGGCGACGCGGCCGAGATGTACGCCCGCCCGCCCACGCTGGCGGTCGCGGCCACGCTCAGCGACCCGCCGCTCAACCTGCTGCCCGGCGTGGTGCGCGACGGGCGCATCGAGTGCCTGGGCGCGGAGTTCCCGGCGCCCCGCGCGCACCCGTCAGGGCGTACGGTCACCCTCGGCGTGCGCCCCCACCAGGTGCGCCTCGAACGCGGCGGCCCCGGCGCGCTGGAGTGGCCGGCCGAGATCAGGCTGGCCGAGGTGACGGGCAGCGCGACGTTCCTGCACCTGCTCCTGCGCGACCAGGTCCACCTGGTCGCGCACCTGCCGGGCACTCGGCAGTTCACGCCCGGCGGGTCCGCGGTCGCGTACGTGGACCCCGCGCACGTCCTCGTGTTCGACGAGGACGGCGCGCGCCTGCCGGCCACCGGCGCCGCGGAGGTCGACCTGCATGGCTGACATCCGGCTGGAAGGCGTGGGCCACAGCTACGACGGCGGCCGCACCTGGGCGGTCAAGCCGATGACCTGGACCTGGCGCGGCTCCCGGGCGTACGCGCTGCTGGGGCCGAGCGGCTGCGGCAAGACCACACTCCTGAACATCATCTCCGGCCTGATCATCCCCACCGTGGGCCGGGTCTTCTTCGACGACCGCGACGTCACCGGCGTGCCCACCGCGGGCCGCAACATCGCTCAGGTCTTCCAGTTCCCTGTCCTGTACGAGGAGATGTCGGTCTACGACAACCTGGCCTTCCCCCTCCGTAACCGGAAATATCCGGCTAAGGAGGTCGACCAGCGGGTGCGCCAGGTCGCCCGGCTGCTCAGCCTGGAGGAGCACTTGGGCCGCCGGTCGCGCCGCCTGGACGCCGGCCGCCAGCAGATCGTCAGCCTGGGCCGCGGCCTCGTGCGCTCCCAGGTGGCGGCGGTGCTGCTGGACGAGCCGCTCACCGTGGTCGACCCGGCGCTGAAGTGGACCCTGCGCAGCAAGCTCAAGGAGATCCACCGCGACACCGGGCACACGCTCGTCTACGTCACCCACGACCAGACCGAGGCGCTGACCTTCGCCGACGAGGTCGTGGTGGTCAACGACGGGGCCATCGTGCAGGCGGGCGAGCCGGCCGAGCTGTTCCTGTCGCCGGCGCACGAGTTCGTGGGGCACTTCATCGGCTCGCCCGGCATGAACATGCTGCCCGCCGAGATCGTCGCCGGCGTCGTCCGCATCGGCCCGTCGGAGGTGGGCCTCGCCGCCGCCGACGGCGTCCACGCCGGCCGGTCCGACGTGGAAGCCGCCGATGGGCTGCCGGCCGGGCCGGTCAGGATCGGGGTGCGCCCCGAGTTCGTGGTGATCGGCGGCCCCCGCCGGTCGCCGGGCGTGGCGGCCACGGTGACCGGGACCGACCGCATGGGGGCGTACGACCTGGTCCACACCCTGGTCGGCGAGCACCCCGTGCTCGTCAAGACCGAGGCGGGCGCCCTCCACGAGCCGGGCTCCGCGGCGTTCCTGCACTTCCCGGCGGAGCGCACGTTCCTGTTCCGCGACCAGGTCAGGTGCGGCTCGCTGGCGCCGCTCGACGGAAGGAGCACGGCGTGACCGAGGTCGGGGAGGAGCCGCGGGCGGACCTGAAGCGCAGGAACAACCGGGCCTGGTGGCTGGTGCTGCCGGTGGTGGTGTCGGTGGCGTTCACGGCCGTGATTCCGCTGATGACCGTGGTCAACTTCTCCGTGCAGGACGTGTTCACCCCGAGCGACCGCATCTTCGTCGGCCTGGAGTGGTTCCGCTCGATCACGCGCGACCCGGAGGTGCGCTCGGCGTTCGTGCGCACGCTGCTGTTCTCGGCACAGGTGCTGCTGCTGGAGATCCCCCTGGGCGTGGCGCTGGCGGTGTGCATGCCGCGCCGGGGCGTGTGGGTGTCGGTGGCGCTCGTGCTCGTGGCGCTGCCGCTGCTGATCCCGTGGAACGTGGTCGGCACGATCTGGCAGATCTTCGCCCGCGGCGACATCGGCCTGGGCGGCTGGGCCGTCAACCACGTCCCGGGGGTCGACTTCAACTACACGCTGGACTCGACGGACGCCTGGATCACGGTCCTGGTCATGGACGTCTGGCACTGGACGCCGCTGGTGGCGCTGCTGGCGTACGCGGGGCTGCGCTCGATCCCCGAGCCGTACTTCCAGGCCGCGCAGATCGACGCAGCGTCCGCGTGGGCCACCTTCCGGCATATCCAGCTGCCCCGGCTGCGCGGGGTGCTGACGATCGCGATCCTGCTCAGGTTCATGGACAGCTTCATGATCTACACCGAGCCGTTCGTGGTGACGGGCGGCGGCCCGGGGAACGCGACCTCGTTCCTCAGCATCCTGCTGTCGAAGATCGCGGTCGGGCAGTTCGACCTGGGCCCGGCGGGCGCGTTCTCGCTGCTCTACTTCCTGTTCGTGCAGATCCTCTGCTACGTCTTCTTCACCGTGCTCACCAGGTCGGGGAGGTGACCCCGATGGCCAGGCACACCGGGCGGCGGCTGCCCTGGGCGCGGACGGTCTTCTGGCTCTACGCGGCGACCCTCATGGTGCCGATCCTGTGGATGTTCCTCATGTCGATCAGGCCGAACGAGGACATCCTCGGCAGTTTCTCGCTCGTCCCGCAGCGGGTGACGTTCGACAACTACGCCACTTTCTTCACCCGTTCGGCGTGGTATTCGAGCTACCTGAACTCCATTGTTTACACCTCGTTGAACGCGGTGATGTCGCTCGTGGTCGCGCTGCCGGCGGCGTACGCGTTCTCGCGGTTCCGTTTCGCCGGGGACCGGCACCTGTTCTTCTGGCTGCTGACGAACCGCATGGCGCCGCCGGCGGTGTTCCTGCTGCCGTTCTTCCAGATCTATCAGCACGTCGGTCTCTTCGACACGCACCTCGGCGTCGCGATCGCGCACATGCTGTTCAACGTGCCGCTCGCGGTGTGGATACTCGAGGGATTCATGTCGGGAATTCCCCGGGAAATAGACGAGACGGCCGCGATAGACGGTTATTCGCTGCCGCGGTTCTTCGTCCGCATCTTCCTGCCGATGATCCGGTCGGCGATCGGCGTCACGCTGTTCTTCTGCTTCATGTTCAGCTGGGTCGAGCTGCTGATCGCCAGGACCATCACCTCGGTGAACGCCAAGCCGATCGCGGCCACCATGACGCGTACGGTCAGCGCGGCCGGGGTCGACTGGGCCCTGCTGGCGGCGGCGGGCGTGCTCACCATCGTCCCCGGCGCGATCGTCATCTGGTTCGTGCGCAACTACATCGCCAAGGGCTTCACCATGGGGAGGGTCTAGGGATGTTCGAGTGGATGGTCTGGACCGTCCCCACCGCCCTGGTGTTCGCCGGGCTCGCTCTGCTGCTGGTCGCGATGGCCGTCTGGGCCCGACTGTCCCCTCCGGTGGCCAGGCGGGGCTTCCTGCGCATCGAGACCGACCGTGGCGACCGCCTCTACATCGGCCTGATCAGCGCCGCCGTCGTGCTGGCGGGCTGGATAGCAGTCACCGACCTGTCCATGTGGCTCGCGCTCGGCTGCGCGCTGCTGGTGGTGGTCGTGATCGGGATATGGGGTTAACAGAAGAGGAGCCAAGCGCATGAGGCATCGGGCAGGCAGGTCCGCGGCCGTAGGTCTGGCCGCGCTCGCTCTGGTGGCGGCCGGCTGCACGCAGGGCGCGGAGAAGCCCGCGAGCGACTTCACGGAGGCCGAAGGCAAGGCGGCCGCGCAGCGGTGGGTGTCGGAGGAGTTCACGCCGAGCACCCTGTCCAAGGACGAGCAGCTCGCGGAGATGGACTGGTTCATCAAGGCCGCGGCGCCGTACCGGGGCATGCAGATCAACGTCGTCTCCGAGACGATCACCACCCACGAGTACGAGTCCCAGACGCTGGCCAAGGCGTTCTCCGAGATCACCGGGATCAGGATCAAGCACGACCTGATCCAGGAGGGCGACGTCGTCGAGAAGCTCCAGACCCAGATCCAGGGCGACCAGAACATCTACGACGCGTACGTCAACGACTCCGACCTCATCGGCACCCACTCGCGCGGCGACTACGTCTTCCCGCTGTCCGACTACATGGCGGGCGAGGGCAAGGGCGTCACCTCGCCCACGCTCGACCTGGACGACTTCATCGGCATCAGCTTCACCACCGGCCCCGACAAGAAGATCTACCAGCTGCCCGACCAGCAGTTCGCGAACCTGTACTGGTTCCGCTACGACTGGTTCACCGACCCGGACATCAAGAAGCAGTTCAAGGCCGCGTACGGGTACGACCTCGGCGTCCCGGTCAACTGGGCGGCATATGAGGACATCGCCGACTTCTTCACCAACAAGGTCAACGGCAACGGGACCATCGACGGCAAGAAGGTCTACGGCCACATGGACTACGGCAGGAAGGACCCGTCGCTGGGCTGGCGCTTCACCGACGCCTGGCTGTCCATGGCCGGCAACGGCGACCCCGGCATCCCCAACGGCCTGCCGGTGGACGAGTGGGGCATCCGGGTCGAGAACTGCCGTCCGGTCGGCTCGTCGGTCACCCGCGGCGGCGACGTCAACGGCCCGGCCGCGGTCTACGCGCTCACCAAGTACGTGGACTGGCTGAAGAAGTACGCGCCCAGGGAGGCGGCGGGCATGAACTTCAGCGAGGCCGGCCCGGTGCCCGCCCAGGGCGACATCGCCCAGCAGGTCTTCTGGTACACCTCGTTCACGGCCGACATGACCAAGCCGGGGCTGCCGGTCGTCAACGAGGACGGCACGCCCAAGTGGCGCATCGCGCCGAGCCCGCACGGCGTCTACTGGAAGGAGGGCAACAAGCTCGGCTACCAGGACGCCGGCTCGTGGACGCTGCTCAGGAACACCCCGAAGGAGCGCAGGGCCGCCGCGTGGCTGTACGCGCAGTTCGTCACGTCGAAGACGGTGTCGCTGAAGAAGTCGATCAAGGGGCTGACGTTCATCCGCGACTCCGACATCAGGAGCGACTACTTCTCCGAGAACTCCAAGAAGTACGGCGGGCTCATCGAGTTCTACGCCTCGCCGGCCCGCAAGCAGTGGACGCCGACCGGGACGAACGTGCCGGACTACCCCCGGCTCGCCCAGCTGTGGTGGCAGAACGTGGCCACCGCGGTGACCGGCGAGACGACGCCCCAGCAGTCGATGGACAACCTCGCCAAGCAGCAGGACGAGATCCTGGCCCGGCTGGAGCGGCGCGGCTACGGCGGCAACTGCGCGCCGAAGCTGAACCCGGAGCGTCCCGCCCAGTACTGGTTCGACCAGCCGGGCGCGCCCGCGCCGAAGCTGGCCGACGAGCGCGGCAAGCCCGAGACGCTCGACTACGACCGGCTCGTCGCCACGTGGAAGTCGGGCAACTGACCTGACAGCGGAGGGCCGCCTCCCGGGCGGCCCTCCCTCCTGATCGCCCGCTCCTGGTCGCCCGCTCCTAATCGCGCAGCCGCGCGGCCAGCCAGTCGAAGGCGTGTTCCTGCATGGGCACGTCGAAGCTGTGCGGCACCTCCGCGAACACCGCCTCGTAAGCCCCCGGCGCCTCGCGGTACCGCTCCCCGATCACGGCGTGCGCCCGGCGCATCCCGGCCTCGGGGAACAGCTCGTCGCGCATGGCGTACTGCACCATGAGCGGCTCGGGGGCGCGCGCGGCCACCAGGTCGGGCCAGTCACCGAGGCGCGGCAGCCCGGGCGGGTAGAGCATCCAGGTGTGCTTCTCGACGTGCCCGCCGAGCATGTCGCGGTAGGACGACACCATCGCCGCCACGACGACGGCCCGCATCTCGGGGTCGAAGGCGCCCAGCAGCGCCGCCCGCAGGCCGCCGCCCGAGAGGCCGGCGCATCCGACCGGTCCGACGTCCGGGCGGGAGCGCAGGTAGGCCGCCGCCGCGAGGTCCTCCCCCGCGACCACGCCGGCGAAGGACGTGCCGAGCACGGCGCAGTGCTTGGCCACCACGTGCTCGTGGTCCCTGGCGGCGGCGTCGTAGGCGGCGGGTTCGTCGACGCCGAGCGGGAAGCGGCGGCTGCCCCACACGAACACGTCGTGGGCCAGCACCGCGAAGCCCCGGCGGGCCAGCGCGTTGACGAACGCGCGCCCGCCGTAGATCCGCTCGCGGAGGTCGCGAACCTCGGGCGACGGGGGCTCGGGGCCGTCGGCGATCTTCTCCTTGCCGGCCCACTTCATCCCGGCGTGGCAGTGCAGCGCCACCACCCCGGGCAGCGGCCCGTCCGCGTCCCTGGGCCGCAGGAGATAGGCGCGCGTACGCGGCCCGAACCCCACCGACCAGGACAGCTCCTCCCCCGCGAGGTCGCCGTCCGTCCAGGAACGCTCGACCCGCACGTCGCGGGCGGACAGGTCGAGCACCCCGATGGCGGTACGCGCGGCGGAGCGCAGCTCGGGGCCCGGGAGCGCCGGAGCCGCCCCGAACTGCGCCGCGGTGACGCCGGCCAGCTCAGCGAACACGCGTGCCGTCGTCCGCGAGGCGCACGGGCTCTCCGGTCGCGGCCGAGACGTTGGCCGCGTGGCCGGTCAGCACGCTGCGGATGCCGTCGCGGTAGCCGGCCTGCCGCTTCAGCGGGTCGTCGCCGGGGCCGCGGAACACGTCGTTCAGCAGCAGGCGGTCGCCGCCGCCGTGCCCGCCGGCGCCCGCCTCGATCGGCACCTCCTCCGGCTCGCTCCAGTGGCGGTGCAGCACGAGCCGCTCCGAGGAGCCGGCCTGGTGCTCCTTGCTGGCGGCGCTGGGGTCGACGGCCGCGTGCGGCGGGGTCCACGCCCGCTCGATCACCTCCAGCTCCAGCCGCCCGGCGGTGCCGTTGAACGCCACCCGGTAGCCCTCGAAGGGCGCGTAGGCGTTGAGCGTGTAGGTCATCACGGAGCCGTTGACGTAGCGGACCATCACCGACATGGTGTCGTCGATGGTGATCCCGTCGCCGAAGACGTCCTGGTCGCGGATGTAGCCGTCCTCGTGCTCGGCGTCGAGGTAGAGGCGCTTGAGCCGGGCGTCCTTGGAGATGTCCAGGATGAACGGGTCCGTGCCGAGCCCTGGGGCGCCCTGACCCCGCTCGGGGCGGCCGGTCACGCCGCGCTCGCGGGCGTTCTCCGAGCCGTAGAAGCGCAGGTCGGCCTGGGCGAAGACGGTCTCGGGAGCGCTGGCCAGCCACCAGTTGGCCAGGTCGAAGTGGTGGGTGGACTTGTGGACCAGCAGCCCGCCCGAGTTGGTCCGCTGCCGGTGCCAGCGGCGGAAGTAGTCGGCGCCGTGGATGGTGTCGAGCGCCCACTCGAAGTGCACGGACGTCACCCTGCCGATCGCGCCCTCCTGGAGGATGCGGCGCACGGCCGAGTTGCGCGGCGAGTAGCGGTAGTTGAACGTGACGATCAGCTTGCCGGTGGAGCGCTCGGCCGCCTCCGCGATGGCCGCGCAGCCGTCGGCGTCGACGGTGAGCGGCTTCTCCACGATGACGTCGCGCCCCGCGTCGAGCGCCGCGCACACGTATCGCGCGTGCGTGGCGTCGACGGTGGTGACGATGACCGCGTCGGCGAGCTCGAGCACCTTGTCGAACTCATCGGGGGCGAAGCGCGGCACCTCGTGACCGATCCGCTCGGCGTAGTAGTCCATGCGGGTCCGGTTCGTGTCGCACAGGGCGACGATGGTGCCGGCGTCGCGCCAATCTCCGAGCAGCGCGTCGACGTACATCTGCGCGCGGTGCCCGAGCCCGACGAACGCGTACTTCATGTCTCTCCTCTAGCCTGCGATCGAGGCGTTGGCCTCGGTGATGAACTTCTGCGCGGCGTCGTCGGGGGTCATCCTGCCGAACATGACCTCCTCGGAGTAGCGCGTGAGGATGTCCTCCATGGCGCTGGCGCCCTTCGGCGGGGCGGCGGGCGGGTCGGCCAGCTCGCCCTTGACCTTGTCGAGGAAGTCCAGCGTCTTCTTGTCGGCGTCCGGCAGCTTCTCCCGGACGGCGGCGAGGACCTTGGAGCTGGCCGGCAGGCCGCGGTCGCTGAGGATGATCGCGCCCGCCTCCGGGTCGTTGACCATGTAGTCGATGAACTTGGCGGCCTCGGCCGCGTGCTCCGACTTGGAGGAGGCCGCGTAGAACATGGCCGGCTGCAGGAACATGCCGCCGGTGGTGGCGCCCTCGATCTTCGGCATCCGCAGGAGGTCGATGTTCTGGCCCGAGGCCTTGGTCACGGCGCCGAGCTGGTTGCTCCACCACATGCCCATGGCGCCGCCGTTGGTGCCGAGCAGCGACTGGTCGATGCTGGTCGCGCCGATCTCGGAGCTCTTGGCGGCGTCGGGGGTGCCCTTGGTCTTGATCAGGTTCTGCATGATGGCCCACCACTCCTTGATGGTGGCGGCCGAGACGCCGAGCTGGTTGCCGTTGTAGAACGGCTCACCCTTCTGCGCGGCGAAGATCTGGAGGTACGCGGGGTTCCAGCTCAGCTGCGTGCCGATGATCTTGCCGCCGCTGCCGGAGGTGACCTTGGCGGACAGGTCCACGTAGTCCTGCCAGGTCCACGTGGTGTCGTCGGGCATCTTCGCCTTCGCCTGCTCCACCAGGGCGGGGTTGACCATCAGGGAGAAGGCGTTGACGCCGGTGGGGATGGCGAACTGCTTGCCGTCGATGGCGCCGGTGCCCAGCACCTTGGCGTCGAAGTCGGCGGTGTTGACCGAGCTGGACAGGTCGGCCAGCGTGCCGCGGTCGGCGTACTCGCGCAGGCCGCGGATCTCGAGGCTCATGACGTCGGGCGCGTCGCTGGCCGCGACCTTCGTGGACAGCGTCTCGTAGTAGCTGGCCCAGTCGGAGAACTCGCCCTCGACGTCGATGGTCGGGTTCTTCGCCTCGAACTTCTTGATGGCCTCTTCGGTCATCTTCTGCCGCGCGTCGCTGCCCCAATAGGAGAAGCGCAGCTTGATCTTGCCGTCGGCAGTTTCGCCGCCGTCGCCGCCGCTGCCGCAGGCCGCGGTGACCGCCAGCATTGCGGTGGCGAGCAGCGCCGCCGACCACATCTTCTTGCCAGAGCTCACGGCTCTACCTCCTATGGGGTGTTCTCTCGTTGGGGGGTGGTTGGAGCTACTTGAGTCCCGTCGTGGCCACGCCACGGATCAGGTACTTCTGACCGGCCAGGAAGAAGCCGAAGATCGGGCCGAGCGCGATGATCGACATGGCGAACATGGGTCCCCACGACGAGTCGCTGCTGGCGTCCAGGAACGTGCGCAACGCGACCGGAACGGTGAAGTTGTCCGGGTTGTTGAGATACAGGAGCTGGCTCAGGAAGTCGTTCCAGGTCCAGATGAAGGTGAAGATGGCCGTCGTGGCCAGGGCCGGCACGCAGAGCGGCATGACCACGCGGATGAAGATGCGCCAGTAGCCCGCTCCGTCGATCTCGGCAGCCTCGTCCAGTTCCCTCGGCAGTGTACGGATGAACTGCACCATCAGGAAGACGAAGAACGCGTCCGTCGCCAGCACCTTCGGCATCACGAGTGGCCAGATCGTGTTGATCAGGTCGAGCTTCGAGAACATGATGTACTGCGGGACGATCACCACATGGTGCGGCAGCATGATCGTGCCCAGCATGAGCGCGAACCAGAGCTTCTTCAGCGGGAAGTTCAGCCGGGCGAAGGCGTAGGCGGCCAGCGAACAGGCCACCAGGTTCGCCACCACCGACAGCGCCGTGACGACCGCCGAGTTCCACAGGTAGTAGCCGAAGGGATGCTTCAGTGCCGTCCAGCCCGCGGTGTAGTTCTCGAACGTGAGGTGGCTCGGCACCAGTCCCGGCTCGCGGAAGATCAGCTCCTCGGGCTTGAGCGAGCTGGAGATCATCCAGAGCAGCGGGTAGAGCATGACCAGCCCGAAACCGATCAGCAGGATGTGCTTGACCACGCGCCCGCCTTTGAGCGGGCGGAACAGGACCGGGATCGGCCTACTTGGTGTCGCCATAAAAGACCCAATACTTGGAAGCGAGGAAGTTAACCCCGGTGAGCGCCGCGATGATGAGCAGCAGGATCCAGGCCATCGCCGCGGCGTAGCCCATGTCGTAGCTCTTGAAGCCCTTGAGATAGAGATAGAGCGTGTAGAACAGCGTCGAGTCGGCCGGGCCGCCCTTGCCGTTGCTGACGATGAACGCCTGCGTGAACGACTGGAACGACTTGATGACCTCCAGCACGAGGTTGAAGAAGATGATCGGCGTCAGCAGCGGCATCGTGATCGACCTGAACTGGCGCAGCGCGCCGGCGCCGTCCACGGCGGCGGCCTCGTAGTAGCTGCTGGGGATCTGCCGCAGCCCGGCCAGGAAGATGATCATGGGGGCGCCGAACGTCCACACGTGCAGGAGGATCAGCGTGCCGAGCGCGGTGTCGGGGTCGCCCACCCAGCCGGGGCCCTCGATACCGAAGATCGAGAGCACCGCGTTGACCAGGCCGTCCGAGCCGAACACCTTGCGCCACAGGATCGCGATCGCGACGCTGCCGCCGAGCAGCGAGGGCAGGTAGAAGATCGAGCGGTAGATCGGCAGCCCGCGCAGCCCCCGGTCGAGCACCAGGGCGAGCGCCAGCGCGAAGGCGAGCTGCAGCGGGACCGAGACGACCACGTAGATCGTGGTCACCTTCAGCGAGGACAGGAACCTCGGGTCCTCCGTGAACATCTTCACGTAGTTGTCCAGCCCGACCCACTTGGCCTCCGACAGGAGGCTGTAGTCGGTGAAGGACAGGTAGAGCGAGGCGACGATCGGGCCGATCGTGATGACGAGCAGACCGACGAACCAGGGCGCCAGGAACAGGTAGGCGGCCCTCGCCTCGCGGCGGGCACGTTGCGTGCGGCGCCCGCTCGATGGGGGTTGGGCGGCCGCCGGCCGGGTCTTGACCGCCACCGAGTCAGCCATGACGGAACTCATTCGTCATTCACGGACCTTCCGGCGAGATGTGAATGGATAGCGCTTTCCTATAGCTGGGGGGAAAGTTACGTCAACCCTTTGCAGGCGTTACATAGCCGTTACCGATATATCGTTGCGGCATTTTCCCAGCTAGACGGCTTGCGTGGCGGATAAGTCAGATGAATTCTCTGCTCAGTTAGTACAACCGTTTGCAGGATCCGGGCTATCGTGGAGGCGCGGTGGAGTCCCGGATGACCAGCCGGGTCTCCAGCGACGTGGTCGCCGTGACCTCCTGGATGAGCAGGTCCACGGCGAGCCGGCCGGCCGCGGCGGTGGGCATCGCGACCGTCGTCAGCTTGGGGCGGTTCAGCCGTCCCGGGACGATGTCGTCGATCCCCACGACGCTGACGTCCTCCGGCACGCCCAGCCCCAGCTCGCCGAGCCCGTCGATGAGCCCGATCGCCACCAGGTCGTTGTAGGCGAGCACGCCCGTCGCCCCCGACTCCCGCACCCGGCCCGCGGCGGCGAACCCGCCCCGCTCGGTGGGCGCGTTCGGGCCGATGACGATCAGCTCGACGCCGTCCACCTCTTCGGCGGCCGTACGGATCTCCGCGCTCGTCCACGAGCCGGCCGGCCCCGCCACCAGCGCCACGCGGCGGTGCCCGAGCCCGGCCAGGTGCTCGACCGCCAGCCTGGCCCCGTGGCCGACGTCCATCAGGACGGTGGCGGCGCCGCGCAGCCGGCGGTTGATCACCACGAACGGCACCCGCGCGGCCAGCCGCTCCAGCGCCTTGTTCGACGAGCGCGGGCTGCACAGCACCACGCCGTCCACCTGTTTGGAGAACGCCTGCACCAGCTCCTCCTCGGCGCCCGCCTCTTCATCGGTGTCGGCGACGAACAGGTGGTAGTCGCGCTGCCTGGCCTCCGCCTGGGCGGCCTTGATCAGCGGCGGGAAGAACGGGTTGGCGATGTCGGCCACGATGAGGCCGAGATTGTGGGTGCGGCCGGTCGTGAGCGCCCTGGCCGCCCGGTTCGGGCGGTATCCGAGCTCCTCGGCCACGGTCAGCACCCTCGTGCGGGTGGCCGCGTTCACCATGTGCGGCGCGGAGAACGTCCGCGACACGGTCGATACATGCACGCCGGAGGCCCGGGCCACATCACGAATCGTCACTGTCACAGTCGCCCACCCTAACGCAACCGCTTGCAGAATCCCTGGGTACGATGAAAGCGCTTGCCAGGCAACCCTGACGGGAAACCCCTGCTCGCACTGGGGCTACGAAATCACTACTTGACGCCTTGCCCCCAGTCACACAAAGGTTTAGTGCAACTGTTTGCAGTCTTGAAGGAGCCTCCCACGGTGAGCAGAGTCCTCGTCACCGGAAGCGCAGGACGCCTCGGCCGCAGCGTGGTCAGCACGCTCGCGGCGGCCGGGCACGAGGTCATCGGCGTCGACCGAGCACCCGGCACGCCGGGCGACGCCGCGGTCGCCTTACCGGCCGATCTTACGGACACCGGCGAGGCGTTCGAGGTGATGGCCCGGTTCCGGCCCGAATCGGTGATCCACCTGGCCGCGATCGCGACCCCGTTCAGCTTCCCGGAGTCCGTGATCTACAAGGTCAACACCCAGCTCGCGTTCAACGTCTGCGAGGCGTCCGTGGCGCTCGGCGTGCGGGGCGTGGTGGTGGCCAGCAGCCCCACCGTGATCGGGTACGGCGCGCCCGGCGGCTGGGCGCCCTCCTACCTGCCGATCGACGAGGCCCACCCCACGCGCCCGTGGAACGCCTACAACCTGTCCAAGGTCGTGGCCGAGGAGACCATGAAGGCGTTCGCGGTGGCCGGGACGACCAGGATGGCCGCCGTGCGGCCGTGCTTCGTCATCCCGCCCGAGGAGTGGGCCGGCGCGCCCACGCAGTCGGGTCACACCGTGCGCGAGCGGCTGGACCGCCCGGAGCTGGGCGGGGTCTCGCTGTTCAACTACATCGACTCCCGCGACGCCGCCGAGCTGATCGCGGTGCTGGCCGAGGCGCTGCCCGAGCTGCCGAACGGCGAGGTGTTCTTCGCCGGGGCGGCCGACGCGCTGGCCAGGAAGCCGCTGGCCGACCTCCTGCCGCAGGTCATCCCCGGCACGGAGCCGTTCGCCGCCGGGCTCACCGGCACCGCCCCCGCCTTCTCGACGGCCAAGGCCCAGCGCCTGCTCGGCTGGCAGCCCAAGCGGAGCTGGCGCACCGAACTCCAGGAAACCGATGGTAAGGAAGGCGTATGAATCTCAGCGGCGTGCTGTTCTTCCCCGTGACCCCCTTTGACACCGGCGGCGCGCTCGCCGAGGAGGTGCTGGCCGAGCACATCAGGCGTGGGATGGAGCACGGGCCGGGCGGCGTGTTCGTGGCGTGCGGCACGGGCGAGTTCTCGGCGCTGTCGGAGGCCGAGCACGCGCGGGCCGTACGGGTGGCGGCCGAGGCCGTGGGCGGGCGGGTGCCGGTGTTCGCGGGCGCGGGCGGCCCGCTGGGCACGGCGCTGAACCAGGCGCGGGCCGCTCGCGAGGCGGGCGCCGACGGCTTGCTGCTCATGCCTCCGTACCTGGCGCAGGGCCCCGGGCACGGCTACGCCGCCTACGTGGCCGCGGTGGCCGCCGAGCTGCCGGTGATCATCTACCAGCGGGGCTCGGTGGTGCTGGAGCCGGAGGCCGTGGTGGAGCTGGCCGGGATCCCCGGGGTGATCGGGCTGAAGGACGGCGTGGGCGACATCGACCGGATGCAGCGGACCGTGCTGGCGGTGCGCGAGGCGTACCCGGACTTCCTGTTCTTCAACGGGCTGCCGACGGCCGAGCTGACCATGCCCGCCTACCGGGGCATCGGGGTGGAGCTCTACTCCAGCGCGGTGTTCGCGTTCGCGCCGGAGATCGCGCTGGCCTACCTGAACGGCCACGAGCGGCTGCTCACCGAGTTCTACGCCCCGCTCGTACGGCTGCGCGGCAAGGTCCCCGGTTACGCGGTCTCCCTGGTCAAGGCCGGGGTGCGCCACCGCGGCCTGGACGTCGGCGGCGTGCGCCCGCCGCTGGTCGAGCCGACCGACGAGCACCTTCAGGAGCTGGAGGCCCTGATCAAGACCGGTCTGGAGCTGGCGGCGTCATGACGCGCGACGGAGACGCCGGCGGCGGGCTCGGGACGATCGCCGACCTGCGGACCTCGCTCCGGACGGTCCCGCTGCCGCGGCCCTGGGGCGCGGACGTGCCCGCCAACCACGTGATCGTGTGCGAGGTCACGCTGAAGGACGGGCGGCGCGGGACGGGGTTCTCGTGGACGCCGCAGATCGGGGCGCACGCCGTACAGGCCCTGCTCGACCACGACCTGCGCGAGGCGCTGATCGGGCTGCCCGCCCACCCCGAGGTGGTGTGGGACCGGCTGTGGCGGCACCTGCGCGAGGCGGGTCCCGGCGGGATCACCACGATCGCGCTGGCCGGGATCGACCTGGCGCTGTGGGACCTGCGCTGCGGCGACGGCGGCCTGGCCGACGTGCTGGGGCGGCGGCGCGACGAGGTGCCGGTCTACGGCAGCGGCGTCAACCTGCACTACTCCCTCGACGAGCTGGTGGAGCAGGCGCGGCGCTGGGTGGCGGCCGGGTACGGCGGCGTCAAGATCAAGGTGGGCCGGCCCGACCTGGCCGAGGACGTCGCCAGGGTGGCCGCCGTGCGCGAGGTGATCGGGCCGGACCGGCTGCTGATGATCGACGCGAACCAGCGGTGGGACCTGCACCGGGCCAGGCGGGCGCTGGCCGCGCTGCGGGAGTTCGGGTTGCACTGGATCGAGGAGCCGCTGCCCGCCGACGACGTGGCCGCGCACGTGGAGCTGCGCCGCTCCGTCGACGTGCCGGTCGCCGTCGGCGAGAACGTCTACACCGCCTACGGCTTCCGTGACCTGCTGGCCGCGGGCGCGTGCGACATCGTCCAGCCGAACGTGGTGCGGGTCGGCGGCATCACGCCGTTCCGGCGGATCGTGGAGCTGGCCAGGACGTACGACGTGCCGGTCTACCCCCATCTGCTGAACGAGCTGTCCGGGCAGCTGGCCCTGACCCTGCCGCTGCCGGTCATGGTGGAGGACGTGGAGGACGCCTCGTTCGCGGCGCTCGGGCTGCTGGCGGAGCCGTACCCCGTGGAGATCTCCGGCGGGACGCTGCGCGCGACCGGGCAGGCCGGGCTCGGGCTGAGGTGGTCCCCATGAACGTGGGCGCCATGGAGGCGGGCGCGGTGGAAACGGGCGCCGTCAAGGTCGTCCTCGCCGGCGCGCACGGGCACGGGCGCCACCATCTGGGCAACCTGCGCAGGCTGGCCGACCGGGGCGTGATCGAGCTGGCCGGGATCTGCGACGTGCGGCCCGCCGAGGTCGACTTCGGCTCGCCGCTGCAGTCGCCGGACCTGGGCGAGCTGCTCGCGAAGACCGCCGCGGAGATCACGATCATCTGCACGCCGATCCACACGCACGCCGACCTCGCGGTGACGGCGCTGCACGCGGGCTCCCACGTGCTGCTGGAGAAGCCGCCGGCGGCCGGCCCCGCCGCGCACGCCAGGATCGCCGAGGCGGTGGCGGAGACCGGGCTCGCCTGCCAGGTGGGCTTCCAGTCGCTGGGCTCGGCGGCGGTCCCCGCGCTGCGCGCGCTGATCGCCGACGGCACCCTCGGGCAGGTGCGCGGCATCGGCGGCGCGGGCGCCTGGGAGCGGCCCTCCGCCTACTTCACCCGGTCGGCCTGGTCGGGCCGGCGCCGCCTCGACGGCGTGGACGTGGTGGACGGCGCGCTGACGAACCCGTTCGCGCACGCCGTGGCCACCGCGCTGGCCCTGGTGGACGCCCCGATCGCGGAGATCGAGACCGAGCTCTACCACGCCCACCCGATCGAGTCCGACGACACCTCGTGCGTGCGGGTCCGGCTCGGCGACGGCCAGGTGATCACGATCGCGGTGACGCTGTGCGCGACCGGCAGGAGCGAGCCGTACCTCGTCGTGCACGGCGACGCCGGCCGCGCCACGCTGGTCTACACGCAGGACCGGCTCAAGGTCGAGCTGGCCGACGGCTCCGTCACGACGACGGTCCACGAGCGTACGGACCTGCTGGAGAACCTGGTCGACCACGTCCGCACGGGCGCCCGCCTGCTGGTGCCGCTGGCCGCCACGGAGGCGTTCACCCAGGTGCTGGACGCGGTGCGGCTGGCCCCCGAGCCGCTGCCGATCCCCGAGCGGCACCAGGTCATTGAGCGGGACGCCCGCACCGGCGAGGTCACGCACCGGTTCCTGCCGGGCGTCACCGAGCTGACCGCGCGCAGCGCCGAGGAGCTGGCGCTCTACTCGGAGCTGGGCGTGCCGTGGACGTCGGTGGAGCTGCGCGCCGGCGACACGGCCGTGGCCGCCTACGAGTGGCGGCCCGACCTGCCGGCCACCGACTCGCCGCGCCCCTACCTGCACCCGGTGCGCACGCTCGCCGGCGTGGAGGTCACCGAGGTACGCCCCGAGGACCACGTGCACCACCTCGGCGTGGGGGTCGCCATCTCCGACCTGGGCGGCGCGAACTTCTGGGGCGGCCGCACGTACGTCAAGGACCGGGGCCCGGCCTGGCTGGACGACCACGGCGTGCAGCGACATCTGGCCTTCTCCCGGTTCGGCGACGACGGCTTCGTCGAGGAGCTGGAATGGGTGGGGCCAGGCGGGCGAGTGATGGCGCGCGAGGAGCGCACGGTGCTCGCCCGGCCCGTCGAGGGGGCGTGGGCGCTGGACTTCTCCTTCACGCTCACGAACCTCACCGGCGCGCCCGTGGAGATCCACAGCTCGGCCACCAAGGGCCGGGAGGGCGCCGGCTACGGCGGGTTCTTCTGGCGGGCGCCGGGCACCTCCACCGGCCGGGCCACCTTCCCCGGGGACGAGCGGGCCGTGCACGGCAGCCGGTCCCCGTGGGTGGCCATGACGGGCACCACCCCCGAGGAGCGGGACTGGACGCTGGTCTTCGCCCAGACGGGCGACGATCCGTGGTTCGTGCGCGTGGCGGAGTATCCCGGGGTGGGCCAGGCCCTGGCCTGGGACCGGCCGCTGGTCCTGGAGACCACGCTGACGCGGCGGGTCGTCACGGCGGTGATCGACGGGCGGCTGGACGCGGGCTCGGCCTCCGCCGTCGCCCGCGACCTGCTGCGCTAGCCGGGGCGGCGGCCCGCTCTCGAGCGCGGGCCGCCGCCACTTCCTAAGCTCTGCGGGCCCGCACGGCCGCCGCCACGTCCTAAGCTCTGCGGGCCCTTACGGCCTCCGCCAGGACGTCGAGGAGCTGCTCCGTCTCGTCCCAGCCGACGCACGCGTCGGTGATGCTCTGCCCGTACGTCAGTCCCTCGCGCGGGCCGGGCTCCTGCCGGCCGGGGACGAGGAAGCTCTCCACCATCAGCCCGGCGATCCCCTCCTCGCCCCCGGAGATCCGGGCGGCCAGCTCCCGGACCACGGCGGCCTGGCGCACGTGGTCCTTGCCGCTGTTGCCGTGACTGGCGTCCACGACCAGCCGCTCGGGAAGCTCCGCCTTGCGCAGCAGCTTGAGCGCGTCGCGCACGGACTCCGGGTCGAAGTTGGGGCCGCCGCGGCCGCCGCGCAGGATGATGTGGCAGTCGGGATTGCCCGTGGTGCTGACCACGGCGGCCCGCCCGTCGTCGTCGATGCCGAAGAAGACCTGCGGGTGGGAGGAGGCGTACACGCCGTCGATGGCCGCCTGCACGTCGCCGTCGGTGGCGTTCTTGAACCCGACCGGCATGGACAGGCCGGAGGACAGCTGGCGGTGCACCTGGCTCTCGGGCGTGCGCGCGCCGATCGCGCCCCAGGTCACGGCGTCGGCGATGTACTGCGGGCTGGTGGGTTCGAGGAACTCGCAGCCGACGGGCAGCCCCGTGGCGAGCACGTCGAGGAGCACGGTGCGGGCGAGGTGCAGGCCGCGCCGCACGTCGTGGCCGCCGTCGATGTCCGGGTCGTTGATCAGGCCCTTCCAGCCGATGGTCGTGCGCGGCTTCTCGAAGTAGACGCGCATGACCACGCACAGGGCGTCGGACAGGTCACGGGAGGCCTCGGCCAGGCGGCGGGCGTAGTCGAGCGCGGCGTCCGGGTCGTGCACGGAGCACGGGCCGATGACCAGCAGCAGCCGGTCGTCACGGCCGGCGAGGATGTCACGGACGGCACGGCGGCTCGCCTCGACGAACGCCTCCCTGTCCGGTCCCAGCGGCAGCTCCGCGCGCAGCTGCGCGGGGGTGTTCAAGGCTTCGAACGAGGTGATGCGTAGATCCCTGGTGGCGGTCATGGCCTGCTCTCTGCGCTCGGTGGCGACGCGGCCCACGACCGAGGGTCCGGAGCCGCCCGCCTACATGACGAAAGGCAGAGAGGTATCTCTCTGCCTTGGGCTCCGGATGAACAGTCGATCAGCGCATGTGACGCTCGGCCCCACCCGGAGCCCGCACATAACGCCAAAATCGACTGACCAGCGGCATGTCGTGAACCGTACCAGCACGACCCGGCGTGGCTCAAGTCGACCGCTCGGCCGCGCTGGACCTGAGCAGCCGCAGCGCGCCCCTCGACAGGGCCACCAGGATGTCGGCCGCCTCCTCAAGATCGGGGTAGCGGCCCTCCAGATGGCCCATGGCCAGGGCGTTGGTGGCCGCGTTGATGCCCTCGGCGATCATCTCCAGGCGCCGCCTGTCACGCTCGTCGTCGGCGGTGTAGCCGAGGGCGGCCAGGTCGGCGGCGTGGTGCTCGCGGTAGGCGGCGGACGTCTCCAGGGCGAAGGCGCGCAGCGAGGACGAGGGGTCGTGCTTGGCCCGCATCTGGATGCGGAGCAGCTCGGGGTGGCGGCAGATGGCCTCCAGCGGGATGCGGAAGGTCTCGCGGTGGCGGTCGAGGTCGCTGGGAGCCTCGCGGGCCTTGCTCCGCGCCTCCCGCATCGCCCGGCGCAGCCGCCTGCCGCCCTCCTCCGCGAGCTCCCGCAGGAGGTCCTGCATGTCCTTGAAGTGCACGTAGAAGCTCGACTGAGCGATGCCGGCGGCCTTGGCGACCTTGACGGTGGTCAGCCCGGCCTCGCCCTCCTCGTCGAGGATGGCCAGCGCGGCCTTGATCAGCTTGCGCCTGGTGAGGTCCTTGGCCTCGCTCCTGCTGAGCGGCGTGCTCGTCATCGATGCCCTCCCTCCTCCAGTAACGATTGTCTCGCGGCTCTTGTGCGGTTTTTCACCGATAGTACTATCGGTGAAATTGCTCTCGGGGGACTGACCGGGAGGAGGCGCGATGAAACGCTGGAGGACGCCCGCCGCGTTGGTGCTGGTCGCGGCGGTGGTGGTGGCATGCAGCGGCCAGCGGCCGGTCGCCACGCCGCAGGGCGGCGGGTCACCTGAGGCGACAGGGCCCGTGAAGGGCGGGCGCCTGGTCTACGGGCTGAGCGCGGATGCCAACGGCTTCAACCCGATCACGGATCAGTTCGCGGGACAGAGCTACAGCATGGCCGGCACCATCATCGAGACCCTGACGAGCGTGGACGCCGACGGCGACTGGAAACCGTACCTGGCCGAGTCGATCACCCCGAACGAGGCGCACGACGAGTGGACGATCAAGGTCAGGGAGGGCATCACGTTCTCCGACGGCATCGCCCTGACCGGCGACATCGTCAAGGCCAACCTGGAGGCGCAGAAGGCCTCGCCGCTCAACGCGGCGGTGCTGGCGCCGGTCGAGTCCTTCGAGCTGGTGGACCCGATGACGGTCAAGGTCGACCTCAAGCAGCCGTGGGTGGTCTTCCCCTACTACCTGGACGCGCAGGTCGGCATGATCGTGCCGCCCTCCTCGCTCTCCGACCCCAAGGCGGCCAGCCAGAAACCGGTCGGCACCGGGCCGTTCCTGTTCAAGGAGTACGTGCCGGACAACCGCATGGTCGTCACCCGCAACCCGCACTACTGGCGGCAGGGCCTGCCGTACCTGGACGAGATCGAGTTCCGCATCCTGCCCGACAGCCAGACCCGGGCCCAGACCCTCGACTCCGGCGGCCTCGACGCCATGGGCACCACCCGCGACGAGGACCTGGCCAAGTACGGCGGGCAGAAGGACGCCTACACCGTCCACCGCTCGCAGGGCATGGCCGTGGCCGAGTACATGTTCATGCTCAACACCGCCGTGCCCCCGCTCGACGACCTGCGGGTCCGGAGGGCACTCGCCTACGCCACCGACCGCGAGACGGTCATCTCGACCCTGCGCGGCGGGCTGACCGAGCCGGCCGACGGCCCCTGGTCCAAGGACGCGAAGTGGTACGCCGAGGGCGGCGACTACCCCGCCTACGACCTCGCCAAGGCGACCGCCCTGGTCAAGGAGGTGGAGGCGGAGAAGGGCCCGATCCGCTTCGAGATCATCTCCACGCCCGATCCCAACACCATGCAGGGCATCGAGCTGGCCCAGGACATGTGGCGCAAGGCCGGCATCGACGTGTCGATCAAGCAGGCCGACCAGGCCGACCTCATCAACCGGGCCGTCACCGGCAACTTCGCGGCCACCGTGTGGACCGCGTTCTCCTCGCCCGACCCCGACGGCGAGTACATCTGGCTGCACCAGGCGTACGCCCGGCCTGTCGGCTCCGTCTCGCTCAACTTCACCCGGCTGAAGGACAAGCGGCTCAGCGACGCCCTCGACGTCGGCCGCACCGCCCCGGACGAGGCCGCGCGCGCCAAGGCGTACGCGACCGTGCAGGAGCGGCTGCGGGACCTCGTGCCGTACGTCTTCGTCGACCACCTCAACACCGGGTCCGTCGTGGCCAGGACGAAGGTGCACGGCATCGGCGAGCACGTGCTGCCGGACGGCGAGAAGGGGCTGCCGGTGACCGGGTCGCCCATCCCGTACCACCCGTTCTACCAGCTCTGGGTGGACCCGCAGTGATCATCGTGAACCGGCTGGTCCGGCTGCTGGCGGTCCTGCTCGTCGTGACCTTCCTGTCGTACGTGCTGCTCAACCTGCTGCCCGGAGACCCGGTCACGCAGATCCTGGGCCTGTCGGCGACCGAGGAGGCGCGCACGCAGCTCCGCCAGGACCTCGGGCTGGACCAGCCGCTGCTGGTGCGCTATCTCGGCTGGCTCGGCGGGCTGGTCACCGGCGACTTCGGCGAGTCGTACATCACCAGGGCGCCGGTCGCGAGCGCGCTGGCCGAGCGGCTGCCCGTCACCCTGGAGCTGCTGGTCGCGGCGCAGGTCATCGCGCTGGGCCTGGCGATCCCGGTGGGCGTGGCCGCCGCCCGCCGCGCCGGCCGGGCCCTGGACCAGGCGCTCACCGCGGTCAGCTTCGCCCTGCTGTCCACCCCGGTCTTCGTGCTCGGCGTGCTGCTGATCCTCGTCTTCGCCGTCACCTGGCAGGTGGTGCCGGCGACCGGCTGGACCCCGCTCTCGCTCGACCTGGGCTGGAACCTCACCTCCGTGATCCTGCCGGCGATCACGCTCGGCTGCGGCCAGCTCGCCGTCTACGCGCGGCTGCTGCGTACGGACCTGATCGCGACCCTCCAGGAGGACTACATCACGCTGGCGCGCGCCCGCGGCCTGTCACCGCGCCGCATCCTGTGGCGGCACGCGCTGCGCCCGTCGGCGATCACGCTGATCACCGCCGTCGGCCTCAACCTGGGCGCGCTCATCGGCGGCACGGTGATCATCGAGACCCTCTTCGGGCTGCCCGGCGTCGGGCGGCTCATCGTCGACTCCATCTTTTCCCGCGACTACCTGACGGTGCAGGGAGGCGTCGTGCTGATCTCGGTCGGCTACGTGGCGGTCAACTTCGCGGTGGACCTGGTGTACGCCGCCGTCGATCCGAGGATCCGGCGTGCGTAGGCGGCCCGGACCCGATTCCCAGGCCACCGGCGTGCTCGGGCGGACGAGGCCCGGCTCCCGGAGTGCGGCGGGCGTGCTCGGGCGGATGGGGCCCGGCTTCTGGGCCGCGGCCGGCTGGATCGCGCTGGTGCTGCTGGCCGCCGTCCTGGCCGACGTGCTGCCGCTGGCCCGCTACGACGAGACGCTGGCCGGGCCGCCGCGCTCCGGGCCCAGCGCCGCGCACCCGTTCGGCACCGACGGGCTCGGACGCGACGTGCTGAGCAGGGTCGTCCACGGCGCCCGCGTCTCGCTGGGCGTGGGCGTCGGCGCCGTGCTGCTCGGCCTGGGCATCGGCGCGCCGCTCGGCATCCTGGCCGGTTACCGGCGCCGGGCCGCCGACACCGTGATCATGGCGGTCAACGACGTGGCGCAGGCGTTCCCCGCGCTGGTGTTCGCGCTTGCCGTGGTGGCCTTCGCCGGGGCCAACCTGCGCAACGTGCTCATCGTCCTCGGCGTGCTGGGCGTGCCCTCCTGGGTACGGCTGGTCAGGGGCGCCACCCTCACCTACGCCGAGCGCGAGTTCGTGCTGGCCGCCCGCGTGCTGGGCGCCCGCGACCGGCGCATCCTGTGGCGGGAGATCGTGCCGAACGTGGCGGTGCCCGCGGCGTCGTACGCGTTCATCGGGATGGCCGTGGTCGTGGTCGCCGAGGGCGGCCTGGCCTTCCTGGGCCTGTCCGTCCAGGCGCCCACCCCCACCTGGGGCGGGCTGATCAACGAGGGCCGCACGCTGCTGGAGACCGCGCCGCACGTGGTGCTGGCGCCCTCGCTGGTGATGTTCCTGACCGTGCTCTCGTTCAACCTGGTCGGCGACCGGCTCAGGGCGCTGACGGACGTGCGGGAGAGCGGCCTGGAGCCGGTGCGGGAGGCCGGCGCCGCCCCGCTGCCGTCCGCGCCGCACGAGGTGCGCGCCGGCTGCCTGCTGCAGGCCGAGGACCTGCGCACGCACCTCGTCACGCCGCGCGGCGTCGTCAGGGCCGTGGACGGCGTCTCCTTCACCCTCGAACGCGGCAGGACGCTGGCCGTCGTGGGCGAGTCGGGCTCCGGCAAGTCCATGCTGATCCGCTCGATCCTCGGCCTGCTGCCCGGCTCCTCCGTCAGGGGCGGGCACGTCTACCTGTCGGGCGACGACCTGACCGCCCGCACCCCCGCCGAGATGCGCTCGGTCCTCGGGCCCCGGCTCGGGACCGTGTTCCAGGACCCGATGACCGCGCTGAACCCGGTCCGCACGATCGGCACCCAGGTGACCGAGCCGCTGCGGGTGCACCTGCGCATGGGCCGCAGGCAGGCCCGCGCCGAGGCGGCGCGGCTGCTGGCCTCCGTCGGCATCCCCGACCCCGAGCGCATGCTGCGCCGCTACCCGCACCAGCTCTCCGGCGGCATGCGGCAGCGGGTGACGATCGCGATGGCGCTGTCGTGCGGGCCCGACGTGCTGTTCGCCGACGAGCCGACGACCGCGCTCGACGTCACCGTCCAGGACCAGGTGCTGCGGCTGCTGCACCGGCTGCGGGAGGAGCGGGACATGGCGATGGTGCTGGTCAGCCACGACCTGTCCCTCGTGGCGCGCTGGGCGGACGAGGTGATCGTGATGTACGCCGGCAAGGTGGTGGAGCGGGGTCCGGCGGCGGAGGTGTTCGCGCGGCCCCGCATGCCGTACACCGAGGCGCTGCTGCGGGCCGCGCCCCGCCTGTCCGACCCGGTGCACCACCGGCTGAGCGTCATCCCCGGCCGGCCGCCGGACCTGGCGGACCTGCCGCCGGGGTGCGCCTTCCAGCCGCGCTGCCCGTACGCGGAGGATCGCTGCGCGCGGGAGGCGCCGCCGCTGACCGGCTCGTACGCCTGCTGGTACCCGCTCGATGAGGTCGTCGTGGAAGGGGCGGACAGCCGTGGCCGGTAGCGGAAGCGCGCACCTGCGTCCTCGTGACGAGGTGCTGCTGCGGGTGGAGGATCTGGTCGTGGAGTTCCCCGCGGGCCGCGGCCGCACCGTGCGGGCGGTCTCCGGCGTGAGCTTCGACCTGGCGCGGAGCGAGACGCTCGGGATCGTCGGCGAGTCGGGCTGCGGCAAGTCGAGCGCGGCCAGGGCGCTGGTCCAGCTCCCGCCGCCGCGCTCGGGCTCGGTGCGGCTCGACGGCCTGGAGCTGACCGCCCTGCGCGGCGAGGCCCTGCGCAGGACCCGCCGCCGCCTCCAGATGATCTTCCAGGATCCGATCTCCTCCCTGAACCCGCGCCGCCGCGTCCGCGAGATCGTCGAAGAGGGCCCGCGCGTGTGGGACCTCCCGGGCGACCGGGTGGACGAGGTCCTGGAGGCGGTCGGTCTCGACCCGCGGGCCGCGGCGGTACGCCGGCCGCACGAGTTCTCCGGCGGGCAGTGCCAGCGCATCTCCATCGCCAGGGCGCTGGTCCTCGACCCGGAGGTGGTGATCTGCGACGAGCCCGTGTCCGCCCTGGACGTGTCGGTGCAGGCGCAGATCCTCGGCCTGCTGGAGGACCTGAAGGAGCGCTACCGGCTCACGCTCGTCTTCATCGCCCACGACCTGGCCGTGGTCAAGAACGTCAGCGACCGCATCATGGTGATGTACCTGGGCAAGGTGTGCGAGCTGGCGCCGAGCGCCGAGCTGATCTCCGCGCCGGCGCACCCGTACACGCGGGCCCTGATCGCCTCCATCCCCGGCGGCGGCCCCGACCTCCCGCCGGCCGGCACCCTGATCAGCGGCGAGCCGCCGTCCCCGGTGGACCCGCCGAGCGGGTGCCGCTTCCGTACGCGCTGCCCCCGCGCCGGGGCCAGGTGCGCGAGCGAGGAGCCCCAGATCCGGCAGGTCGGCGAGGACCACTGGCTCGCCTGCCACTACCCCACCGATTCACGCTAGAGGAGCAGCATGGCCATCGATTTCACCCTCGCCCCCGAGCACGTGGAGATCCGCGGGCGGGTGCGCGCCTTCATCCAGGAGACCGTCAAGCCCGCCATGGAGAAGGTGGAGGAGGGCGACCGCGACGCGTACCTCCGCACGATCTTCCACCTGCGTTCCCTGGCCAAGGCCGCGGGCCTGTGGCTGCCCCACATGCCGAAGGAGTGGGGCGGCATGGGGCTCGGCCACGTCGAGCTGGCCATGGTGCAGTCGGAGGCGGCCAAGACCCGCATCGGCCCGTGGGTGCTCAACTGCCAGGCCCCCGACGAGGGCAACATGCACACGTTGCTGCACTGGGCGACCGACGAGCAGAAGGAGAAGTACCTCCGCCCCCTCCTGGAGGGCACCACGATGTCGTGCTTCGCCATGACCGAGCCGGAGGTGGCGGGCTCCGACCCGACCCTGATCCGCACCTCGGCCGTACGGGACGGCGACGAATGGGTCATCAACGGCCACAAGTGGTTCATCTCCAACGCCCGGCGGGCCGGCTTCGCCATCCTCATCGCCAGGACCGAGCACGACGTGCCGGAGGGCTCGCGCGGCGCCAACACCGCCTTCCTCGTGGACCTGCCCCATCCGGGCTGGAACGACGTGCGCGAGGTCGAGACGATGCACGGCTCCACCGGCCACAGCGAGATCGTCATCGAGGACCTGCGGCTGCCCGGCAGCCAGATCCTCGGCGGGCGCGGCAACGGCCACCGCCTCGGCCAGTACCGCCTCGGACCGGCCCGGCTGGCGCACTGCATGCGCTGGATCTCGCAGGCGGAGACGGCCCTGGACATGATGGTCGGCCGCGCGCTCGACCGCTACAGCCACGGCTCGCTGCTCGCCGAGAAGCAGGGCGTCCAGTGGATGATCGCCGACTCGGCCATGGAGCTCTACCAGTGCAAGCTCATGGTGCTGCACGCCGCTTCCAAGATCGACAAGGGCGAGGACTTCCGCACGGAGGTGTCGATGGCCAAGCACTTCGTGGCCAACAGTCTCAACCGGATCGTGGACCGGGCGATCCAGGTGCACGGGGCGCTGGGGTATTCGACGGACACGCCGCTGGCGAGCATGTTCCAGCACGCGCGCTGGGCCCGTTTCGCCGACGGGGCCGACGAGATCCACCAGATGCGCATCGCGGAGCGCACGATCGCCGCCTACCAGGCCACCGGCACCACCAGCTCAGCGACCGGCGGCCTCCCCCTGTAACCCCATCCGGCCACCCGCGGGACCGCACCCGTCAATCAGGCGGTCACCCGTGGGGCCGGCAAAGAGACGAATCCCCACTCGTCATTCAGACGGTCACCCGTGGGGCCGGCAGGGGCACGATCTCCCGCTCGTAGTAGGGCTGGAAATCCTCCCCGGCGGCGAACAACTTGTCCAGCTCGCCACGGCACGCCGCGATCACGTCGGAGTCGTCGATCCGCCGTGCGCCGCTGTGCATCCCCGAGTCGTCGTACGTCACCTCGTACATGACGGCCGAGCCCAGCACGACCAGCTCCGGCAGCGGCCGGTCGATCTCCAGGTCGGCCACCTCGCCCGCGTCGAGCACCCGCACCTCCTCGGCCACCGCCACCCGCGTGGCCAGCACGTGCATCTCCCATCGCAGGTAGGGGGTGACGGGCTGCTCGACGACGCGGATGCGCTTGTGTGCGGTGCTCCTGGCCGCCCTCGAAACGGGCTCGCCGTCGACCAGCTTGAGCGAGCGGGCCCGGTCGCCTTCCATCATCGCCACCCAGCTCGGCTCCGCGGCCTCGAAACTCTGAAGGCGCTCCAGTTTCCACACCAGGTCATCAATTTTCCGGAAATTAGGCCAGAAATCGTCAAGATATCCATCAGCGTCGAGCCGGCAGCCCGATATTTCATGAATCCGCTCAAGCATATGGTGTCCGTACCCGTGCAATTCGCCACACGAACCCTCCCCCGTTCCCACGCACTACGCTCGCCCGGGTGGCGCCCACGACTCAACTGATCGTCCTGCGCGGCAACTCGGGCTCGGGCAAGACCAGCGTCGCCCGGGCGCTGCGGCAGGCGTACGGCAGGCGCGGCCTGGCGCTGGTGAGCCAGGACGTGCTGCGCTCTCTCCGCGACGACCATCCGGGCCGGAGCCACTTCTTCTCCTTCGACATTCCCTTCGAGGAAACGCTCCGCCGCCACGCCGGTCGCCCGCAGAGCGTGGAGTTCGGGGCGGAGGTGATGCGCGAGTGGTACGTCGAACGCGACCTGCTTCCCGGAGGATACGAAACGGTCATTCATCAGGACAGCTCGCTTCAGGAGACGGTACGGCACGTGCTGGCCAGAACCCTCGGGCATTCCGAATATGCGAGCGATGCCTGACGCTTTTCCGGGTGGCGGGCGAGGTAGCGGCGCAGCACCGGATGCCAGCGGTTGGCGGGGAGGTCGCGGAGCGCGGCGACCCCTAGGCAGTACTTGCTCACGGTCACCGGCCGCACGCCCAGCCCGCGCAGGACCTTGTCCACCAGGGCCCTGCCGTCCGCCGACTTCGACTCCAGCAGCACCAGGTCGCGCCGGGCCGGCGCGCTGGCGCCGCCGTCGCGGCAGAGCAGCCCCGTGTCGCACGTGAGCCGCGCGGAGCCGGCGACGTCGACGAGGGTCACGCGCCGGTAGTCGGTGGACAGCACCGGTGCGAGCGTCTCGGGTGCGACCAGGTGGAGCTCGCTGAGCAGCGTGTCGCGGACGAACTCCATGGCCTCCCGGGTGAGCGCCCGGCCCGGCGCGTCGTCGTACGGGATGCGGTGCTTGTCGGTGCCGCCGCGCGCGCCGTTGAGCTTGAGCTCCAGCCAGCGCCCGCCCCCGTCCAGGTACGTGCGGGTGCGGAGCTTGAACCTGCGCCGCCGATCCTGCCGGTGCTGGTGGAAGGTGAGCAGCCCCGGGGTGTCGAAGTAGGTGGAGGTGTAGCGGAACTGCCGCCGCGCGCCGATCCGCAGCACGGCGAACCGGTCTCCCAGCTCGGCCGCGAGCGCCGCCATGGTCGGGGCCGTCACGATGTACTTGCGGTCGACCCGGCGCATCAGCCGCGGCACCTCCTCCAGCCCGACGGGCGGCACCGTGGCCGCGATCCCGGCGAGCAGCACGTTCGCGTCCGGCTCAGCCACCATCACCCCTCCTCACTCCCTCGCCCCGCCTCGCCCCGCCCCGGCCCGGCCCGGCCCGGCCCGGCCCCGGCAGCACCGTGTCGCTCACCGGAGGCCGGCGCGCTGGTGCGGGGGGACCGCGTAGCGGACGTCCACCACGGTCACGTCGCGGACGTAGTCGAGGTTGGTGACCACGTAGTGGAGGACGCGGGCGCGCAGCCGGCTCTCCAGGTCGGCCCGGAGCAGGTCCGGGTCGGAGTGGACGACGTCCAGGGTGACGACCTGGTGGCGGGTGCGGCCGAGCAGGCGGGGATGGTCGGCGGCGTACATCACCGCCAGCAGCACCCCGTCCAGCAGCAGGGCGGTCAGCGGCCACGCCTGCGCGATGCCGTTGACCAGCCCCAGGACGATGGCGACGAAGTAGTAGGCGATCTCCTGCTGGGTGATCTCGCTGGACCGGAGCCGGATGATCGACAGCACGCCGAACAGGCCGAAGCCGACGGCGATGTCGACCCGCTGGACCAGCAGGAGCGATACGACCGCGAAGATGCCCACGTTGAGCGCCACGTAGGCGAAGAGCAGGTCGCGCCGGTGATGTCGCCGGTAGTAGAGGCCGTAGGCCAGGACGACGACCGAGGCGAGATCCATTACGAGTCCGGCTGTCATGACCGCTCCCTCCGTGGTGCTGCCCATGAACAGCCTGCCGGCGCGGGGTGAGGCGACGGTGAGGCGATGATTAGGCCACTCTCATGCGGTAGCCGGTGCCGCGCACGGTCTCGATCCGGTTGGCGCCGATCTTGCGGCGGAGGTAGCGGACGTAGACGTCCACCACGTTGGACCCGGGGTCGAAGTCGAAGCCCCACACGTGGCTGAGCAGCTGCTCGCGGGTCAGCACCTGGTCGGGGTGGCGGCAGAAGATCTCCGCCAGCGCGAACTCCCTGGTGGACAGGTCCACCCCCCGGCCGCCCACATAGGCGCGACGCGTACGCAGATCGAGCGACAGGTCCGACACCCGGAGCACCGTCACCTCGGGCGAGCGGTCGGCCCGCAGCCGCAGCCGCACCCGCGCCAGCAGTTCCTCGAAGGCGAACGGCTTGGCGATGTAGTCGTCGGCGCCGCCTTCCAGGCCCGCCACCGTGTCGCTCACGCTGTCGCGGGCGGTCAGGATGATCACCGGTATGGTCACCATCGCCTGCCGCAGCCGCCGCAGCACCGTGAAGCCGTCGCTCAGCGGCAGCCCGATGTCCAGGATCAGCAGGTCGAACCCGCCCGCGCAGGTGAGGTCGTAGGCGGCGATGCCGTCTCCGACCACGGCGGTCACGAACCCCTTGGCCCGCAGCCCCTTCTCCACGAAGGACGCGATCCTGGCCTCATCCTCGGCGATCAAGATCCGGTTCACCGGCCCCTCCCCCATGACCACAAGCCACACGGACAGGACCCATCTCGGCGGTCAGAGCGCGCGGGCGGGGCTCGTCGCTCGCCCCCCACAGGTCCCACATCGGGATGTTCATGACAAAGCAGGCGCCCCCGCCCGGCGCGTCGGTCACCCTGACGCTGCCGCCGTGCGCCTCGGCGATCGACCGCACGATGGCGAGCCCCAGACCTGCGCCCTCGTACATCACGGTCCGGCCCGCGCCGCGGACGAACCGGCCGAAGATCCGCTCACGCTCCGCGGGCGCCACCCCGGGGCCGCTGTCGCGTACCCACAGCTCGATCCGGTTGTCACGGACGGCCGAGCCGACGGCGATCAGGTCGTCGTCGGTGGTGTGGCGGACGGCGTTGGCCACGAGCTGCATGAGCGCCTGCGTGAGCCGCTGGCGGTCGGCGGGCACGCGGGCCTCGGCCACCTCGTCGACCCGCCAGCGCCGGTTGCCGAGCGCCCGCGCCTTGGCGACGACGCTGACCGTGAGGTCGGCCACCTCGACGTCGTGCAGGTCGAGGAAGCCCGGCTGCTCCGCCTTGGCCAGGGTGAGGAGGTCTTCGACGATGCGGTTCATGCGGTCGAGCTCGTCGGTGACGAGGGCGAGCGTCTCCGCGCGGTCGCGCGGGTCGTCGCCCATGAGCTCCAGGTGGCCGCGGATGACGGTGATCGGCGTGCGCAGCTCGTGGCCGGCGTCGTCCATGAAGTGGCGCTGCACGACGAAGGCGTGCTCCAGCCGGTCGAGCATGTGGTTGAACGTCGCCGCCAGCGCGGCCACGTCGTCGTCGCCCGGCACGTCGAGCCTGCGCGTGAGGTCGGTGGAGTCGCTGATCTGCTCCGCGGTCTGGCTGACCAGCCGGACCGGCGCCAGCACCCGGCCCGCCACGAACCACCCGGCCGCCCCCGCCAGCGCCAGCGCCGCCAGCGCGGAGATCCCGAGCACCCGCATCGCGTCCGCGATCTCGTCGCGGTGCCGGTCGTAGAGGATGGCCACGACGAAGTGGCCCGGCCGCGGGTCTGAACGCACCGTGACCGGGATGACCGCGTAATGGACCGTTCCCCTGGCGCTCTCGACCTCGCCGTCGTCGGGCCTCGTCGCCCTGGCCAGCCGCGCGACCAGCGCGTCGTCGGTGTCGAGGCGTACGGGGGGCGGGATCGCGGTGATCCGGTCGGCCTTGCCGTCGATGATGCTGAAGAAGGTCTCCCACCGGTCGGGCGCGTTGATCGCGAGGTATCCGGTGAGCAGCTCCTCGACGTCGGTGACCATGTGGCCGGTCGCCGGGTCGCGAGCGCTCGCGGCGTAGCGGCGCAGCTTCTCCGCCTCGTTGCTGAGCTCCAGGCTCATCCGGTCGTCGAGGCGGGCCAGCAGGATCGTCCACGTCGCGAAGATCGAGACCGACAGGGCCAGACCGACGACGGCGAGCATCCAGCCCACGATCCGGGCCCTGGCGCTCATCCGCATGCGGTCAACCGGTCAGTCATCGTCGCCACCGCCACCCAGATCGCCACTGCCACCCCGATCGTCGCCGCCACCGAGGCCGCCGCCACCGCCGCGGTCGTCGTCGCCGTCGCCGCCGTCGTCATCGCCGTCATCGTCGCCCACGGGTCTGGGCGACGGTGGTCTGACCGGCTCCGCCCCGGTCCGGCCGGTTGTGGGTCGTGCCCCGGGCGGCACGGCGGCGTCGTCCCCGCGGGGACGGGCGCTCGTGGCCGGGCGTGACGTGGCAGGACGAGAGAGGGCGGGGCGCGACGCGCCGGTCGCGCCGGGCTTCGGCCGCGCGCTCGGGCTGCTGCGCGGTTTCGCGCTCGCGGTGCGCCGCGGCTCCGCGCCGGTGCCGCCGTGTCGCTCCGCACCGGTGGCCCCCTGCCGCTCCCCGCCGGTGCCACCCTGCGTCTCGGCGCGGGCGGCTTGCTGCGACTCCGTGCCGGTGGCGTGGTGCGGCGCCGTGCCCGGCGGGCGTGGCGGGTCGGCGCCGGGGACGGGCCGTGGCACCGTGTCCCCGCCGGGCGCCGAGTCCTCGTCGTCGTCCTCCTCCGGCTCGCCGCTCGTCGCGAGACCGCGGCTCGCGCCCGGCTCCGCGCCCGCGCCGGGGCCTGACTCCCCCGCCGCGGACGTGGGGGACACGACGACGGAGTCGCCGAGCTCGGGCTCGTCGTGGGCGGCCCGCACCAGCCCCACCGAGATGAACCCGACCATCGCCGCGCCCAGGGCGAAGAGGACCCACGTTCCCCGATGCTTCATGACTTCGACCTTGACGCCCTTCGAGGAGACCACGCTGAGGCAGAGATGAGAAACCTCTCATCCGAACACGCCGCGTCGCAGCATAATCACGATATGATATGGATCGACGTCACAGCACCGTCCAGCGAGGTCCGCTGAGCCGACCGACCCGGCACCGGCGGCGGCTCGCGAAACCGGGCTGGGCGGTTCGGGCGGTTGGCGAACCTCGGTGCCCGATCCGCCGTCCAACCGTGCATGACCACACACACGATGACCCGCGCCGCGCTGGCGGCGACGCTGGCCGGGGGGCTGGCCCTGGCCGGCTTCGCGCCCGCCGCGCACGCGGCTCAGACCCGGGACGCCGCCGCGGCGCAGGCGGCCCCCGCCCGGCACGGCTCCACCGCAGCCCGTGCCGCGTTCGGTCCGTACGGGTACGGGGGCGTCAAGCTGGGCATGAGCGCCAAGACGGCCAAGGCGACGGGGAAGGTCGTCCACAAGCGCGGGCTCGACTCCGTGACCTGCAGCGGCTGGGACCTCAAGGCGCACCGCAACGACCGCAACTCCGTCGGCCTCTACATCTCCAAGAAGCGCGGCGTGGCGGTGATGTTCGCGCCGAAGCATGTCAGGACCCCGCAGGGGATCGGCCTGGGCTCCACGCACAAGCAGATCAAGAAGGCCTATCCCAAGGTCAAGACGGCCGCGAGCGGCTTCCCGTACGTGAAGGCCCCCGGCAACCCGAAGGCGTACTACTCCTTCCTGCTCGACGACAAGGGCAGGGTCTACGAGATGGCGCTGGGGCTGCTGAGCCAGGACTGCGTCAACTAAGGACGTTCAGCGTGCGTCGGGGCGTCACCTGTGGACATCGGGAGGGAAGCACAGGAGGCTCATGCCCCTACGGGCCCGCCGCCGCCATCGGGGGCGGCGGGCCCGGCCGCGGTGAGCGTGACCGTTCCGGTGGGGCGGAAGGGTCGCGGCTCGCCCGCCGGACGTCCGCGTCGTCACCCCGCCTGGTCCGCGGTCCGGCACGCCAGAGCGACCCGGATGGCGCACGCCGTGCCGATCGCGAGCAGGACGGCGATCGCGGCGACCACCCGCAGGAGACCCTCGGCCGAGGAGGGCGCCGCGAAGTAAACGCTCCCCAACCCTGCGACGGCGGTCACCCCGGCGAGCATGGGGCCGGTGGAGTTCAGCGCCGAGACGGCCGACGCCAGCCGCGGCGCGACCAGCGAGGTGATCTGCGCGATCAGCGGGCTGTACCCGGCGGCGTGTCCTGCCCCGGCGAGGAACAGCAGCGGTACGGATACGGCCGGCCGCCACTGGTCACGGCAGAGGAGCACCAGCAGGATCGCCCCGGCCGCGAACGCGATCGGACCGGCCATCGGCAGGGCGCGCCGCAGCCGCCGCGGAAAGCGGTTCCAGCTCAGGCTGAGCGCGCCGAACCCCAGCGCGTACGGGACGAACGCCAGCCCCGCTCGCAACGGGGAGTAGCCCAGCGTGGTCTGGAGATGCAGGGTCAGGGTGAGCAGGAACACGGTGTAGCAGCCCATGCTGATCCAGCAGGCCGCCAGTCCCGGCTTCACCCCATGCGGCCGCAGCACCTCCAGGTCCAGCAGCGGGTGCGGGACCTTGGCCTCATAGCGGACGAACCCGGCCAGCAGCGCGGCGCCGCACCCCAGCGAGATCCATGCCCAAACGGGCCAGCCGTGGTCAGGGCCGAAGATGAGCGGGACGGTGACCGCGGTCATGGCGACGGTCAGGACCGCCACCCCGCCCGCATCAGGACGTACCTGCTCGTCCGTACGGCGGTGCGGCAGCAGGCGCGGTCCGACGGCCAGCACGACCAGCCCGACCGGGACATTGATCAGGAAGACGGGCCGCCAGGACAGGCCGAACAGGTCAGCGCTGACGACCAGCCCCCCGACGACCTGCCCCAGCGCGACTCCCAGCGCGAGCACCATGCTGTAGAGGCCGATCGCCCTGCGGCGTGCCGCCCCCTGCCAGTGCACCTGGACGAGCGAGAAGATCTGCGGGGTGAGCAGCGCCGCCCCCACGGCCTGCGCGACGCGGGCGAGCACCAGCATGGTCACGTCCGGGGCCAGCCCGCACAGCAGCGAAGCGCCGGTGAACCAGCCGAGTCCGAGCAGGAACGCGCGCCGCTGCCCGATGAGGTCGCCGATCCGCGCGCACGTGACCATGAGCACACCGGTGGTCAGCAGGTAGCCCGACACGATCAGCTGGACCGCGGCACCGCCGGCGTCCAGCTCGTCACGAATGGTTTCCGCGGCCACCGACACGATCGAGCCGTCCATGGACGCCATGACCTGCCCGGTGAGCAGTACGGCGAGCATGCGGCCCCGGCCTGATGCTGTCGCCGGTGGAGGAGCAAGAGCGATCACGCGTTCAGCATCGGCCGTACGCACCCGCTCGGTCTTGAAGATATTTGCGCACCGCGTCGACGGCGGCACGATCACCGCACCGGGCCCGTGGGGCCGAGAAGGTCAGCGCGCCAGGACGCGGGCCAGGGCCTCCAAGGTCTCCAAGGGGGTGCCGGGCGGCGGGGAGACGCGGAGCACCGGCTCGGTGAGATCCAGCGGCGCCCGCGTCCTCGGCACGACGCCGACCAGCAGGGACGCCTCTGCCGCCCGGGCCGCGGCGGCCTCCGCCGTGTCGCCCGGCGGCGGCCTGAGCGTGACCAGGGCGGAGGGCTCGTCGGCCGGTTCCACCACGCGCCACCCGCCCGCCCCGTCGAGCACGCCGCGTGCCGCGCGCCCCAGCTCGGCCAGGTGCGCGTGGATCGCCGCCGGGCCGATCGCGTGCTGCTCGACGGCGGCCACGCCGAGCCCGGCCCGCGCTGCCATGGCCGCCTCCGAGCTCTCGTACCGTACCGCCCCGGGCTGCGGCACCGGCTCGCCCACCCGCTCGTGGAGCCCGGTACGCGGCTCGCCGGACTGTTGTGGTTGCTCGTCAGGCCGTGCGCGATGCTCGGCGGCTCGCTCGTCAAGGCCGGCGCGAAGCGCGCCGGGCTGCTCGTCGAGGCCGGCACGTAGCTCGCCGATCCGCTCGCCAAGCCCGGCACGTAGCTCGCCGGACTGCTCGTAAGGCATCGCAGGCAGCTCGCCGGGCTGCTCGCCGCTGTCCGTCCAGAGGTGGCCGCCGAGGGTGGGGACCGCGGCGTCCATGGCCGGCGTCAGGCCGGGCACGATCAGGAAGCCGACGCCGCGCGGCCCCGCGAGCCACTTGCGGGAGGTCCCCACGTACGCGGTGGCGTTGGCACCCCGTACCTCCACGTGCCCGAGCGACTGGCAGACGTCGAGCACGAAGGGGACGCCCGCCGCGCGGCACCGCGCACCGATCTCCGCCGCCGGCTGCACGATGCCGCGGTGGGAGGCGATGTGCGAGACGATCACCAGGTCGAGCCCGGCTCCGAGACCCTCCAGGGTCAGGCGGCCGTCGGCGTCCACCGGCAGCTCGACCGGCTTCCACCCGCGGTGCGCGGCCAGGTGGCGCAGCAGCATCAGGGTGCTGCCGTACTCGGTGCGCGCGTAGCCGACGCGGCTGCCCGGCGGGAGCCGCCACCCGCCGAGGAGGGCGGCCATCGCCGCCGTCCCGTTCTCCAGGAACGCCACGTCCTCTGGGCCCGCGCCGACCAGCGCGGCCAGCGCCGACCTGGCCGGGGTGAGGTCGGGCGCGGCCGCGTAGCCGCCGCGCTCCCGCTCCAGCCGCAGGTGCGACACGACCGCGTTCATGACCCGGTCGCTGGGCACGTTGCAGCCGGCGGCGTCGAGGTGCCCGGGCGGCATGACGCTGCGCGCGCCCCTCCAGGCCCGGACGACCAGCGAGTCCAGCTCGGAGTGCGCCGCCGAAGGCCCCGATCCGGCGGCCCGCGAGCGGTCCGGGTCGTCCGGGCCGCCCGGGTCGCGTGAAGGAGCTTGCGAGCGGTCCGGCCCGGGTGCAGGAGCTTGCGAGCGGTCCGGGCCGGGTGAAGGGCCCCGCGAGGGTCCTGGCGGTGAGCGGTCCGGCCCGGGGGTTGTTCCGGCGGGCGGTGGGTCGCGGCCGTCCTCGGTGCTCATGCCTCCGCCAGGATCAGGGCGAAGTCCCCGTCGGGGTCGGTGTAGGCGCGCCGGATCCGGAACCCGGCCGCCGCCAGCTCCCGCCGCAGCCCCTCCACCCGGAACTTGGCGCTGATCTCGGTACGCGTCTCCTCCCCCTCCGCGAAGGAAACCGTCATGCCGAGCCCCTCGATCCGCACCCGCATGTCGCGGGTGGCCCGCAGCCGCATCTCGATCCACTCGTGCCGCTCGTCGTACAGCGCCACGTGCTCGAACGCCTCTGGCTCGAAGTCGGCCCGCAGCTCCCGGTTGACCACCTTCAGGACGTTCCGGTTGAAGGCCGCCGTCACCCCCGCCGAGTCGTCGTACGCGGCCACCAGCCGCCCGGTGTCCTTCACCAGGTCGGCCCCGAGCAGGAAGGTGTCCCCGCGCCGCAGCGTGGCGCGCACCTCCTTCATGAACACCCGGCGGGCGGCGGGTTCGAGGTTGCCGATCGTGCCGCCGAGGAAGGCGACCATCCGCCGCCCGGTACGCGGCAGCAGCCCCAGATGGCGCTCGAAGTCGGCGCACACGGCCCGGACGTCCAGCCCGGGGAAGCGGCCGGCCAGCCGCCGCGCCGCCGCCTCCAGGGTGACGGCGTCCACGTCCACCGGCGTGTACGCGCGGAGCGTGCCGGCCGAGGCGAGCGCCTCCAGCAGCAGCTCGGTCTTCTCGCTGGTGCCCGACCCCAGCTCGACGAGCGTGTCGGCGCGCGAGGCCGCAGCCAGGTCCGTGGCCCGCGCCCGCAGGATGGCCAGCTCGCGCCGTGTCGGGTAGTACTCGGGCAGCCGGGTGATGCGGGAGAACAGCTCGCTGCCGGCGGCGTCGTAGAACCACTTGGGCGGCAGCCACTTGGGAGACGCGGTCAGACCGGTCCTGACGTCGCGTTCGAGAGCCTGGCGCAGGTAGTCGCGGTCAAGATGGTTGAGCACATGCACGGTCGACTGGCTGACGGTCATCAGGGTCTCCTTGGATCACAACGGCTGCACGTTCACGCGGTCGTGGGTGACGGTCAGCAGGCTGCGCTCCGGCACGGCCTGCCAGCCGGGCAGGTCGTCGAGCGGCTCGCTGGCCACGCGCACGCCGTCGGGGTGCCGGTGGTAGAAGAGCGTGTCGCCCCAGACGGTCGCGGCGATGGAGGCGCCGTCGCAGGCGAGCAGGTTGAGGCGGGCGCCGGGGTCCTTCTTCCCGGCGTGGACGACGACCTCGGCCAGCGCCGCGCCCAGGCCGAGCCCGGCGCGCCCGCGCAGGAACACGGCCGCCGCGACCCAGGCGGCGTCGCAGGTGCTCTCGGCCTGCCCGGCCAGGTCGTCGGCGAGGTCGCGCAGCGCGTCCCTGTCGACGCGCCCGTTGTGGCTGAGCAGCCAGCCCCCGTCGGCGAACGGCGCGGTGGCGCTCTCCTCGATGGGCATGCCGGCCGTGGCCGAGCGCACGGCCGCGAGCAGGCACGTGGAGCGGGCGGCGCGGGCGAGGCCGGGCAGGTTGGCGTCGCCCCAGATGGGCACGGTACGGCGGTAGCGCACGGGCTCGGAGCGGTCCCCGTCGTACCAGCCCATGCCGTAGCCGTCGGCGTTGATCAGGCCCTGGCGCTGGCGGCGCGGCGCGTACGACTGCTTGAGCAGGCCGTGCTCAGGCTCCTGGATAAGCGAGGTGAGCGGGCGGGCGGCGCCCAGCCAGGCGGCGTGCCTGCACACCTCAGACCAGCTCCGTACGCGCGCACCGGAACCCGGTGAAGATCTGCCGGCGGATCGGGTAGTCCCAGTTCCTGAACGTGGTCCGCACCGCCGCCGGGTCGGCCGCCCAGGAGCCGCCGCGCAGCACCCGGTATTCGTGGCCGAAGAACACCTCGCTGTACTCCTTGTACGGGAAGCTGCGGAATCCCGGATAGGGCTGGAACCAGGAGTCCGTCCACTCCCAGACGTCTCCCACCATCTGCTCGGCCCCGTACGCGCTGGCCCCGGCGGGGTAGGCGCCCAGCGGCGCGGGACGGGCGGCGCGGTGGCCGAGGTTGGCCAGGCCGGGCCGCGGGTCCTCCTCGCCCCACGGGTAGCGGCGGGCCCGACGGGCCTCCGGGTCCCAGCCGCAGGCCTTCTCCCACTCGGCCTCGGTGGGCAGCCGCTTGCCGGCCCACCGGGCGTAGGCGTCGGCCTCGTACCAGCTCACGTGCTGGACCGGCTCGTCCATCGGGACGGGCTCGGTGCGGCCGAAGCGGATGCGCCACCACGTGTCGCCGTCCTTGGCCCAGAACAGCGGCGCGCCGGTGCCGCTGCGCCGCCGCCACTGCCAGCCCTCCGGCGCCCACCAGCGCGGGTCGTCGTAGCCGCCGTCCTCGATGAACGCGGCGTAGGCGCGGTTGCCGACGGGGAGCCGGTCGATCCAGTAGCCGGGCAGGTCCACCTGGTGGGCGGGCCGTTCGTTGTCGTAGGCCCAGGGCAGGGTGGCGGTGCCCATCGTGAACGGCCCCGCCGGCACGTACACCTCCTCCGGCCCCTGGTCGCGGCCCGGCGGCAGGTCGGCGTCGCGCACCAGGCCGGGCTGCCCGGACAGCTGCAGGGTGGCCAGCATGGTCTCGTCGTGCTGGTGCTCGTGCTGGATCACCAGCCCGAACACGAAGCCGTCGCGGTGCAGCGGGGTGGGGCCGTCGAGGTCGATCGCGTCGAGGACGTCGAGCACGCGCCCGCGCACGCCCTCGATGTAGCGGCGGGCCTCGGCCGGGCCGAGGAGCGGCAGGGTGGGGCGGTCCTTCCTGGGGTGCTTGAACGCGTCGTAGATGTCGTCGATCTCGGGGCGCAGCGGCTCGATGCCGGCGGCCTCGCGCAGCACCCAGAGCTCCTCGTAGTTGCCCACGTGCGCGAGGTCCCACACCAGCGGCGACATGAGCGGCGAGTGCTGGCGTACCAGCAGGTCGTCCTCCGCCGCGGTGTAGGCCAGCGACCGGTCGCGCACGGCGAGCAGCTCGGCCGCGATGCGTTCCTTGAAGTCGTTCATTGCCGTCCTTCCCCGTTCAGCCAGTCCGGGACGGACCGTCCCGGCGCCGCGTCCATCAGATCGGCCGCCGGAGAGCGGCCCGGTGCCACGTGCCGGTCGGCGAAGGCCGCCACCTCGCCTGCCAGGCCGGGGCCGGCGCCGAGCCGGGGCAGCGCCTCCAGCGCCGCCCGGAAGCACGCCTCGGCGGCCCGGCGCAGGCGCGGGTCGCCGAGGCCGCAGCGCGCCGCCACCTCCCACCCCGTCCGGTACGGCTCCACGGCGGCGAGCGCGGCGTCGGCGGCCCGGTCGTCGGTGACGAGGGCGTGCGTCACGGCCACGCAGACCGGCCAGGCGGCGGGGTGCTGGGCGTCGAGGTAGCGGATCTCCAGCCAGCCCCTGGGCCGTACCGGCGGGAAGACCGTCGTGGCGTGGTAGGCCAGGTCCTCGGCGGTGGGCCGGCGCTCGCCGCCGCCCTCCAGCCAGTCGCGGAACGTCGAGCCGTCGCGGACCGGGCGGCAGTGCCCGTCGCCCTCGCGCACCAGCATGAGGCGGGCGTCCAGCAGGTATTCGGCCCAGTCGCCGGCCGGATCACCGGCCGGGCCGGCGGCCAGGCCGGAGGGGCGGGCAGCGAGGTCGGCGGGGCCGGGCCAGGCAGGGCCGGGCCAGGACGGCACGGACCAGGCGGGCACGGGCCTGGTCCTGGTGCGGTCGAGGTGGTGCCAGACGGCCTGGCGGCCCGACATCCAGCCGCACGGCCGCCCGCCGCTCAGCGGCGAGTTGGCGAAGGCGGCCAGCAGCACGGGGCCGAGCGCGTGCGCCCGCTCCCAGCGGACCGCCGGCCGCGTGCCCAGGTCGAGGTTGATCTGGACGGACGCGGTGGAGCACATCATCAGCGCGCCGTACGGCTCACCCAGGAACTCGGCCATCGCGTCGTACCGGGGCAGGCGCAGCTGGCGGCGGGCCGGTCGCACCGGGTCGAGGCCCACCCCCGCCGGCACCAGACCCTCGGCCGGCAGCGCGGCGCGCACGGCGGCCACGTCGGCGGCCAGCCGGGCCAGCGCGTCGGGCAGCGGCGCCGCGGGGCCGGACAGCTCGATCTGGCCGCCCGGCTCGAACGTCACCCGGCTGCCGCCCGGCAGCGTGGTGAGATCGCCGCCCGGCAGCGTGGCGAGGGCGCGTTCGACCCTGGCCAGCGGGACGTGCGCGGCCGGCGCCGCGCGGTCGAAAACCAGGAACTCCAGCTCGACGCCCACCCGGTCGGCGGCGCCGGGGAGGCCGGGCTCGAAGCAGCGGCGCGCGAACTCCGCCACCTCGGCGGTGCTCCGCAGCGGCGTGCCCTCGGACGTCAGGCCGATCATCGTCTACCCTTCGCGTGGCGCACAGGTCTACAGACCCGCGAGACGCGCCAGCGTTACAGGTAATTTCTGGGCAATGATCCGGATGTCGCGGCGCCGAGGCCCGGCGCAGGCGGGCGGTCACGGCAGGCAGGCAGGCACGCGCAGCGCCGAAACTCACAGCACGAGGCTCAGGGCGGAGCGGAAGCGCTCAGGCAGCGCTCATAACCGGCGGCGCTCGCGGAAGGCGGACATGAGCCGGGAGCGCACGTCGGCGGGCAGCTTCTCCGGCGGCGGGTCGCCCAGGGCGACGACGGTCGCGCGGAACTGCTCGACGTAGCGCTCGCAGCCCTCGCAGGTGGCCAGGTGGGTCCGCACGCCATCGAGGTCGGGCCGGTCGAGGGCGTCCTCAAGGTAGGCGGTCACGAGCCCCGCCAGTTCGTCGCAGGTGAACCGCTTCACGACGTCGACCGCCCTTTTCTCTGGATATGAACCGTTTCACATATTGTGGGCGCCGCACCCGGCCGGATGCGACCCGCGAGCTATTCTGGCTGCTTGACCGACTCGAAGTAGTCGGCCAGCCAGCCGCGCACCGCCGTGCGGGCGCGATGCAGCAGCACCCGCTGGTTGGCCGCGGAGATCTCCAGGATCTCGCACACCTCCTCGGACGTGCACCCCTCGACGTCGCGCAGGGTGATCACGGTCCGCTGCCGGGGAGGCAGCCTGGCCAGCCCCTCGGCGATCAGCCCGCGCACCTCGGAGGCGAGCGCCTCGCTCTCGGGCGTCGGCCAGGCGACGGGAGGCTCCTGCCGCCCGCCCGGCGGCACCTCGTCGAGCCCCCTGCCCTCCTCGGCGGCGCCGTCGTGCTCGAACGAGCTCCACGGCAGCGTGCGGCTCTCGCGAGCGCCCCGCTTCTTCGCCGCGTTGATGAGGATGCGGTAGACCCACGTCTTGACCGACGAGCGGCTCTCGAACGCGTCGATGCCGCCGATCACCGCCAGCCACGTGTCCTGGACGACCTCCTCCGCCGAGTGGTCGGTGGACACGTAGGATCTGGCCACCCGCAGCATGCCCCCCGACCAGGTGTCGAGCAGCGCCGCGAACATCGTCTCGTCACCGGCGCGCAGGGCCGTGACGACGACGTCGTCCGGGGGCAGCCCACCGCCCGCGAAAGACCCCACGATCGCTTCCCCTCCGGTCGAACGCTGAGACCTGTCCGTGGCACCGTGCCGGAGCCCTGGCTCGCGCCTGGAACGACACCGCCTCCACGGTAATCATTCCCACTGACGTTTCTTCAGTCTCCGGAGCGCGGATACCCCCTGTGGGACAGGGGATTCGGGCCGGCGCGGGACTATCCCTCGCGGGTGCTGACAGGCTGCTCGCACGAGCTGACCCGCAGCCCCGAGCACCCCGTGCCGCCGGAGGTCAGCAGCACCACCACGCCCATCATGAAGACGGCGCAGGTCAGCAGCACCAGCATGCACCACACCTGGAGGACGGACCTGCCCCCCGGCGCCTCGCGGTCGGCCGGGGCGGCGAGCAGCGCGTCGAGCTCGGGGGCCTCCACGATCAGGCGCCGCTCCAGCTCTTCGAGCGCGCGACGCTCTTCGGGGGAAAGACTCATGCCTCACGCCTCGTTCCATCGCCGTTGCCCAAGCGGCCGCACGCCCTGCCGCGCGTATTCCTTGCATTATGCAAGACTCACCGGGTGCGCGGTGAGGGTTCGGGCGACGTACGGATCAGCCGGCCTGGCCCGGTCAGGGCGACGAGCAGCAGCACGAACGCGGCGCTCAACAGGACCACGCTGCCGACCTGGCCCATCTCCCAGCGCAGCCGCCACTGGTGCCAGTGGGGCGGCAGCGACTGCGGCGCCCAGGTCGCGAACACGGCGTTGGCGGGCCGCACCACCGCCAGCCAGAGCACCAGCGCGCCGGCCATCAGCACCGCGGCGGACAGGGCCGGCCTGAAGCGTTTGGTGCCGCGTTCCACGAGCGCCAGCGCGGCCGTGGCCAGCATGGCGAGCACTTCCACAGCCGCGCTCACGTACGAGAGATGAGGATAGAGGGCGTCGTTGAGCCGCACGTACATCGAGGTGTCGTAACCCAGCTCCACCGGCATTTCGAGCAGGCGCGCGAACGTCAGGCCCGCGGTGAGCGCCACCAGGACGACGGCGGCGATCCACAGGAGACGCGGCCACCAGGACATGGAGCCCATCTCATCTCAAACCAGGCGAATCACCAAGCACCCTTGCACACTGCAACGAACATGTGATGCGCCCCCACGACCCTGTACGGCCGCGCCATCCCGCGCAGGGCGATGAACGATCCGGCACCCGCCGGCGTATCCCTTGGTGACCGGTGCCACACGACCGCATCCAGGACCCGGAAGGGGATGACGGCGTATGCGACTCCACCGGAGCCGTCGCGTTCTCGTCGCTTGCGGCATCGCCGCGCTCTGCCCGCTCACCGCCTGCGCCGGTTACACGCCGACGCCCAGCACCGACACCGTCGCCGTCGGCTCCCTGCCCACCGCCGACACCGTGCCGACCGACACCGTGCCCGTGGACGCCACGCCGTCCGACTCCGCTTCCGCGCAGGCGGATCCCGACGGCGGCACCTGGGAGACCGAGTGGGGGCCGCTGTCGGAGGCCGACAGGGAGCTGATGCGCAAGGTACGCCTCGCCACCCTGTGGGAGATGATCATCTCCCAGGAGGCGGCACAGCGGGCCAGCACCGCCCGCGTCCGGCAGATCAGCAAGGAGATCTCGGCCCAGCACCACACGCTGGACGAGCAGGTACGCGAGCTGGCCGGCAAGCTGGACGTCCAGCTGCCGGTCAAGGCCACCGCACAGCAGCAGGGCTGGATGGCCGACATCTCCGGCAGGAAGGGCTCCTCGTACGACGCCACGTACGTCAAATGGCTGCGCCTGGCCCACGGGCAGATCTTCGGCCTGATCGGCGCGGTGCGCGGCAGCACGCAGAACACGCTGATCCGCCGCTTCTCCGAGCAGGCCAACGCGGCGGTGCTCAACCACCAGCGCCTCCTGGAGAGCACGGGCCTCACCACGCCGGAGAGCTTCCCCGACCCGCCCGAATGATCCGGAGGCGTGTACAACTGTCACCATGCACGAACGGGGCCGGGTGACCAAGGAGGAGCTCGACGCCGTCATCTCGGCCGTCCTCACCGGGTCGCGACTGCTGGTGGCCATCGCCGTCCGCTCGCTGGCCGCCGCGCAGGACCGCGTCACGGTCCCGCAGTTCCGCATGCTGGTCGTGCTGTCGGCGCACGGCGAGACGAAGCTCGTCACCATGGCCGAACTGCTGGGGGTCAACAGCAGCACCGCGATGCGGATGGCCGACCGGCTGGTCGCCGCGGGGCTGGTCGTCCGCGAGGTCAACCCGCACAACCGCCGCGAGAGCCTGATGCGGCTGACCCCGGAGGGGCGGCGCCTGGTGGACGAGGTGACCGCCCGGCGCCGTGAGGAGATCTCGGGCATCGTCTCCGGCATGACGCCCGAGCAGTGCCGGGCGCTGATCTCCGCGATGACCGCCTTCAACCAGGCGGGCGGCGAGCCACCGAACCTGCGCTACCCGCTCGGCTGGCCCGACGCGTAGGTCGCGCTCAGATCCGCCCGGCGATCAGCAGGGCGGTGCGATCATGTCTCCTCGGCGAGCGCCCCGGCGTCCTTCGCCAGGTGCACGACGTCCGCCTCGACCTTTGCCACCTGGTCGGGGGCCACGTAGAAGTCACGGGCGAACAGGCCGCGGGCGTCCACCTTGACGAAACCCGTCCGCAGCAGCCGGGCCGCCACCGCGGGAGGAACGTCCGGCTCGCCGTCGCCGAAGACCTCCGCCACGGTCCGCACCAGCCCATGAGGGGTGTCGGAGGTCTGGCCCTCGTCGGTCACGGACTGCGGGTCGCCCATCTTCACGGACTCCACCGTCCCGATCTCCTTGCCGTCGCCGTCGACGACCTTCATGCCGGTACGCACCTGACCGAGGCCGCTGTCGCCGAACTGCTGGGGGGAACTCATGACATGTCTCCTCTCTCCATGAGGACGTCACGCCTACCCGGGCAGGTCGCGAGAACTCCTCAGCAGGGCGCGGATCCTCGGCGCCGCCGCGTGTCCCGGCGGGGCGGCGGCCAGGAACCGCCGCAGCGTCCGGCGGCCTCGGGCGGGGTCGGTGGTCAGCTCCGCCGTGCCCACGACGAGCAGCAGGTCGGGGTCGTGGGGGCGGGTGGCGAGCAGGGGTTCGAGCAGCGCCACTGCCTCGGCCGCCCGGCCCGACCTGACCAGCTCGAAGGCCATCAGGTAGCGGGCGGCGCGGTCGTCCGGGTGCTGTCTCAAGGCTTCGCGGTACGCCCGTACGGCCGCGTCGTGGTCACCGGCGGCGGCAAGCGCCCGAGCCCGGCCCGCCGCGTCCCCACCGCCGCCCCGAGTCTCCTCCGCGACAGGGGCGTTCTGGATGCGCCCGCTCGCCCACACGGCCACCGCCCCGCCCGTGACGGCCACCGACCCGAGGAGGAGCAGCACGACGGCGGGCACGGCATCGGCCCGCGACCGCCCCGCAGAGGGCGGATGCTCCGCATCCGGCGGGTTGGGCGCCCGCCTTGCCGGTCGCCGTCGGATGGCGGGCAACCCCCGCCTGCCCGGTCGCGGGACGGCGGGCAGCACGGCCGACGCCCCCCTGCCCCGTCGTCGCCGAACAGCGGGCAACAGGGCCGCTGCCAGCGCGGCCACGGGAAGAATCCACAGCAGCGCGGACAACCCGTCCACTCCCGGCGAGAGCCGGATCCAATCCCCGTAACGCTGCCTGAAGTGGTCGAGGATGGCGTCGGCGCTCTGCCCGGCGCGCAGCCGGCGTTCGATCTCCGCCCGGACCGACAGGGCCATCTGCGAGGACGACTCCGCCGCCGAGACGCCCTGGCAGTCCGGGCAGCGTAGGGAGGCCGCGATCTCGTGGACCCGTTCGGCCGGGCCGGGCTCGCCGAGTGCGGAGCGCCAGAGGGCGACCCCCGCGAGCACGGTCAGGAGGAGGGCGGCGAGCCTGGCGGTCATGGCGTGAGCAGCGGCACCACGTGCCCCTCGATCCAGTCCTGGGTGAGCGCGCCGATGCGGCGGTCCACGATGAAGCCCTGCCGGTCGAGCAGGAACGTCTCCGGAACCCCCCGTGCCCCCAACTCCAGCGCCAGCCGCCCGTCGGGGTCGGCCAGGTGGGGGAACGACGCGGCGCCGGTCTCCGCCAGGAACGCGCGAGCGGCGCCGGGGGCGTCGCGCAGGTCCACGCCGAGGAAGCGCACCCCGTCCAGCTCGCGTGCCGCGCCCGCCAGCAGCGGGAACTCGGCACGGCACGGGTCGCACCACGACGCCCACACGCTGACCAGCACCGGATGGCCGCGCAGCTCGCCGAGCGCGAACGCCCGCCCATCGAGCGTGCGCCCGGACAGGTCAGGCCTGCGCCGCTCGGGCACCGCGTCAGTTCTGCCGCCGGGGCCGAGGGCGTGCACGAGTACGGCCAGGAGCACGGGCACCGCCATGAGGGCGGCCAGGGTCATCAGCGGGCGCCTCATGGCATGCGCGCCTTCCGCGGCCGGGACGCTCCACCGGCCTCGGACGCGCGGGCATTCGCCGACCCGGACGACGGCTCCGACTCGCACGGTGCTTCTGAGGGGGTGCGGCCCTGACCGGACGCCGGCTGCGGCGCCGTGCGGGGCCGCGTCGGCAACAAGGCCGAACCCGGCGAGGTGCGCGGGCGGGTGGGGGCCAGGGTCAGCAGCCCGCCCAGGACCATCAGGCCGCCGCTCGCCCACAGCAGGCTCATCAGGGGGTTGACCGCGACGCGCAGCGCCACGGCGGCGCCGTCCTGGTCGACCTCCGACACGGACACGTACAGGTCGGACAGCAGCCCGCCGCGGATGGCGGGCCGGGCGACCGGGGAGCCGCCGCGGGCGGGGTAGAAGGCCAGCGACGGGCGCAGCACGCCGACGGCGGCACCGTGGCGGGTGACGACGACGCGGGCGGCGGCGGTCATGGCTCCGTCCGCGGCCTGCCGTTCGACGCCGTCGAGCCGTACGTCGTAGCCGCCCACCTGGAGCGACTCCCCGACCCGTACCCGTCCCTGGGCCTGCTGGGCGTAGCCGGAGGAGGCGGCCACGGCGACGGCGGCCAGGGCCACGCCGGCGTGGGCGGTGAGCACGCCCATGCGCCGCCGCCCGACCGCCGGGTCCAGCAGCCGGGCGGCGATCGCCGCCAGCTCGAACGCCGCCAGCCCGAAGGCGAGGAGGGCCGTGACGGAGTGCCGGCCGGTGGACCCGAGCCCGGCCACCGTCGCCGCACCGGCCGCGACCGGCCAGGCAAGCCCCCGACCGCACTCCGATGACCCAGCACCGGCGACCGGCCGGGCGAGCCGCTGACGGCGCCTCGACGCCGCGCCCATCAGCGCGAGCAGGGCCAGCAGGCCCGGGACGACCATCCGGTCGAAGTACGGCGCCCCCACCGACACCCGCTCCCCCAGCACCAGATCCGCGACCAGCGGGAAGAGCGTCCCGAGGAGCACGGTGCCGGCCAGGGCCGTCAGGAGGCCGCTGCCCAGGAGGGGGGCCGTGGCGGGGCGGGCATCGGAAGGGGGCCGCCGGACGCGCCAGGCGATCAGGCCGGCGGCCGTGACGAGGGCGGCGGTCAGCACGCCGAGCAGCGCCGGCCCGGCCGCCGACCGGGTGAAGGAGTGGACGCTGGCCACCGCCCCGCTGCGGGTCAGGAACGTGCCGAGCAGCACGAGCAGGAACGCCGACACGGCCAGCGCCACGGTCCACGCGCGCAGGGAGCGCGCCCGCGCGGCGTGCAGCACCGCGGTGGCCACCAGCCAGGGCATGAGTGACGCGTTCTCGACGGGGTCCCATTCCCAGTAGCCGCCCCAGCCGAGCACGCCGTACGACCACCAGGCGCCCAGCACGATCCCGGCGGTCAGGGGGATCCACGCGACCAGCGTCCACGCGCGGATCCGCGCCACCTCCACGCGCCCCGTGATCAGGCAGGCCACGCCGTACCCGAAGGGCACCATGAGGCCGGCGTACCCGAGGTAGAGCAGCGGCGGGTGCACGCCCATCAGCGGGTGGCCGCGCAGCAGCGGGTCGGGGCCCGGCCCGTCCGCGGGCACGGGGTCGGCGGCGGCGAAGGGGTCGGCGGCCAGCGCGGTGAGGGCGAAGAACGCCGCGCAGACCAGCATGACCGTGGTCATGGCGATCCGCTGGAGCCGGTCCGTTCCGTGGTGCCCGCCGGCCGTCGCCGCCCGCCGGGAGCGATGGCGGCCGGCGGCGAAGGCGAAGGCGGCGAGGACGAGGAGCCACAGGACCAGGGAGCCCTCCAGCGCCGACCACAGGCTCGTCACCGTGTAGTACAGCGGCACGTCGCGCCCGCCCTGCCGGGCCACGAAGCCGATCCGGAAGTCGTGCGTGACCAGCGCCGACTCCAGCAGGACGAAGGCCAGCGCCGCGCAGGCGAGCGCGCAGGCCGTGCAGCGGGCGGCCAGGGGCCGCGACCGCGCGCGCGGCCAGGTGAGCGCGGCGGCGAGCGACGCGGCGAGCCCCGCCCACAGGGCCGCCGTGCCGAGGTAACCGATCACGCGGACACCGTCGCCTCCCGGGGGCACACAGGAGGCCAGGATCCCGCCCCGCCCGCCTTTGGACAAGTTTCCCCAGGTCATGGGCGTGGCGGCCGGGGTCGGGCGGGTTGTCCCGCTTAGTCTGCGACTTCGGGGGACGGGGAGGCACGTGGTGGCATGCGGGGTTCGGCGCGCGGGCGCGGCCTGTGCACTGCTCCCTGCGGCGGCCTGCGTCCTGCTCCTCACGGCGGGCTGCACGGCGAGCACGCCTTCTCCGCTGTCGCCGGGCGGCGCGGGCGCGGAGCGGGTGGCCGGCCTGTGGTGGCTGCTGTTCGGCATCGCCGCGGCCGTGTGCGTGATCGTCACGGCGCTGGTGTTGTGGGCGGTGCACCGGCGGCGCGAGGCGCGCCCTTCGACCCGGTCCGGCCGGCGGTTCGTGGTGGTGTGCGGGGTGCTGATCCCGGCGGCGGTGCTGACGTTCGTGTACGTGGCCGGGCTGGACGGCATGCGCGCGTTCGACGACCCGCACGATCCCGACCAGCTGGACGTCGAGGTGACGGGACACCAGTGGTGGTGGGAGGTGCGCTACCCGGGCTCGCCGTTCACGACGGCGAACGAGATCCACGTCCCGGTGGGCCGCACGATCCACGTGCGGCTGCGCACGGCGGACGTCAACCACAGCTTCTGGGTGCCGCAGCTGACCGTGAAGACCGACCTGGTGGCCGGGCGGGTCACCCACCTGTGGTTCACCGCGAACCGGGCGGGCGTCTACCGCGGCCAGTGCGCCGAGTACTGCGGCGCCCAGCACGGCCGCATGGCGCTGCACGTCGTGGCGGAGCCGGCGGCGGCGTTCCAGGCGTGGCTGGCCGGCCAGTCGCGCCCGGCGAGCACGCGCGGCAGCCAGGCGTTCACCTCTGCCTCGTGCGCCTCCTGCCACACCGTCGCGGGCACGAGCGCCCGGGGCACGGTGGGGCCGAACCTGACGCACGTGGCCGGCCGGAGGTTCCTCGGCGCCGGCACGCTCGCCAACACCCCCGCCAACCTCGCCCGCTGGATCCAGAACGCGCAGGCGTACAAGCCCGGCAACCGCATGCCGCCGCAGCCGCTCTCGCCCGAGCAGCTGGACGCGATCGTCGCCTACCTGGAAACCCTGCGTTAGGAGCCGCCCGTGGAGACCCTGGACGCGACCCGCGCGCACGAGATCGCCGCCGAGGCGGCCGGCGAGCGGGTCTCGAGCCGGTGGGAGGAGCCGCCCGGCCTGTTCGGCTGGGTGGCCACGGTCGACCACAAGCGCATCGGCCGCCGCTACCTCGTGACCGCCGCCCTGTACTTCACGCTGGCCGGGCTGGAAGCCCTGATCATGCGGACCCAGCTGGCCGCGCCCGACGCCGGGCTGGTCCCGCCCGAGGTCTACGACCAGCTGTTCAGCCTGCACGGCACCGCGATGATCTTCCTGTTCGCGACGCCGATGCTGTTCGGGTTCGGCAACTTCCTCTTCCCGCTCATGCTGGGCACCCGGGACATGGCCTTCCCGCGGCTCAACGCCTTCGGCTACTGGGTCTTCGCCGCGGCGGGCCTGCTGATGTTCGTCAGCCTGCTCTTCGGCGCGGCCCCCAACGGCGGCTGGTTCTCGTACGTGCCGCTCACCAGCCTGAGGTACTCCGAGGGCGCGAACCTCGACGTCTACACCCTGGGCCTGCTCTTCCTCGGCGTGTCCACCACGGCCGGCGCCATCAACTTCATCTGCACCGCGCTGAAGCTGCGCGCCCCCGGCATGACGCTGAACCGGGTGCCGGTGTTCGTCTGGGCGCTGGTGGTCACCTCGTTCATGGTGGTGTTCGCGCTGCCGCCGCTGAACACCGCCAACCTGCTGCTCTTCCTCGACCGCCGGTTCGGCACCAACTTCTTCGACACCACCGCGGGCGGCGACGCGGTGCTGTGGCAGCACCTGTTCTGGCTGTTCGGCCACCCCGACGTGTACATCATCGTGCTGCCCGCGCTCGGCATCGTCTCCTCGATCGTGCCGGTGTTCTCGCGCCGCCCGATCGCCGCCTACAGCCTCATCGTGCTGGCCACCGTGGCCACCGGCGTCATCAGCTTCGGCGTCTGGGTGCACCACATGTTCGCGGTGGGCCTGCCGCCGCTGTCGCTCACGTTCTTCTCGGCCGCCAGCATCGTCGTGACGATCCCGGCCGGGATCCAGATCTTCTCCTGGGTCGGCACCATGCTCATGGGCCGGGTCGTGCTCGGCGTGCCGATGCTGTGGGCGGCCGGGTTCATCGTGGTGTTCGTGCTGGGCGGCGTGACGGGCGTGATGTTCGCCATCGTGCCGTTCGACCAGCAGGTGACGGATTCGTACTTCGTGGTGGCCCATTTCCACTACGTGCTGTTCGGCGGCGCGGTGTTCCCCATCATCGGGGGGCTGTTCCACTGGTGGCCCAAGTTCACCGGCACGATGTGGAACGAGCGGGCCGGCAGGTGGTCGTTCTGGCTGGTGTTCGCCGGGTTCAACCTGACCTTCTTCCCCATGCACATCTCCGGGCTGCTGGGCATGCCGCGGCGCGTCTACACCTTCCCGTCCGGGCTGGGCTGGGAGCTGTGGAGCCTGCTGTCGACCGTGGGCGCGTACCTGCTGGCGGCCGGGCTGCTGTGCACGCTGCTGACGCTGTGGCACGCGCACCGGCGCGGCCCCGCGGCCCCGGCCGACCCGTGGGGCGGCGAGACGCTGGAGTGGGCCACCGCGTCGCCGCCCAAGCCGTACAACTTCGCGGTCATCCCGACCGTGCACAGCCTGCACCCGCTCTGGGACGCGCGCACGCTCGCCTCCTTCGCCGAGGGGGCGCGGTCGGAGTCGCGGGTGCTGGCGGACGGGCACCTGGTGCTGCGGACCTCCGAGCTGGACGGCGAGCCCGAGCATCCCCTGGAGATGCCGGAGCACAGCGTCCTGCCGTTCCTGAGCGCCGCGGCGCTGTTCCTGACCGTGCTGTCCCTGCTGTTCGGCTGGTACGTGGCCGCGGGGGTCTTCGCGGCCGCCACCGCGTTCACCGTCATGGGCTGGCTCTGGCCGTGGGAGAAGGCGCAGGCATGACCGTCATCACCGGTGTCACCGAGCCCGAGGCGCTGGCCAGCGAGCCGCCCGGCCGCACGCCCGCCTGGTGGGGGATGGTGCTGTTCGTGGCGACCGAGGCGACGTTGTTCGCCTGCCTGCTCGCCTCGTACTACTACCTGCGGTTCCTGACCGTCGGGGAGTGGCCGCCGCCCGGCATCAAGAAGCCGGAGCTGGCCAAACCGCTCGGCATGACCGCGCTGCTGCTGCTGAGCAGCGGCTGGATGGTGTGGGCCGACTGGGCCGTGCGGCACAACCGCAAACGGACGCTGCGCGTCACGCTGGCGTTCACCGTGCTGTTCGGGGCGGGCTTCCTCACCCTGCAGGGCACCGAGTACCTCACCAAGCTCGAGGAGTTCACGTACGCGACGAACGCCTACGGATCGCTGTTCTACGTCATCACCGGCTTCCACGGGATGCACGTCTTCACCGGCCTGGTGATGCTCTCGTTCACGCTGGTCGCCGCGCTGGCGGGCAAGTTCAGCCACCGGCACCACAAGCGGGTCAGGATCGTCTCGTTCTACTGGCACTTCGTGGACGGCATCTGGCTGGCCATCCTGTTCACCGTCTACATCAGCCCGCGCCTGTGAGGTCCCCCGTGAGCACGGAAACCGAGCGGAAGACCCGGCGGGTGGGGCGCTGGCTGCTGTGTTTCGCGGTGGCCGGGGGCGCGGTGGCGTGGGCGGTGCACCTGCTGGCCGCCTGGGGCGTGGTGGAGCTGGTCTGCTCCATCGGGCGCCGCGACGTCAACGGCCTGCCGCTGCACGCCTTCGTCATCGTGGCCACCGCGGTCCCGGCCGTGCCCGCCGCGGCGGCGCTGGCCGCCGCGTGGCGGATCTGGCAGCACGACCTGGCCGGCGCGACCGGGCGGCGGGAGCGGCGGGCCCGGTTCCTGGCCGAGCTGGGGCTGGGGCTGGACGCGCTGGCCTGCCTGATGATCGTGTTCGGCGCGGTGGCGCTGGGAGTGATCGCGCCATGCGCGTGATAGCGCTGCACCACCCCGAGGGCGGGCTCGACCTGGTGGGCGTGCTGCCGGTGTGCTGCTGGCTGCTGCTCGCGGCGGCCGGCTACGTCGCCGGCCTGCGCCGCCTCGGCGGCTCCCGCACGTCCAACCGCTCCCGCACGTCCAGCGGCTCCCTCGGGCGCGGCGACTCCCGCAGGGGCGGCGGCTTCCGGGAAACCGGCGGTTACGTGCGGGCGGGGGCGCGCCGCATGGGCCGGGCCAGGGTGTGGGCGTTCGCGGGCGGCCTCGCGGCGGTGGCGGTCGCGCTGCTGCCGCCGCTCGACGCGATCGCGGACGACCGCTTCTCCACGCACATGGCCCAGCACATGATCCTCATCTCGCTGGCGGGCCCGCTGCTGGCGGCCGGCGCCCCGAGCGTGCCGGTCCTGCTCCTCCTCCCGCCGCGCGGCCGGCGGGCGCTCACCACCTTCAGGCGGGTGGTGCGGCGCGTCCTGATGCTGCGGCGTCCGGTGACGTGCTGGGCGGCGCACGTGGCCGTGCTCTGGGTCTGGCACCTGCCGGTCCCGTACGGCCTCGCCCTGAGCAACGACGTCGTGCACGTCGTCGAGCACGTCACCTTCCTGGGCACCGCCTGGCTGCTCTGGGCGCACGTGCTCACCCCCGCCCGGCACCGGCTGAACCCGCCGCTGGCGATCCTCTACCTGTTCGCCACCGCCCTGCCGAGCGCGGCGCTCGGCGCGGTGCTGACCCTGGCCAGGGCCCCGCTCTTCCCCGGCCAGGCGGCCAACGCGCTGGAGTCGGGCGCCGATCCGCTCGCCGACCAGCAGCTCGCCGGGCTGATCATGTGGATTCCGGCTGATCTGGTCTATCTCGGCGCGATCTTTGCCATCTTCCTGGCGTGGATGGACGGGCCACGGGAAGGCAGCCAGCTGACGAGGCCGCCCGCTGAGGTCGCCTCCCCCGTACCCGGAGGTGAGCGATGAGGCGGGCACTGGCGATCCTGGGCTGCACCCTCGCCGTGGCCGGGGCGTCGGGGGCCGCCGCCGCGCCGCCGACACCGGCGCCTGAGACGCGGGGCAGGGCGCTCTACGGCCAGAGCTGCGCGACCTGCCACGGCCAGAACGGCGAGGGCAGCCCGCGCGGCCCGAACCTCGAGAACTCCGGCGCCGCCGCCGCCGACTTCCAGCTGTCCACCGGCCGCATGCCGCTCCCCCATCCCGGCGCCGCCTCCGAACGCAGGCAGCCGGCCTTCGGCCCGCGGGACATCGACGCGCTGACCGCCTACATCGCGTCGCTGGGCCACGGGCCGGCCATCCCGGTCGTGTCCAGGGGCGACCTCCAGGAGGGGCGCGAGATCTTCGTCTCGACGTGCGCCGCGTGCCACTCGGGTTCGCTGGCCGGCGGCACCCTGTCGAGCGGCCAGGCCGCGCCGCCGCTGCTCGCTTCCACGCCCACGCAGATCGCCGAGGCCATCCGGCTCGGGCCGGGCGCGATGCCCTCGTTCCCGCGCGGCGTGATCAGCGACGCGCAGGTGAACGCGATCGCGACCTACGTGACCTCGCTCCGCCCGCAGCTCGACCACGGCGGGGCGCCGCTCGGCGGCTTCGGCCCGGTCCCGGAGGGGGCGGTGGCCTGGGTGTTCGGGCTCGGCCTGCTGGCGCTGTTCATCCGGCTGATCGGGAAGAGGGCCCCATGAGCGTGGCGCCGCCCGCCCGGCCGACCGGGAGGAGGTCGTCATGAAGCGTCCGGAGCGCGGCATCGCCGCCGCGTTCGGCGTGACGGTGCTCGGCGCGGTGATGGCCGCCGCGTCGTACGTGGCCGGCGCCGACCGGCTGCTGCTCGGCCTCGGCTTCGCCCTGGGCTTCGCCGGGCTGGCCGCCGGGTTCGTGCTGTGGGCGGCGACGCTGCTGCCGCAGGGCCCGTACGTCGAGGAGCGCGAGCCGATGGTCTCGCCGCCCGGCGAGCGGGAGGCGCTGGAGGCGGAGTACGACCGGCCGGCGGGCCGCCTGCCGCGCCGCATGCTGGCGCTGGCGCTCGGCACGTTCGGCCTGGCGGGCGTGTTCCCCGTCAGGTCGCTGATCGTCCACGGACCCTCGCCCTCGGTGGCCCTGGCCACCACCGCCTGGCGCGACGGCGTGCGGCTGGTGGACCAGGACGGCAGGCCCGTACGCGCGGCGGACGTGACGCCGGGCACCATGGTGACGGCCTTCCCGGAGGGCCACCTCGACACCGGCGACAGCGCGGCCGTCGTGCTGCGCGTCGACCCGGCGAAGCTGCGGCTGCCCGCCGGGCGCGAGCGCTGGACGGTGGACGGCGTGGTGGCCTTCTCCAAGCTCTGCACCCACGCCGGCTGCCCCGTCGGCCAGTACGTCGCGCCCGCCCAGCAGCTCGTCTGCCCGTGCCACCAGTCGGTGTTCGACGTGCTGAGGGGCGCGGAGCCGATGTCGGGACCGGCCGCGCGCTCGCTGCCGCAGCTCCCGCTCCGCCTCGACGGCGACGGCGTGCTGGTGGCGGCGGGCGACTTCCCCGAGCCGGTCGGCGCGGGCTACTGGAGGCCGATGTGATCGCCCGCATGATCGCCCGCGCGGGCCTGCGCTGGATGGACCGCAGGCTGCGGGCCGCCGCCCTGACCCGCGAGGCGCTGGCCAAGGTGTTCCCCGACCACTGGTCGTTCATGCTGGGCGAGATCGCCCTCTACAGCTTCGTGACGCTGGTGCTGACGGGCGTCTTCCTGAGCCTGTTCTTCGACCCGAGCACCGCCGAGACCATCTACGGCGGCTCGTACGGCCCCCTGCGCGGCTCGTCGGTCTCGGCCGCCTACGCCTCCGCCATCGAGCTCAGCTTCGACATCCGGGGCGGGCTGCTCTTCCGCCAGGTGCACCACTGGTCGGCGCTCATCTTCCTGGCCGCCATCGCGATCCACGCCTGCCGCATCTTCTTCACGGGCGCGTTCCGCACGCCCCGCGAGATCAACTGGCTGGTCGGCGTCACCCTGCTGCTCACCTCGCTGGCCAACGGCTTCATCGGCTACTCGCTGCTGGACGACCTGCTGTCGGGCAGCGGGCTGCGCATCGGCTACTCGACGTTCCTGTCCATCCCGATCGTCGGGACGTGGGTGGCGTACCTGGTCTTCGGCGGCGAGTTCCCCGGCGACCGGGTCATCCCGCGCTTCTTCTCGCTGCACATCCTGCTGCTCCCCGCGCTCATCGCGGGGCTGATCGGCGCGCACATGGCGATCCTGGTCCGGCAGAAGCACAGCCAGTTCCCCGGCCCGGGGCGCAACGACCACAACGTGGTGGGTTCCAAGATGTGGCCCACGTACGCGTTCCGCTCGCTGGGCCTGCTGTCCGCCGTGCTCGCGGTGAGCTTCGGCCTGGGCGCGCTCGTCCAGGTCAACCCCGTGTGGGTGTGGGGGCCGTTCAGCCCGTCCGCCGGGACCACCCCGGCGCAGCCCGACTGGTTCCTCGGCTGGGTGGAGGGCCTGCTGCGGTTGTTCCCCGCCGTCGAGTTCCGGGTCCTCGGCTACCTGGTGCCCTCGCCGTTCCTGCCCGGCGTCGCGCTGCCCGTGCTGATGGTCGTCGCCCTGTACGCGTGGCCGTGGCTGGACCGCCTGGTCACCGGCGACCGGGAGCGCCACCAGGTGCTCGACCGGGTCAGAGACCGGCCGGGCCGGACGGCGGCCGGGGTGTGGGCGGTGTCGCTGGTCGTGCTCCTGACCTTCGCGGCCTCCGACGACCTGGTGGCCAGGGGCCTGTCCGTGCCCGTCCAGGACTACGTGGTGGCGCTGCGGGTCGTGGTGCTCGTCGTGCCGGTGATCTGCGGCGCGGTCGCGTACGTGCTGGCGCGGGCGCTGCGCGGGCATCCCGGCAGCAGGCTGACGACGATGGAGCCCCGGCAGATCGCCGGGGTGCTGGGCCTGCGCCGGCCGGAGGCGCGGCGCCCGCCCGCGCCGCCCGGCCCGCGGGCCGAGCGGCCCGCCGTCCCCTCGGAGGACGCGCCCGACGTGGTGGACTCGGGGAGCCGGCATGGCGGTTGAGGTGTGGCGCCAGCGCAACGGCTACTGGCGGTGGGCGTACCGGGAGGGCGACGTGCGGCTGGTCAGCCACTCCGAGTACGCCGGCCAGGACGCGGCCCGCCGCAGCGCCGCCACCGCCTACCCGCGCACCCCCATTCGGGTCCGCGAGGGCGAGGAGGTGGCGCGGGCGCGCACGCCGCGGCTGCGCCGGAGCCTTGAAGGGCTGCTCCTGGCGCTGATCGCCTACCACATCGCCCGGCGCGTGCTCGGCCGCCTCCCGGCCGAAGGCGACCGGGAAAGGTAGATTAGGACCGTTACGCAGAGTGACGACGGCCGGATCGGGGGGCGGGCGTGCGATTTTCCTTGCCGGGGGTGCTGGTCTCGGTGGGCGCCGCCGCGGCGCCGGTGATGGGGCTGCTGGTCGCGCCGCCCGACGCCGTGCAGGGCGAGGTGCAGCGCCTCATGTACGTGCACGTGCCGGCCGCCTGGACCGCGTACCTCTGCTTCACCGCCGTCCTCGCCGCGGGCCTGCTGCGCCTGGTGCGGCGCAGGCCCGCGCTCGACCGGCTTGGCCGGGCCGCGGCCGAGGTCGGGGCGGGCCTCACCGCGCTGGCCATCGTGCTCGGCATGCTCTGGGGGCGTCCCGTGTGGGGCGTGTGGTGGACCTGGGACCCCAGGCTCACCACCACCGTCCTGATGCTGGGCGCCTACCTCGTCTACCTGGCGGTGGCGCGGCTCGCCGGCGGCCGGGCGGCCGCGTGGGCGGGCTGCGCCGGGTTCCTGACCGTGCCGCTCGTACACGGTTCCGTGCTGTGGTGGCGCGCGCTGCACCAGCCGCCCACGGTGCTCAGCCCGGAGGGGCGCTGGCCCATCGCCCCGCCCATGCTCGCGGCCCTGCTCGTCTCGACGGCGGCGTTCGCCGCGCTGGCGGCCTGGGTCATCGCCCGGCGCGCCCGCTCCCTCGCCGCCGAGCGGCCAGGCTCGCCGGTGCCCGCGCCGCGGATCGGGCCCGAGGTTCCGGCGGGAGCCGCCCGGTGAGCGCCTGGCTCTGGGTCGGCGCCGGTTACGCGCTCACGGCGGCCACCTGGCTGGCGTACGCGCTCTGGTCCGGGCGTCCGTCGTCGTGAAGGTCGGGGTCAAGCTGCTCGTCGCGTCGGCCGCGCTGGTGGCCGGCGGCGTGGTGGCGTACCGGGCGCTCGACGACGGGCTCGTCTACTACCGCACCCCGCAGGAGCTGGCCGCGTCCAGCCAGGCGCTCCCGGGGCGGCTGCGGGTCGGCGGCCTGGTGGTGGAGGGCAGCGTGCTGGCCGTCCCGGGGGGCGTCGCCTTCACCCTGACCGACGGCGTCAGCGACCTGCGGGTGGTCCACACCGGCGCGGTCTCCCCGGTGTTCGCGGCGGGCCAGGGGGCGATCGTGGAGGGCCGGCTCGACGGCCGGGTGTTCCGCTCCGACCGCCTGATGGTCAAGCACTCCAACGAGTACCGCCCGCCGCCGGCCGCAGCGACGATCGCGCCCGCCGCGGCCCCGATCGCTCCGGCCGCGGTCTCGCGCACCCGCGTCGGACTCACCGAGTGGGCCATCTCCGCCCGCGACCCGCTGCTGCGCCCGGGCCCGGTGAGCCTGGAGGTGACCAACGCCGGGGCCACCGCGCACGACCTCATCGTCACCGGCGGCGGCGTCTCGGCGCACACGCCGGTGCTCGCCCCCGGCCAGAGCGCGACGTTGCGCCTGCGGGCGCCGCGCGGCGCGCTGCTGACCCTGGTGTGCGGGCTGGGCGGCCACGAACCGCTGGGCATGCGGGGCACCCTCCGCGTGGCCACCTGACCGCCGCCGCGCCGGAGATCTGACAAAGGCCTTATCGGCGCTGCTGTAACGTGCCGCCTCGCGGGCTGGCCAGGCGTGTCACCTCTTGTTAAAGTGACGGGCGGCGTGCCGGGGAGTCTGGTCGGCTGACGACAGAAGCATCGGCGTTCCGGGGGAGGCGCTCATCTTCAGCCGGCATCGGTTCCACGACGACGGCCGCTCACTCCTGGGCGACGCCGCCTCTCCGCAGCGCCTGGCCTGGGCGCTGCCGTACGTCATGCTGGCGGTCGTCGCGCTGGTCGACATCGCGACCGGGCGGGAAGCCGGCTACATGTCGCTGCTGGCCCTCGGGCCCGCGTTCGCGAGCCTCGTCGGCACCGTGCGCCGCATGCTGCTGATCGGGTCGCTGGCCCTGCTCACCTCGCTCGGCTTAGCCGTGTACAACAACCTGCTGGGCACCCGGCAGAGCCTGGTCAGCCTGATCGTCATCGCCGGGGTAACCGCGGGCGGGCTGGTGGCCACCGTGGCGCGCCAGCAGCGCGAGCGCGAGCTGGCCGACGTGCGGTCGGTGGCCGAGGTGGCGCAGCGCGTGCTGCTGCGCCCCGTGCCCCGGCGGGCCGGTCATCTGCGGGCCGCCGTCTCCTACACCTCGGCCGCCGCCGAGGCCCGCATCGGCGGCGACCTGTACGAGGTTGTGACCGGTCCCACCGGCGTGCGCATGATCGTGGGAGACGTCCAGGGCAAGGGGCTCGAAGCGGTCGAGACCGCCGCGCTGGTGCTGGGGGCGTTCCGCGAGGCGGCCCACGACGAGCCCGACCTCGCCGGCGTGAGCAGCCGGCTGGAGCGGGCGCTCAACCGGCGGCTGGAGGGCGAGGAGTTCGTGACCGCGGTGCTGGTCGAGTCCGCCGCCGACGGGACGCTGACCCTGCTCAACTACGGCCATCCCCCGCCGCTGCTGGTGCACGCCGACGGGTCGGTGGCCTTCCTCGAGCCCGGCGAGTTCGCGCCCCCGCTGGGCCTGGCCGAGCTGGGGGCCGACCGTCCCGCCGGGCACCGCGTGCCGTTCGGGCCGGACGACCAGCTGCTGCTCTACACCGACGGCGTGATCGAGGCCCGCGACCCGGCGGGCCGCTTCTACCCGCTGGCCGAGCGGGCTTACCTGCTGAAGGCGCACGACCCCGAGACGGCGCTGGAGGCGCTCCGCCTCGACCTGCTGGCCCACGTCGCGACGCCGCTGCATGACGACGTGGCCATGCTGCTGCTCCGCCCCCGCCGCGACGAAGGGCCGTCGGCGGGCCGGCAGCCCGCCCTCAGCGAGTGAGCAGGTCCACGACGCCCGTGGTGCCCTCGTCGCCGTGGCCGTCCGCGAGGCGCCGCTCCATCAGGGCCATGAACGGCGCCAGCAGCTCGGCGCCGACCCCCTGCTCCTCGGCCGTACGCCGCAGCGTCGCGTTGCCCTCCACCATCATGGCCAGGTTGGAGGCCACCCCCTCGGTGTAGTCACCGCTCTCCAGGTGGGCGGCGATCTGGTACGCGTGCGGCGCCATGGCCGTGAGCCACCCGACGAGCAGCGGCGCCAGGCCGCTCGGCGCCAGGCTCTCCTTGCGGATCAGCGCGAAGGCGTGCGCCACCCCGGCGAACATCCCGGTCATCGCGCTCAGCAGCGCCACGTCGTGCAGGGCGGCGAAGCCGGGGTCCTCGCCGGTGTAGACCGCGCCGAAGGGCACGGTCAGCGTGTCGTGGTGGGCGTCGAACAGGGCGCGGGACCCGCTGTAGAAGGCGTAGCCGCCGGACTCCGGGACGCCCACCATGGGCGGCACCGCCATGATCCCGCCGTCCAGGAAGCGGGCGCCCCTGCGCACGGCCCACTCGGCGCGGGCGCGGGCCTGGGCGGGCGTGCCGGTGGTCAGGTTGACGAGGTCCTTGCCCGCCAGGTCGGCCCCGGAAAGCGCCTCACCGACCGAGGCGTCGTCGAGCAGGCAGGCCACCACGAGATCGCCCGCGGCGACCGCCTCGGCGGGCGTCCCCGCGACCCGGGCGCCCGCGGCGGCGAACGGCTCGGCCCGGCCCGGGGTGCGGTTCCACACGGTCAGCGACCGGCCGGCGGCCAGCCAGGCGCGGGCCAGGGCGCCGCCCATGGCGCCGAGCCCCAGCAGGGCGAGGCGCGGCCGATCGACAGGCTGGTCAGAGATGTCATCATTCATGCCGATTAGGCTGGCCGCGGACCCCGGAGTCCCTCAAGTACGCACTTTGAAGTGCGTGCTGACCCCGGGGTAAGCGACCAGGTGGGAGGGTGGCCATGGCGAGGCCGGGCACGTACGTCTGCGGGATCGACGCGGCGATGGACCTGATCGGCGGGAAGTGGAAGGTGCTCGTCCTCTGGGCGCTGAACGAGCGCACCTGCCGCTTCGGCGAGCTGCGCAGGGGGCTGCCGGGGGTGAGCGAGAAGGTGCTCGCCTCCCACCTGCGCGAGCTGGAAGCGGACGGCATCGTCCATCGCGAGCTGTACGACGAGTCGCCGCCCCGCGTCGAATACTCGCTGACACCGCTCGGCGTCTCGCTCAACCAGGCGCTGGCCCCGCTCGGAGCGTGGGGCCGCGAGCACCTGCTGGGCGGCGACGAGGGCACGCACCACGAGGTGTCGCATCCGTCCTGAAACGTCCATGAGTCCGATAAGCTCTGCGGATCATGGTGAAGGCCGCTCCCGTCGCACTCGCGCTGGCCGCCGCGTCGCTCCTGGCCGCCGGATGCGCGGCCGACGACGATCCGGTACGCGCGCGGGCGGGCGACTGCCTGGAGGCGCTCGGGGAGGGCAAGAAGACGACCGAGTTCCGCATCGTCGGCTGCGGGACGCCGGCCGCCGCGTACAGGGTGGCCAGGCGCCTGACCGGCGGCGACAGGTCGTGCGGCGGCAGCACGTACGGCTACGTCTCCTCCGGCTACGCGCGGGGCGCCACTCGCTGGCATCTGTGCCTGACGCTGAACGCCCGGGTCGGCGACTGCTTCCACCAGGAGGTCGGCTTCCCCACGGGCAAGGCCGCCAAGACGCCGTGCGGGCCGGAGGCCACGTACAAGGTCGTCAAAGTGGCGGAGGGCACCGCCGACAAGGAGCTGTGCGGCGAGGACGCCGGATACACGCTGGTGGACGACCTGACCGGCCCGATCGCCCTGGTCTACCGCGATCCGCCGCTCACGATCTGCACGGACGGCGTGGACAGCTGAGAGCCGGCGGCCGCGCGGCCCGCCGGCTCTCCACGAAACCGGTTGTCACCAGTTCCGGCCCCAGTGGTCCCAGGAGTTCCAGCGACCCCACCTCCTGCGGTGCCGGTGGCAGAATCCGCGGCGGCGGCGCCACCATGGGCAGCCACCTTGCTGGAAGCCGGCCTGGGATACACGAGTCATGGTCATGATCCCTCCCCCGTGGACTGAGTCCTAAATATGGACTCTAGACCCCATATATGGCCAAATCGCCGCATATTTCGGGATTTCACGCAGACTTGACTGATCAGCGGGCGTTGGCGTCGAAGTTGGCCAGGTAGGACTGGATGAAGTGGTCGCGGATCCCGTCGCCGCCCGGCGCCAGGAGGTCGGTGGTGCGGCCCATGAGCCGGTCCGCCAGGCCCCCCGCCAGCGACATCTTCTCGCGCAGCCGCCCCTTGGCGTCGAAGTAGCGCTCCTCGGCCACGTGCCGGAACAGCGGCGCGGGCGGCAGCTGGGGCACGACGTCGTTGTTGTTGACGAAGCGGAACATGCGCCCCTTGAACGCCTCGTCGTAGGCGGCGGCCAGCTGCGGACAGCAGGTGCGCGGCTGGCCGAAGGTGTAGACGCCGTCGGCCAGCAGGGTGGGGTCCTCGAAGTAGGTGCGCGCCGCCGCCAGCATGGCCAGGGCGCCGCCCAGGCTGTGCCCGGTGAACCAGAGCGACTGGCCGTTGTCGCGCCACTCCTCAAGGGTGCGCAGCATCGCCGGGTGCACCACCTCCAGGGCGCGGTAGAAGCCGGAGTGGATCATGCCGGTGCCCGCGGCGTACGGCGCGAGCAGCGTGTTGGCGTCCGACAGCCAGTCACGCAGCTCCTCCGGCTGTGTGCCGCGGAACGCCACGACGATCATGTCGTCGTTGGCGGCGATGTACGCCTGCGTGTCCTGCAGCGGGAACGGCGGCGTGTGCGGCACCCGGAAGGACATGACGCGGTCGAACCCCCAGCCGTTGGCCGTGGCCCTGACCCGGTCCTCGTCCTTGTAGGCCAGGTCGGCGGCGTAGGCCAGGCAGCGCGCGTGCGCCAGGCTGTAGCCGGTGGTCGCGTGGTCGAAACTGATCGCGGTCATGGGTCTTCCCCCTCGCCTCATGGGGGGAGCCACTGATCCGGCGGGGCGCCCCCGCGGGGTCGCCCGCCGTCAGACGACATGTACCACGCGAGGCCGGGCGTCCGGCGCCGCCACGCTCAGACGTCTCCCGCACCGCCGTCACCTGCGGAAACTCTGGTACCACGGCGATCACTTCCAGGAATCTGCTCATATGAGCAAAATCCAGCTCAAGTGTTGCAAGCAGGTTAATACCCGACTTACGGTGCGTTATCTACGTCACAAACGGAGGCCCAAATGCGTGGATTCCGGCCGATCACTATTGCTGCCCTCAGTCTGATCACGGCCCTGTCCGCCTGCTCGGTGTCCGCCAATCCCGGCGGATCCCCCCAGAACACGGACCAGAAGGCGGACGGCCCCGTCGCCATCGGGTTCAGCCAGGCGACCCAGCAGTCCCCCTTCTACGTCCAGCTCCGCGAGGGTGCGGAGGCCGCCGCCAAGCAGGCCGGCGCCACCCTCTACTTCGCCGACGCGGGCGGCGACGTCACGAAGCAGAACAACGACATCCAGGACCTCATCACCCGCCAGGTGGACGTCCTGCTCATCAACCCGGTCGACCCGCAGGGCGTGCAGCCGGGCATCGCCGCCGCCAAGGCGGCCGGCGTCTCGGTCGTGACCGTGGACCGGCCGGTGCCCGAGGGCGCGGTCTCGCACGTCGGGCGCGACAACAAGGCGATGGGCGCGCTCGTCGGCAAGCGGCTCAGCGAGGAGCTCGGCGCCAAGGGCGGCAAGGTCATCGAGATCCGCGGTGACGCCGGCGGCGCCGTGGCGCGCGACCGCAGCGCGGGCTTCCACGAGGCGGTGGCGGCCAACCTCAAGATCAAGATCATCGAGGGTCCGTACTCGGACTACGTCCGCTCCAAGGCGGTCACCGCGATGCAGGACCTCCTCCAGGTCCACCCCGACGTGGCCGCCGTCTACGCCCACAACGACGACATGGCGCTCGGCGCGCTACAGGTCCTCAAGGAGAACGGCAAGGACAAGGTCCTGGTCGCCGGGGTGGACGGCCTCATGGAGGCGGTCAAGCAGATCCCCGACGGCCAGTACGTGGCCACCGCCCTCAACGACCCCATCTCCCTCGGCACGAAGGCCGTGGACACGGCGCTCAAGGTGCAGAAGGGCGAGCAGGTCGAGCCCTCCATCGACGCGGGCACCGCGCTGGTCGACCAGGACAACGCGGCTGAGTACGTGGGCGACGGCGAGTTCGCCCAGGCCTCGAAGTAACGCCCCCACAGTCAAGACGAGAAAGGCGACAGGATGCCGGAAACCATGCAGGCAGCGGTGCTCCACGCACCCGGTGACATCCGGGTGGAGCAGGTGCCCGTGCCCGAGCCAGGCCCAGGCGAGGCGCTCGTCCGCGTCGCGGCCTGCGGGGTCTGCGGCTCGGACATCCCGCGGATGCTGCACGCGGGCGCGTACCACTTCCCGATCATCTGCGGTCACGAGTTCTCGGGCCACGTCGTACGGCTCGGCGAGCGCCTGGCCGCCACCGGCCGGGTACGCGAGGGCGACCTGGTCACCGTGCCCCCGCTCATTCCCTGCCACGCCTGCGCCCCCTGCAGCCAGGGCCAGTTCAGCCTGTGCATGAACTACGGCTACTTCGGCAGCCGCAGGGACGGGGCGTACGCGCAGTACGTCACCGTGCCGGACGAGAACCTCATGGTGCTGCCGGCCGACCTCGACCCTCGGGCGGCGGCCATGCTGGATCCGGCCGCGATCGCCCTGCACGCCCTGTGGCGCACCAAGATGCGCGGCGGCCACCGGGTGGCGGTGGTGGGCGCGGGCCCCATCGGGCTGTTCGCCGTCCAGTGGGCTCGGATCGCCGGGGCGTCCGAGGTGCTGGTGATCGAGCTGAACGAGCAGAAGGCCGCCATGGCGACCGAGGCCGGCGCCACGCACACGGCGACCAGCGCGGAGGCGGCCGGCGACCTGGCCGGCGACGGCTACGACGTGGTGATCGAGTCCGCGGGCGTGCCCGCCACGATCGACCAGGCCGTCTCCCTGGTGGCCAGGCACGGCGAGGCGGTGTTCATCGGCATCCCGCACGAGCCGGTGGTGCTGCCCAAGGCCACGTTCAGCTCGTTCCTGCGCCGTGAGGTCACCCTGCACGGCGCCTGGAACTCCTTCTCGGCGCCGTTCCCCGGCGACGAGTGGCGGGTGGCGGCCAGGTCGCTGGCCTCGGGCGACCTCGCGTGGAAGTTCATGATCACGCATGAGCTGGGGCTGGACGCGCTGCCGGAGACCATGGCCAGCCTCGGCGACCGGTCGATCTTCAGCTCCAAGGTCCTCTTCCTGCCGAACGAGGAGTGACGATGACGGCTTTCCTCGCCCTCGACCTGGGAACCGAAGGCGCGCGGGCGGCGGTCTACGGCGCGGACGGTTCGGTCCTGGGGGCGGGCGACGACGCGTACCCGACCTGCTTCCCCCGGCCCGGCTGGGCCGAGCAGGACCCGGACGACTGGTGGCGGGCGAGCGTGCACGCCGTGCGCCAGGCGCTCGCCCAGGCGGGCGACCCGTCCATCGCCGGGGTCGCGGTCGCGACGACCGCGTCCACGGTGGCCGTCCTCGACCGGCACGGGCGCCCGCTGCGGCCGGCCCTGCTGTGGATGGACGCCCGCGCGGGCGAGGAGTCGGCGCTGACCGCCCGAGCCGGCCACCCGGTGCTGCGCTACTCCGGCGACAGCGACGCGGTGGAGTGGCTGGTGCCCAAGGCGATGTGGCTGGCCCGCCACGAGCCCGAGACCTACCGCGCCGCGGCGCGCATCACCGAGGCGGTCGACTACATGGTGTGGCGGCTCACCGGGCGGTGGGCCGGGTCGCGGATGAACGCGGTCTGCAAGAGCAACTACGACCCGCGCGGCGCGGGCTTCCCGCACGACCTGTACGAGTCGCTCGGCATCGGCGACCTGGGCGGCAAGCTGCCTGACGACATCGTGCCCGTCGGCGACCCGGTCGGGCCGCTCGGCGCCGAGGCCCGCGACGAGCTGGGCGTCACCGGCCCCGCCATCGTGGTGTCCGGCGGCATCGACGCGCACCTGTCGCTGCTGGCCATCGGCGGCGCGCCGGAAGGCCGGGTGTCGATCGTCTGCGGCACGTCCAACGCGTTCGTCACGGAGATCGACGAGCCGGTCTTCCCGTCCACCGTCTGGGGGCCGTACCCGGACGCGCTGCACACCGGCCGCTGGCTCGTCGAGGGCGGCCAGGTGAGCGCGGGCTCGGTGCTGGCCTGGGCCGGCGAGCGGCTCATGGGGAGGCCCAGGGCGGAGCTCGGCGGGCTCATCAAGGCCGCGGCCGCGCTGCCACCGGTCGATCACGGCCTGATCGTGCTCGACTACTTCATGGGCAACCGCACGCCGCTGCGCGACCCGCGGCTGCGCGGCGCGGTGCTCGGGCTGACCCTGGGCAGCTCCCCCGAGCAGGTCTACCGGGCGGCCGTGGAGGGCGTCGCGTACGGCACCCGCCAGGTGATCGACTCCTTCACCGGCGGCGGGATCGCCGTGGACGAGGTCTTCCTCTCGGGCGGCATCCGGCACAACGAGCTGTGGCTCCAGACCACCGCCGACGTGCTGGGCCGGCCGGTCCACCTGGTCGCCGGCGACAACCTCACGCTGCGCGCCTGCTCGGTGCTGGCCTCGGCCGGCTCCGGCCACCACGCCTCCCTGGCGGAGGCGGCGGCGCGCTACGCCCCCGACGTGCGCACCGTGGAGCCGGTCGCCGCGCACGTGGCGGCGTACGAGCAGGGCTACGCCGACTACCGGGCGGCCACCGCCGCCACCGCGGAGCTGTCCCACCGCCTGAGCGAGCCGGGAAGGGGGGCGCGCTCATGAGCGAGGACGACCAGCTCTACCAGGTGTCCGTGCGCTACTACGAGAACGGCGAGACGCAGGAGCAGATCGCCCACGCGCTGCACCTGACCCGCTGGAAGGTGGGGCGGATGCTGGCCGAGGCGCGCGAGGCCGGCATCGTCCGGATCGAGGTGCTGCATCCGCGCTCCCGGGTGCGGACGCTGGAGCGTTCCCTCAGGGAGCGGTTCGGGCTGCGGGACGCCATCGTGGTGGCGAGCGGCGGCAGCGTCGACGACGAGCAGGTACGCGACCGGGTGGCCGCGGCCGGAGCCGACCGCCTGGCGGAGACCCGGCCCGTGCCCCGGCTGATCGGGGTCTCCTGGGGGCGCACGCTCGACCGGCTGGCCGGGGGGCTCGCCCCCGGGTGGGCCACCGGCGTCAACGTGGTGCAGATCAACGGCGCGCTCAGCCGTTCCCGGCAGCCGAGCAGCGCGCACAGCATGGCGAGCCAGATCGCCCACCACGGCGGCGGCACCGCGACGCTGCTGGCCGCGCCGGCGATCCTGCAGCAGCAGAGCACCCGGGCGGTGCTGGAGAGCGACCGGGCCATCGCCGACGTGCTCGCGCTGGCCGCCCGCGCGGACCTGTTCCTGTTCAGCCCCGGCGGCATGGGCAGCGACTCGGTGCTGGTGGACACCGGCCAGATCGACGAGGACGACCTCGACCGGCTGGCCCGCGCCGGCGCGGTGGGCGACGTGCTGGGCCGCTTCATCGACGCGCGGGGCCGGATCGTCGACCCCGACCTCGACGGGCGCACGCTCGGCCTCTCCCTCGACGTGCTGCGCTCGGCCACCACCTCGGTCGCGCTGGTCAGCGGCGTGGCCAAGCGCGCGGTGTGCCGCGCGGTCGTGACGAGCGGCCTGTGCGACGTGCTGATCACCGACGACCAGAACGCCACCCACCTGCTGGAGGAGGCATGACAGGGACCGCCGAACGCCTGCACATGGCCGGGATCGTCAAGCGCTTCCCCGGCACGGTCGCCCTTGACGGCGTGGAGCTGAGCGTGCGCCCCGGCGAGGTGCACTGCCTGCTGGGCGAGAACGGCGCCGGCAAGAGCACGCTCATGAAGATCCTGGCCGGCTCGTACCAGCCGGAGGAGGGCACGATCCTGCTGGACGGTCAGCCGTTCAGGCCCGCCACCCCGCACGCGGGGCTGGCGGCCGGGATCGCGGTGATCTATCAGGAGCTGGACCTGCTGCCCGACCTCACCGTGGCGCAGAACCTGCTGCTCGGCCGGGCGCCTCACCTCGGCCCGTTCGTCCGGCACGGGCGGCGGGCGCGGCTGGCCCGCGAGGCGCTGGACCGGGTCGGCGCCACGTTCCCGGTGACCGCCCGCGTCAGGGACCTGCCGATCGCGGCACAGCAGCTCACCGCCATCGCCAAGGCGCTGACCGCCGACGCGCGCGTCATCGTCATGGACGAGCCCTCGGCGACGCTGGGCGAGAGCGAACTGACCGCCGTGTTCGAGGTCATCCGGTCGCTCACCGCCGAGGGGCGTTCCGTGATCTTCATTTCGCACCGGATGGACGAGGTGATGGAGATCGGCGACCGCGCCACGGTGCTGCGCGACGGCCGTACGGCCGGCGTGTTCGACCTCGCCTCGACCGGTCCCGACGAGATCGTGGCCGCGATGATCGGCGAGGCCGGCGAGCTCGTGAGCGCCACCGACCGCGCGGCCCCCGGGGGCGAGCCGCTGCTCAGCGTCGAGCGGGTGCACGTGCCGGGGCTGCTCGACGTGCGCGGCATCGAGGTGCGGCCCGGCGAGGTCGTCGGGCTGGCCGGGCTCGGCGGCGCGGGACGGACCACGCTGCTGCGAGCGCTGTTCGGCGACCTGAAGGCGCAGGTCGTGGCCCGGCTGGACGGCCGCCCGCTCAAGGTCGCCGGCCCGGCCGCCGCCGTGCGCGCCGGCCTCGCGCTGGTGCCGGAGAGCCGGAAGGAGCAGGGCCTGATGCTGGGGCTCTCCGTGAGCCGCAACGCCGCGATCAGCGCGCTCGGCCGGCCCCCGTGGGTGCTGCCCGGCCGGCTCGGACGGCGCCTCACCTCGCCCGCGCTCGCCGACCTCGGCGTCAAGGCCGCCGGGCCGGGACAGCTCGTCGGGCAACTGTCCGGCGGCAACCAGCAGAAGGTCGTGCTGGCCAAGTGGATCACCCGGGGCGGGATCAGGGTCCTGCTGCTGGACGAGCCCACGCGCGGCCTCGACGTCGGCGCCAAGGCCGACCTCTACCGGCAGGTGCGCCACCTCGCCGACCAGGGCGTGGCCGTCCTGCTCGCCAGCAGCGAGCTCAACGAGCTGACCGCCAACGCCGACCGCATCCAGGTCCTGTACGAGGGCCGCAACGTCGCCCGTTTCGACCCCCGGGTCAGCCCGGAGAGCGTCATCGCGCACACCGTCATCACAGGAGCCGCACCATGACCGCATCCCTCGGATCCACGGTGGCCTCAACCGGCCAGGAACGCGGCGCCCGCGCGCGCCGCGGCGCCGACCTGATCGTCAAGTCCAACCTGCTGCTGGTCTTCCTCGCCCTGTGCGTGGTGGCGACGCTGCTCGCGCCGCAGTTCCTGACCGGCCGCAACATCGCCAACCTGCTGCAGCAGTCGTCGCTGACCGGCATCGTCGCCATCGGCATGACGATGGTGGTGCTGACGGCGGGCATCGACCTGTCCGTCGGCAGCGTGGCCGCCTTCGGCGGGATGACCGTCGCCCTGCTCATGGGCTCGGGCGTGCCGGTCCTGCCGGCGATCCTGCTCAGCATGGTGGCGGGGGCGGCGTTCGGCGCGATCATGGGCGGGATGTCGGCGTACCTGTCGCTGCCGTCGTTCATGACCACCCTGGCCGGGCTCACCGCCGTACGCGGGCTCACGTACCTGCTCACCGACGGCAAACCGGCGGAAAGCGGCGGCCCCGAGGGGTTCCAGCTGCTCGGCGGCGGGTTCATCGGGTACGTGCCGATCGTCGGGATCATCTTCGTGGCGATCACCGTCCTCGCCGCCCTCGTCCTGCGGGGCACCACGTTCGGCGAGTACGTCTACGCGGTCGGCAGCAACAAGGAGGCCGCCCGGCTGTCGGGCCTGCCCGTACGCGGTGTGATCACCACCGTGTTCGCCGTGTCCGGCGCGCTGGCGGCGCTGGCCGGGGTGCTGCTCACCTCGCGCCTCACCGTGGGCCAGCCCACCGCGTTCAACGGCCTGGAACTGGACGCCATCGCGGCCGTGGTGCTCGGCGGCACCAACCTGTTCGGCGGGCGGGGCGGCGTGTTCGGCACGTTCGTGGCGGTGCTGCTGCTGTCGGTGCTGCGCAACCTGTGCAACCTGCTCGGCCTGGGCTCCTTCTTCCAGATGGTGGTGACCGGCCTCATCCTGCTGGTCGCCCTCGTACTCAACATGCTCATCGAGAGGCGTGGCGCTCGTGCCTGACACCATCCCCGGCTCGTTGCGGGCCTACCTGCACGGACTGCCCGGCGTCGACGAGGTCGGCGTGCGGAAGCGGGCCGCCGACCTGGCCACCAGGTCGATCAAGACCACGGCCAAGCGGGCGGCGCTCGACCTGGCCATCCGCATGGTCGACCTGACCACCCTCGAAGGGGCGGACACCCCGGGCAAGGTGCGCGCGCTGGCCGCCAAGGCCATGCGGCCCGACCCGTCCGACGCCACCGCTCCCCCGGTCGCCGCGCTCTGCGTCTACCCCGACATGGTGGCGGTGGCCGCCGAGGCGCTGGCGGGCAGCGGGGTCGGGCTCGCCTCGGTCGCCACGGGCTTTCCCTCCGGGCGCACGTCGCTGGAGGTGAAGCTGGCCGACACCGCCGCCGCCGTGGCCGCCGGCGCCACCGAGATCGACATGGTCATCGACCGGGGGGCGTTCCTGGCGGGCGACCACGGCAAGGTCTTCGACGAGATCACGGCCGTCAAGGAGCGCTGCGGCGAGGCCCACCTGAAGGTCATCCTGGAGACCGGCGAGCTCGTCACCTACGACAACGTCCGCCGGGCGTCCTGGCTCGCGATGCACGCCGGCGCCGACTTCATCAAGACCTCCACCGGCAAGGTCGCGCCCGCCGCCACCCTGCCGGTCACGCTGATCATGCTGGAGGCCGTCCGCGACTACCGGGCCGCCACCGGACGGCAGGTCGGGGTGAAGCCGGCCGGCGGCATCCGCACCGCCAAGGACGCGATCCGCTACCTGGTGCTGGTCAAGGAGATCGCCGGGGACGACTGGCTGGACCCGGCGTGGTTCCGGCTGGGCGCCTCGACGCTGCTGAACGACCTGCTCATGCAGCGCACCAAGCTCAGCACCGGGCACTACAGCGGCCCCGACTACTACACCATCGACTAGGGGGAGGCGTGGAGATCTTCGAGTACGCGCCCGCGCCGGAGTCACGCTCCATCGTGACCATCCGGCCGTCGTACGACCTGTTCATCGACGGCGAGTTCGTCGCCGCCAAGAGCGACGAGCGCATCGTCACCGTCAACCCGGCCGACGAGGAGCCGCTGTCGGAAGTGGCCGCCGCCGGCGAGGCCGACGTGGATCGCGCCTTCACCGCCGCCCGGCGGGCGTTCGAGCGCGTGTGGTCGCCGATGCCGGGCGCCGAGCGCGGCAAGTACCTGTTCCGGATCGCGCGGATCATCCAGGAACGCGCCCGCGAGCTGGCCGTCCTGGAGTCGCTGGACAACGGCAAGCCGATCAAGGAGACCAGGGACATCGACCTGCCGCTGGTCGCCGCCCACTTCTTCTACTACGCGGGATGGGCCGACAAGCTCGCCCACGCGGGGTTCGGGACCAGGCCCCTCGGCGTGGCCGCGCAGGTCATCCCGTGGAACTTCCCGCTGCTGATGCTGGCGTGGAAGGTCGCGCCCGCGCTGGCCACCGGCAACACGGTCGTGCTCAAGCCCGCCGAGACCACCCCGCTGACCGCCCTGGCGTTCGCCGAGATCTGCCAGGAGGCGGGCCTGCCGCCCGGCGTGGTGAACATCGTGACCGGCGCAGGCGACACCGGCCGGGCCGTGGTCGCGCACCCCGGCGCCGACAAGGTCGCCTTCACCGGCTCCACCGACGTCGGCAGGGAGATCGCCCGCGCGGTGGCCGGCACCGGCAAGCGGCTCACCCTGGAGCTGGGCGGCAAGGGCGCCAACATCGTCTACGACGACGCGGCGATCGACCAGGCCGTCGAGGGCATCGTGTCCGGGATCTTCTTCAACCAGGGCCACGTGTGCTGCGCCGGCTCGCGGCTGCTGGTCCAGGAGTCGATCGCGGAGGAACTGCTGGCCAAACTGCGCGCCCGCATCGAGCGGCTCCGGCTCGGCGACCCGCTCGACAAGAACACCGACATCGGGGCCGTCAACTCCGCGGCTCAGCTGGCCAGGATCCGCGAGCTGGCCGCCGCCGGCGAGGCCGAGGGCGCCACCGGCTGGTCGCCGGCGTGCCCGCTCCCGGAGCGCGGCTACTGGTTCCGTCCCACCGTGTTCACCGGCGTCACGCAGGCGCACCGGATCGCCCGCGAGGAGATCTTCGGGCCCGTTCTGTCGGTGCTCACGTTCCGCACCCCGGAGGAGGCCGTGGCCAAGGCCAACAACACGCCGTACGGGCTGTCCGCCGGGGTGTGGACCGAGAAGGGCTCCCTGATGCTCTGGACCGCCAGCCGGCTGCGCGCCGGCGTGGTGTGGTCCAACACCTTCAACGTGTTCGATCCGGCCAGCCCCTTCGGCGGCTACAAGGAGTCCGGCTACGGCCGCGAAGGCGGCAGGCACGGGCTGGAGGCATACCTTGGCTGACATTTCCCCGCGCATCGGCGTGCGCAAGACGTACAAGCTCTATGTCGGCGGCGCGTTCCCGCGCTCGGAATCAGGGAGGTCCTATCCCGTGACGTCCCCGGCAGGCGACCACCTCGCCAACGCCGCCCTGGCCTCCCGCAAGGACGTGCGCGACGCCGTCGTGGCGGCGCGCAAGGCGTTCCCCGGGTGGTCGGGCCGGACCGCCTACAACCGGGGGCAGATCCTCTACCGGATCGCCGAGATGATGGAGGGGCGGCGGGCCCAGTTCGCCGAGGAGGTCGCGGCGGCCGAGGGCGTGAGCGCGGCCAGGGCCCAGGCCCTGGTGTCGGCGGCGGTCGACCGCTGGGTCTACTACGCCGGGTGGGCCGACAAGATCGGCCAGGTGCTCGGCGGCGCCAACCCGGTATCGGGGCCGTACTTCAACCTCTCCGAGCCCGAACCGACGGGCGTCGTGGGCGTCTTCGCGCCCGCCGGCTCCCCGTTGCTCGGGCTGGTCTCGGTGCTCGCCCCCGTGATCACCTCCGGCAACACGGCGGTGCTGGTGGCCGACGAGCGCGCGCCGCTGCCGGCCGTCACGCTGGCCGAGGCGCTGGCCACCTCCGACCTGCCGGGCGGCGTCGCGAACATCCTGACCGGCCGCCTGGCCGAGCTCGCCCCGCCGCTGGCCGGCCACGCCGACGTGAACGCCCTGGACCTGGCCGGGGCGGGCGGTCTCGCGGCCGAGCTGGAGGCGCTGGCGGCGACCACGCTCAAGCGGGTCCTGCGGCCGGGCGCGGACGACTGGAACGACGCCGATCCCGGGCTGTCCCGGATCAGGCCGTTCCTGGAGACCAAGACGGTCTGGCACCCGATCGGCCGCTGACCGGTGGAGGTCAGGCGTACCCGGCCGCCGTCCCCCTCCGCCACCAGCAGCAGGACGTCCGCCGACCCGCCGTGGCTGGACGAGGCCATCGAGGTGGCGGGGCCGGCCCTGACCCTGGCCCGCTCCGGGCGTCGCCGGGCCGGCTCCCCGTCATCGGGGTCCGCCGTCGCCCCGGTCGAGCAGGTCAAGGAAGGCCGTGGCCGCCGGTGACGGATGGTTCGCCCAGATCAGGTGCTCCACCCGTTCCGGGGCGTCGCGAAGCCGGATGGTGCGCAGGTCGGGGAAGCGCGGCGCGTACGCGGCCGGCAGCAGCCCCACGCCGAGGCCCTGCCGCACCAGGTCGACCATGAAGTCGGCGGACGACACCTCGAAGGCGACGTCACGCCGCACCCCCGCCGCCGCGAACGCCTCGTCCGACTGGACCCGCCCGGCGTGGCCGGCGCGCCAGTCGACGAACGGCTCGTCCGCCAGGCTCCGCAGCTCGACCACGTCGCCCGCCAGGCGATGGTCCGGCGCCACCACGGCGACCAGCTCGCCCCTGGCCAGCCGGCGGCCCTGGACGGCCTTCGGCTCCGCGCGCGTCGGCAGGCCGAGGAACGCCACGTCCACGCCGCCCTGCCGGACCCGCTCGATCAGGTAGTCGCTGCCGCCCGAGGCGAGCGTGACGCGCACCCGCGGGTGCAGGTGGCGGAACTCCTTGAGCACGACCGGCAGGTCGACGGCCGTCACCGTGGGGATGGCGCCGACGGCGAGCCGCCCGCGGATCTCCCCGCTCGCCGCGGCGACCTCCGCGCGGGCCCGGTCGGCGGCCTCCAGGCACTCCCGGGCGGCGGGCAGGAACGCCTCACCGGCCGGCGTCAGGCGCACGCGCCGGCTGGTCCGCTCGAACAGCCGGGCGCCCAGCTCCCGCTCCAAGGCGGCGATCTGATGGCTGAGCGCCGACTGCACGACCTGGCAGCGCTCGGCGGCCCGGGTGAAGTTGCTGGTCTCCGCGACCGCGACGACGTACCTCAGCTGTTGCAGCTCCATGCATCCATCGTGCACCACGATCGATCACGATGAAAATTATGCGTTGGACTCATTGATCGGGCTTCGCCCACCCTTGAGTCATGGTGGCAACACATGACATGAATCCACGTTCGACCTTGAGAGCATGGCTGGGCGTCGCGGCGATCACGGCCAGCCTTTTCGTCTTCCTCACCACGGAGTTGATGCCCGTCGGCCTGCTCACCCCGCTGAGCACGAGTCTCGACATCACCGTGGGCGTCGCCGGGCTGATGGTCACGTTGCAGGGGGTCTCCGCCGGACTGGGCGTGCCGTTCATCGTGGCATGGTCCAGGCGCGTCAACCGGCGGGCGCTCCTGACCGTCCTGCTCGCGATCCTGGCCCTGGGAAACCTGATCACCGGCATCTCGCCGAACTATGCGCTGATCTTGACGACCCGGCTCATCATGGGATTCGCCAGCGGCGTGTTCTGGGCCATCGGCGTGAGCATGGCGATGCGCCTCGTCCCGGAACGCCACGCGAACAGGGCGGCCTCGATCGTGATGTCCGGCATCTCGATCGCCACCGTCGTGGGCATCCCGCTGGGCACCATGCTGGAAAGCCTCACCGACTGGCGGGCCACGTTCCTCCTCTGGAGCGGCCTGTCCGTGCTGGTGCTCCTCACGGTCGCCGCCACGGTTCCCTCGCTGCCGTCGGCCAACGCGGTCTCGGTCCGCGAGGTCTTCGGGCTTCCCCTCAAGAACGTGCCGCTGCGGCTGGTGCTGTTCACCGTCGTGCTGTTCGTGCTCGGGCATTTCGGTGCGTACACGTTCGTCCGGCCCTACCTGGAGAGCAGCGCGGGCGCCACTCCCGCCTTCATCACCGTCGTGCTGATGGTCTTCGGCGCCTCGGGCGCCGTCGGCAACTTCATCGCCGGGCACACCGTCGGCAGGAACCTGCGCGGCAGCTTCGTCGTCGGCTGCGCGGGACTCGTCGTGTCCCTGCTCCTGCTGCTCGCGATCGGCGACGGCCCGGCCGGTTCCGTCATCGCGCTGGTCGTCTGGGGACTTTCCTTCGGCGCCGTGCAGCTGTGCCAGGTCAACATGACGCTCAACGCCGCGCCGGAGACCTTCGAGGCCGCCATGTCGCTCAACACCATGGCGTACAACACCTCCATCGCGCTCGGCGCGCTGTTCGGCGGGCTGTTCGCCGACCACCTCGGCGTCACGAGCGTCGTCTGGTTCGGTGTGGCGCTGACCGCGGGCTCCCTGCTCCTCAACCTCACCACCGGCCGGAGGGCCGCCCGCGCCACCGCCGCGGAGCAGGAGCTGACCACCAGCGGATACTGAGAAGGCCCCGCGGCGGCAGCGGGGCCTCTTCGTTCCGGGGGGCGGCTACAGTCCGGTCAGCTTGAGGCTGACCACGTACGAGTAGGCCGTCTGTTCGGTCCCGGTGAGGGTCCTCGTGACGGTCGTGGTGCCACCGGTGGCCAGCCCCGCGCATGTGCCGCCGGTCGCGGTCACCGTGCCGAGCAGGTCGCCCTGACCCCAGATCGGGCCGTCGGCCTCACGCAGCTGGAAGGCCACGTTCTGGGTGCTCAGGATGATCGAGGTGGGGTTCTCGAAGTCGCCGGGATCCCCGTCGTCACCGGCGTTCATGCCGTAGTAGTTGGCGTTGATCCGAGGGAACAGGTTCCCGTCGACCAGGAACCGGAGCTCGTCCCGGCCGTCCCGGTCGGCCACGTTGCCGGCGTCGATGTCGTACAGCGTCACGCGGCACGAGCCGGCCATGGCGGCCGCCGGGGTCGTGGCCAGCGCCACCGGCGCGACCATCCCTCCGGCCAGGGCGAGTGCGGCGATCACCTTGCGCGAATGCATGCTTCCTCCTGAGGATGCCGGCGTCTCGCGACTGTCGCGGGACGCGGCATCAGAGTGCGGCGCGGACCGTGAGCGCATCGTTAGAGCCCAGGTCAGCGGACAATGGCACACAACGCGTGTAATTCTTGGCACAGCCGGTCGGCCGGCCGGTGCCTACCGTGCTTCGCATGGGAGACTCCCTCAGTCTGCTGCTGCTCGGCACGCCCGAGCTGGCCATCGCGGGGAGCCCGGTGCGGATCCGCTCCGCCAAGACGCGGGCCCTCCTCTGCTACCTCGCCGCCGTGCCCGGCGCCCGCCCGCGCGCGGAGCTCGCCGGGCTGCTGTGGGGCGAGCGCCCTGACGCCCACGCCCGGGGCAGCCTGCGGCTGGCGCTGTCGGAGCTGCGCAAGGACGTGGGCCGCTGGCTCGACATCACCCGCGACGACGTCGGCTTCCGCGCCGACCACGCGTGCTTCGTGGACCACCGGCAGCTCACGCGGGCCCCGACGGTGGCCGGGGCGCTGCGGCTGTGGCGCGGGGAGTTCCTCGACGGCCTCCGTTTCGGGGACGCGCCTGATTTCGCCGGATGGCTGGAGTGCGAGCGGCGGCGGATCCGGCTGGTGCTGCGCGAGCTGCTCGTACGCGCCGGGCCGGATGCCTGCGAGGACGTCGTACGGCTGGCCAGGATCGTCACGGAGCAGGACCCGTACGACGAGGAAGCCCACCGCGTGCTGATCGGCTCGCTGGCCAGGACCGGGAACCGGGCCGCGGCGCTGGCCTGCTACGACGAGCTGCGGCTGCGCCTGGCACGGGAGCTGGGCGTCGACCCGGCGCCCGAGACCCGCGCGTTGCGGCAGCAGCTCGTGCCCCGTCCCGCAGCGCCCCGCCGGGCTCCGCTGCCGGTGCCTGGGTCGGGGCTGATCGGCCGCGAGCGCGACATCCACCGGCTGCGCACCCTGCTGTCCCGGCAGCGCCTGGTCACGCTGTCGGGTCCGGGCGGGATCGGCAAGACACGTCTGGCCATCGCGGCGGCCGGAGCCGGGGACCAGGAGGTCGCGTTCGTCTCCTTCGCGGGTGTACGCGCCGAAGCGGCCGTGACCACGCTCGCCCGCCGGCTCGGCGTGGACCTGTCACCGCCGCGCCCCGCCGCCGAGCTGCTCCTGGCCGCCCTCGCCGGCCGCTCCGCCCTGCTGGTGCTCGACAACCTCGAACACCTGCCGTCCTTCGACGCGACGATCGGCGAGATCCTGCGGGTGGCTCCGGGCGTGCGCGTGCTGGCGACCAGCCGGCGACGGCTGGACGTACCCGGCCAGGTGATCGTCCCCGTGGAGGGGCTGCCGGGGCCGGCGGCCGAGGCGCTGTTCGCCGCACGGGCGCTGAAGGCCCGGCCCGGGTTCGACCCCGAGCGGGAGGCGCCGCTGGTGGCCGCGATCTGTGCCGCGACCGGCGGGATGCCGCTGGCCATCGAGCTGGCGGCCGGGCTGCTGCGCGCCGTGCCCTGCGCCGACCTGGCCGAACGCCTCGGCGTTGACCCGGGGCTGCTCTCCGCCGCCGGACCGGCCGTGCGGGCCAGGCACGCGAGCATGCGCACGGTCTTCGAGACGTCCTGGCGGCTGCTCGACCCGGAGGGGCGGGCGGCGCTGGCCGCGCTGTCGGTGTTCGGCGGCGGGTGCACGCTGGGCGCCGCCCTGGAGGTCGCGGCCACCACCCCCGAGGTGCTGGTCCAGCTGGTCGACCACAGCATGCTCGAGCTCAGCCCGTCCGGCCGCTACACCCTGCACCCCCTCATCCAGCAGCTCGCCGCCGCCCATCTGGACGACCACGCGGTACGCGACCGGCACGCCCGCCACTACGCCCGCCTCCTCGACCGGCACGCCACGGCGCTCCAGGACGGCTCCGACGCCGAGGTCGTCCGCGTGCTCGGCGCCGAGATGGACAACCTCCGGCCGGCCTGGCGGGCGTCCGGGGAGCCCCGCTTCCTGTACCTCTACTGGACGCTGTGCCTGCGGTTACGCCTGTACGAGGAGTCGCTGGCGATCGTCAGCGAACGCTTCGACAAGCCCTCGGTCGTCAGCGAGCGCTTCGACGGCGCTTCTGAGGATCGGGGCCTGCGCGCCCGGCTGCTCCGGATGGCGGCGGTGAGCTCGCACCAGCTCGCCAGGGAGCGCGCGGCCACCCGCTTGGCCCGCGCCGCCCTCGACACGCTCAGCGAACCGCTTCCGACCACCCGCACCGGCCTCACCACCGCCCTCCTCGCCGCCGCCACCCGCCAAGCCGCCCACCGCCTCCTCCCGACCGCCACCCACCGCCCCCTCCTCGCACCTCACCACCCGCATCCGCCGTCTCGCCGCCTCCTCCCGGCATCTCGCTGCGGTCTGCCCTCTTCCCTCATGGAGGGGGTCGAGGCCGCGCACGCGCTCACCCTCCTCGCCCGGCTCGCCTACCACGAGCAGGACCTCCCCGTCATGCTGGTGACCTCGCTCCGCCAGCTCAACGCCGCCGACCGGGCCGCCGACCCCGCGCTGCGCGCCGAGGCGTACGCGAACTTCGCCACCATCGCCCGCCTCGCCGGCCACCACCGGATCGCCGCCCGCTACGGCAGGCTCGCCGACCAGGCCATGGCCGCCGTCGACCGGCCGGCCGAGGCGCTGCACCGGGCGCGGCTGGCCCGCGGGATAGAGCTGCTGCACGCGGGCCGTTTCGAGGACGCCAGGCGGTCGTTCGCGGCAGGGCGGACCCGCACGATCGACCCGCGCGTGGCCGAGAACTGCGCGGGCATGCTGGCCGAGACCGCGATGTGGCAGGGCGACTTCGCCACGGCCGTCGCCATCTACGCCGAGACGGAGGAACTGGCGGTCGCGCGGGTGGGCGGGGACGACATCGGCCGCCACTGGTGCCTGACCGGACGGGCCGAAGCGCTGTTGCGCCTGGACGGGGTGCCGGTGGAGCGGATCCGGGAGCTGCTGGCGGCCGCGCGGGCCTCGCACGAGCGGCGCCGTACGCACGAGAAGGAGCTCGGCCTGCGCGACAGCCCGGCCCGCCGCACGATCCAGGAGCTGCGCCTGCTCGCCATCGCCGCCCGCCTGGACCCGGAGCGGGCGCGAGCCGCGCTGCCCGAGGCGCTGGCGCTGGCCGAGCGGCTGCCGGCGGTGCAGCCGGGCATGCTGGAGTGCTGGACGGGCCTCGCCGAGCTCCTCCACCACCCCGCCGACACCGGCCTCGTACGGCGGCTGCTCAGGCACCTGTCCCGGTACGCCACCCGCAACCCCGGCGCGGCGGCCCGGATCGGCTGGGCCCGCGCCCTGGCACTGTCGGCCGCCGGTCGGCCGAGGCAGGCCCGGCGCGCGGCCGAGCAGGCGATGGCGGCGGCCGTACGCCTGTCGGTGCCGTACGACCGGGGCAGAGCCGAGGCCCTGACGCGGCTGTGATCGCCGCCGAGGCTCGGACGGACACGCATGGCGTCATCGCACGTCATCACGGCGTGGCGTCATCGCAGGTCATCACGGCATGGCGTCATCGCGGGTCATCACGGCGTGGCGCCGAGCTCCACGCAGCACGCGCCCGGCCGGGGGACGAGCGCCGTCTTCACGGTGGTCGCGCCGAGCCCTTCGCAGTACGCGGTCAGGAAGGCATGGTTGATGCCGCACACCAGGTCGGGGTCCTTGGCCGCGAGCGGGTGGAAGGGGCAGTTGTCGAGCCGCAGGCGGGTCGGCGCGACGCGGGACGGCTCGAAGCCGTGGCGTTCCAGCATGTGCCCGACGTACGTGAGAGCCCGCTCGGTGCCGAGCCTGCCGGGCTTGAGCCGGCGGCGCTCGGCCTGGCCCAGCTCGCGGCCCCGATCGCCCGCGACCCGCACGGCGGCCTGCGGCCCGCTCTCCTCGGGACGCTGCCCGCGCACCGCGTCGAGCAGGATCTCGGCGAGCAGGCTGTGCTCGCGCGGCGGGATGCTGACCTGCACCTGCAGGTCGGAGGGCTGGTAGAGCTTGGGGGCGCGGCCCACCTTGCGGATGCCGCCCGGCTGGGCGTAGGTGGCGACCAGCAGGCCCACCTCGACCAGCTTGTCCAGGTGGAAGGCGGCCAGCTTGCGGGAGATGCCGACGCTCTGCGCGGCCTCGTCACGTGTCACCGGCTCCTGTGACTGCCGGATGAACGCGTACATGCGGCGCCTCAGCTCGTCGTCGAGCGCCGCCACGGCCCGCACCGCCTCGTCCGTCACGCCACCACGATAGCACCCGGTGATTGAGTCGAAACCCCTTGCCTCCAAGCCATGGACGGGATAAAGCTAAGAATCATTGGCGAAATAGGAGGTGGTCATGTCCGCGCCGTTGCATCAGGCCAAGCGCCCCGTCACGGCTCTGGCCGGGCCGTACGGACACCCGTTGCACCCGATCCTGGTCACGGTGCCCATCGGCGCCTGGGTGACGAGCCTGGTCTTCGACCTGGCCTCGCACGTGGTCCCCGATCCGGCGTTCCTGGTCCGCGGCTCGCTGTGGCTGATCGCCGTCGGAGTGATCGGCGCGCTGGCCGCCGCCCTGTTCGGGTTCCTGGACTTCCTGGCCATCGCGCCAGGCACCCCGGCATTCCGTACGGCACTCATCCATATGGCGCTCAACCTGCTCATCACCGCCGCATATGGCGCCGCATGGGCCTGGCGAGCGACCACCGGGCCGGAGCCGGTGAGCGCGGGCCCGATCGCGCTCTCGGCGGTCGCCCTGGCCGCGCTGGGGGTCTCCGGATTCCTCGGCGGCAAGCTCGCCTACCGCTACGGCGTCCGCGTCGCCGACGAAACGACGCAAGCAGAAGGCTTCCGTCCCTGACCCCCGGAGAGGCAGATCACCATGGCCATCGCCGCCCTCGTCACCTGGATAGTCACCGCGCTCGGCGGGTTCTACATGCTCGGCGTGTGGATCTCCCGAGGCGGGCACCGTGACCGGCAATCACGCCTGCCCGCGCCCGTGGCCTTCGGCCACCTCCTGCTCGCCGCGATCGGGCTCGTCCTCTGGATCGTCTACCTCGCCCTCGACAGCGACGTGCTGGCGTGGAGCTCGCTGGGGCTGCTCGTACTGATCGCCCTGCTCGGCTTCACCATGCTGTTCCGCTGGATCCCCGTCTACCGCGCCCGCGCCACCAGCCCGGCGCCCGAGCGCTCCATCCCGGTCGCCGTCGTGGCCGGCCACGGCGTGCTCGCCGTCGCCACGCTCGTCCTCGTCCTCCTCGCCACCGTGGCCGGGAGCTGACGTGCTCAACGGATCGACTCCGAGCCGGGGCGGCCGCAACGGCTCCGCCGTCCACACGCCAGGCATCGACCTGCCCGCCGCCGAGGAAGCGGCCAGGCAGTTCCTCGACGCTCTGGGCATCTGCCTGGACAGCGAGAGCCTGCGCGGCACCCCCGGCCGGATGGCTCGCGCGTTCGCCGAGCTCTTCACCCCACGTTCCTTCGAGCTGACCACCTTTCCCAACGACGAGGGGTACGACGAGCTCGTCCTGGTACGCGACATCCCGCTCCGGTCGGTGTGCGAGCACCACCTGCTGCCGTTCACCGGCATCGCCCATGTGGGATACCTGCCGGGGCCGCGCATCGTCGGCCTGTCCAAGCTCGCCCGCGTCGTCGAGCACTTCGCCTGCCGGCCACAGGTCCAGGAGCGCCTCACCAAGCAGGTCGCCGAATGGCTGCAGGAGCACCTGCGGCCCCGAGGGGTCGGCGTGGTCATCCAGGCCGACCACACCTGCATGACGCTGCGCGGGGCGCAGTCCCCCGGGGCGCGCACCATCACCTCCACGCTCCTCGGCGGGCTGCGCGACGACGCGCGTTCGCGCGCCGAGTTCCTCGCACTCACCAGCCCCTGATCGCCCCGGCGGCGGAGGTCATTCCAGCAGGCTCTGCCCGATCCAGCCGCCGGGCGGGCAGCCCGGCGGGATCGCGAACACGGCGGACCCGATCGGCGTGGTCCACTCGTTCAGCAGGTCGGCCTCGGCCAGCCTGCGCTGGATGGGCAGGAACTGGGCGGCGACATCGGCCTGGTACGAGGCGAAGATCAGGCCGCTGTCGGCGTGCCCGGCCGCGCTGAGGCCGTCGTCGTAGTTGTAGACGCGACGGAAGATCCCCTTGGCGGGGTCGGGGCTGTGGGCCCGCCTGATGTGGGCGTACTCCGAGATGACCGGGAACCCGACCGCCGTCAGCCTGGCGAAGTCGGGCGGGTCGTGCTCGGCGGCCCCGGTCAGCGGGGCGCCGGTGTCCAGGCGGCGGCCGACGGTGAACTCCTTGGCGACCCGGTCGGCCGCGTCCCAGGTCTCCAGCTCGGCCCGGATCCGCCGGAGCACCAGCGTGGTGCCGCCGTGCAGCCAGGCCGGAGCGTCGCCGCCGGCCCACACCGCGCGGTCGAAGGCGGGGGTGCCCGGCACGGGATTGGCCGTCCCGTCGAGCTGCCCCATGACGTTGCGCTGGGTCAGCCCGGCTTTCCGTACCCCGGCGGCGCGCCGGAACCCGCGCTGGATCCACCGGACGCGGGTGAAGGCGCGGGCATCCTTGACGATCATGCGGAGGGCGTGGGCAACGGTCAGGGGGTCATCGGAGCAGATCTGCACCAGTACGTCGCCGCCGTTCCAGCGAGACTCGAGCTTGTCGATCGCGAAGCGCGGCAGCGGCTCCACCGACGCCGGACGCGAATCCGCCAGGCCGGCCGCGGCGAACAGGCCGGGGCCGAACCCGAAGGTGACGGTCAGGCGGGCGGGCAGCACCGCGAGCTCCGGCTCGGTGTCGGCCAGGGCGGGAGTGCCCGCAGTCAGGCGGCGGGCGTCGTCGCTCAGCAGCCTCATCATCCGGCCCACCGCCTCACGTCCGACGCCGCTGCGCAGGTCGAGGCCGAGGAACGCGGCGTGAGCCTGCGGGGTGGTGGCGACTCCGGCTTGATGCGAACCGTGAAAGGGCTCCACAGCCGAGCCATCCACCTGAACCGGCTCAGCCACCTGGACTGGTGCGGCCGCCCGCGCCGCCGCCGCCGGTGCGGCGAGGACACCGGCCGCGGCGGCGGCGCTTGAAGCCAGCAGACCCCGCCGAGTGAGGCGGCTCCGGGCACCCATCAGCTCATGTCCTTGCCGGGCCGGTAGTCCTCCTCGCCACCGGCGAAGTCCTTGCCGATGGCGGTGAACCGCACTGTGGCGCCATCGGCGAGCGTCAGGGTGAAGGGCACCTCAGCCCCGGGCTCGACCTTGCCGGTGATCCCCATCAGCATGATGTGATCACCACCAGGCGCCAGCTCGTGGGAGCCATGAGCGGGAACGACGAACCCACCCTTCTTCGGACGCATCACCATCTTGCCGCCGGAGTCCGCCACCTCATGCAGCTCGATCTCCGGCGACAGCGGCGAAGCGCCCGAGACGACCGTCACCTCCTTGTCGGTGTTGTTGACCAGTGTCCCGAAGGCAGCGGTCATGCCCTTCTCCCCGGTCTTGACCCAGGGGTCGGTGATGGTCAGAGCAGGCGAGGGGCTGGCGGCGGGCGTCGCAGCCCCCGGCGGGGTGGCCGAGGTCGTGGCCTGTGTCCCGCAACCGGAGACGAGTACGGCCGCGGCCAGCGCCACGGCAGGAAGGAAAAGCGAACGGGAAACGTACATGATGGGCCTTTCACGGCAGCCCTCAGCGCACGGTGGCGTACCACCGCGCCGAAGGCGGATCACACAGGGTCGTTTGCCGCGACCGCCGGACAGCGGCGATCGCGCGGTGCCCGGCCACGGCCGGGCATGGTGACAACCCCCAGCCTGACCGCGGGGATCAGCTGGAGAGGAAGACGAACACCTGCGTGAACGGCGGACCCCGCCGAGGTGCGGCGTGCGCCAGCGCGACCGACCGCAACCGTCCCGGCTCGGACGCCGTGACCATGGCAGCCGGCTCATGGGCAGGCCGCAGGAGGACCACCAGCACCTGGCACAGTCGCGCGGCCAGCCGGTGGAGGCACCCCCACAGCGCGGCCTCACCGCGCGCCAGCCACAGCGCGATCAGCCCCGCCGCCCCCGCATGCGCGACCAGCATGCCCGCACCGGGCGCCATCCCCTGCTCAGCATGGCCGAGTGCCGCGTGCCCAGCAGAAACGTGACCAAGCACGGCATGTACGGCGGGAGCGTGGCTGAGGGAGAACAGCACATGCAGAACCACCTGCATGCCGACCATCAGCGGCAAGATCGCCACCAGCGTCCGCTCACGCCCCGAGGCCGCGACCGCCACCCCGAACGCCAGCAGCAGCCCACCCGCCACCACGGGCCCGGCCACCGACCCCCCGCCCAGGAGGTGCGCCAGCACGCTCAATGCCACGCACACCACGGCGAACACCGAGGCACGCGCGAGGCGGAACGGCAGGGAGGCGGTCATAGCAGGCTCATCCTCCCATCCCACCCCGTCGCCCCTGAATCCCCCCGCAAGCTTCGAACCTCCGGGCCTGGCTCCGGAGGTGGCGGGATTCAGGCGCCGTACATGCCGTCGATGTCGAGGGTCCCGCGCGTGCCAGGGGCCGAGCAGTGGCGCCGCGGGGAGGCGCCAGGGGCTCAGGCCCTCACCCATAAGACCCGCCCGCCTCGCATCGCCGCTGTCCCACCGTCCTGAGCCACCCACCCCGTACGCTGAGCCTTCCAGCAGGCGATCGCATCGCCGGATTGTCGGTGGCGAAGGCTACGGTGGGCGCGAGGAGGCGGTAATCAGTGGAACTCTCCCCCCAACAGGTGCTCGGCCTGCGGATGTCCAGCCTGCTGCTCCGAGCGTCACCCGGCGACGCCAGGCGGGCGACGGATGTGGCCGAGGTGGTGACCTGGCTCGGGGCGATGCAGGCGCAAGACCTGGCCAGCGGTCTGTGGTCGTTCGGCGTGCGCCTGCCCGGACACACCGCCGCCGACGTCACCGCCGCGCTGGAGCGGCGTGAGGCGCTGCGCACGTGGCCGATGCGCGGCACCATCCATTTCGTCCCGTCCCGCGACGCCCGCTGGATGCTCGAACTGATGGGCGTCCGGGTGCTGAACGGCGCGGCGAGGCGGCGCGAACAACTCGGCCTGTCGGAGGAGACCGCCGTTCAGGCCATGGAGGTGCTGGGCGCGGCCCTGACCGGCGGCGGGCGGCTGAGCCGGTCGGAGTGCCTGGCCGTGCTGGCCGACAAGGGCATCGACACCAGCGGGCAGCGCGGCTACCACCTGCTGTGGTACGCCAGCCAGCGGGGCCTGCTGTGCATCGCCCCCAACATCGGCAACGAGCAGAGCTTCGTGCTGCTCGACGAGTGGGTTCCCGACCCGCACCGGCCGGAGCGCGACGAGGCGCTGGGCACCATCGCCCTGCGCTACTTCCGCGGCCGCGGGCCGGCCACCCGGCACGACTTCGCGGGCTGGACCGGCCTGACCGCCGCTGACGCCAAACGCGGCATCGCGGTGGCCGGCGACGCACTGGCCCGGGTGACCGTCAACGGCGTGGAGACGTACCTCGACGCCGCGCTCCTCGACACCACCCCTCCCCCGGCCGGCGACGACGAGGTGCTCGTGCTGCCCGGGTTCGACGAATACCTGCTGGGCTACAAAGACCGCTCACTCATGGTCGCCGACGAGCACAAGGCGGCCATCATCCCCGGTAACAACGGGGTCTTCCAGTCCACCGTGGTGCGCACCGGCCGGGTCGTGGCCATCTGGAAACGCACCCTCACGAAGAGCCGGGTACGGATCGTCGTCCAGCCGCTCGTACCGTTCCGCGGAAGCGACCGGGCGGAGGTCGAGCGGGCGTTCGAGCAGTACGCGCAGTTCGTGGAACGCACCCCGGAGGTGCGCTGGCCCTGACCCGTCGCCTGTTCAGGCAGCGGCGGCCCTGCGACTCGAGCGCGTGTGCGAGTCGTTGATCAACGGGTGGACGTGCAGTGTCTGGCCGCACGGGGGACGCTTCGTCACCTGCGGCCTCGTGTGCTGCTCCCCGAACCGGCACGGTGACGGCCTCTGTCCCGCCTTCAGACGGCGGGTCAGGCCTGGCCTCGGTGGGAGCGCCATACGAGGGGCAGGGCGCGGCGGGGGCCGGTCATCCGCTGCAGGCCCTGGTCGATGTCGGCGAGGGACTCCGCGGTGAGGCGTGAGTTCAGCTGCGCGACCGCGCGATGGGCGAGCCAGTAGATCAGCGTCGGAGCCGTCCCGGGGCCGCTCTCCGCCATGATCGCCAGCAGGTCCGCCAGCGGGGCGGGGTGTTCGAGCCGGTCGAGCGCCGCCTCCACGTCGGACTCGGTGAGCGGGGTGGGGAAGTGCCGGCGGAGCGAGTCCTGGACCGTGCGGATCCTGCCGGTCTGGGAGGATGTGGTCGCGGGGAGCCGGCCGCCGAAGAGCCTGCGCGGGCTCCGCAGGGCGCGGGTGAGCGCGGGAGCGGTCATCCTGGTGAGGCCGTCCTCGATCTCCCGCTTGATCGGGCCTTCGAGCCCCAGCTGTCTCAACGCGTGCGCGGTCAGCCCCGACAGCAGCGCCGCGCCCGTTCCCCGGCCGCTCTCCGCCACGATCGCGAGCATGAACGCCTGGGGAGGGGTCTCGTCCAGGGCCTCGAAGATCTCCTTGACGTCCCCGGGGAGGAGCAGGCGGCCTCGGCTGAGCTGCAGGATGCTGCGGTGATGCTCCATGCCGGCGTCGCCGAGGCAGGCGGAGATCGGCTTGACCAGGTAGCGGTGGCGGTGGAGCTGCTGGGCGACCTCCTTCCTGTCGCCCCGCCCTCCCAGCTCGCGCAGGACGCTGTCCAGCACGGTGGCGTCGCGGGAGCGCCCGATCAGGTGAAGCAGCTCCTCGACAGTCATGTTCGAGAGGAGTTGCTGCCGCATCCCGGCGTCGCCTATGAGGTAGGTGATCAGCAGCTTGACCAGGGGATCGCAGCGAGCGGATGCCGCCTTGAGCGCCCTGGCGAGGGGCCGGGGCACCTCTCTGAGGCCGCCGAGGTCGAGGCAGAGGTTCTCGAGGTCGTGGCGGTGGAGAGCGGGGCCGTACAGGAGGCGCAGGAGGATCCCGAAGAAGGTCTCCGTGGTGGGAGAGCCGGCCAGCCGGTCGGGCAGCCGGGTCAGGTTCCGTTTGACGATGTCGCGATAGGCCGGGCGGTCGTCGTCGGTGACGCGGTCGAGGGCCTGCGACAGATGGGCGTTGAGCTCGTGGAGCCGCACCTCGTCGGCGCGGGCGAGGCTGTCGAGGGACTCGGGGAGCACCTGCTTCACGGAGGAGGCCAGGCTGATCGCGGTGTGCTCGCGTACCCGCATGAGGGCTTCGGCGCGGTCGGTCTCGCTGTCGAGGTCCAGCGGGCGGCCGAGGGCGGCGAGGCGGCGGATCAGGCGGGTCAGGCCGTCGTGCTCGTACTGCGCGAGTTCCTGCTCGTAGAGGCGGGCCTCGGGAGGGAGATCATGCGGGACGTCCCTCTCCCATGGCAGCTCCCAGGCACCGTGTGCGGGGGCGACCTCGGCGAAGGAGAGCCGGATGCGATGCCTGGAGGCGCTGTTGGTCCAGGTGGAGACGGCGAGTCCGCTGCGCATGCCGTACGGGAGGAGCGCCGCGACGGCGTCGAGGAAGTCGAGCCGCTGCTCCATCGGGAGCTCCGCGCGGACGACGCAGACGGGCCTGCCGGTGAGCAGGAGGGCCGCCGCCCGGCGCGCGGTGGCGTTGGCGACGCCGGCCAGTCTCGGGGGGTCGTAGTCGCGGAGGCTGAGCCGGAACGGGCTCTCGCCGGAGAAGTCCTTCCTCTGCAGCGCCTCGTACAGGGCACGGTAGGAGATCGGGGTCTTCGAGACCTGTTCCCAGCGGAGGCAGACGTGCCAGGTCATCGTGTACGGACGGTGGAAGCCGTCCTGGGACTCCGGCTTCGTCTGCAGGGACAGGCCGAGCCAGGACTCGCCGCCCCGGCTGAAGTGGCTGGCCGCCACGCGCGGCAGCGCCTTGGGCTCCACGGTGCCTGAGGAGAACGACTTGAGCCAGTCGGAGAACTCCGCCTTGCTCAACGCTCCCGTGCTGGAGCCGATCACGTCGTAGTCGTCCAGGCTCTGCGGCGTCTTGCCGAGGACGGCCCAGTGAGCGGTCGGCAGCACCGTCATCGCCCGCTCCTCATCGAGCGCGAACTCAGCATGCCGCCGAGCCAGATCACCGGCTCCATGACGTTGATGGGGCGGACGGGCCCGCGGATCATGAGGCCCCTGTGGGGGTCGTCGATGACGTTGAGGAAGTCGTCCGGGTCGAACCGGCGGTGGCGCTCGTCGATGTACATCCCCACCGACGAGGTCACGAAGAACTTCACGCGGTCCTTGTGGAAGTAGGTCTCGATCAGGTCGACGATCATCTCCGCGTTGTGGCTGCGCCCGTGCCGGCAGAGCCGGTGGAAGAACTCCCTGGCGCGGTCCTCGGCCACGCGCGGGATGCGCATCTCGTCGTTGAGATCGGGCTCGGTGAGCCCCCACCGGTCCGCCAGCGTCAGCACCCGCGGGTCGTCATATTTCGTGATGCAGACGGCGATGTAGTGGGGCAGCTTGCCGTCGGCGTACTCGTTGCCCGCCAGCATCTGCGCGGCCACCTCGTTCAGCGCCGAGTCCAGGTGCTTGAAGGCGTCGCCGACCCGGCTCTCCCGGTCCGGGTCGAACATGTAGATCAGCCCGCGGCTCCTGACCAGGCTGGACACCAGGGCCTCCTTGTCGACGCTCGCCTGCGATTCGGCGTACAGGCCGCCGCGCGGGTCCAGGAAGTCCAGTCTGATCCTCGGGGCCCTGCCCGGTTGCGTCCGCCACGGCCGCCACCACTGCCGGTGGTACTCCGGCGGGCCGATCAGCAGCCAGTTGTAGTACGTCAGGGATTCGGTCGAGTCGGGGAACGTGCGATCGTCCAGCAGCCTGTTGCGGAGCTTGATCAGTTCGGCCCCTGAGGCCTGGTTCTCGCCGACCAGCTTCCAGTTCGTCTCGGCCTTGTTCAGCGCGATGCTCAGCGCCGCGAGGAAGGCGGTCTTTCCGCTACCCGAGGCGCCCCACATCGCGATGTCGGGCGCCGGTTCGGACTCGGTCACGCGGGGTCCTCATTTCAGCTGACGAAGGGAAGGGTGAGCGAGCCCCCGGCGGACGTCAGGTCGAGGCGGGCGGCGAGCTCCTCGACGTCCACCGCGTCCACCTGGTACAGCGCCGCCGAGCCGAGCCGCTCCCAGACCGGCGAGGTGCCGTCGCAGATGGCCGCGCACTTGGTGCCGTGGCGCCGCTCCAAGTCCTGCAGCAGCATCTGCCAGTCGTGCCGGAGCGGGCAGGGCGGCACGCGGTCCCTGCCGACCCTGCGGGGGTGCGGCGGGCGCGCGCCGACCGTGAGCAGGGCGGTACGGGCGCCGTCCTGCCTGAGCAGGCCGCGCAGCTCGGCCAGGACGTCCTCCACCTGGGCCGCGTTCGGGTATGTCGGCGGAGCGGGGCGCAGCGACTCCAGCGCCACCCTGGCCTGGGCCGCCGAGCCGGCCCAGAGGACCACCCTGGGCGGGACGTGGACCGGGTGGCGCTCGCCGAAGACGTGGGTGCCGTAGCTCATGATCGAGAACTGTGTGGGGGTCTCGGCCAGCAGGTCGATGAGGTACGCGGGCCAGTGGCAGCGGGCCTCCAGTTCGTCCTGCGCGCCGGTGGTCTCGATGGCGCAGATCAGGTGGGCGGGGCGGGGGGAAGGGGGACGGAGCCGTACGGGGAGGCCGGCGACCACCTCCGCCCAGGAGCCGGTGTGCGGGCGCAGGCCCGCGATGCCGGGGAAGCCGACCTGGCCGGGGCGCTCCAGCACCGCCCTGAGGGTGTGCCGGCCCGCGGGCAGCGGCGCGTGGTCGACCGAGACCAGGCCTGAGGGTTCGAGCGGGCCCGCCCATGCCGAGACCGCCAGCAGCATGCCGCCGGGGTCGGTGCAGGTCACGGTGGCGTGGGCGTCCTGGCCCGGCAGCGCGCCCGCGCCGAAGAGCGGCTGCCCCGCCAGCTCCAGCCGCCCGTCCCCGGCCCGTTCCCTGGCCACGACCAGGTCGTACGACTGCCGCAGCGGAACCTGGGCGGCGAGGTCGCGCAGCAGGTCACCCGCCTTGACCCCCGTCGGGTGCGCGACCCTGGCGGCGGGGCACCACGCGGTGATCGCGCGCAGGCTCGCCTCCTGTTCGGGCCCGACGGCGGTGTGCAGCACGACGACCGGGTCGGGATCATCGGGGGAGATCAGCTCGCGGGCGACCCGGCCCACCGCGTCCGCCACCTCGTCGCCGGTGGCGGTCAGGGTGGACCACTTGGCGGCGGCCCTGCGGATGACGTACGGCGTGCCGATCTCGTCCGCGCGGACCTCGAAGAACCGGATGCCGGCAACGTCGATCTCCACGACGGTCAGCCGCTGCACGAACGACGCGATGAGGTCGTGGATGGACGCGCTCATCGAGCGGAAATGTGAAGTTTGGGGGAATTTATCAATATAAAGTCCGTTTCATGCATATTTGTCATCCCGCGTCACGGTGACGGGTCAATGAATCAGACGCGGTTCGCCCTACCTTGTTGATGCCGTTGGTTACCTCGTCGTTGCCGACTGTTGATGCTAATAAGTACCCTGCCGAGAGGGTAGCGGCGGGAGTTTCTGGAGCGGCATGTGATCGGTAAATGGTTGATCATTCTGTCCGGCGCCCGTCAGGACGTGCTGGAGAAGTACGACGGCGAACGCGCCAGGTTCGTCGGCCTGGGCGGGGCCATCCTCACCACCGCCTGCCTCGCCGCGCTGGCCATGACGTTCGCGCTCTTCTCGGCGCTCAAGGTCTTCCTGCCGCTCGCCATCGCCATCGGCCTGGTCTGGGGCGTGGTGATCCTGGGCCTGGACCGCTGGCTCGCCACCTCGCTGCCCGTCAGGGGCCGGCGACGGTTCTGGCTTGCCCTGCCTCGCGTCCTCCTGGCGCTCCTCCTCGGCGCCGTCATCTCCACACCGCTGGTGTTACAGATCTTCAAGCCGGAGATCGACGCCACCATTCTCGACATCAAGCAGGAACGGCTCGACGCCTTCACCCGCGCGCAGCAGACCGGCGAGACGGGCAAGCGCGTGGACGCCCTGGAGAAGACGGTGACGGAGCTCGAAGCCGTGATCGCCTCCCGAGGGGAGACAGCGCTCGACCCGGCCTCCGACCAGCGGATCCAGGAGCTGGAGAAGTCACGCAAGGAGGCGGTGAAACAGCGGGACACGTTCTACGAGGAATGGCAGTGCCAGCTTTACGTGGGTCCGCCGAAATGCGCGAAAAAGGGTCCCGGGCCGCTGTCCCGGGCGGCCGAACGGGCCTACCAGCGCGCCGCCGGCCAGGTGAACGACATCGACCGGCAGATCCAGCAGCGCCGAGACCAGCTCGGGAGCACCCAGGCCACCGGGCGGGCCAGGCGGCTCGAAGCGGCGGAGGAGGAGCTGCCGAAGGTACGGGCCGAGCTGGAGCGGCTGACCGGCCAGCAGACCGACCTTCGCAACCAGTTCGTCCAGGAGAACCAGGACTCCGACGGCCTGCTGCTCCGCCTCGAGGCGCTCAGCCGGGTCTCCCGGGACAACGCCGCGCTCAACATGGCGCGCCTGCTGCTCTTCCTGTTCATCCTGGTCATCGAGTGCCTGCCGGTGCTGGTCAAGCTGATGCAGCGGCCGGGATCGTACGACAAGATCGAGGAGAAGCTGGACGCGAAGCGGCTGCGTGACGCGCTCGACGACATTCGCGACGAGCCCGGCGAGACGCGGCGCTTCACCGCCTCCTACGATGCGCCGGACCACGGCGACCCCGGCTCGTACCCCACGGAGAGCTACGGGACGCGCAGTTTCGAGGACGACGCGCTGCGCGGCCTGCGCGACACCCGATCCGGCGGCGGGCGTTACGAGCACGCCGGGCAGCTGAACGATGATTGGTGACCGCGTCGCCGGCCGGTTCGTCATCGAAGCGCCCCTCGGCAGGGGCGGCATGGGGCGGGTCTGGCGTGCCAAGGACCGCGCACTGGACCGGACGGTGGCGCTCAAACAGATCCGCCCCGACATCGGGCCGGTGCCCGAACTGGCGGCGCGGGCCAGGCGGGAGGCGCAGGCGCTGGCCAGGGTCGTCCATCCCGGCATCGTCAGAGTGCACGACATCCTGGACACCCAGGACGGGCCGTGGATCGTGATGGACTACGTCCGCGGCACCACGCTCGGCACGCTGATCGGCCGCGCACCGCTGCCGGAGCTCGAAGCGGCCAGGATCGGGGCCCGGGTGCTCGACGCGCTCACGGCCGCCCACGCGGTGGGGGTGTACCACCGCGACGTGAAGCCGGACAACATCCTCATCACCGCCTCCGGCGAGGTGGTGCTGGTGGACTTCGGGATCGCCGCCATCGAGGGCCAGTCCTCGCTCACCACGCACGGGCGGCTGGTCGGGACCCCTGACTTCATGGCGCCCGAGCGGCTTCATGGCCACCCGGCCGGAGAGGCGGCCGATCTGTGGTCGCTCGGCGCCACGCTCTACACGGCGCTGGAGGGGCGGCCGCCGTTCCGCAAGAGCAACGACGCGGCCGTCAGGTTCGCGATCCTCAGTGCCGATCCCGACCCCATGCTCCGCTCCCGCACACTCGCCTCGACGATCGGCCACCTGCTGGACAAGAACCCCGGCACCCGCATGAAGGCCGCCGAACTGGCCCACGAACTGAAGCGTCTCCTCGAACCGCCCCGCTCCCCCGGAGACGGGGACCGTCATCCGCGATCCGGGCGGAATCCTGCCGGAGGTGGGCCGGTCCGGCGTGATCCGCCAGGAGATCGGGCCGGGAACGGTCAGGGCGGAGGCGGGGCGGCGAGGAGAGGCCTGCCGCCCCAAGAGGGCCCCGCCGTGGGGAAGGCCCGGCCGCCCGCGCGGGGGTCGATCGTGCACCAGGGGGAGAGGCTTCTCGCGCTCCCCGCCGCCGACGCCGCGTCGGTGCTCGGAGAGCGGTGGCAGGAGCTCACCGCCGACGCGGTGGAGGAGATGTGCGGGCAGGCGGCCAAGAGCGCCAGGATCCTGCAGATGCTGCTCCCCCGCCGCGCGTGCCGGCTGCTGGACCAGGTCCGCGACCCCGCCCTGGTCGCGGGCGTGGTGCTGGCGATGGACGCCCGCCACCGCAGTCGCATCCTCGGCGGCATGCACGACAGGAACTCCGCCGCCGCCATCGGCGCGATGGCCGCCACCGATCCTCGCCAGACGGGCCTCGCGGTCGCCGCCATGCCGGAGGACCCGGCCGTACGCGCTCTGAACCGGCTCCTGCCCGCCACCATCGCGGACGTCCTCACCCACTGCCCCCGCTCCACCCGCGACCACCTCCTCTCCCGCCTCCCCGACGCCACCCGAGAGGCCGTCAAGAGCAGGCTCACGTAATACCCGCGCCGCGCACCCCTTCTCCTCACCGCGCGCGGGGCACGAGATGTCAGTGGTGGAAGCCGGCGACCATGTCCGGAGCGTCGGCCCGGCGCAGGTGGATCTCGGCGATCCGCCCGATCGGCTGGTCGACGGTGGTGCTCCACGACCGTTGCCGCCCGGTGAGCGTGAACCGGCCGAGGTCGGTGGTCGTGCCGTCCACACCCACGAGCACGGCCTGGTACGGCCCGCCCGCCTTTTTCATCGTGAACACCAGCCAGCTGGGCGAGCCCTGGTAGCCGAACACGTGGCCGGCCAGTTCGCGGCCCGAGTACAGGGCGGCGGCCGTCAGGTAGCGGCCGTCGGCCACCTCCAGCGTGGTCCGGTAGCTCGCCGCCAGCCGGCGGTCCGCCTCCGTGGCATTCCACACGAACCCGCCGGCCAGCACGCCCACGACGACGCCCGTCGCCAGGTACGGGGTCAGCCGCCGCAGCAGCGACGGCCTGCGGGCCTCGGCGATCCTGGCCAGCACGCGGGACTCGAACGAGGGCGGCGGCTCCTCGGCGGGCGCGATCGAGGTGAGGGCGTCGACCATCCTGGTCGCCTCCTCCAGCTCCCTGCGGCAGGCCGGGCAGTCGGCGAGGTGTCCCAGGGCCGCCGCGCGCTCCTCCCCCGACAGCGCGCCCATGGCCAGCTCGGGGATCGCCTCGCGGGCCTGCCCGCATCCGGAGGGCTCAGCCATCGCTCACCTCCAGTTGGTCGCGGAGCCTCGCCATTCCCCTTCGCAGGCGCGTCTTGGCGGTACCCAAAGGTATCCCCTCGATCTCGGCGATCTTCCGGCCCGACATCCCGTAGAAGACGGCCAGCGCGATCGCCCTGGCCTGTTCGAGCGGCAGCCCCCGCAACGCCTGCCTGACGAACTCCTCGCCCTGCGCCGCCTGGGCGGCCTCGTCGGCCGGCTCCACGGCGAGCAGCCTGGTCAGCAGCACCTGCGGGTCGACCGGTTCCTCCCGTCTGAGGCGTAACGCATCGATCGCCAGGTTACGGGTTATGGCCAGCAGCCACGTCGACACCGCGCCCCGGCGCGAGTCGTACGCCGCGGCGTGCCGCCACGCCCGTACGAACGCCTCCTGAGCCACCTCCTCGGCCAGCCCCGGCTCGCGCACGATCGCCCGCGCCAGCCCGAAGACCCTGGCCTGGTAGCGGCGGACCAGGGCGGCGGCCGCCTGCGCGTCGCCGGATGCCATACCCGCCAGGAGCGACTCATCGGATAGAGCCCACATGCCCCTTCTACGGAAACGATCAGCGTTTCGGCTTCAGGTGAATCCGATTTCCGGCCGAAGCCCGTACAACCGTGCATGAAGCGATTTCTCCTGATAGCGGCGAGCTGCGTGCTGCTCGCCGGATGCGGCGCGGACACCGGATCCGCCGGCACGTCCGGTGGAACCGAAGGCGGGACGGACGGCGGGGGACCGACGCTCACCATCTCCTCCCCGGTCGACGGCGCGGACGTCGGCTCCTCCTTCGCCCTCGAGTTCAGCTCCAGCGAGGAGATCGGCCCGACCGACTCCGGCAAGGACCACGTCCACGTCTCGACGGACGGCCACACCGACGACTACACCGTCGTCACCTCCTCGCCGTTCCAGGTCACGGGGCTGCCGCCGGGCGAGCACACGGTCAGCGTCACCCTGCAGCACGCCGATCACTCCTCGGCGGGCGCGTCGGCCGAGATCACCGTGAACGTGACCGGATCCGGCGGCGGCTCCTCCCCCGCCACCACCGCTCCGGAGCAGGGCCAGGACTATGGCGGCGGGTACTGACCGCCCGGTTCGCCGCTACAACCGGCGGACCCGATGGTTCCACGCCGCGACCTACCTCACGACGCTGGTCCTGCTGGGCACCGGCTGGTGGCTGCTGTCCGGCCGGGAGGGCGACCCCAGCCCGCTCGCGCGGCTCACCGGCCTGGCCGACACCACCCTGCACACGGTCGTGGGCTGGGCGTTCACGGCCCTCGCCGTGGCAGGGCTCACGCTGGGGTTCCGCGCGGCGCGGACCTTCGTGACGGAGTCCGTCCGCTTCCGCCGGGCCGACCTGCGGTGGTTCGCCCGCTGGCCGGCGGCGACGCTGACCGGCAGGTTCCCCCATCACGACGGCCATTTCGACCCGGGGCAACGGCTGCTCAACCTGGTGCTGGCCGGCGGGCTGCTCGTGCTGGCCGGCACCGGCGCCGGGATGGCGACGCTGCACGGCGGGCCGGTGTTCGCGGTGCTCGTGCAGGTGCACCGCTGGACGACGTATCTCGTCACGCTGCTCGTCGCCGGGCACATCGTGGTCGCGTCGGGGGTGCTGCCCGGATATCGCGGGGTCTGGCGCTCGATGCATTTGGGCGGGCGCCTCGACCGGTCGGTCGCCTTCCGGCTGTGGCCGGGCTGGGCCGCCAGGCTGGAGCCGACCTCGCTGGGCGCGTACGTGCTCGGCGCCCTCGACCCCACGGAGACGGCCAGGGTCGAGGCCCACCTCCGGCACTGCCGGTCCTGCCGGGCAGAGGTCGCGGAGCTCCGGACCACCGTCCGCCACCTCAGGAGGACCTCCGGCGCACCGGACTGACGGCCGCCCCCGGTCATGGGCGGACGGGCGTTCCGCTTCCAGCGTGCGGCGCCGCCGCCCTGTCAGGCGAACACGCCTCCGACGAGGTTGTAGAGGTAGGCGACGGTCATGAAGGCGAGCGCGGCGATGGTGTACGCGGTGTACGAGATCCGGCCGGGCAGCCCCCACCACCGCTTCCACCAGGCGACGCCCGTGCACGCCACGAGCCCGCCGGTCAGGACGAAGGCGGTGGAGGAGGCGAGCAGGGCGCCGGTCAGCAGGGGCGAGCCGACGAGGATGGCGTCGGTCGGGGCGATGATGACCGTGGTCGCCAGCCCGTAGACGAAGACGGCCACGAGCGCGCCGGTCAGCCAGGCCAGCCACCAGGCGAACCGGTGGCGGGCCGGGCGGCGGCGGAGGCGGCGGACGAGTGCCGCGACCGGCATGCCGATCAGGGCCGCCAGAAAGGCGGCCAGTCCCGCGTAGAGCAGCCAGACGTGGAGCGTGACCGGTGAGCGCTCGAACGTCGTGGCCTCCTCGCGGTGCCCGCCGGCGAGCACGCCGTGGCCGGTGAAGGCGATGAGTTCCGGCCCGTCGCGCTCGGCGAACAGGCCCGGTCCGACCTGCCGCCATCGCTGGGCCGTCCCGTCGGCGGACAGCCCGGTCGTGGTGAGCTCGCCGCTGCCGGTGGCGGTCACGGTCACGTGGTCGAACAGCGTGGCGAAGCGCAGCAGGTCACCGCGGGACTGGGTGGTGACGTAGGTGCCCGCGTACGCCGTGGTGTCGCCGCCCGTGGGCGGGGGCCGTTCCGCGGTGCCGGGGAAGGCCCGGTCGATGATCTGGTGGACGACGTCGTACGGGGTGTGCTCGCCGTTGAGCACCACGTAGATGCCGGTGCGCTGGTCGGGCAGGAGCGTCATGAGGGCGTGGAAGCCGTTGACGTCGCCGGCCTTGAACAGCAGGCGGTGGCCGTTCCTCGCCGTCTCCTCCAGGCCGTAGCCGATGCCGGGCAGGCGCGGGTCCTGGGTGAACTGCCGGGTCTTCATCGCGGCGGCGACGCCGGGGCCGAGGCGGGGGTCGTCGGTCAGCAGGGCCTGCATGAGCTTGCCCATGTCGGCGGCGGTCGTGACGGGGCCGGTTCCGGAGGAGGGGTGGCCATAGTAGTGAGCGAAGGAGCCGGTGTCGCCGTAGCCGGTGGCCAGGGTGGCCGGGTCGGGGGTGGCGAAGGTGGTGCCGGTCATGCCCAGCGGGTCCAGGATGTGCTGCTTGACGTACTGCGCGTATGCCTGGCCCGAAGTCGCCTCGATCACGTAACCGGCCAGGTCGTAGGCGTAGTTGTCGTAGGACAGAACGGTGCCCGGGGGCCGTACGCGCTCCGGCAGGCCGTCCTCGACGACCTTGGCGAGCGGCTCGGCGGCGGCGGGGTCGGTCCAGGAGGTGGCCAGGACGTTCGACTCGAAGCCGGCGGTGTGGGTCAGCAGGTGCCGCAGGGTGACGGGATGGCCGGGGAAGGTGTCGGGGATCTGGAAGGTCGTCAGGTACGTGTTGACGTCGCGGTCCAGGTCGAGCCGGCCCGCCCTGACGAGCTGGAGGACGGCGGCGGCGGTGAACGTCTTGGCCAGCGATGCGGTGGCGAACCGGGTGCCGGCCGCGTCCACCGGGATGCGCCTGTCCCGGTCGGCGTAGCCGTACCCCTGAGCTTTCACCTGGCCGGCCGTGACCACCGCGACGGACGCGCCCGGGACGCCGTGCTCGGACAGGAGTCTCGGCACCAGTTCGGCGGCCAGGCCCGCCACATCGGCGGCGCTCGCGGTGCCGGGCAGCGCGACCAATGCCAGTAACACGGACAGCACCGTCAGGATCCGCATGTCAGCGAGCCCCAGCCGCGCCCGGCGCCAGGGCCTGTTCGTCCGGCTCTGACCGGCGGGTGGCGCGGAGGACCGCGCTGGGAACAGAGATCTTGACCAGGGCGGAGTTGTTCATCGAAGGCTCCCCGAGATGATGCAAGGGACGACCGTGCACGGCCGCCGGCACGCCGACGCCTGATGCGTCCACGGCGTGCGCCAAGTCCCTCATTTAGGGACTATTCGACCCTACAGGTCCACGCCCGGGATGCCAATAAGGGACGCATCGGACCGTAACGAGATGGAGGGGTCGCGTGAATTCTCCGAAGCGCGAAAGCCCGGCGGAGGGGACCCCGGGGGGTCAGGCCGATCGAGCATGCGGATCATGTGCAGCTTGGCGATGGGCCGACCGCCGATGACGACCGCCCGTGGCTCGCGTCCCCATACCTCGAACCCGCACGAGCGATAGAGCCGTTCGGCGGGGAGGTTCCCCTCTGACACGGTCAGGCCGACCTGGGTCAGCCCCTCGACGGACGCGGCGATCTCCAGAATCCGGTGGACCAGTAGCTTGCCGATGCCGCGGCCGGCGGCGTGCGGGGCGACCGCCATGCCGAACAACGTCGCCTTGTGGCGCTCCTGCCGTCGCGGGGGAACGGACAGGCCGGCGATGCCGATGAGGCGGCCCCCGTCGTACGCGCCGACCACCGCGCCGTCCGGCCGCCCGGCGGCGGCAAGGCGTGCGATGGTCGTAGACAGCGGCTTGGCGCTCTCCTCCTCGTAACTGGAGGTGAACGCCGTGGGGGTGGCCCGCAGCGCTTCCAGGCGAAACGCCCGGTACGGGGCCGCGTCCTCGACGCCGAGCTCGCGTACGGTCACGGTCTGGGACCCGATGCCGTGCCTCCTGCCGGTGGTCTCGTGACGATCAGCCGAGGCGGACACGGGTGCACCGGGTGACGTAGGGAAGAGCGATCTCCTCGCGGCCCTTGAGATCGGGATGTGCCTCCAGGAGTTCCCGCACGTCGGCCAGCAGCAACGACCTGACCTCCTCCGGGAGGGTGATCACGTAGCTGCGGGACGCGACCATGTCGAGGAGTTCGGAACGGGTCATCACCTGGCTCCAGCGAATCTCCATGCGCTCGGGCGGGCCGAACGGCTCGCCGACAGACGGTCGCGTGTCGATCGCGTGTCGGGAGTGCTGGTGAAGGATGCCGTCCAGGTCCGCCACCCACGGCTCGGCGAGGTCCCTGACGTTCCATACCAGCGAAAGGGTTCCGCCGGGCACGAGGACACGTGCGATCTCCGGCTCGGCCAGGGCGGGGTCCACCCAGTGCCAGGTCTGCGCGACGACGACCGCGTCGATGCTGTCGTCCTCCAATGGGATGCGTTCGGCGCGTCCCTCGAGCACTTCCGCCCCGGGGACTGCCACGCGCAACCGCTCGCGCATCTGCCCGGACGGCTCGACCGCCACGACCTTCAGCCCGGCCTCGACCAGTAGCCGCGTGAATTGTCCCGTCCCCGCACCCAGATCCAGGACACGCCGGGCGCGGCGCGGCACGAGCCACTCGACCGAGGACAACGGGTATCCGGGCCGTCCCTGGTGATAGGAGGCCGCGGCGGTTCCGAACGAGGTCGCCTGCACCTGGCGGGACCAGCGGCGCGTGGCGCCCTGGCGGGTCATGCCGCACGCCCGGCCGATCTCCTCCCAGCTCACCTGCCCGCTGCGGCGCAACTCTCCGATGATCTCCGTCCTGCGCCACTCCAGAGCCGAGATGGTCTCCGTCAGTCGGGCAAGCGCCGCCAGCCCGCCGTCACCGGCTACTTCGTCCGCGGTACGCCGCGCGTCTGCGCCGAATTGCTCGGATTTCACCCGACGCAACATATGTTGCCTCCTGGATCGCTGTCAACATATGTTGCGCCGACGTCACCACGAATGGCCGGTCACGCTCCCCAGCGCGAGGCGGCCGCCGTGCGTTCCAGAGCGGTCGGGGCGCCGAGGTCACCTCGCTCCCGGGCGAGGTCGCCTCGCTGCCGGGCGAGGTCACCGCGTTCCCGCGCGAGTTCGCCTCGTTCCCGGGCGAGTTCGCCGGCCAGCGTGAAGCGGGCGGCGGCCTGCGGGGCGCGGGCGGCGTGCCGGACGATGTCGTCGACCAGAACGGTGGCCATGTTCAGCCTCGGGTAGCGGCTGTGGACGGCCTCGCCCTGCGCGTCGGTCACGAAGTCGACCCCGATCCCGAAATCGCCGCCCACACCCCCGCGGGTGAGGGAGGCCAGCGCTCCTCGACGCTCGGCGATCCCGGGCGAGGTGTGCAGCGCTATCGCCTCCCAGACCAGGTCCGTCTCCCGCACGCCGTAGCCGTGCCCGGTGAGGAACTCGACGGCCATGTCGGCCCCCTCGACCTCGAAGCGCTGCTTGCCGGGAGCCCGCGGCGAGGTGCCGAGGTCGTGCAGGACGCAGGCGAAGAAGAGAAGATCGGCGTCAAAGTCGGCGCCGGCCTTCAGCCCCTCGTGCTCGGCCAGCAGCCTGGCGAACAGATAACTGCGGACGCTGTGGTTGGCGACGGGCTCGCTCTCGCAGGACCGCACGTGCTCGACGGCGTGACGGGCCGCGGAACTGTCGGGCAGGTCCGGGATGAGATGGTCCATGCCCAGGACCGTAGGCGCGGGCATCCCTGCACCGTCAGTGGCACGAATGCCAACCACCGCTAGGATCGTGCCATGCCCGGCCGGACCTCCCGCCCCTCGCATCACGTGGTCGTGCTGGCTCTCGCCGACGTCCTGCCGCTGGACCTCGGGATACCCCTGCAGGTCTTCGGCAGCTGGCGCGACGGGCCGTACGAACTGACCGTGTGCACCGAGCGGCCGGGGCTCGTCCCGGTGCACGGCAGTCCGGCGATGTCCGTCCAGGACGGGCTGACCTGCCTGGAATCCGCCGACACCGTCATCGTGCCCGGCCAGGCCGATCCCGGGCCGCCCCCGGCCGCGGTCCGCGACGCGCTGGCGGCGGCCGCCGCCCGGGGCGCCCGCATGGTGTCCATCTGCACCGGCGCGTTCGTCCTCGCCGCCGCCGGCCTGCTCGACGGACGGCGCGCCACCACGCACTGGCAGTACGCGGCCTCGCTGGCCCGCCGGTACCCCCGGGTCACGGTGGAGCCGAAGGTGCTCTACGTCGACGAGGGCGAGGTCCTGACGTCGGCCGGGGTCGCCGCGGGCCTGGACCTGTGCCTGCACCTCATCCGGCGCGACTTCGGCGCCCGCGCGGCCAACCAGCGGGCCCGCACGCTGGTCACCGCCCCGCACCGCACCGGCGGCCAGGCCCAGTACATCGACCTGCCCGTACGACCCGAAGGATCGGGCGGATTGACGCAGCTGTACGAGTGGGCGCTGCTCAACCTGCACCAGCCCCTCACCGTGGACCGGATGGCACGGCAGGCCGGGATGTCCCGGCGCACCCTCATCCGCCGTTTCAACACCGAGACCGGGCGACCGCCCATGCGATGGCTCCTGGAGGCCCGGCTCAGCCACGCACGGGAGTTGCTGGAGTCCACCGACCTCACGGTGGAGGCCGTGGCACGGCGCTGCGGCCTGGGCACCTCGGCCAACTTCCGCACGCTGTTCAAGGAGCACGTCGGCGTCCCGCCCAGCGCGTACCGAGACACCTTCCGCCCCGCCACCGGCGACCGGTCGGCGTGAACCCCCTGACCCCTCATGAACGCCTACCCGTCCACGATCACTCGCACGCTGAGAGTGTTGCGCGCGCGAAGAGGCGCGATCTCCCGATAGGCCGCCGAGTCGTTCCAGGCCCGCGCGGCCGCCACGTCAGGGAACTCCACCACCACGACCTGCGCCCCGTCCCACTCTCCCTCCAGAACCGCGACGGGCTCGCCACGCGCCAGATACCGGCCCCCGTACGGCTCGATCGTCGCGCCGACACGCCGCCGGTACTCCGCGAGTTCCTCGGCGTTCCCCGTCGCACGGACAGTCGCGATCAGATAAGCGCTCATAAGCAACGATCCTTCACTTGGGATTCCGACTCAGAGGACCTGCCCGTCCCCGGCGACGACCCGTTCGGAGAGCGCTTCGAGCGCGGCGGGCAGTTCGTGTTCCACGACGATGTCTTGTAAGGCGAGAGCGGACATGAACCCGCCGGCGGCGATGGCGTCCAGGGCGTTCAGCAGAGGACTCCAGAAGCCGCGGGCGTTCAGGAAGCCCACCGGTTTCCGGTGGAATCCGAGTTGCCGCCACGTCCACACCTCGAAGATCTCTTCCAGGGTTCCGAGTCCGCCCGGCAGGGCCAGAAAGGCGTCGGCCTTCTCCGCCATGATCGCTTTACGCTGGTGCATCGTCTCGCACACGTGCAGCTCGGTGATCCCGTCGTGGGCCCACTCCCTCTCGACCATGCTGCGCGGGATCACCCCGATCACCTCGCCACCGGCCGCGCGGGCCCCATCGGCGAGGGCACCCATGAGCCCGGCCCGCCCGCCGCCGTACACCACGCCGATCCCCCTTCCCGCCAGTTCGCGACCCACAGCGGCGGCAAGGTCGGAGAAGTCGGGGTGGGCACCGGACGACGAGCCGGTGAAGATGGCAATGCGCTTCATATGTCCCCATTTGAGCAACGAGCCCTCGTACAGGTTCCTCTCATATATGAGACATCCTCCCACATATGTGATAGCTCAGGTCGGTGCGGGCAGCTGGATCGAGGCGAGCTTGGCCGGATCGACGATGATGTGGATGCCGGTGATCCGGCCTTCGGCGACGGTGAAGGCGATGACGGAGAGCGGGGTTCCGTCGAGACGCCAGGACATGTGACCAGGGACGCCGTTGACGAGCACAGGTCGCTGGCGGCCGACCTCGCCGGAGAACATGCGGGCGCCGGCGGCGACCTCGGTGGCGCCGATGGTGACGACCATGCCGTCAGGGGTGTCGACGGTCAGCTTCACGTTCGGGTCGAGGACGCGCAGGAGCGCTTCGAAGTCGCCGCCGAGCGCTGCGGCACGGAATGCCCGGACGACCTCTTGGTGCCCGCGGCCGGGGCCCGGCGGCCGATCCGGAGCCTGGACCTTGCGGCGGGCGCGGCTGGCGATCATCTTGCTGGCGTCGGCGGATTTGCCCAGGATCTGCCCGATTTCTTGGAACGGGACGGCGAACATGTCGTGCAGGACGAACGCCAGGCGCTCGCTCGGGGTGAGCGAGTCGAGCACGACGAGCAGGGCGAGACCGACCGAATCGGCCAGCGCCACCTGCTCGTCCGGCGCGGGGTCGTCGGCGGGCGTCACCACGAGGTCCGCGAACTCGTGCCCGTAGGCGGTCTCGGGGTGGGCCTGACGGGATCTCAGGAGGTCCAGGCTGATCCGGCCGACCACGGTGGTCAGCCAGCCCGCCAGGTTGCCGATGGTCGCCGCGTCCTGGCGGACCAGGCGCATCCAGGCCTCCTGGACCACGTCCTCGGCGTCGGCGTGCGAGCCCAGCACGCGGTACGCGAGAGCGCGCAGCCGATCGCGCTGGGCCTCGAACGCCTCGGCCACGAGGCCGGACGGGTGGGTGGTCACGGCTTGCGCTGCTGGCGGAGCGAGACCCGGTTGCCGTCCGGGTCCACCGCCTCGATACGGACCCCGAACGGATAGTCCACTGGTTCGGGCTCTTCGAAGGTGACGCCGCGCCGGCGCATGATCTCGAAATCCTTCCGCAGATCGTCGGACTCGAGGATTAGGGGACCGGGCGCGCCCTCCCTGCCCACGTCGCCCGGCTGTCCGGCGGCCGCCGCATGCGACCACAGGAGGATCTGCACCGGGCTGTCGGGAACGCCCACGGTGAGGAACCGTCCGTCGGGCCCCGAGAAGTCGATCCGCTTCTCCAGGCCGAGTCCCTCGGTGTAGAACTCCAGCGCGCGGTCCTGATCGGTGACGTAGATCGTCGCGTACATGATGGTGGTCAGCATTCCGTTCTCGATTCACTCGTCGGGTGCGACGACCGTTCGTGTTCGGTCGTCGCCCCTATGACGAGTGACGACGGGAGAAGGTAACAGGTCCGGACAGTTTCCGTATGTGCCGTACGGCGACGAGCGGCACCGTCACGCCGATCAGGTTGCAGTACGCCACCGCGGCGTAGAAGCCCTCCGCGCTGCCGACGGCGTGTGCCGCCGCCGCGCCGACCGCGACGATCAGGCCGAAGTAGATCGCGTTGAGCACAATGGCCCGGAAGCCGCCGCCGGTCTCCTCCATCACGGTCAGCGAGGTGAGCACGGGTCCCTGGACGGCGTAGGAGAGCGCCACGGCGCCCAGGTAACTGCCCGCCGCTGCGGCCACCCCGGCGTCGCCGCCTATCAGCCGCGCCAGCGGGTCATGCAGTGACCACACCAGCACCGCGATCACCACGTAGGTCACGACGGTGACCTCGATGCCGCCACGCATCGATTCACGTATGCGCCGCCATTCGCCCGCGCCGCGTTGCTGGTTGATGGTGATCGCCGTGGCTGTGCCCAGGACCATGCCCGGCAGCAGCACGACGCTCTGCAGGGTGGAAGCGACCGTGAACCCGGCCACGGCGTTCTCCCCGTAGTTCCCGAGGACGCCGATGACCGCGAGGTTGTACGCCGAGAGCACGAGGAAGGACATGGCGATGGGCACACCGATGCGACGCAGGTCGGTGAACACCTCGCGCCGCCAGATCCGGACGGCCGGCGGATGCCACAGCTCGGTGCGGCGCAGCAGCACCAGGCCCATGGTCAGGCCGGTCAGACCCGCCGCCGCCTCGGCGATGGGCACCGCCGCGATCCCGATGCCGGCACCGAGTCCGAGGCCGGCCACGAGACCGACCCTCACGCTCTCCGTACAGACGACCAGCACGGTGGCCTGTCGCACATACCCGTAGCCGCGCAGGCTGGACGCGCACAGCTCCGCCCCGACGGCCAGCAGACCGGCCGCGCTGGTCCAGCGCAGGAAGGAGGCGAACGTGTCCCGCAGCTCGGCGTCCACATGAAGGAGACCAGGCAGGGAGGGAGCCGCGACCGCGAGGACCAGATACAGGGCCGCGCCTAACCCGAGCCACACCCTGGCCAGGCTGGCGGCGTTCGCCATGACGTCCTGGGGCCGCCCGGCCCCCTTGCTGATCGCGGCGGCGACCTGGTTGCAGACCGCGAAGCCCACACCCAGGGCGAGGACGATGAGGCTGACAGGCTGATACAGGGAACGCACATAAATGGCCTCTCCCCCCATTCGCCCCAGAATGGCGACAATTCCGAGCTGGGCAGCGAAATTGAGGGACCCGGCCACAAAAAGAGGAACAGCGAGGCCGGAGATGGTCCGCCACACCCCCGTTCTTTTATGAGCGGCCAAGGGAAACACGCGAACCTCCGGGAACGCAACGACTGGGAGCGCGAATTGACAATGGGGCGATATCTATATGCAATCGCGCCTGGCCCCGTACCACTCGACCGGTACCCGCCCGTCCTGCATCACCACGATCCCGTGCAGGTCCGGCTCCTTACCCGAACGCAGGACCCCATCGACCCGCTCTGCCGTTCCCACGATGCACCTCCTGAAGTCGGCACCTCTTGAATACGACCTCACACCGTGTGAGACACAAGCCGCCCAAGAAAGTCGCGCGCGCACTCGTGGGACGGCGTAGATTCCCCTGGCGATTTCGCGGGCGCGCCAAGTGCTACCGCAGGGCCGAAGCGTTGTCGGCTGGTGGACGCATGATGCGGCTGGGCGGTTGAGCGGCCGACTACTACCGCAGCCACCCCGCCGACGGCCTTCGGCTACTCGGTTTCACGACAGGAGAACGCTTCGGCCCTGGTCACCAGACGTCAGCTCACAGCCGTCCGTCATCTTCTGGGTCAGTCGGTCACAACCGGTCGAGGCCAACCGGTTGAAAACCGTTAGAGGCCATTTTCGCGTTCCCGTAGGCTGCCTGTGGCCCGTCGCCGTGAGGACAGAGGACAAACCGCGTGACCCCGCCTGCTCTTTAAGACCTGATTCTTCCGCTCACCTGTAGCCGACGCTCCCGTCGGCCCTGCCGGGCTGCCCTCGCGCCGCCCGGTCATACAGCGTTTGAGGCCGCGCGCAATCGGCCTCGTGTCAGGTCTAGAGGGCTCATGTCTTCACAACCTCATATCGTGCTGTCCTGGGTCGTTCGTCGAACCAGGTTGCCTCTGCTGTCGTTGCGGTGCGTGGACTGCGGATCGGAGTCGGCCACCACCGGCGAGGGCAGATTCCGCGTCAACGCCAACGCCAAGCGGCTGGACGTGTGGCTGCTGGTCCGCTGCGTATCCTGCGATCGGACGAGCAAGCTCACCGTGCACGAGCGAGTGCCGGTCAGATCCTTCGATCCGGCCGAGCTCCACGGCTACCGCGTCAACGATCCGGAACTGGTGGTGTCCAGGCTGTTCGATCCGCTGCTCGCCCGGCGCAACCGCTTCACCTTGGACTGGGAGGGGGCCTGGCGGCTGGACACCCCGTCGGCACGGCTCGACGACGCATGGCCGACCCAGGTGGAGGTCACCTTCGAGGATCCGGTGCCGGTGCGCCCAGATCGGCTCATCGCGCAAGGGCTCGGCCTCAGCAGGAACGAGGTACTGCGCCGGGTCAAGTGCGACATTCCGCTGCGCCGCCCGACGAGCGCCGGATTCACCTTTACCGTCATGGCCGGGGACTAGCGAAGATGTAGCCGCGGCGGGCCACCCGGCCCGCCCGGCTTCACCCCCACCTGGTGGCCCAGCCCTCGGCACGATCTACGCCATCACCAGTTGTCTGCCACCGGGCCGCATCACCCATGCCCAGCTCGCTGGGCTGGTCAATGGGCACTGGAGCGTCGAGGCCCTCCACCACATCCGCGACGTCACCTACCGCGAAGACGCCTGCAAAGTCCGCACCGGCAACGCGCCCCGGATCCTGGCCGGCTTCCGCAACCTCGCCGTCGGCCTGACCCGCACCATCGGCTGGACCAACATCACCGCTGCCACCGACCACCCCAGTCACCCTGCTGACGGCCTTCAACTACTCGGTCTCACCACATCAGAACGCTTCAGCCCTGAGTGCGACCGGGAGCCGATCGCCGTCACGTGCCGATCACTATCGTCTGTGATGTGATCCACGTGCTGGAATATCATTGGGGGCGGGCCCCGCTGCCTGCATGCCGCCGATGATCCGGCCGCCGCGTGTAGTTCATGACCGGTACGTGTCGGGCACGTGATCATGAGCACATGCTTGTCATCGATGGCGGCGAGTGACACACCCGGAACGCAGAAGGACCTGCGTTTCCGCAGGTCCTTGCCCATCTTGCGATGGTAGATCGTGAGTGCCCCCTGCAGGATTCGAACCTGCGCGCCCGGCTCCGGAGGCCGGTGCTCTATCCCCTGAGCTAAGGGGGCTCAACGAGTGACAAGGCTACCAGCATCGTGGCACTACTCGGCACCGGATAACGCTCCGCGAACACATCCCGTGAAAACCGCCCGTGACGACCCTGCTACAGGTTAGCTTTGCGGCCGTGGGCGAGGTTCTTGGGAAAGTGCTGGTCGTCGATGACGACGAGGTGATCCGGCAGCTCATCGCGGTCAACCTGCACCTGGAGGGGTTCGAGGTCGCGACCGCCACCGATGGGCAGGACTGCCTTGATCGGGTGCTCGACGTGATGCCGGATGTCATCACGCTGGATGTGATGATGCCGTGTCTGGACGGCTGGACGACGGCGGAGAGGTTGCGTACCGCGGCGGCCACGAGTCACATCAAGGTGGTGCTGATCACGGCGCGGGCACAGGACGATGACAGGAGACGAGGGCTGGGGATCGGGGTGGACGCCTATCTCACCAAGCCGTTCGACCCGGCCGAGTTGATCCAGGTGGTGCGGGATCTGGTGGATGGTGGGCGTGGACACGCGACTTGAGCGGGCCCGGGTCCTGTATGAGCAGGCCGTGTTCGCCGGTGACGCCACCGGGTTGGAGGCCGCCGACCGGGAGCTGGACGGGGTGGAGGCCGATCTGGCGCTGGCTCGCGGGCGGGTGGCGCACGCGCGGTTCCTCGACGGCCAGGGTGAGGATGCGGCGGAGCTGGGGTTGTTCGAGCGGGCCGCGGAACTCTACCGGGCGGGCGGTGACGTGCGGGGCGAGGGTGAGGCGCTGTTCTGGGTGGGGGTCTTTCATCAGGTCGTACGGCGTGACCAGGAGGCCGCGCGGCCGGTTCTCGAGCGTGCCCACGAGCTCGCCGCCCAGGCCGGCGACAGGCTGACCCTCTCGTACGTCCTGCGCCACCTCGGCATCGGCGAGCACGTCGCGGGGCGGCTGGAGGCGGCGCGAGAGCGGCTGGAGGAGTCCGTACGGCTCCGCAGGGAAGTGGGGTTCCCGGCCGGGGTGGCGGCCAACATGGTGGGGCTGGCGTACATCGCCGCTGCCGAGGGGCGGCGGGCGCACGCGTTGGCGGTGCTGGACGAGGCCGCGGAGATCGCCTCGGCCGATGGTGCCGCGGGGGTGCTGCGGTCGATCGAAGAGGCGCGCGAGCAGGTGTGAGCGCGAGGCGTCCGTACGGGCGGCCACGCCTCGGAAGACGCCCGCCGACGTACGCTGGCGATTGACCCGCTTCGTCCCAGGCCCCAGGAAGGTTGATCCGTGCGCAGCTCCGTCTTCGGCAATCTCGACTCCCAGCAGTTGCCCCAGGATTTCGCCCTGCAGAACGGCAAGATGCTCCGCGTCCAGCTCCCGCACGAGGTCCTGGCCAAGCAGGGCTCCATGGTCGCCTTCCAGGGGCGGATGGACTTCGACTACGAGGGCGCCGGGGGCCTCGGCAAGTTGTTCAAGAAGGCGATGACGGGTGAGGGCGCCTCGCTCATGCGCGTGCGCGGCGAGGGGCTGCTCTACCTCGCCGACAACGCCGACGACATCCACCTGTTCTACCTGGAGAACGAGGGGATCACCGTCAACGGGCGCAACCTGCTGGCGTTCCAGCCGCAGCTGACCTGGGACATCCAGCGGGTGCAGGGCGCCGGGGTGGCGGCGGGCGGGCTGTTCAACACCACGGTCACCGGCACGGGGTGGGTGGCGGTGACCACGCACGGCACGCCGGTGCTGCTGGACGCGGCCCGCATGCCGACGTTCGCCGACGGGCAGTCCGCGGTGTGCTGGAGCACCGGGCTGCACGTCGGCGTGAACCGGACGATGAAGGTGGGGGCGCTGATCGGGCGGGGCAGCGGGGAGGCCATGCAGCTGGCGTTCAGCGGGCAAGGGTTCGTGCTGGTGCAGGCCAGTGAGGGCGCGCCGGTCGTCCCCAGCTCGTGAGCCCCACCGGCCGGTGAGGGGGCGCCGGTCGTCCCCAGCTCCTGAGCGAGCTGCAACGTCCTAGGCCGTGCAGGTGGGGGTGGGGGCGGTGTTGGTGCCGCTCCACGAGGCGATGAAGCCGAACGTCGCCGAGGCTCCCGGCGCGAGCGAGCCGTTCCAGCCCGCGTTACGCACCGTCACCGACGAGCCGCTCGTGCTCGCCGTGCCGTTCCAGAGCTGGCTGATCCGCTGACCGTTCGTGAAGGTCCACCCCACTGTCCAGCCGCTCGTCGCCGCCGCGCCGGTGTTCTTGACGGTGACCTCCCCCTGGAAGCCGTCCTGCCACTGGTTGGCGATCTTGTACGTGGCCGTGCAGCCGCCCGCAGGTGTGGGTGTCACGGTGGGTGTGACCGTGGGCTGGACGACTCCCGACAGGGCCTCGACCAGCGGCGGGTACCACTTGTCGGACATCTTCTGGTCGCCCGCCGCGTTCGGGTGCACCCCGTCGTACGTGTCCGTGCTCGTGCTGAACCCCGTCCACTGGTCGACGACCGTGATGGGCGACTGCTCGGTGGTGGTGGCGGCGGCCCAGCCCGGGATGGCGCTGTTGAAGGCGACGGCGCGCTGCGCGCAGTCGGGGCAGGTGGACGGGTTCATGGGGATGATCTGGGCGACCAGGATCTTCATCTGCGGGTTGCTCGCCCGCATCTGGTTCACGAGCGTGGTAAAAGCGCTGAGGATCGTGGCGGGCGCGATGTTGCTCCACACGTCGTTCGTGCCGAAGTGCATCAGCACGATGTCGGGTTTCGTCGCGGAGAGCCAGCCGGGCAGCAGGTTCTGGTTGGCCACGTTGGTGGCCAGGTAGCCGCCGTGGCCCTCGTTGTCGCCGTCGTACGAGACGCCGCACCCCTGCGGCGGGAGGGTGCCGACGAAGTCGACGTCGGTGTGGCCGGTGCTCTGGAGGCGGTTCCAGAGCAGGGCCCGCCAGCAGCCTGGGGAGCCGGTGATCGAGTCGCCCAGGGGCATGATCCTCGTGGCGGCCGCGCCGCTGGCCTGCGTGGTCATGGCGACGGTCACCGCCGCCACGAACGCCAGTATCGCCGCCAGCAGGCTGCTGGTCCTGCGCATCGTCCGCTCTCCCGTCGTCGCCTGCGCAGATCGTAAAGAGCGCTCGGTACGACGCAAAGGCGATGCCCTGCTCACAGGCCGATGAGCTGGGAGGACGTCGTGTAACTTTCAGACCTCGCCGCGCCGCACCACGGCCAGGGGGCAGGGCGCGTGGTGCAGCATGGCCTGGCTGATCGACCCCATGAGCATCCCGGCGAACTGGCCGCGCCCGTGGGAGCCGACCACCAGCAGGTCCGCCCCCTTCGCCGCCTCGCGCAGCACCTCGACGGGGTGGCCGTGCACGACCTCCGCCACCGCGTCCACGCCGGGACGCCGCTCCTCGTGCTCGTCCAGCAGTTCGTGCAGCGCCCGCACCACGTCGCGCTCGCTGTCGCGGTCGGCGGGCTGGAAGCCGCCCGGGTGCGGCCAGGCCCAGGCGTGTACGGCGCGCAGCCGCGTGTCACGCAGCGCCGCCTCGGCGAACGCGAAGCCGAGCGCCCGGCGGCAGCCCGGGGAGCCGTCGATCCCGACGACCACGTCGCCCTGCGGCGGCGAGGGGCGTCCGCGTACGAGGACGATGTCGGTGGTGGCGTGGGCGGCCAGGCCGTACGCGACCGAGCCCACCAGCAGCCCGCGCACGCCGCCGATCCCGCGGCTGCCGACGACCAGCAGCTCCGCCTCCTCCGACGCCTTGAGCAGGGCGGCTCGGGGGTCGCCCGGCAGGAGGACGGTCTCGATGTGGATCGCGGGCCGCTCGCGGCGCGCCCGGTCCTTGGCGGAGGCGAGCACCGTGTTCGCGTTGTCGCGCATCCAGCGGCCCACCTCGATGTAGCGTCCGGGTTCCTCCTCGCACACCCATCGGGGAACGGCGTGCGCCACGGTCAGCGGCGCGTGGCGCAGCGCCGCTTCCGTGGCGGCCCAGCCGGCGGCGTCCAGCCCGGTTCGGGAGCCGTCGACGCCCACGATGATCATGGATCCGACTCCTCAGGAGAAGGCGTAGCACTCCACCTCGGCACGCCGGAACGGGAGCCCGCCGGCGACGGCGTTGTCGATGCACCGGCGCTCAGCCTTGCTCAGCTTGAGCGTGCCGCAGACGGTCACGCCGGAGTAGGTGCGGCAGTCGAGTTTGGTGTCGGCCTTGCCTATGCGAAACACCTCCCGGACCGCTGCCCGGCATTTCGCCTTGCCGAAGTCGGAGAAGCGGCACTGGGAGATCAGGGTGTCGTACTGCTGCTGACTCACTTCGTGTTGGTAGGCACCGTCCGCGAAGGCGGCGGTCACGCTGGACGTGGCCATGACCACGAGTCCTGCGACAGCTGCGATCTTTTTCATGTTTCCCCTGATGAACACCATACCGCCTGGGCCGCTCGTCAAACCTGGGCGCCCGGTGCACGCTCTCGTGCGGTGGGGGTAGGGGGGCCTCGTTGGAGATTCCTTCGACCCTCGCGAGGGAGGAAGCAATGGGCACTTCGGGAATCGGCAAGACCGTACAGGACGTGATGCACCAGGGGGCGCAGTGTGTCGGTGAGCACGACAGCCTGCGCAGGGCCTCGCAGATGATGCGTGACCTGTCGGTCGGCGCGCTGCCGATCTGCGGCGAAGACGACCGGCTCAAGGGCATCATCACCGACCGCGACATCGTGATCAAGTGCTGCGCCGAGGGGAAGGACCTCGACCAGACCACGACGAGCGAGCTCGCCATGGGCCTGGTCTGGGTGGAGGCCGCCAGCAGCGTCGAGGACGCGCTGCAGAAGATGGAGCAGCACCAGATCAAGCGGCTGCCCGTGATCGACAATCACCGGATCGTCGGCATGGTCAGCGAGGCCGACCTGGCCAAGGAACTGCCGGACAACAAGCTCGCAGAGTTCGTCCACCGGGTCTACGCGCCTTCGTGAGACGACGCCGTCCGGACCGATCAGACGAATGGGGCTCCGAACGGGGCCCCATTCGTTTATGGGCACAAGGAGTGCAACCTTTTGCTCGCTGGGGCGCGTTTGCAACGGGTGAAAGGAGAGCACATTGGATCGTCACGACGGCTTCCGCGAGTTCGTGCTCGCCCGCCAGCAGGCGCTGATGCGAACGGCTTACCTGCTCATGGGGGACGCGCATCTCGCCGAGGACCTGCTCCAGAGCGTGCTGACCAAGGTCGTCGGGCACTGGTCCAAGCTGTCCAGGGACGGCAATCCCGAGGCGTACACGCGCAAGGCGCTGGTGAACCAGTACATCTCGTGGGCGCGCCGGCCCCGCCCCGAGTTTCCGAGCGCCGCCCCGCCCGAGCGGGGCGCGTCCCATGACGAGGCCACGCTGAACCGGATCGTGCTGCGCCAGGCGCTGGCCAAGCTGACCCGTAAGCAGCGGGCGGTGATCGTGCTGCGCTTCTGGGAGGACCTCTCCGAAGCGCAGACGGCCGGCGTGCTGGGCTGCTCGGTCGGAACCGTCAAGAGCCAGACCCACCACGCGCTGGCGCGCCTGCGCACCGTGGCGCCCGAGCTGGCAGAGCTGCACATCCAGGAGGTGGCCCGATGACCAGGCTGCGCGAGTCGCTTCGGGATCTCGCGGAGGAGGCGCCGCCGGTGAACCTGGCGGACGCGGCGATCGCGGGTCACCGGCGCAGGCGGCGGGCCCTGGTGGCGATGACCGCCGCCGCCACGGTCGTGGTGGTGGCGGCGGCGACGGTGACAGCGGTGGAGCTCCTGCCCCGCCCGCCCCAGGCGGCCGCGCCGCAGCGGGTGGAGACCGTGGCCGATCTGCCCGACGGCAAGGTGGGGCCGGTCGGCCACGCCTACCTGACCTCCTGCGAGGTCGTCGAGGAGCCCCGCGGCATCGACTGCGGGGCCTCGGAGTGGCGGGTGGTCACCCGCTCCGGCACCACGTACCGCGTGCCGAGGGCGCTCGCCGCGACCAGCGAGAACAGACGCGTGCAGCTCGCGATCAGCAGGGACGGGGGCAAGATCGCCTACTACGACCGCGAGGCCGGGGCGCATGTGGTCCGGGACCTGATGAGCGGCGCCGAGGTGACCTCGCCCGTGACGGTGGCGGAGGACCGGATCAAGATCGGCAGCCAGCTCGTGCTCTCCGACGACGGCCGGTATCTGTTCTTCGATCCCAAGGTGGGCAGCAAGGACCCGGGGATGGTGATCGACGTGCGGACCGGCAGGACGGTGTCGGTGTCCGGCAAGTACGAGGCGATCAGCATCAAGAACGGCGTCGTCGAGCTGGTCAGGTACCGCAAGACCGACATGTGGCTGATGCCGGTCACCGGCGGGCGCAAGCCGGTGCGCTTCGACGGCGTGTTCATCCACTTCAGCGAGATCGCGCCGGACGGCCGCACGCTGGTCGCCAGCGAGTTCAAGGAGGCCACCAAGCCGGTGCTCACCGTCCTCGACGCCAAGACCGGACGGACCGTGCGCAAGGTGGAGATCCACGGCCTGCCGAAGGACGCCGGTTACCTGAAGTCCTCCATCTGGCGCAGCCCGTCGGAGGTCATGGTTCTCACCATGAACCGCGGCTACAGCACCTACTCGGTGAACGTCGAGACCGGGAAGGCCACCCACCTCGCCGGCCTCTCCAAGGATCTCCCCATGGACCTGGCCATGCCGGGAGCGGCTTCCGGGAAGTGACGAGCCGGGGGCGGGTCACCGCCCCCGGACCAGGTCAGACGCGGTCGGCGGCGATGAGGAGGTACTGGAAGCTGCCGTCCCGGTACGCCTCCAGGAACGCCTCCTCGATCCCCGTCGCCAGATGCGTCTTGGCACGGAGTTCCCAGTAGGGGATGGTGGCGGCGGTGAGGTCGATGACGTTGATCGGCACCAGGCGGTTGGCCGCCAGTTCCTTGAAGTACGTGCTGCGCGGATGGATGTCGCAGATGTAGTGGGCGTTGATCTGGCTGACCGCGCGGGACGGCAGGCCGTAGGCGTCGTTGTAGCACCCGGTCACGCACACGTAGCGGCCGCCGCGGGCCAGCAGGCGGGCGTGCTCGGCGAACAGCAGCGACAGCTCGACGTACATCGTGCTCTCGTTGTTCCAGCTGGCCTGGAACGATCCAGACTCGAACCCGGTGTCGAGCATGTTGCGGAAATGGAAGCGCACCTTGTCGGGCACACCACGCTTCCTCGCCTGTTCGTTGGCGAAGGCCACCTGGGACTCGGAAATGGACACGCCGTCGACGTGGCAACCGTGCCGGAGGTTGACCAGGAGGCTGGAGCCGCCGCGCCCCGAGCCGGCGTCCAGCACCCGGTGGTCGGGCCGCAGGGGCCCGAGCTGGCCGATGAGGAGGTCGGCCTGCGCGTGCTCCAGCCGGTGGAGCTCCTCCACGACCCGTTTCTCGCGGGTCTCCTCCGGGCCCTCCAGGACCGACCAGTTCACCTCTCCGACGCCGTAGTGGTGGTGGTAGATGCCGTCGACCTCGCCGAGGCGCAGGTTGACCGCGTTCTTCTCGGAGTTCCAATAGTCGGCGACCGAGTGCTGGTAGTAGGTGCTGAGGACGGGGGTGGCCGTCATCGGCGGGGCTCCCTTCGCTAGGACTGGTAACGGCTGGAGGTGCTGTGCCATTCGAGGCAGCCGGCCATCCACGCCTGCGCCCCGCGCAGGAAACGCTTCAGCTCGACGGACGGGACGGTGTCGAGCTGCCGCCGGCTGGCCTCGAAGCCTCGGACGAAGTCGTTGTGCATGGCGACGGCGCGCTCCGTCGCCTCGCGGGTGGAGCAGCCCTCCTCGGCGGCGATCAGCAGGATCACGTTGGAGTCGGGCAGCTCGTCGGCCGCCTCCCTGGCGACCGAGTGCAGGTCGTTGACGAGCACGCTGGCGGTGCCGGCCTGCATGAGCGCGGTGTGGAACCTCCTGTCGTAGAAGAGGTCGGCGGGCAGGTCGTAGGCGCCCACCACGTCGATGAGCGTCATGGAGGTGTAGAAGCTGTCGTGCTGGCGCGCCGCGAGGTAGCGCCAGACCGGCGGCGGGGTCTCCAGGTAGCGCCAGGCGGCGTACGCGTCCCAGCTCACGTACATCTGGAACGTGGTGTTGCACACCCGCATCACCTGCGACGGCGAGGCGTGCCTGGTCACGTGGGCGATCGCCGACCGCAGCGAGACCAGCACCGGGTCGGACTCGATCTCCTCCTCCAGCTGCCGGGTGTAGTCGCCGGCCGGCGGGGGCGGGTCCATGGCGGACATGACGAGGGCGAGGCGCGGCGGCAGCTCGGTCGGCGTGGCGCCGAGGTCGGTCTCGTCGGCGTAGTAGTCGTCGGCGGCCCACCAGGCGGCGTTCATCTGGGCCGCGATCAGCAGCTGGTCGGGGTCGTCGGCGTCGGGGTGGGTGAGCATGGCCAGGCGCCCGTAGCCGGTCGCGCTGAACTGCTCCATGCGCCCCTCGTGCAGGCCGACCCGCTCGGCCCAGGCGACCAGCCGGCGGTCCACCTCGTCGGCGAGGGCGGGGTCGTCCCTGACGGTCTCGGGGCAGTAGAGCGGGGAGTGCGACCCGTCGCCCCACTGCCGCTCCCGGTACGGCAGTGGGGCGAGGCCGTGCCGGTGGCCGGCGGCGCGGAACGCGTGCGCCGGGTCCACCGGTGCGGGTCTGGGGGGCTCGTGCCCGTCGCGGTCGTCGGGCCGCGGCAGGGGCGGATGCGCGGCGGGCGCCAGGCGCGACGCGGAGGTGCCCAGGCCGCTCGGACCTGCTGCGATCTCGGGCATGACGTGGCCCCCTTCCTAGACCCGGGGGGCCGCGAGGTCGACGTTCTCGAGGATCCCGATCGCGTCGGGCACCAGGATCGCCGCCGAGTAGTAGGCGCTGACCAGGTAGGACATCACGGCCTGGGAGTTGATCTCCATGAAGCGGACGTTCAGCCCCGGCTCGTGCTCCTCGGGCAGGCCGGTCTGGTAGAGCCCGACGACGCCCTGGTCGTCCTCCCCCGTGCGCATGGCCACGATGGAGCTGGTCTGCTGGTCGGAGATGGGGATCTTGCCGCAGGGGAAGATCGGGACGCCGCGCCAGGCCGGGATCTCGTGGCCGTCCACGTCGACGCTGCCCGGCACCAGCCCGCGCTTGTTGCACTCCCGGAAGAACGCGGCGATCGCCCTGGGGTGGGCGAGCAGCAGCCGGGTCTTGCGGCGCATGCTGATCAGGTCGTCGAGGTCGTCGGGGGTGGGCGGGCCCGACCAGGTGCTGATGCGCTGGTCGTAGTCGGCGTTGTGCAGCAGGCCGAACTCGCGGTTGTTGAGCACCTCCCACTCCTGGCGCTCGCGGATCTCGTGGATCGTCAGGCGGAGCTGCTGCTCCAGCTGGCTCATCGGGTCGTTGTAGAGGTCGGCCACGCGGGTGTGGACCCGCAGCACGGTCTGCGTGACGCTCAGCTCGTATTCGCGGGGGTGGAGGTCGTAGTCGACGAACGTGCCGTCGATGACGGGCTCGCCGGTGTGCCCGGACGCGACGGCGACGGCGGCCTCGCCGCGCCGGTTGACCGGCTTGCTGGCCTGCTCGACGTAGCGCTCGACGTGCTCGCGCAGCGCGGGCGACGCGTCGAGCAGGCGCTGGAGGTCCTGCCGGGGCGAGACCAGGAGCGTGCCGGCGGTGGCGGCCCTGACCGTGCACGGCCAGGTGGGGCCGTCACGCGTCAGCGCCTCCTCGCCCAGGTGCTGGCCGTCGGTGACGACGCCGAGCAACTGCGTGTCGCCGTACGGGCCCACGGACAGGCGGTTGAGCCGGCCGTGGGCGACGACGTACGTCTCGGTGACCGGGGCGCCCGCCTCGGCCAGGACGTCGCCCGCCTGGAACTCGCGCGGCGCGAACGTCGCGGCGATCGCCGCCAGCACGTCGGGGTCGTCGAAGCCGCGCAGCGGCGGCAGCTCGGGGAGGGTGTCGGGGATGACGCGCACGTCGTCGGCGCCGTTGAGCACCACGCTCACCCGGCCGCGCCCGACCCGGTGCGTGAGCCTGCGGTTGACGCGGTAGGTGCCGCCGCTCACGTCGACCCACGGCAGCCTGCGCAGCAGCCAGCGGGAGGTGATGGCCTGCATCTGCGGGCGCGTCTTGGTGGTGGTCGCCAGGTTGCGTGCGGCCCTGGTGTCGAGGCTCAGACGCGGCTCCGTTGACATGTTCCCTCGCAATCGCTCGCCTGTGACAGCAGGTGTTCGTGGGATGTACTACCGAACGTAGTCAAGCTGGCACAGTGAGTAGAGTAACGCGAAGGTCATGTACCGCTAACCTGAGTGGCAGAGCGCCCTCACTAAGCGTGCTCGGCGCGGCCCTGGCGCCAGTAGCCCATGAAGGCCACCGCGCGCCGGTCCATGCCGCGCTCGCCCACCAGGTGCCGCCGCAGCGCCTTGATCACCGCGGCCTCGCCGGCCAGCCAGGCGTACAGGGGCTCGCCGCACTCCTCCTGAGGCACCTCCCAGAGCTCCTCCTCGTCGACGTCCACGTCCTCGTACGCCTCCGGCGCCGTCCCCGGCGACAGCAGGCGGCCGGCGGCCGAGCGCACGGCCGACTCCAGCAGCGCGCCGCGCTCGGCGCCGTCCCTGGCCAGCCACTCCACCTTGACCCGGCTGGGCGTCTCGACGGGCAGGAAGTCCTGCTCGCACGGGACCTCCAGCAGCGCGGTGCCCTCGACGTCCTCCGGGAGCCGTTCGAGGATGGCGCAGATGGCGGGCACGGCGGTCTCGTCGCCGGCGAGCAGCACGGCGCCGGTGCCGGGCGGCAGGTCGAACACGACGTCGCCGTGGTCGCCGGGGTGGCGCGCGTCGGCCCCGAACAGCACGGCGGCGTCCCCCGGGCGCGCGACCCTCGACCACCGCGCCACCGGGCCGTCGCCGCCGGGGTGCATGACCACGTCGACGTCCACCTCGCGCTCGTCCCGCCTGACCAGCCGGGCCGTGTACGTGCGCAGCGGGTTGCGCCTGCCGTCCTCCAGCGCGCGCCACCTCGTGTACCAGTCGGGGCCGGAGGGCAGGTGGGCCAGGCCGTGCTCGGGCAGCGGGAGGATGAGCTTGAGCCGCTGGTCGTAGCCGTTGTCGGCGAACGACCCCAGCTCGTCCCCGGTGAAGGTGACCCGGAGGAACGTCGGGCTCAACCGCTCCAGCCTGGCCACGCGCACGCCGAACATCCGATAGGGCTCTACCACCTGGCAACCTCCCGCCACGAGAATTAGGTGAGGCTAACCTAACTGATCCCCCTCCGCGACGCCATGCACCATCGGAAAATGGGGCATTGACGAAAAATCCTTACATGGTACTCATAGATCGAGTCGGAAAGCTTCAGGACTCTCGTCCAGAGCTCACCCAAGGAGGGCGCATGACGCGCACCCAATCCCCCGACCCCGACACCCCCGTCGACTTACTCGCCGCCGTCCAAGGAGAGGTCTCCTGGTTCTGCTGCGGCACCGCCTGGGGGCCGTGCAGCAGCACCGGCAAGGGCGCCTGCGGCACCTGCAACTCGGGGAGCCTGCAGCACGCCTGGCCCAACACCTCCGACGCCTGCTGGTCCATCACCCGCCCCGACCGCTGCGGGGTCGGCCTCTCCCGCAGGACCTGCGGTTTCCGGCACCGCACCACGGCGCTGTGCAGCGGCACCAGCGTCGTCACCAGCATCGCCGACTGCGGCCCGCAGACCGACCTGTTCTGCGGCGAGCGCAGCTGCTGCGGCTCGACCTGCGCCAACAACCGGCTGATCGACCTCACGCCGGCGGCGTTCAGCAGGATCGCCAGCCTCTCCAGCGGCCTGCGTCCCTGCTCGATCGACGTGGCGTGAGAGGAGACGGCGATGACCAGCAGACGAGACCTGCTCAAGTCCGCCGTGCTCGGCGGCGGCGCCACCGTCGTGGCCGCGACCGCGCTCGGCTCGCTCGGCCCCGAGGCGGCCTTCGCCCAGTCGGCGCCCGACGTGGAGCCCGGCACCCCTGACCCCAACTTCGCCGAGGGCAGGATCCGCACCATCAAGGACAACACGCTGCTCGTCCTCGGCTCGAACATGGTCTTCCACAACATCCGGATCGTGGACGGCACGAGCCTGTGGAAGCTCGGGCCCGTGCCGTTCGACGAGGCGAAGCCGGGTGACGGCCTGTACGCCCGCGGCGTGCTCATGCCGGACGGCGTGCTGGCCGCCGAGTCCGTGTGGCTCAACATCGTCAACATCAAGGGCCACATCACCAACATCACCGACAGGACACTCCACCTCGACCACAACGGCCAAGAGGTGCTGTGTCACGTCGTCGCCGGCAAGTCGGTCGCCGTGCACTCCGAGTCGCCGCCCACCGCAGACCTGTCCATGCTGAAGGTCGCCCAGCACGTGCAGATCCTGGGCGCCTGGCGGCCGGACACCAACGAGGTCGACATCGCGACCGTCTTCTCCCCCCACTAGGAGGCAGCCGATGCACGGGATCGCCGCGACGCAGCCGTACGTGATCGCTCTCTTCCTGGTCTGGGCGGGCCTCGCGAAGCTGTTCAGCCGGCGGATGCGGGCCCGGGCCGGGCAGACCGCCCTGGCCCGGCTGGTCGGCGCGGCGCGCGCGGTCCCGGCGCTGCGGCTCACCGGGCTGGTCGAGCTGGCCGTGGCCGCCGCGCTGCTGGTGCCGCCCCTCTCCCCGTGGGACGTCGCCGCCGCCGCGCTGCTGTCCGCCGGGTTCCTCGCCTACCTCGCGTACGCGTACGTGGCCGCGCCCACCTCGTCGTGCGGCTGCCTGGGCGCCCACTCCCGGCCGGTCGACCTGCGGGCCTTCGCCCGCGCGGGCCTCCTGCTCGCCGCGAGCCTGCTGGCCGTCCCGGCGGATCCGCACCCCCCGATCGTGGCGCTCGGCCTGGCCGAGGCAGTGGTGCTCATGGCCCTGTCCGCCGAGCTGGACCGCCACTGGCTCACCCCGTTGCGACGCCTGATCGTACGGCTGCGCCGCCCGCTCGCCCTGCCACCGTCGGAGCACGTCCCGCTGGGCGCCTCGCTGCACCTGCTCTACCGCAGCCCCGCGTACTGCTCGGCGTCGGCGCAGCTCACCTCCGACGTCCAGGACACCTGGGACGAGGACGGCCTGCGGTTCGTCGTCTACGGCGCCCGCGAGCGCACGGCGGTCTTCGCCATCCCGCTCGCCGGCAACGACCCCTCGGCCGTCCTGGTCACGCTCGTGGGGTCATGACACGTCACTGTCCACATTCACACGGAAGGTCGATGCCATGCGTTTACGTGCTTGGCTGGCTTCGGGCGCGGTGGTCGCCGCCGGACTTCTGGCGGCTCAGCCGGCCACGGCCGCGGCCTCGGTCCCGTTCCACGCCGACTCCGGGGACCAGTGCCTGCGCGGGGTCGCGGAAGGGACCCTCGAATGGGTCGACGGCCCCATCGTGCGGCCCGTGGTGCGGGTCGACGGCGCCCTGACCGACGAGGCGTCCGTCTCGCCCTGCGCCCACGACGGCCTGTACTCCACCGTCACCTTCTCCGGCTACAGCGGCAAGTCCCTGGTGGACTCGGAGGTGGCCAAGGCGGACAACGAGAAGGTCGCGCTCTCCTTCACGCTGTCCAACCCGGACGCGTTCATCCCGGTCGACCGCGTGGTCGTGCAGGTGTGCCGGTACAGCACCACACCGGTGGGCACGAGCTACTGCGGCAAGGCCGTGGAGTACACGGCGTCCTGAGCCGGAGGTGAACGCCGGCGTGCCCGTACGGCAAGGGGCGGGCACGCGCGGCCGTCAAGCCGGTCAAGCTCGTTCAGCCGTTCAGCCGTTCAGCCGTTCAGCCGTTCAGCGGTTCAGCGGTTCAAGCCGGAGGCTCGGCTCGGGCCTCAGGCGGAGGCCGTCTCCTCCTCGGCCGTGGTGCGGAGCCGCAGCTCGGCCTCGACCGCTTCGACCGACTCGTGCGCCTTGTCACGGCGGCACTCGCGCAGCGACCAGGCGATGGCGGCCACCCAGATGGCGGCGATGACCACGTACGTGACCGTCTGGACCCCCGTGGAGGCGTCGATCCAGTCGCTGCGCAGCAGGGTGCGCACGTTCGTGAGCACGATGACGCCGCCCACGGCCGAGCCGAGGATGCGCGGCGGGATGTGCCGGACCAGCCAGGCGGCGATCGGCGCGGCGATGACGCCGCCGAGCAGCAGCACGCCCACCCAGGCGAAGTCGATGTTCTCGGAGCCGAGGCCGACGAAGAAGCCGATGCTGGCCGCGATGGCGACCAGGAACTCGCTCGCGTCGATCGAGCCGACCACCTTGCGCGGCGCCAGGCGGCCGCTGGCGAGGATGGCGGGGGTGCCGACGGGGCCCCAGCCGCCACCGCCGGTGGCGTCCACGAAGCCCGCCACCAGGCCGAGCGGGGCGAGGAAGCGCCTGCGCAGCGGCTTGCCCAGGTTGCCGCGCGGCAGCCCGAACGCGGTGAAGCGGACGAGGATGTAGCAGCCGAGCGCCAGCAGGATGAACGACATGACCGGGGCGGCGACCTCGGTCGAGAGGCTGGACAGGAACGTCGCGCCGGCGAAGGCGCCGACCGCCCCCGGAATGCCGATCTTGGCGACGACCTTCCAGTCCACGTTGCCGAAGCGCCAGTGGGAGATGCCCGAGGCCAGCGTGGTGCCGATCTCGGCGAGGTGGACGGTGGCCGAGGCGGCCGCCGCGTTGGTGCCGACGGCCAGCAGCAGCGTGGTGGACGTGACGCCGTAGGCCATGCCCAGGCTCCCGTCGACGAGCTGGGCCGCGAGACCGACGAGCCCGAGCAGGATGAGCGCTCGCACAACCGCCCCTTCCCTAGCTTTCCTACTGAACAAGTAGGATTAGCATCCTATTAGGTCCGGGATCGAGTCAAGTCGTGGAGCGTTCCCCTGTGCGCCGGGTGACGCGTGTCTGGCCGCTGAGCACGAAATTCTGTGGCGATTGGGGCAGATGGGGATAAGTTCCACCACAATGGGGGGATGGCATATCCCCCTCAGCCTCCGCAGCCCCAGCCCCAGGGCCCGTGGGGCGGGCAAGGGGCACCGCAGGGGTACGGACCGCCCCCGCCGGGGCAGGGACAACCGGGCTACGGCCCGGCGCCCGGCCAGGGCGGCTATGGTCCTCCGCCCGGACCGGGCCAGGGTGGCTACGGGCAGCAACCTGGGACGGGGCAGGGCGGCTACGGGCAGCCGCCCGGACCGGGGCAAGGTGGGTACGGCCCGCCACCTGGTCCCGGGCAGGGTCCCGGGCAGGGTCCCGGGCAGGGTCCCGGGCAGGGTCCCGGGCAGGGTCCCGGGCATGGTGGTTACGGGCAGCCGCCAGCGCCGGCGCCGGGGCCGTACGGGCCTCCGAGGGGGCCGCAGGGCACGCTGCTGCTTCCCGCGCCGCCCCCGAAGAGCAACACCGCCCTGATCGTCGGCCTGGTCATCGGCCTGGCCGTGCTGCTGCTGGGCGGCGGCGGGGTCGGCGCGTACCTCTACCTGCGCGGCTCCGGCCCGCAGACGAACGTGGCGCTGCCGACCATCGACCCCTCCGCCACGACCGCGCCGTCGGACCCGCAGTCGGACCCGCCCTCGGACCCGCCCTCCTCCGAGCCGTCCGAGCCCGCCGAGCCCACCCCCAGCGCCACCCGGCCCACCTCGAAACGGGTCGACCCCGGCTCGCCGATCGAGGACGACGAGTTCGGCGACTGGCGGTTCAAGCTGGGCGAGGTGAAGCTGGAGGCCGACAAGGTGGGCGGCTGGACGTACAGCAGCTGCAAGCCGGTCGACGCCCGCGGCGTGCTGGCCCAGAACGACTGCGAGCGCGCCGTCCAGCTCGCGTACACGGCCCGCGGCGGGCACATCAAGGCGGTCCAGATCATCATGTCGTTCCCCAGCGAGCAGGTGGCCAAGAAGACCGCCACGCGGCTGAACTCGCTCTCCTCGGACGGGCTGAGGTGGCGCACGGACAAGACGCACGCCGACTTCGCGTACGGCAAGATCCGTACGAGCACCGCCAAGAGGTACGTGATCGTCACGGTGCTCACCGCCGACAAGAGCGCCAAGTCGGTGGCCACGCACTACCACGCGTACCTGCAGAGCGACCACGCGAGCTACTTCCTCTTCCGCGACCTGACCATCACCAGCTGACCCGGAACGAGCTCGCCGGCGGCGCCGGATAGTGTCGGCGTCATGTTCGACTCCAACGAGGGGCCGGTGATCGGCGTCATCGCGGACGACGTCACCGGGGCGAGCGACGTCGCGGTCGCGCTGCGCCGCCGTGGCCTTCGCACCATGCTGTTCTTCGGGACCCCGCCGGAGGGCACCGATCTGCCCGGGCACGACGCCCTCGTGATCGCGCTGAAGACCCGCACGGTGGACCGTCGGGAGGCGGTCGCGCGGTCGCTGGCGGCGCTGGCGTGGCTGCGCGCCCGCGGGGCCGGCCAGGTCTACTTCAAGTACTGCTCCACGTTCGACTCCACCGCCGAGGGCAACATCGGGCCGGTGCTCGACGCGCTGGCCGACGCCATGGACGTCCCCATGGTGGCCACGACGCCCAGCTCGCCGGAGCACGGCCGGACGCAGTACAACGGCTATCTCTTCGTCGGCGACGTGCTGCTGTCCGAGTCGCACATGCGCCACCACCCGCTCACCCCGATGACCGACTCCTACCTGCCGCGCGTGCTGGGGAGCCAGAGCGCGTACCGGGCGGGGGTCGTGCCGCTGGCCGAGGTGCGGCGCGGGGAGATCGGGCGGCGGCTGGCCGAGCTGCGCGGGCAGGGCGTGCGGTACGCGCTCGTGGACGCCGTCGAGGACGACGACCTCGCCGCCGCCGGGCGGGCGCTGGCCGGTGCCCCGCTGGTCGCGGGCGCGGCGGGGCTGGCCGGCGGGCTGGCCGCGGCGAGACCGAGCTCCTCGTACGACGACGCGCCCGCCCCTCCCCTGACCGGTTCCGCGGCGGTGCTGGCGGGCAGTTGCTCCGCCCGCACGCTGGAGCAGGTCGCCGCCGTGATCGAGGCGGGCAGGCCGGCCCACCGGCTCGACGTGCTGGCCGACCCCGACGAGGAGTCGCTGGCCAAGGCCGCCCTCGACTGGTACGACGCGCTGGGGCCGGGCTCCGGCGCGCCGATCGTCTACTCGTCGCTGGAGCCCGCGGCACTGCGCCGCGTGCAGGAGGCGCTGGGCGGCGAGCGGTCGGCCGCGATCCTCGAATCGGCCATCGGCCGCGTAGCCCGGGGGCTGGTCGAGCGGGGCGTCACCCGCCTCGTCTGCGCCGGCGGCGAGACGTCGGGAGCCGTCGTGGGCGCGCTCGGAGTGCCCGGCGGCGTGATCGGCGCCGAGGCGGCCCGCGGCGTCCCCTGGATCCTCACCGCCTCCGGCCTGGCCCTGCTGCTGAAGTCCGGCAACTTCGGCGAGCCGGGCCTGCTTCTCGAAGCGTCCGCGACCACGCCGATGGGAGTGGCATGACGGCCGCGCCTGATGCCCGGGAGAGCATCGTCTCGGCCGCCCGGTCGCTGTTCCGGCGCGGTCTCACGCACGGCAGCACCGGCAATTTGTCCGTACGGATCGGCGACGACCGCGTGCTCGTGACCCCCACCGGGTCGAGCCTCGGCACCGTCGAGGCCGGCGACCTGTCGGTCATCGACCTGCGGGGCAGGCACGTCGAGGGGCCGAAGCCGTCGAAGGAGGCGTTCCTGCACGCCGCGCTGCTGCGGGCCCGGCCGCGGGCCGGCGCGGTGGTGCACACGCACTCCACGTACGCCGCCGCCGTGTCATGCCTGGACGGCCTCGACCCCCGTGACGCCCTGCCGCCGCTGACCGCGTACTTCGCGATGCGGGTGGGCCGCCTGCCGCTGCTGCCCTACTTCGCGCCCGGCGACCGGGGCCTGGAGCGGACGGCGGAGGAGACGGCGCGTACGCACTCGGCGCTGCTGCTGAGCAACCACGGCCCGATCGTCGCCGGCGCGAGCCTCGGTGCGGCGCTGGACGCCATCGAGGAGCTGGAGGAGACGGCCAAGCTGTTCCTGCTGCTCCGCGGCCTGCCCACGCGCCCGCTCACCCCCGAGCAGCGCCGTGCGCTCGAACCGCCGCCTCTCTCTTAGCGGCGCTAGCCACTCTAGTCGTGCTAGCGTAGGTGGCATGTCGATCGCCGCCCGCCGCGCACGGGAACGCGCGCAACGCCACCAACTGATCATCAGCGCCGCCCGCGAGCTGGCCGAGTCGGAGGGCTGGGAGGCCGTGACGACCCGGCGGCTGTCGGAACGGGTCGAATACAGCCAGCCGGTGCTCTACAGCCACTTCAAGGGCAAGGACGCCATCGTGCGGGCGGTGGCGATCGAGGGCTTCGCGGAGCTGGCCGGCGAGCTCCGCGCGGCCCGCACGACACCCGAGCCGGGTGACACGGCGAGGGAGGTGCTGCGCCGGGTGGCGATGGCCTACCTCGGCTTCGCCCGCACCCGCGGCGCGCTGTACGAGGCCATGTTCGTCATGCCGACCGCCATCCCCTTCGCTTCGGAGGAGACGCCCGAGGAGCTGCGCGCGGCGTTCGGCGAGTTCGTGCTCGCGCTGGAGCCCGTGGCGGGCGAGCACGGCTCCGACACGTTCGCCGAAGTCGTGTGGGCCGCCCTGCACGGCCTGGCCACGCTGGCCCACGACGGCCGCATTCCCCCCGAGCGCCAGCAGGCGAGGGTCGACCTCCTCGTCGACCACCTCGCCCGGCCCACCACCCCGAGCACACCCTGAACCACCGGCCGCCTCATCACCCCGCGCCTTCCCGGTAAGGACGACCGAACCTCCGAGCCTCCCCGGAGACACCGGCCCCACCACCCCCGGCTCCCCGGACCGTCAGCCGACCCAGCACCCGAGCCCCCCGAAGCCGCCGGCCGGCCGCCTCACCGTTCCGGCACGTCCTGAGCCGCCGGCCGGCTCGCCGCGTCACGGGCCTCGGTGGACCCCGGAAACGCGTCACGCGCCCGCGTGAAGCCCTCAGGCCAGCAGCCCCCGCTCGCGGCCGGCGGCCGCCGCCTGGGTGCGGGTGGCGACCTCCAGCTTGCCGAGGATGTTGGACACGTGCACGCTGACCGTCTTCTGCGCGATGAACAGCCGCTCGGCGATCTCCCGGTTGGTCAGCCCCTCGGCGACCAGCCGCAGCACCTCCACCTCCCGAGCCGTCAAGCCGCCGTCGCCCGGCCGTCCGTCCCGCTGCCCGGCCCCCTGCCCCGCCCTCTGCACGGCGCCGCTGAAGCGCGCCCGCCGGCCGAACTCCTGCAGCGCGCCCTCCAGCGGCGCCGCCCGCAGCTTCTCCGCGGTCTCGCGGGCCGACTCCCACTCCGCCTGCGCCGCCTCCCGGTCGCCGGCCGCCAGCAGCGCCTCGGCCAGCCGCCACCGGGCCCGCGCGACCTCGTAGACGAACCCGAAGTCGAACGCCTCCACCACCTGCCGCCACAGCTCCACGTCGAGCCGCCCGTGCACGCGGTGCCACTCGGCCTCCACGCGCAGCGCCCAGGCCAGCCCCTCGGGCCCCAGGTGCACGGGCTCGCCGGTGGGGCCGGCCTCGGCGGACCGGCGGGCGCGGGCGCGGAGCTCGTCGGCGCCTTCGGTGGTGCCCAGCTCGGCCAGCGCCCACAGCCCGGTCGCGGCGATCCGGAGCACGGTCGCGTAGCCGTCTTCCATGGGCTCCAGGACCGCCCGCACGTGGTCGAGCGCCGTCGCCGGGTCGCCGTGCCAGAGCGCGTGCTCGGCAGCCAGGCCGCGCGACATGTAGGCGGCCAGCTCGTCGTGCCAGAAGGGCCGCAGCCTGCTCAGCCGCTCCTCGACCTGCGGCAGGCCCCGCGCGACCTCGATGAACAGCGCGAACGACGACAGGACCGCCTCCGGCGGCGTGCCGACCCGGCTGCCGAAGCCGGCGGCGACGGCCTCGGCCTGGTCCCACTCGCCCGCCACGTAGTGGATGAGGAACCGCAGGAAGCGCAGGTCGGTGCCGTAGGTGCTCCACTTGAGCCCGGTCTCGAACGCCATGCGGATGCCGTCGTCGGCCACCTCGGCGGCCTGGGCCAGCAGCCCCTGCTCGAAGTGGATGCGGGCGTGGTGGAAGCGGGCGCGCAGGTCCATCGCCAGGTCGCCGGTGCCCTCGGCGGAGGCCGTGTGGACCAGCTCGTGGGCCCTGGCGATCTCGCCGCGGTATTCGACGTAGGTGGCCAGCGTGAGCAGGGCGCCCACCTCGGCGTCCCTGGCCCCGCACGAGCGGGCGGTCTTCAGCGCCCGCTCGGTCAGCGCCTCGATCTCGTGGTGACGCGAGCTCCAGATCAGCGTGCGGGCCTGAGTTGCAAGGGCGCGGGCGAGCGCGGGCTGGTCCGGCGCGCTCTCGACGGCGGCCTGCGCCGCCGCGATGGCGCCGGGCTGGTCGTCGGCCTCGTAGAGGTAGTAGGCCAGCCGTTCGCTGACCTCGGACGCCGGCGGCAGGGCCCGGAGCTCGACGATCGCGCGGTGCTTGTCACCGCTGTCGGCCGCCGCGACGGCGCCCCGGAACGCGAGCGCCTCGCGGCTCTCCCCGGCCAGCTCGGCCGCCCCTTCGACCCGCTCCCACAGCGCGAGCGCCTGGTTGTAGTGGCTGTGCGCCTCGGCGGGGGCGCCGAGCCGCTCGGCCAGGCGGCCCGCCTCGACCGACGCCGACAGCGCCCCGGCCAGGTCGTGACCGGCCAGGTGGTGGTAGGCCAGCTCGGCGGGCGAGGTGAGCAGCCGGGCGAAGGCAGTGTGCAGGCGGGTGCGCTCGCCGGGCAGCAGGTCGGTGTAGACGGCCTCCTGCAGCAGCGCGTGGCGGAAGGTGTAGCCGTAGCCGTCGATCCTGAGCAGGCCGCGCGAGACGATCTCCCTGACCGCCTCCTCGAACTCGGCCAGCGGCAGCCCCGCCACCTTCCGCAGCAGCTCGTCCTCCACCCGCCGCCCCGCCACGGCGGCGGCGCGCAGCACCTGCTGCCCGGCCTCGGACAGCACCTCGACCCTGGTCATGAGGAGGCTGGCCAGCCCGTCGGGCAGGGTGTCGCCCTCGGCCACGGCCGCGAACAGCTCCTCCGCGTAGAACGGGTTGCCGTCGGCGCGGGACACGATGAGGCCGAGCTCCTGAGCGCCCACCTCACCCAAGGTGGCCACATAGTCGGACATGTCGCCGGACGCGAGCGGCCCCAGCTCGACCCCGGTCACCGTGGGCAGCCGCTTCAGCTCGGCCAGCACGGCGCGCAGCGGATGGCGGCGGTGGATGTCGTCGGTGCGGTAGGTGCCGACCACGCAGACCCGCTCGGCCTGCACCATGCGGCTGAGGAAGACCAGCAGGTCGCGGGTGGACCGGTCGGCCCAGTGCAGGTCCTCGATCACGAACAGCACCGGCTGCACGTCGCCCAGCAGCCCGAGCAGCGACCCGAACAGCCGCTGCTGGGTGAGCCCGGCCGCGGGCGCGCTGTCCATGCCGGGCAGCAGCTGGCCCAGCATGGGGTGGGCGGCGGCGGCCTCGCGCACGGCCGGCTCGGCGCCGCGCAGCGCGTCGGCCAGCGGGAGGTACGGCAGCGAGTCGCCGAGCTCCGCGCACTGGCCGACCAGCACGTGGAAGCCGCGCTCGCGGGCCCGCGCGACGAGCTCGGTGACGAGCCGCGTCTTGCCGATGCCCGCGTCGCCGCCGACGAGCGCCACACCGGCCGTGCCCTCGGCGGCGGACTGCAGCACCCGCACCAGCCTGGACAGCTCGGTGGAGCGCCCGACGAGAAGACCTGTCACGCCGGAAACTATGCCACCTCTCACCGACAGTTGATTGGCCCGGAAAAGCCGACCGGCATTGGCCCTGATCGACCTACCAAAGGCATTTTACGCTGCTGTTTCGTGATTCCCCCAAGTACATTCGCCCTCTTCGTGACGGCCTCGCTCGCCCTGGTCCTCATCCCGGGCCCGAACCACCTCTACATCACCGCCAGAGGGCTCGCCCAGGGCAGGACGGCGGGCCTGGCCAGCGCGTTCGGCGTGGAGGCCGGCACCCTCGTGCACATCGCGGCCGCCGCCGCGGGCCTGTCGTACGTGATCAAACAGTCGGCCACGCTGTTCGCGGTCGTCAAGTGGGCCGGGGTCGCGTACCTCCTCTACCTGGGCGTCCGCGCCTTCACCGGCAAGGAGCCGGAGGGCGCCGCGCCGCCCCCGCAGCCGCTGCGGAAGGTCTTCCTCGAAGGCGTGCTGGTCAACGTGCTGAACCCCAAGGTGGCGCTGTTCTTCCTGGCCTTCCTGCCGCAGTTTGTGGATCCGGGCGCGGGCTCGCCGGCGCTCCAGGTGGTGCTGTTCGGCCTCACGCTGCTGCTCCTGGGCCTGGTCTCCGACATCGTGTACGCGTGCGCCGCCGGCGCGCTCGGCACCCGGCTCAACTCCCGCGCCAGAGCTCTCCGGTACGTCAGCGGCGTCGTCTACCTGGGCCTGGGCGTGGTCACGGCGTTCGCCGGGAGAAAATGACCCCATGGCGCCCAGGAAGCAGCAGGAGATCTTCGACGCGACGTTGCGGCTCGTGGCCGAGAGGGGCTACGACGGGCTGACCGTCGAGGGGGTCGCCGAGCTCTCGGGCGTCAACAAGACGACGATCTACCGCTGGTGGCCGTCGAAGCCCGCACTGCTGGGTGCCGCGCTGGTGGAGGCCGACGTGCTGGGCTTCGAGGCGCCCGACACGGGCAGCCTGCGCGGTGACCTGGTGGCGCTGGTCGAAGGCGTCCGGCGGCTGCTCACCGAGCCGCCGGCCAGCGACATCGCCGTCGCCGCGCTGGCCGCCGCCGTGCACCACCCGGAGCTGGACGCGCGGCGGTTCTTCGCCGACCGGTTCGCGCGGGAGCGGGAGATCTTCGCGCGCGCGGTGCGCCGGGGCGAGCTGAAGGAGTCGGCCGACCCGATGCTGATCGTCGACCTGCTGGCCGGGGCCGTGTGGATGCGGGCGGTCTTCAGGGGGCTGCGCGTCGCCGACAGCTTCCCCGCCGAAGCCGTCTCGGCGCTCCTCGACGGCGTCTGACCCTCCACGGAGTGGAGGCCGTCAAGACGACAGCGCGGCCGGGATGCGTTCCAGCACCGGGTGCGGCGCCAGCCCGTACGCGTAGAAGTCGACGGCGAGGGCCCCGGCCGCCCTGGCGCCCCTGGCCTTGGCCACCAGCCGGTCTGTCGAGTCGCTGTCGGGGTGTCCGGGCCGCAGCACGGCCCGCACCTCCCGGTCCTTGCCGACCGACCGCAGGTAGGCGCCCACGTCGTCGGCCACCCGGGCGGCGTCCCGCGCGTACGCGAGCACCCCGAAGGCGGGCACGAGATCGCCCAGCGCCACCAGGTCCACGCCGAGCTGCCAGGCGTCATGGGCGGCCAGCCCCGGCGTGGGGAGCCCGTCCCGGTAGCCCTTGACCGCGCCCGTCGAGTCCACGAACACCAGTTTGGAGCCCTCCTCGGCGACCGCGGAGGCCACCTCCGACACCAGCGTGGTGACGGTCTCAGACCGGGCCCGCGCGTAGGCCACCACATCTGGTCCGGCGTACGCCGTCAGCGCCGCCCTGGTCACCTCGCCCTGCGCGGGCGGGTCGCCGTCGAGCACGCCGCCCACGATCCGCGCGCACTCGTCGCGCGCCACCTCGGCGTGCACCCCCAGGTCGGTGGCGCGGCGCATGCAGTAGTCGCAGAAGCACAGGCCGAACAGGTACGCGTCCATCGGCCCGAGCGGCACGAACGAGCGCTGCGGCTTGAGCGGCCTGAAGTGCAGCGACTCGGCGACCACGCTGTCGACCCCGAGCCTGGCCACCGCCCTGGCCAGCGCGACCGCGTATTCGCGCACGTCGGGGTGGGCGGGGCAGAGGTCGGTGAGGGAGCCGCGGTCGCCGAAGCAGTCGCGTACGGTCACGTCCGGATGTTCCGTGCCGAGCGTGGCGTTGCGCAGGAAGACCGTCCATCCGTGGAGCTTCATGGACCTTTTCGCACACGCCTCGCGAAGCCCGTCGAGGGCGTTCGGATAGCCCGGCACGGGAGAGAGCCGGAGCCCGGCGAACAACTCGGGCGGCGGGGTGAAGTGGGCCCCGTCGTGGCGGACGGTCAGCCGGGACAGCCCGTGCGGGGTGACGTCGCGGGAGGCGTGGTGCACGGCTCCGACGGTGACGCCGCTCACGCCGTACGCGCTGATCCTGTCGAGCACCCGCTCGACGCCCTCGCCGCGCAGGTCCTCGACGAAGACGTACACCGAACTGTCCACAACCAGACCTTAAGCGCTCTTGTGAGCGACGAAGTCGATCTCCACCAGGATGTCCATCAGCTCGGAGCCCACGGTGGTCCGCACGGGGAACGGGCGGCTGAAGTACGACTGGTAGACCTCGTTGTAGGCGGCGAAGTCGCGCTTGAGGTGCTGCAGATGGACCGTGGCCTTGACGACGTCGTCGAAGCCGAGCCCGTGGGCGGCCAGGATGGCGCCGAGGTTGCGCATGACCTGGTGCGTCTGCGCGGCCACGTCGTCGCCGACGACCTCGCCGGTGTGCGGGTCGAGCGGCCCCATGCCGGAGGTGTAGACGAAGTCGCCGACCACGAGGCCCTGCGAGTAGGCGCCGATGGGGGCAGCACCTTCCGTGGTCTTGAGCTCCTTTTTCACGGATTCTCCCTAGAAGTCGGTGCTTATGGTGCCTACGACACGGTAGTCCGGGTCCACCAGGGGCAGCACGCGCCACTTGTCGAACGCGGTGCAGGGATGGGAGATGCCGAAACCCAGCACGTCACCGGGCTTCAGCCCGTCGGCGCGTACGACGGTGTGCTGGTCCTGCATCTTCACGACCGTGACGCCCGGGCGGCGCGGGATGGGCAGGCCCTCGTCGTACGGGGCGTCCCGCTTGCCCATGCCCACGATCGCCAGCCCCGGCTCGGGCGTGGACAGCACGTGCGCCCACACCTCCAGGGCGGGGCGCAGCTCGCCGTCGATGCGGTTGAACGGGGTGCGCTCGCGGTAGTAGCCGTCGTCGTGGGTGACGTACGCGCCGCTGCGCAGCAGGATCCTGGCCTGGGTGGCGGCGAGTTCGCGGCCGATCACGTCGAACCACTGACTGCCGCCGACGGTGAGGATCGGGTTGCGGACGCGGACGTACTCGACCGCCTGCTGCAGTGAATCCAGATATTTCCGGACATCGTCGGCGGTCTTCAGCGCGCCCTCGTAGCCCGCCACCCCGGCCAGCTCCACCCCGGGCACGCTCTGCGCGTACGCCGCCAGCTCCAGCAGCCCGTCCAGCGACCTGCACCCGGCCCGTCCGCCTTCGTGACCCAGCTCCACCAGCACCCGGAACGGGCGGGACGCGGCGTGACGAGCGAGAATGTCCACCCCAGCTCGGGAGTCGACGAAGCTCAGCAGCTCGAACCCGGGATCGCGCTCCAGCTCGCCGGCCGCCCAGGCCAGCCCCGCCGGGTCCACGACCTGGTTGGCCACCATGATCCGGCCCGCCCCGAAGCCCCGGACCGCCCGGGCCTGCCGGGGCGTCGCCACGGTGAGCCCCCAGGCGCCCGCTTCAAGCTGAAGCGTGGCGATCTCAGCAGACATGTGCGTCTTCGCGTGCGGCGCCAGCTCCAGCCCGTGGTCGCGGGCGAAGGCCGCCATCGTGGCGACGTTGTGCCGGAGCGCGTCACGGTGGACCACCATCAGGGGAAGCTCCAGCTCGCCCCCGAAGACCTGCTGCCCGAGCACGGCACCCCTTTCGTCCCCGTCCGACCCTATCCCAGGCATCCCATCAGTCCCAGGCAACCGCGAGCTCATGAGCGGAGCGCGCGACCGGGCGTGGCGCCGGTGAGCTCTCCGCCCGCCAGCACCCGCACGCCCGACACGAACACGTCGCCGATCCCGGCCGCCGGCGTGCGCGGCGCCTCGTAGGTCGCCCGGTCGCCCACCTCGGCGGGGTCGATCACCACCACGTCGGCCGCGAACCCCCCGCGCACCAGGCCCCGGTCCGTCAGCCCGAACCGCCTTGCGGGGTGCGAGGCCAGGTGCACCACGGCCTGCTCCCACGTCCAGTCGCCGAGCTCCCGCACGTGGCGGCCGAGGAACCGGGCGAAGGCCCCGAAACCGCGCGGATGCGGATGGCCGCCCACATAGATGCCGTCGGAGCCGCCGGTGTGCGAGGGGTGGCGCAGCATCCTGCGTACCGACTGCTCCCCCTCCGGCCCCTCGTCGGGCCGCGCGGACACGACCCCCGCCTCCAGCCGCGTCTCCGTCAGGAGGCGGCGGCAGAACTCGGCGGGCTTCACCCCGGCCCGCTCGGCCGCCGCCACCATGGTCAGGCCCTCCGCCCACTCCAGGCCCGGCGCGTGCGAGACGGTCAGCCGGGGCCACGTGGCGTCGAGCGTCGGCCACCAGTCGTCCAGCTCGCCGGACGCGATCATCTCCAGCGCGCGGTCCGTCTCGGCGCCCGGCACCGAGTCGGGCAGCACGACCATGGCCAGGATCGTGTTGCCGCGCAGGTAGGGATAGGTGTCGAAGGTGAGGTCCACGTCGCTGCCGAGTGCCCGCTCGACCAGCGGCAGCAGCACGTCGGCGGGGCCGTGCAGGTGCGAGACGTGCACGGCGGCGCCGGAGCGCCCGGCGATGTCCACGACCTCGCTCATGCCCACCTCCGCCCGCGCGCCGTAGGCCCGCATGTGGGTGACGTACGGGAGCCCGCCGAGCGGGGCGCACAGGGCGGCCAGCTCCCCGGCGGTGGCGTAGCGGCCGGGGAGGTACTCGAGCCCGCTCGACAGACCCACCGCCCCCTCCGACAGGCCCCGCTCGACGCGCCCGACCATGGCGGCCAGGTCGTCGCGGGACGGCGCGCCCGACGACGGCCCCATGACGTCGTAGCGGATGGTGCCGTGCGGGAGGAGGTAGGCGGTGTTCAGCGCGACGGCGCGGTCGTAGCCGTCGAGCAGCTCGCCCACGCTCAACGGCCCGTCGGGTACGTCTCCCACGGCTGCGCCGCCGCCGGGGCGCGGGCCGTTGACTGCGGCGAAGTAGCGGGAGACGTAGGCGACGGTCGCGGCCGAGCCAGGCGCGAAGGACAGCCCGTCCTGCCCGAGCACGAACGTGGTCACCCCCTGCCGGAGCGCCGCCCGCTGCACCGCCGGGTCGAACACGGCCGCGTCGCCGTGGGCGTGGCAGTCGACGAACCCGGGAGCCACGAACCGCCCCGTCGCGTCGACCACCGTCTCGGCCGTCGCGCCGGCCAGCCTCCCGACCTGCGCGATCCTGCCGTCCGCGATCCCGACATCCGCCCGGTACGGTGGGGCGCCCGTGCCGTCGAGCACCCGGCCGCCGCTGATGACTACGTCGAACCTCACCCCAGGATTCAACCAGAGCCGCGCGAGTACCCCGGGGGGCACTGCGGGGATCTGACGACGGGGTGCTCGGCGAGCAGGGCGCGGGCTCTGGCCCGGTCCAGGTTCCAGCCGTTCCAGGGATCCGGGCTCGCCAGCTCGTTCGCCGCGATCACGTCGGCGAGCACGCAGCTGCGTTGCGGCTCGGGCAGCCGGTCCAGGGCGGGCACGGCCTCCGCGCCGAGGTCGCCGAGGTAGTCGGAGTCGAGGTTGGTCACGCCCCTGATCTCGACCTGCGACTGGGCGACCTGGAGGTCGGGGTTCACCACGGCGAACGCGCCCAGGCCGAGCCCGGTGACCAGCACGACCGTACGCGGCAGCCAGCCGGAGCCGCGGCCGAGGAGCCGTACCGTACCGGCCAGCAGCACCAGCGCGAACAGCGCGCCCAGCCACCACACCGTGGCCTGCACGGACAGGCGCAGCCTGGACAGGCCGTAGGCGTCGGTGTAGAGGTTCATGCGGTGCAGCGCCGAGGCCAGCACCACCATGGTCAGCGCGCACAGGACGCCGAGCAGCACCCCCAGCAGCAGGCGCTCGCGCCGCTCCACCTTCAGCAGCCCGCTGGCCACCGCCACGATGCCCAGCACGAACACGCTGACCACCACGAGCTGGAAGAACCCCTGCCTGGCGTATTCGGCGTAGGTCAGCCCGGCCGTCCGCAGCACCCAGGCGTTGCCGCCGAACAGCGCCGTGATCTGAACCGCCACGAACGAGGCGAACAGCAGGTTCACCGCCGTGAGCGGCAGCAACCAGACACTCCTGCTCACCCCGAACTTCGTGTCCGGCCCCACCGGATCCACCACGGGCCTGAGCGCGACCAGCACGACGGCCGCCAGGAACACGGCGAACACCGCGAAGAGGAAGATCCGCAGCGGCGCCGAGTCCGCCCAGTCCGGCGCGGTGGTCAGCCGCTCCACGAACGAGGCGAACACCGCGTCCGCCGAGGCGAACAGCAGCCCGAACACCAGCAGCAGCACCGCCGTGATGCCCAGCGCGGCCAGCGCCGGCATGAAGCGCCGCCTGGACGACAGCCTCTTGAACGGCTCCGCCAGGAACCACGGCACCGGCCCCAGCGCCAGCAGCACGGACATGCCGCCCCTGATCACGCCGAGCCAGCCCGCCCCGGCTCCCGACACGGCCAGCGCGCCCAGCCCGGCCCCCGCCACGAGCAGGAGCGCCACCAGCCAGTCGGCGTCGCGCACCGCCGCCATGGAGATCAGGAAGTACGCCGTGAGCCCGAACGCCACCGTCCACGGCGTCATCCGCCGTATCACGGCCGGCAGCGCGGCCGCCCCCAGCACCATGGAGACCAGCACGATCCCCAGCCCCACCTGCGCGTCCGGCAGCGCCACTGCGGCGAACACCCCGGCTCCCGCCGCGGCGGGCAGCAGCCAGCGGGGCGAATCGGGCAGCTCGGGCCTGGGGAAGAGCGGCGGCGGCACGTACGGGGGTGGCGGCACGGCCCCTTCCCGCTGCGTCGCCGGGCCCTGCGCCGAAGCACGGGCGGCGGGCACCGACGGGTGGGCGACCTCCCATCGGGGGTAGGGGGTACGGCCCGGCAGGGTCGCCGCCTGCGCCGACGAGGGGGTCGCCTGTGTCGGCTGGCGGGCCGCGCTTCCTGACCAGTCCGTCGTTTGCGTTGACGGTTGGGCCGAGCCGCCTGACGCATGGGTCGTCTGCGCCGGCGGGTGGGCTGCGCTCCCTGACGCGTGAGCCGCTTGCGCCGGCGGGTGGGCTGCGCTCCCTGACGCGCGGGTGACATGTGCTGGCGGGTGGGTGGCGTGTGCTGACGGGTAGGCCACCTGCGCCGAGGTATAGGCGGCCGCGGCGGCCCGGCGGGCCGAGCCCGCGCCCATCCCCGCGCCGACCGCGCCCATGAACGCGATGGACGTCACGAGCGTGATCAGGGCCAGCCCGTCGCCTACGGTCACGCTGACGATCACGGCGGCGAACAGGCCGGCCAGGAAGCCGACCAGCACGCCGATCACGCCGCCACCGACCATCCTGAGGAGCCCGCTGCTCGCGGGCGGCGCGCTTCCGGCGTTCCTCATGCGCTGGGCCGCCGCCGCTCCGACGGCCTGCTCGCCCTCGTGGAACGCGGCTGCCCCGACCGCGGCCCCGCCCCTGCCGGCCGCTCCGGCTCCCACCGCCGGCTCGTCGCTCCGGGACGCTGCCGTGCGCACGGCCTCCTCGACCTCGGTGGCGGAGGCGATGGTGGCGTCCAGCTCGTCCGCAGAAGCGCCACTCGCCGCGATCGCGTCCCCACGCGACGCGGCACCACCGGCCGCGACACCGTTCGACGCGACGCCATTCGAGGCGGCACCGTCAGACGCGACACCGCCGGATGCGACACCGTTCGGCACAACACCGTCAGGCGCGACGCCACTGGATGCGACGCCGTTCGACGCGACACCGCCGGGTGCGCCGGCCGTCGCCAGAGCCGTAAGCGCCGCAAGCCCGGCCGCCGTCTCCCGCCCGGCCACGTCCGCCGCCGCCACGTCCACCCCGGCCCTGTCCGACCCGGCCATGTCCGGTCCAGCCCTGTCAGGCCCGGCAACGCCCGTGCCAGCCACATCCGCCGCAGCCGCCTCCGGCCGAGCGGCCGCGCCGCCGACCGCCTGCGGCCCAGCGGCCGCGTCGAGTCCGGCCTCAGCCTCCCGTCCGGCCGCTTCCTCGCGTCCGGCGTCCTTGAGTCCGGTCGCGTGGGCTGGTGCCGGAGCGCCTTCGTCGGCCACGGCGCCCGTCACCGGGACACTCGCCACCGGGACGCCCATCACCGGGGCATCCGTCACCGAGACCCCGGCCACCGGCGCGCCCGGTTCGAGAAGCGGCTCGTCTCCAGCGTCGTGGGCGGCCGAGCCGGCCGCCCCCGCGCTCGGCTCGCCCTGCAACGGCACGTCCGCCATCCTCGTCCTCCCTGGTAAGTCGACGACCATGCGGCACCCCGCACCCTCGTCGATGCGAATGGAACCCCCGTGCAGCTCGACGATCTCCTTCACGATGGCCAGCCCCAGCCCCGCGCCTCCCGAGTCGGCGGCGCGCCCGGTGTCGAGCCGGGAGAACCGCTCGAAGACGCGAGCCCGGGCCGCGAGCGGGATGCCCGGCCCCTGGTCGGCCACGGTGAGGCGCACCCCGGCCCCCGAAGGGACGGCGTGCACGTGCACCGTCCCGTCCGGCGGACTGTGCCGTACCGCGTTGTCGAGCAGGTTGGCCAGGACCTGCGCGATCAGGTCGGGGTCGGCGCGCACCACCAGGTCGGCGGGGGCCGACGGCCGGATCACGACGTCCTCGCGGGCCAGCGACGCCTCGCGGACCGCCTGCTCGATCAGCGGCGCCAGCTCGATCGCCTCCGGCTCGATGAGCCGCACCCCCGAGTCGAGCCGTGACAGGTCCAGCAGCTGGGCCACGAGGCGGCCGAGGCGCTCGGTCTGGGCGAGCGCGGTCCGCATGGTGACGGGGTCGGGCGCGGAGACGCCGTCCACGACGTTCTCCAGCACCGCGCGCAGCCCGGTGATGGGGGTGCGCAGCTCGTGGCTGACGTTCGCGACGAGCTCGCGCCGCTGGCGGTCCACCTCGCCGAGGTCGGCCGCCATCGCGTTGAACGCCCTGGCCAGCTCCCCCACCTCGTCCCTGGAGGTGGCGCGGACGCGCAGCCCGTAGCGGCCCTTGGCGATGGTCTGGGCGGCGCTGGCCATCTGGCGCAGCGGCTTGGTCATGCCCATGGCCAGCAGCTGCACCATGATCAGTGCCAGGACCACGGCGACGGCGATGCGCACCTCGCGGGACAGGCCGGAATTGAGGCCGACCTCGTTGACGACGAACGCGGTGCCCACGGCCAGCACGATCACGATGCCGAGCTTGACCTTGATCCGGCCGAGGAAGTCGAGCGGCCTCATCGGCGGACCAGGGCGTAGCCGACGCCGTGCACCGTGCGGACCACGTCGGAGCCGAGCTTGCGGCGCAGCGCCCGTACGTGGCTGTCCACGGTCCTGGTCGCCGCCGCCTCCGAGAAGCCCCACACGTCCGACAGCAGCCGGTCGCGCTCGAAGACCTGGCCTGGCCGCTCGGCCAGGCGGCGCAGCAGGTCGAACTCGGTCCTGGTGAGCTGCGCCTCCGCGCCCCCGACGAACACCCGGCGCGCCGCGGTGTCGATCTCCACCTCGCCCACCCTGATCACCGTGTCCTCGGCGGCGAGCTGGGCGGCCCGCTGGACCCGGCGCAGCAGCGCGTGGATCCGTGCCACCAGCTCGCGCATGCTGAACGGCTTGGCCAGGTAGTCGTCGGCCCCGACCCCGAGCCCGACCAGCACGTCGGTCTCCTCGCCGAGCGCGGTCAGCATGAGCACGGGCACCGGCCTGGCGGCCTGCATCCTTCGGCACACCTCCAGCCCGTCGAGCCCCGGCAGCAGCCTGTCGAGGATCACCAGCTCGGGCTCCGCCCTGCCGTACTGGACCAGGGCATCCTGCCCGTCGAAGGCCACCCGGACGTCGAAGCCCTCAGCCGCCAGCCGGTTCCGTACGGCCAGCGCGATCGTCTTGTCGTCCTCGACCACGAGGATGCGTCGCTGCTCTGCCACGAACGAAAGCCTAGAAGCGCGCTGTGCAGACGACACTCCTAAATCTGTGCACAAACAGTGCAGACTGGCCCGGTGAACACCGCCGCATACCTGCGCCGCATCGGCTTGCCCGAGCTCGCCGGCGCCCCCGCCGGCGCGGAGAACCTGCGCGTCCTCCACGCCGCGCACATCGAGAAGGTGCCGTACGAGGCGCTGGAGATCTGGCTCGGCCGGGCCACCACCGTCGATCCCGTCGAGTCGGCCGAGCGCGTCATTCGCGGGCGCGGCGGCTACTGCTACCACCTCAACGGCGCCTTCTCCGAGCTGATCAGGGCGCTCGGGTACGACGTGACCCGGCACGTCGGCGGCGTCCAGACGCGCGGTCGCGAGCCCGGCATCACCGCCAACCACCTGGTGCTCACCGTGCGCGGTCTCCCGTCGGAGGACAATCCGGGCGGGGAGTGGCTGACCGACCTGGGGCTCGGGGACGGGCTGCACGAGCCGCTGCCGCTGGTCGAGGGCACGTACCGGCAGGGACCCTTCCGGTACGGCCTGCGCCCGTCGGAGGTGGCGCCAGGAGGGTGGCGGTTCGACCATGACCCGAGTGGTTCGTTCCTCGGCATGGACTTCGACCCGGCCCCTGCGGACATGTCGGCGTTCGCGGAGATGCACCGGCACCTGACCACCTCGCCGGAGTCCGGCTTCGTGCGTACGGCCACCATCCAGCGGCGCGACGCGTACGGCGTGGACGTCCTGCGCGGGCTCGTGCTGAGCCGCGTCGGCGGCGGCGCACGCTCGGTCACCCTGGACGACCAGCGGGACTACTACGCGGCGCTGGCGGACGTCTTCCTGCTGCCGCTCGCCGACGTGAGCGCCCGGGAGCGGGACGAACTATGGCGTAAGTTGTGCGCCGCGCACGAAGCCTGGCTCGCCGGTGACACATCGTGACGGCGGTGCGCTATCGTGCACCTCGAGATGGGTGAGACCAGGAAGCTAGCCGGTAAATACCGCTTGCTCAACCCTCTGGGCGCAGGTTCCCTCCACCTGGCCTTCGACGAGTCGGAGCACCGCGACGTCGTGGTCAGGGAGCTGAGGGTGCCGACCGAGCTGCGCGACTCCGCGTTGCAGGAGGCGCGCCGGGCGTCCGGGTTGCGGCACGCCTCGATCGTGCGGGTGCTCGACGTGGTGATCGAGGATCGGGTGCCGTGGCTGGTCATGGAGTTCGTGTCGGGCACGTCGCTGGAGCAGGCCGTACGCTCGCGCCGCCCGCTGCCGACGCCGCAGGCGGCCAGGGTGGGCGTGTGCCTGCTGGCGGCCCTGACGGTCGCGCACGAGGCCGGGATCGTGCACGGGCGCGTCGAGCCGGGCAACGTGCTGCTCACCCCGACCGGTCGCGCGGTGCTGACCGGCTTCGGCTTCCCCAGCCTCAGCATGCTGCCGTCGGCCGACCTGTGGTCCCTGGCCGCCACGCTGCACTTCGCGGTGGAGGGCCGGCCGCCCGGCCAGGTGCCCGCCGAGGGCCCCGACCCGCTCAGGTCGCTGATCAGGGCCATGCTCCACCCGTCGGGCCCGCCGCCGATGGACGTGGTCCGCGAGACGCTCGACCTGCTGGCGGTCGACCGCCCGCTGGACGTGATCGTCGCGACGGCGGGCCCGCTGCCGGTCCCCGAGGTGGCCGCGCTCGGGCTGTCCCTGCTCGCCCAGCTGGAGGCGCTGGCCGACTTCCACGGCGGGGTGCAGCCGGGCAACGTGCTCATCGGCCCTCAGGGCCGCGCGCGGCTGATCCCCTTGCTCAGGTCCGGAACGCTCCCGGCCTACACGGCTCCCGAGGCCGCCCCCACGATGGCCGCCGACCTGTGGTCGCTCGGCGCCACGCTCTTCACCGCCGTCGAGGGCGCGCCGCCCGCGCCTGGCGCGGCGCTGGCCAGGGCGGGCGTGCTGGCTCCCGTCCTGTTCCGGCTGCTGTCCGGCAACCCCTTGGAACGTCCCACTCCGGACGAGCTGCGCCACGACCTGGAGGCGGTACGGCCCCGCGCGTGAGCGACGGTTGAGAGACGGCGTTTGCGATACATCGCGAGCGGAACCAAGTCGGCGGGTTCACTCGTTGGTCAGACGACGCAGAATGTGGGAGAGGCGGGGCGCGCGCTCCGTGTTCGGAGGATGTTGAGTATGTCGCCAGTCCAGAAGTACGCCATCGGCGCGGGCGCCGCCGTCCTGCTCTCGCTGATCATCTTCGGCACCGGGTGGATCACGCTGCTGGTGATCCTCGGCGTGGTCGCCGCGCCGGTGGTCGGCTACCTGATGCTCGACCCGTCGCAGCGCGAGCGGCTCAAGAGGGCCCGCAGGCGCGGCATCGGCCGCTGAGCCGCCGTCGGCGGGGGCCCGCACCGGGCCCTCGCCGCTCTTCGGCGCCGCGCCCAGGCCCGCACCGGACTCAGGTCGGACTCGGGCTCAGGCCGGCACCGGGCTCAGGGCCGACGCCGGGCTCAGGCTTCCGCGGCCACCGCCGCCTGGTCGGCCTGCACGCGCCGGCTCACCTTGCGCTCGACGAAGAACGACAGGAACGGCACCGTGCCCCCGACCATGACGCCGAGCATGTACTGCCACGACCAGCGCGCCTTCATGCCCAGATTCATGGCCGCGACGAGATAGAGCATGTAGAGGCCGCCGTGGATCGGGGCGATGATCTTCGACAGGGCGGGGTTGCCGAAGCCGTAACGGATCACCATGGCCACGCAGAGCACGAGCAGCATGCAGCCCACCACGTAGGCGAGCACCCGGAAGGGCTTCAGAGCCGATTCCACGATTAACCTTCCAGAGCCATCTCAGGGGACTTGGCGCGGTCCCGATCGCTTCGCACGGCATCGCGTACGAAGTGGAACCACATGAACACGGCGAACCCGGCGAAAATCCACCAGTTGGCGGCGTATGCCAGGTTACGCCAGGTCAGCGTGCCGCCGACCACCGGCGGCTGAACCTTGACCTGCGTCAGCGAGCCCGACGGCGGCTGCGCCACGACGAACCCCGTGCGGACCTTCTGGCCGGTCCACAGGTTGACCAGCTCGCCCGTGGACACCGTCTGCACCTGACCGGCGGGGAGCCGCTCCGCGCGCCGCTGCACGCTGTCGGTGCCCTGCTGCGGGCGCAGCCGCCCGGACACCGTGACGCGCCCCTCCGGCACCGCGGCGACCGCCGGGTCGTCGGCGCTGGCCGACCAGCCGCGCACGACCGGCATGAGCGTGCCGTCGTCGAGCCTGAGCGGTGTGAGCACCCAGTAGCCGTGGTCGCGCGAGACCTTGCCGCCCGGCGCGTCGACGTCGGGCCGCCGGTCGGCGACCAGAAGCTGGCGGCCCGGGTCGTAGACGCCCTCGGCCGTGACCCGGCGCCCCACGGCGTCGCCCTTCACCTGCGGGCCGAGCGGGGCGAGCGTGCCGGCCGCGACGGGAGCGGGGTCGGAGCTGGCGTGCGGCTTGCCCGAATCTTGAAAGACGCCGAGCTGCCAGCGCCCCAGCAGGATGAACGCGACGAGGACCACTGCCGTGAGCAGGTGCAGCCCCACGATGCGGGGCGAGAGCAGGGTCCTGAGCATGCCTCAAAGCTATCCGCCGAGTGGGCCGGTCCCCTAATCAGCCCATCGTTATAGATCCCGCCAAACGCCGCAAACGGCACAAGGTCTCACGCTAGGCTGCTGCCCATGTCTGACCAGCAGCATATCGACCCGGCGGGCAACACCCAGCAGTTCAAGGCCTTCGCGCAGCGGCGCGAGCAGGAGGCCTCCGCCAAGCCCAAGAAGTCGCCCCTGGTGCCCGCCATCGCGATCGTCGTCGCGGTCGTGATCGTCGGGGTCGCCGCCTTCCTCCTGCTGCGCTAGGCCGCGCACCGGATCCGACCCGCCGCGGGAGCCGTGGCGGGTTGTCGTCGTCCGCTGACGGGGGTCACCCTGGACCTGAGGGGCCGCGCTCATTACATTCGAATGGGCGTCCAACAAGCGGGCTCCCGGGAGGTGCGATGCCAGGGCTGGCCATCATCGGAGCGGGGTTCGCCGGGATCGGCATGGCCATCAAGCTCAAGGAGGCGGGGTACCACGACTTCGTCATCCTGGAGAAGGCCACCGAGCTGGGCGGCACCTGGCGCGACAACACCTACCCCGGCTGCGCGTGCGACGTGCCCTCCCACATGTACTCCTACTCGTACGAGCTCAATCCAGGTTGGTCGCGGATGTTCTCCCCGCAGGAGGAGATCTGGGGCTACCTGCGCTCGTGCGCGGACAAGTACGGGGTGACCCCGCACATCCGGTACGGCAAGCGCGTCGCCTCCCTCGAGTACGACGACGCGGCGCGCGACTGGTCGGTCACCACGGACGACGGCGCGACGTTCCGCACGAACGCCGTGGTCTCGGCCATCGGCGCCCTCCATATCCCGAAATTTCCCGAAATAGCGGGGCGTGAGCAGTTCGCCGGGCCCGCCTTCCACTCCGCCGAGTGGGACCACTCGATCGACCTGACCGGCAAGCGCGTGGCCGTCATCGGCACCGGCGCGTCCGCCATCCAGTTCGTCCCCCGGATCGCCCCCGTCGCGGGCAGCCTGACCGTCTTCCAGCGCACGCCCCCGTGGATCCAGCCCAAGCCGGACTTCGCCTTCTCCCCCGCCGCCCACCGGGCCCTGCGCCTGCCCGGCCTGGCCAGGGCCATTCGCGGCGCCCTCTACTGGGCGCTCGAGTCGAGGGCGCTCGGCTTCGCCGTCGACCCGCGCCTGATGAAGGGCCACGAGAAGCTGGCGCTCAAGCATCTCGAAGCGCAGGTGCCCGACCCCGCCCTGCGCCGCAAGCTCACCCCCGACTACCTCATCGGCTGCAAGCGCATCCTCATCTCCAGCGACTACTATCCGGCCCTGACCAGGCCCAACGTCGAGCTGGTCACCGACGCGATCACCGAGATCAGGCCGCACTCGATCGTGGACGCCACCGGCGCCGAGCACGAGGTGGACGTGATCGTCTACGGCACCGGCTTCAAGGTCGTGGACGCGCTGCAGGAGCAGCGCATCGTCGGCAGGGGCGGGCTGAAGCTGCAGGACGCCTGGCAGGACGGCATCGAGAGCTACTACGGCATCAGCACGGCGGGCTTCCCCAACCTGTTCTTCCTGCTCGGCCCCAACACGGGCCTCGGGCACACCTCGGTCGTGTTCATGATCGAGTCACAGGTCCGCTACGTCATCGACTGCCTGCGCCTGCTCTCCAGGACGCGGGCCAGGGCCGTGGACGTCAGGCCGGGGGCACAGCGGGCGTTCGGCCGCCGCCTGCACGAACGCCTCGACCCGCTCGTCTGGAACGCCGGCGGCTGCACCTCCTGGTATCTGGACGAGCACGGAGTGAACCGGACGATCTGGCCGGGCTTCGCCTTCGAGTACTGGGCGCGTACCAGGAAGGTGCGGCCGGAGGCGTACGAGCTGATCTACTGAGCGGGCCGCCTGGCCTCGATGAGGAAGCGCGAGGAGTGGGCCACGAACGGCCCCTCCGCCTCGATCCGGTCGTGCAGCTCGCGCAGCCTGGTCGCGTAGCGCTCGACCGAGAAGCCCGGCACGATCCAGATCACCTTCCGCAGGAAGTAGATCACCGCCCCGACGTCGTGGAACTCCATCCGCAGCCGCTCGAACCGCAGGTCAACGACCTCCAGCCCGGCCGACTCCGCCGCCGCCCTGGCCCGCTCGGGGTCCCGGCCGGAGCCGTCGTGCGGGCCGAGGAAGTAGTGGGTGAGCTCGGAGACGCTCCACGGCCCCACCTGCTGCGAGAAGTACGTGCCGCCGGGCCGCAGCACCCGGGCGATCTCGTCCCACCAGGTCTCCACCGGGTGACGGCTGCTGACCAGGTCGAAGACGCCGCTCTTGAACGGCAGGCGCGGCTCGTCGTCGTCGGCCACCACCCAGGCCCCGCGCGGGCGCAGCCGGGAGGCGGCCAGCGCCAGGTTGGGCGGCCACGACTCGGTGGCCACGGTCACCGGCGGCAGCGCGGGCACGCCGGCCAGGATCTCACCGCCGCCGGTCTGGAGGTCGAGCGCGGCGCGGGCCGCCGCCATGCGCTCGCCGAGCAGCCCGGCGTAGCCCCAGGAGGGGCGCTCCTCGCTGGCGCGGCCGTCGAGCCAGGAGAAGTCCCAGCCGTCCACGGAGACCGTGGCGGCCTCGTGAAGGAGGTCGTCGTACGTGCGGGCCATCTTTCGACCTTGTCAGCGCACCCACCACACGTTCAACCCAATTTCGGCCACGTGACCCGAGTCCCGGCACCGCGGCCGGACGCGTCACGCGACCCGGCCCATACGGTGGGCGGCCGGTGGGGTCACGCGACCCGGCCGCGCACCGCCGTGCGGTCGATGCCGAGCTGGTCGATCAGCCGCGCCACCGGATCGGGCCGCGACTGGGCCAGCAGGGCGAGCACGAGCTGCCGTGGCGCCTCGGCCGTCCTGGTGCGTGCCGTCGTGCTCTTGATGGCCTGGTTGATGACCGCGCGAGCGCTCGACGTGAGCGCCGTGCCCGGCACCGGCGGGTGCTTGCGCGGCGCCTGCGGCACGTCGCCGACCTCCAGGCCCAGCATGCGCAGCGCCGCCCGGTCGAGCTCCTCCAGGGCGGCCCGCGCGCCGGGCAGGTCGACGCCGAGCGCCCGGGCGGAGTCGGCGTCGTGCAGGACGCCGAGCAGCAGGTGCTCGGTGCCCATCCGCCGGTCCCCCCGCTGCCTGGCCTCCTCGAAGGCCGCCTTGACCATCACCGCGAACCTGCTCTTCCCCATGCCGAACATCGCGAAAGCCTCACTTCCCGTATTTGGCGTGCACCGACTGCCGTGACATGCCGAGCGCGTCGCCGATCTGCTCCCAGGTCCAGCCCTGCTCCCGGGCCAGCGCCACCGACACCGCCTCGACCTGCTCGGCCAGCCGGTGCAGCGCGCCCACCGCCCGCAGCCCCATATCCGGATCGTTCGCCCTGATCCGCTCGGTGAGCTCTGTAACGTCCACGCTTGTCAGGCTAGCTTGACAGCCGGATTTCTGTCAACCTAGCCTGACAGGCATGGAGAACGTACTGATCGTGGGGGCGGGACCCGTCGGGCTCATGCTCGCGTGCGAGCTGGGCCTGGCCGGCCTCCGCCCGATCGTGCTGGAGAAGAGACCGGAACCGAGCGAGCTGCCCAGGGCCAACGGCCTGGGCGGGCAGATCATCGACTTCCTCGACCACCGGGGCCTGCTGGAGCGCTTCAGCGCGGGCAGCCCCTTCGCGGGCCGTGCGCCCGGCTTCCCGTTCGGCTCGGTGCCGCTGCGCTTCGCTGACGACATGCCGTTGCGGCTGCTGATGATCCAGCAGCCCCGCATGGAGGCGCTGCTCGCCGAGCGGGCGGCGGAGCTGGGAGCCGAGATCAGGCGGGGGTACGAGGTGCGCTCGCTGGCGCAGGACCCCGACGGGGTGACGATCGACGGCACCCTGCGCGCCCGCTACGTCGTGGGCTGCGACGGCGGGCGGAGCCCGGTGCGCGACCTGGCCGGGATCGGCTTCCCGGGCACGACCGACGACGAGGTGCTGCGGCTCGGGCACTTCGCGGCCGACGTGGGCATCTTCGAGTCGCTGGAGGTCGACGGCCTGGAGCCGGGCTGGAACAGGACCCCGCGGGGACGCCTGCTGCTGACCTCGCTCCAGCAGGGCGTGCTCGTCGCCGGCGTGCGCGAGAAGGGCGAGCCTCTCGACGGCCCGGTGACGCTGGAGGACTTCCGGGCGGCCGTACGCCGCGTGGCCGGCCGGGACCTGCCCCTTGGAGCGCCGATCTGGCTGTCGAGCACGGTCTCCCAGGCCAGGCTCGCCGAGCGCTACCGGGCGGGCCGGGTGTTCCTGGCCGGGGACGCCGCGCACCTGTTCCCGGCGGGCGGCTCGGCGCTCAACGTCGGCATGACGGACGCGGCCAACCTGGGCTGGAAGCTGGCCGCCGTGCTCGCCGGCCGGGCCCCGGACGGGCTTCTGGACACGTACGAGTCCGAACGCCGTCCGGTGGCCGAGCGGGCCCTCATGCAGACCCGCGCGCAAGCGGTGCTGGACCGGGTGGAGGGCGAGGACGGGGCGGCGCTGCGCCGGCTGCTCACCGAGGTGTTCGCGTTCGAGCAGCCGGCGCGCCACCTGGCCGGGCTGCTGCACGACTCCGGCGTCCGGTACGGCCAGGCGGACCATCCCCTGGTCGGCCGGTTCGCCCCCGACCTGAGACTGGCCGACGGCCGGCGGCTGGCCGAGCTGATGCGGGCGGGCCGCCCCGTGCTGCTCGACCTGCGCGGCGACACCACCCCCGACGGCGCCCTGACCGAGGCCGGGGGCCGGACCGACGCGGCTCGAACGGGTGACCGGGCCGATGCGGCCCAGGACGGCGGCTGGATCCAGGTGGTTCGGGCGCGCGCCGACGACCCGCCCGCCGACGCGCTGCTCATCCGCCCCGACGGCTACGTCGCCTGGGCGGGCGCGGAAGGGATCGAGGACGCCGCCGGGCGGCTCACAGCCAGCCCGGCCTGACCAGCCCCGACTCGTAGGCGATGACCACGAGCTGGGCCCGGTCGCGGGCGTGCAGCTTCATCATGGCCCGGCTGACGTGCGTCTTCGCGGTCGCCGGCGACATGAACAGCTTGGCCGCGATCTCGTCGTTGGTCATGCCGGTGCCGACCAGCGCGAGCACCTCGCGCTCGCGCTCGGTGAGCTGGTCGAGCCCGTCCGCGACGACCGGCTCCTTGGCGCGGGAGGCGTACTCGGCGATCAGGCGGCGTGTCACGCTCGGGGAGAGCAGCGCCTCCCCGGCCGCCACCACCCGGACGGCCTGGATCAGCTCGGCCGGCTCGGTGTCCTTGACGAGGAAGCCGCTGGCGCCGCCGCGCAGCGCCTCGAAGACGTACTCGTCCAGCTCGAATGTCGTCAGGATGATGATGTGCGGCCCCGGCGGCATCTGGCGGGTGGCGGTCAGGCCGTCGGTGCCGGGCATGCGGATGTCCATCAGCACCACGTCGGGCCGGTGCTCGCCCGCCAGCCGCACCGCCTCGGCGCCGTCGGAGGCCTCGGCCACCACGGTCATGTCCGGCTGGGCGTCCAGCAGCGCCTTGAAGCCCGCCCGGACCAGCGCCTGGTCGTCGGCCAGCAGAACCTTGATCATGAGGTCGTCTCCTCGGGTAGTGGCAGGCGGGCCTCGACCTGGAAACCCGTCCCGGACGGGCCCGCGACGAGCGTGCCGCCCAGCGCGGAGGCCCGCTCGCGCATGCCGGGGATGCCGTTGCCGCTGCCGTCCTCCGACAGCACGGGAGCCGTCGTCGCCCCGCTGTCGGCGACCTGGATGACCAGCTCGCGCTCACCGTAGTCGAGGCTCACGCTCACCGCCGAGCCGGGCGCGTGGCGGGCGGCGTTGGTGAGCGACTCCTGCACGATCCGGTACGCGGCCCGCTCGACCTGCGGGGGCAGCGGGCGCGAGCCGGCGCGCTCCAGCTTCACGTCCATGCCGGAGCGCTCGACCAGGTCGTCGAGGCGGTCGAGCCCGGCCGTGGGGGAACGGGGGGCGCCTTCGCGAAGGACGTTCAGGACCGAGCGCATCTCGCCCAGAACCTCCTTCGACGCCGTCTTGATGGTGGACAGAGCGGTCCTGGCCTGTTCGGGGTTGGCGTCCATGAGGTGCAGCGCGGTGGAGGCCTGGACGTGGATGAGCGAGATGTTGTGCGCGAGGACGTCGTGCAGCTCCTGCGCCATGGTCAGCCGCTCCTCGCTGGCCTGCCGCCTGGCCTCCTCCTCGGTGATGCGCTCGCGCTCGGCCCGGCGCTCCCTGACGATCCTGACCAGCTCGGCCACGACCATGAACAGCATGACGAACGTCAGGATCCACACGCTGTGGAAGAGGTCGCGGTTGCCGACCAGCCAGGCGTAGCCGATGAACGACAGCAGCGTCATCGTCGCCATGAGCCAGGCCATCAGCCTCCTGCCCCGCGCCACCAGCAGGAACAGCAGGGCACCCGTGCTGATGAAGCTCGGGCCGTAGGCGTAGCCGCCGATCAGGAAGAGGTCGCAGGCCAGGAGCCCGGCCGCGGTGCCGAGCAGCGGGAAGCGGCGCTGCAGCAGGATCGCCAGCGGCCCCACCAGCAGCAGCCCGTAGGCGTACGGGTCGAGCGGCTCCCTGAAGCCCTGCTGGCCCCAGGAGGCGCCCCTGGCGATGACGAACTGGGCCGCCGCCACGATGAGCGCCAGATAGGGATCGAAGCCGTACTTGCCACGCACACCCCTACGGTAGGGGAGCACTTTGACCGGTGCATCACCCCTGCGTGGCAGGGGGCCCTACCGCGACGGGCGTACGTGGGTCATCGTGGGGAACATGCGCCGAGTGCTCGTCCCAGCAGCAGTAGCAGCAGCAGTCCTCATCGCATTCGTCCCGGCCTCGCCCGCGGTCGCGGCACCGCAGCGGAAGGTCCCGGTCGCGGAGGGGTACGGCGGGGCCGTCGCCACCGTCGACCTCGACGCGAGCAAGGCCGCCATCTCCGTGCTCAGGAAGGGCGGCAACGCCGTCGACGCCGCCGTCGCAGCCGGCGCGGTGCTCGGCGTGACGGAGCCGTTCTCCGCCGGGCTGACCGGCGGCGGCTTCATGGTCTACTACGACGCCAGGAAGCGGAAGGTCTACACGATCGACGGCCGCGAGACCGCTCCGCGGGCCATGACCTCGACCTCGTTCGAGGGCATCCCGTTCGAGGAGGGCGTCACCAGCGGCCTGTCGGCGGGCGTGCCGGGCACGCTCGCGAACTGGGATCTGGCCCTGCGGAGATTCGGCACGATCTCGCTCAAGGAGGCCCTCAAGCCCGCGATCACGGTGGCCTCCAGGGGCTTCGTCGTGGACCAGACCTTCCACGACCAGACGGCCGCCAACCAGGACCGCTTCCAGGACTTCACCTCCACGGCCGAGCTCTACCTCCCGAACGGCGCGCCGCCGCCCGTCGGCTCGGTGTTCAGGAACCCCGACCTCGCGAACACGTACCGCGAGCTGAGCAGGCGGGGCATCGGCTGGCTCTACGGCGGACAGCTCGGCAAGGAGGTCGTGGCCACCGTCAAGCAGCCGCCCCTCTCCCCCGGCGTCACCCGCAACGTCCGGCCCGGCCTGATGGAGCTGTCGGACCTGCGCGACTACCGCGCGCTCCTGCGCGAGCCCACCAAGGTCGACTACCACGGCATGGACGTGTACGGCATGGCGCCGCCGTCCTCCGGCGGCTCGACGGTCGGCGAGGCGCTCAACATCCTCGACGCGCTGCCGCAGGTGGGGCTGCACGAATACCTGGAGGCGTCCAGGCTGGCCTTCGCCGACCGCGGGGCGTACGTCGGCGACATCCCCGGGGTGCCGCTCGACGAGCTGCTGTCCGACGGCTTCGCCAAGGAGCGGGCCTGCCTGATCGGCGACCGGGCGATGGCCCATCCGGCGGCGCCCGGCGACCCCGACGGCAGCTACGGGCCGTGCGCCGAGCCCACCGGGAGTGCCACCCCGATCGCGGACGAAGGCCCTGAGACCACCCACATGGTGGTCGCCGACCGCTGGGGCAACGTGATCGCCTACAACCTGACCATCGAGTCCACCGGCGGCAACGGCATCGTGGTGCCGGGACGCGGCGTGCTGCTCAACAACGAGCTGACCGACTTCACGTTCGGCCCGGCGCCCGGCGACCCCAACCTGCCGGGGCCCGGCAAGCGCCCGCGCTCGTCCATGGCGCCGACGCTGGTGTTCAAGCACGGCAAGCCGGTGCTGGCGGTCGGCTCGCCGGGCGGCTCGACCATCATCACGACCGTGCTGCAGATCCTGGTCAACAGGTACGAGTTCGGGATGAACCTGCCGGACGCGCTCGCCGCGCCCCGCGCCACCCAGCGCAACACCGCGCAGACGCAGGCCGAGCAGGCGTTCCTGGACCAGCACCAGGCCGAGCTGGAGGCCAAGGGGCACAGCTTCGCGCTCAACCCGGAGATCGGCGCGGCCACCGCCCTGGAGTTCACGGGCAGGGGCCGCATCCAGGCCGTCGCCGAGCCCGTCCGCCGGGGCGGCGGCAGCGCGCTGGTGGTGCGGCCGTAGCCGGCGCCCTACCACCGCGGGCGTACGTCCGCCCCGGGCGAGCACTCCCCGGGGCGGACCCCGAACAGGGACCGGCGTGCGATTCGGCGGCCCCCTCCTCCGCCGCACCCTGGAGGCACGACACGTCAAGGAGGAGTCATGCACCACATCTGGCCGGTCTTCCCGTTCTTCTGGGGGCTGTTCTGGGTCGCCGTCGTCGGGCTCGCCATCGTGGCGAGGCGCCGCGGCTGGTGGGGCCCGCGCAACAGGCCCGCGCCCGCGTCCGCTCCCGCCTCGCCCACCGCGTCGGCGGAGCAGATCATCGCCGAGCGGTACGCCCGCGGCGAGATGAACGACGACGAGTACTTCGAAAAGATGTCTGTTCTCAGAGGCGGCGCCTCCTAAACGTCACTTAGGGTGCCATTACTGTCACTGGCCGCATCCACGATGCCGGGATACGTTGCGAATACCGGGAATCGTAGAAAGTGGGGACAGGTATGCGGTCTGTCGCGAAATTCTGCGGCCAGTGCAACTGCGGTTGCCCCGAGCTGTTCGTCGACGAGACGGCGCCGGTGGAGCGCCAGGTCGTCATCACGGACGACTTCGGGCAGCGCGTCGAGATGAGCCTCGACCAGTTCGGCTCGATCGTGGAGGCCGCCAAGAGCGGGTCTCTGGACAGCATGGCGCTCGTCCACTGAGCGCGCAGGCCGCCGCCCTGCTCGCCGGCGGCGTCGCCGCCGGGCTCGTGGCCGGGACGGCGACGTGCACGGCCACGCAGGGTGGGCTGCTCATGGGCCTGACCGGCCGCTGCCACGGGCGCGATCCCGCGCTGGTCGGCTGGTTCCTGGCGGGGCGGCTGGCCTCGTACACCGCGATGGGGGCGCTGCTCGGGCTGCTCGGCTCGGCGGTGAAGCTGCCGCCCCAGGCACGGGCGGCGCTGCTCGTCGTGGCCGGCGCCACGGTGATCGTCTACGCGGTGCGCCTGATGAGGCGGGGGCGCTGCGCGGCTCCCGCCTCGGCCGAGGCCCCCTCCCGCTACCGAGCGCCGCTGCTCGGCGCGGCCACCATCCTCGTGCCCTGCGGGGTGACGCTCGGCATGGAGATGATCGCCATCTCCAGCGGCTCCCCGGTGGCGGGGGCGGCTGTCATGGCGGGGTTCGTCGCCGGCACCGCGCCGGCGTTCGCGCTGCTCGGCTACGTGCTGCGGCGGATCTCCCGCACCAGGCTGGCCCGGCTGGCCGGCGTGGTGGCCGTCGCCGCCGGACTCTGGACCGTCGGCTCCGGCCTCAGCCTGGCCGGCTGGATCGGCGGCACGCCGCCGCCGTCCACCGTCTCCGGCCCCGGCAAGCAGACCGTGACCGTGTGGGCCACCCGCGACGGCTACCGCCCGGCCATGGTGACGGCCCGCGCGGGCGTACCGGTCGAGGTGGTGTTCAAGCTGGTGGACCAGGGGTGCACCGGCACGGTCACGATCGGCGGGCGCGACGTCGCGCTGCCGGCCACCGTACGCCTGCCGCCGCAACCGCGCGGGAGCCTGCGGTACGTGTGCGGGATGGGCATGTACAGCGGCATCATCAATTTCTCTTGACGCACTCCCCGACCTGAAGGCCGGGGTTCAGCCCGTGCCGCGCGTTCACGCGGTACCTCTGAGGCTTCCTGCTTCGTCGACCTGCGCCACCGCGAGCGGCGGACTTACCTGGCCTCCACAGGCGTTTAGTCTCTCGGCCCGTCCGGCCGCGAGAATGTTGATCGCCGCATTGACGTCCCGATCGTGGACCGTCCCACACGGGCAGGTCCACGACCGGATGTGCAGCGGCAGTGACTCGGCGACCGCTCCGCAGGTCGAGCACATCTTCGAGGATGGGAACCAGCGGTCGATCCTCACGAGGGTCCGGCCGTGGCGGGCGGCCTTGTAGGCGAGCATCGCGGTGAACTGGCCCCACCCGGCGTCGTACACGGACTTGGCGAGCTTCGTGCGAGCCAGGCCCTTCACGGACAGGTTCTCCACGTACACCGCTTGGTTCTTGCAGATGATCTGCGTGGAGAGCTTGTGCGCGAAGTCCCGGCGCGCGTCGGCCGCCCGCGCGTGCGCTCGTGCGACCTTCACGACGGCCTTGGCGCGGTTGTTCGACCCCTTCGCCTTGCGGGACAGAGCCCGCTGCGCTTTCTTCAGACGTCGTTCGGCGCGGCGCAGGAAACGCGGGTTGTCGATCTTCCGGCCGTCCGAGAGCACCGCGAAGTGTTTCAGGCCCAGATCGATCCCGACCTCGGACGCCGACTCGGGCAGCGGCCCATCACTCGTCTCTACGACGAAGCTCGCAAAGTGCCGGCCCGATGCGTCCTTGATGACCGTCACGCTGGACGGGGCAGAGGGCAGGCCCCGTGACCACCGCACCGGCACGTCGCCGATCTTCGGCAAGCGCAGCCTCCCGCCCGCTGTGATCGAGAACCGGGCGTTCCTGGTGAACCGGACCGCTTGCCGGTTGTCCTTACGTGACCGGAAGCGGGGTGGGGCGATCTTCGGCCCCTTCCGCTTGCCCGTCAGGGAGGCGAAGAAGTTACGGTAGGCGGTGTTCAGATCGGCCAGCGCCTGCTGGAGCACCACGGCGGACACCTCGCCCAGCCAGGCGCGTTCCGGCGTCTTCTTCGCCTGCGTGATGATCCGCTTGGACAGGTCGGCGTCCGAGATGTACGGCAGGCCGTTCTCACGGGCTTCCTGTCTCATGCGCAGCCCGTCGTTGAACACGGTCCGCGCACAACCGAACGCCCGCGCCAGTGCGTCACGCTGGGCGGAGGTCGGGTAGAGGCGGTACTGGTACCGAAGCTGCACGGTGAACAGTGTACCGTTTGATCATGACTATTCGTATGGGCGTGCGAGAAACGCGAGAGAAGATCGGTGAACGCATCAACGCCGCCCACTACCTCGGCGAGCCCACCATCGTAGAGCGCAACGGCCAGCCCTACGCCGTCATCGTCTCCTACGAATGGTGGGCCGAGCAGCAAGAACAATCCGGTCAGGGCACGCTCGCGCCCTAGCGGGCGCTCGCGCGCGCCTTGACCCCCAGGCCTGAAACTGAAGGCCGAAGCCCATGGCCCGCATTCTGGTGGCGCCAGGTCGGCGATTACCGTTCGCGATCGCGCGATCACGTGCCACCCTGGTCGCCATGGCCTGGCAAGGAGAGGTGACGGCGCCGACCGTACCGGCGCCGCGCATGGGAGACGAGCCCGAGCTGCTGGCCGCCGCGCGAGCCGGTGACGCGCGGGCCGCACACCGGCTCGGCAAGCTCTACGCCCAGCACGGCGACCGCGCGGCCGCCAGACGCTGGTGGGAGCGGGCGGCCGCCGCGGGCAACATCGACAGCGCCTACAACCTGGGCGTCTGGCACGAGAAGCACGGCAGCCTGGAGGACGCCGTCAGCTGGTACGAGCTCGCGGCCGGCGCCGGTGACGCCGAGGCGGCGGCCAACCTGGCGCTGCTCCTGCTGGAGCAGCGCGGCGACGCCGCGGGGGCCAGGCGCTGGTTCGAGAGCGCGGCCCACGGCGGCTCGACGATGGCGGCCCGCAGGCTGGCGCTGATGTGCGAGGACGCCGGCGAGCTGGTGGCGGCGCGCGAGTGGCACCGCCGGGCGGCCGGCGACGGCGATCTGGCCTCGGCTCATGACCTGGGTTTCCTCGCCTACTCGGCGGGCGACGACGAGGAGACCGTGCGCTGGTGGGAGTACGCCGCCAGGGAGGGCCACGCCGACGCGGCGTACTGTATGGGCCTCTACCTCGACGCGGGCCGCGACCCCGAGGGCGCGGAGGCGTACTACCGGCTGGCGGCCAAGAGCGAGCATCCGGGTGCCGCCTCCCAGCTCGGCGGCGTCGCCCTGTCGAGGGGCGACCTGCGTACGGCCCGCGCCTGGTTCGAGCAGGCGGCCGGCACCGGGCGGGTGCACGACCAGCGGATGGCCGGGTTCGTCTGCGTGGAGCTGGGCGACTGCGGCGCGGCCAGCCACTGGTTCGGCCGGGCCGCGGCCGGCGGGGACGCCGAGGCGGCCTTCAACTACGGCCTGCTGCTGATCGCCGAGTTCGGCGACATGGCGGGCGGGCAGCACTGGTTCAGGCAGGCGGCGCGGGCCGGGCATCGCGGGGCGGCCGTCGAGCTGGGCGGGCTGCTGTCGGTGACGGGCGAGCTGGGCGAGGCGCAGGTCTGGCTGTCCGACCCGCCGCCGGCGGCCTGGGGGCGGCACGCCGAGCCGGAGCTGGCAGCCCGGGCGGAGCTGGCCGCCGCCGCGACCGGGCGCAGGGGCGGCGTCTCGCTGTCCGTGGCCGACCTGGCCGAGGTGCTGGGCACGTGGGACCTGGTGACGAGGCCGCTGCACGACCACTCCGACGTGATCGGGTGGCTGGTGGAGCGGAGCGGCGTGCACCGGATGGCGGTGGAGCACCTAGCGTCGGTACGCGGCACGCTGCTGCGCCCCGGCACCGCGCCGTGGCCCAGTCCGGGAGAGATCGAGCACGTGCTGGCGACGGCCCGTGACCTGCGCCGCCGCCTGGGCGTCCGCTAGCGCTGCCCCAAGTGGAACCGGTGGCCTTCGGGGTCCTCGAAGACCGCCGACCAGCCCCACGACTCCTGCTCGGGCGACCGGGTGAACTCCACGCCGCGCGCCCTGAGCTCCTCGTACGTCGTGACGATGTCATCGGCCTCGAAGAGCACGTGGCCGGGCATGTCCGTGGGTGGGGTGGGCCAGTCGGGGTCGGCCTTGTGGATGACGAGCCGGGCGCCGCCGCCGGGCGGCTCGACCTCGATCCAGCGGTTCTCGCCGTACGGCATGTCCCTGGTGATCGCGCACCCCACCTTGTCCGTCCAGAAGTCGACCGCTTTCTGCTGGTCCTCGACGTAGATGGTGACCTGACTGATGCCAAGCGACATTGCTCCTCCTCCTGGGCTATATCCACCGTGGATATAACCATTGCGGTGCTATGGTGTCAATCATGCTCACGGCCGCCGGATTCCACGTGCTTCTGGCGCTGGCCAGCGGTTCAGGCCACGGCTACGCGGTGATGCGGTTCGTCGAGGAGGTCAGCGGGGGCGCGGTCAGGCTGGGCCCCGGCACGCTGTACCGGACCATCAACCGGCTGGTGGCCGATGGCCTGGTCGAGGAGAGCTACGAGGGAGATCCCGAGGCACCGCACGACGCCAGGCGGCGCTACTACAAGCTGACCGTGGCGGGCGAGCGCGCGGCGCGGGACGAGGCCCAGCTGATGGCCCGCATGGTGACGGCGGCCAGAGAGGCAGGATTGATCGCATGACATCGCTACGCCCGCAGGGGCTGTGCCCGCACCTGTTCGTGCGCGACGCGGAGGCGGCGATCGCCTTCTACCGCGAGGGCCTGGGCGCGGTGGAGGTGTTCCGCAACACGCTGTCCGATGGGGCGATCCTCTTCGTCGAGTTGCAGATCGGGGCAGGGCGGCTCCTCGTGAGCGAGGAGATGCCCGGCCTCGGCGCGCTGGCGCCGCCCACGCTCGGCGGCAGCCCGGTGCTGATCCTCCTGGAGGTGGCCGACCCCGACACCGTGGCCGAGCAGGCCATCGAGGCCGGGGCCGAGCTGGAGCAGCCGGTGCGGGAGACGTTCTGGGGCGAGCGGTACGGCGTGCTGCGCGACCCCTTCGGCCACCGCTGGGCGGTGACCACGGCCAGGGAGCAGCTGACGCCAGGCGAGATCGTGCAGGCCACGGCGTACCGCCCGGAAGGTTAGACGACCTCGGTGACCGGGGTGAACGGCAGGCCGAGCGCCTCCGCCACCGGGTGGTTGGTCAGCTTGCCGTCGTGGGTGTTGAGCCCGCCCGCGAGACCCGCGTCCGTCTTGAGCGCCTCGCGCCAGCCCAGGTTGGCCAGCTTGACCGCGTACGGGAGGGTCGCGTTCGTCAGGGCGTACGTCGAGGTGTTGGCCACGGAGCCCGGCATGTTGGCCACGCAGTAGAACACCGACTCGTGCACCTGGTACGTCGGATCGGCGTGCGTGGTCGGCCGCGAGTCCTCGAAGCAGCCGCCCTGGTCGATGGCGATGTCGACGAGCACGGAGCCCGGCTTCATCCGCGAGACCAGGTCGTTGGAGACCAGCGTCGGGGCCTTGGCGCCGGGGATCAGCACCGCGCCGATGACGAGGTCGGCCTGCAGGACCTCCTGCTCGATCGCGTACGAGGTGGAGACCAGCGTCTTGAGCCGCCCCTGGTAGATCGCGTCGATGTGGCGCAGGCGGTCGATGTTGAGGTCGAGCACGGTGACGTCGGCGCCCATGCCGACGGCGATCTGCGCGGCGTTCAGGCCGGAGACGCCGCCGCCGATGACGACGACCTTCGCGGGGGCCACGCCGGGCACGCCGCCCGGCAGCACGCCGCGCCCGCCGTTGAAGCGCATCATGTTGTACGCGCCCACCTGCGGCGCGAGCCGGCCGGCGACCTCGGACATGGGGGCGAGCAGCGGCAGGGCGTTGCCGACCTGGACGGTCTCGTACGCGATGCCGGTCGTGCGCGCGCCGAGCAGCGCGTCGGTGCAGGGGCGGGAGGCGGCCAGGTGCAGGTACGTGAACAGCACCAGCCCCTCACGCAGCCGGTGGTACTCCTCGGCGATCGGCTCCTTCACCTTGAGCACCATGTCCGCCTCGCCCCACACGGCGTCGGCGCTGTCGAGGAGCTTCGCGCCCGCCGACAGGTACTCCTCGTCCGTGATGGACGAGCCGAGCCCCGCGCCCCGCTGGATGAGGACGTCGTGGCCGTTGCGCACCAGCTCGTGAACTCCGGCGGGCGTGGCGGCGACGCGATATTCGTGGTTCTTGACCTCGGCGGGAACGCCGATCTTCATGGTTGATCCTTTCGCGAACCGGCACGCCGTCGTACCGGACTGACGGTGTTCTGTTGGGCCGCGTCTCCAGCGAAGCGCCGTTCTACAGGCGCTCCCATGCTCGGGTGAGCACGTCGCGGAGTATCGACCCGATCTCGGCGAACTCCGTCGGCCCCGCGATCAGCGGGGGCGCCAGCTGGATGACGGGATCGCCGCGGTCGTCGGCGCGGCAGTACAGGCCCGCGTCGAACAGGGCCTTGGACAGGAAGCCGCGCAGGAGTCGCTCGGACTCCTCGGCGTTGAACGTCTCCTTGGTGGATTTGTCCTTGACCAGCTCGATGCCCCAGAAATAGCCGGCGCCGCGTACGTCGCCGACGATGGGCAGGTCGCTCAGGTCGTCGAGGGTCTGCTTGAAGAGCGGCTCGTGTCTGGTGACGTGGCCGAGCAGGTCCTCACGTTCGAAGATATCAAGGTTGGCCAGTGCAACGGCCGCCGAGACGGGATGGCCCCCGAACGTGTAGCCGTGGGCGAACATCGTGTCGCCGCTCTTGAACGGCTCGAACAGCCGCTCGTGCGCGATCATGGCGCCGATGGGCGAATAGCCGCTGGTCAGGCCCTTGGCGCAGGTGATGATGTCGGGCACGTAGTCGAACCGCTGGCCGCCGAACATCGTGCCGAGCCGGCCGAAGGCGCAGATGACCTCGTCGGAGACGAGCAGCACGTCGTATTCGTCACAGATCTCGCGCAGCCGCTGCCAGTAGCCGGGAGGGGGCGGGAAGCAGCCGCCGGCGTTCTGGACGGGCTCGGCGACGACGGCGGCCACCGTGTCGGGGCCCTCCATCTCGATGGCCCTGGCCACGCGCTCCGCCGCCCAGAAGCCGTACTCCTCGGGCGTCATGCCCTTGATGCCGGAGATCTCGTCGGCGCGGTAGTGGTTGGTGTTGGGGACCCTGATCGAGCCGGGCACCAGCGGCTCGAACATCTCCTTGAACGCGGGGATGCCGGTGATGGACAGCGCGCCCTGCGGGGTGCCGTGGTAGGCGATCTGGCGGCTGATGACCTTGTGCTTGAGGGGCTTGCCGACGAGCTTGTAGTACTGCTTGGCGAGCTTCCAGGCCGACTCGACGGCCTCGCCGCCGCCGGTGGTGAAGAAGACGCGGTTGAGCTCGCCAGGGGTCTGGGCGGCCAGGCGCTGGGCCAGCTCGGCGGCCTTGGGGTGGGCGTAGGACCACAGCGGGAAGAACGCCAGCTCCTGCGCCTGCTTGGCGGCGGCCTCGGCCAGTTCCTGGCGTCCGTGGCCGGCCTGGACCACGAAGAGCCCGGCCAGACCGTCGAGGTAGCGCTTGCCGTGGATGTCGTAGACGTAGGACCCCTCACCGCGCACGATGGTCGGGATCTCGGACTGCTGATACGAGCTGTGCCTGGTGAAGTGCAACCACAGGTTGTCCTGCGCGGCCTTCAGGACGTCGTTTTCGGGCTGCGTCATGGTTATCTTCCCTCGTGTCTCAACTTCCCACAGTGTGCATGCTGACCTGCGGGATTGCCAAGCGAATCGGTGGCAGCAATATGCAAGAAAATCGAGATCCGCAGAACCGGTCTGTAACGGCGACGAAATCCGCATGTCCGCAGGCGGGGAGAAGGGGGCGTTCCCGCACGTGGGACGTTGTGTGATCCAATGAGTGCGATGAGGATGACGGGTTACGACCCTCGAGACCGACCTCACCGACCACCCAGAACATGACCCCCGGGGGACCTTCCGTGACCGCTGATCAGATCAGAAGCGCTGTGGCCGGCGCGATGCCCCAGGCCGTCGAGGACCTCAAGCGGCTGGCCGCCATCCCCTCCATCGCCTTCCCCGGGCACCCCGAGGAGCCGGTGTTCGCCGCCGCCGCACTGACGGAGGAACTGCTGCGCTCCGCGGGCCTGCCACGCGTCCAGCAGGTGCCCGTCGAGGGCAGCTTCCCGGCCGTCTACGGCGAGGCCCCCGCGCCGCCCGGCATGCCCACCGTCCTGCTCTACGCCCACTACGACGTGCAGCCTCCCGGCGACCCGGCCGCGTGGCGCACCCCCCCGTTCGAGCCGACGCTGATCGACGGCAGGCTGTACGGGCGGGGCTGCGCCGACGACAAGTCCGGCGTCATCTCCCACGTCACCGCCCTGCGCGCCTTCCAGGGCCGCTTCCCCGTGGGCATCAAGGTCATCATCGAGGGCCAGGAGGAATACGCGGGCGAGCGCCTGGAGGCGTTCGTCGAGCGCAATCCCGAGCTGCTGCGGGCCGACGCCATCGTGGTGGCCGACACCGGCAACCCGCGCGTCGGCGACCCGGCGGTCACCACGTCGCTGCGCGGCATGGCGGCGTTCACCATCGAGGTCCGCACGCTGCGGGAGGCCGTCCACAGCGGCTCGTTCGGCGGCGCCGCCCCCGACGCGCTGGCCGCCCTGATGCGGATGCTCACCTCGCTGCACGACGACAACGGCGACGTGCGCGTGCCGGGGCTGCCGCGCGGGGCGTTCCTCGGCCAGGGGCCGTCGGAGGAGGAGTTCAGGAAGACGGCCGGCGTGGCCGACGGGGTCTCGCTGGTCGGCTCGGGCTCCCTGGCGGACCGGCTCTGGTCGTCGTACGCGATCACCGTGACCGGCCTGGACGTGCCGACCGTCTCAGGTGCCGTCAACGCGGTCCAGCCGGTCGCGCGTGCCCGGGTGACGCTCCGCGTGCCGCCGGCGGGCGACCCGAAGACGGCGGTGAACGCGGTGGTGGAGTTCCTGCGGCAGGTGGCGCCGTGGGGCGTGCAGGTGTCGTTCGGCGACTTCACGGTGGGCTCGGGCTTCCAGGCCGACTCGGGCGGCAAGGCCAGGGCGGCGCTCAACCGGGCCATGGAGCTCGGCTTCGGCCGCCCGCCGAGGGACGTCGGCGCGGGCGGCTCGATCCCGCTGGTCAGCACGCTGCTCAAGCAGTTCCCCGCGGCGGAGATCCTGCTGTTCGGGGCGGAGGACGAGGACGCCGGCATCCACGCCCCCAACGAGCGGGTGGACCTGGAGGAGCTGCGGCGCGTGGCGACCACCGAGGCCCTGTTCCTCCACGAGCTGAGCCTGCCCTCCGCGCTGGGCGTCTAGGAGGCCGGCCCCGCCTGGTGACCCTGGCCACCCGGCGGGCCCGCCCTACTTTGCGGACAGCCCCACATCGGATACCGGTCCGAGATGGCCGAGCTTGTCGGGGTTGGCCACCGCGTGGACCGCCCGCACCACGCCGCCGTCGATGTCGAGCCCGACCACGGCGGCCACGCGCCCTTCGGCGTCGTACATCACGGCGCCCGGCCGGCCGTTGACCCAGGCCGGGCTGGAGGAGACACCGAGCGCCATGACCCGGCGGAAACCGCCGACGAGCATCCGCGCGATCCGGAGCGGCTCGGTCACCGGATACGCGATCGCCTGCGCCTTGCCGCCGCCGTCCCCGTGGAACACCACGTCGGGTGCGAGCATGCCGAGCAGCGCGTCCATGTCGCCGCCCGCGGCGGCCTCGAAGAACCTGCGGGCGAGCTCCTCGCCGCGCGCCCGCCGTGCCGGGAGCGGCGCGCCGTCGCGCTCCTGCCTCCCGGCGGCGATGCGCTGCCGGGCGCGCGCGAAGATCTGCCGGCAGTTCACCTCGGTCTTGCCGGTGGCCGCCGCCACGTCCGGGTAGGCGTACCCGAACACCTCGCGCAGCATGAACACCGCCCGCTCCACCGGCGAGAGCGACTCCAGCAGCACGAGGAAGGCCATCGACAGCGAATCGGACAGCTCGGCGTGCTCGGCGGGCCCCGGCTCGCCGGCCGGCACGACGACCGGCTCGGGCAGCCAGTCCCCCACGTACGTCTCCCTCCGCACCCGCGCCGAGCGCAGGTGGTCGATGCCCAGCCTCGTCACCGCCGTCGCCAGGTACGCCTTCTGGTCGGCGATCGCGGTGCCCGCCCGGCGCGCCCGGGTCAGGCGGAGGAACGCGTCCTGCACGATGTCCTCGGCGTCGCCCACGGACCCGGTCATGCCGTACGCGATGGAGAACAGCAGCGGCCGGTACCCCGCCTCCGCGCCCGTCTCGTCCGCAGGACCGGACCCGCTCATCTCGCTCCGCCCTCCCTCGTCCACGGGACGTTTCCGTACGACGTCCCGCAGGGTACCCGGAGCGGTCACCAGGCCACGGGGCCGAGGCGGTCGATGAAGGTCCCGGTCGGCCCGTCGGGGCCGAGCGTCGCCAGCTTGATGATCGGGTCGGTGCCCTCGGCGACCGTCAGCTGGCCGGTGTGGTTGTTCATGTCGGTGGCGGTGAACTTGTGGTTCGCGACCTCACCGGGGGTGAGGGCGTTGAACTTGATCTCCGGGAGCGCCTGGGCGTACCGGACGGTGAGCATGTTCAGCGCCGCCTTCGACGAGCTGTACGCGAGCTCGTGCATCTTGGAGACCTGCTGCCCGGGATCGGTCACGACCGCGAAGGAGCCACCGCCGCTGGACACCATCACCACCCGGGGATTGTCCGCCGCCCGCAGCAGGGGCAGGAACGCGTGCGTGACCCTGATCGGCCCGTACACGTTGGTGTCGTAGACGGAGTGGATCTCGTCGGCCGTGGCGTCGGCGGGCGGGACGATCCTTCCCGGCGCGCCGGCGTTGTTGACCAGGACGTCCAGCCGGTCGGTGTGCTCCCGGACCAGCCGTACGGCGCCGGCCACCGACTCGTCGGAGGTCACGTCCAGCTGGACCATGACCACGTCCGCGCCGCCGGCGGCCAGCTTGCCGGCGGCCGCCCGCCCGCGGCCCTCGTCCCGCGAGCCGAGAAAGATCTTCCAGCCCTGCTCGCCGAGCCGCCTGGCCGTCTCGAGACCCAGCCCCTTGTTCCCTCCGGTGATCAGCACCGAGGTCTGTTGCGCGTTCGTCATGGCCTCTAAGACGTGACGCCCCTGCCGGCTGTGACGCGGTGTGAGCGACCTCACAGGCGGGGTCAGCGGATCAGGGACAGGAGGCGTTCGGCCTGGTCGCGGTCCGTGGCAGCCAGGGCGATCCCCTTGACCAGGGTCAGCAGGTCGCGCACGTCGAGGCCGGCGCGCACGGCGCCAGACCGCCTGGCCGCGTCCAGCAGGGCCGAGGCGGTGGCGAGCATGGACGCGTGCCACCGCGCGACCAGCTCGGTGCCGCTCTCGTCTCCGGTGAGCCCCTGGGCCAGGTCCCGCTTGCCGGTGATGTGGTCCATGAACAGCCGCAGCCAGGCGTGCAGCGCCTCGCCCGGCGGCTCGGCGGCCAACAGCGCCTGACCGCTCGCGCACAGGTGGGCGACCTCGTCGGCGTAGACGGCGACCAGCAGGTCCGTGCGGGTGGGGAAATGCCGGTAGAGCGTGGCGTTGCCGACGCCGGCGCGGCGGGCGATGTCGTCCAGCGGCGCGTCGGTGCCGCGTTCGGCGAAGACCTGCGCGGCCGCGGCCAGCAGCCGGTCGCGGTTGCGCTGCGCGTCCGCCCTGCGGGGCCTCGGTGGCATCCGGCTCCTTGCTAAGTGGGGAACTCCCCGATTACCCTAGCCGAACCAGAGAAACGGGGAACTCCCCACTTAGCGACGGGAGCGCGAAATGGCGACGGCCGGCGAGGTGCATCGGCGCATCATCGAGCTGTACGAGGCCAGGCGGATGGAGGAGGGCCTGGCCCTCATCGACCCGGACGTGGTCGACCACCGGGGCGGCACGGACGGCGACCACCACGGCCTGGCGGCGTGGAGGGACAAGTGGGAGCGGGCCTTCTCCGGCGCGACGGGCTTTCATGACACGTCCGTCACGGTGGAGCAGAACATAGCGACCGACGATCTGTCGGCCAACGTCTACCTCAGCCGCGGCACGCACACGGCCTCGGGCCGGCGCTACGACGTGCGGAGCATCGACATGATCCGTGTACGGGACGGCCGGATCGTCGAGCACTGGGCCGTCATGGACGGCACGGCCATGCGCGACCAGCTCGCCCTCGATCAGGAGTGCCGGTAGACCAGCCGCAGGCCCGTCTCCACCAGCGCCCAGCCCAGGCGGGCCTCCCAGGCGCGGCCGGCCGGGCGAGGCGGGCGCGCGAGCCTCCACCGCTCCGCCTCGGCGCGCAGCTCGCGGGCTCGCGCCCGCTCGACGTACAGGTAAAGGTCCGGTTGCATCGCCGCGCCTCTCACGTACGGAAGGGGAAGCCGTACGTGTGCACGGCGACGTTCTCGCGGCCATCGGTGTCGCCGGAGTCGCGGGCGCCCTCCGCGTGCGCCTGCCACCTGCGCAGCACCTCGTTGAGCTCGTCGCCCAGCCGGCGCAGCTCGTCGAGGGTGAGCGGGAGGAAGTATTCGGAGGTGAAGGCCGCGCTGCGCCAGTCGCCGGGCCAGGCGGACTGGGTGTCGAGGTAGTTCTCGTACATCTCGTTGCGCTGGCGCGCGTGCATGCGGGAGACCGCGGCGTGGACGGCGGCGCGCTCGGGCGCGTCGAGGAAGTCCGCGTCGCTGGTGCTGACGCCGGCGCCGGCGCGCCGCCACCAGCGCTCCCTGGCGTCGCCGCGATCTGTCCCGGCCTCCTCGATGAGCCCGTGCGCGGCCAGCTTGCGCAGGTGGTAGCTGACCAGGGAGACGGCCTCGTCGACCTGGTCGGCGAGCTGCGAGGCGGTCGCCGTGCCCACCACGGAGATCGCGCGGTAGAGCTTCATGCGCAGCGGGTGACCCAGCGCCTTGAGCGTGTCGAGGTCCTTGATGCGGCGCGTGTTCTCGGTGGCCATGACGCCACCCTAGAAGGGAAAGGAAATTTGCGCAAATAAATTTTCGTATCAGGAGGTCATCGCCGCACGGGCAGGTCGTAGACGCGGCGGACGCTGGAGCCGAGCCTGCCCACATCGGCCCCGTACACGTGGATCGACACCCCCACCTCGCCGCTGCTGTTGCGCACCTTGTGGATGTCGCCGGGCGGGGCGAAGCCGCTGACCTCTCCGGGCCGGTTGGCGACCTGCCCGATCTCCACCAGGTGGTCGCCCATGTCGCGGTAGAGCGTCTCGTGCTCGATGCCGTTGATGATCCCGAACGTGCACCACGCCACGTGGTCGTGGACCGGCGTCTCCTGGCCGGGGCGCCAGACGACGCTGACGATGGAGAAGTCATCCTGGCTGTGGAGCGGCGTGGAGACGTACCCGTCGGGCGAGCCCTCGCGCTCGCGCGGCGTGAGCAGGTCGAGCCCCGGCAGCCGGGCGCGGAGCAGGTCGGCCACGGCGTGCGCGGTCTCCCCGCTCGCGAGCCGGCGGTTCACGATCTCCGAAACGCCGGACACGAGTGCGTCCAGTCCTGGCCTGGTGACGACGACATTCATGGCATCTCCTCGGAAGGTTCACCTCCACGGTGCTACGCCCGGACCGATAGGTCCAACAGAAGTTCTCTGGCCAACTCATAGATACGATTGATGAATGCTGGATGTCGTGCGCCTTCGCGTCCTCGTCGCGGTCGCCCGCAAGGGCTCGCTGACCGCCGCCGCCAAGGAGCTGCACTACTCGCAGCCCTCCGTCAGCCACCACCTGGCCCGGCTGGAGGCGGAGACCGGGGCCCGGCTCGTCCAGCGGGTCGGGCGCGGCATCAGGCTCACCGAGGCCGGCCGGCTGCTCGCCGAGCGCGCCGCCGAGATCATCGGCCGCCTCGACTCCGCCGCCGACGAGCTGGCCGCGCACGTGGGGCTGCGGTCGGGGCGGGTGCGGCTGGCCGCGTTCCCCTCGGCACTGGGCACGTTCGTCCCGCGGACGGCCAAGCTGCTGTCGGGCTCGCATCCGAGGCTGCGGCTGGAGCTCACCGAGACCGAGCCGCCGGAGTCGCTCAGGCTGCTGCGGTCGGGCCGCGTGGACGTGGCCGTGATCTTCCGGTACGACGACACCGCGCCCGAGGACAACGGCATCCGCATGATCCATCTCCTCGACGACCCCAGCTACCTCGTCACCAGCGGCCCGGCCGGCACGCTGGTGGATCATGCGGAGTCGTCCTGGATCGCCGGGTGCGACCGGTGCCGCAGCCATCTGCTCGACCTGTGCGCGAAGGCCGGGTTCGCTCCGCGGATCTCGTTCACCAGCGACGACATCGTGGCCGTCCAGGCTCTCGTGGCGGCCGGGCTGGGCCTGACCCTGCTGCCGGGGCTCGCGCTGCGGGCGCACCGCCACCCCGGCGTGCAGGTGGCGGAGGTGCCCGGCTCGACCAGGCACGTGTACGCCGCCGTCTACGGCGACCCGCCCCACCCGCCGGCCACGGAGGCGCTGCTGGCGGCGCTCCAAGAAAGCCGTTGACGGCGCTCTTACCATGGCCCCATGCCGGACATATCAAGACTCGCGCTCTTCTGCGTGGCCACCCTCGGACTGCTCGTGGTCCCCGGACCGGCCGTCTTCTACATCGTCACGCGCAGCGTGGCGCAGGGCCGAGTCGCGGGGATGATCTCCGTGCTCGGCGTGCACGCGGGCTCGCTCGTCCACATCGCGGCCGCGGCGCTGGGCATCAGCGCGCTGCTGGCCGCCTCGGCCACGGCTTTCACGGTGGTCAAGTACGTGGGCGTCGCCTACCTGCTCTGGCTCGGCGCGCGCAAGCTGATGCGGCGGGGCGAGGACGAGCAGCAGGTGGAGCTGCCCGTGCAGTCGAAGCGGCGGCTGTTCTGGGAGGGCTTCGTGGTGAACGTGCTCAACCCCAAGACGGCCATCTTCTTCCTGGCGTTCCTGCCGCAGTTCGTCGTCCCCGCCGCGGGTCCGGTCGGGCCGCAGATCCTGCTGCTCGGAGCGTTGTGGCTGGTGCTCGGGGTGATTTCCGACGGCGCGTACGCGCTGCTGTCCTCGGCGCTGGCCGGCCGGATGCGCAGGTCGGCCCGCGCCCGGCGGCGGCTGGACATGGGCAGCGGGCTCGTCTACCTCGGCCTGGCGGCCTGGCTCACCACCGCGAAGACCTGATCCCCTCAGCCCTCGCTCGCCTGCACCGTCTCGCGCGCCCACCGGTAGTCGGCCTTGCCGGCGGGCGAGCGCACCATTTCGTCCACGAACGCGTACGAACGGGGCACCTTGTACCCCGATAACAGGGTCCTGCAGTGCGCGTCCAGATCCTCGGCCGTGACCTCGACGCCGGGCCGCGGCTCCACCACCGCGGCCACCCGGCTCCCCCACCGCTCGTCGGGCACCCCGGTCACCACCGCGTCGAACACGGCCGGATGCCCCTTGAGCACCGCCTCGACCTCCTCGGGGAACACCTTCTCCCCGCCGGTGTTGATGCACTGCGAGCCCCGGCCGAACACGTTCACGGTGCCGTCGGCGGCCACGGTCGCGAGGTCGCCGGTCAGCAGCCACCGGGTGCCCTCGTCGTCGGTGACGAACGTGCGGGCCGTCTTCTCCGGGTCGTTGTAGTAGCCGAACGCCACCCGCCCCGCCCTCGCCATGGTGCCCATGAGCCCCGAGCCCGGCTCGACCGGCCGGTGCCGCTCGTCCAGCACCGCCAGCCGGGCCACGGCGTTCGGCTGGTAGCGCAGACCGGTCTCCGGCGAGGACCCGGCCAGGCCCGACGCGGTGTAGCCGGACTCGGTGGAGCCGAAGCTGTCCATGATCATGATGTTCGGCAGCAGCTCCTGGAGCCGGTCGCGGACCGCGCCGGACAGGATCGCCCCGGTCGAGCTGACCACGAACAGCGACGAGACGTCGTAGCCGCCCTTCTCCAGCGCCTCGGCCAGGGGCCTGGCCATGGCGTCGCCGGTGATGTTCATGGTGGACACGCGCTCGCGCTCGACCGTGCGCCACACGTCCTCGGGGTCGAAGCGGCGCACGAACACCATGGTCGCGCCCATCCAGAAGGCGATGAACGTGGCCATCTGCGCGGCCCCGTGCATCAGCGGCGGCGCGGCCATCATCACCAGCGGGCCGGCCTTGACCGCCTCGTCGATCACCTGCTGGGGCGTGGCGCGCGGCTCGCCGTACGGGTTGCCGCCGCCGAAGGCCATGAACAGGTCCTCGACGTGCCACATCGCGCCCTTGGGCAGGCCCGTGGTGCCGCCGGTGTAGATGATGTAGACGTCCTGGCCGGAGCGCGGCGGGAAGCGCCGTTCCGGGCTGCCGCGCTCCAGGGCCGTCCCGTACGGCACCGCCGAGCCGATGCGCGACGGCCCGCCCACCGAGATCAGGTGCTCCAGCAGCGGCGCGTCACCGGCCACCGCGGCCACCCGCGCGTCGAACTCCACGTCGTAGACCAGCGCCCGGATGTCGGAGTCGCGGTAGAGGTAGAGCAGCTCGGCCTCGACGTAGCGGTAGTTCACGTTGACCGGCACGGCCCTGATCTTGAGCGTGGCCAGCAGGCCGGCGACGTACTCGACGCCGTTGTAGAGATGCAGCCCGACGTGCTGGCCCGGCTGGACGCCCACGCTCGTGAGGTAGTGGGCCAGCCGGTTCGACTCGGCCTCCAGCTCGGCGTAGGTGCGCCGGTCGGAGCCGCAGACGACGGCCGTCCGGTCCCCGACCGCGTCGGCGACCCCCTCGAACAGGTCAGCGTGGTTGAACTCCATCAGGGCTTCTCCCGTCCGACGATCCACATCGCGAAGAACTGGGCTCCCCCGCCGTACGCGTGGCCGAGCGCCGTGCGGGCGCCGTCCACCTGGTGATCGCCCGCCATCCCGCGCACCTGCAGCGCGGCCTCGGCGAACCTGATCAGCCCCGAGGCCCCGATGGGGTTGCTCGACAGCACCCCGCCCGAGGCGTTCCACGGGATGTCACCGTCGAGCGCCGTCGCCCCCGACTCGGTGAGCTTCCATCCCTCCCCTTCCGCCGCGAACCCCAGGTTCTCCAGCCACATCGGCTCGTACCAGGAGAACGGCACGTACACCTCGGCCACGTCGATCTGCCGCCGCGGATCGGCGATGCCGGCCTGGCGGTAGACGTCGGCCGCGCAGTCCTTGCCCGCCTGCGGGCTGACCGTGTCGCGCCCGGCGCGGAAGATCGGCTCGGAGCGCATGGCCGTCCCGTGCACCCACGCCGGGGTGCCGGTGACCTTGGACTCGGACGACAGGACGAGGGCGCAGGCGCCGTCGCTGGACGGGCAGGTCTCCAGGTAGCGGATCGGCTCCCAGAGCATCGGCGTGGACTCGACCATCTTCTGGTCGATGCCGGGGATCTTGAGGTGCGCGTACGGGTTCTTCAGGGCGTTCAGCCGGTCCTTGACCGCCACGAGCGTCCCGATGTGTCCGGGCGCGCCCGACCTGCGCATGTACTCGCGGATGTGCGGCGCGAAGTAGCCGCCCGCGCCCACCACGAGGGACGCGCTGAACGGTAGGTGCGTGGACAGCGCCCAGGTGGCGTTGGACTCCGACTGCTTCTCGTACGCCACCACCAGTACCCGGTCGTGCACCCCGCCCTGGATCAGCGAGGCGCCGACCAGCGCGGTGGAGCCGCCGACGCTGCCCGCCGTGTGCACGCGCGTCATCGGCTTGCCCGCCGCGCCGAGGGCGTCCGCCAGGTACGCCTCCGGCATCATCACGCCCTCGAACAGGTCGGGCGCCTTGCCGACGACCACGGCGTCGATGTCGGCGAACGAGAGCCCGGCGTCGTCCAGCGCCCGCAGCGCCGACTCGCGGACCAGGCCCGCGATCGACACGTCCCTGCGCTTGGTCGTGTAGTGCGTCTGCCCGACCCCGATGACCGCGCACCGGTTTGCCATCATGCCTCCAGGACGGTGACGAGGTTCTGCTGCAGGCAGGGACCGCCGGCGGCGTGGCCGACGGTGCGGCGCGCGTCGCCGTCGAGGATGCGCCGCGCGGCCTCGCCGATGCGGATGAGGCCCGTGGCCATGACCGGGTTGGCGGCCAGCGGGCCGCCGGACGGGTTGATCACCGTCTCGCCGGGCAGCTCCAGCGCGCGGCGCAGGATGATCTCCTCGTGCGCGAACTGGGCATGCAGCTCGGCCACCTCGACAGGACCCTTGCCGACCCCCGCGGCTCGTGCGGCATCGGCCGCGGAGGCCGACAGGGCGAGATCTCGCATACCCAGGTAGTGGGGCTCTATGCGATGAGCGATGCCCCTGATGTAGGCGGGATTGGAGCACAATTGTCCGGCCAGGTCACCGGCGGCCAGCACGATCGCGGCGGCGCCGTCGGTGACGGGCGGCGCGACCAGCGCGTCCGGCTCGCCGGGGTCGGGGTCGGGCAGGTCGAGCGCGTACGGGTTGCTCCTCCCGTCCGCCCGGCTCCTGCGCACGATCTCGTCGAGCTCCGCCCGGTCCGCGCCGACGGCGGCGGCCTGGAGCGCGGCGTAGGAGAGCTGGTCGAGGCCGAGCGGCGCCAGGTAGTACGGGTCCAGCTGGAGCGTCATGATCGTGCGCAGGTCGCCGAGCGACGACTTGCCGAAGCCGTAGACCAGGGCCGAATCGACGTCGCCGTGCTGGAGGCGCACCCACGCCTCGTACAGGGCCCAGGCGCCGTCCATCTCGACGTGGCTCTCCGAGATGGGCGGCCAGGCGGCCAGCGCGTCGAGGGCCGACACGAACGAGAAGGGCGCGCCCGCGAGGTAGTCGCAGCTGCCCGAGCAGGTGAAGCCGAACCTGCCGAGCCCCGTGCGCTCCTTGACCTCGTCGATGACGGGCTGGATCATCTCCGGCTCGCTCAGGCCGGTGTCGTGGCCGGCGTGCCGGGTCTGGGCGAACGCGACGATGGCGACGTCTCTCATGACAGCTCCACATCCGGCTCGCCGGTGGGGGCGAACCAGCGGACGTTCGCCATGGACGCCGTGCGCTCGCCCTCCGGGACCCAGACCGCCCTGACCCGCATGCCCTGGCGCACCTCGTGAGCGGGTACGTCGCCGACGAGCGCGATCATGGGGATGTCTGCGTGGTCGAGCAGAATGTACGCCGACACGAACGGCACCTGGGGGGCCCGCGGATCGGGCAGGTTGTTGATGGCGAACGTGGTGATCGTGCCGGTGTCGGGGAGTTCGATCGGGTCCGGGATGGCGTTTCCGCATTCGGGGCAGGACGCGCGGTAGGGGACGTACACCTTCTCGCAGGTCCCGCACCGGCCGCCGAGGAAGACGCCGCGCTCGACGCCCTCCAGGAAGACGCGGAGCGCGCCGCCGGCCTGGAGGCGGTACTCGGCGCGCACGTTGGCCACGATCTTCGTGACCTCCGGCACGAAATGGGAAATGTCGGTGATGTGGCCGGTGGGGTGGTCGCTCCAGGCCGGCCAGACGCGGGTGCCGGCGGCCAGCGCCTTGGGGTTGCCCGCGTCCACGGCGTGCACCAGCGCGGTGCCCGCCCCGTCCAGCTTGATCAGCGCCCAGGCGAACGGCCGGTCGAGCGGGTGGCCCGCGAGCGGCTCGTCCACCCAGGCAAAGGTGGTGACGGTGCCCGCCGGGCCGACCTCGACGTACTCATCTGTCACCGGCTCCCCGCTCGCGGGGTCGTACTCCAGGGGCGGCACGAGCACCTTGCCCTCCTTCGTCCGCACCCCGACGATCCGCCGGCCGCGTAACTCGCTCAGGAACCGGCCGACCACGGGGCCGGTCGTCCGCGTGTAGCCGCCGGGGAACTCCAGCACGTGCTGGGCGAGCAGCGGATCAGATGGCACGGTCGTGTCCCTCCCAGTACGGGGCTCGGAGCTTGCGTTTGAGCAGCTTGCCGTTGGGTTCGCGGGGCATCTCGGCGATGAAGTCGACGCTTCTCGGCCACTTCATCCTGGCCAGGCGGCCCTCCAGCGACGCGAGCAGTTCGCGGGCCAGCTCGGGTCCCGGCTCGATGCCGGGCGCGGGCTCGACCACGGCCTTGATCTGCTCGCCCCACTCCTCGTCCGGGATGCCGAACACGGCCACGTCCGCCACCTTCGGGTGGACCATGAGCTCGTTCTCGATCTCGGCCGGGTAGATGTTGGCGCCGCCCGAAATGATCATGTCGGCCTTGCGGTCGCGGAGGTAGAGGTAGCCGTCCTCGTCCAGGTATCCGATGTCCCCAACGGTGAAGTAGTCCTTGAGGCGGTTCGCGGCGGTCTTGTCGGGATCGCCCTTGTACTCGAACGGGACGCCGCCCATCTTCATGTAGATCGTCCCGGCCGTGCCGGTCGGCATGGGTTCGCCCTGCTCGTCCGCGATCAGCAGCTCGCTGATGGGCCACGCCCTGCCGACCGTGCCCGGGTGCGACTTCCAGTCCTCCGGCGTGGCCAGCGTGCCGCCGCCCTCGGTGGCCGCGTAGTACTCGTACACGCAGTCGCCCCACCACTCGAACATCGCCCACTTGACCGGGATCGGGCAGGGCGCGGCGGCGTGGATCATCCACCTGAGCGAGGACAGGTCGTACGCGGCGCGGGTCCGCTCCGGCAGCGCGAGCAGCCGCTTGAAGTGGGTCGGGACCAGGTGGGAGCTCGTGACGCGGTGCCGCTCGCAGAGCCGGAGCATCTCCTCGGCGTCCCATCGGTCCATGTAGACGAGCGTGTGACCCATGTGCAGAGCGGTGCCGCCGAACTGCGTCACCGCGGTGTGGTAGCTCGGGGAGGTGACGAGGTGGGCGTTGGGGCGGCCCGGCGTGATGCCGAACAGTCCGAGCAGGAATGTCATGAGCTCAGCGGAGTCGTCCGGGTCGAGGCCGCTCAGCGGGCGTTTGACGCCTTTCGGCTTGCCGGTGGTGCCGGAGGTGTAGTGCATGGTGGCCCCGGCCGTGCGCTCGGGCGGGGTGGTGTCCGGCCACCCGTCGATCAGCTCCCTCACCTGGCGGAAGCCGTCGGCCTCTCCTTCGAGCAGGAAGCGGCGGTGCGGCTCGATCGCCTCGGCTGCCCTGGCGCCCTCCTCGGCGAAGCGCGGGTGCACGAAGAAGGCCTTGGCCTCGCTGTCGGCCACGATGTACGCGATCTCGGGGCCGGTGAGATGCCAGTTGACCGGCGTGTAGTACCAGCCGGCCTGGAGGGCGGCCAGGTAGAGCACGAGCCCGTCCGCGCCGTTCGGGACGAGGCCGCAGACACCGTCCCCCGGCCGGAGCCCGAGCCCGCGCAGCCCGTGCACGAGGCGGTTGGCGCGGGCGAGCAGGTCTCCCGCCCGGTGCTCCGTGCCGTCGGGGTCCACGGCGGCGATCCACTCGGGATCCGCCTGCGCGAGCTTCCAGAAACCGAGCGTGCCCATCGAGAGCTCCCTCGCAGCCGAAACAGGAACCTGTTCTCGTTTGCTGCTCGGAGCGTATCCTGGGGCCGAAGTTCGTAGCAAGCGCTTGATTTGACCCCTTCGGAGGCGTCCGTGGAGCTCCTGCCGATCAGTACCCCCCACTGCCGGATCGAACGCGACGGCCACGTCCTGATCGTCACCATGAACCGGCCGGAGGCCCGCAACGCGCTCTCTTCGGACATGCTGGTCGGCCTCGCCTCGGCGTGGGCGTACGCGTCGGAGGAGCCCGAGGTCCGGGTGGCGATCCTGACCGGCGCCGAGGGCACGTTCTGCTCCGGGGCCGACCTCAAGGCCATGGGGCAGCCGTCCGCGGACCCGGAGGTCCAGGCCAGGGCCACGCGGCTGCCGAACTTCCACTGGAAGGGGCTGCTGCGCGAGGACCTGCCCACCAAGCCGGTCATCAGCGCGGTGGAGGGGTACGCGGTCGCGGGCGGCACGGAACTCCTGGTGGGGACGGACCTGCGGGTGGTGGCGGAGTCGGCCACGCTCGGGCTGTTCGAGGCCAGGCGCGCCCTGTTCCCCATGGGCGGCAGCGCCGTACGCCTGCCCCGGCAGATCCCGTACTGCCACGCCATGGACCTGCTCCTCACCGGACGCCCGGTCACGGCGGCGGAGGCGCTGTCCATGGGCCTGGTCAACCGGGTGGTGCCCGACGGGCAGGCACTCGCCTCGGCCCGGGAGCTGGCCGGCGAGGTCGCCGCCTCGGGGCCGCTCGCCGTGCAGGCGATCCTGCGCACGTACCGGGACACGCTGGGCATGCCGGAGCCGGAGGCGCTGAAGGTGTCGGACGAGCTCGGCTGGCCGGTGATCGGCTCGGAGGACGCCAAGGAGGGCACCCGCGCCTTCCGCGAGAAGCGCCCTCCCGCCTACCGGGGCCACTAGTCCGCAGCCGGGCGCGCCGGCCGTTCCGGCTAGTCCGCCGTGAGGCGCGCGAGCCGTTCCAGCGCCTCGCCGTACTCCTCCACCAGGCCGAACACCACGTCCTTCGTCGAGCGGACCTGGTTGGTGACGCCGATGATCTGCCCGGCGGGGAAGGTGGCCAGCTCGGCGGCGTCCGAGCGGCCGATGCGCCGCAGGGCGTCCGAGACCAGCATGAACTGCAGCGGCATCGGCAGCGTGCCCGGCGACTCCGCGGACTCCCAGGCCTCCGTCCACTCGTTCCTGAGCAGCCGCGCCGGCTTGCCGGTCCAGCTGCGTGAGCGCACGGTGTCCCTGGACGTGGCCGCCAGGATGCGGCGCTTGGCCATCTCGGGGGTGTCGGCCTCCTCGACGGTCAGCCAGAGCGAGCCGGTCCAGACCCCCTCGGCGCCCAGCGCCATCCCCGCGGCCATCTGGCGGCCGTTGCCGATGCCGCCGGCGGCCAGGACGGGCACGTCCACGGCGTCCACGACCTGCGGGATCAGCACCATGGTGGAGATCTCGCCGGTGTGGCCGCCGGCTTCTGTGCCCTGGGCGACGACGACGTCCACCCCGACCTCCACCTGCTTGAGCGCGTGCCGGGGCGTGGAGGCGAGCGCGGCGACCTTGACGCCCTTCGCGTGGGCGAGGTCCACCACGTCGGCGGGCGGCGGGCCGAGAGCGTTGGCCAGCAGCGCGATGGGGTGGCGCAGGGCGACCTCCACCTGCGGCCGGGCGGTGGCGTCCGTCCAGCCGAGCAGCACCCTGCCGGGATCGGCGTCCGCGGACAGCCGCGGGACGCCGTGCCGGGCCAGCAGGCCCTCGACGAACGCCCGGTGGCCGTCGGGGATCATCGACTGCAGGCGGCCCACCAGCTCCTCGGGCGCGAAGTCGGCGCCCTCGTAGGAGGCGGGCATGACCACGTCCACGCCGTACGGCCGGCCGTCCACGTGGTCGTCGATCCACCTGAGCTCGGTCTCGAGCTCCTCGGGCGTGAAGTAGAGCGCCCCGAGCACTCCCATGCCGCCCGCGCGGCTGACGGCGGCGACCACGTCCCTGCAGTGGCTGAACGCGAAGATCGGTAACTCGATTCCGAACATGTCCGTGACACGTGTCCGCATGGCCCGACAATACGTCCGGCGGGCAGCGAACTGCAACGCGTTCTAGGTCTGATTCTTTTATCCGCTACTCGCCGGTAACGGTGGCGATAACGTGTTCTAGTAAACCGCGCTGAATGGTCACCTGCGGCGGCCGACGAGGACGCCGGTCAACGCGAGCGCGAGCCCCACGAGGAGCAGGACCAGCGGAATGACGTTGCGCAGCAGGTTGATCTGGTTCTTGTCGTCCTCGGCGTTCTTGACCAGCTCGTCGACGGTCTTCTCGGTCATCTTCGCGGTGCCGACGAAGGCCGCCGAGCGCTCCACGCCGTCCTGGGTCTTCAGCACCTCGTGGCGCTGCACCTCCTGCTTGACCGGGGCGCCGGTGACCGGCTCCACCCAGAAGGTGGTCGTGCCGTCGTACCAGCGGTCGACCTGCACGTCTCCCTTGGTGTCCGTCATGCCGAGCACGTTGGCGGGCGCCGTGCGCGTCTCGGTCTTGCTCGGCGGGATCTGCTGCTCGAACACGTAGACGGGCAGCCCGTTCACCGTGTCCTCGCGGACGAACGTGGCGTCGAACGCCTTGCCCACCGTGCCGTTGAACACCTTGTACGTCTTCTTCTCCACGTCGAAGGGGAACTTGTAGATCTGCCCCTCCAGCGTGACCGGATCCTTGTCGATGCTGGCCCCGCAGCAGTTGAGCCCCACCCCGCTGTAGCGGTCGAAGGCGCTGCGCCGCTCGGACAGCTCGATCTGCGGCCGGCTGTTGGTCACGTCGTTGACGACCGTGGCCTCGTCCCAGACCACCCGGTGCGAGTCGGCCTCCTTCACGTCACCGCGGGTCGTGACGATGATGTCGAGGTCGCCGGTGAGGACCTTGAGGTCCTGCAGCGAGAAGTACCGCGCGTCCTTGGCCTCCATCCGCGCGATGCCGAACTGGTCCGCCGGAGCGGAGATCAGCTGGCCCGCCGCCCAGAATTTCAGCAGCGGCGCCAGCGCGACGAAGAAAGCCCCGAACCCGATGAGGACGAGCGTTGAGATACGACCCATCGAGGCCTCCGGATTTGTAGAACGTGTTGTCATGTGGCGGGATCTTCGAGCAACAAAGTATGACAGGGGGTCAGGGCCGTCAGCGGCGGTCCTCCCACCGCAATCAAATCGATAGAAACAAGTTCTATCGTGGTTTCCGCTGATCGAGCCAGGGGGTGTGAGCAGGGATGAAGGGCAGGGACACGGCCCTCGACGGCATCCGCGCGTGCGCCGCTCTGGGCGTGTGGCTGCTGCACGTCGGCAGCAACACGGGCGTCATGTACCGCGAGGGCATGTACTCCTGGATGATGGCCAGGCTCGGCATCGCCGTGCCCGTCTTCTTCCTCCTGTCGGGCCTGCTCCTCTACCGCCCCTGGGCGCGGGCGGTCATCGAGGGCACGCCGCGCCCCGCCCTCCTGCGCTACCTGTGGCGCAGGGTGCTGCGGGTCATGCCGGCCTACTGGCTCGTGGCGGGGCTGGCGCTGTGGGCGTGGAGCTCGCTCGGCTGGCTCGACTGGGTCAAGTGGATGCTGCTGCTGCAGAGCTACTTCCCCGGCGACCCGGCGCCCGACGGGCTCTACCAGATGTGGACGCTGCCCATCGAGATGGCCTTCTACGTGCTGCTCCCCCTGCTGGCCTGGGCGCTGCACAGGTGGGCACGGCGCGGTGGCAACCCCCCGGTCAGGCTGCTGGCGGGCATCGCGGTGCTGCCGGTGATCTCGGTGGTCACCGTGGTCGCGACCCGCGAGTTCGGGCAGTCGCAGCTCGCCCTGACGCTGCCGTACAACCTGGTGTTCTTCGCCGGCGGCATGGCGATGGCGGTGCTGTCGGTGTGGATCGGGCACAGCAGGGTGATCGACGCGCTGGCGCCGCAGCTCCTGGTGCTGGCCCTCATCCTGTACGCCGTGCTCAGCACGGGGCTGGCCGGCCCGCGCACGCTGACGCTGCCGACCCTGTCGGAGTCGCTGACGCGGATGAGCCTGGAGGCAGCCATCGCGGTGCTGGTGGTGGCGCCGTTCGCGCTGGCCCCCAGGACCGGCTCGCTGCGGCACCGGGTGCTCGGCAACCCCGTGAGCGCCTACCTGGGCCGTATCTCCTACAGCTTCTTCCTGTGGCACGTCCCGGTGATCACGTTGCAGCTCAAGCTGACCGGCGCGCCGCCGTTCGGCGGCGACTTCCCCAGCGTGGCCGTGGTGTCGCTGATGGTCTCGCTGCTGCTGAGCGTCGGTACGTACCATCTGATCGAGGTCCCCGCTCTCAAGCTCGCCCGGCGCCGGTCAGCACCTGCTCTGCCGCCGGCCGCTCCGGCTCCGGCTCCGGTCGCGCCGGCTCCCTGACCAGCTGGCCGAAGAGCACGCCCATGGCCGCGCAGGCGGCCAGCTGCGGCACCTGGTCCAGCAGCAGCTCCACGCCGGGCACCAGCATGGCCGCCGCCAGGGAGGCCGTGGCGACGCCGAACGCGGCGGCGGCCGGCCAGTGCGCGGACAGGCCCCTGGCCCGCAGCAGGAGCGTCACGAGCACCGCGGCCAGGACCGCGAGCATGCCGGGCCAGCTCGCCACCCAGCCGCCGAAGGCGAGCCCGAGCACGACCGCGTACGGCGCGCGCAGGTGGGGCAGCCGCGCGGCCGGGGCGGCGGCGGTCTCGCGCACGTGCTCGGGCCGCGGGCCCCGCATCACCAGGGCGATCAGGGCCAGCAGGGCGATCCCGGCCAGGCCGAGGACCAGCGCGAGCTGGTAGGCGCGGTCCGGCACGTATTCCAGCCGGGCGGTCCCCGAGGTGCCGGCGGGCAGCTCCCAGCCCTGCTTCCAGCCGTCGACGCGGACCGGTTTGAGCGTCTTCCCGGCGATCCGCGCCTGCCAGCCGGCGTTGAAGTTCTCGTTGACGACGAGGAAGGAGTCCTTGGGCGCGTCCACCGCGACCTCGCGTACGGACGGCGTCCAGGTGCCCTGCACGGCCGCCCCCGCCACGCCGCCCGGCTCGTCGGGGAGCGTGCCCGCCACGAGTGCGTCGACGGCGAACGGGTCCCAGCCGGCGACCCGCACCCGGTTGTCACCGGCCGCCAGCCGGGCCTTGGAGCAGCCGAGGAACTGAACCGGCCGCTGTTCCAGCAGGTCGGCATGGGTGCCCGTGACCTTGGTCTGGATCGCCTGCCCGTTCACCTCGATCCTCGGCCCCGCGCCGCAGGGCAGCCGGAGCGGGATGTCGGCGGGCCTGCCCACGGGATCGACACCGGGCACCGCGATCTCCGTCACCTGCAGCCGCTTCGAGAACGGCGTGAAGCGGAGCTTGAGCCGGGAGGTGGACAGCGGCTCGAACGTGAGCAGGCCGCTCGGATCGACCCGTCCCGCGCGGACCGCGCCACCGTCGCCGGTCACCACGACGTCGAGCGGCTGCTTGTCGCTCGCGGGGCGGAAGATCCTGACCTGGGAGATCGTGCGCCGGCCCTTCCACGCGAGGCTGAGCGTGGGCTCGGCGTCGCGGCCCGCCGGGATCCACGTCGTGCTCGTGTCCCCGTCGAAGGCCGACCTGGGCGAGACCACCGCGTCCTCGGCCAGCTGGGACGAGCCGGTCACGCTGGTCAGGTCCGCACGGACGCGCGTGAACCGGTCGACGAGCTCCGGATCCCTCAGCACGGCGGATCCCCGCACGTTCACGCTCGCGGCGGACCCGGCGGTGAAGGTCCGGTCGAACCCGGTCTCCTCGTCCTGCCTGGCCAGCGCGTTCGGGTTGCACACCCAGCGGGCCCTGTTGCGCATGCAGGCGGGCCGCTCGTCGAGCCCCTTGTCCATGACGAACACGTCGCCGCCCGCTCCGGGCAGCCTGATCGTTCGCTCGGCCGTGACGCCGGGGATGGACAGCTCGACGACGCCGACGCGCTGCCCGTAGCTCCACTCGCCGGACGCCGTCGCGAGCACCTTGACCCGCACCCAGCTCGTCGGGCCGTCGGGGACGCGCAGCCGCTGGGCGTCCGTGGTCGCCCGCACGTCCTGGGCCAGGGCGCCGGACTCGGTCTCCACGGCCACGCGGCTGATGCGCTGGCCGAGCAGCAGGTCGGAGGGGAACATCGCCTGCACGTACGGGATCCGCATCCGCCTCGGCAGGTCCACCCGCAGCCACTCGCCGCGCGGATCCTTCGAGCCGTCGCTCTCCCAGCCGGTCTCGACGTTGCCGTCCATGGCCGACCACGGGCCGCGGCCCGGCGAGCTGAGCCCCGCGATCGCGTACGGGTCGGCCAGCGAGGACGAGGCCGTGATGCCGGCGATGCCGCCGTACTCGGCGGTGGCGGCGGCGTCCAGCCAGCCGTCCTCCAGCAGGTCGAGGGCTCTGACCCCGCCGAAGTCCGCCTTCCTGTCGGCGGTGAGCGTGGGCGACCGGTTCGACCTGATCTCTCCGAACGAGCGCTCGCGCAGCCGCAGCGCGTCGCTGACCACGGTGGGCGCCTCGCGGCCGCCCGCGTCGCCGTTCAGCAGGACCGGGCCGTCGCCGAGCAGGCCGAGGTCGCCCATCGCGAGCATGGACTCCGGCCCGCCGCGCACCTTCAGCGCGTCGGCCACCGGCTCCACGCCCACCAGGTCGGAGCTGCCGCTCACCTCGTAGAGGTCCAGCGCGGGGAACGCCGCGTCCAGCGTCTCGACGGCGTCGTCGCCCTCCCTGTCGCCGACGGGCTCGCCGAACGAGCGCACCGGCCTGATGCCCGGCGACTCGCGCAGCGCCTCGAAGATGCGCGCGGGCCAGGCGCCCTGGAGGTTCGCCCTGTTCAGGTCGTTCCTGACGAGCAGGTAGCGCACGCCCATCCGGCGCAGCACGGCGGTCACCCCCGCCGAGCCGTGACCGGAGGCGAGCCGATCGTCGATGGCGTCGAGCAGCCTGGTCAGCCCCACCGAGCCGGGCGGCGTGATCTGCCTGGCCGTCCATCGGGCGGTCGTCAGCGCCTGGAGCGGCTCGTCCATCGGGCGGCCCCAGACGTACTCGCCGAACTTGGCGCCCGGCACCAGCAGCACGCCGTCGTCGCCGGCGTTCGCGTCGAGCCAGGCCGCCGCCTCCCGCCAGTACGCCGGCACCTGCCTGAAGTCGCCGGGCGCGGCCAGGCCCTGGTTGAACACGGGCAGCACGAGGGCCGCGAACGCCACCACCGACACGGCACGCAGCGGCAGCCGGGCCCGTACGAGCAGGTGGGCCAGGCCGAAGGCGAGCGCGAGGCGTACCAGCGGGTCGAACTTGCGCAGGTTGCGCAGCGGCGCGAGCGGGCCGTCGAGCAGCCAGCGCACCGGCTCGGCCACGACCGGCTCCAGCTCGCTCATGTGCCCCGCGACCAGCGCCGTCACGCCGATCAGGAACAGCGCCACCAGGAAGCCCCTTGCGGGCAGGTCCCGGCGGGAGAGCCCGGCCAGGCCGAGCGCCGCGAGCGCGCCGGTGACCACGACCATGGTGGCGGAGGTGGCGATCGCGAAGCCGGGCGGCTGGTCGAAGACGCCGGTGAGCGGCAGGAAACGCACCCAGTCGGAGGCGCCGCGCAGGACGTTCGTGAGCGAGGTGACCTGGGTGGTGGTGCCGGCGGTCTCGGTGTACGGCAGGAACGAGAACGCGTACCGGCCGGCGAGCAGCAGCGGCAGCGTCCAGAACAGGGTGGCGACCGAGACGGCGGCCGACCACCAGGCCAGCAGCCGCCAGCGCGGCACCGGGCGCGGCCTGGTGAGGATGTAGAGCACGGGGGCGACGAGCACGGCCAGCACGGCGACCGCGTTCACGCCGCCGCACAGCGCCACGGCCAGCGCCGACCTGACGGCGCCCCGGGCGCGCTGGCCCGTCTCGGACGCGGTGAGCAGCGGGAGCAGGATCCACGGCAGCATCGCCGCGGGCAGCCACTCGACCGAGATCTCTCCGAGGATGGACAGCGTGCGGGGGGCCAGCGCGTACGCCAGCGCGGCCACCACCCGGGCGCCCGGGGTGCCGACGCCGAGCCGCCCGGCCAGCCGCTCCACGCCGAGGAACGCCACGCACATCAGCAGCGTCAGCCAGAGCCGCTGCGTCACCCACGGCTCGATCCCGGCCAGGTCGCCGAGCGCGAAGAACGGGCCCATGGGGAAGACGTAGCCGGCGACCTGGTTCTGGAGCTGGCCGAAGTGCTGGAGGTCCCAGAGGTGGGTGGCGCGCTCCAGCCAGCCGACCGGGTTGAGCGCGAGGTCCATCTTGGTGTCGGAGATGAGGTTGCCCGGCTTGGTGGTGAACGCGAGCACGGCGAAGCCGAGGCAGCACACGACCAGCCACCACCGGCGCCACACCCGCACGCCGACCGCCTCCAGAGCCGCGCCGCCCCGGCTCGCCGGACGCGCGACCGGCTCGCGGCCGCTCGCCGGGGACGCGGCGGGCGGCGCGACGGAGGCGTCCGGCCCGGCGGGCGCGGCCGGTCCCGGAGCTTTGGGGACGCGGCGGCCGGCCACCAGGCGGTCGGTGGAGGGCTGGTTGGGCGAGCGACCGGCCACCACCCGGTCGATCGGTGGTCTGCGCGTCACCGGGCCTCCCAGCCCGCCTCGACCTCGCGGCCCAGCATCAGCGCGGTCAGGAGCTCCGCGCTGCGGTCCCAGGAGAAACGGTCCGCCCATGCCCGACATTTCACGGAATAAGTGTCGTCCCATTCCGCGAGTGCCGCGCCAATGCCCTTGGCCAGCTCCGTCCCCTCCGGCAGCAGCCACCCCGTCTCGCCGTCCCGTACGGCGTCCCGCAGCCCCTCCACGTCGAACGCGACGGTGGGCACCCCCAGCGCCGCCGCCTCCAGGACGCTCAGGCCCCACCCCTCGCCCTGCGACGCGCTCACGTGCACCCACGCCCGCGCCAGCAGCCGCGCCTTGTCCTCCTCGGGCAGGTAGCCGTGCAGGGTCACGCCCTCCGGCAGCCGGGCACGCAGTTCGTCCTCCAGGGGTCCCCGGCCGATGACGTCCACGGTCAGGCCGGGCCAGCGCTCCCTGAGCTGGGGCACGGCGTCGAGCAGCAGGCCGACCCGCTTGTGCGCGACCAGCCGGCCGAGGCAGACGATCCGGGGCGAGAGGCTCCGCGTGACGCCGGAGGGCCGGGCGACGCTCACCCCGTTCGGCACGATGTGCACCGGCCCTTCCCACCCGAGCCGTTCCCGCATGGCCCGCACCGTGGACGGCGACACGGCCACGCTCGCGTGCCGCCGGTAGGTCCGCCGCGCCACCGGCCCCTCCAGGAAGCGCCCGAACGCCGCCAGCCATCCCGGCATGTGCACGCCGAACTGCCGGTCGTGCACATGGTGCATGACGCAGAAGACCTTGGTACGCCGCCGCACGACCCATGGGGTGAAGAACGGGATCCCGTTCTGGCAGTCGAGCACCACGTCGAAGCGGCCGCGCCGGAGCAGCAGCCAGCAGAGCACCAGCGGATAAACGGTGAACACCCCGCCCATCCGCACGAACCGTACCCCTTCGGCGCGCTCGCTCCGCGCCTGGCCGGGCGCCCGCGCGGTGGCGAAGCACACCTCGTGGCCCGCGCGCGCGAAGCGGCGGGCCAGCTCCCAGGCGAAGGTCTCGGCGCCGCCGGCCTGGGGATGCCAGGGGTCACGCCAGTTGACGACGGCGATCTTCACGGAGATCCGACGGGGTCGAGCGGCGCCTCCCAGGACGGGGGCGCGGCGGCCCGCGGCCGGGCGCGCAGCCGCAGCCAGATCCGCCCGAGCTCCAGCACGATGCCGAACGTGTGCCGGGCCGGGGAGAACCGCGAGCCCGGCATGTCGTGCCAGCGCACGGGGATCTCCACCACCGCGGAGCCCTCCCGCACGCAGCGCGCGAGCAGCTCGACGTCGAAGGCGAAGCCGGGGGTGCGGAGCCGGGCGGCGACCTCGCGGGCCAGCACCCCGTCGAAGAACTTGAACCCGCACTGGGTGTCGCTCACCCCGCGCACCAGCGCGCCGGCCAGGGCGCGGAAGCCGAAGGCACCCAGCTCGCGGATCCTGCTGTGGCGGTTCTCGACGTGGGAGTCGCGGTGCGCCCTCGATCCGATCACCACGCGCTCGCCGGACAGCAGCTGCCCGAAGGCGACGTCGAGGGCGTCCAGGTCGGTGGCCATGTCGGCGTCGACGAAGCCGGCGAACGGCGCGCTGGTGCCGAGCAGCCCGGCGCGCACGGCGGCTCCCTTGCCGGGAACCGGGCACCGGATCAGCCGGACCGGGACGGGTCCGCGCGGCCAGTCCCTGACGATGTCGGCCGTGCGGTCCGTGCTGGCGTTGTCGACGACGATGACGGCGGTCGGGAACGGCAGGCGGGCAAGCTTCGCGCACAGCTGCAGGAGGCCCCCGGGAAGTCGTCGTTCCTCGTTGTGGGCGGGAATGACGATCTCAAGCAGTGGTGGTCGGCTCGTCCCCTCGTCCCGTGATGGAGAGGGCGGCATGTCGGCTCGGGTTACCGGTCGCCGTAGTTGTAGAGCGGCTGGTTGACCGGCGTGGCGGTGGCACCGGTGAGGGAGACGGTGGCGACCGTCGTCACGAGGGCCGCCACGGCGACGCCGATGATCGCCGCTAAGAGGATCTTGAACACGGGGGTTCCTCCTGGAGCGCGGTGCGTGGTCGGGGCCGCCCCTAACCTAGAACCAATTCTTGCTACTCGGAAGTAGCTCTACGAAAACTTTACAAATCCCCTGATCAGGGGTCATATCCGGATGGCATGCGACCATCGACCCGGTACAACCGCAGGTCACCCGTATCGACCAGGAGTCTCGCGCTCCGTAGCCATACGCCGAAGCGCCGCCGTTCCTCAACTGTCCCCGCGTTGACGATGACGTAGCGGAATCCAGCCGCCCGAAGATCGGGCGAAGGCCCAGCTAGTACGTGTTCTACCTCCCGCGCCCGCGGGTCCTCGCTCCCGACGACCAGGTCGCCGACCCGTACGGCGTCGTTGGAGACCACCCGCCGCCCCGGCACGGCGAAGAAGCGCTGGGCCGGGTCCAGCACGGCCCGGCCCCCGTTCCAGGGGAACTGCCGGTACGACTCGAAGGGCAGCACCAGCACGTCACCCGGCTCCCGGTCGGCCCGGACGACCTCGCGGGCGGCGGTCCAGCCCGCCGGGTAGGAGACGGCCCCCAGCCGCCCGAGCGAGCCCCAGGCCATGGTGGGCAGCACGGCCACCGGCACGAGCGCCATCGCGGCCAGCCACACCCGCTCGCGCGCGACCGACTCGACGAGCAGCCCGAGCCCGAGCGCCGCCACCAGCGCGAGCGGCGCCACGTACTGCTGGGCGTCCCTGAACACCGCGAACCCGCCCCACGCCTCCACCAGCCAGGCGAACGCCCGCCGCCCCGGCTCGCTCACGCCGGCGCAGGCGATCGCCAGCCCGGCCAGCGCCGCCACGGCCAGCCCCCTCTTGTACGGCACCGCGCTCCGCAGGAAGAACACGATCCCGGCCAGCGTGAGCAGCAGCCGGGCCGCCGCCCCCACGACGGTGCCGTACCCGGCGGGGACCGCGTGCGCGTTCCAGATCCCGCCCAGCGACAGCAGGCTCCCCACCGCGCCGAACGGCGTGTCGGCCCTGGCCGCGAACGCGTACACGCCCGCCGGATCGCCCGCGAGCCCCTCGGGCCGCAGCGCGGTGGCGACCAGCCACGGCAGGCTGAACGCCGCCAGCGCCCCCGCCACGACCCACAGCCGGCGGGCCACCGGCAGCGCCGTGATCGCGGTGACCGTCATCGCCGCGAAGCCGCCGACCGCCGCCGGCAGCAGGGCGACGGCGAGCCGCCGCCCTGACCACGCGGCCCGCACGACCCAGGGCAGCCCGGCGTACCCGAGCAGCAGCGCCCACTGCCCCATCAGCAGCCGCTCGGCCACGTACGGGTTCCACACGTAGAACGCGCCCGCCACCAGCCGCGGCCCCGGCGAGCCCGCCGGCAGCAGCAGCGCGGCCCCCGAGCAGCCGAGCACGAAGATCCCCAGCAGGATCGCCTTCTGCACCAGCTCGGCGGGCAGCACCTGCGCCAGCGCGGTCACCACGGCGTCGCTCGGGACGACCCGCGCTGCCCCGCCCGCCAGCCCGAACGTCCACGCGCTGAAGGCCGGGTCCGGCACGAACACCATGTCCTGGAGCAGCGTGAAACCCCGTCCGAGCGCCGGCCCGAGCGCCAGGCAGCCGAGCGCGAGCCCGAGCAGCGCAGCGACGAGCCCGAATCGGGGCATATGCGGCATCCCGCTATGACATCACAACCCTGCTACGGCCATTCCACCGCAGACCAGGACATGGTTGAGTCTTCGCGGGGGTGATGATGGCGAGCGTGGCTACCGTACGGGCACGCCACTGGCTTCGCGGCGGCGACGCCGTGCTGGCCGCCGGTGCGGTGATGGTGGCGGTGCAGCTCGTCTGGAAGTTCGAGCTGGTCAGGCGGACCTACTTCCGCCAGGACGACTTCATGTTCATCGCCAGGGGGCTGGAGAGCCAGCTGTCCTGGGACTACCTCATGCGGATCGACTTCGGCCACCTGATGCCGGGGGCGTTCGCGATCCACTGGGTGATGGGCCGGCTCGGGGTCTACAACGACGTGCTCGCGCACGGCCTCACGATCGGCCTGCAGGCGGCGGCCGGGCTGGCGCTGCTCCGGCTGCTGCGGCTGCTGTTCGGCCCGCGTCCGGCCATCCTGGTCCCGCTCGGCTTCTTCCTGCTGACCCCGATGACGATCCCGGGCCTGTCGTGGTGGGCGGTGGTGGCGGAGACGCTGCCGTTCCAGATCGCGCTGCCGATGGCGCTCTGCTCGCACGTCCTGTTCACCCGCACGGGGCGGATGCGGCACGCGGTGGCGGCGGCCGGCTGGACGGCGTTCGGGATGGTGTTCTTCGTCAAGGCGCCGTTCATCCCGGTGCTGGCCTTCGTGCTCACCGTCGGCTGGCTCGGCGGGCGGCGGCTGTGGCGGGCGTGGCTGCTCTACCTCGGCGTGCTGGTCCCGTACGCGGTGGTGTTCTTCCGGCAGCTGTTCACCTCGGTGCAGCTCACGAACGACACCTTCCACGCCGAGCTCCCCGCCGCCGGGGTCGCGGTGAAGGCGGCCTGGACGCTGCTGACCGGCTCGCTCGTGCCCACGTCGCTGGGCGGCCCCTGGCGCTGGCAGTCGATCGGCGAGGACTACGCGCTGGCCGCCACCCCGCCCGTGCTCGGCTGGGCCAGCGTGGCGGTCGCGGCCGTGGCGGTGACGGTGTCCGTGATGTGGCGGCGGCGGGCCTGGCTGGCGTGGCTGACGCTGCTCGGCTACTTCCTGCTGGCCGACGTGGCGCCGATCATGCTGGGGCGGGTCGAGACGCTCGGTCCGGATCTGAGCGGATTCGAGCTGCGATACGTCTCCTCCACCGCCGTGGTCGTGGCCCTGGCCATCGGGCTGGCGTTCATCCCGGTCCAGGGCGAGGAGCAGCCCTGGCGCCGCCCCTCGACGCGGCTGCGGTGGGCGTGGGCGCCGGTGGCGGCGGCGTTCGCGGCCGGGTCGGTGTGGTCGGTCGCCGCGTACGCCGACCGGCCGCTCGGCGCGAACGTCCGGAGCTACGTGCGGACCGCCGAGGCGGCGCTCGCCCGCGTGCCGGCGGGCTCGGTCGTCCTCGACACGCACGTACCGCCCAAGGTGGCGTTCGCGGCGTTCTTCTACGACTACGCGCGGCACTCACGCGTGCTCGGGCCGACCGCCCCGCACGGGATCTCCTGGACCAGCCGGCTCGCCGGCCCGGTGGCCGATCCGCTGATCTTCGACCGGCAGGGCCGGCTGTCCCCCGTGCGGATCGACGGCATCACGATCCCGGCCGGCGCCGCCTGCACCCCGGTCGGCCGGGACGAGGTGCGCTTCCGGCTCCCGACCGCGCTCGGGTACGGCGAGCACACCGTGCAGATCTCCTACCTGAACGGCGCCGAGACCACCCTGAACGTGCGGCTCGGGCTCGCCCAGACCGCCGTGCCGGCGGGCGAGAACCTGGGCAGGACCTTCGCCCCCATCACCGGTGCCGGGGCCGAGCTGGCCATCCGTGCCATCGGCCCGGCCTCGTGCGTCGGCGAGATCAGGATCGGCGCCCCCGTCCCGGCCGAGGACGCCGCGCCCGTCCCGCCGCAGCCCGTGCGCTAGTCCCTCGGCAGGCCCAGCATGCGCTCGCCGATGATGTTGAGCTGCACCTCGGTGGTGCCGCCGTAGATGGTCATCGCCCGGGTGGCGAGCACCGCCCGGTTCCAGTAGCCCGCGTCGCCGAGCTTGATGTCGGCGGCCACGACGGCGGCGGTGCCGAGCAGGTCGACCGCCGTCTCCGAGACGTGCTGGGCGTGGGAGGTGGACAGCAGCTTGCGTACGGAGGCGTCCGCGCCCGGCTCGCTGCCGGCCAGCTGCTTGAGCGTGACGCGCAGCGACAGCGCGTTGATCGAGTGGCCCTCGCAGACCACCCCGGCCACCTCCTGCGCCTCGGCAGGCGTCAGCTCGCGGCCGAGCCGCCCGATGAGGCCCAGCAGGTCGGGCACCGACGCGCCGGTGCCGCCCGAACCGGACGACAGCGAGACGCGCTCGTTCGACAGGGTGTTGCGGGCCACCTTCCAGCCGTCGCCGACCTCGCCCACGACCAGCTCGTCGGGGACGAAGACGCCGTCGAGGAAGACCTCGTTGAACAGGTTCTCGCCGGTCATCTCGGTCAGCGGCCGGACCGTGACGCCCGGGGCCTTCATGTCGACCAGGAAGTACGTGATGCCCTCGTGCTTGGAGCCCTCGCTGGAGTTGCGGGCGATGCAGATGCCCCACTCGGCGACGTGCGCCACGGAGGTCCAGATCTTCTGGCCGGTGAGCTTCCAGCCGCCCTCGACCTGCTCGGCCTTCATCTGCAGCGAGGCCAGGTCGGAGCCGGCGCCGGGCTCGGAGAACAGCTGGCACCAGATCATCTCGCCGCTGAGCGTCTTGGGCAGGAAGCGCTCCTGCTGCTCGGGCGTGCCGTACGTGACGATCGACGGCACCACCCAGGCACCGATGATCATCGCGGGCAGCCTGACCTTGGCGGCCTTGAGCTCCTGGGCGATGAGCACCTGCTCGAGGGGCTTGGCGTCGCGGCCCCACGGCTTGGGCAGGTGCGGCATGACGAAGCCGCGCGCGGCCAGCGCCCGCTTCTGCTCCTTGCCCTCCAGCTGGGCGATCTCCGCGATCTCGGCGCGGATCGACTCGCGCAGCTCCTCGGCGTCCTCGGGCAGGTCGATCCGCATCTCGCGGCTGACGCCCTGCAGAGCCAGCTCGGTCACCCTGGCGGCCCACTCGGCCGACGAGCCCAGCAGGGCGCGCAGGGTGAGGGCGCGGCGGAAGTAGAGATGGGCGTCGTGCTCGAAGGTGTAGCCGATGCCGCCGAACGTCTGGATGGCGTCCTTGGCGCACTGCACGGCCGCGTCGGGCGCCATCACGCCGGCGATGGCGGCGGCGTACTCCAGCTCCCTGGCTGCGTTGATGGTCGCGCTCCCTCGGGCCGCCGTTGGCATCAGGCTGGACGCCTTCGCTCTCTCCGGCCCGGCTCGCCGCTCCGCCGCCCTGGTGGCGTCCCACACGGTCGCCCTGGCCTGCTCCAGCGCGACCAGCATGCGGGAGAGCTTGTGCTTGATGCCCTGGAACTGGCCGATCGGGCGGCCGAACTGCACGCGTACCTTGGCGTATTCGGCGGCGGCCGTGACGCACCAGGAGGCCAGGCCCGCCGCCTCGGCGCCCAGCAGGATCGCGGCCAGGTCGCGCACGTCGGAGCTCTGGACGCCGCCCAGGATGCGCTCGGCGGGCACGGCCACCTCCGACAGCTCCACCTTCGCGACCGGCCTGGTGAGGTCGAGCGACTTGATCGCGGTGACGGTGGCGGCGGACGCGTCGACCAGCACCCACTCCTCGCCGTCGTCCGTGGCGACCGGCAGCACGAGCGCGTCGGCCAGCGAGCCGCCGAGCACCGGCTCGGCCGTGCCGGAGACCACCAGCGAGCCGTCCTCGGTGCGGGTGCCGCGGAGCGAGCCGGTCAGCGCGACGGCCCCGGTGCGGGTCCCGTCGGCGAACGGCTCCAGGTGCTCACGCCGCTTCGAGGCGGTGATCACCGCGCTGGCCAGCACGGTCGGCACGTACGGACCCGGCGCCATGCGCTCGGCCAGGGCCTCGACGGCCACGGCGGTCTCCAGCAGCCCGTAGCCGGAGCCGCCGTGCTCCTCGGGCACGTGCAGGCCGAGCAGTCCCTGCTCGGCCAGGGCCGACCAGAACGGGGGACGCGTGTCCGCCCCGGCGCGCAGCAGCTCGGACGGGATGTTCCGCTCGGCCCAGCCGCTCACCGACTCGCGGAGCGCCTCGTGCTCCTCGCTCAACCCGATCGCCATGCTCATCCTCCATGCCAGGTCCGGACCATGCCCAGAACCATATTCTAGAGGATGCTTCTGGGCTAGAGCGGCCGCACCTTCTCCGCGAGGGTGTTCAGATCGGGCCAGCGCGCCTTGTTCTCCTGAGGAATGGAGGCCAGGAGCATCGCGGGCTTCGTCTTGCCCACCTCGACGACCGACACCATGGCCTGGGCGACCTGCTTCTTGCCGTCGAGGGTGTAGGTGACCTTGTAGCCGAGCGTCCAGCCCTTGCCGACCGTGACCTTCTTGGAGGCCGTCCACTCCAGCGTGGCGCCCTTGGGGTACTGCGTGCGGATCGTCCAGCGGGCCGCCTCCGTGGCGATCGCGCGGTAGTCGGCGTCCGTCGAGGGCTTCTTCGCCGGCGAGTCACCGGGGTACATCGCCGAGCCGATCAGCGTGTACGGGATCTCCACCTTGCCGATGCGCTGCGCCACCGAGTACGGCGGGTAGTCCCTGGCCTTCCACGGCGCGCCCAGCTTCGGATAGCTGATCCCGCTGTTCTTGTCCGTGATGGTGCCCGCGACCACGGCCGCCTTGCCCGGCAGGGTCGCGTACGCCTTGCTCTTGGGCACCTCCGGCAGCACGATCGGCGTCGGGGTGGGGCTCGGGGTGGGCGACGCCGTGGCGGCGGCGGAGGTCGGCACGGGCGAGACCGGGACGACCTGCTCGCCCGCCGTCTGGTTGGCGGGCACGTCACCGGAGAACACGAAGAAGATCAGGAACACGGCCCCGACCGTGCCGAGGATCGCGCCCAGAAGGTAGACGACCTTGATCGGGATGTCGCCGAAGCCACGCCTGGGCGGCTTCGGGGCGGGCGCGAAGGGGTACGGGGGCGGGGGCTGCATCGGCGCCTGCGGCCCGCCGGCCTGCGGGACGGGCGGCTGCGGCAGCGGAGGAAGGCCCGGGCGTTGCATCGGCGACTGCTGAGGCGGCCCCTGCCGGGGAGGCCCCTGCTGAAGCGGCGTCGGCTGGGACGGCGGCTGCTGAGCCGGGGACTGCTGGGTCGGGGGCTGCTGGGTCGGGGGCTGCTTTGCCGGGGGCTGCTGGGCGGGGGGCTGCTTTGCCGGAGGCTGGGGCGACGGAGGCTGCTGTGGCGCTTGTCGAGGCGGCTGCTGCTGGGCAGGCGGTTGCTGGGCAGGCGGTTGCTGGGACGGGGGCTTCTGCTTGCCCGGTGGCTGCTGAGCCGGTGGCTGCTGCTTGGCCGGGGGCTTGCCGGTCTGGGGCGGCCGTTGGATCCTGATCGTCTCCTCCGCCGGCGGGACGATCTTGCGGAACGGGGTGGTGGGTGGATCATAAGTGGGTCTCTGGTCGCCGCGGTCCGCCATGGCCTTGAGGTTACGTCACCTTGGAGCGGGATAATTCCTCTATTCCCTCTGCAGAATCTAATTCTGTAAGGTCTGCGGACATGAGGGGTTTCTACGAGATCGCCGCCGACGACCCCGGCCGTCCCGCCCTCCTCGGCGACGCGGGCGCCACCTACGGCGAGCTGCTCGCCCGCACCAACCGCGCCTCCAACGGCCTGACCTCGCGCGGAGTGGCCCCGGGCGACTGCGTGGTCACCGTGCTGAAGAACGGGCTCGACGCGCTCACCATGATGCTCGCCACGTACCAGATCGGCGCCTACCTCGTACCGGTGAACTGGCACTTCACGGCCGAGGAGATCGCCTACATCGTGGCCGACTGCCAGGCCGGGGTGGTGGTCTCGCCGGACGCCCTCACGGTCGCCGAGCTCGTCTCCGGGCAGCCCGCCGACGCGCCCGCGCACCGGCGGGCCGGGTCGATGATGCTCTACACCTCGGGCACGACCGGGCACCCCAAGGGCGTGCGGCGGCGGCTGCTGGACCTGACGCCGGAGGAGCTGTACCCGATCCTGATGCGCAAGAGCTGGCGGCACTTCGGGCTGCCGTCCGGGGGGGTGCACCTGGTGTGCTCGCAGCTCTACCACTCGGCGCCGTACGGGCAGGCCATGATGGCGCTGCAGTTCGGGCACTCGATCGTGGCGCCCGAGCGGTTCGAGGCCGTCGAGGCGCTGCGGCTCATCGAGCGGCACCGGGTGACGAACGCGTTCATGGTGCCCACGATGTTCCACCGGCTGCTGGGGGTGCCGGACCGGGAGTCGTACGACCTGTCCTCCCTCACCCACCTCTACCACGGCGCGGCGCCGTGCCCGCCGGCCACCAAGAAGGCCATGATCGACTGGCTCGGGCCCGTCCTGTGGGAGTACTACGGCTCCACCGAGGCGGCCGTGGCGACCATGGTGTCGTCGGAGGAGTGGCTGGCCAGGCCCGGCACGGTCGGCAGGGCGCTGGACGGGATGGCGTTCACGATCGTCGGGGAGGACGGCCGCGAGGTGGGCCCGGGAACGCCGGGGCTGGTCTACATCGGCGGCATCAACCGGTTCGAGTACCACGGCGATCCCGGCAAGACGGCGGCGTCGATGCGCGGCCGCGACTACACCCCGGGGGACATCGGCTACCTGGACGACGACGGCTACCTGTTCCTGCTGGACCGGCGGACCGACCTGATCATCTCCGGCGGCGTGAACATCTACCCGGCCGAGATCGAGGCCGCGCTGCTCGAACACCCGTCCGTGGCGGACGTGGCGGTGATCGGCGCACCGGACCCCGAGTGGGGGCAGAAGGTCGTCGCGCTCGTCCAGCCGGCGGCGGGGGCCACGGGCGGGGACGAGCTGACGGCCGAGCTGCTCCGGCACTGCGCGCCCCGGCTGGCCCGGCTCAAGCATCCGCGCGTGATCGAGTACCGCGAGTCGTTGCCGCGCACGCCGACGGGCAAGCTGAGCAGGCGCGACGTCCGGGAAGCGTATCTTTCGGGCTGAGCTGGGCAGGGGCCTGCCATGAGGAGGATCGTCGCCTGTCTGGCCACTGCCGCCGTGCTGCTCACCGGTTGCGGGCCGTCCCCTTATTCCGAGGCCGAGCAGCAGGGCGCGCTCGCGTCACCCACGCAGGTGTCGCCCCCGGCCCCGTCGCCTGCCGGCACCTCGCCGGCGTCGCTGAACTCTCTCCAGGCGGCGTACGAGAAGGTCATCGCCAACGTCCTGCCGTCCATCGTGCAGATCACCACCAAGGTGGGGCTCGGGTCCGGCATCGTGTACGACACGGCGGGACACATCGTCACCAACGCCCACGTGGTCGGCCAGGCCACCAAGATGGAGGTCACCCTCGCCACCGGCGGCCCCCCGCGCCCCGCCAGGGTGATCAGGACCTTCCAGGCGGGCGACCTCGCCGTGATCAAGGTGGACGACCCCAAGGGGTTGCGGCCCGCCAAGTTCGCGGACTCGTCCAAGCTGCGGGTCGGCCAGATCGTGCTCGCCATGGGCAACCCGCTGGGCCTGTCGGGCAGCGTGACGAACGGCATCGTCTCGGCGCTCGGCCGTACGGTCTCCGAACCGCAGGAGGAGGGCTCCCCCGGCGCCACGATCGCCAACGCCATCCAGACCTCCGCCGCGATCAACCCCGGCAACAGCGGCGGCGCGCTGGTCGACCTGTCCGGCCAGGTGATCGGCATTCCCACGCTCGCCGCCGTCGACCCCGCCCTGGGCGGGGGCGCCGCGCCCGGCATCGGGTTCGCGATCCCGAGCAACACCGCGACCAACATCGCCGCCCAGATCGTCAAGACCGGCAAGGTCACCAACACCCAACGGGCCGCCCTCGGCATCAGGGGCAGCACGGTCATCGGCCTCGACGGCCAGCCGAGCGGGGTGGGCGTGGTCAGCGTCGTGCCCGGTGGAGGCGCGGACAAGGCGGGCATCGAGTCGGGTGACGTGATCGTCTCGATCAACGGCAAGGACACGCCGACGATGGTGGCCCTGTCCGAGACCATCGCCACCCTCAAGCCCGGCGACCAGGTCAAGGTGGGGGTGCTGAACTCGGAGGGGAACCCGAGAACGGTCAACGTGACGCTGGGCGAGCTCCAGGGCGACTGACCGCCGCGGGCCCGCACGCCAGGCCGTCACGCGGCCGTCACCCCTGGGAAGGGGTCACTGCCTGGCGGTGAACACCACCTCGACCCGCCGGTTCCGCGCGCGGTTCTTCTTGTCGGGCTTGCCGTTCACCACGTTGGGCCACTTGGGCCGGCTCTCGCCGTACCCGCGCGCCTCCAGGGTCACGCCCGCGTCGCTGAGCAGCCCGCTCATGGCCGTACGCACCGCCTGCGCCCGCCGCCGCGACAGGGTGACGTTGTACGCCTCGCTCCCCTGGTCGTCCGTGTGGCCGTCGATCCTGACCACCCCGCCCGCCCCGTCGGCCTTGACCTTCTCGGCCACCTGCGAGAGCCGCTGCCGGGCCTTGGCGGTCAGCCGCCACTTGTCCAGCGCGAACAGCACGTCGCTGGTGAGCGCGACCGTCACCTGGCGCCCCTGCCTGCTCTCGCTCTCGGTGCCGTCCAGCGACTCGATCTCGCCGATGACGTCCTCGACGGGCAGCACCAGGTCCTCGACCGCGCCGGTGGCTCCGGCCGGGGGGCTGGGCGCGGGCGTGGGTGACAGGACGAGCGACAGGGCGACGCTAAGAGATCGGAACATCGGTGAACACGCCGATCATGGGCATCTCGATGTTGATCTTCGTGACGTCCGGAGGAGGCGCGGCGAAGACGGCGTACAGCGTGGACGCCTCGCCCGTCTCCAGCCGGTTGCCCATGGTCGCGGAGCAGACGCACTCCGCGTCCTGGCCGGGGCCGTTGCGTGCCACCCGGTAGCGCTTGGCGTTCACCGGGTCGATCAGCGAGACGCCCGAGACCGTGTAGTCCGTGGGGCCGGTGCCGAGGCCGGTGCCCAGGACGACCCTTCCGTCGGTCGCGGTGACCCTCCAGGTGAGTGTGAGGGTCCTGCCCTGGCGCTTGAGCTCGTTGATGTCGGCGCGCGCCTTGCCGCGATCGCCGCTCAGGCTCACCTCGACCTCGCGGGTGGCGATCGGCGCGGACTCCTGCGCGCTCTGCTGCTGGGCCGCCGGCGACTCCTGGGAGGAGGGCGACTCCTGGGGCGCCGTCGACTCTTGCTTCCCTGCGGGGGACTCGACGACGGCCTGCGACTGCCGCTCCTCGCCGCCGCCGCCCTGCCGGCCGGGGAGCGCACCGCAGCCCGCCAGCGCGACGGCCGCGACCGCCAGCGCGATCGTCTTTCGCATGCTGTGATCACCTTCGTTGTCGGGGATGTGGCCCTCACCGTAGGGGTACGGCGTTCAGAATCCGCATAGTCGGCTATATCCGCCGGCCACGCCGCCTACGGGCCTCCTGCGCGAGCTGCTCGGCATCCGCCCTGCCCTGCTCGTCACCGAGGCGGTCAAACTCTCCCATGGCACGCATAGACGCCTCAACCGCCCCATCCAGGTCATCGAGGTCGAGAGCCGCGTGGGCGAGCGCCATGAGGGCCTGCGCGGTGCCCCTGCGCTCGCCGTACGAGGTGAAGGTCTCCAGCGACTCGCGGACGAGCGCGGCGGCGGCCTCCGGCGCGCCGTCCGCCCTGGCGATCTCGGCCAGGACGAGCAGCGCCGCCGCCTCGGGCAGCCGGTCGCCCAGCCGGCGGTTGATCCGCAGCCGCCGCTCCGCGCAGTCGCGCGCCTCGGCCCGCCTGCCCGCGCCCAGGTGCACCCTGGCCAGGTCCAGCAGCGCCTCAGCCTCGCCGCGCGGGTCGCCCAGGCTCTGGTAGGCGCGCAGGCTCCGGTCCAGCACCTCCCGGTCGCGGCGCAGCGCGCCCAGCGCCCTCAGCGCGTCGGCCTGGCCGCGCCGGTCCCCGGCCTCCTCGAAGACCCGCAGGGCCCGTACGAACGCCTGCTCGGCCTCCGCCGGACGGGCCTGGACCAGGCCGAGCCTGAGCGTGATCCTGGCCAGTTCCAACCCCTCCACCAGCGGCTGGGCCGCCCGCAGCGCCGCGGCGGCCGCCTCCGTGCGCCCCTCGGCCCTGTGCAGATCGGCCAGGCCGCGTAGCAGGAGCGCCTCGCCGTGCCGGTGGCCCACCGCCCTGGCCGCGTCGAGCCCGGTCGCCGTGGTCAGGTGCCAGTCGTCGTGGTGGGCGCCCAGCTCGAACAGCGGCGTCAGATAGAAGGCCAGCCGCCAGGCCGCCTCGTGCAGGCCCGCCCGGTGGAAGTCGTCGACGGCCGCCACCAGGAACCGGCGCTCGGCGCTCAGCCACCGCGCCTCCTGGCGCAGCCACCCGGTCTTCAACCCGTCCGGCTCCGCCGCCCCTTCCCGCGTTCCCGAACGCTGGTCAGGGGTGCCCTGGCCGGGCGGCGGATGGGACTCGGTGCGGCCGGAGCCGGGCTCGGCGGGCAGCAGGGTGGCTCTGGCCCGCCGGGTCCGCTCAAGGATCACGCCCGCCCTCGCCGCCAGCACGCCCGCCGCCCCGCCGTCCTCCTCGGCGAGCCGCTCGGCGGCATAGAGCCTGGTCAGGTCGTGCCACCCGTACCGTTCCTGGCCCGCCTCGTCGAGGCCGCGCGACTGCAGGAGCCCCGCCTCGGCCAGCGGCTCCAGGTCCGCGCCGAGCACCCACGACGCGAAGTCGGGTGCCGACAGCGCGCCGAGCCCGCGCAGCAGTCGCCGCTCCCGGTCGGGCAGGCCCCGGTAGCCGAGCGCGAGGCTGCCCCGGACGGCCAGGTCGCCCGCGCTCAGCTCGTCCAGCCTGCGCCGCTCGTCGCCGAGGCGGCCCGCCAGGTGGTCGAGCGTCCATCCCGGCTTCCTGGCCAGGCGGGACCCCGCGATGCGCAGCGCCAGCGGCAGGTGGCCGCAGAGCCGGACGATGCGCCGGGCGGCCTCGGGCTCGGCGCGCACCCGGTCGTGCCCCGCCACCTCGCCGAGCATCGCCACGGCCTCGTCCTCGCTGAGAACCCCCAGCTCGTACGCCCGCGCCGCCTCCAGCCCGGCCAGCGGCGACCGGCTCGTCACGAGCGTGAGGCTGCCGGGGCCGGTCGGCAGCAGCGGGCGCACCTGGGCCTCGTCGGCGGCGTCGTCCAGCACGACGAGCAGCCTCCTGCGGGCCGTCATGCTGCGGTAGAGCCGTACCCGCTCCTCCAGCCCCGGCGGGACCGAGCCGTCCGGGCAGCCGAGCGAGCGCAGCAGGTCCTCCAGCGCGGCGCCGGGCGGCCTGGCGCCGAGCGAGGCGTAGAGGCGGCCGTCAGGGCGTTCCAGCGCGGTGGCCGCGTGCACGGCGGCGGCGGACTTCCCGCAGCCGGGCGGGCCGTGGAGGACGAGGTGCACGGGCGCGGACGCCTGCTCGCCCGCCGTACGGACGGATGCCTGCTCGCCCGCCGTACGGACGATCCAGTCGAGCACGTGCTGTCGACCCACGAAATCCGAAATATCCGGCGGCAGCTCGTCCACCGGCCCCGGCCGCCCGGACGTACGGCCCTCGGCGGTCCTCCCGGACGTACGGCCCTCGGCGGTCCTCCCGGACGGGCGGCCCTCGTCCTCCAGGACCCGCCGGTGCGCGGCCGTCAGCTCGGCTCCCGGCTCCAGCCCCAGCTCCTCCACCAGCGTCCTGCGCGCGTCCTGGTAGGCCCCGAGCGCCTCCGACCGGCGTCCCGCCTGGTGGAGGGCCTCGATGAGGCACACCCAGGCACGTTCGCGCAGCGGGTGCGCCCCGACGAGCGCCCGCAGCTCCCCGACCACCTCCGCGCCCCGGCCGAGCCGCAGGTCCAGCCGCACCCGCTCCTCCAGCGCGGTCAGGCGCAGCTCCTCCAGCGGCACGGCATACGTCCGGCGCAGGGCGGACGACTCCACGCCGGCCAGCGCCTGTCCCCGCCACAACCCCAGAGCCATCCCGTACGTGCCGGCCGCCTGCTCGATCCGGCCCGACTCGCGCTCCCGCCTGGCCGTGGCGACCAGCCGCTCGAACCGGTGGCAGTCCACGTCGTCAGGCTCCACGTCCAGCACGTAGCCGCCCGGCACCGTACGGATGCCGTCCACGACCTTGCGCAACGCGCTCACGTACACCCTGAGCACCGGCCCCGCCGACGCCGGCGGCCGGTCGTCCCAGACCACGGACACCAGCCGCTCGACCGGCACCGGCCGGCCCGCCTCCAGCAGCAGCGCCGCCAGCAGCGTGCGGTGCTTGGCCGGTCCCGGCGCCTGGCCGGCCTCGAGGCGCAGCGGCCCGAGGACGCCGAAGCGGGGGTTCACGCGATCATCGGCCACCGGTCATTGACCTGCCGGTCCGAGCGCGAAGGAGTCGAAGCGGACGCGCAGCGACCCGGAGGCGCCGGAGGCGGCGTGCACGCCGGCCTCGCCCGGGCCGTACGGCGCTTCGGTGTCGGACGCCTCCGCGACCAGGCGGTCGTTGAGCCACATGCGTAACGTCACCTTGCCCCCGCTCCCGCCGTCCTCGTTGCCGCTGTCCCCGCCGTTGCCGCACTCCGCCACGATGCGGTTGGCGGCCGCGCTCCCGACGCCGGCCGGGCCGTACAGGATCGTGCCCTCGGTGCCCGTGCGGCGCTTGACGATCGTGACCTCGCCCGAGCCGCTCACCCCGAACTCGTAGCGGTCGCCGGAGCCGGCCGAGCCGTGGCACCACACACCGTACTGCCCGGACCCGTCCTCCAGGGTGGCCCGGGCGCTGACCACCACCCCGCCCGCCGGCTCCCGCCTTGGGGCCGACTTCCACAGCCGCCAGCCCGGCTTGACGCTCAGCTCGTAGCCCGAGCCGGACCGCTTGGCGCTCCCGCCCTGCGACGCGCCGACCTCCCACGAGTCGCCGAAGCCCGCCTCGTACGGCCAGCTCTCCCGGGACAGCACGGGCACGGCCACGGCGGCGGCAAGGACCACCGCGGCGATCCCCGCAATCCACGGCCACCTCCGGCGTCTCACCCCGGCAGGCGGCTCCCCATGCCCACGAACCGCTGACCCCCCACCTGCCCCCTGACCACCCGGCACAGCGCTGGGCGGGACGGCACCAGGCGCGACGGCGCCAGGCTGAGCGGCATGGGGAGGTGCGGTGCCGGGCTGAGCGGCATTGGACGGCGCGTTGCCATGCTGAGCGGCACCGGCCGGAGCGGCACCGGCCGGAGCGGCACCCCTCGCGGCGGCACCGGGCGCGATGTCGCCAGGCCGGGCGGCATCGGACCGTCCGGCACCGGGCTGAGCGGCACCGAGCGGAAGGACACCGGCCGGAGCGGCGCTGGGCGGAACGGTGCCGGGTGGGGTGGTGAGGGTGGTCCAGGTGCGTTCGACGACTTCGGTGGCCGTGGTGAGGCGGGTGCCGCCGACCAGTTCCCCCAGGAGCCCCTGCGCGGTGGGCCGCCGCCGGGGGTCCTTGGCGAGCGCCCGCTCCACCACACCCCGGATCCCCTCGTCCAGCCCGTCCAGCGGGGGATCCTCCCGCACGACCCGGTAGAGGACCTCGCCCGCCGCCCCGCTCCCGAAGGGCGGCCGCCCCGTCCCCGCGTACGCGATCACCCCGCCCCACGCGAACACGTCGGCGGCCGGGGTCAGCGGCTCCCCGCGCACCTGCTCGGGCGCCATGAAGGCGGGCGTGCCGAGGATGGCCTGGCTGGTCAGCCCGTCGTGCTCCACGAGCTGGGCGATGCCGAAGTCGATCACCCGGGGCCCGAGCGGCGAGAGCAGCACGTTGGAGGGTTTGAGGTCGCGGTGGATCACGCCGGCGCCGTGGATGGCGCTGAGGGCGGTGGCGATGCCGACGGCGAGCGCGTCCAGGTTGGAGCCGGAGAAGGGCCCCTGGTCGTGTACGGCACGCGCCAGGTCAGGACCTTTGACGTATTCGGTGACGAGGTAGGCGATATTTCCGTCGATCCCGGCGTCGAGGACGGGCGCGGTGCAGAACCTGGCCACCCGCCGCGCCGCCGCGACCTCCCGCTCGAACCGCCGCCTGAACGCCGGGTCGCGGGCCAGCGCCGGATGGATGACCTTGACCGCGGCCAGGCCGCCGGTGGGCGTGGTGGCGAGGTGCACCTCGCCCATGCCGCCGCTGCCGAGCAGGCGGCGCAACGTGTAGCCGCCTATGACCTGGTTCATCGCAGACACATTAGTCACGAACTGTCCGGATCAGCGCCTCACCCGGTCGCCTGCGCCAGGCGGTAGCGGGACGGCGGGATCCCGTACCGGTCGACGAACGCCTGCCGCAGCGTCTCCGCCGTCCCGAACCCGCACCGCACCGCCACGGACGCCATCGGCAGCGAGGTGGACGCCAGCAGGTGCGCGGCGGCCTCGGTGCGGGCCTGCCTGACGTAGCGCCCCGGCGTGAGCCCCAGGTGCCGCAGGAACAGCCGGGTGAGGTGCCGCTCGCTGACCCCCGCCTCGGCCGCCAGCGCGGGCGTGGTGAGGTCGTCGCGCAGGTGGGCGCCGATGTACTCGATGGTCCGCCTGACCAGGTTGTTGGCCGGGGCGGGGCCGCTGACGAACATGCTCATCTGCGCCTGGTCGCCGGGCCGCTGCAGGTAGGTGACCAGGTTGCGGGCCACCGTACGGGCCAGCTCGGTGCCGTTGTCCTCCTCGACGAAGGCCAGGGTGAGGTCGAGGGCGGCGGTGACACCGGCGGAGGTCGCGACGTTCCCGTCGCGGATGAAGATGGGGTCGGCGTCCACGGCCACCTCGGGGAAGCGCTCCGCCAGCGTCTGCGCCATCTGCCAGTGGGTGGTGGCGCGCCGCCCGTCGAGGAGGCCGGCGGCGGCCAGGACGTAGGCCCCCGTGCAGACGGACGCGACGCGGCGGCTCTCGCGGGCCAGCCGGCGGACGTGGCCGACGACGAGCGGGTTGGCGGCGGCGTCCTCGGACCCGATCCCGCCCGCCACCACCAGCGTGTCGATGGGGCCGGTGATCCGTTCGAGCGTCCGCTGGGCCTGGACGACCAGCGCGGTGCCGGTGGTGACGGCCTGGCCGCCTGGCGCGGCCAGGCGCACCTCGTAGCAGGGCCGGGCGCCGTGCCAGTTGGCCTCCTCCAGGGTCGAGACGACGCAGGCGATGTCGAGCAGCGACGCCGCCTCGTACGCGACCACGACCACCCGTCGTACTTCCATGCGCACGACTGTAGGTCGGAAGGACGAAGTCCCCAAGTTTCCGGACCTTCCCACCCACCGTCCCTGGCCGCGGGGCGGCGGCCCGGAGACAGTCGGGGGCATGACAACGACAAGCACGCGCACGGGTCGCCGTTGGGGCAGGTTCGCACTCCACTACGTGGAGATGGTCATCGCCATGTTCGCCGGCATGTTCGCGCTCGACCTGCTGGAGTCCGCCGCCGGGCTCAGCCTCTCCTACGGCCGGGAGCCGGAGCTGGCGTACCTGGTCATGGCGTTCAACATGTCGGTCGGCATGGCCGTGTGGATGCGGATCAGGGGGCACGGCTGGGCCGCCACCTCAGAGATGTGCGCGGCGATGTTCGTGCCGGTGGTGCCGCTCTTCCCGCTGCTGTGGCTGGGCGTCATCGACGGCGGCGGGCTCATGATGGCGGCGCACGTGGCGATGTTCCCGCTCATGCTGGCGGCGATGGTGCGCCGTCTCGACGAGTACGCGGGCTGCGCGCACTGACGGTTTCCCGTTCGGGCTCCTCCACCGGCGCGCCGGGGCCCACCCCGCCGCGCGCCGACCGGATCTTGAGGTCGCCGAGCGCCTTGTGACTGGCCCGGATGACGGAGATCAGCACGTACGCGACCAGCATGAGCCCCAGGCAGAAGGCGTCGGCGGCCCACCAGGGGATGGCGGCGAGCAGCAGGTAGCCCTCGCTGTCGCTCAGCCACCTGATCACCACCGTGACCACCATCACCACCGCCGTGACCAGCAGCCAGCTGCGAATGCGTGGCAGGGTGCCGTCGTTCCACAGCCGGATCCGCCACCCCATGAACACGGCGAACACGCCGAGCACGGCGCAGAACCCGATCAGCCACCAGGGCAGCGTGAAGGCGGTCTGCTCGGCGATCTGCTCCCGCGCGACTCTCAGCTCGGCCTCGGCCTTGTGCTGGGCCTGCACGGCGGCGTCGAGCTTGCGCTCCAACTGGGCCACGCTCTGCCGGGTCTCCTGGCGCGGGGGCGGCGAGGCGACGTCCTCCGTCGGCAGCATCCGCGCCACCACCGTCAGCATGATCGCGACGAACGACAGCGCCAGGACGATGGCCATGAACAGGTCGATGAAGCGCAGGTCCAGCGGCGGCGTGAACGATCCCGCCGACCGCCTCCTCACTGGTCCCTCACCAGGGTGTAGCGCTGCGGCCTGCTCTCCACCGCGCTCAGCCGCTCCACGGCGGTGCGCAGCGCGTCCAGGTTCTTGACCAGCTCCTCCGTCCTGCCCCTGGACAGGGCCAGCTCCTGGGTGAGCCCGTTCATGGCGGGTGCCGCCTGCTTGGCGGGCAGGCGCGCGATGTAGGTCAGGAACACCTCGTCGGCGGCCACGACCGCCGTGCGCTCCGCCCGCTCGACCAGGGCCATCGCACCGAACGCGAGCACGCTGAGGAACAGCGCGATCAGGGTGACGCCGAACGCGGACGCCAGCTCCGGCAGCACGTGCTGCTTGAGCGCGGCCATGAGCACGCTGGGATCGCCCTTGCTGTCCAGGGCGTTGGAGAAGGAGCTGACCATCGCGCCCATCGTCAGCGCGGTGCCGATGAACCCGAACACGGGCAGCGCCCAGATGAGCGCGTGGTCGAGGTGGTGCCGGTTGGCCATCTCGTTCTCGTCGAGCGCGGAGCGGGCGCTCAGCACCGCCTCGCAGTCGTTGCCCGCCTCGGCCGCCTCCTTGAAGAGCTTGAGCCGCCGCGCCACCAGCGTGTCCTCGTTGGGCCGCACCGCCTGGACGTTCGCCACGGCCCGTTCCGTCGCGGCGCTCTCCCGCCGGATGTCCGGAACGGCCCTGACGATCCTGAGAACGGTGGTTAAGAACACCGCGATGATGAGCGTGACCACGAGCTCCGCAGCCGCCGGAGCCGTGGCCGCGCCCACGGCGATCAGCAGCGACTCCACTACTCCGGCCGCCATCAGCAGCGCGGACACCACCAGGCCCACCACGGGCGCGAACGCCGAGTGGCGCCAGCCGTACCTTGACACCCTTACCTCACTCCGACCCCACAATTGTCAAAGGACCACCTAAGCACATGTAAGCCCCCATCGGTGGCAGAGAGGCGTCAATTGTGCACCCACGGTGCCTTTGCTGCGGACTCTGACCAACCCAACAAAGGCCCTGACATTCAGACAAACTTGCGACAAAGTAAGGTATACCTTTCTTTGCGGGCTTCCCGAGCAATCTGTCGCTGCCTGGTCTCTCCGGGCGTCCCGGCTGAGGAGTGTGCATGCCGCCTCACAACGGCGGGATCCATCGGCGATCGGCCAGACGGCGGACCATCCGCAACCGCGCCGTCGTCACCGTTGACGCGCTCGATCACATCGTGGGCGGGCTCGGCACGGCGGTCCTCGCCGCGATCTCCGTCGTGTCGCTGATCGTCACCTCGGTCGCCTGCCTGGCCGGGGTGGGCCTGCCGCTGCTGCCCCTCGTGCTGCGCGGGCTGCGCGCGGTCGCCGACCGCGAGCGGGCCAGGCTCTCGCGCTGGGGCCCGGAGATCATCGCCCCGGCGCCCCTGCCGGACGGGCTGCGGGCCGCCCTCGCCGACCGCACCGTACGCAGGGAGCTGGCCTGGGCGGCCACCCACGCCACGTCCGGGGCGCTCCTCGGCACCCTCGGCCTCACGTTCCCCATCCACGCCGTGCAGGACGCCACCTTCGTGTTGTGGTGGTGGACGCTGCCGCCGGAGGATGCCGCGACCGGGGCCACCTTCGGGCTCTGGATGGTCACGGACATGCCCAGCGCTCTCGGCGTCGCCGGGCTGTCGCCGCTCTGGATCGCCCTCACGGTGATATTCGTCCCCGGCATGGCGCGCCTGCAGGCCTGGCCGGGGCGGCGGCTCCTGGCCCCCGGCCGCGACGCCGACCTGACCCTGCGGGTGGAGCAGCTGACCGCGACCCGCGCCGCCGCCCTGGACGCCCACGTCACCGAACTGCGGCGGATCGAGCGGTCCCTGCACGACGGGACGCAGAACCGGCTGGTGGCCGTCAACGTGCTGCTCGGGGCGGCGCTCCAGGCACTGTCGCGTGACCCCGCCGTCGCCAGGGAGCCGCTCGAACGGGCTCAGACCGCCGCGGAACAGGCGCTGGCCGAGCTCCGGGGAGTCGCGCGCGGCATCCTGCCGCCGGTCCTGACCGACCGGAGCCTCGCCGACGCGCTCACCGGCCTGGCCACCGACTGCCCGCTGCCCTGCCGGATCGAAGCCGACATCCCGGTCAGGGCCGCCGCGGCCGTCGAGGCCACCGCGTACTTCATGGTGGCCGAGGCGCTCACCAACATCGCCAAGCACAGCGGCGCCCGGCAGGCCACCGTACGGGTCCGCCGCCACCGCGACCGGCTGCACATCCAGGTCGCCGACGACGGCCACGGCGGGGCGGACGAGCGCGACGGGACCGGCCTGGTCGGCATCCGGCGCAGGATCGAGGCACACGACGGGACGTTCGCGCTGCACAGCCCTCCCGGCGGGCCCACCACCCTGACCGCGAGCCTGCCCTGCGGGACGTGAGGCGCGCACCGGGCCGTTGACCGCGCCGCCGGCATCGATGATCGTGATGGTGCGGTACGCGATGATCGACGACGACTGGAGTGGGCCCGTGCGGTTTCCTAGGCGCTTGACCTCCGTGGTGATCTCATCGGTTCTGGTGGCACTGGCCGCTCCCGGCGCGGCGAGCGCCACCGCGGAGTCCTCCACCATCTGGCACTGGAACGTGGCCGGCAACACCCTGAACCACGCCTCCACCACCAACGGCATGGTCCGGGCGGCGGTGTCCTCGATCACCGCCCGGGGCGCGAGCTTCGCCTCGTTCAACGAGCTGTGCGAGAACCAGTACGACGCGCTGATCAGCGGCCTCCGGGACGCCGGCTGGCCGGCCGACGACGCCAACTTCGCCCGTTTCGTCGTCACGTACCCGGCCAGGTCGGGCGGGCCGTGCGGCGGCAGGGACTTCGGCAACGCCATCTTCAGCAGGCAGCCCCTGGGGGCCGCCGAGCGGATCACCCTTCCCGACGACGGCATGACCGAGCAGCGCAAGATGCTCTGCGCTCCCCTGAAGGCCCGCCCCCATCTGCGGTTCTGCACGGCGCATCTCACGTACGTGGACGCCTACCGGGCCGCCCAGCTCAACGCCGTGCTCGCCCGGCTGGAGGCGTATCACGCGGACGGCGACACCGTGGTGATCGCGGGCGACTTCAACATCCAGGCCGATGCCGCGCGGCTGAACGGCTACTACTCCTCCGCCGTGAACACCCCCAACAACCGCGGCAACACCGGGCACTATCACGAGCTGGACGACGCGGACCAGAACAACTGCCCCGGCTACGGCGAGCTCAGCGTCAGCACGCCGGACCCCCGAGGGCCGTGCGGCACGGGGAGCAAGATCGACATGATCTTCGTCCGGGAGGACCGGATCGCCGGCCCGTACTCGGGTGACACGCTCGCGCCTCCGACATCGTGCGCCGGCAACCCCGACGGGCTCTGCTCCGACCACCGCGCGCTGATCGGCACCGTCACGCTGTCGTAGGCCGAAGGGGCGCCTGCTTCGTGCTGGGCCGCCCGCTCGGCCCGGCGTCGACCTTGGCCGCCTTCATCGCAGGCGATCGGCCCGAGAGGCATCGAGGCTAGTACTTGACCTTGAAGCTGCTGGTGGACGGCCGGAAGAGCGGCGCCGTGCCCTCGCAGTCGTTGATCGGCGCGCCCAGGAACTCCCACATCCAGTACATGGTGTCGCGGCGACCCTTGTCGTGCACCGTGAAGGAGACCTTCTGCCCGGTCACGTCCTTGGCCGGCTGACCGGGAAGGGTGGCACGGCCCTTCGAGATGACGCCGGTGGCGACCGCGAAGCCGTCGGCCGCGACCAGGCAGGTGATCTTTCCTTCGAAGTCACCCGCGGCCGGCTCGCCGGGCTTTCCCGCGTGGAGCACGTCGAACGTGCCCTCCGTCCTGCCTCCTGTGCTCTTGGCATCGATCGTGAACCGCACCTTGTCACCCGCCCACTGACCGAACGACTCCGGCAGCGTCCCGGTGGCGGTGCCGCTCAGGGAGTAGGAAGGTGGCTTGGGTGCGGTGGCGCCTGCGGGGGCGGCCAGCAGGGCGACGGAGACGATCGGGATGGCGAGCACAGCAATACGGTTCATGCCGATCAAATTATTGGCGGGAGGCGGCGGAGACTTCCCCCCGTCGGAGGAGCCTCCTCCCCCTTGTGAGTGAAAGGCGCTCCGCCCGGGCGTGACAGTCCCGGGGTCCGCCAACGCTCACCCTCTACCGCGAGGTCCCGCGAGGAGGCGCTCCGGCTGTGAGCCACGGCGCCGGCCGGCGTGTCGACCTGTACCTCGGGGTGCGGAGTCAGGGGTCCGGTCATGCGAGTGGGTGAGCCGGCGCGGCGTACCGGTGTGACGGTGCGGCTCCGGCTGCCGGCCGATCCGTGCCTGTCCCTGGCCGCCGCTCCCCGCCTGCCGCCCCGGGCCTGCCGGACTTCGGTGCCGGACTTCGGTGCCGGACTTCGGTGCCGGACTTCGGTGCCGGACTTCGGTGCCGGACTTCGGTGCCGGACTTCGGTGCCGGACTTCGGTGCCGGACTTCGGTGCCGGCGGGGTGATCACGGCTCGGGCCTGGAGTCGTCCGGCTGGAAGTGCGCCACGAGTGCGTGTTCCACCGCGAGGGTGGCGCGGGAGGCCCAGCGGCGCCGATGCCGAGCGAGATGGACCGGGACGTCCGGCAGGGCGTGGCCGGGCACCTCGACCAGGCTCCCCTCGCGCAGGGCGGTGGTGACGTTGGCCCGGGGCAGCACGGTGAGGCCGAGGCCCGCGGTGGCGCAGGATCGGGCGGCCTCGATGCTGCCGAAACGGGTCAGGCGTGGCCGCCCGTCGGGCACCGCCAGCAGGCGACGGGCGAGCCGGTCGCTGTAGGAGCAGCCCTGCTCGTGCAGGAAGAACTTCTCGCCGGCCAGTTCCTCCCAGGTGACCGGCCGGTCCCGCCCGGCCAGCGGATGATCGGGGGCGCACAGGAGGACCAGGGACTGCTCGCCGATGCGGGTCACGACGAGTTCGGGGACGTCGACCTGTTCCTCCAGCAGCAGGGCGATGTCGAGCCGGCCCGAGTGCAGCTTCTCCACGGCGTCGGCCGTGCCGGACGGCTGCAGGTCGACGTCGATGTCGGGATGGGTGTCCCGCAGGGTGGCGATCACGCTCGGCAGGTGCGCGGAGCACAGGGTCTCCCCCGCGCCGACCACGACCTTCCCGGTGATCGGGCCTTCCTGTGCCGCCGTCGTGAACAGGCGGGACTCGGCCCGCAGGACCGCTTCGGCGTCGTCGAGCAGCCGCCGTCCGCTCTCGGTGAGGACGGCGCCCCTGGACAACCTGTCGAAGAGCCGGGTGCCCAGCGCCTTCTCCAGTGCCCGGATCTGCGCGGTCACCGTGGACTGCGCGAGATGCAGCTCGGCGGCCGTGGCGGTGAAGCTGGCGGTCCGGGCCAGGATGGTGAAAGTGTGCAGCAGGCGGGTGTCCACGCGGCCATCCCAGAGGTGCTCGATCGAAATCATCGATACGGCCTATCATAAATCATCATTTGAACCGATAACATATGGACGGTAAGCATGTATTCATGACTTCCGCGACCATCGACGTCCTGCGCTACGCCGCCTTCACCTCCGATCGGAACGGCGGCAACCCGGCCGGCGTCGTGCTGGACGCGGGGCTGCTGGAGGCCGATCAGATGCTGGCCGTGGCCGCGCGGGTGGGCTATTCCGAGACGGCCTTCATCACCGCGCGGGACGATCGGCGGCGCCGTTTCGGGCTCCGGTACTTCAGCCCGCTCGCGGAGGTCCCGTTCTGCGGGCATGCCACCGTCGCGACCTCCGTGGCGCTGGCCGAGCGGATCGGGCCGGGCGACCTGGTCTTCGACACGCCTGGCGGAGAGATCCCGGTGAAGACGGTCGCCGATGACGGCGTCGTCCGGGCCACGCTCACCAGCGTCCCGACGCGGACACGGCCGGCCCGGGACGGCGAGGTGGACGAGGCCCTCGCCGCCCTGCGCTGGGAGCACGCCGATCTCGACCCGGCGCTTCCGCCCCATGTCGCCTTCGCCGGCAACGACCATCTCGTGCTGGCCTGCGTGTCGCGGTCGCGGCTGGCCGATCTGGCGTACGACTTCGACGGGCTCGCCGACGTGATGCGGCGCCACGGGTGGACCACCGTGCATCTGGTGTGGCGCGAGAGCCCCGATGTCTTCCACGCCCGCGACCCGTTCCCCGTCGGCGGTGTGGTCGAGGACGCCGCGACGGGGGCGGCGGCGGCCGCGTTCGGCGGCTACCTGCGTGACCTGGGGCTGGTGCGGGCACCCGCCTGCGTCACCATCAAGCAGGGCGAGGACATGGGCCGCCCGAGCCGGTTGCTGGTCGAGGTGGACCCCCTCGACCCGCGCGTCCGCGTCACCGGCCAGGCGATCCCCCTCGCCTGACACTGAACCCATCCACACGAAAAGGACTTCGCCATGACTACCCCGGCCGTCGACCAGCTGCGCGCCGCGATCGAACGAGAACTCCCGGGCGTACGCGCCGACCTCGAACGGCTGGTGCGCATCCCCGGCATCGCCTTCGACGACTTCGACGCCGCCCCGCTGGAGCGCTCGGCACACGCCGTGGCCGATCTGATCCGCGACCTCGGCCTGGACGTACGGATCAGCCGCATCGGCGAGGGCGCTCCCGCCGTCATCGGGCGCCGGCCCGCACCGCCCGGAGCGCCGACCGTGCTCCTGTACGCGCACCACGACGTCCAGCCCACAGGAGACCCGAGCCTGTGGGCGTCGGACCCGTTCGAGCCGGTCGAGCGGGACGGCCGCCTGTACGGCCGGGGCTCCGCCGACGACAAGGCCGGCATCATGGCGCACATCGCGGCGCTGCGGGCGTTCGGGTGCGGCACGGCCGACGACCGGCTTCCGGTGGGCATCGTCCTGTTCATCGAGGGCGAGGAGGAGTTCGGCTCCCCCACCCTGTCCGAGCTGCTCGCCGAGAATCGTGACGATCTCGCCAGTGACGTGATCGTCATCGCCGACTCCGGCAACTGGGACATCGGCGTGCCCGCGCTGACCACCTCGCTGCGCGGGATCGTCAACTGCTTCGTCACCGTCCAGGTCTTGGAGTCGGCGGCGCACAGCGGCATGTTCGGCGGGGCCGTACCCGACGCGCTGACCGCGCTGTGCCGGCTGCTGGCGACGCTGCACGACGCCGACGGCGAGGTGGCTGTCGAGGGGCTGGTCCGCGGGGAGGCGGCACCGCTGGACTACCCGGTGGAACGGTTCCGGTCGGAGGCCGGGCTCCTCGACGGGGTGGAGCTGATCGGGACCGGCCGCATCGTCGATCGGATCTGGACCAAGCCGTCGATCTCCGTACTCGGCATCGACGCGCCTCCGACGTCCGAGGCGCCCAACGCGCTCGTGGCGGGGGCACGGGCGAAGATCAGCATGCGTATCGCCCCCGGGGACGACCCGGCATCGGCGTACCAGATGCTCGTGACGCACCTGGAGAAGCACGTGCCATGGGGCGCACAGATCACTGTGAGGCTCGAGGCGAACGGGAACCCCTGTGTGATCGACGCGACCGGGCGCTACTTCGACGCGGCCCGCGCGGCGTTCAAGACCGCCTGGGACGGCACGGACCCCGTGGAGATCGGCGTCGGTGGCTCCATCCCGTTCATCGCGACCTTCCAGAGCCTGTTCCCGCAGGCCTCGATCCTGGTGACCGGGGTGGAGGACCCCCACACCAAGGCGCACGGCGCCAACGAGAGCCTGCACCTCGGCGAGTTCGCCCGCGTCTGTCTGGCGGAGGCGCTGCTCCTGCGGAACATCGCCACGGGCGAACCCGCCTGAGCCAGGAACATCGACCCGGGCGCGCAGACGCGAAACCGCCCCTTACCTGCGGTGTTCCGCAGGTAAGGGGCGGTCTCAAGTGGTGGAGGTGGCGGGAATCGAACCCGCGTCCTTCAACCCCAAGTCAGGGCTTCTCCGGGCGCAGCCTGCTGTGCTTTTCTCGGCCCCGGCGATCACGCAGGCGAGTCGCCGACGGGCCCAGCCACTGTTTGGTTTCCCGATCTCCCCCGTGGCCGGGTCGAACGGTTGAGCCTTCTAGCGATGCCAGACACCGGGCCGAAGGCACTCCCGGGCTGACAGAGGTTTCGCTACTTAGGCAGCGAGGGCCAGGGTGTCCTGGCCGACCTCAGTGCGCTTGGAATTGGCACTTGTTGTTTGCGGTCACAGGATTAACGAGGTTATGTCCGCAGTCCTCGGCCCGCTTCACCTGGCTTGCAAAGTCGAAGTCGAAGCCAGTCACCCCCTGTGCAGTTGTCAACCCACCCGGCGAACCGGGCGAGCAACAAGAATCTACAGGGGAGAACGCCCCTGACGCCACCTTAATTCCCCATGGCAAAGCCCCCGGGAGCGTGGCACCGCAGCTCGCGCTCCCGGGGGCCGACCGGCAGGGTCGAGCCGGTCCGGACGGCAGGACTTCCCCCGAGATGAAGTCCTGATCTCATCACGGCGACTGGATCCGCAACCCCCCGAGCGGGCCCAGTCACTCAGTAAGACGCGACCAGGCCCTCGAATGGTTGCTCAGCGTGACAACATTTTCACGGAGAGTTCTGGAGGGCGGCGAAAAAGCCGCCCGCCTCGGCCGCGGCGTCGTAGTTCTTCGCCAGCACGGCCACGGCCACCTCCCCCTGCCAGCCCACGAACCAGGTGTACTGGTTGCCCGCCGTGGCCTTCACGCCGTAGACGCGGCCCTTGCCGGCCTGGGCACTGGTGCCCATCGCGCCGGCCCGCATCATCGACGTCAGCGCCGTGCGGACCTTGGGGTCCAGGGGGACGGGCGCGGGCTGCGGAGCCTGCGCGACCTCCGCCGCCGGGTCGGGCGAGCCGGGGTCGGTGACCAGCACGGGCGGGTGCCAGGTGCCCGAGGCGACCGCCGCGGCCACCAGCGCCATGCCGAGCGGGCTGACCTCGACGTTCTGGCCCGCGATGGCCCTGGCCTTGTCGGCGTCGCTGGACAGCTCGGGCAGCGAGCCGCTGAACGACTTGAGCGGCAGCCTCCAGGGCAGGCCCACGCCGAACGCCTTGGCGCTCTCGTCCAGGTCGGCGGCCGAGACGCGGCGGGCCAGCGAGGCCAGCGCGGTGACGCAGCCCTTGGCGAAGTGCTCCTGCAGGGTGGCCGACGAGGTCACCCCGGTCGGCTGGCCGGTGCGGACGAACCTGGCACCGCCGACCGTGCGCTCCTCAGGACAGGCCAGCCGCAGCTTGGGGCTGACGTTGTTCTTGATGAGCGCGTCGGCGGCGACGATGGAGAACGCCGTGCCCGCCGGGAACTTGCCGGCCAGCGCGTGCTTCTCCTGGCTCATGTCGCCCTTGGCGCCCACCGCGAGGATCTGACCGGTGTCGCGCTGCACCGCCACCAGCGCGCTCGTCTCCGTGTCGGCCACCGCCTGCTCGGCAGCCGCCTGGATGTCCCGGTCGATCGTGGTGCGCACCGAGACGTTGGTCCGGCCCAGCCACTCCTTGAGCAGGGCGACCTGCTTGCCGGTCTTGAGGTCGAGCGTGACGACCTTGGTCTCCGTGGAGCCGGTCAGGTAGTTCTGGTACGCCTCCTGCAGGCCGCTCTTGCCCACCGAGTCGCCGGCCCGCTCGGGACCGCCGAGCTTCTGCTCGGTCTCGGGGGTGAGCGCGCTGACGCTGCCGACGATCTGCCGGGGCGGCTCGGGATTGACCGGCTGGTCCTGCCGCTGCGTCTCGATGCCGTCGATCGCGTCGAGCTTCGACTGCATCGACTGGAAGCGGGCCCGGCCGAACGTGACCAGCGGCACGAACTTGTCGGGCGGCGCGGACCTGATGCGGCTCAGCAGCCGGTCCTGGGCGTAGCCGGTGATCGCCGAGAGCTTCGCCGCCGCGTCCTCGGCCCGGTCGCCGAGCCTGGCGGGATAGACGCCCGCGCTGTAGAAGGCGGTGTTGCCCTGGAGCGGCTTGCCGTTGCGGTCGACGATCGGCTTGCGCGGCTTCGGGTCGGTGTCGACCGCGAACCGCTGCCCCTCCTTCAGCTGCGGGTGCAGCACGGAAGGCGACCAGCGCACCTTCCAGGTGCCGTCGACCAGGTGCAGCGGGAGCAGCCCTTCGTACTGCCAGAGGGGGTTGTTCTCCCCCAGGTCGACCTCGACGTGGAAGTCGGCCTTGGCCTCCTCGCCCGTCATGCTGAGGCTCGTGATCTTGAAGCGGAACGAGGCCGCGTCGAGCTCCAGCTTGGCGTCGGACAGCGCCTTGCGCACGGCCGCCCGGTCGCCGTCGGTGCGGCCCGCGGCCAGGTCGTAGTCGCCCGACTGCCATCCCACGAGGAAGTCGCGCACCGCGTCGTGCGGCGTCGGCTCCTCGAAGCAGCCGGTCAAGGTGGTGCACGCGACCGCCAGGGTGGCGGCCGCGGCGAGGGTGCGGCGGGCGCGTCTCATCGGGTGCGGGCCGCCGCTCTCATCGGTTGCGGTGCCGCAGCGCCCGGGCCATCTCCCGTTTCGCCTGCTGCTCCGCCAGCGACTGCCGCTTGTCCCAGTCTTTCTTGCCCCGGGCGACGGCGATCTCGACCTTGGCCTTGCCGTCCTTGAAGTAGAGGGCCAGCGGCACGATCGTCAGCCCGCCCTCCTTGGTCTTGGCGGCGAGCTTGTCGATCTCTTTACGGTGGAGGAGCAGCTTGCGCTTGCGGCGGGCCGCGTGGTTGGTCCAGGTCCCCTGGGAGTATTCGGGGATGTGGACGTTGAGCAGCCACGCTTCGCCGTCGTCGATGCTGGCGTAGCCGTCGACGAGCGAGGCGCGGCCCTCGCGCAGCGACTTCACCTCGGTGCCCTGCAGCACGAGCCCCGCCTCGACGGTGTCCTCGAGGTGGTAGTCGTGCCGGGCACGCTTGTTCTGGGCGACGAGCTTCCGCCCGGTCTCACGTGGCATGTATCGACTTTACCGCTGGTTCCCTCTAGACCCGGAGGTAGCGACGGAGGGTGACAAAGGAGGCGAGCACACAGATGAGCACACCGATGATCATGGTGAAGGTGATCGACTGGGCCACGTCGTTCCAGCCCAGCTGTGCCGTCGCGTCGCCGAGGTAGCGGCCGAGGTCCTCGAAGAGGAAGACCTTGGTCACGATCAGGATGATCGCCGCGAACACGCCGCCGATCAGGCCGGCGATCATGCCCTCCATGACGAACGGCAGCTGGATGTAGAGGTTGGACGCGCCGACCAGCCGCATGATGCCGGTCTCCCTGCGCCGGTTGAACGCGGAGAGCCGGACCGTGTTGCCGATCAGCAGCGCCGCCGCCATCACCAGGATGACCGCCACCGCGAGCGCGGTGAAGGAGAGCTTGTCGAGCAGCTGGAAGAACGGCCCGATCAGCTGCGCTTGGTCGATCACCTGTGACACGCCAGGTTTGCCCTGGATGGCCTGGATGACCGACTGGTAGTTGTCGGGATCCGACACCTTGACGCGGAACGACTGCGGCATGTCCTCGACTTTGGTGACGCTCGCGAGGGCCTTGTTGGCGGAGAACGACTTCTTGAAGTTCTCGTACGCCGCCGCCTGGTTCTCGAAGAACACCTCGTCGACCCCGGGGGTGCTCTTGATGAGCTGCTGCAGCGAGTCCATCTGGGCCTTGGTGATCTCCTTGCCCTTGCAGGACTCGATCGCCGTGCCCTTGCTGCAGAGGTAGACCGAGACCTCGACCTGGTCGTCCCAGTAGCCCTTCATCATGCCGACCTGGGCGTTGATCATCAAGCCGACGCCCAGCATCGCCATGCCGACCGCCACGGTGATGACCACCGCGATCGTCATGGTCAGGTTGCGACGGAGGCCGATCCAGACCTCGGAGAAGATGAAATTCGCCCGCATGTTCTGTCTGCAGCTCCCTGTCAGTACGCCTGGCCGTACACGCCACGCGACTGGTCACGGACGATCTTGCCGTCCTCCAGTTCCACCACGCGCTTGCGCATGGAGTCGACGATGGCCGCGTCGTGCGTGGCCATGACGACCGTGGTGCCAGTCCTGTTGATCCGGTCGAGCACCTTCATGATGCCGATGCTCGTCGCGGGGTCGATGTTGCCCGTCGGCTCGTCGGCCAGCAGGATCATCGGCCGGTTGACGAAGGCGCGGGCCATGGCGACGCGCTGCTGCTCGCCGCCGGACAGCTCGTCGGGCATGCGGTGGGCCTTGCCTTCGAGACCCACCAGCTCGATGACCTCGGGAACCACCTTGCGGATGAACCGCCGGGGCTTTCCGATGACCTCGAGGGCGAACGCCACGTTCTCGTAGACGTTCTTGTTGGGGAGGAGCCTGAAGTCCTGGAACACGCAGCCGATGCGGCGGCGCAGGTGCGGCACCTTGAAGTTGGAGAGGCGGGCCAGGTCCTTGCCGGCGACGTGGATGGCGCCGGAGTTGGGCCGCTCCTCCTTGAGGATCAGACGGAGGAATGTGGACTTGCCTGATCCCGAGGGACCGACGAGGAACACGAACTCACCCTTGTCCACGTCTACGGATACGTGGTCGAGGGCGGCACGGTTCTGGTTCGCGTAGACCTTGGTGACATTATCGAAATGGATCACGAGAGCATCACGGCATGCCAGTCTAGGGGTCAGGACGGAAGCGAGGGTGGCACATGCCCAGTTCCCGCCACCGGCCGCTCGGGTACGCGTTCTTTACTGTTGATCGACGTTCCGATTGGCCAGACGACAGTCTAGGGGGAAGACTGGGCTGGAAAGTCCATAACGGAAACAAAACGATTGTGCGGCTAGACTTGGGGCTGTCATGAGTTGTGAACACCTCGTATGCGCGCAGTGCGCCCACCCCGTGATCGAGGGCCGCTGCCCCACCTGCCGCGCCAGCCGGCAGCGGATGCACCAGCACGGCTTCGGCGGGCTCTCACCCGCCGCCATCGCCCTGCTGCTGCTCGTCCTGCTCTTCGTGACGCTCGCCGTCAAGCACCTCAGCGGCGCGTAGCGGCCCCTTCAGCGGGCCCCAGGACCAGCGGCCCTAGGACGCCTCCTGGGCACCGCCCGACTCCTGGCGGCGCATCCAGCGGATCTCCGCCTCGATGAAGGCGTCGAGGTCGCCGTCGAGCACCGCCGACGGGTTGCCCGCCTCGGTGCCCGTGCGCAGATCCTTCACGATCTGGTACGGGTGCAGCACGTAGTTGCGGATCTGCGTGCCCCAGGACGTCGTGGACGCGCCGCGCAGCTCCGACATCTTCTCCGCCTCCTCCTGCCGCTTGCGCTCCAGCAGCTTGGCCTGGAGCACGTTCATGGCGGTGGCGCGGTTCTGCAGCTGCGAGCGCTCGTTCTGGCAGGAGACGACGATGCCGGTCGGCAGGTGCGTGATGCGCACCGCCGAGTCGGTCGTGTTGACGCCCTGGCCGCCGGGCCCGCTCGACCGGTAGACGTCGACGCGGATCTCGTCCTCGTTGATGTCGATGTGGTCGGTCTGCTCCACGACCGGCACGATGTCGACCCCGGCGAACGAGGTCTGCCTGCGCCCCTGGTTGTCGAACGGGCTGATGCGGACCAGCCGGTGAGTGCCGTGCTCGCCGCGGAGCGTGCCGTAGGCGTAGGGCGCCTTGATCGTGAACGTGGCCGACTTGATGCCGGCCTCCTCCGCGTAGGAGGTGTCGTAGACCTCGGTGGCGTAGCCCTTGCGCTCGGCCCACCGCAGATACATGCGCAGCAGCATCTCGGCGAAGTCGGCGGCGTCCACGCCGCCCGCCTGGGAGTTGATCGTGAGCAGCGCCTCGCGGGAGTCGTACTCGCCCGACAGGAGAGTGCGCACCTCCATGGCGCCGATGTCGGACTTGAGCGACTCGAGCTCCTTGTCGGCCTCGGCGCGCGTGTCGTCGTCGCCCTCCTCGGCCGCCAGCTCGTAGAGGACCGTCAGGTCGTCGAGGCGCCGCGCGACGCCCTCGACACGGTTGAGCTCGCCCTGCAGGTGGGACAGCCTGCTCGTGACCTTCTGGGCCTGCTCGGGGTCGTCCCACAGGTCGGGCGCGGCAACCTGCTGCTCCAGCTCCTCGATCTGCTTGCGCATCGCGTCGAGGTCGAGCACGTCCTGGATGCTGCGGAGCGTGCCCGCGAGCTCGTTGATCTCTTCTGCCGGATCGATGCCTGCCACGTCTCCCTAGCCTACTTCCCCCTGAGGGCTACGCCCTCCATCCCACTCACGGCTTCCGTGCGTCGAATGGGCGGCTCAGGGCCCGGCTCGGCCCGGGCGCGAATAACATGGCCGGGTGCGTGCATACGGGCGGCGGAAGGTGCTGGCGCTCGCCGCCGGCGTCCTGGCCGCGGCGACCGCCTGCTCGGGCGATGCCCAGCCCCAGCCCTCCAAGGCCGCCGCGACCTCCTCCGCCTCCGCCTCGCCCTCCGCTCCCCCGCCCGCCGTGACGCTCGACGAGGCCGCCGAGGTGTTCTCCACGGTCACCGTCACGAGCGACACGCTGCGGGCCGAGAGCGACCTGCACGGGCGGCTGGAGCTGGCACTCAATCTCACGACCGGCGGGCAGACGCCGCTCACCGTGGCGGCGTACCTGGCGCACGACTACGCGCCGCCCCGCTACCGATGGGGGCCGCCGACGCTGTTCGTGCCGCGCTTCGGGCAGGGCGAGCGGTCGCCCTGGTTCAGCGCGCTGGCGACGCGCGACGGCACGCCGACGCTGGTCACGTTCGCCAAGGGCGATCGCTGGCGGATCAGCTCGGCCGCCCGGCTCGTGCCGGGGGAGAAACTGCCGGAGATCCAGCTCGACGCCGACGGCTACGCGACCGCGGTGGCGCCCGACGACAAGTCGGTCACGATCAGCCCGCAGTTCATGGGCCCCGTCCACGCCAGCGTGGCCGAGACGGGCTCGTCGGGGGTCACCGGCGGCCTCGTGGCGGCGGGGCCGCACACGACGGAGGTGGCCGAGCAGATCGCCGACCTACGCGAGCAGGCGAAGAGCGACGGGTTCAGCTACGACTCGATCTTCAGCGCCGACAACTACCCGGTCTACGCGCTGCGCACCGAGGACGGCGGGGCGCTGATCCAGTACTCCCTGACGCGCACGACGACCACGACGACGAAGACGGCCGAGGACGACTACATCCCGGTGCCGGAGTCGGCGCGATGGGCGATCAGCTCCCAGGTGCTGCGCCGCACCATGAAACTCACCGAAACGCACCAGTACGCGACTGTCGTCCCCTCCCTGAAGTCCCCCGCCCCAGCCGCCGTCATCGCCTACGACGGCGCACTCACCCGGGCGTCCGGCCAATAGTCACTGCCCCGCCCTACAAGCCCCGTCCGTTACGGCTCCGCACGGTGGGCCGCACGCGCCGACCCAGGTCACCGTCTGTCATGGCCGGTCGTGAAGGCTCGTGGGTCGCTCGCCGTGACGACGCGCAACCTGGGCCTGCTTCTTCGGCCATGCGTTCACCTCGTCAGCGGCCCTTGGTTGACCACGATGGAAATAGTCAACTAAAGTTGCTTATATGGCGGCTGATGAGACCCCTGTCGTGCATGAGCCCGACGACGCGCTGGCGGCGGTGGTCGCGCTGCGGCGGCTGGCCGACCGACTCGAGGACGCGGCCGTCGAGCAGGCCATGCGCGCGGGCTGGAGCTGGCCCGAGGTCGCCGAGGCGCTCGGCGTCACGCGCCAGGCCGTGCACAAGAAGCACGCGAAGCGGCTCATCGCGGCCGGTGTCGCGCTGAGGAGACGACAGTGAGCAAGATCGACCACTACATCGACGCGATCATCCGGCAGGGCATGGCCGAGGCCCAGGAGGACGGCTCCGCCGACACCGAGGCCCATCACCTGCTGCTGGCGCTCGCCTCCCACGAGGGCACGGCCGCCCACGCGGCGCTGGGCTCCGCGGGCCTCGACCGGCAGGCCATCAGGGCCGCGCTGGACCGCGAGTTCGAGCACAGCCTGAGCGCGGCCGGGGTGTCCCTGGCCGCTTACGACCTCCCGACGCCCAGCCGCGACCCCGACCGCCGCCCGCGTCTGGGAGCCTCGGCCCGCCTCGCCATCGAACGCGCCATCGCCGCCGCCACGGGCAAGAGGGACCTGCGGCCCGGCCACCTGCTGCTCGGCATCCTGGAGGCCGAGCTGGGCACCGTGCCGCGCGCGCTCGCCCTGGCGGGAGTGGACCGGACCGCCCTGATGGCGGACGTGCGGCAGCCCCTGGCCGCCGGCAGCTGGTAACCGGCCCCTCCCGCCGCACGCGGACGGAGGGGGCCGGTGCCGCGTCCTAGGCCTCCGTGTGGGGCAGGTTGCTCGACGCCACCAGGGTGCGGATGGCGCGCAGGGCGACCGACAGGGTGGCCAGATCGAAGTTGTCGCTCTCCCAGATCTCCGACAGCGTCTGGCGGGCCCGTGAGACCGCCGCCGAGTTGGCCTCGCTCCACCTGGCCAGCCGCTGCTCCGGGGGCAGCCCGGGCGTGCTGTGGGCCAGCACGTCACGGGTCAGCGAGGCGTGCGCGGCGTAGAGGTCGTCGCGCAGCGCGGAGCGCGCCATGGAGTTCCACCGGTTGTCGCGCGGCAGCGCGATGATGCGCTCCCTGAGCCGGGCCAGCTGGAGCCGGTCGGCCAGGTCGAAGTAGACCTCCGCCACCTCGTTGACCGGACGGCCCGTCACCGAGGCCACCTCCACCAGGTCCAGCGTCGAGTACGCGGGCACCATCGCGGCCACCCGCTCGGCCAGCTCCAGCGGCACGCCCCTGGCCGTGAACGCGTCGCGGCGCTCCTCGTAGGCGCTCAGGTCGGGCCCCGTCAGCAGCTTGGGGATGTGGGACAGCAGGCCGTTGACGCCCTTGACGAAGAAGCTGACCGACCCGGCGAGGTCCAGCGGCGGCCGGCGGTTGATCAGCAGCCAGCGGGTGCCGCGCTCGGCGAGCTTGCGGGCCTCCAGCAGCATGGCGATCTGCGTCGCCGTGTCGACCTTGTTCTCCAGCGACTCGACCACCCGGTGGAAGCCGGCCAGGTCGAACACCTCGCGCGTCACCAGGTAGGCGCGCACGATGTCGGAGGTCGAGGCCCCGGTCTCCTCCCCGAAGCGGTACATGAACGTGGTGCCCATGGAGTTGACCAGCTCGTTCACCACGCAGGTGGTGATGATCTCGCGGCGCAGCGGGTGGGAGTCCATGTACGGCCGGAAGCGCTCGCGCAGGGCCGACGGGAAGTACGACACCAGCCACGAGGCCAGGTAGGGGTCGTCCGGCAGGTCGGAGGCCAGGAGTTCGGCGTCCACCACCAGCTTGGTGTAGGCCAGCAGGACGGAGAACTCCGGCGCGGTCAGCCCCAGCCGGGCCTGGCGGCGCTCGGCCAGCGTCTTGTCCGAGGGCAGGAACTCCAGCTCCCGGTTGACCAGCCCTTCGCGCTCCAGGCGCCGCAGGTAGCGGGCGTGGATGTGGAGCATCTCGACGCTCTGGGAACGGGTGGCGGCGAGGACCACGTTCTGGGCGTGGTTGTCACGCAGCACCAGGTCGGCCACCTCGTCGGTCATCGAGGTGAAGACCTGGTTGCGCTGCTTGTCGGTCATCTCGCCGTCGCGTACGACCTGGTCGAGCAGGATCTTGATGTTCACCTCGTGGTCGGAGGTGTCCACGCCGGCCGAGTTGTCGATGAAGTCGGTGTTGATCAGCCCGCCGTTGCGCGCGAACTCGATCCTGGCGAGCTGGGTGAACCCCAGGTTGCCGCCCTCGCCGACGACCTTGCAGCGCAGCTCTCCCGCGTCGACGCGCAGCGCGTCGTTGGCCTTGTCGCCCACGTCGGCGTGGGACTCGGCGCCGGCCTTGACGTACGTGCCGATGCCGCCGTTCCACAGCAGGTCGACCGGAGCCCGCAGGATGGCGCTGATCAGGTCGTTCGGCGACAGCGCCGCGACACCGGCCGCGATGCCGAGCGCCTCGCGCATCTGCGGCGTGATCGGCACGGACTTGGCCGTACGCGGGAAGACGCCGCCGCCGGCCGAGATCAGCTTGGTGTCGTAGTCCTCCCACGAGCTGCGCGGCAGCTGGAAGAGCCGCTGCCGCTCGGCGAACGAGCGGGCCGCGTCGGGGTCGGGGTCGACGAAGATGTGCCGGTGGTCGAACGCGGCCACCAGCCGGATGTGCTGGGACAGCAGCATGCCGTTGCCGAACACGTCGCCGGACATGTCGCCGATGCCGGCCACCGTGAAGTCGGTGCTCTGCACGTCCACGCCCATGGTCCTGAAGTGGTACTTGACCGACTCCCAGGCGCCGCGGGCAGTGATGCCCATGGCCTTGTGGTCGTAGCCGACCGAGCCGCCGGAGGCGAACGCGTCGCCCAGCCAGAAGCCGTACTCCTTGGCCACGCCGTTGGCGATGTCGGAGAACGTCGCGGTGCCCTTGTCGGCGGCGACCACGAGGTAGGTGTCGTCGCCGTCGTGCCTGACCACGTCGGGCGGCGGCACGACCTTGCCGTTCACCAGGTTGTCGGTCACGTCGAGCAGCCCGGAGATGAACGTGCGGTAGCAGGCCACGCCCTCGGCGAGCACGTCCTCCCGCGTCCCGGACGCCGGAGGCTGTTTCACGACAAACCCGCCCTTAGACCCAGTGGGCACGATGACGGTATTTTTCACCATCTGTGCCTTCACCAGGCCGAGGATCTCCGTACGGAAGTCCTCCATCCGGTCGGACCACCGCAGACCGCCCCGCGCCACCTTCCCGAAGCGCAGGTGCACGCCCTCGACCCGCGGCGAGTACACGAAGATCTCGAACTTGGGCCGCGGCAGCGGCAGCACGCTGATCGCCTGCGGATCGACCTTCAGGGAGATGTACGACTTGCGCCGCCCGTCCACGGTCTGGAAGTAGTTGGTGCGCAGCGTCGCCAGGATCATCTCGAGGTACGCCCGCAGGATCCGGTCCTCGTCGAGCGAGGCCACCTCGTCGAGCGCGCCCAGGATCTCCTCGTGGATCGCCTCGGCGAGGTCGAGCCGCACGTCGTCGGTCCGCCGCGGATCGAGCCTGGCCTCGAAGAGGCGCACCAGCAGCCGCGCCAGCCGCACGTTGCCGGCCAGCACCCGCTCCATGTAGGGCTGCGAGAACGTGCTCCCGGCCTGGCGCAGGTATTTGGCGTAGACGCGCAGGATCTCGACCTGCTCCCAGGTCAGCCCGGCGCTCAGGATGAGCGAGTTGAAGTCGTCGGCCTGCACCCGGCCGGTCCACAGCGCGGTGAGCCCGTCCTGGAACAGCCGCTTGAACTCGTTCCTGTCGACCTCTTCCGACGGCGTGTAGCGCAGGCCGAAGTCGTAGATCCACGCGTTCTTGGTGTCGGGGTCGTTGTCGCGGTCGATCTCGTACGGCCGCTCGTCCACGACCTCGACGCCGAGCCGCTGGATCAGCGGCAGCGCCTTGGACAGCGAGATGGGCGAGCCGACCTTGTAGATCTTGAGCCGCCGCTCACCCTCGGTCGCGTCGTACGGCTCGTAGAGGTTGACGCTCACGGCCTCGCCGTCGCCCGCCGCCACGATCTCCTCCAGGCGGCGCAGGTCGACGACGGCCACCTTGGGCGGGAAGTCCACCTTGTAGCCCTCGGGGAACGCCGAGGCGTACCGCCTGATGAGCGGGAGCGCCTCCTCCTCGGAGGCCATCTCCCCCAGCGCGGCGGCCAGGTCGTCCTCCCAGGAGCGGGTGATCGCCGCCAGGCGCGCCTCCAGCTCCTCCACGTCCACGCCCGGCGGCGGGAGCTGCTTGCCGCGCTCGCCGCGCACGACCACGTGCAGCCGGGCCAGCACCGACTCGCCGATCATCGCGCTGTAGTCGAGCGACCTGCCGCCCAGCGCCTTCAGCAGCACCTCCTGCATCTTCAGCCGCACCTTGGTGGTGTAGCGGTCGCGCGGCAGGTAGATCAGGCAGGAGATGTAGCGGCCGTAGTCGTCGCGCCGCAGGAACAGCTTGACCTGCTTGCGCTCGCGCAGCCGCAGCACGCCGAGGGCGATCGGCAGCAGCTGGTCGAGCGAGGTCTGGAACAGCTCGTCGCGGGGGAACGTCTCGAGGATCTCGATCAGGTCCTTGCCGTCGTGGCTGTCAGGGGCCAGGCCGGCCCGGTCGAGCACGTCGGCCAGCTTCCGCCTGAGCACGGGGATCCTGGAGATCGACTCGTTGTAGGCGACGTGCGTGAACAGGCCGAGGAAGCGCCGCTCGCCGATCACCTCGCCCTCGGGCGAGAACATCTTGACCCCGATGTAGTCGAGGTAGGTCGCCCGGTGGACGGTGGCCCTGGAGTTGGCCTTGGTGATGATCAGCAGCTGCTTCTCGCGGGCCTTGGCGCGCACCTCGGGGGGCAGCGCCGAGAAGCTGCCGGAGCCGACCTTGTCGTCGCGCAGGATGCCCAGTGCCGCGCCGGGCACCGAGCGCAGGGCCTCGCCCTCGTCGGTGTCCTCCAGGCGGTACTCGCGGTAGCCGAGGAAGGTGAAGTGCCCGTCGGCGAGCCAGCGCAGCAGGTCGAGGCTGTCCTCGACCTCCGCGGGCTCCAGGGGCGGCGGGTTCATGCTGAGGTCTTCCGCGGTCTGCACGGCCAGCGCCCGCATCTTCCTGAAGTCCTCGACCGCGTGGCGCACGTCGGTGAGCACCCGCTGCAGGTCGGCCTCGATCCGCCGGAGCGCCTCGGGGTCGGCCTGGCGGTCGATCTCGATGTGCATCCACGACTCGACCAGCATCTGGCCGGTGACATCCTCCTGGCCGCGGCCCAGCATCCGGCCGGTCATGTCGCGGCGCACCCGCATCTGGGGGTGGACCAGCAGGTGCGTGCCGAGGCCGTGGCGGTCGAGCTCCATCGTCACCGAGTCGACCAGGAACGGCATGTCGTCGGTGACCACCTCGACGACCGAGTGGCCGGGGTCCCAGCCGTTCTCGTCGAGCGTGGGCGTGTAGACCCGGACGACCGCCCGGCCCTGGGGCCGGACCTCGGCCAGCTGGCGCTGGGACATCGCGGGGCCGTAGACGTCAACGGGGTCGCGGTCGAGCAGGTCCTCCGGTGCGACATGGCGATAGTAGACCCGGAGCAAGGCCAGGGCCTCCTCCGCGGTCACATGCTCGCTGCCGGCCGCGCAGCTTTCCGCGGCTCGCTGGAGCAGCTCGTCCTTGGCCTCGTCGAGGGGCATGTCGGTCTCACTCCTTTGTGAGGGTACGCCGTGGCCGTTCATGGCCAGGCCCTTGGTTCCCACAGAACGGGGAAACAGTGCGAAGGCGGCTTTTCATGCAGATAGGGGGCATCGCCGGTCGAGTCGCGCCACAGGCGCGTGGAAGCCCCGCGGAGACGCAGGTGCGGGAGAACGGGCGCATCACCGTCGATGCCCACCGCACACCTCCCCCTGACCGTCCGGTAACGCTTCACCGGACGCGAAAGCCTCGCCGTACCGATACCACCCGAAAAGGGCATAGACGTCAACGTGACATCGACATCGGAGGGTCGTCGTCGGAGGCTGAAGGAGCGTTCTTGAGCTCGTCGAGCTGCTCGGGCAGCTCCACGAGCTCGATGAGCTCCGCCTGGCACCGCTCGCACGTGTCGAGGTGGCGTTCGAAAGCCTCGTGCTCGTCCTCATCGAGGACGCCGAGGACATAGGCGGCCACCCCGTCGTGCATCAGCCGGCTACCCCCTTGTCCCGCAGCAGCTCACGGAGAGCCCGGATCCCGTAGTAGAGCCGGGACTTCACCGTGCCCGGCGGGATCCCCAGAATCTCCGCCGCCTCATTTATCGTACGGTCTCTGAGGTAGGTCTGCTCTATGACTTCGCGGTGTTCTTCAGAGAGGCTGCGGAGGGCGTCAGCGACGATCATCGCTGATAAGGCCCGCTCCGAGCCGTCGGGGACAGCCATCATGTCGACTTCGGGCGGCTCGACCTCCTGAGGCCGGACGCTCTTCCGCCGACGTCCGTCAATAACGATGCGGCGGGCTACCGTGAGTAGCCACGCCCATATGAGGCTCGGTTCCCATTGCAGTCTTGCCGAGTTTCGCCAGGCCCTGACAATCGTCTCCTGCACGACGTCCTCGGCCCACTGGAGGTCGTTACCTGTCGATTTGCGTACGTGGCGCAGCAGAGGGCCGCCGAACTCCTGGTAGAGCACCGCGATGCGATGCTCCGCCTCGGCATCCGCACTCTCGAACCTGCCGTCGAGGTGACCTAGCACGGGGCACATCTTTACACCTTCGTTATCAGTCCGGTAGCCACTCCGATAACTCCAGTCATTTCTAACTATCTCCGGCCATGAGTGAACCAGGACGGAGAAGTCCGCGTATCTCCGACCATGCACAGGCTTTTGCGCGGCGAGCTCTTCATGCTCGGCGGTTTCGTCGTCGCGGCCGCGGTGACGATCGTGCTGGTCATGCCACCCTCGATCGATCCCGCGGCCGCCCAGCTGACTCAGACGTCCTCGGGGCCGCTCACCGCCGCGGACCGCGATCTGATCATCAAGGTGCGCCAGGCCGGGCTCTGGGAGATGCCCGCGGGCCAGTACTCCGAGACCCGCGCGGAGTCCCAGCGGGTGAAGGAGGTCGGCCGGCTCATCATGCAGGACCACATGAAGCTGGACCAGATCACCCGGCAGGTCGCCAAGAAGCTCGGCGTGGCGCTGCCGGACGAACCCAACGCCAACCAGCAGCGCTGGCTCGCCCAGCTGGCCGCCGAGAGCGGCCCGGCCTTCGACAAGGACTACGCCAACCTGTTGCGCGCCTCGCACGGCAAGGTCTTCATCGTCATCGCGGCCGTACGGTCCGGGACGCGCAATGCCGAGGTCAGGAAGTTCGCCGAGACCTGCATCACCTTCGTCATGCGCCACATGGGGCTCCTGGAGTCCACCGGCCTGGTCGACCACAGTCAGTTGCCCGAGCCCCCGACGCCCTCACCCGCTCCATCCCTCGCATGGCGGTAGAACCGAGGAGACACACATGAGGAGATCCAGACGCATGGCCGCGGCCATGTCAGCTTTGGCGGTGGCGGCCGGCGGGCTGGTGTCCGCGGCCGTCATCGGCGCCGGCCCCGCCCGCGCCGACCACTGCGACCCGGCCGAGGCCACGTCACAGGCTCCGCCTCGACAGGACGGCGACGACCAGAACCAGGGCCAGAACGACCAGAACCAGAACGACCAGGGCCGCAACCAGGATCAGCAGGGCCGGGACCGCGACGGGCGGGACCGGGACCGGGATGGTCGCGACCGGTTTGACCGGTTCGACGGGTTCGGCCAGGGTGGCGGCCGCGCGGTGCTCGACCCCGCGCAGCAGCCCGACGCCGACGACCCGGCGCAGTCGCCCGACGCCCGGTCCCGCGACGCCGGGTCACGTGACGCCCAGGATCCCGACGCGCAGAACCCCGACGCCCAGAACCCCGACGCCCAGAACCCCGACGCCCAGAACCCTGACACGCAGAACCCCGACGCGCAGGACCCCGCCCAGTCGCCCGAGCCCGAAGAGAGCGCCTCGACGTTCTCCCGCCGGGGCCGCCCGACCAGGAGCGCCACCCCCGCGCCCACCGGCTCCCAGGACCCGGACGGCACCGCGTCGCCCACCGCCTCCCCCTCGCCCACCGGGTCGGGTGACGCCGAGGAGTGCGCCGACCTGGGCCCGTTCCCCCAGGACTTCGTCAACATCCGCCAGGTCGCGGCGCGCCGGCTCGACGCCCGCACCGGCCGCAACGGCTCCAGGGGCAGCTTCGTCTCGCAGTGCGGGACGAACCGCAACGGCCACCAGAACTCCGCCAACTTCATCGTCGCCCCCGGCGTGGAGAACGGCGCCCACCACCTGCACGACTACGTGGGCAACCTGTCGACGGACGCGTTCTCCACGGACGAGAGCCTGGCCGCGGCGGGAACCACCTGCCGGCTGGGCGACAAATCCACCTACTACTGGCCCGTCATCAGGGACCGCAGGGTGGACGCGAACACCGGCGACCCGGACGGCAACGTCGGGCAGGTGCTGCGGCCCCGCTCCGCGACCCTCCAGTTCCGCGGCAACGCCACCTCCAGGGTCGTCGCGATGCCGAGGTTCATGCGGATCATCACCGGTGACGCCAAGGCGGGCACGAACGGCGGCGAGAACGCCCGTGCCGGGTGGAGCTGCTCGGGATTCCAAAATCGCATAAGTCCCGACAAATACACGCTTTGCCCGCGCGGCAGCCAGGTCCTCCGTATTCTGGACTTCCCCAGCTGCTGGGACGGTCAGAACACCGACAGCGCCAATCACCGCACGCACGTGGTCTTCCCCGACCAGAACGGCGCCTGCCCTCAGGGCACCAGGGCGATCCCGGCGTTGCGCATGACACTCGCGTACAACGTGCCGCAGGGTCCGTCGTACGCGGTGGACGCCTTCCCGGAACAGAAGCACAACCCGATCACCGACCACGGCGACTTCGTCAACGTGATGCCCGATCGGCTGATGCAGTTCGTCGTCTCATGCATCAACCGGGGCCGCCGTTGCTGACCTGACAGCCCTCGCGGCCGTCCCAGCCTTCCGAGTCGCACCCTCACCCGACCTTGGAGGGAACCATAGATGCTCCACAGACGACACCCCCGGCACGCCCCCACCAAGCTGGACTCCAGGAACGTCCGGCTGGGGGCGGGCGCCTCGATCACGGCCATCCTGCTGTCGGTGTTCGCGCTGACCAGGACGGAACGCGGCATCGCGACGCTCGGCCGAGGGGTCAGCTTCCTCGAGTTCTACGCGGGCGTGTTCGCCCTGGTGCTGCTGACCGCGACGGTCGCGCTCGGCCTGCTCACGACCGAACGCGTCTTCCTGTCGCCGGCCAACCGGGTCAGGGCGCAGCTCGCGCACAAGGCCACCGCGCTCATCGGGCTGGCCTACCTGGTCACGCACATGTCGCTCATGATCAGCCTCGGGCACGTGCCGCTGGGGGCGGCGGTCGTGCCGGTGGCCGGGATCTACGTGGGCCTCGGCACACTGGCCTTCGACCTCATGGTCGTGGCCGTGGCCACGGGAATGCTGAGGGGGCGCTTCGCGGTGCGGAGCAGGCCGTGGATGTGGCGGATACTGCACTCCGCCGCGTACGTCGCCTGGCCGGTCGCGATCATGCACGGCCTGACGGCCGGCCGGCCGCCGGCCGGCTGGGTGGCCTGGTCCTACGTGGCCTCCCTGGCGGCGGTCGGCTCCGCGCTGGTCGTCCGCGTGCTGGCCACGGTGCGCCGGCCGCCGGCCCTGGCCGAGAGAGTGGAAGGTCCCGCCGTCACCTCGGCCGCCCCCATGGGGGTGCCCGCGGGCGTGCCCGTGGAGCGGCCGCGCAAGAGCGCCGCCGCACCGGCCGCGGCCGCCGCGGGGCTGAACGCGCCGGTGAGCCTCGCCGAAGCTCGCCGCAGGTACCGGGAGGCCGGATGACCCGGCTCCCGAGCACGCCGACAGCCAGGGCGGCCAGGTCCCGGAGCACACCGGCGGCCCGGCCCTCGAACGCGTCGGCAGTCAGGATGATCCCCGCGACAGCGAAGGAGCGACCGTGATCCCGGCCCGAGTGCCGCGGGTGTTACGCATGGGTCCGGCCCGGCTGACCGCCGGGCTGGACCACACCCGCAGGCTGGACCTTCCCGCGCACCGCACGCTCCACGGCGCTCCTGAGCCGCGCGAGCTGGGCGAGCTCATCTCGCAGGCCAACGAGGTGGACATGCGCGGCCGGGGCGGGGCGGCGTTCCCGTTCGCGCGCAAGCTGCGGGCCGTCGCGGACTCGGCCGGCTCCGGCGACAGCGTCGTGCTGGTCAACGGCGCCGAGGGCGAGCCCGCCAGCTCCAAGGACGCCATGCTGCTCACCCGCAACCCGCACCTGGTGCTCGACGGCGCGGTGCTGGCCGCCGAGGCGCTGGGCGCCCGCGAGGTGGTCGTCGCCACGGCCGGGGGCGAGGTGGCCGAGGCGTCGGTCGCCGCCGCCGTGGCCGAGCGCAGGGCCGCGAACGTGTCGGGCGGCGCGGAGAGCCGCGTCCCGATCCGGGTGGTCGGGATCAAGGAACGGTTCATCTCCGGGGAGGGCGGCGCGCTCGTACGGGCCGTCAACGGCGAGGAGGGCATCCCGCCGGGCAGGAAGAAGCGGGCCGCCGTCAGCGGCGTGGACGACCTGCCGACCCTGCTGTCCAACACGGAGACGTACGCGCAGTTCGCGCTGCTCGCCGAGCTCGGCCCCGAGCGGTACGCCGAGGTCGGCACCAGCAAGGAGCCCGGCACCATCCTGCTCACCGTCAGCGGCGGCGCCGCCAACGGCGCGGTCATCGAGGCGCCGACCGGCACCTACCTGGCCGACGCGCTGGCGCTGACCGAGGCCGAGGTCGGCGACGGCGTGCTCATCGGCGGCTACCACGGCGCGTGGCTGTCGGCCGACGCCGCCGCGACGGCCGTGCTCTCGCGCGAGGGCATGAAGCAGGCCGGGGCCACGCTGGGCGCCGGGATCATCGTCCCGCTCGGCGAGTCGACGTGCTCGCTCGGCGAGGCCGCCCGGGTCGCCTCCTACCTGGCGGGCGAGTCGGCGGGCCAGTGCGGCCCGTGCCGGCTGGGCCTGCCGGACATCGCCAGGGCCATGTGCGCGCTGGTCGAGGGCACGGGCTCGGTGGACGCCGTACGGCGCTGCGTGCGCGGCGTCGAGCGGCGCGGGGCGTGCTTCCACCCGGACGGCACGGCCAAGTTCGTGCTGTCGGCGCTGGACGCGTTCGAGAGCGAGATCGCGCTCCACCTGGAGCACGGCTCGTGCGGCCGGCCGGTGCGCGGGGTGCTGCCCATGCCGGAGCGCGAGGCGGACGTCGAGTACCGCCTGGAGGTCGACTGGTCCCGCTGCGCGGGGCACGGCCTCTGCGCGCACCTGCTGCCGGAGTTCGTGGACCTGGACGACTACGGGTTCCCGTCGTTCAGGAACGTCCCCGGCTGGATGGCCAAGGAGGCGCGGCGCACCGTCGAGATGTGCCCCGCGCTGGCCCTGCGGCTCGTGCAGACCACGGGGGACGGGCCGAAGCCGGCCGGGTCGCCGCTGCGGCTGGTCAAGGACGGCGTCCTGAAGAAGGCCGGGTCGGGCGTGCCGCGGCTGACGCGGCTGGGCCCCGTACCCGTGCGGAACGCGTTCGGCGGGTCGGCCGGGTGAGCCGGTGATGTAAATGTGACGAACCCGGCGGCTCGGGCAGTCGTCTCACCCATCGTCGGAGCGCCGATGGGCCGGGGAGAGCGTCCATGAACCGCCGGGATTTTCTGCATGTCGCCGCGCTCGCGCCGGTGGGCGCCGTGGCGGCCGGACCGGCCGCGTCCCGGCCGCCCAACTGGGAGAGGCTGCGCCGCCGGCTGGCGGGCACGCTCGTCCTGCCCGGCGACGCCGGCTACGCCACCGCGCGCCGCCTCTACAACCCCGCCTACGACCGGATCAGGCCGGGCGGGGTCGCCTACTGCGCGAACGCGGCCGACGTGTCGGCGTGCCTGGCGTTCGCGCGCGACAACGGCGTGCCGATCACCTCCCGCTCGGGAGGGCACTCCTACGCGGGCTGGTCGACGGGCACGGGACTGGTGATCGACGTCTCCCGGATGAACTCGGTGGCGTACGCGGGCGGCCGGGCCACGATCGGCGCGGGCGCCAAGCTGATCGACGTCTACGACCGGCTCTCCCGCCACGGCGTGAGCATCCCCGCCGGCTCCTGCCCCACGGTCGGCATCGCCGGCCTCGCGCTGGGCGGGGGCATCGGGGTGGTGTCCAGGAAGTACGGGCTCACCTGCGACGTCCTCGAGTCGGTACGCGTCGTCACGGCCGACGGCCGGCTGCTGACCTGCGACGCCACGCACCACCCCGGCCTCTTCTGGGCCTGCAGGGGCGGTGGCGGCGGGAACTTCGGGGTGGCGGTGTCCTTCACGTTCAGGACGTTCAGGACGCGCGACGTCACCGTGTTCTTCCTGCACTGGCCGTGGTCCAGGGCGGAGGCCGTGGTGAAGGCGTGGCAGTCGTGGGGCCCGTCGGCGCCCGACGCGCTGTGGTCGTCGCTGCACCTGGGGCGGTCGGCGAGGGGGCTGGACGTGTCCGTCGTCGGCACCTACCTCGGCGGCAGGTCCGCGCTCGACCGGCTGCTCGCCCCGCTCGTCGCCGCGGCCGGGCGGACGTCGTCCCGCTCGGCGCGGACGGTCTCCCACCTGGAGGGCATGAAGGTCATGGGCGGCTGCGCGTCCATGTCGGTCGCCGAGTGCCGCCGGATGCCGCGGGAGGCGTTCGCTGCCACGTCGCACATGGCGTACGGCAGGCTGCCCGCCGCCGGGATCCGCACCCTGGTGAACCAGGTCGAGCGCGGCGGGCGGCACTCCGTGCTGCTGGACGCCCTGGGAGGCGCCGTCGGGCGGGTCGGCCGGGCAGAAACGGCCTTCCCGCACCGGGCGGCGCTTTTCAGCGTGCAGTATTACCAGGAGGGCACCGACCGTGGATGGCTACGCCGCGCACATTCCGACATGTCCCCATTTTTCGGCGATCATGCATATGTGAATTACATCGACCCCGACTTGAAGAATTGGCGCAATGCCTATTATGGGGCAAATGCGGCGCAGCTCGCCGAGGTGAAATCCACCTATGACCCCGACCGGCTGTTCCGCCTCCCCCAGGGCGTCTAGATCTTGCCGCGCACGTACACCGGCTCGCCGATGCCCACGAGCTTGTACAGGCGCGCGGCAGTCGGCACCGGCATGCGGATGCAGCCGTGCGAGGACGGCCTGGTCGGCACCAGCTTCGAGCCGTGCATCGCGATGCCGCCGATGAAGTAGAGCGAGTCGTACATCATCCCCAGCGGGCTCTTCGTCCAGCCCGGCGCCCGCTTGTAGACGTGGAAGTCCCCCACCGGGGTGACGGCGTCGCCGCAGCGGCCGGCCTCGCAGTAGTGCACCTCGGCGCCGGTCGAGACGTGCGAGGTCAGCACCGGCCGGTTCTTCCGGTAGAGGGTGAGCAGCTGGTCGGTCAGGCTGATCTCGACCCGGTCGGCGGGGCCCTTCGGCACCAGCGGGCGCGCCCGCCGGCGCCGGTCGAACTCCTTCCAGACCTTCGGCCCCACCGCGTTCGACGGCCGCATGCGCCGGCTCTTCTGGAAGCCCCAGACCGCGTACCTGGTCTGCTCGTTGTACTTGCCGTTGATCTTGCCGAAGTAGAACCCGTCGCGGTGCAGGCGGCGCTGGAGCTGCCTGACCATCTCGCCGCGGTCGCCCGGCCGCAGGATGGTGACGGTCTTCTCCTCGCGGACCGGCTCCTCGTGAACCACCTCCTCCTCGGCGGGCTCCTCGTGGAGGACCTCGTCCTCGTCGTCCCGTACGGGGGAGTCCTCGCCCCGCACGCGCGGTTCCCGGCCCCTGTCCGGCAGCTCCCGCTCCCGGTCGGAGAGGTCCCGCCCCCGGTCGGGCAGGTCCCGCCCCCGGTCGGAGAGGTCCTGCTGCCTGATGGGCAGGTCCCGCTGCCTCTCCAGCAGCTCCCGGACGTGGACGGGCAGCTCCTTGAACCGTTCCGGCTGCTCCTCCCCCCGGACCGGCGGCTCGTGTTCCCGGGCGAAGGGCTCGCGTCCCCGGCCGGGAGGGTCATCCCAGACCGGCGGCTCCTCGGCCCGGGCAGGCACCACGGCGAGCAGCGGCAGGACACATCCAGCGGCCATGGCCGCTATTCCGCGAAACTTTGTCGTCATAAATCGACGCGTACCCAGATCGCCGTGAATTCACCTCCAACACAGGTTTTGTCAAGCAAAGCCCAGGATAATCAGCGAACCCCGCTAAATACGGTCATTTCCCCTTTATAGTCTTTGTGTGGGGCGAAAAACCAGTCGCGCGAGAGCGAGTGCGGATGGCACCATATGGCGCCATGCGTCACTGGCCGCTCACCGAGCTCTCCATCACGACCCCGCGCCTCGTCCTGCGCTATCCCTCGCTCGACGACCTCGACGCCCTGGGCGACCGCGCCACCGAGGGCATCCACGAGGAGGGCGAGATGCCGTTCCTCGTTCCCTGGTCGGCCGCCGACCCGGGCGAACGGGCTCGGAGCACGCTGCAGTACCACTTCCGCACATGGGGCGCGTTGACCGCGAACGACTGGTCGGTGGAGTTCGCCGTCGTCTTCGAGGGCCAGGTCGTGGGCACCCAGGGGATCATGGGCACGGACTTCGCGGTGACCCGCGAGGTCAAGACCGGCTCCTGGCTGGGGCGGCGCTTCCACGGCCAGGGCATCGGCACGGAGATGCGCCGCGCCGTGCTGCACCTCGCCTTCGCCGGCCTCGAGGCCCGGTACGCGGTGTCGGAGGCGTTCGAGGACAACCACTCCTCCCTGGCCGTGACGCGCAAGGTCGGCTACCAGGAGGACGGCATCACCATGCACGACCGCCAGGGCAAGCCGGTGGCCACCCGGCGCTTCCGCATGGCCCGCGAGGACTGGAAGGAGCAGCCGGGCTTCGAGATCCACAACCTGGGCCCGTGCCTGCCCCTCCTGGGCCTCGGCCCCGCCTGACCCACCCCGGGGCCAGGCGGCTCCGTGCGAGGCTCAGAAGTCGAAGTCGTCGATGTTGTCCTCGTTGAACACGGTCGGCTTGCCGAGGAGCACCTCGCCCTTGGCGCCGATCGTGTACTCACCGAGCTTGCCGGCCTTGAACTTCTCCCCCTCCGCCCCGGTGACCTGCCCCGAGGCGAGGGCCGCCGCCGCGTACGACGCGAGGTAGCCGAGGTCGGCCGGGTTCCACAGCTCGAACGCCTCGATGGTGCCGTCCTTGACGAACTTGCGCAGCTGGTTGGGGGTGCCGAGCCCGGTCAGCTTGACCTTCCCCTTGGACGGCGAGTCCGACAGGTAGCGGGCGGCCGCGGCGATGCCCACGGTCGTGGGCGAGATGATGCCCGCCAGGTCGGGGTACGAGCGCAGCAGCCCCTGCGTCTCGGTGAACGACTTCTGGTCGTCGTCGTTGCCGTAGGCGACCTTGACCAGCTCCATGTCCTTGTAGTCGGGCTTCTTGAGCTCGTCCTTCATGAACTCGATCCAGGTGTTCTGGTTCGTGGCGTTGGGCGTGGCGGACAGGATGGCGATCTTGCCCTTGTGCCCGACCTGCTCGGCCAGCAACTGCACCTGGGTACGGCCGAGGTCCTCGGCGGAGGCCTGGTTGACGAACACGTGGCGGCCCTCGGGGGCGGTGTCGGAGTCGTAGCTGACGACCTTGATCCCGGCGGCCATCGCCTGCTTGAGCGCGGGCACGACGGCGTTCGGGTCGTTCGCGGCGATGACGATGGCGTCCTGCTTCTGCTGCGTGAGCGTGTTGATGTAGGACACCTGCGAGGACGCGCTGGCGTCGGACGGGCCGACCTCCTTGCCCTCGCCGCCGAACTCCTTGGCGGCCTCGATGCCGCCGCCGTTGGCGATCGTGAAGTACGGGTTGTTGACCTGCTTGGGCAGGAACGCGATCTTCAGTCCCTGCTTGATGGGGGCGTTCGGATCGGCCGCCGCCGACGAGGCCGCCGTGGCGGAGGCGGAGGCCTGCTGCTCCACGTCGCTCTTGGTGGTGCCGCCGCAGGCGGCGGTCAGCAGGACGAGCCCTGCCAGGAGCGCTGTGTGCCGCCAAGGGGTGCGCGTTGTCATGTAACGGACTTCCCTTCCACTTGTGGTGATGAGCGCCGCCGCCATACCGCCCCCAGATTCGGCGCCAGCACGGATGCGACGAGCAGCAGGCCCGTCACGAAGTTCAGGACCTCGTTGGCCACGTCGGCGAGGATGAGCGCGTTGCGTACGGCGCCGAGCAGCAGCACCGCCATCAGGACCCCGGGCAGCGTGCCCCGGCCGCCGAAGATCGACACACCGCCGAGCAGCACGGCGGCCACCACGGCCAGCTCCAGCCCCATGCCGCTGTCCGCCCTGGCGCTGGCGTAGCGGAACGTGTACACCAGGGACGCCAGCGAGGCCATCGTCCCGGAGGCCACGAACAGCCAGAGCTTGATCCGCTTGACCCGGACGCCCGCGAAGAAGGCGGCCTCCACGTTCGAGCCGAGCGCGAAGATCGACCGGCCGAGGCCGGTCGCGTGCAGCACCACGGCCGCCACCACCGCCAGCACCGCGACGAGGATCGTCGCGAGCGGGATCGGCCCGACCGAGGCCGTGGCGAGGCTCGTGTAGGCCGGCGGCAGGCCGGCCACCGCCTGGTCGCCGAGCATCACGTACGCCAGGCCGCGGAACAGCGCGAACGTGCCGATCGTGACCGCCAGCGAGGGCAGGCCGAGCCGGGTGACGAGCAGCCCGTTGAACGCGCCGCACGCGGCGCCCACCAGCAGGCAGATCGGCATGATCGCCTCGATGGGCAGGCCCGCGTTCCACAGCCGGCCCAGCACCGCGCACGACAACCCCAGCGTGGAGGCGACCGACAGGTCGATCTCGGCCGCGACGATCACCAGGGTCATGGTCAGGGCCATGAGGGCGATCTCGGTCGTGTCGAGGAGCAGGAAGGAGACGTTGGACCCGTTCGCGAACCCGTCCACGCCCAGCGAGGCCCAGACGGTCACGCCGACGAGCAGCACGAGGATGAGCCCCTCCCAGCGGCGGGCCATCCGGGCGAGGTCAACGGCCATCGGCGGGCCTCCCGGGGTCGGTGGTCTCGTGGTATCTGCGGCGGCGCAGCGCGGCGGCCACCCGCAGGGCGAGCACGCGGTCGAGGACGATGGCGGCGATCAGCAGCGCGCCGTTGATGGCGGTCTGGGCCAGGGCGTCCACCCGGAGCACGGCCAGCGCGCTGGTGATGCCGGTCAGCAGCAGCGCTCCGAGCGCCGCCCCGTACACGCTGCCGCTGCCGCCGAAGATGGCCACCCCGCCGACCACGACGGCGGCGATCACGTCGAGCTCCTTGCCGGTGGCCACGGTGGCGTCCACGGTGCCGAAGCGGGCCGCCCACATGACGCCCGCCAGTCCCGCCAGGGCGCCGTTGGCGACGAACGCCGCGACGATCCTGCGCCGCACCGCGATCCCGGCCAGCACCGCCGCCTCGGGGCTGGAGCCGATGGCGTACAGCTCGCGGCCGGCCCGCAGGTTGCCCAGCGTCCAGCCCACGGCGAGCAGCACGGCCAGGGCGACCAGTGCGAGGAGCGGCACGCCGAGCACCGAGCGGCTCCCGAGCGACAGGAAGCCCTCGGGCATGTCGGCCGCGTTCACCTGGCGCCCGCCGGCCCAGGCGTAGTCGATGCCGCGGAAGGCGTACAGGGTGCCGAGCGTGGCGACCAGCGCGGGCACCTTGGCGGCGCCGACGAGCAGCCCGTTGACGGCCCCGCACAGCGCCCCGAGCACCACGCACCCGGCGATCACCACCGCGACCGGCACGCCGGGGTGGTCGGCCAGGATCAGCGCGCCCCCGAACGCCGACAGGCCGACCACGGAGCTGACGGACAGGTCGACGTTCCTGGTGACGACCACGAGCGTCTGGCCGACTGCGAGCATGGCGACGATGGCGGAGTTCAGCAGGATGTCGCGCAGGCTCGCGTATGACAGGAACGACGGGTTGACGGCGCCGGTGACGCCGAAGAGGACGCCGAGCGCGACCACGATGCCGAGCTCGCGCACCCGCGCGACCCGGTCCACGAGCCGCCGGCCGCCGTTGCGCCGCATGGTCTCCCCCGTGGTGGCGGTCGCCGTCACGCCGCGCTCCTTCCGGTGGCGGCGGCCATCACGCTCTCCTCGGTGGCGTCGGCGCGAGGGATCTCCGCCACCAGCCGCCCCTCGTGCATGACCAGCACCCGGTCCGCCATGCCCAGCACCTCCGGCAGCTCCGACGAGATCATCAGCACCGCCACCCCGCCCCCGGCCAGCTCGGACAGCAGCCGGTGCACCTCGGCCTTGGTGCCCACGTCGATGCCCCGCGTCGGCTCGTCCACGATGAGCACCGACGGCCGGCGGGCCAGCCACTTGCCGAGGACCACCTTCTGCTGGTTCCCGCCGGACAGCACGTTCACCGGGTCCGACAGCCGGCCGAACTTCAGCCGCAGCCGCACCGCCCAGTCCCTGGCCCGTTCGCGCTCGGCGAGTCGCGAGATCAGCGGCCCCCGGTGCAGGGCCGACAGCCCGGCCAGGCCGATGTTGCGCTCGATCGACAGGTCCATGACGAGCCCCTGCTGCCGCCGGTCCTCCGGGACCAGCGCCAGGCCGGCCGCCATCGCCGCCGTGGGGCTGGCGGGCCGCAGCCGTTTCCCGTCGACCTCGACGCTGCCCGCGTCCCACCGGTCAATCCCGAACACGGCCCGCGCGACCTCGCTGCGTCCCGCCCCCACCAGCCCGGCCAGCGCGACGATCTCGCCCCTGCGCACCTCGAAGGACACGTCGGTGAAGACGCCCTCGCGGGTGAGCCGGCGCACCTTCAGCGCCACCTCGCCCGCCTCGGTCTCCTGCTTGGGGAACAGGGCGTCCAGCTCCCGTCCGACCATGCGGCGTACCAGGTCGTCGGGGGTGATGTCGGCGATCAGGTCGCTCGCGACGTGCGCGCCATCGCGCAGGGTCGTGACCCGCCGGCAGAGCTCGAAGATCTCCTCCAGCCGGTGCGAGATGAACAGCAGCGCGCAGCCCTGGGAGCGCAGGGTCCGCGCGACGCCGAACAGCCGGGCGACCTCCGTGCCCGACAGGGCGGCGGTCGGCTCGTCCATGACCAGCACCCGGGCCTGCAGCGACAGCGCCTTGGCGATCTCCACGAGCTGCTGGTCGGCGATCGACAGGCCGCGGGCCGGCTGGTCGGGGTCGAGGTGCACGCCGAGCCTGGCGAACAGCTCGGCGGCGCTCGCCCGCATGGCCCGCCGGTCGATGCCGAGACGGCCGCGGGGCTGGCGGCCCATGAAGATGTTCTCCATGACCGACAGGTCGGGAAAGAGGGTCGGTTCCTGGTAGATGACCGCGACCCCGGCCCGCTGGGCGTCCGCCGGCCCGCCGAACTCGACCGGCTCGCCGTCCAGCAGGATGCGTCCCGAGTCGGGGCGGTGCACCCCGGAGAGGATCTTCACGAGCGTCGACTTGCCCGCGCCGTTCTCCCCCGCGAGCGCGTGCACCTCGCCGGGGAACAGCTGAAGAGAGACCTCGCGGACGGCGCGCACCGCGCCGAACGCCTTGCTGACCTGTGAGAGGGACAGTACGGGAGTCTCATCCATTGCCGCGCTCCCGGCAAAATCGTTTTAAGCGGTGGGAGGACGGTAGATCAGCGGGCGCCTGAACGTCAATGGTCAACTACGAGGAGATTTCCCCGCCGTCGCCCAGCATTTGCGCCGTGCGGAAATTGTTACGTTTTAAGACCTTCTTCCCGGGGCAAGAAGTGGCGCAGCACCTCGGGGTTGGCCATGGCGTCGGGATTGGCGGCCTGCTCGACGGGTGTTCCCAGCAGGATTTTGCGTACGGGCACCTCAAGCTTCTTCCCCGACAGCGTGCGGGGGATGCCGGGCACGGCGTGAATCTCGTTGGGCACGTGACGGGGTGACAGCTCCTTGCGCAGCGCGTCGCACAGGGCGCGCTCAAGCGGCTCCGTGAGCGTCGCGCCCTCGGCCATGGTCACGTAGAGCAGCAGCCGCCCCTCCTGCCCGAGCCGGCCGGTGTCGATCACCAGGCTGTCGGCGATCTCGTCGAAGCGCTCCACCACCCGGTAGAACTCGCTGGTGCCCATCCGGACGCCGCCCCGGTTGAGCGTCGAGTCGGAGCGGCCGTAGATCACGCAGCTGCCGTCCTCGTTGATCTTGATCCAGTCGCCGTGCCGCCACACGCCGGGATAGACGTCGAAGTAGCTCTCGCGATAGCGCTCGCCCGTGGGGTCGTTCCAGAACCCGACCGGCATCGACGGCATCGGCGCGGTCAGCACCAGCTCGCCCACCTCGCCGATGACCGGCCTGCCCGCGGGGTCGTACGACTCCACCCTGGCCCCGAGCGAGCGGCACGGGATGACGCCCGCCCTGATCGGGTGGAGCATGGTCGCCCCGACGAACCCCGTGCACACGTCCGTCCCGCCGGAGAAGGACCCCAGCGGCGTCCCGGGCAGCTCGGCGGCCACCCACGCGAACCCCTCGGGCGGCAGCGGCGACCCGGTCGAGCCGATGCCGCGCAGCCGCTCCAGCCCCTCTGGGTGGATCCCGGCCTTCAGCGAGGCCATGATGTACGGCGCCCCGACCCCGAAGTAGGTCACTCCCTCCGAGGCGGCGATCCGCCACAGCGCGGCCGGCGACGGGTAGGTGGCCGCGCCGTCGTACAGCACGGGCGTGGCCCCCACCAGCAGGGAGCCGATGAGGTAGTTCCACATCATCCAGCCCGTGGTGGTGTACCAGAAGAACACGTCGCCCTCGCCCACGTCCTGGTGGAAGGAGAGCGACTTCAGGTGCTCCAGCACGATGCCGCCGTGACCGTGCACGATCGGCTTGGGCAGCCCGGTCGTGCCGCTGGAGTAGAGGATCCACAGCGGGTGGTCGAACGGCACCCGCTCGAACTCCAGCGGCCCCTCCTCGGCCCGCAGCCCCTCCCAGCCGATCACCTCGCCGTGCGGGTGCTCGCGGGTGTGCGCCTCGGCGGGCTGGGCCTGCTGCGGGGCGCGGCCCTCGTCGAGCGCCGCGAGGTAGGGGATCCACACGGTCGCGCGCAGCGTGGGCAGCTGGGCGGCGATCTCGTTGACGGCGTCGGAGCGGTCGTACGTCCTGCCGTTGTAGTGGTAGCCGTCGACCGCGATGAGCACCTTCGGCTCGATCTGCTTGAACCGGTCGACGATGCTCGGCACCCCGAAGTCGGGCGAGCCGGCCGACCAGATCGCGCCCAGCGAGGCGGTCGCCAGGAACGCGATCAGCGCCTGCGGGATGCTCGGCAGGTAGGCCGCCACCCGGTCGCCGCGCCCCACGCCCAGCCGGACCAGCCCCGCCCGGACGCGGGCCACCTCCTCGCGCAGCTCGCGCCGGCTCAGCTCCTGGCGGGCGCCGTCCTCGGAGACGAACACCAGAGCCTTGCCCTCCGTACGGCGCAGCGCGTTCTCGGCGTAGTTGAGCGAGGCGCCCTCGAACCACCGCGCGTCCGGCATCGTCCCGGACAGCACCGGCCCGTCGCCGCGCTCCCCGACCACGTCGAAGTAGTCCCAGATCGACGTCCAGAACTCCTCGGGACGGTCGACGGACCACCGCCACACGTCCTCATAAGCGCCCAGATCATCGGGACCGCGCCTGCCCAGCCACTCCTGGTAGGCGGTCAGCCTGGTCTTCGCGGCGACCTCTTCGCTCGGCTCCCAGAGAAGCGTGCCCTCAGCAACCATGTGACCCATCCTGTCGCCCGCCGGAGGGAATGTCATACCCGACCTTCCACATAAGTTGCTACCTCCGTAGGTGGTCCACCGCCATACGCGCCGCCGTGCCGATCGCCGCGTCGGCGCGCGGCTGGTTGAGCGCGGTGCTGAAGGAGCGGGTGATCACGGCCACCGCGTAGCGCCGGCCGTCGGGATACTCGACGACCCCCGACTCGCCGCGCAGCGTGGGCAGCGTGCCGGTCTTGCCGCCGACCGCGACGTCGTCGTACGGGAAGCCGGAGGCCAGCCGGTGCGGCCACACCTGCATGTTGAACACGCCGCGCATCCAGGCGCACGACTCCGCCGAGGCCGCCTCGTCCCGCCAGATCATCGCGAACAGCCTGGCCAGCTCGCGCGGGGTGCTGCGGTTCGTCCGCGCGGGGTCGAGCACGCTCAGCCGGGCCAGGTCCTCGGCGTCCAGGTACGGCCAGCCGTGCCCGGCGTCGGCGCTCATGGCGTCATCGAGCTGGCGGCAGGTCTGCGTCACCCGCGTCCCCTCCAGCCCGAACGCCGCCAGCATGTCGTTGACCGCCTCGAACCCGACCCGGCCCAGCAGCACGTCGGCGGAGGTGTTGTCGCTCACGGTGATCATCAGGTACGCCAGGTCGCGCAGCGAGATCGTCACGTCGTCGAGCATCGCCGCGATCCCCGTCGGCCCCGGCGAGCGGTCGGCGTCCGTCACGGTCACCCGCTCGGACAGGTCGAACAGCCCGGCGTCGGCCTGCCGGCAGAGCGCCACCAGCAGCGGCACCTTGAACATGGACGCCGTGGGCAGCGGCTCGTCCGGCCGGTGCCCCACCTCGTGGCCCGAGTCGATGTCGGCGGCATACAGCCAGCCGGTCACACCGGCCCCGCGGAACAGCGCGTCGAAGTCGGGCAGGCTCATGCCAGCATCCCCGGCCTGCGGCTGACCCGCCGCACGGGCACGGCGCGCTCGTCGGTCATCCCGGCGCTCTCCTTCAACGTACGTACGGCCACGGCCGCGAAGTCGTCGACCGACGCGCTGATCGGGGCCGTCGCCGGGCGCCAGGCGACGGAGACCCGGCACATGATCGGCGAGCCTAGCAGCGGCCGCCAGGCCACCCCCGGCAGCTCCACCTTCGGGCCGAACGCCACCGCCGCGCCCGCCAGCACCAGGCCCAGCCCCACGCCCTCGTGCACCTGCACGGGCACGTAGCCGTGGCGGCGGCACTCGGCCAGCGTCTCCGCGTGCATGCCCGGCTCGCCCTCCCTGGGCGGCATCAGCAGCTCCCGCCCCGCCAGGTCGGCCAGGTGCACCTCGCCGACGCCGGCGAGCGGGTCGCCCTCGGCCAGCAGCACGCCCTGCGCCTGCACGAGAACCTGGCCGAAGCGCAGGCCGGGCGCCGAGACCGGGTGGCGGACGAGGCCGACGTCGATCGCGCCCTCCGCCAGCGCCGCCAGCTGGTCGGCGGTCCAGATCTCGGCGGGCGCGAGGCGTACCCCGGGATTGGTCTCTCGGAAGCCCGCGACGAGGGCGGCGATCACGGCGGCGGCCAGGTCGGGCGGGACGCCGACCTTGAGCACCGTGCCCTCGCCCTGCCTGGCCAGCTCGTGCAGCCGGTCCACCCTGGCCACGATCTCGCGGGCCTCGCCCAGGAGCAGCCGGCCGGCCTCGGTGAGGCGTACCTGGCGGGCCGAGCGGTCGAACAGCCGCACGCCCAGCTCCTCCTCCAGGCGCTTGATGCGCTGGCTGAGCGGGGGCTGGGCCATGCCGAGGCGGATCGCGGCGTTGCCGAAGTGCAGTTCCTCCGCGACGACGGTGAAGTAGCGGAGGTGCCGGACGAGATCCACGACCAGCCACTATATCCGCATTTATATCCTTAAGGCCCTCATATCAGTATTGGACACCATTGCTCCCTGTCTGGTGTCCTCTGCGGCATGGCACCACACAGGGGGACAATCTACGGACGCCGTCGCCGGCGGCGATGGCTCCTTCCGGCGATCCTGATCCCGGTCGTCGCGGCGGGCGGCGCGGTCTGGGCACTGCGCACGGAGGGCACGCCGGAGGAGGCGGCCGACAAGTATCTGGCGGCCTGGACGGACCAGAACTACGCGGCGATGCGGGCACTGGTCGCCGACCCGCCCGCCGACTTCGAGGCCTGGCACCGCCGCTTCCGTACCGACCTCAAGATCACCCAGGCGTCCTTCTACCGCCCCAGGCCGAACGGCGTCTTCCCCAGCTCCAGCGACGAGGTCGGCTTCGTCGCCAAGACGCTCGGGGCGCGGGACTGGGAGTACAGCGGCATGCTCCACCTCGTCGAGCGCGACCACACCTGGAAGGTGGCCTGGACGCCCGCGAGCATCCACCCGCTGCTCAAGAAGGGCCGCTCCCTTCGCGTCATGACCCAGAAGGGCGACCCGCTGCAGGTCCTGGCCGCCGACGGCACCCAGATCAACACGCCCAGCGCCCCGGGCTCGGTGCAACAGCTCGTCGAGGGCATCAAGCAGACCATCCCGGACCGCTTCTCCTCACCGGATCGCCGGCGGATCGACCTCTACGAGGGAGACAACCCCATCAAGACGGTCGTCAAGGCCGGCGACTACCGCCCGATCCAGACCACCATCGACCTGAAGGTCCACCAGGCCGGCGCCAAAGCCCTGGAGGACGTCTCCCAGCCGGCCTCCCTCGTGGCCCTGCGCGCCTCGACCGGCGAGATCCTCGCCGTGGTCAACAAGCCGGGCGGCTTCAACCGGGCCCTCCTCGGCAAGTACCCGCCGGGCTCGACGTTCAAGGTCGTCACGGCCTCCGCGCTCGTCGCGGGCGGCATCCGGCCGGACCGGCAGGTCACCTGCCCCGCCGAGAAGAACATCGGCGGCTTCCCCTTCCACAACGCGGACTTCGAGGACTTCGGCCGGCTGTCGTTCGAGAAGGCGTTCGCGCACTCGTGCAACACGACCTTCGGCGAGATGAGCGTGGACCGTCTCAAGGACGGCCGGCTCGCGCAGGTGGCCCACGCCTTCGGCTTCGGCACCCCCATCACGCCGGGTGTCCCGGCGGTCCACGCCGAATTCCCGGACCCCAAGGACGACACGGACCTCGCCGCCGCCTCCATCGGCCAGGGCCGCGTCCTCGCGAGCCCACTCAACATGGCCTCGGTCGCGGCCGCCATCGCCTCGGGCGCCTGGATCGCGCCGACCCTCGTCAAAGAGGAGCACATCCCGGACGCCCAGCCGACCAACCCGCGCCCGCTGGAGCAGGGCGTGGTGGACGCGCTGCGCGAGCTCATGCCCGCCGTCGTCTCCGAGGGCACGGCCCACGCCGTCCCCTTCCCGCCGGGCACGGCCGGCAAGACGGGCACGGCGGAGTACGGCTCGGGCAAGGAACCCCCCACCCACTCCTGGTTCATCGGCTACCGAGATGACATCGCCTTCGCGGTCATCGCCGAAGGCGCCGGCCCAGGAGCCACCGTCGCCGCCCCCGCCGCCGCCCGCTTCCTCACCGCCCTCCAGTAACCACCCCACCCTCGGGCACCCCCACCGCAACCCCGCACCCCCTGCCGCGCCGCGTCGGTGGGATGTGGTGCGGCGGGGGCCGGCGCAAGGGTCACCGCCCGGCCCGGGAACCACGGTGCCAGGCCCACGTCCCGCTCGTAACGGCGAGCACCACGTGAGCCTTCACGACCGGCCATGACAGACCCGAGCCGCCGACGGCGCGTGCGGTTACGTCGGCTGTGCCGTAACCACGGAAGAAGAAGTCAAGGAAAGCAGGGAGGAGACGACGGCGGCGGGGTCGGAGAGGTCGGGGAGAACGGCGGCCGCGCCCGCGTCGCGGAGCTCGGCGGCGGTGGAGCGCCCGGAGGCGACGGCGATCATCGCGGCACCCCCGATCCTGGCCGCCTGCACGTCCCGCGTCGAGTCACCGATCACGACGGTGTTGGCGGCCGTGAACGGCGTGCCGAACCGCTGCTTGGCGCGCGACTGCGCCACCTGCAGCAGCGTCGCCTTGGGATAGACCTCCTCGCCGTAGCCCCCCAGCGTGAAGTCGATGTGCTTGTCCAGCCCGAACGCCTTGAGCTTGTGCACCGCGTTGCCCCTGATGGTGCCGGTGAGCACCGTCTGGATCACCCCGTCGACCCGGGACACGGCCTTCAGCGCCGCCTTCGCCCCCGGCATCATCCGCCCCTCCTTGGCCAGCCGCCCGCGCCGGTCGGCGAAGGCCACGGCGAGCGCCGACAGGAAGCGGGGCAGGTGGTCGTCCTCGGCCTGGATGCCGTTGACGGCGAGCGTCTCGAACACGATCTCGGAGTCGGGGCGGCCCATGGGCGGCACGAGCTTGATCAGCGGTCGCCCGGTCACGACGCGGAACGCCTCGGCGTAGGCGTCCCTGGTCACGATGGCGACGTCGACCAGCGTCAGATCGACGTTCCAGAGCACGAGGCGATTGATGGCGACCTCCTGGGGGGTACGGAGACGAGCCGCTCGGATGAAAGCCCAGCGTACGGCGGAAGCCACTCGGGTGGAGGGCCTGAGCGATTAAAGCATGGGAGCGCCTACGCGTAACCGAGCGCCTCGGAGAGGGTGTCGACGACGGGGAGCCCGGTGCCTTCGAGGTCGGCCCGGGTGGTCATGCCGCCGGTGTAAAGAACCGCCCTGGCTCCCACGTGCTGCGCGGCGAGCCCGTCGTCCACGCTGTCGCCGATCACCAGGATCTCGCCGGGATCCAGCCCGATGGCCGCGATGTGCGCCGTCATGTGCGTGGCCTTCTCGCCACCCGTGGTGCCGAGGAGCCCGTCGATCCTGGTGAAGTGGCCCGTGATGCCGAACGACTCGACCTTGGGCACGAGGTGCTCGTGCGGCGCCATCGAGCAGAGCGACTGCGTGCCCGTCCAGGTCGTCAGGACGAGTTCGGCGTCGTCGGCCAGCCCGCAGGTCTCGCAGAGCCGGAAGTAGTGCTCGTGGAAGCCGCCGTCCAGCAGCTCCCACTCGCCCTCGTTCAGCGGGCGGCCGAGCAGGCGCTCGTAGGCGAGCCAGATGGGACGGGTGTAGACGGCGCGGAAGGCGTCCGCGGTCATGGCGGGCAGCGCGTACGGCTTGAAGACTTCGTTGGTGGCCCCGACCACGGCGTCGATGTCGTGGAAGAGTGTGCCGTTCCAGTCCCAGATGATGTGCTTTGTCATGTCGCGACAAGCTTAGACGGGGCCGCGGCCATCTGGCCGCGACCCCGCCTTGGAGAGCGCGGCGGTCAGCCGCACGCCTTGGACGTCGTGCCGGAGCCGTTCTGGCCGCCCCGGCCGCCGTTCCACTGCACGGAGGCGCTGCCCCAGGCGCACATGTTGTTCGCCCAGATCATGTTCCCCCAGTGCCGGCCCTTGTTGCCCTTCTTGAAGCTGAACCGGTCATAGCGTCCGTCGGCCGCGTACACGTTGATGGTGCCGCTCGCGGACGTGGCCGTCCTGACCTCGATCCAGTTGGTCTTGCACCGACCGGACCACCAGAGCCGAATCGTCCCTACCTGACCGTTGGCGCGGCTGTTGATCTTCGCGGACCGCACCACCTTGGCCGCGTTCCAGCACCCCGACCTGGCCGGGTCCTGGTGATCGTACGGCTTGGCCTGCGCGCTCGCGGGTGAGCCCGCCAGCAGGACAGCCGCTACCGCCCCCATGACGGTGGCCGCGACTCGAAGCTTCACGTAGAACCGACTCCTTGCGTCAAACAATCACTGACGCGTCGGACCCTAGCGAGGCCCGGATCAGGGCGCGCACGGAAGTAAGGCCGATGTAACGGCACCGTTATCAGCCGAGCAGGTCGGGGATCTCCTGCGTGGCGTACCACATGAGCTCGTGCGCCTCGGCCCCGTCGACGGTGAACCGCGCGTCGTCGTCGCCCGCGTCCGCGGCGGGCAGCGCGGCGACGGCGGCCTCGACGTCGGCGATCGCCTCGTGGTCGTCGACGTGCACGGCGGCCACCTTGGCCATCGGGATCGCGTCGGCGAGGCGTACCCGGCCGCGTTCCTCCAGGTCGGCCCCGGCGGAGACCGAGCGGTCTGGCACCTCGGCCGCGATCACCACGCGGCGGGGCGGGGCCTCGACGCCGTCGGCGAGGTCGGCGGCGAGCATCCGCAGCGACGCGCGGGCCGCCTCGGTGAGCGCCACGTATTCGAGCTCCTCGGTGTCGCCCGAGGCATACCACTCGACCAGCGCGGGGGTCACCGCGTAGCCGGTCAGCGGGGCGGGGCCCAGCTCCCCCGCCTTGACCGCCGTGGCCAGGGCCGGGAGCGTGCACGGCAGATAGACGCGCATGACGAACCTTTCCAAGCTTGCAAGGGCTCTATCATGCCCGTCGCAACGTGAGTCGGAGCAGAGACTCGAGTTCTGTGATGGTCGAGTTCGCGTCCTGGTGGTGGATGCCGGCGATGCCGAGCGCGCGGGCGGCCAGGATGTTGGCCTCGATGTCGTCGATGAACACGCACTCCTCGCCGGGGAGCCCGATCTGGCCGAGCGCGTGGTGGAAGATGCGCGGCTCGGGCTTGCGCATCCCGACCTCGCCGGAGATCACGACCGCGTCGAAGAGCTCGTCCCAGCCGTCGCGGGGGTACTCGTTCGACCAGGAGTTAGACAGCAAACACGTTTTGACACCATTTTTCCGTACGTCGCGGAGCATGTCGTACATGGCGTCGACCCGCTCGAAACCAGCGAACATCCGGGTCAGCAGCCCCTCGGCCACCGGCGGCACGCCCTCCAGCGTCACCAGCCGAGCGGCGAGGTCCCGCTCGAAGGCCGCGCCGTCGATCTCGCCCCTCTCCAGGGCGTGGACGGCGTTCTCGCCGCCACCGCCGTAGGCGTGGTCGACCAACTCCCGCATCACCTCGCGATAGTGGTCGCCGTCGATCCTGTCGGCCGCGATCCAGCGCGCGATGGAGTCGGAGAGGCTGGTCGTCAGCACCCCGCCCCAGTCGATGAGCACACCCGTAAGCATCGTTCTAGGGTAGAACGTCACACATCTGGTTTTTCCTACCGAGTGGCGCGGGCGGCCAGCCTGCGGTGCTCGGCGGAGCGCAGCACGCGCGCTGCCTTGTCGGCATCGGCCACCGGCGCCTCGGACAGGAACCCGTTGTCCCGCTTGAGCGTGAGCAGCCGGGTGACCGACTGGTCGAGCCGCTGTTTCGAGATCCGGCCCGACTTCACCGCCGCCAGCACCGCCCGATAGGCCCTGGGCAGGTCGTTCGGCATGAGCAGGAGATCGGCTCCGGCCAGCACGGCCCGCACCGCGATCTCCCCGTCGTCGTACTTCTTGCGCACCCCGGCCATGTTGAGCGCGTCGGTGGAGATCACGCCCTTGAAGCCGAGTTTCTGCCTGAGCAGCCCGGTGAGGATGGGTTTGGACAGCGTGGCCGGGTCGCCCGACGGGTCGAGCTTGGGGAAGACGATGTGGGCGCTCATCACGGCGTCCACGCCCGCGCCGATCGCGGCCTCGAACGGCGGCGCGTCGATCCGCTCCCACTGGGCCCTCGTGTGCTTGATCACGGGCAGCCCGGTGTGGCTGTCGACGTCGGTGTCGCCGTGGCCGGGGAAGTGCTTGGCGGTGGCCGCCACCTTCGCCTGGGCGAAGCCCTTGACCGCCGCCGCGACCATCTTCGAGACGCGCGCCGGGTCGTCGCCGTAGGCGCGGCGGCCGATGACGGGGTTGTTCGGGTTCACGTTCACGTCGGCGACCGGGGCGAAGTCGAGGTTGACGCCCAGCGCGCGCAGCTCCTCGCCGGTCGCCTCGGCGACGGCGCGCGCCCGCTCGGGCTGCTTGGTCGCGCCGAGCTCGGCCGCGCCCGGGAAGTCCGTCATGAGGGCGGACATCCTGGACACCAGGCCGTTCTCCTGGTCGGTGCCGATCAGGAGCGGCACCCCCTTGGCCGCCCGCTGCATGCCGTTGGTCAGGCTGACCACCTGGCCGACGGCCTTGATGTTGTGCGGGAAGAGGATCACGCCGCCGAGGTGGTACTTGGCGATCACCTTGGCCGGGGTCTGGGCGCCGTACCTCGCCTGGTTCTCCCCCGACACCGTGTCGGCCGCGGTGCCGTACAGGACGGGCATGAACAGCTGGCCGACCTTCTCCTCGACGTCCATCCTCGCCAGGGCCCGCTCCACCGGGCCCACCTCGGCCTGCGGCGGGCTCTGGGGGGCGGTGGTGCCGGTGGACGGGGTCGACGGTGCGGCTCTGCTTCCGGTCGCGCCCGCCGCGCCGCCGCCACCGGCGCAGGCCGTGAGAGCGATGGCGAGCAGGCCTGTGGTGCCGATCCGTCGAAGCATGCCTCCAAAGGTATCCATGTGACGACCGATGCGAGGCCGCCAGATCGCCGTCCATGCACCGGATTCACGGCCATCCGGATGAGACGGCGCAGGTCACCGGCCCAGCCGATCGGGACACGGCGGATTCACCGGCCGAACGCGGAACCACAGGGCGAGCGTCGAGGCACGGCCCGGTCACCGAGACCCAGGACGCGCGTGGGGCACGGCGCGGTCGCCGAGCCGCAGGACGGGCGCGGAAGTTACAGGCCGAGCCGGTCGAGGCCGGGCAGGTGCGCGCGGGCCGCCGCACGCGCGTAGGACGCCGTGGGCTGCGCCCGCGCGGCCTCGGCGGCGCGGCGGCACTGGTCCAGCGTGTGCTCCGCCAGCACGGCCCGTACGGCGGGCAGCGCCGCGGCACCCATCGACAGCGTGGAGGCCCCGAGCCCGACGAGCACGCAGGCCAGCGCCGGGTCGGCGGCCGACTCGCCGCACACGCCGCACGGCTTGCGCACCCGCGTGGCGGCGCTCGCGGCCATCGCGACCAGGTCGAGCAGCGCGGGCGCCCACGGGTCGTGCAGCGCGCTGACGGCTCCGACCTGGCGGTCGGCGGCGAAGGCGTACTGGGCGAGGTCGTTGGTCCCGATGGAGACGAAGTCGACGCGGGCCAGCACCTCCCGGGCCCGCAGCGCGGCCGACGGGATCTCGATCATCACGCCCACGTCGGACAGGCCCCTGGCCCGGCACTCCTGCCCGAACCACCCGGCCTCCTCGGCCGTGGCCACCATTGGCGCCATCACCCGCAGCCCGGGTGACGCGACGGCCGCCAGCGCGCCGAGCTGCGCCTCCATGACGTCGGGGAACCTCCTGAACCTGCGCAGCCCCCGCTCCCCCAGCGCCGGGTTCGGCTCGGCCGGCGCGGGCAGGAACGCGAGCGGCTTGTCGGCGCCGCCGTCCAGCGTGCGCACGACGACCTTGCCCTCGGGGAACGCCTCCAGCGCCGCCCGGTAGGCGCACCGCTGCTCCTCGGAGGAGGGCGGCTCGGTCCTGTCGAGGAAGAGGAACTCCGTCCGGTAGAGCCCGATGCCCTCCGCCCCCGCCTCCAGGGCGTCGTCGAGGTCGGCGGGCTTGCCGATGTTCGCGAGGAGCGGAACCCGGTGCCCGTCGGCGGTCCTGCCGGGTCCCTTCGCCGCGGCGAAGGCGGCCTGCCGGGCGGTGTCGGCCCCGACCGCCTCGGCCACGTCGGACTCGGCCGGCTCGACGCGGACGACGCCGGAGGTGCCGTCGGCCATGACCCGGACGCCCGGGCGGATGGCGGTGGCGCCCGAGCAGGCCACGACGGCGGGCACGCCCATGGCCCTGGCGATGATGGCGGTGTGGCTGGTCGGGCCGCCCTCCTCGGTGACGAACGCGGCGACGTCCCGCTTCGACAGCAGCGCCGTGTCGGCGGGGGCCAGGTCCCGCGCGACCAGCACGTACGGCTCCGCGGGGGAGATCGGAAGCCCCTGCATGGCCCGCCCGTAGAGCAGCGCGATCACGCGGTCCCTGATGTCGTCGAGGTCGGCCGCCCGCTCGCCCAGGTAGCCGCCGGACCCGGCCAGCACGTTGCGATATTTCGTGAAAGCCTCGAAGACCGCCCTGGGGGCGGCCAGGCCGCGGTCGATCAGCGTCCTGACCTTCACGACCAGCCCCGGGTCCTCGGCCATCAGAGCCTGGGCCTTGAGGATCTCCTCGGCCTCGCCGCCGGCCCGGTTGCCGCGGGCCTCGAGCTCGCCCGCGACCTGGGTGAGCGCGACCATCACGCGCTCCTTCTCCTGCTCCGCCTCGCCGGTGTAGGTGGCGCCCTCGGGGGGTTCGGGCACTGAGGCGGTGAGCACATACGCGGGGCCGTGCCCGATGCCCGGGCTGACCCCCACCCCCCGCAGGTTCATGGCGTTCCGGCGATCTCTGCCAGCTCGTCGAGGATCTCCTCGGAGCCCTCGCCCTCCGCGCTGATCACGACCGTCTCGCCCTGCCTGACGTCGAGCGCCATGATCGCGAGGATGCTCTTGCCGTTGACCTTCTCCCCGCCGTAGGACCTCGTCACCGTGATGTCCATGGGGGCCTTCTTGGCCCGCTGCACGAACGTCGCGGCGGGACGGGCGTGCAGCCCCACCTCCGCGGCCACGGTGACCTTGCGCTCACCCATTACTCCTCCTTGTAGTGCCGGTCCAGACCAGCCGGACCATTTCGTGCGACAGCGCCCGTACATTGTGACGCCTCCGCTCCCGTGGCTAGTCCCACCGGAAAAGCTCGTCCCCCACGTGCACTGCCCCCTGCGCGACCTCGCTCACGGCTTCGGCGTCGAGCGCCACGACGGGACAGACGGGCGAGCGCCCGCCGGCCTCGACGGCGGCGGGGTCCCAGGCCACCACGGGCTGGCCCGCGCTCACCCTGTCGCCCTCCGCGGCCAGGAGCTGGAAGCCGTCGCCTTTCAGCTGGACCGTGTCGATGCCGAGGTGCACCAGCACGCCCCTGCCGTCGTCACCCACGATCACGTACGCGTGCGGATGCAGCTTCATGATTTTGCCCGTTATGGGGGCGACGGCCTTCCCCGGCCCCCTCAGCGGATCAATCGCCGTTCCCGGCCCGACGAGCCCCGCGGAGAACACGGGGTCCGGCACGCCGGCCAGCCCCACAGCCTCCCCCTCGACCGGGGCGAGAACAGTCGTCATGGTCTCGCCCTCAGCCGATGATGTCCTCGATGTCGCTGGCGATGGTGTCCGCCTCCGGCCCGACGACGACCTGGACCACGTTCCCCGCGGCCATCACGCCGTGCGCGCCCGCCGCCCTGAGGGCGGCCTGGTCGACCTTGGACGCGTCGTGCACCTCGGTACGCAACCGGGTGATGCACGGCTCGATCTCGATGATGTTGCCGGCCCCGCCGAGCCCGGCGATGATCGCGTTCGCGTCAGCCGCCATCCGGCCCTCCCTAGCTCTCCTGCCCCCTGTTTATCTCACGTGCGGGTCAGTCGGTCTGGGTGACCTTGTTCAGGCCGCGCGGCGCGTCGGGGTCGATGCCGAGCCTGCGGGCCAGGGCTTCGGTGAGCAGCTGGCCCGGCACGATCAGGCCCATCGGCGCCACCCACTCGGGCAGGTCGGGGCCGTTCAGCGCGGCCGTGCCCGCCCGCGCGAGCGCGTCGCCGCCGCCGATCGTGAACGCCGCCGCGCCCGCCGCCACGACCCGCTCGGCCAGCGCGATCGTGCCGGACAGGGTCGGGCTGTTCTCGGAGGCCACCAGCAGCGCCGGGGTGTCGGCGTCCACCACGGCGATGGGGCCGTGCAGCAGGTCGGCGTACGACAGGCCCATGGCGTGCAGGTAGCAGGCCTCCTTGAGCTTCAGCGCCGTCTCCAGCGCGGTCGAGAACGCGAGACCGCGCCCGGACACGACGACGCCGGGCTTGTCGGCCAGGCCCTCGACCACGGCGTCCACGTCGCCCGGCTCGGCGATCAGCTTCTCCACCGCCTCGGGCACCCGCCGCAGCTCCGCCGGGTCCACGTCGGCGCCCAGCCCCAGCGCGAGCACGGCCAGCGCGGCCAACTGCGTCGTGTACGTCTTGGTCGCGGGAACGGCCTTCTCCTCCCCGGCGACCGTGCACAGCGCCACGTCGGCGGCCTGCGCGAGCGGGCTGTCCGCGCCGCCGTTCGTGATGCCGACGGTCCTCGCCCCGCAGTCCTTCGCCCAGGCCAGCGTCTCGACGATCTCCTCGGTACGGCCCGACTGCGAGATCGCCACGGCCAGCACGCCGTCCAGGTCGAGCCGGCGGCGGTACGTCGTCGCGATCGAGGGCGCGGCCAGGGCGGCCAGGCGGCCCGCGTGCGACTCGACCAGGTAGCGTCCGTACACTGCTGCGTTGTCGGAGGTGCCCCGCGCGATGAACAGCAGTTGGCGAGTCTGCTCGCCCACCGCCCTCACCTCGCCGACCCTCGGCAGCAGGGCCTCCAGCGTGGCCCGCAGCGCGGCCGGCTGCTCGGCGATCTCGCTGCGCATCTTCGTGGTCATCTCGGGCTCATTCCTTAGATCCTCGCGGTACGGGCTTGACCATGTTTCGCGTGATGTGGTCTAGTCCGGACTAGACCAGTACGAACCATAACCCATGGCCCAGGTCAGATCGAGGGGAGGATCCGTGGCGCACATCGATCCGGACAGCCCGGTGCCCAAGTACTTCCAGCTACGCGAGATCCTGCTGGACCTCATCGACAGCGACGAGTTGAGCATCGGGGCGGCCATTCCGTCCGAGCGCGAGCTCTGCCAGCGCTTCGGCCTGTCCAGGATGACCGTGCGGCAGGCCGTGGACCACCTCGTGTCCGAGGGCCGCCTGCACCGGGTGCCGGGGAAGGGCACGTTCGTCGCCCGGCCCAAGATCGAGCTGGCGCTCCAGCTGACATCGTTCACCGACGACATGCGGGCCCGTGGCATGATCCCGGGCTCGCGCGACCTCGACCGCCGGATCGTGCGGGCCAGCGCGCACCTCGCCAAGGAGCTGGGGATCCAGCCGGGCGAGGAGGTCCACTTCATCGAGCGGCTACGGACGGCCGACGGGGAGCCGCTGTCCATCGAACGGGCGCACATCCCGGTCAAGCTCGCGCCGGATCTGGGCTCCCATGACTTGTCGGATAAATCGCTGTATGAGCTGTTGGAGAGCCGCTACGGCCTCGTCATGGACGCCGGCGAGCTGACCATCGACGGCGGCCTCGCCGACCCCAGCGACGCCGACCTGCTGAAGCTGCCGCGCGGCGGCGCCGTACTGTTGCTGCAGCGCAGATCGTTCGCCGGGGGCGTCTGCGCGGAACTGGGCGTGTCCACCTACCGCGCGGACCGCTACCAGCTGCGTACCATCCTGGAAATGCCCGTCAGACGGGGCTGAGACCTCACCCGGCTCGGAGGAGACGGGGCCTGAAGCCTCACCCGGCTCGGAGGAACGTCCGGTGAACGAGACCACCGCCGCCCGGCCTTCGCCGCTCGCTCGCGTGATGACCGTGCTCCAGCGGCTGGGCCGCTCCCTGATGCTGCCCATCGCCGCCCTGCCGGCCGCCGCCCTGCTGCTGCGCTTCGGCCAGCCCGACATGCTCGGCTCCAACGGCGCCGAGCCGGGCGGCCTGGCGGACGTGTCCGGGTTCGCCTGGATGAACCAGGTGGCCGCGGTGCTGGCCGCGGCCGGCGGTGCGCTGCTGGAGAACCTGCCGCTGCTGTTCGCCGTGGGCGTGGCGATCGGTTTCGCCCGCAAGGCCGACGGCTCCACCGCGCTCTCCGCCGTGGTCGGCTACCTGGTCTTCGACCGGGTGTCCAAGGTCATGTTCTTCGGCTCGGACATCCGCGACACCGTGCTCATCAGGGAGGCGCAGCCCCAGGGCGTCAAGGAGATCATCGACTACGGCATCCAGAACCCGACCAAGGTCCTCGGCGGCATCGTCATCGGCCTGGTCGCCGCGCTGCTCTGGCAGCGCTTCCACCGCATCAAGCTGCCGTCCTGGCTGGCCTTCTTCGGCGGGCGCCGGTTCGTCCCCATCATCACCTCCATCGTGGCGCTGGTCATCGGCGTGCTCTTCGGCTGGCTCTGGCCCGTCATCGGCGAGTGGATCCGCCACGCCGGCGAGGCCCTGGCCGCGATCGGGCCGGTCGGGACCGGCATCTACGGCCTGGTCAACCGCCTGCTCATCCCCCTCGGCCTGCACCACTTCGTCAACTCCGTCGTCTGGTACGTGGTGCCGCAGTGCGACGTCGGCGGCCGGGTGCTCGGCGGCGACTGGAACTGCTACTTCGGCGACGCCCCGCACTCCGGGCAGTTCATGGCCGGCTTCTTCCCGATCATGATGTTCGCCCTGCCCGCCGCCGCCCTGGCCATGTGGCGAGCCGCCCCCGCGCACCGGCGCGCCACGGTGGGCGGCATCATGCTGTCGGCCGGCCTGGCCTCGTTCGTCACGGGCATCACCGAGCCGATCGAGTTCGCCTTCATCTTCGTGGCGCCGCTGCTGCTCGTCGTGCACGCCGTCCTGACCGGCCTGGCCATGGCCCTGACCACGCTGATCGGGGGGCAGCTGGGGTTCGGCTTCTCCGCGGGCCTGCTGGACATGCTGCTGAACGCCAGCAAGTCGAACACCGAGAATCTCCCCGGGATCCTGATATTGGGCGTGGTGTATGGAGTCGTCTATTACGTGGTCTTCACATTCCTCATCCGCAAACTCAACATCATGACTCCGGGCCGCGAACCCGAGCCGGACGTCGACTCCGGCGAAACTTAGCGGGTTTGGGGCGGCGCCCCCGCACGCCGTCTCGCGGCCGAAACATCCCCGGCCGTGCGGGGGCGGGGATCCAGCTCGGGAAACCGTTCTCCGCCTAACCGGACAAAGTGCGGCGGGGCCTGGAGAAGCTGGCGGCATTCGTATTCCTGCGCCGGACCGAAAACTCCTTGAGGCGTCTGTTTCTCCGCCTGTTTCTCGTACCAGAACTGGAGGACGCGCGTGTCACCAGCCCCCCGCATCGGCGCCGCCCCCGCCCCCGAGCCGGCGTACGACGACGAGCCCGCATACGACGGCATGCCCGCCGCGGCCCCCGGCACCGACGGCGCCCTGGCCCTCGCCCGGCGCCGCCCGTCGTCCGGCCCTCCAGGAGCCGACCCGGACGAGCGCGGGCTGCGCCGCCTGGGGCAGGCCCTGGCCGAGGTGCTCGCGGGCCGGCGCCCCCCGGAGAGCGTGTCCGACCGGCTCACCTCCCGCGCCTACCGTGACCTCGTCCAGGCCGGGCAGATGATCTGGTCGGACCGGCGGCCGTTCGCCGGGCGCATGCACGTGAAGGAGCCACGCGACGGAGCGCTGGAGATGTGCGTGCTGGTCCACTGCGGCGACCGCGACCGCGTGCTCGCCCTCCGCCTCGAACGCCGGGGCGTGCAGTGGCTCTGCACGGACTTCGAGACGGCCTGAACGCGAAGACCCTCACCTTCGAGACGGCCTGAACGCGAAGACCCCCACCGAACCCGTACAGGCCGGTGGGGGTCTTCGCGGTGCGCTCGTCAGGCAGCGTGCTTCGGGTCGCCGTGGCAGCGCTTGTACTTCTTGCCCGAACCACACGGGCAAGGCGCGTTACGCTCCACGTTGCCGTACGCCGCCCGCTCCGCCTGGGTCGTGCGGACCCGGGTGTGCTCGACGTCGCCCTGCTCGCCCGGCGCGGTGTATTCGAGCTCGGCCGGCCGGTCGGGGCCGCGCAGCCCGCGCGCGATGATCGAGCGGGTCTCCGCGATGACCGCGTCCTCCTCCTCGACGATCGGATTCTCCTGCACCTCGACCTCGAGGTTGAACAGGAACCCGACGGAGTCCTCCTTGATGCCCTCCTGCATCGCGGAGAACATCTCGAAGCCCTCGCGGGCGTACTCGATCTTGGGGTCCTTCTGCGCGTAGGCCCGCATGCCGATGCCCTCGCGCAGGTAGTCCATCTCGTAGAGGTGCTCGCGCCACTTCCGGTCGAGCACCGAGAGGATCACGCGGCGCTCCAGGTCGCGCATGTTGTCGGCGCCGAACTCCGCCTCGCGCCGGCCGTAGGCCTCCAGCGCGTCGGCCTTGACCTTCTCGCTGATGAGCTCGGCGGTCAGCTCCTCGCGGCTGCCGGCCTCCTCGATGAGGTCGTCGATCCTGAGGGAGATCGGGTAGAGCTCCCCGAACGCCTTCCACAGCTTGTCGAGGTCCCACTCCTCGGCGAAGCCCTCGGCCGTGGCGCCCTCGACGTAGCCCTCGACCACCTCGCCGATGAAGCCGCGCACCTGCTCGTGCAGGTCGGCGCCCTCCAGGACGCGCAGCCGCTCGGCGTAGATGACCTTGCGCTGGCGGTCCATCACCTCGTCGTACTTGAGAACTTCCTTGCGGATCTCGAAGTTCTGCTGCTCGACCTGGTGCTGGGCGGAGGCGATGGCCTTGGAGACGATGCCGGACTCGATCGGCTGGTCGTCGGGGATGTTGAGCCTGGTCATGATCATCTCGACCCTGGCCGAGTTGAACAGGCGCATCAGGTCGTCGCCGAGCGACAAGTAGAACCGCGACTCGCCGGGGTCGCCCTGGCGGCCGGAACGACCGCGGAGCTGGTTGTCGATGCGGCGCGACTCGTGCCGCTCGGTGCCGAGGACATAGAGGCCGCCGAGCGTGGTGACCTCGTCGTGCTCGGCCTTGACCGCCGCCCGCGCCTTCTCCAGCGCCTCGGGGTAGGCCTTCTCGTACTCCTCCGGCGTCTCGACCGGGTCGAGCCCGCGCTGGCGCAGCTCGAGGTCGGCGCGGAACTCGGAGTTGCCGCCCAGCATGATGTCGGTGCCTCGACCGGCCATGTTGGTGGCGACGGTGACCGCGCCCTTGCGGCCGGCCTCGGCGATGATCGACGCCTCACGCTCGTGGTTCTTCGCGTTGAGCACCTCGTGCGGCACGCCGCGGCGCTTGAGCGCCTTGGACAGCCGCTCCGACTTCTCCACCGAGGTCGTGCCGACGAGCACCGGCTGCCCGGCCTCGTAGCGCTCCTTGATGTCCTGGACCACCGCGTCGAACTTGGCGTCCTCGGTCTTGTAGACCATGTCGGGCTGATCCTTGCGGATCATCGGCCGGTTGGTGGGGATGGGCACGACGCCCAGTTTGTACGTCTGGTGGAACTCGTTGGCCTCGGTGGCCGCGGTGCCGGTCATTCCGCTCAGCTTCTTGTACAGGCGGAAGTAGTTCTGCAGGGTGACCGTGGCGAGCGTCTGGTTCTCGTCCTTGATCTTCACGCTCTCTTTGGCCTCGATGGCCTGGTGCATGCCCTCGTTGTAGCGGCGCCCGTGCAGGATGCGGCCGGTGAACTCGTCGACGATCAGGACCTCGCCGTCGGCGACGATGTAGTCCTTGTCCTTCTTGAACAGCTCCTTGGCCTTGAGCGCGTTGTTCAGGAAGCCGACCAGGTGGGTGTGCTCGGGCTTGTAGAGGTTGTCGATGCCGAGCCAGTCCTCGACCTTCTCGACGCCCGACTCCAGGATGCCGACCGTGCGCTTCTTCTCGTCGACGATGTAGTCGCCGGTGCTCTCCTCGCCCGGGTTCTTCGCCTCGACACCCCTGCGCAGCCGGGGCACGATCTTGGCGAACTCGGTGTACCACTTGCCCGACTGCTCGCCCGGACCCGAGATGATCAGCGGCGTGCGGGCCTCGTCGATCAGGATCGAGTCGACCTCGTCCACGACCGCGAAGTTGTGGCCGCGCTGCACGCACTCGTCGAGCGACCACGCCATGTTGTCGCGCAGGTAGTCGAACCCGAACTCGTTGTTGGTGCCGTAGGTGATGTCGGCGAGGTACTGCTTGCGCCGCTCGTCGGGCTGCTGGCCCGCGATGATGCACCCGACCTCGAGCCCGAGGAAGCGGTGGATGCGGCCCATGGTTTCGGCGTCGCGCTTGGCCAGGTAGTCGTTGACCGTGACGACGTGCACGCCCTTGCCGGAGATCGCGTTCAGGTACGCCGGGAGCGTACACGTCAGCGTCTTGCCCTCACCGGTCTTCATCTCGGAGATGTTGCCCATGTGAAGGTTGGCGCCGCCCATGATCTGCACGTCGTAGGGACGCTGGCCGAGCACCCGGCGGGCCGCCTCGCGCACGGTCGCGAACGCCTCGGGTAGCAGGTCGTCGAGCGATTCGCCGTCGGCATGGCGCTGCTTGAACTCGTCCGTCAGCGCACGCAACTCCGCGTCGGACAGGCTCGTGAAGTCGTCCTCGATGGAGTTGACCTGATCTGCGATCCGCTTGAGCTTGCGCAGGGTCTTGCCTTCGCCGGCACGTAGGATCTTGTCGAGAATGGCTGCCACTTTATGTAAAGCTCCTCGCAGGTCTACCCCGGCGGCGCCGCCAGGAGGAGAGGCCGAGACAAACTTCCCCGTTGCCATCGTAGGCGGTTCCGCAACCAGACACAGCCACCGTGCCGACGAGGGCGCGTGACCTGTCTGGGAGAATGGTTTGAGGCAGAGGGTATGCCGGTGGAGAGCCGGCTCGCACCGAAAACGCGATAACCGGCAAAGGAAGGATTAGCCATGGTTGAGGGGACGAAGTCGGAGCAAACGGAACAACTGGGCAGTCACGGCGGTCGCGCGTCATCGTGGCTCTCGGTGACCGTGATGCTCGTGGGCACCGTGGTGGCCGGCTTCGGCCTGACGGCCGACAACTGGATGCTCGTCTGGATCGGCGCCGGCGTGTTCGTCGTGGGGGGCATCCTGGCCCTCGTCTTCAACATCACCACCGACGTCGTGATCGACGCGCCGCGCGTGGGCATGCGCGCCGAGGACCACCGCTGACGTAGAAGACCGCACCAAAGCGGGCACCCGCCCCCAACCGGGTGCCCCAGTTTCTTTACCCCGCACCCCGGGCGTGTCTCCCCAGAACCATCGCGACCCGTAACACCCCTGGTCACTGGCCCCAGCACTCGCAGACGCCTCCCCGGCCGCCATACGGACACAGGCCACAGTCGACCTCGATGCCCAAGCCGCATGAGTCACGGCAACCCGGGCACTCAGGCGGCACAAGGTGACGGGGACTCGTCACTCAGGCGGCACAGGTGACCGCAACCTGTCGCTCAGGCCGCACAAGCCGACGGTTCGACGCCCGGGGCGGCGCAAAGTGACGGCGATCCAACGCCCGGGGCGGCACAAGGCGACGGCGACTCGACGCCCAGGGGACGCAGGGGGCCGTGGCCTGGCTCCCGGCAGCGCGAAAACCCGTCCGCCACCCACGTCGCACCACCCACCTGCCCAGCTCACGTCACGCCGACAGGGGCACGGGAGGCGAGGAGACGCAGGGGTGCGAGATCGGAGTGGGCGGTTTGTCGGTGCCCGCCGCTAGATTGCTCGCATGCATCGCCGTACGGACTCACCGGCATGACCGGCGTCACCGACCTCACCCCCGGCACCGACCTCACCCCCGACGAGGCGCGAAGGATCATCCTCCGGTCGCAGGGCATGATCGGCGCGGACGCGCGCAAGGGCGGCGTGCACGCCATGTTGCGCAGGCTCGGGGCCGTGCAGCTCGACACGATCTCCGTCCTGGCCCGCTCCCACGAGCTGGTCGCGTACGCGCGTCTGGGCGCGGTGGGCAGGCCCAAGGTGGAGCGGGCCTACTGGCACAACCCCGCCCAGAGCTTCGAGTACTGGTGCCACGCCGCCTGCCTCCTGCCGATCGAGCACTGGCCGCTCTATTCGTTCAGGCGCCGGGCCTACCTCAAGCGGCGCTACCGCTGGCACGAGGTGCCCGACGGCGTGGACAAGCTGCTGGCGCAGGTGCGTGAGCAGGGCCCGCTCACGACCACCGACGTCGGCGGCGCGAAGAACGGCGGACCGTGGTGGGACTGGTCCGACTCCAAGATCGGCCTTGAGTGGCTGCTCGACATCGGCGAGCTGGTCTGCACCCGCCGGGTCGGCTGGCGGCGCGTCTACGACCTGGCCGAGCGCGCCGTCCCCGCCGACCTGCTGGCCGAGGACCTGTCCGACGAGGAGTGCGTCACGCGCCTGGCCGCCGTGGCGGGCCGCTCCCTGGGCGTGGCCAACCGGACCGACCTGCTCGACTTCCTCCGGGTCAGGGGCGAGTACGCCGCCCTGCTCGACGAGGTGCTCCTCAGCGGCGCGGCCGGGCTGGTGCCGGTGACGGTGGCGGGCTGGCCGGGCAAGAAGGGCCGGCCCAACGCCTGGGCGGACCCCGCGGCTCTGGCGTCCGAGCCGCGCGGGCGGCACCGCACGACGCTGCTGTCGCCGTTCGACTCCCTCATCTGGCACCGGGGCCGCACGGAGCGCGTCTTCGGCTTCCGCTACACGCTTGAGCTGTACGTCCCCAAGGACAAGCGCGTGCACGGCTACTTCACGATGCCGGTGCTGGCCGGCGGCCGGCTGATCGGCCGCGTCGACCCGGCCCGCGAGGGCTCCACGCTGGTCATCAGGCAGCTCCACCTGGAGCCCGGCCTCTCGCCCGCCAAGTGGGCCGACGCCCTGGGCGACGCCCTGTGGTCGGCGGCCGAGTGGGTGGGCTGCGACGCCGTCCGCGTCGAACGCGCCGACCCGCCGGAACTCCTGCCGATCCTGAACACGGCCATTACGGCGAGGTGACGACTCTTCCGAGCTCGGGAGGGCGTCGCGTCGGAGACCTTCGGCCGAGTGGGCGACCTGGCCGCCGCCGTGCGGCTAGGTGATCTCCAGCATGCGCTCCCGCACCGCGTACACGACGGCCTCCATCCGCGAATGCAGCTGCAGCTTGTCGAGGATGTTGCGGACGTGGTTCTTCACCGTGTTCTCGGAGATGAAAAGCTGCTTGGCGATCTCCCGGTTGTTCAACCCCTTGGCCACCAGGCGCAGGACCTCCATCTCGCGCTCGGTCAGCCGGGGCACGGGCAGCTGGGGCGGACGTTCGGCCTCCTTGCGGCTCATGTTCGCGAACTCGCTGATGAGCTTGGCCGCCATCGCCGGGTTGATTAACGACTGGCCCTCGTGCACGCCGCGCACCGCGTCGGGCACGTCGTTGATCTGGACGTCCTTGAGCAGGTAGCCGGTGGCTCCCGCCTTGATGGCCTCGAAGAGGTCCTCCTCCTCGTCGCTCACCGTCAGCATGATGATGCGGGTGCTCGGGACGGAGGCCTTGATGTTCTTGGTCGCCTCGATCCCGTCCTGCCGCGGCATGCGAACGTCCATGAGAGCGACGTCAGGCATGAGGCGATCGGCCATTTCGACCGCCTCCTGCCCGTCGCTCGCCTCACCGACCACCTCGATGTCGGGCTCAGCGGCCAGCGCAAGCGCCAGGCTCCGCCGGATCAGCTCGTGATCGTCAACGATCATCACGCGGATGGGCTCGCTCGCTGACGTGCGAGCGTCGCCGGACTCGGTCACGAGGCCTCCTCGGGGTGCCTCGCGCCTGCCTTTCCCTCGCTGCGCTCGCTCATCTGAACCTGACTGAGCTCGCTCACGTCTCCTCCTCGTCGGGGGGCCAGAGCCGTTGAACCGCCATGATGGCACGGGTGCCGCGGTTCTCGGGTGGTCGAGAAGATCTTTTAGCGCACGATCAGGGCTCTACGAGCCGCAGCACGCCGTAGTTGTAGCCGCGTCTGTTGTAGACGACGCACGGCTGGCCGCTCTCCTTGTCACGGAAAAGGTAGAAGTCGTGTCCGACCAGCTCCATCTCGAGGAGGGCCTGGTCGATGGTCATGGGTTCCGCCCGGTGGTACTTCTCGCGCACGATGAGCGGCCCCTCGCCGTCCATCTCGATCGGGACGATGTCGTCGTAACTCTTGTCACGTTGCACATGCTCGTCCTCGTCGGGCTCGGCCCGCCGGGGAGCGACGGGCTCCGGCCGCGGTGCCAGGTCGGCGACGTCGGGGAGCGTCGCGGTGATCTCCGCGACGGAGGGCGGGCAGTGGTTGCCGTGGTGGACCTTGCGCCGGTCGGCCAGCCGCCTGAGGCGGCCTTCCAGCTTGTCGAGAGCTATGTCGAGGGCTGCGAATCGGTCGTCGGCCGAGGCCTCGGCGCGGATCGCCGGCCCCCGGGAGTGAATGGTGAGCTCGACGCGCTCGCGCTGGTCGGCGAGGCGCGGGTTACGCTCCTTCGACACCTCCACATCGACTCTGATGAGTTTGTTGTCCAGACGTTCGATCCTGGCCAGCTTGGTCGTCACGTGGTCGCGGAACCGCTCACTCACTCCTGTGTGCCGGCCCTTGACGATGATGTCCATGCAACAGCCCCCCTTCGGTCTAACGACTGAGCAAGAGCGTCCGACGACGTGCGTGCCGGACGGGGTTCGCTCTCCGCCTTTCTCGCACCGTTACCCTCTTCCGACTGCGCGTCACCGGGAACTCAGGTGGCACCCGCCCGGCCGACCTGGTCTTCGACCCCACATCCGCCTGCTGAGGGTCTCGCAGCTCTGTTGCCACTACTGCCCTTCTCTTCTGGCGAGGGACATCTGGACCCTCGGGAAGGCAGGACTTACCCCTAAGCCGCACCGTGATCGGTCGACAAAGAGTCGCCTTACGTGGACCGTTTTGCCTGCGGCTGGCATCGGCTAGCAGAGCCGGGAACCCCGACCCTGCGCAACCACGGACCCGAACGGGTGCCATGTCAGAACGCTATCCGCATCCAGGGCGAATGTCAGCCGGAGGATCGGCCAAAGGATCACGTACCGTGACTTTCCCGGGGTATAGAGGGAGCCCTGTATGCCCTATTTAACCGATCGGCAACCCTTATGCGTACGGGGGTCCCGCCCCTTGAGCAGGCCCACGGAAGCCTTGGAGGTAGTGACATGTGTCCTCCAGGTGAGGATCAGGATTTGGATCTTTCTTTACGGACCGTGACAGTAATGCTTTTCAAGATCTTCGGCGTGTCGCGGCGACGGTGACCGCCAGCGGCACCCGCACCCCCGCCGCCCGCAGCGCCCTGGCGGCCTCGGCCAGGGTCGCCCCCGTCGTGACGATGTCATCCAGGAGCAGCGCAGAGGCTGCTGGAGGGCCTTTCGCGCCTTCCCGCACCCGGAGTGACCCCATGAGGTTGGCGCTCCTCTCGGTCGAGCTCAGGCCCGCCTGATCGGTGACCCGCCTGACCTGGCTCAGCCCCGCCCAGACCTCCGCCCCCATGCCGGACGCCCGCAGCCGCGCCGCGACCAGCACCGCCAGCCTGCCGACCGGATCGTGCCCCCGGTGCCGCCGCGCCCGCCGCGCGCTCGGCACCGGCACCACCGCGAACGGCCGGTCCGCCCACGACGCCCCGGCGCCGGTGAGCGCCCACAGCACGGTGTACGCCACCGCCTCGGCCAGCACGCCCGCCAGCGCCACCGCGCCGCGCTCCTTGTAGGCCACGACCGCCCTGCGCACCGCGCCGTCGTACGTGGCCGCCGACCAGCAGTCGGGCAGGCCGGGCGGCGACGGCTCGGGCCGCCGCCGCGCGGGCGCCCCGACCAGCTCGGCCAGGCAGCCGGGGCAGCACCGCGCCCCCTTGGCCCCGCAACCGGCGCAGGTGGGGGGAAGAACGAGATCGAGTAGGGCGCTCAGCACGTGGACCAGGATGCCGCCCGCCACCGACAGTTTCGCCACGGTGACGCAGTGCAAGAGTCCTCGGGTGCCCGATGCCGCCCAAGGGCACCATCCACATGGTGATCGACCGCCCTGACGTCGGGAGGGCGGAGCGAGGGCCGTGATCCACCTCCCCGGCGACGCAGGGGCGAACGCATGGGCAATCGCCCGAACGGCGGCCGGCGCGGGCGGGGGCGGGTCAGCCCAGGGGAAAGAGGGGCGAGCCGGCGTCGGACTCGATCTTGACGGTCCAGGTCTGCCGGTCCTGGTCCAGCTCCTCGATCTTGGCGCCCTGGTCCGTCATGGCCTCCGCCAGCACGCGGCCGCCCAGCGCCGTCACCGACTCCAGCGGATCCTTGAGCGGCACCCCCACGACCTCCCCGTCGCCCACGTTGATCTCGTTGAGCGTCTGCCCCGCCTTGCCCTCCGCCAGCACGAGCACGTGCTCGTCGTCCTCCCAGGCCACGCTGGTGATCTTGTTGCCCACCTCGGTGGTGGTCAGCACCTGGAAGGCCCCCAGCATGGTGCCCGCCGAGCCGCCGGTCAGCGCGCCGATGTGGACGGTGTTCTCGCCGGTCATCACCGCCACGCGCACGCCGTCCCTGGCGATCCTGAGCTTGGTGACGTCGAGCCCCGACAGCTTGGGCGCGGCCACCCGGTCGGGCCCCCTGCCGGTGATCGGGTCGTACCGCAGCAGGACGCCGTTCTGGCTGTCGTACGTCCATAGGGACCCGTCCCTGTGCCATGTCGGCGGGGTCAGCCGCGTGCCCTGGATGACCTCCTGCCAGCGCCCCTCCTGGGTCAGCCCCGCCACCGAGATGCCGGTGGAGGTCCTGGCGGCGATGAGCGCGCCGTCCCTGGAGACGGCGAAGCCGGAGTAGCCGGTGCGCTGCTCCCCCGCCGCGCCGGGCACGGCGCCGGCGGGACCGTCCTGGCCCATGTAGTGGACGGCGCCCTTGCTGACGTAGTAGGCCGTGTCGCTGGTGTCGTCCAGCCAGTGGTCGTCGGCGCTGGGCCGGTCGACGGTGTACGGCTCACCGTCGACCTGGATCTCGATGACGCGGCCCTTGGCGATCTCGTTCTTGTTGAGGCTGTACCTGATCTGGGCGCTCAGCGTGTCCTCGGCGCTCAGGCTGAGCGGGCCCGAGAGGTTGATCACGACGCGCTCGTCCGACCTGATCGACTCGATCTTCGTGCCGGGCGGGAAGCTCGTCGTCACGGCTCCCTTGAGCGCGTGGGACGGGCTCTTGAGCAGGCGTTCGAGGATGGTCTGCGCGTACGTCTGGGTCGGCTTGAGCCGCAGGCGCACGCGGTCGACGACCAGGCGGTCCTGGGTCTTGCCGGTCAGGTAGTAGAGGTTGGTGGCGCGGTACGCGCGGGTCACGTCGGCGTTGGTGAGCAGCAGGCCGTCCTCCAGGCCGCTGACCCGGTAGCCGCCGCCTTCGGCCTTCACCAGCTGGAAGGTGCGCGGCGAGACGCCCGCGGTGGGCGTGTACGAGTCGTCCTCCTCGATCTTTGCCACCCACCGGCCCTTGAGCGTGAACGTCTGTGCCTGCGCCGCGTCGTCGCGCGGCGTGGAGGGCACGATCTCGTACTCGTCCTCGATCACCGCCACCGGCCCCGAGGGGTTCCACGCGGCCCGCGCCTCGGGGGTCAGGTACTTGGCCAGGATGCTCGGGTCGTCGGCGTAGGCGGCCATGGCGGCCTGCAGGCCCCTGATGGTCTCGTCCGGCCCCCAGGTGGGCCTCGGCGGGATGGCGATCATGCGCTGGAACGGCTTGCTCAGCGGGTCGCCGCTGCCGGTCTCCTGGACGGTGAGCGGGCCCGTCACGGGGATCACGGTGCAGCCCGAGCCCGCCAGCGCCACGGCCGCCACGATGGCGAGCGCCGCGGCGAGCCGCCTAGTCCTCGTCATGGCCGGTCCCGTCCGCCGACGCCGGCAACAGCACCGGGGTCATGGCCGTACGCCACGTACGGCGCATCTCGATCTCCGGCGGCACCAGCGACAGCGGCGAACCCTTCAGGTCGGACCCGGCCGCCCGGGGCAGCGTGAGCCGGAACTGCGAGCCCTCGCCCGGCTGGCCCCACGCCTGCAGCCAGCCGCCGTGCAGCGTGGCGTCCTCGCGCGAGATGGCCAGCCCGAGCCCGGTGCCGCCGATCGTGCGCGCTCGAGACGGGTCGGCCCGCCAGAACCGGTCGAAGACCATCGTCTCCTCCCCGGCCTTGAGCCCGATCCCGTGGTCGCGCACGGCGACCGCGACCGCGTCACGGTCGGCGCCCACGGTCACCACGACGTCGCGGCCCTCGCCGTGCTCGATGGCGTTGAACAGCAGGTTGCGCAGGATCCGCTCGACCCGGCGGTTGTCGATCTCGGCCATGCACGGCTCGTTGGGCAGCCGCAGCTCGAACCGGGTCGAGTGCCGCTCGGCCAGCGCCTCGGAGTCGCCGATCGCCCGGAGCACCACGTCGCGCACGTCCACGGAGTCGAGGTCGAGGGTGGCGGCGCCCGCGTCGTAGCGGCTGATCTCCAGCAGGTCGGCCAGCATCGACTCGAACCGCTCCAGCTGGGCCTGCATGAGCTCCGCCGAGCGGGAGGCCATCGGGTCGAAGTCCTCGCGGGCGTCGTAGAGCAGGTCGGCGGCCATGCGCACGGTGGTCAGCGGGGTGCGCAGCTCGTGGGAGACGTCGGAGACGAACTGCCGCTGGACCTGCGAGAGCTCCTCCAGCTGGTGGATCTTCAGCGCCAGGTTCGCGGCCATCTCGTTGAAGGAGTTGGCCAGGCGGGCCAGGTCGTCCTCGCCGCGCACCTTGAGCCGTTCGTCGAGCTTGCCGGCGGCGAGGCGTTCCGCGGCCTGGCGCGCCAGGCGTACGGGGGTGACGACCTGGCGGGCGACGAGGTACGCGATGGCGGCGAGCAGCAGCACGAGCCCGAGCCCCACCACGACGATGGCCAGCCGGACGGTGGACAGCAGCTCCTCTTCCTCGGTGAACGGGAAGAAGTGGTAGACCTCGTAGTCCTGGCCCGTGGCGGGCACGTGCACCATGCCGCCGACCACGAACGTGAGCCTGGGCTGGCTCTCCCCGATGAACCTGATCTTCACGACGAAGCCGACCGACCGACCGTCGGCGGTCTTCTGCACGTTGCGCTGCAGGTTGGGCGGCACGTCCTGCGGCACCACGCTCCCGGAGGCCCGCGACTGCCCGGGGACGCTCTGGTTGAGGATCAGGACGTCGTAGCGCTTCTTGGAGCCGTTCTCGCCCGACCCGGTGACGATGTCCATGACCTCGTCGAGCGGGTTGCCGGAGCCCTTCTTGCCGCTGTCGGCGGGCTTGGACTGGTCGTCGGTCTCTGGGGCCAGCGCGTCGGCGATCTGGAGGCGGTCGGCGAACGCCTCACTGAAGGAGGAGCTCTGGCTGCTCTCCACGACCGAGCGGTCGATCTGCTCGGACAGGAACATGCCGAGCACGACCACCACGATCACGGAGATCACCAGCGTGCTGGTGATCACCTGGAGCTGCAGCGAGCGCCGCCATATGCTGCGCGTCCTGCCCGCCGCACGACGGACCCGCCGGCGAACGCCGCCCAGAATCTGGCGGAATGTCCGTCGGCGGGACTTCGTCTTCGTCGGGGGCACGGCGGGGGCGGCGGCGGATCAGGCGGGGCCGGCCTTGTAGCCGACGCCGCGGACCGTCACCACGATCTCGGGGTGCTCGGGGTCCTTCTCGATCTTGGCCCTGAGCCGCTGCACGTGCACGTTGACCAGCCGCGTGTCGGCCGCGTGGCGGTAGCCCCACACCTGCTCCAGCAGGACCTCGCGGGTGAACACCTGGCGCGGCTTGCGGGCCAGCGCGACCAGCAGGTCGAACTCCAGCGGCGTGAGGTTGATCGTCTCCTCGCCGCGCTTGACCGAGTGGCCGGCCACGTCGATGGTGATGTCGCCGATCTGGAGGATCTCGGGGGTCGGCTCGTCCGTGCGGCGCAGTCGCGCCCGCACCCGCGCGACGAGCTCCTTCGGCTTGAACGGCTTGACGATGTAGTCGTCGGCGCCCGACTCCAGCCCGAGAACGACGTCTATCGTGTCGCTCTTGGCCGTGAGCATGACGATCGGAACCCCCGACTCAGCCCTGATCCTCCGCGCGACGTCGATGCCATCGGCCCCCGGCAGCATCAGGTCGAGCAGGACCAGGTCCGGGCGTGTATCCCGGAAAGCGTCGAGGGCCTTGTCGCCGTCGGAGACGAAAGAAGGCTCGAAGCCTTCCCCCCGCAGCACGATCCCCAGCATCTCGGCGAGAGCGGCGTCGTCGTCGACGACCAGCACGCGACCTTTCATGGCCCCTCATTCGTTCTACGCATTGTGGGACATACCCGCACGATCGCTGAAGGTTACCCTTGGTCGGCCCATGAGTGTGACATGGGCCATGCAAAAGGCGAATTTTACGTCCGCCCCCGCGACCGCTATCTCAGTCTGCGGTAACGAAGCAACTTTCGGCCATCCCTGGACGCGAACCTTGACCGGATTCGCCGTGGAATGCGGGCAAGATGAGGCGGCGAATCGGCTCTGTGACACCAATGCCCCGTTCAGCATGCCAGGATTGGGATATGTCAGACGGTCACGGTCCCCCGCCCGAGACGCCATCAGGCTGGTCGGCCGAACAGCCCCCGCCGTACAGCGCCCCGCCGGCCTCCCCGTGGACCGCACCGGGCGCCCCGCAGCAGGTGCCCTACGGGCAGCCGTACGGCCAGCCCCCTCAGCAACAGCAGCCACTGGGGCCAGGGCCCCAAACACCATATCCTCCCTATCCGCCTCCTCCGCCCGGACCCGGCTACGGACCCGGTCCCGGCTACGGTCCGGGGCATGGTTTCGTGCCGCCTCCGTCCGCGCTCAGGCCGGGCATCATCCCGCTGCGCCCGCTGGGCCTCGGCGACATCCTCGACGGCGCGATCAAGCTGATCAGGTCCAACCCGAAGGCCGTGCTCGGCCTGTCGGCCATCGCCGCGCTGCTGTCCGCGGTGCCGCTGGCCATCGGGCAGGCGTTCGTGATCGACTCCATGAACGACGCGCTGACCGACCCCCTGAGCGCCGAGACCTCCTCCAGCGACCTCACCAGCGTCTACGGCATCCTCGCCGAGTACGGCGGCACCCTGGTCTCGTACGCGGTCCAGTTCGTCGTGGTCACCCTGCTGACCGGCGTGCTGACCCGCATACTCGGCCGCGCCGTCTTCGGCGGCAGGATCAGCGCCGGCGAGGCGTGGCAGCTCGCCAAGGGCCGGGTGCCCGCGCTGTTCGGCGTCGTGGGGCTGATGGCGGTCATTATGATCGTGCCGATGGTCCTGTTCATCGGGGTCATGGTGGCGCTGTTCATGAGCTCCGCGAGCGCCGGGGCCACCGGCTGGATGGTCGGGCTGGGCACCCTGCTGTTCATCGTCGTGTACCTCGCCTACTACCTGTTCTTCAGGACCCGCTTCGCGTTCGCCTCGCCCGTCGTGGTGCTGGAGGGGCGGGGGCCGATCGACGCCATGCGCCGCTCGTGGCACCTGGTGACCGGCGACTTCTGGCGGGTGTTCGGCATCATGCTGCTGACGTCCGTGCTGCTCGGAATCATCTCGGGCATCCTGTCGGTGCCGTTCACGCTGGCGGGCACGCTGTTCGGCGTGTTCGGCGCGGGCTCGGCGGCCACCGCCGTCGTCTCGACCGTGCTGATCGCGATCGGCACCACGCTCGGGTCCATGCTGACCTACCCGTTCGAGGCCGGCGTCGCCGGGCTGCTCTACGCCGACCGGCGCATGCGCAGCGAGGCGTTCGACCTCGTGCTGCAGACGGCGGCCATCGAGCAGCAGCGCCAGGGGTGGGTGCACGCCTCCGCGGACGAGCTCTGGCACCCCTCCAACTCCGCCAGACCGTGACGGCGCTCATGGCCACGTCCCTCCTGTGGCTGGACACGCCGATCAGCCGGGAGGAGGGGGCGCGGCGGGCCGCCGACGAGCTGCTCAAGCCGGCTTACGAGAACGAGTCGCTGATCGACCAGCTCTACCGGCGGGTCACGCAGTTCCTCGGCGACCTGCTCGACACGGCCTCGGGCGGCGGCTCTGCCGGAGGGGTCATCGCCGCCGTCGTCATCGTGCTGATCATCCTGGCCCTGATCGTGCTCGTCTCGTGGCATCTGCGCAGGACCACGCGCCGCAACGCGGCGGTCCTGGGCGGGCTGTTCGGGGAGCGGGCCATGACCGCGGCCGAGCACCGCGCGACCGCCGAGGGGCTGGCCGCCGAGGGCCGCTGGAGCGAGGCCATCCGCGAACGGCTCCGGGCCATCGCGCGTGACCTGGAGGAACGCGCGCTTATCGACGGCATGCCTGGGCGCACCGCCGACGAGCTGGCCGCCGAGGCGGCGCTGTCGCTGCCGGGGTTCGCCACCCGGCTGGCCGGGGCGGCCCGGTCGTTCGACGACGTGACGTACGGCGGGGTGCCGGGCACGCGGGAGGCCTACGAGACGATGTCCACCCTGGACAACCAGCTCCGTGAGGCCCGGCCCGTCCCGCTGGCGGCCGTGCCGGGGCCCGGCAACCAGGCAGGTGGGGCGGCATGAGCGTGCTCACGCGGCCCCCCGGCGCCGCGCCCGCCGAGGGCTCATCCGCGACCTCCCCCACCCTCCGCTCCGCCTGGCGCGGCAGCCGGATCATCGCGCTGCTCGGCCTGATCGTCGTGCTCGTCGCGATCATCGGCGTCCTGCTCAGCGGCGGAGGAGGCGAGTCGCGCCGCCTGGACCCCGACGACACCTCGCTGGCGGGCTCCAAGGCGCTGGCCGAGGTGCTGCGGTCGCGGGGCGTCACGGTGGACCGGGTCGACTCCGTGCAGGCCGCCGCCGCCAAGGGCGCGGCGGGTGACCGGCTGCTGCTGATCACCGACATGTCGTACTTCGACGAATACACCCTCACCAAGATCCCGGGTGACCGGCTGATCGTCGGCGACCTGCCGGGGCTGCCCGTCCTGGCCCCGGGCGTGCGCAGCGAGCTCGCCACGGCGCGCACCCGCTCGCGCGAGCCCGAGTGCCCGCTGCCCGCCGCCAGGGCCGCGGGCAGCGCCTACATGGGTGGCGCCATCTTCACCGGCCCCGCCGGAGCCACCTCCTGCTACCCGGACGGCGACGGCTACGCGCTCGTCAGCTTCCCCAGCGCGGGCGGCGTCACCACCGTCGTCGGCGACGGCGGCTTCATGACCAACCAGCGCCTGGCCGAGGACGGCAACGCCGCGCTGGCGCTCAACCTGATCGGCACCGGCAAGGCCGTGACCTGGCTGGTACGCCCCGACGTCCCGCCCGTGACGGAGCTGCCCGGCGAGCGGGGCCAGTCGCTGGAAGACCTGATGCCCGACAACGTCCGCTGGATGATCTACATGTCGATCATCGCCCTGGCCGTCACCGCGTTCTGGCGGGGCAGGCGGCTGGGCCCCGTGGTGGCAGAGAAGCTGCCCGTCGTCGTACGCGCGGCCGAGACGGTCGAGGGCCGCGGCAGGCTCTACCGCGCCAGGCGGGCCAGGCAGCGGGCCGCCGAGTCGCTGCGCGCGGGCACGATCGACCGGCTCACGCCCAGGCTGGGCCTCGGGGCGGGGGCCGGGCAGCACGAGGTCGTCGCCGCGCTCGCCGCCCGCACGGGGGAGGACCCGCAGCAGGTCGGCGCGGCGCTCTACGGGCCGCCGCCGGCGGACGACGCCGGGCTCGTCGGGTTGGCCGGATACTTGGACCTCATCGAAAGGCAGGTCAGTGAACTCTGATGAGACGTACCGCGTCACGAGCTTGGGCGACTCGGCCAGGGAGGCGCTCGGCGCGCTGCGTGCCGAGGTGGCCAAGGCCGTCGTCGGGCAGGACGCGGTGGTGACGGGGCTGGTCATCGCGCTGCTGTGCAAGGGGCACGTGCTGCTCGAAGGCGTGCCCGGCGTGGCCAAGACGCTGATGGTCCGCACGCTGTCGGCGGCGCTGGCGCTCGACTTCAAGCGGGTGCAGTTCACGCCGGACCTGATGCCGGGCGACGTGACGGGCTCGTTGATCTATGACGCGAAGACCGCGGAGTTCGAGTTCCGCGAGGGGCCGGTGTTCACGAACCTGCTGCTCGCCGACGAGATCAACCGCACCCCGCCGAAGACTCAGGCCGCGCTGCTGGAGGCGATGGAGGAGCGGCAGGTCAGCGTGGAGGGCTCGGCGCGGCGGCTGCCCGACCCGTTCGTGGTGTGCGCGACGCAGAACCCCGTCGAGTACGAGGGCACCTACCAGCTGCCCGAGGCCCAGCTCGACCGGTTCCTGCTCAAGCTGACCGTGCCGCTGCCGCCGCGCGAGCAGGAGATCTCCGTCCTCGAACGGCACGCCCGCGGCTTCGACCCGCGCGACCTCGGCGAGGTGAAGGCCGTGGCCACGGCCGACGACCTGGCGCTCGGCCGGGAGGCGGTCTCCATGGTGCACGTGGCGCCCGAGGTGCTCGGCTACATCGTGGACGTGGCCCGCGCCACCAGGAACTCGCCGTCGCTGCAGCTCGGCGTCTCGCCGCGCGGGGCCACGGCGCTGCTGGCGGCCTCGCGGGCGTGGGCGTGGCTGTCGGGGCGCTCGTACGTGACCCCCGACGACGTGAAGGCGCTGGCCAGGCCCGCGCTGCGGCACCGGATCCAGCTGCGGCCCGAGGCGGAGCTGGAGGGCGCGACCGCCGACGGCCTGCTCGACGGCATCCTGGCCTCGGTCCCGGTCCCCCGCTGATGGCCAGTCCGGCGATGACGGCTCACACGGTGGTGGCTTTCACGGTGGTGGTGCGCTGATGGCTCTCACGGGACGCGCCGGGCTGCTCGCGGCCGTCGGGATCGTGGTGGTGATGCTGGCGCCGCAGCCCGGTCCCGCGCTGGCCGGGGTCTGCCTGCTGCTGGCCGCCGGGATCGTGGTGGACCTGGTGTTCGCCGGCGCCGTGCGCCCGCTGAGGTTCCACCGCTCCGGCGACACCCTCGTACGGCTGGGCCGGAGCGCCACGGTCGAGCTGATCGTCGAGAACCCGGGCAGCCGGCGGGTGCGCGGCGTGCTCAGGGACGCCTGGCCGCCGTCGGCGGGCGCCACCCCGCGCGTCGCCCCGCTGGACGTCCCCAAGGGCGAGCGCCGCAGGATCGTCATGACGCTCGTCCCGACCCGGCGCGGCGACCGCTCGTCCGTCGCGGTCACCGTGCGCTCGGTGGGGCCGCTGGGCCTGGCCGCCCGCCAGGGCGGTCACCGGGCGCCGTGGTCGGTCCGCGTGCTGCCGCCCTTCCTGTCGCGCAAGCACCTGCCGTCCCGGCTGGCCAGGCTGCGCGAGCTGGACGGCCAGCACCCGGCGCTCGTGCGCGGGCAGGGCACGGAGTTCGACTCGCTGCGGGAGTACGTGGTGGGCGACGACGTGCGCTCGATCGACTGGCGGGCCACGGCGCGCCGCAACGACGTGGTCGTCCGCACCTGGCGCCCCGAACGCGACCGCCGCGTGCTGATCGTGATCGACACCGGCCGCACCTCGGCGGGCCGGGTGGGCGACGCGCCGGTCCCCATGGCGGGGGCCGCGGCGGGCGGCGGCGGGCTGCTGGTGCGGCCCGACCCGCGCCCGGCGCCGGGCTGGCCGCGGCTCGACTGGTCGATGGACGCGGCGCTGCTGCTGGCCGCGCTCGCCGCCAGGGCCGGCGACCAGGTGGACTTCCTCGCCTACGACCGGGCCGTGCGCGCCTGGGTGAGCGGCGCGTCGCGCACCGAGCTGCTGTCGTCGCTGGTCAACGTGATGGCGCCGATCGAGGCCGAGCTGGTCGAGGCCGACTCGCAGGGCATGGTGGCGGCCATCCTGGCGCGGGCCAAGCGGCGCTGCCTGGTGGTGCTGCTCACCGACCTCAACGGGGCTGCGATGGACGAGGGGCTCATGCCGGTGCTCCCCCAGCTGTCCTCCCGCCACCTGGTGCTGGTGGCCGGGGTGTCGGACCCCCGGGTCGTGGCCATGGCGGGCCGCCGGGAGACGACCGAGGAGGTGTACGACGCGGCGGCGGCCGAGCACGCCCAGCTGGAGCGCCGGCGCATCACGGCCCGGCTGCGGCGGCACGGGGTGGAGGTCGTGGACGCGCCCCCGGAGGAGATCGCCCCGGCGCTGGCGGACGCGTACCTGGCGCTGAAGGCCGCGGGCCGCCTCTGACCTCTCACCGAGAGGTCAGGCGGTCGGGGCCACGTCCGGGGCGCGTTCGAGGTCGCCGGTCTCGTTCTCGCGCAGGGCCCGGCGCCCGTAGACGATCACGTACGCCAGGAACGCCGCCTCGGCGAGCACGCCGATCCCGATGCGCGCCCACGTCGGCAGCCCGGACGGCGTGACGAACGCCTCGATCAGCCCCGACACGAACAGCACCACGACGAGCCCCAGCGTCACGCTCATCACCGCCCGCCCCTGCTCGGCGAGCGCCTCCACGCGGCGGCGCGGCCCCGGGTCGATCACCGTCCAGCCCAGGCGCATGCCCACGGCCGCCGCGAGGAACACGGCGGTCAGCTCCAGCAGCCCGTGCGGCGTGATCAGGCCGAAGAAGATGTCCAGCTTGTCGCGCGAGGCCATGAGGCCGCCGCCGATGCCGACGTTCGCGGCGTTCGAGTAGAGCGCGTACGGGATCGGCAGGCCGAGCAGCACCGAGAAAATGATCATTTGTGCGGCGACCCACGCGTTGTTCAGCCACACGTGGCCGGCGAAGGACGCGGCCGGGTTCTCGGAGTAGTAGTCGGCGAAGTCGTGCTCGACGAGCTGGGTGATCGTGTCCTGCGAGCCGATCGCCGCCTGCACCTCGGGGTTCTTGGCGACCCAGGCGCCGATGACCCACCCCAACACGATGGTGGCCACCGCGGTCGCCGCCCACCACCAGCGCGCCCGGTAGGCCACCACGGGGAACGACACCGTGAAGAACCGCACCAGCTCCCGCCAGGCGGGCGTGTGGGCGCCGGTCACCGCGGACCTGGCCCTGGCGACCAGCGCGGACAGGCGCCCGGTCAGCATCGCGTCCCCCGACGACGAGCGCACGATGGACAGGTGCGTCGCCACCCGCTGGTAGAGGTCGACCAGCTCGTCCACCTCGGCGCCCGTCAGCGACGAGCGGTGCTTGACCAGGTGGTCGAGCCGGTCCCACACGGGCCGGTGTGCTGTGACGAACGCGTCGATGTCCACCCGAACATTCTGGCCGCTCGATCAGCGCGGCACAGCCGTTAGGCTCCACATATGTCAGAGGTTGTGACCGGCGACGCGGTCGTCGTCGAAGTGCGGGTCGCCCAGATGCCGTCCCGCGCGCTGGCGATCATCATCGACATGGTCCTGCAGTTCGGCGTGCTGGTCGGCGCCTACGCGGTCCTGGGCGCCTTCTCGGTGATCGCGGACCCCGCGATGCTCGGGGCCGTGATGACCCTGCTGGTGGTGCTGGTGCTGGTCGGCTACCCCGTGCTCGTCGAGTCCCTCTCCAGGGGCCGCAGCCTCGGCAAGCTGGTGCTCGGGCTCCGGGTGGTCGCCGACGACGGCAGCCCCGAGCGCTTCAGGCAGGCGCTGTTCAGGGGCCTGGCCGGGGTGGTGGAGTTCTGGTTGCTCTCCGGGGCGCCCGCGCTGATCGCCTCGCTGGTCTCGCAGCGGGGCAAGCGGCTGGGCGACGTCTTCGCCGGCACCATCGTGATCTCCGACCGGGCGCCGCGCGACCCGGGACAGCTCATCGTGATGCCGCCGCCGCTGGCCGCCTGGGCGGCCACCTTGGAGCTGTCGCAGCTGCCCGAGGAGGTGGCGCACGCCGCCCGCCAGTACCTCACGCGCTGGCACGACCTGTCGCCGCAGGTCCAGCACGAGATGGGGGTGCGGATCGCGACCCAGGTGGCGGCGTTCGTCTCGCCCGTGGCTCCGGCCGGGGTGCCGCCGCACGCGTACCTGAGCGCCGTCCTGGCCGAGCGCCGCAGGCGGGAGGAGGCACGCCTCGCGCGGCACGTCTCCAACCTCCACCAGCCCCCGTACGCACCGCCCCCACCGCCGCCACAGCCTCAGCCGTACGGTCAGCCGCAACCGGGACCGTACGCGCCGCCGGGGCAGTACCAGCCGCCCCCGCCTTACGCGCCGCCGCCGCAGCCGGGCTTCCAGGGCGGGGCGCAGGGGAGGCCTCCGGCCGCTCCCGCGCCGGAGCCGCCGACGGCGACTCCGGGCGGGTTCGCGCCTCCTCAGTGACTCAGGTCAGTGCCGGCCGTTCCGGTACGACTCCTGGCTCTGCACGTTCAGCCGGTCGGTACGGACGTGCCTGGCGCTGTCCGTGAGCCGGTCGCTGATCTGGATGACGTCGAGGCCCTCGTGGAAGTCGGCCCCGTAGATGTATCCGTTGTAGTAGTAGGCGGACCAGATGCCGCCGCCACCGCCGTCCGAGCGGGGACCGCGCTCGAAGTAGCCGATCTCCCTCGGGTGGGCCGCGTCGGTGAAGTCCCAGACCGACAGCCCGCCCATGTACCACGCCTGGACCATGATGTCGCGGCCCTTGACGGGGATGAGCGAGCCGTTGTGCGCGACGCAGTTCTCGCTGTCGTCCTGGTAGCGCGGGATCTTGAAGTAGCTCTTGAACGTGAACTGCCCGTCCGAGATGTCATAGATCGCGTCCGCGCCGCGGTTCGGGCCGACCGCCTCGTTGCAGGTGGCCGCGCCGCCGCCGCCGAGCTCGTCGGTGAAGACGACCTTCCTGGCGTCGTTGCTGAAGGTGGCCGAGTGCCAGAACGCGAAGTTCGGGTCGCTGGTCCTGGCCGTGACCTTCGGGTTCAGCCGGTCCGAGATGTCGAACAGCACGCCGTCGCCCATGCAGGCGCCCGCCGCGATGTCCTTCTCGGCGTAGGCGGTGATGTCGTGGCAGCCGCTGGTCGGCAGGAGCAGGCCGGGCTGGGTCTCGTTGCCGCCGTCAGGGAAGATCACCGGCGTGGCGGCGACCGCCGCGGACGCCGGGTCCCTGAGCGGCACCTTGATGATCGAGATCCTGTCGTGCGGCGGCTGGCAGTCGGGGAAGCTCGCCGACGGCGCGTAGGACGAGACGTAGACGTAGACGTTCTTCTTGCGGTCGCGGCCCTTGCCCGGCACCAGGGTCAGGGTGTGGGAGCCGCAGTTGGTCTCGACCGACTTGATGTACTTCGGGCTGGCCTTGTCGGAGACGTCGAAGATCCTGACGCCCTCCCATGCCTCCTTGTGGTCGGCGGTCAGCCCCGTGCTGTTGCACGAGTCGTCGCTGCGCGAGGAGTCGACGGCGGTGAACAGCAGGTCGCCGTAGACGGTGACGTCCATCTGGGAGCCCGGGCAGACCACGGAGCTGACGGGCCTGGCCTGCTTGGGGTTCCTGATGTCGTAGATGGAGAAGCCACCGTAGTTACCGACATAGGCATAGTTGCCCTGGAAAGCGATGTCGGTGTTGATGGTCCCGGCGATCGGTGCGGGTTTGGGGATGTTCAGCACGTGGGTCACATTCGGGCTGGTGACCACGGTGTCGGGCGGCGGGATGTCGGCGGCCCGGACCGGCAAGCCGATGCCGGCCAACGCCACGACCGCCGCGACCAGGGTGACCGCCCTGCGAGGGGTGAACACTCGGGCATCCTCCTATAAAGGGGACATAAATCTCCGTCATCGTCGCCTTTCCGGCGTCGGCGTACTAGCAGGCAACTTGTCATTTTTTGTTCCGATTCGCCCTCTTCTAATTCGCCCCCTTATGACCTAGAGTGCGCATTCTCAACTGGGTCAGTCAGGGAGGTTGGGTGCGCGGCGCGCTCATTGTCGTCACGGGCACGGTCATTGCCCTCTCCGGTTGCAGTTCCCCGCCGTCGGCGCCACGCGCCGACTCGACCGCGCCGGTGATCGCCCCTGGCCGTCCAGGCGAGCAGGCCAGGACGCTGTCACCGGGCGAGGCCGCCACCGCCGTCCCCACACCCACGGCGAACGCGGCCGACATCACCTACGTCCAGGACATGATCGTCCACCACCGGCAGGCCATGGACATGGCGCTCCTCGCCCCCACCAGAGCCGCGTCCGCGCAGCTGAAGAGCCTGGCCGCCCGTATCAAGGACGCCCAGGGGCCCGAGATCCAGTTCATGACGACCTGGCTGCGGGAGCAGCAGCAGAAGGTGCCCGACCACCACGCCGCGCACGACGGAATGCCGGGCATGGCCACGCCCGAGCAGATGGAGGCGCTGAAGGCGGCCACGGGCAAGGAGTTCGACCGGATGTTCCTCGAACTCATGATCAAGCACCATCTGGGGGCGATCACGATGTCGGATCGGGTGCTCACCAGCGGCTCCCACATGCGGGTGGAGGAGCTGGCCGGCGACGTCAGCGTGACGCAGACGGCCGAGATCCGCCGCATGCAGCAGATGCTGTCGGCGCTCTAGGGCCGCGCTCCCTCAGGAGCCGACCCGCCAGGAGTGCAGGTAGTCCTCCTGCTCGGCGGTGAGCAGGTCGATGCCGATGCCGGCGGCGGCGAGCTTGAGCCTGGCCACCTCGTGGTCGATCTCCTCGGGCACGTCGTAGACGCCGGGGTCGAGGCGGGAGCGCTCGCCGGCCAGCCACGCCACGGCGAGGGCCTGCGCGGAGAACGACATGTCCATGACCGCCGCCGGATGCCCTTCGGCCGCGGTGAGGTTGACCAGCCGCCCCTCGGCGAGCAGCAGCAGGCGCCGGCCGTCGGGCATGACGTACTCGTCGGTGTTGGGGCGCACGCCACGGTGCACCTCGACGGCCAGCTCGTCCAGCGCCCGCACGTCGATCTCCACGTCGAAGTGGCCGGCGTTGGCCAGGATCGTGCCGTCCTTCATGGCCGACAGGTGCTCGGCCCTGATCACGTCGCGGTTGCCCGTCACGGTGACGAACAGGTCGCCGACCAGCGCCGCCTCCGCCATCGGCCGCACCTCGTAGCCCTGCAGGGTCGCGTCGAGGGCCTTGACCGCGTCGATCTCGGTCACGATCACCCGGGCCCCGAACCCCTTGGCACGCTCGGCCACGCCCCGCCCGCAGAACCCGAACCCGGCCACGACCACCGTGCGGCCGGCGAGCATGAAGTTGGTGGCCCGCATGATGCCGTCGAGCGTGGACTGCCCGGTGCCGTAGCGGTTGTCGAACATCCGCTTCGTGCGCGTGTCGTTCACGGCCACCATCGGAAACCGCAGCGCGCCCTCGGCGGCCATCTGCCGCAGCCGGATGATCCCGGTCGTGGTCTCCTCGCAACCGCCGCCGACCCGCTCCAGCAGGTCGGTACGCTCGGTGTGAAGGATGTTCACCAGGTCGCACCCGTCGTCGAGCACCAGATCGGGCCCGAGGTCCAGCGCCTGGTGGATGTGCCGGTAGTAGGCCGCCCGGTCGACCCCCGCCCGCGCGTGCACGGCGATCCCGTACGTCCGCAGCGCCTCGGCCACGTCGTCCTGCGTGGACAGCGGATTGGACGCGGCCAGCGCGATCTCGGCGCCTCCCGCCTTGAGCGCCCCCATCAGCACGGCGGTCTCGGCGGTGACGTGCAGGCAGGCGGCGATCCGCAGGCCGTCGAGCGGCCGTTCGAGCCCGAACCGCTCGCCGATCGCGGTCAGCACCGGCATCGAACGAGCAGCCCACGAGATCTGCCGCTCACCGCTTTCCCAGAGATCCATGCCAGCCCTTCGAGCGAAGAAGACGCGTCGTCACGGCGAGCGACCCGTGAGCCTTCACGACCGGCCATGACGGGCGGAGGTGACGTCGGCGCGTGCGGGTAAGCCGGCTTGCCGTAGAACATGGTTGTTCGGGGCGCTCCTGTGGAGCGCGCTCGCAGCGGAAAGCTCCGGGAGGCGAGCAACCGCCTCCCGGAGCTCACGACGGCTCAGTACCGGTAGTGGTCGGACTTGTACGGGCCCTCGACGTGGACGCCGATGTAGGCGGCCTGCTCCTTCGTGAGCTCGGTCAGCTTCACGCCCAGGGCGTCGAGGTGGAGGCGGGCGACCTTCTCGTCCAGGTGCTTGGGCAGCGTGTAGACGCCGATCGGGTATTCGGACGTCTTCGTGAACAGCTCGATCTGCGCGATCACCTGGTTGGTGAACGAGTTGGACATGACGAAGCTCGGGTGGCCGGTCGCGCAGCCGAGGTTCATCAGGCGGCCCTCGGCGAGGACGATGATCGAGTGGCCGTCGGCGAAGACCCACTCGTCGACCTGCGGCTTGATGTTGCGCTTCTCGATGCCGGGCAGCTTGGCCAGGCCCGCCATGTCGATCTCGTTGTCGAAGTGGCCGATGTTGGAGACGATCGCCTGGTGCTTCATCTTCGCCATCTGGGCGGCGGAGATGATGTTGAAGTTGCCGGTGCAGGTGACGAAGATGTCGGCGATGCCGACGACCTCGTCCAGCGTGGTCACCTGGAAGCCGTCCATGGCCGCCTGGAGGGCGCAGATCGGGTCGATCTCGGTCACGATGACGCGGGCGCCCTGGCCGCGCAGCGCGTCGGCGCAGCCCTTGCCGACGTCGCCGTAGCCGCAGACCACGGCCACCTTGCCGCCGATCAGCACGTCGGTGGCGCGGTTGAGGCCGTCGATGACGGAGTGGCGGCAGCCGTACTTGTTGTCGAACTTCGACTTGGTGACCGAGTCGTTGACGTTGATCGCCGGGAACAGCAGCTGGCCGTTCTTGTGCATCTCGTAGAGGCGGTGCACGCCGGTCGTGGTCTCCTCGGTGACGCCCTTGATGCTCTCGGCGATCGTGGTCCACTTGTTGTCGGCGCCGACCGTGCGGGTGAGCAGGTCGATGATGACGTGCCACTCCTCCGGGTCGTCCGCGGTGGCGGGCGGGACGGCGCCGGCCTTCTCGTACTCGGCGCCCTTGTGCACCAGCAGCGTGGCGTCGCCGCCGTCGTCGAGGATCATGTTGGGGGCGTCACCGCCCGGCCAGGTGAGAGCCTGCTCCGTGCACCACCAGTACTCCTCCAGCGTCTCACCCTTCCAGGCGAACACCGGCACGCCCTTCGGGTCGTCGACCGTGCCGTCGGGGCCGACGACCACCGCGGCGGCGGCGTGGTCCTGCGTGGAGAAGATGTTGCAGCTGACCCAGCGCACCTCGGCGCCGAGCGCCACCAGCGTCTCGATGAGGACGGCGGTCTGGATCGTCATGTGCAGGGAGCCCATGATCTTCGCGCCGCGAAGGGGCTGGGAGGCCGCGTACTCCTTGCGGACCGCCATGAGGCCGGGCATCTCGTGCTCGGCGAGCCGGATCTCCTTGCGGCCGAAGTCGGCAAGTGAAAGGTCGGCGACCTTGAAGTCCATCGGGGTTCCCCTCGCGTCACGGACGGTTGTCGCCGACGAGTCTAGGCCGCCCTCTGACGGGGGCGCATCTCCAGGCGGGTGAAACTGACGTAAGAATGTAAGAATGCGCATCACGGAGGCCGCCAAGCGGCTCGGCATGTCCCCGCGAATGCTCCGATACCGGGAGGCTCTTGGCCTTTTGCCGCCGGTGCGGGAGCGGGGAGCGCACCGGCGGTTCGGCCCCGAGGAGCTGGCCGCCGTGGCGCAGGGGGTGGAGCTGGAGAAACGGTTCGACGTGTCGCCGGCGGAGCTGGCGTTCGCGCTGCGGGTGCTGAGCGAGCCCGCGGTGGCGGCGGCCGTACGCGACCTCGGGGTGCGGATCGGGCGCATCCAGGTGCCGCGCCGGGCGCTGGACTTCGAGAAGGAGAAGGCGCTGCGCCTCCTCCGGCCGCCTGGCCGCTGACGCCGGCCCTGGCCGGACCGCTCTCAGGTCGAGGTGGCTCCGGAGGGGGAGCTCGGCGAGGCGGCGCTGCGCAGGCGGTCGAGGTCGGGCTCCAGGTAGATGACCCGGGCGATCGGCACGGCCTCGCGGATGCGGCGCTCGGCCTCGTCGATGCCGTGCGCCACCTCGGCCGCCGTTTCGTCGCGCGCCACCGCGATCTTGGCCGCCACCAGCAGTTCCTCCGGCCCCAGGTGCAGCGTGCGCATGTGGATGATCCTGGCGACCTCGGGCGCGCCCTCCAGCGCCGTACGGATCTGCGCCTCCATCTCCGGCGTGGCGCCCTCGCCGACCAGCAGCGACTTGGTCTCCATGGCCAGCACGACCGCGATCACGGCCAGCAGCACGCCGATCATCAGGGTGCCGACGCCGTCCCAGACGCCGTCGCCGGTGACCACCGCCATGGTCACGCCGAACAGCGCGAAGATCAGGCCGAGCAGCGCGCCCAGGTCCTCCAGCAGGATGACCGGCAGCTCGGGCGACTTGGACCGGCGGATGAAGGACACCCACGACAGCTTGCCGCGGATCGGGTTCGACTCCTTGATCGCCGTACGGAACGAGAAGCCCTCGGCGATGATCGCGAAGATCAGCACCGCGAACGCCCAGATCGGCGACTCCACCGCCTGCGGTTCGGAGATCTTGTGAACGCCCTCGTAAATCGAGAACGCCGCGCCGATCGTGAACAGCACCACGGCCACCACGAAGGCGTAGAAGTAGCGTTCGCGGCCGTAGCCGAAGGGGTGTTCCTTGGTGCTGGCCCTGGCCGCGCGCTTGCCACCGATCAGCAGCAACACCTGGTTGCCCGAGTCGGCCACCGAGTGGATGCCCTCGGCCAGCATCGAGGACGATCCCGTGAAGACCGCGGCCACGAATTTGCACGCGGCGATTGCCAGGTTCGCGGACAACGCCGCAATGATCGCTTTCGTTCCGCCGCTCGCGCTCACCGGTCTTCTCCACTCATAAAGATCACGTACTTGAAGGCCTGAAAAAGGATCCTATGGGGAAATTCTGGCCTTGAGTTCAGTGATCGCTGACACAGGGGTCGGATCGATGGCGTACCCCAGCGCCAGATAGGTGCTCGCGTAGTCGGCGAGCCCGATCAGCGTGGCCATGCGCTCCAGCGGGTGCACGCCCTCGGCCGCGAGCTCCGTCACCGGCACGCCGCGGTCGTGCGCGAGGCGTACCGAGGCCTCGCGGCGCCGCTTCACCTGCGGGTGCTCGTCGACGTCGCGCAGCACGACGAGCCTGAGCGCGCGCCCGGAGGTGTCGGCGAAGATGTCGCGCTCGGCCATCGGCCCGTCGAAGGCCACGACCTGGTTGTGGTCGGCCTCGGGCAGCTCGCCGTAGATGGCGGGATATTTCGCGTTCGTGTGGAGCTGGCAGGCCAGCCGGTACGCCGCCGCCGACGTCACGGAGGACGTCCCCCAGATCATCGGCAGGCTCTCGGCCAGATCCATGGCCAGCGACTTGCCCGGGTTGATGAACGACTCGCTGGACGGCCGGCACCGGTGCGCCATGTCCTCCAGCGACTTGGCCACCCGCTCGAACAGGTCGGCGTCGGCCTGGGCGAGCCGCAGCCCGGCGGCGGCCACGACGAGCGGGGTGGCCAGCAGCCACAGGTTGGCCCTGGACTCGCCGCTGACGGGCACCGCGACGTACGGGGCCGAGGCCTGCGTGGCGACGGCCTCCAGCGGGGAGTGCGGCGCCCCCACCCCGAGCAGCGAGCAGCCGCGCCGCACGGCCTGGGTGGCCACGGACAGCGTCTCCTCGGCGCTGCCGGAGCCGGAGACGGCGATGACCAGGTCGGTGGCGCCCACCCAGCCCGGGAGCTGGTAGGAACGCAGGCGCACGATCGGCAGCGGCGCTCCGTTGCCGGCGACGGCCGCGAGCATGTCGCCCCCCACGGCCGAGGCGCCCACGCCCGCGACCACGACGGCCCGCGGGCGGCCGTGGCCGGACAGGCGCTCGGCCACGCCGGCCTCGACGGCCGCGCGGTAGCCGGTGCGTACGTGGGCAGCCGAGGCGGCGACCGCGGGCAGCATCCCGCCCGGATCGGCCTCGCTGAGGTGACGCTGGTCGTCGAGCCGCTCCGGCTCCCAGGTCACGGCTTCCTGGCCTCGTCGACGAGCAGAACCGGGATGTCGTCGCGCACGGGATAGATCAGGCCGCACCCCGTGCAGGCCAGCTCGTCGGCCTCGGGCTCGGCGCGCAGCGGAGCCTTGCACGCCGGGCACGCCAGGATCTCCAGCAGCCAGTCGTCGATCTTCACTCTGACACCCTTCCCACGATGGCGAGGACCTCGTCCCTGATCGCCGTCATTGTGCTCTCGTCGGCCGCCTCGGCGTTCAGCCGGAGCAGCGGCTCGGTGTTGGACGCCCGCAGGTTGAACCACCAGCCGGGCCCGGTCACGGTCAGCCCGTCGAGCTCGTCGAACTCCCCGCGCCCGGCGAACGCCTCCCGCACCCGTCGCAGCGCCTCGCCCTGGTCGGCCACGGCGCTGTTGATCTCGCCGGAGGCGTGGTAGCGCGAGTAGGCCCCCACCACCTCCGACAGCGGCCGCTCCTGCTCGCCCAGCGCGGCCAGCACGTGCAGCGCCGCCAGCATGCCCGAGTCCGCGAACCAGAAGTCGCGGAAGTAGTAGTGGGCCGAGTGCTCGCCACCGAAGACCGCCCCGGTGCGGGCCATCTCGGCCTTAATGAACGAGTGGCCGACCCGCGTGCGCACGGGCACCCCGCCGTGCTCGCGCACGATCTCGGGGACCCCGAGCGACGTGATCAGATTGTGAATGATCGTCGCCCCGGGATATTTCGCCAGCTCCCGCGCCGCGACCAGCGCCGTGATCGCCGACGGCGAGACCGACCGGCCGCGCTCGTCGATCACCCAGCACCGGTCGGCGTCGCCGTCGAACGCCAGCCCGATGTCCGCGCCGCCCTCGACCACGGCCCGCTGCAGGTCGACGAGGTTCTGTGGCTCGATGGGGTTGGCCTCGTGGTTGGGGAAGTCGCCGTCGAGCTCGAAGTAGAGCGGGGTCAGCTCGATCGGCAGCCCTTCGAACACCGCCGGCACGGTGTGGCCGCCCATGCCGTTGCCGGCGTCGACCACGACCTTGAGCGGCCTGATCCGCGCCAGGTCGACCAGCGTGCGCAGGTGGTCGGCGTAGCCCTGCAGCAGGTCCTTCTCGATCAGCGACCCGCCGGGCGCGGCCGACGCGCCCACCAGCTCGGCGGCCCTGTCGCGGATCTCCCGCAGCCCCGTCTCGCCGCCGATCGGCACCGCGCCGGAGCGGCACATCTTCATGCCGTTGTAGCGGGCGGGGTTGTGGCTGGCGGTGAACATGACGCCGGGCAGCCCGAGGCTGCCGCTCGCGTAGTAGAGCAGGTCCGTGGAGCCCAGCCCGGCGTGCACGACGTCGGCGCGGCGCGAACGGGCGCCCCTGATGAACGCCTCGGCCAGCGGCACGGAGGACTCACGCATGTCATGCGCGACAACGACCGACCCGGCACCGGTGACCTCGACGAAGGCCGCTCCCACGGCCTCGGCAATCGGCTCGTCGAGCTCGTCGGGCACCACGCCGCGAACGTCGTACGCTTTGAAGATCTTGGCGAGGTCGCCCACTCTCCAGCTCCGCCCCTCGACTCTCCGTGTCTGTCCGTGCCTGGAGTGCTCCCCGCGGACGGATCCGGGGGATTCCAGCCGTCCGGTGCCCGCGGGGACTCCGGACGCTGTCGCTTGGCGATTCGCCTCCCGGCCCCGCCACTGCGGGTTTGCACGCCCCAAGCCGCGCCCCCGGCCTGGGCCGCGCGACCTCCGCCCTCCCGGCGGTGACAACGCCGACGGTTTCGGTGGTCACCGCCGACGTGGTCAACCCTACCGGCACTCTCCGTGCGTCGCGGGAGTGCTCGAAAGAAGGGTTTTCCGAACCGTTGGGGACACGTTCCCGACCGGCTCGCCCTGAGTTCCCGGCGGCTCCCCCTGAGTCCGGGGCGGCTCACCCTGATGTCGGGGCGGCCCGCCGCTCCTACCGGTCGCGCCTACCGGTCGCGGTGCTGCTGGGCGGACCTCAGCACCCGCAGGTGCCCCCTGCGGCCCACCTCGACGCCCTGACCGACCGGCTCGCCGCCGCCGGACGGCGTGGGCCGCGCGGCCTCCCTGACCGCGTTGGCCAGCGCTTCCAGGTCGTCGGAGCTCGGGGAGGCGCCATCCGTGGGCAGGCGGACCACCTCCCAGCCGCGGGGAGCGGTCAGCCGCTCGGCGTGTTCTGCGCACAGGTCGTAACAGTGTGGCTCCGCGTACGTCGCCAGGGGGCCGAGAACAGCGGTCGAGTCGGCGTATACGTACGTGAGCGTGAAGACGGCAGGCTGACTGCAGGCGGTGCGGGAACAGCGGCGGACGGGGCTCACGGAGGGACCGTATCTGGTAAGAGTGCGAGGCGCCACTATCTGAGCACTCTTAACGAGCGTGTCGCCACAATTCGGACACCTGTCGCAGCCTTTCCACCCACATGCCCAGAAGGCACCGGCCCCGGAAACCCCGAAACCGTCGGGCCATCGCCCATCCCCTGTCCGGCCCGCCAGCCCCATTCCGGACACAAGCTCCAAACCATATCAACCAACCGCAATTCACCCGCACGAATACCCCAAGGCACCCCGTACAACCCCACTCACCCACCCGCTTGTGGTGATCGCGCGCAGGCGACGTCTCCTGCTCGCCGGTACTCGACGAGCAGCCTGCCTACTCGCCCGCACCGGGTCAGGCCGGGAACAGCTCTGGCAGCAGCCGGTGGGCGTCGGCGCGTGCGGGCGCCACGGCATCGGCCGGCGCGGAAGACGCGGGCCAGCGGAGCGTCGTCCCGATGTCGGCCCAGCCGCCGACCATGGCGAGGAACTTGTCCAGTGCCGGATTGGACAGGCCGGCCGCCTGCAACGGCGCGATGTGCAGCTGGAAGAACTCGCCGATGCGTCGCTCCACGTCCAGCGCCGCCGCCGGGTTCGTCGTCATGAGCCGGAACCAGGCGACAGCGCCCCTCGGCGACATCGCGGCGATGTTGGAGTAGCTGCCATGAGCGCCGCGGGCCAGCCCGGTGGCCAGGAGGTGTCCGGGGATGAAGATCGACAGGCTCGGTACCGCGGCGGTCATCTCCGCGTACCAGAGGTGGTCGCCGCCGGCCATCTTCACCCCGATCAGCTGCGGGACCTCGCGAGTGGCCCGGGCCAGGACCCGGGGCGGCACCTGGGTCTTGGCGTGCGGCGGGTTGTACAGCACCAGCGGCACACCACCGGCGGCCTCGGCAGCGCCGACGAGGAAGCGGATCACCTCGTCGTCGTTGAGCGGCACCCAGTCCGGCAGGATCACCTGGATGGCGCCCGGCTCCAGCGCCGCGGCCCGGCGCACCCGGCTGAGCATGACCGGGGTGGCCGGGTGCGACCCGCCGATCTGGAACGGCAGGCCCGCGGCCTCGCAACGTTCGGCGAGCAGAGTGTTGACCTTGTCGAACTCGTCCTCTTCGAGGGCGTGGAACTCGCCGGCGGTCCCGTGCGCGTAGACGCCGTCCACGCCACTCGCGGCCAACGCGTCGATCTGAGCGCCCTGCCGCTCCCAGTCGATCGCGCCGTCTCCGGCCAGCGGGAGAAGGGTCGTCCCCCAGACCCCGCGCACGTCAGGAGCGGTCAGTGGTTTCATGCCCCACGATCCTAGAGGTCGTCGCCACGCGCCCTACCGGCGAGACCATGCGATCAAGCATCAGGCTCCTCCCACAGCGGTCGCCGCCTGACGCTCGATGATCGCCGGCCTGCGGTCGCCCCGAAAGTCCGTCCGCACGATCGCTGCCGAAACGCCGCCCCGGGAGCGACGCCACTCCCCAGGACCGCCTGGCCGGCCCCTTACACTTGCTTGCGTGACTCAGCAGCGCGGTCCCAGACGGCGCGATCGCCACGGGCGCGGCCTGCGCGGCCCGCTCGCCCCCTCCCACGTGCCCATGGCCAAGGCCCGCAGCGAGCGCTTCGACGACCTCGTGCTGGACGCGGTCGACCGGCTCCGGCCCCGCTGGGAGCGCCAGCTGTCGGCCGTGGAGTTCGCGGTGGAGGAGGTCCCGCCGCTGAGCGAGCTCGGAGACGGGCCCCGGCTGGGCTCCGACCCGATCCCGTTCGGCCGCGCGGACGCGGCCAGTGGCCAGAACCCCGCCTCGATCGTGATCTACCGGCGACCCCTGGAGGCCAGGGCGCGCGACCGCGACACGTTGGGCGCCATGGTCCACGACACAGTGGTGGAGCAGGTGGCCATCCTCCTGGGCCTCTCCCCCGAAACCGTCGACCCGGGCTACGACGACCGCGCCTGAGACCTCGTACGGCGGGCACGCCACCACTGATCACAACGCTTGCCATATCGTTTTTCGATGCTATCGTTTCTCGATACCATCGATAAACGATAGCGATCGGAGCAGGCTGATGGCAGCACTGCACAGCACCATCGGACGCGCGGTCCGCCGCCCCGTGGTCTTCGCGCTTCTCGTCCTGGTGACCGGGGCGATCACCGGCATGGTGCTCTACTCCAAGAGCGGGCTCTTCGGCCTCACCGACCCGCACGTCGTGGCCCAGTCCCCCAGCCTCTACGGCATCAGCCTCGACGAGCCCGCGTTCACGGAGAGAGCCCGGTCAGGCGTCGTCGCCATGGCGGGCGATCTCGGCTTCATCGACCCTTCGCCGGACACCGGCCAGTACGTCCTGCAGGCCCTGACGACCTTGCCCGGCTTCGCCGTGACGGCCGGTGCGTTCTTCCTCGTGTGGCGGCTGCTGTGGCGGGCCCGCGACGGCGTCTACCTGGCGCAGGTCGCCGGCCAGGTGCGCGTCCTGGGCTGGTGGCTGCTCGCCGGCGGCCTCCTTGCTCCCCAGCTCGAACACCTCGCGATGATGACGCTGCTGGACACGATGACCACGGGCGAGTCCTACTACGGGATCAAGGAGATCCCGCTGGTCGTGCCGCTCGCCGGGCTCGGGCTGCTCGCGCTGGCAGGCGTCCTGCGTACGGGGGTGCAGATGCGCGACGACCTGGAAGGCACCGTCTGATGCCACCCGCCGAGCCGGACGCGCACGCCATCACCGTCCACCTCGACCGGCTCCTGGCCGAGCGCGACATGACGCTCACCGAACTGGCCGAACGGGTCGGAGTGACCGTCGTCAACCTGTCCATCCTGAAGAACGGCCGCGCCAAGGCCATCCGGTTCACCACGCTGACCAAGATCTGCGACGTCCTCGGCTGCCAGCCGGGCGACCTCCTCAGCTACCAGCCCGCCGAAGCACGATGAACGAGGGCCGGCAGGACCTCGCGGAACACCCCGCCCATAGCGGTCACCCAGCACAAAAAGGAAGTGTGCTCACACCCTGACGGCATTACACTCCCGCCCGTGACAGCGGCCATGATCGAGCTGGATGACGGGACGCGGCTACGCACCTGGACCACGGGCCCGGTGACGGCCTCGCAGCGCTATCCCGTCGTCACGCTCCACGGCGGCCCAGGTGTCCCCGACTATCTCGCCCCGGTCGCCGGCGCCGTCGACGATCTTTGCCTGGTCCACCGCTACGACCAGCGCGGCACCGGCGGATCGCTCTGGGAGGGAGAGCACACGCTCGCCCGCCACGTTCGCGACCTGGCGTTGTCGCTCGACGCATGGGGACACGACCGGGTCGTCCTGGTGGGGCATTCGTACGGAACCAATCTGGCGGGCTACTTCCTGCTGGCCCATCCAGAGCGCGTGGCCGGGCTGATCCAGATCGCCGGCCCCTTCCTGGACCCGTGGCGGGAAGCCTACCGGGCAGCGGAGCGGGCACGGCGCACGGACGAGCAGCAGGCCAGGCTCGAGGAACTGGACGCGAGGGAGTCGCGGACGGACGCCGAGGAGATCGAGTACCTCGCGCTGTCGTGGCACACCGACCACGCCGACCGAGCCCGGGCATGGGACTGGGCGCTGGCCTCGGCCCGTACGCTGCGGCCCGTCAACTACGCGATGAACGCCCAGCTCAACGCGGCGAAGAAGACAGATCCGCTCGAATCACACCTGGCCGAGCTGCGCGAGCACCTGCCGCCCGGCACGGTGATCATCGGCGGGGCCGGCGACAGCCGCCCCGCCGACGCCCTGCGACGCCTCGGAACGCGCCTCGGCTGCGAGGTCGTCATCGTCCCGGATGCGGGGCACAATCCCTGGCTGGAGGCACCGGACCAGTTCGGTGCGGCCCTCCGCGCCGCGGTGGAGAGGCAGCCGCGGAAGCTCGGTTGACTCATTCCGTGGGGTTCATCGCATTGCCCGCATGGAGCCGCCACGGACATCGCAGCGGCCGACGGCTTCCTTGCCGGCCTGAGCCCACCGCGCCGTGCCGTGGTCAGCCGGCTTCTGGCCGGTTCTTCTTGCCGTCCAGCCACAGCGTGTCCGACTCGTCGCGGTGCGAGCCGGAACTGCCGACATGCTTCGCGTCGATCTTCGGCCCCTTCTTGATCACATGCACCAGCGCCATCGCGTGCCCACGCCCGAGGTCGTAGTCCTGCTTGAGCCACTCGACGATCGTGCCCGCCTTCGTCGAGGGGTCGTCGAAGCCCCGCTCCTTCGCCAACGCGATGAACTCGCGCGGCGCCAGTCCGGTCTTGTCCTCAATATTGTCGAGGTACGCCTGAAACGACATGCCCAAGTCTCCTATCATAAATCGTTATTGTCATCATATGCCCCGTTCGTCACACAGCGTCCGCTTACCAATCGGGGCATCGCAGCATAGATCCACCATCAGCAGCCGCTGGAGTCCGCTGCCGGACTGTCGCTCTCCGCGATTTTTCACGGGGAATTGAGGTAAGTGCGGTCCCTCAATAAGCCGTCACGCTTCACCTTTCTGCTCTTCGACGATCTCCAAGCCATTGCCGTCGGCGTCGCGCAAGGAGAACATCGGCGGGACCCCCTCCCACAGCAGCAACTCACCCACCTCCACCCCGCGCGCCGCCAGTTCCTTGTGGAGGGACGCCGCATCCGCCGTGGTCAGCCGGATGCCCGTCTCCACACCGGCCGGGTGTCCCGGATCTGCCGGTACGAGTGCGATCGCGGTCGCCGCTCCCAGGGGCGCGATCTCTATCCACCGCCCACCGAGCTGCTCGACAGGCACGTCCACCCGCTTGTCCAGCCCGAGTGTTCCCACATAGAACTCGACGGCGCGATCCTGGTCGGTGACGGGGATGCCGACGGTCCTGACAGCGATGATCGCGGTGCTCACTTGCTCGCCCACCTCACGCCTCCTGTTGTTCGGTTCTGTCAGGTGGACTCGCGAGCCGCCTGAAACTCATCGCCATTCGTCGAAAGACTTCGACAGCAGGACTGCCCCTGCTCAACGGAAGACTTCGATGGGTGGCGAAGCCACGGTCCGCCGGGCGCGGTCGAGAGCGAGGTCCCCAGGAATGCCACCCGAGACCGGACCATCCGGCAGGTTCTTCGGCGGTCATCACGGCTCCTTCGAGACCACCTGAGCGGATACGAACGGGGCCATCATTGCGGAGGGCAAGGACAGTTTCGGCGGTCTGCCGGCGTGCCCCCTCAGGACATCCGAATAGGCAAGGTCCTGATGCCGTGGCCGGCGGCGCTAGCCGATGATTCATGCCATTCGCCGTCCTGGCCGACGATCTTCGGGGGCGCCGGGGAGCGCGAGGGGCCGGCAAGGCCCCTCGCCGGGGGCGAGGGCTTGCCCCCGCTGGATACAGCCCGAGCTCTCCATCGCGCGAAGCGCCTCCAGGGCGAGGACCGCGCCGTTGGGGGATCGAAAGGGGGCGCGCCCCCTTGGGAGGCGCTGCCCGGAGCCCCGTCCGCGCGAAGCGCGGCCCGAAGCGGTGTCAGGGGGCGACTACGCGGGCCGTGTCGGTCAAGGACGGGAGCATCGTGTAGAGCCGGGCCGGGGCCAGAGGCTGGGTGGTGATCAGCAGGCCGGTCTTCAGGCGTTCCTCCACCACCCTCCCCCCATAGACCTCGCCCGACACCGGCGTGACCTCCAGCGCGAAGTCCCCCTTGGTCTTGAGCTTGACGTTCCTGGTCCGGTCCGCCGGCACCGAGACCTCCAGGGGCTTGGCCGGTGCCCCCTTCTCCGTCACCACCTGGACCCGGACCTTCCCCGGTCCCCCCAGGGCGGTGAGCACGAGCCGGGAGCCGGTGGCGTTGCGGGCCACCGTACTGCCGAGGTCGAGGGCGGGGGTGCCGGCGGTGAAGGCGACGTCCGAGCTTCCGCCCGTGCCGGTGATGACGAGGCCGGCCACGATCGGGGTGGGCGAGGTGAGGACGAGGGCCGCGGAGGAGCCGCCCACGCCGGTGGTGACGTCGAGGGAGGTGACGCTGCCCGCCGGCACGTCCAGGGATTCGCGGCCCTTCATGGCGTAGTCGGCGTCCTCGCTGACCGCCTTGATCTGCACCTGGGCGTCGGTCTCGCCGGGTGCGGCGACGAGGAGTTCGCGGCGGCCGCCGCCGCCGGGGATGCCGGGGACGACGACGCGGGTGGCAGGGGGCGCGGCGACGGGCAGCCAGTCGACGCCGCCGGTGTGGGGGGCGGTTCTGGCGGCGACGGCGAGGCGGCCGTAGACGGTGGTGACGCTGACCGCCATGATGTCGGCGGACGGGGCGAGGGTCTTGAGGTCGATGTCCTTGTGCTCGCCGGGCGCGATCTCCAGCCCGGTGCCGGCGTCGCCGGAGATGGGGCCTTCGGCCGCGTACACCTGGACGTCGGCGATGGCCGGCGCCTTGTCGGCGTTGGTGAGGTGGAGGAGTACGTCGGCGTTGGCGGGGCCTGGGCCGACGAGCCAGGTGGTGGGGGCGGGCTCGGTGCAGCGCACTCCGGACAGGCCGCGCGCGGCGCCTCTGGTGGCGCGGGCGAGGTAGCCGGCTTCGAGCCCGCCGGGGCCGTTGGTCACGTACGGCGCGGCGTCCGGCATCTTCTCGTGGGTCAGGGTGCCGGGCAGGTAGACGTTGACCTGTTCGCCTTTGAGCCCCGGGCACACGGCGGTGACCGACTCGACGGGCACCTTGCGGGCGACGGGCCGCGCGGCGGGCGGCTGGGGGGCGGGTCTGGTGACGTACGCGACCCCGTACAGGGCGACCAGGGACACGAGGACCAGGGCGAGGAGGCCGAACCGGTTCTCCACGAAGCGCTTCATGACCGGCCACCCGCCCTGGCCATGTCGAACGTCCTGGCCGGCGCGGCGGCCGGGGCCTCCACGCCGTCGGTGGCGCTCTCACGCCGTCCGGGCGCCGCCAGCACGGCCACCATCAGCACCAGCGCTCCCTGCGCCCACAGCCAGGGCGTGTGCAGGGCGCTCTCCGGCTGGGCGGGTACGCGGGTGAGCGGCTCGGCCAGGCGCCACAGCCCGCCCGCGTCCGAGAGGCTCATCCGTTCCAGCGACGGCTGGGAGTCGAGGGTTCTGGCCAGTTCGGGCGGGACGGGCGCGGCCACGGCGACCATGCCGACGCCGAGCCGGCCCAGCGTGGCGGCGTCCCCGCCGCGCCCGCCGACGAGGCCCCGGGCGGCCGACTCCAGGCGGGTGCGGGCCTCGGACGCGACCGGAAGCTCCGATTCGCCGATCAGCGGCATGCGCCCGTGCAGCACGGTGAAGGACGATCCCTTGATCACCAGCGTGCGTTCCCCCTGAGTGGTACGGGCGATCGCCAGGGCGGGCAGCACCTGGGGCGCGTCGCCCACGAGCGGCCCGCGCACGCCGCCGGCCACCCAGAAACCGGCGGCCAGCAGCGGCGTGCTGAAGGCCACGGCCGTGACCGCGAGCGCCGCCAGCCGCGGCAGCCCGCCACCGCCGCGCAGTTCGGCCAGCCGGTGCGCGGTCAGGCCCACGAGGACGACGAGCCCGGTGCCGGCGAACGCCAGCGGCACGCCCGGCCAGGCCGGGGATCCGCCGGCGGTCAGGCGGCTGACCAGGATGGCGGCGAGCACCCCGTACAGGGTGACCCCCCAGCCGATGGCGACGATCATCCGCTGGCGGCGCATGAGCAGCGCGGCCAGCCCGGACGCCACCAGCCCGGCGGTCACCCAGAACGGCGGCAGCCCCGGCCCTCCGGGGCTGAGCGCGAGCAGCGATTCGGGCGCCAGCCCGGCGTCCACCAGGGCGGGGTCGTTCAGGCCCGCTTCCTGGAGGATCCGCCCCGGCGAGGCCACCAGGTCGGCCAGCCACGGGAACAGCAGCGCCACGGGCACCACGAGCGCGATGGCCACGGAGACGAGGGCGCCGCGGAAGGCGACGGCCGCGAGCACCGCCAGCACGGCCAGGAGCGGGTAGACCAGCGGCACGAACGCCGTCCCCACGGCCAGCAGCAGCCCGAGCCCCCACGCGGCCCGCCGGGAGCGGCGGCGCTCGCCGGAGACCATCGTGGTGCCGAGCCAGGCGTAGACCGGGACGAGCACGAAGACCACGGCCGTGCCCAGCCGTCCCGCGGCGATCGCTCCCGTCGCGACGGGCAGCAGCGCGTACGTGCCCGCCGCCCACGCCCGCGCCGGCACGGCCGGGATGATGTGCCGGGTGGCGAGGTACGCCGTCGCGCCGGCCAGCGGCACCGAGCCGAGCAGCAGCACGGAGACGGCCAGCCAGGTCTTGCCGAACGCGAGCGTCGAGAGGGCGGCGAGCACGGCGACGTACGGGGGCGCCCAGGCGGTCGAGCCGAGCCCGATGTCGTGGAAGCCCTCGGTGTAGAAGGCCCACAGGTCGCCCGCGCCGCCCGTGACGGGGACGAGCGCGCCGCCGCCGAGCCGTTCGCCGCCGATCAGGGAGCGCTCGGCGACCAGCGCGACCAGGGTGAGGGCGAGCATGAGCACGACGCCCGGACGGCTGAGGAACCGCTTGACCGCGCCGGTGTCGGCCGGCACGACCTCGTACTCCTCCTCGGCGGGCGCCGAGGCGTGGTGGTGGCGGCCGGCCGAGTCGACGGGGGCCTCGCCGGCGAGGAAGCTCTGCACCATGTCGGTGAGCCTCCGCCAGCCCGCCCCCGGAGCGGTCATCAACCGCTTTATGCGGATATATCCCTTTTTTCGGCCGTGGCGGCGGGCCCGGCGCGCCCGCAGCAGCCGGAACGGGTGCACGAGGATCGACCCCATGGCGACCACCTCGTCCAGCGCGTTCGCGGGCTGCTTGCTCACCACGAACAGCACCGTGCGGACGACCGCGCCGAGCACGGTCCGCAGCAGCGCCCGGATCATGGGGCCGAACGGCAGGTTCGCCATCACCACGAAGATCGCGTTGCGCCTGTCGAGGCGGCGCGGATGGTCGCCGCTGACCGCGATCCGTCGCCGCCTGCGCGCGGCGGCCTCGGCGTGCCAGGCCACGGCGGCGGTGACGTTCAGCACCTTGTATCCGGCGTTGCGCACCCGCCAGCACAGGTCGAGGTCGTCGCGGAACAGCGGGAAGAACGGGTCGAGCCCGCCCACCTGCTCCCACACGTCGCGCCGGATCAGCATCCCGGCCGTGGACACCGACAGCACGTCGGACGTCCCGTCGTGCTGCCCCTGGTCGAACTCGCGCGGCTCCAGCCCCGTGTCCCTGCGCCCGGTGCGGCCCACGGTCACGCCCACCTCCAGCAACCGCCGGCGGTCGAGCCAGTCGCGCAGTTTCGGGCCGAGCACGGCGGCCTTGGGATCCAGCCGGGCCGCCGTCAGCAGCGCCTCCAGCGCCCGCCTGTCGGGGGCGCAGTCGTCGTGCAGCAGCCAGATCCACTCGTTCTCGACCGCGGGCGGCAGCTTGGCGAGCACGTCGGCGACGGCCTCGCCGAAACCGGTGGAGCGTGGCAGGGAGACCAGGTTGCCGCGGCCGAAAGCCTGGGCGAGCAGGTCGGCCGAGCCGTCCCTGCTGCCGTTGTCGACGCCGACCACGCGGTCGGGCCGGTGGCTCTGGCCGACCAGAGCACGCAGCGTCTCCCCCAGCCAGCGCGCACCGTCATGGGCGACGACGATGGCGGTGACATAGGGACGTGACATGGGTGGATGCTCCTGGAGGTTGATCAGGCGCGCCCACCATACCGGTGAAAGGGGGGCCTGGAGCTACGAAAGGGGCCACACGGATGACCGTGTGACCCCCTCGCCCATATCCCTAAACGGCCTGGCGCTTGATCCGTCTGCGCTCCCGTTCGGACAGCCCGCCCCAGATGCCGAACCGCTCATCGTGCTCGAGCGCGTATTCAAGACACTCGGCACGGACCTCGCACGATCGACAGACCTTCTTGGCCTCTCTGGTGGAGCCGCCCTTCTCCGGGAAGAACGCTTCAGGATCCGTCTGCGCGCACAACGCACGCTCCTGCCAGCCGAGTTCTTCAGCGTCAAGCTGATCCTGTGCGATGACCGGATCGGTCACTGCACACCTCCCTGCCGCCCGCCCGCAATGGAGCCCCCCATGGACGCCTTCCTTATTACCCACCCATCGGAAGGCGTAACAACATGGTTGTAATTACACGCGTGTGCCGTAGCCCACGTCAAGCGGCATGCAGCTATCCGGGGAAAGACCAGAGCTCGCCCCGGTGTGCTTGGCATGTGATGTTCACGCCCGGCCGACACCCTTTGTGCTCGGTGACGGCAGGGCGGTTCAACGTCTCAGCGGTCCGAACCGTACCAGGGCGGGATAGACACCCGCCCGTGACCCACCTTCTCTCTAGTCGTTCATTGCCGGTCCGTTACCTGCGTGGCTCGTTGGGGGTGTATATGGCGGTCGGGTCGATCGGGTCGTCCCCCGGACGGCCGCCGAACGCCGACGGGTCGATCCGCATCGTCGCCTCGCCGCCGGCGACCGCCGCGCCGTCCGCCTGGGGCCAGCCCGGCTGCTGCTGCGGCTGCGGCGCCTGGTGGGTGGGCTGGTAGTTGCCCTGCTGCGGCTCGTATCCCGGGTGCGGGGGCTGCTGCGGGTGGCCGAAGGGGTCGTCGTACGGCCTGGGCTGCGGCTGACCGCCGTAGTCGGGCACGCGCTGGTCGGGCTGGGCGCCCGGCGCGGAGTGCTGGCCCGAGGCGGAGTGCTGCCCGGAGGTGGAGTGCTGGCCCGGGCTGGAGTGCTGGTACGTCTCCGCCTGCTGGTAGGCGTCCATGAGCTGCTGCGAGCGCGGGTCCACGGGCGGGTCCGGCTCCTGGTACTGCGCGGCGTACTCCTGGCCCGAGTAGCCGGTGAACGGCTGGCCGGCCTGCGGGTCGAAGGCGTTCTGCCCGAACTGTGACTGCTGCCCGTCGGCCGGGGGGTACGGCACGCTGGGGGCGGTCTCGCCGGCCGGCGTCGGGAAGCCCTGGTCGCCGAACGCGTTGGGCGCGGTCTCCTGCGGCGCGTAGGGGCTCAGGTGGTCGCCGGAGGGCGCGTAGGGGTTGTGCTGGTCCGCGGGCGGCGCGTAGGGGTTGGGCTGCTGGTCGGCGGGCGGCGCGTACGGGTCGAGCCCGGCGGGGGCGTACGGGTTGTGCTGCTGGTCCGCGGGCGGCGCGAACTGGCCCTGGTCCGACGGCGGCGCGAACTGGTTCTGCTCCGACGGCGGCGCGAACTGGCCCTGGTCCGCGGGGGGTGCGAACTGGCCGGGCTGGTCGGGAGCGGCCGCTGCCGGGGCGTAGGGGTTCGGGCTGGGCTGGTTGTGGACGTTCGGCTGGCTGTCAGCCGGTACGTACGGGGCCGGCTGGTACTCGGCCTGCGGGGCGGCGTACTCCTGGCCCGAGGGCGCCGTGTCGGCGGGGGTGTAGCCCTGCTGGCCGAAGAGGTGGTCGGGCTGGCCCTGGTCCGAGGGGGCGGCGGGCAGGGCGCCTCTGATCTGCTGCGGCTGGTAGTGCTCCTGCTGCGGCGCGGCGGGGGCCTGGGGCTCGGGCTGCGGCTGCGGGGTCTGGGCCTGGGCCGCCTGGGGCTCCGGCTGGCCGCCGAAGCTCGGCGGCTGCTGGCCGTACTGGCCCGACGGGGGTTGCTGGCCGTATCCGGGCTGCGGGGCCTGCTGGGGCGGCTGGCCGTACGCGCCGGAGGGCGGCTGCGGCTGGCCCGGCTGGGCGTAGGGGGGTTGCCCGTACGCCGGACCCTGCTGCGGCTGCTCGGGCTGGCCGAACTGCTGCTGCGGCTGCCCGAAGTAGGGCGGCTGCTGGCCGCCGAACTGCGGCTGGTGGTAGACCTGCGCGACGGGCCGCTCGGGCAGGACCCGAGGGAGGAGGTAGACGAGCGCGATGGCGGTCAGCGCGAGGTAGGGCGCGCCCAGGAGGACCAGGCGGATCGTCCCCCAGGCGCCGATCCCGGCGAACAGGCCGAGGAGCAGCGACACGATGCCGAACACCGCGGCCAGCAGCAGCCCGACCGCCGACCCGTACATGATCGGCTTGGCCTTGGGCGACGGCTCGCCGACCTTGGTGACCAGCAGCACGGCTCCCAGGAGCAGCGCCGTCAGGACGGGGTTCGTCAGGTCCAGCACGTTGGCGGCCGCGCGCTCGGTCAGGGACAGCGCGCTCGAACCGGCCAGGATGTCGCCGAGCGCGAGCAGCACGTTCAGCAGTCCGGCGACGAGCATGATCCAGGCGGCCGGCTCCCTCAGCCGGGCGACGTCAAATTTGCTCACAAGTACCCCCATCGGACCCTTTGGTCCGAAGGGAGTTTGCCACATGACTGACTCGCGCGGCGGGAGTCCCAGGAACCTCCTACATCCCAATTCGGCCTACACCTGGCATTTCTCTCGTAACAAGTTGGGTAAAACCGGTCCCCAGCAGGGCTTGTCAGGGGCCGATGGAAGACTGGGCCGCATGCACATCGTGTCACTCGCGGGCGGCATCGGCGGCGCCCGTTTCCTGCGCGGCCTGCGCGCGGCCGCCCCAGACGCCTCGATCACCGTCATCGGCAACACGGGTGACGACATCACCCTGTTCGGCCTGCGGGTCTGCCCCGACCTCGACACCGTGATGTACACCCTGGGTCACGGCATCGACGAGGAGCAGGGCTGGGGGCGGGCCAAGGAGACCCACGTCGTCAAGGAGGAGCTGGCCGCGTACGGCGTGGAGCCGCAGTGGTTCGGGCTCGGCGACCGCGACTTCGCCACCCACATCGTGCGCTCGCAGATGCTGGAGGCCGGCTACCCGCTCTCCCAGATCACGGCGGCGCTGTGCGCGCGCTGGCAGCCCGGCGTGCGGCTGCTGCCGATGACCGACGACCGCTGCGAGACCCACGTGGTGATCGAGGACGAGCAGGGCAGGCGCGCCGTGCACTTCCAGGAGTGGTGGGTGCGCCTGCGCGCCTCGGTCCCCGCGCGGTCGTTCGCGCTGGTGGGGGTCGACACGGCCAGGCCGGCGCCCGGGGTGCTCGACGCGATCGAGCAGGCCGACGTGGTGATCCTGCCGCCGTCCAACCCCGTGGTCAGCATCGGGACGATCCTCCAGGTCCCGGGCATCCGCGACGCCCTGCTCCCCAAGACCGTGGTGGGAGTCTCGCCCATCATCGGCGGCGCGCCCGTCCGTGGCATGGCCGACGCCTGCCTGACGGCCATCGGGGTCGAGACCTCCGCCCAGGCCGTGCTGGAGCTGTACGGCTCGGAGCTGATCGACGGCTGGCTGGTGGCCGAGGAGGACGCGGGGGTCGCGCTCGACGGCGTCCGGGTCGCCGCCCGGCCGATCCTCATGCACGACGCCGACGCCGCCGCCGACATCGCCCGCACCGCCCTCGACCTCGCCTCGGAGCTCGCCCGATGACCATCACCTGCCATTACCCCCTTCCCGCCGGCGCCGCCGCGCGCCCGGCACCACCGCCCGCGCCCGCCGGGCGACTCGTTCGAGGAGGTGCGCGATGAGCGCGCGACGGCTGGAGGTGATCGCCGTCGAGGGAATCGGCGAGGTCCGTCCCGGTGACGACGTGGCGGCGCTGCTCCAGGACGCCGGCCTGCGCGACGGCGACATCGTGGTCGTCACGTCCAAGATCGTGAGCAAGGCCGAGGGGCGGATCCGCCAGGCGCCCGACCGGGTGCGGGCCATCGAGGACGAGACCGAGCGGGTGGTGGCCAGGCGCGGTGACACCGTGATCAGCCAGACCCGCCACGGGTTCGTCATGGCCGCCGCCGGGGTCGACGCCTCCAACACCGAGCCCGGCACCGTGCTGCTCCTCCCGGAAGACCCCGACGCCTCGGCCAGGCGCATCAGAAAGGGCCTGCCGGCGCGGGCCGGCGTGATCGTCTCCGACACGTTCGGCCGGCCGTGGCGCAACGGGCTCACCGACGTGGCCATCGGCGCGGCGGGCGTGCGCCCGCTCGACGACTTCCGCGGCACGTCCGACGGTTACGGCAACGCGCTCAACGCCACCGTCACGGCCCTGGCCGACGAGATCGCGGGCGCGGCCGAGCTGGTCAAGGGCAAGCTCGCCGGGGTGCCGGTGGCGATCGTGCGCGGGCTGTCCCACCTGGTCACCGACGACGACGGGCCCGGGGTCAGGCCGCTGGTGCGGGCGGCCGACGATGATTTGTTCCGTTACGGGTCCCGCGACGTCGTGTTCGCCCGCCGTACCATCAGGGAGTTCTCCGACCGGCCGGTCGATCCCGAGAAGGTGCGCAGGGCGGTGGCGGCGGGCATCGCGGCCCCGGCGCCGCACCACACGACGCCGTGGCGGTTCGTGCTGGTCGAGTCGCCTGAGACGCGGACCAAGCTGCTCGACGCCATGCGCGAGGCCTGGATCGAGGACCTCCGCGGCGACGGGTTCACCGAGCAGTCGATCGCCAAGCGGATCAGGCGGGGCGACGTGCTGCGCAACGCCCCCTATCTGATCGTGCCGTGCCTGGTGATGGAGGGCTCCCACACCTACCGCGACGACCGGCGCAACGCGTCGGAGCGGGAGATGTTCGTGGTGGCGACGGGCGCGGGGGTGGAGAACCTCCTCATCCAGCTCGCCGTCGAGGGGCTCGGCTCGGCCTGGGTGTCGTCCACGATGTTCTGCCGCCCGGTCGTCCGTGAGGTGCTCGACCTGCCGGGCTCGTGGGACCCGATGGGGTGCGTGGCCGTCGGGCACGCCGCCGCCCCGCCGCGCGACCGGGCGCCCCGCGACCCCGACGACTTCATCGTCACGCGCTAGCCGCGCCCCACCGTCGCCCCGCCCGCCCGGCTTCCCGGCCGGGCGGGCCGGTCGTCGATTTGAGCGTTTACGGTTAGGAAAGTTTCCTTTATATTCGGGGCATCCCCCCATGTAAAGGAGCCACTTCATGAGAAGGACGCTCACGTTGGTCGCCGTGGCGGTGGTCGCGATCGCCACCACGGTGTTCAACACCTCACCGGCCCTGGCGCACGGCTACGTGAATTACCCCCCGAGCCGGCAGGCCAACTGCGCCCAGGGCAAGGTGCCCGACTGCGGCAACATCATCTACGAACCGCAGAGCGTCGAGGGCCCGAAGGGTCTGCGCAGCTGCAACGCCAACCTGGCGCAGTTCGCCGAGCTCAGTGACGAGAGCAAGCCGTGGCCCGCCACGCAGGTGGGCAGCACGGTGACCTTCACCTGGACGTTCACCGCCAGGCACGCCACGCTCAACTACGAGTACTACATCGGCAACACCCGGGTCGCCGTCTTCGACGGCCACGGCCAGCAGCCGCCGCCCACGATCTCGCACAACGTCGACCTGTCCGGCTACTCGGGCCGGCAGAAGGTGCTCGCGATCTGGAACATCTCCGACACGGCCAACGCCTTCTACTCCTGCATCGACCTGCAGATCGGCGGCGGCGGTGGCAACCCGACCCCCACGCCCACCCCGACCGTCACCCCGACTCCCACGCCGACGCCCACGCCCACGACGACGGCGCCGTCGGGCACGTGGAAGGCGGGCACCGCGTACGCGGCCGGCGACGTCGTGACCTACAACGGCGCCACGTACCGCTGCGTCCAGGCCCACACCGCGCTGGCCGGCTGGGAGCCGCCCAACGTCCCGGCGCTCTGGCAGCGCGCCTAACAGATCCGACGAAACCTGACAGATCCGACAAAGGGGGTGCCTCCGGGCGCCCCCGCTCTCCTCAGGCGCTGGGCTCGCAGGTGGGGTGGCAGAGCCGCCGGGCCAGGGCGGCGAGGAAGACGTCGATGATCTCCCCCGGCTCCTGGGCCTCGTGGAGAGAGCCGTTCGTGACGGCGGTGATCTGCGACAGGCTGCCGCGATCGACGTCCTTGCCGAAGGCGATGATGATGATCTGTACGGGCTCGTCCGGGTTCCACTCGCGCCGCAGCTTGTCGAGCAGCTCCGGCAGCTTCGTGCCCTTGCCGTCGTCCTCGCCCGACGTGATCACCAGCAGCGAGTTGTTCATCTCCGCGCGGTAGTCGCCGGAGACCTTGCGGAAGCCGCTGAGGACGGCGTCGTAGAGGGAGCTGCCGCGCCTGTCGTGGGCGGTGATCGTGCCGGTCAGCTCGGCCAGGCGGCTCCTGCGGACGACCTGCCCGGTCTCGGGCTCGTTGATCGGGCCGAGCCCCACCCGCTGCCGGTAGTCCTTGGCGCCGCCCAGCCCCCGCGCGAACTCCCACAGGCCCATGCGCGTCGAGTCGGGGAAGAGCTGCAGCCCCATCCTGGCCGCGTCCAGCGCGGTCCTGATCTTGCTGGTGCCGTTCAGCGGCTCGGCCATGTGCTTGGAGGCGTCGGCGAGGACGAGGATGTTCGTCGGCGGGGCCAGCCGGCTCCAGGCCCGCAGCGCCTCGTCGATGTCCTGCGGCGACACCGACGGCCTGATCCTGGGATCGGCCGACGGGACCAGCGGGCCCGGCGAGATCGGCCCCTGGGCCCCGTCACCCGACCTGAACCCGGCCCGCCGGACGATCTCCTGCGCCTGCTGGCCTTTCAGCCAGTCGGCGAAGGCCGTGGACGCCTCGGCCACTGTGGGGTCGCCCGCCGTGACGACGTACGGGTAGTCGAGCCTGATCGTGCCCTCGCGCGGGTGCAGCGCCACGACCGGGTCGGCGGAGGGGCGCCGGTTGTGGCGCAGGACCGACTGCTCGGGCACGATGACGACCGGGCGCTGCCAGAACGTGTGGTCGTCCACCGCCGCCATCATGCTGCGGTAGTCGGGGGCCGAGCCGGCCTGCGCCCACCGGACGAACGCGGTCAGCGCCTTGTCCGCGTCGGGTCCAGTGCCGACGACGTCCCTGGCGGCGGCCACGGTCGCGATGCCCGCCCCGGCCAGCGACGGGTCCGGTACGCGTACGACGTCCGGCTCGTCCTCGTTGGGCGCCAGCCGCCCGCGGACGGTCGGCGGGAAGACCATCCGCCAGTTCATCTCGGTCCCGCCCACGGAGAAGCGCCTGGCCAGCGACGACCGGGTGGCGAACACCAGCGGCGAGGTGGCCACCACGCTCTCCTCCTCGGGCAGCGCGCTCGCGCCCTGCCGGCGGGCCAGCCTGATCCAGGCGGACGAGTCGGCGATCCACCCGTCGGGCCGCTCCCGTAAGACGCCCGCGCGGTCGCCGATGAGCGTGCGCAGGACGGTGGCCGGCGGCTCCTCCGTCACCTGGACCAGCACGCACCGGCCGCCCACCGCCGTCTCCGTCTCGTTGAACAGCCCGGCGGCCTCCATCACCGCCGGCGCCACGTCGACAGCCGCGGCGACGCTGACCAGAACAGGCTCTCGCGTCCGGCACAGCAGCCCGCCGCCGCCGAACACCACGACCAGGCCGCCGGCCACGATCGCCACGGCGGTGAGGCCCGCCAGCATGCCGCGCCGGAAGGCCCTCCTGCGTCGCTGCTCGGGGGCAGGCGCGGCGCGGTGTCGACCCAGGCGCACGACCATCCTCTCTCCAGTCGGTAGAACATGTTATAGCTCGACCGTCGGCAGGGCCCTCCTGACGCTTCCGCACACCCCGTCGCTCGCCCGGGAGGCGGCCAGCCGCTCCGGTGCCGGGGTGCCGTACTCGGTGGTGCGCTGCCTGACCGGCCTGCCCGTCACCTCGACCATCTCCCTCAGCTCGCTGATGGTCTTGTACGAGCCGTTCTCCGAGCCCGCCATCCGGCTGATGGTCTCCTCCATGAGGGTGCCGCCGAGGTCGTTCACGCCGCCCTGGAGCACCTGGCGGCACAGGTCGTCGCGGAGCTTCACCCAGGAGCACTGGATGTTCCTGATCGCGCCGTGCAGAAGGATCCTGGCCAGCGCGTGCACCGCCCGGTTCTCCTGCGCCGTGGGGCCCGGCCGCGCGACGCCCGCCAGGTAGATGGGGGCGCTGGTGTGCACGAACGGCAGCAGCACGAACTCGGAGAACCCGCCCGTCTCCTCCTGGATGCGGCGGATCAGCTTGATGTGCCGCACCCAGTGCAGATGGTTGTCGACGTGGCCGTACATCATCGTGGACGTCGTCGGGATGCCCACGTCGTGGGCCGTCGTGATGACCTCGACCCATTCCTTGGCGGGCAGCTTGCCCTTGGTCAGCACCCAGCGCACGTCGTCGTCCAGGATCTCCGCCGCCGTGCCGGGCAGCGAGTCCACCCCCGCCTCCCTGGCCGCCTCCAGCCACGCCCGGATGGACATGTCCGTGCGGGCCGCGCCGTTGACGACCTCCATGGGCGAGAACGCGTGCACGTGCATGCCGGGGGTCCTGGCCTTGACCGCCCTGGCCAGGTCGAAGTACGCGGTCCCGGGCAGGTCGGGGTGGATGCCGCCCTGCATGCACACCTCGGTCGCCCCCGCGTCCCACGCCTCCTGCGCCCGGTCGGCCACCTGGTCGAGGCTCAGCGTGTACGCGTCGGCGTCCGTCCTGCGCTGGGCGAAGGCGCAGAAGCGGCAGCCGGTGTAGCAGACGTTGGTGAAGTTGATGTTCCTGTTGACGACGTAGGTGACGTCGTCGCCGGCGGCCTCCTTCCTCAGGGCGTCGGCGATGGCGGCCAGCTCGTCCAGCTCCTCGCCGTCGGCCTGGAGCAGCGCCACGGCCTCGGCGTCGCTCAATCCCGCGGGATCCGCCGCCGCCCGCCTGAGCGCCGCCCGCACCTCCCCTCCTGATGAAGGACCGGGACCCGCGGGGGTGAGGCGGGCGCGGAGGGCGTCCCAGTCGCCGTAGACGTGGTCGAAGTCGTCCCGCCGATCATGGGTGCGCCCCGAGGTGTCCACCTCCACGTGCAGGTCCACCCGCCCCGACGCCGCGAATCCCCCGTCCGGCTCCTGCCACGGCAGCCCCTCCGGCACGGCGTCCTCGCTGGCCAGCCCCGTGACCGGATCGGACAGGGCGGCCACGTGCGCGGACAGCCGGGGGTCCAGCCAGGGCTCCCCGGCCAGCACGTACTCGGGATACAGGGTCAGCCGCTCCCGCAGCCTGAACCCGGCGCCAGCGGTACGCGAGGCCAGCAGGGAGATCTGCGGCCAGGGGCGCTCGGGGTTCACGTGGTCGGGGGTGAGGGGCGACACGCCGCCCCAGTCGTCGATCCCGGCCCGGATCATCAGCTCGTACTCGGCGTCCACCAGGTTGGGCGGCGCCTGGAGGCGTACCCGGGGGCCGAGGACGAGGCGCGCCACCGCGATGGTGGCGGCCAGTTCCCGCAGGTCGGCGTCCGGCAGCCCGCGCATGGCCGTGTCGGGCTTGGCGCGGAAGTTCTGGACGATGACCTCCTGGACGCCCCCGTACTCGCGGGCCACCTTCCGGATGGCGAACAGCGACTCGGCCCGGTCCTCGACGCTCTCGCCGATGCCGATCAGGATCCCGGTGGTGAACGGCACGTTCGTACGCCCGGCGTCCTCCAGCACCCGCAGCCGCACCGCCGGGTCCTTGTCCGGCGACCCGTAGTGGGGCTGCCCCTTCTCCTCGAACAGCCGCCGCGACGTCGTCTCCAGCATCATCCCCATCGACGGCGCGACGGGCTTGAGCCGCTGCAGGTCACGCCAGCTCAGCACCCCGGGGTTGAGGTGCGGCAGCAGCCCCGTCTCCTCCAGCACCCGGATCGCCATGGCCCGCACGTACGACAGCGTGTCGTCGTAACCGTGGGCGTCGAGCCACGAGCGGGCCTGGTGCCAGCGGTCCTCCGGCCGGTCCCCCAGCGTGAACAGCGCCTCCTTGCACCCCATCGCCGCCCCCTGCCGGGCGATCTCCAGAACCTCGTCAGGACTCAGGAACGGCGCGGGCAACCGGTGCGGCGCGGTCGCGAACGTGCAGTATCCGCAGCGGTCCCGGCAGAGCCGGGTCAACGGGATGAACACCTTCCTGCTGTAGGTGATGACCCCCTCGCGGCCGGCCGCCCGGAGCCCGGCGTCGCGTACGCGGGAGGCGTGGTCGAGCAGGGCGTCGAGGTGCTCGCCCCTGGCGTGCAGGAGGACGGTCGCCTCCGTGACGTCGAGGGACTTGCCGTCGCGGGCGCGGGCGAGCGCCCGGCGGAGCGCGGATTCGCTGACGAGACTCATACGGGCACAGTACGTCGGGCTGGGTTCGCCGCTCGCACCCAGGGGCGCGTCAGAAGGACCGGTAGTCGCGCACCGGCATCCGCGGCCCCCGCGCGGGCGGGCGCAGGCCGGTGAGCCAGACCAGGACGGTGGCGCGGTGCCGATGCCCCTCGTACGGCTCCAGCAGCCGCATCATCCCGGGATCGTCGGTCTTCTCCCCGGTCAGGGCGTAGCCGACGAGCTTGGCGAGGTGGAAGTCGCCGACGCTCACGGCGTCGGGGTCGCCGAAGGCGCGCTGGCGGATCTCGGCCGACGTCCACACCCCGATCCCCGGCAGCGCGCGCAGCAGCCGGTCGAGCTCCTCGCTGGTGGCGGCGGCCTCCAGCTTGGCGGCGTGCCAGGCGGCGTTCGCGATCGTCCTGGCGCGGACGGCCTCGGCGCCCGCGCGGTGCCAGTGCCAGCTGGGGATCTGCCGCCACACCGACGGCTCGGGCACGACCCGCATGCCGTCGGGCGCCGGGCCCGGCGCGGGCTCGCCGTACCGGGTCAGCAGCCAGCGCCAGGCCCGCCACGCCTCCCGCCCGACCACCTTCTGCTCCAGCACGGCCGGCACCAGGGCCTCCATGACCCGGCCGGTGCGCCCGATGCGCAGCCCCGGATTCCTCCTGGCGGCGTCCGCCAGGACCTCGTGCCGGACGACGAATCCGGAGGTGTCGTCGTGCGCGCCGAGCAGCCCGGGCAGCGCCTCCAGCGCCCACTCCGCGCCCTGCCCCCACGCCTGCCCGTGCACGCAGCCGTCCTTGACGACCACTCTGAGCGTGCACGGCCCGTCGGGGGTCCTGGACGTGCGCCACACGGCTCCGTCACCGGTCCGGTGCCAGGCGGGATCGCCGCCGCCGCGCTTGTGGGGCTGCAACGCCAGCCCGACGTCCAGCGGCCCGTCGGGCACCCACCTGCGCTCCCTCACGCGTCCAGTCTCGCGCGCCCGGCCGCCCGCTCCGAACCCACGCCCGGCATCCGTCAGACGTCGCTCGAGTAGCGCAGCGCGCGCTCCGGCAGCTCGACGCCCGGCCAGATGCGCACGCCGTTCTGCAGCTCGTTGCCGGGACCCACGATGGCCCCGTCACCGATCACGGCGTCGCGCACCACCGTGCCCGCGCACACCCGCGCCCCGCGCCCCACCACGGAGTCGGTCACGCTGGCGCCCGCCTCGACCACGCAGTCGTCGGTCAGGACGGAGCCCACGACCGAGGCGCCCGCCTCGACGACGACCCGCGCGCCGACCGCCGTGCCGCCCTGCACCTTGGCCTCCGGCGAGACCTGCGCCCCTTCCAGGGCTAGGTATTCGCCGGTCGGACCCGGCAGCGCGGGCGAGGCCAGCCGCCCCAGCACCAGGTCGCGCGAGCCCCGCACGAACGCCGCGGGCGTGCCGACGTCGAGCCAGTACGTGCGGTCGGCGTATCCCAGCACCAGCTCGCCCGACTCGATCAGCCCGGGGAACGTCTCCCGCTCCACCGACACGACCTCGTCACGCGGGATGGAGTCGATCACCGAGCGGGTGAAGACGTAGCAGCCGGCGTTGATGCGGTTGGTGACCGGGTTGGGCGTCTTCTCCAGGAACGCGGTCACCCGCCCCGTCTCGTCGGTCGGCACGCAGCCGAACCGTGAAGGGTCGTCCACTTCTGTCAAATGGAGCGTTACAGCGGCCTGGCGCGCGAGATGGGTGCGCACCTGGTCGCCGATGTCGTGACCGGACAGGATGTCGCCGTTGAGGATGAGCACCGGGTCGGAGGGCCCGGACGTCAGCGCCTCCGCGGCGTTGCGGATCGCGCCGCCGGTGCCCAGCGGCGTCTCCTCCGTGATGTATTCGAGGGAGAGCCCGAACGCCTCCCCGTCGCCGAAGGCGGGCTCGAACATCGCCGCCTTGTACGAGGTCGCGAACACGATCCGGCGCACCCCGAACGAGCGCGCGCGGGCAAGTTGGTGGGCCAGGAACGGGACCCCCGCGGTCGGCAGCAGCGGCTTCGGCGTGCCCAGTGTCAGCGGACGCAGGCGCGTGCCCTGCCCCCCGACCAGGAGGATCGCCTCGAGGTCTGGCAAAGAGCTCTCCATCACTCCGTGAGGTTACCGAACTATTCGATCGCGCGTTGATAAGAGCTGAGATGCGCCTCCGCCGAGGCGTCCCACGTGAACTCGCGTGCTCTCGCCAGCCCGGCCTCCCGCAGCTGCCCTCGCCTGGCGGGGGAGCCCAGCAGGTCGCCCAGGGCGGTGGCGATGCTGTCGGCGTCCGGCTCAGTGTAGGCGACCGCGTCACCGCCCACCTCCGGCAGCGAGGTGTTGTGCGTGGTCAGCACGGGCGCGCCGCAGGCCATGGCCTCCAGCACCGGCAGGCCGAACCCCTCGCCCCGCGACGGGAAGGCCACGACGAGCGCCCCGCCGAGGAACCCCGGCAGGTCGGGCGCGCGCAGGTAGCCGGGCCGCACGACCCTGACCGTGGCCTCGACCTCGCGGCAGGCGGCGTCCACGTCGTCCTCGTGCACCCCGCCGCCGATCACCAGCGCGGGCGGCTCGTCCAGCCGCTTCACGGCGGCGGCGAAGCCGCGGATGAGGTTCGGGACGTTCTTGCGGGGGTCGAGCGCACCCAGGAAGGCGACGTACGACTGGCCGTGCAGCCCGAAGCGCAGGGCGGCCCGGCGGATCTCGTCCTCGCTCGGCGGGTGGAACTGAGCCTGGTCGACCCCGTGGTAGGCGACGTCGATGCGGGTGGGGTCGGCGGACAGCACGCGGACCAGTTCGTCCCTGGTCGCCTTGGACGGCACGATCACCCGCCGGGCGTGTCGCACGGCCGTGCGGGTGGCGGAGCGGAAGAACGACGCGCGCGGCCCGTGCTGGTCGGGCTCGGTGAACCAGGTGGCGTCGTGGACCGTCACCACGGTCGGCAGGCCGGACCCGAGCGGGATGGAGTAGTAGGGGGCGTGGATGACCTCCGCCCCGGTCTGGCGGGCGAGCAGCGGCAGGCCGGTCTGCTCCCAGGCGAGCCTGGCGGCCCGGTTGGAGATCGCCACGGGCCCGGGGACGACCAGGGCCGAGGGCGCGAGCCGGCGGTAGTGCTCGGACTCCGTCCGCTGGCACACCACCACGAACTCCGCGCCGGCCCGGTGGAGCGCCGCCACGAGACCGTCCACATATCTGGTCAACGCCCCGCGGTCCGCGGGGACCGCCGCCGCGTCGACGAGCACTCGAGGCATTACGTAGATCTTCTCCCCTCAAGATCAACGTGGGACTGTATGTCCCCCTCTGACGTTCAGCCTATGACCAACCTCCCCCCGATCGTGGGTCAAATCACACTGAGTCGCGACGCGCGGCGATTCCTGCCAGTCCGGCGCAGATCAGGTCCCCCACGATGATGACGATCCGGGAGGAGAGAGCCACCGCGATCGCGGTGCCGCTGTCGAGCTGCGGCGCCAGCACCGCGACCATCGCGACCTCCCGCACGCCGGCGCCGGCCGGGACGACGAAGGTCAGGATGCCGAGGCACCACGACAGCGCGAAGGCGCCGACGGCGAAGAGCAGGCCGCCCTGGGGGGAGACGAAGTAGAGGTGGACGCCGTAGCAGAGCCAGCCGGCCAGCGCCCAGCCGAGCGCCGTGAGCATGCCGCGCCGGGTCAGCGGGCGTTCGAGCGGCTCCCGCTTGAGCCTGCGCAGGGCGTACCCGATCACGCCGTTGATGACCTTGGGTTCGAGCAGGACGAGCAGCAGCGGGATGAACAGCAGCAGCCAGCCGTAACGGTCCCAGCCGAGCGTGACCAGCGTGACGAGCAGGCCGGTGGCCAGCTGGATGGGCATCATCAGGAAGAACGCCGCCGCGCTGCGCGAGCGCGGCACGCCGAGGTCGCGGCCCATCTCCATCTGGGCGAGCACCGGCCAGACCGCGCCGGGGATGTACTTGCCGAGCTGGCCGACGAAGAAGACCTTGGCGGCGGGCCGGGGCGGCAGCGGCGAGCCGAGGTCGGCCAGCAGGGTGCGCCAGGTGAGCATGGCCCCGAGCAGCGCCGCGACCACGGCGACGAGCGAGCCGGCCAGCGCGGGCCACGACAGCCGGGCGAACCCGGCCACCACGGCGTCCCACTGCCCGGCCACGGCGTAACCGCCGAATCCCAGCGCGACGGCCAGGAACCCGTATCTCACCAGCCGGCGGACCGGTGAGCGCCGTGGCGCGGCCTCCGCGCCCTCCAGTTGTCCCACGGTTCGTCTCACGGTCTGTCTCAGGGTGCTCACAGCGGGCGGACCCGCTCGGGCGGCTGCGGCAGCGCGGCGCCCGCCGGCCGCCGCGGCGTCTTGGTGGCCACCCACAGGTACGTCGGGACCAGCGGCAGCAGCAGCCTGAGCAGCTCGCGCGGCGTGCGGGCCAGCACGGCCTGCGCGACCCGCCCCAGCGCGCCGGGGAACAGCTCGCCCCCCGCGAACCGGCCGGGCGTGGCCAGCACGGGGAAGGTGTAGTCCCACACGTGGAAGGCCCGCAGCATCCTGCGCAGCCCGCGCCGCGTTCTGAACCGCTCGTAGTAGTTGTCGGCCCGCCCGAACGCCCGCACGTAGCGGTCGGCCAGCGCGGGCGGCAGGTAGGACAGGAACGGCAGCTTGTAGTGGGGCTCCATGACGCCGAGCCGGTTGCCCAGGCCGAGGTAGAGCACCCCGGTGTCGGACAGCACGCGGTGCATCTCGGCCACCACGGCGTCGGGGTCGACCACGTGCTCGTAGATGTGGTTGAACACCAGCACGTCGACCGACCCGTCGGGGAACGGCAGCGCCGTGCCGTCGCCGCAGACGAACGCCACCCGTTCGCCGAACCGGTCTGCCGCCCTGCGCAGCCCCGGCACGTCGATGTCGATGCCCAGCGTGTGCTTGGCCCCGGCCTGCGCGAGCTCGTCGGCGATGAACCCGGCGGAGCAGCCCACGTCGCCGACGGTCAGGCCGCCGAGCGGCCCGCGGAAGTGCTCGAGCACCGCGATGATCTTCGCAGCCTTCCGCCGCCGCTTGCCCTCGTCGAGCATGGCCGACTGGAACTCCGAGTATTCGAGCTGCGCGACCCGTTGCTTACCCACGAGGACCCACAGTACCCAAACGGGCTTTGGTACGGTGCCGACCTGGCAGGACCCACACGGACGGGGGCGAAGTGGCCATATTCGACAAGATCCGCGGAGAATTCATCGACATCGTCGAGTGGCTGGACGACAGCCGCGACACCCTCGTCTGGCGTTTTCCCCGGTACGACAACGAGATCAAGATGGGCGCGCAGCTCGTCGTGCGCGAGTCGCAGGTGGCCGTCTTCGTCAACGAGGGGCAGATCGCCGACGCGTTCGCGCCGGGGACGTACACGCTGGAGACCAGGAACCTGCCGGTGCTGTCCACGTTGCAGGGCTGGAAGTACGGCTTCGAGTCGCCGTTCAAGGCCGAGGTGTACTTCGTCAGCACCCGCCAGTTCGCCGACTTCAAATGGGGCACCCAGAACCCGGTCATCGTGCGCGACCCGGAGTTCGGGCCGGTGCGGCTGCGGGCGTTCGGCGCGTACGCGGTCAGGGTGACCGACGCCCGCGCGCTGCTGCGCGAGCTGGCCGGCACGGACCCGCGGTTCCGTACCGAGGAGGTGGAGGGCTACCTGCGGCAGCTGGTCGTGGGCAGGCTCGCCCCCGCGCTCGCCTCCGCCGGGATCCCGGTGCTCGACCTGGCCGCCCGGCAGCACGAGATGGGGCGGCGGCTGGCGGAGGCGCTGACGGCCGACCTGGCGGGGGTGGGCCTCGCCATCCCGACCTTCACCATCGAGAACATCTCCCTGCCGCCCGAGGTGGAGCGGGCGATGGACAAGCGGTCCCAGATGGGGATCGTCGGGGACCTCGGGGACTACGCCCGCTTCCAGGCGGCTGAGGCGCTGGAGAACGCGGGCGGGGCGGCCGACGGCATGGGCCTGGGCATGGGGATCGCCGCCGGGCGGCAGATGGCCGCCGCCCTGAGCCAGGACGCGGGCGGGCCGCCGCCGCTGCCCCAGGAGGAGCGGTGGTACCTGGGAGTGGACGGCGAGCGGCGCGGCCCGTTCGACGAGGCCGGGCTGCCCGCCGCCGGGCTCGCCCCTGACGTGCTGGTGTGGAGGTCGGGGATGGCGGGGTGGGTGCCGGCCCGCGACGTGCCCGAGCTCCGGCCGCTCCTGCGCGACACGCCTCCCCCGCTCCCGCCCTCCTGATCTCCTGCGACGGCCTCCGCGCCGCTCCCGCCCTCCCGAGAGGATGTTTCGTGACCTCCCCCACGCAGTCGCCGGCCCATCCGTGCGCGGGCTGCGGCGCGGGCGTGGCGTTCGCGCCCGGCACCACCGCCCTGCGCTGCCCGTACTGCGGGCTGGAGCAGCCGATCGCGCCGCCCGCCCGCCAGGTCCGCGAGCACTCGTACGAGGCGTTCCTCGCCAAGCCCCGCGTCAGGACCGTCGCCCCGCACCGGTTCACGTGCCCCGGCTGCTCGGCCCGCACCGAGAGCGACGCGATCTCGAAGACGTGCCAGTTCTGCGGCACCGCCCTGGTCGCTGACACGGCCGACGACGACCAGGTCGCCCCCGAGGCCGTGCTGCCCTTCGTCCTCGACCGCGGCGGCGCGAGGAAGGCGCTGCGCTCGTGGGTGCGGACCCGCTGGTTCGCCCCCAACCGTCTCAAGAAGGTCACCGAGGCGGAGTCGATGAAGAGCACGTACCTGCCGCACTGGACGTTCGACGCGGCCACGGTCTCCGACTACGTCGGCCAGCGCGGCGAGCACTACTGGATCACCACGTCCTACACCGACTCCAACGGCAGGCGGCGCACCCGCAGGGAGCGGCGCACCCGCTGGTACCCGGCCGGCGGCCGGGTGGCGCGCGACTTCGACGACGTGCTGGTCGCCGCCACCACTCACGTCGACGGCGACGACCTGGGCAAGCTGGAGCCCTGGCCGCTGAAGGAGGCGGTGCCGTTCCAGCCGGGGTACGTGGCCGGGCACCACAGCCTGCGCTACGACACGGAGCCGGAGGCCGGCCTTCAGCAGGCCAAGGGCGTCATGCGGGGCGTCATCGAGGGCGACTGCCGCCGGGACATCGGCGGTGACGTGCAGCGCGTCTTCTCCGTCGACACGAGTTACTCGGGCGTCACGTTCAAGCTGCTCCTGCTGCCGGTCTGGGTCGGCACCTACCTGTTCGGCGGCAGGTCGTACCAGGTGCTCATCAACGGCGTGGGCGGGGAGGTGCAGGGCGACCGGCCGTACAGCGCGGTCAAGATCGCGCTGGCGGTGCTCGCCGCCCTGGCGGTCGTCGCGGGCGTCGTCTGGCTTTACCTGGCGAACCACGCGTAACCTGAGCCAATGCTCCGCCGCCTGCTGCGTGTCGTCCTGGCCCTGGTCGCGCTCGGTTTCCTCGGCTACGGGCTGGCGAAGAACTGGCACGAGACCACGAGCGCGGTGGCGGCGATGTCGCCGTGGGCGCTGCTCGGGGCGTTCGGCTCGGTGCTGCTCGGCCAGTTCTTCATGCTGGTGGCCTGGCGGGCGATCCTGGCGGGGCTGGGCACGCGGGTGCCGCTGCGGATCGCGGGGCGGATCATGTTCGTGGGCCAGCTCGGGAAGTACATCCCGGGCGCGGTGTGGGCGTACGCGGCGATGATGGACCTCGGGCGCGACCACGGCAGCCCGCCGCGGCGGACGTTCGCGACGATCTCGCTGGGCCTGGTGATCAACATCGGGGTCGCGATCCTGATCGCCGCCGCCACGCTGAGCCGGCTGGAGGCGGTCCGCCAGGCGTGGTACCTGATCCTGCTCGTGCCGGTGATCGCCGTGTGCCTCCACCCCAAGGTGCTCACCTGGGGTCTCAACCTGGCATTGCGCGTCGCGCGCAAGGAGCCGCTGGAGAGCGTGCTGCCCGGCCGCACGGTGGTCGTCGCGGTCGCGTGGACGGCGCTCGGCTGGCTTGTGTACGGCGTGCACATCTGGCTGCTCGCCGGTCAGGCCGGCTACACCGTCTCGACCGGCGCGTACGCGTTCGCGTGGGCCACCGGCATCCTCACCGTCGTGGTGCCCGCCGGCGTCGGCATCAGGGAGGGCGCCCTCGTGCTCGTGCTCGGCCCGATCGTCGGCACCCCGGCGGCGCTCGCGGTGGCGATCGTGTCGCGGCTGGCGTTCACGCTGGCCGACGCGGCGGCCGCGGGCATCTCGTTCGTGCTCGGCCGTCAGGCGGCCAGCAGCGCCCCCGTGTACGCCGACCAGAACGGCTCGGGGTCGACCGCCTTGACACCCGACCGCAACCTCTCCGGCTCGCCGGAGGCGTAGAACCGCTCGATCGCGCGGCGCAGCGCCCCGGCGTCGCCCGGCTCGACCAGCAGCCCGTCGACGCCGTCGGTGACGTGGTCGGCGAGCGCGCCGACGCGGGTGGCGATCACCGGCACGCCGTGCTCGTGGCCGAGCCAGACGTTCTGGCTGGCGGTCGCGGTGCGGTAGGGGAGCACGAGCGCGTCGGCCCCGGCGAACAGCTCCGGCACGTCCCCGGCTGCGACGTAGCCGGGGCGCAGCTCGACCCGGTCGCCGATGCCCAGCTCGGCGATCAGCGCCCTGGTCTCGTCGAGCCCGCCCCAGAACTCCCCCGCCACCGTCAGCCCGATCCCGTCCGGGAGGGCCTTCAGCAGCAGGTCAAGCCCCTTGTACGGGCGCACGATGCCGAAGAACAGCAGCCGCCGGTGCACCTCGGACGACGTGCCCGCGTGCGTGGAGGGCAGGTGCGGGGGCAGGGCGGCCACGCCGACCGGCTTCGCCGTCAGGCCTCTCGCCAGTCCCTCCTGCTGCTCGGAGTGCGTCAGCACGCCGTCGACCCGCTTGAGCAGCGCCTTCATGAGCGGCCGGTCGTACGGCTTGCGCTCGTGGGGCAGCACGTTGTGGCAGAGCGCGACGGTCCTGGCCCTGCCGCCGATCCCGTACAGGATGCCCAGGTAGGCGGGGACCTGCACCGGGCTCAGCACGGCCAGCACCACGAGGTCGGCCGACCGCAGCCGCCGGCCGGCGGAGACCCACCCGTCGGGCCGCCGCCAGTCGAGCCTGCGCTCGGTGCGGGGGAAGGGGGTGCCCTCGGGAGCGGAGATCGTCTGCTGCCCCGGGTAGAGGAACGACGGGTACTGGGCCCGCCAGGACTCGATCACCACGTCGTGCCCCCGGGCCGCGAGCCGGTGCGCCAGCTCGGTGGTGTGCTGCGCCCCGCCCCCCTTGTACGGATAGGTCGGGCCGACGATCGCGATCCGCACGCGCCTACTCTCCCCGCGAGCGCACGATCAGGTCGGCCAGCAGCGCCACGGCCCCGATCAGCAGCCCGGACAGGAAGATCATCAGGGTGTTGATCGGGAAGTAGAACGGGTGCTTGACCATGTCCCACGCCACGCCCTTGACGAACCCGATGCCCACCAGCCACAGCGCGGGCGGCATGAGCACCTTGAGCGGGTTGAAGTACATGATCATCCGCAGCACCTGCAGGATGTAGCGGTAGGCGTCCGACACGAAGCTGAACTTCGACTTGCCGGCCCGCTTGGCGTAGTCGATCGGCAGGTAGTAGATGTCGTGCTGGTTGGACAGGAACGACAGCGTGATCGTCGTCACGCACGAGAACCCGGGGGGCAGCAGCCGCAGGTAGGGCTTGGCCACGGTCCTGCGGAAGGCGCGCAGCCCGGAGTTGAGGTCGGGGATCTTCTGGCCGGCCAGCTTCTCGGCCACCTTGCGGATCACCCACTTGGCCGGGACGCGCAGATACTTGTGCGAGCCCTCCTCGCTGGTGCGCGCGCCGACCACCTGGTCGATCGCCGGATCCTTCTCCAGGATCTGCACCAGCTCGGGGATGCGGTCGTTGGGGTAGGTCATGTCGGCGTCGGTCCAGACGACGATCTCGCCCCTGGCCTCCTGCGTGCCGATGCGCCGCACCGTGCCGGCGCCGCCGTTGCGGTGGAAGGCGCGCACGCGCAGGTGAGGATATTGCGGCGCGGCCTCCTCCAGCCTGGCCAGAGTCTCGTCGGTCGAGCAGTCGTCCACCGCCACGAGCTCATAGGTGTAGCCGCTGGAGTCCATGGCCCTGGTGATGCGCTCGACCTCGTCGATGACGTGGTCCTGCTCGTTGTAGCAGGGCAGGACGATGGTGACGTACGGCGCTTCATCCACGGCAGGTCCACTCATGGGGGTCTCAAGCGTGCTCACGGGCCTTGAGGTTACTCTGCCCAACTCAAAGCGGTGTCCACATGGGCACAGCGGGAGTACCTACTTCCAAGATCCTGGGTCACGGAAGGGCCATCCAGGCGTTGATCCGCAGGGACCAGGTGCCGTCGGGCGCGTCCACGAGCGCGCGCTCGTCCTGGCGGGTGACCAGCCGCATCACCTGGGTCGCCGGCCCGTACAGCGAGACCTGGTCCTCCTCGGCGCCCAGCACCACGGGGACGCGGCCGGCGGCGCGCACGCGGCCGATCAGGTGGCGCACCTTCTCCGCCGGGGCGATGTCCCAGCCCTCCGCCCTGGCCACCTGCGCGGCGGGCAGGCCGCACATGCCGCGCAGCACCTGGGTGAACCGGTCGCCGGTGACCCGCTCCACGATCAGCACCGACCCGTTGCGCGGGAGCTTCGCGCACATCGCCGCCACCGCCGCGCCCTCACCCCGCTCGACCGGGGTGAACGCGGTGCCGATCGAGACGACGGCCGGCGGGGCGAGCACCACCAGCACCGCCAGCGCCATCCCCCAGCGCCGCACGGACGGCCTGCGCAACCACGCCGCGCCGCGCCCTCCGGAGACGTCGCGCAGCCGGGCCTGCCCGCGTAGCCAGGCCAGCGCGTACGAGGCCAGCAGGATCAGCCCCGGGATCACGACGGGGACCAGGCGGCGCGCGGCCCACGGATGGTCGGGAGTGATCTCCGGCCGCACCAGCGTGGTGACCGTGGTCCAGCCGACGACCGCGAGCGGCAGCAGCCACTCGAACGGCCGGCCGTTCCGCAACAGCCCGCGCACCAGCACCACCGCCGCCACCGTGGCCAGCACGACCACGGGCAGGCCGACGTACCAGATCACCCAGTGCAGGGAGTTCTCGAAGTAGAGCCGCTCGCCGTCGATGGGCAGGCCGTTGACCTCCTGGGTCTGCGCGATCATCGTGGCGGTGCGCTGGTCGTCCGGCGTCGTGGGGTGGCGGGTCACGGTCTGCAGCCACGGCCGCGCGTACAGGCCCACCATGATCAGCACCACCAGCCCGGCGCCCGCCGCCGGGGCCCACGCGGGCAGGCGGATCCTGGTGACCAGGGGGGCGGCGGCCGTGCCGGCCGCGGTGAGCGCCAGGACGGCGGCGCAGATGAGCAGCAGCGGGTCGAGCGAGCTCGACAGGTAGGTCAGGTAGGGGCGGGAGAGGACGTACGCGGCCAGCATCCCGAGGCCGGCGCCGACGACGAGCCCGGCCAGCAGCGGCAGCCCCAGGGCGCCCTGCGGCCTGGCGAAGCGCCGCATCGCGATCAGCAGCCCGGCGAACGCCAGCACGGGCAGCACGTCGCGCAGCCCGTCGACCCTGACCAGCACGGCCAGCCCGAACACCAGCCCGGCCAGCAACCCCCGGCCCCAGCCCAGCCCGCCGCGCAGGTGGCCGCCGAGGGCGAGCCCCGCACGCGCCGGCACGCCGGGCTGGGAGAGCGCGTCGTGCGTCAGCGCCAGCCCTCCGAACAGCAGGATCAACGACGGGATCTCGCTGAACGTGGTCCGCGAGGTGTAGAGGATCGGCAGGCTCACCGCGAACACGGCCGACGCCGGCACCGCCCAGCGCGCCCCCGCCAGCCGCGCCACCACGCCGCCCACCGTGAGCACCGCCAGCGCGCCCAGCACGCCCGGCACCGCGAACGGCACCCCCAGCCAGTCGCCCGCCGCGAACAGCAGCGGCGGCCCCGGCATGAACTGCGGCACCAGCCCGCCGTCCACCTGGTAGAAGCCCACGCTCTTGAAGACCAGCGCGGGGTCGGCGCCGCCGAACGCCTCGACCTGCGCCGGGATGGGCAGGGAGCCGTGGCCCGCGAGCCAGGCCGCGTACTGCGCGTACGTCGCGGGATCGCGCCTGACGATGATCTGCTCGCTGTGCATCACCACGTTGAACACGCCGGACGCCACGGCCACCGCCACGACGCCCGCGACCTGCCGCGGCGTGGCCTCGATCGCCTTGCCCAGCCGCCGCGTGCCCGCCCAGCACAGCAGGGCGGCGACAGGCAGCCCGAGCAGCACGGCGGGCAGCGGCGCGAACCGGCCGAGCAGCAGCAGCGGCAGCCCCGCCAGCAGCCAGCCGGCCACGGCCAGCGCGGGCGCCACCGAGAGCGCGGCGAGCAGCCGTCCTGATCGATCGAGTCCCATCGATCACCGAGCGTATCCAACCCTGGCGGCCACTTCGACGAGCCCGCCTCCGCGCGCCGCCGATGTCACGGTCCGCCGCCGTCACGGCCACGCCCACCCTGATCGGAGCCACCCGGCATCCACCACGCCGCCTCCCGACCGCAGCTCGCCGGCCTGCCACACCACCGTGGGCCACCGGCTGCGGCAAGTGGCGGGTGTGGAGTGAGTGCCGTGGCAGGTGGCGGGGACGGTGGCCGGGCGCCGTGACGAGCAGGCCACTGGAGAAGGGCGCCGGCGGCCGTCACCCGTCACGGGCGTGCCGGAATCGCGGGTAGCGTACGGACCACCGCGGGCAGCGGGCCACGCACCTTCGCGAGGTGCCTGGAAGGAGAGAGCGGGAGGGCGTGCGGGTGATGTCGGAGGCCGGCGAGCCCGCGAGGACGGGACGCGGCAGGCGCCGGGCCCCCCGCCGCCTCGGCGCCCGCGTCGCGGACCCGGCCTGGTGGCGGCGGCACCGGTGGTTCCTGGTGGTCCTCGCCCTGGGCACGGCGCTGCGCGCGCTGGCGATGCTGGGTTACCGCCCGGCCCTGTGGTTCCCCGACACCTACACCTACGTCGTCACCGTCTTCAAGCCGCGCCCCGACCTGGTCAGGCCGGCCGGCTACTCGATGTTCCTCAAGCTGCTGGAGCCGTTCCACGGCTTCGGCATGGTCGCCGCCGGGCAGCACCTGCTCGGCCTGGCCGCCGGCGTGCTGGTCTACCGGGTCGCGAGGCGGGCGCCGAGGTGGGCGGCGACGCTGGCCACGGTGCCCGTGCTGCTGGACGCGTACCAGGTCGAGCTGGAGCACCTGCTGGTCTCCGACACGCTGTTCATGTTCCTGGTCGTGGCGGCGGTGGCGCTGGGCAGGGCGGAGCGGAGGGGCGCGGTGGTCGCCGTCGGCCTGCTGCTGGCGGCGGCCACCCTCACGAGGACCGTGGGCCAGCCGCTCATCGTGCTGTTCGCCGCGTGGTTCGTGCTGCGCAGGCGCGTGGGCCTGGCCGGGGTGCTGCTCGCGGCGGCGCTCGTGCCGGTGGTCGCGTACGGGGCCTGGTTCTACGCCACCTACCAGCGGGTGGGCCTGGTGGGGGCGAACGGCGCGTTCCTGTACGCGCGCACCATGTCGTTCGCCGACTGCGCACGGATGGACCCGCCGCCCGACCTGAAGGTCCTGTGCGACCCGCGCCCGCCGGAGCGGCGGCCGCCGTCGCAGGAGTACATCTGGGCGAAGGACTCGCCCCTCGTGAAGCTGCCCGGCATCACGTTCACGAAGGAGAACGACGACCTGGCGAGCAGGTTCGCGGCGCTGGCGATCACCAGGCAGCCGCTCGACTACGCCGCGTCGGTGCTGGCCGAGCTGGGCCGGACGTTCACCTGGAGCCGCCCGGTCTATCCCGACCCGGAGATCTACGGCTACTACGAGTTCCCGGTTACGGAGCCGGGGCCACCTGGCCGCTATCCCGCACGGGTCGGCGCAGAGTATGCCAAGCTCTACGAGCAGGGTGCGATCGGCACGAAGATCGTCGAGCCCTACGCCGGATGGCTGAGGGCCTACCAGAGCATGGCGCGGCTGCCCGGCCCGGTGCTCCTGGGGGTCCTGCTGCTTCCTCCGGTGGCGGCCGTCGCGCGCAGGCGCCGTGGCAGGCGTCCCGCCGGCGCTCCGGCCTGGCTTGTGCCCTGGTCAGCGGCCATCGTGCTGCTGGCCACACCGGCCGCGGCTGCGGAGTTCGACTACCGGTACGTGCTGCCGGCCGTACCTCTGGCCTGTCTGGCTGCGGCCCTGAGCATCGGGCCAAACGTGCTAAGACAGTCCGGAAGCAACCGGAGGGCGAAAGAGTTTGGCGATGATATTCCACCCAATGTCCGGCTCTGAGTATGCTTTCCCGCGGAAACGCCCGGGTCAAAACGGTCATGGCATTCCGTACGTGACCTCGTCTCGTGGCGCGAGGCGACGGACGCCAGCGCGTCAGGCGCGAGAAGTGAGGCTAGGGGACGAATGACCGACTACAGGGGCGCGCCGGTAGTCAACTCCGGGCAGGGCTATCGGGCTGCCCCCACCCAGCCCGGCAGCAGGATGGCACGCAGAGCGGCCGCCGCGGCCGCTCCCCCGCCCCCTCCCGACGACCGCCCGCCGCGCAGTCACCGCGGTGGCGGCCACAACGGGAGCGGCGGCCACAACAAGATGCGCATCCTGGCCTATGTCAGCATCGGCCTCACCACGGTCATGGTCGCGGGCGCGCTGACCGGCTACGTCGTCTACCGCGACGCGTTCGGCAACATCAAGCAGAAGAGCGTCAAGAACGACATCATCAACCCGCGGCCCCCTGATACCGGCGCGCTCAACGTGCTGCTCGTGGGCTCCGACACCCGCGCGGGCGCGGGCAACGCCAAATACGGCCAGGAGCTGGCCAGGCAGGCCGACGCGGGCGGCAAGCGCACCGACACGATCATCCTCCTGCACCTGTCGCCCGACCGCGACAAGGCGCGTCTGATCAGCTTCCCGCGCGACTCGATGGTGCAGATCCCCAAGTGCAGGAACGAGACCACCAAGCAGGAGATGCCACCGCGCCGTGACATGATCAACTCGGCGTACAACGCCGGCGGCATCGCCTGCACGATCTCCACGCTGGAGACGCTCACCGGCATCCGGATCAACCACTTCGTCGAGGTCGACTTCAGCGGCTTCAAGAACATCGTGGACGCGCTCGGCGGCATCGAGATCTGCCTGAAGTCCGGCGTCAACGACAAGAACTCCAAGCTGGTCCTGCCGCCCGGCAAGAGCCTGCTCAACGGCGAGAAGGCCCTCGGGTACGTCCGCCTGCGCCACTACGGCGACGGCAGCGACATCCAGCGCATCAAGCGCCAGCAGATCTTCCTGAGCAAGGTCATCGCCAAGGCCACCAGCAGCGAGCTGCTCACCGACGTCGGCCAGCTCAGGAGCTTCATCTCGGCCGCGGCCGGGTCCGTCACCATGGACCCCGAGCTGGCCAACGACACCGAGCAGCTCATCGAGATCGCCCTGAGCGCCAAGCAACTGACGGCCGGCGGCGTCAAGCTCACCACGATCCCCTGGCTGCCCGACCCCGAGGACAAGAACCGCGTCGTCTGGAAGCAGCCCGACGCCAACGAGCTGTTCACCTCCATCAAGACCGACACCGAGCCCACCGCCTCGGAGCCGTCGGCCAGCGCCAGCTCCAAGCCGAAGGTCACGCGCAAGCCCGAGGATGTGAAGGTCCAGGTGCTGAACGGCACCCAGACCGTGGGCAAGGCCGGCGAGGTCGCCGACCTGCTCGCCAAGGAGGGCTACAACGTCGTCGGCGTGGGCAACTACGAGGCCGCGGGCGGGAGCCTGGCCAAGACGGAGATCCACTACGCCAAGACCAGCGAGGCGGCGCCCGACTACGCCGACACCCTCGCCAAGTCCGTCCTGCCCAAGCCCGCTTCGACGGCGGGCAAGGTCAAGGCGTCCAACCCGCAGGCGTACACCCCCGCCACCCCGCCCACGAAGGCCCCGGCCAAGGGCACCCCGGTGCTCCAGCTCCTCGTGGGAGAGGACTTCGACTCGGTCAAGGTGACCAAGCTGCCCGACAGCGTCACCAACAGCACCATCACCGCGTCGGAGCAGAAGAACGTCTGCACCTGACGCTCCAAGTTCGCTGTGGATACGGGCCTTCTCCCGCAGCCCGAAGGACAGGAGCCCCGGGGGGAGATAGTGTGTTGTGGGTCGGCGACGCAGCGCGACCCGGAGCCGCGAGGTTCCGGTGGACGCGCTGTCGTCGTGTTCCCCGGCCCCGAGCGAAGCTGAGCGACTCCCCCTGTGTCTGACACCAGATTCTCCCCACCGGTCACGCCTCCGCGAAGCCCAGAGGACGACGATGGCGGGCCTGCCCAGACGGGAGCCCGCTGGCCGCTCCCGGAGGAGGCGTTCTGGAGTGAGGCCACCGACCCGCACGGGGTCGCGCCGGGAGAGCTGACCGAGCCCCAGCCCGCGGTCAAGGCCGACGGTCCCGCCTCGGACGAGCGTCCCCAGCCGCGGCCGGCGCCCCAGCAGGAGGCCCAGCCGCCCAAGCGCAAGCGCGACCCGTTCCTCGACAACGTCAAGTTCCTGCTGATCGCGCTGGTGCCGATCGGTCACTCGCTGGTGCCGACGCTGGCGGCCGACTCCTCCAGGGCCACCTACATCTTCATCTACACGTTCCACATGCCGCTGTTCGTGCTGATCAGCGGCTACCTGTCGCGAAATTTCTGGAACTCCAACGCCAAGACCAACAAGCTGGTCGACACGTTCCTCATCCCCTACGTGATCGTCGAGGTCGGCTACGCCCTGCTCCGCGTCTCGGTGGGCCAGAAGTGGAGCCTGACGATCATCGATCCGGCCTGGCTCAACTGGTATCTGCTGGCGCTGCTGTTCTGGCGGCTGTCCACACCGGTGTGGAAGCGGATGAAGTTCCCCGTGCCGGTGGCGATCGCGATCTACCTGCTCTCCGGGTTCTCCCAGATCTCGGGTGACTTCAGCATGGACCGCTTCTTCGGTCTCATGCCGTTCTTCGTGATCGGCCTGGTGATGCAGCCCGAGCACTTCGAGATGCTCAACCGGCGCTGGATCAAGGTCCTGGGCGTCCTCACCATCATCGGGGCGGCGGGGGTGGCGATCTACATCGCGCCGCACGCCAAGGTCGCCCCGTTCTACTTCAAGGCCAGCTACCAGAACCTCCACCTGTCGTGGTACATGGGCCTCGGGCTGCGCACCGCGCTGCTGATCTGCTCGCTGGCCATGTGCTTCGCCATCCTCGCGCTGGTGCCCAGACGCGAGACGTGGTTCTCCGACCTCGGCACCCGCACCCTCTACTGCTACCTGCTGCACGGCATCCCGGTGCTGATCGCCAAGGAGATGGGCTGGCTCTCGTTCCCCTGGCTGTTCGGGCCGCTCGGGGTGCTGGCCATCGCGTCGACCTGTTTCGCGCTGGCCATCGTGCTGTGCCTGCCGGAGACCCGTACGATCTTCAAATGGGTGCTGGAGCCCCGGCTGACCTGGCTCTATCGCCGCCCCTCGCGAAGTTAAGCGACCGTTTCACCCGCATTTACGCCTTTGACCTGGGAAGCGCGGAGCATCGACACATGCGCGCATGTGTCGCCACGACCGTCCATCATCCCGAGGACGCCCGGATCATGCACCGGCAGATCAGGGCACTGCTCGACGCGGGCCACGAGGTCACCTACGTCGCGCCGTTCACGTACTTCAACGTGACCCCCGCCATGGGGCTCACCGCGATCGACGTGGGGCGGCACGCCGCGTACGGCAGGGCGCGCGCGGCGCTCAGGCGCGGCGTGAAGGGCGCGGACCTCTTGATCGTCCACGAGTACCGGTTGCTGCGCATGCTGCCTCACCGGCGCCCTCCGGTCGTCTGGGACGTACGCGAGGAGGTCACCCCCAAGCAGCTCGCCAGGACCGGCAGACGCCACCAGGTGATCACTCCCGCGGTGGTGCCGGAGGCGACCCTCGTGTCGCCCAGCCCGCCGCCTCCCGGCGATGCCAGGGTCGTGCACATCGGGCGCCTCTCGACCGAGCGCGGGGTGTCGGAGCTGATCGGGCTCGCCGAGCGCCTGGTGCCGCACGGCGTCCGGCTCGACCTCATCGGCGCCGCCGCCCGCGAGGCCCGCCCGCTCCTGCGGGACGCGCAGCGGGTGGGGCTGCTCGACTGGTACGGGTACGTCCCGCTCCGGCACGCCCTGCGCATGGCCGAGGGGGCGCTGGCGGGGCTGTCCCTGGCCGACGACACGGTGCGCACGCTGCCCACCAAGATCATGGACTACATGGGCCGGGGGCTGCCGGTGATCACGACACCGCAGGGGGCCGCGCTGGTGGAGGCTACCGGGTGCGGGCTCGTGGTGCCCGTGGACGTGGACGCGGTGCTGAACGCCGTACTGGAGCTGAAGGGGGATCCGGAGCGGCGGACCCGGCTGGGCGCGCTGGGCCACGCTGAGGCCCGCATGCGCCACCACTGGCCCGACCACGCGACCGCCTTCGTCCGCCGCGCCGAGTCCTGGGCCGCCCTCCCCACCCACGCCCTCGCCGTCTGACCCGAAACGCCCGCCCCTCCCCAAGGGAACCCCGGCCACCGCAGCCGCGGAACGACGCCGCGGGCAACCTCCCTCCTCCTCCCAGAAGGAGAGCAACCGCCCCGCCACGGAACGACACCAGGGGCGGGAATGGCCACACGACCGAGGGGTTGATGTACTGGACCCATGGCAACGCATCTCATCCAGGGCCGGACGGTGGCCATGCCGGTGCGGGTGCGGGACGCGGAGGTCTGCGGCGCCTTCTACGCGGTGCGCGCCGACGCCGCCAGGGCGGTGATCGCCTACTCCGGGCTCGACGTGGCCGAGGTCCTGCCCGGCAAGGCCGTCTGCGTGCTGCTGTTCGTCGACTACCGCGACGGCGACCTCGACACCTACCACGAGTTCGGCATGGCGTTCCTGGTGCGTCCTCCGGGCGTGTCGGGGGTCATGAGGCTGCGGGACCTCCGGCAGGCCGGGCTGTTCGTGCACTGGCTGCCCGTGGACCAGCCGTTCACGCTGGAGGCGGGGCGGACGCTGTGGGGGTTCCCGAAGGAGCTGGCGGACATCGAGCTGCGGCTCGGCTCGCCGTACAAGCGGTGCATCCTGCGCAGGGACGGCCGGCTCGTGCTCGACCTGCTGATCAAGCCGGGCCTGCCCGTGCCGGGCGCCACGGTCATGGCGCCGATGGACGCCTACACGCACCGCGACGGGATCACGCGGCGCGTCCCGTGGTCCGTGCGCGCCCGGGGTGCCCGGTTCCGGCTCGGCGGCGCGCTGATCCGCCTGGGCAACCACCCCATCGCCAAGGAGCTCAGCGAGCTGGGGCTGCCCAGGCGGGCGATGTTCACCGCGACGGTGGCGCGCGGCGCGATGTCCTTCAGGGACGCCGTCCTGGTCTGAGCCTGAGGCCCTGGCGCGTGGCCTGGGGCCCGGGGTCAGACGATGGGCGGGCGGCCGAGCTTGACCATGCGCCAGGCCGTACGCCACGCCATGGGCCGCCGCTCCCCCGCCGGGGAACGCAGCCCCTCGACGAAGCCGGCGAACCACGCCTTGAGCGCCACCCCGGAGCGGCGCTCGCGCACGAGGGTGAGCACGACCCAGTTGGTCAGGTAGAGGAACGCCAGCGGCCACGGCAGGTTGCGCCGCGCCAGCCAGACCCGGTTGCGGGCGTTGAGCCGGTAGAACTCGGCGTGCCGCGTCGGCGGGACCTGCGGGTGGTACATCACCGTCTCGGCGTCGTACTCGATGCGGTAGCCCTCGCCCAGCAGCCGCCAGGCCAGGTCGGTCTCCTCGTGGGCGTAGAAGAACCGCTCGGGCAGGCCGCCCACCTGGAGGAAGGCCGAGCGTCTGATGGCCGAGGCGCCGCCGAGGAACGTCGTGACCGGCGAGGAGCGCTGCGGGTCGCCGGCGCGCAGGCGCGGCACGTGGCGCCGCTGGCCGATGCCGCCGTCGGGGTCCATCACGCGGAAGGAGATCACCGCGAGGTCCGGCTCGGTGGCGAAGCGGTCGCGTACGTGCGCGACGACCTTCTGGCTGGCATACCAGCCGTCGTCGTCGAGGAAGAGCACGACGTCTCCCGAGCACTCCTCCACGCCCCGGTTACGGCCCGCGGGAATGCCCGTGTTCTGGTCGAGCCGGATCGATTTCACGACCGCGGCCGACCCTTCGGGTGGCGTCGCCGACAGTGCGGGCACGTCAGCGCCGTTGCCGACGATCACCACCTCGACGTCGCCGTCGACCTGGTTGAGCGCGGACTCGACTGCCCGGTTCAGCTCCGCGACCCGGTTGCCCATGGTGAGGATGACGCACGAGATCTTCAACGAATCACTGTCCTGACGCGTTGAGAGCACGGGCGGAGCATTCTTTCATGATCACCGAGTCTGCTGGTCTGCATGTCTTGGAAAGGCTGGAGCTAAGCGTATCGGAACCGGCCATGAACCCCCACCGAACGGCGGACGTCCGATCTATACGACGGACGGGGAGCTCCTCCGGTTCCGACATGAGATCACGCCAGTCGTCTCGACGCGAGGATGCTTACCAAATGCAGGACGACTTGTAGGCATGCCGCGACGAAACAGGCGACCACCAGCACCCGTGTCGCCGTCAGGTTCCCCGCCGCGAGATCGACGACCGCGGTCGCCAGCGCGAGCAGGGACAGCTCGATCGGCTGCACGATGCGGTGGAACTTCGTCGCCGCCAGCACCCGCCTGCCGAGCGCCAGGAGCCCGGAGCGGAACTGCGCCACGGACGCCTCGGTCGCGGCCGACAGGCCGCCCTTGGCGCGGGCCACCTCCACCAGGTCGCTCTCGGCTTTGATGAGGATCGCGCCGAGCGCGCCCGCGAGGCCCAGCACGGTGTACCAGTCGGGCAGGACGGCCGAGGCGCGCCAGCCCAGCCCGACGAGCACCGCGGCCTCGGCGAAGTAGGCGCCGACGCGGTCGAGGTAGACCCCGGCCAGCGAGGTCTTGCCCGTCCAGCGGGCCAGCTCGCCGTCGGAGCAGTCGAGCAGCAGGTAGACCTGCACCAGCAGGGCGGCGAGCACGGCGGCCCACAGCCCCGGCAGGGCCAGCACGACCCCCGCCACGATCCCGGCCACCGTCATCACCCAGGTGAGCTGGTTGGGCGTGACGGGCGTCTTGGCGAGCAGCCACGTGACGTAGATGGACAGGCGGCGCATGTAGAGGACGCCCGCCCAGTGCTCGCCGTTCCTGCGCTCGAGGTGTCCGGCGGGCTGGGCGACCCGCCGCAGGTCAGCGACCGTAGGCCCGGACATAGTCCCCCACCCGATCGTGGATCTCGGAGTCCTGCATGCGCAGGTGCTCCAGGATCGTGTAGCGGCCGGGACGGGTCGAGGGCGCCAGCGCGACCACCTCGGCGAACTGCTCGCTGGTCAGCCCGATGTCGGCCGGCACGACAGGCAGCTCGTGCCGGCGCAGGCAGTCGATCACCTGGTCGGCCCTGGCCGTGTCGTCCCTGAGGAAGTAGCAGAAGGCGGCACCGATGCCGGCGAGCTCGCCGTGGTTGGAGGTGCCGGGGAAGAGCTGATCCACGGCATGAAGGATCTCATGGTCACCGCCGCTGGCGGGCCTGGACGAACCCGCGATCACCATGGACATGCCGGACAGGATGAGAGATTCGGCCAGAACGGTGAGGAACGCGTCCGACTCGATGCCGTCGGTGCGGCCGATGAGCGCCTCGGCCGCCGTGCGCGCCATCGAGCAGGCCAGCCCGTCGATGGGCTCGCCACGCTCGATGTTGCCGAGCTGCCAGTCGTCGATGGCCGACAGGTTGCTGACCACGTCGCCGATGCCGGCCTTGACGAGCGTCTTGGGCGCGTTGTGCACGAAGTCGAGGTCGACGAGGATCGCCAGCGGCATCGGCACGCCGAAGGAGCCCTTGCCACCCTCGTACACGAGGGAGGCGGTCGGCGAGCAGATGCCGTCGTGGGACAGGTTCGTGGCCACCGCGACCATGGGGATGCCCGCCAGCGAGGCGGCGTACTTGGTGGCGTCGATGGTCTTGCCGCCGCCGACGCCCACCACGACCTCGTAGGCGCCCTTGCGGAGATCCGCGCCGAGGGAGACGGCCGCGTCGACCGTCCCGTCGGCCACCCTGAACACCTCGGCCTCGCCCAGCGTGGGTGCGATCAGGCTCTCGATGTGGTCGCCCTGCCCCGGGCCGACGGCCACGGCGACGCGGCCGGAGGTCGCCACGCGGCTGTCGGCCAGCAGGGCGCCGAGCTCCGCCACCGCGCCCCGCCTGACCTCCATGAGCAGCGGCGCCGGCAACATCCTCGCTAGAAGCGGCATGCGCCCCCCTCAGTAGCGGACGGCTATGGTGCGGGCCTTGGCCAGGTCGTCGTGGTTGTCCACCTCGACCCAGTCGACCTCGCCGATGGGCGCGGCGTGGATCACCTCGCCGCGCTCGACCATCTCCTGGTAGCCGTCCTCGTAGTAGAGCTGCGGGTCGCGCTCGAAGGTGGCCTGGAGCGCGTCGGCCAGCCGCGCGGCCGCGCCGGGCCTGATGAGGGTGGCGCCGATGTACTCGCCGTACGCCTCGGAGGGGTCCATCAGCTTGGTGATGCGCCGCAGCGAGCCCTCGGGCGAGAGCGTGACCTTCATCTCCTCGTCGGCGAGCTTCTTCACGTCGTCGACGGCCAGCAGGATGTCGCTCGTCTCGGGAGCGGACAGCAACGTCTTCTCGACCGACACGGGGTGCACGGTGTCGCCGTTGACCAGCAGCGCGCCCTGGGCGAAGTAGTCGCGGGCGCACCACAGGGAGTAGGCGTTGTTCCACTCCTCGGCCTTGTCGTTGTGGACGAGGGTCAGCTTGACGCCGTGCCGCCGCTCCAGGTCCTCTTTCCGCTCGTGCACGGCCTGCGCCGCGTAACCCACGACGACCACGACCTCCCGCAGGTCCACCTCGGCGAGGTTGCGCAGCGAGATGTCCATGATCGTGGTTTCGCCGTCGACCGGCACGAGCGCCTTGGGCAGCGTGTCGGTGTAGGGCCGCAGGCGTCGTCCGGCCCCAGCGGCCAGCACCATTCCCAGCAACGTGCACTCCTCAGTCAAGCGTCCATGTGGCTCCAAAGAGTATTCGCCTTTGGGCCCTCCGCGGGTAATCCGGCGTTAGTCTTGCGTACCCTCATCGGCGGTCTCGGCGCCGGATCGGGGCGCGGCGAGCCAGCACGTCAGGCTCTCCCAGCCGAACAGCGCCCACAGGTAGAGCGCGAGCAGCACGTAGCCGGCGGTCACCCATCCGGACAGGGCGATCAGCGCGACCGCCATCATCCGCCCGTCCCAGCCCAGGCCGGACGTGGACAGCCACAGCGGCGGGTAGACGCGCTGCCGCAGCCGGTAGACGAGGTCGTAGTGGTGGAAGGCCAGAGCGCCGAGCAGCAGGAAGATCAGTACGGGGTGCAGGTCGTGGGCGAAGCCGCACGCCGCGACGAAGCTGTACTCGATGAGCCGCAGGAACGGCGGCACGAGCCAGTCGAACCTGCCGTCGTGCGCGTGCGTGCTGCCCGGCCCTGCCAGCAGCAGCGTCACGGCGGGCGCGAACACCGCGAGCCCGTCGCTTCCCGCGACGCCCAGCACCAGCAGCACGCCCGTCACGAACGCGCCCGCGACCACCGGCGGCAGCGGCGGGAGCTGCCCGGCCACGAGCAGCCCCATGGCGCGCGCGAGCGGGCCGTCGTCGCGGTAGGCCACGACCGTGCTGCTGGGAACGGGTGTCATGTGCACCGTGGTCATCGCGCCGACCTCACGATCCGCCCGCCGAGCTGGTAGAGGGCCGCCACGCCGCCCCAGCAGAGCAGCGACAGGAAGGTGATCCTGGCGTTCCACACGGCGGCGGTGAGGGCGATCAGCGCCGTGCGCTCGCCGATGGGCAGCACGATGATCTTCTTCAGCCAGTGGACGACCGTGTCGCCCTCGATCCGCTGGGCGAGCCCGAGCACCCCCTTGGCGCGCCCGCCGTCGGCCGGCTCCAGCAGGGAGCGCGGCGGGCGCCCCCACGCCGCGCCGACCCGGGCGGCGTCGCCGGCGGCCCCGGCGTACGACAGGTCGATGGCATGTCGCACGACCTGGAGGATCATGGCGCCCACGGCGAGGTGCCACCCGCCGAGGCTGCCGAGGCCGAACGCCAGGCCGACGTAGACGGCGTACTCCTTCAGCCGGTCCGACATGCCGTCGGCCCAGGCGCCGAGCGGCGAGAACGTGCGCGTGTAGCGGGCCAGCTGCCCGTCGAGGCAGTCGAGCGCGAACGACAGGAAGAACAGCAGCGCCCCCAGCAGCCGCCCGCCCTGCGTGCCCGCCGAGAACCAGACCGCCGCCAGCCCGGCCAGGGCGAGCGAGACGCCGGTGACGGTGTTGGGGGTCAGCTTGAGCAGGACCGCCGGCCTGATCAGGTGGCGCGTCCAGGTGGAGACGAGGAACGTGGCGACGAAGCCGTCGTCCTGCTTGACCGACAGGTCGAGCCTGACCTGGGCCTCGTCCACCTCGGCCAGCCTGGTGACGGCGGCGTCGGCGGCGCCCTGACCGGTCACCCGGTCGGCGTGCAGCGGCCCGAGCCCGGCCGCCCGCACCGCCACGCCCGACCTGACCAGCCCGACCAGCAGCAGGTCGACGGCCTCGACCGGCGTGACGGGACCCAGCCGGCCGGTGTCGGCCAGCTCGGCCAGCTCCTCCGCGATGTCGGCCAGCGCGGCCAGGTCGGCCTCGCCCGCCTGGAGCACGCCCCTGAAGGTGGCGTTCGCGTCGGGGACCACGTGGAACGAGCTGCCGGCCGCGACGATCCTGCCGCCCTGGACGCGTACGGGTGGCCGCATGGGCGCCGCGGTGGCGTCATTCGAGATCAGGGCGGCCGTGTCGCGGGCGGGATGGTCGAGCAGCAGCGCCAGCGCCTCGGTGTGGGCCACCAGGTCGGCGGGGAGGACGGCGACGGCGCCCGTGGAGATGCGGGCGATCTTGGCGACGCCCCTGAGGTCGGCGCCGAGGCCGCCACCCGGGGTCACCACCTGGATCTCGCGGACCGGCAGCGTGGCCAGCTGGTCGGTCACCCGGTCGAGCAGGGTGCCGCCGGCACAGGAGAGCTTGCACGCCGAAGTCGTCGCGAGCAGCACGACCGAGGCGGCCGTGGTCTCGCTGGTCAGTGAGTCGGGCAAAGCGCAGGTCTCCTCCCGGTCGCGCGGGAGCCGCATGGCTTGGGGGCGCGTGTCCACAGCGTAGCGACAGGTCAAGGCGATATCACGGAACAGGACCGTTACGCTGCCCGATATGGATGCACGGTTGCGGTCGGTCGGGGTGCTCCTCGCGGGCGGCGTGGGGCAGCGAATGGGACACGACAGGCCCAAGCAGCTCATCGAGGTGGCGGGACGCACGATCATCGAGCACTCGCTGGCGGTGTTCCAGGGCGCGCCCGAGATCGACGAGATCGTGGTGCTGATGACGCCCGGCCACGCCGACCGGGTCCGCGAGATCGTGGCCGCGGGCGGCTACGACAAGGTCTCCAAGGTCGTCGACGGCGGCGCGAGCCGTACGGAGAGCACGTGGCTGGCCCTTCAGGCGCTGGGGGACGAGGAGTGCGACGTGCTGTTGCACGACGCCGTACGCCCGCTCCTGGAGCCGCGGATCATCACCGAGTGCGTCAAGGCGCTGGAGACCCACCGGGCCGTCAACGTGGCGATCCCGAGTTCCGACACGATCCTGGTGGCCGCGCCGGCGCCCGGCGGCGAGGTGATCGGCGAGGTGCTGGACCGGTCGGTGCTGCGGCGCAGCCAGACGCCGCAGTGCTTCCGGCTCTCGGTGATCCGCGAGGCGTACGAGCGGGCGCTGGCCGACCCTGGCTTCGCCGCGCGCCCGGCCACCGACGACTGCGGCGTGGTGCTGCGTTACCTGCCCGACGTGCCGATCCACCTCGTCCCGGGCAGCGAGCGCAACATCAAGGTCACCCATCCCGCCGACGTGCCGATCGCCGAACTTCTCTTCCAGCTCACCGCATCTCCACCAATCTCCGACTTGCCCTGATAGGTGGCAGACGTTCGCGTGGACGCCGCTTGACCTGCGGGTTGTTAGCGTGCGATCACATGAGGAGACTCGTCCTGATCGCGGCCCTGCTCGGGAGCTACCCCGCGTTGCTGGCGTCGGCCCTGTGGCCGGCGCCGGCGGTGTTCGGGGTGGTGGCCGCGCTCTCGTACGTCGTCGAGCACCTCTCCTCGCGCGCCACCAGGCCGCTGCCCGAGCTCCTCGGCAGGCTGCACCTCGGCCTCACGGTGCGCTTCGCGGCCCGGCAGACCATGGCACTGCTGCTGGTGGCGCGGACCGCCGGGGTGGAGTCGCGGTGGTTCGTGGCGCTGGCGGCCGGGATGTTCGCCCTCCACCTGGTGCGGGCCGGGCACACCGGGCTGGCGCTGCGCCTCAAGGGCACGCTCAGCCGGATGCCGGTGAGCACCCGCAACCTCGACGTCGCGGCGCTGCGCGTGCCCAGGATGCCGCCCCCTTTCCTGCGTGACAGCCGCAGCGTGCGCTTCCTCTACCTGGACGCCCTGCCGGTGCTCGGCGCGGCCTTCGGCGCCGTGACCGCCGCCGCCGGGGCGGGGCTGGCGCTCGTGCTGGGCGTGGCCGGCACGCTCGCGCTCATCCCGTACGTACGGCGCGCCACCCCGCTGACCGACCGGGCGAGGGTCCTGGAGATCGTGGGCGAGCAGGTCGAGAAGTACCGTCCCGAGGTCATCCTGTACTTCTCCGGCGCCACCGCCGCCGCCTACCAGGCCAGGATGTGGCTGCCGACGCTGGAGCGCATCAGCCGGCGCGCCATCGTGGTGCTGCGCGAGCGCGGCATGGCCAACCACCTCGACTCGACCACGCTCCCCATGGTGTGCATCCCGTCGTCGGCCGACCTGATGAGCTTCCGCGCCCTGTTCAGCGCCAAGCTCTGCCTGTACGTCTCCAACGTCGGCCGCAACGTCCACATGCTGCGCATCCCGACCCTGCGCAGCGCGTTCCTCAACCACGGCGACAGCGACAAGGAGGCGTCGTTCAACCCGTTCTCCCGGGTGTACGACGAGGTGTGGGTGGCCGGGCCGGCGGGCCGCGACCGCTACCGGCGGGCCAGGGTGGGCGTGCGCGACGAGAGCGTCCACGAGGTGGGCAGGCCGCAGCTCGAAGGCATCTCGACGGAGGGGCCGGGGCTGCCGTACCGGACCGTCCTGTACGCACCCACCTGGGAGGGATGGAACGACGACCTCTTCCACACGTCGCTGATCACCATGGGCCCGCGCATCGTGCGGGCGCTCCTCGACCACCGGCCGGAGCTGCGGATCGTCTACAAGCCGCACCCGCTGACCGGGCACCGCGACAAGAGCGCCGCCCGCGCGCACCGGAGGATCGTGGCCATGATCGAGGCGGCCGAGCTGGCCAAGTCGAAGGCCCGGCACCCGTCGCGGGCGTCCGGCGAGACGCCGCGGATCGAGCACCTGATCGTCACCGGCTCCGAGCCGCACCTGTACGACTGCTTCAACGAGTGCGACCTGCTCATCACCGACATCTCCAGCGTCGTGGCCGACTTTCTGGCCAGCGAGAAGCCGTACGCGGTGACGAACGTCGCGGGCCTGCCCGAGCGGGCCTTCCACGAGCGCTACCCGAGCACCGAGGCGGGCGTGCTGCTGGGCGAGGACCTGGCCGGGCTCGCGGACTTCCTCGACGGGGAGGACACGCTGGCCCGGGCCAGGGTCAAGCTGCGCAGCTATCTGCTCGGTCCGGAGTATCCGGACGCGCTGACCCGCTTCAACGCGGCGGTCGAGCGGGTCTTCACGGAGTCATGAGCCCTGATCACGAGCCTGGGTCGTGAGCCCGGGTCAGGATCGGGGCGGTCTGGCCAGCTTTCTCGGGCTCGTGAGGAAGCCCCAGCCCCAGGAGCAGTGCATGGTCGCGTACACGACGGGCAGCCGCAGCAGCGCCCCCGGCGAGAGCCCGTTGCCGGTCAGCGCCGAGCCCGCCACGATGGCGACCGCGTAGCCGCCGGGGACGACGAGCGCCCACGGCAGGAACGGCGAGACGAGCAGCCCCAGCAGCATGGCCAGCACCGCGGCGGGCGGCGCGAGGTAGCGCAGGTTGATCGTGCCCTCGTGGGTGCGCGAGACCACCCGGCGCCAGCGGCCGTAGTGGAAGTACTGCTTGGCCAGCGCCTTGACGTTGGGGCGCGGACGGTAGGAGACCCGCATGCGCGGCTGGAACCAGACCAGCCCGCCGCTCTGGCGGATGCGGTGGTTCATCTCCCAGTCCTGGGCGCGCTGGAAGTGCTCGTCGTAGCCGCCCACCCGGACGAGCGCCGAGCGGCGGAAGACGCCGAGGTAGACGGTGTCGGCCGGGCCGGCGGTGCCGCCCACGTGGAAGGCGGCGGCGCCCACGCCGATCTTGGACGTCATGGCACAGGCGACGGCCTGCTCGAACGGCGTGACGCCCTCGGCCGCCATGACGCCGCCGACGTTGTCGGCGCCGGTCTCCTCCAGCGTCTGGACCGCGACGCGCAGGTAGTCGGGCGGCAGCATGGCGTGCCCGTCGACCCTGGCGACGATGCCGTTGCGGGAGGCGGCGATGGCCGCGTTGAGCGCGTTGGGGGTGCGGCCGGTCGGGTTGGGCACGACGACCACGCGCGGGTCGGCCGCGGCGATGGCGTCGGCGACCTCCTGCGTGCGGTCATGGGACGGGCCCACGGCGAGCACGACCTCGATCTCACCCGGGTAGCTCTGGGCGAGGACCTGGTCGACGGCCTCGCGAAGGTGCCGCTCCTCGTTGAGGACCGGCATGACGACGGAAATGGGGGGCCAGGCGCGCGTCTCCGCGGGGGCCTGCGGCGAGTCGGGGAACTGCTTCATGGCGGGGCTCACGCTACTGTACGACCACGGGAGGAGGGCAATCGAACGCCCGATCCTCCCGCGCGACACGAGGGGGCGGCATGCGCGACGAGGGCGAGGAGGACGCCGGTGTGCTCGTGGGCGGTGACGCCTACGGCGGCGTCAAGCTCGCGCCCACCCGGCCCCGCAGGCCGCTCAGGAGTGCCAGGGCCCGGCGCCGCAACGTGCTGCTCGCCGGCTTCCTGTCCACCGGGATCCTCGTCACCACCGGCGTCGTGTGGGCGACGCCGCGCCAGATCGGCACCGTCGACGCGGGCGTGACCGAGCCGTCGGCCCGCGGCGCCGAGAACATCCTGCTGGTCGGCATCGACAAGCGCGACGACCTCTCCCGCCGCCAGCAGAACCTGCTCAAGCTGGGCCGCGAGTCCGGCCAGCGCACCGACACCATCATGGTCATCCACCTGTCGGAGGACCACAAGCGGGTCACCGTGGTGAGCCTGCCGCGCGACACCTGGACGACCGTGCCGGGCAAGGGCGAGCACAAGATCAATTCGGCGTACCAGTTCGGCGGGCCCAAGCTCACCAAGCAGACCGTCGAGGCGGTCACCGGGCTGCAGATCAACCGCTACATCGAGGTCAACATCCTCGGCTTCATCGACGTCGTCGACTCCCTCGGCGGCGTCACCGTCTGCACGCCCGTACCGATCAACGACCCCAAGACCGGGCTCAACCTGCCGGCGGGCACCCACCAGCTCCAGGGCGTGCAGGCGCTCGGCTACGCCCGCACCCGGGCCACCGCCCGCTCCGACCTCGACCGCATCGACCGGCAGCAGCAGGTCATCTCGGCCCTGCTCAACCGGGCGCTCAGCGCCGACACGCTGGCCAACCCGGCCAAACTGGCCGCGTTCGTCAACTCCACGCTGAGCACGGTCAAGGTCGACCCCGACGACGGGCTGCTCGGCCTGGCCACCCAGATGCGGGACGTCTCGCTGCAGGACGTCCGCTTCGCGGAGGTGCCGCTGTCCGACGTCAACTACACGGCGCCCACGGGCGAGTCTGCGGTGCTGTGGGACAAGAAGGCGGCCCACGAGCTGTTCGCCAGGATCGGCGCCGACCAGGACCTGACCGTGCCCCCCACGCCCAAGCCCACGCCGACCCCCAAGCCCACCCGCTCGGCCGTCCCGCCGGAGAAGATCACGCTCGAGGTCAAGAACGGCACGCTCATCACGGGGCTCGGCGCCCGCACCAAGGAGGGGCTGGAGGCGTACGGCTTCAAGGTCCCGGACCAGGCCGGCAACACGACCAAGAAGGGCTACAAGAAGACCCTCGTCCGCTACGGCAAGGGTCTCGAGGACTCCGCGAAGGCCGTGGCCGCCGCCATCCCGGGGGCCGAGCTGCGCGAGGCGGACCTCAAGGGCATCGAGGTGATCGTCGGCAGTGACCAGCCGAAAATCGCCAAGCCCAAGACCAAATCCATACCTTCCACCAAGCCCGGCGTTACAACCACTACGAAGACGGCAATGCAGAACATATGTAAGAAACAGTGATGATGCCGGGCGGGTGAGGCCCATGATGGTCAGGTCGTGGCGGGAGGAGCCGTGCACGGTGCTGCACGTCACAGGTGACCTCGACGTGGCGGGCGCGCCCCGGCTGCGGGACGAACTGGATCTCGCCATCGCCGCCGCTGATCCACTCAACCTCGTCGTCGACCTGACCGAGGTGCCGTTCTGCGACTCCGTCGGCCTCGGCGTGCTGGTGGCCACGCTCAACCACGTGCACCGGGTGAACGGCCGCATGATCCTCGTGGTGGCTCCCGGCATGATCCGCCACCTGCTGACCATCACCAACCTCGACCGCCACTTCGAGACCCGCGAATCGCTCAGCGAGGCCCGCTCGGCCTTCGGCAGCGCGGCCTGAGGGGCTTGCCCGGGGCTCGACGGCGTGACCTGAGGGCTTGCCCGGCACTCGACGGCGTGGCTTGAGGGGCCGCCGCCGCTGACAGGGCGTTCCGCCGTGCTGGATACTCGGTGTTCCGCAAGCACTGGAGGGCATCGTGAGACTTGGAGTCATGTTCGACCGTGGCCTGCCGCCCGAGCAGCTGATCCCCTTCGCCAGGGAGCTGGACGGGACGTCCGTGGACGACCTCTGGGTGGTGGAGGACCTCGGCTGGACCGGCGGCGTCTCCGCCGCGGCCACCGCGCTCGCCGTCACCTCCCGCCTGCGCGTCGGCATCGGCATCACGCCCGCTCCCCTGCGCAACCCGATGCTGCTGGCGATGGAGCTGGGCAACCTCGCCAGGATGCACCCCGGACGGCTGGCCGCCGGCATCGGGCACGGCGTCGGCGACTGGATGCGCCAGGTGGGCGCCGCCCCGCCGTCGCCCCTGACCCTCCTGGAGGAGACCATCACGTCCGTACGGGCTCTGCTGCGCGGCGAGACGGTCACCCTGCACGGCAAGGCGGTGCGGCTCGACGGCGTGTCCCTCGTGCACCCGCCGGCCGAGCCGCCGCCCGTGCTGGCCGGGGTGAAGGGGCCGCGCTCGCTGGCGCTGTCGGGCCGGGTCGCCCAGGGCACGATCCTGCCGGAGGGCATCGGCCCCGAGCAGCTGCCCGGCTACCTCGACCAGATCGGCGGCGATGCGGACCACGAGCTGGTGATCTTCACGTACCTGCACATCGGGGCCGACTTCGCGACCGCCCTGCGGCCGATGGTGGAGGGGCAGGCGGGCTTCCTCGGGGTCGCGCCCGAGGAGGTGGCGGTGACGGCGGGCTCCGCGGAGGCGGCGGCCGCGCAGGTCAAGGCGCTGTGGGCGGCGGGGGCCGGCACGGTCGCGGTCCGGCCCTTCGGCCCCGACCCGCTCCGGCACGTGAGGGCGCTCCTCTCGGCCCTCTGACCGCTCTGACGGCTGCCGTCCACTGCTCTGGCGGCGACCGCTCAAGGCCGCTCACTGCGGCATTGGCCGAACGGCGGAGGGCGGAGCGCCGCGGCTCGGCCGGATGGTCGATGGCGGGCGCGGGCCGCTTCGCCACGATCGTCTGCATGAGACGAATCGCGGCGTTTGTCGTCACGGCGCTGGTGGCGACCGGATGCGGAGTCGAGCTGGACGCCGAGGAGGTCCGCTCCTCGCGGTCGTTCCCCTTCGCCGGCGCGGCCCTGACGATCAGATCGTCCCTGGGCGGCGTGCGCGTGCTGCCGGGCGCCGGCGGCCGGGTCGAGGTGGAGCGGTGGGTACGCGGCAAGGCCGCCGGTGACGGCAACGCCACCTGGTCCCTGCGGGACGGCACCCTGCGCCTGGGCGCGAACTGCACCATGGTCGTCGGCGACTGCGGCGCTCGCTACCACGTCAAGGTCCCGGCGGGCGTACGGCTGTCGGTCGACGCCCCGGACGGCGTCATCCTGAAGGGGCTCACCCAGGACGTGGACGCCTCCAGCCGGGAGCGCATCCAGGTGTCGGGCACCACGGGGCGGCTGCGGCTGCGGAGCGAGGGCTCGATCACCGGCGACGCCCTGAAGTCGCGCGACGTCAGGTGCCGGACGTCGGACGGGGCGATCGACGTGACGTTCGCCGACCCGCCCGCCGCCGTGGACCTGGACTCGCGGGACGGCCGGGTGACCGCCACCGTGCCCAGGGCCGCGTACAGGATCAGCGTGCGCAGCAAGACGGGCACCGAGCGTACCGAGCTGAAGAACGACGCCGGGAGCGGCAGCACCATCACCGCCCGCAGCAGCACGGGTGACGTCCGGGTCCTCGTGGCCAGGTAGCCGGGCGCGGGCGGGGCCCGCGCCCGGCCCGTGTCACTGCCAGATCGCGGTGTAACGCCCGTTCTCGGCGTTCACCTGGACCGGGAACAGGCCCTTGGCGTTGAGCGACTCGAACCGCTTCTGGTAGCCGGAGGCGGTCATGTCGATGTAGTGGGCCCAGGACTTGACGCCGTCCTTGCGCCACACCGCCGAATAGGTGCCGTCAGGCGCCACGGCCACCTTGACCGGCCGGAACCCCTGCTTCCGCTTCGCGTTGAAGTACGCCTCGTGCTGCTCGTGGGACTTGCCGTACGTGTAGTACCAGGCGCCGCCCTGGTTGGCCGTCCAAACGCCCACGTACCGCAGGTCGCCGGGCGTGCCGTACACGTCGACGGAGCTCAGCGCGAGGCCCTGGCCCGCGTACTTCTTGTTGGCGGCGCCGAACTGCGAGGGGGTGAGGTTCGACCTGGTGAAGAACCGCCCGCTCCGCTTCTCGAAGATGGCCGTGAAGACCGGCGAGCCGCTCGGCCCGGTGGCCGACACGGAGACCGGCTGCGCCCCCTCCTTCAGCCCGGCGTCGAAGCGCTGCTGGAACTCGTCGGCCGACATGCCCTGCCAGATGCCCCACTTGGACGGCGACCCGCCCTTGGCCCAGACCGCCGCGTACCGCTCACCGTCGGACACGTTCACCGTGATCGGGCGGTAGCCCTGGTCCCTGAGCTGGCGGACCCGCTCCACGCTCTGTGAGGCGGTGAGCCCGTGATAGGCCACCATGGCAGGACGCGCCTCGGCCTCGGCCGCCGGCGCCATGACCGCCACCGGGGCGGCCACCCCCACCAGCAAGGCGGCGATCTTCTTCGTGGTCCGCATGACCTCTCCCAGCAGGATGTAGCTTGTGCGCAAGTGTGTTCTTTACTTGCTCTTGGGCATGGTGACCGACCCTAACAGCCCTCTCCGGGCGCCCGCTGGCAGGCAGCGGAACGCCCGGCAAGTGAGGTTCGTTACGTCGAGTCCGAGGTCACTCGGCCCCGAGAACCCGCTCGAACGGGGTCGGAGCCTGGCCCGTCCAGCGGTGGAGCTGCGCCTGGCCGGTGTGCTTGCTGACGCCGTCCTCCGTGACCGTCCCGGACTTGGAGACGTAGTAGCGGCCTCCGCCCAGCGAGATCAGGCCGTACTGGCCGTCGGCCTCCCACCCCCTGACGCCCGTCGCGTCGTGCTGGAGCCCGCCGGGCGCCAGCGTCAGCAGCCGGCCGCGCTCGGGCGCCGGCTGTCCCACGAGGTCGCCCTCCGTGGGCCGCTCGCGGCCGTCCACCATGAAGAAGGAGTAGTTGGGGAACTGCGGCTTCTTGCCCTTGTAGACGGCCATCATCCAGTTTCCGGTGTGCTCGTCGTACTCGAGGTTCTGCACGCCGTACGTGGTGTTGCCGGTGTAGGCGAAGTACTTGCCGTGCGGCCGCTCGGGGCCGCTGGTGTGCGGGTCGCTCTCGGTGAGCGGCTTCTCGTACTTCTTCCACTGCTGGATGTCGTACTGGAGGATGACCTGGTAGTCGTTGTCCTGCCGGTCGACGTTCGAGTAGATCCCGTACGCGACGGTGAGCAGGTCCCTGCGGCCCTTCTTGCCGAACTCCGGGCCGAAGGAGACGCCGTCGATGCCGCTGCAGCCGTACCGGTGGTCGGCCGTGTCGGCGACGTTGCCGTCGAACGTGCCGTCACCGTCCATGTCGGCGGTGTAGTCGGCGACGACCTCCTTGAGGTAGACCGTCTTCACCACGTCGCTGGTCTGCGCGTCCATGCCCATGCTGGTGATGCGGTCGACGTCGAAGATCGCGATGTAGAACGACTCCTGCTCCTTGTATTCGAGCGAGCCGTACACGCGGCCGTCCTTGGCGTTGAAGTCGAGATCGCCGAGGTGCCCGGTGAAGCCCTTCACCGATCCGACCGGGTTGCCATTGAGGTCGGTCTTGACCAGGACGTTGGTGAAAGAGAAGTACATGTACCCCTTGCGCTGGTCGATGGCGATGCCCTGGACGTGCCCCTCGGTCCAGGCGCCGCCGTCGATCTCGGCGGGGTACTCGCGTGGACGGTCGTTGTCGGCGGCGGCGGGGGCGGCGAGCAGGCCGAGCGATGCGGTGGCGGCCACGGCGAGCGTGAGGACTTTACGCATGTGTGCGGTACCCGTCTCAAGTTAAGGAACAGACCGAAACCCGACGCTATACCGGCTCCATGGCGTTGTCTGACATTTGCCTGAACTCCCCGTGAACCCCCTCCGAACTACCCATACAGGCGATCAAGCCCTACCAGTGCCACCCGAGAATCGCCATCGGCGGCGGCTGTCAACTCCGCGCTGAACCCGGAGCCCCCATAGCAGGTGAGCACGGCGTCGCGCGTGTCGTACCCCTTCTTCTCCAGCAGTTCACGCGCCCTCGCGAGCCGCCCGAGGTGATGACGACCCATCACCTCCCCCCACTTGACCTCACCGAGCGACAGGATCCGCCGCGGCCGCCCGGGCTCCTGCGCGGCCAGCGCCACCACGTCGACCTCGATCTGACTCCTGTTGGCCGGATCAGGCACGACACCCGCTCCGATCTCGGCCGGTTGACCACCGAAAACGGATTCGCCCGCGTCCAGCGCGAAATCGCGGCACAACGCCTCGAAGTGCGGCCCGACGACCTGAGCCTGAAAGGTCTGCCTGACCGCCCGCCATACGGTTTCGGCCCTGTGGATCTCCAACTCCGGCCAGCGACGGCGCATGATCGCCTCATAGAACGTGATCAATGGCTCCACGATGCGGTAGCGGGCGCGTCCGGAGCGGAACAGGTCCGGCTCCCGTCTGACCAGCGCACAATCCTCCAGCACCGTGAGCGGATGCGTGATCTGATCGGACCTGCGCCCCACATAGTTGGCGATCCCGCCGTTGGTGGCGTTCCCGCTCGCGATGGCGGCCAGCACCGAATGGTAGAGCGCGGGATCACGAATATCCGATTCTTCCGCCAGCAGATACCGCGCCTCGCGAAACAGCGGCATCTGCGGGTTGAGGACCGTGCGGACAACCCAGGAATCGAAGTCATCGAGGCTCTCCGGCACGTCGCCCTGCGTGAACTCGTATCGGTAGGCCGGTGTTCCGCCCACGATCGCGTGCACCAGCACGGCGAGCCGAGGATCCGTGACCCCCCAGAACTCCGCCGCGTCCCGATAACGGAACGGATGAATCATGAGTTCCAGACCGGCCCGACCGCGCAGTGGCGCCTGCCCGGAAAGAAGCCCGCCCATCACGGACATGGCCGACCCACAGAGGATGAGCCGAGCGACACTTTCCCCTCCACTGCCGCCTGGCCCGAGCTCCCGCTGAATGATCGACGGCAGCGCGGGCGAGGCCCTGCACAGGAACGGGAACTCATCGAGGATGAGCGGCACCGCTCGGCCGCTGAACGCGCGGAACATGTACGAGATCGCGTCGTTCCAGTCCCGGAAAGGAATCTCCACGACCTGCCGGGTGAATCGCGTGAGAGCTTCGGTGAAAAGCCGCAGGGATTCAGCTTCCGTTGCCTCGGTGGCCGCGAAATACATTCCATCGGTCGCTTCCGCGAGCGCTTGGAGCAGGAAGCTCTTCCCTTGCCGACGTCGCCCGCTGACGACGCCGAGCGTCGCGCCGGGGATCACCACCGTTCGACGTCGCGGCGTCACGAAGCCGGCCAGGCCCTGCCACTCCCGCACGCGGTCGAAGACTCGCTCCGGCTTCTGGATCAACAATTCCCCCACTGCGATGGCTCACTCTACAGAAGTGTAGTACTCAGAAGTATAGTTCTGCATTGGCTCAGGCGCGTCGAAGGCCACCAGTTCGACCTCGAACCCGTCCCGGTCCTCCAGGTACGCGGCGTAATGCCGCTCCCCGCCGGCGTAGGGGTGGCAGTCGGGGAACATCAGCGTCCAGCCGTGCGCGGGCGCCCGCTCCACCAGCGCGTCGACCTCGGCGCGGCTCCCCCCGTGGAAGGCCAGGTGGTTCAGCCCGGGACGGCGCCGCTCGTGCCGGTCAGCGGTGAGCGCCGGCGACTGCTCCAGCACCACGTACGTCGCACCCGACCGCCAGCTCCGCCCGTCGCTCCACTCCTGGAAGGGCGTGTAGCCGAGCGACTCCAGCAGCCACTGCCAGCTCGCGACGGCGCGCGGCAGGTCGGGCACCCAGAGCTCGACGTGGTGCAGCATCCCGGTGACGGGCCGGTCGTTCACGCATGCCTCCTTCGAATCTCCGGTGGTCGGATGCGGACACCGCCGGCTACCGGATTGTCGGCAGTGCTCCGGGCTTCAGCCCGTGGGTGAAGCCGACTGTCCCGCGTATCGGGGCAAGAACAGCCGATTCGCCGCCAGGCGGACCGGCGTCTGCCCGGTTCAGACCGGACGGGTCTGCTGCTCGATGTACTGGCGCACGATCGACAGCGGTGCACCGCCCACGGACCCGGCGAAGTAGGAGCCCGACCACAGTTTGCTGGCCCGGTAGTAGTGGCGCGCCAGCTCGGGGAACTCTTGGCGCATCCGCCGGGAGGCGACTCCCTTGAGTGAGTTGACCAGCCTGGACAGGGCGACCTTCGGCGGGAAGTTCACCAGCAGATGGACGTGGTCGTCCTCGCCGTTGAACTCGCGTAGTTCGACCTCGAAGTCGGCACACACATCCCGCATGATCTCCTCCAGCCGCCTCAGGTGCGCATCGGTGAAGACCCGATGCCGGAACTTCGTCACGAAAACCAAATGTGCGTGGAGGGCGAAAACACAGTGTCTGCCCGTTCTGATATCGCTGTATTCGGCCATAAACCAATAGTAGGATGGGTGGGTGCAGTTGCGTTACTCCTACCGGTTGGACCCGACGCCCGCTCAGCGGATCGCGCTGGCGAAGGCGTTCGGGTGTGCCCGCGTGGTGTTCAACGACGCGGTCGCGCTGCGCAACCACGCTCACACCCACGCTCTGCCGTTCATCACCGATGCGGAGCTGTCCCGCTCGGTGATCACCGAGGCGAAGAAGCGCCCTGACCGGGCCTGGCTTGCCGAGGTGTCGGCGGTGGTGCTCCAGCAGGCGCTGGCTGATGCCACCACCGCGTTCCGTAACTTCTTCTCTTCGGTCACCGGCAAACGCCGGGGGCCCAAGCTCGGATCGCCGCGTTTCCGTTCTCGTAAGGACAACCGGCAGGCGATCCGGTTCACCAGGAATGCCCGGTTCAAGGTGGTCTCGGGTGGGATGTTGGCCCTGCCGAAGATCGGTGACGTCGCGGTGCGATGGTCGCGGGAACTGCCCGCGACGCCGTCGAGCGTGACGGTGATCAAGGACGCCGCCGGGCGGTACTTCGCCTCGTTCGTGGTCGAGGTTACCGACAACCCGTTGCCCGACACCGACACCGACACCGAGGCGGGCATCGATCTGGGGCTGGGGCATTTCGCGGTGCTGTCCGACGGGACGAAGGTCTCCTCTCCCCGGTTTCTGCGCCGGGCGGAAAAGAGGCTGAAGAAACTCCAGCGCGGTCTGTCGCGCAAAGAGAAGGGGTCGAAGAACCGGACCAAGGCCCGGATCGGGGTTGCCGCTCAGCACGCCAAGGTCGCCGACGCGCGCCGCGAGTTCCACCATCAGCTCTCCACGAAGATCATCCGTGAGAACCAAGCGGTGTATGTGGAGGACCTGGCGGTCAAGGGACTGGCCCGTACGAGGTTGGCCAAGAGCGTCCACGACGCTGGATGGTCCAGCTTCGTGGGGATGCTGGAGTACAAAGCGAAGCTGTACGGCAGGACATTCCACCGGATCAGCCGCTGGTTCCCCTCCTCCAAGCTGTGCTCGGCATGTGGAACCATCCAGCAGTCCATGCCGCTGAACGTCCGAGAGTGGACCTGCGCCTGCGGCGCAACCCACGACCGGGACGTCAACGCCGCGATCAACATCCTCGCCGCCGGACGGGCGGAGAGGCTAAACGCCTGTGGAGGACCGGTAAGACCACCACTCGTGGTGGCACAGCCCGACGAAGCAGGAAGCCACGGAAGTGCCGCCGCGTGAACAGCGGCACAGGCCAGAATCCTTGGGCTTCAGCCCGAGGAGCGCGTCAAAAGTACCGGTTCCCGCGCTTCACCCTCAGGCCTGGCAAGACGGTGACCGTACGCTCCGGCCAGGGCACCGACACTAGGACCACCCTGTACTGGGGCCGCAAATGGTACGTCTGGAACAACGACGGGGACCGGGCGAGCCTCTATCGGGGCAGCGACCTCAAGAAGATCGACGCGTGCGACTGGGGCCGTGGCGGCACCTCCACCCGCTGCCGGTGACGGGGCCACGGCCCCCTGGCGGCAACCCGCTAGCCGCGACGCGGCATGGCACCGGGCGGCGGATCGATCAGCCCGCTCAGCCTCTCCTCCGCCGCGGACAGGTCGAACCCCTCGACGGCCTCGCCCATCAGCTCCCGCACCCGGGCGGCCGCGTCGTCCTGGGCGTCCGCGACGGCGCTACACACATGCTCGGCGAGGGCCTGGCTGCCCACCCGCATGGCCCGCTCGCCGAACGCCACCTCCAGGACCGATCCGTCCGCGCCCGCCGTGGCCACGACCTGCCCGTCGGCCGCCCGGCCGGTCCCCACGACCTGCTCCAGATCTGCCTGAATCGCGTCCGCCGCCGCCAGCAGGCGGTCCGAGGTCCAGCCGGCACCGTCTTCCCAAGCGTCGCCCACGATCACGCCTCCAAGATGTCCTGGGTCACGCGGTCGATGCGATCGCGCACCACCCGCTCAGTGGGCGGTTCGGGCAGCTCGTCGCCGAGAATCGCGCCGGTGATCTCCAGCGCCTGGCGCCTCGCGTCCTGCTGGGCCGCCTGCAGCACCTCGGTCACCAGCCGGCCGAGGGCGACCCGGTCGTACCGCATCGCGCGCGGATCGAACCACACCCGCGAGACCCTGCCGTCACCGTCGCAGGTCGCCGTGACGAGGCCGTCGTCGTCGGCCGCGCTGCCCGCGATGGACATCAGGCTCTCCCTGGCGCGCCGCAGCCCGCGCACCGCCTCCCGAGCGCGATCGAGATAGGCCCGTAACTCCTCATCACTGCCGAATTGCGGCTCCACACCCACCTCCCGGCCCACGGTTCGGCACAACCATAGATCGTCGCGGACGTACCCCGTAAACCAGCGAAAGATCACAACGCCGCGGCTGATCCGATTACAGTCGGCGTATGACCGGAGAAGTCGACATCTATCGCGAATGGACCGGCACCGTCGCACCTCAGCGGATGGGCGCCCACGGCGACGAGTACGCCGCCGCGGCGGGACCGCTGGGGAGCGAGGCGATCGGCGCGTCCTGGGGAGACACCTCCCTCATCTCCGAGTGTGCGACCGCCCTGGGGCTGGGCGCGCGATACCTGCACGAGGCGCTCACCGTCCTCGGCTCCACCATGCAGCGGTACGGCGACGGCATGCACACGGCCGGCAGGAACATCACCGACGCCGAGCACGGCTCGGCCGCGGCCATCGACCGCACCGGGGAGCCGGCATGACGCTGCCGCCCGAGGCCGTACAGGCTCTCCAGATCATCGGCATCCCCGCCACCGTCTTCCCCGACACCGAACGGATCGACCGGCAGGCCGAGCTGATGCGCGGGACCGCGGACGGCACCGCCCGGGCCGTGGCCGGGACGGACGCGACCCTGCTCCAGGCCGGCGAGCACTACCGCGGCGAGTCCGGCGCCGCGATGCGCGACCGGTGGCAGGAGGAGGGAGGCGACGGCGAACGCGCCCTCCAGGTGAACGCCGCCGCCAACGTCATGCCCACCGCGCTCAACGGGGTGTCCAAGGTCGTCACGGCCGCCGAACTGGCCGCCGGCGCCGCCGCCCTGTACTTCACCTACCGGGCCGCTCTGCAGCTCCTGCGGCCCGATCCCACCGCGCCTCTGCGCGCGACCGCGGAGCTGGTGCACGGGCGCCGGCGGACAGGAACGATCCTCACCGAAGTACGCCAGGGCACGGGAAGCGCGATCGCCGGCGCGATCCGCCGGAAGATCGTCGAACCGCTGGAGAACCTGCTGCGCGGCATGCGACCCCCCGGCGGCCCGATGCCGGCCTACGGCGGCGCCGGCGTCCCCCGCGCAGGCGCCCCCTTCCCCAGCACCCCGCAGCCGCAGGCCGGTCACCGCCTGGAGATGGGGCGAGGCTGGCTCGGCGGCGGGTCCCGCAGGCACCAAGAGGCGGCGGAGGAGGCCGTCCAGCACCAGGTCAACGTGAACACCGCACGGACCAACGAGCTGGAGGTCCAGCAAAAATTCGCCGAGAAGGCCATCAAGGACGCCGAAGCCCGCGGCGACACCGTCTCCGCGGACGCGCTCAAGCAGGCCAAGGCGGGGGTGGACGCGGAGCACGCCAGCAGGAAGCGGGGCAGGCACAACTGATCCATGGATCGGCGGCGCCTTGGTGAGGATGGGAACCACATGGGGCAGGACAAGGTTTCGACCTGGGATGGCGTCACCCTGCGGTCGAGTTACAGCGATTGGGTGATCGAAGGACGCGACGAACTGGCCGACGCGGCCCGTGACGGCGACTGGCCCACGGTCTTCGAGCTGCTCGACAAGCACCCCGATTGGGTCAACGGCGGCAGGGTCGGCGGCAGCAGCGGCTTCGCCCCGCTCCACCAGGCCGCCTGGCACGGTTCCGACCCCGACATCGCTCACCAGCTGGTCGCACGCGGCGCCTGGCGCACGCTGCGCACGGCTCAAGGTGAGCGGGCGGCCGACATCGCCCATCGCATGGGACGCCACCATCTCCTGGCACCGCTCACACCGGTCGTCCTCCACGAACTACCGGCCGGGACATTGGGGTCGATCCAACGTCACTTCCACACGCTGATTCACGAGCGTGCCGGTGAACTGGTCACCGAGCACCAGCTACGCCTTCCCGAGCTGGAGACGCTCACCGAGCAGCGGAACCCGGCCGGCTGGTTCGCCGTCCCCGGGATGTACGGCGGTTTCAAGTATCGGCTCGAACGAGCCCAGCTGATTGTGGAGAGCTGGTGCCGCGTCGTCGGCGGATCGGGCCGGCGGCACGTCATCGACGAGAACGGCGCCCGGCTCGTCGCCGAGGGTTTCGTCTGATCAATGGCCCGGAAGGCGAAGGCGGGAAGTCGGCGCATGCGCGGGTGCGCCGCTGAAATCTCGTCGCAATGATCAACGAGCCCGTGACAGCACGTGGAGTTATTTCAGCACGCAACCTTCAAGTACGATCGCATCCATGACGCGATGGCTCACCGACGACGAGCAGCACGCCTGGCGTACCTTCGGGCTCGCCACCCGCCTGCTGACCGACCGCCTGGAGCGCGACCTGCTGGCCGCGGCCGACATGCCGCCCACCTACTACGAGCTGCTCGTCCTCCTGTCGGAGGCGCCCCAGCGCACCATGCGCATGAGCGAGCTGGCGCACTGGACCAACTCCAAACCCAGCCGCATCTCACACGCGGTCAACAAGCTCGAACAGAAGGGCTGGGTGCGCCGGGAGCACTACGCCGGCGACCGACGCGGCTGGCTGGCCCGGCTCACCGACGACGGGGCCGCCGCCCTCCGAGCCGCCGCGCCCCAGCACGTAGCCAGCGTCCGCGAGCACCTGATCGACCTGCTCACCCCGGAACAACTACGACAGCTCGCCGACATCAGCCAGGTCCTGCTCGGCCACCTGACCGACCAGGACCGTACAACTGACCGGACGCCCCCGAAGAAGATCTAGCCCGGCCGCACCACAGAGCCCGAGGCCACCCCACAACGGCTCCCCCACACCCTTCCGCGTCTTGCACCATGCGCCGGCAGGAAATAACTGACATTTACTGAGATAGCCAGCGGCCGCGAAACAGCACAAACAAAGGGATATGCATAAAGGAAAAGGGCATTCATTACCGTTTACCGTACCAGTGAAACGGAAAGCAAACCCCAGGACAGTCCAGCGGGCACTCTCGAAAGACACTCGCCCGATTCGGAGAAATGTCTAAATGTCGGGACAATGGCGCGTCCTCGGGGGAGAGCATGCCCAAGTTTTCGAATATTGTCCGGTTTCTTGCGGTCAGCTGCGCGCTGACTGGTGTGGTCGTGCCCGAGCGCACCTCCGCCATCGCCGCATCTACCATCACGCCCCACGCAACTCAGCCATCGGATCCGCTGGCCACCGCGCCGGCGCCGCGGGGCGATCGGACCGCCGCAGCGATGCGCGCGTACCTGCGGGGCCTGGCCCTGAGGAAGCAGTTCACCGGCTCGGTCCTGGTCGTACGGCGCGGAGAGGTGCTGCTACGTGCCGCCGCCGGCCAGGCCGACGCGGAAAGGCACATCCCCAACCGGCCGGACACAGTCTATCGCATCGCCTCGGTCACCAAGCAGTTCACCTCGATGCTCATGCTGAAGCTGCGCGACCGCGGACTGCTCCGCCTGGACGACCCGATCTGCCCGTACCTCATCCCGGCGTACATCAGGACCTGCCCGCATGCGTGGCGGCCCGTCACGATCCGCCAGCTCCTCACGCACACCTCCGGCATCGTCAACATCCAGGAGCTGCCGGACTTCTATGCCAAGCTCTCGCGGCCGACCACCACCCGGGCGCTCATCCAGCGGTTCGTGCGCAAGCCGCTGGACTTCAAGCCGGGGACCAGCTGGAAGTACAGCAACGGCGGCTACGTTCTGGCCGGGGCCATCATCCAGGCGGTCACCCACAGGCCGTACGGCGACGTACTGCACAGAGAGATCACCGGTCCACTGCACCTCCGGCACACCGGCTACAGCAGGGGATATCCGCCCGCCGGATACGCGAAGGGCTACTTCACGGTCGGCGACCCGGCCCCACCCATCAACGGCTCCCAGGCGTTCTCCGCGACCGGCATCTACTCCACCGTCGACGACATCGCCCGCTGGGACCGGTCGTTCGGCGCGCACCTGGTTGCGCCGCCCGCCACCGTCAAGCTGGCTTTCACGCCACAGGCGCCGTGCCCCGCCAACGGCTGCCTCAACCTGCCGTCGACCGCGTACGCCTTCGGCTGGGCCATCGACCGGCTGAACGGGCACCCGCTCCGGTACCACCACGGGCTTCTCCAGGGCTACGCGGCGATCAACATGTACCTGCCCGACGACGACATCGCGGTCGTCGTGCTCAGCAACGTGCAGGACACCGATACCTACGGCATCGGCCGCCACCTCGCCACGATGGCCCTCGCGTCCTCGAACGCGGGTTGGTCTCGTGATGCCGGGATGCCGGTATGGAGCAAACCCGGCGACCGCATGGGCACGCTGATCGACCGCCGCACTGCCGCCGTCTCCTGAGCGAGGATCCTTCGGAACGGCCCGCGCGACCCTCGAAGTGGCGCATCGGTGGCCCGGCTCCGCACCAGGTGACGGCTCCCGACTTCGGTCGGTAGTCGCTCAACGGCCTCCGCCAGCCCATCAACACCCCGCCCGCACACCGGAGTGGGCGGGGTAGTTGCTGCTCAGGACTGCTTGAGAAGCTGACGGGCCATCACCGGCGCTGGGTCTGGTTCGTCCCTTCGTGGATTCGGGTGATATCCGACCCGCGATTCGATCCCCTGCGGAAGCATGCCGATTATGAGACTGAACAGCGGCTACACCTGCGGACCTCTTGCATCACTTCTCGCTGATTCTGGCGCTCGGACGGAACAGCGACGGAACAAAGCAGAGCACGGGGCGGTCGGTGAAACCTCCTCGGGGAGCGCCTGCTTGCAAACGGGACGTGATCACCGCCCCGTCGCCCGGCAGCGACTACGAAGCCACTGACCAGGTTCAGGAGGCCCTGGCCTCTCGTGAACCGACGCCGGCGGTGCATCTGGCCGACAAGGGCTACATGAGCGCGCACAACCTCGCGCGCGCCGATCGCCGTGGCATCGAGCTGCTGGGACCGATGATGCCCGACAACGCCTGGCAAAGCGCCGAGGGCAACGGCTTCGCCGTCAGCGACTTCACCATCGACTGGGACAACCGCGTCATGACCTGTCCCAGTGGAGCCACCAGCCTGCCCTGGGCCAACGAAACCGACCAAGGTGGAACTCCGGTCATCCGCGTGCGCTTTTCGATGCGTGACTGCAAGCACTGTCCCAGCCGGGACCTCTGCACTCGCGGGGCCAAGGGCCGAGGGATCACCCTGCGCCCACAGGAGGAACATGAAGCCTTGCAACGCGCCCGGCAGCGGCGAAGCACCGACGAATGGCAGCGGCGCTATGCCCACAGGGCAGGCGTGGAGGGCACCATCGCCCAAGGTGTCAAAGGCTTTGGCCTGCGGCGGTCCCGCAGCATGATGACCTCTGGGCCGGTTGATCGATCGCTCAGGGCTGCCAGAACGCTCCGTGTCATCGAGGAAAGAAGTTGACCTAAAAGGGGCCTAGTGTCGGCGGCACATTCCGGCACGCAAGGAGGCATCCGATATGTCTGTCAAGGCCATTCCCGAGGGCTACACCACCATCACGCCGTGGATCATTTCCCGCGACACGGCCGGAGTCATCGACTACATCCGCAAGGCGTTCGGCGCCGAAGAACTGGGCCGGGTGATCGACTCGCGCGGGGTTGTCGGGCACGCGGAGGTCCGTATCGGCGATGCGATCGTGATGCTGTTCGACGGTGACCCGAGTTGGCCGGCGACGCCCGCGTTCCTCCGGCTGTACGTCGAGGACGCCCGTGCAGTGCACCGCCAGGCGGTTGAGGCGGGTGGCGTCTCCATCTCGGAGGTTACCCACCTGGCCTTCGGCGACCTGGTCGGGCGGGTGCGCGACCCCTTTGGCAACGTGTGGTGGATCCAGACCCACATCGAGGACGTGGCGCCTGAAGAGATGGAGCGGCGCGTCGGAGACCCGGAGTTCACCGCAGCGATGGAGTACATGCAGCGCCCCGAGACCGAGATCTTTCCCAGGAACTGACGAGTCCGGGCCGGGCGTTCTCTCGACGATTCAGGGCCTGGCGAGCACTTTGAACGCCGCCTGAACCCTTGATCGGCCCCTGTGATCACAGAGGCGATCACAGGGCCGTTTCCGTTCGGTCTACTTCGCTAACGGTGTCCGCAACCAGGAAGGCGGGGTTTTCGCATGTCAGGGGGCTACTTGAGGAGCTGCCGGGCCATCACCATGCGCTGGATCTGGTTGGTGCCCTCGTAGATCTGGGTGATCTCCGTTGCTCTCCGTGGCCGCCTGCGGAAACCTGTCGATCAGAAGCCTGAGCAGGGGTTACGGTTGCGACTGGCTCTCGTCGTTTCTCGCTGTTCTCGGCCATCCCACGGAACAGTGACGGAACAGGGCGGGAGGTTGCTCATGGCGATCCCGAAGAAGGGCTCGCGGTTCATCACCGTCGCTGGCACCGTATTACGCTGGCGCGTCCGTTGTAAGCCCCACGCGCTGCCAGGGAGCCGCTGAGGCCCGATGACGTTCGCGGTGGAACTACCGACGTGTCGGGTTGCTGTACTCCGTGCCGGAAGCAGGCGGGAGATCTCGCAGGCTCTTGGTGCATGGGCCTGCTGAAAGAGTCGTCAGCTCGCGTAGAGATTTCAGGCGATCTTGCTATATCACCGTGCAGCGAGGCAGCGAAATCTAGGCTCTTCCCCATGGCGGTCTCAGAGCGCACCCGAAAGATCATCTGGGTGGAATCGGGCGGGCGTTGCGCGATCTGTCGACGCCAGGTCCTTACTTCAGGTAGCGAGACAGACGGTCCATCGATCTTCGGCGAAGAGTGCCACATCATCGCCCGCGGGGCTTCCGGGCCGAGAGCCAGCAACTTGGGCGAGGAGCTCATAGACCACCACTCAAACCTTCTGCTCTTGTGCAGCGAGCACCACAAGCAGATCGACGACCAGGTCGCGACGTTCACCGTTGAACGCCTACACGAGATCAAGAAGTCTCATCGCGAGTGGATCGCGCGCCTGGGCGATCCTGATGGCGGGCCCGTTCGCCTTGTCCCGGATCCCAGCTTTCCGCAACCGCGTCTCCTGACGCCGATCACTACAGGGAACGCTATTTGGGGGATGCTCCGCAGGGCAAATGTTTTCGAGTACGCCCATGCCGATCATCAGCCCGAAGCCGCAGAAGACTTGACGATCGAGTTCCTCGACATGATCAAGGACTACCTCGACATCGCGAGCGAACTCGACAGCATCAGGGAGCAGCGCGATGCGGCGAAGCTCCTGGGGCACTACATCAGCCGCCTCGCTGAAAACGGCTACCTGGTCGGTGCATGGATACGCCACATGTTGCTGACAGGCGGGCCAACTCAAGCCGAGCCATCGCCATGGGAGATCCTTCGGGTCGAAGTGATCCCCGCAGCCGACGCCAAAGTCGTTGACAATAAGGGAAAGCCCGTCACGATCCCTAGCTCACCGAGTGGCCCGCAGGCGAGCTGACTAACCGTGTGCTTCTATAGGTGGTCCTCCGGTACAACAGGACTATGACATCGAGGCTGGAGGATCTCGCCGTGCAGGCTCTCAAGGAGGGGTGGGCGTCGGGTTCAGGGTCGTTCGCATCGCTTCGGCTCAACGCCAGCACTATGGGCTGGAGTGAGGTGACGTTCCGGGGCACGGATTCGCCGGTCACGTCATTGCGTCCGCTGGATACTACTGAGGCGAAGCCGAACTCCCTCAGTTCGCGTTACGGCAAGGGCACGCAGCCGCTGCACACCGACGGCGCGCATCTGCCTGAGCCCCCGGACTTCGTGCTGCTCCTGGCGGAGAAACCGAGTGAGGTGCCAACGCTCCTGTGGAAGTGCCGGATCATCGACTATCAGCGTCCTTCGTACAACGACTTGCGGCACGGTGTGTTCCTGGTCAACAACGGCAGCGAGAGCTTCTTCCGCACCGCAGCCTCAGGCCTAGATTTGCGCTACGACCCGGGTTGTATGACCCCATGCGACGAACGGTCACGGCGCGCCGCAGACTTCTTCACGGATGCCACCAAGTCCGTGGTTGAACACCATTGGGACGAGCCGGGCAAGGTCTTGCTCATTAACAACCGGAGGGTCCTACACGCTCGGGCGGCGGCAGAAGACGAGCCCGATCGGGAGATCACGCGGGTCGCGTTTCGTGCCGGAGCGGCTGGCGCATGATCGCCCCTTATGACCATGAGGCGCTGTGGATTAAGGCCAAGCTGTTCCTCAACCGCGCCATGGACGACGACGGTGTCCGCTCGTTCGATGAGCAGGCGCTGTGGGCGTCCCTGTCCCTGGAACTACTGGCCAAGGCGGCACTCGCCCGAATTTCTCCGGTTCTCATCGCCGAGCCCACCGAGGAGGGGGCGAATCTGCTCGCCGCCCTGGGACTGACCAAGGGAGGCGGGCACTTCTCCTCCGTGCGCGCCAAGACCGTGCTCACCCGGTGCTCCAAGGCGTTCCGCCCCTTCGATCTGAAGGAATCCTCACGCTTCACTGAGGCACGCAACGAGTACCTGCACGGCCCCGGCGTACCGTTTCTGGCGATCCCGCCGAAGGCCTGGTGGCCCAAATTCTGGGCCCAGGTGGACATCCTCGTCCACAACATGGACAAGGAGATGTCCGACCTCGTCGGGCCTGATCGCGAACCCATCGTCGACGGCTACCTGGCGCAGAACAAGAAGAACATCGAGGACCGCACCGAAGCACTGATCGCTCGCGCGCAACAGCGGCTCGCACAGTACCGCGCCGGCACGATGACTACGAGAATGGTCGCCGAGTGGAACTCTGTCGGCAATCTGACCGCCTACATGAGCTACCAAACACCTCAAGCATGCCCCGCGTGCGACCAGGAAGGAGTCCTGGAGGGCGACGAGGAGATCGACAGGGAACGCGAGAGGACGGTGTTCACCGGCGAGACGATCTATGACAGGGCCGAGTACGACTTCGACTACCCGACCTTCACACTCACGATCGCCGCCGACCATTTCAGCTGTTCTCACTGCCATCTGGTCCTGAATCGGTGCGAGTTCGTCGAGCAGGCGGGTCTCCCGACCTCTTTCGATGTCGAGGGCGTTGAGGACAGTGAGTACGACGAGCCCGACTACGGTAACGACTGACGGCCTCGGGCGCGATGACTCCTGCCTGGCTGAGGTTGATCCAGGCGTCAGGCGGCCTGGAGCATAAGGCCCCGCCAGGCCGGAGGCACCGGAAGCGGGGGCGGCAACCTGACCTTCCGGTTGCAGGCGGACCCACTGCTCTGGTGCCATTGCCGTCGGCCGAGGTCACCGGTGGTGTGGGGCTAATCGGCGGTGTAGGTGCGCTTCAGTTGGTGACTGTATGCACGGGTCAGACTGCATCGTGGTCATAGCGAATGTTCCCGATCGCGAGCGGAATGTTGGAGCTGCAAAGGGCCGACGAGGTCGTGCATGTTCGGCCCTCGTGAGAGGTGTACCCCAATCCGCGCCGTTCGGCGTATCTCGCCCAGACGTGCACGGTACGGGGACACTAAGCCACCTGCTGGATTCGGTTATCCTGGTACACCCCCTATGGAGAGCCTGATGCACCTGAGCAAGATCACCTCGCGTGGATTTCGTGCTAGCGCTCATGGCGAGCTTGAGTGCGCCATCCCCGGTCGTTTCTCAGTCCTTATTGGCGCGAATAACGTCGGCAAGTCGACTACCTGCGATGCGATGTACCTTGCGCATCGCATGAGGTTTCCACGGCTGCCATTCCCATCTTCTGCGACCCTCGGGCCTGGCGACCGAAGCATCGATGTGGAGTACTCCTATGCCGAGGACCCCGCCGACGAAGGTCCGTTGGGGCAGCTCCTGCAGTCGCAAGCTGGAACCACTAGCACTGGCCAGGCCGCGGCGTGGACATATGCTCTGAGCCGTGATCTGGGAAAAGTATCTACGCAGGTAACCGTCGGAGCTGATCTACTTAACAGCGTTCGGCTAATCTACCTCCCAGCATGGCGTAACCCCATTGACGAACTCGCCCGTCGCGAGGCGCGAATCCTCATCGAGCTGCTTCGGGCACAGCAGCAGCGGCTGACCGGATCCCGGAACCTGCAGTCTCTGAGATCAAGCGCTGCGGCCCTTCTTGACGTGCTCTCTCAACACAAGATCCTCGAAAGCATCGAGCAGCGGGTCAGCGAACATCTACATTCGCTGACCGCCGGGGTTAGCCAGCAGTGGCCTTTTGTCCGGGGGCAAGCTATCAACGACGAGTACCTCGCGCGCGTTCTCGAGCTGATGCTTGCGGCTGTCGCCGACCGTGCGCAAGCTCGAAATTTGGAGGTCAGTGGCCTCGGCTACGTAAATTTGCTGCATATCGCTGTCACCCTCGCTGCCATCCCTGACTCCGCGGCGCGCCGAGCCGCCGATGCGATCGTCGAAGCGGAAGCCGAAGCTACGTATGCCGAGGGAGATTCCGCCACGGTTACTGATTCGGACGACGAGAATCGTCCTGTTTCAGAGAACACGGTTCGTGCCGCTGCAGATCGGCTTGCGCAGGCCAGAGCGGAACGAGACTCCGAAGAGGACTCATTCTTCCCATCTACACCGTTTCATGCCACAGTCGTGATCGAAGAACCAGAGGCGCATCTGCATCCCCAGCTACAACACGGTCTGGCGAGATACCTACGCGCGGTCGTCCGGCAACGCCCTGAGATGCAGGTAATCCTTTCCAGTCACGCCCCCGACATCATTACCTCCTGCCTGCCGGAGGAACTCGTGGTCTTGCGCCGCATCTCCGGTGGGCGGCATGTCAGCCGGCCAGTGGGCCGGCTACCAGTTCCCGACCGTGACAAGGTTCTTGGGTTCGCGCGCCTGCACATGGACGCCACCCGGTCCGCTGCATTGTTCGCGGAACGTGTCGCCTTCGTCGAAGGTGTCACGGAAGCGTCGGTGCTTCGGTTGTTCGGGCGGGCCTGGGCTGGTGCCGACCCAAACAGGATCGCCTTTGTCAATGCGATGACCATCACCGTCATGGGCTGGAAGGTCGGCGAGTGGCCAGTCAAACTTCTAGCCACGCCCGGTTTCGAACTTGCAACTCGGGTGGCAATCCTTGGCGACAGCGACAAGCGTGTTGCAGAAACTCCGACAAAACCGGTATGGACCAATAAGTACCATCCGGACACGTTTGGCTACTTCATCAGCCATCCCACACTTGAGCCATCGCTCACTCCCGGTAATGAGAGTCTAATCACCGCGGCGCTTGAGGCCACCGGTCTCGACGTCCCGCACGTCGTTGACGTGGAAAGCATCACCACCCTGTTCGCCAGCGCCAGCCAGACACGCGGCACCTTGGAAGGCGCTGGAAAGCCTCACAAGGCCCAGTTTTCTCTGAACCTGGCGCAACTGCTGGAAGATCGCATCGAGGCGGATGTCACCAGTGTGGTGGTGCCATCCCACATTGCCAGTCTCTACGACTTCCTCTACGACCCCGACGTGGATCCGGCCGAGATGGCTCCAGACGCCGTCCCGTTTCAAAGTTGATGCCGTCGCCACATGTGCCAGGCAAGAGGTGCAGGGATAAGGGGAGAATCCGTTGAGACCCAGCCTCCAGCAGAGTGGTGGCCTCACTGACGAGCAATTGCTGGCTGCCGCCGCCATTGAGCCTGCCGTATTTATCGAGGCCGCTCCCGGATCGGGTAAGACGACCGTCGCTGCTGAACGGTACGGGTTCCTCCACTACAACAATCTCGCTGACTCTCGTGCCACGGTTGCCCTGAGCTTCACTCGGGCGGCTACCAGGGAGCTGCGAAACCGCGTCGCACGTACGTGGGGTCTCGGCGCTCTGCGGTCGCCCAATCGCGTCGTCACCATCGACACGCTGCTATCGGAGCTGCTCAGCTTCCTGCTTGATGGCAATCACCTGCGTTGGCCAGGAGGCCATACCGATCTGCGGGTGCTCGATGGCTGGGACGCATCATACAAGCGCACCTTTTCCCGATACGAGCCAATCCTCACTATTGCTGAGCGCAAAATCGTCATCTCCGGACGTCATAACAATAAGGCCAGCAGCAATATTGCGCATGCCGCTTTCAGGGAGGCTACCAATGCAGGCATTTGCACTCATGAAGACGTGCGCTCCATAATCGATGCCGCCTTTGGAGATGCCGAATTGTCAGAGGTTCTGGTACGCCGAATCCAGGCCACGATCCAGAACCTAATTGTGGACGAGATTTTCGACGCGAACCGGCTAGACTTGAGGCTCATAGGCCGGGCGATCAGTAATGGCGTCAACGTCACTGTGATTGGAGATCCATGGCAGGCGCTGTACCTATTCCGAGGAGCTGGCCCTCACCTTGTCCCTAGACTTGTGGAGCATTTCCACTTGCGCTCCTATCAATTGACCCGCTCGTTCCGGTTTATCACCGAACAATGCGTGGATCTTGCACGCGATCTACGAGCTGGTAAATCGATAGATTTGCCGATCCATACGGGCGGGCCACTCGATATGGTTCTTGCAAGGAAATGGGATACCCTCTGGGAAATTGGCGGCGATATACTACCACTGTCATTTGGTAGTCCCCGCACCGTTGAAAGAGCCGCCGCGCTGTTGCTTCTAGATATCGTGACCACCTCCGCGCTTGGTAGACGAGCCGTCTTCACTGTCGAAGCGTTAGCAACGCTGGGCATCACCGATCCAGCTGCACCAACTCGTCTCGACCCACAGCTGTTCGACGTCCTTACTACACTGCGCTCGACAACAGCTTCTGCCATCAATGACGCGTGGGACCAGCTTGTGAAAGCGGTGCAGACAGAGTCACCACGACAGTTCCGTGACCGGCATGCGACCTATACCCGCCCGCTATCGCATCTCCGCAGCTACCTGCAGCGCGACGTCTCTCGACCGGTGCCAGCGGTCACAGTCCATCAAGCTAAGGGCCGAGAATGGCCGCGTGTCGGCGTACGACTTACGTCGGTCGAGAAGGCCGCACTGAGTACCGGGCTTAACGAAGGCAACGATGATCACCGAATCATCTACGTGGCACTCACTCGCGGCAAGTCAATGACGGTCGCTATTTAGGTCCCGGACACGCACTGAGGAGGCCTGCGTTATCTACGCACTCCACACCCATCCCCTTCCCAGCATACTTGGCCAGCCCAGTAATTCAGTGGCAAGGAGCGACGAAGTCGGTCCGCGGCAGCCGATCGCCCCAGCCTTTACGGCGAGAACCGAAGTCGGCGATCGTCACGGCCTTAGCTGTTCGCTAAATGAGTTAAATTAAAGAGCTGTGGTCGAGCGGCAGCGCTGCTCGGCCACGCATCCGGCTTATCCTCCAATTCGACTAGACATCGGAGTTAAGAACATCGAGCAGCTCACCGAAGTGACCAAAAACCCAATTGTCGATCATTGACGGATAGGCTTCGATGAAGAACCTCGGCAGAGGCTCTTTCGGCTCTTCGATTCCGTGACACCACTGCGAAATTAGGTTGTCTCCATGCGCCAGGTCTGCTACAGCCGCACGTAGACGGATGGTGTGATCCAGGATTCTGTCGCTTTTTACAGCCCACATCGGCCCGATCGCCGCGCCTTCATGAGCGATGAAATTTCGGGCCTTCCGTGCCCTATCCAGAACATCGATATCTTGGGAGCTAAAACCCCCCAATGCACGTTGAGTGAGGTCCATCAATGTCGGCCCTAGCATTTTGTCACTAGGAAGCGACGATAATGCCTCTTGCAGGCCCAGAACTGGATCATCTTGCACGATTGCAATGAGATTCGAGATTCTTAGAACAAACTGACACTTCGACTCGAATTCATTCGCCAGGTAGAGCGCTCGTCCAACCGACAAGAATGTGGCATCAAGCAATTCTGGCTCGCGAGGCTTTAGGCGGCTCAGTGACCAGCTCATAACATGCAAGCTTAGCGAATTTTCTGCCTATTGGTATCTTTTCTTCGGTGTTTCATCCGGAGAATGGGCGCGAGGGCAGTGCTGGCCGCGACCGGCCGGAGAGCCGCAGCGCGGCCAGCGACTGCCCGACTCGCGGCAGGACGCCGCAGGCGGACTGCCCTTGAAACCGTAGAGAAAGTTCTCATCCGCCACCTCGCAGGCCCCGGTGATCTTTTAGGGCGCTCGATGAGCTCTCGGCGAATTGGGAGGATGTGGGCATGGTCTGTATCTCCCCTCCCGAACGCCTCTCCGCAGCGCCGGACCTGATCAAGGTCTGGTTCCGGTTCGTGCCGCGGGAAGGCTGGCTTCCCTACGACGCCGAGGGGCTCTGGGCCACGCACTTGAGCCCGGACACTGCCCGTGTGGCGAACACCCCTTTCCTGCAGGACGGTGTTGCCGAGGGCGACGTGGTGCGCTTCGTCACCGATGATGATGGTCTTCACTGGTCCTGTGAGCGGGTGGAAGCCTCCGGCAATTGCACGGTCCGGGTGCTGCCGGTGCCCAATGGACCATTGGGGCCAAGCGCAGAGGCCGTATACGAGCAGTTGGCGCCGTTCGGCCTGGGCGGCGAATCCTTCAGCGCGGAACTTCCCCTGGTCGCCTTCACCGTGCCTGCTGACGCAGATCTTGGGCAGATCAAGGCATTGCTGAGGCAGGGTCGGATGGATGGCTGGTGGCACTTCGAGGAGCCCTGCATCACCGACGCCTGGCGAAGCGCCTGACGCTCGGCTTGTTCATGGGCGCTCATCGAACGGGTCCACGTTCCACAGCGCAGGCAGGTCGTTCCCGCAGAAGACGCAGACGAAGTCGTCTTCCCTGACGATGTTGTGCTCCTGGCAGGCGGGGCAGCGCCGGAACACCACCTCATGCGTGAAGGTGGGCGGATGCTCCAGGCCGGCCCGGTCCAGAGCTTCGGCGACCGCCGGCCACGAGCTGGTGTCTGGGCAGTAGCCAGTTGAGTGGTTGCTCACCTCGACCACGACCCAGCGGCCTGCCTCGCCCTCGCGGCTGAAGGCGATCTCGCCCGCGCTCAAGACCGGTCGGCCGGCGGCACATGCGACATGCTCGCTGCGCCGGGGCGCCAGGCGCAAGACGTCGTCCATGTCGACCACGAAGGTGAACGGCTCGGCAAGTTCCGCTGCCGCGTGCTCTGCGGCCCAGCGGTCGAAGTCGGCCCTCGAACGGATGGGGTGGCCTTCACTGCCGGGGCGGATCGCGGCCTTCAATTCAGCCGGTCCCACGTACCTGTAACTGCGCCACCGTTCCTGCACGCGAGCCAACCTAGACCACTTCTGCGGCAGGCCGTAGGCGACCGGGAGGGAGGTGTCACCGTACGAGTCCGGTGAGCAGGGCGTGCCATGTGGCGTAGCCTGCCCGCGGGCTCATGCGATGGGTCTCGTCGATCATTCCGGTGCCTGTGTCGGTGCGTCGGAGGTAGGTCTGGCCGCCTGCGGCGCACAGTTCGTAGACGACCTCGGCGCAGTGGCAGGTCCAGTCGAGCGTTTTGCGGCGTGGGTCGTTGCGGGCGTCGATCCAGACCAGCTTTGTCCAGTTCGGCACTAGCGGAGGCAAGTGCGGGGCCAGGCAGTCGGTCATGCGGTTGGGTGCTTCGGCGTGAGAGGCAGGAGTGCCCAGACGGTGCGGCCGGTCTCGTCGCCGTGGATGCCCCAGCGGGTGGTGAGGGTCTCGACGAGATGCAGGCCCCGCCCGCTCTGTTCCTCGTCCTCGGCCTGGCAAAGGTGCGGGACGGATGGGCTGCCCTCGTCCAAGACAGCAATGATCAGGAGGTCGATCCCTGCGTGGACGGTGACGCCGAATCGGCCGCCGGGCAGTCCGCTGCGGGTGTGGCGGATGGCGTTGGTGGCGAGTTCGGACACGACCAGTTGGGCGGTATCGGTTTCGGGGCGGTCGCCCAGGTAGCTGGTGACGAACTGGCGAGCCTCGCTGATCTGGGCTCTGGTGCCGGGGAAGTTGCGACACCACCGGTGGATCTCTTTGGGGCTGTTCAGCGCTGGGGACATCGCCGTTTCCTCGCGTTCGTGCAGGTCAACACACTGCCAATCGCTAACAGTACTTAAAGTACTAGTGCTATACTTCAAGTACAAGCGACTTGATGTACTTGCGCCGCACAATAAGTACTGGTCGAGTAAAGAACCGAGACCCCAGAGACCGGCGGCGACCCAGGAGGGTGCACATGTTCGGACTAATGGTGCGATTCACCTGCAAGGACGAGGACAGCGCTGCAGCGTTCGACACCCTCGTCGGTGAGACAATCGAGGCGATCCGCCGGCACGAGCCGGGAACGATCGTGTACGCCTCACACCGGGTGGACGGTCAGCCGCTCCAGCGGATCTTCTACGAGCTGTACCGGGACCGCGACGCCTTCGACGCCCACGAGCAGACCGAGCACACCAGGCGCTTCCTGGCCGCCCGGGAGGAACTGCTGGCCTCGGTCGAGGTCGACTGGCTGGAACTGCAGAGCGGAAAGGGCACGACGTCGTGAGCATGGAGTATCAGCGGGCGCTCGGACGGCGGATCGCCCAGGAGCGCAAGCGGCGCGGCCTGTCACAGGCCGAACTGGCCCGGCTGGTGGATCGATCGGTGGCGTGGATCTCGCAAGTGGAGCGGGGCGTGCGCAAGGTCGATCGCATGTCCGTGCTGGAGAAGGTCGCCGAAACGCTGGATGTGCCGCTGTCGGAGCTGGCCGCCGAAGCGCCCGTGGTCGCCGCCACCAATGAGGAGACGCCCGGCACGGCTGGGCTGCGGCTGGTGCTGTCCGGCGCTCATTCGCTGCAGGCCATGTTGCACGCCACGCCGGTGCCTGCGATCGATCAGCTCAAGCCACGGGTCGATCACGCGTGGGAGCTGACGCACCAGAGCCGCTATGTCGAGCTGACCGAACTGCTGCGCGGGCTGGTGCCCATCTTGGAGAACGCCGCCCGGTCTGCTCCGAACGAGCAGCAGGCCGAGTTGTTCGAGCTGCTGTCGGTGGCCTATCAGACGTGTTCGGCGTCGCTGGCCAAGCTGGGTGAGCCGGAGGCGGCGTGGATCGCCGCTGATCGGGCCATCAGCGCGGCCGAGCGGGCGGGTAGCCCGTTGTTGATGGCGGCCGGGGCGTTCCGGCTGGGGTTCGTCTTCCTGGGGGCGCGTCACTTCGATCAGGTGGAGGAGACAGCGCGCACCACCGCTGAGGCGCTGTGGTTCCTCACCGATCAGGGCAATCTGGAAGCGATGTCGTTGTGGGGTGGGCTCACCCTGCAGCGGGCCGTGGCCGCTTCCCGGCTCAATCAGGCCGATGTTGCCTACGAGCACCTGTCGCGAGCCCGCGAGATGGCAGAGCGGGTCGGCGAGGACCGCAACGACTACAACACCGAGTTCGGGCCGGCCAACGTCGCCCTGCATGAGGTGGCGGTAGCGGTGGAGGTGGGCGACGCCGGTCACGCGCTACGGGTCGGCGCTGCGGTGGACACCTCGTCGCTGTCGGCGGAGCGGCGGGCGCGGCTGGCCGTGGATCTCGCGCGGGCGCATGCGCAGCGTCGTCAGGTGGATGAGGCGGTGGCCGCGTTGCTGGAGGCCGAGGCCGTCACTCCGGAGCAGATCCGTAACCATCGGGTGGTCCGGCAGCTCGTGTCTGACCTGCTGTCGATGCAGGATCCGGCGTCGTCTGAGCTGCGGGAACTGGCCGAACGAGTGGGGGCGTAGAAAAAGTACGCGCACACGTACTCTAAGTACTAGCGATTACTCTCAGTATCAGGTAGCGTTCGTGTTGTAGCTGGAACTCTCCGTAGTCGGAGGGTGGCAGCCCAGCACGAACGCTCTTCGCGTTTCAGGGGTGGATCAAGAAGGGTCCGCTCACGGAAGGCGGAGAGAGGCCACACATGAAAGTGGCCTGAGCGGGAGACCCGCCCAGGCCGGATGCGATAAGCACCCTAGTTGGCGCTTCGATGCTATCGCCTCCGAGCTGACGGCACGGCCTCCCCCGTCCTGAAACGCCTGATCAACAGGCCGACGAGAGGTCAACTCACCATGCGTACCGTCCCCATCCCTGTGGACGTCAGCAAGCTCACCATCACCTGCGTGAAGGCTCCGCGCCCTCGCGTGCTCAACCGCGACACCGGCGAGATCAAGACCGACAAGAACGGCAACACCGTCTACGAGGTCACCGTTTCCGTGGAGGACGAGGTCGGCCGGATCGAGCTCGTCAAGATCGGCATCACCGGAGAGCCGCCCATCAAGGCCGGCGACGCCGTCCACGCGGTCGGCCTGCTCGGCTACGTCTGGGAGATCGCCGGGAAGTGGGGCATCTCCTACCGGGCCACCGCCCTGCTCCCGCAGCAGGAGGCCGCCAGTGTCTGACCAACTCTGGTGGATGCTCGGAGTTCTGGCCGCCGTCGCGGCCGGGCTCTGGGCCTGGCGCCGCTGGCACTACCGCTCCTTCTGGCTCCTCATCGGCTTCCCGATCACGGCCATCAGCATCCGAGCGTCCTGGCGCAAGATCGCCCTCGGCTGCAACCTCACCAAGAAGCGACAGCGCTTCTGGTTCACCACCGTCCCCGGCCTGATTGCCTCAACCGGCGTCGTCCGTGTCCGGCGCAAATGGCAGCGCATCGCCGTGGACACCAAGCCGTTCATGTGGCTGCCGCTGCCGACCCGGTACGGCTGGCGGGTCACCCTGCACACCCTGGAAGGGCAGATCCCAGCCGACTACGCCGACGTCGCCGAACGGCTGGCGCACTCCTGGGGCGTGCACGCCGTGCGCGTCTCCTCCGACAAGCCCGGTCGGGTACGTCTGGCCGCCACCATCCGTGACCCGCTGGTCAAGGTCGATGAGCTGCCGCCTTCCACCGAGCTGCTTAAGGTCACCGTGGGACGGCTGGAGACCGGCCAACCGTGGATTATCGACTTCCGCACCGTGCCGCACTACATCAACGCGGGAGCCACCCAGTCCGGCAAGTCCAACCTCGCCAACGCACTCATCGTCGGCCTGGCACCGCAACCCGTCGCTCTGGTCGGCTTCGACCTCAAGGGCGGCGTGGAGTTCACGCCGTACGCGCCCCGGCTGTCCGCGCTGGCCACCACACGAGCCGAGTGCGGTGGACTGCTGGACGACCTGGTGGCGCTCATGACCGACCGGATGGGCATGTGCCGGATGGCCTCGGCACGCAACATCTGGCAGCTCCCGCCCGGCCTGCGCCCGGTGCCGATCGTGGTCCTGGTGGACGAGCTGGCCGAGCTGTATCTGATGGCCGACAAGAGCGAGAAGGACGAGATCGCCAAGGCCTCGACGGCGCTGCTGCGGGTGGCCCAGCTCGGGCGGGCGTTCGGCATCTACCTGTTCTGCTGTGGCCAGCGGATCGGCTCCGACCTCGGCCCCGGCGTCACGGCGCTGCGGGCCCAGTGCTCGGGACGTATCTGTCACCGGGTCAACGACCCGGAGACCGCCACGATGACCCTCGGTGACCTTGACCCGGCCGCGCTCGACTCGGCACGCACCATCGCCGCCGAAACACCGGGCGTCGCGATCGTCGCCAGCCAGGACGGCCAGTGGTACCGGGCCCGCTCCTTCTACGTCAGCGAGCACACCGCCGAATACGCCGCCCGCACCTACGCCGACCAAGCACCGACCTGGGCCGACGTGATGATCGCTCAACCGGTGGACACGCCCGACCAGCAGACGGCCTGAGGCGACTTCCGGAAAGGAGGGGCGAAGATGCGCCACATCGCCGCCTGGCTGCTCAACACCGGTCCTGTCCTCGTCCTGGCCCTCATCGCGGGCGCGGGCTCCTTCACCCACATCCGCGACACCGCCAGCCAGCACGGCCAGACCGGCTGGATGTCCTGGGCCATCGCCATCTGCATCGACCTGACCTGCGTCATGGCCGCCCGCGAACGCCAACGCGACAAGAAGACCGGCCGAACCCAACGAGGGCTGGTCTCCTGGCCCGTCCTGGTCCTGACCGGAGGCATCATCCTGTCCCTGGCCGCCAACCTCGCCCAGGCCACACCGACCGTCTGGGGCTGGATCACCGCCGCCACCCCGGCCGGCGCCTTCCTCGTCGCGGTGTCCATGCTCGAACGCCGCGCCGGCGCCACCCGTACCAACTCGCTGCAGGACGTCCCGGAGACGTCCTCACCAGCCGCACAGACGTCCCATGCCGTCTCCGCAGAGTCCCGCAACGTCCCGCTCGCTGACCGTCCTGCGCTGGCCCCGGCTGACGAGGTCGACCGCCCGCACGATGCTCCCGCACCCGATCCGACCCTGGTCGACTACGCCCGCCGCGTCGCCGACGAGCACCACACCAAGCACGGTGAGCCGATCACCGCAGACCTCATCCGCACCCGCCTGGGCGTATCCGACCAGCTCGCCACCGACCTGCTCCACCTTCTACAGCCCGCACAAGCTCAGTGAAAGGAACGCCCTCGATGTCCACCATCCACACGCGGCCCGCGTTCATCGCTGGACTGCGCGCCCTGGCCGACCTGCTCGAAGCCCATCCCAACATCCCGACACCGCGCAGCACGATCGTTCACCACTTCGTGCCCGACGCCCAAGACGCCGAGATGCGTGCCGAGATCAACCGACTGGCCGCCCTGCCCGGCAGCCACATCGACAGCGAGAACACCCACTACACGACCTCGCTGTTCTTCGGCCCCATCCAGTACCGCGCCGTAGCGATCCTGGCCGAATCCCGTGCCCGGCACGCCGCCCACGACAGCTACCGCGGCTGCGTCACGCCCGACAGCCCGCAAAAGGACCGATGACCATGGACGCCACACCTGTCGTCCGCTACCGCTGCTGCACCTGCAACGGCACCGGCCTCACCGACGACCAGACCTGCGCCGACTGCGACGGCAGCGGCATCGACAACCACGGCGCATAACGCGCAGCGCCCCCGCCTGGCCACACATCCGCCAAGATCCGCGCCAGGCCGGGGGCCATCCACACCAGAGTCACTGGATAGGACGGAACCATCTTGCCCCACCTTGCCCACAGCCACGCCGTGGCTGGAATGATTCACCGGCTCAACCAACCCGATTACGACCGCTGGGCCAGCCAGATCAAGCGCACTGGCGGCTGCCGCCAGCCCATCCACCTGCGCGGCAAGGTCGAACACTACGACCAGGCCACCGGCCACCTCCTGCACCGCTACTCCACCACCACCGAACCCAACGGCGTCCTACGCGTGCCGTGCAAGACCCGCCGCGCCACCCGCTGCCCGGCCTGCGCCGAGGTCTACCGCGCCGACACCTACCAACTCGTCCGCGCCGGCCTCATCGGCGGCAAGGGTGTGCCCGAGACGGTCAGCTCGCATCCGTGCCTGTTCGTCACCCTCACCGCGCCCTCCTTCGGGGCCGTCCACGTGCGACGGGAGAAGAACGGCAAGGTCCTGCCCTGCCACGCCCGCCGCGACGCCCAGACCTGCCCGCACGGACAGGTCATGTCCTGCACCGACCGGCACAGCGCCGACGACCCGCGCCTCGGCGAACCGCTGTGCCCCGACTGCTACGACTACGACGGCTCGGTCCTGTTCAACGCCATCAGCCCCGAGCTGTGGCGCCGCTTCACCCTCGCCCTGCGCCGCCGCTTCGCCAGGCTCAACGGCCTGACCGTCAAGGCCCTGCGCGAGCACGTCAGCATCGCCTTCGCCAAGGTCGCCGAATACCAGCGCCGCGGCGTCGTCCACTTCCACGCCGTGATCCGCCTCGACGGCCCTGACGGACCCAACTCACCGCCACCAGCCTGGGCCACCGCCGACGCCCTGGAACAAGCCGTCCAGCACGCGGCAGCCGCCGTGACAGCGGAGATCAAGCCGCTCAACCGCACCTTCCAGTGGGGCACCCAGTTCGACGTCCGCCGCATCACCATGAACGGCGACCTCACCGAACAAGCCGTCGCCGCCTACATCGCCAAATACGCCACCAAGGCCGCCGAATGCGTCGGCACCCTGGACCGCCGTATACAACCACTCGACAACCTCGACGCCCTACGCATCCGCGACCACGCCCGCCGCCTCATCGCCGCATGCATGCGCCTCGGCGAAGACCCCGACCTGGCCGACCTGCGACTCACGCACTGGGCACACATGCTCGGCTTCCGCGGCCACTTCTCCACCAAAAGCCGCCACTACTCCACCACCCTCGGCGCCCTCCGAGCAGCCCGAGAAGAACACATGCGCACCGAACAGGTCACAACCGGACGGCTCCCGCTCTTCGACGAGGACACCGTCCTCGTGGTCACTCACTGGCAGTACGCCGGACAAGGACTGTCCCTCGGTGACGCGATCCTTGCCGCAGCAATCGAGGGAGGTTATCGATGAACGCCCTAGACAGGCTCTGGACGGTCGAAGACGTGTCCGCCTTCCTCGGTGTGCCAATCGCGACGCTCTACCAGTGGCGACACCACCGGACGGGCCCGAGAGGCCGCAAGATCGGCCGACACCTCCGGTACGTGCCACAGGACGTCATGTCCTGGGTCCAGGACCAGGAGTAGCCCATGGCCTTCGTCAAGGACCTCTGGACCAAGACAGTCCGAACCCCGGACGGCAAGCCGCAGAAGGTCAAAACCGCACGCCACGGCAAGGGCAAGCGCTGGCTTGCCGTCTGGGTGGACCCCGACGGTGACGAGCGCTCGACGGCGTACGACCGCAAGGCTGACGCTGAACGCAAGATCGCCACTATGGGCGCGGACATCGCGCGCGGCGACTACATCGACCCGAACGCCGGCAAGGTGCTCTTCGCCGACCTCGCCGAACGGTGGCTGGCCTCCCGCATCGTGGACCCATCGACGAAGATTCGGTACGAGTACATCCACCGCCTTCACGTCGCACCGACCTACGCCAAGCGCCAGGTGAAGAGCATCAAGCCATCCCAGATCCAGGCGTGGATCAGTGACCTGAGCAGCCGTTTCGAGACCTCGACCGTACAGACGGCCTTCCTGGTCCTCCAAGGCATCCTGGACCTGGCCGTCGCCGACGAGGCAATCAAACGGAGTCCCGCCAAGTCACCGATCGTCCAGGTGCCGAAGCGCACCACCGAAGAGATCACGGCGTGGTCGGACGAACGGGTTCACGCTCTGATCGACGCTCACCCCGCCCTGTTCCGTCTGCTCCCTATGCTCGGGGCCGCGTGCGGGCTGCGGCAGGGCGAGCTGTTCGGCCTGGCCCTCGAAGACATCGACTTCGACGAGCGCCTTCTTCGCGTACGACGGCAGATCAAGAAGCTGGGAGCCGACCACGTCTTCGCTCTGCCGAAGAACGACCGTGAGCGGGTCGTACCGCTGCCTGAGTGGGCGGCCGAGGCCACCAAGAGGCACCTCTCGGCCTATCCCCCGCTGGCTTGCTCCCTGCCCTGGGAGAAGGTGGACGGCAAGCTTCGCACGCACAACCTGTTGTTCCGCTGGACGGACGATCGCTTCGTCAAGGCCAGGAGCTACAGCGAAACCGTCTGGAAGCCCGCTCTGGTGGCCGCGGGCGTGATCCCGGCACCTGACAAGGACCCACGCAAGAGGAGCCGCTATGCCACCTCCCGCAAGGAGGGGCTGCACCAGCTCCGGCACTACTACGCGAGCGTCATGCTGGCCGGTGGGGTCTCGGTCAAGGAACTCGCCGAGTACCTCGGCCACGCCGATCCCGGCTTCACCCTCCGCGTGTACGCCCACATGATGCCCGGCTCCTACGACCGGGCCCGCCGGGCGATCGACGACCGCCTGTTCCGTCCGCACAGCGTGTCCTACGGAACAGGCACGGAACAGTGATCGTTCAGCTCGCGATCACGATACATCGAACCCCCGCCGCTGGCGATCAGCAGGCGGGGTTTCCGCATGTCAGGGCTACTTCAGAAGCTGCCTGGCCATGACCATGCGCTGGATCTGGTTGGTGCCCTCGTAGATCTGGGTGATCTTGGCGTCGCGCATCATGCGCTCCACCGGGAAGTCCTTCGTGTACCCGTAACCACCCAGCAGTTGCACCGCGTCCGTGGTGATCTCCATGGCGGCGTCCGAGGCGGCGCACTTGGCGGCGCTGGACAGGAAGGTCAGGTCCTTCTGCGGCTCGCCGTCCATCGCCCGTTCCGACTTGGCCGCCGCGTGGTACGTGAGCTGCCTGGCCGCCTCCAGTTTCATGGCCATGTCGGCGATCATGAACTGCAGGCCCTGGAAGTCGGCCACCGGGCGGCCGAACTGGCGGCGTTCCTTGACGTAGCCGATCGCGTAGTCCAGCGCGCCCTGGGCGATGCCGAGGGCCTGGGCGGCGATGGTGACGCGGGTGTGGTCCAGGGTGGCGAGGGCGGTCTTGAAGCCGGTGCCGGGGGCGCCGATCATGCGGGTGGCGGGGATGCGGACGTTGTCGAGGATCACCTGGCGGGTGGGCGAGCCCTTGATGCCGAGCTTCTTCTCCTTGGGGCCGAAGGAGACGCCTTCGTCCGACTTCTCGACGACGAAGGCCGAGATGCCGCGGGCGCCGGCCGAGGGGTCGGTCACGGCCATGACGGTGTAGTACTCCGAGATCCCGGCGTTGGTGATCCACATCTTGGTGCCGTTGAGCACGTACGCGTCGCCGTCCCGTACGGCTTTCGTCTTCATCGACGCGGCGTCCGAGCCCGCCTCCGGCTCCGACAGCGCGTACGAGAACATGGCCTCCCCGCTCGCCACCGGGGCCAGGTAGCGGGACTTGAGCTCCTCCGAGGCCGACAGGAGGAGGGGGACGGTGCCGAGCTTGTTCACGGCGGGGATCAGGGACGACGAGGCGCAGGCGCGGGCCACCTCCTCGATGGCGATGACGGTGGCCAGCGCGTCCGCCCCGGCGCCCCCGTACTGCTCCGGGATGTGTACGGCGTGCAGGTCCGCCGACACGAGCGCCTTGTAGACGTCCCAGGAGAACTCTTCTGTCTCGTCGGCCGCCGCGGCGTGCGGCGCGATCTTCTCGTCGGCCAGGGCCCGGACGGTCTCCCTGAGCAGGTCGTGCTCTTCGGCGGGGGCGTAAAGGGGGAAGCTCATGGGCTGATACTAGGACGTCCGACCTTCTTGTTACCAGCTAGTACGGTTTGCGAAGAGAAGCACGTGGCACGTAGGAGGTAGCGAGGGCCGGTAGCATGCCTGCGCGATCGAAAGGAGCTCACTCGTGCCATATCGCCTCACGGTGATCGGGACCGGATACCTGGGCGTCACTCATGCGGCGTGCATGGCTGATTTGGGGTACGACGTCCTTGGCGTGGACATCGATGCCGACAAGGTCCTCCGGCTGAATCAAGGCGAGCTTCCTATCCACGAGCCCGGGCTCGAACCGGTGCTCCGCCGCGGGATCGAATCCGGCCGCCTTCGCTTCACCACCTCCTACGAGGAGGCCGCCGCCTTCGGCGACGTGCACTTCGTCTGCGTCGGCACGCCGCAGAAGCGCGGGGAGTACGCCGCGGACGTCACCTACGTCGACCAGGCCATCGAGACCCTCGCCCCGCTGCTCGACCGGCAGTGCCTGGTCGTCGGCAAGTCCACCGTCCCCGTGGGCACCGCCGAGCGGCTGGCCGACAAGCTCGCGCGGCTCGCGCCCGCCGGAGGGCAGGCCGAGCTGGCGTGGAACCCCGAGTTCCTGCGGGAGGGGTTCGCGGTCGAGGACACTCTGCACCCGGATCGCATCGTGCTCGGCGTTCGTACCGAGCGTGCGGAGAAGGTGCTGCGCGAGGTGTACGAGCCGCTGGGCGAGGTTCCGTACGTGGTGACCGATTTCGCCACGTCCGAGCTGGTCAAGACGGCCGCCAACGCCTTCCTCGCCACCAAGATCTCCTTCATCAACGCCATGGCCGAGGTCTGCGAGGCCGCGCACGCCGACGTCAAGCAGCTGTCCGAGGCGCTGTCGTACGACGACCGGATCGGCGGGCGGTTCCTGAACGCCGGGCTCGGCTTCGGCGGCGGCTGCCTGCCCAAGGACATCAGGGCCTTCATGGCGCGGGCCGGCGAGCTGGGGGCTGACCAGGCGCTGACGTTCCTGCGCGAGGTGGACGCCATCAACATGCGGCGCCGCGCCCGCATGGTCGATTTGGCCAGGGAGCTGGCGGGGGGCTCGTTCCACGGCTGCACGGTGGGCGTGCTGGGCGCCGCGTTCAAGCCCAACTCCGACGACATTCGCGACTCGCCCGCCCTGGACGTCGCCGTGACGATCGGCCACCAGGGCGGACAGGTCACCGTGTACGACCCGATCGCGCTGCGCAACGCTCGTAAGGCTCATCCCGAGCTGAACTATGGCGAGTCGGCCGTCGAGGCGGTCCGCGGTGCGCACGTCGTGCTGCTGCTCACGGAGTGGCAGGAGTTCGTGGAGCTCGATCCGGAGGAGCTGGGGGCCGTGGTCGCGACCCGGCGCATCGTGGACGGGCGCAACGCGCTGAACGCCGAGACGTGGCGGTCGGCCGGGTGGCACTACCGCGCACTCGGCCGTCCGTGACCCGCAGCCCCGTTCCCACTCCGGCAGGCCGCCGCTCCTAGCGCTTCAGGGCGGCGGCCTCCGCGCGGAGTTTCTCGCCCTTGGCGTACGCCTGCTCCTTCAGCTCCGCCTGGAAGTCCTCCATCTGCGCCCGGAGCCTCGCGTCGGACGCGGCGAGAATGCGTACGGCCAGCAGCCCCGCGTTGCGGGCGCCGCCGACCGCGACCGTGGCCACCGGCACCCCGGCGGGCATCTGGACGATCGACAGCAGGGAGTCCATCCCGTCGAGGTATTTCAGCGGCACCGGCACGCCGATCACCGGCAGCGGCGTGACGGAGGCCAGCATCCCGGGCAGGTGCGCCGCTCCCCCGGCCCCCGCGATGATCACCTGGAGGCCGCGGGACGCGGCGGCGCGGCCGTACTCGATCATCTCGGTGGGCATGCGGTGCGCCGAGACCACGTCCGCCTCGAAGGGCACGCCGAAGTCGGCGACGGCCTCGGCGGCGGCCTTCATGACCGGCCAGTCCGAGTCGCTCCCCATGACGATCCCGACGCTCATGTGTACTCCCCGGTGGTGAGGTAGACGGCGGCGTGGCGGGCGCGGGCGCGGACCTCGTCGAGGTTGGAGCCGAGAGCCGTCACGTGGCCGATCTTGCGGCCGGGGCGCACCTCCTTGCCGTAGAAGTGCAGCTTGATGCCCGGGTCGTGGGCGAGGACGTGCTCGTAGCGCTTGAACAGGTCGGGCTCGTCGCCCCCGAGCAGGTTGGCCATGACGACGACCTGGGCGGTCATCTTGGGCGTGCCGAGCGGCAGGTCGAGCACCGCCCTCAGGTGCTGCTCGAACTGCGACGTCGTCGAGCCCTCGATGGTCCAGTGGCCGCTGTTGTGCGGGCGCATGGCCAGCTCGTTGACCACGAACCCGTTGGGCGTGTCGAACAGCTCCACCGCCAGCAGCCCCGTCACGCCCAGCTCGTGGGCGATCTTCAGGCCGATGCGCTGCGCCTGCGCGGCGTCCTCCTGGTCGAGCCCCTGCGCGGGCGCGACGACCTCCACGCAGATGCCGTCACGCTGCACGGTCTCGACGACCGGGTAGCTGACGCCCTGACCGTGCGGCGAGCGGGCCACGAGCACGGCCAGCTCCCGCTCGAACGGCACGAACGCCTCGGCGAGCAGCTCGACGCCGGTCGCGAACGCCTCCACGACCTCCTCGGGAGAGCGGCAGACCCACACGCCGCGGCCGTCGTAGCCGCCGCGCACCGCTTTCAGGACCACGGGCCAGCCGTGCTCCTCCGCGAAGGCCGCGACCTGCTCGGGCGACGACACGCGCGCCCAGGCCGGGCAGGGCACGCCGATGGCGGTCAGCCGCTCCCGCATGACCGCCTTGTCCTGGGCGTGCACCAGCGCCTCGGCGCCGGGATGGACGGCGTGGCCGGCGGCGGTGAGGGCTCTGATGTGGTCGGTGGGCACGTGCTCGTGGTCGAACGTGATCACGTCGCAGCCCTTGGCGAACTCGCGTAGATCGTCGAGATCGCGGTAGTCTCCGATGCGCGTGTCGACGATCACCCGGGCGGCGCTCTCTTCGGGGCTGTTGGCCAGCACCCGCAGCTCTAGGCCGAGCGCGATGGCCGGCGGCTGCGACATCCTGGCCAGCTGGCCCGCGCCGACGATGCCGACGACCGGTCCGATGGGGCTGTAGGAACTCACGCCAGGTGAGCTTACCGGGACGGAACGACTTTCCCGGACGCTCGGGGCCAGGTCAGCTCACCGACAAGGCCGACATTCCCGGACGCTCTGGGCTGGGCGGCCGTTCCGGGTTGCCTTCGCAGGCACGGCCGCCCAGCGCGGCCTCGCCCGTGGATGCCGGATCACGGACGCGGTGCAACGCAGCGTAACGGCCTACCTTCCGTAATGTCGGGTCTTTCGCAAATGTCGGGCATGGGATGATATTTGTCAGCCGGATCTTCAACCGCCGTCACCCCACCCGTCACGCTGGCCGGTACGCTGAAGACGTCAGGCTCGACGAAGGAAGGGACCGAGCAGAGACGTGGATGTCGTCAGACGCCTCTACGCGCGATTCGCGTCCCTCGTTCACGAGCTGGCCAAGTTCGGCAGCATCGGGGCCGTCGCCTTCGTGCTCGACACGGGCCTCCTCAACCTGTGCAACGTCGCCTTCGGACTGGGGCCGCTCACGTCCAAGGTCGTGGCGACCACGATCTCCACGACGTTCGCCTACCTCGGCAACCGCTACTGGACCTTCAGGGATCGCGAGCAGAGCGGGCTGGGGCGCGAATACTTCCTGTTCTTCCTGCTCAACGGCATCGCGCTGCTGTTCGGCATGCTGACGATCGGCTTCACCACCTACACGCTCGACCTGCACGACACGCTGAGCCTCAACATCGCCAACATCGTGGGCGTCGGGTTCGGCACGCTGTTCCGCTACTGGTCGTACAAGAAGTGGGTGTTCCTGGAGGCTACCGAGCCGATCCCGGTGGAGCTGCCCGACGGCGGGGTCGACGCCGGGATCAGGCGGGACCGCTGACCGCGCGGGGCCGCGCGCGGCCGCTGAGGGCCACGCGCGGCCGCTGAGCTGAGGTTCACTCGGGGTCGGTGAGGGTCACGCGGGGCCGCTGACCACCCGGTTCCTGCCGCCGCCGTCCTCCGCCGGCCGCAGGAAGATGGCGAACGTCGCGGGTCGGCGCCGCACCAGCTCCAGCCGCCCGCCGTCGGCGGCGGCCAGCGCGCGGGCGAGCGTCAGCCCGAGGCCGGTGCCCCCGCCACCGCTGATGTTCCGCTCGAAGATCTTGGGGGCGATCTCGTCGGCGATGCCGGGGCCCTCGTCCGCGACCTCGATCACCACGTAGTTGTCGCTGCTGGTGGAGGTGACGGTGACGGCCCCGCCGCCGTGGCGCAGGGAGTTCTCCAGCAGCGACGCGATCACCTGGCCGAAGCCGCCGGTGGTGGCCATCGCCTTGAGCCCGCGGGCGCCTTCCAGCCGCAGCGAGCGGTGGGCGTCCCTGAAGACCGGCTCCCACTCCCTGATCTGCTGGATGAGCACTTCGTCCACGGCGATCGGCTCCGCCTGGGCGTGGCGCTGGCGCCGGGCGGCGGCCAGCAGCTCGTCGATCACCGCGGTGAGCCGCTCGGCCTGGACGATCGCGGCCTCGCCCTCCTCGCGGACGACCTCGGGCTGGTCGGCGGCGGAGACGATCTCCTCCAGGCGCATGGTGAGGCCGGTCAAGGGGGTCCGGAGCTGGTGGGAGGCGTCGGTGGCGAACTCGCGCTCGCGGGTGAGCAGGTCGGAGATGCGGGTCGCGCTGCGGTCGAGCACCTGGGCGACCCGGTCGAGCTCGGGGATGCCGTAGCGGTGCTTGCTCGGCCGTGCGTCGCCCGAGCCCAGCCGCTCGGCGATCTTGGCAAGATCTTGCAGGGGCAGTGTCAGCCGGCGTGACTGGACGACGGCCAGGCTGACGGCCACCGCCAGGGCGGCCACGGCCAAGGCCACGATGAGCAGGAGACGAGCTCGTACGTCCTGCTCGACCTGATCCCGGTCACGGCTTATCCGGACGTAGACGCCGGTGTTGGTCTGCGCGTCCTCCGTCATGAGGTGACCGGACGGCGGCGCGCTGCCGACGACGGTCACCCTGAGGGGGGTTCCGCGTTCCCAGATCTGGATATACCGGTCCGGATATTTCTGCTCCAGCTGCTGAGGGTCGAGCGGGGTCTCCTGTACGCGGGCGTACTCGACCTCTCCCACGAGGCGTTTGGCCTCGGACCCGAGCTCCTGGGCCGCCTCGTCGACGATCAGGCGGCTGACGACGACGCCCAGGGGGACCCCCAGCAGCAGCACCGCGATGACCGCGACGAGCAGCGTGGAGGAGAGCAGTCGGCGGCGCATCTCCTACTCGCGCTCGAACCGGAAGCCGACTCCCCGGACGGTGGTGATGTATCGCGGTTTCGCGGCGTCGTCGCCGAGCTTGCGACGCAGCCACGAGATGTGCATGTCGAGGGTCTTGGTCGAACCCCACCAGTTCGTGTCCCAGACCTCCCGCATGATCTGCTCGCGGGTGACGACCTTGCCGGCGTCGCGCACGAGCACGCGCAAGAGATCGAATTCTTTGGTGGTCAGATGCAGCTCCTTGTCCCCCATCCACGCGCGCCTTGAGTCGGCGTCGATGCGGACACCCTGGACGACCGGGGTCTCCGAGGTGCCGCGGCGCAGCAGCGCCCGCACCCGGGCGAGTAGTTCGGCGAGCCTGAACGGTTTGGTGACGTAGTCGTCGGCCCCGGCGTCGAGCCCGACGACCGTGTCGACCTCGTCGACTCGGGCGGTGAGTATGAGAACCGGGGTGCCGTGCCCCTCGGCGCGGATCCGGCGAGCCACCTCCAGCCCGTCCATCTCTGGCAGGCCGAGGTCAAGAACGATGAGGTCGATGCCGCCCGACAGGGCCCGCTCCAACGCTTGCGGGCCGTCCGGGCTCACCTCGACCTGGTAGCCCTCGCGGCGTAGCGCACGCGCGAGCGGCTCCGAGATCGAGGTGTCATCCTCGGCGAGAAGTACGCAGGTCATGAAGCGATCGTATGACCTTAGGCGATCGTTTCCCGGGCACAGCGCGCGGTTTGACTCGCAGTTGACCTATCCATTGACCTGGGCAAACGCCGCTAAATATCGGTTAGTCGGGATTAAAGTACCGGACCTGCCCCCACGGCGATCATCAGATGACCGTGCGGTCAGTCGTCGGCGGACGGCGGCTCCGCGTAGCGGGCGAGGTACAGCTGCTCGCCCAGGCTCCGGATGAGCTCGAGCTCCGTCTCCAGGTAGTCGATGTGGTGCTCCTCGTCCTCCAGGATCTCCTCGAAGATCCGCGCCGAGGTGATGTCGCCCTTCTCGCGCATGAGCGCGATCGCCGGGCGCAGGCGCTGCACGACGGCCAGCTCGACCTCGAGGTCGGCCTTGAGCTGCTCCTCGACGGTCTGCCCGATGTGCAGGGTGCCCAGGCGCTGGTAGTTGGGCAGCCCTTCGAGGAAGAGGATGCGGTCGGTGAGCCGTTCGGCGTGGCGCATCTCCTCGAACGACTCGGCGCGCGTGTGCTCGGCGAGCTTGGTGTATCCCCAGTTCTCCTGCATCTTCGCGTGGAGGAAGTACTGGTTGATCGCGGTGAGCTCAGCGGTCAGCTGTTCGTTGAGCAACTCGATGATCTGCTTGTCGCCCTGCATGACACGGGCCCCCTGCTATGCGGTCGTCAGTTCTTCAGACCTTTTCAGGATCGCACAGATCTTCCGTACACATCGGGCACAGTCCCCACCGGCACCTGTGGTGTCGCGGATCTGCTTGGCACTCTTGGCCCCGGCGGCGATGCAGTCGTGCACCTCGTTCTCGGTCACGGCACGACACACGCAGACGTACATCGGGGACAGGCCTTTCAGGGGACAAGCAGCAAGGTTAGGCACACCTAAGGTAGCTCACTTCGGTAAGGCTTGCCTACGTTAGGTGTGCCACACTCCTGCTACTGGCCTCGCGCGATCCACTCCTCCAGGTGCGGGGCCTCCGCGCCGATCGTGGTGGAGTCGCCGTGCCCCGTGTGGACGACGGTCTCGGGCGGCAGGGTCAGCAGGCGCTCCCTGATCGACCGGATGATCGTGTCGAACGAGCTGTAGGAGCGCCCGGTCGCCCCCGGCCCGCCCTTGAACAGGGTGTCGCCGCTGAACAGCGCGCCGAGGTCGGCGGCGTACAGGCAGACCGCCCCAGGCGAGTGGCCCGGCGTGTGCAGCACCTCCAGCACGATCCCGCCGACCTCGATCTTCTCGCCGTCCTCCAGCGGCTCGTACGTCACCTCGGCGCCGTACTGCTGCTCCCACAGCACCTGGTCGGCGGGGTGCAGCCGGATCGGCGCGCCGGTGCGTGCGGCGAGCGGCCCGGCGGCGTTGATGTGGTCGTTGTGCGCGTGGGTGCAGACGACGGCCTTGACGGCGCGCCCGCCCGCGCGCTCGGCGATCGGCGCGGCGTCGTGGGCGGCGTCGATGACCACGACCTCGCGGGCGTCGCCGACCAGCCAGACGTTGTTGTCGACGTCCCACGTGCCGCCGTCCAGCGAGAACGTGCCCGAGGTGATGACCCTGTCGATCATCTAGAACGCCACCACCGAGCGCAGCACCTCGCCGCGGTGCATCTTGGCGAACGCCTCCTCCACCTGGTCGACCCCGATCGTCTCGCTGACGAACTTGTCGAGCGGCAATCGGTTCTGCAGGAACAGGTCGATGAGCATGGGGAAGTCGCGCGAGGGCAGGCAGTCGCCGTACCAGGAGGACTTCAGCGCGCCGCCGCGGCCGAACACGTCGAGGAGCGGCAGTTCCAGGGTCATCTCGGGGGTCGGCACGCCGACCAGCACGACCGTGCCGGCCAGGTCTCTGGCGTAGAAGGCCTGCTTGTACGTCTCGGGGCGGCCCACGGCCTCGATGACCACGTCGGCGCCGAAGCCGCCGGTCAGGTCGCGGATCGCCTCGACCGGGTCGCTCTCGCGGGAGTTGACGGTGTCGGTGGCGCCGAAGTCTCGGGCCCAGCCGAGCTTGCGGTCGTCCACGTCCACCGCGATGATCTTCGCGGCGCCCGCCAGGGAGGAGCCGAGGATCGCCGCGTCGCCCACGCCGCCGCAGCCGATGACGGCCACGGAGTCGCCACGGGTCACCCCGCCGGTGTTGATCGCGGCGCCGAGCCCCGCCATGACGCCGCAGCCCAGCAGGCCCGCCACCTGCGCGGGCGCCTCGGCGGAGACCTTGGTGCACTGCCCGGCGGCCACCAGCGTCTTCTCCAGGAACGCGCCGATGCCGAGCGCGGGCGACAGCTCCGTGCCGTCCTTGAGCGTCATCTTCTGGGCGGCGTTGTGGGTGTTGAAGCAGTACCAGGGACGGCCGCGCAGGCAGGCGCGGCACTGGCCGCACACCGCGCGCCAGTTGAGGATGACGAAGTCGCCGGGGGACACCTCGGTGACGCCCGGCCCGACCGCCTCGACCACGCCCGCCGCCTCGTGGCCGAGCAGGAACGGGAAGTCGTCGCTGATCCCTCCCTCGCGATAGTGCAGGTCGGTGTGGCAGACCCCGCAGGCCTGCACGTTCACCACCGCCTCACCGGGACCGGGGTCCGGCACCACGACCGTCTCTAGCGAAACTTCCTGGCCCTTGGCTCGGGCGACGACGCCCTGCACTTCGTACGGCATGCCAGCATCTTGTGTCAGGAGGATGATCTCCGCAAGACATAGGGCCGCACCACGCCGAGGCCTCTCGCGGGACGGCGTCTGATCTCGCGCACCTCGACCTCCGCGAGGCCGTCCGGCGCGCCGGCCAGCCCGTCGGCCAGCGCGTCGGCCAGCGCGTCGGCCAGCGCGGAGTCGACGAGGATCGCGCCCGGCCTGGCGATGGCGGTGAGCCTGGCGGCCAGGTTGACGGTGGTGCCGAAGACGTCGCCCATCATGGGGAGCACGGGCCCGTACGCCATGCCGATCCGCAGCTCGACGCCCGACTCCACCAGGTCGAGCGCGATCCGCGCCGCCTGGGCCGCGCTCGGCGCGGTGAACAGCACCTCGTCGCCCAGCGTCTTGACCAGCCGGGCGCCGTGGCCGGCCACCACGTCGGAGGCCCGTGCCTCGAACCCCTCGACCAGCTCGGCCAGCTCCTTCTCGTCGAGCTCGCGGGCGCGCCTGGTGAACGACACCAGGTCGGCGAAGCCCACGGCCATCGAGACCCGGGTCGGCACCAGCTCGTCGCCGCCGTCGGCGATGGCCAGCAGCCGGGTGCCGGCGGCGGCCAGCTGGGCCCGCCAGACGTGGACCAGCACCTGCTCGAAGTCGGGAATCAGCTCCTGCGCCGCTCCGAGCACCCGGGCCAGGTCGTCCTCCGACGGGTCGGGCGGCACCATGGCGCCCATCATGATCTCGGCCTGCCACTGGGCCAGCCTGGCCGTGGTCTGCCCGAGCGCGCGGGCCATGCGTACGACGGTCTGCTCGTCGAGCGCGCCGCTGTCGAGCATCCGGCGCACCCGGCGCAGCGCGCCCAGGTCGCCCTCGGTGAACGCCACGGCGTCGTCGGCCCGCTGGGCGAACCCGAGCGCGCGCCAGATCCGCTCGGCGAGCTCGCGCGGCACGCCGGCCTCGGCCGTGACCTGCTCCTTGGTGAACCGGGGCGGCGCGCCGACGAGCAGGCGCTCGATGTCCTCGGCGCTCGGCCGGCCGCGGCTGGTGCTGCCCACGCGATCAGCGGCCGTCGATCTCGCCGTCGGAGGCGTCCTCGACCAGCCTGAACAGGTCGGTGCGGACGTCCTGGATCTTCGGGATGTCGCGCAGCACGATCTCGCCCCGCTCGCCCGCGGACTCGACGGTCAGCGTGCCGCAGCCGAGCAGGCGCTCGGGGAAGGTCTGGTCGGAGCTGACGGTGTTGACCTTGGCGATGGGGATCTCGTCGGTCGACTTGTTGAGCACGCCCGTGCTGATCGTGAAGCGGTGGGTGGTGAGCACGTAGCCGGTGTTCTTCCACCGCAGGTAGGGGACGAACGACCAGATCGTCAGCAGGACGAGGCCGATGACGACGACGGCGATCCTCGCGTAGGAGGCGTACTCCCACTGGCCGGGGATGAAGTAGATCGCCGCGCCGGTGGCCGCGGCCAGGAGAACCAGCGCGATGAAGGGACCGACGAGCCGCTTCCAGTGGGGGTGGAAGGACCGGACGCGCCGCTCACCCTGCGTCAGATGGTGGTCGGGAAGGGTCATGGCCAAATCGTGCCACCATCGCGGGGCCACGGCCACGTTCATTCCGCTGTCCGTACATGTACGACGTCTCCGGCGCTCAGCGTGTGCCGCTCGCCCTCCGACTCCACCTGCAGGTGGCCGGAACCGTCGATCCCGGTCGCCAGGCCGACGATCGCCCGGTCGGCCGGCAGCTCCACCCTGACCCGCCGCCCGATCGTGGCGCAGGACGCCAGGTACGCCGGGCGCAGCCCGCAGGCCTCCGCGTCGCCCCCGGCGGCCGTCCACTCCCTGTAGTGGCTCTCGACCTCCCTGAGCACCGCTCTGAGCAGCGGGTCGCGGTCGACGCAGGCCGCCTGCTCGACGGCCAGCGACGTGGCGGTCTCGACGGGCAGCTCGTCCTCGCGCAGCGACACGTTCAGCCCCATGCCGACGACCACCGCGCCGTCGGCCCGCTCGGCGAGGATGCCGGCCAGCTTGCGCTCGCCGATCAGCAGGTCGTTGGGCCACTTGAGGCGGACGTCCACCTCCGCCAGGCGGCGCACGGCCGAGGCGGCGGCGACGCCGTACAGGATGGGCAGCCAGCCCTGCGCGGCGACCGGCACGGCCGGCCTGAGCAGGACCGAGAACATCAGGCCCGAACGGGGCGGCGCCGACCAGGGGCGGCCGAGCCGGCCGCGGCCGGCCTCCTGCGCCTCCGCGACCAGCACCGCGCCCTCCCCCGCCCCGTCGCGGGCGGCTCGCGCCAGGTCGGCGTTGGTGGAGCCGGTGCTCTCCACGACGGTGACGCCGGTCCACAGGGAGCCGGGGCGGACGAGCGCGCGGTTGAGCGCCGCCTCGGAGAGGGGCGGGCGTTCGAGATCGGAGTAGCGGGAGCCGGCCATCTCCCCATCCTCCCAGGTGGCGAGGACACATCAGCCCATTGGAATGGATCATTCCGTTCTGATATTATTGGAACAGAACGAACCGTTCCCCTCTTGAGGAGCCCCGCCATGAGCATCAAGCCGTTCCGCATCGAGATCCCGCAGGCTGACCTCGACGACCTCCACGACCGCCTCGCCCGGACCCGCTTCGCGCACGAGATCCCGGGCGTCGACCAGGGGGTCGGCGTCGAGCGGGTGCGGCGGTTGGTCACCCGCTGGCGCGACGGATTCGACTGGCGCGCCCAGGAGGCCGAGCTGAACGCGTACCCGCAGTTCACCACCGAGATCGACGGGCAGCACATCCACTTCGTCCACGTGCGCTCCGACGACCCCGAGGCCCTGCCGCTGATCCTCACCCACGGCTGGCCCGGCTCGATCCTCGAGTACATGAGGGCCGTCGAGCCGCTCAGGCGCCGCTTCCACCTGGTCATCCCGTCGGTTCCCGGCTTCGGCTTCTCCGGCCCCACCACGGAGCCGGGCTGGAACAACCTGCGCATCGCCAGGGCGTGGGCCGAGCTGATGGCCCGGCTCGGCTACGAGCGCTACGGCGCGGTGGGCAACGACGGCGGCTCGATGATCTCGCCCGAGGTCGGCAGGATCGACCCCGAGCACGTCGTGGGCGTGCACGTCACCCAGCTGTTCTCGTTCCCGTCGGGCGACCCGGCCGAGCTCGCGGACCTGAGCGAGGAGGAGCAGGCGGGCCTCGCGGTGCTCGACTGGTTCTGGAAGGAGAAGGGCGCCTTCAACGTGCTGCACTCGCAGCAGCCGCAGACGCTCGCCCACGCGCTCGCCGACTCGCCCGCCGGGCTGCTCGGCTGGCTCGTCCAGCTCTTCGAGGACGACCTGGACGACGACTTCGTGCTGGCCAACGCCTCGATCCACTGGCTCACCGGCACCGCCGGGTCGGCGATCCGGTTGTACTGGGAGAACGCGCGCATGGAGCAGCCCAAGGAGCCCACCACCGTGCCGACCGCGCTGGCGATGGCCGAGGGCGACTTCGCGTCGATCCGCCGCTTCGCCGAACGCGACCACGCCGGCATCGTCTCCTGGAAGACGCTGCCCGCCCCGGCGCGCGGACACTACACCGCGCACACCGCGCCGCAGGCCCTCGCGTCCGACGTCATCGCCTTCTTCGAGGGCCCCGTTGATGGGCGCGGCTGATGGTCAGCCGGTGTTCTGCAGGCCGGCCGCGACGCCGTTGACCGACAGCAGCAGGAGCGTCGACAGGCGGTCGCGCTCCTGCTCCGACGGGTTGCCGGTGCGCAGCGCGCGCAGGGCCCGCAGCTGCAGGTGCGACAGCGCATCGACGTACGGGTCGCGCAGCTGGACGGCCCGCGAGAGCACCTTGCGGTTCTCCAGCAGCCGGGTGTGGCCGGTGACCCGCAGCACCAGGTCGCGCGTCCTGTCGTACTCCTCCAGCACCTGGCGGCTGAAGTCCTCCCTGCCGCCCAGCGCGAGGTAGCGCTTGGCGATCGAGCGGTCGGTCTTGGCCAGCGACATCTCCGCGTTGTCGAGCAGCGCGTTGAACAGCGGCCACTCCGCGTACGCCGCCCGCAGCTCGTCGAGGGAGCCGACCGAGGCCAGGCCGGTGCCGAGACCGTACCAGCCGGGCAGGTTGACCCGCGTCTGCGCCCACGCGAACACCCACGGGATGGCCCGCAGGTCGTCGAGCGAGCGCGGCGCGCCGAGGCCGCGGCGCGCCGGGCGCGAGCCCAGCCGCAGCGAGCCGATCTCCTCCAGCGGGCTGACCAGCCCGAACCACTCGGGGAAGCCCGGCGCCTCGGTCAGCGCGCGGTAGGCCTGCTCCGAGGCCGTGGCCACCTGCTCGGCCAGGCCGCGGAAGCGGTCGGCCGCGGCCGCCGTGCGCTCGCCGACCGTGGGCGAGGAGGCCAGCAGCACGGCGTTGGCCACCTGCTCCAGGTGGCGGCGGGCGATGGCGATGTGGCCGTAGCGGGCGAAGATGACCTCGCCCTGCTCGGTGACCTTGAACCGGCCCGCGACCGAGCCGGGCGCCTGGGCCAGCACCGCGCGGTTGGCCGGGCCGCCGCCGCGCCCGAGCGCGCCGCCCCTGCCGTGGAACATGCGCAGCTTCACGTCGTGCTCGGCCGCCCAGGCCGTCAGCGCCTCCTGCGCCTCGTAGAGCCGGAGCGTGGCGGCGGCGGGGCCGAGCTCCTTGGCCGAGTCGGAGTAGCCCAGCATGATCTCCATGCGCCGGCCGGTGGCCGCCAGCCGCTCGCGCACCTGCGGGATGTCGAGCATGCCGGTCAGCACGCCGGGCGAGTTGGCGAGGTCCTGGCCCGACTCGAACAGCGGCACCACGTCGAGCACCGGCGCCCGGTCGCCGAGCGCGTGCCGGGCCAGCTCGTGGACGGCGGCGATGTCGTCGGCCGAGCGGGTGAAGGAGACCACGTAGCGGGAGCAGGCCGTGACGCCGAACCGCTCCTGGATCCAGGCGATCACCCGGATCGTGGCCAGCACCTCCTCGGTGCGCTCCGACAGCTCGCCTCCGGCCCTGACCTCCTCCAGGGCGGCCGCGTGCACCTGGGAGTGCTGGCGCACCTCCAGCTCGGCCAGGTGGAAGCCGAACGTCTCCACCTGCCAGATGAGGTGCTGCAGCTCGCCGTACGCCTGGCGCGGCGCCGAGCCGGCCAGCGACTCCTGCGCCAGGCGCAGGTCGGCCAGCAGGTCGGCGGGCGAGCGGTAGGCGAGGTCGAGGTCGCGGCGGCGGGTCGCGGCGATGCGCGTGGCCACGAACAGCAGCCACTGCCGGTGCGGCTCGCGCGGCGAGCGGGTGGCCAGCTCGGAGACCACGTCGGGGTAGGCGTCCACGGCCTCGGCCAGCGCCGACCTGAGCTCGGGCGAGCAGGGCGCGAGCTGGACGGAGGACGTCAGCGTGCGGGCGATGCGCGTGCAGGCCGTCTCAAGGGCGGTCAGCACGTGCTCGGACTGGATCTGGATGGTCTCGCGGGTGACGCGGGCCGTGACGTTGGGGTTGCCGTCGCGGTCGCCGCCGATCCAGCTGCCGTAGCGGATGAACGGCCTGGCCTGCGGCGGGCGGGTGCCGGTGCGCTCGTCGAGCGCCGCGTCCAGCGAGCGGTAGACCTGCGGCACCATGCGGAACAGCGTCTCGTCGAAGGCGGCCATGGCCGTGCGCACCTCGTCGAGCGGGTCGAGCTTGGTCGAGCGCAGCTGGGCCGTACGCCAGAGGAGGTCGATCTCCTCCAGCAGGCGGCGCTTGCTCTCGGCGCGCTCGGAGGCGCCGCGGCCCGGCGCGTTGTACTCGGTGAGCTGGCCGCTGACGCGCTGGATGGCGGTGACGACCGCGCGCCTGCGCGCCTCGGTGGGGTGCGCGGTGAGCACCGGGTGCAGCTCCAGGCCGGCCAGCAGCTCGGTGACCCGCTCGTGGCCCAGCTCCTTCACGGCCTGGGCCAGCGACTCGCGCTGGACCCTGCCCTCGGCGTCGCGCTCGCGCAGCGTGCGGATGCGGTAGTGCTCCTCGGCCAGGTTGGCCAGGTGGAAGTAGCAGGTGAAGGCGCGGGCGACCGCGACCGCCCGCTCGATCTCCCATCCCGCGATCATGTCGGTGATCTCGTCGGCGGACACCTCGCCCCTGCGTGCGGCGATGACGGCCTTGCGCAACCGTTCGACGTCGGCCAGCAGGTCTTCGCCACCCTGCTCGGCGAGCACCTGGCCGAGCAGTTTGCCCAGCAGGCGCACATCGTGGCGTAGCTCGTCCGGCATCTCGGTCACTGCGGCACTGCGACGCTCGAGCCCCTGGTCAATCATGTTGTGAGGGTATCGACTCGTCCGGGGAAGCCGTAGACCGGTCTCGCCCATTGGACTAGACCACTGCTCAGGATGCCTTTGACACCGCCGCGAGCAGGTCGGGGAGGCGGGCGTACCCGATCCTGGCGGCCAGTCGCCGGCCGAGCGCCTCGGCCAGCAGGCCGTAGAACGGGGCGGCCACGCACACCCAGACCCAGCCGAACACCACCGGCAGCACGAACGGCAGCGACAGCAGCGCGATGCCGAGCATCGTCCCTATGGAGGAGACGAACGCGAGCCCGCCCTGCCCGGGCGCGGCGCCGCTGAAGGCGTTCATCCGTTCTGGCACGGTGTACGGGACCACCACGCTGGTCACCGAGCCGACGCCGAGCCCGAGCCCGAGTGCGCCCCACCCGGACAGCGCCGCGGGGACGATCATGGCGGGATGGCCGGTGAACAGGCCGCCCAGGACGGCGAGCACGGCGATCAGCGGCACGGCCACCACCGCGTTGGCCAGGTGGCGCCCGGCCAGGTCGGTGGCCAGGTCCCGCTCGGAGCCGAACGCCACGGCGTTCATCCACAGCGAGCGGCCGTCGATGCCGAAGGCGTTGCCCGACTGCAGCGCGATCATCAGGGCGCCGAAGGCGGTGAGCACGACCGGCAGGCCCTCGCCGCCCGGCCCGTTCCTGGTCAGCGAGAACGCCAGCATGGCCGTGACGAAGACGGCGCTGAACCAGCCCACGCGGAACCTCGGCTCGCGCCTGTAGTACTTCAGCTCCTTCGTCACCACCGCCGCCAGGGGCCCGTCGGGCAGGACCCGGTCGACCAGCCCGCTCTCCCTGCGTACGGACGCGGCCTGCGTGGAGGCGTCGGGCGTGACCAGGGCCCGGCCCAGCGCCTTGACCCACAGCCAGGCGAGCACGACCACGAGCAGGGCCACGAAGACCAGCTCGGCCAGCCCGACGAGGCCGCCGTCGGCGATGGCGTGCGCCGCCATGCCCGGCGGGGTCCACCTGAGCACGGCCGCCATCTGGCGCAGCATCGTCCCGGGGTCGCTGAAGCCCTGGTTCATCAGCAGGTTGGGCAGCTGCGCGAGCACCACCACGAACAGCACGCTCAGGGCCAGCACGTCGCGCCCGCGCCGGGAGCGCAGCACGCCGGAGAGCGCGGTGGTGATCAGCCTGGACGTCACGATGCAGAGCGCGAACTGCAGCAGCACGGCAGGCACGCCGAGCAGGAAGCCGCCCACCCCCGACGCGAGCCCGGCCAGCGCGCCGAACGTCACGATCAGGATCGCCACCGGCCAGACGCCGGTGACGGACGCGGTGAACAGGCCGACCGCGAGCCGCCCCGTCGGCAGCGGCAGCAGCCACAGCTTCGCCGGATCGAGGGTGTCGTCGAGGCCGAACGCGAGCAGCGGCACGATCATCCAGCCGATGAGGAAGAACGTGAACGCGACGATCACGAGCGAGGAGGCGATGTCGTCGGGCGCGAGCCGGAGCAGGCTCATCAGCAGGAACCCGATCCCGGCCACGCCGATGGCGGCGATCAGGCTGAAGACGAAGCCGATCGTGCGCTGGACGTCGCCGCGCAGGTTTCCGGCCAGCAGCCGAAGCTTCAGCTGGGCGAAGAGCGCCACCGTGCTCACGGCTGTCCCCCGGGACGGGCACCGGGCTGTTCGCCTGGCTGGGCGCCGGTACGGGCGCCGGGGTGTTCGCCCGGATGCGCGCCGGTACGGGCGCCGAGCCAGTCGAGGCCGGCCTGGCCCTGGCCGCGCGGCCCGCCGACCAGGTCGAGGAACGCCTGGTTGAGGCTGCGCCCGCCGCGCACGTCGGCCAGCGGCCCCTGGGCCACGATGTGGCCCGCGCTCATCACCGACACCCAGTCGCACAGCCGCTCGACCAGGTCCATCACGTGGCTGGAGAAGATCACGGTCGAGCCGGAGGACGTGAAGCGCCGCAGCACGTCGGTGAGCGTGTTGGCGCTGACCGGGTCGACGCCCTCGAACGGCTCGTCGAGGAAGAGCACCGACGGGTTGTGCAGCAGCGCGGCGGCCAGGCCGATCTTCTTGCGCATGCCGGTGGAGTAGTCGACGACCAGCTTGTCGGCGGCGTCGGCGAGGTCCATCACCGCCAGCAGCTCACCCGCGCGCCGCTCGACGTCCGCCTTGGGCAGGCCGCGCAGCCGCCCGTTGTAGAGCAGCAGCTCGCGGCCCGACAGCCGCTCGAACAGGCGCAGCCCCTCCGGCAGCACGCCGATGCGGGCCTTGACCTGCACGGGGTCGCGCCAGACGTGGAACCCGTCCACCTCGGCCGAGCCCCCGTCGGGACGCAGTAACCCGGTGATCATGCTGAGCGTGGTGGTCTTCCCCGCGCCGTTGGGCCCGACCAGCCCCGCGAAACTCCCGGCCGGCACCACGAGGTCGACGCCTGCCACGGCGACCTGCGGCCCGTACCGCTTGAAAAGTCCGTGCGTGCGCACCGCATCCGCCATGGATCCACTCTAGGCAGAACAGCTAGCCTTGCGCGCATGAGCACAGCCGCGGAGCCGATACCGGAAGAACCGGACATCCACACCACCGCTGGGAAGATCGCCGACCTGGAGCGGCGGCTCGACGAGGCCCTGCACGCGGGCTCGGCGGCGGCGGTGGAGAAACAGCACGCCAAGGGCAAGATGACCGCCAGGGAGCGGGTGCTCGCGCTGCTGGACGAGGGCTCGTTCGTGGAGTTCGACGAGTTCGCCAGGCACCGGTCCACGATGTTCGGGCTGGAGAAGCGGCGGCCGTACGGCGACGGCGTCATCGCCGGGCACGGCACGGTCGACGGCCGGCAGGTGTGCGTGTTCTCGCAGGACGTGACCGTGTTCGGCGGCTCGCTCGGCGAGGTGTACGGCGAGAAGATCGTCAAGGTGCTCGACCTGGCGATCAAGACCGGGTGCCCGATCATCGGCATCAACGAGGGCGGCGGCGCGCGGATCCAGGAGGGCGTGGTCGCGCTCGGCCTCTACGCGGAGATCTTCAAGCGCAACGTGCACGCGTCCGGCGTGATCCCGCAGATCTCGCTCATCATGGGCGCCGCGGCCGGCGGGCACGTCTACTCCCCCGCTCTGACCGACTTCGTGGTGATGGTGGATCAGACGTCCCACATGTTCATCACCGGACCCGACGTGATCAGGACGGTGACGGGCGAGGAGGTCACGTTCGAGGAGCTCGGCGGGGCGCACGCGCACAACACCAAGTCGGGCGTGGCCCACTACCAGGCCGCCGACGAGGAGGACGCGCTCGACTACGTCAAGGCGCTGCTGTCGTACCTGCCGTCGAACAACCTGGACGAGGGGCCGGTCTTCGAGGCCGCCACCGACCTGGAGCCCGACCCGGAGCTGGACGAGCTGATCCCCGACTCGCCCAACCAGCCGTACGACATGCACCAAGTGATCGAGCACGTGCTGGACGACGGGGAGTTCCTGGAGGTCCACGCGCTCTTCGCGCCCAACGTGGTGGTCGGGTACGGCCGCGTGGACGGCCAGCCGGTCGGGGTCGTGGCCAACCAACCCATGCATTTCGCGGGATGTCTTGATATCAACGCATCCGAGAAGGCTGCCAGATTTATTCGAACATGTGATGCCTTTAATATTCCGATACTGACTTTTGTGGATGTGCCGGGTTTCCTGCCCGGGACCGACCAGGAATGGAACGGAATCATCCGCCGGGGCGCCAAGCTCCTCTACGCCTACGCCGAGGCCACCGTGCCGCTCATCACGGTGATCACCCGCAAGGCGTACGGCGGCGCGTACGACGTCATGGGGTCCAAGCACCTCGGCGCCGACGTCAACCTGGCCTGGCCCACCGCCCAGATCGCGGTCATGGGGGCGCAGGGCGCGGTCAACATCCTCTACCGGCGCGAACTGGCCGCCTCCGACGACCCCGAGACCGAGCGCGCGCGGCTCGTCACCGAGTACGAGGACACGCTGGCGAACCCGTACATCGCGGCCGAGCGCGGCTACGTCGACGCGGTGATCCGGCCGTCCGACACCCGCCCCCAGATCGTCAGGGCACTGCGGGCGCTCAGGAACAAGCGGGCCACGCTCCCGCCCAAGAAGCATGGGAACATCCCGCTGTGAAGCCGGATCTCGTCATCGTCCGGGGCGACGCCACGCCCGAGGAGGTCGCGGCTTTGGTGGCCGTCCTCGCCACCCGGCACGGCCGGCAGCAGCCCTCTCCGGCCCCGCGCCGGCGAACGTGGCGAAACCCTGTCAGAGCTATGCGTAAGCCTGTCCTTCCAGGGAAGTCGGCATGGCGGATGAGCGCACTACCCTAGATAGATCCCGAGAATCGGGTGTCAAGTTCCCCGGGAGTTGGGACTATCTAGAGAAAGTATGGCGTATATAGTCAGCCGATCAACTAACTAACACCGCGGCCTGGAGGACGACATGGCCATCCCAGACCTCATGCCGCATCCTGTGGCAGCCAAGTACGCCGTCCTGGTGGATGTCGGTTATCTGTATGCGGCGGCAGGTGAAGTGCTGCTCGGCGCCAAGGAGCGCAAGGAATATCGGGTGGCCGCCGATGAGCTCATCCAGAGTCTACAGAAACATGCAGAGGAACGTATTTCCGGCGAACTTCTGCGGATCTATTGGTATGACGCAGCCCGTGACCGCGTGCCCACCGTCGACCAGCGGGTCATCGCCCAGCTGCCCTGGGTCAAGGTGCGCCTCGGCAACCTGAACGCCCGTGGCCAGCAGAAAGGGGTGGACGCGCAGATCAGGAGCGATCTGGAGGCCCTGGCCCGACATCATGCGGTCACCGACACGATACTGCTGGCCGGTGATGAGGACATGGTTCCGGCGGTCGAGGCGGCGCAGGCGTACGGCGTGCGCATCCATTTGTGGGGCGTCGAGCCGCCTTACGGCACCAACCAGGCCGAGCGCCTGGTATGGGAGTCCGACACCGTGGAAGTGATCACTGCAGATTTCCTGAGGCCCTTTTTCAGCCGTGCTCCCCAGCCCGTGGCCGTCCCGCCGCCCGCAGCCGCGCCCTCGCCCGCGCAGGTCTTCGCCGGGCGCGCGCCCGTCAAGCCGCACGCCAAGCCCGGCCAGGTGGCCAAGCTCGGGCCGAGCCGCCCGCGCGTGGAGGACGTCGGCGAGCACGTGGCGCAGAAGTGGATCCTGACCCGCGGCCGCGACAACATCCGCGACCTGCTGCCCGGGCCGATCCTGCCGACCGTGATCGACACCGAGCTGCTGATCGAGGCGGAGAAGGAGCTCGGCCACTCGCTGCGCCCCTACCCGGAGGCCCGGGTGTGGCTGCGCGACGGCTTCTGGGCCAGGGTCTACCGGGAGTTCGACCTGGGGGTCGGCGTCTCGTCCAAGTAGCGCACGTACACGTCCGATTTCCGCCAGTCGGCGCCTCTGGGGAGCGCATACTGTCGGAGGCATGTCACCACTCGAGCTCGACTTCGACTCCTGTTACCGGGCCGTCTCCGCCAGGGACGCCCGGTTCGACGGGCGCTTCTACACGGCGGTGACCACGACGCGCATCTACTGCCGTCCTATCTGTCCGGCCCGTACGCCCGCGTCGCGCAACGTCCGCTTCTACCGGCACGCGGCGTCCGCCGAGGCCGCCGGGTTCCGGCCGTGCAAGCGCTGCCGTCCCGAGCTGTCGCCCGGCGATCCCGGCTGGGACGTGCGGGGCGACCTCGTGGGCCGCGCGCTGCGGCTGATCGACGACGGGGCCGCCGACGAGCACGGCGGCGTCACGGGGCTGGCCAAGCGGCTGCACATCACCGAACGGCACCTGCACCGGCTGTTCGTCGCCGAGCTGGGCGTCGGCCCGCTGGCCGTGGCCAGGACCAAGCGGCTGCTGCTCGCCAAGCAGCTCCTGACGGAGACCGGGCTGCCGGTCACGGAGGTGGCGTTCGCGGCGGGGTTCGGGAGCGTCCGGCAGTTCAACGCGACGATGCGCGAGACGTACGGCTTCACGCCCAGCGAGCTGCGGGCCACGGCCGGACCCCGGGCTTCCGACGCGGCGCTCCGGCTCCGGCTGCACCGGCGCGAGCCGTACGACGTGGAAGGGGTGTTCGCGTTCCTCGCGGCACGCGCCATTCCCGGACTGGAGGTGGCAACCCCCACCTCCTACGCACGATCTGTGCCGGGCGGGACGATCACCCTCACACCGCGACAGGACCACATAGCCCTGGACGTCGTGGTGGACGACACGCGGCACCTCGCCCGCGTCGTCGCCCGCTGCCGCCGCCTGCTCGACCTCGACGCCGACCCCGGCGCCATCACCGAGATCCTCGGCACCACCTCGCTCGCCCCCCTGGTGGAGGCCCGTCCCGGGCTGCGGGTGCCGGGCACGTTCGACGGCTTCGAGCTGGCCGTACGCGCGGTCGTCGGCCAGCAGATCTCCGTCGCGGGCGCCCGCACGCTCCTCGGCCGCATCGTCGCCCGAGCCCCGGGCGACCTCTTCCCCACCCCCGCCGAACTCCTCGACACCGACCTCACGGGGCTCGGCCTGACCAACCGCCGAGTCGCCACACTCAAGCACCTGGCCGCCCGCATGGCGGACGGCCAGATCGACCTCGACGGCGGCCAGGAACCCGCCGAGGCGGTGGCGGCCCTGCTCGCCGTCCCCGGCATCGGCCCGTGGACGGCCAGCTACATCGCGCTGCGGGCGCTCCGCGACCCGGACGCGTGGCCCGTGGGCGACCTCGTGCTCAAGAAGCGCATGGCCTGCCTCGGCATCCCCGACGACCACATCGAGCGGTGGCGGCCCTGGCGGGCCTACGCCGCCCTGCATCTCTGGAGCTCATCATGATCGCTGCCCAGCTCGTACCGACTCCCGTGGGGCCGCTGTCCCTGCTGTCCCGCGAAGGAGTGCTCGTGGCGGCCGGCTTCACCGCCGACCCCACGGAGATGTTCGTACGCCTGACGCCCGCCCTGCAGTCGGAGGGCCTGGAGGTCGTGGACGACCTCGGACCCGCCGCCTCGGCGACCCGCGCGTACCTGGCGGGCGACCTGGACGCCCTGGACGAGATCCCGGTCTCGCAGCCCGGCTCGCCCACCCGCAAGCGGCTCCACCAGGCCCTTCGCGAGGTCAAGGCGGGGACGACGGTGTCGTACGCGGAGCTGGCGGAGCGCGCGGGGCTCCCGCGCACGGCTGCCCGCGCGGCCGGCTCGGCCTGCGCCCAGAACCTGATCGCGCCGTTCGTGCCGTGCCACCGGGTGCTGCCGAGCGGCGGGGGGTATGGGGGGTACTACTACGGCGTACCGGTCAAGGAATGGCTGATCGCCCACGAGTCGGGACAGATGATGAACGCAGGGTGATGAATGCGCTGCCTTCGGTAATCTCGCTGTGGTGCTCGCGCTGCTGCCCGAGTCCGTCATCACCAAGTTCAGGGAGAACGCAGTGGCCGTCCTGGATGAGATCAAGCACCCGTGGGTGCGTGGCTGGATCGACTACGGCAAAGCCATGGGCGAGACGAGAGCCATCCTCATGGTCCTGCAACAGCGCCTCATCCCTGTCCCCGAGGAAGCACGGGATCGCATTCTCGCCTGCACGGATGAGACCACCCTCGAAACCTGGATCGCCCGATCTCTCACCGTTCACAACACCGACGAACTCTTCGACTGACCCGGCAGGGGCGCGCATGCCGTGCTCGCCCCTGGCAGCAGTCAGGCGGGGGCGAGGCGGCGGGCCTGGAGGCCGGCGGCGCCCGCCACCGCGAGGCCCACCAGCCCCAGGAGGACGGCCGTCCAGGCGGGGGCCGTGTAGCCGAGGCCGGCGTCGATGGTGAGGCCCGCCGCGAAGGAGCCGATCGCGTTGCCCAGGTTGAAGGCGCCGATGTTGGCCGCCGAGGCGAGCGTCGGCGCGCCGGCGGCGGCGTCCAGGACCCGCGTCTGCAGCGGCGGGACGGTGGCGAAGGCGGCCACCCCGAACAGCGTGATGGCGATGACGAAGGCCATCTGGTCGCCCGACACCAGCGCGACCGCCACGGCCAGGAGCGTGAGCAGGGCGACCGAGCCGTAGATGCTCGGCATGACGGCGCGGTCCGCGAGCCTGCCGCCGATGAGGTTGCCCACCACCAGGCCCACCCCGAACAGGGCCATGACCACCGGCACGGCCCCGGGCGAGAAGCCGCCCACGCCGGTCATGATGGGGGCGATGAAGGTGATGACGGCGAAGACGGGGGCGAAGCCGAAGACGGTCATCGCCAGCGCCAGCCAGACCCCGCCCGTACGGAACGTCGCCAGTTCGCGCAGGACGCCGCCGGTGGGGCGCGGACGGCGAGGCACGAGCGCCAGCACCCCCGCCAGCCCGGCCACGCCGATCACCACCACGACCCAGAACGTGGCCCGCCAGCCGTACGCCTGACCGATCCAGGTGCCGAGGGGCACGCCCAGGACGTTCGCGAGCGTGAGGCCGGTGAACATCAGGGCGATGGCGCTGGCCCGCTTCCGTGGCGCCACCAGGTCGGCAGCCACCACCGAGCCGACGCCGAAGTACGCGCCGTGCGCGAAGGCCGACAGGAACCGCCCGGTCATCAGCACCGCGTACGAGGGCGCCAGCGCCGACAGCGCGTTCCCCACGATGAACAGCACCATCAACGACAGCAGCATCGTCTTGCGCGACAGCCGCCCGCCGAGCATGGTCAGCGGCGGCCCGCCGACCGCCACGCCCAGGGCGTAGCCGGACACGAGCAACCCGGCGGCCGGGATCGTCACCCCGAAGTCGGACGCCACCTCGGGCAGCAGTCCGTTGATGATGAACTCGGTGGTCCCGATGCCGAAGGCGCTGATCGCGAGGGCGAACAGGGCGAGAGGCATACAATACTCCTCAAGAGACGTTAGTGAGCGTAGACATTATTTGCACACGCCGACTAACTGACCATACAAGCATGCCGAGGAGACTGTCACGTGCCCCTAGCCGATGACGCCGTGGAGGCGCGCGCCCAGGGCTGGCGCACGCTCGCGGCACTGCACGCCAAGATCGAGGACAGGCTGGAGAAGGCGCTCCAGAAGGACCACGAGCTGAGCGTGAGCGAATACACCGTGCTGGACGCGCTGGCCAGGCAGGACGGCTGGCACATGCGCATGCAGCAGCTCGCCAGGGCCGTCGTGCTCAGCCAGAGCGCCACCACCCGGCTGGTGACGCGCCTGGAGAAGCGCGACCTGCTCCGGCGCTACCTGTGCGAGGACGACCGGCGCGGGATCTACTCGGAGGTGACGCAGGCCGGGTTCGAGCTGCTCGGCCAGGCGCGCCCCACGCACGACGCCGTGCTGAAGGAGGTGCTCGACGAGGCGGCGGAGCTGCCCGAGCTGGCCCTGCTCGTCGCGGTGGTCAGGGCTTGACGTTGCTCTGGATCTCCCCGACCGGCACATCTCTGGTCGTGTCGACCTGTACGGGTGCGAACTGGACCGGCACCACGTCTCCGGCCACCTCCACCGGCCAGACGGTGGTGACGGTGAGTATGTACTTCTCACTCGGCTGGTCGATGGAGGAACGCAGGTAGCGCACGCCGCAGGTGAACTCGCCACCCTCGACGTACGGCTTCCCGCTCGTCCCGCAACCGTCCTCACGCACCTCCGCCCGGTCGGCGGTCGTGCCAGGGTCGATCTCGATCTTCTGCAATGTGGCTACCACGGTGGCGCTCATGACGCCGGGGATCGTCGCGGTCACCGATCTGCGCGGCTCCCCGATACCTTCCACCCACACCCAGGTCGGTAGGTTGACATAACTTTTGGCGTCGGGATTCAGCTTGACTGTCGGCTCGGGTACGGTCAGCGCCGCCCTGGCGATCTCCGCCAACTCCTGAATGGTGATCCCAGCCGGCGGCGTGGTGCCGGGCGGCACGAACACGAACGGGTCCAGGCCGGCGAAGCAGGCCTCCCCCTTCGGATCGGCGGCGTTGTAGGCCGGACCCCACCAGCGTCCGTCCTTGCCGACCTGGTCCTTGAACTGCTTGAGGAACTGCTGGAACTTCTCCTCGGTCGGGTTCTTGGTAAACCTGAACCAGTAATCCCGCAGCCCCTCCTGTGTCTTGAGCATCTCGCTCGCGTCCAGACCGGGCTCATACCAGCAGGGACGTTTGAGCACGTAGCCATCCGCCTCGCCGCCCTTGGCGCCGTTCCCCGAGATTATGATCTTGGAGTTGAACAGGTCGACACCCACGGTGTTGCCGTCCTTGAAGCCCCTGCCGTTCGGCTGGTCGCCGGGGAAGCCGAACATCGTCAGGGTCGCGACGACCATCGGGATCAGGCGGTTCATCCTGGGCAGCCTTCCATGTCGTAACGAAGCCCTCTGATCCGCCACACGCCGTCGTCACCGCGGTGCGCGAGCGCGGCCTGGAGGTACGGGGTGCGCACCCAGTCGGGCTGCGGCACGACCGCCTTGCCGGTACGCGTGGAGATCAAGCGCGTCTCAGACTCGTCCACACACGCGTTGATCTGCGCGCCTTTGCCGACGACTGCGGCAACGCGCAGGTTGTAGAGGCGGGCAGTGCCTTTCACCGTCTTCTCCTGTTCGGTGTATCTATGCACCCAGTCGTACACTTCTGGGGCCGCCGACAGTTCAATGTCCAGATCCGATAGGTATCGATCGCTGCCGGAGACGAGCGCCTTTCTGGACGCGAGGTAGTAGTCGGTGATGACCTCCAGGAGCGGGTCACGCTTGGCGGGCCAGTCGATGTTCACCCGGAGCTTGCCGCCGCCGATCGTGACGGACTCAGGCCCGGACGGCCTGGGTTCGGACGCCATGGGCTCGGGCTCCGTCGCGCCGGCCGTGGGTGGGCGGGCCGCGCCCCCGCCCGGCGTGTACGCGCGCTCCGCCTGGCCACAGCCCGCCAGCACGAGCGCCAGGAGCACGATGACTCGTCTCATGCCGATGACTCCCTCACCACATGGATGCGCCACGTAGGCAGCAGTTCCTCGATCAGCGCCTCGGTCTCCGGGGCCATCCCGCCGCCGTACGGGTGTGAGGCCGCCCTGCGGGTCAGTCCCTCGACGACGGCGCGCAGCCGTACCGTGTCCTCGGTCGCGTGCGTGGCCCGTAGCAGGTCGCGCCAGAGGCCCTCGTCGTCGGCCGCCAGCAGCAGGCCCTGGCGTACGGCCGCCACCGCGGCGTCCGGCCGGCCGTGGGCAAGCCGGAGCTCGGCGAGCTGGTGCGCCGCGTCCGCCACGGCGGCGGCCACGTCGTACTCCAGGTCCTCGCCCGCCAGCCAGGCATACCTGCCCGGCTGGCGGCCGGTCAGCAGGGGGCCTCTGACCAGGCCGAGCGCCTTCTCCAGGAGGGCGGCGCCGGTGGGCGGGTCGCCGTGCGCGCGGCGTACGAGCTCGCGGAACAGCGCCCAGTCCGTACGCACCTCCGGCCCGAGCCTGATGCGGCCGGCTTCGTCGGTGAGGAGGTGTTCGGGGCCGAGCCATTCGGCGACCCTGGCGATCGTGGCGTCCCTGACCATGGACTGGACGCCGCGCGGCCAGAGGACCCCGCCCAGTACGGAGGGGTGCACGCCGCCGGGGTGCGTGGCGAGGTAGACCAGCAGCTCGGTGGCCAGCGCCATGCGGCCTTCCTCCAGCGGGCGCAGGCCCGTGACCTCGATGGGGCCGAGGATCCTGATCTCGACGGCGGGCGGGTGCCGGAGCCCTTCCAGCGGCTCGGCCTCGGGGACGGGCTCGCCGTCGAGCCGGCCGGCCGTGCGGAAGAGGTCGATCAGGGCCTGGTAGTGGCGGCGGGGCAGGAGCTGGGCCTGGACGTCGAAGCCGAGCTCGGCGATCCTGGCGCGGCCGTCGTCGCCGATCTCCAGCGTCCAGGTGGCGTGCGGCACGTCGCCCGCGAGGACGTATCCGGCGGTGTCGCGCCGGGCCAGCAGCGCCAGCCGCCGGGCCTCCTCGTGCGTGGGCGCCACGGCCGACAGCAGGTAGTGAGCGTGTCGGGGGCTGCCGGTGATGCGTCCGGTCAGCACCTCCCTGCGCGGGGCGGCGCTCGCCTCCAGCTCGGGCAGCACCTCGGCCAGCCCGCCGACGGCCTTGATCCGGTCGGGGGCGATGACGGTCAGCTCCTCGCCGAAGCCGACAAGGGTGATGCGCATGCGGTCGGACCAGCGGTTGGTGGCCAGCTCGACGGCGAGCGCGGCCAGCGCGGCGGTGGTCTGCGGGCCGCGTACGTTGATCAGGCCCTGCGCGGCCTCCAGGTCGATGAGCACGCGCCCGCCGGCGTCCGTGCCGATGGAGACGAGCCCGGGGTACGGCGCACCGCCGGGCTGGTCCTCGAGGAGACGCCCCTCGTGGGCGGGGAGCCGCCAGACCTGGCCGCCGTCCTGGGCCGTCCACGGTGCGGGCGCGTCGCCGTCCGGCGGGTGGATCCACAGGTCGAGCGTGCGGGCCGACAGGTGCGCCCCGTACACGGTGGGCGGCGTGCGGTGCTGCGCGGCCAGCTCGGCGCCGAGCAGGCGCAGGCCGATGTCGAGGATGCGGGCGCCCGGCGCGTCGCCACCCAGCCTGAGCGCCGCCTCGGCCTTGGCGGCGTCGTCGCGCGGCCGGACGATCCGGCGGCCGAACATCCGGTGCCACAGCTGCTCGCGCCGCCGCCTGGCCAGCACCAGCAGCAGGCCGGCGGCGGCGAGCGAGGCCGTGGCGAGGTAGTCGGTCAGGTCGCCCGATGGGCTCTCCCTGATGGTGATCTGTTCCTGATCGCTCTGCCGCTGCTCAGGCTGCCGGTGCCTCGCCTCTCGTCTTGCCTCGGGTCTCGCGTCGGTCCGCTGCTCGATCCGGTCGGTCTTGGAGCCGTGTTCGAGGCGCGGGTCCAGGTGCACCCTGCCGGGGTGCTCGCGCAGCGTCTCCTCGCGGGGCTGGCCGACGGGTACGACGTTCGTGTGCTTGGCGTCGTCCGGCATGTCCAGCACCCAGCCGGGCCTGATCAGGTCGGCCATGCGCAGGCGGGTGCCGTCCGGCTGCTCCTTCGCCTGGTTAAGCCGGTAAATCTCGGGATATCGGCGGCCGTCGCCCAGGCACTTCTCGGCGATCTCCCACAGGCTCTCGTGGTGGCGCCCGTGCGGGGGCTGCACGACGTACACCTTCTTGGTCTTCTGCGCCTCCGGCGCCTTCTCGACGACCGGCGCCGAGTACGCGACCGCCGTCACGGGATGCGGCGCGGGCGGCGGCGCCAGCTTGACCAGCGGCGCGACCATCGCCCCCGTCGTGAAGAGCAGCAGCACGGCGCCGACGAGCTTGTTGGCCAGGGCCTGCGTCCCGCCCGAGAACGGCACGCGGGCGGGCATGCCGACCCTGCGCACCCCGGCGTACACCTCGACCAGCACGCACAGGAACAGCTGGAACCAGGCCAGCCACACCAGCAGCACCAGCACCGCGACGACCGTGCTCGGGCCGACGCGGCCGGTGAGCACGTCGAGGTCGAGCAGTTCGGGTGCGATCGGCGGGCCGACGAAGGTGAGCAGCGCGTACGGCACGCCGCCCACGAGCGCGACCAGCACGATCAGCGACGCGATGCCGGCCAGCACGTCACCGGGACCGCGCCTGGCCTTGACGCGCACGGGCACGTGACGTCCGTGTGAACGCGCGGGCTCTCGCGTCGCCATCGTCTCTCCCCTCCGCCATACAGCGTCGTGCCTCGTCCGTACGCCGATCCATCAAGTGGTGCGATTCGGTCTATCTCGCTTCTGGAGCGGCGACCGCCCGGCCGGTCATCTCCGAGCCGGGGAACCCGATCGCGCCCAGGAAGAACGCCTCCCACCGCACCGTCACGGTGACGGTCACCTGGGCCTGGCCGGCGGCGCACTCGCCGCGCGCGACGTCGTCGCCGCCCTGAGCCGCGACGATCTCGTCCGCCCTGGCGCACACCTCGCCCTCGCCGAGCAGCCGGGTCTCCCCCGTCGCGCGCAGGTGGTCGACGTCGATCTCGTCGGCCCCGGCCCGCGCGGCCTGCTCGGCCACGTCGGCGGCGCGCAGCCGGGCGTTGATCGCCGCGCCGCCGTCCACGAGCAGCCCGGCCAGCAGGAACACGACGACGGAGAAGAGCACGGTGAACACCGACATCGACCCCCGCTCCCTCATTCGACCCTCCTGAACTGCTCGATCGGCACCACGGCCGTGCCGGTCAGCCGCTTGGAGCCGCCGAAGCCCAGGAAGCCGAGGTCGAGCTCGCAGGTCACCTCGGCCTGGACCTCGCCGCCCTGCTCCCACTCCGAGCCGTCCAGCGAGACGGCCGGCGACCCGCAGGGGCCGGTGAGCACGCCCTCGGCGATGGACTCGGCGGCGGCCTCGGCGTCGTCCAGCGTGCGCTGCACCGACGCGGCGCGGGCCGCGTCCCTGGCCGCCCCGTTGACCCGGCCCTGCGACTCCACCAGCACCCCCGCCCCGGCCAGGAACATGAGGAACAGCAGGAAGACGGGGGCCAGCATCACGGTCTCCACGGCCATGGAGCCCTTCTCGGTCTCCTTCTCAGTCTCCTTCTCGGGCCGCCTCACGAGCAGTCCTCGCCGCCGTTGTCGGGGCGGAAGCACTCGACGGGCCCGCCCGCCGTGGCGCTGATCGTGAACGTCAGCTCCGGCAGGAGCGGGATCACCTGGACGGCACTGCCGCTCACGGTGACGAAACGCTCGTCGGGTTCCTTCTCGGACGTCGTGGCCGTAGCGCTCTGGAGCAGCTTCGGGCCGATGGCCTTGACGATGTCGGTGGCCTTGGCGGTGGCCTGGCCCGGCCAGTCACCCGAGTCGAACGGCGCCGCCCTGGCCACCCTGGCGCCCTCCCGGGCGGCCGCCTCCGCGACCTGCCGGGCGTGGAACCAGAGCGCCACCTGCACGATGAGCAGCACGACCGCCAGGATGACCGGCATGAGGATGGCCAGCTCGATCACCGTCGCGCCGCGCTCCCCCCTCTTCCGGGCCACCGTCGCTGTCGCGCCGCGCTCGCCCGGCCTACGGGTTGGTGTCACCGGCGTTGCCACCGCCGCCGAAGGTGCCTTCGATCTCACTCTGCTTCTGCTCGACGAGCGTCTTGATGAGGGTGGCCAGGCCGAGCGCGACACCGGCGATGATGGCGGTGATGATCACCCATTCGACGGCGGAGGCCCCGCGGGTGGGGGCGGTGCGGGCGCGGTGGATGCGCACGCCCAGGTACGCGGTGAGGTACACGATCCAGGGATGGTTCATCAGGACCCCAACATCTTCATAGCGGCGGGAAAACTGAGAAAGATCACGAAACCGGCGCAGAGCAGGAGCTGGGCCACGAGCATCGACTGCGAGCGCTCGCCTGCCCTGCCCTCGATCTCCGCCAGCTCGCGGCGGCGCAGCGTGGCGGCCCGCGCGGTCAGCGACGCGCGCACCTTGGCACCGTCGTCGGCCACCAGGCCCAGCGCGGCGGACAGGTCGCGCAGCTCGTCGACGTTGATCTCCTCGCCGAGCTGGCCGAGCGCCTGCCACGGTGTGATGCCGACGATCCTGGCCCCGCTCAGGGCGTCGCGGATGCGGCTCATCGCCCAGTTCGGCTGCTCGCCGCTCACCGAGACGGCCATCATCAGGGCCTCGGGTACGCCACGGCCGCCGGCCAGGTTCATGGAGACGAGGTCGAGGAACGCCCCGACCACGTGACGGAAGTCGCGCCGCTTGGCCGCCGCGTCCTTCTTCACCTGCAGGTCGGGCAGGAAGAAGAAGACGAGCGCGACGAGCACCGCGGCCCAGAACGGGATGGCGAGCGAGGCGCCCCACCCCATGAGCACCAGCCAGCCGAGCAGCAGCGGGAACGCCAGCAGGCCGCCGGCCGCCAGCAGCACCTTGCCGGCGAGGTACGCCTCGAACGAGCGGCCGGTCAGCGCCAGGTCCGCCTTGACCGACCGGACCTCCCAGCCGCGGGCGGCGTACAGGCGGGCCAGGCGGACGCCCAGGCCGCGGCGGAACTCGCCGACCTCCTCGTCGGGCAGCACGAGCTGGATGCGGGGACCGCCCGCGTCCTCGCGCACGGCGTCGAGCGCGAGCAGCCGCGCGACCAGCCCCGGCCGGGCCGGGAAGAGCGCCCTCAGCAGCACGAACAGACCGAGCCCGAGTACGGCTCCGCCCAGCGCGCCCTCAATCATGGCCACCTCCCCCCATGAGCAGCCGCGTCGGCTTGTCGAACCTGGCCAGCCGCCGCATCCAGGCGAACCCGGCCCCGAACAGGCCGGCGACGACCACGAGCACGGCCTGGCCGAGGAAGTCCTCGTACTCGGCGACGTACGACGGGTTGAAGAGGATGAGGAGCCCGGCGAAGACCAGCGCGGTGATCACCACGATCTGGACGCTGCGCCTGGTCGAGCGGCGTTCGGCCTCGACGCGGCGGCGCATGTCGAGCTCCTCGCGGGCCGAGACGGCCAGCGCGCCGAGCACGTCGCGCAGGCCGGGGCCGCGCAGCCGGGAGTTGAGGATGAGCGCGGCCACCACGAGGTCAGCCGAAGGATCGTCGAGCTCGTCGGCGAACATCGCCAGCGCCTCGGGCAGCGCCATCCTGGTGTGCAGCCGGTCGATCATGGCGCGCAGGTGGGGCCGGAGCATGGGCGCGGCGGCCCGGATGGACGACGGGATGGCCTGTTCGAGCCCGGCCGCGCCGGCGATCGTGTCGCGCAGGGACTCGGTCCAGGCGGCGAGCCCTTCGAGGCGGCGCATGGCGGCGCGCTCCTCGGCCGCGCCGCCCGACAGGCCGCGCCAGGAGAACACGAGCAGCACCGTGCCCACCGCCAGCACCGGCCAGCCGGTGATGATCATGACCAGGCCGGCGGCCACTGCGGCCGTCGCGGTACGGGTGGTCAGCATCTTGATGAGGTGGCGCTTGGGCTGGGGCGGGCGTGGGCGCATGCCGTACAGGGCCATGAAGAACAGGAACAGGCCGCCGCCGGCGAGCGCTCCCGCCAGCATCGCGAACGGATCGAAGGTCATCTCTCACCACCCGCCGGGCGTGTAGCCGTGGGCGATGAGCTCCTCCAGGCAGGAGACCGGGGCGTGCGGGACGGCGGTGCCGTCGGGGCCCGGCACGAACACCTCGCTCGACAGCACGCGGCCGTCGCAGCCGTTGACCTCGCGGATGCTGGAGACGTAGCGGCGCAGGGAGCCGCCGACGTTGTAGTCGTTGCGCTTCTCGATGAAGACCACGAAGTCGATGGCTCCCGCGATGAGCATGTGGGTGGCGTCGATGGGCAGGCGTTCGGCGGCCTGCAGGGCGTACGTGGAGATGCGGTTGAAGACCTCCATGCTGGAGTTGGCGTGGATGGTCGACAGGGAGCCGTCGTTGCCCTGGGTCATCGCGTTGAGCATGGTGACGATCTCGTCGCCGAGGACCTCGCCGACGATGACGCGGCTGGGGTTCATGCGCAGGGAGCGCCTGACCAGCTCGGCCATGGAGATCTCGCCCTGGCCCTCGGAGTTGGGCAGGCGCTGCTCGAAGGCGACGACGTTGGGGTGGAGCTCGGGGAACTGGTCGAGGCCCAGCTCCAGGGCGCGTTCGACGGTGATGAGGCGCTCGCTGGGCGGGATCTCGTTGGCCAGGGCCCTCAGCAGGGTGGTCTTGCCGGCGTTGGTGGATCCGGCGATCATGATGTTCTTGCGGGCGGCGACGGCGGCCGTAAGAAACTTCCCTATGTCCCGACTTATCGTGCCGTTACCCGCCAAGTCGGATAGGAAGACCTTGCCGAGGCGGGCGCGGCGGATCGAGACCGCCGGCCTGACGGTGACGTCCATGACGGCGCTCAGCCGCGAACCGTCGGGCAGGCGCAGGTCGAGCTGCGGGTTGGCGGTGTCGAACGGCCTGCTCGACAGGCCCGAGTACGCCGCCAGGATCTGGATGAGCTCGATCAGCTCCTCGTCGGACTCGGCGACCGGGTCGTGCATGCCCTCGCGGCCGTCCGCGTAGCTGACGAAGACCCTGTCGCAGCCGTTGATGTCGATGTTCTCGACGTCCTGGTCGTCGAGCAGCGGCTGCAGCCTGCCCACGCCGAACAGCGCGGCGTGGATGCCGGCCGCCAGCGCCTCCTCCTCCTCGACGGTGGGCGGGGTACGGCCGAGCCCGATCTCGCTGCGCGCGTGCTCCTCCAGGACCTGGGAGATCAGCGCGCGGGCGAACTGGCGCTCGTCCTCCCCCGTCATGGGAGGCAGGCCGTTGGCCTGGTCGAGCCTGCGCTGGTGGGCCAGGCGGTCGCCGACCTCCTGGCGGAAGCGCTTGACCAGCGAGTGGTCGATCATCGTTGCGTCACCAGCCTCTGCGCCAGGTCTCTCGCCGTACGGATGAGGAGGGAGCGGTCGAGGCGTCCGCCCCACTGGCCGCGCAGCAGCTCGGCGCCCTTGGGGTCGTGGGCGAGGCCGTGGACGTACTGGACGGCCGGGCCGACGATCCTGCGCACGTCGTCGATGGAGCCTCGGTAGTTACGCGGGTCGGCGATCACGGCGACGCCGTGGGCCTTGGTGATCTGGAGGCGTTCGCGCAGGTGGGCGACGTGGTCAAGGGTGGCCCTGGTGAGCAGCACGACCTGCTCGGCCTCGGCGATCAGGTCGTCGAGCTGCGGGTGCGCGCCGAGACGGCCGCAGTCGGCGATCACGTCGGCGTTCGGCACGGCGGCCAGCGCCCTGCCGAGCGGGCCCCACATCCAGGTGAGCCCGGCGGCCTGCTCGCCGTGGGTCAGCCCGACGAGAACGTCGAGCCCGCCGACGATCTTCTGCGTGTGCTGGTGGAGCTGGGCGGGCTCGAGCCCCCGCCGCGCCGTGGCGCCGAGGCTGAGCAGGCCCTTGCCGGTGTTCAGCACGCCGCCGTCCGCGGCCGGGAGCCGGTAGGCGAGATCGCCGCCCGCCGGGTCGCACTCGGCCAGCAGGACGGGGCGCGGCCACACCGCCGCCAGGGCCGTCGCCGCAGTCGTCACACCCGGCGCGCCCTTGTCGGCGGCCAGTACGATCAGCGCCACGTCAGCGTGCCCCCGGTAGCTCGGCCACGGCGACCTCGCCGCTGGAGGCGAGCGCCACTATTTCCGGCGATGCCGACGCATCCACCACCACAGTGATTTGGCCGGAATTTCCCGTCCGGGACTTGTCGCCGACCGAGAAGACGAGGGCGCTTTCCGCGAGTACGCGCGATTGTCCCTGACTCGAACGGCTCGGCACGAATATGAGCTGGACGCGGTCGCCCTGCGCCACTCCCGCAGGCATTTGCCCCGGTTTAAGGGCGAGGCCGACGGTCGCCTTCCCCTCGCCCAGCTCGGAGCTCACCTTGACGCCCATCTTGCTCGTCAGCAGGGTGCCGGGCAGGACGGTCACGGCCGCGAAGCTCTCGGTCACCAGCTTGCGCTGCGACCAGCTCACGTAGTCGACGCCGCTGTCCGCGGCGATCTTGACCTCTTCGAGCGCCTGCTCGGGGAACCGCTGGCCCGCGCCGACCTGCTGCGTGACGCGGATGGCGGAGACGCGGTCGCCGCTGCGCAGCACGAGCAGGGTGGTGGCCAGCGCGCCGCCGAGAATGAGCAGGACGGCGAGCGCGGCCAGGGCCGGCTTGCGCTCTCTGGGGGGCACGGGGAGCTTGCGCGAGGCCGGGCCGGACAACCCCGCCGCCGCGTTGACGGCAGGCTTTTCACTGGTCCTCATGGGTGGGGGGCTCCCGATTGAATCGTGGAATTCCCGCCATTATGTGGGGCTCGGCGGGTACGCGGGGGCGGAATGCGAGGACCCATGCTTGTTTCGCAGGTGGCCGGGTGTCAACCGGAAATAATCAATGCTTATTGTTTCTATCAAGTTGACGGCTGCTGATTTTTCCGGCTACCGGCAACTTCTCTAACATCAGACCCAACATTCACGCTTCTTCACGGCTTTATCGCCTTCTGCGGCGGCCGAGTTGTCCACAGGCGGCTGGAGCACCCGCCGTCGTTGTCCACAGATCCGTCCAGCCATGCCATTGCCGTCATCCGACGGGCCTAGCCTCGCTTCGGGCGCTACCTTTGGGCGCCCGAGGTCCGAGCGAGGGGACGGCATCATGCGGATCATGCTCACCGTGCTCGGCGGGCAGGGCGACCGTGACGTCGTGATCGACGGCGACGACGGCGCCACGGTGGCGGCGGTGAGCGCGGCGCTCAGCAATCACGGGCCGCTGGCGAAGGTCGTCCGCCTGCCCAGGGCACGCGCGCCGTACGGGATGGCGGGGCCCGAGGACCGGGACACCCGCGCACCGGGTGCGCCTGTGCACCGTGCCCGCGTGCCACACCCTCGCAGACCCGGCGCCACAACAGACCCACCCGCGCGTGGGCGGCACGGCGCCGCGCCGGACCCGTCTGCGCCGGAATGGCCCGGCGGCACGGCGAATCCACCTGCGCCTGGGCGGCACGGCGCCACGCGCGACCCGTCTGCGCCGGAGTGGACCGGCGCGGCGGATCCCGGCATCGCCGGGCGCGTGACGGAGCCGCGCGGCCCTGAGGCGCCCGGCGGTACGGCGAGGCCCCGCGGGTCCGATCGGGGTACCCAACCGGCGCCGGCCGGGGCGGTGCCGGTGATGTGGCGGGACGGCCGCCCGCTGGACCCCCGTGCCCCGGCCGTGGCGGCGCTGCGCGACGGCGACAGGGTGACCCTCGACCCCGACCACGCCCGCGCCACCGTCGTCGAGGAGCCCGGTGGGGTGGCCGAGGTGCGCGTGGTGGGCGGCCCGGCGGCCGGCACCGTGCACCGGCTGGGCCTGGGCGTGCACGTCATCGGCTCCGACCCGATGTGCGCCATCTCCACCGCCGACCCCGCGCTCGCCCCGGAGGCGGTGACCGTACGCGTGACGCCTGACGCGATCACCGTCGAGCGCGCCTGGCGGCAGCCCGACGAGGCGCCCAAGCTCAAGCTGAAGGGCCGGTGGGCGGAGGAGGTCGCCGAGCTCACGGCCAGGGTCGCGGAGCGGGAGGCGGCCGAGCTGGCCGCCGGCTACGGCGAGGTTCCCGAGCTCGACGGCCGGCCGCTCACCGAGCGTGCCGAATGGCCCGATCAAGCGGTGCTGACCTGCGGGTCGTCGGTGTTCGTGCTGACGTCGATCGAGCCCAGGGACGCGCACCTGGCGCCCAGGAGCGAGGGAGGCGTGTCCTACAACCGGCCGCCCAGGCTGCGGCGTCCGGAGCCGGAGCGGACGTTCGTCAGGCCGAAGGAGCCGTCCAGGAACGAGGGCATGCGCCTCCAGTTGCTCGCCGCCTTCCTGCCCGCCGTGCTGGGGCTGACGCTGGCGATCGCCCTGAAGCAGTGGTACTACCTGCTCGTCGCCCTCATGACCCCCGTCATCATGATCGGCCAGTGGTGGAGCGATCGCCGCCACGGCAAGAAGCAGCACAGGAAGGCGGTCAAGGAGCACGCCGAGCGGCTGCGGGAGTTCGACGAGGCCGTGGAGCGGGCGCGGGCGGCGGACGAGGCGGCGCGCAGGTCGGACGCGCCCGACCCGGCGCAGGTGCTGCTCACGGCCACCGGGCCGCGCAGGCGGCTGTGGGAGCGCCGCATCCACGACTCCGACTCGCTCAGGCTCAGGGTGGGCCTCGCCGACCTGCCCGCCGACCTGGAGCTGTCGGAGGAGCAGGGCGGGCCCATCGATCCGCCGATCTGCCGGTCGGTGCCCGTGGCGCTGCCCATGCGCAGGCTGGGCGTGGCGGGCGTCACGGGCCCCCGCACCGAGGCGATCAGCCTCGCGAGCTGGCTCGTGGCGCAGGCGGCGACGCTGCACAGCCCGCGCGACCTGGCCGTCGTGGTCGTGTCCGCGCACGCCGACGGCGAGCACCGCTGGGGCTGGACGCGCTGGCTGCCGCACTGCGCGCCGCGCGCCGGCGAGGAGTGCGTGGCGCTGGTCGGCACCGACCCCGAGTCGGCGGCCCGCCGCGTCGCCGAGCTCGCCGCCCTCATCGACGAGCGCCAGAACACCTCGATCCCCGAGCTCGGCAAGATCCCCACCGGCTGGGACGATCTCGGCGGCCCGGAGAAGCCCACGTTCTCGTCGTACGACGTGCGCCCCTACGACGTGCTGGTGGTCCTCGACGGCGCCCAGGTGCTGCGCGGCCTGCCCAACATGCCGCAGGTGCTGCGCCAGGGCCCGCGTTCCGGGGTGTTCACGCTCGCCATCGACGACGACCAGCGGCTGCTGCCCGAGGAGTGCCAGACCGTGGCCGCGTGCGGCACCGACGGCCTCGTCCGCCTGCGCGGCGGCGGGCTCGACGTCATCGGCCCGATCCTGGGCGACCTCGTCTCCCCCGGCTGGTGCGATCGGCTGGCCAGGGCCCTGTCCCCGATCCGCGACGTGAGCAGGGACGACCCGTCGGGCAACCTGCCCGACGCGGCCCGGCTGCTCGACCTGATGGGCCTGCCCGATCCGACCGGCCGGGAGCTGGCCGCCCGGTGGCGCGACCGTGGCTCCACGGAGGCGCTGATCGGCGTCGGCCCGGACGGGCCGTTCTCGGTCGACCTCCGGCTCGACGGCCCGCACGGCCTGATCGCGGGCACCACGGGCGCGGGCAAGTCTGAGCTGCTGCAGACGCTGATCTGCGCGCTGGCGGTGGCCAACCGGCCCGACCAGCTCACGTTCGTGCTCATCGACTACAAGGGCGGGGCCGCCTTCAAGGAGTGCGTACGCCTGCCGCACACGGTCGGCATGGTCAGCGACCTCGACGGCCACCTGACCCAGCGCGCCCTCGACTCGCTGGCGGCCGAGATCCGGCGCAGGGAGCGCCTGCTGGCGTCGGCCGGGGCCAAGGACATCGAGGACTACACGGGGCCGGGGATGCCGCGCCTGGTGTTGATCATCGACGAGTTCGCCGCACTCGTGGCCGAGTTGCCCGACTTCGTCACGGGCCTGGTGGACATCGCCCGCAGGGGCCGTTCCCTGGGCATCCATCTCATTCTGGCCACCCAGCGCCCGGCGGGCGTCGTGACGGCCGACATCCAGGCCAACACGTCATTGCGCATCGCCCTCCGGGTGACCGAGCCCGCCGAGTCGGCCGACGTCATCGACCTGCCCGACGCCGCCCACATCTCCAAGTCGACACCCGGCCGCTGCTACGTCCGTTCCGGCGTCGGGGCGGCCACCGCCGTCCAGACGGCCAGGGTCGGAGGCCGCAGCCCGGCACCGCCGTCCGTGAGCCCGCTCGCCGGGCCGAGCGCCCGCCTCAGGGTGCTCGAGGTGCCCTGGCGTTCCCTGGGCAAGCCGCTGCCTCCGCCTCCGGAGCCGGAGGAGGACTCGACTTCCACGGACCTCACCCTGGTGGCCGACGCCCTCATCGAGGCCACCCGCCTGGCCGCCGTGCCCGTCCAGCCCAGCCCCTGGCTCGAACCCCTTCCCACCCTGTTCGTCCTGGATCTTCCCTCTCCTGTCACAGCCACGACAACGCCGCAGCCGTCACTCGACGCCCCGTCTCCGGCTGCGGCCACCGCGCACGGCCCCCTCCCCACCTCGGGGAAGAGCCCGGGGAAGGGCTCGGGGAAGGGCCCGGGGAAGGGCTCGGGGCAGCCCTCCCTCGACACCACCCGCCGGGCGTTCCCCGCCTCGCCGCGCCACCGCCCCACCCGCGCTGCAGACCCCTCATCGGCGGGAGGCGGGGTAGGCCCGGAGCCGAGATCGTGGGATCAGCCCTCATCGGAGGAGTTCGCAGAGGTGGCGCCGCTGCCGTACGGCCTGACCGATCGCCCGTGGGCGCAGGACCGGCGGTCGCTGGCGCTCGATCTCGCCCACGGCGGCCACGTGCTCATCGCGGGGGCGGCCCGCAGCGGCAGGTCGACGGCGCTGCGCACGATCGCGGGGTCCATCGCGGCGTACGCGTCCCCTGGGGACGTCCACCTCCACGCGGTCGACTGCGGCTCGGGAGCGCTGCTGCCGCTGGTGGCCATGCCGCACTGCGGCGCCGTGGTGACCCGCGACCAGATCGACCGGGTGGAGCGGCTGCTCACCCGCCTCCGGGCCGAGGTGGGCCGCCGCCAGCAGTTGCTGGCCGAGGCCGGGCATGCCTCCCTGGCCGAATATCGCCGGGCGGGCCATCGCCTCCCCTGGCTGGTGTTCATGCTGGACCGCTGGGAGGGCTTCGTCGCCGCCTTCGAGGGCTACGACTACGGACGCCTGATCGAGGCGGTGCTCCAGCTGCTGCGCGAAGGCCCGGCGGTCGGGCTGAGGGCGGTGGTCACCAGCGACCGTTCCGGCCTCCTCGGCCAGGTCTCGACGGTCTTCGACGACCGCCTGCTGCTGCGCCTCTCCGACCCCGCCGACTACGGCCTGGCGGGCTTCCCGCTCAAGGGCCTGCCCTCGTCGATGCCACCAGGACGGGCGCTCTCGATGGGCGAGCACGGCATCGTCGAGCACCACATCGCCCTGCTCTCCCCTGACCCCGCCGGCCCGGCGCAGGTCGCGGCCCTTCAATCTCTGTCCCGCGCGGCCGCCATCCCACCGGCCTCCCGTACGGCGGGGTCGGGAGGCCGACGGTCCGTGGCCGCCGACCAGGGCGGGTGGCCTTGGGAGGGTGAGCCGCCGTTGCGGGTGGACGCGCTCCCGATGCGCATCACGGCTTCCCAGGCGCTCGCGCTGGACTCGACGTTCGCACCCCCGTCCCCGCTGTGGGCCCTGGTCGGCGCGGGTGGTGACACCCTTGCGCCGCTCGGTCCCGACCTGCTGCTCCACGGGCCCGGCGCGGTGATCGCCGGCCCGTCCCGCTCCGGTCGTTCGTCCGTCCTGCTGACGGCCGCCCGTTCGCTCATCGCCCAGGGCACGCCCGTCATCGCCGTGGCCCCCAGACGCAGCCCGTTGAGGGAGTTGGAGGGAGCGCTGGCCGTGCTGGACGGCGACTCCACCGCCCTGCCGGAGTTGGTCGCGGATCGGCAGCGGTACGTCGTCCTCGTGGACGATGCCGAGTTGATCAACGCGGACGGTCCGTTGGGGACGGCGCTGGAGGAGGTGCTCCGGTCAGGCCGGGACGGGGATCACGCGCTGCTGATCGCCGGCACGACCGGGGATCTGGCAGTGGCATATCGCGGGTTCGTGGCCGAGACGCGCAAGTCGCGTACCGGCGTGCTGCTCGCGGTCCAGAGCCAGGCCGACGGAGACATCTTCTCGATCCGCCTGCCACGAGGAACGGTCGGAGGCCCTCCCGGGCGTGGTTTCCTGGTGAGGACGGGCACCATCACCCCCATCCAGGCAGCCCTTCCCGACGGCGGTTGAGGGAAGGATCTGCCGCACGAGCAGGGGGCGTCCGCCGATCAACGGACGCCGGACAGCGCCGCGATCGGAGGAGGGCACGTCGCGGTGCGGCCCAGCGTCACGGCAGCCCCGTGTCCATGGTGGTTTCCCCTGCTTCGTGAGCGGTGGCATGCGGACCCGGGGATCACTCCCGGCCCCTGGTTCTCACCGTTGTCAAGGGATTGACCAGCACAGCTCGCCTCTTGTGCAACTTCGTCAACAAAAGGCATGATTTGATCATAGTTGCGCACTTAGGGGGTGGCCACCATGATCTTGAAAGACATCGGCGAGTTGATCGAGGTGATGGGCAGGGCGTGGAACTCCGTCGGCGACGAAAGAGACATCCACCGGCTCGAGACCATGGCCGAGGCCGTCGCCAGGACCAAGACGGACCTGCAGAAGGTGCACGACGGGCTCCCCGAGCAAGCGGACAAGCGCGGGTGGACCGGCCTGGCGGCCGAGCATCACAAGGACATGGAGTACCGGCATCTGAACCGTGCCGAGCTGGCCAGCGCGATCAAGAACCTTGGAACGGGAGCCCAGGTTCTGCAGGAGGCCGCGAAGGCGTCCGCGGCGTCCAGGCAGGCGATGATCGATATCCGCAAGATGCTGTGGGACAACATCAAGATCTCCGGCGCGATCGCCGTCGGCATGGGCGCCATGGGACTCTGGGCACGGTGGGCGATGGTCGCGCGGGCGTCGGGAACCGCCGCCGTGGCCACTACCGCGGTCGCGAGCAGGCAGGCGGCCATGCTGGGGGGAGTCGGCAGGGCGTTCGGCATGATCGGCAGGGTCATGGAGCAGCTGCGCGTGAAGCGCGGACTGTCGACGGTCAGGACCTCAATGGTGTCGGCGGGCAAGAGCCGGTTCCTCCACGGGGTCATCCCGAACGGTCTCGCCCCGTCGAAGACAACGACGCTCGCCGGCTCCTTCCTGCGCCCGGCGCTGTCCTCGATGTCGAACTACTGGAGCATGGGCGCACTGGCCATGACCGGGGGCTGGTTCGCCAACGGTTTCGGCAACCTCACCCGCGGCGAGGGATTCGTGACCCCGTGGGGCGGGTCCTATGTCGCGCTCGCCAGGTCCGGCGCGATGGTGTCCTGGCTGTCCGCGACGACCCGGCTGGGCGCGATCGCCCGCTGGACCACCAGCACCTCCAAGAACAGCATGATCATGGACGCGGGTATGGGCGTCGTCGCAACGGCCGGTCCGCAGTTCGTGATCGACCTCAGCCAGGGCAAGCCGCTGAACGAGGCGCTGAAGAACGCGGCGATCTTCTCCTCGGTCGGCGGTGTCTACAACACCGCGGCGGGAGCGGCATTGCGCAGGTTTCTCCCCGGTGGAAGCAATCCCGGTCTCACGCTGGCTCTTGGGTCGTTCGGCTCCGTGGCGTCCGGCTCAGCGCTGCGGTACATGGTGCCACTCGACGCCCGCCCCGTGCCCGACTACTCCATGCAGCCGTCGGTGTACAACGCCGAGTACGACAACCCCGACTACAGCGCGCCGACCATCCCGGCGCCGCCGGTCCCCGAGCGGGTCGCGGTGGGACCTCAGGAAACCCTGTCGGACATCGCCAAGCGGGTGTACGGCGACGACAACAAATGGCGGCTCATCTACAACGCCAACCGTGACGTCATCGGTGACGACCCCAACGTGCTCGCCCCTGGACAGCAGTTGAGGATTCCCGAACTCAGCGAATAGTCCGGCCCGGCCGGCGCCGTAGATCAGGTGGTCGCGCCTGCCGCTCGCGCCGTCATCCGGACTCTGGCCCTGCCTGCGGGAGAACCGCAGTCCGGGCCCCGTTCGTTTCTCCCGGTGATACCGGCCGGGCCCTACTCGAAATCTTCCTCGATCCGCTGGATGATCTCGCTGAGTCTGGCCTCGCTCTCGTCCAGGACACGGCGGTGATTGTCCACGATCTTGTCGAACTGCCGGTGCGAGCGCTCGGCGAAGGAGTCCACCGACCATTCGGACGTCCCGAGTGCGCCGGAGATTATCCGCTCCCGCTGCGCGTCACTGTCGTCCTGCGCGCGCCGTACGGCGACCAGGAGCTCGTCGGCGAGGTCACGGCTGCCCAGCTTCATCGCCCGGGGGTCGAGATGGATGCTCAGTACGCGTCCGGACACGTCGGTGGTGATCCGCACGTTCCCTTCGGCGCTCTCCCCCGAGCCGACGATCGCGTCGAGCTCTCCCCTGGCATCCTGCACGCGGCGTGCTGACTGCTCGACGTCGTACGTGGCGTTGTCCAAATCCTCGAATCTGAACTCATGCGCCATGGCAGTCCAACTTCATCATCCACACCCTGGAACGTTTCACACCCTGCGAGCATCGATCAGCGGTCGGGTTCGGCGATCTCGTAATTGCGCTCGGCCGTCTGCAGAGTCACGCCGGCACCCTTGAAATTGCCCTTCAAGGTGGAGATATACCGAGTCATCTCGCTGTGAAATCTGTAGTAGTTCGCGGCCGTCTCGTCGGAGTGCTTGGGCAGGAGGCCGAAGGTCGTGTTCTCCGCCCTCGCGTTGTCCTCGAAATCGGTCAGCGGCTTCGCCAATGCCTCGGACGCGGCGGCGTAGTCACCACCACCGAGTTTCAGTTCACCGTGTTCGTAACCGAAGCCCTGCAGAGTCATACCGCCGCCCCCCTTGAGCCACCTCGCCATTCGCAGGCGTGAGACGAGGCAAAGGACCCCAAAGCCCCAGGTCACACACATGGAGCTCAATCGTCCCAATTAACGCAGACGTTACAGAACGTTCGTCGGCATGTCACTGTCCCAGCCGTTACGAAACGGTATCGGCACCCAAAACGGGACTCATGCCGCCGCCGGTCCCGGCCGGCGTCCGGGATGGAGGAGTTCCCGCGCGCCGCCACCACCGCGGCCTGAATCTGAGATCTCCCCTGGACGCGTTCAGCGCAGGGGCTTGAACCCGTCGATCGTGCGGTCGCCGATCTTCATGGAGTCGTTCGCCGTCTCGAAACGGTGCATGGCAAGACCGACGAAGTACGCGGTCGGGGCGAGCTGCAGTGCCGTGAAGATCACCGTCGCCAGCCTGCCGCCGACGCGCTCCCTGAACGCCTGCATGACGGGGTTGGCCGGACCGCCGAGAGTCGTGGCGACAAGCAGGCCGAGGGTGAGCCCGCTGAACGCCAAGGCGACGATGTGGATGCGCTCCAGCTCCCCGAGGGTCTCATCGAGGGCCTTGGCGAGGCGGCGGACCCGGTTGGCGAACTGGACTCCCGCCGCCATGAATTCGACGAGTCGCTCATCTGCGGACTCGGCGGCGAGCCCTTCCTTCCAGGCGGCCGCGATCGCCTCTCGGACCTTCTCCGCCGAGTAGCCGAACAGGCTGCCGCTGTCCGATGCGAGGACATCCCACTTGACCTTACTCTCGAAAAGGTCGACGTCGGATGGTACGACCAGAGCCTCCCAGGCCAGTCCCGCGACGATGAGGCTCCAGCTCAGCCGCCTGCCCAGCAACAGGTTCCGCTGCGTGCGCTTACTGAGGTCACTGACCTTCGGCTGCCGAAGAGTCTGGTAGGAAGTCTGGCGCCAGAGCTCGTACTTGAGGTTGCTGAGGCGGGCGTCCTTGGCGAAACCAAGGCCCGCCAGGCCGAGAGCTCCCGCGCCGGCGGCGCCGAATCCGGGCAGTCGCTGCCATGGGGGAACCAGCTCGCCGCTGGAACCGTCGACCCGCTCGGTGATCTTCATCGACCACTGCGGCGCGTCCAATTCTGGTGGCTCGTAGCCGACCTGGCGCGCGTCCGCGACGGCCTCGAGAACCTTCCTCGCTGCCGCGCTCTCGGCGACGTCGTAACCGTGCTTCGACCGCCCGATTTTTCCAGCCAGATCGAAGGCGTGATCCTTGGCATAGCGGAGCTGGTCCTCCAGATCCGCTTCGATGCCGTTGAACTGCCACCTCGCCGGCTCGCCCGCCGGGGCGAGGGCGTTCGCCGGCAGCCGCGCGGTGTAGTAGTCATGGTTGAGATATCCGAGGATGTAGCCCATCTTGCCGAGATTGAACTCTTCTTCGCCGAGTCTGGCGCTGTCGATTTCGATCCCTTGGTCCGAGCTCACGTGATGGTCTCGCACATTCAGCTCCCACAATCGCACGCGGCGCCCATGGGCTCCGCGCGGCGTAGCATGATCACCTTAGTGATCCGCCCATAAGGGTGACAACCGGCCATTCACGGTCACGCGCCCGGATCGAGGACGCGGTCGGCGAGTGGCCGGCTGTCAGTGGCTCGTCATCCGCAGTTCGCCCAGTCCACGCTGGTGCTGCCGTGCGAGGTCGAACCCGAGTACTTCACGCACTTGCCCGGCGCCTTCAGCTTGACCGGACCCGCGTAATACTCGAAGTTGCCGCTGTCGCTCGCGCTGCCCGGGCTGCCGCCCTGGACGTAGAGCGTGGCGCTTACCGGCGTGCTCTTGCCCACGTCCTTCGTCTTCATGGTCACCACGCAGTTCTGCTGGGTGCCGTTGTTCCAGAGCTGGTAGGTGACACCGCCGGCGAACGCGCTCGACCGCTGGACGGAGAACCCCGCGCCGCAGACCTGGGTCGGGGAGTACGGGTTCTTCGCTTCGTTGGTCGGGGCGGGCTTCGACGCCGTCGGCTGCTGCGTTGGCTCCTGACTCGGCTGCTGCGCCGGCGGCTGGGTCGGCTGCTGGGTCGGCGCGCTGCTCGGCTCCTCACCCGGCCGATCCTTCGTGGGGGTGGGCGCGGAGGTCGCGCTCGCGGTCGGTGTCGGGGTAGCTGTCTCCGTCGTGGCCGACGGGCTCGGCTGTACGGTGACCGTCCTCGTCACCTGCGGCACCTGCGAGGGCACGGTGGACGGCAGCGGCGTGGGCTGTGTCGGCAACGCCGATGGGGTCTGCACCGGCGGGGGCGTGGGGCGCGCGATCACCGCGGGGTTCGTCGGCACCGCCGTCTGCCACTCGTTGGGCAGGTTCATCGGCAGCGGCGAGTCATCGGGCGCGGCCGTGGTCGCCCACGGCGCGGTCACCTGCGGCTCCGGCTGCGGCTGCTCGGGCACGCCGGTCGGTGACGGCATGGGCACCGGCTGGCCGGCCGCGGAGGCCGAGGAGGAGGCGCTCAGGCCGTTCTGCCCGCCCGACTCGCTCGATTCGGCCGCCACGCGGAAGCTTGAATCGCCGGCGAACGTTCCCGCGCCCCAGAGCCCGGCGCCGGAGAGCACCACGATCGTGCCCACCGCCGCCACCAGGCCGACGGGGAACTTCCTGCGCGGGTGCGGCTTTCCCAGCGGTTGGAGCTGGGTGATCACCGGCGGCGCACCGTCACCGCCGTGCGGTGGCTGACCCGTCTGACCGTCCTGGCCCGCCAGCGCGGGGGCCGCCCACATCTGGGAGGTCGGCGGCTCCCCCGACGGTGGAGGCGACATCGGCACCCCTTCGAGCGCGCGACCATCGCCGGGCTCCCCCTGGTGACCGGGCGGGATGTGAGCATCGCGGCCGCCCTGATCGGCGGGCGAACCCGGGCCGGTGACGCCTGGACCACCGACGGGCCCGACGGGCCCGCCTTGCACTGGCCCGCCTTGCACTGGCCCGCCTTGCACTGGCCCGCCTTGGACCGGCCCGCCTTGGACCGGCCCGCCGGCGAATCCGCCGGGCATCGGCCCCGCCGCGTGCGCCATCCCCGGCCCCGCGGTCCAGCCGGGAGGCACGGGCGGCACAGGCGGTCCCGCGGGCACCTGGCCACCAGGCACAGGGCCGGGCCAGCCCTGGAGCCCGGGTCCGGCACCCATCGGACCTGCCGGTCCCATGGGGCTCTGCTGGGCGGGCCCACCCGTCATGGGTCCCGGCTGCCCCGGACCGCCTGAAGGTCCACCGGCCATCGGGGCCGTCCCCGGCCTCCCCTGACCGGCGAGACTTCCCTGAACACCCGGACCGCCCTGGAGACCAGGACCGCCTGCGGCAGCGCCGCGGGGCGCTCCGCCGGGAGCATCGGCCGGCTGGGTCTGGCCGCTCAGCTGAGCGAGAACCGTACCCGGATGCGCCGCAGCGCCCTGGCCGGGCGCTGCGGGTCCGGCCTGTCCGCCGGCACCGGCCGCGCCGGCATCAGCCTTGGCCTTGGCACCCCCGCCGGCCTCCTTGTTCACGGCACCGGTTCCGGCTGCCAGGCCCGCCCTACCGGCGGACGAGGCGGGGGGAGGGCCGGCGACCAGCGTGTCAGCGGTCTTGTCGCCGAGGAGCTTGAGCATCGCGTTCTGCGCCGTGGGGCGCTGCACGACATCCTTGGCCAGGCAGGACACCAGGACACGCCGGAGCGGTTGGGTGATGTCACCGAGATCGGGCTTCTCGGTCAGTACGGCGTCGCCGTCGGCGAAGGGAGCCTTGCCCGTGGCCGCGAAGACCATGGTGGCCGCCCAGGAGAACACGTCGGCCGCCGCGCCTGACGGCTCGTCACGGATCTGCTCAGGGGCCTGATAGGGAGTGTGCTCGGCGGGTTCGCCCACGCCCAGGTCGAGGAGGCGCGGGCCGTCGGCGCTGAGAACGATGTTGTGCGGGGTGATGGCGCGGTGCACCATTCCGGCGAGCCGCACGACCGTGAGGGCCGTGAGCGTGCCGATGGTGACCCGTTCGAGGGCGTCCCCGGTCAGGGGGCCGTCGGCCTCGACGGTTTCCCAGAGGGTGGGCCCTTCGACGTACTCGCGCACGAGATAGGGACGCTTCTCGAGCCAGCCGGCCTCGATGACGCGGGCCGTGTACGAGCTCGACACGCCCGAGGCGGAGGTGAGCTGCTTGAGCACGGCGTCGTTCTGCTTCTGGACGGCGGGCAGCACTTTGATGGCGACCCGGTCGTTCCCGCGCTTGCCCAGGTAGACGGGGCCGCGCGGGCCCTCGCCGACCAACCCGACGATCTCAAAGTCCCCGACCTTCTTCGGGTCTTCAGGTCGCAAGGGGCACGTCTCCCCCATTGTCTTCCTTCCCGGGCATTGCTCTATCAATTACCACATGCGGATCATCAGTCACATTTAACCAAAACTGTCATGCCAACATCAGGGCTTTCTCCCTGCCTTCCAGCCGCGTTTCCGGCCGAGTGGCACGACCACCGCGCCGAACGCGACAACGCCCGCACCGGCGAGGGCGGCTGCGGCGAGCGACGAGGAGACTGACATCACCTTCTCGTCGGGGTGTGGCACCCGGGCGATCGCGTCGGCGTCCAGAGGCACGTCCGGCTGCGCGACCACCGGAGCGCTTCCGTCCGGCAGGATGGCGGTCACCGCGAGCCGGGGATTGACCATCCCCGCCCCGGTGCCCTTGCCGGAGCGCCCGTCGGCCGTGGTCTCGATGCGCCGCCGTACCTGCTCCTGCGACAGTTTGGGATAGTGGGCGCGAATCAGCGCGGCCACACCCGCGACGTACGGCGCGGCGAAGCTCGTGCCGGACTTGCCGTTGATGAAGGCCTTGCCCGTCCAGGTGCTGGTGATGTCGGTGCCGGGCGCCAGCACGCCGACGGGGGTGGCGTTGTTGGAGGTGTCGGCGCGCCTGCCGTCGGGGCCGGCGGCGCCGACGGCGAGGACGCCCGGATACGACGCCGGATAGATCGGCTGTGCGTTGCGCTCTTTTTCTGGATCGATGTTGCCGGCGGCGGCCACGACGACCACGTCCTTGGCGAGCGCGTAGTTGACCGCGTTCTTCAGGTACGGGTGGTCACCCGTCTGCATGGAGATATTGATCACGTCGACACCGAGGTCGGCGGCCTGGACGATGCATTCGGCCAGGACATTGGGATCGCCGGTCGACTCGTTCGTCTGTTTGAACACGACGAGTCGCGCCCCGGGTGCCACCCCGGCGAACGGCACCCGCGGGTCCTCCTGCGCTGCGATGATCCCCGCCACGGCGGTGCCGTGTCCCACGCAGTCAGGCTTGCCCGTCCCGGTCTTGTCGTAGTAGCGATACGGCCTGAGCTGCGGATGTGTCGAGTCGATCCCGCTGTCGATCACGGCGACCGTCACGCCGTCGCCGCGGGTGATCGGCCACACGCTCTTGTAGTCGAGCCTGCGCTGCGCCCACGGCTCGGCGACCGTGTACACCCCGCGCTCCGGATCGCACCTCACCGGCGCTGCCAGCGCTCGGGCCGGGACGAGGGGTACGGCGGACAGTGCCAGCACGCCCGCCAGCACCATCTGCCCGATCATCGCTCTCCTCATCGTGATCAACGAAGCCCATCCCTAGTACGGCTTGTATCCGCCGCCGTGCTCCAGGGACCGGATGCCCGGATGGTTGGCCATGTCGCCGTAGCGGCTGTAGGTGTACAGAACGCCGGCGATGATGTTGTCCACCGGGTTGAGGATGTCGCCGTGCCCAGGCAGCTTGTGGGCGTTGAACGTGGGCGGGATGGTCTGCATCAGGCCCTGGGACGGCACGCCGTTCTGTGCGTTGATGTCCCAGTTGTTGATCGCCTTCGGGTTACCGCCGGACTCGTGCCAGATGACCGTCCAGATGCGTTCGATGTCCTTCGGGTCGTTCGGGTCGAGGTCGCTGACATCGATCCCGCGACTCTCCAGCACCGCCTTGAAGCGAGGATCCCTCATTTCGGTGATCGCCTGTTTGATCCACTCGACCACCTCCTCCTTGGGCGCGGGCGCACCGCCCCCGGCGGAGACACCGCTGTAGGCGCCGCCGCCGCCGGTGCCCGTGCTCCCGGCGTTGCCGGCGAGCGTGGTCCTGACCGAATCGGACAACTCGGAGGCGGACACCGGCACCCAGCCGCTTCTGGTCCCGACGAAGGACTCCTCCTCGGGCGCCTTGATGTCCTCGAACGTGAAGGGCAGCTTGGCATCACCCAGCCGGCTGCTGATGTCTCTGGCGGCGCCGGAGACGGCCGACTCCGCGTTCGACGCGTGGGTCTTGACCGGGTCGACCTGCTTCCCGACCAGGCTCCGCACCCCGGCTTCGACGTCGGTGGGCGCCTCGTGCCTGTTGTCGGTCCTGAACGTGGAGACGTCGCGGAGCAGGGTCTCGCAGATGCCGTTCACGCCTCGCTTGGCGGTGTCGAGCGCGTCAGCGGCGTCGTCCAGCTTCTTGGCGCAGTCGTCGAACGCCTCCTGCAGCGCCTGGCCGGCTTTGCCGTACTGCTTCATGTGGTCGACGAACGCGTCGGCCGAGGCGCCGTTCCACGCGTCGTCGACGAGCCGGGTGGCGCCGGCGACGTCGCCCAGCGGGCCGGGCTTGGTCATCTCGCCGGGCTGCGCGGGTTCCTCGAAGGAGGCGTTGCCCGCCAGACGCCAGCGGGTCGCGATCGCCCTGATCTTCTCCGGATCGCCGTTGACCTTGTCCATGGCGGCGATCAGTTCGCCGCTGCCGGGCAGGGCGGCGATCTGCTGGCGCAGGCTCACCGGTCGCGTCCCGGTGTGCTGTCGAGGTTGGCCTGGTCGATGTTGGTCTGGACCTTGCCGATCGCGCGCTCGACGGCTTTCAGGTTGCGCTCCGCGCGGCCGTACTCGTCCCTGCCGCGCTGCTCGACCCCGCCCACCGCAGTGGCCAGGGCGCCGGCGCTCGCGACAGAACCGAAGATCGACGAATTGGGCGCCTTGTCAGTGAACTGATCACCGATCGAGCCCAGCTGCCCTGCCGCCTGGACCACCGTGTTGCGTAGCCGCTCAAGCGCATGACGGTTGAGTTCGATGCCTGCCACCGAAGTCGTCCTCCTCTGGAGTCGCAAACGCGTCATTAATGGAGCGTAGTGGTGAAAACGTTAACTCAAGTTGCCTATGGTGCAGATATGCGCGAAATCGACGTGTCCCACGGTGCTCTGTGGCATTCGGCCACGGGCCTCGACGGGACGGCGAGCAGCCTGGCCGGCCAGGCCGACCAGATCAGGGCGTGGGCGGCGGCAGAGAGCGACCCCATCGGCGGCGGCCCGCTGGCCGGGCTGAGCGCGATCCACCGCCACGCCCGGGAGCTCATCTTCGAGCTGCTGAACGACCAGGTCGACGCGTACGGCACAGCCGCGGAGAACGTGGCCACCATGTCGGTGAACCATCGCCAGGCGGATCTCGACAGCACCTATGAGGCCTGACCGTCATCGCCGAAATGCTTCTTCATCAACTCGTCGATCTGCCGCTGGTCACCGCCGGAGACCTTGCGCCGTGAGGGCGCGTGCGGGCTCCTGGGGAACCTGGCCGCGTTCGCGGCGGCGCGGCGCGCCACCAGCCTCTCGCTCAGTTTCATGACCACCTGGCCGAGCATTCTGCCCAGATCGGCCACCACCCGCCACAGCCAGTTCAGCACCCGCCCGGCGAACACGAGCACGTTGCCGACCACGTTCATGGTGGCCGCGGGCCTGAAGATCAGCCCAGTGACCAGCATGACGCCCGCCACCCAGAGGACGCGCTCCCACGTCACGTAGATGGTGATCGTGGTCGCGGTGGCCGCGGCCGTGGCCAGGGCCGCGTGGGCCAGCTTCCTGTCCTCGCCCGGCTGGTGAGCCGTCGCGCCGCGCATGGCGTCCACGTCGGCGCCGGCGTTGGTGCGCTGGACGTGGGTCACGTGACCGCTCGCCGCGTCCGAATGAGCGAGGATCGCGTCCGCCAGGTTCGTCATCCGGCGGGTCTCCATGAGCTGGGTGTCCACGCTGGGCCGATGCTCCGGCACGGGGATGCCGAACGCCTTGAAGAACCCGGTCAGCTCGGGGGCGAGGGTGAAGGCCATCAGCTGATCTCCTGTGGCGGTCCGGCTCCGGCACTGCGGAGGCGCGGCTCAACCGCCCGGTCCTCCGCGGGGAGGCTCACGTCGTACGGTGGTTGAGCTCGCTGACCGTGGTGTCGGAGCCGCCACCGGTATAGACGTCGTCGTCCTCGTAAAGGGGAGACGTGCGGTCGATCGCATTCTCCTCTTGGGCGCCGGCCGGGTGCATGCCCGCGGGGAAGAACGGCGCGCCGTTCATGCCCCCGGCACCGCGAGTCGCGGCCGACGCCGCGTACCCTGCGCTGCCACCGGAGCCGTACCCGCTGCTCCCGCCGGTTCCTGCTGTGCCGTACCCGGTGGTAGGGGTGTTCGACAGGTCCGGACCCGTCATCATGGTGTTCGGCCCGTTGTTCGCCAGGTTGGTCCGGTCGTTCAGGCCGTTCGGGTCGAGGCTGTTGGGGTCGAGCCCGCTCGTGCCGAACGAGTTGTCGCCCAGGCCAGGTTGGTTGAGGCCGCCGGGATCGAACCCCCGGGGAGTCAGGCCACTGCCGTCCAGCCCGCTGCCGGGGCTGCCGCTGGAACCCGTCTGGCTCGTGTTGAACCCGTCGGTTCTGATCGGGCGGGCGTCGAGTCCGCCGTCGTCGCCGATGCCGTCCGTGTCGAATCGGTCGGTGTCGAACCCGTCGGTGTCGAAGGCGTCGGGATCCAGGCCCCGCTGGTCGAACGGGTCCGCGTAGGGATTGCCGGTGTCCTTCAGATCTGAGTCGAAGTCATAGGGCGGCATATCGATGTTCTTGAGAAAAGGGTCGTCGACATTGAGGTTGGGGTCGAACCCCCGCGGCTTGATCGAAACAGGAAGCTGATCGTAGTGATGGACGATCTCCTCGTTGATGTCCTTGAGCAGATTCTTCGCCTTGTTCTCCAGGTCATGCATGCGCTTGAACGGCATTCCCTCGAAGAACCCGAGGTCATCGCTGGTCTTGATGTCCCGCTGGGCGCGGGCGAGCGTCTGGGCATGCGCCTGGAGAGGCCGGCCCACGTCGCCCAGCTTGCCCGCCAGCTCGCGGACACTGGCGTGGAAGTACTGCAACTGCTCCTGTGTGGCCTTGGCGGTAGGGCCCTTGTAGTGCCCGGCCAGCTCGGTCGCCTTCGCCTTGACGTCATTGGCGAAGCCGTTGAGCAGCTCTTCCGCGGCCAGGTAGTAATCGGCGGCCCGCTGGACGGCCACGGGATTGGTGTTCTCGAACCAATCCTTGATCGTGTCGGCGGCGTCCGTGGACAGCCAGCCCGCACCTGTCATCCAGGAGGTCTGTGGGTTCTGCGTGCTTCCTGGCCGCGCCTGAAAGGGCGCGATCGGGGTTGATGGGAGGTCCTGCGGCTGCCCACCCATGTCCATACTCCTAGGCGTTGTAGTAGGTGTTGGCTTCCTGGGCTTCGCCCCAGCGCTTGCCCATCGTTCGCACCGCCTCGGCCAGCTTCCAGTTGCCCTTCTCATCCCTTGAGATGAGCTGCTGGTACCTACCGGTATCGCTGCCTTGCTCACCGATCAGGTGGACGTAGGCGTTCTTGATGGACTGGGCGAAGCCGTTCGCCGTCGTCCACCTCATGTCGCTGCCGCCCAGCTCCGTCTCGGTGAGGGCGCACACCCGCTGGAGGTCGGCCAGGCTTCCCGCGCCTTCGGGAAGCCGGGGAGAAGGGGGCAGTTCGTCGCCATGCTCGAACTCCGGGTATCCGACGGAACCCGTGGATCCGGTGATCCGGTCGACGAGCGCCTCCATCTCGCCGGCGATGCGCTTCATGTGGGAGTCGTCAACGTCGTGGGAGTCGGCGCTCGGCTGATCCTTGAGCCCGGGCCAGTCGGGATCGAGCTGGAAAACCATGATGATCGCCCTCTTCCCTCATCAAGAGATCTTGTCCGACACGAGTGTGACGTCGTCGCGATGCGGATCCCAGACGCTCCGGTCCTCGGGAAGGTTGGCGGTCCGCTCCAACTCCGCACCCTCCTCGCCGATCATTCCGGCGTACCCGAGCGGCCCGTGCGGCATACCGGCGAACATCGCGCCCCCGGCACCGCGCGCGCCGGCGGAGGCGGCGGGTACGGCGCCGCCGGACACCTGCCCACCGATCACCGTGACCGGCGTGGAGGTGGTCGGAGTCACCAGCGGGGTCGTGGGTCGCGTCGTCACCGCGTTCGGGTTCGGAGTGCTGGTGACCTGCGAGATCGTCGGTTCATAGCTGACGTTCTCGGTACGGTTCGGGTCGATCTGGTCATCGGTGTCGCCCAGGCTGGTCCGCTGCTGCTCGTCCTGGCCGATCACCGGTGGGATGGCGTCGTCCCGCTGCCGGTCGTCCTGGCCGGCGTTGCCGGCGTCACCCTGGTCACCCGGCGTCTGATCGCCCGGCGTCCCGTCATCCGGCGTCTGGTCGCCTGGGGTGGTCTGGTCGCCTGGCCGGTCGGTCTGGTCGCCGCCGCCCGTTCGGTCCGTGCCGTCGTTGCCCGCGCGGTCACCCTGGCCGGGCCCGTCCTGGCCGCCGCGGTGACTGCCGCCGGTCGTGCCGCTGTCGTTCCCGGTGGTCGCGCCCTGGTGGCCGCCGCCGGTAGAGGAGTTGTAGTCGCTGCTGATGTCGATGTCGCCCGGGTGACGGCCTCTGTACGGGTCGTCCGGGGAGTGCTGGTCGCCGGCGCCGATGTTGATCGCCGGCAGGTTGACGTCGATGTCCACCGGAATGTGAGACGCCCAGATGGAGTTGAGATCGCCGTTCAGCGTGCGGAGGGCTTCGCGGGCCTGCCGGTTCTCCTCCTCTGCCGCCGCGTTGGCGGCCTGCTGGTCGGCGGCCTGCTCGGCCTGCGCGCTGCTGCTGTAGCCGGAGGCCCCTCCAGCGCTGTTCTGCTCGGTCTGGTCCCCGGAGTCGACGTGGATCGCGCTCACCTTGCTGATCGCCTCGGGGAGTTTCGTCTCCGAGTAGGTCCGGACGCCGGTGGACATCCGATCCATCTTGGTGGAGATCTCCATCCCCGTACGGCACAGCTCCTGCAGCGCCATTTGGACCTGGGTCGCGTCCGGCCCCACCCACACCTCGGCGAGCTCTCGCGCCTGGGCCTTCAGCGCCGCGCACGCGTCCTTGATGGCGCTGGCCGCGTGCATGTACGCGAAACCGATGTCCGAGATCAGCGCGGGCGACGTGTCATTGAGCAAATTCTGGATGGTCGCCTTGTTGTACTGATCCTCGCCGCCAGGTGCCGGCACGACGCCCGGGGCGATCTCCAGTCGGTCCTGCTTGCCACTCGCCATCGTCGTGGTCCTTCGAACTCAGTTGCCCTGGTTGGCATGTTCCGTGGTGTCGTGGATATCGGCGTTCCTCTCGATGGCCCTGATGGCATCGTCGTAGGTGTCGATGAACCACTGGTACGCCGTCCCGAACTGCGTTCCGGCACTGCTGATGATGGTGCCGAAGTCCTTCGCGGCGTCCCACTTGCCCACGACGGCGGCCGCTCCCCGCTCGGACAGGGCGCTGCCCGCGCTGCCCGACGGGTCGATGGTCTCCCTGATGCTCGAGATCGTGCCCGTCGTGTAGCCCTCGGAGAAGGCGTCACCGGTCAACGGCCCCCTGGCCTTGGCCAGTTCTCTGGCGACGTCCCGCATGCGGCCGGGGTTGTTGACACGATCCTCGCCGGCGGCCCTGACGTCCTCGATCCAGTCCCAGCCGCTGTACACCTCGTGCCCCGGCTGGTCATGCCCGTAGGAACCGGGGTAGTTCTCCCCCACGTCTCTCCTTCAACACGCGAAGACGGGCATTCTCGGCCGCGACATGACGACCGCAGCGAGAATGCCCGGCAGCTCACCCGATTCGGTCAGGCCTGCGCCCAGATCCTGCGGTTGGCATCCTCGGCCGCCTTGTAGTTGTCGTTGGCGACGCCGAGCGCCCTGGCCGCCGCGTGGAGCTGGTCACCCATCTCCCGCTCGGCCTGGTCCCAGGCGCGGCGCCGCTGGTCGAAGTATTCCTTCGCGGCACCGTCCCAGTTGTTCACGGCGGGGTCGTTGCTGTCCTGACCGAAGTCCAACATGATCTGCTTGTACAGGTCGTCGGTGATCTGGTCGAGCTTCGTCACCACGCCGAGAAGCGCGATGTTGGCCTCTTCCATCATCCCGAAATTGACTTGAGTCCTACCGCTCATCGCATCCTCCGTCTTCTGGGTCATGCTCCGTGCTGGTCAACCGGTGGCCCGGGGATCAGCGTGACTCCTGTGGCGTCGGTGATGGGTCGGCACCGACGTGCGGCGTTCTCACGCCCGGCCTGCCCCCACCCCACGATCGCCGATGGGTTGCTATCCGTTGATGAGGCTGTCGATGTCGCTCCGGCTCCCCGGGACGTTCGAGTCGTGGAGGTTGAGCGCGTCGGTCTGGCCGTCGCCGTCCAGGTCGGTGAGGCCGAGGCTGTTCAGGTTGTTGTCCGCCTCGGCGTTGCTGTAGACGCCGGCGGTGACGTTGAGGTCATCGAAGATCTTCTCCAGATCCCGCAGGATCTTCGAGCGGCAGATCTGGTCCCACTTCTCCATGTGCAGCCGGTACTGGTTGGCGGCCTGGCCGCCCCACCCCTGGCGGCCACCGGCCATCTGGGTGAGCTGCTCGATCGCCGTCCCGACGCTCCGCCGCAGGGTGTCGATCTGCTCGGCCGCTTCCTTGACGTGGCCCGCAGCCACGATCATCTGCTGCGGCGTTGCTGTGAAGCTGTTCAGGCTTTCAGCCACTTCAGGTCTCCTCTAGTGAATCTGTGCTCTGGTGGTCTGGAGCGAAGCCTGGCCGCGCCCCACCTGCTCTCCCGATCCGGCTGGTACGTCAGCTCCGCGATCTTCACCTGTTACATCACGGGTCACTTAGACGACATTATGTAACATACATGACAAGTATGCATGGTTACGGATCTATATCACCTTGCTTGGATGCCTCTGCGTATGGCGGTGCTCAAGGAGATCTTGGTGAGGTGGGGTCATATGCGACGTTCGTACGTATAGGTGGCCAGGATAGGCACGTTGCTGGAGTCACGTCAGATATCTGGATGAACTTGTGTGACAGTTCGTCCCCTTCTGTACGCTCAGCAAGGTCGGCTAACGTACCCGATCAGCATGGCTGGGTGAATGGGGGCGGCAGTGACTCAAGGGTCAGGCATCGAAGCGCTGCTGAACTGGGGCGACGCGCCAAACGACGGCGCGGCGAGACAGGGGTTCTCCGCCGGCTCGGGTGATGACGTCGAGACCGCCGCCGCGTCCGAGCTCGGGACCGGGATGCCCATGGGCTATGCCCTGGACGGCAACGGCACCGCGGATGCCCTTGTCAGCGCTGACGAGGTGACCGTACTCCACGACATCGACGACCGCGGCACCCGCGACACCGAGCTGACCGACTACGCCGCCCACGACAGCTCGTCCGAATCGGAGGAGCCTGCCGAGCGGAATCGCGTCCAGGCCGACGAGACAGACGCCGATGGCGACGGAACACCCGACGATCAGGACGGCGACGGGGTCAAGGACACCGAGGACCCCAACACCAGCGTGGAGGACACCGACGGCAACGGGGTCGCGGACGGTCGTGACGACCCGGCGAACGGCACGCCCGACGGCGAAGAGGACGTCAATCAGAACAACGTCCCTGACGGGCAAGAGGACCTCAACAAGAACAGCACCCCCGACGGGCAAGAGGACCAGAACGCCGACGGCACCCCTGACGGCGAGCAGGACCAGGGCGGCCTCCCCGGCCAGGTACCTCCGCAGGACGCGGGCGATTCGGGCGACCAGGGTGGCACCGACGGCTCAGGCGGCCAGGGCGGCACCCCGGCGGAACCCGCGCCCGGGGACCAGACCCCGACCGATCAGACGCCGACCGATCAGACGCCCACCGATCAGACCCCGGGTGACCAGACGCCGGGCGATCAGACCCCAGGTGACCAGACCCCAGGCGATCAGACCCCAGGTGACCAGACCCCAGGAGAGGGGACGCCAGGCGACCAGACCCCCGGCGACCAGACCCCGGAAGACGGGACGCCGGGCGGCGGCACGACGGGAGACCAGGACAAGGACGGGAAGCCCGACGACCAGGACCCGGACGCGGACGGCGACGACATCGAGGACGTCGACACCGACAAGGACGGCATCCCGGACTGGCGTGACCCCGACAAGGACGGCGACGGCAAGAACGAGGACCAGGACGGCGACGGCAAGCCGGACGTCGAGGACAGCGACCGCGACGGGGACAATCAACCGGACCCGGACACGGACGGGGATGGCATCCCCGACTGGCGCGATCCGGTGACGGACAAGGACGGCGACGGGAAGCCCGACGACGCGGACGGCGACGGCAAGCCGGACGACCCGCGCGACGATGCCCTGCAGCCCGGGGAAGCCGGCGGTGACGGGGCCGGCGGCAGTGGCCCGGGCGCTGACGGCTCAGGAGACTCAGGAAGTCCGGGTAGCGGCGGTTCAGGGAGTCCGGGCGCCGGCGGTTCGGGGGGCCCGGACACCGGTTCGGGAAGCCCGGGCTCAGGTGCTCCCAGCGGTAACCCTGACGGAAAGGGCGACCAGGACACCGGCAAGGGCGACGACCAGGGCGACGACCAGGGCCGTGGCCCTGGTCGCGACCAGATACTCAAGGACGGTGGCGTCTCCGGCAAGTGGCGGAACGGCGATCCGGCCGCGATGCGGGAGCTCCGTAACAAGACCAAGAACGTCGGCGGTGAAGGCAGCGTCCTGCAGAAATGCCACGGTTCGATCAGCGCTGCCGATGTCGGCCTTCCCGGGTTCGGCGCTCTGGGTTTCATGGGCCTCACTGCCGCATATCAAGGCTCCCGTGACAAGATCGCCGCATGCATAGAGGCGGCGGACAAAAAGATCGAGGGGTTCGGCGCCACCCTGGAGAACGGTGCTCGGGTCATCGAGGCGGCCGACAAGGCGAACACGGTGTGATGAGGGGACGTAATGGCTGGCGCGGGATATGAGTCGGGCCCCTGGCTCTATGTGTCAGGGATCGCTGCCGCTGGTTCCGGCGCACGGATCGCACGAGGCACCCTTGTCGGTCTGATATGCCGATACGCGGCGATGACCATGGGAATGCTGTGGTCCAGTCCTGCCGACATCGACGATCAGAGTGGCGTCCATATCGCAGGGGCCCAGCAGGTGGATGACGCCATCGGCAAGCTCGTGGCCGCACCGGGCGGCATCACCAGCGACCGGTGGCAGGAGTTCGGCCGCACCGAGTACGAAGACGCGAACGGCAAGGCCGTCGACGGCCTGCGCGAGGTCAAGACCCTGCTGGAGAGTCTCGCGAAAGCGTTGGACGGGCTGGCCCGCGAATCGTTCAGCGCCGCCATAGTCTGCGCGGCCGTCGGAACCACCTTGCTCCCCATCGCATGGTTGACCAACTTGGGGAGGTTTTTCGGCAGCGTGGCCACGGCCGGACTCGGCGCTCTCGGCGCTCAGGCCGCGGGCGGTGCGGCGGCTCAAGCGGCTCAGGCCCCCGTGAAGAGATCCATCGCGAAGAGAATGGTCCTGCTGGCGGTCAGTTCGGCGCTTCTCATCGGGGTGCAGATGCTCTGTGAGCGACTTCTCGCGGGTGATCTCAAACATGCCGCGACACCCGCGGACGGAAAGCTCCCCGATTTCAAGAAGATCCAGATCGAGGGGCTCGAGAACGTGGCCACCAGCGGCAGTGGAGATTCCCCGGCGGCCGACGAGGAGCGGTAGACAGGGGGCGCGAGCCGGAACCCGGCGCGGGGATCTCCGGGCCGGCAGCGCCTACGGCGGCAGGATCGACCTGACGATCGGTTCGTCCAGGGCGCTCAGAGATCGAGACGGCGGCGGATCCTGTCGAGCTCGCCCATCACGTCGTCGAAGGTCCGGTTGTAGGCCTCCTCGGCGCTTCTGATCTGCTGCATGGCGCCTTCGGGGTCGTTGATGAGGTTCATCGGATTGTCCTCCTCACCGAACACCTCCGACATGGCCTCGTTGACCTGGCGCTGCAGATCCTCGGCAGCGTCGGCGACGACCTGCTTGATGATGTCCGCCAGCTCGCCCGAACTGAGCCGCATCGCCTTCGGGTGGATGGTGAGCTCGCGGATGCCCTCGCCGGCGTACTCGACCGTGACGAACTTGCTCTCGTCGGTCGCCGTCCCGACCATGTCGGCCATGGCCTTCTGGAGCTCTTCCATCTTGGCGAACTGCTGGTCTGCGCCTGCGAGGAGTTTGTCGATGTCGATATTGGCGAAGTCGCCGAACTCCGAGGTCACAGTGGTGCTCCTGTCGTGGAGGATTTGGGGGGTCGCCGGCGTGCGGTCGTGAGTACGTACCGGTGCAGCAACCTAATGCTCATACGAGACTTACCACAACCTATCCCTCCATCCCCACCTGCCTCAGGACAATCCAGGCACTCCGAGGGCTCAGCCGGCCAGGCCGCGCACCCAGGTGTAGACGTCCAGCAGGCCGAGGGCCAGGGGGAACAACGCGACGGTGATCATGATTTCGAAGACATCGCCCGCCCGTACCCAGAACGGGGAGGGCTTGGCATCGGGAGAGCGCAGCGCCAGGCCGACGGGGATCGCGGCGATCCACAACAGTGCGATCTTGACGGACACGGCGATGAACGGACCCTGGCCGACGGCCATGGCGATCGCGAACGCCGCGACACCGCCGAGCCCGGCGATGATCAGCCAGAGCCGCTGGGCGACGCCCTGGAACACCCTGGCCCGCAGGACCAGGGCGATGGAGAGCGTGACCGACATCGCGGCGGCCATCCAGGTGCCGGCGGCGATCAGGAACGCCTGGCAGATGAGCGCCATCAGGGCGAGGCCCGCGATCATGCCCGAGGCGTAGTCCAGCGCGTTCTTGGTTCGCTCCTTGACGACATCGGCGTCGACGTTGATGTTGTCGTTGCGCAGCTCCTCGGCCGTGGTGGGCATGGTGGGCATGGGGAGCCCGCCGAGCCGGAACGCCAGCGTCGGCACCAGGGGGCAGATCGTGAGCATGAGCGCGGTCGTCATCGCCACCACGCCGGCGGGCGGCAGGGGGAAGAGCATGATGACCGCGGCGGACACGGCACCGCCGACCGAGGCGATGGCCGTGCCGAGGAAGCCGGGGACGCCGTCCCCGATGGCCACGCCACCGATGGTGGCGACCAGCGCGGTGACCGCGAAAGCGGCGAGCAGGTGGGGCGCGCCCAGGTCGAAGATGGGGACCGCCCCTGCCGGCACCAGCAGTCCGGCGACGAACCCGCACGGCAGCGCGGTGTAGCCGATCAACGCACCGGCGCCGGAGTCACCCGCCGCGCGGGACACGACGGCGCCGCCGGCCACGAGCAACAGCGCGAACACCCCGGACGCCAGGGCGGAGATCGTCCACGGCGGGCCGGCGAGTATCAGCGCGAGCGTGCCCACCACGAGCAGTGCGGCAGCGCCGCCGATGCCCATCAGCCGGGTGTGCCTGTGCTTCCACGTGCCGTCGTTCTCCTCGACGCCGAGCGCGATCACGTCAGCGACGTCGTCGTAGGTCGCGGGGGGCAGCACGAGCTGGCGGGGGCGCAGGTAGAGGATCTCGCCGTCCAGCACGCCGAGCGCGCCGAGGCTCTGGCCGGCGTCAAGTGGCGGCTGGCCGAGCCGCTGCAGTATCCATCCGGGGGCCGAGGCGTGCTCGCCGTCCTGTTCGCCGGCGGCACGCAGCACGCCGGGCAGGACGTGAGGAAGCGGGACGTCCGCCGGAAGGGCCAGGTCGACTCGCTTGCGCGGCGCCACGATCGTGACCCGGCACAGCGGCGGCAGGGGGGCCTGGCCACCCCGCGGAAGGCCCTGCGCGGCAGGTCCCAGCGGCGGCCCGCTACGGGCCGGGGGTGAGTTTCGCCGCCCCGGAGCGAGTGACGTCACAGCGACCCTCCCTAAGGTACGTCGGGGTTTAGCGTATCGGTGGTGAAATGTCACCGCCTACGTCGATTAAGCCCCGTGTCTGGTGTTGGCCGATCTAATATTGACGGGGCCACTGCGCGCTATGAGGCTGGAGAGTACATCACGTGAGCATCGTCGTCGTACGGCGCCCCGAACGACGCCCTCCGCCGAAGCCCCCACGCGGAGAGATCCTGCTGGAGTCGCCGCCGGAGATCCCCGAGGTTCAGCCGCAGGGCGCGATGCAGGCGCTCATGTGGCTGCCCATGGTGGCCGGCGGTGCCGCGATGGCGCTCATGTTCACCTCGTACGGCAACAGCAACCCGCTGATGTACGTGTCGAGCGGCCTGTTCGCGATCTCCATGCTCGGCATGTCGATCGGCCAGTTCGGCCGCCAGGCGGGTGAGCGGAAGTTCCGGCTCAACGGCGCTCGGCGCGACTACTTCCGCTATCTGGCGCAGGTGCGCAAGCGGGTGCGCCGTACGGCCAGGCAGCAGCGCGAGGCGCTCGAGTGGGGCGCGCCGTCACCGGACATGCTGTGGTGGATCGCCATGGGACCGCGGCTCTGGGAACGCAGGTCACGGGACGACGACTTCGGCACGGTACGGCTCGGCACCGGCGTGCAGAAGCTGGCGGTGCAGCTCGTTCCCCCGGACTCCAAGCCCGTCGAGGAGCTCGACGCGCTGTCGGCGGGTGCGTTGCGGCGGTTCATCCGCGCCCATGCCACGGTCGCCGAGCTGCCGGTGTCCGTCGCGCTCGGCTCGTTCGCGCGCATCCGTCTGCGTGGCGACGCCGCTGCCATGCGCGGGCTGGTCCGCGCCATGATCGCGCAGATCGCGGTGTTCCACTCGCCGGACGACATGCGGATCATGGTCTGTGCGAGCAAGGAGTGGATGCCCCACTGGGAGTGGCTCAAGTGGCTTCCGCACGCCCTCCATCCGGAGGAGACGGACGCCGCCGGCCAGGTCAGGCTGATGGCGGAGAACCTCGCCGAGCTCGACCGGCTCGTGGGCGGTGAGCTGAAGGAGCGCGCCAGGTTCAAACCGGGCTCGGCCGCGGACGCGCTGCCGTACCACGTGTTGATCGTCGACGGCGGGCACGTGCCCATCGACTCCCAGCTCGGCACCGACGCCATCCAGGGCGTGACCGTGATCGACCTGTCCGACTCCACCGGGCCGGTGGAGGAACGCGCGATGCTCAGGCTCGACGTCCAGCAGGACGCCTTCCACATGATCAAGCTGGATCACGCCAGGAAGGAGACGGTGACCAGGCTCGGCGCGCCCGACAAGCTGGACTTCGCCCGGACCGAAGGGCTGGCCAGGCAGCTCGCCCCGCTCCGCGCGTCGGCCGCGACCAGCAGCGACGTGCAGGACGCGCTGTCGGTGAACACCACGCTGACGGAGCTGCTCGGGGTCGGGAACCCCAACCGGCTGAACCCGGCCGAGACGTGGAAGCCGCGTGCCGGACGCAACCGCCTGCGGGTGCCGATCGGGCTGGGCAGCGATGGCCGGATGGTCGAAATGGACATCAAGGAGTCCGCCCAGGGCGGTATGGGGCCGCACGGCCTCGTCATCGGCGCCACCGGCTCAGGAAAGTCGGAGCTGTTGCGCACGCTCGTGCTCGGCCTCGCGATCACCCACTCGTCGGAGATCCTCAACTTCGTCCTGGTCGACTTCAAGGGTGGCGCGACCTTCCTCGGCCTGGAGGGCCTCTCCCACGTCTCCGCGGTCATCACGAACCTCGAGGACGAGCTGCCGCTGGTCGACCGCATGCACGACGCCCTGCACGGCGAGATGGTCCGGCGGCAGGAGCTGCTGCGCGCGGCCGGTAACTATGCCTCGCTGCGCGACTACGAGAAGGCTCGCGAGATGGGCGCCGACCTGAAGCCGATGCCCACGCTCTTCGTGGTGCTCGACGAGTTCAGCGAGTTGCTCACCGCCAAACCCGAGTTCATCGAGCTGTTCGTCATGATCGGCAGGCTCGGCCGCTCCCTGGGCGTGCACCTGTTGCTCGCCTCCCAGCGGCTGGAGGAGGGACGGCTGCGCGGCCTGGACACCCACCTGTCCTACCGCATCGGCCTGCGCACGTTCTCGGCGATGGAAAGCCGGGTCGTGCTCGGCGTGGCCGACGCCTACGAGCTGCCGTCGGCCCCGGGCAACGGCTACCTCAAGTTCGACACCACCGGCATGACCCGGTTCAAGGCCGCCTACGTCTCCGGTCCCTACCAGGCCGACCCCCAGCAGGCGATGGCCGACGACGAGACGCGGCTGGTCCGCCAGGTGGTGGAGTACGGGCCGGACTTCGTCCCCGTGCCGGTGATCCAGGAACCGAAGAAAGAGGTGGCCGCGGGCGAGGCCTCCAAGGCCGACAACAGCACGCAGAAGAGCCTGCTCGACATCGTGGTCGGCCGGCTCCAGGGGCACGGACCGCCCGCGCACCCCATCTGGCTGCCACCGCTCGACGAGCCGCCCACGCTCAACCAACTCCTGCCACAGCTGTCCGTCACGCAGGAGTTCGGCCTGACCACCGCGGGCTGGGGCGGTCGCGGCAAGTTGCACGCCGTGATCGGCATCATCGACCGCCCCTTCGAACAGCGACGCGACCCGTACTGGCTGGACCTGTCCGGTGCCGCCGGACACGTCGGCCTGGCCGGCGGCACGCGGAGCGGCAAGAGCACGGTCCTGCGCACGCTGATCAGCAGCATGGCGCTCATGCACACCCCGCGAGAAGTGCAGTTCTACTGCCTCGACTTCGGTGGCGGCGCGCTCGCAGCGCTGGAAGGGTTGCCGCACGTCGGCGGGGTCGCCAGCCGCCTGAACGGCGACCGGGTGCGAAGGACGGTCGCCGAGGTCAGCACGCTGCTGGCCCAGCGGGAGCACATGTTCGCCGAGAACGGCATCGACGGCATCGGCACGTACCGCAGGATGATCGCCGCCGGCGAGATCGCCGGTGACGGCTTCGGCGACGTGTTCCTCGTGGTGGACGGGTGGCTGACCCTGCGCCAGGATTACGAGGCGCTGGAGCCGGTGGTCACCGACCTCGCCGTGCGCGGTCTCGGTTACGGCATCCACGTCGTGGGAGCGAGCAACAAGTGGTCGGAGTTCAGGCCGGCCATCCGCGACCTGTTCGGCACCCGGGTCGAGCTCAAGCTCGGCGACGCCTACGAGTCCGAGGTCAACAGGAAGAAGTCGCTCGCGGTGCCCGAGGGGGTGCCTGGGCGCGGCCTGACCAAGGACGGGTTCCACTTCCTGTCCGCGTTGCCGAGGATCGACGGGGTCTCCGAGATCGACGACCTGGCCGCGGGCATGCGCGCGATGGTGGGCGCCGTGAAGGACGCCTGGCGGCACGCTCCCGCGCCGAGGGTGCGCCTCCTGCCTGCCGTACTCCCCGTGGCGCAGCTGCCGGGGCCGGAGCGCACCGGCAGACTCGTGCCGATCGGCATCGACGAGGCCACGCTCTCCCCCGTGCTGCTCGACTTCGAGGCCGACCCGCACTTCTTCGTCGCGGGTGACACGGAGAGCGGCAAGTCGAACCTGCTGCGGCTCATCGCGGAGGGCATCGTCGCGCGCAACACGCCCCGCGAGGCGATGATGATCGTGATCGACTACCGCCGGTCGCTGCTGGACTCGGCGGTCACCGAGCACCGGATCGGGTACGCCGCCTCGGCGACCGCGGCCACCGAGCTGATCAACGACGCCCGCAGCGCGCTGCTCAAGCGGCTCCCGCCCGCCGACGTGACGCCAGACCAGCTCCGTGACCGGAGCTGGTGGAAGGGCTCCGACCTGTACATCGTCGTGGACGACTACGACCTGGTGGCCACGTCGAGCAACCCGCTGATGGGCCTGGTCGAACTGCTGCCCCAGGCCCGCGACATCGGCCTGCACCTGATCCTCGCCCGGCAGATGGGCGGCATCGGGCGTGCGATGTTCGACCAGACGATCACCAGGCTGAAGGACATGGCCAGCCCGACGCTGCTCATGTCGGGCAACAAGGACGAGGGCTACGTCGTCGGCAACGTGCGTCCCCAGCTCCTGCCGCAGGGGCGGGGCATCTTCGTCGACCGCAAGTCCGGCCAGCGGCTCATGCAGTCGGCCTACATGGGCGATCAGGAGGGCGGCCAGGAAAGCGGCGGATGACGTCCACGGCCACAGCGCTGATCATCACGCCTGGGCGTTGTCCGGTGATCCCGTGCCGGCATCGGACGTGGTCGCCCCTGATGCCGGAACGGGAGTGCCCGACGTGCCGGGGTAGGGCGCGGGCATCGTCCCGGCTCCGTTCTCCGCCCCTTCCACACGCGGTTGGGTGAGGCTGCTCATCTGCTGCGGATCAAGACCCGTGGAGGACACGGGGTGGCCCTTCTCGTAGGTGATGTTGTAAGCGAGCCCGGTTGGATTCTGGCCGAAGTTCGTGTCGTTCATGTCGAACTGCGAGGGCAACGCCTTCATCAGGAAGAACATCCGGTCCTGCTTCATGGCCGCGAACATGACCAGGGTGGCGATACCGCCGACCGCGAGGAAGAGCTTCTTCAGTTCGGGCCACTTCATCTTCAGCGACTGCAGGATGCCCTTCAGAATGCCCTGGATCGCCGTCCCCGACATGAGCTTCGCGTTCGCCGGCAGGAATTTGCTCGCGAAGTCCGCCCATTTCAGCTTCACCAGGACGCCCGCGATGACCACCATGAGGCCGCCGAGTACGGAGAGGACCGTCGCCGTGCAGATCAGCGAGTCGCGATGGTCCTTGCACCGGAGCGCGGCCTTGTCACACTCGGCGACGAAGTTGTCCAGCACGGTCTTGAACGTTTCCTTGGCGTCGCCATGCCAGTCCGCGTTCTCCTCGAGGCTCTTGTAGAGCTGCTGACACTGCTTCTTCAACCCCTCGAAGCCCTCATCGCCCTCGGGGCCGATGACCATGCCCTCGGTCGCGATGCCTCCGGGGTTGCTGGCCATGGCGGCGGCCAGGATGGCGATGGCCCAGCCGTACGGCCCCAGCACACCACCGGCGGCGACCGTCGTCGGGACCGCCGCCGTCCACGCCGCCGTTCCCACATGAAAGGGGTTCAAATCCACCATCAGCGGTGACTGCTCACTTTCTCGTTCGGCATGTCAGACGTTGTCGTGACCCAAGGTGGCAGGTGCGACGTCGAGGTCGTCGATCCAGTCGGATTCCTCGCCTTGGAGCTTGCTGCCTTCCCCCTGGCTCCGGTCCTGCCCCGGATTGGCGAGCATCGGCGACATGGGCATGCCAGGCATCCCGTTCGCGCCGGCCACACTCGTCGAGGCCCCCGGATTCGGGACATTCCCGCCTCCGGTGTAGGAGCCGGTGCGCACGGTCGCGTCCGTGCTGGTCTGCGGGACGGCGCGCCCATCCAATGGGCCGTTGGTCGACAGCGCCTGCGGGTCGAGCGGATTGTTGCCGAGGCCCGCCAGGTTGGTCGAGCCAGGGTCGGGCACGTTGGGGTTGAGACCGTCCTGGTTGCCGAAGTCGGGCGTCTTGAGGTCCGGGCTCTGCATGTCCGGGGTGGTGAAGTCGGGGCTCTGCATGTCCGGTGTGGTGAAATCCGGGTTCTGCGCGTCCGGCGTGGTGAAGTCGGGGCTCTGCGTGTCGGGGGTGGTGAAGTCGGGCTGGTCGATGTCGCCCGGGCCCGGGACGGACCCCAGTGACGACGGGTCCGTCATGCCGTTCTTCAGCGCGTCAGAAGGATCGTAGCCCGCCGGAGAGATGCCATCCAGGTTGCCGAGTCCGCTGGGAACGCCGCCGCCGGAGAACGGGTCGCCATCGCCGTACGACGTGGGACCACCGGGACCGCCGGGGCCCTGGGGCCCGCCTGGCCCATCGCCAGCGCCCTTCTGCAGTCGTTCGATCTCCTGCTCGACCTTGTCGTAGTTGGTGTCGGCGCTCTTGAACGCGGCCTGCCAGCTCTCCAGCACCTCCTTGGCGGTTTCGCAGGCGTCGACGTGTGCCTTCTTGGTCTGCGTGTGCGTCGAGCCGTACATCATCCCGCAGAGGCCGAAACCGGGCCAGGCGATGTCGCTGCCGGTCACGTTGTCACGGTAGGTCTGGACGGTCTGGCGCGGGCCTTCGAACTGCCTGCCCAGATTCGTGATCTCGCCCAGCCGGAACGCGAGGCCCTGCTGGATCTGCGCGCCGACCTGCTTCTGCAGCTCCTCCGGCATCTGCTGACCGGTGTTCAGGAGCAGGGCGGGATCGATGCCCGACCCCGATGTCATGCCCGATCCGTTGGCCATCTTCATCCCCTCCCGGGCCGGGAAGCGGTCGACGACGCGCCACCCGCACATCGAGCTCCGTGGTCCAGCCTCGCATCATCGGTCACATCACGCAAAATCTATATCGATATCCCTTTTGAGGGACAGGAGTCCCAATTTCCCCTGCCCCTGGGACGCCGTGACCGCGAAGGAGGCGGGACGGCGCGGCGCGCAACCTGGCGTCGCGACCGCGGCGAGGCTCCGCACCGGTCACGGCTGGGTGTTGGACGCGGTGACCTGCACGGGGTTCCTCGCCGCGGCCGGGTCCAGGTCGGGCCCCGGCGGCACCAGGTGGATGAGGTGGCTGGGCAGCGGGGCGGCGTCCTTCTCGGTGTAGCCGAGCTTGCCCAGCACGTCGGCGGTCGGCAGGCCGAACCTGCGCCCCTGGTCGGTGATCAGGTAGTAGTTCGCGATCGACGTGAGCTGTCCCTCGCCGGGAAGCAGGCCGACCAGCGCGGCGCCACCCGGCGGCAGCAGCACCTGGCTGACGTTCTCCTGGGCGTTGTCCGAGCTCCTGGGCGCGGGCAGGGGCAGCGTGTTGCCCACGGTGATCGTGGCCCGCATCGAACCCTTGTCGGCATCGGCGTAGACCGCGCACAGCGGCGACGAGGGAGCGGGGGACATCATTTTCGGCATCGTCGTCGGCAACCCGCCCACGCGCAGGTCGGTCTTGGACAGGGGTGTGGCGTTGGCGGTGGCCGCGTCTATCTGGATCATGGTGACCGGGTTCTTGCCGTACGCCGCCTTGCTGGCCGGGTCCTGGCGCAGGAGTTCGGCCTGGGTGTTCCCGATGGGAGCGAGGCCGTCGGCGAGCAGGACGTACCAGCGCGCCTCCGCGCCTGCCACGGCCGGCACGGTGTAGATCTGGCCGATCCGCCCCCTTCGCCCGCCCGGCGCGGTCGCGCTCTTGCCGCGTCCCGGGATCGAGGGCGTGGCGAAAGGCGGACCGGTGGGGATGGCGTTGAGCCAGGACGCGGGCATCTGGCGTGGCCGGCCGCCGTTGCTGACCACCCTGGCCAGCTGCTGGGGAACCTCGAACTTCTCGTTGTTCCACACCACGAAGGTCTGCTGCGCGGTGCCGACCACCATGGCGGTGCTCCTGTCGACGGGCGCGCCGCCGACGTTCTGCCCGCCCACCAGGGACACGTACGGCCTGCCGCTCGCGTCGGTCGACACGCACACCGACCAGGGGCCGCGGACCAGCCTCTTCTTGTCGGGCAGCGTGGCGGGGGCGCCGGGGATGCCGACCATCTTGCCCCTGCTGAACTGGGCGAGCGACGCCGCGGTGACGTTACGGGACTTGACCTCGGCCGAGCCGTCGAGCAGCAGCCTCCCCGAGACGTAGTTGGCCACCGGGAGCAGCTTGCCGTCCTGCTGGCTGTAGACGTAGGTGGCGCCGGTCTCCTCCTCCACCAGCAACTGGCCGGGATCGGTGAGCTTGGTGGCGTTGCCCGGCTTGATCAACCCCCAGATCCCGAACCCGGCGGCCACGACGACGGCCAGGACGAGGCCGATCAGCATGGCCGTGTTGAGCCGCCGCATGGGCGACTCTGTCACGTCCGGCTCGGCCTGCAACAGCGCCATGCCCATGCGCTGCTGCATCAGCTTGTGGGCCTGGTAGAGATCCTTGCTGGTCTGCATGCCACCCCTCGTGAATCAGGGGAAACCACCATATACACGGGGCTGCCGTGACATAGGGTCACACCGCGGCGTAAGTTACGTCCGCTTTAGCTTAGGAGTTGCCGGTAGACCGGTGGCCGGGCGCCCGGATCAGGCGCGCCGGCCACCGGCAGGCTCAGCCGCAGTTGGCCCAGCCGGCGCTCGTGCTGCCCGAGCCGGCGCTGCCGGAGTAGCGCACGCACTTGCCCGCGGCCGACACCTTCACCGGGCCCGCGTAGTACTCGAAGTTGCCGGAGTCGCTGTCGCTCCCCCCGCCCTGCGCCTCGATCTTGACGCTCATCGGGGTGGCCTTGCCGACGTCCGCGCCGGTCTTCATGGTGACCGCGCAGTTCTGTCCCGTGCTGTTGTTCCACAGCTGGTACGTCGTACCGCCGCTGAACGAGCTCGACCGCTGCACGACGAACCCGCTCCCGCACACCTGCGTCGGGGTGTAGGGGTTCTTCTTCGGCGCCGGCGGCGCCGAGGTCTTCGTGGGCTTCGGCTGCGCCGGCTTCTGCGTGGTCTTCGTCGGCGTCGGCCGCGCGGCCTGCGTCGGCTTCTCCTGCTCCTGCGTGGGCTCCTGGGTCGGGCTCTGCGTGGGCCGCTTGGTCGGGCGCTTCGTGGCGCTCTGCGTGGGGGTCGGCGTCCGGCTCGGCGGCACGGTCTTGGTCACCGTCGCCTGCGGCTTGGCCTTCTTGGTCTGCTTGGCCTTCTTGGCCGGCGTGGCCGTGCTCGTGGTCGTGACGGTCGGCTGGGCCGTCGTCGTGACCGTGGGGATCGGGACCGGCGGCGGCGTCGGAACCGTGGTGAGGACGGGCACCTGCGGGCCGCCTGTGGCGCCGTCGGTGGGGAGCGTCATGGGGCCCACGCCGTTGTCGTCGGCGCCGGGCGTCGCGGCCCACGGCACCGTCACCTCGGCCTGCGGCTGGCCGGGCGGGTTGCTCACGACCCCCTGGGCCGCGGCGGCGTCGCCCTGCCTGGCCGGCCCGTCGCCCGCCGCGGCGGCCGGGGAGAAGGTGACCCGGCCGGAGTACTCGCTCGCGCCCCACAGGCCCAGCCCGGACAGCAGCACGACCGCGCTCACGCCCGCCACCAGGCCGATGGGGAACGGCTTGCGCGGCTTGGCGCCGGCCTGGCCGCCGGGCACGACGGTGGGCGTCCACCCGTTCTGGGGGGACGGGTTCTCGGAGGAGGGGTCCTGGGACGGGTCCTGCGGCGGCTCCGGTGGTCCCCAGGTCTGCGACGGCACGGGATTCTGGGGGCCCTGGTCCATGGGGCCCTGCTGCATCGGGCCCTGCCCCGCGGGGCCTGCCTGCATCGGGGCCGGCTGCATCGGGCCGGGTTGTATGGGGCCAGGCTGCATCGGACCCTGTTGTATGGGGCCAAGCTGCATGGGACCGGGCTGCATGGGACCGGGCTGCATGGGGCCGGGCTGCATCGGGCCGGGCTGCATGGGGATCTGCGGCGGGGTGCCCTGCTGCATCGGCGCCGGGCCGGGCTGCATGGGGCCGCCGGGCTGGTCGGGGCCCTGGGGCGGCGGCATGACGGGCCTCTGGGCGCCCTCGATGGACAGCTGGATCGGCAGGATCGCCGGGGGCACCGGCATGGGCCCCTCGATCGCGGTGGGCGGCGCGCCCTCGCCGGGGGCGGGCGGCACAGGCACGCCATCGATCGCCGCACCGGGCATGGGCGCGCTGGCGTCGCCGAGCAGCCGCAGCAGCGCCGTGTACGTCGTGGGCCGCCCCGACACGTCCTTGGCCAGCGCCGCGAGCACCACTTCCCGCAGCGGCTCGGGCAGGTCGCCCACCTCGGGCTCGCCGTTCAGCACGGAAGCGGCCTCGTGCCCGAACGGCGCGGAGCCTGTCGCGGCGAACACGACGGTCGCGGCCCAGGCGAACACGTCGGCGTACGGGCCGTACCTCAGGCCGTTGATCTGTTCGGGGGCGCGGTAGCCGATCTCGCCCGCGGGGTCGCCGATCTCGATGTCGGTGACGCGCAGCCCCTCGCCGGTGAGGATCACGTTCGACGGGGTGAGGCCGCGGTGCGCGAAGCCGGCCAGGTGGACCGCGGTCAGCGCGGTCAGCATCCCGACGGCCACCCGCTCCAGCGCGTCGCCGCTCAGCGGGCCGTCCGCGGCGACGGTCTCGGCCAGCGAGCGGCCCTCGACGTACTCGCGGACCACGTACGACAGGCCGTCCTGCGTGCCGGCGTCGATGGTGCGGGCCACGTACGAGCTCGACACCTTCGCGACGTCCTTGAGCCGTTCGGCGAAGCCGGGATCCTCGGGGTCCACCGGCAGTGTCTTGACCGCGACGCGGGGGGCGTCCTCGGACTCCTGTCCCAGGTGGACGATGCCCCGAGGGCCTTCGCCGAGCCGGTCCACGATCTCGTGGGCGCCGATCCGCTCAGGCGTCGGGGAGTCCTTCTCGGCCATGACCGTCCTTCCGAGCATTCCTCATGATCGAAGGACATTTAACCAAATACGCCACATACGTATCACTAGTTTGGGATTGCGCAACCTTACTGTTAACCGTCAATTCGCGCGCGCACCGCCGGGTGGGCCGGGGAGCCCCGAGCGCCCGCCGCCCGGCGTGGCCTCGCGACGGCGTGTGGCTCACGTACGTCGGAAGAAGCCCCGGCACCCTCGCCAGGGCCCCCGTCCGTTGCTCATTTCGTGGCGGACTCGATGTTCTGGCGGTAGGTGCCGATGACCCGCGAAGCCTCCTGAAGCTCCTCGGTCATGCGCTGGAAGGCCGTGCGGTAGTTCTGCCACGCCTGCTGGAAACGCTGGGCACCCGGCCCCGTCCACGCCGTGCCGACCTTGGCGGCCTCGCGGTCGAGCGCGGTCATCGTGGTGCGGACCGCCTCCGACTGCTGGGTGAACTGGCTGGCCATCTGCTGCATTTCCGCGGGGTCGCCGCCGAGCATGCTCTGGCTCATGCATACCTCCTGGAAGCTGTGAAAGCGCCCTCACCCTAAGGAGTCACCACCGGCCGTCGCCGGAGATATGCCGAGCGGCTATGGTCTACCCGAGGATTGTTCGGAGTCGTTCGTGGGTGCCGGCGAGATAGCGTTCTCTTCTGGCCTCCGGGATGAGCCAGGCATGTCAGCGGGCAGGTGTTCCACGTGAACGGCGGCGCGCAACCGGGCCGCTGAACTCTCTTAGGAAGGACTGTGGGTCCGTGCGGAAGGTTCTGATCGCCAACCGCGGCGAGATCGCCGTACGAGTGGCGCGCGCGTGCAAGGACGCCGGGATCGGCAGCGTGGCGGTCTACGCCGACCAGGACCTCGACGCCCTGCACGTCAAGGTCGCCGACGAGGCGTACGCGCTGGGCGGCCAGTCCCCCGCCGAGACCTACCTCGACATCGGCAAGCTGCTCGACGTCGCGCGCCGCTCCGGCGCTGACTCCGTGCACCCCGGCTACGGCTTCCTGGCCGAGAACGCCGCCTTCGCGCAGGCCGTCATCGACGCGGGCCTGACCTGGATCGGCCCGCCGCCCTCCGCCATCGCCGCGCTCGGCGACAAGGTGCAGGCCAGGCACATCGCCCAGAAGGTCGGCGCGCCGCTGGTCGCGGGCACCAAGGACCCCGTCTCCGGGGCCGACGAGGTGGTGGCGTTCGCCGAGGAGCACGGGCTGCCCATCGCGATCAAGGCGGCGTACGGCGGTGGCGGGCGCGGCATCAAGGTGGCGCGCCGGCTGGAGGAGGTCGCCGAGCTGTACGAGTCGGCCGTGCGCGAGGCCGTCGCGGCCTTCGGACGGGGCGAGTGCTTCGTGGAGCGCTACCTCGACCGGCCCCGCCACGTCGAGACGCAGTGCCTGGCCGACACGCACGGCAACGTCGTCGTGGTGAGCACGCGCGACTGCTCGCTCCAGCGCCGCCACCAGAAGCTCGTGGAGGAGGCGCCGGCGCCGTTCCTGACGGAGGAGCAGGTCGAGATCCTCTACTCCAGCTCCAAGGCCATCCTGAAGGAGGCCGGCTACGCCGGGGCCGGCACGTGCGAGTTCCTGGTCGGCCAGGACGGGACGATCTCGTTCTTGGAGGTCAACACGCGGCTGCAGGTCGAGCACCCGGTCACCGAGGAGGTGTCGGGCATCGACCTGGTGCGGGAGATGTTCAGGATCGCCGACGGGGAGGCGCTCGACTACGCCGACCCGGCGCTGCGCGGCCACTCCATCGAGTTCCGGATCAACGCCGAGGACGCCGGGCGCAACTTCCTGCCCGCCCCCGGCACCCTCACCGTCATGCGCGCCCCCTCGGGCCCCGGCGTGCGGCTCGACTCGGGGTACGAGGCCGGGATGACGGTGCCGCAGACCTTCGACTCCCTGATCGCGAAGCTGATCGTCACGGGCAGGACGCGCTCGGAGGCGCTGGAGCGCTCGCGGCGGGCGCTGGCGGAGTTCGAGATCTCCGGGATGCCGACCGTGCTGCCGTTCCACCGGGCGGTCGTGGAGGATCCCGCCTTCGCTTCCGCGCCGTTCTCCGTACACACGCGGTGGATCGAGACGGAGTGGGACAACCCGGTCCCGCCGTACGACGAGGAGGTCGCGCCAGGACCGGGCGCCGCCCCGCGCGAGACGGTGACGGTCGAGGTCGGCGGGAAGCGGCTGGAGGTCGTGCTGCCCGCGGGGCTCGGCGCCGCCGCCTCCGCCCCCGGCTCCGCCGCGCCCGGCAAGGCGCCGCGACGCGCCCGCGGCGCCGGCAAGGCGTCGGCGGCGAGCGGCGACACCCTGGTCAGCCCCATGCAGGGGACGATCGTCAAGGTCGTGGCCGCCGACGGCGACGTGGTGGCCGAAGGCGACACGGTCGTCGTCCTGGAGGCCATGAAGATGGAGCAGCCGCTCGCGGCGCACAAAGCGGGCACCATCACGGGCCTCACGGCCGCGGTCGGGCAGACGGTCACCTCCGGCGCCACGATCTGCGAGATCAAGGACGCCTGACCCGAGTCATGGCTCCAGGCTGTTGGGCGGCCGTACGCACCCATGTGCCCCCCGACGGGTACCGTGCCAAGTGAGGAACTTTTCCGACCGCCCGTTCGTCCTGATGGGCGAAGGAGGCTTGCTGCCAATGACCCATTCGCTGCGCCGAGCAGGGGCCGCGATCGCGGCTCTGATCGCCGGTCTAATCGTCGTTCTTGCGCTGTCCCCTGCCGCCAACGCGGCGGCACCCCCGGATGCTCAGTCGGTGGTGTCCTACTGGAAGGACAAGAAGGATCCGCTTTTCGTGCAGTCGGGTTCCCCGCTGACATCCGACCAGCAGGATGAGATCCGTGACGCGCTGAAGGGGGCCGACACCAAGGTCTATGCCGTGGCGCTCCCCGACGGCTCGGTGACGGACGCCAACGTTGAGTCCTACATGAGCTCCCTCAACACCGCGCTGACGGACGCGGGCCGCAACCGCGCCACGTGGGCCGTCATCGACGGCCAGACGCTGTTCGCCGCGTCGAGCGCGCTGCGCCAGCCGGGCCTCGCGGGCCAGCTGGCCAACCTCGCGGTGTCCGCCAACTCCAACGTCGCGGACGGGATGAAGGACTTCGTCAACCGTGTCGACCTCGCCGCGGCCGGCAAGCGCTCGGCGCTCGACCCCGGCAGCCAGGCCAACCCCGGCGCCGGCGGCACCTCCGCGCTGATCGCCCTGGGCGCGCTGGTCGTGGTCGGCGGTGGCGGCTACTTCCTCTACTCCAGCAACAAGAAGAAGAAGCGGGCCATCCAGGAGGCCAAGGACCTCGCGGCCGTCAAGCAGACCGTCGAGGAGGACGTCACCAAGCTGGGCGAGGAGATCACCGCCCTCGACACCGACGTGACGCTCTCCGGCGAGGGCGGCAAGCACATCGAGGAGTTCCAGCAGGCGCTCGACTCCTACGAGAAGGCCAAGACACAGCTGGCCGCCGTCCAGCGCCCGCAGGAGGTCCGCGAGGTCACCCAGACCCTCGAGGACGGCCGCTACGCGCTGGCCGTGGTCAAGGCCAAGGTCAACAACGAGCCGGTCCCCGAGCGGCGCGCCCCCTGCTTCTTCAACCCGCAGCACGGCCCGTCCGTCCGCGACGTGCGCTGGGCCCCGCCCGGCGGCGCCGTCCGCGACGTCCCGGCCTGCCGCATGGACGCCGAAGCCGTGGAGCGCGGCTTCGACCCGCAGATGCGCGAGGTCATGGTCGACGGCCAGCGCCGGCCCTACTACGACGCCGGACCGGCCTACCAGCCCTACGCGTACGGCTACTACGGCGGCTTCGGCGACATCATGACCGGCATGTTCATCGGCACCATGATGGGCAGCATGCTGAGCGGCGGCTGGGGCTACGGCGGCTACGGCGCCGGCTACGCCGAGGGCTACCAGGATGCCGGAGGCGACCTCGGCGGGGGCGGCGACTTCGGCGGCGGCGGAGACTTCGGTGGCGGCGGCTGGGGCGACTTCGGTGGCGGAGGCGACTTCGGCGGCGGAGACTTCGGCGGCGGCGACTGGTAAACCCAGGGCCCACCAGCATGGGCCTCCGCAAGGGGGGCGCTCACGCGGACCAGCTTCCGCGCGGCACCCCCTTTTCGATGCCCGGGGTCGAGGACGCAGATGAGCTGCGGCAGCATGGGGTGCGTGCTCATCGTCATCGGCGGCCTTCCCGCGACCGGCAAGACGACGCTCTCCAGGCTGCTGGCCGCCCGCCTCGGCGCGGTCCACCTGCGGATCGACACCATCGAGCAGGCGATCGTCCGTTCCGGCCTGGCCCGTCACCCCATCGGACCAGCCGGCTACGTCGTCGGCTACGCCCTCGCCGAGGAGCACCTTCGCCAGGGGCTGAGCGTGGTGGCCGAGTCGGTGAACCCTCTGGCGGTGACCCGTGACGCCTGGCGGGACGTCGGGGTGAAGGCGGGCGTGCCGGTGGCCGAGGTCGAGGTGGTCTGTTCCGATCAGGACGAGCACCGGGCGCGGATCGGGGAGCGGAAGGTGGACATTCCCGGCCTGCGGCTGCCCGGCTGGCAGGAGGTCGTCGACCGGGAGTACGAGCCGTGGAACCGGGAGCACATCGTGATCGACACCGCCGGGGACGATCCGGACGAGTCGCTCGGCGCTCTCGTTCAGGCACTCCGGATGGAGGCGTGAAGGTGCGGCTGCTGTGCATGCGGCACGCCGAGTCCGAGAACGTCGTCGCCGGGGCCGCGGGCGCGCTGCCGCTCGCGGCCCTGACGGCGACCGGGCGGGCGCAGGCGGCGGAGGCGGCCGAGCGCCTGCGCGGCGAGGGGATCAGCCGCGTCTACGCCAGCACCGCGCTGCGCGCCCGGCAGACCGCCGAGATCGTCGCCGAGGCGCTCGGGCAGGTGGAGGTGGTCACGCTGCCAGGGCTCGTGGAGATGGGCGTCGGAGAGCGGGAGGGCGCCACCGACCCGGCTGTACGGGCCCGTTCGGCCGAGGTGCTGAGGTCCTGGATCGTGGACGGGCGGCTGGACGAGGCGGTGGCGGACGGCGAGGACGGGCACGCGGTGACCGCGCGCGTCGTCGCCGCGCTGACCGCCATCGCGGCCGCGCATCGCGGCGAGACGGTGGCGCTGGTCGGGCATGTCGGAAGCCTCACCACGGGGCTCAGCGCCCTGTGCGGGCTGGGGCGGCGGGTGTGGGGGGCGCCGCTGCCGCACGCGACGCCGTTCCCGGTCGAATGGGACGGATCGATGTGGAGGTGCCCGTCCTGGCCGTGTCCGGTTCAAGGGCGGGGTGCGCGTTCCTGACGCGTCCGGCACAAGATCGATAGGTGAACTACCTCGCTCAAGGGCCCCGTGTCGGGCTCCGCCGCCTCACCCGTCAGGACCGCGCCGAGTTCCTCGCCCTCAGCCGGGACAGCGCCGACCATCTCGCCCGCTGGATGCCCGGCGCGCCCATCGCCACCGACGAGGACTTCGACGGGTATATCGCGCGCTTCGACGGGCCGTCCAACGAGGGCTTCGTCATCTGCCGCCGCGACACCGGCGCGATCGCGGGCCGGGCGAACCTCAACAACATCGTCCGCGGCACCCGCCAGGACGCCACCCTGGGATACTGCGCCTTCGCCGCCACCGCCGGGCGCGGCTACCTGACGGAGGGGCTGCGGCTGCTGGTCGGGTACGCGTTCGCCGAGCTGGGGCTGCACCGCATCGAGGCCAACATCCAGCCGTCCAACGACCGATCCCTGAGGCTGATCGAGCGGGCCGGCTTCAGGAAGGAGGGCTACTCGCCGGACTTCCAGTTCATCGACGGCGCGTGGAGGGACCACGAGCGCTGGGCGATCACCCGGGAATCGGCACAGGGTGGCGCATGACCCAGACGGTGCCGCGGGTGATGGCCTCCTTGAAGGCCGCGGAGGCGCGGCCGGTGAGGACGGCGTCGAGCGGGCTGTCGTCGGCGCGGGTGAACTGGGTGACGCCGTCGTGGCGGCCGAGGCTGATGTTCTGCCACACGTAGCGGTATCTGGCCCGTCGCGGCGTGCGCCCGGCCAGCAGGTCGGCCGCCGCCTCCCCCGCGTACAGGCCCATGGGCAGGCCGGTCTGGCAGGCCATCCGGGCCGGCCGCCCGCCGCGACCGGGAGCGGCGGCGTCGCCGATGCCGAGCACGTCCGGGTGCGACACCGAGCGCAGCGTGTCGTCCACGATCATGCGGCCCTCCTCGTCGGTGGCCAGCCCCGCCGCCGCGGCCAGGTCGGGGACGCGGAACCCGGCCGCCCACACGACGGTCTCGCCGGCGATCTCCTGGCCGTCCTCCAGGAGCAGGCCGGCCTCGCCGACCTTGGCGACCGGGGCGTGCTCGCGCACGGCGATGCCCATGCGGGAGAAGGCGCGGTGCAGGTGGCCGCGCGCCCGTACGGACAGGCCCGGCCCGATCGGGCCGCCGGAGAGCAGGGAGACGCGCAGGTCCGGACGGGTGGAGGCGAACTCGGTCGCCGCCTCGATCCCGGTCAGCCCGCCACCGACCACGGTCACCTCGCGGCTCTCCGCGAGGCGGCGGCGCAGCCGGGCGGCCTCGTCGGCGGTGGCCAGGGTGTGGGCGTGCTCGCGCACCCCGGGCACGGCGTCCAGCTCCGCGGCGCTCCCGAGCGCGTAGACGAGCATGTCGTAACCGATCCGGTGCGGCGGCCCGTCGAGGGTCACCGTGCGGGTGGCGAGGTCGATCCCGGTCACCCGGGCGACCACCAGGTCGATGCCGGTGCCCTGGAGCAGGCCGGTCAGCGGCAGCTCGGGCAGCCGCTGGCCGGCCGCGAGCTGGTGGAGGCGTACCCGCTCCACGAAGAGCCCGCTCGCGTTGACCAGCGTCACCCGAGCTCGCGGCAGCCGCCGCGCGGCGCGCTTGGCCGCCCCCAGTCCGGCGTATCCGGCTCCCAGCACCAGGATGTGGTCCGTCATGGTTCCTCCTGTCGAGTCCCCATCTGAACCGGCGAGCCCGCCCGCGCGTGACAGCAGGCGCGTGTGATCGCTCTCACAATCGTCCTCACGCCCGGCGGGCGCCCTCACATCGCGAGCTGCGCGGCGGCGAAGGCGAGCTTGACCGGGCTGATGACGGTCCGCGTCGCGGTGACGCGCCCGTCCTCGACGTCCAGGACCATGACCGCGTACAGCGCGCCGCCGTCCGCGTCGCGGATCGCGACGGCGGGCTCCCCGTTGGTCTCCAGGATCTCCAGCGACACCCTGGCCGCCTCCGGGCGCGTGCCGAGGCCCAGCAGGTAGCGCAGCACCTTCGCGTGCCCGTGTACGGGCCGCCGCGCCGCGGTCGAGGTGCCGCCGCCGTCGGCCCAGGCGGTCACGTCGTCGGCGAGCAGGCGTTCGAGGGTGGCCACGTCTCCCTCCATGGTCGCCGCCATGAACACCTCCACGATGCGGCGGTGCTGCTCGCGGTCGCTCTCGAACCTCTTACGCGGCTCCCCCACGTGCGCCCTGGCCCGCCGGTGCAGCTGCCGGGAGTGGGCCTCGTCGATGCCCAGCAGGTCGCCGATCTCCGCGTGGCTGTGGCCGAACGCCTCCCGCAGCACGAACACCGCGCGCTCCACCGGCGTCAGCCGCTCCAGCAGGACGAGCACGCCCATCGACACGGATTCGCGCTGCTCGACGGTCTCCAGCGGCCCGAGCGCGCCGTCGCCGGTGAGCACCGGCTCGGGCAGCCACGGCCCGACGTACGCTTCCCGCCGCAGCCGCGCGGAGTCGAGCTGGTTGAGGCACAGATTGGTGAGCACCTTGGTGAGCCACGCGGCGGGCACCTCGACCGGCCCGGCGGTCGCGCTCGAACGCCGGCTCCAGCGCAGGTAGGTCTCCTGCACCATGTCCTCGGCCTCGGAGGCGGAGCCGAGCAGCCGGTACGCCAGCCCGAACAGCCGCGCCCGCTGCTCCTCGAACACCTCGACCGGCCCGGCCCCGGCCTCACGGCGATCCACCCGATCGATGCTAGACCCCGCCCCTCCCGGTCAGAGAAGGGTGCCGAGGGGGCCCAGGTCCAGGTTGAGGTCCTCGGGCGCGAGGCCGAACCGGTCGCGCAGGTCGCTCATCGCCTCGTCCAGGCGCATCAGGCTCACCCCGAGCGCCTCGATCTGCTCGTCGGACAGGTCACCCTGCTCCATGCGCCGTACGCACTGCCGCTCCACGAGCTGGCGGATCAGCTCGACGAGCGTGAGCACGAGCCGGGTGAGGTCGCGCTCGACCGTCTCCGAGTCGGCCGCGATGCGCAGCCGGGGCGCCTCCGTGCTCATGCCGCCTCGATCGAGGTGATGATGGCCCGCAGCGAGACGCGGACGAGGTCGACGTCCGCGATCGACAGCACGAGGTCGCCGGTCAGGACGACGCCGCCGGCCAGCAGGCGGTCCAGGAGGTCGACCAGGGCGACCCGTTCGGGCGGGATCCGGTCGTCGGCGACCACGTCGCGGGTCACCGTGCCTCCATGACCGTGAAGGAGTACGGGGCCCAGGGGCCGGTCAGGCGCACCTCCACGCCGTCCCCGCCGAGACCTCCGGCCGCCGCGGCGAACTCCTCGTCGCGGCCCTCGTCCACGAGGTAGGCGCCGTTCAGCACCATCATCTCGGTCCGGCCGGACAGGTGCGGGTCCTGGGCGCGGTGGCGGCAGCTCGCGACGGACAGCGCTGACAGGGCGGCGTGCATGTGGTCGGCGCGGGCCAGGAGCTGCCTGCGGACCTGCTCACGACCGCGCAGGCCGGCCCGGCGGCGCTCCAGGTACGCGGTCCCGGGCTTGCGCGCGTCACCGTTCCCTGGCTTGTGAGCGTCGCCCCCCTCCGGCTTGCGCGCGTCGCCGCCTCCCCGCGCCGTGGCGGAGGGCTCGGAGGAGTGGCCGGCGTAGACCTTGACGCCCCACTCCCTGCGCCCGGTGACGTGGGAGAGCACGTCCAGGAAGTCGTCCCTGCGCCGCTCCAGCAGGTCGCGTACCTGCTGGTCGTCGGCGTACACGGTGACGAGCCGGACCGGCGCCGTCGGGGTGGCCGCCGCCACGGTCTCCACCACGCGGTGGTGGGCGCGGGCCGTCACCGACAGCCAGTCCAGGTCCTCCAGGGAGCGGCGCAGCGGCTCCTCCCCGAACTCGGCCAGCGGCACCGTGCTCACGTAGGCCACCAGGCCCGCCCCCGCGACGGTGCGTACGGACCCGACGCCGTCGGGGCACTCGACGGCCGAGCGGGCGACCGCGTACACGTAGGTCCCTGCGTCCCCCGTCACCGCTCGGCTCCCCGTGTCACTCATCCCCGCCCCGCACGGCGAGCAGGCGGCGCAGGCGGCGGTTCTCCTCGATCAGCTCCCGGTCGCGCCCGGACAGCCACGGGTCGTGCTCCCACCAGTCGATGCCGAGCTCCCTGGCCGTGTCCACGGACGCGATCAGCAGGCGCAGCTTGACCGTGAGCAGCTCGATGTCCAGCAGGTTCACCCGGATGTCGCCGGCGATCACGACGCCGCGGTCGAGCACGCGCTCCAGGATGTCGCCGAGGTTGGCCGGCTCGCGGCCGGACCCCCCGTACGGCTGGCGCACCGCGGGCGCGGTGGTTCCTCCTATTCTGTCCACGTCACAACGCCTCACCGAAGTCGGCGTTGGACCGCCGGTAGCGCCGCAGCCTGCGGTAGGACATCAAGTTCCCCTCCGTGTCGATCTCGGCCTCGTAGAGGGCGAGGATGTCGCCCGATGAGGGGATGCGGCGGTCCTCGACGACCTCGACGCCGACCTTCCAGCCGCCCTCGACCGGCTCCACCGCCGTGACCCCTTCCGGCTCCTTCGTGGTCAGGTCGCTGATGTGCTGGAGCCCGACCCCGCCGGCCGTCACGGCCGTCAGCCCCCTGCGCCGCGCCTCGCGGGGCTCCCGGGACTCACGGGGCTCGCGGGACTCGCGCGGCCGGGTGGCGGTGGCACGCTTCTCGATCACCTGAATCAGCCCCGCCCTGTGGCCATCAGCTGGAGCACCCGCTCGACCGCCCGGCTCTCCTCCTCCTCGGTGATCTCGCCGGCCGCCCTGGCCGCCTCGATCTCCTCCAGGTGCCGCCGGACGGAGGCGGGGTTCCTGGTCTCCATGTCGACCTGCTCCTGGAACAGCTCGGCGAGCCAGACCAGCCCCCGGATGGGCGCGAACGGCAGCCCCAGGATCAGCCCCAGCAGGCCCATGGGTCATACCCCCTGTTCCTGCGCGATGACGAAGTCGTAAGGGGCGAGGGGGCCGAGCAGCCGGAGGCTCACGCGTCCCTCCCAGCGCTCGCCGACCTGGCTCAGCGCCTCCTCCAGCGCCCGCTGCCCGTCGGTCCTGACGAGCATGGCCAGGTGCACGGCGTCCTGCTCGTGCGACGGGTCGCGGACGACCGCCGTGGAGAAGTGCCCGGACAGCGCGTCCACCATCTGGCGGGTGTCCATGTCGCGCTTGGCCTCGATCGAGGCCGCGATGATCTCCCCGAGCCTGATCCGCTCGTTCCTGGTCGCGTCCTCCGGGCGGCTGCGGATGGCGTCGCGCAGGGCGGCCGCCTCCGGGTTCTCCGTGAGGATCTCCCGCATGAGGGCGGCCTCGACGTAGCGGCCCCTGACGATGTACTCGGCCTGGCCCTCCAGGTCCTGGAGCGCGGCGCGGAACTCGTCGTGGAACGGCTTGAGCAGCTCCTCCACGACGGACTCGGGCGTGGCCATCACCGCGCCGAACCGGAACGGCAGCACGGGCGTCCTGGCGGCGGCCGAGTCGAGCAGCCGCTCGTGGGCCAGGTAGTCGCCGGGCTTTCCCAGGGGCTGCTCGACGTCGACGTCGCTCACCATGGCCGCGACCTCGCCGTGCCGTACGAGCTCGACCTTTCCCGGCGGGTCGCCCAGCCCGCGGTCGTCGGAATCCAGCTCCATGTCCGCGGGCACGATCCCGTACACATATGAGGCGATGTTCTGATCCCGGCGGGTGGCCTGCTTGGGCACGGAGGCTCCCGAGACCTTGGTCGATCGTGCCATCTCGCTCACTCTTCCTCTTCGCGCTCGTCGCGACGGCTACGAGGGGCCTTTCTCCTGGCGGTGTGGGACTCGACGATGTCGGTCAGCTTCTCGTCGGCCGCCTCCAGGGCGCCCTGGACCACGTTCTTGGTGCGGTCCACGCCGGCCGCGCCCTTCGTGTCCTCCAGGACCTCGGGCAGTCCCTTCTCTCCGGTCTGGGACATGTCGACCCGGTTCGCGGCCTCGGCGAAGCGCAGGTACGTGTCGACGCTCGCGACGACGACCCGCGCGTCGATCGTGAGCACCTCGATGCCGACGAGCGAGACCCTGACGTAGGCGTCGATCACGAGACCCCGATCGAGAATCGTGTCGATGACGTCGGCCAGGCCGGTCGGGGTCGGACGCCCGGCCATCTGGCCGGTTGCCGCCGGTTGCACAGACGTGGTCATCTTCCCTTCCTCCCCTTGCCTTCGCGTGAGCCTGCCCGAAGAAAGCGACACTGAACCACATTGAGCACAAAAACGGGCATCGCTTGACGTGGGCGGTCAACCACGCGGTGCAACCTTGGAGAAGAAGGGAGATTCGCCTCAGGTGCTGGCGCGGATGGCGAGCTGCGGGGCGAGGAGGGTGGAGTGGGGCACCACGCGGCCCTCCAGCTTGTCCATGACCAGGCGGACCGCCTCGCGGCCCACCTCCTCGGCCGGGATCAGCACCGAGGTGAGCGGCGGGCTGGCGCGCTCGGCCACGTCGTCGGGGCAGATCGCGACCACCGCCACGTCGTGCGGCACCCGCCGGTCGAGCTGCCGCAGCGCCCCCAGCACGTGGCCGACCGCCGCCTCGTTGTGCACCACCAGCCCGGACGTGCCGGGATGGTCGAGCAACAGGTCGCGTACGGTCTCGTAGACGTCGTCGAACGTCTCCTCGCACGGCAGCGCGACACCCGTGAGCCCGTGGGCCTCGACCGCCTCCACGAACCCCTCGCGGGTCCGCCGGGCGAACCCCGTGCCCCGCTCGTACACCACCGAAGGGGCCCCGAGCAGCGCGATCTCCTCGTGGCCGCGCTCGGCCAGGTGCTCCACGCACCGCGCGCCCGCGGCGCGGAAGTCGAGGTCCACGCACGTCAGCCCGCCCGGCTCGGCGGGAAAGCCGATGAGCACGCTCGGCTCGGCCAGCTCGCGCAGCAGCGGCACCCTGCGGTCGTCCATCTCGACGTCCATCAGCACCAGCGCGTCCACCAGCGCGCTCGCGGCCACCCGGCGGATGCCGGCGGCGCCCTCGTCGGCGGTCAGCAGCAGCACGTCATGGTCGAACCGGCGCGCGGCCGTGACCACCGCGCCGGCGAAGCGCATCATGACGGGCACGTGCACGCCCGCGCGCAGCGGCAGCACCAGCGCGATCACGTTGGAGCGCTTGCTGGCCAGCGCGCGGGCGCCGGCGTTGGGGTGGTAGCCGAGCGCGCTGATGCTGTCGAGCACCCGCCGCCTGGTGTCGGCCGAGATCGTACGCTTGCCGCTGAGCACGTAGGAGACCGTGCTGACGGCGACGCCCGCGTGCTTGGCGACCTGGGCGATCGTGACCGTGCGCCCGTTCAATCCCCGCCTCCGAAGTCGAGCCTGGCCAGCGTCACGCCGTCATTCTCGAACACCACGTAGAGGTCGTGCACCCCGTCCGCCTCCGCCAGCGGCGCGGAGATGGCGTGGTAGGCGTAGCGGGCGGTCCTCGGCACCGGGAACGTGGCCAGGGCCTGGCCGTAGAGGGGGTCGTCGCGGCGGATGGTGATCACGCCGCCCTCCGCGCTGCCGGCCGTCGCCACGCACGACGTGACCCCGTCGAGGTCCACCTGCCGGAACAGGATCCAGGCTCCCTCCGCGTCGGACCTGACGGCGTCGCCGTCCTCCTTGGTCTCGTCCACGAACGTGATCGCGTCGTACTCGTCGTGCGCGTCCGCGCGCAGCCGCCCCGACCGGGGCGGGACGGTCTCGCCCTCGACCTCGAAGCGGGCGCTCAGGCGCAGGTCGGTGGCGCTGCGGCCGACCATCAGGCGGTGCGGCGCGCTCTCCACGACGAACCTGTCCCTGGTCACGTCCCAGAACGCCAGGTCCGCCACCGGCAGGGCCAGGGTGACCGTACGGCTCTCGCCCGGCGCGAGGCGTACCTTCTCGAACCCGCGCAGGCGGCGCAGCGGCTGCTTGACGCGCGAGCGCCGCTGGTGGGTGTAGAACTGCACGACCTCGACGCCCGGCCGGCCGCCCGTGTTGGTCACCGTGACCTCGGCCCTGACCACGTCGCCGTCCACGCGCACGCGCAGGTCGGCGTAGTCGAAGGTGGTGTAGCTGAGGCCGTGGCCGAACGGGTGCAGCGGCACGCCGCGGAAGTACAGGTACGTGGCGTCGGAGGCGATGATGTCGTAGTCGAGCAGGTCGGGCAGCTCCTGCTCCGACCGGTACCAGGTCTGGGTGAGGCGGCCCTCCGGGTCGGCGTCGCCGAAGAGCACGTCGGCCAGGGCGTGGCCGTACTCCTGGCCTCCGTGCGCCGACCACAGCACGGCGGGCAGCTCGTCGTCGGTCCAGGTGAGCGGGTAGCCGCTGGTGATGACCATGACGGTGCGGGGGTTGGCCTTGCGAGCGGCCCGCACCACGGCGTCCTGGCCGGGGGCCAGGGCCAGCGTCATGCGGTCCTCGGTCTCGCGGCCGTTCACCAGCGGGTGGTCGCCGACCACGACCACCGCGACGTCGGCCTCGGCGGCCAGTCGGGCGGCCTGCTCGGTGCCGCTCCTGACCACCTCCATGGCCAGCCAGACCGCCTGGTCGGCGTCGTCCACCAGGCGCAGCACGCCGTCCTCGCCCGCGCCGACGTAGCAGCCGGTCGAGATGTGGCGCAGGGCGAGCGTGCCGCGCGGCCGCTCCTCCATCCGGAACGTCTGGCGCACCTCCCACCCGTTCGGCCCCGGCTGGTCGTTGACCAGCGTCATGCCGTCCACCGACACGAACCGGCCGGTCGCCACGGCCCGCAGCGCGTAGGCCCCGCCGCCCCAGTCGAACAGGTCGAACGTGCCCGGCTCCGCCCCGCTGACGCTCAGCGGCCCGCCCGCCGGGTCGGCGGCCACCGGCCCCGACTCCGACGACAGCGTCACCCGGTCGACCGCCTCGCAGAACACGGTCTCGCACCGCTCGGCCAGCCCCTGGCGGGCGGTGACCGCGTACGGGAGGGTGCCGCTGTACCAGTCCTCCATGAGCGCGTCGCCGAGCTGCCCGATCACCGCGATCTTCGTCACGCCGTCGAGCGGCAGCAGCCCGTCGTTACGCAGCAGCACGAGCGAGCGCCGCGCCGCCTCCCTGGCCAGCGCCTGGTGCTCGGGGCAGTTGACCACGTTGCCGTTGACGTCGTCGTACGGCGTCGCCGCCTCGAACTCGCCCAGCCGGAACCTGATCGACAGCACGTGCCGCACGGCCCCGTCGACGTCCTCCTCGCCGAGCAGGCCCCGCGCGAGCGCTTGGCGCAGGTGGCCGAGCGTGGCCTCGGAGCGGTCGTCGTCCTGGGTGAAGCTGTCGAGCCCGGCCTTGATCGCGTGCGCGTACGCCTCGGGCAGCGTGTCGTGGTAGCCCTGGAGCGCGGTGAGGTTGCCCGGCGCGTACGCGTCACTGACGACCAGCAGGTCGTCGGGCGCCCACGCGCGCAGCACCCGCCGGATCAGCGGGCTGAGGTGCGCGGGGCGGCCGTTGACCAGGTTGTACGACGGCATGACCGCCACCGCCGCGCCCTGCTCGATGGCAGGCCTGAAGGCGGGCAGCTCGTACTCGTGCAGCACCCTGGGCGGCAGGTTGCTGGAGGTGGTGCAGCGGTCGGTCTCGTTGTTGTAGGCGAGGAAGTGCTTGAGCGTGGGGGCGGTCTTCAGCACGCCGGGAGCGCTCCCACGTAGCCCGCCGGCGTACGCCGCGGCCATGACGCCGGTCAGCCACGGATCCTCGGAGTAGCCCTCCTCGTTGCGCCCCCAGCGGGGGTCGCGCAGCGGGTTCACCACGGGCGCCCAAACGTTGCGGCCGGCGCCCGAGGGGTCCTTGTGGTGGAAGGCCAGCACCTCGTCGCCGGTCGCCTCGCCCACCCGGCGCACGAGGTCGGGGTCCCACGTCGAGGCCAGCCCGACGGCCTGGGGAAAGACGGTGGCCGGGCCGAGCCAGGCCAGCCCGTGCAGCGCCTCGGTGCCCGTGCGGAACGCGCCGAGGCCCAGCCGCTCGACCGGCCGCTGGTACTGGTGCAGCAGGCCCACCTTCTCCTCGAGGCTGAGCCGGCGCACCAGGTCGTCGATCCGGTCGGGGATCGGGACCGATGGGTCGCGGAAGGGTTCTTGCATGGTCATCCCTCTGAGAGTGTCGAAGCGCTTCGACGACCGGCCTGGGGAAGTTACGCGGACATTTCGGTGGGTTGACTGAAGAGTGCACGCCACCGAGAGCGAGGTCAAGGGACTCGGGGCAATCTCCCCGAATCTACGGAATCCAGCACCCTCGCGGCCCCGCCGAGAGCCGCCGCGTCGTGGCCCAGCGTCGAGGCCACCACCTGGCACCCGCCGGAACCGGAGGCGATCACCCGGTCGCGCACCTCCTCGTGCACGGCGGGCAGCAGCCACGGCGCCAGCGGCACGTAGTAGCCGCCGAGGATCACCACCTCGGGATCGAGCAGGTTGACCAGGGCGGACACGCCCTTGCCGAGGCTGTGGCCCACCGACTCCAGGGTGGCCAGGGTGGCGGGGTCGCCGGCGCGGGCCAGGCGTACGGACTCCTCGACCTCCATCTGGATCTCGGCCTGCGAGGGGTCCTTGCCCAGCACGGCGCCGATCCCGGCCATGGCCTCCAGGCAGCCGCGCCGCCCGCAGTGGCACGCGGGGCCGTCGGGGTCGAGTTGCACGTGGCCGATCTCGCCGCTGAAGCCGAGCCGGCCGCGGCGCAGCCGCCCGTCGAGGATGACGCCGGCGCCCACGCCGACCTCGCCCGTCAGGTAGATCAGGTCGGAGGCCCCGGCATGGGCCCCGAACCGCTGCTCGGCCAGGGCGGCGAGGTTGGCGTCGTTGTCGACCTGGATGGGGAAGCCGGGGTCGCGCAGCGCCTTGGTCAGGTCGCCGCCGATGTCGGCGTCGCGCCAGCCCAGGTTGGGCGCGATGCGTACGGTCCCCTGCACGTCGACCAGCCCCGGCACGGCCACGGCCAGGCCGAGGACCTGGCGCTCCTCCTTGGCCATGCGGCCGACCACGCGCCTGATGATCGCGCCGACCCCCGCGATGCCCTGGTTGACCGAGTCACCGCCCGAGAACGCGCGCCGCCACGTCAGGAGCCGCTCCCCCGCCAGGTCGGTCGCCACGGCCGACACGAAGTCGACGTTGATCTCGACCCCGATGGCGGCGTACGGCGAGCCGTCGAGCACCAGCATCGTCGCGGGCCGGCCGACCCGGTTCTCCGTCAGCCCGGTCTCGCGCACCAGCCGCCGGTCGATGAGGTCCGCGACGAGGCTGGAGACCGTCGCCTTGTTGAGCCCGGTGGAGGCCGCGATGTCGGCCCGCGAGCACGGCGCGTGCTCGCGCACGAACCGCAGGACGACCGCGAGGTTGGTGGCCCGTACGTCGGCGAAGTCGGCCGGCTGAGGGCCGGTCGTTGAAGTGATCAATATCAGCCCCGTTCCCGCCAAGAGATGACCCCAGCATGCCGCATCGTGGGCTCCCTTCACCAACCTGTGACCGTCGCGATCCCTTGTGGCTGCGGTCACAGTCTACTAATTTGTTTGGTCGGAATACCAACTAATTTTGGTAAGGCCATCCCTACTCCGAGAAGGGAGACGCGATGGCGACCAACACGACTCGCCGCGGGTTCCTCGGTCTGGTCGGCGCGAGCGTTCTGGTGGCGGGCTGCGCCGAGAAGAAGCAGCTGTCCAAGGGTACGGCCGTCGCCGCGGACAAGCTCAAGAGCCTGGTGCCGACGCGGATCCCGTTCGAGATCCCCGGGCTCAAGCCGGAGCTCGCGGGCAGCGAGTTCGTCGCGCCCGGCTTCCTGACCCGCCCCGCCGAGATGGTGCAGGCCGTCACCACCAAGCCGCTGACCAGCGGCAAGGAAGTGACCGCGATGACGCCGCTGTGGGGCACCGTGCCGCCAGGACTGGGCAGCAACTCCTACTACGACACGGTCAACGAGCGCCTCGGCGGCGTCGTCCGCTTCAACATCTCCGACGGCAACACGTACGGGCAGAAGCTCAGCACCCTGCTCGCCAGCGGCGACGTGCCCGAGATGATCTGCGTCCCGCAGTGGGAGCTCATCAAGATCGCCCACTTCACCGAGGCGGCCAACAAGCTCTTCGCCGACCTCGCCCCCTTCCTGGCCGGGGACAAGGCCAAGGAGTTCCCCATGCTGGCCAACTACGACACGGCGGCCTGGCAGTACAGCGTCTTCGGCGGCGTGCTCCAGGGCATCCCCTGGCAGAACGACCCGTTCCCGTTCGCCACGTTCGTCCGCCAGGACATCCTGGAGGAGCTCGGCCTGGAGCACCCCAAGAGCGCCGACGACCTGATGGAGCTGGGCAAGGCCATCACCGACCCGAAGAAGAAGCGCTGGGCGTACGGCGGCATTGACCAGGAGGTCCAGCGCGCCATGGGCGCGCCGCGCGAGTGGCGCAAGAAGAGCGACGGAACGCTCGAGTACAAGTACGAGACCCCCGAGTGGGCCGCGCACATCGAGCTGCTCACGAAGATCTTCGAGGCCGGGTACGTGCACCCCGACGTCGTCGCCAACAAGGACGCCGACAACAAGGCCATCTTCGGCAGCGGCCAGATGATCATCTACAAGGACGGCCTCGGCGCCTGGCACGAGAACCTCGACCGCTTCCTGCCCGACAACCCCAAGTTCGAGCAGGGCATCGTCGCCCCGTACCCGGCGCACGCCGGCGGCGCGCCCATCGTGTGGCGCAACGAGCCCGCCAGCATGTTCGCCTTCATCAAGAAGGGCCTCGGGGACGCCCGCACGCGCGAGCTGATCGCCCTGGCCAACTGGACCTCCGCGCCGTTCGGGACGCAGGAGTACGAGCTGGTCTTCAACGGCGTCGAAGGCAAGCACTACACCGTCGAGAACGGCACCATCAAGCAGACGGCGCTCGGGCGCAAGGAGGTCGCGCCCACGTACATGTTCCTGTCGGGACGGCCCAACGCCAACGCGACCAGCCAGTACCCGGAGCTCGTGCAGTCCCTGTACGACTGGGAGGTCGGCGCCGCGAAGGTGCTCGACAACGACCCGTTCGTGGGGATCCGGGTGGAGACGCCGTCCAAGATGGCGGGGCTCGTCACGCCGACCGAGGACAAGATGCAGGAGATCTTCCGGGGCAAGCGGCCCGTGTCCGAATGGCCGAAGATCGTCAAGGAGTGGCAGGAGCAGGGCGGGAACGAGGCACGCGAGTTCTACATGAAGGTCGCGCGAGAGAACGGCCGCCTGTGACGGTGGCAAGTGCGTCGGCGACTGAGGACCGGCCATGGGGATGCTGACCGCCACCCGGCCCCGCAAGGTCACCGCCGAGGGGACGGCGGTGACGCTCACCTGGCGGGCCAAGCTCCGGCGGGACTGGCCGCTGCTGGTGATGAACCTGCCGATGCTCCTGATCGTCGTCGCCTTCTGGTGGGTCCCCGCCCTCGGCAACGTCATCGCGTTCCAGGACTACAACCCCTACACCGGCGGCATCACCGGCAGCCCGATCATCGGCTTCACCAACTTCGCGCTGCTCTTCCAGGACCCCCAGTTCCTGCGCGCCATCGCCAACACCCTGTCCATCACCGCCTTCCAGCTCGTCTTCTACTTCCCCGTGCCGATCATGCTGGCGCTGCTGCTCAACAGCATCATCTCGGCCCGGCTGCGGGCGTTCGTGCAGGGCGTCGTCTACATGCCGTTCTTCTTCTCCTGGGTGCTGGTCATCGCCATCTTCCAGCAGATGTTCGGCGGCGCGGGCCTGCTGGCGCAGATCCTGCGCGAGAACGGCCACCAGGGCGTCGACTGGATGACCAACTCGGACACCTTCATCCTGCTCATCACGTCCCAGACCATCTGGAAGGACGCGGGCTGGGGCGCGATCATCTTCCTGGCCGCGCTCAGCACCATCGACCCCAACCTGTACGAGGCCGCCGCCGTCGACGGGGCGCGCCGGTGGCGCCGCATGTGGCACATCACGCTGCCCGGGCTGCGGCCGGTGATCGTGCTGCTGCTGATCCTGCGGCTCGGCGACGCCCTGAACGTCGGGTTCGAGCAGTTCATGCTGCAACGCAGCGCCGTCGGCAGCCAGGCGTCCGAAGTCTTCGACACGTTCGTGTACTGGTCCGGCATGCGTACCGGGGACCTCGGGTACGGGGCGGCGGCCGGGCTGTTCAAGGGCCTGGTCGGGCTGCTGCTCATCCTGGCCGCCAACCGGGTCGCGCACGCGCTCGGCGAGCGAGGGGTGTATTCACGATCATGAGCGTCCTGACATCACGCCCGCGCGGCGGCCGGCTCGCCCCCTGGGAGGAACGCCCCTCACCGGTCGGCCAGCTCGGCAAGGGCACCCTCATCACCCTGATCGTCGTGGCCGTGCTCGGCCCCCTCTACGTCATCGTCCTGACCAGCCTCAGCTCCGCCGCCACGGTCAACCGCGTGGGCGGGCTCGTGCTGGTGCCGGACGGGATCACGTTCGAGGCGTACCGGCAGATCTTCTCCGACACCGTCGTCAGCCGCGCCGTCCTGGTCAGCACCGGGGTCACGGTCGTGGGAACGCTGATCAGCGCCGGCGTCAGCATCCTCGGCGCCTACTCGCTGTCGCGCCCCGGCTCCTTCCTGCACCGCCCGCTGCTCTTCAGCATCCTGCTGATGTTCGTGTTCTTCCCCGGCATCATCCCCGTCTACCTGATGGTCAGCGGCCTCGGCCTGAAGGACACGTACTGGTCGCTGATCCTGCCGACGGCGGTCTCCGCGTTCAACGTCGTGGTGCTGCGCTCGTTCTTCATGAACATCCCGGGAGAGATCCTCGACAGCGCCCGCATCGACGGGGCCGGCGAGTTCCGCATCCTGTGGCGCATCGTCCTGCCCATGTCGAAGGCGGTGACGGCGGTGGTGGCGATGTTCTACGCGGTGGGCTACTGGAACGCGTGGTTCAACGCGATGCTGTACATCGACGACACCCGCAAGTGGCCGCTGGCGTTGATCCTGCGCCAGTACGTGGTCGACTCGAACCCGCTGCCCAGCGCCACGGCCGGCGTGACGGGCGACGCCCCGCCCACCCTGGCGATCAAGATGGCCATCGTGGTGATCGCCGTGATCCCGGCCCTGATCATCTACCCGTTCGTCCAACGTCACTTCACCAAGGGCGTCATCGTCGGGGCCATCAAAGGCTGAAAGCAACGCCTTCCACAAGGGGCGCTCGGGGCTCGGCCCGGCGATACCTCGGGGCACCCACGCCCGTCATGCAGACCAGGGGCCATGTCGAACCTCGCCGGTCCGAACCGGTCTCGACGAGCGCATGGGCACCACATCGGTAGCGGATCTCCGTGCACACGTTCTGAGAAGGGGAAGCGCACGGTGACAAATGTCCGGCTAATGTCCGGCTGCTTGCCTGGCTTGCGCTTCATGCATCGGTGAAAATCGTCCAACATGAACTCCCACGGCGAGATCGTCTCTGCGACCTCGCGTGGCGATGGCAGGGCGCAGAACGCCGATGACCGACAGCGCATCGTGCCGCCTGCTCCGGTGACCGCCGAAAATCCTCAAAGATCTCGCCGCAGGCTGTCGAAAACGGCTCGCACCGTTCGACGCGTAGGCAAGACACGCAGACGTGAGGACAAGGACCATGACCGAGCAGTTCACCCACTCCGCCGCCCCCGCACGACCGCTGCTGGCCGCCGGCGTGGTCGCGGGTCCCCTGTACGTGGTGGCCGGCCTGGCTCAGGCCTTCACCCGCGAGGGCTTCGACCTGGCCCGCCACTCCTGGAGCCTGCTGGCCAACGGTGATCTGGGCTGGATCCAGACCGCCAACTTCGTCGTCACCGGCCTGCTGACCATCGCCTGCGCCGCCGGCCTGCGCGGGGCCCTGACGCCCGGCCGGGGCGCGCGATGGGCACCGCTGCTGGTGGGCGCCTTCGGCGTCAGCCTGATCGGCGCCGCAGTCTTCAAGGCCGACCCGACGATGGGCTTCCCGGCGGGAACCCCGGAGGGGCCAGGAGTCGTCACCATGTCAGGCATCGGGCACCTTGTCGTGGGGGCCGTCGGGTTCCTGTGCATGATCGCGGCCTCGTACGTCGTGGCCTCCCGCTTCTCCCGCGAGGGCCGCAAGGGCTGGGCCGTCTACTCGCGCGTCACCGGCACCCTGTTCCTGGGTAGTTTCCTGGGCATCGCCAGCGGCGGCGGGGCGGCCTGGACCAACATCCTGTTCATCGTCGGCATCCTGGCCATCTGGAGCTGGCTGTCGCTCCTGTCCCTGAACCTCTCCCGCAACCCCGTCTGACCCGACCATCCTCTCGGAGGAGAACCATCGTGCGTTACCTGGTCACGCTCACCGCCACCCAGCCCGACGGCCCGCCACCCGCGGAGCTCATGGAGGCCATCGCCAAGCTCGGCCGGCAGGCCACCGAGTCCGGCGCCCTGGTCGACCAGAGCGGCCTCGCGCCCAGCTCGCAGGGGGCCAGGGTCGAAGTGACCGGCGGCAAGCTGCACGTCACCGACGGCCCGTTCGCCGAGAGCAAGGAACTCATCAGTTACGCCGTTTACGAGGTCGGCAGCAAGGAGGAGGCCGTGGACTGGACCTCCCGCTTCATGAAGCTGCACTATGAGCTCTGGCCCGGCTGGGAAGGCGAGTCGCACGTGCTGAGGCTGTTCGGGCCCGAGGACTTCCCCCAGTCCGGCTGAGCGGCGACGGTGTGCGATCACGAACTTATGGCAGAGAGGTGACGACTGATGAGCCTGCTCAAGGACCGGGTGGCACTGATCACCGGCAGTTCACGGGGGATCGGCGCGGCCGTCGCGATGGCGTTCGCGCACGCGGGCGCCCGTGTCGCGCTGCACGGCCGCGACGAAGCCGCGCTCGCCGCGGTCGAGGCCCGCATCAGCGATCTCGGGGGCGAGGTCATGAGCGTGCTCGGCGACGTCACGGTCGCCGACGACCTCTCCAGGATGCGTGAGCGGATCCTCGAACGGTACGGCCACGTCGACGTCCTGGTCGCCAACGCCGGCAGCTCGAACAGCCGGCCCACGGCCATCGAGGACATCACGGAGGAGAGCTGGCGAGCCGACATCGACCGGAACCTGACCGGTACGTTCCTGACCGTGAAGTGCTTCCTGCCCGACATGAAGCGCCGCCGAACCGGCAACATCATCACCCTGTCCTCCGCGGCCGGCCGCAAGCCGAGCGAACGGACCATCGTCGCGTACGCGGCGGCCAAGGCCGGCGTGCAGATCTTCACCCAGGATCTGGCCGCCCAGGTCGGACCGTTCGGCATCCGCGCCAACTGCCTGGCCCCGGAGACGATCCTCACCGAGACGAACAAGCAGTGGATACCGGACGACGTCCAGCACTCGCTCGCCGAGTCACACCCGCTGCGGCGGCTCGGCACCCCCGAGGACGTCGCCAGAGCCGCGTTGTTCCTCGCGTCAGACGAATCGAGCTGGATCACCGGCGTCATCGTCGACGTCGCCGGCGGCGCGGTCCTGGCGTGAATGATCGTGTGGATCTGAACTACTTCAGATAAGATGGTGCCATGGCGACCAGGAGCTTCCCATACAGCACATTCCTCAGAGGGCCTTCAGAGGTGCTGCCCACGTTGGACGACGCCGACGTCATCCTGGAACGGCGCGACGACGAGAACCTCATCCTCATGCGTGCGGAGCGCTTCGAGGCCGGGGCGGCCAGCCTGCGGATCGCCGGCCGGGCGTTGGCCACCGTGGCTCGCCGCAACGCCTCCCTGGCCGAGGAGGTCCTGGCCGAGGAGCTTCCCTGGCTCACCTGGCTGCCCGAGACCGAGCGTCATCAGTGCGTCCGCGAGTTGCTCGACCATCTGATCGCGGGAGCCGACACGGGTGAATTCTTGCCGTTCGCCCGATCGCTGATCTCGTGGCGGTCCACGGCAGTGGTCTGGAGCGATCCGCGCCTCGCCCGCGAGTTGCAAGGGCCCTTCTCCGGTGATGGGCCGGACGCCGCTCGTCCGGGAGCCGAGTCCTGATGGCGGGGCGAGGAGATGACGTTCCCCGCCCGAATCCGTGGCGCGTTCGATTCGCTGATCGCCGCGCCGCCCAAGGTTGGAATCATCTACTCGCTCACGCACGGGAGAATCTCGATCGGGCCTGGGAGGCCGTCACGAGTGACCCGAGGCGCGTGGACTCTCGCCAGCACCCGCTCAAGGGAGCGCTCGGCGTTGTGAAGGTGGGCGGGGACCCGCTGGAGCAATGGCAGTACGAAGCGACGTCGGGCGGTCGGCTGTGGTACGCGATCGATGACGAAGCGCGCACCCTGTGGATCACACACGCGGGAACCGGTCATCCAAGGCAAACCGATCAACATCGTTGACCGCGAGCAGGCACAGCGATGTCGTACGCATGCATCAGGTAACACGCTCCGTCCTGAAAGGCAGGGCCAGGATCAGCACCGGCGGTCACCGCAGGGTGAGCGGGGTCTCCGAGGCGATGCGGGTCAGCTTCTGCGGGTTGCGGACGTAGTACAGGCCGGTGAGGCGGTCGTCCTCGACCCGGGCCGCGATGACGCCGTCGATCTCCCCGTCCACGCGCACGACGAGCCCCGGGTTGCCGTTGACCGCGGTGGGGTCCCCGGTGAGCGTGACGCCGGCCTTGCCGATGCTGCCCAGGATGAAGCGGGCCACCTTGCCGGCGCCGGTGATGGGCCGGGGCGCGGCCTGCTTGACGCCGCCCCCGTCGCTCACCAGCACGACCTCCGGGGCGAGCACGTCGAGCAGGCCCTGCAGGTCGCCGCCTTCGAGCGCGCGCTGGAACGACTCCAGGGCCGCCCGGGTCTCGCTGGAGGAGACCGCCTCGCGCGGGCGGCGGGCGTCGACGTGGCGGCGGGCGCGGTAGGCGATCTGGCGGACGGCGGCGGGGCTCTTGCCGATGGCGGCGGCGATCTCGTCGTAGCCGACCTCGAAGGCCTCGCGCAGCACGAAGACGGCTCGCTCGGTCGGTGACAGCGTCTCCAGGACGAGCATCAGCGCCATCGACACGCTCTCGGCGAGCTCGACGTCCTCGGCCACGTCCGGCGCGGTGAGCAGCGGCTCGGGCAGCCACGGACCGACGTACGCCTCCTTGCGCAGCTTCAGGCTGCGCAGCCGGTTGAGCGCCTGCCGGGTGGTGATCCGGACCAGGTAGGCGCGCGGGTCGCGCACCTGCTCCATGTCGGCCTTGACCCATCGCAGCCAGGTCTCCTGGAGGACGTCCTCGGCGTCGGCCGCCGATCCGAGCATCTCGTAGGCGACGGTGAAGAGCAGGTTGCGGTAGGCGAGGAAGGTCTCGGTCGCCTCGTTGGTGGCGTGGTCGGTCATGTGCCGCCCTCTCTCCTTGCTCCGGCTCGCTCAGGGCTGGGACGGCTCCGACGGCGCGGGCCCGCCGTGCGCCTCCGCCGACAGGTCCTGCCAGTCGGACCAGGTCTTGAGCCGGTCGGCGTACGCCTGCTGGATCATCGGGTAGAAGCCCTGGCCGAACAGCACCCGCAGGGGCGGGTTGTCGGAATCGACGAGCTTGAGGAGCGCCTGGGCCGCGGCGGCCGGGTCGCCGGCGGGCTGCTTCCCGGCGACCGCGCCGAGGCGGCTGCGGAGAGCGTCGTAGGCCGGGTCCGTCTGGGCCATGTGACCGTTGGCCAGCGGGTCGGGGTTCTTGCCACGGCGGGTGGCGAAGCCGCCGGGCTCGATGATGGTGACCTTGACGCCGAACTCGGCGACCTCGCCGGCGAGGGCCTCGTTCAGGCCCTCCAGGGCCCACTTGGAGGCGTGGTACGCGCCGCCGAGCGGCATGGCGATGACCCCGGCCGCCGAGGAGAGCTGGACGATGTGCCCGGAGCGCTGCTGGCGCAGGAACGGCAGCGCGGCCTGGATCACCCACACCGCCCCGAACAGGTTGGTCTCCAGCTGGGCGCGCAGCTCCCGCTCGCTCAGCTCCTCGACCGCGCCGACCTGGGCGTAGCCGGCGTTGTTCACGATGACGTCCAGCCGGCCGAAGTGCCTCTCGGCCCGCTTCACGCTCTCGAAGACGGCGGCCTTGTCGGTGACGTCCATCTCCAGGGGGAGCACGGTGTCGCCGTGGGCGGCGACCAGATCGTCCAGGCTCGCGGCGTCGCGGGCGGTCGCGGCCACCTGGTCGCCGCGGGACAGGGCGGCCTCGACGAAGTTGCGGCCGAGGCCGCGCGACGAACCGGTGACGAACCACACCTTGCTCATGATGTCTCCTCCTACGGTGGCGGCCGCCAAGGTCGGTCCCTGGTCACCGCCGTCACGCTGTTACACCCTCAAGACACATGGCCCGGCGGGCTCATAACACGCATCCGGTGTGACCTGCGTCTCCCCTCCCCCCGTAGCGGCGCAGCGCGGGGCGGCGTGAAACTTTCACCTCGATCCTGCCTTCCCCTCACCGGGGTTGACCTGCGGCGTGAGAATTCCTTTCTCGGCGCTGTTCTCTCCGCGCGCACGTGGATTTACGGTGACTCCACTTCCCGTCGGACCCGGTCCCGGCGCCGCGTCGATTTCGTCGAAGCGCTTCGACAGACCGTTCGACGGACCACCGTGGAAAGGGAGATCATGCTCAGGATGCTCCGCCTCTTCGTCCCGTCCTTCCTGATCGTCGCGCTCGTCGGAGTGCTCGCGCAGCCGGCGCAGGCCGCCGTCTGGTGGTCGTCGGACCAGTGGGCCACCTGGACCAACGGCGGCTACACGCTCTACAACAACATCTGGGGCAGCGGCCATGGCCCCCAGACGATCTGGGCGAATTCGTACAGCAACTGGGGTGTCTGGGCGGACCACCCCAACACCGGCGGCGTCAAGTCCTACCCCAACGCCACGAGGAACGTGAACCGGCGGATCAGCGCGCTCGGCAGCGTGACCAGCAGCTTCAACGTCACCGTGCCCAACGGCGGCGCCTACACCTCCGCGTACGACATCTGGTGCGACGGCCACACCTACGAGATCATGCTCTGGATGAACAAGTACGGCCCGGTGGGGCCGCTGGGGTCGCGGCAGACGAGCGCGTCGGTGGGCGGCCACAGCTGGGACGTCTACCGCGGCTCCAACGGGTCCAACCAGGTGTTCTCGTTCGTACGGCAGGGCAACGCCATGTCAGGGACCGTGGACATCAAGGCGGTCCTCACCTGGCTGCGGGCCAGGAACTGGTTCGGTGACGTGACGCTCGGCGACGTCCAGTTCGGCTACGAGATCACGTCGTCCAGCGGCGGGATGGACTTCCGCACCAACAGCTTCTCGGTGTCGGCGAGCTGACCATTCAGAGGATTGGGACACTCCCGGCGCCCTGGGCCTCCATGGCGCTCTGGACCGCGGCGAGGAGGCCGGCGGCCCGGGGGTCGGGCGTGCCCTCCACGACCCGGTTCATGACGTAGCCGAACGCGAGCCCCGTCGCCGGGTCGGCGAAGCCGAGCGAGCCGCCGAGGCCGGGGAAGCCGAAGGCGGTGGGCGAGTACCAGAACGCGTCCGGCGTGGGCAGGCCGAGGCCGGTGCCGATCCGTACGGGCACGCGCAGGACGCGGTCGATGCCGGTGGCCTGCTCGGCGGTGGCGGCGGCCAGGGTGTCCTGGGTGAGGATGCGGTGGCCGTCCACCTCGCCGATGAGCGCGGCGTAGAAGCGGGCCAGGGAGCGGGCCGTGCAGATGCCGTTGGTGGCGGGCATCTCGGCGGCCTGCTCCTCCGGCCTGTTGTGGTCGAGGGCGGGCCTGACGACCATGAGCGAGCGTACGGTGAGCGAGGTCGGGTCGGCGTAGGCGGCGATGACGTCGCGCATGGGCTCGGGGACGGTGTCCAGGTCGATGCCGACCATGGCCTCCGGGTCGAGCTTTCCGGCGAGGATGCGGCTGACGCGGTGCCGTTCGGCCGCGGGCAGGCCGATCCACAGGTCCAGCCCGAGGGGCGCGGCGATCTCCTCCGCGAGGAACGTGCCGAGGCTGCGGCCGGACACCCGGCGGACGACCTCTCCGACGAGCCAGCCGAAAGTGTGCGCGTGGTAGCCGTGCTCCGTTCCGGGCTCCCAGTACGGCCGCTGGGCCGCCAGCGCCCTGACCATGGGCTCCCAGGCGATCGCCTCCTCCGGGGTGATCGGGTGGTCGATCGCGGGCAGCCCGGCCTGGTGGGTGAGCAGCCAGCGGACCGGCAGCCGCTCTTTCCCGCCGGCCGCGAACTCGGGCCAGTAGTCGGCCACGGGCGCGTCGAGGTCCAGCTCGCCGCGCTGGGCGAGCAGGAGCGCGCAGGTGGCGGTGATCGCCTTGGTGGTGGAGTAGACGAGCTGCAGGGTGTCGCGCTCCCAGGGGCGGCCGGTCTCGGGGTCGGCGATGCCGCCCCACAGGTCGACGACCTTCCGGCCGTGCAGGTACGCGCTGACCGCGGCGCCCGTCTCCAGGCCGCCGGCCAGGTTGGCGGCGAACGCCTCGCGTACTGCTTCGAATCCTGGTGCGGTCTCTCCGCCTATCTCGGGCATGGGTCATCGCCTTCCGTGCCGGTGTGCGTGGGGAAGCTAGGGGCGCCATTTCCCGACGAGCCAGGCGCAGATCTCCGGCTCGGTCATCTCGGGGAACTCGGCGGCGAACGTGGCGAGCGTGCGTATCGCCTCGTCCCTCGTGAGGCCGCGCGCCGCCGCCGCCGTAAGGTATTCCTGGCGCGCGAGAGAGGGGCGGCCCCCGCCGGCGCCGCGGCCGGGCAGGCCCTCGCGCCACCGCACGATCTCCGGCAGCCGCTCGGGCCGCCAGCCGGGAGAGCCGTCGACCTCGACGTCCGGGCCGGGGAACGGGTGATCGCAGCCGTCGGGATAGCGGCTGCGCCACTTGTGCACCGCGTGACGGGTCACGCCCAGTGCCTCGGCGACGCCGATGACACCGAGGTAACGCTCGGTCATGGGTGCACCATCTTGCCGGTAGGCCTCCTTCGCGGATCTCCAGTAGTACCACGCCGGGATGGGCGCCCTGGCTGCCGTGACTTTGTCTCTGTTGAAGACGACGTTAGCGCTCCACAAGAACGTTGTCTACATGGGAGACGAGCTTTCCGGGGCTGATGCCAAAGAAGTGCCGTTCGCGCGGGTAATGTGGATTTTGGGACGATATGCCGGAAGGGGGCGACTTCATGTCTGCCGCAAGGATCGTCCTGCTCCACACGCCGGCCCCGCCAGGTCCGAGGCCTCGCCGCAGGCAGGACGACAGCAGCCGGTCACGCCGCCGGAGCCGCCGCCGTTGAACGACGGCGGCACCGGGAGCACCCTGTGACGGGAGGCGCCGGAGCGCCTCCCGCCGTCACGCGGGTGCGCAGGTGAGCGTGGTGGGCGGCGTGCCGGCCCCGCTGCCCGTGAAGCCGAACGACGTGCTCGCGTTCGCCGCGAGGTTGCCGTTGTAACTGGCGTTGGTGACGCTCACGTCGGCACCCGTCTGGGTCGGGGTGCCGTTCCAGAGCTGGGAGATCTTCTGGTCACCGGACCAGGTCCAGGTGACCTTCCAGCCGGAGATCGCGGCCGTGCCGGTGTTCTTGACGGTGACGTCCGCCTGGAAGCCGCCCGACCACTCGTTGACCGTCTTGTAGGTGGCCGCGCAGCCCGTCCCCGGGGTCGGCGTGGGGGTCGGGGTGGGGGTCGGGGTGGGGGTCGGGGTCGGCGTGGGAGTGGGCGTGGGGGTGACGGTGACGGGCGGGCCGGTACGGTCGCCGTAGATGATGCCCCGGCCGTTCGTGCCGAGGTAGACGCGCCCGTACACCCTGGGGTCGCCCGTGAGGGCCTCGCCCATGTTGCCCCACTGGTGCTCGTCGTCGTTGACGCGCACCCAGTTCGCCCCGGCGTCGTCCGAGCGGTAGAGGCCGGTGATCCCGCCGATCGTGGCGACCGTGAAGACCGCCATGTACGTCCCGCCGGGCGCCGCCTTGCCGAAGCCCACGTTCACCGACTTCGAGACGCCCGAGACCTTGGCGAAGGAGGCGCCGCTGTCGGTCGAGTGCCACAGGCCGCCGTCCCCGGCCAGCCACAGGTCGCCCTCCCGGCCGGGCACCGCCTTGAACTTGCCGGTGCTGGGCAGCCCCGAGGCGGCGGTGGCGGTGAAGGAGGCCCCGCCGTTGGTGCTGACGTAGAGCCGGCCGCCGCTGAAGCCGTAGAACTTCGAGGCGTTGACGCGGTCCGACTCCACGACGGCGCCGGTGGGCAGGCCGGACGCCTGCTGCCAGGAGTTGCCGTAGCCGACGGAGTAGACGGGGGTGACGTTCTTGGGCGCCCAGACGAAGCGGGAGCCGTCGGCGGCGGCGGCCACCGTGCCGCCCTCGTCGATGCCGCCCGGTTCGGTGCCCTGGAACCAGTTCGCGCCGCCGTCCGTGGAGAAGGCCACGTGGCTGTCGTTCGGGCGGTCGGCGTCGGTGAAGTTGCCGGCCCTGACCATGACGGACGGCGACTTCTCGGCGTAGTCCAGGCTCGTGGTCGAGGTGAAGACCGGTGCCGTGAACATCATCGACGGGACGGCGTCCAGGTTCGCGTGGCGGAACCCGCCGATGTCACCCAGGGCGCTGACCAGTGGCGCGCCGCTCGGCGGGCTGATCAGGTCGAGCACTGCCGTCTCCTCCAGGCCCCTGGCCATGGGCTTGATGGTGAACTGGCCGCCGGAGTCCCACTTGGTCAGGTCCTCGGTGCCGTAGATCGTGGCGCCGGTGCCGTACATCATCCGGTCAGAGTCGAACGGGTCGATCTCCAGGGACTCCGTCATCCAGCCGAGCTTCGGCGTGACCTCGGGCGGCTGCGGGTTGGTGCCGAACGACAGCCACGGGTTCTCGGAGATGTCCTGCTTGTAGCGGAAGCTGCGGTTCGGGTACGACGTCCAGTCCCACACGCGGGTCCAGGTGGCGCCGGAGTCCGTGGAGCGGAAGAAGATCACGTCCGGCCACCACGAGATCTGCGTGGCCACCATGATCGTGCCCGGGTGCTGCCGGTCGATGGTCAGGCCGCTGTAGCCGAAGTAGTCGTCGCTGCTGGAGGACGGGATGGGGCTGATCTGCGTCCAGGTGCCGGTCGCGGTGGCGTAGCGCCACACGTCGCCCTTGGCGCCGTCGTACGGGCCGCCCGTGTCGCTCGTCGCGATGTAGAGGTAGCCGTTGACGGTGTCCAGCACGCCCTTGTGGGCGAGGTAACCGGTCGGCTGCCCGGCGACGCGCGACCAGGTGGCGCCCGCGTCGGTGGTGCGGTAGACGCTGTTCTCCTTGTCGGCCACGCCCACGTAGATGGTCTTGGTGGCGCTGCCCTTGGCGGACGAGCGCGGGTCGTAGGTCACCCAGACGACGCCCGGCTTGTGGCTGAGGTAGCCGTTGGAGTCGTTGGGGTCCTGGGCGTAGTTGCCGGGGTTGGGGAAGCTCGTGACCTTCGCCCAGGTGGCGCCGTAGTCGGTGCTGCGCCAGAGCCCGTTGCCGTTGGGGGCGCCGAAGTAGAGGACGCGGTTGTCGTTCGGGTCGACCGACAGCGCCTCGCCCATGCCCCGGCCCGGCATGTTGCCGCCGAGCTTGAACGGCAGCGTCGTGACCTGCCAGTTGTTCCCCTTGTCGGTGGAGCGCAGGATCGCGCCGTTGTTCGGGTCCCAGCTGTTGGTGTACATGCCGACGGCGGCGTACACCCGGTTGGTCTGCACGGGGTCGGTGGCGAGGCTGATCACGCCGTTGTAGCCCCACTCGTCCCAGCCGGCCCAGTCGAGCAGGGGCGTCCAGGTCCTGCTCGACTGGTTCCACCGGTACGCGCCGCCGATGTCGGTGCGGGCGTAGATGAGGTTCCTCTCCGACGGGTTGAAGATGATGCCCGGCACGAAGCCGCCGCCGTCGATCCTGACGTTCTTGAACGCGTACGGGTCGGAGGCGACGGCCGAGACCGGCGACATCCGCACGATCGCCGCCACGAGGAGCACGGCCGCGGCCGTCAGCAGGACGAATAATCTTCTTCGCATGCGCGGCTCTTCCTTTCCAGGCACGCCAGCAGGCGCCCCAAAGGCTTCAGATGACCGCCATGCACGAGCAGAGTGCAGGACCCTGACCGTCGCCGCGCCTTCGCGCATGAGCTCTACCAGAAGGCTCACACAGGCGCGTATCGAAGGTCAATAGTTTGGATAGACAACGAATTAATAAGACATCGACCCCCGCTCACGACCTGGTGGGAGCGAGCTCCCCGACCCGCACGCCGCGCTGCCACAGCGCGATCGCGATGTAGAGCGCCTGCTCGGGGACCCGCTGCCACAGCGGCGTCACCTCCTGGCCGGCCAGGGCGGCGTGGACGTTGGCCGGGAGCAGGGCCACGAAGAGCAGCGCCAGGCAGACGCCGGCGAGCCCCCGGGTCCTTTCGAGCACGAGCCCGGCGGCCCCGGCCAGCTCCAGCACGCCGGTGAGGTGGACCACCAGGGCCGGGAACGGCACGAACGAGGGCACCATGGCCACCATGTCGGCGTGGTTGGGCATGAAGGTCACGCCCGCCGGGACGAAGTGCGCACTGGCCGTCATCACCAGCATGACGGCCAGGCCGTGGGCGGCGCTGACCCGCCAGGTGGTGAACCTGGCCACGCCCAGCGCCCCCAGCAGCCGGAACACCAGCGTGGCGGCCAGCAGAACGATCAGGACCATCGGAGCCTCCCATTGGATAGTCGCACTATCGACTATAGATAGCACAGCTATCCAAAAGGAGCAAGCAGGGGTTCCGTGGCGGCCGCGACCATGCTCGCGGCCGCCACGGAACGTCATCGGGCCAGGGCGAAGTCCCTGATCCTCAGGTCACCCTTGAACACGACGTACAGGTCGCCGGTGCCCGCCTTGACGGTGCCGGTCGCCGTACCCCACTGGTAGATCCCGCCGGTGGCGGGCACCTGGACGGTCCCCAGCAGGTCGCCGGTCGGCGAGCCGGAGCGCAGCTCGATCGCGCCGCCGCTCGCCGACGACACCCCGGCCGTGAAGCGGGAGCCGAAGGAGGCGCCGGTGAAGGAGATCCAGTCCCCCGCCGAGCCCTCCACGGCCTCGCCCGCGGCCTTCGTCTCGTCCGCGAACACCACGCCCGAGTAGTCGTCGAAGTCCATCGCCCGCGTGGTCCTGGCCAGATCGCGCACGGGGATCCGCTCGCCGGGCACGCGCAGAGTCGTGGACAGGCGGATCCGGTCGGAGGCGGAGCCGACGAGCACGTCGTGGCTGGCCCGCTCGACGGCCCACCTGCCGCGGGTGTAGTCCCAGACCGCCAGGTCCGGCCTCTTCAGCGTGAAGGTCACCGTGCGGGTCTGGCCCGGCCGCAGGGTGACCCGCTCGAAGCCGCGCAGCTGCTTGACCGGCTGCTCGAAGCGGGACTCGCGCTGGTGGGTGTAGAGCTGGACCACCTCGTCGCCCTTGACCCGGCCGGTGTTGGTGACCTTCACGCTCACCGTGGACCCCCTGACCTTCAGGTCGCGGTAGGCGAACGAGGTGTAGCTGAGGCCGTGCCCGAAGGCGTAGAGCGGGTCGTCGTCCCCGTACAGGTACGTCATGCCGGTCTTGGCCAGGTCGTAGTCGAAGATGCTCGGCAGATCGTCGCCGGCGGGCCAGGTCTGGGTGAGCCGGCCGGCCGGGTTGACGTCGCCGAAGAGCACGTCCGCGACGGCGTGCCCGGTCTCCGAGCCCGCGTGCGTGGTCCACAGCAGGGTCGGGGCGTCCACGATGACCGGGTAGCTGGTCTCCAGGACGACGACCGTGCGCGGGTTCGCCTTGCGCACGGCCTCGATCAGCCGCAGCTGCCCGTCGCCGAGCCGCAGGCTGCTCCGGTCGTGGAACTCGCGCCCCGAGACGAACGGGTGGCTGCCGACCACGACGACCGCGACCTCTGCCTTGGCCGCCTGCTCGGCCGCCGCCGCCACGCCGTCCGACACGATCTCCTTGCCGAACCTGGCCGCCTCCGCCTTGGGGGCCAGGCCGAGCGTGCCGTCGGCGGAGACGCTCACGTACGGGTCGGGCAGGGCGAACCAGCCCTCCACGCTCTCGTAGCCGGCGTACCTGATGAGGTAGCTGCCGTCGGACTGGCGCTCCAGGGCGAACTGCTGCTGGACGTACCAGCCGTTGGGCTCGTCGTCATCGGTGTCGAGCGAGCGCCAGTCGCCGCCGAGCAGCTTGCCGTTGCCGGCGTTGCGCAGCGTGGACACGCCGTCGGTCCAGTCGGTCAGGTCCCACTGGGAGGCGGCGGTGGGAGCCGTGTCGATCAGGGCGGCGTTGTCGTCCGGGCCGGTGCCGGTCGCGGTGATGTACTTGCCGGAGGCCAGGTGCTTGAGCGCGATCCGCTCCAGGCCCGTGCCGGTGCTGACGTCGGCGACGCGCTCCTTGATGCCGTCGAGCGGCGTGACCTCGTACGGCATCTCGCCGGAGTACCAGTCGCGGTAGAGCGTGTCGGCAAGCGGCCCGACCACGGCGGCGGACTTCGGCGAGCTCAGCGGCAGCACGCCGGAGTTGCGCAGCAGCACCGCCGCCTCGCCGGCGGCCTCCCGGTTGAGCCGCTGGTGGGCGGGGCTGTTGATCACATCTTTGGTGATCTTCTTGTACGGCCCGCCGTCCGGGTCGAAGTGCCCCAGCCGGGTGCGGATGGTCAGCACGTGGCGCACGGCCGTGTCCACGTCGGCCTCGGTGATGAGCCCCTGGTCGAGCGCGGCCGTCAGGTGCTCGGTCAGCGGCCCTGAGTCGCTGTTGTCGATGGTGTAGCTGTCGAGCCCGGCCTTGAGCACCGCGGCGAACGCCTCGGGCTTGGTGTCGTAGTACTTCTCCAGGTCGGTCAGCGCGTGCGGCCCCCAGGCGTCGCTGACGTTGTAGAGCGTCCTGTCCGTCCACGACCGGACCGTGCTGTTCAGGTCGGGGTTGACGTGGTCGGGCCGCCCGTTGACCAGCTGGTACGACGCCATGACCCCGGTCGCGGCGTTCGCCGAGACGGCCGCCTTGAACGCCTGCTCGTAGTACTCGTGCTTGAGCTTCGGCGTCAGGTTGGAGGAGCTGAGGCTGCGGTTCGTCTCGTTGTTGTAGGCCAGGTAGTGCTTCAGCACGGGCGCGGCCTTCAGGTAGAAGGGATCGTCACCCTGCAGGCCCTTGCCGTAGGCGGTGGAGATGGCGCCGGTCAGCAGCGGGTCCTCCGAGTAGCCCTCCTCGTTGCGGCCCGCCCGCGGGTCGCGGAGCAGGTCCACGACCGGCGCCCACACCTGAAGGCCCCACAGGATCGGGTCGGCGTCGTTGTAGCCGCGGACCTCGTCGCCGACGGCCGACCCGACCTTCTTGATCAGGCCGGGGTCCCACGTGCTCGCCAGGCCCACGGCCTGCGGGAACACGGTGCCGCTCGCCAGCTTCTGGTTCCAGTTGTCGTTGAGGTGGTTGGACCAGGCGACGCCGTGCAGCGCCTCGGTGCCGTTCTTGTGGTACGCGATGCCCAGCCGCGGGATGGCCGCCTGCGACTGGTGCAGCAGCCCCAGCTTCTCCTGGAGCGTGAGCCGGCCGAGCAGGTCGTCGACCCGCCGCTCCACCGGCAGCCTCGGGTTCTGGAAGGGGAAGCTCTCCGCCTGGGCCGGCGGTGCGGCGAGCACGGAGGCCGCCAGCACGAGGGTGGCTAATAACGGGATCTTTCGCATAGAGGGGTTCTCCATCACTTGATGGCGCCGACCGTCACACCTCTGGTCAGCGTGCGCTGGAAGATCAGGAAGAAGGCGATCGCCGGGACGACGCCGAGCAGGGCCGAGGCGCTGGACATGGTGGCGTCCATGTACTTCTCGCCCTGCAGGACACCGAGCGCGACGGGCACCGTCTGGGTGTCGTTCGAGATCAGGAAGATCAGCGGAAGGAAGAACTCGTTCCACGTCCAGATGAAGAAGAAGATCAGCAGCACGTTCAACGTGGGGCGACTGATCGGCACCACGATCCGCCACAGCGACCGCAGCCGCCCCGCGCCGTCGATGGCCGCCGCCTCCAGGATCTCCTTCGGGAACTGGCCGAGGACCGCGCTCAGCAGGTACGTGCCGAACGCCGCCTGGATCACCGTCATGACGATGATCACCGACAGCCGGGTGTCGTACAGCCCGACGGCCTTGGCCAGGTAGTACAGCGGGTAGGCCAGCGCCTCCTGCGGCAGCGTGTTGGCCACCAGGAACAGCACGAGGATCGACAGCCGCCCCTTCACCCGGCCGATGCCCAGCGCGTACGCGTTGAGCACCGACAGCACCACGGCGAACACCGCCACCGAGGCGCTGATGACGAAGCTGTTCCAGAGCTTCGTGCCGAACTCCACCCGGTTCCAGAAGTCCACGATGCCCTGGAGGTAGAGCCCGTCGGGCAGGCTCAGCGGGCCCTGCGAGCTGTACTCGGCCGGCGACTTGACGGCGTTGACCGCCACGATCGCGAACGGGAACACCATCACGACCGCCAGCACGACCAGCGCGAACAGCACGGCCCAGCGTCCCGGGCCCCTCATGACTCACGCTCCTGCACCCGCAGGAACAGGAACGTCACCACGACGATGATCAGCGCCAGCACCGTGGCGACGGCCGAGCCGTACCCGACGTTGCTCTTCTGGAAGAAGTTCAGGTACGAGAAGTACGAGGGGACCATGGTCGCGTTGCTCGGCCCGCCGCGCGTCAGCACGAAGATCGGCCCGAACACCTTGAGCGCGGCGATCGTGCAGGTCAGCAGCACCACGAAGATCTCCGGCCGGATCTGCGGGATCGTGATGTGCCAGAACTTGCGCCACCACGAGGCCCCGTCGATCTCGGCCGCCTCGTAGTAGGCCGGGTCGACCCGCTGCAGCCCGGCCATGAAGATCACGACCGGGTAGCCGAGCTGGAACCAGACCATGACGGCCATGACCGTGGCCAGCGCCAGGTCGGGGTCGCCGAGCCAGTCGAGGTCCAGCCCGAGGATCTGGTTGACCGCGCCGTACGACGGGTGCAGCATCCATCCCCACACCACGCCGGCCACCGCCACCGGCAGCACCTGTGGCAGGTAGTACATCGCCCGCAACGCCGAGGCCGTGCGCGGCCCGAACCGCTTGCCGATGTAGTCGAACAGGCAGGCCGCCAGCACGAGACCGATCGCGGTCGGCACGACGGCCATGGCCACGATCAGGCCCACGTTGTGCTGGAACGACTGCCAGAAGCGCTCGTCCTCCATCAGCCTGGCGTAGTTGTCCAGCCCGATCCATCGGGGCGTGCCCACCCCCGACCAGCGGGTGAAGCTCGCGCCCACGTTCATCAGGAACGGCACGACGATGACGGCCACGAACAGCAGCAGGCTGGGGACCAGGTAGGGCCAGTACCCCCTCGTGCGCACCCTCATTCAGTTGCCAATGTCGGCGAGGTTGTCCTCGTACGGCCCGGCGATTTCGTCCAGCACCTCGGCAGGGGTCTTGCCGCCGTTGATGAGGTTCTGGACCCCGGCGACCAGCACGTCGTAGTAGCCGGGCGCGGGCCAGTCGGGGTAGAAGGCCAGGCCGTCCTGGGCGGTGAGCTTGTTGAACGTCTCGATGAGCTCCTTGCTCTTCTCGTCGGTGATCGCGCCCGGGTCGGCGGCCACGGGCACACCGCCCGAGTTGCCGAGCAGGTTCTGGATGTCCTTGCTCATCGTGATGTCGATGAAGTCGTAGGCCAGGTCCTTGTTCTCCGACTTCTCCGGCACCACCCAGATGTTGCCGCTCGACCCGGGCGCCATCGTGGCGCCGGGGAAGAGGAAGTGGCCCCACTCGAAGTTCTTGATCTCGGAGGCGAGGCGGCCGTACCACCAGCTACCGCTGATCATGATGGGGAACTTGCCGTTCATGAAGGCCACGCCCATGTCCTCGGCCTTGAGCCCGGAGGAGTTCTTGGCGATGTAGCCCTTCTTCACCCAGTCGGCGAACGTCTCGGCGCCGTAGGTGAACTCGGGGCCGTGGAAGTCCACCTTGCCGTTGTACGACTGGAAGGCGTCCAGCCAGGGCTTCTGCGCCTTGGTGAGCGCGAGCTGGTAGAAGATCTGCTGGGCCGGGTATTCGGCGCCGGCGTTGGCGATGGGGGTCACCCCGGCCTTGACGAACGTGTCCAGCGCCGCCGTGAACTCCTCGAACGTCGTCGGCACCTCGACCTTGTTCTTCTCGAAGAGGTCCTTGTTGTAGTAGACCATCACGAACTCGCCGTAGTTGGGCACGCCGTACCACTTGCCGGAGCCCATGACGCCGCGGTCGTCGTACTTGGCGGTGGTCTGCAGGCCGCCGGGCAGCAGCTTGTCCCAGCCGCGCTTGGTGGCCTCCTCGCTCAGGTCGGTGAGCAGACCCTGCTTGGACAGCAGGCCGGCGGTGGCGTTGCCCTTGTTGTACTCCATGATGTCGGGCGCCTCGTCGGAGTTGAGCACCATGCTCGCCGTCTTCTGGATCTGCTCGAAGCTCTTCTCCTCGAACGTGACGGTGACGTTCGGGTGCGACGCCTCGAACTTCTTGATCGCCTCGGCCCACGCCTTGCCCATGGCGCTGTCGGCCGTCTCGTAGTGCCAGAGCTTGAGCGTGCGCGGCTGACTGCCGTCCTGGGTGGCCGGTGTCTCCGAGCCTCCAGAACCGCACGCCGTCAGGACCAGGACCGCGGCGGCCAGCGCCGCCGCGGCTCGTGATTTCACCATGATCCCTCCAGGGGGTGTTACGAAAGGACGGCCCGAGCGGGAGCTCCGGCCACCGGGGCGAACTCCACCCCGGTGACGCGCTTCGGGCCGGTGACGGCGACACGCAGCACGTCGCCGTCCCTGGTGGCGACGGCGACGGTCACGCCGTCCTCGTCGTGGACCTCCACCGTCGCGTCGCCGCCCCCGAAGGCGACGAGAGTGATCTCGGTCGGCACGTCGATCGTGGCTCCCGGCGCGGTGACCGGGATGAGCGCGCCGTGCCGGACGAACAGCGGGATCTGGTCGAGCGGCTTGGCGACCGTGACGTAACGGGAGCCTTCGAGCACCTCGCCCGTCCAGTAGTCGACCCAGCGGCCGCGCGGCAGGTAGACCTGGCGGGCGCCCTCCGGCGCGGTCATGGGGGCCACCAGCAGGTCGCGGCCGAGCAGGTACTGCAGGTCCGCCTGCCAGGCCACCGGGTCGTCCGGGTGGTCCACGCACATCGCCCGCATCATGGGGGCGCCCGTGCGCGCCGCCTCGACGGCCGCCGAGTAGATGTAGGGCATCAGCCGGTAGCGCAGCTTCAGCGCGTCCACGGCCTGCTCCTCGACCTCGGGGAACTCCCACGGCTCGCGGGTGGTCGTGCCGTGCAGGCGCAGCAGCGGGGAGAGCGCGCCGAACTGGGTCCAGCGCACGTACAGGTCGTCGGTGGGGCGGCCGGTGAAGCCGCCGGCGTCGTGGCTCCAGAACGGCACCCCGGACAGGCCGTGCGCCAGGCCGCCCCTGATCGTGCTGCCCATGGCGGCGTAGCTGGTGTAGGTGTCGCCGCCCCACTGGGCGCTGTGGCGCTGGCCGCCGAGGAACGACGAGCGCGCCCACACCAGTCCGTGGCCGTGCACCTCATGGGTGACGGCGGCGACGGCGTCGTTGAACAGCAGGGTGTAGACGTTGTGCAGGTCGGTGCCGGTCATGCCGTTGAAGGCGACGGCGTCGGCGGGCACGCCCTCGGCGAAGTCGGTCTTGAACGCGGCCACGCCCTGATGGAGGAGGTCGCGCAGCAGCCCGGTGAACCACTCGGCCGCCCGCGGATTGGTGAAGTCGACGATCCCGCAGGGCGGGAAGGACTCGTGCCAGCAGTCGGCGACGTACGTCTCCCCCTCCTGATTCTTCAGGAAATATCCGGCTTCGGAGGCTTCGGCGAAGGCGGGGCTCAGGTGGGAGACGTACGGGTTCATCCACAGGCAGACCCGGAACCCCATCTCCTCCAGCTCGGCCAGCATCGCGCCGGGATCGGGGAAGTTCTCGGGGTCCCACCGCATGTCGGACCAGTGCCCGTCGCTCTGCCAGTACGTGTCCAGGTGCAGCACGTCGCACGGGATGCCGCGCTCCCTGATCGTGCGCGCCCTGGCCAGCACCCGCTCCTGGCTGTCCACGCAGAACCCGGACGAGATCCACGTCCCGAACGCCCACTTCGGCGGCAGCGACGGGCGGCAGGTCAGCCGGTCGTAACGGTCCAGGACGTCGGCCGGCGCCGGCCCGGCGATCACGTAGTAGTCCATCACGTCGTCGGGCACGACGATCTGCACGACGCTGTGCGTGGACTGGCACACGTCGAACTCCGTCGGGGCGCCGCTGTCGACGAGCACGCCGTAACCCCTGCTGGAGACGTACAGCGGGATGTTCTTGTACGCGCGCTGCGACTCGGCGCCGAACGCGTCGAAGTTCCACATGAGCGGGCGCTGGCCGCGCTTGTCCAGCCGGGTGAACGACTCGCCGAAGCCGGAGAAGGACTCGTCGGGGGCGGCGGCGAAGCTCTCGTGGTAGGCGACGGGCGCGCCGCCGGCGCTGGAGCGGCCGAAGGGCAGCGTGCGCAGGCGCCCGCTGATGTCGGTGTGGCCCCGGTCCTGCTCGACCAGCGTCCGCCCGGCCGCGTCCGTGAACCGCAGGTGCCACGGCGCCAGGCTGATCTCGGCCCGCAGCGACCCCGCGTCGATCACGATCGGCCGGTCCGGCTCCGCCTCGGCACGTGCCCCTGAGTACGTGCCGGGCGTCACAAGCGAGACGGCCCTCTCGGATCGCGGCCGGGCGCTCGGGTCCTCCGACAACCGCACCCGGATGACGCCCTCACCGGCCACGCCCACCTGGACGACCAGCGTCTCCTGCGCCGTCGTGAGAGCCTTCACCAGCACCTCGGCGCCGTCCGCCGCGACCAGCTCGGCGGCGGTCACCGCCGACAGACCACCCTCGCCTCGCGCGCGGACCGGCAGCTCGGGCGGGTCGGCCACGAAATATTCGTGCGCGACCAGTGGGGGGCGATAGGGCATGGAAGCTCCTTTGAACGGCGGCGCCAAACTCCTGAATTAGTTTGGTGGCCATACCAACAAAGGTCAACGCCTATTTGCCGATCCCCCTGCCCGCCCGCCGCCGGGCGGCGCCGCCCCGGATCAGTGCGCCGACGGGTCGACGGCGCTGAAGGACGTGCCCACCGCGATGTTGTCGTGAACGACCACCCGGCTGTCGACCTCGGTCGGCGCGGTGTTCCACGCGGGCTTGTAGATCCCCCACTTCAGGTAGCCCTTGGTGGTGGCGTCGTCGTTGAACGTATTGGCCCCGGTGGTGGCCAGGACCTTCTTCCAGCCGGGAGCCTTGTGGGTCTGGTGCCAGACGTCGATGCTGCCGTCACCGCGATGGCTCCACCTGAACTTGAACACGAAGTCGTGCCAGCTCCCCGGCCGTATGTCGGCCAGGTCGAAGCTGGTCTTGCGCACCGAGCCGGCGGTGGAGCAGCGGTTGCCGTCGGAGTTGACCCGCAGCCGCCACTTGCCCGACGGCTGGACGGTGAGGAACGCGCTGGGGAACTTGTTGGACTCGCACGTGTCACGCCACGGCTTCCACTGGAAGAGGATGTCCTCCCGGGAGTCGGTCTTCCAGGTGCTCATGATGTAGATGCTGAACCCGTAGTAGACGGTGTCGCCCGACCGGTAGTAGCTCTTCTCCAGGCCGAGGGTGTGGCTCTCCGCCCGGGCGCCGCCCGCGACCGCCGGGTCGCCGTACTTCAGATGGCTGCGGATCGAGTAATCACCCGTCCGCCCCATGGTGCTGACCCCGATCGAGTGCGGGCAGCACGCGTTGGGCTCGATGCCGTAGCCGGACGTCTTCGTGCCGTCCTCGTAGTCGAACAGGACGGCGGGCGCCGCCGAGCGCGCCGCGAAGGCGGGCTGTCCCGGCACGAGCAGGGCGCACAGGAGCAGGGCGGCGGCCGCCTTCCGGCTGCCGCCGGCGAGTGGGGAGGGGATGGTCATGCGCGAACGCTACAAGTCCCCCGATCACGCCCGTGCCGGATGAGCGCGCGGCATACCGGCGGTATACCCGCGACATACCGGAACGGGCCGATCGTCCTAGATGCCGATGGCGGCCTCGGGCTGCATGAGCCGCCGGGCGGCCTCGGTGATCGAGCCGGACAGCGACGGGTAGACCGCGAACGTGTGCGCGAGCTGGTCGACGGTGAGCCGCTGCTGCACCGCCACGGAGACGGCCAGGATCAGCTCGGAGGCCCCCGGCGCCACGATCACGCCGCCCAGCACGATGCCGGTGTTGGGCCGGCAGAACACCTTGACGAACCCGTCGTTGAACCCCTGCATCTTGGCCCGCGCGTTGGTGGCCAGCGGCAGCTTGACCACGTTGGCCTCGATCTCGCCCGCCTCGATGGCCCGCTGCGCGACCCCGACCGCGGCGATCTCCGGGTCGGTGAAGATGTTGGACGCCACGGTGGCCAGCCGCAGCGGCTGCACGGCCTCTCCCAGCGCGTGCCAGACCGCGATCCGGCCCTGCATGGCCGCCACGGACGCCAGCATGAGCACGCCCGTGCAGTCGCCGGCCGCGTAGACGCCCGGCGCGGAGGTGCGCGAGACCTTGTCGACCTTGACGAAGCCGCCCCGGTCGAGCTGCACCCCCGCCTCCTCCAGGCCGATGCCGGAGGTGTTGGGGATCATGCCGACGGTCATCAGCGCGTGCGACCCCTCGGCGGTGCGGCCGTCCTCGAGCGTCACCACCACGCCGTCGGCAGTGCGCTTGACGGAGGCGGCCCGCGAGCGGCCCATGACGTTCATGCCGCGCCTGCGGTAGACCTCTTCGAGCACCTCGGCGCCGTCGGCGTCCTCGTTGGGCATCATCCGGTCACGGCTGGAGACCAGCGTGACCTCGGAGCCGAGCGAGCGGTAGGCGCCCGCGAACTCCGCGCCCGTCACCCCCGAGCCGACCACGATCAGGTGCTCGGGCAGCTCCTCCAGGTCGTAGAGGTGGCGCCAGGTGAGGATGCGCTCGCCGTCGGGCTCGGCGGAGGGCAGCACCCGCGGAGTCGCGCCGGTGGCCAGCAGCACCACGTCGGCCCTGATCGTACGGTCGCCGGCCCTGACCACCTGCGGGTCGACCAGCCGCCCGCGCGCCCTGATGATCTCCACGCCCTCGGCCTCGACGCGGGTGGCGATGTCGGCCGACTGGGCCTGCGCCAGCTCCTTGACCCGCTTGTTGACCAGCGGCAGGTCGATGCCGACCGTGCCGGCCTCGCCGTCGGGGCCGCCGTCGTAGGAGATGCCCAGCGACGGCGCGTCGAGCAGGGCCTGCTTGCGCACGGAGGTCGCGATCAGCGTCTTGGACGGGACGCAGTCGGTCAGCACGCACGCGCCACCGGGGCCGTCCTGCTCGACCAGCGTGACCTGCGCGCCTAGCTGGGCGGCCACCAGGGCCGCCTCGTAGCCTCCGGGTCCGCCACCGATGATCACGATCCTCGTCACATCACCCATTGTCCCGCATGGGCCGGGTAAGACCGCAACCGGCCCGTAGTCGTCCGGACACGGGATCCGCGCTGATGACACGTGGCGGCCGTCCAGCGTGGCAGGATGGCGCGGTAACCGGAAGACGAGCAGCACCCGGTGAAAGGGGTGGACCGTGGCGTGGCTTTCAGGTCCTTCGGGCCAACCGAACGAGCCCCGGCTCTATGCCGCCTACGGCTCCAACATGGACCCGGACCAGATGGCCATGCGCGCCCCGCACTCCCCTATCCGCGGGGTCGGCTGGCTGCCCGGCTGGCGGCTGACCTTCGGCGGCGGCGACCCCCGTGAGGGCGCCATCGCCACGATCGTGGAGGATCCCGACGAGCACGTGTTCGTGGTGCTCTACGACGTGCCGGAGTGGGAGGAGACCTCGCTCGACCAGTGGGAGGGCGCGGTGCGCGGGGCGTACCACAAGGTGCGGCTGCGCGTGCAGACCCTCGACGGCGAGGTGGTGGCCTGGCTCTACGTGCTCGACGGCTACGAGGGCGGCCTGCCGTCGGCCCGCTACCTCGGCAGCCTGGCCGACGCGGCCGAGCGCGCGGGCGCCCCCGACGACTACGTCAAGGAGTTGCGGGAGCGCCCCTGCACCTCGTACGGCGGCTAGGACGAGCCGGCTAGGACAACGGGTCGTCCTTGGTCTCCTTCAGCACGAAGATGTAGACCAGCGTCGAGATCAGCGCCAGCGCCGACATGTAGTAGGGGAACACGCCGACGTTGCCGGCGTCCTTGAGCGCCGTCCCGATCAGCGGGGCGGTGCCGCCGAAGAGCGCCACGGTCAGCGAGTACGGGAAGCCCGCGCCGGCCGCCCGCACCCGGGTCGGGAAGAGCTCGGAGTTCACCGCCGCGGAGATCGAGGTGAAGCAGCCGAGGAACAGCATGCCGACCAGCTGCACGACCAGCAGGCTCGCGAACGAGTCCGACAGCAGGTTGAGCAGCGGCACCGGCAGCACCACGAAGGCCACGCCGAAGGCGATCAGCATGGGCCTGCGCCCGACGCGGTCGGAGAGCATGCCGAGCAGCGGCTGCAGCACCATGAAGACGAACAGCGAGATCGTGCCGACCGTGAGCGAGTCGGCCTTGTCGAAGTCGACGGTGATCTGCGCGTAGGTCGGCAGGAAGCTCGTCCAGGTGTAGTACGCCACGGTGCCCGCGATCGTGATGCCGACGATCGTGGCGGCCGCCTTCGGGTAGCTCAGCAGGAACTCGAACAGCCGCGGCCGCTGGGCCTCGCCCCGCTGGATCTCCTCCGCCACGGCCGACGTCTCGTCGGCGCCCTTGCGGATCCACAGGCCGACGAGGCTGATCAGGGCGCCCACGAGGAACGGGATGCGCCAGCCGTACGAGGTCATGTCGGTCTCGGCCAGGCCGGAGGCCAGCAGCGCCGCCAGGCCCGAGGCCACGAGCTGGCCGATGGTGGTGCTGACGTACTGGAAGCTCGAGTAGAGGCCGCGCCGGCCGGACGGGGCCGACTCCACCAGGAACGTGGTGGCGGCGGCGAACTCGCCGCCCACGGACAGGCCCTGGACGAGCCGGGCGAGGGTCAGGATGATCGGCGACAGCAGGCCCGCGGCCTCGTACGTCGGCGTCACGGCGAGGAGCAGCGAGCCCACGCCCATCAGCACGATCGTGAACGTCATCGCGGCCTTGCGCCCGAACCGGTCGGCGAACGCGCCGACCAGCAGGCCGCCCAGGGGTCTCATGAAGAAGCCGACGGCGAAGACGCCGTAGGCGCTGAGCAGCGGCACGAGGCTGTTGCCGGCGGTCTCGGGGAAGACCTGTGCGGAGAAGTAGGTAGCGAGGAACGTGTAGGCGTACCAGTCGTACCACTCGACGACGTTGCCGATGCTGGCCGCCATGAGCTGGCGGACCCGGCTCTTGGGGATGCCGAGTGGTGAGGAGGCCACGGGGGAGGTCGCCACTTGGGCTCCTTTGCTGCAAAGTGCGGTGATGGCCTACTGTGCAGTTGGCAGACCGAAACAGTCAAATGTCTGGCCGGATATTTACAAACCCGACACAGAACAGGTTGCAGGTGGACGTTCTCGACCGGCGCCTCGTCGCCGCGCTGCAAGTCAGCCCGCGCGCCTCGTGGGGCGAGATCGGCCGGGCCGTGGGCGAGCACGAGCGCACGGTCGCCAGGAGACTGCAGCGCCTGATCTCCGAGGGCGTCGTCCGGGTCACCGCCATCTACGACGACCTGCGCACCGGCCACGGGCGTCCCGTGCACCTGCACGTCCAGGTGCGGCCCGGCACGGCGGGCAAGGTGGCCGGGGCGCTGGCCGACCGGCCCGACACGCGCTCGGTCTACGCGCTCACCGGGGCCGCCGACATCGGCTGCGAGCTGGTCTCGCCGTCCCGCGAGGAACTGCACCACATCCTGTCCGCGCAGGTCTCCGAGATCGACGGCGTGCGGCAGACACAGGCCCAGGTCGTGCTGCACACGTTCAGGACCGTCGCCGAGTGGCACGCTCCCTACCTGACCGAGCAGGAGGTGGCCGAGCTGCGGCCCCCGCCGCCGCCCGATTGCCAGCCCGACGAGGAGGGCCTGTCGCCGCTGGAGCAGGAGATCGCCCGGCTGCTCACCGCCGACGGCAGGATCGCGTTCACCGCCGTCGCCGAGCGGCTCGACGTCTCCGTGCCGACCGCGCGCAGGCGGGTGACCTCGCTGATCGAGCGGCGGCTGCTGCTGCCGCGCGCCGAGGTGGAGCCGGCCCTGCTCGGGCTGGAGGTCGAGGCCATGCTCTGGCTGAAGGTCCGGCCGTACGGGCTGGACCTGGTCGGGCAGCGGCTGGCCGCCCACCCCAGCGTGCGCTACTGCGCCGCCACCTCCGGCACCCACTCCCTGATCGTGCAGGTCGTGGCCGCCCACGAGGCCGACCTCTACCGCTTCATGACCGGTGTCGTCGGGCAGTACGACGAGATCACCGACAGCGACCTCACCCTGATCACCCGCGCCTACAAGCGCGGTCACCTCCACAAGTCCGGACTTCTCACGTTGGATCACCGTTGGGAGAGAACGCCATGACACCCGCCGAGAATGAGGTCGCCGACCTGTGCGTGGAGCTGATCCGCGCCGACAGCAGCAACTACGGAGACGGCAGCGGCCCGGGCGAGCGGGCCGCCGCCGAGATCGTCATGGCCCGCCTGGCCGACGTCGGCATCGAGTCCACCTACATCGAGAGCGAGCCGGGCCGCGGCAACGTGATCACCCGCGTCGAGGGCTCCGACCCGTCGCTGCCCGCGCTGCTCGTGCACGGCCACCTCGACGTGGTGCCCGCCAACGCCGCCGACTGGTCCGTCGACCCCTTCGCCGGCGAGGTGCGCGACGGCTACATCTGGGGCCGCGGCGCCGTCGACATGAAGGACATGGACGCGATGATGCTGGCCGTGCTGCGCCAGCTCAAGCGCGAGGGGCGCAGGCCGCGCCGCGACATCGTGTTCGCGTGGGTGGCCGACGAGGAGGCCGGAGGCGTGTACGGCGCCAAATACCTCACCGCCCACCACCCCGAGCTGTTCGAGGGCGTGACCGAGTCGATCAGCGAGGTCGGCGGCTACTCGCTGGAGGTGGACCCGTCGCTGCGGCTCTACCTGATCGAGACCGCCCAGAAGGGCCTGGCCTGGATGAAGCTGATCGCCGACGGCACGGCGGGGCACGGCTCCATGCTCAACTCCGACAACGCCGTCACCGAGATCGCCAAGGCCGTGGCGAGGATCGGCGAGCACGACTGGCCGCTCACCTACACGCCGACCGTCCGGCAGTTCCTCACCGAGGTGGCGGACGCGTTCGGGATCCCGTTCGACGAGAACGACCCGCAGGCGGTGCTGGACAGGATCGGGCCCCTCGTCCGGTTCGTCGGCGCGACGCTGCGCCACACCGTCAACCCGACCCAGCTCGACGCCGGCTACAAGTCGAACGTCATCCCCGGCCAGGCCACGGCGGTGATCGACGGTCGGTTCCTGCCCGGGTTCGAGGACGACTTCTTCAAGACCGTCGACTCGCTGCTCGGGCCGAAGGTGCGGCGCGAGTTCGTGCACCACGACATCGCGCTGGAGACCTCGTTCGACGGGGCGCTGGTCGAGTCGATGATCGCGGCGCTCAAGGCCGAGGACCCGGCGGCGCGGGCCATCCCGTACTGCATGTCGGGCGGCACCGACAACAAGACGTTCTTCGCCGACCTGGGGGTGCGCGGGTTCGGGTTCGTGCCGCTGCGGCTGCCCGCCGACATGGACTTCGCCTCGATGTTCCACGGCGTGGACGAGCGGGTGCCGGTGGAGGCCCTGCAGTTCGGGGTGCGGGTCCTGGACAGGCTGCTCCTAAACTACTGAGCTGTGACCAACGACGCATACACCCTGGCCTCCGAGGCCGCCGCGGCTCTGCGGAGCGCGACCGGCCTCGACACCTTCGACGTGGCGCTCGTCATGGGGTCGGGGTGGGTGCCGGCCGCCGACGCGATCGGTGAGACGGTGAGCGAGGTGCCGTTCACCGGCCTGCCCGGCTTCCGGGCGCCCGCCGTGGCGGGCCACGGCGGGAAGATCCGCGTCGTGCGCACCCCCGAGGGGCGGCACGCGCTCGTCTTCCTCGGGCGCACGCACCTGTACGAAGGGCTCGGGGTGGACGCGGTCGTGCACGGCGTACGCACGGCGGCGGCGGCCGGGGTGCGCACGCTGGTGCTCACCAACGCCGCCGGCGGCCTGCGCCCCGAGACCCAGAACGTCGGCGACCCGGTCCTGATCAGCGACCACATCAACCTGACCGGGGCCAACCCGATCACCGGCACCACGTTCATCGACCTCACCGAGGTCTACTCCCGCCGCCTGCGCGCGCTGATCCACGAGATCGACCCGTCCCTCGCCGAAGGGGTCTACGTGGCCTTCCGCGGGCCGACCTACGAGACGCCGGCCGAGATCCGCATGCTGCGCACGCTGGGCGGCGACATGGTCGGCATGTCCACCGTGCTGGAGGCCATCGCCGCCCGCGAGGCGGGCCTGGAGGTGCTCGGCGTCTCCCTGGTGACCAACCCGGGGGCGGGGCTGTCGGGCGAGCCGCTCAACCACGAGGAGGTCCTGGAGGTCGGCCGGGCCACGGCGGCCCGCATGGGCGTCCTGCTGTCCAAGGCGGTGGACCGCCTGTGAGCCGCTCGCACGAGCCGAACCCCCCGGACACCGGCGCCGGTCCTTCCGGCACGGACGCGGACCCGGTCCTGGCGGCGGCCGGGGAGTGGCTGTCGCAGGACCCCGACCCCGAGACCCGCGCGGAGCTCATGGCCCTCCTCAATAGCGGCGACGCGGCCGGGCTGCGTGACCGGTTCGGGGCCAAGCTGGAGTTCGGCACCGCGGGCCTGCGCGGCGAGCTGGGCGCGGGCCCCAACCGGATGAACCGCGTCACCGTCATGCGCGCCGCCGCCGGCCTGGCCCGGGTGCTCGGTCCCGGCAAACACGTGGTCATCGGCCACGACGCGCGCCACAAGTCCGACGTCTTCGCCCGCGACACGGCCGCCGTCCTGACGGGCGCCGGGCTGCACGCCTCGCTCCTGCCGGGGCCGCTGCCCACCCCGGTCCTGGCCTTCGCCGTACGCCATCTCGGGGCCGACGCCGGCGTGACGGTCACGGCCAGCCACAACCCGCCGCGCGACAACGGCTACAAGGTCTACTGGGGCGACGGCTCCCAGATCGTCCCGCCCGTCGACCGCGACATCTCGGCCGCCATCGACGCCGTCGGCCGGGTCGACCGGCTCCCGCTCCACGCGCCCGGCACGCTGACCGAGCTCGGCGACGACATCGTGGCGGCGTACGTCTCCGCCGTGACGGCCCTGCCCCTGGGCGAGGCCCGCGACCTGCGCGTGGCGTACACGCCGCTGCACGGGGTGGGCGCGGCCACGCTGGCCCGCGCCTTCGCGGCGGCCGGCTTCGAGCCCCCGGTGGCCGTCGAGGAGCAGCGCGATCCCGATCCGGACTTCCCCACGGTCTCCTTCCCCAACCCGGAGGAGCCCGGGGCGATGGACCTCGCCGTGGCGCTGGCGGCCAAGCTGGGGGCGGACCTCGTCCTCGCCAACGACCCCGACGCCGACCGGTGCGCGGTGGGGGTGCCGCTGCCCGACGGCACGTGCCGCATGCTGACCGGTGACGAGGTCGGCGGCCTGCTCGCCGAGCACGTGATCACCCACACCACCGGCGACCGCATGGTGGCCACGACCATCGTCTCCTCCACGCTGCTCGGCAAGATCGCCCGAGCGCACGGGGTCCGCTACGGCGAGACGCTGACGGGCTTCAAGTGGATCATGAAGGCGGGTCCGGGGATGGTCTTCGGCTACGAGGAGGCCATCGGCTACGCCGTCGGCTCCGACGCGGGCCTCCCGGTCCGCGACAAGGACGGCATCGGCGCGGCCCTCACGGTGGTCGCCATCGCCGCCGCCGCCAGGCGCTCGGGCCGCACGCTGCTCGACCTCCTCGACGACCAGGCCCGCCGCTACGGCCTGCACGCGACGTCCCAGCTCTCCTTCCGGGTGGACGAGCTCTCCGTGATCGCCGGCGCCATGGCCCGCCTGCGCACCAGCCCGTTCACGACCCTCGGCGACCGGGAGGTGCTCGGGGTGGACGACCTGGCGCGCGGGGACGGCGGCCTGCCGCCCACCGACGGGCTGCGCTACCTGCTGTCGGGCGACGCCCGCGTGCTGGTCCGCCCTTCGGGCACGGAGCCCAAGCTGAAGTGCTACCTGGAGGTCGTCGTCCCGGTGACGGGCGAGGTGGCGGGGGCCCGCGCGCGGGCGGCGCGCGAGCTCGACGCCCTGAAGGCCGGCCTGACCACCCACCTCGGCCTCTGAAACAGAGTCTCCCGTGGCTGACGTCGAGCTTGGTCTCATCCGTGAGACTATTTGCGGACCACAGTCGCAGTACTCAAGGCTTGATACCAACTCCTGCATTAGTCTCACTGATGAGACTATTCAGGAGGGTAGATGGGGCCGTTCATCGGAAGGCGGCGAGAGCTCGCTGTCCTGAATCGTGCGCTGGCGAAGACGGCCCGCGACCGATTCGACCGGCCAGGACGCGCCCTCCTCGTCCGAGGACGCCGCCGGGTCGGGAAGTCAAGGCTGGCGGAGGAGTTCGTCAGGCAGGCGCGGCTTCCTTACCTGTACTACACGGCGACCGGCCAGACGCTGGGTGAGGAGCTGCGCATCTTCCTTGACGAGGCACGCTCATCCAACCTGCCCAGTGCGTCCGTCTTCGCTGATGAACAACCCACGTCGTGGCATGACGCGCTTTCCCTCCTGGCACGCGCCCTGCCGGAAGACTCGCCCGGCATCGTGGTCCTTGACGAGCTGCCATACCTCATCAAGGCGGATCCGGGGTTGGAGGGCGTGCTCCAGAAGCTCTTCGACAGAGAGTTCTCCAGACGGCCCGTGCTGCTGCTCCTCATCGGCTCGGACCTGTCCATGATGGAGGCGATCAACACCCATGGCCGCCCCTTCTACCAGCGGGCGGTCGACTTTCTGGTGAACCCGCTCACCCCGTACGATCTTGCGCAGGCACTGGATCTGCCCCCAGCGGAGGCGTTCGACGCGCACCTTGTTTCGGGCGGGCTGCCGATGATCTGCGAGGAGTGGCCCAAGAGCGGTTCCCTCTGGGCGTACCTGGAGGAAGCGCTCGAAGATCCCCTTTCGGCCTTGGTGGTCAGCGGCGAACGTGCGCTCGCCGCTGAGTTTCCGCCGGAAGCACACGCACGTCAGATCCTCAGCTCCATCGGATCCGGGCAACGCACACATGCCAACATCGCGGCGGCCACCCAGGGCATTCCCCGCGCGACGATGAACCGTGCACTGCAACTCCTTCTGGAGAAGCGCATGATCGTCGCGGACCGGCCGCTCTCGACCCGGCCTTCACGGGAGTCCCGGTATCGAGTGATCGACTCGCATATGCGATTCTGGCTTCGCTTCATCGGATCCCGCCTGACCGACATCGAGCGTGACCGCGGAGACCTGGTCCTGGACCGGATCCGCCGCTCATGGACATCATGGCGAGGGACGGCCATCGAGCCCCTGATCCTCGAGTCCGTTCGCCGCATGGACGACCTGCCCGAGGGGACCGGGGCGATCGGCGGCTATTGGACCAGGAGCAACGATCCCGAGATCGACCTGGTCGGCGCCGACCGGGAACCCGTCGCCAAGGTGATCACCATGGTCGGCTCCGTGAAATGGCTGGAGAACCGGCCGTTCGACCATCATGATCTGAGCGAGCTCATCGTCCACCGCTCCAAGATGCCCGGCGCCGACACCTCGACATCCCTCTACGCGGTGTCCCGCAGTGGGTGCGAGGTGAGCGGCGTCAGGCACATCTCCCCGGAGGAGCTACTCGGCGTCTGGCGGTAGACGGCTCGTCAGGCCAGCCGGAACTGCAGGTCGGTGTCCCAGTTGTTCGGGTCGGGCTCCACCATCGGGTTGGTCCGGTAGAGCTCCAGGCGGCAGCCCCAGTGCTCCGTACCGTCCTTCTCCGTCATGTCCCAGGCCAGCCCCTGCTCGTCGCCCCACGCCAGCATCCCCGAGATCACTCCGGCCAGCTGATCGGGGTGGCCGTGGTGGGACTCGGTGACGTAGCGGCCGGCGGGCAGGACGTCGGCGAAGATGTCGCCCTCGCCCGCCACCGGCGTGGCGACCGGCACTCCGGCCTGCACCACCAGCCGGTCCTCCGGCATGTTGATGCTGTCGTACCGGAGGAAGGGCGCGTCGGCCGGGGAGACGCCGCGTTCGGCGAGCCAGCCGATCAGCCCCGCGATGCGGTCGGCGACGAGGCCGAAGGTGGTCATGGTGATGGTCCTGCGGATCCCGACGTACGGGCGGGCGGGCAGGTCGATGATCTTTGGCATGGTGAATGTTCCTCCTTCACCTCCTGGTACGGAGTGCGTGCCCCAAACTCATCGGCAGATCGAAGAAGGGAAACAGGCCGGGGTCGAGAAAGGTGGTCGTGCCCGCGACGCGGCCGTCCGCGACGTCCAGGACGAGCAGGCCGAACGCCCGCCCTTCGACGTACTGGCCGAAGGCCGGGGAGCCGTTCGCACGGGTGGGCAGCAGGCGGGCGCCCGTGCAGGGCGCGTCGGACGCCAGCAGGACCGCGCGGATGTGCTCGCGCCCGCGCAGCCACCACGTGAACGGCGGCATCGACATCGTCGCGTCCTCGTGCAGCAGCGAGACCAGACCGGTCACGTCGTGGCTCTCGAAGGCCGCGACGTAGCGCGACAGCAGGGCCTCGTCCACCTCCGCGTCCGCGGCGCCCGCCGCGGGGAGTTTGGCGCGCGCCCGCTGCAGCATGCTGTTGACCGACGTGACCGTGGTGGACAGGAGCGTCGCGGTCTCGGCGGCGCTCCACGCCAGCACGTCGCGCAGGATGAGCACGGCCCGCTGCCGGGGCGGCAGGTGGTGCAGGGCCGCGACGAACGCCAGGCGGACGGTCTCCCGGGCCACCGCCGCGTCCTCGGGGACGATGCGGGCGTCCGGGATCGGGTGGATCCAGCGCTCGGGAGGCAGCGGCGGGCCGAGGTCGGCGCCAGGGACGGCGGCGGGCCCCAGGTCCATGGCGCGGGCGCGGCGCTGCGGGCCGCGCAGCATGTCGAGGCAGACATTGGTGGCCAGGTGGAACAGCCACGGGCGCAGCGGCCCGCGCCCCGGATCGTACGTGCGCCACGCCCTGACGAACGTCTCCTGCACCGCGTCCTCGGCCTCGAACCCCGAGCCCAGCATGCGGTAGCAGTAGCCGGTCAGCTCGGCCCGGTGTGCTTCCAGCCGCGTGGCGTCCACTAGGTCGCGGTCACCTCGATCTGAAGCTCCGTGACCCATTCGTCCAGGTTATCCGGGCAGTGCAGCGAGACCTCCCGCGCCAGGCCGGAGGACCGGTAGCCGTTCTCCTCGATCCAGTGGGCCAGCGCCTGGAACGTCGGCCCCACCTGCTCCATCGACCCGTGGTGGATGATCGTGGCCGCCGTCTCGACGCGGGGCAGGTCCACCACCTCCACGTCGCCGACGTCGCCGTCGCCCACGGCGACCGGCAGGCAGGCGTGCACCATGACCGAGCCGTCACCCTCCTCCTCGTAGTAGGCGATGCCGGGCCCCGTGACGCGGAGGGACGCCGCCTCCACCCTGCGGCAGACCTCCCGGAACAGCGGCTGGATGACGGGCCCGATGTGCTCGCCCTCGTAGCTGGCGGCCCTCGCGGCGAGCTGGGCGACCCGGACCGGGCCCAGGCTCTTCAGAACGACCTCCGCCGTCCGCATGTGCCCCTCCCTCTCGATCGTACGGAGCCGCGCCTCGACCCCCCGCAGCCTGGCCAGATCCGCGCTGATCTGGGCTTCGAGCTGGGCGCGGCGCAGGCGTACCATGCCGTGCAGCTCCTCCGCGCTGACCTTCTCGTCCAGGATCGCCCTGACCTGTTCCAGTGTGAAGCCGAGGTCCTTGATGGCGACGATCCGGTTGAGCCTGGACAGCTGCGCGGCCTGGTAGGACCGGTAGCCGGTGACCGGGTCCACGTGTGCGGGGCGTAGCAGGCCGATGGCGTCGTAGTGGCGCAACATGCGCACCGACACCAGCCCGAGCCTGGCGAAGTCTCCGATGCTGAACATGACCCCTCCAGGTGTAGGGCCTCACACGATGTCAGGGTCAACCCGAGGCGAGACGACCGGGCCCGGGGGCCGGGCCTCGGGGACGGTGCTCAGCGCTCCGGGATCAGCCGGCGAGGATCGCCGCGACCACCAGCGCCACGGCCGCGACCACCGCCGCGATGGCGTCGTAGGACCACGTCACCCGGGCCGGAGTCGCCTCCTCGTCGCGCCGCCTGGCCGCCTCGGCGCGGTCGCGGATCTGCTCGCCCACCCAGTCGGCGTGCGTCTTGCCCGCGAACGCGTCCACCGCCGCCTGCTCCGACCTCGACAGCGTGGGCTCGGTGCGGTAGCGCCCGCGCTGCTGCCTGGGCGCCGAGCGCCGCTGCGCCTTGGCCCGCTCGCGGGCGGTGCTCATCGGCGTCCACAGCCGCAGCACCCGACCGCCGCCGTGCTCGACGTTGATGGAGTGGGAGACCGTCACGTCCTCGACCGAGGCCCACGGCAGGTACGTGGTGCGCAGCGGGTTGCGCCCCACCAGCTCGCCTTCCGTGAACACGGTGGCGGGCCGCAGCGCGACCACGTAGACCAGCGCCGTCAGCGCCCCCAGCACGGCCAGCGCCACCATCGACGCCTGGCCGGTGTAGTGGGCGATCAGGTCCCACACGTTGAACGCGACGAAGGCCAGCCACACCCAGCCGAGCACGAAAGCGGTCCTGGACCGGTAGGTCTGCTTCACGGCTGCCACTTCAGCTGCGCGAACCCCGGCTTGATCACGCCGTTGATCAGCGCCAGCCGCTCGTCGAACGGGAGGAACGCCGACTTCATCGCGTTGACCGCGAACCACTGCAGGTCGTCCCAGCCGTAGCCGAACGCCTCGACCAGCTTGGCGAACTCCCCCGACACGCTGGTCGAGCTCATCAGCCGGTTGTCGGTGTTGACCGTGACCCGGAAGTGCAGGCGCCGCAGCAGCCCGATGGGGTGCTCGGCGATCGACGCGGCGGCCCCGGTCTGCAGGTTGGAGGTGGGACACATCTCCAGCGGGATGCGCTTGTCGCGCACGTACGCCGCCAGCCGCCCCAGCTTCGCGGACCCGTCACCGGCCACGGAGATGTCGTCGATGATGCGCACGCCGTGCCCCAGCCGGTCGGCGCCGCACCACTGGATCGCCTGCCAGATCGACGGCAGCCCGAACGCCTCGCCCGCGTGGATGGTGAAGTGGGCGTTCTCCCGCTGGAGGTACTCGAACGCGTCGAGATGGCGGGTGGGAGGGTAGCCGGCCTCGGCCCCCGCGATGTCGAACCCCACCACGCCCACGTCGCGGTAGCGCACGGCCAGCTCGGCGATCTCCATGGAGCGCGCCTTGTGCCGCATGGCCGTGAGCAGCGTGCCGACCCGGATACCGCGCCCCTCGGAGCCCTTCCTGAACCCGTCGAGCACCGCCTCGACGACCTCGTCGAGGCTCAGCCCCCTGGTGGTGTGCTGCTCGGGCGCGAAGCGCACCTCGGCGTAGACCACGCCGTCGTCCGCGAGGTCCTCGGCGCACTCGGCGGCCACCCGCTCCAGCGACTCGCGCGTCTGCATGACGCCGACGGTGTGCTCGAACGTCTCCAGATAGCGCTCCAGCGAGCCCGAGTCGGACGCCTCCTCGAACCAGCGGCGCAGGTGGTCGGGGTCGTCGGTGGGCAGCCGGTCGTAGCCGGTCTCCCTGGCGAGCTCGACGATCGTCCCGGCGCGGAGCCCGCCGTCGAGGTGATCGTGCAGCAGCACCTTGGGAGCCCGCCGGATCTCGTCAAGCGTGGGACTCATCTCGCCATGATAGGACGTCCTCCCGGATGCGGCTCAGCGCCGCCTGCCGCCTGCCGTTCGCGGGGTACGGCCCGGCCGCGCCCGGGGACGTTCCTCAGTCGCGGCCCGCGCCGTCCGCCGAGAAGGCGGGCAGGCACACCGCGATGTACTCGGCCCCCTCGGGACCCGCGCTGTAGCGGACCTTCTCCCCCGGCGACGTGACCACCGACTGCCCGGCCGACACCTCCGTCGTGCCCTCGGCGTGCTCCACCATCACCAGGCCGCGCAGCACCACGGTGTACTCGGTGAACTGCGGCCGCTGCGGCGGCTCCTCCCAGCCGGGCGGAGCCGTCATGTGGGCGATGGATATCGCGTCGTCACCGCTGCTGACGCGCCCGATGTGCTCGTCGATGACCTTGTCGCCAGGGACCGGTATGCGGGCCGGGCCCTCGATCTTTCTCACCACGAGGTCAGTGTGCCACGTCGATGATCAGGCGGTTGGGACCGCCCTGCTCGTTGAGCTGGAACGCCGCCTGCCTGGCCAGCACCAGCCCGATGCCGACGTGGCCCTCGAAGTCGCCGGTCCTGACCACCTCGGTGAGGTTGCCCAGGTCGGCGGGGAAGACCGGACCGCCGCCCCACGTGGGCCGGCCGCTCTCGTCGTGGGCGTTCGCGGGGAAGAGCGTGAGCTGGAGGTACGCGCCGCCGCGCACCTCGATGGGCTCGCCCGATCCGCTCTGCAGGAACTGCTCCACCCAGGTGACGTTGTAGCCGGGGATCTCGCCCTTGAGGTCGACGACCACGCGGTCGTAAGTGTCGTGCGCGGCGTACCGCACGCCGGTCACGACGGCGGGCTCCGCGCCGTCGCGCTGGACGTCCACCTCGGCCGTGCTCGTCGGCGTGTCGGGCCTGGCCGGCCCGGAGACGGACGGCGTGTCAGGCAGCGCGGTCCGGGTGGCCGTGCCACAGGCGGTGAGCAGAGCCAGGCAGGCGAGCAGAGCCAGGCAGGCGGGCGGGACCACGGCACGGGAGCGCGGTGACCGGCGCGCGATCGGGGATGACGGGCGCATGCCCGGTAGATGCCCAGCTTGCGGGGCGGCAAGCGGCCGTTGGGCGCGGGTTTCCCGGCCTTTCGCGGGACCGATGCCGCCCTCTACGCTGAACAGCCCACAAGGAGTCAACTACATGAATAAAGCCTCTGATTTACCGATTTTCCTGGCGAATTACGGGCCGTCGTTCGCCAGGACCGCGTACCTGCTGACCGCCGACCAGAACCGCGCCCACGACCTGGCGGTCGCCGCCCTCGTCGCGGTGGGCCGCCGTTGGTCCTCCGTCCGCTGGAACGACCCCGTCCATGCGGCGCTGCGGGAGCTGTACGGGCGCTACCTGGGCGTCAGGGGGGCGCCCGCGCTCGGGGGCCACGCGCTGGCCGCGCTGCCGCCCAAGGCGCGCGCCGCGCTGGTGGCGCGCTTTCACGACGGGTTGACCGCGGAGCAGGCGACGGCGGTCACGGGCCTGTGGACCGCCGTACTCGACGCGGAGGCCCACCAGGCATACACCCGGCTACGCACCGCCCACCCCGAACTCTTCGCCGACGGCCTGTCGGCAGCCGAAGCGCCGCCGGCGGCGGGCGCTCAGGAGGGGCCGGCGGACATCCATGCGCCATGGGCGGCCCCCTCGGGTTGGGCAGGCGCGGCGCCGCCGGCCTCGGACCGGGCGGGCGCGGGACCGGCGGGAGCGGTATCAGCGGGTGAGCAGCCGCCGAGCGCGGAGCCGGCGGGCGGGCAGACCGCAGGCGCAGAACCGGCGGGCGGGCAGGCGGCGAACACGGAACCAACGGACACGGAGCCGGCGGGCGGGCAGACGCCGGGCGGGGAAGCCGTGAGTGCGCCTGCGGCGTGGGCGGCGCCTGTCCAGGCGAGGGACTTCGTACCGGCCGCAGACGAGCCAGGACTGCGCGCCGCTCTGATCCGGGTGGCGGCCGAGATGTCGCGTACGGGTCTCACCGAACCCGTCCTGAGCAGTCTCGCCAGGCGCCGCAGGATCCGCCTGGCCACGTGGACGGCCGTGTCCCTGGGTACGGTGGGCGCGTTCGCCGCCCTGGTCGTGGCCGGCCTGAGCTCCATCGCCGACACCCTCGACCGCATGCCCGCCACCGCCCTCGACGCCACCCCCGACCAGGTCCCCGAGCCGCTGCCGGCCACGCTGGACGACCCGATCGGCTCGGCGTACCTGGGCTGGTGCGAGGGCGGCGGCCGCGCCAGGAACTCCAGCGACCCCAGGCCCTGCGAGCAGTGGCGGCTCGTGACCACGTCGGGCAGGGAGTGGCGGCTGGAGGGCGCGCGGTCGGGCTACGACGAGACGACCTTCGCCACGCTGCCGCTCGCCATCAGCCACGACGGCCACCGCCTGGCCTACCGCGACCTCAAGGGCTCGTACGTCGTCCGCGACCTGCGCACCGGGACGGTCAGGACGATCGACCTGCGGCACCGCGAGGCGCTCCCGCACATCACGTCCTCCCCCAACGGCCGCTACTTCGCCCTCGACTTCGGCGCGGCCGACAGCGCGGTGCTGGACTTCGACACCGGCGTGACCAGGCACAGCGCCGGGCGCGAGGTCAGGATCCTCGCCGTGGGGGACGACGGCACGCGGGTGGTGAGCGACGAGCGGGACGTGGAGAACGTACCGGGCCACGCCTCCCTCACCACGCTCACGGTCCAGCGGGCGAACGGCCCCGCGGGCCGCTACCGCATCGACCCCGACCTGATCGCGTACGGCGCCGCGCTCTCCCCCGACGGCCGCACGCTGGCCCTGGTGGCGGAGGGGGAGAGGCTCGTCACCATGGACGCCCGTACGGGCCGCGTCACCGGCCGCCGTACGGCGATCGACGACTACCAGGTGCTCGCGGTGGAGCGCTGGCTGAGCGCGGACGAGGTGCTGGTCCGCCAGACGGACGACGAGTACGCCGTCCTGACCAAGGTCGACGTGCGGTCGGGCACGAGCGAGTCCGCGGACTACGAGATCGAGCCGCTCGACTACGACTCGCCGATCGGCGCGCTGGAATGAGCGCGGGCCCGCCGTGTCGCCCGGCGGCCCGTCCAGCCCGTCCGCGTGACCAGGCGGCGCCGTCCAGTCCGTCCGCGTGACCAGGCGGGCCCGTCGAGCCCGTCCGCGTGACCAGGCGGTCTCGCGGAGCGGGCCCGTGTCAGACGGTCTCGTAGACCGGCGCCTCCCGCTCCGCCTGGCCGACGGCCGGGACCCGGCGGGCGCGCAGGCCGGTCGCCGAGATCGCCAGGCCGACCAGGGCCAGCACCAGCGACACCACGATGGCCGAGCGCAGCGCGCCGATCGAGAGCGTCTCGCCGCCGCCCGAGGTGAGCACGGCGGTGACCACGGCCAGCACGATCGCGCCGCCCACCTGGCCGGAGGTGTTGAGCAGTCCCGAGGCCAGCCCCTGCTCGTCGTCGTCCACGCCACTGGTGGCCTGGATGTTGAGCGAGGGGAACGACAGCGCGAACGCGGTGCCCATGAGGATCATGCCGGGGATCACCAGGCCGCCCAGGCTCGGGTCGCGGTCGATGCCGAGGAAGAACGCGTACCCGCCGGCCAGCGCGGCGGAGCCGATGACGATCAGCTTGCCGGTGCCGAACCGGTCGGCGAAGTCGCCCATCTTGGTCGAGGTGACCGCGACGAGCAGGCCCGCGGGCAGGAACGCCATGGCCGTGCCGAGGGCGGACCAGCCGAGGAGGTTCTGGAAGTACTGCATGGCCACGAACTGAAAGGCGACGTACGAGCCCATGAGGATGAGCAGCCCCAGGTTGGCGCGGACGATGTGGCCGGAACGCAGGAGGCCGAGGCGTACCAGCGGGTGGCGCGTCCGCAGCTCGGCGAGCACGAACAGGCCGAGCAGCACCGCCACCGCGACCAGCGAGCCGATCGTCTGGAGCGAGGCCCAACCGGCCTCGGGCGCCTGCACGACGGTGAACACGAGCAGCAGCATAGACGCGCTGATCAGCACGGCGCCGATCAGGTCGTGGCCGCCCTCGGCCCGCTCGTCCCTGCCGCGCAGCACCCTCGGCGCGATGATCAGCGCGAGGATCGCGACGGGCACCGGCATCAACAGCGTCCAACGCCAGCCGATCTCGGTGAGCAGGCCGGACAGCACGAGGCCGAGCGAGTAGCCGCTTGCGCCGCAGGCGGTGAAGATGCTCAACGCCCTGTTGCGCTCCGGCCCCTCGGGAAAGGTGGTCGTGATGATCGACAACGCCGCGGGAGCGGTGAAGGCGGCGGCCACCCCCTTGACGAACCGGGCCGCGATCAGCAGCCCGCCGTCGTCCACAATGCCACCCAGCAACGACGCCACGGCGAAGACACCCAAGGCGACCAGGAAAACCCTGCGCCGCCCGAGCAGGTCGGCGGTCCTGCCCCCGAGCAACAGAAGACCGCCGTAGCCGAGCACGTAGCCGCTGACCACCCACTGCAAGGAGGACGTGCTCAGGCCCAGATCGTGCTGGATGGCGGGCAGGGCCACGCCGACCATCGAGACGTCCAGGGCGTCAAGAAATATCACTGCGCAGAGCACGGCGAGCGCGCCCCAACGGGATGAGGAAGAAGACATGGGACAGAACAATACATGCAGGTGCATCTTATGCAAGAGAATTTAATGCCGTTGCATGAGATTTGGCGAAGTGGTAACCTCCGCGACATGGACGAGGAGTTCGTGGTCGACACCTGGCATTACGTCCTGGCCAAGCACAGCAAGGCCATGTGCGCGCTGGAGCGCGAGCTGGGCGATCGGCACGGGCTGGGGCCGAGCGAGTTCGAAGTGCTCGACCGGATGGTCCATCACGACAGGAAGCTGCGCATCCAGGAGCTCTGCGACGAGGTCCACCTGAGCCAGAGCGCCCTGTCGCGGGTGGTCGCCCGCCTGGAGAAGGCCGCGCTCGTGTCGCGCGTGGTGTGCGACGCCGACCGGCGCGGCGTGTTCGTGTGCATCACGGAGGCCGGCCGGGCCCGCCACGCCGAGGCGCTCCCGACGCAGCGCGCCGTCCTGACAGAGATCTTCGACGACGCCCCGGCCGCGCTGACGCGCTGAGCTCGCGCGGGCCGAGCGGCAGGGGCGTGCCTGAGGGGGCGGCTCAGGCGGTGATGCGGTCGATCACCAGGGGCAGCCGCTCCTCGTCCACCGGACCCACCGCGTAGGCCCCCTCCAGCGCCTCCAGCGCCCGCGAGAACCTCCCGGTCTCGTCCGCGTGCAACGTCATCAGGGGCTGTCCCTCGTGCACCAGGTCCCCGGGCTTGGCGTGCAGCGTGACGCCGGCCCCGAAGGAGACGGGGTCCTCCTTGCGCGCCCGCCCGGCCCCCAGCCGCCATGCCGCGAGGCCCACCGCGTACGCGTCCAGCCGGGTCAGCACCCCTGACGCGGGCGCGGAGACGGTCAGCGTCTCCGCCGCGCGGGGCAGCAGCGCGTCCGGGTCACCGCCCTGGGCGGCGATCATGCGCCGCCAGGCGTCCATGGCCGACCCGTCCGCCAGCGCCTTGGCGGGGTCCTTTCCGGCGGACACCCCGGCGGCCTCCAGCATCTCCTGAGCCAGCCGTACGGTGAGCTCCACCACGTCGGCGGGCCCGCCACCGCCGAGCACCTCGACGGCCTCCGCGACCTCCAGCGCGTTGCCCACGGCGCGCCCCAGCGGCCGATCCATCGCGGTCAGCAGCGCCACCGTGCGCACGCCGGCGTCCGTCCCGAGGGCGACCATGGTCTCGGCCAGCTCCCTGGCTGTCTCCGGGGTCTTCATGAACGCCCCCGAGCCCACCTTCACGTCCAGGACGAGCGAGCCGGTGCCCTCGGCGATCTTCTTCGACATGATCGACGAGGCGATCAGCGGGATGGACTCGACGGTGCCGGTGACGTCGCGCAGGGCGTACAGCTTCTTGTCGGCCGGCGCCAGCCCCGAGCCGGCGGCGCAGACGACCGCGCCCGCCGCGCGCAGGACGTGCAGCATCTCGTCGTTGGAGAGCGAGGCCCGCCAGCCGGGGATCGACTCCAGCTTGTCGAGCGTGCCGCCGGTGTGGCCGAGGCCACGGCCGGACAGCTGCGGCACGTACGCCCCGCAGGCCGCCACCAGCGGCGCCAGCGGCAGCGTGATCTTGTCGCCGACGCCGCCCGTGGAGTGCTTGTCGGCGGTCGGCCGGTCGAGCGCGGACCAGTCCATGCGCTCGCCCGAGCGGATCATGGCCTGGGTCCAGCCGGCGATCTCCCGGCGGTTCATGCCGTTGAGCAGGATGGCCATGGCCAGCGCGGACATCTGCTCGTCGGCGACGCCGCCGCGGGTGTAGGCGTCGATCACCCAGTCGATCTGGGCCGCGGTCAGCTCCCCGCCGTCGCGCTTGGCGCGGATGACCTCGATGGCGTCCATCAGGCGCTCCGGCTGAGATCCTGCGGGCCGAACGCGTACGGCAGGATCTCGGCCATGCGCTTCGGCCCGTCCACGGTCTCGACCAGCAGTTCCTCGCCGCCGAACTCGTAGAGGAGCTGGCGGCAGCGCCCGCACGGCATGAGCAGCTCGCCGTGCCCGTCGACGCAGGTGAACGCCACCAGCCGGCCACCGCCCGACGCCTGCAGCGCCGACACGAGGCCGCACTCGGCGCACAGGCCCACGCCGTAGGAGGCGTTCTCGACGTTGCAGCCGGTGACGACCCTTCCGTCGTCCACCAGCGCCGCCGCGCCCACGGGGAACTTCGAGTACGGGGCGTACGCGCTGCGCATGGCCTCGGCGGCGGCCTCCCGCAGGCCGTCCCAGTCGATGGTGGTCAATGTTGCTCCCCCCGGCGATAGCTCACGCCGTCGGCCTTGGGCATTCGCAGGCGCTGCGACGCCACCAGCAGCACGAGCAGCGTGAGCACGTGTGGTGTGATGAAGACGAACTCGTTGGGCAGCTGGTCGACGGTCAGCCACAGCCAGAAGAGCACGACCATGCCCGCGGCGGCGACCGCCATCAGCGTGTAGTCCTTGGCGCTCCTGACCGCCAGGTCGGCGGGCCGGCCCGGCGCCAGCATCCGGCGGGCCATGATGACCAGGTAGGCGAGCAGCAGCACGGCGCCGAACAGGAAGAACGACGTGATCGCCCCGTTGCTGCGCAGTTGCAGGCCGTCGGCGTAGCCGAACAGCGAGGCCCCGATCGCGAGCCCGCCGGGACGCCAGTTGCCGAAGATCATGGCGGCCAGGCCGATGAAGCCGCGCCCGGCCGTCTGGCCCTCGACGTACTTGGTGGAGACGAAGACCAGGAACACGCCGCCGAGCCCGGCGAAGGCGCCGGAGATCACGACCGCGAGGTACTTGATCAGGTAGACGTTCACGCCCAGCGACTCGGCAGCCCACGGGTTCTCGCCCGCCGAGCGCAGGCGGAGGCCGAACGCCGTGCGCCAGATCACGTAGAACGTCAGGGGCAGCAGCAGGACCGCCAGGATGACCAGCACGTTCACATTGTGCGTGAGCCCGCGCAGGATGCCGGCGATGTCGGAGAGCAGGAACCAGTGCGTCTGCTCCAGCTTGCCCAGCAGGTCGGGCCCGTCGGACAGCAGGGGCAGGCTTGGCCTCGGCGGGGAGCCGATCGCGGGTGAGCTCGTGATGCCCGCGCCCGCCTCGGCCGCCGGCGTGCCCTCCTTGTAGAGGACCTCGGACAGGAAGCGGGTGATGCCAGGGCCGAGCAGGTTGATCGCGACGCCGCTGACGATGTGGTCGACGCCGAACGTGACGGTGGCGACGGCGTGGATGAGGCCGCCGAGCGCGCCGCCGAGCAGCCCGGCCAGCAGCGCGGCCAGGGGGCCCCACTGGTATCCGGCCCACCCGGCGAACCAGGTGCCGAGCACCATCATGCCTTCGAGGCCGATGTTGACGACGCCGGCCCGCTCGGACCACAGGCCGCCGAGACCGGCCAGGCCGATCGGCACCGACAGCATCAGCGCCGCTCCGAACGTGCCGGACGAGGTGATGTCGTCCTCGCCCGTCACGACGCGCACCAGCGACATCAGCAGGATGAGCGCGGCGACGCCGATGAGCGCCACGTGGTACTTGCCGATCCGCGTCATGCCGCCACCTCAACCGGAGTGTTGCTGCCGAGTTGCTGGGCGGCCCGCCGTTCTTCGAGTCTGAGCGCCAGCCGGTTGGTCACCTCGTTCGCCACGACCACGAGCAGGACGATGACGCCCTGGATGATCGTGACCACGGACGCCGGGACCTCCGCGATCTGCAGCGCGCCCTGCGCCCGGTCGAGGAAGGCGAACAGCAGCGCGGCGAACGCGATGCCGACCGGCTTGTTCCTGCCGAGCAGGGCCACCGCGATGCCGAGGAAGCCGAGGCCGGCGGTGAAGTTGGAGTTGAAGGCGCCCCTGTCACCGAGGATCTCGGGCAGGCCGATGAGCCCGGCGATCGCCCCGGACATCACCATCGCCGCGATGATCATCTTTCTCGGGTCGACGCCCGAGGCGAGCGCCGCCGGGCCGTTGAGGCCGCTGGCCTTGACGCCGAAGCCGAAGCGGGTGCGCTCCAGCACCGCCCAGACCACCACGCCGAGCACGACCGCCAGGAGCAGGAAGCCCCACACGCCGCCGCCGCGGGTGGGCGGGGGCTGCCCGAACCAGTCGAAGATGAAGTTGATGTTGGGGAACATCGCCGACTCCCCCAGCTTGGGGGTGGTCGTCGTGAGCTGCCCCTCGGCGCGCTCCCCCGCGAACGGCCCCCGGACGAGGAAGGACGTCAGGTTGATCGCGATGTAGTTGAGCATGATCGTGGCGATGACCTCGTTCACGCCCCTGGTCACCTTCATGACCGCGGGGATCAGCGCGTAGAGGCCGCCGACGGCCGCCGCGACCACGACGATCACCGCGATCTGGATCGGCGCGGGCGCGGTGAACGTCGAGCCCACGTACGCCGCGACGATGGCGGCGAGGCGGTACTGGCCCTCCACGCCGATGTTGAAGAGGTTCATGCGGAAGCCGACGGCCACCGCCAGGCCGGAGATGAACAGCGGCACCGACCGGTTGAGGAACGCCGCGATGTTGTTCGACACCGACCGCTCGCTCGCGCCGAAGTCGAAGAACGCGGTGAGCGCGGCGACCGGGTCGGCGCCCGCGGCGATGATCGCCACGCTGGAGATCGCGATCGCGAGGACGATGGCGACGACGGCGCCGACGACGGTGAGCAGCGCCCGGTTGAGCCCTGCGGGCATCACGACTCCTCGGTGCCGGCGATGGCGCCGGTCATGTAGCCGCCCAGCCTCTCGGGCGTGATGTCGGTCGGGTCGAGCGCGGCCACGATCCGCCCCCGGTAGATGACGCGCAGCGTGTCGGACAGGCCGATCAGCTCGTCGAGGTCGGCGGAGATGAGCAGCACGGCCAGCCCGGCCGCCCTGGCGTCACGCAGGTGGTCCCAGATGGCGGCCTGCGCCCCGACGTCCACGCCGCGCGTGGGGTGGGCGGCGATGAGGAACTTCGGCTCGCCGCTCATCTCGCGGCCGACGATCAGCTTCTGCTGGTTGCCGCCCGACAGGGCCAGGGCGAGCGTGTCGACGCCGGGGGTGCGGACGTCGTACGCCTCGACGATGCGCTGGGTGTCGGCCCTGGAGGCGCGCCGGTTGACCCAGATGCCGCGGCGCGCGGGCTTCCTGGTCTGGTGGCCGAGGACGCGGTTCTCCCACAGCGAGGCCTCCAGCAGCAGGCCCTGCCGGTGGCGGTCCTCGGGGATGTAGCCGATGCCGGACTCCCTGCGCCGCAGCGTGGACCAGCCGCTGATGTCCTGGCCGGCCAGCTCGATGGTGCCGTGCGCGGGCCGGATGCCCATGATGGCCTCGATCAGCTCCGACTGGCCGTTGCCCTCGACCCCGGCGATGCCCAGGATCTCGCCCTGGTGGATCTCGAACGACACGTCGTCGAGGAGCAGCCGCCTGCCCTCCTCGCGCAGCTTGGCGGGGTCGGCGCCGGGGCGGTGGCCGTCGGCCCCCATGGTGAGGTTGCCGATCTTCAGCGTCACGACGTCGGTCACGGTGGACTCGCGCGTCTCCGGGGTGGGCAGCTCGCTGCCGACCATCAGCTCGGCCAGCTGGCGTGCGGTGACGTCGCCGGGATCGACGCTGGCGACGGTGGTGCCGCGCCGGATCACGGTGATCTCGTCGGCGATGCCCAGCACCTCGTCGAGCTTGTGCGAGATGAAGATGACGGTCAGGCCCTCGGACTTCAGCTCGCGCAGGTTCTGGAAGAGCTCCTCGACCTCCTGCGGCACGAGCACGGCCGTCGGCTCGTCGAGGATGAGGATGCGCGCGCCCCGGTAGAGGACCTTGAGGATCTCCACGCGCTGGCGGTCGCCGACGCCGAGGTCCTCCACGAGCTTGTCGGGGTCGACCCGCAGGCCGTGGCTCTCGGCCAGCTCGGTGATGCGCCTCCTGGCGAAGGCGGTGTCGAGCCGGGCGAACTTCTTCGGCTCGGCGCCGAGGACGATGTTCTCCAGCACGGTGAGGTTGTCGGCCAGCATGAAGTGCTGGTGGACCATGCCGATGCCGACCTCAATGGCGTCGCTCGGCGTGCGGAAGCTCACTTCCTCGCCGTTGACCCTGATGGTGCCCTCGTCCGGCTTCTGCATGCCGTACAGGATCTTCATCAGCGTCGACTTGCCCGCGCCGTTCTCCCCCACGATGGCGTGCACCGTGCCGGGTCGGACGGTGATGCGGATGTCGTGGTTCGCGACGACACCGGGGAAACGCTTGGTGATGCCCTCCAGCTCTACGGCGGGTCGCGCCGTGGCCAGGGTGTCAGCACTCATTGCCTCTCCTAGCGGGGGGCGGGGGATAGACAGAAGGCCCGAAGTGGGGACTCCGGGCCCTCAGCTGTCACTCCTACCCCGGTTACGGCTTGGTCGGAACCGTGATCTTGCCGTCCACGATGTCCTGCTTCGCCGCGTCGAGCTTGTCCTTGATGTCGTCGATCTCGCCGCCGGTGGTGGACAGGCCCACGCCGTCGACCTTGAGGTCGTACGTGACGTTCGTGCCGCCCTTGGCGCCGCCCTGGAAGGCCTTGATGAACTCGAAGACGCCGACGTCGACGCGCTTGAGCATCGAGGTCATGATGACGCCCTGGAGGTTGGTCTCCTTGACCGTCTGGCGCTGGTCGGAGTCGACGCCGATGGCCTTCTTCTTGGCCGCGGCGGCCGCCTGGAACACGCCGAGGCCGGAGTCGCCGGCGGCGTGGTAGACGATGTCGGCGCCGTCCTGGTACATCTTCTCGGCCGCGACCTTGCCCTTGTCGGGGGCCTTGAAGCCGGAGAAGTCACCGTCGGGGGTGAGGTACTTGATGTCGATCTTGGCGTCCGGCTTGACGGACTTCACGCCCGCCACGAAGCCCGCCTCGAACTTCTTGATCAGGTCGTTCTCGACACCGCCGACGAAGCCCACGTGGTCCGCCTCGGACTTGGTGGCCGCGGCCACGCCCGCCAGGTAGGAGCCCTGCTCCTCGGCGAACAGCAGGCCGGTCACGTTGGGGCCGTTGGAGGCGGAGTCGACCACCGCGAACTGGATGTCGGGGTACTCGGCCGCCGTCTTCTTGATGTCGTCGCCGTACGCGAAGCCGACGCCGATGATCGGGTTGTAGCCGGCGTCGGCGAGCTGCCGCAGCAGGTCACCGCGGTTGGAGCCGTCGGCCGTCGGGCTCAGCTCCTTGATCTCCGCGCCGAGGTCGGTCTTGGCCTTCTCCAGTCCGGCGTAGGCCGCGTCGTTGAAGGACTTGTCACCCCGCCCGCCGACGTCGAACGCCAGGCCCACCTTGAGCGTGCTCTCCGACGCCTCGCTGCTCGGCGCCTCGCTGGCCGTGGTGCCCCCACCACTGCCGCCGCCGCAGGCCGCCGCTGCCATGAGCATGACGCCGGCCACGGAGCCGATCGCCATCCTGTTGAATCGCTTGCCGAGCAAGGCGACTCCCTTCCGTTTCCCCGCCGTCGGACTTCATCGCAGGCGCGAAGAGAAGAAACACGTACGGCACCTGCACGGAAGATAGTTGCTTGACCAGGGCGAACCAAACTGGCACACAGGGTCGAAACCGCTCCGTTATCGACATCACTCGCGTCCGTGACCTGAAGCATGATTCATGACACATGCCGCGAGTCGGGACAAGATTTGTCCCGACTTCGCCCCTTGTGTCGGGGCCGATCTTGACGGAGATTCCGACAGACGGTGGAAATCTCATCCCGGAGCCCCGCATGCATCCTTGGAAGGCCCTGACCTTACCCGTGGCCGCGCTGCTCGTCGTGGCCCTGAGCGGCACCGCCCCCGCCGCGGCCGGCACCCCGGCCATCGCGGTCGAGGACAACGCCACCCAGCCGGTCTTCTCCCGCGCGGACGCCGTGAAGGAGACGGTGTTCGTGGAGGTCGAAGGAACCGACAGCGACGACGACGGCCTGCCGGACCGGGTCGCCGTGGACATCCTCCGGCCCAAGGAGACCGACCAGGGGCTGAAGGTCCCGGTCATCATGGAGGCCAGCCCGTACTTCGCCGGCGGCAACGACGTCGCCAACCACCCCGTGGACGTGGACGAGAGCGGCAACCCGCTGCCCGCGCTCACCGTGGCGGCGGACAAGCTGGCCGCCGAGCCGTTCGACGGCTATTACGACAACTACTTCCTGCCCCGCGGGTACGCGATCGCGCTCGTGGAGAACCTCGGCAGCGGCCGGGCCACCGGCTGCCCCACCTCCGGTGACCGCAACGAGACGGCCGGCCCGAAGGCCGCGATCGACTGGCTCAACGGCCGCGCCAAGGGCTTCGACGCCGGCGGGAACCCGGTCGAGGCCACCTGGTCCACCGGCAAGGTCGGCATGATCGGCGTCTCGTACAACGGCACGCTGGCCAACGCGGTCGCCTCGACCGGCGTCGAGGGCCTGGAGACGATCGTGCCGATCGCCTCCATCTCCAGCTGGTACGACTACTACCGCGCCAACGGCGGCGTCCTGGCCCCCGGCGGCTACCAGGGCGAGGACCTGGACGTGCTCGCCAAGTACGTGCTGACCAGGCAGAACGGCCAGGAGGCCTGCGGCGCGCTGATCGAGGACATCACCGCCGCCCAGGACCGCGTCACCGGCGACTACGGCCCGCTGTGGGACGCCCGCAACTACCTGAACGACGTCGGCGGGGTCAAGGCCAGCGTCTTCCTCGTGCACGGGCTCAACGACTGGAACGTCAAGACCAAGCAGTTCGCGCAGTGGTGGCAGGCCCTGGCCAAGCGGCACGTGCCGCGCAAGATCTGGCTGCACCAGGGCACCCACATGAGCCCGTTCAGCTTCCGCACGGCCGAGTGGCTGCGGCAGCTGCACGGCTGGTTCGACCACTGGCTGTACGGCATCGACTCCGGCGTCATGCGCGAGCCGCGGGCGGACGTGGAGATCGCGCCCGGCCGGTGGGAGCGGCACGCCTCCTGGCCGCTGCCCGGCGCGGTCACGGTGCCGCTCCGGCTGGGCCGCGACTCGGCGCTGGGCCTGCTGCCGAGCCCGAGGTCGGCCAGGGAGACGTTCACGGACCAGAAGGTCAGGACGGCCGAGGAACTGGTGGAGGCCACGGGGCCCGACCCGAACCGGCTGGCGTACCTGACCGGGGACCTCCCCGCCGACGTGCGCATCTCCGGCACCCCCACGGTGTCGGTGCGCGCCTCGCTGGCCGGCGGCGCGGCGCCCTACCTGACGGCGCTGCTGGTGGACTACGGCACGGACGTGCGGCCCACCGGCGGCCTGGTCTCGACGGGCCAGACCTACTGCTACGGCGAGAGCGTCCCCGGCGACTCCGGCTGCACGACGCTCAGGGCGCTCGGGACGGCGACGACCCCGTACAAGATCGTCACCAGGGGCTGGCTGGACGTGCGCAACCGGCACCGCCCGGACCGGACCGAGGCCCTGCGCCCGGGCAAGGAGTACACCTTCACCTGGGACTTCCAGCCGACGGACTACCTGGTCAAGAAGGGCCACCGGCTGGGCCTGGTGATCATGTCGACCGACCCCGACTACACCCTGCGCTACCCTCCGGGCACGAGGATCACGGTCTCGCCGGGGCGGTCGTCGCTGCGGCTGCCGGTGGTCACGCCATGGCGGTGGTGGTGACCGAGTCGAGCGGGCCGACCTCCCACAGCGCGGTCAGCGCGGTGGCGGCCATGACCCGCACGCCCATCGCGATCGCCTTCTCGTCCACGTCGAACGTGCCCTGGTGGATGTCGTACGTGACGCCGCCGGGCGAGCGGGTGCCGAGCCGGGCGAACGCGCCGGGGATCGACTCGAGGTACCAGGCGAAGTCCTCGCCGCCGAGTGACTGCTGGGTCGGGACCACCGCGCCCGCGCCCAGCGCGCGCTCGGCGGCCTCGGCCAGCATCTCGGTGCTGACCTCGTCGTTGACCACGGGCGGAACGCCGCGCGTGTAGTCCATCGTGGCCTCCACGCCGTAGGCGGAGGCCACCGACTCCAGGAGGGACTTGATCAGGTCGGGCGCGGCGTGCCAGGCGTCCTCGTCGAGGCAGCGCACGGTGCCGGCGGCGACGCCGGCGTCGGGGATGGCGTTGGCCGCCGTGCCCGCCTCGACCTTGCCCCAGACGAGGCTGAGCGAGGAGCGGGGGTCGATGCGGCGCGACAGGGCGGCGGGCAGCTCGGTGAGGATCTTGGCCAGGGCGAAGACCAGGTCGGCGGTCAGGTGGGGGCGGGCGGTGTGGCCGCCGGGGCCGGAGACCCGGACGACCAGCTTGTCGCACGCGGAGGTGATGGGGCCGGGCCGGATGCCGACCTGGCCGACGTCGACGCGGGGGTCGCAGTGGAGGCCGAAGATGCGGTCGACGTCCTTGAGCCCGCCCTGCGCCATGACCTCGAGGGCGCCGCCGGGCAACTCCTCGGCGGGCTGGAAGATCAGCCGCACTCGGCCGGGCAGCAGGCCGGCGGCGGCCTGCTGGGCGAGGAAGAGCGAGGTGCCGAGCAGGACGGTGGTGTGGACGTCGTGGCCGCAGGCGTGGCAGGCGCCTTCGACGGTGGAGTGGTAGGGGGCGTCCTTCTCGTCCTGCAGGGGCAGCGCGTCGATGTCGGCACGCAGCGCGACGGTCGGGCCGTCGCCGCTGCCCACGTCGCAGATCAGGCCCGTGCCGCGGGGGAGCACCGAGGGGGCCAGCCCGGCGGCGGTGAGCCGCTCGGCGATGCGCTGCGTCGTGCGATATTCGGCGAAGGCCAGCTCGGGGTGCATGTGGAGGTCGCGGCGGAACGCCACGAGGTCCTGCTCCGTCTCCGCCAGGAACGCATCGAGTTCGCCCCGCAGCTCACGTCCCCTCATATGTCACCATCCCGTTCGTGCCGCGCTCACCGATATGCCGGACCACCGCGGCTCATGCGCTCGTAAAGCTCGTGAAGGCTCGTCAAAGCCGGTCCATCCGCCGCGGCTCTCCCGGGTCGAGCGGCCGCTCGGCGAATCAAAAAACACACCCTCTGGTCGGGGTGCGCGAGATCGTCAGCATGGGCTTAACGCGTCTGTCGCGAGCGCCGCTGCAGCCGGGGGGAGCACAGCGGTCGGCCGTGAGCCCGATGGCGATAGTTAGACTTTATCGCCCCCGCACGTGTTCGCGGTGACGGATGTGCCAAAATTCTCCCCCTGCATGGCCCCTAACCGCAGGTGACCACGCTGGGTGAGCACTCGACTGATCCGGAAATAGTTACAACGGATCAGTAGATCGTGACCCATCGCTGTCAGTTCAAACGTGGTCAGCGATTCCGAATCCTGTCACCTTCTGTCATGTTCATCACACTTCGGCGGTGGCTGCGTTTGAGAAGAATGCGTGTTTCACTCGCAATATGATCACTAATATCCCGTTCGGGGAGAAGCATGCTGGATTGAGCATCTTCGAGCCGAGCGAGGGGACCCTGGTGGTCGTGCCCTCGCTCTCCCTGCCGCAGGACGAGCTTCGCCGGATCACGGCAGCCAGGTCGTACGAGGAGCGTCTGCTCTTCCTGCTGCTCGCGCTCCGCGAACCCCGGGTCAAGGTGGTCTATCTCTCCTCCGCGCCCGTCGATCCCGACATCGTCGACTACTACCTTTCGTTCCTCCCCGATCCGGACGACGCCGCCAAGCGGCTCAGCCTGATCAGCCTCGACGACCCCTGGTCCCAGCCGTTGACCAGGACTCTGCTCGCCCGCCCCGACGCGCTCGAACAGCTGCGCGCGGCCGTCGAGGGCGACGCCTGGCTGGTGCCGTTCGTGCTGAGCGAGCTGGAGGAGGAGCTGGCGTCGTTACTCAACGTGCCCCTCTACGGTCCCGCCACCTCCCTGGCCTATTACGGCTCCAAGAGCGGGGCGCGCGAGGTCGGTCACGAGGCGGGCGTGCCGATGGCGCGGGGCTTCGGCGACGTGCGGACCGTGCTGGAGATCGAGGAGGCGATCGAGGCCCTGCCCGGCGAGCGGGTGATCGTCAAGCTGAACGACGGCTACTCAGGGCTCGGCAACGTGATCGTCACCAAGGCCGACAGGTCGCTGACCAGCTTCTCGGCGGCCGGCGAGACCTGGGACACCTTCACCGCCAAGATCAGGGACCGGGGCGGGGTGGTCGAGGAGTTCATCGAGCACCGGCCGCTGTACTACCCGAGCGCGCTGGCCCGGATCACGCCCGGCGGCCACGCCCAGGTGGTGGCCACGCACGACCAGGTGCTCGGCGGTCCGAACGGCCACGTCTACCAGGGCTGCACGTTCCCCGCGGCGCCCGAGTACCGCGCCGAGGTGGGGGCGTCGGCCGAGCGGATCGCGCGGGTGCTGGCCGAGCGCGGCGTGGTGGGGATCTTCGGCATGGACTTCTTCGCGCTGAAGGCCGACGCCGGGTACGCGGCGCTGCTGTGCGAGATCAACCTGCGGATCGGCGGCACCACGCATCCGTTCGGGGCCGCCGTGCTGACGACCGGGGCGTCGTACGACCCGGCCACCGGCCTCCTCATGTCCGGAAATCAGCCGAAGTACTACACCGCAACGGACAATTGCTCTTCGTCCTGCCTGCGCGGGCGTACCCCCGGAGAGGTCGTCCGCACGGCCGAACGGCTCGGGATCGGCTTCGACGCCGAGCGGCGGACCGGGAATGTCTTCCACCTGCTCGGGGCCATCCCCGAGTACGGGAAGCTGGGCTTCACCTCGATCGGCGACTCGCGGGAGGAGGCCGACGAGCTGCACGCCCTCACCCGGCGCCTCCTGTGCGGCTCCTGACGAGGCTCACCGGGCGCTTCCCGTGCGGTCCTCGGCGGGCGCCCGGCGGGCGGCGCCCTGGAGGCCGCGCCAGCCGATCACTCCCAGCACGACGGCGAGCACGATGTTCACCGCGATCAGGATGCCGTGCACCACGTAGAAACTCGTCGGATGCCCGTCGGCCAAGTTAAACCCGAGGTTCACCCATTCGAAGATCATGAAAGCGCCCAAGATGATGAGGAATCCGGCGATCTTTCGTGACATCAGTGCCTCACTTGTATCGAAGGTGGATCATCGGGGGATGTGTCGCCACATGGGCATTAACACGAAGCTACGCTGAGACCGCCATGTGGACGAAAATCGTGCCGGTCACGGCACTCATCGCCTCGGTCACGCTCACCGGCGGGACCGCGTACGCCGCACCCACGACGCCGGTCGGCGGCGAGGCGCTGGGCAGCCGCGGCCTGGTGGCGCCCCCGGGCGTCGAGCACCCGCCCAAGACCCAGGCTAAGTCGTACGTCATCGCGGACGTGGAAACGGGCGACGTGCTCGCGGCCAAGGACGCCCACGGACGGTACCTGCCCGCCAGCACGCTGAAGACGCTGACGGCGGTCACGCTCATTCCCAAGCTGGACAAGGACCGCGAGATCCGCCCCAGCCGGAACGCGTGCAACCAGGAGGGCAGCGCGGTCGGGCTGTCGGTCAAGGCGACGTACAAGGTCGATGACCTGTTCAGGGCGCTGCTGATGGCGTCGGGCAACGACGCGGCCATGGCGCTCGCCGAAACGAACGGCGGCCTCGCCAAGACCATGCGCGACATGAACGCCGAGGCCAAGCGGCTGCAGGCGTACGACACCGTGGCGAAGACGCCCAGCGGGCTGGACAAGCCGGGGCAGAGCAGCTCGGCGTACGACCTGGCGCTGATCGCCCGGGCCGGCCTCGCCAATCCCGCTTTCCGCGAATACATCAGTACGAAGCGGGCCAACTTCCCCGCCCCGAAGGGCCACTACGAGATCAGCAACCACAACAAGCTGCTCGGGCGCTACAAGGGCATGATCGGCGTCAAGAACGGCTGGACCTCCAAGGCCCTGGGCAGCTTCGTCGGCGCGGCGACCCGCGACGGGCACACGATCGTGGTGAGCATCATGCGGCACGACGGCTACTTCTGGGACGAGGTGGCCAAGCTGCTCGACTGGGGCTTCGCGGTCAGGGGCAAGGCCACGCCCGTCGGCAAGCTCGTGAACCCGGCCCCGGACGTCCAGGCCGCGCCGCGCGCCTCGGCGCCGGCCGCGCACGTCACGCCGGCCGCCCAGCCGCCGCTGCTCGACACGGCCGCCTCCCGGCAGGACGACTCCACCAAGCTGGTCGGTTCGCTGGTGATCGGGGGCGGGGTGCTGTTCGGGCTGGTCTGGCTCGGCTTCGGCATCCGCCGCCGTCGCCGCGCCAGATCACGCTCCTGACCCGGGCCCCGTCCCCGGCGGCCGGTCAGGCGTCCGGCGCCGACGCCGGGTCGCCCGGGCGGCGCCGCGGACCCGGCTCCGGCGGATGGCTGGGGCGGGGCCGCGGGCTCGGCTCGGGCGGGCGGGCCGGGCGGCGCCGCGCATCCGGCTCGGGCGGGTGGCTCGGGTCGCAGGCCCGGCCCGGCAGCGGCCCGTCGTCCGGCTGCGCGCCGGAGGCCGGGATGGGGGACGGCACCGGCGGCGGGCAGTAGCCGGCGGTGGCCGTCCAGGCGGCGACGTACAGCACGAGCCTGGCCGAGAAGTTGATCCAGATGAGCAGACCGACGATGACCGCGAACGTCCCGTAGATCGGGTTGCCCAGCGTGTGGCCGAGCAGCAGCGTCGCCAGCTGCTTCAGCAGCCCGAACCCGATCGCCCCGATCAGCGCCCCCTTGGCGATCACCCGGAACGGCTGGGTCGGCCTGGCCACCCAGCCGAGCAGGATCAGGAACAGCAGCCAGTCGGCCCCGACGGCGGCCGCCACGCCCGCGGCCCGCCACACCCAGGTGGCCACCGCCGACCCGCCGCCGAAGACGAAGTGCATGACCTTGTCCGTGGCCGTGGTGGCGAACCCCGCGACCAGCACGGACACGATCATCGTGACCCCGATCATGATGATCGACACCAGGTCCCTGAGCTTGCCGGCGAAGAAGCTGGGCGCCGGGGTGACCGCCATCGACATCTCGCGCAGCGCCTGGCGCAGCGCGTCGAGCGCGCCGAGCCCGGCGTAGAGCAGGCCCAGCAGACCGATGAGCCCTGCGGTCTCCCTGGCCCTGGCGATGGCTTCGAGATTGAGCTGGCCCGCGATGCCGGGGAGCCGCTCGGCGATGGCCTGCTCCAGCGCCTGCCTGGTGGTGCCGCTGGTCGCGACCACGAAGCCGAGCACCGCGTACGACAGGGCGAGCAGCGGGAAGAACGACAGGAACGCGAAGTAGGTGACCGCGCCCGCCAGCCGGTCGCCGGACTGCTGCTGGTAGCGCCGGATCGCCCTGAGCAGGTGGTCGAACGACAGCCTTCTGACCCGCCAGTAGTTCACCTTGCCGCGGACCCAGGCCTTGACCGCCGCGATCCGCTCCTTCAAGCTCGCCATCACGCGCCTCCCCGGGAACCCCCTACCCTGGCGCGAGCCCGACGATCAGGCGTCCCCACGGGCGGCGGTCAGGGCCGGGACGACCGTGACGGCCGGCCCGGTCAGCCTGGGAGGTCGGCGGTGTCCGGCCCGGTCAGGCTGCGAGCACCGTGGCGGCCGACTCCTTCAGGGCCGCGAGGACCGCCGCCACGTCGTGGTGCAGCAGGCGCCCGTCCCGCTTGACCACCCGCCCCGCCACCAGCACCGTGTCCACGGCGGCGGTGTCGGCGTGGAGCACCACGGCGCCGATCGGGTCCTGGACCGCCGCCATGCCCGGCGTGTCGGTCCGCAGCAGCACCAGGTCGGCCTGCTTGCCCGGCCGCAGCGACCCGACGGCGTCGGCCAGGCCGAGCACCTCGGCGCCCTCGATGGTGGCCATGCGCAGCGCGTCGCGGGTGGTGAAGCCGAGACCCGCGCCGCCGGGGCGGCCCCGTTCGAGCAGGTGGACGGCCCGCATCAGGCTGAACATGTCGCCCGGCGCGCACACCACCGTGTCGGCGCCCAGGCTGGCCGGGACGCCCGCCGCCCTGGCGCGCCCCGCGGCCGGGTAGCCGATGCCCAGCGCCATCTCGTCCACGGGAGCGTACGAGGCGCTGCCGCCCGCGGCGGCGATGCGCTTGAACTCGTCGTCGGTGTAGTGGAGGGCGTGCACGAAGGTCGTGGGGGTGGCGAGCAGCCCGTTCGCCTCCAGGAACGCGAGTTCGCGCTCGGCGCTGTCACGGCTGTGCCCGCCCAGGTGCGCGGTGACCGGCAGGCCCAGCTCCGCGGCCACGCGCCACTCCTCCAGCGCGCGCTCCTGCCCCGCGATCTCCGGCCCGAGGGCGGCGAGCGCCATCGTGACCAGCCCCGGCGCGCCGGAGAGCAGCGCGTGCACCCGCCGGGTCTCGGCGGTCAGCCCGTTGGGCTCGCCGCCGTAGCAGTAGCCGAACACGGCCCTGATGCCCGACTCGTGCAGCGCCCGCACGGCGGCCTCGGTGTGGCCGGGGCTGAACTGGACGTGCGACCAGTCGAGCACCGTGGTGACGCCCGCGTCCAGGCACTCCAGCGCGCCCGCGAGGTTGCCCGCGTGCACGTCCTCGGCGCGGTAGCGCGGGGCGATCTCGCCGAGGACGCGGCGCAGATAGTCGTCGAAGACGATGTCGGGCGCGACGGCCCTGATTGCGGCCTGCCACGTGTGGCGGTGGGTGTCGACGAACCCGGGCAGCACGATCCGCTCCGTCGCGTCGATCACCTCGGCGCCCGGCACGGCGGGCAACCCCGGGCCGACCTCCGCGATGGCGCCGTCCTCGATCCGCACGTCCATCCGGCCCAGCACGGCGGGCTCCGGCTCGGTGTCGATGACGACGCCGTTCCTGATCAAGAGGGGAGATGTCATGGCGAAAAGCTTAATAAGAAGCTTTTCAGAAAGCAATCTCTCGCTGAGTATCCTCGATGTCGTGAAACCCGATGAGATCGACGCGATGGTCCCCCGGTGGGAGCAAGCAGGCATGTCGCCGTCGCTCATCGCCACCCTGGAGCTCGGCAAGCGGATGTCGCGGCTCCACCTGCTCTTCGAGCACGCCGTCAAGGCGGAGCTGGCCGAGCTGGGGCTGACGTACGCCGAGTTCGACGTGCTGGCCGCACTGAGCCGGGCGGCGGAGCCGTACGGGATGAAGCCGAGCGAGCTGTCGAAGGCGCTGTTCCTCACCTCCGGGGGGATCAGCAACGTGCTGCAACGCCTCGCGGCGGCCGGATACGTGGAGCGCGAGGCCAACGCGGGCGACGCGCGCAGCCGCTGGGTCCAGCTCACCGACGAGGGGCGGCGCGTGACGGACGCGGCACTGGAGGCCGCCGGGCGGGCCTACGGCGACGTGGCGGCCGGGGTGCCCGACGAGGCCGTGCGGGCGGCGGCCGACGCGCTGCGCGAAGTTCTCACCCACATCGGCCGCCGCCGCTACCGCTAGCCCCCGTCGAGCGCCCCCGACCCCTCCGACCGCCGCCGCGACGTCATCACGCTCACCACGGAGGGCCGGCAGCGCGAACAGAGGCTGCGAGCACTGATAGCGAGCCTTCAGGACGAGATTCTGGCCCCTTTGAGTCAGCCGGAACGCGAGAAACTATCAGGTTTCCCGGCCCGCCTCCTGGAGCACCATGCGGGCCGCGGCAACTCCTCTGAGCAGGGCTGAATCCATGGCAGGCGATCTTCGGGAGTCCTAACCTGAGGGGGATCAGGGCTCACCCAGGAGGCTGTCACCCCCATGGCCGAAATCAGCACCGGTCAGATGATCAGGCTCCAGCGCGAGCGGCGGGGCATGAGCACCACCGCGCTGGCGACCCAATCCGGCTGCACCCCCAGGCACATCGAGCTGATCGAGCACGGCAAGCGCACTCCCTCGCTCCCCCTCCTCCGGGAGATCGCCAAGGTGCTGGGCGTGCGCACGGCCGTGCTCCTCGGCGAGGCCCCGCGCGACTCGCACGAGCCGAGCAGGCCGCAGATCAGCGACATCGAGCGCGCCCTGTTCACCCCCCGCTCGCTGGCGCCCGATCTGGAGCCGCCCGACGCCGAGCAGCTCGCGGAGCGGGTGGCGGCGGCCCGGGCGTCCTGGTTCGGCTCGACGCGCCGCTACTCGATCCTGATGTCCGCCCTGCCCGCCCTCATCTCCGACGCCGAGAACGTCGCACTCGGCGACACGCCCCGCGCCCTCAGCGTCGCGACGGACGCGTACATGCTGGCCAGGGGCGTGCTCAAGCACCTGGGACGGGTGGATCTCGCGCACCTGGCGGCCGACCGCGCCATGCGCTTCGCCGAGGAGACGGCCGACCCGCTGATGCGCGCGTGGACGCACTGGAACCTCGGCCAGTCGATGCTGGCCGACGACATGCACCAGATCGCCTACGACGTCGCGCGGCACGGCCTCGAGATCCTGGAGCCGCACGTCGCCGACGGCGACGTGCGCCATCTCAAGGCACTCGGCGCGCTCCACCTGCTCGCCGCGATCGGCGCGGCCCGCAGCGGCGACGACGACGAGGCCAGGGAACGGGTACGCGGGCCGGCGGCGCAGCTCGCGCAGCGCGTCGACGACGGCTCCGACGCCTACGACCTGGCCTTCTTCGGGCCGACGAACGTCGCCATCCACATGGCCAGCATCGAGAGCGACATGGGGCGGCCCGAGACGGTGCTGCGGATCGCCGACGACATCGACCTGCGCCGCACGCCGTCCATCGAGCGCCGCACCACCCATCTCAGCCAGGTCGCCCGCGCCTGCGAGGACGTCGGCGACGACGCCGCCGGCCTGCTCCACCTGCTGCGCATCGAGCGCGAGTCCCCGGAGGAGCTCGACCACAAGCTGCTGCTGCGGGAGATGGTCCGGTCCCTCGCCCGGCGGGCGCGGCCGTCGTGGGCGCCGGAGGTGCGCCACCTGGCCGAGCGGCACCACATCTCGAACTAGGAGTTCGGTCCCGGCGAACGGGAAGATCTGTCGCCCGAGTTCGTCACGGAGCGGGTTGCCGGTGACACGCTGCGTTCATGACCACAGCGCCGACCGCCGATCTCGTCATGGAACGACTGCAACAGGAGGCCGCGCGGGAGTTCCCTGGGTGGTCGTTCCGGCGGGACCGCACGGGCTGGACCGCCACGCACGGGGACCTCCGCCTCACCCGGCCCAGCCTCGCGGCCCTGCGTGCCCTGCTCCGGATCCACCGGGCGACGCGTCAAGTCTGATTCGCATCATCCTCGCGTAGGAGCCGAGGGTCCCTACCTCAGCCCGATTCACAGCCGCCCGAATCGCGCTGAAGATCGGGGATATGCGAAGATTCGCCGCATTACTCATGGGGCTCATCGTCCCCCTCGCTCTCCTCCCCGCCACTGCCGCCACCGCCGCCACGCGGGACGCCATCGCCTGGACACCCTGTCCCGAGGACCCGGCCGTGGAGTGCGGGACGCTCGCCGTGCCGATCGACTGGAGCCGGCCGTCGAGCGGCACCTTCACCGTGGGCGTCGCCCGCCGCAAGGCCACGGATCCGGCCGCCAGGATCGGCGCGCTCGTGCTCGGCGCGGGCGGCCCCGGCGGCTCGGGGGTGGACCTGGCCATCACGAGCCCGCGGATGCTCAGCCCCGAGCTGCTGCGCCGCTTCGACGTCATCGGCCTCGACGCGCGCGGCACCAACCGCAGCCACCCCGTGGTCTGCTCCACCGCCCTGCTCGGCCAGGCGCCGAACCCGATCTTCACGAGCCAGGCCGACTTCGACGCGGCGCTGGCCTACAACGAGCGCCTGCGGGACGACTGCCGGGCCCGCACCGGGCCGCTGTTCGACCACGTCGACTCGCTCAGCACCGCCGCCGACCTCGACGCCTTCCGCGCCGCGCTCGGCGAGGAGCGGCTGAGCTTCTGGGGCGGCTCGTACGGCACCCTCCTGGGCCAGCTGTACGCCGAGCGCTACCCCCATCGGGTGCGGGCCTTCGTCCTCGACAGCACGATGGACCACAGCCTCGGCACGCGCGCCTTCATGGACACCGAGGCGTGGGGCGCGCAGGACGCCTTCAACGAGTTCGTGGCCTGGTGCGAGCGCGACAGCGGCTGCCTCCAGCACGGCCACGACGTCAGGGCGTTCTGGCGGGACCTGCTGGCCCGCGCCGACCGCGGTGAGCTGTCGATCCCGGGGCAGCCCGGCGCTCGGCTGACCGCGTTCACGCTCATCTCCGCCGCCGTCGGCCACTTCTACGACCCGGCCAACTGGCAGCCCTTCTCCCAGCTGCTCGCCGACCTGTCCGCCGGTGAGGCGCCGGCTTCGCCGGCGGCGGACACCGCGCAGGAGGTCGCGCCCAACCCGTTCCAGATCTTCTGCCTGGACTACCGGCTTCCCGTGCGGAACTACCGCGAGTACGCCGGGCACCTGCGCCGCCTGGCCAGGATCGCGCCCGACATGCGCTACAGCTCGCTGTCCATCAGCCCGATCGTCTCGTGCCTCGGGCAGCCCGGCCCGATCCCGAACCCGCAGCACCGGCTGAAGGTCCGCACGGACACGCCGGTGCTGGTCGCCAACTCGCTGCACGACCCGGCGACCGTCCACCCGTGGGCGCTCGGCACGTCGCGCCAGCTCGGCCGCTCGGGGCGGTTGCTCACGTACGAGGGATGGGGCCACATCACGTACGGACGCGGCACGTGCGTCACCGAGGCCATCGACGCCTACCTGATCTCCCTGACCCTCCCGGCGCCCGGCACCCGCTGCCCGGCCGTCCCGCCGGCGGAGACGCGGACGTTCGGAGCGCCCGTCGAGCCCCTGCCCGGCACACCCGGCTGGTCGTTCCCCGGCCCGCTGGGGTGAGCCGCCGCTCGTGCGCGCGCCGGGCGCGCGCACGAGCCCTCGCTCCTCCGGCCGGATGACCCCGGCCGGGGGTCACTCCGATCACCGGCCCCGGGCCCGGGGCCGGTCTCGGTCATCGCCTACAGGGTGGGCAGGAAGCCGACCCTGTCGCGGACCTCGGCCATGGTCCGGCGGGCCACCGCCGACGCGCGCTCGGCGCCGATGGCCAGCAGGCGGTCGAGCTCCGCCTCGTCCGACAGCAGCTTCTCCGTGCGCTCGCGGATGGGCGTGAAGGCGTCGACCACGGCCTCCGCCACGTCCTTCTTGAACGTGCCGTAGCCCTGCCCCTCGTAGCGGGCGACCAGGTCGGGGATGGGCGTGCCGGTCAGGGCCGACTGGATGCGGAGGAGGTTGGAGACGCCGGGCTTGCCCTCCTCGTCGAACAGCACCTCCGAGCCGGTGTCCGTGACCGCGCGCATGATCTTCTTGCGCAGCGGGCCCGGCTGCTCCAGGACGTCGAGGATGCCGGCCGGGCTGGAGGAGGACTTCGACATCTTCGCCGTCGGGTCCTGGAGGTCGGTGATCTTCTCGACCTCCTTGAGGATGTACGGCTCGGGCATCGTGAACGTGTCGCCGAAGCGGTGGTTGAAGCGCTGGCACAGGTCGCGCGTGAGCTCCAGGTGCTGCTTCTGGTCGGCGCCCACCGGCACGGCGTTGGCCTGGTAGAGCAGGACGTCGGCGGCCATGAGGATCGGGTAGGTGAACAGCCCGACGCTGGCGGCGCTCTCGCCGTATTTGGCCGCCTTGTCCTTGAACTGGGTCATCCGGCCCGCCTCGCCCATGCCAGTGAGGCAGGTCAGGATCCAGGCGAGCTCGGTGTGCTCGCGCACGTGCGACTGCACGAAGACGGTGGACCGCTCGGGGTCGAGGCCGGCGGCGAAGAGCTGCGCGGCGGCCACGCGGCTGCGGCGGCGCAGCGCGGCGGGCTCGGTGGGGACGGTGATCGCGTGGAGATCGACCACGCAGTAGAAGGCGTCGTGGGTCTCCTGCATAGTGACCCACTGCCGAACCGCACCCAGGTAGTTGCCCAGGTGGAAGGAGTCCGCGGTGGGCTGGATGCCGGAGAGTACACGAGGTCTGGCCATGGCACGCAATTGTGTCAGGAATCCTGGTCCGGAGGCGACTCGGCGAGAGGTCCCCGCTTCACTCTCACCCTGGCGATACGGCGCCCGTCCAGCTCGGTGACAGTCATCTCAAATCCCGCTATTTCCACCTTTTCCCCGCTATCTGGGACATGCCCCAGCATCGCCATGACGAACCCGGCCAGCGTCTCGTACGGGCCGTCGGGCAGCCGGATGCCGGTCTCCGTGGCGAAGTCGTTGAGGTTCGTCAGGCCGTCGATCTCGATCTCACCGGCGGGCAGGACCACGACGTCCTCCTCGACGTCGTACTCGTCCCTGATGTCCCCGATCAGCTCCTCGACCAGGTCCTCCATGGTGACGATGCCGGCCGTGCCGCCGTACTCGTCGACCACGATCGCCAGGTGCTGCCCCTCGGCGCGCATCTCGTTCATGGTGCTGAGCAGCCGCTTCGACCACGGCACGAACTTCGCGGGACGGATCGGCACCACCGCGCTGATCGGCTCGACCCGCCCGATCAGCTCGGGGTCCAGCAGGTCGCGTACGTGGACGAAGCCGATGATCTCGTCGTAGGTGTCACGGTAGACGGGGAAGCGCGAGTGCGGCAGCCCGGCGGCGATGCGGGCGGCCTCGGCCAGCGGCGTCTCCGCGTCCATGAACTCCACCTCCGTCCGCGGTAGCATCACCTCCCTGAGCTGCCGCTTGCCGGCGGTGAACACCTCGGCGATGAGCTTGCGCTCGTCGGCGGTGAGGTCGGTGTGCCCGACCACCATGTCGCGCAGCTCCTCGGTGGTGACCGCCTCGCGGCCGGCCGCCGGATTGCCGCCGAGCAGCCGGACCACGAGGTCGGTGGACTTCGACAGCATCCAGATGATCGGCCGCGACAGGGACGCGATCCGGTCGAGGAACGGCGCCACGTACAACGACAGCCCCTCGGCCCGCTGCAGCGCGAGCCGCTTGGGGGCCAGCTCGCCCAGCACCAGCGACACGTACGAGATCGCCAGCGTCACCAGCACGAGCGCGAGCACGGGGGCGACGGCCCCCGGCACGCCCCACCGCTCCAGCACGGGCGACAGCTGCACGGCGAGCCGGTCGGCGCCGAACGCGGCGGACAGCATGGTCGCCACGGTCACGCCGATCTGGACGGCGGACAGGAAGCGGTTGGGGTCGCGGGCCAGCTTGGCCACCCGCTCGCCCCTGCGACCCTTCTGCGACAGCTTGCGGACCTGGCTGTCCCGGAGGGAGACCATCGCGATCTCGGCGGCGGCGAAGAACCCCCCGATCAGGATGAAAAGCAGAACCAGGGCGATGTTGGCCGCGACGGTGTCAAACATGGTGGTTGGCAGCGTACTCGTGGGCTTTCGCGCGTATGCTGTACGGCGAGCCGTACAAAATCAAACATATTTGCACAGGAGTACACATGAGGCTACTGGTCACCGGGGGTGCCGGTTATGTCGGGAGTGTCGTCGCGGCACAGCTCGTCGAGGCAGGACACGAGGTGACCGTACTCGACGACCTGTCAACGGGACATCAGGATGCGGTGCCGGAAGGTGCCCGATTTGTCCAAAAAAGCATCACCGAGGCACACGATGCCCTCGACGGCGTGGACGCGGTGCTGCACTTCGCGGCCAAGTCGCTGGTGGGCGAGTCGGTGGAGAAGCCGGGCCGCTACTGGGCCAACAACCTCGGCGGCACGCTCGCCCTGCTCGACGCCATGCGGGACAGGGGCGTGGGCCGCATCGTGTTCTCCTCGACCGCGGCCACGTACGGCGAGCCCGAGCGCTCCCCCATCCGGGAGGACGACCCGACGCGCCCGACCAACCCCTACGGCGCCTCGAAACTGGCCGTCGACACCGCGCTGAGCGCCTTCGCGGGGATCCGCGGCCTAGGAGCGGTGAGCCTGCGCTACTTCAACGTGGCCGGCGCCTACGGCCGCTTCCGCGAGCGGCACACGGTCGAGACCCACCTCATCCCGAACGTGCTGAAGGTGGCGACCGGCGAACGCGCGTCCGTGAGCGTCTTCGGCACCGACTACCCGACGCCCGACGGCACCTGCGTGCGCGACTACGTCCACGTGGCCGACCTGGCGCAGGCGCACCTGCTGGCGCTGGAGGCGATCGAGCCGGGCGAGCACAAGATCTACAACCTGGGCAGCGGCACCGGCTTCAGCGTGCAGGAGGTGATCTCGGTCTGCCGCGAGGTCACCGGCCACGAGATTCCGGCCGTCATCGGCGAGCGCCGCCCCGGCGATCCCGCCGTGCTGGTGGCCTCGTCGGCGCGGATCCAGCGCGAGCTGGGCTGGAAGGCCGAGCGTCCGTCGCTGAAAGATATCGTTTCTGACGCGTGGGACGCGCTTTCTGTAAACCCGTGATACGAGACCGCAAAGTGTGCTGTGATACCCAAATGTGAGGAACTTTTCACCAAGGGTCACCAAGCTGCTCTTCGGTGTCCTCATCGTGGTGGGCAGCCTGCTGGCCGCCGCCGGCGTGGTCTTCGCCACCCCGGAGGCCGCCCCGGCCGTACAGCAGGTGTCCTGTCCGACCTCGAGCCCCCCGCAGGCGAGCGGGGGGCCGGTGACGGAACTCAGATGAGGCCGAGGGCCTTGACCGCGTCGCGCTCCTCCTCCAGCTCGCGCACGCTGGCGTCGATCCGGTCGCGGGAGAACGCGTCGATCTCGAGACCCTGGATGATCTCGAACGTGCCGCCGGACGCGCGCACGGGGAACGACGAGATGATGCCCTCGGGCACCCCGTAGGAGCCGTCGGAGACGACGGCCGCGGAGGTCCAGTCGGTGCCGTTGACCCAGTCGTGGACGTGGTCGATCGCGGCGTTGGCGGCCGAGGCGGCCGAGGAGGCGCCGCGGGCCTCGATGATGGCGGCGCCGCGCTTGGCCACCGTCGGGATGAACGTCTCGCGCAGCCACTCGGGGTCGACCTGCTCGGCCGCGACCTTGCCGCCCACCTCGGCGTGGAACAGGTCAGGGTACTGGGTGGCGGAGTGGTTGCCCCAGATCGTCATCTTCTTGATCTCGGTGACCGGCACGTCGAGCTTGGCGGCCAGCTGGGACAGGGCGCGGTTGTGGTCGAGCCTGGTCATCGCGGTGAAGCGGTCGGCCGGCACGTCAGGGGCGTTCTGCTGGGCGATGAGCGCGTTGGTGTTGGCCGGGTTGCCCACGACCAGGACCCTGATGTCGTCGGCGGCGTGGTCGTTGATCGCCTTGCCCTGGGGGCCGAAGATGCCGCCGTTGGCGCCGAGCAGGTCGCCCCGCTCCATGCCCGCCTTCCGCGGCATGGCGCCGACCAGCAGCGCGACGTTGGCGCCCGCGAACGCGACGTTGGGGTCGTCGGTGATCTCGATGCCCGACAGGAGCGGGAACGCGCAGTCGTCGAGCTCCATCGCGGTGCCCTCGGCCGCCTTCACCGCCGCCGGGATCTCCAGCAGGCTGAGCTTGACCGGGACGTCGGCACCGAGCAGCTGCCCCGACGCGATGCGGAACAGCAGTGCGTAGCCGATCTGGCCGGCTGCTCCGGTGACGGTCACCTTGACGGGCCCCATGGCCTTCCCCTCACTCGTGGGATATTCGCTGACTTTGGGATGCTACCCGTTCGCCATCAGCAGGTTTCCATCGCGGGCACCTTCAGCTCCAGCTCGAAGTCGACCTTGCCGAAGGCCCTGGTGAGGAGCTGCTTCATGTAGCCCGTGCGGTAGAGGTCGGCGATGACGGCCTTGACCGCCTTGCACGTCTTCACGTCGCCCTGCCTGATGCCGACGGCGTAGCGCTCGTTGTTGAACTTGGCGCCGAGGATCTTGAAGCGCATGTTCTCGCGGGCCGCGAACCCCGCGAGGATCAGGTCGTCGCCGGGCACCGCGTCCACCTTGCCGCTCTTGAGCAGGTCCATGCAGATCGCGTAGTCGGAGGCGGGAACGGCGCGGACCTTCACCCGGTCCTGGACCTCGCCGACCGACGGGCTGTTGGGGGCGCAGAGCGCCTTGCCCGCCAGGTCGTCGACCGTCTCGATGCCGCTGCCCGCGCGGACGAGCACGTCCTGGTGCGCCAGGTAGTACGGCCCCGCGAACTGCGTGTCGGACTTGTCGACGGAGTAGGTGGCCACGATCAGGTCGACGCTGCCGTCGGCCAGCGACGACGCCCGGTCGTCCCTGCTGACCCTGACGAGCTCGGTCTCCCTCGCTCCCAGCTCCGTGGCGATGCGCCGGGCGATCTCGATGTCGACGCCCTGGAAGTCGTCGCCGTCCTGCAGCCCCACGCCGGGCAGGTCGCCCTTGACGCCGATCACGACCTTGCCGGTCTGCGCCACCTTGTCCACGACCGTGGCGAAGGTCCTCGTGGGCTCCTCGGTCGGCGTGGGTTCCTCGCCGAACGCGAGCGGCCAGCGGTTCACCACGAGCGCGGCGGCCGCGAGGGCGAGCAGGACGATCGCGGTGCCCAGCGCCAGCCACACCTTGCCGCGGCGCGAGCGCCCGCGCGGCACGGGCGCTCCGCCGGAGGCCGCCCGCGTCGGCTGGGCGGACTGCGGCGGCTGTGTGCCCGGCGGCTGCGCGCCCGACGATTGGGTGGCCGGGGGTTGGGTGACCGGGGGTTGGGTGACCGGGGGTTGGGTGACCGGCGACTGGGTGACCGGGGGCTGTGTGGGTGGCACGGCCTGGCCGGGCTGGTTCGACCGGGCGGGCTGGGGCGATGAGCCGGACGCCGGCGGCTGGGTGGGGTGCGTCATCGGGCGCGGCGGCTCGGGCGGCCCCGTCACGGACTCGTTCCTGGCGGGCAGGTCGGTGATCGACCCGGCCGAGACCCGGTGGAACGGCGTGGTGTCGTCACTGGCCACCTGCACGCCTCGGGTGAGCACCGCCGTGGACGCCCCCGCCCCGGCCGGCTGGCCGAGCAGCCGCAGCAGGATCTGGTCGGCGGACGGGCGCGCGGCCGGCGACTTGGCCAGCGCCGAGCGCACCACGCCGCGCAGCGGCTCCGGCATCATGCCGACGTCGACCTCGTGGTTGAGGATCCGGTTGAGCACCACCGCGATGGACTTGCCCTCGAAGGCCGGCTTCCCGGTGGCGGCGAACGCGATGGTGGCGCCCCAGGAGAACACGTCGGTGTAGGGGCCGACGTCGTCACCGGCGATCTGCTCGGGCGCCATGTAGGCGGGCGTGCCGATGGCCCGGCTGGTGATCGTGCCGGTGGAGTCGATGATGCGGGCGATGCCGAAGTCGACCACGCGTGGGCCGTCGGCCGCGATGAGCACGTTGTCGGGCTTGAAGTCGCGGTGGACGATGGAGGCGTGGTGGATCGCGGTGAGCGCGGTGGCGGTGCCGATGGCCAGGCGGTCGAGCACGGTGCCGGAGAGTGGCCCCTCGGTCTCCACGATGTCCCTGAGCGCGGGCCCGTCGATGTACTCGCTCGCGATGTAGGGGGTGTCGCCGTCGAGATCGGCCTCGATCACCCGCGCCGTGCAGAACGACGCCACCCGCTGCGCCGCCTTGAGCTCCCTGGCGAACCGCGACCTCGCGATCGTGTCGCCGGTGAACTTCACGTGCAGCAGCTTGATCGCGCCACGCTCCCCCTTGGCGTTGACGCCCAGGTATACGATGCCCTGACCGCCTTCTCCGATCCGTCCGGACAGCCGGAAAGACCCCAGTTCGACGGGATCGCCGGCCACCAGCGGCGAGATTTGCGGCATACGTCATCCCCACGTGCGCTGAACCCCAACGACGAAAACTTTACGACGTTCAGCAAGTCCCCAGGGATCCGTTAACCGTTCTTGAGTGCTCCCCCGTCTAAAAGGCCAAGAAAGGCGGGGGATTTCTGGCTCACACTGCCTGGCGGTCCGGCGGACTGCCAGGTCTTACGCGATCAGCACCAGCCGGGGTCAGACCAGCCCGGACCAGCATCACGTGTGCGGAGTTCTTGTCTCTGGGGGAGACGGCTCCGCACGCGGTGCAGGTGTAGGTACGTTCGGACAGCGGCAGTGCGTGCTTGGTTCTCACTCCGCACCGGGCGCAGTCCATGGTGGTGTGCGCGGGGTTGACGAGCCGCAAAGTGCGGCCGTGCTTGCGCGCCATCTCGACCAGCGCCCGCTTGGTGGCGCCGATGGCCGCATCCGCCGCCTTGCGCGCCATCCTCGACCTGGCCAGGAACTTCGGCTTGAAGTCCTCCACCGCGAGCGCATCGTGGTCGCGCGCGACCTTCTTGGCCCACTTGCGACCGGTGTCCTGGCGCTGGCGGGCGATCTTCTTGTACTGCTTGGCGCGCAGCCTCTTCGCCGTCCGGTAGCCATTCGAGGAGGGCTGGCCCGTTGCGGGTTTGCGGCGAGCCATCATCTTGTCATACCGCGACAGCCTGGCCTGGGCCTTCCTGCCGTACTCGGCATGGGGAAGGTCATGGGCGTCGCTGGTGGTGGTCGCCGTCTCCCGTACACCCCAGTCGATGCCGATCATCCGACCGGCGGCAGGCAGCGGCTCGGCCTGGGCAGGGACGACAAAGCTCGCGTACCAGTGGCCCAGCCGGTCGCGATACACCCGCACGCTGGACGGCTCGGCGGGCAGCGCGCGCGACCACACCACCGTCAGCACGATCCCGCCCGCCAGATGCAGGCGCCCGTCCTTGACCCGGAAGCCGCGCAGGGTGTAGTTCAGGCTCGGATCGGCCAGGCCCTTCTTCTTGAAACGCGGCATCCCCGCCCGCCGCTTCACGGGCAACCGCTCCTTGATGTCCTTCAGCGCTTTCGCGCGGGACTTGGCGAAGTCGCGGATGGTCTGCTGCTGCGGCACCGACGCCCCCGCCGCCAGCCACTCATGTCCGGCACGCCAGCCGGTCAGCATCCGGTCGAGCTGCGCCGGCCCGCACGTCCGACTGTCACCAGGATCGGCCCGGTTGCGCGCGTGGACCTGCTTGGAGGTGGCCACGCACTGATTCCACACCCACCGGCACCGATCCCACTCCGCCAGCAACGCCTTCTCGGCGGTCGACGACACCCGCAGCCGGTAGCCGTACCGGGCATGCCCGACCGCCTGCGATGGTGTCGTCACGATCGCCCAATCTATCGAGGGGGCACGACAAAATGAGCGTCCGGCACGGGGGGACGCACAGAGCGTGGTCCTCGGCAGCGTGCGTCAGTAGGGCAGGCTCCACTTGACGAAGGCCTTGCGCAGGTACGGCGTCTTGAACTTGGGATACGCCACCGTGGACGCGTCGCCGTCGGAGGTGTAGCGCATGTCCGGGTTGCTCTTGAGCCAGTCCAGCCAGGCCTCCGAGCAGAACTGCTTGCAGTCGCCCTTCTTCTCCATGACCTTGATCCGCGGGATCCCCAGGGGGTCGAACGCCTTGCTGAAGGGAGCCGGCGCGGGGGTGTACCCGGCCAGGAACGCGCCCTTGTGGTTGTAGAGCTTGCCGTGCAGCGCCCATTCCTTCTTGGACGGCTGGTTGCCGTACGGCAGGGCGATCGAGACCGGGCGGACCGAGGACAGGGCGAAGATCTCCTTGGCGATCGAGCCGATCTGCTCCTCGACCTCCTTGTGCGAGCGCCCGCGCAGGTTGACGTGGTCGCGGGTGTGGTTGCCGATGTCGAAGCCGTTGTCCCTGAGCCAGCCCAGCACCTGGGCCTGCTCCTCCCGGATGCTCTTGCCGAACATGTCGCGGGTCACGTAGAAGGTGGCCTTCGCGGGGAAGCCCGGGTGCTTGGCGGCCACGTCCTTGAGGATCGAGACGGCCGTGTTGGGTGCGGGGACGCCGACCTCGTTCAGGGTCAGCTGCGACGGGGACGAGTCATCAAATGTCAGGACCACAGGGTGTTTCCCGGCCGGGATGTCGATCTTGCCGGTCACCATCTCGGCGGCCGAGATCGGCACGTACCCCTCCCTGGCCAGCCGCTCCAGATCGGCGCGGAACTGCTGCGGCGTCCTGTCGTCCGTCGTGCCCGGCTTGTCGATGATCCGGTGGAACATGAGCACCGGGATCTGCCCCAGCTCGTTCGCCTTCACCGCGGCCGCCGCCTTGGCCTTGGCGGCCTTGCTCGCCGCCAGCTTGGCGGCGGCGTCGACCTTGGTGTCGGTGAGCTTGACGGTCGCGGGCTGCGAGTCGCACCCAGCCAGGATCGCCACGGCGGCCAGCAAGCCGAGTCCCCTGAAAATACCCAGTCGCATCCGAACCCCCCGAGACGCGTACGACTGTTACGAGGTGGCTCTTACCCAGGTGATCAACTACGCCACGCCGCCTCACCGTCAAGAGATGGTCTGGGAACGACGAAAGGGCCGCCCGCAGGCGGCCCTTCGAACGGGGATGGTCAGGCCATCTTCTTCTTGAGGTTCTCGTCGAGCGCACCCAGGAAGTCCTGGGTGGTGAGCCACTTGGCGTCGCCGCCGACCAGGAGCGCCAGGTCCTTGGTCATCTGACCGCCCTCGACGGTCTCGACGCAGACCTCCTCCAGCTTGTTCGCGAACTCGGTCACGGCGGGGGTGTTGTCGAGCTTGCCCCGGTGGGCCAGACCGCGCGTCCACGCGAAGATCGAGGCGATCGGGTTGGTGGAGGTCGGGTTGCCCTGCTGGTGCTGGCGGTAGTGGCGCGTCACGGTGCCGTGCGCGGCCTCCGCCTCGACGGTCCTGCCGTCGGGGGTCATCAGCACCGAGGTCATCAGGCCGAGCGAGCCGAAGCCCTGGGCCACCGTGTCGGACTGCACGTCGCCGTCGTAGTTCTTCGCGGCCCAGACGTAGCCGCCCTCCCACTTCAGCGCCGCGGCGACCATGTCGTCGATGAGGCGGTGCTCGTACGTGAGACCGGCCTTGTCGAAGTCGTCCTTGAACTCGGTCTCGAAGACCTCGGCGAAGATGTCCTTGAAGCGGCCGTCGTACGCCTTGAGGATCGTGTTCTTCGTCGACAGGTAGACCGGGTAGTTGCGGGCGAGGCCGTACCGCATGGAGGCGCGGGCGAAGTCGCGGATCGACTCGTCCAGGTTGTACATCGCCATCGCGACGCCGCCGCCGGGGAAGTCGTAGACGTCCAGCTCGATCGGCTCCGAGCCGTCCTTCGGCGTGAACGTCAGGGTCAGCGTGCCCTCACCGGGGATCTTCAGGTCCGTGGCGCGGTACTGGTCGCCGAACGCGTGACGGCCGACCACGATGGGCTTGGTCCAGCCGGGCACCAGGCGCGGCACGTTGGACATGATGATCGGCTCGCGGAAGATGACACCGCCGAGGATGTTGCGGATGGTCCCGTTGGGGGACTTCCACATCTTCTTGAGACCGAATTCCTCGACCCGCGCCTCGTCCGGGGTGATGGTGGCGCATTTCACACCGACGCCGTACTTCTTGATGGCGTTCGCGGCGTCGATGGTGACCTGGTCGTCCGTGGCGTCGCGGTGCTCGATGCCGAGGTCGTAGTACTTCAGGTCGACGTCGAGGTAGGGAAGGATCAACTGGTCCTTGATGAACTGCCAGATGATCCGGGTCATCTCGTCGCCGTCAAGCTCGACGACGGGGCCCTCCACCTTGATCTTGGGCATGCGAATGGTTCCCCTTCAATGAATTGATGCGTTGAGGCTATCGGACCGTCCGGTCAACGGGCGAAAAGGGACAGGATGAGCTCTTTGAGCTCCTGGTTGTAGAGCAGGAGCGACGTCAGGACCACCACGAAGCCGAACACGGACAACGTGACGACGTCGGCCCGCTTGCCCCGTACCGACAACTGCCCGGCGTACCCGGCGAACCGGAGGGCGGCGGCGACCATGATGACCGCGCCCAGCGTGAACCCGCCCCAGCGCGGGTCCACGAAAAGGATCAACAGCACGCCGACGACCGCACCCGCCAGAATCAGCGGGTACGGCCCCCAGCTCTCACGCTCAACCCGATCGCTCAACGCAGACGCTCATCGCTCGAGCCCATGGTCGCATTCGCTACGGGCCTCCGTTGGCATCGTGGCTCGCTCTCTCCGGCCCAGGCTCATCGCTCGCGCTGATGGTCGCATTCGCTACGGGCCTCCGTTGGCATCGTGGCTCGCTCTCTCCGGCCCAGGCTCATCGCTCGTCGATTGGCTTCCACTTCTGATCCGTCTCCCCGATGTACTCACTGTCGGGCCGGATCAGCCTATTGTCTGCGTGTTGCTCGATGACATGGGCCGTCCAGCCCGCCATGCGGCTGACGGAGAAGACGGGGGTGAAGAGGTCCGTCGGGATGCCGAGATAGTGGTAGACCGAAGCGGCGTAGAAGTCGACGTTCGGGTAGAGGCCCTTCGTCTCGAAGACGACCTCCTCCATCTCCTTGGACATCCGGTAGTAGGTGTCGTCGCCGGTGGCCTCGGCCAGCTCGGCCGACATCCGGCGCAGGTGGGTGGCGCGCGGGTCCTCGGTCTTGTAGACGCGGTGGCCGAAGCCCATGATCTTCTCGCCCGCCGCCAGCTTCTCGCGTACGGCCTGGGCCACCCCGCCCGGCGGGATCGACTGCAGGGTCTTCATGACCTGCTCGTTGGCGCCGCCGTGCAGCGGGCCCTTGAGCGTGCCGATGGCGGCGACGATCGCGGAGTGCATGTCGGAGAGCGTCGCGGCGCAGACCCGGGCGGCGAACGTGGAGGCGTTCATCGTGTGGTCGGCGTGCAGCACCAGGCACTCGTCGAAGATCTCGACCTCGCGGTCGCCGGGGATGCGGCCGGTGATCTCGTGCAGGAAGTTCGCGGCGATGCTCAGGGAGGGGTCGGGTTCGGGGACGTCGCCGCCGGTGCGGGCGGCGTGGTAGCGGGCCACCAGGAGGGGTTGCTGCGCGGTCAGCCGGGCCGCCTTGCGCAGGTTGGCGTCGGGGGTGATGGAGCCCTTGTCGGGATCGTCGGCGCCGGCCAGCGACACGAGCGAGCGCAGTGCCTCCATCGGCTGCTGCTTCTCGGCGATCTCCGCGATGTTCGCGGACACGAGGGCGCCGAGCTCCCGGCCTTGCGCCAGTTCCTCGCCGTAGGCGGCGAGCTCGGCCCGGTCGGGCAGCTTGCCTCGTTGGAGCAGGTGTGCGGTCTCCTCGAACGTCGCGCGGCCGGCCAGGTCGTGGATGTCGTATCCACGGTAGAAGAGCCGGCCGGCCTTTCCGTCAATGTCGCTCAGCGCTGTGGACGCCGCGACGACATCGGCCAGACCTTTCGTGGGCTTGTCCGCCATGAGTGTTTCCTCCGCTTATCTCCGACCGAAGTCTACCCGTGAGCAGGCAAAACCGTCCGCAAAGGTCCAGACCAATTTCACGTCGGATTCTCCTTTCGGCAAAGGCGATTCCGCATCCCCTCGTTTGGGTAAGCCGGAGCTGTAGTAATAGTTACGGCGGGCTACCTGGGGAGGAACTGCCGTGCCCAGGACGAGGCGTGCCGTCCATACGCTGCCTCAACCCAAGGGGAGGAACCGCCAGTGGAGGGGCCGTTCATACGCATCGAGGACACTGGCGAGGTTGTCCCGTTGCGCCCCGAGATCACGACGGTCGGGAGGGGGCGGGGGGTCGACATCCGGCTCACCGACCCCAGCGTGTCCCGGCTCCATGCCGAGTTCGTCAGACGAGGACCCTACCTGTACGTCGTCGACCTGGGGCTGTCCAGGAACGGCACGCGGGTGAACGGCAGGCCGATCGCCCGGAGGGTCCTGGACGACGGCGACGTCGTCTCGTTCGGCGCGGCGCGGGGCCGCATCGGTGGAGTCCCCCGTGAGGACTTCACCCCCGAGGTGGAGCTGCGCAGGGCGGCGGCCCCCGAGCTGACCAGGCGGGAGGTCGACGTGCTGACCTCGCTCTGCAGGCCGGCGCTGTCGGACGAGGCGTTCGTCGCCCCGGCGACCGCACGTGAGATCGCCGACGACCTGGTCGTGACCGAGGCCGCGGTCAAGCAGCATCTGCTGCGGCTCTACCAGAAGTTCAGGATCCCCGAGGGCACCAACCGTCGCACGCGCCTGGCCAACGAGGTCGTCGCGCTCGGTCTGGTGCGCCCGACCCCCGTGGTGCCCCCACAGCGGTCGTCGGGCTCCTCGGCCGAGCAGCCGTCGGCGGCTGGGCGAAGGGCTTCATAGGAGCGATTCTCAGGAATCGGGTCGCGACCGGGGCTTCGGCGAGGGGTTCCGGCAGCGTCGGAACCTGAGTGCCGCCCTGCCCGTGAGGATGGGCTGGTCGCCGGCCGGGCGAACCGGCCGGCGACACGCGCGGGCGTAGCGCGCTCTCAGATCGCCCTGATCAGAGCACCCTGAACGGATTGCTGGGCCGGCTGGTCCGGTTGGCCCGGTCCACCGCCACCACGTAGTAGTGGTCGCCGCGCTTCCCGTCGGGGTCGGTCCAGCGCACCTGCCGGTCGCCGGGCACGACCGCGACGAGGTTGCGCGCGTCGTCGAACGCGTCCGAGCGCGCGTGCCCGTCGAAGCGGAAGATCGCGAACTGGAACGGCTCGTCCCTGCCGGTGGCCACGGCCCGCACCTCGACCCCGCCGGAGCGGCGCAGCGCGTACGCCAGCACGGGCCGGTGCGGCGCCCGCCCCTTCGCCAGCCTGGGCAGCACCGGGGCGAGCGCGGGCCGCTGGTAGTGGTCGTTGACGGCGGTGGTGATGGAGCCGATCCTGTCGACCTTGACGTCGTTGGCGTTGTACCAGATGTCGCCGCTGATCTCGGGGTGGTCGCGGTTGAGCGTCAGGTGGCGCGACAGCTCGCCGGGCGCCTGCCACTCGGCCGCCTGCGCCGGGTCGCCCGCCTTGTAGGCGGCCTGGCCGATCCACAGCAGCGTGTTCGTGCCGCTCGCCACGTCGGACCACCAGGGCACGAGCTTGGAGTAGTCGGCCGGCGGCTGCCCGATGTACCAGTAGAGCTGCGGCGCGATGTAGTCGAGCCAGCCCTTCTTGACCCAGCCACGGGTGTCGGCGTGCAGGTTGTCGTACGACTGGCCGCCGTTGGTGTCGGAGCCGAGCGGGTCGGTGCCCTTGTTGCGCCAGATGCCCGACGGGCTGATGCCCCACGCGATCTCGGGCTTGGCCTCCAGGACCCGCTGCTGCATCTCCTGGACCATGAGGTCGACGTTGTTGCGCCGCCAGGCGGCCAGGTCGGGGAAGCCCGCGCCGTACTGCGCGAACGCGGCGCTGTCGTCGAAGGCCGTGCTGTTGGTCGGGTAGAAGTAGTCGTCGAAGTGCAGGCCGTCGATGTCGTAGCGGGTGACCGCGTCCATCATCGCGTCCTGGCAGAACTTACGGACCTCCGGCATGCCGGGGTTGTAGTACAGCTTCCCGCCGTACGGCAGGATCCAGTCGGGGTGCCGGCGCCCGGGGTGGTCGGGGTGCAGCTTGGCGGGGTCGGCCTGCATCGAGACGCGGTACGGGTTGAACCAGGCGTGGAAGGCGAGGCCGCGCTTGTGCGTCTCCTCGACGGCGAACCCGAGGGGGTCGTAGCCGGGGTCCTGTCCCTGGGTGCCGGTCAGGTACTGTGACCAGGGCTCGAACGGCGACGGCCAGAACGCGTCGGCGGTCGGCCTGATCTGCACGAACACCGAGTTCAGCTTGCGCTGCACGGCCACGTCCAGCCAGGCGACGAACTCGGCTTTCTGCTCCTCGGCGGTCAGTCCCGGCTTCGAGGGCCAGTTGATGTTGACCACGGAGGCGATCCACATGCCGCGCATCTGGCGCAGCGGCGGGACATAGCCCGCCTCCGCGAAGGCGGGCAGCGGTACGGCGGACGCGGCGGCGGCGAGGGCGAGACCCTTCAAAAGAGTTCTTCTGCTGGGCATTGGGGGGTGCCTCTCGAAAGTGGTTGTATCGAAGGCGACGATGACAGAAAATTACCTTCAGTTCAACAACCGTGAAGGAAAATGCCGATGAGCGGAGACCTGGCCAGGCAGGCGATGACCGTGCTGCACCCAGGGTACGAGGGGGCCTCCACCCCCGACTGGATGCGGCGCGCCCTCGGCGAAGGTCTCGGCGGTGTCGTGTTGTTCGCCCGGAACGTCATCGACGCGCAGCTCGTACGGAATCTACGGGCCGAGAACCCCGACGCCGTGATCTCCATCGACGAGGAGGGCGGCACGGTCACCCGGCTCGAGGTCCTGGCCGGCAGCTCCTTCCCCGGAAACAGGGCGCTGGGCGTCGTGGACGACACCTCCCTCACCGAGCGGGTGGCCCGCCAGATCGGCAGGATGCTCGGGGAGCTGGACATCACCCTCAACTACGCCCCCGACGCCGACGTGAACTCCAACCCGGCCAACCCGGTCATCGGCGTGCGCTCGTTCGGCCCGACGGCCGACCTGGTCTCCCGGCACACCGTGGCGTACGTGAACGGGGTGCAGGGCGCGGGCGTGGCCGCCTGCGCCAAGCACTTCCCCGGCCACGGTGACACGGTCACCGACTCCCACCTGGACCTGCCGACCGTGCACGCCTCCCGTGAGGAGTTCCTGGCGCGCGACCTCCCGCCGTTCAGGGCCGCGATCGGAGCCGGGGTCCGCGCCATCATGTCGGGCCACCTGCTCATCCCCGCGCTCGACCCGTCCCTGCCCGCGACGCTGAGCCGTACCGTGATGACCGAGCTCCTGAGGGACGAGCTCGGCTTCGACGGGATGCTCGTCACCGACGCGATCGAGATGCGGGCGGTGGCCGCCATGTTCAGCCCCGGCGAGATCGCGGTGCGGGCGCTCAACGCGGGCGTGGACGCCATCTGCGTCGGCATCTGCACCGAGGAGATCGTGTACGAGGTCCGCGACGCGATCGTCGCCGCCGTACGCGCCGGGGACCTGCCCGAGGAGCGGCTCGCCGAGGCTGCCGGGCGGGTGCGCGCCCTGTCGGAGTGGTACGCCGGGCAGGCGGCGCTGCGCGACAAGGCCCGCGGCGACGTGGACCGGCGCGTGGGCCTGGAGGCGGCCAGGGCGGCGCTCACCACCTCCGGCACCGCCACCCTCGACCGCGGCCCCCTGATCATCGAGGTCAACACCCGCCACAACAAGGCCGTGGACCCCTCCACGCCGACCGGCATCACCGCGGCGCTCACCGCCGAGCTGCCGAACACCGCCCGGCTGCAGCTGGAGCCCGCCGCCGAGCTGCCCGACCTCAGGGACGACGAGCGGCCGGTGGTGCTGGTGGTGCACGACGCCGCCCGGCACGCGTGGGTACGCGAGACCGTCGCGCGGGCGGTGGCGATGCGGCCCGACGTGATCGTGGTGGACACCGGCATCCCCGCGCCGCCCGGCGAGGCCGTCCATGTCGCCACGCACGGGATCTCCCGCGTGTCCGCGCAGGCGGCCGCCGAATGGCTGACCCGGTGACCGCCGACTCGGCCAACCCGGTCGCCGCCGTACGCGCCGTGCTGCCCTCGCTCACGCCGGCGGCGCAGGGCATCGCGCGCATCATCCTCGACGATCCCGGGCTGGTGGTGCGCAGCACGATCACCGAGTTCAGCGCGGTGTCCGGGACGAGCGAGGCCACGATCGTGCGCACGGCGCGGGCGCTCGGCTTCTCCGGCTACTCGCAGATGCGCTTCGCGCTGGCGGCCGCCGTCGCCAAGGAGCCGGAGCGGCTGGTGCCCGGCGACCTCGGGCCCGACGACCCGCTGACGGACGTGATCGCCAAGGTGGCCAGGGCCGAGTCCGAGGCGCTGGCCGACACGGCGGCCCAGCTCGACCCCGACCAGCTGGGCGAGGTCGTGCAGGCCATCTCGGTGGCCCGGCGGGTGGACGTGTACGGGGTCGCCGCCTCGGGCCTGGTGGCGGCCGACATGTCGCAGAAGCTGCTGCGGATCGGGGTGTCGAGCCATCCGTTCAGCGACGCGCACCTGGCCCTGACCAGCGCCGCGCTGCTCCGCGACGGCGACGTGGCGGTGGCGATCAGCTGCAGCGGGGAGACGCCCGACGTGCTGGTGCCCGCCCGTACGGCCGCGGAGGAGGGGGCGATGGTGGTGGCGATCACCAACAATCCCCGCTCCTCGCTGGCGGGGCTGGCCGACCACACGCTGGTGTCGGCGGGCCGCGAGACGGCCTTCCGTCCCGGCGCGCTGGCCAGCCGGATCAGCCAGCTGCTCATCGTCGACTGCATCTTCGTGGGGCTGGCGCAGCGGACGTACGACCGGGCGGACGCCGCCATCCGCGCCACCCGCGACGCCACCGACCGCTACCGCAACCGCTGACCCGCCCGGGCTCAGGCGCGGGCGACGGACAGGGCGGCGAGGTCGGCCTCGATGGCGGCGGCCGTCGCCAGCAGCGGCGGCAGCAGGTCGCGCCGCGCCGCCTGCAGGCTCGTACGGCTGGCGTGCGTCGAGACGTTCACCGCCGCCACCGTGCGCCCCGACCGGTCCCTGATCGGCGCCGCGATCGACCGCAGCCCCTCCTCCAGCTCCTGGTCCACGATCGCCCACCCGCGCTCGCGCACCCGCTCCAGCTCGCCCCGCAGCGCCGCGGGCAGCACGATCGTGTGGGAGGTGAGGCGGCGCAGCCGCGCCCGTTCCAGGTACGCGTCCAGCTCCGCCGGAGGCAGGCCGGCGAGCAGCACCCGCCCCATCGACGTGCAGTGGGCGGGGAACCGGGTCCCGATGCTGATGGTCACGCGCATGATCCGGGCCGTCGCCACGCGGGCCACGTAGACGACGTCCTCGCCGTCCAGCACCGCCACCGACGCCGACTCGTGCACCTCGGCGGCCAGGCGTTCCAGGTGCGGGTCGGCGACCTCGGGCAGTGACAGGCTCGACAGGTACGCGTACCCCAGCTCCAGCACGCGGGGAGTGAGCGAGAACAGCCGCCCGTCGCTGCGCACGTACCCCAGGTCCTCCAGCGTGAGCAGGAAGCGGCGGGCCGCGGCCCTGCTCAGGCCGGTCGCGCGGGCGACCTGGCTGAGCGTCAGCTCGGGTTCTGTGGCGCTGAAGGACCGGATCACCGCGAGCCCCCGGGCCAGCGACTGCACATGATCAACCATCGTGATCCTCTTGACAGGGGCGGACAAAGGCGTAGGTTCCGCATACCGAGTTGTTCGGGACGAGAATACATGTGCGCATTGCGAACAAATAGGAGCAATCGTGCGTCGAGCTCTCATCGTCCTCGCCGCCTTACTCGTGACCGCCTGCGGCGCCCAGCCCGACGCGTCCCCCGGCGGGGCCAGGGATCAGGTCAACGCCGGGGTGATCGCCATCGTCGACACCGCTCCGATCCATCTCGGCAAGGCCAAGGGCTTCTTCACCGAGCAGAACATCGACCTCACGATCACCTCCGTCCAGGGCGGCGCCGCCGCCATCACGGGAGCGGTGAGCGGGCAGTTCCAGTTCGCCTTCGCGAACACCACCTCGCTGCTGACCGCCAAGCAGCAGGGCCTCGACGTCAAGGTCGTCGCCAACGGCGTCTCCTCGACCGGGCAGCAGGGCGAGGACTTCAGCGCCGTGCTGGTCAAGCCCGACAGCCCGATCAGGACGGCCAAGGACCTGGCGGGCAAGAAGATCTCCGTCAACCAGCTCAAGAACATCGGCGACACGACCGTGCGCGCCTCCGTGCGCAAGGCCGGCGGCGATCCCGGCGGCATCGAGTTCGTCGAGCTGCCCTTCCCCGACGCGCCCGCCGCGCTGCAGAGCGGCCGGGTGGACGCCATCTGGGTGGTCGAGCCGTTCGTCAGCCAGGCCCTCAGCCAGGGCGCGCGCCCGGTCGCCTGGAACTTCGCCGACGCCGCGCCCAACCTGACCGTCGCCATGTACTTCACCACCGGCAAGACCGACCCGGACCTGACCAAGCGGTTCACGGCGGCGATGCGCAAGTCGCTGGAGTACGCCGACGCGCATCCCGACGAGGTCAGGGAGGTGCTGAAGACGTACACCAAGATCTCGCCCGAGGTGATCGCGAAGATCTACCTGCCGAAGTGGCCGGTCGAGGTGGACAGGGCGTCCGTGCAGACCATCGCCGACCTGGCGCTGGCCGACGGGGTGCTGAAGGAGAAGGTCGACGTCTCGGCGCTGGTGCCGTGACCGGTGCGCTGAAGAGGGGCTGGTACGGCCTCGCCGGGCTGGGCGGGCTGCTGGCGCTGACGGAGGCCGTCCCGCGGCTGGGCCTGGTCGACGAGCGGTTCCTGCCGCCCGCCACGCGCATCCTCGGCACGCTCGCCGCCCAGCTGGCCACGCCGGAGCTGTGGATCGCGCTGGGCGAGACCCTGCGCGGCTGGGCCCTCGGGCTGGCGCTGGCGTTCTGCGCGGCGGTGGTGACCGGGGTGGTCATCGGCGTCGTGCCGGGGCTGCGCGCGCTGACGAGCTCCACCGTCGAGTTCCTGCGCCCCATCCCGTCGGTCGCGCTGGTGCCGCTGGCGACGTTGCTGTTCGGCCCGTCGCTCGGCTCGACGCTCCTGCTCGTCGTGTACGCGTCGTTCTGGCAGGTGCTCATCCAGGTCCTGTACGGCGTCGCGGCCGTGGACTCCGTGGCCGCCGACACCGCCAGGGCGTACGGGCTGTCGGTCTGGTCCAGGGTCAGGCACCTGGTGTGGCCGACGGCTCTGCCGTACGTGATGACCGGGCTCAGGCTGGCGGCTGCGGTGGCGTTCATCCTGGCGGTGACGGCCGAGCTGGTGATCGGCAGCCCGGGGCTGGGCGCCGAGATCCAGGTGGCGCAGAGCAGCGGCGCGATCCCGGCCGTGTACGCGCTGATCGTGCTGTCCGGGCTCGTCGGCATCGGGGTGAACGCGGCCGTACGGCTGCTCGAACGGCGGGTGCTGGCCTGGCACCCGAGCGTCAGGTCGGAGGTGGCCGCATGAGACGCCCGGCGCGGCTGCTCACCCTGCTCGCCCTGCCCGCCCTGCTGGTGCTGGCCTGGTGGGCGGTGAGCGGCGGCTCGTTCTACCTGCCGAGCCCCGATCGGGTGGGGCGCGCGTTCGTCGAGACCTGGTTCTCCGAGCGCCTGGTCGTGGACGTGCTGCCGAGCGTCGGGCGGCTGCTGGCGGGCTACGCGATGGCGGCGCTGCTCGGGGTGGGCCTCGGCGTGCCGATCGGGCTGTCGCCGCGGCTGCGGGCCACGCTGGAGCCGGTGCTGGAGTTCTTCAGGGCCGTCCCGCCGCCCGTGCTGGTGCCGTTGATCATGCTGCTGGCCGGGATCGACACGTTCATGAAGGTCCTGGTGATCGTGTCGGGCTGCGTGTGGCCGATCCTGCTGAACACCGTGGAGGGCGTACGCGCGCTGGACGAGGTCCTCTCCGACACCTGCCGCATGTACGGCGTGCGCGGCCCGTCCAGGCTGCGGCGGTTCGTGCTGCGCGGCGCCAGCCCGCAGATCATGACCGGGCTCCGGCAGGCACTGTCCATCGGGATCATCCTCATGGTCATCAGCGAGATGTTCGCCAGCTCCAGCGGGCTGGGGTTCACGATCGTGCTGTTCCAGCGGCAGTTCCAGATCACCGAGATGTGGAGCGGCATCCTGCTGCTGGGGCTGATCGGCCTGGGGCTGTCCGTGCTGTTCCGCCGCCTGGAGCGGCGGGTCCTGTCCTGGTACTACGGCAGTGGAGCGGCCCGTGCTTGAGATCTCCGCGTTGCGCAAGGTCTACGAGGGTCCTGGCCGCCGGGTGGAGGCCATCCGCTCGATCACCTTCGACGTGGGCGCCGGCGAGCTGGTGTGCGTGGTGGGGCCGTCGGGCTGCGGCAAGACCACGCTGCTGAGGTGCGTCGCCGGGCTGCTGCCGGCGAGCGCGGGCGAGGTGCGGGTGGACGGCGTGCCGGTGACGGGGCCGCCGCCGCGGATGGCCGTGGTCTTCCAGGAGTACGGCCGCAGCCTGTTCCCCTGGATGACCGTGCGCCAGAACGTCGAGCTGCCGCTGAAGGAGAAGAAGGTGCCCGCCGGGCGGCGGCGCGAGCTGGTCACCGGCTCGCTGGAGGCGGTCGGCCTCGGCGACGTGTCCGACGCGCATCCCTGGCAGCTGTCCGGCGGCATGCAGCAGCGGGTGGCCATCGCCAGGGCGGTCGCGTACGAGCCGCAGGTGCTGCTGATGGACGAGCCGTTCGCGGCCGTGGACGCCCAGACCCGCGCGGACCTGGAGGACCTGATCCTGCGGTTGTGGCGCGACCTGGGGGTGACCACGCTGTTCGTCACGCACGACATCGATGAGGCGGTCTATCTGGGGCAGCGGGTGGTCGTGCTGTCCGCGTCGCCCACCGTGGTCATGGAGGACCTGAAGGTCGACCTGCCGCCGGAGCGCGACCAGCTGACCACCCGGTCCCTGCCCCGGTTCGGGGAGCTGCGCGGGCACGTCTACCGGCAGATCCAGCGCGCGAGGGACCAGCGATGACGACCGTGAGGGACGCGACGTTCGACGTGCTCAGGCGGCACGGGTTGACCACGATCTTCGGCAATCCCGGCTCCACCGAGGTGAGCCTGCTGACCGGGCTGCCGGACGACCTGCGGTTCGTGCTCGCCCTGCACGAGGGCTCCGTGATCGGCATGGCGACGGGATGGGCGATCGGGAACGAGGCGCCCGCGCTGGCCGTCCTGCACACCACGGCCGGGCTGGGCAACGCGGTGGGCGCCATCGCGACCGCCCGGGCGAACCGGGTGCCGCTCGTCGTCCTTGTCGGGCAGCAGGACCGGCGGCACCTGGCGCTGGAGCCGTTCCTGGCCGGGCGGCTGGGCGGGCTGGCCGGTGACTACCCGGTCTGGACGGACCAGCCGGTGCGGGCACAGGACGTGCCGGGGGCTGTTGCGCGGGCCTGCCACGAGGCGACGACGTTCCGCGGGCCCGCGCTCGTGATCGTGCCGATGGACGACTGGGACGCGCCGTTCTCCGGGGAGACCGCGGCGGCGCCCGCTCGGGTGGTGCGGCCCGCGGACGTATCAGACGAGGAGCTGGCGCCGCTGGTGGAGCTGCTGTCGGCGGCCAGGTTGCCGGCGATCGTGGCGGGCGCGCGGGCGGGGTGGGAGTCGCTGGTGGCGCTGGCCGAGCGGCTGGGATGCCCGGTGTTCCAGGAGTCGTTCGGCGGGCGGGCCGGGTTCCCGCAGGATCATCCCCGCTACGCCGGGGTGCTCCCGGCCGACCGGGGGCGGCTGCGGGAGGCGCTGGCCGAATATGACGTGGTGCTGGCGGTGGGGGCGCCGGTGTTCCGGCAGTACCCGTACGCGCCCGGCCCGCTGGTGGAGCCGGGGACGTCGGTTGCGGTGGTCACCGACGACCCGGCGGAGGCGCACCGCAGCCCGGCCGCCCTCGCCTACCTGGCGTCGCCCTCGGCCGTCTGCGCCCGCCTGGCCGCCCTGCTGCCGGCCAGGACCGCTGTGGCGCGACGGCCGGACGTACCGGACATTCCTCCCGTACCTCCTGGAGGGCGGCCGTTGCGGGCGGCGCACGTGCTGCGCGAGCTGGCGGCGCGGCTGCCGGCCGACACCGTGCTGGTCGAGGAGACCCCGTCCTCCCGCCCCGACCTGCACCGGCTCGTGCCCGCGAGGACCCCGCTCGGCTTCCTCTCGGCGGCCATGGGCGGGCTTGGGTTCGCCGTGCCGGCCGCGGTCGGGCTGCGGATGGCGCTGCCCGGCCGTCCCGTGCTCGCCGTGGTGGGCGACGGCTCCGCCCTCTACGGCGTGCACGCCCTCTGGAGCGCCGCCCACTACCGGGTGGGCGCCCTCTTCGTGGTGCTCGCCAACGGCCGGTACGCGATCATGGACCACCTCGCCGACCAGCGCGGCGGCAAGGCGCCGTGGCCACCCTTCACCGAGGTGGACATGGGGGCGCTGGCCAGGTCGCTGGGGTGCCCGGCCAGGCGGGTGGACGCGTACGACGAGCTGACGGCGGCGCTGGACGAGGTGCTGCCGTCGCTCGCCGCCCGCGAGGAACCCCTGCTGCTCGACGTGTCCGTGACCGTGGACCCCGACTTCCAGCCCTAGGAGGCGCACGATGACCTTCCTCGACCCCAAGATCTGGACAGGATCGATCTTCGACGGCGGGTGGACCGCCGCTCGGGCCGGTGACGTCCCGGTCGTCGAGCCCGCGACCGGGAACGAGCTCGGCCGCGCGGGCTCGGCCGGCGCCGACGACGTGGCGGCGGCGGCCTCGCGGGCGCGCGAGGCGCAGCGGGCGTGGGCCGCCACGCCGTACGAGGAGCGGGCGGCGCTGCTGCGGCGGGCCGGGCGGCTCTTCGAGGAGCACGCGCAGGAGATCCAGGACTGGATCGTGCGCGAGTCCGGCGGCGTGCCGGGCAAGGCCGGATTCGAGACGCACGTGGCGGCGCAGGAGTGCTACGAGGCGGCGGCGCTGGCCTCGCAGCCGCTCGGCGAGGTGCTGCCGACCGCCCGCAGGCGGCTCAGCTTCGCCCGGCGGATACCGGTCGGGGTGGTCGGCGTGATCGCGCCGTTCAACTTCCCGCTGATCCTCGGCATCAGGTCGGTCGCACCGGCGCTCGCGCTGGGCAACGCGGTCGTGTTCAAGCCGGACCAGCGCACGGCCGTCTGCGGCGGGTTCGCGATCGCACGGGTCTTCGAGGAGGCCGGGCTGCCCGCGGGGCTCCTGCACGTGCTGCCCGGCGGCCCCGAGGCCGGCCAGGCGCTGGTCGCCGACCCGAACATCCCCGTCATCTCCTTCACCGGCTCCACCGCCGCCGGACGCAAGGTCGGGGAGGCGGCGGCGCGCCTGCTCAAGCGGGTCCACCTGGAACTGGGCGGGAACTCGGCGCTGGTCGTGTTCGACGACGCCGACCTCGGCCCCGCCGCGTCCGCGGGCGCGTGGGCGTCGTTCTTCCACCAGGGCCAGATCTGCATGACCTCAGGGCGGCACCTCGTGCACGAGGCCGTCGCGGAGGAGTACGTCGAGCGCCTGGCCGCCAAGGCCGCCGGGCTGCCGGTCGGCGACCCCGCCACCGGCGAGGTCGCGCTCGGGCCGCTCATCGACGCGCGGCAGCGCGACCGGGTGCACCGGCTGGTCACCTCCAGCGTGGACGCCGGGGCCCGGCTCGCCGCCGGAGGCACGTACGAGGACCTGTTCTACCGGCCCACCGTGCTGGCCGAGGTGCCGGTGACCGCGCCCGCGTACGCCGAGGAGGTGTTCGGGCCGGTCGCGCCCGTGACGACGTTCGCCACGCTGGAGGAGGCGGCGGCGCTGGCCGGCGACTCGGAGTACGGGCTGTCGCTGGGGATCCTCACCCGCGACGTGATGAAGGGGCTGGCGCTGGCCGACCTGGTGCCGACGGGGATCGTGCACATCAACGACCAGACCGTGGACGACGAGGCGGTGGCGCCGTTCGGCGGGGTGGGGGCGTCGGGGACGGGGGCCAGGTTCGGGGGCACCGGGGCGAACGTGGACGCCTTCACCGAGACGCAGTGGGTCACCATGCAGGGGGACATCGCCACGTACCCCTTCTGACCTGTTCAGCGGCTCCTGACCTTCAGGCGGCCTCCGACCTTCAGGCGGCTGCTGACCTGTTCGGCGGCCCCCGACCCTTCGGGGGCTTCCGACCTTCGGGGGCTTCCGACCTTCGGGGGCTTCCGACCTTCGGGGGCTTCCGACCTTCGGGGGCTTCCGACCTTCGGCGGTGATACCGGGTGCTGCCCGGTATCACCGCCGGCGGTCGTTCTGCCTGCTGGCGGCTACTGAAGGCGTTCCGCGGCCTCCACGACGTTGGACAGCAGCAGGGCGCGGGTCATGGGCCCGACGCCGCCCGGGTTGGGCGTGAGGAACCCCGCCACCTCCGCCACCTCGGGCGCCACGTCACCGGCGATCTTCCCCTCCACCCGGGAGACCCCCACGTCGAGGACGGCCGCACCGGGCTTGACCATGTCGCGCGTGATCAGACCGGGCACGCCCGCCGCCGCCACCACGATGTCCGCCCGGCGCACGTGGCCCGCGAGGTCCTGGGTGCCCGTGTGGCAGAGGGTCACGGTGGCGTTCTCGCTGCGGCGGGTGAGCAGCAGGCCCAGCGAACGGCCCACCGTGATGCCGCGCCCGACCACGGCCACCTCCGCGCCCTTGATCGGCACGCCGTACTCCTGCAGGAGCAGCACGATGCCGTGCGGCGTGCACGGGAGCGGCGCCTCCACCATGTGGACGAGGCGGCCGAGGTTGACCGGGTGGAGGCCGTCGGCGTCCTTGGCCGGGTCCATGCGCTCGAGCAGGGCCATCGTGTCGAGGTGCTTGGGCAGCGGGAGCTGCACGATGTAGCCGGTGCACTCGGGCGAGGCGTTGAGCTCGTCGACCGCCGCCTCGACCTCGGCCTGGGTGGCGGTCGCCGGGAGGTCGACGCGGATGGAGGCGATGCCCACCTCGGCGCAGTCGCGGTGCTTGCCCGCGACGTAGATCTGGCTGCCGGGGTCGTCGCCCACGAGCACGGTGCCCAGGCCGGGCGTGATGCCGCGTTCCTTGAGCGCGGCCACCCGGGCCGTGAGGTCTGCCTTGATCTTGGCGGCGGTCGCCTTGCCATCGAGTTTCACTGCGCTCATGCCGCAATCCTTCCACGTCCCTCATGACCACCGGCACGCCACCCGACCCCGCCCACTGGTTGATCTTCAGGACGAACGGTGCTACTAATGAAGGAGACCTTCATAATACGAGGAGGACCCCACCTCATGCCGGCAAGCACCGGGACTCAGCGATGACCGCACTTTCATGGCCCGGCTGCGAGAACGCCCGTGACCTCGGCGGCCTCCCCACCGCTTCGGGCGGCCGCATCAGGAAGGGCGCCCTGATCCGCTCCGACCGCCCCCGCCCGGCCGGCGTCGAGGCGGTGCTGGCACACGACGTACGGCTGGTGATCGACCTCCGCCTGGCCGGCGAGTGCGCGGCCGATCCCAGCCCGCTGGCCGGCCACCCCGCGTACCGGAACCTGTCCGTCCTGCGCGACGAGGACGACGTCCTGGAAGCCATGGCCGACACGATGCCCGACATCTACCGGGCGATCCTCGATCGCGGCGCGGACCGCATGGCGGCCGTCATCACCGCGATCGCCCTCGCGCCGCCCGGCGGGGTGCTCGTGCACTGCCACTCCGGGCGCGACCGCACCGGGCTCGTCGTCGCCCTGGCGCTGACCCTGGCCGGGGTCCCGGACCGGGAGATCGCCCGCGACTACGCCCTCACCGCCTCCTGCACGCGGCCCGGCGCCGGCGACCGTTCGCGCCGCCTGTTCAACGAGATCACCGAGGCGACCATGCTGCGGACGCTGGAGCATCTCCGGGAGCGGCACGGTGGCGCGGTGCCGTACCTCGGCATCGACGAGTCCGTCATCACGTCCCTGCGCACCCGCCTGACCGAACCCCAGAGCCGCTGACGCCCTCACCCGATCGCCCACCCCGCTCCCCCGACACCGCTCCCCAACCGCACCCTGGCGGCACCACCACTCACCACCACCGCACCCTGGCGGCACCACCGCTCATCGCCACCGCACCTTCGGCACACCACCACTCCGCATCTGCCGCGCCCTCGCAACACCACCGCTCACCCCCACCGCACCCTCGCGAGCGGCACTCACCACTGCCGCCGCGCCACCTCACCCTCCGCCACCCGAAACGGGCGCCGCCATCACAGCCGCGGCAGGCGGCGGAACCGGTGCCTCCCGTAGGAAGACCGCCGAAACCGCCACAGCGACACCGCCACCAAAGCGCTCCCATCGCCTCGGCCCGGCCGCACCGCACCCCCATCTCACCGCGTGCCTCAGGGGGCCGGAAACCCGCACACGGACCCCGGCACACCCAGCCCTCCGGCCAGGAGTTATCCACAGACGCCAGGCAGCAGAGCTCCGTTATCCACAGAGAATCATGACATCGTTGTCATTGATCTTCGGAGGGCTTAGTGTTGCGGGCGCCAGCAACATGCCCAGGAGGTTCCCCCGTGCCTTCCCGCCTGATGACCGCCGAGTCGACCGACCTGTTCGTAGGTTCCCAGGACGCCCCTCACCAGGTCCTGCGGGTCACCGTCGCCCGGGGAGAGCACGAGGCGGCGCTGGAGCTGCGCGGCGAGGGCGTGCGGCTGGCCGGCCCGGTCACCGTGCCGGCGGACGCCACCGTCCTGGAGGTGCCGCTGGCCGTGTCCGTCCCGCCGGGCAGCGCCGTCCCCTGTGTGCTCACGCTGGGCGAGGAGTCGCTGGAGGTCACGGTCACGGCCGAGGAGCCTGGCTGGACGATGCACATGGTGTCCCACTTCCACTACGACCCGGTGTGGTGGAACACCCAGGCCGCCTACACCAGCCCGTGGGAGCTCCTGCCCGGCGACGGCACGACCAGGCCGCTGTGGGAGCGCAACGCGTTCGCGCTGGTCGAGGCCCACATCGAGCTGGCGCTGCGCGACCCCGACTACCGTTTCGTGCTGGCCGAGGTCGACTATCTCAAGCCGTTCTTCGACACCCATCCCGAGCGCCGGGCCGACCTGCGCGCGCTCATGGCGGAGGGCAGGGCGGAGCTGATCGGCGGCACGTACAACGAGCCCAACACCAACCTGACCGGCGCCGAGGCGACGATCCGCAACCTCGTCTACGGCATCGGCTACCAGCGCGACATCCTGGGCGGCGATCCGCGCACCGCGTGGCAGCTCGACGTGTTCGGCCACGACCCGCAGTTCCCCGGCTATCTCGCGGCGGCCGGGCTGACCGGCAGCGCGTGGGCGCGCGGCCCGTTCCACCAGTGGGGGCCGATCAGCAAGAACTTCAAGCAGGCCAAGAACGACGCCGCGCTGATGCAGTTCCCCAGCGAGTTCGAGTGGATCTCGCCGTCGGGGCAGGGCGTCCTGACCCACTACATGCCCGCCCACTACTCCGCGGGCTGGACGATGGACTCCTCGCCGTCGCTGGACGACGCCTGCGCCGCGGTCCACGACCTCTACCGCTCGCTCAAGCCGGTCGCCGCGACCAAGCACATCCTCCTTCCCGTGGGCACCGACTACACCCCGCCCAACAAGTGGGTCACCGACATCCACCGCACCTGGGCCGACCGCTATGTCTGGCCCAAATTCGTCTGCGCCACCCCGCGCGACTTCCTCGACGCCGTACGCGCCGAAATGTCGTCCTTCAGCCCCCAGACCCGCGACATGAACCCCGTCTACACCGGCAAGGACGTGTCGTACATCGACACCAAGCAGGCCCAGCGGGCCGCCGAGGTGGCCGCGCTGGACGCCGAGCGGCTGTCGACGTTCGCGGCCGCGCTGGGCCTGGGCGGCTACCCGCACACGGCGCTCGACAAGGTGTGGCGGCAGCTGGCCTACGGCGCCCACCACGACGCGATCACCGGCTCGGAGTCCGACCAGGTCTACATCGACCTGCTGACCGGCTGGCGCGAGGCGTACGACCTGGCCACGGCCTCCCGCGACAACGCGCTCGCCGCCCTGACCGGCCGGATCGGCGTCGAGACGCCGAGCGTGGTGGTGACCAACACCCTGCCGTTCGCCCGCGACGGCCTGGTCCGCGTGGCGCTGCCGACGGGGCACAGTGTTATCGACGCCTCAGGCGCCGAGGTCCCCGCCGTCGTGGAGAACGGCACGCTGACCTTCCTGGCCCGCGACGTGCCGTCGATGGGCTGGCGCACGTACCGCATCGTGACGACCTCCCCGGAGACCTGGCGCACCGGCGCACCGGTCGCCACCGGCGGTCAGCCGCCCGCGAAACCAGCGGAAGCTCAGGCACAGAACCCGCCCCACACCGGGCCGGTCTCCGATTCCGTGACCATCGAGAACCACCGATGGCGGGTCACGGCCGACCCGTCCCGGGGAGGCGCGCTCACCTCGATCCTCGACCGGTCATCCGGCCGGGAGGTTCTCACCGGCCTCGGCAACGAACTACGCCTCTACGACGAATATCCCCAGCACCCCGACATGGGCGAGGGGCCCTGGCACCTCATCCCCACAGGCCGGGTCGTGGGCTCCGCCGACGCCCCGGCGGCGAGCGCCCGCGCCGACACGAGCCCGCTGGGCCGGCGCCTCATCGTCACGGGGCAGGTCGGCGAGATCACTTATGAGCAGACCGTCACCCTGCTGACCGGCTCCGACCGGATCGACTTCACCACCCGCGTGCTCGATCACAGCGGCGCCGACCGGCTGCTGCGCGTCCGCTTCCCCGCTCGCGTCGAAGGCGCGCTCCCCGTGTCGGACGTCTCGGGCGCCGTCGTGGGCCGCGGCTTCGCCCTCCCCGACGTCGACACGGCCGAGCATCCGTGGACCTTGGACAATCCGGCCAACACCTGGTTCGGCCTGTCGGCCACGGCGAAGGTCGATCTCGGCGAGGCGGGCGCCCGTGCCCTGGGGGTGGCCGAGGTCGTGGTGCCCACCCTGGAGGAGGCTCCGGAGGCCCGCGATCTGGTGGTCGCCCTGGCCCGCGTGGGGGTGACCGCCACGACGTCGTCCGCGGCGGGCACCCGCTACGGCTGGCTCGACGTCGACTCCAACCTGCCCGACGTCCGCATCGTCCTGGGCGGCCCCGACGCCAACCCGCTGGCCGCCGAGATTCTTTCCCGCGCCGATCCCGCCTACCTCGATGCCCTGAAGTCGGGCGCGTCCCGGGTGTGGATCCCGGCCGAACAACCCCTCACGGAGGTCTGGCAGCCGAGCGCCGACCTGCGCGACGTACGTGCGCTGCCCGCCCTGATCGTCAACTGCCCGGTCGCCGAGCTGGTGAGCGACCTGGCCGACGCCACGATCGAAGCGGTGTGCCCGCTGGGGGCTGAACGCCTCGACGACCACACGGTGGCCCTGCTCGCCTACGGCCTGCCCGGCTTCGCCGTCGACCCCTCGGGCGCGCTGCACCTGTCGTTGATGCGTTCCTGCACGGGCTGGCCGTCCGGCATCTGGCTGGACCCGCCCCACCGCACGACGCCTGACGGCTCGGCCTTCCAGCTCCAGCACTGGACCCACGAGTTCTCCTACTCCCTGGTCGCCGGGGAGGGCGACTGGCGGGCCCAGCGACTCCCCGCGCAGGCCCAGGAGCACATCACCCCGCTGCTCCCCCGTACGATCGCCGCTCCGCAAGCGGGCGAACTCCCCCAGACACACTCGCTCCTGACGCTCTCGCCGGCCCGTGACGTGCTGCTGAGCACCCTCAAGGTCACCGGCAACCCCCACGCCCACGGCCACACCACCGCCCCCGACCAGGGCGTGACGATCCGCCTGATGGAGTCGACCGGGCTGGGCTCTCATGCGGAGATCAGCTCGCCCCATCTCCCGCTGAGCTCCCTCACCCACTCCGACCTCCTCGAACGCCCCGGCACCCCCGTCACGACGCCCACCCTCCCGTTGACGGGCTCCGAAATCGCCACCTTCCTGGCCACCACCCCGTCCAGCAACGCCACTCCGCCCACCGACCCAACCACCACCAGCACAACCACGACCGGCACGAGCGCTACCGGCACGATCACCGCCAGCACGACCGCTACTGGCACGACCGCCGCCAGCACGATCATCGCCGACTCGACTGCCGCCGGCCCTGGTGACCTGCTCGAAACGGGCACCGCAGTTCCGGAACCCACGCCGGAGCTGGGCCCCACCGTGGAGCAGGCCCAACCGGTCTTCACCCGCTACTGGCTGCACAACAAGGGGCCGGCTCCACTCGGCTACCTGCCGATCTCCCTGACGATCAGCCCCGGCCTGGTCACGCCGTCGGACGGGGAGCCGTTCGACGTGGAGGTGGTGCTCTCCTCCCACCTGACGGACGAGCCCCATGAGGGCCTGGTCACCCTCCGCCTCCCGGAAGGCTGGGCCGCCACCCCCGCCCAACGCGCCTTCCGCCTCCCCGCGGGCGGCCACCTCCGTTTCCCGGTCACCGTCACCCCGCCCCCTGCGGACCCCGACCCGCACCGGGGGCTGCACTTCGTCTCCGCCCGCACCTCGGTAGGCGGCCAGGTCATCGAAGACGTCACCACCGTCGCCTTCGGAAGCCCCCCGGAGCTCCCGGCCCACGATGAACCGTCAGCATCGTCCACCACCCAGGCAAATCGCGGCACCAAGTCCGCCGAGGCCCGCCCCACCGGCTTGTCCATCACCCCCGTCACCGACGCTCTCACCCTCCGACCAGGCACCAGCACCTCGCTCGTGCTGCGACTCACCAACACGACGTCCGACGAGATCCGCGGTGAGTCGCAGCTCGCGTCCCCGTGGGGGACCTGGCACCTGCTCCCTGAGGTCATCCGGGGCTTCACGGTCGGGGCGGGTGAGACCGTGGACGTGTCGTTCCCGGTGGAGGTCCCGGAGGACGCGCCCACCGGCCATGCATGGGCCCTGGCCAAGGTCATGTGGTTCGGCCGCTGCCAGTACAGCCCGGCGATCCGCCTGGAGGTGACCCGGTGACGGCCCACCCCCACCCAGCCGTGCCCCCACCACCCACCGCACGCCCGGCTCCTGTCCTGCTGCCACCGCCCATCGCACCGGGATCCGGCCATACCCCGAGCACCCACCACACACCCGACCCCAGCGCTGCCGCCACCCGCACACCCCGCTCCGCCGATCCTCCCGCGCATACACACTCCACTGACCCCCACGCCCCTTCGCACTCCACCGATCCCCGCACTCATTCGCACTCGAGCGACCCCACGGCGAAGGATGTGCCATCGCCCGCCACGGGGGCGGTGTCGGCGCCTGGGGTGGGGGCGGTGGCCGGGTGGGTGGACAGCCGGCCGGTTCCGCGCGAGCGGCTTGACCGTCGCATCGCCGAGCTCCGCGAAGGCCCGTTCCGCGGGACGCTGCCCGTGCCGGGAAGCTCGGAGGACCGCCAGCTCGCCAGGTGGCTGACCCAGGTCATCCTCACGGAGGCGCTGTGCGAGGCCGTCGCGTCCGAGCTGGGGCTCGACCCGGTGGAAGGCGAGCCGTTCGAGGGGGTGGCGGCCGTCGAGCTGGGCTCCATCAACACCGCCGCCTACAACGGCAGCCCGTGGGTGCGTGCCGTGTTCGCGCACGTCACCGCCACCACGGCGGCCCCACCGGAATGGCGCTCCCCCACCCCGGCCGAGCACCGGCCGCCGCGGCACCTCCTCCGGCACCGCGTCTTCCCCGACCCTTCGAGCGCCCAGCAGGCGACGTCCGACGACCTCGACCCGCTGGGCAGGGCGTCGCTCGACTCCCTGCCCGCGGCGATCGCGGAAGAGCTGCGACGCCACCCCCACGGCACCCTGGTCGGACCGGTGCGGGACACTTTGGGCTGGCATGTCGCGATCGCCGTGCCCGACACCGCCTCGGCACCCCCGCCGCCCCAGCAAGGAGCCGCCCTTCGGCCAGAACCAGGACCTTCCCGCGCGCCCGCCCCCATCGCCGGTGGGGACGCGCTGCTGGACGCCGCGCGGCGGAGAGCCTTCGCGCGATGGCTGGACGACATGCGCGCCAAGAAGATCGAACTCGTGCCCGGACTGGAACACCCTGGCGATCCTCGCCAGCCCGACAACCACCACAAACATTGATGACCTACGTACTTGCCATTGACATCGGAGGAACCAAGCTCGCCGCCGCGCTGGTGGACGAGGAGGGTTCCGTGTTGCGTTCCGGTACGCGGCCCACGCCCCGTACGGACGTCATGTCCGCCCTGACGGCGCTCATCGGGGAGGTGACCGAGGACGGCCCGTCGCCGGAGGCCGTCGGCATCGGCTGCGCCGGGCCGCTCGACCTGGCGGCCGGGACGGTGAGCCCGGTCAACATGCCCACCTGGCGCGGGTTCCCCCTGCGTGACGAGGTGCGGAAGCTGACGGGGCTGCCCACCGTGCTCGCCGGCGACGCTCAGTGCTTCGCGCTCGGGGAGCACTGGTTGGGGGCGGGACGTGACAGTACGGCCCTGCTCGGCATCGTGGTGTCCACCGGGATCGGCGGAGGGCTGGTGATCGACGGCATGCCGCTGCTGGGACCGACCGGAAACGCCGGACATGTCGGGCACATGTCCATCGACCCCTCCGGTGAACGGTGCGAGTGCGGGGGGCGGGGCTGCGTCGAGCGCTACTCCAGCGGCCCCAACCTCGCCCGCTGGGCCCTGGACAACGGCTGGTCGCCCGCCCCGGGACAGGCGGACGCGCGAGCGCTCGCCGAAGCCGCCGCGGCGGGCGACCCGGTCGCCGTCGCCGCCTTCGAACGCGGGGCGCGGGCACTGGCCGGGATGATCGCCTCCACGGCGGCCGCGGTCGAGATCACCACGGTGGTCATCGGGGGCGGCGTGTCGGGGGCTGGGAAGGTGCTGTTCGATCCGTTGGAGCGGATGCTGGACGACGTGGCGGGGCTCGCCTTCGTCCGCGCGGTACGGGTCCACCAGAGCACTCTGGGCGTGCACGCGGCCCTGGCGGGAGCGGCCCGCCTGGCGACCTTGCACGCGTGAGCACGACGGGGGCGCAGGGTGGACGGGACGGCCGTGGACGGGACGGCCGACGAGCGGGATGGGCCGGTGAGCGGGACGGCCGACGAGCAGGATGGCCGGTAAGGGGGACGGCCGGTGGGTGAGGTGCTCTTGAGGGCTACTCGCGTTCGGCGGCCTGGGCCTCGCGGCGCTCGATGATCCGGCGGGTGAACGGGATGATCTCGACGACCTTGCCGCCCAGGTAGGCGCCGATGAGGGCGAGGATCACGAGGACGACCGGGCTGGTGGCGAAGCCGTTCATGGTCACGAAGGCGTGCAGCAGCGTGTCGAGCAAGGGGAACTCCGTGAAACGCGAGGCAGGGGAAGCCCTTAGGTTAACCGCACTTCACGGATGCTCGCCGCCGAAACAGACAGAATGCTACATGATCGTCCCATAACGGACGATCATCGCAAACCGGTCTGACCCCTCCACGATGGCCGAGCTCCATGAGGTCGGAGCAGGGACACCGTGAAGGGGCCGTCCGAAGGCGAAGGTTCAGTGAAGGAATCGTCCGGAGGTCAGTGGAAGAAGTGGCGGGTGCCGGTGAAATACAGGGTGATTCCGGCCTTCTCTGCGGCCTCGACGACCAGTTCGTCCCGGATCGAGCCCCCAGGCTCCACCACATACCGCACACCGGCGTCGATCAGCACCTGAAGCCCGTCAGGGAACGGGAAGTACGCGTCCGAGGCCCCGACAGCCCCCGTCGCCCGCTCCCCCGCCCTGGTGACCGCCAGGCGGCACGAGTCGACGCGGTTGACCTGCCCCATGCCCACACCCACGGTCGCCCCGTCGGCGGCCAGCAGGATGGCGTTGGACTTCACCGACCGGCACGCCCGCCAGGCGAACTCCAGGTCGGCCAGCTGCTCGGGCGACGCGGGGGTGCCGGTCTTGAGCTCCCACTGCGCGGCCGAGTCGCCCGGCGCGTCCGCCTTGTCGACGGTCTGCGCCAGGAGCCCCCCGTCGATCTCGCGGAGCTCGGTCAGCCGCGACGGGCCCTCCGGGCAGCGCAGCAGGCGCATGTTCTTCTTGGAGCGCAGCACCTCCAGCGCCTCCGCCTCGTAGGACGGCGCGATGACGACCTCGGTGAAGATCTCGGCGATCTGCCGGGCCAGCTCGGCCGTGACGGGACGGTTGACGGCGATCACGCCGCCGTAGGCCGAGACGGGGTCGCAGGCGTGCGCCTTGCGGTGCGCCTCGGCCACGTCGGCGCCGATCGCGATGCCGCACGGGTTCTGGTGCTTGATGATGGCCACGCACGGCTCGGCGAAGTCCCAGGCGGCGCGCCAGGCGGCGTCGGAGTCGAGGTAGTTGTTGTAGGACATCTCCTTGCCGTGCAACTGCTCGGCGTTGGCCAGCCCGCCGGTGCCGCCGGTGTAGAGGGCGGCGCGCTGGTGCGGGTTCTCGCCGTAGCGGAGCGTGGCCTTGCGCTCGTACGTACCGCCCGTGAACTCGGGGAACTCGCCGTCGTCGGCGGTCCGCGCGAACCAGTTGGCCACCGCCACGTCATACGCGGCCGTGTGCGCATAGGCGAGGCCGGCCAGGCGCCTGCGCTCGGTGAGCGTGAAACCGCCACCGGCCAGCGCGTCGCGCACCTCGCCGTAGTAGGCGGGGTCGACCACGACGGCGCAGGTGTTGTGGTTCTTCGCGGCGCCCCTGATCATGGCGGGGCCGCCGATGTCGATCTGCTCGACGCACTCCTCGTCGGTCGCGCCGGAGGCCACCGTCTCCTGGAACGGGTAGAGGTTCACCACGACGAGCTGGAACGGGTCGATCTCCAGCTCCTCCAGCTGCGTCACGTGGTGCGGCTTGGTGACGTCGGCCAGCAGCCCGGCGTGCACGCGCGGGTGCAGCGTCTTGACCCGCCCGTCCAGGCACTCCGGGAACCCGGTCAGCTGCTCGACCTTCGTCACCGGGATCCCGTACGACGAGATGGCGGCCGCCGTGCCGCCGGTCGAGACGATCTCCACCCCGGCGCCGTCGAGGGCTCTGGCCAGCTCCTCGAGCCCGGACTTGTCGTAAACGGCGATCAGCGCGCGCCGGATGGCGATGCGAGTCACGTGGATTCCCCTCCAGTTTCGTTGCCGATGCGGACGATGCGTCCGCTGACCGTCCAGCCCTCGCGGACCATCCGGCCGACGATCTCGACGAGCAGGCGCCGCTCGACGGTCTTGATGCGCTCGTGCAGCACCGCCTCGTCGTCATCGGGCAGCACCGCCACCGCCTCCTGGGCGATGATCGGCCCGCTGTCGACGCCCTCGTCGGCCAGCATCACCGTGCAGCCGGTCACCTTGACCCCGTGGGCCAGCGCGTCGCGCACGCCGTGCGCGCCGGGGAACGACGGGAGCAGCGCCGGGTGCGTGTTCAGCACGGGGAAGGCGCTCAGCGTCGGCGCACCCAGAATTTTCATGAAGCCCGCCGACACCACCAGGTCGGGTTCGTACGCTGCGATCCTGGCCGCGATGGCGACATCCCACTCCGCCCGTGTCGCATAATCGCCCAGTTTTTCCACAAATGTCGGGACTTGCGCCCTCTCTGCTCTGGCCAGTCCCTCGATCCCGCCCCTGTCCGCGCCGACCGCGACCACGCGGGCCCCGTACGACGGGTCGGCAGAAGCGTCCAGCAGGGCCTGTAGGTTGGTTCCAGAGCCGGAGACGAGGACGACGAGCCGCCCAGCCTTAGACACGCACACTCCCAAAAGGAAACAGGGTGGGGGTGTCAGAGTATCTGTTCCTCGCCCGGCGACGCAGAGGAGGTCAGGTGTCGACACCGGTGAAGGCACCGGCAGGCCAGCAGCCCGCTGATTCGGCGGGCCGCCGAGCGATCTGGTTGTCCATCGCAGCGCTGGCCATGACGTTCATGTTGCCCCTCGCCGGACTGGTCATGGCGTTGTTCGCGCTCATGGCCGGCATCCGCGCGCTCCCCATGCTCAGGGCCGAGGGCCGGCCCACCGGTGTCGCCGTCGGCGGCATCACCGTCTCGTCCATCGCGCTGGCGCTGTCGGCCATGGCCACGGGCATGCAGCTGTATCTGATGGAGGAGTACTCCGCCTATCAGGAGTGCATGAAGGGCGCGGGGACCGTTTCGGCGCAGGGCGAGTGCTTCGCGCAGTTCAGGGAGGCGGCCCAGCGCAAGCTGCCCGCCGACGTGCTGGAGATGCTCGGCGCCATGCAACCCTGATCGGGCGGCTCCGAAAGCGTCCGAGTGCCCGCGGCCCCGGCCGGGTCCCGGAGACGACGGGGCGTGCTGCCGCCGCCCGGGGCCCGAGAACGCTCGTTCGGGGCCGTACGGCCGTCGGCCTGGTCCTGGGGGATGTTCGGGGCGTGCGGCTGTCAGGCGGGGCTCGTGATGCGGGTCAGTCGCGGTCCCACGCGTACGGGTCGACGTAGATCACGTGGCCGCCGCGATCGTCCGACTCGTCCACGATGTCCTTGCGCGGCGGCCGCGCCGGCTCCGGCCGGCGGGGACGGGCCTGGGCCAGGGTCTCCGCCTCCGCCGAGGCGTGCTCGTCCTGCCAGTCGTCCCTGATGACCGGGATCTCCTGAGTGTCCGCCTCGGTGGCGTCCATCCAGTGACCGGGCAGCGGGCGCGGGTCCGACTCGGCCAGCCCCACCTTGCTCGCCGCCTTGGCGATGGCGGCCCCGGCCTTGCGCACGGGGGCGGCCGCCTTGTCGAGCGGCGCGCGAGCCTTCTTGTTGAGCAGCAGCAGGTTGGTCACGCCGGCCGAGATGCCGGCCGCCACCCCGACCTCGAGCGCCACCGACAACGCCACCTCCCAGGGCGAAGGGCCGACCGTGGCCATCCGTCCGCCGCCGATCGGCCCGCCGGACAGCGCCGCCAGCAGCCCCGCCACGCACCCCGAGGTCACCCCGCTCAGAAGCCCCCAGAGCGGCGCCGCCTCATACGACGGCGACGGCGAGATCCGGGCCACCATCACCCCGGCCACCGCCCCCGCCGCGAACGGCAGCGCGACCACCGCCATCATCCACCCCGGCACGGGCCCGCTGTCCGGCAGCGCCCCCAGCAGCGGCAGGCTCGGCACCGTGCCGAGCTGCACCCCCGTGGGGGCCACCAGGGTGTCGGCGCCGATCGCGAACCCGGGCCCGGCGATGTAGGAGGAGGCCCAGACGACGGCGTTGAGCAGGTAGAGCAGTTGCAGCAGCAACAGCAGCACCCCGCCCACGAACCCGGGCGAGAGCACCCCTGACAGGTCTCTGACCTGCCCGAAGTTCAGCGCGACGGCGACCAGCACCAGCATGAGCCCGGCCACGAGCAGCAGGGCCGTGGCGACCGCCGTGCCGACGGTGAGCGCGCGCACCCGCTCCGGCAGCAGCCGCAGCATCACCCGCCACGGGCCGATCATGCGGGCCGTCGCCACCGCCCCCGCCAGGAACGCCAGCACGAAGTGGCTGAGCAGCACCTCACCGAGATACGGCTGGGTGATCTCGTTGCTCGCCGCGAGCGCGATCAACCCCGCGAGCAGCGCGTAAGGGGCCGCGAGGGACACCCCGGCCTGCATCACCACGGCCATCTGGGCCCGGCGACGCGCCCTCGCCTTCTCCTTGGGACTGTTCTTCGGCAGCCGCGCGGGCAGCCGCAGCCGCAGGTCAGCGTCACGCGCCATCCACCGGCCCGCGCGGTAGAGCAGCACGGCCGGCAGCAACATCAACCCCAGCGGCAGCAGACCGACCCGCCCGCCCTGGATCGCGAACCCGGCGTGGTGCGCGGCCAGCCAGAGCTGCGCCGCCGTGCGGAAGACCCCCGGCAGCCCGCTGCCCAGCGTGCCGCTCGGCGCGGCGATCCAGCCGACGAGGGTGAGCGTGGTGAGCGCGGCCAGCCCGACGCCCAGCGTGGCGGCGGCGGCCAGCATCCCCGACACGGGCAGCGGCCGCCTCGACTCGTCGTCGTCGCCCGAAACCCCGGGGAGCTTGCCGAGCACGGACCGGGGGGCAGTGCGCAACTGGTCGAGAATCGCCGTCACAGTAGGCGATTTTCTCAAGCTTTCCCGACCAGCGCTTGGTTGACGCGCCGCCGATCCCGTTCTTCTTCTCCCGATGCGCGTCTTCCGTCTGCCACGGCTGCTTCCCTCTGTTGCGGCCGCGCCCGGCCGGCACCACCCCTCTATTACGGCTGCGCCGGGTCGGCGCCACCCCTCAAACCATCCATCTGTTACGGCTCCGCCGGGCTGGCGCCACCCGCCGCACGTGGTCGGCGGCCTCCAGGGAGACGCCCACTGACCCGCACGTGGCCGGCCGCCGCAACGCCGCACCCTTGACCGGCTCCGTGGTGATGCCGTGGGGCCTCCGCGCACGCCGCCCGTGGTGGTGCCGTCGCGACCGGGATGACCGTGCGATCGCCGCAGTGCAACCCGCCACCGTGCGACCCGCAGCGTGTGACCCGCCACCTTGTGACCTACCGCCGTGCAACCCGCCACCGTGTGACCCGCCATCGTGTGGTTTGCGCTCGTGTGATCGGGGGCGGCGAGTGGTGGGCGTGTGAGGCGCCGGCATTGGCGGTCGTGTGATGCGCGGCCATGCCATTGGCGGTGATGCGACCGGCAGCCGTGCAGCCCCGGGGCGGTGCGGTCCGCCGGGGTCGGGGTGGAAGGCGGGCGAGGATGTCGTCGCGCGATGGGTCCGCTCGACCACGGAGCAGGTCAAGGGGGCGGCGTTGCGGCGGCCGGCCACGTGCGGGTCAGTGGGCGTCTCCCTGGAGGCCGCCGACCACGTGCGGCGGGTGGCGCCGGCCGGGCGAAGCCGTAACAGATGGATTGGTTTGAGGGGCGACGCCAGCAATTAGGGTGCAGGGATGCGTGTATTGGTTACTGGTGGGGCGGGATATATCGGGAGCACGGTAGCGTCCGCGTGTCTCGATGCCGGGATCGAGCCGGTCGTTCTGGACAGCCTTGTGACAGGAAGGCGGGAGTTCGCCGAGGGGCGGGTGTTCTATGAGGGGGATATCAGCGACGGCCCGCTGATTGACAAGATATTCGGGGAAAATCCGGATATAGACGCGGTTGTGCACTGTGCCGCTCTCATCGTGGTGCCCGATTCGGTGGCCGACCCCATCGGCTACTACCGCGCGAACGTCACCAAGAGCCTCGAGTTCGTCGATCACCTGCTCCGCAACGGATGCACCCGGATGATCTTCAGCTCCTCCGCGTCCATCTACCGCGCGGGCGACGACCACACCGTCGACGAGCAGTCCCCGCTCGACCCCCAGAGCCCCTACGCGCGCACCAAGGCGGTGTGCGAGGGCATGTTCGCCGACATCGCCGCCGGCCACCCGATCAAGATCCTCTCCCTGCGCTACTTCAACCCGATCGGCGCCGACCCCGAGATGCGCACGGGCCTGCAGTTGCGCCGCCCCAGCCACGCCCTGGGCAAGATGATCGAGGCTTACGAGGACGGCGTGCCCTTCCAGATCACCGGCACGGACTACCCGACGAGGGACGGTTCGGGCATCCGCGACTACGTCCACGTCTGGGACCTGGCCGCCGCCCACGTGGCCGCCCTGCGCAGGTTCGACGCGCTGGAGGCCGGCGTGATCAACCTCGGCACGGGCGCCGGCACCACCGTCAGGGAGCTGGCCGAGGCGTTCAACCGCGTCGTCGACCGCCCGATCGAGCTGGTCGAGGCGCCTCCCCGCCCCGGCGACGTGGCCGGCGCCTACACCCGCAGCGACCTGGCCCGGCGCCTGCTGGACTGGCGGCCGCGCCACTCCATCGAGGACGGCATCCGCCACTCGCTCGAATGGGCCCGCATCCGGGAGTCCCGCCTGGCCTAGACCGCGCCCCATGGCGGGCGTACGATTCGTGTACGAACAGTTCGTACACGAAAGAAGCCATGGAAGAAGCGGAGGCGGCCGGCGAGGTCGCGCGGCTCTACCCGGCGGTCTACCGGCGGTTCAAGGCGTCCAGGAAGCCGATCGCGGCCGGGCTGACCGCCAGGATGCACGCCGTGCTCGGCCACCTGCGGGCCGCCGGGCCGCTCACCCTGAGCGAGCTGGCCGAACACCTGCACCTGTCCAGGGCCGCGACGACCGAGCTGGTCGACCGGGTCGAGGAGCGCGGCCTGGTCGCCAGGATCAGGGACGAGCGCGACCGGCGGCGGGTGTTCGTCTGGGTCACCGACGAAGGGCGGGCGGCCTTCGACGCGGCCTCGCCGCGGGTGCTGGAGGACGACCTGCTGGCGCGCGCCGTGCGGAAGATGACGCCGCAGGAGCGCGAGGGCCTCGTCGCCGGGCTCCGCGCGCTGCTCAGAGAGGACGGGCCATGAACTGCGAGAGCTGCGGGATGCCGATGGAGGGCCCCGGCGACCACACGCCCCGGCACCCGGACAGCACGTGGTGCCGGCTGTGCTCCCGGCCGGACGGCACGCTGCAGGACTTCGACGAACGGTTCGAGCGCATGGTGCAGTGGCAGACGCAGCGCGCCGGCCAGTCACGGGCCGAGGCAGAGGAGGCCACCAGGGCCCACATGCGCTCCATGCCCGCCTGGCGCGACCACCCGGGGCTCGCGTCATGAGGATCCTCGGCGTCGACAACATCCTGGTCGGGGTGGGCGACCTGGCGCGCGCCAGGGAGTTCTACGGCGGCGTGCTCGGACTGGAGGAGCGGTTCTCGACGGACGAGCTGGCGCTGTTCGCGATCGGGCGGGAGACCCCGGGCCTGCTGGTACGGGTCCAGGAGGGCGGGCCGGGGTCCATGCGCGTCTGGCTGGAGGTGCCCGACGCCCGCGCGGCGGCGGCCGAGCTGGGGATCGAGCCGTTCGAGGTGTTCACCGGGTGGACGGTCGAGGTCCCCGACCCGTGGGGGAACGTCATCGGCCTGACCGACTACACCAAGCGGCCCGACCTGGCCCGCGCGGGCTGACCGCTTCCCACGGGACCCTGACCGAAAAAGCCTCCCCTGAATCCATCGGAGAAGGGGAGGCCGTTTCGAGCCAGTTCAAGCCGGTTGGAGCCGGTCGGCCGTTTCGGCGCTAGTTGGCCAGGGAGTTGAGGGAGCCCTCCGGGATCTCCTTGAGCGCGTTGTCCGGGATCTCCTGCGGAACATCGCTGTCCTCACCGAGGTCCTTGACGTCGATCCACACGCTCTTGGACGGAGCCTTGATGCTGACCTTGGATCCCCACCCGACGTAGCGGGTCTCGGTGGTGGACCGGCTGTTGCCCAGGATGCCGAAGTCAAGGCCCCACGAGGAGGTCAGCGACGTGATCAGGCCCTTGGAGTTGGTCTTCAGCGCATAGTCGATCTTGATCTTGGCGAAGGAGCCGTCGAGCCTGCTCCCATATGCCTTGGCCAGGTCCTTGTAGGTGACCGACCCCTTGTAGAGGCCGCTCTTGGAGCTCTTGGCGTGCGAGAGGACCAGCTTCAGCACCTTCGGCTCGAAGATGTCGATGAGCTGGTTGTAGGTGCTGCCGCTGGGCTGACCGTTGTAGCGCACCCACTTCTTGCCGTCGGGCAGGTCCTCGCTGTAGAGGCCACCCTGGACGTAGCTGTGGCCGTCGATCGAGATGATGCGCGGAGGCGCGGCGAAGAGGCTGCTCAGGCTGCCCTTGGGGGAGCTGGTCCGGATGTCGGAGGCGACGATGCCCGACTTGCCGAACTCGAGCCTGCCGGTCGTCGTGCTGGTTCCCAGGCTCTTTCCGTCCACGCTCATGCGGGACTTCTCCGAGATCCGCACCCCGTGCCCCTTGACGAACTGCTTCTGCAGCGCCTTGGCAGGGTTCACGGGAGCCGCGTGCGCGGGCGTCGCCGTCACCAGCGTGGCGGCCGCGGCTAACGCGAGGCCCGTGAGAATTCGCTTCATACGTTTTTCCCCGTTCGATTCAGAGGTGAGGGAGCAGAAGCATGCCAATCGAAGATCACGGCCATATATCGAGCGTCCGGGCGTACGATTCCGAAACAGTGCATATTCGGTGCAGAGGCCGTTCGGAACAGTGAGATCACCGTCACAGAGCGGAAGAACCCCCGCCCCCATGACCGGGGCAGGTCAAGCTTCGGGCTAGGCTTTACCGGCGGAAACGCCCGGCACGCACCCTGAGCCGTAGGAGCTCGCCGTGAGAGAACGAGGCATGATGCCGACACGAGCGGCGAAGCGGACGCGACCATCAGCGCAACTGTCCGGGCTGTCGAACATCAGTCGGAAAAGCAGGGCGCGAACCCGACGGAGGGCGAGCGACCAAGTGGAAGAGGACGGACCCTCGTGGACCTGTTCGAACATCAGGCGAAGGAGCTCTTCGCCGACTACGGCATCCCGGTGCCACGCGGCATCGTCGCAAAGAACGTGGAGGAGGTGCGGTCCGCCGCCGACGAGCTGACCGGCCGCGTTGTCGTCAAGGCCCAGGTCAAGACCGGCGGCCGGGGCAAGGCCGGCGGCGTGAAGGTGGCCGACGACGCCGCCGACGCGGTCACCAAGGCCCAGGCCATCCTCGGCATGGACATCAAGGGCCACACGGTCCACAAGGTGCTCGTGGAGGAGGCCAGCGCGATCGCCGAGGAGTACTACTTCTCCTTCCTCCTCGACCGCGCGAACCGTACCTTCCTCGCCATCTGCTCCGCCTCGGGCGGCATGGACATCGAAGAGGTCGCCCACACCGCGCCCGAGAAGGTGGCGAAGGTGCCGGTCTCGGCGCTGACGGGCGTCGACCGCGCCAAGGCCCGCGAGATCGCGGTGGCCGGCGGCCTGCCGGAGAAGGCGCTCGACGGCGCCGCCGAGCTCATCGAGAAGCTCTGGTGCTGCTTCGTCGACGAGGACGCCACGCTCGTCGAGGTCAACCCCATGATCCTGTCGGCCGACGGCCAGGTGAAGGCCCTTGACGGCAAGGTCACCCTCGACGACAACGCCGCCTTCCGCCAGACCGACCACGAGGCGCTCGCCGACAAGTCGGCCGAGGACCCGCTCGAGGCCAGGGCCAAGGAGAAGGACCTCAACTACGTCAAGCTCGACGGCGACGTCGGCATCATCGGCAACGGCGCGGGCCTGGTCATGTCCACCCTCGACGTGGTGGCGTACGCGGGCGAGCAGTTCCCAGGCAAGCCCTCCCCCGCCAACTTCCTCGACATCGGCGGCGGCGCCTCGGCCGAGATCATGGCGGCCGGGCTGGAGATCATCCTCTCCGACCCAAGCGTCAAGTCGATCTTCGTGAACGTCTTCGGCGGCATCACCGCCTGCGACGCCGTCGCCAACGGCATCGTCTCGGCGTTCAAGCTGCTGGAAAGCCGTGGCGAGGCCGTGACCCACCCGCTGGTGGTCCGCCTCGACGGCAACAACGCCCAGCTCGGGCGGCAGATCCTGGCCGACGCCGCGCTCCCGCGGGTCGAGCTGGTGGACACGATGGACGACGCGGCCAAGCGGGCCGCCGAGCTCGCTGCGGTAGGTGCGTGACTTATGGCCATCTGGTTGACTGAGAACAGCAAGATCATCGTTCAGGGCATGACCGGCGGCGAGGGCACCAAGCACACCCGCCGCATGCTCGCCTCCGGCGCACGCGTCGTGGGCGGCGTGAACGCCCGCAAGGCCGGCATCACGCACGAGGGCCTGCCCGTGTTCGGCTCCGTCAAGGAGGCCATGGACAAGACCGGCGCCGACGTGTCGGTCGTCTTCGTGCCGCCGGCGTTCACCAAGGACGCCGTCATGGAGGCCATCGACGCCGAGATCCCGCTCTGCGTGGTGATCACCGAGGGCGTGCCCGTCCACGACAGCACCGCCTTCTGGGCGCACGCCGTCGCCAAGGGCAACAAGACCCGCATCATCGGCCCCAACTGCCCCGGCATCGCCTCCCCCGGCGCCTCCAACGCGGGCATCATCCCGGCCGACATCACCACCGCCGGGCGCATCGGCCTGGTCTCGAAGTCGGGCACGCTGACGTACCAGCTGATGTACGAGCTGCGCGACTTCGGCTTCTCGACCGCGGTCGGCATCGGCGGCGACCCCGTCATCGGCACGACGCACATCGACGCGCTCCAGGCGTTCCAGGAGGACCCGGGCACGGACGCGATCGTGATGATCGGCGAGATCGGCGGCGACGCCGAGGAGCGGGCCGCCGCGTACATCGAGCAGCACGTCACCAAGCCGGTCGTGGCCTACGTGGCGGGCTTCACGGCGCCCGAGGGCAAGACGATGGGCCACGCGGGCGCCATCGTGTCCGGCTCCGCCGGCACCGCCCAGGCCAAGAAGGAGGCCCTGGAGAAGGTCGGCGTCCGTGTCGGCAAGACCCCCTCCGAGACGGCGCAGCTCATGCGCGAGATCATGCAGTCCCGCTGATCTCCCTCCAGCCCCGTGCGGCCCCCGCACGGGGCTTTCTTTTCGCGGCTACGGCGCCCGGCCCGCCCAGCGCACGGGGCTTCCTCTTTCACGGCTCCGCCCGGCCGTCCCACCGCACGGGGCGTGCCCTCCCTCCATCTGTTACGGCTCCGCCCCACCGGCCCACCCACCGCACGGGGCTGGGCTCCGTCCAGGGAGACGGTCATGGGGTGTGCGGGGCCGGCCGCCGTTACGCCGCCCCCTGGGCCGGCTCCGTGGTGAAGACCTGACCCCCACGTCACGACATCCTTGGCCCCCTCTCCCGCTCTGGTGTTGGTGGCGTTGGCGTGGGACATTTCGGGATATGGGGAGGGACGTGCCAGTCGTCGTCTTCAGCCGGGACGATCGCCGGAAATATCGGGAAAAGGTGCACCGGTGCCTTGACGTCTTCGCCCAGATGTTGCGTGAATCGCGCTTCGAGGTGGAACGTCCCCTCGCCGGTCTGGAGATCGAGCTCAACATCGTGGACGCGTACGGCGAGGCCGCTATGCGCAACGCCCAGGTGCTGGCCGCCATCGCGCGGCCGGACTGGGCGACGGAACTGGGGCAGTTCAACGTCGAGATCAACATCGAGCCCCAGGAACTGGGCGGCGACGGGGCGTCGCGCCTGGAGGACGACGTCAGGACGCGGCTCAACCACGCCGAGGAGCGCGCCCGCTCCGAGGGCGGCCACCTGGTCCTGATCGGCATCCTGCCCACGCTGCGCGAGCAGGACCTCGGCGAGGGCACGCTCTCCGCGAACCCCCGCTACCGCCTGCTCAACGAGCAGATCTTCGCGGCCAGGGGCGAGGACCTGCACCTGGCCATCGAGGGCGTCGAACGCCTGGACACGCACGCCGACAGCCTCGCCCCCGAGGCCGCGTGCACGAGCGTCCAGCTGCATCTCCAGGTCAGCCCCGAGGCGTTCGCCGCGCACTGGAACGCCGCCCAGGCCATCGCGGGGCCCCAGGTCGCGGTGGCGGCCAACTCCCCCTACCTGTTCGGCAGGGAACTGCACCGCGAGACCAGGATCGCCCTGTTCGAGCAGGCCACGGACACGCGACCGGCCGAGCTGAGGGCGCAGGGCGTGCGGCCGAGGGTGTGGTTCGGGGAGCGGTGGATCACGAGTGTTTTCGACCTGTTCGAGGAGAACGTCAGCTACTACCCCGCCCTGCTGCCCCTCTGCGAGGACGAGGACCCCCGTACCGAGCTCGAACAGGGACGTATCCCCCAGCTTCACGAGCTGACTCTGCACAATGGGACGATCTACCGGTGGAACAGACCGGTGTACGCGGTGGTGGACGGGATGCCGCACCTGCGCGTCGAGAACCGCGTGCTGCCTGCCGGGCCTTCCGTCTCCGACATCGCGGCCAACGCGGCGTTCTACTACGGGTTGATGCGCGTGCTGCCGTACGACGAGCGGCCGATCTGGAGCCAGATGTCGTTCCAGGCGGCACAGGACAATCTCGGCGCGGCGGCCCGGCACGGGCTGGACGCGCGGCTGTACTGGCCGGGGATGGGCGAGGTGCCGGCGGCGGAGCTGATCCTGCGCCGGCTGCTGCCCATGGCGTACGAGGGGCTGGCGCTGTGGGGCGTGAACCGTCCCGTCGCCGACCGGCTGCTGGGCATCATCGAGGGTCGCTGTCTTACCGGTCGTACGGGGGCGAACTGGCAGGTGGAACGCGTACGCGCGCACGGAGGAGATCGGCATGAGGCGTTGCGAGCCATGACTTTGGGGTACATCGAGCGGATGCACACCAACGAGCCCGTGCACACTTGGGACGTGTGAGGCCGGTGCGGCGCATCTCGACCATTCCCCCGATCCCCCTGCTTCCCCTCCTCCTGTCGGCCGTGCTCGCCCTGCTGGTCGGGGCCTGTGGCATCGTCAGCCCGCGGTCCATGGACGCGCAGGGGGCCGACTCGTTCGAGGACGACGTCCGTGCCGCGCGTACGCTGACGGAGGCATTCTGGCGGCAGCAGTTCCAGCACCTCGGCCGGACATATCAGCCTATCGCCGACTTCGTCCCCTATACCGGGAACGCCGGTCCCAGCTGCGGCAACCAGCCCGCCGTCCCGAACAACGCCTTCTACTGCCCCATCGGGCACTTCATCGCTTATGACCAGGCCTGGATGGAATCGCTCTGGAACGAGATGGGGGACGGGTCCGTCTATGTCATCATTCCGCACGAGCTCGGGCACGCCGTGCAGGCACAGCTCCGGACCTCCTTCGAGCTGAACGTCCAGCTCGAGCTCCAAGCCGACTGCTACGCCGGCGGCACCCTCTCGACCCTGGTCCGCTCGGGAGCGCTCACCGCGGATCCGGGCGACGAGGACGAACTGCTCCTGAGCCTCGCGGCGGCGGGCGACCCGACGGACGACTGGCTGAACCCGGCCGCCCACGGGACGGCCGAACAGCGCCAGGCCTCCTTCGCGACCGGCTACCGCGACGGCGTGGGCGCCTGCTGAGCACCGCAGGTGTACGGAGGCCGGCCGAATCGAACCTGGGGATGTACTCCCGGTTCAACCCACAGGATGATGTCTTGGATCACCCCCACGCTCTACCTTTGACCCATGCCTATGGAGGAGATCGGCTGGCTGCGCCGGGGCGCGTGCAGATCCAGCGACCCTGACCTCTTCTTCCCCCTCGCCCCCACCCCCTTGCAGGAGGCCCGCGCCAAGGCGGTCTGCGCGCGCTGCCAGGTCATCGAGGAGTGCCGCACGTACGCATTAGACGCGGGCGAGTCGGAGGGCATCTGGGGCGGCCTCACCCCGGAGGAACGCCGCCGCACCCGCCTCCCAGCCGGCTGGCGCCGCCCCGCCGCCTCCTGACACCCGCCCACTCCCACCTCCTCGCCCGTCCGGTTGCCGCCGAGGCGACAGACCATCGGCCCGCTACACCGGTCTACGGCCGAGGCAATGTGCCGGCAAGCACGGACGGACGACCGGCGCAGCATGCCGGGTGCAGGGGACGTGACGGCGAAGCGTGCGGGGAACGAGCGCGGCGAACGGGCCGGACGTAGCCTGCAGGGGTGACGCTGCTCCCCGCGATCGCCGTGCTCGCCGCCGCCAACATCATGAACAACAAGGTCGCCCCCCGATGGGCGCCCGTCACCTCCTCCGCGGCGACCGCCGTCCTCCTCGTGATGGCCCGGCGGTCCGGCCTGTCGTGGCGGGAGCTCGGGTTCGAGCACGGCCGCCGGGGCGCCGTGACAGGAGGCGCGCTGGCGGCGGCGGTGGCGGCCGTCTACGCGGTCGGCGTCGCCAACCCCCGCACCAGGCCGCTGTTCCAGGACGAGCGCGCCCTGTCGCTCTCGCGCGCCCGCGCCCTGGAGGAGGCGCTGGTCCAGGTTCCGCTGGGCACGGTCCTGCTGGAGGAGGTGGGTTTCCGGGGCGCCCTGTACGCCATGCTGCGCCAGAGGCAGGGCACGGTCGCCGCCACGGCGATCTCCTCGGCCCTGTTCGGCCTGTGGCACATCCTCCCGGCCATCGACATGGCCGACGCCAACCCGGCACTAGGTTCCCTGACCGCAGCGGAGTCACCCTCTCGCCCGGACACCGCACGGGTGGTGGCGGGGAGCGTGGTGTCGACGGCGGCGGCCGGGGTGCTGTTCTGCGAACTACGCCGCCACGGCGGCCTGCTCGCCCCGGCCATGCTGCACCTCGCCACCAACTCCCTCGGCTACCTCTTCGCCCGGATGGCCGGCAAACGAAAGTAGGACGGTTTGCCCTGATGCTGGGCGAATTGCACTACGAAGCGTGACCGTCTCTTCTGAAGATCCGGTGGATCTTTTGTCGCCGCGGATCAGGATTCTTACCCGTCGGCGGAACATTCCCCGGGCCCGAAACTTGAGCAGCCATAGACGTCTTACCTGCACGCTTTAAGGTCTCCTGGGCGCACTTCCCAGGGCCCGCGCCGTCCGGGAAATGCGTATATCAAGATCACGTCTTCTGATATACGATGGAGGCACGGAGGTGATGTCGTATGCGTACGGTAATCGACGTCGACAAGGAGCTTCTGGAGCAAGCCCAGAGGAGACTCGGCGCCCCGACCATGAAGGAGACGGTGCACGCCGCGCTTCAAGCGGTGGTCGACCGGGATGCGGAAAGGGCGGACGCAATCGAGGCGTTCGAGTTCTGGCGCACGGAGGGGAGCCCGGATCTGCTGGATCCGGAGATCATGAAGCATGCGTGGCCGCAACCGGAGTGATGTATCTCCTCGACAAGAGCGCACTGGCCCGCATGCGCACCAGCGATGTGGTCGCCAAAGCTCTCTATCCGCTCTACGTGGCGCGCGTCGTGGCGACCTGCAGCGTCATCGATCTGGAGGTGCTCTACAGCGCTCGCGACTTCGCCCACTACCAACGCATCTTGGACGCCCAGGGGCAGTGCATCCAGCTCCCACTCACCCAGGAGACGCAGGTCCGAGCCTTGGACGTGCAGAAGCAGCTCGCCGCACGCTCTCAGCACCGCGGCATCCCGCCGAATGATCTGCTGATCGCCGCGTGTGCCGAGGTGCACGGGGCCACGGTCCTGCATTACGACCGCGACTTCGACATCATCTCCGAGGTCACCGGACAGCCGGCGCTCTGGGTGGCACCACCGGGCTCGGTGCCCTAGACCCTCTTCGGCGCCCCACACCCACCCGGGCCCTACAGCCCACCCCGGCCTCACACTCACCTCGGTGCCTCAGCCCACCTCGGTGCCCTGGAACCGTTCCGGTGCCCTGGAAAGGTCCGTATCGCGGAACCGCTCCGAACCCGGCCACGGCCCAGTGCCCCGGAATGGTCCCGTATCCGAGAACGGTCCCGTGCCTCCAGAACGGCCCGTGGCCCAGAACGGTCCCGCGCCGGGGGACGGCTCCGTGCCCCGGAACGGTCCCGTGCCGGATGACGGCTCCGGGCCCCCAGCACGGCTGCTCCCCACCCCACAACGGCCGTCTCGGTGCCGTAGAACGGCTCGAGGTCGCAGCAACGGGCCAGGGCCGTGCGACGGAGTGCCGCACAAAGCCGGGCGGGTTCGGGGACAGCCAGGGGCAGGGATCAGGCTGTGGAGACCACCTGGAACGCTTCCGCGTAGCGGCCGGAAGGGAGGCCGGCCTGTTCGGCCCAGGTCGCGAAGCGGGTCTTGATGAAGTCGATGAAGCCCTCCACATGGGCGATCTGGCTCACATGTGACTGCAAGGCCGCGAGCTTGCGGTCCATGGCCTCGGTGATGTCCACCCAGTGGTCGGGGTTGGGGCCGCCGGTGAGCCAGACCTCGCGTACGGTCCAGTCTTCCAGGCCCTCGGCCCTGAGCAGTTCGGGAAAGGCGTAGGGGTTGCGGGCGTCCGGGTAGACGGCGTCGAGGGCGGAGCCGCCGACCGCGCGGTGGTCGGGGTGGCTGGGGGCGACGTGCTGGTAGTTGCGGTCGGGATGGTGGGTGATGACCAGATCGGGCCGGACCTGGCGGATCACACGGGAGATGTCGCGCCGGAGCTCCAGCGAGGGCACGACCTGTCCGTCCGGGTAGCCGAGGAAGCGCACGTCCGTGACGCCGACGGCCTTGGCGGCGGCGCGCTGCTCGGTCCTGCGGAGCTCGGCCATGCCGGAATTGTCCAAGGTGCGCTCGTTGCCGCCCGCGTCCCCATCCGTGACCAGCAGGTACGTGACCTCGATGCCCCTGTCCCCGAACAGCGCCACGCTTCCGGCGGCGCCGAAGTCGACGTCGTCCGGATGGGCGGTGACCACGAGAACCCGGTTGATCTCGGCTTCCGGCAGCATGGCTCCCCTTTCCGTTGTCCACGAAGGACAACCGCACGGCCCTTCGGCGGCATTCCGGTCAACGATTGTCGGCGGCGCGTCTTAACCTAGGTAGGTGCCGACCCAAGTCTCTGTTGACCACCCCTTGCTCGACGGCCTCAACCCACAGCAGCGCGAGGCCGTGATTCATCATGGCAGCCCGCTGCTCATCGTGGCAGGGGCGGGATCCGGGAAGACGAGGGTGCTCACGCATCGCATCGCCTACCTGCTGGCCGAGCGGGAGGTCCATCCGGGAGAGATCCTGGCGATCACGTTCACCAACAAGGCCGCCCGCGAGATGAAGGAGCGCATCGACAAGCTGGTCGGGCCGCGTTCCAGGGCGATGTGGGTGATGACGTTCCACAGCGCCTGCATGCGCATCCTGCGGCGGGAGGCCAAGCGGCTGGGGTTCCCGTCGAGCTTCTCGATCTACGACCAGGCCGACTCGCAGCGGTTGATGGCGATGGTCTGCAGGGAGATGGAGCTCGATCCGAAGCGCTACCCGCCGCGTTCGTTCTCGGCGCAGGTCAGCAACTTCAAGAACGAGCTGGTCGACTACGAGACCGCGCTCGACAAGGCGGGCTCGCACCTGGAGAAGACGCTCGCGCAGGCGTACAAGGCCTATCAGCTCAAGCTGACCGAGGCCGGCGCGATGGACTTCGACGACATCATCATGAACACGGTGACGTTGTTCCAGCTGTTCCCCGAGGTGGCCGAGCACTACCGGATGCGGTTCAGGCACGTGCTGGTCGACGAGTACCAGGACACCAACCACGCCCAATACATCCTGATCAGGGAGCTGGTGGGGCATCCCGAGCTGCGCACGGCCGACGGCGACGTGGTGCGGTCGGGAGCCGACCAGTCCGAGCTGTGCGTGGTGGGCGACGCCGACCAGTCGATCTACGCCTTCCGCGGCGCGACGATCCGCAACATCCTGGAGTTCGAGCGCGACTATCCCGACGCCCGCACGATCCTGCTGGAGCAGAACTACCGCTCCACCCAGAACATCCTGGCGGCCGCCAACGCGGTCATCGCCCGCAACGAGTCGCGCAAGCCCAAGAACCTCTGGTCCGACCAGGGCGACGGGCCCAAGATCGTCGGGTACGTCGCCGACAACGAGCACGACGAGGCCATGTTCGTGGCCCAGGAGGTCGACCGGCTCAGCGACGAGGAGGACGTCAAGCCGGGCGAGGTCGCGGTCTTCTACCGCACCAACGCCGCCTCCCGCGTGTTCGAGGAGATCTTCATCCGCACCGGCCTGCCGTACAAGGTGGTCGGGGGCGTGCGCTTCTACGAGCGCAAGGAGGTCAAGGACCTGCTGGCCTACCTGCGCGTGCTCGCCAACCCGGCCGACGTGGTGTCGCTGCGCCGCATTCTCAACGTGCCGAAGCGCGGCATCGGCGACCGCGCCGAGGCGATGATCGAGGCGCTGTCGACGCGCGAGCGCATCTCGTTCTGGGACGCGCTGCGCCGCGCCGACGAGGCGTACGGCATGGCCACGCGCTCGCTCAACGCCGTGCGCGAGTTCGTCGCGCTGATCGAGGAGCTGATCGCCAAGGCGGAGGGCGTGCCGCCGTCGGCGCTGGCCGAGGAGGTGCTGGTGGCCACCGGCTACCGCGCCGAGCTGGAGGCCTCGGAGGACCCGCAGGACGAGTCGCGGCTGGAAAACCTCAACGAGCTCATCTCCGTCGCCTCCGAGTTCGAGGAGGCCAATCCGGAGGGCACGCTGGTCGAGTTCCTGGAGCAGGTGTCGCTCGTGGCCGACGCCGACCAGATCCCCGACGCGGACGGCGGTCAGGGGGTGGTCACGCTGATGACCCTGCACACGGCCAAGGGGCTGGAGTTCCCGGTGGTCTTCCTGACGGCCATGGAGGACGGCGTGTTCCCGCACATCCGCTCCCTCGGCGAGCCCAAGGAGCTGGAGGAGGAGCGGCGGCTGGCCTACGTCGGCATCACCCGGGCGCAGAAGCGGCTCTACCTCACGCGGGCGGCCGTCCGGAGCTCCTGGGGGGCGCCGTCGTTCAACCCGGCCTCGCGGTTCGTCAACGAGGTGCCGGGGCAGCTCATCGACTGGCGCACTGACCCGGAGAAGTCGGCCTGGAGCGCGGCCACCCGTCGCGAGCCCGCCGCCCGGCCGGCGCCCGCCAAGAGCGGCGGGCGCAAGGTGCCCTCGCTGGCGCCCGGCGACCGGGTGACGCACGACGCGTTCGGGCTGGGCACGGTGGTGTCCGTGGACGGGGTGGCGGAGAAGACCAAGGTCAAGATCGACTTCGGTAGTGGTGGGGAGAAGACGCTGCTGCTGGCGTACGCGCCGCTCGAAAAGCTCTGACCAGCCCGGCACCGCAAGCCCGGCGAGCCTGGTTCGACAAGCTGCGACGAGCCCGGTGCGACGGACGGGCCGCGGTGCGAAAGGCTCCGACGATGCCGGTCGGGCCCCGTTTGACGGGGCCCGAACCGGGGCGGGTCAGCTCTTCAGGGCGCTGCCCTTCTTCCACTGGGTCCAGTTGAGCTGCCAGTAGCTCCAGCCATTGTTCCACTGGAGCTTGCGCTTCGTTCCGGTGATCTTGACGACGTCGCCGCGCTGGGCGATGTCATAGAACCATTTGGCCCCGGCCGGGGTGGCCCGGACGCAGCCGTGGCTCTGGTTGGAGCGGCCGAGGTACTGGTAGTAGCCGGCGCTCTGGTGCACGTACTCGCCGCTGTCGGAGATCCGGACCGCCCACGGGATCTCCTCCTTGTAGTAGCGCGGGTCCTTGGGGTCGGTCACGCCCATCCAGGAGGAGGTCATGGTCTCCATGGCCTTCTTGCCCATGGTGAGGTGCACGCCGCTGGTGGTGAGGTAGACGTCCACGCCGTTGCGCACGAGGCCGCCGCGGCCGGCGCTGATCGGGATCTTCTTGGCCAGCTTGCCGTCCCGGTAGACCCGCATCTGGTGCTTGCGGGTGTTGACCACGGAGACGTTCTGCGTGCCCACGGCGAAGCGGCGGGAGACGTCCTTGGCGCCGGTGTTGCCGGGCAGTTGCGACAGGCGCGCGGTGAAGAGCACCTTCTGGTGGGGCTTCCAGTACGTCTTGGTGCGGTAGATCACCTTGCGCTTCGACACCCAGCGCCAGGCGCCCTCGACCGGTTTGTCCGCCTGGACCTCGAGCAGTGCCTCGACGGCCGCCTTGTCCTTCACGTCGCGGTCGAACGTGACGATGATCGGGAAACCGACGCCTACCTTCTCGGTCGTCTCGCTCATCGGCGTGATGTCGGCGATGTCGAGCGTGACCTTCTTGGCCGGGGCCGCGACGGCTGCCGCCTGCGCGACCCGTACGACCGGGGGTTGCGCTTGCGGGACGTGGGCGCTCTCCGCCGCGCAGGCCGTCAGGGCAGCCAGCGCGACCAGGGCCGGCAGCATCCGGGGGACGCGATTCAAGGGGATTCTCCTGGACTATGTGGTTTTCTCCTCTATGTGAGACAACTGAGGCCAGGGAATCATGGGCGGACAGGGGATAACTATCGCGTAACAGTGTGATCCCGCACGAATACGGTCCGTCCGGCGGGGAAGCGCGGGGGGGTCAGACCAGGCGGCGGGCGGTGGCCCAGCGGGAGAGCTCGTGGCGGTTGGAGAGCTGGAGCTTGCGCAGCACCGACGAGACGTGCGTCTCCACCGTCTTCACCGAGATGAACAGCTCCTTGGCGATCTCCTTGTACGCGTACCCCCGCGCGATCAGCCGCAGCACCTCGCGCTCCCGCTGCGTCAGCGAGTCGAGCTCGGGGTCGATGGAGGGCGCCTCGGAGGAGGCGAACGCGTCGAGCACGAAGCCCGCCAGCCGCGGCGAGAAGACGGCGTCGCCCTCGGCCACGCGCCGGATGGCGTCCGTCAGCTCCTTGCCGCTGATGTTCTTGGTCACGTAGCCCCTGGCACCGCCGCGGATCACGCCGATGACGTCCTCGGCCGCGTCGGAGACCGACAGGGCGAGGAAGCGCACCTGGGAGCCCGAACCGAGCACGCGGCGCAGCACCTCCTGGCCCCCGCCCCCGGGCATGTGGACGTCGAGCAGGACCACGTCGGGCTGGTGCGCGGCGATCGCCTGGACGGCCGTCTCGACGTCCTCGGCCTCGCCCACGACCTCGATCGAGTCGCCCAGTTCGGCCCGCACGCCGGAACGGAAGAGCCGGTGATCGTCGACGATCAACACGCGCGTCATGCCTTCTCCACCTTCATCGTCAACATCACTTCGGTGCCGTCACCCACCGAGGTGCGGATCCTGGCCGCGCCTCCGTGGCGTTCCATTCTCCCGATAATGGACTCCCTGATCCCCATCCTGTCCAGTGGCACCGCGTCGAGGTCGAAGCCCTTGCCCCGATCCTTCACGAAGATCGTGACCTCTTCGCCCTCCACCTCGGCGTAGACGGAGATGGACGGGCTCTCAGAATATTTGGCCGCGTTGACCATCGCCTGCCGGGACGCCTTGAGCATGGCGGCCAGCTTGCCGGCCGGGTCGAGGGCGATGTCGCCGACGCAGACGACCTCGATGGGCACGCCGTGGGCGTCCTCCTCCTCGGCCGCGATCCTGCGTACGGCGGCCGCGACCGTGGCGTCGGCGTCCTGGGCGGGCTGGTAGAGCCAGTTGCGCAGCTCGCGCTCCTGGGAGCGGGCCAGCCGGGAGACCTCGCGCGGGTCGTGGGCGACGCGCTGGATCAGCGTCAGCGTGTGCAGCACCGAGTCGTGCACCATGGCGGCCACCTCGGCGCGCTCCTCCTGCCTGATGCGCTCGCGCCGCTCCAGCTGCAGCTCTTTCCACAGGCCGGCCAGCCAGGGCGCGGCGATGACGGCCAGGCCGCCGACCACCACGACGGTGAACAGCAGACCGGGCCTGGCCTGGGCCAGCTCGCCCTGCGCGTAGAGGAAGCCGACCGCGCCGACCACGACGAGCGCCACGCCGAGCAGCGTGCGGACCCGGTTCTTCCTGATGCTGGAGGTGGCCCCCCGGACCCAGCTCTTGCGGCGTTCCGGGTCGGCCTGCTGCCAGAGGATCAGCGCGCCGATGCCGCCCACGGCGAACGGCAACATGCCGATCCCGCCCTGGGAGGCCCCCGTGAGCCAGCCGAACGCGAACAGCGCCACCCCGATCGCGCTGAACGCCGCGAGCTGGCTCCAGTCCCGCTGCGGCGGCTGTCCCTCGTGCGGCTGGCGCGGCGTGATCATCCAGAGCACCGCGTACGCCACCATGCCGACCCCGTCGACCACGCTGAGCAGCACGAACATCAGCCTGATCACGACGGGGTCGAGTGAGAGCTGTGTGGCCAGCCCCTGGGCGACACCGCCGAGCAGGCGGCCCTCCATGGGGCGCATCATGCGCCGGTAGGGCGCGTCGCCGGTCGGCTCGGCGAGAGTCTTCTGGTCAGCCATAACATTGCTCATCGTCACATGTCGGAGGACCGCGGGCATCAGGGAACAACCCCCGGGTCGGGTCAGGGGTGTCCCGGATGCGGGCGCACCGCGCGTAGGTCCACGATAGGTGGCATGACAGAAGCTCCGCCCAGAGAACCGGCCGCCCCGCCCCGGGTGCTGCGACGCAGCAGCGAGGGGCGCTTCCTCATGGGCGTGTGTGCCGGGCTCGGACGGCACACCGGCATCGACCCCGTGGTGTTCCGCGTGGGCTTCGCCGTGCTCCTGCTCGGCTCCGGCATCGGGCTGTTCCTCTACATAGCGGCGTTCCTGCTGATGAAGGAGCCGAACGGCAAGCCCGGACTCATCGAGCAGTGGACGCGCCGCGACTTCGACGCCGAGACCGTGATGGCGCTGCTGACGGCGGTGCTGGCGTTCGGGCTGGCGCTCAACCTGGCGACGGTCTGGCTGGACGTCGGCACGCTGGTGGTGGGCGTCCTGCTGGCCGTCGCCCTGCTGGCGGCTCACTCCAGCGGAGTGGATCTGCTCGGGCTGGCCCGCTCGATGCCCGAACGGCTGAACAGGCGGCCGAACGCCGCCGCCACGGCCCACGACGCGCCCCCGCCGGTCACGACCGCGGCAGGTGCCGCGGAGCCGACCGTGAAGCCGGCCGCGGAACCGACCGTGAAGCCGGCTGCGGAGCCGATCGTGGAGCCGATCGTGGAGCCGGCGGGGGAACCCACCCAGCGGGCCGCCGTCCGGGAGGTCGCCCCCGAAGCTCCGGAGCCTCCTCAGGCTCCTCAAGCACCACATGCCCCGCAAGCCCCGAACGCCCCTCAGGCCCCTCAGGCTCCGCCGGCCCCCGTGGACGAGCCCGTCGAGGACGTCAAGGCGACCGCGCCGCACCCCGTCCCGCCGTACCGGCCGCAGCCGAGGACCCGGGTCGACTACACCCCGTACGGCGAGCCCTTCGCCCCGCACGGTCCCTACCAGCCGCTCGACCCGGCCAGGCGGGCAGGGGCGACCGGCTACTCGCCGTACGACCCGGCGCTGTACGGCCGCACGCTTCCCAGGACGGAGCCCAGGCAGCGCCGCCCGAAGTCGTTCATCGGCGTCATCACCTTCCTGCTGGCAATCATCATTGGAGGGATCGTCGTGGCGGTCCAAGCCAGGTCGGCCGCGGGCGTGAGCCCGACCGTCGTCGGCGGCGCCATGCTCATCACGATCGGCGCCGGGCTGCTGGTGGCCGCCTGGTGGGGCCGCGGCGCCGGGCTGGTGGCCGCGGGGACCACGATCGCGCTCATGGTGGGCGTCGGCATGATGGTCGGCGGCGTGCCGCGCACCGTCGGCGAGTCGCAGTGGATGCCGACGAGCGTGGCGGAGGCGAGCAGGCTGTACGACGCGGGCATCGGCGACGGCCGGCTGGACCTGTCGGAGCTGAAGCTGGAGCCAGGGGCGACGGTGACGTTCAGGGCGTCGTTGACGATCGGCGAGCTGGTGGTGATCGTGCCGCCCGAGGCGCGGGTCGAGGTGCACGCCACCAACAAGGTCGGCGACATCAAGCTCGAACACACGCTCAGGGGAGGCATGGACGTGCGGCTCGACAAGGTGCTGCAGCCGGAGATCGAGCCGGACGGGAAGGTCTCCACGATCGTGCTCGACCTGAAGGGCGGCGTCGGCGACATGGAGGTGCGGCGTGCCGCGTGACGAGGTCGAGCGGCCGCGGCGCCTGCACAGGACGGACTGGATGGCCCTGCTCAGCGGTGTGCTGTTCGTCGTTCTGGGCATCCTGATTGTGACACGCGCGATCACGGATCCGCTGGTGCTGATCGGGGTCGTGGTGCTGGGATTGGCGTTCGCGGGGCTGGTGGCGATCATTGCCAAGGTGTTCCGTCACAAATAACCCTTGACCGGGAAAAACACCGGCGTAGGTTCGGGTGTGTCCGCCGATCCCCTGCTCCTGAGGGAGGACATATGCCCCGAATCACCGTCACCGTCGACGGGATAGCGTACGAGGAGGATGTGGAGCCGCGGCTCCTCCTCGTCCATCTCCTACGAGAAAAGCTCGGCAAGACCGGCACCCCGGTCGGCTGCGACACCAGCAACTGCGGCGCCTGCACGGTCATGCTCGACGGCGCGAGCGTCAAGAGCTGCTCCGTGCTCGCCGTGCAGGCCGACGGCTGCGACGTCGTCACGATCGAGGGCCTGGGCGTCAACGGGTCGATGCACCCGATGCAGCGGGCCTTCCACGAAGAGCACGCGCTGCAGTGCGGCTACTGCACGCCCGGCATGGTCATGGCCGCGATAGACCTGCTCAGGGACGACCCCGAGCCGTCGGAGGAGGCGATCAGGCAGGGCCTGGAAGGCAACCTGTGCCGCTGCACCGGCTACTGCAACATCGTCAAGGCCGTACGCAGGGGCGCTCAGGAGATGGGGCGGACGGTGAGCGCGCCATGACCGTCGAGCAGGAAATCGGCCGCCCGAGGAGGCGGAAAGAGGACGCCAGGCTGCTCACGGGCCGCACGCGGTGGACGGACAACCTGTCCCGCGCGGGCATGCTGCACGTGATGTTCCTGCGCAGCCCGATGGCGCACGCCAGGATCACCCGGGTCGACGTGTCGGGGGCGCGCGAGCTGCCCGGGGTGGTGGCCGCGTTCAGCGGTCAGGACTTCGCCGCCGAGCAGGGCAGCCTGCCGTGCGCGTGGCCGGTCAGCGAGGACATCGTCATCCCCGACCACCCGCCGATGGCGGTGTCGGAGGTCCGGTACGTCGGCGAGGCCGTGGCCTGCGTGGTCGCGACCGACCGCTACCGCGCCGCCGACGCCCTGGAGGCGATCGACGTCGAGTACGACCCGCTGCCGGCGGTCCTCGACATGACCGAGGCGCTGATGGACGGTAGCCCGAAGGTGCACGAGGCGGGCAACAGGGCGTTCCACGTCAAGATCGAATCAGGTGACGTCAAGGCCGCCTTCAGGGACGCCCCGGTCGTCATCGACCGGACGTACGTGCAGCAGAGGCTGATCCCGAGCGCGATGGAGCCGAGGGCGGTCCTGGCCGACACCGACGGCGACTCGTTCACGATGTGGTCGGCCACGCAGATCCCGCACATCCTGCGGGTCATGCTGGCGGTGGTGACGGGCATCCCCGAGCACAAGATCCGCGTGATCGCCCCCGACGTGGGAGGCGGGTTCGGCTCGAAGCTGCAGGTCACCGCCGAGGAGGTGCTCTGCCTGCTGCTCGCCCGCAAGCTGGGCAGGCCGGTCAAGTGGACGGAGTCCCGCTCCGAGGGCAACCTGACCGTGCACCACGGCCGCGACCAGATCCAGCACATCCGGCTGGCCGCCGACGCCGACGGGCGGCTGCGCGGGCTCCAGGTCGACCTGCTGGCCGACATGGGCGCGTACCTGATGCTGGTCACGCCGGGCATCCCGATGCTGGGCGCGTCGATGTTCAACGGCATCTACAAGATGGACGCGTACGAGTTCGGCTGCACGGGCGTGTTCACCACGAAGATGCCCACGGACGCCTACCGGGGCGCGGGCCGGCCGGAGGCCACGTTCGCCATCGAGCGGGTGATGGACGAGCTGGCCGCCGAGCTGCGGATGGACCCGGTCGAGGTGCGCAGGCGCAACTGGATCAGGCACGACGAGTTCCCGTACACCACGATCTCGGGCCTGACGTACGACTCGGGCAACTACGAGGCGGCCACCGACAGGGCGCTGGCGCTGTTCGGCTACGACAAGCTCCGCGCCGAGCAGGCCGACCGGCGTGACAGGGGCGACCCGGTGCAGCTCGGGATCGGGGTCAGCACGTACACCGAGATGTGCGGGCTGGCGCCGTCCAGGATGCTCGGCGAGGCCCGCTACGCGGCCGGCGGCTGGGAGCACGCCTCGGTGCGCATGCTGCCCACGGGCAAGGTCGAGGTCGTCACCGGCACCTCGCCGCACGGCCAGGGGCACGTGACGGCGTGGAGCCAGATCGTGGCGGACGCGCTCGGCGTGCCGTTCGAGGACGTCACGGTGCTGCACGGCGACACGGCCATCGCGCACAAGGGCATGGACACGTACGGCTCCCGCTCGCTGGCCGTGGGCGCCATCGCCGTCGTGAAGGCCTGCGACAAGGTCAGGGAGAAGGCCAGGAAGCTGGCCGCGCACCTGCTGGAGTGCTCGCCCGACGACCTGGAGTTCGAGGGCGGGGCGTTCCAGGTGCGGGGCACGGACCAGCGCAGGACCATCCAGGAGCTGGCCTACGCCTCGTTCACGGCGCACGACGTGCCCGACGGCGTGGAGGCGCGGCTCGACTCCGACGCCACGTTCGATCCGGAGAACTACTCCTTCCCGCACGGCACCCACCTGTGCGCGGCGGAGGTGGACACCGAGACGGGCATGGTCAGGATCCGCTCGTACGTGGCGGTCGACGACGTCGGCACGGTCGTCAACCCGCTGATCGTCGAGGGCCAGGTGCACGGCGGCATCGCGCAGGGCATCGCGCAGGCGCTGTTCGAGGAGGCCGTCTACGACGCCGAGGGCAACCTGCTGACCACCACGATGGCCGACTACCTGCTGCCGTCGGCGGCGGACCTGCCGGACTTCCAGCTCGACAGGACCGAGTCGCCGGCGACCAGCAACCCGCTGGGCGTCAAGGGCGTGGGCGAGACGGGCACCATCGCCTCGACCCCGGCCGTCGTGAACGCCGTCGTGGACGCCCTGCGCCCGCGCGGCATCCACGACATCCAGATGCCGTGCACGCCCGAACGGGTCTGGAGATCGCTGGAAGGAGAGAGGCGATGATCCCCGCGCGGTTCGACTACGTGCGTCCCGGGTCGGTGGCCGAGGCCTGCCAGGCGCTCGCCTCGGACGAGGACGCCAAGGTGCTGGCGGGCGGGCAGTCGCTGCTGCCGCTGCTGCGCCTGCGGCTGGCGTACCCCTCGACGCTGGTCGACGTGGGACGGCTGCCCGAGCTGAAGGGCGTGCACGACCGCGGCGACCACGTCTTCATCGGCGCGATGACGACGCACGACGAGGTCGTGCGCTCGCCCGTCGTGCGGGACGGCTGCCCGCTGGTGGCGCTGGCCGCGGCCACGGTGGCGGATCGGGCGATCAGGCACCGGGGCACGTTCGGGGGCTCGCTGGCCCACGCGGACCCGGCGGGCGACCTGCCGGCCGTGGTGCTGGCGCTGGACGGCGTGCTCGTGGCCAGGTCGGAGGAGGGCGAACGGGACATCCCGGCCGCCGACTTCTTCGTCGACTACCTGGAGTCGTCGCTGGCTCCCGGCGAGATCCTGGCCGGGGTGAAGCTGCCGAAGCTGGGCGCGGGCTGGGGCTTCCACTACGAGAAGTTCCACAGGACCGCGCAGGCATGGGCGATCGTCGGCGTGGCCGTCGCGCTCAAGCGGTCGAACGGGGCGATCGCCGAGGCCAGGATCGGCCTGACGAACATGGGGCCGACGCCGGTGCGGGCGCGCGCCGCCGAGGCAGCCCTGCGCGGCGTGGAGCTGGGCGACCAGGTGCGCCAGGCGTGCGAGGGGGCGGCGGAGGGCACCTCGCCGCCGTCCGACCTGCACGCGCAGCCCGACTACCGCCGGCATCTGGCCCAGGTCCTGACCCACCGCGCCGTGCGCGCGGCGTCGGGGTCGCCCTGAGCCCGTGACCCAGGGGGCGCCTCTTCCGGGGCGCCCCCGCCCGGACGTAGGGTCGCAACCATCGGGAAGGAGCGTATCGATGGCGATGCGGTTCGAGCACGAGTTCACTGTTCCGGTTCCCGTCGAGCAGGCGTGGGCCGTGCTGCTCGACGTCGAGCGGGTGGCGCCGTGCCTGCCCGGGGCCACGCTGGACGCCTTCGACGGCGACGGGTTCACCGGCAGGCTGAAGGTCAAGGTCGGCCCCATCGTGGTGACCTACAAGGGCACGGCCGCTTTCGAGGACGTCGACAAGGACGCCCGCTCGCTCACCATCAAGGCGTCGGGCAAGGAGGCCAGGGGTGCGGGCACGGCCTCGGCCACGGTCAAGGCGCGGCTGGCGGCGGCCGGCGACGCCACGACGGTGTCCGTGGAGACCACGTTCAACGTGACCGGCCGGCCCGCCCAGTTCGGGCGCGGCGTGATGGCCGACGTCGGGGGCAAGCTGATCGACAAGTTCGCGGCCAACCTGGCCGGGCTGCTCTCCGAGTCGACGGTCGAGCCCGCCCCCGTGGAGGAGACCGCTCAGAAGCCGCTCCAGGAGGAAGGGCGGCACCTGAGCGCGGTGCCGTCGCCCGAGCAGGACACGCATCCCGCGGGCACCCTGCGCACCTCGCTCACGCCGGACGAGGAGGCGCTCGACCTGCTGCAGATAGCGGGCCAGCCGCTGCTGAAGCGCCTGGCGCCCGTCGCGGGTGCGCTCGCGGCCCTGCTCGTCATCATTTGGGTGATTCGTCGTCTTACACGCTGATATTCAGCCAAATACTCCATCAAGTCCGGACACTTCCCGCAGCCTGGGGGAAGTCCCATTCCCGCAGGTGAATGCGACCAGCGGGGGGACGTGGCATGCCGGACTGCACCGTCGTCGTGATCTCTTACAACGACGCCACTCGCCTTCCCAGAGCCGTGCGTTCCGTGCTCGGCCAGTCGCTGCGCGACCTCGAGGTGATCGTCGTCGACGACGCCAGCACGGACGGCACGCCGGAGGTGGCGGCCCGGCTCGTGGAGGGTGACCGCCGCGTGCGGTACGTGCGCAGGAGGGTCAACAGCGGAGGCTGCGGCGCGCCGCGCAACGACGGGCTGGACGCCGCGACCTCGCCGTACGTGATGTTCCTGGACAGCGACGACGAGCTGCCCAGACACGCGTGCAAGAGCCTGGTCGGCGAGATCGAGCGGACGGGGGCCGAGTTCGTCTCCGGGCAGATCTCGCGGCTGCACGAGTCGAGCGGGAAGCTCAAGCCGTACTACCCGCAGTTGTTCGCCAGACGGCGGGTGGTGGCGGGGATCCGCGCCGAGCCCGAGCTGTTCCTCGACTGCTTCAGCACCAACAAGCTCTACGACGTGCGCCGGCTGCGCGAGCTCGGCCTGCGCTTCCCCGAGGACATCCACTACGAGGACCACGTCTTCGCGGCCGGGCTGTACGCACTCACGAGCAGGTTCGCGATCGTGCCGTGGGTGGTCTACCTCTGGCACCGGGCCCCGGCCAACGACTCGATCTCGCTCAGCATCGACGACATCGACAACGTGCGGCAGCGCGTCCGCGCGGCGCGGATGAGCGACGACATGCTGCGCCGGCACGGGGCGGCGGACCTGGTGCCGCACCGGCAGCGCCGGTTCCTGCGGCAGGACCTGCGGGTCTACCTCAACCCGCTGCCCGCGCGCGACCTGGTGTGGGTCAAGGAGTTCGCCTCGGTCGTGCGGCCGTACCTGGAGCAGATCCCCGGCGAGGTGCTGGACGGGATGGAGCCGCTGGAGCGGGTCTGCTGCCGGCTCATCCTCGACGACCGGGCCGAGGACCTGCGGGTGGCGGCGGGCTCGCTGACCGGGACGAGGGCCGCGCCGCGGGCGGCCGTGCGGCTCGGCGGGCGCACGTACTGGGGGACGTCGGTCGCGCCGGGCCTGGACATCACGGACCTGCGCCTGGCCGAGCTGCCCTTCTCCCAGGCCAGGCTCCGGCACGAGGTGTCGGACCTGCGCGCGGACGGCGAGCGGGCGCGGCTGGTGGTGCGGACGTACGACCCGTTCGGGGCGCTGCCGCTGGACTGGACGGCCTTCCTGCAGGTGGGCGGCCGGAAGATCCCGATCAGGCCGGAACCGTCGGGCGAGGGCGGCTACGTCAGCGAGGTCACCTTCACGCCCGCCGGCAAGTGCGAGCCCCGCATCGGCTTCACCAGGACCTCCGACGGGCACACCACGACCGACCGGATCATCGCCGACCCGCGCACCGAGCCGGTCGAGCTGCCCGGCGGCACGGTGACGGTCGAGGGGTACGCCGCGTACCTGTGTGTGCGGCCCGGCACGCGCTCGCGCCGGATCTGGCGGCGGGCCGCGCGGTGGGCCAGGCGGGAGCTGCTGCGGCGGGTCAGCACGCCGCGAGTCAAGCTGCGGGCGTACAAGCTGCTCATCAAGGTGGTGCCGACGCGGCCGGACCTGGCGCTGTTCGAGTCGGACGTCGGCAAGGGCTGCTGCGGCAGCCCGCGGGCCGTCTACGAGGAGCTGCGGCGGCGCTCGCTGCCGATCGACGTGGTCTGGTCGGTGGCCAAGGGGCGCGGCCACTTCCCGCCCGGCGCGCGGCTCGTGCGCCGGGGCAGCTGGGCCTACCTCTGGACGATGGCCAGGGCCGGGATCTGGGTGGACAGCCACGGCTTCCCCCTCGACTACCCGAAGCCGCGCGGCACCCGCTACCTGCAGACCTGGCACGGCCAGGGCATCAAGTCGATCGGGTTCGACGCGCCCGACCTGCGCTCCGACTTCGACCGGCCGCGGGCGCGCTGGCGGGCCGCGGTCGCGCGGTGGGACGCGCTGGTCGCGCCGAGCGCGGAGTTCACCCGGCTGTTCCTGCCGTCCAACGGGTACGCGGGCAAGGTCTACCGGTGCGGGACGCCCCGCTGCGACGCGCTGGTCAAGGGCGAGCCCGGCTCGGACGTGCGCGAGCGGCTGGAGATCCCGCGCGGGCTCAAGATCCTGCTGTACGCGCCCACCTACCGCGACTGGGGCAAGGGCAGCGGCCGGTCCGTACGCGCCGACCTGGAGCTGCTGGCCCGCGAACTGGCCGGCGAGTGGGTGCTGGTGCTGCGCACCCATCCGGTCGAGCGCTACGTCCCGCCCGAGCACCTGCGGCACTTCGTCCGGGACGCCGGTTCCTATCCGGAGATCAACGACCTGATGCTGGCCTCCGACGCGCTGCTGACCGACTACTCCTCGGTGATGTGCGACTACGCGATCACCGGCAAGCCGATGGTGTTCCTCATCGACGACTGGGACGAGTACCGGCTGTCGGAGCGTGGCGTCTACCACGACCTGCCCGCGATCGCGCCGGGGCCGTGCGTCACGACCACCGAGGAGCTGGTGAACGTCATCAAGCGGCTGCCCGAGATCCACGCGGCCTTCGGCGGCCGGTACGCGGCCTTCCGCGACCTGTGGTGCGCCGACGAGCGTGGCGACGCGTCCGCGCGCATCGTGGAGGACTTCTTCGCATGAACGTCGTCTTCGCCTGCCTCGACGCCGACACGCTGGGCGGTGTCCAGCAGGTGACCCACACCCTGGCCCAGGGGCTCGCCGGGCGCGGACACGAGGTGCACGTGATCGGCCTGGAACGCTCCCGCGCCCCGTTCCGGTACGTGGAGCGGCCGATGTACCGCCGCCACGTGACCGGGGCGGGGCGCCGGCTGAGGGGGCTGCTGGGCGGGATCGGGCCCGGCTACGCGATCATGACCACGCCGTCCGTGGTGGCCCGGCTGTCGGCGCTGCTGCCCCCGGCGCTGCGGCCGATCGGGCAGTACCACGGCTCGTACGACCACGCCCGCGGCTGCTGGCACCTCGGCTCGATCCGCCGCCACTACCCCGGCCTCGACCAGGCGGTCTTCCTCAGCGAGGACGACGCCTGGCTGTTCTCCGAGCACGCGCTGCTGCCCAACACCTGGACGCTGCCGAACCCGCTGCCGCACTGGCCGGAACAGGTCTCCTCGCTCCGCTCGCCCCGCGTGCTCGGCGTGGGCCGGCTGGAGGGGGTCAAGCGGTTCGACCGGCTGATCAGCGCGTTCGCCCGCTCGGGGGCGCCGCAGGAGTGGGAGCTGCACCTCATCGGCGACGGCTCCGAGCTGGGACGGCTGCGCGAGCACGCCTACCGGGAGGGGGTCGGGCACCGCGTGGTCTTCAGAGGGCTGGTGCCCGCCGAGCGCATGCCCGGCGAGTACCTGGACGCCTCCGTCGTGGGCCTGACGAGCGAGCATGAGGGTCTGCCCGTCGTGCTGCTGGAGGCCGCCGCGCACGGGGTGCCGTCGGTGGCGTTCGACGTGTCGGGCGGCGTGCGCTCCGCCGGGCCCGTGCCGGTGCCGCCGGGGGACGTGGACGCGTTCGCCTCCGTGCTGGGCGCCCTGACCTGGTCACCGAAGGAGCGGCGGCGGCTGGGCGTCGCCGCCCGCGCACGGGCCGAGGCGTTCCGCCTCGACCACGTGCTGGACGGCTGGGAGCGGCTCTTCGCCCACCTGGAGCGCTAGACCGGCTCGGTCATCTCCGTACGCTGCTGCGGCACGCCCGCCATGGACCGCTGGCCCGAGGTGAGCATGGCGGCCACGGGGCTGGGCTCGCGCAGCCGGTTGAGCCGGTCGCGCATCTGCTTGCGCATGCGGCTGTTCTTGCGCTTCTGCATGGTCTTCTGGGCGGCCGTCACGTGCTCCTTGGCCGGCTTGGGGGCGCCGCTCAGCTCGTACCCCATGGACTCCAGGCGGTCGCCGAGCATGTGCTCGCACAGCGACACCTCCCAGTCGTCCAGCCTGCCGGCCCAGGACCCGACGCGGCTGCGGGTGACCTCGCCGTGGGTGTTGCGGTGCCAGACCTTGTGCTGCGGCACCGCCACGCTGGCCGCCTCGCGCGGGGAGATCATCGACGGGGAGAAGTCCTCCTCCAGGAAGTGGCAGAGCTTCTTCAGCTCGGTTCCCGGGTCGTCGGTGAGGTCCTCGTAGCGCAGCTCGTAGTAGGTGTCCTCGCTCAGTGTGCGCTTGAGCCGGCCGCCCGCGTCGATGGCCTCGGCCCAGGTGGAGATGGCGTGGAAGGAGTCGAGCGTGTACCAGGGCATCTCCTTCAGCGAGGCCACGCAGTCGCGGCCGTCCCTGATGAGGTGGACGAACTGGGCGTCGGGGAAGAGCCTGAGCAGCATGTCGACCTGCTTGACGTAGCTGGGCCGCTTGTCCCCCCAGCGGGCCTTGTCGAACCGGTCCGCGTACATGCGGAAGGCCGTCCCGAACACCGAGCCGAGCGAGCCGGGGCCCTCCGCGACCTCCCTGACGAACTCGTCCTTGTCGATCTTGAGCTCGCGGAACTTGGTGCTGCGGTCGGTCGCGATCCACTGCGCCAGCGCGCGGCGGCGGGAGGTGACGCGCAGGTCGCCCCACGTGCGGCGGCGGTAATAAGCCGGGACGAGGAAGCGCGTCTCCGGCGGCACCGCCATGCGCGGGTGCGAGTGGAGCATCAGCTGGAGCATCGTGGTGCCGGACCGCGGACATCCGATGACGAAGACTGGCCGGTCGGACATTTCGTAGTAACCCCCGAAAACTTAGACGAGAACGTGCTCTCGGCTCTCCTGAGAGGAGGCGACGCCGTGCCTGCGTGTGAAGCGCCACATCCGGTAGACAAGGAAGATCTCGTTGACCAGCAGCAGCACGCCCGCCAGTGCGGCGAGCGGGATCAGCGCCCATGCCCCCGCGAGGGGCGCGACCACGAACACCGCCGCGTGGAACTCGATGCCGCTGATCAGGTGCGAGCGGACCCGGTGCCGGGCCAGGAACCTGTTGAGCCGCCTGGGGAAGCTGCGTGGCCGCCGCGTGCGCTCTGCGAGCGGCACCCGCTCCAGCGAATCGATGTGCGACATCCGCTCCAGCGGCTCGGCGTGCGGCACCCGCTCCAGTGGCTCCGTGTGCTCCTCGTCGGGCTCGGGCCCGCGCTCCCCCCGCTCCTCCCTGACGGCCTCGCGTACGCGCTTCATCTGCGGCGCGTTGACGTACCTGAACAGATCGAGCACGGCCACCGCCGCGCCGAGCAGGATGTAGTTGACATCCGACGTGAGGGCGTACTGGCCGTACGCCAGCCCCCCGGCGCACAGGACCACCCTGACGCGGTCCCCCACGTAGTCCAGCCAGAGGCCGAACGGCGTGCCCGTGCCCTTGAGCCGGGCGATTTTGCCGTCCACGCAGTCGATCATGAAGCTCAGATAGAAGACGACCGCGCCCGCTATGAGGTGGTTTGTCGCGAAACAGAGGGCGGACACCGCGCCGAGGACCAGCGAGAACACGGTGAGGCCGTTGGGTGTGATCTTGGTGCGGTTGGCGACGGGCAGGGCGACCCGGCAGGCGACCGGGTCCACGAAATACACGGTCCACCAGGAATCTCTCCGCTTGCGTGTCTCGTAGACGTCATCGAGCGAATAGGTCCTCATGGACTCCAGCATGACCACGTGGAGCATCCTGGCGGTCACTCTCTGGAACTACTGGGGGATGTCCATGCCGCTTCTTGACCAACCGGGCACGAAGAACCGCCACGCGGAGTTCGCGTCGCCGTCCCTGGCCCAGCCCTTGAGCACGAGGCCGCGCGTCTCGGCGCGCACCTGGAGGCGCCAGCTCGGCCCCCCGCCCACCAGGCGCCGGGTGTCGATGGCCGCGGTCACGCCGTGCCGGCCGGCGCGGCGCACCTCCAGCGGCACCCGGCGCCGGCCGTCGCTGAGCCACAGGTTGACCTTGTCGACCTTGCGGTCGACGCGGTGGATCGCGACCTTGCCGCGCAGGCGGTACTCCCCGCCGCTCCAGGAGCACTCCTCCACCCTGGCGATCAGCTTGAGCTCGTCGCGGGCGTCGAACACCTCGTCGGGGATGCGCAGCCGGCGGCGCCTGCGGAAGAACGGGTAGTCGCCGTACCACTCGGCGTCGCCCCGCCCGCGCGGCACGATGCGGGCGCTCTCCTCGCGGGCCCGCCGGAACGCCCGCACCTTGCGCAGCTCCCGCACCATGCCGTGCCTGAGCAGGTGCAGCTCCAGGCGGCGCAGTGACGGCGCGGTGGCCAGCGCCTTCGGGCTCAGCGCGGCCAGCCACGCGGCGCCCAGCTCCAGCAGCGGCCCGCTCTCGTCGCACGCCTCCAGCGCCTGGAACAGGAACAGGATGTCCTTCTCCAGCACCAGCGCGTCGAACCCGTCGAGCAGCTCGGGCGCCCGCTCGTCCAGGAAGGCGCGGACCGCGCGGATGGCCGCCAGCCGCTCCCACAGGTTGGGCAGCTCGGCCCGGCGCTGCGTGATCGAGGTCTCCCCCGCGTCGCGCTTGCGCCAGTGGTAGACCACGTCGCCGACCATGTCCACGCTGGTGGCCAGCACGTGCGCCTGCATGGCGACGGGCACGTCCTCGTAGATGCCGGCGGAGAACGCCAGGCCGCAGCGCTCCCAGAAGTCGCGCCGGTAGACCTTGTTCCAGACCGTGCGGTCCCGGATGAGCACCTGTTTGTCGGTGATGTGCGTGCAGAGCTGGGGTCTTCTGAACACCTTCTCGTGCAGGATCGACTCCTCCAGCACGCCGTCCACGAGCCGCCGCACCGCGCCGCACGCCACCTCGGAGCCGGTCTCCGCGAGCGAGCCGACCAGCCGCCGGTAGGCCTCGGGCGGCACGACGTCGTCGCTGTCGGCGAAGGCCAGGTACGTGCCCCTGGCCTGCCGGATGCCCAGGTTGCGCGCGGGCCCCGGCCCCAGGTTGCGCTGGCCGAGCAGGACGAACCGGCCGTCCCGCGCGACGAAGTCCTCGGCGACGCGCCTGCTGCCGTCGGTGGACCCGTCGTCCACCAGCACGACCTCGATGTCGTCCAGCGTCTGCGCGGCCAGCGACTTCAGGCATTCGGTCAGGTACGGCTCCACGTTGAAGATCGGGACGATCACGCTGAGCAGGGGGATCATGCCGCATCGCTCCTTGGCTGCGGGGACGGTTTCAGGGGCAGCATGCACCGGCCGCCCCCCTGATTCCGTCTCCCTGATCAGCTCTTTACCGGACGCGTAATCCGCTACGTTGAGGAGTAGCCCGTACACGATGAGTAAGGGGGAGCGGTGCTGAGAGACGTGATGGACGACGACCTGCCGCTCATGCGCCGGTGGCGCAACCATCCGCGCGTGCGGGCGGCCAGTTTCGATCCGCACGAGATCGGCGAGGAGGAGCACGCCCGGTGGTGGGAGGCCACCCGCGCCGACACCCGCAAACAGGTGCTGATCTACGACCACGAGGGCGTCGCCGCGGGTGTGGTGTCCTACTCGGGGTTGTCGTCCGAGGGCGGCTCGTGGGGCTTCTACCTGGATCTGGACGGCCTCGAACCGTCGGGCGCGCTGCTGCCGGCCTGGATCGGCCTGGAGCGGGCGGCCATCGAGCACGCCTTCGGGCCGCTCGGGCTGACCACGCTGCGCGGGGAGGTGCTGGCCTGCAACGAGCCGGTCAGGCGGCTGCACAGGCGGTTCGGGTTCGTGGAGGTGGGCGCCTACGTGCGCGACGTCGACGGCGTCCCGCGTGACGTCGTCGCCATCAGGCTCAGGAAGGAGCAGTCATGATCTCCATCGCGGGGCGGGCGATCGGGCCCGGCCATCCGCCGTTCGTCGTCGCCGAGCTGTCCGGCAACCACAACGGCAGCCTGGAGCAGGCGCTGGCCATCGTGGACGCGGTGGCCGACAGCGGGGCGCACGCGATCAAGCTGCAGACGTACACGCCCGACACGCTGACCATCGACTGCGACGCGCCCGCGTTCCGCCTGGGCGACGGGCACGAGCTGTGGGGCGGGCAGAGCCTCTACCGCCTCTACGAGCGGGCCCACACGCCGTGGGAGTGGCACGATCCGATCCTCCAGCGGGCCCGCGCGCGGGGGCTCATCGCGTTCTCGTCGCCCTTCGACGCGACGGCCGTGGAGCTGCTGGAGAAGCTGGGCGTGCCGGCGTACAAGATCGCTTCTTCGGAGATCGTGGACCTGCCGCTCATCCGGCTCGCCGCCGCCACCGGCAAGCCGCTGGTCATCTCCACGGGGATGGCGTCGGCGGGCGAGATCCACGCGGCGCTGGCCGCGGCCCGCGAGGCCGGGTGCACCCAGCTCGCCGTGCTGTCCTGCACGGCCGCCTACCCCGCCTCCCCCGCCGAGAGCAACCTGCGCTCGCTGCCGCTGCTGGCCGCGCTCACGGGCGAGGTGGTCGGCATCTCCGACCACACGCCGGGCATCGGGGTGCCGCTGGCGGCCGTGGCGCTGGGGGCCTGCCTGATCGAGAAGCACGTCACGAGGTCCCGTGCCGAGGGCGGGGTCGACGCGGCCTTCTCGCTGGAGCCGCCCGAGCTCGCGGCGCTGGTGGTGGAGAGCGGGCGGGCCTGGCAGGCGCTGGGCGAGGTGGCCATCGGGCCGCGGCCGTCCGAGCGTGAGGGGCTGCGCTTCCGCCGGTCCCTCTACGTGGTGCGCGACGTGCGCGCGGGCGAGACGGTGACCCCCGACAACGTGCGCTCGATCCGGCCGGCGGGCGGCCTGCCACCCGACGCGACCGCGGACGTGATGGGGCGGCGCTTCACCCGGGATGTCGCGTTCGGCACCCCGCTGAGCTGGGATCTCATCTGAGGAGAGCGCGGGCACGGGCTCTCAGGGGGAGCCGGCGCCGGCACGGAGGAGCGCGTCGGCGACGCGCTCCCTGCCCCTGCCGTCCACCAGGCCGCCGCCCCGCCTGCCGTGCTCCTCGCGGGCGGCGGGGTCGGCCAGCAGCCTGGCCAGCAGCTCCACGGCGGCGGGATCGGGCGCCGGTCCGAGACCGGCCGCGACGCCCCGCCCCACCAGCTCCTCATAACCGATGAGCTGGTTGCGGGCCACCCAGCTCAGCGCGGCCGGCACCCCGAGGTAGAGCAGCTCCCAGATCGCCGACCCCGCGGCGGTGACCACGAGGTCGGCCCCGGCCATGAGCTCGGGCAGGCGGTCGGTGGGCGGGATCACGGTGATCGGCCCGCCCGCCTCGAACGGCGCGGGGCTGACCACGGTGGCCTCGAACGGCACCCCGGTCTCCCGCAGCGCCCGCGCCCAGGCCGGGGCCACGCCCGCGCTGTCGGTGCCGCCGAAGAAGCACAGCACGCGCGGCACCTGGCCGGACTCCCGCTCCCCCCGGCATCGAAGTCGCCGCACGCTGTCGCGCAGGAGCACGTAACGGGCCCCGGCCAGGCGCGAGGCGGGGCCGGGGTGTCGCTCGGCGCCGAGGTTCTGGTCGAGGTAGAGGTCGGCGTCCTGGCCCAGCGGGTCGCCGTCCACGATCGCCAGCACGGCCAGGCCCGCCGCCCTGAGCGCCGCGCCCGTGCCGTCCGGCAGCCCGTACGAGTCGAGGACCACGGCGTCCAGCCGCAGCTCGCGGGCGAGCGCCGTCAGCCGGGACGGCCTCTCGGGAGCGGGCACGAGCGGCAGCCCGCGCTCCCGCAGCTGCGCCCGCCCCCACGCGGAGTCGCGCACCTCGCCCAGGAACACCACCGCCACGCCCCGCGCGCACAGCTCCTCGGCCAGCGCCACGCACCTCACCAGGTGGCCGACCCCGGTGCCGGTGCCCGCGTCGCATCGGAACCCGACCCGGATCACGCGTCCTGGAGCGCCTTCTGGCGTACGTGGGCGTTGAGCGCGCACACCTCCGGCCGCTCGCGCAGCCAGCCCACCAGCGCCGCGTACGGCGGGCAGCGGTCGCCCAGCGCGTCGACCACGCGGGAGATGAGCCGCCAGTCGTCCTCGGTGTCGAGCGTGACCCGCAGGTCACCGGCGGCCGGCTGGTAGGCCAGCCCGAGCAGCCGCGCGTCGCCCGGGTGCGTGTAGACGTAGGAGGTCACGTGGGTGCGGTGGAACCCTGTCGCCTCGGCGTCGGCCCGCGCCAGCGCGTCGCCGGAGACGATCTCCACGTCGAGCCCGCGCGGCAGCGTGCGCGCCAGGCTCGTGCTCAGGTAGCCGAGCCCCGGCACGGCGCGGAAGACCAGTGCCGCCTCCCTGATCACGGCGGGGTCGAGCAGCGGGCAGTCAGCGGTGAACCTCATCACCGCCTCCCCCTGCCGTCCGGCCAGCGCGCGCACGAACCTCGTCAGCACATCGTCCACGGGCCCGCGGTGCCAGGCGACGCCGAGCCGCCGGCACTCGGCGACCACCGCGTCGTCGGCCGCCTCGGTCGTGGTGGCCACCACGAGGTCGTCGAGCACGCCGGCCTCGCGCGCGGCGCGGACCACCCACCCCAGCACCGACCGGCCGCCCAGCTCGCGCAGCACCTTGCCCGGCAGGCGTGTCGAGCCCATCCGAGCCTGAACAATCCCGACAATCCGCACCGAAGCCCCATTCCCCCGTGTGACCGTGCGTGGTTTGACGATCGCGCTATGCTACCGGCTGCATCGCAGCATTACTTTGCGTAACCGCGATTTCAGGGGGCCACGTGAGCATTCTCAGTGGATCATCGATACTGATCACCGGAGGCACGGGGTCCTTCGGCAGGGCGTTCATCCGCCACGCGCTCGACTCCCTGGGGGTGCGGCGCCTGGTGGTCTTCTCCCGCGACGAGCTCAAGCAGTACGAGACCAGGCAGCTGTTCGGCGACGACGAGCGGCTGCGCTGGTTCATCGGCGACGTGAGGGACCGCGACCGGCTGACCCGCGCCATGCACGGCGTCGACCACGTGGTCCACGCGGCCGCGCTCAAGCAGGTCGACACGGCCGAGTACAACCCGTTCGAGTACGTCCGCACCAACGTCGCCGGCTCCCAGAACGTCGTCGAGGCCGCCATCGACTGCGGCGTGCGCAAGGTCGTCGCGCTCTCCACCGACAAGGCCTCCAGCCCGATCAACCTGTACGGCGCCACGAAACTGGTCGCCGACAAGCTCTTCGTCTCGGCCAACCACTACGCCGCCGCCCACGAGACCCGCTTCTCCGTCGTCCGCTACGGCAACGTCGTCGGCAGCAGGGGCTCGGTGGTGCCGCTCTTCCAGCGCCTGGCCGAGCAGGCCGCCAGCCTGCCCATCACCGACAAGCGCATGACGAGGTTCTGGATCACGCTCGACCAGGCCGTCAGGTTCGTGGTCGACTCGTTCGACCTGATGAGGGGCGGCGAGCTGTACGTGCCCCGCATCCCCAGCATGCGCATCACCGACCTGGCCGAGGCGCTCGCGCCGAGCTGCCCGATCTACGAGATCGGCATCCGGCCGGGCGAGAAGCTCCACGAGGAGATGATCGGCCCCGACGACGGCCGCAGGACCCTGCGCCTGGACGACCGCTACGTCGTCCAGCCCACGATCGCGACCTGGGGCTACACGCCGCCGGCCGGCGAGCCGCTGCCCGAGGGCTTCACCTACCGCTCCGACACCAACGACCGGTGGCTCACGGTCGACGACCTGCGCGCCATGGTGGCCCGCTGATGCTCCCCTACGGGCGCCAGTCGATCAGCGAGTCCGACGTCGAGGCGGTCGCCGAGGTGCTGCGCGGCGACTGGCTGACCACCGGGCCCGCCGTCGGCCGGTTCGAGGAGGAGCTGGCCCGCTGGACGGGCGGCGTGCCGTGCGTGTCCGTCACGTCGGGGACGGCCGCGCTGCACGTCGCCTACGTGGCGGCCGGGGTCCGGACGGGCGACGAGGTGGTCACGTCGCCGCTGACGTTCGTGGCCACGGCCGCCACGGCCGCGCTGCTGGGCGCGCGGGTCGTCTTCGCCGACGTGCAGCCCGACACGGGCAACCTCGACCCCGAGGCGGTGGCCGCGCTGGTCACGCCGAGGACGCGGGCCGTCACGGCGGTCGACTACGCGGGCCATCCCGCCGACTACGACGAACTGCGCGCGCTCTGCGACCCGGCCGGGGCGGTGCTCGTGGCCGACGCGGCGCACTCGATCGGGAGCGCGTACAAGGACCGGCCGGTGGGCTCGCTGGCGGACCTGACCACGTTCTCCTTCTTCCCGACCAAGACCGTGACGACGGCCGAGGGCGGCGCGGTCGCGGCGGCCGACCCCGAGATGCTGCGGCGTGCCCTCCGCTTCAGGAACCACGGCCTGGTCAGGGACCCGGCCGAGCAGCGCGAGCCCGACACGGGCGGGTGGCATCAGGAGGTGCACGAGTTCGGGCTGAACTACCGGCTGCCCGATGTGCTGTGCGCGCTCGGGCTCGCCCAGCTCGGGCGGCTCGGGCGCTTCCGGGAGCGGCGCTCCGAGCTGGTCGCCCGCTACGACGCGCTGCTGCGCGACGTGCCGGGGCTCACGCTGCCGGTCCAGCGCGCGTACGTGCGGCCCAGCCGGCACCTCTACCCGGTCAGGATCCTCGCCGGCCGCCGGCGCGAGGTCTACGACCGCATGCGGGCCGCGGGCATCGGCGTGCAGGTCAACTACCTGCCGGCGTACCTCCATCCCGTGTTCGGGGACCTCGGCTACCGGCGCGGGCTCTGCCCCCGTGCCGAGGAGTTCTACGCCGAGGAGCTGTCGCTGCCGCTCTTCGCCGACCTGACCGACGCCCAGCAGGACCGGGTCGTGGACACCCTCGCGGGCATCCTCGGCTAGCGTTCGGCCAGCAGCAGGCAGCCGTCCTCGCCCCGGTCGACGAGGAAGCGCCTGGCCGCGACGGTCGCGACCGGGCGCTCCTTCGTGCGTACCAGCGGGCGGATGGCCCGGCCCTGGTCGAGCAGGACCTCCCACCACGACTCGCGGCCCACGCTCTCGTCGATGTCGGCCAGCGGCACCCGGGCCTCAAAGTCCCGGCCCGCCAGCGTCGCCGGGAAGTACATCTCCTCCCCGTCGCTCCTGCGCCGCAACCTGACCACCGGATCGCCGTCGCCCACGTCGGACAGCGCCCCCGAGAACACCAGGTCGCCGCCGTCCACCCGGCACTCCCCGATGATCGCCGGCGCCTTGCGCAGCCGCAGGCCCCACCTGCCCTTGGGGCTGCGCACCGGCACCAGCCACACGCCGTTCCTGCGCCGCGGCGCGGGAATCAGGGGCGGCGACCAGCGCGGCCCCGACACCCGGCCGTCGAGGCGCAGGCCGTGGCCCCTGAGCTGGACGTACAGGTCCCACCGGCCGCGCCGGGCCAGCTGCGCGGGCGTCAGCGCGGCCGGATCGAACGCGAACCTGAACGGGAACGCGTGCTCAGGCAGCGCGCCGCCGTCCTCCTGCACGACGCTCTCCCAGGTGGGGGCGCTCTCCTCGTCGGAGAGCGGCACGGTCTCGCCGGTCCTGCGCTCCTCCAGCCAGACTTTGACCCGCATCCGGCGCAGCTCCCGTACGTCGAACCTGCCCACCCCCACCCGGCCGGCGCCGTAGAGCATGCCGCCACGCCAGTCGAGGCTCACCAGCCTGGCGCGCGTGCGCAGCTCGCCGGAGACGTCGGACAGCTGCTGCGGCATCGACGGGTGCCTGCCGTACCAGCGCCTGCGCAGCAGCCCGGCCGAGCTCACCCGGGGCTGCAGCTGGCCGCAGCGCTCCTGGGTGAAGACGTACGCCAGCTCGGCCAGGCGGCGCTGGTGCAGCAGGTGGACCTGGAGGCGCAGCGCGTACGGGAGGCTCAGCCACGCCTCGTGCGAGACGCCGTCGAGGTAGCGGACGGCGAGGTCGAGCAGGGCCGGGTCGGCCGTCGGGCCCATGGCCGCCATGGCCTCCGCCGCGACGGACATGTCGATGTCCAGCGTGTCGCGGTCGAAGTCCGTCTTGAGCTCCGGCGCGCCGCGGACGAGCACGGCCGAGGTCTGCAGCACGGACAGCAGGCGGTCGCGCAGGTTGTCCGGCTCCAGGCAGCGCTGGGTGATCGAGGCGCCCGGCTCGTCGCGCTCGCGCCAGTGGTAGACGACCGCGGCCAGCACGTCCACCGAGCGCGCCCCCACGTGGGCCGCCATGGCGACGGGCTGGTCCTCGTACATGCGCTCGGGAAAGGTCAGGCCGAGGCGGTCCCAGAACGCGCGCCGGTAGACCTTGTTCCACAGCATGCGGTCGCGCACCAGCAGCGGGTGGCGGGTGATGTGGGTGCTCTTGACCGGGCGGGCGAACGCCTCGCGGTGCGCCCACGAGGGGATGAGCAGGTTCCGGTAGAGGCGCATGACGTTGCCGCAGGCCAGGTCCGAGCCGGTCGCCTCGAGCGAGGACACCAGGCGCTTGAACGCGTCGCGCGGCACGGTGTCGTCGCCGTCCACGAAGGCCAGGTAGCGGCCGGTCGCCCGGCGCACGCCCACGTTGCGGGCCCGGCCCACGCCGTGGTTGCCCTGCCTGAGCAGGGTGATCCGGCGGTCGCCTGCCCGCATGGACTCGACCACCGCCGGGCCGCCATCGGCGCTGCCGTCGTCGACGCAGATCACCTCCAGGTCGTCCATCGTCTGCGCGGCGATGGACTCCAGGCAGGGCCCGATGTACTTCTCGACGTTGTGGAACGGGACGATCACCGAAAGAACCGGCATGCGCTCTCCTCTTCCAGGGTGGTTATCCGTTTCCCCCGCGCGTTCATCCGGGCAGCGGACGGACGCGCGGTTCATCCAGACAGCAGGCGTACGCGCGGTTTCATCCGGACAGCAGGCGGATGACCCGGCGGGCGACCTTGCGGGGGCTGGCCAGGCGGCGGGAGAGGCGGTAGCCGAGCGTCCTGCGGTAGGCGGAGGCCCTGCGCTGGGTCCTGCGCAGCTTGGCCTTCGACCTGACCAGCTCGCGCTCGCGGTAGGAGAGCTTGGTCTCCAGGCGGGAGATCCTGGCCAGGGCCGCGGTGAGCTGGTCGGCCAGGCGGTCGCGGGCGCCGAGCAGGTCGCGGTACGTGGGGGCGTGCTCGTCGGCGGGGCAGCCCAGCTCGGCGTCCAGCTTGCGGGCGCGGTCGAGGTCGCCCTGGTCGCACGGCCGGCCGGCCATCCCGCACAGGGTCAGCGTCAGCTGGTCGGCCTCCAGCGGCCACGGCCACGGGTGATGGTGACCGGCCGCCAGCAGCCTGACCGCGAACCGCCACAGGATCCTGCACAGGACCACCTTCGGCCCCGGCGGCGTGGACGGGCCCGCCGTGGGGCTGATGGCCGCGAACCGCTCCCCGTCGTAGACCAGGCTGTCGGTCGCCGCCGACACGTCGCCGCCGGACTCCAGCCAGCCGGCCAGCTCTTCCAGCAGCTCGCGTACGGTCTTGACGTCCTCGCGGGCGCACGCCTCGACGAGGATCTCCTCCACGACCCGGCCCGCCGGGATCGGGCGCTCCTCGCCGTCGGGGAACCGCTTGGAGCCGTCGGGGGTGAGCTCGTACAGCAGGGCGCCCTCCTCGACCAGCCCGTACGGCAGCTCGTCACCCCGCAGCCCGTCTTGCCTCTCTCGCCCCTCAGGCGCGGGGCGGGTGGCCACGGCCAGCCAGAGCGGGGCCAGCTCCTCCCCCAGACGGTGCCGGAACACCAGGCGCGTCAGCTGGAGCGGGTCGGCCACCAGCATGCGGTCGCCGCCGCGCGCGCTCAGCGGGAACGTGAGCGCGTCGGGCAGCTCGGCCGCCAGCGCCTCCCTGGACAGCAGCGCCCGGGGCGCCTGCCTGCCCGGATAGGCCGCGTAGCAGCGCCGCACGCTCAGGCCCGCCGCCTCCAGACCCCGGTCGAGCGCCGCCGGCCCGCTGGGGTAGCTCGGGTCGAAGCCGTGCGGCGCCCACTGGTCGTCGCCGCCCTCCCGGTCCGCGGGCCTGGCCTCCAGGAAGCGGTCGACGCCCAGGTCGTTGCGTACGCCGAGGACCAGCCGCCCGCCGGGCGCGAGCAGCCCCGCCAGCGCCCCCAGCGACTCGCGCCAGGCCGCCGCGGGCGCCTCGGCCGAGTGGGTGCGCAGCAGCCCGTCGAGCGCCAGCACCAGGTCGTACGGCTCCTCGGCCTCGAAGACCTCCAGCCGCCCGCAGAAGACCGCCAGCCCCGGGTGCCGCTCGCCCAGGGCGCAGGCGTCGGGATAGGAGCGCAGGAGCACGGCGGCGGACGGCGCGCGCTCGACGACCTCGTCCACCAGCATCTGCGGATGCGGGCCGACCAGCAGCACCCGGCCGCTCGCCGGGATGAGCCGCGCGATCAGCTCGAACGCCGCGCCGCGCCAGTCCGTGACGCCACCCATGGTGGACATGTCGGACCACAGCAGCATCTCCCCGCCGATCAACCGGACGTTCTCGGGCGCCTCGTTCACCCGCACCACATCCGTTCCCAGACGTTCTCGAACGCCCCGTTCATACAGATCGCACCCGCTTCATCGAAGTCGCCCCCGCCTCATACAGATCGCGTGAAAGCCATCGCGCCCGCCTCACACGGATCGCACCGACTCGTCACCGCACCCGTTTCCATCCGAACATCCGCACCAGCTCCTCCGGTGTCGCCTGATAGTCGAACCCCAGCTCGCGCCGGGCCACCTCCGCCGCCAGCCCGCTGTCGACGTGGGTGCCGTGCAGCTCGGGCCAGAGCCGCATGCGGCGCGCCGTCCCGCCGTACTCGGGGCGCTCGTCCTCGAACTGCATCGGATCGCCGTACACGGCCACCTCGCAGCCCACGGAGGCGCCGTAGAACAGCGCGCTGCCGAGCCGGTTGGAGGCCACCCTGCGGTGGCGCCGCAACTGGACCAGCTGCTTGCGCAGGAAGTCGCGCCCTTTCCCCTCCCAGCGGGAGCCGCGCTCGCCATGGCAGATGACCCGGAACCCCCTCGATTCGTACGCCCGCCGGATGTCCGGGTTCGCGAATTCCAGCCAGTAAAGGCAGACCGTGACCGGACCGGTCTCGACATTTCGGATTTCGTCGGCCAGCCGGGCGTGGTCGCCGGTGACGGAGTGCTTTTCCCAGCCATGAAAGGGATACCAGATCGTACCCTTGCGCTCGGGTACCACGCCCAGTTCCGGCTCAAGGTGAAGAAGGTAAATCCACGGGGCGCCGATGAGGTAGTGTCCCCGGCGGCCCATGGACCAGCCGCGGCGGCGCAGCACGTCCGACCAGACGAAACGGGGGTAGCCGGGGCTGCACCAGTGGTCGTTGGGTGGAAATCCGTGGAGATAGTTCCATCCGTGCTGAAGGAAACCTTGGATGCGTTTCGGCGATTCCTCCGACAGGCCGCAGTATTTGCTGAGTATGCGGGAGTGCCCGTACCAGTGATTGGATTCGTCCATCATTCCCCCCGTACGGTGGACCGTGTCCGTCCGACATTCCCAGCCGCCAAGGGGCGCCACTCGCCGTTATACGCTTCCATTACCCGGGACGGGGCCTTGGTTTCTCCTCGCTCGACAATTACGGCTACACTACGTCGTGGCTTGACGACAAAGGGTGAGTGATCATGAATCATGTCGACCGCCTGCGGGCCGTCTTCCGCAGCGCGCTCAATCTCCCGGCCGGCGCCGACGTCGACGGGCTCGAATACCGCGCGATCCCCCAGTGGGACTCCCTGGCCCACATGGCCTTGATCGCCGCGATGGAGGACGAGTTCTCCGTCATGATCGACACCGACGAGATGATCGACATGAGCTCGTTCGCCAAGGCGGCCGGGCTGCTGGAGAAGCATGGCATCGGCGCCGCCGCCATCTGAGCCCAGAGTCGTCCTCGTCACCGGGTCCACGGCGGGCATCGGCCGGGCCGTCGCCGCCACACTGGCCGCGACCGGCCACGACGTCGTGCTCCACGGCCGCGACGAGGAGCGGGCGGCCAAGGCCGCCGCCGAGGTGGCCGAGCAGACCGGCGGGCTCACCGACTCGGTGGCCTGCGACGTGGGCGACGCCGCGGCTGTCTCAGCCGTGATGCGGCGGATCTACCAGCGGCACGGCCGCCTCGACGCGCTCGTGATCAACGCCGGCATCCACGCCGCCGCCCCGCTCGGCCTGACCCACCACGACACGATCGACCGGCTCTTCCAGGTCAACGCGGCGGGCGCCGCCTACACCCTGCAGTCCTCGCTCAGGCTGCTGCGCCGGGGCACCTGCCCGGCCGTGGTGCTGGTCTCCTCGATGATGGGCCGCCTGGGCGGCGCGGGCCAGGCGGTCTACTCCGCCACCAAGGCGTCCATGATCGGCCTCACCCTGGCGGCGGCCAAGGAGCTGGGGCCCACCGGGATCCGGGTCAACGCCGTGGCCCCCGGCTACATCGAGACCGGCATGCTGGCCTCGCTCGGCGAGGACGCCCGCGCGGCCACCGTCGCCGCGACCCCGCTGGGCCGGCTCGGCACGCCCGCCGACGTCGCCCTCGCCGTGGCGTTCCTGCTCTCCTCCAGCGCCTCCTTCATCACCGGCCAGGTCCTCGGAGTGGACGGCGGGCTGGTGTCGTGATGTTCCCGCACCCGCAGGCCCGCCTCGTCGTCGCGGGCGAGCCGCCCGGTCTCCGCGGCGACGAGCTGGCCCATCACGTCGCCCGCACCGCCGAGGCGCTGGCCCGGCTGCGGCCCGGCCCGCTGTTCTGCGGCATGCGCAACAACCTCACGTCGGTCCTGCGCTATCTCGCCGCGTGGCGGTCCGGGCGGCCGGTCGCGCTGCTCGACCCCGACCTGACGCCGGGGGCGCTGGCCGAGCTGGTGGGCCGGTTCCGGCCGGCGGCGCTGCTCGGGTTCACCCACGCCGCCGACGGCTCGCCCCCGGCGCGCCGCGACGCGCCGCCGCCGCATCCCGACCTGGCCGTGCTCCTCGCCACCTCCGGCTCGACCGGCAACCCCAAGCTCGTCCGCCTGTCGCGCCAGGCCGTGCTGGCCAACGCCTCCGCCATCGCCACGGCGCTGTCCATCACCCCTGGCGAGCTCGCGCCTACCAGCCTGCCGCTCCACTACAGCTACGGGCTGTCGGTGCTCAACAGCCATCTCGTGGCGGGGGCCGGCGTGATGCTGACCGAGGCGGGGCTGCTGGAGCGGTCGTTCTGGACCCACCTCGACGCGCACGGGTGCACGTCACTGGCCGCGGTCCCCTACCAGTACGAGATGCTGCGGCGGCTGCGCTACGACCGCTCCGAGCACCCGACGCTCGCCACCCTCACCCAGGCCGGGGGGCGGCTCGGGCCCGAGCTGGTCACGGAGTTCGCCGCGCAGGCCGACCGGTTCTTCGTGATGTACGGGCAGACGGAGGCGACGGCCCGCATCGCCGTCCTGCCGCCCGACCGGCTGGCCGACAAGCCGGGCTGTGCCGGGCTGGCCGTCCCCGGCGGGCGGCTGGAGATCGACGACGGCGAGATCGTCTACCACGGGCCCAACGTCATGATGGGCTACGCCGAGACGGCCGCCGACCTGGCCAGGGGCGACGACCTGGGTGGCGTGCTGCGCACCGGCGACCTGGGCCGGCTCGACTCCGAGGGGTTCCTCCACATCACGGGGCGGCTCAAGCGGATCGCCAAGATCTTCGGCGTCCGGGTCAACCTCGACGACGTGGAGCGCCTGCTGCGCGGCTCCGTCCCGGTGGCGGCCACCAGCGGCGACGACCGGGTGACGGTGTGGGCCGAGGGTCTCGACGCTGCCGGCTGCGCGGGCCTGGCCCGCCGGCTGGGGGCCGAGCTGCGGGTCCACTGGAGCGGGTTCGACGTGCGCGGCATCGACAGCCTGCCCCTGCTGGCCACCGGCAAGGTCGACTACCGCGCCCTGGAGTCGCGCGCGTGAGTGTGTTCAGGATGGGGGAGGCCGAGCGGGAGGTGGCGCTGGTGCGGGAGCTGGCGGCGCTGACCGAGCGGCATCGGCAGGCGTGTCCCCCGTACCGCAGGATCCTTGACGCCATCGGCGCCGAGCCCCCCTACGCGCGGCTCGCCGATCTGCCGTGGCTGCCCGTGCGGCTGTTCAAGACGCACGAGTTGCGCAGCGTACGCGAGGACCAGGTGTTCAGGGTGCTGACCTCCAGCGGCACCACCGGGCAGCGGCCCAGCCGGGTCTACCTCGATCGGGAGGCGGCGGCGGCGCAGCCCCGGATGCTGGCCGCCACGCTCCGGGAGGTGCTCGGCGAGCGGCGGCTGCCGATGCTGGTGGTGGACACCCGCTCCGTCGTGCGCGACCCCACGCTGAGCGCGAGGGGCGCGGGCGTGCTCGGGATGATGAACTTCGGCAGGGACCACACGTTCGTGCTCGACGAGCAGGGGCGGGTGGACGCGGAGGCGGTCAAGGGGTTCCTGGCACGCCACGGCGGCGGGCGGTTCCTGGTCTTCGGGTTCACGTTCATGGTCTGGCAGCACCTGCTCGGCCTGGGCGCCGACCTGTCGCAGGGGGTGCTCGTCCACTCCGGCGGCTGGAAGCGGCTGGCCGAGCAGGCGGTCGGCAACGCCGAGTTCCGCGGGCGGCTGGCGGCCGAGTGCGGGCTGACCCGGGTGCACAACTTCTACGGGATGGTGGAGCAGATCGGCACGATCTTCCTGGAGGGCCCCGACGGCGACGGCCTTTACTGCCCCGATTTCGCCGATGTCGTGATCCGGGATCCGGAGACCTGGCAGGAGGCGCCGACCGGCGAGCCGGGGCTGATCGAGGTGGTGAGCACGCTGCCCACCTCCTACCCCGGCCACGTGCTGCTGACCGAGGACCTCGGCGTGGTGCGCGGCGTCGACGACGGGTGCTGGCCGGGCAAGCGGTTCGAGGTGCTGGGCAGGCTGCCCAGGGCCGAGGCGCGCGGCTGCAGCGACACCATGGGGCGGGCCTGATGCTGGACGACCCGAAGCTCGACGTCCGCTTCCCCGCCACGGGCCACGTCCCCGTCGACGGGCTGCTCGGCGAGCTGGGCGGCGGGCTCGACGTGGGCGACGAGCGGGTGCGCGAGTTCCTCGCCGCCTTCGGCCGGCGGCTGCTGCGGCCGGCGCTGGCGCGCCGCCACCCGGAGCTGGGCTCGCTCGGCTTCTTCCTGCGCCCCAGCGAGCTGGCCCGCACGGTCGAGGGTCTCGGCACCGAGCACGTACGCGTGCCGCGCGGTCTGGTCTTCCACATCCCACCCGCGAACGTCGACACCGTCTTCGTCTACTCCTGGGCCCTGTCGGCGTTGATGGGCAACCGCAACGTCGTGCGCCTGTCGCCGCGCTCCGGCGCGGTCGCCGAGGTCATCCTGGAGACCCTGCACGAGGCGCTGACCGGCGCCGATCCCGTCATCGCGGCCACCCAGCGCATCGTCTCCTACGGGCGCAGCGACGGCATCACGGCCGCGCTCTCCGCCGCCTGTGACCTGCGCGTGGTGTGGGGCGGCGACGTCACCGTGGGCGAGCTGCGGCGCCACCCGCTCGCCCCGCACGCCCGCGACCTGGTCTTCCCCGACCGCTCCTCGTTCGCCGTGGTCCGCGCGGCGGCCTGGCTGTGCGCGCCGAGGGCCGCGCGGGTCACCGTGGCCGAGGGGTTCGTGACCGACACCTACTGGTTCGACCAGGCCGCCTGCTCCTCGCCCAGGACCGTGTTCTGGGTGGGCGCGGAGGGCGACTGCGACGCGGCGAGGGCCGACTTCTGCGAGCACGTGGCGCGGGTGGTCGCCGTGCGCGGGTGGGGGGTCGACGCGGCGATGGCCGTGGAGAAGCGGGTCTCCACCTACGGCCTGGCCGCCGACGGGCTGGCGGAGAGCGTCGAGTTCCGGGGCAACGCGCTGGCCAACGTGACGCTGGCGGCGGCCGCCGCGGCGCCGCGGCGGTGGCTGGGGGCCGGGACGTTCGCGCACGCCAGGCTCGGCTCGCTGGCGGAGCTGGTCCCCCTGGTGGAGCGGCGCGACCAGACGATGACGCACTTCGGGTTCGGCGGCGACGAGCTGAGGGAGCTGGCGAGAGGGCTGGCCGGGCGCGGGGTCGATCGCATGGTGCCGGTCGGGAGCGCGCTGAGCTTCCACCGCGTGTGGGACGGGTTCGACCTTCCCGCCGAGTTCACGCGGCTGGTGACCGTCATCAGATGACGCTCGCGCCGCCCGCGAACGCGTTCGCCCGGCTGCCGGCGTCCCACCGGCGAGGTCGCGGCGGGCTGCCCGCGGTGATCGTGGGCGCCGGCGCGGTGGTGGTGTTCCTGTGGTGCGGGGTGTCCGCGCGTGATCTGGCGGCTTTCACGGCCTATATCGGGATCGAGGTGGCGCTGCCGGGCACGCTGCTGTGGCGGGCGCTGGCGGGCGGCGGCCGGTCGCGGGCCGAGGACGTCGCGGCGGGGCTGGCGTTCGGGTACGCGCTGGAGGTCCTTGCCTACCTCCCGGCCCGGGCGCTCGGCGCGCCGCTGCTCGTGCTGGTCATGCCCGCGGGGGTGCTCGGCGCGTTCGCCTTCGTGCCGGGGCTGCGCCGGCACTGGCGGGGCGGCCCGGCCGCTGTGCGATCGGCGGGCGGGCATGCGATCGGCGGCGCGGTTGCCGAGCGGATGCCCGCGTGGTGCGCGTGGGCGCTGGCGGCCGTCGTGGCGTACCTCATCGCGTGGAGCGCGCTCCACCTCTACCGGGTGCCGATCTCCCGCTCGTACGTGGACATGCCCTACCACCTGGCGCTGGTCGGCGAGGTACGGCATCACGTGCCGCCCACGCTGCCGTCCGTGCTGGGCGAGCCGCTGTCCTACCACTGGTTCGTCCACGCCGAGATGGCGGCGACGAGCTGGGTGACCGGGATCGAGCCGGTGACGCTGGTCTACCGGCTGTCCACGCTGCCGATGATGGCGGCCATGGTCGTGCTGGTCGCGGTGGTGGGGCGGCAGCTGGGCGGGCGGTGGGGTGCCGGGGTGGCGGCCGTGGGGGTCACGTACTTCCTGCTCAGCCCGGCGCTGCGGGAGGGCGCGGACTTCACGTCGCGGTCGATGTTCACCGCGTGGGCGAGCCCGACGCAGACGTTCGGGGCGCTGCTGTTCGCTCCGGTGGTGCTGCTGCTGACGCGCGGGCGGCTGGGGCGAGGGTGGCTCGGGCGCGGGTGGGTGGCGCTGGTCGTGCTGCTGGTGGCGTTGACCGGGGCGAAGGCCACGTTCCTGCCGCTGCTGCTCGCGGGGGCGGTGGTCGTGGTGGCCGTGCGGTGGGTGGTGGAGCGCCGGTTGCGGGCCGACTGGGTATGCGTGGCGGGGGTCGCGCTGGTGTGCCTGGTGATCGCGCAGGTCGTGGTGTTCGGGCGAGGGTCTCAGGGGACGGTGGTGGCGCCGTTCGCGGCGATGCGGGTGCTGTGGGGGGCGGTGGCGGGCGTCGGTGAGCCGGGACTGGCGGCCGTGCCGGTGGCGCCGCTCGCGGTGCTGACCTGCGTCCATCTGTTCTGCCTGGCCTGCGTGTGGGGCGGGGTGGCGGGGCTGGGGCGGCGGGTGCTGGAGCCGTCCATGTCGCTGCTGCTCGGGATGGGGGCGGCCGGGGTGGGAGCGGCGGTGCTGCTCGGGCATCCGGCGAGCTCGCAGCTGTACTTCCTGGAGAGCGTGCGGCCCTACCTGTCGGTCGCGGCCGTGTGCGGGGTGGCCGGGCGGCGCGTGCCGTGGAGGTCGCCGGTCGCCATGGCGGGGGCCGGCGCGGTGATCGCGCTGCTGGCCGCGCGGGTCGAGGTGCCCGGGGGCGTGCTGGTGCGGGTGGTCACGCCGTACGCGCTGCTCGGGGCCTCAGCCGTCGCGGCGCTGCTGCTGTGGCGGCGGGCCGGTAGGACCACGCGGGCCGCTCCCGTGAGGTGGCGGCGGGCCGGTAGGACCGCGCGGGCCGCTCCCGTGGGGTGGCGGCGGGCCGGTGGGACCACGCGGGCCGTTCCTGTGAGGTGGGGGCGGGCCGGTGGGGTCGTGCAGGCCGGTCCGGTGGTGTCGCGGCGGGGCCGGGCCGGGGTGGCGGTGGTGGCGATGGTGGCGGGGTTCGCGGTGCCGGCGTCCGTCCGGGAGGCGGCGCTGCGCGTCGCGCCCGAGCACGGGGGCCGCCTGGTGGAGATCCCGCCGGGGGCGGTACGCGCGGCGCGGTGGTTGCGCGGGCACTCCGCGCCCGGCGACGTGGTGGCCACCGACCTGCACTGCCGCCCCGTCCAGGTGCCCGGGTGCGACAGCAGGCACTACTGGGTGGCGGGGCTGACCGAGCGGCGCGTGCTGGTGGAGGGCTGGGCGTACGCCGAGAGCACGCTGTCGCGGGCGGAGCTGTTCGTGTCGCCGTACCTGCGGGTACCGTTCGCGGACCAGGCGCGGCTGGCGGCGAACGACGCGACCTTCCGGGCGCCCTCGGCGCGGAACGTGCAGCACCTCTCCCAGAAATACGGCGTCAAATGGCTCTTCACCGGGATAAATCCGGAGCTGGGGAAGTTCGCCCGGCTGCAGTTTCGGAACTCGCATTTCTCCGTCTACCGCATCGGGTAAAGACCTCCTCTGCTCACGGCACGGTGAGGAGAAACGGCCACGCGCCGCGCTGGACGCCCCCACGATCATGTCCCTGGACGTACGGCCACCGACACCAGCGACCAGGGATCAGGACCAGGGACATGGACACGCGCGCCATCATGGAGCCGAGCCCCGGCGTCGTCGCGGTCGCCACCGGGCTCGCCAGCGTCGACATCGTCATCCCCGTGCTCAACGAGCAGCGCGCCCTGCCCGGCTGCGTGCGCACGCTGGCCCGGTTCCTGGACGACGGTTTCCCGCTGCCGTGGCGCATCACGATCGTCGACAACGGCAGCACCGACGCCACCTGGCCGGTCGCCTGCGCGCTGGCCGCCGAGTACGAGCGGGTGCACGTACGCAGGCTCGATATCCGGGGCAGGGGCGCGGCGCTGCGGGCGGCCTGGCGGGAGAGCCCGGCCGACGTGGTGGTGTACATGGACGTCGACCTGTCCACCGGCCTCGGGGCCCTGTTCCCGCTGGTCGCGTCGGTGGCGAGCGGCCATGCGGAGCTCGCCATCGGCACCCGGCTGGCGCACGGCGCCCGCACCCGCCGGTCGCCGCGCCGCGAGCTGATCTCGCGCGCCTACAACGCCCTGCTCAGGCACGGCTTCGGCGCGCGTTTCAGCGACGCCCAGTGCGGCTTCAAGGCGGCCAGGACCGACGTGGTCAGGCCGCTGATGGCCAAGGTCGAGGACGACGGCTGGTTCTTCGACACCGAACTGCTCCTGCTGGCCGAGCACAACGGGCTGCGCGTGCACGAGGTGCCGGTCGACTGGATCGAGGACGAGGACTCCCGGGTCGAGATCGTCAGGACGGCGCTCGACGACCTGAAGGGGCTGGCCAGGGTCGCCTGGTCGGTGGCGAGGGGCCGGGCCCGCGTCGCGGTGGCGCGGCCCGAGCCCACGCCGACGCATCCGGACGCGGTCGTGTCCCGCCCCAGGAGGCCGGGAGCGGGGGCCGCCGTGCTCCCGATCGTGCTCTACCCGCTCGCCTACCTGCCGCTGCGGGAGATCTGGCCGCCCGCGCTGACCTGTCTCGGCGCGCTCGTGCTCGCCGGGGCCGTGCGGAGCCGGGCGGCCCGGACGCGGGCGCTACCGCTGTTCCTCGCGCAGTACGTCCTCACCGCCCTGGCCGTGCTCGCGCTGCCGGCCGCCGCCGGGCGGCCGGTGGAGGCAGGCGCCGCCACCGTCGCGTACTGCCTGCTCACCATCTGGGCCCACACGAGGAAATGACCCATGGAAACCACGGAGATCCGCCGCCTGATCGCGCTAGAGGACACCCACTGGTGGTACCGCGAGCGGCGGGCCATCCTGCGCAGGGAGCTGCGCGGGCTGGGCCGTACCGGAAGGGCGCTGGACATCGGCGCCGCGGGCGGCGGCAACACCAGGGTGCTGGTCGAGGAGGGCTGGGACGCGACGGCGACCGACACCTGCGCGACGGCGGTCGAGCTGGCCAGGCAGCGGGGGCTCCGGGCGGTGCGGGCGGACGCGCGGGCGCTGCCGTTCGAGCCGGGGAGCCTGGACCTGGTGACCGCGTTCGACGTGCTGGAGCACGTGCGCGAGGACCGCCTCGTGGCGGAGGAGATCGCCAGGGTGCTGGCGCCGGGCGGGTACGCGCTGATCGCGGTGCCGTGCGACATGGCGCTGTGGTCGGCCCATGACCACGCGGTCGGGCACGTACGGCGCTACGGCCGCGAGGCGCTGACCGTCGTGGTGGAGCGGGCCGGGCTGGAGGTGGACCGGGTCTGGAGCTGGAACGTGCTGCTCCGCCCCCTCGTGGTCCGGCACCGGCGGCGTTCCAGCGGCAGCGACCTGCGCAGGATGCCGGCGCTGGTGAACGCGGGCCTGTCGGCGGTCGTGCGCGCGGAGCGGTACCTGCCGGTCAAGTCGCTCAAGGGCGTGACGCTGTTCCTGCGTGCCCGGCTGGGGAAGTGAGCGTTTCCAGAACGAGACGTGACGGCACCCGCCGGCCGGGGCCCCGGTCCTAGGCTGGCAGCCGTGGTGATCCATGCCCTGCTGGCCGCGACGCTGGCCATGACCTCGCTGCACGCCCAGGCCCCGGCGGTCGACTGCGCCCGGGTGAAGTGCCTGGCGCTGACGTTCGACGACGGGCCTGGCCCGTACACCCCCACGATGCTCAAGATCTTGCGGAAGGCGGGGGCCAAGGCGACGTTCTTCCTGGTGGGCAAGCGGGTGGAGGAGCGGCCGGAGGTGGCCAGGCGGACGCTCGCGCAGGGCCACGCCATCGGCAACCACACCTGGTCCCACGCCTCGCTGCCGGCCCTGCTCGACGACGAGATTCTCGACGAGCTCAAGGTCACGCAGAGCGCGATCCGGAAGGCCACCGGGTTGCGGCCGGTGATGTTCCGTCCTCCCTACGGGCAGACGAACGACCGCGTGCTCGGGCTGGCCGACCAGGTGGACCTGGCGCAGGTGCTGTGGACGGGCACGACGCTCGACTGGAAGCTGCGCGACGAGAAGAAGATCAGGGCCGCGGTGCTCAGGCTGGCCAAGCGCGACGGCGTGATCCTCATGCACGACGTGGTCCCGGCGACCGTCAACGCCATGCCGGGGATCCTGAAGGAGCTCAAGAAGCGCGGCTACCACCTCGTCACGGTGCCCACGCTGCTGCGCGGCAAGGGCCCCAAGTCCGGGGTCACCTACCCCTGACGCCCAGGCCGCCCGCCCCTATCCGGACAAGTCGCCGCAAGTCGGATATTTACAAGTATTAGACGAAGTATTAGCCTCACTTCCGACCATCGAGTGAGGCAGGTCGCATGCTGCGCCGGACGACGAGCGACATCCGCAGGGCCAACCGCCTGGACGTCCTTCGCCGCATCTACGCCGCGGGCAGCGCCAGCAGGCAGGACATCGCCCGGCGGAGCGAGCTGAGCTTCGCCACCATCGCCAACGTCGTCAACGATCTGCTGGGCGCGGGCGTGATCGTGGAGGACCATTTCGTCGGCTCGGGCAGCGGCCGGCCGCGCGCCGTGCTCACGCCCAACGGCGTGCGCGGCCTGCTGGTCGGCGTGGACGTCGCGGAGACGTACGTGCACGCCGAGCTGTTCGACCTGGCGCTGCGGCGGTTGCACGCCGGCGAGCACCCCATCGGGCCCGAGACCCGGCGGCCCGCCGAGATCGCGGAGCGCATCGCCAGGGCGATCGACGCGCTGCTCGCCGAGCACGGCGCCGCGCGGGAGCGCGTGCTCGGGGTGGGGGTGAGCGTGCCCGGCCAGGTCGCCCCCCAGCTGGGCGTCTCCGTCTTCGCGCCCGGCTGGGACTGGCACGACGTGCCCATGCTCGCCCTGCTCCAGGAGCGCATCGGCCTGCCGCTCTACCTGGACAACCCGCTGATGGCCGGCACCGTGGCCGAACTGTGGTCCGGCGCCGGGCGCGAGGCCGGCAACCTGGTCTGCGTCACCGTCGGCACCGGCGTCGGCGCGGGCGTGGTCATCGGCGGCTCGCTGTATCGCGGCACCACCGACGCGGCGGGCGAGTGGGGCCACAGCGTGCTGGTGTACGGCGGGCGCGCCTGCCGATGCGGCAGCCGCGGCTGCGTCGAGGCGTACGTGGGCGCCCCCGGGATCATGGAGACGCTGAGAGAGCTCGACCCCGGCAGCGAGCTGCTGTGCGGCGGTGACCAGACCGCCTGCGTCCAGGCCCTGGCCGACTCGCCCGACGCCGGCCCCGTCATCACCAGGACGGCCGGCCTGCTGGGCGCGGCCCTGGCCGGTCTCGTGAACATCATCAACCCGGAGACGGTCGTCCTGAGCAGCTGGGTGGCGCGCAGCCTCGGCCCCAGGCTCCTGCCCGAGCTGCGGGAGTCCGTGGCCGCGCACGCGCTGGACCGGGCGATGGGCGCCGTACACATCGTGCTCAGCGACATTCCCGGCAACGCGGTCAGCCTCGGCGCCGCCACCTTCGCCCTCGAAGGGTTCCTCGACGCAGTCATCTCCCCCGGAAGGCGAACATGAGCCCGAGCTGGAGGCCCCCGCTGAACGTCCGCATCGCCGACGGCGCCCTGTTCATCGACGACGAGCCCCGGCTGCTGCTGTGCGCCTCGCTGTTCTACTTCCGTATCGCCCGCGGGTCCTGGCGGGAGCGGCTGCGCGCGGTGCGGGAGTCGGGCTACACCTGCGTCGACGTCTACTTCCCGTGGAACCACCACGAGCTCGAGCCCGGGGTCTGGGACTTCTCCGGGGAGCGGGACGTACGGACATTTCTCGAAATGGCGGCCGAGGAGGGGCTGTGGGTCGTGGCGCGGCCCGGGCCGTACATCTGCTCCGAATGGGACGGCGGCGCCCTGCCCGCCTGGCTGGCCGCCGAGGGGGTGCCGCTGCGCCAGAACGACGCCCGCTTTCTGTCGCACGTCCGCGCGTGGTTCGACCGGATCCTGCCGATCCTGCGGGAGTCGCCGGCCGTCGCCCTCGTGCAGCTGGAGAACGAGCTGGACTTCTTCGACTGCGAGCACCCATCCGGATATGTCGCCGCATTGCGCGACATGGCGCTCGAACACGGCATCGGCGTGCCGCTCGTCGCCTGCGCCGGCCAGGGCGACCTCGCGCGGGCCGGCGGCGAGGTCGCCGGGGTGGTGCCCGCCGCCAACTTCTACCCCGACGACGCCTCCACCGCCATCGAGGCGACCGCCGCCGTCTACCAGCGGCACCTCGCGGAGCGCGGCCTCCCGCTGCTGGTCACGGAGACCAACCGGACGCACGTCACGCTGCGCCGGCTGCTGTCGGCGGGCGCCAAGCTGATCGGCCCCTACCTGCAGGCCTCGGGGAACGACTTCGGGTTCACCACGGCCACCAACAACTGGGGGTCGCCGCTCGCGCTGCTCACCAGCGACTACGACTTCGGCGGGTACCTGTCGCCGTCAGGGGTGCGGCGGGAGGAGTACGGCGAGGCCCGCCTGCTGGCCGGGATGATCGACGCCCTCGGCCCGTCCCTGGCCCTGGCCGTGCCGGCGGAGGTCTCCGTCACGGCCGACTTCCCGCTGCCGGACGGCGGCGCGCGGGCGCTGGCCCTGCACGGCGGCGGCACGCTGGTCGCCCTCGCCAACCCGGGCGGCGCGCCGGGCACCGCCCGGATCGGCGACGTCGAGGTGGCGGTTCCGGCCCGGAGCTGCCCGTTCGTGCTGATGGACTGGGGCGGGATCGAGCTGGCCACCGCCGAGCTGCGCCTGGCCGCCGCCGGCACGCTGGTGTTCTCCTGCGACGGCCCGTCCCAGGTGATCGTCACCGCCCCGCCGGCGTCCGAGGAGGCACTGGGGTCCGTGGAGGCGCAGGCGTCCGGCGAGGTGCTGTCCGGGGACGTCGAGGCCGAGCGGGACGGCGACCGCGTGATCTTCCGCCCGTCCGGCAAGGCCGTCGGGAGCGCCACGGCCGGCGACCTGCGCCTGATCTTCCTTCCCCGTACGGACGCCGCCCGCCTGCGCGGCCTCGACGAGCACGGCGCCCCGCTCTTCGACGACCCCGCCGAGGTGGTGGAGGAGCGGCACCTGGCCGTGTCAGGAACGGCGCCGTTCACCCCGCCGCCCGCCCGCGAGATCGGCGACGTCCCCACCCGTCCCGAGCACCTGGGCGCCTACCGCGGCTTCGCCTGGTACGCCGCCGACCTCTCCCCCGGCCGCGCCCTGCTCCTGCACGGCGCCTCCGACGTGCTCTCGGCCCGCGTGGACGGCGACCACCTCGGCACCGTCACGCCGGGCGGCGGCTTCGCGCTGCTGCCCGGCCACCGGGGCGGGCGCCTGGAGGTCCGTACCGAGATCTGGGGCCACCCCAACTTCGACGACGCCCGCCTGCCCGCCCTGCGCCTCGGCTCGCTGCGCGGCTTCGACGCGGCCACCGCGATCACCGCCGTCCACGTGCCGCACCCGTGGCGCGTCAGCGGCCCCGGCATCGGCGCCGCACCGGCCCCCGTGACGAGCTGGGGCGCCTGGATCACCGCCCGCCGCCCCGCCGAGGCCCGCTACGCCGCCGAGCAGGCCACGTCGGCGGAGGCCGACACCTGGGTGCTGGAGTTCGCCGGGCTGGGGGCGCTGGTGGAGGTCTCGGTCAACGGCACCGGTTTCGGCCCGGTCAACCCGCTCGTCCCGTACGTGGACGTCACCTCGGCAATCACCCCGGGTGCGCCGGCCCGCATCGAGCTGGCGTTGCGGCGCTGGCACGGCGAGCCGGCCGGCGAGGTGCGGCTGCTCGAAGGCCGCAGGGCCACCGGCTGGTCGGTCGCCCTCGCCGGGGAGCCCGAGCTCCGCGCCCTGTCCGCCGCCCCCGCCCGGCCCGCCACGCTGCCCGTACGGCTGCGCGCCGGCGAGCTGCGCTGGGTGCGCCTCGACCTGGCGGACCTCCCGGCCCGTACGTGGAGCGCGACCTTCACCGGCCACGACCTCAAGCTGACCGCGCTCTTCAACGGCCGCGTCGTGGGCCGTCTCTGGCTGCCCGGCGACATCCGCCCCGAGCTGGCGGGCGGCTCCCCCGACCGTCTCACCCTGCCTGGCCCGTGGTTCGCCGACGGGGGCAACGAGCTCGTCCTGCTGGCGGAGGCCGTACACCCCGACGATGACGGGGAGCTCACGGCCGTCACCCTGCGAGCCTGACGATCAACGTCGGGAGCGGCGGTTCTCGAGCAGCAGTTCCCCCGCCCACGTGAGCATCGACACGGCGGCCCCGGCCAGGAGCCCCGCCCAGAACAGGGCCCGCTCGGCGGCCTGCTTCTCGGGAAGCGACACGAGCCGGGCGTGCGGGGCCGGGCCGTATCCCCCTCCGGACTCGGGAACGGCAGGCCGCCATTCCAGCTTCGCCCCGGGCTGGGGCCGCGCGGGCTCGACATCGGGGTGGCGCCATGCCAGCCGCCGCTCGTCGTCGGTGCGGCCGTACCGGCTGCTGGACTCCACGGTGCTGTCGAGCGGGATCTCCCCCAGATCCCAGGAGACGGACGTCTCCTGGGAGGCGTCGGCGTAGATGACCGCTGGAGCGGCGAGCACGGTGGTGTATCCCCGGCTCGCCACGAGCGGCTTCAGCGCGCGGCCCCTGATGTGGACGGGCCGGAGAAGGAGGGGGTTCGCCCTCTCGCGGCAGAACTTCCCCGTGATCACGGAGATCGCCTTCGACGGTGCCGGCTGGGGCTTTTCGTCGAGCTCCATCTCGGACATCCGGGCATCGCCTTGGAGCCCGAGGCGGTAGTCGAAGCAGCGCGGGGCGTTCTCCCCGGCCAGCGCCCCCATCATGATGTCGTACGTGTCGGGGCCGCACCTGGCGACCTGCTCCCGGAGCTCGGCGCAGGGAGTGGCCGTGACGCCCAGCGTCAGGAGGTCGAGCGCGCGTGCCCCCTTCGGCAGGGTCACCTCCACGACGATGGATCCGTCGAACCGGGTGTACAGGGGCTCCGGCGCGGCCAGCCGGTACTCCTTCCACGCGGCGACGCCCAGCAGGGCGGCGAGGCCGAACATCCCCATGATCACCGGAAGGCCGCGGGGCCGTCCCACGGCCTTGGGGGCGGGTTCCGGCCCTGCGGAGGAGGCCTCCGGGGACGATCGGCCGTTGCGGAGGTGGCACACCGTGAGCCACAGCAGCACGGCGAGTCGCAGAAGTCCCACGCCTTCACGCTCGCACGGCCCGGCCTCCGGGGTGGCGGCTTAGAGACGTTCATGACCGGGAGGATTCAGGGCTCCGCCCGGCCGGTGGCCCAGGCCCACGCGGCGATCGTGACGCGGTTCCTGGCGCCGGTCTTGCGCTGGACGGAGGCGATGTGGTTCTTCACGGTGCCCGGCGACAGGAAGAGCTCGGCGGCGATCTCGGCGTTGGTCCTGCCCTGCGCGACCAGGGTCACGACCTCGTCCTCCCGCTCGGTGAGGACGACGTCGGAGGTCTCGCGTGGCCGGCCGGTCTCGCGCAGCAGCCGGACGGTGAGCTGCGGGCTGATGAGCACGTCGCCGTTCATCGCGGCCCGGACGGCCTCGACGAGCAGCGTGGGGCCGGAGCGTTTGAGGATGAACCCGGCGGCGCCGTGCCGCAGCGCGGCGTGGACGTACTCGTCCAGCCCGAAGGTGGTGACGACCACGACGCGGATGCCGGTGCCGGCCAGGGCGCGGGTCACCTCGATCCCGTCGGCCACGGGCATGCGGATGTCGGCGAGCACCACGTCGGGTTTGACGGCCTTGGCGGTGTCGATCGCGGCCCGCCCGTCGGCGGCCTCGGCCACCACCGTCATGTCGGGCTGGGCGTCGAGGATCAGGCGGAAGGCGCTGCGGATGCCTTCCTGGTCGTCGGCGACGAGGATGCGGGTGGCCACGCCGGCGATTGTGCCAGCGGCAGGCGGGCGGTCAGCGACCACCCCTCGGGTACGGCTCGCGCGACCAGCTCGCCGCCCCTGGCCTGGACGAGCGAGGTCAGGGCGGCCAGGCCGGTGCCGCCGCGCCGGGCGCTCGGGGCGCGGACCACGCCGTCGTTGGTCATCGTGATCTCCAGCATGCCGGACGAGGCGCCGAGGCCGAGGCGCACGTGACCGGCCCGCGGCGCGTGCCGCCGGATGTTGGTCAGCCCCTCGATCACGATCCGGTACGCCAGCGCCGCGGTCTCCGGCGGAGCCGTCACGGCCGGGTCGATGCGCAGGTCGACCCGGGCCGGGCCGGCGGCGGCGAACCGTTCGGCGGCCTCGCGGATGCCGCCCAGGTCGCTGCCGGGGGCGAGGGGCCGGTCGTGGTGGAGCATGTCCAGGGTCCTGTCGAGCATGGACAGGGCGCGCTGGCCGGCGGCCTCGACGCGTTCGAGCGCCTGCCGGGGATCGCCCGCCACCCCGCCCGCCTGGGCGTGCGCGACCATCTCGCTGATGTCGTGCGCCAGGTAGTCGTGCAGGTCCCTGGCCAGCTGCAACCGCAGGGCCATTCGGGTGTCGGCGACCGCGCGCTCCTGCCGTACATCGAGCAGGCGCAGGTAGCCACCCACGGCGGCGGCCAGCAGCGCGCCCGTACCCCAGAACGCGCACACCCCCAGCCCTTCCAGCGGCGAGGCGGGCGCGAACACGCGCAGCAGCCAGACGGCCGCGGCCAGGCCCGCCGCCGGGGCGGAGACCATGGCCTGCCGGGACGGCGCATATCGGGTGACCAGGCCGACCAGCACCATCAGCGCCACGCTCTCGCCCATGCCCAGCACGTCGGCGCCGGGTGCGGGGGTCGCCACTCCGGTCAGGTGGGCCAGGGTGACAGCCACCGACACGCCCGCCGCCAGCAGAACCGGGGTGGACAGCCGCGCCCGGAGCCGGCGCCGGGACAGTCCGGCCACGGCCACGGCCATTGGGATGACGCCAAATACCCACATAACGGTCACTCGTGCGACGATACGCGGCTCTGACGCCGTACCGGGGAGTGCCGAACGGCACCGTTCCGAGCCCGCAGGGGTGCCGAACGGCATCTGGCTCGCCCTCCCGCCGCGCCGCAAGGCTGGTCGCATGACGACTTCCACCTCTCGACGGCGGCCGTACGCGGCGGCGCTGTGGGCGCTGGCCTACGGCGCGCTCGGAGCCGGGTGGGCGCTGGGCGCGCCCGGATACCCGTGGGGCGCCACCGACCCCGACCCGGACCGGGCGCTGTCCGTCCTGGCCGCGACCACGCCGGGCTTCGGCTGGGCGATCGCCGCGTTCGGCCTGGTCACCGCGGTCACGGCGACCGCGTTGGCCCGCAGGAGCAGCAGCCGCGTACCGCTGTTCCTGGCCTGGCCGATCGCCGCGCTCCTGATCCTGGTCGTCCCCGACTCGCGGCTCATGATGGGCGTCGCCTACACGCCGCTCCTGCTGGTCGCTCCCGTCTTCGGCTGGGGTCTCGGCGGCACCACCCTCGCGGACGCCTGGCCCTGGCCGGTGCTCAACCAGCTCGTGTGCGTGCTGGGCGGCCTGTTGCTGGCCGCCGCGGCGCTGGCGTACGCGCGCGATCAGGAACGCGCGCACTGGTTCACCCCGCGGCGGGGACGCAGGGCGGTGTACGTGGCGGTCGCGGTGCCAATGGTGTACTCCGCCACCCGGTGGGCGTGGGCGATGGGCATCCCGCTCGGCGTGAACGCGGAGTTCCTGGCCGAGGGCGAGGACGGCATGTGGCTGGCGGGGGCGTACCTGGCCACCTTCGGCGCGTTCGGCGGCCTGCTCACCCTCGGCCTGACCCAGCGGTGGGGCGAGATCTTCCCGCGCTGGATGCCCGGCCTGCGCGGCAGGCGGGTGCCGCCGCTGATGGCCGTCATCCCGGCCGGATTCGTCTCGATCATCATCACCGTGGCCGGGCTGACCTACCTCCGCTGGACCATCGCCGGCCGGTTCGCCCTGGACGAATGGGGCGCCTGGCTGCCAGAGTGCTTCTGGCCGGTCTGGGGCACCGCGCTGGCCGTCGCCACCGTCTGCTACCACCAGCGCCGCAAGCACGACGCACCACCCTCGGGCTCGGTCACCGCATCGTGAACGCGCACGCGGATGCCGTCAGGGCAGGGCTGCCTCCTCACCCGCGAACCAGGCGCGGACATCGTGCCGGAGCAGGTTCATCAGCACCGGGACGCTGAAAGCCAGCGGCACGATCCCCATGAGGGGGAAGGAACCGTCGGCGAGCCCGACGAGGATGCCGAGAATGCTCTGGACGAACATGAGCGTCCTGACGGCCGAGAGAACCTTCGGCAAGCGCGGGCGGTCGGCCATCGATCCTCCGTGACAACGCGGTCGCCTTCGGGACATCAGAGCAGCAGGCTATGGCGAAACAGGTGTTTCTGCATCGGGACGGGGCTCACTCCTCCTCGGTGAACACCACCTCGCGGCGCTTGCGGATCGCCGGCAGGACGGCGAGGACGAGCGCCGCCACGGCCAGGACCAGGAGCACCGCGGAGATCGGCCGGGTCAGGAAGACCGTCGCGTCACCGCGGGAGATGATCAGCGCCCGACGCATGTTCTCCTCCAGCAGGGGCCCGAGAACAAAACCGAGCAGGAGGGGCGCCGGCTCGCAGCCGCACTTGATCAGGATGTAGCCGAGTATCCCGAAGAAGACGATCGTGTAGACGTCGTACGCGTTGAAGCTCAGCGAGTACGTGCCGATCGCCGCGAACAGGATGATCATCGGAAACAGCACCTTGTACGGAATGCGCAACATGCGCACCCAGAGACCGATCAGCGGCAGGTTCAGCAGCACGAGCAGCACGTTGCCGATCCACATGGACGCGATCAGTCCCCAGAACAGCGCCGGTTCGTCGGTGATGACGTTCGGGCCAGGGGTGATGCCGTGGACGATGAACGCGCCGACCATCAACGCCATCACCGGGTGGGCGGGCAGGCCCAGGGTGAGCAGCGGGATGAACGACGTCTGCGCCGCCGCGTTGTTCGCCGACTCGGGACCGGCGACGCCCTCGATCGCGCCGTTCCCGAACTCCTGCGGCCGCTTCGAGATCCGCTTCTCCACGGCGTACGAGGTGAACGAGGCCAGCACGTGGCCACCGCCGGGCAGGACGCCGAGCGCGGAGCCGAGGCCGGTGGCCCGCGCGATCGGGCCGGCCATCCGGCGCCAGTCCTCGCGGGTCGGCCAGAGGTTGCGCACCCTGCTGGTGATCGCCGTGCTGGCCTGCTCGTTCTCCAGGTTGCGCAGGATCTCGGCCACGCCGAACATGCCGACCGCCACCGACACGAAGTCGATGCCGCCGTACAGTTCACGCCGGTCGAAGACGAATCTGGGCGTACCGGTGTAGATGTCCTGGCCGACCGTGCCGAGCAGGACGCCGAGCGCGATCATCGCCAGCGCCTTGAGTGCCGTGCCGCGCGCCAGCGCGATCGACACGATCAGGCCGAGCAGCACGAGCGAGAAGTATTCGGCCGGGCCGAACTGCAACGCGACCCTGGCCAGCGGCGGGGCCGCGACGGCCAGCACGACGGTGGCCACCGTACCGGCGATGAAGGAGCCGATCGCGGCGGCGGCCAGCGCGGCGCCCGCGCGGCCCTGCCTGGCCATCGCGTGCCCGTCCAGCGCGGTGACCGCTGCCGACGACTCACCGGGCAGGTTGATCAGGATGGCGGTGGTCGAGCCGCCGTACTGCGCGCCGTAATAGATGCCGGCCAGCATGATCAGCGCCGTCACCGGCTCGAAGCTGAACGTGATCGGCAGCAGCATCGCCACCGTCGCCGTCGGTCCGATGCCGGGCAGCACGCCGACCGCCGTTCCGAGCAGCACTCCCACGAAGCAGTAGAGGATGTTCTGGATCGCCAGGGCCGTCGAGAAGCCCAGCGCGAGGTCGTTGAGAAGGTCCATACCTCAATCCGGATGCCGCGTCAGAATCCCAGCCACGGGCCCCAGAGCGGGAGCCGCAGCTGGAGCCCGACGACGAAGATGAGCGTGCTGGCCACGGTCAGCCCGGCAGCCACGGCCACGGCCGTGAGCAGCCGTACGCGCGAGCTGGCCAGCGTGGTGACCAGTGCGGTCACCGCCGAGGTCACGACGAAGCCCAGCCCCCGCACGGTGAACCCGAAGAACAGGAGCGCGACCACGATGGCGGCGATCGCGCGCCAGGGGATGCGCCCGAACGGGATCACCTCGCCGGCGATGAACCCTTTGACGACGATCGCCAGGCCAAGGGCGGCCACGATCGCGCCGACCAGCAGCGGGAAGGCACCGGGGCCCATCCGCAGCGGGGTGCCCAGCTCGTAGCCGAGCGACCCCACCACGAACGCGCCACCGATCAGTACGAAGATCGTCCCGACGACGACGTCGGGGAAGGACCGGCGGCGCTCCACGTCAGGAAGCCGCCTTGACCCCGGCGTCGGCGATGACCTTCGCCCAGGTGCCGAGCTGTTCCTCGAGCTTGGCCCGATGCGCCTGCGGCGTCGCGCTCTCGGCCGGGACCGGCGCGGTGCCGAGCTTGGCCATCTGGTCGATGACCTTCTGGTCGGCCAGCGCCACCTTCAGCGCCTCGGACAGCTTCGCCACGACGTCCTGCGGCGTGCCCTTCGGGGCGTAGAGGCCGTGCCAGACGCTGACCTGGAGCTGGGGCAGCCCGGCCTCGGTCGTGGTGGGCACGTCGGGCAGGCTCTTGACCCGCTCGGGCGTGGTGACCGCGTACGCCTTGACCTCGCCGGCGGAGATCTGGCCGGTGGTGTTGGTCGTCTGGTCGCACATGAAGTCCACCTGGCCGCCGACGAGGTCGGTGAGGGCGGGCCCGGTGCCCTCGTACGGGACCTCCTGCAGCTTGACGCCGACGGCGGTCTGGAACAGCAGGCCGCACAGGTGCGAGGCGGCGCCGATGCCGGCGTTGGCCAGGGTGACCTTGTCGGCGTTCGCCTTCACGTAGGTCACGAGGTCCTGGAGCGTCGAGGGCTGGAAGTCCTTGCGGGCGACGATCGTCATGGGCACCTCGGTGACGAGCCCGATCGTCTCGAAGTCCTCGAGCGGCTTGTAGTCCAGGTTCTGGTACAGAGCGGGGGCCGTCGACATGCCGATGTGGTGCATGAGCACGGTGTAGCCGTCGGGTTCCGCCCGCGCGACCTCGCCGGCGCCGACCGTGCCGCCGGCGCCCTCGACGTTCTGTACGACGATCTTGCCGCCGAGCTTGGCGGCCATCGGCTCGGCGATCATGCGGGTGACGGTGTCCGTCGGGCCGCCGGCGCTGAACGGCACGACGAACGTGATGTTCTCCTCCGGGTAGGTCCCGGTGGCGCCGGTCGAACCTCCGGTGCCGGTGGTGCCTCCGTTGCCGGAACAGGCGGTGAGGAGCGTGACGACGCCGATCGTGGCGATCATCTGTGTGGTGGCCCGGTACCTACTGGTCGATCTCATAGCGCGGCCTCCTCGTCAGGGCAGGCGCATTTCGGAGAGTGCGCGGCCTCAGTCTCGGCTGGCAGAGAGGCGGATGGTGTCAGAGGAATCCCAAGGAATGCGCCAGATGTCAGAAGAATCCCAATACTGGAGGGGTAACACAAGCATCGATCTCGGACTTACAATCCGGTATGCGGATCACCATCATCGAAGATGACGACCGCGTGGCGCGGGGCCTGGTCACTGTCCTGGCCCAAGCGGGCTTCGAGGTCCATCGCATCCCCACCGCCGCGGAGGCCCTGCGTGCCGACCCGTCCGATGTGGTCCTCGTCGATCTGGGCCTGCCCGACGGCGACGGACTCGACGTGATCCGCAAGCTGCGTGACAGCCCGGAGACCGCCGTCATCGCCGTGACGGCACGTTCGGAGGAGCACGAGCGGGTACGCGGCTTACGCGCCGGCGCCGACGACTACATCGTCAAACCGTTCGGCGTACCCGAGCTGCTGGCCAGGATCGACGCCGTCCTGCGGCGCACCCGGGTGGCCCGCGCGCTGAGCCGCCCCGACGGACCGCTCGTCCTCGGCCCGATGCGGATCGGCGTCGGCACCCGCGAGGTCACCGTCGAGGGCACGCCACTGACGCTGACCCGCAAGGAGTTCGAGCTGCTCCTGCTGCTGGCCCGGCGCGCGCCGAACGTCGTCAGCCGCGACGTCATCCTCGACCAGATCTGGGGCGCCACCTGGGAGTCCTCCAGCCGCACCCTGGACACCCACATCGCGGCGCTGCGGCACAAGCTCGGGCCGGCCGTGCTGATCCGCACGATCCACGGGGTCGGCTATCGGCTCCTGGCCGACCAGCCGGAGCTGATCGGCTGACAGGCCGTGCACCGCCGCCTGCTCGTCGTCCTGGTGCCCCTCGCGGTGCTGCTCGTCGCGGCGCTCGGGGTGCCGCTCAGCATCACCGTGGCCGAGCGGGAGATGCAGGAGACGTACGTGGACCGGCTCAACGACGCCGGCCGGTTCGCGTCGCTGGCCGACACCGCGCTCGCGACCGGCCGTACCGAGGCGCTCGCCCTGGAGCTGCAGCGCTACCACGAGCTGTACGGCATCCCCGTCGCGCTGATCGACACCTCCGGCGCGGTGCTGCTCGGACCGGCCGGTGCCTACCAGGAGGCGGCGCGCACCGAGCCGGCGCTGCCCCGGATCCTGAGCGCCGCGCTGGCCGGGGCGAGACCCGAACCCTCCGGGGAATGGGCGCCGTGGGAAGACTCCGCGCTCGTGGTCGCCGAGCCGGTGGGCCGCGACAGCGAGGTCGTCGGAGCCGTCGTGACCATCTCCGACCTGTCGAAGACGCGGCAGCGCATCCTCCTGCGCTGGGCCCAGCTCGCCGGGCTCGGACTCCTGCCGCTGGTCGCGCTGGTGGCCGTCGCCTGGCCGGTGTCGGCGTGGGTGCTGCGGCCGGTACGCGAGCTGGACGCGGCCAGCTCACGCATCTCGCAGGGCGACCTCACCATCCGCGCGGACGCCGAGGCGGGGCCGGTCGAGCTACGGCGGCTGGCGGAGTCGTTCAACACGATGATGGACGCGGTCGAGAACGCCGTGCAGCGGCAGCGGGCGTTCGTCTCCGACGCCTCCCACCAGCTGCGCAATCCGCTGACCAGCCTCCGGCTCGCCGTGGAGAGCCTGGAACCGCACCTGCGGCCGGCCGGGAACGGGCACCAGGTGTACGACGTCGCCGTGGACGAGCTGAAGGCGATGCAGCGCATGCTGAACTCGCTGCAGGCCACGGCGCGGATGGAGAGCATACGGACGGCGTCGCCGGTGGAGCTCGACGCGGTGCTGGCGACCCGGGTGGACCGGTGGCGGGCGCTGACGGCGACGGCCGGGCAGAGGCTGGCGGTGGACGTGCCGCCAGGGTTGCGGGTGCTGGAGCCATCGGGTGGGCTGGGGAGCATTCTGGACGAGCTGATCAGCAACGCGCTGCGGCTGTCAGAGGCGCAGGTGGTGGAGGTGTCGGCCCGCGTCTCCCCCGCTGGGGTGGCGGCGATCGCGGTCCGTGACGACGGCCAGGGGCTCGACGCGTCCGAGCGGGCGCAGGCGATGCAGCGGTTCTGGCGGTCGCCGCGGCACCAGAACGTGCCGGGGACCGGCCTGGGACTGGCGATCTGCGCGGACCTGGTGGGGGCGGCCGGGGGCGAGCTGCGGCTGGAGGAGGGCCTGGCGCGTCAGGACGGGGCGGGGCACGGGTTCGCCGCAGTGGTGGCGCTCCCGGTCGTTCCTGTCGATTGAATCGGCTGGGTCAGCTGAATCGGCCAGGTCAGCGCTTACGGTCCTGGAACCAGGCGGCGGCGCCCGGATGGAGCGGGATCGACGCGGTCGAGATGCCGGTGCGCACATTGATGTGCCACGCCTCCGGTATGCCCTCGCCGTCGTCGCGGCCGGCGGAGATGATCGAGCCGGTGTTCGTGAAGATCGTGTCGGTGATGGCGTGGACCAGGTCGTCAGGCAGATCGTTCCGTACGAGCAGCACGTTCGGCACGGCGACGGTCCGGGTGGCCGGGACCCCGGCGTACGAGGTCGCGGGGATCATGGCGGGAGAGTACGGCCCGGGGAACGCGGTGACGAGCGCGTCCGCCTGCTTGTCCAGCCGGATCAGCCGGATCGGGGACCGCTGCGCCAGCTCCGTGATGGCGGGCGTCGGGACACCGGTCAGGGAGAACATCGCATCGATCTCGCCATCGCGCAGTGCCGCCGCCGACGCTGCCTGGCTGAGGTACTGGGTGTCGGCGTCCACCCGGCCGAGCTCCAGAACCCGCAGCGAGGTGAACTCCGTGCCCGAGTCGCGCGCGCCGAGGGACAAGCGCTTGCCCTGTATGTCCGGGAACTTCGCGATCGCCGAACCGGCCATGACCACGAGATGCAGGTGGCTGTCGTACAGCCGGCATATCGCCGACAGACCCTCGGGCGCGCTGCCGTCGGTCGTGATCAGCGCGTCCAGGCTCGTCAGCCCGAGGTGGACCTCACCGGCCCGTAACATCCGGATGTTGTCGGTGGACGCCCCGCTCGGCACGGTGCTGACCGTGGCACCCGGCACCTGCTCGGAGATGCGTTCGGCCAGCGCGCCGCCGATGCGCCGGTACACCGCCCCCGCCGGGCCGGTGGCCAGCCGCAGGCGGACCGTGCCCGCGTCGGGCTGCCTTGTGCAACCGGCGAGCAGCCCTCCGGCGGCCAGGAGCGCGGCCCGCCGGGTGAGCCGGTTCAGCACCATGCCGAGAGCATACGAGTTCGGCGCCGGCCGGTGGCCTGCTCGGCGGACGTGCCGGCGAGGGCCGGAGCGGTCCGCGTCGGCCGTTCACCTCCCGCATCAGGTCGTCGAACGGCGATGCCCCTGCCGAAGGCGGCTGGTGCGCGCGAGCCTGGGCGCACAGCGGACACGAGGTCGGCCGGGCGCGGGGTGTGGCGGATGCGGCCTGTGGAGCATGCGGAATGTGGCGGATGCGGCGTGTGGGGCGGATGCGGGGTGTGGTGGCGGCGCCGTTGGAGCCGGTCGAGCACGCTGGTCGGCCTCGTGGGACGGCTGCTCACGGCGGCGCCGAGCTGGGACGCGGTTCGGCGGGACGAGAGCTAGGAGAATGCGGGGATCAGGCCGGCGACCGGGGCGGGGGCGCCCGCGGTGCCGTCGTCGGTGGGTGCCGGGAGCTCGAACCAGACGGCCTTGCCCCGTGCCGTGCGCTCGCCGCCCCAGCAGCACGACAGCGTGTCGACCAGGAACAACCCCCGCCCGCTCTCGTCGTCCACCTCGGCGCTCCGAAGGCGCGGCAGCTCCGGGTTCTCGTCCTCGACCTCGCAGCGCAGCAGTCCGTCCTCGACCGCGAGCCCGAGCCTGACCTGCCCGGACCCGTGGCCCAGCGCGTTGCCGACCACCTCGCTGACCAGCAACTCCGCGACCTCCACCTGGTCATCGAGACCCCAGGCGGCCAACTGTCTCCGCGTCAGCCGGCGCGCGTCCCGTACCGAGCTCAGCTCCGGCGCCAGCCACCACGACACCTCCCGCAGCGCCATGGCCCGGCGGCCCGTCACCGCGGCCAGGATCTCGCTCCACGTCCTCATTGCCTTACTCCCCCGTGTGCGGTACCGGGGACGAGTCCCCGTTTCCTGCTCACATCACGAGAATGCCTCACCGCACCACCCCGAAATGAGGCCAGAAATCCCCATCTACGTACCTATCCCGAGTACCTAGGTACCGACGCCAGGAGGCATATCGTCCTGATCTATTCCCGTCTGGGCGATGCCGGCGCCATCTACGGCCCGGCCGAGCGCTCGTCAACTCCTGGCCGAGGCGGCGCTCATCAGCCCCGGCCCGGCGGCGCCGGAATCGACTCCAGATGGTGGGGAAGCTGAGGGGCATGGCCGACGAATTCGCCTTCGATGGCCGTCGACGCGCCTGCGGGAGGCGCGCGATGGCGGGTCGCCGGTGACCGGCGATGGAGCGCGACCCGCTGGTGGTGGCCGCTCGGCGCGCCGGGGTGCGCGATCCCCGCCTGCTCGCCGTCATCGCCGCGACCCCACGCGAGCGGTACGTGCCCCCGCGCGCTGCCCCGAGTGCCCGGCTGGACGCGCCCATCCCGATCGGCCACGGCCAGCCCACCTCGCAGCCGTCCCTGATAGCGCAGATGATCGAGGCCCTGCGGCTGACGGGCACGGAGACGGTCCTGGAGATCGGCACCGGGTACGGCTACCAGACCGCCCTCCTCGCCGGCCTCGCCCGCCAGGTGTATTCGATGGAGCGCCACGCGGACCTGGCCGAGCACGCGCGCGCCAACCTCGCCGCCTCAGCGGTGGGCAACGTCGAGGTGCTGGTCGGCGACGGCACCGCGGGCCTGCCGGAGAAGGCCCCGTTCGAGGGGATCATCGTCTCGGCGGCGTCCGACGCGGTGCCCGCCCCGCTCGCCGCCCAACTGGCCGAGGACGGCCGTCTCGTCATGCCCATCCAGGAGGGCCTGGCCCCGGAGACCGTCATGCTGTTCGCCAAACGGCAGGAGCGGCTGGTCCGGGAGCGACTGCTGACCCCCGCCTGCTTCGTCCCGCTGATCGGCGACCATCTGGAGGGCCCGGACAGCTAAGTACGTGATCAGGAATGGTCTGGAAAAACGAACGCACCGAACGCTGCTTCGGCCTCCGGACGCTCAGGCTACATACAGCGACCGCCTGTGACGGGGCAAAGGTCCAGGGAGTACTCACGGTCGGCCAGGATCTGCCGTAGGGAAGCTTCCATGAGCGACCGTTGATAGTCAGTGCGGATGCGGCGGGCAAGGACCACGATGGTCACATCCGCAGCGCCCGCGAGCAGCAGCGCGGCGGCCGCGGACTGCGCGTGGCCGCCCTGGACCCAAGTGTCCTCAACCACGAGGATGTGCTCGCCGGCCACCGCTGCTGGATCATGCACGAGGAAGTGATCGGGCCGCGTCTCACGTCGGCGCGACTCTGAAATCCCGAGAACGGCTTCGAGCCCTACCGGCGCCCAGCAGCGGGGAAGGACCGCCGCCAGAGCGGCGAGGGGATGAGGACCCAGACGGCCCCTGAGCGAGGGAACCACAGTCATGCCCGTAACCGGCTTGCGCGCCCCCACGTCGAGACAAGGTGCGTGAGTACGGGCAAAGCCCAGAAGAAGAAGGAGTAACCGCTGGTATGAGGGATTGCGGAGCCGCTGGTTGTCCGGCATCGGATCCTTATAGCGGTACATGTCGCGGTCCGCCTGTGTGCCCACCACAGCGTAGGTCAAGGGAACAACTCGCCTTGCGACGCGTACATCGTCTCGGCGAGCGTCCCTCTCGCACCGAAAGCACCTCACGTATTGCGCGGGGACGGGCCCCGTGCACGTGTCACACGTGATGTTCGGTATTCGAAGAGGGTTACTCATGATCGCGCCCAACCGATCACGGATCATCTGCCGGAGCATCGGCGACGTTTCCGCCACTTGATCAGCCGATCCTCGAGAGGAAGCTTTCGAGCTGATTGGGCCGGTCCAACAGGCCGTCGACGATCGCCAGCGCTTCGCCAGCGTCTCGAGCCACATGCACATCTGGCTTGCCTGCCGCGACCTGCCCCCACTGGGTGCCGTTGACCACCGACCGCATCAAGATCACAGGGCGGCCGTGTTCGACCGCTTTCCGAGCCTGGATGCGAGTCCCGCTTCGCTCGCTGGCCTGGACGATGACCGTCGCCAGACTGTAGCCGGACATCGTGCCATTACGCTGTGGGAACGTCGTCTTGTCCGGGCCCTTGTCCGGCCAGAACTGGGAGAATACGGCGCCTTGCCCGGCAACCTCGCGGTGGAGATCACGGTTCTCCGGAGGGAAGTGTTTGCGGATCCCCGTGCCGATGACGGCCACTGTCCGGCCGCCCGCTCTGAGCGCGGCCTGGTGCGCTGCGGTGTCTACACCGGCGGCCAGACCCGAGACCACGGTGAGTCCGCGCTCCACAAGGCCCGTGGCCAACCCGGCCGCTATCGAGTGGCCTTCCGATGAGACCGCCCGCGAACCGACCACCGCAACGCCGTTGTCCTCCTCAAGCAGTGCCCCGCGGACGAACAGCAACGCGGGGCGGTCGAACACATCTCGCAAGCGGTGTGGGTAGCGGTCATCCCCGAGGACGACGACTTGAATGCCCTCCTGCTCCCAGGCGGCGATCTCCGCTTCCGCCTGCGCTATCGCTTCCTCTACAGGATCGGCAAACAGATCGACAGGAGCCAGTCGTTCACGCAGCAATGCCACTGCTGACGCCCCTTCGGTGAGACGCTGAACGACCTCCCGCTCCCCCTTCTCAGTAGGGGTACGGCGAAGCAATGCCACGATCGCGGCGCGTTCGTCGTCCCACCTGGCCATACCTACAGAGTAGTGTCCCGGCAACTCTCCCGTCATCCCGGACATCGAACATGTGTGCCGATTCCTTCAGGGAAGGTGTGCCTGCGCAGCCACCGATCAATCCGCACATGCTCAAGTCGCGCGTGCAAGCTGAGCCTCACCGTTCGGATGCCTCACCCGGCGACGATCCTGCTCGGATGGTCAAGGATGCGGCGTTGCGGCGGCCGGGCACGTGCGGGTCAGCGGGCGTCTCCCTGGAGGCCCTCAGCCACGTGCGGTGGGTGGTGCCGGCCAGGCGAAGCCGTACTGTGTGGACGGGTTTGAAACCAGACCAGCCTGTACGAACGGCCAGGCGGCGAACAACGGCGGTTACTCCTGGTTACTGCTGGTTACTGCTGGTTACTCCCACTCGATGGTGCCGGGGGGCTTGCTGGTGACGTCGACCACCACGCGGTTGACGTCGGGCACCTCGTTGGTGATGCGGGTCGAGATGCGCGACAGCACGTCGTACGGCACCCGCGCCCAGTCCGCCGTCATCGCGTCCTCCGACGTCACCGGCCGCAGCACCACCGGGTGCCCGTACGTGCGGCCGTCGCCCTGCACGCCCACCGAGCGGACGTCCGCCAGCAGCACCACCGGGCACTGCCAGATCTGCCGGTCGAGCCCGGCCCTGGACAGCTCTTCGCGGGCGATCGCGTCGGCCTCGCGCAGCAGGGCCAGGCGCTCGCGGGTGACCTCGCCGACGATGCGGATGCCGAGCCCCGGACCGGGGAACGGCTGGCGCCAGACCATGGCGGCGGGCAGCCCGAGCTCCTCGCCCGCCCGCCGGACCTCGTCCTTGAACAGCGCCCGCAGCGGCTCCACCAGCGTGAACTGCAGGTCTTCCGGGAGGCCGCCGACGTTGTGGTGGGACTTGATGTTGGCGGTGCCGGTGCCGCCGCCCGACTCGACCACGTCGGGGTAGAGGGTGCCCTGGACCAGGAAGTCGACGGGGCCGTCGGCCATGATGGCGCGCTGCTCGTCCTCGAAGACGCGAATGAACTCGCGGCCGATGATCTTCCGCTTCTCCTCGGGGTCGGAGACGCCCTCCAGGGCCTTGAGGAAGCGGTCGGAGGCGTCGACCACGCGCAGCTTCACGCCCGTGGCGGCCACGAAGTCGCGCTCCACCTGCTCGGCCTCGCCCTTGCGCAGCAGGCCGTGGTCGACGAAGACGCAGGTCAGCCGGTCGCCGATGGCGCGCTGGACGAGCGCGGCGGCGACCGCCGAGTCGACGCCGCCCGACAGCGCGCAGATGGCGCGGCCGTCGCCGACCTGGCGGCGCACGGCCTCGACGGAGTCTTCGACGATGTTGAGCATGGTCCACGACGGGCGGCAGCCGGCCGCGTCGAGGAAGTGCTTGAGGACGGCCTGGCCGTGCTCGGAGTGCAGCACCTCGGGGTGGAACTGCACGCCGTAGAGGCCCCGCCCGGGATGCTCGAAGGCGGCGACCGGCGTCTCGCCCGTCGAGGCGGTCACCGTGAAGCCCTCGGGGGCGGCGGCGACGCTGTCGCCGTGTGACATCCAGACCGTCTGGGCGGCCGGCAGGCCGGCGAAGATGACGCCCTCCTTGAGGACCTCCAGCGCCGTGCCGCCGTATTCGGCGACGCCCGTGCGCGCCACCTCGCCGCCCAGCGCCTGCGCCATGGCCTGGAAGCCGTAGCAGATGCCGAACGTGGGCACGCCCGTGTCGAACAGCCCGTGAGGCACCGGCGGCGCGCCCTCGGCGTAGACGGAGGAGGGGCCGCCGGACAGGATGATCGCCTTGGGGTTCTTCGCCATCATCTCCTCGACCGGCATCGTCGAGGGCACGATCTCGGAGTAGACGTGGCACTCGCGCACCCGCCTTGCGATGAGCTGCGCGTACTGTGCGCCGAAGTCGACCACCAGCACTGTGTCGAATTCAGACACCGTGAGAACCCCCCAAAGGCGAAATGCGGTAACCACAGTCTATCGGCCTCGTGCATTACACCTGGCCTGTGGACGGCACTCGTGCTAACACAGAACGATGGATCTTGCCTGGCCGGTGATCGCGTGGGCTCTGTGGGTCGCCGCGCTGGCCGCCGCCTTCAAGGTGTCCAGCCGCGAACGCCCTCGCGAGGCCTCCCGATACGACGCGCCCGTGCCCGTCGTCGAGCTGTTACGAGGCATGCGGACGCAGGAGGTGTTCCACGCGGCGCTGTTCGACCTGGCGGGACGCGGGTGGGTGACCGTCGAGGGCGACCGCCTCACCCTGGCCCCGCCCCGGCGGGAGCCGCTGCTGCCGTACGAGCGGTGGGTGCTCGACCGGGTGGCCGCCCGGCTGAGAGGCAGGCCGCAGGCGCCGGTGATGGCGCTCACGCCGGAGGGGACCGACCTGGACGGCGAGTTCGTCCCCCTCGTCCGGCAGACCGCGATCGACCTCGGCCTGGCGCGGCGGCGCTGGCCCAACATGATCGTGCCGCTGCTGCTCGCCGCGGCCCTCGTGGTCCCCTGGTACGTCACCATCGCGACGGCCGGGCTGTCGTGGCCGGGGATGATCGCGACCATGGTGTCGTTCGTGGCGGGGGTGAGCCTGCTCATGGCCGGGAGGGGGTTCCTGCTGACCGGGACCGGACGGGAGATCACCGGCCCCGACCGCGAGCCGGCGAACCCCCGGCAGGAATGGATCTACACCGGCAGCGGCTGGCACGGCGTCGAGATCGAGCCGCCCGGCTCACCGGCCCCGGGCTCCGAACGCCAGGAGGTCGCCGGGCACATCGTCAAGCGCTGGTCCGTCGCCGAGGTGGACACCGACGCGATGAGCAGCGGCCGCTCCTACTACGTGGCCCTCCACGACGGCAGCTCGGAGAAGGCCAGATCGTACGTGGTCAAGGAGACGCTCTACCACGACGTGCTGCCGGGCGACTTCGTCCGGCTGCTGGTCAAGCCGCGCACCGGGAAGGTGGTGCGGCTGCTGGCGCACGAGCGGCACTGGTAGCACCCGGGTCACCGGGACCGCCGCGCGGGCGTGCTCGCCACTCAGCGTTCGGCGATCACGATCATCCGCCGGCTGTCCATCGTGAGTGCCGCGCCGTCCGTGCCGACGGCGTGGACGGTCGTGAATCCGGCGGCGAGCATCCGGTCGCGCAGCTCGGGGAAGGTGAACATCCGCGCGAAGTACGGGACGTTCCGGGTCCTGCCGTCGCGGATGACCGTCCGGTCGACCACGTTCCTGCCGGTCAGCAGGTCGAGGTGGTGCCGGTCGATCAGCAGGTCTCCGTCTCGTTCGACCACCGTGGACGTCTGGTACGTACGGACGACGGCGGCGTAGTTGTTCAGGTCCATCGCGATCCTGCCGCCCGGTTTGAGCGCGGCGGCGGCCTGGGCGAGCACCCGCTGGTTGTCGGAGTCGCTGAAGTAGCCGAAGGCGGTGAACCAGCTGACGACGCGGTCGAAGCGGTCCGTCCACGGGAGCCGGCGCATATCGCCGTGGACGTAGTCGACCGTGACGCCGAGGGCGTCGGCGTCCTGGCGGGCCCGGTCCAGGAAGATCCGCGAGGAGTCCAGGCCGGTGACGCGGCAGCCGCGCCGCGCGAGCCGGTTGGCGATCCGCCCGTGGCCGCAGGCCAGGTCCAGGACCTCCATGCCGGGCCGCAGGTCGAGCAGCTGCCAGATCAGCTCGGTCTCGGCGTCACCGCGGGCGTCGAGGTGCTCGGCGAAGAAGTGGAGGTAGTCGTCGTCGAAGAGGCCTTCGGCGTCGAACGAGGGGACGGACTCCGGATCGGACATCGCACTCCGTTGCGCTTGGGCTCGGGCTCCGGTCTTGTCACTATCGTCCCGATATCCGAGCGGTCGCGCCAGCGCTCGCCGGCGGCGGGGGGTGAGGGCCGAAAGGGCCCCCGCCCCTGCCGCTCGCCGGCGACCGGGGGGTGAGGGCCGGAAGAGACCTCCGCGCCGCCACCCGCCGGCGACGTGTCGGTGCGCGCCTCAGAGGATGCGGTCGATCAGGCCGAGGGGCGGCGAGCCGAGGTCGAGCAGGGCCTTGTGGAAGCGCTGCAGGGTGAAGCCCGCGCCCCACTCCTCGCGCGCCCGCGCCCGCAGGTCGAGGATGAGCAGCTTGCCCCACGTGTAACGCCCGTACGTCGGGTCGAACGACGCCCGCCTGGCCTCCGACAGCGCCGCCGGCCCGGCCAGGTGCGTGTCCGACTCGAAGCGCCTGGCGCCGTCCTCGACCGTCATCTGCCCGGTGTGCACGCCGATGGCGCAGGCCAGCCGGGTGACGCGGATCAGCGCCTCCACCCACACGCCGATCTCGAACCGCGGGTCGTCCGCCTCGAACCCCTCCTCCACGCACAGTTCCTCGGCGTAGTGCGCCCAGCCCTCGACGAAGGACATCGACTGGAGCAGCCGCCGCACGTCCGACCCGGCCCGCCGCAGCGCGCGGGCGTGCGAGAAGTGGCCGGGCGCGACCTCGTGCACGTTGATGGCCGGCAGCGTCGTACGGCTGAAGACCTCCAGCCACTCCTCCTGGTCCTGCTCGGGCCAGGACGGGTCCGGCGGCGTGATGTGGTACCACGACGGGCCGTCCGGCTCGCCCGGCGAGTTCCACGCCATCATGGCCATCGCCCAGCGCCGCGACTCGGGCGCCGGTCCCACCAGGCACTCGCCGTCGTGGTAGGGGACGAGGTCCTTCTCGCGGGTGAACGCGATGGCCTTCTCCGTGCCGACCCGCGCCGCCTCGATCACGCCGCCGGCGTCGGGGTGGTCCTTGACCAGCTCGCGTACGACGTCCAGCGGCGCCCTGTCCTTCTCGCCCAGCTTGGCGCAGGACTCGGCGAGCAGCGCCATCAGCCGGTCGCGCTCGGCGTCGGCCCGCTCGGCCAGCCGGCCCAGGTCGACCGTCAGGCCCTCGGCCGTGCCCATGAGCCGGGCCAGCGCCTCACCGCCGAGCGCCGCGTCCGGGTCGCCCTCGGCCGCCGCTCGCTCGACGTGCCGGACCAGCCGGCCGTGGGCCTCCAGCGCGGCCTCGTCCGTGACGCCGGCGGCCAGCCCCTTGACCGCGCTCAGCAGGGACTGCGCGACCGGGGCGGGGACCTGGTCGAGCGCGTCGATCGCGTGGCGCACGGCGTCGGGCCAGAGCGCCAGGTGGGCCGCCTTGGCGGCGGCACGCTCCTCCTCGGGGGCGTAGTCGCGGTCGTAGCAGGCGAGGTCGAGGTTCGACAGGTGCAGCAGGGGGTTCTTGCGGTGCAGCTCCAGCTCGCCGAGCTGGGTGCGCAGGCTCTCCTCGAACACCTGTAGGTGCTCGGCGTCGTGCGCGTCCTCGGGCGCGGGACCCTGGCCAAGCCGTGTCAGCCCGGTCCGTACGCCCTCGGGTGAGAGGTCCTGGATCCGGCCGTCGTACTCGTGCCTGCCGCCGCCCTCGCGCGCCTCGGCCACGATCAGGTCGGTGATGGCTCGCAGCCTGGCGTCAAGTTCTGTCATGCGGCCGACGGTAGCGTACGGCTTATCGCGTGGTTTATTGGCGCGCGTACCAGGTGGGCGTGATGTGAGAATGATCCACATGGCTCTCACGATCACGACCCTGGCGGAACGCCCCGAATTCGCGGCGTCGTTGTTCGAGATGGACCATACGTGGCAGGAGTTCATGCTGCAGGATCCGATCGCGGACCTGTTCTATCCCCTCGCCACCACGACGCACGCCGGCCACGTGCTGGTGGCCGACGACGACGCCGAACCGGGGCGGCTGGTGGCGCGGGCCTGCATGACCCCGTTCCACTCGGAGGGCGCCGAGCTGCCCGACGACGGATGGGACGGCGTGATCAGGTCCGGCTGGCTCGCCCGCGAGCGCGGCACCCGGCCCGACGCCGTCTCGGCGCTCGAGATCACCGTCCGCCGCGACCTACAGGGGACGGGCCTGTCCGGGCGGATGCTGGCCGCCATGCGCGAGTGCGCCGCCCGGCTCGGGTACGGCGAGCTGGTGGCGCCGGTCCGGCCCACCATGAAGCACCTCGAACCGCACACCCCCATGGCCGAGTACGCCTTCAGGACCCGGGCCGACGGCCTGCCCCATGACGCCTGGTTACGGGTGCACGTGCGGGCGGGCGGGAAGATCGTCAAGGTGGCGCCCCGCTCGATGGTGGTGGCGGGCACGCCGGCGGAGTGGCGGCGGTGGACGGGCCTCCCGTTCGACCGCTCGGGGCCGGTGGAGGTGCCGGGCGCCCTCAGCCCGGTGCACTGCGACGTGGAGCAGGATCACGCGGTGTACGTCGAGCCGAACGTCTGGGTCAGCCACCCGCTGACCTGAGCGCGGGCGCCTTCGCCCACATCGCCACGCGCCCTACGGCGACCCACAGGGCCTCCCGTGGCCGTACGGCGACCGCAGCGCATCACGCGCCCGTACCGCGACCGCAGCGCATCACGCGCCCGTACCGCGACCGCAGCGCATCACGCGCCCGTACCGCGACCGCAGCGCATCACGCGCCCGTACGGCGACCGCGAAGCTCACGCAGCCGTGCGGCGCCGCAGCTCCCCCGTGTATTCCCCGGCATCGAGGCCTTTCCCGGCGGCCCACTCGTCGTCGTGATAGGTCGCCAGGTGCCGATCGGCGGCGTCTCCGAGCAGCGACACCACCGTGCCGCCCTCGCCCCTGGCCCGCATGCGCTCGACGAGCTCCAGCGCCGCCCAGAGCGCCGTGCCCGACGAGCCGCCCACCGGCAGCCCGGTGAGCTCCCTGATGCGCCTGGCCGCCGCCACGCTCGCCGCGTCGGGCACGGGGATGACCAGGTCGACCAGGTCGGGCTGGAAGCCGGGCTCGATGCGGGGTCTGCCGATGCCCTCGATCCGGGACGGCATCCCGGTCCCGTAGTCGGGCACGTCGAGGGTCCAGCCCGGGAAATATGCCGAATTATCGGGATCGGCCACCGCGACCCGGCACGGCAGGTCGTGGTCGCGGATCCACCGGCCGAGCGTGGCGGACGTCGCGCCCGTGCCCGCGCCCGTCACCACCCAGTCGGGCCGCACCTGCGCGAACAGCTCCTCGCCCAGGTCGTGCGTGGCCGCGCGCCCGAACTGGTCGAGGAAGTGGCCGGGGATCTCGCGGGCCGCGTCGTAGATCGCGAGGGGCGGCGTCACGAACCTGCACTCCCCGCCCAGCGCCTCCACCGCGCGGGCGCGCGCCTCGCTGCGCCTGCCCGGCATGACCACGGTGTACGGCAGCCCGAGCCGCCGCGCGAACCACGCCTGGGCCACGGCCGCGTTGCCGCCGGTCGCCTCCACCACGGTCGTGCCCTCGGTGACCAGCCCGTCGAGGATCGCCTGGCGGAACAGCGCCCTGGCGTGCCGGTGCCGCATACTGCCGGTCGGATGCGCGGACTCGTCCTTCAGCAGCAGCCGGATGCCGGGGGCCGGCACCGGGAAGTCGATCAGCGGGGTGGGCTCCCCCGCCGCCAGCACGTCGAGCGCCCGCGTGTTCCAACTCACCGTTCCACCTTGCCAGGCGCGCGCCCCGCCACCGCCCCCGTTCGCCACGAGCCGACCCCGCCCCGGGAGGCGGCGGCGTTCAGGCGGCGGACCGGCGCTCAGGTGAAGCCGGTACTCCCGCGCAGCGGTGCTCAGGTGAAGTCGGTGCGGACGCCGGCTACGTTCAGGTGAAGTCGGTGCGGACGCCGACTACGTTCAGGTGAGGTCCGTGCGGTCGCCCGGGGAGAGCAGGCGCAGCCGGTCGCCGAACCCGGCGAACGCCTCGGCCACCCTCTCGCGCCCCTCCGTGAAGTGCGCCCAGTGCTCGAAGTGCAGCGGCACCACGTACCTGGCCTGCAGAATCTCGGCCGCCGCGACCGCGTCCTCGCTGGTGAGCGTGAGGTTGCCGGACACCAGCGGCGTACGGGCCGCGCCCGCGAACAGCAGCGCCACGTCCACCGGCCCCACCCGGCCGGCGATCTCCCGCACCACATCCAGCGAGGCGTTGTCGCCGCTCACATAGACGGTCGGCAGCCCGTCGCCGCGCAGCACGAACCCGGTGACCTCGCCCACCAGGTGCTCGGTCCCGTCGGGGCCGTGCTGTGCGGGGACGCCGGTCACCTCCAGCCCGCCGCCCACCGTGACGGACGTCCAGTTGGGCAGGGCGCGCACCTGGCCGCCCAGCCGGGAGGCCGCCGACCCCGTGGACAGCACCAGCGGCACGGAGGCCAGGAAGTCGCGGCCCGCCCGGTCGAGGTTGTCCGGGTGCTGGTCGTGCGAGAGCAGCACGGCGTCCACGGGCCCGAGGGAGGCCGCCTCGACGGCGGGTCCGGCCGTCTTCGTGAGCGCTCTGTCGCCGATCGGGTAGTCGCCCGGAGCGTCGAACGTGGGGTCGGTCAGCAGGCGCACCCCGCCGATCTCCAGGACGGCCGTCGGTCCCCCGACGTAACGAATCTCCATGGTGTGAAATGACACCGCGCTATGACCCGTTATTCCTGACGAGCCCGTGGACGATCCGCCACATCGAGCGGTGGCAGAGCGCCCTGAAGTCGGGCTCGTCCATCCCGATGCGCCCGCTCAGGTACTGCTGGACGAGCCCCTGCGTGCTCGACGTGATCACCATGGCGACCTCCAGCGGGTCGTCGGCGCGCAGCCGTCCCGTGCTCATGCCCTCCTCCACGAGGGCCGTGACGACGCTGAAGGGCGGGCCCTGCCCGTCGCGGAAGTCCTCGGGGAAGCGCCGCGCCCCCGCCCAGGACTCCAGGACCAGGAACCGGTAGAGGTGCGGGTTGCCGAGCGCGAAGTCGAGGAAGTCGTCGAGCGCGGCCGAGGCCCGCTCCTCCCAGTCCCCCGAGGCGGCGCGCTCGGTCCACATCGTGGCCAGGTCGCTCGCGCTGCGGTCGGCGACGGCGCGCAGCAGGGCGTCCCTGTTCGGGTAGTGACGGTAGATGGCCATGGCCGTGATGCCCACGGCGTCGCCCACCCGGCGCATGCTGACCGCGCCGGCGCCCTCCTCCACGAGGATGCGCCGCGCGACGTCCACGATGCGCCCGGCCGTGCCACGATCGTTCATGTTTACAGCGTAGACGTCACGCTGAAGTCCTCCCGCGCCCGCAGGCTGTTTTTGCGGATGCGCGGCATAGGGCCAGAATCCTTGCATGGCAACGTTCGCTCAGCTTCGCCCCGGAGATCCACACCGGCTGGGGGGACTGGATCTCCTCGGCCGGCTCGGTGAGGGCGGTCAGGGCGTCGTCTACCTGGCCGTGGGCGACAACGACAACCGTGTGGCCGTCAAGTGGCTGCGGCCGGACCTGTCGGGCGACCAGGTGAGCGTGGAGAGGTTCCTGCGCGAGGTGCAGGTGGCCCAGCAGGTGGCGCCGTTCTGCACCGCGGCCGTGCTGGGCACCGGGATCGAGCAGGACCGGCCGTACATCATCAGCGAGTTCATCGAGGGCCCCTCGTTACACAAGGTCGTGCAGGATGACGGGCCGCGTACGGGCTCGGTCCTGCACCGGCTGGCCATCGGCACCGCGACCGCGCTGGCCGCCATCCACGAGGCCGGGATCGTGCACCGCGACTTCAAGCCGGCCAACGTGATCATCGGCGCCGACGGGCCCAGGGTGATCGACTTCGGGATCGCGCGGGCTCTGGACGCGACCTCGACGATCACCGGGATGGTCGTGGGCACTCCGGCGTACATGTCGCCCGAGCAGATCATGGGCCACACGGTCGGGCCGGCCGCCGACATGTTCTCGTGGGCCTGCACGATGGTCTTCGCCGCCTGCGGGCAGGCGCCCTTCGGGAGCGACACGATGCCGGCGGTGATCAACCGCGTCCTCAACCGGCATCCTGACCTGGGCATGCTCGACGAGCAGCTGCGCGAGGTGGTGGGCGCGTGCCTGGCCAAGGACCCGGCGCAGCGGCCGGCGGCCGAGCAGGTCATCATGCGGCTGCTGCGGCGCCCCACGAACGGCCCGGCGCCCACCGCGGGCCCCATGCCGGGCTCGGGTCCCATGGCAGGGGGTTTCGCGCCCCCCGCAGGGTCCATGCCGGGCCAGGTGTCCGGCGGAGGCCCGGCGTCCGGTCCAGGCCCCGCGTCCGGCGCAGGACCCGCGCCCGTCCCCTCCACCGGCGCGGGCGGCCCGTCCGGTCCCGGGACCGGCTTCCCGCAGCATTCGGGCATTCTCGCGCAGGCCGCCGCCGAGGCCTCCAACCCGCCTCCGCCCACGCCCACACCCACGCCCGCGCCGCCGTTCACCGCACCGTCCGGACCGCACTCCGCACCGCACTCCGCACCGCACTCCGCACCACAGTCCGGGCCGCACCCTGGACCGCACTCCGGCCCACAGTCCGGGGCGCCGTCGGGACACGGGTCGGGCCCGTACGGACCGTACACGGGCTTCCCGGCCGGACCGTCGGGACAGCCACCGCAGACGGGCTCGTCCCAACCCCCGTGGCAGCCCCCGTACGGGCCGACGCCGACGCCCGCCCACCCGGGCCGCCACGACCAGACGACGAGGAGCAGGACCAGAGCCCCGATCCTCGCCGGCGTCACGGTCGCGGTGGCGCTGCTCATCCTGGCCGGCGTGATCGTGTACATCCAGGTCGACAAGGCGTCGCTGGCCGGCCCCGTCCGCACTCCGTCCCCCGGCCCGTCCAGGTCCGGGACGAGCGCCAGCGCGTCCCCCAGCAGGCCGGCCAAGCCGCCGGCCGTGCCCACGACGGGCACCAAGATAAAGATCCCCGGCGCCTCGGGCATGTACCTGTACGAGGACCCGCGTGACGCGATCGTCATGACCTCCTACGAGGTCGACCCCAAGAACAAGGACCAGTGGACCGACTACGCCAGGAACTCGCTGCACGGCTCGTACACGAGATACTCCGGCAACTTCGAGTCCAAGGTCTCCCCCGACGGCCGCTACCTCGCGTCCAGGGGCAAGAGCTACAGCTCCGACGACTACGACTTCATCGTCATCTCCGACAGGCAGACGGGCGACCGTACGACGATCAAGACCGTCAAGGAGCCGCTGATCACGCCCATCAGGGCCTGGTCCAAGGACGGCGGCAAGATCCTGCTCAACGTCGAGAAAGAGAGCGGCGACGACTGGATCTACCTCGGATTCATGCTGGTCGACATGGCCACCAAGAAGGCGACCAGGGTGAACGTCTCCGACCCTGCCGTGCGGACGACGTCCTTCGGCTTCGACGGCGACGACGGGGGCACGGTGAACGTCTACGGCGACGAGAAGAACCGCGGCCTGCGCTTCTTCGACGCCGACGGCAGGGCCACGCGCTCCCACCCCGGCATCGGCACGCTCTCCGCCGGCACGCAGGACATCTTCTCGCCCTCGGGCAAGGCGTTCGTCACCAACTGTCCCAACGGCGGCGACGGTGACCACTGCATCTGGGACGCCGGCTCGGGCGAGCGGCTGCGCAAGTTCTCCTCCGACTGCGACAAGGTCCTCGGCTTCTACGACGAGAGCCACCTCTACTGCTGGGAGCAGGACAACGGCGTGAACGACGAGATCCAGGTCGTCGACTTCGCCGGAAAGCTGGTGCGCAAGCTGGTGGAGGTGCCGGAGAAGATCGACTTCAGCCCGACCTTCACCGTCAATCCCAGCCAGGGCTCCTGAACCATCCGGGCGGCGAGCCCGTCATGAGGGCATGAAGACGCTGATCCGTACGGCCGCTGCCGCCGCGGCCCTCGCGACAGTCACGACCGCCTGCACGGCGGGCACCCCGTCACCGGAACCCAGGCCGACCCGGCTCGGCGCGGTCCGCCTGGTGGCCTACACCAGCTGCGACGACCTGCTGTCCGGGCTGCGCGAGCACGCGGCCAGGAGCGTCACCCCGTACGGCCTCCAGAACGGGATGCCCGTCGCAGCCCTCGCCAAGGAGGCCCGCACCACCGCGAAGGCCGACACCTCCGAGCACTCCACGACGAACGTGCACGAGGCCGGCGTGGACGAGCCCGACGTGGTCAAGACCGACGGCGACCGGGTCATCACCGTCAAGGACGGCGTCCTTCGCGTCATCGACACCGCCACCCAGAAGGTCACCGGCTCGCTCCGGCTGACGAACGGCGACGGCGTGCGCGGCGTGCCCGCCGACCTGCTGCTCTCGGGCGATCGGGCGCTGGTGCTGATGCGCGGCGGCGACATCATGTACAAGGCGGTGGATTTCGTACGGCCCGGCGAGACGAAGTACGTGCTCGTCGATCTCTCCGGCGCGCCGAAGGTGCTGAGCACGATCAAGCCGCAGGGCTCGTACGTGGACGCCAGGATGGTCGGCTCCACGGTCAAGCTCGTCACGCGCAGCCAGCCGGACATCGCGTTCCCCGAGTACGAGCAGGACGTCTCGGAGTCCGAGCGCCTCAAGGCCAACCAGGAGACGGTACGGCGGGCCCCGGCCGAAGCCTGGCTCCCCAAGATCGAGATCACCGACGCGGCCGGGACGATCAGGCGCGAATCCGTGACGTGCGAGCGGGTCAGCCACCCCGCCGACTACAGCGGCACCTCGCTGCTCACCGTGCACACCATCGACCTCGCGCGGGGCGTCACCGCCTCCGGCACCGACCCGATCACCCTGGCGGCCGACGGCGACACCGTGTACGGCACCGGCACCAGCCTGTACGTCGCCGGCACCCCGCACCGGTGGATGCCGTTGCCGCCGCCGCCGCGCCCGCTGGACGACACCCCGGCGACCCGCCCGCGGCCCCTGCCGTCGCAAGGCGTCGCCCCCGCCGAGGAGCCCACCCCCACGCAACCCCAGCCCACGCCCATCGAACCCACGTCCGCGCAGTCCACCTCCACGGAGCCCCCGCCCACCGAACCCACACCCACCGAGCCGAGCCCGTCGCCCACGGTGCCGCCGGAGGAGACGGAGATCCACCGGTTCGACCTCTCCTCCCCAGGCGCCCCCTCCTACGTCGCCTCGACCAAGGTCCCCGGACGCCTGCTCAACCAGTACTCCCTCTCCGAGTACGACGGCCACCTCCGCATCGCCACGACCCTCAACTCCCCCGACGGCCGCACCAGCTCCAGCACCGTGTACGTCCTCGACGCGACCACCATGGCCAGGACCGGCGAGGTGGGCGGCCTCGGGAAGGGCGAGCGCATCTACTCGGTGCGCTTCATCGGCCCGGTCGGCTACTGCGTGACGTTCAAGCAGGTGGACCCGCTCTACACGCTCGACCTGCGCGACCCGGCCGCGCCCAAGGTGACGGGCGAACTCAAGATCACCGGCTACTCGGCGTACCTGCATCCGGCCGGCGAGGGCCGGCTGATCGGCATCGGGCAGGAGGCCAGCGAGAAGGGCAGGACGCTGGGCACGCAGGTGTCGCTGTTCGACGTCGGCGACCCGGCCGCCCCGCGCAGGCTCTCCCAGCTGTTCCAGAAGGACTCGGGCTCGGCGGCCGAGTGGGACCCGCACGCGTTCCTCTACTGGCCGAAGACCGGCCTGGCGGTGGTCCCGCTGACCGCCCAGAACGAGTCGGGCGCGCTCGTGCTGAAGATCGACGACTCCGGCATCACCAGGCGCGGCCTGATCCAGCACTCCGGCGACCCGTCCGGCATCCAGCGGGCGATGGTCATCGGCGACGCGCTCTGGACGCTCTCGTACGAGGGCATCCAGGTCAACGACGCCGCCACGCTGGCGGAGCGGTCCTGGATCCCGCTCCGATGAGGTTCGGAACTCAGGAGTGCTCCGGCACGACGGGGACGATCTCCGGCGCGCCGAGCCTGATCGCGTCGGCCTCCTGGTCGGAGTCCTGCTCCTGCGAGCGCCGCTCGGCCTCCACGCGCTTGGCGTAGTACTCGACCTCCCGCTTCACCTGCTCGCCGTCCCAGTCGAGCGGCTCGGCCATCAGCTCCGCCGCCTCCTGCGCCACGGCCAGGCCGCGGTGGAACGTCTCGATGGAGATGCGGGTGCGCCGGGTGAGCACGTCGTTCAGGTGCCTGGCGCCCTCGTGGGTGGCGGCGTAGACGATCTCGGCGCGCAGGTAGTCGTCGGCCCCCGACAGCGGCCTGCCCAGCGCCGGGTCGCGCTCGATCAGCCGCAGCACCTCGTCGATCATCGATCCGTAGCGTTGCAGCAGGTGCTCGATCCTGGCGACGTGCAGCCCGGAGGTCTGGGCCAGCCGGTGCCTGGAGTTCCACAGCGCCTGGTAGCCCTCCGCGCCGGCCAGCGGGATGCGGTCGGTGCAGGAGCGCGGCACCCGCTGGTCGAGCCCGTGCGCCACCGCGTCGACCGCGTCCCTGGCCATGACGCGGTACGTCGTGTACTTCCCGCCGGCGATCATCACCAGCCCCGGCACCGGGTGGGCCACCACGTGCTCCCTGGACAGCTTGGACGTGTCGTCGGACTCGCCGAACAGCAGCGGCCGCAGCCCCGCGTAGACGCCCTCGACGTCGTCGTGGGTCAGGGGCACGGACAGCACGGCGTTCACGTGGTCGAGGAGGTAGTCGATGTCGGCACGGGAGGCGGCCGGGTGGACCTTGTCGAGCGTCCAGTCGGTGTCGGTGGTGCCGATGATCCAGTGGCGTCCCCAGGGGATCACGAAGAGCACCGACTTCTCCGTGCGCAGGATGATGCCGGTCAGCGAGTGGATCCGATCCCTGGGCACGACGAGGTGGATGCCCTTGGAGGCGCGTACGTGGATCTGGCCGCGCCCGCCGACGAGCTGCTGGATGTCGTCGGTCCAGACGCCGGTCGCGTTCACCACCTGCTGGGCGCGCACCTCCAGCTCGTCGCCGCACTCCAGGTCGCGCACGCGTACGCCGGTGACCCGCTCGCCCTCCCGGAGGAACCCCACCACCTGGGCCCGCGGCGCGATGTGGGCGCCGTAGGTGGCGGCGGTGCGCAGCAGGGTCATCACGTAGCGGGCGTCGTCGACCTGCGCGTCCCAGTACTGGACGGCGCCGGTGAAAGCGCTCTTCTTCAGCGCGGGGGCCAGCCGCAGCGCCCGTGACCTGGACAGGTGCCGGTGGCCGGGCACGCCGCGGGCGATCCCGGTCGCGAAGCCGAGCGTGTCGTAGAGCGCCACGCCCGCTCCGACGTACGGACGCTCCCACGCGTAGTGGGTGAGCGGGAAGATGAACGGCACCGGCCTGACCAGGTGCGGCGCGATGCGCTGCAGCAGCAGCGCGCGCTCCTGCAGGGCCTCGCGCACCAGCTCGAAGTTGAGCTGCTCCAGGTAGCGCAGGCCGCCGTGGATGAGCTTGGAGGAGCGGGACGAGGTGCCGGAGGCGAAGTCTCTCGCCTCGACCAGCGCCACGTCGAGGCCACGGGTCGCGGCGTCGAGCGCGATGCCCGCGCCCACGATGCCGCCGCCGACCACGACCACGTCGAAGTCCTGCGCGGCCATCCGCTCCAACGCCTCGGACCGCTCGGCCGGCCCGAGCCGGGCCACGCACCTTCCCGACGTCATATCTCCCCCAGGTACGGCTTTGTCGCCTGTGCTCCATACCTACCCGCGGGGCCCTCGCCCTGTAACGCCACCCCCGGCGCGTCAGGCGCGGATGACCTTCACCCCGGCGTCGGTGAGCTGCCCGGCCAGCGCGTCGGAGAGGCGGGCGTCGGTGACCAACGTGTCGACCTGCTCGATGGGACAGATCCGGGAGAACGCCCGTTTCCCGATCTTGGAGGAGTCGGTCACCACCACGACCTGCGCGGCCCGGCTGATCAGCAGGTGGTTGACGCTGGCCTCGCCCTCGTGGTGCGCCGACGCCCCGACCTCGACGTCCAGGCCGTCCACCCCGAGGAACGCCACGTCAAGCGTGACCTGCTCCAGCACCCCGGTCGCCAGCGGCCCGATGAGCTCGTACGACTGCTGCCGCGCCACCCCGCCCGTGACCACGATCTTGACGTGCTGGCGGACGGTCAGCTCGGCCGCGATGTTGAGCGCGTTGGTGACGATCGTGAACCCGCTCTCCAGCGCCGGCGCGGTGGCGAGCGTGCGCGCCAGCTCCGACGTGGTGGTGCCGCCGTTGAGCCCCACCACGGCCCCCGGGGAGACCAGCTCGGCCGCCGCGTTGGCGATGCGGTGCTTCTCGTCGGCGTGCCTGGCCGTCTTGTAGCGCAGCGGCAGGTCGTAGCTCACGCTCTGCGCGACCGCCCCGCCCCGCGTGCGCATGAGCATCTGCTGCTGGGCGAGCTGGTCGAAGTCCCGCCGGATCGTCGCGGTGGAGACGTCGAGCGCCCGGGCCGCCTCCTCCACCGACAGCCGGCCCTCCTGGGCGAGCAGCTCGAGGATGGCGTTCCAGCGGTCGTAGCGGGACACGGGGCCTCCAAGGCGACGGGGACAAGGGCAAGCGTGGCACAAGGCAGGGGTGACGGCCACCGGTGTCCATTACTGCGCTTTCCTGGTATAAAAGCAGCAGAAACGAACATAGGAGGCAAGTGGTGACCACCCACACCGAGGCCGAGATCGCGTCCCAGCCGTCGTGCTGGCGCCGCGCCGTCGCGAGCGTTCCCGCCGACGCGTTGCCGCGCCGTGGTGAGCGGGTGGCCGTCGTCGGCTGCGGCACGTCGTGGTTCATCGCGATGGCGTACGCCGCGCTGCGCGAGCGGGCCGGGCACGGCGAGACCGACGCCTTCGCCGCCTCCGAGGCCCCGATCGGGCGCCCGTACGACCGCGTGCTCGCCCTGACGCGCTCCGGCACCACGACCGAGGTGCTGGAGCTGCTGGCCAGGACGGACACGAGGACCACCGCCATCACCGCCGACCCGGACACGCCGATCATGACGGCCGCCGGCGAGGTGATCGTGCTCGACTACGCCGACGAGCGCTCGGTCGTCCAGACCAGGTTCGCGACCACGCAGCTGGCGCTGCTGCGCGCCAGCCTCGGCGAGGACCTCACGCGGGCGATCGAGGACGCCGAGCAGGCCCTCGCCGCGCCGCTGCCGGACGAGCTGGTCAAGGCCGAGCAGTTCACGTTCCTCGGCACCGGCTGGTCGGTCGGCCTGGCGCAGGAGGCCGCGCTGAAGATGCGCGAGGCGTCCCGTTCGTGGACGGAGGCGTACCCGGCGATGGAGTACCGGCACGGCCCGATCAGCATCGCCGCGCCCGGCCGCGTCACCTGGATGCTCGGGGCCGCGCCCGAGGGCCTGCGCGCGCAGGTCGAGGAGACCGGCGGCACGTTCTTCGAGACGGGGCTCGACCCCATGGCCGAGCTGATCCGCGCCCAGAGGGTGGCCGTCGCCCGGGCGTTCGCCCAAGGGCTGAACCCCGACGAGCCCATGCACCTCACGCGATCTGTGATCCTTTCTTCATGAGCCTTACTCTTGCCGACGCCAGGATCGTGACCCCCGAGGGAGTTCACGAGGGGTGGCTGACCATCGAAGACGGCCGCATCACGCACATCGGCCGTGGATCCGCCCCCGGCCAGGGCCTGAGCATGGGCGGGCGGCACGTCATCCCGGGGTTCGTGGACATCCACAACCACGGCGGCGCGGGCGGCTCGTTCCCGACCGGCGAGCAGGACAAGGCGCGCGCGGCCGTCGAGCTGCACCGCCGCCACGGCACCACCACCACGATGGCCAGTCTTGTCACCGACTCGCTCGACGGCCTAGCGAGGGCCGCGTCGGCGCTGGCCGAGCTCTGCGACGAGGGGCTGCTGGCCGGCATCCACTTCGAGGGCCCCTACATCGCCAAGGCGCGCTGCGGCGCGCACGACCCGACGCTGCTGCGCGAGCCGTCCCCGCGCGAGCTGGCGGAGCTGCTCAAGGCGGGGCGCGGGCACGTCCGCATGGTCACCATCGCGGCCGAGCTGCCCGGCGGGCTCGACACGATCCGCATGGCCGCCGCCGAGGGCGTGATCGCCGCGCTCGGCCACAGCGACGCCGACTACGACACGGCGCTGCAGGGCATCGAGGCGGGCGCGAGCGTGGCCACGCACCTCTACAACGCCATGCCGCCGCTCGGCCACCGCGCTCCCGGGCCGGTGGCGGCGCTGCTCGACGACGAGCGGGTGACGGTCGAGCTGATCAACGACGGCGTCCACGTGCACCCGGCCATGCTGCGCCTGGCGTACGAGGTGGCCGGGCCCGGCAGGACGGCCCTAATCACGGACGCGATGTCCGCAACCGGGCTCGGCGACGGCGATTACGTACTCGGCCCCATGCGGGTGCGGGTCGACGGCGGCGTGGCCAGGCTGGTCGAGGGCGGCTCGATCGCGGGGTCCACGCTGACCATGGACGTCGCGTTCCGGCGCAGCGTCCAGGAGGTGGGCATGTCGCTGCCCGACGCGGTCCAGGTGGCCTCGCTCACGCCCGCGCGGGTGCTGGGGCTGGCCGACCGCATCGGCTCGATCGCCGTCGGCAAGGCGGCCGACCTGGTGGTGCTCTCCGAGTCTCTGGAGGTGGCCGGGGTGATGAAGGACGGCGTCTGGGTCACGGAGCCCTGATGATCCTCACGGTGACGCTCAACGCCGCTCTCGACGTGACGTACCAGGTGCCCGGTGTCGACTGGGACGGAGTCAACCGGGTCAGCGAGGTGCACAGGCGGGCGGGCGGCAAGGGCGTCAACGTGGCACGCGTGCTGGCCGCGCTCGGCCGGGAGGTGCTGGTGACCGGGCTGGCGGGCGGCCCGACCGGGCGCGCGATCGAGCGCGACCTGCGTGCGGCGGGCCTGCCCAGCGCGCTGTGCGCCATCGCCGCCGACTCGCGCGCCACGCTGGCCGTGTCGGAACGTGCGCGGACCGCGCTGTTCAACGAGCCCGGCCCCGAGGTCACCACGGACGAGCTGCGAAATTTCATGACAACGTATGAGGCCCTGCTGGCGACCGCGCAGGCGGTCGTCATCTCCGGCAGCCTTCCCCGCGGCGTGCCGCCCTCCACCTACGCCAGACTCGCGGCGATCGCGGCCGAACGGGGCGTGCCCGCCATCGTCGACGCCGACGGCGAGCCGCTGCGCCACGCCCCCGAGGGCCGCCCCTCCGTGGTCAAGCCCAACGCCGAGGAGCTGGCCAGGGCCGTTCCCGGCGGCACCCCCGCCGAAGGGGCCGAGGAGCTGCGCGGCCGGGGCGCCGAGGCGGTCGTGGTGTCCATGGGCGCCGACGGGCTGCTGGCGGTCACCGGGGAAGGGACGTTCACCGCGCGCATGCCGTACACCGTACGGGGCAACCCGACGGGGGCGGGCGACTCGCTGGTCGCCGGCCTGGCGCTGGGCCTGGTCGAGTCCGCGCCGTGGCCCGACACCCTCAGGCGGGCCGCGGCGCTGGGGGCCGCCGCCGTGGCCGCGCCCGTCGCCGGAGACTTCGACCCCGCCGTGTACGCCGACATCCACCCCAAGATCGTCATCACGTAAGGAGCCAGCCATGCCCCTCGCCCCCATCGGCGACATCGTCAGCCAGTCACCCGCGGGGGTGGGCGCGTTCAACGTGATCCAGCTCGAACACGCCACCGCCATCACCGCGGGCGCCGAGGCCCTCGGCCTGCCGGTCGTGCTGCAGATCAGCGAGAACTGCGTGCGCTACCACGGCGCGCTGGAGCCGATCGCGCTGGCCGCCCTGGCGGTGGCCAGGCGGGCCGAGGTGCCGGTCGCGGTCCACCTCGACCACGCCACCGACCGCGCGCTCGTGGAGGAGGCGGTGGGGCTGGGGCTGGGCTCGGTGATGTACGACGCGTCGGCGCTGCCCGACGAGGAGAACGTCCGCGCGACCGCCGAGGTCGCGGCCTGGTGCCACGAGCGCGGCGTGTGGGTGGAGGCCGAGCTGGGCGAGGTCGGCGGCAAGGACGGCGTGCACGCCCCCGGCGCCCGCACCAAGCCGCACGAGGCCGTCGACTACGTGACGAGGACGGGCGTCGACGCGCTGGCCGTGGCCGTGGGCACCTCCCACGCCATGGTCACCAAGGACGCCGTGCTGGACCTGGAGCTCATCACCGCGCTGCGCGCCGCGGTGCCGGTGCCGCTGGTGCTGCACGGCTCCTCGGGGGTGCCGGACGACGTGCTGCGCGAGGCCGTGCGCAACGGCATGAAGAAGATCAACATCGCGACCCACCTGAACAAGGCGTTCACCGGCGCCGTACGCGACTACCTGGCTCACGACGAGCGCGTCGTCGACTCCCGCAAATACCTCAAGGCCGGGCGCGACGCGGTGGCCAGGGAGGTCAGCCACCTGCTGGGCGTGCTCGCGGGCTGATCCGGGCGGGTCGCCCGCGGCCCGTCAGGGGCCGAGCTCCTTGCGCATCAGCACCGCGGAGCGGCCCTCGACCCCTTGGCGGCCGGTCTCGACGTAGCCGAGCGACTCGTACAGGGCGATGTTGGAGGCCATCCTGACGTTCGTGTAGAGGCGCAGCGCGGCCATCCCCAGCCGGCGCGCCTCCTCCTCCGCGTACGCCAGCAGCGCGCGCCCGAGGCCCGCGCCCTGGCGGTCGGGGCGCACGGCGACGTTCTCCACCAGCAGGACGCCGTCCTCGGGGACGAGCACGACCAGCCCGTCGAGCCCGTCGGTGACGTGCACCAGCCCCGCGTCGATGAGCGCGGCGTAGTCGGCCTCCATCGGCAGCGGGCGCATGCCGATGACCTCGATCCACGGCGAGTAGGCGTCGTGCACCAGCCGTTCCACGGCGGCCCGTTCGGCGGCCTCTGCCCGTCTCATGCGCCCAATGTTGCCAGCACCCGCTCGACCTGGCGGCGGAAGGTGCCCGGCGGATTGCGCGGGTGCTCGTGCGACAGCAGGAACAGCCAGACCAGCGCGTGCACCTTGCGGCACTCCCGCAGCCGCCGCTCCTCCGGCGGGCTCAGCTCGAACCGGTGCGCGACCTCCACCTCGCCGTCCACCCACATCGACACGTGCTCGGCCAGCTCCGCCAGCTCGAACGCCAGGTCGCTGCGCCCCGAGTCCTCGTAGTCGACGATGCGCACGCGTACGCCGTCCCACAGGAAGTTGGCCAGGTTGCCGTCACCGGCCCCGAACACGGGCGTGACCCCCTGCTCGCCCGGCGACCAGCTCTCCAGCCACCGCAGGCCCTCCTTCACCGCCCGGTCCGCCAGCGGCTCGCGCGGCCGCCAGCCCGCGCCGCGCCGCCGCACCCAGTCGGCGATCGCGTCGAGCTGCCACGGGCGCTGCGGCACGGTCCGGAGCACGGTGGGCGGCACCGCCGTGTGCAGCTCGGTGAGCGCCTCGACCAGCGGCGCGACGTGCACCGTCCTCGCGAACAGCCCGCGCAGCGGCACCCCGTCGATCCGGGACATCGTCACCACGCCGTCCTCGTAGCCGATCGGCTCGGGGGCCAGGCCCGGCGCGTACTCCGCCAGCAGGTTGAGCGCGCGCCACTCGCGCTCGGCCGCGCCGGGCTTGCTGTCCATGTAGCGCTTGATGACGACGTCACCGGCGAAGGCCAGCTCGTGCGTGTGGCGAAGGTCGGCCATGCCCGCATGCTAGGCCACCTGCGCCGATCCCTGCCCGGATCAGGTGCGGGCAGGGGTCATTGCCGCCGTCAGCGCTGGATCGGGGCCACCACGACCTCGACGCGCTGGAACTCCTTGATGTCGGAGTAGCCGGTGGAGGCCATGGTGCGCTTGAGCGCGCCCATCAGGTTCATCGAGCCGTCGGCCACGCTCGACGGGCCATGCAGGATCTGCTCCAGCGTGCCGACCGTGCCGAACTCGACCCGCCGCCCGCGCGGCAGGTCGGGGTGGTGCGCCTCCGAGCCCCAGTGGAACCCGTGGCCGGGCGCCTCGGACGCCCTGGCGAGCGGCGAGCCCACCATCACGGCGTCGGCCCCGCAGGCGATGGCCTTGGCGATGTCGCCGGAGGTGCCCATGCCGCCGTCGGCGATGACGTGCACGTAACGGCCGCCCGACTCGTCCATGTAGTCGCGCCGCGCCGCCGCCACGTCGGAGATCGCGGTGGCCATCGGCACGGCCACGCCCAGCACGTTGCGCGTGGTGTGGGAGGCGCCGCCGCCGAAGCCCACCAGCACGCCCGCCGCGCCCGTGCGCATCAGGTGCAGGGCCGCGGTGTGCGTGGCGCAGCCGCCCACGATGACCGGCACGTCGAGCTCGTAGATGAACTGCTTGAGGTTGAGCGGCTCGGCCCGCCCCGAGACGTGCTCGGCCGACACGGTGGTGCCGCGGATGACGAAGATGTCGACGCCCGCGTCGATCACGGCCTTGTGGTACTGGACCGTGCGCTGCGGCGACAGCCGCACGGCGGTGGTCACGCCGGAGGCCCGGATCTCCTCGATCCGCCGGCCGATCAGCTCCTCCTGGATGGGGGCCGCGTAGATCTCCTGGAGCCGCCTGGTGGCCGCCGCCGCGTCGAGCGTGGCGCACTCCTCCAGCAGCGGCGACGGGTCTTCGTAGCGCGTCCAGAGCCCTTCGAGGTCGAGCGGCGCGAGGCCGCCGAGGCGGCCGATCTCGATGGCGGTGGCCGGCGAGACCACGCTGTCCATGGGGGCGACGACCACCGGCAGCTCGAAGCGGTAGGCGTCGATCTGCCAGGCGATCGAGACCTCCTCCGGGTCCCGGGTGCGCCGCGAGGGAACCAGGCCGATCTCGTCGAGTGAGTACGCCCGGCGCCCGGCCTTGCCCCGGCCGATCTCCACCTGCTGAGTCATGAACTTACCTTCTGTGATAGTTCGGAGCTTCCACGGTCATCTGGATGTCGTGGGGGTGGCTCTCCTTGAGGCCCGCCGCCGTGATCGGCATGAGCTCGCAGTCGGTGTGCATCTGCTCGATCGTGCGGCAGCCGGCGTACCACATGCCCTGGCGCAGGCCGCCGATCAGCTGGTGCGCGACGGCCGCGACCGGGCCGCGGTAGGGCACCTGACCCTCGATGCCCTCGGGGATGTACTTGTCCTCGCCGCCGACGTCGGCCTGGGCGTAGCGGTCCTTGCTGAACGAGGTGCCGCCGCGCTCGCGGTTGCGCACGGCCCCCAACGACCCCATGCCGCGGTACGACTTGAACTGCTTGCCGTTGATGAAGATCAGCTCACCGGGCGACTCCTCGCACCCGGCGAGCAGCGAGCCCAGCATGACCGTGTCGGCGCCGGCCGCGATGGCCTTGACGATGTCGCCGGAGTACTGGAGGCCGCCGTCGCCGATGACCGGCACGCCCGCGGGCGCGCACGCCTTGGACGCCTCGTAGATGGCCGTGACCTGCGGCGCGCCCACCCCGGCCACCACGCGCGTGGTGCAGATCGAGCCGGGCCCGACCCCCACCTTGACCGCGTCGGCGCCCGCGTCGACCAGCAGCTGGGCGCCCGCCCTCGTCGCGATGTTGCCCGCGATGACCTCGACCTTGCTGTTGGCCTTGACCTTGCCGATCATGTCGGCCAGGCCCTTGGAGTGGCCGTGGGCCACGTCGATGACGACCACGTCGACCCCGGCCTCGATCAGCGCCTTGGCCCGCACCTCCGCGTCGCCGCCCACGCCGACGGCCGCCCCCACGATCAACCGGCCGTCGGCGTCCTTGGTGGACAGGGGGTACTGCTCGCTCTTGGTGAAGTCCTTGACCGTGATCAGGCCGCGCAGCCTGCCGTCGGCGTCGACCAGGGGGAGCTTCTCGATCTTGTTGTGCCGGAGCAGGGTGAACGCCTCGTCGCGCGACACTCCTACCGGGGCGGTGACGAGCGGCATCTTGCTCATGACCTCGCGGACGGGGCGCGACTGGTCCGTCTCGAAGCGCATATCCCGATTTGTCACGATCCCGACCAGCGTGCCGGACACGTCCGTGACGGGCACTCCCGAGATCCGGTACGTCGCGCAGAGCCGCTCCACGTCGGCCAGCGTGTCGTCGGGGCTGCACGTGACGGGGTTGGTCACCATGCCGGCCTCGGACCGCTTGACCAGGTCGACCTGCTGGGCCTGCTCCTCGACCGACAGGTTGCGGTGCAGGATGCCGATGCCGCCCTGGCGGGCCATGGCGACCGCCATGCGGGCCTCGGTCACGGTGTCCATGGCCGCGGAGACCAGCGGGATGGACAGCGTGATGTTGCGGGACAGGCGGGACCTGGTGTCGGCCTCGCCCGGTTGCAGGTCTGAATAGCCTGGCACCAGCAGCACGTCGTCAAAGGTCAGACCCATCTCGGTGAACTTGGACATGCTGCGGCCCCCTCCTGCCGTTGCTCTGATTGAGCCAAGTCTAGGGCCTGCCTCCAAACGACGCCCCAGCGCCCGCACCCTGCCGTTTTCGCGCCGCGCCGAGGGATGTTCCGCGCCGCGTGGTGGGACGCTCCGCGCCCCGTTCTCGGACGTTCCGCACTGGGGGCCGGGACGCTTCCGCGCCGCGGGCCGTGGTCGTCAGGAGGGTCATGCCGGGGGCACGATGACCCCCACGGCCCGTCGTACCCCCGGCATGCGAAGTGCCGGGGGATGGACGGTCGGTGATCCGTCTCATCCCCCGGCCACCGGCATCCGGGCGGGGCGGCGCTGCACGCCACCGAACCCCCCTCCGCGTCCTGATGGCCGGGCCGCCTCAGCCCTCGCGGGATGCCGACGCTAGGTAAAGCTTGCGTTACGCAACGGAACAACGCAATGTGAAAACGTGCAATTGCACGAAGTTGCACCTTCGCGCCGGCCAGTCCAGGCAACAACCGGACACGGGCGTAATGCGGGGTTATTCTCACGGCACGCCCGTGTCCCCCCAACGGAGCCGCCCCTAATGGTCAACCAGCACCACGCCGTTCCCGACCCGTTCGAGACGCTGGGCCTCGACCCGGCGCAGACCGCGCTGTACTCCGCGGTACTGCGTCTGCACAGGGCCACGCTGACCGATCTCGCCCAGGCCATGGACGGTCCCGCCGACAAGGTCGGCCGCCAGCTGGAGGACCTCGTCAGGCTGGGGGTGGTGGACGAGCAGTCGGGCAAGTACCTGGCCAGGCATCCGGCCGCGGCCCTCGGCCGGGTGATCGCCGAGCGGCTCGACCGGCTGGCGGAGGAGAGCCGCAGGATCGATTCCGCGCTCGGCTCGATCCGGTCGCTGATCCGCGACTATGACGCCGGGCGCGACTACCAGAGCGGCCCTTTCACGGTGGAGATGGTGAACGGGGCGGACGTGTTGTACGAAAGCGTGGTCGGCATCGCAGTCCAATCTCCGCCAATGACACTAATGACCGCTGTTCCCGATGAGCGCACCATGACCGACTTTGCTCGGAAATTTGCGGATCCATGGATTGATGCGCAGGAACGAAAACTTCTCACGGTTCATGCGATCATTCCGGTCTCGACTCTGGTGCTGCCCGGCGTGCGCAACCAGCTCACCCGGCTGCTCGAGACGGGCGGCAAGGTACGCACGCTGGCCGAGGTGCCGAGCTGGTTCATGACCGCCGGCGCGGAGGTCGCCGGCCTGCCGCCGTTCTGGGGCGCCAACCTGCCCGACCACGCGTACAACTTCTACCTCGTCCGCACCCCCATCGTCGTGGGCCTGCTCCGAGCGCTGTTCGGGGAGCTGTGGTCGCGGGCGGTGCCCCTTCCTTGGGGCCGCAGGAACGAGGGCATGATCCAGGTCCTGCGCCTGGCCGCCCAGGGCATGTGCGACGACTCCATAGCCCGCCAGCTGGGGGTTTCCGTCCGTACGGTCAGGGCGAGGTTCGCGCACGCCATGACCGAGCTGGGCGCCCAGTCGCGCTTCCACGCGGGGGTGGAGGCCGCCAGGCGCGGATGGCTGAGGTAATGTCCACCGCTCGGCCCGCTTCGGTCATATGGTGGGAAGGTGCTGGAAGACGTCCCCCGCGACCCGTTCGCGGACGACCCGAACGACCCTTCCTCGGCGATGGGGGCGCTCGACGACGCCGAGCCGCTCACCGCGGCCGAGCGTGACGAGGCCATCACGGACCTCGCCGACGTCGAGGTCTTTCGCTCCCTGCTGGAGCCGCAGGGAGTGCTGGGTCTCGTACTCGACTGCCCTGAATGCGGCGAGCAGCACTTCTTCGACTGGGAGCTGCTGCGCGGCAACCTACGACAAATGATCGAGAAAGGCCAGCCACAGGTCCACGAGCCGGCCTTTCACCCGGACCCGGCCGACTACGTCAGCTGGGAGTACGCCAGAGGCTACGTCGACGGCGTCATCGACACGGAGGAGCGCCGCTGATCGACATCATCGAGCAGCACGGCCAGCAACCGCACGGCCGGGTCTGCTGAGTCGAGCATCTCTCCACGACCGAGCGCGTCGAGCAGCGCGTCGGTCTCCTCCTCTGGCGTCAAGCCGACTCCAGCTCGGCCATCTGCCGCAACCTGGCCAGCGCCCGATGCTGGGCCACGCGAACCGCACCCGGTGACATACCGAGTACATTACCGGTCTCCTCGGCCGACAACCCCGACACCACCCGCAACAGCAGCAACTCGCGCTGATTCTCGGGCAGCCTGGCCAGCAGCCGGCGCGCGTGCTCCACCTCGATGTAGCGGACCACCGTCTCCTCGGGCCCTGGCCCGTCGTCCGGCCCGTCGGGCAGATCCTGGGTCGGTACGGCCGAGCGCACCGAGCTCCGCAGCGCGTCGGCCACTTTGTGCGAGGCGATCCCGAACACGAAGGAGGCGAACGGCCGCCCCATGTCGCGGTAGCGCGGCAACGCGGACAGCACCGCGATGCACACCTCCTGGGCTACGTCATCGGCAATGTGATATTGCCCTGAAACCCTGCCCAGCCGGGCGCGGCAATACCGCACCACCATCGGCCGCAACTCGCCGAGCAGGGATTCGATCGCACTGCGATCCCCCTGCACGGCGAGGCTGGTCAGTTCCCTAAGGTCGGAGTCATCCGTCCGTGCCGGAAGTCTCGACGCGAGCCTTACCCCAATTTTGGCGTCGGCGACGCTTCCCTCGCTCACGATAGGCATGATGCCCGCACTGATCCGGCCTGTCGTCATGGCGAACGGCTACGGATTGGTCACATTGAAGCGACGATAACCAGCAGTAATCAAATGACCACACTAAGGCTTAGCTGCTGACATAATATTTCACCACACAACCTGGAATGGGCGTCAATTGTCAGAGCGCGACGCTTATCCCCCACTCCGGGTTTACGCCAATAATCACACCTTTTCCCCCACTTCCAACCAGAGCACCGCGAAGCATCCCAGCAGTTCAAGCGGGAAGCCGTAGCCCCTCGCCGGCCATCCAACTCCCGGCCGCCGGCCGCGCCCAGTGCCCCTGAGAGGCACCGTACGGGCCGCCCGGCTGCCGCCCGCTCCTCGGGTGGCGCATCACCAGCCACCCCACCCCCTCAGCCCTCGTAAGGGACACAGCTCCCCACAAGCCCCGTCCCTCCGCACTCGCCGGTGCGCCATCGCCACACAAGCCGTCGCAGCGGCGACCCACACCGGCCGCTCGGCCCTCAGCCTCGACCCATGACCCAACCTGTGGAGCACAGCCAACGGGACCGCTGGACAGCCGCCGAGGACAGGCACAGGATGCGTGCGGCAAACCCGGTGGAAACGCCGCACGGCCCGCACCCCCGGAAGGGTGCGGGCCGTGGCGAGAGGATCGGGATGGGTCAGTGGCCGTGGCCGTGACCGTGACCCTGACCGTTGGCCGGGGCCTCCTCCTCGGGCTTGTCCACCACGAGCGCCTCGGTCGTGAGCAGCATGCCCGCGATCGACGCCGCGTTCTGCACGGCGGAGCGCGTGACCTTGACCGGGTCGATGACGCCCTGGTCGATCAGGTTGCCGTATTCGCCGGTCGCGGCGTTGAGGCCGTGGCCGACCTCCAGCTCGGCAACCTTGTGCGTCACCACGTAGCCCTCGAGGCCGGCGTTCTCGGCGATCCAGCGGGCCGGCTCGACCAGGGCACGGCGCACGACGCCGACACCGGTCGCCTCGTCGCCCGTCAGGCCGAGGTCGTCGAGGTCCTTGGAGACGTGGATCAGCGCGGAGCCACCGCCGGAGACGATGCCCTCCTCGATCGCGGCGCGCGTCGCGGAGATCGCGTCCTCGAGGCGGTGCTTCTTCTCCTTCAGCTCCACCTCGGTGGCGGCGCCGACGCGCAGCACGCACACACCGCCGGCGAGCTTCGCCAGGCGCTCCTGCAGCTTCTCGCGGTCCCAGTCGGAGTCGGACTGCTCGATGGCAATCTTGATCTCCTTGACGCGGTCCTCGATGGCCTGCGCGTCACCGGCGCCGTCGACGATGGTCGTGTTGTCCTTCGTCACGACGACCCGGCGGGCCTGTCCGAGCACCTCGAGGCCGACGTGCTCCAGCTTGAGGCCGACCTCCTCGCTGACGACCTGGCCGCCGGTGAGGATGGCCATGTCCTGCAGCATCGCCTTGCGGCGGTCGCCGAAGCCCGGAGCCTTGACGGCGACGGAGGTGAACGTGCCGCGGATCTTGTTGGTGACCAGGACGGCCAGGGCCTCGCCCTCGACGTCCTCGGCGACCACGAGCAGCGGCTTCTTGGTCTGGGCGACCTGCTCCAGCAGCGGCAGGAGGTCCGCGATGGAGGCGATCTTGCCCTGGGTGAGCAGGACGTAGGCGTCCTCCAGGACGGACTCCATCCGCTCCGGGTCGGTCACCATGTACTGAGAGATGTAGCCCTTGTCGAACTGCATGCCCTCGGTGAACTCGAGCTCCATGCCCATGGCGTTGGACTCTTCGACGGTGAGCACACCGTCCTTGCCCACCTTGTCGAACGCCTCGGCGATCAGGTCGCCGATCTGCGCGTCCTGAGCGGAGATCGTGGCGACGTTGGCGATCTCCTTCTTGTCGGCCACCTCGCGGGCGCTGGCGAGCAGCTTGTCGCTGATCTCCTTGGCGGCCTTGTCGATGCCGCGCTTGAGCGACAGCGGCGAGGCGCCGGCCGCCACGTTGCGCAGGCCCTCACGGACCATGGCCTGGGCCAGGACGGTCGCGGTGGTGGTGCCGTCACCCGCGATGTCGTTGGTCTTGGTGGCCACTTCCTTGGCGAGCTGGGCGCCGAGGTTCTCGTAGCGCTCCTCCAGCTCGATCTCACGAGCGATGGTCACACCGTCGTTCGTGATCGTCGGCGCACCGAACTTCTTGTCGATGACGACGTTACGGCCGCGCGGGCCGAGGGTTACCTTCACGGCGTCGGCGAGGGCGTTCACGCCGCGCTCGAGCGCGCGGCGGGCGTCCTCGTCGAACTCCAGGATCTTCGCCATTGCTGAAAGTCCTCTCCTTGCGTCGAAAGCCCCGGCCGCCCTCAAGAGCGCCCGGGGCTCGACACATCCGGCTTACTTCTCGATGATCGCGAGAACGTCGCGGGCGGAGAGCACGAGGTACTCCTCGCCGCCGTACTTGACCTCGGTGCCGCCGTACTTGCTGTAGAGGACGACATCGCCCTCAGAGACGTCGAGCGGAATCCGCTTGTCGCCGTCCTCATCCCAGTTGCCGGGACCCACCGCGAGGACCTTGCCCTCCTGCGGCTTCTCCTTGGCGGTGTCAGGGATGACCAGGCCGGAAGCGGTGGTCTGCTCGGCCTCAAGCGGCTGAACCACGATGCGGTCGCCGAGCGGCTTAACGGGAACCTTGGTGGCGGTCGTCACGATCGGACCTCCCCTTCAGATTTGAATGATCTAGAAGAGGCGACCAGCTGGGCCTGCCGTCGCGGGTGTCAGACCTGCCTCGTCGCACGTTGGCACTCTCAATGGGAGAGTGCCAACAGGAAACATATGCAAGAGGGGCTTGACAGTCAACACGAACGCGTCTGCTGAGAGCGATCAGACGTCACCGTCCCCTGCACACAGTACGTCCGCCCACGCGGATACGGCCCTGGACACGGTACGTCCACGGCTCGATCCGCGCGGGCGTGGCGCTAACGTCGGATGTCGTGGACCTCGACGCCTTCTACGCCCTGCTGACACCGCGCGGACAGCGGGCTCTGGCGGAGGCCGGGGAGCTCATGGGCGCCGATCCGGTCGCGGCCGCCACGGCGCTGCGCAGGACGTACGACGCCGCCCTCACGTCCGCCGCGCTGACCCAGGCCCGGCTGAGGGAGCGTGCCGTGGCCAAGTTCGGCGAGGACGCGCGGCCGATGTACTTCACGCCGCACGGCCTGGAGCAGTCCACCCGCGCGGAGGTCGCCGCCCACCGCGCCCGCCGCCTGACGAAAGGCGACATGGGTGACGCGGGTGATGCGCGCTCAGGCGACGCGGGCTCGGGCGGCAGTGCGGCGGACTGGGCCACGGAGGACGGCTCCACGGGCGGTGCGGTGAGCGGTGGCGGCGGTCGGGTGGGAGTGAGGGAGCTCACAGTCGTGGACGCGTGCTGCGGCATCGGGGGCGACTTCCTCGCCTTGGCGCGCGCGGGCTGCGCGGTGACCGCCGTGGACATCGACCCGCTGACCGTGGCCGTGGCGAGGGCCAACGCCGAGGCGCTCGGCCTGGGCGGCAGGGTGGCGGTGGAGGTGGCGGACGCGGCCGGGGTCGAGCCGGAGGGGTACGACGTGCTGTTCGCCGACCCCGCCAGGCGGACGGCCAGGGGCAGGACGTTCGACCCCATGGCCTACTCCCCGCCCTGGCCGGTGGTGCTCGACCTCATCTCCCGGGCCGGCCGCGCGTGCGTCAAGGTCGCCCCCGGCATCCCGTACGAGTTCATCCCGGACGGCGCGGAGGCCGAGTGGGTCTCGTACAAGGGCGAGGTGAAGGAGGCCGCGCTGTGGACCGGCGGCCAGGGGCCGGCGCGGCGGGCGACGCTGCTGCCCGGCGGCCACACGCTGACCGCCACGGGCGCCGAGGCCCCGGTCGGCCCGATCGGGAGGTATGTGTACGAGCCGGACGGCGCGGCCATCCGGGCGCACCTCGTCGGCGAGGTGTGCGAACTGGTGAACGGGCGCCTGCCCGACCCGATGATCGCCTACATCACGAGCGACGCCCCGATCGACACCCCATGGGCGGCCAGATACGAAATAGCGGACGTCCTTCCATTTTCGCTGAAAAAACTGCGTGCAGCGCTCCGTGAGCGGAAAATCGGCAATGTCACCATCAAGAAGCGTGGCTCCGCCGTCGACATCGAACGCCTCCGCTCCGACCTACGGCTGAACGGCGAGAATTCTGCGGTAATCATCCTTACCAGGATCATCGACAAGCCTTCGGTCATCATTGCAACACGCCTCTACCTGCGTGAACCGCCCATTCGACCGTTAACAGCGATCTTTCAATTCGACCCTGACGGACCTTGATCCAGAGGCTAAGGTGGGCGGGCGGGAGTTCTCCCCTCCGATGCGGTTAGCCGCGTTCTCGCTCTTTCATCTGCATATCGGACCTATCCCCACCGCTGCGCGGCAGACCGTCGGCGAGCCAAAGGAGCTTTCGGTGGACCATTCCAACCACACCACCCTTCTCCAGGCAGGAGGCCAATCCGGCATCTCCGAGAGGATGCGGGACCTGCTCGCGCGCGCCGCGCAGGATCATGTGTACGAGCAGCGCACGCAAGGGGCCGTGCTGGACGAGATCCGCCAGCGCCTCGAAGGCATGGAGTGGCTGCTGCGCGAGGTGCGCGAGCGCGAGCTCGGCGGCCTCAGCGGCACGCTGCAGGCGGTCAGCGGGCGGCTGGACGACATCGCCGCCAAGCCGCCGATGTGGGCGGAGGGGCTGGCTCAGCACGTCGAGGCCGTACGCGACCACGTGGACGCCGTGGGCGACAAGGTGGGCGAGGTGGACGCCCGCGTCACCCCGGTGACCGAGCTGCCGAGCCTGTGGGCCGATCTCGGCACCGTGGGCGGCAACGTGGACGAGGCGCTCGACCGCCTGAAGTCGGTGCTCGACTCCACCGACGGCATCACGAAGGGGATGTCCGACTTCACCGCCAAGCTGGCCGTGCTCCACTCCAGCATGGAGGCCGCCGCGAGCCGCTTCACCAGGCTCGACAAGTCGATGGCCGAGCTGACCTCCCGCACCGACCGGGTCGAGGTCGTGGTCGGCGACCTGTCGGAGCAGCTGACGGCGCGGATGACCGAGCAGGACGAGCACCTCGCCACCCGCCTGGAGGAGAGCGACCAGCGGCTGAGCACCAGGCTCGACGAGACCGACCAACGACTCACCGCCAGGCTCGACGAGAGCGACCAGCGGCTGAGTGCCAAGTTCGACGAGACGGACCAACGGCTCACCGCCCGCCTCGACGAGACCGACCAGCGGCTCACCGCCAGGCTCGACGACACGGATCAGCGGCTCACCGCGCGGCTCGACCAGACCGACCAGCGGCTCACCGCACGGATGGACGAGACCGACCAGCGCCTGGCCACCAGCCTCGTCGAGGCCGACGAGCGGCTCGCCAGCCGCCTCAAGGAGTCCGACGACCAGCTCTCCGGCCGGCTGTCCGACATCGAGGTGCGGCTCACCGCCCGGCTCGACGAGGCCGACCAGCACCTCACCGTCCAGCTCGGCGAGAGCGAGCAGCGCCTGAGCGCGAGGCTCGGCGGCGTGGACGCCCGGCTGGAGCGGGTCGAGGGCAGGCTCGCGGGTTTCGACTCCCGGCTCACCGGCTTCGACAGCCGCCTGGAGTCCGCCGACGAGTGCCTGGCAGACATCGACACCAGGCTCGACGGGCTCGACGGCCGGATGGGCGGCGTCGACAAGCGCCTGACGTCCGTGGACAGCCAGCTCAGCGGCGTCGACAAGCGGCTGGGCACGCTGGACGGCCACCTGGGCCGCCACGACGACAGGTTCGACGCGCTGGACGTACGCATCGACGCCCGCTACACCGCGCTCGACGAGCGCATGGCGGCCACCGACCAGCGGATCAACGAGACGGCCACCCGTAACGAAGGCCGCTTCAACAAGCTCGACACCCAGATCGACTCCGTCGACGAGCGCCTGATCGAGGCCGAGGAGCACCTGAGCAGTCGCTTCGACGGCATCGACACCCGCTTCAACGGCCTCGACACCCACCTGAACGGCCTGGCCACCCGCGCCGAGCAGGCCAGCGAGCACCTGGAGTCGGTCAACGACCGCATCGAGACCGTCAGCGAGCGCATGGGCAAGCTGCCCGCCACGCTCACCGCCCAGGGCGAGCTGCTGCAGACACACGCCGACGGCCAGTCCGAGCGCCTCGCCGCCGCCGCGAGCGCGCTCACGGAGCTGGTCACCTCACGCCCCGACCGCGACGAGCTCGCCGAGACGGTCAGCGGCATCGTGCAGCCCGCGACCGACGACCTCACCAAGCGGCTGGGCGCCCTGGAGGAGACCATGCTGGCCCTGGCCGAGGCCCTGCTGCGGCCCACCCGGGCCAAGGACTGAGCCGCGCGGCCGACGCTGAGCCACGTGGCCAGGCCGAGCCACGTGACCAACGCTGAGCCGCGTCACGTTCCATCGCGGGCCGCGCCACGTTCCAGGCGCGGCCCGCCGCACTTCTGCCAGGGTCCTCGAAAGGTACGACTCGGTTACGGGAGGCAGGCACGCCGGGTCCGGCAGCGCACGCGAACGTGGCTCCGGAAGGAGAGACGTGCGCACGGTCTCCAGAAACGGATGCGCGCGGTTCCAGAAATGAGGCTCGTGGCGGAGCCCGGCGGGCGGGTCAGACGTGCACGGTGGTGATCGGGAGCGACGAGTCGGCCGGGATCTCCAGCGTCGACGGGGAGACGCCCGCCGCCACCAGGTCAGACCCCAGCGCGGCCACCATGGCCCCGTTGTCGGTGCACAGCCCCGGGCGCGGCACCCGCAGCCGCACCCCGGCCGCGTCGCACCGCTCCTGCGCCAGCGCGCGCAGCCGCGAGTTGGCCGCCACCCCGCCGCCGATCAGCAGGTCGTGCACGTCGTACTTCCGGCACGCCTGCAACGCCTTGCGCGTCAGGACGTCGACCACGGCCTCCTGGAAGGAGGCGGCGACGTCTGGCACGTGCACGGACTGCCCGGACGCCTCGCGGGCCTCGACCCAGCGCGCCACGGCCGTCTTGAGCCCGGAGAAGGAGAAGTCGAGAGTGCCGTCGTCGATCTTGCCGCGCGGGAACGCGACGGCCGTGCCGGAGCCGTCACGCGCGGCCCGGTCGATGTGGGGCCCGCCGGGGAACGGCAGCCCCAGCACCCTGGCCACCTTGTCGAACGCCTCACCTGCGGCGTCGTCGACCGTCGAGCCGAGCGAGATCACGTCCTCGGACACGTCGGGCACCAGCAGCAGCGACGAGTGGCCGCCCGACACGAGCAGGGCGACGCAGGGCTTGGGCAGTGGCCCGTGCTCGAGCTGGTCGACGGCGACGTGGGCGGCCAGGTGGTTGACGCCGTAGAGGGGGACGCCGAGCCCGAGCGCGTACGACTTGGCCGCCGCCACCCCCACCAGCAGCGCGCCCGCCAGCCCGGGGCCGGCGGTGACGGCGATGGCGTCGATGTCGGAGAAGCGCAGGCCCGCCGCGGCCAGCGCGGCCTCGACGGTCGGCGTCATGGCCTCCAGGTGGGCGCGGGAGGCCACCTCGGGCACCACGCCGCCGAAGCGGGCGTGCTCGTCCATGCTGGAGGCGATGGTGTTGGCCAGCAGGGTGTGCCCTCTGACGATGCCGATGCCGGTCTCGTCGCAGGACGTCTCGATGCCCAGGACCAGGGGTGCGTCAGTCACCAAGCTTCCTTCTCATCATGATCGCGTCGGTGCCGTCGTCGTAGTAGCGGCGGCGGGTGCCGATCTCCTCGAACCCGTAGTGCCGGTAGACGCCCTGCGCCTGCGGGTTGTCGGCGCGTACCTCCAGGAACACCTCCCGGGCTCCTCTACGGGTCGCCTCGGCCAGCAGCTCGGTCAGCATCGCACCGCCGATGCCGGTGCCGCGGTGGGCCTCGAGCACCGCGATGGTCTGCACGTCGGCCTGGTCGGCGGCGGCGGCGAGCCCGGCGTAGGCGACGATCTCGTCGTCCACGAGGGCGACCACGTAGTGGCGCGTGCGGGGCATGTCGGCCAGCTCGCCGCGCATCATGCCCTCGCTCCACGCGTCCAGCGGGAACGTGACCTGCTCGATCGCCATGACCGCCGGCAGGTCGGCCTCGGTCATGTGCCTGAGCTTCACGCTGTCACCCGCTTGGGGGCGCCGGGCACCACGGCGTCGGGTCTGCGCAGGTAGATCGGCCGGGCCGGGTCGAGCGGCGTGCCCTCGGCCAGGCGCTCGGCCGCCAGCGCGGCCAGGGCTCCGGCGTACGGGTAGGGGGGCGCGTCGCTCTTGCCGAGGATGTCGGGGTAGAGGGCGGCGCCCGCGCCGACCACGGGCAGCCCTTCCACGGGCACGTCGGCGGGCCGGTCGACGAAGGGGCCGTCGCGTCTGGTGCGCAGGTCCGCATATCTCGCCCAGAACACCTCCTTGCGCCGCGCGTCGGTCGCCACCAGGAACGGCTCGGTGAGCCCGCCGGCGTAGGCGACGGCGTCGAGCGTGCACAGGCCGTACGCGGGGACTCCGAGCGCGGTGGCGAGCCCCTGCGCGGTCATCAGCCCGACGCGCAGCCCGGTGTAGGGGCCGGGGCCGCTGCCCGCGACGATGGCGGTCACGTCGCGCAGCGCGGCGCCCGCCTCGCCGACGACGCGCTCGATGGTGGGGACAAGCAACTCGCCGTGACGCCGGGCGTCGATCGTCGTGTGCTCGGCGAGCACCCGCTCGCCGTCGTGGAGCGCGGCGGTGACGGCGGGTGTCGCGGTATCAAAGGCCAGGACCAGCACGGCTGTCTAGCCTACCCGCCGTACAGGCCGCACCCGGCCCGTACGGTGAACAGCCCGACCGTCAGGGTCGCACCCGGCCCGTACGCAGGCGCGGGGGCCAGGACGGTGCCGCAGAGGCCCGCCGGAAGGGTCAGGCCCAGCCCGTACGGTGTCTCAGCCAGTCGAGGGCCACCACTCCCTGGGCCCGCTGGAACGCCCTGACCGTCGGCAGCCCCGGCGGGTCGGGCAGGCGGGCATGCCGTACGAGATAGCCGGCGAACGCGGCGATCACGGCGGTCGCCGCCGGATCGGGGTCGGTGAACAGCTCGTGCGGCGCGGGCCCGCCCTGCATCCCGACCGACGGCAGCATCGCCAGCAGGTCCACCCAGGGCGCCCCGGCGCAGGCCCACGGCCAGTCCACGAAGTAGACGCGGTCACCGGTGAGCAGGATGTTGTCGGCCCGCAGGTCGGCGTGGACGAGGGTGTCACCCGCCGCGGCCGCGACCCAGCCGGACTCCAGCTCGGCCAGCTCGCCGAGGTGGCGCGCCGCCCACGGGTCGAGCCCGGCGGTGTCCTGCTCCTCCAGCAGGTCGCGCCAGCCGTGGAACGCCCGGCCGAAGATCTTCCCGATCGGCGGTACCTCGACCGGCGAGGGGGTGAGCGCGGCCGACATCCGGTCGATGGCCTCCAGCACGCGGTCGAGCTGGTCGCGCCGCCACGGCAGCTCGGGATGGGAGCCCTCGACGTCCTCGAAGACCAGCGCCACCCAGCCCTCCAGCTCGAAGCCGGTCAGCAGCCTGGGCGCGGGCGCCGATTCGGGCAGGGCGGCGGCGATGGCGAGCTCGGAGCGGTAGATACGGACGGAGTCGGCGTTCGGTTCGGGGCCGACGGCCTTGACGAAGGCGCGCCTGCCGTGCTCCGTGCGGAGGCGGACCGCCGCCGCCGGTGAGAAGCCGCCGGACTGGGTGACGGCCTCGGCCACGCGCCCGCCGAGGAAGTCCTCGACCGCCGCGCGCACCAGCGGGTGCACCTCGGGCCAGGGCACCCGCACGCCGGACGCGGGCGGGTTCGTGTCTACGCTCATGCCATCCATGGTCCATGAGCGGGCAAGTCGTTTTCAGGCGCAGGAGTTTCAGGCGCAGGAGTCTTAGGCGGAGGAGTTTCAGGCGCGGAAGTTTCGGGCCCAGGAGTCTCAGGCGCGGGAGGCGTACACGATGATGTTGTCGACGTATTCGCCCTTGGCGTAGTCGAACTTGCCGCCGCAGGTGACGAGCTTGAGCCCGTCCTCCAGGTAGACGCGCCTGGTGGGGAAGGAGTCCTTGTGCACCTGCTCGATCGCGTCGACCCTGAAGGTCACGACCTTGCCGTCGCTGCGCTCGACCTTGACCTTCTCGCCCTTGCGTAACTGCCTGAGCTTGTAGAACACGGCGGGCGCCGTCTTGGTGTCGACGTGCCCGATGATCACCGAGGCGCCCTTCTCGCCGGGGACGGCGCTGCCGGAGTACCACCCGGCGACCTTCGGCTTCTCGTACGGCGGCAGCTCCACCTCGCCGTTCTCCGCCAGGCCCAGTTTCATCAGCGGCGCCTCGACGTCGATCGAGGGGATGTCGATGACCTTCGGCACGACGGCGGCGGCGGGTGTCGTGGTGTTGCTCGTCTGCATGCCCTTGCCGAATGCGACCAGGACCAGGCCCGTGATGGCCCCCGCGAGCACCACCCGTCCGGGACGGGCCATCGCCTACGCCCGGTTTCGCCGCTTGACCGCCACGCCGATGCCCACGGCCAGCGCCAGGCCGATGAGCGCGCCCGCCGGGCCGATCGGGACGGAGGACTCGTCGTCGAAGTCCTTCGCGTACGTGCCGCCGCCGCCCGCCCTGGGCGCCTTGGACGGCACGTTGGAGGGCACGGGCTCGGCCGCGGCGACCCTGAGCGTGGCCCTGCCCAGGTCGTTGGTGCCGTCGCACTTGACGTCGACGCGGTAGGAGCCGCGCTTGACCGTGCCCGAGATCTGCGCCTCGCCGCGCACCCAGGGCGAGCCGGCCGTGGGGGTGGCGCTCGCCGCCGGGCTGCTTGTGGAGCCGGGGACGGGGTTGAGCACGACGCCGTTGACGAACGCCTTGGACGTCGCGGTGCCGGTGTGGGCGGGACCGCCGGTCGGGACGGGGCAGTTGGCCAGGATCCACACCTTGGAGGTCTCGCCGGCGGTGACGCGGTCGGGGTTGAGCTGGACGGAGATGGTCCGCCTGGTGGCGGTCGGGCTGGGGCTGCTCGTCGCGGTGGGGTCGGCGGAGCCGCTGGCGGTGGGGGTCGGGGTGGGTGTGCCTGTCGGCTCGGTCTCCGCGGAGGCCGAGCAGCCGGTCAGTCCGACGATGACGATGGCTCCCGCGTACGCGACGCGCCTGATCCCGAGCACCGGCCGCACCCCACTTTGCCGTCTTACATCCCAGCATCCACCAGAACTATGGATGTCGCCCCTCCTGATACCCAGAAAATCTGGGCCAATCCCTGACCAACGATCATGATTGATGTCGCCGGCCCGGTACGTCAAGGGTGCCAGGATTACCGAGACTTGACGCGCTCTTTAATCTTCGGGCGGATCAGACGGCGTGTCGACCCACCTGGGGCCCACGCCTCGCAGGGTCACGACGCGGGCCTCGTCGCCCGCCGACTCGCGGTCGATGTGGATCTCCAGCCGGTCGTCGGCCAGCCCCTCGACCAGCCCCTCGCCCCACTCGACGACGGTGACGGACTCCTCCAGCGAGGCGTCGAGGTCGAGGTCGTCCACCTCCAGGTCGCCGCCCAGCCGGTACGCGTCCGCGTGCACGAGCGGCGGCCCCTGGCTCAACGAGGGGTGCACCCGGGCGATCACGAACGTGGGGGACGTGATCGGGCCGCGTACTTTGAGCCCTTCCGCGATGCCCTGCACCAGCGTGGTCTTGCCGGCCCCGAGCGGGCCGGACAGGACGAGCAGGTCGCCCGGCCGCAGCAGCGCGGCCAGGCGGGCGCCGTACGCGCGCATGTCATCGGCGGTCGCGAGCCTCATGCCGGATCGACCCTCTTGATCAGGTCACGCAGCGCGTCGTTGACGACGCCCGGCCGCTCCAGCTGGATCAGGTGGGACGTGTCGGGCACCTCGGTGAGCTGCGCCTTCGGCAGCGCGGTGGCGATCGCCCTGCTGTGGTCGGGCGGGGTCAGCCAGTCGCCGTCGCCCACCAGGATCGCGGTGGGCACCTGGTCGAGGACGTGGAGCGCGGAGAGCTTGTCGTGGTTCATCAGCGCGGGGTAGAAGTCGGCGAACACCTCGGTCGGGGTCGCCCTGATCATCGACTCGGCGAAGTCGACCACGGTCGGGCTGACGTTCCTGGAGTCGCCGAAGCCTATGTAGCGGGTGATGAGGAACGCGATGTCGCTGCCCGCGCTGCGGGTGCGGTCGACCAGCGCGCCCCGCTTGCCCAGCATCGAGACCGTGGTGGGCGCGATCTTGTGCACTGCCTTGGACACCATCGCGGGCAGGCCCAGCGTCAGCTCGGCCAGCTTGCCCGCCGAGGTCGCGATGAGCGCCACGCCGCGGATCTTCTCCCCGAACAGCCCGGGGTGGCGGTCTGCCAGCGCCATGATCGTCATGCCGCCCATGGAGTGGCCGACCAGCACGCACGGGCCGGGCACGAACTCCTCGATCACCTCGGCCAGGTCGTCGCCCAGCCGGTCGATCGTGCTGCCGTCGGCGCCGGCGCGCTGGGAGCGGCCGTGGGAGCGCTGGTCCCACAGCACGATGCGGTGGTTCTCGCGCAGGTCCTTGCGCTGGTAGTGCCAGGACTCCAGGCTGAGGCAGTAGCCGTGGCAGAACACCACGGTGAGCTCGGCGTCTTCAGGGCCGTCGACCACGACGTGCAGCGCCTTGCCGTCGGAGGTGACGAGCGTGCGGTCCCTGCCCCGCAACTCGCCGAACGGCTCGCTGGCCTCGAGGTCGGGGCGCAGCCTGATCCGGCCGACCGCGTACCGCTTGGCCAGCGCCGCCGCCGCGACCCCGGCGGAAGCCGCACCGACGAGCGCGCCGGCGATCCCGACCCTGCGCCGTGTTGTCGTCGTCGTCATGTCCCCGATCCTTCTCCGCTCATGCCCGCGGGGAGGTGCCCGCCCGCCTGTGCTCGTAGACCCGCGGCACCCGCGAGCCGATCCTCGTCACGATCTCATGGGTGATCGTGCCGAGAGTATCCGCCCACTCCTGAGCGGTCGGCTCGCCCCCGTCGCCGGGCCCGAACAGCACGACCTCGTCGCCCGCCGACAGGGGGTCGTCGCCCATGTCGATCATGAACTGGTCCATGCACACCCGGCCGGCGACCGTCCGGCGACGCCCGCCCGCCAGCACCTCGGCCCGCCCCGTCGCGTGCCGGAGGATGCCGTCGGCGTAGCCGAGCGGCACGAGGCCGAGGGTGGTCTCGCGCTCGGTGACGTAGAGATGAGCGTATGACACGCCCGAACCCTCGTGGACGCGCTTGACCAGGCCGACCTGCGCCACCAGGGTCATCGCCTGGCGCAGGCCGAAGTCGCCCAGCTCGGGGACGGGGCTCAGGCCGTACATCGCGATGCCGGGCCTGACCATGTCGAAGCGGGCCTCGGGGAGCGTCACGGTGGCGGCGGAGTTGGACAGGTGCCTGATCACGTGGGAGCCGGCCGCGCCGGCCTGCTCGGCCAGCTTCAGCGCCGTCGTGTACGACTCGAGCTGCTGCCCGATCGACGGGTGGCCGGGGATGTCGGCGCAGGCGAAGTGGGACCAGAGCCCGACGATCTCGATCACGCCCTCGGCCCGCAGCCGCGTGGCGGCGGCCAGCAGCCCCGGCCAGCCGGCCAGCGGCGCGCCGCCCCTGCTCATGCCGGTGTCGGCCTCCAGGTGCACCCTGGCCACGCGCCCCGTGCGCCGGGCCGCGGCGGCGATCTCGCCCAGCCGCGCCTCGTCGGAGGCGGACAGCTCGATGTCGTGGCCGAGCGCCTCGTCCAGCGGCTCGCCCGGCGTGATGAGCCAGGCCAGGATCGGCGCGGTCACACCGCCCTCGCGCAGGGCGAGCGCCTCCCTGACGAACGCGGTGCCGAGCCGGCTCGCGCCTCCCTCCAGCACGGCCTCGGACGACGGCACCAGGCCGTGCCCGTAGGCGTCGGCCTTGACGGCGCCCATCAGCTCCGCGCCGCCGGCCCGTTCTTTGAGCAGGGCCACGTTCCGCCTGATCGCGGCCAGGTCGATCCGCGCCTCGGCCGGGGTGGCCATCGGGGAGTACATCCTTCTAGTGTGGCAGGTCACGCACGTGGTCGAGCGCGTTTCACACCCCGCGCCCCACGTGAGAGGCCCTGCGACCGCTACGGCGCCTCGCCGCAGATCGCGCGGACGGCGGCGGGAATCGCCGATGCCACGTCGGCCGCGGCCAGTGGAGCGCCGTCGGCGGCGAGCCGGCCGGCGGCCCCGTGCACGTACGCCGCGCACGACGCCGCGTCGTAGCAGCTCAGCCCCTGGGCGAGCAGCGCCCCCGCGATCCCCGACAGCACGTCGCCCGTCCCGCCGGTCGCCAGCCAGGGCGTCCCGGTGGCGTTCACGCGCACCGGTCGCGACTCCTCGGCCACCACCGTGGTGGACCCCTTGAGCAGCACGGTCACCCCCAGCTCCCCCGCCGCCCGCCGGACGTGCTCCAGCCGGCCCGCCTCGATGGCGTCGCGGTCGGCGCGGATGAGCCGCGCCAGCTCCCCCGCGTGCGGCGTGATGAGGACGGGCGCGGAGCGCCGCAGCAGCGACCGGTCCCGGGCCACCAGCGTCAGCCCGTCGGCGTCGATCAGCACGGGCACGGCGGAGGCGAGCACCCTGGCGGCCAGCTCGTGCGCCCACTCGCCGGTGCCGAGCCCCGGGCCGAGCACCCACGCCTGCACCCGGCCCACGTCGTCGACGGAAGGCCGGTCCAGCTCGGTGACGACGGCCTCCGGCCAGTGCGAGCGCACCTGGGCGACGGGCGCGGCCGGCCCGGCGTAGCGCACCATCCCGGCCCCGGCCCGCAGCGCGCCGCCCACGGCCAGCACCGCCGCTCCGGTGAAGCGGGAGCTGCCCGCCGCGACCCCCAGCACCCCTCTGCGGTACTTGTCGGACTCCTTGCCCGGCCTCGGCAGCAGCACGTCCACGTCGGCGGAGGTCAGCGCCGCGACGTCGGGATCAGGCAGGTACGCCCCGAGCCCGATGTCGACCAGCTCCACCCGCCCCGCGTGCTCGGCGCCCGGATCGACCAGCAGCCCCGTCTTGTACGCGCCCATGGTCACGGTCACCCTGGCCCGCACCGCGAGCCCCTCGACCCGGCCGCTGCTCGCGTCGACTCCGCTGGGCACGTCCACCGCCACGATCGGGGCGCGGGCCGCGTTCGCCGCCGAGACGAGCTCGGCGTACGGCTCCCGCAGCGCCCCCGAGACCCCGATCCCGACGAGCCCGTCGACGACGAGATCGGCCCGCTCCAGCGCCGAGGAGGGGGACACCCGCCCGCCGGCGTCGAGGAGCGCGGCCAGCCCGGCCTCGTGCGTCCTGGACCCGGCAAGGATCGCGTCCACCCGCGCGCCGCGCCTGGCCAGGCGCTCTCCCGCGTAGAGCGCGTCGCCGCCGTTGTCGCCGCTGCCGACGAGGAGCACGACGCGCCTGCCGTACACCCTGCCCAGGAGGTCGGCGCAGACGGCGGCGAGCCCGCTGGCGGCCCGCTGCATGAGCGTGCCCTCGGGCAGCCTGGCCATCAGCTCGTGCTCGGCGCCCCGGATCTGGTCGGCGGTGTAGGCAGTGCGCATGATCCGAAGCTATCCCTCCGCGATCACGTAGGCCACGGCCACACCCCCGTCGTGGCTGAGGGAGATGTGCCAGCGCTTGACCCCGAGGTCGTACGCGGCCTCCGCGACCTTCCCCGTCATCCGCAGCGACGGCCGGCCGCTCTCGTCGCGGCGCACCTCGGCCTCCCGGTGGCCGAGCCCCCTGGGCGCGCCGAGCGCCTTGGCCACGGCCTCCTTGGCGGCGAACCTGGCGGCCAGCGACGCCACCGGCAGCCCCTGCTCGTCCTCGGTGAACAGGCGCTCGGCGAGCCGCGGCGTGCGCTCCAGAGCCGCCTCGAAGCGGGCGATGTCCACGACGTCCACGCCGATGCCCAGGATCATCACCCAAGCGTACTCAGAACGGCCCGCGTTCCCACGGACCCCAGATGGCGATGGACCTGCCGTGTTCGGCCTGCACGTTGACGTAGAGCGTGTGGCCGCCCGGCCCGAACGTCGACCCGGCGAACTCCGCCCCCGGGTCGCCGGGGATCGGCTCCAGGCGGCAGAAGTCGAAGAGCTCCGCCGAGGTGGTGAGCCCGCGCAGGTAGTTGGCGCCGTCGCCGTCCTCGCACAGCACGAGCGTGCCGCGGTTGCTCACGGTCACGTTGTCCGGCAGGTCGAGCACGGACGAGCGCGGCGACTCGTACGCGATCCTGAGCCGCCCGCTCCACGTCTCGTACGCCCACACCTGCCCCCGCCCGTCCCCGAACCCGGACGGCGCCTTGTCGCCCGGCGCGGTGTCACCGCCCTGGGTGGAGACGAAGTACACCACGCCCTGGTGGAAGACGGCGCCCTCCAGCCTGGCGAAGATCGCCGCGCCCTGCTCGCGGCCCTGCCGGCCCACGGCCTGGACGGCCACGTCGTTGGCCGGCCTGCCGGTGAACGTGGGGTCGGGGTCGTCGATGTCCACCCAGACGGTCTCGTACGACGCGCCGCGCCGCTGCCCGGCCGACAGGTCCGCGTGCCTGGCGCCCTTGACGGCCAGCATCTGCAGCCTGCCGCCGTCGAGCAGCCGCCCCGCCTGTACGGGGTGCTTCGGCGGTAAATACCGGTAGAACCCGGACGGGAAGGAGAAGTTGTCCTCGGTCATGTAGAGGGCGCCCGTCGACGGGTCGAACGCCACCGACTCGTGCGCGAACCGCCCGGCCGACCTGATGGGCCGCGCGGTGGCGGCCCGGCCGACCGGCACCTCGAAGATGTAGCCGTGCTTGCGCCGCAGCCTGGAGTTGTCGCCGCCGGTGTGGTCGTCTGCCACGTCGGGGCCGTTGACCGTCTCCTCGCAGCTCACCCAGGCCCGCCAGGCCATGGGGCCGCCGGAGCAGTTCATCATGGTGCCGGTCAGCGAGGGGGCGCTGTGGAGCACCTCGCCGTAGCGGCTGACGCGCAGCGTGGAGGTGCCGCCGCCCGCCATCCGGTCGTAGGCCCTGCGCTTGTCGCCGAACGCGCCGACGGGGCCGTTGACCTCGTGGTTGCGGATGAGGATGGCGCTGCCGTCCGGCCCGGAGAACGCCGCCATGCCGTCGTGCCTGCCCGGCACGAGCGTCCCGTCGCCGAACTCGTCGCCGGCCGCGCTGAACGAGCGGTAGGCGAACCCCTCGGGCAGGTGCAGGCGGACCTTCCCGTCACGGCGGTCGGCCACGGGCTTCAGCGGGCCGTACCCGCTGACGGGTCTGGCGCCGCCGCGCTCTCCCGCGCAGGCGACCCCGGCGAACGGCCCGGCGAAGGCGATCATGCTGGTGATGAAGCTACGACGGTCCATGCGACCTCCCCGCCCCGAACAGTAGCCGCCGTCACATCCTGATATGCGCGGTTCGCCAAGACCGGGCCGCCGGGTGCCCCGGCCATGATCCGGTTCGTCCGCCATCGCTACGCTGCCTAGGTGAACAACGGCTACGTGGAACTGAGCAGGGAGCGGTGGAGCGAGCTCCGCAAGAACACGCCCTTGACTCTCACCGCAGAAGAGCTGGAAGAGATACGCGGCCTCGACGACCCCATCGACCTCACCGAAGTCACCGACATCTACCTCCCTCTGACCCGGCTGCTCAACCTGCACTTCACCGGGTCCAAGCAGCGCAGCAGCGTGCTGAGCGCGTTCCTCGGCCATCCCGAGCAGCGCGTCCCGTACATCCTCGGCATCGCGGGCAGCGTCGCGGTGGGCAAGTCGACGACGGCGCGGCTGCTGCACACGCTGCTGGCCCGCTGGCCCGAGCACCCGCACGTGGAGCTGGTCACCACCGACAGCTTCCTCCACCCGAACGCGGTGCTGGAGGCCAAGGGCATCATGCACCGCAAGGGCTTCCCGGAGAGCTATGACCGCAGGGCGCTGGTCAGGTTCGTGGCGGAGGTCAAGGCGGGGATGCAGGAGGTGCGCGCGCCGATCTACAGCCATCTGGAGTACGACATCGTGCCCGGTGCATCCCAGATCGTGAAAAATCCGGATATCTTGATCATCGAAGGGCTCAACGTCCTCCAGCCCGCCCCGCCCACGTCCCTCGCCGTCAACGACTACTTCGACTTCTCCATCTACGTGGACGCCAAGGTCGAGGACATCCGCACCTGGTACGTCGACCGCTTCCACAAGCTCCGCCGCACCGCCTTCGAGGACCCGAAGTCGTACTTCCGGCACATCGCGGAGCTCTCGTACGAGGAGGCCACCGCCTTCGCCGTCAACGTCTGGCGCGACATCAACGAGCTGAACCTGGTCGAGAACATCGCCCCCACCAGGGGCCGCGCCGACCTCGTCCTCCAGAAGGGCGCCGACCACTCCGTCCGGCGCGTACGCCTCCGCCGCACCTGACTCCCTTCCCCCTCCCCGGTGGACCACAATGTCCTCCGTGCTCCATCTCCGACTGATCAGCCCCGCCGCACGCACCGAGGACGCGGCGGCGGTGCTGGAGGACTGCGCGGGCGTCACCAACATCGTCGTCATCCCCGGCGCGGCCCGCGAGCCGGCCGGCGACGTGATCATGTGCGACGCCGCCCGAGAGTCGGCGAACGAGGTGCTGGGCAGGCTCCAGTGGCTGGAGACCGAGGGCTCCATCGCCATCGAGGAGATCGACCTGTCGCTGTCCAAGGTCGCGGACCACGCCGTCGAGGAGGCTCCCGGCGAGCCGGACGACGCCGTGGTGTGGGAGGAGCTGGCACAGCGGGTGCAGTCCGAGTCCCGCATCACGTGGGCGTACCTGACGTTCCTGGCCATCGCCACCCAGCTCGCCGGCATCGGGGTGCTGCAGAACTCCCCGATCCTCATCGTCGGCGCGATGGTGCTCGGGCCCGAGTTCGGCGCGGTCGCGGCCATCTGCTTCGGGCTGCTGCACCGCAGGGGACACCTGGTCGTCACCGCGTTCAGGACGCTGGTGGTCGGGTTCGCGCTCGCGATCGCGATCACGTTCGCCTGCGCGCTGGTCTCGACGTGGCTCGGCTGGATCGACCTCGGCAACCTCGCACGTAACCAGGAGGTCCGCTTCATCGTCACGCCAGACCGGTGGTCGTTCATCGTGGCGCTGCTCGCGGGCGCCGCCGGGGTGCTGTCGATCACGGCGGGCAAGTCGTCGGCCCTGGTCGGCGTCTTCATCTCGGTCACCACGGTGCCCGCCGCCGGCTACGTGGCCGTCGCGCTGGCGCTGGGCGACTGGAAGGAGGTCTCGGGCTCGGTCTCGCAGCTCGCGGTCAACGTCGCCGGCATGGTCATCGCCGGCACCTGCACCCTCCTGGTCCAGCGGCGATTCTGGCCTCAAGTAGGACGACGTTCATCCGTCTGAATGAGGCGCGGGCCCCCGTCAGCCCGGTACGGTCGGGCCATGCACATCCTCGCCACCGAGGGGCTGACCAAACGCTTCCCCACCGTCACCGCGGTCGATCAGCTCTCGGTCACCGTGGGACCGGGGGTCACCGGTCTGGTCGGCGCGAACGGCGCGGGCAAGTCCACCCTGATCAAGATCCTGCTCGGCCTCCTGCCGCCCTCCGGCGGCACCGCCAGGGTCCTCGATCTGGACGTGACCGCGCAGGGCGCCGAGATCCGCAGGCTCGTCGGCTACATGCCCGAGCACGAATGCCTCCCACCCGACGTCTCCGCCACCGAGTTCGTCGTCCACCTCGCGCAGATGTCCGGCCTGCCGCGCACGGCCGCCCGCGAGCGCGCGGCCGACGTGCTGCGCCACGTCGGGCTGGCGGAAGAGCGCTACCGCGCGGTCGGCGGCTACTCGACGGGCATGAAGCAGCGCGTCAAGCTGGCCCAGGCCCTGGTGCACGACCCCAAGCTGATCTTCCTGGACGAGCCGACCAACGGGCTCGACCCCCGAGGCCGCGACGAGATGCTGACGCTGATCAGGCGCATCGGCACCGAGTTCGGCATCAGCGTGCTGGTCACCTCCCACCTGCTGGGCGAGCTGGAGCGCATCTGCGACCACGTGATCGTGATCGACGCGGGGCGGCTGCTGCGCTCGTCCGCGATCGGCGAGTTCACGCAGGCCACGCAGACCGTCACGGTCGAGGTCGAGGACGGCCTGGAGCCGCTGGCCGCCCGCCTGACCGAGACCGGCCTGACCGTCTCGCCGCAGGGCCGGATGCTGGTGGTCAAGGTGGCCGGCCCCGAGACGTTCGACGCGATCAGGGACGCCGCCGTCGACCTGGACCTGTGCCTCATCCGCCTGGAGCAGGGCCGCCACCGCATCGAGGACGTCTTCAGGGAGGAGGCCGCGGGTGTCTGAGATCTACGACATCGGCTACCGCCACTACGACGGGCCCCGGCTGGGCCGCGGCCACTCGACGCGGGCGCTGGCCGTGCACAGCCTGCGCGGCATCTTCGGGCTCGGGCGCACCGCCCGCAGCAAGATCATGCCGTTCTCGCTCTTCGTCATCATGCTGCTGCCCGCCGTGGTGTCCATCGCGATGATGGCCCTGGCCCAGCAGCGCGGCCTCCCCTACAGCGGCTTCGCCGTGATCATGCAGGCCGTCGTCGCGGTCTTCCTGGCCTCGCAGGCGCCCACCGTGGTCGCCCCCGACCTGCGCTACCGCGTGCTGCCGCTCTACCTGTCGCGGCCCGTCTCGATCGCCGAGTACGTCGGCGCCAAGGTCGCCGCGATGACCGTGGCGCTCTTCCTGCTCGTGGCGGTGCCCCTGGTGCTGATCTACGTCGGCGAGCTGGTGGTGGACATGCCGGGGCCGCCGGCCACCGGGGAGTTCCTCGGCTCGCTGCTCATGGCGCTGGTGCTGGCGCTGCTGCTGTCTTCCTTCGGGCTGGCGCTGGCCTCGTTCACGCCGCGGCGCGGGCTCGGGGTGGCCTCGGTGATCCTGGTCTACCTGCTGGCGTCGGCGTCCGTGCCGGTCATCTACGAGACGCTCCGCTCCGCCGGCGACGAGTCGGCCGCCGCGTGGGCGTGGCTGGCCAACCCGTTCTGGCTGGTGGACTCCGTACAGTCCTGGTTGTTCGGCACCCCGCCGCACTCCATCGAGGGTGCCTACCCCAACGGCCCCGCCTCGGCCGCGATCCTCGTGGTGCTGCTGGGGATCGCCGTGCTCGCCCTCGCACTGCGCTACAGGAAGGCGGCCTCGCGGTGAAGATGGAGCTGTCGCAGGTTTCCCGCTGGTACGGCAACGTGGTGGCGGTCAACGACGTCACGATGACGATCGGTCCGGGCGTCACCGGCCTGCTGGGTCCCAACGGAGCGGGCAAGTCCACGCTGCTCCACATGATGGCGGGGTTCCTGGCGCCGTCGGGCGGCACGGTCGCGCTGGACGGAACGCGCGTCTGGAAGAACCACCACATTTACCGAAATATCGGGCTGGTTCCGGAGCGAGAGGGTGTGTATGGCTTCCTCACCGGCTGGCAGTTCGTCCTCTCGGCCGCCCGCCTCCACGGGCTGAGCGACCCGGTCGAGGCCGCGCGCAAGGCCCTGGCCACCGTCGAGATGGAGGAGCCCAAGGACCGGCGCGTGGAGACGTACTCCAAGGGCATGCGCCAGCGCGTCAAGGTGGCCGCGGCGCTCGTCCACGACCCGCCGGTGCTGCTGCTCGACGAGCCGTTCAACGGCATGGACCCGCGCCAGCGCCTGCACCTCATGGACCTCATCCGGGCCATGGGCACGGCCGGCAAGACGATCCTGTTCAGCTCCCACATCCTGGAGGAGGTCGAACGGGTCGCCCAGCACATCGAGGTGCTGGTGGCGGGCCGGCACGCGGCGTCGGGCAACTTCCGCGAGATCAGGCGCCTGATGACCGACAGGCCCCACCTGTTCATGATCCGATCGAGCGACGACAGGAAGCTCGCGGCCGCCCTCATCCGCGACCACTCGGCGGGCGGCATCACCCTCCGTCCCGACGGCATGGAGATCCAGGCCACCGAGTTCCGCCGCTTCGCCCGGCTCCTGCCCCGGGTCGCCCAGGCGGAGGGCGTCCGCCTGCACCAGGTCTCCCCCGCGGACGAGGACCTGGAGAGCGTCTTCTCCTACCTGATCAACCGGAGCACCTGATGAACACGGCGAGGGAGCGGCGGGAGCGCAGCGACCAGAGCGGGGGAAGACGACGGCATCCAGGGCGACCGAGCCCGCCGAACGGAGTGAGGCAATGAATACAGTGGTCGCCGGCATCACCTACCGCGCCCTGCTGGGGCGCCGCCGGATCATCCTGCTGCTCCTGCTCCCCCTGGCGCTGCTCGGCCTGGCCGTCCTGCTGCGCGTGTTCGGCGGCGACGACCAGCGCTCGGCCGTGCTGCTGATGCAGAACTTCGCCATCAACACCGTGCTGCCGCTGCTCGGCCTGATCGCGGGCACGGGAGTCATCGCCCCGGAGATCGACGACGGCACGATCATCCACCTGATGTCCAAGCCGATCTCCCGGCCGGTCATCGCGCGCACGAAGTTCCTGGTGGCGGTGTCGCTGCTGGTGGTGTTCGCGGCCGTGCCCACGTACGTGTCGGCCTGGCTGCTGGTCAGCAACGAGGACGGCATCGCCCCCGGCTTCGCGGTGGGCGTCCTGGTGGCCGGCATCGCCTACGCCGCCGTCTTCCTCCTGCTGGGCGTCGTCACCCGCCACGCGGTCACGATCGGCATCATCTACGCCCTGGTCTGGGAGGGCGTGGTGGGCACCTTCATCCCGGGCGCCCGCAAGTTCTCGATCCAGCAGTGGGGACAGTCGGTGGCCGACCAGATCTCCGACTCGGCCTTCCTGCGGACGGACGTGGCGCTCGGCTTCGCCGTACCGGCCCTGATCATCGTCACGCTGGGCTGCGTCTTCTGGGCGGGCCTGCGCCTGCGGGCCTTCTCCCTCACCGGCGACGAATAGGCGAACAGGCGTACGGCCCGCCGGGGATCGTCCCCGGCGGGCCGTACGTGAAATCGCTCAGGCGCAGGTCGTGCGGACCGTGTCGGCGAGGCGGCTCGCCACCAGGCCGGCGTGCTCCTCCGACGCGGCCTCCACCATGACCCTGATCATCGGCTCCGTGCCGCTCGGCCTGATCAGGACCCGGCCGGTCTCGCCCAGCTCCGCCTCCGCCTCCGCGACGGCGGCCAGCAGCTCGGGATCCGAGGCCTTGCCCTTGTCGACGCCCTTGACGTTGATCAGGATCTGCGGCAGCGGCGTCATCACCGAGGCCAGCTCCTTCAGCGGCACGCCCGACTTGGCCACCACGCCCAGCAGGTGGAGCGAGGTGAGCAGGCCGTCGCCGGTGGTGGCGTGGTCGAGCATGATGACGTGGCCCGACTGCTCGCCGCCCAGGTTGAAGCCGTCCGACTTCATCCGCTCCAGCACGTAGCGGTCGCCCACCGCGGTCTCCACCACGGTGATGCCCGCCTCGCGCATGGCCAGCTTGAAGCCGAGGTTGGACATGACGGTCGCCACCACGGTCTCCTTGGCCAGCAGGCCCTCACCGTGCATGGCGGCGGCCAGGACGGCCATGATCTGGTCACCGTCGACGATCGCGCCCGTGTGGTCGACCGCCAGGCAGCGGTCGGCGTCGCCGTCGTAGGCCACGCCGAGATCGGCGCCGCGCGACACGACCACCTGCTGGAGCTTGTCCAGGTGGGTGGAGCCGTGGCCGGCGTTGATGTTGAGGCCGTCGGGCCTCGCGCCGATCGACTCGACCCGGGCGCCCGCGCGCACCAGCGCCTCGGGAGCCACCATGTGGGCGGCGCCGTGCGCGCAGTCGACCACGATGCTGAGCCCGTCGAGCGCGGCGCTCATCGTGGTCAGCACGTGGGAGATGTACCGGTCGGCCTCACCGTACGCGTCGCGCACCCGGCCCACGCCGGAGCCGACCGGGAAGGTCCACTCCTCGCCCAGCCGCCGTTCGATCTCGTCCTCGACCGCGTCGGACAGCTTGAAGCCGCCTTTGGCCAGGAACTTGATGCCGTTGTCCGGCGCCGGGTTGTGCGAGGCCGACAGCATGACGCCGAGGTCGGCGCCGAGCGCGGCGGTGAGGTGGGCGACGGCCGGGGTGGGCAGCACGCCGAGGCGCAGCACGTCCACACCGGACGCCGCGAGGCCGGCGACCACGGCGGCCTCGAGAAACTCTCCCGAGGCACGCGGGTCCCGGCCCACGACCGCCACCGGCCTGCTCTTACGGCTGGATCCGGTGGCGGCGAAAGCGCCCGCATCGCCGAGGACGTGAGCCGCCGCGACCGCCAGGTCCATGGCGAGCTCAGCCGTGAGGTCGCGACCGGCGACCCCGCGTACCCCGTCGGTGCCGAAGAGGCGCGCCAACTTAGCGCTTGCTGTACTGCGGAGCCTTGCGGGCCTTCTTGAGGCCGTACTTCTTCCGCTCCGTGGCGCGGGCGTCACGGGTGAGGAAGCCGGCCTTCTTCAGCGGCGGGCGGTTGACCTCGACGTCCAGGATCGCCAGGGCGCGCGACAGCCCCATGCGCAGCGCGCCGGCCTGGCCGGTCACGCCGCCGCCGTCGATGCGCGCGATGACGTCGAACGCCTCCTCGGCGCCGAGCACCACGAAGGGCTCGTTGACGATCTGCTGGTGGACCTTGTTCGGGAAGTAGACGTCCAGCGAACGACCGTTGATCGTCCACTTGCCGGTGCCGGGGACGATGCGCACGCGGGCGATCGCCTCCTTCCGGCGGCCGGTGCCGTACGAGTTGCCCGTGGTGACGGGCTTGCGCACGGGAGCGTCGGCGCTGGCGGCGGACTCGGTGGTGTACTCGGACGGGAAGTCCTCGCCGGAGAATTCCTCCAGCTCGGCCTCGACGGGCGTCTCGACACCGGTGGGCTCAGCCACGGTTCTCCTCTGAATCTTTCGAACTACTACTGGGCGATCTGGGTGATCTGGAACGGCACCGGCTGCTGGGCCTGGTGCGGGTGCTCGGGACCCGCGTAGACCTTCAGCTTCTTCGCCATCTTCCGGCCGAGGGAGTTCTTCGGGAGCATGCCCTTCACGGCCTTCTCGACGGCCTTGTCCGGCCGCTTCTCCATGAGCTCGCCGTACGAGACGGAACGCAGACCGCCCGGGTAGCCCGAGTGGCGGTACGCCTTCTTCTGCTCAAGCTTGTTGCCGCTCAGCGCGATCTTGTCCGCGTTGATGACGATGACGAAGTCACCGGTGTCGACGTGGGGAGCGAAGATCGGCTTGTGCTTGCCGCGGAGCAGGGTCGCGACGTGGCTGGCCAGCCGGCCCAGCACGACATCGGTCGCGTCGATGACGTACCACTGACGCTGGACGTCGGCGGGCTTCGGTGAGTACGTGCGCACGGTCGTAGCCTTCTTTATGCTCGCGTCTTCGGCGCTGTCGGAAGTGACAGCTACATCTGGTCGGTCGGTGCGGGCACACGACGGCCCGGACCTTCCGTCTCCGCAACACGGGAGATGACGCCGGACGCGCCGCGCATTGGTCTTACGGACCTATGCACACAACGAAACCAAGCTACCCGCCCGCAGGCGCGCAGGTCAAAATGACCGGTAACCCTGAGCGAGTTTACCCGACCTCAGAACGGTTAGGTTTCGTTTCCCGGGCACCCCTTCTTTCCCAGCACTGGACATCCCTATCGTTGACGGCGGTATGTGGCAGAACCCTCACTCCCGGCTAACCCAGCGGGGCGCTCGGCGCCGGAATCACCTGGGTGTGCTGGCCTGCCTCATGGCCGTGCTCTTCACCGGCGTGCTGATCGGGCGCCTCACCGACGACACCGAGCCGGCCCGCCACGTCTATCTCAACGAGACCATCCCGCCCGCCGCCGCCAGCGCCAACCCGGCGCCGAGCGCGTCAAGGAAGTCGCAGCAGCAGGCCGAGATGATCCCCAGGCAGCTCACCAAGACGCTGCCGGGCGGCACCTCCGCCCCCAGGCCCACGCGGACGCCCGAGGGGCAGATCCCCGGCTTCAACTCCCAGGACAACCCGGCCATGCTCCGCGACGACGACGCCGTGCGTGTGATGCCGGGCCTGGCGGACAGGGTCGTCTCGCTCACCAACTCCGCCAGGTCCAGGAACGGCTGCGGGCCGCTGAAGGTGAGCGCCGCACTCACCCGCTCGGCGCGTACGCACTCGCTGGAGATGGCGCGATCCGGGCAGCTCGTCCACAACTCCCCCGACGGCGCGTCCCCGTGGGACCGGATGGAGCGCGCCGGCTACCACTGGGGCGCGGCCGAGAACATCGGCGCCGGTTACAGCACGCCCGAGGAGGCCGTGGAGGGCTGGCTCGGCAGCCGCGACCACCGCAGGAACATCCTCAACTGCCGCCTGAGGGCCATCGGCGTGGGCGTGGCGTCCGGGCCTGACGGGCCTTGGTGGACTCAGGACTTCGGAGCCCGTTGACGAACATCACGGTAATGTCGCCGCATGGGTTTTCCCGAAGGACGTGAAAACGGCGCCCCGTACGGGATGGGGAGCATGTTCCAGCCCGCGGGCAACGCTCCAGGTGGTCAGAACGGCCCCGGCCGGCCGGCGGGTCCCGGCGGACCTGCGGGTCCGGGCCGGCCGGCAGGCCCTGGGGGCCCCGGCGGTCCTGGCGCTCCCGGCGGTCCTGGCGGTCCCGGGGGCTGGCCCGGCGGTTTCGACGCCCCCGACGCCGGCTCCCCCGGCCCGTCCGGCCCCTCCGGCGGGCCCGAGTCCGGGGCTCCGGAGGCCGCCGAGGCGCCCGCCCGTTCCCGCCGCGGCCGCAAGGGCCGCGCCGCCGCCCCCTCCTCCGACAAGGCGCCCAAATCCGACGAGGAGCCGCAGGACAGGGCCGAGAAGGCGCCCCAGAGCAGGATCGGGTGGAGCCCGTACGACGAGGGGCCGCGCTCGCGCGCCCCGCTGTGGTTCGCCATCGGCGGCGTCCTGGTGCTCGGCCTCCTCGGTGGCGGCCTCGCGCTGATGTGGAACGCCGACGACCCCATCAGCGCCCAGACCGCCGCCCCGCGCCAGACCTCCGCCCCGCTCCCGTCGGCCCCGCCCGGCGAGTTCGGCTTCGCCGCCGAGCGCTCCACGGACCCCGAGCCGATCAGCGTCAAGGAGATCTTCGGCAAGAAGAAGAAGTTCTCGATCTCGGGCCGCTCGTACGAGATGACGATCACCAGCAAGGACAAGAAGTGCACGGACGGCGCTCTGGGCGACGACCTGCAGAAGGCCCTCAAGTCCGGCAAGTGCACCCAGCTCGTACGCGCCAGCTTCCGTGACAAGGCCGGCAAGGTGATCGGCACGGTCGGGGTGGCCAACCTCAAGACCAGCAAGTCGGCCGCCAAGGTGGCCAAGGTCGGCGACACGAGCAACTACGTGAAGCCGCTGGCAGGCAAGGACAGTGTCACCAAACAGCTCGGGTCCGGTGCGGGAGGCGCCAAGATCTGGACACACGGCCACTACGCGATCATGGTCTGGTTCCAGAACAAGGACGGCACAAAGCCGGACAAGAAGGGCTCCAAGCAGCTCTTCGCCGCCATCGAGGACATCACCAAGGCGACCGTCTTCAAGGCTCTGGACAACCGCACGCTGACCGGAAGCCCCCTGTAGCGAAACGGGCTTCCCCTGCGTTAGGGGTCCAAACAGGACGCCGGATCCCGCTGGGAACGCCCATACCGACATAACGATCTCGCTACTCTCGCTAGGCTCCCCCTATGCGTGGCCAGGAACCCGGGTCCGAGCACGATCGCAGGGAAGCCGACAGTTCGGCCGCACCAGCGACGCCACCGCCGAGCTTCGGCCAGACCAGCGGGCGGGACGGGCCTTCGGCGTCCGCTCCCGCTGACGGCACGTCTGCGGCGTCCCCACATGCCGACGACGCGGCACGCGGCACAACCCGCGCCCCCTATGCCGAGCCACCGCACGGCCCGGCCGACGACGCGGCGAGCGACCCTTTCGACGCCGCACCACCCGCCCCCGCCGGCGGCGCGGCGAGCGACCCCTACGACGCCACCCCCTACGGCCCGGCGCGCGGTCACCTCGACACCGCGGCCGGCTCGGCCGACCACGACGCGCAGGGCCGCCTCGACGCCGCGCCACACGGCCCGGCCGATGAGCCGGCGCACGATCCCTTCGACAGCGCACCACACGGCCCGGCTGACCGCGACGCACGCGGTCGCCTCGACGCCGCGCCACACGGCCCGGCCGAGCACGACGCGCGCGGTCCCTTCGGCGACGCGGCTCCGGGGTCATACGCGCCGCGCGACGATGGGGCGATGGGCGGTGCGTACGACGACGGGGCGGTGCGCGGGCCGGCCGATGACGCGACGATTGCCTCCGCCGCCGAAACGCGGTCCACCCCACCCGCCCAACCGACGTCCGCGCCGTCCTTCCCCGCGCCGTCCTTCCCAGCGCCATCCGCCGACTCGCCGTCCGTCCCCTCACCAGCCGCCCCCTCGCCGTTCGGCACCCCGCCTCCCGGCCCGTCGGTGTCCGACTCAGCGCCCGCCGGCCTGTCGTCTCCCGCCACCACGCCCTCCAGCCCCTCAGCGCACGGCTCCGCCCCCTCCAGCCCCTCAGCGCACGGCTCCGGCGCCTCAGCGCCCGGCTCCGCGCCGTTCGGCACGTCGGTGTCCGGCTCGGCGCACTCCGGGCTGTCGACGCCCGGCACCGTGCCCTCCAGCCTGTCGACGCCCGGCACCGCGCCCAGCGGTCCCTCGGCGCCCGGCTCTGCATCGTTCGGCGCGTCCGGGTCCGGCTTTCCGGCGTCGAGGCCCTCGGCGGCCCCTCCGTCCGGGAAGGTGGCCGACAGCGGAGGGCGGCCGGTCGGCCCCGTGTTCCACGGGCCGCCGCCGAACCTGCCCGCCCCCGACGAGACCCCCGGTGCGCAGCCGTGGGAGGTCACGGGAGACGACGCCGCGCCGTACGACTGGTACGCCGACGACACCGATCCCACGTATCCCGGTGGTTACACATCGCCCGCCACGCTCTCCGACCAGCCCGGGAACGAGCGGGCACGGACAAGCCGAACGCGCGCCATCCCCCCGTGGGACGAGGTCGAGGCGGAGTCCATCACCCGCTCCACCGATCAGCCCGTACCTCCCGTTCTCGGTGCATCGGACGTGCCGACCGAAGCCGCGACGCCCGGCGAGCCGATGGCCCCTGACGGCCCGCACGTGCCCGGTGCGTCACCGACGTCGGACGGCCTGTACGTGCCCGGTGCGCCCGCGTGGGAGCCGCCTCCCGCGTTCACCGCCGCCGCGGCGGGGATGCCGGTGTGGCCCGCGCCCGTCAGTGACCCGCACGCCATGCCCCCGTGGCCGGCCGCCACGGGCGAGCTGGTGGCCGAGCCGGACAGCGACGAGCCGGCCTTCGACGCGACCGCCACCAACCCCGAGGGCTTCACCCGCCCCGCCCACTACTTCCACCCGGGCACAGCACGAAGGGAGACGTCCGAGCAGGCGTCCCCACAGCATCCGGAAGCCCAGCGCCCCGAAGCCCAGCAGGCGGGGGCCGAGCACCCGGAGGCTCAGCACCCGAGCACCCAGCGCCCAGAGACGCAGCACCCGAGAGCCCAGCACGAGGAATCGCAGCACTCGGAGGTCCAGCCGCCGAGTGCCCGGGGCCCGGAGGCGCATCACCCGGGGGCCCAGCCCTCGAATGCCCAGCAGCCCCAAGCGCAGCACCCCGAAGGGCAGCACCAGGGAGCCGGGCAGCCGGAGGGCCGGCAGCTGGAGACCGGGCATCAGGAAGGCCACCAGGCAGAAGGCCGACGGCCCGGCGCGCAGCAGCCGGAGGGCGGGCAGCCGGGGGCACCGCAGCCGTCCGCTCCCGCTGTAGGCAACTCAGGCACCGCCGCGGGCAAGCCGACCGCTGCCGCCGAGGGCAAGCCGGACGCCGCCGCCCCGGACAAGTCCGAAGCCCCCGAAGCCCCCGTCACCTCCGCCTCCGAGGCCCCCGCCCCCACGCCCAAGCAGCCGACCATCCCGCTCTCGGCCCCCATCGCACCCCCACGCGACGAGGCCCAGGACGCCACCACCCGCCCCCCGGCGAAGCTCCCCCAGAACACCCGCCGGCCGGCCCACTACTTCGACCCCAAGGCCGCCAAGCGCGACCCCCAGCCCCTCTCGCTCTCCGACCCCGCCACCCCGCCGGCCCACCCGCCGGCGCCTGGCGACGTGCCCGTGTGGCCGCCCACGCAGGCGGAGGGGAAGCTGCCCGACCTCCCGTTCTCCAAGGACACCTGGGGCCAGAAGTCCCCGGGCGGCGGCGCGCCGGCGTTCCCGTCTGGAGCGTTCAAACAGCCGCCGTTCCAGACCCCGCCCCCGCCACCGGCCCCACCCGCGAGGAGCAAGCGGGCCCTGCTGGTGACGCTGGGCGCTCTGGCGCTGGCCGGGGTGGCGACCGGCGGGTTCTTCGCCTGGCAGGCGGTGAGCAACCCGGCGCCGACGACGGCCGCCGCCGCGCGGCCCACCGCGTCGGCGCAGGCGAGCACGGAGGTGCCCGCCGCCGAGCCCACCGACGCTCCGGAGGGCACGTCGATACTCAACTCCGACCAGACGGACCCGCGGAAGTGGTCGCTGTCCGAGGCGTTCCCGAAGAAGAAGGTGAGCGCGGCGGGCGTGACGTTCACCCGGGTCAAGGCCGGCATGGAGTCGAGCTGCGACAAGGCCGCCACGGGCGCCTTCGCCGACGCGCTGCAGGAGCAGAAGTGCACGCGGGTGCTCAGGGCCACGTACGTCGACAAGAAGCACCGCTACGCCGTCACCACCGGCATAGCCGTCCTTCCCAACAAGGACGCGGCGGCCGCGGCCGACCAGGCCAAGGACCTCTCGCGCAACGTCTGGTTCCGCCCGCTCCCCGGCAAGGACGGCTCGGGCGGCGAGCGGGTGGACATCGCCGGCGGCTACGCGGCGGGGATGGTGTGGGGCCGCTACATCGTCTTCAGCTACGCCACCTACGCCGACGGCCACACCCCTGACGCGAAGGACAAGGCGCTGCCCAAGGTGAGCGGGGCGTTCCGCGACGAGACCTCACTCGTCCTCGAGCACCGTCTCACCAAGGACTGACAGCGTGCGCACTCGCCGCGTGGCCTCGGCCCGCGCGGCGAGTGCGGCCTCGGCCGGGTAGCCGACCTCCTCCAGGCAGAGCCCGTGCGCGGGCGCGACGTGCACTCCCGAGTCGCGTACGCCCCCCGCCAGCACCTCGCCCGGCCACTCCACGGGCCGCCTGCCGTCGCCGGCCGCCAGCAGCGAACCGACCAGCGCCCGGACCATCGAGTGGCAGAACGCGTCGGCCACGACGGTCGCCACCAGCAGCCCGTCCGGCTCGCGTACCCACTCCAGCCGCTGCAGTTCCCTGATCGTGGTGGCCCCTTCGCGCCTCTTGCAGAACGCCGCGAAGTCGTGCTCGCCGAGCAGCCGCGCGGCCGCCGCGTTCAGCGCGCCGACGTCCAGGGGCCGGTTGTGCCAGACCACCTCGCGCCGCCGCAGCGGGTCGGCGCCGCCCGCCGCGTCGCTCACCCGGTACGCGTACCGCCGGAACATCGCCGAGAACCGCGCGTCGAAGCCCTCAGAAGCCACGCAGACCCGATGAACGCGTACGTCCGGGGGCAGGACCCCGCCCAGCCGCCTCACGAGCGCAGAGAGCCGCTCATCGACGTCCAGCGGCCCCCTGTTCCCGTCGAGCTCGGCCAGCGAGCCCTCCGGCACGTCCACGTGGGCCACCTGACCCCGCGCGTGCACCCCGGCGTCGGTGCGGCCGGCCACGGTCAGCATGGCGGGGCTTTCGAGGCGCAGGATCCGGCCGAGCGCCTGCTCGATCTCGCCCTGGACCGTGCGGCGTCCCGGCTGCCTGGCCCATCCGGAGAAGTCCGTCCCGTCGTACGCGAGGTCGAGGCGGAGCCGTACCACGATGTCCTCCTTGACGCGGTTCTCCATGACGTGAAAACGGGCCCGCACCCCGCAGGGGGTCGGGCCCGTCTCGTCCGGCCTGAGAGATCAGGCCTCGTCCTTCTTCGCCTCGCCCTCGGCGGCCGGAGCCTCCGTGGCCGAAGCCTCGGCGGCGGGGGCCTCCTCGGCGGCGGCCTCGGGAGCCTCGGCGGCCTCGGTCTCCTCCGCGGCGGGCGCCGGCGCCGGAGCGGCGGCCGGGGCCTCGGTGCGGCGGGTGGTGACGCCGTTCAGCGGCTCGGTCACCAGCTCGATGACCGCCATCGGGGCGTTGTCGCCCTTACGCGGACCGACCTTGGTGATGCGGGTGTAGCCACCGGGACGCTCGGAGAACGTCGGCGCTATCTCGGTGAAGAGCTGGTGGACGACGCCCTTGTCCTTGACGACGGTCAGGACCTGGCGACGGTTGTGGATGTCGCCCTTCTTCGCCTTGGTGATCAGGCGCTCGGCCAGCGGGCGCAGGCGCTTGGCCTTGGCGACCGTGGTGCGGAGCTTGCCGTGGCGGAACAGATCGGTGGCCAGGTTGGCCAGGATCAGCCGCTCGTGCGCCGGGCTGCCGCCAAGACGTGCACCCTTGGTGGGCTTGGGCATTTCATTCTCCTTGTGGTCAACCCGCCCCGGCCGTGCCAGGTACCGGAGTCGGGCCGGCGCCGCGGCTGCTCCGCGACGCCGTTACGTGCACCCGCGCGATCCCGCGCCCTCGGAGAGGACGCGGGGCCGCGGAAAGCGTCAGTACTGCTCGGTCTCGACGTACGCGCTGTCGTCGTCGTCGTAGCCGCCCCCGGCCACCGCGCTCGGGTCGAATCCGGGCGGGGAGTCCTTGAGCGCCAGCGACATCTCGTGCAGCTTCTGCTTGACCTCTTCGATCGACTTGGCGCCGAAGTTGCGGATGTCCAGCAGGTCCTGCTCGCTGCGCGCGACGAGCTCACCCACGGTGTGGATGCCCTCGCGCTTGAGGCAGTTGTAGGAGCGGACGGTGAGGTTGAGCTCCTCGATCGGCAGCGCCAGGTCGGCCGCCAGGGCGGCGTCGGTGGGCGACGGGCCGATGTCGATGCCCTCGGCCTCGACGTTGAGCTCGCGGGCCAGGCCGAAGAGCTCGACGAGGGTCTTACCGGCGGAGGCCACCGCGTCGCGGGGCTTCATGGCCGGCTTGGTCTCGACGTCGAGGATGAGGCGGTCGAAGTCGGTGCGCTGCTCGACTCGGGTCGCCTCGACCTTGTAGGTGACCTTGAGCACCGGGGAGTAGATCGAGTCGATCGGGATGCGCCCGATCTCCTGGCCCGGCTGCTTGTTCTGGGCGGCGGAGACGTAGCCGCGACCGCGCTCGACGGTCAGCTCCATCTCCAGCTTGGCCTTGCCGTTGAGCGTGGCGATGCGCAGCTCGGGGTTGTGCACCTCGACCCCGGCCGGCGGCGCGATGTCGGCGGCGGTGACCTCGCCCGGGCCCTGCTTGCGCAGGTACATCACGACCGGCTCGTCGTGCTCGGAGGAGACGACCAGTTCCTTGAGGTTGAGGATGATGTCGGTGACGTCTTCCTTGACCCCGGGGACGGTCGAGAACTCGTGCAGCACGCCCTCGATCCGGATGCTCGTCACGGCCGCGCCCGGGATGGACGACAGCAGCGTGCGGCGGAGCGAGTTGCCGATGGTGTAGCCGAAGCCCGGCTCCAGCGGCTCGATGACGAACCGGGACCGGGTGTCGTCGATCGACTCTTCGAGAAGAGTCGGGCGCTGAGCGATCAGCATGTGTGGGTCTCCCCTTTTTTCGTGTGGCGCCCGCTATATGACGCCACTCCGATAAACAGCGTAGTTGAGGTGCGGAAATCCGCACCTCAACTGGGGCTCACTTCGAGTAGTACTCGACGATGAGCTGCTCCTGGACCTGGGTGTCGATCTGCTGGCGGACCGGCAGCTGGTGAACCAGGACGCGGAGCTTGTCCGGCACGACGCCGAGCCACGCGGGAACGGTGCGCTCACCCGCGGTCGCCCGGGCGACCTCGTACGGCATGAGCCCACGCTTGTTCTCGCGGACCTCGATGATGTCGTGCTCGCGAACGCGGTAGGACGGGATGTCGACCTTCTTGCCGTTCACCAGGAAGTGTCCGTGGCGGACCTGCTGGCGGGCGGCGTCACGCGACTGCGCGAAACCGGCGCGGTAAACCACGTTGTCGAGCCGGCTCTCCAGGATCTGGAGCAGCACCTCACCCGACTTGCCGGTCTTGCTCGCGGCCTCCTCGTAGTAGTTGTGGAACTGCTTCTCGAGGACGCCGTAGATGCGGCGGGTCTTCTGCTTCTCGCGAAGCTGAAGCTGGTACTCGGACTCCTTGGGACGTCCGCGGCCGTGCTCACCCGGCGGGTAAGGACGGATCTCGATGGGGCACTTGGCGGACTCGCACTTGCTGCCCTTGAGGAAGAGCTTGGTCTTCTCGCGACGGCAGAGCTTGCAGTCCGCGCCCGTGTAACGAGCCATTTCTCAGATTCTCCTGGGCTATCTCAGACGCGGCGGCGCTTCGGAGGGCGGCAGCCGTTGTGCGGAACCGGGGTGACGTCCTGGATCGAGCCCACCTCGAGGCCGGTGGCCTGCAGCGAGCGGATCGCGGTCTCACGGCCGGAGCCGGGACCCTTGACGAAGACGTCGACCTTGCGCATGCCGTGCTCCATGGCACGACGGGCGGCGTTTTCCGCGGCCATCTGGGCGGCGAACGGGGTGGACTTGCGGGAGCCCTTGAAACCCACGTGGCCGGCACTGGCCCAGGAGATCACGTTCCCCGTGGGGTCGGTGATCGAAACGATCGTGTTGTTGAACGTGCTCTTGATGTGGGCGTGCCCGTGAGCGACGTTCTTCTTCTCCTTGCGGCGCACCTTCTTCGGCGCGCCCTGACGGCTCTTAGGAGGCATTGCTTGCCATTACTCCTGAGGTCTTCGGTCCGCAGCTGCTGTGGACTACTTCTTACCGGGCTTCTTCTTGCCGGCCACGGTCTTCTTCTTGCCCTTGCGGGTGCGCGCGTTGGTCTGCGTGCGCTGGCCGTGGACGGGCAGGCCCTTACGGTGCCGGATGCCCTGGTAGCAACCGATCTCGATCTTGCGACGGATGTCGGCCTGGACCTCGCGGCGCAGGTCACCCTCGATCTTGAAGTTCGCCTCGATGTAGTCACGCATCGGGACGAGCTCGGTGTCGGAGAGCTGGTGCACGCGCAGGTCGCCGCTGACACCGGTGGCCTGGAGGATCTCCTGGGCGCGGGTGCGGCCGATTCCGTAGATGTAGGTGAGAGCGATCTCCAGCCGCTTGTCGCGGGGGAGGTCGACGCCAACCAGGCGAGCCATGGTCGGGCATTCTCCTTCTTTGTGGCGGAGGTCTGGCGCCGCACCGCCCCTCCCCAATGCCCCGGGGTGAGGGCCCCGGCCTCCGACCGGGGGTCTCCCGAGTGGTTCGGACCCTCGCATGAGAGCCCGCCTGCCCAGGTGTGTGGCGCGATTACTGACTCAGGCTCCTCATGCGTCGAGCCCGCTCCCTGATGTCGGGGCGGACTCGGAGAAGCCTTGCGGCGACTAGCCCTGGCGCTGCTTGTGGCGCAGGTTGTCGCAGATCACCATGACGCGACCGTGCCGGCGGATCACCTTGCACTTGTCGCAGATCTTCTTGACGCTCGGCTTTACCTTCATTGTCCTTCGTGATTCCTCAGACGTCTTACTTGTATCGGTAGACGATCCGCCCACGACTCAGGTCGTAGGGGCTCAGTTCAACAACTACCCGGTCGTCCGGCAGGATCCGGATGTAGTGCATCCGCATCCGACCGCTGATGTGGGCCAGGACCTTATGGCCGTTGTCGAGCTGCACCCGGAACATGGCGTTCGGGAGCGACTCGACCACAGTGCCCTCGATCTCGATGGCGCCGTCTTTCTTGGCCAAAATTCCTCGCGTTTCACTGATCGATCGTCTGAGGCTCCGGTTCACTAAGCAGCCGCGACCTCACGCTTCGGAGAGAGCGGCGACCGGCAAGGGTCACCGACGCGTGATAGTCATAGTGAGCCGACTAAGGAGTGTACGACACCTGGGCTCAAAACGCGAAACGCGTGCCAGGCGTCCTGACACAACCATATAAGAGTTTACCGCACAGCGAGCGGCACACGCGCCTATCGGCGCTTCTTGGGCTGCTGGCCGCCGAAGACGGTGCTCATCAGCAGGATGACGCCCCACGGCCCCATGACCCACAGCGGCCAGGGGTAGATCAGGTCGCCGGACGTGACGCTCACGATCAGCCAGATCACCCAGTTGATGCCGCTGGCCATGGCCCAGGCCCCCCACGCCGCACGCATGCCGGGATGCAACCCCGTGCGCTTGGCCGGCATGTCGGACACCTTGGCGGGCCGGTTGCGCAGATCCACGTCGGGAAGGTCGGACGTCAGCCGGGCGAGCTCTCCGTACGTCCTGCTCTTGTAGAGCTGTTCGAGCCGCTCGTTGAACTCGTCCATCGTGATGCGGCCCTGCGCGGTGTGCTCCCGGAGGATGGCGGCGACGCGGTCACGATCGGCGTCGGAGGCTCGCATCTCGGGGCTGTTCGCCATCCCACCCACTCCCGGGTTAGCTCTGCAGTTGGGCTAGGCGCTCTTTGCCCCCATCCAGGGCGGTTAGCACCCAAGGACCATTATGTGTCACCGCGACGCTGTGTTCGAAGTGCGCAGAGTACTTGCCGTCCATCGTCACCACGGTCCATTCGTCGGCCAGGACGCGGGTGCGCTCGGTGCCCAGGTTGACCATGGGCTCGATGGCCAGGCACATGCCCTCCTCCAGCACCGGGCCGCGACCCGGCTTGCCGTGGTTGGCGATCCAGGGGTCCATGTGCATCTCGGTGCCGATGCCGTGGCCGCCGTACTCGGGCGGGATGCCGAAGCGGCCCTGCGACCTGACGTACCGCTCGATCCGGTGGCCGATGTCCGACAGGTGCGCGCCGACCTTCAGCGCGGCGATGCCGCGCCACATGGACTCCTCCGTGATCCGCATCAGCTCGGTCAGCTTGGGGTCCACCTCGCCGATGGGGACCGTGACGGCCGAGTCGCCGTGCCAACCGTCCAGGATCGCGCCGCAGTCGATGGAGATGATGTCGCCTTCACGCAACTTGCGGGCGTTGGTCGGGATGCCGTGCACCACCTCGTCGTTGACCGACGCGCAGATCGTCGCGGGGAAGCCCTGGTAGCCCTTGAACGACGGGATCGCACCCTCGTCCCTGATCGCCTTCTCGGCGATGCCGTCGAGGTCGAGCGGCGTCATCCCGGGCTGGACCGAGCGCCTGAGCAGGTCGAGCGTGCGCCCGACCACGAGCCCCGCCGCCCGCATCTTCTCCAGCTGCTCCGGCGACTTGATCTGGATTCCGTGCCTGTTGCGTTTGAACATCATCTGCCCCCTGGGGTCTGAACGGGCCACGCTGGGGGCCCAATTCCCCCACAATAACCGCGAGGTGGCACGGAAACCCGTGCCACCTCCGCAAATCGGTCGTACTTCGTATCAGGCCATGAACGGGCGGATCGCCTCCATGGCTCGCCGGGTGATCTCCTCGACCGGGCCCGTGGCGTCCACGCCGACGAGAATGTCCTCGTCGGCGTAGTAGGAGATCAGCGGCGCCGTCTGCTCCTGGTAGACCTCCAGGCGGTGCCTGACGGTCTCCTCCTTGTCGTCGTCACGCTGGAACAGCGCGCCCCCGCACGCGTCGCACTTGTCGTCCTTCTTGTCGTCGAACTCGACGTGCCAGATGCGGCCGCACTGACTGCAGGTGCGCCGGCCGGCCAGCCGCCGCACGACCTCGTCGTCGTCCACGACGAGCTCCAGCACGAGGTCGAGCGCCAGGCCCCACTCCTTGAGCATGTCGCGCAAAATCTCCGCCTGCGCGACGTTGCGCGGGAACCCGTCGAGCAGGAATCCGTCCTGCGCGTCGTCCGCGGCCAGACGATCACGGACCATGGCGATGGTGACCTCGTCGGGCACCAGATCACCACGGTCCATGTACGTCTTGGCCAGCTTGCCGAGATCCGTGCCCCCCGAGACATTGGCACGGAAGATGTCACCTGTCGAGATCTTCGGGATGGACAGGTTCGATGCGATGTACTGGGCCTGCGTCCCCTTACCCGCTCCGGGGGGCCCGACCAGAACGAGGCGCACTACCGCAGGAAACCTTCGTAGTTACGCTGCTGGAGCTGGCTCTCGATCTGCTTAACGGTGTCCAGGCCGACGCCTACCATGATCAGAATACTCGTCCCTCCGAACGGGAAGTTCTGGCTCGCACCGGACACCGCCAGAGCGACGATCGGGACCATGGAGATGAGACCCAGATAGAGCGAGCCCGGCGCGGTCAGACGGGTGAGCACGAAGTTCAGGTATTCAGCCGTCGGCCGGCCGGGGCGGATGCCCGGAATGAATCCACCGTACTTCTTCATGTTGTCGGCGACTTCAGTGGGGTTGAACGTGATGGACACGTAGAAGTACGTGAAGAAGATGATCAGCAGGAAGAACGTCGCCATGTAGATCGGGGTGTCGCCCGTGGCGAGGTTCTGCGAGACCCAGCGGATGACCGCGTTGTCGGAGGTCTGGAAGAGCGACGTGAGCAGCTGCGGCAGGTAGAGCAGCGAGGATGCGAAGATGACCGGGATGATGCCGGCCTGGTTGACCTTGAGCGGGATGTACGTCGAGGTGCCGCCGTACATCCTGCGGCCGACCATGCGCTTGGCGTACTGGACCGGGATGCGCCGCTGCGCCTGCTCGACGAAGACCACCGCGGCGATCATGAAGACGCCGACGATCATGACGACCGCGAAGGTGAACTTGTTCGCCTGGAAGATGTTGGTCAGCTCGGACGGGAAGACCGCGACGACCTGAGTGAAGATCAGGATGGACATGCCGTTGCCGACGCCGCGGTCGGTGATGAGCTCGCCCAGCCACATGATGACCGACGTACCGGCGGTCATGATGACCACCATCGTGACGATCATGAAGATGTTGTCGGGGTCGAGCAGCACGTCCTGCTGGCAGTTCGGGAAGAGCTGCCCGGTGCGGGCCAGCGCGATGAACGCGGTCGACTGGAGGACGGCGAGCCCGATGGTCAGATAACGCGTATACTGCGTGATCTTGGCTTGGCCGGATTGGCCTTCCTTTTTCAGCGCCTCAAGGCGCGGGATGACCACGACCAGCAGTTGCAGAATGATGCTCGCGGTGATGTACGGCATGATGCCCAGCGCGAACACCGACAGCTTCAGGAGCGCACCACCGCTGAAAAGCTGCACCATCCCGTAGATGTTGCCGGTGGCTCCGTTACGAGCCTGGTCGAAACAGGCCGCGAGGTTCTGGACGTGAACTCCCGGAGTCGGAAGAACCGAGCCGAGACGGAACAGCGCGATGATGCCCAGCGTGAAGAGCAACTTCTTGCGCAGGTCCGGTGTCCGGAACGCCCGGGTAAACGCGGTCAGCACGGTCCCTCCTGCGCGCCTTTACGGCGTTGTGAGTATGCGATGGTGCGGGGATCTGCCATCTGAAGTCTTGGGTCTGACGAGTCGGCCAGAAGCCTGCCGTCCCGCGAACTCTAACGCACTACGGGCGTGGGGGCATTTGTCAAAGCCCCCACGCCGCGTAATAGCTCTTACAGCTCGGTAACGGAACCACCGGCAGCGGCGATCTTCTCCTTGGCGGCGGACGAGAAGGCGTGGGCCGTCACGTTCACCGCGACCGAGATGTCACCGGTGCCCAGCACCTTGACGAGCTGGTTCTTGCGGACAGCACCCTTGGCGACCAGAGCCTCGACGGTGACCTCGCCACCCTCGGGGAACAGCTCGCCGATCCTGTCCAGGTTCACGACCTGGTAGGTCGTCTTGAACAGCGCGTTGGAGAAGCCCTTGAGCTTCGGCAGACGCCGCTGCAGCGGCACCTGGCCACCCTCGAAACCGAGGGGGACCGACGTGCGGGCGTGGCTGCCCTTGGTGCCGCGACCGGCGGTCTTGCCCTTCGACGCCTCGCCGCGACCCTTGCGGATCTTGGGCCTGTTGGCGCCGGGGGCGGGACGCAGGTCGTGGATCTTGAGCGGAGCAGCGTTGTTGCTGTCAGTCATGTCAGTCGACCTCTTCCACCTCGACGAGGTGCGTCACCACGGAGACCATCCCGCGAATCTCGGGGCGGTCCTCCTTGACGACGACGTCGCCGATTCGCTTCAGGCCAAGCGAACGCAGCGAGTCACGCTGGTTCTGCTTGCCACCGATCTTCGAGCGAACCTGAGTGATCTTCAGGCGTGCCATGACTAGCTCACCGCCTTGGCGGCCGCGGCCTCGGCGAGACCCTCACGCTGCGCCTTGAGCATGCGGGCCGGGGCCACGTCCTCGATCGGCAGGCCACGGCGGGCGGCGATCTCCTCGGGCCGCGACAGGCCCTTCAGAGCCGCCACGGTGGCGTGCACGATGTTGATCGGGTTGTCCGAGCCGAGCGACTTGGACAGCACGTCGTGGATGCCGGCGCACTCCAGCACCGCGCGCACCGGGCCACCGGCGATGACGCCGGTACCGGCCGAGGCCGGACGCAGGAAGACGACGCCCGCCGCCTCCTCGCCCTGCACGGTGTGCGGGATGGTGCCCTGGATGCGAGGCACCTTGAAGAAGTGCTTCTTCGCCTCTTCGACGCCCTTGGCGATGGCCGCGGGCACTTCCTTGGCCTTGCCGTAACCGACGCCGACCAGGCCGTTGCCGTCACCGACGACGACGAGGGCGGTGAAGCTGAAGCGACGACCACCCTTCACGACCTTGGCCACTCGGTTGATCTTCACTACGCGCTCGATGTACGAGACGCCCTTGTCGGCGGCGCCACCGCGGCGATCGTCACGACGGTCCCGCCGCTCGCCACCGGTGCCGCCACCGCGACGCGGAGCTGCAGCCATCAGTGGTTCCTCATCTCATTTGCGGACATCAGTTGGGGTGCTCGGGCCTTCATCAGAATTCCAGCCCGCCCTCGCGAGCGCTGTCGGCCAGCGCCGCGATCCGACCTGCGTACCGGTTGCCACCACGGTCGAAGACGACCCTGGAGATCCCGGCCTCCTTGGCCCGCTGAGCGAGGAGCTCGCCGACCTTCTTCGCCTTCTCGGTCTTGTCCGCCTCCAGGGCGCGCAGCGAGGCGTCCATGGTGGACGCGCTCACCAGCGTGTGACCGATCGAGTCGTCCACGATCTGGACGAACATGTGGCGCGTCGAGCGGTTGACGACCAGGCGCGGACGCTCGGCCGTACCGACGACGAACTTGCGGACGCGGCGGTGACGGCGGGCCCGCGAGACGGTGCGGGCAGCCGTGTGCTTGCTGAACGCAGTCTTCGGAGCCATGCCTACTTACCAGCCTTTCCGACCTTGCGGCGGATCTGTTCGCCCTGGTAGCGCACGCCCTTGCCCTTGTACGGGTCGGGCTTGCGCAGCTTGCGGATGTTGGCCGCGACCTCGCCGACCTTCTGCTTGTCGATGCCGTCCACGTGGAACAGGGTCGGCTTCTCGACGCGGAAGGTGACGCCGTCGGGGGCGTTCACGATGACCGGGTGACTGAAGCCCAGGGAGAACTCCAGCTGCGTCGGGCCCTTGGCCTGGACGCGGTAACCGACGCCGACGATCTCCAGGGACTTCGAGTAGCCCTGGGTGACGCCCTGCACCATGTTGGCGATCAGCGTCCGGGACAGGCCGTGCAGCGCACGCACCTTGTTCTCGTCGTTGGGCCGGGAGACGGCGACGGCGCCGTCGTCGTCGCGAGCCACCTTGATGGGCTCGGCGACCGTGTGAGTCAGCGTGCCTTTCGGGCCCTTGACCTGGACTTCCTGGCCGGTGATCGTGATGTCTACACCGCCGGGCACCGGGATGGGCAGCCGTCCGATTCGCGACATGCTGTGTTCCTCCCCTCTACCAGACGTAGGCGAGGACTTCCCCGCCCACACCACGCTTGCCGGCCTGCTTGTCGGTCATGAGGCCGTGGGACGTCGAGATGATCGCGACGCCCAGTCCGCCCAGGACTCGAGGCAGGTTGTCCTTCTTTGCATAAACCCGCAGACCGGGCTTCGACACCCGGCGCAGGCCCGCGAGCGAACGCTCACGGGTGGGCCCGAACTTGAGCTCCACCACGAGGTTCTTGCCAACCTTGGCGTCCTCGACGGACCAAGCCTGGATGTAGCCCTCCTGCTGGAGGATCTCGGCGATGTGCGCCTTGATCTTCGAGTACGGCATCGACACGCTGTCGTGGTACGCCGAATTCGCGTTGCGCAGACGTGTGAGCATGTCTGCGATCGGGTCGGTCATCGTCATGGCCAGTGGCCTTCCTCGCCGCGGTTTCCAGTCGGCCAAGCAGCGCTCTGCCGGTGGACCTTCGGCGCGGTCATGGACGCCCGCGATGGGCGTCCTGGTCTTCTACGAAAATATGTTCGCCCAGGGGACGACGCTGGGCCGTCCCCCAGGTTATCTACCAGCTCGACTTGGTGATGCCGGGCAGCTCGCCCCGGTGCGCCATCTCGCGGAAGCACACGCGGCAGAGCCCGAACTTGCGGTAGACGGCGCGCGGCCGGCCACAGCGCGAGCACCGGGTGTACGCCCGGACCTGGAACTTCGGCTTGCGCCCCGCCTTGGCGATCAGCGACTTCTTCGCCATTGGATCAGGCCTCCTTGAAGGGGAAGCCGAGGAGCTTCAGCAGCGCCCGGCCCTGGTCGTCGTTCTTCGCGGTGGTCACGAGCGTGATGTCCATGCCCCGCGGCCGGTCCACCTTGTCCTGGTCGACCTCGTGGAACATGACCTGCTCGGTCAGGCCGAACGTGTAGTTGCCGTTGCCGTCGAACTGCTTGGGCGACAGGCCGCGGAAGTCCCTGATGCGGGGCAGCGCCAGCGCCAGCAGCCGGTCGAGGAACTCCCACATGCGGTCGCCGCGCAGCGTGACGTGCGCGCCGATCGGCATGCCCTCGCGCAGCTTGAACTGCGCGATGGATTTGCGGGCCCGTACCACGGCCGGCTTCTGGCCGGTGATCACGGTGAGGTCGCGGACGGCGCCCTCGATGAGCTTGGAGTCGCGAGCCGCCTCGCCGACACCCATGTTGACCTTGATCTTGGTCAGCGCGGGGATCTGCATGACGTTCTGGATGCCGAACTGCTCGCGAAGCTGGGCCGCGATCTCCTCGCGGTACTTCGTCTTGAGTCGCGGCGTCGGGCGCTCGGTCTCAGTGGTCGTGGCAGTCATCAGCTGTCCTCACCCGTCTCCTCGGCCGCGCTGTCCTTCTTCTCTGCGGGCTTGTCGGCGGGCTTCTCGTCCTTGAGCTTCTTCACGTTCGAGACGTGGATGGGAGCCTCCATGGTCTGCACGCCGCCCGATTTGGCGCCGCGCGGACCCTGGTGGGTCTCCTTGGTGTGCTTCTTGATCATGTTGACGCCCTCGACCACCACGCGGTCCTCGCGCGGGAGCGCGGCGATGACGCGACCCTTGGCACCCTTGTCCTTGCCGGCGATGACCTGGACCAGGTCACCCTTCTTCACGTGCAGCTTCGGCATCACAGCACCTCCGGGGCGAGCGAGATGATGCGCATGAACTTCTTGTCACGCAGCTCACGGCCGACCGGGCCGAAGATGCGGGTGCCGCGCGGGTCACCGCTGTCCCTGATGATGACGGCCGCGTTCTCGTCAAAGCGGATGTAGGAGCCGTCGGGCCGGCGGCGCTCCTTGACCGTGCGGACGACGACGGCCCTGACCACGTCGCCCTTCTTGACGCCAGTGCTGCCGGGCAGCGCGTCCTTGACAGTGGCGACGATGACGTCGCCGATACCGGCGTAGCGTCGGCCCGAGCCACCGAGCACACGGATGCAAAGGATCTCCTTCGCGCCCGTGTTGTCGGCGACCTTGAGCCGCGACTCCTGCTGGATCACGTTGAACTCCTGTTAGTCGCGCCGGTTCTCATTTCTGAGCCTGGCGGAACCGTCGTTGTCTTGTTCCCACGGCCACAGCGCCCCGTGGACGCCGCACCGCAGGCGACGCGAGGCCACGTGGGCCTCGCGTCCTTGGACGCCGTCATGGGGGCTCTGAGAGCCCCCACGAGGCGCGGTATATGTCGAGCGGGCCGAGTGGTTACTTGGCCTTCTCGAGGATCTCCACGACCCTCCACCGCTTGGTGGCGGAGAGGGGGCGGGTCTCCATGAGCAGCACGCGGTCGCCCACACCACAGGCGTTGGCCTCGTCGTGCGCCTTGTACTTGGTCGTACGGCGGATGACCTTGCCGTACAGCCGGTGCTTGACGCGGTCCTCGACGGCGACGACGACGGTCTTGTCCATCTTGTCGCTCACGACGAGGCCCTCACGGACCTTGCGGAAGTTCCGCTGCTCCGCGTTCTCGGTCGTCTCAGTGGTCTCGGTCTCAGCCATCGCTCGTCTCCTTCTCGACCGTGATGATGCCGAGCTCCCGCTCGCGCATCACGGTGTAGATACGGGCGATCTCGCGGCGGACGGCGCGCAGCCGCCCGTGGCTCTCCAACTGACCGGTCGCCGCCTGGAAGCGGAGGTTGAACAGCTCCTCCTTCGCCTCCTTCAGCTTCTGGACGAGGGTGTCCTCGTCCTCGAGCCGCAGCTCGCCGGCGGTCAGGCCCTTAGCCATCACGCCTCACCCACTTCACGCTTAACGATCTTGCACTTCATCGGCAGCTTGTGGATCGCCCGCTGAAGCGCTTCGCGGGCGATCGGCTCCGCCACGCCGGACAGCTCGAACATCACGCGTCCGGGCTTGACGTTGGCGATCCACCACTCCGGCGAACCCTTACCGGAACCCATGCGGGTCTCGGCCGGCTTCTTGGTGAGCGGACGGTCCGGGTAGATGTTGATCCACACCTTGCCGCCACGGCGGATGTGCCGGGTCATGGCGATACGAGCCGACTCGATCTGGCGGTTGGTCACGTACGAGTGCTCAATCGCCTGGATGCCGAACTCGCCGAACACGACCCTGGTGCCGCCCTTGGCGGCTCCGCTGCGGTCGGGCCGGTGCTGCTTGCGGTGCTTGACCCTGCGCGGGATCAGCATGGTCAGCTCCCTTCAGCACCCGGCTGCGCAGCCGGGCCGGTCTCGGGGGCGGCCTGCGAAGCCGCCTCTGTGCGGGGGGCGCGGTCACCGCGGTCGCCGCCACGGCCGCCGCCGCGACGCGGACGGTCACCGCCACGACGGGGACGGTCGCCGCCGCCACGACGGTCGTCGCGCTCACGACGCTGGCCGGCACGGGCGCCGGCGGCGGCCGCCTCGCGCTCGGCGCGGCTGGTCGGAGCCTCGCCCTTGTAGATCCAGACCTTCACGCCGATGCGGCCGAAGGTCGTGCGGGCCTCGTAGAAGCCGTAGTCGATGTCCGCGCGGAGCGTGTGCAGCGGCACGCGGCCCTCGCGGTAGAACTCCGACCTCGACATCTCGGCGCCGCCCAGACGGCCGGAGCACTGGACACGAATGCCCTTGGCGCCCGACTTCATCGCGGACTGCATCGCCTTGCGCATGGCGCGGCGGAACGAGACGCGGCTGGACAGCTGCTCGGCCACGCCCTGCGCGACGAGCTGCGCGTCGATCTCCGGGTTCTTGACCTCGAGGATGTTGAGCTGGACCTGCTTCTTGGTCAGCTTCTCCAGGTCGCCACGGATGCGGTCCGCCTCGGCGCCGCGCCGGCCGATCACGATGCCGGGACGCGCGGTGTGGATGTCCACCTGCACGCGGTCCGTGGTGCGCTCGATCTCGACCTTGGAGATGCCGGCCCGCTCCATGCCCTTCTGCAGCATGCGGCGGATCGCCACGTCCTCGGCGACGTACGACTTGTACAGCTTGTCGGCGTACCACCGGCTCTTGAAGTCGGTCGTGATGCCGAGGCGGAACCCGTGCGGGTTAACCTTCTGGCCCACTATCGGGTCCTTCCCTTCGGCTCGCGGGACTCCACGATCACGGTGATGTGGCTCGTCCGCTTGTTGATCCGATAGGCACGACCCTGTGCGCGCGGGCGGAACCGCTTCAGCGTCGGGCCCTCGTCGACCCACGCCCGGCTGACGACGAGCGTCTGCGGGTCGAGGTCGAAGTTGTGCTCGGCGTTCGCCATCGCGCTGCTGAGCACCTTGTAGATCGGCTCGCTCGCCGACTGGGGAGCGAACTGCAGCACGGCCTGCGCCTCCGAAGCGGGCAGCCCGCGAATGAGGTCCACCACGCGGCGGGCCTTCTGGGGCGTGACACGGACGAACCGCGCCTGAGCCCTGGCTTCCATCGCTTTCTCCTACTTCCGGGACGCTTACCGCCGGCTGCGGCGGTCTTCCTTGACGTGGCTGCGGAACGTGCGCGTGGGGGCGAACTCTCCGAGCTTGTGACCGATCATCGACTCGGTGATGAACACCGGGACATGCTTGCGGCCGTCGTGCACGGCGATCGTGTGCCCGAGCATGTCGGGAACGATCATGGAGCGCCGCGACCACGTCTTGATGACGTTCTTGGTGCCCTTCTCGTTCTGGACGTCGACCTTCTTCTGAAGGTGCTCGTCCACGAAGGGACCCTTCTTAAGGCTACGTGGCATTTCGGCTGCTCCTACCGCTTCTTCCTCTTGCTCCGACGACGGATGATCAGCCGGTCGCTGGCCTTGTTGGCCTGGCGGGTGCGGCCCTCGGGCTTGCCCTTCGGGTTCACCGGGTGGCGACCACCGGAGGTCTTGCCCTCACCACCACCGTGCGGGTGGTCGACGGGGTTCATCGCGACACCGCGAACGGTCGGGCGCTTGCCCTTCCACCGCATACGGCCGGCCTTGCCCCAGTTGATGTTGGCCTGCTCGGCGTTGCCGACCTGACCGACCGTCGCCCGGCAGCGCACGTCTACCATGCGCATCTCACCGGACGGCATACGCAGGGTGGCGTACTGGCCTTCCTTGGCGAGCAGCTGGATCTGGGCGCCCGCGGAGCGGCCGAGCTTGGCGCCGCCGCCCGGACGGAGCTCCACCGCGTGGATGAAGGTACCGGTCGGGATGTTGCGCAGCGGCAGGCAGTTGCCCGGCTTGATGTCGGCCCCGGGGCCGTTCTCGATACGGTCACCCTGCTTGAGGCCCGTCGGAGCGATGATGTAGCGCTTCTCGCCGTCGGCGTAGTGGAGCAGAGCGATGTTGGCGGTGCGGTTGGGGTCGTACTCGATGTGAGCGACCTTGGCCGGGATGCCGTCCTTGTCATGCCTACGGAAGTCGATGATCCGGTAGGCGCGCTTGTGACCGCCGCCCTGGTGGCGAGCGGTGACTCGGCCGTGTACGTTGCGGCCGCCCTTGCTGTGAAGGGGCGCAAGCAGCGACTTCTCGGGCTTGCTGCGGGTGATCTCGGAGAAGTCCGAGACACTCGACCCGCGGCGACCCGGAGTCGTCGGCTTGTACTTACGGATGCCCATCTTTTTCGTTCATCCTTCGTCGGTTACATGGGTGAGCCCGCCGCGCGGAAGCGCGACGGTCTCAGCCCCGCGCGGGCCATGCGGCCCGCACTCACTTCTATGGCGCTGCTAGCCGATCTGACCGAAGATGTCGATCCGATCGCCCTCGACCAGGCTCACGATCGCGCGCTTGGTGTCGGGACGCTTGCCGTAACCGGTGCGGGTGCGCTTGCGCTTGCCCTGCCGGTTGATCGTGTTCACGCTGGTGACCTTGACCCCGAAGATCTGCTCGACCGCGATCTTGACCTGGGTCTTGTTCGCGGTCTTCTTCACCAGGAACGTGTACTTGTTGTTCTCATCGATCAGGCCGTAGCTCTTCTCGGAGACGACCGGCTTGATGATGATGTCGCGCGGGTCGGCGATCTTCTCCATCAGGCCTCTTCCTTCCCGCTGCCGCTCAGGCGCGCGACGACCTGGTCGTAGGCCTCCTGGGTGAAGACCACGTCGTCGGCCACGAGCACGTCGTAGGTGTTGAGCTGCCCGGCGTCCAGCAGGTGGACCTCGGGCGCGTTGCGCAGGCTCAGCCAGGTCATCTCGTCGGCCTCGTCGACCACGACGAGGACGCGGGGAGCCTGGGTGATCTTGCGCAGCGCCTGGAGGGCGGCCTTGGTCTTGGGGGTCTCACCCGACACGAGCGAGCTGACCACGTGGACGCGGCCGCCGCCGGCCCGGTCGGACAGGGCGCCGCGAAGCGCGGCGGCCTTCATCTTCTTGGGCGTGCGCTGGGAGTAGTCGCGCGGCACGGGGCCGTGGACCGTCCCACCGCCGGTGAACTGGGGCGCGCGGGTCGAACCCTGACGGGCCCGGCCGGTGCCCTTCTGCCGGTACGGCTTCTTGCCGCCGCCGGAGACCTCACCGCGGGTCTTGGCCTTGTGGGTGCCCTGCCGGCGAGCGGCGAGCTGGGCCACGACCACCTGGTGGATCAGCGGCACGTTGACCTTGGCGCCGAAGACGTCTTCGGGCAGGTCGACGGTGCCGGCCTTGGCGCCGCTGGCGTCGAGGACGTCAATGGTGGTGCTCATTTGGCAGCCCCCTTCTTGGCAGCGGTGCGGACGAGGACCAGGCTGCCGTTGGCGCCGGGGACCGCACCCTTGATCAGGATGAGACCCTTCTCGACGTCCACGGAGTGAACCTTGAGGCTCTGCACAGTGGTGCGGACGTTACCCATCCGACCAGCCATGCGCAGACCCTTGAAAACGCGGCCCGGGGTGGCGCAGCCACCGATGGAACCCGGCGAACGGTGCTTGCGCTGCGTACCGTGCGACGCGCCCAGACCACCGAAGCCGTGCCGCTTCATGACACCGGCGAAGCCCTTGCCCTTGCTCTTGCCCGTCACGTCGACGAACTGGCCGGCCTCGAAGGTGTCGGCCAGCAGCTCCTGGCCGAGGGTGTAGTCGCTCGCGTCGTCGGTGCGGATCTCCGCGAAGTAACGGCGCGGGGTGATGTCGTGCTTACGCAGGTAGTCGCCGAGCGGCTTGTTGACCTTCCGGGGGTCGACCTGCCCGAAGCCGAGCTGGATGGCGGAGTAGCCGTCCTTCTCGGCGGTACGGACGCGGGTCACCACACACGGACCGGCCTCGACCACGGTCACCGGAACCATCCGGTTGTCCGCGTCGAAGACCTGGGTCATGCCGAGCTTCTTGCCCAGGACGCCCTTGATCGTCTTAGCCATGTCAGTGCGTTCCCTCAGAGCTTGATCGAAATGTCGACACCCGCGGGGAGGTCGAGCCGCATGAGCGAGTCAACCGTCTTGGGGGTCGGGTCGATGATGTCAATCAGCCGCTTGTGCGTGCGCATCTCGAAGTGCTCGCGGCTGTCCTTGTACTTGTGCGGCGAGCGGATGACGCAGTACACGTTCTTCTCGGTCGGCAGCGGCACCGGGCCCGCGACCTTCGCGCCAGTCCGCGTCACCGTCTCGACGATCTTCTTGGCCGAGCTGTCGATGACCTCGTGGTCATAGGCCTTAAGCCGGATGCGGATCTTCTGTCCCGCCATAGTGGCCTCGGTGTCCTTCGCTGTCGTCTGAAAAAGTATCGTGCGGCCTGTTGCCGCTGTGTTGGTGCAGGCCGGAGCCTGCTTGACCCCCAGAGGCAGACGTAGTGGATCTGCCTCTTTCTTCCGTGATCCGGCAGTGACTTCGGTCACGTGCCCGCGGCCGAAGCGACTGCTGGATCACGGCGCTACGCATGGGGTCCTGACGTGGTTCGGCGGCCGGCTCCGAGGTTCGGGGCCGACCGCCGCCCCGACGATCTGGCTACTTGATGATCTTCGTGACCCGGCCGGCGCCGACGGTGCGGCCACCCTCACGGATCGCGAACTTGAGGCCTTCCTCCATGGCGATGGGCTGGATCAGCTCAACGCGCATCTGAGTGTTGTCGCCCGGCATGACCATCTCCGTGCCCTCGGGGAGGTTCACGACGCCGGTCACGTCAGTCGTACGGAAGTAGAACTGCGGGCGGTAGTTGTTGAAGAACGGCGTGTGCCGGCCGCCCTCGTCCTTGGACAGGATGTAGACCTGGCCCTCGAACTCGGTGTGCGGGGTGGTCGTGCCCGGCTTGATGATGCACTGGCCGCGCTCGACCTCGTCGCGCTTGATGCCGCGGAGCAGCAGCGCGGCGTTGTCGCCGGCGTGACCCTCGTCGAGCATCTTGTTGAACATCTCGATGCTGGTGACGGTGGTCGTCGTCTTCTCGTTCTTGATGCCGATGATGTCGACCTGCTCGTTGACCTTCACGACACCGCGCTCGATACGGCCGGTGACGACCGTGCCGCGACCGGTGATCGAGAAGACGTCCTCGACCGGCATGAGGAACGGCTTGTCCGTCTCACGCGGCGGCTCGGGCACGTTCTCGTCAACGGCGTTCATCAGCTCGACGATGCTGTCGGCCCACTTCTCGTCGCCCTCAAGAGCCTTGAGCGCGGAGACGCGGATGACAGGCAGGTCGTCGCCCGGGAACTCCTGAGCGGAGAGGAGCTCGCGCACCTCGAGCTCGACGAGCTCCAGGATCTCCTCGTCGTCGACCATGTCGGCCTTGTTGAGGGCCACGACGATGTAGGGGACGCCGACCTGGCGGGCCAGGAGGACGTGCTCCTTCGTCTGCGGCATCGGGCCGTCGGTGGCGGCGACCACGAGGATGGCGCCGTCCATCTGGGCGGCACCGGTGATCATGTTCTTCACGTAGTCGGCGTGACCGGGGCAGTCAACGTGAGCGTAGTGACGCTTCTCGGTCTGGTACTCGACGTGCGCGATGGAGATCGTAATGCCGCGGGCCTTCTCCTCCGGCGCCTTGTCGATCTTGTCGAACGGCGTCGCGGCGTTCAGCTCGGGGTAACGGTCGTGGAGCACCTTGGTGATCGCCGCGGTCAGTGTGGTCTTACCGTGGTCGATGTGCCCAATGGTGCCGATGTTCATGTGCGGCTTTGTCCGCTCGAACTTGGCCTTGCCCACTGGTTCTCTCCTTGAGAATCTGACTGACTTTCGTCTACACACTCGGGCCCGGGAGCTCCCGAACCCCTAGGCGGCGGGGTGACTTCTCCACCCCGCCAGGGACCAGGACCAGAGGTCCTGGCCTCTATCACTAGAGGCCAGGACGCTGTTCGCCCCGGGCCCCTTGGCAGCGGGGCGACGATCTCCGCCGCCTCGGCCACCTCGGGACCTGGAGCTATTCGCCCCGGGCCTTCGCGACGATCTCCTTGGCGATGCCCGGAGGCACCTCCGCGTAGGAGTCGAACTGCATGCTGTAGCTCGCGCGCCCCTGCGTCTTGCTACGCAGGTCACCCACGTAGCCGAACATCTCAGACAGCGGCACGAGCGCCTGGACGACACGGGCACCGGCCCGCTCGTCCATCGCCTGGATCTGCCCGCGGCGACCGTTGAGGTCACCGATGACGTCACCCATGTAGTCCTCGGGCGTGGTGACCTCGACGGCCATCATCGGCTCGAGGAGGACGGCGTCCGCCTTGCGCGCGGCCTCCTTGAAGGCCATCGATCCGGCGATCTTGAAGGCCATTTCCGAGGAGTCCACGTCGTGGGCCGCGCCGTCGGTCAGCGTAACCTTCACGCCGACCATCGGGTAGCCGGCCAGCACGCCGAACTCGGCGGCCTCCTGGGCGCCCGCGTCCACCGACGGGATGTACTCCCTCGGCACACGACCACCCGTGACCTTGTTCTCGAACTCGTAGCCGTCGTTGCCCTCGCCCAGCGGCTCCAGATCGATGATCACCCGCGCGAACTGGCCGGAACCACCGGTCTGCTTCTTGTGGGTGTAGTCGATCTTCTGCACCTTGCGGCGGATGGTCTCGCGGTAGGCGACCTGCGGGCGGCCGACGTTGGCCTCGACCCGGAACTCGCGACGCATCCGGTCGACGAGGATCTCCAGGTGAAGCTCGCCCATGCCCCAGATGACCGTCTGACCGGTCTCCTCGTCACGGCGGACCTGGAAGGACGGGTCCTCCTCGGCCAGCCGCTGGATGGCGGTCGACAGCTTCTCCTGGTCGCCCTTGGTCTTCGGCTCGATGGCGACGTTGATGACCGGAGCCGGGAACGTCATCGACTCGAGCACGACCTGGTTCGACGGGTCGGACAGCGTGTCACCGGTCGTGGTGTCCTTCAGACCCATGACCGCGACGATCTGACCGGCGATGGCCGTCGGGCGCTCCTCGCGCTTGTTGGCGTGCATCTGGTAGATCTTGCCGATCCGCTCCTTCTTGCCCTTCACAGAGTTGATGACCTGTGAACCGGCCTCGAGCGTGCCCGAGTAGATGCGGATATAGGTGATCTTGCCCAGGTGCGGGTCGCTGGCGATCTTGAACGCCAGCGCGGAGAACGGCTCGCTCGGGTCGGCGTGCCGCTCGACGACCTTGTCCTCGTTGCCGACCGCGTGGCCCTTGAAGGCCGGGATGTCGGTCGGCGCCGGGAGGTAGGCGACGATCGCGTCGAGAAGGGGCTGCACACCCTTGTTCTTGAAGGCGGTGCCGCACAGGACGGGGTTGATGGCGCTGCTCAGCGTCGCGCGGCGGATGGCCGCGACCAGCTGCTCCTCGGAGGGCTCGTTGCCCTCGAGGTAGAGCTCCATCAGCTCGTCGTCGTTCTCGGCGACCGTCTCGATGAGGCGGTCACGCCACTCGCGAGCGGCCTCGGCGTGGTCGGCCGGGATGTCGACGGTGTCGTACATCTCGCCCTTGGCCGCCTCGGCGCTCCAGAGGTACGCCTTCATCTTGATGAGGTCGATGACGCCCTTGAAGTCGGCCTCAACGCCCCATGGAAGCTGGATGACAGCCGGGGTCGCGCCCAGACGGCTGATCATCATGTCGACGCAGCGGTGGAACTCCGCGCCGACACGGTCCATCTTGTTCACGAAGCAGATGCGCGGAACGTTGTAGCGGTCAGCCTGGCGCCACACCGTCTCCGACTGCGGCTCGACACCCGCGACGCCGTCGAACACGGCGACGGCACCGTCGAGGACGCGGAGCGAACGCTCCACCTCGATGGTGAAGTCGACGTGACCCGGGGTGTCGATGATGTTGATGGTGTGACCGAGCCACTCACAGGTCGTCGCGGCAGACGTGATCGTGATGCCGCGCTCCTGCTCCTGCTCCATCCAGTCCATCGTGGCAGCGCCCTCGTGGACTTCACCGATCTTGTAGTTGATGCCGGTGTAGAACAGGATGCGCTCGGTCGTGGTGGTCTTGCCCGCGTCGATATGGGCCATGATCCCGATGTTGCGGACCTTGGCCAGGTCAAGAGCGGTCGTGGTGGCCACTTCTCTCGCGTCCTCGTCGTCTCGTCGGATCCACTACCAGCGGTAGTGGGCGAAGGCCTTGTTGGACTCGGCCATCTTGTGGGTGTCCTCGCGCTTCTTGACGCTCGCCCCAAGGCCGTTGCTGGCGTCGAGGAGCTCGTTCATGAGGCGCTCGGTCATGGTCTTCTCGCGGCGGGCGCGGGAGTACTGCACCAGCCAGCGCAGGGCCAGGGTGGTGCTGCGCGCGGCGCGCACCTCGACCGGCACCTGGTAGGTCGCGCCACCGACGCGACGGCTGCGGACCTCGAGGGTCGGCTTGACGTTGTCGAGCGCGCGCTTCAGGGTGACGACCGGGTCGTTGCCCGTCTTCTCCCTGCAGCCCTCGAGTGCGCCGTAGACGATCGACTGCGCGATGGAACGCTTGCCGTCCAGAAGCACCTTGTTGATCAGGGCGGTCACCAGCGGCGAACTGTAAACCGGGTCAGACATGAGCTGACGACGGCCAGGAGAACCCTTACGAGGCATTGTTAGCTCTTCTCCTTCTTCGCGCCGTAGCGGCTACGGGCCTGCTTGCGGTTGCGGACACCCTGAGTGTCGAGCGAACCACGGATGATCTTGTATCGAACACCCGGCAGGTCCTTAACACGACCGCCACGCACGAGCACGATGGAGTGCTCCTGCAGGTTGTGACCCACACCCGGGATGTAGGCCGTGACCTCGATGCCGTTCGTGAGCCGAACGCGGGCCACCTTGCGCAGTGCCGAGTTGGGCTTCTTCGGGGTCGTGGTGTACACGCGCTGGCACACGCCGCGCCGCTGCGGACTCCCCTTGAGGGCAGGAGTCTTGGTCTTCGCGACCTTGTCCTGCCGGCCCTTGCGGACCAACTGCTGAATAGTGGGCACTGCCACTCCGTTTCGTGCCTTGGCCGGTGCTACGTCAGTTGTGATGCATTCGCAGGTACTGCCGGTGTCATGACCTGCTGGTTTTTCTTGCCTCGGTGCCCCCGCGCTCGGGCGTGTCGCGCTCTTCACGCAGACGTCCCGCGAGGTTCACGAGCCAGGAAGCCGTCCTGCGCCCGCAATGAGCGCACGGCCGAGAGCCCGCATAGAGACGGGCACGATGCACAAGACTACCCAGGCCCGTGCGACACGTCAAAACGGCGCGGCAAAGCGGACAAGCTCTGCCACTCCGTGTCGCCGTCGGCCTATTTCATCCAGCCCATCTACAGCTCCGCCCGCCATGATATCGGCCCGCCCGACCACTTCGCACGGCGTTCCCGAACCCCGCCTCACCCCGCTCCGCCGGTCGTCCGGAGCCACGGAGCCGGTCTACGAGCGCCGTCGCGGCGGCCGGCCCCGTGCGGGTCAGCGGGCGTCACCCTGGAGGCCCTCAGCCCCGTGCGGCGGGTGGCGCCGGGCGGGCGGAGCCGTAACGGATGGGCTCCTGAAAGGTCGGAACCTTTGAAAGGGGACGGCTCCTGAAGGCCGGGCCCCTCAACGGAACGCGCCCGGGCCCCCTGGAAGCAGGGACCCGGGCGCGCTACGGCGTCCTGAGCGACGTCACCGGTTGTACTGGCCGAAGTCGTACTCCTCCAGCGGGACGGCCTCGCCGCTGCCCGTGCCGAAGGTGTAGTCGGCCGCGGAGCCGTCGTAACCGCCCACGGTGTACATGGCGGCCTTGGCCTCCTCGGTCGGCTCGACCCGGATGTTGCGGTACTGGGGCATGCCCGTGCCGGCCGGGATGAGCTTACCGATGATGACGTTCTCCTTCAGGCCCAGCAGCGAGTCGGACTTGGCGTGGATCGCCGCGTCCGTCAGCACCCTGGTCGTCTCCTGGAAGGAGGCCGCCGACAGCCACGACTCGGTGGCCAGCGACGCCTTCGTGATGCCCATGAGCACCGGGCGGCCCGCGGCGGGCGCGCCACTCTCCGCCACCGTCTCGCGGTTCATCTGCTCGAAGCGCGGCCGCTCCACGAGCTCGCCGGGCAGCAGGTCGGTGTCACCGGACTCCAGCACGTTCACGCGCTTGAGCATCTGCCGCACGATGATCTCGATGTGCTTGTCGTGGATCGACACACCCTGCGACCGGTAGACCTGCTGGACCTCCGCCACCAGGTGCAGCTGCACGGCCCGCGGGCCGAGGATGCGCAGCACCTCGTTGGGGTTGACCGCACCGGCCACCAGCTGCTGGCCGACCGTGACGCGGTCGCCCTCCTGCACGAGCAGGCGCGAGCGCATCGACACCGGGTACGCGACCTCCTCCGAACCGTCGTCGGGGGTGATCACGACCTTCCTGGTCTTGTCGGTCTCGTCGATGCGGACCCGGCCCTCGGCCTCGGAGATCGGGGCGACACCCTTGGGGATGCGCGCCTCGAACAGCTCCGTGACACGGGGCAGACCGTGGGTGATGTCGGCGCCGGCCACACCACCGGTGTGGAACGTCCGCATGGTCAGCTGCGTGCCGGGCTCGCCGATCGACTGGGCGGCGATGATGCCGACCGCCTCGCCGACGTCCACGAGCTTGCCGGTGGCCAGCGAGCGGCCGTAGCAGGTCGCGCAGACCCCGATCTTCGCCTCGCAGACCAGCGCGCTGCGGGTGCGCACGGTCTCGACGCCCGCCTCGACCAGCTTCGTCACGTGGACGTCGGAGATGTCGACCCCCGCCGCGACGATGACCTTGCCGTCGACCTCGACGTCCTCGGCCAGGATGCGCCCGTGCACGTTGGACTCGGCGTTCTCGGCCTTGACCAGGTTGCCCGACGCGTCACGCTCGCCGACGTGCAGCGGGACCGCGCGGTCGGTGCCGCAGTCGATCTCGCGCACGATGACGTCCTGCGCCACGTCCACCAGACGACGGGTCAGGTAACCCGAGTCGGCGGTACGCAGGGCGGTGTCGGCCAGACCCTTCCGCTGGCCGTGGGTGGAGATGAAGTACTCCAGCACCGACAGGCCCTCGCGGAACGAGGCCTTGATCGGCCGCGGGATCGTCTCACCCTTGGTGTTGGACACCAGGCCGCGGATGCCGGCGATCTGCCGCACCTGCATCTTGTTACCACGGGCGCCGGAGTTGACCATCATCCAGACCGGGTTGGTCGCCGGGAAGGCGTTGACCATGTCGGTCTCGACGTCGGCCGTCGCGTGCGTCCAGATCTCGATGAGCTCCTGACGGCGCTCCTCGTCGGTGATCAGACCGCGCTCGTACTCGCGCTGGACCTTGTCGGCCCGGCGCTCGTAGTTCTCCATGATGTCGGTCTTGTTCGGGGGCGCGACGACGTCCTCGATCGAGATCGTGACACCGGAGCGCGTCGCCCAGCGGAAGCCGGCGTCCTTGAGCGCGTCGAGCGACGCGGCGACCTCGATCTTCGGGTAGGTCTCCGCCAGCTCGTTCACGATCGTGGACAGCTGCTTCTTGCCGACCTGGAAGTCGACGAACGGGTAGCTGTCGGGCAGCGTCAGGTTGAACAGGCACCGCCCGAACGTCGTCTCCAGCCTGATCGAGTCGCCCGGCTCCCAGCCCTCGGGGGCCACCCAGTCGCGCGGCGGCAGGACGTCCTTCATCCGGATCTGGATCTTCGCCTGGATCTCCAGCTCGCGGCGGTCGAAGGCCATCTGCGCCTCGGCGATCGAGCCGAACACCCGGCCCTCGCCCCGAGCACCCTCCTTCATGGTGGTCAGCCAGTAGAGGCCGATGACCATGTCCTGGGTGGGCATCGTCACGGGCTTGCCGTCGGCCGGCTTGAGGATGTTGTTGGTCGAGAGCATCAGGATGCGTGCCTCGGCCTGGGCCTCAGCCGCCAGCGGCAGGTGCACGGCCATCTGGTCGCCGTCGAAGTCCGCGTTGAACGCGGTGCAGACGAGCGGGTGGATCTGGATGGCCTTGCCCTCGACCAGCTGCGGCTCGAACGCCTGGATGCCCAGGCGGTGGAGCGTCGGAGCGCGGTTGAGCAGCACGGGGTGCTCGGTGATGACCTCTTCGAGCACGTCCCACACCACGGGACGGGCCCGCTCGACCATGCGCTTGGCCGACTTGATGTTCTGGGCGTGGTTGAGGTCGACCAGCCGCTTCATCACGAACGGCTTGAACAGCTCCAGCGCCATCTGCTTGGGCAGGCCGCACTGGTGCAGCTTGAGCTGCGGGCCGACGACGATGACCGAACGGCCGGAGTAGTCGACACGCTTGCCCAGCAGGTTCTGACGGAAGCGGCCCTGCTTGCCCTTCAGCATGTCACTGAGGGACTTCAGCGGCCGGTTGCCGGGACCGGTGACCGGGCGACCGCGGCGGCCGTTGTCGAACAGCGCGTCGACGGCCTCCTGCAGCATGCGCTTCTCGTTGTTGACGATGATCTCCGGCGCGCCGAGGTCGAGCAGCCGCTTGAGGCGGTTGTTCCGGTTGATGACCCGGCGGTAGAGGTCGTTGAGGTCGGAGGTCGCGAACCGGCCACCGTCGAGCTGCACCATCGGGCGCAGGTCCGGCGGGATGACCGGGATGCAGTCGAGCACCATGCCGCGCGGCGAGTTGGTGGTGTTGAGGAACGCCGACACGACCTTGAGCCGCTTGAGCGCGCGGGCCTTCTTCTGGCCCTTGCCGCTGCGGATGGTCTCGCGCAGGCTCTCGGCCTCCGCGTCGAGGTCGAAGCTGATCAGGCGGTCCTGGATCGCCTGCGCGCCCATGCCGCCCTTGAAGTAGCGGCCGAAGCGGTCGCGCATCTCGCGGTAGAGCAGCTCGTCGCCCTCGAGGTCCTGGACCTTGAGGTTCTTGAAGCGGCTCCAGACCTCCTCGAGCCGGTCCAGCTCGCGCTGGGCCCGGTCGCGGAGCTGACGCATCTCGCGCTCGGCGCCCTCGCGGACCTTGCGGCGCTGGTCGCCCTTGGCGCCGGCGGCCTCCAGCTCGGCCAGGTCGCCCTCGAGCTTCTTCTGCCTGGCCTCGACGTCGGCGTCGCGACGCTGCTCGATGTGCTGCCGCTCGACGGAGATCTTCGCCTCCAGCGAGGGCAGGTCACGCTCACGCATCTCGGTGTCGACATGCGTGATCATGTACGCCGCGAAGTAGATGACCTTCTCCAGGTCCTTCGGGGCGAGGTCGAGCAGATAGCCGAGGCGCGACGGGACGCCCTTGAAGTACCAGATGTGCGTGACCGGCGCGGCCAGCTCGATGTGGCCCATCCGCTCGCGGCGCACCTTGGCGCGAGTGACCTCGACGCCGCAGCGCTCACAGATGATGCCCTTGAAGCGGACGCGCTTGTACTTGCCGCAGTAGCACTCCCAGTCGCGGGTCGGACCGAAGATCTTCTCGCAGAAGAGTCCGTCCTTCTCCGGCTTGAGGGTGCGGTAGTTGATGGTCTCGGGCTTCTTCACCTCGCCGTGCGACCACTGACGGATGTCGTCGGCCGTCGCGAGGCCGATCCTGAGCTCGTCGAAGAAGTTGACGTCCAGCATTTTGTGCGATCTCCCCCTCAGACTTCTTCCACGCTGCTCGGCTCACGCCGGGACAGATCGATGCCGAGCTCCTCCGCCGCGCGGAAGACGTCCTCGTCGGTGTCGCGCATCTCGATGGACATGCCGTCGCTGGAGAGCACCTCGACGTTGAGGCACAGCGACTGCATCTCCTTGATGAGGACCTTGAAGGACTCCGGGATGCCGGGCTCGGGGATGTTCTCGCCCTTGACGATCGCCTCGTAGACCTTCACGCGGCCCAGGACGTCGTCGGACTTGATGGTCAGGAGTTCCTGGAGGGCGTAGGCGGCGCCGTAGGCCTCCAGCGCCCACACCTCCATCTCACCGAAGCGCTGGCCACCGAACTGGGCCTTACCGCCGAGCGGCTGCTGGGTGATCATGGAGTACGGGCCGGTCGAACGTGCGTGAATCTTGTCGTCGACCAGGTGGAGCAGTTTGAGGATGTAGATGTAGCCGACCGCGATCGGGTACGGGAACGGCTCGCCGGAGCGGCCGTCGAACAGTTGGGCCTTGCCCGACGCCTGCACCATCCGCTCGCCGTCGCGGTTGGGGACGGTGTTGTCGAGCAGGCCGACGATCTCCTCCTCGTGGGCGCCGTCGAAGACCGGGGTGGCCATGTTGGTGTGCGGGGCGACCTTCTCGAAGCCCTTGTCACGCAGCCGCTCGGCCCACGCCTCCTGGATGCCCGAGATGTCCCAGCCGCGGGCGGCGATCCACCCCAGATGGGTCTCCAGCACCTGGCCGACGTTCATCCGGCCGGGCACCCCCAGCGGGTTGAGGATGATGTCGACCGGCGTGCCGTCCTCCAGGAACGGCATGTCCTCCACCGGCAGGATCTTGGAGATGACCCCCTTGTTACCGTGCCGGCCGGCCAGCTTGTCACCATCGGTGATCTTCCGCTTCTGCGCCACATAAACGCGCACCAGCTCGTTCACACCCGGCGGGAGCTCGTCACCCTCCTCACGGGAGAACACCCGAACCCCGATCACCTTGCCCTGCTCGCCGTGCGGCACCTTCAGCGACGTGTCACGGACCTCACGCGCCTTCTCACCGAAGATCGCCCGCAGCAGCCGCTCCTCCGGCGTCAGCTCGGTCTCGCCCTTCGGCGTCACCTTGCCGACCAGGATGTCACCCGGCACCACGTCCGCACCGATCCGGATGATGCCCCGCTCGTCCAGATCGGCCAGGACCTCCTCCGACACGTTGGGGATGTCCCGGGTGATCTCCTCAGGACCCAGCTTGGTGTCGCGGGCGTCGACCTCGTGCTCCTCGATGTGGATCGAGGAAAGGACGTCGTCCTGGACGAGCCGCTGGGACAGGATGATCGCGTCTTCGTAGTTGTGGCCCTCCCACGGCATGAACGCCACGAGAAGGTTCTTGCCCAGCGCCATCTCGCCCTTGTCGGTGCAGGGGCCGTCGGCGATGACCTGGTTGACCTCGACCCGGTCGCCCTCGGCGACTATGGGCTTCTGGTTGAAGGAGGTGCCCTGGTTGGAGCGCTTGAACTTGGCGACACGGTAGGTGGTGCGCGTGCCGTCGTCGTTCATGACGGTGACGTAGTCGGCGGAGACCTCCTCGACCACGCCGGCCTTCTCGGCGCTGATGACGTCGCCCGCGTCCGTCGCCGCGCGGTATTCCATGCCGGTGCCGACCAGCGGCGCCTCGCTCTTGAGCAGCGGCACCGACTGCCGCTGCATGTTGGAGCCCATGAGCGCCCGGTTGGCGTCGTCGTGCTCCAGGAACGGGATCATCGCGGTCGCCACCGACACCATCTGGCGCGGCGACACGTCGATGTAGTCGACCTCCTCGGCCCGCATGAGCTCGGTCTCGCCGCCCTTGGTGCGGACCAGCACGCGAGCCTCGGCGAACGAGCCGTCGGGGTTGAGCGCCGTGTTGGCCTGCGCCTTGACGTAACGGTCTTCCTCGTCGGCCGTGAGGTAGTCGATCTGGTCGGTCACCTTGCCGTCGACGACCTTGCGGTAGGGCGTCTCGACGAAGCCGAAGGCGTTGATCCGGCCGTAGGAGGCCAGCGACCCGATGAGGCCGATGTTGGGGCCTTCCGGGGTCTCGATCGGGCACATCCGGCCGTAGTGGGACGGGTGCACGTCACGGACCTCGAAACCTGCCCGCTCACGCGACAGACCACCGGGGCCGAGCGCGGACAGACGCCGCTTGTGCGTCAGACCGGCCAGCGGGTTGGTCTGGTCCATGAACTGCGACAGCTGCGAGGTGCCGAAGAACTCCTTGATCGACGCCACGACCGGGCGGATGTTGATCAGGGTCTGCGGCGTGATCGCCTCGACGTCCTGCGTGGTCATGCGCTCGCGCACGACCCGCTCCATCCGGGCCAGGCCCAGACGGACCTGGTTCTGGATCAGCTCGCCGACGCTGCGGAGACGGCGGTTGCCGAAGTGGTCGATGTCGTCGACCTCGACGATGATGTCGCCGTTGGCGCCGGGCATCGACTCCTCGCCCGCGTGCAGGCGCACGATGTACTCGATCGTGGCGACGATGTCGTCCTCGGTCAGGGTGCCCTGCGAGATCTCCGCATCCACCCCGAGCTTCTTGTTGATCTTGTAGCGGCCCACCTTCGCCAGGTCATACCGCTTCGGATTGAAGTACAGATTCTCCAGCAGAGTCTGCGCCGACTCCTTGGTCGGCGGCTCACCCGGCCGCAACTTCCGGTAGATGTCCAGCAGCGCGTCATCCTGACCCGCCGTGTGATCCTTCTCCAGAGTGGCCCGCATCGACTCGTACTGACCGAACCGCTCCAGAATCTGATCGCTGGTCCACCCCAGCGCCTTCAGCAGCACCGTCACGGCCTGCTTGCGCTTACGGTCGATACGCA
>NZ_VDLX02000020.1 GCF_006334985.2 Nonomuraea phyllanthi
TTCCGAACCCGGAAGTTAAGCTTCTCTGCGCCGATGGTACTGCACTCGGGAGGGTGTGGGAGAGTAGGTCACCGCCGGACAATCTTTGGAGGGGGTTCGACGCCTTGCGCGTCGGACCCCCTTTTTTGTGTGCGCCCACGGTCGGGACCGCCGCCGGCGGTCAGTAGGGTTGTGGTGTGGATTATCGTGCCGTGGAACGCGCGATCATGGAGCGCGGCGTCGAGTGGGATTTCGAGCCGACGCTCGACAGGATCGCGGCCCTTCTCGACCTGCTGGGTTCGCCGCAGCGGGCGTACCCCGTCATACACATCGCCGGCACCAACGGCAAGACGAGCACGGCGCGCCTCACCGAGGCGCTGCTGAAAGAGCGCAACCTCAGGGTGGGCCGGTTCACCAGCCCGCACCTCGTGTCGGTGCGGGAGCGGATCACGGTGGACGGCGAGCCGCTGAGTGAGGAGCGGTTCGCCGAGGTCTACGAGGAGATCATGCCCTTCGTCGACCTGGCCGACAGCCAGGGGCGGCGGCGCATCCAGTTCTTCGAGCTGCTGACCGCCATGGCGTTCGCCGCGTTCGCCGACACGCCGGTCGACGTCGCCGTGATCGAGGCCGGCATGGGTGGCTCCTGGGACGCCACCAACGTGGCCGACGGCACCGTCTCCGTCGTCACGCCCATCTCGCTCGACCACACCGACCGGCTCGGCCCCGACATCCCGAGCATCGCTGGCGAGAAGGCGGGCATCATCAAGCCCGGTGCCACCGCGGTGTTCGCGCAGCAGGAGCTGGCGGCGGCGGAGGTGCTGATGCGGCGGGCCGCCGATGTCGGTGCCGTCGTGGCCCGCGAGGGGCTCGAGTTCGGCGTGCTCGGCCGCGAGGTGGCGATCGGCGGGCAGCTGCTCACGCTGCGCGGGCTCAAGGGCGTCTACGACGAGGTCTACCTGCCGCTCTACGGCGCTCACCAGGCGAGCAACGCCGTCTGCGCGCTGGCCGCCGTCGAGGCGCTGACCGGTGGCGACGACCCGCTCGACGTCGATCTCGTACGACAGGCGTTCGCGCAGGCGTCCTCGCCGGGGCGGATGGAGGTCGTCCGGCGCACGCCGACGGTCGTCATCGACGCGGCCCACAATCCCGGCGGCATGCAGGCCACTCTGGAGGGTCTGCACGAGGCGTTCGACTTCGCCAAGGTCATCGGGGTCGTCGCGGTCATGCGCGACAAGGACGTCGCCGCGCTGCTGGACCTGCTCGAGCCCATCGTCGACGAGATCATCGTCACGCGTAACTCCTCGCCCAGGTCGATGCCGCCCGAGGAGCTGGCGGCGCTGGCCGGGCCGCTGTTCGGGGAGGACCGCGTCCATGTCGTCGACCGCCTCGACGACGCCATCGATCGGGGCATCGGCATCGCGGACGCCGCGGGCGAGTTCAGCGGCACGGGCGTCTTGATCACCGGGTCGGTCGTCACGGCGGGCGACGCACGGCAACTGCTCAAAGCGGATGGTTCGCGATGAATTTCCAGGTCACTCCAGGCATGCGCCGGTTGGGCGCCAGCGTGCTCGGCATGGAGGCCATCGTGGCCGGCCTGATCACGCCGGTGGCGATCGCGGTCGGCGGCGTCGCGCCGGGGCTGGCCGTGACCGCCGGCATCGGCCTGGCCGTGCTGTGCGTGGTGGCCGCCGGCCTGCTCAAGAAGCCGTTCGGCTACATCCTGGGCAGCGTCGTCCAGGTGCTGGCGATCTGCACGGGTTTCCTCGTACCGACCATGTTCTTCCTGGGCGTGATCTTCACCGCGCTGTGGATCACGGCGATTGTCGTCGCTCGGCGTGTCGAGGGCGCTACATTCCGCTAAGGTCGGTCCATGACCGTCCTCCCGATCCAACGGTCGGCCGGCCTCAGGTGGCCGTGGCTGCTCGACGTGACACTCGGGCTCCTCGTCGTCGCCGCGCTGCCGCTGGCCGTCGTCACCATCCCCAACACGCTCTCCGTCGTCGCCAAGCTTCTGCCCGGTGACGCCGACCAGGTCGGGCTGATGCGCACGCACGGGCTCGCCCTCCCCGCGCTGATGCTGACCGTGCCGCTCGCGGCCGCCGCGCTGCGGCGCGTCTCGGTGGTCCACGTCCTGCTCGGCGGCCTGGTGCTGGTGGCCCTGTCCGACGTGGCGGGTGGCTACGCGGGCTCCGAGTTCGTTGTCGGAGTCGTGCGGGTGCTGCGCGGCGTGGGCGCGGGGCTCATCATCCCGGCCACACTGACCGCGGTGTGGAGCCGTTCGCCGGTGCTGCGCGCGCTGTGGGTGGGCGTGTTCAGCCTGAGCCTGCTCGCCGCCCAGGCGCTGGCGCTCTGGCCGCTCGACCAGGCACACAGCTGGAAGATCACGCTGCAGCCCTATCCGCTGCTGACCGGCATCGCGCTCGCGCTGGCGGGCGCGTACGTGATCGTGTGGCTCCTGCTCGGCGTCCACGCCGCGCCGGGGCTCGACGACGGCGAGCGCAACCGGCTGCTGCTGGCCGCCGTGCCCGCCGCCGGCATAGCGGTGGTCGGGGTCGCCACAGCGACCGAGGGGTGGCGGGCGATCCCGGTGATCGCGCTGGCGGTAGTGGCGCTCGTCGCGCTGCTGGCGCTGGCCTCGATCGGCACGGTGGAGAGCCGCACGCTCGCGTACACCATGGTGGCCGTCGGGGTCGTGCTGCTGCCCAGCGCGGCGCAGATGACGATGGTCGAGATGGGCGGGCTCGGCGGTCCGGGGCTGAACGGGCTCTGGGCGCCGTACGGCGTGGCGGCCGTGCTCGCCGTGGGCGCGTCGGTGACGGTGCGCAGGCTCGGGCGGCCTTCCGCGCGCTGGCGGGCGCCTCTGGGGCTGCTCGCCATGGTGGCCGGATTGTGCTCGGTGCGCCTGCTGGTGCCGTCGGCTGACGGGCTGGTGCTGGTGGTGCCGTTCTCGCTGATGGCGGTGGGGGCTGCGGTGGCGCTGACGTCGGCGCTGGAGGAGGTCGCCATCGGGGCGGCGGTGTTCGGGCTGTCACTGGGGCTCGCGGGGGTGCTGGCGGGGTTCCTCCTGGGTACGGGCGTGCAGATGGCGGTGCTGGACGGCGTCTCGTCGGTTCAGGAGCTGGTCGACAGCTTCGTAGGCGCGCTGCATGCGTGGGCGCTGGTGGGCGGGTTCTTCGTCGTCGTGATGATCGCGCTGACCGCGCTGATGGCACGGAAGGCCGCGAAGGCCGTGGCGCATGTTCCCTGCGCGGGCCCGGTGGTGACGGCCGGGGAGATCGATGACGACGTGCCGGCCGAGGACGGACCGATCGCCTTCGGAGCCGAGTCCGCCTTTGGAGCCGAGTCCTCGGCGGCGGATGCATCCGGCGCGCGGCAGTGGGGCGACGGCAAGGCGGTCCGGCCGCCGGGCACGCCGCCGGAGGGCAACGCCGAGGCAGGCCGGTCGTCGGTGAGTGACGGCAAGGCGGGCCGGTCGTCGAGGCGCGATGGCGAAGCGGGCCGGTCGCCGAGGGGTGATGGCGAAGCGGGCCGGTCGCCGAGGGGTGAGGCTGAGGACGGGCGGTTGCCCGCCGTGCCGCCGCAGGGACACTCGCCTGAGGACCCCGGACCGTCGTAAGCCCCTTGCCGTACAGGGAAACGAGGGTGGCGGCGCGGGACGGTAAGCTGAGGCCCGAGCCACGGCGACGCGTGGGCCCGTCCCCCGCGAAGCGTCCGCGCGGCCGGGCCCGGCGCCCGTGACCGCGATCCTCACTCTGTTCAAAGGAGAACTCCAAGTGTCCGAGCGCACTCTTGTCCTGATCAAGCCCGACGGGGTTAAGCGCGGCCTCATCGGTGACGTGATCTCGCGCGTGGAGCGCAAGGGCCTCAAGGTCGTGGCGATGGACCTGCGCACCCTCGACGCCGACACCGCCAAGGCCCACTACGCCGAGCACTCCGAGCGTCCGTTCTTCGGCGAGCTGGTCGAGTTCATCACCTCCGGGCCGCTCGTCGCCATGGTGCTCGAGGGCCCGCGGGCCGTCGAGGCGTTCCGCGCTCTGGCCGGCCTCACCGACCCGGTCAAGTCGGCGCCCGGCACCATCCGCGGCGACCACGCACTCGAGATCAGCGAAAACGTCGTCCACGGCTCCGACTCGCCCGAGTCGGCCGCCAGGGAGATCAAGATCTTCTTCCCTGACCGTTTCTAGCCGATTCCGGCTGGTCCTGTTGCGCCCGTGCGGCTTCTTGCCGCGCGGGCGCACGCTTTTTGTCGGCCACCTGCCGTATGTTGGCAGGGTCTTGGCGCGCCGTGTCGTTCCGTGAGAGTGACGGGGACACGGTTTTGTCGGTCGTTCCCCGTAGGGTCGGCGACGCCGGCGCGTGAGGCGGGAAGAGATGGCCGTGCGGATGGGCGTTTTGGAGCGGTCCAGCAAGCGATCGGGTGTTGTGGTGCAATCCGGGCAAAATTGCGGTTGAGGTAGGGGCTGGAGATTTTTGTGGGGCGCGAGGGCTCATTGCGCGCATCGGTGGGTACGTCACGTTACGATTCGAATTCGATCCGTAGTCACTCGCTAACGACGTTACGGAGGGCTCCGTTCCCCATGGGCAGCAAGCTCGCGTTCCTCGGCCGCGACATGGCGGTCGACCTGGGCACCGCCAACACGCTGGTCTACGTGCGCGGCCGGGGCATCGTGCTCAACGAGCCTTCAGTCGTTGCGATCAACACCGCCAGTGGAAAGATCGTGGCTGTCGGCATCGAGGCCAAGCGCATGATCGGCAGGACACCCGGCAACATCGTCGCCGTACGGCCACTCAAGGACGGCGTGATCGCCGACTTCGACGTGACCGAGAGGATGTTGCGCTATTTCATCCAACGGGTGCATCGCCGCCGACACTTCGCCAAGCCGCGCATCATCATCGCCGTGCCCAGTGGCATCACCAGCGTCGAGCAACGCGCGGTGAAGGAGGCCGGCTACCAGGCCGGCGCAAGGAAGGTCTACATCGTCGAGGAGCCCATGGCGGCCGCCATCGGCGCGGGCCTGCCGGTGCACGAGCCGACCGGCAACATGGTGGTCGACATCGGCGGCGGCACCACCGAGGTGGCGATCATCTCGATGGGCGGCGTGGTCACGAGCCAGTCGATCAGGATCGGCGGCGACGAGCTCGACCAGGCGGTGATCTCGTTCGCCAAGAAGGAGTTCTCGCTGATGCTCGGCGAGCGCACCGCCGAGGAGATCAAGATCGCCATCGGTTCGGCGGGCCCTGACGGTGAGGAGACGCACGCGGAGATCCGCGGGCGCGACCTGGTCAGCGGGCTGCCCAAGACCATCATCGTGTCGAGCGCGGAGGTCAGGAAGGCGATCGAGGAGCCGGTCAACGCGATCGTCGACGCGGTCAAGACCACGCTCGACAAGTGCCCGCCCGAGTTGTCCGGCGACATCATGGACCGCGGCATCGCGCTCACCGGCGGGGGAGCCCTCCTCAAGGGGCTGGACGAGCGGGTCAAGGCCGAGACGGGCATGCCCGTGCACCTGGTCGAGAACGCGCTCGACTCGGTCGCCATCGGCTCCGGCAAGTGCGCCGAGGAGTTCGAGGCGCTCCAGCAGGTCCTGGTGCCGGAGTCGCGGCACTGATGAGAGATTCGAGCCGTGCCCGGCTGATCCTCGGAGCGCTGCTGATGGCGGCCCTGGTCATCCTGACCGTCGACCACCGCACCGGCACCAGTTCGCCGCTGAAGCCCCTGCGGGCTGCCGCGGCCTACGTGTTCGGCACGGCGGAGCAGTTCGGCGGTGTGCTGGTGCGGCCCGTCGGTGGGTTCGTGCGCGCCCTCGTCGGCGCGCCGGGCGCTCAGGAGCGCATCGAGGCGCTCAAGGAGGAGAACGCCCGGCTGCGCGCGGAGATGCTCGCCAGCAAGCTCGACAGCAGCCGGTCGAAGGAGCTCAAGCAGATGCTCGGCCTGGCGGGCGCGGGCGGCTACAAGGTGGTGCCCGCCAACGTGGTCGCCAGACGCGGGCTGCCGGGCTTCGAGGACGCCGTGCAGATCGACGCGGGCACCAACGACGGCATCCGCACGGAGATGACCGTCCTCAGCGGCGGCGGGCTGGTCGGGCGGGTGGTCCGCACGTCCTCTGACACCTCGACGGTGGTGCTGCTCAGCGATCCCGCCCTGGCGGTCGGGGCACGGCTGGAGGGCGGCAAGGAGATCGGCGTGGTGCACGGGGTGGGGGAGCACGGGCGGCTCGTTCAGTTCCGGCTCCTCGACTCCACTGCCCCGCTGACCAGGGGTGCGCGGATCGTCAGCTTCGGCTCGCAGAACGGCAGCCCGTACGTGCCGGGGGTGCCGGTCGGGGTGATCGAGCGGGTGGAGTCGACGCCGGGGGAGCTGACCCGCATCGCGTACGCCCGGCCGTACGCCGATCTGACGGCGCTCGACGTGGTGGGCGTGGTGGTGGCGGCGCCCAAGCGGGATCCACGTGACGCCGTGCTGCCCGCCAAGGAGGGATCGCGGTGATCGGCGGGCGGCGTGGGGCGCGGCTCCTGCCGCCGGGAGGGCACGGCGCAAGAGGCGCCTGCCGGAGCTGTGACGGGTGTGTGGGTGCGCGGTACGGCGTGGTGAATCGGTCCAGGCGGCTTGGGTGTGGCGGGTGCGTGAGAGCGGTTGTGGCGGCGTCTGGCCTGGCCTGGGAGCGGTCGGCCCTCCAGGGTGAGCGCCCCTCGACACGGGCGACCGGTCGCGGTGCTGAGCGGCTCGCCGGTCGGGGCGGTGGGCGGGTGGTCGCTCCCGCTGACGGGGGATGGGGCGTGCGGGAGGGGGCGCGGTGATCGGCGGGCTCTCCGTGGTGCTGGCCTTGCTCGCACAGGTCATGCTGGTCAACCGGCTGCCCCTGCCCGGCGGGGGAGCCCCTGACCTGGTGCTGCTGGCCGTGATCGGGGCGGCCCTGGGGCGGGGCGCGCAGCACGGGGCGGTGCTCGGTTTCTGTGCCGGGCTGCTCGTCGACATCATGCCTCCCAGCGCTCACCTCGTGGGACAGTACGCGTTCGCGCTGGCCGTGGTCGGCTACGTGGCGGGGCGCGGCGCGGGCGGGCCCGTGACCACCGTGGTGCTGTGCGTGCTGATCGCGCCCCTGCTCGCGGCGCTCGTGGTCGGGCTGGTCTCCGATCCCCGGGTGACGGTGGCCGCGTTGACCGAGCGGGTGCCGGTCACCGTCGTCTACACCCTGCTCGTCTCCCCCATCGTGATCTGGCTGACGACGCGGGGCAGGGAGGCGGGGTACTCGACATGATGAGGATGCGGGCCAGGCTGCTGGTGTTGCACGTGCTCGTGGTGACGATGCTCGTCGTGCTCGCCGTGCGCCTGTGGCAGGTGCAGGTGGTGCGCGGGCACGAGTTCGTGACGCGGGCCACGGAGACGAGGACGCGCACGGTGATCGTCCCGGCGGTGCGCGGGCAGATCCTCGACTCGCACGGGCGGCCGCTGGTCCGTAACAAGACCGCGCTGGTCGTGTCGGTGGATCGGACCAGGCTGACCAGGATGCCCGACGGCGGCATGAAGGTGCTGCGCAAGCTGTCGGCGGTGCTCGGCAGGCCGGTCGCGGAGCTGCAGCAGCGCATCACGCCGTGCGGGCCGGGGGTCTCCAAGCCGTGCTGGACGGGCTCGCCGTACCAGGCGGTTCCGCTGGACGAGAAGGTCGACACGCGTGAGGCGCTGCAGATCCTGGAGCGGCAGGAGGAGTTTCCCGGGGTGACGGCGGAGGTCCACTCCGTCAGGCAGTACCCCGGCGGGCGGGCCGGGGCGCAGATGCTCGGCTACCTGCAGCCGGTCACCGAGGCCGAGCTGGAGAAGCGCGAGGGGCTCAAGGCCAGCTTCTCCGGGGTCGACCTGGTCGGCCGGGACGGGCTCGAGTACGTCTACGACGAGGCGCTGCGTGGCAAGTCGGGACTGCGCAGGGTGCAGGTCGACAGGATGGGCAAGGCGCTCGGGGTGGAGGAGCAGACCGCTCCCGTTCCGGGCGACCATCTGGTGACCAGCATCGACTCGCGGGTGCAGGCCGTGGTGGAGAAGGCGCTGGCCAGAGCGATGAAGTCGGCGCCGGCGGCCGACGGCGGCGCGGCGGTGGTGCTCGACGCGCGTACGGCACGGGTGGTGGCGCTGGCCAGCGCGCCCGGGTACGACCCGGCGATCTGGGCGGGCGGCATCTCGGCGCGCGGCTATCAGTGGTTGATGTCGGATAAGTCAGGCAAGCCGCTCGTGTCGCGTGCCATCAACGGCCAGTTCGCGCCCGGTTCGACGTTCAAGATCTCGTCGGTGGCGTCGATGCTGCGGGCCGGATACCCGCTGAACGGCAAGTACGACTGCCCCGGCTCCGTGATGGTGGGCGGCCGGGCCTTCAGCGGCTTCCGCGGCATTCCCCTGGGCACGCTCAGCCTGCACATGGCGCTGGTCAAGTCGTGCGACACGATCTTCTACAAGGCGGCGTACGAGCAGTATCTCAAGGACGGCGGGCGCAATCCCAAGAAGGTGCCCAAGGAGGTGTTCGCCAACACCGCCCGGTCGTTCGGGTTCGGCGCCCCGACCGGGGTCGACCTGCCTGGCGAGTCCTCGGGGCGCATTCCCGACCGGGCCTGGAAGAAGAACCTGTGGAACGCCACCCACGACGTGAGCTGCGAGCGGTCGCGCAAAGGCTATCCGGAGGTCAAGGACCGGGCGCGGGCCGACTTCCTCAAGCGGCTCGCGCTGGAGAACTGCACCGAAGGCTTCCTGCTGCGGCCGGGTGACTCGGCCAACTTCTCCATCGGCCAGGGCGACGTGCTGGTGACACCGATGCAGCTGGCGCGGGCGTACGCGGCGCTGGTGAGCGACGGGAAGGTGCGCAGCCCGCGCATCGGGTGGGCGCTGGTGCGGCCCGACGGCACCGTGGTCAAGACCATCCCGGTGCCGGTGGTCGGCAAGCTGCCGCTCAACGAGAAGGAGCGCCACTACATCAAGGACGCGCTGAGCGACGTCCCCTCCGACGGCACCGCGGCGGGCGCCTTCGCCGGGTTCCCGATGAACAAGGTGCGCATCGGCGGCAAGACCGGTACCGCGGAGGTGTGGGGCAAGCAGGACACCTCGTGGTTCGCCTCCTTCGCGCCGACGAAGAACCCGCAGTACGTCGTCGTGGTCATGGTCTCGCAGGGCGGGCAGGGCGCGCAGACGGCGGCGCCTGCCGCGCGGGAGATCTACGAGGGGATCTACGGCATCAAGCGGCCTCCGGCCGTGCCCGGAGGGAAGCTCACGACGAGGCTGCCCCAGTTCGCGCCTGACGGAACGGTGGAGGGGCAATGATCACCCCTGCGCCTTGGGCGGGCCTTCGCGATGGCGGGCGATGCTTGCCCAAGGGTAGGGGTCGCTGGAAGGCGAGGCCCCGCGCCGAAATCCATCCGGTTGGCCATGGTGCTGCGCAGGCTGCTGCTGGAACGACGCCGGTTGCTGGAATGACACCGGTTGGTGGAGTGACATCGGTTGGTGGACCGATGGCGGTGCATGATGCCGCGCCGGTTGGTAGTGCCGTGTCGGTTGGTGATGCTGTGTCGGTTGGTGGTGTTGCAGTGCCGACTGGTGGTCATGCGCCTGGTGGTGGTGCTGCCTTGCTTGATGCTGGTGCTGAGCCCTTTGCCGGTGGCTGCGGGCCGATCGACGGTGGTGTGGAGCAGGGCCATGACGGTGCGGAGGCGGGCGCCGGCGGGTTGCGGTGGCGATGTGGCGGCTCGGTGGCAGCGCGTCCCACGTCTGCTGGGAAGCCGTGGGCCGGTGGTGGTGGTCAGATCAGGGGCCGGGTGTTGGGCGGGCATGAGGGCGGTGGCGGTCGGCTTGTGCGACGGGTGCTGAGCGGGCATGGGGCGGGTAGCGGCCGGCTCGGGCGGCGGGTGCCGGACGGACGTGGGCTGAGACCGGTGTCCGTTGGACGTGGGTTGGGTCGATTGCCTGTTGGACGCGCATTGAGACGGTTGCCCGTTGGACGTGCACTGAGACGGTTGCCCGTTGGGTGTGGATCGGGGCGGTCGTCCGTCGGGCGTGGGCTGGGGCGGTGGGTGGTCGGCTGTGCGGCCGGGTGGGTGATCGGATGTGCGGTCGGCTGGCTCGTCGGCTGCCCGGATCGTGAGACAGGGGGCCGGAGGTGATCGATCGGACGGCGGCCATCCGGCGGCCCTCGCTGCTAAGGCGCGTGACTGCCGAGAACTCGGCGGTGCGCAGGCTCGACGCGTTGATGCTGGTCGCGGTGGCCGGGCTGAGCGTTATCGGCACGCTGCTCGTCTGGTCGTCCACCAGGACATGGGCGCCCGGGTCCACCGGCCTGGTCAAGAAGCACATTCTGAACGAGACCCTCGGCATAGTGGTGTGCGCGGTGGTGGCCACGGTCGACCACCGGGCGATGCGGGCGTACGCGCCGCTGGTGTTCCTGATGTCGTTGATAGGCCTGGGGCTGGTCATCACGCCGCTGGGCGCGACGATCAACGGGTCGCATTCGTGGATCCTGCTCGGCGGGGGTTTCGCGGTGCAGCCGTCGGAGTTCGCCAAGGTCGGGCTCCTGCTGATCATCGCGATGCTACTGGCGCAGCCGGCCGAGGGCAGCGATCGGCCGCGGGCGCTGGACATCTGGCTGGCGCTCATCGCCGCGTTCGTCACGATGGGGCTGGTGATGCTCCAGCCCGACCTCGGGACGGCGCTGGTGCTGGCGGTGATCACAGCCTCCGGGCTCGTCGTCGCGGGGGTGCGCAAGCGGTGGATCGCGGCGCTGGCCGTGGTGGCGGGTGCCGGGGTGTTCGCGGTGTTCTATTTCCAGCTGCTCGAGCCGTACCAGGTGGCGAGGTTCACGGCGTTCGTCGATCCGAGCGTCGACCCGCGCGGGGTCGGCTACAACAGCACCCAGTCGATGATCGCGATCGGGTCGGGGCAGCTCCTGGGCAAGGGACTGCTGGGCGGCGGGCAGACGACCGGCAGGTTCGTGCCCGAGCAGCACACCGACTTCATCTTCACGGTGGCGGGGGAGGAGTTCGGCTTCCTGGGGTCCGTGACGGTCGTGCTGCTGCTCGGGGTGGTGCTGATCCGCGGGCTCCAGATCGCCAGGCACTGCGACGACCGGTTCGGGACGCTGGTGGCCGGGACGATCGTGTGCTGGTTCGCGTTCCAGGCGTTCGTCAATGTGGGGATGACGATCGGCATCATGCCGATCACGGGCCTGCCGCTGCCGTTCGTGTCGTACGGCGGTACGGCCACGTTCGCCAATCTGATCGCGATCGGGCTTCTGCAGGCCATCAGGGTGCGAAGACAGTCGTTCAACTAGGTCTGTGTGCGGGTTTATCCGAGGTGCGCGGCTCGGGTTGAGGGGAACGCGGACGCCGGAGCAGCCTGGCGAGACTCGACCACACCCGTCATACGCCGCACTTCGCCCCACGATGGTGGGGGTTCAGGAGTTGCCGCCCGTGGGTGTGGGTGGTGGCGGGCCTGTCGGCGTTCGATCGCCGCTACCCTTGACGTATGCCTGTCGAGTCGATTTTCCACCGCCTGGAAGCGCTGCTGCCCAAGGTGCAGAAGCCCATCCAGTACGTCGGAGGTGAGCTCAACTCGACCGTCAAGGACTGGGACTCCGCCGACGTGCGATGGGCGCTGATGTATCCGGACGCCTATGAGGTCGGCCTGCCCAACCAGGGCGTGGCGATCCTGTACGAGATCCTCAACGAGCTGCCCGGCACGCTGGCCGAGCGCACCTACGCGGTCTGGCCGGATCTCGAGGCGCTCATGCGGGCCGAGGGCGTCCCGCAGTTCACCGTCGACGCGCACCGGCCGGTGCGCGCCTTCGACGTGTTCGGGGTGTCGTTCTCGACCGAGCTCGGCTACACCAACATGCTGACCGCGCTCGACCTCGCGGGCATCCCGCTCGTCGCGGCCGACCGGGGCGAGGACGATCCGATCGTGCTCGCCGGCGGCCACGCGGCCTTCAATCCCGAGCCGATCGCCGACTTCCTCGACGCGGCCGTGCTCGGCGACGGCGAGCAGATCTCCATCGCGATCAGCGAGGTGATCCGCGAGTGGAAGGCCGAGGGAAGACCAGGAGGACGGGACGAGCTGCTCATGCGGCTCGCCGAGTCCGGCGGGGTCTATGTCCCGAAGTTCTACGACGTGGACTATCACCCCGACGGTCGTATCAAGCGGGTCGCGCCCAACAGGGCCGACGTGCCGTGGCGGGTGCACAAGCACACCGTGATGGACCTCGACGAGTGGCCCTACCCGAAGAAACCGCTGGTCCCGCTGGCCGAGACGGTGCATGAGCGGTTCAGCGTGGAGATCTTCCGCGGCTGCACCCGCGGCTGCAGGTTCTGCCAGGCGGGCATGATCACGCGTCCGGTCCGGGAGCGCTCGATCACCACGATCGGCGCCATGGTCGACAACGGCGTCAAGGAGTCCGGCTTCAACGAGGTCGGCCTGCTGTCGCTGTCGTCGGCCGACCACTCCGAGATCGGCGACATCGCCAAGGGCCTGGCCGACCGCTACGAAGGCACCAACACCTCGCTGTCACTGCCCTCGACCAGGGTCGACGCGTTCAACATCGACCTGGCCAACGAGTTCTCCAGGAACGGCAGGCGCTCGGGCCTGACGTTCGCGCCCGAGGGCGGCTCCGAGCGCATGCGCAAGGTGATCAACAAGATGGTCACCGAGGAAGACCTGATCCGCACCGTCACCACGGCCTACTCGCAGGGGTGGCGCCAGGTCAAGCTCTACTTCATGTGCGGGCTGCCCACCGAGCAGGACGAGGACGTGATGGGCATCGCCGACCTCGCCAAGAAGGTCATCAAGGCGGGCCGCGAGGCGACCGGCAGCCGCGACATCCGCTGCACGGTCTCCATCGGCGGCTTCGTGCCCAAGCCGCACACGCCGTTCCAGTGGGCCGGCCAGGCCGACCACGAGACGGTCGACCGGCGGCTCAAGGCGCTGCGCGACTCGCTCAGGGGCGACAAGGAGTACGGCAGGGCCATCGGCTACCGCTACCACGACGGCAAGCCCTCGATCGTGGAGGGCCTGCTCTCGCGGGGCGACCGCCGGGTCGGCGCCGTGATCCGCGCCGTCTGGGAGGACGGCGGCAGGTTCGACGGCTGGAGCGAGCACTTCTCGTACGAGCGATGGATGGCGGCGGCCGAGCAGGCCGGCGTCGACGTCGACTGGTACACCACGCGCGAGCGCGAGGAGAACGAAGTCCTGCCGTGGGACCATCTCGACGCCGGGCTCGACCGCGAGTGGCTCTGGCAGGACTGGCAGGAGGCGGTTTCCGGTGGCGAGGTCGAGGACTGCCGCTGGACTCCTTGCTACGACTGCGGTGTCTGCCCGACCATGGGCACAGAAATTCAAATCGGCCCCACAGGGCGGAAACTCCTTCCTCTTACGGTGGTCTAGCGCGCTCAGTGGGCAGCCCGTGCCTCGGCGTACACGTTCACGCGCCCGCGCGGCTTATCCTGAGACGAAGGGACCTGAGAAGAAGGAACTCTGACAAGGGAAGGACGACAAGCTCTGAAACCTGTTCCCGAAGGGCCTCCGCCCGCGCCCACGGTGCAGCGCCTTCGCGTGCGTTACGCCAAGCGCGGCCGCCTGCGCTTCACCAGCCACCGCGACATCTCGCGGGCCGTTGAGAGAGCGGTCCGCCGTGCCGGCATTCCGGTGGCCTACAGCGCGGGTTTCTCGCCCCACCCGAAGATCTCCTACGCGGGCGCGGCGCCGACCGGCGTCGCCAGCGAAGCCGAATACCTCGAGATCGGTGTCACCACACCGTGCGACCCGGAGCAGGTCAAGCGGGGCCTTGACGGGTCGCTGCCACCTGGGCTCGATGTGCTCGACGTCGTGGAGGCGGGTCCTGGGGCGCTGGCCGACCGCTTGGAGGTCTCCGAGTGGGAGGTGCGGCTGCCCGGTGCCGATCGCGAGCTCGCCGAGGTGGCGGCGGAGAAGTTTCTCGCGGAGGGCACTGTGGAGGTCGAGCGCCTCACCAAGAAGGGCCCCCGCCGCTTCGACGCGCGGGAGGCCGTCCTGGGGCTCGCGGTGTCCGAGGGAGCAGAGAGATTCGCAGCTCAGGTGCTTGGAGAGCCGTGTGTCATACTGCGCATGGTTGTTCGGCACATGACGCCTGCCGTTCGACCCGACGATGTGCTCACAGGGCTGCGCCTTGTGGCCGACTTCGCGCCGCCGGTTCCCCCCGAGGTGACCAGGCTGGCGCAGGGGCCGCTCGACGCCAGCACCGGTGCGCTTGCCGACCCGCTCGGCCTTGACCGCGACACGACGCGCGGCGGCGAGGCGGGACCGGCGGGTGAGCACGTCGCCGGTTAAGGACGTGCCCCGCGACAGCGGGGAACGACCGCTGACAGGACTTGGCGCCGGCGCTCCCTCACCGGGAGCGCCGGCGGACAACGAGACACGAGGGCTCCTGCGCGGCGCGGCGACGCGCCCGGGAGCTGACGGGAGAGCGCCCGCATGCTCGACAACGAGCCCAACGCCGGGGCCATTGGCCCTGACGGGGAGACAACTGAACAGTCCAAGGTGACCCCACGTCGCCGCTCCGCCAGCCGCCCCGCGGGTCCCCCGCCGGAGTTGCCCGAGGAGCCGGCCGCCGTTCCGGTCACGGTCGTCGCCGCGCAGGCCGCGCCGTCCGTGGCTGATGTGAAGGAAGTGCAGAGCAACGCCGCGCAGCGTGCGGCGGGAGAGCCCTCGCCCGGCGTTCTGGCCAGTTCCGGCCCCGTTTCCGGCACCGCTTCGACGACTGCCGCTCCGGGCGCTGTTTCGGGGACGGCGGAGGCCGGTGCGCCCGAGAGCCCGGTCGAGGCGGCCGTCGCGGAGGCGGCCGATGAGGCCGTCGCCGAGAAGCCCAAGCGGGCCACGCGTACGAGGTCGACCGCCACGACGGCGCGGCGGCGCACCACGAAGAAGGCTGCCGAGGAGCAGCCGGATGTCCCGGGAGCGCTCCCCGAGGACGAGGCTCCTGCCGAGCCGGTGAAGCGGCGCAGGACCCGTAAGAAGGCGGACGCGGAGCAGGCTGTCACGTCGGCTGAGGCCGGTGTGGGCGAAGCCGCTGGTGCTGCCGAGGGAGCACCGGTCGCCGGTGCGGACCAAGCCGTCACGGATGCCGCCGGCACGTTGACCGGTGCTGCCGGTGAGAGCGCTGCGGGGGCGGTGGCCGGCTCCGAGGGGGCCACCGCACGCGGTGGCGCCGGGGCCGGAGAGTACGCGGCGGCGGCCGGCGGTGCGGATGACGCCGCGCCGGCCGGCGGCGATGCCGCGCGTGCCGCTGGTGGTGCGGTCCGTGCCGAGGGCGATGCCGCGCGTGGCGCCGGTGAGGCGGTCCGTGCGGGCGAGAAGGCCGGCGGTGAGGACGAGGACATCCTGGAGATCCTGCCCGAGGACGAACCGCTGGACGACGAGCCCGCGGGCGAGGACCTCGACGAGGACGCCGTGCGCCCGAGCCTGCTCGCCGACCCGTTCGGCCTGTCCGCGCGCAGGCAGGACGAGCCGGGCACCATGTTCGAGCGCCCGGCGGCCATCTTCGCGCCGCTGTTCCAGGCCCCCGACCCCAGCAGGGCCAAGCCCGCCGTCACTCGCAAGGCCGAGCCGGAGCCCGCTCCCGAGCCCGAGGAGGTCGAGGAGCCGGTCGACGAGACCGCCACCGAGGACGAGACCGACGTCGACACCTCCGACGAGCAGGAGGAGGAGGGCGGCGGCCGGCGCCGTCGCCGCAGGCGTGGCGGCCGGGGCCGGGGCAAGTCGCGCGAGCGGGACGAGGCCGAGGACGGCGAGGAGCAGGAAGAGGAGGCCGAGGAGGAGCAGGCGGAGGACAGCGCCCAGGACGAGGAGAGCTCCACCTCGCGCCGCCGCCGTCGCCGTCGCCGCCGGGGCTCCGACACCGACACCGAGCCGTCCAGCGACGACCCGCCGAACACGGTGGTGCGCATCCGCGCGCCGCGCGCGGGCCGGGCGGCGTCGCTCGACACCGCGACGGACGGCGTGCAGAGCGTGCGCGGGTCCACCCGGCTGGAGGCCAAGAAGCAGCGCCGTCGCGAGGGTCGCGAGCTGGGCCGCAGGCGGCCGCCGATCATCACGGAGTCGGAGTTCCTGGCCCGCCGCGAGGCCGTCGACCGCATGATGGTGGTACGCCGCCACGGCGACCGTACGCAGATCGCGGTCCTGGAGGACGGCGTCCTCGTCGAGCACTACGTCAACCGCGAGGCCAGCCAGTCCTACGTCGGCAACGTCTACCTCGGCAAGGTCCAGAACGTGCTGCCCTCGATGGAGGCCGCGTTCGTGGACATCGGCAAGGGCAGGAACGCCGTCCTGTACGCCGGAGAGGTGAACTTCGACACGGCCGGTCTCGAAGGCCAGCCGAAGCGCATCGAGTCGGCGCTGAAGTCGGGGCAGTCGGTGCTGGTGCAGGTCACGAAGGACCCGATCGGCCACAAGGGTGCCCGGCTCACGTCGCAGATCAGCCTGCCCGGGCGCTACCTCGTGTACGTGCCGGACGGGTCGATGACCGGCATCAGCCGCAAGCTGCCCGACAAGGAGCGCACGCGGCTCAAGAGCATCCTGAAGAAGGTCATGCCGGAGAACGCCGGCGTGATCGTGCGTACCGCCGCCGAGGGCGCGTCCGAGGACGAGCTCGCCCGTGACGTGGCGCGGCTGTCCGCGCAGTGGGAGAACATCCAGAAGAAGGCCAAGTCGGCCAGCCCGCCGGAGCTGCTGTCCGCCGAGCCGGACCTGACGATCAGGGTCGTGCGCGACGTCTTCAACGAGGACTTCACCAACCTGGTCGTGCAGGGCGCCGACGCCTGGGACACGGTCGACGACTACGTCAAGTACGTCGCGCCGCACCTGGCCGAGCGCCTGTCGAAGTGGGACGGCGACCAGGGCGACGTGTTCGAGTCGTACCGGATCGACGAGCAGCTCGGGAAGGCGCTGGAGCGCAAGGTGTGGCTGCCCAGCGGCGGCTCGCTGGTGATCGACCGTACGGAGGCCATGACCGTCGTCGACGTCAACACCGGCAAGTTCACCGGCCAGGGCGGCAACCTCGAGGAGACCGTCACCAGGAACAACCTGGAGGCGGCCGAGGAGATCGTGCGCCAGCTCAGGCTGCGTGACATCGGCGGCATCATCGTCATCGACTTCATCGACATGGTGCTGGAGTCCAACCGCGACCTGGTGCTGCGGCGGCTGCTGGAGTGCCTGGCCCGCGACAGGACCAAGCACCAGGTGGCCGAGGTGACCTCCCTGGGCCTGGTCCAGATGACCCGTAAGCGGGTCGGTCAGGGGCTGCTGGAGGCGTTCTCGACGCCGTGTGAGTGCTGCAACGGCCGCGGGCTGCTCGTCTCCACGGAGCCGGTCGAGCCCAAGCCGGAGCCGCGCGGCACGCAGGGGAAGATGGCCGTCGAGAAGTCGGTCGCCGACAAGGTTTCGGCGGCCAAGGACACCTCGGGCCGTGATACCGTGACCGGTGCGCTTGAAGACGTCCCGGCCGAGGACGACCAGGCCAGCCAGACTTCCGGCAGAGGGCGGCGACGCTCCCGCCGCGCCAAGTCCTCCGAGTAGCTCTCGGCGGGCTTCCGACGTTCCGTCCGGTTCGCCTAGGGACCACTGATCCGGTACCCTAGACAATCGGTGCGTCAGGTGACGTGCCCTGTTGGCGCGCTTACTCGGTTCGTCGGTTTGGGACAGGCCGAATGACAGGCGCAGCATTCGGCGGCCGCCTCTCCGTGAGGCGGCCGATGTACGAGACAACAGTGAGTCAGTAGAAGGGTTCCGCGGTGTACGCGATCGTTCGTTGCGGCGGCAGGCAGCAGAAGGTCTCCGTCGGTGACGTCCTCGAGGTGGACAAGGTCGCCGGCGAGGTCGGCTCTTCGGTTTCGCTGCCGACGGTGCTCGTCGTCAACGACGGCGACGTGACCACGGAGGCGGGTAGGTTCACGGTCAGCGCCGAGATCCTCGGCGAGACCAAGGGTCCGAAGATCCGCATCCTCAAGTACAAGAACAAGACCGGTTACAAGAAGCGCCAGGGTCACCGCCAGCGGTACACCCAGGTGAAGATCACCGGTATCGAGCAGGCCTGATCGGGAGTTTGAGAGATGGCACACAAGAAGGGCGCGTCGTCCACCCGGAACGGCCGTGACTCCAACGCCCAGCGCCTGGGCGTCAAGCGCTTCGGTGGCCAGCTGGTCAACGCGGGCGAGATCATCGTCCGCCAGCGCGGCACCCACTTCCACCCCGGCGACAACGTGGGGCGTGGCGGCGACGACACGCTGTTCGCGCTGACGGCCGGGCACGTGCAGTTCGGTACCAAGCGCGGCCGTCGGGCCGTGAGCATCGTCCCCGTCGCGGAGTAGGGTTCTTCTCTCTCCGTCGGCCCTGGGTTTGTTGCTGAGGGGTGGATCGCGACGCCGATCCACCCCTTTGCTTTTGTGTGGGCGCGGTTCTCCCGCGCCGACGAGTTCCCCCGCGAGGGGGTGGAGGAGTGCGGGATGCCGGACTTTGTGGACCAGGTGGTCCTTCACATCAGCGCCGGTGACGGGGGGAACGGGTGCGCCTCCATCCACCGGGAGAAGTTCAAGCCGCTCGGCGGCCCCGACGGCGGCAACGGCGGGCGCGGCGGCGACGTCATCCTGGAGGTCGACCCCAATACGGCGACGCTGCTCGACTACCACCGCCGGCCCCACCGCAGCGCCCAGAACGGCAAGCAGGGGCAGGGCTCCCACCGCGACGGGGCCAACGGGGCGGACGTGATCCTGCCCGTGCCCAACGGGACCGTGGTCAAGGACGCCACCACCGGCGAGGTGCTGGTCGACCTCGTGGGCGCCGGCACGCGGTACGTGATCGCCCAGGGCGGCCACGGCGGGCTCGGCAACGCGGCGCTGGCCACCACCAAGCGCAAGGCGCCCGGGTTCGCGCTGCTGGGCGAGCCGGGGGACTCGCTCGACGCCATGCTGGAGCTCAAGAGCGTCGCGGACGTGGCGCTGGTCGGCTTCCCCAGCGCCGGCAAGTCCTCGCTGATCGCCGCTCTGAGCGCGGCCAAGCCCAAGATCGCGGATTATCCGTTCACCACCCTGATCCCCAACCTGGGGGTGGTGACGGCGGGCGAGACCGTCTTCACCGTGGCCGACGTGCCCGGATTGATCCCCGGGGCCTCGCAGGGCAAGGGGCTCGGGCACGAGTTCCTGCGGCACGTGGAGCGGTGCGACATGCTCGTGCACGTCATCGACTGCGCCACCATGGAGCCGGGCCGCGACCCGATCACCGACTACGAGGTGATCGAGGCGGAGCTGCGCGCGTACGGGAAGCTGGAGGACCGGCCGCGGCTGGTCGTGCTGAACAAGGCCGACGTGCCCGACGCGCGGGAGCTGGCCGAGCTGGTCACGCCCGAGTTCGAGGAGCGGGGGCTGCGGGTGTTCACGATCTCGGCCGCCACGCACGACGGGCTGCGGGAGCTGACGTACGCGATGGGCGAGTGGGTCGCGGCGGCCCGCGCCAACAAGCCGGTCGAGGAGCCGACGCGGCTGGTCATCAGGCCCAAGCAGCTCGGCGACGCCGGGTTCCGGGTACGGCGGGTCAACGAGAACCTGTTCCAGATCACCGGCGAGAAGCCGGAGCGGTGGATCCGGCAGACGGACTTCAGCAACGACGAGGCCGTGGGCTACCTCGCCGACCGGCTCGAACGGCTCGGGGTGGAGGAGGAGCTGGCCAAGCTCGGCGCCACCGCGGGCGCCGAGGTGGTCATCGGGCCCATGGAGGGCGGCTACGTCTTCGACTGGCAGCCCACGCTCCGGGCCGAGTCCGTACGGCAGGGGCCGCGCGGCTCCGACAACCGCCTGGGCTGAGCCGCCCGCGGATCAGGGGGAGTTCGAGCTCGGATAGGCTGCGAGACGTGCGGGAACAGATCAGCTCAGCGTCGAAGGTCGTTGTCAAGGTCGGCTCCTCCTCGCTCACCACCCCCCAGGGCATGATCGACGTCGATCGGGTCGACGCCCTCGTGGACGTGCTGGCGGCGCGGCGCCGTACCGGGACGCAGATCGTCCTGGTCTCCTCCGGGGCGATCGCGGCGGGCCTCGGCCCGCTCGGGCTGACGGCGCGACCGCGCGACCTGGCCACCCAGCAGGCGGCCGCCTCCGTCGGGCAGGGCGTGCTCGTCGCCCGCTACACCTCCTCCTTCGCCCGCTACTCCCTGCGCGTCGGCCAGGTGCTGCTGACCGCCGACGACATGATGCGGCGCGCGCACCACGCCAACGCCCAGCGCACGCTCGCGCGGCTGCTGGAGCTCGGCATCGTGCCGATCGTCAACGAGAACGACACCGTCGCCACCGACGAGATCCGCTTCGGCGACAACGACCGGCTGGCCGCGCTGGTGTCGCACCTGATCCACGCGGACGCGCTCGTGCTGCTGTCGGACGTCGACGCGCTCTACGACGGGCCGCCGAGCCGCAGCGGGTCGCGGCGCCTGGCCGAGATCCGCGGGCCAGAAGACCTGGTCGGCGTCGAGCTCGGCAAGAGCGGCGCGGCGGTCGGCACCGGCGGCATGGTGACCAAGGTGCAGGCCGCCAGGATCGCGACGGAGGCGGGCGTGCCCGTGGTGCTCACCGCGGCCGCCCACGCGGCCCAGGCGCTGGGCGGGGCCGACGTCGGCACCTACTTCCACCCCGGCGGCCGGCACCCCGGCACGCGCCTGCTCTGGCTCGCCCACGCCACCACCGGGCGCGGCCGGCTCCACCTCGACCAGGGCGCGGTCGAGGCCATCGTGGCGCGGCGCAAGTCGCTGCTGCCGGCCGGGGTGACGTCGGTGGAGGGCGAGTTCGCGGCCGGCGATCCGGTCGACCTGTGCGAGCCCCGGGGCGGCGTGGTGGCGCGCGGCCTGGTGAACTTCGACGCCACCGAGATCCCCGGCCTGCTCGGCCGCTCCACCAGGGAGCTGGCCAGCGCGCTCGGTCCGGAATATGAACGCGAGCTCATCCACCGTGACGACATCGTCATACTGGAAGCCCACAACTAGTCCCGGGAAGCGGAAGCCATGAGCACAGAGTTCCTGAAGGTCGCCCACGCGGCACGAGAGGCCGCCGCCGAGCTGGCCCCGCTGCCGCGGGCGCCCAAGGATCGGGCACTGCGCGCGGTCGCCGACGCCCTGGAGGCGCACGCGGCCTGGATCGTCGCGGCCAACGCCGAGGACGTCGCGCGGGCCAGGGCGCAGGGCACCTCGGAGGCGATGATCGACCGGCTGCGCCTCGACGAGGCCAGGGTCGCCGCCGTGGCCGAGGCGGTGCGCGAGGTGGCCGACCTGCCCGACCCGGTGGGCGAGGTCGTCCGCGGCTCGACCCTGCCCAACGGCCTGGAGCTGCGCCAGGTCAGGGTGCCGCTGGGCGTCATCGGCATCATCTACGAGGGCCGTCCCAACGTCACCGTCGACGCCGCCGCGCTCTGCCTCAAGAGCGGCAACGCGGCGCTGCTGCGCGGCTCCTCCAGCGCCTACTCGTCCAACACCGCCCTAGTCAAGGTCATGCAGGACGCGCTGGAGGGCACCGAGGTGCCCGCCGGAGCCGTCCAGCTCGTGCCCGGGCTCAGCCGCGACTCGGTCAAGGAGCTCATGCGGGCCCGCGGCCTGGTCGACGTGCTCATCCCGCGCGGCGGCGCGTCCCTGATCAACTCGGTGGTCGAGGAGTCGACGGTGCCGGTCATCGAGACCGGCGTCGGCAACTGCCACGTCTACGTCGACGCCGAGGCCGACCTCGACCTGGCCCTGCAGATCCTGGTCAACTCCAAGGCGCAGCGGCCGTCGGTGTGCAACGCGGCCGAGACGTTCCTCGTGCACGAGGACGTCGCCGGCGCGTTCGTGCCGCGGGCGCTGGCGGCGCTCGCGGAGGCGGGCGTGACCGTGCACGGTGACGAGCGCATCGCCGCGCACGGCACCGGCGTCGTGCCCGCCACCGAGGACGACTTCTACGCCGAATTCCTCTCGCTCGACATCGCCGCCGCCGTCGTCGGCTCGCTGGAGGAGGCGGTGGCCCACATCAGGAAGTACGGCTCCGCCCACACCGACGCGATCGTCACCAGGTCGCAGCGGGCGGCGCGCAGGTTCGTCGCGCTGGTCGACTCGGCGGCCGTGGCGGTCAACGCCTCGACCAGGTTCACCGACGGCGCCGAGTTCGGGTTCGGGGCGGAGATCGGCATCTCCACGCAGAAGCTGCACGCCCGCGGCCCGATGGGGCTGCCCGAGCTCACCTCCACCAAGTGGATCTATACCGGTGAGGGGCATTTGCGCACGTCAGAGGGCACGGTGGTGCCCGGTTAGTCGGCGTGTCGGCCTGACCGGCGCCGTGCGCCACGGGTTGACTGGGAGACATGGAGATCGTCGTCGCCCTTGTCTTCTCGGCCGCCGTGCTGCTCGGCGCCGACCGGTTGCTGCTCTGGCTGGAGAGCCGGGGTCACGTCAACTGGCGCAGGAAGGGCCGCAGGCAACTGTCGGACGCGCCCACAGCCGAGCTCGACAGCATGCTCTCCGACCACACTCGTCGATAATCCTTCGGCGTGCCTCAAGCGTCGACTCGCATCCCAGCGCTAGGGTTGTGTCCCTTATGGGCGCGCCGGGCGGGGAGGGACGGTGAGCAAGCTCGGCAAGGTCGGGCCGTACACCCTGGTCGAGCGGCTTGGCCGAGGCGGCATGGGCGAGGTCTACCTCGCGACCACCCGCCGCAACGAGCGCGTCGCGCTCAAGGTCCTGCATGACCTGGCCGAGGACCAGACCTCCCGCGTGAGGCTGGAGCGGGAGGTCAGAGCGCTGCGCAGGGTCGAGAGCCCGTACGTCGCCAAGGTGCTCGACGCGGACCTGAACTGTGCCCGGCCGTACCTGGTCATGGAGCACATCGAGGGCGTCACGCTTCTCGACCGCGTGCGCCAGAGCGGGCCGCTCGACGTCTCCCAGCTCGTCGACATGGCGCAGGGAATCGCCGCGGCCCTCGCGATCATCCACGCGGCCGGGGTCGTGCACCGCGACCTCAAGCCCGGCAACATCATCATGGGCACCGAGGGGCCGGTGCTCATCGACTTCGGCATCGCGCAGGTGCTCGACGCGACCCGGCTCACCATGACTGGCACGTTCCTGGGCACGCCCGGCTACACCGCGCCGGAGATCTTCGCCGACGAGCAGGTCGATTCGCCCGCCGACGTGCACGCCTGGGCGGCGACGGTGGCGTTCGCCGCGACGGGGCGGCCGACGTTCGGGCGGGGGACGGCCGAGGCGCAGATGTACGCGGTGCTGAACGGGCAGGCCGACCTCAAGGGCGTGCCCGTGGAGCTGCTGCCCCTCGTACGCGCCGCGCTCAACAGGGAGCCGGGCAAGCGGCCCACGGCGGCGCTGCTGGCCGACCGGCTGTCGCGGCTGGCCAGGGCGACCAGCGCGGCCGAGCCCGAGCCCGTCGCGGACGAGGGCAAGGCGGGCCGGGTCGCCACCGAGGAGGGGAGCAAGTCCGCACGGAGCCGGGCGAACACGGACGGCAAGGTGCCGGCGCCGCGTACGCGCTCGAACACGGACGGAAAGGGATCGGCCTCGCGCGCCTCCGGCGTGAACGGGAAGGGATCCGCGTCCCGTACCTCGTCGACCGGCGACGGGAAGGGCGCGGGAACGCGCAACCGTGGCGGGGCCGAGGCACGCAGCCGGTCCGGCGGGACCGACGCCCGCGGCCGGGCCGGAGGTACGGAGGCGCGAGGCCGCTCCGGCGGGGCGGACGCGGCCCCTGCACCACGTGGCCGTGCCGGGACCGACGGTAAGGGCGCGGCGGCGGCGCGCGGGCGTACCGGCACCGACGGGAAGGGCGCGGCGGTCCGGAGCAGGGCCGAGGTGCCCGCGCCGCGGGGCCGCGCCGCCGGGGAGCCGAAGGACGCCCTCATGCGGTCGAAGATGCCCGCGCCCCGTCAGCGCACGACGACAGCCGCCGCCAGGAGCAGGACACAGGCGCGCGGCCGGTCGGGGCTCAGGGCCCAGTCGGCCACCACGCTGCCCGCGGGCAACGGCGCGCTGCTGCTGCTCGCCGTGCTGGCCGTGCCGTGCGTGGTGACGTCGGTGATCTGGCCGATCGCCTCCATCGCCATCACCGCGGTGTTCGTGGTGCTGACCCGGACGCTCTGGATGGGCCACTGGATGGTGCACAAGCGCGCCTCGCGGCGCGTCCGGGTGGTGCTGCGCGTGCTGCTCTTCCCGTTTGCCCTGGTGGCGGCGGTCGCGACCGCCGCGGTGTGGCCTGGTGTGCCGGTCGCGCTGGCGGCGGGTGGCGCGCTCTGGGTGACCGGCGGCGGAGTGATCGACTCCGACTGGTGGCAGCAGCCCGCTCCCGTCACGGTGGCGGGCGTGGTGTTCGGGATGCTGTGCGGCGGTTTCGCCGGCCGTGAGATCGAACGGATCGGGCATCGGCTGCCCGATCTGCGCAGGGAGGGGCTGCGCGCGCTGGCCGTGCTGGGCGGGTTCGTCGCCCTGTGCGCGGCCGCCGTGCGCGCGATCGCGTTGCTGCTCTGACGTGTGGAGCCGTCGCCCTGGCCGCCCGGCGCCGTCGCGTCGCTGCTCTTACCCGCCGCGCCCGGGGTCGTCGCCGGCCGCGGCGGGTCGTCGCGGCCGATCAAGCGGATCGGCCGCGTACGGCGGTGCGGCGGTCAGCCCTGGCCGCCGTCGCGGCGGGAGAAGCGGTTGAAGATGCGCTCGCCCGCGTTGACCGCGCCCTCGGCCACATCGCGCAGCACGCCGATGAACGGGTCCTGCGACTGCGACCAGGACGCGCGGTAGGACTCGGCCGCCGCCTTGATCTCGTCGGTCACTCGTGCGTTGGAGTCGTCCTCCCTGCGCGGGTAGTCGCCGCCCAGGATGCGGTCGTACTCGCCGCTGCGCTGCCACTTGTCCAGCTCGGCGACGCGCACCACCGCGAACGGGTGGGTGGTGCCGAGCAGGTTGAGCACCTTGAGGAAGCCGTCGCGAAGGTCGCCCGCGGTGTCGTATTCCTGGTACTGCTCCAGGAACGCCTCGATGTTCATCTCGTGGGTGTAGTCGCCGCCGGCCAGCTTCATCAGCGCGCGCTTGGCCGCCTCGGGATCCTGGCCGACGAGCAGGCCGCCGCGGTCGGAGGACAGCTCGGACTTGCGGTACCACTCCTCCAGGCCCGCGACGATCGCCCGCAGGCCGATGTAGCCGAGCGGGATCCACGCGACGCGGGCGGCGAGCATGGTGAGGATGTCGAGCATCGTCCGGTAGACCGCGTGACCCGACAGGATGTGCGAGGTCTCGTGGCCGATGACGAAGCGCTGCTCCTCCTCGTTCATGAGGTTGAGCAGACCGGTGGTCACGACGATGAACGGGTCGTCGAAGCCGATCGCCTTGGCCTGGACCCGCGGGTCCTGCTGAATGTAGATCTCCGGGATCCGGTGCAGGTCGAGGGTGTAGGCGGCATCGCGGCCCATGTCGTAGATGGAGCGGAACTGGGTCTCGCTCACGCGTACGGCCGAAGCCAGGTACATCAGGCGCAGCCGGCGCTCGCTGACGAGGCCGGACATTTGCTTGAGGACCGTGTCGAACCCACTCAACTTACGCAGAGCGACCAGGGCGGACCGGTCTGCGGGGTGTTCGTAGGCTCGGGACGAGATGCCGGGCAGTTGGACGCGGTTGCGGTCCGGGGTGGTCGTCATGCCCGGCATGCTACGTCCGCAAGGGAAGCGATGCGCGGTCATCACGAAGGGGGGTGCCATCATGTTGTGGTGGAACGTCCGCGTAAGGTCCGGTTCATGATGAATGCGCCTGGTGTGCAGGGGAAGCGGCGAGTGGGGGTGATGGGTGGGACCTTCGACCCCATCCACCACGGCCACTTGGTGGCCGCCAGCGAGGTGGCTCACCACTTCGACCTGGACGAAGTCGTTTTCGTGCCGACCGGACGGCCGTACCAGAAGTCCGAGCGCGAGGTCTCGGCGGCGGAGGACCGCTACCTCATGACGGTCATCGCCACCGCGTCGAATCCGCGTTTCTCGGTGAGCAGGGTGGACGTGGACCGGCCAGGCCCCACATTCACTATCGACACTTTGCGCGATATTTCGGAAATTTACGGTCCTGGGGTGGACCTGTACTTCATCACCGGCGCCGACGCCCTCGGCGCCATCCTGGACTGGCAGAACGCCGACGAGCTGTTCGAGCTCGCCCACTTCGTCGGCTGCACCCGGCCGGGGCACACCCTGCACGACCCGGGGCTGCCGGAGGGCCGGGTGACCTTGCTGGAGATCCCCGCGCTCGCCATCTCGTCGTCGGAGTGCCGCCAGCGCGTGGCCAAGGGGGAGCCCATCTGGTACCTCGTGCCCGACGGCATCGTGCAGTACATCAACAAGCGGGGGCTCTACCACGGGGAAGGCTGAACGGGCGGCCGGACCGAGTTCCGTGCGCTCATGAGGAACGGTTTCGGTCTGGAAGGGTACCCTCAACGTATGGGCATGTTGCCGACACAGGAGGACAGACCCGCATCGTGACCGCATCTGACAGATCCGTCCAGCTCGTACGCATCGCCGCCGAGGCCGCGGCCGACAAGCTGGCCGATGACATCCTCGCCTACGACGTGAGCGACCAGCTCGTCATCACCGACGCCTTCCTGCTCTGCTCCGCCACCAACGACCGCCAGGTCCGCGCCATCGTCGACGAGATCGAAGAGCGGCTGCGCACGGAGGTGGACGCCAAGCCCGTGCGACGGGAGGGCGAGCGCGAGGGCCGCTGGGTGCTGCTCGACTACATCGACATCGTCGTGCACGTCCAGCACGAGGAAGACCGCACGTTCTACGCGCTCGAGCGCCTGTGGAAGGACTGTCCGGCCATCTCGCTGCCGGAGAGCGTCATGCAGGCCAACCTCCAGCGGGCCCGCGCGTGACCGGACCGGCATCTTTCACCTCACTCCCCGACACCCGTGAGGAATCCGCATGAGCAAGCGGATCGTCTGCCTGCGCCACGGGCAGACCCTGTGGAACGTCGAGCGGCGCTTCCAGGGCCACTCCGACATCCCTCTCGACGAGACGGGCATGGCGCAGGCCGCCAGGGCCGCCTCGCTGCTCGCCTCGCTGCGGCCCACCCTGATCGTCTCGTCCGACCTGCAGCGCGCCAACGACACCGCGCTGGCGCTCGGCCGGCTCGTACGGCTCGACGTATCGGTGGACAAGGATCTCCGTGAGCGCGGCGGCGGCCAGTGGGAGGGGCTGACCCGCGAGGAGATCGCCGCGCGCTGGCCCGACGAGTACGTGAACTGGGAGGCGCCGGACGGCGAGCCCGTCGCCGACGTGGCCACCAGGGTGGCCGGCGCCATGCGACGGTGGGCGGCCAAGCTCGACGACGACGGGCTGCTGGTCGTGGCCTCCCACGGAGCCGCGCTCCGGCTCGGGATCTGCGAGCTGCTGGGGCTGCCCGAGCCGCTGTGGGCGGCGCTGGGCGGGCTCGGCAACTGCTCCTGGTCCGTGCTGCAGGAGGGCCGCAAGGGGTGGCGGCTGCTGGAGCACAACGCCGGGACGCTCCCGGAGCCCGTCAACAGCGACGACAGGCCCGAAGCCGTGGCATGAGCGGGCCCGTACGGTTCGGGGGCCGTACGCCCGCAGCCCGCTCCCGGTGCGGGCGCCGCGCCGATTAGGCGAAACGGCGCGGATGGCTATATGCTCTCCGAGCGCCGCAACGGGTGGTCTCGGAGCGGTGACCAGGGGCTATGGCGCAGTTGGTAGCGCGCCTCCATGGCATGGAGGAGGTCTGGGGTTCGAATCCCCATAGCTCCACCCGCATGATCGAACCGTGATCTCATTGTCGGGTGTTCACCTGACATCCCCGCGTCCCCGCCGTCCGTAGGCTCGCCATCCAGCTGCGTACAGGCACGGGGGGCAAGCAATGTATTCGCCGTATCCGCCATCCCAGGGGCAGGGGAGTCCGGGACCGCCCCCAGGGCCGGGCCCGCGTTACGGCGGCCCGCCGGGGCAGGGCGGTCCGGGCGGTCCACCGGGGCAGGGCGGGCCCCAAGGCGTCTGGCAGCCTCCGCAACGTCCGCAGCACCCCCAGCCTCCCCAGGCTCCCCGGCACAGAGGGGGTGGCGGTGGCGGGAAGGGGCCGCTGATCGTCGTCATCGTCGCCGTGGTCGGGGTCGTCCTGGTCGGCGCGCTGGCAGGTGGCTGGCTGCTCCTGCGGGGCGGCGCCGGCCGCGGCCCGCAGGATCCGCCCGACCTCTCCGAGCGCGTGCGGCGCGGCAGCCCGTCCCGGTCGCCGTCACCGGCGGCCGGGGCGGTGAAGCTGCGCCCGGTCACCGGCGACCAGCTGTGCGCCGCCGTCCCCGACAGCCTCCGCAAGAGCCTGGTCAGCGACGGCAAGTACGGCGGGAGGGACGCGGCCACGCAGGCCGCCTCCGCGACCGAGAAGCGGGCGTCCTGCGGGTGGCGCAACAGCAAGATGGACGTCGGCGACGGCGTCATCGGCTACCGGACGCTGACGATCTCCGTGGAGGCCGAGAGCACCGACAGCCAGAACGCGGTCGAGCACGCCAAGAAGGAGTTCGACAGCGACGAGAAGGCGAACGAGCGGCGGGTCAACGTCCGGGATGGCAGGCGGACCGACGGGAAGACCACCGGCTCGGCGTTCGGCGAGCTCAAGCCGCTGACGTACGGGGACGCCTCGTACAGCCAGAGCTCGATCGGGCTCAGCGGCCTCAAGGCCACCGTGTACGTCCGGCAGGGGCCCTGGCTGATCGAGGTCTCCTACGGCGGCAGCAACCGGAGCGGCGCCAAGTACCCCACGGGCGACGAGGTGCGGGCCGCGGCCGGCAAGGTCGCCGACCGCGTCACGGCGGAGATGGCCAAGGACGCCGGGAAGGTGAAGATCACCGGGCCGTGCGGGACCATCACGGCAGGGAACGTCGAGTCGGCGTTCTTCCCCACCGCCGAGGGGCCGTCCGTCGGCGGCACCGACGGCCGCGTCCAGCAGGTCACCTGCGCCTGGAAGATCAGCGAGGCGGTCGAGCACGAGCCGGGCCAGGAGTACACCACGCGAGGTGGCACGTTCCGCGTCCACCTGGTCGACTGGGGCGACGACGAGGGGGCGGCGTTCCAGTTCGACCGCGACGCCAAGAAGTACGACCGCTACCGGGCCAAGGGCGGCATCGGCAACAGCGTCAGCCACACCGACTTCGAGGCCCGACGGCAGCTGTCCGGGCTCGGCGACAAGGCGTTCGCCGTGGTGTCCACCACCACCAGGCCGGGCGAACCGGAGGAGGAGCCCAGGCGGGAGGTCCTGATCGAAGTGCTGATCGGTGAGCGGACGGTCGAGTTCACCTTCGGCGGCACGACGACCGGCGGGGGCATCGTCGGCGCGCCCGGCTACCGGCCGCCCGCCCTCGACCCGTCCGCGGCGCAGGCGGCCATGACCCGGTTGGCCGGGAAATTCCTGGCCGGGCTGAAATGACCGCAGGCGTCGGCCACGACCCGGTCTGCGGTGAGCGCCGGCGGCCCTCACGCGGCCGGTCTGTGGTGAGCGCCGGTGGAACGCGTGGCCGGTGGGCGATGAGTGCCGGTGGTGCGAGTGTGGCCGGTGTGCGGTGAGTGCCGGTGGTCCGCGTGTGGCCGGTCTGTGGTGAGTCTGGTGGTGCGCTGTGGCCGGTGTGTAGTGAGTGCCGGTGGTCCGCGTGAGGCCGGTCTGTGATGAGCCCGCCGGCGGCGGCCAGGGGTCCGTGGCCGCCGCCGGTGTCGCCTACCTCAGGGCGTACGCCCGGTCGATGGTCTGGGTGGTCGAGGCGCCCGACCGGTCCGACGCCGTGACCCGAAGCGACACGAAGCCGCTGGTCTGCGCGAGCGCGGGATGCCGCAGTCCCACCCGGAACCGGCCGTCGCCGTGCCTCCTGACGCGCCGGGCCTCCTGCCAGGTCGCCCCGTCGTCCACGGAGTACTCGACGGTGACCCGCTTGACGGACGGCGCCCCGCGCACGCCGGAGTGCGCGCCCGCCCGTACCTCGAAGGCGAAATCGCGCCCGGCCGGGGCCCGGTTCAGCAGGTCGAGCGGCAGGTCGTACCGGAGCTGGACGGCCGGCTGGAACGCGCAGCCGCCGCCGAACGAGCACGTGTACCCCCGGGGTGCCCCGGAGGACGACGCTCCCGTCGAGGTGAACGACGAGGTGGTCGTGACCTTGCCGGACAGGGGGCGCCCGGAGGTGTCCACGGCCTCCAGCCGGTAGTCACCGGATTCGCCGGGCACCGTGAACGACCGGGGCCGCCGCCCCTGCGCGGCCAGTTCCTGGCCGTCCACGAACAGCCTGGGCGCCGACGTGATCGGGCTCAGGTTGCTGTAGTGCCGGGGATCGGAGTCCAGCCACTGCTCGAAGGGCACGAACCGGTCGGCGTCGCGGCACGACGCGCACGGCACGGCGACCGGGTACCCCGAGGGCACGTCGGCGGCACCGGGCACCAGCGGCGCCTTGAACCACTGCTCGGAGACGCGCTTGTCGCGCCGCGTGAACCGGTCGTCGGAGCGCATGATCAGCCCGGCGTTGGTGATCGTGCGCGACCACACCACCTCGCCGGAGACGGGCCCGTAGTACTCGGTGCGGGCCAGCGGCATCGGCGTCGATCCGCCGTACACCAGGCGGCTCGGCTCCTCGGCGATCGCCGACTCGCCGTACACCCAGCCGCTCGTGCCGGGTGCGTCGGCGTGGTAGGCGACGTCGACCCGCGTCAGGTCCTTCATGCGGACCTTCTCGGGCCGGGCGGGCACCTGCCCGCGCGTGTCGAAGCGCAGGTGGTAGACCTCCTCAGGCCCCGTGTACGGCTCCAGCCGCAGCGACACGGGACCGGCGTCCAGTGCGGAGCGCAGCGCCCGCCCCTCGCCGGCGCTCACGCCCAGCCGCAGGAACGAGCCCAGCGGCACCCGGGGGCGCCCACCGTCGACGTCGAGGAAGCCGATGATGCCCGCCGCGCCCCGGTTGGAGGCCTCCCTGGCGGCGTCGTCCATCTGGGCGCCCGCGTTGACGTAGCCGGTCTCGACCGGCACCCCGACCAGGACCACCTTGCCGGAGACGTCCGCGTTCGCGAAGTCCTCCGGGCGCCCCTGCCCGACGGAGACGACGGGGTAGGTGGCGGGAGCCGTCAGGCTCTCCATGGCCTCCAGGTCGTAGTCCGGATGCAGGCGCAGGCGGCCCGCGGTGGCGGAGGCGAGCGGCGGCGGTTCGAGGTTCCACTGGTGCGACAGCCGCACCTTGCCGGCCTTCACCGAGCGCATCGGCGTGACGTACAGCTCGTGGCCGCCGCCGGCGGCCGAGCCCCACAGCGAGACCGGGTTGGCGCGGTCGGTGAAGGTGCGCACGTAGTAGGCGGTCCCACCGCCGTCCAGCTCCTTCGGGGTGTCCGGTCTGAGCGGGACCGTCGTGCGGGCGTCCAGGGTGACCGTCCTGTCCCCGTCGAGACGCACGTTCTCGATCACCCAGCTGATCCGGTTGCTGATCCGGCTCTCGCCGGCGACGCCGATCACCTCGTAGTCCCCGGCGGGCAGGAAGAACTCCCCGTCGCCCGAGTAGTCGGTCTTCGCGTAGTAGTACCCGTACGGGTTGAACGGGTCGTCCGGGCTGTTCGTACGCTTCAGCGGGATCGCGTACACCATGGGCTCGGCCTGGTAGCCGGGGAAGAACTCCTTGGTGCCGTACGAGTTGACCAGCGACACCCCGAGCCGGTGCGTCTCAGGGCCGGTGTAGTAGCTGAACGGCGTGACCACCCGCACGTCGCCGGAGGCGGTGGCGGCGGTGACCCAGCCGCCGTAGGCGCCGATGGGCGCGGCGGCGGGGTCGACGGTGAGGGGGACGGTCGCGGTGCCGTTCGCGGGCACGGTCACGCTCTTCGCGCCCAGCGCGACGGCGCTCTCCGGGGCCGGGTCGCCGCTCCAGCCGCGCGTGAGGAGCGAGACGTCCAGCGTGACCGGCTCCGCGCCGGTGTTGCGGTAGGTGACCTGCTTGGTCGCGGGCTCGCCGATGAGCCGGAAGTCGACCACCGAGCTGGCGAAGACGGTCTGGGTGACCGCGCGGCGCACGTCCACCAGGCCGCTGCCCTGCTCGAACCAGTTGTGCGCGTCGTCGCGCCGCGCCGTCGAGGTGAGCGCGTCGCGCAGCTCGGCGGCCCGCCAGCCGGGGTGCTGCTGGGCCAGGACGGCGGCGGCGCCCGCCACGTGCGGCGTCGCCATGGAGGTGCCGCTGAACGTGGTGTAGCGGTCGTCGCCGGGGATACCGGGCAGCCTGGAGTCGGCCGAGCGGGCGGCGACGATGTCGACGCCGGGCGCGACGATGTTCGGCTTGACGGCCGCGTCGTCCAGCCTCGGCCCCTTGCTGGAGAAGTCGGCCAGCGTGGTGCCGGTCTCCTTGTCGACCGCGCCGACGGCGAGTGCCTCGTCGGCCGCCGCCGGCACGCTGATCGTGAGCGGGTCGGACTCGTTGCCGGCCGCCGTCACGAAGAGCGTCCCGTACTTCTCGGTGAGCTCGTTCAGCGCCTGGCTCATCGGGTCGGTGCCGTTGCCGCAGCAGGTGCCGAGGCTCATGTTGACCACGTCCGCGCCCTGCGTGGCCGCCCACTCCATGCCGGCGATGGCCCACGACCACTCGCCCTCGCCGCCGTCCCCGAGCACCTTGCCGACCATCAGGGACGCGGCGGGAGCGACGCCCCGGTACGTCGCGCCCGCGCCCGCGACGGTCGAGGCGACGTGCGTGCCGTGCCCGACCTTGTCGGCGATGCCGGCGGAGGTGGTGAAGTTCTCGGTGGCGACGATGCGCCCGGCGAAGTCCGGGTGGGTGGTGTCGATCCCGGTGTCGAGCACGGCGACCTTGACACCCTTGCCGTCGAAGCCGCGCTCCCATCCGGCCGGCGCGCCGATGAGCGGCACGCTCTTGTCGAGCGACGCCTTCGTCTTGCGGTCGAGCCAGATCTTGGCGATCCCGCCGCCGGAGAGCCGGTTGCCGGTGCGCAGCCCGGCCCAGAAGTCGTCCGCCTGGTCGGCGCGCACGCTCATCGCGGCGCCGTTGACGCTGTCGAGCACCCGGACGTTCCCGGCGGCCGGCAGGGCGCGGGCCGCGCTCGCGAGGGCGGCCGGGGCCGGGTCGCCCTGGTAGGTGACGAGCAGCGGGATCGCCTCGGCCCGCCGGTCCCGTGCCAGCGTCTCGACGTCGAACAGCTCCTCGTCCAGGGTGCCCGAGGCGACCATGGAGGCCGCGTCGGAGGGCATGACGAGGTAGCCGCCGTCCTTGCTGGGCAGCGTGGCGAACGTGACGCCGGCGCCGCCGGGCCGCGGGACCGGCCTGATGGCGACGGAGGGGACGCCGTCCTCTGATGCGGGCGGGGTGTACTCGACGACGTCGCCGGTGATGAGGGTGAGGGTGACGCTCGCGCCGGGCGCCTGCCCGGTCGGAGAGGTCGGTGCCTGCTGGGTCGCAGCGGGCTCGGTGGTCGCGGCCGCCGCCTGGTGGAGCGGCGAGAGACCGGCGGCGAGGACGAGCGCGAGGCCCGCCGTCACCGCCGATAACCGCTGGTGCGAATTGGACAAGATCTGCCCTTTCGGTCGTGACGGGAGCGCATCCGGGAGCGCTCCCAAATCTCCGAAGGGCAGTATCCATCACATGATCAACGGACGGAACCGCCCCGCCGCGGCGGCGGGGCGGCCTTGTCAGTCACAGGCGGCGCCGTTGAGGGTGAAGGCCGACGGCCGGGAGGTGTCGCCGGTGTGGGTGGCCTGGAAGCCGAACGAAGCGGACGCGCCGGGCGCGATCGTGCCGTTGTAGCTGACGTTCCTGGCCGTGACCTGCCCGCTGGAGGGCGAGATCGTGGCGTTCCACGCCTGCGTGACCGTCTGGCCGCCGGGCAGCGTGAAGGCCAGCGCCCAGGAGGAGAGCTGCGCGGTGCCGGTGTTGGTGACCGTGACGGCGGTCGTGAAGCCGGTGTTCCAGGAGTTCATCGTGTACGTGACGCGGCAGGCCCCCGCACCCGGCGTCGGGGTCGGCGTGGGGGTGGGGGTCGGGGTCGGGGTGGGCGTCGGGTTCGGGCCGGTGCCGTCGAGGCCGAAGAACGCGATGGTGGCGGCGGCCATCCCGCTCATCGGGAGGCTGTGGCCGACGCCCTGGACGCTGATCGCCTCGACCGGCGGCATCGTCCCGGTGCCGCCGTACCTGGTCCTGGTCCAGCCGGAGCGCGGCTGGTCGGTGCTGCTGGGCGTCTGGCTCAGGCCGTGGACATTCGTCCACTGCTTGATCTCCTCCTGGAAGTTCGGGTAGCGCAGGGTGGTGTCCTCGGTCCCGTGCCACACCTGCATGCGCGGCCGGGCGCCGCTGTAGCCGGGGTAGGCGCCGCGTACGAGGTCGCCCCACTGCTGCGGCGTCTTGACGACCTGGCCGTTGGCGCAGGCGCTGTTCCAGCTCGACCCGTCGGTGGTGGCGAAGCAGGCGAACGGCACGCCCATGTACGCCGAGCCGGCCTTGAAGACGTCGGGATAGTCGCCCAGCAGGACGTTCGTCATCATGCCGCCCGACGAGGCCCCGGTGACGAAGGTGCGGCCTGGGTCGGTGCCGTAACGCTGCTGGACGTACCTGACCATGGAGACGATGCCGACCGGGTCGCTGCCGCCGTCGTGCCGCAGCGCCTGCGGCGAGGAGACGTCGAAGCAGGAGCCGCTCCTCGTCGCGGACGGGTAGATCACGATGAACTTGTACCGGTCGGCCAGCGAGGCGAACTCCGTGCCGGAGTAGAAGGCCGGGCCGGAGCCCGTGCAGTAGTGCACGGCCACGAGCAGGGGCGGGCGGGACCCGACGCCGTCCGGGACGTACAGGTGCATGCGCAGGTTCGTCGGGTTCGTGCCGAAGCCGGTCACCTCTGTCAGCTGTGCCGAGGCGGCCGGTGGCGCCGTGATCAGCCCCATGACGATCAGCGTCACGGCGGCGATCAGGGCACCTGCTATCCGGGCTCTCATGATCATCGGGCTCCTCTCGTTCGCCTGAAACATTGCGAGTGTGAAATGAAAGTTTCGGCGGCGCAATCATGGCTGGTCGAGGCGGCTTGAGCCGAGTCGATGACCTGCGGCGGAGCGCAGTGGAGAGAGTGTGATCCGTGAAAGTTTCCGGGCCTCCGCGACGCAAAAGTTATTTTCTAGATGTGCGGCATCGAAGAAAATTAGTTCCTCAATCGTCTTGACCGGGCCGGTTTGACCTGGGAAAGCTGTGACACGAGAGCTAACGGGAAAGGACCCCCCATGGTCACCGTCCGCGCCTTCGCCGCCGGAGATGAGACCTCCCTCGTTCATGCCTGGAACCTCGGCATGCCGTCGGATCCCACCACCCCTGGCTGGTTCCGCGACTGCGTGCTGCTCGACCCGAACTTCGACCCCGAGGGCTTACGGGTCGCCGTCTCGGACGGCCGGGTGGTCGGCTGCGCGTACGCCGTACGCAGGCTGGCGCCCCTGGCCCCGGGGACCGACCTCGAGCCGGACACCGGCTGGATCCCGTTCTTCTTCGTCGTCCCGGAGCACCGGGGGAAGGGGCTCGGGAGGCGGCTCGTGGGCGAGGCGCTGGCGTTCCTGGAGAACACCGGCCGGACGAAGGTGGATTTTTCGTCTTATACGCCGAACTACGTCTTGCCAGGGGCGGACGCCGAGCTCTACCCCGACGGCTACCGGCTGCTGACCGGGCTCGGCTTCCAGACCCTCTACTCGCCGGTCGCCATGGACAGGACGCTCGTCGGCTACGCCACCCCCGACGAGGTGCACGAGCTGCGCGGCCGGCGCGAGCGGGAGGGGTACGCCTTCCGCAGCCCCACCGTGGGCGAACTGCCGGAGCTGATCCGCTTCGCGGCCGACGCCTTCAACCCCGACTGGGGAGAGGCGATCCGGCAGCACCGCGACCCCGCGCGCATCGTCATCGCGAAGAAGGAGCGCATCGTCGGGTTCGCCCTGTACGCGGCCTACCGCGGCATCCCCGAGCGCTTCGGCCCGTTCGGCGTCGACCCCGACCTGCGCGGCACCGGCCTCGGCAAGATCCTCCTCCATCTCACCATGACGATGATGCGCGCCGAAGGGCTCCACTCGTCGTGGTTCCTGTGGACCGGCGAGACCAGCCCGGCCGGCCACCTCTACACCAAAGCGGGCTACGAGATCACCAGGCGGTTCCACGTGATGAGGCGAGTCTCGGCATGACGCACGTTCTCGCGATCGGCGCCCACGCGGGCGACCTCGACCTGACGGCGGGCGCCGTGCTCGCCCAGCACGTCCTGCGCGGCGACCGGGCCACGCTCCTCCACCTCACGCTCGGCGAGCGCGGCCATCCCCGCATGTCCGTCCCCGACTACGCCAAGCAGAAGCGCGAGGAGGCCGAGACGTTCGCCCAGAAGATCGGCGCGGGCGTGCGCTTCCTCGACTACGAGGACGGCCTGCTGCCCGAGGACGAAGAGGTCAAGATGCGGGTCGGCGACCTCATCAGGGAGCTGCGGCCGGACGTCATCCTGACCCATTGGAGCGTGTCCATCCACAAGGATCACGCTCGTACGCACCGGATCGTCGAGGACGCCCGCTTCTACGGCGGGCTCAAGACGCTCGAACGAGAGCACCCCGCCTACTGGGCGAGCGAGCTCTACTACGCCGACAACTGGGAGGACGCCGAAGGGTTCGTCCCCGACGTGTTCGTCGAGCTGAGCGAGGAGGCGTACGAGATCTGGTCGGAGGCGATGACCGGATACGCCTACGCCAGAGGCGAGACCTACGGCTTCCCCTACGTCGAGTACTACCGCGCACTGACCATCGTGCGCGGCGCACCAGCCGGGTTCGGTCGCGCGCAGGCCTTCGCCGCGCCGAAGGGTTCGCGCGACCTCCGGACGAAGTATTTCGGAAAGGCATCCCCCCATTGAGCAGGCCCCTGATGAAACGCATTCTGGCCGTCCTCGCGGCGCTGGCCGTCGCCGGCTGTTCGAGCAGCGGCGGCGGCTCCGCCGGCAAGAGTGAGGAGAACGCGCCGCCGCTGGTGATCCACGCCGTGGACGCGGGCACGTTCCAGGAGGACTTCAACCCGTACCACCTCGAAGGCGTCAACTTCGGGACGAGCGGGATGATCCACGAGACCCTCATGTACTTCAACAGGCTCAAGCCCGGAGAGATCACGCCGTGGCTGGCCCTGGACTACAAGTGGTCCGACAAGGGCAAGTCGCTCACCTTCACCCTCCGCGAGGGGGTGAAGTGGACCGACGGGCAGCCGTTCACCGCCGACGACGTGGCGTTCACGTTCCAGATGCTCAAGGACCACCCGGAGCTGAACAGGAACGCGCTGGAGATCGAGGGGGCGGAGGCGCTCGCACCGGACAAGGTGCGCGTCGACTTCAAGAACACCTCGTACGCCAAGCTGTTCAACATCGCCGGCAACTCGCCCATCGTGCCCAAGCACCTGTGGGAGAAGCAGAAGGACCCGGTCACGTTCACCAACTCCAAGCCGGTCGGCACCGGGCCGTACAAGCTGAAGCAGTTCTCGGCGCAGCTCTACGAGCTGGAGAAGAACCCGTCCTACTGGCAGCCGGGCAAGCCGGAGGTGCCGCTGCTGCGCTTCCCCGCGTACACGGCCAACGCGCTGCAGACGGCGCTGCAGCAGGGCGAGGTCGACTGGGCGGGCGCGTTCGTGCCGGACATCGACAAGATCTACGTGCAGGGCAAGCCGGAGCAGAACAAGTACTTCTTCCCGCCAGAGGGCGTGGTGACGCTGCTGCCGAACCTGACCAACCCCGTCCTGGCCAAGCCGGAGGTCCGGCAGGCCATCAGCCTCGCCATCGACCGCGACAAGATCGTCAAGGTGGCCGAGCGCGGCTACACCAAGGTCGCGCACCCGACCAGCGTGCCGATGCCGGGCGGTGAGGCGTACGTGCCGGCGGAGTACAAGGACGCCGCCTACAAGGTGGACGTCGCCAAGGCCAAGGAGCTGCTCAAGGGCGTCGACCCGGCCAAGCTGAAGTTCACGCTGCTGGTGCCCTCGCCGTTCACCGACTGGGTGAACGCCGCCCAGCTCATCAGGGAGGACCTCGCCAAGGTCGGCATCACCGTCGACACCAGGGGCGTGGCGTTCCAGGACTGGGTCTCGAAGGTCGGCAAGGGCGACTACGAGCTGTCGATCAGGGCCACCGCGTCCGGGCCGACCCCGTACTTCCAGATGCGCTCGATGCTCTTCGGCGCGCTGGCCCAGCCCGTCGGCAAGTCCGCGACCGGCAACTACGAGCGGTGGAAGGACGACGAGACCGACCGGCTGATCGACGCCTACGCCGCGACCGAGGACCTGGCCGAGCAGCAGAAGGTCACGCAGGGCCTCGCCCGGATCATGGTCGAGAAGATGCCCGCGCTGCCGCTGTTCTACAGCCCGTCCTGGGCGCAGTTCAGGACGAACAAGTACGTCGGCTGGCCGTCGGAGCAGGACCCGTACGCGATGCCGTCGCCGTACACCTCGCCCGACGCGGCTGTGGTCCTGCTGCACCTGAAGCCGGCGGCCCCGTGAGGTTTCTGGCCAGGCGGCTCGGCTTCTACCTCCTGACGGCCTGGGCCGCCGTCACGCTCAACTTCCTGATCCCCCGGCTCATGCCGGGGGATCCGGTGGAGCTGCTGGTGGCCCGCCTGAAGGGCAACGTCGACCCCGCCGCGATCGACGCGATGCGGCGGGCGTTCGGCATCAGCGACGCGGGCCTGTGGCAGCAGTACGTGGACTATCTGGGCAATCTCGCACACGGGGAGCTGGGCCGCTCGATCACCTTCTTCCCCACCGAGGTGTCCACGGTCATCGCCGACAGCCTGCCGTGGACGGTCGGGCTCGTCGGCGTGGCCACGCTGATCAGCTACCTGGTGGGCACCGCGCTCGGCGTGCTGATGGCGTGGAAGCGGGGCACCTGGCTCGACGGCGTGCTGCCCGCCGCCACGTTCATGCACGCGGTGCCGTACTTCTGGGTGGCGCTGGCGCTCGTGTTCGTCTTCGGGGTGACGCTCCAGTGGTTCCCGGTCTCCCGGGCGTACGGGCTGGACGTCATGCCTGGCTTCACCGGCGAGTTCGCCGGGAGCGTGCTCTACCACGCGGCGCTGCCGGCCGTGACGATCGTGGTCGCGTCCATGGCCGACCGGATCCTCGGCATGCGCAACGTCATGGTGACCACGCTCGGCGAGGACTACGTGGTGATGGCCGAGGCCAAGGGGCTGACCTCGCGCCGGGTCATGTGGGCGTACGCGGCCCGCAACGCGATCCTGCCGAACATCACCAGCTTCGCCCTGTCGCTCGGCTTCGTCGTCGGCGGGTCCGTGCTGACGGAGATCGTCTTCTCGTACCCCGGGATCGGGTCGATGCTGCTCAAAGGGGTGGAGAACGAGGACTTCCCGCTCATGCAGGGCATCTTCCTGGTCATCTCGCTGGCCGTGCTCGTCGCCAACTTCCTGGCCGACCTGGCGTACGTGGTGCTCGACCCGCGCACCAGGCAGGAGTCCGAATGAAGATCAAGATCGGTATCGGGATCCTCGTCTTCTTCGCGCTGATGGCCCTCGCCGGGCCGCTGCTCATCGGCGCCGACCCCGCCGCGACCAGCGAGGACGGCCTCCAGGGCCCGTCGGCCGCGCACTGGCTCGGCACCACGCAGACCGGTCAGGACATCCTCACCCAGATCGTGTACGGCTCGCGCGTCTCGTTGGGCGTCGGCGTGCTGTCGGCGGTCATCGCCACCGTGTTCGCGGTCGCGGTCGGCCTGGTCGGCGGCTACTTCGGCGGCGCCGTGGACGAGGTGCTGTCCGTGCTCACCAACATCTTCCTGGTGCTGCCCGCCCTGCCGCTGATCATCGTGCTGGCCGGCTACCTGCCGCAGCGCGGCGTCGCGTCCGTCGCCGTGGTGATCGCTGTCACCGGCTGGGCCTGGGGCGCCCGGGTGCTGCGGGCCCAGACCCTGTCCGTACGGCGGCGCGACTTCGTGCAGGCCGCGCGGGCCAGCGGCGAGGGCGCGTTCCGGGTGATCTTCTTCGAGATCCTGCCGGTGCTGCTGCCCGTCATCGCCACCAGCTTCCTCGCCACCGTGGTCGCGGCGATCCTGGCGGAGGCCGGGCTGTCGTTCCTCGGCCTGGCCGACCTGTCCACCGTGAGCTGGGGCAGCATGCTCTATTTCGCACAGAACGGGCAGGCGCTGCTCATCGGGGCGTGGTGGTGGTTCATCCCGCCCGGCCTGTGCATCGCGCTCATCGGCACCGGGCTCGCGCTGGTGAACTTCGGCATCGACGAGATCGCCAACCCCCGGTTGCGCACAGTGAAGGTGAAGGCGAAGGCGACGCCCGAGGCGGCGTCGAAGGTGACGGCGAAGGCGAAGGCCCGCACATGAACGTCCTGGAGATCCGCGACCTGTCCGTCGACTACCTGTCGGGCGGCGGAGCGGTGCACGCCGTCGCGGACGTCTCGCTCGACCTGCGGCGCGGCGAGATCCTCGGCCTGGCTGGGGAGAGCGGCAGCGGCAAGTCCACGCTGGCCAACGCCGTGGCCCGGCTGCTGAGGCCGCCCGCCGCGATCACCTCCGGCTCGGTCGTCTACCGCCGGCAGGACGGCTCCTCCGAGGACGTGCTCGCGCTCGGCAGGAAGGAGCTGCGCGCCTTCCGGTGGAAGGAACTGGCCGTCGTCTTCCAGAGCGCCATGAACGCGCTCAACCCGGTCAGCACGGTCGGCGCGCAGATCGACGACGTCCTGCGCATCCACAGACCCGGCATGTCACGGAACGACCGCGCGGAGCGGGCGGCCGAGCTGCTGCAGCGCGTCGGCATCAGCGCCGACCGGCGGCGCGCGTATCCCCACGAGCTGTCGGGCGGCATGCGGCAGCGGGCCGCCATCGCCATCGCGCTGGCCCTCAACCCCGAGGTCATCATCATGGACGAGCCGACCACCGCGCTCGACGTGGTGGTCCAGCGCGACATCCTCCACGAGATCAGGGCCCTGCGGGAGGAATACGGCTTCGCGGTCGTGTTCATCACGCACGACCTGTCGCTGCTCATGGAGATCTCCGACCGGATCGCCATCATGTACGCGGGCCGGGTCGTCGAGACCGGCGGCGCCCGGGCCATCCACACCTCGCCGCGCCACCCGTACACGCTGGGGCTGCTGCGCTCCTTCCCGCGCCTGCACGGGCCGCGCGAGCAGCTCCTGGGCATCCCCGGCACCCCGCCCGACCTGAGGTCGCTGCCGCCGGGATGCGCGTTCCACCCACGTTGCGGGAAGGCCATGGCCGAGTGCTCCTCGGAGCTGCCCGCGCTCGATGGCGATGTCGCGTGCCTGCTGAACGGCGGGCGCGGTCTGGAGGACGCATCATGATCGTGCTGGAGGGCCGCAACCTCACCAAGCACTTCACCGCCGCCCGCGGACCCCGCGGCCGGCTCGGCAGGCGCCCGCCGGTGCGGGCCGTGGAGGACGTGTCGATCGCGCTGCGCGCCGGGACGGTGTCGGCGCTGGTCGGGGAGAGCGGCTGCGGCAAGAGCACGGTGGCGCGGCTGCTCGCGCAGGTCTATCCGGCCACGTCGGGCGAGGTGCTGCTGCGCGGCGAGCCGGTGCGCGCCCATCGCGGCGCGGCCTTCAGGGACTACCGGCGGCAGGTGCAGCTCATCTTCCAGGACCCGTTCGCCTCCCTGAACCCCTTCCACCGCGTGCGCTACCACCTGGCCAGGCCGCTGCGCATCCACGGACACGTCCGCTCGGACGCGGACGAAAAAGCACAGGTCGCCGAGCTGCTCGAACGCGTCAGCCTCACCCCCGTCGAGCAGTTCATGGACAAGCTGCCGCACGAGCTGTCCGGCGGGCAGCGGCAGCGGGTGGCCATCGCGCGTGCCCTGGCGGTGCGGCCCGTCGCGCTGATCGCCGACGAGCCCGTGTCGATGCTGGACGTGTCGATCAGGCTCGGCGTGCTGCGGCTGCTGGAGGGGCTGGCCCAGGAGAGCGGGCTGGCGCTGCTCTACATCACCCACGACATCGCCAGCGCCCGCTACTTCGCCCAGGACATCACGGTCATGTACGCCGGGCGGCTCATCGAGAGCGGGCCCAGCGAGGCGCTCACGCAGTCGGCCCGGCACCCGTACACCCAGCTCCTGCTGGAGTCGGCGCCGGACCCCGACCGGGTGACGCCGCCGGAGGCCACCCGGCACGGCGAGCCGCCGAGCCTGATCGAGCCGCCGAGCGGGTGCCGCTTCCACCCGCGCTGCCCGGTGGCGCTGCCGGTGTGCTCGGAGCGGGCGCCCGACCGCACCGAGCTGGGGGAGGGTCGCTGGACCCACTGCTGGCAGGCGGAGTCGGCACTCACCCCGTGAGCCCGGCGGGCGGCCCACTCACGGCGCCCGCGTGGCGGGACGGTAGCGGGCGGCCAGCCCCGTCACCGTGGCCGCCACGCGCTCGCGCAGCTCGTCGGGGGCCAGCACCTCGGCGTCGGCCCCCAGCCTGAGGAACTCGCCCAGCGCGTGCTCGATCGACTCGATCGGCACCGTGACCCGCGTCCACCCCTCCTCGTCCGGCGGCTCCGCGCTCTCCCCGGCGGCCGCCACCACGCCGGGGGTCATGAGGTCGGGCAGCCGCTCCAGGCCGCGCGGCGACAGGCGCACCACCGCCTCGCCCCACCGCAGCCGGGCCTCGAACTCGGCCAGGTAGCGCCGCCAGTGCGCCGCGAGGTCGAAGCCGCCGGGCCGGGTGAAACCCTCGGGGAGTGCGCGCAGGCCGAGGATCTGCGAGACGCGGTAGGTCCGTACATCGTCGCCCGCCCGCGCGACGAGATACCACCGCCCGGCCTTGACGACCAGCCCGTACGGATCCAGCAGCCGCTCCACCTCCTGCGGCGCCTTCCAGCGGCGGTAGGTGACCTGGATGCGGCGCTCGTTCCACACGGCGTCGGCCACGGCCGCCAGGTGGGGCACCGGCTCCCGGTCGCGGTACCAGGTGGGCGCGTCGAGGTGGAACCGCTCCTGGATGCGCTCCGCGCGGTCGCGCAGCTCGACCGGCAGCGCGGCCATCAGCTTGAGCTGCGCGGCCGTCACCACCGCGCCCAGCCCCAGCTCCGCCGCCGGACCCGGCAGGCCGGCGAGGAACAGCGACTCGGCCTCGTCCGCCGTCAGCCCGGTGAGCCGGGTGCGGTAGCCGTCGAGCAGTTGGTAGCCGCCCCTGGGACCGGCGTCGCCGTACAGGGGGATGCCGGCGGCGTGCAGGGACTCGGCGTCGCGGTAGATGGTGCGCACGGAGACCTCCAGCCGCTCGGCCAGCTCCCGCGCGGTCATCCGGCCGCGCGTCTGGAGGAGCAGGAGGATCGAGACCAGGCGGGAAGCACGCACAATCGCTGACATTACCTGTCAGTGACCACGCCTTAGGTTCGGCCGCGTGAACGATTTCGACTTTCTCGCCGGTCACTGGAACGTCACCAATCGCAGGCTCGTGAAGGTGCTGTCCGGCAGCGACGAATGGGACGAGTTCCCCGGCTACTCGGTGGCCACCCGGCACTTCGACGGGGCGGCCAGCTTCGACGAGATCACCTGCCCCACCAGGGGGTTCAGCGGGATGAGCGTGCGCCTGTACAACCAAGAGACGCGGCAGTGGTGCATCTACTGGGCCAACAGCAGGACGGGCGTGCTCGACACCAGGCCCATGACGGGCGCGTTCGAGGGGGACCGGGGCGAGTTCCACGGTGTCGAGACCCACGAGGGCAGGCCCGTCCGCTGCCGGTTCGTCTGGACGGTGCCCGGCCCGGACGCGGCCCGCTGGGAGCAGGCGTTCTCGGCGGACGACGGGCGTACCTGGGAGACGAACTGGACGATGGACTTCACCCGGGCGTGAGCGACGTCCCGGCCGGAGGCGGAGGAGGGACGTCGACGGCGCGGGACCACAGGATCGCCGCCACCGCGACGGCCGCGACGAGCAGCACGATCGAGCCGGCCACGACCAGCCACCACCAGCCGGACCGCGACGGCCCGGCCTCGTAGTGGGGCACGTCGGGAAGCAGGTCCGGCGTGTACGGCAGCCGTCGCGTGACCGGTGGCCGCGACGGCCCCCGGCCAGGTGGCGGGCCGGGGCGCGGGTGGCGGTGCCTGATCGTCTCGTGGGGGTCCGGCCCTTCGCGGCCCGGCTGCTCGTGCGTCATGATCCCCCCAGGGACCGCTGCGGAGTGCGGGGTTTACATCGACATTGTCACACTTCGCGGCGGGACCGGTCCCGGCATCCGTCAGCTCTGGCCGCCGCCCTGGGGCGGAGGCGGCGGCGTCTGCCAGCCGGGCTGCTGCTGGTACGGCTGCTGCTGCGGCTGCTGGTAGGGAGGCTGTGGTTGCGGCTGCTGCCAGTTCGGCTGGGGCTGCTGCCAGCCGGGGGCCTGCGCGCCCTGGGAGGGCTGGGCGGGCCCGCGCGGCGTCCTGCGGGCGACCACGCCCCAGATCAGCAAGCCCGTGCCGCCCACCTCGAAGAGCAGGGAGATCAGGGACAGGATGGTGAAGGACGCGCCGATGCCGATCGCGTCGGCCAGCGGGTCTGTGAGGAACGAGCGCAGCACGTTGAACACCACGCCGAGCAGGAGCAGGATGCAGCCGCCCATGCCGATCAGCGCGGCGGAGCCGTGGTTGCGCCTGCCCATCGCCGTCACGATGACGCCCACCACCAGCACGATGGCCATCGCGGCAAGGGTCAGGTAGCTGATGATCTGAAGGGTCTGGACCATCCAGGAACTCCGATCGGGGGTAGGAACCGGACGTGACGACGTTACGGGGATCCTCGCAGGTCTTCCACCGCCTGGCTGATCGACCTCAGGTCGAGCGGGCCCTGGTAGCGCACGCCGTTCAGGAAGAGGGTGGGGGTGCCGCGCACGCCGCTGTCACGGCCGGACTCCTCGTGGAGGGAGATCCGCGCGGCGTGGCCGGACACGTCGGACCAGGGGTCGACGTCCAGCTCGGCGGCGTAGTGCTCCAGATCGGCGTCGGTGAGGAAGCGCTGGTTGTCGAAGAGGATGTCGTGCATCTCCCAGAACCTGCCCCGGTCGGCCGCCGCCTCGGACACGATGGCGGCGGACGCCGCGCGTGGGTGCAGCGTCCGTATCGGGAAATGCCGGAAGACCACCCGAATGTCGGAATTCTTTCTGCGTAGCTCTTCGAGGACCGGCTGGAGCCGCCCGCAGTACGGGCACTCGAAGTCGCCGTACTCCACGATCGTGACCTTGGCGCCCTTCGGCCCGCGCACGTGATCCGTCGGCCCGACCGGCACGGCGAGCCGGTCGGGCAGCTCCTCGTCCGGCTCGGCCTCGGGCGGCGCGCACACGCCGCCCCGGTCCCAGGCCAGCCGGAAGATGATCCACCCCATGAGCGCGGAGAGCAGCGAGCCCGCCAGGATGCCGATCTTCGCCTGGGTGTGGATGGCCGAGTCGTCGAAGGCCAGGTCCACGATGAACAGCGCCACCGTGAACCCGATCCCCGACACGGCCGCCCCGCCCAGCAGCTGCCCCCACACCAGGTTCCCCGGCAGGATGCCCCAGCCGAACCGCAGCGGCAGCCACGTGCCCAGCGAGATCCCGGCGAACTTGCCCAGCAGCAACCCCAGCGCCACGCCGATGGAGACCGGCGAGGTGAGGGCGGCCCGCAGGCTCTCGCCGTCGAGCGGCACCCCCGCGTTGGCCAGGGCGAAGACCGGCACGATCACGTAGCTGCTCCAGGGATGCAGCCGCAGCTGCAGCCGCTCGTTCACGGAGACGGCCCGCTGGACCCGCCGGGCGGCCTCCCTCGCGGCCTGCGCGCTCGGCTCGCTGGTGAACTCCTGCACGGCCTCGCCGGCGAGCAGCAGCTTGTGGTCGGTGGGCGCGTAGACGAAGACCAGGATGCCCAGCGCGATGCCGACCAGCGTCGGGTGGATGCCGCTCTCGAGGGTGGCCACCCAGAGCGCGAACCCCAGCACGATGTAGGCGGGCGCCCGCCAGATCTTCAGCCACCGCAGGGTCACGATGGCCGCCAGCAGCAGCGCGGCGGCGATGAGCGCGGGCACGGCGATGCTCGACGTGTAGAAGATCGCGATGATCATGATGGCCAGCACGTCGTCCACGATGGCCAGCGTCAGCAGGAACGCCCGGAGCGGATCGGGGCAGCGCGCCCCGACGACCGCCAGCACGCCCAGCACGAACGCGGTGTCGGTGGCGATCGGTACGCCCCACCCGCCCGCGCCCGGGCCGCCGGCGTTGAGCAGGAGGTAGACGCCCGCGGGCACCAGCATCCCGCCGAATGCGGCCAGCGCGGGCACGGCGATGAGCCGCCGGTCACGCAGCTGCCCCAGGCGCACCTCGTACGAGACCTCGAGCCCGATGAGGAAGAAGAAGACGGTCATGAGCCCGTCGTTGACCCAGTGCCGCAGGTCCAGCGAGAACGTGGCGTCGCCGAAGGAGATGCCCGTCGGGGTGTGCCAGAACGCGTCGTAGGTGGCGCCCCACGGCGAGTTGGCCCACACCAGAGCCAGGACCGTGGCGGCGAGCAGCAAGGCGGTGCTGCCCGCCTCGGTCCTCAGAAACGCCCGCAACATGACCGATCTACCCCCGAAGATCCAGCGGAGGCATTCGATCCTACGGTCAGTGGAAGAACAGCTGAGCCGCGGCGTCCCTCGCGAGCAGGAAGCCCACGATGGCCAGCGCCCAGCCGGCGGCCGAGGTCGCGTGCCTGCTCAGCCACCCGCGCAGCCGTTCCAGCTTCGGCTCCAGCCAGGCGCCCGCCACGGCTCGCAGCGCGATGAGCGCCAGCGGCGGGAGGAACATGACGAGCACGTACGCCGCCAGCACCGGCACCCACTGCGCGGCGACCAGCCCGGACGAGGTCATGATGCCGATCGCGGCGAGGTAGGGGACCATCGTGGCCACCTCCAGCGCTCCGGCGCTCAGCCCCAGCAGCACCATCGTGCGGGGGCCGCCCACCCGCGGCTCGAAACGCCGCTCCGGCCCGCCCCGCTTCGCGCGCCGCTTGGGGTCGAACCGGAAGCTGAGCGCGAACAGCCCGACCCCCAGCACGAGCTGCACCCAGTACGCGGGATCGCTGCGCAGCACGTCGCCGAAGCGCTCCATCACCGTGGACAGCCCCAGCATGAGTGCGACCCCCACCAGGAAGTAGAACGCGGCCAGGGTGACGAGGTAGACCGACAGCCCGGGGCGAGGCGCGGCCACCAGCAGGTAGACGGGAATGCCGAGGGTGCCGAAGCTGGTGCTGTCGACCAGCGCGAGCGCGGCGAGGGTGAGGAGCAGTCCGATCGTCATGCTCACGATCGTGCTGGTGGGAGGTCGGTGCCCGCCTCCTCCGGCGGGCTGAACCGGCCTACATCCTTCTGCGCATGCGGAGGCCGGACGCCCCGGCCGCCGGGACTGCCGTAGGGGCGGGGGTCACAGCATCGGCCGAGGGCCCTCCGGGGGTCCGCCGCCGGGCGTTCCGGGCGTTCCGGGTGATTGGGGCGGGACGCGGCCGGGCGGGACCGGGCCGGGCGGCGGGAGGGTGGTGCCGGGCGTCCGGTCCTCGCCGCCCACGGTGCCGGGCGGCACGCGGTCGTCGCGCCCTCCCGGGCCGGGCGGCGCCGGCTGGGCGCCGTCGTCGTACGTCGACCCGCGCTGGTGCGGCCCGGGCACGTCGCCGCGCCAGCCGCCCGTCTCGCTGCCCCGCGACTCGATGAACCACTTGAAGCGCTCGATGTCGTTGACCACCCGCAGCCGGACCACCTGCAGCCAGTCGCCGGCGGTCTCCAGGAAGCCCTCCGGGTCGTACTCCATCTGCAGCGTGACCCGGGTCCGCGAGTCGTCCAGGCGATGGAAGGTCACCACGCCGGCCTGGTGCGGCTTGTCGAGGGAGCGCCAGGCGACGCGCTCGTCGGGGTGCTGCTCGGTGATCTCGGCCTCGAACTCCCGCCTGACCCCGGCGATCTCCGCCACCCAGGCCGTCCGCGTGTCGCCGATCTGCTTGACCGACTCCACGCCCTCCATGAATTCGGGGAAGCTCTCGAACTGCGTCCACTGGTTGTAGGCCACCCTGATGGGGACCTCTACGTCCACTGAGTGTTCGATCGTGCTCATGGCAGGCTCCCCTGCCCGAGTGCCCCGGCGGCTAACGCCTGCGGCGCAGGACCCAGTAAAGGCCCACGACAGGCAGCACGAGCGGGATGAAGAGGTAGCCCTTGCCGTACGCGGACCAGACCGTCTCGTCGGGGAAGGCGGCCGGGTCGAGCAGGCTCAGCGTGCCGACGATCAGCACGCCCGCGAGTTCGATGCCGAGCCCAACCAGCGCGAGCGCGCGGGCGCCGCGCCAGAGCGCGACGGTGAGCACGATGTAGACGGCGGCCGCGAAGGCCGACAGCGCGTACGCCAGGGGAGCCTCGCCGAACCTGGTCGCGATCTGCACGGCCGCCCGCGACCCGGCGGCCAGCGAGAACAGCGCGTAGACCGCGATCAGCGCGCGGCCCGGCCCGGTGCCGAGGGGGGTGGTCACGCGACCCCCTGCCAGATCTGCAGCAGCCGCCCCGTCATCACCGCGATCGCGAACCCGGCCACGCCCAGGATCGCCGATCCCCACCGGCTCCGCTCGGCCAGCGCGAGGAACACCCCGGCGGGCGGGATCACCACCTGGCCGCCGATGTAGCCGAACAGGGTGGCCTTCTCGTCCGGCCCCTCGCCCCCGGCCACCGCCGCGATCACGAAGCCGGCCTGCACCAGCACGGCCACCTCGAGCACGGCGAACCCGACGAGCAGCACCATGCCCATCGGCCGGTTGCGGATCGCGACGATCAGGCTGGCGAGCATGAGCACCAGCGAGACGGCGATGACGATCGTGGAGATGACGGTGTTCATCGGGGCCAAGGCTATCCCCAGGGGGCGCCGGTCCCGCCGCCGCGGGCTATCTCTCGCCGATCGTGCGCTCGATGCCGTCGAGGAGCCAGGTGAGGCCGCGCTCGAAGTTGTCGTCGGCCCCGCGCACCCCCTCCTCGATCATGGGCGCCAGCCGCCGCAGCTCGCCGCGCTCGACCAGGTCCTTGATGTACGGCTCGGCCACGGCGGCCCGCTCCGCGTCGTTGATGCCCTCGGACCTCGGCGCCCCCCGCTCCAGCGACTCCCGCACCACGAACCCGGTCATGTAGTCGGTGAACGCGGCCAGGATCCGCCAGCACTCCAGCCGGTCGAGCCCGAGCCCGTCGAGGACGGACAGCTTCTGGTCGACGTGCCGCAGCCCGTTGGGCCCGACCGCGACCCGCTGCGAGATCAGCTCCACCCGCCACGGATGGCGCAGCACCACCTCGCGCTCGCGCCGCGCCATCAGCAGCAGCGCCTCCCGCCACGACTCCGGCAGCGGCTCCTCGACGAGCACCTCGGCGCTGATCTCGTCGAGCATCAGCGCGAGCAGGTCCTCCTTGCGCTCGATGTACGAGTAGAGCGTCATCGCCCGCGCGCCCAGCTCGGCGGCCACGCGCCGGATGGAGACGGCGGCCAGCCCCTCGGCGTCGGCCACGGCGATGCCGGCGGCCACGATCGCCTCCCTGGTCAGGACCGGGCGGCGGGGCGGGGAGGGACGCGACCAGATCGAGCTCACCGTCCGATTTTATACGCCGTACGAAACTGCTACGGTGTACGACATGCGATACGGCGTACGAACCTCACTCTGGGCCATGGGCCTGGTCGTCCTCCTCGGCTTCGCCATGACCATGCTCGACACCACGATCGTCAACGTCGCTCTCGGCAGCCTCGCCCGCGGCTTCGGCACGACGCTCGCGACCATGCAGTGGGCGGTCACCGGCTACCTGCTGGCCCTGTCGATGACGGTCCCCGTCACCGGCTGGGCGGTGGGCCGGTTCGGCGCGAGGAACGTCTGGCTGGTCTCGCTCGTCCTGTTCGCCGGGGGCTCCGCGCTCAGCGCCGCCGCCTGGTCGGTCGGCAGCCTGGTGGCCTTCCGCGCCGTCCAGGGCCTCGGCGGCGGGCTGCTGCTGCCGGTCGGCCAGATGATGCTGGCCCAGGCGGCGGGAAAGGAGCGGATGGGCCGCGCGATGGCCGCGATCTCCGTCCCCGCCATGCTGGTGCCCGTGCTCGGGCCGCCGGTCGGCGGCCTGATCGTGGAGGGGCTCGGCTGGCGCTGGCTCTTCCTGATCAACGTGCCGGTGTGCGCGGTGGCGCTGGCGGCGGCGTTCGTCGTGCTGCCGCGCGAGCCCGGGGCGCGCCCGCAGCGGCTCGACGCGGCCGGCCTGGCCGTCCTGTCGCCGGGCCTGGCGGCGCTGGTCTACGGGCTGTCCGAGATCGGCAACGGCGCCTCGCCGCTGCATCCCGCGCTGTGGATCGGCGTGGCGCTGGTGGCCGCGTTCGCCGTACGGGCCCTGCGGACGACGGGGACGCTGCTGGACCTGCGGCTGTTCGGCGACAGGACGTTCGCCTCGGCGGTGACCGCGCTCGTGTGCTACTCGGCCGCGATGTCCGGCGTCACCCTGCTCGTCCCCCTCTACAGCCAGCTCGCCCAGGGCGGGAACGTGGTGGACGCCGGCCTGCTGATGGCGCCCATGGGGATCGGCGCGGCGATCACGATGCCGCTCGCGGGCAAGCTGACCGACGCCAGGGGGCCGCGCGGGGTCGGCGCGGCGGGCGTGGTCGTGGCGGTCGCGGGCGTCGCCGCCTTCGCCGCGTTCGGGGGACCCGTGCCCATGCTCGTGCTCGGGCTCGGCCACGGGCTGGTGTCGGCGTCGCTGATGGCCGCCGCGTTCAGGACGCTCGACCCGGCGGCCATCCCCGCCGCGACCACGCTGAGCACCATCGCGGTACGGCTGGCCGCGCCGTTCGGCGTGGCGGTGCTGGCCGTGCTGCTCCAGGTGTTCACCAGGGCCGGCGTGGAGCGGCCCTTCACATACGCGTTCGGCGTCGCCACCGCGCTGGCGGCCGTCTCGCTGGTGCCGATCGCGCTCATAGGATCGAAGGCATGGAGAGAATCCTCGTCAGCGCCTGCCTGATGGGGCGCCCGGTGCGCTACGACGGCCGGGCCAGGACCAGCGCCGACGCCCGGCTCGCCGCGTGGCGCGAGGAGGGCCGGCTGGTGCCGCACTGCCCGGAGGTGGCGGGCGGCCTGCCCATCCCGCGCCCGGCCGCCGAGATCGAGGGCGGCGCCGGGGGCGCGGCCGTCCTGTCCGGCGCTGCCCGCGTGCTGGCGAGCGACGGGTCGGACGTCACGGCCGCGTTCGTGGCGGGCGCGCGGTCGGCGCTCGCCCTGGCCCGCTCGTCCGGGGTCCGGCTGGCGGTGCTGAAGGAGGGCAGCCCGTCGTGCGGCGTGCTGTCGGTCTACGACGGCACGTTCACCGGCCGGCGCGGCCCCGGCCAGGGCGTCACGACGGCCCTGCTGGAGCGGAACGGCATCCGGGTCTTCGACGAGGATCACATCGAGGAGGCCGCCGCCTACCTGAGCGCCCTGGAGGCATAGGCCGGCCGCCCGCCCCGGCTACGCGCGGGCCCTGGAGGCGTAGAAGGAGGCCCCCAGACCGGCGGCCAGCACGACCGCCATCACGCTGTGATACCAGCCGAGCAGCGCGTCCGCCGCGCCCGCCCCGGCCGCCAGCGCCACGATCCCCAGCAGCACGCCGGCCAGCGCCGCCGCGTGGCCGTAGACGAGCCCGTCCCAGGCCCAGGAGCGCCTGGCCAGCACGCCGTACGCGCCGACGGCCACGGCACCCGCGCACAGCGTCTCGACCATCGCGGCCGGCACGATCACGGGCTGGCGCACCGAGCCGAACCCGATCCCGGCGTGCAGCAGCCCGAAAAGCAGGAAGGTCAGCGCGTAGAGCAGGGACAGCCAGCCCAGTGCCGTGCGGAGTGCGTCCATGCGTCCCACGCTCGCATCCCGGCGGCGGCCGCGGAATCGTCCCTGGGGAGGCGGCCCGGATACGACGCGGGAGGTATCCCAGCAAGAAGGAATAAAGGCTGGTTTGCCCGCTGTTAGGATGATTCGTCCTATGACTTGATGAATGGAGGACCTTCCCCGCATGAGCGTGCTCGCCCATGAGGCCCGCCGCAGCACCACCGGACCCCTTGCGTGGCTCCTCGTGCTGGGAATCGTCCTGGCCGCGCTCAACCTGCGCACCGCCGTCACCAGCGTCGGCCCGCTGCTCGACCAGCTGGCCGGCGCGCTCGGGATGTCGAGCGTGTCGACCGGCCTGCTCACCACGCTGCCCGTGCTGGCCTTCGCCACCGTGGGCGCGATCACGCCCACCATGGCCAGGCGCGTCGGGGAGCACCGGCTGCTCCTGCTCGCCCTGGTCGTCCTGGGCGCGGGAATGCTGGTCAGGTCGGTGGTCGGCTCGGCCGCGGTGTTCCTGGTGAGCAGCGCGGTCGCGCTCTCCGGCGGCGCGGTGGGCAACGTGCTCATCCCCACGCTGATCAAGCGCCACTTCCCGGCCCGTACCGGGATCATGACCACCGTCTACACCACGGCCCTGGCGGCCGGCACCATGCTGGCCGCCGCCGCGACCGTGCCCATCGAGCGCGCGTCAGGCGACTGGCACATCGCGCTCGGCGTGTGGGCGGCCCTGGCCGCCGTCGCCGCCATTCCGTGGCTTGCGCTGTTGCGCAGTGAGCCGGAGCGGGAGACGGGCGGCCGGGACGCGGGCATCCGCCGCCTCCTCAGGAGCAGGCTGGCGTGGATGGTCGCGATCTACTTCGGCACCCAGTCGCTGATCGCGTACGTCATGTTCGGCTGGCTCGCCACGATCCTGACCGACGGCGGCTTCACCACCTCGCAGGCCGGCGCGGTGCTCGGCGCGTTCACCGCGCTGAACATCCCCGTCTCGATCCTCGTGCCCGTGGTCGCCTCCCGCTTCCGCGACCAGCGTCCCGTGGTCGTCGGGCTGGTGGTGTTCTACGCGGCCGGGTTCCTCGGGCTGTGGCTGGGGCCGGTCGACCTGGCGCTGGTCTGGGTGGTGCTGGTGGCCGTCGGCATGGGCTCGTTCCCGCTGGCTCTGATGATGCTGGCCCTGCGCACCCGTACGCCGGAGGCCACGGCCGGGCTGTCGGCGTTCGGGCAGAGCGCCGGATACCTCATCTCCGGCGCAGGCCCGATCCTCGTGGGCGTGCTGCGCGACGTGACGGGCGGATGGACGGTGCCGTACGCGCTGCTGTTCGCGGTGCTGCTCGCCCAGCTCCTCACCGGCCTGTACGCCGGCCGCGACCGCTACCTGGAGGACGAGCCTGCGAGGATGACCGGGTGAGAAGCACCCATGTCACCTTCCCCGGCGGCCTGACCAGCGGCCGGTCCGAGATCGTCGGGGTCGTGCCGGTGGGGGACCGGCACGGCCTCGTCGTCGCCGAGACGCCGTTCCACCCCCTCGACCACACCTGGCCCGACCAGCCCGCTGACCGCGGGACGATCGCGGGCCTGCCGGTCGTCGACTGCGTGACAGGGGCCCAGTCGAGCACCGGCGAGGTTTTCGTGGGGGAGGCCGTCCCCGTGCGGCGCGGCGCCGAGGACTGGGAGTGGCTGGTCGTCCACGTCACCGAGGAGCCGCTGCCCGTGGGGGAGGAGGTGGCGCTGGAGGTGGACGCCGCCTTCCGGGCGGCGCTCTCGGCCGGTCACACCGCCTGCCACCTGGCCGCCCTCGCGCTGAACGCCGCGCTGGCCGGCCGCTGGCGCAAGGAGCCGGCGCTCGACCCGCTCGGCCACCCCGACTTCGACCAGGCGGCCATCGTCTCGTCGCGGATCGGCCCGTACGGGAGCGTGGACGTCTACCGCCTGGGCAAGTCGCTGCGCAAGAAGGGCTTCTCGGCCGAGGGGATGGACGTCGCCGAGGTCGCGCGGCAGGCGGGCGAGCAGCTGGCGGCGTGGGTGGCCGCCGGCGCGCCGGTCCACGTGGACGTCCCGGGGCCGAGGCTGACGGACCGCCGCACGTGGAACTGCTCGCTGCCCGAGGGCGCGGCCTCCATGGCCTGCGGCGGCACCCACGTCACGAGCACGGCCGAGCTCGGCGGGGTCGAGATCGCGCTCTCGCTCGACGAGGCGGCCCTCACCATGCGCACGACCTGCGGCGCGGAGTGACCTGAGGCCCTCAGGCGGGCTTCAGGTGAGCGACCTTGTCCGGGTTCGCGATGAGGTAGATCGTGTCGATCTCGCCGTCCACGATCAGCAGCGAGATCACCGTGATCACCCGTCCCTCCACGGAGACGACCATCGCCGGGGCGTTGTTCAGTGTCGCCACCCCGAACGACAGGCCGGAGACGTCCGCCAGGCCGATCGAGGCCATGAAGGCCGCGAGGTTGGCGGGAGTGTTGATCGACATGAGCCACCGGCCGACGTTGCGGGCGCCGGTGATGGCCCGCAGCGCGGCCCTGGCCTTGCCGCCGCCGTCGCTGACCATCGTGACCCCGCTCGCGAACAACTCGATCAGGCCGTCGAGATCGCCCTCGGCGGAGGCGGTGATGAACCGCTCGGTGATCCGCCTGCGCTCCTCGCCGTCCACGTCGAACCGCGGCCGCCGCTCCCGCACGTGGTCCCGCGCGCGGCGCGCGAGCTGCCTGGTCGCCGGCTCCGTCCGCCCGATGATCTCCGCGATCTCGGCGAACGGCAGGTCGAACGCCTCCCGCAGCACGAACACCGCCCGCTCCAGCGGCGACAGCGTCTCCAGCACCAGCAGCAGCGCCAGCTCCACCGACTCGGCCAGCTCGGCGTGCTCCGCCACGTCGGGCTCGGTGCCGATCGGCTCGGGCAGCCACGGCCCCACGTACGACTCCCGCCGCGACTTCGCCCACCGCAGCCGGTCGATGGCCAGCCGCGAGGTCACCCTGACCAGGTAGGCCCGGGGGTCCTCCACTTCCGCCTCGTCCACCCGTGACCAGCGCAGCCACGCCTCCTGGACGACGTCCTCGGCGTCGGCGACGCTGCCCAGGATCCGGTACGCGACACCGGTCAGCAGACTGCGGTGCTCCTCAAAGTGCGGCATGACTCCATAGACGTACCAGACGGGCGGCGGTGTGACACAACGGCTCCGGATCTCCGATACACTTGGTGATCGCAAGGGGCTATGGCGCAGTTGGTAGCGCGCCTCCATGGCATGGAGGAGGTCTGGGGTTCGAATCCCCATAGCTCCACCGTAGTTCAGAGCGCGACTGCGTCGATGGCATGGAGAAGGCCTGAGGTCCGAACCCCCATAGCTCCACCGTAATTCAGAGCGCGACTGCGTCGATGGCATGGAGAAGATCTGGGGCCCGAATCCCCATGGCTCCACTCACAACGTAGCAAGGTAGTGCGGGTTGTACATGACGCCCAGCACGTTGCCGAACGGGTCGATCACGGAAGCCGTGACGAATCCCTCGCCGCGCTCGGTGATCGGCTGATACTCCTGGGCGCCCAGCTCCAGCAGCCGCCCCAGCGCGGCCTTCACGTCGTCCACGTGCCAGTACATGACGGCGCCCCCCGGCCGTTCCGTCGCCCCCTCTGGCGCGTAGCGGCTGTCGATCACGCCCAGCTCGCCCTGACGGTCCCCGACCCGGAACTCGATGTAGCCGGGCACCTGGAAGTACGGCTCGAACCCGAGCAGTTCGGTGTACCACGCCCTGGCCGCGTCGAGGTCGGCCGCGTAGAAGCTGATGGTGGCGAATCCGCGGAGCATGGGTCTGGTCCTCTCTTTCCCGATGACTCCTCCGATTCTTCCGATTGAAGTGCTCACCTTATGAGCACTTTTCCCGGCAGAATGTCGCGTCATGCGAGCCGACCGTCTGGTGGCCGCGCTGCTGCTCATGCAGGCCCGCGGCCGGGTGACCGCGGCCGAGCTGGCCGCGGAGCTGGAGGTGTCCGTGGCCACCGCGCGCCGCGACCTCGAAGCGCTGTCCGCGGCGGGCGTCCCCGTCTACCCGCAGGCCGGGCGCGGGGGCGGCTGGTCGCTGCTCGGCGGCGCCAGGACCGACCTCAGCGGGCTCACCGCGAACGAGGCCCAGGCCCTGTTCCTGCTGGCCGGGCCGGCCGCCGCCGCGCCCGAGGTCAAGTCGGCGCTGCGCAAGCTGCTGCGGGCGCTGCCCTCGACGTTCAGGGCCGACGCCGAGGCGGCCGCCGGCGCCGTGGTGGTCGATCCCGCGGGCTGGGGCGAGCACGACCGCGACCGTCCCGAGCTGGTGTCCGTGCTCCAGCGCGCCACCGTACGGCGCCGCAAGGTCAGCCTCGTGTACGAGGGCCGCTCCCGCGAGCGCACCCGCCGCCTCGTCGATCCCTGGGGCCTGGTGGACAAGGACGACGTCTGGTACCTCGTGGCCGGGACCGACCGGGGGCAGCGCACGTTCAGGGTCGACCGGATCGCCGAGGCCGCCGTGACCGAGGTGCCGTTCGAGCGGCCGGAGGGGTTCGAGCTGTCGCGGGCGTGGGGCGAGGTCGTCGAGGAGATGGAGCGGCGCCGCTCGTTCGTCTCCGCGACCGTGCTCGTCGCCGAGCGGTACGTGCCGGTGCTGCGCGCCCGCTTCGGGCGCAACACCGAGGTGGTGGGGACCGATGCCGACGGCCGGGTCAGGCTGCGGGTGGCCGCGCCGATGGCGCTGACCATCGCCGAGCAGCTGGCCGGGTGGGGCTCGACGGTGGAGGTCGTGGAGCCGGAGGAGGTACGGGCCGAGCTGGCCAGGATCGGGTCCGAGCTGGTCGCGCGCTACCGCGCCTGACCGCGCGCGGGCCGGCTCCGGCCGGGCGTCGTGGCGCGCCATAGCGCCTGACCGCGCACGGTCTGGCACAGGCCGGGCTAGCGGCGCGCGATGGGCGGGCTAGCGGGATCGTGAAACATCCGAACCGTGCATCTCCTGATCGACGCGTGCCAGGCCCGGACCGGGACCGCGCTCGCCATACCCGCCGAGGTCGAGGCGCCGTGAGGCGCGCGCTCCTCGCCGCCGCGGGCGGGCTCGCGGGGCTGGCCCTGCTGGTCGTGCGGCTGCGCGCGACGTACCTGGTGATCCGCGTGCACGGCCACAGCATGGCCCCGGCGCTGACCCACGGGGACCGGGTCCTGGCCCGGCGCACGCGCCTGGCGGCGCTGCGCAACGGGCAGATCGCCGTCGTCGCGAACCCGCGCCCGACCGGCGGCGAGTACCTGATCAAACGCGTGGCCGCCCTGCCCGGCGACCCGGTCCCGAAGGCGGTGCGCGAGGTCGTCGCCGACGACGTCGTCCCGGCCGGCAGGCTGGTCCTGACCGGCGACAACGCCGAGGCCAGCTTCGACTCCCGCGAGCACGGCTTCTTCCACGCCGACGACCTGCGCGCCGTCACCGTCAGGAAACTGGAGCCGCGGCATGGCCGCTGACGGGGTGCGCCTGACCGCTTCCGCGCGCGAGGCGGCGGCCACCGGCTGGAGCGGCGCCGCCGTTCCCATGATCGGGTACGCGGCCGCCCTGCTGGGCACGGCCGCGGCACCGGTCGCGGTGGCCTGGCTGACCAAGCTGGTCATCGACGGCCTCACCGGGACGGCCTCGCTCGCGGAGCTGCTGGGCCTCGCCGCCGGGCTGGCCGGCACCGGCGTCGCCACCGCGATCCTGCCGCACTGCTCGCGCTACCTCGGCAGCCAGATCAGCCGCGCCATGGCGGCCACGACGACGGACCGGCTCTTCGCGGCCACGGCCCGGTTTCCCGGGCTGCGGCCCTTCGAGGAGCCGCGCTTCCTCGACCGGCTGCGCCTGGCCCAGGAGGGGACGTCCAGGGCCGACGGCATCGTCACCGAGGGGTTCGGCCTGGTCCGCTCGGCCGTCACCGCGATCGGCTTCGTCGGGTCCGTGCTGGTGATCAGCCCCGTCATGACGCTGATCGTGCTGTGCGCCGCCGTGCCGGCGCTCGTCGCGCAGCTGAAGCTGTCGCGCCGGCGCACGGCCATGATGGGGGAGATCGGCCCGGCGGAGCGACGGCAGCTGTTCTACAGCACCCTGCTCAGCACGATCGAGGCGGCCAAGGAGATCAGGCTCTTCAACCTGGGCGGATTCCTGCGCGGCCGCCTCATGGCCGAGCTGTCGACGACGCACGAGGCCAAGCGGCGGATGGACCGCAAGGAGCTGTCGGCGGAGGGGGCGCTCGCGCTGCTGTCCGCCGTGGTGGCCGGGGGAGGGCTCGTCTGGGCCATCGCCGCGGCCAGGGCCGGCACGCTCACCGTCGGGGACGTGTCGATGTTCACCGTCGCCGTCGTCGCCGTCCAGGGCGCGCTCGACACCCTGGTCAACGGCATCGCGATCACCGATCACCACCTGCGGCTCTTCGGCCACTACGTGGCGGTGATCAGGGCCGAGCCCGACCTCGCCGTGCCGGCCGGCGCCGCGCCTCCGCCGCCGCTGCGCCGGGGGATCGAGCTGCGCGACGTGTGGTTCCGCTACAGCGACGACCATCCCTGGATCCTGCGCGGCGTCGACCTGGTCATCCCGTACGGCGCGGCCGTGGCGCTCGTCGGGCTCAACGGCGCGGGCAAGAGCACGCTCGTCAAGCTGCTCTGCCGGTTCTACGACCCGAGCCGGGGAGCGATCCTCTGGGACGGGACCGACCTGCGCGACGTCCGGCCGGAGGCGCTGCGGGAGCGGATCAGCGGCGTCTTCCAGGACCACATGGCCTACGACTTCTCCGCCCGCGACAACATCGGCGTGGGAGACGCCCGCGTCCATGACGACCTGGGCCGGATCCGTGCCGCCGCGCGGAAGGCCGGGGTGGACGAGCTGCTGGCGGCCCTTCCCCGCGGCTACGACACGCTGCTCACCCGGACGTACAGCAGCGAGGAGGACCGCGAGGACTCCTCGACCGGCGTCGTGCTCTCCGGCGGCCAGTGGCAGCGGACCGCCCTGGCCAGGGCCTTCCTCCGCGACGGCCGCGACCTGATGATCCTCGACGAGCCGAGCTCCGGCCTCGATCCCGAGGCCGAGGCGGACGTGCACGCGCGGATGCGCCGGCACCGCGCGGGCCGCACCAGCCTGCTCATCTCGCACCGGCTGAACACGGTGCGCGACGCCGACCTGATCGTCGTCCTGGAGGACGGGGTCGTCGCCGAGCGGGGAGGCCACGACGACCTCATGGCGGTGGACGGCACGTACGCCCGCCTCTTCCGCCTGCAAGCCCGCGGATATCACGAGATGGCTCCCCGTGACGTCCGCGCCCCGTGAACCCCGAGATGCGAAAGGAGGTGAGAACGAATGCTGGACAAGATCATCGATCGCCTGATCCCGACGGTCAAGGCTGACGCGGCGTGCACCCCGAGGTGCGTGCAGATCAGCTACGACCCGAACACCGGGTGCTACAAGATGAGGTGCTACGAGACCAACTGCAGCTACCGCACGGTGACCCTGTGCGAGTAGGTCGTCAGAGAGAGGTGAGACAGGTGACATCCATCACAGCCTTGGCGGACCGGATCCTCGCCTTCGTCGTACCGGTGGGCGACGCGCAGGCCGCCTGCACGGCACGGTGCATTCTCGACCACACGACCTGTAGCGGCAGCATCTGTTGCGCCTACTTCAAGTGCTGGAGGAGCGACTGCTCGGCCTACTGGCGGAAGCAGTGCGCCTAGGTAGGTAAAGGGACCTCCCCCTGGCAGGCGCCGGCCAGGGGGAGGTCGCCCGTTCCCGCGGCGGCGCGGTTCCCGGCGTCGCGGTCTACGGTGGGGGAGACGGCCGGGACCGGGAGGACCACAGCACATGATCGTGATCGCGCATCTGAGCGACATCCACCTCGGCGCGACCCCGCAGAGCGCCGGCCGCGCCGACGCCGTCATGCGCTACCTCGACGCGCTGCCCCACGACCTCGACGCCGTGCTGGTCACCGGCGACATCGCCGACCACGGGCTGGACGAGGAGTACGAGGCGGCGCGCAAGCTGCTCGGCTCGCGCCACCCCGTCCTGGCCGGCCCCGGCAACCACGACGCGCGCGAGCCGTTCCGCCGGGTCCTGCTCGGCGAGGACCGGCCCGGCGGCGGCCCGATCAACCAGGTCCTCCGCACCGGCGGAGCGATCTACGCCATGTGCGACTCCTCCATCCCCGGCGAGGACGCGGGCCACCTGGACGACGAGACGATCGCCTGGCTGGACGGCGTGCTCGGCGGGGCGGACCGGCCGGTGTTCGTGGCCTTCCACCACCCGCCCGCGCTCCTGCACAGCCCGCCCGTGGACGGGATCAGGCTGCACGCGAGCGGGCCGCTGGAGGAGCTGCTCGGCCGGCACCCCGGCGTGCCGGCCGTCCTGGTCGGGCATGCCCACACGCCCGCCGCCACCACCTTCGCCGGCCGCCCGCTGCTGGTCGCCCCGGGCGTCGTGTCCACGCTGCGGCTGCCGTGGGAGGGTGGCACGTCGTTCGAGAACTGCCTCGACTACGACCTGCCGCCGGCGGTCGCCTTCCACGTGCTCGACGACGAGGGCCGGGTGACGACCCACTACCGCGTCGTCCCACATGAGGTCGGCTCATAGCCCATGTGATCCGACCGTGATCCGGCGGACCCTTGACGGGCCCCCTTGTTAGCGTTCACAGTCGGCGGTGCGACCCGTACGCCGGGGCGCCGGCCGGGCAGGATCGGGGACGGCCGCTGCGCGAGGCGTACACGGAAGGCAGGGCAGCGCCAGCGTCTCATCGTGGATGTTAGCGCTCACATCAGAAGGGACCCCCCACGTGTTGAAGAGGATCTCGGCCTTAGTGATCGCCGGACTCACCGCCCTCTCGGTGTCCGCCTGTGGTGGCGGCAGTGGCAGCGGCGGCGGTGGCGGCGACGACGCGATCACCATGGGCTTCTCGCAGGTCGGCGCGGAGAGCGGCTGGCGGACCGCGAACACCAAGTCCGTGCAGGACTCGGCCAAGAACGCGGGCATCACGCTGAAGTTCTCCGACGCCCAGCAGAAGCAGGAGAACCAGATCAAGGCCATCCGCTCCTTCATCCAGCAGAAGGTGGACGTCATCGCCTTCTCGCCGGTGGTGGAGTCGGGCTGGGACACGGTGCTCAAGGAGGCCAAGGACGCGAAGATCCCGGTCATCCTGACCGACCGCGCCGTGGACTCCAAGGACACGACCCTCTACAAGACCTTCCTCGGCTCCGACTTCATCGAGGAGGGCAAGAAGGCCGGCCAGTGGCTGGTCGAGGAGTACAAGGACAGCACGGACCCGGTCAACATCGTCGAGCTGCAGGGCACGACGGGCTCGGCGCCGGCCAACGACCGCAAGGCCGGGTTCCAGGAGATCATCGGGGCCGACTCCAAGTTCAAGATCATCGCCTCGCAGACCGGTGACTTCACCCGGGCCAAGGGCAAGGAGGTCATGGAGGCCTTCCTGAAGTCCAACCCGGACATCGACGTGCTCTACGCGCACAATGACGACATGGGACTGGGCGCGATCGAGGCCATCGAGGGCGCCGGCAAGGTGCCGGGCAAGGACATCAAGATCATCACCGTGGACGCGGTGAAGGACGGCATGCAGGCGCTGGCCGACGGGAAGATCAACTACATCGTCGAGTGCTCGCCGCTGCTCGGCCCGCAGCTGATGGACCTGGCCAAGAAGGTCGTCAAGGGCGAGCAGGTGCCCGCCCGCGTGGTGACCGAGGAGACCACGTTCACGCAGGAGCAGGCCAAGGACGCCCTGTCCTCCCGCCAGTACTGACCCGCCGGGCGGCATGAGAGCCCACACGGAGCCGACCTAGAAAGGGGCGAGATGATCGCACCCGCGCCGGTCCTGACGATGAGCGGGATCGGCAAACAGTTTCCGGGCGTCAAGGCGCTGGACGGCGTGGACCTGAGGCTGCTGCCCGGCGAGGTGCACGCGCTCATGGGAGAGAACGGCGCGGGCAAGTCCACCCTCATCAAGGTGCTGACCGGCGTGCATCCCGCCGACGCGGGCACCATCGAGCTGGCCGGCGCCCCCGTGGCGTTCGCCAGCCCGCTGGAGGCGCAGCACGCCGGCATCAGCACCGTCTACCAGGAGGTCAACCTCTGCACGAACCTCTCGGTGGCCGAGAACATCTTCATCGGCCGTGAGCCGCGCCGCCGCGGGCGCATCGACTGGAAGCGCATGCGGGCCAGGGCGGGCGAGCTGCTGGCCCGGCTGGAGCTCAGCCTGGACGTGTCGGCGCCGCTGTCGACGTACTCGCTGGCCATCCAGCAGATGGTGGCCATCGCGCGGGCGATCGACATCGAGGCGCGGGTGCTGATCCTGGACGAGCCCACCTCCAGCCTGGACGGCGACGAGGTCGAGCAGCTGTTCAGGGTGATGCGCAGGCTCAAGGAGGAGGGCATCGCCATCCTGTTCGTCTCGCACTTCCTCGACCAGGTCTACGAGATCTCCGACCGCATGACGATCCTGCGCAACGGCCGGCTGGTCGGCGAGCACCTGACCGAGCGGCTCCCGCAGGTGGAGCTGGTCGCCAAGATGATCGGCCAGGAGCTCGAGGAGCTGGAGCGGATGCACGGCGAGGCCGGGGTCTTCGACCGGCCGCTGGTCGAGGCCCGCGAGCTGGGCAGGGCGGGGGCCATCGAGCCGTTCACGCTCACCATCCACGAGGGCGAGGTCGTGGGCCTGGCCGGGCTGCTCGGCTCGGGCCGTACGGAGATCGCGCGGTTGCTGTTCGGCGCCGACCACGCGGGCACGGGCGAGATCGCGGTCGGCGGCGCGCCGGTGGCGTTACGCACGCCGCGCGCGGCCATGAACCACAAGATCGCGTTCTGCTCCGAGAACCGCAAGGCAGACGGGCTCATCCCCGACCTCACGGTGCGCGAGAACATCATCCTCGCGCTCCAGGCCACCAGGGGCTGGACCAGGCCGGTGCCGCGCGAGCAGCAGGACGAGCTGGTCGGCCGGTACATCAAGGCGCTGAAGATCAGCCCGCCCAACCCCGAGCACCTCGTGCGCGACCTGAGCGGCGGCAACCAGCAGAAGGTCGTGCTGGCCAGGTGGCTCATCCTGGAGCCGCGCCTGCTCATCCTCGACGAGCCCACCCGGGGCATCGACGTCGGCGCCAAGGCCGAGATCCAGCGGCTGGTGGCGGAGCTGTCCGGCGGCGGGATGGCGGTGCTGTTCATCTCGGCCGAGCTGGAGGAGGTGCTGCGGCTCAGCCACAAGGTCGAGGTGCTGCGCGACCGGCGGCTGGTGGCCGAGCTGCCCAACGACGGGGAGCTGACCACGGACGTGCTCATGGAGACGATCGCGAGCGGAGGCCGGGCCTCATGAGACGGCTGCTCTGGCCGGCGGTGGTGCTCGTGCTGCTGCTGGCGCTGAACGTGTTCTTCACGCCGAGCTTCTTCTCGATCCAGGTCACCGAGGGCCACCTGTACGGGAGCCTGATCGACATCCTGCGCTTCGGCGCCCCGCTGATCCTGGTGTCGCTCGGGATGACGCTGGTCATCGCGACAGGCGGCATCGACCTGTCGGTGGGCTCGGTGGTGGCGATCTCCGGCGCCCTGGCGTGCCTGCAGATCAGCGAGGACGCGAGCCTGTTCACCGCCGTGGCGGCGGCGCTCGGGCTCTGCCTGGTGCTGGGCGCCTGGAACGGGTTCCTGGTCGCGACGGTCGGCATCCAGCCGATCATCGCCACGCTCGTCCTCATGGTGGCCGGGCGCGGGCTGGCCCAGCTCATCACCGGCGGGCAGATCATCACCGTCAACAGCCCGGCGTACAAGCTGATCGGCGGCGGCTACTGGCTGACCGTGCCGTTCGGCATCTTCATCGTGGTCGCCGTGCTGGCGATCACCGCGTTCCTGACCCGGCGCCTCGCGCTCGGCATGCTGATCGAGTCCGTCGGCGGCAACGCCGAGGCCAGCAGGCTGGCGGGCATCAGGGCGCGCGGGATCGTCATCATGGTCTACGCCTTCGCCGCCCTGTGCGCGGGCGTGGCGGGGCTGATGATCAGCTCGAACGTCTCCAGCGCCGACGGCAACAACGCCGGCCTGTGGATCGAGCTGGACGCCATCCTGGCCGTGGTGATCGGCGGAACGTCGCTGTCCGGCGGCCGGTTCTCGCTCGGCGGGACCGTGCTGGGCGCGCTGATCATCCAGACGCTGACCACGACGATCTACTCGATCGGCGTGCCGCCGGAGACCACGCTGCTGTTCAAGGCGCTGGTCGTGACGGCGGTCTGCCTCATCCAGTCCCCGTCCTTCCGCGCGAAGGCGTTCCGCAGGCGCGGGAAGGTGCCCTCCGCCGGCCCGGCGGCCGAGGAGAAGGTGCAGGTGACCGCATGACCACGCTGACGGTCGGCCGCGCGAGCGTGCCCACCAAGTATCTGCCGGTGCTCGTGACCGGGTGCCTGTTCCTGGCCATGTTCGTGGCCGGCGGCATCCGCTACGAGGGCTTCGCCAGCGGCCAGGTCATCCTCAACGTCTTCATCGACAACGCCTTCCTGCTCGTGGTGGCGGTCGGGATGACGTTCGTGATCCTGACCGGGGGCATCGACCTGTCGGTGGGCTCGGTGGTGGCGCTGTCCACGATGATCTCGGCCAGCCTCATGGCCGGGCCCGGGTGGCCACCGTACCTGGTGATCCCGCTGGTGCTGGTCATCGGGTCGGGGCTGGGGCTGGTCATGGGGTACATCGTGCACGCCTTCGACATCCAGCCGTTCATCGTGACGCTGGCCGGCATGTTCCTGGCCAGGGGGCTGTGCTACACGATCGGCACGGAGTCGATCCCGATCGAGGATCCCACGTTCACGGCGTTCGCGCAGGCGAGGCTCGACCTGTTCGCCGACATGTGGATCTCACCGAGCGTGATCGTCGCCGTGGTGGTCGTGCTGGCGGCGGTGTACGTGCTGCACTACACGCGTCTCGGCCGCGCGGTCTACGCCACCGGGGGCAGCGAGCAGTCGGCGCTGCTGATGGGGCTGCCCGTGGCCAGGACGAAGATCACCGTCTACACGATCAGCGGGTTCTGCTCCGCGCTCGGCGGCGTGCTGCTGTCGTTCTACATGCTCTCCGGGTACGGGCTGCACGCCGTGGGCATGGAGCTGGACGCCATCGCGGCCGTCGTCATCGGAGGCACGCTGCTCACCGGCGGTAGCGGCTTCCTGCTCGGCACCGTGCTCGGAGTGCTGGTGCTGGGACTGATCCAGACGATCATCAGTTTCGAGGGCACACTGTCGTCGTGGTGGACGAAGATCTTCATCGGAATGTTGCTCTTCGCGTTCATCCTGCTACAGCGTCTGTTCTCGGCGAGATCCCGTCGCTGACCTCGGCGAAAGGTTATCTGAAAGTTTCCGGTAGGTTATGCCCGCCCGTTGACAGGAACGTTGTTAGCGATAACAATCGGCGGGTAACGAATGAGAATTTTGTTCTGATTCGTCACGTTCTGTGACTGAATCCCTCGCTCTACCGGCAGCCGCCGCGTCCAGCGCTGCCGTGACCCCCATGCAAGGAGAAGACATGAGGTTGGGACGAATCGGGGGCGTGGTGTCCGCCATCGCGCTCGCCGCGTCTATGACGGCCTGTGGCTCCAGCACGAAGACCGTCGACGCCGAGGCCTCCGCCTCCGCCGCCGCCGGGAACGCCGGCGCCCTGATCGGTGTCACCATGCCGACGAAGTCGTCCGAGCGTTGGATCCACGACGGCGACAACGTCAAGCAGCAGCTCGAGAAGCTGGGCTACAAGGTCGACCTCCAGTACGCGGAGAACGACATCCCCACGCAGGCCAACCAGATCGAGAACCAGATCACCAAGGGCGCCAAGCTGCTGATCATCGCCTCGATCGACGGCACGGCCATCACCTCGCAGCTCCAGCAGGCCGCCGACAACAAGATCCCGGTCATCGCCTATGACCGGCTGATCCGCAACAGCCCGAACGTCGACTACTACGCCACCTTCGACAACTTCAAGGTCGGCGTGCAGCAGGCCACCTCGCTGCTCAAGGGCCTCGGCGTCGAGGACGGCGAGAAGGGCCCGTTCAACGTCGAGCTGTTCGGCGGCTCGCCCGACGACAACAACGCCACGTTCTTCTGGAACGGCGCCATGTCGGTGCTCCAGCCGAAGATCGACGACGGCACCCTGAAGATCAAGAGCGGCCAGACCGACTTCAAGACGGCCGCCATCCTGCGCTGGGACCCGGCCACCGCGCAGAAGCGCATGGAGGACATCCTCACCAAGACCTACACCGGCGGCACCAAGGTGGACGGCGTGCTCTCGCCGTACGACGGCCTGTCGATCGGCATCCTGTCGGCGCTCAAGAGCTCCGGCTACGGCACCAGCGGCCAGCCGTACCCGGTCGTGACCGGCCAGGACGCCGAGCTCGCGTCGGTCAAGTCGATCATCGCCGGTGAGCAGTACTCCACCATCTTCAAGGACACCCGCAAGCTCGCCGAGCAGACCGTGAAGATGGCCGACTCCGTGCTCAAGGGCACCAAGCCCGAGGTCAACAACACCACCGACTACGACAACGGCAACAAGGTCGTCCCGTCGTACCTGCTGGAGCCGGTGATCGTCGACAAGAGCAACTACAAGGACGTCATCATCGGCAGCAACTACTACACCGAGGACCAGCTCAAGTAAGGGCCGGGCCCCGGGGACCCCGCCGGGTCCCCGGGGTTCCCCTGAGTGAGGGGCTATATGACCGAGCACATCTTGCGGATGAGCGGGATCACCAAGACGTTCCCCGGTGTCAAAGCGCTGCAGAACGTCAACCTGTCCGTCCGTCGCGGCGAGATCCACGCCATCTGCGGCGAGAACGGCGCCGGCAAGTCCACGCTGATGAAGGTGCTTTCCGGCGTCTACCCGCACGGCGACTACGAGGGCGAGATCATCTTCGAGGGCCGGAAGTGCGAGTTCGGCGGCATCCGCGACAGCGAGCACGCCGGCATCGTGATCATCCACCAGGAGCTGGCGCTCAGCCCGCAGCTGTCGATCGCGGAGAACATCTTCCTCGGCAACGAGCGCGCCAGGCGCGGCCTCATCGACTGGAACCGGACCAACTTCGAGGCCGCCGAGCTGATGAAGCGGGTCGGCCTGCGCGAGAACCCGACGACGCCCATCTCCGACATCGGCGTGGGCAAGCAGCAGCTCGTCGAGATCGCCAAGGCGCTGTCGAAAGAGGTGAAGCTGCTCATCCTCGACGAGCCGACCGCCGCGCTCAACGACGACGACTCGGCCCACCTGCTCGACCTGCTGCGGGGCCTGCGGGACGAGGGCATCACCTGCGTGATCATCTCCCACAAGCTGAACGAGGTCACCGCCATCGCCGACTCCGTCACGATCATCCGTGACGGGCAGACGATCGAGACGCTCGACATGGCGTCCGACCACGTGACGGAGGACCGCATCATCTCCGGCATGGTCGGCCGGGCGCTGGACAACCGGTTCCCGCCGCACGAGCCGACGATCGGCGAGGAGGTGCTGCGCATCGAGGACTGGACGGTTTACAGCCCGAGCCAGCCCGGCCGCAAGGTGGTCGACGGCGCCGCGCTCACGCTGCGTCGCGGCGAGATCGTCGGGCTCGCGGGGCTGATGGGCGCCGGGCGCACCGAGCTGGCCATGAGCGTCTTCGGGCGCGCGTACGGGGTGCACATCTCCGGGAAGATCTTCAAGGACGGCAAGCCGATCGAGGTCCGCAACGTGCAGGACGCGATCAGGCACGGCATCGCCTACGCCACCGAGGACCGCAAGAGGTACGGGCTCAACCTCATCGAGGACATCAAGCGCAACATCTCGGCGGCCGGGCTCACCGGGCTGTCCAGGCGCGGCTGGGTCAACGAGAACGAGGAGTACCAGGTCGCCGAGCGGTTCCACAAGAGCATGAACATCAAGGCGCCCAGCGTCGAGAGCATCGTCGGGAAGCTGAGCGGCGGCAACCAGCAGAAGGTCGTGCTGTCGAAGTGGATCCTGACGGAGCCCGACGTGCTCATCCTCGACGAGCCCACCAGAGGTATCGACGTCGGCGCCAAGTACGAGATCTACACGATCATCAACCGCCTGGCCGACCAGGGCAAGGCGGTGCTCGTGATCTCCTCTGAGCTGCCCGAGCTGCTGGGCCTGTGCGACCGCATCTACACGCTCTCCGAGGGCCGCATCACCGGCGAGGTGCCGCGCGCGGACGCCACGCAGGAGAGCCTCATGTACTTGATGACCAAGGGACAGGAGAAATGAGTAGCATCACGCCCGCCGACGTGGAGGTCGGCGCCCAGGGCGATGGAGGAGCGCCACGGCGGCCGGGCCGGGTGTCGCTCGGCGGACTGTCGCTCAACCTGCGATCCAGCGGCATCTACATCGCCTTCGCGCTGATCGTCGTGCTGTTCTCGGTGCTGACCGACGGCGCGCTGCTCACGCCGCAGAACATCTCCAACATCATCGTCCAGAACTCCTACGTCCTGATCCTCGCGATCGGCATGATCCTGATCATCATCGCTGGGCACATCGACCTGTCGGTCGGCTCGGTGGTGGCGGTCACGGGAGCGCTGGCCGCGGTGCTCATGGTCAACATGGGCCTGCCGTGGCCGCTGGCCCTGCTCATCACGCTGGTGGCCGGGGCGCTCATCGGGGCCTGGCAGGGCTACTGGATCGCGTACTTCGGCATCCCGGCGTTCATCGTGACGCTCGCCGGCATGCTGCTGTTCCGGGCGCTCACGCTGACCGTGCTGGGCAACCGGGGCATCGGCCCGTTCCCCGACCAGGTCCGCACGCTGGCCAACGGCTTCACCAACGGCTACTTCGGCAACATCGGCCTCGGCCCGCTCGGCGGCGCCGACCTGTTCAGCCTGCTGATCGGCATCGTCGCGATCGCCGGCATGGCCGCCGCGCAGTGGCGCTCGCGCACCGCGCGGCGCAGCTATGGGCAGGCGGTGGAGCCGTTCGTGCTGTTCGTGCTGAAGCTGGCCGCGGGCGCCGCGCTGATCCTCTTCCTCGTCGTGCAGCTCGCCCGGTTCAAGAACCTGCCGTGGGTGCTGGTGCTGCTGGCCGTGCTCGTGCTCGGGTACTCGCTGATGGCCAACCGCACGGTGTTCGGCCGGCAGATCTACGCCATCGGCGGCAACCTCCAGGCGGCCGTCATGTCCGGCGTCAAGGTCAAGTCGGTCGTGTTCTGGATCTTCGTGAACATGGGCGTCCTGTCGGCCATCGCGGGCGTCATCTTCGCCGGCCGCCTCAACCAGGCGGGCCCCACCGCGGGCAACGCCTTCGAGCTGGACGCCATCGCGGCGGCCTTCATCGGCGGCGCGGCCGTGCAGGGCGGCGTCGGCAAGGTGGTCGGCGCGATCACCGGCGGCCTCATCATGGCGGTCATCAACAACGGCATGTCCCTGATCGGCTCGCCCAGCGAGCGCGTCATGCTGGTCAAGGGCGCCGTCCTGCTGGCGGCCGTGGCGTTCGACGTCTGGACCAAGCGCCGGGCGGGCGCATCGCGCTGACTAAGATCCTTGGAGCCCAGCGAAAGGAGAGACCGTGACGACCCCCAAGCGCCGTCTGCCGGTCATGGCCGATGTGGCCAAAGAAGCCGGCGTGTCGCATCAGACGGTCTCCCGGGTGCTCAACGACCACCCGAACGTCCGGCCCGACACCCGGGCCCGCGTGGAGGAGGCCATCACCCGGCTGGGCTACCGGCGCAACCTGGTCGCCCGCGCCCTGGTCACCAAGCGGTCGCGCACGCTCGGGGTGGTCAGCTTCGACACCACCCTGTACGGCCCGGCCAGCACGATCTACGGCATCGAGCAGGCGGCCAGGACCGCGGGCTACTTCATCAGCATCGTCAGCCTGAAGTCGATCGACGCGGGCAGCGTGCGCGACGCCATCGACTACCTCGCCGAGCAGGGCGTGGACGGGGTCGTGGTGGTCGCGCCGCAGCGCTCGGCCGGGCGCGCCCTGGAGAACCTGCCGCCGGGCATGCCGGCGGTGGCGGTCGAGGGCACGCACAGCGCCGACGTGTCGGTGGTGTGCATCGACCAGATCGAGGGCGCCCGGCTGGCCACCCGCCACCTGCTGGAGCTGGGCCACGAGACGGTCTGGCACGTCAGCGGCCCGGCCGACTGGCTGGAGACCGAGGGCCGGATCGAGGGCTGGCGGGCCGCGCTGGAGGAGGCGGGCCGGCCGGTGCCCGAGCCGCTGGCCGGTGACTGGAGCCCCCGCGCCGGCTACGAGGCGGGCAAGAGCCTGGCGGCGATGGACGGCGTCACGGCGGTGTTCGCCGGCAACGACCAGATGGCCCTCGGCGTGCTGCGCGCGCTCAGCGAGGCCGGCGTGCGGGTTCCCGACCAGATCAGCGTGGTGGGCTTCGACGACATCCCGGAGTCGGAGTTCTTCTCGCCGCCGCTGACGACGGTCAGGCAGGACTTCGACGTGGTGGGCCGGCACTGCATCGAGGTGCTGCTGCGCCAGATCGACCTGGGCTCCGCCACGTACGAGCGGCTGGTCGTGCCGCCCGGCTTCGTGGTGAGATCGAGCACGTCCCCCGCTCGGTAGATGATGGGCATGCCACCGGAAGAAACCCCTGGAGTGGAATGTGAACGCTAACAGATACGTGGTCGGCGTCGACTTCGGCACGTTGTCCGGGCGTGCCGTCGTGGTCCGCGTGAGCGACGGCGCCGAGCTGGGCAGCGCCGTGCACGAGTACGCCCACCGCGTGATCGAGCACAGCCTGCCGGACTCCGGCAGGAAACTCGGCCCCGACTGGGCGCTGCAGTCGCCGCAGGACTGGCTCGACGTGCTGAGGATCGCCGTGCCCGCCGCCGTCACCGCCGCCGGCGTCGCGCCGGAGGAGGTCATCGGCATCGGCACCGACTTCACCGCCTGCACCGTGCTGCCCACCACGGCCGCCGGCACGCCGCTGTGCTTCGAGACCCCCGACGAGCCGCACGCCTGGCCGAAGTTGTGGAAGCACCACGCGGCGCAGCCGCACGCCGGCCGCATCAACGAGCTGGCCGCGCGCCGCGGGGAGAGCTGGCTGCCGCGCTACGGCGGCAAGATCTCCTCGGAGTGGGAGTTCGCCAAGGCCCTGCAGGTCCTGGAGGAGGCCCCCGAGGTGTACGCCAGGGCCGAGCGCTGGATCGAGGCGGCCGACTGGATCATCTGGCAGCTCACCGGCGTGGAGAGCCGCAACATCTGCACCGCCGGCTACAAGGGGATCTTCCAGGACGGCGGCTATCCCTCCGAGGAGTTCCTCGCCGAGCTCAACCCCGGCTTCGCCGGGTTCGCCGGCAAGCTCGCCACCGGCGAGGTGGGCGAGAAGGTCAACGGCGCCACGCTGGCCCCGCTCGGCGGGCTCGCCGGCCGCCTGACCGCGCGGGCCGCGCAGTGGACCGGGCTGCCCGAGGGCGCCGCCGTGGCCGTCGGCAACGTGGACGCCCACGTCACCGCGGCCGCCGCCGACGCCGTCAGGCCCGGCCAGATGGTCGCCATCATGGGCACCTCCACCTGCCACATCATGCCCAGCGACCAGCTCGCCGAGGTGCCCGGCATGTGCGGCGTCGTCCGCGACGGCATCGTGCCCGGCCTGTGGGGCTACGAGGCGGGCCAGTCGGCGGTCGGCGACATCTTCGCCTGGTTCGTCGACAACCTCGGCGCCGGCCTCAGCCACGAGCGGCTGACCGAGCTGGCCGAGAAGCAGGCCGTCGGCGAGCACGGCCTGGTCGCGCTCGACTGGTTCGGCGGCAACCGCTCGGTGCTCGTCGACCACAACCTCTCCGGCGTGATCGTCGGCCAGACCCTGGCCACCAGGCCGGAGGACGTCTACCGGGCGCTCATCGAGTCCACCGCGTACGGCGCTCGCATGATCGTGGAGACGTTCGAGAAGTCGGGCGTGCCGGTCCAGGAGTTCGTGGTCGCCGGCGGCCTGCTGAAGAACCGCTTCCTCATGCAGGTCTACGCCGACGTGCTGCGCCGCCCGCTGTCGGTCATCGGCTCCGACCAGGGCCCCGCGCTCGGCTCGGCCATCCACGCGGCCGTCGCCGCCGGCGCCTACCCCGGCATCGAGGAGGCCGCCGCGGCCATGGGCAAGCGCGCCGAGGCCGCGTACGTGCCCGACGAGGCCAGGGCCGACGCCTACGACCGGCTCTACGCCGAGTACCGCAAGCTTCACGACTTCTTCGGGGACGGAAAGATGCTGCACACCCTCCGCGCCATCAGGAACGAGGCCCGCTCGTGAGCCCGCGAGGGAGTGAGGTGATGAGGACGACGGTCGCGGCTCTCCACGCGGAGCTGGTGCGCTACAACCTCGTGGTCTGGACGGCCGGCAACGTCTCGGGGCGGATCCCGGGCGAGGACCTGTTCGTCATCAAGCCTTCCGGTGTCTCCTACGACGAGCTGACACCGGAGAACATGGTCGTGTGCGACCTCGACGGCAACCTCGTGGAGGGCGAGCACTCGCCGTCCAGCGACACCGCCGCGCACGCGTACGTCTACCGCAACATGCCCGACGTCGGCGGCGTCGTGCACACCCACTCCACCTACGCCTCGGCCTGGGCGGCCCGCGGCGAGGCGATCCCCTGCGTGCTGACCGCGATGGCCGACGAGTTCGGCGGCGAGATCCCGCTCGGCCCGTTCGCGCTGATCGGCGACGACTCGATCGGGCAGGGCATCGTCGAGACGCTCAAGGGGCACCGCTCCAAGGCCGTGCTCATGCAGAACCACGGGGTGTTCAGCATCGGCAAGGACCCGAAGGCCGCGGTGAAGGCCGCCGTGATGTGCGAGGACGTCGCCCGTACCGTCCACGTGGCCAGGCAGCTCGGCGAGCCGCTGCCCATCCCGCAGGACGACATCGATCGCCTGTACGACCGCTATCAGAACGTCTACGGACAGAGGAGCCCGCGTTGAAGATCTGGTTTCTGACCGGCAGCCAGGGGCTGTACGGCGAGGACACGCTGCGCCAGGTGGCGGAGCAGTCCCAGCGCATCGCCGAGCAGTTGCCGGTGCCCGTCGAGTGGAAGCCCGTGCTCACCGACGCCGCGGCGATCAGGCGGGTGATGCTGGAGGCCAACGCCGACGACGAGTGCGCCGGCCTGATCGCGTGGATGCACACGTTCTCCCCGGCCAAGATGTGGATCGCCGGGCTCGACGCGCTCCGCAAGCCGCTGCTGCACCTGCACACGCAGGCCAACGTGGAGCTCCCGTGGAGCACCATCGACATGGACTTCATGAACCTCAACCAGGCCGCGCACGGCGACCGGGAGTTCGGGTTCGTGCAGACCCGCCTGGGCGTGCCGCGCAAGACCGTGGCCGGGCACGTCACGGACCCGTCGGTGGGCGAGCGCATCGAGACCTGGGCGCGGGCGGCCAAGGGGCTGGCGGAGGTGCGCACGCTCAAGCTGGCCCGGTTCGGCGACAACATGCGCGACGTGGCCGTGACCGAGGGCGACAAGGTGGAGGCGCAGCTGCGCTTCGGCGTCTCGGTCAACACGTACGGCGTGAACGACCTGGTCGAGGCGGTGGACGCGGCCTCCGACGCGGACGTGACGGCCCTGGTCAAGGAGTACGCGGAGCAGTACGCCGTGGCCCCCGAGCTGCTCGGCGAGCGCAACGAGTCGCTGCGCTACGCGGCCAGGATCGAGCTGGGCCTGCGCGGCTTCCTTGAGGCGGGCGGCTTCCGGGCGTTCACCACCAACTTCGAGGACCTCGGGGGCTTGCGCCAGCTGCCCGGCCTGGCCGTGCAGCGGCTCATGGCCGACGGGTACGGCTTCGGCGGCGAGGGCGACTGGAAGACCTCGGTGCTGCTGCGCACGCTCAAGGCCATGAAGCCGGGCGGCACGTCGTTCATGGAGGACTACACCTACAACCTGACGCCCGGCCACGAGCTCATCCTCGGCGCCCACATGCTGGAGGTGTGCCCGTCGATCGCGGCCGGCACGCCGTCGTGCGAGATCCACCCGCTCGGCATCGGCGGCAGGGAGGACCCGGTCCGGCTGGTGTTCGACGCCGAGCCGGGGCCCGGCATCGTGGTCGGCCTGGCCGACATGGGCGACAGGTTCCGCCTGGTGGCCAACGAGATCGACATCGTGACGCCGCCGCAGCCGCTGCCCAAGCTGCCGGTGGCCCGCGCGGTGTGGAGCCCGCGCCCCAACCTGCGCACCTCCACCGAGTCGTGGCTCACGGCGGGCGCGCCGCACCACACGGTGCTCTCCACGGCCGTCGGCCGCGAGGAGCTGACCGATCTCGCCGACATGCTCGGCGTCGAGCTGCTGGTCATCGACGCCGACACGACGACCGAGCGCTTCACCAAGGAGTTGCGCTGGAACCAGGCGTACTACCGCCTGGCCCAGGGACTCTAGTCCTCCTGCGGCTTCTTGGGCGCGTTCCTGCGCTGCTCCTCGGCCCGCTCGCGGCAGCGGCGCAGGAACTCCTCGTCGTCGTCGGGATCGGTGGCGGCGAAGCGGCCGGGGCGGTCGTACTCGGGGAAGGCGCTGGGCCGCGTGACGGCCTGTGCCCGCTCGGGGCGGCCGGCCGCCAGCCACGCTATGGAGCCGACCAGCGGGAAGAGCAGCACGATCAGCACCCAGGCGATCTTCGGCAGGTTCCGGCAGAGGACGTCGGGCGTGGTGATCACGTCGAGCAGGCAGTAGAGCCAGAGCACGAGCGTGACGAGGCCGATGGCCTCGGACAGGTAGAGCACGGCGCACCTCCGTCAGCGGCACCTGAAGGTAGCGGCACCCCGGCGGGGCTGACAAGGTGGGTTGTGGGAAGGTAAGGCCGTGACGCTGACCAATTGGGCGGGAAACACCGCATTTCGGGCGCAAAACGTTCACCATCCGACCTCACTCGACGAGCTCCAGCGGCTCGTCTCGGCCGGTTCCCGCGTGCGGGCGCTCGGGAGCGGCCACTCGTTCAACGACGTCGCCGACTCCACCGGCGATCTCGTGGTGCTCGACCGGATGCCGGACGCGGTGGAGATCGACAGCGCGGCGGCCACCGCGCGCGTGCCGGCGCGCATGACGTACGCCCGGCTCGCCCCGATCCTGCACCGGGCCGGCTTCGCGCTGGCGAACCTGGCCTCGCTGCCGCACATCTCCGTGGCCGGCTCGGTCGCGACGGGCACGCACGGCTCCGGCGACGCCGTCCAGGGGCTCGCCTCCGCCGTGTCGGCGCTCGACCTCGTCACCGCCGACGGCTCCGTGCTGACGTTCTCGCGCGGCGACGCCGACTTCCCCGGAGCCGTCGTGGCGCTCGGCGCGCTCGGCGTCGTCACCACCCTGACCCTCGACCTGGTGCCGGCCTTCGAGGTGCGCCAGTACGTCCGCGAGGGCCTGACCCTGGACGCGCTCGCCCACTTCGACGAGATCATGTCCGCCGGCTACAGCGTCAGCCTCTTCACCGACTGGCGTGAGACCCGCGTCTGGCTCAAGCGCACGGACGAGCTGACCGCCCCCGACTGGTACGGCACCACCCCGGCCGAGCAGCCCCGCCACCCGCTGCCCGCCATGCCCGCCGACAACTGCACGGTCCAGCTCGGCATCCCCGGGCCGTGGTACGAGCGGCTGCCGCACTTCCGGCACGACGCCGAGCCCAGCGGCGCGGGCGACGAGCTGCAGTCGGAGTTCATCCTGCCCCGGGACCACGCGGTCAAGGCGCTGCGCGAGCTGTACGCCATCGGCGACCGCATCAGGCCCGCCCTGCAGATCTCCGAGGTGCGCTCCATCGCGGCCGACGACCTGTGGCTCAGCCCCTTCCGGGGCCGTGAGAGCGTGGGCGTGCACTTCACCTGGGTGCGGGACGTCGCGACCGTGCAGCCGGTGCTGGAACTGGTGGAGGAGACGCTGGCGCCGTTCGAGCCGCGCCCGCACTGGGGCAAGCTGTTCACCCGGTGGCCCGCCTGCCCCGACCGCTTCCGCGCGCTGGTGCACCGGCTCGACCCCGGCGGCAAGTTCGCCAACGACTACACGCGGATACTGCTGGGGGAGTAGCGTCCCGCGCGGTGTTGCGCCCCGGGACGTAGCCCGCCACCGGCCCGGTGGACGATGTGCCGGAACGCCCGCTCCGCGATCGTGGGTGGCATGACCGATCACCCGTTCAGGTTCGGCGCCGTCGCCGGACACGCCACCGACGCCGCCGCGTGGACCGGGCTGGCCCGCCGGGCGGAGAGCCTCGGCTACGCGACGCTGCTCGTGCCCGACACGCTCCGGACGCTGTCGCCGTTCGCCGCCGCCGCGGTCGCCGCGACGGCCACGACGACCCTGCGCGTCGGCACGTTCGTGCTGAGCGCGCCCAACCGCACGCCCGAGTCCGTGGCCTGGGAGACCGCCACGCTGCACACGCTCACCGACGGCCGCTTCGAGCTGGGACTGGGCGCCGGCCGTCCCGGCGCGGAGGAGGACGCCGCCGCTCTCGGCGTCGAGTTCGGCACGCCCGGCCGGCGCGTCGAGCGCCTCGCCCGGACCATCGACGCCGTGAAGGACGTGCGCGTCCTGGTCGCCGCGTCCGGGCCCAGGCTGCTCCGGCTGGCCGCGCGCAAGGCCGACACCGTGGCGCTCGGCGTGCCGCCGCGGTACACCGAGGACCAGGTGGCGGCCAAGCTGGACGAGCTGTACGAGCTGGCCGGCGACCGCTTCCACGACCTGGAGCTCAGCATGAACCTCGCGGCGGCCGGGGGCGAGCCGCCGTCCTGGCTGTCCGTGCCGCCCGGCGGCACCGGGGTGCTGACCGGCACGCCGGACGAGATGGCCGACACGCTGCGCAGGCGGCGCGACCGGCTCGGCGTCTCGTACGTGTCGGTGAACGCCCAGTACCTGGACGCGTTCGCCCCGGTGGTGGAGCGGCTCGCCGGTACCTGACGGACCCTGACAGGTATGTGCGGCACGATGAGGGACATGTTCGCCAAGGGAACCTTCGACACCGCCGGCTGGGACGCCAAGCCCCCTTTCGAGGAGCGTGACGGCGTCTCCGTCGGGCTCGTGACCATGTCCAAGACCTTCCACGGGGATCTGAGCGCCTCCAGCGTCGTGTACATGCTGGTGGCGTCGGCGGAGGCCGAGGACTCGCGCGCGTACGTGGCGATGGAGCGCATCGAGGGCACCCTGGGGGGCCGTGCGGGGGCCTTCGTCGTGCAGCACAACGCGGTGGACGACCGTGGCGAGCAGTCGCTGAGCGTCACGGTCGTGCCCGGGTCGGGCACGGGGGAGCTGGCGGGGATCAGGGGCCGGATGGACATCGCCATCGACGCCGACGGCGGCCACTCCTACACCTTCGACTACCGCCTCTGAGCAGGCCACCGCCTTCCGGCGAACCACCGGCTGGGGCGGCGACCCCCGGGGCTCCGGACAGCGCGAAACGGCGGTGCCCTGTGGGCACCGCCGCTGTTTCGAGGTGGAGCTATGGGGATTCGAACCCCAGACCTCCTCCATGCCATGGAGGCGCGCTACCAACTGCGCCATAGCCCCTTTGCAGCCCTCGCTGCGTGTACGAGTCTAGCGGACTTCGCGACCCGCCAAGCACACCTTAAAATTCCGCGCCCCCTGGCCCACCGCCAGGGAGCGCGGTATCCCGGAGGGGTCAGCCGACCGCCCGGGCCTGGTCGATGAGCGTGACCAGCTCCGACACCATCGGGTCCTCCGAGGCCGCCGCCAGCCGGGTGGCGTGCTCCCCGAGCTCGGGCAGGTCCATGCCGAACGCCTCGCGGTCGCGCAGGTAGACCGCGAACGCGGCGACCACCATGTCGACCTGGAGCCGGAGCGGCGCCTTCTCCCACACCGACGTGACCAGCTCGTCGGCGCGCAGCGACTCGCCGGCCTCAGACGCCGCCCGCGTGTCGGGGTCCTGCCAGCGCACGGTGGCCTGGGCGAGCTGGCCCTTGGCGCCCGGCTTGAGGCGCAGCGCGTAGAGCGCGGTGACCGAGTGGCCGGGGCCGATCTCGCCGCCGTCGACGCTGTCGTCGCGGAACTCCTCCGTGGCGAGGGCGCGGTTGTCGTACCCGATGAGCCGGTAGCTCTCCACGACCGACGGGTTGAAGACGACCTGGGCCTTGGCGTCGCGCGCCCGGAGCTCGATGGTGGCGGGCAGCTGCGTGGCGAAGATCCTGTCGGCCTCCTCCTGGCTGCTGACGTACACGGCCATGCCGTCGCCGTTGTCGGCCAGCTGCTCCATCAGCTCGTCGCCGTAGTCGCGGCCGACGCCGACGGTGAGCAGCGTGACCTGCCTGCCGGCGTACTCCTTGACCTGGCCGAGGATGGCCTGCCATTCGACGTCGCCCTGGTTGGCCAGGCCGTCGGAGAGCAGGATGACCCGGTTCGTGGCGGCCGGCCGGAACGCCTTGGACGCCTCCTGGTAGCCGGTGACGAGCCCGCTCTCGAGGTTGGTGCCGCCGCCGTCGTGCAGCTCCTCCACCGCGGCGCGCAGCTCGTCCCTGGCGGTCAGCGGGGTCATCGAGGCCAGCACCTCGGCCTCCTCGCTGAACGCCACGATCGACACCTGGTCGCCGGGCGCGAGCTGGTCGAGCAGCTTCAGCAGGGCCGACTTGACCAGGTCGAGGCGGCCGGCCTCGGCCATCGAGCCGGAGACGTCCACCACGAACGTGAGGTTGGCGGGCCGCCGGCCGGCCGCTTCCGTCGCCCTGGTCTGCAGGCCGACGCGCAGGACGGCCTGGTCGCGCGCGGGCAGCTTCGCGCCGTCCACGTGCACGGTGAACCCGTCGTCGGACGGCTCCGCGTAGTCCTGGCGGAAGGCGTTGACCCACTCCTCGGGGCGGATCTCGCCGGGCGCGGGCCAGCGGCCCTCCTGGAGGGTACGGCGGGCGTAGCCGTACGAGGCGGTGTCCACGTCCAGGGCGAACGTGGAGATCTGGGCCGTGGTCGTGTCCTTCTCGCCGTTCTCGTCGGCGCTCTCCTCACCCTTCTCCTGGGCGGGGGAAGCCGACGGGTGGACGGGCTGTTGATCGCTGCGCGCGGGCGCTCGTTCGGAGCTCTGCGTGCTGCTGCCGGCGCCGCCGCCGCATCCGGCGAGGGCCAGCAACGCTACGATCCCGGTACACGCCGCTAAAACACGAAATTTCATGGCAGTCACCACCTCCATTGGCGTACGACGGAACTCGCCCGCCGCGGGCCGGGCCGGTGACGGAAGCGAGCGCAAACCGCGACCGACACGTGATCAGTTGTGACAATTGGGATAGTTGAGGTAGTCATGTGCCTGTGCGCGTCTACCTGGGGGTGGCCGCCAAGCGGCACGACATCCCCGCCCCCGTCCTGGACCGGGTCCGGTCCGCCATCGAGTCGGCCTTTCCGGTGCCGCCGGACGTCATCCGGGGCCGCGAGTGGCACGGCAGGGGGGTGTCGCTGTTCGGGTGGACCAACGAGCCCGACGACACCAGGCAGCCGCCGCTGCTCTCCGAGCACGGTGACCGGATCATCGGGCTGAACGGCCACCTGGCCGACCCCGCCGACGTGACGAGGATGCCCGACGACTCCGCCGGCGGCTGCTTCTCGGCGTGGATCGCCCGCGACGGCGAGCTGACCGCGAGCACCGCGATCAACCGGGTCTGCCCCGTCTTCTACGCCGAGACGCCCGACCTGCACATCGTGGGCAGCCGCGCCCTGCTGGTGCACCTGGCCGCCCAGCCGGGCGACCGCGTGGAGCACGACGTGCTCGCGCTGCAATCGATGGTGCGGCAGGGGTTCTTCCTGTCGGACGAGACGCCGTACCGGGGAGTGTCGGCGCTGCGGCCCAGCTCGCGGCTGGTCGTCCGCGACGGGCGGCGCGCCATCACCGAGACCCCGCTGCCGGAGGCCGCGCCCGCGCCGGCCAGCGCCCGGGGCAAGCGGGCCGCCATCGCCGAGCTGGCCGACGCGCTGCTGGCCACCGTGGCGCCGCTGCGCGACCTCGGCGAGCCGGTGAACCTGGCGCTGACCGGCGGGCGCGACACCCGCATCCTGGCTGCGCTGCTGCACGCGGCGCGGGTGCCGTTCCGGGTGACGACCAACGGGCTCGACACGCACCCCGACGTGATCATAGCGCGGCGGATCGCGGCCGAGCTGAAGGTGGAGCACACGGTCATCGCGCCGCCGCAGACGGCGCAGAAGGACGCGGTCCTGGTCGAGCACCCGCTGAGCCGGGCGTGGGAGACGTTGCGCACGTGCGAGGGCATGACCTCGGCGTACGAGACGATCGTGAGCTACCTTCCCTACTCCGGCAAGCCGACCATGTCCGGGCAGAGCGGTGAGACGTTGCGTGCGGGCAGCCTCAACCTGCTCCAGACGGACCTCGGCGACAAGGCGCTGCTGCGGCGGATCAACAACACCTTCTTCAAGGACGAGCGGCTGTTCACCGCCGAGGCCAACGAGCACGCCCGCGAGCTGGCCAAGCCGTGGCAGGCCCGGACGAACCGGCTGGAGGCCCTCGACCACCTCTACATCTGGTACAAGGTGGGGCGCTGGCAGGCCAGCGCCCGCGCGGGGTCCCTGCGGCGCGGCGATCCCGTCCGGCCGTTCCTGGACAACCGGGTGGTACGGGCGGCGCTCAGCCTCGACCAGGGCTGGCGCCTCTCCGAAGAAGTGATTTATGACCTCATCTTGCGGTTCGCCCCGAGATTGCGGGATGTGCCGATCGAGGGGAAGCCGTGGCGGTTCGCGGAGGGGCTGACCAAGCGCTGGCCCTGGTCGAGAATGCCCACCGGGCACATGCCCACCGCGAAGACGGGCGGCGGCTGGAGCTGGCGCACCAGCCCCGGCCCCGCGCTCACGAGCGTGCTGCGGGACCAGGTGCTCGGCGGCCTCGACGCGCTCGCGCCCATCGTGAACGCGGACGAGGTGCGCGCGCTCTTCGCCGACCCCGTCGTCAAGAAACCCGCCCTGGCCTGGCACCTCTACACGGTCAGCACGTTGCTGACCGGCCTCTACCCGGGCAAACAGCCGGAGGGACTGGAGGAGATCACGGTTGCCCGGCCGGACCCCGCCGGGTGAGGCCGCCGCTCACCAGTGCAGGAGCAGCAGCTCGGCGGAGAAACCCGGCCCCAGGGCCAGGAGCACGGCGGGCGCGCCGGGACGGCCCCGGGTCTCCTGGAGCACGTGCAGCACCGAGATCGACGACAGGTTGCCGTGCTCGCGCAGCGACCGCCAGGTCACGTCGAGCGCCCTGGCCGGCAGGCCGAGGGTCTGCACGATCTTCTCGATGACCTTGGGGCCGCCGGGGTGGCAGATCCAGGTGGCGACCTGATCTGGGGTCAGGCCGTAGTCGGCCAGGAACGCCTTGATGTCACCCGCCAGCACCTGCTCCACGAAATCGGACAGGTCAGCGTCGAGCACGATGCGGAAGCCGTGGTCGCCGACCTCCCACCCCATGAGGTGCTCCGTGTCGGGATACAGCATGCTGCGGGTCGCGACGACCTCGGGCCCCGCGCCGTGGCCGGTGCCGACGGCGGCCGCCGCGCCGTCGCCGAACAGGCCGCTGGCCACCAGGTTCGCGATCGAGGTGTCGTCCCGCTGGATCGTCAGCGAGCACAGTTCCACGCACACCAGCACCGCGACATGAGCGGGCCAGCCGCGCAGGTAGTCGTGCAGTCTCGACAGCCCCGCCGCGCCCGCCGCGCAGCCGAGGCCGAACACGGGCACCCGCTTGACGTCCGGTCGCAGCCCGACCCGCTGGGCCAGCCGGGCGTCGAGCGAGGGCGTCGCGACGCCCGTGGTCGAGCAGAACAGCAGGTGGTCGACCTGCTCGGGGCGGATGTCCGCCTTGCGCAGCGCGCCTCTCAACGCCTGCTCGCCGAGGTCGAGGGCGTTCTCGACGTAGGCGTCGTTCGCCCGCGCGAAGGAGTCGAGCTTGGCGTAGTCGGGGAGCGTGAGCGCGAGATTGCGGCCCTCCACGCCGGTCGCCCGGTGGAAGCGCCGCAGCAGCTCCTCGTCACAGTTGGTCAGCCGGGAGAACGCCTCGGTGATCTCCGCCTGAGTGTAACGGTGATCAGGCAAAACAACCTGTACTCCCGATATATGCATACCTGTCTTCTGCCGCTGAGAGCCCCCGGCTAACATGCGGGCCATGCTGCTGCCGGAGCCCTCAAGACCGCACCGCGTGGCCGTTCTGGCGTTCGATGGCATGGCGCCGTTCGAACTCGGCTGCGTCGTGGAGTTCTTCGGACTGCCCAGGCCCGAGCTCGACGTGCCGTGGTACTCGCTGGCGGTGTGCGCCGAGACGATGGAGCCGCTGCGGGTGGTGGGCGGGTTCACCATGCGGGCGGCGTACGGGCTCGACGTGCTGGCCGAGGCCGACACCGTGATCGTGCCCGGGGTGGCGGACGTGCGCGGGGACGTCTCGAGGCCGCTGGTGACAGCCCTGCGCCATGCGCACGCGCGCGGCGCGCGCATGGTGTCGATCTGCTCGGGCGCGTTCGCTTTGGCTGCCGCGGGGCTGCTCGACGGGCGCGAGGCCACCACCCACTGGAGGTACGCCGACCTGCTCAGGGAGCGGTTCCCGCACGTCGAGGTCAACCCCTCGGTCCTGTACGTGGACGGCGGCGACGTGCTCACCAGCGCGGGCAGCGCGGCCGGGCTCGACCTGCTGGTCCACCTCGTACGCACCGACCACGGCCCCGGCGTGGCCAACGCCGTGGCCCGCCGCCTGGTCATACCGCCGCACCGGGAGGGCGGCCAGGCCCAGTTCATCCAGGCCGCCGTGACACCGGTGGAGGACGACGACGCGGTGGGCAGGGCGATGTCATGGGCGCTGGGCCACCTGGCCCGGCCGATCAGCGTGGCGGACCTGGCCAGGGTGGCGCACATGTCGGAGCGCTCGTTCGCCAGGCACTTCAAGCGGCAGACCGGCACCAGCCCGCTGCGCTGGGTGATCGCGCAGCGGGTGGCGGCCAGCCTGCCGATGCTGGAGTCGACGGGGGCGCCGGTGGAGGAGATCGGGGCGGCGGTCGGGTTCGAGAGCGCTGTGACGTTCCGGCACCACTTCACGCGGGCCATGCGCACGTCGCCCTCGGCCTACCGGCGTGCCTTCAGCGCTCCGGCGGGCTCTGGCGGTCACGGAGCGTGAGCCGCCACAGGGAGGTCACCTCGGCGGCGCGGGCGGCGTGCAGCGGGTCGTGCTCGTCCGTGGCCCGCCCGTGCCGTGGCGGGACGTCCAGGCGCCCCGCCACGCTCAGCCCCGCCCGCTCGAACCCGGCCAGCAGCTCGGCCCGGGTGCGCAGCCCCAGGTGCTCGGCCAGGTCCGACAGGACGAGCCAGCCCTCGCCGCCCGGCTCGAGGTGCTCGCCGAGCCCGTCGAGGAACCCCCGCAGCATCCGCCCGCCCGGATCGTAGATCGCCTGGTCGAGGGGCGAGGCCGGCTTGGCGGGCAGCCAGGGCGGGTTGCACACGACCAGCGGCGCCCGCCCCGGCGGGAACAGGTCGGCGCGCACGATCTCCACCCGGCCGGCCAGGCCCAGGCGGGCGACGTTCTCCCCGGCGCACGCCACGGCCCGCTCGTCCAGGTCGGTGGCGACGACGCGCCGGACTCCCCGCCTGGCCAGCACGGCGGCCAGCACCCCGGTGCCGGTGCCGATGTCGAAGGCCAGCCGGTCGTCGGGCAGCGGCGCCCGCGCCACCAGGTCGACGTACTCGGCCCTCGTGGGGGCGAACACGCCGTGATGCGGATGGATCCGGGCATCGAGCGCCGGCACGTAGACGCCCTTGCGCCGCCACTCGTGGGCGCCGATCAGGCCGAGCAGCTCGCGTAGCTGGCCCACCCCTGGAGGGGCCTCGGGGCCGTACACCTCGGCGCACGCCGCCCGCACGTCCGGCGCCCTGCGCAGCGGCACCACGTGGCCCTCCGCGAACGGCACGAGCAGCATCCCCAGCGTGCGGGCGCGCTGGGAGCGGGCCTGGCGGTAACGGTGGAACCCGGCGTCGGGGGCGGCCGGCTTGCAGCGGCGCCCCATGGCGGACAGCAGCCGGCGGGCGTTCTGGAAGTCTCCGAGCCACAGCAGCGCGGTGCCCTCGCAGGCCAGGCGGTAGGCGGTGTCGGCGGTCATCCGGTCGTCGGCGGTGATCACGCGTCTGGGTGGCGGCACGCCCAGCGCCGAACGCCAGAGCGCCGACCGCTCCTGCCCCGCCTCGGTCCAATGGATCATCAGAGTCCGACCGTCTCACGCGCCGCGCCCGTACGGCCACCGATTTCCCGCAAACCCGGGCCTCGGGCGCGGCCGTCACCCTCCACGGTACAGACGCCTGACCGGCACGCCCGCACGGCCCGGTGGGGGGCTACGGCCCGGGTTCGGTGAGGGTCTCGAGGTGGCGGCGCAGGGCCAGCGTCATCAGCTCGGGCGTCATCCGGTCGGGGTGGAGCACGCCCTCGACGGTGAGCCCGTCGATCAGCGCGCACAGCCGCTCGGTCTCCACCCCGGCGTCCCCGCGCAGGGGCCGCTGCCGGGCGATGCCGCCGATGATGCGCCCGACCAGCCGCCGCATGCCGTCGTAGGCCTCCTCCGCGTGGGGGCGGAGCTCCGGGTGGGTGCGCGCGGCCATCGTGAACGCCAGCCAGACCGTCGCCTCGTCCCGCCGCCGCTCGTCCAGCGGCAGCAGCTCCGACAGCATCAGCTCGACGCCCTCGGCCCGCTCGTCCGCACCCTGCCGGGCCAGGAGGGGAGCGACGTGCGCCTCCAGCCGGGCGCTCACGCGCTCGACGGAGGCCCGCATCGCGAAGACCATCATCTCCGTGTGCCCGGCGAAATAGTGCCGGACGGAGCCGATGGCGAGGCCGGCCTCCTCGGCCACGTTGCGCAGCGAGGCGTGCTCGAGACCGGCTCGCCGGACGACGCGGAACACCGCGTCGACCACCTCGTCCCTGCGCGCCTGCGGATCCACCACCTTGGGCATGTGTCTTTTATAGCATGACCCTGCTATTTTATTTGGCATGGACATGCTAAATACGCTGATCATCGTGGGCCTGGTGGTCTACGTCGTGGCCCGCCGGATGGCGGGGCAGCCCCTGGTCGCCAAGGACGTGTTCGTGCCACCGGTCGTCCTCGTCGCGATCGGCGTCCACGGCCTGACCGGGGTGGAGCTGTCGGGACTCGACGCGGGATGGCTCGCCGGCACGGCGGTGCTCGGCGTCGCGTTCGGCGCGCTGCGGGCCGCCACCACCGTGGTGTACCCGCGGCAGGGCGTGCTGTGGCAGCGCTACACGTGGAAGACGCTGGTGGTCTGGGTGGTGACGTTCGCGATCAGCTTCGGGGTGGGCGCGCTGGCCGTGGCCACCGGCATGCACCCCGAGGCCAGGCCGATGACGCTGTCGATCGGGGTGGGCCTGCTCGGCGAGGCGCTCGTCATCCTGCTCAGGGCGCGCACGGCGGGGGTGCCGTTCGCGCCCGGCGGGCGGTGACTAGGCGCGGCGGCCGACCCCGGCCAGGATGCCCGAGCGCACGAAGTCGTACGCGCCGCCGGGCGAGGCGTCGGGCGTCCAGTCGGCGACCGGCACCACGCCCGGGCCGAGCAGCTGGAGGCCGTCGAAGTAGGAGACGATGTCGTCGTAGCCGCGGCCGGCCACGCCGCCCGACGACGTGTGCGAGTAGACCTGCTTGCCGGCCTGGGTCTCGTCCACGGTGGCGTTGCCCAGGTAGAGGTGCGACAGCACGAGGTGGCAGCCCGAGCCCAGCCGCGCCCGGACGCGGGCGGCGATCTGCGCGGCCTCGGCCGCGTCCGGGAAGAAGTGCAGCACCGCGACCAGCAGGATCGCGTACGGCTGCGACAGGTCGAGATGGGCGGCGACGCGCGGGTCGTCGAGGATCGCGTCGGGGTCCTTCAGGTCGCCCTCGATCGCGATGACGTCGGAGTCCCTGGCCAGCAGCGCGCGGGCGTGGGTCAGGACGATCGGGTCGTTGTCGACGTACACCACGCGCGAGCCGGGGGCGTGCCGCTGGGCCACCTGGTGCACGTTGTCCTGCGTGGGCAGGCCGGCACCGATGTCGATGAACTGCCGCACGCCGGACTCGGCGAGCAGGCGCACCGCGCGGCCGAGGAAGCCGCGGTTGGCCAGGGCGATCTCCCGGGCGTCGTTGCCCATGGCGCGGCCGATCTCGATCATCTTCTCGGCCGCCTCGCGGTCGGACGCGAAGTTGTCGCGCCCGCCGAGGTAGTAGTCGTACATGCGGGCGACGCTGGGCACGTTCGGGTTGATCCCGGCGGGTACGCGGTCCGCCTCGGCCATGTGACGCCTCCCTCGACGATCTTCTGGCGCCGATTCTAGGGGGAACCGTGCCATATGCCGCAAGCGTTCAGGCCCGGCGGAACGTGTGCCGGTACGCCAGCGGCGAAACGCCGACGGCCGCGTGCAGGTGCTGGCGCAGCGAGACCGCCGTGCCGAACCCCGCCCGCCTGGCCACCTCCTCCACCCCCAGGTCCGTGGTCTCCAGCAGGCGCCTGGCGTGCTGGACCCGCTGGCCGTTCAGCCACCGGGCCGGGCTCATGCCGGTCTCCTCGCGAAAGCGCCTGGTGAACGTGCGCACGCTCATCCTGGCGTGCCCGGCCAGCGCGGCCAGGTCGAGCGGGCGGTCGAGGTGGGTCAGCATCCACTCGCGCGTGGCCGCCGTGCCGCCCCCGGCGTCCGGCAGGTGCCGGTCGATGTACTGGGCCTGGCCGCCGTCCCGCCACGGCGGCATGACGCAGCGGCGGGCGGCCCTGTTGGCCACCTCGCTGCCGTGGTCGCGCCTGATCACGTGCAGGCACAGGTCCAGCCCGGCCGCCACCCCGGCCGAGGTGAGCACGTCGCCGTCGTCCACGAACAGCACGTCGGGGTCGAGCTTCACCTTCGGGAACAGGCGGGCGAAGAGGCCGGCCTCGTGCCAGTGCGTGGTGGCCGGCCGGCCGTCCAGCAGCCCCGCCGCCGCCAGCACGAACGCTCCCGTGCAGATCGACAGCGTGCGGGGGCGGCCGCGCAGCGCCTGCGCCAGCGTGTCCGAGATCGTGCCGTCGCGCAGCACCCGGCCTCCGTGGACGCCGGGCACCACGACCGTGTCCGCGGTGTCGAGCACGTCGAGATCGTGGTCGGGCAGCACGCTGTAACCCGCCGAGCAGCGGACCGGCATGCGCCCCTCCGAGCAGGTCACCACCTCGTAGAGCGGCTCGCCGTCGGGCGTCCGTGCCACGCGGAACACCTGCCCCGGCACGCCGAGGTCGAGCGGGGCGAAGTGGTTGAGGGCGACGACGGCCACGCGATGGGGCATGGCCGGATTCTTTCACATATTGGCTGTCCGGCCACTCGTACCCACGTAAAGGGATAAATCAGGATTGGCGCATGACGTTGAGCACCACCACCCCCACGGATCGCCGTGTGCACCGGGCCTGGTTCGTGGCGGCCGTCGCTTTCGTGGCGATTCTCGGCGCGGCCGGGTTCCGCGCCACCCCCGGAGTCCTGATCACCCCGCTGCAGGAGGAGTTCGGCTGGTCGTCCGGCACGATCTCGCTCGCGGTCTCGATCAACCTGGTGCTCTACGGCCTGACCGCCCCGTTCGCCGCCGCCCTGATGGACCGGTTCGGCATGCGCCGCGTGGTCGCCGTCGCCCTGCTGCTGATCGCGGTGGGCAGCGGCCTCACCGTCCTGATGACGGCCAGCTGGCAGCTCCTGCTGCTCTGGGGCGTCCTCGTCGGGCTCGGGACGGGCTCGATGGCGCTGGTGTTCGCCGCGACCGTGGTGGACCGCTGGTTCGTACGGCACCGCGGGCTCGTCACCGGCGTGCTCACCGCGGCCGGAGCCACCGGGCAGCTGATCTTCCTGCCCGCCCTCGCCCAGCTCGCCGCCGGGCCGGGATGGCGCTTCGCGTCCCTGACCGTGGCCGCGTCGGCGCTGGCCGTGGTGCCGTTCGTGTGGTGGCTGCTGCGCGACCGTCCCGAGGACGTGGGCACGACCGCGCTCGGCGCGGACCCCGGCGCCGTACGCGCCGCGCCGAGCACGGCGAACGCCGCCGTCAGAGCCGTCACGGTGCTCGCCTCAGCGGTCAGGACGCGGCCGTTCTGGCTGCTCGCGGGCGGCTTCGCGATCTGCGGCGCCAGCACGAACGGCCTGGTCAGCACCCACTTCATTCCCGCCGCCCACGACCACGGCATGGCCGAGCCCGTCGCGGCGGGCCTGCTGGCGGTCATCGGGATCTTCGACATCGCCGGCACGATCGCCTCCGGCTGGCTCAGCGACAAGATCGACCCCAAGGTCCTGCTCGTCGTCTACTACGCGCTGCGCGGGCTGTCGCTCATGGTGCTGCCGAGCCTCTTCGCGGCCACGACCGAGCCGAGCATGCTGGTCTTCATCGTCTTCTACGGCCTCGACTGGGTGGCGACCGTGCCGCCCACGATGGCGCTGTGCCGGCGGATCTACGGCGCCGACGGGTCCGTGGTGTTCGGCTGGGTGTTCGGCTCCCACCAGGTCGGGGCCGCGATCGCCGCCGTCGCCGCCGGCGTCACCCGCGACCACCTGGGCAACTACGACCTCGCCTGGTACGGCGCCGGCGCCCTGTGCCTCCTGGCCGCCGGCATGTCGGCGGCCATCAGGCATAGTAAGGGGCGATGAACTCCGAGCTTTACGTCCTGCCGCTGGTCGTCAGGATCGAACGCGCCACACCCCCCGAGCGTACCGACGCCCTGGAAGCGGCCGCCATGGCCGTGCTGGGCCTGCTGGACGACCCGGGGGAGTGGGCCGCCGAGCTGCACGCCTGGCAGTCCACCGGCAAGATCCGCAAGGTCGTGCGCCGGGCCAGGGGAGCCGAGTGGCGCAGGGCGGTCGCGCTGCCCGGCCGCACCGTCGAGCACCGCACGGCCGAGGTGCGCGTGCACCCGCCGGTGCCGCTCGACGACTGGCCGCGGGATCTCGCGCGGCTGCAGGTGGGCGGCACGGAGCTGAGCGACACCGTGGAGCCGGGCCCCGCGCGCCCGCCGATCCTGTGGGCCAACCCCGGTCTCGCCATGTCCGCGGGCAAGGCCATGGCGCAGGCCGGGCACGCCGCGCAGCTCGCCTGGTGGGCCAGCGACGAGGCCGAGCGCGACGCCTGGCGTGCCGGTGGCCTCGCGGTCTCCGTGCGCACGGCGGCCTCGGCGGACGACTTCGCGTCGATGGTCAAGGCGGGGCTGCCGGTGGTGCGCGATGCCGGGTTCACGGAGATCGAGCCGGGCTCGTGCACGTTCGTGGCCGACGCGCCCTGGCTCAAGGGACGCGTCTCCGGCTAGCTGGCGGCGGCGTCCGCTCCGCGGTGCGAACGCCCGCTCTGCGGTGCGAACGCCTGCCCCGCGGTGCGAACATCCGCTCCAGAGGATGAACGCCCGCTCCGCGGCGTGGATGTCCGCTCTAGAGCGTGAACACGTCCGCCAGGACGCCGCCCGCCGGGGTGATGCGCGCGGGCGACGGGCTGTCGTACACGACCATGAGCTGGCCGTCGTTCAGCGCCAGCCCCTCGGGGTGGTCGCAGCCGTCGCCGTGGGGCGGCTCGATCACCGGCTCCAGCCCCTCCCGGGGGACGAGCCTCTCGCGCCCGGGTCCCGGCCGCCAGCGCACGACACGTACGGGCCCGTCGAGGTCCATCGACGGGCCGGCGAGAATCAGCAGCGAGTCGCCGTCGGGGCACAGGTCCCGCACGCCGAGGCCGCCCAGGTCCAGGAAGTGCTTGCGGTACGGCTCGCTCAACCGCAGCCGCCCCCCGCCCGCGTCGTCGAGCCGCAGCTCCAGCACCACCGCCCAGCCCCGCAGCACGGGGCCGCGCAGCCCGAGGTAGACGCGCCCGGACACGACGGCGATGCCCTCCACGTCGAGCCCGTTGTCCTTGCCCGGCAGCGCGAGGAACGGCGCCAGGTGCCGGTCGTCGCGCAGGTGGGCGGCCAGGTTGTCCCTGCCCGACAGGAGGCTTCCCCGGCCGGGCGTCCCGTCGTGGAGCGGCAGGCGTACCAGGACGAACCGGTTCTCCTCCCTGACCACCGTGGCGAGCCGGTCGGCGGCCTTGCCGGGGTCCTTCGACTTGACCTTCCTGCGCTTGAGGCTGTGCGAGCCGACCAGCCAGAGGTGGCCGTCCGCCCGGGCCAGCCCCTCGATGTCGGCCTCGTCGTCGCGGCCCGCGGGCAGGTCGACGTAGTCTGACAGGAAAAAGGTGCGCTGGTCGCCGTAGTGGTCGCCGGTCCACGCCAGGTGCTCGAAGGTGGCGGTCTCGTCGCCGGCCACCCAGAGTCCGCCGGGGCTCTGCCGGATCGCCGAGAGGTTCGTGTGCGTCCCGGCCGCCCGGGAGGCGTGGTCGAATCGCAGCTCCACCTGTTCCACGGAGCCATGATTGCACTTCGGTTGCTTCTAGGACGCGATGGCGTGATTTGTCGTACGCTCCGCTCGTGCTCGATGGGGAAGATGAGGTCAAGGGTTCCGGAGTGAGAACCAGGACGCGGCCCGGGATCCCGGCTTCTCCTCCCAGACGCTCCCGCATCGGAGATCTTCGGATGCGGGTGGTGTACCGGGGGCTCGCGGCGGCCGGCGCGGTCGCGGCCGTGGCCGTGGCGCTGGCCGTGGTGCTCCCGGCCGAGCCGGACGAGGTCGCGGCGGGGCCGGTAACCGCGCCGCCGGCCGCACCGTCCTCGTCCGGCTCCGCACCCGTGCCGTCCGGCTCCGCGCCCGCGCCGTCGTCGTCCGGTGCCGCCCTCGCGCCGTCGGCCGCGCCGTCCTCCGGGTCCACGGGATCCGGCTCGCGTCCCACCCCCTCGCCGGGCGCCTCGCTCGCCCCTGGCTACACGGCCATGGAGGCCCTGTACGCCGACCCGCGCGTGCCCAGGCTGACGCGCGACGTCAAGCGCATGTCGCTGCCCTCGCCGTACAAGAAGGTCGTCAAGGACGCGCGCTCGGGGCTCGCCGTACCGCGCCTGGGACGGCCGTGGAAGCCGGTCGGCGCGGCGCCGTTCACCACCAGGCAGGTGCTGCCCAAGCAGCGCGGTACGCGCCTGCGCGGGACTTTCGTCACCTGCCCGCTGCCGATCATGCACCAGAAGTCCGCGCGTGACACGGCGCTGCTGGCCGCCCGCTGGACGCTCAACCACCACCCCAAGGGGTCCCGGATCACGTGGCTCGCCTCACAGCCGGTCAAGAACGGTTGGATGCTCGTTTACCGCGTCATATACGGAAAACATCAGTCGCGGGCGGCCGTCGTGGTGATGGACGGGGGAATGTCCAAGCCGGGACTGGCGTTCGTCACAGTGCCTGACTCGCAGCGCAAGCAGTGGCGTGACATCGGCCGCGTGGCCTCAGGGGTGCGTGTTCTAGGCTAGAAAGATCATGTATGCGGCGATGTGGGGAGTGACGCCGTGGAACGCTCTGGAGCGCCGCAGGCACCGAAGAAGGGCAAGGGCAAGCCGCCCTGGCGCTCGGAGGGCCTGCCGGGCACACCCGGAGGACGGCCCAAGATCAACTGGTGGCGCTTCGTGGTCACCCTGCTCGTGGTGTACGCGGGCTTCTTCGTGGTGTCGTCGTTCGTCGACAGCGGATCCGTCGAGACGATCTCCTACACCGAGTTCACCAACCAGGTGAACGCCAAGAACGTCAAGGAGATCTACGCTCAGGGGCTGTCGGTCGAGGGCGACCTTCGATCGGCGGCGAAGAACCCCGAGAGCAGCGAGACCTACACCAAGTTCGCGACCGAGATCCCGGCGTTCGCCAACACCGACCAGCTCGACCAGCAGCTCGCCACCGGCCAGGTCGAGATCACCTCCAAGCCGCTCACCCGCGGCTTCTTCTCCAACCTGCTGCTGTCGCTGCTGCCCGTCCTGCTCCTGGCCGGGCTGTGGATCTGGATCATGCGCCGCGGCGCCAGCCTCATGGGCGGCGGGATCGGCGGGCTCGGCAAGTCCAAGGCCGCCAAGCCGGTCGAGGCCGCGAAGGTGCGGGTGACGTTCGACGACGTCGCGGGCATCGACGAGGTCGAGAACGAGCTCGTCGAGATCGTCGACTACCTCAAGGACCCCGGCAAATACCGCAGGCTCGGCGCCAAGCTGCCCAAGGGCGTGCTGCTCGCCGGCCCTCCCGGCACCGGCAAGACGCTGCTGGCCAGGGCCGTCGCGGGCGAGGCGAAGGTGCCGTACTTCTCGGCCTCGGCCTCAGAGTTCATCGAGATGATCGTCGGCGTCGGCGCCTCCCGGGTGCGCGACCTGTTCGAGGAGGCGCGCAAGGTGGCCCCCTCGATCGTGTTCATCGACGAGATCGACGCCATCGGCCGGGCGCGCGGCGGCGCGGGCGGCCTCGGCGGCCACGACGAGCGCGAGCAGACGCTCAACCAGATCCTCACCGAGATGGACGGCTTCTCGGGCGCCGAGGGCGTGATCGTCATCGGGGCCACCAACCGTCCCGAGGTCCTCGACCCGGCGCTGCTGCGTCCCGGGCGCTTCGACCGCACCGTCCAGGTGGGGCTGCCGGACGCGGCCGGCCGTACCGCGATCCTGGCCGTCCACACGCGCGGCGTGCCGCTGGACGGCGGGGTCGTCCTCGACCAGATCGCCAAGACCACCCCCGGCATGACCGGCGCCGACCTCGCCAACCTCGTCAACGAGGCCGCCCTGCTCGCCGCCAAGCGCGGCAGGGAGAAGGTCACGACGCCCGACTTCGCCGACGCGCTGGAGAAGCTGCAGCTCGGCGCGGCCCGCAGCATCGTGATGCCCGAGGAGGAGCGCACCAGGACCGCCTTCCACGAGGCCGGCCACGCGCTGCTCGGCATGCTCCAGCCCGGCGCCGACCCGGTCAGGAAGATCTCGATCATCCCGCGCGGGCGGGCGCTCGGCGTCACCCTGTCAACCCCCGACTCCGACCGGTACGCCTACGACGAGCAGTACCTTCGCGGGCGCATCGCCGGCGCGCTCGGCGGCATGGCGGCCGAGCAGGTCGTGTTCGGCGTCATCACCACGGGGGCCGAGAACGACCTGGAGCAGGTCACCATGATCGCCCGGGGCATGGTCGGGCGCTGGGGCATGTCGGAGAAGGTCGGCCCGCTGACCATCCTGCCCAACGACGGCCAGCAGCCGCAGGCCTCGCCCGCGACGCTCGCCACCGTGGACGAGGAGGCGCGGCGGATCGTGGACGAGTGCTACGAGCGCGCGGTCCAGATCCTCACCGACAACCGGGACAAGCTCGACGCCATCGTGGCGGCGCTGCTCGAACACGAGACGCTCGACGAGGCGGGGGCGTACGCGGCGGCGGGCCTGTCCAGCCCCGCGATCTCGACGGAGCCCCGCCCGGTCACGGCCGCCGCCACCTCGTCCTCCACCCCGTCCCCGTCCCCGTCCTCCGCCCCGTCTCCGTCCTCCACTCCATCGCCCTCCCCGGCGCCGTCTCCGTCCGCTGCCCCGTCTCCCGCTTCGGGGTCCCGCCCCGGCCGGGGCGCAGGCCCTTCCCCCGCTCCGCAGAGCCAGCCGGCCACCTTTTCCGAGAATTAGGACAAATCCGGCATTTGCTCGATCCTGGGCAGGGCACACTCCCGGAGCCGGGGGCACGCCCCCGGAACAACGGCCGGTTGGGGGTTTGACGATCGAGGCCTGACGATCGGGGGACTGTCGTGACTCTGAATGACGAGCTCCTCGCCGAGCTCGGAGACTCAGGACTGGAGCAGATCGCCGGGATGCTCGGCACGGACACGGCCACGGCCCGCGACGTGGTCACGGCCGTGGCCGGCGCCATCGTGGGGGGCCTGGCCCGCAACGCCCAGCGCGCGGACGGGGCCGAGGCCCTGCGCGGGGCGCTCGACGAGCACGTCGACACCGACCCGTTCACCGGCGACGTGGCGTCGCTGACCCGCGACGGGCACGGCATCCTCCACCACGTGCTCGGCGGCCACGGCACCGAGCAGGCGGCCACCGGGCTGTCGCGGTTCGCCGGGGTCGACGCGAGCACCATCATGCGGCTGATGCCCCTGATCGCCCCCATGGTCATGTCCCTGCTCGCCAATCGGGCCGAAGCCCACGGCATGGACGCGGACGACATGGCCGACGACCTCGACCGGGAGCGGGCGGCCGTACCCGGAGAGCTGGGCGACCTGCTCGAAGGGCTGCTGAGCGCCATCTTCGGCGAGGCCGTGCCGGAGCAGGGCGGGCCGTACGAGCCGGGTGCCCGCGCGGGCCGCCCCAGGCCCCCGGACGGCCACGCGACACCGGACGGTCACGAGCTGGCACCGGGCAACCCGGACTGGTGAACGGAGCCCGCCTGGTCACCGGTAGGCTGGTCGCGTGATCGTCCTGGCCTCAGCCTCCCCCGCACGCTTGGCCCTCCTGCGCAGCGCCGGCCTCGACCCCAAGGTGATCGTCAGCGGGGTCGACGAGGAGTCGTTCTCCGCCCACAGCCCGGCCGCCCTCAGCCTGGTGCTGGCCAAGGCCAAGGCGGAGGCGGTCGCGAGCGGGCTGGACGAAGGGTTCGTCATCGGCTGTGACTCGATCCTGGAGCTCGACGGCCGCCCCTACGGCAAGCCCGCCACGCAGGAGGAGGCCACCGAGCGGTGGCGCCTCATGCGCGGGCGCACGGGCCGCCTGGTGACGGGCCACTGCGTGATCGACGTCGCCGCGGGCCGGCAGGCGGCCGAGGTGGCCACCACCGTGGTGCGCTTCGGGCAGCCGTCCGACGAGGAGATCGCCGCTTACGTCGCCACCGGCGAGCCGCTCAGGGTCGCGGGGGCCTTCAGCCTCGAGGGGCGCGGCGGATGGTTCGTCGAGGGGATCGAGGGCGACCACGGCAACGTGCTGGGCGTCTCGCTGCCGCTGCTGCGCGACCTGTTCGAGGAGCTCGGCCACACGGTGACCTCCTTCTGGCGCTGACCTGCTTCTGGCGCTGGCCGCCTGCGGTCGCGCCTCCTGCGGCAAGCCGAGACGTTGCGCCGTCTCGGCGCACACGTCCGGTGTGCGTGGACGGCCACCTCCGGCGGGTCGCCACGGTGTGCCGTCTCGTTGCACACGTCCGGGTCGTGTGGGTGGCCGGCGTACTACCTGTCGATCCCCGACGACCTGTGCGAGGCCGCGCGCATCGACGGCCTCAGCGAGTACGGCATCTCGGAATACGCCATGATCATGACGGAGGGCCGTGCCGTCGGTGCTGCCGATCCTGGTCGTCTTCCTGTGCGGCCAGCTGTACTTCATCCGCGGCATCGCCACCAGCGGGCTGAAGGGGTGAGCCGGTTGAGGGTGCTCCGGCCGGCCAGGCAGGAGACGTACGAGCGGGTGTTCGGGACCGTCTACGTCGGCATCTGGCGGTCTTCGGCCTCGTCGTGCTCGGCCTCGTGGTGGCCGCTGCTCTACGCCGGGTGGGGGCCATCATGTACGTCGTCGCGTCGCTGCTCGAACCGCCGGACGCCACGTCCGGGTGAGGCCACCGGGTATCGGTGAACTCACCGGTTTCCAGGAACGCCTCCCTTTTCATCATGACATCTGCGCGTAACACTTGACGTCGTGTCCCCTCTCAGGCGCGTGCCCGTGCTGCGCGGTCGCGGCGAGGAGGAGCGCGCCCTGCGGCGGCTGCTCGACGGCGCCGAGACCGGCGCCGGCGGGGCGCTGCTGCTGGTGGGCGCGGCGGGCATGGGGAAGACGGCGCTGCTCGACAACGCCGCCGCGCACGCGCTCCCCCGCTTCCGCGTGCTGCGGGTGTCGGGGGTGGAGTCGGAGTCGCGGCTCCCGTACGCCGGGCTGCACGGCCTGCTGCGCCCGGTCGCCTCGTCGGCCGCGTCGCTGCCGCGCGCCCAGGCCGGCGCGCTGCTCGCCGCCCTCGAATCCGGCACCGGGGCCGGTGGCCTGGCCCTTCCCGCGGCCGTGCTCGCCCTGTTGTCTGCGGTCGCCGCCGACCAACCGGTCCTGGCCTGCGTCGACGACGTCCACCTCCTGGATTCGGCCAGCCGCGGGGTCCTGGCCTTCGCGGCCCGGCGGCTGTCGAGCGAGCCGGTGGCCCTGCTCTTCGCGGCTCGCGATGGCGACCTCGACACCGTGCCCGCCCGCCGACCATGCCGGGACCGCCACGACGTGCCCGTCCGCGAGGTGTGCCGGGAACTCAATGACGTGCCCGTCCGCGACGCGTGCTGGGAGCTCGCCGGCGTGCCCGTCCGCGAGCTGGCGGGGCTGGACGCGGCGGCCGTCCGCGAGCTGGCCGGCGACCTGGCGCCGGGAGAGGTGGCCGAGGACCTGCTGGCTGCGCTGGACCAGGTCGCCTGCGGCAACCCGCTCGCCCTGGCCGAGCTGATCGACTCGCTCACCCCGGACCAGCTCGCCGGCCTGGCCGCGCCGCCCGCCGCGCCGCCGCGCGACGGCCGGCTGTGGCGCGAGCACGCGAGCCGGCTGGCGGCGTTACCCGAGGCGGCGCGTCGGCTGACGCTGCTGGTCGCCGCCGACCCCGGGCTCGACGCGGAGATGCTCATCAGAGCGGCGGCGCCCGCGTCAGCGCTCACCGCCGTCGAGCCGGCTGAGCGGGCGGGCATCCTGCGCTGCACCGGCGACCGATACGACTTCCGCGACCCCGCCGTGCGGGCGGTGGCGTACCACGGGGCGCCGCTCGTGCGCCGCCGGGAGGCCCATCGCCTGCTCGCCAGGCTGCTGTCGGAGCCGTCGCCGGGCTACGGGGCGCGGCGGCTGCGCCTGGCCTGGCACCGGGCGTACGCGCTCGACGGCCCCGCCGCGGAGCTGGCCGACGAGCTCGCCGCCGCCGCGCTCACGACCCGCCCGCCAGGCGGGCACCCCGAGCCGTACCTCGCGCTCGAACGCGCCGGCGAGCTCACCGAGCCCGGCAACCCCGCCAAGGCGGAACGCCTGGCCGCCGCCGCCCGGCACGCGTGGGTGGCGGGCCGGCCACAGGTGGCCCGCTCGCTGCTGGCCGGCCTGCGCTCCCCCACCGCAGCGCCCGACGAGCTGCGCGGGCACGTCGAGCTCCTGCACGGCAGCCTCGAACTGCTCGGCGGCGAGACCGGCAGCGCCCGCGAGGAGCTGCTGTCGGCGGCGGCCTGGCTGCTGGAGAGCCACCGCATGCTCGGGGTGCGGGCGCTGGTCAGGGCCGCCGACGCGAGCTACCGGGCGGGCGACAACCGGGCGTTCATCGCGATCGCCCGCCAGGCCGCCGCCCTGCGCCGCCCCGACGAGACCATGGCGGCGCAGCTCATGTTCGAGTATCTGGCCGGGATGGCCTCCACGTTCAGCGGCTCTCACCAGGAGGCGGCGGGGCCGCTGCGGCGCGTGGTCGAGCTGGCCGGCAGCGTCCGCGATCCCGCCGTACTCGTGTGGGCGTGCGTGGCCAGCATGCTGCTCGGCGAGGACGACACCGCCCACCGCCTGTCGGCCCGCGCCGTCGAGGCGGCCCGCCTCCGCGGCGCCGCCTCCGCCCTGCCGCAGCTGCTGGAGTACACGATCTACCCCGAGATCTGGATGGGCAGGTACGCCTCCGTGGCGGCGACCGCCGCCCAGGGGCTGCGCCTGGCCCAGGCGGCCGGCCAGCTCAATACGGCGGCCCAGCATCTCGCCTGGCTGGCGATCACCGCGGCCGTCGGCGGCGACCAGGAGACGTGCCGCATGCGCGCCGACGCCGCCATCGACCTGGCCGAGGCGCACGGTCTCGGCATCGCTGGCGCGATCGGCAACTGGGCGCTGTCCTACCTCGACCTGGCTGCGGGACGCCCGGCGGACGCCGCCAACCGGCTGCGCGGCGAGCGGCGCATCAGCAACCACGTCGTCATCCGGGTCATGTCTACTCCGCACCTCATCGAGGCGTGCGCGCGTACCGGTGACCGGGAGCGGGCGGGGTCGGCGCTGCGGGTGTTCGAACGGTGGGTGGGCAGCACGCGCAGCCCCGGCCTGCGTGCGCTGGTGGCCCGCTGCCGGGCGCTGCTGGCCGAACCCGGCGAGGCGGAGGGGTTGTTCCAGGAGGCGCTCGACCTGCACGGGCAGGCGGCGTACGAGTTCGAGGCAGCACGCACCCGGCTGCTGTACGGCAGCGCGCTACGCCGCGACCGCCGCCCCGGCGCGGCCCGCACCCACCTGCACGCGGCGCTGGAGACGTTCGAACGGCACGGCGCCCGCCTGTGGACCGAGCAGGCCAGGGCCGAGCTGCGCGCCTCCGGCGAGCCGGTACGCCCGGCGCCGGTGGTGACCACCGGGCAGCTCACGGCCCAGCAGTTGCAGATCGCCCGCATGGTGGCCGAGGGCGCCACGAACAAGGAGGTGGCCGAGCAACTCTTCCTCAGCCGCCGTACGGTCGAGCACCACCTCAGGAACATCTTCAGCCGCCTCGGCATCCGCTCCCGGGTCGAACTGGTACGGCTCATGTCCTGACCGAGGACCGGTGATTTCACCGATGCACGGTTGACTCCGCCTCCCAACAATGGCGTCAGTCAGCAGTCACCCCTCTACGAGCAGGGAGCAAGACGACGTGCAGCTCTTCACCCCCCGTACCGGCGCGCGAACGTTGACCAAGCTCGCCCTCACCGCCGCACTGATCGCCGGCGGCCTCGCGACCGCATCCCCCGCCCACGCGGCCGGCTTCGAGCGCGGCCCCGCACCCACCGACGCCCTCCTCGAAGCCGCCCGCGGCCCGTTCACGGTCGCGACCACCAGCGTCTCCTCGCTGGTGCTCGGCTTCGGCGGCGGCACGATCTACTACCCGACCGACACCAGTCAGGGCACGTTCGGCGCGATCGCCATCTCGCCCGGGTACACCGCCAGGTGGTCCAGCCTCTCCTGGCTCGGCCCGAGGATCGCCTCACACGGCTTCGTCGTGATCGGCATCGAGACGAACACCCTCTACGACCAGCCCTCCAGCCGGGGCCGCCAGCTGTTGGCCGCGCTCGACTACCTGGTGGAGGACAGCTCCCTGACGGTCCGCAGCCGCATCGACTCCTCCAGGCTCGCGGTGGCCGGCCACTCGATGGGCGGCGGCGGCACGCTGGAGGCCGCGGACGATCGGCCGTCGCTGCAGGCGGCCGTGCCGATCGCACCCTGGAACACGGACAAGACCTGGCCAGGCGTCCAGGTGCCCACGATGATCATCGGTGGTGAGAACGACAGCATCGCCCCGGTCGCGACGCACTCGCAGCTCTTCTACGAGAGCATCCCGTCCTCGTCGGAGAAGGCGTATCTGGAGCTGAACGGCGCCAGCCACTTCTTCCCGCAGACGACCAACACCACAATGGCCAAGTCGATGGTCGCCTGGCTCAAGCGCTTCGTCGACGACGACACCCGCTACGAGCAGTTCCTCTGCCCGCCGCCCAGCGGTCTGGCGATCGAGGAGTACCGCCACACCTGCCCGAGCTCCTGACCACCGGGCAAAGAAGCCCTGTGCCCGGCATGCTCTGTCCACGGGCCGGGCACAGGCACGCGAGCGTTCACCCGGCGGGCGGATCGCCGGCCTTGACGCAGCTCGCGACGAGGAACACGGGAACCGGGCGGCGTCGGGGCGCCTGCCGGCCCACGCGGGAGCCGGCCGCGGCTCGGCCAGCGCGCTCACCCAGAGGCCATGGCGGCGCAGGGTGCTGACGCAGGTCGACAGCGTCCGGTGGTTGGCGCCCACCCGGCGGCGCAGCGACGACTGTTCGCCCTCGCCCGACAGCCGAACCCCATCCATCACCGATCAACAGGTAGCCGAATGACTACAGGTCGAAAATACGATGTGGGGAACGCCGACCGGCTGCGAGCCTCCATGGTCGAGGCGCCCCGTGGCGACGCGATCACCTCCGACGCGGTGGCCAACGCCATGGCCGTCGTGCCCCGGCATGTGTTCGTACTTGAGACGCATCTGGAGCAGGCCGAGGTCAAGCCTGGCATGCGGTGCTCGAAATCGGCTCCATGGGCTACAACGCGGCACTGCTCGCCGAGCTCGCCGGCTCGGCCGGGCACGTCACCTCCGTCGATATCGACGGCGACATCGTCGAGCGAGCCCGCGCCCACCTCACCGCCGCCGGCTACGACCGCGTCGAGGTCGTGCATGCCGACGCCGAATACGGCGTGCCCTCCGGCGCCCCCTTCGTCCGGATCATTGTCACCGTGGCAAGCCCGGACATCCCGCCGGCATGGCTGGCGCAGCTCGCCACCAAGGGCCGGATCGTGGTGCCCCTGCAAATGAAGGGTCGCTGCCATCGACACCTGACCACACCCGGCACCCGCAGCCGTTCTGTCAACCCGAAGGATTTCCGGGCGCAACCACTAAGCCGTGTCCTGGCAGCGAGCCGTCCCCGCGCGCAGAGCCGGGCCGCCGGCCCTGGGGCTCCGGTCGGCGGCGTCCAGGGACGGGGTTGGGAACGATGCAGACACTTGGCCGATATCGGGTGGGGAAATGTCGGCGGCGTAGGGCACCATAGGCGTGTGCTTCTGATCGACGTGGTGCGGGTTTCCGAGGCGGTGACGCGCACGTCCGCGAGGCTCGGCAAGGTCGGCCATCTGGCGGAGCTGCTCGGGCGGGTCGGTCCCGACGAGGCGGAGATCGCGATCTCATATCTCTCCGGCGAGCTGCCCCAGCGCCAGGTGGGCGTGGGCTGGCGCACGCTGGAGGACGTCCCCCAGCCCAAGCTGGCCGCCACCGCCACGCTGGCCCACGTCGACGAGCTGCTGAGCAGGATCAAGGCGGTGTCGGGGGCGGGTTCGCAGGCGGCGCGCAGGGCGCTGGTCGGCGAGCTGTTCGCCGGGCTGACGAGCCAGGAGCAGCAGTTCATGCGCCGCCTGCTCTTCGGCGAACTGCGGCAGGGCGCGCTCGACGGCGTCATGATCGAGGCGGTGGCCAAGGCGTCCGGCGCCCCGTCCGCCGACGTGCGGCGCGCGCTCACGCTGCGCGGCTGGCTCCCCGCCGTCGGGGCGGCGGCGCTGACCGGCGGGGTCGACGCGTTGCGGGCGTTCCGGCTGGAGGTGGGGCGGGCGGTCTCACCCATGCTCGCGGGCAGCGCGCCCAACGTGGCGGCCGCGCTGGACAAGGCGGGAGCGCCCGCCGCGCTGGAGTGGAAGCTCGACGGCGTACGCGTGCAGGCCCATCGGTCGGGCTCGGAGGTGAAGGTCTTCACCCGCACCCTCGACGACATCACGCCGCAGGTGCCGGAACTGGTCGAGGGCGTGCTGGCGATGCCGTACGACGATCTCGTGCTCGACGGCGAGGTGATCGCGCTGCGTCCGGACGGGCGGCCCCACCCGTTCCAGGTGACGGCGAGCCGGGTGAGCAGCAAGACCGACATCGAGCGGCTGCGCGAGCAGACGCCGTTGAGCGTGTTCTTCTTCGACGCCCTGCGCGTCGACGGCGCCGACCTGCTCGACCTGCCCTACGCGCAGCGCCAGGAGGCGCTGGCGCGGGCCGTGCCCCAGGGCTTGCTGACGCCCCGCCTCGTGACGGGGGAGACGGCGGAGGCCGAGCGGTTCTTCATCGATGTGGTGAAGGCCGGTCACGAGGGCCTGGTGGTCAAGTCCCTGACCTCCCCTTACGCGGCGGGCCGCCGGGGCGCCGGATGGATCAAGGTCAAGCCGCGCCACACGCTCGACCTCGTGGTCCTGGCCGCCGAGTGGGGCCACGGGCGGCGCGAGGGCAAGCTGTCCAACCTTCACCTTGGGGCGCGTGACCCCGAGGGCGGCTTCGTGATGCTCGGCAAGACGTTCAAGGGGCTGACGGACGAGCTGCTGGCCTGGCAGACCGAGCGCTTCCTGGAGCTGGCCGAGGGGCCGACCGACAGCTGGACGGTCACGTTGCGGCCCGAGCTGGTGGTGGAGATCGCCTTCGACGGGGTGCAGCGCTCGCCCCGCTACCCCGGCGGCATGGCCCTGCGTTTCGCGCGGGTCCTCCGCTACCGGCCCGACAAGCGGGTCGAGGACGCCGACACGGTGGAGACGGTCCGCTCGCTGATGCTCTGACGGCATCTGGTGTTCCGACGGCCGCTGACGTTGTGAAATCTCCGCCGCCGCTGCTGCCGCTGCTGCTGCCGCCGCCGTTGCCGTTGCCGTTGCCGCTGCCGCTGGTCCGCCGCTGACGCCTGTCTGCGATGGCCTGCCGCCAACCTGTCCGCGGCGGCCTGCCCTCCCGCAGCCCGTTCGTGCTGATCAAGGCGCATTTCTACGGTTTCCCGGAATTCCGAAGATCCATGCCGTACGCTGGGCGTTCTGTCCGATCTTGAGACATAAGTGAGATATTTCACTTAATGTCCCATTAAGTTGTCTTTACTTGGCCTTTATCGCGTATGTTCGTCCTCACTGCGCGGGAGCCCCCATCCCGCCCGCGGATCGGCCGCCGTACCCCCTCCACCACCCCCGGCTCGGCCTTTCCCTGCCCTATCCCCTGACTAGGACCGTGGTTTACCTTGGGCCAGCATTCCGTCAAGCCATCCCCTCGGGACCGTAAGCGCGCCCCGGGTCGGCGCCGCTGGATCACCGTCGCGGCGGGAGCCGCCGTCGTGGCCGCCGCCTCCACCACCGCCTGGGCCGCCATCGGCAACGACGACTCCCCTGAGCGCGCCACGCCGGCTCTGCCCCCGGCCAAGCCGCTGAACGAGGGCGCCCGCCAGGCGACGCCGCAACCGTCCTCACCGGCGCCCAAGCCCCCGGCGGCCCACCCGAAGACCACCGGATCCTCGGCGACGGCGCGGCCCAACACCCCCGAGCCCGCCGCCGCGGCTCATGCCAAGCCGGCCGGTACGGCCGCTCCCAAGACCACGAACACGCCCGCCCCCAAGGCCACCGAATCCCGCAAGTCCGCGGTCCGCAAGCCGGGCAAGCCGAAGGCGCGCGTGATCGCGGCCGGCATCTGCGGCGCCTCCTACTACGGCGAGCCCCAGATGACGGCCAGCGGCGAGCGCTTCAACCCCTCGGCCATGACCGCCGCGCACAAGACCCTCCCCTTGGGCAGCAGGGTCCGCGTCACCAATCCGAACAACGGCGAATCGGTCACGGTCCGCATCAACGACCGCGGCCCGTACGTGGGCGGCCGCTGCCTCGACCTCTCCGAAGCCGCGTTCGCCGCCATCGGCAACACCAACGCCGGGGTGATGCGCGTCAAGTACGAGGTCCTGGCGCGCTAGTCCCGGCGACAGGCGGCCCGCTCGTCGTTCGCCGTCATGGCCTGATCAGCGGCCTGTAGCCCGCGCGCACGTCGGACGTGGACGACGAGACGTACCTCTTCGAGGGCGGGCCGGGGTCGAAGCTGCCGAAGATGGTGTAGTGGATGCGGCGCGGGCAACTGGTGCCGCCGATCTGCACGCTGTGGGCGGCCACGCGCCGCCCGGTGCGCAGCTCGTAGACGCGGACCGGGACCTTCCGCTTCCGGAACGTCACCCTGGTGATCCAGCCGGACCGTTGTGCCCGGTAGTCGCAGCTGGTGACCGCGGAGCCGTACGTCATCTTGCCCGCGCAGATCACCAGCACCGCGTCGGCGGCGTCCTTGGCGAGCCAGGAGGACGGAAGCTTCCTGCGGTGATCGTCCTTGCCGAAGAACAGCGCGCGGTGCGGGCCCTTGCCGCGGTACGGTTTCGCACCGCTGTAGCGTGCCGGCTTGGTGCAGTACGCGGGCTTTCCGCCGGACTCCGGTTTCTTGAGGAGCTTCCGGACGTTGGCCAGCTCGATCGCCAGCTGCGCCTTCTTCCTGCCCCGCTCGGCCTTCGCGGCGAGGTCGTGCTTGGGATACTGGTCGAGCAGCTGCTCGTACTGCGCGCGTGCCTCCTTCCAGTCCTTGGCCGCCACCAGGTCGTCGCCGCATCCGAGGATGGCCGCGGGGGCGAGCTCCGGCACGACGCCGGCGGCGCCGTCCAGCACGTCGCCGGCCGCCGGCCGCTCGCCGAGCCAGTCGGTGATCGCTCTGGTGGCGCAGGGATTGTCGGCGGGCAGGTGGCCGAGAAACCCGTTCATGACGTTCTGGACGTTTCCCTCCTGGCCCGGGAACTGCCCGAGGACCGTGGACAGGCGGCCGAAACCTGTCTCCAGCGCCTTGGTGTCGCCGGTCAGTGCGGCGTCGAGCTCGTCGGCGGCCCGCGCGAGGAAGAGCTCCGCCCTCCGGCCGTCCGCACTCGCCCACAAGGCCGACGGATGAGCGCCGTACGCCTGGAGCGTCCTGGCGGCGAGCAACGGATCGCGCCCGGCCTGCCGCTCGGCCGTCAGCAACAACTCGCACGCCTCCGCGCCGCGTTCGGCGCGGGCGGTCAGCGGCGCGTCGGCCACGTGGTGTCCCGCCCAGAGCCCGTCCAGGATCGACAGCGCCCGCGCGCACTCGCCCTGCCGGTGCGCGGCGGCGGCATCCCGCTCGATCCGCGAGGCGTCGAACCGGAGGAACCCGACGGCCAGCAGCACCGGACCCGCGATGCCCAGGGCGACGAGCCGCTGCCTGCGCACCGCCTCCCGGCCGGGACCCGCCGGTACGGACGGGGAGCGCCGCGGTCGCCCGCCCGCCAGATACCAGCCGTGCACGACGACGGCCGCCCACCACGCGAGCACGACGGCCTCGAACCAGACCGTCCGCACGCCCAGGGCGAGGACGGCGACCAGCACGATCGTGATCACGACGGTGACGACGGCGGGCCTGCGCCGCCGCAGCATCATGTATCCGGCGCCGAGCAGCGAGGCGTTGGCCAGCGCCACGGCCGCCGGATCCCAGGACCTCCCGGGGGCTTCGGACCCGGTACGCCCCGGCTCGTGCGGGCGGTCGCCGGGGGGCATGGACGTCGGATCCACCAGGCTCACTTCCTCGGACGAGGCTGGAGGGCACACCCTCAGCCGCGTCCCATTCTCATGATCCCTGCCGGGAGGGGTCCCGAACGAACGACGGCGTCACGTCAATCGCCGCTGAGGGATCCGGAGACGATCGCGCGGGTCGGCGTGGAGGAGGCGGATGCCGTGACCGTGCTGGGTGGGAGAAATGCGTGGACACCCCGCCCAGGTTCCAGAGGGGTGTCCGTAAAGGTATGTCGCTCGCCCGTCTCTTGCCTGTTTCGCCTGTCTCGCGTGCTCGGTCTTGCCGGTACGCGGGATTCGACGGTCCTGCCCGAGGCCTATTTGACCAGGCGGACGGTCAGCGGGTAGCGGAAGTTGCTCTCCGCCAGGGCCGAGACGCCGGCGACGATGGAGAGGACCACCGCGGCGACCCAGATGATCGGCACCAGCACGACGCCGATGACGGTGAAGGGCAGGATGAACGAGGCTCCCACGACCGTGATCTGGAAGTTGAGCGCCTCCACCGCCTGCCGCCGGATGTACGGCGAGGTCTTGCCGCCGGTGAGCATCAGGATGAGCGGGCCGATGATCGGGACGCCGATGGCCATCAGCAGATGGCCGACCGCGGCGCCGAGACGCTCGTTGCTCTCCGGGGCGCGCTCGGCGCGGACCGGCTGCGGGAGCGGCTCGAGGTGTGGCACGGCCTGGGCGCCGTACAACTCGGTCATGATGGGCATCAGGTCCCCGTGCGTGCGCGCCGTCATCGCGCGCTCCAGCCGGTCGTCGAACTCGAGCTTGTCGAAGCGCCCCTCCGCGTAGGCGGCCTTGACGTGCTCGACAACGTGCTCTCGGTCCTGGTGGGTGACGCGCAGATGAGCTGGCGGCACCTGTCCCGGCCCAGGGGTTTGCGGTACCCCAGCCATAATCGCCATGCCTCTCCTTAGAGAATCAGATAGTCACCTCTCATACTGCGTCGCGCACGCCCCTCGTGCCATCCGGAGAATCCCGGATGTATCCCCTAGATCATCCCCCACGCGCATTAGCTCAAGACAGTGTAAAAAGGGTTCATGAGATGGCGAGACCGCTACGGTATTCGTCGGCTGCGCGGTCCTAAGATCGCGAAGTTCGATCGTGAGGCGACAGACGCCGACATTGAAGCGCTCATCGCCTTTGCCCGTTCGCGGCGCGGCGTCGAGTTCTACGTCGAGCCGGAGACGTTCGCCACCGACACGACCGCTGTGGCGGTCGCCGACGACGGCGAGTGGACCAGGCGCAGGGTCGGCTCTCCCGCCGTGATCCACAAGGTTGCCCGCGATCTCGCCCTCCCGGTGTACGACGTTCAGCTCACGGGCTATCCGCCGCGCATGCGGGCCTACAACGAGCGTCGCCGCCGCGAGGAAGGCGGCCTGTAGTCACGTCGTGAGCGTCCTCCTTGACGGGCTGACCCTTTGACGGCTCAGCTCACCTCCCTCACGCTTTCACCCCCTGTACGGCCCTGCACGCCCGCGCCGGGCTGGGGACGTGCGTCTGCTCATGTCTCCTCCTGGCCCGCCGGAGGTGGTTGCGGGGTCTCGTCGTCCAGCAGGTTGACCAGGGGGAGGAGCCAGGCCGGGTGGGGTGGGCCCATGGCGGTGTCGAGCTCGGCCGCGGTGGGGAGGCGGCCTCGCAGGATGGCGGGAGAGAGAAGGTTCTGCAGCGCGTGCATGAGGAGGTTGGCCATCGAGTAGCCCGGGTCGATGGTCAGGGCGCGCTCCAGCGCGATGGTGGCCTGGACGCTGTTTCCGGTCCGCCAGGCGGCCATGGCCAGGAGGGACGCCGCCGGCGGGGTGAAGCGGGGCTCCAACCGGCGGGTCAGATCTTTCCAGAGGAGCGTGTGGGAATCTTCCATGAGGGTCCAGGCCTCGTCGCGGACCCGGGTGAGGGTCAGGGCCAGGCCCAGCTTCGCGGCCTCCAGGTCGTCGAGGCGGCCGCCCTCCTCGTGCGCCCGCAGGGCGGATCGCACCCTGGCCAGGCTCTCCGACACGTATCGGGTGGCGAACGTGTCGAGGTCGGGAGCGGCCATCAGGTCGGCCTGGAACGCCGTGATCGCGTCCGCCGTGGCCCGGCGCATCGCCATGCGCACGGGGCCCGTGATGGGGGCGATGGTACGTTCCAGCGACTCGCGGTCGGGCAGGGCGACCAGGCCGCGCAGCGTCGCCTCGGCTGCGATCTGGCTGGTGGACAGGTCGTACGGTGTGCCTTCGGCGGGGCAGCACAGCGGCAGGTCGCAGACGTATGACCAGTAACGGCTCTCGTGGGCCCGCAGCGCCTCGCTCACGCGGACCCCGGCCTTCGCGGCGACCAGCCTGGCCTCGTCGACCGCCGGCGTGACCAGCTCTCCCGCGCCGTAGCCGACGACGACGATCTCCGTCACGTTCTCCCGGCCGAAGACGGGCTCCAGCCCGCCGAGCGTGCCCGGCGGCAGCGGCAGGCCCCACCTGGCCACCACCTTGGCCTGGCGGCGGTCGAGGCCTATCACGATGAGGCTGGACTTCGGGTGGAAGCCGACGAGGTAGGGGACGGCGGCCAGGATGTCGGTGGGGCTGGACAGGGTGAGACAGGGCTCCGCCTCCATCTCCGCGTCCGGCTCCGTCTCCGTGTCCACCTGCGGTTCCGGGCTGTGGCGGGGCTCCGCCTGAGAGGTGGGGCGGGGCCGTGGCTTCGGATGGGGGAGCGGGGTGGCGGTGCTCGTGGGAGCCGGGGGCTGGTGGTTGGTCGTCATGGGCCCAAAGGGTGCCCGGGATGGCCGGGGTGGCGTTGGGCCGAACGGGGTTCTGGGGAAAGTGGTGGTCTTGCCTCGCGCGGCTGTGGATAACCGGGGCGGCTCTGGCGTGAGGGTCTGCGGGCCTGGTTACGGAGCGGGCTTGGTTACGGAGCAGGACGGGTTACGGAGCGGGCTCGGCTACGGAGCGGGCTCGGTTACGGAGCGGAGGCCAGGCGGGTGCGTACGAGCAGCGCGGCGCCCGCCACCGCGGCCGGCATCGCGACGATCGCCACGAACGGCACCAGGAACAGCGCGAACACCGCCACCCCGAAGCCCAGCGCGCTCGCCTTGTTCGCGCGCAGCAGCGCGAAGCGTTGCTTGCGGGCCATCCCGCGCCGCTCCAGCGCCAGCGTGGTGAGCTCCACTGTCAGGAAAAATCCGGAAATGAGGGCTCCGAGCACCGGCACCACCGTCTGCCCCACCACCGGCACGAAGCCGAGGAAGAAGAGCGGCACGGTGAAGAGCAGCACCCAGCAGAGCGTGATCAGGCTGTCGCGGATCGAGCGCGGCAGCGTGCGCCACCACGGCTGATCGTCCTCCGTCTCCAGGACGTCCGCCGCCGCCGACAAGCGCTCGTAGAACGGTTCCCCGATCGCCAGCGTGAGCGCGGTGAACGTCAGCACCGCCAGCGCCAGCCCGCCCAGGAACAGGGCGACCCCCACCAGCGTCCTGAACAGCTCCCGCCAGCTCCACGAATCCGCGAACGGTGTCAGGAACGCGGCCAGGTCACCGGCGTTGGTGCCGAGGAAGATCAGCGCCACCACGTAGACGGCGAACGCGATCAGCGCCGGGATCAGCCCGAAGAGCCACCACCGCCCGTTCCGGGCGACCCAGCCGAATCCCTGGAGGAAGAATCCGACTCCCGAGGCGAAGTCGCGAAATGATCGCATGCCCGGCAGGCTATCCGACGCTTTGATGTTCCGTGGCAATCATGTGGCACGGGCTCCACCGGCGACGCCGGGTCCGCTGTGCGCCACCCCCGACTACCGGCGCGTCGACGGCACGGATGGCGGCCGTCTCCGTGGCCGACGCCGAGTCCGCAGTGCCCGCGTCGGCCGTCTCCGTGGGCGATGCCGGGATCGCAGTGCCCGCGTCGGCCGTCTCCGTGGGCGATGCCGGGTCCGTAGTGCCCGCGTCGGCCTTCTGCATCGGCGACACCAGGATCGCAGTGGGCGCGGCCGTCACCGCGCCGGGATCGAAGTGCCCGCGGCGGTCGGCGGCGCGGGCGACGGAGGGGCCCCGGCGACGAAGGGGCCGCAGGGGCGGCGGGGTCGCGCCGACGGGGCGGGGCACCGTACGACAGCCGGGCCGTAGGACCGTGAGGCCGTACGGCGGCGGGGTCGTGAGGTGGCCCGCCCGCGACGTGTGCCGCCGGCCGGCTGGGCCGCTAGCTGACGCCGAGCAGGTCGACGACGAAGATGAGCGTCTCGTTCGGCTTGATGCGGGGCGGGGCCCCGCGGTGGCCGTAGCCGAGGTGCGGCGGGATGACGAGCCTGCGCCGCCCGCCGACCTTCATGCCCGCGACCCCCTGGTCCCAGCCCCCGATGACGCGCCCCGCGCCGAGGGGGAACTCGAACGCCTGGCCGCGGTTCCACGACGCGTCGAACTCCTCCCCGGTCGAGAACGACACGCCCACGTAGTGCACGCGTACGTTCTGGCCGGGCTTGGCCTCGGGGCCGTCGCCCACGGACAGGTCGACGATCTCCAGGTCGGAGGGCGGCGCGCCCTCGGGGAAGTCGATCTCGGGCTTCTCGAGTGCCACGAAGTGCTCCTGTTGATTGCTTACCTTGACCCGAAGACTCTATGCGGTCGCCGTCGCCTTGCCGTTCATGGCACGGCCGGAGCGGGCGTCACCAGCTCTGGTGCAGCGGCATGCCCTCGGCGTAGCCGGAGGAGCTCTGGATGCCGATGACGGCTCGTTCGTGGAGTTCCTCCAGGTTCACGGCCCCGGCGTACGTGCACGCCGACCGCAGCCCCGCCACGATGCCGTCGATCTGGTCCTCCACGCTCGGCCGCTTCGGGTCGAGGTACATGCGGGAGGTCGAGATGCCCTCCTCGAACAGGGCCTTCCTGGCCCGCTCGAACGCCGAGTCGTCCGCCGTCCGGAGGCGCACGGCCCGCGCGGACGCCATGCCGAAGTTCTCCTTGTACTTGCGGCCGTTCGCGTCGGTGTGGGTGTCGCCGGGCGACTCGTACGTGCCCGCGAACCACGAGCCGATCATCACGTTCGACGCCCCGGCGGCCAGCGCCAGCGCCACGTCGCGCGGGTGGCGCACGCCGCCGTCGGCCCACACGTGCCGCCCCAGCCGCCGGGCCTCGGCCGAGCACTCCAGCACGGCCGAGAACTGCGGCCGCCCCACCCCGGTCATCATCCGGGTGGTGCACATGGCGCCGGGCCCGACCCCGACCTTGAGGATGTCGGCCCCCGCGTTCACCAGGTCGCGTACGCCCTCCGCCGTCACCACGTTGCCGGCCGCGACGGGCACGCCCGGGTCGATGGCGGTGACCGAGCGCAGTGCCGAGATCATCTTCTCCTGGTGGCCGTGCGCGGTGTCCACGACCAGGCAGTCGATCCCGGCCTCCAGCAGCTCCTTGGCCTTGCCCGCGACGTCGCCGTTCACGCCGACCGCGGCCGCGATGCGCAGCCGCCCCCGCGCGTCGACCGCCGGCTGGTAGAGCGCGGCGCGCAGCGCGCCCAGCCGGGTGAGGATGCCGACCAGGCGCCCGTTCGCGTCCACGATGGGCGCCAGCCGGTGCCGGCCTCCGTGCAGCCCGTCGAAGGCCGCCCGCGGGTCGAGACCGGCGGGCATCGTGAGCAACTCGCTCGACATGACCTGCGACAGCTGGGTGTACATGTCGACGCCCTGGCAGTCGGCCTCGGTCACGACGCCGACCGGCCGGTTCTCCCAGTCGACCACGATGATCGCGCCGTGCGCCCGCTTGGGCAGCAGTTGCAGGGCCTCGCCGACCGTGTCGTGCGGGGTGAGGGTGAGCGGCGTGTCGTGGACGAGGTCGCGCTTCTTGACCCAGTCGACGACGTTCGCCACGACGTCGAGCGGGATGTCCTGCGGGATCACGGCGATGCCGCCCCGCCGCGCCACGGTCTCGGCCATGCGCCGCCCGGCCACCGCGGTCATGTTGGCGACGACGACCGGGATGGTGGTGCCGGTGCCGTCGTGGGTCGCGAGGTCGACTTCGAGCCGGGAGCCGACCGCGGAGCGCGACGGGACCATGAACACGTCGCTGTAGGTCAGATCGTGGTGCGGCTCGAGGCCGTTGAGAAACTTCACGTTCGTCCATCTTATGCCGTGACGGGAAATCTTATGCCGGGACGGAAACCTTTATGCCCCGAAGGGATGCCCGATGCCGTGACGGGACACCAAAGAGTTTCCCCTTGTGAAGGGGGCTTATGATCGGCCCGGACACTTTTGGGGGAGGAGGGCCTGTGGACGTCATCGAACGGGCCGAGTTGATCGTGGTGGGCTTCGCCGTACGTACCACTAATGCCGACGAGATGGATCCGGCGCGGGCCAGGCTGCCCGCCCTGTGGCACCGGGCGGGTGCTCCGGGGGCCTTCGCGCACGTTCCGGGGCGCGTCGACGAGAATCTGTACGCCGTGCTGACCGACTATGAGAGCGACCACAACGGCGCCTACACGCAGATCGTCGGCATCGGGGTGCGCACGGTGCCGCGGCTGCCGGAGGGGATGGTGGCGGTCCGCGTGCCGGCCGCCAAGGCGTTGCTGGTCGAGGCCCGCGGGCAGTTGCCGCAGGCGCTGGTGGAGGCGTGGCAGCGGGTGTGGCAGCACACCGAGGCGGGCGGCGCGCCGGCGCGCGCGTTCACCACGGACCTCGAAGTCCACCACCGGGACGGCGCCGACCTCTACATCGCCGTCTGAAGACAGGATCCGGGAACGTCAGAGGCCGGGCGCGACGAACACCGGATCCGGAGCGTCAGGGGCCGGGTGCGGCGAAGGCCGGATCCGGAAGCGTCAGAGGCCGAGTGCGGCGGCCGCGGCCTCGACGGCCGCCGGCTTGACCTCGTCCATCGGCAGGTGAGCGTACTCCACCGAGCAGTCGGAGAGCCCGCCCAGGGCCACCGTCGCCCGGATGCGCTGCTCCTGCGTGAGGTCGCTCCCGAGCAGCAGCGTGATCAGCCGGCGCCGCCAGTCGAACATGCGCGTGCCCAGGTCGAGCACGCCCAGCGTGGTCACGTCGCGGATCATCATGGTGATCACGTCGCGGTGCCGCCAGGCCAGCTCGAAGTACTCGCCGAGCAAGGCCCGCGGGTCGCCCGGCCGCCGCGTGGTCACGAACCGCTCGATGTCCTCGACCATGGGCTGCACGATGCTCCGGACCAGGTCGTCGCGCGAGCTGAAGTGGTAGTAGAGCGCGGGCTTGGTGATGCCCAGCCGTTCTGAGATCTGGCGCAGGCTGGTGTTCTGGACGCCCTGCGAGAGGAAGAGCTCGCGGGCCACCTCCTGGATGCGGGCCTTGGTGTCACTGGGCATGGTCGCAGAATATCCCTTACCTTCCGTTAAGTAAGTGCGCTACGCTGAAGGCGGCTTACCAACCGTTAAGTAAGGAGGGGCCCATGCGAATCCTCATCTCCGGTGCGAGTGTCGCGGGCCCGGCCCTGGCCTACTGGCTCACCAGATACGGCTTCTCCGTCACCGTCGTGGAGCGGGCCCCGGCCCTCCGCAAGGCGGGGGGCCACGCGATCGACCTGTTCAGGCCCGCGATGGACATCGTGGAGAAGATGGGCGTCCTGGAGCACGTCCTGGCCGGGAAAACCGGCGTCGAGCGGCTCACGATCTACCGGGAGGGCCGATCGCGGCCCACCGAGCTGGACCTGAGCCGCGTGATGGGCGCGATCTCCGACCGGCACATCGAGATCATGCGCGACGACCTGAGCGAGATCTTCTACGACGCCACCCGCGACGACGCCGACTACGTCTTCGGCGACTCCATCGCGTCGATCTCGGACGACGGGCAGGTCGTGTTCGACAGCGGCAGGACGGACAGGTTCGACCTGGTCGTCGGCGCCGACGGCCTGCACTCGAACGTGCGGGGTCTGGTCTTCGGCCCCGAACAGCGGTTCACCACCTGGATCGGCGCCTACCTCGCGGTCATGTCCGTGCCCGACCACCTGGGGCTCGACGGGCGCATGGAGTGCGTCGCCGGGGTCGGCAGGATGGCCGGGATCGGCAGCACCGCCCACATGGACGACGCGCGGGCGGTGTTCCTGTTCAGGACGCCGGAGCCGCTCGACTACCACCACCGGGACGTCGACCGGCAGAAGCAGCTGCTGCGCGAGCACGTCGAAGGGCTGGGCTGGGAGGTGCCGAGGCTCATGGAGGAGCTGGACCGCACGCCGGCCTTCTACTTCGACTCGATCACCCAGCTGCGCATGGACACCTGGTCACGCGGCCGGGTCACGCTCGTGGGCGACGCGGGCTACTGCCCGGGCCCCGCCGTCGGCGGCAGCACGAGCCTGGCGGTCGTGGGAGCGTACGTGCTGGCGGGCGAGCTGGCCGCCCATGGCGGCGACCACACGAAGGCCTTCCCGGCGTACGAGGCCGAGATACGTGATTACGTACACCGCAGCCGCGCGTTCGCCGTCAACGCGGCCAAACGCATCGTCCCCGCGAGCAGGCTCGACCTGGCGGCGCTCGGCGGGGCCATCCGCCTGATCAACAGCCTCCCGGTCGCGCTGACCAGGGCGGCCGCCAAGATCGGCAGCAAGGGCGTGCGCCTGCACGACTCGATAGCGCTGAAGGACTACGCGAGCACGCCCTGGCCGCGCAGCTTCTCCGCCTCCTCCTGAGGCAGCCCCCAGGCGGACAGGTCGGTCAGGCGCGTGGCGGGGGAGAGGCCGGGCGCGGGCACGCCGAGCAGGCGCGGCGCGGGCACCGGCTGTGTGAGGCCGCCGACCTCGACGAACGAGCCGCGGGCGGTGTTGTGCGGGTGGGAGGCGGCCTCCGTCATGGACAGCACGGGCGACACGCACGCGTCGGAGCCGTCGAACAGCGCCTCCCACTCCGCCCGCGTCCGCTTCGCGAACTCCTCGGCCAGGCGGGCCCTCAGCGCGGGCCACTGCGCCTTGTCGTTCCTGTCGGGCAGGTCCTCCAGCCCCATCAGTCCGACCATCGCGTCCCAGAACTGCGGCTCCAGCGCCCCGACGGCCACGAACCCGCCGTCGGCCGTCTCGTACGTGTCGTACTGCGGGGCGCCGGTGTCGAGCAGGTTCGTGCCGCGCGGCCCCCAGAAGCCGCTCTGCGCGGCCTGGTAGAACATCGAGAACAGGATCGCCGCGCCGTCCACCATGGCCGCGTCGATCACCCGGCCCCTGCCGGTGCGCTCGCGCTCGAACAGGGCCAGGAGCACGCCGTACGCCAGCATGAGGCCGCCGCCGGCGAAGTCGCCGAGGATGTTGATCGGCGGGGTCGGCTTGTCGCCCTCGCGGCCCAGCATCGACAGCACGCCGGAGACGGCGACGTAGTCGATGTCGTGCCCGGCCGTGGGCGCCAGCGGGCCGTCCTGCCCCCAGCCCGTCATCCGGCCGTAGACCAGCCGCTCGTTGACGGCGTGCAGGTCGCCGGGGCCGATGCCGAGCCGCTCGGCCACGCCGGGCCTGAACACCTCGATCACCACGTCGGCGTGGCGCGCCAGCTCCTTGAACGCCGCCACGCCGGCCGGCGCCTTCAGGTCGAGCCCGACCGTGCGCTTGCCGCGGTCCATCACGTCGGTGCGCGGCCGGTCGGAGACGGCCTTGACCCGGTCGACCCGCAGCACCTCGGCACCGTGGTCGGCCAGCATCATCCCGGCGAACGGCCCGGGGGCGAGCCCGGCCAGCTCCAGCACCCGAACCCCGGCCAGAGGGCCGCTTCGAACGTCAGACACCCTCACAGTAGAACAACATTCGGTGATCTGTCGCAAGCCGCCTGCGTGACCTTCCCGCGAACCGCTGGCTGGTATGGGAAACTTGCCCACTGTGTTCGGGTGTCAACAGGGGTAGGGCATGGTTTCGGAGAGCAACCGGCTCGTCGCAGGACGTTACCAGTTACTGCGTGAACTGGGCCGCGGGGGCATGGGCGTGGTCTGGGAGGGGCAGGACACCCTGCTCAACCGGCAGGTCGCCATCAAGGAAGTGCTGCTGCCCGACGGTCTCTCGCCGGGGGAGCAGGAGCGCCAGCTGTTGCGTACCGCCCGCGAGGCCCGTACCGCGGCCAAGCTGACCCACCCCTCCGTCGTCGCGGTCTACGACGTCGTCGAGGAGGGCGGCCGTCCGTGGATCGTGATGGAGCTGCTGCGGCACCCCACGGTCGAGCAGGTCGTGCTCACCTCGGGGGCGCTGCCCGTACGCGAGGCGGCGGAGCTGGGCCGTCAGGTGCTGTCCGCGCTGAAGACGGCGCACGAGGCGGGCATCCTGCACCGGGACGTCAAGCCGGGCAACATCCTGCTGGCCGACGACGGCCGGGCCGTGCTCATGGACTTCGGCATCGCCACCGTCGAGGGCGACCCGTCGCTCACCAAGACCGGCATGGTGACCGGCTCGCCGAGCTTCCTCGCCCCCGAACGGGTCCGCGCCGAGAACGCCGGACCGGCGTCCGACCTGTGGTCGCTGGGCGCCACGCTGTACGCCTGCATGGTGGGGCGCTCGCCGTTCGAGCGGGGCGACCCCATGTCGACGCTGAACGCGCTGCTCACCGAGGAGCCCGACTACCGCAGGATCCCGCCGATCATGCACCCGGTGCTGCGCGGCCTGCTGCAGAAGGAGCCGGAGCAGCGGGTCGACGCCGAGGAGGCCGACCGGCTGCTCGCCGCGATCCTCGCGGCCAGGCCGGCGCACCTCGACCGGGACGTGCCCGAGAGGAGGCGGGGCGGCCGGAGCCGGGCCCTGCTCGCGGCGGCCGCGGCCGCGGTGGTGATCATCGCGGGCGGCGCGGTGGCGTACTTCCAGCTCGACTCGCCGGCGGAAGGAGCCCCGCGCGCCTCCGCCAGGCCCGCCGCGGTGACCGTCCCGCTCACGCCGACGGTCACGCCGACCCCTAGTGCGACGCCCACGGCGACGCCCAGCGCGACGCGGGCCGTCCCGGCCGTACGGATGTGGAAGTCGCGCGACGGCTGGTCGATCATGCGGCCGGCCGGCTGGCGGGGCTCGCTCGCCGAGGCGTACACCGAGTGGACCCGCCGGGACGGGGCCGCGCACCTGGGCGTCGAGGCCGTCTACGCCACGCTCGACCCGAACCAGATCCTGCGCGACTCGGAGGAGGCGATGCGGCAGAACGCCGCAACCGTCGTCAACCGGGGCCGCAGGGCCGTCGTGCACCAGGGCACCAGGGCCGTGGAGTGGGAGTTCTCCTGGACCGCGGGCAGCGAGGGCGACGCCCGCTGGGTCAGCCCCGGCACCCGCTATCACGAGGTACGGCGGGCCCTGGCGATCGGCGACACCGCCTACATCGTGTCCTGGACGGTCACCGAGGCCCAGTGGGCGCGTAACAGGGGGCTCATGCGGCAGGTGATCAGCAGCTTTACTGTGGGGGCATGAGCCCCTGGAACCTGCTCGCCCTCCCCCCGCTCCCCGAAGAGCTCATGCGCCGCCTGCTCGCCCCGCTCGGTGACCGGGTCAGCGTGCGCGTGCCCGCCTCCCGCGACCGTGACGCCCTGCTCGCCGCACTGCCCGAGGCGGAGATCGTGCTCGGCGACTGGACGGGCACGCTCGTGCTGGACGCCGAGGCCGTCAAGGCGGCGCCCCTGCTGGCGTTCGCGCAGCAGCCGTCCGTCGGCGTCGACGGCCACGACCTCGGCGCCCTGGCGGCGGCCGGGGTGCCGCTGGCCAACACGCCGGGCGTCAGCGCGGTGGCGGTCTCGGAGTGGTGCCTGGCCGCCACGCTCGCGCTGCTGCGCAAGCTGGCCGCCGCCGACTCCGCCGTACGCGCGGGGGAGTGGCCGCAGCAGGGCCTGCAACCGGGCGAGCTGCGCGGCCGGCGGGTCGGCGTCGTCGGCTACGGGCCGATCGGCGCCACCAGCGCCGGGCTGTTCCGCGCGCTCGGCTGCCACGTGACGTACTGGACCCGCACGCCGCGCGAGGACCCCGGCTACGAGCCCCTGGAGACGCTCCTGGCGGAGAGCGACGTGGTGGTCGTGGTGATCGCGCTCTCCGACGAGACCCGCGGCCTGGTCGATCCCGGCCGCATGAAACGCGGCGCGCTGCTCGTCAACGCGGCGCGGGGCGGCGTCGTCGACCAGCCGGCGCTCGTCGCGGCCCTGCGCGAGGGCCACGTGAGCGGCGCCGCGCTCGACGTCTTCGACGAGGAGCCCCTGCCCGCCGGCGACCCGCTGCGCGACCTGCCCGGCGTCCTGCTGTCGCCGCACGTCGCGGGCGTCACGCCGGAGGCCACGGGCCGCCTGCTCGCGGCCACCCTGGACAACCTCGCGGCGGCCGTCGAGGGTCGCGAGGTGGACCACGTGGTCAACGGCGTGTCCCCCATGATCCGCAGGAAGTTGGCGTAACCACTTCCATCCAGGCATTTCACCTGGCACGATGAACAGTTTTCGTGTCTTTAACGACCCCGGTCTGTTCCGGGTCGCGCGCTAGAGATACCTTCTTACGGACGATCTCTACGAAGGAGGGGCTGTGACGACGAAGCTGTCGACACACCAGCAGGCAGTAGAGCAGATCCGGCAGTCGTACGCCGAGATTCCGGGTGATGCCGCCCCTCGCCTGGCCAAGTCGACGTCCAACCTTTTCAGGTTCCGCGACTCCGGCAAGACGGCCAAGCTCTCGGCCAGGGATCTCGACGAGGTCATCAGCGTCGATCCCGACACCATGACCGCCGAGGTCCAGGGCATGACGACGTACGAGCACCTGGTGGACGCCACGCTGCCGCACGGGCTCATGCCGTACGTGGTGCCGCAGCTCAAGACGATCACGCTCGGGGGCGCCGTCACCGGGCTCGGCATCGAGTCCACCAGTTTCAGGGACGGCCTGCCGCACGAGTCGGTGGAGGAGCTCGAGATCCTCACCGGCGACGGGCGCGTCATCGTGGCCCGCGACGACAACGAGCACCGCGAGCTGTTCAGGGCGTTCCCCAACTCCTACGGCACGCTCGGCTACGCCCTGCGCATCAGGATCAAACTGCGCAAGGTCCAGCCGTACGTGCGCCTGACGCACATCAGGTTCACCGACGCGGCCAAGTGCATGCTCGCCATGCAGGAGATCTGCGAGAGCATGGTGCACGACGGCGAGAGCGTCGACTTCGTGGACGGCGTCTTCTTCGGCCCGCAGGAGATCTATCTCACGGTCGGCCGGTTCGCCGAGCGGGCCCCGTACGTCTCCGACTACACGGGGATGCGCATCTACTACCAGTCCATCAGACGGCGCAACCGCGACTGGCTGACCACGCGCGACTACCTGTGGCGCTGGGACACCGACTGGTTCTGGTGCTCGCGGGCGTTCGGCGTGCAGCAGCCCGTCGTCCGCTCCCTCATGCCGCGCCGCTACATGCGTTCCGACGTCTACCGCCGCCTCGTGGCGCTGGACAGGAAGTACGGCGTGACCGCCCGGATCGACCGGTGGCGGGGGCAGCCGGTCCAGGAGTCCGTCATCCAGGACGTCGAGGTCCCGGTCGAACGTGGGGCGGAGTTCCTGGAGTTCTTCCACGCGAAAGTGGGGATGACTCCGGTGTGGATGTGCCCGTTGAGGGCCGGCTCCCGCTGGCCGCTCTATCCTCTCGAACCGGGCAAGCTTTACGTCAACTTCGGATTCTGGGGCATGGTGCCGCTGCCGCGGGGGCAGTTCGACGGCTACTACAACCGGTTGATCGAGCACGAGGTGCACGAGCTCGACGGCCACAAGTCGCTCTACTCGACCTCCTTCTACGCTCGCGAGCAGTTCTGGCGGCTGTACAACGGCGATGCCTACTGGCCGGTCAAGCGGGAATACGACCCGAGCGGTCGCTTGCTGGACCTGTACGAAAAATGTGTAGCGGGAAGGTGAGCCGGTGGGGCTGTCAACCATCTTTGAGAAGATCGTCGGCACGGAAGCAAACGTCGCATTCCAGGCATACGACGGCAGCAAGGCAGGGCCGGACGGGGCCGACCTGAGCATCGAGGTCAAGTCGCCCATCGCGGTCGCCTACCTGGCGCAGGCGCCGGGCGAGCTGGGGCTGGCCAGGGCGTACATCTCCGGGCACATCGACGTGCACGGCGACATGTACACCCTGCTCGACCGCATGTGGAACATCACCACCAACGACCTGACCACCTCTGAGAAGATCGCCGCCGTCCGCTCGCTCGGCGTCAAGCCGCTCCTCATGCGCGTGCCGCCGCCCCCGCAGGAGATGCGCCAGAGCGCCCTCGCCCGGCTGGGCTCACGCCACGCCAAGCAGCGCGACGCCGAGGCCATCCATCACCACTACGACGTCTCCAACCGCTTCTACGAGTGGGTGCTCGGCCCGTCCATGGCCTACACCTGCGCCGCGTTCCCCTCCGAGGACGCCACCCTCGAAGAGGCCCAGTTCGCCAAGTTCGACCTGGTGGCCCGCAAGCTCGGCCTCAAGCCCGGCATGCGCCTGCTCGACGTCGGCTGCGGCTGGGGCGGCATGGTCATGCACGCCGCCAAGCACTACGGCGTCAAGGCCCTCGGCGTGACGCTGAGCAGGCAGCAGGCCGAATGGGCACAGAAGGCGATCGTCGACGCCGGCCTGCAGGACCTGGCGGAGGTCCGCTTCATGGACTACCGCGACGTCCAGGAGGGCGGCTTCGACGCGGTCAGCTCGATCGGCCTCACCGAGCACATCGGCAAGGCCAACATCCCCGGCTACTTCGCCTTCCTGTACGGCAAGCTCAAGCCGGGCGGCCGGCTGCTCAACCACTGCATCACCCGGCCGACCGGCAAGGAGAAGACCTTCAACAAGGGCGGCTTCATCAACCGCTACGTCTTCCCCGACGGCGAGCTCGAGTCGGTGGGCTGGCTCATCCGGCAGATGGAGGACCTCGGCTTCGAGATCCGCCACGAGGAGAACCTCCGCGAGCACTACGCCAAGACGCTCCGCCACTGGTGCGACAACCTCGACGCCAACTGGGACGACGCGGTGGAGGAGGTCGGCATGGGCACGGCCCGGGTGTGGGCCCTGTACATGGCGGGCTGCATCGTGGGCTTCGAGCGCAACAAGGTCCAGCTCCACCAGGTGCTGGGGGTCAAGCTGCACGAGAACGGCCACTCCGACGTGCCGCTGCGCCCGGCCCGCGACTGGCCCTGAGCCCGTCGAGGGGAAGGCGCCGCTCGCCGGTCGTGCCCACCCGTTACCCGGTTACCGGGTGGGCCGACGGTGCGGTCACGTGGATGCTTTCCGGTCTTTGGCGTGCTTGCCGCGGCTGGTGCGGGTTTCGTCCTCGGCGGCGTCCTCTTGGGGCTCTGGTGGCTCGTCCTTGGGACCATGGGGCTTGGCGTGCCTGCCCACGTGCTCTCCTTTGCCAGACATCACTGCTGAGGGTGACTTTATGGCTACAGTATGCAATGAGCAAGTCAGGGACGTCAGCCGTCCAGGAGGGTGAGGACGCGTCGCGCCTGGTGGTCGAGGGTTCCGGGCGGGTTGCGGTGGGTGGCGGGGCCGCCGGGGCCGAGCATGAGGAGCCAGCCCAGCGCGATCAGCCGCCTGAACTCCCGCACGCGGGCCGCCTCGCCCGCTGACAGATCCAGCTGGGCCAGCAGCAGGTCGGTGTCCAGATGGCCGTCCGCGTGGGAGATGTGCTCGCACAGGTCGGCGAGCTCGAAGGCGCGGTCGGCGCGGCCGGAGTCCTCCCAGTCGACGAGGTGGACGCGGGCGCCGGCGGCGTCCCACAGGTAGTTGGCGCGGTTGCCGTCGGCCAGGCCGAGCACCGGCGGGAACGGATCGGCCGGGAGCCGGTCGATGGAGGGGCCCGACAGCCAGGCCGTTCCCAGGGCGCGGGCCTGCCGGACGGTGGGGGAGTCGCCGAGGTCGGGGTCCTCGGCGACGCGGGCGCGTACGTGCGCGACGGCCGCGGCCGGGTGCCATGCGGCGGGCTTGAGCGATTCCGCGGCGGGGACGGTGCGGTGGAGGCGGGTGAGGGCGGCGGCGAGCGCCCTGACCTGCTCGGGGCCGGCGACCTGGCCGCGCAGCGGGGTGCCGGGCAGGCGGCTCATCACCACGGTGGGCGGGGTGCCGTCGAGGTCGGCGCCGAGCGGGGTGGGGGCGAGGCCGGGGGCGTGCTCGGCGAGCAGGTGGAGCGCGGTCCACTCGCGGTGGGGTTCGAGGCGGTCCCAGGAGCGGTATCGCTTGATCACGATCTCGTCGTGGATCTCGACGTCGTGGGTGGCGACCTGGCTGACGCTCACGGGATCTGCTCCTCCTCGCCGTGCCGCTCGGACCGTGGGTCGGGTGGGGTGGCGAGCGGCGGAAAGCGGTCCTCGGACGCCAGGGCTTCGAGGGTTCCCGTGAGGCTCGTCCAGCTCAGCTCGGCGTCCGCCGTACGCCCGTGCGGCGCGCGGAACCACTGGACGAACTCGGCCACGTCGTCGAGCGCCCACCGCAGCCGGTAGAGCTCCAGCACCCGGGGGTCGGGGGTGCGGCCGGTGGCGGCGGCGTAGCGGGCGAGATCGTCGGCGTCCTCGGCCACCAGCCAGAGGTCGCGTTCGGGCGGCGCGAGCCCGACCGTGTCCCAGTCGACCAGCCACCGCCGCTCGCCCGCGCCCAGCACGTTGCCGGGATGGGGCTCCCCGTGCGTCACGACGGGCTCCCCTGCGACGGCCGCCGTCCGGTCGAACTCCGCGAGCCTGCGGCGCAGGGTCCCGGCGTGACGGGCGACCAGCTCCCTGGCCGGTTCGGAGTACGGGCCGCCGGACCAGGGCGGGCGCGTGTCCTGGAGCGCCTGCTCCAGCCCTGCCCGGCCGGCCAGGTGCAGAGGACGCGGCGGGGTGGACAGCGGGGGCGGGGTGGTGTGGAGGGCGGCGAGCAGGTCGATGATCGCGGCCCGCTCGCCGGCCGGCCGCTCCTCGCCGAACCGGCCGGAGGCGGCATCCACGAAGGGGAAGACGCTCATGGCCCAGCGGTGGCGGTCGAGCCGCAGGAGTGTCGCGCCCTCGGTCGTGCGCAGCGGCGCCACCACGAACCCGAGCCCCGCCTCCTCGCGCAGCGCCGACGCCGTGTCCATGGCCAGGGCGAGATCGTCGACGTCGCGGCGGCGTACGTCGGCGATCGTGACGAACCAGCGCCGGTCGGCGATCCAGTGATAGTCGCCGAAGCCCACCGGCGCGTAGTCCAGCGTGCGGGCCTCCACGCCCCACGCGCGGAGTGCGGGCCGCAGCAGCCCCTCGTCGAACGAATCCGGGCGATCTCGCATCCGGCCACGCTATCCGCCTCCAGCGGCTCGCCTCACCCGGATGAGGAGCCCGATCGGATGAGGAGCTCGATGGCGGAGAGCACGTCGCCCACGGCGTGATCGGCCGCGACCGCGGAAGAGCCCCCACCTGCCTCCACGCCAGAGCCCTCACCGGCGCTCCCGGCGGTGACTCCGCGGTCGATCCAGATGGTCCGGAGCCCGGCGGCCCGCCCACCTTGAATGTCCTTGACCGGATCGTCCCCCACGACCCACCCGCCCGCTCCCAGTTCCGCACCGCACCGGCGGGCCGCGATCTCGAACAGCCGCACGTCGGGTTTGCGCACGCCCTCGGCCTCCGAGATCGCCCACCCGTCCACCCGCGCCGCCAGCCCGGTGCGCTCCAGCTTGCCCGTCTGGTTGTCCGCCATGCCGTTCGTCACGATCCCCACCACCCACCCGGCGGCCCTCAGCCGGCCCAGCCCGTCGAGCACCTCGCCCCGGCACGACACCAGGAGGGGAAGCCGGGCCCGGTACGCCAGCCACAGCTCCCCGGCCGGCTCCGGCAGGCCGAACCGCTCGCGTACGCGGGAGAAGAACGCGTCCATCGGCAGGGACCCGTCGGCGTCCAGCGCCACCAGCCACGGCACGGCGCCGTCCCCGAGCCGCCGCTCGGCGGCGAACTCGGCGGCCCACCGCTTGAAGGCGGCCAGCCGGTCGATCAGCGTGTTGTCCAGGTCGAAGAGCGCCAGAGGCCGGGTCACGCGTTCCTCGCCGCGGCGATGAGGCCCTCCGGCGTGCCGGCCGACTCCACCATGACCTTGCGCCGGTCGGCGGGGTCGGGGACACGGCGGGCGTGGCCGCCGCGCTCCAGGCGGTCGATGAGGCGGGTCGTGGCTCCGGTGGTGAGGCCTGCGCGCACGGCCAGCTCGCCGGAGGTCAGCGGCCCGGTGAGGTCGAGCAGGTTGAGCGCGTGGTAGTCGGTGGCGTTGAGCCCGGCGGCCTCGGCGGCGGCGAGGCTGTTGAGCACCATGGCGCTCAGGTAGTGCCGGAAGGTGACGCTCGGATCGGTGGGCAAACCTCACTCCTCTTCCTTGAGTTGACATCTGCATCTATGCCGGCACCGTCTACGACGGCCGCGACGACATCGCGGCCGGTCACCAGGCGCTGTTCGACAGCGTGCTGAAGGGGACGACGATGGTCAACGAGATCGACGAGGTGCGCTTCTACGGGCCCGGCACCGCCGTCGTGGCCGGCCGGGGCGACGTCGCGAAGAAGCGCGGCAAGCTCACCAAGGTGCGGACCTGCACCGTGGTCCGCGAGGGCGACGGCACGTGGCGCATCGCCTCGTTCCACAACACCAAGCGCCGGCCGCTGATGGAGGCGGTGTCGTTCACGTACATGCCGGCCAGCCGGCCGCGCCGATGAGCGGCGCGCGCGGTGGGGAACGCGGGCGGACCCGAGGCGGCGTGGCGTCCCCTCGCGGGAGTGAACGCCACGCCCCCGCCGAAGGCCGAGGGTGGGTAAGGACGGTTACCGCAGCTCGCGCTTGAGGATCTTGCCGGTGGCGGTCATCGGCAGCGACTCGCGAAACTCGACCACCCGGGGGTACTTGTAGGCCGCCATGGTCTCCTTGGCCCAGGCGATCAGCTCGTCCTCCGTGATCTCCGAGCCGGGCGTGCGGATGACGTACGCCTTGATCTCCTCGCCGTGGGAGTCGTGCGGCACGCCCACGACGGCGGCCAGCGACACGGCCTCATGGGTCATCAGCACCTCCTCGACCTCGCGCGGATAGACGTTGAACCCGCCACGGATGATCATGTCCTTGGCCCGGTCGACGATGGAGTAGTAGCCGTCCGCGTCGCGGGTGGCGATGTCGCCCGTGCGGAACCAGCCGTCCTTCATCACCTCGGCCGTCGCCTCGGGGCGGCCGTAGTAGCCCTTCATGATGTTGTGCCCCCGGACGGCGATCTCTCCGGGGCCCTCACCGTCGACGGTCTTCCAGTCGCCGTCGACCAGCTTCATCTCCACGCCCCAGATCGGCGTGCCGATCGTGCCCGGCTTGGTGGGGCGGCCGAGCTGGTTGAAGCTGGCCACCGGCGAGGTCTCCGACAGGCCGTACCCCTCCAGGATGCCGATGCCGAAGGTGCGCTCGAAGTCCTTGAGCACCTCCACCGGCGAGGACGCGCCGCCCGCGACCGCGATGCGCAGGCTGCGGGGCACCTCCACGCCGTCCGCGTGGATCTTGGAGAGCATGCCCCAGTACATGGTGGGCACCCCGGCGAAGAACGTCACGCCCTCCTTGACCATGAGTGCCAGCGCCTCGCCCGGGTCGAAGCGGGGCATCAGCACGACGGTCGCGCCGCGCAGGAAGCCGGTGTTCATCACCACGGTCTGGCCGAAGGAGTGAAACAGCGGCAGCACGGCCAGGTAGGTGTCGCCCTCGTCGGACCCGGGGAACATCGTGTCGCTGACCATGGCGTTCATCAGCATGTTCTGGTGGCTGAGCTCGGCGCCCTTGGGCTGGCCCGTGGTGCCGGAGGTGTAGAGGATCACGGCGGTGTCGTCGGGGGCGGTCTGCACGGTCTCGAAGTCGCTCGCCATGCCGCCCAGCGCGGCCCAGATCGACTCGCCGTACGGGGACTCGGTCGCGAGCGGGGTGGCGGGCAGCACGAAGAAGTGCTCGCAGCCCTGCGCCGCCTCGAAACCGGCCCTGCCGCGCTCGCCCAGCGGCAGCTCGGGCGTGCCCTCGAAGCAGAACAGCGCCTTGGCGTCGCTGTCGTCGAGGTGGTAGGCGATCTCCCGCGACTGCAGCAGCACGTTGAGCGGCACCACCGTGGCGCCGGCCTTGAGGATGCCGAAATAGATGAACGGGAAGTACGGCAGGTTGGGACAGGCCAGCGCCACCTTGTCGCCCTTGCCGACCCCGCGTGAGACGAGCAGGTTCGCGACCTGGTTGGCGACGGTGTCGATCATCGAATAGGGGAGCCGCATGTCCCCGAAGACGATGGCCGTGCCATCGGGGGTGTTCCTGGCGCTGTCCTCAAGGACGACGGACAGGTTGAGCATGACGCCTTCCTCCTCTTACCCGGGGGCTCGGCGCCATCCTCGCAGGCGAACAAACCGACTGGTAGGTAACCGAGGTCACAAGTGGATATGGACGTGCCCGCGCGGCTGGAGTAAGCAGGTGCCATGGAATACGACTACGTGATCGTCGGGGCGGGGTCCGCGGGGTGTGTGCTGGCCAACCGGCTCTCGGAGGACCCCGGCGTGACGGTGGCGCTGGTCGAGGCCGGCGGGTCCGACGGCAAGCTGGAGATCCGCATGCCGGCGGGTTTCGCGAAGCTGTTCAAGACCGGCTACGACTGGGACTACACCACGGCCAAGCAGGGCGAGATGTCCGGCCGGGAGCTCTACTGGCCGAGGGGCCGCGTGATCGGCGGCTCGTCCTCGCTCAACGCCCAGATGTGGGTGCGCGGCTGCCAGCGCGACTACGACCAGTGGGGCGTGCCCGGCTGGTCGTACGACGAGGTGCTGCCGTACTTCACCAGGGCCGAGCACCGCGTCGGGAGCAACGAGGGCGGCGTCTACGGCACCGAGGGCCCGCTCTACATCTCCGAGCTGCGCAGTCCCAACGTCACCACGGCCGCGTTCCTCAAGGCGTGCGGGGAGCTCGGGCTGACCCGGCTCGGCGAGCTGAACGGGCACTCCAACGAGGGCTACTGTCCCACGCCGGTCACCCAGCGCCGGGGCCGCAGGTGGAGCGCGGCCGACGGCTACCTGCGCCCGGCCGAGGACCGGCCCAACCTGCACGTGATCACCGGGGCCACGGTGGAGCGGGTGGTGTTCGACGGCCGGAGGGCGATCGGCGTCGAGCACGGCGGCGTCCGGATCGGGGCCAGGCGCGAGGTCGTGCTGTCGGCGGGCACGATCGGCTCGCCCCACCTGCTGATGCGCTCCGGCGTGGGCGACCCCGGCGAGCTGCGCGAGGCCGGGATCGAGGTCGTGCGCGAGCTGCCCGAGGTCGGCAGGAACCTGCAGGACCACCTCTCGACGGGCGTGTTCGTCGAGTGCACGAAGCCGGTGACCCTGGCCAGGGCGGAGTCGATCGGCAACCTGCTGCGCTACCTCCTGCTGCGCTCCGGCATGCTCACCACGAACGTGGGGGAGGCGGTCGCGTTCATCAGGACCTCGGAGGAGGAGCCGGCGCCCGACATCGAGCTGATCTTCGCGCCCGTGCCGTTCCTCGACCACGGCCTCACCCCGCCGACCGGTCATGGGCTCACCGTCGGGGTCGTGCTGCTGCAGCCAGACAGCCGCGGCAGGGTCGGGCTCAACGGCGGCGACGTCGTCATCGACCCCGCCTACCTGACCGCGGAGGCCGACATGAAGCGGCTGGTCGCGGGGTTGAAGATGGCCAAGCAGGTGTTCGCCACCTCGGCGATGAGGCCGTACGCGGGCGGGCCGATGGAGCCCTACTGGGCGCCGGAGAGCGACGAGGAGCTCGCGCAGTGGGTCCGCGAGCGCGGCGAGACGCTCTACCACCCCGTCGGCACCTGCCGCATGGGGACCGACGACGCCTCCGTGGTGGACCCCGAGCTGCGGGTACGCGGTGTCGAGGCGCTCAGGGTGGTGGACGCGTCGATCATGCCGACGCTGAACCGGGGCCACACCCACGCCCCCGCCATCATGATCGGGGAGAAGGGGGCCGACCTGATCAGGAAGGCGTCCTAGCCGTCCCGGCGTACGCGCCGAGCGCCTCGGCGAGGCCCTCCTCCCCGCGCCAGGCCACGAACCCGTCCGGCCGCACGAGCAGCGTGCCGTACGGCCGGCCCTCGATCACGTGCACCGGCACGCCCGGAGCAGCCACCGGCGCGGCGGCGAACACGCGGCGGGGCGGCCGGGGGCACCGCCCGTGGTGGTACTCCTCGGACGGGGCCGAGTGCTAGGTTTCGCAGTCATGGAGATCAGGACTGTCCACGCCAATGGTGTGGAGTTCGCGTATCTGACGTTGGGTGAGGGGCCGCTGGCGCTGTGCCTGCACGGCTTCCCCGACACCGCCCACACCTGGCGGCACCTGATGCCCGCGCTGGCCGAGCGCGGCTACCGCGCCGTCGCGCCGTTCATGCGCGGCTACGCCCCCACCGAGGTGCCCGCCGACGGCGCGTACGAGGGCGCCGCGCTGGTCGCCGACGTCCGCGCGCTGCACGAGGAGCTCGGCGGCGACCAGGACGCGGTCGTCATCGGGCACGACTGGGGCGCCTTCCCCGCCTACCACCTGGCCGGCCGCTTCCGCCGCGCGGTCGCGCTGGCCGTGCCGCCGCCCGGCTCGCTCGGCGCGGGGCTGCTCGACTACGACCAGCTCAAGCGCTCCTTCTACATCTTCCTCTTCCAGACCGGCCTCGGTGAGCGGGCCGCCGCGCGCCCCGGCTTCTTCGAGCGCCTCTGGCGCGACTGGTCGCCGGGCCACGACCCGGCCGAGGACCTGGAGTTCGTACGGCGCAGCATCGGCGAGCCCGCCAACCTGAGCGCGGCGCTCGGCTACTACCGCGCCATGCTCGGCACCACGCCGCCCTCCGGCCGCTACCCGGCCCTGGAGGACGGCACCACCGGCCCGGTCCTCTACCTGCACGGCGCCCAGGACGGCTGCCTGAGCGCCGACCTGGCCAAGGGCGCCCTGGCCCACCTGCCCGCCGGGTCGCGGGCCGAGCAGGTCGCGGGCGCCGGGCACTTCCTCCACCTGGAGCGCCCGGCCGAGGTCAACCGCCTCGTCCTCGACTGGCTCGGCACCTCCTCCTCGGCCGAGATGACGCAGGTCCGCCCGCGGGGCTTCACCTCCTGAGGTTCGCTCTCCTGAGGACGGCGATCGCCGGATGCAGCCCCGACAGGCTCACCCGTACGGTCTCCTCCACCGCGAACCCGCGCGGGACCTCGCCGTGCACCAGGGCCACGGCCAGCCCGTCGCCGGACAGCACCCGCCGGACCTCCCGCCACAGCGGCCCGAGGCCGCGCGCCAGCAGCCCGCGCGGCGGCACCTGGCGCCCCCAGGGCGGGTTGACCAGCACCCGGTCCATGCTGCCGCCGACCACGGGGATCCGCCCCGCGTCGGCCACGCCCCACCGGAACGCCGCCCGGCCGCCCGCGTTGGCGGCGGCGGCGCGCAGCGCGGCGCGGTCGTGGTCGAAGCCCAGCAGGCGCGCGCCCGGCGCCAGCGCGCGCGCCTCGATGAGCGTGGTGCCCGCGCCGCAGCACGGGTCGAGCACCGTGCCCGCCTCCCCGAGGCGGGCCAGCGCCGCCATCGCGGCGGCCACCGGCGGGTGCAGCGTGCCCCGGATCGAGGCCGTCTTGTACGTCCGCCGGTGCAGCGGCCGCTCGGCCAGGCGCAGCGCGATGAGCGCCTGGTCGCCCTCGATGGTGACCCGCCACGCCATGGCGCCCTCCGGCGGGCGCGCCCCGTCCCTCCTGGAGTGGTACGGCAGCCGTAGCGGCCGCGCCAGCTCGGCCCCGACCGCGTCCTCGATCTCGAACCTCGTGTAGGTGCGGTGCCCCACGAACGAGGCCGACACCTCCACCGCGCAACCGGCCGGGCCGCCGCTCGCGCCGGCCAGACCGGCGGCGTCCACGTCGCGCGCCGCGCGGGCCAGGCGGCGCAGCGCGGTGCGGTCGTGGCCGATCCCGTCCACGACGGCGGCGGCGAGCAGCACGTCGTCCGCCGTCCGCAGCCCCAGCAGGTCGGCCCCCGGCGCGGCCTCGAACCACACCTCGCGGTGGCGCACCCCGCGCACCACACCCAGCCGGGAACGTCGAATCTCCGCGGCGACCAGGGGCTCGATTCCATGCACGGCCCTGGCCACGGCAAATGCAGCCAACTGTCCTTCTCCCACGTCGCGACCCGGGACGGCGCTCGCTCAGCCGTCCCGCATCGCCGGCGGTGGGGTCGTCCGCGACCCGCCGGCGGATCGCTAGCGGAGGTGGAAGAAGTACATGAACGTCACCCTAGTGCCACTTCGTCACTGACAGCGATGGAATTTCGGAGGCGTTGACGTAAGTGGCCACTTTCCGAATGATGGCCTCATGAGCGTCCTCGACTTCGACCTCTCGGACCGCGATTTCTGGGCCAGGCCCATGAGCGAGCGCGAGGAGGCGTTCGAGCGGCTGCGTGCCCTGCCCGCCCCGGCCTTCTTCGAGGAGATGGAGATCGACATCGCGCCCAGGGGGCCCGGCTACCACGCGCTGGTCAGGCACGCCGACATCCTGGAGGCCAGCCGCACCCCCGAGGTCTTCTGCTCGGGAGACGGCGGGGCGACGAACGTGCCCGACATGCCCGCCGAGTTCGCCGAGTACTTCGGCTCGATGATCAACATGGACGACCCGCGCCACGCCAGGCTGCGCCGGATCGTCTCGCGCGCCTTCACACCCAAGATGATCAAGCAGTTCGAGGACGACGTGGCCGCCGCGGCCGCCGCCATCGTGGACGACCTGCTGGCCAAGGGTCCCGGCTGCGACTTCGTGACCGAGGTGGCGGCCCGGCTCCCCTTGAAGATCATCTGCGACATGATGGGCATCCCCGAGCGCGACTACCAGTTCGTCTTCGACCGCTCCAACATCATCCTCGGCGGCTTCGACCCCGAATACGGCGGCTCCGACCTCGGCCAGCTCGCCGAGCGCCTGCTCAACGCCGGCATGGAGCTGCAGCAGCTCGTCCAGGACCTCGCCGCCCATCGCGCCGAGCACCCCACCAGCGACCTGATCTCCTCGCTGGTCAACGCCAACATCGACGGCGAGCGGCTGACGCTGCAGGAGCTGGGCTCGTTCTTCATCCTGCTGGTGGTGGCCGGCAACGAGACCACCAGGAACGCCATCTCCCACGGCCTGCACCTGCTCACCGAGAACCCCGGCCAGCGCGACGTGTGGCTCCAGGACATCGACGGGCACGCGCCCAAGGCGGTGGAGGAGATCGTCCGGCTCGCCTCCCCGGTCAACTTCATGCGCCGCAAGCTCACCCGCGATCACGAGATGAACGGCAACCTCTACCGCAAGGGCGAGAAGGCGGTGCTGTTCTACTGGGCGGCCAACAGGGACGAGGCCGTCTTCGCCGACCCGTACCGCTTCGACGTCACCCGCGACCCCAACCCGCACGTCGGCTTCGGCGGGCCGGGGCCGCACTTCTGCCTCGGGGCGCACCTGGCGCGGCGCGAGATCACGGTGATGTTCCGCGAGCTGCTGCGCCGCGTCCCCCGCATCGAGGGCGGCACCCCCGATCGGCTGCACTCCATGTTCATCAACGGGATCAAGCACATGGAGTGCAGGTTCTAGCCCTACGCGTTGAGCTTGAGCTGGTTCATCACCGTGCGGACGTCGGGCATGAGCTGCTTGCTCTCCGCGGGGATCGAGATGTAGACGATGGCCGGCACGTCGCCGCCGGTGTTGACGGCCATCGTCACGATCGTGGCCTTCTCGGTCGGTGACGTCAGCGCGTACGCGATCAGCCGGCCCGTCGAGTCACCCACCTTGATGGCCTGCTGGGCGATCTTCTTGACCTTGTTGCCGTCGGGGAAGAAGCGCTTGCGGGCGTCCAGCACGACCTGCCTGATGACCGGCTCCAGGTTGTCCTGGTCGTAGTACGAGGCCAGCTTCTGCGGCAGCGGGCCCGACATCACCTGGGCCGCCGTGTCCTCCGCGACCAGGACGTACTGGCGGGTCTCGTACCCGTAGGTGGACTTCATCGTGGCGCGCTGGTCCAGCCGCCAGGTGCCGCCCAGGCGCGGGAGCGAGATCCCGGCTGCGGCGTCGGTCAGCCTGCCGACGACCGGGGCGGGCTTGCCCGCGTACTTCGGCAGCGGGCCGATCGAGGAGGCCTTCGTGGGGGGCGTCGACGGCGGCGGGGTCGCCGTCTGCTCGGCGGCGGCGGTGGAGCTCTGCGGGTCCTCGCCGGCCAGCGGGCCCGCGAGGAACGCCCACAGCAGCGCGATCACCAGCGCGACCGCCACGGAGCCGCCCAGGGCGTAGATCCAGATCGGCTTGCCCTGCTCCTCGTCCAGCGGGTCCTGCTCGCCCATCGCCTGGTAGTTGTCACCGAAGACGGTGTTCCAGAGCTCCTGCTGGCGCTCCGGCGGCGGGGTGCGCGAGCCGCTGATCTGGCCGGCGGTCACGAACGGGCGGTCGGGGTCGGAGGGGTCGCGGTTCAGGTTGGAGCCAGGGCGCGGGGCGCCGTTCTGGTCCTCGGCCGGGGGCGTGGGCGCGGTGCTGGGGTGCGAAGAATCCATGGTGGGGGAGGAGGGGACGGCGCGGTCGTTGAGGAGGTTCGCGGAGTGCTGGGCGTAGGTGACCGTCCGCTCGTCGGCCGGGTGGTTCCTGGGCGGCGCGTGCGCGCCCTGCGGAAGGTCGTCCACCTGGTACATCGCCGTGCGGTCGGCGGGGGAGGCGTCCGCGTTCCGGTCCGAGGCGGGCCAGGGGCCGGGGGACTGGCCGGGGGACTGGCCGGGGGAGTGGACGTCCGGCCAGGAACCGGCGGGCTGGGCGGGCGGCTGCGCCCACGCCGGGACGGGGTCGGGCACCTGGGGCCGGTCGCCGGCCCGGGAGCCCTGGCCCTGCGGCGGCGCGTCGGGCCACGCGGCCGGGCCCCCTCCGCGCTGCGGCGCTCCGGCGGCTCCGCCGGGCCGGTCCGGGGCGCCCTGCGGTGCGCCGCCGCCGATGCCGTTCGGCAGGGACCCCATGCCTTGCGGGTGGTCTGCCATGCCCTGCGGGTTTCCCTGGCCCTGGGAGTGGTTTCCCCTGCCCTGGGGGCCGCCTGTGAAGCCCTGCGGCGGCGTGTCCGGCCAGGAGGACGGCCCGGCGCCGCCCTGAGGCGAGGGGTCCGGCCAGGACGACGGGTCGGGGCCGCCCTGCGGGGGCGAGGCTTCCGGCCAGGAGGTGGGGATCTCCGGGGAGGACGCGTCGGGCCACGACATCGGCACGTCCTGCCGTGGCGGGTCCGTCCGTCCGGTGTCCCGTCGCGGCGCGTCGGGCCAGGCCGGCGCCCCGCCCTGCGGGGACGCGTCCGGCCAGGAGGAGGGACCTGCGCCGCCCCGCGGCGGGGTGTCCTGCCCCGGGTGCGCCCCGCCGCCCGGGAGCGACGCGTCGGGCCAGGAGGACGGCCCGGCGTTGCCGGGGGATGTGGAGTCGGGCCAGGAGGAGGGTCCGGAGTTGCCCTGCGTCGAGGAGTCGGGCCAGGAGGACTGCGCCGGGGGGAGGTCGGGCCACGACGAGGGGCCTGAGGCGTCCTGGCGGGCGCGCTGGGCTTCGGGACGGGCGGGCTCCGCCTGGGGTGCCTGGTGGCGGGGGCGGCGCGGGGGCTCGGGCCAGGAGTCGTCCTTGCGCGGCGGCTCCGGCCACGACGGGTCCTGGTTCGCCGGCCTCGGGGCCTCGGGCCAGGATGGTGGCAGGTGTGGTCCGGAATTCTCCGTTGCCATGGCTGCCGGCCCTCCCGAGGTTCTGTCCGGATAACCCGTTATATCCGGATTTGACGTACCAGGCATGATCTCATGGGATTTTCCAAGAGACGCAGGTGGTTCCGCAGCGAAACGAGCGAAGCCGCGCGGATCCGTCGGCGGGTCCTGCATGGGCAGGTCCACCTCCGGCCGGTCGGGCTCAGCTGGGTACACCACGGCGACAAGGGTATTCTTCTGGGACGAATGAGGTCACAACGGATACATCACCATCAGGTCTCGCTGCATCTGAAGGATCCATTGTGCCTGCGGAGCCTGATCGAGTATCTGCATTCAGCCGAAGACGTGCGCTAGGCTTGACACATGCGTTCCGCGACCCTGCTTCTTAGCGGGCCGCGACGGCCCTGAAGATTCTCGCCGTCGCGGCTGCCCCTCGTTGTGCACGAGGGGTTTTCTTATGGGTCCGAGTCAAGCCAGAAGGACAGTAGCCGTGAGTGAGTACGATCCGCAGGCGCTGCAGGCCAAGTGGCAGCAGCGATGGGAGGAGCAGGAGCCATACCGGGCGAACGAGGACCCGGCCGACCCGCGTGAGCGCCGCTACATGCTCGACATGTTCCCCTACCCCTCCGGCGACCTGCACATGGGCCACGCCGAGGCGTTCGGACTGGGCGACGTCATCGCGCGTTACTGGTTCCAGAAGGGCTACAACGTCCTGCACCCGATCGGCTGGGACTCCTTCGGCCTGCCGGCGGAGAACGCCGCGATCAAGCGGAACGCGCACCCCGCCGAGTGGACCTACGCCAACATCGAGACGCAGGCCACCTCGTTCAAGCGCTACGCGCTGTCCTTCGACTGGTCGCGCCGCCTGCACACCAGCGACCCCGACTACTTCCGGTGGAACCAGTGGCTGTTCAACCGGTTCTTCGAGCGCGGCCTGGCCTACCGCAAGGGCGGCCTGGTCAACTGGTGCCCCAACGACCAGACCGTGCTGGCCAACGAGCAGGTCGTGGCGGGCAAGTGCGAGCGCTGCGGCGCCGACGTCATCAGGCGCGAGCTGACGCAGTGGTACTTCAAGATCACTGACTACGCGCAGCGCCTGCTGGACGACATGGACCAGCTGGACGGCTGGCCGGAGCGGCTGCTGACCATGCAGCGCAACTGGATCGGCCGCTCCGAGGGCGCCGACGTGCTGTTCGAGATCGAGGGCCGCGACGAGCCGGTCCACGTCTACACCACGCGCCCCGACACCCTGTTCGGCGCCACGTTCTTCGTGGTCGCCGTGGACGCCGCGCTGGCCGACGAGATCGTCACCGACGAGCACCGCCCCGCCTTCGAGGCCTACCGCGCCGAGGTCGCCAAGCTGAGCGACATCGAGCGGCTGTCCACCGACAAGGACAAGACCGGCGTCTTCCTGGGCCGCTACGCGATCAACCCGGTCAACGGCGAGCGCATCCCGGTCTGGGCGGCCGACTACGTGCTGTCCGACTACGGCCACGGCGCCATCATGGCCGTGCCCGCCCACGACCAGCGCGACCTGGACTTCGCGCTGAAGTTCGGGCTGCCGGTGAAGGTGGTCGTGCACACCGGGCTGGCCGACCCGGGCGAGACCGGCGAGGCCACGCCGGGCGAGGGCACCCTGGTCAACTCCGGCCCGCTCGACGGGCTGAGCAAGGTCGAGGCCATCGCCAAGATCATCGAGATCCTGGAGCGCGAGGGCAGGGGCACGGGCGCGGTCAACTTCCGGCTGCGCGACTGGCTGCTGTCGCGCCAGCGCTTCTGGGGCACGCCGATCCCGATCATCCACTGCCCCGACTGCGGCGAGGTGCCCGTCCCCGACGAGCAGCTGCCGGTCACGCTGCCCGACATGCGCGGCGAGGCACTGGCGCCCAAGGGCGTCTCCCCGCTGGCCAGCGCCACCGAGTGGGTCAACGTCGAGTGCCCCAAGTGCGGCGGTCCGGCCAGGCGCGACACCGACACGATGGACACGTTCGTCGACTCGTCGTGGTATTTCCTGCGTTACTGCTCGCCCGGCTACACCGACGGCCCGTTCGACGTCGAGCAGGTGCGCAAGTGGGGCCCGATCGACCAGTACGTCGGCGGCATCGAGCACGCCGTGCTGCACCTGCTGTATTCGCGGTTCTTCACCAAGGTCCTGCACGACATGGGCATGGTCGACTTCTCCGAGCCGTTCAGGCGCATGCTGAACCAGGGCCAGGTGATCAACGGCGGCAAGGCGATGTCGAAGTCCCTGGGCAACGGCGTGGACCTGGGGCAGCAGATCGACGACTACGGCGTCGACGCCGTACGCCTGACCATGGTCTTCGCCGGGCCGCCCGAGGACGACATCGACTGGGCCGACCTGTCGCCGGCCGCGTCGCAGAAGTTCCTGGCCCGCGCGCTGCGCGTCATGTCCGAGGTCGAGGCCGCGCCCGGCGTGCCGTTCGAGGGCGGCGACCTGGCGCTGCGCAAGGTCACCCACCACACGATCGACGAGGTCACCAAGCTGATCGAGGGGCAGCGCTTCAACGTCGCGGTGGCCCGCATGATGGAGCTGACCTCGGCCACGCGCAAGGCCATCGACTCGGGGCCGGGCGCCGGTGACCCGGCCGTGCGCGAGGCCGCGGAGACGCTGGCGATCATGCTGTCGCTGGTGGCCCCCTACACCGCGGAGGAGGGCTGGGAGCGGCTGGGCCGCACCGGTCCCGTGGCCGTCGCCGGGTGGCCGGTGGCCGAGCCCGAGCTGCTGGTCCAGGAGTCGGTCACCTGCGTCGTGCAGGTGGCCGGCAAGGTGCGCGACCGGCTGGAGGTCTCGCCGGACGTCAGCGAGGACGAGCTGCGGGCGCTGGCCCTGGCCTCGGAGAAGGTGGCGCCCTACCTGACGAACTCGCCGCGCAAGGTGATCGTCCGGGCCCCCAAACTGGTCAACATCGTTCCGTAACACCCCGGAGGGGGTCAGAGCTCGCGGAGGGCGGGGAGGAGCTCCTTCTCCGCCCAGTCGAAGAACGCCTGCTGCTGGTCGTGCCCGACCTGGACGAGCGCCACGTGCGTGTAGCCCGCGTCGGTGTACTTCCTGACCCCCTCCACCACCGCGTTCACGTCGCTGCCGCACGGCACGGTCCGCGCCACGTCCTCGGCCCGGACGGTGCTGGTGGCGGCCTCGAAGTTCACCGGTCCGGGCAGCTCGGCCATGACCTTCCAGCCGCCGCACGCCGACCACCGCCACAGCGCGTGCGCCCGCTGCCTGGCGGCCTCGGCGTCGGTGTCGTACGAGAGCGCCAGCTGCCCGTAGACCGGCTTGCCCTGGCCGCCGGCGGCGTTGAACTGCCGGACCACGTCCGGCATCACCTCGTTGACCACCAGCACGTCGCCGTACTCGGCCGCGATCTCCGCCGACTGGCCTCCCGACGCGGCGACGGCGAGCGGCACGGGCTGCTCCGGCAGGTCGTAGAGCTTGGCCGAGTCCACGTCGTAGAACGAGCCCTGGTAGGTGACGTAGCCGCCGCCGAACAGCTCCCTGATGATCTGGATCGCCTCGGTGAACATCTGGTGCCGGGTGTCGACCGGCGGCCAGCCCTGGCCGACGACGTGCTCGTTCAGGTTCTCGCCCGCCCCCAGGCCGAGCGTGAACCTCCCGCCGCTCAGCACGCCCATCGTGGCCGCCTTCTGCGCCACGACGGTAGGGTGGTAACGCATGATCGGGCAGGTCACGTACGTCATGAGCGGCAGCCGCTCGGTGACCTGGGCCGCGGCGCCCAGCACCGACCAGCAGTACGGCGAGTGCCCCATCTCCTCGACCCACGGGAAGTAGTGGTCGGAGATGACCGCGTAGTCGAAGCCGACCCGCTCCGCCGTCGCGGCGTAGTCGACCAGCTCCCGCGCGGGGGTCTGCTCCGACATCAAGGTGTAGCCGATTTGTACCATATGTCCCGGCTACCCTGCTTTGTTCGCCTTAGCGGTGGGGGGTTGGAGATCATCGATGGCCGAGCTCCTCGATCACCAGCGACAGGCCGATCCCCAGCAGCCAGATGTCCTTGACCATCGGAACGCCCTGCTGGGTCGGGCGCAGGCTGCCCTCCCGCCGCATCCCCGGCGTCCGGAGATAGAGCCCGACCAGCCCCGCCGCGAACCCCGTCAGCGCCGCCCCCGCCACCAGCGACGGCACGAACGGGAGCAACAGCGCCGTCCCCAGCGCGACCTCGCACCTGGAGAGCACCCTGACGAAGGTGTTCGGGTCCATGTCGCGCAGGAACGGGTACGTGCCCGCCGCCATGCCGTGCAGGCCCGCGGCGGTCTCCTCGTCGGCGTCGATCTTGTTGAGCCCCGTGTCCAGGAACACCGCGGCGGCGGCCAGACGTGCCGGGAGTTGGTGTGGACGGGCGAGAAACCTCATAGTCTCGCTGTTCCCGCACATTTCCGGCACATCCCGCAGTTGGCCGTTCGCTGACCTTGGGAGGCCGTCCGGGGGATAATTCTTGGGTCGCTCTTGGCACCTGGCATTAATGTGCACATGTGACAAATGGCGCATACCTCAGATACCCGCATCTACACGATGACCTCGTGACCTTCGTCGCCGACGACGACATCTGGCTGGCCCCGCTGTCGGGGGGCCGGGCCTGGCGGTTCACCGCCGACCGGGTCCCGGTCTCGCACCCGAGGATCTCGCCCGACGGGACACGCATCGCCTGGACGAGCGGCAAGGAGGGTGCGCCCGAGGTGTACGCGGCCGCGATCGACGGCGGCGAGGGCGAGCGGCTGACCTACTGGGGCAGCGCCACGACCGGCGTCCGCGGATGGACGGCCGGAGGCGACGTGCTCGCGATCAGCTCCGCCGGTGAGAACGAGCACGCCAGGAACTGGGCGTACGCGGTGCCGCTCGACGCCGGGCCCGCCACGCGCCTGCCGTACGGGTGGCTCAGCGACGTCGCCGTGGACGGCGCCCAGGTGGCGACCGTGTCGCCGATGTGGCGCGAGCCGTCCCAGTGGAAGCGCTACCGGGGCGGCACGGCCGGCAAGATCTGGGTCGACGCCGAGGGCAACGGCGAGTTCGCCCGGCTGTTCGCCGACAGCGCGGCACAGTACTGGTCGGTCGGCTGGGTGGGCGGCCGGCTCGTCTTCCTGTCCGACGTCGACGGCGTCGGCAACCTCTACTCCGCGCTGCCCGACGGCTCGGACCTGCGCCGCCACAGCTCGCACGAGGAGTTCTACGCCCGCCACGCCGCCGGTGACGGGGAGCGGGTGGTCTACAGCCACGCCGGGGACCTGTGGCTGCTGGAGGGGCTGGACGCGGAGCCGTACAAGCTGGACGTGCGGCTGGGCGGGCCGCGGCCGGGACGGGCCAGGCGGCCCGCGCCCACGCGGGCCGGCTCGTTCTCCCCGGACGCGACCGGGCGGGCCAGCGCCGTCGAGATCCGCGGGACCGCGCACTGGGTGACGCACCGCGACGGGCCCGCAGGCGCGCTGCGGGTGGAGCCCGGCGTCCGCGTACGCCTGCCGCGCGCCCTCGACGCCGACGGCCGGGCCGTGTGGGTCTCGGACGCCACCGGCGAGGACGGGCTGGAGATCGGCACCCCGGGCGGCGAGATCAGGACGCTGGCCGCCGGACAGCTCGGGCGGGTGCTCCAGCTGGAGGCCGCCCCCGACGGCAAGCACGTGGCGGTCGCCACGCACGACGGGCGGCTGCTGCTCGTGGACCTCGACACGGGGAACATCCGGGAGCTCGACCGCACCACGCAGGGGGACGTCAGCGGGCTGACGTTCTCGCCCGACTCGGGGTGGATCGCCTGGGTGCACCCGCACCACGAGCCGCTGTCGCAGATCAAGATCGGGCGCGTCGACGGGACGTCGGTGATCGACGTGACGCCGGAGCGCTTCGCCGACTTCGACCCGGTGTTCACCAAGGACGGCAAGCACCTGGCGTTCCTGTCGGTGCGGACGTTCGACCCGGTCTACGACGCGCACGTCTTCGACCTGTCGTTCCCCAACGGCTGCAGGCCGTACCTCGTGCCGCTGAAAGCCACCACGCCGTCGCCGTTCGACCCCTCGCTACAGGGGCGCGGCTTCAACGGCGAGGAGGACAAGGCCGCGCAGGCGGGCGGCAAGGACGACAAGAAGGACGACGAGCCGCCGCGTACCGAGGTCGACCCCGACGGGCTCGCCTCGCGCGTGGTGCCCGTGCCGGTGCCCGCCGGCCGCTACGGCAACCTGCGCACCGCCAAGGACGCCCTGCTGTGGCTGCGCCACCCGCTCACCGGGCAGCTCGGCGACGGCACCGAGCCGTCCGGCGAGGTCGTGCTGGAGCGCTACGACCTCAAGAAGCGGGCCAAGGCCGAGCTGGCCAAGGAGGTGCGCTCGTTCGAGGTCAGCGGGGACGGCGGCCGGATCGTCACCAACGGCAAGAACGGCCTGCAGACCCGCGCCGCCACCGAGGGCGACGACCCGGTCACCATCGACCTCGACCGGATCGCCGTCCAGATCGACCCCGTCGCCGAATGGCGGCAGGGCTTCCGCGAGGCCGGCCGCCTCATGCGCGACCACTTCTGGCGCGAGGACATGAACGGCGTCGACTGGCAGGGCGTGCTCGACCGCTACGAGCCGCTGGTGGAGCGCATCGGCACCCACTCCGAGCTGATCGACCTGCTCTGGGAGACGCAGGGCGAGCTGGGCACGTCCCACGCCTACGCCTCCGCGGCCGGCGGGGGCTCCGACCCGCGCCGCCGCCAGGGGCTGCTCGGCGCGGACCTCGCCAGGGACGACGACGGGACATGGCGCGTCACGCGCATCCTGCCCGGCGAGTCCTCCGACCACGACGCCCGCTCGCCGCTGCTCGCCCCGGGGGTGGCCGTCCGTCCCGGCGACGCGATCGTCGCGGTGGGCGGGCGTCCCGTGGATCCCGTACGCGGCCCGCTGGCGCTCCTGTCAGGCACCGCCGGCCAGCCCATCGAGCTGACCGTACGGCCCGGCTCCGGCGGCGACCCGCGCCGCGTCGTGGTCACCCCGATCGCCGACGAGTCGCGGCTGCGCTACCACGACTGGGTGGAGGGCCGCCGCGCCGCGGTGCGGGAGGCGTCCGGCGGGCGGCTCGGGTACCTGCACGTGCCCGACATGGTGGCGTCGGGGTGGGCGCAGTTCCACCGCGACCTGCGTACCGAGATGGCCTACGACGGGCTCGTCGTGGACGTGCGCGGCAACGGCGGCGGGCACCTGTCGGAGCTCGTGCTGGAGAAGCTGTCGCGCAAGGTCACCGGGTGGGCGCTGGCCCGCGGGTACGAGCCGATGCGCTACCCGGAGGACTCTCCCCGGGGGCCGATCGTGACCGTCACCGACGAGTTCGCCGGCTCCGACGGGGACATCGTCAGCGCCGGCATCAAGAACCGCTCGATCGGGCCGCTGGTCGGCACCCGCACGTGGGGCGGGGTGATCGGCATCGACTCGCGGTACTCCCTGGTGGACGGGACCCGGGTCACCCAGCCGCGCTACTCGTTCTGGCTCGAGGGGCCGGGCTGGGGGGTGGAGAACCACGGCGTGGACCCGGACGTCGAGGTGGTGATCACGCCCCAGGACCGGGTGGCGGGGCGGGACCCGCAACTGGACAAGGCGATCGAGCTGGCGCTGGCGGCCCTGGAGGAGCACCCCGCCGCCACCCCGCCCGACCTCCCGCCCCTTCCCTGACCGCCCTGCCCGACCGCGCTTTCGTGACCGCCCTTTCGTGACCGGCCTTCCCTGATCGGTGCTTCCCTGACCGGCCTTTTCTGATCGGCCGGCCGGAGGGCGCCCTGCCGGAGGGTGCCCTCCGGCAGGGCCGCCGGTCCGGGTCAGGCGATGCCGGCCCGGGCCAGGCGGTCGAGGATCTCGGCGAGGATCGGCTCCGTGGTGGCGAAGTTCAGGCGGACGTACGGCTCGCCGCCCGGCCCGAACGCCGCGCCGTCGTTCAGGAGCACCCTGGCCTCCCGCTCGTACACCTCCGCCATCCCCGGCCGTCCCACGTGCAGCCACGCCAGGTACGTCGCCTCCGGGACCCGGTACCCGATCGTGTCGGGCAGGCGGGCGGCGATCGTGCGGCGGTTGCGGTCCAGCAGGGCGCGGGTGTTCTCCAGCCAGGCGTCCCCGTGCCGCCAGGCCGCCACCGTGGCCTCCACGCCGAACAGGTTCGCCGAGCCGTACACGAAGGGCGGCTGCGCGGCCAGGGCCTCGCGCACGCCGGGATGCCCCACGTGGGCGACCGAGCAGCGGATCCCGCCCAGGTTGAACGCCTTTGTGGCGGAGGTGAGCGTCACGGTGCGTTCGGGGAGGATCGTGGCGAACGGGATGTGCCGGTGCGGCTCGAAGGTCAGGTCGGCGTGGATCTCGTCCGCGATGACCAGCAGGTCGTGGCGTTCGGCCTGCTCAGCCAGCACGGTCAGCTCCTCGCGGGTGAAGACCCGCCCCGTGGGGTTGTGCGGGTTGACGAGCAGGAGCACCCGGCAGTCCGACAGGTCGGGCGGATCGAACCGCCACGAGTCCCCTTCGGGTTCCATCCGGATGGGACGGAGGGGGCGTTTCATGAGGTCCAGCGTCCCGAGGAACGGGTGGTACGCCGGGACGTGCACGGCGACGCCGTCACCCGGCCGGGTCCAGACCTGGAGGAAGACCTGGAGCGCCTGGTTGAGGTCGTTGAAGGAACGGACGAGGGAGGGGTCGGCCTGCCAGCCGTACCGGCCGGCCATGCGCTCGGCGAAGGCCTCGGCCAGCGGGCCCGCGCCGGGCTCGGTCAGCCACGAGGGATAGCCCAGGTCGCCGGCGGCCCGTCTGCGCAGCGCCTCGACCACCTCGGGCGCGGTGGGCAGGTCCATGTCGGCCACCCAGGCGGGGATCACACCGGGCCCTGCCTGCGACCACTTGAGGCCATCGTGTGTAGCCTTGAGGTCTTCCGGGGTATATGCCTCATTCACCCACCAATTCTAGGATTGTTGAATGTGATGAGGCGGCGTTCCCGATTGTGGCAGGCTGGGCGGCCATGACGCCCTACCCCAAGATCGATGCCATTGTCGAGACCTACCTGTCGCTGGCCGACGCGGAGGCTCCTGGCCTGGTGGAGGGCCTGTACCTGGAGGGCTCCGCGGCCCTGGGCGACTACCGGCCGGGCACGAGCGACGTGGACTTCGTCGCGGTTACGGCGGCCGCGCCGCCGTACGAGGTGCTGGAGCGCATTCACACCCGGCTCGGGGCGTACCCGTTCGAGGGCTGCTACCTCACCTGGGACGACCTGCGCCGCGGCCCGTCCGAGCTGGGGGCGCGCCCTCGCGCGCACGACGGCAAGCTCGACCCGCGGGGCGACCTCAACCCCGTCACCTGGCACACGCTGGCCCGTTACGGCCTGACCTGCCGCGGCCCCAAGCCTGACGAGCTCGACATCTGGCACGATCCAGCGGCCCTGGCCGCCTGGACGGACGCCAACCTCGACCACTACTGGCGCCGCCTGGTGACCCGGGCCTCCCACCTGCTCACCCCCGCCGGACTGCTCTGCCTCGGGGGGTACGGCGCGGTCTGGGTGGTCACGGGGGTGTCCCGGCTGCACTACACGCTGGCGACCGGCGAGATCACGTCCAAGGCCGGGGCGGGGCGGTACGCGCTGGAGGCGTTCCCCGAGCGCTGGCACCGGGTGGTGAAGGAGGCGCTGCGGCTGCGCGAGGAGGACAGCGCGCTGCCGACGGTCGTGAGCGCGGTCAGCGGGCTGGGCGACCACTTCGGGACGCCGAGGACGTCGTTGTACGGGTCGCCGTTCGAGCGCAGGACCGACGTGCTCGCCTTCGCCGACCAGGCGATCACGGCGGCCCACAAGTTGTACGCGGCCCGGTAGGCCGGGGGTCGGTCGTCGCCGGATCCGGAGGCGTGCCCGGATCCGGCGACCATACCGTGCGACATCACAGAACGAGGCGTCCCCGGAAGGGGAGCCTTGAGCGAGCATGGGGCGTACCCCAGGGAACGGGGGTTGTCGTGGCGTGCGCCGAAGCCCGGACAGCCGTTGGACACACTCCGGAGAGCGGTGCGGCAGCCGGGCGCCCCCGGCGCGCGGCGGAGGTTGCGGTCGGACGCGCGCCGGAAACCCCCAGCCCGCTACAGCCGGCGCAGGACCGCCACGACCTTGCCCAGGACGCTGGCCTCGTCGCCTGGGATGGGCTCGTAGTTGGCGTTGTGGGGGACGAGCCAGACGTGGCCGTCCTTCCGCTTGAACGTCTTGACCGTGGCCTCGCCCTCGATCATGGCGGCCACGATGTCGCCGCTCTCCGCCACCGGCTGCTGGCGCACGACCACCCAGTCGCCGTCGGCGATGGCGGCCTCGATCATCGAGTCACCACTCACCTGCAGCAGGAACAGCGTGCCCTCACCGACGAGCTGCTTGGGCAGCGCGAAGACGTCTTCGACGCTCTCCTCGGCCAGGATCGGCCCACCGGCGGCGATGCGGCCCACGAGGGGGACGTAGGCCGCCGTGGGGCGGCTGATCGTGGGCTCCTCGTCGGACGCGTCAGGGTCGACCCAGAGCACGGGCTCGCCCGGCAGGCGCACCTCGAGCGCGCGCGGCCGGTGCGGGTCGCGCCGCAGGTAGCCCTTGCGCTGCAACGCCGTCAACTGGTGCGACACGCTCGACGTACTGGTCAGCTGGACCGCCTCGCCGATCTCGCGCATGGAGGGCGGATAGCCGCGCTGCTGCACCGAGTCGCGGATGACTTCGAGGATCTTGCGCTGCCTGGGCGTCAGGCCCAGGGAGTCGCGCCGGCGCACCGCGAGGTCACTGACCCCGTTGGCGCCATCCTGCTCACTCATGCTCTTCCTCCTCGCCTGGCGGGCCGCCTCACCGGCGCACCTCCCGGTCCGTGGTCCTGATGTCGCACACAGCGACCGTATCGCTGTTGAAGATCATCTTCAAACAATTGTTCGAGTCTTCCTCGAAATTGTCGCCAGTGTGGTGTACAACATCGTACGGGAGTTCGATCGACACCGTGTTCGATTTGCTGATCTTTATGTGGTCCATTTCCTCGGGCCGCACGGCGGGAGGTCAACCATGCGAACACCCACAAATGCGGACACGACCAGCCAAGACACCAAACTACTCACACTCATCGCCGACGCCACGCAGAGCAATGATCGACGTGGAGACAATACGCGGGCCGGGGCGGGGTCCCGCGGCAATTCAGGCAAGAGGTTGGGGCCCCGTTCGAGTCGTGGGGGAAGGGCCCATTTGCGGCTCGTCCCGCCACCGCGACCGGCCGGAGCCGGCGAGACCGCCGCCGCACCGCCGGGCAGGGGAGGAGCTCGCGCGGACGCGGAGTCGGCGACCGGCCGTACGCCTGGCGCGGGCATGGAGCGAGGGCGCCGCGCCGGGGGCGGTGCCGACACGGTTCGAAAGGCGGGGACGGGGATGGGGGATCGAGGGGCGGCGGGCGCGCCTGCCGACGACACGCCGAGACGGGCGTCCGCGGGGCGAACGGCGCCCAGAGGCTCCGGGGGTTCCGGGGGTTCCAGGGCGAAGGGCGCGGGCGGCCGAGGTGGCGTTCCGAGAGGGCGGGGAGACGGGCCCGTCCGGGATGGCGCTCTCGGGAAAAGGCTGCGGGGCCTCCGGGTGCGGGGAGGTCGCCCGGGGGCGTTGGACCGCGTCCAAGCGGGTGGCCCGAGGGCTTCCGACGGCGTTCGTCCGGATCGTCCGAAAAGCGGCGAGGGTGTTCGAGCGGGTCGCCTGAGGGGTGCGGCGGGCGTTCGGACGGGGCGTCCGGGAGGTGCGGAGGGTGTGCGAGGGGGTCGCATGGACGGCCGGCGTGGGCCGTCGCGGCCGCGTGCGGGCGTTGGGAAGGGGCGGCGCCGGCGATGGGGGCGCATCGGAGCGGGCCGGAGTGAGCAATCGGATCGCGCGGGCCGGAGTGAGCAACCGGATCGTGCGGGGTGGAGTGGGCGACCGGATCGCGCGGGGCGACCTGAGCGGCCGGATCGCGTGGGCCGGCGTGAGAGGCGGGCGAGCGCGGGGTGGCGCGAGCGGCGGTCGGCCGCGCGAGCGCGCCGGCGGTCGGCCCCACCGTTGCGGCTGACCCGGCGCGGCCGGATCGTGCTGGTGGTGGCCCTGGTGATGGTGTCGCTCGGCTGGTTCTGGCTCGGCACGCGGGCGGCCGGGCAGGCGGCGGTCGAAGGGGCGGTGACCGGGCAGGTGGGCTCGTCGTGGGTGGAGGTGCATGAGGGCGACACGGTGCGGCCCGTCGACACGGCCGGCTTACGCTGATCGCCACCGCTCGCGCGTAGCGGCCGGCCGTGGCTTCCCGGCCTGACCGCGTGCCGCGCCCGCCCCTCCGTCCACCATCCGGACAAGGGGCGTACGCGAGTGCCGAGGCGTCGGATACCGTTGTGAGGTTTGTTCACGGACGAGCTCCGAAGCTACACCTGTGACGCCTCCAGCAGCACAAAGATCCCCTTTCGGGAGCGACACGCCCGGGTCCGGGCGGTGGCGGCAGGCTGATCAGCGACTTCGCTTGGATGGGTGCGCTCAACTTGCGTTCATGGTCGCACGCTTCTACGGTTGGACCACAACATCTAGTAGTTACACCGATGTAGTTCACCACACCTTGTGTTTACGCGTCCGCTCCACGGTCAGCCGTGGGGTGTGCGCGAGCGTCCCGTGGCGGGGGTCTCGCACGCGTGTGGTGGCGCAGGTCCAGGAAGGCGAAAGCGTGCACTGTCCGTTCTGTCGCCACCCTGACACCAGGGTCATCGACAGCCGCTCCACGGACGACGGCGCGGCCATCAGGCGCCGCCGTACGTGTCCCGAGTGCGGGCGAAGGTTCACCACGCAGGAGACCGTGCTGCTCATGGTGAGCAAGCGCAGCGGGGTGACGGAGCCGTTCTCGCGGGACAAGGTGGTCGCGGGCGTGCGGCGGGCCTGTCAGGGCAGGCCGGTCAGCGAGGACTCGCTGGCGCAGCTCGGGCAGCGGGTGGAGGAGGCCATCAGGGCCAAGGGCGCGGCCGAGATCCCCTCCAACGAGGTCGGCCTGGCGATCCTGGGCCCGTTGCGGGACCTCGACGAGGTGGCCTACCTGCGGTTCGCATCGGTCTATCGCGGTTTCGAGAGCCTGGCGGACTTCGAGGCCGAGATCTCACAGTTGAAGGCGGAGAAGGGGGAGTCATGACGGAGACGGCCAGCGGTTCAGTCGCGCGCGGTGGCAAGCGTCCGCGCAAGGGGCTGAAGATGAAGAGGATCTTCACCAAGCCGGGCGTGCACCCGTATGACGAGATCCAGTGGGAGCGTCGCGACGTCGTCATGACGAACTGGCGCGACGGATCGGTCAATTTCGAGCAGCGGGGCGTCGAGTTCCCCGAGTTCTGGTCGGTGAACGCGGCCAACATCGTGACGACCAAGTACTTCCGCGGCGCGGTGGGCACCCCGCAGCGCGAGTGGAGCCTGAAGCAGCTGATCGACCGGGTCGTCGGCGTCTACACCAGGACGGGGATCGAGCACGGCTACTTCGCCAGCGACGAGGACGCCGAGATCTTCGATCATGAGCTGAAGCACGCGCTGGCGCACCAGGTGTTCGCGTTCAACTCGCCGGTCTGGTTCAACGTGGGCACCAAGTCACCGCAGCAGGTGAGCGCGTGCTTCATCCTCTCCGTGGACGACCAGATGGAGTCGATCCTGGAGTGGTACAAGGAAGAGGGCGTGATCTTCAAGGGCGGTTCTGGCTCGGGGGTCAACCTGTCCCGCATCCGCTCGTCCAAGGAGCTGCTGTCGAGCGGCGGCACCGCCAGCGGGCCGGTGAGCTTCATGCGCGGCGCCGACGCCTCCGCGGGGACGATCAAGTCCGGGGGAGCCACCCGCAGGGCGGCCAAGATGGTCGTGCTCGACGTCGACCACCCCGACATCGAGGAGTTCATCGAGACCAAGGCGCGCGAGGAGGACAAGGTCCGCGCGCTGCGTGACGCCGGTTTCGACATGGACCTGGGCGGAAAGGACATCGTCTCCGTCCAGTACCAGAACGCGAACAACTCCGTGCGCGTCTCCGACGAGTTCATGCGCGCGGTGGAGAAGGGCGGCGAGTTCGGCCTGCGCGCCCGCCTGACCGGCCAGGTCATCGAGACGGTGGACGCCAGGGGGCTCTTCCGCAAGATGGCCAAGGCCGCCTGGGAGTGCGCCGACCCGGGCGTGCAGTACGACGACACGATCAACGACTGGCACACCACCCCGGAGACCGGCCGCATCACGGCGAGCAACCCCTGCAGCGAATACGTCCATCTGGACAATTCCTCCTGCAACCTGGCCAGCATCAACCTGCTGAAGTTCCTCAAGGACGACAACTCCTTCAACGTCGCCGACTTCGTCAAGCTGACCGAGCTGATCATCACCGCGATGGACATCTCGATCACGTTCGCGGACTTCCCGACAGAGAAGATCGGCGAGACCTCGCGGGCGTACCGGCAGCTCGGCATCGGCTACGCGAACCTCGGCGCGCTGCTCATGGCGACGGGCCACGCGTACGACTCCGACGGCGGCCGGGCCGTGGCGGCGGCGATCACCTCGCTGATGACCGGCGTGTCCTATCGCCGCAGCGCCGAGCTGGCCGGCGTGGTCGGGCCGTACGACGGCTATGCCAGGAACGCCGAGCCGCACAAGCGCGTCATGCGCAAGCACGCGGCGGCCAACGACAACCTGCGCACGATCGGCTCCATGGACGCGAAGATCCACGCCGAGGCGTCGCGCCAGTGGTCGGAGTGCCTCAGGCTGGGCGAGAAGAGCGGCTACCGCAACGCCCAGGCCAGCCTGCTGGCCCCCACCGGCACCATCGGGCTGATGATGGACTGCGACACCACCGGCATCGAGCCGGACCTGGCGCTGGTCAAGTTCAAGAAGCTCGTCGGCGGCGGTTCGATGCAGATCGTCAACCAGACGATCCCGAGGGCGCTCAAGCAGCTCGGCTACCAGCAGGAGCAGATCGAGGCCATCGTCGAGTACATCGCGGAGCACAGCCACGTCGTGGACGCGCCTGGGCTGCGCAGCGAGCACTACGAGGTGTTCGACTGCGCGATGGGCGAGCGGGCGATCGCCCCCATGGGCCACGTGCGCATGATGGCGGCCACCCAGCCGTTCCTGTCGGGGGCCATCTCCAAGACGGTCAACCTGCCCGAGTCGGCCACGATCGACGACATCGAGCAGGTCTACCTGGAGGGCTGGAGGCTCGGGCTCAAGGCCCTGGCCGTCTACCGCGACAACTGCAAGGTCGGCCAGCCGCTGTCGGCCGGCAACGGCTCCAAGAAGGACGAGCCCAAGGAGCCCGAGGTCAAGGTCATCGAGGTCAACCGGCCGACCCGGCGGCGCATGCCGAACCAGCGGCCGAGCATGACCACCCGCTTCACGGTGGGCGGTGCCAAGGGCTACATGACCGCCTCGTCCTACCCTGACGACGGGCTCGGCGAGGTCTTCCTCAAGATGTCCAAGCAGGGCTCGACGCTGGCGGGCGTCATGGACGCCTTCTCCGTCGCGATCTCCATCGGGCTCCAGTACGGCGTGCCGCTGGAGACGTACATGAGCAAGTTCGTCAACATGCGCTTCGAGCCCGCCGGGATGACCGACGACCCGGACATCCGGATGGCGACCTCGGTGATGGACTACATCTTCCGCCGCCTGGCGCTCGACCACCTGCCCTACGAGGAGCGGGCGGCGCTCGGCATCTTCTCGGCGTCCGAGCGCGCGGCGCAGCAGCGCGGCGAGGACCCGGCTGCTCTCCAGGAGACGGTCGACCGCGAGGCGCTGGCGCAGTCCGCGCCCATCGAGGAGAAGCCGAAGGCCGAGGAGGAGCGGCAGCCGGCCGTCCAGGAGCTGACGCTGGAGAGCCACCAGCGCTTCACGGCCGACGCGCCGCTCTGCATGACCTGCGGCACCAAGATGCGCCCGGCCGGAAGCTGCTACGTCTGCGAGGGCTGCGGCTCCACCAGCGGTTGCAGCTAAGGAAAGAGGCGGTGTCCCGGCCCGGTGCGTGGCACGCAGGGGGCCGGGACCGCAGGGCGAGGAGGGTGACCTCCTCGCCGCCCCCGTCGGCGAGCTACTTGGTGTAGTTCTTCCCGGGGGCCTTGCTGGCGATCGGCCTGGCGATGAGGGCGACGGGGATGAAGAAGAAGATCTGGCTGATCGCCAGGGTCAGCGTCCACAGCGCCTTGTCGTCATAGTGGGCGGACGCCCGGGCGTACAGCTCGTCGGAGACGCGCTCGCCGAACGGGTTCGGCGTGAGAACGGCCTCCACGAGCTCCAGCGCGACCCGTTCGGCGTCGCTGAAGGAGGTGGCGTCCTGCCAGGACGCCACGGCGGTGATGCGCTCCTCCGTCTCCCCGGCCTTGCGCAGGAGGCCGGCCTGCCTGACGGTGTGGTACGTGCTTCCGACGATCTGCCCGGCACGGAGTTGCACCAGGTGGACGGTGGTGTGCGGGATCGCGCCGTTCAGGACGGCCTTGGTCAAGGTGCCGGCGATCTGTGCCACCTCGGGGAAGAGCGAGACGGGGTCGGGCAGCCGCGACCGGAGGTTGTCGTGCTCGCGCGTCGAGGACGCGGCGGATTCGGCGGACGGGGTGGGCATGGACATGGCAGAGGTTCCCTTCTGCGATTTCAGCCGGTGTCTCAGTAGTCCGACGGGACAACGTCCGGATATGTGAGCCTCCGGGCGATGACGGGCCGGGCGAGCGGTTCGTACAAGACCGGGCCCCGCCGTACGGCCGAGACTGCGGGCCATGAGCGAGAACGCCTTCACCTCCGCCCTGGGCCGCGTCGCCTTCACCCGGTTCTACGACCACGTGATCGCGCTGACGCGGGAGCGCCTGTGGCGGGCGCCGGCCGCCATGGAGGTCGCGCCGCGCCCCGGCGACGTGGCCGTCGGTCAGGTGCTCAGCAGGTCGTCCAGGACGTCGGGCCGGTTGGTGATGATCCCGTCGACCTGGTAGGCGAGCATGCGGCGCATGGTGTCCGGGTCGTTCACCGTCCAGGCGAACACGTCCATGCCGAGGGCGTGCACGCGCCGTACGTACGAGGAGGTCAGGCCGGAGTGCGGCGGGTTGATCTGGTCGGCGAAGCCGGCCAGCTCCGGCAGCTCGGCCGTGGACGGCGTGCCGAGCAGCCCGATCGGCACGGCGGGCAGCAGCCGGTGGAAGGCGCGCATCGACTCCCAGCCGAACGACTGCACCACGAGCCGGCCGGGCGCGAGCCAGCCCGGATGGCGGCGCAGCTCGGAGGCGACGCGGGCCTCGATGCCGGGGTAGAGCTCCGGCGACTTGATCTCCAGCAGCAGGTCCATGCCGGAGCCGCTCATCTCGCGCAGCGCCTCGCCGAGCGTGGGCACCGGCTCGCCCTCGTACGCGTCCGAGCGCCACGAACCGGCGTCGAGCTCGCGGATCTGATCGAGCGTGAGGTCCCCGACGTGCCACGGCGCCAAATCGGGGAAGACCCGCTCGGCGTCGGTGGTACGGGTCAGGGTGGTGTCGTGCATGAGGACCAGCTCGTGGTCCCTGGTCTCCTGGACGTCGAGCTCGAACATGTCGGCGCCCTGCTTGCCCGCCAGCTCGAAGGCGGCGAGCGTGTTCTCGGGCGCGTACGCCGAGGCGCCGCGGTGCGCGACGTTGATGACGGTGTCCGCGTGGGCGGGGGTCGCCAGGAGGGTGGACGAGATCGCGAGGATGACGGCGAGTCGTCTGAACATGGGTCTCCTCGGGTGGGGAGAGGCATACGACTCGACGGTGACGTGATCTCATGACTGTCAGTTGAGGGCAGGGTAACCCGGCGGTGCCCGCCCGATGAGCATTCGACACGCGGGCCGGTTAAAGGCGGGTGTTCGTCCACGCTCTAGCCTGAATGTCGTGAGATCCGGGGGAATGCTGGCCGTGCTGCTGTCGGCCTGGTTCATGGCGCAGTTCGACTTCTTCGTCGTCAACGTGGCCGCTCCCTCCATCGAGCACGACCTGCACACGGGCCCCGCCGCGCTGGAGCTGATCGTCGGCGGCTACGCCTTCACCTACGCCGCCGGCATGATCACCGCAGGGCGGCTCGGCGACCGGTTCGGCTACCGGCGGCTGTTCGTCTGGGGCGTGGCCGCGTTCACGATCGCGTCGCTCCTGTGCGGGATCGCCGCGAACCCGGCCCAGCTGGTGGCCGCCCGCCTGCTCCAGGGCCTGACGGGCGCGGCGATGGTGCCGCAGGTGCTGGCCGTCATCTCGGCCGTCTACCCGCCGGAGGAGCGCGGCCGGGCCCTCGGCTGGTACGGCGTCACGGGCGGCCTCGGCTCGATCGCCGGGCAGGTGCTCGGCGGCCTGCTCCTGACCGCCGACGTGCTGGGGCTCGGCTGGCGGGTCATCTTCCTCATCAACCTGCCCGTCGGGCTGGTCGTGGTGCCGCTGGCCCGCTGGCTGCTGCCCGAGGTCGAGACCGCAAGGAAGGCCAGGCTCGACCTGCCGGGCGCGGCCGGGCTGGCCGCCGGGCTCGCCCTGATGCTGGTGCCGCTCGGCCTCGGCAACAGCCTGGGCTGGCCCCTCTGGACGTGGATCAGCATGGCGGCGGCCGTGCCCGTGTTCGCGCTGACCTGGCGCTGGCAGCGGGTGCTCGCGGGGCGCGGCGGCCGGCCGATCCTCGACCTGGCGCTGCTCAAGGTGCACTCCTACCAGGCGGGTGTCGGGTCGATCGTGGCGTTCATGGCGTACTTCGCCTCGTTCATGTTCACCCTGACCCTGCTGCTGCAGCGCGGGATCGGGCTGACGGCCTTCGAGGCGGGGCTGGCGTTCGCGCCGATGGGGGTGCTGTTCTCGGTCACGTCGCTGCTGGGGACGCCGCTGGTCAAGAGGTACGGGCTGATCGTCGTGATGATCGGCGGCGCGGTCATCGGGCTGGGCCTGGTCCTGCTGGTGGTAGCAGGCGGGCTCGGCCTGCCGTACATCATGGTGGCGCTGGTGCTCGTCGGCGCGGGCAACGGGCTGGTGCTGCCGCAGCTCATCGGGGCGGCGCTGGTCGAGGTGGCGCCGCACCAGGCGGGGATCGGCTCCGGCATCCTCAGCACGGCGCAGCAGTTCGCGGGCGCGGGCGGGGTGGCTGTGATCGGCGCCGTCTTCTTCGCGGCGGCGGAGGGCGGCCACCACGTCCACGCCATGCGCCTGTCGGCGGGCATCGACCTGGGGCTGGTCCTGGTCGTGATCGCGTCGGTGGCCTACAACAGGCGCCGGGCGATCAGGAGGGCACGGGCAGCGCCGTCCCGTACAGGCGCGCGGCCCGGATCCTGATCACCATCCGCCGGTCCTCGACCATCTGCCGCAGGAACGCGTACGGGTCGCCGATGCCCTCCTGCATGGCCAGCAGCTCCATGCCGATCTCGTCACCGGGCTCGCTGCTGACCGGCGACAGCTCGGCCTCGCCCTCGGCCACGGCGAACACCCCGAAGTCGTCGCTGGCGACGTAGAGGGCGCAGCCGGGATCCTCGTGGAGCTGGCGGACCTTGAGCCGGTCGGCGATGGTGGAGATCCGCGCCACCCGCTGCTCCGGGTCCCAGGTGTAGTTGACGGTGGACAGGTGAGGGCGGCCGCCGCGCTTGTACGTCGCCAGCGCGCCGAACCGCTGGCCGGCCAGCAGGCTCGACAGCTCCTCGTCGCCGAGCGACCGGGGGGCCAGGGCCCGGGGGGACCCTTCTGGTTGCGACATCCGCCATCTCCCTGTGCGAATACGGATATGTCAGCCTATCCCCAGCTGCCTGTTGAAGGTCTGCGCGTCGGAGATCACCCAGTACTCGGCGAACCTGTCGCCCTCGACGCGCAGCAGGTCGTGCCCGCTGAACGCCACCCTGGTCCCGGCGGCGGCGCTCGCGCCCGGCAGGCCGCCCTTGTACGTGCCGCTGAAGGTCCACCTCGCGGCGACGTGCTCGCCGTCCACGACCGGCCCCACGTCCAGGGTGACCTTGACGTCGTCGAACGGCTGGAACCCCATGCGCAGGGCCTCGATCAACCCGTCGGGGCCGTGCACGTCCATGCCCGGCCAGTGGCCGACGAAGCCGGGGGTGACGAGGTCGCGGGCGAGGTCGAAGTCGCCGTTCCACATCTCGAGAAGCCAGCGTCTGTACAGGTTGGAGGTCATCTGGGGTTGCTACCCAGGACCCGCTAGGTTACGAGTCATGAAATTTGCCATTACCAGTGGATATGTCGTGCCTGTCGATGGCGACCCCATCGACGGCGGCACGGTGCTCATCGAGAACGGGAAGATCGTCGCGGTGGGCCGGGACGTGGCCGTGCCCGACGACGCCACCGTCGTGGACGCCGCGGGCGGCTGGGTGCTGCCCGGCTTCGTCGAGGCCCACGGCCATCTCGGCGTGCACGAGGAGGCCGAGGGCTGGGCCGGCCAGGACACCAACGAGATGACCGACCCCAACGGCGCCCGCCTGCGCGCCCTCGACGCCATCAACCCCGCCGACCTGGCCTTCGCCGACGCACTGTCCGGCGGCGTGACCACCGCCGTGATCAAGCCGGGCTCCGGCAACCCGATCGGCGGGCAGACGGTCGCGATCAAGTGCTGGGGCAGGACCGTGGACGAGATGCTGCTCAAGGAGCCCGCCAGCGTCAAGAGCGCCCTCGGCGAGAACCCCAAGCGCGTGTACGGCGACCAGAAGAAGCTGCCCTCCACCCGGCAGGGCGTCGCCGCCGTGATCAGGGACGCCTTCATGAAGGCGCAGGACTACCGCGCCAGGAGGGCTGCGGCCGCGGCCGAGGACAAGCCGTTCGACCGCGACGCCACGATGGAGATCCTGACCCAGGTGCTGGACGGCGACCTGCCGTGGTGCCAGCACACGCACCGGGCCGACGACATCGCGACCGCGCTCAGGCTGGCCGACGAGTTCGGCTACCGCCTGATCATCAACCACGGCACCGAGGGACACCTGCTGGCCGACGCCCTGGCCGCCAGGAACGTCCCCGTCATCATCGGCCCGCTCTTCACCACCCGCTCCAAGGTCGAGCTGCGCCAGCGCTCGCTGCGCAACCCCGGCATCCTGGCGCGGGCGGGGGTGGAACTGGCCATCACCACCGACCACCCCGTCGTACCCATCCACTTCCTCGTTCACCAGGCCACGCTGGCGGTCAAGGAGGGCATGGACCCCGCCGAGGCGCTGCGCTCGATCACCCTCAACCCGGCCCGGATCATGGGCGTCGACGACCGGGTCGGCGCGCTCAAGCCGGGCCTCGACGCCGACGTGGTGATCTGGTCGGGCGACCCGCTGGACGTCATGAGCCGCGCGCTGCGGGTGTTCGTGGACGGGCGGGAGGTGTACACCTACGCCGACGGCGAGCAGATCGTCGCGGATCCCTATTACCGCGAATCAAGTGACCGTTAAGCGGTTGTAGATGCGCGCCGCGCATAGTGGGCACACCGGCGGAAGAGAGAGGCACCACCATGACAGCCCAGCGCCCCAGCATCGCCCTCGTGATCGGACTGGTCGTCTCCGGTGTCCTGGCGCTGATCGTGCTGGCCGTCATGCTGCTGTCGGGCGGGCCTCTCGGGTTCGGCCTCTCGGCGCTGCTGGCCGTGGCGCCGCTGCCGGTGCTGCTCGCGGCCGTGCTCTCGCTCGACCGGCTGGAGCCCGAGCCCAAGCTGAGCCTGGCGTTCGCGTTCGTGTGGGGCGCCGGGGTGGCGGTCGTGCTGGGCATCGCGCTGACCCTCCTGGGCCAAGCGCTGTTCAGCAGGGCCGGGTACGGCGCCGCGGTGGTCAACGACGTGGGCACCGTGCTGCTGGCGCCCGTGGTCGAGGAGGCGCTCAAGGGCTCGGCGCTGCTGCTGCTCCTGCGCAGGCGCAGGGAGATCGACGGGCTGACCGACGGCATCGTGTACGCGTCCATGGCCGGCCTCGGCTTCGCCGCCGTGGAGAACATCGGCTACTACCTGCTGGCGTACGGCGAGAACGGCGCCGGCGGGGCGGTCCAGCTGTTCGTGCTACGCGGCCTGATCGACCCGCTCGGCCATCCCGTCTACACGTCCATGATCGGCCTCGGGGTCGCGTACGCGCTCACCCGGCGCACCGCGGCCAGGTACGCCGCGATCCCCCTCGGCTACCTCGCCGCCGTCTTCCTGCACGGTCTCTGGAACGGCGCCGCCACCACCGGCTCGCTGGCCTGGCTGGGGGCCGCGTACCTCGTGATCATGGCGGCGCTCGTCCTGCTGATCGTCGTGACTGTCGTCGAGCGCCGCCAGCTCGTCGCGAGGATGGGCGTCTACCTGCCGGGCTACCGGCCGACCGGGCTGGTCACCGACGCCGACGTACGGATGCTCAGCACCCTGTCCGCCCGCAAGGCGGCCCGCAGATGGGCCAGGGGAGCGGGGCTCGGGCGGGCCATGAGCGACTACCAGCAGGCGGCGACCGAGCTGACCCTGCTCCACCTGCGGGCCGAGCGCCAGGGCATGGACCCCGGCAGGTTCACGGCCGAGCGTGACGCGTACCTGGGGATGATGGCGCACGCCCGCCGCTGGTGAGCGGGCTGGGCTCTCGTCCCGCGTACCGGCGGGCGTCTCGTCCCGCGGAACGGCCGTGAAGGCCCAGCGCGCTCTCTGCCAAAATGGCGGAAACCCCCGAAGGGAGCGCTGATGAGCTGGACGGAGATCGGGTCCGAGGAGGAGCTGCGCGAGCTGCTCGGCGAGGTCATGCCGAGGGCGGCGAACAAGGAGCGCGTACGCCTGCACGAGCGGGACCGCCAGTGGCTGGCCGCCTCCCCGTTCTGCCTGATCGCCACGTCCGACGAGGCCGGAAACTGCGACGTGTCGCCCAAGGGCGATCCGGCCGGGTTCGTCCACGTCATCGACGACACGACCATCGCCATCCCCGACCGGCCGGGCAACCGCAGGGCCGACGGGTTCCGTAACGTCCTCAAGAACCCGCACGCGGGGCTGATCTTCATGATCCCGCGCCGTAACGAGACCCTGCGCATCAACGGCCGGGCCCGGCTGGTCCGCGAGGCCCCGTTCTTCGACGAGATGATCGTCAAGGGCCACCGCCCACGCCTCGCGCTCGTGGTGGAGATCGAGCAGATCTTCTTCCACTGCGCCAAGTCGCTCCTGCGCTCCTCGCTGTGGAAGCCGGAGGCGTGGGAACCGGACCCCTTGCCCTCGCACGCGACGCTCGTCAAGGAGCTCCAGCACGTGACCGAGAGCCTGGAGGAGCTGGAGCAGTACTACGGCGAGGCGTACAGCAAGCGGCTCTACGGCTGAGCCGACCGCTCAGGCGGCGGGGGTGGGGCCGCCGGGGAAGCGGATGACGTTGCGGCCGGCGTAGGCCCGAAGGTCGATCACCTTGTGGTCGGCCTGCGGCCTGCGGCGGCCGGCGGAGCGGATGTCGCGGATCTTGTGCCTGGCAACGTGCGGCGGCACCGCCACAAGCCTCTTCATGGTGAGCCCCCCGTGATTCCCTTGTTATCTCTGTTATCTACAGAACTCCCGATAAATTCGCTGTAAGCAGCAGGGTGACGGGCCTGCGCCGCCCGCGCGGCGGGCGGCGCGCGGCGGGGGAGGCGGCGCCCGCCGCGCGCGCCCGTCGGGTGTCAGTACGCGTTCGCGCTCACGGGCCGGGCCACCTACCAGAGCCGCTCGTCGCTCTCACCGGACTTCTTCAGGTCACGGCTGTGCATGTCGACGCAGTAGCCGCAGCCGTTGATCTGGCTGGCGCGCAGCTTGACCAGTCCAAGCGTGGCGTTCGGCAGCTCGCTGTCGTGCAGCGGCTTCTCCACGGCGAGAAGGTGGTGCTACGCCTGCGGGACCTGCTGGGCGACATCGATGCGCTGGGTCATAGGTAGGTGACTCCCTGTCCGTTCTTTTCCGGGAGGACGAGGCAGGCCGTCCAGGTGTGACACCTTCCGCGAAAGAACTGACAGACAACCTCGCGTGGGCGCGCTCCTCAGCCCTGGCAGTTGCCCCAGCTCTTGCGCCCGCCCCAGGCCTCGACCCGGTTGTGCGGGTCGCGGGTCCAGCCGGCGTACCGCACGCACTTCCAGGCGCCGTCGATGTGCCCGGTCTCGGCGTAGAAGCGGTACTTCTGCACGTCCTCCGACCTGCCGCCGCCCTTCACCTCCAGGTACGCGCCGGTGACCGTGCGGGTGCCGGTGTAGGCCGTCTTGATCGCGGCCACGCAGTTCTTGCCGCTCCGCTTGCTGTACATGAGGTACACGTGCCCGAACACCGCCCCGTCGCGGGTCCGCATCGCCCGGTGGCCGTCCTTGACACGATGGAATCCGGCGCCGCAGACGCGCTCCGGGGTGTACGCGGCGCCGGCGGCGTACGCGGCGGAGGGGGTGGCGGCGATTCCGGCCGCGACCAGGGCGGTCGCGATGACCGTACGGGTGAGCACGGATGTCCCTTCGGCAGGGGGATATAAGGACATCGACGATCTTTACTGTGGCATTGCCGAAATATCAAGAGGCGGTGGTAAATGCCGTTGATCGCGGTGTGTGCGGCGTGGGCCGTGTTCTGGGGGTCCTGGTCGGCTCTCCTGCCCGCCATCAAGCTGGAGCTGGGCATCTCGGCGGGCGATCTGGGGCTGGCGCTCAGCGCCGTACCTGTGGGGGCGCTGCCCGCCATGGCGCTGGCCGGGCGGCTGGCACGGGGCCGCGAGCGGGCGGCGCTGATGGCCGCCACGGCCCTGTTCGGGCTCAGCGTGGCCGGGATCGCGTTGGTGTCCGCGCCGTGGCAGCTCCCGGTGGCGCTGCTGCTGGTGGGCGCCGCGAGCGGGGCGCTCGAGGTCGCGCTGAACCTGGCCACCGGGCGTGCCGAGCGCGAGACCGGGCGCCGTCTCTTCCAGCCGGTGCACGCGGCCTTCCCCCTCACGGTCATCGCGGCGGCGCCCGCCACCGGCCTCGCGCGCTCCCTGGGCCTGGACGTCGGCGCCGTCCTGCTGCTCATCGCGCTGATCGTGATCGCCGCGGCCCTGCCGGTGCTCTCCCTGCCCGGGGGCCGTTCCTCGCCGGCGCCCTCCAAGGAGACCGGCAAGCGCGGCCTGTGGGGCGCCGCGATCGTGCTGGGCGCGCTGGCGGCCTGCGTGCTCGTCATCGAGAACTCCGTCGAGCAGTGGTCGGTGCTGCTGCTGGAGGACCATCGCGGCGCCACCCCGCTCCTGTCGAGCGCCGCGCCGTCGGTCTACATGGCGGCGGTGACGGCCGCGCGCCTGGTCATGCAGGCGCTTCCGCGCGTGCCGCTGCGGGCGTTGTACCTGGTGGCGGGGGTGGGCGGCGGGGCCGGAATCGCCCTGGCGGGCCTGGGCGGGAGCGTGCCGGTCTCCATGGCGGGCTTCGCGCTGACCGGCCTGGCGCTGGGCCCGCTGGTGCCCGCCCTGCTCAGCCGGGCCGCCGCCGACGACCCGAGCGGGACGCTGGTATGGGGCATGTCGACGGTCTCCTACGCGGGCTTCGTGATCAGCCCGCTGCTCGTGGCCGGCCTCAGCGCCTGGCTCGGCCTGCCCGCCGCCCTGGCCGCCCTCGGCCTGCTGGGCCTGCCCCTGGTGCTCCGTTTCGCGGTGAATCGCTCCTGACCCTGATTACGACGCCTATCTAGGGAAATTGGACGTTCATTGAGCAAGAAGCACCACGTAACGGGGTATTCCCGGTGCGGACCGAGTGCAGAGGAGATCATCATGACTGTCTGCGAGACCTGCGGCAACGACTACGACATGGCGTTCGAGGTGCACGCGCAGGGGGCCGTGCACACCTTCGACTGCTTCCAGTGCGCGATCGAGGCGATGGCGCCCATCTGCGAGCACTGCGGCACCAAGGTCATCGGGCATGGGGTGCAGTCAGGCGAGCACTGGTACTGCTGCGCCCACTGCGCCCGCCAGGAAGGCACCAAGGGCCTGGTCGACCGCGTCATGGCCACCAGCGCCACCTGACCCGACCCTCCTCGGCCCGGCCATCAAGGAGAGACTGGACCGCAAGGCGTGGGCCATGGCGAACGCCTCCGGCCATCCACCGGTCCGGCACGCGACTCCCGAGGAGCGTGCCGGACCGTGTGCTACGGCAGCAGGGCGTGGACGCGGGCGAGGGCCTCGTCGAGGGACGCCTGGGGGACCGGGTGGGCGAGGTCCACCGTGAGCCGGCCGTCCCTGGCCTCCCAGACCCCGGCGACGCGGCCCTCATGGACCACCACGGGGGAGATCCACCCCGCCTGGCGGCTCACCCTGGCCTTGAGGGGCGGCGGGATGAGCGGGGCCAGGTCACGCGGAGCTCCCAGGATGTACTGGTCGAAGCCGGGCAGCAGATGGACCTCGCTCGAAGGGCTGGTGCCCGCCAGGTCGTCGAGGTGCTCGGTCAACATCAGGAGCCGCCGGCCGTCGTCCGCCTCGACCTCCGTCAGCTCGGGCGCGAGGTCACGGAACCAGCCCTTCAGCAGCGCCTTCCTCGCCGTGCCCCGGAACAACCACGCGTCGAACATCTCCGGCGTCGCCGGCCCGTGCGCGCCCAGGAACGCCCGGACGACGCGCACCCCGGCCTCCTCGTGCGGCGGCAGCGCGGCGGGCCATCCCGGCAGCCATGCGCGCGGGGTGGTGAAGGTGACCCTGCCGTCGCGGGGCGGCCCGTAACACAGCTCCCCGAGGTGGCTCAGCGGCTTGAGCAGCGCGCCCCAGCCGGACGTGAGCGCCTCCTTGAGATGGGCGTCTCCCGTCGCCGCCACCACGGCCTCGACGAGCTCTTCCCTGGTCATCGCCCGCCCGCCGCATTCCAGATCGTCGTACGCGCCACCGCCGCTCGCGCCACCGCCGCTCGCACCGCCGCCGCTCGCACCGCCGCCGCTCGCACCGCCGCCGCTCGCACCGCCGCCGCTCGCACCGCCGCCGCTCGCACCGCCGCCGATCGGACCACCGCCGATCGGACCACCGTCGCTCGCACCGCCACCGGTCGCACCGCCACCGGACGTCCCTGAGCCAGATGACCCGCTGTCCGACGCCTTGGCACCGGTTGGCCGGTCGTCCGACGCCCAGGTGACGGGTGTCTGATCACCAGATGCTCCGGCGGCGGCGGATGGCCGAGCCCCCAGCGTCCGCGCACCGGCTGCGGCCACACCCGGTGGCCGATCGCCGGACGCGGGCGCACCCTTTCCTCGACGGTCAGAGGTCTCTTCACCGGTGGCCCGCAGTGCGGTTGTCTCTGCGCTCAGGACGCCCGGGATGGTGTCGATGAGGGTGGCGATCTCGCCGGCCGTGACGCCGTGGCCGCGCTGCCACGAGCCCTTCTCCCAGAAGCGCGACGTCCCCAGGACGGCGCAGTGGTCGGCCAGCGTGTCGGAGGGCACGAGGTGGAGGGTGCCACGCATGATCCACGTCTTGACCAGCGTGCGGTCCACCCACAGGGCGCGATCGATCTCGTCATGGGCCGGACCGCCGCATCTGATCGCCACCGCGAGCCGGGCCGACGAGGCGACCTGGGCCTGGACGCCGCACAGCCGCCGGGCCACCGCCACGGCATCGGACGCCCCACCCTCGCTCACGAACTGCCTGCGCAGGCGCCATGCGAGGATCTGCGGCCAGGTCACCTTCGTCGTCACGCCTGCTGTTCTACCGGAAGCGGCCGACACTTCCGGCCACGGTCAGTCAGCGGGTGAAGCCGATGTCCTCGTAGCGGAGGTCGTAGAAGCCGCGCGCCCCCACGTTGGCCAGCGTCTGCCGCGTCGCGACGTTCTGCGGGCGCTGGTAGAGCGGCAGCACGTTGACCAACTGCCAGATCAGCGCGTCGGCCTGGTTGGTCGCCGTGCGGGCCTGCGCCGGGTCGAGGGTCTGGGCGGCGCGGCTCATCGCCTGGTCGATGGCGGCCGACCCCGTGCGCCCGAAGTTGGCGTTCCAGTTCTTGCCGTCAGGGGAGTTCGCGTAGATCCCGTAGCTGCTGGAGACCGGGAACGGCGTCCCGATGTACGCGAAGGGCGTGATGTCGAAGTTTCCAGGGATGACGTACCTGGTGAAGAAGTCGTCGCTCGGCACCGCCTGGATGGTGAGCTTCACCCCGATCTGGGCCAGCATGCTCTGCGCCAGCTCGCCCTCCTGCTTGCTCACCTGAACCCCCGAGGGGACCACGAACCGCAGGCTGAGCGGCTTGCCGTTCTTCTGCCTGACCTGGCCGCTCAGCTTCCACCCCGCGGCGTCCAGGAGCCGCCGCGCCCGGTCGGGGTCGTACACCCCGAGCTTGCCGGCGTTGTCCTGGTAGCCCTCCTGGGTGTTCATGAAGAAGTGGTTGTTCAGCAGGGCGATCGGCCAGTCGAGGCCCTGCAGGTCGGACTGCGCGATGGCCTGGCGGTTGATGCCGAGCTGGATGGCCTGGCGGACGTTGCGGTCCTTGAGCAGCTCGCTGGACCCATTAAAGGTGAAATGTCGGAAGTCGGGTCCGGCGGCCTGCCGTACCTCCGCCCCCGGCGTGCCCTTGGCCCGCGCGTAGTCGGGAGCCGACGGCCCCACGTCGATGATGTCCAGCTCCCCGTTGCTGAACGCCCCGACCAGGGAGTCCTGCTCCGACGCCCGATAGATGATCTTGTCGAGCTTGGCTCGCTGCCCCCACCAGGAGTCGTCGCGCACGAGCGTGATCGTCTTGGCCGTCTGGTCGAACCCGCCGAACTTGAACGGCCCGGCCGTCACGGGGATCTTGTTCAGCCAGGCGTTGTCGAACGCGGCGGGCGTGCGGTTGGTGGAGGCCGGCATCAGCGGCCCGAACAGCGACTGCCAGTCGCCGAACGGCTTGTCGAACGTCACCACCACCTCGTAGTCGTCCTCGCCCCGCGCCACCTTCTCGATGTCCTTGTAGCCGGTCGAGGAGGCGATGTGGAAGGCGGGGTCGCGCCCGTTGAGCGCGTGCCACTGGGCCTGGTAGTCGACCCACGTGATCGGCCTGCCGTCCGACCACCTCGCCTTCGGGTTGAGCTGGTACGTGACCACCTGCTTGGGCCGCTGCTCGGTGACCTCGGCGTCGAGGACGTAGGCGCGGTTGAGCGAGATCTCCGCCTTCTCGTCGGACACGAACGGCGTGGGCAGCAGCGCGTTGGTGACCACGGCGGCCACGGCGAGGTTGCCGTCGACGTGGTTCCTGTTCCACTGCGAGGGGAACTCGTTGATGCCCCACCGCAGCGTCCCGCCGTCCTTCACCTGCTCGCGCGGCCGCTCGTTGATGTCGAAGGCCTTGATCGTGCGCTCGTCGCCGTCGCTGGGCGGCCCGGCCGAGCCGCCCCCCGAGCCGCCGCCGCAGCCCGCCAGACACAGCGACCCGGCCACGGCGGCGGCCACGACAAGACGTGATGCTTTCAACGGTCCTCCTGTACGACGTCGCGCCTGCGCGCGTAGTGGCAGGCTGCCCCCTGGTCAGCGCCCAGCGGCCGCACCTCCGGCTCAGACTCCACGCAGAGCCGGCGCTCCTCGTCGGTCAGCTCGGCGCGGAACTTCGGGCACCGGGTGCGGAACCGGCAGCCCGACGGAGGGTCGGCCGGGCTGGGCAGGTCGCCTTCGAGCAGGATCCGCTCCCGCGCGCGCTCACGTACCGGGTCGGGTAGCGGGATCGCCGACAGCAGCGCCTGCGTGTACGGGTGCGCCGGGCCGTCAAAGACCGCGTCGACCTCGCCGATCTCGGCGATCCTGCCGAGATACATCACGGCCACCCGGTCGGCGATGTGGCGCACCACGGCCAGGTCGTGCGCCACGAACAGGTAGGACAGCCCCAGCCGGGCCTTGAGCGAGCCGAGCAGGTTGATCACCCCTGCCTGGATCGACACGTCGAGCGCCGAGACCGGCTCGTCGAGCACCAGCAGCCGGGGCTCCAGCGCCAGCGCCCTGGCGATGCCGATGCGCTGGCGCTGGCCGCCGGAGAAGTCCTGCGGGTAGCGGGCGGCGTGGGCGGCGTCCATGCCGACCAGGCTCAGCAGCTCGCCGACCCGCCGCCCCGGCCGCCGCCCGTGGGTGCGCAGCGGCTCCGCCAGGATGTCGTGCACGGTCATGCGCGGGTCGAGCGAGGCCAGCGGGTCCTGGAAGACGACCTGCATGTCGCGCCGGATCGCCTTGCGCTCGGAGCCGCCGAGCCGCGCGGTGTCGTGGCCGAGCACGACGATGCGGCCGCTCTGCGGCGCGGCCAGCTCCAGGATCTGCGTCAGCGTCGTGGTCTTGCCGCTGCCCGACTCGCCGACCAGCCCCAGCGTCTCGCCCTGCCGCAGGTCGAAGCTGACCCCGGCCACCGCGTGCACCGTGCCGACCCTGCGCTTGAAGACCGCCCCCTTGAGCAGCGGATATTCCTTGACCAGGCCGCGCACCTCCAGCACCGTGCGGCTGCCGCGCTCCCGCGGCTCCGGCGCGGCAGGCCGGCCGGGCCCCGCGGCGGCCTGGCCACGCCCGGCCTGTCCGTGCGCCGGGTGAACGGGAGCCGGGTGTCCGTTCGCCGGGTGGCCCGGAGCCAGGTGGACCGGAGCAGGGTGGCCGGGCTCCGGATGACTGGGCTCCGGAGCGCCGGGCTCCGGATGGCCGGGTGCCGGGTGGACGGGGGGTGCGTGGGCCGGTCCGCCGTGGGAGGGCGCGCCCTCGGGGGGACGCACCTCCGACCAGCGGATGCAGGCCGCCCGATGCCCGGCCCCCACCTCGAACAGCGGCGGCTCACCCTCGTCGCACGCGCTGATCTTCATCGGGCAGCGCGGCGCGAACGGGCAGCCGGGCGGCAGCGCCGCCGGCGAGGGCGGGCTGCCCTCGATGGGCGCCAGGGGCCGGCGGCCGCCCCGGTCGACGCGCGGGATCGAGCCGAGCAGCCCCACGGTGTACGGCATGCGCGTCCGGTAGTAGATGTCGTCCACGTCGCCCACCTCGACGGGCCGCCCGGCGTACATGACCAGCACCCGGTCGGCGAACCCGGCCACCACCCCCAGATCGTGCGTGATCATGATGATCGCGGCGCCGGTCTTGCGCTGCGCCTTCTTCAGGACGTCGAGCACCTGCGCCTGGATGGTCACGTCGAGTGCCGTGGTGGGCTCATCGCAGATGATCACGTCGGGATCGTTGGCGATGGCCATCGCGATGACCACGCGCTGCCGCATGCCGCCGGAGAACTCGTGCGGGAAGGCGAGCGCCCGCTCGCCCGGCCGCGGAATGCCCACGAGGTCGAGCAGCTCGACGGCCTTGACCATGGCCGCCTCCTTGCCGACCCGCTGGTGCACGCGCACGGCCTCGGCGATCTGGTCGCCCACGCGGTAGACCGGGGTCAGCGCGGACAGCGGATCCTGGAACACCATGGAGATGGACTTGCCGCGGAAGGCGTTCAGCTCCCGCTCCGGCGCGCCGATCAGCTCCCGACCGTGCAGCCGCACGGACCCGGTGACGCGCGCCCCCGGCGGCAGCAGCCCCATGACGGCCGCCGAGGTGAGCGACTTGCCCGAGCCGGACTCGCCGACGATGCCGAGGACCTCGCCCGGCCGTACGTCGAGACTCACCCCGCGAACGGCCCGCACATCGTCGAACGACACGCTGAGGTCGCGCACCTCCAGGACCGGGCTCACCGCCGCACCTTCCGCGAGGCCGAGGGGTCGAACGCGTCGCGCAGCGCGTCGCCGACGAGGTTGACCGCGAGCACCGTGACCACCAGCAGCCCTGCCACGAACCAGAAGGTCCACGGCGCGTAGACGGCCGTCCTGGAGCCGTCGGCGATCAGCGTGCCGAACGACACGTCGGGCGGCTGGATGCCGAGGCCGAAGTACGACAGCGAGGTCTCGGTGAGGATGGCGCTGCTGACGTTGAGGGTGGCGTCGACGATCAGCAGCGACGACAGGTTGGGGATCACGTGGCGGAAGATGATGCGGACGGGGGAGACGCCCATGTAGCGGGCGGCCTGGATGAACTCGCGCTCCTTGACCGAGATCGTCATCCCTCTGACGATCTTGGAGGTGACCATCCAGAGGAAGAGCGCCAGCATGATCACGAACAGCGGCCACTGCCCGGCGCCGAACAGCGGCGACATGATCGCCAGGATGAGGAAGGCGGGCAGCACGAGCAGCAGGTCCGTCAGCCAGCTCAGCGCGCGGTCCGTCCAGCCCAGGAAGTAGCCCGCGAACGCCCCGACCACGGCCGACAGCGCCGTGGAGACCAGGGCCGCGAGCAGCCCCACGACGAGCGACTTCTGCATGCCGCGCAGCGTCACCGCGTACACGTCTGACCCGGTTTGGAGCGTTCCGAACCAGTGGCTGGCCGACGGCGGCTGCATGAACGCCGTGAAGTCCTTGTCGGTGTAGGTCCACCTGCCGAACAGCGGCCCCGCGAAGGCCAGCACGAACATCAGCGTCAGCACCGCGAACCCGATCTGCCCCTGCCGGGAGGAGAAGAACCGCCCCGAGACCACCCGCACCCGGGACGGGGCCCGGGTCAGGCCGCCGTCGGACAGCTCTTCAGCCAGCTCCTCCTCGGAGAGCGTCATCATGCCCGCACCCTCGGGTCGAGGGCGGCGCGCAGCAGGTCGGAGGCGAGCGAGGCGCACAGCACGGAGACGGCCGCGAGGAGCGAGATGGCAGCCACGGTGTTGACGTCGTTGCTGAAGATGGAGTTGATCAGCTGCTCGCCCAGCCCGTGCCAGCCGAAGATCTTCTCCGTGAAGGTGGCGCCGACCAGCAGCGCCCCGAACGTGAACGCGAAATAGGTCACCACGGGGATGAGGGCCGTGCGCAGCGCGTGCCGGGTGAGCGCCCGGCGCCTGCTCAGCCCCTTGGCCCTGGCCGTGCGGACGAAGTCGGCGCCGAGCACGTCGAGCATCATGTTGCGCTGGTAGCGGCTGAAGACCGCGGTCAGCCCCAGCGACAGCGAGATCGTCGGCAGGACGAGGTGCTGGAGCCGGTCGAGCAGCTGCCCCCAGAACCCGGCGGTGAGCCCGACGCTGTATTCGCCGCTCACCAGGAGCACCGAGCTGCCGAAGACGTGCTCGTTGGCCCAGGCGGCGACCAATATCAGCATGTTGGCCAGGACGACCACCGGCACGGCGAGCACCACGAAGGACAGCGCGGTCGAGAGCCGGTCGAACCAGCCGTACTGCTTGACCGCGGCGAGCGCGCCCACCAGCACCCCGAGCAGGCTCCCGAACAGCAGCCCCAGCACGACGAGCCGGAACGTCACGCCCATGCGCCGCCTGAGGTCGTCGTTGACCGTGGCGCCCCCCACGGATTTGCCGAAGTCGCCGTGCAGCACCCCGCTCGCCCACGTGGCGTAGCGCTGCATCAGCGGCGTCTTGTCGTTGAGGTTGAGCGCCGAGAGCTGCGCGTCGACGACGGCGGGCGGCGGCTTGGGCGTGCGGTCGGCGTAGTTGGACCGGGGATCGAGCGCCGTGGCCGCCAGAAGGTAGGCGAGACTGGCGGCCACGACGACCAGCACGGCGTAGTTGAGCAGCCTGCGGGCCAGGAACCCCGCCATCGCTCCCCTTCCTACGCGCGACCGACGCCGCTCACTCTACGACATCGAGCCGACACAAAGAGCGAACTCGGAGAGCCGTTCCGGCGATGTCAGCGGCGCCGGAGCCGGCGCCGCAGGGTCAGCGCCCGGACAGCTCGTCGACCGCGGTACGCACGTCCTCGCTGGTGATCGTCGTCAGCTCGGCCGAGCTGGCGGATCCGCCCCGCGAGGCGTGGGCGGCCAGCCGCACGTCGCGGCGCATGGCGGCGCGCTCGAACAGCGACCTGGCGAAACGGCCGTTGCCCAGGCCGTCGATCAGCCGCTCCTCGCACACCCAGGCGAACACCTCGTCGAGGTCGCGCAGCGCCTCGTCGTCGAAGCGGTCGCCGGACTTGTCCGCCAGCAGCACCGCGATCTCGGACAGCTCGCGCGGGGAGTAGCTGGGAAAGGCCACGCGCTGGTTGAACCGGCTGGCCAGGCCCGGATTGGTGGACAGGAACGCGTCCATCTCGCGCTCGTAGCCGGCCAGCACGATGACCAGCCGGTCGCGGTCGTCCTCGGCCCGCTTGAGCAGCGTCTGCACGGCCTCGGCGCCGAACGCGTCGCCGCCCTGGTAGCCGGGGTTGACCAGGCTGTAGGCCTCGTCGATGAAGAGCACGCCGCCGAGCGCCCGGTCGACGAGCTCGTTGGTCTTGATCGCGGTCGCGCCGAGGTGCTGGCCGACCAGATCGGCCCGGTGCGCCTCGACCACGTCGGGCCTGGCCAGCAGGCCGAGCGCGGCGAAGACCCGGCCCACGACCCTGGCGACCGTGGTCTTGCCGGTGCCGGGCGGGCCGACGAACACGAAGTGGCGCATCTGCTGCGGCGTGGGCAGCCCGCGTTCCTGGCGCATCCGCGCCACCTGCAGCTGAGCGGCGATGGCGTGCACCTGCCGCTTGACCGGCGCCAGGCCCGCCATCCTGTCGAGGTCGGCCAGCGCCTCCTCGAGGGTGGGCGTGGCGACGTAGCCGCGGAAGCGGGCCGTCAGGTCCTCGAACGCCTTGGTGACGTCGGGCGTGGTCGTGGTGACGAGATCCTGCGTGGTCGGGGTGCCGCCCGCGCCCACCACCCGCACGTCGCGCGCCTGCGCGGCGGCCTCGACCAGGCTGCGCGCGAACCGGGCGTTGCCCAGCTCGTCGACCAGGCCGCGCCGGTGCACGTCCTCGAACAGGCCGAGCAGCACCCGCCCGGTCGCGGCGTCCATCGTGTCGCCCCTGCGCCGCTGCAGCAGCTCGGTGACCTCGACCAGCTCGGCCGGGGAGTAGCCGGGAAAGCGCACCCGGGTGGCGAACCTGCTGGCCAGGCCGGGGTTGCTGGACAGGAACGAGCCCATCTCCTGCTCGTAGCCGGCCAGGATGATGATCAGCCGGTCGCGGTCGTCCTCGGCGCGCTTGAGCAGCGTCTGCACGGCCTCGGCGCCGAACCTGTCGGGCTGCCCGTCGGAGGAGTTGACCAGCCCGTACGCCTCGTCGATGAAGAGCACGCCGCCGAGCGCCCGGTCGACCAGCTCGTTGGTCTTGATCGCGGTCGCGCCCAGGAACTCGCCGACCAGGTCGGCCCGCTGCGCCTCGACCACGTAAGGGGTCTCCAGCAGGCCGAACGCGTAGAAGATCTTGGCGAGCGCGCGGGCCACGCTGGTCTTGCCGGTGCCGGGCGGGCCGACGAACACGAAGTGCCTGGTCGGCCGCTCGGTGGTGTAGCCGGCCTCGGCGCGCAGCCTGGACGCCTCGATGGAGGCGGCGATCGAGCGCACCTGCTCCTTCACCGGGGCCAGGCCGACCATGCTCTCCAGCTCGCCGAGCGCCTCCTCGACGGAGATCTGCGGCAGCCCGCCGGCCTTGTCGGGCAGTGCCTCCGGCCGGCCCTCGCGGACCCGGACCCGCACCTGCCGCTCCTCGGCCGCCGCGCTCGCCGCCCTGACCCTGCGGGCCAGCGCGAACCGGTAGATCAGCAGGGCGGCGGCCACGGCGTACGCCACCCAGACCGCCGCGCCGGCGGCGACGAAGGTGAGCGGCACCGCGATCACCCCGGCGGAGGCGAGCGCGAGCAGCGTGGTCGCCCAGGGCGCCACCCAGCGGATGAGGTGGGCGGCCGCGGCGACGGGCAGGGCCAGCGCGACCATCAGGTGCACCGAGCCGGAGCCCGCGGGGAACAGCCCGGAGAAGACCACGAGCGCCAGCGGGATCCAGCCCGCGACCACCAGCACGGTGGCGGCGGCGCGGGGGAAGCGCATGGCCAGCGCGACGAACGCGAGCAGCAGCAGGACGGCGGGGAAGGTGCTGAGCAGATCCCATCCGAGTGCCGCGCCCACGCCCATGACGGCGACCAGCACGACCACGTAGAGGACCCGGCGCACGGCCGGCGGAATCTGGTAATAACGCAGCCGAACCTTCTCGAACAGATCCCGCGCCGCGGCCCTCCCCGCGGCCTGGGCCCTGCCGGACTCCTGCATCACGCCTCCCCGGTCCGCCCCCGGTTATACCGCACCGGGCCGACGATTGGGCGTTCCTGACACGCTGGGGTCGCGGTCCCGCGCGCTCGCCGCGTCAGGTGGCGGCGACGAAGCCGGCGATCCGCCGGCCGAGCTCCGCGCCCGCGTCCTCCTGGAGGAAATGTCCCGCGCCCCTGATCACGGGGTGCCTCAGCCCGGACGTGCCCGAGATCGACCTGAGCAGGACGGGCGCCATGCCTCCGGTGATCGGGTCGCCGTCGGAGAACGCCACCAGGAACGGCCGGTCGAGCGTGGTGAGAACCTCCCAGGCGGCGCGGTTAGCGGGGGAGGCCGGGTCGTCGGGCGTGATCGGGACGAGCCCCGGCATGGCGCGCGGGCCCGCCTTGTAGGACTCGTCGGGGAACGGCGCGTCGTAGGCCGCCCGCACCTCCTCCGGCAGCTCCGTCCTGCAGCCGGCCTGGACGAGCCGGGCGATGTCCAGCACGGGCGCCTTGAGCACGGCGTTCCTGAACCGGTGCCAGACCTCGGGCATGGGAATGTCACCGGTGGGCAAGCCCGTGTTGGCCGCGACGATCCTGGCGATCCTGCCGGGGTGCTCGGCGGCGATCCGCAGGCCGATCAGGCCGCCCCAGTCCTGGCCGACCATGGTGACGCCGCTCAGGTCGAGCGCGTCGAACAGCAGGGCCCGGGTCCACTCGACGTGCCTGGCGTAGGTGTGGTCGGCCTGGTCGGCCGGCTTGTCGGAGCGACCGAACCCGACGAGGTCCACGGCGATGGCGCGCAGCCCCGCCGCGGCCAGCTCGGGCATGACGTGGCGGTAGAGGAACGACCAGCTCGGCTCGCCGTGCAGCAGGACGACGGGCTCCCCGCCGGAAGGGCCCGCCTCGACGTACGCCATGCGCGGGCCGCCGTCGATCTCGGCGTAGCGGGGTTCGTACGGGAAGCCGGGCAGGTTCGCGAAGCGCTCTTCGGGGGTGCGCAGCGTACGCATAGAACAAGATTCTAGCGCCGCTGGTGCCGTCCGGGGAATTCGCCCACGAGGACCTGTTTGGGGGTGACGCGCAGCACGTCCGCGTCGGCCAGGGCGATCCCGCGCACCTCCACCCAGAACCGCCGCTGCAACGGGTCCGCCGCGAAGACCGCCACCCTGGGGTCCTCCTCGACGGCCTCCCACGCCTCCGACTCCATGATCACCCGCAGCTCGCCCGACGACGTGACGGACGCGACCGCGCCGGCGACCCTGGGGCCGAGGGAGTCGCCGTAGGACAGGACGACGCTCCTGGCGTACGAGAAGGTCTGGCGCACCTCCGGGTCCAGCGCCACGGACGGCTCGGCGCCCACCGGCAGGTCGCACATGAGCAGCGAGGAGCGCCACGGGCCCGGCCCGCCCCGCCACCAGGCCCGCGCCGCCCGTACGGCGAACACCGCCACCGCCGCCCCCATCGCCCCCAGCCCGGCCCGCCACGCCCACGCCGCCCGGTCCTCCTGCAGGCCCAGCGCCGGCGACAGGCCGCCCAGCGCGCAGGCGAGGGCCGACAGGACGACGAGCGCGGTGGCGACGGCCAGCCACCGGTCGCCGCGGGGGCGGACCCGCAGGTAGCCGCGGACCATCGGGTACGGCACCGCGAGCGCCGCCACGGCCGCCCCCGGCTCGACCGCCAGCGCCCCGCCGACCAGCGGGACCAGCACGGACCACGTCCTGGCGAGCACCACCCAGAGGGTCACGACGGCGTCGCGCCTCGCGACCCGCTCCGCCTGGGCGGGAGGGGTGTCCGTCCGGACACGCCCGATCTCCGCCAGCGCCTTCAGCGGCCGGCCGCGCCACGCCTCCGCCAGCGCGCGTACGGCGGCCAGCGCGGGCCAGCCCAGCACGACGATTCCGGCGAGTCCCGCCCATATCGGGTCGAACACCGGCGGCACCGACGGCATCGCCCCCAGCAGCAGCCAGGCGGCGAACGCGGCCGCCGACACCGCAGCGGACCCGGCCGCCGCGCCGAGCCAGGGGTCCCTGCCGAGCATCGCGGGCACGTACGACCAGACGCCCACCCGCCGGGCCTGGCGGACGGTGAGCGGCACCAGCAGCACGAGCAGCGCGAACCCGCTCAGCTGCGCCTGCGCGCCCCAGTCGAGGAACAGCGCGGCCCCGACGATCGCGAGCGTGGCGACGGCCGTCAGGAGGCGGACCTGGCGCGACCACACCTCCAGCGCCCGCCTGGCCCGGCCCGTCTGGCGCGGGTCCACCGGCCAGGCGGGGTCGTGGTGCGGGCGGGGCGGCTCCCAGCGCAGGAGGGACAGCCCGAGGTTCACCCGTGCCTGGGGATGGCCGGGGTGGAGGGCGAGCGCGGCCCGGTACGCCCGCTCGGCGCCGGCGTGGTCGCCGCGCAGCAGGGCCAGGTCGCCCAGCGCCACCTCGGGGCCGGGCTCCTCGGGCGCGAACCGCGCGGCGAGCGCGGCCTGCTCCACCGCGTCCCGCCAGCGGCCGGGCAGGCGGCGCAGGACGGAGGCCAGGCGCAGGCGGGCCGGCCACGAGCCGCCCGCCAGCCGCACCGCCCGCTCGGCGGCGGGCGCGGCGTCGGCGTCGCGGCCCAGCCTCTCGTGGGCGAGGCTGATGAGCCGGTACGCCCACTCCGCCCCGGGGTCCAGGTCGGCGGCGTGGCGGGCGGCGTCGAGAGCGGACTCGGGGCGGCCGGCGTTCAGCCTGTTCAGGGCCTCGTCACACCATTCACGTGAGGATCGGTCGGAAATATTGCCATTCGTGCCACTTGCGTCCGTCCCCACGTCTCTATGATCGGCGGGAGGGCGAAAGTTGGATAGATGCCGACATATGGCTGTATCTCTCTAGAGAGGTGCGAGGGTGCGGGTGGATCGTCCGATACCGCTATGACAAGTCCCGGACATGCCCTAAGCTGCGACGGAAGCCGGAGCGGTGGAAGTCGCGGCTGACCAGCCCAGGAGCAGTGCGCGTCGAGCGGAGCTTCCCGCACCACCGACCCAAGAGCACGTGCGGGCCCTGTCGACGGATCGGCCTGCAAGGAGGCCCATGACCGTCACGCAGGCCGCGCCCGTCCGGAAGAATGCCGATCGGGAGCAGCGGGACCGCCGCTGGTCCATTCTCGTGCTGCTGTGCGTGAGCCTGCTGCTGATCACCATCGACGCGACGGTGCTGCACATCGCGGTGCCCGCGCTGACGGCCGCGCTCGATCCCTCCGCGGTGCAGCTGCTGTGGATCATCGACGTCTACTCCCTGGTGGTCGCGCCGCTGCTGATCGTGTTCGGCACGCTCGGCGACCGGTACGGGCGAAAACGGCTGGTCCTGTGCGGCTACGTGCTGTTCGGCCTGGCCTCGGCCGGGGCCGCGCTAGCCCCCACACCGACGGCCCTCATCGGGGCCAGGGCGCTGCTGGGCGTCGGCGGCGCCATGATCATGCCGGCCACGCTCTCGCTGATCCGCCAGGTGTTCACCGACAGGCGCGAGCGCGCCATCGCGCTGGGCGTCTGGAGCGCGGTCGCGGCGGCCGGAGCCGCGGTCGGCCCGCTCATCGGCGGGGTCCTCGTCGGCATCTGGTGGCCCGCCGTCTTCCTGATCAACGTGCCGATCCTGCTGGCCCTGCTGCCCGCCGCGGTCCGCCTGCTCCCCGACTCTCCCGTGCGCAAGGACCGCCCGTGGGACGGCCGGAGCGCCGTGCTGTCGGTATTCGGCATCCTGGCGCTGGCGTTCGGGCTGAAGGAGGCCGGCGCGGGCACCCTCATGCCGCTGTGGGCGTCGGTGCTGGTGTTCCTGGGCGGGCTCGGCCTGCTGGGCGCCTTCGTCCGCCGCCAGCGGCGGCTGCGCGTGCCGCTGCTGGAGATCGGGCTGTTCAGGCGGCGCGAGTTCGCGACCGGCGTGGCGGGCGTGCTGCTCGGCGTGTTCTCGCTGGTGGGCCTGCAGCTCATGCTCGCCCAGTACCTCCAGCTCGTGCTCGGCGACAGCCCGCTGCGCGCCGCGATCAGGATGCTGCCGCTGGTCGTCTCGGCCATCACCGGCGGGCTCGCCGCCGCCCACATCCTGCCCAGGATCGGCATGCGGGCCACGATGAGCGGCGGGCTCGGGCTCGTCGCGCTGTCCCTGACCCCCACCCTGGGCTGGGGCGTCGAAGGCCATCCCGTGATGCTCGCGCTCTGCTTCGTGGGCATCGGGTTCGGGGTGCAGGTGGCGCTGCTCGCCGCCTCCGACACGATCATGTCCTCGGCGTCGGAGACCCAGGCGGGCGGGGCCGCGGCCATCGAGGAGACCGCGTACGAGCTGGGTGCCGGGCTCGGCGTGGCAGTGCTCGGCACGATCACCACGATCGTGTACGCCCCGGCGCTGCCCGCCGTGCCCGGCGTGCCCGCGGGCGAGATGAACGAGGCCCGCCAGTCCCTCGCGTCGGCCGCGCACGTCGCCCACGAGGTCGGCGGCAGCGCGGGAGGCGCGCTCATGGACGCCGCCCGCTGGGCCTTCGTCAACGCCCTGCACACGACCGTGGTCGTCAGTGTCGTCCTGCTCAGCCTGACCGCCATCGCGGTGGCCATGCTGCTCAGCCGTGATTGAGGTGTGCCGTGTCCCGATTAGGGCAGACAACTACCGTGAAACAGGCCCTGCGTGATCTTGCCGCGTTAGTCGCCCGGGTCGGCGTGGGCGGCATCTTCTTCGCCAACGGCTGGACGAAGCTGGAAGACGGGCTGAAGGCCACCGGGGCGAAGTTCCTCGAGCAGGGCGCCCCCGCCCCCGGCGCGTGGGCCACGTTCACCATGCTCGCCGAGCTCATCGGCGGCGCGCTCCTCATCGCCGGCCTGGCCGTCGCGATCACCGGCCTCGTGCTCTTCGCCGAGGCGCTTGCGGTCTTCCTCGTCGCGCCGCCGCTCAACCCGATCAGCCTCAACGAGCTCATCCTCCTCGGAGCCGCCTCGCTCCTGCTCGCCGTGGTCGGCGCGGGACGGGTGTCGGTGGACCACATGGTGGTGATCCGGCGGAGGGAGTCGGAGGCGGCGAGCGAGTTCGCCGCCGACACGGAGGCCGACCGCGTCATCGCCTCGTTCCGCGAGCCCGAGAAACCTCCGGCCCCCGACGCGAAGGCGGCCTCCGACGCGAAGGCCGAGCCCGCCTCGAAGGCCGGCGACGACACGGCCCCGCACCCACGGCCGCGCGCCAAGGGCGACGCCACCGGCGCGGAGGACCCGGCCCCGGCCCCCGGCGACACGCTGGTGGCGGGCCGCAAGAAGCCGCAGCCCCGCACCCGCCGCTCCACCTCCGGCTGAGACCGCAGCGCGTGAGGTGAGGGCCGTCTGCCAGACTGGCGGGCATGTTGCGCCCCTTCACCGAGGTGGACGTCTTCACCGCCACCCCCTACTACGGAAACGCGCTCGCGGTCGTGCTCGACGGCGAGGGACTGACGGCCGAGGAGATGCAGCGGTTCGCCGCGTGGACCAACCTGGCCGAGACCACCTTCCTGCTGCCCCCCACCACGCCCGAGGCCGATTACCGGGTGCGGATCTTCACCGCGTCCGCCGAGCTGCCGTTCGCCGGTCACCCGACCCTGGGCACCTGCCACGCCTGGCTGGAGGCCGGGGGAGCGCCGCGCGACGCGGACGAGATCGTGCAGGAGTGCGCGGCCGGGCCGGTACGCGTCCGCAGGACGGGCGACGGGCTGGCCTTCCAGGCGCCGCCGCTGGTGAGGTCGGGGCCCGTGGAGGAGCCGCTCCTCGATCGGATCGCCGGGGCGCTGGGGATCAGGCGCGCCGACATCGTGGACGCCGAGTGGGCCGACAACGGCCCCGGCTGGGTGGCGGTGCTGCTGGCCGACGCCGACGCCGTGCTCGCGCTGCGCCCCGGCCTCGTCCCCTGCAAGGTGGGTGTGGCCGGCCCGCATCCGGAGGGGTCGCCGCACGCCTTCGAGGTGCGGGCGTTCACCCACGCGCACGGCTCCACCATCGAGGACCCCGTGACGGGCAGCCTCAACGCCTCCATGGCGCAGTGGCTGCTGCGCACCGGCCGCGCCGCGGCCCCGTACGTGGCGAGCCAGGGCACGGTGCTCGGCCGCTCGGGCCGGGTGCGCATCTCCACGGACGAGCAGGGCGCCGTGTGGGTCGGCGGCTCGGTCGTGACCTGCGTCAGCGGGCGGGTCGCACTGTGAACCGCACCTCGTCGCCCGGCCTGAGCTGGGCGGCGACCGGCAGGTCCGCCTCGCGCACGACGCCGATCACCGGGTAGCCGCCGGTCGGCGGGTGGTCGGCCAGGAAGACGATCGGCTGCCCGCTCGGCGGCACCTGGATCGCGCCCGTCACCACGCCCTCGCTCGGCAGCTCGCCCTGCCTGGCCCTGACCAGCTCGGCGCCGCGCAGGCGTACCCCGACGCGGTTGCTGTCCTGGCTCACGGAGTACGGCCGCGCGCACAGCACGTCCAGAGCGCCCGCCGCGAACCAGTCGTCACGCGGCCCCGGCGTCACCCGCAGCACGGCGGGCCGGGGCCCGGGCGGCGGCGCCAGGTCGGCGCGGATCTCGCCCTCCGGCCTCCCGACCGGGAGCAGCGTGCCCGCCCGCAGCGGCTCGGGCCCGAGCCCCGACAGCGAGTCGGTGGAGCGGCTGCCGAGCACCGGCTCGACCGCGATCCCGCCGCGCACGGCCAGGTAGGTGCGCAGCCCCCAGGCGGGCGTCCCGAGCCGCAGCTCCGACCCCGGCGGCATCCAGAACGGCGCCCCCATGCCCGCGGGGCCGTCCACCGGCGCGCCCGTGAGCGCGGCCCAGGCCCCGTCGTGGAACAGCAGCCGCGCCATGCCGAACGTCAGCTCGATCCCCGCCAGCCTCTCCGGGTTGCCCACCAGCCGGTTGGCCAGCCGCAGGCTCGGCGCGTCGGCCGCTCCCGACCGGGGCACCCCCAGGTGGGCCAGTCCGGGCCGCCCCAGGTCCTGGACGGTCGCGTACGGACCGGGCGCCAGCACCTCGATCATGCCGGTACGAACCGTACGCGCATGCCCGGCCTGAACAGGGACGGCGGGTCGCCCGCCGCGTCCCACACCCGCACGGACGTGCGCCCCAGCAGCCGCCACCCGCCCGGCGAGGCGCTCGGATACACCGCGGAGTACGGCCCCGCCACCGCCACCGACCCGGCGGGCACCGACGTGCGCGGCGTGTCCAGCCTGGGCATGCGCAGCGCCGGATCGAGCCCGGTCAGATAGGCGAAGCCCGGGGCGAACCCCAGCCAGCCCACCACCAGCTCGCGCCCCGCGTGCCGGGAGACCACCTCGTCCACCGTGATGCCGGCCAGCACCGCCACGGAACCGAGGTCCGCGCCGTCATAGACGACGGGGATCGTCACGACCTCGCCCTCGGCCGTACGCGCTCCGCCCCTGCCGCGCTCGCGCGCGACGACGTCCGCCAGCAGGGCGCGCAGCCGTCCCTGGTCGGCGCCCGGAGCCACGACGAGCACGGTCTCGGGACCCGGCACGATCTCGACCACCCCGGCGGGCCGCTCGGCCCGCAGCGCCGCGTCCAGCCGGTGCGACAGCTCCAGCGAGCCGGTCTCCACGAGCAGCCCGTGCTCACCGGCCGGGCGGATCACGCGAACGCCTGCAGGACCACTCCCGCCGCCAGCAACGTGTCCCGCACCCCCCGCGCCAGCCTGACCGCGTCAGGCGTGTCGCCGTGGACGCAGATGGAACGGGCCGCGATCGGCACCGAACTTCCGTCCACGGCCGTCACAGAGCCCTCCACGGCCATCTGGCGGGCCCTGGCGGTCACCGCGCCGGCGTCGTGGATGACGGCGCCCGGCTCCCTGCGCGGCACCAGCGTCCCCGCGGGGGTGTAGGCGCGGTCGGCGAACGCCTCGCACACCGTCGGGACGCCCTCGGCCGCCGCCACCGCGTGCACCGCCGACCCCGGCAGCGTCAGCACCGGCAGCGACGGGTCGTAGTCGGCCACCGCGTCGATCACCGCCGCCGCCTGCGTCTCGTCGCGGCAGATCCGGTTGTAGAGCGCGCCGTGCGGCTTGACGTAGGAGACCCGGCCGCCCATCGCCCTGGCCACGCCGTCGACGGCCGCGATCTGGTAGAGCACCTCGGCGCACAGCTCCTCCGGCTCGACGTCCATCTCCCTGCGGCCGAAGTGCGCCAGGTCGCGGTAGGACACCTGCGCCCCGATCGTCACCCCGCGGTCGACGGCCGCCGCGCACGTGCGCCTGATGGTCACCGGGTCGCCCGCGTGGAAGCCGCAGGCCACGTTGGCGCTCGTGACGACGTCGAGCAGCGCGAGGTCGTCGCCGAGCCGCCAGATCCCGAAGCCCTCGCCCAGGTCCGCGTTGAGGTCGATCACCATGGCAGTAGAGGCTATCTTTCCCTCGCCCGCCCCGGTGGGCCTATCCCGGTGGTCGAGAGCCGGCGGGGGCGGGCGTACCTAGATCTCATCCGGAATGTCGGCGATGTCGTCGAGGGCGGCGGCCAGCTCCTCCGGGTCGCCGCCGATCCGCTCGGCGATCTCGATCAGCACGTGCAGCACGTCGTGGCGGTCGTGGCCGAGGTCGAGCAGGCGCTGCGCGGCCTCCCACAACTGGGGCGGGTCGCCCTCCCACAGCCGGGTGGCGATCTCCTCGTGCCAGGCCAGGTGCTCCTGGTCGATCGTGCCGCCGTGGTCGATCTCCAGCAGCGTGCGCCGGTCGGCCTCGTCGGCCGGGTTGAGCAGGTCGAGGTCGATGCCGTTGTGGGAGCCCTGCAGGAACGGGAACGCGAAGGCCCGCCTGGCCAGCGCCGACAGGTCGCCGTCCGGCAGCAGCCGCTCCAGCAGCGGCCGGTCCAGGCCGAACGACGTCGGGTCGCGGTAGGCCTCGGGGAACTTGCCGATCGCCTCCCACACCGCGTCGAGCGTCGCCTTGAGGCCCTGCTCCGGCAGGCCCGTACGGGTGGCGGCGAAGCGCACCCATGCCGACATCACGTGCGGCATCGCCTCCTGCTCCGCCACGCTCAGCATCACCTTGCGCGGCAGCCAGTCGAGCAGGAACGTCTGGCACTTGGTCGGGCTGACCCGGAGCGGGCGGTTGAAGTCCTGGTCGCAGCCGTAGTCGATGATGTGGTCGGCGCAGCGCGAGGCCGCCGACGGGTCGGACAGGTGCTCGGCCGCGTCGGAGGCCAGGAACTCCGCCGCCAGCATGGCCCGCCGCTCCCTGCTGTACGGGGCCTCGGTGTGCAGCGGCGCCGGCCTCTTGCGCCCCGGCGGCAGCGCCTTGAGCCGCGCCCGCGCGAAGGCGTGGTAGGCGCTGTAGCTGTCGCTGACCGGCGGCGGCGTCTTCGGCTCGCGCGTGGCCTTCATGGCCGACTCCAGCAGCGCCCTGGCCTGGTCGGGCTCGATCTCCGAGAACACCAGCAGCGGGTTGCCCGCCGCCTCGGCCCTGGCCTGCTCCAGCAACTTGTCGACCTGCGAGGACACCCAGGCGTCGCGGGCCATGCCGCTCATGTTGTAGTCGACGACCAGCACGAGCGCGTGCCGGTCCACCGGGAGCGCGTCGTCGTTGTGCCGGTAGGCGAAGGTGCAGATCACGGTGTCCTGGTCGCCGTACGCGTCGCGGGAGACATAGCAGCCGGTCGGCTTGACCGCGCCCACCCGGTCGGCCCAGCCCGGCCTGGCCACCCCCGACTCCATCATCGCCAGCGCCGCGCCCTCGGCCTTGGCGCCCTGGCGGGCCGTGCCGAGATAGGCCAGGCAGATCAGCAGCGTCAGCGAGGCGGGGGTGCCGGCCTTGGCCGCGTAGTCGACCAGCCCCTCGCCGAGCACCTGCTCGACGTCGCCGCCCCTGACCCGTCTGCCCCACCAGGCGCCGATCATGTCGGATACCATCAGCTCCGCGTCCAGCGGGGTGCGTACGGCGAGCAGCTCGCGGGCCGCCTGCACCATCTCCTTGAACACGTCGTCTGGCGGGCTGCTCTCCCGGGGATCTCGTCGGTGTCGGCGCACACCTTCACTCTCTCGTATTCCAGGCTCAAACGGTGCGAGGAACTCGGCCTGGTGACCCCGATGTTATAGGGGAGTTCTGGACGGCACTTATCCGGACTTCCGGGCCTTTCTTTGTCTCAGCGGGAACTTCGCGGCGGCGGAGCTGAGTTGACGATCGCGAGCAGGCGCTCGCGGGCGATGCGCTCCACGATCTCCGGCGTCGCCGAGACGCCGAGATGCCGTGCGCACGCGCACACGTCGGCCACGCAGCGGTCGATCGTGTCCACGGGCACGGTCAGGAACTCTTCGGCCAGCCTGAGACTGACCGGCTCCCGCAGGAACCTTGTGGCCAGAGCGAGCATAGGAGTGAGATTCCTCTGGGGACCCGGGGGCAAACCCCCAGGAATGTCTGCAGGGCGACTTGCGCTCTCATTTCACCTTTTATCCGGCGACTGTCAAGGCTCCGCGACGGTCGGGTTCACGTCACCGGGCGCCCATCCGTGCGAAGCTGTCTCCATGCGCATCCAGCTCGCCCAGCGGAGCGAGGCAGACGATCTCCTCGGCCGCAGTCCCCTCGCCCTGCTCGTCGGCATGCTCCTCGACCAGCAGATCCCCATGGAGTGGGCGTTCACGGGGCCATACACGATCTCCCAGCGGCTGGGGCACGACCTGACCGCCGCCGAGATCGCCTCCTACGACCCCGACGCGTTCGCCGCCCTGCTGGCGGGCAAGCCGGCCGTGCACCGCTACCCCAAGTCCATGGCGGCCCGGGTCCAGCAGCTCGCGGCCTACCTCGTCGAGCACTACGACGGCCGCCCCGAGCGGATGTGGGCCGACGCCGCCGACGGCAAAGAGTTGTTGAAACGATTGATGGCCCTGCCGGGATACGGCAAGCAGAAGGCCCAGATCTTTCTGGCATTGCTGGGCAAGCAAATGGGGGTTCGGCCGCCAGGCTGGCGGGAGGCGGCGGGCCCGTACGGCGAGGAGGGATCACACCGGTCGGTCGCCGACGTGGTCGACGCCGACAGCCTGGCCCGCGTGCGGGCCGCCAAGCAGGAGGCCAAGCGCGCGGCCACGTAGTTGGGGCCGGGACTCGGCTCCCGGCAATCTGGCGCTGTAACCTGATCTTGCTGCGCAACGTGGAGCGACTTTGACAGGATGCGTAGACCCTAAAGGCGACCGGGCCACGGCGGGGGCTTCCGTCCACACCTGCCCATCGCCGATGATGTACTGCAGAATCCGGTCGCCCGGAGCTGCGCTACGCCGATACACAGTTATGGAGATGTGCCGCGTGGGAGACCCTGGCACGCGACGGAGGTGCCGACCATGAGCGCCGAGACCTCCGTTCCCCGTCCCCGGGAGTCGGATGTGGACATCTCAGACTCCGCCCTCCTCAAGGGCATGCTGTCGGAGGCCGAGTTCGCCTTCGCGTTCTTCGACGGCGACGGCCGCATCCAGCGGGTCAACGACGTGTTCAGCGACGTCGTCAACGTGCCCGCCGAGCGGATGGCCGGCAGCCAGCCCGTCGAGGTGCTCGCCGCCGACCTGAGCCAGGTCATCACCCACGCGGTGCAGGCCGTCATCGAGAGCGACGCCCCGGTCACCGAGGGGCGCGTGCGCGTGCGCTCGGCCGAGGGCGACACCAGGCACTGGTCGCTGTCGTTCTCGCCGGTCCACGACGAGGCGGGCGAGCTGCGCGCGATCGCGCTGATCGGGCTCGACGTGACCGAGAGCCGCCAGACCGAGGAGGCGCTGCGCCGCAGCGAGGAGCGCTACCGCTCGCTCGTCGAGGCCCAGTCGCAGCTGGTCTGGATCACCTCGCCCACCGGCGCGGTCGTCGAGGACGCGCCCCAGTGGCGCGCCATCACCGGCCAGGGCCTGGAGGAATACCTCGCCAACGGCTGGCTGGAGGTCGTCCACCCGGAGGAGCGCCAGCAGACCGAGGAGGCCTGGAAGGAGGCGCTGCGCGGCCGCACCATGTTCGAGTGGAACTACCGCGTGCGCACCCGCGCCAGCGGCTACCGCCACTTCGAGGTCCGGGCCGTGCCGATCATCAGGCACGGCAGGGTCGTCGAGTGGGTGGGCGCCAACACCGACGTCACGCCGCAGCGCGAGGCCGAGGAGATGCGCGGCAGGCTGACCGACCAGCTCGGCGCCGCCGCCCTGCGCACCGCCCGGCTCCAGGGCGCCACGGCGCAGCTGGCCGAGGCCCTGACGGTCGAGCAGGTGGTGCAGGTCATCATCGACGTCGGCCGCACCGCCCTGGCCGCCGACCGCTCGGCCGTGGCGCTGCTCGACTCCGACCGGGCGGCGCTCAAGCTGATCAACGGCGAGGGCATCCTGGAGGCCTCCGGGGTCACCGGTGACGAGATCCCGCTGTCCCACTCCAACGTGATGACCATGGCCGTCAACAGCCGGCGGCCGGTGTTCGCCGAGTCGCCCGAGTCGCTGAAGGCCCAGCTGCTGGAGGCGGGCGACGACGAGGAGGTCCTGGCGGGCTTCCTCACCCACGACGACGAGCGCGCCTGGGTGGGCCTGCCGCTGCTGGCCGCCGGGCGCGCCCTGGGAGCGCTCCGCTTCTCCTTCACCAGGCCGCAGAAGATCTCGCAGGAGGACGGCGTCTTCCTGGAGGCGCTGGCCGGTCAGTGCGCGCTGGCGGTCGAGCGGGCCACGCTGTTCGAGCGCGAGCACCGCACCGCCGAGACGCTCCAGCGCAGCCTGCTGCCCGACCGCCTGCCCGTGGTCAAGGGCCTGGAGCTGGCCCAGCGCTTCCGTTCCGGCAGCCGCCACGTCCAGGTCGGCGGCGACTGGTACGACGCCTTCGTGCTGCAGGACGGGCGTGTCGCGGCGGTCGTCGGCGACGTCATGGGCAAAGGCGTCAAGGCCGCGGCGGGCATGGGCCGCATCCGCAACGCCATGCGGGCGCTGGCGCTGACCAACCCGCCGCCCGCGGCCGTGCTCACCGGCCTCGACCGGGTCTTCGAGGCCACCGAGGACGAGGAGCAGGTCACGACGCTGGCCTACATGGTGGTCGAGCCCGTCACGGGCGAGGGCACGATGGCCCTGGCCGGCCACCTGCCGCCCGTACTGGTCTCGCCCCAGGGCACGGCGATTCTGTGCGACGCCGTGCCCGGCACTCCGCTAGGCTGGCCCACCAGCCGCAGGCAGTTCCGGTTCGTGGTGCCGCCCGGCCATACAGCCGTGCTCTACTCCGACGGTCTCGTGGAGAACAGGAAGCGCGGACTGGATGCCGGGTTGGCAGAGATTTGCAGTGTTGTGACCGAAGCGCCGCCTGAGGTCGTAAGTAGTCCGCATATGTTGCTGGACTTCCTGGTTGACCGGATGTTGTCTGGATATGAACAGGATGATGACGTTACTGCGCTAGCAATTCACGTCCCGCCGGCCACGAAGAGTGACTGAATGAAACAGTCATAACGGTTGCTTTCGGGTATCAGTGCCCCGCTTACGTACGCACTACTGTCTCGGTCGGCCTAGGGTGGAGGTCAACCGCCGGGAGGTGGCCGTATGGAGTGCGGGGTCGTGCCACAATGCTGTGCAGGTCCGTCGCGGTCCGCACGGCCTCACCGATCTCCGAGAGAGGCAACAGCCCCCCAGCGGGCATCTGGGTCCATTGTCGCCACGCGTTCGTTCGAGAGGTGTTCGTGTCGCCTGCAAGTTCGACTCGCTCGAAGCCACAAGAGCTGAACGAGCCCGTCATTCAGCGACTGCTCGAGCGTGGGCGCTCGCAGGGTTTCCTCGAGTCTGAGGATGTCCGTCAGGCCTTCGAGGAGGCGGACATCCCCATGTCGCACGCCGCCGCGTTCTTGCGGAACCTCAGCAAAGAGGGCGTGACCGTGGTGGTGACCGCCGCGGATTCGGCTGCGCCGAAGAAGAAGTCTCGAGGATCAGCAAAGCGCCAGACCGCCGCGCCCGTCAAGACCAAGACGGCGGCGGCCGCCAAAGAGCAGCAGCCCGAGACCGTGACCGCGGTCGTGGGCACCGCCGAAGCCGAGCCGGCCGCCAAGAAGCCGGCCCCCGCCAAGAAGGCCGCTCCGGCGGCGAAGAAGGCCGCGGCTCCCGCCGCCGCCAAGAAGGCCGAGTCCAAGAGCGCTGGGCCTGCCGAGACCAAGCCGAAGGCACCCGAGCGGGCCGACGGGGACGACGACGAGGACCTCGAGCTCGACGGCGACGTCGAGCTGGAAGACCTCGACGATCTCGACGTCGAGGACGACGAGATCACCGCCGAGGGCGACTCCGACGAGGGTGACTCCGACGACTCCGAGTCCGAATCGGAGCCCGACGAGGAGGCCAAGGCCGCCGAGGTCGCCGCGAAGGAGAAGAGCGAGGACGAGGTCCTCATCCTCTCCGACGACGACGATGACGCCCCGGTCGCCCAGGTCGCCGCCGCCGGCGCCACCGCCGACCCGGTCAAGGACTACCTCAAGCAGATCGGCAAGGTCCCCCTGCTCAACGCCGAGCAGGAGGTCGAGCTCGCCAAGCGCATCGAGGCGGGCCTGTTCGCCGAGGAGCAGCTGGGCGGCGGCGAGACCGAGGGGCTGCCGGTCGACGTCAAGGCCGAGCTGGAGTGGATCGCCGAGGACGGCCGCCGCGCCAAGAACCACCTGCTGGAGGCCAACCTCCGGCTCGTGGTCTCGCTGGCCAAGCGCTACACCGGCCGCGGCATGCTCTTCCTCGACCTGATCCAGGAAGGCAACCTCGGCCTGATCAGGGCCGTCGAGAAGTTCGACTACACCAAGGGCTACAAGTTCTCCACCTACGCCACGTGGTGGATCCGGCAGGCGATCACCAGGGCCATGGCCGACCAGGCGCGGACCATCCGCATCCCGGTCCACATGGTCGAAGTGATCAACAAGCTGGCCCGCGTCCAGCGGCAGATGCTGCAGGACCTCGGCCGCGAGCCCACGCCGGAAGAGCTGGCCCGCGAGCTGGACATGACGCCCGAGAAGGTCGTCGAGGTCCAGAAGTACGGCCGCGAGCCGATCTCCCTCCACACCCCGCTGGGCGAGGAGGGCGACAGCGAGTTCGGCGACCTCATCGAAGACTCCGAGGCCATCGTCCCGGCCGACGCCGTCAGCTTCACGCTGCTCCAGGAGCAGCTGCACTCCGTTCTCGACACGCTGTCGGAGCGGGAGGCGGGCGTCGTCTCGATGCGCTTCGGGCTCACCGACGGGCAGCCCAAGACGCTGGACGAGATCGGCAAGGTCTACGGGGTGACGCGGGAGCGCATCCGGCAGATCGAGTCGAAGACCATGTCCAAGCTGCGCCACCCGTCGCGCTCTCAGGTGCTGCGGGACTACCTGGACTGAGCCCGGCTCCTCCAGAACGCCCGGACAGGTGCCGGGCGTTGCCGGTCTTCCGGTCCTTGGCCGTTCGTGTGCTCCGGTCGCCCGGTCGCCTGGGTGCTCGGGTGCTTGTTCGCCCCGGGCGCGCTCCTCGGAGCCGCCCGGGGCGCACGCGTCTCCTGGGTGCTTCGCGTGGATCAGCGGGATGGTCGGCCTCGTCCTTGCCTGACCTGGTCACTCCGCTCGTCGCCGCGGAGCCACGCCGTTCATCGCGACCAGGCCGCCTGGGGCCGTCCCGTGTCCCAGGCGCCGGAGGCGGACCCCCAGGGCCGTGCCAGGATCCAACGGACGGTCGCCCGGCCGGGTCCCGCCCTCTAGGAGGAGTGGTCGGTGACGTGGACGTCCAGGGTCCACGGCCGCCCGGCACGGACCGGTTCGGCAAGGTCGACGGTGTAGCCCAGCGCATCCAACGTCTTGGCCAGCTCGTCAGGGCTGCCGGGAGCGGCGTCGTGCCGCAGCAGGGCCCGGGCGATCTCGCCACGGGTCGCCTTGGCCATGTGGCTGACGACCTTGCCGTCCCTGAACACCCGGACCGTCACCGAACGCTCCCCGGCCTGCCAGGCACCCGCGTACGTGGCCGAACGGAGATCCACCACCAGCCCGCCGACCCGATCCAGCTCCTTGGCGATCAGCGGTCGCCAGAACGCGGCCAGCCCCCCGAGAGGCGGGAGGCTGACGCCCATGGAGAGGCGGTAGGGCGGGATGTGGTCGGTGATCCGCACCACACCCCAGAGGCCGGAGAAGATCAGCACCGACTCCTCAGCCCGCCTCCTCGACTCCTCCTCAAGGGTGCCGAGGCCGAGATTGTCGTAGAGGACACCGGTGTAGAGGTCGGCGGCGGGCATGGTGGGAGCGGTCTTGAGCGCCGCGTTCTTGGCCAGCTCACCGGCCAGCCCGGGCGTGAGGCCGAGCACGCCGAGGGCGTCGCGCCGCTTGGAGGCCCGGACGAGCGCGTTCATCACGCGCTTGCGGTGCCTGTCGAGGGCGGGGAACGACAGCGACCCCACGGGCGGGCCGCTCCCCTCGCACGCCTTCCCCTCCGACGGCGGCAACACCATCAACACAGACTTTCCCCCCGTACCCGTGAGCGCTCCCATATTTTACGGTGGCCCGGGTGGGCACCACCCGCCGACCGTGGCCGGGTTCCACCCAGGGTGACGCTCACCGGGCGCACACGCCCAGCCGCCGCAACGGCGCCCTGTGCAACATCTTCATCTCCTTCCTCGCTGCCGGCGCCCGGCCCCTGCCTGCGTGGATCCCGGGCCCGGATGACTACGCTGGATCCGTACGCGAGAGGAGGCGGCGATCTGTATGGGCGACGGGCATGCGCCTGGCCGGTCTGAGCACGTGCTCGGAGCCGACTGGGAGAGCCACAGGCCCGCGGTCTTCGGCGTGGCCTATCGGCTCCTGGGCAGTGTGGCCGATGCCGAGGACGTCACCCAGGATGTGTGGCTACGGGCGGCCGAAGCAGATCTGCGGGAGATCGATGATCTGCGGGCCTGGCTGGTGACGGTGGCCGCACGACGGTCGTACGACATTCTCAAGAGTGCCCGTTGCCGCCGTGAGACCTACGTCGGGCCATGGCTGCCGGAGCCGCTGCTGACGGGGCCGGACGCGTCCGAGCGAGTCCTGGTCGACGAGTCCGTCGGCACGGCCATGCTCCTGATCATGGAGGAGTTGAGCCCGCCGGAGCGAGTGGCCTTCGTCCTGCACGATGTCTTCGGTCTCGAGTTCGGGCGGATCGCCCGGGTGCTGGATGTGTCCGTGCCGGGTGCCCGGCAGCTGGCCTCGCGGGCACGGCGGCGGGTGGCCACGGCGAAGCCGTCCTCGCCGCAGGCGTCAAAGGCGGAGCGTGAACGTGTGCTGGCGGTCTTCCGTGCCGCCTACGAGGCCGGGGATCTGGATGGGCTGGTCAGGTTGCTGCACCCGAACGCCGTCTACGTCACCGATGGCGGCGACAAGGCCGCCGCCGCGCGCAAACCCATCCATGGTGGTGTACGCATCGCCGAGGTGATGGTGCGCGTGGGCCGCCAGTGGCGTCCGGACCGCATCGACCTCGTCGAGGTCGGCGGCGAGCCCGCCCTGGTGTTCCAGCGGGAGGGCAAGGTCTACTCCGTGGACACGCTGCAGATCACCGACGGCCTGATCACCGCGTACCGCAGGGTCATCAACCCGGACAAGCTTTCTCGCCTCTGAGCTGTCACACTCCGAGAAGCTGCCTCGTCTCCCTGACGAGAACCACAACGGGACAGACAACGGAATGCTCGTGAGCAGATGAGGTCGATCGTGCCGGACGGCACGCGTCCACCTGCTGCGTTCCCCCGGCCGGGCGACGACGAGCCGCGACGAGTGTCGCGATGAGCTCCGCGCGCGAACGTGCCGCGCGATCAGGCGCCCTCCCCGGTAAGGCCTCGTGCGAGCCATGAGGCCGAGCATCCCCGTCGCAGAAGACTGAACGGGAGACCAAGCATGATCGGAATGCCGATCGCCGGTGCCCTGCCGGCCGTCGCCACGGTGACCGCGGCGGCCCACTCCGCCTCGGAGCAGCCCGTCCACGCCTACGTCCTCGCCGAGAACACCAGCCGGACCGAACGGGCCAAGATCCTGGCCGTCTTCATCTCCAACACCGGCGACGACCTCAGGGTCGACGACCCGCGGCCGTAGCCCGTCCTACGCAGCCCGCACGAACCCACTTCCCCTGCCGGGGCCCGGACACCGGCCACCCAGACGCGCCCGAGGTGCACGGCGCACGCCACAGGCCCGTAGCAGGGGAGATCGACGACCAGTGCGCCGATGCTGGTGGACAGGAAGGCACGGATGAAGGACGAGCACACCAGAAGAGCCGGCGACCTGCCGCTCGGCGTCTTCGATCCCGCCCCGGTGGGCGTGGCGGTGTTCAGCGGTGCCGATCATCGGCTGATCTACATGAACGACGCCTACCAGAAGATCGTGGGAGAACGCCCGTTCGGATCCCCGGCGAGGGAAGCGTTTCACGACATCACCCAGGAGAGATTCTTCACGCTGCTCGATCAGGTCAGGGAAACGGGAAAGGCCGTCAGCCTGAAGGAGATCCCGTTCGAGTACCGCGATCACCGGCCGGCTGGACGGAAGCGTCACATCTCGGCCGGCGTGTCGAGGATCTCACCGGAGAAGGGTGAGTACGGCGTGATGATCACGGCCGTGGAGGTCATGGACCAGGCCGAGTCCGCACGGCTGGGCGCCTCCGTCGCCGCGGAGCGGGACAGGTTCCTGCATCGCTACCAGAGCCTGATCCAGCTGGAGGGGCAGGAGATATGGGTGTCCGATCCCAGGGGGGAGGTGATCGAGCCGTGTCCCGGCTGGCACCGGTTCACCGGGCAGCCGTGGGAGTCCCGCGAAAACGGCTGGCTGGATGCCGTGCACCCCGACGACCGCGAACCGACCGTGGTCGCATGGCGCAAGGCCGTCGAACGGCTGGATCGCTGGGACTACGTCTACCGCGTGAAGACACTTGACGACACCTATCGGCATGTTCGCGAACGCGCCGTACCCGTCGTCGAGGGCGGTGAGGTGGTCGAGTGGGTCGGCACCTTCACCGACGTCGAGCAGGAGTGGCAGGAGGAACGCCGCAGGGCACTGCTCGACCGCGCCGCCGCGGCCACCGCCGACCTCGGGAGCCTGGATGAGGTGCTACGCACACTGGCCGACGTGATCGTGCCCGCGCTGGCCGACGTGTGCGCCATCTTCCTGCTGCCGGAGTTCGAGTGCGAGTCGATCCGGCTGCCCTTCGTCGCCGAACGCCTCATCAGCGTCGCGCGGACGGGCATCCCACCGAAGGTAGGCCCGCAGACGATCGACGAAGAGCGCGACTTCGTCACGGTGATCAGGACCCGCCTCCCGATCCTGCGGGGCTTCCCCAAGGGAGAACCGCTCCCGGGCAGCGTACCGCCGGGCGCCGAGAACTATTTTGCCCGCGCGCAAGGTAACAGCGTCGCCATGGTGCCGGTGATCGTGGACGGCGCGGTGGCGGCGGTGGTCGCCGCCGGGCGCTACGGGGAGCGCGAAAAGCTCGATCCGGATGATGTCGATCTGATGGGCCGGATGCTGGCTCACGCGCATGTCCATCTCAGCAACGCCATGCGGTTCCAGCGCACCCAGTGCATGGCCCTGGCGTTGCAGAACTACCTGCTCCCCGACCCGCCGCGGGTGCCGAGGCTGGAGATCGCCGCCCGTTACCGGGCCAGCGCCAGCTCGGCGGAGATCGGCGGCGACTGGTACGACTCCTTCGTACGGCCCGACGGCTCCACCGTGCTGACGATCGGCGACGTGGCCGGCCACGACCTGGCGGCGGCGGTGACGATGAGCCAGCTGCGCAACATGCTCAGAGGGCTGGCGATGGACCGCCAGGAGCCTCCCGGTGACATCCTGCGCCGTGTGGACGTCGCCACCGAGTTGCTGGACGGCGAGGGCACGGCGACCTGCGTCCTCGCCCACCTGGAAGCTCCGGACAGCGGCGGCTGGTCGCTTCATTACTCAGTGGCCGGCCACCCTCCGCCCCTGCTCGTCACCCACGAGGGCGAGGCGCGCTTCCTCGAAGGCGCCGCCAACCCCCTCCTGGGCACCGGCTGCGACGTGTCGCGCAGCAGCTCCGTCGCGGTGCTTCCCGCGCGTAGCACGCTGCTGCTCTACACCGACGGCCTGGTGGAAGTGCCGGGAGAGCATCTCGACGTGGGGCTGGAACGGCTCCGCCGCGGCTCCGCCACGCTGGCTTGTGAGCCTCTTGACCACTTCTGCGACAGACTGCTCCAGCTGCCCGTGGCGTACAAGGACGACATCGCCATGATCGCCGTACGCCTGCCGGGGATCTGAGCACACGCGCCCGCCGTCCCGCCTTGCCGCGGAGTGGTCCGGGACCACGAGCCAACCGAATCCACGAGCGCGAGTCAGATACCGAGCAATGCATTCGCGCAGACCTGCTCGGCCAGGCGGGTCGGCGTAGCCGAACGCGTCAAAGGGGACGGCGCCGATCGGCTGCCGGAAAGCCTCCATGAGGCTGTGCCACGTCGCGCCGCCGACCGGGGCCCAGGCGCAGGTCCGGGTCAATCCGATCGGCCGGCGCTTCCGATCAGTCGCCGACGTGGTAGCGGCTCGTGATCGCGACCCGGTTGAAGGAGTTCATCACCGTGGTCAACCAGGCGACAGCCGAGATCTGATCCGAGGTCAGCACGTCGGCGGCGGCAGCATAGTCCTCGTCGGTGACGTGCCCGACCGACACCAGCGTGATTGCCTCAGTCAGGCGGAGCGCGGCGCGGTCACGCTCGGAGAAATAGGCGGACTCGGCCCATGCGGGCAGAACGGCGATCCGGTCGGGGTTCTCGCCCTTCTTGAGCGCCTCGCGGGTGTGCATGCGCAGACAGAAGGCACAACCGTTGATCTGCGAGGCGCGGATCCGGATCAACTCGACCAGGAGCGGGTCGAGTCCCGCCGCCGCGGCGTTCTTGTCAGCTTCCATCGACAAGGCGATGAGGGCCTTGTAGGCGGTTGGATGCTGTTCACCGATGTTGGTGCGGTGGGCGTTCGTCATGATTCCTCCAGTTCGGTCATCTGATGCGGGAGTGTCGTCGCTGCTAGGAGTGGTGGTCGTCGCTCTTGAGTTCATCGCCGGTGTCGGAGATGAAGACGACCAGGAGCTTTGCTTCCTCGGTTGCGCTGGCGTTCTCGGTGAGGATGTGATGCGCACCCGGTTGCTCAACCCAGTTCTCGCCCTTGTGGTACGTGCGCGCGGGGCTGCCCGCGACCTGGCTGCGTACGGAGCCCTCGAGGACGTGGGCGTACACGAACGCGTCGCCGTGCCGATGCGGTAGCGCCTTCGCGTCGGCTGGGAAGTCGACGATCGCCGAGGTGAACGTCTTGCCTTCCACGTTCGGGAGGGCCTGCTGGAACAGCGGCTTGAACGCTTCAGCGGGACGATCGGGGTTCGGGGCCGAGATCGTCGTGGCGGCGGCCCGGATCGTGGCGGAGGCGTCCTGGTCAGCGGACGAACAGCCCGTGGCCAGCGCCAACACGGTCCCGGCCAACAGCGCACCGGCCGTACGGATTCGAGTCACGCCGGTCTCCTGATCAGTTTTCCTGGACACGGATGATGGTCTTGCCTCGTGCGCGCGTCCCTGGGGCGAGCGTGATGGGTGCTTCAGCCAGCGGCCGGACAGTGCTCACCAGCGGGTGCAGCTTCCCAGCACGTACCCGGTCGGCGAGGTCGGTGAGACGGGAGCGATCGGGTTCGACGACGAAGAAGACAGATCGGCCGTCGACAAGCCGGACATCCGGCTGCGTGATGGTGACGAGGGTGCCACCGGATCGAACCAGGGGAGTCGACCGATCGAGGACCTCCCCGCCGATCAGGTCGAACACGAGATCGACCGCGCCGATCTCCTCCATCTCCTGGGTCTCGAGGTCGAGGAAGGTGTCGACGCCCAGCTCACCCGCCCGCTCGCGGTCCGACGACCGGCCGGTGCCGATCACTCGGGCGCCGACCTCGCGGGCCAGCTGTGCGGCGATTGATCCGACCGCACCGGCGATGCCGTGGATGAGCACGGTTTGGCCGGAAGCAAGGCGGCCGTGATCGACCATGCCCTGCCAGGCGGTCAGCCCGGAAATCGGCAGCGCGGCAGCGGTGGTGTGGTCCACCTCCGCCGGCAGCGGTGCCAGGTTGCGCGCCTCGACCGCGACGTACTCGGCGAATGCTCCGTTGCGGGTGAAGTCGGCCAGGCCGAACACCCGTTGACCTACGCTGAAGCCGGTTGCCCCGTGCCCCAGTTCGGCGACCACGCCGGAGAGCTCGTGGCCGGGGATGCTCGGGGTCCGGTCGTGGCCGGCGCGGTCGTACCAGGTGGCGGGCCAGTCGAGCTCCCCCGGTGTGAAACCTGCGGCGTGCACCTGGACGATGACGTCGTGCACGGTGGCCTGCGGGTACGGCATGTCCGTGAGGGTCAGGCCGGTGAGACCGGCCTGGCGGTCTCGTGCCGTGATGGCTTGCATATAGCGGGCTCCTTCGTCGCCAGTTCAGCGCTATCGCCAGGGAGACGAGGAAGCCCGGCTGAGTGTGACAGCTCGGAATTTTCTCCAAGCTCTGAGGCAGGGAAGAGGCCGGACAGGGGCGATGCGAGGCCATCGCCCCTGTCCGGCGCCGGGTGGCGTGCCCGTCAGTCGATGCTCGATCCTTCCAGGGGAAGACCAGCAGCGGCCCAGTCCTCGATGCCCTCGCGGTACTTACGGACGCGGGTGTAGCCGAGCCGCTCCAGGCGGGTGGCGACCGCCTGGCTGTTGGTGCAGGCGGGGTTGCTGCAGTAGGTGACGATCGCGGCGTCCTTGTCGGGCAGCAGCTCTGCGGCACGGCCGGCGACCTCGGCCTCGACCAGCGGGATCGCGCCGGGAAGGTGCTGCTTCGCGTAGTAATCGCCGCCCAGCGCGTCAACGACTGTGACCGCGCCGGCGTCGATGGCCGCCTTGAGCTCTTCCCGGGTGATGAGTGTGGTCATCCTTGCACTCCTCTATTCGGACCATGGTCCGGTTAATCGGACGATCAGAAACTATCGGACTGCAGTCCGGTTGGTCAAGGGGGGTGAGGTGAGGGTTGCCGCGAGGTGCGGTGAGGTCACCGTCGCAAGGTGCGGCTGCTGCTGTCGCGATGCGGCATGGGCGGCTCTCCGCGAAGTCCTGAGACATGGCCGCGGGGCGGTGCCTCAAGGAGGGCGGTTGCTTCAGGATGCGGGTCGGTTATTCCTCGCGAAATGGGTCGAATACGCTGCTCGGGTGAATTACGACCTCCTCGTCCACGAGGCATGGCCCGCCTACGAGCAGCACGTCCACGACGGATGGGTGTTTCGTTACGCCGGTGGCGTGACCAAGCGGGCCAACTCCGTACTCGCGCTCACGCGGCCCGCCGACCTGGACGGCGCCATCGAAGCGGCGGAGGGCTTCTACGGGGAGCGCGGGCAGCGTTGCGTCTTCTCGCTGGGCCCCAACGCCGCGCCAGGGCTGGACGAGGCGCTGGAGCGGAGAGGCTACGAGCTGGTGGACCCGACCGTCGTCATGGCCGGTTCGCCCGCTGGTCGGGCTGCACGCGAGGTCCGGATCGAGGACCGGCCGTGGCGGGGCTGGCTGGAGGCATGGTGGGCCGTGGACGGCCGCTACGGCAGCGGCTTCGAGGATGCGGAGCGCATCTGCACGGGAGTGCCGGCGTGGTATGCGGCGTACGAGGAGGACGGGGTGGCGCTCGCCGTCGGCCGCGCCGTACCGCAGGGCGACACGCCGGACGCGGCACAGGGGGACGTACCTGGGACTCCAGGTATGGAGGAGCCGGCTGCGTCATGTGGTGACATGCTCGGCATTTACTGCATGGCCACCCTGCCGCAGGCCCGCCGTCGAGGGCTGGCCCGCGCGGTCCTGCGAGCGCTCGTACGGCATGCGCGCGCCGAGCGCGCCTACCTGGTGACCACCGCCCCGAACCTGGCCGCCCAGGCGCTGTATCGCGGCGAGGGTTTCGAGGTCGTGGGCGGGTACCACTACCGGGTCCGCTGACCCGCCCGCCCGCCGGGTCCAGTTGGGCCAGGCGTGACATTCTCCTGGCGGTTTCGCCCGCAACGCGCGCAATGGCGTCGTCGACGAAGGCGATGCGTCGTTCGAGGCCACTGAATCTTCACGACCTGAGTGCGGCGGTGCGGTGGGTCGGCTTCGGGCGTGGCGTGGCGCAGCGATTGGCCGGCCCCGGGCGTGACAGAACGGCGGCTCTGGACAAATCCGGAGTCGCCGTTCTGCGTCGTGCAATATGTGGTTATCTCAGCACGACCAGCGCCGCCTCAGCGCTCGTCGTTAGGGGCATTGGAAGGGGTTTCGCTGAGCCGAGCCGACTCGTCCAGGATGTCGGCGCCCTTTTCGCGCAGCGCTGCGATGTGCTGACGCCCGTGGTGGGCGCAGAACAGCAACTCCCCACCCACGGGCAGGGTCGCGCGAATGTAGGCCTGGGCGCCGCAGCGGTCGCAGCGGTCGAGGGCCGTCAGCGGCTTAACGGGGGCGAGAGCTCCAGTCACGTATCGCCTTTCGGGTCACCCCCGCCGAAGCGAGGATCTGGCGTCAGTCACTTGGAACAACATCTAACCGGACGTGGACGTTCCCAACCGCCCGGTCGCTACGCCCAGAGCGGAATGTGTCCGAAAGTAATGACGATCAGTCCGTTGGTAACGGCAAACATGACAGCGTGGCAAGCTTGTACGCGCGCGTACGGGAAGAACGGTAAGCTACGCACACGTGTTCGATGCCTAGACCAGGGGAGCTGGAGTGACGCTAGTGGAGGCGGGTTACACGGCTCGTCACCTGTCGGTGCTTGAGGGGCTTGAGGCCGTCCGCAAGCGCCCTGGCATGTACATCGGGTCCACCGACAGCCGCGGGCTCATGCACTGCCTCTGGGAGATCGTGGACAACGGCGTCGACGAGGCGCTCGCGGGCCACTGCGACCGCATCGAGGTCGAGCTCCATCCCGACGGGTCCATCGAGGTGCGCGACAACGGCCGGGGCATCCCCGTGGACGTCGAGCCCAAGACCGGCCTGGCCGGCGTCGAGCTCGTCTACACCAAGCTCCACGCGGGCGGGAAGTTCGGCGGCGGCTCCTACGGCGCGTCCGGCGGCCTGCACGGCGTCGGCGCCTCCGTGGTCAACGCCCTGTCCTCGCGGGTCGACGTCGAGGTCGATCGCGACGGCCGCGTCTACGAGATCAGCTTCCGCCGCGGCGTCACCGGCATCTTCGACGGCCCCGGGCCGGGCGCGAAGTTCAAGAAGAAGTCCGGGCTGCGGATCAGCGACAAGCGCCCCAAGCACCCCACCGGCACCCGCGTGCGGTTCTGGGCCGACAAGCAGATCTTCCTGCCCGACGCCGAGGTCTCGCTCGACGAGATCCACGTGCGCCTGCGGCAGACCGCGTTCCTGGTGCCCGGCCTGACCCTGGCCGTCTATGACAGCAGGCACGAGGAGCGCGTGGAGGAGGAGTTCCGCTTCGACGGCGGCATCTCCGAGTTCACCGAGTTCCTGGCGCGCGACGAGGCCGTCTGCGAGGTGCTGCGCCTGCAGGGCGTGGGGCACTTCCACGAGACCGTGCCCGTCCTCGACGACCAGGGCCACATGACGCCCACCGAGGTGCAGCGCGAGCTCACCGTCGACGTGGCGGTCCGCTGGGGCAAGGGCTACGAGTCGACCGTCCGCTCGTTCGTCAACGTGATCGCCACCCCCAAGGGCGGCACCCACCTCACGGGCTTCGATCGCGGCATGGTCCGCACGATCAACGAGTTGCTGCGCGAGACCCGGCTGCTGAAGAACGGCGACGACCCGGTCACCAAGGACGACATCTCCGAGGGCCTGACCGGCGTGGTCACGGTTCGGGTGCCCGAGCCGCAGTTCGAGGGGCAGACCAAGGAGGTGCTCGGCACCTCCGCGGCCACCCGCATCGTCTCCCACGTGGTCTCGCGCGAGCTCAAGGAGCTCTTCACCAACCCGCCGCGCGGCTACAAGCAGCCGCTGCGCGCCGTCCTGGAGAAGATCGTCGCCGCCGCCAAGGCCCGCATCGCGGCCCGCGAGCACCGCGACAACCAGCGGCGCAAGAGCGCGCTGGAGAACTCCGCGCTCCCGGCCAAGCTGGTCGACTGCCGCAGCGACGGGGTCGACCGCAGCGAGCTGTTCATCGTGGAGGGCGACTCGGCGCTCGGCACCGCCAAGCTGGCCCGCGACTCCGAGTTCCAGGCGTTGCTGCCGATCCGCGGCAAGATCCTCAACGTGCAGAAGGCGTCCGTGAGCGACATGCTCAAGAACGCCGAGTGCGCCGCCATCATCCAGGTCGTCGGCGCGGGCTCCGGGCGCTCGTTCGACATCGAGTCCGCCCGCTACGGCAAGGTCATCCTGATGGCCGACGCCGACGTCGACGGCGCCCACATCCGCTGCCTGCTCCTGACCCTCTTCCACCGCTACATGCGGCCGATGGTCGAGGCGGGCCGCGTGTTCGCCGCCGTGCCGCCGCTGCACCGCATCGAGCTGACCAACCCGGGGCGGGGCAAGGAGAAGTACATCTACTGCTACTCCGACGCCGAGCTGCAGAAGGTGCTGCGCGACCTCGAACGGCGCGGCAAGCGGTGGAAGGACCCGGTGCAGCGCTACAAGGGCCTGGGCGAGATGGACGCCGACCAGCTGGCCGAGACCACCATGGACCCGCGGCACCGCATCCTGCGCCGCGTCCGCATCGAGGACGCGGAGGAGGCCGAGGGCATCTTCAACCTGCTGATGGGCAGCGATGTGGCGCCCCGGCGCGAGTTCATCGTCAACAGCGCCGCCGAGGTCGACCGCGACCACATCGACGCCTGAGGTCGCTCTCGGGCTCGGCGCGGGTGCGCGCTCCGATTCGGGCTTGGGGGTGTGCCGGTGACGACAGGACGCGGGCGTGGCGGGGAGTCCCGGCCCGTGCCGGATGATGCCGGTCGGCGGCGAGGGGCCGGTCGGCTGCGGAGGCTTGGCTGGGGAGCGCTTGCGCTCTTCCTGGCCGCGTTCGCGATCTTCGAGAGCGTCAAGTACGGCCTGCCGACCACTGTCGCCATGCTCCTGTTCTTCGCCCTGATCGACCTCGCGCGGCTCGCCGGGGTTCGCCCGCCCGGCGTGCTCCACCAGGCTCTGCATCGCGTGTGGATCCCGCTCGTGGTGGTGGTCGCCTACAGCTTCGGGCCGATCGTGTGGCCGCCGCTGTTCACCGCCGGCCTCGGGTGGCTCACCCGCATCGCCGTCGAACGAGCCTTCGGGCGCGGGATGCCGTTGACCGACGGCTCATGACCCTCCATCGGATGCCTTGACCCCCCGGGCTTCCGTTGCGGGTGACTGGGCAGTGTGGGGTCGGTGAGCCGCTGGATGCCGTCCTGGCAGCCTCTCCTGGACGTCCCAGAGGCGGAGGGTGCAAGGAGGCATCTGAGGGCTCTGAGGCGCCTGTGGAGCTCTGTGGCGGCCCCTGCTCGGGAGGATCGGGAATCGGGTGTCCTGCGTCCTCGAACCTTGAGCGGCCTACCTCGCCGATGGTGCGCGTGGGTTGGGACATTTGCCAGAAGCATCCAGAATCGCGAAGTCAAGATCGCTAGGCTGCGACGATGGAACGCGTACCCGACGTGCCCGAGACCTTCACGCCAGATCGTCCCGCGTGGGTCTCGACCCCGCCCCAGCCCGCGGATCCGGCCCAGGCGGTGAATGACTACGACAGCTTCGCCGAGGGGTACTCGGCGGAGACCGAGAGCAACATCATCAACGCGCATCTGGCGCGGCCCGCGATCATGGCCCTCGCCGGGGACGTGGCCGGTCGCAGGATCCTGGACGCCGGGTGCGGCTCAGGCCCCCTGTCGGCGGCACTGCGCGATCGCGGTGCCGTCGTCACGGGCATCGACTCCAGCGCCGGGATGCTGGCGCTGGCCAGGCAGCGGCTCGGTGCGGACGCGGACCTGCACGTGGTCGACGTGCGTGATCCGCTGCCGTTCGCCGATGGTGCGTTCGATGACGTGGTCGCGTCGCTGGTGCTGCACTACCTGGAGGACTGGGGGCCGACGCTGGGCGAAATGCGGCGTGTGCTGCGGCCCGGCGGCCGGCTGATCGCGTCGGTGCAGCACCCGTTCGTGGACCACCTGATCCAGGATCCTCCCCGGCCCAGCTATTTCTCGACCACCAGCTATACCGACGAGTGGACGTTCGACGGGCAGCCCTTCCCGATGACCTTCTGGCGCAGGCCGTTGCACGCGATGACCGACGCCTTCACCGCCGCGGGCTTCCGCATCGCCGTCCTCAGCGAGCCGCAGGCCGACCCCGCCGCCCGTGAGCTGTTCCCGGACGACTTCGATGAATTCAAGAACAAGCTCAGCTTCCTGTGTTTCGTCGTCGAGGTGCCGCGGTCGGCCGCGGGCTCGGGAGATCAGCCGACAACGCCTGGCGAGCGAGCGCCGAGCCTCGCCCGAGAGCCGGGCTTCTGGGCGGCCGGCTCGATGGTTGCCGGGGTTGCCGGGCGAGCCACCCGATCAGAAGCTTGAAGGTCGTCAAGCCACGTGAGGCACGCAGGCCGGCATGCGGATGCCGCGTCGATGAAGGAGCCATTCATGATCACCGACCCAACACTGACCCGGATCGGCCAGGGGGTGGAGTTGCATCACCACCGGGGGCAGCCTGACGCCGCGCGCGACCTGTTCGCGCAGATCTGGGACGACATCGGCGGTGAGCAAGGTGACCCGCTGCATGTCTGCGTCCTGGCCCACGCGATGGCCGACGTGCAGGAGGACGTGCACCAGGAGCTCGAATGGGACCTGCGGGCGATCGCCGCCGCCGATCGGATCACCGACGAGCGGGCGGCCCAAGCAGGCGTGACGCTCTCCGTGGCCGGCCTGTATCCGTCGTTGCACCTCAACCTGTGCGACTGCTATCGCAAGCTGGGCGACCTCGATCGCGCTCGTCAGCACCTCCAGCAGGCGCGGGACGGGATCGGCGCGCTCGGCGACGACGAGTACGGGCAGCTCATCAAGGGCGGCCTGGAGCGGCTGGCCGAGCAGCTGGATGACGCCACCTGACCCCGGCCCACCGGATTTTCCGTGGTGGGCGGGATCTCTCGGTTCCCGCCTAGGTCAGATCAGTTGCAGGGCGATGATCAGAAGGCCGAGCGTGAGGTCGAGGACGGCGCAGAACTCGGCGAGCGAGCGGATGACGACCTTGTCGGCCCGCCAGACGATCGTGTCCAGGGTGGCATGGCCGATGAGGGCCGCGGCGACGAGGTAGCTGCCGAGGGCGGGCGAGAGCGACAGGGCCGTGAGGGCGGCGCCACCGAAGACGACCATGGCCGGGAGCTGGGCGGCGGCGAGGCGTGGCTGCCGGGGAAGATCGCTGACCAGGCCGAGGACGAGGAGGGCGACGGCGCCGCCGATCAGCGGAACCCACGGATCCACCTGGAACACACGCAGCACGGTGATCGCCACCACGCTGGCGCCGAAGAGGATCCACACGACGCCGGGCTTGCCGACGATCGCGGTGCCGAGATAGATGAGGGCGGCGAGGAACACGATGACCGCCTGGCCGCGGCCGTCCTCCAGATCCAGGAGCGACAGGACGGCCATGGCCAGCCCGCACCAGGCCGGCCATCGGCGCGCGGCGAACCGGAGCGCCCGGCCCGCCGGCGATCGGCCCGCTCGCCCTGTCCCGGCCGCCTGCTCGGCGAAGAGGGTGGCAGGTGTGGGGGAGATGTCAGTCATGCGACGACCATGACGGTCCGGGCGGCCGCGGATCGAGGGCCGGCGGTCAGGAGGTCCAGAATCTTGGGCGCCACGTCCGATCTGACGGCCGTGTGCGGGCCGATCGGGCCGCCCGGACCGGCTGAGGTGTGCGGGCCGGGCGGCGGGCGGCCCCGTGGCGGGCGGCCGGGTCTCCGGTCGGTGTGGGAGAGGCCCGTACGGACTAGAGCTCCGCAGGTGTCAGGCGGCCGGTGAAGACGTCGTAGATGGCGCCCGCCACCGGCATGTCCTTGGGCAGGAACGGCGTGCTCCTGATGCGGGTGAGATCGTGGCGCAGCGCCGCGTGCTGGTCCGGGACGGTGTGGAAGTCCAGGCTGCGGGTGTCGATCCCGCGCTCCTGGGTGAGAGCGTGTACGTCCGAGTCGCCCACCTTGGTCATGCCGCAGTCCGTGTGGGGCATCACCAGCACGCGTTCGACCCCGAGCACGTAGACGGCGAGGACCAGCGTACGGAGCACGTCGTCCGTCACCCGGGCGCCGGCGTTGCGGAGGATCTTCGCGTCGCCGGGCTTGAGGCCGAGCAGGCCGAGCGGGTCGATGCGGGAGTCCATGCAGGTCACGACGGCCAGCCCGCGGGCCGCCCGGCCGGTGAGGCCGGAATGCTCGAATTCCTGAGCAAACTTCTCATTACCGGCATACACATCGTCGAACGCACTCATGTCGTAAATCATGCACTGCACCTCAATTCTGCTGATGGACCGGGGGTCCCGACTGGCTGGAGTTGGCAAACGTCCCACGGAACCACATCACCTTGCGTGATGATGTCGTAGCCGCATGTACGTGATCGAAGAAGGTTAGTCGTGAGTAGGTCCGAATCGCTCGCCGCGTATCTCCGTACCCAGGCCCGGCGTCGCCTTGACCGGGTGGAGGCCAGGGACGAGGGCCGCAACGCCAGGACGGCCCTGGCCCTCCTCGACACCGCCGCCTACGCGGCCAGCCTGCCCGACGACGACCCGCTGATCCTCATGCTGGACCAGGCGGGCTGCTTCGGGCCTCTCGGCTGTGAGGGTTTCGACCCGGGTGAGGCGGGCAACCGCCTGGTCCGCCACTGGCAGGGTGGCGAGCCGCACGAACTGCTGCTCGCGCTCCCGTCCGCGATCAGCGGCGCCGGTCAATAGGCCGCGCCGGGCGGCCGGCCGGTCCGCCCGCACGGTGAGGAGGCGGGGGGCGCCGCTGCTAATCCTTGCGCGCGCCCCCATCGCGCCTGCGTGAGGCCGGGCACGGGTCCGGAGGCGGCCGGGTGCGGTGCCCGCGGTGGGGAGCCCTGTGAGTCAGGCGGGCGCGTTGCCCGGTTTCCACTTGATGCCGCAGCCGAGCGACGGGCGCTGCTCCTCGCCCACCGGTCGCCCTTCGAGCACGGCGTCGATGGCCGCCCGCAGGGACCCGCCCGTCACCGGCACCGAGTTGCCCGGCCTGGCACCGTCGAACTCGCCCCGGTAGACGAGCCGGAACTGCCCGTCATAGAGGAAGAAGTCCGGCGTGCACGCCGCCCGATACGCCTTGGCCACCTCCTGCGTCTCGTCCAGCAGGTACGGAAAGGCGAACCCGGCCCGCGCCGCCTGCTCCGCCAGGTGTGTCGGATCATCGTCGGGGTAGTTCACGCTGTCGTTGCTGCAGATCGCGACGATCGACACCCTGGCGCCGTAGTCTGCGGCCAGAGCGGCGAGACCTTTCTCGATGTGGCGGACATACGGACAATGGTTGGACAGAAAGATCACAAGGGTGGCGGGCGAGCCCTTGAGGTCTTCGAGCGAGACACTGCCGCCGTTGATGGCGGTCAGGTCGAAGGCGGGCGCCGGGGTGCCCAGCGGGACCATGAACGAGTTGGCAGCCATGCCATGGATTCTTGTCGGCGCACGTGCCGGCAAAACGAAGAGGAGAGGTGAATCGGGTGAGTGGCATCGCCGAGTTCCGGAGCGTCGTGTTCGACTGCCCCGATCCGCGCGCGCTGGCGGATTTCTACTCCCGCCTGCTCGGCTGGCCGGTCACGTACGCCGACGACGACTGGGTGGTGGTGAGCGACGGCGGCTCTCCCCGGCGGCTGGCGTTCCAGCTCGCGGCCGACTTCCGGGCGCCGACGTGGCCCGATCCCGAACGGCCCCAGCAGATCCACCTCGACCTGACGGTCGACGACCTGGACACGGCGGAGAAGCAGGCCATCGAGATCGGCGCGGTCAAGCACGACCACCAGCCCAGCGAGGACGACGACTTCCGGGTGTTCCTGGACCCGGCGGGGCACCCGTTCTGCCTGTGCCGGGATTGAACCTTCCTGCCGGGCCTGGCCGCGATTGAACCCGTCTGCCGGGCCTGGCCGGGCCTGAGCCCGCCTGCCGGGCCTGGCCGCGACCGCGCCAGAGCCCGGCCCCGCGCCGGGCGCGGTGGTCCGGCGGGATGGCTTCCCCCGGGCGCGAGGGGACCGCCCACCGCAACGGTGGGCCGCGCCCGGGGGAGGGGAGCTACCCCTGAGGTCCCGGCCGGAGGTTCAGCGGGCGGCCCGGGCCAGCAGGCTCACCGCCTTCCTCGGGTGGCCCGCCGCCAGCTCGTGGTCGGCCGCCGCCTGGAGGTCGGGCCGCCCGCCGGCGCTCTGGGCGATGTCCCTGGCCACCGACACGACCGCGTCGTCCACGGCGTACGGGTCGCTCTTCGAGCGTTCGAGGAGCGCCGCGGCCGCGTTCAGGACGGCTAGGACGGCGCGCGCGTCCCGTACGGACCCGTCGGGGTTCCAGTGGCGGCGGGACACCGTCAGGACCGCCGCGGCGGCCCTGGAGAACCCGTCACCGGAGGCGAGCTCGTCGCGCGCGGCCTCGAGCCGGTCGCGGGCCCGGTCCGTGCGCAGGCCCCACCCGTAGGGCCAGAGCGGATCGTACGCGGGGTCGCCCACGTTGATCGGCAGCTGCTCCACGGAGCGGAACCAGGTGAACGGCAGCCGCCCCGTGTAGGGGACCGCGCCGAACAGCGGGTCGGCCACCCCGTCGCCCTCGGTGCCCGGCAGCCACGCGGCCACCACGGCCTCCACGCCCGACAGGTCGCCGAGCAGCAGCGGGCGCCCCGAGACGATCAGGACGACGCACTTCATGGCCCCGCACACCCTGTCGACCGCGGCCCGGTCGGCGGCCGACAGCTCCAGCGTGCGCCCGGCGCGGCCCACGTCGCCCTGGCCCTCCGCGTACGGGGTCTCGCCCACCACCACGACCCCCACGTCGTGCCCGGACGGGTCGGCCGAGGCGTCGCGGGAGTACGTCACGGAGGAGGCGCGGGAGCGGATGGCCGACAGGATCGTGGTGCCGGGCGTGATCGGCCCGGACGAGCCCTGCCAGGTGATCGTCCAGCCGCCGGCCTGGTTGCCGAGGTCGTCGGCGTTCGAGCCGGCCACGTAGACCCTGGCGTCGCGGCGCAGGGGGAGCAGGCCGCCGTCGTTCTTCAGCAGCACCTGTGACCGGGCCGCGGCCGTGCGGGCGACCGCCCGGTGCGCCGCCGAGCCGACGTCGCCGAGCCGCGAGCGGTCGGCGTACGGGTGCTCGAACAGCCCCAGCCCGAACTTCCGCGTCAGGATCCTCGCCACCGCGTCGTCCACCCGGTCGAGCGGCACGCGCCCGGCCTCGACCTCGGCCTTGAGCGTGCTCTCGAAGTCCGGGTAGGCGTACGGCACCATGATCATGTCAAGGCCCGCGTTGACCGAGGTACGCACGTCGCTCGCGTAGTCGCCGGGGATCTGGTCGATGGCCTGCCAGTCGCTGACCACGAAACCCTTGAAGCCGAGGCGGCCTTTGAGCACGTCCGTGACGAGCTCCTTGTGGGCGTGCATCTTGAGCGGCCCGTCGCCGAGGTCGACGCTGGAGAACGACGGCATCACGGTGGCCACGCCGCGCCTGACCGCCTCCTCGAAGGGCGCCAGGTGCACCTCCTCCAGCTCCTTCCGGCCCACCTTGGTGACGCCCTGGTCGATGGTGTAGTCGCCGCTGGTCGAGGAGCCGTACGCGGTGCCGCCGTCGCCCACGTAGTGCTTGGCGGTGGCCAGCACGCCGTTGTCCTGGAGCCCGTCGATGATCGTGGCCATCCGCGACACCAGTGCCGGGTCCTCACCGAACGACTCGTACGCCCGGCCCCACCGGTCGTCGCGCGACACGCACAGGCAGGGCGCGAAGTTCCACGGGATGCCGGTCGCCCTGACCTCGCTCGCGGTGATAGCGCCCTCCCGCTCGACCAGCTCGGGGTCGCGGGTGGCGCCCATGCCGACGTTGTGCGGGAAGATCGTCGCCCCCACCACGTTGTTGTGCCCGTGCACCGCGTCCACGCCGTAGAGGAGCGGCACCTGCAGGCGGGTCCGCCGGGCCTGCAGCTGGAACGCGTCGATCATGTCGGCCCACGCCTCGGGCGTGTTGGGCGCGGGGGCGGAGCCGCCGCCGGACAGGACCGAGCCCAGGCGGTACGTGGCGATGTCGCTCTGCTGCCGCAGCGCGCCGCGCTCGGCCTGCGTCATCTGCCCGATCTTCTCCTCCGGCGTCATCCGCCCGAGCAGGTCGGCGACGCGCTCTTTGACGGGTTTGCTGCGGTTCAGGTACGGGAGGTCGTGCGCGTTGATCACGATGACGGGCGCCTCGGCCGGCGGCCTGACGCCGCTGCCGGACAGCTCGATCGGGATGGTCTCGGCCACCTCGCCCCGGCCGTCCCTCTTGATCCTGACCGTGAACGCCCTGGCCGAACCGGACGCCGTCCCCGCCGGGAACGTCAGGGTGCCCTCCGCCGCCGTGTAATCGTCGCCCGGCGTCGCGGTGCCCCTGCCGGTCCCGTACGCCACCGCCAGGTCGGCGGGCAGCGGCCGGCCGTCCGCGGTGGTGACGGTGACGTTGATCCTGGCCTGGCCGTTCTCGTCCACCGGGTAGACCGGCTGGGCGGTGGAGAGCCGGGCCGGACGCGGGGGCGCCGTCCCGTAGAGCTCGACCTGGTCCCACTCCAGCGTGCCCCGCGCGGCCGGCAGTCGCATCGAGTAGCCCCACATGGCCACCAGGTCGAGCTCGCCGTCGGTGGGCGCGCCGCCGGGCTGGTAGTCGGCGCGCCTGGTGAAGCTCTCGAACGGCACCTTCACCTGCCGCCAGCCCGCCTCGTCGTCGGTGAACGACGACTCGAACAGCTCCGCCGCGCCCGCCCCCGCGCCGCCGTCCTTGATCTCGAAGAAGATCCGCCGGCCCGAGCCGGCGCCGTCCACCCAGAAGGAGAAGCCCTCGTACGGGGACCAGTCCTGGGGTGCGGCCAGATCGTGCGACCAGCCGCCCCACTGGCTCACGTCATAGACAGTCCTGAGCACCCGGTTGCCCGCGGGCGCCCCCGGCCTGGCGGGGCCCGGCTCGACCGTGAGGACGGGGGTCGAGGGCGCGTCGTTGCCCCAGGCGTACACGCCGGCGGGGACGCTCTCGGACTCGACGTCGGTGACGGTGAACGGCTCCGCGGCCGCGGCCGCCCGCGGCGCGACGACCAGCGAGGCGACCAGGGCGAGAGCCGCCCATGACGAGGGTCGGGACACGGGACCTCCAGGTGAGGGAGAGCGCTCTCTCAGAGAGATCGGAGATGGAGGTGGTTTCATAACAGCGGCGGGCTGAGCACATGCCGCCGGTCCCTCGACGCCATCGCCTCAAGGAGCCCTGATGACGAGTGAGATCGCCGACCGCTACCGGCGGCGCGCCGACGCGTTCGAGCGCAAGGTCGTGTCCGTGCGCCCTGACCAGTGGCCGGACCCGTCGCCGTGCGCCAGGTGGACGGCCAGGGACGTCGTACGGCACATCGTCGACATGCACGGCGCGATGCTGGCGCCCCTAGGCCGTGTTTCGAAAGATCACGTGTGAGGCGTGTCGGTGATCGTTGAACGAAGAGGTCTCCGGTAGATGGTTCAACGACCAAGAAGAACGAAATACCGGAGACCTCGTGGCCAGCGTAGT
>NZ_VDLX02000021.1 GCF_006334985.2 Nonomuraea phyllanthi
CGGCGAGGTCGCCGCCGTGCGGCCGGCCCACGACGGCCCGGTCAACCGCGGGCACGCGTGCGTCAAGGGCCGTTTCGCCCACGGGTTCCTGCGCTCTCCGGAGCGGCTCACCCAGCCCCTGCTACGCGGCCGTTCCGGGCTGGAGCCGGTGAGCTGGGACGTGGCGCTCGACCACATCGCTCGCGGGCTGCGAGCCGCCGTGACCGAGGCGGGCCCCGACGCGGTGGCGGCGATCTCCTCGGCCCGGGCCACCAACGAGGAGAACTACCTGATCCAGAAGTTCATGAGAGTCGCCATCGGCACCAACAACGTCGACAACTGCTCGCGGCTGTGCCATTCCCCCTCGGCCGCCGGGCTGACCGCCGCGTTCGGCCTGTCCGGCGGCACCGACTGCCTGGAGGACGTGGAGCAGGCCGACTGCCTGCTCGTGGTGGGCGCGAACCCCGTCGAGGCCCATCCGGTCGTCGGGGCGCGGCTGCTCCAGCAAGTCCTGCGGGGTGCACGGCTGGTGGTGGCCGACCCCCGCGCCGTCGGCCTGGCCTGCCACGCCGACGTGCACCTGCGCCCCCGCCCGGGGACCAACGTCGCCCTGTTCAACGGGCTCGCCCATGTCCTGCTCGCCGAAGGCCTCATCGATGAGGAGTTCCTACGTCTTCGAGCCGGCGGGTTGCCGGAACTCGCCGCGCTCCTCGACGACTACCCGCCCGACCAGGTGGCCGCGATCACCGGCGTGCCCCCGGAGGATCTGGTCGCCGCAGCACGCCTGTACGGGCAGGCCCAGCGGCCGGCCATCGTCTACGGTCTCGGCGTGACCGAGCACCTGCACGGCACCGACGGCGTGCGCACTCTGGCGAACCTGGCGATCCTGCGCGGCGCGGTCGGCACCGATCGCGGATTCGGCGTGAACCCCCTCAGAGGGCAGAACAACGTCCAGGGCGCCTCCGACATGGGCGCCCTGCCCGACCTGCTGCCCGGCTACGGCAAGGTCAGCGACCCCGCAGCGCGAGGCAGGGCCGAGCGGATCTGGGGCACCCCGCTTCCGGGCCACGACGGCCTGCGCATCCCGCAGATGTTCGCGGCGGCACGCGAGGGAGCCTTGCGGGCCCTGTGGATCATCGGCGAGGACGTGTGCGCCACCGACCCCGACGCCAACCGCGTCGTCGAAGCGCTGGACGCATGCCCGCTCGTCATCAGCCAGGAGCTCTTCCTCTCCGAGACCGCCCGCCACGCCGACGTGATCCTTCCGGCCGCGTCCTGGCTGGAGAAGGACGGCACCTTCGTCAACTTCGACCGCCGCTTCCAACGGGTGCGCCCCGCTCTCGACCCGCCCGATCAGGCACGCACCGACTTCACCATCGTCCACGCCATCGCGGCGGCCTACGGCGCCGACCTCGGCTGCGCGACCCCGGCCGAGGCGCTCGCCGAATGCGGGCAAGTGGCGCCCGCCTTCGCCGGCATATCCCACCGGCGTCTGGATCGCGAAGGCGCCATCCCCTGGCCCTGCCCCGACCCCGACCGCCCCGGACAGGCCAAGCTCCACCTGGACCGGTTCGCCACCCCGGACGGGCTGGCGCACCTCGCCGCCCGCCCCTACCTGCCGCCCGGGGAAAGCCCCGACGACGACTACCCGCTGATCCTCATCACCGGCCGCCGGTGGGCCCACTACAACTCCGGCAACATGACCCGCCGATCCGGCACCATCGAACTCGACCCCTCCGACCGGCTGGACATCCATCCCTCCGACGCCGCCCACCACACCGTTCGCGACGGCGACGCGGTGCTCGTCGAAAGCCGGCACGGACAGGCCACTTTCGCGGCATGCATCACCGAGCAGATCCCGCCGGGCCAGCTCTTCTGCACCTTCCACTTCACCGCCGGCCGGGCGAACGCCCTCACCTCCAGCCACGCCGACACCGTGACCTCCTGCCCCGAGTACAAGGTCACCGCCGTACGCCTGCGCGGCATCGGGGATCGGCCATGACGCCCTACCGCCGTCAGCGGACCTCATGCTTCGGGCACCACCGCCACAGGGCAGGGCGCGTGCTGGAGCAACGAAGGCGCCGCGCCGAACCACGCGGCTCGCTTGCGCCCGACGACCATGAGCGCCGCCCCAGCATGGTCCTCGCCCCCGCTGGATGCGGACGCCCGGATGGCGTTCCGCCCGTCCGGTCAGGTCCTTCGAAGCGGACACCGGAACCTGACGCAGGGCGGCCTGCCCGAACGCGAATTCCAGGACGGAGGCGTCCGGCTCCTCATCTGCCACGACGATCGGTTCCGTAGTCGTCGTGACGGGCAGGGGTCCCGGCCCGCGTACGACGATCACGGGGCAGTCGGCGTAGGCCGCGACGTATCCGGCGACCGAGCCGACGACGGCTCTGGCCAGGGCGCTCAGACCGCGGGAACCGACCACGACCAGAGCGGCGTTCTTGGCGGGCAATACCGCCGCGGCAGGCTCTTCACCGATCTCGCCCAAGGTCATACGGGTACCGCACCTGGCGACAATGCGTCGACGGTAGCGCCGTACCGCTGCGGCTCGCGCGAGCTGATGATGCGAGCGTCCACCGTCTCGCCGGCCTCAGACCTGTGGCGTCAGATGACACGCTCTCAACAGGTTCAGGCCATCAGCAGGTCGGCAGCGGCCCGTGTGAGCCAAGGTTCGAGCAATCCAGGCAGCCGGCGCGGGTCGTCGGTGCGGAAGGCCAGATAGCCGTCGGGCCTGATGAGAAAGACATCACCGGGCTTCGCGTCGAGGCGATGGAGAACCTCGCGTTTGGCATCAAGAAACGTAGGGACCTCCTCCGTGCCAGGCAACCCCTCCCCCAGCACCATCAGACACTGCAGCGAGCCGGTGTAGCTTCGCTGCAGCCGCGACAATGCAGCCAGCATCGCGGCCTTCTTGCTGCCGGATGTGTAGCAGGACGCATATCCCATGAGAAGGTATCCCGGCGTGCGCATCAGGTCGTACAGGTGCACACCGGGGCCGCCGGCGTCGGCGAGGTCAAGGTCAGGTATGCGGTCTCCGGCGTTGATCGCGCCCTTCCGGAGGCCGGGGAAGCGTTGCGCTTTCGACAGCGTCGTGTGCCGGTAGTGCACTCCGGTCTGGGACACGCGCCCGCTCATGAGGTTCTGTACCGGTTCCCTGGCCAGCGCGAAACCCAGGACCTTGCTGCTGAGTTTCCGGTAGGTGGTGGAACGCGCCTGGTTGATGAAGAGCCGGAACAGCAGATCTGACAGCTTGCGGGTCCGCTCGCCCACGGCGTGGCGATCCTCGTCATAGCCATCGAGCAGCGACTCAGGCGCCTTGCCCTGGCACACATAGGCCAGCCGCCAGGCAACGTTGAAGGCATCCTGAATCCCCGTGTTCATGCCTTGCGCCGCCACCGGAATGTACAGATGGGCTGCGTCTCCGGCGAAGAAGATCCTTCCGGCCCGATAGGAGGTCAGCAACCGGTCTTCAGCTCGGAACCTGGTGATCCACTGCGGGTCGCTGATACGTAGGGGGTACGGGACGATGGCGTCCACGGTCTCCTGGACGTCGTCGAGCGTCAGTGGCTCTCTGTGGGAGATGCCCATCTTGGTGAGGTCGAAGGCGATGACCCGGACGTACTCGTTCTGGAACGGAAGCAGGGCCAGGCCTCCACGCCTATTGGTGTGCAGGCTGACGAACCCACGCGGCAGATCGCCCTCCACCTGCACGTCGGCGATCAGCGCGGTGCCGTCGAACAGGGGGCTCCGTTTGGTCGCTCCGTAGTCACCGCTGAGCACACTGTGTGAACCGCTGCAGTCGATCAGGTAGCGGGCACGCACGCTACTGTGCTGGCCCGCCGCGTCGGTCACTGTGGCGACCACCGAGTCGTGTTCCTGGGAGGCGGCCACGAGCTTCAGTCCGCGGCTGACACCACCGCCGAGTTCGCGGAGCTTCGTGGCCAGCGCTCGCTCCGTTTCCTCCTGCGACAGGGTGAGCATGAAGGGGTAGCGGCTGCCCGTGTGATACATCTCCACGATGGCGGGCGTACGGTCGTCAGCGCCGAAGTTGAAGCCGGGAGCCAGATATCCGTCGCGAACGATGGCGTTGCTGAGGCCATGCATCTGCAGCAGTTCCAGGGAGCGCGCCTGCAGTACCAGGGCACGCGAATAGCGGGCCGGTTCCTTCCGTTCGTCGATCAGGATGCAGTCGACTCCGTGGCGCAGCAGTTCGATCGCTGCGGTCAGCCCGGTCGGCCCCGCGCCCACCACGAGCACTTGCGTGTCATGAACGGTCATGAGCGTTCCTCCTTGATTTCGGTGCAGGCCAAGAAGTAGTCCAGGTGTGCTTGTACGAGACGTTCCGCTGCCGCGATCTCCTCGTCGCAGGCGTCGGGGCGCAGCCTCATGAACCAGATGACGTCGAGCGGCGCCATCAACTCCCACACCAGTTGCTCCGCGGACTGGTCCGTCCGCAGCAGGCCGGCGGCCTGCCACGCTTCGAACGGCTGGGCCAGTCGGCGCTTGGCCGCCTCGATCGCGTCGGCCAGGCCCTGTGCTCCCTCCTGACCGGATCCGTCGCGCAGCACCACGCCGGCGAATTGCCTTCCTCGCGGGCTGGACCACACCCGAAACAGCTGCCAGGCCAGGGAACGGATCGCGTCCGCCGGCGCCATCGCGGTGAGTACGTCCAGGTCAGGGCACAACGCCTCGAGCGAGGGAGGACCCATCTCCTCGAACAGCGCCGCGTACATCGCGTCCTTGTTCGCGAAGTGAAAGTAGATCGCGCTGTCGTGGACGTTGGCGTGCTTGGCGATCTCGCGCACGCTCGTCCCGGCGTATCCCTTGGCCGCGAACAGTTCCAGTGCAGCGTCCAGCAAGAGTCGCCGCGTGTCTTGCTCCTCGTCCTTCCGCGGCCGCCCGCGCCGCCGTTTTCCCTCTGTGGTCACGGCTCGATTTAAATCAGCAAGCGCTTAATTTGTCAACCCTGCTGATGCTCGGCCAAGTGCAGCAGAGGTTCCGTCTTGTGGCCCGCCCCAGTGCCAGCGCCGGCGCCACCACCGCGTGACCAGGCAGGACAAGGCGCCTCAATCAGTCGACGTACGCCGGGAGACCGTGCGGTTCCTGTCCGCCCTGCTGCACGCCGGACGCCGTCGCCGCCTTGGCCGTCGCCGCCCTGGCCGTCGCCCGCGCGGGCCTGCCGAGCCTGGCCGACCTCGGCGACGAAGGCGCCGCCGACACCATCCACGTGATCTCCGGTTACTGACAGCTGGCGGAGGTGGTCGGACCGGGGAGTGCTCAGGCGCTCCCGCGGCGGGTTCACCACCAAGATCCACCCGCCGACGGACGGCCGCTGCCGAGCGCTGTCGTCAGCGTGCTCGATGAGCGCCTCCGCGCGTTCAGCGGTCTTGCTGACGTCGTGCCGGCGGGCGGGAGCCGAGCGGGGGTCAGCCGTCCAGGCGGAGCAGCGCGTTGCCGAATCCGCGGAGGAACGCCTGTCGCGCCGATCCACATGAGCCGGAACGCGTATTCATACTGCCTTCCCAGACGTTGTGGGGCTTGGGCTTTGATGCCCGCGGGGAGCCCGGAGACAGGCCCCTACGCGCTACTCCGCCTTGCGCCGACCGGTCCGAGCCTTCCGGGCCTCCGTTCGACGACCGACGGACGCGGTGCCCTTCTCACCCCACAACTCCACTCCCTTCTGTTCGAGCTCGTCGAGCAGCTCCAGGCCCTCTTCTGCCCACGCGATCTCCATTCGCGCCTTGGCTGCCTCGCCACGGAATGCCAACCTTCTGAAGGCCACGATCGCCTCGTGCTCCGTCTCGGGACGATTGGCCAGCCGCTGACGGAGCAAGGAGACACGATGGGCCTCGACGTCATCGATCATCTGCTCCCATTCGCGCAGCGCTCGGGAGTAATGCCTCACATGCTCCTGCAACTGGCGCCTGGCGGCGTCGTACGTGCCGATCTCGAAATGCGCTGACCGTAGACGGTAAGGGTCGCGCTCTCCCTGATAGGGAGCGAGCGTGACCAGCCAGTCCCGCAACTCCTCGAACCCGGCTTCGCTGATCGAGTAGACGCGCTTTTCAGCCCGTTCTCCGCGCGGAACCACCTGTACCTCGACGAGCCCGTCATTCTCCATGCGGCGAAGTTCGGGGTAAATCTGGCTGTGCGGTGCGCTCCACACGAAGGCGACGCTGCCGTCGAAGTATTTGACCAGGTCATAGCCGGTCATCGGCTTCGCGGTGAGCACAGCGAGCAGAGCGTGCCGAAGCGACATGAGTAATGTCCTATCAGTATGCAGGTACGTTCCCTTAACACTATCTCTGAACCTAACGTGTACGGACTCAACGCATTGCTCTGGACGCGCGGCTGAGAACCACGCCTCGACCAGCATCGCGGCGGGCTCCAGGACGACCTCGGGTGCGCACAGCGGAGCCACCTTCCGGGGTTCTCGACTCAGCGAACTCCAACCGACGACCTCATCCGCCCCCGGCGCAGAGTGATCGCCGAGCAGCGGCTGACCACCGGACCGCGCTTCATCGTCCAGCCCCACCTTCTGGTGATCGACGAATTCGGCAACCGCCTCCTGGACGAAGACGGCCGCTCTCGGCTGTCCGAAGTGATCAACGCCCGCTATCTCAAGGGCCCGGCCATCACCATCCCCACGTCGGGATCAACGGATGGGGCGAGCGGCTGGGCGATGTCATGCTCGCCGCCGCCTTCATCGACCGGTTGCTGCACCGCGGCATCATCGTCGGCAACGACAGCCCATCCTGCCGGATGCGTTCCTACCAGGCCCTCGACCTCGCCCGTTGTTCGACCGGAAGGTGCCTTGACGGTATGTAACCGATCAAGTTAGAGTTTACGTATAAGCTTACCTATATACAGACATTTCCTCAGCGCGCCGAGCCGAGGAGGCATCAGAAATGACTTGCCGACCAGTGCCCGTGAGCCGGGAGACGGGCCAACGGGCCCAGGAATACCCAGACCGTACGCTCGATCGGGCTCGACAGCTCACCGCGGATGCCTCGCACGAGATGCGCACTCCGCTCGCAGGGCTGCGTGCGGAGCTGGAGGAGGCCCGCATGCATCCCCACCAGACCGACCTGTCCGAGGTGCTTGATTGCGCACTGCGGGACGTCGAAAGACTCGAAGCGATCGTCGCCGACCTGCTCTTCCTCGCACAGGTGGGAACGAACCTGCCCTCAGAACAGGAAATGCTGGACCTGGCCGAGCTGGTGCGGGCCGAGGCCTCTCGACGGTCGTTCGGCGTCGAGATCCACGTGAAGTTCGCGCGCGAAGCGACAATCAGCGCCGTCCGTGTGCAGATCAACCGGCTGCTGGCCAACCTGCTCGACAATGCGCAAAGGCACGCTCGGCGCTCGGTGCAGGTCCAGGTTCGCCGACATGGCGCTGTCATCGAACTGGCGATCGCCGACGACGGACCCGGCATCGCGGCTCCTGACCGGGAACGCATCTTCGAACGGTTCGCCCGGCTCGATGCCTCACGTAGCCGCGACAAGGGCGGTGTTGGTCTTGGCCTGGCGATCGCCCGCGACGTAGCTCTGGCGCATCACGGGAGCCTCCACGTCGAGGATTCGCCCACCGGTGGCGCTCGTTTCGTGCTCCGGCTGCCGGCGAACATGCCGATCATCAAGACGTGGACATCTCATCCAAGCCGAGTCCACGGAGATGGTGAGTGAATCCCCTGCGTCATTGCGTGCCTGCATGCTCCGCCGGGGAGAACCGGCAACTCGATCGTTCCCGCTGCGGTTCCCCCCGGTACCGTCTGATCCCTCAGGTGAGACCCGTGTCCCTTCAGGGCACCAGGACCGTCATCCCTGTCGTATTCCGCCGCCCAATGGCGCGATGGGCCTCATCGGCTTTCTCCAACGGAAATACCTGGCCGATCGCGACTTCGAGGCGACCGGCGGCGACGTATCGCAGGAGTTCTTCGATGGCTGCCTCGACACCGCCGGGCTGCTGCAACCGTCCGGGGAGTGCGTATCCGGTGAGCGACAGATTCTTTGGCATGAGGGACATGCTGGAAACCTGAGCGGGAGAGCCGCTGGCCGCACCAAAACTGACCATCCGGCCGAACGGGGCCAAGCAGTCCAAACTTCGCGCGGCCACGCTGCCACCGACGGAGTCCAGTACGAGGTCCACACCCTGACCGCCGGTAGCATCCAGCACCTTCCGAGGCCAGTCGTCGGAGTGGTAGTCGATGGCGACCGCCCCAAGGCCGCTGATGTGGGCGAGCTTCTTCGGCTGACTCGCGGTGCCGATGACCAGCCGAGCCCCCAGCAGCTTGGCCAGTTGCACCGCCAAGCTGCCGACGCCTCCCGCGGCGGCGTGCACGAGCACTGACTCCCCTTGCCGAAGGCCACCGGCTTCGCGCAGCGTCTGGTACGCCGTCACACCCTGCACCGGCAACGTGGCCGCGCTGTTGAACTCGATACCGGCCGGCAGCGGAGTCACCGCCGAGGTCAGCGCATACTCGGCGTAGCCATGCTCGACCAAGGCCATCACGCGTGTGCCGGGAGCCGGGGCGCCTTCTCCCAGACCGTGGATCACCACAGTGCCCGCCACCTGCAGCCCGAGCCCAGAAGGTAGCGGCAACTCCTGCCCGAACCCGCCTTGGCGCTTCATGACATCGCCATAGGCGATGCCGGCGGCCTCGACCTTCACCAGGACTTGACCGGGGCCTGGAACGGGGGTGTCGATCTGGTCCAGGCGCAGCACTTCCGGACCGCCGATCGCGTGCATGCGGATTGCTCTCATGTGTTCCTCCGTGGAACGTATGTGGTGTCGAGGTATTCACGAAGATCAGCTACATCCCCACCGAGAATGGCGATGTAGTCATCTGGGCGGACGAGCACCAGTCCGTCACCCCCGATTCCGCCGCGGAGATGCGCTCGCCCATCGGTCATGTGCCGGATGCTGATCAGATCCGCCAGGTCCCCGAGGGTGTCGTGCAGTCCCGGCGGCTCGGTGCCGAATATCAGCAGCGTGTGCTTGGACGGATGCAGCAGTTCGATGTCGGGAAAGCGGTCGCCGACCGCGAGCCGCTCATCGTTGGTGCCGCCGGTTCCGTCGCGATAGGAAACATCCAGTTGTGTCAGCGCTCGCGACAGGATGCGCCGGACGGCCGGCCGCGCAGTGATGTGCGGGGCGAGGTTGCGACGCGCGGCCGTCGCCACGGGGTTGCGCAGCAGTGTCATCCTGGTGGCCCGGCGGGTGCCCTTCACGAGCCGATGCGCGACAGGGGAACGTTCCGCTGCATAGGTGTCGAGAAGGCTTGCGCGGGCTCGCCCCTGGACGACCGCGGCGAGTTTCCAGCCGAGGTTGAAGGCATCTTGGATGCCTGTGTTCATGCCTTGTCCGCCGACCACCGAGTGCACATGCGCGGCGTCGCCGGCGAGGAACACCCGATCTACGCTGTGCCGCTCGACCTTGCGTTGGTTGATCTGGAACCGGCCGGCCTCATCGATCTTCACGAGCCGAGTGCCGGACGGCGAGCACAGGGCAACGGCCTTCTGCACCTCCTCGAAGGTCAAGTCACCAGTCGGCGCCTGACCCGGCGGGTAGGCGATGGTGATGCGGTGCAGGCCTCCGGGCATCGGGAAGTAGGCGACGAAGTTCCCCTTGTTGAGGAAGGAGTAGAACACGTCGTACGACAGTGGCCAGTCAACACGACCGTCAGCCACCGCGAAGTTCTCCTCGAACGCCGCGCCAACGAAGGACACGCCCAGTTGGTGCCGCACCGTGCTGTGGGCGCCATCGCAGCCGATGAGCCACGGTACGCGCACCCGCTCCACCGTGCCGTCGGAGTGCCGCATCGCGGCCTCGACGTCGCTCACCCCCTGGGACAGCATCGTCAACTCGACGCCGCGTTCGACCATGACGCCGTAGTCCTTGAGCCGCCTGCCGAGCAGTTCCTCCACGGCGGGCTGCGGCAACATCAGCAGGTACGGGTGCGGTGTTTCCAGGCCGCTCAAGCCAAGATCCAGGAACTGTTTGTTCTCGCTGAACAGCCTGAACTGCGTCACCGGAACGCCGCCCTCCACGGCGGGTTCTGCGAGGCCCAGGCGCTCGAACAGCTCCAGCGTTCTGGGTTGGACGCCGAGCGCTCTTGTCTGGCTGGTCGGGGCAGAAGCGGCGTCCACGATGCGGACGGCCACGTCTCTCTTCGCCAGTTCGATGGCCATGGTGAGCCCGGTCGGCCCCGCACCGATGATCAAGACTTCCGTACTCATCGCTCCTCCTGGAGAACCGTGGTCAGGAACACGTCAACGTGCTTGTCCACATCCAATGGCGGCGTAGGCGTGTCACGGGCAATCTGGGGTGCGACGAGCAAGACGTTCGTCAGCGCGTGCACCACCAGCGGGCCCACGAAGAGGCGAGCTGCGGTGACCATGTCCAGGTCGCGGATGACATGCGCCTTCCTACCTGCCATGAGCAGATCCGTGGTGAGCTCGAATGCTCGCTCCGGTACGGACAGGCGGAAGATCTCCCCGACGTGTGGCAGACGCGGCGTCTCAGCGATCACGATGCGCGCCAGCTCGATGTATTCGCGCTCCATGAGCTCACCGCTCAGCTCGCGGGCCAGCGACCGCAGCGCGCCATCGACCTCGTCCCTCGTCCTCGGCGACGAGGTCGCGCTGGTGCGCAGCCGTCCCGCAGATATCAGATGTTCCAGCACATCAGCGAGCACAGCTTCCTTGTTGGGATAGCGCGAGTACAGCGTCTCCTTGGAGACGCCGGCCTCTCTGGCCAACGCCGCGGTGCTCACGGCCGCGAACCCGTGCCGCAGGAACAACGCCTTGGCGGCCTGCCGGATCTGCCGCACCTTCGCATCTTCACGGCTTCGGAGTTCCATGAGGCCTCGCCTCCCTTCTGCCGAACCGAACGGGACGGTTCGGAGACTATTCACCGTCGGGCACATCGATCAAGTGGCTGGATCAGGACTGGTCATATGACAGATTTGGGGCTGTTTGGGGTCGAGAAGCATCGAACTGTGATCCTTGCCGCCCGATCGGGCGAGCCACGCTCGACTCGTCGCCGTCGGTGGCGCGCCCTGATGGCTTGAGACCGAAGTAGAGCGTTTCGCAGGCCTCAACGGGTGGCGAACGGCTCGTCCGAAAGACGGTTTCGGTGTTCGGGAACGAGCCCGGCGCCGCGATAACGCTGAGCCGGGCGTTCCCGCAGGCCGTCATGCAACGTCAAGAAGCGAAGACCGCCCCGCCGTTCTCGTCGGCCGGCGAGGCGAACCCGAGCAAAGGGAGATTCATGACTGCCCACTCCCACAAGGACGTCATCCGACGTCTGTATGAGGGTCTGGAAGCCGGCAACCTCGATCTGGCCAACGAACTGTTCACCCCAGACTTCATCACCACTGAAGGACAGCACCAGAACATCGTCGGACCCGAAGGCTTCAAGGCGGCCATCGGTGAGGTGCACGCCGCTTACGCTGATCCCAGCTTCGAGATCCTCGACATGGTGGCCGAGGACGACCAGGTCACCGTGCGCTGGCGGATGCGGGCCACGCACGCCGGTGAGTTGATGGGCATACCCGCCACCGGGCGCGAGATCAGCATGGAGGCCTTCGCGCTGTTCCGGTTCAAAGGCGATCGCATCAGCGAGCGCCACGCCGTCATCGACCGCCTCGGGCTCCTCCAGCAGCTTCGAGCCGACTACTAGGGTTCGCCGCACACACCTGCTCACCGCTGCCGGCGTCGATCTGCGCCTGCACCTGGTGCGTCGCGGCCACTCGGCACGGCGGGCATCGCAGGCGTGCCGCATTACGGTCCGGTCGTCGCCGAACGTGACCAGTTTCATCCGCCGCGATGATGAGCGCGCCATCCCCCGTGACATCGCTGGAGACCCGCTCAGCGACAGATGGTGACCGTGTCCGGGCGCAAGACCGGCGACCGACTCGTCCGCATCCGGCGCTTGACCGGTCCAGCCCGAAAGCGACCGACAGACCAGCCGGTTGGCCAACAATTGATTACCAACATGTGTTGGCCTACGCTTGTTGGCAAACGCCACGGCTCGTCTCCCGGCGGGCCACGTCGACCAGCAACGAAGGGAGCCTGCGATGAGTGGCGCTGACGGGCTGATGAGCGAGGTCCTGGTCGTAGGGGCGGGGCCAGTGGGCCTCATGGCGGCCGGCGAACTGGCGAGACGCGGAATAGCTGTGCGCGTGGTTGATCGCGAGACGACGCGTGACTCGCTGTCCAAAGCGCTCGTCGTCCATGCCAGGACGCTGGAGATCATGGACCTGGGAGGTATCTCCGACGAATTCGTCAAACGCGGGTACCCGGCCCCGGGGTTGGACGTGAGTCTCCAGCGCAGGGGCCGGCCCGTATCGGTGAACCTTCGCACGCTGGACACTCGCTTCCCGTACATGCTGGTGCTCCCGCAGCGGCAGACGGAAGAGATTCTCGCCGAGCGGCTGAGCTCCTACGGCGTCACCGTCGAGCGCGGCTCCGAGGTCGTCGCGTTGGAGCAGCATCCCGATCACGTGGTCGCGGCGGTGCGCGCAAAGGACGGGCGCGAAGAGCGGATCCGCGCTCGTTACCTGATCGGCTGCGACGGTGCCCACAGCACCGTGCGCCGCCTGCTGGATCTGCCCTTCGAAGGTAAGCAACTCGACAGCCTGGTGCTCATCGGCGACGTGAAAGCCGACGTCGATCTCGTACGGTCGCGCATCACGAATCTGACATCGTCCCGCGGATTCGTCTCGCTGCTGCCCTTCCTGGGCGACCACGTCCGCGTGTTCGCAGTGGACTTCTCCCGGCAGAACCACACCCGCAACGACGCGCTCACCCTGGAGGAACTCCAAGAGACGGTGAACGCCATCGCCCCATCGAAGATCACCTTGACCGAGCCCTCATGGCTCACCCGGTATGTTGCGCCGAGCCGCCAAGTCCGCAGGATCCGCGTCGATCGATTCTTCCTGGCCGGCGACGCCACGCACGCGCACAGCCCCGCAGCGGGGCAGGGCATGAACATGGGACTGCAGGACGCGGCGAACCTGAGCTGGAAGCTCGCGATGGTGCTGCGGTCACAAGCTCCCACAAGGCTGCTGGACACCTACGACCTGGAACGGCACGCGGTGCACACCAGCGTCCGCCACGGGACCGATCAGATGTTCAGGGCGTTCACGCTCACCAACCCTGCGCTCCAGCTGGCCCGCGGCATCCTCACCAGAACCGTGGTGACCCGGGCACCGGTGCAACGGCGCCTGGCTGGACGCCTGTCCGGCATCTCCATCAACTATCGCCACGCCCACCTCGGCGAACGCCGGAGAAGGGCGGCACTACAGCCCGGTGACCGGGTTCCCGACGCCGACCTGTGGATCGCACACCGGGCATCAATTCGCCTGTACGAACTCCTGCGCGACCCCGGCTACGGACTGTTCGTCTTCGCCACCGCCGACCGCCTCGCCGCGGACCGAAGGCACATCGCCGGTCTGATCGCCGGCGTGACCCAGACCTACGGCCCGGCCGTGCGTCCACACCTGGTCGTGGATGAAGGAGTGATCGATCCCACCGAAATGGGCGCCCCGGTCTACGTGGACGTCGCGGGCCATTTCGCACGCAAGCTCGGCGCGCGGCACGCGAGCGTGTTCCTGCTCCGGCCGGACGGCTACCTGGCCGCGCACCATACGGGGCTCGCTCCCGACCAGGCCGTCGCGGCGCTCGCGCCGTGGTGCCTGCAACACTAGCCGCCCCTGACGATTGCACGGCCCCTCGTCCGCACGGTGTCATGCCACCCGCTGGACCGGAGCAAAGACCGGTTACCGTACTGCGAGCAGCGCATCACCGAGCCGGCTCCCTCGACGCCTGAGCAGATCTCCCAGCAGTCGGGGTTTCCGCCACTATCGGTTGCGGATGGTGGGTGACCCGCGTCAGGCGGGTGCGGGAATCATCGGCGGCACCGACACACCGAATCCGTACGCCTTCATTTCCAGACCGGTCAAGTGGCAGATGTGCCCCCAGGCGGCCCGTTCGTAGGGTGAGTCCCGTTTCGACGGAACAGCCCAGAGAGGGAGCCATGACCCTCCCCGCGTGCCCACCGCCGGGCAGGCGAAGCCGCTCTACAACCCACGTGAGCCGGGGCTCGCCGAGGATCCCCATCAGCAGCACCGCTCACCGGGGTCTCGGCACCGGAACCATATGCCGGCGCGCTCCGGCTGAACCGCCCCGGCGCTCGCCACCTGCAGCCTGATCCGTCGCGTCCCCTGATCGAAGTGGCCGGCTCCCGAATGGAATCGCCGGTCCGCGCGAGCATGCTCGACTGGCCGATCATAGGCCCGGGATGGCTTTTCGAGTCCGCGACGGTGACACGCCATCTGATGAGCGAGGACACGGCCGCCGGCACCCCCGAATGGCCAAGCAGATCTGGCGCGAGGGCGTCAGAAAGCCCAAGAAGCAGTAGTCCGGGCCTCATCCGCGTCGCAGCCCCCATCGGGCGCGCAGCGAACAACGCCCCAGATGACACACGCGCCGTGACCAATCCCGAAAGAGAGGCCCCACGATGAGTGGTGCGACGAAGCAGCAACGACCAGGACCAGAGGAACAGCCAGAGGCCGGGCCGGCGGACGATCCCAGAGCCGCCCTGCTCATCCGATACATAGGCGCCTTCGCGCCAGTGGTCATCGAATCCGCGGAAGGGTCCTGGCTCCGCACGAAGTCCGGGCGGCGGATTCTCGACTTCGCGTCCGGGCAGATCTGCTCAACTCTCGGACATCGCAACGCACGCATCGTGGATGCCCTCCGCGAGGCGCTCGACACCGTCATCCATCTTGACTCCAAGATGCTCTCCGAGCCCGTCCTCCAGCTTGCCGCGAGACTGGCGAAATCACTGCCGGAGACGCTCAACCGGTCGATCTTCGTGAGTACCGGGGCGGAGGCGAACGAGGTCGCGCTCAAGCTCGCCAAGACCTACACCGGGAAATTCGAGGTCGTGGGCGTCGCGCGGAGCTTTCACGGGGTGGCAGGCGGCGTCGCCTCCTACACCTTCCTGCCCGCACGGCGCGGATATGGGCCCCTTCTGCCAGGGGCGCATGCGATACCTGCCCCGTACGCGTATCGATGCCCGATTCGGCACTGCGCCAATGCGTGCGACATGACCTGTCTGGAAACCGGCTTCGAACAGGTCGATCAGGCATCCGTCGGTTCGCTCGCCGCGTTCATCGTCGAGCCCGTGCTTTCCTCGGGCGGCGTCATCGTGCCCCCTGACGGATACCTTCGCAGAGCGAAGGAACTCTGCGACGAGCGGGACATGCTGCTGATCGTGGACGAGTCCCAGACCGGCCTCGGCCGTCTGGGATCCGTCTACGGTTTCGAGCATGACGACGTCGTCCCGGACATCGTGGTGTTGTCCAAGACGCTGGGCGGAGGCGTGCCGCTGGCGGCTACCGTGACGACAGCGGCCATCGAGCAACGGTGCGCCGCCCAAGGCTTCTCTCATGTCACTTCGCACGTGTCCGACCCGCTTCCCGCCGCCGCCGGCCTGGCCGTGCTCGACCATGTGGAAGAGGACAAGCTGCATGAACGTGCTGCCGCGCTGGGGCACTATCTGATGACCGCGCTGACGGCGCTGCGGCAGAAGCACGACTGTGTCGGCGACGTACGGGGGCGCGGTCTGCTCATCGGTGTGGAGTTCGTGGAGAGCCAGGAGAGTCTCGCCCCCGCCTATGGGATGGCGGCGCAGGTCGCGGCACTCTGCCTCGAGCGCGGTCTGTCCGTCCACGCCATACCGACGGGAAAGCGCGCCCACTGCCTGCGGATAGCGCCTCCCCTCACCATCAGCAGGAAAGACATCGATGTCGCGATCGAAACTCTCGATCGATCCATCGGTGACGTGCTCCGCGGCTGGGCGTAGGGAGCGAGGACGGAGGACTCCCAGACCCTCTGCATCCGCCGTCCCGAGCCGGCGTTCCGGACGCCCGTCGAGGGGACACGACTCCCACACAGGTCAGTTGGCAGATGCGAGGTGGGAACGCGCTGCCGATCTTTGATCCTGTGACCATTCATTCTTGCCGCCGCTTAGGGTTGGCGGCGTCACTGCTGACGGCGATGATCGTCGTCGGGACCATCGAATCGCCGCCTGGTCCAGCCATCGCGGTGACAAAGCCACTGACGGGATCTCCGGCCGGAGAGCAGGCACAGACAGAAGAGCAGGCGCTGGCGCGAGCTGAGCGTACCGGCCGGCTCGTGGAGATCGCCTCACTGCGTGGGGAGAGCAGCGAGGTCTTCGCCACTCCCGACGGCACGCTGGAGGCCCGCGAGCATCTGCGTCCGGTGCGGGCGCGGGTGGACGGCCAGTGGCGTCCGATCGACACCACGCTGGCCACGAGCGACGACGGCACGGTGGCGCCGAAGGCGGCCACAGTCGGCCTGCGCTTCTCCGGTGGCGGCGACGCACCGATGGTCCGGATGAGCAGGGCCGGCCGGGAACTGGCGCTGTCCTGGCCGGGCAAGCTGCCCGAGCCTCGGCTGGAGGGGGCCACCGCCGTCTACCCCGACGTGCTGCCCGGGGTCGATCTCCGGCTGGGCGCGCAGGCGGACGGGTTCACCCAGTTGCTGGTGGTCAAGACCCCCGATGCGGCCCGGCAAGCCGGCGAGTTCAGGCTCACGATGGGAACCTCAGGCATCAGCGTGAAGAAGACCGACGCCGGCGGGCTCGCGGCCGTCGACGGTGCGGCGGGAGGCACGATCTTCGAGGCCGCACCTCCGGTCATGTGGGACTCGAAAAAGGACGCCGACGCCAAACACGCCCGGGCAGCCGGCGACGAGGGGACGAATCAGGCTCGCGTCGGCGTCGACCTGATGGACGGCGGGCGCGGGCTGGTGCTGAAGCCGGACGCGGACCTCCTTACCGGAGCGGACACGGTGTACCCGGTGTTCATCGACCCGCAGTGGTACACGCCCAAGGCGACCGCGTGGACGATGGCCTCGAAGCACTGGGCGTCCAGTCCGCAGTGGAAGTTCAACGGCAAGCCCGACGCGGGCATGGGTTATTGCGGCTGGGAGTACTGCAATCCCTACGACGTGAAGCGACTGTTCTACCGCATACCCGTCTCCAGGTTCGCGGGCACCACGGTGCTGGACGCGGACTTCGTCGTGCGCAACACGTGGTCGGCCTCGTGTACCGCCGCGTCCGTGCAACTCTGGCGCACCAAGAGCATTTCCGAGTCCACGACCTGGAACACCCAGAACACATCCGGATTCTGGATCGATCACCTGAAGACGAGGCAGTTCGCCTACGGCTACGAAGGCTGCGCCGCCAGGGATGCCGAGTTCGACGTGGACGCGGTGGTGCAGCAGGCGGCCAACGGCAGGTGGGCCACGATCACGTTCGGTCTGCGGGCACCCGCGGCGGACGAGGACGACCGGTACAGCTGGAAGCGCTTCTCCGACGACGCCTACTTGCGGGTCTCCTACAACCGGGCGCCGGTACAGCCCCGGATGTCGCAGCTGACCATGCAGTACGGCGGTGTCTGCAAGCAGCCGGGTGACGCGCCGTGGGTGCGGTCGCTGGGAATGATCTATGCCAACAACATCACCGATCCCGACGGCGACAACGTGTCGGTGCAGTTCCAGGCCGCCTGGGATGGCGGCACGTGGCAGCCGGCCCGCACCACCGCCAAGCGGTCGGGGTCGGACTTCTCCCTCCGGCTGCCGTCGTCGATCCCGGAGGACAAGGCGGTCCGCTGGTATGTGCGCGTCTACGACGGCGAGCAGTATTCGCCGTGGTCCCACGCGGGAGACGCGACCGCCTGCTACTTCCGCTACGACACCGACGCACCGAAGCCGCCGGCCATCTCCTCCGGCGACTACCCGGAGCAGAACCCCGAGGATCCGAACGACCCCTGGTACGACGGGGTGGGCAAGTACGGCTCGTTCGTCATCGGCGGAAACGACACCCAGACGGCCAAGTACTGGTACGGCATCAACGTGGACCCGTCGTCCAGCAACGCGGTCACGACGACGAACGGCGCGGCCAAGACCATCACCTTCCTGCCGCCGAGGGCGGGCGTGAACACGCTGTACGTGAAGTCCTTCGATGCGGCGGGCAACGCGTCGGCGCCCACCGGCTACCGGTTCCGCGTCAAGGCGGGGCAGCCGGAACGGGCCACCTGGCAGTTCGATGAGAACGCCGGCCAGACGCAGGCGCAGGGCTCCACTCCCCCACGCCCCCTCACCCTCACCGGCGGAACCGTTCTCGGCGCCGAGGGCGTGATCGACACGGCGCTGGCCCTCAACGGCACCGACGCCCAGGCCGCCACCGACCTGTCCGTGGTGGACACCACGCAGAGCTTCTCGGTCTCGGCCTGGGTGAAGCTGGACACGCTGCCTGACCACCCCGCCGTGGTCGCCGCGCAGCTCGGCAACGAGACCGCCGGCTACGAGCTGGCCTACTCCAACACGGACAACCGCTGGGTGTTCGCCAGTTACACCGCCGACAAGGCCGGCGCGAGCGTGGTGCGGGCGATGCCGAGCACCGCCGGCGGAGTCCCTACGGGTGTGTGGACGCATCTGGTGGGGTCCTTCGACGCGACCCTCAACCAGCTGCGGCTGTACGTGGACGGCACCCTCGCCGGGTCGGTGCCGCACGACATCGGGTGGAACGCCGCTCGTGGCATCCGGCTGGGGGCGGGCGCCACCAAGGGCGTGGCGAGGGACTTCCTGCCCGGTTCACTCGACCAGGTGGAGATCTTCGACCGTGCCCTGGCGGACGGCGAGGTGGCCAGTCTCTCCGCCAAGGAGCCGGTGACCAGCGGCAACCGGCCGGCGACCGCCGTCTTCCGCCTCGACGAAGCGGCCGGTGCCACCGAGGTGGCCGGGCATGCCCAGGTGATGCCCGCGGTCTTCCGCGGCGGGGCGGCGGCCGGAGCCGTGGGCGTGAGCGGCAAGGCGCTGTCGCTCGACGGGACGGACGATTACGCGGTCGTCGGCACGCCGCACATCAACACCTTCCGCAGCTTCGCCGTGTCGGTCTGGGCACGGCTGGAAACGAAACCCGGTCACTCGGCCGTGCTGCTCACCCAGCAGGGCCGGCACCGCAGCGGAGTGGAGCTGTTCTACTCCGCGTACCTGGACCGGTGGGTGCTCAACCAGCATGAGTCCGACACGCCGGATGCCGGGCAGGTCCTGGCCGTGCAGTCCGCGGGCGGCCTGCCGCAGGCGGGCGAGTGGGCGCATCTGGTCGGCGTGCACGACACGGTGGCCAACACCCTGACCCTGTACGTGAACGGCGTGAAGGCGGGCCAGGTCGCGCTGAATACCCCGTGGTACGCGGCCGGTGTGTTCCAGGTCGGCGCCGGTCTGTACAACGGCGTCCCCGGCAACTTCTTCCCCGGGCAGATCGACGACATCCGCCTGTTCGACCGGGTGGTCTCCGCCGATGAGGTCAAGCAGTTGTTCAAGCAGCGGCCGGTGGTCGCCGCCCGCTGGCGCTTCACCGAGGCGGAAGGCACACCGCCGGTCACGCGGGACGACTCGACGTCCGGCAATGCGATGACCCTGAACGGCGGAGCGCAGGTGGGGCCGGGCGGGATCGACGGCAGCGTGACGCTGGACGGCGTCGACGACTTCGCCGTCACCGCGAAGAGCCCCGTGGACACCAGCGCCAGTTTCACGATCAGCGCGTGGGCCCAGACGGCGGCCGTCCCCGACCGGCAGGTGACGCTGCTCAGCGTCCCCGGCACGCAGCAGAGCGCCCTGGCGGTGAGATACGTGCCCAGTTCCGATCCGGCCACGGACCCGGGCCGCTGGCGCATCGTCACGGCCGGCAAGGACACCGCCGACGCCACCCTCACCAGCGTCGACAACGGGCAGTTCTTCAGCCCTGCCGACTGGAACCACGTGGCCCTGGTGTACGACGCGTTCGCCGACGAGCTGAGGCTCTACGTGAACGGCAATCTCCAGGACGCCGCCTGCGCCGACGACGGTGGGGAGGACAGCTCGGGCTGCGCCGACCTGGCCTCCTGGAAGGAGAACGTGATGACGTTCAGGTCGGCCCAGCCCATGCAGCTCGGCCGGTTCAGGACCGGCTCGTCCACGTGGGGGGAGCACTGGCCCGGCGCGGTGTCCGACGTATGGGCCTTCCACGGGGCGCTCACCGAACTGCAGATCGCTCACCTGTCCATCGGCATGCCGGGCCTGCCGACCGAAGTCCCCGGGGGAATCGGATGAAGCACTCCTCACTGTTCAGACGGGCCGCGGCGGCGATGTCGGTGGTCGTGGTGACGTCCCTGATCCAGGGCGCCGCGCTGCCGTCCGGCGAACGACGTTCGGCCGAGGCCGAGCGGGACAGGCCGGTGGCGGGCAAGGTGTTACGGGCCAAGCCGCGGCCGGTGCCCAAGGAGCCGGCCACACCGCGGAACCGGCCGCGAAGCGCCTGGCCGCAGGAGAAGAAGGCGCTGGTCACGCCGCCTGCGGCGGGAGCCAGGGCAGCGGCCGCCGCACCGGGAACGCCGCTGACGCTCACCATGAAGGGTACGGCCGCTGTCGGCGAGGTCGAGGTCGCGGTCCTTCCCCGTAAGGCGGCGCTGAAGACCGGCGCCGGCGGGCCGGTGTTCACGCTGCGGTCGACGGCCGGAGCCGAGGGGGCGGTGGGGGCCGGTCTCGACTACTCGGATTTCGCCGGCCTGTACGGCGGCGCGTACGCCTCCAGGTTGACGCTGGTCGAACTGCCCGCCTGCGCGCTGAGCACGCCCGACGCGCCCGAATGCCGTACCGCGACACCGCTGAAGACGGTCAACGACGCCGAGCGGCGGACCCTGTCGGTGGACGAGGTGAAGCTGCGCGGCGGCACGCCCACCGTGCTGGCGGCAGTGGCCGGGACATCGGGCGCTTCGGGCGACTACAAGGCGACGCCACTGTCACCGTCGTCCACCTGGCAGGTCAACCTGAACACCGGCGACTTCGCCTGGTCGTACGGCATCCCGGTGCCCGAGGTGCCGGGCGGACTGGCGCCGGACGTGGAGCTGGGCTACTCCTCCGGCGCGGTGGACGGCCGCACCGCCAACACCAACAATCAGTCGTCCTGGATCGGGGACGGGTTCGACCTGTGGCCCGGCTACATCGAGCGCAGTTACAAGTCGTGCGCGGACGACGGCGTGGAGAACGCCGACGGGATGAAGCCCGGCGACCTGTGCTGGGCGTACGACAACGCGTTCGTCTCGTTCAACGGCCAGGGCGGCGAGCTCGTCCCGGCCGGGGAGAACACCTGGAAGTTCCGGGCGGACGACGGCAGCAAGATCGAGCGGATCCAGGGCGACAACGGCGATGTCCGGGGCAATGGGGCCAGGAAGGACGAGTACTGGCTGATCACCGCTCCCAACGGGGTGAAGTACTACTTCGGCTACAACCGGCTGCCCGGATGGAGTTCGGGCAAGGAGACCACCGATTCGGTGTGGACGGTACCGGTGTTCGGTGACGACACCGGTGAGGACTGCCATGGCGACACCTTCACCGAGTCGTGGTGCCGGCAGGCGTGGCGGTGGAACCTGGACTACGTCGTGGACCCGCGCGGCAACGCGATCGCCTACTTCTACGACAAGGAGACCAACTCCTACGGCCGCAACCTGAAGGCCACCGACAACACCCGCTACGTGCGCGGCGGCACTCTGGACCGCATCGAGTACGGCCTGGACGAAGACGCGATGTACACCACGCCTGCCCTGGCCAAGGTGGACTTCACCAGCGGCGAGCGGTGCCTGCCGGACTCGTTGACCACGTGCGCGTCGATCGAGACCGACGCGGCCTACTGGTACGACACCCCCTGGGACCTGAACTGTGGCGAGGGCGAGGACTGCGACGACGGACGCTTGTCGCCGTCGTTCTTCACCCGCAAGCGGCTGACCTCCATCACGACGTACGCCGGAGGCAGCAAGGTCGACTCGTTCAAGCTGGCGCACCGGTGGGGCCAGGCGGACGTCGACTACCAGTTGCTGCTCGATTCGATCCAGCGGACCGGCCACACCGGGAGCACGGCGATCACCATGCCCAAGGTCACGCTGGCGTACACCCAGCTGGCCAACAGGCTGGACAAGACCGGCGACGGGTACCCGCCGTTCATCAAGAGCCGGCTGTCGTCGGTGGCCGACGAGTACGGCGGCCAGATCGACGCGCAGTACTCGGCCCCGGCGTGCGCCTGGGACAAGCTGCCGACCCCGCACACCAACACCACCCGATGCTTCCCGCAGTTCTACGGCGGCAGCATCACCGACCCTCCCACCCAGCAGTGGTTCAACAAGTACGTGGTGACCTCCGTCACCACGACCGACCGCACCGGCGGCGCACCGGACCAGGTGCTCAGGTACGAATACCTCGGCGACGCGGCCTGGCACTACGACGACGACAACGGGCTGACCGAGGAGAAGCGCAAGACCTGGTCGCAGTGGCGCGGCTACCAGCACGTACGCGTGCTCACCACGGCGTCGCAGACCGACACCTACTTCCTGCGCGGCATGCACGGCGACAAGGCCGCACCCGAAGGCGACGCCACCAAGGACGTCAGCGTGTCGCTGAGCGAGGGTGAGGGACAGCCGATCGTCGACCACGAAGCGCTGGCCGGGGCCACCTACAAGACCGTCCAATTCTCCGGTCCGGGCGGCAAGGTGCTGTCCAAGTCGGTGACCAGGCCATGGCGGCACCAGACCGCGACACGGACGCGGCCATGGGGGACGATCACCGCGAACCTTACCGGCGCCGCCCAGAGCAGGACGTGGACCTCACTGGACGACGGGACGGGAGCCAGATGGCGCACCACCACCGTCAAGAACACCTATGAGACCGTAGCGGGCCGGATCGTCGCCATCGACGACCTCGGCGACGACGCGACGGCCGCGGACGACAAATGCACCCGCACCACCTACGCCACCGACGCCCTCGGCAAGAACCTCACGCTGCCCTCACGGGTGGAGGTCGCGGCCAGGACATGTGCCGCCGCACCCGAGCGGCCAGGCGACGTGATCACCGATGTGCGGACCGCCTATGACGGCGGCACGTACGGCGCGGCCCCGACGGCAGGGGCGGCGACCGCGACGGCCACGCTGAAGGAGTATCAGGACACCACGGCGGTGTATCTGGAGTCCGGGTCGACCTACGACGACTACGGCAGGGTGCTGACCAGCACCGACCTGACCGCGACCGTCAAGATCGCCGCGAATGGGGCGATCACCAGGACCGCCCGCACCGACGGCCGGACCACCACCACGACGCGCACCCCGGCGACGGGGTTCGTCACCACGACGAAGGTGACCGGCCCGCCGGCCGAACCCGGTGACCCGGCGACCGCGCAGACGGCCACCACCACCCACGACGTCACGCGCGGGCAGGTGCTGACGACGACCGACACCAACGGCAAGGTCACCAACCTGGCCTACGACGCCCTCGGGCGGCTCACCAAGGTCTGGCTGCCCGACCGGCTCACCGGGCAGACCCCCACCTACGCGTTCAGCTACCGGATCACGGAAAATGACGCGGTCGCCGTCGGTTCCACCTCGACCGGGCTCAACGGCACCACGCAGACGTCGTACACCCTGTACGACGGGCTGCTACGGCCGCGGCAGGTGCAGGAACCGGGTCCGGACGGCGGCCGCCTGATCACCGACACCTTCTACAACGAGCGGGGTCTCGAGGCGATCGAGTTCACCTCCTACTTCACCACCGGCCTCCCTCGAACCGGGCTGTTCCAGCCCGACGACGCGCTCAGCGTCGAGACGCAGACCCACCACAGCTACGACGGCCTGGGCCGGGAGACCAGGACCGCACTCGTCGCGGGCAACAGCACCGGCGGCAAAACGGTGAGCACCACCACCACGATCTACGGCGGTGACCGGGTGACGGTCATCCCCCCGGCCGGCGCCACCGCCACCACGACGGTCACCGACGCCCGCGGCCGGACCGTGGCGCTCCACCAGCATCACCAGCGCAGCGCCGCCTCGGCCGCCGATATCACCACCTACGCCTACAACCCGGCCGGGAAGCTGAAGAAGATCACTGATCCGGACGGGAACGACTGGATCTACGAATACGACCTCCTGGGCCGCCAGGTGGTGTCTCAGGACCCCGACAAAGGCCGCAGCATCAGCACCTACGACGACAGAGGACAGCTCACCTCGACCCAGGACGCTCGCAAGGCCGTCCTCCAGTACGTCTATGACGGGCTCGGGCGCAAGACCCAGCTGCGCGACAAGTCGGGCACGGTGCTGGCCTCGTGGGAGTACGACACGATCCCCGGGGCCAAGGGGCAACTGGCCAAGTCCATCCGGCACGTGGGCGGACATGCCTACGTGCAGGAGGTGAACACCTATGACCGGCTGTACCGGGTGACCTCCTCCAGCGTGGTCATCCCCGACGCCGAGGGCGCCTTGAAAGGCACGTACACCTTCAAGACCTCCTACGAGGACGCCGGCATGGTCAAGGGCCTCGGGCTTCCGGCAGCCGGGGCGCTTCCGGCGGCCACCGTGGCCTTCGCCTATCAGGACAAGACGCTGTGGCCGGCGGTCGTCAACGGGTTGGGCGTGACGGCCACCACCGGTTACTTCCATACGGGCGACCCGAGCGAGATCGTGATGTCCCGCTCCGGAGGGAAGACCACCACCGTCGGATACAGCTACGAGTGGGGCACCCAGCGGCTCGCGGTCAGCAGCGTGGACACCGAGGACGTGCCCGGCACCGACAGGAGCGCCACCTACCGATACGACGAGGCCGGCAACATCCTGGCGGTGGCGGACGTCTCCCGCGACGGCACCGACACCCAGTGTTTCGCCTACGACTACCTGCGCCGCCTCACGGAGGCGTGGACCCCGGCCACCTGCGCCGGCACCCCTTCGGGTGCCGCGTTGACGGGGCCGGCCGCCTACTGGCACTCCTACACCTACGACAAGGTGGGCAACCGCCACACCGAAACCCAGCACCACCCGTCAGGCGACGCCGCCAAGGACATCACCCGCACCTACACCTACCCAGCCGCTGGAGGCGACCGTCCGCACGCCCTGACCTCGGTCACCGCCGAAGGGCCGTCCGGCACCACCACCGACACCTACGACTACGACGCCGCTGGCAACACCACCAGCCGGCCCGGCCAGGTCCTGGAATGGGACGCGGAGGGCCACCTGGCCAAGGTGGCCGAAGGCGACACGGTCACGGAGTACCTCTACGACGCCGACGGCAGCCGCCTGATCGGCCGCACCCCCACCGGCACCACCCTCTACCTGGGTGGCACGGAGGTGGTTCTGGCCAAGAACTCCACCACCCCCAAAGCCACCCGCTACCTGGACCTGGGCGGCGGCCACCAGGCCGTCCAGAGCGACAACGGCGCGATCACCTTCACCATCGCCGACCACCTTGGCACGGGCCAGATCGCGCTCGACTCCGCCACCCAGAAGCTCAGCCAGCGCCGGATGCTGCCCTTCGGCGGTCCTCGAGGCCCGCAGATCAACGGCTGGCCGGGCACCAGAGGGTTCGTCGGCGGCATCGACGACACCCAGACCACGGGGCTGACCCACCTGGGGGCCCGCGAGTACGACCCCTCCACCGGCCGCTTCATCAGCGTCGACCCGATCCTGGACGTCCAGAACCCGCAGCAATATCAGGGATACGCCTACTCCGGTAACAACCCGATCACCTTCAGCGACCCCACCGGCCTGCTGTTCGACTTCGGATCGTGGTTCGATCGCGCGGTCAAGGGCGCGGCGAGCGCGGCGCGCTCAACCGCCACCACGATCGCCAACCAGAGCGGCTATGTTCCCGGCGGCCAAAAGCCGCACGTCGATCAGGTCAGCGTCCAGGACGCGACCGTCATCGAAGGCGTCCGTATACCCACCAATACGGAACTCGTTTCCATGGCCCCTCATCTTTATAAGGAGGAAACTCCGGAATGGGCCAACCAGCGGCTATGGGCCCGTAGGCAGTGCGCGACGTCAGAGCGGGACGGAGGGCTAGGCGGCTCCAGCTTCTGCAGTCAAGTCCTGCACATGCGATGGAACGAGATGCCCCAGCCTCAGCAAGACCACAACCACTCCCTGTTGAAGGGGATTGTAAAGGCGATCTGGCCGGTGGATGACATCGCGAGTTGCAAGACCGGGAAGGGGAAAAGCTGCGCAGCGACCCTCGTTTCCATTGCCCCCTGGGGCAAGCTGGCCAAAAGGCTTAAGGTCCTTAAAGGCGGCAAGAAGGCCACGGGTGCAAGATCGGCGACGAAATGCGTCAACAGCTTCGCCCCCGACACCCCCGTCTTGATGGCCGACGGCACCCGCGAGGAAATCGAGGACATCGAGGTCGGCGACAAGGTCCTCGCCACCGATCCCGAGACGGGCGAGACAAGTGCCGAAAAGGTCACGGCACTGCACCGCAACCGCGACACCGAACTGGCCGACGTCACCATCAGGACCGCCGGCGGAAAAGCCCTCACGATCCGCACCACCCAGCACCACCCGTTCTGGAACGCCACCTCGAAGAAGTGGGTCGACGCCGCCGACCTACACGCAGGAGAGTCCCTCCAGGCCCCGGGCGGCGACCAGGTGAAGATCGCCGCTGTACGTGTCTTCGACGGCGCCCGCTACATGCACAACCTGACAGTCGGCGACCTCCACACCTACTATGTGGAGGCAGGGGATCAGCCGGTCCTGGTGCACAACTCGGACCGGTGCGACATCTTCTCAGCGCCGTCCATCTCGGTCGACCGGCACGGGCGGCTCACCAACGGGAGGTACACCCTGGACTCCACCGGCATGGATCCCCACATCAACGGCACACCGGGCAAGAGCCAGTTCGGCTTCCACGTCAACTCTGGCAAGGCGGTGCTGGACGCGGCTGCCTACGCCGACCGCTTCGGGCTGTGGGTCGGCCCCAAGGCGAAGGTACCGGTCTCCAACGGCGTGATCGGCTACCTCGGTGACGGCACCCCGACGACCTGGGTCAACGTCTACCGGAACAAGAACGGGTTCATCCACGGCTCACCGGGCAGCCCACGGTGACCGACATCGGCGACCAGGTGCTGAGCGCCGTGTCGAAGGCCGCCGCCTGGGGGCCGGGGGCGGCGCTGAGCACCGCCGCCCTGCTGGCCCCCAGCGGGTCGGTGGACTGGGATGAAAGGGCGGGCGAGTCATGGGTCCGCGCGCTCGACGACGATGAGGTGACGGCGCTGGTGTCGATACGGCTGCCGCTGCTGCTGGCCACGCCCGACCGCCTGGCGGGTGCGGCGCTGCCCGCCGAGGTCGTCGCCGTGGCGGTGGGCGATCTGGACGAGCCGGCGCTGTCGTGCCCGGAGACGGCGCTGGCGGCCGCGTTCGGCGAGGCAGCGGTGGCACGGTTGGACTCGGACGCATTCTCGGCCACCGACCTGTGGTACGTGACGGTCTGAGCGCGGATGTGAGTGCGTCTCTTGCGGTCAGCTTTGATGCGGACGTCGGAGACGCCTACACACCAAGCGTCCTTGGCCGCGCGGCTGCGGTCTTCGGCGCGGGCGCGGCGGTGGCGCAGTTCCAGGTCGGCGAACTGGCCACCAGGGGTGCCGGTGACGGAGCAGTTGAAGCGGTGCCCGTCAAGATCGGTGCAGCGCGGCTGGGCATCGGGGTGCTGGCGTTCCTCATGGACGATGACGCGCATGCCCTTTGGGCCAGCCGGACATGTCCAGCAGGCCGGTGAGCTCGGCAACCCCGGCACCGGGCCACGGTTGGCGGTCGGCGTTGTGAGGTGCCCCTGATCTTCCGGACACGGTGCCAAGTAGGGTGCTGACCGGTCTGGAAAGAAGGGTTCGTGGCGGGGAAGAATTATTCAGAGAAGTTCAAGGAGGAGGTCGTCAAGGCCGTCTTGGACGAGCAGTCGACGATCAGGCAAGCTGCCAAGGATTTCGGTGTATCGCGGGAGACCGTGCGGAACTGGGTAACCAAGGAGAAGCGCCGCCGATCGGGGAACACAAAGCCGGCTCGGGATGCCAGGGAGCGCGAGATGGAACGCCGGATCGCGGAACTTGAGCAGGAGAACACCTTCTTGAAAAAATGCGCCTTCTTTGCGAGGGAGCAGTAGCCGGCGAGAAGTTCTCGCTGATCCACGCAGAGGAGGCTAGCTTCGCCTCCCCATGATGTACCGTCTATCGGGTTTCGAGATCGGGCTATGACGAATGGAGGGATCGGCCGATGTCGGCCGGGAAGTGGCGTCGTGAAGACCTGCGCCAGGTCGGTGACCTTATGCCCCGCCTGGAGCAGATCCAGCACCCCACCTCTACCCAACCCGGGGCGCACCACAATCTCCACCGAACCCAGGGCGATCACAACGTTTCCCTGGCATGCACGCGCCGACTCGTGTGCTGGTCTTCGCCATAAATAGGGGCGCAGCGGTCCCATTCATCTCAGATGCTGCTGCATGGTCTGCGCTTCGGCCCTGGTCAGGGCCGAAGCGCAGAATGGATCCGGCCGGGCGCGCCCTCCTTGACGCCCGGCCGGAGCATTGCCTGGTCGGCCGGCCGTCAGGCGGCCGGGCCGCCAGGAGCGATGATCTGACCCGTGCGCTCGTCGGCCGGCTTGCCGTGCTCACTGATCAGTCGACCTCGCGAATACGTGGCGACAGCGCGTCCCGTCATCTCCTTGCCGTCGTACGGCGTCCAGCCCGCTTTGGAGAACACATCGGCATTGCGCAGCGTCCATCTCGCCGTGGGATCGACGAGCACAAGGTCGGCGTCCGCGCCCGGGGCGATGCGCCCCTTCCGCGGCCACAGGCCGTAGATGCGCGCCGGGGTCTCGCTGTAGAGCCTGGCGATGTCCTCGTAGGCGATCATTCCGCGCGCTGCGGCGCTCAGAAGCACCGCCATGGTGCTGTCCAGCCCGGGCAGTCCGAAGTGAACGTCCCAGATGTCGCCGGAGGTCTTCTGCGCCGCCGTGGATGGAGCGTGGTCGGAGGAGATGTGGGTGAGCCCGCCGTCGCGCAGCAACTCCCACAACGCGGCTTCGTCTGCCTCATGCCTGGCTCGCGCGGGCGGCGTGAATTTACGGAATGCTCCGTGCGCGTGCACCTCGTCCTCTCGCAGCAGCAGGTACTGCGGGCAGGTCTCGGCGTGCAGGCGCGCTCCCCTGCCGCGTTCCGCAGCGATGTACCGGGCGACCTCGGGATGGCTCACGTGCGCGACCACGGCCTGGGCGCCGGTCCGTCTGACCAGCAGCGCGGTCACCGCCGCGGCGACTACTTCGGCGTCGCGGTTGCGCCATGCGGGGATGACGCCGGGGTCGTGGCGTTCGGCCGAGCGCAGCAGCGTTTCAGCGGCGGCGGTGAGCGACTCGTCCTCGGCGTGGATGAGGCTGACGGCACCTGCCTCGGCCGATGCCCGCAGGTGGGCGTGCAGGGCGGCGGCGTCGTGGCCAGGGATGCCGTGGGTCGTGCAGGTGAACACCTTGAAGAAGGCGGCTCCGGCCTGCCGGAGCGCGGCGACCGCGGCGGTGTCGCCCGGCCAGGCGTGCGCCGCCAGCGCGAAGTCCACATTCGACCGTCCCCGAAGGTAGGCCGCCTTTTCTTGCAGATCAGCCACCGTACGCACCGGCCTGCCGTGTGAGTGCTCGATGATCGTGGTGACCCCGGACACCGCGGCGGCTCGGGTCCCGCTCGGGAAATCCTCCCTGTCGGTGCTGCCCGGATCCATGAGGTGCACGTGTGTGTCGACCCCGCCGGGCAACAGGAGCAGCCCGGTGGCGTCGATCGTACGAGCCGCTGAAAGGTCCGCTCCGTCCAGCGTCAGAACGCGTCCATCGCGCACGGCGACGTGGGCCGGTCGGCGGCCCTGGGAGCTCACCACGGTGGCGCCGGTGATGAGGAGATCGATATCAGCCATCAGAGACGAAACCTCTCCACGGCCTCGTCCGACAGTGTGATGCCGAAACCGGGCTTGTCACCGAGTTCCACACGGCCGTCGATCACTTGAAGGGGCTCCGCCATGATGGGCTGCCACCAGGGTTGGTACTCCTGCCAGACGACGTTCGGCAGCCCGGCCGCGAGGTGCAGGCAGTGCTCCATGAACAGGTGCGGTGTCACCGGCAACTCGAAGCTCTCGCACAGGTGGGCTGCCTTCACCAGTTCGGTCATCCCGCCCATGCGCATGAGGTCGGGCATGATGTAGTCGGCACCTCGCCGCTCTGCCAGGGCCAGCAGGTCACCCTTCAGGTAGTTGGACTCGCCCGTGCACAGCGGCATGTCGAGCGCTTGGCGGGCCTCGGCGTACGCCTCAACCTGGGTGTACGGCATCGGCTCCTCCAGCCAGTACAGGTCGTGGGATGCCAGCCGCCTGGCCATGCGCACCGTCTGCTTGAGGTCCCACGCCTGGTTGGCGTCGACCATCAATTTGACGTCGGGGCCGATGGCGTCACGAACGAGGGCGACGCGGGCCACGTCCTCGTCCTCATCAGGCAGCCCCGCACGCATCTTGACCGCGCGGAAGCCCTGGTCGACCAGGTCGCGGGCTTCCTTGGCGAGTTCGTCGCGGGATCTGTCCAGCCACAGTCCCTGACTGGCGTAGACCTCGACGCTGTCGCGGAAGCCACCGAGCAGCCGGTGCACCGGCAGCTCTGCCGCCTGGGCTTTGACGTCCCAGCAGGCGGTGTCGATGGCGGACATGGCCAGCGCGGCGAGGCCGTGCCGGCCGACGAAGCCGACCGCCTTGGACATGCGCGTCCAGAGCTGTTCCGTGGCCGACGCGTCGGCGCCGACCACGAGGTCGCCGAGATCGTCGATCAATCTGACCAGTGCCGCGACCTTCCCCCGTCCGAAAGCGAAACTCCAGGCCACGCCGGTGTGGCCGTCGCCGGTGCGGACGCGCACAAGCGCGGTGTCGATTGCGGGGATGGGGAAGGCCGCGGTGACGAGGGGCCGATCCAGCGGGATCGACAGGAAGTCCGTCTGGACTTCGGTGATGCGGGTGCCGGTTGGCATGATCCTCCTGTCTGGGACGATGGCGGTGCCGGTCAACGGTGGCCCAGCAGGCGGCCCAACAGGCGGACGAAACCCGTCCACATGCGACGGACGATGGACCGGCCCGCCAGGCTGAGCACGTTGATCTCCGCTGCGGCCGGCGAGGGCGGGGTGGTTCGCATGGGAGCGGCGTGGCGGGGGACGGATGCGGCGGGCTCCGAAGCGGGCGCCGAGAGAGCATCCGGATTGGGCGCGACGGTGGCCCCGGCTGTCTGCTCGGCCGCGAGCTTGCCCGCGAGGGCATCGGCGAACTGGTTGATGAGCCTGTTGCTCACCTCGGTCATGACGCCGCGTCCCATCTGCGCAGGACGTCCGGTGATATCGAGCTCGGTGAGCAGGTCCACTCTGGTACGCCCACCATCATCGGCGAGCCGCATGGTGACGTTGGCTCCGGCTGTGCCGTTGCCCCGGGCATCGCGTCCCTTGGCGACCAGCATGGCCACGTGCTTCGCCTCGTCGCGCTGGGTGATCTCAGCCTGTCCCTTGTAGGTGAGGCTCACGGGCCCCACCTTGACCTTGACCCGCCCGGCGAAAATGTCACCGTCGGCAGAGTCGAGCACGGCGCCCGGCATGCACTCGGCCACCCGCCTGATGTCGAGCAGCGTGATCCATGCCTGGTCCAAGGTCAGGGGGACGGTGAAGCTGTTCTCGATGTGCATGATCGTTCACCGGCCTGTTGCCGCAAGGTACCTGTAGGCGAGCAGGACATTCAGCCGGTGCAGCGAATCCATCAACGCGGGGAAGCGATCGGCGCCGGGGATCTCCGAGGGAAGCGTCAGAGGGTCCTTGAGCTCGATCGTGTCCATCATGGTGTCGAGATCCATCCCCTCGGAGCGGTAGCGGTCAACGCTGGCGGCCATGTTCTCGAGGTAAGACAGCATCCAGCTCACGGACGGCTCGGCGTCGCTGAGCGGACCGTGGCCGGGGACGAACCGGTCGAGTTCCAAAGTGGCCTTCATCGCGCGGATCGAGCGGCTGTAGCCGATGGGATCTCCAGCGAGCAACATCGGCGGCATGCCCGCGTGCCGGAGGAAGTTGCCGGCCCACACCACGCGCGCATCCGGAACGTGCACCAGCGTGTCGCCCGAGCCGTTGCCGGTGCCGAAGTGCCACAGGTGCACGACCCGCCCTCCGAGATCGATCTCGCAGAACCGGTCGAAGACGATGTCGGGCTCGCGCCAGGTGACGACTTCCTCCATGCCGGGGTCGCCGTACATGCTCTCGCCACGCAGCTCCTTCTCCTTCTCGAGATCGGTCATCGACGCCTTGTTGAGCCGAGACGAGACGATCGCCACGTCGTCGGGGAAGGCGACGTTGCCGAAGGTGTGATCACCATGAAAGGTGGTGTTCGCGAGATACCGGACCGGCTTGTCGGTGATCTTCTTGACGACCTCCTGGAGGTACTTGCCGACGCCCGGCGTGATGCCGGCGTCCACGACCAAAGCGGCCTTGCTACCGATGATCAGGCCGTTGTTGTCCTTGGGCAGCCGATTGGCCATCAGTCCGTAGACTCCCTTGGCCAGCTCGGTGGGGATCAGCTCGAGCCCTACGGGGCTCAGGTTGGGCGCGAAGAAGCCCTTCTGGCGCTCGGTCATCTCGGGCACGACAGGTGCGGGCCAGCAGTACACAGATATCTCCTTGATCAGTGGTGACGAAGCATTTCTCGAACGCGGTCGGGCGTGAGTGGAAGCCGCCACACACGGGCGCCTTCCACGCCGAGCGCATCCGCAACGGCGTTGGCGATCGCGGCGGGGGTGCCGACCATGCCTGACTCCCCACCGCCCTTGACCCCCAGCGGGTTGGCGGTGTTGGGGCGTTCCTCCACGATGACCTCGATGTCGGGCAGTTCTTCGACGGTGGGCATCCGGTAGTCGGCCATGATGGTCGACTGTGGCTGGCCGTATTCGTCGTAGAGGAGCTCCTCAAGCAGTGCCGCGCCGATGCCCTGAGAGGCTGCACCGGCGAGTTGGCGGCGCAGCAGTTCGGGGTTGACGGCGCGGCCGACGTCGTGCAGCACCGCATGGCGCAGTACCTTCACGAGTCCGGTCTCGCGGTCGATGGAGACAAGGGAGAGCGCGGCGCCGAAGGAGAAAGTGGGATGGGGCTTGTCGAAGCGACCGCGTCCCTCCCCCACCTCGGCCAGCGGGATCGTGCGACCGGACGGCTCCCTGACCTGCCCCTGGACGAATCGGATCTCTCCGGCGGGCACGTCCAACCTGGCAGCGGCCTTGGCACGCAGGTCCTCTGCTGCCAGCGCGACGGCGTTGCCCGCCAGAGTCGTCGACCGGCTGGCGAACGCGCCGAAACCGTCGGCGAGCTTCTCGGTGTCGTGATGATCTATGGATACGGCATCCATCGGCACACCGAGTTTCTCTGCGGCGATCTGGCCAAGCACGGTCTCCACACCCTGGCCGAGGGAGGCCACCCCGACGTGGACGACGAACCGTCCGTCAGAACGGGGCACGATTCTGGCCTCCTCGAACGGCCCGATGGCGCCGATCTCGGTGTACGCGGCGAATCCGATGCCGACGTGCTCCCCGCTCGCCCTTCGGACCTGCCTTTGCTTGCACAGGTCGTCGTAGCCGACCTCGTCGAGCAGGTGCTCGAATCCGGCCGGGAAGTCGCCGCTTTCGTAGGTGATGGGTGCCGGCTCGAAGCTGAAAGGCAGCTCCCCCGGTCTAATCAAGTTGCGACGCCGCAGCTCTGCGGGGTCGAGCCGGAGCTCGGCAGCGAGCTTGTCGAGCATGCGCTCACGGACGAATGTGGCCTCGGTCATGCCCGGCCCGCGGTAGGTGCCGACGGGCGTCCGGTTGGTGAGAACGCCCCGGGTCTCGACGGAGAAGGCCTCCCACCGGTACGGCCCGGGCAGGTGCAGGGCGGGCAGCAGCGCGGGCAGGATGCCCTGCGAGCGTACGTAGGCCCCCTGGTCGCACCAGGCGCGGTCGCGGAAGGCCAACAGCCGCCCGTCGGCCGTGGCCGCGATCTCCAGGTCGTGCTCTTGTTCGCGGGCATGGTTGGTGGCGACGAAGTGCTCAGCGCGGTCCTCGATCCACTTGATGGGACGGCCGAGCCGCAGCGCAAGGAAGGCCACGAGGAAGTCCTCCGGGTACGGCTCGCCGCGTACGCCGAATCCTCCGCCGACGTGGTTCTCCACAAGGCGGATACGGTGCCGCTCGATGCCGAGCATGCTGCTGAGCGCGCTGCGGGTGAAGTGCTTGACCTTGGCCGCACCCCAGAGCGTGAGCACACCGGTCCCGTGGTCCATCTCGGCCAGCAGGCCGCGTGTCTCCATCGGGACGGCGGTGTGTCGATGCATCCGCAAGCGGTCCCTGATCACGACGTCGGCACGAGCGAAGGCCGCCTCCACATCCCCGTAACCCAGTGGAACGGTCGCGACGATGTTCGTCCCTGCCTCGGCGTGCACGAGCGGCGTTCCCTGCGTGGTGGCGGACAGGATGTCGCTCACCACGTCCAGTTCGTCGAAGTCGACGTCGACCAGCTCGGCGGCATCCTCGGCCAGGTAGGGATCACTCGCCACGACGACCGCGACCGGCTCTCCGACGTAGCGCACCACTTCTCGGGCAAGCGGCGGTTGCAGGAACAGGTGCGTGTACGGTGTCTCCGCCATGGGAAGGCGGATCGGGATGCGGGTCTCCGGTATGTCGGCGGCCGTGATCACCGCGACGACGCCTGGCTGCGCCAGCGCCTCGGCCACGTCGATGTCCAGGATGCGGGCGTGCGCGACGGGGCTGCGGACGACCCTGGCGTAAAGCTGGCCTTCTCGGTCGACATCGGCGACATAGCAGGCCGTCCCGTCCAGAAAGGCCAGATCGTCCCTTTCAACACTGACGCCGATATATCCGGATGTCATCGTTCCTCCCTCAGCCGCGACAAGGCTCGCCCGACGAGCGTGGCGACCAGTTCCTTGCGGTAGGCGCCACTCGCGTGCGCGTCGCCTGACGGGTCACAGCCCGCAGCGGCAAGTCGCGCGGCTTCCTGCGCCGCGCTGCCGGTAAGGACCTCGCCCTCGAGCGCAGCTTCCGCTTCATGCGCGCGGACAGGGATCGCGGCCACTCCCCCGAGCGCGATATGGGCGTTCCGCACCCGGCCACCGTCATCGGCGGCCAGAACGACGGCCGCGGCGGCGAAGGCGAAGTCTCCGGCTCGCGGGCTAAACTCTTCGAAGACGCTGCGCGTCCCCGGGCTCGGAGCCGGGAAACGGGCTTCCACCACCAACTCACCTGGTTCGAGTACCGTCATGAGCGGCCCGGCGAAGAACTCGGAGACCGGAATCTCCCGTTCACCCGACGCTGATCGCGCGATGAAGGTCGCCTGCAGCGCGGTGCTCACCACAGGAAGCTCCGCCGCCGGGTCCGCGTGCGCGAGACTTCCGCCGAACGTTCCGCGCAGCCGGATGGGATAGTGGCCAATGAGCGCAGCGGCTTCGCGCAGCGCCTGCCAGGGACCGTCCAGATCCGGGGAGCGTTCCAGCGTCGCGTGACGGACGAGAGCGCCTACCCGGAGGGCGCCGTTCTCCTGGTGCACGCCGCCGAGCTCCTGCAGCCGGTTGATGTCCACGAGATGACTCGGCCGCGACAGGCGCAAGGCCAGCAGCGGCATCAGGCTCTGCCCTCCGGCAATGAACTTGGCATCCTCGCCGGCCTCTGCAGCCAGTCGCAACGCCTCCTCCAGTGAGGAGGCCCGACGGTAGGCGAAGGGAGGCGGTTTCATCCGCGCCCACCTCGCAGCTCTCGCTGTGCGGCGAGGACGGCCTGCAGGATGGGCCCGCCTCCGGTGCAACGGCACAGGTTGGCCGACAGCACCTCACGGATCCGCTCGCGGCCGGCATCCGGTTCCTCGCGCAGCAGCCCCGCTGCCAGCATGAGAAACCCCGAGGTGCAGAACCCGCACTGCAGCGCGCCGTGATCGTGGAAGGCGCGCTGCAACGCGTGCAGTTCCCCACCCGCCGCGAGCCCTTCGACGGTCTCGAGCCTGCCACCTTCGGCCTGCACGGCCAGCATCAGGCAGGACCTGACGGGCCGGCCGTCGAGCAGAACCGTGCAAGCACCGCACGAGCCCTGCTCGCAGCCGAGCCGGGTGCCTTTGAGCCCGTTGTCCCGAAGTGCATCGGCCAGAGTGCACCGTGGCGGCGCTTCGACCGGCAGTTCCTGGTCATTGGCGACCAGTCGGATCCGTACACTCTCGTCGGCTTCGAGCCAATCGCCACTCAAGTGTTGATCAACGTGTGGCATGTATCCCTCCCTCAACCCGAAAGCACGTCGAACGCTTCGGCGATGCGTGCGGCAGGCCAGCCTGCGCTCAGTGCCAGCGACAGCAGGACACGGGCCTGGGGTGGTGCGAGCGCCCCTGCCGGGATGACACCCCTGGCCAGCAGGTCCCGTTCCGAGCCGGGAAAGCCGTAGGTGTCCGAGAACGTCTCCCCCGCTCCCGTGCGCGAGGCCAGGACGACCGGCACCTGGTACGCGACCGCGGTCAGGTCCTCGATCATCCGTGCGGGTACGTGACCCACGCCGAACCCCGCCACGACAACGCCCTGGTAACCGAGGTCCGGCAGCAGGCGCAGCAGCCGCCCGTCATCGCCGAGCGCCACGGAGGCCAGCGCCACCGCGGCAAGCTCTTCCACGTCCGGAAGGTCCACGAAGACCCGGCCGACCGGCCGCAGCGGGATCCTGACCCGGTCTTCGGCCGTCCAGCCCAGCGCTCCGGCACTCGCCGAGGTGAAGGCGGAGGGACGACTGGCGTGCGCCTTGCGGACGAACCTCGCTGCATGGATCTCGTCGTTCATCGTCACGAGCACTCCCAGGCCGCGGGCCTTCTCGCTGGCTGCGACGAGGATCGCGTTGCGGAGGTTGGCGGGGCCGTCGGCACCGGACTGGGTGGGGTGCCGCATCGCGCCGGTCACGACCACGGGTCGGTCGGTGTTGAGGAGCAGATCGAGGGCCATCCCGCTCTCCTCGATCGTGTCGGTGCCCTGAGTCACGACGACTCCGTCGACACCGTCCTTGAACGCCTCCTCGATCCTGCGGCTCAGTCTGACCAGGTCGACGAGCCGCAGGTGTGCGCCAGGCACCTGCGCAAAGGCGTCGGTTTCGATGCGGCCCAGCTTCGGCACGTCAGGAACGGCCGCCACAAGTTCGTCCGCGTCAAGCGCGGGGGCGACACCTCCCAGCTCGTTCCTGGGCGCCATGGCGATGGTGCCGCCCAGTGCCACCACTCGGATGCGCCGATCACTCCCGGTCATAGTTCCTCCCAGAGGCTCCTTAGTCATCATCTTACGTATATAGATACATAAATGGGAAGAGTGGTGTTCCTCGACGAGGAGGGCACTCGGGTCGTGTACCCCTGGTGGTCGCCCCGTATCAGCTGGTCAGAGCCCAGATGTCGAGGGGTCTCGCGGCGTCGGCCGGTTGCTCCGGACAGATCGTCGGTAGGGCCGGCTCGCCATGGCGCCCTTCACGCGCCCTGCGCCCGCCTTCTCGCCGGCCCTCAGCGATCTTTGGGAGGCGTCGGACACCTCTCGGAGAGCCTGAAGGCGTCGAGGTGATGGCTTCGTGCCCGGCTGGTGGGCGCTTCACCGTTCGCTCGCCGCGTGAGCTGCCGGCCGACCGCGACCTTTTCGCGCAGCGCGGGAAATCGACCTTCGCAGCGGTCGGCGCGGCGTCGTGGACGTGATGCCGGAAACCATGCAATGGGGTTTCCTGATGCACCAAGGCGAGGCTTCGCTCATTCCGTGCCGAGATCACGCCGAAGGCGTATGCGGCAGTCCTCTGTCGGGCGAGGAATCCACCACGTCATTCACAAGTTCGCAGGGATCGTGGCCCCCAAGATTCCCGGGCGATCCGCTTCTGGCCCGACGGGCGACATCGCAACCGATGAGCAGCGCCCGACGAGGCAACCGGTCGGCCAAGGCGCCAAGCAGGGGGCCGGCGAAAAGGGCGGGCAGATACGCTGACGCCTGCGCCAGACCGGCAAGCAGGCCAGAGTTCGTTCGATCGAACACCACTACGGCGACCGCGAGAGAAGCGAATTTGTCACCGTCGTAGGCCTTACAGGAAGGGCCTGGCGCGAGTGGAATCCATAAGGTGACCAGCGACCCCTGCCACGCGACCAGCGTCAGGACGTGCTGATGGCCACCGTCGCGATTTCGGCTTCGCTGCCGCTTCGGTCGAGAACTTCGGCAGGGAGTGAAACGAGAGGCATGAGGTGCTGCCTTCAGCATTCAGCCGAGCATATTCGGGGTCTCCATGCGCCAGGCGGCCAGCGCTCCCTCAGCGGCGCGGATCGCGCTGTTGACCGAGATCTCGCCGCGCATGCCGGGCGCGGCCACCATGTCGCCGGCCAAGAACACGCCGTCGCCCCTGTCGATGGCGGGCCGGTCGCGCCAAGTCAGCCCTGGCAGGTCGAGCGCGCCCGTCCTGCCCTTGGCCGACCCGAGGCGCTGCCAGGTCACCCGCTGCCGCCAGCCGGGTACGGTCCGGTCCGCGAACGCCTTGACCCGCTCCCGCGCTGCCGACTTGCCCTCACCCTCGCGGACGGGGATGTCGATCTGGAACAGCGTCTCCCCTGAAGGCGCGATCGTGGGGTCCTGCATGGAGTAGCTCTCGTGAAACCCGCCGGCGTCCAGGTCCCAGCAGATGAACCGGTCACGGGGATTACTACGTACTGCCAGGTCGAACATGACGCAGTCGCCGCTCTCCCAGCGCAAGGAGTCGTCGCCGAGCAGGATGCGAGCCGACGCCAGCTCGGTCGCCACGATCGTGGGCCCGTCAGGCAACGCGTTGATCCGGGAGCCGAGCTCGATGCGCACGCCCAGGTCGCGGGCGCGGGTGATCATGCGCTCGATGACCGCCTGCCATCCCCCGATCGCCCAGCGAACCGCAGGAGGGCCGGGGGCGAACACGCGGCGCAGCAGGTCCCACACGAAGGCAGCCGAGAGCCGCCCGGTGTCGGAGTCGAAGGTGACAACGCTGATGGCGTTGGCCGCCACCCTGGCGATGCGCTCGCCGTACAAGGCTGTCGCCCATGTGAAGAAGTCCTCGTCCACGGGCGCCTTCCTGTTCCTGCCCATGAGCATCATGCGCAGGAAACCTGCGGGCGGCAGGCGGCGCAGGCGCCCGTCAAGCAGGAAGCCGATCCTGGTCGCGTCACTGGCGGAGGGCCGGCCGAGCGGGCCGGTCAGCCCGCGCTCAACCATCCAGGTCCAGTGGGGACCGTCAGAATAGAAGACGTGGGCACCCTCATGGGCGACGTACGGTGGGGCCGTGGCACGAGCCCGGCCACCCAGCGTGTGGTGCGCCTCGTGCAGCGTGACTTCCGCGCCCGCTTCCGCGCAGGTGATGGCCGCCGTAAGCCCTGCGAGCCCGCCACCGATCACATTGATCTTCTTCTTCGTCACGCCGCCTCACGCTAGGATGCCGAGCCGCCGGCGGAATCTGACAGATGACCGGGCCCACGACCGGTGAGGCAAGGCTGCACAGCAGGGGCGACACACGCCGCCACCTCGTGGCGTTCGGCCCCCACCATCACGTCGAGCCCGGCCGCATACCGAGCAGGTCCCGGGGACGTGCTCCCCCGCATGCGCTCTGAACAGCTCTTCCTTCCCGCCGAAGAACCGCCGCACGAGCGCGAGGCCGACGCCCGCGTGCGCGGCGCGATCTGGCGCATGCTCGTTTCTTGGTATCCCTGCGTGCTGAAGAGCGCGGCAGCGGCCGCCGGCTGGCCAGCGACTACCCGGTACTGCCCAGGATCACCGCCCGCACCGCCAGGCTGCCCGAAGGCGCGCGGTCCCACCCGTTATGGCGGGCCGTCGCGGGACTCGGGCAGCTCGCGACGGAGGAGCCTGAGAAGGGGCTGACATTCCTGCACGACGTGATCGGGGGCGTGCGCGGAGGAGGGGGGCGAAAGCGGGCGCGCCCGTTGCTCCGGCAAATCGCCGACGCCCGCTGCCCAGGGGCCAACGGCATGCGCTACGCAACGCCGAGTTTCCTGGACCTGATGGTGCGCCGCTCTGAGGAATATGCACTGTACGCACCGGCCGCCCGCACGGTGATGCGCGTCCACCGGGCGTCCGACGTCGTCGAGGCGACGGTACGGGCGCCGTCCCGACATAGGCCGGGTCGTCGACCGGCGCATCCGAATATGGGCGTCGATCACCACGCAGCCGGGGCCGAGGTGGTGGGGCGCCGAGTATGACGCCTGGTGCCGCCGCGACCTGACACACCTCGAGCTGGACTACCTGTTCCTGGACGCACACCATTTCTGAATGCACGACGGCAGCCGCCGAGCCGATCCTGGCCGCCTGCGGCATAACCACCGCCGGCAAGCCCGTCTTCGCCGGCCCCTCCGCCGCAGCGGCCTAATCCACCGACGCCTGGTACGACCTCCTGTCCGACCTGACCACCCGTGGCCTCGAACCGCCGCTGCTGATCATCTCCGACGGCGCGCCCGGCCTGATCAGCGCCGCCGAACAGGTCTTCCCCTCCTCACCGCGCCAAAGGTGTCTCGTTCACCGCGCCAGAAACGTGCTCGCGAAGGTCAGCGCCGGCGACCAAGCCGAGGTCAAGGCCGCCTACTGGCAAACCTGGCCCGCGCACCCTGCAAGACCTCCGCCGAGCGCTGCTCCACCCACCTATCGAGCTCCGCTCGACCGACGACCCAGCCTTGGCGACCGTCCTGCCGTGCTTCACACGGGTTCTATCCGAACCGGGACACCGTTGAGCACCGCCGTGGCGCTGGCGTCGTCGAGCACCGCGGGGTCGGTGACGTCGTTGGCGCTGACGCCGGGTACTGCGGAGGCGATGGTCATCCGGGTGCCCGGGTGCTGGTGACCGTAACCGTGCGGGAGACTGACCACGCCGCGCATCATCTCGTCAGTGGCCTTGACCTCGACCATCACCGCACCGGAGCGCGACCGCACGTATGCCGTGTCGCCGTCGTTCAGCCCGAACGCGGCCAGATCTGCGGGGTTGACCAGCAGATGGTGCCGAGGTACTCCCTTGGTCAGGCGCCCGCTGTTGTGCATCCAGGAGTTGTTGTCCCGCAGGTGCCGCCGGCCGATGAGCAGCAGCTCGCCGTCCTCCGGCGCAGAATCGCGCAGTCGCGGCAGGTCGTCGAGCAGCTCGCGTGGCCCCAGGTCGATGCGTTTGTCCGGGGTGTGCAGCCGCCCGGGCAGCGCGGGACTCAGCGGGCCGAGATCGATCCCTGCCGGGTTACGGCGGAGCTTGCGCAGTGAAAGCCGATATGGCCCGACCCGCAGTCCGAGGTCGATCAGGCGGTTGGGGCTGAGCGACAGCATCAGCCGCTCCTTCATTGTGCCGCGCGGTCGATATCGCTTGGCCAGTTCCTGGAAGATCTGCCACTCGTGCCTGGCGTCAGCGGAGCGCGGGAACAGCGCGGGGCTGAAGCGCGCGGTGTTACGTACAGCCAGCGCGTTGAAGAGCACGTCATAGTGGTCGCGCTCAAAATGCCCGGTTGGTGGGAGGATGACGTGGGCATGCCTGGTCGTCTCGTTGACGTAAAAGTCGATCGCCGCCATGAACTCCAGCCCTGCCAGCGCTCGATTCAGCCGATGACCGCCGGGTGCCGATAACGCTGGATTGCCTGCCACGGTCAGGAGGGCCCTGATCTGGCCGGGGCCCGGCGTCTCGATCTCGTCGGCCAGCGTGGCGACGGTGAACTCGCCGCTGAAGTCGGGCAGCCCTCGCACACGCGATCGGCGCGAGCCGATATATCCGGGTTTGAGGGTTCCGCTGTCGATACCGTCCACCGCCGGCCTGGTGAACATCAGGCCGCCGGGCCGGTCGAGGTTGCCGGTGACAATATTGAGCAGCTGAACCGCCCAGTGGGCGAGCGCGCCGTACCGCTGGGTACTCAGACCCGTTCTCGAGTAGCACGTGGCCGACTTCGCCATGGCGAACTCTCGGGCCACCCGCCTGATCACGGCTTCGTCGACCCCCGACCATCGCGCCGCCAGGGCTGGGGTGAGATCGGCGATGCCCCGCCGTACCTCGTCGAGCCCGTCGGCGTAAGCCGGCAGGGTGGCCAGGCCCTCCTCCAGAACCACGTTGACCATCGCCAGCAGAACGGCCGCGTCAGCGCTTGGCCTGATGAAGTGATGCTCGTCGGCGACCTTGGCGGTCTCGGTCCTGCGCGGGTCGAACACCACGAGCTTGCCACCGCGTCCGCGCATCTCACGCAGCCTGCGTGGGAAGCCGGGCGCGGTCATGAGGCTTCCGTTGGAGGCGATCGGGTTGGCGCCGAACACGAGCAGGTAGTGGGTGCGGTCCACGTCGGGAATCGGGAGCAGCCACTGGTGGCCGTACATCAGCAGCGCCACCAACTGGGCCGGCCAGGTGTCCGCCGAGCCGGCAGAGTATTTGTTGCCGGTACGCAGCAAGTCGACGAACGCCGGGGCATGGGTCATCGCCCCGAGGCTGTGAGTGACCGGGTTGCCCAGGTACGCACCGACGGCGTCGGGCCCGTGTTCGGCTCTGATACGCGACAGCTCACCGGCGACCAGATCGAACGCCTCATCCCAGCCGACCTCGTGCCATTCGTCGCCGACCCTGCGGACCGGACGCCGCAGGCGATCGGGATCATGATGCAGGTCGGTCAGTGCCACGCCCTTGGGGCAGATGTGCCCATGGGAGAGTGGGTCCTCCTCCAGCCCCTTGATCGACACCACGTGCTCGCCTTCGACCCGCACCCGCAGGCCACAGACCGCTTCGCACAGGTTGCACACGCTGTACCGCTCGCTTGCCGTCATCCTTGCCGCCATGTCCCGAAACCCACCGCTGCCACGCCGGTGGAGACGCTGTGCTGCCCAGCCACCTGCTCGCCGTACGCGGCAGGCCGAAAGGCGACAGGCTCGACGGCCGCCCCAACCGCGGAGAGCCGTATCGCGCCATCGGCGAAGACGGGCCCGCAGTGCCCGCCGGCGCAGGTCTTGCAGTGGTTGACGTCCAGTACACCACGCCGCATGGCCGAGTCCTCGGCCGGCGCCTCGGAGATCAGCGGCTTGGCCATGCGCAACGATGGAGCGGCGTGGCCGCTGGAGACCTCGACGTCGGGCCAGGTCAAGTGTGAGTACTGCCTGGCGGGTTGCGTCGGGCGGGAGCCGAACGTCGTATCCGGGCGGCCCGCCTGTGCCTCGCCCCCTCCAGCCTCCGCGACAGAGCTGTCCGCAGCAGCCGGCAGGGCGAATCTGAACTGTCCTCTCATGCTCCCTCCGATGATCGAGTCGTGTGAACATCAGTCATACGACAGGTGATGCGACAGATTCCGCGCGGGAACGCGCGGACGTTGACCAGCGGCATGCCGTACTTGATGATCCGACAGCGGTTCAGCGACAGAGGGCGATCTGCTCGGCGTTCTCATTCAGCGCGGGAGCGATGACATCGCATCCGGCCGCGCGCAGGACCGGCATCAGGCAATCGCACACCCAGGACCGTGCCGGGCTCGTGAACCAGTACGAACGGCGTGGAGATGTGCATGTGACGACTGTAAGGACGGGCGTGGGAGGCCCGCATCTGTCGGGTGACCAGTCCTCAGCTCACCGCCAACACCGCCTTTCCGAGCGTCCTGGCTTGCGCCACCAGGTCGATGGAGAGCTTGGTGTGCCCCGGGGTCGAGTAGAGGTGGGTTACCGGATTCCTGTGCCAGTTGATGAGAGGAAAATGGCATGGGGCGATCACTGTGCCAGGGTGCCGCTCATTGCGGACCAGTCATAGGACAGATTCACGGCGTAACGGCGCAGCCTACCGTCCTGCCATGGCTGCTCCCAGTACAGACGTTTTGATTATCGGCGCCGGACCCGTCGGGCTGTCAGCCGCAGTCGTCCTGGCCCAGCACGGGCGCAGAATGACCATCGTCGATCAGTTGCCCGAAGGCGTGAACGAATCCAGAGCTGCCGTCGTCCACGCCCGCACCCTGGAACTGCTGGAACAGTACGGCGTCAGCGAGAGGCTCGTGGCACGCGGCGTCCGTACTCCGCTGTTCACCGTCCGCGACCGCGACCGCGTGCTCATCCCCGTGCCCTTCGACGGCCTGCCGTCCCGCTATCGCTACACACTGATGATCTCCCAGGCGGAGACCGAGGCGCTCCTGGTGGGACGCCTGAAGGAGCTGGGCGGCAACGTGATCAGACCGGCCCGCGTCACCGGCCTCGATCCTGATCCCGGCGGGGTGACCGCCACATTCGAGGACGGCAGACGGATCCGCGCCGCCTACGTGATCGGCGCCGACGGCAAGAACAGCACAGTCCGGGAGCTGGCAGGCATCCCCTTCTCCGGTGGCACCCATCCGCTGTCGTTCACGCTGGCCGACGTGCGACTGCGGTACGCGCCCTGCGACGAGGTGGTCCTCTACTTCTCCCGCGCCGGGCTCGTCGTGGTGGCGCCGCTGCCCGGCGGCCTGCACAGGATCGTGGCCGCCGTGGACACGGCGCCGCGGGCTCCCGACGCGACGTTCGTTCAGCACTTGCTTGACACCCGCGGCGCGCAGGTGCGTCCGGCGATCGTCGAGGAGGTCGTGTACGGCTCGCGTCACCTGGCCCACCACAAGGTGGCCGACACTTTCCACCATGGCCGTGTCTTGATCATCGGCGATGCGGCGCACGTGCACTCGCCGGCCGGGGGCCAGGGCATGAATCTCGGCATCGAGGATGCCGTCCTGCTCGGCGAGGCTCTCCATGTCGTCCTGGACGGCGGCTCCTCCGCCCTCCTCGAAGAGGTTGCCACCGCGCGCCGCGACGTGGCCAAGCGCGTGGTGTCGCAGGTCACCCGGCTCACCGAGGTGGCCAACTTCGGGCCGAGCCGCCGCCCCCTCCGCAATCTCGTCCTGAGCTTGGCCGGGCGGTCGTACTTCGTCCGTCACCGCCTGGCGGCAAACCTGTCCGGCCTGAGCCGGCGCGGCCAGTCAGATGGCGGTCTACCTGGATAACGGCTTCGTCGCAGACTCGGGGTGACAGTACATGTCGCAGCATCACGCTGAGTCGTGCATGATCCCAACGATCTTGCGAGTACGGCGTTCTCGAGGTTGCCGCCGCTGGTCGTGGAGGATGCCGCACACCTCGCCCCTGGCTTCTCGTACGCCCGACCCAGTGACATGGCCGTCCTGAGGCGGGCGTGAGGCGCCTCGTCACCGCACGGTGAGGTCGCCGGCGAGATAGTACTGAAGCACTGGAGCCATGTCGTGCACCAGCTTTTCCACATCCATGGAGACGATGGGCTCGAGCTCGACAACGTAGCGGACGAAAGCGAGCCCTAGCAGCTGGGTGCTCAGCAGGCCGGCTCGGTGGGTGGCCTGGGCGTCGTCACAGCGTGCCACGCGAACAACGAACGATGCGATCTGGGACGTGAAGATGGCTCTGATGCGCTCGGCTGCGACAGGGTTCGTGGTCGCCGAACGCAGCAGGAGCATGATGGCCTCGTCCGCCAGGTTCCCTTCCCATCGGGAAAGGAAGTGGCGGATGAGCACCTCGCCCACTTTTTCTGGCGCCGGCGGCTCGACTTCTTGCAGATTCAGGTCCAGATCAATGGCCGCGCTGAACAGACCCGCCTTGTTCTCGTAGTAACGCATCACCATAGACGGGTCGATACCGACCATGCCGGCGACCGCGCGAATAGTTGTGCCCTCATATCCACGCTCGGCGAGAAGCTTTCGCGCAGCCGAAAGAATTGCCGATCGAGTAGCCGCCGATCTCTCCGTGAAGGCCATGCCGACAAGTTTAGACCCATGTCACGCGTCGCCTTGCATGACGTCGCTGCCACTGACGATCCGGACGCGCCGTACTCACGCACGCACCCTGACGATCACAAGGCGCGATCAACCATACCGTGGCGTTTCGATTCAAAGACGTGCGCAGGCGCACTGGTCACGTGACCGATTCGACGGCGGAGCTCGTCGCATAGCGTTGTGCGTCGTCCGGCCCGAGCGGCCGTTCGGCGGAACGGCCATGCAGTCGTCGCCATGGTTCCGGCCGACACCTGTAATTGATGCGGTGCGTTCCTGCGAAGTCCCCACAAGTCTGGAGACATTGCGTCCACGTTGCAGTTCCCGCGCCCTGTGACGTTTCGAACTGCCTTCACCTGCGATCCAGGCAACCCCTGAATGACTGATACATCGGAAACGGCTCTTCTTCGACTGCGATCAGATGTACGTAGCTGGGCCGGAACCCGGCCGCAGCGGGCGCTGCGCGTCACCAATTCCAAGCCCGGCAGCCAGGGAGACGGGCGTGCCGATTTCCGGCCGACAAGCCGTCCAGGTGCTCCCCGAATTCCGAACCGAAAGAACGGCTCTCACGTGATGAGCAAAGATTTTCGCCGTAAATCACGTCGGCGTGGCGACGAACTTGAGGCCGCGATCTTTCGCGCAGTCGTCGCTCACCTGGTCGAGTCCGGCTACCCGCGGCTGACCGTGGAAGCCGTCGCCAAACGCGCTCACACGGGTAAGGCGTCGATCTATCGCCGCTGGCCCACTCGGACGGCGTTGGTGGCCGCCGTGGTTGCCGCGCTGTTCAGTGAGGCAATGAAGACACCGGACACGGGCGACTTCCGTGACGACGTGCTCGCGTTGCTGCGCGGAATGGCCGATGTGCTCTCCGGGCCGGCAGGCGAGGGGATGCGGGGTCTGCTCAGCGAGGCGCCGAGTGATTCGCAGCATATGAGGGACGCTCGCAGCTTGGTTCACGGCCTCGGAAGGGGGGTCATGGAAGCGGTGGTGCGGAAGGCCGCGGAACGCGGCGAGGTCGCCTGCGAGGCGATCAGATCGAGCAGGCTGGAGGTTGGACAGGCACTGATACACGAGCACTTCCTCTTCGGGGCTGCGCCGGTGTCCGACGAGTTGATCGTCGGAATTGTGGATGATGTCGTGTTACCTCTTTTCCTCTCCGCGCCCTGAGCCACGCCTCGATGGACTGTGCCGCGGGCCCCGTGGCCACCACGGCCGCGTGCTCGCGCGACACCTCGGGCTCCGGGGTCGGCCGGCGCGAACACCACCGGAATCTTGGGCATCGTGGCGATGTCGTCGCCGGTCAGGATGCCCGGCGCGGACACCCCGACGAAGACGTCGACGTCCTTGACGGCGCCGCGCACGTTCCCGGCGTGGCCCTCGGCGTTGCTGTGGTCGGCGATCCAGCGCGAGGCCTTCGCCCGGACAACTCCTTCTCCCCAACCGGGTCACCACGGGACCGGCGACGCCTCCTCAGGTTGCCCGCTTCGGTGGTGAATGCGAGCTCGATCGTGTGCAAGGTCCCGTTGCGGTCGACGACCTCAAGGCGCGTCCGGTGGACATGTCCTTCCGCCTTCATGCAGATCTTTGAGTGAAGTCGTAGTCCGGCTTCAACCCGTTGCCGTCGTGGCCGTCCGGGGTGGATGAGACGGTTCCGATCGCGTGCAGGCTCCAGAAGTCCCGGTTCGACGTGTCATCGAATGCGTCCGCCACGCCCGGGGGAAGACCAACTCGGTACGCCTTGACGCGGCCGGATCCGGGTCCCGGGAACCGGTCCCGTTCCGTCGCGGTGCTCACCCAGAAGCCCGTGGCCCTGCCGTTGCGCGCTGTGCGCGCCCAGATCGACGATCATCCGCACCATCTCGTTCAGCCCGATACCGCGGGAGAACCCGGGTCGGCGAGCAAGGAGGCCGGTTCGGCCGTTCTCTACTCCGGGTACGCCGACCTGCTCTCGTACGGCAGGGCCTTCCTCGCCACCCCCGACCTACCCGCCCGGTTCGCACGCAACGCCGCACGCGACTCCGTCGACACCGGCATCACCGGAGCCACCTACGACGTCAGTGGCGGCTCCCGCGTCCACTGACCACGCCGACGTCGCGTTCGCGTCGATGGCGCGGGGGCCACAGCCAACCCCTTCGATCAGCACGCCTTGGTCAGCGCGGGACGGTGCGCGCCGGAGAACGACCTCGTGCGACGGCTCGTCGACCATCTGGAGCGGCGAGTTGTCGTGCCGAACACCACGGAGTCACAGTCAGGCCGGCGCGTCGCCGGGGTCCCCGACCGTAAGGACGACCTTGCCGACCGTACGCCCCTTCGCCACCAGGTCGTGTGCGTCGGCGACCGCGGCGAGCGGGAACTCCTGGGAGACGTGTACTGCGAGCTGACCGCTCTGGTGCAGGTCGGCAAGGCGCTCCATGCCGTCGGCGTCCGGCTCGACGAGGTACCAGGTGGCCCGCACGCCGAGTTCGGCCGCTCGCTCGATCATCCCCGGCGTCCAGGCGCCCTGTGCGTTGACCAGGACACCACCGGGACGCAGGCACTCCAGCGCGCGTATCGCCGCGTCGCCGCCGAACATCTGGATCACCGCGTCCACACCGCTGACCACCTCGGGGAGGTCGACGCTGGTGTAGTCGATGGCCTCATCCGCGCCCAACCCCCGGACGAACTCGTGCTTGGCCGGGCTGGCGGTGCCGATCACGTACGCGCCGCGGGCCTTGGCCACCTGCACGGCCAGGTGACCGACGCCACCCGCGGCCGCCGACACCAGCACCCGCGCACCCGGCCCGACCCCGGCCGCGTCCACGATCATCTGCCAGGCGGTCAGCCCGGCCAACGGCAGCGCCGCCGCCTCCGTGAACGACATCGTCTCCGGCATCCGGGCCAGGTGCCTGGACGGCGCGGTCACGTACTCGGCGTACGCGCCCGCCTCCCTGGGAAACCACGGCATACCGAACACCCGGTCACCGCGCTTGAACCTGGTCACCCCGTATCCCACCTCGGTGACCACCCCGGCCACGTCCCAGCCGTTGACGAACGGCAGGCTCAGCACCATGTTGTAGGCCTGTCCACGCGAGGTGTAGACATCGACCGGGTTGATGCTCGCCGCGGCCACCTTCACCAGCACCTCGGTCGGGCCCGGCTTCGGCACCGGCAGATCGACCAGCTCGAACGACTCGGTTCCGCCCCATTCCCGCTGCCGGATCGCGCGCATCACCACTCCTCAGGTCATCCATATCCGGGACGGAACGCTAATACGGCGGCGGCGGGCGCGGAATCTGTCAATCGACTCGTCATCCAAGGCGCCTTTCACAGGTCGCCGCACATCCCTTCAAGCGCGTGTTGGAGGACGGCGACGGCCGCCGGGAGCGGGTCGGCGGGGAGGGCGAGCAGGATGGTGCGCCCGCCTCCCGCACGTGTCATGATGAGCGGCTCACCTCCGGCCGTCCACATGATGAACGGCTGCCGGGTCAGGTCCGCGACCGTCACGCAGTGGCGTACGGCCAGGTCGTGGCCGTCGGGCAGGACGGCCCGCGGCTGGTCGGTGGCCGGCGGGCGCATGACCAGATCGGACGCGCCGGCGGCAGCCGCCCGCGGCGATCCTGCCGGCGGTGCAGGTGCGGTGACCACTCCAGGACCGCGGACGCCTGGCCGAATCCGGCAGAGGACCGGGCGTACGGCGCGGGCCCCCGTACGGCACCCCGCCGTTCCTCTCGAGTCGCGGCTCGCGCATTATGTCTCTGGGGGGAGACTTTCGAGTCTCCACGCGAAGACTTATCCTGAGGGACGAACCGACGGAGGCGGACGGCGATGCTCTACGGACGGAGTGAGGAGCAGACCGTGATCACGCGACTGCTCGACGACGCGGGCAACGGCGTGAGCGGTGCGCTCATCGTGCGGGGCGCGGCGGGGGTGGGCAAGTCCGCCCTGCTCGACCAGGCGGCGGTGCTGGCCGGCGATCGGATGCTGGTGCTGCGCGGGGCCGGCATCCAGCCGGAGATGGAGTTGCCCTTCGCCGGATTGCACCTGCTGCTGCACTCGGTGCTCGACGGGATCGACGCGCTACCGACGGAGCAGGCACGCGCGCTGCGCGGTGCTCTCGGCCTGGAGCGATTCGCCGCCGGCGACCGGTTCCTGGTCGGATTGGCGGTGCTGACCCTCCTCGCCAACACCGCGGACGAGCGCCCGCTGGTCTGCCTGATCGACGACGCCCACTGGCTCGACCAGGCGTCCGCGGAGGCGCTGCTGTTCGCCGCGCGCCGGCTGGACGCCGAGGGCGTGGTGCTGGTTTTCGCCGCGCGCGACGACGAGGGGATGTTCGATGCTCCCGGGGTGCGCGAGCTCCAGCTCCGCGCGCTCGAAGCCACCGCGGCGGAGCAGCTGCTCGACTCACACGCCCCGGATCTCGCGCCGGAGGTGCGCCGCGGCCTGCTCGCAGAGGCCGAGGGCAACCCGCTGGCGCTCATCGAGCTGCCCGCCACGCTGACCGGCGCGCAGCGGTCCGGCGAGTTGCCGCTGCACGCCGTCGGCATGAGCCCGGTGCCCAGCCGGATCCTGCGCAGTTTCCACGAGCGCATCGCCGCGCTGCCTGCCGAGGCCAGAACGCTGCTGCTGGTCGCGGCCTGCGACGACGGCACCCTCGACCTGGTGCTCGACGCGATCAAGCGGCTCGGCGGCAGCCTGTACGACGCCGAGCCCGCCGAGGCCGCCGGGCTCGTCCGGATCGCCGACGGCCGGATCGTCTTCCGCCACCCGCTGGTCAGAACCGCGGCCTACCAGCACGCGCCGGCGGCGGCCCGGCAGGCGGCACACCGCGCGCTGGCCGAGTCGCTGGACGGCCATCCGGACGCCGTCGGCCGGATGGCCTGGCACCTGGCCCTGGCCACCACCGGGTCAGACGAGGCCGTGGCCGCGGCCCTGGAGCGCGGCGCGGAACAGGCCGAGAGCAAGGGCGGCCACGCCGGCGCCTCTGCCGCCTACGAGCGGGCCGCCCAACTCACGCCGCACGCGGCCGAGCGCGGCCGGCGTCTGGCCGCCGCCGCGCGCGCCGCGGCCGAGTTGGGCCAGTATCACCGCGCCGGAGCGCTCGCCGACCGGGCGGCGCCCGACCTGAGCGAGCCGCTCGAGTCAGCCCGGCTGGCGCAGGTCCGCGCCGCCGTAGCCACCGCCCGGGGCGACCTCGACACCGCGCACACCACTCTCTCCGGTGCCGCGGACGCGGTACGCGAGCAGGGCGCGGACGACCTGGCCGCCGAGATGTACTTCGACGCGATCACCGCCGCCTGGCTGGCCTGCGACTTCGCCGCGGTCACCCGCACCGCCACCCGTGCAGCCGGCATCCCGCGGGCGCACCCGCTGCTGCGGGCTGCCTCCGGACTCGGCCGGATGGCCGCCGAGGAGCCGCCCGTCGCGCTGTCGTCCATGCGCGAGGTGATCGAAGGGCTGGCCCAGTCGGCCCGCCCGGCCGATCTCCGCCGCCGCGCCGCCCTGGCCCTCTGGGACCTCGTCATCGGCGACGACACCGCCGCCTACCACCGGGCCGTGGCCATTGAACGCGAGTCACGCACCTCAGGTGCGGTCGGCGTGCTGCCGATGGCGCTCGTCCTGCTGGCCCGCGCGCAGATGTTCATGGGCCGGTATCGCGACTCTCTGTCCAGCGCGCAGGAGGGCTACCGCATCGCCAGGGACATCGGCCAGCACCATCACCAGGCGCTGCTGACCGGCATCATGACCTACGTGGCGGCGGCCCAGGGCGACGAGGAGCGCTGCCAGGCCCACGCCGCCGAGATCGCGGACGTGACCGACGGGGCGACCAGCGGCATACGTTGCGCAGCGCTCAACCTGCTCGATCTCGCGGGCGGCAGACACGAGGCGATCGTCCGCCGGGCGCTGGAGTTCGACCGGCACTCCCCCGCGGCGCGCACGATGATGGTCCTGCACCGCACCCAGGACGTGGTGGAGGCCGCGGTCCGGCTGGACCGAACCGACCTCGCCCGAACCGCCGCGGCGCGCGTGCAGGCGTCGGCGACGGCGACCGGGCAGCCCTGGGCCCAGGCCGTGGCCCTGCGATGCCGGGCGCTGCTGGCTTCGGCGGAGGAGGCGGGCGACCACTTCGAGCAGGCTGTGCGGCTCCACCAGCAGGGCGGCCGGCCGCTTGAACGGGCGCGCACCGAACTGCTCTACGGCGAATGGCTGCGCAGGAACCGCCGCAAGCTCGAGTCCCGGCAGCCGCTCGAGTCGGCCCTGGAGATCTTCCAGCGCCTCGACGCGCGCCCCTGGACCGATCGGACGCAGGGCGAGCTGCGCGCCGCCGGCAAACGGCACCTGGCAGCGAACGCGCCCACCGGCCTGATCGACCAGCTCACCGCCCAGGAGCTGCAGATCGTCCGGCTGGCGGCCTTGGGCATGAGCAACAAGGAGATCGCGGCCCAGCTGTTCCTGAGCCCGCGGACCATCGGCTACCACCTGCACAAGGCCTTTCCCAAGCTCCAGGTTGCGAGCCGGGGCGAGCTGGCGCAACTCGCGCTATCCCTGGAGGCCGAGACGCCATGAGCGAAGGTGCGCGGCCAGCTCGCAGGTGCTCAGACCGAGCTGCTCGCACATGTGATTCAGGTCGAAGAAGAGCAGTTCGCGATGGATCAACCCGTCGTGCACCTTCCAGAGACTCGCGAACGACAGCGTGAACCGGCGGCCGGTGGCCGGCAGGCCGGCCAGCGGCGCCTCCATGGTCGCGCTGATCAGGCCCGTACCCACGACCAGCTCCTCCTTCAGGCGCAACTCGCCGAGCCGCACGTCGTAGTCGGGAAAGGTACGGAGCAGCGCGGCGACCGCTTCCCGCACCCGGTGCCGACCACGCGACAGCAGCCTGAACGGGATCGACTCCCGGACCACGTCCGGATGGCAGGCGTTCACCACGGCGACCAGATCGCCCGCGCTCTGCGCGGTGGCGTAGCCGCGGACCACCTCATCCGGCTGCGACCCTCTTCCCATGGAAACCTCGTTCGTCGAGTTGTCATGCGTTCTGCGGAGAACCTAAGGCGACTCGCATTTCCCCTGCATCCGTCACATGACCTGACCCTCCTCAAGGGGCTTTCAGAATTGGAATCTTGTGCTTCAATAACAGGAAGTGCTTAGTTCAATTCCTCACCTGAAGGACCCGCCGATGACCACCTTCGTTCTCGTACACGGTTCCTGGCACGGCCCCTCGGCCTGGGACCGGCTCGTGCCGTACCTGCACGAAGCGGGCCACCACACGATCACGCCGGACCTCGACCCGGACGCCGGACTGGCAGAGCACGCCGAGCAGGTCGTCGCCGTGCTCGACGAGGCCGCTCGGACGGCGGCGGACCTGGTCCTCGTCGGGCACAGCTACGCCGGTCTCGTGGTACGGCAGGCCGCCGACCAGCGGCCGCGGCTCGTGCGGCACATCATCCTGGTGGACGGCTGGGCGGGCCCGGACGGCGCCGGTCTGTTCGACCTGGCACCCGAGCCGTTCGTCGCCGCGCTTCGTGGCGCGGCCCGGCCGCACGAGGGCGGACCCGCGATCCCCGCGCCCGCACCGGCCCGCTACGGCGTCACCGGCGAGGAGGACGCCCGCTGGCTGTCCACGCGCCTGCGACCCCAGGCACTGCGGTCCTTCAGCGAACCCAGCCGGCTCACCGGCGCGGTCGACACGATCAGCGGCACGGCCGTCTGCTGCCGCCCGCCGTCCCAGGCGTTCGAAGCCCTGGCCAGGGCGATCGGATATCGCACGGTCGCGTGCGACGGCCCGCACGACATCATGGTCACCCACCCCGAACCACTGGCCCGGCTGCTGCTCGACGCGGTGACGCTTCAAGAAACGGAAGCGTGAGGCGGATTGTTCAGTGACGGATTCGGGGCACAACTCGCACCCCCCTACGGTCGAGTCGCCGTTCACGACGCTCACGAGGAGGCGTGCGAGCGAGGTTTTCCATGCCGCGCACCTGCCAATTCGGGCGGAGCCTCAAGGGCTCGACCCTGACCATGCGCCGCCCGGAGCACAACACGCACCGGCGCATGGTCACCACCGAGTTCACGGTCGAGCGGGTGCGGCAGATGCGCAGCGGGCGCTTCGGGGCACGGAGGCGATGGGCGAGATACGCCGCTTCCTGTACCGCCTGGTCGTCACTTACCAGGAAGCAGACATGTTCGACCACGAGGCGATGTCCGGGATGGCGCTCACTTCGAGGATCCCGACCTGCTGGATGCGCACCGTTCCGCGCGCGGGCGTCTCGCCTTCGGCTACGGCATTCACCAGTGCCTGGGGGCAGGATCTGGCCCGGTTGGAGCTGGAGATCGTCTGTACCACGCTGTTCCGGCGCGTTCAAGGAGGACGCGAAGGTGTACGGGCTGCATCACCTCCCGGTGACGTGGTGACCCCTCGGTGGTGCACGAGATCATCAAAGCGATCCGTCGCCGGACAGCCGGTACGAGCCCGGCCATGGCGAACGTGGCCGCCTGCCGGCGATGACGCCGTTGTTGTCCTTCTGCGGGCAAACTGGCCATCAGGGCGTGAACACCGTCGCCAAGCTCACGTGCAGAAGCTCAAGACCGGTCGTTCCGTGATCTCGCGAGCGAGAAGGTGTCTCGTCAGGTCGGACAGCTCGTCTCCTGTTCTCCACCGTGAGACGCCGGGTGGCACCGGTACTTTCCTGGATGCAAACGAGCGCATGCAAACGATTGTCTGCTGTCAACGCCCCGTGGCGGGGGCCGGTCGTCTGACGGATTCGGGTGCGGGCCGCGCGCTCGTAGCGTCCGGAGGCAAGATGACCGACGAACCCGAAGGAGACCCCACCGTGATCCTGGTCACCGGCGGCACCGGCAATGTCGGCGCCAATATCGTCCGCCAACTGCTTGACGCGGGCGAGCAGGTCCGCGTCGTCACCCGCGCCCCCGGCGAGCACTCGCTTCCCGGCGAGGCCGAGGTCGTGCGGGGTGATCTGAGCCGACCGGAAACCCTGCCCGCCGCGCTGGCCGGGATCGAGCAGGTATTCCTGTTCCCCGTCTTCGACGCGATCGCCGGCTTTCTCCGCGCGGGGCGGCAGGCCGGGCTGCGGCACGTCGTCCTGCTGTCCTCCGCCGCTGCCGGCTTTCCCTCGCGCGGCTGGATCGGCGAGCAGCACCTGCGCGCCGAGCAGGTCGTGGCCTCTTCCGGGCTGCCCTGGACCTTCGTGCGGCCGGACGCGTTCATGACCAACGATCTCGCCTGGGCGCCCCAGATCGCCGGCGGCGGAGTCGTTCGCGGCGCGTACGGCGAGGCCGCGCTGGCCCCGGTCGACCCGCGCGACATCGCCGCGGTCGCCGTCCACGCCCTCCTCGAGGAGCGCGCCGGCGAGACGTACACCGTCACGGGACCGCAGTCGCTCACCCAGCTCGACCGGGTGCGGATCATCGGGGAAGCGATCGGCCGGCCGGTCCGGTTCGAGGAGCTGCCCCGGGACACGGTCAGGCAGCAGATGGTCCAGCACGGCATGCCGGCGCCGGCCGCCGACGAGCTCCTCGACGGGCTCGCGGCCAGAGTCGGCGAGCCCGCCGCGACACTGCCCACGGTCGAGGAGCTCACCGGACGGCGTGCGTTCACCTATGCCGAATGGGTCTCCCTGCATCGGGCGGCATTCGCTCCCACGGTGACCTCATGACCGAGCTTCCCGAAGCCATCGGTGGACACAGCACCCGGCTCCATGTCGGCTATCTGCTGCCCACCCGCGACCACATCCTCGCCGGCGAGGACACCCTCGAACCGCTGCTCGACCAAGCCCGCCGGGCCGAGACGCTCGGGTTCGACTCCGTGTGGGCCGGCGAAAGCCCGCTGACCAGGCCGCGCCCCGATCCGCTGCTCGTCCTCTCCGCGGTCGCGGCGGCCACCACCCGGCTGACGCTCGGCACCGCCGTGCTCCTGCCCGCACTGCGCCACCCGATCCTGCTGGCCCATCAGCTCGCCACACTGGACCGGCTCTGCGAAGGCCGGCTGGTCGCCGGCATGGGAGCCGGGTTCCCCAACAGCGCCACCAAGGCGCAGTTCGCCGCGCTGGACGTGACGTTCAGCCGCCGGGTCAGCCGGTTGGAGGAATCGATCGAGGCGATGCGGCTGCTGTGGAGCGGATGTCCCGTGTCCTTCCGAGGAGAGCACTTCTCCTTCGACGAGATCGTCCTGGCCCCTGCGCCGGCCCGCCGCGGCGGGCCGCCGATCTGGCTGGCGGGCGGCGGTCCAGGGCTCGGCCGGGTGGCGCGCCTGGCCGACGGCTGGCTGCCGTACCCGCCGCTGGTCGCCGACTACGCCCGGGATCTGGCCGTCATCAGGGAGCATGCCGTACGGCCGGTCACCCCCGCCCTGTATGCCACGCTGTGCCTGGACGAGGATCCCGAGCGGGCACGGCAGAGGTTGCGGGCGAGTATCGAGCGCTATTACAACGCCCCGCTGGAAGCGGTCGAGAAGGTTCAGGCCATGTTCGCCGGGCCGGCGGACGAGGCCGTGCGCTGGCTGCAGTCGTATGTCGCGGCCGGTGCCAGGCAGTTGGTCCTCCGCCTGGCCTCGGACGACCACGCCGCGGCCCTGGCCGAGGTCGCCGACCGGGTCCTGCCTGCGCTCCGGCGAACCGCCGCACCGGAGCGGTGACCTCGACACCGGCCGGTCAACACTGGTCACCTTGCGGATTCACCGGTCGATCCGGCCGATCTAGCGTTCCTTGTCCGCCATGACGCGCAACGGGGAAGGGCCTCATGACCTTCAAGGATCACCAGCACTGTGCGAAGAACTGGCCCGCCCTCGATCCGAAGCGGGACGGCGTAACCCATCCAGAGAACCTGAGGAAGCGGTTGGCGGCTCTGGCGGGGTTGCTCGAGGAAAGGCTTCAGGAGCTTGCCGGTGAAGCCGAGGGCTCCGCCTTCGACCTGCAGGCGAAGGCGGATCTGTCGATGCTCCAGGCCCAGCTCGAGAGCATCGAGCGCTGGGGAGGCGGGCAGGATCTCAGCGGCACGCTCCGGGCCGGCCATCGCGAGCTGACCACGATCTACCACCAGGTGAACCAGCGGCTCCGCGACACGATCGCGCTGATCGGATCGGCCGGCGGCGTCTATCACTACGCCACGGACGCCACCCTCAACGACGGAAGGCCCGTGTAGCGGGTCATGGCCGATTCGTCGAAGAAGACACACTGGATCCGGCATGGCCTCGGCGACTTCAAGGTCGACGACGACGGCCGGAGCGTGGCCGAGATCAAGACCTTCCTCTTGTCGCTCGACCCCGACGGGGTGAAGACGGCCGCGACCGCCTATCGCTCGGCCGCGACCGTACTGGCCCGCACGCTCGACACGATCGACGACGTGAGCGCGGAGCTCGCCCGGATCTGGGAAGGCGACGCCTCGGTACGCACGCAGCGGGCGCTGCGGCTCCTGCACGTGACGATCAGAGACCTGTGCGGCGGCATTGACCGCATGGACGGCCCGCTCGACGCGCTCGGCGAGACGCTGCGCCACCACAAGGACGTCGTGGAGAACACCGGCGGATCCTGGAGCAAGGTCACATTCGACCTGCTGGGCAGCATCAACGACTCAGTTCCCGACGTCTACCGAACCATCGACCACGGCTGGGAATTCGGACCGCAGGACGAGCCGGCCGGCCGGCACCTGCGCGCGCTCAACAACGACCTCGCCGAGATCTTCCCGCGGTTCCCCGATTCCGTGGAGAAGGAACCACCCGGGATCAACCCCCAGGCGGGCCCCGAGATCGACCTCACAGACGTCGATCTCTCACCCGGCCGCGATCTCCCCGAGTCCTGGCCGTCGTCCCCACGGGCCGGCCGGCAAGGTGGTGTGCCGACCGGCCTGGACCTCGGCGATCAGTCCGACTTCGGCTCACCGGATCTGGCGGACACCTCCGGCGATCGCGGCGCCGAGCCTGGCGGGCCGGACCCGAGTCCGCACCGCCGGGGCGACGACCTGGCTCCCGGCCACGGGCGGGACGGCGACGTCACGGGCCGGCCGCCGGCCGACTCCCTCGGCCACGGTGATCACAACAGGTCCGCGGGCGAGGGCTCCACCGCGCTCTCGTTCTACCGGCCGGCCGACACCGCCACCTCTCCCACTCTGATCACGAATCCGCACGGCGCTCAGGCACCGCCCACCGGCCAGTACGGCGGGACCGGGGGAACGGCCGGCGGTCGCCCCGCTGCACCTTCCCGGACGGCCGGCGGTACGCCGACGACGCCGATGACGGGCGCCGGAGCCGGGCGAGGCAGGGCCAGGGAGGAGGAGACGCGCGAGCGATCCGCCTGGCTGTTCGAGGACGACCTCGTCTGGACCGGCAGGCAGGAGGACACCGTGCACGGCCTCATCGGCTGACCGGTCTCGCCGCGCCCGGTCAAGCAAGGATGCGCGGGTTCCGGCTCGGTTCCCAACGTTCTCGTGACCCGAGATCACCTCGTTCGGGAGGGCCGCCTCGAACCACGCTGGAGATGGTCAACGTGCGCGCCAGCCAGATCAACGGCTGCGGCCTGTGCGTTGACATGCACACGCGCGCCCTGCGGGCGGCCGGGGAGAGCGACGAGCGGATCGCCTGTGTGGCCGGGTCCCTTACACGGGTAAGAGCTCCGAAAAACTGTCATATGAATGACATTTGACATCCATATGACATAATAGCGGCATGACGGAAAGCATGCCACGGCTGCTGCTCGACGCCGGCCGTACCAGAAGGAATCACGAGTGGGCCGCGGTCCAGCGGCGACGGCTGCGCGAGAGCGTCGCCCACGCCCGCGCCCACTCGCCCTACTACCGCGACCTCTACCGGGGGCTGCCGGACGGAGTCGACGACCCGGCCGCGCTGCCGGTCACCGACAAGAAGGCGCTGATGGCCGACTACGACCGGTGGGCCGGCGACCGGGAGGTGACACTGGAGCGCGCTCGCGCCTTCGTGGCGGATCCCGAGCTGATCGGCGCCCGCTTCCTCGGCCGCTACCTGGTGGTGACCACGTCGGGGACCACCGGGAATCCGGCGATCTTCATCAAGGACGAGCAGGACATCGCGGTCAACTACGCCATGAGCGCCCGGATGATGGGCTCCTGGCTCAACGCCCGCGACATCACCCGCATCCTGGCCGGCGGCGGGCGGATGGCCATCGTGGCCGCGCGGAACGGGCACTTCATGGTCTCCGCCGGCGCCGCCCGCATGCGCGCGCACCGGCTGCAGCGCAAGGCGATCCGGCTGTTCTCCGTGCACGCCCCGCTGGCCGAGCTGGTCGCCGAGCTCAACGCGTTCCGTCCCGCCCTGCTGCTGGGATACGGCAGCGTGCTGCGCATGCTCGCCGCGGAGCAGGAGGCGGGCCGGCTGCGCGTCGCGCCGGTCCTGGTGGAGCCGGCCGGCGAGACGCTGACCGAGGACGACTACGCGCTGCTGGGCCGCGCGTTCGGCGCCAAGGTGCGCGACACCTACGGTGCCAGCGAGTGCCCCTTCCTCACCGAGGGCTGCGCGCACGGCTGGTATCACGTCAACGGGGACTGGGTCCTGGCCGAACCGGTCGAGGCCGATTACTCACCAACCCCTCCCGGCGAACAGTCGCACACCGTCCTGGTGACCAATCTGGCCAACCGGGTGCAGCCGATCCTGCGCTACGACCTCGGCGACAGCGTGCTGCAGCGGCCGGACCCGTGCCCGTGCGGCAACCCGCTGCCCGCCCTACGCGTGCGGGGACGCGTGGCCAACGTGCTCACGTTCGAAGGGGGGCCCGGCGGCGGCTCCGCGGTGATCGCGCCGCTGATGCTCAACACGCTGGTCGACCGCACGCCGGGGGTCCAGCTCTATCAGATCGTCCAGACCGGACCCAGGACCCTGCGCGTACGGCTGCGCGTCACGCCGGGCGCGGACCCCGACACGGTGTGGCGCGAGGTGTGCGACGGGATCGCCGGCCTGCTCGCCGAGCACGGCCTCGATCATGTCATCCTGGAACGCGCCACGGAACCGCCGGAGCAGTCCCACGGCGGCAAATACCGCACGGTCGTCCCGCTGAAGGATCCCCATGACGCCAGACCCTGATCGCCCCGGGCTACGCGAGCGCAAGAAGGCGGAAACCCGCGCGTCCATCCAGCGGCACGCGCTGCACCTGTTCAGTGAGCAGGGTTACGACGCGACCAGCGTCGAGCAGATCGCCGAGGCGGCCGACGTCTCGCACCGGACCGTGTTCCGCTACTTCCCGACCAAGGAATCCCTGGTCACCCTCGACGACTACGACACCCTCCTCACCACGGCCATGGCGGCACAACCGGCGGAGCTCGGGCCGGTTCAGGCACTGCGCAACGCCTTCCGCGCGATGTTCACCGACCTGACCGACGCCGACGTGACCGCCAAGCGCGAACGGCAGGCCCTGGTGCTCAGCGTCCCCGCACTGTGGGCGGCCAGCCTCGCCAACGTCACCAGGACCAAGCAGACCCTCACCGATCTCGTCGCCGCCCGGCTCGCCCGTCCACCGGACGACGCCCGAGTCAGAGCCGCCGCGGGCGCGGTGTTCGGCATCCTACTGTCCGTCTGGCTCGACTGGGCGGACGATCCGGAGCTGGACGCCCCGGCCGTACTGGACGCCGCGCTCGCCCAGCTGCGAGCGTGAACCGGTCGTTTGGCGGATTAGGCACTACGGGCCCTCCTGCGAACCTGCGGGCATATCGAGTTTCCGTCATGCCCTTGGGCAGCCCCGGAGAGGTCGACGATGCCGAAAGACAACGCGCCGGACACAGTCAGCCGGTTGGCCACCTGCAATCTCTGTGAGGCGATGTGCGGCCTGCGCGTCGACCTCGCCGGGGATCGCGTCACCGGGATCCGCGGAGACGTGGAGGACCCGCTGTCCCGCGGGCACATCTGTCCGAAGGCCGTCGCCCTGCAGGATGTGCACAACGATCCGGACCGGCTCAGGAGCCCGGTCCGGCGCACGTCCTCCGGCTGGGCGGAGATCTCCTGGGACGAGGCGCTGGATCTGGTCGCGGACCGGCTCGCCGAGATCAGGGACGAGCACGGCGCGGACGCGGTGGCGACGTTTCTCGGCAACCCGGTGCTGCACAGCCTGGGGGCGATGACGCACGTCATGCGGCTGGTCCGGCTGCTCAGGACGCGTAACCGGTTCTCCGCCACGTCGGTCGACAACCTGCCCAGCCAGCTCACGTCCTACCTCCTCTACGGTCACCAGTGGTTGCACCCGGTGCCTGACCTCGACCGCACCTCGTTCTTCCTGGTGTTCGGGGCGAATCCCGTGGTTTCCAACGGCAGTCTGATGTCCGCGCCGAACGTCTCCCGGCGGCTTCGCGCGCTACGCGAGCGCGGTGGCCGGATGGTGGTGTTCGACCCGCGGCGCACCGAGACGGCGAAACGCGCCGACGAGCACCATTTCGTCCGGCCCGGCACCGACGCCGCGCTGATCCTCGCGATGGCCCAGGTGATCCTCACCGGGGGGCCGGCCCGGCCGGCCCCCTACGTGGACGGCCTGGAGCAGGTACGCCGCGCGCTGGAGGACTTCACGCCGGAGCGCGCCGCGCAGATCACCGGGGTGGCCGCCGATACGATCCGCAGGCTGGCCCGGGAGTTCGCGGCGGCCGAGTCGGCGGCGTGCTACGGAAGGGTGGGCGTCTCCACCCAGCGGTTCGGCGCGTTGTGCCAGTGGGGCATCCAGCTGCTCAACTTGATCACCGGGAACCTCGACCGCCCAGGCGGCACCCTGATGTCCACGCCGGCGCTCGACCTCGTCGGTGGCGGGCAGATCGACGCGGGTGGCTACGACCGGTGGCGCAGCCGGGTGCGTGGACTACCGGAGTTCGCCGGCGAGTTCCCGGTGGCGACCCTCGCCGAGGAGATCACCACACCCGGTACGGGACGGGTACGCGCGCTGTTGACGGTCTCGGGCAACCCGGTACTGTCGACGCCCGGCGGGCATGTCCTGTCGGCGGCGCTGGCCGAGCTGGAATTCATGGCCGGCGTCGACTTCTACATCAACGAGACGACCAGGCACGCGGATGTGATCCTCCCGCCTACCCACGTCCTCGAACGTGATCACTACGACTTGATCTTCAGGCTCTTCGGCATCAGAGACACCGCCCGCTACACGCCCGCCGTCCTTCCCAAGCCGACCGGCGCGCTCGACGACTGGGAGATCTTCAGCGGCCTGGCCGAGCGGCTCGGGAATTCCGGGCCACGGGTGCCACCGGCCCGGATCGTAGATCTCGGGCTGGCCGCCGGGCCGTACGACCTGACCCTGGCCGGGCTCGGCGACCACCCGCACGGCCTCGACCTGGGCCCGCTGAAGCCCAGCCTGCCCGGCCGGCTGCAAACCCCGGACCAGCGGATCAACGCCGCGCCCGCGCTCGTACTCGACGACATCGAACGGGCCAGAACCGAACTGCTCACCCCGCGGCCGGCGACCACGCGACTGCTGCTGATCGGCCGGCGGCACCTGCGGGACGCGAACTCGTGGCTGCACAACTCGGCCCGCCTGACGAAGGGCCGCGCGCGGCACCATCTGCTGATGAACCCTGCCGACATGGAAGCGCGCGGGCTCAGCGAAGGCGACCTGGCGCGCGTCCAGTCGTGGCCGGGGGAAGTGACGGTCCCGGTCGCCGGCAGCGACGACCTCATGCCCGGCGTGGTGAGCCTGCCGCACGGCTTCGGGCACGTCTTCGAAGACGTACGGCTGGCCGTGGCCCGAGAGGTCGGCGGCGCGAGCGCCAACGATCTGACCGACCCGATGGTCGTCGACAGGCTCGGCGGCACCTCCGTGCTCAACGGCGTGCCGGTGACGGTCGGCCCGGCGGGCGAGTCCTGACCGGCGCGATCACGACCCCCCTCGGAAGAGCGGGAGTATGACCTCGTCCACGAGCTGGGTGACCAGTTCCTCGGCCGGGACCGTGGCGCCGGACAGGAAGGGGGCGTAAATCAGTGCCGGTATGGCTATTTTGAGTTTCTCGCCCCGGCGGCGCGGCTTTCGGCACAAGTCGTCAGTCATGGAACAGAGGCTCTCGATCAGCTCTCCTCATCACTCGACTAAGTCTCTTGCTGATGACTTTTAAGTCTCATAAAGGGGATATAATCGCGACCGAGGAGGCAGGCAATGCGTAAGACCGGACGTCGGCCGGGGACATCCACCACCAGGCAGGAGATCGTGGCCGCCGCGGCGGCCTCGTTCAGCTTCCACGGTTACGACGGGACGAGCATGCGGCAGGTCGCCGCGGACGCGGGTGTGGACCCGGCGCTGGTGCGCCGGTTCTTCGGCGGCATGGAGCAGCTGTTCAGCGCGGTCGTCGCCGAGGTGTTCCAGCCGGACCGCGCGATCGTCACCCTGCTCGACGGCCCGCGCGGCACCCTCGGTCGCCGGCTGCTCGGCTACGTCCTCAGCCTGCTCGGCGACGTCGACGCGCCCGGGCCGCTGCTCGGCATCATCCGCTCCGCCGCCACGAACGAGCACGCCGCGGCCCAGGTCAGGGAGTTCCTCGCGGCAGACTTCCTCGTCAAGCTCATCCGGACGCTCGGCATGGACCACCCCGAACTGCGCGCGACGCTGACGGCCAGCCAGCTCGTCGGCCTGATCATCGCCCGCTACGCCGTACGCGCCGAGCCCCTCGTCGCCGCCGGCCCCGACCAGCTCGCCGACTGGGTCGCCCCCACCCTGCAGCGCTATCTCACCGGCCGGGCCCCAAGCCCGCAGCCACCGAGCCGCTAGCCCGGCGGCGAGCTCGGGCGGGAAGCGAGGCTCCCGCCCGGCGCCCGGGCCATCACCTCTGAGCGACTCAGCACCCGGCCGTCAGCCCTGAGCGGCGAGAACGGCTTCCGGAGCCTCCAGCGCGGCGACTGTCCTGGTGACGCCCATCCCACCGGTGAAGCCCCCGTTCTTCCAATACCCGTTCCGTGTTGTACTGCGGCGTGGACAGCAGGGAGGGGAACCTGGCCGGCAACCGGGTCAGGTCGAGGTCGAAGCTGCCGAACAGCTGTCACGTCGATGCACGCACGTGCGAGATCACCGGCGAGCAGCAGACCGGTCGGCCCGGCCCCGACCACGATCACCTCGGCGCCGAATCCGTCAGCTGACCGGCGGCGACGCGACCATACGAGAAAGCCCGGGCGGGGTGCCCGGGCTTGTCGGTGATGGCGGTCAGTGCCGCGGCTGGACGGCCGGGGGGCCAGCCGGCCTCCTGGTCGCGGGCAGGGCCCACAGCGCCAGGCAGCCGACCAGGATCCCGCCCACCCAGGCGGTCCAGGCAGCGGCGGCGAGCCCGGTGAAGGAAATGGCCCACGGCGCGGCGATCGCCAGCACCGCCCAGATGACGTTGGTCCACTGGCTGACCGCCGACGAGGGTTGCGCCAGCGCCCACAGCGCGGTGCAGACGATCAGCACCCCCATCATCACCAGAGCCGTCGCCGCACCGGAGTCGGTGTCCGTCCAGATGGGTGCCAGCGCCAGGTACAGGCCGACCGCGATGTTGGTCCAGTCCTGCCAGCGTGTCCATGGCTTCATGGGTTCCTCCTTTGGGATGAAGCCGATCTTTCGCCGGGTTCCTCGGTCAGAAGCACCTCGGCACTTCGAACGCTAGAAATGTCGGCGATTTTCCGAATCCGCCAAGTGACGCGGCGGGTGACCAGTGCGTTCTCCCTTCCGTGCGTGTCACCTTTTCCGTCGTACCGAACGAGACGGTTCGGAACGTGGACGCGGCTTGACATGCCAAGCAAGCGGAGCCGACCATGACCGGCCAAACGACAGATCGGTGCCTGCCGACTTGCCCGCGAATCCGGCCACTTTCCTGATCGTCGCCGTGCATGGCGAGAGCTCGCTCCGCGCGATCCGTTCCTGGGCGGCTCCCGTCGGATGACAGATGCGCCACATCGAGCCGGTGGAGTTCCGTTGAGCATCATGAAGACGGAACTGCGAGGAAGAACGGTTCTGATCACCGGCGGCACCAGCGGCATCGGGCGGGCACTGGCCGAGGAACTCGACCGGCGCGGCAACACCGTGATCGTCTGCGGCCAGCGCACGGATCGGCTGGCGGAGCTCCGCGAGCGGCATCCGGGCATAGCCGTACATCAGTGTGATCTGGCCCTCGACGACCATCGGCAGCGGCTGGCCGACCAGCTCGCCAAGGAATTCCCAAGTCTGGACATGGTGGTCAACAACGCCGGGATCCAGCTGAGGTCCGACGTTTCCCGGCCGATCGACCCGGCACGGCTGCGGGCGGAGACCGACGTCAACCTGATCGCGCCCACCCACCTCACTTCACTGCTCGCCGGGCAGCTGGCCGGAAGCCGGGTGCCACCGTCGTCAACGTCACCTCGGCACTGGCGTTCGCGCCGCTGGTCACGGTGGCTTACTACAGCGCCACCAAGGCCGCCGTACACTCCCTGACGATCTCCATGCGCGAGCAGCTGAAGGAACTCGGCATCCGGGTGGTAGAGGTCGCACCACCAGCGGTGGACACCGAACTCGGCGGCGACCTGCGAGACGACCCCACCGCCACACACGGCGGCATGCGGGTCGCCGAGTTCGTGGCCGAGACCGTCGCCGGCCTCGAAGCGGGCGCCGACGAGATCCTCGTGGGTCTCTCCCAACAGCTCAAGGCCGACCCGGAAGGGATGTTCGACACGCTGAACTCGATGTTCGACCGGGGCTAGATGTTCTGCCAGTGACGCGACCTACCACGAAAACCGGCTGCACCCGGTGAATCCCTCAGGACCGGGTACAGCCGGTGTCCCGCGGCGGGTGTGCGGGCCGCGGAGGCCGGAGTCAGCTCACCGTGGCGTTCGCCCGATCGCGCCAGGCGGCGAATCGGTCCGCGGCATCATCCGTGGGCACGCCGAGCTGTTCCCACATCTGGTTGAAGTCGTAGAAGAAGCGTTCGGTGGCGATCAGCTCGTCGCGGACGTACCACAGGCACACGTACGGCAGCTCGAACGCGGCGCCGGTGGGTTCGATGCCGGCCAGCGGGCCGCGCATCGTCCCGGTGATCGTGCCCGCCGCCATCACCAGGTCGTCGATCTCCACAAACTCGTCCATCTGCACCGCGTAGTCGGGAAACGCCCCCAGGAACGCGGTGAACTGCTGCTCGGCCTCCCGCTTGCCGTGCGAGGCCGACTGAAAGGCGACGGTCTCGAACACGACGTCCTCGTGGCACCACTCCAGGCAACCGGGCACGTCACCGCTGGTCTTCGCGGTGGAATGCGCCCGCACCACCTCTTTCGGCGTCATGGCCGCCCCCTTTTCGCTTTCGTTGTACATCGACGGATAAACCGTAGGAAGCCGGGGCCGGGCGGCGCATCTGCCGCTCGACCGGTCACCGGCGGGCCCCGGCCGGCCCTCCGACGGGGTGGCCTCGCTCAGCCGGCGAACCTGATCGGCACGGTGACCGCCTCGTTGGCCCGGCTGACCAGCACCTCTCCCCGATGCACCTCGATCGGGCTGACCCCGAACCTGTCGGCCAGGCTCTGCTGCACCCCGGTCACGGTCGCCTCGGCCCTGGTCGCCGCCTCGGCGTCAGGGAAGAAGGTGACCGTCAGCGCAGTCCCCTCTCCCGTGTTGACCGCGGCATACAGCACGCTGCCGACTTCCTCCGGAATACGGTCCGCGAACTCACGATCCACCTGCTTGATCATCTCGTCGAAGGAGCCGGTGCCGGTGTCGTAGCGCCAGATCATCGCGTACATGAATCCTCCTTGGTCGCTCTGTCGTACCAAGCATAAGTCCCCAATCGGGGACTTATGTATCTGTCAAATGACCGGGCAGCCATTCCTGTACCGCTTCAGAACCCATCACACAGGGCTTGAACTGGGGATTCTCTGCAGTGGCCACGCGGCTCGGTGAGACTCGGTGATCAAGCCGCCGAGCACCTTCCGGCGTTGGATCCGACCTTCCAGCGGCACGACGGGACTGGTGCGGCCGATGCCGAGTTGGGAGGCGGCCAGCCACAGCTTGCGCTGGACAGCGGCAGGCGCAGGACCGGCAGCACGATCTTGTCACGAACCAGGCGTTTGCCGCGGGTGGACGGCAGCATGATGTCGACCGCGGTGCTGGTGGCCGACAGCACCTTCTGGGCCAGCGGACGCCGCTCGCCTTCGTTAGTGTCCAGCAGGCGGCAGGCGGCGCGGCCCAGCGCCGCGAGCGCCACCTCCCCCGCCAGGTTCTCCGCGCTCCCCAGGCCGGTGTTCTGTCCCTGGTCGCTAAACAGGCTCTGGATGTGCGCCGCGTCGCCCGCAATCAGGATCCGGCCGTTGCCGTAGGCGTCGGCCGGCCGGCGGTGGATGCGTAACTCCGAGACCCAGCAGAACTCCGTGACCAATTCGCGAGTCTCTCCACCGGGGCCGGGTCGTCAGGTTGTCCGCGCCTGCCAGAAGGGGCCGGTCAACCCCGCCCGCGCGAAATACTCGGCGCTGGCCGCCGGGTCGCGGCGCTGGTAGCCGGGGTCGAGCCGGCCCGCGTACCAGCCGCGGGCCAGCCGCCACAGCGTCGTCAGGTCCATGACGTATCCGCGGTCATGGCCTGTACGGCGCAGCCACACCTCCACGCAGTCCGGCCCGCAGAACAACCGCTGGTTCGCGCACGTGTGGAGCACGTTGTCCCACATGCGGGCGACGGGCACGAGGAAGTGCGCCACCTGCTCGCCCTCCGGGGGCGCCTCGCGCCCCACCGCCCAGGCGTGGGGCGCCGCGCAGTTCGGGCAGCGGGTGGCGACGAGGACCTCGGCCTCCGCGCTGAGCAGGTGGGGCAGCGCGAAGGAGTCCCAGGCGCAGCCGCCCCACCACAGCGTGCTCTGCCCCATCACGGAGAAGCCGAGCGGCACGGCGGAGAACGGGTGCGCCATGACGATCCGGCCGTCGCGCATGACGAGGTCGCGGCCGGCACCGAGCCGGTCGAGCGCCTCGATCACCTGCTCGCGCGGCAGGGAGACGGCCAGATCGTCAACAGTGGGCGCTCGGCCCGTTTCGGCGAAAGAACGGTAGACGGCCAGGCGGATCGCTTCCATGGCGTCACCGTACCGGGGAGGGTCAGACCTCCTCGGCGACGCCCAGGTACATCACGCGCGGGTCCGTCGGGTTGAACGCCATCGAGGTGACCCGGTCGTAGGCGTTGTGGGTGGTGGTGACCTGACCGGTACGGGCGTCGTAGCGGTAGACGTCGGTGCCGATGCCCTGCCAGCCGGTGCCCCACACGAAGTAGAGCACGCCCGGGTCCTCCGGGTGGGCGGCCATCTCCGGCCCGTTGGGGAGGGTGATGGCGCTGGTCTGGTCCACGATCGGGGCGAAGGTCGCGCCGCCGTCGAGGGAGCGGTAGATGTGCCGGCCGTCGGACGGCACCTGCTCGTGCGATTCCTTCAGGTTGATGCCCATGGCGTACACGACGTTCGGCGCGGCCGGGGAGATCGTCGCGCTGAACACGTTGACCTTCGCCCCGGGCTCTCCCAGACCGGTGGATCGGGTCCACGTCCGCCCACCGTCGTAGGTGACGCGGATGCCCGCCCACACGGTGCCCAGCACCACGTGGTCCAGGTCGTCCGGATGGAAGACCGCGGTGTAGATCCGCTGCGGCTCGCCACCCTGGAAGGCGGGCGTGCCGACCGGCTCCCAGGTGCGCCCGCCGTCGCGTGACTCGCGCAGCTGCCCGTCGCCGTCCATCACCCGCAGGCGGTCGCGGTGCAGCGGATCGGCGCCCAGCCCGGCCACCTCGCTCGCCGGCGAGGTCAGCGGCGTGACGCCGCCGGGGGTGACCAGCGAGATGGCGCCCTGGTTGTCCCACGCGTAGGCCCGGCCGCCGCGGGCCGCGGTCAGCCGGATGTACCAGCCGTTCACCTCGCCCACCCGAGTCCAGGTGCAACCGGCGTCCTTCGAGGTCAGTAACGTGTTGTTCGACATGGCGAGCAGGCGGCCCGGACGGTCGAGCGCGACGAGCCCGGTCGTGTAGACGACCGGCTTCAACGCCTGGCTGGTCGCCATGATCGTCTTTCCCTCGTCGCGGGTGAACGTCACCGACCCGTCGCCGGTGACCGTCTCGCAACGCGGCTGGTGCCGGCCGCCGCGACCGTCGACGCCGGCCGCGGGGTCGTCGTCGGCGACGGCGGGCGCCGTGGACGACAGCGCCACGAGCGCGGCCGTGATCCCCAAGGTGATCATCTTTTTCACGGACTGCCTCCTTGACAGGCTCAACCGGGGAGGTCCCCAATCCGTCCTATAGCGGGGCCGATCGCTCAAGGTAGAGTGGAGCGCTGGCAGGTTCATGACATTGCAGGAATGCGACAGCCTCGCGGTGATCGCTGCGGGAAGAGGTTTCAGCGCTGCGCTCCGGGCTGGGAAGAGGCCGGGATCACCGCCGTACGCTGGGGCGGAGAGGGTGGCGGGGCCCCGGCGGGGGTGCCCGCAGAAGGCCGGCCGCGCCGGGAGACCGGTCGGATGACAGATGCGGATGCGACGCCGATGCCGTTGAGTGGGGCGGTCATGGACACGCGAACACGCGGCAGAGCGCTTGTGCCGGGTATCCGGGTTCAGCCTGATCAGCGGCCCCCGCCGGAGGCCTGTCAGCGGGCAGGGCGGCCGGATCCGATCGTACGAACCCCACGCGCCCATGGGCGGCGCGCGGAAAGAAGGAGAGCTCCACCGTGATCCTGGTAACCGGCGGCACCGGAAACGTCGGCTCCGCTCTGGTGAGTCAGCTGGTCGATGCCGGTGAGAAAGTACGCGTGATGACCCGGGACCCCGGCGGCCGTTCGTTCCCCGACGGGGTCGAGGTGGTGCCCGGCGACCTGACACGGCCGGCCCGGTCAGCACGTCGAAGCACGCCGCGAGTTCTTCGTACGCAGGCACCCCTCCTGGGACACCCGCTACGCGATGTACCCCATTCTGCGTACCGACGCGGTCCCACCCCTGGCCTGAGCTCCTCTGCGGACGCCTCGGCGTCGTCGGCGCACGCGACCTGGAACGGCCTTCCATCGCCACCGCCCTCAACGACGACCCTGCCGTGGTGCTCGCTGAACTCCCGACGCCCTGCCTTGCGCAGCACCGTCCGGATGGTCTCAGCGTCCCGGTCCCGCCTGGGGTGTCTTGGCAGGTTCCGGAGCGAGCGCCCGCTTCCCTACGCCTGTCCGGATCTTCTTGTTGACACGCCCGTCAAATGACGGATGTGTCGCGATAGGGCGCATGTCAGCCTGAGGAGGTCTATGCAGAGATCAGGTAACGGCGGTCTTCCCCGTCTGGGCAGGATCGTCCCGCTCATCCGAGACTTCCTGGGCCACGCCAGCCGAACCTCACGCTCTCGTAACGGCCCGCGATCCGGCCTGCCGCATCGTAGGCGGTCACAGTGACGGGCGGGGTGTCGACGAAACGCTCCGGTTCACCACTGTTCCTGCTCTTGCGGGAGACGGTCTTGGCCGGCGTCCTGGCGATGAAGAAGCCGTTGCTCACAACGGCGTCCGTACGCTCGCCGGGGGACCATGCGATCGTCACCCGCCGCACGTCGAGAGCGACTCGGCCGGCGACAATGCGCACGTAATTGTCATGGGGCGGCGGGTTCTCCCGATACCAGTAGTGCGTCGTATAGATGTCCACGCTCAGCTTGCCGGGGAACCCGGCCACGTCCCCCGGCACCTTGTTGCCCCAGTAGGTGAAGACCGGGGGCTCCGGCAACTCCTTGGTCGGCGCGCACAGAACGAAGCCCTTGGCGCTGCCCACCAGGGTGCCGCGGATCCTCCGCCAGCGGCCGGCCGTCTTGGCCAACGCGCTCTGCAGGAGGTCCTCGGCGGCATGCTGGTCGTTGGTGAGGACGTACGCGAGCCTGATCAGGCTGTCCGAGCGGGCGGCCACGAAGTCGGCGAAGTCGCGTTGCTGGTCGGGATGCACGAGTCTCCTTGAGGCGGGGGTCTCGCCCTGTTCAGACGTGTCCGGGACCGTGTTTCTATGGCGTGCTCGTGCGCCGGGCCTGGGGACGGTTCGACCGCACCCGGCGCATCGGCCCCGGTGAGCTGCGCCGGGGCGTCCATGCCCTGATCGCCGAGGAGCCACGTCGCAACTACCGGTTCATGAGCCGCCTGGACGACCGCATCGACCTCAGCCATTCAACCGGGGCATAGCTGGTGCCCCTGAACTGCGAGGATTCGGACGTCGAAGCCATATCCGCCGTAGGAGCAGGTGCGCCTTTCCGGTGAGTGAGCGTATCGGGTGGGGCTGACCCAGATGCTCGGCGGACTGTGGCCGGATGGACAGAGCGAGACCTACGGCTTGCAGTGCGCCATGAGGCGCTCTGGCGTGTCTCCGGCGCCGCCGGAAGGGACGCGGAAGGAGGTTCCCGGACCTGATGATTCACCTTGATGGGAAAACGATGACGGGACCAGAGCATGTCAGGAACCTGGCGGTCAGACCGAGACGCTGCGGGTGGTGCGCCAGGACGCCCGCGTGACATCGCGAAAGCTGTATTGCCCGAATCCCAATCCCAGCGGAGACAACCTGGCTGAAGCCACAGTCATGTTCCGTGATCTAGAGTTGGATCTTGTTGTGGCGTAGCCATCGTTCCCAGTAGCGGCTGCTGCGGGCGCGGGCTTGGTGGGCGCGTCGGTGGTGTGAGCATGCCAGGGAGCGATGGCGGCGCTGGTCAGATGTGCCAGGAGCCGGCGGATCTCGGCGGGGATGAGGAAGACCAGGCCGCACGTGCTTTGGGGCATGAGCGGCGGTGACGGTGAGGTAGTCGTGTGCGAGCATGGCCAGGGTGCTTTGGCAGTGCCAGCCGTCGTAGCGGCGGACCTGATACGGATCCTGCGGGAAGGCGCGGGTCGTCGTCGCGGTGCCGCATCCAGCGTCAGGCGAGAGATCCTCCGGTGGGAGCCCCGTGGTGCGAGAGACTGACACGTCACCGCGGACGGCCGCGAGATTCCCGCGCGGCGTGGCGCCTGCCTTACCGGCCGGCGCCGCCTTTCTGCTGGTCTGCCTGCTGCCGCTGGGCGCGACCGCGGGGGTGTTCGCGGCGACGGCCGACACGGACTGGTCGTCTCTGGCACTGTTCGTCGCCATATTCGCCAACCTCGTCCTCGCCCCCCTTCTTTCCACGATGGTCGCTGTCAAGCTGGAGCCGACGGGCAAGCCGCGCCTGATCGGATGTTTCGTCGTGGCGACGCTGCTCGGCATCGGCCTCGGCGGAAACGCGGCCATCCACGCAAACCAGGCATACCTGCACTGGTACGGCATGCCCAAGCAGGCGCGGATCTCCCTGGTGGAAGTGGACGACGCCAAGCGCGTCGTGCGCTGCACATACATTCTGGGCGGCGTCTTCGCCGATCAATGGATGGACGAGTTCCCGGTCGAAACTCAGCTGGATCGTGCGGCGTGCGAGGCCAAGGTCGGCACGGTCATCGAGGTGATGGTCGACCCGCGACGGCGCGTCCAGCCGCGCACGAGTGCTGACCTGGAGGGTATCGGCACGGCACTGTGGATCGAGGGCGGGCTGCTGCTGATGGCAGGGCTCGGCGCCGTGACCACCGCGGGCATATCCGTCCGCCCAGACAGGAGCCCGGTGGAGGCCGGGCGGGCGGCCGAGGCGGGGCGGGCGGCCGAGGCGGGGCGGGCGGCAATCGATCGCCCCGCCGCGCGACGCCGACCCCGGCCACGTCGGCGAAGGTGATGTCATCGCCTCGGCGAAGCCCCGTAAGCGCGTCATGCGGGCACCTGGACGGGAAACGATCAGGTCGAACGCGGAAAGTGATCTTCCCGAGCCCCGCCCGGGGCATCGCCGAGGCGATCTCCGCCTCAACCGTCCGCCGGGATCCTGACCGCCGACGTGGTCAAGTCCTGGCAGCACACCTCCTGGACCTTCATCCACGACCCCGACTTCGCCACGAAGGCCGCCCGCGTCCTCGGCCTCTGCCAACGCATCTGGAACGGACACCCCCTCACCGGCAACGACCATGTGATCTCCACCGACGAGGGACCTCGACCCAGGCCCGCTGCCGCCGGAGTCCCACCCTGCCGCCCGGCGCCGCCCGCATGATGCGCGTCAAGCACGGCTACGGCTGCGGTGGGCGCACCGGCCCACCTCGGCCTGGCCACCTACGACGTCCGCTGGGGCTCAGTTGATCGTTCCTTCTTCGAGATGGTCGACGAACTCGCGTTCTACGCCCCTGCGGTGGCCATCACCCTGGTGCGAAGGTCCTGGCCGGCCGCACCAGCGGGCTGATGTTGCGGGGCAACCGGCGCGCGCCACGACCCCGGGACGCCCGCAGCTCACCCTCGGCGCCGGTCATTTGATCGATTGACGTCCCGTATGTACCGTCAGCACGATCGGATGCGTGCAGATTGACTTCTCCAGATTCTCCGAGCCTGCCGACACCGAGGGCCTCGTCGAGTTCCTGACCGGCGAAGAGTGGCCCTTCCACGCGGGCATTCCCGATGCGGAGGCAACCAGAAAGCGCGCCGTCGACGGCCTCTACGACAACGAGGAGAGCCGCACATTCTGGATCCTCACGGACGACGGCCGCCGGGCCGGCCTGGTCCGCCTCCAGGACCTCACCGACGACACCCCGATGTTCGACCTGCGCGTGGCCAAGGCATGGCGCGGCCGCGGCCTCGGCACGGCGGCCGTCTCGTGGCTGACGTCTTACCTGTTCAAGGAGTTCCCGGAGATCACGCGCATCGAGGGGAGCACGCGTCAGGACAACCGGGCGATGCGGGCGGTGTTCCGCAAGTGCGGCTATGTGAAGGAGTCGCATTACCGGGAGGCGTGGCCGAGCCCGGACGGGACATGCCACGACTCGATCGGTTATGCGATCCTCCGGCGGGACTGGGTCTCGGGGACGGTGACGGTTCCCGACTGGAACGACGAGCCGGGCGTGTAGGGGTCCGAAAAGGACGAGCCCTTCGCCTCCGAGCTGCCCACCCGCTCCCCCCATCCCCGCAGGTGGACAGGCATGAAAGGTCGTCTGCACAGGGAACTCATCGATGATCCCGTCGTAGGTTTCCTGGTCGGGCCCGAGAGTGATCTTCAAGGAGATCTCCAACGAGGTGTGGCCGGAGTACGGCTTCTTCCACGATGACTCGAACAGGTAGGCCGCGCCTTTCTCGCGGGCGGCGGCGATGTGCGGTGCGAAGGTCTCCTTGTAGGTGGCGGGGAAGGGGACGGTGCGGCACCACCAGCTTGACAACCGCCCGCCACATCCTGGCCGGCGGGGGCAACACCATCGGACGTCGTGCTGTGCACTCGGGGAGCTGGTGTCACCTCCACATCGACGTGGCTCGTACCCAGGCCGGTGGCAGGACGACAAACCCGCCTCGCCCACGAGAAACCCTCGTCCGCCTGCAAATGGAGCTGCTGCGTGACGTCCGGCAACGCGAGCACCAGGAAGCTACGCAACCTCACCGAGGCTGCGTGCGCTGGGCCGGCACCGTACCGACGAAGCGGTCGCCGCCGAAACGATCCTGCGCCATCGGCACCGCGAGCAGCCCCCGATCGGCCGGGCACAGATCGTCGAACTCCTCGCCGACTGCGCGCGCGGCCGTGGCAGCGCCTTCGACCTGCGTGCCTTCCATGACCGGTTGTGGCGCGAAGGCAACGTCCCGCTGGTGTCGCAGCGCTGGGAACTGCTCGGCGACCGTGACCCGCTGGAGGCCGCCGACCGGCCGGCCGACGTCGTGAAGGAGTCCCGATGAACAACCCCAGCCTGCCCCTCCAATACGCGCGCACCCGCCGGTTCACCTTGGGCAGGCCGCGCTCGTTCACCCTTTCACCCGACGGTGGCCGGGTCGTCTTCCTGCGCACTCGGGGCGGGCAAGATCCGGTCACCTGCCTGTGGGAGATGGACGTCGCCTCCGGCCGCGAGCGCCTTATCGCCGATCCGGGGAGTACGGACGAGCAGCCGTCCCAGGCCGAGGCGGTACGCCGGGAGCGCGCCCGCGAACAGAGTGTGGGGATCACGGCGTACAGCACCGATAACCGTGTCCGGCGAGTGGCCTACGCTCTGGGCGGGCAGATCTGGCTTGCCGACCTCGACGATGGCGATGGCCGGGTCCGGCCTCTTCCCGCGCATGGCCCCGCCGTCGCCCCGTGCCTCGATCCGTCCGGCTCCAGCATCGCCTACGTGTCCGGTGGAGCGCTTCGAGCGATCAGCACGCGGGGCCTGACGGACCAGGCGCTGGCGGTGCCGGAGGGCTCGCAGGTCACGTACGGTCTGCCGGAGCACGTCGCCGCCGAATCCATGGGCCGGCAGCGTGCGTTCTGGTGGGCCCCGGACGGGGCCCGGCTGCTGGTGGCCCGCGCCGATGTCACCCGAGTACAGCGCTGGTACATCGCCGATCCGGCCGACCCGGCGCGCCCGCCGGTTGAGATCGCCTACCCCGCCGCGGGAACCGCCAATGCCGACGTGTCATTGTGGATCATCGATGTGAGCGGTGGCCGGGTGGCCGTCGACTGGGATCGCCGGGCGTTCGAATACGTCACCGCCGCGTGCTGGAGTGGGCCCGAACCCCTGGTGGTCGTGCAGAGTCGTGATCAGAAGACGATGCGTGTGCTCTCCGTCGACCCTGAGACCGGCGCCACCGCAGTACGCAGGCAAGACACCGACCCGTGCTGGGTCCAGATCGTGCCGGGCGTGCCCGCCCTCACCGCAGGCGGTCGTCTGGTCTGGACGGCCGATCTGAACGACACCCGGCGCCTGCTCATCGACGACGTTCCGGTCACCCCACCCGGACTCAACGTCCGCGAAGTCCTCGGGACCGACGGTGAGACCGTTCTGTTCACCGCGTCCGCCGAACCGACGGAGACCGGCCTGTGGACCTACGACCCCGACACCGGCTCTGTGCCGTTCGCTGACGGGCCCGGCGTGCATCATGGCCATCGCCGCGGCGGGACGACCGTTGTCGTCGCCGAGTCGCTGGACCACCACGGCGCCCACATAACTGTGCATGGCGGCCAGGGGCAAGAGGTACCGATCACCTCCTTTGCGGAGACTCCTGTGCTGACGCCGCGGATCGAGCTGCTGCGAGCAGGCGAGCATGAGCTGCGCACCGCAGTGCTCTTTCCGGCCGGCCATGTGCCCGGCTCCCGCCGGTTGCCCGTACTGATGGATCCCTATGGTGGTCCCGCGGCACAGCGCGTGCAGGCCGCGCGCGATCGATTCCTCGTGTCGCAGTGGTTCGCCGATCAGGGATTCGCGGTGATCGTGGCGGATGGGCGCGGCACTCCTGGCCGCGGTTGGAGCTGGGAGAGGGCGATCCATGGCGATCGGGCCTCAACAGCGCTGGCCGACCAGGTGACCGCGCTGCACGAGGCGGCCGACCGCCATCCCGACCTCGATCTGGGCCGGGTCGGCATCCGCGGCTGGTCGTTCGGGGGATTTCTCGCCGCGCTCGCGGTGCTGCGGGAACCGGAGGTGTTTCACGCCGCGGTGGCCGGCGCCGGCGTCTATGACCAGAGGCTCTACGACACTCACTGGAGCGAACGGTTTCTCGGCCACCCGGCTGACGACCCGGCAGCCTACGATCGTTCCAGCCTGATCGACGACGCACCCCGACTTCGCCGACCCCTCATGCTCATCCACGGGCTCGCCGACGACAACGTGAACGCCGCCCACACCTTCCGGCTCTCGTCAGCGCTCACGGCGACCGGCCGACCGCACACCGTGCTGCCGCTGCCGAACGTGACGCACATGACGCCACAGGTGAAGATCGCCGAAAAGCTGCTGATCGTCGAGGCGGACTTCTTCCAGCGAACACTGAGCACTTTTCGTGCGCCCGACAGAGCAGGAGGAGAAGCCATGAGATAGCGGTGGATCTTGTCGCTCGTAAGCTCGTCGTCGCTTGCCGGTGGAAGTCCGGTCCGGGTAGCTGCCAGGAGGTCCGGTAGCAGGCCGGCGGTTTCGTCTGGAATCGGGCGGGGTCGAAGCTCAGCGTCGTCAGCAGCACCGGCCACCGCATCCGGGCCGCGATCCACTTCGACGACCTGCAGTGGGAGCGGTCGTACGGCCGGGCCGCCGCTTATGGCCAGTCCAAGCTGGCCAACCTGATGTTCGCGTACGAGCTGCAGCGCCGGCTCGCCCCACACGGCACCACCGTCTCGGTGGCCGCGCACCCCGGCATGTCCAGCACCGAGCTCGCCCCACAACTCCCCCGCGGAACCTCCGGCTTCCGCTCACCTGGCTCGCGCCGCTGATCACCCAGACGCCCGCGATGGGCGCGCTGCCGACCTTGCCGCGCCGCCACCGACCCCGCCGTGCTCGGCGGTCAGTACTACGGTCCCGGTGGACGCAACCAGATCATGGGCCACCCCCGGCCGGTCATCTCCAGCCCGGAGTCCTACGAGGTGGCCGTCCAGCAGCGGCTGTGGTCCGTCTCCGAGGACCTCACCGGGGTGACGTTCCCGTCGTTCGGTCCGCTCTCCTCTCCTGGAGGTCGATGACGACCTTCCCGTGCACGTGCCGTCCCGCCTGAAGCTCGACCGCAGCACGGATCCGCTCGACCGGGAAACGTGCCGCGATCGGCACCCGGAGCCGGCCCGCCGCAACCAGGCCGGCGATCTCCTCGATGGCGCCCGGGGCCGCGTCGGCGCCGTTGGCCGGCGTGATCCCGTCGACCTGGGCGGCAATGGTGGTGATGCGCTCGTCAGGCACGCCAAGTTCGCGTGCCGCCTGCGCCGTGTCCGTCCCGTGCAGGTCCATGGCCGCGGTGACGCCGGCAGGAGCCAGCGCACGAACCCGGTCGACCAGACCATCGCCATAGGCGACCGGCTCGGCCCCCAGGGCTCGCAGGGCATCGGCCGAGGTCGCCGATCCCGTCCCGATCACTCGCGCGCCCGCGAGGCGCGCGAGCTGAACAGCGAACACGCCTACCCCGCCTCCCGCGCCGCCGATGAGCACCGTGTCGCCCGGACCCGGGTCGACCACGGCCAGAGCCGCGGCCGCCGTGCAGCCCGCAATGGCAAGAGTGGCAGCGGTGGGGTCGTCGACGCCGTCGGGGGTACGGTGCGCCTGGCCGCCCACCGCGATGGTCCCCGCCTCGTCCACGACGATATGGTCGGCGACCGCGCGGGACAGGGCGCCGCCGAACACCCGGTCGCCGACCACGAACCCGCTCACGCCGTCACCGACCTCATCCACCACCCCGGCATAGTCGGTGCCGAACCCGCACGGCAGGCTCAAGCCGAATCGCGCGGCGGTCTCCGCATCAGAGGTCATGAACCAGTCCATCGGGTTCAGGCCGGCCGCGGTGACCCGCACGCGGATCTGCCCCGGGCCGGCGTGCGGCGCGGGCACCTCGCGGACGCTCAAGGCGTCCGGCCCGCCGAACGACTCGAACTGGACCGCCCGGCTCGTGGTCGCCGACGTGTTGGGGCTCGGTTCTTTCATGCTCACCCGTCTCCTGCGGCGGCTCGTGAAGCAACGTAAACGGATTATGCTCCGTTTGAGTGACCCAAGTTAGCACAAATGGAGCGTGATCCGCTTTGGCCGCCGCAGAGATCCGTAGACCGCGAGCGGACGCCACCCGCAACCGCGAACAGCTGCTGGCCGTGGCGACCCGCTTGTTCGCCTCGGCCGAGGCCGAGCCGTCGATGCGCGCGATCGCCAACGAGGCCGGAGTCGGCATCGCCACTCTCTACCGGCACTTTCCCACCCGCGAGGCGCTGGTCGACGCGGTCTACCGCGACCAGGTCTCGCGGCTCACCGCCGGCGCCCGTGAGCTGCTCACCCAGCTCGACCCGCCCGCGGCGCTGCGACGCTGGATGGACCTGTTCGGGGAGTGGATCGCCACCAAGAACGGGATGCTCGACACTCTGCTCGCGATGGTCGAATCGGGCGAGATCGCCCATGCCCACACCCGGACCGAGCTGCTCGAAGCCATCGACGACATCCTCGAAGCCGGCCGCACGAGCGCGGAACTCCGCGCCGACGTCCCCGCCGAAGACGTCGCTGCCGCTCTCATCGGCATCTTCACGGTGGCCGGCCCGCCCGAGCACGAAGCGATGGCGGCCCGCCTGCTGGACCTCCTGATGGACGGGCTCCGCCCTTGCGCCTGCGGCCGGCCCAAGACGGCTGAGTGAGAGCGAAGAGATGGTCGGCGCGTCGGTCCGGGGACAGGCGTCGAGGCCTCGGTGCCGTCCGATGATCGCGCGGCCCGTTTCGACGTGCACGCCGCACTCGCCACACCGTCAACGCTGAAGATCGACGATCTTGTGGGTGTGGCGTTCGCGGGCCTGTCCGCCGGCCCGCGGGTCTTCTTGGTAGGCAGCCGTCCCGCCCCGCCCGGCTATTTGGTGTTGCTAAGTACCGGTAGTCAGTGTTACTTTCTACCAGTAGATAGCGTCACCAAGTAGCTGAAGGGAGGTGTTCCATGGGCAAGCTCGTGACGGAGATGCTCAAGGGAACGCTGGAGGGCATCGTCCTGGCGGTCCTGGGCGGCCGGCCCGCCTACGGCTACGAGATCACGGCGTGGCTGCGCGAGCAGGGGTTCTCCGACATCGCCGAAGGCACCATCTACGCGCTGCTGGTCAGGATCGAGCAGCGCGGCCTGGTCGACGTGGAGAAGGTCCCGTCCGAGAAGGGGCCGCCACGCAAGGTGTACTCCCTCAACGCTCAGGGGCGGGAGTACCTCGAAGAGTTCTGGAGCACCTGGAGCTTCCTCGCCGAGAGGCTCGAACAGCTCCGCAAGGGAGGCAAGCAGACATGAACGCAGAGTCGAAAGAGCCGAAGAGCCGTTACCTGCAGTACCTGGAGCTGCTCACTGGATCGCTGGAGGAGAAGAAGCGCTGGCGCCAGTACAAGGCGCGCGTCAAGCAGCTTCCCGAGAACTACCGTACGGCCGTCGAAGCGCTGGAGCGTTACCTGATGCACTTCGGGCCGGCCGACGGCGCCGGCGCGATGGCGATGTTCACCGACCTGGCCGATCTGTTCGAGCAGAGCGCGGCCGACGGCACCCCGATCCGCGACATCTTCGGGGAGGACCCCGTCGAGTTCGTCGAGGCGTTCATGGCCAACTACCCCCTCGGCCAGTACCGGGCCCGCGAACGCAACCGCTTCACCAGCGCCATCGCCCGCGCGGCCGGCGAAGACACCGAAAGAAGGGACGGGACCGACTGATGACGACACAGCACGCCCCGGCGATCCAGGTGCACGGCCTGGACAAGTCCTACAAGGACCTGCACGTCCTGCGCGGCGTGGACTTCACCGTGGCCAGGGGCAGCATCTTCGCCCTCCTCGGCTCCAACGGAGCGGGCAAGACCACGGCCGTGAAAATTCTGTCCACGCTGCTCAAGGCCGACGCCGGCACCGCGCGCGTCAACGGCTTCGACGTCGCCACGCAGGCCGCGGAGGTCAGGGAGTCCATCAGCCTCACCGGGCAGTTCGCCGCCGTGGACGAGGTCCTCAGCGGGCGGGAGAACCTCGCGCTGGTCGCCCGGCTGCGGCATCTCGAGAACCCGGGCAGGATCGCCGATGATCTGCTCGCCCGCTTCTCTCTGACCGACGCGGCCGCGCGCAGGGTGGCGACGTACTCCGGCGGTATGCGCCGCCGCCTCGACATCGCGATGAGCCTGATCGGCAACCCGCCGATCATCTTCCTCGACGAACCCACGACCGGTCTCGACCCCCAGGCACGCATCGAGGTGTGGCAGGCCGTCAAGGAGCTCGCCGAGAACGGCACGACGGTGCTGCTCACGACGCAGTACCTCGACGAGGCCGAACAGCTCGCCGACCGGATCGCGATCCTCCACCAGGGCCGCATCATCGTCAACGGCACCCTCGACGAACTCAAGCAGCTGCTCCCGCCGGCCAAGGTCGAATACGTCGAGAAGCAGCCAACCCTCGAGGACGTCTTCCTCGCACTCGTCGGCGCCGACGGCAAGGACGGCGACACCGGCCAGCACCCCATCCCGGCACGCAAGTAGGGAGACCACGATGAGCAAGCACTTCTTCAGCGACACCACCGTCCTGCTGGGACGATCCCTGCGCCACATCACCCGCAGCATGGACACCATCGTCACGACCGCGATCATGCCGATCGCCATGATGCTGATGTTCGTGTACGTCTTCGGCGGCGCGATCCACACCGGATCGGATTCGTACGTGAACTACCTGCTGCCCGGCATCCTCCTCATCACGATCGCCTCGGGCATCGCCTACACCGCGTTCCGGCTGTTCACCGACATGCAGGGTGGGATCTTCGAGCGGTTCCAGTCCATGCCGATCGCACGCTCGTCCGTGCTGTGGGCGCACGTGCTGACCTCGCTGGTCGCCAACCTGATCTCGCTCGTGGTGGTCGTGCTCGTCGCCCTGGTCATGGGCTTCCGCTCGGGAGCGGGCGTGACGGCGTGGCTCTCGGTCGCCGGCATCCTGATCCTGTTCACGCTGGCGCTGACCTGGATCGCCGTCATCCCCGGCCTCACCGCGAAGTCCGTGGACGGAGCGAGCGCGTTCTCCTACCCGCTCATCTTCCTGCCCTTCCTCAGCTCGGCGTTCGTGCCCACCGACACCATGCCCACGGTGCTGCGCGTCTTCGCCGAGAACCAGCCGGTGACCTCCATCGTCAACGCCCTGCGCAACCTGCTCGCCGAGCAGCCGGTCGGCACCGACATCTGGATCGCCCTCGCCTGGTGCGTCGGCATCCTCGCCGTCTCGTACGCCTTCGCCATGAACACCTACCGGCGCAAGATCTCCTGAGACGTACGACCCGGCCGCCGCGCCTCCCCCGTACGCGTGACGAACAGGCGCCACCACGGGCCGAGCATGTAGCCCCTGCCATTTCTCACACGCACCCCTCGCACTCAAGACACGTAATATCTCGAAGCAAGGACGAGTCATGACTGAAGCCCTCCACACGATCACGACGATGCCGGCCGCACGCCGGCCCGGCTGCCCCTTCGACCCGCCGGCCGAGCTCGTCGAAGCCCGCCGGCGCGGCCCGATCAGCCACTTCACCTTCCCCGACGGGCACCAGGGCCGGCTGGTCACCGGATACGACCTGGTCCGGTCGGTCCTGGCCGACCCACGCTTCAGCTCCCGCAAGGAGCTCATGCTCCACCATCCGCTGATCGACTACAGCGGCCTGACAGAGATTCCGCCGGCGCCGCCCGGCGAGTTCCTGCTCATGGACGAGCCGCGGCACAGCCGCTACCGCAAGCCGCTGGTCGGCAAGTTCACCGTCCGCCGCATGCGGCTGCTGACCGAGCGCGTCGAGCAGATCACCACCGAGCACCTGGACGCCATGGAGAAGGCCGGGCCGACGGCGGACCTGGTGACCGCGTTCGCCAAGCCCATCCCCGCCATCGTCATCTGCGAACTGCTGGGCGTGCCGTACGAGGACCGGGGCCGCTTCCAGGAGAACATCGACACGTTCATGAGCGGCGAGGTCGGCGACGAGGAGCTGATCGCGGCCTACACCTCGGTCCAGCAGTACCTCGCCGAACTGGTGGCCGCCAAGCGCGCCAACCCCACCGACGACGTGCTCAGCGACCTCACCGACAGCGACCTGACCGACGAGGAGCTCAAGGGCATGGCCCTGATCCTGCTGTCGGCCGGGTTCGACACCACCGCGAACATGCTCGCGCTGGGCACCTTCGCGCTCCTGCAGCACCCGGAGCAACTGGCCGCGCTGCGCGCCGACCCGACACTCACCGACCCGGCCGTGGAGGAGTTGCTGCGGTATCTCAGCGTCGCCAAGACGTTCCAGCGGGTGGCGCTGGAGGACGTCGAGCTGAACGGCCACACCATCGAGGCCGGCACCACCGTCCTCCTGTCCCTCAACACCGCCAACCGCGACCCCGAACGCTTCCCCGACCCCCACACCCTCGACCTCCACCGGCAGGACGGCGGCCACCTGGCCTTCAGCCACGGCATCCACCAGTGCCTGGGCCAGCAACTGGCCCGCGTCGAGATGCGCGTCGCCTTTCCCGCCCTGCTCAACCGCTTCCCCACGCTGCGCCTGGCCGTACCCGCCGAAGAGGTCGCCCTGCGCCCGGAGATCGCCGACATCTACGGCATCAAGAGCCTCCCGGTCACCTGGGACGCGTAACGTGGCGAGGTCCAGGTCGAAGGTTTCGGCGAGGGCGTCGAGGTCCGCGCCCTTGATCCACATGGCGCTGAATCCCGGCCCCCACAGGCTCATCTCGGCATCGAGCCCCTCGGCGAAGACGGTCGAGACCAGTGCAGGTAGGTCGGTGGCATCGCGATCACGGCCACGTACCCGGGAACGGCCGACAGGACGGCTGGCTCCCTGCCCGACGCCGAGACCCACGGAATCACCAAATGAGGGCGTACGGCCCTTCCCGCTCGTGCGCTCCCCCGGTCAACTCACATAAGGAGCACCATGTCCTTCCTGGCACCCGACTACCCTGAGATCATCTACCCCAGTGACCAGGGCGAGGTGAGCGCGACCTTCCGCCCGGCCGGAACCCCGCCCGAGTTCACCACGCCCGGCGGCGGACACTTCCACTACCTGTCCACGCGGCTCACCACGGACGGGCTATTCGGCCTGTACAAGAACCGTATGGGGCCCGCGGTGGGCGGCACCAGCACACACTTCCACAAGACGATGTCCGAGGCGTTCTATGTGCTGTCCGGAGAGATCCACGCGTTCGACGGCGAGCGCTGGTTCGACGTCTCTGAGGGCGACTACCTCTACATCCCGCCGGGTGGGCTGCATTCCTTCGGCAACATCTCCGGTGAGCCTGCCGAGTTCCTGATGTTGTTCGCCCCCGGCGGCGCGCGAGAGGCCTACTTCGAGGGGGTCTCCCAGGTGGCGGGCATGACCGACGAGGAGCGGGCCGCGTTCTTCACCCGCCACGACAGCTTCTTCAGCGACATGGCCCAGGGCCCGGCGGCGGAGTCATGGCAGGACCGGGCCGCTGCCAGGAAGGCCTTCAAGACCCGCTGACCGCCAGAACCCGCCCGGCTGATCGAGTCGTTGATGGTGCCGCAGGCGTGCCAACGTGCCGGACCTCGCAGCGCAGGTCGTCGGCCCACACGCCAGCATGAGCCCCTGCAAGGAAGCCCCATGCCCGCCGCCGTCTCGACCGGCGGCGAGACCCAACAGCCACGCCCGGCTGCCCCCGGCCACGCCCGGCTGCCCCTCCGGCAGCGATCGGCGGCCGGTGGCGGCGCCGGCCGTCACCCGGACCATCGGGTTCGGCGTGCTCCACTACAGCTTCTCGGTGCTGCTGCTCACGCCGTCACGTCCGCCGGCTCCTTCACCTCGTATGCGGTGCGGAGGGCGGTGCCTGCTCAGCGGGTCCTGCACGGGGCGCCATCGGGGAGCCCGCGTCGCCCAGGGCGAGTTCGATCAATGCGTCGATGTGGAGCTCCGCCCCTTTACGCAGCGCGGCCTCGAACCGGGTGCTGCCCAGGCGGTCATGCGTCATCGCTTCGCACTGCTGGTGATATCCGGTCAGGTATCCGAAAAGCGAGCCGCCCAGCGAATGCCACATCACGCCCACGGCGCCGAGCAACGTCGCGGCGCGTTCGTCGTCGCCTTTATGCGCGGCGATCCAGGCCATCACGTCCATGCACATGGCCAGCCCCAGACGGTCGTTGAACGGCCGCCTCAGCCGGATGGCTTCCCGTACCAGTTCGTAGGCGCCAGCCACGTCTCCGACCCGCCACGCCCTGATGCCTGACATGCACAAAGCGTAGGACCTCAGCCATTCCTCGCCGTGCGCCTCGTAGGTCGACACAGAGTCCGCGAACAGCGTGACGGCCTCCTCATGATGGTCAAGATGGGCATGAGCGGTGGCCAGGTACATCTGCACCAGTGCGGCACCGATCGGATCATTCATCTCGAGATACTGCCGTCGGGCCTGCTCGAACAGCACCACAGCCTCGGGCAGGTCCGACTGGAACAACGCGCCGAGTCCGCGCAGATGTGTGAGCATCGCCAGGCTACGCTCGTCGCCGAGACGGCGGGCCAGAATCTGCCCCTCATGAATCACCGGTTCCGCGGCGGCGAAGTCGTTCTGCAGCGTGGCCAGCCGCGCATCAACGCTCAAGGCCCGGGCACGCGCGATGGTCGGTGTGTCGTCCCGTGCGAGCCCGAGTTCACACCAGTGCCGCCCTTCACGCAGAGCTCCCGAGGCGATCCAGTAGAAGTAAAGGTCGGCGGCCATGGTCAGACCGACCTGGACACCATCCGGCTCGGTGACGCAGCAATCAAGGGCGGCCCGGAGGTTGCCCAGCTCGCCACGCAGCCGCGAAAACAGCTCCGCCTGACCTGGTCCGAGCCATTGGCTCTCGGCGCGACGTACCAGCTCCCGGTACCAATCGCGGTGGAGGCGTTTTAGCCGACTCTCATCGCCGAGCTCCCGGAGCCGGTCGCGGCCGTACTGGCGCACCGTCTCCAGCAGGCGGTACCGCGCCTGCTGGACCCGCTCCTCCCTGACCAGGACGGACTTGTCCACCAGGCCGGTCACCAGATCGATGACCTGGTCGGGCTCGATGCCGTCCCCCGAGCAGACCGACTCGGCCGCCTCCAGGTCCATACCGTCGACGAACACCGAGACCCGCGCCCACAACAACCGCTCCTGCTCGGTACACAGGTTGTAGCTCCAGTCGAGCATCGCCCGCAGTGTCTGCTGACGGGGTAGGGTCATGCGCCTACCCTCAGTGAGCAACCGGAACCGGTCGTCCAGCCGCTCCAGCAGTTGGTTCACCGACAGCACCTTGATCCGCGCGGCCGCCAGCTCGATCGCCAAGGGGATGCCGTCCAACCGACGGCAGATCTGCTCCAGCGTAAGGCGATTGGCATCGGTCACGGCGAATCCCGGCACCATCGCCGACGCCCGCTCGGCGAACAACTGAACCGCTTCGCTCTCCTCTGTGCCGGCGACCCCATCAGTTCCATCGGTTCCGTCAGTCTCAGCCAACGCGAGTGCGGGTACGGCCAGGACCTGCTCTCCGGCGACGCACAACGCCTGCCTGCTCGTGGAGAGAATGGTCAGATCAGGCAGGGAACGCGCAAGTGATGCGGCAAGCAGGGCACAGCCGTTGATCAGGTGTTCGCAGTTGTCCAGGAGCAGCAACAGCCGCTTACCGCGGAGGAAGTCGACCAGCACCTCCAGCGCGGGACGTGACGAGCGGTCCTGGATCTCCAGCGCCTCGCTGACCTTGTGCACCAGCAGCCCTGGGTTCTCCACCGTGGACAGCTCCACCAGCCATGCCCCGGCCGGAAATTCGTCTTGCGTCTCCACCGCCACCCGCAGCGCCAGCCTGGTCTTGCCGACCCCGCCCACACCGGTCAGCGTCACGATCCGGGCGTCAGACAGCAGGCGTTTGACGCGGGTCACCTCGCTGTGTCGCCCGATGAAACTGGTCACCTCGGCCGGCAGGCGCCCGACGCGATGAGAAACGCCGACGTGACGTTCTTCAGGAACGGTCATGTCCGTGCCCGCCATCAGGGCCGGATCTTGCTCAAGGATCGCCTGGTGCAGCCCGACGAGCTCTGGGCCGGGGTCCAGCCCCAGTTCCTCGGCCAGCCGCTCGCGGAACCTCGCGTAACCGGCCAGCGCGTCGGATTGGCGCCCGGCGCGATACAGCGCGCGCATCTGCAGCGCCAGCAGCCGTTCCCGCAACGGATGGCGCGTCACCAACTCGCTCAGCTCGCCGATGAGCAAGCCGTGTTCGCCAAGTTCGAGGCGGGTCTCGGCGAGGGCTTCCAGCACGGTCAGCCGTTGTTCCTCCAGCCGCTGGGCGGCCGGGCGGGCGAAGTCGGTATCGGCGAAATCGGCATAGGCGGGCCCGCGCCACAGAGCCAAGGCCTCAGCGAGCATCGCGGCTCGCTCGTGAAGGTCTGCGCTCTGCCGGGCGCGAGCGACTTGTCCGGTGAAGGCATCGACGTCGGTCTGTCCAGGCTCAAGTGCGAGCCGGTATCCGGACGGACGGGAGCCCACCAGGTCACCACCGCCTGGCTCGGCATGCTCCAGCGCGTGGCGAAGCCGGGAGACCTTGAGCTGCAGGGCACTCGTGGGGTTAGCGGGCAGGTCATCGTCCCACAGATCGTCGACCAATTGATCGACAGAGACCATGCCGCCCTGACGGGCCAGCAGATCGGCCAGCAACGCGCGAACCTTGGTCTCCGGCACCGGCACCAGATCACCCTCGGTAGTCCACACCTGCACCTGGCCCAGCACCCCGAAGCGCATAACCCCAGGTTAACCCCGCAATCACAGCACACCAACATCACTTACAGGGCATGGGACAGGCCAACAGTCGCTGGGTTGCGAGGGGGGCGTTCCACCCGTGAACTGGGCACGAATCTTGCTGGTTCGGGGAGATCGGAAGAGCGTCCCGTTGGGGATGAAGAACTATCCACCGGAGTTCAAGAGGGACGCGGCGGCGTTGTATGAGTCCAGGCCGGGCGCGACGATCGCAGCAGTCGCCGCTGGCCTGGGGATCAGTTCCGAGACGTTGCGGAACTGGATCCGGGCGGCGCGCCAGGAGCGGCGCGAGGTGTTCCGTTGGGCCAGCCGCATGAGCCGTGTCCGGTCCTCGGGTGGAAGCCCCCGCTGATGTGATCGTCGGGCCGACCGGAGCCGGGTCGGGCTGCCGGGGAACGCGACGACGTCACGCCGCTACAAGGCATCCGACTCACATTTGACGGGTTCGGGATGCTGGGCAACGAATTCGGGGTGATTCCAAGTGCCGCCGAGTTCCGGGGCGAGACAGGCGCGGGCTATGGGGAGGAAGGCTTTGCGATCGCGTTTCGCGCAGCGTTCTGGCAGGGCCCCCAGGAGAGGCGCGTTCGCGACGGCCGGCAGATCGGTCAGGTTGCAGCGGGTGGCCAGATCGGGGGCGGCGGGCCATCTGCCGATGACCAGGCCGTCCAGAGGGAGACCACGGGTGCGCAGTGCCTCCGAGGTCAGCGCCGTGGTGTTGAGGGTGCCCAGCCCGGCGGTGGTGACGAGCAGGACGGAGACGTCCACGCCGAGGCCGCGTAGCGCGACGGGGACGTCGGCGATGGTGCCGCCGTCCAGGTCGTAGCGCACGAGGAGCCCGCCCGCGCCTTCGACCAGGACGAGGTCATGGCCGTCCGCGAGCCGGGCGGCCTCCTCCGCGGCTCGGCGAGGGCGTACTGGAGCCAGGCCGCTCCTGCGGGCGCCGGTGGCCGGCGCGAGCGGCTCCGAGTAGCGGGCCAGCTCCCTGCGGGTGACGGGACCGGCCAGACGGGCGACTTCGTCCACGTCGCACAGCTCGCCCGGGGCCAGACCGGCCTGTGCCGGTTTCAGCACAGCGACGCGGCGGCCCGCCGCGACCGCCAGTGATGCGATGGCGGCGGTGACCACGGTCTTGCCGATCTCGGTCCCGGTGCCGGTGATGATCAGAACGCGCATGAGGACGTTCCCCTCCGGAGGTGTCAGCCGGCCGCGGCGGCCGCGACGATCGCGGTGGTGATGCGGCCGAGGTCGGTGTCGTCGATGACGTAGGGGGGCATGGTGTAGATGAGGTCCCTGAACGGGCGTATCCACGCACCGTGACGCGCGGCGGCGCGGGTGGCGGAGATCCTGTCGACGTCGTGGTCGAGCTGGACGACGCCGATGGCGCCGAGCACGCGGACGTCGCGCACCCCGCCCAGCCCGCGCGCGGGGGCGAGCCCGGACCGCAGTCCCGTCTCGATCCGCTTGACCTGGCCTTCCCACGCCCCGTCCGCCATGAGGTCGAGCGAGGCGCCCGCGACGGCGGCGGCGAGCGGATTGCCCATGAACGTGGGGCCGTGGGCGAGCACGGGGAAGTCACCGCGACCGATGCCGTGCGCCACCTCGGGCGTGCACACGGTGGCCGCCATGCTGAGATAGCCGCCGGTAAGCGCCTTGCCCACGCACATCACGTCCGGTGCGACGCCCGCGTGGTCGGCGGCGAACAGCGCGCCGGTCCGGCCGAAGCCGGTGGCGATCTCGTCGAACACGAGAAGGACCCCATGCGTGTCGCACAGCTCGCGCAGCACCCGCAGGTAGCCGGGCGACAGGAAGCGCATGCCGCCCGCGTTTTGCACCACCGGTTCGACGATGACGGCCGCGACCTCGTGCGCGTGCCGTTCGATGAGCTCGGCCAGGTGCGCGATGTAGGAGGAGTCGGGCTCGGCCTCGAAACCCGCGGGCGGGGCGTCGGCGAAGACCTGTCGCGGCAGCACGCCAGTCCACAGGGAGTGCATGCCACCCTCGGGGTCGCACACGGACATCGGCTGGAAGGTGTCGCCGTGATACCCGCCACGCCAGGTCAGCAGGCGGTGCTTGCCCGGGTGGCCGAGCGACCGCCAGTACTGCAGGCACATCTTGACCGCCACCTCGACCGCGACCGAGCCCGAGTCGACCAGGAAGACGTGCTCCAGCGGATCTGGGGTGATCTCCGACAGGCGGGTGGCGAGGCGGATCGCGGGCTCGTGGGTGAGTCCGCCGAACATGACGTGGCTCATCCGGCCCAGCTGGTCGCGTATCGCGGCGTCCAGGACGGGATGTCCGTAACCGTGGATGGCGGCCCACCAGGAGGACATCGCGTCCACCAACTCCCGTTGGCCCTCGACCGGCTCTGCCAGCCGCAGCCGTACCCCGGAGGCCGATTCCACCAGCAGCGGGGTCTCGCGGCCCGGCATTGGCGCGTATGGATGCCACACGTGGGCCCGGTCCAGCTCCAGCAGCTCCGCGACGTGCCGGGGGTCACGCATTGGGCGCCAGGTCGGTACCGGCACCGCGGCGGCGCAACGCCACCAGGTCGGTGCGTGCGGACTCGGCGGCCGGCGCGTCGCCGGGCATGCCAGGCTGGGCGGGCGCGTCCGCGCCGCGGTGCTCAGGTAGCGTGGCGGACCCCGGTTCCTCCACCACGAAGCCGAGGTCCTTGATCATCTCCTGATCGGCCGTGCCGGGCTGTCCCTCGCTGGTCAGATAGTCGCCGAGGAAGATCGAGTTGACGATGTGCAAGGCCAGGGGTTGCAGGCTCCGCAGGTGGATCTCCCGGCCACCGGCAAGGCGGACCTCCACGTCCGGGCAGACGAAGCGCACCATCGCCAGGATCCGCAGGCACCGCTGCGGGGTGAGCTCCCACGTCTGCGACAACGGAGTCCCCTGGAAGGGGATCAGGAAGTTCACCGGCACCGAGTCCACATTGAGTTCTCGCAGCGCGAAGACCACGTCCACCAGATCGGCGTCACTCTCACCCATCCCGGCGATCAGGCCGGAGCAGGCCGACATGCCCGCCTCACGCGAACGCCGGACGGTGTCCATCCGATCGGCGAATCCGTGCGTGGTGCAGATCTTGCCGTACTCGTCTTCGGAGGTGTTGAGGTTGTGGTTGTAGGCGTGGACGCCCGCCTCGCGCAACCGCTGGGCCTGCTGCCGTGACAGCAGGCCCAGGCAGGCGCAGATCTCCACGTCGGGACTGCGCTCCTTGATCGCCTCAATGGTGCCGGCAACCCGCTCGACGTCCCGGTCGGTGGGGCCGCGCCCGCTGGCCACCAGGCACACGCGCTTGGCGCCGCCTTTCGTCCCGGCCTCGGCCGCGGCGGCGGCCTCGTGCGGCTTGAGCCAGCTGTAGGTGAGGATCTCGGCCTTCGAGCCCAGCCGCTGTGAACAGTACGAGCAGTCCTCAGGACACAGGCCCGACTTCAGGTTGACGAGGTAGTTGAGCTTGACCCGACGGCCGAACCACCTCCGCCGCACCTTCCCGGCCGCGGCCACCACATCGAGCAGGTCGTCGTCGGAGGTAGCCAGCACGGCCAGGGCCTCCTCGCGCGTCGGCGCCTGTCCGCGCAGCCCCTTGTCCACCAGCGTGGTCAACAGTTCCATGCCCCGATCTTCCGCCAGGCCGTCGCCGGCACCCGATGGGAGATCCCGACAAGATCGGTCGGGGAAGGTTGTAGAACGGCCCCACCACGACCACGCGCATACCCGGGCTAGATTCCCTGGCCATGCGCCCCAACCCGTTCGACTGGATCGACGCAGCGGCCGACCAGCGCCGCAGCGCCGGTCTGGCCCGCGCCCTACGCCCACGACCCGCCGACTCCGCGCTGCTTGACCTGGCCTCCAACGACTACCTGGGCCTGGCCAGGCACCCAGACGTCGCGCGCGCCGCCGCCGAGGCGGCGAGGCGCTGGGGAGCCGGGGCCACGGGCTCGCGGCTGGTCACAGGAACGACCGAACTGCACGCCGCGCTGGAAGCGGAGCTCGCGGACTTCGCCGGCTTCGAGGCGGCGCTGGTCTTCGCCTCCGGATACGCGGCGAACCTGGCCGCCGTCACCGCCCTGACCGGACCAGGAGTCTTGATTGCCTCCGACCGCCACAACCACGCCTCGCTGATCGACGGTTGCCGACTGTCGCGAGCGGAAACCGTCGTCTTCCCCCACGCCGACCCCGCTGCGGCGGCCAAGGCCCTGGAACACCATGACGGCCGCGCCATCGTCGTCACCGAATCGGTCTTCTCCGTGGACGGCGATGCCATGCCGCTGACCGACCTGGCCGAGGCCGGACGTGAGGTCGGAGCGGCCGTGATCATAGACGACGCGCACGGATTCGGCGTGCTGGGGACAGGCGGGCGTGGAGCGGCGGCCGCGGCGGGACTCGCCGGCGCACCTGACATCGTCTGTACGATCACACTGTCCCAAGGCACTGGGCAGCCAGGGGGGAGCGGTGCTCGGCCCGGCCCGCGTGATCGACCACCTGATCAACACCGCCAGGACCTTCATCTTCGACACCGGACTCGCTCCTGCGGCGACCGCCGCCGGGCTGGCGGCACTCCGCCTGCTGCGCCGCGACCCCGCGCGTCCGTCCAAGGCCCGCAACACCGCACGCGAGCTGCACGCGAGGCTCACCGCGGCGGGGCTGGACACGCCACGGCCCGAGGCATGCGTCTTGTCCGTACGCGCCCGGAACGCCGACACCGCCGTGCGCTGGGCCGCCGCCTGCCGGGACGCCGGAATCGCGGTCGGCTGCTTTCGCCCGCCATCGGTCCCGGACGGGATCTCACGGCTGCGGCTGTCCGCACGAGCGGACCTCACGCCGCACGACATCGACCGCGCCGCCCACATGATCATCCGAACAGCCCCGCGATGAAGCCGCAGGCCACAGCCCGATCCGTTGCCACTTTCGCACGACGATGGCGATGGCCCGCGCACGGCTAGGGCCATCACTCCCACCACCGCGTGGAGGACGGCGCGTTGTCCGGCGCCGCGCAGGCCGCCGGCGTGGACGCCTTCGCAGTGATCCAGGAAGAGCCCGGCAACGTGAGCGGGAGGTGTTCGAGCCGAACGCGATCCGCAAGGTCGGCCTCCCGGACGACCTGCTCGCCGACGTCGCCCCGAAGGTTCTGGCCTCCTGGCGGGCCCGGGTCGTCGCTGGAGCGCCCTCCCACCTGCGGTCCCGGCCGCTCCGTCAGGCTCCTTCATGTGACTGGCCGTTCGGTTGCCGCTCAAGCCGCCGCTACCAGCTGTTACCGGGCTGGGAAGGGGCGAGGCGGTGGTCGCGGATGATCGCGGCGTACCGTCGGCCGCTGCTCTTGATCGTGCGCCGCTGGGTGGCGTAGTCCACGTGCACGAGACCGAAGCGCTTGTCGTAGCCGTAAGCCCATTCGAAGTTGTCCAGCAGCGACCAGGCGTAGTAGCCGGCGAGCGGGGCGCCTCGGCGGACGGCGCGGGCGCAGGCGGCCAGGTGGTCCTCCAGGTATCGGGTGCGTTCGGCGTCGACGACGCCGGCGGGGCCGACGGTGTCGGCGTAGGCGGAGCCGTTCTCGGTGACGTAGATCCGTCGAGCGCCGTACTCCGTGCTCAGGCGCATGAGCAGGCTCTCCAGGCCGCCGGCGTCGATCTCCCAGTCCATGCCGGTGCGGGGGGCGTGCGCTCTGGGGATCTGGCGGGCGAAGGGAGGCGGGCCGCCGGGGTCGGCGGCGACCGCCACCGGGAAGTAGTAGTTCAGGCCCAGCCAGTCCAGGGGCTGGGCGATCGTGGCCATGTCGCCGGGGCGTTCGGGGAGGTCGACGCCGTACGTCTCGCGCATGTCGGCGGGGAACCCGCGGCCGTGGACGGGGTCGAGCCACCAGCGGTTGGTGTGGCCGTCCATGCGGCGAACGGCGGCCAGGTCGGCATCGGAGCCGGTGGCGGGTTCGATCGTGGAGAGGTTGTTGACGATGCCGATCTCCGCGCCGGGCACGGCGGCGCGGACCGCCTGGGTGGCGAGGCCGTGGCCCAGCAGCAGGTGGTAGGAGGCGCGGACGGCGGCGGTGATGTCGGTGAGGCCGGGGGCCATCCTGCCTTCGAGGTGGCCGATCCAGGCCGAGCAGAGCGGCTCGTTCAGCGTGGCCCACTGCCGCACCCGGTCGCCGAGGGCGTCCGCGACGACCGCGGCGTAGGCGGCGAAGTGGTCGGCGGTCTCGCGCACGGGCCAGCCGCCCCGGTCCTGGAGGGTCTGCGGCAGATCCCAGTGGTAGAGAGTGGCGTTCGGGGTGATGCCGGCGTCCAGCAGGGCGTCGACGAGGCGGGAGTAGAAGTCGAGCCCTCGCCGGTTGACGGCGCCGTCGCCGCCGGGGACGATCCGCGGCCAGGCGATCGAGAACCGGTAGGAGGTGACGCCGAGCTCCTTCATGAGGGCGAGGTCCTCGGGCCAGCGGTGGTAGTGGTCGCAGGCGACGTCGCCGGTATCACCGTTGTCGATCGTGCCAGGGGTGTGGGAGAAGGTGTCCCAGATCGACGGGGATCGGCCGTCCTCCGCCACGGCGCCCTCGATCTGGTAGGCCGAGGTGGCCACGCCCCAGGCGAAGTCCTGGGGCAGGGCGGCGAGGTCGATGGGGTGGGTCACTTAGATCCTTTCGAGAGGTGACACGGGCGTCACTTGACGGCTCCGGCGGTGAGACCGGCGACCAGGTAGCGCTGCAGGAGCAGGAATCCGGCGACGACCGGCACGCTGATGGTCAGCGACGCGGCCATGACCTGGTTCCAGTAGACGTCGTTCTGCGTGGCGTAGCCCTGCAGGCCGACGGAGAGCGTGCGGGTGGTGTCGTTGGTCATGATGGAGGCGAACAGCACCTCGCCCCAGGCGGTCATGAAGGCGTAGACGGCGACGGCGACGATCCCGGGGATCGCGGCGGGGATGACGATGCGGAACAGCGTGGCCACAGGCCCGCACCCGTCGACCGCCGCGGCTTCGTCCAGGGCACGGGGGATCGACGCGAAGTACCCGATCAGCATCCAGATGGAGAAAGGCAGGGAGAAGGTGAGGTAGGTGAGGATGAGGCCGCCGCGCGAGCCGTACAGGGCGATGCCGGTCGCGTTGCCGATGTTGACGTAGATCAGGAACAGCGGCAGCAGGAACAGGATGCCCGGGAACATCTGGGTGGACAGCACGGTGACGGTGAAGACCTGCTTGCCCGGGAAACGGTAGCGGCTGACCGCGTACGCCGCGAAGACGGCGACAATCACCGACAGGACGGTCGCGGCTCCCGCCACCACGAGGGAGTTCACGAAGTACCGGGCGAGCGGGACGGTGTCCCAGATGTCGAAGTACGGGCTGACCGTCAGGCCGCTGGGCAGCCAGCTGAACCGGCCCGAGACGTCCTGCAGCGGTTTGAGGGAGCTGCTGACCATGACGTACACCGGTACGAGCACGAATCCGGTCAGCAGAGTCAGGAACACCCCCCGGGCCCACAGGAAGGACCGCGGAGGTGCGGTCGGCGCGCTAGACATCGGCGGTCTTCCTTCCGCGCAAGGTGGCCAGGAGGTATCCGGCCGTCACCACGAGGAGGAACAGGAGCAGCAGGACCGACATGGCCGATCCGGTCCCGAAGTTCCAGGTGACGAACGAGGACTGGTAGATGTGGATGGAGATCAGGTTCGCCGGCGCCGGCGCGGAGTCGCCGAACAGGATGTACGGCGTGTTGAAGTCGTTGAACGTCCACAGGAACAGCACCAGGACGAGGACCCGGTTGATCGGGTACAGGGCCGGCATGGTGATCCTGCGGATCTGCTGCCGGATCCCGGCTCCGTCGATCGCGGCGGCCTCGTACAGTTCCTTGGGGATGTTCTGCAGGGCCGCCATGACGATGAGGAACGCGAACGGCCAGGTCTTCCAGACGGCCACGACGGCGAGCGCGATGAAGCTGTTGTCACCCAGCAGCCAGAAGGGGCGCTCATCGGTCAGGCCGAGCTGGTCGACGATGACGTGGTTGACCATGCCATGATCCCGCTGGAACATGAAGGCCCACGTGATGACCGCGGCGTACACGGGCAGCGCGTACGGGGTGAGGAAGATGGCCCGCAGCAGGCCGCGGCCGCGGAAGCCCTCCTGCATGAAGATCGCGGCAGCGGTCCCGATGAGCCAGCACATGCCCACCGCCAGGACGCTGAGGACGCAGGTGACGAAGAAGGAGTTGAGCAGATCCTTGCCGACCGGTGCGTTGAGGTCGACCGAGACGCGGTAGTTCTCCAGCCCGCGCCAGGGCGCGGCGCTCCAGTTGCGGATGTAGAACTGCGTGAGCTCCTTGAAGCTCGCCAGGATGCCTATGAGCATCGGCACCAGGTGCACAAGGAGCTCCAGCAGCACGGCGGGGAGCAGCAGCAGGTACGGCAGGCCGGCGCGGCGCAGCAGCGTGCGTCGGCTGGACGGGGCTCGATGCGGCCCGCCGGCCCTGCCGGGCGCCGCGGTGCGGCGGCCCGGCAGGGCGCGATCTTCGGTGGCGATGCCCATGTCGGAACGGCTCACTTCGTCGGCATCTGCTGCTGGGCCTTGGTCAGGCGCTCCTTGACCAGATCGGTGGTGATCTCACGCCCTTGGGCCGCGTCGGCGAACAGTTCCTTGACGGCGGTGCCGACCGCGGTCTCGAACTGCGACTCCTCGGGGACCCTCGGGAGCGGGGCGGCGCTCGTGGCGAGCGTGTCGCGCAGTACGGCGAGGTCAGGGCCGTTGAACGCCTCGTCCTGCTGGGCGGTCTTGACCGGCGGGATGGAGCCGTAGGTCTTGTTGAGGGTCTTCTGCTCCTCGTCGCCGGTCATGAACTTCACGAACTGCAGGGCGCCGTCGAGGTTGTCGGTGTTCTTGAAGACGGCCATGTTGATGCCGGCGACCATGGAGTTGACGTTCTGGCCGGTGCCGGGGGTGCCGGCGGGGACGGGGACCGGGGCGACGCCCCACTCGTCCGGCTTCATGCCGTGGGACGTGAGGGTGGTGGCGGCGGTCTGCCAGAGGATCATGGCGGTGTTGCCCTTGGCGAAGTCCTGGAGTGACTGGTTCTGGGCGTATTCCGCGTTGCCGGGGGCGACGATCTTGTCGGTGGCCATGAGGTCGATGTACTGCTTCACGGCCGCGACGGCGCCGTCGGAGGTGAAGGTGGGCTTGCCGGAGGCGTCGAAGAAGTCGGCGCCGTGCTGCTTGGCGAGGACGAAGACCTGGTGGATGTTGTTCGACAGGTTCGAGCCCTCCACCCCGAGGCCCCACTTGCCGCCGGTGGACAGCTTCTTGCCGGCCGCGACCAGCTCGTCCCAGGTGGCGGGTGGCTTCTCGATGCCCGCGTCCGCGAACGCCTTCTTGTGGTAGTAGAGCGCGTAGGCCATGGAGTACAGCGGCACCGCGGCGGGGTCCTGCCCCTCGGCGCCGGCGGTGGCGAGGGCCGAGTCCACGAAGCGGTCCCTGCCGCCGATCTTGTCGAAGGTCGCGGCGTCCCAGGGCAGCAGGGCGCCGGTGGCCTGGAGCGAGGTCGACCAGGTGTTGCCGATGTTGAGCACGTCGGGCCCCTGGCCGGAGGTGGTGGCGGCCAGGATGCGGTTGAGCAGGTCGGCCCAGGGGACGACCTCCAGCTCGACCTTGATCCCGGTCTGCTGCTCGAACTTCTTCAGCTCGGGCGTGAGGATCTCCTTGTCCGCCTCGATGTCGGGGCCCTGGTTGGAGGCCCAGTAGGTCAGCGTCTTCGGAGCCTCGTTACTGGCCTGGCCGCCGCCGGCGCTGCCGCCTCCGCAGGCTGCGGTGGCGGCGAGGGTACCGAGAGCGAGGGCGGCTGCCGCGGCTCGCATTCTGTGCATGGGGGGTGTCCCTTCCCGAGGAATCCTGAGGGTGGGGCTGCAGCGTGCGAAGATCTCCTGGTCGGAAGTATCTTCATGGCTTAATTCAAGGCTTGAGTTAATACCCGAGCAAAGTGGGCGTCAAGGTCCGAAACGGCGATAGATTGCTCTCAGGAGAGGAGCCCCATGCCCCGACCAAGCAGGCAGACGGTTCGCGACCTGCGGCGAAACAGCCGCGGAGCGGTCCTGCAACAGTTGTATTTCAACGGTCCGATGAGCCGGCAGGCGCTGGGCACGACCACCGGGCTGAGCTCGGGTTCGATCAGCACCATCGTGGCCGAACTCGCGGGCGAGGGGCTGGTGGAGGATGCCGGCACGGTCGACTCCGACGGCGGGCGGCCACGCCACCTGCTGCGCGTCTCTCCGGGCTGCGCCTGCCTGATCGGCGTCGACGTCGGGGAGACGAGGGTACGGGTCGAGCTGTTCGACCTCGGCCTCACCGAGCTCGCGCGCTACGAGCATCCCCTGGAGGGCCGCGACTACAACGTGGCGTCGGTCGTACGGCACATCGGCGACGGCGTGGCCGCCGTCATCGCCCGCACCGACGTTCCCGCCGAACGGCTTCTCGGCGCCGGCATCGGGGTGCCCGGCATCGTCGAGCGCGGCTCGCCGGACGGCGCGGTGGTGCACGGGCAGACCATCGGCTGGGACGCGGTCCCTCTGGAGTCTCTGTTGCGCACGTCGGTCGCCCTTCCGCACGGGGCTCCTCTCTTCATCGAGAACGGCGCCAAGACGCTCGGCCGGGCCGAGATGTGGTTCGGTGGCGGGCGGGGCGCGAGCGACGCGGCCATCGTCCTTTTCGGGTCCGGGGTGGGCGCATGCGTCGTCACCGGTGGGACGATCATGGAGGGAACGCACAGCAGCGCGGCCGAATGGGGACACACCGTCGTCCAGGTCCGCGGGCGCCGCTGCCGCTGCGGCTCACGCGGCTGCCTGGAGGCGTACGCCGGGGCTGAGGCGCTGATCCAGCGCTGGCGCGAGGCCGGTGGGGCGCTTCCCCCGGACACCGACGAGGAGACGGCGGTCAGGGCGATGATCGCCGCCGCCTTTCCCGGGGACGGCGGCGCCCCTGACCCGGTGGCGCTGGCGGTCATCGAGGAGACCGCCGAGTATCTCGGCGCCGGCCTGGCCAACCTGATCAACCTCTACAACCCCGAGCGCATCCTGCTCGGCGGCTGGGCCGGGCTGCAGCTCGCCCCGTACATTCTGGACCCGGTGCGGCACCACGCGACCGCTTACGCGCTTCGCTACCCCGCCGGGCAGGTCGTGATCGAGCCGGGACGGCTCGGACCCGACGCCGTCACGGTCGGCGCCGCGACACTGCCGCTGGCCGAGTTCTTCGCTCGCGGCGGGCGCCGGGACGAGCCCGTGGCCGAGGCCGACCTGGTGCCCGAGCGGACGGGATGGCGCGCGGCGGCAGGCGTCCAGATCTGAGCCGGCGCCACCGGCAGTGTCCCCGACCGGCGGACGCCGGGCGGACGGGCCTGTGCCGGGAACAGCGCCCCGGCACAGGCGGGCTTCGCCTCAGGGGTAGGAGACGACCATGGACGGGATGGTGTCGGTGCCGAACGCCGGGTCGCCGGTGTCGTTGATGACGTGGTTGTAGCGGCCCTGCCCGCCGAGGGAGACGACCAGGAGGCTGTGGAAGCGCACCCCGGGCTTCACGGGGGTCTCGAAGCCGTGGTCCACCTCGATCGTCGGGTCGCTGGTGAAGACGCAGTAGCTGCCCATCCCCCAGCCTTCGTGGACGTCGACGGAGTCGTCGACCTTGTAGGCGGCCCAGCCCTTGACGGAGCCGTTCATGAACGCGGCCTGGTTCGGCGGGTCGTAGGCCAGCTCGTTCTGGAAGAAGATCGTCCTGCCGCGCTCGCCGGACCACTCCACGTTGTACTTCTGGAAGTGTTCGACGAACAGGCCCGTGGCCAGGACGTCGTCGCCATGGACCCGCAGGCCGTAGTCGGCGGTGTTGACGTTCCAGCCGACACCGTCGCCGTGGTCGGCGCGCCAGATCCAGGTGTGGTCGATGATCGTGTCGTCACTGTGCACCACCAGGCTGGTGGTCGCCTTCCCGGCGAACTGGCCGCCGATGCGGATGAACACGTCCTGCAGCGAGATGGGGTTGGCGGAGTGGTCGGTGTGCGTGCCCTGCCGGCCGATCTCGAGCAGGGTCGGCGAGTTGACCGTGCCGGCGTCGATGAGGAAGCCGGCCAGCTTCACCCCGTCCACGTCCGCCACCTTCATCGCGGTGACCCCGCCTTCGGGGACCAGCGTCGCCAGGCCGAGACCCATGACGATGGTGTCCGCCCGATTCACCTCGATCGTCTGGTCGAGGTGGTAGATGCCGGGCGTGAACAGCAGGTGCAGGCCCTGGGCGAGCGCCCGGTTCAGGGTTTCGGCCGTGACACCGGGCCTGGCGACGTAGAAGCCGGTGAGCGGGACGGACGTGCCGGGGGTGGAGCCGTTCGCCCAGCTGGTGCCGCGCGCGTTGGTGCGCTTGCTCGGCACGAACACCCGGTAGCCGTCACCGTCGAGGTAGAGGTACGGCTTCTCCCGGCTGATCGGGGTGGTGTCCAGGGTCGTGTAGCGCGGCTCGGGGAAGCTGGTCGCCGGGGCTCCCTGGACGCCGGAGAAGGTCATGTTCCAGACGCTGTTGATCCAGCCGCCGATGGCGCTGTCGCGGGTGTACCACTGCTGCTGGGAGTACGGTCCGACCTGACCGTCTATCTTGCTGTCGGCGATGTAGCCGCCGGACGCCCATCCGTACCCGGACGGCGCCAGGTTGAGCGCGCCCTTGACGTGCATCCGCCGGAACGGCGCCGCCTGGGAGACCGCCCACCGGTTGGTGCCGTCGTAGGGGGCGATGGACAGGTTCTCGGTGGAGCGCCAGAAGTTCTGGGTGGCGTTGCCGTTGAACCAGCCCGCGTCGACGCTCACGCCCTTGACGGTGACGTCGTCGGGGTTGCGGCCGAGGCCGTGGACGGAGGTGTAGAAGCCGGTGTCGACGTTGACGTCGTAGCTGCCGGGCTTGAACATCAGCGCGTACCGGCCGGTGCCGAACTGGGCGGCCTCCTGCTGCTGGAAGATCTGGTCGATCTGCGCCTGCACCGTGGCCGCCGGCATGGACGGGTCGAAGACCTTCACGTTGGGCCCGAGGTCGCCGCCGCCGGGCAGCGGCTCGCCGGTGCCGCCGTCGCCGGTGTGCACGGTCAGCTCCCACAGGGAGTAGCCGTAGCCGGTGCCTCTGGCCGTGCCGTGCACACGCAGATAGCGGCCCTCACCGCTGACGTCGTAGCTGTCGGTGCCGCCGTCACCACCGGTGACGGACTTCAGCGTGGTCCACGCCGAGCCGTCGGGTGAGGCCTGGATGGTGAAGTCCTTGCCGTAGGCGGCCTCCCAGGACAGGCCGACCCCGCAGATGTCCTTCGTGGAGCCGAGGTCGACCTGGATCCACTGCGGGTCGCTGAAGGTGCTGGACCAGCGGGTTCCCGGGTCGCCGTCGACCGCCTTGCCCGCGTCCAGGTCGCCGCGCTCCGCGGAGGAGGCGGTGGCGGGACGGCCGAGCGCGGCGTTGGCGGCCGAGCACGACGCGGCGTGCGCGGTGGTGGTGACGGCGGGTACGGCGAGCAGGCCTAACAGAGCCGCCACAGCGGCCGTTGTCGATCGCATCTTCTTCCAATCAGCGGTAGACGCCGAACTCCCACAGCGAGTAGCCGTAGGCGGTGGCGCGCTGGGTGAGGGAGAGCCGGACATAGCGGACGGAGGCGGTGAGGTCGAAGCTGTCGAAGCCGCCATCACCGTCGGTTACGGTCTTCAGGTCGTTCCAGGTGCTGCCGTCGGCAGAACCCTGGATCGTGTAGGCGCGGGCGTGAGCCGTCTCCCAGCCGAGCTGCACGTGCTTGATCGGCGTGACCGCGCCCAGGTCCACCTGGATCCACTGGGCGTCGGACCACTCGCTGGCCCAGCGGGTGGTGAAGCTGCCGTCGGTGGCGCGGCCGGGGTCGAACGGGCCGCCGTCGCCGGTGGCCTGGTAGCTGGAGGCGGTGGTGGGCTTGCCGCGGGCGACGTCCGTGCCGTCGACCGCGGGCGGCACGACGCGGAAGGAGCGCTGCTCGATGCCGACGTTGCCGTGGCCGTCGTAGGCGTAGACGTAGACCTTCCAGACGCCGAGCTGCTCCGGTGCGGTGACGGTGAGCCTGGTGGAGGAGGTCCGCGTGAAGCGGGCGTGACGCAGGCCGCGGTTGCCGGTGATGTGCTTGTCGCCGAGCATCACGTGGTAGCGGATCAGGTCGCCGTCGGGGTCGATCGTCTGCGTGTCGACGGTGAAGGTGCCGCCGGCCGGGACCGCGGTCTGCGAGCCGACCGTCATCGAGCTGATGCGCGGCGGGGTGTTGCCGGTGGGCTGTCCGGTGTAGGCCTGCTTGAGGGCGTGGAAGCCGTGCCTGCGCCAGCCGCCCGGGGTGATGTTCAGCCAGACGCCGCCGAAGTCGTTCTCCAGGCCGTAGTGGAACATGGTCGCGCCGAGCGCCACTCCGGTGTGACCGCTGATGGCGTTCCAACTGGCCGTGTACATCTGGCCTTTCTGCAGGTCGGTCGGCTCGTCGGGGACGCCGTTGACGTCGTCGGGCACCTCCCACTCGCCGTCGGGTCCGGCTTCGGTGACGATGTACGGCCTGCCGTACCCACCCTTGATCCAGTCGTCCTTGACGGTGTGGATGGCGCCGTAGGAGTTGACCGCGAGCAGGTCGAGCGCCGGCGCGTGGGCCTTGTAGTAGGTCCAGGCGTGGGTGTAGGCGTCGGTCGAGGTGACCGGGTGGTTGGGGTCGGCGGCATGGACGGCCACGGCGACCTCGTTGACGAACTGCGCGTACGCCACCCGCCGCTGCTCCACCACGTCGGCCGGCAGGCCGTGGTCCTGCATGGTGAGGATGACCTCGTTGCCGACGTCCCACATCAGCACGCCCTGGTGGTTCTTCAGCGTGTTGACGCGCGCCACGATCTCGTTCTTCACAGCGGTCTTGTAGGCGGTGTCGTTGACGTAGTCGGCGCCCTGGTTGAGCCAGTGCCCGACGATCACCTTGATGCCGTTCCGGGCGGCGGCATCGAGCAGGGCCGGCGTGCCGGCGTCGTCCACGCCCCAGATGCGGACGGTGTTGACCCCCATCGCCTTCAGATCGCGCATGTAGCCGTCGGCCGCCCCCTGCGGCGGACCGTAGGTCACGCCCTTGATCAGGTACGGCTGACCGTTGACCGACAGTTGCCAGCTGCCGTTGCCGCCGGTCACCCTGACGACGCTCGGCCCGGCGGGGACCGGTCCGTCGGTCATCGGGGTGGGAGTGGTGCCCGACCGGCGGGAGACCGACACCCAGTCGGCGCTCAGCACGCCGCCCGAGGTGGTCTCCGGCGACGGGGTGGTGACCCCGGCGACGGCGTTCGGGAGCGAGCCGCCGATGGCCAGGTCGAGCCGCAGGGAGAAGCCGTGGTGCACCGCTGCCTGCCAGGCGGCGACACCGACCTGGCTCTGCCGTACCACCCAGGTCTGCTCGCCGTCGAGGTAGAAGCGGATCTCCTCGTCGGTCCTGGTGCGGTCGATCACCTGCGAGAACTCGTGGTAGCCGGTCGCGCAACCGCAGCTGGCGAAGCCGCCGGTGCGGCCGTTGTACTCGTTGCAGACGCCGTCGGGCGCGGTGCCGCAGTGGAGGGTGTTGGAGACCTCGTCTGCGCCGTTGACGCTGGTCATGATGTCGGTCTCGCCGACGGTGGGCCAGTTGGTGTAGTCGCCGCGGTAGGCGGCGCCGGTGGCACGGAACCCCGGCCAGTAGCCCAGGCCGTTGGCGACGGCGGGCAGTTTCAGCCGGGCGCTGAAGCGGACCATCTCACCGGGCCCGGCCTCGAAGTCGGTGCGCTGGGTCTCGACGCGGCCGGAGGTCCAGTTGCCGGCGCCGTCCCTGACGGCCCTGATGCTCAGGTGGCCGTCGCCGTCGAGGCTGACGTTGGCGGTGGAGTCGCTCATCGTCTCGACCTCGCCGGTGCCCCAGTTGGCCGCGCCGCCGGGATAGGAGGTGCCGGTGCGCCTGATCCACTCGGCGGCCGACGGCGAGGTGCCGGCCGGGCCGGTGAAGTCCTCGCGCCACGCCTCGGTCCAGTCGCCGGGCTCCTGGGTGTTCTCGCCGGTGCTGACCCGCAACTCCCACAGGGAGTAGCCGTAGCCGGTGGCGCGGGCGGTGCCGTACATGCGGACGTAGCGGCCGGTGCCGCTGACGTTCCACGTGTCCGTGCCGCCGTCGCCGCCGGTGACGGACTCCAGGTCGGTCCACGCCGAACCGTCGGGCGAAGCCTGGATCTTGTAGGCGGCGCCGTAGGCGGCCTCCCAGACCAGAGTGACCTGGCAGATGCTCTGGTCGGAGCCGAGGTCGACCTGGATCCACTGCGGGTCCGACGCCCCGCTGGACCAGCGGGTGCCGGTGTCACCGTCGACGGCGGCGCTCGCCGGGTAGGCGGCGCCCTCGGTCGAGGAGGCGGTGGCGGGCCTGTCCTGGGCGGCGTTGGCGGTACCGCAGCCGGAGGTCTGACCGGCTCCGCCGTACACCTGGAACTCCCACAGGGAGTAGCCGTAGCCGGTGCCGCGCTCGACGCCGAGCATGCGGACGTAGCGGGCGGTGCCGGAGACCTCGACGGTGTCGGTGCCGCCGTCGCCGTCGGTGACGGTCTTCAGATCCGTCCACGACGTGCCGTCGGCCGATCCCTGGAGTTTGTAGCCGCGGCCGTAGGCGGCTTCCCAGATGAGGTCGATCCTGCTGAGCGTGGCCGGGGCGCCCAGGTCGACCTGGAGCCACTGGGCGTCGCTGAAGGCGCTGGACCAGCGGGTGCCGGCGTCGCCGTCCACGGCCATCGCCGCCGTGGTGTCGCCACCCTCGGCTGAGGAGGCGGTGGCGGCCTTGCCCTGCGACAGCAGGGTCTCGGCCGCCGCGGCCGCGGGGGCGGCCACGGCCGGGCCGAGCCCTGCCAGGCACGCCACCAGGGCGACGACCAGGCCGAACCGGAACCGGCCGGTATGTCGGACGGGAAACACGTTCACTCTCTCCTAAGGGTGAGGGCTGCCAGGAAGGAGGAGAGCGCTCTCCGTGCCGGAACACTGCATCCTGGTGAGACCCGCGTCAAGGCCCAAATCTCTGCTCGGCTGAAAGGTGCAGGTCACCAGCGCACGGTGAGGGAAGTGAGACGGACATCGTCTTGACAAGCCCGCGAGGCGGCGTCCACTCTCGACGGAGAGCGCTCTCCTACATCTGCCCCGAGGAGAGACACCATGTCCGTGTTCCGAAGAAACGCAGCCCTCGCGTTAGCCGCCGCCGTCGTCTCCGCGGTGGCGGCCACCAGCCTGGCCTTCGTCCTGCCCGCCGCCGCCGACACGGTGCTGTCCCTGGGCAGGACCGCCTCGGCGTCCTCGTCGGAAGGCGGCGCGCTGGCGGCCGGCGCCGCCTTCGACGGCGACCCCGCCACCCGGTGGTCGAGCGCCTGGGCCGACCCGCAGTGGGTCCAGGTCGACCTGGGCGCCTCGGCGACCATCAGCAAGGTGGTCCTGTCGTGGGAAGGAGCCTACGCGCGCGACTACAAGGTCCAGTCCTCGTCCGACGGCGGTTCCTGGACCGACCTGAAGACCGTGACCGGCGGTGACGGCGGCATCGACACGTGGAACGTCAGCGGCACCGGCCGCTACGTCCGCATGTACGGCACCGCCCGCGCCACCGGCTACGGCTACTCCCTGTGGGAGTTCGAGGTCCACGGCACCGGCGGCGCCGGGACCACACCCCGGCCCAAACCGACCTTCACCGACGAGGTCACCCACCACGAGTTCCAGGCCAACTGCTCGCTGACCGCCAACCGGCCCGACGACCCGATCGTCTTCCCCGGACTGCCCGGCGCCTCCCACATGCACACCTTCGTCGGCAACACGACCACCGACGCCCACAGCACCTCCTCCTCGCTGCTGGCCGGCACCACCTCCTGCACCAACCACCACGACAAGTCCGCCTACTGGTTCCCCAGTTTCTACGTGGGCGACCAGCTCATCGAGCCCGTCGGCAACCAGGTGATCTACTACAAGTCCGGCATCCTGGACTACTGGCAGGTGCAGCCCTTCCCGCAGGGCCTGCGCTTCGTCGTCGGCAGCCCGACCTCCACCCAGGAGGAGTTCCGTACCCACCCGGGCGCCGTCGAGGGCTTCGAGTGCGGCGACCTGTCCAAGAGCTGGGACATCCCCGCCTACTGCGCGCCCGGCAGCCAGGTCAACGTGCGCTTCCAGGCTCCCAGTTGCTGGGACGGGGTCCATCTCGACAGCGCCGACCACAAGAGCCACATGGCCTACCCGGTCGGCGGCTACTGCCCGTCGAGCCACCCGGTCGCGGTGCCGATGCTGGAGTTCAAGATCGCCTTCCCGGCGAGTGGTGACCTGTCGCAGGCCCGCCTGGCCAGCGGCCGCGGCTATTCCTGGCACTACGACTTCTTCAACGCCTGGGATGACCCGCGCATCCTCGACGCGCTGGTCACCCACTGCATCAACGGCGGGCTGCAGTGCGACCCGCGGGGTTACGACCTCTACAAGCCGCACCGGGGCGCAGCGCTCACCGAGGACTTCGAGCTGCCTTGATGTCCTCCGCGGAACCCACCGGCCCGTCCGCCCGCCACGGCCACCGGGGCGGGCGGACGGCGCCGCGGGCGGTCGCCGGGCGCGCGCCGTGGGTGCGGACCAGGCTCGCGCCGCTGGTGCTGCTCGCGCTGGCGGCGGTGCTGGTGGGCGGCTACCTGGCCCGCGACGACACCGCGGTACGGCACGCCCACCACGCACCCGCGGAGGCGGCCGGCCCGCGCGCCGCGCAACCTGTCCCGAGCGGGAGCGTCAACCCCACCGACCTCGCCTGGCTGCAGCTCATGATCCCGATGGACGAGCGGGTCCTGCCGCTGCTCGACCTGGGTGCCTCCCGGGGCCACGCGCCTGCCGTACGACGGCTTGCCCGCCGGCTGCGCACCACGTACGTCGTCGAACTCGCCCACCTGCGCGCCGCCCTCCACACCACCGGTCTGCCCGCCGACAACCCGCACGCCGGGCACGACATGCCGGGCATGGTCACCGCCGTCGAACTCACCCGCCTGCGCACCGCCGAAGGCCCCGCCTTCGACACGCTCTTCACCGGCCATCTCCGCGCCCACCTGAGCCAGTCCCAGTCGGTGACCCGCTCGGAACAGGTCTCGGGCGCCGATCCCGGCGTCAAAGCCCTGGCCGCCGCCGTCGAACGCGCCCGCGCGAACCAGCTCTCCGCTCTACGCTCGGTAGAGCGCTCTCCCTCCTGAAAGGACACGCGTGTGATCCCGGACGACCTCGACCGCCTGGTGGACAAGCTGGACCTGGAGAGCAAGGTGCGGCTGCTCACCGGGGCGACCGTCTGGCGCACCGCCGCCGAGCCCGCCATCGGCCTGGAACCCATGGTGACCTCCGACGGCCCCGCGGGCGTGCGCGGGGAAGGGTGGGACGAGCGACGGACCTCCCTGTCACTCCCCTCCGCCACCGCGCTGGCCGCCACCTGGGACGAGAGCCTGGCCATGGCCATCGGCGAGCTGCTGGCCGTCGAGGCGCGGCGCAAGGGCGTACACGTCGTCCTGGCCCCCACCCTGAACCTGCACCGTTCCCCGCTGGGCGGGCGGCACTTCGAGTGCTACTCCGAGGATCCGCTGCTGACCGGCCGTATCGGCGCGGCGGTGATCCGCGGCATCCAGTCGCGCGGGGTCGCTGCCACGGCCAAGCACTATGTGGCCAACGAATCCGAGACCGACCGGCTCACCCTCGATGCCCGCGTCGACGAGCGCACCCTGCGCGAGGTGTACCTGGCGCCCTTCGAAGCGGCCGTCCAGGCGGGGGTGTGGGTGGTGATGTCGGCCTACAACGGGGTCAACGGCGCCACCATGTCCGAGAACGGGCTCCTGGCCGAGCCTCTGAAGGGTGAATGGGGGTTCGACGGGGTGGTGGTGTCGGACTGGGGAGCGGTGCGATCCACCGTGGCCTCCGCGCGCGCCGCCCAGGACCTGGCCATGCCGGGCCCCGAAGGACCGTGGGGTGAGGCGCTGGTGACGGCTGTCCGGGCGGGTGAGGTGCCGGAGTCGGCGATCGACGACAAGGTGCGCCGCCTGCTGCGGCTGGCCGCCCGCGTCGGCGCGCTGCCCCGCTCCCCCGCCCCCTCCCCCGTCGGCCTCTCCCCCGTCGGCCTCTCCCCCGGCGACCTCTCTCCTGACGGCCTCTCTCCTGACGGCCTCTCTCCTGACGACCTCTCCCCTGGCGGTCCCGATGACCGGCAGGATCGCGCTCTCCTCCGCCGTACGGTCGCCGCTTCGACCGTGCTGTTGCGCAACGAGGGTGATCTCCTCCCCCTCGTCCCGGCCCGGCTGACCCGGGTCGCCGTCATCGGGCCGAACGCCGCCCGGCCCCGGACCCAGGGCGCCGGGAGCGCGGGCGTGTACCCGGAGTCCCTCGTCACTCCGCTGGAGGGCCTGCGTACCGCGCTGAACGGCCACGCCGAGGTGCGTCACGCCGACGGCGTGACCTTCGGCGGCGCGCCCGTCCCTCTCGACAGCGCCACGGCCCGAAACCCCCGCACCGGCGAGAACGGGCTCCTGGTCCGCCTCCTGGACGCGGCGGGCACGGAGATCCACGCCGAGCACCGGTTCACCGGCCGGCTCCTCGAACCGGAAGGACCGATCCACAGGGCCGTCACCGTCGAGGTCAGAGCCCTCGTGCGGCCGGACCGCGCGGGCCTTTGGCACGTGGCCGCCGCCGGATGGGGCCGCCTGGAGCTGGCCGTGGACGGCCGCATCGTGATCGACGAGACGGTCCCCCGGCACACCGACGATCCCGCCACCGTGCACCTGGCCCCGCCGTATCGAACGGGAGGCGTCACCCTCGAAGCAGGCCGCGAAGTCGAGATCGTCATGCGTCGCGAGCTGGTCCCCGGCGGCGGGCGGGCCTGCGTGCTGGCCGCCGCCCCGGCTGCCGCAGACCCGGCGGCGGAGCTGGCCGCCGCGGTCGAGCTGGCCGGCTCCAGCGATGTGGCCGTCGTCGTGGTGGGCACCACCGAGCAGGCCGAGAGCGAAGGCGTCGACCGGGAGACGCTCACGCTTCCCGAGGGCCAGGACGAGCTGGTGCGCGCCGTCGCCGCGGCGAACCCGGCGACGGTCGTGGTGGTCAACTCCGGCGGTCCCGTCGCGATGCCGTGGCGGCAGGAGGTGGCAGCCGTCCTGGTCGGCTGGTTCCCCGGCGAGGAGGGCGGCAACGGCCTGGCCGACGTGCTGCTCGGCCGGGCCGAGCCGGGCGGGCGGCTGCCCACCACCTGGGCGGACCGGGCCCTCGTGCCGGCCGTGCCGGAGCACGGCGTGCTCGAGTACGCCGAAGGCCCGCACATCGGGTACCGGGGCTGGCTGCGCGAGCAGGAGCCGCCCGCGTACTGGTTCGGGCACGGTCTGGGCTACACGACCTGGAGGTATGAGGGGTTGTGGGCACCGGAGCGGATCGCGTCCGACCGGCCGGTGCGGGTGCGCGTGATGGTGCGCAACACCGGACCGCGGGCCGGCCGCGAGGTCGTCCAGATCTACCTGTCCAGGCCGCGGGACCGCGCGCGGCCGGTGCGGTGGCTGGCCGGTTTCGCCGCGGTCACGGCGGAGTCCGGCGAGCGGGCCGAGGCCGTCGTCGAGCTTCCGGCCCGGGCGTTCCAGCACTGGGCGGGCGCCTGGTGCACGGCCGAGGGCGAGATGACGGTGCACGCCGGGCGATCGGCCGCCGATCTCCCGCTGGAGGCCGTCATAACGGTCTCATACAGCTAGGAGAGCGCTCTCCCATCTGCGTGCTATAAAGAGCTGGTGAAACAAGGGGGCTCTCCTACCCTGGAGGACGTGGCCCGGGTCGCCGGGGTCTCCCGCGCCACCGTCTCCCGGGTCATCAACGGCATCCGCAACGTCGATCCCGACATCCAGGCGACGGTGCGCCAGGCCATCGCCACCACCGGCTACGTCCCCAACCGCGCCGCGCGCTCCCTCGTCACCAGGCGCACCGGCGCGGTCGCCCTGGTGCTGTCCGGGGCAGGGGCCGACGAGGACCCGTCACCCAGCCCCCTCCTCACCGACCCGTTCTTCGGCCGCGTCGTCGCCGGGATCATCAGTTTCCTGCGGCCGCGTGGCATCCACCCGGTGCTGATGTTCGCCGAGACCGCGCAGAGCCGCGCCCAGGTCGTGTCGTACCTGCGGCAGGGCGATGCCGACGGCGCGCTGCTGGTCTCCACGCACGCGGCCGACCCGCTCCCGGCGCAGCTGGTCGAGGCGGCGGTGCCCGCGGTGCTGTTCGCCCGACCGGCGGATCCGATCCCGATCAGCTACGTCGACGTCGACCACCGGGCCGGCGCCGCCCTGGCCGCCGACCGCCTCGTCGAGCTGGGGCGCCGCCGCGTCGCCACCATCTGCGGCCCGCTCGACGTGCCCGCCGCGCAGGCCCGCCTGGCCGGCTTCCAGGACGCCATGGCCAGGCACGGGCACGCCTTCGTCCCTTACAGCGAGGGCGGCTTCACGTACGACAGCGGCGAGCAGGCCATGGAACGGCTGCTGGCCGAACGGCTCGACCTCGACGGCGTGTTCGTCGCCAACGACCTGATGGCCCAAGGCGCGCTCCACGCGCTGCGCCACCACGGCCGCTCCGTCCCCGACGACGTGGCCGTGATCGGTTTCGACGACAGCAGCGCCGCGACCGCCTGCCGCCCGCCCCTCACGACCATCCGGCACCCGGTCGAGGGCATGGCCGCCGAGATGGGGCGTCTTCTACTCGACCACATCGACGAGCCGGGCCGTACGCCCACCTCCGTCATCTTCGAGCCCGCCCTGATCGTCCGGGCCTCCGGCTGACTCAGCCGGCTTCCCGGTCGGCGGCGCACTCCCCGATGGCGCCGTGACCAGGTTCGTGGCTCCGATCCCAGCCCCGCCACATCGAACGAACCGGGCATGCGGTTCCACCAGAACCTCCTGCGGTCAGGCACTCCCGACCCGCGTCTCGGCTGCTTCGGCGTGCGCGAACGGCAGGCCGCGTGCGCATCGCGGCGCGCTTGGCGGCAGAGTCATGTCCACTGGGTGCGGCTCGTCCGGAGGGACCGCGTGAGCCGGGTGGTCGCGGTCACGTTGTGGCTGCTGTCACGGCGTCGTCCGGCAGCAGGGCGAGAAGTTGCCTGGCGTGGCCGGGCAGCTCGACTTCTGCCAGGCCCGTGATGATGTCCCTCAGCGGCACCGGCTGGTCGACCAAGACCGTGCCGGCGGACAGGAGCAGTGTGGGCACCGGTGCGTCGAGCTCGGCCTCGCTCAGCACCTGTCCTCCAAGTGCGCAGAGGACGTTCCCTTGGGCGTGGATGCGGTTCCGGAGCCCGGCGTTGCCGCCGGCGTTCGTGATGACGCGTTCGATGGTCCAGGTGTCCAGCGCTGTGCGATTTTCGTAGGTCGTGTTCGCGCCTGACGAGACAGTGCCGGCGGCGGCGATGGTGACGGCGTTGATGATGCTGACGTGCGCCAGGATCTGGTCGGCGTTCCACTCGCCGGCCGGCGGGACGGGGCTGATGCCGTCGGCGTCGGCCACTGTGGCGGCAGCGTCCAGGAGCGCGCGATAGGCGTCGCGGAGCGGGGTGGTGTCCATGGCCTTCTTCCTCTGGAATCCTCGGGTTACTTGCGTGATGCAAGTGAGAGACTAGGGGCGTATACTTGCTTGATGCAAGCGTCTTGTTGGGAGTGCACGTCATGTTGGGCAGGACCTACGACACACAGGTGTGCTCCGCCGCCAGGGCGCTCGAGGTCATCGGCGAGCGGTGGAGCCTGCTGATCGTGCGCGACGCGCTGTTCGCCGGCGCGACCCGTTTCGCCGACTTCCAGCGCCTGGGCATCGCGACCAACGTCCTGACGAAACGTCTCGACAGCCTTGTCGACTCGGGCATTCTCGAACGGCGGTCCAGCACGGACCATCCCGATCGGGCCGGCTACGTCGTGACCCAGAAGGGACTCGATCTGGCACCCGTGATCATCACGCTGACGCAGTGGGGAGATCGATGGGCGGCGCCCGACGGACCGCCCATCTTGTATCGGCACGCCGGTTGCGGTGGAGCGATCGCCGAGCAGACCACCTGCGACAGTTGTGGGCAGGTCACCGACCTGGCTCAGATCCACGTCGTGCATGGGCCCGGAATGACCGGCTCCCCCTCCTAAGAGGTGATGGCGTCAGGCGGGGAGGGCGTACTCGGCCAACGGCTGTCCACCAGTTCCTTGCTCCTGCCGGAACCCGGGGACCGGTCGAGCACACCCGCGATGGCGTGGGCCTGCTTCCGCACGATGGCGTCCGTCTCGACGCCGCTCCCCCGGTGGACCACCTGGGAGCACCGGCTTCGACGCGACGGAGCCGGACCTGTGAAGGTGCTCGACCGGGGCCGTGCCTGTGACGTCCGTCACTCTTCCTCCGGTGTCGAGAACCTTGCCATGGGGTGCGGGAGACAGCAGGGTGACCGACCGACCTTAAGGAGGGCCGTTGACCGTTGAGACGGCCGAGATCGACGACGCCGAGCTGATCAGGCGATCCGTCGGCGACCCCGAGCAGTTCGCCACGCTGTTCGACCGGTACGCACGGCAGATCCACCTGTACGCCGCGCGGCGGATCGGCACGCAGGCCGCCGACGACATCGTGGCCGAGACGTTCCTGGCCGCGTTCCGGCGGCGCGACTCGTACGACATGTCGTTTCCGCTGGCGCGCCCCTGGCTGTACGGCATCGCCACGACGCTCGTCGCCAGACACAGGCGACAGGAGGAGCGGATGCTGCGAGCGCTGGCGCGTACCGGCGTGGATCCCCTGCCCGAACCGATCGCCGACGCCGTGGTGCGGCGGGTCGCCGCGCGGGACAAGGAGCGCGAGCTGGCGGGGGCGCTGGCGTCGCTGTCGCGCGGCGACCGCGACGTGCTGCTGCTGGTGGCGTGGGAGGGCCTCGGCTACGAGGAGGTGGCCCGGGCGCTCGGCATCCCACCGGGGACCGTGCGGTCGCGGCTGCACCGGGCCAGGAAGAAGGCACGGGCCGTATTGGGAGACGAGGAGCTGTGATGAGCACGATCAGGGACTTCCGGCGGGACACCCCGCCGATGACGGCGCAGGCGGAGAGCACCGCCCGGGCCCGGCTTCTGGCCGCGGTGCGCGAGCACGAGCCTCACCGTGAACCTCGGCTCGGGCCGCGGCTCGGCCGGCGGCTGGTGCTCGCGGGCGCGCTGGCCGTGGCGATCGGTGCCGGTGTGGTGGTGGCGGACGACCATCCGCGCGTGGCGCTGCCCGGCGCCACGCCGGTCCCGGGCAGAGACGTCCTGCTCATGGCCGCGGCCAGCGCCGAGCACATCCCCCAGGGCACGGGGACCTATTGGCACATCATGCGTACGTGGCAGGGCCCGGACGCGCCCCAGATGCAGGAGAGCTGGACCACCCGCGACGGCCGCCACTGGTCCAGGAACGAGCCGGACGCCGCACCCGGCGCCGTCGTCGAGGATCCGGCCTCGTTCAGGCTCATGGGCGCCGAGATCGGTTTCGAAGAGCTCGAAGGGCTTCCAACGGATCCCGAGGAGCTGAAGGAGCGCATCGCCGAGCTTCCGCAGCATGACAGCGCCATGTTCCCTGGCGAACGGCAAGGCGAGCTCGTCTCCCCGCTGGTCACCCTGATCACGGAGCTGCCGACGCCCGCGCAGGTCCGTGCGGCGGCATTCGAGGCCCTCGCCGCGACGCCGGGGATCAAGAACGCGGGGCCGGTCGAGGGCGGCCAGGCACTGCTGATCCCGCTCTCCGGGAGCCTGGAGATCAGGATGGTCGTCGATCCCGAGGCCGCCCGGGTGGCGCGCGCCAACATCCTGCTGACCGCCGAAGGGGGCGCGGCGATGAGCAACTCGTATGTCTCGGTGACCACCGAGTGGACGGACGAGCTCCCGCGATGAACACCTGGTGGGCGGGCCGGCGTACTCGTCGAGCAGGGGACGGGCGCGGTCGTGGCGGAGAAGCTCCCCGGCCGCGTCGGCACGCGCCTCACACTCCTGACCGGACCGGTGCTCAGTACGGCAGGCATGATCCCGCACATGATCAGCAGATCTCCTGGTACGGCACGCCACCGAGGTACTCGTCCCACTCCGCATGTGTGAGGCCGCGCCCTGCCCGCGCGCACACCGCCTTGACGACCCGCTCGGCGTCCACGGGCATCTCGTGGACGGCGCCGTCCACCGCCGCGTAGAGCGTGGCGCCGTCGGCGCTGAAGGCGAGCGCCTCCGCGCTCTGCTCGGACAGGTCGAAGCCGCCGCCGAGCCGCCGCCTGCCCGTGACGTCCCAGAGCTGGACCCGGCCGCCGCCTGCGGCGGCCAGCACCGTGCCGTCGGGGGCGAAGGCCAGGAGATCGGGGGCACTCGCAGAGCGCGGCAGGGGCGGACGCAGGGGCACCACGCCGCCCTTGAGTGACCACAACTTGATGCGGCCGACGGCGTCGACGTAACCGGCCATGATCCCGCGCCTGCTGACGGCCGGCCCGACGACGGGACCGTAGCTTGCGCCGATCTGCCTGCCGGTGGCCACGTCGCGCAGCATGCCGTCGCCTGAGGCGTAGGAGCGGCCGTCCGGGGTGAACGGCCCGCCCATCACGCGGGTCTTGTAGGAGTGCAGGACGTGGCCGTCGGCCGTGTCGAACACCATCTGACGGACGACCGGGTTCTGCCCGTAGATGGCGGTCATGGAGAGCTCGCGTCCGTCGGGACTGAAGTAGACGTACGACACGGAGGGGCTCCACCCCGGGACGGACGCCGACCAGAGCTGCCTGTGGGTCCTGAGGTCCCACAGCTTGACCGTCTCGTCGATCGTCGCCACTTCGGTGCCCGTGTCGTCGATCGCCGACGTGAAGGCGTCGGTCTGGCCGGTGTCGATGCTGCCCGCGCTCTTGTGCCGGCGCAGGTCCCAGATGTGCAGCCGCCCGCCGTGCGTCAGGAACGTGGCCCAACGGCCGTCTCCGCTGAGGGCCGGGCTGCCCTTCGCGGTGCGGGTGACGGTGGTCCTCGGGCTCAGGTCCAGGCCGACCACGGTGTCGTCGAGCAGGTACCGCAGCGTGCCGCCGGGGTCGAAGCGCACGTCGGACAGCCTTCCCTCGGCGCGGTAGGAGAGCAGTTGCCGGTGAGTGGCGGCGTCCCACACGCGGACGTCCCTGTCACGGAAGGCGGCAAGGGTGCGGCCATCCCCGCTGAGGCGGAGTTCGGGCAAGCCGCTTCCGCAGATGTCACACTCCCAGTCGTCATCGGCGGTGTCGTGCACGCGCCCGGTGGCCGCGTCCAGCAGCACGATGTCGTCGCCCGCGCAGACCAGGACGCGGCCGTCCCCGCTGAAGGCCGCCGCGTTCCCATTGCCGCGGCAGGCCCGGTAGCGCCGCTCCGGGGTCCAGGCAGGCAGCGCCAGCTCGTCGAAACGCTCGCCGGTGAGCAGCAGATGCCTGCCGGTCGGGTCCAGGAGCGGCGTCTGCGCCAGGACCGCCGCGCCCTCCCCCTCATACAGCCCCTTGCCGAACCTCCTGCCCGTGGCCAGATCGATGAGCCGGTAGATGTCGTCGGCGAAGGCGACCGTGAGGGTGGTCTCGTGCTCGCCGAAGACGGCGTGCAAGCCGCCGTTGCTCGCCTGGGGCAGCTTCTCCTTCAGCAGCAGCCCGTGCGTTCTCACATCCCAGACGCCCAGCTCGTCGGAGGTCGTCACAGCGAGCAGGCGTCCGCTCGGGCTCAGCGCGGGCGGGTTGGAGATCGTGCCGGTCAGTCCGAGTTCCGTCCAGCCGTCCACGCGCCTGCCGGTGCGGATGTCGTAGAGGTTCACCGCCTCGGTGCTGACGCTGACCAGCGTGCGGCCGTCCCTGCTGAGCGCGCGGTACGCCACGCCCTCGGCCACCGGGTCGCGGAACGCGGCGATCTCCGGCTGCTGGAGCGAGGACATGAGGCTGGAGCGGGCCTCGGACTGCGGTGAGACGCGCCAGGCCGCCACGCTCAGCAGCATGGCCTTGACCGGGTCGGTGACCCGCATGCCGTCTGCCTGGGCCGCCACCTGCTTGGCCGTCAGGATGTCGCGCTGCGCGGCGGTCTGCTGCCGCTGCCACACGGCGAGGCCGCCTGCCACCAGTGCCAGCACCAGCAGTCCTGCTAGCGCCACCGTGGTGAGGCTTCTCCGCCTGGCGCGCTTCTTGGCCAGTTCGGTGCCCGCTTGGAGGAAGTCACGCTCGAACGGGGTGAGCGTCACGTGCCGCCGTCCGGTGGCGGCCCATCTCAGCGCATGTTCCAGGCGGCTGCCCTGGAGCACGTCGCCGTCGCGCCTGCCGTGCTCGTCCCAGTGGCGAGCCGCGGCGTTGATCTGGTTCAGCACGGCGAGCCCGCCGCGGTCGGCGTCCACCCACATGCGCAGCCGCGGCCAGGCCCGCAGCAGCGCGGGCCGCGACAGTGCGATCTGGCCGTCCTTGGTGGTGATGACGTAGGAGAACGCCGTCAGCACCCTCTCGATCGCCTCCGCCTCCCGCTCGGGCCGTCCGGCGAGCAGTTCCTCCCGCGCGACCCAGCGGCCGCTCTCGTGCCCGTCCTCGCCCACGGCGACCATGCGCAGGAACACCTCGACGGCCAGGTCACGCTCCTGCGGCGCGAGCGCGCCGTAGGCGTCCTCGGCGATCGTGCCGAGCGCGGGGTCACCCGTGCCGGACACATGCAGCCCGCCCGCCGTGCGGCTTCCCGTTCGCAGCAGACCCCCGGTGTCCGCCGTGTCGCCACTGACGAGGGCGAGCAGCAGGTCGCGAGCGGCGGGCCTGGACGCGGGGTCCTTCTCCAGCGCGGCCCCGACGAGCGAGGCCAGCCGGGCGGGCAGCACGCCCACGTCGGGCTGGTGGGAGAGCACCTTGTGCATGACGCCACCCGGGTGGTCCGCGCCGAACGGGTCCTTGCCCGTGGCCGCGAACAGCACGATGCCGCCCCAGGCGAACACGTCGGCGGGTGCACCCGCACGCTGCCCGGTGAACACCTCCGGCGCCATGTAGGTGGGCGTTCCCGACATCTGGCCCGTCTTGGTCAGCGACATGTCGAGCGTCCGTGCGATGCCGAAGTCGATGACGCGCGGCCCGTCGGGGCCGAGCAGCACGTTGTCGGGTTTGAGGTCGCGGTGGATCACCCCGGCTTCGTGGATGGCCGTCAGCGCGGTCGCGATCGCCGTCGCGAGCCGGTGGAGGTCGTCGCCGGTGAAGACCCGGCCCGCCGCCCGCAGACTCGGCCCCGGCACGTATTCGGAGACGATGTACGGCTCATCGCCGTCCAGTTCGACATCGAGAACCCGGGCCGTGCAGAAGGACGCCACCCGCCGCGCCGCGGTCGCCTCCCGGAGTATCCGGTCATGGTCGGCGGCGTGCAGCACCTTGACGGCCACCCTGCGGCCATCACCGTCGTAGGCGTCGTACACCACGCCCTGGCCACCCGAGCCCAACCGTCCCGCCAGCCAGTACGCCCCGACGCGCTGGGGGTCGACCGTGATCAGCGATTCCACGGGGTGTTAGATGAGCTGAAATCGCGCAAAGTTGTCGCATCCGTCTGCGGTCACGTCCCAGATGTCGTCGTGGGTGTCGCCGGCGCCGACCGCGAGAAGTGCCCCATACCCGTTCACCCGAAGGATGGACGCCGACCAGGCGTGAGCCGGGGTGGTGCGGCATCGCCGGGCCTACTTCGCGGCGTTCGTGGCGAGCTTGTCGAATTCGCGGTCTGACAGCGTCCTGTTGAGCTCCAGGAGCTTGTCTGCCATCCAGCCGACCGCGTAGCGCGTCTCGGGCTTGTCCGCTTCGATGGCCTGCCGGATGACGGTGGCGACCACGCCGGGGTCGGAGCCCTGGCTGTTCTCGCCGAGCTGCGACTCGGCGTGCTTGGCCATGGCTTCGGCCATCTGCCCGTACGCGGTCGTGCCGGAGATCTCGCGGAGATCCTGCGCCGTGCGGTCCTCGAACTCGGTCTTGATGATTCCGGGCTGAATGATCACGACGTCGATGCCGAACGGCTCGACCTCCATGCGGAGGCTGTCCGAGTAGGCCTCCAGCGCGTGCTTGCTCGCGTAGTACCAGCAGCCGAGCGGCAGGGCGATCTCGCCGCCGATGGAAGAGACGTTGACGATCGTTCCGGACCTCTGCTCGCGCATGTACGGCAGGGCGAGCTGAGCCAGCCGGGCCGGGGCGAAGACGTTGACCTCGAACTGGTCGCGCGCCAGGTCGATCGGGATGTCCTCGGCCGCGCCGTGCAGGACGGCGCCGGCATTGTTGATCAGAGCGTCGATGCGGCCCTGTTCCTCGACGACGGTGCCGATGACGCGTTCCAGGTCCTCAGGCCGGCGCGCGTCCAACGCCAGGACGTGTCCGCCGGCGTCGCGGATGTCGTCCATCCTGGGTACGCGCCGCGCGGCGCCGTAGACGATGTGGCCCGCGCGGATGAGTTCGAGTGCGGTGGCCTTGCCGATGCCGGCGGAGGCGCCCGTGACGAGCACGACCTTGCCCATGATGAACCTCCTCTTCATCTGGGAAAAGCTAGAATCCTTTCTGGCCAGGGACAACTCGCGAATCCCATATGCGCAGGCAGACATGCCCGTACTGGTGCAATGAGCTTGTAGCTGAGCGCAACAGCACCGCCAGGGCACCGCGTCCGCCATGGCCGGCGCGTGCTCGACCCCGGGAGAGGATCACATGGCAGGAGGCCGGTTGACCGCCGAGGACCGTCGCCGCATCGCGGAAGGGCTGGCGGCCGGCCTGGCCTACGCGGAGATCGCCCGCCGGCTGGGACGGTCCAGGTCCACCGTCACCCGCGAGATCGCCAGGAACGGCGGCCCGCACGGCTATCGCGCGGCCCGCGCGCAGCATGCGACGAACTGGCGCGCCCGCCGCCGCAAGCGCACTCCCCGCGCCGGAATTCCGCACACCACCGACAACCGTGACGTCGGCACGGCCCGGGAGTTCGAGGAACAATTCGTCGCCATCATGATCGAGACCGGGATGGCACCCATGACGGCCCGGGTGTTCGCCGCGCTGTTCCTCAGCGAGGCCGGCAGCCTGACCGCCACGGAACTCGCCCGGCAACTCCACGTCAGTCCGGCGACGATCTCCCATGCCACCAAGTGGCTGGAGCAGAGACAGATGGTCACCCGGGAGCGCGAGGCGCGCCGGGTGCGGTACTTCGTCGACGTGGACGTCTGGTACCGCACGTGGGTGGCGAGTGCCAGGGCGATGGCGATCTGGGCCGACACCACCCGGCACGGCGCCGGCATGTTCGGCACGGACACACCCACCGGCGACCGGCTCCGTACCACCAGCCAGTTCTTCGAACTCCTCGGTCACGACATGAGCCAGGCGGCCGAGCATTGGCGTCAGGCCCTCTCCATGCAACGCCGGCGGTGAACTCCGGCTTCGCCATGAGCCGATCCTGGCGAACCACTTTCCTTCCGCTGCCAGGGCACGTTCTCCAGGGGGCGGCTCGGCCGTCGGACGGGTGACGAATGGCCGCCGCGAGGGGACCTTCGGCCCTGATCGGGATGGCGGCCCGGCTGGGAGGGTGAGGTGGACGGCTGGGATCTGAGGCCCCTGGAAGGGTGTGCGCCATGTGCAACTACTGCGGCTGCCGTGACTTCCCGCTGATCGGGCGGCTGTCCCAGGAGCACTGGGACATCCTGGAGTGCTCGGGAGCGCTGCGCCGCGCCATCGGTGAGCAGCAGTACGGCGATGCCATGGCCCTGCTGGACGAGCTGTCCGCCCGGCTGCTCCCGCACACCGCCACCGAGGAGAACGGGCTGTTCGCGGAGCTGCGCGCCGATGGGACGCTGGCCGATGAGGTGGAGCGGCTGTGCGCGGAACACGCCGGCATCCACGGCGTGCTGGAGGCGATCGACCGGGACGCGCCCGACTGGCCCGCCGTGCTGGGGGTCCTGGACCGGCTGCACCAGCACATCGACCATGAGGAGCACGGGCTGTTCCCGGCCGCGGTCATCATGTTGCCGATGGCCGCGTGGGACCGCATCACGCCCGACCAGTCCCCTTCGGTGGCGGGCTGGCGCCGTCCGGGTGGCCGGTCATCCCGGCGGACTGAGCGGCTGCCCTTGCCATGATGCCAAGGGCGGCGTCAGGCTGCGCGTGAGGAGGCGGGCGCGTCGTGGCGGCCCCGGCTCAGGTGGCGGGTAGCGCGGTTGCCAGGAGGACGATGCCGAGGGATCCCACCAGCGAGGTCACCGCCATCGTTCGAGCCAGCCTTGGCCGTGCTGTGCCGCTGGCCCAGCCGTGCAGGGCGGCGGCGGCCATGACCGCGCAGAACAGCAGCAGCTTGGCGGCCAGGATCCGGCCGTAGCCGGGGTCGGCCAGCGAGGCCCAGGTGACGCCCTTGCGCCAGGCGAGGGCCACGCCGGTGCCGAGCTGGACGGGCAGGAACAGCGCGGCGGTGAAGAGCCCGAAACGGCGGCCGACCGCGCGCAGCACCCCGGCGCGCCGCTGGTCGTCCACGAGGCGGCGGGCCAGGGGCAGCACCACCAGCGACACCGCGAGCTGCCCGCCGACCCACAGCGCCGCGGACACCACGTGCAGGAACCTGATCACCGTCCACCACGTCATCGCGCGCTCACCTGGAACAGGCCGTGCGCGCCGCCCTCCGCCTGGCGCATCGTGTGGTCGATCACCGGGTACGTGCCCGCCTCCGGGAAGACCAGTTCGGCGAAGCCGCCCTGCGCCGGAGCCAGGTCGAGCACCTGCGCGCCGCCCGGGTCGTTCTTCCGCAGCACGTACGCGCCCTCCTTGTAGACCGTGTCGAACGGCGCGCCCACCACGTGCAGTGCCGTGCCCGAGCTGGGGCCGGCGGCCACGGCCCAGATGCGCACGCGCTCCCCGGCCCCGGCCCGCAGCGGGGCGTGGTCGTAGCCGGCGGCGGTGCCGTTGAACATCCATCCGTCCGGCGTGCCCTGCCGGATCCTGCCGGCCTGGGCTTCGCTGCCGGGCTCGGCGAGGTACAGCTCGCCCTGGACCAGCAGGTATTCGCGGTCCACGGCGGGCAGGTCCGGCGGGTCGACGATGACCGCCCCGTACATGCCGTTGGCGATGTGCTGGGTCATCGGCATGGTCGAGCAGTGGTAGAGCCACGCGCCGGCGAAGTCGGCGCGGAAGCGGTAGGTCAGCCGCTCGCCGGGCTGGATGGTGCGCATCGGCCCGTCCGGGGCGACGGCCCCGGCGTGGAAGTCGATGCCGTGGCCCATCGTGCCGCCGTTGACGAACGTCACGACGAACACGTCGCCGACCTTGCCGCGCAGCACCGGGCCCGGCATGGTCCCGTTGAACGTCCACACCCGTTGCCGCACCCCGGGGGCGACCTCCTGGACGGCGGTGTCGTCGGCGCGGAGCTCGATGTGGTGTTCGGTGCCGCCGGGTGCGGGTTCCAGGGTCGCGTCGTACGGGGTCCATCCCGGTGACATGGGCGCGGTCAGGTCCAGGCGCGTGGGTTCGCCGGTCCGGCCGGCCAGGGACGTGCCGGTGGTGCTGTGCTGGTCGTGGGCGGGGCTCGGTGGCGTCGTCGTGCGGGTCGGGACGATGCGCATGGTCATGCCGGCCGCGCGGTGCCCCGCCACCGTGCACCAGCCGTCCACGGGTTGGGCCAGCGGATCCAGCGTCAGCACGGCGCTGCTCCCCGGCGACAGCATCGGGGTGCGCGGGCCGGTCGAGAGGCGCAGGTCGTGCCGTTGGGCGTCGGCGTTGGTGATGCGCAGCGTCAGTACGGTGCCCACGGGCGCCTCGATCACGCCAGGGCGGATGCTCATTCCTGACAGCGTCACCTCGACGGTGCGCGAACCGGTCACCGTCACGGTCGCCGCCGGTTCCGGTCCGCTGGTCGTGGCGACGACGACCGCGGCGGCCGTCAGCAGGCAGCCGGCGGCCACCCCGGCGACGGCCGGCATCGACGGCCGCCACGTCCCGCGGTCCCGCGCACCGGCATGGCGGGCCCGGCCCAGGGTGGTCACGGCGAGGGCGACGAACGCCAGGATCGAGCCGAGCACCAGGGCCCAGCCGAGCAGGGCGATCGGCTGCGGCACCGGCAGTGCCAGGAGCGGCACCCCGAGGTTGAGCGCCGCCAGCCGGACGGCCCAGCCACGCTCCAGCAGGGCCGCGTTCTCCTTGAACCTGGCGGGCCCGCCGCCCAGCACCGCGGGAAGCAGGTGCAGCAGCGAGCCCAGCAGCACCTGGGCGACGAATCCGGCGAGCACGATCGGCAGCAGCGGCGAGAGCGCGCCGGCGACCTCGCCGGCCGGGCGGGTGGCCGTGATCACCAGGTCCACGGCCAGCGCCACCTCGAACCAGACGATCGCCGCCCCCAGCATCCAGGCCGCCCCGGTGTGCGGCCGCCTGCGGCGCAGGGCGTCGGCCAGGGGCGCGAGCGCGGTCAGCCCGCCCACCGCGTACGCCGCCAGCCCGGCGACCGCCGCCCACCGCCAGCCCGCCAGCAGCCCGGCCACGGTCACCGCCAGGCCCGGCGCGGTCAGCCACAGGCCGATGCGGGAGGCGCGGCGGGTCCTGTCGGACATGCGGGTGCGCAGGACGGTCGGCCAGAGCGTGAAGAGGGTGCCGAGCACGGTCAGGCCGACCCAGCCGAGCAGGTTCACCTCGGCGTGCGCCGCGTGCAGCCGTTCGTGCACCGCGCCCTGGCCGAGCGGTGAGGTCAGCAGCCCGCCGAGGGTGGCGCCGGCGGCGAGCGCCGCGGCGGCGGCGACGTACCAGCCGATGACGTGGCCGAACCGGCCGGGAAGCGCCCGCCTGGCGAGCCGCACGAGGACGGCCGCGTGCCACAGCACCACCGCCGCCATCAGCGCCGCGCCGGCGGCGGCCGGCTGCCACGAGCCCGACGTAACCCCCGCCAGCACCGCCAGGGTGGCGGCGTTGAGCAGGGCGAGCCGGGCGAGGCTGCCGTTCTGGGACGGGCTCCGCGCGCGCAGCAGCGCCACGGTGAAGTGCTCGCTCCAGATGAGGATGGCGGTGCTGACCGCGCCGAGCAGGAACACGTGGATCAGCAGCCAGCGCGGCGCCGGCAGCACTCCGCCGGCGAGCGCCACCGCGACGGTCAGGCCCAGCCAGCCGACGACGATCGCGTTCGCGCGCAGGTGCCACGACGCGCGGGGGCGGGGTGGCGGCGGAGGCCCGCCGAGCGGCGGCCGGCCCTTCTCCACGCGGATGTCGACAGGACCCAATCGGGACACCTCCCTGGAACGGCCGGAGCGCGTCAGCGCGATCACGCATCCGGCGAACATCAGCAGAGCCGGCGCCGCCAGCACGCCGCCCAGCGTGCGCACGACGTCGGCGGCGGCCAGGTCCCCGGCCACCCGTACCGCCACCGCGACGTGCAGCGCCGCGAGGGGCAGGTAGAGGACGGGCCGGTACGGCAACGGCACCCGCAGCAGCGCGGGCAGGATCACCGGGGCGTGCGCGAAGACCATGGACATGACGAAGCCGAGGAAGAGGGCGTGCAGCGCGGCGTCGTACAGGTATCCGCCGGAGGCCAGGCCGGTGACCGCCCACAGCGCCCCGGCGGCCGCCAGCCAGCCGTAGCCGGCCAGCAGGCAGACGGCCGCGTACCGAGGCAGGCCGCAGCCGCGTACGGTGCGCCGGGCCACGTCGTGGAGGGCCAGCCAGGCGGCCACCGCCACCATCCCGGCCCCGGCGACGCGCGCCCCCGCGACCGGGGAGGCCGGCGACATGACCGCTCCCGCGCCGACCACCGCGGTCGCGGCGAGCAGGCCGGCCCAGGCCGCTCGGCGCAGGAACACCACGTGCGCCAGTTCCAGCCGTTCCGCGGCGATCGTCGCCACGAGGAAGGCGGCGAACCACGGCACGAGCTCCGGTACCGGCCGGCCGCCCAGCCAGAGCAGCCCGGCCGCCGGCCAGGCCAGCGCCGCGCCCAGCTGCAGGAACGTCTCGCGGGACCGGCGGCGGCCGAGGAGGGCCAGGTAGATCCCCACCAGCCAGCCGCCCGCCGCGGTCAGCGCCAGCCGGCCCGCCTGCTCCGCGCCCGCGGCCAGGGCGACGGCGCCCGCCGCGGCCAGCGCCGGTGCGGCGTATCCCCATGCGCGGCGCAGCGCGACCGCGCGTTCGAGCGCGATGAGCGTGCCGAGGAAGCCGAGCGCCATCAGCGGCCCGTGCTGCTCGGTGAACGACGCCGGCGCCGGAACCTCGTCGACCAGCAGCGCGAGCCCGCCGACGATCCCGGCGGCGAGGGCGGCGGCGGCCCCGGCCAGCAGGGGCAGCCGCCACCAGGCCACCGGCCGCCCCGGTCGCGTGCGCTCGACGGCGATCTGCGACGTCACCACGATCCCTCCTCCTTCAGCAGGGATCGGCGGCCGCGCGCTCGGTCCCGCGGCGGATGGTCACCGCCCGGATCACGGTCACCGTCAGGGTCAGGGTGAGCGCGGCGGTGACGGCCAGCAGGGCCAGGCCGAACCCGTACGTGCCGAGCCGCCCGTAGACGAAGCCCATGACGAGCGGCGGTACGAACCCGCCCAGACCACCGGCGGCGCCGACCAGTCCCGTGACCGAGCCGACCTTGCCGGCCGGCGTGACCTGGGCGACCAGGGCGAAGGTGGCGCCGCTGCCCGCGCCGAGCGCGGCGGCCATGGTCAGGAACGCGATCGTGCCCACCGGCATCAGGCCGGGCGTGAGCGCCTGGACCCCGGCCATGACCGCGATCATCGTGAACACGCCGGCCAGGACCGGCACGGGGCCCATCCGGTCGGACAGCCAGCCGCCGATCGGCCGCACCAGGACCGCCAGGAGCACGAATCCGCCCATCCGGTTGGCGGCGTCGGCCTGTTCCAGCCCGTAGCCGGTCTGGAGGTAGGCGGGAAGGTACACCGAGAAGGCGACGTAGCCGCCGAACGCGACGGCGTACAGGACGCACGCCTGCCAGGTGATCGGCAGCTTCAGCGCCGCGCCCATGCGGGCCGTCAGGGGCTGGGCGGCGACGGTACGGCCGGGCGCGTCGCGCAGGACCAGCCAGGCGACGGCGGCGTACGCGGCCAGGACGGCGGCGGTGACGGCGAACGGCGTGGCGGCGCCGCCGGCCTTGACCAGGTTGACGGTGGTCAGGGCGCTGATGGCGGTGCCGCCCATCCCCATGCCGAAGATCCCCACCGCGAGCCCGCGCCGGTGCGGCGGGAACCAGGCGTTGACGAACGGCACGCCGACGGCGAAGGCGGTGCCGCCGATGCCGAGGAAGAATCCGCCGATGAGCAGCGCGAGCAGCGAGGTCTGCCCGGCCAGGCCGATGAACAGCACGGGGACGATGGTCGCGGCGGAGACGAGGGGGAACATGACGCGTCCGCCGAAGCGGTCGGTGAGCGCGCCGACCGGGATGCGGCCCAGCGAGCCCACGATCACCGGCACCGCGACCAGCAGCGCCTGCTGGGCGGTCGACAGGCCGAGCAGTTCCTTGTAGCGGGGGCCGAGAGGGCTGATCAGCGCCCACGCCCAGAAGTTGAGCGCGAAGCCCAGGGTCGCCACGCCGAGCATCAGCGCGGGCGTGCGGCCGTGGGGCACCGGTGCGTTCGTCATGTCGTCCTCATGTCGGCCTCGTGTCGTCCTCGTGTCGTCGTCATGTCGTCGTCATGTCGTCGTCAGCTGAGCAGCGCGAGGGACCCGGAGGACCTCGCGCTCTCATCTCAGCCGAGAGGTCACGGCTGGGGCCATGGACCAAGGTCCCGACCTTGTGGGACTTCCGGTGCGCCGCTGTGCGGCGTGGCTCCTTGCAGGATGCGGGCCACGACGTCGGCGGCGCGGTGGTCGTCGGGCAGGCCGTCGAGGAAGCCGGCGTCCTGGCCGAGCGTGAGCAGCGGCGGCTCGTCGTAGCCGCCGGCACGGTGCCGGCCGAGCCCGATCGCGGCCAGCAGGCCGTTGCACAGGCACTGGCGTCCCTGCGCCTCCTCGGCCGGCCTGCCCTTGCGCACGTAGACGTCCACCGGCTCGGCCGGGCAGCGATAGCCGATCCCGCCGTCCGGCTTCTCGTACGGCGTGCGCAGGTAGCCCAGGTCGCACAGCCGCGGCCGCGCCTCGTACACCTCCTGCTCCGACAGCGTTCCCGCGACCTCGGCGACCTTGAAGGGGAACCCGGTGGGCGAGGCCCGCGGATCGTTGCGGACCCGCAGGGTGCCGCTCGCGGCCTGCCGGCGCAGCCGCCGGCGGAGCGCGGGGTCGAGACCGGACTCCCTGCACAGCGCGAACGCCGACCCCACCTGGATCCCGTCCGCGCCCGCCGCCCAGGCCCGTTCGAGACCGCCGGGCGTGCCGTAGCCGCCCGCCAGCCAGAAGGGCAGCCCCAGGGCGGCGACCTTGGCCGTGTCGGCCTCGTCGCGCGGCCCGTACACCGGTTCCCCGCTCGGGCCGAGCGTCATCCGCCCTCTGGGTGGCGCGCTGTGCCCGCCGGCGACCGGCGACTCGATCACGAACCCGTCCGGCCTGGTCACCGGCGAGCGGGCCAGGTACGCGGCCAGCACGTGCGAGGACACGATCGCCAGCAGCCTGGGCCTCGCCAGGGGCGCCGGCCGGTGGCCGAGCAGCCGCACCGGGTCGATGCCGATGGCGTGCCCGTCGGCGCCCGCGACGGTGACGGAGATCCGGGCGGGGCGATGCTCGGCCAGTTCGTCGAGCAGGCGCGGGATCTCCGCCGGAATGCCGGCGCCCACCAGCACGTAGTCGGCCCCGGCCAGCATCGCCCCGTACGCGGCGGCCGGCGTCGCGAGCTGGATCTTCTCCAGGTAGTTGACCCCGACGGGGCCGTCGTGGCCCTCCTTGGCGAGGAAGACCTCGGCGAAGTTGGCGACCACGGCCAGCTCGTCGCGGGCGTGGTTGGCGCGCAGTCCCAGCCGGGGCACCGGCCGGAACGACACGCCGGGCCCGATCCCGCCGGGCACGTAGTAGCGGCCGAGCACGCGTTCGGCGACGTCGGGCACCGGGAAGCGGGCCAGGGCGCGGCGCAGGTGGCCGCCGGGGTCGCCGCGCTGCAGCCGCCTGGCGAGGGTGACGTCCAGCGCGGTGCCCGACACCACGCCCAGTTGCCCGGTCACGGCGACCGCCCTGGCCAGCCGCCAGCCGGACACGCCCACGCCCATCCCGCCCTGGATCAGCACGGGTCGTCCTGGTTCACGCATGCGGGGTCTCCTGGGGGTCGGCCGGTTCGGGACTCGGGGTGGCGGGGTGCGCGCGTTCTCGCCTGGCCCTCATCTCCGCGAAGCGCCCTCCCGCTCGAAGGGCCGGGCGGGCGCGGGGCGGGCGGTGCGGCGGCGGTAGACAACGTACGGGCGCCACAGGTAGGCGATCGGCGCCGACCACACGTGCACCAGCCTCGTGAACGGCCAGATCGCGGCGAGCAGCCAGGCCGACAGCGCGTGCGCCTGGAAGATCAGCGGCACGTCCGCCATCAGGCCGGGGTCGGGGTGGAAGGTGAGGACTCCGCGGAACCAGACGGCGATCGTGGCGCGGTAGTCGTAGCCGCCGCCGAGCAGGTTCTGGCCGACGGTCGCGGTCATGCCGAGCAGGATCACCGCCGCCAGGACCGTGAACAGGACCTTGTCGGCGCGGGTGGTGGCGCGGCGAATCCGCGGGTTGGTGAGGCGGCGGGCCAGCAGCAGCGCCAGGCCCGCGACCACCATGAGACCGGCCACGGTGCCCGCGCTGACCGACACCAGGTGATAGAGGTGCTCGTCGACGCCGGCGGCCTCGGTCCAGGTCTTGGGGACGAGCAGGCCGAGCACGTGGCCGCCGATGGCGGCGAAAGCGCCGAGGTGGAACAGCGGGGAGCCGAGCCGCAACAGCCGGCTTTCCAGCACCTGGCTGGTGCGGCTGGTCCAGCCGAACTGGTCGACCCGCCAGCGCCAGACGTGGCCGACGACGAAGATCGTAAGAGCGATGTAGGGGACGACGGCCCAGAGCGCGACGGTCACGGCCGCACCTCCCTCGCGTGCAGCGGCGCCCTCGCGTGCGGTGGTTCCCGCAGCGGCTCGTGCGGTGGCGGCCCGAACGGGGCCAGCCCGACCTCCTCGGCGGGCGGCCCGGCCAGCGCGAGGTCGGCGACCGCGGCACGCTCGGCCGCGGACAGGCCGGGCAGCACCGCGCACAGCGCGTCCAGGACGAGCGCGTACGGCGAGCCGGCCTCGCGCAGCGCGGCATGGATGAGCTCCAGGCCCTTGCGGTGCTGGCGCAGCGGCGCCTCCCCCGCGGCGGGTCCCGCCAGGGCGGCGAACTCGCAGACGACGGGCAGGTAGTCGGGCAGCTCGCCCTCGGGCGGGGTGAGCCCGGCCACCCGGTAGCGCTGTTTGAGCGTCAGCAGGGCCATGCCGCGGCGGCGGGTGTCGCCGTGCAGGTAGTAGGTGAGGTAGAGGCTGGACCTGCGGCGCAGGTCGAAGGTCTCGACGTAGTGGCGGGCCAGCGGCATCGGCGACTGGTCGCGGAACCATTCCAGGAACCGCCGGAGCGCCTGGCCCGGGTGGGAATCGGGCAGCGCGGCGGCGGCCCGGCCGAGGCCGTCGCGGGCGGCGAGCAGTTCGGCGTCCGGGTACTGCAGCAGGAGCGAGATCAGCCGCAGCAGCGCCGCCCTGTCCCGCGGCCGCTCGGTGACGGTGTCACCTCTGGTGAGCAGTTTCATGACGCGGTCCCCTTGCCGATGAAGAGTTTCAGGCCCAGGCGGCCGTCGCCGCGGCGTCCTGTGACGCCGGACGGGTGGAAGCCGCTCATGCCGGGGCCGCCGTCGCCGTCGAGGCTGCACCCGTCGGCCTGGGCGGCCAGCGCGGCGGCGTCCTCGCGGTGGGCGGCGGGCACGACGTAGCGCTCGTCGTACTTGGCGATGGCCAGCAGCCGGTACATCTCCTCCATGTCGGAGGCCGCCATCCCGGCCGGCTCCAGCAGGTCCGTGGCGACGGTGCCGTCGACGGTGCGGGCCCGCATGTAGGCGCGCATGGCCGAGAGCTTCATCAGCACCCCGGCCACGACCTCGGTGTCTCCCGCTGAGAACAGGCTCGCCAGGTATTCGAGGGGGATGCGCAGGTCGGTGATGGCGTGAAAGACGTTGTCGGGGTCGTCGGCGTCGGCGCCCACGCCGGTCACGGCGTCGAGCACGGGCGACAGCGGCGGGATGTACCAGACCATGGGCAGCGTGCGGTATTCGGGGTGCAGCGGCAGCGCGACCCGGTAGCGCATGGCCAGGCGGTAGATCGGCGACCTCTGTGCCGCCGCGATCCAGTCGTCGCTGATGCCGCTCGCGCGGGCGGCGTCGACGACGGCGGGGTCGTCGGGGTCGAGGAAGACTCCGCGCTGCGCCTCCAGCAGGTCGCGCGGGTCGGCGGCGCGGGCCGCGTCGAGGACGGCGTCGGCGTCGTACAGGATGAGCCCGATGTAGCGCAGCCGGCCGACGCAGGTCTCGGCGCACACGGTGGGCTGCCCGGCCTCGATGCGGGGGAAGCAGAAGGTGCACTTCTCGGCCTTGCCGGTCTTGTGGTTGACGTACACCTTCTTGTACGGGCACGACGAGACGCACATGCGCCAGCCGCGGCACCGGTTCTGGTCCACGAGCACGATGCCGTCCTCCTCGCGCTTGTACATCGCGCCGGACGGGCAGGCGGCGACGCAGGCCGGGTTGAGGCAGTGCTCGCAGATGCGCGGCAGGTGGAACATGAAGGTCTTGTCGAACTCCAGTTTCACCTTCTCGGCCATGGCCGCGAGGTTCGGGTCGGCCGGGGCGTGCTCGGGGGCGCCGCCCAGGTCGTCCTCCCAGTTCGCGCCCCAGGTGATGGCCATGTCCTGTCCGGTGATGGCCGATTTGGGGCGGATGACGGGGGTGTGCGGGCCGGCGGGGGCGTTGATGAGGGTGTCGTAGTCGTAGGTGGCCGGCTCGTAGTAGTCGTCCAGATCCGGCAGGTCCGGGTTGGCGAACAGGTTGAGCAGCCGCTTGACCCGGCCGCCGGCGCGGAGCTTGAGCCGCCCGCGCGCGTCCAGCTGCCAGCCGCCGCGCCAGCGCTCCTGGTCCTCGTAGCGCTTGGGGTAGCCGACGCCGGGTTTGGTCTCGACGTTGTTGAACCAGACGTACTCGACGCCCTCCCGGTTGGTCCAGGTCTGCTTGCAGGTGACCGAGCAGGTGTGGCAGCCGATGCACTTGTCCAGGTTCATCACCATCGCCACCTGTGCCATGACCCGCATCAGTAGGTCACCTCCTGGTCGCGGCGGCGGATCACGGTGACCTCGTCGCGCTGGTTGCCGGTCGGCCCGTAGTAGTTGAAGGCGTAGGTGAACTGCGCGTACCCGCCGATGAGGTGGCTGGGCTTGAGCAGCAGGTGGGTGAGGGAGTTGTGCACGCCGCCGCGCCGGCCCGACCTCTCGGTGAGCGGGACGTTCACGTTGCGGTCCTTGGCGTGGTACATGTACACGGTCCCGGCGGGCATGCGATGCGAGACAACGGCCCTGGCCACGACCACGCCGTTGCGGTTGTAGGCCTCGATCCAGTCGTTGTCGGCGACCCCGATCCTGGCGGCGTCCTCGACGCTCATCCAGATGGTGGGCCCGCCCCGCGAGAGGGCCAGCATGTAGGCGTTGTCCTGGTACTCGGAGTGGATGGACCACTTGGAGTGCGGGGTGAGGTAGCGCACGGTCACCTCGGCCGCCTGCCCGTCGCCCTGCTCGCCGTAGTGGCGGCTCATGGTGAGCGGCGGCCGGTAGGCGGGCAGTTGCTCGCCCAGCTCGGTGATCCAGTCGTGGTCGAGGAAGAACTGCTGGCGGCCGGTCAGCGTGTGCCAGGGTTTGTCGCGTTCGACGTTGATGACGAAGGCGGAGTAGCGGCGCCCGCCGGTCTCCGACCCGGACCACTCGGGCGAGGTGATGACGGGCTGCGGCCTCGCCTGCGTGTCGGCGAACGTGATGCGCGTGCCCTCGTGCTCGGCGGCGAGATCGGCCAGCTTCGTGCCGGTGCGCTTCTCCAGGGTCTGGAAGCCCTGGGTGGCCAGGCGCCCGTTGGTGGTCCCCGACAGCGCGAGGATGGCCTCGCACATCCGGTCGGCGGTGGCCACCGAGATCCGGCCCTCGGCGGTGACGCCGTTCTTGGTACGGAGGTGGTCGAGCTCTGGCCCGACCTGGTACGTGACGCCCTTGGTGGACAGGCCCAGCTCGGCGAAGAGCGGCCCGATGCCGCGCATCCGCTCCCCTGTCGCCGCGTAGTCGCGGTCGATCGTGATGATCTTCGGCATGGTCCTGCCGGGGATCGGCTCGCACTCGCCGCGCCTCCAGTCGCGTACCCGGCCGCCGGGCTGGGCCAGCTCGTCCGGCGTGTCGTGGGTGAGCGGGACCGCGAGCACGTCGGTGCGCCTGCCGAGGTGGCGGGCGGCCAGCTCGGAGAACGCGTCGGCGAGGCCGAGGAAGGCGTCGTGGTCGGAGCGGGCCTGCCAGGGCGGGGCGATGGCCGGGTTGAAGGCGTGCACGAACGGGTGCATGTCGGTGCTCGACAGGTCGTGCTTCTCGTACCAGGTGGCGGCCGGGAGCACGACGTCGGCGAAGAGCGCCGTGGACGTCATGCGGAAGTCGATCGCGGTCAGCAGGTCGAGCTTGCCCTCGGCGGCCTCCTCGCGCCAGGTCACCTCCGCCGGCCGCGTCCCCTCCGTGTTGCGGGTCTCGGCGTCGGTGCCGAGCAGGTGGCGCAGGAAGTACTCGCTGCCCTTGCCCGAGGAGCCGAGCAGGTTGGCCCGCCAGACGGTCAGCACGCGCGGGAAGGTGGCCGGGTCGCCGGGGTCCTCCGCGGCGAAACGCAGGCGCCCGGCCTTGAGCTCGGCCACGACGTGCTCGGCCGCCGGAATGCCCTTCTCGGCGGCCTCGTCGGCGAGGTCGAGGGGGTTGCGGTCGAACGTCGGGTGCGAGGGCAGCCAGCCCAGCCGAGCGGCCTGCGCGTTGCAGTCGGCGAACGACCGGCCGTCGAAGAGCCCGCGGCCCAGCGGGCTGGCCAGCTCGCCGGCCCCGATCCGGTCGTAGCGCCACTGGTCGGTGGCCAGGTACCAGAACGCGGTGCCGGCCATGTGCCGGGTCGGCCGCTGCCAGTCGAGGGCGAAGGCCAGGTGCTGGAAGCCGGTGACCGGGCGGACCTTCTCCTGGCCCACGTAGTGCGCCCAGCCGCCGCCGTTGACGCCCTGGCAGCCGGTCAGCAGCACCAGGGTGAGGAACGAGCGGTAGATCTGGTCGGAGTGGAACCAGTGGTTGGTCCCCGCCCCCATCGCGATCATCGAACGGCCCTGGGTGACCTCCGCGTTGCGGGCGAACTCCCGCGCGATCCTGGCGATCGTCGCGGCAGGCACCGAGGTGATCTCCTCCGCCCACGCCGGCGTGTACGGCTGCGAGGCGTCCTCGTAGCCCGCCGGCCACTCGCCCGGCAGGTCGCGCGCCACCCCGTACTGGGCCATGAGCAGGTCGAAGACCGTCGTGACGAGCCGGCCGCCCACCTCGGTCACGGGCACGCCGCGCCGCATGACGGAGCCGCCCTCGGTGGCGCCCTCGTCGAAGCGCGGCAGGTCGACCTCGACCGCCCGCCGCCGCCCTCCCGCCAGCGTCAGCAGCGGGGTCGTGCCGTCCAGGCCGAGGTTCCAGCGACCCTCGCCCTCCTGGCCCCAGCGGAAGCCCAGCGAGCCGTTGGGGACGACCGCCCGGCCGGTCTCCTCGTCCAGGAGAACGGTCTTGAACTCGGCGTTCTCGCCCTGCTCTCCCTCATGCCCGGGCAGGTCCGCGGCGGTCAGGAAGCGGCGGGGCACGTACGCGTCCCCGCGCGGCTCCAGCGTCACCAGGAACGGCAAGTCCGTGTATTTCCGGACATAGTCGGTGAAGTACAGGACCTGGCGGTCGCGGAAGAACTCCGACAGGACCACATGGCCCATCGCCATGGCCAGGGCACCGTCCGTACCGGGATGCGGGGCCAGCCAGTCGTCGGCGAACTTGACGTTGTCGGCGTAGTCCGGGCTGACGGCCACGACCTTGGTGCCCTGGTAGCGGGCCTCGGTCATGAAATGCGCGTCCGGCGTGCGGGTGACCGGGATGTTGGAGCCCCACATGATCAGGTAGCGCGAGTTCCACCAGTCGGCCGCCTCGGGCACGTCCGTCTGATCGCCCCACACCTGCGGGGAGGCGACGGGCAGGTCGGCGTACCAGTCGTAAAAGGACAGCAGCGTGCCGCCGATCATCGACAGGAACCGCGTGCCGGCCGCGAACGACGCCATCGACATGGCCGGGATCGGCGAGAAGCCCGCCACGCGGTCGGGGCCGTACCGCTTGATGGTGTGCACGTGCGCGGCGGCCATCAGCTCCAGGACCTCGTCCCAGCCGGCGCGGACGAACCCGCCCTTGCCGCGCGCCCGCTTGTAGGCCCGCGCCCGCTCCGCGTCGCCGGTCAGCTCCGCCCACGCCAGCACCGGGTCCCCCAGCCTGGCCCTGGCCTCGCGCCACATCTCCAGCAGCACGCCGCGCACGTACGGGTAGCGCACCCGCGACGGCGAGTAGGTGTACCAGGAGAAGGAAGCCCCTCGCGGGCAGCCGCGCGGCTCGTACTCCGGCGACTCGGGCCCCACCGACGGGTAGTCGGTGGCCTGGTGCTCCCAGGTGATCAGCCCGTCCTTGACGAACACCTGCCACGAGCACGAGCCCGTGCAGTTCACGCCATGGGTCGAACGCACCACCTTGTCGTGCGCCCACCGGTCCCGGTAGAAGCGGTCCCAGCCGCTCGGGTCGATCTGGTGAAGGGTGCGCCCGTCGGCCGACACCTCCGCCTTGGTGAAGAACCTACGGGCGGCGAGCAGGGGCCCCATACCGGGCACGGCGTCGATGTCGGTCACGGGATCGTCCTCACCGCAGGCGTAAAGGAGGTCATGGCGAACAGGCTTCACGCGCGGGCACGGCTCCCGGCAGGGACCAAAGTCCCCTCTCTCCTGCCCGATGGTCGGTTCCTCCCGCGACCGGGGGGCCTTTGGCGCTCGCAGGCGCGGCCGAGGGCAGGTCAGCGGGAATCATGGGACTTTCGTCCCTACGCCGTGACCTGGCCGGGCGGCGATTCTAGGCGTATGAAACTCGACTCGTCGGGACTGCAGGTGCTCTCACGCGAGGAGTGCCTGCGGCTGATGGCGTCCGTGCCGATCGGCCGGATCGTCTTCACCGACCGCGCCCTGCCGGCGGTGCAGCCGGTCAACTTCTGCCTCGACGGCGAGAGCATCGTCATCCGTACGACCATCGGCTCCAAGCTGGCCGCGGCCACGCGGCGCGCGGTGGTGGCGTTCGAGGTGGACGAGTTCGCCCCGGAGCTGCGCGCGGGCTGGTCGGTGACCGCCGTCGGGCGCGCGCGGGCCGTGGAGGACGCCGGGGAGATGGCGCGGCTGGCCGCGCTGCCGCTGCTGCCGTGGGCTCCGGGCAGCAGGGACCATTACATCGTGGTGGAGGCCGAGCAGGTGTCCGGCCGGAGGATCACCGCCTGACGCCCACGCGACGCCTCCGAGCCCTCGTCGGAGGTCCCGTCACCTCGTCCGGACCTCCATCACCTCTGACAGGGGGCGGCGGACCGACTCCTTGTCGTCGAAGGTGACGCCGAGCCGCATGATCATCTGTGGTTGCTCTCCCGAGCAGAGCTCATTGCGCAGGAACTCGCGCAGCAGGCCCATCTCCAGCGCCTGCGTGTGGAAGGCGGCGCTCACGCCGTGCGCGGCGGCCTGCAGCAGGACGTGCTGCAGCGCCTGCCCGGCGTCGAGCCACTCCTTGCGGCTGTCTCCCGGCGTGGTGAGCAGTGCCACGACACCGACGGACGTGGCGGCCGGCCCGCCGGTCTGGGCGCCCCAGTCATGCTGCCCGGAGTAGTCGCGTTGCGGGAAGTCCGGGTCGGTGCGTACCGGCTGCCGCGGGTAGCCCTCGGCGGGCACGCCGTCCCCGCGGCCGCTGCCGGGCGGCCGCGACCAGCGGATCAACTCCAGGCTGAACCGCTGGGCCTGCGCCTGCACGCCCTGGGCGGCCTGGGTGAGCGCGGCGATGACCCCGACCGCCTGCGGAGAGTGGACGGGCGTCAGCCTGGCGCCCTCCTCCGCGGCCGCGTGGACCAGCCGCTCGATCAGGCCGTCCGGCACCGGCACGTCGGCGAAGCCCGCCCGGTGGGTGCGGCGGCGTTCGATCTGCTCGCCCAGTGCCAGGACGGACTCGTCGGCCGGCACCTGGGCGCCGGGCCTGAGCGTGGCGAGCAGCGACGGGCGGTCCGGGTCCGGCAGGGTGCGCACCTCAGGCTCGAAGCCCTCGCACCGCATCGCCGTACGCATGGTGAACAGGGCGGCACCGCAACCGATCAGCAGCTCGCGGCCCGAGGCGTCGCCCACGCGCAGCTTTCTGTCCGTGTCGGCCCGCAGGCTGATCTCCGCCCCGGACACCGAGAAGGTCCAGGGCTGCGTGTTGTGCAGGGACGGCGCCCAGCGCGCGGCCTCCGCCGCGGCTTCGATCGCGTCTTTCGCGGAGAGAACGACCATGAATCCCACCCCCTTGGAGCCTTACTTCCAGGACATCACACGCGGGGTGGTGCGGTCAGGGCCGAAGGTCCCGCCCGCTCAGGGCCGTCTGCCCTCCCTCTGCCCAGGGACGGAGCACCACTCTCACCGCCGGCCACATGGACGACGGTGGAAACTCCGGTGCGGCTCTGAACCAATGGCCGGATTGCGACATCCAACCAGATCACAGCATCAGAAGGGACTTATGTGATCATCTGGGTGAACGGCACCTTCGAGGCAGGCACCCATGTCACCGCGCATGGGCCTTACGCGAGGCGACCGGGGCCGCGCATGACGCAGGGCGCCCTCACGGCTGTGAGCGCGTCACCGGCATGGTGATCCGCAAGCGCGCCCCACGCCCCGCGGAGCGAGTCGACGTGACCCGCCTTCCGGACGACATCGTGGCGCTCATCGACGCCCTCGAACCCGGCGAGAACGTGATCCTCACGCGTGACGGCGCATCGATCGCGACGATCTCGAGCACCGTTGACGTGGTCCAGGGCGCCATCGTCCAGGGCGCCATCGTCGAACGCGACGCGCCTGATGAGGCCGACGTTCAGGCACCGATCGACTACGAGAGCGTGACGGTCGTGGCCACCGCCATGGAGCTGTCGACCGCGGCTCGGGTCGCGCTGTCCACCCAGCTCGGGGCGGACTACGTCGTCCTGGACATGCATGCGGCTCCCGCGACGACCGATGTGCTGCTGGTGCCTCCGGGCAGCCCGCAGCTGATCGCGGGGCTCCGATCGATGTTCCCGAAGGCCCGGGTCATCGTGGCCGAGATCGAGGATCCTGAGCTCGGGGTTCGGTATCACGGCCCGGTCCGGCGGCTGCTGGACGCCGGCGCCGATGGCTACCTGCCTCCGGCGACCGTTCCCCACCTGGCCAGGCAGCTCGACCACACGCTGAACCAAGGGCGCGAACTCGCCGGCGGCGCCGCGGCACCGCTGCAGATCGCACCGGCCGCGCAGCCGGCGGATCCGGACGACGAATGACCAACGCGAAGATCGTTCGCCTCAAGAGTGACGCCCTGCCGGCGATGAGTTCCGGCGCTTCATCGGGTCTGCACTCTGGACGATCTCTACGACCGAGGAGGACTTCTCATGGGCAAGGTCATCTACTGGATGAACACCTCGATCGACGGCTACATCGGGGATTCCGACGGCGGCATGGACTTCGCGGACCCGGACGACGACTTTCACCAGGCGGCGAACGACCACGTTCGCCGGATCACGGCGTTCCTGTTCGGCAGGCGGCTGTACGAGGCGATGGAAGAGCCCTGGACGCAGGAGCTCGGCAAGGAGGGCGCCCCGGCCGTCGAGCGGGAGTTCGCCCAGCTCTACAAGGAGACGCCGCGGTACGTCTTCTCCGACACCCTCCAGACCGTCCCCGAAGGGGTCACGATCGTCCGTCGCAAGGACGCCGTGTCCGTGGCGACGCGCCTCAAGCAGGAGATCGACGGCACCCTCCAGCTCGGCGGCCCTGAGCTGGCCGTCTCCCTCGTGGACTTGATCGACGAGTTCTGGGTGTACACGTTCCCTGTGATCATCGGGGGCGGCAGGCCGTATCTGCCCGTGGCGAAGGACCTGCGGCTGCGGCTGGCCGAGCACCGTTCCTTCGCCTCGGGAACCATGTTCCGGCGCTACGTTCGGTCCTGACCGGGCCCATGCGGGCGTACCACGAGGAGCCCTACGGCGGTACGCCCGTGCGCGGACGCCCAAGGCGAGGGTGAACGCGTCGTTCAGGATGGGGATACGGCGGCGTCGTCGGCGGTCTCGGCCTGGTGGATCCGCTGGTGAGGGCGGGCGCGCAGCCGAAGGATCACCGTGGCGAGCAGGGCGGCGGCCACGGAACCGGCCAGGACCGCCGCCTTGACCCGCGCGTCCGTCTCGCCCGTGCCGAACGCCAGCTCTCCGATCAGCAGCGACACGGTGAACCCGATGCCGGCCAGCACGGCGAGCCCGGCGATGTCGATCCAGGCCAGCCCGTCGTCCAGGGTGGCGCGGGTGAAGCGGGCCACCAGCCAGGTGGCGGCGAAGATGCCGACCGGCTTGCCGACCAGCAGCCCTGCCACGATCCCCATCGCCACGGGGTCGCTCAGCGTGCCGGCCAGCCCGTCGAGGCCGTCGAAGCCGACCCCGGCGGACAGGAACGCGAAGACGGGCACGGCCACGCCGGCGGAGATCGGCCGGAACCGGTGCTCGAAGTGCTCGGCCAGTCCCGGACCATCCGTAGTGCCGGTGCCGGTGCCGGTGGCGGTGCCGGTCGCCGGTGTGCGGGACAGGACGGGGACGGTCAGCCCCAGCAGCACTCCGGCCACGGTGGCGTGCACCCCGGAGGCGTGCACCAGCGCCCAGCAGGCGAAGGCCAGGGGCAGCAGCAGCCACCACGCCCGCACCCCACGGCGTACCAGCACGGCGAAGACCGCCAGCGGCACCGCCGCTGCCAGCAGCGGGAGCATGGCAAGGTGTGAGGTGTAGAAGGTGGCGATGATGACGATGGCGATCAGGTCGTCCACCACGGCCAGGGTCAGCAGGAAGGTGCGCAGCGCGTCCGGCAGCCGGCGGCCGACCACCGCGAGCACGGCCAGGGCGAAGGCGATGTCGGTGGCCGTCGGGATCGCCCATCCCCTGGCCCCCGCTCCCCCGGCGACCGTCAGGTACACGAGCGCCGGCACCACGACGCCGCCGGCCGCGGCGGCCACCGGCACCGCGGCGCGACGCAGGTCGCGCAGGTCGCCCGCGACGAACTCCCGTTTGAGCTCCAGGCCGGCCACGAAGAAGAAGACGGCCAGCAGCCCGTCCGCGGCCCAGGTGGCCAGGTCGAGGTTCAGATGCAGGGCGGCGGGCCCGGCCTCGATCGTGCGCAGATCCTCATAAGTCTGCGCCCACGGCGAGTTGGCCCAGATCAGCGCGGCGAGCGTGGCGGCCAGCAGCAGCGCGCCGCCGATGGTCTCCTTGCGCAGGATGTCGGCGATGCGGCGCGCTTCGGGCCACGAGCTCCGGTTGAACAGGCGGGCAGCGCGGGTGGCGGTGGTGCCGGGCATGAAACTCCACTCTGGGGAGGGGTCGGGTCGGGCACTCGCCGACCAGGCTTCCCGGCACACCTGTCAATAACGTATCAGGGCACGCAAAGAACCACATATGGGATTCGGCGTCGCCGGGAACGCGATCACCTAGGCTGGCGCCGTCCGTGGAAAAAAAATCCGGCAGTGGTGTTGATCCGCGCTGCCGCCGTTCGACCTAGGAATGACAGGGCCCGCGAGGGGCCCGGACAAGCCCAGGAGAGACACCATGAAGTACATGCTGATCTGGCGCGCGACCGACGAGGCGATGGCGGGGATGGCGAGCACCGACTTCGCCACGATGCTGGAAACCGTCGGCAGGTACAACGACGAGTTGATCCGGGCCGGCGTGCTGATCGCCGCGGAGGGGCTGGACGACGCCGCCGAGGGCGTCGTCGTCGACCACTCCGCCGAGCCGCCTGTGGTCACCGACGGCCCGTACGGCGAGACCAAGGAGCTGTTCGGCGGCTTCTACATCCTCAGCGTCGCCTCGAAGGAGGAGGCCGTCGAGTGGGCCAAGCGGGCGCCGATCACCGGCCCCGGTTTCAAGACCGAGATCCGCCGCATCACCACGATCGACGAGTTCCCGCAGGACAACGAGTGGGTGCAGAAGGAGCGGGCGTGGCGTGAGGCCAACGGCCAGCTCTGAGCGGATCGGCGGGGATCGACGGGAACTGACCGAGGATGGACGATCACACCGGCCGTGAGGCCGTCGCAGCCGTCTGGCGGATCGATTCGGCGCGCATCGTCGGCGCGCTCGCGCGCTACGTCGGCGACTTCGCGCTGGCCGAGGACCTCGCCCAGGAGGCGCTGGCCGAGGCCCTGGTGACCTGGCCACGCGAGGGGGTCCCCCGCCACCCGGCGGGGTGGCTGCTCACCGTCGGCCGGCGCCGCGCCATCGACGCGTTCCGCCGGCGCTCCGCTCTCGACGACAGATACGCCTCCCTCGCCCGTGACCTGGGCGAGGGAGGCGTCGCCTCGGGGGGCGCTCCGGCTGATCCGACCCGGGAGGGTGAGGACGTGCTCTGGGATCCCGACCAGATCGACGACGACGTGCTCGCGCTGATGTTCATGTCCTGCCATCCCGTGCTGTCGCGGGAGGCGAGAGTGGCGCTCACGCTGCGGGTGGTCGGCGGCCTGACGAGCGACGAGATCGCCAAGGCGTTTCTCGTCCCGACCGCCACCGTGCAGGCCCGCATCACGCGGGCGAAGAAGACTCTCGGGGCGGCGCGGGTGCCGTTCGAGGTGCCGCCGGTCGAGGAGCGCGTCAAACGGCTCGGCTCGGTGCTGAACGTGATCTACCTGATCTTCACCGAGGGGTCCTCGGCCAGCTCCGGCACCGACCTGATCCGGCTCGACCTCGCCGGTGAGGCGCAGCGCCTCGCGCGGGTGCTGAGCCGGCTGGTGCCGGACGAGCCCGAGGTCCACGGCCTGCTGGCGCTGCTGGAGCTGACCGCGGCACGCTTCCCCGCGCGTACCGGGCCGGACGGCGAGCCCGTACTGCTGGAGCACCAGGACCGCCGCCGCTGGGACCGTGCCGCGATCCGCCGGGGACGGGCCGCCCTGGCCCGTGCCGAGAAGGCCGGACGCGGCCTGGGCGCGTACGGCCTGCAGGCGGCGATCGCCGAATGCCACGCCATCGCCCCGTCGGTCGAGGCGACCGACTGGGAGCGCATCGTGCTCATCTACGAGGCGCTGGGGCGGCTCGCCCCCTCCCCCGTGATCGAGCTCAACCGCGCGGTCGCGGTCTCCATGGCGCAGGGACCGGCCGCCGCGCTGCCGATCGTGAACGGGCTGGCGGCCGCGGGGGCGCTGGCGAGCTCCCACCTGCTGCCGACCGTCCGCGGGGAGCTGCTCATCCGCCTGGGACGCGCCGCCGAGGCGCGCACCGAGCTGGAGCACGCCGTACGGCTGTGCGGCAACGAGCGCGAGCGGACGGTCCTGGAACGCAAGCTCGCCGACCTCGGCTGACAGAAAGAGCGACGGCGTGCGGATCGTCTTCCAGCTCACCCCGGGCACCGAGGCACCGGCGGAGATGAACTTCCTCATCCCCGGCCGCAGGGCGCTGGGCATGGCCGAGAACGCCACGCACAACCAGCACAACATCCTCACGCTGCGCGGCGCTCCGGTACGCGACACCCGCATCTGGTCGCGGGCGGGCGCGAGGGGGTCCTCTCCTTCGCCCGCCGCTACACCGACGACGGCGACCTGCGGTTCGCCGCCTCACTGCTCAACCACGCCGTCTTCGCCGACGAGCACGACGGCCACGCTCGCTCGATGCTCGCCGAGGTCTACACCAGGCTCGGCCACGGCGCCGAAAACGGCACCTGGCGCAACTATTACCTGGTCGGCGCGCTCGAGTTGACCAGCGACCTCGTGCCCGCCAACCTCGACACCACCTCGCCGGAGATGATCGAGGCCCTGACCGTCGAGCAGGTCTTCGACTCCCTGGCCATCCGGGTCGACGGGCCCAAGGCGTGGAAGGAGAGCCTGGCCGTCGACTGGCGCCTGACGGATCTGAACCAGATTCACCGCACCACGCTGTCCAACGGCGCGCTCATCCACCAGGCGGACCCCCCGCCACAGCCGGTGGACCTGACGCTCACGCTCACCAAGCAGCACCTGCTCGGCCTGCTCACCGGCCGACCGGCCGACGGCATCGAGCACGAGGGCGACATGAACGCCCTGCGCCGCCTGACCGCCGTCCTGGAGGACCCGGACCCCGCATTCGCCATCGTGACGCCGTAAGCCCGGGCGAGCAGCCCGCGCGGGCCTCACGAGGGTGCACCCACCCGGCCGGCGTGGATCGTGCTCCCTTGCGTAACCTCGACGACGATCGGCACCCCGTCCGGGATCTGGCCACGAAGCGCGCCGAGGAGGCCGGAGATCGGTGGCAGATCGCCCGGCGCGCGTACGCGGATGTGGATCTCGCGGGAGACGACGTCGGCGCCGGCGATCGACGAGCCCGGCACCGCGGAGATCCAGTCGGCGGCGACCGTCCTGGCCCGCGCGCTCCAGGCGGTCAGGAGGTAGCTGATCACGCTGTTGGCCGACAGCGGCAGCACCACCACGGCGGCCAGCAGCACCAGGGTGAGACGGGCGCGGCGGCGGCTCCGCCCGGAGCGGGCGACGGACTCCGTCGCGTACCCGGTCACCGTGAACACCGCGATGCCGCCCAGCACCAGGGCCAGCAGGTTGGACAGGAAGAGGACGAGCGCGCCGAGCGTCAGCCAACCCGCTCCGTGACCGAGGCAGACCCCGGCCACGGCCAGCGGCGGGACCAGGGAGATCGCGATCGCCACGCCCGGCAGCACGGCGGCGACGTCGCGGCGGGCGTGCGCGACGGCTCCGGCCAGCCCGGTGGCGAGCGCGGCCACCAGGTCCATCAGCTTGGGGGATGTGCGGGCGGCGATCTGGCTGTTGGCCAGAAGCGCGTACGAGGTGGGCAGCAGCAGCGAGAAGACCATCCCCGTGGCGATCACGAGCAGGCTGCCGAAGAACACGAAACCGATCGCGCTCTGACCGCGGCGCCTCACGATCGCCAGCGCGATGCCCATGATCGGCGTGCCCAGCGGCGCGATGATCATCGCGCCGATCACGGTGGCCGTGGAGTCGGTGTGGATGCCGGCCGCGGCGATGACGGCCGACAGGGCGAGCATCGTCCAGAACGCCGACCGTTTCGAGCGCACGTCCCCCGAGGACAGGTCCAAGATCTCGGCCAGTTCCTCCAGCGGACGGCGTTGCGCCGCGGGCAGGACGCACTCCCGGAGACGGCTGAGCACGCCGTCACCGCCTCTTTCGGCTCCTGTGGCCGGCCAGCGCTCCGATCAGGATCCCGACGACGGTGCACGCCACCAGAGTGACCCACAGCGGGGCGGTCACCACGATCGTGAACAGCCGGATCATCGCGTCCTGCCGGTTCTGCAGGATGAAGGCGACCGCCAGCACCAGCAGCACGAGCGCCAGCCAGACGCGCGGCGGCACCGCCCCGAGACGGCCTCCCGGCCCTTGCTCTGCCACGAATCCCTCCAGATGTGTGTGAGCGCCGGTGTTTGATCAGCCCTTCACCAGCTGCGCTTCGCGAGGGAGCTCGTGTCCGCCGGCACAGAATCGGCCTCGATACGGGCCCGCCTCATGGGCACCAGCCGCCGGCAGCGCTGCCCCACGGCGATGGCCGTCGTCCAGCGCGGCACGCTCACGCGTGAGGTGCAGGTCCGGGCCGCGGCCAGGATGCTCCGGACGGTGACGGTGTCCAAGCGGCCCGCGGGCCGGCTGATGGGGGTCCAGGCCACCGCCAGCATGCCGCCCAGCAGGCCCAGGATCATGCCGAGCAGGAAGCCGCCCAGATTCGAGTAGACGAACGACGCCAGGGACAGCAGCACCGCGATCAGACCGAGGAACAGCCGCTGGCCGGGCTGCAGCCAGACGAGCGCCCCCGCGATGATCAAGGCAAGGGCGATGAGATAGCCGGCCCCTACCGTGCCGAAAATGACGGCCACGGGCAGAGCGTGAATCGCGAGCGAGATGGACAGCTGCTCCAGCCCCGCCGCCACGATGAACACCCCGCCCCAGAACGGCCGGGAACGCCGCCACGACTTCATGATCTTCCGCTCTTCATCTCGTGCCGTGCCCGCCATCGAAGGCCGGGCAGGTCCCCACCTCACCAGCACTCATGCGCACCACGCGTGATCTTGAGGCCAAGGTCGGGCAGGCTGAACGTCGCCGCCGTGACGGCCCTGGCGCCCAGCCGGACATCGCGCAGGGTGACCACTCTGGCCTGGCCGCCGAAGGTGCCAGCCGGCCCCCTGCCGGCGGGAACCTCGTCCAGGGTGCCGGCATCCCGGCCCAGCTCAAGGTCACGGATGGAGGCCGCGGTCTGTCCCACCGTCACATCGATCACCAGGTTGTCGACGCTCACCTCGTTGCCGCCCTGGCCGCCGGTCAGCCGTAGCGTCACTGTGCCCACGGGGGTCTTCACCAGCGCGCTCGAGCACAGCTCGGTGACCGAGGCCCGCCGGACGCCGGCCACGATCACGGGGATGAGCCGGCCGCTCTTGGTCTGGTCCACGTCGGTGGCCAGGGTGAAGCCCTGGCCGCGCAGTTCACCGGCGAAGAGTTTGAAGCCGTTTCCGGAGACGACGAACGTGGCGCCGATGACCCCCTGAGCTGTGGCACCGATCAGCAGCGACGTCATCGCCGCGACAGGAACGAGGAGCAGGGCGAAGCGTTTCCACCGCACGCGTCCCTGCTCGGCCATGATGCTCTCCCATTCACGTTGGCCCTCAGACGAGCTGGCCCCCTCTGTTACAGACAGTCAGAGTCCGGTCCATTGCCGAGCATGCGGGACATCCACGGTGCTCGTCGACCTACGCGCCGGACACCGAGGCACTTATGGCGTGCGACTGGACAAATTTGCCTTTAGTTAGAAGGGCGGCTCCCGCGCACCGATCGATCGGCAAGGGGCCGGCGCTGAGCGGGGATGTCGCGCAGCCGGGCGTGGTTCACGATCGCGTCGACGTTCCGATGCGCGCGAACTCGGCATGCACAGCGCACGTCCTCTCACGTGGCTGAGCACCGCAACCGGCGGCGCGGGCGCCGACCAGCTCGAAGACCGCGTGACGTACGCCACCGGAGCCGCGCTTGATCTGGAGCGCGCTCCAAGTCCTATGGTCTTCGCATGACCGACGGACACGCCCTCCCGCGGCGGGGGCCGGCGCTCACGATCGCCCAGGTCGCCGAGCGGACCGGTCTCTCCCCGGACACCCTGCGCTACTACGAGCGCGCCGGGCTGATCGAACGGGTCGGCCGCACCGCCGGCAACCAGCGCCGCTACGCGGCCGCCGACCTGGCCTGGCTGGAGTTCCTGCTCCGGCTGCGCGAGACCGGCATGTCCATCAGCGACATGCAGCACTACGCCCGGCTGCGGGCCATCGGCGCCGCCACCATCCCGGACCGGCTGGCCATGCTCCGCGAGCACCAGGCCGGCCTCAACGAGCGTATCCGCAGCCTGCGCCGCAACGCCGCCGCGCTGGACGACAAGATCAAGCACTACGAGACGCTGCTCGGCCAGCAGCCGGAAACGGAACAACCATGAGCGCCAAGCCACCTTCGTCGCCAAGAAGGTCCTCGGCGGACGCGACCTCCTGCCGGTCCGGACCCGGTGACACCCGGCGGTACGACTCGTCCAACGGCCCTCCCACTTAACAGTTATGTTCGGATATATCCGAACAATCCGATATGCTCGGTTCGTGAGTGTCGATGAGTTCGTGGAGCAGGCGGGGCTCTTCTACGAGCGGCTGGGGCTGAGCCGCACGGCGGGCCGGGTGATGGGCCGGCTGCTGAGCGCCGACGCCTCCAGCGCCGACGCGCCGGAGCTTGCCGAGGCGCTGGCCGTGGCCAAGAGCAGCATGAGCGTCGCCCTGCGGCAACTGGAGCAGGCCGGCCTGGTCGAGCGGTTCCGGGTACGCGGCGGGCGGCGCGACCGCTACCGGCTGGCCGATGATGTCTTCGCCCGCGCCTTCCGCGCGAAGATGGCCGAGTTCGAGAGCTTCCGGGCCCTGGCCGAGCAGGGGCTGCGGGCGGTGGGCGACGATCCGGAGCGTCGCCGGCGACTGGAGCTCATGCGCGACATGTACGCGTTCATGATGGACCGCTTCCCCCGCCTGCTGGAGGAGTGGGACGAGCTCAAGGGCACGCGATGAGACCTTTACTGCTCACCGTGGGCAGCCGCGGCGACGTCCAGCCCTACCTCGCCCTGGCCCGCGGGCTGCTGGCCGCCGGGCACCGGCCGCTCCTGGCCGCGCCCCGGGGCTTCGCGGCGCTCGCCGCCGCCCACGGGGTGGAGTTCGCGCCGCTGAACGACGAGATGCTCGCCCTGCAGGACACCGTGCGAGGGCAGGGCGTGCGCGCCGCCATCACCGCCGCCCGAGCGGTCAAACCGATGCTCCGCCGCCTCCTCGACGACCAGGCCACGCTCACCGCCTGCCAGGCCGACGTGATCGTCTATCACCCCAAGTCCCTCGGCGGTCCCTCCATCGCCGAGAAGCTCGGGGTGCCCGCCTTCGCCGGGCTGCTGCTGCCGCTCTACCTCCCGACGTCGGCCTTCCCCTCCCCCATCCTCCCGCTACGGCCGCCTCGCGCGCTCAACCGGGCGAGCTGGGGCGTCTCCGCCGCCGTCGAAGCCCCCTACCGGGGCACCGTGCGGGACTGGCGGGCCGAGGCGCTCGGCCTGCGGCCCGGTTCCCGGGCGGTGGCCGGCCTGGTCAAAGCGGGGGGCGTACTGCACGCCTGGAGCCCGCACCTGCTTCCGGCCCCCGCCGACTGGCCCGCGTACGCCCGTCCCACCGGGTTCTGGACGATGCCGGTGTCCGGCGACTGGGCGCCTCCCGCGCGGCTGGCCCGGTTCCTGGAGGACGGGGAGCCGCCGGTGTACGTGGGCTTCGGCAGCTCGTACAGCGGCGCTCCCGAGACTCTGACGGCCACGGTGCTGGAGGCGGTGCGGCTGACCGGCCGCCGTGCGGTGCTGGCCACCGGCTGGGGCGCCCTGCGGGCGGGCTCGGAACCGGACGGCGTTCTGGTGATCGAGGAGGCGCCGCACGACTGGCTGCTGCCGCGCGTGGCGGTCGCCGTGCACCACGGCGGCATCGGTACGGTGGCCGCCGCGCTGCATGCGGGCGCTCCGCAGGTGGTCCGCCCGTTCCTCGGCGACCAGCCGTTCTGGGCCGAGCGCCTGCACCGCCTCGGCGTCGCGCCGGCGCCGGTCACCGGCCGGCTCACGGCCGTCCGGCTGGCCGCCGCCATCGAGGCCGCGACCGACCTGACGTCCGCGGCCCGCGCGCTGGCCGCGCACGTCCGCGCCGAGGACGGTGTCACCGCCGCCGTCGCCCGTATCAGCCGCGCAAGCTGAGCCCGGGTGTGAGGAGCTGTCCGCCGTCGGTGCGGGCGGCCACGTACTCGTTCAGGGCGGTGGCGGGATCGTCCGGGCCGGCGACGGTCCGTTCCGGGCTCAGCTTGCGCGCCACGGCCTGCATCTCCTCGGGATGGGTCATCAGCCGCCGCCACGGCGGATCGGCCGATTCGGGGAGTGGCCGGCCATGCGGGTCCAGACGCTCCAGGCGGTGGCGTGCCGCTTCCAGGACTCGTCGGTGAGTCCGAACGTCGCCGCGGCAGCCTAAGTGAGCTTCATGAGGGGGCTCCTTGGAAGGTCGCGGCCGGGTGGTTCCCGAGGGCGTAGCAGGGGCGTCAAGATTCCCGCGGTGGCCGTATGGATCCCATCAAGAACGGCCAAAACCTCCCAATCGAGGGATTCGCTGGATGCGGGGCCGCTCCAGCAGGCGCGGCGCAACACCCTGTCCAGAAGTTGAGGAGTGAGGATGACCGACGTCATCTTCGTCGCCCTGACGATCGCGGTCTTCGCCGTCCTGGGGCTGGTCGTCAAGGCGGTGGAGCGGCTGTGAGTGAGCGCGGCGAGCGAACCATCGGACACAGCCGCCTGGCGCTCACTGGTTTGCCGGAGGCGGACCAGTGAGCGCCGTCAACGCCGTGGGTCTCGTCGTGGTCGCAGGCCTGGTGATCTTCGTGGTTGCGGCCCTGTTGTTCCCGGAGCGTTTCTGATGTCACCGACCTTGGCGGGGATCCTGTTCATCGGGTCCCTCCTTCTCGCCCTGGCGGTCTGCTTCAAGCCGCTGGGCGACTACATGTACCGCGTCTACAGCGGCACGCGGCACAGCGCCGTCGAGCGCGGCATCTACCGGCTGCTCGGCGTCGATCCCGACGGCGAGCAGCGCTGGGGCGTCTACGCGCGCGGCGTGCTGGCCTTCTCGGTGCTGTCCGTCCTGTTCCTGTACGCCCTGCAGCGGCTGCAGGACCACCTGGTCCTGTCCCTCGGGATGAAGGCGGTCGAGCCGTCGTCGGCCTGGAACACGGCGGTCAGCTTCGTCACGAACACCAACTGGCAGTCCTACTCGGGCGAGTCGACGATGGGCCACGTGGTGCAGACCGCGGGCCTGGCGGTGCAGAACTTCGTCTCCGCCGCGACCGGCATGGCCGTGGCCGTCGCCCTCGTCCGCGGCTTCGCCCGCAGCAAGACCGACACGCTCGGCAACTTCTGGGTGGACCTGGTCCGCGGCACGATCCGCATCCTGCTGCCGATCGCCTTCGTGGCGGCACTGGCGCTGGTGGCCGGCGGCGCGATCCAGACCTTCGCCGGCCACGGCACGTGGACCACGCTGACCGGGGGCGAGCAGACGTTCACCCCGGCCGCGGCCGCCTCCCAGGAGGCGATCAAGAACCTCGGCACGAACGGCGGCGGCATCTTCAACGCCAACTCCGCCCACCCGTTCGAGAACCCCACGGCGTGGACCAACTGGCTGACCATCTTCCTGCTGCTGGTCATCGCCTCCTGCCTGCCGCGCACGTTCGGCCGCATGGTCGGCGACAACCGCCAGGGCCACGCCGTCGTCGCCGTCATGGCGACGATCTTCGCCGCCAGCGTGGCGCTGACCCACTGGGCCGAACGGAGCGCGGGTGGCACGGTGCCGCAGGCGATCGGCGCGGCGATGGAGGGCCGCGAGACCCGCTTCGGCGTGTCCGATTCGGCCATGTTCGCCTCGGCCACGACGCTGACCTCGACCGGTGCCGTGGACTCCTTCCACGACTCCTACACCGCGCTCGGCGGCGGCATGCTGATCTTCAACATGCTGCTCGGCGAGGTCGCCCCCGGCGGGACCGGCGCGGGCCTTTACGGCATGCTGGTGCTGGCCGTCGTCACGGTCTTCGTGGCCGGGCTGATGGTCGGCCGGACCCCGGAGTACCTGGGCAAGAAGATCGGCGCCCGCGAGATCAAGCTCGCCTCGCTGTACCTCCTCGTCACCCCGGCGCTGGTGCTGGCCGGCACGGCCGTGGCGATGGCCACCGCGACCGGCCGCGCGGCGATGCTGAACGGCGGCGCGCACGGCCTGTCGGAGATCCTGTACGCCTACACCTCCGCGTCCAACAACAACGGCTCCGCCTTCGCCGGCGTGAGCGTGAACACCCCGTTCCACAACACCACGCTCGGCCTGTGCATGGCCTTCGGCCGGTTCCTGCCGATCGTGCTGGTCCTGGCGCTGGCCGGATCGCTGGCCCGGCAGGCACCCGTCCCGGCCTCGGCCGGGACGCTGCCGACGCACCGGCCGCAGTTCGTCGGCATGGTCGTCGGCGTGACGATCATCCTGGTCGCCCTGACGTTCCTGCCGGCGCTGGCGCTCGGGCCACTCGCGGAAGGACTGCTGTAGACATGGCAACGCACGTGCTGGAATCGCCGAACCAGGCGCCGGCGCCGAAGAAGGACAGCCGGATGGGCGGCGGCCTGCTGGATCCGAAGCAGATGATCCGGTCGCTGCCGGACGCGCTGCGCAAGCTCGACCCCCGGATCATGTGGCGCAACCCGGTGATGTTCATCGTCGAGATCGGCGCGGTGTTCACCACGGCGCTGGCGATCCTGGACCCGTCGTGGTTCGCCTGGGCCATCGTGGCATGGCTCTGGCTGACCGTCGTCTTCGCCAACCTGGCCGAGGCGGTGGCCGAGGGGCGCGGCAAGGCGCAGGCCGCCACGCTGCGCGCGGCCCGGCGCGACACCACCGCCCGGCGGCTGAAGGCCCGCGACCCCGGTCAGTGGGACGTGGTCGCGGCGCCCGAACTGAAGCAGGGCGACGTCGTGGTGGTCGAGGCAGGAGAGATCATCCCTGGTGACGGCGACGTCATCGAGGGCATCGCCTCGGTGGACGAGTCCGCCATCACGGGCGAGTCCGCCCCGGTCATCCGGGAATCCGGCGGCGACCGGTCGGCGGTCACCGGCGGCACCAAGGTGCTCTCGGACCGGATCGTCGTGCGGATCACGCAGCAGCCAGGGCAGAGCTTCGTGGACCGGATGATCGCCCTGGTCGAGGGCTCCAACCGGCAGAAGACGCCGAACGAGATCGCGCTCAACATCCTGCTCGCCGCGCTGACCGTCGTCTTCCTGGTCGCCACCGCCACCATGCAGCCACTGGCGATCTACTCCAAGAGCGTCAACCCCGGTGTGCCCGACTCCCTCGCGCTGAATGCCGACGGCGTCACCGGCATCGTCCTGGTATCGCTGATCGTCTGCCTGATCCCGACCACGATCGGCGCGCTGCTGTCGGCCATCGGCATCGCGGGCATGGACCGCCTCGTGCAGCGCAACGTCCTGGCGATGTCCGGCCGGGCGGTCGAGGCCGCGGGGGACGTGTCCACCCTGCTGCTGGACAAGACCGGCACGATCACGCTGGGAAACCGGCAGGCCGCCGAGTTCGTCCCCGTGGCCGGGGTCACCGAGCGCGAGCTGGCCGAGGCGGCGCAGCTGTCCAGCCTGGCCGACGAGACCCCCGAGGGCCGCTCGATCGTGGTGTTCGCCAAGGAACGCCACGGGCTGCGCGAGCGGGAGATCCACGGCGCCGCATGGGTGCCGTTCACCGCCCGGACCCGCATGTCCGGCGTCAACCTGGACGGCCGCGAGGTGCGCAAGGGCGCCGCCACAGCGGTGATGAAGTGGGTGCGCGACGCCGGCGGCCACCCCACCGACGACATCGGCCACCTCGTGGACGGCATCTCCGCCTCCGGCGGCACCCCGCTCGTCGTCGCCGAGAAGGGCCGCGTCCTGGGCGTCATTCACCTCAAGGACGTGGTCAAGGAGGGCATGCGCGAGCGCTTCGACGAGATGCGCCGGATGGGCATCCGTACCGTCATGATCACCGGCGACAACCCGCTGACCGCCAGGGCGATCGCGGACGAGGCCGGGGTGGACGACTTCCTGGCCGAGGCCACCCCTGAGGACAAACTGGCGCTGATCAGGAAGGAGCAGGAGGGCGGGCGGCTGGTCGCGATGACCGGCGACGGCACCAACGACGCGCCCGCCCTGGCCCAGTCCGACGTCGGCGTCGCGATGAACACCGGCACGAGCGCCGCCAAGGAGGCCGGGAACATGGTCGACCTCGACTCCAACCCGACCAAGCTCATCGAGATCGTCGAGATCGGCAAGCAGCTGCTGATCACGAGGGGCGCGCTGACCACGTTCTCCATCGCCAACGACGTCGCCAAGTACTTCGCGATCATCCCGGCCATGTTCGCCGCGCTCTACCCGGGCCTGGACGCGCTCAACGTCATGCGCCTGGCCAGCCCCCAGTCGGCCATCCTCGCCGCGGTGATCTTCAACGCGCTGGTCATCATCGCCCTCATCCCGCTCGCGCTCAGGGGCGTCCGTTACCGGCCGTCCAGCGCCTCCAAGCTGCTCAGCCGGAACCTGTACGTCTACGGCCTGGGCGGGATCGTCGTCCCGTTCATCGGCATCAAGCTCATCGACCTTCTGCTCCAGCTCCTTCCGGGGATGTCATAAATGGACCGCCTGCCCAGCTGGCTCCGCCGGCACATCGCCGCGCTCCGCGCGCTGCTCGTGCTCACGGTGGTCACCGGCATCATCTACCCCTTGGCCGCCACCGGCGTGGCCCAGGCCCTGTTCGACGACCACGCCAACGGCTCGATCATCGAGCAGGACGGCAAGGCCGTCGGCAGCTCGCTCGTCGGCCAGTCCTTCACCGACGCCGACGGCGACCCGGTCAGGACGTACTTCCAGTCCCGCCCGTCGGCGGCCGGCTACGACCCCACCTCCACCGGCGCGAGCAACCTCGGCCCCGAGGACGTCATCGACACCCTGCCCCATGGCTCCGACGAGGGCAGGCAGTCGCTGCTCACCCAGGTCTGCGCCCGCTCCAAGGCGGTCGGCGAGCTGGAGGGCGTCAGCGGCGCCCGCCCGTACTGCACCTCCGACGGGGTCGGCGCGGTGCTGAAGGTCTTCCCCGACCGAGCCGTCAGCGTCAACCAGGCCTGCCCCGCGACCCCGTTCGTGGCCGAATACCAGGGCAGGCGGGTCGAATGCGCCAGGCCGGGCGAGGACTACGCGACCGGACGCACCGTCCCCGTGCGCGGCGACGTGACCACCGTGCGGGTGCCCGCCGACGCGGTGACCGCCAGCGGGTCCGGCCTCGACCCGCACATCTCCGTCGCCTACGCCGAGCTGCAGGCACCCCGCGTCGCCAAGGAGCGCGATCTGGCCCTGGACCAGGTGAAGGCGCTGATCGATGAGCACACCACGGGCCGCGCGCTCGGCTTCATGGGCGAGCCCGCCGTCAACGTGCTCGAACTCAACCTGGCACTCGACCGGAGGTGACGTGAGAGGGCGGCTGCGGGTCTACCTCGGGGCGGCGCCCGGGGTCGGCAAGACGTACGCGATGCTCGGCGAGGGCCGCCGTGCCTGCGAACGCGGCCGGGACGTGGTCGTGGGCTTCGTGGAGACCCACGGCCGCCCCCGCACCGCCGCCCTCCTGGAGGGCATGGAGATCATCCCGCGCAGGACTCTTGTCCACCGCGGCGCCACCTTCACCGAGCTCGACGTGGACGCGCTCATCGAGCGCGCCCCCAAGGTGGCGCTGATCGACGAGCTGGCCCATACCAACGTGCCCGGCTCGAGGAACGCCAAGCGCTGGCAGGACGTCGACGACATCCTCGACGCCGGCATCGACGTCGTCAGCACCGTCAACATCCAGCACCTCGAGTCCGTCAACGACGTCGTGGAGCAGATCACCGGCATCCCGCAGCGCGAAACCGTACCGGACGAGGTGGTGCGCCGCGCCGCCCAGATCGAGCTGGTGGACATGTCGCCGGAGGCGCTGCGCCGCCGCATGGCGCACGGCAACGTGTACGCGCCCGAGAAGGTGGACGCAGCCCTGTCCAACTACTTCCGCGTCGGCAACCTCACCGCGCTGCGCGAGCTGGCCCTGCTGTGGGTGGCGGGCAAGGTGGACGACCAGCTCGACCGCTACCGCGCCGACCACGGCATCGCCGGCACCTGGGAGACCCGCGAACGCGTCGTCGTCGCCCTGACCGGCGGCCCCGAGGGCGACACGCTCGTCCGGCGGGCCGCCCGCATCGCGGCCCGTACCAAGGGCGCCGGCGTGCTGGCCGTCCACGTCACCAGCTCCGACGGGCTGGCCGGCGGAGACCCGGCCAACCTGGCCCGCCAGCGCACCCTGGTCGAGAGCATGGGCGGCAGCTACCACCAGGTGGTCGGCGACGACATCCCTCAGGCGCTGCTCGACTTCGCCCGCGGCGTCAACGCCACCCAGCTGGTGCTCGGCGCCTCGCGGCGCGGCAGGTTCGCCCAGGTCCTCTCGCGCGGTGTCGGCGTGGAGACCATCGCCCGGTCCGGCCCCATCGACGTGCACCTGGTCACCCACGCCGAGGCCAAGCGGGGCCGCGGGCGGCCCGAACGCTCCAGAGCCGCGCTGAACGGCAGGCGCCGGCTGTCCGGCTGGGCGGTCGCGGTGGCGGGCATGCCGCTGCTGACCGCCGCCCTGCTGCCCTTCCGCGACGTGATCTCGCTGCCCAGCGAGATCCTCATGTTCCTCTGCCTCGTCGTCGGGGTCGCCCTGATCGGCGGCATGTGGCCGGCCATGGTCGCGGCCGTGGGCGGGTCGCTGCTGCTCAACTGGTTCTTCACGCCGCCCGTGCGCACGTGGACGATCGCCGATCCGGAGAACTTCCTCGCTCTGGTGGTGTTCGTGCTGGTCGCGGCGGCGGTCAGCACGATCGTCGACCTTGCCGCCCGGCGTACCAGGGAGGCGGCCCGCGCCCGCGCCGACGCCGAGGCGCTGTCCACGCTGGCCGGGCACGTGCTGCGCGGCGAGGCCGCCCTGCCCTCGCTGCTGGGGCGGCTGCGCGAGACCTTCGGCCTGGACTCGGTCACCCTGCTCGAACGCCTCTCCGAGCCCACCCCGGACGACCAGGCCGAGCCCGGCGCCTGGCGGATCATCGCCGCCTCCGGCACCGCCCCGTGCACCGCGCCCGCCGTGGCCGACACCGACGTCCAGATCGATGACCGGCTCGTGCTCGCCGCCCGCGGCCGGCTGCTGGACGCCAGTGACCGGCGGGTGCTGGAGGCGTTCGCCGCCGAGGCCGCCGTCGCCCTCCGCCACGAACGCCTGCAGCGCGAGGCCGAACAGGCCAAGCCCCTGGCCGAAGCCGACAAGATGCGCACCGCGCTGCTCGCCGCCGTCAGCCACGACCTGCGCACCCCGCTGTCAGCCGCCAAGGCCGCCGTCGAAAGCCTGCGCGGCCAGGACGTCGACTGGACGCCGCAGGACCGCGAGGAGCTGCTGGCCACCGCCGGCGAGTCGCTCGACCGGCTGGACCGGCTGGTGGAGAACCTGCTCGACATGAGCCGCCTGCAGGCCGGCGTGCTCGGCCTCTCCCTGCAGCCTGTCGCTCTGGAGGACGTCATCCCCCGCGCCATCGACGACCTCGGCCCGATGCGCGACCACATCGACGGCGAGGTGCCCTTCGGCCTCCCCGAGATTCAGGCCGACCCGGCCCTCCTGGAACGCGTGCTGGTCAACCTCATGGCCAACGCCGTCCGCCACAGCCCGCCCGACCACGCGGTGCTGGTCACCGCCAGCCGGCACGACCACGACGTCGAGATCCGTGTCATCGACCGGGGCCCCGGCATCCCGCCCGAGCATCACGAGCACGTCTTCCTGCCCTTCCAGCGACTCGGCGATCGCGACAACGGGGCGGGCGTCGGGCTCGGCCTCGCGCTCTCGCGCGGGCTGGCCGAAGCCATGGGCGGCACGCTGGAGCCCGAGGAGACTCCCGGAGGAGGTCTCACCATGACCGTCCGGATGCCGATCTCGTCCAAGGGTTGATCCCAGCCGAGGAGCCGCGGGTGAACGGGCGCGGTGTCAGCCCCGTCCGAGGACGCAGAACTCGTTGCCCTCAGGGTCGGCCAGCACCTTCCACGGGACGTCGCCCTGTCCGACGTCGGCGGTGGTGGCGCCCAGAGCCCGCAGCCGGGCCACTTCCGCCTCCTGGTCGTCAATGGGGTCCGGCAGCAGGTCGAGATGGATGCGGTTCGCCACGGTCGTCCCGCCGGGCGCCGTACGGAGGAACTCCAGATACGGTCCGACACCCTTGGCCGAGCGCAGCCGCGCGTGATCGTCGGCCACCTCGTGCAGGGTCCAGTCAAGCGCGCCGTCCCAGAACCGGGCCATGGCCCGCGGATCGGCGCAGCCGACCACCACCGCGGCGATCGGCCCGGTGCCGCGGTAGATCTCCCGAGGCTCCAGCACGCAGAACACGTTGCCCTCCGGGTCGGCCAGGACCGTCCACGGGACGTCGCCCTGGCCCACGTCGGCGGGCGTCGCGCCGAGCTCCTTCAGGCGCGCGACCAGCTCCGCCTGATGGGCGGCGGAGGTGGTGGCGAGGTCGAGGTGGACGCGGTACGCCGGGCCCCTCGCTGGAAAGGCCCCAGCCGAGCGCCTCGTCTACACCCGGCGGACTCGCCCCGAACGAGCTCGACGGCGGGTCACAGCCGGATCAGGTCGGCCACCTGCTCGGGCAGGCCGGGTGACGTCATGGTGTGTCCCATTCCGGGCACGACGTGCAGCACCGCGCCCGGAATCGCCGCAGCCAGGGCCTCGCCGTGGCCGAGCGGAAAGACCGGGTCCTGGTCGCCGTGCACGATCGAGGTCGGCGCGGTGATCGACGACAGCGGGGCGTGCAGGTCAGGGGCCTCCCTCCACGCGGCCCGGTCATGGTTGGCCGCGGCCTCCGGGTGGGCAGCCCGCGACAGCGCCAGCTCCAGCATCGCCCGGGCGGACGGCTCGTCGAACGGCCGGACCGGCCCGTTGAAGACCCGGAACAAGGCGACGTCGGACTCCACACCCGGTGGCAGCCCGGCGGCCAGATGCGCGAGATACGCCGGCGACGGCGGCGGCAGATCATCCGGGTCGGCCGGCTCCCCGGCCGTCGCCCGCGCCCACACGGGCCTCAGGTCATGACCCATCGGCGAGCTGGACATCACGGTCAGGGACCGGACCCGGTCCGGCGCGTGCACGCCCAGCCACTGCGCGATCATGCCGCCCATGGAGGTCCCTGCCACATGGGCGGAGCTCAGTCCGTAACCGTCCAGCACGGCCAGGCAGTCGCGAGCCATGTCCCCGATCGTGTACGGGTGAGCGTCGAAGTCGACCACGCCGGACCGGCCGGTGTCGCGATGATCGAAGCGGATCACCTGCACCCCACGCTCAACGAGCCGACCGACCAGCGCGTCAGGGCAAAGGACGCCCTGAGCGGCCGACCCCATGACCATCAGAACAGCGGGAAGCCCCGGATCCCCGATCCGCTCCGTCCACAGCCGAAGCGGCCCGGAGGCCACAAATCGCTCGTGCGCGTCCAGCATGGAGGCAGGGTAGCGGCCACCTGCCGCCGGACGCCCGCCATTTACCGACGGCCCGGCCGGGAACAGCGCGCCGCCACCGATGGAACAGGTCGGTGACACCGCGCCACGTGCGGCCGCTGCCGGATCCCCAGGTCAAGGCGGCCATCCCTGCCATCGATCGAGCGCATTGACTCCGATCGGCTACCTGTAGGCGATCTTGGACGCTACTCTACGCAGGCAACAACGTCGTCTGTAGATCGGAACGGGAGAATCCATGCGACATTCTGTTGTCGTGGGCGCGTTACTCGCCGTAGCCACCGTCGTCAATCTCGTGGTCGGGCAGGCCGCCAACGCCGCCGCCCCGGCAGAACGCGCACCTGGCGGCTGGTACACCGAATTGCCGACCGCCTTGAAAGTATGCGACAACGCCCCGTGGAACGGCGGACCGTCCACCGCGCCGGCGGACTCCATCGTGGTCCCGGCGGGCAATAACCAGGGCTTCGACTTCGGACAGGCCGGCAAGACCTATTGGTTCGCCCCGGGCACGCATACCCTGGGCGACGGAGAATACAGCAAGATCACCCCTGAGAGTAACAGCGTCTTTGTCGGGGCCCCGGGCGCCGTCCTGGACGGCATGAACCTCAATCATTACGCCTTCGCCGGCCCCGCCTCCAATGTGCGCATCGCCTATCTCGAGATCCGCAATTTCGGTGTCGGCGACAAGGACAACAACAACGAAGGCGTCATCAACCACAACGCAGGTGACGGCTGGACGATGGAATACCTCTACGCGCACCACAATGATGGCGCGGCGGTGTTCCTCGGCAGCACCAACACGATCCGCCACAGCTGCCTGAAGGACAACGGCCAGTACGGCATCAGCATGTACAAGGACCAGGTCGAGGGCGACTCGGCGATCAAGGATCTCGTCGTGCACAACAACGAGATCGTCGGCAACAACCAGGACGACTGGGAGGCCGAGATCGAGGGGTGCGGCTGCACCGGCGGCGTGAAGTTCTGGGACGTCGAAGGCGCCACCGTCACCGAGAACTACGTGCACGACAACCTGAGCGTCGGCCTCTGGGCCGACACCAACAACATCGACTTCCTCTTCGACAGCAACTGGATCGAGCACAACGAGAGCGTCGGCCTCTGGTACGAGATCAGCTACAACGCCACCATCAGCCGGAACGTCTTCAGGGAGAACGCCTGGGTCAGCGGCAACGAGAACCTGGGCTCGCCGGCGCCGGCGATCTACATCTCGGAATCGGGCGGTGACGCCCGGCTCGCCGGCGACACGAGCGGCAGCACGGATCTCAACATCAACAACAACTACTTCGAGGACAACTTCTCCGGTGTCTCGATCTTCGAGAACACCAATCGCTTCTGCAACTCCAACGGAAACACCAGCAAGAGCTACTGCACGCCGTTCGTGGCTCCCACGCTGATTCCGGAGCCTTACGACGACGACTACCTCGACCCCATCAACGCCACCCACCCCTGTTACACGTCCATCGCGAACGAGCCCTACCGCAGCGACTGCCGCTGGCACTCGCGCAACGTCAAGGTGTTCGACAACGAGTTCCGCTTCGACCAGTCGAACGTGCCCTGCGCCGGAACGTACTGCGGTGCGCAGGCCCTTTACGCCACGGGCGCCAACAACCTGCCATGGATGCCTTACACGGTCGCGGAGATCCAGAACAGCGTCATGTTCACCAACGGCAACAGCTTCCACGACAACACCTATGTCGGTGATTGGAAGTTCGCCAAGGGCTGGGGCGAGACGATCTCCTGGAACTCCTGGCGCTCCGCCCCCTACAACCAGGAGGCCGGCAGCACCCTCAACGGCGCGACGGAACCGCCTCCCGTGCCCAACGCCCTCGACGTCGACACCGCGACGCTCGAAGGTTCGGTCGGCCAATGGAGCGCCTGGTACGGCAGCGCCGTGCAGAGAGCCGCCGACGCGGCCCACACGGGCGGCTACGGGTTGCAGATCGACGTCACCGAGGGCGGCGGCTGGGGTGTGCAGCTCGACAACTGGCCCGGATTCACGGTCACCCCGGGCGGCAAGGAGGTCACCCTGTGGGCCAAGCAGGGGACTCCCGGGATCTCTGCCGCGACTGTCAGCGTGCTGTGGCGCGATGCCGACCAGCAGCTCCTGCAGACCGATGAGATTCCGCTCGATGGCCTGAGCGCGGAGTGGCAGGAGTTCACCGCGCAGCTCACCGCGCCCTCGGCGGCCGCCACCGTCATGCTGCAGGTGAAGAGCTCCAACGGCGGCGCCGGCGACTCACTCCACCTCGACGACATCGTGGTGGGCGACCCGGCCGCGTGATGTCGCCGACGCGGCGGTGATCGCCACCTGACGTCACATGGGGCACGAGGTGCCGTTCCGACCTGGCACGATCTGGATCGACGAGATCTTGATCGTTCAGGGGAACGGCACCTCGAAGCCGAGGCGTATCGGCATCAAGAGCCACGGCCACGCCCCCACCTCCCTGCCGGCCACCGGCTACGAGCAGGCCCGCTCCGTCATCGCCGCCCGGGCCGGCGGCTGGGAGGCCGCCCGGCACGTACGGCTCGACCTGCCCGGGACCGGCGCCTGCTCCTCCGACCTCGCCGAGGCTGCGGGCCCAGGCTTCGTCACCGGAAGCGGGACCGGCCTGTGCAGACCGGCCGGGCCGGCCGCGCACGGCGGGCGCTGGGGCGCTGCCGGTGACGGGCCGCCTGGTCACCACCGGGCAGCCCGATCGCGGCGTTCGCGCCGCTCGCCTTCCACCGCCTATAATTTAGATCGGCATCGAATTAAGGAGTCGCGTCATGGCCGCCCCCGCCACCACCCAGTGCTGCGCGCCGATCGCCCGCGAGCCGCTCGGCGAGGCCGACGCCGTCGAGCTGGCCACGCTGCTCAAGGCCGTGGCCGACCCGGTGCGGCTGCGCCTGCTGTCGATGATCGGCTCCCACCCGGGCGGCGAGGCGTGCGTGTGCGACCTGACCGGCGTGTTCGACCTGACCGCGCCCACCATCTCCCACCACCTGAAGGTACTGCGCACCGCCGGGCTGATCGACGGCGAACGCCGCGGCACCTGGGTCTACTACCGGATCATCCCCGAGGTGGTGAACAAGCTGGGCGCGCTGTTCGCCCCGCTGTCCACGCCCGCCCCGCAACAGGGGCCCGTGGACGTGGAACTCACCACCGTATGACCGCGGTTCCCCGCTCGACCGATGTCGTCGTCATCGGCGCCGGGCAGGCCGGGCTGGCGGCCGGGTACCACCTGCGGCGCGCGGGCGCCGACTTCGTCATCCTGGACGCCCAGGACGCTCCGGGTGGCGCCTGGCGGCACGCCTGGCCGTCGCTGCGGCTGGATCGTCGGGCCACGCCACGATCCGACCGAAGTGATCAGGGTCACGGAGCAGAGCCGTGACCAGTTCCAGGCGTTCGGCGACCCGGTCGCCCAACCCTTCCGGAAAGACGCTCCACGAGCCAGTCGTCCAGCTCGACGGCCAGCCGGCGGGGACGACACCGGCCGGCAGCGCCTCGGGCGCCCACCAGACGAGGCAGGACAGCGCCTCGCCGCGTACGCCCGGGTCGGCGTCGCCGGTCGCGACGTCCGCGAGCCACCGACGCACACCCGCCGCATCCGGCGCGTACGGCGCCAGGCCGCGGGCCGCCTCACGCCAGCCTGAGCCGCACGGCCGGGTCAGGCTCCTCATGCAGGCGTCGGCGCAGCACCGACATGACCGTCCCGCTGTCGTCGCGGCACGTCGCCAGGGCTTTGCCGCCTTCTGTCGGACCTGCCGGTCGGAGTCGGCGAGCAGCCTGACGAAGACCTCCGCTGTTATCTTGGGTCTTTCTGCCTTCTCGCAGGCCAGAGCCAGATGATCTTGTCGGGCACGTCAGGCATGGTGGTCAGCGCTCCGGATGCGGGGGCGGATGGCGCATGGCCATGCCTGACGGCGGGCGGGGATACCGCCGTACCGGCTCAAGCACCGGCACCGTGACGGCGGGCGAGCTGCGCCCCGTGCCGGAAGATCGTCGTAGCATGCCATGCCATGAGCAGACGATTAACGATCGCGGCCGTCCTCGCCCTGGCCGTCCCCGCCGCGCTCGTCCCCTCCCCCGCCCTGGCGGCCCCGAAGACCTACCTGATCAAGAACGACGACCGCTGCCTGACCTACGCGGCGGACCGCACCCCGGCCAAACCCGGCTTCCGCGCCCAGGCGAACTACTGCCCGTCCACGAAGTTCGACGGTTATCTGTGGAAGCGCACGGCCCGCTCCCAGCTCGCCATCACCTACCGCGGACGCACGTACTGCCTGGGCGCGCCCAAGGGCACCGCCGTGCAGGTGGGGCGGTGCAGCGGCGACAAGCGCCAGCAGTTCACCTTCCCCGTGGTCAAGGAGGGCGTGTGGGACACGGTCATCCAGATCAGATGGAAGCACCTGCGCAACCTGTGCCTGCACCACAATGTGCGGCGTCCGTGGGAGATCTCCGCGGCGACGTGCGGCCATTCCGGCAGTGACCAGCACTGGGTCATGGTGCGCCGATGACAGCCCGCCTGGCCCGGCAGCGGTGACGCGCAGCCGCCGGACGCCGACTGCCCAGGACTGCCCGAGGGTCCCGGCCCGCACGGCGCGGGCGTGCGGGAGGTCGGCGAGCCGGGCGTCCATCGCCCGCAGGGCACCGTCCATCTTGGGGCCAGAGATCTTGCCAGATCGGTTCCGCGACTCATGCCCATCATCAGGCGGGTGCGGGCGTCGGGGATGGGTGAGTGGCCCGGTGGCGCGGAGCCCGGCCGTCGGAGGTGCTCGGCGTGGGCTCGGGCTGCCGCCTGGCAGTTGTGAGAGCCGCCGGCGCAGCGTCATGTCGGGCCTGCCCACTGCTGCGTCAGCGCGGGCCTGCGGCTGGCCAACTCCCGTGCGATCATCGGCGAGTGCGACCTGTGGGTGACACTTCCCGACCATCTGCTCTGAGACGGGCGTCGATCGTGGCGGCCATGGCCGCCACGCCCCTCCTCCTGCTGTACGCCGCCGCGACGGCCCCCCAGTGGATCACTGATCACCGCCTGGCGAGCCTGGAGAATCGAGCTCTCAATCATCCGCCGCCACCAGGCACGACGTTCGGCGCGTCCGAACCTCAGGGGCCCGTCATCGGAGACTCCGGCGACTGCTGGGCCGGCTTCGCCTTCACCCTCCGCACCGATCGCCCACCCGAGGAGATCAAGCGGTACTACGAGGCGGCCCCCTTCATGCAGACCGACGCACACTTCTCCGAGCTGAGCGTCAGCGCCTTGCAGCAGTCCGCCGACCAGGTGTCAGTCGCCGTCGACACGATCTACGCCGGCACCTGGGACCTGCGCTGCTGGTGAACGGCTCTTACGATCCCAGGCTCCAGAGCCGGACCGTCCTGTCCCGGCCGACGGAGACGATGACGGGGTGCCGTCGCGTTCGCTGGAGCAAGGTCCTGGGCGACTTCGCTGATGACTTCTACTGGGTCTCGTGCCCGGCCTGCTCCTTGGAGGTGACGGTCGCCATCGGAGACTTCGGTAGCTATTCCGCTGTAAGGGACTGGGATCTCGGCGATGGGAACCTTCCGACCGAGCGGTTGACGTAGCCGTCAGTCCTTCTCTGAACTTTTGAGGCCGGTCCGTCCCGAAGCCTGGTCTGCGGCTCTCTGAAACCGAAGCAGTGATGCCAGAGGAATCACAGCGAGATGGTCTGGAGAGCGTGAGCCGCTCCGCCTGCCGTCTCAGTACTGTGACTTCGCATGACCGACACCGAGATCGAGATCACCGCAGACCTGGTCGGCGACCTGCTCCAGGAGCAGCATCCGGACCTTGCGGGGCTGGCCATCCGCGAGGTGGTGGGCGGTTGGGGCAACCAGATGTGGCGTCTCGGGGAGGAGTTGGCGGTGCGGATGCAGCGTATGGACCGTACTCCGGAGTTCCAGCTCAAGGAGCGGCGGTGGCTACCCGTGCTGGCCCCGCGCCTGCCGTTGCCGGTGCCGATCCCGGTGCGGTTCGGCGAACCGTCCGAGCGCTTTCCCAAGCACTGGACCGTGATGACGTGGGTTCCCGGCGAGCCGCTGGACCACGGCTCGATCACCCGCGGCGCCCACGCGGCCGACACGCTGGCGGGCTTCCTCCAGGCGCTCCATGTGGAGGCGCCCGCCGCAGCCCCGGCCAGTGCGGACTTCGGCGCTCACCCCAAGAGGTGCACGGGCGGCTTCGAGCAGTTCTTGCAGGCCATTGACCCCGACGCCCTCGGCGATGTCCGCGCCGTCCGGGATGTCTGGGCCGATGCCGTCGCGGCCCCCGAGTGGGAGGGCCCGCCGGTGTGGGTGCACGGTGACCTCCATCCCGCGAACGTCGTCGTCTCGGACGGAACGCTCTCGGGCATCATCGACTTCGGTGCCTTGTTCGCCGGCGATCCGGCGTGGGACCTCGCCGCCGCATGGGTGCTGCTCCCCGCCGGTACGGCCGCACGGTTCTTCGACATGTACGGGCATGCGGACGAGGGGACGATCCGGCGCGCCCGCGGCCTGGCCGCCATGAAGAGCCTCTTCCTGATGCACATGGGGCAGAACGGAGACCGGGGCCTTCCCGGCGGGAAGCCTCACTGGGGACCTGCGGGCCGGGCGGCACTTGAACGTGTTCTGAAAGGCGTTTGATGCAGTCAGCCCGTCTTGTCCCGGTTCTCGGCTTCCCGAACTACGAGCTGGCCGATCGGTGGCATGCTGATGAACACCAGCGAGTCTCTTCCAGGCGGCACCCTGATCGCGACCCGGACCGCTGTCCGGGCCGCCTGATCGAGTTTGGCCACTTCCTTCTTGACCTCGTCCAACAGCCCCTCGTCTCTCCCCTGGCCGCCATCAGCGTGAGCAGACGGCGAGGAGCCCGGCGGCCAGGGCGCGGCCGTGCGCGGGAGCGTGTGCGGGGTCGCCCAGCCGGATCCGCCGGCCCTGGTGGTGCAGCACCACGGCCCCGTCCGGCTGCCGGGCGAGGGCGATGCCGGCCTCAGGCAGGATCACCCCGCGTACGCCATCGCCGATGTCACCGTTGAGGTCGGCCAGCTCGGGCAGCACCAGCCCGGAGGCGGTCTGGGCGGCGGCCGGCCGGTCGCGCAGTTCCCGCACCTGTTCGGCGGCGCGCTCGCGCTCGGCCTGGGTGGCGAGGGCCTGTTGTTCGGCAGTCACGGCGCGCTCTCGCTGGAGGTCTCGGTCGGCACGGGCCTGATGCAGCTCGTCCTCGGCGCGGGCCTGCGGCCGTGTGGCGGTGGTCGCCTCGCCCTGCGCGGCGGCCAGGGCCAGACGCGCGACCATGGTGGCCGACATCACCAAGGTGATCCCCGCGTCCGCCAAGGGCCCGGCGGCCGACGTACGCGCGCAGAACCTCGCGATCTTCAAGGGACAGGGGCTCGCGCTGTCCAGCAGCAGCAAGCTGACCACGGCCGAGAAGAGCGGCCACTACATCCACCTCGACCAGCCAGAGATCGCCGTCCAGGCCATCGAGCGCGTCACCGCGAAGGGCGCCCGCCACGCGCACGGTGCATGAACGGCTCATCCGCCGACGTGCCGAACCGGTGGCGTCGCCCGGTCCCTTGTTGAGGCCGGCCGCGGTTACACGTTCGCCATGCAACCACGACGGTGGTTGTTCGCGCAGCGGCCGGCGGGTATGAGCGTGCCGGGCAATCGTGCGGCTGCTCAACGAACGCGGCATACCGTGGCCTCGAACGTAGGTCGCAAGCGCCACCCGGACCGGTCCCGACAGGCAAGGCAAGTCTCGCAGTGACCGCCGATGCCGCCGTCAGACCGTCTTGATCGCGCCGCCGTCGATGACGTGGTCGGCGCCGTTGACGCTTGCGGCGTGCGGCGAGGCCAGCCACGTCACCAGGGCGGCCACCTCGTCCGGCTCGACGAGCCTGCCGGTGGTCATGCCGGTATTCGCGGGCAGGCTGGCCAGGAACTGCTGATGCTCCAGGCCGAGCGCGGCGGCCAGCGAGGCCCCGTAGCCGTCCGGGGACTCCCACAGGGAGGTGCGGGTGGCGCCGGGGGAGATCGTGTTCACCCGCACCCCCTGGGGGCCGAACTCCTCGGCCAGGGCCTTGCCGAACGCGGTCAGCGCCGCCTTGGCCGTGGTGTAGGTGATGGGTCCGGCGTGCGGCATACGGGCGCTGTTGGACGAGATGTTGATCACGTTGCCGTGCCGGCGGAGCAGGCTAGGCATGGCGGCTGTGGTCGCGCGTACGGCGCTGAGAAAGTTCAGGTCGTGGTCACGCCTCCAGTGCTCGTCGGTGAAGTTCAGCAGGCCGCCGACTGGGCCCTCACCACCGTCGCCGCCGCCCACGTTGTTGACCAGCAGGTCGAGCTCGCCCAGCTCGGTCAGTGCCCGTTCGATCAGCGATGCGGGGCCGTCCGGGGTGGACAGGTCGGCGCTCAGCGCTATCGCGCCGGTCTCCTTCAGCTCGGGCGAGATCGTCCGGGCGGCGGCCACTACCCGCATGCCCTCCGCCGTCAGGGCTCGGACGATTGCCAGCCCAAGGCCCCTGCTCGCCCCGGTCACCACGGCGGTCTTGCCAGTCAGTCGCATGTCCATGTTCGTCCCATCCTCTTGCCTAGATGCGTCGCTATCGACGCTGAAAACATATAACCTGCGACATCAATGATGCAACTATCGGTTAAGCAGCGACGATGGCGTATCCTTGTCCAGATGAAGGAGACGATGACGTCGACGCGAGCTCTGAGGTCCGATGCCGAACGGACGGTGCACACCATTCTTGAAGCAGCCGAACGCGTGCTCAGCAGGAACCCGACGGCCAGCATGGAGCAGATCGCCGAGGCCGCCGGGGTGGCCCGCACGACGGTGCACCGCCGTTTCGCCTCACGAGACGCGCTCGTGGCCGCGATGGCTTCCTGGGCCACCCGGCGCTTCGCCGAAGCTGTGAACGCCGCTCACCCCGAGACCACGCCACCGCTCATCGCGCTCTATCAGGTCACCGTCAACGTGCTCCGCGTCAAGATCGACTGGTCGTTTGCCATGAACCTGGCGCTGACCGCTGACCGGGAGGCCGCCCACGTACACGCCGACATCGAGGGGCGCTGTGAACGGCTGTTCGCCAAGGCGCGCGAGGCCGGTGTGCTGCGCGCCGACGTCGATCCCGCTTGGGCCAGGCGGGTCTACTACGCCCTCATCCATGAGGCGGCACAGTCACGCGACGCCGACGCCGACGCGCTCGCGGCCCGCCTGGTCGATACCCTGCTACGCGGCGTCGGCACCGGCCAGTCCCTCACCTGAGCCGCCCCGTTCAAGTCGCCCGCCTCGCCCTGACCCAAAGGACGTGCTCGGAGCTTCTTGCACGTTTGATACTCTTTGTCCTTTCTCCTGAGCGCGGCATTTCGTCGTGCGCCCTCGATTACCGGCCATCGGGCGCAAATCCGTAGAGGCAGCGCCGTGCTAGTGACCCAGCGTGTTCCAGAGGATGCGGAATATCGGGACGATCGGGATCTGTCGCCGTCCCCAGGGTTGGCCACACATCCCGAACAGGCGAAGAAGGCCCCCGCCGGTAACAGGAGCCCTCTTCCTTGCCTCACGGCAATCCACGCCGCGCCCAGAAGAAGACATGACGCAAGCCGTGATACGGGTTCGGATTCGGGGGAGCCGAACCCGTGACAAGCGCGGTTGTCTGGCTGAGCTGAATCGACGCCGTTCCCTCAGGTGCCGGCCACAGCGCTGCGGCGCTCGATCATCAGCACATCGCGCCACAGGCCGTGATGGCGGCCGACGCGCTCGCGGGTGCCCACCACGCGGAACCCGAGCGCCTGGTGCAGGCTCAGGCTTGCGGCGTTCTCCGGGAAGACGCCCGACTGGATCGTCCAGACGCCGGCGTCCTCGGCGGCGGCGATGAACGCCGACAGCAGCGCGCGGCCGATGCCGTGGGCCTGGCAGCCGGGGTGCACGTAGATGCTGTGCTCCACGACGCCCGCGTACACGGGCCGGGACGAGACCGCCGATCCCGCGACCCAGCCGAGCACCTCGCCGGAGTCGGCGTCCACCGCCACGTAGCGCAGATGCGGCAACCGGCTCGCGCTGAACCCCTCCCAGCTGGGTGCGGTGGTCTCGAAGCTGGCCTGGCCGGTGTCCAGGCCGGCCTGGTAGATGGCCAGCACCTCGGCGGCGTCGCTCTGGCGCATCGGCCGGATCTCCAGGCCGGGGCCGATGGCGGGCTTGACGGCCTGGACGAGGGCGGAGTGCACCCCGTCGCCGTGATCGGCGGTCAGCGTGATCGTAACGGCGACGAAGCCGGCCGCGGCGAGCAGCTCGCGGTACTCCCCCACGGTGAGGGAACCGGCGGCGCAGCCGATGCGCCGCTCGGCGCGCTGCCGCGCCTGCTCGTCGAGCGCCTGTGCGGTGACGACGTCGCTGACGCCGAACCGGCCGCCGGGCCGCAGCACCCGGAACGCCTCGGCCAGCACCGCCGCCTTGTCGTCGGACAGGTTGATCACACAGTTGGAGATGACCACGTCGACCGCGTGGCCGGGCAGCGGGATCGCCTCGATCGTGCCGTGCAGGAACCGCACGTTGGACGTGCCCGCCTGTTCGGCGTTGCGCCGGGCCGGCTCCACCGTGGCCGGGCCGGCGTCGAGGCCGAAGACGGTGCCGTGCGGGCCGACGCGGCGGGCTGAAAGGAGCACGTCGATGCCGCCGCCGGAGCCGAGGTCGAGCACCGTCTCGCCGGGACGCAACTCGGCGACGGCGACCGGGTTGCCACATCCCAGACCGGCCTGGAGCGCCCCGTCGGGGAGCGCGGCGGTGTCGTCGTATCCGGCCGGTCCGAAGCCGCCCTCGGCGAAGGCGGCGGGATCGCAGTCGGCGATGCGCTGCCCGGTGAGCGCGTTGCGGGCCAGGGCGGAGTAGTGGTCGATGATCTCGTCGTGTGCCATGGACTCTCCTCAGTCGCAGGCCGGCGCGGCCGGCACGGGGTTGCCCATCACCACGTCGGCGGCGGTGGGGAAGCAGCTCACGCAGTTCTCGTTGATCCGGTACAGGCTCGACGTCCCCTGCCGCTCCACCAGGACGAACCGCACCTCGGACAGGATCTTCAGGTGGTGCGACACCGTGGACTGTCCCACCCCGGAGGCGGCCACGATCTCCCCCACGCTCATCGGCTCGCGCCGCCGTGCCAGCAGCGACACGATCTGGATGCGGGTGGCGTCGGCCAGCGCCTTGAACCAGCTCGCGTACTCCTCGGCCTCCGCGCGCGGCAGCGGCCCCTTCTCCGTCTCATTCATCGTTAATCGACGATATTCGATGAAAATGGGGAAAGGGGAAGTCCTGGCTTCTCGAGTGAGCTCTCAGGCGCGCCGGCCAGGGGCATCCCTGGCCGGCGGCCTCCTTCCGTCAGTGCCCCTGCTTCCCCTTCACCTGCATGGTGACGTTGATCGTGCCGGGCTCGTACGGCGAGTCCGTGTCCAGCGACAGGTCGGCGGCGTACCGTCCCGGACCGCTGACGCGAGCCGTGACGTGGACCGTCAGCGTCGCCGAGCGGCCCGGCGCGAGTTCGAACCGGGTGCGGTTCTCCTTCAGCCAGGACACGTCGTCTCCGCCGCACGAGTCGTAGCCGGGGAGCACCTCGGCGAAGGCGTTGGGCCCGTCGCCGCCGACCTTGTACAGTCCGCAGGCGCTGCCCGCGTAATACGCGGCGTGGTTCACGTCGGGGAGCGCGTGCCAGGTGCCGGCGACCGGGTCGTACTCCGCGGCCCGGTCGGTGGCGGCCAGGTTGTAGACGCCGCCGGCGATCTGCAGCTTGCCGTTGGCCCCGCTGTAGGCCATCGCGTAGTTGTTGTACGGCATGTCGGTGAGCCGCGTCCAGGCGTTCCGGCGCGGGTTGTAGGCGTAGGTGGCGGTGAGGGCGTAGGCGGAGGGGTCGCCGGGCCTGCTGTCGGCCATCTTGTGGTGCCCGCCCGCGCAGATGATCTCGTCGCGGATGCCGATGCCGGCGCAGGCCGGAAGCCACATGGGCGCCGGATAGTCGGCGATGCGGGTCCAGGCGTCGCGCTTCGGGTCGTAGCGGTACGCCGCCGCCGACGACGTCTCGGCGCACTCCTGCACGCAGCCGCCCACGACGTACAGCTGCTTGCCGAGCACGGCGATGCCCGCCCGGTGGACCGTCGCCGGCAGGTCGGCGGCCCGGCTCCAGGCGTCCTCGTCCGGGTCGTACGCGTACACCGTGGACACCGTTTCGGAACCGACGTCCTTGTCCCGTCTTCCGCCGACGACGTACAGCGTGCCGTCGAGGAAGATCCCGGACGCGGAGTAGAGGGGCTCGGGCAGGTCGGCGATCGGGCTCCAGGCGCCGGTCGCCGGATCGTAGACGTAGCCGGACGACAGGGTGCCGCCCAGCGTCCGGCCGCCGACCGAGTAGACCTTGCCCTCGTGGCTGCCCGCCGTGCTGCTGATGACCGGCACGGGATAGTCAGCGATGTCGGTCCAGGCGGCGCCGTCCGCGGCGGCGCCGGGTGCGGCCGGTGCGCTGTGCTCGCCGATCGAGACCTGCAGGGGCGCGCCGCCGGTGTTGGTGATCCGGACCTTCTGCGCGCCGGCCGAGCGTCCGAGGGTGGCGTCGAACGAGACGGCGCTGGTGGTGACCGAGAGCCGTCCGGCCTTCAGTGCCCAGTCGCGCCGGGTCACCGCGCCGGGGGCGACGGTCACCTTGCGGGCCGAGGACGCGTAGCGGTCGGCCGACGCGGTCAGCCTGTTCCTCCCGGGTCCGGCGAAGGTCCAGAACCAGCCGTCGGCCGTGGCCGGCACGGAGCCGTTGACGGTCGCGCCCGGCACCGGCTCGCCGGTGTTGGCGTCGGTGACGACGCCACCGACCAGTCCCCCGGGCCGTGCGGCACAGCCGCCGATGGTGACGTCGTCCAGCTGCCACACGGAGACGCCGCCGCCGGCGTAGTGGAAGCGCACCCGGACGTCGGGCTGCCCCGCCGCCTGGGGGATCGCGATACCGGCCGACCCGGTGGTGTCCTTGGCGGGGCGGCCGACGGTGGCCCAGGTGGCGCCGCCGTCCAGGCTGAGCTGGACCTCGCCCACGGTGGTGTCGTTGACGACGTAGGTGTAGCTGAACCGGACCTCGGGCGCGCTGTCCCCGGACAGGTCGATGGACGGCGAGGTGAGGTAGGTGTCCAGCGTCGCGCCGTCGTGGATGAACGGGGACGCGGCGGCGAAGTTGCCGCTGCTGCCGATGAGGTTCAGGGGATTGCCGGTGAACTCCCAGCCGGGCGTCGACCCGCTCACGGTCCAGCCGTCCTCGGGCGCGGTGCCGGTCCAGCCCTCGAAGTCGACGCGGCTCGGGTAGGCGTACCCGGGGGCCAGGCAGGCGCGCCGGTCGACCATGAGGGCCGCGTCCGCGACGGCGTCCTCGCCGCCGACGCCGACCTTCTGGACCTTGGTGGTGTATCCGGGGTAGCGGGCGGAGATGTGGAAGGTGTAGTCGGCGTTCATGGGCAGCTCGACCGAGTAGCGGCCGGTGTACGGGTCGGTCGTGACCTCGCCGTGCGGGTAGCCGTCGATGGCGATCGACGCCGCGAGCGGCCAGGCGTGGTCGCCGTCACCGGTGATCGTCCCGGACACGGTGCGGCTGGGCATCGCCCGCATCGCGAGGTCGGCGGTCGCCGTCCGGTCGACCGGCACCACCACCCCTGTCCTGGTCGCCTTGCCGTAGCCGAAGCCCGTGGCGGTCAGGTCGTACGTCCCGGCCGGCACGCGCAGCGTGTAGCCGCCCTTGTCATCGGTCCCGGCGTGGTAGGTCTTGCCGTTCTCCTGGTTGCGGGCGGCGACGTCGCCGGCGGCGACCGGATCGCCGGTGCTCTGGTCGGTGAGGCGGCCGGTCACGGTTCCTGCCGGGCCGAACGCCAGCGCGTTCACGCCGTTCGGGGTGCCGAGGCCGGTGGGCCCGTCCCAGCCGGGACCGGCCTGGCACAGCACGTTGCCGCAGGCGCCGTTGTCGCCCTCGGTGATGTCGAACAGGTCGGCCGACCCGGCCGAGGCGTAGGGGTAGGTCACCGGGTCGGTGTCCGCCGCCGGGGTGCCGGCCAGGGCGTACATCGCGGCGACCAGCGGGGCCGACAGGCTCGTACCGCCGTACTGCAGCCATCCGCTGTAGCCGTCGGACGAGATGGAGTGGTAGACCGACAGGCCGCTGGCCGGGTCGGCGTCGGCCGCGATGTCGGCGGTCGCCCGCCCGTTCGGGCAGTTGGTGTCGATGCCGTCCTGGTAGGCCGGGCGCGGCTCGTACCGTGAGCAGCCCGATCCGCCGCCGGTCCACGGGCTCTCGCTCCAGCCGCGGGGGGTTGACGCGTCACGGGTCAGCCTCGTCCCGCCGACCGCGACCACGTGGGGGTTGCTGGACGGCCAGCTGATGACGTTGCCGGTGTCGCCGGTGGCCGCGGTCACCACGACACCCGGGTGGTCGTAGTGCTCGTCGTAGTCCTGCTGCCCGTCGGCCTCGCCCGGGATGCCGTACGAGTTGGAGACGAACGTGGCGCCCAGGGCGACGGCGGTCTCCACGGCCGCGCTGAGGTCCTGGACGGACGCGGAGTCGGCCTGCACCAGGAGCAGCTTGCAGCGCGGGCAGACCGCGGACACCGCGTCCAGGTCGAGCGCGCTCTCCGCCGCCCAGCCCGCGTCGTCGCGCGGGTAGTCGGTGCCGCCCCTCTGGTCGACCTTGCGGAAGCAGCCGTTGGCCGTGGTGCACTCGGGCAGGCCGTACTGCTTGCGGTACACGGCCAGGTCGCTCTCCGCGGCGGCGTAACCGTAGGCGTCGACGACGGCGACGGTCTGTCCCTCGCCTCCGTCGGGCAGGTTGTACGCCGAGCGGATGTCCTCGGGCGTGAGCGCGGTGGGCCAGGGCTGGTCGGACTTCGTCGCGACCCTCGCCCTCTTCGGGGTGTAGATCTCCGATAAGCAGCGGGCATGCCCGGCGGGCAGGTCCGAGCGGTTGCAGGCGCCCGGGGTGTAGTCGGTTTCCGGAATGCCGGACAACGGCGACGGGGTCGGGGATGCGCTGGGTGAGGCGGTCGCGTCCGGGACGGCGGACTGCGAGGCTGCGGGCTGTGAGGCAGCGGGCTGTGAAGGCAGCGGGCTGTGAGGCGGCGGGTTGTGAGGCGGCGGGTTGGGGCGCGGCGCGCGCCGGCGACGCGGCGAGCACGCCGGCGCCGAGTCCGATGGCGGCGGCCAGGGAGACGAGGCTGCTCAGACGCAAGGGGGTTCTCCGATCAGAGCGGTTCGTAGCCATGCCGGGATTCCGAGCCGCGATCGCCGTCGTCAGGCGCCGGCTCGTCGGCCGCCGGATCGTCGGCCGGATCTTCGGCCGGTCGCCGGCATGGGTCGAGGTCCTCGCCGTCGTCGGGCCGTTCGTCAGGTGGCTGCGGAGATGTAGGCACGCCAGCGAGTATCGAAGCCGCGCCCATCGCTTGCTATTGGGCGGATGACCTAAAGTTCGGCGGGAAGCCCCTCGGTTCCGAGCCCGGCCTGGACGGCGGCGACCGCCAGCGCCGTGCGCGAGGACACCCCGAGCTTGCGCATCGCGGAGTTGATCTGCGCGGCGACCGTCTTCGGGGAGCGGGACAGCGCCTGCGCGATCTCCTTGTTGCCCAGGCCGGTGACCAGCAACCGGACGACCTCGCGTTCCCTGGGCGACAGCTCGCTGCCGTAGCCGCGCCGGCCGCCCCGCCAGGCGCGCCGCACGCCGTGGCCGTGCAGCTGCTCCGCGACCCGTTCCGCGTCGCCGGTGGCGCCCAGCCGCGAGTGCCCGCGCAGCACTCCGGTCAGCAGCTCCAGCCCGGCGTCGCGCCGCCCGGCGGCCAGGAGGCAGGACGCCTGCCGCTCGCGGACGAGCAGAGCCGCGTACGGCCGGGGCAGCGCGTCCCACGCCGCGGCGGCCACCGCGTACGCGTCCGCCGCGGCGGCGGGACCGTCGTTCGCCTCGGCGAGCCGGGCCCGGCAGTCGGCCAGCGACGCGTGCGCGCTCGCCGCGGGACAGTCCCGCAGGCCGCGCTCGTACCCCGCGACGACGTCGCCCGCCTCCGCCGGCCGTCCCGCGGCGAGGAGCGCCGCCACCCGCGCCGGCACCAGCTCGGTGGCCCACAGCCACGTCCCCTTGGCGGCGATCAGCCGCAGCGGCGCGTCGGTGAGGCTCAGGGCGCCGTCGGGGTCGCCCTCGGCCAGGCACAGGCGGGCCAGGGCCGCGGCCGGTTCGAGCGGCACCTGCGCCAGGCCGCGCCTGCCGGACTCCTCCAGCACCCACCGCAGCCGCTCCCGGGCGCTCGACGGGTCCCCCCGTGCCACGTCGAGCAGCCCGGCGACCGTCTGCGCGTCCAGCCGGATCTCCGGCTCGCCGTCGAGCTCGGCGAGCCGCACCACCCGCTCGGCGAGACCGTCCCACCGGCCGGTGAACCAGTCCAGGTGCGCGCAGGTCACGGCGATCATGTCGCGCAGCCGCACGTAGCCGCGCTGCTCGGCGAGCCGGACGCCGCGGGCCAGGTGCTCGCGCGCCTCGCCGTAGCGGCCCCAGCGCATGGCGCCGTTGCCCATGTTCAGCGCGGCCTTGGCGAGCGGAGCGGCCTCCCCCGGAGCGTCGGCGGTGTCGGGCAGCCCCGCGGCGACGGCCCATCCCTCGGGGTCGCCGAGCGTCAGCAGGCCGGTCGCCCAGTTGACCTGGAGGTCGAGGACCTCCCGCCGCGGCAGGGACGACCGCGCCACCACGGCCGCGGCCCGGTCGAGCCAGCGCCGGTGCACCGTCGCCGGCCAGTTCGTGCTGTACGGCATGCCGAGGCCGGTCATCGCGTGGGCCTGCCGTACCGGGTCATGGCCCAGGTCCGGCACGGCACGTTCCAGCTCGGCGACGGCGGCCTCGTGCTCACCCCTGCGGATGAGCGAGGCGCCGAGCTGGGCGCGGATCTCGGCCCGCCGGCGCCTGGACGAGGTCCGGTCGAGCACCGACCGCAGCACCTCCACCAGACCGCTGCGGTGCAGGTAGCCCGTGGACGCCAGGGTCGGCATCTTGTCGGCCACGCGGGTCAGCGCGTCCGCGGGCAGGTCCGATTCGAGCAGGTCGAGCAGGTGACCGGCCGCGGCCGCGTCGTCGCCCACGTCGAGCGCGAGGTCCGCGGCCTGCTCGGCGTACCCGCGCCACCGGTCCGTGTCGCCCGTCTGCCGGAAGTGGCGGGCCAGCCGCGACGCGGACGGCCGGCCCGCCGCCTCCAGCGCCCGGCCGGCCCGCCCGTGCAGCATCCGGCGGATCGGGCCGGGCACCGCGTCGTACGTGGCCCGCGCGGCGAGGACGTGCGCGAACGCCAGCCGGCCGCGCTCGTCCTCCACCAGCAGGCCGCCGGCGATCGCGTCCACGATCCCGGCGCGGGCCCGCTCCTCGGGAAGGTCCGCGACCGCGCGCAGCATCGACTCCTCGGCGGGCTCGGCCAGCACCGCGGCGGCCCGCAGGACCGTCCTGGCGGGCGCCGCCAGCCGGCCGACGCGCTCCAGCACCGCGTCGCGGATGGTCAACGGCACCGCGATCTCGTCGAGGCTGCGCCGTACCCACTCGCCGTCCACGCGGACGATGTCGGCGCGGTCCCGCAGCAGCCGTACGGACTCCTCGAGCGCGAGCGGCAGCCCGTCCGTCTGGGTGTGCAGGAACCGCGCGAACGCGTCCGACACGTGCTCCCCGTCGAGCATCGACGACACGAGCGCCGCCGTGTCGGCCACGTCGAGCGGGCCCAGTGCCAGCCGCAGGTGCCCGGAGCCGCCGCGGACCCGCGAGGACAGCCGGCGCAGCAGCGACCCGTCCGCCACCTCCTCCGGCCGGTAGGTCACCAGCACGCCCGCGCCGGGCGGCCGCCGCGCGGTGAGCAGCAGCAGCAGCTCGAGGGTGGCCTCGTCCGCCCAGTGCGCGTCCTCGACGACGAGCAGCCCGACGTCGAGCCGGTCGAGCAGCTCGGCCAGGGCGCGCAGCAGCCGGTGCTGGGTGGCGGTCGCGTCCGGCAACGGCTCGACCGGGTCCGGCAGGTCGTCGGCCCAGTCGGGGAACAGCGGCCGCAGCGCGCCTGCGAGCCCGCTCAGTCCCAGCCCGGCGACCGCCACACCGGTCTGCCGGACGGCGTCCACGACCGGGCCGAGCGTCGCCGCGTCCTGGAACGGCGGGCACACCGCGACCAGCAGCCGCTCCCGCCCGCCGACGGCCTCCTGCACCAGCCGGGTCTTGCCGATGCCCGCCTCGCCCTCGACCAGCACCAGCGGGGACGGGTTCGCCAGCGCGCGGCGCAACCGCTCCAGTTCGGGGTCGCGCCCCACCACGCGCGGCACGCGTACGAGGGGAACGGACTCCTCTCGCGCGCGAGTCACCGACCAGCCTCACCCTCCGCGGCACGCCACGCGCACCGCCACCCGCCAACGTCCCGGCTCGTAGATCTTCGCATCGCACGTTCTGGCGCGGTAGGTGTCAAACACCAACGTCAATATGAAATGGGATATGAACAACGTTCTTGGCACTTTCGACGTCGGGAGGGCCCGGCGTCCCGGCGGACCCGGCCTCGCGGCGGGCCCGGCCTCGCCCTACCCCTGTGCCTGCCCCTGCCCCCGTCCTCGTGCGGGGGCCGCCTTCTCCAGGTCGTCGATGCCGCCGGACATGATCGTGCGGATGTGGTCGGTGATGTGCTGCAGCGGCCAGTCCCACCAGGCCAGGGCCAGGAGGCGATCGATGTCGGCGTCGCTGTAGCGGCGGCGGATGAGTTTGGCCGGGTTGCCGCCGACGATGCCGTAGTCGGGCACGTCGTCGACGACTACGGCCCCGGACGCGATGATCGCCCCGTGGCCGATGCGGACGCCGGGCATCACCATGGACCGGTAGCCGAACCAGACGTCGTTGCCCACCACGGTGTCACCCCGTCCGGGCAGGCCGGTGATGAGGTCGAAGTGCTCGGCCCAGGAGCCGCCCATGATCGGGAAAGGGAACGTCGAGGGGCCGTCCATGCGGTGGTTGGCGCCGTTCATGATGAACCGTACGCCCTCGCCCAGCGCGCAGAATTTCCCGATGACCAGCTTCTCCGGCCCGTAGTGGTACAGCACGTTACGGGTCTCGAAGGCGGTCGGATCATCCGGGTCGTCGTAGTAGGAGAACTCTCCCACCTCGATCAGCGGCGAGGTGATCAGCGGCTTCAGCAGCACCACGCGCGGCTGCTCGGGCATCGGATGCACCACGGTCGGATCGGCGGGAGAAGTTGACGTCACGAACAGCTACCTTCCTGAAGGGCCGGCGGCAGGTGGCGAGGAGGACACCGGCGCACGCCCCTGACACAGAGGAACGGGACAAGATGTCCCGTAAGTCGTTCCCAAGCTTGGGGGAAGCATTTCCTCATCGTCAAACGAGATGTTCCGTCCCGATACGGCGCCGCCGCCGCGCTCCGGGAGGGTGGTGTTCGTCGACTGGCATGGCGTGCTGTCCCGCGACCCCTTCTGGGCGTCCATCCGGGACGAGCCCCGGCACCCGCTTCACTCGCAACTCATGGACCCCGACCAGGTGATCGCCTCCATGTTCGACCAGGCCCAGGCCCGCGACCCAGCACACACACGTCCCTGAGTGGTGCTGGGTGATCGCCACCGGTGTGATCGAAGGCGCCTGACGCCACCTGATCGGCGACCGTCTCGACATCACCGGCGCCCGCTGGGGTCTGGCCGGAGCCGAAGCCATCCTCAAACTCCGCGCGTTGATCGCTAACGGCGACTTCCCTACTTACTGGCGCTACCACCTCGACCACGACCACCACGACCTCACCGCTTGATCAAACCAGTCCTGGCAAGGAACCGAAGGCATCGACGCAGCCTGCACCGGCAGGCTCCGGCCCGTTCGCAGCCGGGGCCCTACCATCGTCGGATGGGGCTTGACTACAGCTATGAGCTTTACCTGCACCGCCGCTATGCAGAGGGCGTGTTATCCGACCTGGCCGCCGGCAAGACAGCCACCCATGACTCCACCGGGCATACCGTGGTCGAGTTGCCAGGAGGACGACACCTGGTGATGCCGTTCACCAGCGGATTCACCAGCGGCCGGACCCTGCCCCTGAGCCCCGAGCTGGCGCTGGACCTGACGATCGGTTTCACCGAAGACGAGCATGTCCGCGACTACGCCACAGCTCGCGCGATCCCCGCCGAAGACACCGACCCCCGGTGGTCCATCAACGCAGACGGCCGACTGCGCTATGAGATCGGCTACATCTACCTCACCGTGCACGAAGCCTCATGGCTGCGCCCCGATCACCTGGAACTGTGCTTCATGGCCGCCACCAGCACCATGAGCCGTCTGTTCCGGGACTCGGCGTCGATCCGGGACTTCTTCGCCACCCTAGCAATCCGCAACTCAGGGCTGCTCTGCGTGCTCGATGTGGAGAACGACGGGAAGATCGTGGTGTCGGCGGGGAACCAGCGACTGTTCGAACCCCTACCCGGGGCACGGTGGACCTCGATTTCGGACCTGCTGTCCACGGACGGCCTGATCACCTGATCAACTCCGTCCCTTCAAAGGAACCGCACCCGTTGCAGATCCGCCCGCTGATCGCCCGCCGCGATACCGAACACGGCTCGGGCCTGGGCAAACAGCGATGGATCGTCGGGCAGACCTTCGCCCTGCTGCATGCCGTCCGCCGCCCGCACATCCGCTGAGAAGTCCGGGCCGGCATCCATGAGGCTTCCCAGAGCTGGCTTGCGCGCAGTGTGCTGGTTCAGGACATAGGAAACCCATGTGCACGAATGGGACAATGAGCGGCGATGCAGCGAACAGAGCGAGCAGCCATCATGAGGGCCCGCACAAAGCCCGCTGCAAGGCCTGGAGACGCATGCCCGAAGGCGGGATCCATCGATCGAACTCGGCGCATGCCAGAAACTCCGTATGCGTGGTGAAGGTCGGCCCAGCCGACTCTGCCGGCACGCATCAAGAAGTCCTCGATCGCGCCTGCGATCCCTACCTCAGGCACTGACCCCGAAGGACTTGCGGGCAGGACCACTCAGCGAGGTGCTGCGAGAACGTCCTGGAGTACATCCTTCAGCGTGACGCGGGCCAACTCGCGCCGGAGGGTCTCCTCGACGCCGTCGTAGATGCGCTGCATCGCCGGCTGGATGCCGTGACCCACCACGCATCTCGGGTCCGGGGCGGCGCGGTGCAGCGCGAACAGCGGGCCGGGTTCCACTGCTTCGTACACGTCGAGCAGCGTCATCGACTCCAGGTCGCGAGCCAGCGACCAGCCCGCACCCACCCCGCGCCGGGACTCCACGAGCCCCGCCCTGCGCAGGTCGCCGAGCAGCCGGCGGATCACCACGGGATTGGTGCTCGCGCTGGCCGCGATCTGCTCGGAGGTGGCGACCTCATGACCCTGGCGCTGGTAGAGGCCGATCCAGGCCAGCGCGTGGGCGGCGATGGTCAACCTGCTGTTGGCGCTCATGAACTCGTTCCTCTCGATCGCAACTCCCAATGTTACGACAACAATGGTCGTAACAACTAAAGTTGCGACAGGCTGTCGTAACCATTACTGTTTCGACCATCGGAAGAGGTCAACCAGTGAGGTGAGAAGAATGAACAAGCCGCTGACGGGCAAGGTCGCCTTGGTCACCGGAGGGTCCCGAGGGTTGGGAGCCGCGACCGTACGGCTGCTTGCCGAGCAGGGCGCCGACGTCGCGTTCACCTACGTCAGCTCCGAGAAGCAGGCGCAGGCCGTCGTCGACGAGGTGCGTAACGGAGGAGCGAAGGTCGCCGCGTTCAAGTCCGACCAGGCGGACGTGAGCCAGGCTCCGGCGCTGATCGACGACGTGGTCGCGCACTTCGGTGGCCTGGACATCCTCGTCAACAACGCGGCGATCTCGGTGAGCGGTACGGTGGACGACCCCGATGCCGACACCGCCGCGCTGGATCGGATGCACGCCACCAACTACCTCGGGGTGATCGCCATCATCCGGGCCGCCTCCCGAGTGCTGCGCGAGGGCGGCCGCGTCATCACGGTGAGTTCCGGGTTCGGCACTCGAGTCGGCGTCCCGGGCGTGGCCGACTACTCGGCGACCAAGGCCGGGGTCGTGCAGTACACCATGGGCGCCGCCCGCGACCTCGGCTCCCGGGCCATTACCGCCAACGTCGTGGAGGCCGGGCTGATGAAGGGCGGCATGGAGACGCCGAACCCCGAGACCCTCAAGGCCCTGCTCAGCTCGCTGTCCCTGCAGCGCATAGGACACCCCGACGAGATCGCCGCGGCGATCGCCTTCCTGGCGAGCCCCGCTGCGTCGTACATCACGGGCGCCGTGCTGGACGCCCACGGTGGCTACAACGCCTGAGCCGCAGCGCCGTCGGCGCGCCCCATGCTGGAATATAGGGGGTGCATCCCGGATGTTTTCCGGGTTCTTGCTGCTCACAGCGCTAGTTTGCTGGGCGGAAATTCGAGCGCCGTAGCGGCCCGATGGCATCGATGAGCTGGTCGGCGTTCTTGGTCCAGGTGAAGGGGCGGGCGTTCTCGTTCCAGCGCTTGAGCCGTTCCTGCAGCGCGGCGGTGAGTTCGGCGAGGCAGCAGAACACGCCACGATCGAGGCGACCTCGACCAAGCGCTCGCCGCCGCTACGCCGAAGGCGAGGTGTCCCTGGCCGACCTGGCAACCGAGTACAGCGTCGGACGCTCCACCATCCACCGCATCATCCACGGGCCAGAAACCTTCACATAGAACACAGGATCATCGCCCCGCCCCAAGCGATCGCGCAACGGCGTTGGGTGTCACTCTTCACTCAAGATCATTCTCACTGCCAACGGCTGTTCCAGCATCAACCCGAAGGAGGCGAGCGGCGGGCCCGTGCCGAGAATCACGGGTACGCCATTCCATGCAGGCCGGAGTATCCATGGAGGGCGGGATCCCGGGCAGTCCGGTGTACCAGCGCTCGGCCGCGACGAGCGAGTCGATGACGTGCACCAGCACGGCGCCCAAGGCGAGCACCATGCTGGGGAGACCGATCATCGTGCGGGGTTCCGCCCGTTCCAGAGCACCTGGATGAGCGAGAGGATTTGCGATGGTGCCCGCCTCGCGGACCTGCGGCAACCTCCCCTGACACTGATTTCCGGCGCACTTCGTCTCGCGTCCGGCTGCGTATGCTATCCGCTGAATTCCCTGCCGAAGTCATAGGTTCGCCAGCGTTCGGGCCGGACCCGCACGGTGATCATCGTCCGTACGTGGTCCTCGATGCTGTCGAAGAACCGCTCGCCCGCATCTGGGCCGAGATAGCGGACGGACCACCTGCGGTATTCGTCGGCATCGGTCCGCTCATAGCCCACCACGCTCCCCTCGATGGAGACGTACTTGTACGGCATCGCTTCCTGCTGGACCGTGAATCCGATCTGACCCGCTGCACGGATGAGTGCCATCTTGACGCTGTCGGGGCTCGTGGCGAAGGTGAGCTCGCCACCGGGCTCGTAGCCGTACCAGATGGGCACCGCCATGGGCGGCCGTCCGCCGGAACCGGCCACGCTCAGCACTCCGATGTGGGTGCCGGTGAGGAAGCTTTCCCGCTCGGCCCTGCTCATTCGCGTTGACATGATCTACCTCCTTGGTCGTCGGGCCCGCAGCGGGTCAGAGCCTGACCAGCATCTTGCCGACGTTGCCGCCGCGCATCATGTCCAGGAACGCGGCGGGCGCCCGCTCGATGCCCTCGGCCACGGTCAGCTCGGTGTGCAAGGAGCCGTCGGCCAGCCAGCCGGCCGCCCTCGTGATCCACTCCGGGAAGAGGTGGAAGTAGGAGTTGATCAGCATGCCGCGCAGGGTGGCGTCCTTGGCGGCCAGGGTGAACAGGTTGCTCGGGCCGGGGACCGGCTCGATGGCGTTGTAGGAGCTGATCGCTCCCACCATCGCGATCCTGCCGCCGTGACGCAGTGCGTCGATGGCCGCCACCAGGTGGTCGCCGCCGACGTGGTCGACGTAGACGTCGATGCCGTCGGGGGCGGCCTCGGCCAGCCGCTCGGCGAGGGAACCGGCACGGTAGTCGATCGCGGCGTCGTAGCCGAAGTCCTGTACGAGCTTCTCGGCCTTCAGCGCTCCGCCCGCGGAGCCGATCACGCGGGAGGCGCCGAGCTTGCGGGCGAGTTGCCCGGCAACGCTGCCCACCGCCCCGGCCGCCGCCGAGACGAAGACCACGTCGCCCTCTCGTACGGGGGCCACCTGGGTCAGGGCCGCGTAGGCGGTCAGCCCGGTGGTGCCCAGCACGCCCAGCCACGCCTCGGCGGGGGCCAGGGAGAGATCGGCGACGGTCGCGGCCGCGGCGTCCACCACGGCGTACTCGCGCCAGCCCAGGAAGTGCACGACGGTCGCGCCCACCGGGACGCCGGCCGAGCGCGAGGCCACGACCTCGCCGATCGCCGAGCCGTCCAGAGGTGCGCCGAGCTGGAACGGCGGCAGGTAGGACTCGGCGTCGTGCATGCGCTCGCGCATGTAGGGATCCACCGACATCCACGTGTTGCGGACCAGCACCTGGCCCTCGGCCAGGTCGGGCAGCGCGGTGGTGACCAGCTCGAAGTTCTCGGTGCCGGGCTCGCCGACGGGGCGGACGGCCAGCTGGATCTCACGGTTCACGGTCATGGTGGTGCTCCTCGTTCGTCGTGCCGTCTGTTTCGAGGACCACTGTGGACGGGGTCGCGCACGATCGGCTGGGGGTTCGCTGCGGGTACGGTGACCAGGTGCGATTCGGTGTACTTGGCCCTCTTTCCGTGTGGACCGACGAAGGGCGGCCCGTGCGGGTCCCCGAGGTGAAGGTCCGGGCGCTACTGGCGGACCTGCTGGCCCACGAGGGACGTCCGGTGTCGGCCGACCGCCTGGCCGAGGACCTGTGGGGGGCCGACCCGCCGGGCAACCCCGTCAACACTCTGCAGACCAAGGTGTCCCAGCTACGCCGAGCCCTGGAACAGGCGGAGCCGGGAGGTCGCGAGCTGGTGGCCTTCCAGGCGGCGGGGTACGTCCTGCGCGCCGCTGACGTGGACGCCGCCCGCTTCGTCGCGCTGCTCGACCGGGCCCGCGCCGCCGCGGATTCGCGGGCGAAGGCGGGGCTGCTGGGGGATGCGCTGGCGCTGTGGCGCGGTCCGGCCTACGCCGACTTCGGCGACGAGGAGTTCGTCCGTACCGCCGCCACCCGGCTGGAGGAGCAACGCCTGACCGCGCTGGAGGAGCGCGCGGAGATACGGCTGGAACTGGGCGAGCACACCCCGCTGGCCGACGAGCTGGGCGAGCTGGTGGCCGCGCACCCGCTGCGCGAACGCCTGCGCGCCGCCCATCTGCGCGCGCTCTACCGGTCGGGACGGCAGGCCGAGGCGCTGGCCGGGTACGACGACCTACGGCACCGGCTGGCCGACGAGCTGGGCCTCGACCCCGGACCCGAGCTGGCCACCCTCCACCAGGCGATGCTGCGCCAGGATCCCTCGCTTGCGCCCGCGCGCCCGCGTACGAACCTGCCCGCCCCCGTCACCGAACTGATCGGCCGCGCGCAGGCCGTGGCCGAGGTCGGCGCCTTGCTCGGCTCGGCTCGTCTCGTCACGCTGACCGGCCCGGGCGGTGTCGGCAAGACCCGGCTCGCCCTGGCGGCCGCCGACCGCGCCACCGACGCCTTCCCCGACGGGGTGTGGCTGGTCGAGCTGGCGGGCACCTCGGGCGAGACCGCGACCGTGGCCGAGGTGGTGGCTGCCGAACTGGACGTCCGCGACGACACGGCGACCGGTGCGCGTCCTGGCGCACGCCCGGCCCGCCTGGCGCACCGGCTCGCCGACGCCCTGCGCGGCCGCCGGCTGCTGCTTGTACTGGACAACTGCGAACACCTGATCGAACCGGTCGCCGAGCTGGTGGATCTGCTCCTGCGGGCCGCCCCCGGCCTGCGGGTGCTGACGACCAGCCAGGAGTCGCTGGCGATCCCAGGAGAGACGCTGTACGCGGTGTCTCCACTGGAGCTTCCGGTGCCCGGAGCAGACCCGGCACAGGCCGGCTCCGTACAGCTGTTCGTGGCCCGTGCCGCGGCCGCCGCGCCCGGGTTCGTGCTGGACGAGGCCAGCGCGCCCGCGGTGGCGGCGATCTGCCGGAGGCTGGACGGCCTGCCGCTGGCGCTGGAACTGGCCGCCGCCCGGGTACGCGCGCTGGGGGTGCGCGGCGTGGCCGACCGGCTCGACGACCGCTTCCACCTGCTCACCGTCTCGGGCCGGGGGCGGCCCGCTCGCCAGCAGACCCTGCGCGCGATGATCGACTGGAGCTGGGAGCAACTCACCGAGCCCCAGCGGATGATCTTGCTGCGGCTGGCCGTCCACCCGGGAGGCTGCACGCTGGAAGCGGCCGAGGCGGTGTGCGCGGGCCCCGGACTGGACCCTGCAGTGGACCCTGCAGTGGACATCGCCGACCTGCTGGACCAGCTCGTGACCAGGTCGATGGTCGAGTCCACCGGTGGGATCCGCTACCGGCTGCTGGAGTCGATCGCCGCCTACTGTCTCGAACGGCTCCCCGGCGACGACCCCGTCTTCCAGCGCCGCGACCGCTACTACACCGAGCTGGCCGAACAGGCCAGGCCGCACCTGCACGGTCCCGCTCAGCGCCAGTGGCTGGACCGCCTGGACACTGAGGCGCCCAACCTGCGGGCCACGCTCGAGCACACTGCCGATTCCGCGCTCGCACTGCGCCTGGTCGACGCCCTGGCGTGGTACTGGTACCTGCGCGGCAGGCACCGTGAGGGCCGAGCCGCCATTGCCGCGGCCATGGCGCTGCCCGGCGCGCAGTGCCCTAGGACGGCGGCATGGGAGGCCGGGTTCACGATGCTGACCGGCGACGGCACCGGCTTGCTGGAGCACAGCCATACCGCAGCACAGGCGCTGGACGCCCACGAGGCACGATCACGCTGGTTCCTCGCGCTCGCGCATCTGAGCTTCGGGGACGCCGCCACCGCCGAGAGCCTGCTGACCGAGGCGCTGACCGCCGTCCGCGCCGCCGGCGACCGCTGGGGCGAGGCGGCAGCGCTGGCCGGTCGCGCCAAGCAGGCGATGTTCCAGGGTGACCACGCCCTCGCCGAGCAGTCCGGCACCCAGAGCCTGGCGATCTTCGACGAGCTGGGCGACGGCTGGGGACGGCTGCAGGCCTCCGACATGCTCGGCTACCTCGCCGAGATCAACGGCGACTACGACCGGGCAGGACGGCTGCACCGCGAGGGCCTGCGCGTCGCCGAGGACCTGAAGCTGTGGACCGACGCGTCCTACCGGCTGTCCAGCCTCGGACGGCTCGCCCTGCTGACCGGGGATCTGGACGGATCGCGGGAACTGCACGAGCAGGGGATGCGCCTGGCGGCCGAGCAGTCCAACCGCTTCGCGGAGGAGTTCGCCCGGGTCGGCCTCGGCCTCGTGGCCCGCCGCGCCGACGACCTCGACACCGCGCAGCGGCTTTTCGAGCAGTCGCTGGCCTGGAACCGCCGCCTGGAAAAAGACTATGGCCTGCCCTTCTACGGGGTGACGCTGCTGCTGGCCGAGCTCGGTTTCATCGCCGAGCTGCGTGGCGACCTCGCGGCGGCCAGGTCGCTGCATCTGCGGGGACTGGCCGCGGCCCGCAAGGCCGGCGACCCTCGTGCCATCGCCCTGGCCCGGGAAGGGCTGGCCGGGGTCGCGGCGGCCGAGGGCACCTACGAGGAGGCGGCGACCCTGCTGGGGGAGGCTACCGCGCTCAGGGAGTCGGTCGGCGCGCCGCTGCCACCCGCGGAACGCGGCGACGTCGACCGGATCGCCGCCGCGGTCCGCGCCGGGCTGGGCGAGGAGGCGGCCGTGCGCTGACCCCCAGCCGATCGTGCGCGCATTCCGTCAGGGTCGTACCCGTCACTCACTGATGGAGGAGCAACAATGCGCGCCCTGACCTTCAACCCGGACCTCTCCCCCGGCGTCGTGCCCGATCCCGTGCCCACGCGCTCCCAGGCGCTGGTGAAGGTAGCGGCCTTCTCACTGAACTTCGGGGAGATCGCCTACCGAAGCGCGAACCCTGACCCTGGGGACGTCCCGGGCTGGGATGCCGCCGGAGTGGTCGTCCAGGCCGCCGCCGACGGTTCGGGGCCTGCCGCCGGTACCCGCGTGGTCACTTTCGGCTGGTCGGGGGCCTGGGCGGAGCTGCGCGCCGTGGACACTGCCGAGCTGGCCGTCGTTCCTGAGGCCGTCGGCCTGGGGACGGCGAGTGCCCTGCCGGTCGCCGGGGTCACGGCGCTGCAGGCGCTCCGCCGGCTCGGTCCGGTGGCGGGCCGCCGCGTCCTGATCACCGGGGCGTCCGGCGGCGTCGGCCGCTTCGCCGTACAGCTCGCCGCCCGCGCGGGAGCAGAGGTCGTCGCCTCCGCCGGCAGCCCCGCCCGCGCGCAGGGACGACGGGAGCTGGGCGCCGCGGAGATCGCCATCGGCCCGGAGAACCTGACGGGCCGGGCGTACGGCGTGCTGGACACCGTAGGCGGGCGGCAGCTCGCGCAGGCGTTCTATCAGTTGGAAGACGACGGCGTGGTGATGGCCATCGGACGGGCGGCCCGCGAGCCTGCGGTCATCGACTTCGAGTTGGCGGGCACACGATCGGCGCGGGGCCGGATCGAGAACTTCAACGTGACAACGCCCTTCGGCCCGGACCTTGCCCACCTCGTCGGGCTGCTGGCGGCCGGCGAACTGGACGCACAGGTGGGCTGGCGCGGGCCGTGGGACAAGGCGTCGGAGGCCGCCGATGCCCTGCTCGCTCGCCGTGTCACCGGAAAAGCGGTCCTTGACGTCTAACCCGCCGATCTAACGCACCGATCGTCCTCAGCGCCGACGGTCGGCTCGTCAGGCCTCGGTTCTCAAGGAGATCCGTCGACTTGAGGTGCCCGCCCCCGGCCGTGAGCGGACACCTGGTCCTTTTCGTCGGCCACGACCACGGCCTCCCGCACGTCCGCAACGCTTCCGGTCGCGCCGAGACCGCCCGCCACGCCGTCTTGCCCATCGAGGTGTTCGAGACCTTCTTCGGCGGCCGCGGCGTCGCCTCGTGTTCGGGTGCACATGCCTCTCGACCTGACCGCGAGACCAGCCCGTGATCCCGAGGAGATCTTGGTCCGTCAGAATGACGACGCCTTCCCACGGCGGGAAAGCGACAGGAGGCGGGTCGGGATGAGGCTGGCGGGGATCACCGTTATGGCCGTGGCGATCACGTACGTTTCCGTGGTCACTGGGCCCTCAGCTGCTCAGGCTCGCACGGCACCGGCCGGCCCGGCGGATGCTCTCAGGAGCCAACTCGTCGAGGGCCGTGGCGTGACCATGCACGAGGTCACCGCCTGGCGGCGCGACGACGAAAAGGTGCGTTACGAGAAGAAGATCATCGCTGCGTTCGGCGCGGGCAAGGTAGTGGCTACCGACGTCACCGAGGACGAGGAGCCCGGCGGGCTCGACCCTCAACAGTGGCGGACCTTCGATGGGCGGCGCTACTGCCGCGGCTGGTTCTGCCCCACCCCGGAGGACAAGACGTGGGTTTTGGAGGAGTTCGAGGGTGAGCGTCCCTATCTGGAGACCGCCGGACTCGACCTCGGCAACCCGGCGGCACTGAAGGCCCTGCTGACCACGACCCGGGGCAAGCGCCCCGGCGGGACGTACGACGGCACCCGAACCACGATCCATTACGGGACACTCACCTTCTCCGAGCTCTACAGAATCTCCCCCGCCTTCCGCGACCAGCACTCGAGCACTCCCACCGGCGCCTACGCCAAGATCAAGCTCTCGTGGCAGCTCTGGCTGGGCCGGGACCAGCTCGTCCACAGGGTCAGGAGTGTCTGGACAGAGCCGGTCCCCGAGACGACCGACGTGGTCCACAACGTCGTGGACGCGCGCCTGACCCGCTGGGGCCCCACACAGGTCCCGGAGCCCCGTCCCCACGAGGTCGCGGGGCGGGACGACTGGCGGCAGCCCCCGCAGACGACGAACACCGTCTCCTGACCCTGAAGGCTTCCCGTCAGCCCACGATGAATACAACTTGCTCGTAAGCCCTGCCCTCACGGCAGCCGGCATCGTCGCGCCCGCTCCCAATCTGGGCTTGATCCGGTTTGACGGGCATCCGAGATCAGGGGTTCGCCCCCCGGAAGGATGCCCATGATGGAGAGCAGGGGAGGAAGAAGCCACGTCCTCGCTGCTCGTTCACGCCGGAGTTCAAAGCCGAGATCGTCGAGCGTGCCGGCGCGGTCACCGCTCGGTCGGACAGGTGGCGTACTTGGGCAGACCGAGCAGGAGATACGTGCGGCGGCAATCTCCTGTCGACTGGCCGACGCGGCGGAGTGGCCCACGTTCTGCCGCGCTGACCCAATGCGGGACGCTCGCGCTCTAGACCCAGGTGTAGTTGTCGTCGGTGATGGCGGGCAGGGCAGGGTCGGCGACCGGTGCGTCCGGAGAAGACAGCGCGGCTAGGGCAGGTCCGATGGGTGGGAAGATCGGCAGATCGGCTGTCTTGCGGTAGTCGATCCACTCGACGACGCCGACCTCGCGGCCGCCGCCGGGCAGCTCGTCGTACTCCTCTGCGGCCATGCGGGCGCGCACGTCGGGGGTGACGTGCCGCCGGTACAGCAGGTGGATCTTACGCGGCGGCAGATCGCTCCTGCGGATCCTGCCGATCCGTCCCGGCATACGGCCTCGACGCCGGAATGTTCATGGAGCCATGCGGAGAGCGTGGCGGGCCGACGGTCAGCGAGCAGCCCGCGGGCAGGCCCAGCCCTCGCATGATCAACGGCACCCGGATCGACTCCTCGTACGGCACTGTCTTGCCGTTCCTGATCCGGTGCTCGCCCTGCATCCAGCCATTGTCCGAGGTGAACACGATAAGGGTGTTGGCGAGTTCGCCCGACTCGCGCAGTGCCGCCACGATGGCGCCCGCCGCCTCGTCCACCGACAGCAGCGACTCCAGGCGCCCCTTGAGCACGACGTTCCGCATGCGTGCCTGAGCCGCGGCGCCGATCCTGGGCCGGTTGCGGACGCCCGCCGGCTTGTCGGAGACGTCCGCCTCGTCGAAGCTGGGCGGCTTGGGCATCGTCACGTCATCGAGCGCGCCGAGGTGTCTGGGGCCGGACGCGGGTTGCGCTGCGACAGGTCCCCGCCCGCCGCGCCCTCGCCGTGCGGGGCCAGCGGCGCGAAGGGCAGGAAGAACGGCTGGTCGGCGGGCGCCCTGCGCCGGATGTAGTCCACGGCCTTCCCCGCGTAGACGTCGGTCTGGTAGAGCGCCGGGTCTTCCACGTCGGGGCTGCCGTACGTGAGCAGCACGCCGTGATTGTGAGCGTACTGCCCGGTCATGAAGGTCGCCCGGGACGGCAGCACAACGAGTACGACACGACCCTGTTGTCGAAGGTCGTGCCCGGTTCGGCGAGCAGCGGCGGTGCCCCCCGTGAGGGCGGCCACCCGTCAGGACGAGCAGGATGGTGAGCAACCGGGATAAGCGCGGACGTGCGGACATGGTTCCTGTGATCAGGTCGGATCCGGGAGTGATGATCAAGACCCGGTGTTCGCAGCCGGTGGGCGGGCCGTGCGAGATAGCCTGAGCCCCGACGTGAGATCGTTACGAGGGCGGAGGGAAGCCGGTGACCAGCTCTCGGGTGGTGGGCGCGGGCGGCGCTGGACGGATCGGCGGGCATCAGGTCGTGCGACTGCTCGGCGAAGGCGGCCAGGGCACGGTCTACCTGGCGGAGTCCGCCGCAGGAGCGCGGGTGGCGGTCAAGGTGCTGCATGATCGGCTCGCCGCCGATCCGGAGGTCCGACGCCGGTTTCTGCGCGAGGCGGAGGTGGCCGCCAGTGTCGCGCCGTTCTGTACGGCGCGGGTGATCGGCACGGGGATGATGGGCGAGCAGCCGTACATCGTCAGCGAGTACGTCCCGGGTCCGTCGCTCGACGAGCTGGTCAAGCGGGACGGGCCGCGCACCGGAGGCGGGCTGGACCGGCTGGCGATCAGTACGCTGACCGCCCTTGCCTCGATCCACCGGGCCGGAATCGTGCACCGCGACTTCAAGCCGGCCAACGTGATCCTCGGTCCCGAGGGGCCGGTCGTGATCGACTTCGGCATCGCCCGCACGCTCGACGCCATGACCACCAGCCATCACCTGGCCGGCACGCCGACGTACATGTCTCCGGAGCAGCTCGGCGACCAGCCGCTGACGCTTGCCTCGGACATGTTCTCCTGGGCGGCCACGATGGTGTTCGCGGCGACCGGGCGCAGGGCCTTCACCGGCTCCAGCGTGCCGGCGATCATGCATTCCATCCTGCACAACCCGCCTGACCTGTCGGGGGTGCCCGAGCCGCTGCGCGCCATGGTGGCGGCGTGCCTGGCCAAGAACCCCGCCGACCGGCCGACCGCCGAGCACCTGCTGCGTGCCCTCACCTCCGGCGACGCCGCGACCGAGCACACGCTTGTGGACAAGGCGCCGTCCACGGCCCGCAACGGAGCGGCGGCGCGGCCCGGGCGCTCGCGCGGGCCGTTACTCGCGGCCGGGGCCGTGCTGGTGGCGCTGGCTGTGACCGCGGGAGTCATGCTCGGGCCTTCCTGGCCGGCCGGGAACGGGAGCGCCGGGGAGAGAGCCGCGGCCACCGCCGCGCCGCTGGTGATCGGCCAGAAGGCGTACCCGGAGGTGGACGTGGCTGATGGCTTCGACGGCTCCTCGGCCGACTACGACGGCTACCAGCCCTACGGCGACGAGGCGATGCCGGTGATCAAGGCCGGGGGCGGCAGGCTCACCGGCGAGGGTCAGAAGCCGTTCTTCGGCTGGTTCGCCCTGCCTGGGGCGCCGTCCTCCGGCGACACGGTCAGCATGATCACCCTGGGCGCGTTCGCGGGGACCGGCGAGCAGGAGGACAGCGCGTTCGTCGGCCGAATCAAGGACAAGGACAACTACATCGGCGCCTGGTACAACAACACCCGCGAGGAGATCGGCATCGACGTGCGGGTCAACGGCGAGTTCCGCCACGAACCCAACAGCGCCGCTCTGTCGCTCACGCCCGGCGACAGCCTCGCCCTGGTGCTGTCGGGCGGCACCACGATCACCTCGTACGCCAAGACCGGTGGCACCTGGCGGCGCTTGACCACCGCCCGCATCGACGTGCTGACCACGCCGCAGGAGCGGGCGCGGTGGCGCCACGGGTTCGGCCTGCGCGGCACGGCAGGCACGATCGCCCTGGACGCCGCCGAGGGACGCGGCGCCGCCGGTTGATCACCCGTACCACCGTGCGAGGCCCGGGCTCCGGCGGGAACACTCTGGTCGAGCCGGTCCAGTTCGGCGGAACGTACACGCTGGGAACCGGGCCCACGTCGGGCACCGCGACGGTAGGGTCCCCCGGGCCGACCAGGCCGATCAGGAGCGCCCGGGAAGAAGGCCGTCCCCGGGGTTCCTTCGACAGGCAGGCGGCCAGAGTGCCGCGCAGGCTCTCCGGAATGCCGGAAAGATCGGGCTCCTGGGTGAGAATCCGGTTGAAGACCGCAGCAACGGTGTTGTCGCCGAACGGCGCCCGGCCGGTCGCGGCGTACACCATCGTCGCGGCCCTGGCGAAGACGTCGGCCGCAGGCGACCCGTGCTCCCCCTTGAGCTGCCCGGGCGCCATGTACGGAGGGCCGGCCACCCACCAGGGCCGAGGACGCGGTATCGGCGTCGAGCGGCCGGGCGACGCCGAAGTTCGACCACACGTGGCCCGTCGGGACCCAGCAGCACTGGCGGGTTTGAAGTCCCGATGAACGACCCCGGCGGCATGGATGGCCGCGAGCGCGCAGGCCGTACCGACCGCCAGCCGATCAAGGTCACCATGCCGTAACGGGCCTTCCGCACGTACCCGATCCTGCAGTGACGGGCCCGCGGCGAACCCACTCACCACATACGGAGTCGCCTGATCAGGCTCGGCTTCCAGCACCCGCGCCGTACAGAACGGAACCGCCCTGCGGGCCGACTCCAGCTCCCTGGCCAGCCGGCGGCGGGTGCCGGGATCGGCGCCACCCTTGAGGACCTTGATCGCAACACGCTCGCCGGACGCACCGCGTCCCTCGTGGGCGACCCCTGCCCGCCTTCACCCAGGCGCGCGACCACCTGGAACGTCCCGAGCACCCGAGGATCTCCTGGCTGCAGCGGGCCGGCGGGCATGAACTCCTCCACGCACGTCGGGACGAGCCACCACCGGCACGACGTGCACCTCCAGGTTCATGCCCGACCACCGCCGCGGCGCTGCGAGAATTCCAGTGACCACTCGGGCGCGGGCAGCGGGAGCCTCAGCGGGACCACACCTTGGGGGCACTACGCGGGGCCCGTGCGCGTGAAGGCGGCGGGCAATGCGTCGAGGTGCTTGCGTCAGTGTTTGCGCTTCTTCCGGCGGCCCCGGGCTCCGGGCGGCCGGGTGGGAACCTGGCGGAGGGAGTGACGGGCGGTCTTGCGGAGCGGCTCGGCCACCAGCTCGCGCAGCTCCCGCAGCCCCACGACATCGGGGTGCCCCGACGCGAGGATCGCCTCCACGAACTCGTACGCGTCCCCGCCTCCCATCCTCTTGAGCTGCTCGACAAGCCCGTCAGGCCCCGCGAGCTCCAGCACTGACAGGAAGTTCTCCGCCCCCATCAGCAGGTTTTCCCGCTCGTTCATCGACCCGGGGTTCATCTCCCCGGCATCGATGAGCTGCGACCACGCGGCGGGCCCGAGGACAGGGTCATGACGCAGATCATGCAGCAGCCGCCTTTCGGGAAGGGCGTCGGCCAGAACGCGCAGCATCGCCGCCACCCGGGTGCGGAACGGGCAATCCCGCACGGCCTGCAGCAACATTTCGACGTCCTGCCCCGGCCTGGCCAGCCACCCCTGGAGTTCCGAGACGGCGTCCTGCGGCGGGTAGTGCTGGGCGAGCACCCCGAGCAGTTCGGCCGGTGGGGCGGTGGCCAGTTCGCCGATGAGGGGAGCGTCGCGGCCCTCGGCGAGCAGGCGGTCGCGGACGCCGCGCACGCCGAGCGGGGTGAGGCGGACCAGCGGGAGGTCGGGCTTGGCGAGGGCGGCGCGCAGGCGTTCGACCGCGTCCGGCGGCAAGGGCTGGTCGTCGTGGTCGAGGTCGCTCGCATACAGGGGATCGGCGGGACCGCGGGTCAGTTCCACGGCCCCCAGATCGGACAGGACCTCGAACATGCGCCCCAGATCCCGGACGGCCTCGCGGCGCCAGAGATCACGTAGGCGCTCGTCCTCCTGGTCGAGAACGAAGTACTCCTGGCAGGCCAGCCACACCGTCTCTTCGAGCCGGACCACCGGCATCTCGTCCAGCCCATACATGGAGTTGAGCACGTCCGGCAGGATCTCCTCGAAGACCTCGGCCAGGATGGGCTCGGGCCGCCACGTCACGACGGGCACGGTGACCACCCGGCCCAGCTCCGGCAGCACCTCGAACGCGCGCCCCCACAGCGCCTCCGGATCGCGCAGCAGGGGCGCGGCCTTGGCCACGCGCAAGAGCCGGCCCTTGCTGGTGCGAATCAAGCGCAACTTCCTGGCCCAGGCGAGCAGCAGATTGAGCTGCGGCAGCTCGGCGGCGCTGCGCACGCGCAGCCCATCCTCGCCGGTGCCCAGCAGGGCCGACACCTCGAGGGCGTCGGCGACGCGGAGGTTGCCCGCCTCGGTGAGGGCACGGCCGTCCTTGCCTGCCCAATCGGCCAGGGTGATCAGACGCTGGACGGTCCGGCTGCGCGCGGCGGCCTCCGCCAGCTCGGACGCGGGCGGCAGGCAGACGGGTGGCAGGGGGAAGGCGCGTTCCTCGCCGATGCCGCCGTTCACGAAGTGGTTCTGCATGATCTTGTCGAGCACCTGCTCGTCGTACATCACGCGGCCAGCGTCGAGATCGCGCTTGAACCGCTCGAACGCCCCGGGAACGGTGAGATCGACGCCCTCATCGAGAGCCGTGTGCGCCCAGAACGTCGCCAAGCCCCGCAGCGTGGGATCGTCGAGCGCGGCCGCGTACTCCGCCCGCACCCCATCGATGATCTCCTCCGCCTCCGCGAGCGTCGCGCCGCGCGGATCGCGCAGGCCCGTGACATCGAGATAGCGCAGGTACGTGCGCAGCACCTCCGGGGCCAGGTCGAGCTCCTCCCTTGGGGCCGTCACCGCGTACGGCACGTACCGCAGCAGAAAGAACCTGATGCCCGCACCGTCCCAGTACGCCAGCCGGCCGTCCCGGCTCCCGTGCCGCGCGTCGACGGCGGCAGACAGCAGCAGGTCATCGACCGGATGATCGTGCTCCTCCGCCCAGGTGACACACCGCCGGATCAACAGGTCCTTGGCGGCCTCGAACTCCTCGGCCTCTTCGGGCTCGAACCAGGTACGCATCATCCAAGCCTCCCACCCCTCCAGGGTCACCGTCTCGCCCGTCGAACGACAGGCTCGCCGCCGTCGTACGGGATGCGGGAGGACAGGGCGCTGAGGTGGCCTGACCGTCGCACGACCGGGAGCGCCTGCCTTTACCGGCGGTGCGCGAAATCTGTGACCGTTGCCGACCATCGATCGGCTCGCGGACCCGCGCGATTGCCGTTGCCCGGAAAACTCTGGCCGACGATTTGGCGGATCGCCCACCACCGCCTGTACGAGGCGAGGCGACGGGTGCACGCCGTGGACCTGCGGTGGGTAGAGAACGCCATCAAGCCGAATCGGTGTCTCGGAGAGGGGCTGGGATGAGGGAGCACTTCGTCTGGGTGACGACGCGCCGCATCAGGCCGGGCACGTTGGAGGAGTTCGAGAGGGCATGGCGCCCCGAGCCGTACCCGCCGGGGCTGCGGCAGGCGTACGCGTACTGGTCCGAGGATGGGCTGGAGATCACCGGGGTGTCGTTCTGGGACACGAGGGAATCCTGTGACTCCTGGCGGGGCTCTCAGGCCGAGACCCGTCGCCGTGAGGCGATGTCGTCCTTCGTCGTGGAGGAGTCGGAGGGCTTCTACCTCGGCCGCGAACTCGGCATCCCCACGCGCTAGCGTCCAGCCGGAACACATGCCGCAGCCTGGCCACCATCCGCCGCACCAGGCCGGCCCGCTCCAGCGGTCTCCATGTCCGGTCGCGCCGCAGGAATCATGCTGAGGCCCGCGTGGACGATCTCCTGCGTCCTCGGCGAGAACGATCCGGATCATGCGGCCGGCATCGGCATGGGGCACGGCCCCGGAAACCGGACCCGTCGTCTCGCAACCCGCCTGTACGTAGCCGCCCAGGGCCTCGGCCCACTCTCACACCCGGCCAGGCCGATACCGCTGCCGCCGGGCGCACCCTGCCGTCGTCGACGTCCACGATGACGGCCTGCCACCCATACTCCACCCGCACGATGCGTGCGTCACGCGTGCGTGTCTCATCGTTCGGTCAGCCTTCCGAACGAACCGGTGACGGCGATTCGCACGACCTCCTCGCTGGGCCCTGAATCACGATCTCTGCCGGTCCACCGTGATCACGAACGCCTCCAGCGATGCGACCAGCGTCGCGATGTCCTGGCCGTCGCCGGCCTTGAGAGGACACCGAGCATCCGGCCCGGCCCGCCGCACTCGCCTCCAGCGTGCAACCGCGTGGCAGGCGGTGGCTTCTTCGGCCTGTCCTCGCAGGACTTTGTGCCGGCGCTGGGCCAGTTCCTGGGCAGTTCGGCCGGCCTGTCCGCTTCGATGATCATCCGGTTGAGCGAGCGTTGGAAGGCCGAGCAGCGCGCCTTCAGCGAGCGGCACCTGTCGATGGTGGACTACGTCTACCTGTGGGTCGATGGTATCCACGTCAACATCCTGCTGGAGGAGCACAAGCTGTGCCTGCTGATGATGATCGGCGTGCGCGCGACGGCCGCAAGGAACTCAGTCGCGCTGAGTGACGGCTACCGGGAGTCGGCCGAGTCGTGGGCCGATCTGCTGCGTGACCGCAAGCGGCGCGGCATGCGCGCCCCGGTGCCAAGAAAGCGCTTGCGGAGATCTGGAACGCCGAGGACAAAGAACACGCCCTCGCGGCGGTGAAGGACTTCCGGCAGGCCTACGGCGCCAAGTACCCCACGGCGGTCGCCAAGGTGGTCGACGACCTCGACGAACTGCTCGCCTACTACGACCATCCCGCGGAGGATTGGGTGCACCTGCGCACGACCAACCCCATTGAGTCCACCTTCGCCACCGTCCGGCACCGCACCAAGGTCACCAAGGGTCCCGGCTCCCGCACGGCAGGGCCGGCGATGGCCTTCAACCTGATCGAGTCGGCACAGAAGCGTTGGCGCGCCGTCAACGCGCCGCATCTCGTCGCCCTGGTCCGCGCTGGGGCCACGTTCGTCAAGGGCAAGCTCGTCGAGCTCAGATCTGGCCGCTCCATCGGAGCAGGGCGTTCGACCCACGACTTGCTGTGGACATACCACTGATATACCGCCGATGTTTAGCATTCTTTGCGGTGCTCTGATCACAGGCGGAGCACCGCGAAGTTCTCGTTAACTGACAAGGATCGAAGTTCATGCGGAAGCTCTCCCCCTCGAAGATGCTCGCCACTGTTGTCGGGGTCTCTGCGGCCTTCGCCGTACTGACGCCGACCACGACTGCCACGGCCTCCACCACCGCCACCGCCTCCTCGAGCGTCTCTTCGGCCGGCTGCAAGGACAAGTGGAGCAAGCTGAACACGAAGGACGGCTTCGTCAGCTACGTCCTGAAGCTGTGCAGCAACGGCTACGGTGAAGCGCGCGGCAGCGTGACGGACACCAAGAGCGACGCCTGGACGACCGTGGTCGAGGTCTCCTTCAAGAAGAGCAACGGCAACGAAATTTACGGCGGGTACAAGGAGGCCGGCCGGAACAAGGGCCACAAGAGCTTCAAATGGTCCACGACCCGCACCAACCTCGACCGGATTACGATCCGGGCCAAGCGCTGCCTCCCGGGCACGATCGTGTGCAACAACACCAAGACCTACACGCTCTACCCCTGATCTGATCTAAGGCGTGGCAGTCGGGTCGCCAATGGTGGCTGGATTCCGAGAATCGAATTCGAGGATGGTAGGAACTGGCGGGCAAGCCAGAAGGTGTCAGCCGCTTACCCTGAGGACTCCGACTACTTTCCGGGAAACCCTGTCACTCACGAACAGAAGTGTCCATGAGACTCACAGGTCAATCGTTTGGAGTGGCTCAGCTGACACGGCAACGAGGGTGACACCTTTTCATATACGCTGGAATATGTGGGAGCTGCCGCAAGTGACAGTATCCGTGTTCGATTCCACAGAGGCCATATCGAAGAAGACCCCGGTCTGCCTGCAGAAGTCGGGCCTGGTCTTTTCAGGTACCCCGACCTTTCGCGCATGGGAACTCATCGGCCTGGAACTCCTACGGGCGGCCAATTCTTCCACCTGGTGGATAGCCGACTGGCTCGCCTATGGGGAATCCGCGTTCCACGACCGTTACCAGGAGGCCGCGCGAAAGACTTCGCTCAGTTACCAAACCCTACGCAACTACGCATGGGTTGCCCGACAGTTCGCACTGCCACGCCGACGGGACCATCTCAGTTTCGGCCACCATGCCGAGGTGGCCGCCCTCGATCCCCCCGAACAGGACTACTGGCTGCGCAGGGCCGAAGAGTTCACTTGGTCACGGAACAAGTTACGCAATGAGGTGCGGGCGAGCCTCCGAGAGCGGCAGGGCCCTAAGTCGATGGCCGGCGCCGACGAAATTCCAGTCGAGGAAGCGCACAACCCCGCGAGCAACAACGGATACCCCCCGGTGGGCGCCAAGGGCTTGAGCATCAAGCTCTCGCACGAACAGCTCAATCGCTTGACCGCGACAGCAAACTCCTACGGACTCAGCCTTGAGGAATGGGCGGTCCAGGTTCTCGAGTTCGTGTCCAACAATCCCGTCCAAGCCGCGGCAATGCCCTTGGAGAGCGTCAACGACTGAGCCTGGGTTCGCGGCTTGATTCTTTGTGGCCATCCCTCGGTCCGGCCCGGGCGGGTGCAGCCGGTGATGATCGCCACCGTTAGCGTCCACGGGAGTGGTGTACGGGTTTGATCTCGTTCATCGCCTTGATGCCCGTGGGGAAGATCGATGTGACATGAGGGCGGCCACTCCGCGATCCATCACAGCTGTCGAAGGCATACGGGATCAGCACCACCTGACGGAACGGGGCACAGTGCGACCGCCTTTGGGGTGTTCCCCTTCGTCGTGCCGAGTCAGTGCAGGGCTTCCTCCAGGACTTCTAGATAGGCGTACCCGGCCGAGAGGCTGTCAGTGAGCCCGAGCGCCGCGAATTGGTCGAGCAACTGACGCAGGGCGGCGAGATGGTCTTTCCAATCGCCGTCAGACACATGGGGGCCGCCGAGGAACTCGATCGTCTGGGCCGTCTCCGATGAGCGGCGGGCGAGTTGCTTTCCGGCGACCGGGACGAGCGCCAGCCGCATGGCCTTGTGATCGTGAGGGGTCTTCGGGGTGGACGACTCGTGCTGGCCGCGATTGAGATACTCGGAGAAGGTGGCCGAGGTCCGATCGATGTCGCACCGGTCGAAGAGGACGGTGCTGTCGGAAGGCCAGTTCGCCAGGGAGACCGGGTGAATGTGCCAGTCGATCCAGAGCGGAAGCCCGTCCACGACGTACTGAGCGCTGACCGCTCTGGTGCCGAGAGGGCCGTTGTGGCGAGCGTCGATGGCGAAGGTCAGCTGGCCTGGACCCTTGGGAAGGCGGTCAGCCGTCGCGTAGTCATCGAGATGCGCGTCCTCCGCGATGAGGAGGAGGTCGATGTCGCTCCAGTCGTCGGCACGACCGGCGCCCAGAGAGCCGACCAGAGCGGCGCCGACCACCAACTGATCGTCTTGGAGGGCGTCGGTCACGGCGCTGAGCCAGCGGTCCCGGATCCGGGCGAGACGAGGAGCCGGCGGTCCAGTGTTCTTCATATTCATCGCGACCAATCTTAGCCAGGCAAGTGCCAGACCTTATCCTTTTGCCACGGTGACGGAATCGGCGCCTAGATACGCCCCTCCTCCCACAAGGCCAGACCGGTTCCGGTGAAGTGACCGAAACCGGTCACATCAAGCTTCGGAAGATCGAGCGTGTGCCAAAATTCCAGCATATTCCACAGTCGGATATCGTCGAAAAGCAAGGGCGTCCCCGGTCTTATCCCGACCGTGCCGAGGCGGGACATAAGGCAAGGTTCGAACTCCCCGTCCTTGGGGCCGTCCAAAAAGATGAGATCAGCCGTTCGTAACAGTTCCGCATGCGCCTCGAACACTTCGAGGCGGCACAGATCGCCGGTGATCGGCGTCAGTCGCCCGTCATCCAGGTCTTGAGCACGGAGCAGGGTCTGACCCACCTGTGACCACGGGACAACGTCGAACGTCACCAGCCGCCCGGTCACCGGCAAGTTCTCCAGGAGGGCCAGTGCGCTGGCTCCGTCGAAGGTGCCTATCTCCACCACCGTCTGCGGTTTCAGCAGTTCGACGATCGAGGCCAGCAGCCGATAATGCTGCCCCGGCCACACGAACAGCGAATCCGCCGCACCGCGCTCACGCAGCAGGCGCAAGGGCTGGTCAAGAGCCCGTTCGGCAGCGGTGCCCGCCAGCGAGAGAAGCGCACGCAGGCTTGGTTTGTCATGGTGATCGTCTCGCATGATCGCGCTGATGTAGGACTCGGGCGCGCCCATACTGTCGAGCCTCGCGGACGTCCACCGCAGGTCGAGCTCCACAGCACTGGCGATCCGCCGCAGGAGCGACCGGGCCATGGTCGTCATCTTTCCGCGTGGGTACAAGGACGAGGCCCCGATGGCATTGTGATCGCGTACCAGACCCAGCGCGTCGCCACCCCTACTGCTCGGCAACGAATGCGAATCATTTCCGTGTTCTGCCACGCGATACCTCCTGGTTGATCGTTTGAGCGAGCGGCCGGCGGACTGTCATCTGTATGCCTGGACCTGGGTGTTGTAAAGCTCGGCATAATGGCCGCCGAGGGCGAGCAACTCGGCATGACTACCGCTTTCGGCAACCCGTCCATCAGAGAGGACGACGATGACGTCGGCCATGTGGACGGTGGAAAAGCGGTGAGACACCAATAGGGTGATCGCACCGCGTCGCCGGGCCGTTCGTGCCTGATGAGCGAAGCTTTCGAAAAGGTCGTGCTCCGCCTGGGGATCGAGCGCCGCGGTGGGTTCGTCGAAAATCAGCAGCAACGGAGAAGTGCGCATCATCGCGCGCCCGAGAGCCAACTTCTGCCATTGGCCATGCGAGAGGTCAGTGCCGTCGAAGACGGTCCCGAGCTGGGTGTCCAGGCCGTCAGGGAGGCGCATGACGGTTTGACGGGCCCCGGCACGATCCACGGCGCTCTCGATCGCGTCGCTGTCGTCGATGTGCCGCAGGTCTCCGACACCCACGGCTTCCCTGGCGCGGAGTTGGAGCTTGGCGAAGTCCTGGAAGGCGCCGGCACAGCGGGCCGACCATTGCGCGGGGTCGATGTCGGCCAGACGCCGACCGTCGATGTCGATCGAACCCTGGTCGGACCTGTGCATGCCGGTCAGCAACTTGACCAGGGTGGTCTTTCCCGCGCCGTTGACGCCGACGAGGCCGACGGTGGAGCCGGCCGGCAGGTCCAGGTCGATGTCCATGAGGCAGGGTGTCTCGTCGCCGGGGTAGGAGAAGGTGACGCCGCGCAGGCTGATGCCCGTGGTCAGCGAATCGGGCGCGGAGGTCGTGCCTTTGGGGAGGGCGTCCGCGTAGTCGCGCAGCCACAGGTAATGGTCGGCGATGTGCCCGGCCTGGGCGATCGCACCGGCGCCGGTCACGCTGCCCGAGACCTGTTGGCGGAGCCGCTCGGCCAGCCAGATCACCAGCACCACGTCTCCAGTGCTCGCCCGGTCTGCCACCGCCAGGTACGCCACGATGGCCAGCGCGCCGACCAGCCCGGCGAAGAAGCAGCTCCAGCCGAGCGCCGTCCATGCCATCCCCTTCAGCAGGGCGATGCGCTGCTGCCTGGTGGCCTGCTCCCACAGCCGCTCGGCCCGGTGGCTGAGCTCGGGTCCGTTGCCGGAAATCAGCACCTCCTTGGCCGACTCGGGTTGCAGGCACAGCGCGTGCATGGCTTCCTCATGCCGGACGGTCTGTGCGACCGCGTCTTGAGCGGTGCGTCTGAGCCGCTGACCCTTGCCATTGCAGACGAGCACCGGCGTGACGCACAGGGCGAGCAGCGACAAAGCGGGGTGGATCTCGGCCAAGAGAAAGAGGCTCAGGCCCAGGCTCACCACGGCGGCGAGGGTCTCGACGACCGTCCAGCACAGCGCCGCCAGGGAGAACGTGCCGCGCCGCAGCGTCGTCAGCCGGTCCAAGTACTCGACGCGTTCCAGGTGCTCGATGGTGGGGATGCGGGCGGTGACGCGCAGGACCTCGTGCTGTACGTGCACCGACACCAGGTCGGCCAGGTAGGGTCGCAGATTCATCTGCACCCGCTCAAGCGCCGAGGACATCGTGTACGCCAGCACACCGACGATCACGGCGGCCGCCACGCCGCCGACGTCGCCCAGCCCTGCGGCGTCGACCAGCCAACGCTGGCACACCGCGGTCCCGGCGACCACCCCGGAGGCCAGCACCACCAACAACGTGGCGACAGTCGCCACTCGGGGATCCGCGCGAAAGGCCAGCATCAGCATGTGCCAGGTGGTGCGTATCCTGTGGGTCATCCTGCCACCGTCAAATCGCCGGGATCATCGAGGTCGAAGCGGGCGGCCTGCAGCCCGAACAGGCGGGCGTAGCCGCCGCCGCGGGCGAGCAACTCCTCGTGGGTGCCGGACTCGTGGATACGGCCCTCGGCCAGCAGGACGATGCGGTCGGCATGCCGTACGGTGGAGAGCCGATGTGAGATCAACACCATCGACGCCCCCTGGGCGGCGGCCACCACGTTCTGGTAGAAATCCGCCTCAGCCCGTACGTCGAGATGAGCGGTCGGCTCGTCCAGCACGATCAACCGGCGTCCCTGCGCGACGGCGTACAGCACACGGGCGATCGCCAGTTTCTGCCACTGGCCACCCGATAGGTCCTGCCCGTGGTCGCCGCCGCGCCACAGCGGTGTGTCGAGCCCGCGCGGAAGCCGATCCACCATCTCGTACGCGCCTGCGCGTAGCAGCGACTGCTCGACCAGGGCGTCATCGACCGGCCGTTCGGGAACCGATAATGCGACGTTGTCGCGCACTGAGGCGGGATAGCGCACGAAGTCCTGAAAAATCACGCTCAACCGCCGCCGCCAAGCCGCGAGGTCCAGCCCGGACAGGTCCACACCGTCCACCAGGATCCGCCCGGCCGTCGGCGTGTACAACCCGGCCAGCAGCTTGGTCAGCGTGGTCTTGCCGACACCGTTCACACCCACGACGGCCAGAACCCGGCCGGGTTCGACGCTCAGGTTGAGACCGTTCAACACCGGCCGCTCACTTGCCCGATAACGAAACTCCAGGTCCTCGAACACCACCGACGGCGCATCGGCTTCGGGATCGGTCTCAGAGGCGGGAGCGGCGTTCAGCATGCGGGCCGGTCCGTGGCGTGCGGTCAGCCGCTCAAGGGCACGCATCGCTCGTGTCCCGCGCTCGATGTCGACGGATTCGCTGAAGTCGCTGACCGTGAAGATCGCTCTGGCGGCCACCACACACGTGGCCAGCGTTCCCAGCGTTATCGCGCCGGCGGTGGCGGCCAGCCCCGGCACCAGCAGCGCCGCCAACGCCGATCCTCCCGCGAGCATGACGGGAAGGACCTGGCGGCGCAGGATCCTGCGGTGAGTCGCCCAGACTTCGGACGCCGTGCTCAAGCGGATGGTCCGCCATCCCTCTACCACCCAGTCCGCCAGTCCGAACAGCCGCACTTCCTTGGCCGTCCTCACACCCGCGGCCAGGCTCGTCCAGTACTGCACCCGCCGCCCGTCCCTGGCCAGCGACTCCTCCAAGCGCGCCAGATGCATCCACTGACGACGGATGATCGCGCGTATGAGCAAATTCACCGCCAGGAGCCCTATCGCCAGAATGGGAAAGTAGGCGGCGAGCACGGCTGCCGCCATGACCGCACCGATCACACGGCCGGCCAGTTGGATCAGCCCCAGGGCCGCGACACCGGGCGAGCGGATCGACCAATCCCCCGGTGCGCTCGCCCGCGACGCGTCGTCGTGAAACTCCGGCCCTTCCAGATGCGCGATGCCGGAAGGCGCCAATGCCATGGCGCGCACCTGCGTACGCACCCAGCCCTCGATACGGCGCGACACGGCGAAGTGGAACAACTCCCGCAGCGAATCCATCAGGTTGATCGCCATCAGCACCACGGCCAGTGCCGCGACCAGCACCGCGACCTCACCGACCCCACCAGCGGCACCGACACACGCCACCACCGCCCCGGTGATCAGCGCGGCCACTGAGGGGCCAGCGGCCTTGGCAGCCAGGACTAGCACCAGCCCGATCAGATCGCGCCTCCGCGCGTGCCGGAGCATTCGCAGTACACACGCCTTCTCCCCTATTTGGTCGCGATATGTCGACCAGTGCAGCGGAGCCAGCGACAGACCGGAATCGTGCTCGTTCAATCTCAAGGGCGCAACTCCATGTCGGAGAGATGACGAAGCAGCCGGTGAGAAGAGCCGGCGATAATCATCGAATCTCGTTTCACGCGCCGCGTCATTGCATGTTCGGCCCGTGCGATGCCGCGGCTGCCGCGGAGACCTGGCGTCGAGATTAGGGCACCAGGACCATGGCAGGGCAAAGCGCCGTGTGCGTAACCGTGCGCTTACGTATGGCCCGCCAGATGACGGACCGTGGCCCGCTCCACCCGCGCCGAGTGGGTTGCGTCCACGGAAGTGGTGTACGAGCTTGGCCTGGTCACAGGCGTGGCGTCGTGAAATGAAGACGGCCATCGCGTGATCCTTCGAGTAGCAAGATCAAGATTCGAAGGAGAACCAGGCGATG
>NZ_VDLX02000022.1 GCF_006334985.2 Nonomuraea phyllanthi
CGTCGCCGGTGACGTCGGCGGGGATGATTCTGGTTGAGGTGCTCCAGCCGTGGCCGACTTCGCGGGGGTCGCTGCCGGTGTAGGGCTGGCCGTTGTCGCGGACGATGTTGTTGCTGTAGAGCTTCATGGTGCCGTTGGCGTCGACGGCGAGCAGGTCGGTGTATCCGTCGCCGGTGACGTCGGCGGGGATGATTCTGGTTGAGGTGCTCCAGCCGTGGCCGACTTCGCGGGGGTCGCTGCCGGTGTAGGGCTGGCCGTTGTCGCGGACGATGTTGTTGCTGTAGAGCTTCATCGTTCCGCCGGCGTCGACGGCGAGCAGGTCGGCGTACGAGTCGCCCGTCACGCTGTTGCCGACCTTCGTCTCGCAGCCGTTTCGGCTCTCGACGTTGCGCCACTCGCCGCCCGGAGCGGGGCCGTACGCCTTGCCGCCGAACACGGCCTTGACGCGCTCGGCGCCCTCGAAGCCCCAGGAGGCGCTCCCATCGCCGTTGGCGTCATAGCCCTGCTCGTAGTGCAGGTGCGGGGTTCCGTTCGAGGTGGGTCCTGTGTGCCCGACCCGCCCGATGACCTGCCCCTGCGTGACCCTGTCGCCCACGCTCACGGCACGCGACTGCAGGTGGATGTAGGTGGTGAAGTGGCCGCCGCCATGGTTGATCTGGATCATGTTGCCGGCGTTGCTGTGGTAGTACGACTGGTTCACCGTGCCGGACGCCGGCGCGACCACCGGCGAGCCCTCGGTCTGCGACTGCGGCTCGCGAACCATGTCCAGGGCGGGGGCGTGCGTGGAGTCCCAGGTGTTCAGCCGCCACTTCTGGCCGCAGGGAAAGGGCAGTTGGTAGTTCGGGGCCGCCGAGGCGGGAGCGGATGTCGCGACCAGACCACCGGCCACGACGGTCAGGAGCATGGCCGCGCTTGCTAAGCGTCTTTTCAGCATGTCGTTCCATTCACGGGAGAGGGTGGGACACGACGTGACACGCGGAGGAAAGAAACTCCGTCGTGCGCTTCGAAGCGCTCCTCAACGTACGGTCCGGCGGTATAGCCCCGGTATGTCGCCACGACGCCCAGGCCGGCACATCGTGGGGCGCATCGCGACTGCCGGCACCGTGACCTCCAAGCCGGCCACGGTCACGCACTGGCTGGAGGTCTACAACCCCTCGAAGAAGAAGGGGGAATCCAGCGGCCACACGCAGATCAAGAGCAAGACCGCCTTCTCCGAGGCGCACCGCGGCAAGGCCGGCTGGGGCTACAAGGCCTGCGAGAAGGACGTCATGCCCGGCGGCGGCGCGGCCAGGTGCATCACCTGGTGGGTTTGATCTCCCGCACGCGTTCGGCGAGGTGACGCGGGCCCGGAGGACGCGGCGGTCCTCCGGGCCGTCGGTCGGGGATCAGCACTCGCCGCGCCAGCGGACCCGCACGATCTCGACGGGATCGTTCGGGGTGTAGAGGTAGTACTCGCCGGGGCCGGGATAGTAGTGCACGCACCGCGTGTACGGGCCGGAGCCGTCCTGGGCCCGGTAGAAGGTGACGTCCACGTGGTCGGCCCCGGGATAGGGGTAGCCGTTGTTGAACAGGAAGATGCCGTAGACGCTGCCCGTCCAGTTGCCCGCCGTGGACCAGCCGGTGGGGCTGTCCGGTCCGCCGGAGACGCAGAAGTAGCCGCGCTGGCAGCCCGGCGGCGGGCCGAGGTCGGCCGCGGCCGGCCGGGCGGTGACGGTCAGCGCCGCCGACACCAGTGCCGCCGCCGCTCCGGCGCGGGCGATCGTGTTGATCAGGGTCATGGCGAAGCCTCTCAGGGGTTGATCTTCACCCAGAACGGGTCGTTGACGTGCAGGATCCGGTCGTCGAAGAAGAAGGCGATCAGCGAGCCGCCCGCCGAGCCGTTCTGCGAGGAAGGCACCCAGCGGACGGAGAAGTCCCAGGTGCCGCTGCTGGCGCCCTCGGCGGTCGAGCGGAACGGGTACTCGTCGCACTGCCACCCCTCCGCCTCCTGCTGCGGCGTCTTGGGCGGCAGGCCGGTGGTCGCGTTGTAGGGGCCGTTGCGGTTGCAGGCGTAGTCCTTCCAGGTCGTGTTCGCCGCGGCGATGGTGCCGCTGCCCTCCACGCGGTGCAGCGAGCCGTACTCGGGGTCGGGGTCGGGCTCCCAGCGGCCCGGGATGACCTTGCGGTGCGACTCGATCGGGTAGGAGGTGTCCGGGCTGAGCTGGGCCTCCTGGATGTGCCGGGCGACGGCGGCGTGCTTGGGGCTGGAGAGGCTGTACTGCAGGTGCGGGATCACGTCGGTGAACACGCAGGCCTGGTCGAACGCCTGCCCGAAGCGCGAGAAGTAGTCGGCCGAGTCGCAGCGGAACGGCCAGTCGTTCGTCCGGCCCGCCGGGATCTCCGGATACTCCAGGGACGTGGCGTCGGTGACCAGGTGCCAGTGAGGCGAGGTGATCTTCTCCCGGGTGGAGTCGCCGGACCGGGCGGGCGAGGTCACGTCCCAGGACGCCCAGTCGGTGGTGGTGTTCCAGGCCGCCCACGTCCTCCTGGCCGGCGTTCCCAGGTTGTTGCAGTACGGCGCCGCCTCGGCGCACGCGGGGTGCACCGCGAAGGGCTGTGCGCTGGGGACGCCGACGGTCCAGCCGACGTATCGTACGGACCCGGCCACCGGCCGCCAGAACACCCGGATGGCACGCTGGGTGTTGCTGCCCATCGCGACCATCTCCCAGGTGACCTCGACGCTGCCCATGTAGATCACGGTGCCGGTCGAGGTGCGCTTGGTGTAGTTGGCCCGGTAGCCGACCGTCTGGCACCACAGCAGCCGGTTGTACGTCCAGCCCTCCGCCGTCTTGGCCTCCTCCTTGGCCAGGCAGTTGCCGGTGTCCGGCTGCGGCGGCGTGGCGGGGAAGGCCGTGATCGTGGCCAGCTTGCTCACGCTCTGCCGCGAGCGGCCGTCGGCGGAGACCTTGTCCGCGTCGTAGTAGGAGTGGTTGCCGCGCTCGGCGGCCCGGCGTAAGGCGCGCAGGCGGGCCTCTTCCGGCGCCAGCGGCTCCTTCTTGGCGGCCGTGGCGTCCGGCGAGGGCGACGGGGGCTGCGCGTGGGCGGGGGTCACCGCGCCGGCGCACAGCACGAGCGGGATCATGAGGGCCGCCAGGCGGGAGCGCAGGGAGGACATGGCTCACTCACCCGACCCGGAGAGCAGCACGTCCTCTTCCCAGGGACACCAGCCGAGCCCCGGTATCGGCCCGTAGTTCACGCCGCCGGACACGTGCGTTGCGGGGAAGCCGCCCCAGCCACCGGCCGCCCAGGCCTCGTCGGCCTCCGTGTAGAGCCAGATGTCGTTGACCCAGTCACCGATCGGCGGGTTGTCGGGGCCGTGGGACTGGCAGACGAACCAGTTGTCGCCGGCGTACAGCCTGCCTACCGGCTGCCACCGCCCGTCGACGTAGTTGTAGACGTCGCCGGCCCGGTAGTTGTTGCAGTAACGGGTCGCCCACTGCTGTCCCAGCGTGTCGGTGACGGTCGGCCCGGTGCCCCAGCAGCCGTCCGCGGCGGCCTGCGCCGGTAAGGCGGTGAGCACGGTCGCCGCGGCGGCCGCCGCGACCGCCACGCAGGAAATACGTCTGACTGCGGACATGACTCTCCCTCGTCATCAGGTGCGGTCATGGGTGCTGGTATATGGCCCCGCGATTGTTCGGTGTCACGCGGTGGACACCGAACAACAACTGCTGAACAATGAAGCCGGTTCGAGGATCACAACGGGGGTGGAAGTGCCTCGCCGCGAACGGCCGCTCGACCCTGGTGACGACGCGCTGTTACAGTTCGCGGCCGACCTGCGACGATTACGCGAAAAGGCAGGCAGCCCCTCCTACCGCGAGCTCGCCCAACGCGCTCATTACTCGGCCGGCACCCTCTCGGAGGCCGCCGGAGGGCGGAAACCGCCCAGCTTGGCGGTGACTCTGGCCTATGTGGAGGCCTGCGGGGCGGACCCCGAGAAATGGCAGGAGCGGTGGATTTCGCTGGCCGCGGAAATCAACCGGCCGGAGCCGCGGGAAACATCAGAGGAAAGACCGCCATACGTCGGGCTGGCCAGTTTCGGGCCGGGTGACGCCGACCGGTTCTTCGGCCGGGAGCGGCTGCTGGAAAAGCTCCGGGCCAGTCTGACGGAGCACCGTTTTCTGGCGGTGCTCGGCGCGTCGGGATCGGGAAAGTCGTCGCTGTTGAGAGCGGGTCTGACGCCGGCCGCGCAGGCATTGCTGCTGACCCCCGGAGCGCATCCTTTCCGTGAATGCGCCGTACGGCTCGCGGCCCGGCTCGGCGTCCCGGCGGGCGCGCTGCTCGCCGACCTCACCGCCGGCCGCCGCAACCTGGGGCTGGCCGTACGCCAGGTCGTGGCCAAGGAGGACCGTACCGGCGACCTCGTGCTCATCGTCGACCAGTTCGAGGAGGTGTTCACGCTCTGCCCCGACCCGGGGGAGCCGGCGGCGTTCATCGACGCGCTGGTGAGCGCGGCCCGCGAGCCCGGGAGCCGCACCCGCGTGGTGCTCGGCGTCCGCACCGACTTCTACACCCACTGCGCCCGCCACCCCGACCTGGCCGAGGTGCTCCAGCAGGCCCAGATCCTGGTCGGCCCCATGACGACCGAGGAGCTGCGCCAGGCCATCACCCGCCCGGCCGTCGAGACCGGCCACCGCGTGGAGGGCGCGCTGGTGTCGCGGCTCGTCGCCGAGGCCAAGGGCCAGGCCGGGGTGCTCCCGCTGGTCTCGCACGCGCTGCTGGAGACCTGGCGGCGCCGTCGCGGCAACACCCTCACCCTGGCCGGGTACGAGTCCACCGGCGGCATCGAGCACGCCATCGCCCGGACGTCGGAAGCGCTCTACAACGGGCTGAGCGAAGAGCGGCAGGCCGTCGCCCGGCAGCTGTTCCTGCGGCTGACCGCCCTCGGCGAGGGCACCGAGGACACCAAGGGCCGCGTCGGCCGCGACGAGCTCGCCGACGACGAGGGGCTGCTCGGCGAGCTGGCCGCCGCCCGGCTCGTCACCCTCGACGGCGACACCGTGGAGATCGCCCACGAGGCGCTGATCCGCTCCTGGCCGCGCCTGCGCGACTGGCTCACCGAGGACCGCGACGGGCTGCGCCTGCACCGCCAGATCACCGAGGCGGCCGAGGCGTGGGAGGCCGAAGGGCGCGACGAGGGGGCTCTGTACCGCGGCACCCGCCTCGCGGTCGCCAGGGACTGGGTCGCCGCCAGGAACCCCCTCCTGTCGGCCAGGGAGAAGGAGTTCGTGGAGGCCGGGATCGCCGCGGAGGCGCGGGAGCAGGCCGCCGCCCGCCGACAGGCGCGCCGCCTGCGCGATCTCGTCGCGCTGCTCGCCGTCCTGCTCGTCATCGCCACGGCCACCACCGTGAACGCGGTCGGCAGCGGCCGGATGGCGGCCGGGCAGCGCGACATCGCGCGGTCGCAGAAGGTCGCCGCCGACGCGGCCGAGGTGCGGGCGGCCAACCCCGCACTGGGCGCGCAACTGGCGCTGGCCGCCTACCGGCTCTCTCCCACCGCCGACGCCCGCGGCAGCCTGCAGCGCACCTTCGCCACCCCGTACGCCACCCGGCTGACCGGGCACACCGACCGGGTCAACGCGGTCGCCGTCAGCGCCGACGGGAACCTGCTCGCCACGGCGGGCCGCGACGGCACGGCCCGGCTGTGGCGGATCACCGACCGGCACCGCCCCGAGCCGCTGGCCGTGCTCGCCGGGCACCGCGAGAACGTCAACGCCGCAGCCTTCAGCCCCGACGGCCGCCGCCTGGCCACCGCGGGCTGGGACCACACCGCCCGCCTGTGGGACGTCACCGACCCCCGCCGCCCCAGCCTGCTCGCCGTACTGCCGCACGGCGACGACGTCAACGCGGTCGCGTTCAGCCCGGACGGCCGCACGCTCGCCTCAGCGAGCACCGACAAGACCGTCCGCCTGTGGAACGTCTCCGGCCGGCACGCCGCAGGCCCCGTTCCGCTGGCCACCCTTACCGGCCACACCGAGGCCGTGGTGTCGGTGGCGTTCAGCCCCGACGGCCGCACACTGGCGACGGGCGCCTTCGACCGCACCGCCGCCCTGTGGGATGTCACCGACCCCGCCCGCCCCGGCCCGCCGCGCCTGCTCACCGGCCACACCGACGCCGTCGCCTGGGTCGCGTTCAGCCCGGACGGCCGCCTGCTGGTCACCGCGAGCAACGACCGCACCACCCGCCTGTGGGACCTCGCCGACGGCACGAACGTCGTCATCAAGGGCCACCGGGACGTCGTCAGGTCGGTCGCCTTCAGCCCCGACGGCCATCTCCTGGCCACCGCCGGCCTCGACGACACCGTACGGCTCACCGACGTCACCGACCCGAGCCGGCCCCTTTACGTGACCACGTTCACCGGCCACACCGGCAACGCCGTCTCCGTCGCCTTCACCCCCGACGGCCGCACGCTGGCCACCGGCAGCGACGACTACACCGCCCGGCTGTGGGACCTGCCGGGCCCGGCGCTCACCGTCCCCACCTCCGCCGTCTACTGGATCGCCTTCAGCCCCGACCGCCGCACGCTGGCCGCCGTGGGGGAGGACCACGCCGTACGGATGTGGGACGTCGCCGATCCCGCCCGCCCCCGCCTGCGGGCGGTCCTGAACGGCCACGGCGACGAGATCTGGGGGACGGCCTTCGACCCCGACGGCGGCCTGCTGGCGACGGCGAGCAACGACAGGACCGTCCGCCTCTGGGACGTCGCCGCCGGCCGCCCGCTGGCCACCCTCACCGGCCACACCGCCAACGTCAACGCGGTCGCCTTCGGGCCTGCGGGCCTGCACATCCTCGCCTCCGCCGGCCTCGACCGCACGGTCCGCCTCACCGACGTCAGCGATCCCCGCCGCCCCCGCCTCCTGGCCGGCTTCACCGCGGGGCTCGACGGGGTGAACACCGTGGCCTTCAGCCCCGACGGCCGTACGCTGGCCACCGCGGGCTGGGACCGCCTGGCCCGCCTCTGGGACGTCGCCGACCCCCGCCACCCCGCCCAGCTCGCCGCGCTCCCCGGCCACACCGACGGCATCAACTCTCTCGCCTACAGCCCGGACGGCCGCACCCTCGCCACCGCCGGCTACGACGACACGGCCCGCCTCTGGGACGTCACCGACCTCCGCCGGCCCGTCCCGCTGGTCACCATCACCAGACACACCGACAACGTCAACATGGTCGCCTTCAGCCCGGACGGCCGCACCCTCGCCACGGCCGGCAGCGACGGCGTCACCCGGCTGTGGGACCTCGCCGATCGCCTCCGCCCCCAGGAGCACTCCTCCCTGCAGGCCCATTCCGACCGGGTGTCGTCGGTCGCGTTCAGCCCGGACGGGCACACCCTGGCCACCGGCGGCTACGACCGCACGGTGCTGCTGTGGGAGACCGACGCCACCCGCCTGGCCGCCCGCGTCTGCCGGACCGCGTACCCGCCGATCACCGTAGCCGAGTGGGACCAGTTCTTCCCCGGCCTGCCCTACCGCCCGCCCTGCCCATGACGCTTGGACTGGATCTGGGAGCGGCGGGTTGAGCGAGAACCGTCAGCGCGTCACCGAGGTGAGTCGGCTGAGCTGTCGTAGGCCCGGCGGGCCGCGGTGATGGCAGGGGCGGCGAGACGGGCCCAGTTCGTGAGCGCTTCCAGGGGCTCGCGTATGTCTTCGATCAATGACGTGGTGGCGTACTCGACCCGCGGCGGGGAGTCCGGGTAGACCGTGCGGGTGACGAGCCCGTTGCGCTCGAGATCGCGCAGGCTCACGGTCAGCATGCGGCGGCTGATGCCCGTGATCGCGCGCTCCAACTGGGTGAAGCGGCGTGGACCCTCGCCCAGTTCCACCAGTACCTGAGCGCTCCACTTGCCGCCGATCAAGGCCAGGACCTCGGGCAGCGGGCAATCGTCTGTCGCGGGCGTGGGCTGGTTCGTTACCTGGGTGTTCCGTTGCGACAAGAAAGTGCCTTCTTCCAAGCTTTCCGGGCATGCGTCACGATTGACCCCGTTATCGAGCGTAACGGTCCTGCATAACGGCGCAGGATCTTCGTGAACAGATGAGGGAACAACACGTGCCCATCGCGCACAGCAACGGTTTCAAGATCTCCTATGGGGTGTCCGGCAACGGCCCCGCGGTGGTGCTTCATCCGGGCATGTTCCAGGACGGGGCACATTGGACGTACAGCGGCTACACCGCGGCACTCACCTCCGCCTACACCGTGATCACCGTCGACCCGCTCGGCCTGGGCGGCAGCGACGCCCCGCACCAGGCGGAGGACTATTCGCTGGAACGGCGGGTGGACTCCGTCATGGCGGTGCTGGACGAGGCGGGCGTCGAACGGGCCGCGTTCTGGGGATACTCGCTCGGCGCCATGACGGGGTACGCGGTCGCCGCGCATGCGCCTGGTCGACTGACCTGCCTGGTGGCCGGCGGCTTCGATCCCGTTGACGGTTTCCGCTCCGTGGTCAGTCCTACGCTGCGCCTGCTCGGCCAGCCCGCCGACACCGACCCTTACCAGCTGATGAAGCAGGGCGCTGCCGCCGATCCCTATCAGGCCGCTCTGATCGAGGCGGGCGACCCCGCCGCCTTCCGCGCCAATTACGAGGCGTTCTCCCGTGAGCCCGGACTCCAGCAGGCACTCGCCGACTCCGGTGTCCCGCTGCTGCTGTACGCGGGTACGGCCGACCCCTGGCACGAGCCGATGCGGGCCTTCGCCGAGCGCTCAGGCGCCGACTTCTTGTCCGTCTCCGACGCGGATCACAAGGGCTGCTGGGACAGGTCGGCCGATGTGCTGCCGGCGGTGCTGCCCTTCCTGGCCGCCAACGCGGGTACGCCGTGAGCAAGGCCACGCCCGCCTGCGCTGCGGCCGGGCCCGCCTGAGCTCTGCCTGCCCCTGACACATGCTCCCGCACGCGGTTTCGGCGTCGGTGGAACGCCGGCCGGAATGTCGGTGGCATTCGGCAGGATCTCCGTCATGGCACATGAGCTGGACCCGTTCGCCGGGCTGGGAGACGTCCGGTGGAGCCGCATGCGTCACGCGTACGGCCCCGCCACGGAGGTTCCCGAATTGCTTCGCGGCCTGGCCGACCCCGACCCCGCCGCACGCGAGACGGCCCTGGACGGCATGTACGGCGCCGTGCACCACCAGGGTGACGTCTACCCGTGCACCCTGGCGGCGATCCCCTTCCTCCTGCGCATCGCCGCGGCCTCCGACCTGCCGGGCCGGGCGGAGGTGGTGAAGCTGCTGGCGAGCATCGCCTCGGCCGAGGACCCGACCGAGCTGACCGGGCCGTACAAGAAGGCCAACAGGACCGTGACCGCCGCGTGGCCGCTGTGGGAGCGCCTGCTCGGCGACCCCGACCCGAGGGTGCGCGAGGCCGTGGCCGGGCTCCTGGCCGCCTGCGTGGACGGGCCGCGGGCCGCGGTGACGAGCCTGACCGGCCGTCTGGGGGACGAGGACGACCCGGGCGTACGGGAGACCATCGTGCGGACCGTGGCCGCGCTGTGCCGCCGTCAGCGCGGTGCGGCGGGCGTACCGGGCGGCGCGGACGACGTACCGGGCGGTACAGAGGAAGTAGCGGGCGGTGCGGAGGGCGTGCGCGACTGGTTGGGGCGGGTCCTGGCGATGGAGGCGGAGCCGCAGGTCAGGCTGGTGGCGCTGGCGGAGCTGGCCTCGCTGGGCGGCGGTCCGGCGGTCGAGGTCGGCGAGGCGCTCGAACTGCTCACCGCCCTCTACGAGACCGGTACGCCCCCGGCCGCCCCGCCCGCCGACTTCGAGACCCCGACCCTGATCGGCGCGCTGCGGCGGGCACGCGAGGAACGCGATGCGGGCCGGCGCGCACCACGGGCGGGCGAGCTCGTGCATACCGTGTCCGAAGGTCTGGGCGAGCGCGTGGGCGACCGCGTACGCCTCCTGACGGCCCTGCTGCGCTCGCCCGACTGGGAGTGCCAGGTGGACGCCATGGGCCCCGCGCACGTCCTGGTCGCCAACTGGCGCGGCGACTACGCCGGGCTCGTCTCCGCCCTCGGTGAACGCGTACTGGGCGAACGCGCACGGGGCGAACGCCCACTCGGCGGGCGCGGAAGAGGGCGGCCGGGCGCCGTCGTGATGTCGAGGGCGGTCGGCGTACTCGATGCTCTGGGCGAGCTGGCGGCGCCCGCCGCGGACGCCCTGGCGGAGGTCCTGGCCGCCACGGAGCGGCGCGTGGCGGACCACACCAGGCTCGAGGACGCGGAGCCACCGTGGGTGATCGAATGGCCTCGCGACCAGCCGACGGTCAGCCCGGCGTTGCACGCGCTCAGCGGCACGGGGGACGAGCGGGCGCTGCCGATGCTGGCCTGGGCGCTGGAGCGCGAGCGCATGCCCAGGGACGTGGCCCAGCTCGTGGGCAGGTTCGGGCCGCGGGCCGCACCCCTTCTGCCCCTGCTGCGCCGCCGCCTGCGCGACCTGCCCGCCGAGCAGCCGCACGACCACCGCCACGACAGCATCTGCTGGGCGCTGTCCAGGGTCGGTCCACGGGCCGCCGAAGCCCTGCCCGATCTGCTCGGACAGCCGGTCACCGAAGGCTGGCTGGCGGCGGTCGGCGCGATCGGGCCCGGCGCCTCCGTGTACGAGCCGATCCTGCGGGAAGCGGCGGCCTCGCCCGAGCGGCGCCTGGCCATGCGGGCGGCGAGGGCGTTGTGGCTGGTCACCGGTGACGTGGGTGTGGCCGTCGCCGTCGCGGACCGCTACCTCGGCGGTGACAACCCGTACGCCGTCCGCGAAGCGGCGGACCTCCTCGGCTGCCTGGCCCCGGCGATGGCCGAGCGGGAACGGGCCGCCAAGCCCAGGATCACCCTCCTGCGGCGGCTGGCCAGGCGCAAGGACCGGTACGGCTGGGTCCCGCTGGCGGCCGCCCGCGCCCTGTTCCGGCTGACCGGCGACCCAGAGGCGGCACTGCCGGTGCCGGCGCGCGTGTGGGAGCTCAACAGGCACACCCGGACAGAGGCGGCCGAGCTCTGCGCCGAGCTTCAGCGGGCCGCGGTGGACGCACGGCCGCTCCTGGAGGCCGAGCTGGGGCGGGCACGCAGGCACAACGCGTCCGATGACGGCTACGGCAGCGCGCAGGTCGTCGACGACGAGAAACTGCTCCGCCGCTGCCGGGAAGCCCTCGACGCCATGAGCTGATCCCGGCCCCGGTGGCCCCTGGTGCGTGATGCCCGAGACCGCCCGCGCCATCACCCTGCCCGCCGAAGACGGCAACCGGACGCTCTGGCGCACCGGTCTCGCAGTCAGGGCCCGTGGGAGGAGAGCCGGACGGGGCCGCGCAGGGCAGGTTCGCGAGGGGCCGGAGATGCTTCTCGATCAGCTCGGCCGGGGCCCCGCGGCCCGGCGCAGCCGGTTGGCGATGGCCAGGCCCAGCCCCTGCTCCACCGGCAAGGAGGCGACGATGAGGTCACATCCACGCTGGTCGAGCTCGCGCAGGAACCCGTACAGCCCGCGCGCGTAGGCCGCCATCGAGTCGGGAACCGAAACCACCGCGTGGGCCTTGACCGCGGCGTCGGCGAAGGAGGGCGGGAGGAGGACGCCGACCTGGTGCCCTAGCTCTTGGGCGAGCTCCGCCTCGACGACGACCTTCTCGGGCTCGACGAGGACGACCCGCGCGCTCGGCGCGTAGTGGGACGGATGCTGGCCCGGCACCCGGACGCGGCTCGTCGAGTGGACCTTGAGCCGGCGACCCAGCACCGCTTCGAGGTCCTCGCGCGTCACCCCGCCGGGCCGAAGGACGCTCGCCGTGTCTCCCGTGGCGTCGACGATGGTCGACTCGACGCCGACCTCGCAGGGGCCGCCGTCCAGCACGAAGTCGACGGCGTCACCGAGCTCCGCGCGAACGTGCTGCGCCGTGGTGGGGCTGACCGAGCCGAAGCGGTTGGCGGACGGGGCAGCGACACCGCCGCCGAAGGCTGACAGCAGGGCGAGCGCGACGGGGTGGTCGGGCACCCGCACGGCCACCGTCTCCAGGCCGCCGGTGGTTTCCAGGGGCACCCGGCGGCCGCGCCGCAGGACCAGCGTGAGCGGCCCCGGCCAGAAGTGCTCGGCCAGCAGCCGCGCCGTCGCCGGCACCTCCTCGACCCAGTCGGCCAGGTGCTCCGCGCCGCCGATGTGGACGATCAAGGGGTGGGTAGGCGGGCGTCCCTTGGCCCGGAAGACGCGCGTGACGGCGGCGGAGTCCTCGGCGTTGGCGCCCAGACCGTAGACGGTCTCGGTCGGGAAGGCCACCAGGCCTCCGGCGCGCAGCACGCCGGCCGCCTTCTCGATGTCACTGGTTCCTGCCGTCACCCGCGCGATCCTCTCACTGCTCTCCGCATTCGTGCCGTCGTGCGCCGGCGGGAACTGCTCGACCGGATCGATGGGGGCTGAGGGCCTTCCGGTTGCTCGCCGCCTGCCTGGAGCAAGGATACCCAGGCCAGGCGAGGCCTCCGGCGTCCTCCGTTTCCCCGAGGGCGTCGGAGGGCGGCGTTGGAGCGCGGGTCCCGGGCCGGAGCTGTCAGGAGGCCACCGAGATGGCGTGGTGGATCGAGGTGGGGTCGTCGATGAGGGCGAGCATGCAGTGAGCCAGGTCGGCGCGGCTGGTGCTCCCGCCACCTCTGATGCTGAGGTCGCGTTCGGTGCGGTAGCGGGCGCTGCGCGGGGCGTTGGTCAGGCGCGCGGGCCGTACGATCGTCCAGTCCAGGTCGCCGGCCCTCAGCAGCCGCTCGGCCTCGGCCAGGTCGGCGTAGCTGTGCCGGAAGAGCCGCTGCACGACGAGCGGCTTGAGCACGTACCGCGTGAAGGGGCCGTCGCCCGTGTCGGCGACCAGGCCGGCGGCGCTGACCATCAGCAGGCGCCGGCCGCCCACCTGCGTCATGGCCTTCGAGACGGAGGCGATGCCGTCGGACAGCACGGTGGTCGGGCCGCGGTCGCGCGTGCCCAGCGCCGTCAGCACCGCGTCGCGGCCCTCGACCGCGGGGGTGATGGCCTGGGGGTCCATCACGTTCGTCTCCGCGACCTCCACGCGTTCGCGCAGCTCGGCGGGCAGTCTGGAGGCGTCGCGCACGACGGCGGTGACGTCGTGGCCGAGGTCGAGTGCCTGGCGCACGAGCTGCAGTCCCGTGCCGCCCGTCGCGCCGAAGACCGTGAGTCTCATGAGTGCCGCCCTTCCACAGAGGGGTTGGTGAGTGCTCACTCACCCTACCTCCATGACGGTCGCGAGAGGGATCACGGTTGCGCGTTTGCGTTCGAGCGCGCTCGAAGGCCTAGCGTCGTCGCCATGACGACACAGACCTGGATCATCACTGGCGCGTCCCGCGGGTTCGGGCGCGCACTGGCGGAGTCGGCGCTGGAGGCGGGCGACAACGTGGTGGCGGCGGTGCGCCGGCCCGACAGCGTGGCCGACCTGCGGGCCACCCATCCGGACACCTGCCTGATCACGAAGTTCGACGCCCGAGACGTCGCCGCGGCCTCGGATCTTGTGCGGGAGACCCTCGACCGCTTCGGTCAGCTGGACGTCCTCGTCAACAACGCGGGGCGAGCCGTGGTCGGCGCGGTCGAGGAGGTCGGCGACGCGCAGTTGCGGGAGCTGATGGAGCTGCACCTGTTCGGCCCCGCCGCGCTCGTCCGCGCGGCGCTGCCCGCGATGCGCGCGCGGGGCACCGGGACGATCGTGCAGATGAGCAGCCAGGGTGGGCGGATGTCGTTCCCCGGGGTGTCGACGTACTCAGCGTCGAAGTTCGCCCTCGAGGGCTGGTCGGAGGCCCTGGCCGGGGAGGTCGCACCGTTCGGGATCCGCGTGATGATCGTCGAGCCCAGCCGGTTCAGGACCGAGTTCAACGCCGCCGACGTGCTCGAGTTCGCCGAACCGTCCGAAACGTACCGTGACGTGCTCGCCGCCGTCCGCGCGGACATGGCCGGGGCCAACGGCCGCCAGGAAGGCGACCCGGCGCGGGCGGCCGAGATCATCGTGTCCCTCGCGCACGGTGAGGAGGTGCCGCTGCGGCTTCCGCTCGGGCACGAGGCGGTCGAACGTATCTCGGGCGTGTACCGGAGAGGCCTGGAGGATGTCGAGCGGTGGGCCGAGACCGCCCGCAGCGCCGACTTCGCCGGCGCCCCGGCATCGGTCCGGCCGATTTAGGCTGGCTGCCATGGCCACCGACGAGCTGATGAGAAAGGCGTTGGAAGCGCTCGGGGACGACGGCCCGCCCTCGGTCGAGGCGATCCAACGCCTCACTGATCTGGGCGGCGTGCACGAGCCGATGATGATCAATGAGGTCGCCGACCTCCTCGACATCTCGCCCCACACGCTGCGCTACTACGAACGGGCCGGGCTGGTCGAGGTGGCCCGCGACGGCAACGGTCACCGCCTCTACGACGCCGACGCGGTGCGGCGCCTGGTGTTCCTCACCCGGATGCGGCTGGCCGGCATGCCGATGCGCGACCTGCAGCACTACATCACGCTCGTCGAAGCCGGGAAGCACACGGTGCCCGAGCGGCTCGACATGCTGATCGAGCATCGCGACACCATCCGCCGGCGGATCCGTGAGCTGGCCCTTTCCCTCACGGCGGTCGAGTACAAGATCGCCACCTACGGGGGCTGGACCGGACCGGACGTCCAAGATCTCGACACCGCCGTGCCGCGCGAGCCGTAGCGGCGCTAGCGGCCGTCGAGGTCGCGGTGGCGGAAGCCGTACAGGCCGAGCAGGGCCACGCTCGCCGCGAGCACGGTGAGCGCCACCACCGGGGTGAGGGTGAAGCGCTCGACCGGCATGCGCGGGATGTGGTCGAACAGGGACAGAGCCTTCAGCCAGCCCGGCAGATCGGCCGCCCAGAACCGGATGAAGCCCCCGTAGGCGAGCACCGCCCAGGCCACGGCGATGGCCCGTGGCGCGAACCCGAACAGCGCCATGGCGATCGCCAGGAGGAGGAGGATCTCCGGCGCGCGGGCGAGCACCGCGCCGGTGAGCTCACCGACGTAGCGGCCGTCGCCGAGCGCCGCCGCGGCGCCGGCTCCCATGGCGAGCCCGGAGAGGGCGAGGAGCGTCACCGCCGCGATGGCGGTGACCAGCACGGACGAGCCGAGCCAGGCCCACCGGCCGGTCGGTGTGGTCAGCAGCGGGGCGACCCGCCCGCGGACCTCCTCCGTCCGCATCCTGGTCACCGCCAGGACGGTGAAGATCCCCACGACGAACGAGAGCCCGACCGCCATGAGGCTGAGGTAGCCGCTCAGGACGTCGGGCCCGCTGCCCAGGAGATCTGTCGCGACGCCTTGTCTCATCGCGCCGGCGAGCCCGCCGAAGACCAGGCCGGCGGCCAGCAGCGAGCCACCCCACCACAGGATGGACGAACGTTGCAGGCGCAGGGCCAGCGTGGCGGGCGAGCGCAGCCAGCGGGAGGCCGACGCCGGCCCCGGACGGGAAGCGATGAGTCCCGCGCCGAGGTCTCGCCGGGCCGCCAGCGTGTACGCCGCCGCCACCAGAATCCCGGCCAGCACGACGGACAGGCCCAGCGGCCACCAGCGCTCGCCGGCCAGCACCCGGGTGAGCTGCGACCACCCCAGGGGGGAGAGCCAGGTCAGCCGGCCACCGGCGACGTCCTGAACGGCTCCGATGCCGCGGATCACCCATGCGACGCCCAGCACCCCGCCGGCGATGCCGGCGGCGGCCCGGGAGTGCTCGGTGAGCTGCGCGCACACCGCGGTCACCGCGGCGAAGACGAGCCCCGCCGCGGCTGTGGCCGCCGCGAACAGCAGCGCGCTGCCGGCGGGCAGTCCCACGCCGACCGCCATGGCGGTCATGAGGACGGCCAGCACTGCATTGGTGATGACGGCGAGAGCCAGGGCAGCCGTCAGCGCGGCGTGCCGTCCGACGACCGCCGCGCGGATCAGCTCGGCCCGGCCGCTCTGTTCCTCGGCGCGGGTGTGCCGGGCGATGAGCAGGATGTTCATCAGGGCGGCGCCCAGCAGGAACTCCACGAAGTAGACCGCGATCAGGTAGCGCTGGATCGTCAGGTCGCCCGTGCCGAACGAGGGGCCGGTGAACAGCCGCGGCATGGGGGAGTTCACCATGTCCATCGTGCTGTGCAGGGCTTCGGGGGTCGGGTTGGTCCTGGTCGCCGCGACGAAGAAGTAGGGCACGAACAGGGCGGTGATCAGCGTCCAGGCGGGCAGCTTGATCCGGTCGCGGCGCAGGGCCAGGCGCAGCAGGATGCCGGTGCCGGTCAGTGCGCCGCCTCGCGAGCCGGCGGCCGCGCGGTGGCGCGTCACGGTGGCGGTCATGCCGCCGCCCCGTTGCCGTAGTGGCGGAGCATGAGCTCCTCCAGCGTCGGCGGGTGGCTGGTCAGGGCCCGGATGCCGAAGGCGCTGAGGTGCTTGATGGCGCCGTCGAGGTGCTCGGCGTCCACGGTGAAGCGCACCCGCTCGCCGGAGGTCTCCGCGTGGTGTACGCCGGGCAGGGCGGGCAGGCCGGTGACCGGGGCGGCGGTTTCGGCCTCCACGGTGGTGCGGGTCAGGTGCCGGAGCTCGGCCAGGGTGCCGGCCGCTACGATCTTGCCCTGTTTGATGATGCTGACCCGGTCGGCCAGCTTCTCGACCTGGGCGAGGATGTGGCTGGACAGCAGCACGGTGCGGCCGGCGTCCTTCAGCTCGGCGACGATCTCCTGGAAGACGGCCTCCATCAGCGGGTCCAGCCCGCTGGTGGGCTCGTCCAGGATCAGCAGCTCGACGTCGGAGGCGAACGCGGCGACGAGGGCGACCTTCTGCCGGTTGCCCTTGGAGTAGGTTCGTCCCTTCTTGGTGGGGTCGAGCTGGAAACGCTCGACCAGCTCTGCGCGCCGGGTCTCGCTGAGGCCGCCGCGGAGCCGGCCGAGCAGGTCGATGGCCTCACCGCCGGTGAGGTTCGGCCACAGCTCCACGTCGCCCGGCACGTACGCCAGCCGCCGGTGCAGCGCGGTGGCGTCGGCCCAGGGGTCGCCGCCCAGCAGCTCGGCCCGGCCGGAATCGGCGCGCATCAGGCCCAGCAGGATGCGGATCGTGGTGGACTTGCCTGCGCCGTTGGGGCCGAGGAAGCCGTGGACCTCGCCGCTGTTCACGGACAGGTCGAGCCCGTCGAGGGCGCGGACCGGGCCGAAGGTCTTGACGAGGCCGGAGGTGGTGATGGCGGTCATGTCACTGCTCACCACTTGACCGGCGGGCGTCGTCTTTCATGGGGATTCTCCTGTGAGGGCACCGCCTGGCGCGGGCCGGGGCGGCGGTCGACGTCAGCGCGACGCGTGCCGGAGCTTTTCGAGGGCGTCGCGCAGCGAGGCCGCCGCCTCGGGGGTGAGGGTGGGGTGGGAGTAGATGTCGAGCAGGACCAGCGCGAGCAGGTGCGAGCCTTCAGGGCTGTCGAGGTCGACGCCGAGCCCTCGGGAGATGTGCTGGTGGAGGACGGGGACGGCCAGGCTCATCGCGGTGCCGACGGTGGCGCGGGCCTTCCGGTCGGCGAAGGGCGGATCGGGCCGGGCCCTGTCGGCCTCCTCCAGCCATTCCTCGCTCATCCGCACCATCTCGTCGAACACCGCCGTGGCGCGCCCCTCGGCGAGAGCGCGGGCGAGATAGGGCTGGTACGCCCCGAACGCCTGCTGCGCGACGGCGACCGGGTTAACCTCGGTGGGCCTGGGGTCAGCCCGGGCGTCGTCGTTGAGCCGGCGCAGGGCCTTGATGAGGAACTGGTCGCATTCCTCGCGCAGCGCCTCCTTCGAGCCGAAGTGGTGGCGTACCAGCCCTGAGGACACACCGGCGGCCTCGGCGATGCCGCGGATGGTCGCCCGCTCGAACCCGAGCTCGCCGAACTGCCGCAGCGCGGCGTCCTTGATGCGCGCGCGTGCCGTCAGGTCCTCGAAGTCCGCTTCCACCCTCGCCATGCCACGCTCCTACTCAGGCGTATACTGAACAACACGCTTGAAAAGCATGCTACACGCATGTGTAGCCAGCCTGGCAACCGGTTAAGAGAAGGCCGTCAGGCGAAGACCGTGCCGGTCTCGGTGAACAGGGCGTTGAGCTGTCGCAGCCCCCGCCACGCCTTCGTCATGCCGAACTGGGCGCTGAAGCGCACCACCGCCCGTACCTCCTCCGGCGTGGCACCCGCCGCGAGGGCACGCGTGACGTGGATGCGGAAGCTCTCCTCCAGCGTCTGGTAGAGCACGTCGACGGTCATGGTGGCGAACGCGCGCTCGCGGACGCTCAGCCGCCGCATCTGCGCGCGCATGCGCGACTGCAGGTCCATGTAGTCGCCGAAGGCGGGGTCGAGGTTGTGCACGGCCAGCCGGGCCCGGGCGGGGATCGGGCTGGAGTCCCCGTCGAGGTCGAGGGGGTGGCCCTGTCCGCCCGGGCCGGGCAGGCCCTGGTCGGCCTCGATGTCGGCCAGGCGGGCCAGCGCCGCCAGGGCGGCCGGGTAGCCGCTGTCGTAGGCGATGAAGCGCAGCAGTTCGCGCAGGTCGTCGGCGGTCAGCCCGTGCTCGTACGCCATCGCCACGTGGGCCTCGAACGGTAGCCCGAGCGTCTGCTGGCAGACGTCGGCGACCAGGGACAGCAGGATCTTCTCCCGCGTGGACAGCTCGGCGCCGTCCTCCCACAGGGTGCGGTCGGTGGCCTCGCTCATCTCCGCGAAGACCGGGTCGAGGGCCTTGGCGCGGGTCTGGCTGGGGAGGGTCATGTGCTTTCTCCTCTGTAACTGAACAGCTGTAGCGCTACGACTGTAGTGCAACGAGCGTGTTCATACAATGGCCCTCATGAATGCGATCTCCGGCCCCCGCCCGCGGGGCCGCAACCCGCGCGGGCAGGGCGAGCGGCTGCGCGAGGACATCGTGGCGGCCGCCGTACGCCTGCTCGACGAGCTCGCCGACGACCAGGCGCTGTCCATGCGGGCGGTCGCGCGCGAGGTCGGCATCGCGGCGACCTCGGTCTACATCCACTTCGCCGATCGCGACGCCCTCGTGCTGGCCGCCCTGGAGCAGAGCCACCGCGACCTCGTACGCACGCTCGAGCGAGCCGAGACCGGCGCCGACCCGGTGGCCCGGCTGCGGGGGCGGCTGCTGTTCCTGGGGGAGTGGGTACGCGGCCACCAGGGCCTGTACAAGGTGCTCCACGAGAGCACGCTCAACCAGCGGGCCTCGATGGAGTTCAAGCAGGAGCTGGCCGAGCGCACCACCGCGGCGGTCCAGCGCTGCATGGACGCCGGGCTCGCCGCGCCGGGGCGGGCCGCGGAGGTCTCGCTCGACCTGCGAGCGGCCGTGCACGGCGCGGTGTCGATGCGCGTCAACCAGCCCGACCTGCCCTGGCCGCCGCTGGAGGAACAGATCGACCGCTTCCTCGCCAAGCTGGGCGGCATCGCGCCGGACCTGCTGGAGCGGGCCCGCCAGGCCGAGGGCCCGGCACCTGCTCCGCCTCAGAACGGGAGCGGGGCCGCGGCGCGGTAAAGATCTCCCTGGGCCTGCCCCGGCGCGACGCGGGCGCCGCCGGGCAGCGCCGTACGCTCAGGACTGAGCCGGGCACCCCAGTACGGTGAGTCTAGGGGTGCTCGGCGCCGTCGTCTGTCCGGTGCGCGGGTGACGCCGGATCGTCAGGAACGCGCCCCGGGATCTCGCCCGGGGATCGGGACGAGCTTGCCCACGAAGCCGGAGCTCTCGCCGAGCGCGTGCGCCTTCGCCGCCTCCTCCAGGGCGAAGGTCCGGTCCGCATGCGCGCGCGGCCGTCCCGACGCGACCAGGACCTCATTGACGGCGGGGTCGGGGCGCTCGGCCGTCACGATCTCCAGGGCGTCGGGGGCGCGACGCGGTCAGGACGTGGGGCCGGACCGCGCGGCAGGACCATGGACGATCTGTTGCAGGCAGTCGCGGAACAGGTCGTCGACGGTGCGGCCGGCCTGGAAGTACTCGGTCACGCCGGCCATCACGGTGGGGTACGCCGCGGCGTACGCGGCCATGTCGAAGCCGTCCAGGGCGTCCGCGTCGGGGCGGCCGGCCTGTTCCTCCAGGACGTAGCCGACGGTGAAGCGCAACGCCGTCATCACGATCAGGCGCGCCTGCCGCAGCGGAATGCCCCGCTCGACCAGCGTGCTCATCGCCAGTTCGGAGATGCCGGCCATCTTGAGGGACAGCTGGGAGGCCGCGATGATCCGGGCTCCGTCCGGGTGGGCCAGCAGCGCGCGGCGCAGCCGCTCTGCCAGGCCGATCAGCCAGTCCTGCCAGCGCTCCTCCGGCGCGGGCGACGCCGGCTCGGGGAACTGCTGCTCGAGAATCGCCTCGGCGATCGCGGTGACCAGGGCCGCCTTGTTCGGGATGTGCCAGTAAAGGGTCGGCGACTGCACGCCGAGCCGGGCGGCCAGTTTGCGCGTGGTCACGCCGTCGAGACCCTCGGCGTCCAGGAGCGCGACGGCCTCGGTGACGATCCGCTGCTTGTCCAGAGCCAATTGCGGCACCTCCCTTGCGGAGTCTATCAGTGATAGGGTTCCCTATCAGTGATAGAGACTCGCCAGAGGAGGCACCGATGAGACACCAGCACTCGCTCCGCGACCTGCTGCACCGGGCGACCCATCGCGTTCCGGGGGTTCCCGCGCACACCGAGCGGCCGGCCGGGCACCAGGGCCAGGCCGGCCACGGCCATGGGCGGCGGCACTCGCTCACGCACCACCGTTCGCACCACCGTTCGCACCACCACGGGTTCAACCACTCTCCGGCCCGTCCGCCTCGCGTCCTGGCGGCGAGGCAGGCGCGGATCGCCCGCCTGTTCGGTCAGGAGCTGGGGTGAAAGCGGCGGTGCTCCACGAGGTCGGCGGCGTCCCGCGCTACGAGGACTTCCCCGACCCGGTGGCCGGCGACGGCGAAGTGATCATCGACGTCAAGGCGGTCGCCGTCGAGAACGTCGACAAGGCGATCGCGGCCGGTACGCACTACGCCGGCGAGAAGTACGTCGGCCGGCTCCCGGTGATCCCTGCCTTCGACGGCATCGGCGCACTCCCGGACGGCACGCTCGTCGGGTTCGGCAACATCCGCCTGCCCTACGGCGCGCTCGCCGAGAAGACCGTGGTGCCCCAGGGCTCCTACAAGCCGGTCCCCGACGGCATCGACCCGGCCGTGGTGACCGTGATGGCCTCGGCCATCACCGCCATGTCGGTGAGGACGGCCGCGGGGTTCGTTCCCGGCGAGACGGTGCTGGTGCAGGGCGCCACCGGGGTCGCCGGGCGGCTCGCGGTCAAGGTGGCCCGGCTGCTGGGCGCCGGCCGGATCGTGGCCACGGGCCGCGACGACGCCCAGCTGCGCGAGGTGCGGGCCGTCGGGGCCGACACGGTGATCAACACCGCGGTCTCCGACGAGGCCCTGGCGCAGGCGTACCTCGACGCCAGGGGTGACGGCTACGACGTCGTCCTGGACTACCTGTGGGGCAGGCCCAGCGAGATCCTGCTGCGCGCGCTGGTGCCGCGGTCGTTCGCGTTCGGCAAGCCGACCAGGGTGGTCCAGATCGGCGAGTCGGCCGGCACCGAGCTCGCCCTCTCCGCGTCGAGCCTGCGCACCTCCGGCGTGGAGGTCTACGGCGCGGCCAAGGGCTTCGACGCGCAGACCATCGACGAGGTGTACCAGCAGGTCGTGACCTGGACGCGGTCCGGGGAGCTCACCTTCGACGTGGAGAAGGTCCCGCTGAGCGACATCGAGACCGCCTGGCGGCGCACCGATCTCAAAGGCAGGCGACTCGTCGTGATGCCATGACCTGCCCGCGACAGCCGGTGTTACGCCGAGGCGTGGGTAGGAGCCACGTACGAGGGGTGTGGTTTTCCGCACCCACGATCAGAAGCTCCCCTCATTCCGGGCATATCTGATCATCCATAGCCTTGATCCCATGACTGACTGGCTGGTTGCACTGATGGAGAGCCTCGGGGCGCCCGGGGCGGGACTGGCGATCGCGCTGGAGAACCTGTTCCCGCCCCTGCCCAGCGAGGTGATCCTGCCGCTGTCGGGCTTCACGGCCAGCAGGGGCGAGATGGATCTGCTGGACGTGCTGGTGTGCACGACGCTCGGCTCGGTGCTCGGGGCGCTGGCGCTGTACTGGGTGGGGGCGCTGCTGGGCCGCGAGCGCACGCTGGCCATCGCGGCCAGGCTGCCCCTGGTCAAGCCGTCCGACATCGAGAAGACCGAGGCGTGGTTCCGCCGGCACGGCCGCAAGACGGTGTTCTTCGGGCGGATGATCCCCATCTTCCGCAGCCTGATCTCGATCCCGGCGGGCGTGGAACGCATGCCGCTGGTCACGTTCACGCTGCTGACCACCGCGGGCAGCCTCATCTGGAACACGATCTTCGTGATGGCCGGCTACCTGCTGGGGGAGAACTGGGAGCTGGTGGAGACGTACGTGGGCGTCGGCACGAACGTGGTGATCGCGCTGGTGGTGCTGGCGATCCTGGTGTTCGTGGGCGTACGGCTGGCCGAGCGGCGCAGGGGCAGGCACGCCTCCCGCCGCTGAGTTCGGCGAAAGACCGGTCCTGGTGCGGGGCGTTCGAATATGCTGTCGATAACGTGTTCGTGACGCTGCCGGCGGTCGGAGAGACATGGCTACTGTCGTCCTTTTTCATCACGCGTTGGGGCTCACGCCGGGCATCACCGCGTTCGCCGACGACCTGCGCCAGGCCGGGCACGACGTGCACACCCCCGACCTGTTCGAGGGCCGCACCTTCCCGGGCATCGAGCAGGGAATGGATTACCTCCAGCAGACCGGCTTCGGCACGGTGATCGAACGCGGCACCCGAGCGGTCGATGACCTGCCCGCCGGGCTGGTCTATGCCGGCTTCTCCTTCGGCGTGCTCTGCGCGCAGAAGCTGGCGCAGACCCGGGCGGGCGCGCGCGGCGCGCTGCTGTACTACTCCTGCGCGCCGCTCTCGGAGTTCGGCGACGCCTGGCCGGCCGGCGTGCCGGTCCAGGTGCACGGCATGGACGCCGATCCCGTCTTCGTCGGCGAGGGCGACATCGGCTTCGCCAGGGAGGTGGTCGCCTCCGCCGGGCAGGGCGAGCTGTTCCTCTACCCCGGCGACCAGCACTACTTCGCCGACCGCACGCTGCCCTCCTACGACCCGGACGCGGCCGCGCTGCTGCTCTCCCGCACGCTGACCCTGCTGAAATCCGTCACCTGACGAGCCCGCGCCCCGGACCAGGTCACGTGATGGCCGAGCTCCATGGCGTACCCGCCGGTCGATTCCAGGCAGGTGTCGGCGATCAGGCCGATGAGAGATGCTCCGGCTCGACGACGCCGTCATGGACCCCATGTGCCGCATGACCTGAGGGGCTAGCCGAGCCGTTCCAGCCCTTCGAAGAGCAGCGGGAGAAGGCGGTCGCCACGGAGCTCGCCGCCCGCCATCTGCTCGCGCGCCCAGGAGACGCCCGCGACCAGGGCGAGGAACTCCATCGGGGTGACGTCGGCACGCACGTCACCTGCCTCCTGCGCGCGGATCAGCAAGGTCGTCCCTGCCTCGCGCATCGCTTCGCAGGAGGCGTGCAGGGCTGATGTCCGGTCCCGCAGGGTCGCCGTCAGGGCGGCGGTCAGTCCGCGGTAAACGGTGGTCGTCTCCACGAAGTCGCCTGTCCAGGCGATCAGCGCCTCGCGCGCGGAACGGGAGTCGACCAGCCGACGCGCTGCGGCGGCGAGGGCATCGAACCGCTCGCGCAGCACCGTCTCCAGAAGCGCTTCCCGGGTGGGGAAATGCCGGTACAGGGTGCCGACACCGACCTCGGCGCGCGCGGCGATCTCCTCCAGTGAGGCATCGGTGCCGTGTTCAAGGAAGGCGGCGCGTGCCTCGGACAGCAACCGGTCGCGGTTACGCCGTGCGTCGGCCCTCATGGCGCGCCGGGCGGTGATGTCGCCCACTTGATCCTCCTGGAGTTCACAAAGCGGAGCCTGCTTCCGTATATTAGTGGCCGGTAACCGGAGGCAGTCTCCGATTGAGTGTCACAGGAGGCATGATGAACCCGACACAGGGCAGCACGCAGGCCCGGCATCAGCTCGGCAGGTACGGCGTGTGGATCGCACCGATGACCCTGCTGAAGACACCGGTAGCAGAGCAGCGCGAGCAATTCGCGCGGCTGGAGCAGCTCGGCTACGGCTCACTGTGGACGGGTGAGCCTCCAGCGTCCTCGCCGGTCGGCGGGCGTGAGATCTTCTCCCAGCTCGCCATCGTGCTGGGCGCCACGACAAAGCTCGTCGCGGGCGCCGGCATCGCCAACATCACGATGCGCGACCCAGTGGCGATGCATGGAGCGGCCGCCACCCTCGCCGAGGCCCACCCGGGACGGCTGATCCTCGGCCTTGGCGGGCACACCGGCGACCGCCCGCTCAGCGCGATGCGCGCCTACCTGGACGCCATGGACCAGGCCGCCGCCCGCATCCTTCCCGATGTCCGCTACCCCCGCGTCCTGGCGGCTCTGGGGCCCAAGACGCACCGGCTGGCGAGCGAACGGGCCGACGGCGTACATCCGTTCATGCAGCCGGTCGAGCACACCGAGGCCGCCCGTAAAGCTCTCGGTCCCGACGGTTTGCTGATCCCACACCAAGTCCTCATCCTCGACACCGACGCGGTCCGTGCCCGAGGACGGATGCGCGCCCTGTTCGGTCACGGCCACAACACCGACAACCACTACACCGCCAACTACCGCAGACTCGGCTACGGAGATGCCGACCTCAAGGGCGAGCGCAGCGACCGCCTCCTCGACGCCATCCTGGCCTGGGGAGACAGCGACGCGATCGCCGCGCGGCTGGAGCAGCATCTGGCCGCCGGCGCCGACCACGTTCTGCTCCACCCGCTGACGGATGGGCTGGCATCTGCGGTCGACCTTCTCCAGCAGCTCGCTCCTCGCCTCGTCACCCGCTCCTGAGAACGCCACCGCCGGACGAGAGGATCAACACCATGATCCGTTCAGGCGACCTCCTTCAGCCGGGGCCAGGTCTTGCCGCCCTCGGACAGGAGGTCGTCCCGGCCCGATCGCGCGCCGTCAGCTCGGAAGGCGCCAGTTGCACAGACCCTCGATGCACAGCTCGCTGGTCGTCTTGCGCGGGTCCGGCGCCTTGATCGACACCTTGCCGCTCCACTCGCTGTAGCGGGTGTCGACGTGGACCGTCCTGCCGATCAGTTCCTCCAGGCCTTCGCTGAAGGTGAACGAGCTGCGCACCCTGCTGACCAGGCCCGCCGAGGTCAGCGTGAGGGTGTAGCTGAGCCTCGTGTCCGGGTCCCAGCCGCCATGGCTCGAGTGCTCCGCCCAGCGGGAGACCCGCTCGAGCTGCCTGAACGTGATCGCGCCGTTGCCGGTGTCACCGCTGCGCTCGCCGTTCTTCAGCAGGGCGGTCAGGGTGGCGGGCTCGGCCGGGTTGACGATCTGCTCGTCGTAGCCGAGCAGATCGGTGTGCCACAGATGCGACTGGTGCTCGTTCCTCCACCAGGTCTTGCCCTTCTTCAGCCACTTGCCCGCAAAACCGCCGGACTGGTAACTCCTACCGCCGATGTCGTAGTTGAAGCCGATGGCACGCTCGCGGCCGTACTCGCCGCCGGTGGTGGTGACGTCCAGGGCCTTGACACCGCCCTTGGCGTCGAACTCGAAGACCCCCTTGCGGAGGCGCTCGCCACGTTCCTCGGAGCCGTCCAGCATGGTGGTCGTCTCGGTGACGTGCACGCCGTGCCCGGTGGCGAGCACGGCTTTCATCGCCCGTACGGGGTCCTTAATCCCCGCGTGGGCGACCGTCGAACGCCGGAGGAACCGGACCCCGGCCGCTCACGGAGCGTCGGTACGGAAGGAGGCGCGATAGGAGCGCGGCGTGACCCCCACGACGCGCTTGAACCGCTCCCGGAACGCGGTGGCCGAGCCGAAACCCGCCTGCGCGGCGATGCGCTCGACGCCGTCATCGGTGCTCTCCAGCAGCAACTGCGCCCGCCGTACCCGGGCCCGGAGCAGCCACTGCAGCGGGGTGGTGCCCAGCTGCTCGCGGAAACGGCGGCTGAAGGTACGCTCGCCCATCCCGCTGCGCGCGGCCAGCTGGGCCAGCGTCACCTGCTGGGCGAGGTTCTCCTCGATCCAGGTCAGCACCGGCTCCAGCCGCGAGCCCTGGGGGAGCGGCGGCCGGGCGTGCGCGATGAACTGCGCCTGCCCGCCCTCCCGCTCCAGCGGCATCACCGACAGCCGGGCCGCGTCGGCGGCGACCGCCGAGCCGAGGTCGCGCCGGATGAGGTGCAGGCACAGGTCCAGGCCGGCGGCGGCGCCGGCCGAGGTCAGGATCTGGCCGTTGTCGACGTACAGGACGTCCGGCCGCACCCGTACTCGCGGGTACGCCTGGGCCAGCCGGTCGGCCGCCATCCAGTGCGTGGTCGCGTCGAGACCGTCGAGCAGCCCGGCGGCGGCCAGGGTGAAGGCTCCGACGCAGATCGAGGCGATGCGGGTGCCGGCGGCCGCGGCGGCGCGCAGGGCGTCCAGCACCTGTGGATCGGGCGGGCCGGCCTGCTCGGAGCAGCCCGGCACGACGATCGTGCCGGCCTCGCGCAGCGCCGGCAGGCCGTGCGGGGCGACGATCGTGAACGCGTCACCGGCCACCTCCGGCCTCGGGGCGCAGACCAGCACCCGGTACGGGCGGCGCCCGTCGGCCAGCCGGACCCGCCCGAACGCCTCGACCGGCGTGGCCAGGTCGGCCGCCACCACGTGGTCGAGCGCCAGGATCGCCACCGTGTGCATGACGACCACGGTAGGGGGCACCCGGGTCAGGCGTTCGAAGGGGGTGCTCGCCGCGGGTGAGGCCGGGTGGCGGGAATCCGTTGGTCATTGTCGATTCAGCCTCTGGGGCGGCCGTGCTCGGCCGGTCTAGCGTTGCGCCGAACCACCACCAAGTCGCCTTCAGAACGGATCGTCACCTTCCATGTCCGTCGTCATGCCGGTCGTCATCGGCCTGATCTGCGTCTGCCTGCTGTCCCTGATCCCCGAGCCGCGCCGGCGGCCGCTCAACGCCGTCCTGGTGGGCGGCGCGGGCGCGGCCTACCTCAGCGGCGGCGGGCTCGGGTACGGGGAGTTCGTCCTGCCGGTCGTCATGACCTACGTCGCCTACCGCGGGCTGACGAGCTGGACCTGGATCGGCGCCGGCTGGCTGCTGCACACCGCCTGGGACGTCGTCCACCACCTCAAGGGCAGCCCCATCCTGCCGTTCTTCGAGCATTCCTCCTTCGGGTGCGCGATCTGTGACCCGGTGCTGGCACTGTGGTGCTTCGCGGGCGGCCCGTCGGTCTTCGGCTGGACACGCGCCCGCAGGCCCGCGCCCCCGGCCGGCGATTGACCGTCAGCGGGCGGGGAGCGGGGCCTGGCCGAGGACGCGGGCGCCGTTGGCGGCCGAGGCGCGCACCGCGGCGGACCCCGCCTCGATCATCTCCTGCTCGTAGGAGCGCAGCGCCGGGATGAGCGGGCCGCCGTGCGCCAGCGCCGCCGTGAGCGCCGCCGCGTCCCGCAGGGCGAGGTTGGCCCCGGCCCCGCCCGCCGGGCTCATGGCGTGGGCGGCGTCCCCCAGCAGCGTGACGCGGCTGGTCGGCCAGGGCGGGATCGGCACGCTCGTGCGCAGGGCCAGCGGGAAGATCTCCCGCCAGTCGTCGATCATGTCATGGACGCGGGGATGCCAGCCGTACGTCATCTTCCCGACGACCGCCCTGAGCCGCTCCTGGGTCATCTCGCCCAGGCCGGGCGGGAGGTCGCCGGCGGGGGCGCTGAAAGAGCAGGTGGCGTAGCCGCGGGTGGGCGCGACGCCGACCACGCGATGGGCGGGGCCGGTGATCGCGGTGAAAACGTTGTCCAGGTCCGCCGCGAGCGCGGCGGGGATCTTGCCGTAGAGCTGGATGAGGCCGGTGCCGATGACGCGGGCGTGCGGCAGGTACTGGCGGCGCACCGCGGAGTTGACGCCGTCGGCACCCACCAGCAGGTCGCCGGTCGCGGTGGAGCCGTCGGCGAACCGCGCCGTCACACCGCCGGCGGCGGCCTCGTAGCCGGTCAGCCGCCTGCCGTACGTGACCGTCTCGGCCACGTCGGCCAGCAGCGCGTCACGAAGCGTCTGCCGGTCGACCGACAGGTGCCGCCCACCGGCCTCCAGGACCTCCAGCACCTGCAGGCCAGGATCGAGACGGACGAAACGGGCGCGCGGCGTGTGCGCGGTGGCCAGGAACGCCGCCCGCCGCCCGGCCGCCATCACCTCCGCCAGCGCGCCTATGCCGGTCTCACTCAGGTGCAGGCGATACCCCTGGCGCCGGATCCGCGGCGAGGGGTCGCTCTCGTGGACGGCCACGTCGATCCCGGCCCGGCGCAGCCCGTTGGCCAGGGCCAGCCCGCCGAGCCCGGCCCCGACGACGATCACCCTCATCGCGGCACCGCGCCGAAGTCGGCGGCGTGCTCGGCGGCCCAGACCGACAGGGGTGTGGCGGGCGCCCCGGTGATGTCATGCACCGTGTGGGTGGGGACGGGTGGCGGGGCCGCCGCCATGGCGGCGTAGCCGGCGAGCAGGTCCTCGACGAAACCGGCAGGGAAATCGGGGTCGGCCAGCAGCCGGGCGCGCTCGTCGGCGGGCGTGAGCTCCTGCCAGCGCAGCGGGCGGCCGATGGCCTCGCCGATCACCCGTACCTGCTCGGCCTGGGTGAGCGTCTCGGGCCCGGTGAGGGTGTGGCGGCGGCCGGCGTGCCCGGGTTCGGTCAGCGCGTGCACGGCCGCGGCCGCGATGTCGTCCTCGTGGATCGGCGTCATCGCCACCGATCCGAACGCCCCGCCCACGGTGTCGCCGGCCCTGATCTGCTCGCTCCACCACAGGGTGTTGGCCATGAAGGTGCTGGGGCTCAGCACCGTCCACTCCATGCCGGACAGCTCGATGAGGCGTTCGACGGTGGCGTGCCAGCGGGCCGGCGGGGTGGGCTGCTCGTCGGGTGCCAGGCCGGGGCGGGCGTCGCCGCCGGTCATGAAGACGACTCGGCGCACCGTGCGCTGGAGCGCGGCCACGATGGGGCCGGCCGGTCGCGCGGAGTGGAAGGGCCACATCAGGAACGCCGCCTCGACGCCGTCGAGCGCGCCGGGCGCCGCCAGGTCCGGGGTGATCACCTCGACGCCGGGCGGCAGTTTCGCGCTGTCAGGGGTACGGCTCGTCGCCCGTACGGCGGCACCGTGGCGGGCCAGCCGCTCGGCCACCCTTCTGCCGACGTTTCCGGTGGCGCCGAAGACCAGATAGGTGCTCATGCGCCCACCTTCGCGCCCGCCCGGCAGGCCGCGCAGGCCACAGCCCTCCAAGTAGCGATAAGTGGCATGAAATAGTGAATTATGGCGATAACGAGCGACCTGGATGCGGTGGATCGCGCTCTCGTGCACGCGCTCCAGCTCGACGGCCGCGCCTCCTTCCGCGCGATCGCCGACGTGCTCGGCACGTCGGAGCACACGATCGCCCGCCGCTACCGCAGGCTGCGCTCGAACGGGATCGTGCGGGTGGTCGGGCTGCTCGACGGCCTGCGCTTCGGGCACACCTCGTGGTCGGTTCGGCTGGTGTGCACGCCGGACGCGGCCGGCCCGGTGGCCGAGGCGCTGGCCCGCCGCGACGACACCGTCTGGGTCCGGCTGCTGTCGGGCGGCACCGAGATCGCCTGCGGCCTCCTGGCCGGCGGGGGCCAGGACTTCGGCGGCCAGGCCGGCGGCGGGCGGGACTTCGCCGGGCGGGACGGCGAGGAGCTGCTGCTGAAGAAGCTGCCGCGCACGCCGCGCATCGTGGCGATGTCCGCGCACGCCACCCTGCACATGTTCGCCGGGTGGCGCAGCCGGGTGGCGGTGCTGTCGCAGGAGCAGGCCGAGCGGCTGCGGCCGCCCGCGCCGCAGGAGACGGACATCTCGCTGGGCGGGCAGGATCACGCGCTGCTGCGGGTGCTGGCCAAGGACGGGCGGGCCGGGTACGGCGAGCTGGCGGCGGCCAGCGGGTGGTCGCACACGACCGTGCGGCGCCGCCTGGATCAGCTGCGATCCACTGGCGCGCTCAGGTTCGACGTCGAGATTCCGGCGCAGGCGCTGGGCTACCACGCCGAGGCGTGGCTGTGGATGAAGGTCGAGCCGTCGGCGTTGGCCTCGGTCGGCGCCGCGCTGGCCCTGCACCCCGAGGCGGACGTGGTGGCGGCCACCACCGGCCCGACCAACCTCATGGCCGGGGTGACCTGCCGCGACACCGGTGACCTGTACCGGTACCTGACCGAGCGGGTGGCGCCGCTGGACGGCGTGCGCGAACTGGAGACGGCGCCGGTGATGCGTACGGTCAAGCGCGCGGGCGCCCTGCTGACCTCGAGCACCGCCTGACCCGGTCCATGCGGCGGCGACGGCCCAGCACGGCGCCCGCCGTCACGGTGCGTCCTTGAGCTTCACCACCGCGACCGCGAGCCCTTCCTCACCCGCGGAGAACTGTTCCGCGCCTTGCGCATCGTCACGCGATTCGATGATCTCCCACCGCTCGACTCGGGGGTGGTCAGCGAGGAAGCGCTCGAGCGACTCTCTGGCGTAGGCGAGGTTGGGGAACTTGGTGCCCTCGCCGGCCGTGTAGCTCTGCCCGCCGCCGCTGTCGTCGCCGGGTTTGTTGATGACCAGGCCGAAGAGGACCACGCCGCCGTCCTTGGTGGCCTCGATCATGTTGTTCCGCAGCTGCAGGGCGAGGTCGGGGTTCTTCACGATCGAGTCGATCACGAAGAATTCCCCCGTGGAAGCATCAGACTCGCTCCTCACATCGATCAAGAATGCACGTGACCACCGGCGTTCACTGGGTAAACGATCAGCACCCTAGATGCTTACGTGTTATGTATCAAGAGTGGCGATGATCTTCGCTGTGGCCGTTAATCCCTCTGCGACCTGCGGAACCGCTGCGACCTGCTTGGCCATGACGCCTACCCCGGCCGCAGGACCCGATGGCCCCGCGGTCTGCCCACCGCCTGGTCGAACAGCGCCACCGCCCCTGTCGGCACCCGTCGATCACGTCCACGCCCGCCCGTGCAGGAATGCTCCCAGTGGATTCGCCCGCGCCGACGGCGACATGGTGCCAGCGGGCGCGGCGATCCGGTCCATCAGGCCGGCGAAGCAGACCGGCCGGCGCTCATGCGCAACGGTGATCGGCGCGGCCGGCACATGAATTCTGGCCGACGTTCCTCGTCTACTACCTCGCACAACCCTTCGGCGTTTGCGAGAACGTATATGAACTCCACGCGGAGAAAAAGGGTAAGACGGGCTACAAAATGCTGAGCGAAGGACGATGAGTGACGTCAAGCGGTTTCGGTGGCGATGGCTGATTCTTCTGTCCAGCCTGCCGATCCGCCCGGAAGAGCAGCAGGGTGTCATCGTCCTGGGAGAGGCGGGGGGATTCGCCAGGCGGGAAGTCCCCCTGCAACTTCCCCTCCCGTCCGACATCGGCGTTTCGGTAGAACTGTCGAGCCGCTCTGCTGTTGGTCGGGGGTTCTTGTCGAACGAATTGCCGGAGGCTCTTGCGCGCGACGACAGCGTACTCGACCTCTGCACGGCAACTGTGTTCCGTCTCACCGGATTGCCACAGACATTCAATGGAAATCGTGCCCAGCATTGTGTGAGTTCTTGCTGTGGGGGTGAGCCTTTCACGGTGCTCACGGCGGCAGATGGCCGGTAACGCGGGGTTCGGTGCGGCCCCGCCGCCTTGGTGGGCGGAGGGGCCGTGACCTGCTGGAGCCGGTCTATCCGAGCACCGGGTAGTTCGCGCGGAAGACGTTGTGCGGGTCGCGGGCCCGCTTGATCTCCCGCAGCCGTGCGAGCGTGCTCCTGGAGAAGGATGTCGCCGCCGTTTCGCCGGGGGACAGCATGGTGTACGGCTTGCGGCCGCTGATGTAGGTCTCCAGGTCGGCTATGACCTCGGCCTGCCTGGCGCGTGTCGCGTCGGCTGCGTGTGGCAGGCCGAGGCCCAGCAGGCCGAGCAGGTACGGCTCCGTCACCGCGCCGCTCGCGCCGGCCCCGTCGCCGGCCTCGGTGAGTGCCCCGCCGAGGTGTCTGATCTGCACGTTGATGAGTGGGTCGACCGGCTTGGCCAGCAGGAGTTCCACCGCGTCCGTGTCCAGGCCGGTGAGCAGTTCCGCACGAGCGATGGAGGGGGCAGGATCGGTGGGTTCGGCGGTGATGCCTCCCAGGTCGGCCACCGGGACGACGCCACGGGTGTCGGAGATCGCGCCTCCGATCTTGTCGATGCGCGTCAGCAGGTCCTCCGCTTGAGCCTTCTCACCGAGGTAGGCCAGGTCCAGGGTGACCATCGGCGGCGCGCCGGGGGGCTGGAGCCGGTTGATCCAGACACTCAGTTCACGCGGCGCCTCGGCGGCGATCTCCAGGAACGCGTCGTACACCTCGCTGGTGCGGTGCTCCGGCCAGATCACGCGTCCGCCGTACAGGGCCGGCGCGGGATACAGTTCGAGTTCGAGGGCGGTCACCACCGCGAAGTCCCCGCCGCCGCCGCGCAGCGCCCAGAACAGCTCCGGATCGGACTCGGCGCTCACCCGGCCCGGCTCGCCGTCGGCGTCCACGATGTCGATGGCCCGCACGCTGTCGGAGGCGAAGCCGTGCTTGCGGCTGAACCAGCCGACGCCGCCGCCCAGGGTGTAGCCGGTCACGCTGACCCCCGGCGCGCTGCCGGACAGGCCGGTCAGGCCCAGCGGACCGGCCGCCGCCAGCACCTGCCCCCATGTGGTGCCCGCGCCCACTCGGACCACGCGCTCCTCCGCGCGTACCTCAATGTCGTTCAGCAGGCCGGTACGCAGCAGGATCAGGCCTTCCACATCACCCGAGGCGCCATGCCCGCTCGGCTGCGCGGCCACCGTCATGCCCGCCCGCCGCGCATAACGTACGAGCGCCGCCACGTCATCGGCGTCCGCGGCCTCCGCCACGGCCGCCACCGGCTGCTTGATCGTCAGATTCCAGGCGGTGGCCGCCTGTTCGAAACCGTCGTCCTCGGGCAGGAGCACGCGCCCCTTGAGGACACCGCGCAGATCATTGATGGTCATCGTCTTCTCCTTAATTCGAGTTCTCAGAAATGCGAAGGAACACTGTGGTGCAGGGGGCTCCGGGCCACCCTGGGCCGATGGGATCAGGCGGGCTGCGGGGCGGGCGCGACCTTGCGGGTCTCGCGCATCATCAGCAGGCCGTTGACCACCATCAGCGTCGCGGTCAGGCAGTGGACGCCGAACGCGGTGGCCACGGAGCCGTGGTGAGCCAGCACCGTGGTCATGTCGCCGTACGCGGCGAGGGCCTCCACCAGCAGCACCCAGCCCAGTGCCCGGCGGTGGCCCGTCACCAGCAGGACGCCCAGGACCAGGGCCAGGACGACGTCGCGGACTCCCTTGATGATCAGGAACCCGTCGCCGTCGCCCGACGGCCAGCCCGGCAGGCCGAAGCCCGGCGCCACCGTCTCCGGGCTCAGGATGTACTCCGTCCCGAACCAGAGAATGAAGAGGATGAAGGCGGCGGTCAGGACAGTGTTGATCTTCTTCAGCGACATTGTTCTTCTCCTTGCGCGTTTCCGGCGGCTCGGTGAGCTCGTGTGGGGCCTGGTCAGGCGGCGCGTACGCGGCTGATGTGGCGGGCGTAGCGCGGGCGGCCGACGATGTGCCAGATGCCCCGTACCGGAGCGGGAAGGGCGGACAGGAGCGTGGCGCGCTCGTCCGCGCCGGCGGCGGCCTCCCACGCCGGGACCGCCGCGTCCAGCCTGGCCAGCGTGGCCGCGACGTGCTCGTGCTGGGCCTCCATGCGCAGCACGATGTCGGCCTCCAGATCGACCCGCGACAGCAGCGGCGGCCAGAGCAGCTCGTCCTCGCCCTCGTGGTGGTTCTTCAGTCCCAGCCGGTAGTCGCGGAAGTGGTCGGCGATCACCTTGGCGCGAGCGGTGTCACCCGGGGCGACCGCCGCGACGAGCTCTATCAGCAGCCGCGACTCGCGGCGGAAGGCGCGGTGGACGATCTCCATGTCCTGGGTGTCGACGCTCATTTCGTTCCTGCCCTTCATCGGTTCGACGTGTTCAGGCTGCTCCCGGGCGTTTGGAAGGCACTTGGAACCGATTTGGAACACCCGCGCGCGTACGATGTTCCACGTCATGGTCTTGATCCGGGTTCTGGGCTCTTTCGGCGCCGAGGTCAGCGGCGAGCCCGTTCCCCTGGGCGGGCCGCGGCAGCGCGGCGTCCTGGCCCTCCTGGTCGCGGCGCGCGGACAGGTCGTGCCGGTCGACCGGATGATCGAGGACCTGTGGCGCGGCGAACCGCCGTCCCGTGCGCTGGCCTCCCTGCAGGCGTACGTCTCCAACCTGCGCCGGCTGCTGGAGCCCGGCCGCCCGCCCCGAACCCCGGCCCGCCTCCTGGTGAGCGCGTCCCCTGGCTACGCACTGCGGCTGCCGCCGGGGTCGGTGGACGCGTGGCGTTTCGAGGACCTGCTCGACGAGGCCCGCACGCTCACCGAGCCTCGGGCTGCCCGCGCCCGGCTGGCCGAGGCGCTGGGCCTCTGGCAGGGACCCGCGTTCGCCGAGGTCGCCGACGAGCCGTGGGCCGCCGCCGAGACCGCCCGCCTGAACGAGCTGCGCCTGGTCGCCCGCGAGCTCCACGTCGCGGCGGGCCTGCGGACGGGCGATTCCGCCTCGGTGGTCCCCGAGGCCGAGCGCCTCACCCGCGACGAACCGCTCCGCGAAGAGGGCTGGCGCCTGCACGCCCTGGCGCTGTGGAGCAGCGCCCGCCAGGCCGACGCCCTGGCGACGCTCCGCCGCGCCCGCGCCGTCTTCGCCGACGAACTCGGACTCGACCCCGGCCCCGACCTGGTGGCCCTGGAAGAATCGATCCTCGCCCAGCGCATCGACATCCTCCGCACAGCCGTCCCCCCACCGTCAGCCACCGCGCCCTCGGCCACCGCGTCCTCACACGCCACGCCCTGGCGCGATCCGCGCCTGCACGACGCGTCCCCGCACCCCGTGACCTGGCACAACGCGGCCCCGCATCGCGCCGCCTCGTTCGTGGGACGGGAGGGCGAACTTGCCGCGCTGGTCGCGGCCGCCAAGGAGGCTGCCGCCGACGGGGTGCGCGTCGCTCTTGTCACCGGGGAAGCGGGGCTGGGCAAGTCGACGCTCTTGGAGCACCTCGGCGCGCGGCTGGAGCGCGACGGCTGGCTCGTCGCCGCCGGGCGTTGTCCGGAGGTCGACGGCGCGCCACCCGCGTGGGCGTGGGTCGAGGCGTTGCGGGCCGTCGCCGCGGCCGTTCCTCTGGGGAAGTTCGCGGAAGACCTGGCGCCGCTGCTCTCCGATTCCACGCCGGTGGACAGCGACGCCGCCGCCGGTCGGTTCCGGCTGCGCCGGGCCCTGTGGGGCCGGCTCGCGGCGGCCGCCACGGAACGGCCGGTCGCCGTCGTGCTGGACGACCTGCACTGGGCGGACACGACCACGCTGGAACTGCTCGGCGGCGGCGTCGGCGTGCGGGCCCCGATCCTGGTCGTCGCGGCGTACCGCCCGGACGAGAGCGAGCACCTCACCGAGACGCTGGGTGCGCTCGCCCGCGCCACGCCGCTCCGGATGGCGCTGCCCGGGCTCGACGGCGCGGCGGTGGCCCAGCTCGTACGGGCCGAGAGCGAGGCCGACGACGCGACCGTGGCCGGGATCGCCGAGCGCACCGGCGGTAACCCGTTCTACGTGCGGGAGAGCGCGCGGCTGCTGAACGGCGAGGGCGCGCTGGTCGCGCTCTCCGAGGTCCCCGAGGGCGTACGGGACGTGTTGCGGCGGCGGCTGGCAAGACTCCCCGAGAGCGGCGTGTCCGTCCTGCGGCTGGCGGCGGTGGCCGGCAGGGAAAGCTCGGTGGACGTGCTCATGCGGGCCGCCGACGCCGACGGCGACGTCGTGCTGGACGCCCTGGACGCGGGCGTCATCACCGGGTTGCTCGACGAGCCAGGGCCGGGGCGCGTCCGGTTCGTACACGCGCTGGTCAGGGACACGCTGGTCGCCGACGTCAGCCGGTTGCGGGCCGCGAGGATGCACGCCAGGATCGCCGCCGCCCTGGAGGGCACCGGCGACGTCACGGCGCTCGCCCACCACTATGCGCGAGCGGGGTCGCCGAAGGCCGTCGGCTATTGCGTGCGAGCCGCCGAGCTGGCCGAGGCGCGTTACGCCCACGACGTGGCGGCCGCCCTCCTCACCGACGCGGTCGCCAACTCCAGCGAACCGGACGAGCGCGTCGCCCTGCTCGGCAGGCTGCTCCGGGCGCAGATCAGGGCCGGGGCCGTCGCTGCGGCCAGGGACACGCGCGAGCAGGCCGTGGAGTACGCCGAGTCGATCGGCCGCGATGACCTGATGATCGCCGCGTTCACCGCCTGGACCGAGCCCACCTCCTGGCAGGCCCGCACGTACGGCACGGTCGACCGTCCCATCGTCGGCCGCCTCAGCCGCCTGCTCAGGCGGACCGGTCTCACCCCCGAAGCGCGGTCCCGCCTCCTCATCGCGTACGCCAACGAGCTGGTGGGCGAGGACGATCCGACGGTCATGGCGGCGGCGCGGGAAGCCCTCGACCTCGCCATCGATCCCCGCCTCCGGGCCGCGGCGCTCCAGGCGCTGGCGCGCGCCTCAGGGCGGGACGAGCACTCCCGCGAGCTGGTGGAGATCGGAGTCGAGCACGACCTGCCCGTCTACCGCGTGACCGGGCTGCTCAACCAGGCCGCGAACGCCGCTGCGGCCAACGACCCGGCGACGATGCGCCGCGTGACCAGGGAGGCGCTCGACCTCGCCCGCGCCTACCGGATGCCGGAGGCGATCGGCGTCGCCGAGATCGCGCTGGCGACCCTGGTGCTCGTCGAGGGCCGGTTCGCCGACGCCGAGCGCCTCTACGCCAAGGCCGCCGAACGCATGGAACGCGCTGGATCGGTGCACACCGGCTTCGCCGGCCTCGCGCTGGCGGCGATCTGGCTGAACGTCGGGACGCTCGGCGACCACGTGGACGACGTGCGCGCTCTCCACGAGGAGCTCGGCCCGATGGCCGCCGACCTGCTCGCCCTCGCCCTCCACGCCGCCGGCCGCGGCGACGAGGCACGCCGGGCCCGCACGTCACCGAGCCCGATCCGGCCCGACTTCTTCTTCACCTTCCTGACCACCCTGCGCGCCATGGCCGCCATCGCACTGAACGACACCGGCGCCGCTGAGGAGTGCTACGCGGCCCTGCTCCCTCACCGCGACGGTCCTCCGGCCGGCGCCGCCAGCCTGTCGCTGGCCGTGCGCCCGGTCGCCCACACGCTCGGCGAGCTGGCGTTGCTGCTGGGCCGCGACGACGAGGCCGCCGCCCACTTCGCCCGGGCCGCCGCCGTCGCCGACCGCTGGAACGCTCCCCAGTGGTCCGCCCTGGCCCGCGCACACCTCTGACCAGCCCGCCCGGCCGGTGATCGGCGAACACCTCTGCGCTGCCCCCCGGGGGCCGGGGGCTGTTCCGCAAGACTGTTCCAGCGAAGGGGCCCTGGTCAGCCGCGCCCTTGCCCGTCGGTGGCGCGCCCGTCCGGCTCAGGAGGCCGGGGAGCGGTCTGGCCGGGTGTGTCGCTGGTCGGCCGCGTCCAGTGCGGGGGCGAGTGGTGCGAGGGCGCCGCGCAGGAGGTCGGGCAGCGAGCCGGACACGACGACGAGCCCGCCGGACGCGGAGCCGGGCCGTACCCAGTCTTCGAGCGCGACGCGGACCGCGGCGGCCACGCTCGCGGCGAGCACCCGGGCGGTGTGCCGGCCGGTCTCGCCGAGCCGCTCGTGGATCGCCTCGGCCAGGGGGCGCTCGATCGCGGTGGTGGCGCCGATGAACGCCTCGCGCAGGGCGGGGCGGGTGGTGATCATCAGCAGCGCGTCGCGCCCGTGCTCGCCCGGGTCGGTGTAGTGCTCCACGATCGCGTCGATGACCGCCTCGGCCAGGCCCGTCCCGGCCGGGCGGGCGGTCACGGCCGCCGCGACGCGGGCCTCGCGTTCGGCGGTGACGGCGGCGACGATCGCCTGCTCGCGGCTGGAGAAGTAGTTGTTGTAGGTGCGCGGCGAGACCCCGGCGGCCTCGGCGATGTCGTCGACGCGTACGTCGTCGGGCCCGCGCTCCAGGGCCAGCCGCAGCGCCGCCTCGCGCAGCGCCACTCGGGTCGCCTGCTTCTTGCGCTCGCGCAGCCCCGCCTGCCGTGTCGTCACGGTCCCACCCTTCCATCAAACGTGCGCATACGCAAACTTGCGTGTACGCAACTTTTGTCTGTAGCGTCGGGAACCCGTCCCTGACAGGAAAGAGAGCGCGGACACCCATGCGAGCCAAGGGCATCAGCTACGACACCGGCTTCGTCCACCCGGGGGGCACCTCCCGCAAGCACTTCGATCCCGACGTGGTCAGGCGCGAGCTGGCCATCATCCGTGACGACCTGCACTGCACGGCGGTCCGCGTCATGGGCGGAGATCCCGAGCGGCTGGAGCTGGCCGCCACCTACGCCGCCGACCTGGGGCTGGAGGTCTGGTTCTCGCCCTACCCGCTGAACGCGACCGCCGAGGAGATGCTGGCGCTGTTCGCCGACTGCGCCGAGCGGGCCGAGCGCCTGCGGCGGCGGGGAGCCGAGGTCGTGTTCGTCGCCGGCGCCGAGCTGAGCGTGAAGAACAAGGGGTTCGTGCCCGGCGAGACCGAGTCCGACCGGCTGGAGGTGCTGCTGAACCAGCGCGAGCGCCTGCGGGAGCTGGCCGGGCAGATCAGCGCCCGGGTCAACGACTTCCTCGGCAGGGCCGTGGCCGTGGTACGCGAGCGTTTCGCCGGCAAGGTCACCTACGCCGCCATCCATTTCGAACGCGTCGACTGGGAGCCGTTCGACATCGTGGGCATGGACCTGTACCGCTCGGCCGAGGTCGCCGACCGGTTCGGCCAGGGCGTCCGCGCGCTCGTCGAGCAGGGAAAGCCGGTCGCCGTCCTGGAGTTCGGCGCGGCCACCTTCCGCGGCGCGGGCGAGCGGGGCGCGCGCGGCCTGGAGATCGTCGAGTACGCCGCCGACACCGGCCTGCCGCTGCGCCTGGACGGCGTATACGTACGCGACGAGGCCGGCCAGGCGGCGTACGTGCGGGAACTGCTGGAGATCTTCGACGAGGCCGGCGTCGAGGCGGCGTTCGTCTTCACCTTCGCCCTGCACGACTTCCCGTACCGCCCCGGCGGCGACGGACGCGACGACCTCGACCTGGCCAGTTACGGCATCGTCAAGGTGCTCCCCGACGGGCACGGCGCCACCTACCCCGGCCTGCCGTGGGAGCCCAAGGCCGCCTTCGGCGCGCTGGCCGGCCACTACGGCCGCTGATCCGCCCCTTCGACACTGGATGCGAATGATGAACACCACCACCCCGGCCGCGGCCGGCGGCGCCTTCCTGCTCGGCGGTGACCGCCGGGTCAACCGGCTCGGCTTCGGCGCGATGCGGCTGGCACTCGGCGGCTCCGTACGCGACCCCGATGCGGCCGTCGCGGTGCTGCGCCGCGCCGTGGAGCTCGGCGTGAACCACATCGACACCGCCGGCTTCTACGGAAACGGCGACCTGCGCTCGCACGAGCTGATCAGGCGGGCGCTGTCGCCGTACCCGGACGATCTGGTGATCGCCACCAAGGTCGGCCCGATCCTGGAGGGCGGCTTCCTGCCGACCGGCGAGGCCGGCGCCGGGCAGCTGCGCGGCCTGGTCGAGGAGGATCTGCGCCGCCTCGGCCAGGACCACCTCGACCTGGTGTACCTGCGGGTGAGCGGCACTCCGGGCGAGTCGCTGGGCGAGCGGTTCGCGGCGCTGGCCGAGCTGCGCCGCGAGGGGCTGATCCGGCACCTGGGGGTCAGCAACGTCGATGCCGCCCAGCTGGCCGAGGCGCGGGCCGTCGCCCCGGTCGCGGCGGTCCAGAACCGCCTCCACCTCGGCGGCGACGGCTCCGGAGAGCGTGGCGTGCCGGCGCTGTGCGAGCGGGCCGGCATCGCCTTCGTCCCGTACTTCCCGCTCGGCGGCGGCAGGCACAGCATCGAGACGCCCCGGCTTGCCGGCGTCGCCGCCCGCCACGGGGCGAGCACCGCGCAGATCGCCCTGGCCTGGCTCCTGGCCACCTCGCCGGTGACGCTGCCCATCCCCGGCACCAGCTCGCTCGACCACCTGGAGGAGAACGTCGCGGCCGCCGCCCTGCGCCTGACGGACGGCGACCTGGCCGCCCTCGCCTGACGGGGCGGCGACCTGGCCGGCTGAGCGGGGCAGGGCGGCGGTCAGGCCGGTTGAGCGGGACGGCTACGGATTCTGGAAGGCGACCTCCGGGTTCGCGGCCGACGGGCCGTCCAGCAGCGGCTCGCGCTCGCCGCGCAGGTGCCGGTCGAAGAACGCGCCGACGTACGCCCGGGTGATCTCGCCCGATCGCTTCCCCGGCAGCGGGGCCGACGGGTCGGTCATGCCGAGCTGGCCGCCCAGCACCGGCAGGTCGATGAAGGTGAAGTGCCCGGAGTCGGCCACGGTCAGCCAGCGCTTCCAGCCGTCCAGCCGCTGCCAGGCCTGACGCCAGGTCTGGTCGGCCGAGCCGGGGGAATGCCCGGCTTTGGTGCCGATCATGAGCAGGGGCCGCCTGCCGAGGCCGGAGGCCGGGATCGGGGCGAAGAACGTGCCGTCCAGGTTCGCGCCGGCGCGGACGCGCCGGTCGGCGGCCATGACGGTGGCGGCGGCGTTGCCGCCCAGGGAGTGGCCGGCGGCGCCGATGCGGCGCGGGTCGATCATCTTCCAGCGCTTCCAGCTCGGCCGGTGCCCGCCGGTGCGGGTCAGCTCCCCGATCACGAAGGACAGGTCGGCCGCCCGCCCCCGGGCGGTCTTGGCCAGCAGTTCGCGTCCGGCCGCGTCGGTGGGCGCGCTCTCGATCGTCCGGCAGGCGACGCAGGTCAGGGTGCGCCCGCCGGGGAAGGCGGCGCCGAAGGACTCGTAGGCGTGGTCGACGAGCGCCACGACGTACCCCTTGGAAGCGAGCTCCTCGGCCAGCGTCGTCAAGGTGGCGCGGTTGAGGGTGAAGCCCGGCGACAGGAGCACCAGCGGATGCCTGCCGGCGGCGGGGCGGGCGCCGGAACGCGCGTTCACCCGCACGCCGGACAGCTGCGCCGCCGTGTACGCGGTGTCGAGCTTCAACCCCTTGAGCAGGAGAGCGGCCTCCTCGACGGTCATGTAGGGGACGGCGTCGCCGCCGCCGCGCGCCGGGTAGTACATCGACACCATGAGCTCGCGCGCGCCGGCCGCGGGCACCCAGGGGTCGCGGCGCTTCTCGTCGACCAGGTGCAGGACGTCGCGCCCGACCGCGTGGCGCCCGGTGGGGCGGGGGATCGCCACCGTCTGGTCAGCCGCTGTCCGGTCAGCCGCCGTCCGGTCAGCGGCCGCGGACGGCGGGGCCGTGATCGTCGTGGCGGCTCCCAGGGGGAGGGTCAGGGTGAGGAGGACGGCCGCGGTGGTGCGGCGGGATCTGGTCATGGGGCCAGAGCCTAGGAAGGCGCCCCCGCCGCCCGGCACCGCCGTTCGGCGGGTGCGGGCCCTTACTTTCGTCAACGGAAGCGCTGGTAGTCCTCGGGTACGGGGATGGCGAACCGCTCGCACAGCGCCGACACATCGGCCCAGTCGTCGGCGTCGACGGCGTAGCCCGTGTGGAAGCGCACCAGCCACTCGGGGGTGACGCAGTTCACCTGCCGCTCGCCGATCCGGCCGGCACCGGTCAGGGACCCCGCCGGATACCGGTGACCGTTCTCGGGCGGGCCGAGGACGCCGTCGCCGTTCTCGTCGAAGACGATGACGTGGAAGTCGATCTGACGGCCGCCGTCGTCGCCGAGGACGAAGTTCCACGCGCTGGTGTCGGGGCGGGGCACCGGCCGGTATCCGCGCCCGCGCAGCGCGGCCGTGGCCGCCGGCACGTCGTGCTCCTGCACCGCGATGTCCAGGTCGGCATGCGCGCGCGTCTGGGAGCCGAGGCAGGCGTCCACGGCCCAGCCTCCGTCCACCCACACGCGCACGCCCGTGCGTTCCATCAGCGCCAGGAACTCCAGGACGTCGCCCTGCCTCATCCGGGGTCGGCTCACGCCCACCAGTGTGCCGTGTCGCTGGGGCAGCTCGTCCAGGGACGCGGGGTGAATCAGGACGGTCGTGACTCCTCCGCTCCCAGAGGGGAGCGGCTTCTCGCTTCCCTCGCTTGAGGCAGGCGACGGACATGCCCTGCCCGTTTCGAACACGAAAACCATCAGGGAAGCGATTCCCCTGCCGGGTGAATCCAGCCGTCTCCCGCTAGACCTGATGGACCAAGGTCGCGGTGACGTCGAGTAACTCTACGGGCTCCGGCGCGCGTCCTCCTGGCCGCTGTCGGTGATCGTCTCCCCGGTTCTGGCACGCCACCGCCGGCGCAGGCTCCGGTAGAAGAAGCAGAGACCGGCGTCGGCGCGGTTTGCCGATCACCCGCCGGCGGCCGCGGCGGCGAGGTAGGAGATGACGCACACCGCCACCTCCAAGGCCTGCGACCCTCCGGCGTCGCAGGCGTGCTCCCGCCCGGCGGTGGAGGGGGATGGCGTGACGGCGGGCTTCACGCCCGCCACGACGGCCACGACGTGGCCCTCGCGACGCGGATATCGCGCCACGGGGAAATCACCGATGAGTTCGGGCCGCCCGCCCGGTCTGTATGTGCGGCAGATGGCCCGGCACGGGGTCGCGCGAAACGGAGGACAGCGACATGAGCGGTGTACGGCTGGGAGTCATGCTCCCCACCGGTGGAGAGCACGCCACGCCGGAGGCGATCGTCCAGGTGGCGCAGGAGGCGGAACGGGCCGGGCTCGGCTCGGTCTGGACGTACGAGCGGCTGCTGCGGCCGACCGTGCCGATCGCGATGGGCGGCGAGGGCGGGCCGGTGATGGATCCCCCGGCGGCGTTCGCCACCGTCTACGACCCGCTGGAGGTGCTCGGGCACGTCGCCGCCCGCACCGAACGGATCCAGCTGGGCACCAGCGTGGTGGACGCGCTGTTCCACAACCCGGTGGTGTTGGCCCGCCGGATCGCCACGCTGGATCGCCTCAGCGGCGGCCGGCTGCTGGCCGGGGTCGGGCAGGGCTGGATGTCGCAGGAGTTCGAGGCCGCCGGAGTGTCGATGAAGCGGCGCGGCGCCGGCTTCGAGGAGCACCTGCGGGCGATGCGCGCGGTGTGGGGGCCCGACCCGGTGCGGTTCGAGGGGCGCTTCCACCGGATCCCCGAGTGCGAGATCGGCCCCAAGCCGGTGCGCGAGGACGGCCCTGCCCTGCTGGTCGGCGCGGCCTCACCGGCCGCGCTGGAGCGGGCGGCCCGGTTGGGCGCCGGTGTGAGCCTGGTGGTCTTCGACTGGGACCAGCTGGCCGGCATGATCGCGGCCTACCGGGAGGCGGCGCGGACCGCCGGCCTGCCGGCCGGCCCGGTCGTGGTGCAGGTCAACGGGGCGGTCAGCGCGAAGCCGCTGGACGAGCGGACGCCGCTGACCGGCTCCGCCGAGCAGGTCGCGGCGGATCTGGACCGGCTGGACCCCCTGGGCGTCGAGCACGTCTTCTGGGCGATGCCCGGCGCGCCGGAGGAGTGCGTGGCCTCCATCGCGCCGCTGCTGACCCGCTGAGGACGCCACCGGCGCCGGCGTCTAGGCGAACCAGATGATCTCCTGCCCGTGCGAGCGGGTCCAGGCCAGCGGCCTGCCGTCGAGGGCCAGCACGTTGTGCAGCGCCTCGCCGGGCGGCGCGGCGGGCAGCGGGGCGTCGACGGGCAGGAACTCCGCGGCCTCGTTCGCGAGCCAGTGCCCGGGCAGCGAGGCCACGACCTGGGCGAACGCGGCCCGCCGTGGCGACGGCACCTGATACAGCACCGAGCTGTGGAAGACGACCAGTGTCGCGCCTGGCGGGGCCTGCGCGGCCAGCGCCGGCAGCCCGTCGACCAGGTCGGCCCGTACCAGCAGCGGCGGGTCGGCCGCGGCGACGGCCGCCGCGGCCCGCAGCCGGGCGCGGCGGTGGGCGTGTTCCGGCCAGATGAGGGCCTGCAGCCACGCGGCGTCGGCGGGGTCGGTCACGTCGAGCGGGTTCAGGTCCAGCCCGGCCCGCCACACCACCCGCGGCAGCCGGTCCGGCGGCGTCATGGCGTGTGCCGCGCACTCCAGGACGGGCTCGCCGGTGCCGAGCGTGTGGTCGCCGTAGCGGTAGGCGTAGCGGTCGGGGTAGAGGCACAGCCCGGCGGAGGCGCCGACCTCCAGCAGCGCCAGCGGCTGCGGCAGCGCGGCCAGCACCGGCAGCAGGACGGCGCACCGGCCGGGCTCGTTGGTCTGGGTGCCCCGCGTGCGGATCTCCGCCTCGATGCCCGGCCAGTTGGCCATGGTGAACGCGTGGAAGGCGGCCGGGTCCTCGACCGGCCCGCCGAGCAGCCGTACGACGCCGAACAGCAGGTTCGGCTGCTGCTTGGCCTCGGGCAGGCGGGCGAGCAGGTCGAGCACGTCGCGCTGTCGCGACACGGCGCGGGCCAGGCGCTCGTAGATGGGCGAGACGCCGCGGGCCTCCTGCACGGCCCATTCGGCGTATCTCTTGGCGATCGTCACATTCCACCCTCTACCCGCGCGGAGGGGCGGGCGCGAGCGGTCAGCGCAGCACGGCCTCACCCGCACGGGGGCGCAGCCCGGGCGCCAGGGACACGGTCACCAGCACCGAGGCGGCCGCCATCGCGGTCATGGACCAGGCGGGGGAGGTCGCCTGCGCGAGCGCGCCGCCCAGCGCGGCGCCGATGCCCTGCATGGTCATCATGCCGGAGGAGTGCAGCCCGAGGGCCTGCCCCCGCACGTCGGCCGGAGTGAGGGCGACCAGCCGCTCCTGCAGCAGCAGGCTGGCCGCGTACCCGGCCGAGGCCAGCGTGATCGCCGCCGCCGCGACCGGCAGCGGAGGATCCACCATGAAGATCAGGTACGGGGCGGCCAGCAGCAGCCGCAGCGGTGCGGCCAGCCGCTCGCGCCACCGGCCGGGCACGAACCGTCCGACGAGCACGTCCCCGGCCAGCATGCCGCCGGCCGCCAGGGCGAACAGCAGGCCCGCGTGCCCCGGCGCGTACGGCACGAACAGCGCCTCGCAGCCGACGATCAGCCCGTTGGGCACCCACAGGGCCAGGTAGACGTAGCGGCGCGGCGGCGACGCCCACAGCCGTACGTTGTTGCGCCAGGTGGCGGTGACCGACGGCCGCCCCACGGCGCGGGCGGGCCGCCGCGCCAGCCCGAGGCAGGCGATGAGCGCGGCGGCCAGGTCCAGGCCCGCCGCCACCAGCAGGGTGCCGCGCGGTGACAGGGCGTTCAGCAGCAGCCCGCCGGCGGCGAACCCGCAGATCTGCGTGATGCCGACCGACATGTTGAGCACGGACCGGCCGAGCAGGTAACCGCGCTGCGGGAGGATCTCGTTCAGCAGCCCGTACCGTACGCCGCCGCCCAGCGAGGCGACCAGCCCGAGGCCGAACAGCACGGCGAAGACCGCCCACACCGGCAGGCCGGGCACCGCCATGACGGCGGTGCCGGTGGCGAAGGCGGCGGCCAGCGCGGTCAGCGCGGCGCGCGGCGGCAGCCGGTCGGCCGCCGACATCAGCGCCGTCGCGCCGATCACCTGGGCGAAGGAGGAGCCGAACATGGCCAGGGCCGCGAGGAACGGCGAGCCGGTCGCCGCGTAGACGAGCGTGCCCAGAGCCAGGCCGCTCACCGTCGAGGCCATGGAGTGCACGGCGGAGGTGGCGAACAGCGGCGTGAACTCCGGCGCGCGAAACAGCTGCCCATACGTACGCATGCGTGCATCCCACCGGCCCCGCCGCCGCGGCTGTTAAGGTTTCGCCCGGAGGCGAAACATGGGCTGGTGGCAGGTCGACGCGGACACGCTGGCGGGCAGCCGGTTCGTCGTCTCCCCGCTCACCGAGACCACGGCGGGCCTGCTGACCCTGGCCCAGGGCACGGCGGCGCATCCCGGCGAGCGCGCCTGGCTCGATGCCCACCTGCCCGCCTACCGGCGCCGGCTGGCGGCCGACCCGATCGACGCGCTGCTGCTGCACGCCGCGCTCGGGCACCACTGGATCGCCGACTTCCTCGTCCCCGCCCCCGACGGGCCGGCCCACTTCGCGGACGAGCTGGAACGCGTCCGCGCGACGCCCGCCGAGACCGTCCACGCCGATCTGGCGGTGTCGCTGGGCGGGCCGCCGCCCGCCGCGCTGGAGCGCCCCGACCTGGCCGAACGTGCCGCCGGCCTGCTGGAGTGGGTGTGGCGGGAGACGATCTCGCCGTCCTGGCCGCGCCGGCGCCGGGTCATCGAGGCCGACATCGTCGCCAGGTCGGAGCGGCTGAGCCAGGGCGGCTGGTCGGCGGCACTGGAGGAGCTGCGGCCCGGGATGGTGCGCTGGCTGGGGGAGGGCCGGCTGCAGATCAACACCAACGACCGCCCGCCCAGGGACATCTCGGGCGCCCGGCTGCGGTTCGTGCCGGTGACGCCGACGTGCGGGTGGGTGAGCTGGCAGCTGCCGCACCGCTACGCCGTGGTCTACCCGTGCTGGGGGCCGCTGGCCGACGCGGGCCGGCCGCCGGTGCCCGACGCCCTGGCTCGCCTGCTGGGGCGGGCGCGGGCGGGGGTTCTGCTGCTGCTGGCCAGCCCGAAGAGCACGACCCAGCTCGTGGCGCTGACCGGCCAGGGGCTGGGCTCGGTGGGCCGCCACCTGAAGGTCCTGCTGGACGCGCGCCTGGTGCGGCGCCAGCGCCTGGGGCGGACGGTGCTGTACGTGCGCACGGAGCTCGGGAAGTCGCTGGTCGAGGGCCAGCACGACACCTGATGCGCCCGCTCGGCCGGGGTGCTCAGGCCGGCCCTGGGTGCTCACGTCGGCTCGGGCGCCCGGATTGGCTCAGATGGTCAGGTCGGCTCGGGCGCTGAGGCGGTGACCTCGGCCAGGCGGCGCAGCAGGTAGCGGCGCTCGGGCTCGGCGCCGGCCAGGGCCAGGGCCTGCCGGTAGGACTCGGCGGCCTGCTCGTGGCGCCCCAGGCGGCGCAGCAGGTCGGCGCGGGTGGCGGGCAGCAGGTGGTAGCCCTCCAGCGACCGCTGCCCGGCCAGCCGGTCGACCAGCTCCAGCCCCGCCGCCAGCCGGCCCGCCATGGCGATGGCCACCGCCCGGTTGAGCTCCACCACGGGGGAGGGCAGCAGCCGCGCCAGCCGCCCGTACAGGACGGCGATCTGCGGCCAGTCGGTCTCGCGCGGCCCGGCGGCGGTGGCGTGGCAGGCGGCGATGGCGGCCTGCACCTGGTACGGGCCGGCCGCGCCGCGCGCGAGCGCCTCCTCCAGCACCCGCACGCCCTCCTCGACGGCGGCGTGGTCCCAGCGTGCGCGCTCCTGCTCCTCCAGGGGCACCAGCGCGCCGTCGGCGCCGGTCCTGGTGGCGTGGCGGGCTTCGTGCAGCAGCATCAACGCCAGCAGCCCGCCCGTCTCGGGCTCCGACGGCAGCAGGGCGGCCAGCAGCCGGGCCAGCCGGACGGCCTCGCCGCGCAGCACCGTTCCCCGGCCCTCGCCGGGAGCGGCGTCGTAGCCCTCGTTGAACAGCAGATACAGCACCCCGAGCACGGCGCGCAGCCGGCCGGGCAGCTGGTCGGGGCCGGGCACCTGGAACGGGATGCCGGCCGCGCGGATCTTGCGCTTGGCCCTGACCAGCCGCTGCGACATGGTCTGCTCGGGGACCAGGAACGCCCGGCCGATCTCCGCGGTGCTCAGCCCCGCCAGCGTCCGCAGTGTCAGCGCGATCTGCGCCTGCACGGGAAGCGCCGGATGGCAGCAGGTGAACATCAGCCGCAGCCGGTCGTCGGGGAAGTCGTCCACGACGGGTGGCGGCCCCGGCGCGGGCTGTTGCGCGGCGGCCTGGCGGAGCTTGGCGGCGCCGGTGGCGGCGCGTCGCAGCCGGTCGGTGGCGCGGTTGCGCGCGGCCGTGGTCAGCCAGGCGCCCGGCCGCTCGGGCACGCCCTCGCGTGGCCAGCGTTCCAGCGCGGCGGCGAACGCGTCCTGGGCGCACTCCTCGGCCAGGTCCCAGTCGCCGGTCCAGCGGATGAGCGTGGCGACGATCTGCCCCCATTCGCGGCGGAAGACCCCGTCCAGCCCGTCCACGGCTCCCGGTACGTCGGTCGCCGCGTGCTCCAGCCCGTCGGCGGCTCCAGACAGGTCGGTCATGGCTCCAGCAGCGGCCTGATCTCGATCGAGCCGTAGCGGGCCACGGGATGGCGGGCGGCGATCTCGACGGCCTCGCTCATGTCGGCGCACTCGATGACGCTCACCCCGCCGATCTGGTCCTTGGTCTCGGCGAACGGCCCGTCGGTCAGCAGCATCTCGCCCTCGCGCACCCGCACCGTGGTGGCCTCGCGGGCCGGACGCAGCGCGAGCCCGCCCTTGATCACGCCGCGCCGCGTCATCTCCTCGCTCCAGCCGCCGCACCCGTCGCGGGCGATCTCCTCGGGCACATCGGACTCGTCGAGTCCGATCATCAGCACGTACTTCATGCAATGCGAGGATAGCCACCGGCTCCGACGTTCCCGGCGAGCCCGCGAGGGGGCGAGGTCAGGCGAGCGCGGCCAGCCGGCGCAGGCAGTGCCGCAGGACGGCCAGCGTCACCGGACGGGCGAGCGGCCACGCGGCCTGGCCCAGCACGCCCAGAGGCAGCTCCAGCCGTTCGGCCCAGATGACGCGGCTGCCGCCGTCCTGGGCCCGTACCCGGAAGGCGCCCTCACCGCGCACGAGGCGTCCGGTGTGGGCGACCCGCACCAGCGACGGCGGCCGCCAGCAGGTGATCGTCATGGTGTCGAGGAACCCGAGCGGCCACAGCCCGGTGTAGGCCTCGATCGTGTGCTCGTCCTCCTGCCGGGCCCGGGTCATGATCATCCACTCCCCGTGCCGGTCCCAGTCGGTGATCAGCGCGAACACCCGCTCCGGCGGCGCGGGGACGTGCACGGCCGCCGCCGCGTACGCGGGCCTCACGACCGCTCCGGCGTGCCGGGGCCGCTCGCCGCGCACGGCGCTGTCCAGGTCAAGGAGAAATCCACCATGGAACGGTGCTGCCCGCATCCGCGCCGGATGACGCCGCCCGAGCCGCCGGTCATGAAGGCCTCCGCTCCCGAAGGCGTCCCCAGCCGCCAGGTGGCTGATCGACTCGGGCCGGTCCCCGGCCACATCCCTGCGATCACATCAGGTCGCCGCGGACGCGTGGAGCGTGCGGCGGACGGCGTCGCGGAGCCAGCGGTGGGCTCCGTCCGCTGCCTGGCGGGGGTGCCACGCCATGCCGATGGTCAGCGGCGGCAGCGGCAGGGAGATGTCGAGGAGCCGCAGCCCGAGGGCGGTGGCGGTGTGGGTGAGAGGCGATTCGGGGTTGCCGGGGAGCGCGGCGGGGACGAGGCAGACGACGTCGCTGCGGACCGCCAGAGCCATCGCCGCCAGGTGGCTGGGGAGGACGGCGGTGACCCGCCGGTAGAGGTTCCGCTCGGCCAGGGCGGTGTCGAGCGGGCCGGTGAACCGGCCTCGCCGGCTGACCACGACATGTTCGGCGGCGGCGAGCCGCGCCGGGTCCAGCGGGTCGTCGGCGAGGGGGTGGCCCGGGCGGACGGCCGCCATCATCCGGAGCGTGACCAGCTCTTCGACCTGGGTCTCCGGGTCCACGTGGTCGATGGATCCGACCTCCAGGTCGATCCGGCCGTCGCGGAGGGCCGGACCGGCCTCCAACTCCTCCGCCCGGAGCCGGAACGAGACGCCCGGCGCCTCCTGCCCGGCCAGGCGCAGCAGCCCGGGGGCGAGCGCCGCACCGACCAGGTCGGCGGCCTGGAGGGTGAAGGTGGTGCGCAGGGTGGTGAGGTCGGTGCCGTCGGCGGGGCTGAGCAGCGATCCGAGGCGGCGTACCACCGCGGCGGCTTCGTCGCGCAGAGCCAGGGCGCGGGGGGTGGGGACCATGGCCTGTCCGGCCCGCACCAGGAGCGGGTCCTGGAGGGTACGGCGGAGCCGGGCGAGGGTCCGGCTCATGGCGGCCGGGGAGGTGCGCAGGCGGGCCGCGGCGCGGGTGACGCTCTGCTCGGTCAGCAGCGCGTCCAACGCGACGGCGAGGTTGGCGTCTAGGGCCGAGCGTGGGCTGTTCACCAGCATAATTCCATTTCGAGCAATAATTCCTTGCTGAAGTTCCCATTGTGGCATCACCAGGGCGTTCCTCAGGATGGAGGCGCATCCATCCGACACGAACCCTTGAGGTTTTTCATGATCGTCATCACTGCCCCCACCGGGAACATCGGCCGTCACCTGCTCACCCGGCTGCTGGAGTCCGCCCCCGCCGCCGGTGAGAAGCTGCGCGTGATCGTGCGTGACGCCGCGCGGCTGCCGGACGCGGCACGCGGACGCGTCGAGGTGGTCACCGGGTCGCACGGCGACGCCGCGGTGGTCGACAGGGCCTTCGAGGGCGCGGACGCCGTCTTCTGGCTCGTCCCCCCGGACGCGTCCCTGACCCCGGAGGACGCCTGGATCGGCTTCACCCGCCCCGCCGCGAAGGCGCTCGCCGCCCACGGGGTCGGTCACGTCGTCGGCGTTTCCGCCCTCGGCCGAGGCACCCCGCCGGCCGGCCGCGCCGGACTCGTCACCGCCTCATTGGCGATGGACGACCTCCTGGCCGGCACCGGCGTCGCCTACCGGGCCCTGGCCTGCCCGTCCTTCTTCGAGAACCTCCTGGAGGAGGCCGCCTCGATCCGCGACAAGGGCGTCTTCACCGACGCCGTGGACGCCGACCGCAAGGCGCCCCTGGTCGCCGTCGCCGACATCGCGGCCGCCGCCGCCGGACTGTTGCTGGACCGCTCGTGGACCGGCACCGGCAGCGTCCCGGTCCTCGGACCGCAGGACCTGTCTCCCGACGACCTCGCCCGCATCATGACCGAGCAGCTCGGCCGTCCCGTCCGCTACGAACGCCAGTCGCTCGACGAGCTGCGCACCGACCTCGTCGGCCACGGCCTCGACGAGGCGTTCGTCCAGGGCATCGTCGACATGAAGCGGGCCAAGAACGAGGGCCTCGACGCCGGTGTCGCCCGCACCCCCGACACCACCGGCCCCACCACCTTCGAGCACTGGTGCGCCCAGGTCCTCAGGCCCGCCGTCCTCTCCTGAAGCCCGTTGCCGTCACGACCATGTGGGAGACACCCATCATGCCCATCAAGGAAACCGAACCGCCGGTCACCGCGTTCATTCTCGTCAAGACCACGCCCGAGTGGCTCGCACTGACCGTCCCGGAGCGGATCGACGCCTTCACCACCCAGATCGTCCCCACGATCGAGGCCAGGACCACCGGCGTCCGATCACGCTTCTACGACACCGAGTTCTACTCCGCACGCGTCACCGACGTCTGGGTCTGGGAAGCCGACGATCACCACGCCTACCAGCTCCTCATCGACGCGCTTCGCGAAACCCCGTTCTGGGACCGCTACTTCGAGGTCGTCGACATCCTCGTCGGTACCGAGAACGGCTATGCCCGCAACTACGACGTCGCCCCCGTTGCCACCATCAGCACCTGACACGCTGCTCCGTATCAGGCAACGTGACTCTCCGCTCGGATGCGCTCGGTGGACGCGGGTCCTCGCAGGTCAAGGGCGCACGTCAGCCCGCTTCAGTCAGCGGCCTTGGTCGATGACGTCGTGGAGGTACCGCATGGCGAGCTTCTCGGCGTGGTGGCGCCGTTCAAGGGCCGCTCCGCCGGCATCGGACCATCGGCGGTAGAGATCGACGGTGGCGAGGAGCGCCCGTCCGGCTTCGTGCCGGTCGTAGCCGCACAGCGTCGCCTGGAGGTCGCGCGCCTCTTCCGGCGCGATGGTCTCCAGGTGGCGTACGCCGCGGGGGATCGCACCCACCCGGAGGGCGGCCAGGGGGCCGAGCACGGTCTCGCGCAGGTAGGTGAGGAAGCTGATGGTCTCGAACAGCTCCCCGCGGCCGAGCTTCGTGGCGCCGTAGTGCACCCAGATCCAGAATCGGTCCTCGATCCACTGGAGGTCGAACGCCGGAGTGACCGGCGGCTGCTGGGCAAAAGCGCCGGCCAGAAGGCCGTCCCGATCCCACAGGATCTCCGGATCCTCCGTCCGCTCGGCGAAGTCGGAGGCCCGGACGAACTTGAAGTCGACGTGCAGGAGAGGCGGCCCGACGAGCGTGATGATCAGGCGAGGCTCGCCGACATGTTCTCCGGTGAATCCGGCCACCAGCGAGGCCCAGGAGCCGATCAGCTCGAGCCGCTCCCGCATGACCGCGTCGTACGCCTCGTCTTCGATGACCACGATCAGGTCAATGTCGGAGTAGACATCGGGGTGGCCTCCCACGACGGACCCGGTGATCGCCACGCCGGCCACGCGCGCATCCTGCCGGATCCGAGGAAGCACGTCGCTGAGGAACCGGCTGTGCAACGAGGGGACGTCCATCTGCTTTCCTTCCGATCGGAGCAAAGCAGGCCACCGTAACACTCAGCCGGGCGGGAATCGCAACCCGAATTTCTCACATCGGTGTTGAGCGTTCCGAAGGACGGCGCCCACGAAGCAGCCGGCCGCCGAGGAGGGTCGCGCAGGACCCGACGGTCAACAGGCCGCCGACGAGGAAGGTGCCGCGTACGTCGGCGAGCGGTATGACCAGTGCCCCGAGCGCGGCACCCGCCGCGATGCCGGCGTTGTAGGCGCCGGAGTTCGCCGCGAGGGCGGTGTCGGTGCGGCCCGGCGCGCAGTGCAGCATCGTGTTCTGCGTGGTCATGAACACCGGCCCCAGTGCACCGCCCATCAATATCAGGAACACCACCGCCGCCACCTGATGAGCGCCGTACGCGTACAGGCCGAGCATGCCCACCGCCTGCGTGGCCACGGCGGTGGCCAGCGCGGACTGCGGAAAACGGTCCAGGAACGCCCCGGTGATGCTCACCCCGGCCAGGCACGCGACACCGAAACCGACGAACAGGACGCTGACCGTGCCCGGGGAGAACCCGCTCACGTCTCCCAGGAACGTCACGATGTAGGTGTATCCCGTGAACGCCCCGGTGGCGGACAAGGCTCCGGCCGCCAGCACCGTGCCGAACCGCCGCACGTCGGGACTGGCGGCGTAGGCGGCGGGCTCTTCTTCCGGGCGCGAGGTCGGCAGCAGGACGGCGATCGTCACCAGGGAGACCAGCCCCAGGGCCGCCAGCAGGGCGATGGGCACCTGCCAGCTGCTCTGCCGGCCAAGCCAGGTCCCGGCGGGAACGCCGAGCACGAGGGCGAGCGAACCGGCGACGGACAGCGCCCCGACCACACGGCCCCGGACTCCGGGCGTGAACAGGCCCACCGCGACCGGCCCCATCACGGCCCAGAACAGCGCCTGGGCGAGCGCGGTCAGCAGTCGCGCCACGAGGAGCAGCCAGTAGGAGGTGGCCAGCGCCGCAACGAGGCTGGACACCACGAGCGCGGCGAGCAGTCCCGCGAGCACATGGCGTCGGGGCACGGAGCGGACGGCCTGGGCGATCGGCACCGATGCGATGGCCACCGTCACGCCGTAGCCGGTGACCAGGAGACCGACCGCTGACAGGGACACCCGGAGGTCTTCGGAGATGAGCTCCAGGAGTCCGACCGGCAGGTTCTCGGCGGTGTTGAAGGTGAGGGCGGCCAGCATCAGGGCCCCGAGCACCGCGTGTCTGTGCCATGGAGCCGGTCGCCGCGTGGTCCTACGGCCTCGTCCAGTTCTCGCCCATCGCACCTGCTCGGTGGCACCGTCCATGCAGATACCCCACCAAGCTCACCACTTCCACCGCAACCGAATACATCGGCTCAGCGGATCGTTGGCGGTGAAGCTGATCATGGTATCGGTGCCGGCAGCGGTAGCGTCCTGGGCTGATGTGGAGCGACGGCTGGGCATCCTCTTCACCGCTCTCACCACCGGCGTGCCCGGGTCCCCGAGCGAGCTGATCCGCACCGCCGTACGAGCTCTGCTGGTCCACCACCAACCGCATCACCGATCCCTGGCTGCTGGGCGAGACGGTCCGCCACCGGCCACGGCTCCGCCAGGGGATCCTTGATCCTTCTCGGTGGCGACGGCGGAGGCGGAGACGAGCGTCGCGGCGGCGAGGCCGCCCCAGAGGGCGGCCGAGCCGTGGGAGGCGAGAACGGTGATGACCGCCGGGGAGACGGCGAGGCCGAAGCCCGTGGAGAGCTGGAAGCGGGCGAGGGCGCGTCCCAGGACAGGGGCCGGGGCGAGGGCGGTGACGAGCGCGGTGGCGCTGCCGGCATAGATGATCTCGCCGATGGTGCAGACCACGGAGACCGCGGCGACGGCCGGGGCAGCCCAGCCGTGTCCCAGTGAGGTGGCCGCGAGGAAGCCGAGGTAGGACGCGGCGAGCACCACGCCGGCGACAGCCAGCACGGTCCGCCGGGAGAAGCGGGACATCAGGACGGTCACGGGCACCTGGAGGGTGACCACCAGCACCGTGTTCGCCACGAAGACGGCCGCCGACCACGCCGGGGATGCGTGCAGCCGGGTCACCAGGACCAGGGGGAGCGCGACCTCGGGGACGTTGAGGCAGAAGACGTAGACGACGTTGGCGGCCAGCAGCGCGCGCATCCGAGGTGCGGGCCCGTCGGCGCTGTCCCTGGCCGGAGCAGCGGCCGGACGCGCGTGCAGATGGACCGACCATGCCAGGGCCGCCGCAGCGAGATAGGCGAGCCCCGTGACGGCTGCCAGCGCCTGCAGCGCGGTGGTGCCGCCCGCCAGGCATGCGGCGGCGAGGAGGGCGCCCGCGCCCAGGCCGGCGTTGCGCAGGGCGCGGCCGGCCGCGAGGGCGGCGTCGCGTTCACGGCCGTGGGCGACCGTGGCCACGACAGCCGCATGGGCGGCCGGCCACGCCTGGTTGCCGATGCCGAGGAAGAGTGCCGCCCCGGCGAACAGCCAGACGTGCCCCGCCGGCGCGGCCAGCAGCAGTACCACGCCCACCACCCGCACCAGCATCGACGCCGCCACGACCGCGCTGCGTGCGCCCCGGTCCAGCCACCGGCCCACCGCGGGCATGCACGCCAGAGCCACGACGACGCCGGCCGTCATCGCGATGCCGGTGGCCGGCGCGGACAGCCTCAGCACCGTCACCCCGTAGAGCAGCAGAAAGGGCCGCAACAAGCCGGTGCCGAGCGCGTCCACGGCCAGGGCGACGGCATAGCGGGGGCCTCCGGAGGCACGGACGAGGGCGCGCGCCCGAATCTTGGTGGTGGTTGCCATGCCGTCAACGGTGCGTTCAGCGGGCGGGCCGGCCATGTCGATTGACGGATACCGTCAACCGACGCGGTCGCCGGCCATTCGACCAGCGAGAATGAGGGAATGGCGTTGAGGATCGACATCGGCGGCCTGCCGTCCGCGCGGCTGCGGTTCGCGGCCTCCCCGCTGGCCGAGCTGACCGCGATGCTGCACGTGCTGGCCGAACCCGGGCATCACCCGCAGCTCGCCGGCTGGGCCGGGGACGTCTGGGCCGGGCTGCGGCCGGAGCTGGCCGAGCGGCTCAGGGAGGCGGAGTTCCTCTGGCGTTCCTCGCGAGCCGACTTCCTGGTTCCCGCCCGTCCCCGGCCGACCCTCGCCGAGGAGCTGGACGATGTCGACCGGATCGACGACGAGACCTATGTGACCGCCGCGCTCATCACCACGTGCGGCAGCAACCGGGTCCACTTCGCCGCGCCGTCACCGCTCGCCGACGCGACGGCGCGCGAGCGGGCCCTGGACCTCGCCCAGGCCCGCGGCGCGCTCCAAGAGGCCTTCGCGGAACGGCTGCTCGCGGACCCCGCAGCCGTGCGGGCGCGGGTGCGTGACACCCTCGAACAGTGCGCCGAGGCCTTCTTCGACGCCGCCTGGGCGGGCGTCGCCGTGCGGCTCGCCACCGACCTGCGCCTGAAGAACGACCTGCTGAAGCGCCAGGGCATCGGGGCGGCACTCGCGTCGATCTCCAGCTCCGTCACCCTGGCGCCGGACGGCGACTGCATCGTCGTGGACAAGTTGCAGGACAACGCGACCACCGCCCACGGCACCGGGATCACCTTCCTCCCCACCGTCTTCGGCCGCCCCCACCTGGTGGCGGTCCACGCGACCGGTTGGCAGCCGGTGCTGCAGTACCCCGTCGCCGAGCCGAGCCCGTCGGAGCCGGTATCGCTGGAAACGGTCACGCTACGGCTGGAGGCACTCGCGCATCCGGTACGGCTGCGGCTGCTGCGCACCCTGGCCCGCGGCCCGCACACCACCGGTGAGCTGGCCCACGCATGGGAACTTTCACCCCCGGAGGTCTCCCGCCACCTCGCCGTCCTGCGCCGCGCGGGCCTGCTCACGGCCCGGCGGCAGGGCCGTTACGTCCGTTACTCCGTCAATCTGCCCGATCTGACGGCGCTGGGGGCCGACCTGCTGGCGGCCGTCCTGCGCTGACGAGTGCGCCCAGGGCCGTCAGGCGGGCCTGTCCGGTGGGGCGGGGCGGGCGGCCGATGCGGCGCCGGGCGGGGTCGGAGTCAGGCTGTGGTCCGCGAGCACGTCGAAGACCCCTTCCGCGCCGGCCGCTCGCGGCGCAGCCGCCGCCATCCTGCGGCCAGCAGCACGAGCGCGGCCAGCGTGAAGATCGCGTTCCCGAGCAGGTCCACGGCCGGCGGGGCGGGCACGGCGGGCGGCTGGACGAAGGAGTGCCAGGCGTAGGTGAGCACGGCTCCGGCGGCCGGCGCGAACACCTGGACCGGCCCCCACCCGCCGCCGCGCGACCATCGGCGTACGACGAGCAGCGACGCCGACACGAGGACCAGGTAACCGGCGACCGTCACGGCCGCGCCCAGCACGTCGAGCGCCATCGTCAGCCCCCAGAACGCGGAGGTGACGCCGAGCGAGGCGCAGAAGACCACGCCCCCGCCCGGCGCGCTCCTCCTCGGCGAGCCGGTAAGCCGGCCTCTGCCCTCGTCCGGCGTGCTCCTCGGCAGGCCGGTGCCCTCGTCAGGTGCGGTTTCGGGCGAGCCGGTACGGCGGCCGCCGGGGCGTAGAGGGATGAGCGCGGCGGCCACCAGGGCGGCGATGACGGCGGCGCTGCCGGCGATCTGCGGCGCGCTCAGCGCGTACGGCGTGGCGGTGGTCAGCGCCGACCCCGCCGCCCCCAGCACGAACAGGACACCGGCCACCACCGGCGACAACCAGCGACCGGCGGGGGCGGATGCGAGGGTCTCGGCCAGCGCGATCGGCACGCACACGCTCCACACCGCGTGGATGGTCAGCACGAACACCGCCCACCATGCGCTGATGCCCAGCGCCGGGATCCAGGCCTGGCCGCTCAGCGCCATCCCCGCGTAGCCGGGGTCGAACAGCGACCGCGTCACGAAGGCCTCCTGCACGACGGCGAAGGCCAGCGCCAGCAGCAGCACCCGACCCCATCCCAGGCCGCGGCGGCGGGCGGTCTCCCTGATGAGCACGGCGGCTCCGCCGTAGAAGGGGGCCAGCACCAGCAGCGCGGGCAGCATCGTGATCGGCAGGTTGCCCAGCAGGAACTCCGCCACGAGGGGGGACAGCACCATCAGTCCCCAGGCGGGAAGAGATCGTTTCACCATGGAACCAGGATCCCGAGGCACGAACGCCGTAAAAAGTGACAAATGTCGTCAAAGCCAGCCGTTGGTCTCGGCGATCCGCGCGGCCTCCGCCCGGTTGCGCGCCCCCGTCTTGCGGATGGCCGCCGACAGGTAGTTGCGCACCGTGCCGGGGGACAGGAACAGCCGGGCCGCCACGTCGGCGATGGTGCCGCCCCCGGCCGCCGCCCGCAGGGCCGCCCGCTCGCGTGCGGTGAGCGGGCACGCGCCCGTGGTCCTGCTCGCGGCGGCCAGGCGGCGGTCCACGACACGCCCGCCCGCGCACACGTCCCGGATGGCCGCGGCCAGCTCCTCGGCGCGGGCGTCCTTGACGACGAACCCCGACACCCCCGCGTCCATGGCCCTGCGCAGGTAGCCGGGGCGGCCGAACGTGGTCAGGATGATCACTTTCACGTCCAGGTCGGCGGCGACCGACAGCCCGTCGCGTCCGGGCATCTCGATGTCGAGCAGCACCACGTCGGGGCGGTGCTCGGCCACCGCGGCCACCACCAGGTCGCCGCGCTCCACCTCGGCGACCACCTCGATGTCCGGCTCGAAGCTGAGCAGCGCGGCCATCGCCTGCCGTACGAGGTGCTGGTCGTCGGCCAGCAGCACCCTGATCACGCCGTCCCCGTCACCGGCAGCGCCGCCCGCAGCAGGTAGCCCTGGCCCGGCCCCGCGCCACAGCGCAGGGTCCCGCCCGCGGCCTCCAGGCGTTCGGCCAGGCCGCGCAGCCCGCTGCCGCGTACGGGGTCGCGTTCGTGCGGTCCGCGACCGTCGTCGGCCATCTCCACGTACGCCAGCCGGTCCGCCACGCCCAGCCGGATGCCGCACCAGGCGGCGCGGCTGTGCCGTACGACGTTGGTGGCGCCCTCGCGGATCACCCACGCCAGCAGCGACTGCGCGGCGACCGGCACCTGATCGGCCGTCACCTCCACGCGCACCCCGGCCGACTCCAGCGCCCGCCGCGCGTTGGCCAGCTCCTCGTCCAGCGACAGCGCCCGGTATCCGGCGACCGCGTCGCGCACGTCCTCAAGGGCCTGCCGCGACAGCTCCTCCACCTGCCGCATCTCGCCGCGCGCCCGCTCCGGGTCGGTGCCGGCCAGACGGGCGGCGAGCTGGCTCTTCAACGTCATGACCGACAGGTTGTGCCCGAGGATGTCGTGCATGTCCCGGGCGAAGCGCAGCCGCTCGTTCTCCACCGCCAGCCGCTCGGCCCGGGCGCGGGCCCGCTCCAGCTGGATGAAGGCGTCCAGCGCGACGGCGTACATCGCGGCCAGCAGCGGAATCCACCACTGCCGCGACGGCAGGATCGCCGCTGCGGCCGCCGCGACCGACACCGCGCAGACCGCCAGCCTGGCGCGCCGCTCGAAGACGACGGCCGCGGCCGTGATCACGTAGAACTGCGCCGCGAAGACCCACAGCTCGCCCAGCACCGGGGTCAGCGCCGCCGCGCCCGCCCCCAGGATCGCGACCTGCCACCACGCGGCCCTGCCCGAGCAGACGATCCACAGGTAGAGGGCGGCGAACGCGGCCACCCCCGCCATCGGCCAGACCTCCGCTCCGCCCTCTGCCAGCGAGGACAGCGGCCATGCCAGGAACGCCAGGCTCGCCAGATGCCACACTTTTCGCCGCATACGCCGTATTGTGCCGGTGCGGTGGGCCGGGCGAACCTGACGAATGTCACACGCGGGGGAGTGGCGGCGCCCGGGGTCAGGCGTGCCAGCCGGTGACCCCGCCCGGCACCGGCGCCTGCGGATCGTAGGGCGTGCGGGTGAAGACGAACGTGTTGAGATCGAGATGATCGGCCGCCGCCCGCAGCGTCTCCCCGGCGTGATACCCGTCCAGCCCCAGCCACGTGCCGTCGTCCTGGGGCACGAACCGCGAGGCCCGCCCGCCGCTCGCGGCCGGCTCCAGCGACAGCGCGCGATCGGGCAGCAACCTCAACCGGTACGGCCGGGGCCCCCAGTACCACACCCCGGTCAGCGCCAGCAGGGCGGGATCGGCCGCGACCGGCTCCCACTCGTCCGGCAGGCGCGGCTCGTACTCGTGCAGGATGTCCAGGAGGTCGGTGGTCAGGCTGCCGCTCAGCCCCGAGGTGGTGTTGGCCAGGAACAGCACCCCGTCCCTGTCGGCCGGATCGGCCCACACCGCGGCCTGGAACCCCGGCATCGACCCCGTGTGGCCCGCCAGGCGCCGGCCCGACACCCGCGCCAGCTGGAGCCCGAGCCCCATGCCGGCGCTCCAGGCGTCGCCGTCCTCCACGGCGGCCGGCTCACGCATCTCCGCCAGCGTCTCGCCGCTCAGCACCCCGCCGCCCTCGCCGGCGGCTTCACCGGTGCCTTCACCCGTGCCTTCACCGGCGAGGAACGCCGCCCAGCGCGCCAGGTCTCCGGGCGTGGACCACAGCTGCCCGGCCGGCCCCATCGCGCCGGCGTCGTGTTCCGGCTCGGCCAGCACCACATCGGCGTACGGGTGGACGGCGTAGCCGGTGGCGTGCGGGGCGCGCGGCCGGGCGGTGGTGTCGTGCATGCCCAGCGGGTCGAGCACCTCGGCCTGCACCGCCTTGAGCCAGGTGGTGCCGCGCAGCCGGGCGACCAGCTCGCCCAGCACGGCGAACCCGACGTTGGAGTAGTGGAAACGCCGGCCGGGCCGGTGCTTGAACTCCTGAGGCCCCAGCCGCTCCAGCAGTTCGGCGGCGGGCATGCCCGGCGTGCGCTCCCACCAGGCGGTCGGCGGCTCGGCGGCCAGGCCAGAGGTGTGCGACAGCAGCTGGGCGATGCTCAGACGGCCGAGTGCCGTGCCCGGCAGGTGCTCCTCCAGCGGGTCGGACAGCCGCAGCGCGCCCTCGTCGCGCAGCCGCATGACCACGACGGCGACCATGCTCTTGGTGATCGACCCGATCCGGTATTGGGTGGCGGGCGTCGGCGGCGCCCCCTCCACCCGGCCCCGGGCGCCGAACCAGGCCGTCCGCCCGTCGCGCACGATCGCGGCCGTCAGCGACGGCACCCTGCATTCGGCCTGCTCGACGGCGAGCCTGCGCAACAAGGCGCGCGCCGTCGCCTCCCGCACCGCGTCCTGGGTCATGGCCGACAAGACTAGCGGCTCGCCCGCCACCGCCTGAGCCCGTACCGAGGTGAAGCCCACCCCGCCCACGGACCTTTCCGGCGGCGCTTTTCCGGCGGCACGGCCACGGGCCGGAGGCTCTCGCCCCCGGCCCGTGCGTATGTCGTGCGCTCAGCCTCGGCGGCTGAGGGTCTTGCGCCAGTGCAGGCCGCCGGGCAGGTTGATCGACAGCGTGCGGCGGCCGTCGGCCGTGCGGGTCACCCGGAACAGCCGGTTGCCCCAGCTGTGTCCCACGCCGCCGCGGGACAGGTTCAGCCGGAACGGGCCGACCTTGATCGACTTTCGGTAGCTCCAGCCCATCTCGGATTCCTCCATCGAGAATTCGCGAGACCCCCACCTACCCAGCAAAGCACGACATATCGGGTTTGGTCACGATTAGGTATCCCGGCGGCAAACAGCCCCGTACCGTTCCCCTGCTCGGCGAGATCAGTCGGCGGGCCTGCCGAACCAGCGGGAGAGGTGGTCGTCCAGGTCCTGCTGGTCGTCGCCGATCCAGGCGACGTGACCGTCGGGGCGTAGCAGGACGCACGGAACATCCAGCGCCGCGGTGGGATCGGCGAGGTAGTCGACCCGGTCCGACCAGCCGCCGGCGGTCAGGCGTTCGGTGCGGTCCAGCAGCAGGCCGCGGCCGCGGTGCAGCAGGCCGTAGAGGCGGCCCTGTTTCACGTCGATGTCGCGCAGGCGGCGGCCGAGCAGGTCGGGGCCGTCGCCGAAGTCGTAGCGGACGCCGATCGCGGTGATCTTCTCGATGAGATGGCGGTTCACCTCGTCGAAGTCCATCAGTTCGGTGAGCAGCCTGCGCACGGCCTGCGGGCCCGGTCCGGCCGACAGCAGCTCCGTCTGGGCGCGGGTGTTGTCCAGCACGTCCTCGGCGACCGGGTGGCGTTCGGCGTGGTACGTGTCCAGCAGGGTTTCCGGCGCCCAGCCGCGGATCTGTGCGGCCAGCTTCCAGCCGAGGTTGAACGCGTCCTGAACGCCCAGGTTGAGACCCTGCCCGCCGATGGGCGGATGGATGTGTGCCGCATCGCCGGCCAGCAGCACCCGCCCGACCCGATAGCGTTCGGCCAGCCGGGTGGCGTCCCCGAAGCGGGACAGCCAGCGCGGGGAGTGCACGCCGAAATCCGTTCCGGCGATGGCGCGCAACTGCTGCCGGAAATCGTCGAGGGTGGGCGGAGTCGCGCGATCGCCGACTCCCGCGGCGGGGACGACGACGCTGTAGACGCCTTCGCCGAAGGGCCTGAGCCAGAATCGCCTCTCGGTCTTCTGGATCCCGCTCACCTTGGCGGCGATCTCCTCCTGCGGCGCACCCACTTCCATCTCGCCCATCAGCGTCTCGGCCCGCGAGGGCTCGCCGGGGAAGCCGACGCCGAGCAGTTTGCGCACCGTACTGCGCCCGCCGTCGCAGCCGATGAGATAGCGCGCGCGCAGCTGCTCGCCACCGGCCAGCTCGACGGTCACACCCTCGTCGTCCTGCTCGAAACCGGCCACCGCGCACCCGTGCCGGACCTGCGCACCGAGCTCGATCGCACGCTCTTCGAGCAGGCGCTCGATGACCGGCTGCGGGATGCCCAGCAGATAGGCGTGCGCGGAATCCAGGTCCTTGGGCGCGGGCTTGGGGATGGCGGCGAAGAAGCCGCCGGCCGGACGCCGTCGTCCGTGTTCGAGAACGCGATCCAGCAGTCCGCGCATCGCCATCAGTTCGAGGCTGCGGATGTGCAGACCGACGATGCGGACGAACGACTTGGGCTCGGTCTCCTTCTCCAGAACGAGGACCCGCACGTCGTGCAGCCGGAGCTCGGCGGCCAGCATCGCGCCGGTCGGCCCGCACCCGGCGATGATCACATCGAACATGGGAAGCGTGCGATCGGCGTCGGAGGCCGGCGACCGGAGCGCATCGGGGACGCCGCGCTCGACCCCCTTGTTCGACGGCGGCTCGGCGGTGAACTGCGCAGAGTGCATAGGTGTTGCCCTTCGGGGAGTGCCTTGCTGGCGAGGCGCTCCCGGCGACACCTACGTCAATCGCCCGGCCGTGACGGGAAGGGGGAGCACCCACATCGATACAGCGTTCATGGGTCTCACCTCCTCGGGCGGCGTCACGGTCACCCGCAAGCTACAAGCCCGAGCATCACCCCGTCCAATCATTTCCCGGCCACCTGATCATGGTCCCGAAACGGGCCCGTGCGTGGCGGCCCGGCCGGTACGGCCCCCGCGCCGAGGCTCCTACCGGCTGATTCGACGCGGGAATGCCACCGCGAGAAGTTTGTCCGGGTTGCGGATGGCGTAGAAGTTGGTGATCTTCCCGTCGGCGATCTCGATCAGGAAGACGCCTTCCAGCCGCTCGCCGCTGAGCACCATGGCCGGTGTGTTGTTGCAGTTGACCCTCTCCATCCGCAGGTTCGCCAGCCGCTCCAGCCGGAACAGGTTCATGAGGACCGCGGCCACCTTCTCCGCGCCCACCACCGGCCGGCGGGCCGCGGTGGTCCTGCCGCCGCTGTCGGCGGTCCAGGTGACGTCCGGCGCGAGCAGCGCAAGCAGCCCCTCCAGGTCGCCGGTGGCCGCCGCGGTCAGGAACTGCTCGGTGATCCGCGCGGTCGTGGCGGCGTCGACGGGCTCGAAGCGCCTGCGCCGGGCCCGTACGTGCTCGCGGGCACGGTGCGCCACCTGGCGCACCGTCGTCACGGACTTGCCCACCGCCGAGGCGATGTCGTGGTACTCGAAGCCGAACACCTCGCGCAGCACGAACACCGCGCGCTCATCGGGGGTGAGCGTTTCGAGCAGGACGAGCATCGCCATCGACACCGACTCGGCGAGCAGCACGTCGGCCGAGGCGTCGTTCTCCTCCAGCAGCAGCGGCTCGGGCAGCCACGAGCCGATGTAGTCCTCGCGCCGGCGCGCGCTCGTCCGCACGGCGTTGAGCGCCTGCCGGGTCACCAGCTGCGCCAGGTACGACTTGGTGTCCCGCACCGTCGCGAGGTCCACCTCGGCCCAGCGCAGATAGCTGTTCTGCAGCACGTCGTCGGACTCGGTCACCGAGCCGAGGATCTCGTAGGCGATCGTGAACAGCAGCGGCCGCAGCAGGGTGAACCGCTCGGCGTGCTCGTCGGCGCTCACGGGGAGGTGACCACCCGCGCGGCGGAGGCCGGCTGCTCGGGGCGCGGGCCGCCCCTGGGCCAGCCCATCGAACCCGGCTTGCCCGCCTCGCGGCGGATCCGCTTCGCCACCACGAACTTGCAGGTCACCTCCTTGATCACCGCGCCCATGCGGCCGCCGATGTAGAGGTTCACCGCGGTGTCGTCCTTGCGGGCGAGCTGCCGGATGCCGGCGCGCCGGCCGAGGCTGACGCACGCCCCCGTGAAGGCCAGGTCGATCACCGCCGGTTCGGTCCCCGCGATACGGCTCAGCACGGTGTCGGCGGCCTGCGCCCCGAGCGGACCGGCGGCGTACCCGCTCATCCGCAGCGGCCGGCCCGACGGTGCGGCGGCGTCGCCGGCCGCGACGACGCGGTCGTCGTCCACGCTGGTCAGCGTCTCGTCGGTGAGGAGCCGGCCGAGCGCGTCGGTGCGCAGCCCGCTCGCCGCCGCCAGCCCCGGCACGCCGAACCCGGCCGTCCAGATGGTCAGAGCGCTCGCACGTACCCCACCATCGCTCAGGACGACCGCGTCCGTCCGCACCTCGCTCACCGCGGCGGACTCCAGAACGGCGACCCCGTGCCGCGACAGCCAGGCGGCGATGTATCGGCGACCAGGCGCGCTGAACGTCGGCGCCAGGCCGCGGCCGCACACCAGCGTGACCGCGCGCCCTTGTTCGGCCAGCTCGGCGGCCGTCTCGATGCCGGTCAACCCGCCGCCGACCACGGTGACCGGAGCATCGACGGGCAACTCCTCCAGCCTGGCGCGCAGCCGCCGCGCGGACTCGAACTCGGCGATGTCGTACGCGAACTCGGCCGCACCGGGCACCGATGACGGTGTCGCCGCCGTACTGCCGACCGCGTAGATGACGTGGTCGTAGTCAAGGATACGGCCCGACGCCAGCCGCACGGCGCGGGCGGCGGTGTCGATGCGCGTGACGCTGTCGACGACCAGGCGGATGCCCTCGCCGAGCAGCGTGCCGTAGTCGATCGTGGCGTCGCCGGTACGGGCCACGTACTGGTGCAGCCGGATGCGTTCGACGAACTCCGGGCGTGGATTGACCAGCGTGATGTCGACGTCGTCGCGCGCCCGGAGACGGTTGGCCGCGAGCGTTCCGGCGTAACCGCCGCCGATGACCACGACCCTGTGCAGTGTGCTGTGTTCCGTCATGCCCTCAGGACACCGCTGATCGCCGGGACGTGACATCACACGACGTGATGACCCGCCCCGCCCTCGAAACGGTCCTGTCTGGCGGAATCGCGCGGGCACCGGGACGGTGTCGGATCAGCGGGTGCGGCGGCGCTGGGCGGGGCCGGCTTCGGCGGCGGTCTCGAACGGGTACTCGGGGCGTGGACAGGACAGCCGGCCCCGCCCGGTGACGGGGCAGATGTCGGCGGCGGCGGCGCGTGTCGGGAGGGCCAGGCGCTTGTGGAGGCCGAGGCGAGGCGCGCCGCACCATCCTGGAACTCATCGCCAAGGGCGTCCACACCGCCATCACGCCGGCCACCGACGACCTCGACGGGCTTTTCGACCGCCTCCAGGCCGCGGGTGCCGATGTGGTCCAAGAGCCCATCGACCAGGACTACGAAGTCCGCGACTGCGCCTTCCGCGATCCCGCCGGCAACCTCGTCCGCGTAACCAGCGCACCTGCGTGAGCCGGCCCGCACGGCTCTCACACCGGATCAACCGACCCACGAAAGCGCGAGGAACTGTCACAAGGTGGGGTGGGCGGCGGCCATGACGCCGTGCACGGCCGCCGCGATGCGCTCGGCGGCCTGGTCGGGGTCCGGCCGGCCGGCGTCGAGCCAGGCGATGACGGCCTCCAGGGTGAAGCCCGGGATCAGGTCGGCCGCCCAGTCGAGCCACGGCCCCTCGGGGATGACGCGGGCGAGGTTGCGGCGGCCGACCTCGCGGGAGGCGGCCGTGATCGAGTCGATCAGGTCGCGGAACTCGGGCTCGCGGGCGGCGTGGCGGAACAGCAGCTTGAACCCGTCGGGATCGGCCGCGGCGGCGCGTAGCAGGGCCGGGATGGCATCGTCGTCGAAGTCGTCCTCGCCGGTGGCCTCGGCCAGCCGCGTGCAGGCCCGGTCGAGCACGGCCCGGTACAGGTCGGCCTTGGACTCGAAGTGCCGGTACAGCATGGCCCGGGTGAGCTCGGCCTCGGCGGCGATGTCATCAAGGCCGGTGGTGGCGTATCCGGCGCGGGCGAAGGCGCGGGTGGCCGCGTCGAGGATCTGCTCGCGCCGCTCGGCACGGCGCAGCCGCCGCACCGGCGGGGCCGGGACGGTCGCGGCGTCGGGTTCGGGGTTGCTCATCCAGCCCTCCACTTGTAGAAGTCAAAGTATACATGTAGCTTTATAGACGCCGAAGTATACAAATCTGCGTCTACCTCGTGGAGGAGCCGTGTCCGCCCCCGCCCAACTGCCGTACGAGCAGGCCCATCCCCTGCGGCCCGCCCCGCTGCTGCGCCGGCTCCAGGCCCGTGGCCCCATTCATGCCATCCGCACCGCGGTCGGCCACCCGGGCTGGCAGGTGACCGGGTACGAGGAGGTGCGCGCTCTGCTGGACGACGACCGGCTCGGCCGTGCTCATCGCGAGCCCGACAAGGCCTCCCGGACCGGGGAGTCGGCGCTGTTCGGCGGCCCGCTCGGCGACTTCGACACCGAGCAGGCCGACCACCGGCGCATGCGGTCGCTGCTGCAGCCGCACTTCTCGCCCAGGCGGATGCGCGCGTTGCGCGGCCGCGTCGAGGCGCTCACCGCGGGCCTGCTGGACGAGCTGGCCGCGGCCGGCCCACCCGCCGACCTGCACGCCGCCCTGGCGCTGCCGCTGCCCATCGCGGTCATCTGCGAGCTGCTCGGCGTCCCGTACGAGGACCGCGCCCAGTTCCGGGCCTGGACCCAGGCCGCCGGCGACGTCACCGACCGGGCCCGCTCCGAGCAGGGCCTGGCCGAGCTGTTCGTCTATGGTCAGCAGCTGGTGGCGCGCAAGCGGGCCGAGGGCCGCCCGGACGGCGACGTGATCTCCCGGCTGGCCGCCACCGAGGGGGTCGGCGACGACGAGGCCGCCGCGATGGGCATGTTCCTGCTGTTCGCCGGGCACGAGACCACGGTCGCCGCGATCGACGAGGGCGCGCTGTGGCTGCTGGCTCATCCGCGGCAGTGGCAGGCCCTGGTCGAGGACCCGTCCCGGATCGACGCCGCGGTGGAGGAGATCCTGCGCGCGCCGGGTCTGGGCGGCGGCGGCATCCCCCGCTACGCGCGTACCGACCTCGAGATCGCCGGGGTGCACGTACGGGAGGGAGACCTCGTGCTGCTGGACATCGGCGCGGCCAACCACGACGCCGCCGCGTTCACCGACCCCGATCGCTTCGACATCGGCCGCGCCGCCGTACCGCACCTGACCTTCGGGCACGGCGCCCGCTACTGCATCGGGGCGCCCCTGGCCCGGATCGAGCTCCAGGTGGTCTTCTCCCAGCTGGCCGCCCGCCTCCCCACCCTGAAGCTGGGCTGTGCGCCGGAGGAGCTGACCTTCAACGCGCACGTCCTGACCGGCGGCCTGACCGCGCTGCCCGTCGCCTGGTGACCGCCATGACGAAGACGGGCGGGAAGACGAACCTGCGCCGGCCGGTCTTCGGCCGGATGCATCCGGCGATGGCCCGCGCCCTCGACGGGGGCGGCATGGCCGAGCGCCGCCGCGAGCTGCCGTTGCGGTCGACGTGGTCGGCGTCCCTGTGGCCTTGGAGGGGGTGTTCGGGGCGATCTTCGCGTGGTGCTCGCCGGTCCTGCGGTCCAAGAGCTTCGGCGGGACAGGACGAATTCTTGGGAACGCAGTGCGCCGACAGGGCCGGTTCGATGCGATCAGCGGTGGCCAGGACCACGTCGGCGGTTGGTCAGCCATCGAGGAGAAAGGCCGGCGCGTCTGACGCGAACCGCTTGTCGGTGAACGTCGCGGCGTGACTTCTGCCGGGGTAGGTGATCAGGCGCGCGCCGGGGATGCCGCGAGCGGTCCGGCGGGCCGGTTCCAGCGGGTAGGCCACGTCCTTCTCGCTCTGGATCAGCAGCGTGGGGGCTTTGACGTCGTGCAGTCGCCCGCGCAGGTCGTAGCCGTCCTCGGCGTTGAGCATGGTGGCGGCGTCGGTGTGGTCCTTGCGGCCGTCGGCCAGCCTGGCGGTCTTGATGAGGGCTCGGCCGATCGCCGACCCGGTCACCAGTTCGGCCAGCGCGGGGCTCGGGCGTTGTCCGCGTCGCGCCCGGTCGATGTAGGCACGCTGGGCACGTTTGCCGATCGGCCCGAGCGTGCATGCCGTTCCACCCGGAACCAGGCGGGCGATCAGCTGGGGGTGGTCGGCGGCGAGCTGGAGGGCGAGCGAGCCGCCCGTGGACATGCCGAGCACGTTCACCGGCTCGGTGAAGGTGGCCTCGATCGCCCCCCGCGGACTACTTCGCCGCCACCGCCCGCGCCCTGATCACCCCGGACGTACTCGGGCCGCCCTGACTTCCCCGCCGCGATCCGCCGACCTGGGCCCGATGGTCAGGCGGCGGCGTGCCGGTCGATGCCGAGCGTGGCGATGAGGTCTTCGTGCAGCTCGAACCAGACGCGATGGCAGGAGTCGACGTCGGTGCGGTCGACCCAGGCGACCTCCCCGTCCCGTACGCGCACCAGGGCCGCGGTGAAGCGGGTGTCGTATCCGCGGAAGCGGGTCAGGACGCTCCCGAGCCGGTCGATGAGCGGCCCGAGCGCGCGGTCGATGCCGGCCAGCTCGTAGAGGATCCTGGCGTCCCAGGCGGGGTCGGAGTGGTCGTTGACGGCGAGCCGATCGCCGGCGGCGGGCCGGAGTTGCCAGTCGGTGCAGGCCCGTAGCAGCAGGGCGTTCAGCGGCAGGAACTCGCGGTGGACGTCACGGACCTCGCCGGCGCCGCCGGCGCGTTCGAGCTCGGCCGCGAGCTGCCGCTCGTTCTCGGCCCGGCCCGCCTCGGTCAGCGACCAGCCTTCGGCGTCGGCGAAGGCGGTGTGCTCGACCCAGCCGCGCGCCTCGGCGTCGAGCAGCGTCTCTTTCGTCTCGGCCGCGTCGAGACCGTAGCGCCGGGCGAGCGCCGGCGTGTCCGCGAACCCGGTGATGCGTACGGCGTGCAGGGCCAGCAGAGCGAGCGGGGAGTCTGAGGTCACGAATCGGCGTCCTGTCGTGCGGTCAGTCGGGTGTAGTGCTGCTGGCACGCCTGCGGGGAGTTGAATCCCATCGCCTGCGCCATCTGGGCCCAGGTCAGACCGGAGCAGCGGGCGATGAACAGCAGGGCGGACTCCAGCCCTTCCGCCTCGGCTCGGGCGGCGGGCAGGAGGGTGAGCGCGCTCATGATGTCCTCCTGGGCCAGGTCGGCGTTGCGCCAGACGGCGTACTGCAGGAGGTCGATCGCCGACGGCGGGGCGGGCGGGGGCCGCCACGGGCGGGCGTCGAGCGCGTCCGCGCCGAGGCTCAGCAGCCGCTCACGCGCGTCCTTCTCCTGTCGGGCCGCGGCGTGGTCGGCGTGCGCGCCGTGGGAGATGTCCTCATTGCGTGGCATGCCATCCAGGATGCATACTCAACAAATTATTGTCAACGAATCGTTGAAAGGCTGGAGCGGATGATCGTGCCTCTCATGGACGCCGTGGCCGACACGTGCGGGGGCAAGGCCGCCGCGCTCGGCGCGTTGCTCCGCGCGGGTGTGCCGGTTCCTGATGGTTTCGTCGTGCCGTTCGCCGCCTACCTCGCCGCCGTCCGTGACCTGGACCGCGAGCCGGATGACCTCGGCGCGGTGCGGCGGGCGGTCGAGGCCCGCCCGCTCGACGCCACGCTGGTGGACGCGCTGGGGCGCGGGCTTGGGCGGTTGGGTGATGCGCCCGTGGCGGTGAGATCATCGGCGGCGGGCGAGGACACCGGCCGGGCATCGGCGGCCGGCCAGCATGAGAGCTTCCTCGCCGTACGCGGGGCCGCCCGGGTCGCCGACGCCGTACGCGGCTGCTGGGCCTCGCTGCTGTCTCCCCGTGCCGCCGCCTACCGCGACGCCACCGGCCCGCCCGCCGGGCTCGCCATGGCCGTCATCGTCCAGCGCCATCTGGATGCCGAGGTGTCCGGGGTGATGTTCACACCGGCCGACCCGGGCGACGCGATCCGGATCGAGGCGTCCTGGGGCCTGGGCCCCAGCGTCGTCGGAGGCACGGTCACCCCTGACGCCTACCTTGTCGCGGGGGACGGCACGGTCACCCGCACCGCCGGCGACAAGCGGACCCGGCTCGACCGGCACGGCGCCCGGCTCGTCGTCAGCGACCTGCCCGAGCAGGACCGGCGCCGACCGGCGATCGACGACACGACCGCCGCCCGGCTCGCCGGGCTGGGCGGGGAGATCGCGGCCGTGCTCGGCGGAGCACAGGACATCGAGTGGGCGATCGTCGAGGACCGCGTCTGGGCTCTGCAGGCACGACCGGTCACCGCCGCACCCCCGCCGAAAGCCCCAGTCGCCACGATTCCCACCGAAACCACAGCCGCCCATGAGGCCGCCGCCGCGACTCTCGCCGGGACGCCTGGCAGCCACGGGACCGTCACCGGCACCGCGAGGATCGTCCGAGGCCCCGGCGACTTCGCCCGCGTGCACCCGGGCGACATCCTGGTCTGCCCCTTCACCGACCCCGCCTGGACGCCGTTGCTGCGCATCGCCGCCGGTGTCGTCACCGAGACCGGCGGCGTGCTGTCCCACGCCGCGATCGTCGCCCGCGAGCAGGCCATCCCCGCCGTCCTCGGCATTCGGGGCGCGACGAGCAGGCTCCACGACGGCACCCCCGTCACCATCGACGGCACCACCGGCACCGTCACGCCGACCGGCGCGTAACCGCCGGTCACACCCCGACCCCGACGTGAAAGGAGCAGGGCGGGCGGCCCCGTACGGGCACCGCCGTCCCGACCCACAGATGGCGACCCGACACCTCTACCTGGCACGTCACGGCGCGGCGGACGCGTTCGGAACCCTCACCGACCTCGGACGCCGCCAGTCGGACCTGCTGGGCGCGCGACTCGCCGGCGTGCCGATCGACGCCGTGTGGCACTCCCCGCTGCCCCGTGCCGAGGCGTGCGCGCACGAGCTGGCCCGGCACCTGCCGGAGGTGCCCGTGACCGAGGCCGCCGAGCTCATCGACCACGTCCCCTACGTCCCCGAACCGGCCGAGACGCCCCCGTCCTGGGCCGGCTTCTTCGACGGCTACGACGCCGCCGAAGCGGCCGAGGGTCACCGGCTCGCCGAGGCGCTGGTCGCCCGGTTCGCGAGGGTTCCCGAACCGGACGCGCGGGGAGCCCGGGCCGACACGCACGAGGTCCTGGTGACGCACGCCTACCCGATCGCGTGGCTGGTGCGGCACGCGCTGGAGGCGCCGCCGTCCCGGTGGCTGGGGCTGAACAGCGCCAACACCGCGCTGACGGTCATCGAGTACCGTACGGCGCTGCCGCCCACGATCGTGATGTTCAACGACATGAGCCACCTTCCGGCGGACCTGCGCTGGACCGGTTTCCCCGACGGCGTGCGGGCGTGAGGTTCGCACCCTCGGCCCGGGAGGGCGGACCGTCGTAACGGCCGACCATGCGCTGATCTGTCGTACACGTCTGGCATGATCGCTTGCCGTCAGGAACCACGTGGCCTGATCTGAAGGGAGCCGCAGGTAGTGAGCAGTGATGATGTCCGGAAGCGCGCCGAGCAGCCACAAGATCTCAGCCGGTTCGTCGTGGAGCGGCTCAACGCGGGCGACGTCGAAGGGCTGGTGGCGCTGTACGAACCGGATGCGGTGCTCGCGCTGCCGGACGGCACGGTCGCCACGGGCCGCGCGGAGATCCGCCGGGCGTACGAGCGTCTGGTTGCGGACGGGCCCACCTTCGAGCCCGGGCAGCAGCAGCCGACGCTGCGGAGCGGCGACCTGGCCCTCACCTCGGTGCGCCTGGCCGACGGTGGCGTCACCGTCGAGGTGGCGCGCCTCCAGCCCGACGGTACGTGGTTGTGGGTGATCGATCAGCCCAGGCTTCCGGGGTAGGGGGCCGTCGTTGCGGACGGCGGCTGCGAGAGCGCGTGGCCGCGTCCGATGGCGTCAGAAGATGCCGTGCTTCTCCGGCAGATCGACGGCGCCTGCCAGCGCCAGACCCGCGAACACGAGCAGGGCGACGGTGAGAGCGCCGAGCAGGAGCCAGGCGATGGGATGGCCCAGGTTGAGGGTCCACGAGGAAGAGCCGAGACGGGCGTGCACGAGCAGGGCCGGGTCGCGGCGGTTGGCGTAGACGGCGCCGGCGAGGAACCAATGGCGGTCGTCGTCGCGCTGGCCGACCCCGGAGTCCTCCGCTTCCTCGCCAGGCAGAGCGGGAAGCCGGTGCCCGGCTTGACCCACTGTGATCTCCCACATGAGCCAGCCGCCCAACAGCACGGCGAGCGGTGCGTACACGGCCGCCTGCCAGATGGGCGCGGGGGTGACGATCTCCCACAGCCGCAGGGCCGCGAAGAACAGGCCCAGGTTCAGGCAGGCGGCGGACAGCAGGGACATCGCCGCGACGCCGCGCAGGTAGACGCGGTAGCGGCGGGCTGAGCCCCGGGGCCTGGCGGCGTCGAGGTCGGGGCGGGCACGGAGCGCGGCCAGGACCGTCGCCAGGACGATCACAGTGATGGCGAGCTGGTAGATCACCGGTTGGAAGGCGTTCAGCACGGTTGTGGGCTCCCGCTGCACGGACGCTGTGCCGTACCCGAGGAACGACGGCAGCGTCGCGGGCAGCCCGGCGTAGCGGGCCCAGCCGACGCCCAGGGTGAGCAGCAGCACGACCAGGGCGGGAAGGCCCCACCGCCACGGCACGCGCACCGGGTCGGTGCGGAAGGTGGTGTCCACCGTGACGCCCTGACGCCGCTCGGCGGCCCACCCGCCGGAGAGCTTGGCGGTGCGGACCGCCTGATGAGCCCGGGAGAACAGCAGCAGGTCCACGACGATCACCGCCGTCGCGGTGACGCCGATCGCCATGGCGGATCCCGTGACCAGCAGCACCAGGATCGACGTCCCCGCACCCAGCACGGCAACCAGGACGATCAGGCGAGCGTAGAGCCGTCGCGCGGAGATGACGGCGGGATCATCCACCCGCTGGACGCCCACGCGCACGCCGAACGGCAGCGTGGGCCTGGCCAGTGCCGGAAGGGCCAGCATCAAGGACGTGACCAGCGCGATGAGGAGCAGATCGGCGTAGAGGAACGGCATCACACGCCCTCCTCGAACGAGATCAGCAGGGCCTCGCACCGGCGGAGCACATCCTGCCGGTCCATGCCGTGAACGGTGGCTTCCGCCAGCAGCACACGCATGCGTTCCTCCCAGTCATTGACAAAGGCCGCCTCAGGGGGGCCGGTGGTGGCGTCACGTCGTACGACCGCGCCACTCTTGCGGTTGATCCGGATGACGCCCTGCTGTCGTAGCAGGTCGTAGGCCTTGTTCACGGTATGGAAGTTGATTCCGAAATCCGCGGCCAGTTGCCGTGTGGATGGTAGCGGGTCGCCTTCGCGCGCCTGCCGTTTGGCGATCGCCTCCACGATCCGATCCCGGATCTGCTGGTAGATCGAGACCTCGCTGTCGGGGTCAAGGGTCAGCTGCACCCCGTCACTCTATCTGATATACAACTAATAGAACAGATAGCGCATCGAGAGGATGGATCATGATGCGGATAGAGATTCACCAGGAGACGCTGACCGTCCGCTTCCCGTCATGGACACGGCTGTTCACCAGAGCCGGCGCGGTGACCGTGCCGCTGGCGATGATCTCCGAGGTGCACCTGCTCGACCGGCCGCTCGCGGCCGCCACGGGCACCCACTACGGCCTGCTCGTCTCCGGCGTCGTCAAGATCGGCACATGGACCTCGCTGACCGGTGTCAGGCGTCTGGTCGCCGCTCGACGGGAGGTCAGCGGCCTGCGCATCGTCCTGAAGGACCGGGTGTCGAACCACGACGAGCTGATCCTCAGCGTTCCGGACGCAGAGCGGCTCCAGCGCCGGCTGATCGCGGTGACGGCATGAACGTCGAGGTGCGCGGCCTGACCAAGACGTTCGGGCCGGCGAGCGCCGTCACAGACCTCAGCTTCGAGGCCCGAGCGGGCATCGTCACCGGATTCCTGGGGCCGAACGGCGCCGGCAAGACCACCACCATGCGGATGATGCTGGGCCTGGTCGCGCCGACCTCCGGCACCGCCACGTTCGGCGGCCGTCGCTACGCGGACCTGTCCCACCCGTCGGCCAGCGTCGGGGCCGTGCTCGACAGCGCGGGCTTCCACCCCGCCCACACCGCTCGCGACCACCTGCGCGTCTACGCCCGCATGGGCCGGTACGGCCCGGCCCGGGTCGAGCAGGTTGCCGACCTGACCGGTGTGTCGGCCTTTGCGGACCGCCTCACGCGCACGCTGTCCACCGGCATGCGGCAGCGCCTCAGCCTGGCCACCGCGCTGCTCGGCGATCCCCAGGTGCTGCTGCTGGACGAACCGAGCAACGGCCTGGACCCCCAAGGCATCGCCTGGCTGCGGCACTTCGTCCGCGAGCTGGCCGCCGCCGGCCGTACCATCCTCGTCTCCAGCCACGTGCTCGGCGAGATCGAGAACACGGCCGACCACGTGGTGGTGATCCGTGACGGGCGGCTGGTCACCACGGGCCCCATCACTGGACTGTACGCAACCGCCACCGTGCTGGCCCGATCCCCACAGGCGGACCTCTTCGCCGCCAAGCTGGGACAGAGCGGGATCCGTGTGGAACGGCGACAACCTGATCTGTTGCGTGTCCACCGCCTGAGCACCGCGGAGGTCGCCGCCGCGGCCGCCTCCCACGGCGTCATGCTGCACGAGATCACCCCTGAGCGCCCCACCCTCGAGCAAGCGTTCCTCGACCTCACCGGAGGCTCGGGATGAGCGCGCTCCTCGCAGCGGAATGGACCCGCCTGACCAGCACCAGACTCTGGCTGTGGGGCGTGCTCGCCGCGCTGGGCAGCGGAGGGCTCATCGGCCTGCTCGCGCTGGTGGGGCCGGAGAACTTCACCCCTCCGCTGCCCGGGCTGGACACCTCCCAAGGCACCCACGTGCTCCTGGGCCTGCTCGGGTTCACCGTCTTCGCCCCGGCCCTGCTCGGCACCATCGCCGTATCGTCGGAGTACCGGCACCGATCGATCACCACCACGGCGTTGTTCGCTCCCCGGCGCTGGACCTGGCTGGTGGCCAAGCTGGTGATCTACGCCGGGGCCGGTCTCGCCTATGGGGCGATCGCCGCCACCACGGCCGGCGCCTCTCTCTTCGGCGTGGCCACGCTCAAGGGCATCACGCTCGGGCTTCCGGCCGCCACGGTCGCGGCCCTGCTGGCCCGCATCGCCCTGGCCATGGCCGTCTACTCCATGCTGGGCGTCGCCGTGGGCGCCCTCCTTCGCAACCAGGTCACCGCCCTTGTCGCCGTCGGCGCCTACTTCTACATGATCGAGACCGTGTTGATGATCGTCCCGGGGATCAAGGCGCTCTATCCCTACCTGCCGGGTGGCGCCACCGCCGCCCTGACCGGGTTCACCTACCTGGCGGACGCCATCGCCGGCCAGACCGGAGCGGCCGAGGCCCACCTGCTGTCCGCGCCGGCAGGCGGTGCCGTACTGGTCTGCTACGCCCTGATCGCGGCCGCCGTCGCCGTCGTCGCCCCCTTGCGGCGAGACATCATGTGACCACCCGGGGCAGGAGACAGGCTCCGGCTTCATGGCGGAGCGCGCACGGTGCCGGCCGGTCCTCGCCGGATGTCCGTGGTACGGCCTCAGAGGCTCCATCCGCACACGACCAGCGTCTGTGCGACGATCTTGAGTTGGGCGGGGGCGCCGACGTCTCCGGTTGGCCTCCGGGTTGGCGGAGTCCATGAGGTCGTCCAGGTCGGGTGCGGGGCTCGGTTCGGCCGCGGTGAGGTTGCGGATCACGAAGTGGGCGACGTGGGCCTGGTGGCCGAGGTGCCCATCAGTCGGAGGGCTGGGTGACCGTACTCGGCACCCGTACGGCGATCATGGCGATGTCGTCCTTCTGGGCCGCCGGCATCCGCTTGAGCAACTCGTCGGCGAAGACGTCCAGGGTGACGCGGGACAGTGAGGCGGCGTTCCGGCGCAGCCGGTCCAGGCCCCGCTCGATGTCCTCGCCGGGGAGCTCCACCAGGCCATCGGTGTAGAGCAGCAGGGTGCTGCCCGGCGGCAGGGTCGTGTCGGCGCTCATGCGCGGCCGGTCGTAGGTCACGCCGAGCAGCGGGTTGTGGCCGCCCTCCAGATAGCCGGCCGTGCCGTCGTAGGTGACCAGCAGCGGTGGCGGGTGCCCGGCCAGCGAGTAGGTGAGCCGCCATTCGCCGTCGCGGTTCTCCAGGCGGGCCAGGATGCAGGTGGCCGTGCGTTCGCGGTGGAAGACCTCGGTGGCGATGTTGAGGCGGCGCAGGATGTCGCCGGGAGGTTCGCGGCGGTCCAGGGCCAGGCCGCGCAGCATGTTGCGGAGCTGGCTCATGGTGACGGCGGCGGACAGGTCGTGGCCGGCGACGTCGCCGATGGTCAGGATGGCCGAGCCGTCGGGGTGCAGGAAGGAGTCGTACCAGTCGCCGCCGATCTCGGCGGCGGAGACGCTCGGCCGGTAGCGGGCGGTGAACTCCAGTCCGGGCAGTTCGGGTGGTTCGGGGAGCAGGTAGTGCTGCAGGGCCAGCGCCACCCGCTGGGTGCGCTGGAAGCGCAGGGCGCTACTGAGGTGCGCGTGGGCATGGTCGAGCATCCGGCTCAGCAGGTCGACGTCGTCGGCGCTCATCGGTTCGCGACTGCCGCAGATCGTGGCGTCGACCATCGCGGCCACGACGCCGTCGACCAGTACCGGCACCAGGGCCATGCTGTTGACCCCGGCGTTGACGAACCACTCCGCGGCCCCGGTCGGCACCACGTCCTGTGGGGGCGCGCCGCGGGGGAAGACGTAGCGGGCCGGGCGGCGGCTTCTGATCACCTCGGCGAAGACGCTGTCGGGCTCGAAACTCTCGGTACGCTGCAGCGGCGGCGGTGGCATGCCGTCCCGGTTGGTGGTCACCACCCGTTCGGCGACGAACGGCTGCAGGAGCGTCTGGTCGTCCTCGAACTGGGGGAGCAGGTAGATGGCGACGCCGTCCGCCAGGGTGGGGACTATCACCTTGGAGAGCATGCCGAGCACCTCCTCCAGGTCGGCGAGGTCGGCGGTGGCCGCCGCGGTCCGGTCGAGCAGCGTGCGCCGTCGGGCGTCCTGCCACTCCTGCTCGATGTCGCTGCAGGCGCCCACCCACTCGACGACCTCGCCGTTCTCGATGATGGGGACGGCGCGTGATCGGATGTGCCGGTAGGTGCCGTCCGGCATCGCCACCCGGTAGATCTGCTCCAGGTGGCTCTGCCGCAGGCTCGCCTGGTAGGCGGCCTCTTCCGAGGGGGCGCGGTCGTCGGGATGGACGACCGCCAGCCAGCCGTTGCCCCGGTATTCCTCGAAGGTCTGCCCGCTGATCCGTTGCCATCCGGGGCTCGGCTCGGTGATCCGGCCCAGCCGGTCGCCCACCCACACCGCCTGGGTATCGAGCTGCAGAAGACTCTGGTAGCGCTGGATGGCCCTGCTCTGGACGGCCCCGAACGCCGGTTCCGGGCCGAGGTGCTCGGTGACCTCGGTGATGACGATCAGTACGCCGTCCTCGCCGGACGCGAGCGAGATCCTCGACATGCTCGCCGTGCCGTAGCGCTCGCGCCAGGGCTGGCCGCGGAACTCGAAAGGGACGTTGCGCAACGTGATCGTGTGCCCGGATCGCAGCACCTGGTCGAGCTCTGAGATGTGGCCCAGCGGACGCAGGTCGCTGTACACCTCGTGGCCGGGCAGGCTGCGGGTGCGCTCGCCGACGAGTTCCCGGTAGGTGTGGTTGGCGTAGACGAGCCGGTGGGCGGGTCCGCAGGTGGCGGCGACGCCCACCGGGACCGAGTCGAAGATGTGCAGCGTCAGGCCGCCGGACAGTTGCGTCTCAGCCGTGCTCACTCTCGACGTCCCCCGCTCACCTTTGACGTCCCCGCTCACCTGCATCCCTTGAACGTGATTCCTGCCCCCTGAGGCGCTGACGGCTGTAGCACCGACCGTTCCTATTAATCCCTAAATTATGTAGGCATTCGGGTAAACGTTGCCCCACGTGCGTGGCATCAGCTCATAAGGAGCCTTGGTGAAATCAAGCACTCCGCGCACCGTCGCGAGTCACGAGCCGTATCAGGAGGTGCGCCTCGTTCGGCGAGTACGGCGCCGACCGTCGTGATCGCTGCGACGGCGATGATCAGGATTCGCGGGAGGGGCATCAGATCGTCCAGGTGTAGGCGGGGGTGAGTGAGCGGGCGAAGAGCCCGTTGGGCATCAGGGGCAGAACCGCGTCCCGCAGGGTGGTCAGCGGCGTGGAGGTCCAGTGCGCGGCGGCTCCGGCCTGGCGGGAACGGCGGGCGATCAGCTGGGTGCGCGGCCTGCGGGCGCGGTCGTAGGCTTCCAGCCCCGCGCGTACGCCGAGGGTGTCCACCGCGTGCGCGAGCGTGACCGAGTCCTCGAGCGCCTGGCAGGCGCCCTGCCCCAGGTTGGGGGTCATGGCGTGGGCCGCGTCGCCGAGGACGGCGACGTTTCCGGAGACGTACGTCGGCAGCGCCGGCAGCTCGTAGGTGTCGTGTTGCAGCACCGCCTCCTCTTGGGTGGAGTCGAGCAGCGCGGGGATGGGATGGTGCCAGCGTGCGAAGCGTTCGCGCAGCTCGTCCAGGCCGACGTGGGAGCCGGCCGGGGCGTTGGCCATGACGTAGCAGTAGATGCGGCCGTCGGGCATCGGCACGTGCCCGAACCGTTCGCCCCTGCCCCACGTTTCCGCGCTGCCCTCGACGGGCTGAGATGGGGCGAGGAGCCGCCAGGTGGTGTAGCCGACGTAACGCGGCTCGGGAAGACGGGGCCAGAGGGAGCGCCGGGTCACGCTGTGCACGCCGTCGGCGCCCACCACGAGATCCGCGGTGGAGGTGCCGCCGCTGTGGCGGACCGTGCCGTCGGGCCGCACATGCCGTACGTCGACGCCGGGCCGCAGAGCCTCGGGCGGCACGGCCGCTCTCAGCAGGTCGACCAGGGCGGCCCGGTGCACGGTCACCCACGGGCCGAAGCGGCGCTTGAGGCTGTCGACGTCGTTGCGGACCAGCCAGTTCCCGCGGCTGCTGCGGATGCCCGCGAGCGGGTCGGCCAGCCCACCGGCGCGCAGGCGGTCGCCCAGGCCGAGGGCGTCCAGCGCGCGCAGGCCGTTGGGCTGGATGGTCAGCCCGGCGCCCACCTCGGTGAACTCGGCAGCGCGTTCGAGGACTTCCACCTGCAGGCCACGCTGGTGAAAGGCGACGGCCGCGGCGAGTCCGCCGATGCCGCCTCCTACGATGATCACTTTCATGTGCGCGTCTCCTTTTCCGTGTCTCCTTGACGGTCAGTGCAGGCCCCGCTTGCCCGGGGCCCAGAACGGTTTGGTCGTGATCGAGGTCCGTGGCCAGTTGCGCTCGCGTACCAGGAAGTCGCGTACCAGCTGGCAGGTTCTGGCCTCGCCGGCCACGTAGGCGGCGCCGGCGTTGCCCGGCAGGTCGAGCTCGGCCACGGCTGCGAGCAGTACCCGGGAGGCGATGGCGGGGGCGCCGTGGCGGTGGACGCGGCGCAGTGGCGGCGACCCGGGCAGGGGCAGGTCGTGCTCGGGGGTCTCGCTCTCCACGACGCCGAACACCTGGGCCGAGGCTCCCAACGCTCTGATCATCGGGCCGAAGGCGGCGCCGGCGGTCTCCTCACCGATGAAGACGTGGTAGGCCGCCTCGCGGGTGAAGAAGTCGCCCTGCGGCCACCAGAAGGTCGTCCGGTCCCCGGGCTGGGCCGCCCGCGCCCACGTCAGGCCGATGCCGTCGCCCGCATACAGGTGGACGCGCAGCTCGACCGCCGTCCGGCCGGGGCCGAGGTCCCAGATCGTGTAGGTGCGCAGTGTCTCGGCCGGGCGCAGGATGCCCGGCATCGACAGCGGGTCCTTCAACTGGATCCTGATGTGCTGTCCGGGTGTGTAGGGGAACGCGATGGGCTGGTCGGTTTCCAGCCGGATCCGCCGCATGGCGGGGGTGACCTGTTCGGCGACGGTGACGGTCGCCTCCATGGCGTACCTGCCGAACCAGCGGTCGCGCATCGTACGGGCCATGTCAGGGCTCCTTGCGCCGCCGGAGGTGGGCGGATCTGGACATCCGCCACCACACGGCCGTCACCGGCGCCGTCGCCGCGAGAAGGATCCACCACCGAGGTTCCACGACCACTCCTTAGGGCCTCTAGATTCCTTAGAGGCATTAAGGAAACATAGATGCCCTAAGATGTCAACGGCGGCCGGGAACGACCAGAGAGGCAAGGGATGTCCGCACACACCAGCAGACGGCAGAGGCTGCGCCAGGCGACCCTGGAGGAGATCCACGCGGCCGCGCGCACGCTGCTGGTCGAGCAGGGATCGGCCGCGGTGACCATCAACGCGGTCGCCCGGCGGGTCGGCATGAGCGGCCCGGCTCTCTACCACTACTACGCCGGCCACGACGAGCTGGTCGGCGCGGTGACCGCGGACTTCTTCCGCGAGCTGGCCACCGCGATGGAGCAGGCCCGCGACGCCCACGCCGGCGCGCCGATCGGCGGGCGCATGCTGGCGGTCTGCCGCGCCATGCGCGCCTGGGCCGTCGCCCACCCGGCCGAGTTCGGGTGGATCTTCGCCAGCCCGATCGCCCCGCCGAACCGGCGGCCGGACTCGGCGCGCCACCAGGCCGCCCTGCGGTTCGAGCAGGTCCTGCTGGACCTGACGGTCGAGCTGTGGCGGACACGACCGTTCCCGGTGCCCGACCTGGCCGGCCTGCCCGCGTCCCTGCGCGAGCAGCTGAGCGCCTACTCCGCCGCCATCGACGGACAACTGCCGCCCGAGGCGGCCCACGTCTTCCTGTCGTGCTGGATCAGGCTGTACGGCCTGCTGTGCATGGAAGTCCTGCACCAACTGGACTTCGCCTACACCGACCTGGAGCCCGTCTTCGAAGAATGCCTGCGCGACCTGGCCGCCGCCCTCGGCCTCGACTACGAAGCGGCATGACCGCCGAGACCGGCCGGCGACGGCGCTGACGTCATGGGTGAACAGGCGGCGGGATTCGAGGTCGGGACGCGTGGTGGGCGCGGCGGCCGGCGGGTTGAGGTCGAGGATCCAGTTGCCGAATCGGCGGATGACGCGGGTGATGTGAGGACGTCCCCCAGGACGTCCAGGACGTCCAGGACGACGTCCCCGGGCCCGCGGGGCGCCCGACAGCGACCTGTGCCTGTGGCGCGAGAACGGCGAGTGAAGCCTGCAGGGTCCGGACGGCGTGTGGACGGGTTCGGCTTACGTCGGCACGATTGCCGCGCGGAACGTGCGCGGCGCTCAGGCCGCCGCGCCCCCCGCCGTCGAGGACCTGACCGGCCGCACGGTGACAGGGTGGGATCAGGACGGGTCCAGCTGCTCCATCCATGGCACGTCGTCCTGGTATCCCTGCGCAGAGCCCTCGTGACGGGAGGACCGGCCGGGCGTGCGGCTCTCCGGCCGGTCCCGGGCGCGGCCCGCCCGGCCGCGCTCGGATCATCCGGACCTGTGGGCGAAATCGGCGATGGTGTTGTTCTGCTCTGCGGCAGATCTCTAGAAATCGACGTCCCCGAACGGCGTGCCGGGGGTGGTCCAGGTCGCCTGAACTCCGGTGTTCAGCTCGTCGAAGGTGATGCCCTGGATGTGACCCTGGATGTCGAAATGCCCTGTGTAGCGCCCTTTGCTGTTGGGTGACCACGGCGCTCTGAACGTGATCTGGGTCTGGGTCACCCGCGCGTCCTCGATGTTCACGGTGTTGTTCCCGTGCTTGATGGTGCCTTCGATGAAGCCTCCCTTGTCCTGGTTGAACACGTTGACATCCAGCACGGTTCCGCCCTGTTGGATGATCCGCCATGGTCCTCTGACGTCTTTCAGCAGCGTCATGGTGAGCCTCCTGTGTGGAAGAGGGGGCCAGCAGCCCTCCCTCTCCGGCCAGCATGCGCGGCCCGTGGCACCTGAGCCTGAGTACCCCCTTGCTCAGATCCCGCAGGTACCTCCGACGAGTTCCTCCGCGAACTCATCGTCGAGGGCACCCCCCGAGGGACTGGCCTCGGCCCGAGCACGCGGCCGCGCCACGATCCGTCGCCACCTCGATCCCGACGAGCCGGTCCCGGCGTAGGAGGAGCACGGTGCTGCCCCCGCTCACCTGTGGCTGAGCGAGGACGGCAGGCTCACCGCGGCCGAGCTGTCGCGCGGGCTGAAAGCCGGTCCCGCCTCGATCTCCACGGCCGTGGGCCACTTGACCCAGCAGGGTCTGATCAGGCGCGAGCGTGATCCGCAGCGGCGGCGCGACCCCCGCTGTGATCACACCGCAGGGATCATGCCCGGGATCCTTCTCTTCCCACCCGCGGCTCGAGAGAGGCGGCTCGCGCTTGGTCAACTGCACCATCACCCCGATGAGCCCGGTGTCGATCCCTGCGGCGACCAGGCCGTGGGCACGCAACGGCCGAGAAGATCACGGTCGCCGCAAGCCGGTCCGCTGATGGCCCCGCCGCCTTCCCGCTCGACCTGAGGCGGGCCGATCCGTGACAAAGGGGGAGAAGCGGCCACGTGGTGACGACGGATCGCCGGCCCGGCTGTCCGGGCCGGGTGTCGCGGTGATGAAGATCTGCCCTAGTCTCTCCGGTGTGGGGAGGCCGGAGGGAAGCCCGAACGCGGGTTCCGAAAAAGTCGGTACGAGTCTCGACGCGGTACTTGAACGCATCACGTACGCCAATGAGGAGACCGGCTACACCATCGCCCGCGTGGCCACCGAGCGCTCCGGCCCCGATCTGCTGACCGTCGTCGGCCCCCTGCTCGGCGCGCAGGTCGGCGAGTCGCTGCGGCTGCACGGACGCTGGAGCTCCCACCCCCGCTACGGCCGCCAGTTCGAGGTGTGGTCCTACACCACGATGCTGCCGGCCACCGTGCAGGGCATCCGCCGCTACCTCGGCTCCGGCCTCATCAAGGGCATCGGTCCCAAGATGGCCGAGCGGATCGTCGACCACTTCGGCACCGACACCCTCGAGGTCATCGAGCAGGAGCCGCAGCGCCTGGCCGAGGTGCCGGGCCTGGGCCCCAAGCGCACGAAGATGATCGCCGCCGCCTGGGACGAACAGAAGATCATCAAAGAGGTGATGATCTTCCTGCAGGGTGTCGGCGTGTCCACCTCGATCGCGGTGCGCATCTTCAAGCAGTACGGCGAGGGGTCCGTCTCCGTCGTCAAGAGCCGCCCGTACCAGCTGGCCGACGACGTGTGGGGGATCGGCTTCAAGACCGCCGACACCATCGCCCAGGCGGTCGGCATCCCGCACGACAGCCCCGAACGCGTCAAGGCCGGCCTGCGCTACACGCTGTCGCAGGCCGCCGACGACGGCCACTGCTACCTGCCCGCCCCCAACCTGGTCGCCGACGCCGTCAAGATCCTCGACGTGCCCGCCGACCTGGTCGCCTCCTGCCTGGAGGAGCTGGCCGAGGCCGAAGGCGTCGTACGCGAGCCCGTCCCCGCCGGCGACAACACCGTACCGGCCGTCTACCTGCCGCCCTTCCACCGAGCCGAGCTGTCGCTGGCCTCGGGTCTGCTGTCGCTGCTGCGCTCCGGCCACGACCGGCTCAAGGCGTTCGCCGACGTCGACTGGGAGCGGGCGGAGAGCTGGCTGCACGGCCAGACCGGCGCCGAGCTGGCCCATGAGCAGCGCCAGGCCGTCCGCCTGGCGCTGACGGAGAAGGTGGCGGTGCTGACCGGCGGGCCCGGCTGCGGCAAGAGCTTCACCGTACGGTCCATCGTCACGCTGGCCCGCGCCAAACGCGCCAAGGTCATCCTGGCCGCCCCCACCGGCCGCGCCGCCAAGCGCCTGGCCGAGCTGACCGGCCACGAGGCCACCACCGTGCACCGGCTGCTGCAGTTGCGGCCCGGCGGGGAGGCCACCTTCGACCGGGACAACCCCCTGGAGGCCGACCTCGTCGTCGTCGACGAGGCGTCCATGCTCGACCTGCTGCTGGCCAACAAACTCGTCAAGGCCGTCGCCCCGGGCGCCCACCTGCTGTTCGTCGGCGACGTCGACCAGCTGCCCTCGGTCGGCGCGGGGGAGGTGCTCAAGGACCTGCTGGCCGCCGACGACATCCCGCGCGTCCGCCTCACCCAGATCTTCCGCCAGGCCCAGGAGTCGGGCGTCGTCGTCAACGCCCACCGCGTCAACACCGGCCACCACCCCCTCCTGCAGGGCATGAACGACTTCTTCCTGTTCCCCTGCGAGGAGCCGGAGGAGATCGCCGCCCTGACCGTCGACGTCGTGGCCCGCCGCATCCCGCGCCGCTTCGGCCTCGACGCCCGCCGCGACGTGCAGGTCCTGGCCCCCATGCACCGCGGCGCCGCCGGCGCCGGCGCCCTGAACATCGCCCTGCAGGAAGCCCTCACCCCCGCCCGTGAGGGCATGCCGGAGCGCCGCTACGGCGGGCGCGTCTTCCGTGTCGGCGACAAGGTCACCCAGCTGCGCAACAACTACGACAAGGGCGCCGCCGGCGTCTTCAACGGCACCGTCGGCATCGTCACCGACATCCGGCCCGACGAGCACAAGCTGAGCGTCCTGACCGACGAGGACGAGAGCGTCGAGTACGCCTTCGACGAGCTCGACGAGCTCGCCCACGCCTACGCGGTGTCCATTCACCGCTCGCAGGGCAGCGAATACCCGGCCGTCGTCGTCCCGCTGGCCACCAGCGCCTGGATGATGCTGCAGCGCAACCTCCTCTACACCGCGATCACCCGGGCCAAGAAGCTCGTCGTCATCGTCGGCTCGCGCCGCGCGCTGGCCCAGGCCGTCCGCACCAAGGGCGCCGGGCGGCGTCACACCGGGCTCACCCACCGTCTCTGAGGCCTCCCGGACACCATCCGGTCACAAGTGATTGAAATGTGACCGAACTTCCCCAATTGGTTCCGCGTCTTACATGCATCCGCATTAAGGTTTTTGGGGTGTGATTGGTGCCGTGGGGGAAAGGACAGTGTTGAACGTTACGCCCGCTTGGAGGAAGCCCGCCACCGCCGTTGCCCTGCTCGCGGCGGCAGCCCTGACCGCCTCGTGCTCATCCGGCCAAGACGGCACCGGCCAGGGCGAAGCAGGCGCGCCCGACGCCACCATCACCGCCACCCCCGAGGCCCCCACGGTCAAGATCACCCCCGCCGAGGGCTCGGCCAAGGTCAACCCGGCCAAGAAGGTCGTCGTCACCTCCGACGGCGGCGCCCTGGAGACCGTCAGCGTCCAGGCCGGCGACGAGGAGATCGAGGGCCGCTTCAACACCGACAAGACCAAGTGGGTCTCCAGGACGGCGCTCAAGCCCTCCACCGACTACACCGTCTCGGCCACCGCCGGCGCCACCACCCAGACCAGCACGTTCACCACCGACAAACCCGAACGCGCGCTGCAGGTCATCGACGTCACCCCCAACGCCAAGGGCGAGACCCTCGGGGTCGGCGCCCCCATCATCGTCACCTTCAACCAGCCCGTCACCAGCAAGGCCGCCATCGAACGCGCCCTTGAGGTCGAGGCCGAAAAGCCCGTCGACGGCGCCTGGCGCTGGGTCGCCGACAACAAGGTCATCTACCGCACCGCCAAGTACTGGCCCGCCCACCAGAAGGTCACCTTCAACGCCAACATCACCGGCATCAAGGCCGGGAAGGGCCTGTACGGGGTCAAGGACTACACCGCCGACCTCAAGATCGGTGCCAAGCAGATCAGCAAGGTCGACGTCAAGAAGCACATGATGTACGTCTACAAGGACGGCAAACGCGTACAGACCATGCGCATCAGTGCGGGGATGGCCACCACCCGCGAATACACCACGACCTCCGGCGTCCACCTCACCATGGAACGCGGCAACCCCGTCCGCATGATCTCCCCAGGCCGGAAGAAGGGCGACCCCGGCTACTACGACGTCATGATCAACCACGCCGTCCGCATCTCCAACTCCGGCGAGTACGTCCACGCCAAGGACAACGTCTGGGCCCAGGGCGTCCGCAACGTCAGCCACGGCTGCGTCAACGCCCGTCCCGACCAGGCCAAATGGTTCTACACCAACGTCCAGCGCGGCGACGTCGTCGACATCACCGGCACCAACCGCGAACTGGAGTGGAACAACGGCTGGGGCTACTGGCAGCTGTCGTTCTCCCAGTGGAAAAAGGGCAGCGCGCTGAAGAACTCCGACGCCTGATGCACATCCGCCCCGGCCGCGACGGCGATGTCCCCATCGTCTTGGGCATGTTCGACAGCGCCGTCGCCTGGCTCACCGCCCAAGGCCGCACCGGGCAATGGGGCGAGCACCCCTTCACCGGCAACGAACGCCGCACCCGCCAGGTCACCGGCTGGCTCGAACTCGGCGGCATGCACATCGCCGAACACGACGGCCGTCCCGCGGGCTGCATCGTGCTGGGCGCCGCCCCCGACTACGTCACCCCCGCCACCGAGCCCGAGCTCTACATCCAGGCCCTGGTCACCGACCACCGCCACGCCGGCCACGGCATCGGCCGCGCCCTGCTCGACTGGGCCCTCGCCCAGGCCTCCCGCCGCGGCGTCGCCCTCGTCCGCGTCGACTGCTACGCCGGCGGCGACGGCCGCCTGGTCGCCTACTACGAAAGCTGCGGCTTCACCCGCACCGCCCCCTTCACCGTGGGGGAGTGGCCCGGCATGCTCCTGCACCGCCGCCTCTGACCGGCCCGCCTTGCGCAGCCACCCGGCTCGCAGACCGGCCTGCCCGCAGAGCGACGTCGATCACGTCACCGCCCCGCGAGCGGCTGCCCAACCAGGTCGGGCCGACCCGCGACGAGGTCCGCACCGCCGTCGCGGACGCCGTACGGACGCTGCGGAGCTGCGGCGAGACCCGGCTCCACCTCATCGACGGCCCCGGCGTCCTCGGCCCAGGCGACGCCCACCTCCTGCTGGACGACGCCCTCCACCCGGACGCCGACGGCTACCGCCTCATGGCCGACCGCCTCACCCCCGCCTGGCCACCATCGCCGCCCACTAGCGGTCAGGCGGGGCGCAGGAGGTCGCTGCGGCGGGTCAGCAGGCGGGTGCGGTCGGCCATTAACCCGGTGCGGCGCTGCTCCAAGTAGGCCACGGTGTCGCGGGTCCACTTCGCCAGCTTCTTCACCCCGGTGCGGCTCTTCTCGATGCGCTGGTGCTTGATCGCATCGAAGATGATGTTGTCGAAGAAGACGTCCACGAACCATCGCGTGTCCATCTTCGGCATCACCGGCCGGGCCGTCACGCCGACGTCGGCCAGCTCGCGGGAGAAGACGTCCAGCGCCCGCTGCGCGTGCCAGGCGGCCTGGTCGGCACTGGTGAGCTTGCCGTGTTCGTAGGCGTCGAAGAGCAGGCCGCCGCCGAGCACGTCCAAGGTGGAGGCGTTCCTGGCCGAGTCGAGGAAGCCCAGCACGACGTCGAGGGCCTGGCGTGCGTCACGCCCCGCCCGGTGGGCTTCCTCGCACTCGCGCAGGTCGGCTTCCACCTGGTCGAGCGCCGTGCCGAGGTCGGCCAGCTCCCGCGCGAGCGGATCGCCGCCGCGGATGAGCTGCTGCTCCTTCTCCGCCAGCAGCCGGGCGTGCTCCAGGGAGGCGGAGGCCAGCGCGGCCAGCTCCGCGTCGGCCGCCGCCGCGTCGGCCTCGAGCCCGGCGAGCCTGGCCCGGTGGCCGTCCACGCGTTCTCTGGCCACCAGCGCCTCGGCGCGCTCGCGCTCCAGGCGCTCCTCGCGGTTGCCCAGCAGGCGGGCCAGGACGGAGGACGGACCGCCTTCCAGCCGGGCGACGTCCCGCTCCTCCTGGGCCAGCGAGAGCTCCAGGTCCTTCAGGGTGGCGCGGACGTCCGCGACCTGCTGTCCGATGCTTTCGCGCAGGCGCCGGACGTGCTCGGCGCGGTGCATTCTGGCGGACGCGTCGCGAAGCCGCTCGTCGAGTTCCCTCAGTACGGTCACACTATGAGGACGAACTGGCCGCGCGTCGTGTTCCGTCCAGGTGAGGAGCGTGTAGTCCTCCAGCGTCGGCGGCCAGAGGGCGTCCTCGCCGGCCATGGCCTCCGGCTCGTACGTGTGCAGCTCGAGCGCGAGGTCGTCGGCGCACCAGGTGCCCATGGAGTCGAGCATGAACAGGGTGCCGAGGTCGTACGGCAGGCCCGCGCAGGCGCGCAGCTCGTCCAGGCCGTCGGACCGGTATTCGCTCATCGGCTGGGCGAAACGGCGATGCTCGCCCGTCCAGCCGGGCTCGTGGAGGCCGCCGGCGGGCACGCCGACCTCGGTCAGGAAGCGGCGGGTCGGCACGTGCGCGATCGCGGGATGGATCTCGCCGTCGTCCGGCCTGAAGACGCCGTCCTGGCCGTACAGGTCGTCGAGCAGTTCGCGGGTGACCCTGGTCGCGTACGGCGTCGTCCACGTCCATCCCGCGCAGGAGGATCGCCGCCTCGTCCGGGCCTGGATAGTCCGACCAGTCCCAGACGCCTGCATAGCCGAACCAGGACAGCAGCCGGGTCTTGCCTGCGGCGTGCGAGCCGGTGACGACGCAGACGCGCGGCCCGTAGGGGTCCTCGCGCCGGCGCAGCAGGGCGTCGGCGGGGGCGCGGCCGGCGGTGGGCTCGTCGCGGATGCCGCCCGGGTGCGTGGGGCCGGGGCGGCGTTTCGGGCGGCATTGGCGGCCAGGAACGCGGTCGCGCGGTGCTCTCCAGCGTCGCCGGCGCCGGGTCGTACTCGGTGAGGGCGGCACTTTCCAGCTCCTCCTCGGAAGGTGTGCCGCTGTGCACGGTGAGTATCACCGGTAACGCACGCTCGTCGAACGACGAGTCCTCGAACACGCACGACAGCATGACTCCACTCCCAACGAAGCGCTGCCGGTCGGCAGACGGCGCCCGGCCCAAGACGTGGATAGCCCTGCACACAGGACTCACACTCACGGTCCGGATGCCTCTGGAGGCCAGTGGCGCTGGGGGAGCGGGGCGGAATCGATCGATTGCGCCCCCTTGGGCGGATCCAATCAAGCCGCCGTCCGCTACCACAAGGCCGACCTCCGGGAAGGGGACACGATGGCCCTGGTAAAGCAGACCGGCTGGAACGGCACGGAGATCCCCTTCACCAGTCACCACTCCGCGGATGCCGGGCGTGGCTGACCTGGCCTATCTGCGGCACTCCACCGACAAGCAGACCGACGCCCGCCAGCGGCACGCCCTCACCGCCCTGCTGACCGCAGGCGCCCCGGTCTACGAAGACCCCGCCACCTCCAGCCGGCAGCTCTCCCTCGACCGCGCGGGCTTCACCACACTGCTGCATGAGGCCGCCGTCGGCGACACCATCCGTATCGCCGACGCCGCCCGACTGTTCCGCTCCGTCGCCGACATCCTCGCCCTGCGCCCCGTGCTCATCCGCCGCGGCCTCCGCATGAGCGGAGGAGGGCGGGCTCGGTCGGGGTCGGCATGGGGTCACTCCTTTGTGGTCGGGTGCCGGGCGGGTGAGGTGCCGGCTGTCTGCTCACCAGGTCACCCGCAGCGTGTGCACGCCGTACACGAGGCTGAAGACGCGGAAGTCGGCCTGCTCGTACGGATCGGCCAGGGCGAGGCCGGGGAAGCGCCGCAGCAGTGCCGGGAAGGCGATGCGCATCTCCATCCGCGCCAGCGGCGCCCCGAGGCAGTGGTGCACACCGTGGCCGAAGGCGACGTGGCCGGCGGCTCCGCGGGTGATGTCGAGGATCTCGGGATCGTCAACAAAGGCCGGGTCGCGGTTGGCCGCGGGAAACGAGCAGATCACGAGTGAGCCCGCGGGGATGGCATGCCCGGCGATCTCCACATCCGTCGTGGTCGTGCGCGGCGGCAGCGCCTGCACGATGGACAGCCAGCGCAACAACTCCTCGACGGCGGGCTCGACCTGCGCCGGGTCGTCCCGGATCATCGCGAGCTGGTCGGGGTGGCACAGCAGGGCCAGGGTGCCCAGGCCGAGCATGTTCGAGGTCGTTTCATGCCCGGCCAGCAGCAGCAGCCCGGCGATGCCGATCAGCTCGTCGGTACTGAGATCGTGGCCGTGCTCGCGTACCAGCATCCCGAGCATGTCCTCGCCCGGATCCGCCTGGGCGCGGGCCACCAGGCCGGCCATGTAGGCGCGGTCCTCGCGCTGCGCCGCGACGCGCCGCTCCATCGGCAAGGAGGTGTCCAGCAGGCGTACGGATCGCTCGTGGAACTCGGCGCGGTCGGCATGCGGCACGCCCAGCAGCTCGCAGATCACCAGCGACGGCACCGGCAGCGCGAAGTGCTCCACCAGATCGGCCGGCTTGCCGGCCCGCTCCAGATCATCCAACGCCGTCTGGACGATCTCGGTGATCCGCGGCTCCAGCCTGCGCATCCGCCGTACCGTGAACTCCGGGGTGAGCATCCGGCGCAACCGCGTGTGCTCGGGCGGGTCGAACCCGATCAGCTGCCCGGCCCGCATCGTGGCCGACTCGTCCGCGTCCATCTGCCCGGATCCCGGGAACGGCGTCAGGGCGCTGCTGAACCGGGCCGGGTCCGCCAGCACCTGGCGGACATCCTCATGGCGGCAGATCACGTACGCGGGCACGCCGAACGGCGTCTGCACCCGCACCACACCCTCGCTGTCGCGAGCCCGGGCCAGTTCCTCGACCGGGTTGAGCCCGTTCCGCCGCATGTGCAGCGGCAATTCCAGCGCTTTCGTCATCATCTGTCCATTCATCCGGTGATCGTGTGAACCGTCAGGCGCAGTGTGGTGATGCGGGTGACGAATCCAGGCGCCCCAAGAGATCGGACCGTGTCATGTAAGACAGAAGTAACCACTGAAGTCCCCGGGGCGAGGTTAGGGGGAAGCCCTTGTTCTCGAAACCCGGGTGGTTGCGAGAACAAGGGGCAAGATCGGCTCAGGGCTGGGTGTCGAGCCAGTCCTGGAAGGTGGGTCCGGCGAGCTTGGCGTGCGGGCCGGGCAGGAAGCCGCCCGCGGCGGCGATCTCGGCATCGGGCATGCCGGAGCCGTCGACGCCGACGACCTCGACGCCCCGGCGGGCGCCGAGGAGCCGGGCCGCCTCCGCCATGGTCTCCCGGCGAGGCCCGGCGATCTCGGGGATCGGCGTACCGGGGGCCGCGGGGGCGGCGGGGGCGGTGGCCAGGTCCACCAGTTCCTCGGCCACGGTGCGGCAGGCCACGAGCTGGGTGGGCAGGGCCGGGATGTAGGCGACGTCGCCCTGCTGCCAGTCCAGGAGCTGGCCGACGAACTCGTGGAACTGCGCGGCCCGCAGGATCCGGACGGGGATCGGGCCGGACAGCAGGACTTCCTCGTGCACCTTCTTGGCGGCGAGGAAACCGGCGGTGGCCTTGTCGACGCCGATGATGGACGCCATGGCGATCCGGGCGACCCCCGCCTCGCGGCCCGCCTCCTGCAGATTGCGGGCCGACGTACGGAAGAACTCCGTCGCCGCCTCCTGGTCGGAGGCGTGCCACGAGGCGACGTCGATGATCGCCCCGGCCCCGGTGAGGGCCTCGGCGAGGCCCTCACCGGTGATGACGTCCACTCCGGTGGCCCGCGACATCGGCACGACCTGGTGTCCCCTCTCGGTCAGGACGTCGACGACGTGGCGGCCGAGCCGCCCTGTTGCTCCGGCCACCGCGAACGTGGTGCTGCTCATTGCTGTTGTGCCTTTCTTACGCGCTGTAGTTCTGGCCGGGGGGCATGCCGGGGATCGGCTTGGCGATCAGAGCGGCGGGGGTGAAGAAGCCGATGTGGGCGATCGCCATGATGAGCGACCACATCGCCTTGTCGTCGTAGTGCGCGGACGCCTTGGCGTACAGCTCGTCGGGGACGCGCTCCCCGGACGGGTTCGGGGTCAGGACCGCCTCCACCAGCTCCAGCGCGACCCGTTCGGCGTCGGTGAAGTAGGTGGCGTCCCGCCAGGTCGCCACGGCGGTGATGCGTTCCTCCGGCTCTCCCGACCGGCGCAGGTTGGCGGTCTCCCGGATGGTGAAGTACGTGCTGCCGAGGATCTGCCCGGCGCGCAGCTGCAGCAGGCCGATGGTGGCCGGGGGAATCACGCCGTTCTGCAGGGCCTTGTGCAGACCCGCGCCCACCTCAGCCATCTCGGGGAGGAAGGGAAGGGGGTTGGGCATGCGCGACCGCCGGCCGGTCGTCGTGGGCGTGGACATGGGTCCTTCTCACTCTCAACTCGTCGTGGTGCCGTACGGACGGATCGTCCGTGCGGCGTCCTGACGACCACGAGACGACGGCGCCCCGAGCCCTGTAACAGCGCGGCCCTGTGACATGAGCCACCTACCGTGGCTGTTACGAAGCGGTGGGGACCGGCGTCTGGTGCGTGTGGCAGCGCCGAGCACGGACAGGCGGGAGCGAGGCATGAGCGAGCGCAGTGAGCCGGGCGCGGACCCGGCCGCTCGGTCGTGCCGGGCACGCCCGCGGGGCCTGTTAGCGTTCCGGTCGTGGATGTGATCGATGTCGAGGCGTTCGTGGCGGACGGGTTCGCCAAGGTCGAGGCGGTGGTGCCGCGTGAGGTGGCCGAGGCCGCGCAGGCGTTGTTGTGGGAGCGGATCGGGTTGTCGCCGGATGATCCTTCGGGGTGGACGCGGCCGGTGGTGTGGGCGGCCGATCTGAACGGTGAGGGGCCGTTCGGGCGGATCATGCGCAGTGAGCGGCTGGCGGCGGCGTTGGACGCGGTGGCCGGTACGGGTGGCTGGGTGCCGCGTGACAGCGTGGGCAACGTGCCGATCCGGTTTCCGGTGTCGCCGCCGGCCGATGATCGGGGCTGGCACATCGATGCGAACACGGCCGGCCCGGACGGGGCCTTCGGGGTGAGCGGGCGGCCGGGGACGTTGCTGGTGCTGGTGTTGCTGTCGCAGGTGGGGCCGGCGGATGCGCCGACGCGGGTGCGGGCGGGCTCGCAGCGGGACGTGGCGGCGTTGCTGGACGAGCGGGTGCGTGACGTGATGGAGATGGGGGCGCTGTTCGAGCGGGCCGGGGCCGGGCGGCCGGTGGCGCTGGCGACGGGCTCGCCCGGGGACGTGTACGTGGTGCATCCGTTCACGGTGCACGCGGCGCAGGAGCACAGGGGCGGGCGGCCGCGGTTCATGGCGCAGACGCCGGTGTTCCTGACCTCGCCGCTGGGGCCGGGGGAGGGGACGGCGCTGGGTCGGGCGGCCGGGTTCGACCGGCTGTAAGGGCCTGTCCCCCCACGGCGTCCTGCTCCCGAACTCCTGGAGTGGGCCGGCCGAGCGGGTCAGGGGCCGACGGATCTGTCAGGTGGCGCCGAACCGGGAGGCGAACCGTGCGGTGAACAGGTCGGCGCCCTTGCGCTGGTAGACCGTCTGGGCCGTGGCCGCGGCGACACCGTCCGGTGCGGGGAGTTGGCCGATGCCCGAGCGCGTCCCCAACGGAAGCAGGATTCTCCGCTCGGATGTCGGTGTGTGAACGGCTTCCGGCTGGTCGCCGGCCAGCTGCGCGGTGATGTTCCTGACCACGATGCCGGCATGTGTCATCGCGTAGGAGGCCATCTTGGGGTCGGGGAGAGCGGCGATGTCGCCGATGGCGTAGACGTGGTCGTAGCCCTGGACGTTCAGCCGCTCGGTGACCGGGACCGCTTTCTGCTCGGTCAGCGGTGCGAGGCATCCGTCGGCCAGGTAGCCGGTGTTGATCTCGACCCCGAAGGCCTGGAACCAGATGTCTGCCACGATCCGTTCGCCCGTGTCGGTGGTGACCTCGAAACTGCCGGCCCGGCCGGACCCGACCGCCGGCAACGTGGTCAGACCGGTACCCAGCCGCACGTCGATGCCGAGCTCGTCCAGCTGGTGGCGTAGCTCGCCTCGCACCTCGGGAAGGAAGCCGGGAAGCAACTGGTCGGCCTTGTCGAGAATGAGCACGTACTTGTCGGGCCAGACGTCCTTGATCTCTCCGGCGAGTTCCAGGCCGACCGGGCCGGCACCGAGGATCAGCACGCGGTCGGCGCCGGCCAGCTCCCTGTTGGTCTCGCGCAGATCGTCCAGCTGCTGGGCGATGCTCGTCGACGCGTGGCGCGGTTTGGCCGGATACGTGTAGCCGGAGCCGGTGGCCAGAACCAGATAATCGGCCTCGACCCGCTCACCCGAAGCAAGCGTGACACCCTTCGGGTCCGCCGAGACGGCCCTGTCGCGGATCACCCGCCCCCGTTGGAGCAGCGTCGCGAACGAGAAGAACGCGTTGTGCGCCCAGTCCGGGCGGGTCAGTGCCCGCAGCGACGCGGCCGCGTTGACGAAGGCCTCCCGGGGGTCGATGAGCGTGACGTCCGCCTCGGGGTCCAGCTCCTTGGCGACCAGCGACCCTCCATAGCCTCCGCCGACGATCACCACGGTGTGATTCATTCTCAGCTCCTCAGCGCATCGCCGTCGTTGGGCGGCATGCACGCCGCATCATCGCGAGAGGCCGCGCAGGACACGCCCAGAAGTTGACGTGACAACTCTAGATTCGGGTGAGTTGTCACGTCAACTTCGAGGTCGTTATGATCGTGCCATGGCGAAGCCCCGCACACTGGAATCCGGGCAGTGGGAGCTTTGGGACAGCTGGATGCAGGCGCAGCGTCTCCTGGCCCGTGAGCTGGACCGTGATCTGCAGCGCGACCACGGCATCTCCAAGGCCGAGTTCAGCGTGCTCGTGACGCTTCACCGGGCGGCCGAGGGCCGGATGCGCGTGGGCGAGCTCGCCGAGTCACTCGCCTGGGAGAAGAGCCGCGTGGCGCACCAGCTGACGCGGATGGAGAGCCGCGAGCTCGTGGATCGAACCGAGGGCCGCTCCGGCCGCCGGATCGGGATCGGACTGACCGCCAAGGGCCGCAACGTCGTGGAGAACGCCGTCCTGGGGCACGCGGACAACATCCGCCGGTACTTCTTCGAGACGCTCACGCCCGAGCAGGCCGCGGCCATCCACGTGTGGAGCCGGCAGATAGTCGACCGCTTCGAGGCGCGCTCCGGTGAGGGCAGCGATGGCAACGCCGCGAAGAGCGCCGATCACTAGACGTCGACACGTCGATCATGTGGCTGTCCGAACCGGGCGCGAGCGCAAGGCGCGACGACCGGGGTCGGGGTACAGGGACCATTTCCTCAGAGAACAACGCTAAGGGCTTTGCCCAGGTCAGCATGGGTGCGCTGAGCGTCGCTCTCGCTTCTGTCTTGGCTTGGCGAGGGTTCTCGGTGATGGTCCATCGGTGGCCGCGTCCGATGCGTTGAATCTCCTGGCGTAGAGCGCGGGCGCGTTCCCGGGCGTCGGGGCCGGCGATACCGAGGGTGATCCGCTGGCCGGTGGCCTCCTCCTCGCCGTGGTGGCCGGGGAACTGCAGCAGATCTCCTCGGTAGGCGCGCCGGGTGTGCGCGGAGCCCCCGGCGTCGGCCAAGTCGGTGAGGAAGTCGTCCAGGGGCGCCGCCAGCGGGTGCGCGTGGCCGAGCTGCTCGCTGATGACCGGATCCATGCCGCCGCCCTCCGCTATCCAAGAACCGGTCTCGCCCCCAGGTCCACCAGACGCCCAACGGCCAGGGGTGCACTGGCTACGTCGGTCTCGTTCGACTCCAGCATCGATGGGGCGTGCCGGGTGTCGATGTGCGTCGGCACCGGGGGTAACGCGGCAGTACCAGTCCTGGCTTATATAAGTCAAATCTGGTATATTTCTGGCTCGTGCACGCGTTCGACATTCTCGGCGACCCGGTGCGCCGGCGCATTCTGGAGCTGCTCGCCCAGGGTGAGCAGACCCTCTGGAGCGATCACGGACGTGATCCGGGCTGAGTTCGCACTGTCCCAGCCGGCGGTTTCCCAGCATCTTCGCGTTCTGCGTGAGAACGGGTTCGCGTCGGTCCGGGCCGAGAGGGCTCGCCGGTTCTATGCCGTCGACCCGACGTCGCTAAGCGAGGTCGACGTGTGGTTGGACCGGTTTCGCGGGTTCTGGGATCAGCGGCTCGATGCCCTGGGCACTGAGTTGGCCCGAGGCAGGCGTGCATCCCGGTCCCGGGCTGGCCAGCGGCCCGACACGCGCACCGACGTCGGCGAGGCCGATCCGCCAGTGGAAGGAACATGACATGAAGGACGTGCTGGACGAACTGGCCGCTGCGCGCCGGACGGTGGGAACAGCGACTCTGCCGGCCGGCGACGCGTACACGATGGAGTTGCGGCGTCGCTACGACGCGCCGGTCGACGAGGTGTGGAACGCCATCACCGACCCTGAGCGGCTGGGCCGTTGGTTGAAGTCGGTCACCGGAGACCTGCAGCTCGGCGGGTCATTCGAGTTGGACGGCGGTGAGCACGGGGAGATCCTCCGGTGCGAGCCGCCGCGTCTGCTGCGGGTGTCCTGGCTCTTCGGGCCGGACGCCGACGAGTGGCCGGGCACGAGCGAGGTCGAGGTGCGCCTGTCCCCGGGCCCTGCCGGGGACACCGAGCTTGCACTGGTCCATGCAGCGGCCGTCGGGGAGCCCATGTTCCCGACCTACGGCCCGGGTGCCGGCGGTGTGGGCTGGGACCTGCATCTCCTCACCCTGGCCCGGTTCCTGGCAGACGGCGAGACCCTCGATCACGAGGAGTTCCAGACCTCGCCCACGGGGCGCGAGTTCGTGCGGCGCTGCGCTGCGGCTTGGGGCGAAGCTCACCTGGCCGCCGGTGGCGATCCGGATCACGTGGCGGCCGCCGTCCAGGCCACCACCGCGTTCTACGCCCCCGAAGGGAACGCTTGATGAAGTACACCACCTCGATCGAGATCGCCCTGCCGCGGGAGAAGGTGCTCCAGATGCTCGCGGACCCGGCGCACATGCCGAAGTGGCTGCGGGGCCTGGTACTGCACGAGCCGGTGGACGGAGCGCACGGCCAGCTCGGCACCACCTCGCGAGTCGTGTTTCAAATGGGGAAGCAGAGGATGGAGGCCACCGAGACCATCACGCGCCTGGAACCTGAAGACCTGCACGCCATCCCCAGTTCTGTCGTCGTGCACTACGACCGCGAGATCGCCGGCGAGGGCATGTGGCAGGCCCAGCGCGACCGGCTGATCGCAGCCGGTCCGGACACCACGCTGTGGGAGAGCGAGAGCGAATTCCGGTTCGACGGATTGCTGATGCGGCTGGTGGGGCTTGTGATGCCTGGCTCCTTCCGCAAGCAGTCGCAGCAGCACATGGAGGACTTCAAGGCGTTCGCCGAGCACGGGACGGACGTCCGCCAAGGGACGAACTGATCTGCCACTGAGTCGGGTCTGAGCATCATGGCTCGCGCACCCACCTCAGGCGTCGACCTGTACGCCGCGATCCGACGCGACGCCAAGGCGGGGTTGTCCAAGCGCGCTCTGCAGCGCAAGCACGGTGCCGGGTACCGCACCGTCGCTGCCGCGTTGGAGTGGGCGTGGCCCAAACAGCTGAAGCCACCAACGAGGAGAGGGTCCCGGCTTGACCGTTACCGGGGTGTCATGACCGCCCGCCCCGCCAGCAGCCAGAGCGTCCTCACCCGCGTCAAACGGGTAAGAGGGAGTGGTTTCGGTGGACCTGTACAGCGTCGTGTGTGTGCGTGACCGGGCGACATCGCTGAAGTGGTTCGAGGTGTTCTTCGGGCGGCCGGCGGACGAGATCATCGGCGAGGAGTACCTGTGGCGGGTCGGTGAGAACGCGTGGGTCGTCATCGATGACCGGCACATGCGGGCCGCGCGGGTGGGCGGCACCATGATCACGTTCGGCGTGACCGACCTGGACGACATCCTGGCCCGGCTGGCTGCGTACGGCATCGAGCACGAACCCGTGGAAACCTACGGCAACGGTGTGCGCCATGTGGAGGTCCTCGACCCGGACGGCAACAGTCTGTCGCTCGCGGAGGCGCCCACCCGGTGATCCGAGCTCGACGAGCGTGGTGACACCCCACGACCGAAAGAGACGACCACGCGGTTGCCAGGGGTCCCACCCCGGCGGCTGCGGGGTGGGGGTCGCGGGCGCGGACGTACGGAGGCCGGCCCCAGCACGAGGCCCCGTAAGGGTTGCTGATCGACGGCACGCCGCATTTCGTCTGATCCGCTAACGCGACGTTTCGTACGTATGCTGCTCAACCCCGTTTCCGCCCCGCACAGGGCGATCACCGAGGTCGCCGGCCCCTTCGCCCTGGCTCAGTGCCGCGAAGCCCGTGCAGAGCAGGCGGAGGCCAGCTGAGGGGCTGATGATCCGTTTAGTCCATAGGCTGGGGCGTGTGGGAGACGCCAGGGCCCGTGAGTGGACGCAGATGGGTGAGCTGGACGAGCCGGCCGGGTTCTTGAACGTCCGCGGCCGCCGGTACCGCTACCCGGACGGCAACGAGGACGTGTGGGACATCCTCGAAGGAGGCGCGACCGTGGCCATCGTCGCCGTGACCGAGGATGAGCAGGTGGTGCTGGCCCGGCAGTACCGGCCGGGGCCTGGACGGGTACTGCTGGAGTTGCCGGGCGGTAAAGCCGACGGCGACGAGCCGGTCGAGGTCGCGGCGGCTCGGGAACTGCTGGAGGAGACCGGCTACGAGGCCGCGACACTCGAGGTCGTCATGCGGACCTTTCTGTCGTCGTATGCCACGCACCGCCGCCACGCCGTCCTGGCCCGCGGGTGCCGGAAAGTCGCCGAGCCGAGGCTGGATGACGCCGAGTTCATCGAGACCGTGCTGATGCCGGTCGGCGCGTTCATCCGGCACGTGCTCAGCGGCCAGATGACCGACACCGACGCCGCCTTCGCAGGGCTGGCCGCCGCCGGATACCTGAGGCCGACCATGTGACCGTCCTCGGCCGCGCCCCCAGCTCGCTCAGGCGACGCGGTTGTCGTACGTCTCGCGGTTGGCGAGCACCTCGTCCATGTACGTCTCGGCCCACGACTTGAGCCCGCGCATCATCTGGTGCAGGGACAGACCGAGGTCGGTCAGCTCGTAGGAGACCGTGACCGGCACGGTCGGCGTCACCGTGCGCGTGATGAGACCGTCCCGCTCCAAGGAGCGCAGCGTCTGCGTGAGCATCTTCTGGCTGACGCCGGCCAGCAACCGGGACAGCTCCGAGTACCGCATCGCCCGCGGTTCCCCCGCGCACCCGTCGCCCGGCTGGGGCGAGCCACCGCCGCCCAGCGCGGCCAGGATCAGCGTGACCCACTTGTTGGAGATCCGGTCGAGCAGCTTCCTGCTCGGACATGCCGCCACGAACGCGTCGTATTCCGCCTTGACCTGTGCCCTCTTCTGGGCCGCCGTCGTCGTCGCCATCGAGGGCTCCTCTCACCCGCAGGTGCCTTACGCACGTCGAAGTGCCTGCTTCCTATCAGGAAGTTACCTTCCCATAATGAAGCAAGGACCCGTTGGAGGCCACCCAGCTCAACACGTAAAGGCACAGGTATGAGCACGACTTCCCCTTCGCTTCCCGGCGGCACCTGGACCCTGGGCGACCTGACCGTCACCCGGTTCGGCTACGGTGCCATGCAACTCGCCGGCCCCGGGGTGATGGGTCCGCCGGCCGACCACGACAGCGCACTCGCCGTCCTTCGCGAGGCCATCGACCTCGGCATCACCCATATCGACACCAGCGACGCCTACGGACCCCGCGTCACCAACCAGCTGATCCGCGAAGCGCTGCACCCCTACCCCGCACCCCTGCACATCGTGACCAAGGTCGGCGCGACCCGCGACGAGCAGGGCGGCTGGCCCCCGCCCGGCGCCCCGAAGACGTGCGCCGCGCCGTCCACGACAACCTGCAAGCCCTCGGCCTCGAGGTGCTCGACCTGGTCAACCTCCGGCTCGGCGACGCCCAGGGACCCCAGCCCGGCTCGCTCGCCGAGCCGTTCGAGACGCTCGCCGAACTCCAGCAGCAGGGACTGATCCGCCACCTCGGAGTGAGCAACGCGACGGCGCGGCAGGTCGCCGAGGCGCACGCGATCGCGCCGATCGCGTGCGTGCAGAACCTGTACAACCTCGCCCACCGGCAAGACGACGACCTGATCGACGAGCTCGCCGAGGACGGCATCGCCTACGTGCCCTTCTTCCCGCTCGGCGGCTTCACCCCCCTGCAATCCTCGGCCCTCTCCACGGTCGCCGCCCGGTTGGGCGCGACACCGATGTCCGTCGCCCTGGCATGGCTGCTGCACCGATCACCGAACATCCTGCTCATTCCCGGCACCTCGTCCGTGGCGCACCTCCACGAGAACGCAGCCGGCGCGGGACTCCCACTCTCCGACGCGGAACTCGCCGAACTCGACAAGATCGGCCGAGCCGGTTAGCCACCGCCGGACGCCGGCCACCCCCGCGGGCCCGGCATCAACCGGCCACTTTCCGGAGCAGGCCCCCCAGATCGCGTTCACCGGCAGAGGTCTGGGCGCCGCGGGCCAGCCCCTCACGGATCAGCTCCATGGCCGCAGGGCGAACGAACTGCCCCGTCCAGGCGTCGTTCTCCCGCCGCAACCCCTCGGCCAGGTCCTCCAGCACGATGGCACGCTCGGCCGCCGCGATCACACCGTCGGGCAAGGCGGCGATGTTGCGGGCGAGCCGCTCAACCACCTCGTCGAACTCGTCGGCCGGGACGGCCCGGTTGACCCAGCCGTAGCGCTCCGCGATCTCGGCGTCGAATACTCACTCACCCCGCTCGGCGAATCGCTGCGCGAGCCCTTCGGCCGGCTGCACGCCTGGACGGTCGACAACGCGGACGAGATCCACAGACATCAAGCGCAGTACGACCGACGCACGCAGAGCTGAGAACCCGATGAGGGCGGCCGGAACACGCCGGAAGGGGACTGAAGGCCCTCCAGAAGCGTGGTCACCGCGCTTCTTCCAGCTGCCTGCTGACCTGATCGATACGGAGGATCCGACCGTCCAGCGCCAGGCGGCCGAACATGTAGATCTCCGCCGCGAAGGTCTTGCCCTTGCGCAACGTGGTGCGCAAGGTCCACCGAGCGGCGATCCGGTCACCCGAGACCAGCGCCTCATGGATCTCAACACCGGACCAGTCATCAGCAGCCATGGCCTCCTTGTCGACATTCCTACGGACAGGGCGGACATGATCGATCATGCGCTGCCGGTCGATCACAAGCCCGTCGTTGCAGTACTCGAAGTCCGGAACGAAGTAGCGGTCGAGAATCGCCCCAGGCTCCTCGTCGGAGACAGCCATGTCCCGGGTGTAGATGATCAGAAAGTCAGCGAGGTCGCGCTCGGAATGGATGCCCATGATGTTTCCTCCTCAGCTCGGTCGCGCGGGAACCGCGTACGGCCTCAATCCGCGGCGCGTTGCAGCACGTGATCGGTGCCGGTCGTCCGCGATACGCAGGCCACGGCGTCGAACGCCTCGAACACCGGCAGATCCAGGAAATAGTCGGCCATGCGGGTGTGCTGGTAGGCCGCCGCGTCGCGCACGTACGGGCGGGCCGCGCGGAGATCGGCGAGCGTCCAGAGGCGGTCGGTGGGGAACGCCGCCTCGATGCTGCCCTCTGCAGGCGGTGGGAGCGGCGTGTCGTACCAGGCCCCATGCGGCCGCCGCGGCGTCGGTTCCCCCAGCGTGGTGGTCCGGCCCAGGCTCGAGGTCACGCCGATGGCCCGATAGCCGTCCCCCAGGGCGGCCGCGAGGTGGACGCCGGCCGGGAGGAGCAGACGCTCCCGCTCGTCCATCGCGGGCGTACGCCGGATGTGCCAGTTGTGCGCCGCCAGCACCACGCGCGCGCCACCCTCGACAAGACGCAGTACGGACTCCGCCATGTAGACGTCGCGGAACGTCGAGGCGGACTCGAAACCCTCGGCGGCGTTGGCGCGATGGAGGTGATCGAGATACCAGGCGCCGCGCAGATGCCACATCGCCGTGTCGTGCTCGGCCCCGTAGCCGTGGGCGCGCTGGACCAGAGCCAGACGCTGCATGTCGGCCATCAGCCGGCTCAACGCCCCAGTGAGCACATCCCGCTGACCCCGGTCGAGATTCTCATAGCCGCCAAGGGCCGCGAAGACGACCGGGGCGTCGAACCGGCGTACGACGCCGACCGCCTCCTGCAGCACCGGCAGCGCCTCGGGCGCGGCCCAGCGCAGGTAACCGGCCAGCTCTTCCAGCGCCGGCAAGGGCGATGCGGCGCAGCCGGGCAGATCGGCGCCCACACACCGCAACGGCGGCCCGGCACCGGCACCGTTGCGCTCCCGCATCCACCTCAACACCTCGTGCATCTCCCGGCACTGCCCCAAAGACAGAGCGATGCCATCGGCCGCGACCTGCTCGACACTGCCGCCGGCGCCCTGAACCCAGGCGTCCAACACCTGCCCCTGAGTGAACGGGGCCTCCAGGGCATACACCTCGAAGCCGCACCGTTCCACCAGGAAACGCAGGACGCGGTGGCGTACCTGGTAGAACTCCCGGACGTGGTGGGAACTCTCGCCCAGAGCCACGACCCGCGCACCGCCGACGATGTCGCGCAGCGGCTCGAGGTCGTCCACGGATGCCCGGAAGTCCAGGGTCTCCATGGCCGAGGCATGATCATCGATCCAGCCGGCGAAACTCCTCTGACGGCTCACTTCCGCGTTCATGCCGAACAGCGTCTCGCGACAGGCCTGCCAGGGGCGTCATGCCGGGGGAGGGGCTTGAAGGTACGGCCGGCGAAGTAGTCGCGTTGCGGATTACGACCCCAGAAGTACCACAGACGCTGCCCCCTGAGCCATCGCGTCTCTCAGATCATCACACCAGAGCCAGCTGCGCCGCCGCAGGCTCACGCCGCACGACCTCCGGCGCCCCGCACTCCATCCCGTACACCCGGCACAACTGCGCGATCTGCCCCGTGATGCGCCCCTCATAGTCCGCCGACGGCAACCCCGCACGGTCGTACAGCTCCTCATACCGCTCCACCAGCTGCGGATGCGCCCGCCCCAGCCACTCCACATACCACTCACGCGTCCCCGGCGGCAGCCGCAACACCACCGGCTCCACCACCCGTGCCCCCGCCGCCGCGATCCGCCGCACCGTCGCCGCCAGCTGATCGGCCGCATCACTCAGCAACGGCAAAACCGGCGCCATCAGCACCCGGCACTCCACCCCCGCCTCCACCAACGCCGACACCAGCTCCAGCCGAGCCTGCGCCCCCGGCGCGCCCGGCTCCACCACCCGCCGGATCCGCTCATCCACGAACGCGATCGACACCGCCACCCGCGCCCCCGCCCGCGCCAGCAACCCCGCATCCCGCAACACCAGCGCGCTCTTCGTATACACGGTGAACGGCACCGCCGCCTCCGCCAGCGCCCCCACCACCCCCGGCATCAACCGGTACGTCTCCTCAGCCGCCTGATAACAGTCACCGCTGACCCCCACCGCCAGCTCCTGACCGTCCCAGCGCGCCAGCTCCGCCCGCAACCGCGCCACCACATTCGGCCGCACCACGATCCGCGCGTCGAAATCCCGCCCCGCATCAAGCCCCAGCCGCCGATGCCCGCCCCGCGCCCCGCACCCACGGCACGCATGCGCACACCCCCGATACGGCGACACCGCCCACTCCTGAGCGATGCCCGCACCCGGCGGCACCCGCTCGATCACCGTGCGGGCCTGCATCTCGTAGAAACCCCCACGCACCACCGCACGCCGCTCGATCAGCGGACGCTCATCGGCGGCCGGTTCCACAAGCGAAAGCGCGTCCCAGCCCACACCCACCAATGGAACACGCATTCGACACCCTTTTCAAGCCGTTCCGCACGCCACCCCCACGATAAAATCGGTACACCCGTACCACTTTCACGCACCCGGGAGACAACCCCACCCATGGCCTGGCTCCTGCTCGCCCTCGCCATCACCTCCGAAATCCTCGCCACCACCGCACTCAAACTCAGCAACGGCTTCACCCACCTCGGCTGGACCCTCCTCGTCGCCGCCGGCTACATCACCTCCTTCGCCCTGCTGTCCCAAGTCCTCAAACTCCACCTCGACATGGGCACCGCCTACGCCGTCTGGTCCGGCGCCGGCACCGCCGCCATCGCCCTCATCGGCGCCGCCTTCATGGGGGAGACCCTCACCCCACTCAAAATCACCGGAATCCTCCTCATCATCGGCGGCGTCGTCGTCCTCAACCTCGCAGGCACCCATTGACCACCCACCCCACCCAAGACCGCGCCCGCCGCCGCCGCGCCGCCCTCCTGACCGCCGCCGTCGACCTGCTCACCCAAGGCGGCTTCGCCGCCGTCACCCACCGAGCCGTCGCCCACCACGCCCACCTGCCCCTCGCCGCCACCACCTACTACTTCACCTCCCGCGACCACCTCCTCGCCGAAGCCTTCGCCCAACTCGTCGACACCGAACTCACCACCACCCGCCACTGGATCACCCACCACGGCCTGACCGCCCTGCCCGACCAGATCGCCGCCGCCGACCGCACCCGCCAACTCGGCCTGTGGGAGCTCTACGTCCACGCCGGCCGCGACCCCGCACTCCAGGCCATCGCCCGCCGCTGGACCGACGGCTGCGTCCGCATCATCGCCGACACCCTCAACCTCCCCGAAACCGACACCCGCGTCCGCCTCCTCTACACCACCCTGTCCACACTCTGGCTCGAACACGTCGTCGAACAACGCCCCCTCGACGACGCCCACACCCTCCTCGCCCACGCCATCGCCACCTACACCCCCACCACCACCGAAAACGCGTTGCCTCCCCCCTGACCCCCACCTACACTGCCCCCCGTGCTCAAACCCCACTACCCGATCACCACAGAACGCCTCCACCTGCGCCCCTTCACCCCCGACGACCTCGACGCCGTCCACGCCTACGAATCCCGCCCCGACGTCACCCGCTACCTCTACTGGGACGTCCGCGACCGCGACACCAGCCGCGAATTCCTCGCCAAAAAGGCCACCCGCACCGCCATCCACGAAGAAGGCGACGCCCTCGACCTGGCCATCACCCTGCGCCACGACGGCAGCCTCATCGGCTCCGCCCTGCTCATCTGGACCAGCGAGACCCACCGCCAAGGCGAGATCGGCTACATCCTCCACCCCGACCACCACGGCCACGGCTACGCCCCGGAAGCCGCCCGCGAAATGCTCCGCCTCGGCTTCGCCGACCTCGGCCTGCACCGCATCACCGGCCGCCTCGACGCCCGCAACACCGCCTCAGCCCGCGTCCTGGAAAAACTTCACATGCGGCACGAAGCCACCCTCATCCACAACGAATACGTCAAAGGCGAATGGGCCAGCGAAACCATCTACGCCATCCTCGACACCGAATGGACCCCATGATCCACCACCTCGCCCTCGCCAACGACTGGCACGCCGCCCAGAAAGCGGGGGAGTACCGCATCTCCACCCTCGGCCGCACCCTCGACCAAGAGGGCTTCATCCACTGCAGCCGCGACCACACCCAACTCCGCGCCGTCCACACCACCTTCTACGCCCACCTCACCGACCCACTCCTCGTCCTCGACATCGACCCCACCGGCCTCGACATCCGCCTCGAGAACGACTACCCCCACCTGTACGGACCACTGCCCCTGACCGCCGTCACCGCCGTACACCCCTACACACCCTGACCAGCGGGGGAGGGGTACGGACATCCGCACCCCTCTTGACGCCCGGACGACCTCCAGGCCCCCGACGCCGAAAACCCGATCGAACGAGACCGGGCCGCGCCCCTCATGATGACCGCGCGACAGCACGACACTCGTCACACATCACGCAAGATCCCTCAACCGGGAAATGCCGCAACGAAGGCGGGGGAGCGGACACCCGCACAACCCCCGGCCTCAACCCCGTACCACCCCGAAAACAGACCTACCAGCACACAAGCGGCACCGATCAGCGCGCCACCCGCACCGGCCCACCCGTAACCCCGCCCGGGACCCCGGCCCCGGCGGGCACCGCCGCAGGAACCCCGGCCGCGGCCTGCGGACGCACCGGCGCCTGCCGTACAGGGGCGGCAGACGGCACAGGGGAGCCCTGCACGGGACCCTGCACCTGCTGAGCCTGCTGCTGGACATGAGCCTGCTGCGCCTGCGCCTGGGCCTGCTCCTCGGCGCGCCGCTCGGCGCAGCCGCCCCCGCAGTACCCGTTCGTCACGATCAGTCGCCCCCGCAACGCCGTGTACGCCTCCTTACCCGAAGCGGGCAGGACCCCCTGACACACCGGACATAAAACCGACTGATTCCCCACGTGCTGCTCCTCTCGCGGCGCGAATGGCAGAATCCCCACCCTAAGTCCACACATCCCGCCAAGCCCAGCGAATCAACAGAACGTCAAGCCTCCCGTCAATCCGCGAGGGGAGCCCCGCCACACGCCCTACTTGACATAATGTCCATTATCAAGCAACCAGCATGATCCGCCGGGACGTGGGCAGACGCCCTTCATGTCCGCCTTCATCCCCGCCTTCATCCTCGCCTTAGACGTCACCGCACCAGGCCTCGTAGCGCTCAGCGCCGTCGTCACGGCCCTGGCCATCTGGCTGATCATCGCGGCGGCCCGGCTGACCCGCCGGCCGCGCAACCGGCCCGGCATCCGGGTCGAGCTGGTCGACCAGGTCCGCGAGCTCAAGGCTCTGGGCCAGATCCAGGAAGCCGTGTTCCTCGTACGCGGCGAGACCGGCATGAGCCAGCACGCCGCGGCCCGCTTCGTCAACCGCCTCTGACCCCCACCCCTCCGAATCCGGCATCAGATACGAAACCAGACAGAAGCTGGATTCTGTTCTGTTTGGCATGTTTTGTATTTTTCGTCCCGGATCGCCCAAAGTTGCCCGCCGGTCCGGGGGTGACCCCTGCCTCAGGCGGGCGCGCCGCCGCCTCCCGGACCCGGCCGTGAAGGGATGCGGCACACTGGGACAGTGGCGGCAGGTGTGGACATTTCCCCTCGGGAGGCCGAGGTACTGGAACTGGTCGGAGCCCATCTCAGCAACGCCGAGATCGCGGCACGGCTGGTCATCTCGGTGCGCACCGTGGAGAGTCATGTCTCCTCGTTGCTGCGCAAGCTGGAGGTGGCGGATCGGCGGGCGCTCGCGCAGCGGGCGCCCGAGCCGGCCGGCGAGGGCGCGGCTCGTCCGGCGGCGGTGTTGCCGGCGTCGCTGACGTCGTTCGTCGGGCGGCAGAGCGAGCGGGCGGAGCTGGCCGGGATGATCCGGGCGCATCGTCAGGTGAGCGCGGTGGGCCCGGGCGGGGTGGGCAAGACGCGGCTGGCGCTGGCGGTGGCCGGTGAGACGGCGGGCGGGTACGGCGACGGGGTGTGGTTCGTCGATCTGGTGCCGGTCACCGATCCCGGGATGATCGCCACTGCGGTGGCGGGTGCGCTGGGCCTGGGTGAGCAGCAGGGTCGTGACATGAGCGCGTCCGTGGTGGCGGCGCTGGCCGATCGTGATGCGCTGCTGGTGCTGGACAACTGCGAGCACGTGGTGGACGGGGTGGCGCTGTTCGTGGAGCGGTTGCTGGGGGCGTGTCCTGGGGTGCGGGTGCTGGCGACGAGCCGGGCGCGGCTGATGGTGCCGTTCGAGCGGGTGTATCAGGTTCCGCCGTTGTCGCTGGCGGTGGAGGGCGGTTCGGACGCGGTGGCGTTGTTCATGGAGCGGGCGGCGGCGGTGGGTCTGCCGCTGGATGCCGGGCTGCGCGGTCAGATCGCGTCGATCTGTGAGCGGCTGGACGGGATGGCGCTGGCGATCGAGTTGGCGGCGGCCCGGTGTCCGACGTTGGGGTTGGACGGTATCGCCGCGGCGTTGTCGCATCCGTTGCGGATGCTGACCGGTGGGTCGCGTGCTGATGAGCGGCATCGGTCGGTGCGGGCGGCGCTGGATTGGAGTCATGCGCTGCTGGAGCCGGCTGATCGGGCGTTGTTGCGGCGGGTGTCGGTGTTCGTGGCGCCGTTCACTGTTGCCGCGGCCGCGCAGGTGGCGGGGTCGGATGAGGGTGTGGTGGCTGAGGGGTTGGCGCGGTTGGCGGAGCAGAGTTTGCTGGTGGTGACGGCGTCGGGGGGTGGGACGGAGTATCGGGTGTTGGAGACCATCCGGCAGTACGGGACGGAGCGGCTGGCGGAGGCCGGTGAGCTGGTGGATGCCCGGTCGCGGCATCTTGGCTGGTGTCTGGTGCGGGCGGCGGGGTTGGCGGTGGTGGGGGCGGATTGGCGGGCGCGGTTCGATCTGGTGGCCGATGATCTGCGTGCGGCGCTGGCGTGGGCTGCTGATCGGCCGGAGCGGCGGGCGGAGGCTTATGATCTTGCGCGGCGGTTGGCGGAGTTGACGTTCACCCGTCATCTGATGGGTGAGTCGCAGCGGCGTTTTGAGCAGGCGGCCGCGTTGGCGGGTGATCTGGCGGCGGGGGCGTCGATGTTGCGGCAGGCGGCGGCGGTGGCGGGTTGCCGGACGGTTGGTGATGACATGTACCGGTTGCGGCGTGCGGCTGGGGATGCGGCGCGTGCGTGTGGTGATGGTGCCGGTGCGGCTGCGGATTTGGCGGGTGCGGCCACGATCGCGTTCCGCTTCTCCCCCACGTTCGTGCGGATTCCGTCGCGGGAGGAGGCGCTGGCGTTGATCGGTGAGGCGCGGGAGTTGGCCGGTGATGATCCGGCGGCGTTGGCGGCGGTGGCGTTGGCGGAGGCGGGGGTGCTGGCGGATGCGTTCGGTGCTGCGCAGGGGCCGGCCGGGAATGCGGTGCCGGAGACGATCGCGCGTGCCGGGCGGGCGGTGGAGTTGGCGCGGCGCAGTGGTGATCCGCTCGCGGAGTCGGCCGCGCTTGATGCTCTGATCGGTGCGCAGAGTTGGGCGGGTGATCCGTTCGGCGCGGCGGAGACGGCTGGGCGGCGGATCGCGTTGTTGTCGTCGGTGCCGGTTTCTCCTGCTGGTACGCATGAGTTGATCGATGCGCTGGGGATCGCTGCCGAGGCGGGTCTGGGTGCTGGGGATGTGGCGGGGGCGCGGCGGTGGGCGCGGGAGTTGGCGGGGCATCCGTCGCTGGCGGAGGTCGGTCATCGTGCGGTGTCGTGGTTGCTGTTGGTGGATGCGTTGGCGGGTGATGTCGGGGAGGTGCTGGCGGGCGGGGTGCGGTTCCTGGATGCGTGGCGGCGGGCGGGCTCCCCTGCTCTGCGGCTGCTGTGTCCGGCGGTGGCGGCGGTGGCGATGGTGCAGGGGTTGCGTGGTGATGCTGAGGGGCGGCGGGAGTGGCTGGAGGTTCTGGGTCGGCTCGGTCCTCCGCCGGAGCACGCCTTGGGTTATGGGGCGGTGTTCGATGCGATGGTGCTGTTGCATCGTGGGCAGGCGTCGCGGGCGTTGGAGCGGTTGGCGCCGGAGCCGGGTGAGGTGTGGAAGTGGGTGACGTGGATCTGGCATCACTGGTATGTGGCGTTGCGTGCGGAGGCGGCGGTGTTGGCGGGGAGTGCTGAGGCTGCGGGGTGTGTGGCGCGGGCGCGGGAGGTCGTGGCGGGTAATCCGGTTGCCGGTGCGCTGGTGGAGCGGGCGGGTGCGCTGCTGGGGGGTGATCGGGAGGCGTTGCTCGCTACGGCGGGTGCGTTGGAGGCGGCGGGGTGTCGTTATCAGTGGGCGCGGACGTTGGTGCTGGCCGGTGGTGGTGAGGCGGAGCGTGGTGGGGCGGTGCTCGCGGGTCTGGGTTTCGCTGCGGTGGAGGCGTCCGTGGTGGTTCCGGCGTCGGTGGGGGCTGATCGGGGCCGGTGAGTGTCGGGGCCTCTCCCCTGTCCGGGGTGGTGTGTGTCCGTGCCGGTGATCTGGATCGGTGGCCGGCTGTCGGCGGCATCCCAGGGGTGGATGTTTTGGGGCAAAGCTGGTCAATCTGGGCTGGTCTGTGTGGGTTTTTGCGATGAAATGTCACCGGCAGTGGAAGATTCGTGTCAGCATCAGAGACATGAATGGGTCTTTTGGGACTGTCTTTAAGCTGTGTGGCGTCAGGGAACGCCCGTCACGCTGAGCGGTCCCGGCCCCCGAGTCCCCTCCCCTGCCTGGAAAGAAGTCCCGCGTTGCGTATCTTGCTGCTGTGCTCCTCGTTCAACGGCCTGACCCAGCGTTGCTGGCTGGAGTTGCGCCGCGCCGGCCATGAGGTGAGCATCGAGCTGGCCGTCTCGGAGCAGGCGATGGTGGAGGCGGCCGAGCTGGCCAAGCCGGATGTGGTGATCTGCCCGTTCCTGAAGGAGCGGGTGCCCGAGCGGCTGTGGCGGGCGCACCGCACGGTGATCGTGCATCCGGGGCCTCCCGGGGACCGGGGGCCGTCGTCGCTGGACTGGGCGATCCTGGAGGCCGAGCCCGAGTGGGGCGTGACGGCGCTGCAGGCGGTCGAGGAGATGGACGCGGGCCCGATCTGGGGGTATCGGACGTTCGCGATGCCGCTGGAGGCGCCGCGCAAGTCGGCGCTGTACAACGGGCCGGTGGCCGATGCCGCGGTGGAGCTGGTGGCGGAGGTGGCGGCCAAGGCCGGTGACGCGTCGTTCGTGCCGGTGCCGCTGGACTACCGTTCGCCGGACGTGCGGGGGCGGCTGCGGCGGGCGATGCGGCACGCTGACCGGGAGTTCTCGTGGGAGGAGCCGACGGAGGACATCGTGCGGCGGGTGCGGGCCGCCGACGGCTCTCCCGGGGGGCGGGCGCAGCTGTGCGAGATGCCGGTACGGGTGTTCGACGTGTACCGGGGGCCGGACCTCGCGGGGCGGCCGGGCGAGGTGGCGGCGCGCCGTGAGGGGGCGGTGCTGGTGCACACCGGCGACGGGTCGGTGTGGGTGGGCCATGTGCGGCTGGAGCAGGAGGGGGCGGTCAAGCTCCCGGCGGCGTCGGCGCTGGGCGACCTGGTGGCCGGGGCGCCGGAGCGGCCGGGCTATTCGGAGATCACCTACGACCGCAGCGACGGTGTCGGGGTGGTGAGTTTCGACTTCTACAACGGGGCGATGTCGACCGATCAGTGCCGGCGGCTGGCCTCGGCGCTGCGGTACGCGGTGGCGCAGGACACGCGGGTGCTGGTGGTGCGCGGCGGGGAGGCGTTCTCCAACGGGATCCACCTGAACGTGATCGAGGCGGCGCGCCAGCCGGAGCTGGAGGCGTGGATGAACATCAACGCCATCAACGCGGTGTGCCGGGAGATCGTGCGCTGCTCCTCGCAGCTGGTGGTGACCTCGATCGGGGGGAACGCGGGCGCGGGCGGCGTGATGATGGGGCTGGGCGCGGACCGGGTGATCATACGCGACTCGGTGGTGCTGAATCCGCACTACCGGACGATGGGGTTGTTCGGCAGTGAGCTGTGGACGTACGTGCTGCCGCGGCGTGTGGGCGCGGAGACGGCGCGGCGGCTGACGCGGCAGGCGCTGCCGATCGACGCGGCCGACGCGGTGGAGATCGGGCTGGCCGATCGGATGCTGGGCGGCTCGCGGCTGGACTTCGAGCGCAGGGTGCTGGAGTACGCCGAGCGGCTGGCGGCCGATGCGGGCTATGAGCGGTTGCTGGCGGGGCGGCGTCAGGTGCGGGAGGTCGATGAGCGGCGCAAGCCGCTGGACGCCTACCGGGCCGAGGAGCTGGCGGAGATGAGCCGGGACATGTTCGAGGACCGTAACGGGTTCCGGCAGGCGCGGCGGGCGTTCGTGCACAAGATGCGGGCGGAGGCGACGCCGGAGCATCTGGCGGGTCATCGGGAGTTGTCCGGCGCGTCGATGGCCGGTGACGACGGGGAATCTCATATGTGAGATATGGTCTCGTGTGTGGCAGACGATTATCTTGTGCGGATCGGCCGGTTGATCCGGGATGCGCGTCAGCATCGTGGTTGGACGCAGCTGCAGCTGGCCGACGCGCTGGCGACGTCGCAGAGCGCGGTCAACCGGATCGAACGGGGCAACCAGAACATCAGTCTTGAGATGATCGCCCGGATCGGCGAGGCGCTCGACAGCGAGATCGTGTCGCTGGGCTATGCCGGGCCGATGCATCTGCGGGTGGTGGGCGGCCGGCGGCTGTCGGGCAGCATCGATGTGAAGACGTCGAAGAACGCGTGCGTGGCGCTGCTGTGCGCGTCGCTGCTCAACTCCGGGCGGACGATCTTGCGCAAGGTGGCGCGGATCGAGGAGGTGTACCGGATCCTGGAGGTGCTGGCCTCGATCGGGGTGCGCGCCCGGTGGATCAACGAGGGCAGCGACCTGGAGATCGTGCCTCCGGCCCGGCTGGAGCTGGAGGCGATGGACACCGAGGCGGCCCGCCGTACCAGGAGCGTGATCATGTTCCTGGGGCCGTTGATGCACCGCACCGAGCAGTTCCAGATCCCCTACGCCGGGGGCTGCGACCTGGGCACCCGCACGGTCCAGCCGCACATGTCGGCGTTGAAGCACTTCGGGCTGGACATCACGGCGACGGGCGGGTTCTACCACGCGCGGGTGGACCGCGCGGTGGCGCCGTCGCGGCCGATCGTGCTGACCGAGCGGGGCGACACCGTCACGGAGAACGCGCTGCTGGCCGCGGCGCGGCACGACGGGGTGACGGTGATCCGCAACGCGTCGTCCAACTACATGGTGCAGGATCTCTGCTTCTTCCTGGAGCAGCTCGGCGTGCGGGTGGAGGGCGTGGGGACGACGACGCTGACCGTGCACGGGCTGCCGGAGATCGAGCGGGACGTCGACTACTCCCCCTCCGAGGACCCGGTGGAGGCGATGAGCCTGCTGGCGGCGGCGGTCGTGACCTCCTCGGAGCTGACGATCTGCCGGGTGCCGGTGGAGTTCCTGGAGATCGAGCTCGCGGTGCTGGAGGAGATGGGCCTGGACTGCGACCGGGGACGCGAGTACCCGGCGGCCAACGGCCGCACCCGGCTGGTCGACCTGACGGTGCGGCCCTCGAAGCTCATCTCCCCCATCGACAAGATCCACCCGATGCCGTTTCCCGGGCTGAACATCGACAACGTGCCGTTCTTCGCCGCGATCGCGGCCTCGGCGCAGGGCTCGACGCTGATCCACGACTGGGTGTACGACAACCGGGCCATCTACCTGACGGAGCTGACGCGGCTGGGGGCGTCGGTGAAGCTGCTGGACCCGCACCGGGTGCTGGTGGAGGGGCCGACGCGCTGGCGCAGCGCCGAGATGATGTGCCCGCCGGCGCTGCGGCCGGCGGTGGTGGTGCTGCTGGCGATGATGGCGGCGGAGGGCACGTCGGTGCTGCGGAACGTGTACGTGATCAACCGCGGGTATGAGGATCTGGCGGAGCGGCTGAACGCGCTGGGGGCGCGCATCGAGACGTTCCGCGACATCTGACCCTCCCCCGCTCCGGGCTCCCGGCGTCCGGCGGCTTTTTGTCGGTGCGGGCCGCTACCGTCATCTCTGGATCTTGTCGTGCGCGAGGGAAAGGGGTGGCCGTGCGGCCTGCGGAGCTCGAGCGGTTGACGGTGGCGCAGGCGGCGGACCGTTATGTGGAGCTGGTGCGGGCCAAGACGGTGACCGGGGCGCTGTCGCCGTCCACGGCCGAGGTGTACGCGCGGGACGTGGCGACGCTGGTGGAGCTGGCCGGCGCGCAGGTGGTGCTCGACGACCTGACGGGCGCGGACGTCGACGCGCTGCTGCTGGCGTTCGCGCGGCGCCCGGACGGCCGGTTGCGCACGCCGAGCGGCGGGCAGTCGCCGTCGTCGCAGGCGCGTTTTCGCCGGTCGATCTCGGCGCTGTTCAAGCACGCGGCGCTGGCGGGGTGGGTGCAGGTCAACCCGATGACGGTCTCGACGGTGACGGCCAAGGAGCGTGGGGGGCTGCGGCCGCAGCGGCGGGCCCTGACGCGCGAGCAGGCGCAGGGCCTGATCGGGGCGGCGCGGGAGCTGCCGGGGGCGGCGCCGGAGGTGGGCAAGCGGCGTGACCAGCGCACGGAGCTGCGTGACGCGCTGATCGTGTTGCTGCTGTCGACGCTGGGGCCGCGGGTGTCGGAGCTGGTGCGCGCGGATGTGGAGCATTTCTTCACCAACGACGGGGTGCGTTACTGGCGGATCTTCGGCAAGGGCGGGCGGACCCGCGATGTGCCGCTGCCCGACGACGTGGCGATGGTGCTGCGGGAGTATCTGGCGCGGGGGCGGCCGGCCCTGGCCGGGGCCGGGGAGGAGAAGGCGCTGCTGCTGTCGTGGCGGGGGCGGCGGCTGGCGCGGGGCGACGTGCAGGCGGTGATCGATCGGGTGCAGCGGCGGGTGGATCCCGACCAGCGGCGTTCGGTGACCCCGCACGGGCTGCGGCACACGACGGCGACGCACCTGCTGGCGGACGCGGTCGACATGGACGCGGTGCGGCGGGTGCTGGGGCACAGCGACCTGTCGACGCTGGGCCGCTACCGTGACGAGCTGCCGGGCGAGCTGGAGGTGGCGATGCGCACGCACCCGCTGCTGCGCGGCAAGCCCGGCCGCTGACCGGCCCCGTCCACCCCGCCGCGACATGCGACACGGTGCTGCGTTGGTCGGCGGTACGCCCATGGACCCGCCATGGTGGATCCCGGTGACCGCGTTGCTGAACACGACCTTGTCACCCGCTTGGCGGCGTTGGCCCAGGCGGCCGGCAGCGTCGAGTCCTGAGCGCCTCGGCCGCCCCGATGACCTGTTTCAGGGGCATGACACCGCGCACGGGTTCCCCGATGAGGAGTGCGGGTTCAGAATCCGATCGCTTCGCGGAGCAGCAGGACGGTGCCGCGCCCGGGCTGGAATTCGGCGTTGAGGATGAGGAGGCGGTTGACGGCGCTGGGCCACCCGTGGACCTTCTGGGTACGGGCGGTCTCCAGCGGGAGGCAGTGGTCCTCGACGCGCCGCAGCGCGGTGTCCAAGTCAGGTACCACCTTCTGCGCCCCGACGATCCAGATCGCGCGGGCGGCGCCGCCGGCGTAGCCGGGAAGCTGGCTTCCGCTGCCCGAGGCGATCACGAGGGAGCCGGTTTCGGTGACCGCGTGCACGCTGCCCACGATGACGTCCGGGGTGGCGCCCAGCCGCCGGATGTCGTCCGTCTGGGTGGCGCGGTCCATGGCCAGGAGGCGTGGTTTGATGGCCCGGTACCGCCCGCCGGCGTTGATGTCCTCATCGATGCCGGACAGGCGCAGGGTCTCGCTGGCCCCGGTGAACACGCCGGCGCCCTCCGGGATCAGCTCTTTGACGCGGGTACGCGCGGCGGCGGCGTCGTGGAGAACCTCCACGGTGAAGCCGTGTGCGGTCAGCGCAGCGGCCGCCCGCTCCAGGCGCTGCCCGGACGCCGGGTCGGTGAACGGGATTGCCGGCATTGAGGTGGTCATGATGTCTGTGATCTTCCTGTTCGCTGGAGGTGTGTTCTTCTCCGCAGTCGACAAGACAACCCCCCGGAATGTGAGGCCGGTGCGTCGCCTCACATTCCGGCGGGTTGTCTTGTCGAACCGATGAGGACAGATACGACCAAGGGAGCTACCGGCACCATGACCGCCCGATCCCGGCCAGGACACGGCCGGCCCCATCCCGGCCTGGACGCGATCACGAGCGAGCGGCGCCAGTTGATCAATATCGCCTACCGGCTGCTGGGCTCCCTGGCCGAGGCCGAGGACGCCGTGCAAGAGGCATACGCCCGCTGGTACGCCATGTCCCCGCAGCAGCAGGACGCCATCCAATCCCCTGGCGCCTGGCTGACGACGGTCGTCAGCCGCATCTGCCTCAACGTGCTCAACTCCGCCCGGGCCCGGCGAGAGACCTACGTGGGCGATTGGCTGCCCGAACCGCTACCTGAACGTACGCAGCAGAGCACCGGACGGCCGGGCGGCACCACCGCCGACCCGGCCGACCGGGTCACCCTGGACGAGTCGGTCAACCTGGCCTTCCTGGTCGTGCTCGAATCGATGACCCCGGCCGAACGCGTCGCGTTCATCCTGCATGATGTCTTCTGCCACTCCTTCGCCGAAGTCGCCGAGATCGTCGGCCGTACCCCGGGAGCATGCCGCAAGCTGGCCTCCTCGGCCCGCCGCCGCATCCGGGCCTCGCAACCTTCCGTGACTCCGGCGACCAGGCGCGCCGACATCGTCAGGGACTTCAAACAGGCATGGGAGGCCAAGGACATCGACGCCCTCATCGGCCTGCTCGACCCCGACGCCACAGCGATCGCCGACGGCGGCGGCCTCACCATGACCTTCCTGCACCCCATCGAGGGCGCCGAGCAGATCGCGCACGCCTGGGTCGAAATCGCCCGCCGAAGGCGCGGCGACATGACGCTGCTGGACCGCACGGTCAACGGTCAGCCCGGCCTGGTGGCTGAGCAAGACGGCGCCATCGTGACGGTGTTCGCGTTCGACGTCGTGGGTGACCGGATCAAGCACATCTGGGTGGTGCGCAACCCCGAGAAACTACGTCACTGGACGACGGACTGACGCGCCCCGATCACCACGCCCGCTCCCACCCCGGGTGCCACCGGCGTCCCGCACGCTCGAAGTGCGCACATGCCCTGCCACATTGGGAGACCACATATAAGGAGCTGATGGAGGCCCTGGCGCCAGTGGCTGCGGTGAGCCTGGTGGTTGAGAGCGGGTGGTTGAGAACGGGCGGGTGAGCCGGATCCACGCGGCAGCGGACCCGCAGAAGCTGACGCGGTTCGGGGAGCCGGCCAAACTCGGCCGCCTCGGCCGCGACGCCGGGGCCCGGACGGCCTACCGCCGCGCCCTCGGCCTGGCCACCTCGACGTCCGAGCGGCGGTTCCTGACCCACTGGCTCGAACAGCTCTGAATTGCTTGAGGCCCGAGGTGTCCCCCGGGAGGCCGCCCGTTCGTCGCCTGGATATGAGCGACAACTTTTCCGGCCTCCCGCGCGGGCGGCACAGCCGCATCGACATCGGCCTCCAGATCCCCAGCCGAGGGTGAGACACCTCGATGAACGTGTTCCTGTGGATCGTGCAGGCGCTCCTGGCCGCCTCGTTCGCCCTATCAGGTCTGGCGAAGCTCACCCGGCCGAAGGACAAGCTGGTCGGCGGGTATCCGTGGATGGAGACGTTCTCCCAGCGGGCGGTGCGGCTCATCGGCGTGATGGAACTGTTCGGCGCGGTCGGACTGATCCTGCCCGCCGTAACCGGGATCGCGCCCGTCCTGACGCCGACTGCCGCGGCCGGCCTGGCGGTGATGATGATCACGGCGGCTGCCGTGCACATCCGCCGCAAGGAACCGTCCGGGCTGCTGGTCACCGTCATCCTCTTCGCGCTCGCCGCGCTCGTCGCCTGGGGCCGGTTCGGCCCCTACGCCGGGTGACCGCCAGAGGAGGATGAGGCGCTGCCGCTGGTCCAGGCGATCGTCACCGAGCCGCAGTGGCTGCACAGTGGCTGCACTTCGGCCAGGTCAACGCCCGCCTGGTTGGTCCGGGCACCGCGCGGATCCTGCCCTGGGTGCTGGACGGTGCGAGCGAGCGGCTGACTGAAGGCCTCTTGCCCGCTCCAGGCGGACACCCTCACCGAACACCCCAATGAGCCCAAGGAGAGACCACATGTCGATCATCACTACGGCGGAACGCAACAAGGAGACGCTCCGCCGCTTCCACGATGCCGTCAGCACCGGCGACGAAGAGATCATCTCCAGGACGATCGACGAGGTCGTCCAACCGGACGTGAAGATCCGCACGCCGCTGCCGATCGAGACGACGGGGACGTCGGCGATGAAGGAGGTGCTCGCGGTGCTGCGCCGGGCCTTCCCTGACCTCCACGTCGAGGTCGAGGACGTGATAGCGGAAGGGGACAAGGTCGTCACCAGGAACACGGTCACAGGGACGCACCGGGGTGAGTACATGGGCGTGCCGCCGACCGGCAAGTCCATCACGTACAAAGAGATCCTCATCGCCCGTTTCGTCGACGGGCGGGTCGCCGAGACCTGGGCGGTCGTCGATGTCATGTCGCAGATGCGGCAACTCGGCGTGTTCGCCGGACCGAACGCCTAGCGAGGCGTTCACACCCTCGCAGGAGACCGCGCAGCAGGACAGCAGCGGAGCGGGGAATACGGAGCCGATCGCGAGGACGCCCGGCTCAAGGTCGGCCGGCACGCGGTGGTCCCAGGTTCGGAAGGGCGACCGCGAGCCTGCCGAGGCGGTTCGCCAGCGCGTGCACCACCTCCGGAGTTCACGGCGCGCCGGATGCGCCGGCTCGAACCACGGATCGTCGAGATGGCGGAACGGCGAACTAACGAATCGGCGGGCTGGCTATCGGAACGGCGGATAGCGGGGGCGTTTCGCGCTCAAGTCGGATGAGGGACGCGCGCTCTGCTCTCATCCGGCCTTCCCCGACCACCCCCGCCGCCGCCGGCCGGTGGCTTCGGTCGCCTTGGCGAGGGCCGGGTGACCGGTGGACGCCGGTCATCGTCGAGCGGAAGTGCCGGGCGACGGTCCGGTGGATGCTTCATCGCGTTATTCGGTGCCGGGCGGGCCGCCGCCGAGCGCCTGGGCATCCTCGATGGGCTGACCGACCGGGATCCGGACGGTGTCAGCTACAACATCGACCGGACCGGGCGGCGGCGGCCCGGGTGCGGATGCTCAAGATGCCGGTAGTCTCCCGGTTGTTCCTACGGTGGCAGCGCAAGGTGGCGTTGATGAAGGAGATGGATCTCGCCCATCGCGGTTTCGCCCACCCCGGTCCCGCGCGGCCGGCCCCCGCGCACGCCTGAACGGTGTCGTACGGAGTCAGGGGGCGGGCGGGAAATCGTTACATGTGCACAATACGGGTGGTGTCCCTTGCGCGGCCGCTCGTTCGTCGTGCTGGTGAGAGCCCACTGCCCTGGAGGTTGCGATGCAGTACGCCCTGCTGATCTACGCCGAGCCCGGCTACCTGGAGACGTCGTCGGATGAGGAGCGTGAGGCGGCGTACGCCGAGTATTTCGCGATGGCTGACGACGACCGCTACGTCAGTGCCGCGCAGTTGCAGCCCGCGGAGATGGCGACCTGCGTGCGGCTGTCCGGCGGCCGGACGCTGATGACCGACGGCCCGTTCGCCGACACCAAAGAGGTGCTGGGCGGCTTCTGCCTGATCGAGGCCGCCGACCTGGACGAAGCGCTCGAATTGGCGGCACGCGTCCCGGCCCTGCGGTTCGGCGGCACCGTGGAGGTCAGGCCGGTGGTGCGGCTCTGAGCGAGCTGGAGGGGGTGTTCCGCGACCAGTGGGGCCGGGTGCTGGCCTCGCTGGTCGGGTTCCTCGGTGACTTCGACCGGGCTGAGGAGGCGGCGCAGGAGGCGTTCGCCATCGCGGCGGAACGCTGGCCGGTTTCAGGCGTGCCGGACGCTCCGGGCGCGTGGCTGGTGACGACTGCCCGGAACGGGGCGATCGACCGGATCCGCCGGGAGCGCACCCTGGCCCAGAAGATCCACCTGCTGCCGGTGCCGGAGGCCATCATGGACGACTTCGACGACACGCTGATCAAGGACGAACGGCTTGAGCTGATCTTCACCTGTTGTCATCCGGCGCTGCCGCTGGAGGGGCAGGTGGCGCTCACGCTGCGTGCCCTCGGCGGCCTTCAGACCGCGGAGATCGCCCGAGCGTTCGTGGTCTCGGAGGAGACCATGAAGCGGCGCCTGACCCGCGCGAAGGCCAAGATCAAGGCGACCGGGATCCCGTTCGCGGTCCCGGGCGCGCATCTGCTGCCCGAACGGCTCGACGCGGTGCTGGCGGTCATCTACCTGATCTACAACGAGGGCTACAGCGGCCGGGTCGATCTCGGCGCCGAGGCCATCCGGCTGGGGCAGGTGCTGGCCGGGCTGATGCCGCGGGAGCCAGAGGCACACGGGTTACTGGCGCTGATGATGATCCACCACGCGCGGCGGCGGGCCCGGTTCTCCGGTGACGATCTCGTACTGCTCGACGATCAGGATCGGTCGTTGTGGGACCTGCGACAGATCGCGGCGGGCCGGGCGGTGCTGGATCAGGCGATGGTGCTGGGCGGGCGCGGCCCGTACGTCGTGCAGGCCGCCATCGCCTCGCTCCAGGCGCGTGAGCGGATCGACTGGCCGCAGGTCGCCGAGCTATACCGGCGGCTGGCCGACCTGACCGGCTCGGCGGTGGTCGAGCTCAACCGTGCCGTGGCGGTCGCCCAGGCCGGCGATCCCGCCGCGGCGTTGCGTGCCGTCGATGGCCTCGACCTGGACGGCTACCTGTATTTCCACTCGACGCGCGGGGAGTTGCTGCGGCGTCTGGGCCGTGACGCCGAGGCCCGGACGGCCTACCGGCGCGCCCTTGAACTGGCCGCCTCGACCCCCGAGCGGCGGTTCCTGACCCGGCGCCTCGAACAGCTCTGAGCCGGCTGTCCCCCGGCTCGATCATCAGGTTCCTGGCCTGCTGCGCGACCCACGGCCTGGTCGGATGCTCGGTCACGTCGAAGACGTGCGTCCGGCGGGTGCTGATCTCCATTCATGCACGGTGGGACACGCTGGGCTGTCGTTCCTGGCGCAGCAGGTCCCGCCAATCGGCCGGCCAGTTGATCAGGGCGAAGATGAACATGATCACCATGTTGGTGGGGGCGGCGACGCGTTCGTAGAGTTCGCTGCCGGCTACGATGTGCGTCGTGGTCGCGGCGGTGAGGACCAGGAACAGGGTGGTCGCGCCGATGAACTTGAATCGCCGGCGGGGAATGACCAGCAACACGGCGCACACCCCCTCGATGGTCCCGACCACGAACCTGAACCAGGACGGGTACCCCCACTCGACGAACTTCACCGAGTACGCCGGCCCGAAGAACGTGGGGCCGGGCCAGTACTTCGTGACGAAGCCCATGAAGAACGTGAATGCCACGAACCAGTAGAAGGCCGTGAGCAGTCGTCGTGGCCACACGCGGGTGGACATGATGGTTTCCTCCCAAGTAACTCGTCCGGAACATGGATGCCGCCGGTTCAGGCCGGCTGGATGAGGCCGATGACGTTGCCGTCCGCGTCGGTCACCGAAGCGACCAGCTTGCCCCCGCCGACGTCCTTGACCTCCTGCGACGTCTGCGCCCCCGCGTTGAGAAGCGCCCGCAGGCTCGCCTCGATGTCGTCGACATGCCAGTAGGCGACGGGCCCGGACATCCCCTTCTTGTGGCCCTGCGGGTCCAGGCCGATGTCCTGGCCGTTCATGGAGAAACCGACGTAGTACGGCTCGTCCATGTACGGCTCGACGCCCAGCAGTGCGCTGAACATGGCCTTGGCGGCGGCGAGATCCCTGACCGGGTGAATGACAGTCTTGATGCCATCGTTCATGACCTGCTCCTCGTGATTGCCGGTCACATCGGCGAAGGCCGACGGGTCATAGACATGACACGACCCGACGAAGGAATGTGACCGATGGATGACCACGAGTTTCTGGCCGACCGATTCGAGGAGCATCGCCATCATCTGCGAGCGGTGGCCTACCAACTGCTCGGGTCACCAAGTGAGGCCGATGACGCCGTCCAGGAGGCGTGGCTGCGGCTCAGCCGCTCCAACACCAGCGAGGTGGAGAATCTGAGGGGGTGGCTGACCACGGTCGTCGCCCGCGTTTCGCTGAACATGCTGCGCTCGCGCAGCACCCTGCGCGAGGACCCGTTGGAGGCAGTGGCTCCGGCCTCGGCCGGCGACGGCGGGAGCGATCCGGAGCAGGCGGCGCTGCTGTCCGACTCGGTCGGCCTGGCGATGCTGGTGGTGCTGGACATGCTCGCTCCCGCCGAGCGGCTGGCCTTGGTCCTGCATGACGTCTTCGCCGTGCCGTTCGAGGAGATCGCACCGATCGTGGATCGCTCCCCGGCCGCAGCCAGGAAGCTCGCCAGCAGGGCCCGGCGGCGGGTCCAGGGGGCGGACCCACCGTCCGGTGCCGACCTGCTGCGGCAGAGGGAGATCGTCAGCGCCTTCCTCGCGGCCTCGCGGGGCGGCGACTTCGGCGCCTTGCTCGCGTTGCTCGACCCGGACGTGGTGCTGCACGCCGATCGTGCGGCCGTGCTGACGGGCGCGTCCGGGCGGCTCCGCGGCGCTACGGCGGTGGCCGAGACCTTCCGCGGCCGTGCCCACGGCGCGCGACTGGCGCTGATCGACGGGGCCGCCGGAGCCGTTTGGTCAGCGGGCGGGCAGCCGCGCATGGCGTTCGATTTCACGATCGCGGCGGGGCGGATCACCGAGATCAACCTGATCGCAGACCGAGACCACCTTCGCGAACTCCACCTGGAGGTCATCGAGAACTGACAAGGGCGCCGTGCCGTGCACACCGCGTCGCGACCGGCGGGTGTGCCTGCTGCGCGGGTCACTGGCGCGGCCCTCGCCGGGGTTCGTGCACTCCTTGATCGGCCGGGCCGCCGCCGCGGGCGCGGGCGCGAACGCGCGCAATGGATGTGGTTTTCGGCAGGCGCACAGTTCGGCGAAGGAGCATCGGAGGGCATCGCGGAGGATGAGCACGACGCGCTGGGCCGGGGGCATCGATTCGAGCGTCACGCGGCTCGGGGATCCATTCGCCCACGTAGGTCTCGCACCGGACGCGTGGCGAGGAGAGCCGGTCCATGCAGACACGACCGGCGACCCTGGCCGGCCGGCCGCCGGGACACGGCATGCCAGCGGGCAGTTCGACAGGACAGCGAAGTGACCTGTGAGGCTGGCGCGTCGCCCCACAGGTCGCCTCACCTTCGGAGATGCTGCGTTGCCGGATCAGCCGGCAGGATCACATCCCTGATGCGGCTCGTCCAGATGCCGAAGGGCATCGGGAGATCGGTTTAGCCGCGGTTATCGGGTTTCCTCCGTAGAGGAGGCGTTTGCGGCCTCCGGGCCGGCGGGGTCCCAGGTCACGTGAGGCGAACCCGTCAGCGCAGTGGTGTCGAGGTACCTGGGTTCGAGGACGCGCTCGGTGAACTTCCACCCATCCGGGGTGCGCTGGTAGCGGTCGTGGAACAGGCCGTACATGACGACCGACCTGCCGTCGCGCTGGCGACCGATCTCGAAGATGGATTCCCGGCCGGTCGCGGTGTCACCATCGAGCTGGATCGTGCCCGGGTGCACGGTCTGCACCCAGAACTCCCACGCACCCTGCAGCCGTTCGATACCGGCGCGGATCTCCTTCCGCCCGCTGAACTCGACGTTGGCGGGGGGGATCCGCCACACCGCGTCCCTGGTGAACAGCGACGCGAAACGGTCGTAGTCGCCGATCATTGCCGCGTCGACGTGTTCGCCCCGCAGTGCCTCGATCTCGACGCGGTCGGCGATGGTCTGCAGATCTCTCATCGGTTTCCTCTCTTCTGCGAACGTGATGGATGACGGCATCGGGCTGCTGCCGGAGGGTGCTGCAGGGCGCGTCGGCGGGTACAGAACATCGACGAATGAGTCCGGCGCGTCGGGACGGGCGGCGAACGTGATGGGGCTCACACCGCAGTGACGAATTGGCGCGGCGGCGTTCATGAGCGCCGGCCTCAGGAAGCCCGCAAGATCTGAATCGGAACTCAGTAGTAGGCCACGTTCACGGCCAAGGCGGCCGCCGCCAGCGCGAAGTACACGGACCAGGCGCCGAAGCGGTGGTCACGAGCCCGCAGGTGAACGCAGAACGCGCCGAGGAAGTACAACACGAGGCCGGCGGCGGCGAGCAGGCCCAGCACCGGAACGGCGAACCCGGCCAGCAGTCCCAGCGAGCCCGCCGCCAGCATCACGCCCAGCGGGAGCATCCAGGAACGCGGCACGCGAAGCTGGTCCGCCTGCTTCTTGGGGTAGTCATGGCCGATGAGGTTGGCGATGGCGGCCAGGCCGACGACGGCCGAGGCGAGAGAAGTGATCACGAGGTAGACGGCGAACACGATGGTCCCCTTGTCCGTGCGAGCGATAGACCGGTGGCGCACTACGCGGACGAGATGAGCCGCCGGGAACGTGACATGCCCGGCGCGTGAGATGGGTCAAGGCTCCGCCCGCCGATGCCTGGGAGGGTGCCACGTCGGTTGAGCACCAGGTGCATGAGGTGGTGAAGGTCGCCCATGATCTCCCCGCTGCTCACCCGGCCCTCGCCAAAGCGGCCGAAGCCACCGGCCGGCGGCGGCGGGGATGGGGTGGTCGCGGAAGGACGGATGAGAGCGGAGCGCGCGTCCCTCATCCGACTTGAGCGCGAAACGCCGCCGCTATCGCCACCGTCCCGGCTGGTAGTCGGCCATGGGGCTCTGCCGGGTGATGACGTTCAGACGGTTCCAGGTGATGTACTTCGCCGGCTTGCTCGTGACCGGGTTTTCGGAGATGTCGAGTCGCGCTTGCATGAAGATCTCCTCTGCGGTGTTGGCTGTCACCCCAACGACGAACGAGCCCACCCCGAGGGGACACCGACGCCCGAGATCCACATGACATCCCGATCAGCGAACGGCCCGCATGCCGGTAGCGGGCTGCAAGCGGCTCGTCGGTCCACAGCGGTTCAGGCAGCCACGGGCCGATGTGGACCGCACGCGGCCTGCGCACCTTGCCGAACCGGCCGACCGCGGCGCATCACGGTGTCACAGTGCGCGGCGCTCCAGCGTCTGATCGTAGACAGGCACTGCGGCCGTGGCCGCGGGAAGGGAACGCGCTCAATGACACACCACCAGCCAGAAGGAGACCGCACATGAAGGTCGTGCTCGCGGGAGCGACGGGCACTCTCGGCGGCGAACTCGTGCCGAGACTGCTCGCCGCCGGCCATTCGGTGCTTGGCCTGACCCGCTCCCCCGGCAAGGCGCGCCTGCTGCAGGACGCCGGCGTCGAGACGCGGGTGGTCGACGTGATGGACGAGCGGCGGCTGCTGGACGCGTTGCGCGGACACCGCGCCGACGCGGTGATACACCAGGCGACCGCGATCACCGGCACGCCGCTGCGGCACCGGGACCTGCACGCCACCGACGACCTGCGCGAGCAGGGGACGGCGAACCTGCTGCGGGCGGCCGAGCTGGTCGGCGCGCACCGGTTCGTCACGCAGTCGTTCTTCCTGGGCTACGGCTACCGCGATCACGGCGAGGCGGAGCTGACCGAGGACCACGAGTTCGCGCCGACCGGCCGCGGCGCCTTCGAGCGGCACCTGCGCTCGATGCGGACCAACGAGCGGCTGGCGTTCGGCACGCCGGGGATCGACGGGATCGCGCTGCGCTACGGGCTCTTCTACGGTCCCGAGCCGGGCACCCGCAAGCTGATGGCGATGGCGTCGAGGCGCATGCTGCCGGCGCCGAGGCCGTCCGGGGTCACCTCGCCCATCCACATCGCCGACGCGGCGGCGGCCACGGTCGCGGCCCTCGACCGTGGCAGGGCCGGGCAGGCGTACAACGTCGTGGACGACACCCCGGTGAGGTTCGCGGACTTCGTCGCGGCCGTGGCGGAGGCGGCTGGCGCGCCGGCGCCGATCACCGTGCCGAGCTGGCTGCTGCGCCCGGCGCCCTACATGTACGCGCTCATGGCGGGCACCCGGATCCGGCTGTCCAACGAGAAGGCCAAGCGGGAGCTGGGCTGGCGGCCGGAGTATCCGAGTTGCCGGGACGGCCTGCGGCACGTGCGCCCGGCGAGCGCGTGATGCGCCGGCCGGGCGCCGCCGTCGTCTGGAGCGGGCCGGTCCTGACCCGGCTACGCAGGAGTCCGTGACCGGCTGAGCTGCCTGCGGTGCACCACGAGGCCGGCCAGCGCCAGCAGCGAGATGAGACCGAGCTGCCACCAGTTGTCCGGGCTGCCGCCGAGGTCCAGGTCGGCCGCGTGGTTCACCGCGTGCAGCGTGTTGGTGACGAAGAACCCGACCAGCACGATCGACAGCACGTCACGCCATACCAGCGCGCTCAGCATCATCAGCCCGATGCCGATCTGGAAGATCCCGGCGTCGTGCAGGAAGTGCACGTGATTGGGGAACCGGGCGAAGACCGCGAAGCCCGCCGGGTCGATGCGCATCCACACGCCGAAGACCAGCATCGTCAGCGCGCCGACCACCACGGCCACCTGGACGAAGATCCTGGCCGGCCTGCTGTAGCCGTTCATCATGTCGTGTCCCTTTCCTGTGCGTCCAAGGCGAGTTGGCCCGCCTGGGTCGTGTCAGCGTTGAGCTGTTGCCGCCGGGCGGCCCCATGCGGTGACGAGCCCGCTGGTCGCCTCGACGAAGGTCCTGACCCGGCCGCTTCGGGAGAGGTGTCGAGGGCGCCGGCGTGCCGGGGCGGGCGCGTCGGCGGGATCGCTCCCCGACCCGTCTCCCCGCCCGGCACGTGCGTCCTGCCGGTCAGGGCTTGAGGTCGGTCACTCCCCTGCCGCTCCGGATGTCCAGCGGCACGGAAGCCTGGTCATGCACGATCAGCCAGGCGCCATCGACCTTCCTGAAGCAGAACGTGCCCCGGACCCACATGCCGCCCGCCGCCGTCCCGTCCTCCAGCGTGCCGCTGAGCCGGCCGAAGCCGTGCCCGAACGCCACGTCATCGCCCACGGTGATCGTCAGGTCGCGCACCTCATAGGTCACCTCGTGGAAGAACGCGAACGCCCTCTCCCAGTTCTTCATCTTCGCCTCGATCCCGACATGCTGCAGCGGCGGGTCGATGTCGAAGGACACGACGTCGGCCGCGTAGAGCCGCCTTAGTCCCTCAAGGTCCTTCGCCCGGATCCCTTCGACGATCCCGTCGATGTTCCGCCTGATCTGGGCTTCGTCGAGCTCTCGTTGCGTGGTCATCGCCACCGGTCCTCTCTCTTCACCAGTACGACAACGCAGCCCCCCGAAACGTCACGCCCGCTTCTCCTGCGACTCGCCGTTGATCAGGTCCCAGCTGATGATCGTGGTACGCATCAGGCGGGCGGCGGTCGACAGATGGCCGTCGGGCGCCCCATAGAGCGTGCGCACGAGTACGGGCCCGGGCCGCCCGGTCGACGCTCTGGCCGGTATTTGTATCCCGGGGTATAGACTAGGACGCATGGTGCGACCTCCGCTGACCCCCGAGGAGCGGCTGCGCGGTGAGCAGCTGGGCGGGCTGTTGCGCCAGGCCCGCGGTGATCGCAGCATCGTGGAGGTGGCCACGGCGGCGGGCATGTCGGCCGAGACCCTCCGCAAGATCGAGACGGGGCGGATCGCGACGCCGGCGTTCTTCACGATCGCGTCGCTGGCCGACGTGCTGGGCATCTCGCTCGACCGGCTGGCCACCCGCTCCACCCCCGCCCCCACCTGACCCGGCCCACCTGACCCGGCCCGGCTGCCATCGGCTTCGGGGCGTCGGCTTGCCGGCTCCTGCCGCCGAGCGATCCCGCCGAGGCTTCCTCTATAGGGGCAGCCACACATCGTGGCCGTGGGGTCAGGGGGCGACGGGTCGTCCCGCGGCGCGTGCGCGGTAGGTGTCCTCGATGGTGGCGCCGCTGTGCAGGCCCCAGCTGACGATCCGTGCCGGGCGCAGCAGGATCAGCGGCCGCTCGCCGTCGATGGCCTCGGCGATCCCGCGGATCTCCACACCGCGCGGCCGCCACGGCGGGAGCACGTCGTCGATGACCAGCGCGGCGCGGCCGTTGCGTGCGACGTCGCGGAACTTCCCGGAGCGGACGAGGTTGCGCCCGCCGATCTCGATGAGCGTGCCGGTCGCGTCGAGGGACCAGCCGACGGGTACGACGTGCGGCATGCCGTCGGCGCCGACGGTGGCCAGGCGCCCCAGCAGCCGCTCGCCGCGCAGGTAGGCCAGCTCGCGTTCGCTGAAGACGCTCACGCCGTCACCGTCCGCAGGACACGCACGGCGTACGGTGAGACCGCGACGCCGACGAGGGCCACGCCTCCCGCCAGCCAGAACAGCGCGGTGAAGGCCGAGCCGGGCACGGCGGCGGCGCGCCCGCCGCTGCCGGAGGCGATGACGGCGGCGGCGAGCTGGCTGCCGACGACGCCGCCGACGGTGCGGGCGATGTTGTTGAGCCCGTTCGCGGTGCCGGTCCTGGCCGGCGGGACGATGTCGGCGATCAGCTTGGGCAGCGCGCCCATGACGAGCCCGGACCCCGCGCCGACCATCCCGTAGAACACCAGATGATGCCAGTACGCGCCGTGCGCCATGGCGATCAGCGCCGATCCCGCGGCCATCCCCGCGAATCCGATGGCCAGCGGCCAGCGGGAACCGAACGCCTCCGAGATCCGGCCGACCGCCATGCCCGCCGGGATGATGGCCAGCATGCCGGGCAGCATCAGCAGGCCGGCAACCGTGACCGAGGCGCCGAAGCCGGCGCCGTCCGGGCCGGGCCGCTGCTGGGCGAACAGCGGGATCGCCACGTAGAAGAAGTACGACCCGGCGCCGAACAGCAGCGCCGCCAGATGCGTGGCCAGCATCGGCCGATCGGTCAGCTCCGCGACGTCGATGAGCGCGTCACGCCTGCGCCGCTCCAGGGCCGCCAGCGCGGCCGCGAGCAGCACGCCGAGCGCGAACAGGCCGAGCACCGGCGCCGAGGACCACCCCCAGGACGGGCCCTGGGTGAGGGCGAGCAGCACGGCGACCAGGCTGAGCGCCAGCAGCAGCGAGCCCGGCACGTCGAGCCCGCCGGCGGCGGCGCGCTCGCCGCGAGGCACCCATCGCCCGACCAGGGCCAGGCTGGTCAGCGCCAGCAGCGCGCCGAGGACGAACAGGTAGCGCCATGACAGCCGGTCGGCGAGCAGCCCGCCCACCACCAGCCCGGCTCCGGCTCCCGCGCCGACGATGCCGGACACCAGGCCCATCGCGGACGCCAGCCGCTGCCTGGGCAGCGTCTCGCGCAGGATCGCCATCGACAGCGGCACCACCGCCAGCGCCGCGCCCTGCACGATGCGGGCGGCGATGAGCTGGGCGATGTCCTGGGCGAGCGCCGCGCCGGCCATGCCGACGGCGTACGCGGCGAGCACGCCGACCATCACGCGCCGCTTGCCGTACAGGTCGCCGAGGCGTCCGAGCATCGGGGTGAGCACCGCGCTGGACAGCAGGAACGCGCTGAGGATCCAGGCCGACCAGGCCGGCGTGGTGTGCAGTTCGCGGGTGAGCAGGCCGAGTGCGGGAACCACGACCGTCTGCATCAGGGAGTAGCCGAATACCGTCGTGACGAGCGCCGCCACGATCCGCCGGGGGGATGCCGGCATGGTCACACCTCCACATTTGGTTAGCACTACGAATAGTTTGTAGTGCTAACAACATAGTTTGGACAACGAACTGTCCGCAACTACACTCGGCGGCAGGAGGTGCCGATGGAGACCGTGACGGAGAGCGTGACGCACGCCGGGGCACAGGCGGGGGCACAGGCGGGGGCGCAGGCCGGGCTGGGCTTCGCCGCGGCGCTGGTGCGGATGTCGCACCTGGTGCAGCACGTCTTCGCCGACGTCAGCCGCGAGCACGACGTCACCCCGCAGCAGGCCCAGCTGCTGTGCGTGCTGACGAGCGGCGACGGGGCCGGGGTCGGGATGACGGACCTCAGCAGGCTCCTGCACCTGGAGAAGCCGAGCCTCACCGGGCTGGTGGACCGGGTGGAGCGGCGCGGCCTGGTCAGCCGCGTGCGCGATGACGCCGACCGGCGCGCGTGCCGGGCCGAGCTGACGCCCGAGGGCGAGGACCTCGCCGTACGGGTGCACGGGGAGATCGTCGCCAGGCTGGAGGCACTCGCCGCGGACCTGCCTGGCGACGACAGGCTGCGGGTCGCCGACACCCTGACCACCCTGCTCGCGCGGACCCGCTAGACGGACCCGCCGGACGGCCTTTCGCGCCGAACTTTCGCGTCGAAACAGCCGGCGCGCCCCCTCGCGCCCGGGCGCTCGCCACAGGACGCCGCAGGGCCTCGCCGGGCCCCGCACGCCCGCTGGTCCTGCCCGCCCGAGGCCCCCGCGGCGCGGGTCAAGCGGGCGGGGCTGCGGGGAGTGCCAGCAGCGGTAGCCACACCTCGTCCACGATCTGGATGATCGCCTCCTCCGGCACGGCACGCATCGTCATGAACATGTCGTGGCGCAGCAGATCCAGCGGCAGGTTGACGATGCGGGACGAGCGCGGCACGTCGGGCAGTTCGCCGCGTCCGACCGCGCGTCCGACGATGATCTCGAAGGGGGTGGCCTGGCCGGGCGCGAGGAGGGCGTCGCGCAGCTCGCCGAGGCTGGTGCCGGTGGCGCGGAAGTAGTCTCCGAGCTGCACGCTCATCAGGGTGATCATGCCGGCGCGGTCGGCGTCGGCGTTGCGCAGGAAGCCGATCGCGTCCTCGCGCAGGCTGCCGGTGTCGGGGATCGCGATCGGCCGCCAGTACGTGGCGAGGGTGGCCAGCAGCAGGTCGTCGCGGTGGGGCCAGCGCCGGTAGAGGACGGGGCGGCTGGTGCCGGCGCGGTCGGCGACCGCTTCGTAGGTGAAGCCGTGGTATCCGTGCTCGACCAGGACCTCCCACGCGGCGTCGAGGATGGCGTCTTCGAGCTCGGAGCCGCGCCGGCGCGATGCGCCGCGATCGCGCGTGGTGCCGCGTTCGCCCGCGGCCCGCTCACGCTGAGGATTCACTTGCGTATCTTATCGCGGTGCCCTACGGTGTCCGCCATTAGATACAGACGCGTACCCTAAGGGGTGTCAGTGATGGTCGACGTCATCATCGCCGGCGGTGGACCCGCCGGCCTCTTCCTGGCCTGCGAGCTGCGCCTGGCAGGGGTACGCCCCCTGGTGCTGGAACGACGCCCGCGACCCGACCTGTCGGACAAGGCGCACGGCCTGGCCGGTCAGGTCGTACGGCTGCTGGACCACCGCGGCCTGTTCGAACGCTGCGCAGGCCAGGCGGCGCCGGCGCCCGCGCCCGGGTTCTTCTTCGGCGGGCTGCCGCTGCCGCTGCACCGGCTCGGCCAGGACAACCCGATGTACCTCCTGCCGGTCGACCAGCGCGACCTCGAACGGATGCTGGACGAGCGGGCGGCCGAACTCGGCGCACAGGTCCGGCGGGGCTGGGACGTGCTGTCCTTCGGCCAGAACGACGAGCGGGTCGAGGTCGTGGCGCGCGCCCCGGGCGGGGCCGAGACGACGCTGACGGCCCGCTACCTGGTCGGCTGCGACGGCGCCCGCAGCACGATCCGCAAGCAGGCCGGCATCGCCTTCCCCGGCCTCAGCGACGACCACGTCGTCGACCGAACCGCCCTGATCGGGCCGAGCGACCGCTTCCACGTCCTGCCGGGCGGGCGGGTCGCCATCGACGGGCTCGGCGAGATCCCGGCGGCCTTCCACCGTACCGATCGAGGCGTGTTCACCCTCCTCGCGCACGACCCGCAGCGGCCGCTGGTCAACACGGCCGAATGGGAGGACCACCCGGCGGGCGACTTCCCGGGGCCGGGCGCGCCGATGACGCTGCAGGAGATGGAGCACAGCATCCAGCGGGTCCTCGGCGTGCGCCTGCCCCTGAGCGCCCCGCCCGAGGGCGCGCCCACGTTGCTGCGCCGCCAGTGCGGCCGCAACTCCCGCCTCGCCGAGCGCCTGCGCCAGGGCCACGTCTTCCTCGCCGGCGACGCCGCGCACGTGAGCCACGGCCCCACCCTGAACGCGGCGCTGCAGGACGCGGCCAACCTCGCCTGGAAACTCGCCGCCACCGTGCAGGGCTGGGCGCCGCGGGACCTGCTGGACAGCTACGAGAGCGAACGCCACGCCGCCGCCGAACGCGTCCTGCTGCACACCCAGGCCGCGACCGCGCTCATGGCGCCCGGCGGCGGCGTCACCGCGCTGCGCCGCCTCCTGGCCGAACTCCTCGACAGCCCCGACAACCTGCGCCTGGTCGCCGCGCTGCTGGCGGGCGCCGACGTCCGCCACGACATGGGCGAGGAGCGGCCCGCCGCGCCCACCGGCCGGTTCGTGCCACCCCTGGAGGTGACCACCGCTGACGGGCGCACGCGCCGCCTGGCCGAACTGCTGCGCCAGGCCCGTCCCCTGCTGCTCGACCTGACCGGCGGCGACGACCTGGCCGCCACCGCCGAGGCCTGGAGCGACCGGGTACGCCGCGTGAGCGCGACCGCCGCAGGCCAGGCCCCGGCGCCCGCCCTGCTCATCCGGCCCGACGGCTACGTCGCCTGGGCGGGCGCGGACCCCGACGGCCTGAAAGCGGCCCTCACCCGCTGGTTCAGCCCCGGCTGAGAAACCGGCTGAGGGAACCGGCTGCGGACCCTGCTGAGGATCCGGGGGCCGCGCCGGGCTGGTGCAATGGCGGGCATGAGTGTCATCCGTTCACTGGTGTTGTTCGCGTTGGCCGCGCTGTTCGAGATCGGCGGGGCATGGCTGGTGTGGCAGGGGGTGCGCGAGCAGCGGGGCCTGGTGTGGGCGGGCGCCGGGGTGATCGCGCTCGGCCTGTACGGGTTCGTCGCGACGTTGCAGCCCGATGCGTATTTCGGGCGGATCCTGGCCGCGTACGGCGGATCCTGGCCGCGTACGGCGGCGTGTTCGTGGCCGGGTCGCTGCTGTGGGGTGTGGTGGTGGACGGGTTCCGGCCGGACCGGTGGGACGTGGCCGGGGCACTGGTGTGCCTGGCGGGCGTCCTGCTCATCATGTACGCCCCGCGCGGCTGACCCCCGGGGGAGACGAGCATCACACGCGGCGGCTGTCACAGCGTGCCGGGCTGATTCGTCGTGGGAGGTGACAGGCCATCTCCGACAGGCCATCTCCGACAGGCCATCTCCGACAGGCCATCTCCGACAGGCCATCTCCGACAGGCCATCTCCGACAGGGAGCTCACGATGGACGCCCGCCTCGACCACCACGGCAACCCGGTCGCCGCCACGTTCCTCAAACACATCGTCTCGGCCGGCACGGCCGTGACAGGGTCGGCGCTGCCGGCTGGCACGCAACAGCTGGTGGCGCTGCGGACCAGCCAGATCAACGGCTGCGCCGCCTGCGTCGACATTCACACCAAGGAGGCGGCGGCGGCCGGGGAGACGCCGGTGCGGCTCCACCTGGTGGCGGCCTGGCGGGAGGCGACGGTCTTCACCGAGGCCGAGCGGGCCGCGCTGGAGTTGGCCGAGCAGGGCACCCGCCTCGCCGACGCCGCCGGCGGCGTCACCGACGAGGCCTGGGCCGGCGCCGCCGAGCACTACGAGGAGGACCAGCTGGCCGCGCTGGTGGCGCTGATCGCCCTCAACCGCCTGAACGTCATCACCCGCCAGCCCGCCGGCGACTACCGGCCCGGCCAGTTCGGATGAGCCCCACGAGCAGGGTGGGCCGGGCGCAGGAGTTCGAGGAGCTGCGGCCGCTGCTGTTCGCGATCGCCTACCGGATCCTGGCCAGCGTGAGCGAGGCCGAGGACGCGGTCCAGGAGACCTGGCTGCGCTACGAGTCCACCCCGGACGAGCCCACCTCCGCCAAGGCCTTCCTGGCGGCCGTGGTCACCCGGATCTCGATCGACGTGCTGCGCTCGGCGCGGCACCGGCGGGAGGAGTACGTGGGGGCGTGGCTGCCCGAGCCGCTGCTGAGCGACCCGTACGAGGACCCGGAGCGTTCGGCGGAGCTGGCCGACTCGGTGTCGATGGCGGCGTTGCTGCTGCTGGAGCGGCTGAGCCCGCCCGAGCGGGCGGTGTTCGTGCTGCGGGAGGTGTTCGGGTTCAGCTTCGGCGAGATCGCCTCGGCGGTGGGCCGCTCGCAGGCCGCCTGCCGCCAGCTCGCGGTGCGGGCGCGCCGCCACATGGACGCGGGCCGGCCCCGCTTCGAGGCCGACCGGCGCGAGCGGGAGGAGCTGGCCGGGCGCTTCTTCGACGCCTTCCGGGAGGGCGACGTCGACGCGCTCAGGGAACTGCTGGCGGCCGACGTCCACATGGTGGGCGACGGCGGCGGCAAGGCCCCGCAGGTGGGCAGGATCGTCGCCGGGGCCAGGAAGGTGGCCCGGGTGCTGGCCGCGGTCGTCTCGCCGCTGGAGCGGCTCGGTGTCGTGCTGGAGCCGCACGAGGTGAACGGCCAGCCGGGCGCGGTCCTGCGCGATGGGGACGGCAGGGTGGTCACCACGTTGGCGCTCGACATCCTGGACGGGCGGATCCAGACGATCCGTTCAGTGACCAACCCCGACAAGCTCGGGCATCTGGGCCCGGTGGCGGACTCCTGGGCGCTCAGCCGCGAGGCCAAACGGGCCCGCCGCCGCACCGACCGGTCGCCTGCCGCGTACCCACCACACGAGTACGTATGCGGACATGGGGGTGAATAGGTACCTATATGGGGATTTATCCCGTCTTCGGTGGTGGGGGTGGCGGAGCAAGCTGAAGACGTGCTCTGAACAGGCGTCGACACGGGGAGGGGATATCAGTGCCAGTCATGTCGCAGCCACACGTCGAGCACGGCACAGCCGGCGCCGGAGAGCCGGCGCTTCGCATGTGGTCCTGGAACGGGCTGCTGGCCCTGGGAGACAACTTGGCCGTCCGCGCCGGATGGGCAGGACAGGACCGCGCCGCGTCGTGGCTGCTGTCGGCACGCCCGTCGGCGGTGCCCAGCGCCCGCCGCATGACGGCCGTCCGGCTGAACGCATGGGGCCTGCACGAGCAGGCCGCCATCGCCGACCGGCTCGTCGGCGAGCTGGTGGGCGAGGCGCTGCGGCACGCCACCGGCAAGATCAGGCTAGCCCTGTGGGTGGAGGACGGGCTGCTGCGCAGCGAGGCCGAGGACCTCGGCGCCCGCGTCCCGCCCGCCCTGCCGCGCCACAATCCGCTGCTGGACCGGCTGGCCTGCTGCTGGGGCGTCGCCGGCCGCATCGTCTGGTTCGAACTCCTCACATCAGAACGCCACTGACCCTCGCACCGGACCCGGGAGGAAGGGAGCCGCACACCGTGCACCAGAGGAAGATCCGCATCCCCAAGCAGCCACGCCGCCCCGCCCCGAGCATGGACCTGCGCACCCCGTCAGGCCGGCCCCTGCCGTACTGATCGGGCCGTACTGACCGGGCCGGCGACGAATCAGGGCGGCGGTCAGGGTGACGGTCAGGAAAGGCCGTCCTGGCCGTCCGCGCGGGCCTGCTCGCCCACCCACACCGCGATCTGCGCCCGCGACGTGAAACCCAGCTTGGTCATGATGTGCTCCACATGCCCCTCGGCCGTGCGCTGCGCGATCACCAGGGACGCGGCGATCTCCTTGTTGGTCAGGCCCTGCGCCACCAGCTCGGCGATCTCCTTCTCCCGGCGGGTCAGCGGCGCCGCCGCCGGCTCCTCCCGGCCCGCCTGTTCGGCGCGGCCCTCCTCGCCCAGCGCGTACGCCAGAGCCTCCTCCGTCGGCATGCGCGCCCCCCGCCGCAGCGCCGCCTCGAACGCCGTCTCCCCCAGCTCCTCCCGCAGCGCCGCCCGGCACTCCTCGTGGTAACGGATCAGATGCCCGTAACCCGACAGCGGCGCCCCCACCGACGTCCACATCCCCTCCAGGACGCCCAGCAGCCGCGCGGCCCGCTGCGACCGGCCCTGACCGGCGGCGATCCAGGCCAGCACCTCGATGTTGAGCCCCGCGCCCAGCCGGTCGCCCATCACCCGGTTGAACGTCAGGCTCTCCGTCTCCAGCTCCGTCGCCCGCGCCAGGTCCCCCTGCCGCCACACCTCGACCCCCAGCGCCATCATCGTGTACGCCTTGTGCCAGGCGTCCCCATGGGCCTCGCACACCGACAGCGACTCCTCGCCCGCCGCCACGGCGCGCGAGGAGTCACCCGAGAACGAGTGGGCGAGCGTCAGCCGGATGAGCGACAGCGCGATCCCCGCCGGGTCGCCGGTGCGGCGGTGGCGGGCCAGGGCGTCCCTGTACAGCTCGATCGCGGCCGGCGTCCGCCCCTCGCACATGGCCACCATCCCGGAGAACAGCGCCACGTACGCCAGGACCGCCTCATCGCCCGCCCCTTCCCCCAGGCGGCGGGCCTCCTCCAGCATCGCCGTGGCGGCCGGGATGTCGGCCTGGATGACGGCCAGCCAGCTGGCGGCCCACAGCGCGCGGCCGCGCACCGGCTCCGGCGCGCCGCGCGAGGCCGCGTCGGCGCTCAGCGCCCGCCGCAGCCAGTCACGCCCCTCACCCAGGTAATAACTGGTGATCCAGTGATACAGCAGGTCGCCGGCCATGCCCAGCGCGGCGCCGGTCTGGGCCGGCGTGCTCAGCCAGCTGTCCAGCGCGGCCCGCAGGTTGTGGTGCTCCCGCTGCAGCCGCCCGAACCAGGCCACCTGATGCGGCCCGAACACCTCCGCCCGCGCCCGCGCGGCCAGATCGCGGTAATAACGACGGTGACGTGTCTGCAGCTCGGCCTCGGCGCCGGAGTCGGCCAGCCGCTGCCGGCCGTACTGGCGCAGCGTCTCCAGCATCCGGTACCGTACGCCGCCCGGGTGGCCTTCGCGCATCAGCACGGACTTGTCCACCAGGCCGATCACCAGATCGATGACGTCCTCCCGGGCGATGCCGTCCCCGCTGCAGACCGCCTCGGCCGCCTCCAGGTCCAGGCCGCCGGCGAACACCGAGGCCCGCTGCCACAGCAGCCGCTCGTGATCCAGGCATAGCGTGTAACTCCAATCGATCAGCGCCCGCAGCGTCTGGTGCCGGGGCAGCACCGCCCGGGACCCGGCCGTCAGCAGGCGGAACCGGTCATCCAGCCGCTGCAGCAGCTCCTCGGCCGACAGCGCCCGCAGCCGCACCGCCGCCAGCTCGATGCCCAGCGGCAACCCGTCGAGACGGCGCACGATACGGGTGACGACGTCCCGGTTGTCCTCGGTGATCTCGAACGACGGCAGCACCGCGCGGGCCCGCTCCACGAACAGCCGCACCGCGTCCTGCCGTACCAGCGCGTCCAGCGGCGGCCGCGGCTCCTCCCGGCCCGGCAGCGGCAACGGCGCCACGCTCACCGCCTGCTCGCCCGCGATGCCCAGCGCCTGCCTGCTCGTGGCCAGCACCCGCAGGTCAGGCGCGGCCTTCAGCAACGCCTCGGCCAGCACGGCGCAGTCACCGACCATGTGCTCGCAGTTGTCCAGGATGAGCAGCAGTTGCTTGTCGCGCAGGAAGCGGGTCAGCACCCGCATCGGCGGATCACCGGTGTGGTCGCGGATCTCCAGCGCCTCGGTCACGACCTGGTCCAGCATCGCCGGGCAGTCGAGCGCGCCCAGCTCCACCAGCCACACCCCGTCCCGGAAGGCCCGCCGTACCTCCACGCCCACCCGCAGCGCCAGCCGCGTCTTACCGACACCGCCCACCCCGGTCAGCGTCACCACCCTGGAGGCGGACAGCAGCTGCTTGACCTCGGCCACCTCGTGCCGACGCCCCACGAAGCTCGTCACCTCGGCAGGCAGCCCGCCGCTGGGCCGTCCCCGGCAGGTGCTGGCAGTCACCGCTGTCATTGGCGCCTTCCGCGACGCGGCCGGCGGGTCGCCATCGGACCGCATCCCACGTCGTCCCACCCAGGTTATGTCCCGGCCGTTATGGCAGACGAGCACGGTCAAGAAGCCACAACAAGTTTTGGCCGTCGCATGACGCGACGGCATCCCGCCCTTGACGACGGCCCGGCCCCGCAGCCGATTCCCGGCCATCTGTGAGAGCGCGTCGACACCTAAATCGAAGGCGGCCTCGCCCTCCGGCGAAGCCGCCCGCCTGGCGGAAACCCTCGGCACTCCCGCGCCTGCGCGCCATCGCGCGGCTTGCGCGGTGCCCTTCGTCTCAGGCGGCGCGTACCGGCGTGAGGCTGTTCCATCACCGGCCCGGTTCAGGCGGCGGCCGCCACCGCTACGGCGGGGAGGGGCAGCTCGAACCAGACGATCTTGCCGCGGCCCGTCGGCACGCTGCCCCAGCCGGACGACAGCGCCTCCACCAGGAGCAGGCCGCGCGAGCCCTCCTCGTCAACGGCCGCCGCGCGGGGGCGGGGCACCAGGGGGCTGGCGTCCTCCACCTCGCAGCGCAGCAGCCCGTCGGCCGCCGACATGCTCAGCCGTACGATCCCGCGCGCGTGCCGCACCGCGTTGATGACCAGTTCGCTGATCAGCAGCTCGGCGAACTCGCACGCCTGGTGCAGCCCCCATTCCAGGAGCTGGGCGCGGGCGGCGTGCCGGGCCTGGCGCACCGACCCGGTCCGGGGGGTGAACGTCCACGACGCCGGCGAGGTGATCATGCCGCCTGCCCGCTCAGGGCCGGGACGACGCTGCGGCCGTCGGGCAGCAGCTCACCCGTGTCGTCGAAGAACACGACCCCGTTGCACAGCAGGCCCCACCCCTGCTCGGGGTGGTAGGCCACCAGGCGCGCGGCCTGGTGGTCGATCGCGTCCGCCGGAGGGCAGGGAGGCTGATGCATGCACATGGTGCGGATCCCCCGTTCCTCACATTCAGCCGTTTCCTACACCTTCATCATGCCTCTCCACCTGCCACCAAGAGAGGTGAAAAATCCCCTCCTAGGTACCTATTTCGAGTACCTACGTAGTGGCTCCCCCCACCCGCACCGGCTGCCGCAACACCGTACGCGGCTCCGGATGGTCGAACGCCGTCACATACACCTCATGATGCGGCCCATTGGCCACCAGCCCCCGCTCCGCCATGAAAGCGTCCATCACCGCCAGCGACCGATGCTCCTCGCTGTACGGCCCCACATGAAGCAACTCCACGCACTCCCCCTCCGTGAACGTCGCCACCCGAACCCGATCCACCGCCGCCCCCGACGACCGCGACACCTCCCGCGCCCGCTCCACCACACCCGGCTCCGGCACCCCCGCCAACGGCAGCAGCAGATGCCAGCGCCACGACTCCCGCGGCACCTGCAACGCCGGCCGATCATCCTCCACCCACCACAACCCCTCCAGCGGCCCGGCGCCGCCACCCATCGCGCCCGCCACCGCATACAGCGCCCCGATGGCCGAAACATGCTCCGCCCCGCCCGGCTCCCCCACACCCGTCACGTTCAGGCACGTCACCGGCCCGTACGACACCAGCTCAGGAACGATCTCCACCGTCATGACTCCTCCAGACCGATCATCAAATGCGTCACCAGATCATCCGGCGCGGTGACCGCCGGATCCGACACGTACACCTCACGAAGCGGACCCCGCACCCCACACCGCCGCTCGGCACACCACGCAAGCAGCGCGTACGCCGTCAAGGAAATCTGGTCATAAGGCCCCACATGCGTCACAGATGCGAACCGGCCACCCCGCAGCACCCGCACCTCCGCGCCACCGGCGCCGTCCCCCTCACCCAGGACCAGCGCCACCTCCACCTCCACCACCTCCTGCAGATCCACCGGGAACAACCCGATCAACCGCACCGGAGGCTCCACCCCACCACCCAGCAACCGCGCCACCCCCGCCGACGTCGCCCGCCCCACATCCTCAACACCCGCCGCGATCTCCCGCACCACCGCCACCCGCACCGCCGGCTCACTCACCACCCGCACCGGCTCCGACGGCAACCCCTGCGCCATCACCCGCTCCAACGACGCCAACGTCCGCCGCCGACGCGCCAACTCCACCTCCAAACCCTCACGAACCCCCTCAAGCGCCCCCGCCGACCCCGACAACACCTCCCCCACCACCGCCAGCGGAACATCCAACGACCGCAACAACCCGATCGACAACGCCTCCCGCGCCTGCGAAGCCCGGTAATACCGGTAACCCGTCTCCACATCCACATACGCCGGACGCAACACCCCCAACTCGTCATAACGCCGCAACTGCTTGACGCTCAACCGGCCCAACCGCGCGAACTGCCCGATCGGCAGCAACTCCTCATCCACACCCCAAGCATGGACCCTCCCCCCGAAGGAGAGTCCACCCCCGCCACCACGACCGGCTGAACCCCCATGAACCTCCCCACAAGCCAGGCCATCAGGACCGGCATCACCACGACGAAGACGGGCAAGGCCCGGGCCGCCAGCGCGCAACATCACGGCTCCCCTCCAATCGGTGGTTCGCCGACCGGGGCCTGTCCACCTACACCCACGCCTCCGATCAGTTCTCCACCTACGGCACCAAGGTCATCGTGGTCACACACCGGGAGGCGCAGTACGTGCTGGACGACATCATGGGCAACGCCACCGATCTGCCCATCACCGAGCACGCGACCGACACGCACGGCGTGACCTTGGTCAACTTTGCCCTGTTCGACCTGGTCGGTCTGCAACTGTCGCCGCGGATGCGCGACCTCGGCAAGATCACCATGGGGCGGTTCGGCTCACGCCCGGCCACCGAGCGGGCCTGGCCGCTGGCCGGGCGGCTGCTGACCCGCCGCTTCGACCTCGACCTGATCGCCGAGCAGTTCGATGACCTGCTGCGCCTGGCCGGCTCCATCAAGTTCGGCCAGGCCACTGCGTCGCTGATCGTGGGAAAGCTGTCGGCCTCCTCCCGGCAGAACGCGATGGCGGCCGCGCTGAAGGAGTACGGCATGATCCGCCGTACTGTCTACGCCGCCCGCTACCTGTCGGACGAGGCCTACCGGCGGCGCATCGCCAGGCAGCTCAACAAGGGCGAGAGCCTGCACGCACTGCGCCGCGACCTGCGCTACGCCCACGGCGGCGCCTTCCGCAGCCCGCACCTGACCGGGCAGAGCGAACAGGCCTGGTGCCTGACCCTGCTCACCAACGCGGTCGTGACCTGGACCAGCGACTACCTGGGGCTGGCGGTAGCCGCGCTGCGGGCCGAGGGTCGCTACGTCAACGACGAGGCACTGGCCCACATCTCCCCGGCCCGCAGCGAGACGGTCAACTTCTTCGGCGCCATCAGTGTCGAGATCGACACCGAGTTGGCCAAGCTCGACGCCACCGGCTACCGCCCACTGCGCTCCTTCGAACGGGCCGTCGCCCCTCCCCCATGATGACCTGGTGTCACTTTTCGAAGTCGTCTGCACGGATGCGCGAAGGGGTCTGCACGCTGCGGGCGTGCAGACCATCTGCTGGTACTCCCGGTGACGCGATCAGCGGCTCAGACCAGGGCGCTGGCCAGCAGGAAGATCGCGGTTCCGTGGGCGAGGGCGGCCGCGATGACGCCGCTCCGTACCCGCAGGAAGGCGCAGATCAGCCCTTCGTAGAGGGTGAAGGCCAGGAGCGGCCAGCCGACGTCGGTCACGGTCGAGGCCAGGAAGGCGTGGCAGGCAGCGAACAGCAGGGCCGACAGCAACGCCGCACGAACGGCTCCGGCGTGCTGCTCCAGCCGGCCCTGCAGGAACCCGCGGAAGAGCACCTCCTCGGCGAGGTTGCCCGCCAGGCTGAAGGCCAGCAGCACCGGCAGCAGCGTGACGGCGACCGCGCCGCCCCGCGCGGCCAGCGGTGTGGGCAGGGACAGCAGCAGCGCCGGAGCGGCGGCCAGCACGCCACCGCCGATGCCCCAGGCGAGCGCGATCGGGGTGAAGCGGCCCCAGCGCACCAGTGAGCGCAGCCCGCTGTCCAGCTTCAGCACGGCGGCGGTCAGCGCCACCGTGCCGAGGCCGAACAGCAGCAGGATGCCCGCCTGGTCGGTGAAGCGCAGCCACGGCACGCCTGCCGCGGCGCCCAGGCGCCAGAACCCGAGCGGGGTCATCGCGTCCCTGATCAGGATGAAGCCGAAGATGAGGGTCAGGATGCGCAGCAGCGGGTCCCGGGCGGCGCGCGCCAGCGCGAAGCATGCGCCGATCAGCAGCAGGCCGGGCAGGATCCGGACGCTGTAGGCCAGGAGGTCGGGCAGCACGAAGACGTCTCCGTTCGTGGGAGGCGGGGAAGGGCGGGGCGATCGGCCCGCCCGTCGATGGGGGCCATGGGGGCATGGCCGTGGTCGGCGACCACGGTGCCGGTGGGGTGGTGTGTGGTGGTCAGGGGTGTGCGGAGCCGGCGGGGTCCCTGCCGGTGACGGAGAAGGGGATGACGGCGCGTACCTTGCCGCCCGCGCTGTGCTGGATCGGTTCGCCGGCGCGTTCGAGACGCACGTGGCCGAGGTGGTGGCGGGCCAGCAGGTCGCGCATGCGGGTCTCGATCTGGCGCCAGAGGGCGTTAGGGTCGGCGCCGGGGGCGGGATGCAGCCGGATGCGCAGGGCGGCCGGCGCGGTCTGGACGATCTGGAACAGCTCCAGGCCGGGCACCGCTTCCAGCAGGGTGGCCAGCGGCAGCGGGGCGAGCGTGACGGGCGTCTGTTCCCCCGCCGGGCCGGGGAAGGTGAGCAGGTCGGCGGCGCGGCCCTGGACGCGGACGGCCGGGCCGGGGTGGCCGCACGGGCACGGATCGGGCCGGAGCAGGACGCTGTCGCCGAGGTCGTAGCGCAGGGTCGGCTGGATGTGGTTGGCCAGGTTGGTCAGCAGCACGGTGTGCGAGGGCTCGCCCGCCGCCACCGGCCGGTACTGCTCGTCGACGGGTTCGAGGATGGCCCAGTCGGCGTTGAGGTGCATCCAGCTCTCCGCGCAGCCGGAGGACAGGAATGGGCACTCGTTGCAGGCGTAGCTGGTGCGCACCTTGGCCCCCAGCGCGGCCGCGATGCGCGCGTACTCGCCGACGGGCAGGCCTTCGGCGGTGAGCATCACCAGGGCCGGGTCGATGCGCAGCCGTCCGGCCTCGGCCTCGCCGGCCAGCAGCGCGCCGATGCTGGCGTAGGGGGCCAGCACCGCCGGACGGAAGGTGTTGAGCTCGGCCACCAGGTCGGCCAGCGGCTGGTGCACGCTGAAGGCGGCGACCCTGGAGCGGCCGCATAGCCGGGCGGCGGCCACGGTGGAGGCGAAATGCCCGCCCTCGGGTATCACCAGCGCCATCCGGGCGCCGCCACGCGCGATTCTGGCCGCGTCCCGCACGCTCAGCCAGCCGACCAGCATCCGCGCCATCATCGCGGAGGTCACCGCGCTCGCGCGGGCGTCTTGGAGGAAGATGCCGTGCGTGCCGGTGGTGCCGGAGGTGGTGGACAGCGTGTAGCGGCCGGCGAACGGCTGCCCGATGCGCGCCGGATCGTCGGCGAAGGCCCGCGCCTGGGCCAGGGTGACGGCCGGGTCGGTGACCCAGTCGTCGAAGGCGGCCATCAGCTCGGGCTTGCTGGTGGGCGGCAGCAGGGCCAGGTCGGCCGCGCCGGCCGGCAGGTCCCGGTACAGGTGCTGGTAGTAGGGGGAGCGGGCGCGGGCCCATGCCACGAGTTCGGTCAGGCGAGTCCGCTGCCGGGCGGCCATCGCCTGCTCGCCGCCCGCTTTGGCGGAGCGTGCGTCGGCGAGCAGCCGCAACGTCGAAATCTTCATGGTGCTGTGGTGTCCCTTCATGGCCAGGTGGTGATGGCCAGGTGATGGTCGTGGGGCCGGGCGTGGCACGACGGGCAAGGCCCGGCAGGGGTCACAGCGTCGGTGACCGGCGTCTACCGGGGTGAGACCCTGATGGCCCGAGGCGGACGATGAACGCGGGCAAGGTGAACAACGCGCAGCTCAGCAGCGGGCACAGCAGCGGGCGCGGCAGCGTTGGTGGGAACCACGTGGCGAAGTCCTTCCCGGGCGGTGGACGACCCGGCCGGGCACCCGCGGGGAGGACTCGGCCAGGCATGACTGCGTGGCCGAAGGTCTCGTCCACCGGCCGGTGACCGGTCCCCGCCGCCGGAGAACGCGAGGTTCTCAGCGTGTCGACGTGCGGGCGTTGCGGACTACTCCCCTTCGGAGTGCCCCCAATCTCCCACACATTTCGGAAATCGCGCAAGTATCGAAATATAGAGTGAGAGACAAGCCGTCGGCGCGAGACAATGGAGGAACGATGTCGACCTCCCCCGCTCCGGGCTCACCCGGAGTCGAGCACCCACCTCCGACCCCGGCGCAGCTGAGGGCGGCGGCCGAGACGTTCGCCCTGCTGGCCAGCCCGGTACGGCTGCACCTGATGTGGCTGATAACCCACGCCTCTTACGACGTCAGCACACTGGCCAGGCACGCGGGCATCAGCATCGCCACGGTCTCCCAGCACCTGGCCAAGCTCCGCCTGGCCGGCCTGATCACCGCACGCCGGGACGGCCGCCGGACCCTGTACGCGGTAGAGGACCCGCATGTGATCACGTTGATCGGCCAGATCTTCGATCACATCGCCCCCGACGGGAGCTTGGCACCCGATCCTCCCCGGTAGGCCGACCGTCGGCGGACACGGACATGCCTGCCGGCTGACGGCACCGCGCCGCCCCCGCCGGATCCCCGTGCCGGACTGGCAAGGGCAAGGTGGCCGTCCAGTACCACACCGCCCGCTTCCGGCTGGTGCCCGCGCTCGCCAAGGCGCTCACCGTGGCCACCCCACCCATCCGCAAGCCGGGCACGCTCTGGATCGAGCTGCCCCGCCCTATCGCGGCCGGCACCGAACCGGCTGGGCACGTACGCATCGGCTACGCCCGCGCCTCCACCGTCCGCCAATCCCTCAACACCCAGCTCGACGCGCTCCAGGCCGCCGGCGTCACCCGCGTCTTCGCCGAGAAGATCTCCACCCGCGCCACCACCCACCCCGAACTCGACAAGGCCATCGACCTGGCCCGCGAGCTCCGCGCGGCCGGCGTCGCGGTCACCCTCGTCGTGCACGAGCACAAACGGCTCGGCCGCGGCCTCGACCTGGCCGCCCTGGCCGAGCAACTGCGCGCCGCCGGCATCAACCTGGAATTCCTCACCGGCGAACTGCAGGGCTCGCACGACCCGTCCGGGGTGGTGTTCACCGTGCTCGCCGCGCTGTCCGGGATGGAGCGCGAGTACATTCGCGACCGCACCCTGGAAGGCCACGAATCGGCGCGCGCCCGCGGCAGGACCATCGGCGGCGCCGCTGTGACCGACGAGGCCATGCTGTCCATGGCCCTGCACCTGCGCGAGCAGAACCTCAGCTTGCGCGACATCGCGGCGAGGCTCGTCATCACCAAGGGCAAGAAGAAGGGCCAGCACCCGTCCCCGGCCACCGTCCTACGCATGCTGCGCGAACACGACGGAGCCGCCGCAGTGCCGACGACCATGGGGTGAGCGGACCCCTTCATTTCCTGCCGCGCCCACCCACAATGGGTCTTCCTCCACCGTCTCTGCTGGTCAGCCAAATGCGTTGGATGTTCGGCGGATGCTACGGAGACCCTGTACAAGATCCGTGACACAGGCGTGAACGCCCGTGTGCCACCCGTTGGGCGTCCTCCCGGGTATCACCTACCCACGCGGGTGGGCGTGTCGGAGGCCGCCGGGGGAGCATTGGTGGTCAGGCGGTGCGGCGGGCGAGCGCGGGCTCCCATCCTCCGTCGGCAGGACGCCTCCCGAGTCGCCGGCGTCGAGATCGGCGTGCGCCTGGTCCAGCTCGGCGGTCACGGCCAGACGGTGATCAACGGGGCGGGACCAACGCTCGGGTGAGGCCGGGCGTGGACACACTCGACAAGGCGGTTCAGGAGCTGGCCGACTCTCCCTTGCAGGAGAAACCCGCACTGGGCGGAAACATGGCCGTGAACATGCACCTGCCCCACGACACCCCTCAGGCCACATCAGATCTTGACTGCCCCTTCTGCGAGCGAGATTCTCATCGCAGAAGATCCAGCGACTCAACTAGGAGACAACCATGCGTAAGCTGCTCGTCGTTTTACTCGCCGCCGCTGCCACTTCGGGGCTCCTCACTGGAACCGCTTTCGCGGAGACCGTGGGCACGTTCATCCACATGACTGGCTGAGGTGGAGCAGGCCGCTCGGCAAGACGCAGGACGATCAGCATCCCACATCACAACGGGTCACCTGGCCTCGGGCGGTCGTGCTGGCATCTCCCTCGCGTGACGGCGGTGCCGTACAGGCGGGCAGCCTCGAACAGGGTGTTGAGGACATGGGCGACGTGTTCGGGGTGTGAGCTGCTGGGCCGTGCCACCAGGTCGAGGTGGCCTGATCCCAGTTCATGACTGACTTGATCATCGCCTTCTGGCGGTCCCACTCTTGCGGCTTCAGGTCGCTGTCCTTAGCTACGCAGAAGTGCAGCCACCTCCGGGAGAGAGGTGATCCCTTCGGCGGCGCGGAAGTGCCCTGCACCGGGCACGACGATTTCCTCAGCGCGCAGCAACTGGCCTAGCTCCGTGGTCAGCGACGGCGTGACGAACGTGTCGTTGTCGGAGCGAACGACGGCGCGACGCCGAATGTTCCCAGCGACGCGCGCAATATGAGGAACAGTGTTGGTGAACGGGTCCAGCTCTGGAAGTGCGGGCGCAGGGCTGACAAAGCCGGAGACCGCGATCAGGGTACTGAGGTTCCAGGTTCCGTCGAGGCGGTCGAGGGCATGGAGCGCAGTGACACAGCCGAGGCTGTGGCCGACCACAGCGGTGCGGTCGTTGGGCTCGCCAAGAACCCTCGCCGCCGCCGTGATCCAAGCCTCGGGCTCGGGAGCAGTCGAGTTCGGCAGCGCCGGGATCGCGACCTCGACTCCCTCGGGCGTCAGTTCGTCATGAAGCCACTCGAACCAGTGGCTGGACGGGGATGCCATGTAGCCGTGCAGGATGATGACTCGCTCAATGCTCACAGCGCACGCCAACGCCTCGTCGGGCAGTCGATATTCCTGCCGTCGCTACGCGCCCGATTCGTTGCTTCGTCCCAGGCGAGCGGGCAGGCCGCGCGGCATGCACGACAACGTCCGGCGGGCCCTGACCGTCGTGCTGTCCCAGCGCACCGCCGGCGACGTCATCCGCTACTCCGAGCTGTTCCCCGACGTCCGGGCCATGGACATCAGCGGGGAGCGGGTGGCCGAGGTCCTGACCGAGATGGGCGTGCTCATCGATGACCGACGTCCCTCCTTCGAAGCCTGGCTGGAGCGCAAGCTCGACGGCCTGGCCGACGGCATCCGCGCCGAGACCGAGCACTGGCTACGAACCCTGCCCCGAGGAGGCCCCCGCACCGCCGCGCGCAAGCCGGACACACACCCCACCCGGACACGGCGCCTGCTCGCAAACGCCGCCGGGCTACCGCGCCCACGAGATCGTGCACGACCCATACGTGCTGGGCCGGATGGCCGCTCGCCACGTCGACCAGGCGCTCGCCGAGCTGCGGACCGGCTACCAGACGGCGAGCGTGGACCTCAAGGCGCACCTGCCCCCGCACGTGATCGCCGACGTGCTCCAGGTTTACCGCGCCGAAGGCGCCCGGCTGACCGCCGCGGCCGCCGCCATCCCGGTGGTGACCCGGGCCCTGCGCGCCAGCCACCCCAGCCGGTAACGCGCGAGGTCACAGCCGCCACAGTTCGGCGATGCTGCGGTCGACCAGCTCGGCGTCGTCGCGCCGCGCGCCGTCCGGGTGGTGGTTCTCGCCGCACGGCCGCAGCCGTACGGCTAGGCGGCCGACGGCGCCGGGCAGCCACCGCTCCAGGTACTCGCACGCCTGGTGGCCGGCGCGTTCCTCCCCCAGGTAGGGGCGCTGGTAAGAAGCGTGTCATGAGCCCCAAACGAGCGGCTTCTCGGACGACGCCCTCACTGTGATCTTGTACGGAATCGATCATTTCTGAGACACCCTGCAGCCACAGCCCGGCCCTTGATCTTCGGCCTCGCAAGCATGTCTCATTATCCGCGTACGAAAACTATGCTTCACTGATCTCCTCCGGTACACGAACGCGGCCTTGGCGCCGCGCAGCTCCAGCAGGAACTCCACCGCCTCCAGCACGCGGGCGGCTGGTGCTGAAGACTCTGGAGCAGTCCGGTGGGGTGGAGGCGCTGGCCAGTGCGCACGAGGCGGTCTCGGCGCACCACGGCAACAACTACCTTCCGCTGCTGGAGGTGCACTACCGCTCACACCGTCCGGCGCTGTTCACCCTGGCCGAGGCGATCGAGTTGGAGGCCACCACCGCCGAGCGCAGCTCCCCGCCAGGCGATGGCGGCACCGTCGCGCCGGACGCCGTGGCGCCCGGTGGTGGTCGCGGCGCCGACGGCGCGGGATGTGTCGGAGCGGGCCGAACACCACCAGCAGCCGCTCGGACTCGGCCCGGTGCGCCTCCCGCAACGCCTCCAGAAGCTCACGGCCCTTCTTTGTGGATGGCCGCGATCCGCTTGCAGAACATCGTCACCACGTCATCGCCTCCAGCCAGACCCCGGTCGGCCCGATCGCCTCGATGTCGGCCAGCAGCGCCAGCCGCTGTTTGAACCTGCTCAGCGACGCGGCCTTGGCCACGTCCTTCAGCCGATCGAACTCGCTGCGCGAGTCACCGGGTCCACCACCAGCAACCGGGCCAGCCGCGCCGCGCGGCCCCGTCCAGCCGCCCCGCCACGGTCTGGAAGAACCCGGTGTTCACCTCGGCGCGGATCGACGCGGCCATCGCGTCCAGCGTGGTGTAGCCCGGCAGCTCGCACCGCCGCCGGACCAGCTCCTCCAGCGCCACGTTGATCAGATCGGCCGGATCGTCTTTGGACTGCACCGCCTCGCGGATCGCTTCCTCGGCGATCCGCCGGACCCGGGGCGCGTCGTACACCACGCCCAACCGCTCGCGGACGAACGCGCGATGTCGACTGGCCGACATCGGCGCCGCCCGCCGCAGCTCCACCTCTCCGGCCAGCCCCAGCACGCCACGCACATGCCCGACCACCGCCGCCGGAACGTCCTCGACCTTCGGAAATTACCCGAGCCGCTGGTAGGACTTCAGCCACACCACCAGCGCCAGCAGATGGTGCTCGTCTTGGGTCCGGCCACGAGCCCACGCCACCTCGGCCTCGGTCGGCGTGAACGCCTCGGCCAACTCTCGCGCCGACACCACCCTGGCGAACCCCGGATATGCCGTCCGATCGACCGAGGTCACCCGAAACCTCCAAGACCGCCACCAACACGACGACGATCATCCTAACGATCGGCCTTCAGGCCCCGCGGTGTCTTTCCGGCGTATTCCGGCCGTCCCCCTGCTGCGGATGCTGCGCGAACACGGCGAAGCCGCCGCAGTGTCGACGACCACGGGGTGAGCTCCGTACTCATCTCCTGCCGAGCCTTGCCGCAACATCGTCTACGTCTGTCGTTTCTGCTGATCAGGCAAATGTGTTGGATGTTCGGCGGATGCTACGGCAACCCCTACACGTGAATGCGCCAGGGCAGGCTCCACACGACACCGACACCGACGGCCGACGCGGCCCGTCTCGTCGTGGGTTTGGAATTTTGTTGAGGTGATGGGTACAGCGCTCGCCCGACGCCTTTACAATGTAGATTATTAAGCTCAAAGCCCCAGAACCGCCGCCGTCACACGCCGTGCCGTGCACGGCCGCGTCAGCAGGTCTGTCGAGTCCGACATCTGATCCACACATCCCACCACCGGCAACTCCTTGATCACCGGGTCCCCCACCGACGCCAGCAACGCCTCGGCGAACCTGTCCCCTCCGATCACCTCGAACGGCCGGTCGAAGTAGCCGCGTACCCGCTCGTCCAGCGGCTCGGCCAGCGCCGTGCGGTTCTGCAACGCCGCCACCCGGGCGTACGCGCCCGACAGCCCCTCCTGCCGCTGCCGCCACGAACGCGCCGCCACCGCAGCGCCCAGGCACTCGCCCAGCTCCGCCGAGCCCGGCAGCCGCGCCAGCGCGCTGCCCAGCCATTTGGCGTACGGCGGGTAGCGCCGGCGCAGCAACAGCGCCAGCCGCATCACGTCCCGTGCCAGCCGCGCCCCCACCACAGCCGAGCCCAGCTCATCGCCCACCTCGCCGCACCGGCCCGGAAACGCCTCCTCCTGCGCGATGCGCCGCCACTGGCAGGCCAGCACGTACCGCCACACGTCCCGCGGATACCAGCGCAACGCCTCCCGCGCCACCACCAGCCCCTCACCGGCCAGCCCGTCGTGGAACACCTCCCCCGAGGTGATCTCCGCCAGGCTCTGCCACGGCACCGACAGCCAGTCCAGCAGCGACACCCCGCCACGCGGGTCGAACCCCAGCCGCTCCACCAGCCACGACCCCAGCTCCGTCACCGTCACCCCCGGCTGCACGCTGCCGTGGTAACCGAACACGGTCGGAAACCCGAGAAACCGCTCGGGAAGGCCCGCCGTCACCGCGGCCCGTACCTCCTCCACCTGCGGCGCGGCCACGAACACCAGCACCCGGGGGCCCCAGTCGTGGTCGGCCGAGCGGGCCGTGTCGAACGCCAGGACCTCCGAACCCGGCCCGACCAGCGCGGCGTCATGCGCCACCCCGGACACCAGCGGCGCCACCACTTCGCGGTAAAAGGAACGCGACAACTCGATACCAGGTACGAAATCGCACATCACGCCGTCAACTGTGCACCCTCACCGCGCGAACCTCACCCGATTTTCCCCGCCCGCCCGGCCCCTGGTCGGGGTGCGCGGACGAACGTCGTCATGCGGCCCGAACCAGGCCGGCCTTGCAAGTACCCGTGGGGAATGGCCGGTCAATGTCCGGCTTCAGCCCTGGACCGGCCATCATCCGCATTCGACACTTGACCGCGCGATACCGCGCGGCTCGGCCCGGCGGGAAAAGCATGATGAAGTATCGGAGAAAGCCGGGCAGCGCTGGTGCTCGCCGCGATTTCGCCAGGTGTTCCGGACAGGCCGGCGGCCGGCCCTGGGTGACCTGGCCCGCGGACTTCAGGTAGATCACAAGGCACTTGGAGGTGCAGCGATGGACACATCCGCGTATGTGAAGGCCGTCGTCGAGCAGACGAGCACGTTCGCCGATGGGGTGCACGGCAGGGATGCGGCGGCCCCGGTGCCGACATGCCCGGAGTGGACGCTGGCCGATCTCGTCGACCATGTCGGCGGGACACAGCGCATGGTGGCGATGCTGGTGGGCGAGCAGATGACCGAGCCGAGCAGGGCGTTCGCCGGCCACGTCCCGGGCCCGGCCGACTCGGGCCGGTGGCGCGCCTGGCTCAGCGACGGCGCGGCCCAGGCGAGCCAGGCGTTCGCCTCGGTCTCCGATGACGCGCCGGTGTGGGACCCGTCGGGTGGCGCCGCGGGCGTGCCGTTCTGGTCACGTCGGCTGTTCGGCGAGGTGTGCGTGCATCGCGCGGACGCGGCCGCGGCGCTCGGCATGCCGTACGAGTTGGCGCCGGAGCTCGCCGTCGCGGCCATCGAGGACTGGCTGGAGACGCTGACGTCCCGCGGCTACTGGGAGAACAGGCACGGCTTCGCCGATGCGATGCGCGGAGACGGTCAGAGTCTGCACTTCCACGCGACCGACGCGCCCGGGGAGTGGGTGGCACGCCGGGAACCGGACATGGTCGCGCTGGAGCGCGCGCACACCAAGGCGGACGTCGCGGTACGCGGCCCGGCCGCCGAGCTGCTGCTCGTGATCAGCAGGCGTCGCCCCCTGGACGCTGCTCCAACGCTGGAAGTGCTGGGGGACCGGGCGCTGCTCGAGCACTGGATCGACCACATGGACTGGGTCACCAACGGCTGACCCGCGCTGCGTTGAGGTGGGCCAGCCTGTCGGGATCGGACAGGATGTCGATCGCGGCGATCTTGCCGTCGGAGATCGTGAAGCTCATGACGGAGATGAGCCGGTCGTCGATGGTGTTGACCAGGCCGGCGAGGCCGTTGACGAGCGCCGGGCGGGTGGCGGCGCTGGTGGCCATGCGCTGGAAGGTGGCGGCCTGTCCGGCCACGGCCGCGGCGCCGCGGATGACCTTCATGCCGCCGGTGAGCACGCCGCCGTCGGCGCGCAGCACCACGTCAGGATCGTGGATGGCCAGCAGCGCGTCGAAGTCGCCGCCACGTGCGGCGGCCAGGAACGCGTCCGCCACCCGGCGCTGACCGCCCAGATCAGGGTCAGGAGTCGGAGTCGCGCCACGGACGCGCCGGCGCGCACGGCTGGCGAGCTTCTTGGCCGCCACGGGGGTTCGGTCCACGATGGGCGCGATCTGCTCGAACGGCAGGCCGAACATGTCATGCAGCACGAACGCCAGCCGTTCGGCCGGGGTCAGCGACTCCAGCACGACCAGCAGCGCCAGGCCCACCGAGTCGGCCAGCAGCGCTTCCTGCTCCGGGTCGGCGGCATCCGCGCGGCTGATCACCGGATCGGGCAGGCGCTCCTCCAGCGGCTCCTCGCGCCGGGACCTGCGGGCGCGGAGCATGTCCAGGCACACCCGGCCGACCACGGTGGTCAGCCAGCCACCGAGATTGTCGATGTCACCCGAGTCCCATGGGGCGTCACCATTGCATTCCTCTCATCTCAGCCATATGTCAGACAGCTGACGCAGCAAACCCGTGAAAGGTGACCGCGGACGCACCGGTCACCTTTCCTGCGGACCATCCGTCATGCCGGCGACCGACACTCACTCATGAAGGGTTGCCGACGATGAGCAGGATGGATGTCCACGGGACGGTCGCGGACGGCTTCGAGCAGGTGCGCGAGGCGTACGCCGCCGTGGTGGCCGAGCAGGACGGCCGGGCGGGGTCGCAGCTGGCCGTGTACGCGCACGGCCGGCGGGTGGTCGACCTGTGGGCTGGGGACGAGGTGAGCTGTGACACGCTGACCGGCGTGTACTCCTCCACCAAGGGTGCCGCGACGCTGGTGGCGGCGCTGCTGGTGCAGGAGGGTGTGCTCGATCTCGACGAGCCGGTGGCCCGGCACTGGCCGGAGTTCGCCGCGGCCGGCAAGGACAGGATCACGCTGCGGGACGTGCTGACCCACCGCTCCGGCGTCATCGGCGTCGACGGCGGGCTGCCGGCGGCCGACCTGGCCGACGACGCGGTGATCGCGCGCCGCCTGGCCGGGCAGCGGCCTTACTGGCGGCCGGGTTCGGCCTACGGCTACGGCGGGTTCGTCGCGTTCGCCATGGTGAACGAGGTGATCCGGCGGGTGACCGGCCAGTCGCTGCAGCAGGTCTACGACGAGCGCATCCGGACCCCGTACGGGCTGGACCTCTACCTGGGGCTGCCCGCGGCCGAGGAGGAGCGGTTCCGGCCGATCCAGTGGTGGACGGCGACGCCGGAGCAGGAGGCCGCGTTCTGGTCGAACCTGCCCGGTCCGCACAGCATCCTCGGCATCGGCTACGGGCTCAACAGCACGCCGCCGCTGGACCAGGCGGCCTTCGCCAACACCCGCGCCGTCCGCGCCAACGGACAGGCGTCAGCCGGCGGCGTCGGCAGCGCGCGCGGCCTGGCCGGCCTGTACGCGGCGGCCGTGTGGGGCGTCGACGGGCGCCCCCCGCTGCTCAACCCGGACACCGTCGGCGAGTTCTCCATGCTGCACTCCACCGGCGCCGACCTGGTCCGCGGCGAGCAGGGCAACTACGCGGTCGGGTTCCAGGCCAAGGGTCTGCGGTACGCGTTCCTCAGCGCGAACGCGTTCGGCCACGACGGCTCGGCCGGTTCGGAGGCCTTCGCCGACCCTCGTACCGGCATCGCCTTCGGCTACACCCGACGCCGTTTCGGGTTCGGCTGGTCCTACCCCGAGCACGACCGGCTCGCCGCCGCAGTGCACAGCGCCGCCACCGCCTCCTGAGGAGCCGGCGTGACCCCTCACCCCGAAAGTCGCGGCCACACCGCCGGCATGCTCGGCGCGGGCGGCTTCCACCACCGCCCCGTCAGCCCCATGCGATCCGCCCCATGAAACCCAGGTCGATGTCAGGCTCCGGGTCGCCGGCCGCCTCCGGGTGCGTGGGCCGCGGGGAACCGCCTTGCTACCGGCGGACCTTCCGCACGTGGGTGGTGTCGGTGCCGAGGAGGGTGCCGTCGGCGCTGGTCGGCGCGATCTCCGGCACAGGGCTGCCGTGCTGGTCGACAAGGGTGGAGTGGGCCTCGCCGGGCGCGAAGGCGTGGCGTTCCCCCCACTGTCGCAGGGTCAGGATGACGGGGAAGAGGTCACGGCCGGCGTCGGTGAGCACGTACTCCTGGCGGCGGCCCGACGGTGCGGCGCGCTGGGCGAGGAGCCCGTGAGCGGTGAGCTTGCGGAGACGGTCGGTGAGGATGTTGCGGGCGATGCCGGTGCGTCGCTGGAACTCGGTGAACGATCGGGCCCCGTCCATCGCATCGCGGACGACGAGAAGGCTCCACCTGTCACCCACCAGGTCGAGCGTGCGGGCCACGGGGCAGTCGGGGTCGGTCCACTCGGCGTCCGGGGCGGGCAGGGCGGTAGTCGACATGGCATCTCCCGATGAGTTGCAGATTGAAACCATTATGCCGTACGGTCAAATTGGTTGCAATCTGCTACTTATTGGATTGGGAGTGCGATGGACGTGTGGCGGCGGTTGCTGCTCGCGGTGGTGTGCGGTGTCGCTGTGGCGAGCATCTATGCCGCGCAACCGGTTCTGCGGCCGATGGGGCGCGATCTCGGCATGTCGGCGGAACTCACCGGATGGATCGTCGCGACCGGCCAGGTCGGCTATCTGGCGGGGCTGGTGCTGCTGGTGCCGCTCGGCGACGTGGTCGACAGGCGCCGGCTCATCGCCGTGCACCTGGCGCTCACCGCGGTGGGCTCGATCCTGACGGCCTCGGCGTCAGCCGCGTGGCTGACGTTCGCGGGGCTGGCGACGGCCGGGGTGTTCGCGGTCGTCGTGCAGATCACGGTGACCTACGCCGCGTCGGTCTCGCCGCCCGCCGAACGCGGACGGAACATCGGTTTCGTGACCTCGGGCGTCGTGGTCGGCATCCTGGGCGCGCGGGTCGTCACCGGCACGCTCGCCGAGATGTGGGGCTGGCGCAGCGTCTACGCCCTGCTCGCGGTGCTGTCACTCGGGCTCGCGGCCCTCGTCCTCCTCGCGCTGCCGCCGGAGCAGCGCCCCGACCGGCCCGCGGGATACGGGCGGGCCCTCGTCGCACTCGGCGGGCTGTTCGGGCAGCGCGTCTTCCTGACGCGGGGGCTCATCGCGTTCTTCTTGTTCGCATCGTTCGGGACGCTGTGGAGCGGGCTGTCCCTGCCGCTGGCGGACGCGCCGTGGCGGATGGGCGAGACCCAGGTCGGGCTGTTCGGCATCGCCGGGCTCGCCGGCGCGCTCGGCGCGGCACGCGCGGGACGGTGGGCGGACGCGGGACGGGCCGCCCCGGTCACCGGCCTCGCGCTCACCCTGCTCATCCTCTCCTGGGCGGCGACAGCGCAACTGCCGTGGTCACTGGGGCTGCTCGTCGCCGGAATCGTGCTGCTCGACCTCGCGGTCCAGGCCGTACACGTGAGCAACCAGCACCTGCTCACGGCCGCGTATCCGGACCGCACCAGCAGCGTCATCGGCGGCTACATGGTCTTCTACTCGCTCGGCTCCGCCCTCGGCGCGGCCGCCACCACCGCCGTCTTCACCGCGCACGGGTGGGCGGGCTCCAGTCTCCTCGGAGCCGGATTCGCGGCCTGCGCGCTGGCCGTCTGGGCGGCCGACAGGCGGCTGCCCCTCGTCGGCGCGAACCCCCGATCCGGGCAGGCGGGCGCGCGCCATGCGCGGCAGGAAGCGCGATCGACGTCGAGGTGAACGGGGTCCCGGCGCGGTGCCGTCCCGCTGGTTCCCGCCGGCCGCCACATCAGCCGGTACGCCGGCCGTACCCGATCAGCAGGTTGCGCGCATCGTCGGCGACGGCCACGTCGGCGACGACGTCGTAGCGGGCGGCCACGAGGGACCGGCCGGCCGGCAGGTCGCCTCGGCCGCGTGCGGTCCAGTACGCGGTCAGGCCGAAGACGGCGCCGAGCAGCGCGCCGAAGACCACCCCCGCCAGCAGCGCCGCCCACGGGCCCGCGGCCAGCAGGACAGGCAGGCTGGAGGGGAGGCCGAACCACGCGCCGAGCGCCGCGCCCACACCCGCCGCGCGAGGGGCGGTCATGCGGCCGAGAACATCGTCCTTCAGGCGCAGATTCTCCCCCACGATGCCGACCCGGTGCGCCGCAACGTCGTTGCCGGCCAGGAAGGCGACCGCCTCGCGGGCCTGCTCGTAGGTGTCGTAGGAGCCGACCACCGGCCGGTCGCCGGCCACGGACGGCGGCGCGACGACCGGAGCGGTTTCGATCACGACAGATGCCTCCTTTCCCGGTCAGTGGATTGAGGGTGCTTTCGGGCCGCATGCGGTTCACCGGTCTCCTGCATCCGGCCCGAGGATGCAACGGGCGGTGCCGGTCGTCGTGGTGACGTGCCGCGACAGCCCGATGTCGCGGCGGGAGCAGCGGCGCCGCCCGCCGGGTGAGCGGCCGGTCCACGCGTTGCGCCGGACCAGGCGGGATCGGGAGGCCGGCCGCTCCCGGCCATGCGCGATCGTGGGCCGGCACCCGCCCGGTTGGTCAGGCTTTGATGGCCTTGGTGTCGCCGCCGCGGCTGATCTCGACCTTGCGCGGCTTGGCGCGGTCGAGGACCGGGATGCGGACGGTGAGCACGCCGTTGGTGTAGCCGGCGTCGATCTTGTCGCTGTCGAGGTGCTCGGACAGGTAGACGCGGCGGGTGAAGGTGCCGGTGGGGCGCTCTCGGACGAACAGCCGCTCGTCCTCGGCGATCTCCTCCTCGCGGCGGGCGCTGACGCTGAGCACGCCGCGGTCGACGGTGACCTCGATGGACTCGGGGTCGATACCGGGCAGATCGAAGCGCAGGACCACGTCGTCCTTACGGCGCAGCCCGTCCATGGGCATGGCCGCGGCACCGGCGTCGAAGGCTTGCCGCGCCAGGCGGGTGAACTGGCGCTCGAATTCCTGGACGAACGGGTCGATCGAGGTCAACAGCATCGGAAAGCCTCCTCTGAGTGAGAGGTAACCTTCAATTCCAGTTGTATGTTACCTCGCGTTCCAGGAGATGCAAGCTCCATGGGCTCACGGGCAGGCCGGCCCGCGGAACCGCTCATCCGTGCAGGTCAGGCACCTTCTCCGGGACCGCGGCTGGGCCGTGTGGAGGCCACGCGTTCGAGCTTGGTCCACCCCGTCCAGCCTCGCTGCTCCAGCAGCTCGATCAGCTGACGCGCCGGCGGCACGGTGGCGAACGCCAGGGCGTCCATCAGCTTGACGAGCGGTGAGTCGATATCGGTGTCATCGACATAGTCCTCGCCCCGCTCGTCAGCCATCCGCGTGATGTAGTCGGCCAGCTTGTCGGCCAGCTCGACCAGCCGGGGGTCGTCGCCGGCTCGGTCGAGAGCCCGGCTCAGGCTGAGGTGGAAGTCGACGAACAAAGGGTCGGCGATCTGTTCCCGCTTGCGCGCCATCCACTCCGGGACCCGCTCGGGTGAGCGCGCGGCCAGCGGGATCCAGCCGTCGCGCTCGGCCCGGACGATGCGCTCGTCGACCCCGAGCGCCCGCAGCCGGTCGAGGTACTCGACCACCTCCGGGGGCAGCGCCAGGCTGTCCCCGGCGGCGAGCCGCGCGATCCGCTCGCGATGCCGCTGCCGCTCGCGGATCTCCGCCCGCAGCCGCCGGTCGATGTCCGCGATCGCCGCGGCGAACTCCTCCTCCCCCACGTGCAGCAGCTCCCGCACCCGCGCCAGCGGGACCCCGGCCTCGGCGAGGGTCCGGATCCTGATCAGCTCGACCACGGCGCCGGCGTCGTACCGGCGGTAGCCGGAGTGGTCCCGCTCCGGCTCCGGCAGCAGCCCCTTGGCGTGGTAGTGCCGCACCGCGCGCACCGTCACTCCGGCGTACGAGGCCAGTTCGCCGATGGTCAGCATCAGATCAGCCTTCCACGAGCTGCTTACGAGGTCACCAGGCCAGGCCCGGTGCGTTGCGGATGATGTCGGCGATCTCCGGGGCGTGGGTGAAGACCAGCTGGTGATCGGCCTCGAGCCAGGTGGTGGCGATGTGCGGATGCTCGCGGACGAGCCGCTCGACGCCGGCACGCCAGTTCTGGTTGAACCGCCGCGCGTGCCCGTCGCCACCGTCGCCGGCCATCGACGTCGACATGATCATGCTGATGGGCCGGTCGATCTTTCCGTACCGGTCGAGGATCTCGGACCGGACCACGTCGATCTCCAGGTTGAGGTCGAGAATCTGCTGGGCGGTGAGCAGCACCTGGCGGGCGGTGCCCCGCTCGGCCTCCTGCCGCGTGGCCAGCTCCTCCCACATGGCGCGGAACTCCGGCAGGACGGCTTCGGTGATGAACGGTTCGGGCACCGGGTTCGCCCCGTCGATGAGAACGAGCCCGGCGACGGCGTCAGGATGCTCGCTGGCATAGTGTACGGCCAGGTCGGCGCCCAAGGAGTAGCCCACCAGCACGGGCGCCGCGGGCAGGCCGCGGCCTGCCGGTCCCGCCATCACCGCGGCGAGATCGCCGAGGAAGTCCTCGAAGGAGTACCGCCCGGCAGCCGAGGCGAGGCCATGGCCCCGCAGGTCGAAGGTCACCACGTCATGGTCGCGCCGCAGCAGCTCGGCCAGCTCGCGCAGGTCCGCCTGCGTCGAGTTCAGCCCGGGGCACAGGACCAGCGGCCGTCCCCGACCGCCGCGGGACACCGGGATCGTGACGCCGTCGTGCTCGATCGTGAAGTGCCGCATCGTCCTGTCGCCTCTTTGCGCCCGGTCTCCCATAGCGTCGTGCTCGCCGTACGGCGTGGGCGATCCGGGGGCCTGGATGTCACTGGTTTCGTCGGTCATGCCACCATGCTGAAAGCTTGACCCTGCGTCAGGGTCAAGCGGCGTCGCGGACGCCATCAGGATGGCTGAACCTCGTCGAAGAGGGCGAGGGCGTCGGCGGGGTCCGGGCTCACGAGGCGTTCAAGACCGGCCGCCGTCATCTTCGCCCACCTGCCGGCCCGCGCCCACATGTGTTCCTCGAAGGCGCGGACGGCCTCGTCCGGATCGCCGGGGCCGCAGGCGGCGACGGACTCGGCGAGTTCGGCGCCTTCCAGCATCGCGAGGTTCGCGCCCACCCCCAGAGGGGGCATCAGGTGGGCGGCGTCGCCCAAGAGGGTCACCCCGGGGACGTGGGCCCAGGTGTGCGACACGGGCAGGACGTAGAGGGGGCGGACGACGAAGGCGGTGCCGTGGCGCAGGAGGCCGAGGACGGGAGCGGCCCAGCCGTCGAACAGGGCCAGCAGGCTTGATCGCACGGCCTCGACGTCGGCCAGATCCAGCCCCCGCCCCAGCCCCCGCCCCAGCCCCGGGTCCAGCCCCGCGTCCCGGCCGCCGTCCCGGCCCGGGGACAGGCCCGGGGACAGGGGCGCGCGGCGGTTCAGGCCCAGATGCCGCTCCAGGTCCGTGTGCCAGTCCAGCGGCGCGCGGAACTGGGCGTACACCTTGACGTGGCCGCCGCTGTTGCGCTGGGCGACGATGGCGCGGTTCACCCCGTACACGGCGACAGAACCGTCGCCGATCAGCCGGGCGAGGTCGGGATGGCGGGTGTCGACGTCGTCCAGGGAGCTCTCGACCAGGGTGACGCCGGTGTAGTGCGGCCTCACGGACGAGAGCGCCGGGCGGACCCGGGACCAGGCGCCGTCCGCGCCGACCACGAGGTCGAACGTCTCCTGCCGCCCGTCCGCGAAACGCACCAGCACGCCGTCCCGGGTCCCCGGCACCACCTCCGCGACGCCCCGCCCCCAACGGACGTCCAGGGGGCCGAGCAGCAGGTCACGGAGCTGCCCGCGGTCGATCTCGGGATTGGCCTGCTCGTCCGGACGGGGCCGCCAGTCGCGCAGCACGGTCCCGTCCACGTCCAGGATGCGCATGGCCTGCCCCTCGGGACGCGACAGCGCCCGGAACTCCGCCAGCAGCCCCGCCTTGTCCAGCGCGAGCTGGCCCAGCTTGTCGTGCAGGTCCAGCGTGCCGCCCGGGGGCCTGGCGTCCGGGCCGGGGTCGCGTTCGAGCACGGTGACGGGGCGATCGTGGCGGTGCAGGACGCGGGCGAAGGTGAGGCCGGCGGGGCCGCCACCCACCACGGCGATACGGTGACTCATGTCGATACACCGTATTGTGCCAATACAGTGTATTGCAACAGTACGATGTATCCATGACTGTGTGGGACCGGCCGGAGCCGCCGACTCGCCCCGCGCCGCTCGACCGGGAGCGAATCGTCGCGGCCGCCATCGCGCTGGCCGACGAGGGCGGGCTGGAGGCGGTGTCGCTGCGCAAGGTCGCCGCCCGGCTGGACGTCGGACCGATGCGGCTGTACGGATACATCTCCACCAAGGAGGAGCTGTTCGACCTCATGGTGGACGAGGTCCACACCGAGATCATCGCCGAGGAGCAGCCGGGCGACTGGCGGGAGGTGCTGCGCGTACGCGCCCACCGCACGAGGCGGGCCGCCCTCCGTCACGAATGGCTGGCCGACCTGCTCGGCGGCCGTCCGGCGCTGGGCCCGAACGCCCTCGCCGCGGGCGAGGCCGTGCTGGCCGCTCTCGACGGCCTCGCCGACATCGACACCGTCATGCGCGCCGTGGAGACCGTCAACGCCTACTTCACCGGCGCGATCAGGCGCGAGATCGCGAACCTGCGGGCCGAGCGTGCCACGGGCCTGTCCGTGCGCGAGTGGCAGCGCGCCTCCGGCCCGCACCTGAGCAGGATGCTGGCCACGGGCCGCTTCCCGACGGTGGCCAAGATGGTGCACGACGGCACGGAGGTGGACGCCGAGGAGTCCTTCGCGACCGGGCTGGACTGGGTCCTCGACGCCGTGGCCGCCAGACTCGCCCGGCCGCCGGCGTGACGCGCACGACCTCCCCGCCGGCATCCGGGGCACCGCATGACGGCGGACCGCGCACCCACCCGCCCGAAGCGGCGGCTGGGTGATCAGGCCTCTCCGGCCTTGCGCGCGAGTGCGGCCTCGCGTTGGAGTGAGATGTCCCGGAGAAGCGCCGTGTCCTGGTAGAACGAACGCTTCCTGGTGATCTTGCCGTTCGCCACGTCGACCAGTTCGAGAACGGTCATCCGCCACGGGTTGCCGTGGATGTCGGTGCCGCCGTTCGTGGCCACCACCACCACGCGAGTGGGACCGTCGGCGACGAGCTCCTCGATGCTGACGGCCTGGATGTCCAACCCGGTCAGCTCGTGCATGCGGTGCCGCGCCGGCCCGATGGCTGCTCCCCTGTGGACGCCGCTGGCGGGGTGGCCCCAGTTGAGCTCGATCTCCTGCTCGTCGGTCAGCTCTTCGATCGTTGCGAAGTCCGGGCTGCCGGGTACGCGCAGCACGGCTTCGTAGAAGCGGCGAACCACCTCCTTGTTCAGCTCGGGCTGCGTCGGGTTCTCACTCGGCATGGAAGGTCCCTTTCTTGTCGACGGTGCCCCGGAAATCGGTGTGGATACGGGCGCTTGGGGCCGGTTCGCCCGACGCGCGCCGGGGGGCTCTGAGACGTCCGGTCAGGTTTGCGGGTCCCCGAACCAGTCGGCCGCGGCGTGCCGGAACGCCTCGGGGTCGGGGTCGTGGCCGTCGGTCCAGGCGACGATGCCGTCGGGCCGGATCAGCAGCGCGCCGAAGCCGAGGTCGTCGCTCACCGGCCCGGACGCGTACCGGATGCGGCCTTTCCAGCTCGTCGCCGCGTCGTGCAGGCGCCGGCCGGTGGTGAAGTCGAGCGCGACGCCGTGTCCTTCGCGCAGCAGGTCGCCGAGGCGGGTGCCGTCGGCCAGACGGAAGTCCGGGGCGGTTCGGCCGGCGAGTGGCCGGTCGCTGCCCACGTCGTAGCGGTGGAACAGTCCTGAGGTGCTGCGGAAGACGTGGGTGGTCCCGTCGCGGGTGCCGAGCAGGTCGTGGACCAGCCGTCGCAGGGCCGGGGCGTTGGGGCCGGGGTTCATGGTCGCGACCTGAGCGCGTGACCAGTCGAGGATCGCCGCGCCGACGGGGTGGCGTTCGGCGGTGTAGGTGTCGAGCAGGCCGTCCGGTGCGGTGCCGTGGACGGTGGCGGCCAGTTTCCAGCCGAGGTTCATGGCGTCGCCGATGCCGAGGTTGAGCCCCTGGCCGCCGAGCGGGGAGTGGATGTGGGCGGCGTCGCCGGCGAGCAGGATGTGGCCGTCGCGGTAGGTCGTGGCCTGCATCGCGCGGTCGGTGAAGCTGGAGGCGAGATGGACCTCGGTGAGTGTCACGTCGGTGCCGGAGACCCGGCGCAGCACCGTCTGGAGGTGCTCGCGCGTCAGCGGCTGCGAGCGGTCGAAGGCGCCGCCGTCGAAGTCCATCATGCCCAGGTGCCCCTCGAAGGACGTGCGCAGGTACATGCCGGTCGGCGTCAGGTTGAAGCCCAGGTCCAGCTGCTGCGGGTCGGCGAAGGTGACGCGGGCGGCGTAGCCGGTGAACAGCGGTTCGGTGCCGACGAAGTCGAAGCCCGCCAGTTCGCGCACCGTGCTGCGCCCGCCGTCGCATCCCACGAGCCAGCGCGCCCGGTGGTCGCCCCCGCCGGCCCGTGCGACGACGGTGTCGCCGTCCTGGGTCACGGCCTCGACCGGCACGCCCCGCAGGATCCGCACGCCGAGCCCGGCCGCCCGCCCGGCCAGCACCGTCGCGACCGCGTCCAGGCTGGTCATGACGCCCTCCATCGCCGGGCCTGGCAGCCGGTACGGGAGGGCGGCGTCGATGCCGGCCGGGTCGAGCCGCATGCCCGCGAAGTGGCTCACGCCGCGAGGAGCCGGCGGCTCGTGCGCGCCGGGGTCGGCGCCGACCTGCCGCCCGTCGGCGCCCGAGGCTTTCAGCAGTTCTTCCAGCATCCCGCGGCGGTAGAACGTCTCGACCGATCCGGCGTTCAGGCCCCGCATTCCCAGCGGGAGCGCCTTCCACGGCGAGTCCTGCTCCTGGTCCCGCTCCAGCACCAGGACCGAGCAGCCGGCCAGCGCGAGCTCACCGGCAAGGAACAGGCCCACCGGGCCGGCCCCCGCGATCACCACGTCGTACACGTCGAATCCCCCTTCGCTCGAGACCGCCCGGCGAGATCCCGGGCGTTGTGGAGCACCGCTCCAAGAATGGAACAGTACTCCATGTTGGATCGATGCTCCAACGGATGCGAGAATGGCGGGCATGGCCACACGGACACGTCAATCACAGCGACGCAGGCAGGTGCTCACCCGGGAGCGCATCGTCGAGACCGCCGTCGAGCTGCTGGACACGGTGGGCAAGGACGCCCTGACGGTCCGGGCGCTGACCGGCCGCCTGGCCACCGGGTCCGGCGCGATCTACTGGCACATCGGCAACATGGACGAGCTGCTGGAGGCCGCGACCGACGCCGTCGTCGCCGACGCCCTGGCCACGCGGCCGACCCGGCCCGCCGGAGCGGGCTCGCCCCAGGACGAGATCCGCGCCGTCGCGCTCGGCCTGTTCGACGCGGTCACCGAGCACCCATGGCTCGCCGCCCAGCTCGCGGCGCAGCTCACCCGCAACCCCTGGGGGCCGGTGACCTTGCGCATCTTCGAGAACATCGGCCGGCCGGTCCGCACGCTGGGCGTGCCGCAGGGCGTCTGGTTCACCACGACCTCGACGCTGGTCCACTACATCCTCGGCGCCACCGCCCAGACCTCCCAGAGCACCGGAGTCCCCAGCTCCGAGGCGGAGCGCGCCGAGTTCCTCGGCACCGCGTCCAGGGCATGGCAAGATCTCGACCCCGACGACTACCCGTTCATGCGGGCCATCGCGGACCAGATGCGCGAGCACGACGACCGCGAACAGTTCCTCACCGGCATCGACCTCATCCTCACCGGCATCACCACCCTCCACCCGCCGGAGCCGGCTCGACGCTCAGGGGAAGGAGGGCTGTGAACCGGCCTTTCGCCCGCGCGACGGCCGAGCGCGGACCGTCGCCCGATCCGGGCAGGACGGCGGCGTGGTGGTGGCCCTGGTCAGGCCGTCACATGCGAGGCCATCACCAGCCGCCGCCGGTAGCCGATCCGCTCATAGACGGTGATGGCGGCCGCGTTCTCGTCGTCGACCATCAGCGCCGCCCGCCCGTACGCGGCCAGCAGCTCCCCCGTCACCCACCGGCACACCCGCTCGGCCAGCCCCCGCCCGCGAAAGCGCGCCCGGGTGGCGACCCCGGCCAGCAGCCCGACCGTGGGCGCCGACCAGGCCTCCGCCGCCACCGCCGCCAGTTCGCCCGCCACGTTCGCGCCCGCCCACCGGCTCACGCCGGGCAGGCCCGGCACCGCGTACGAATCGGGCGCCTCGGCCGCGAGCAGCGCCGCGACCTGCGCGTCGGCGTCCTTCGCCAGCCAGCCGACCTCGCCGGCCACAGCCGCAGGAGCGCGCTCCTGCGCGGCCCCGGACAGGCTCATCCAGGAGAACCGCCCGGCCGGCCGCACGCCCGGCAGCCGGGCCGCCACCTCGCGCACCAGCTCACGCTCCCCGAACGGCCGATATGACGGCCCCATCTCGGCCAGCACGTGACGTACGAGCGGCACCGCGCACGCGGCGTCGCCCCACATGCCCAGCCGGTCGCGCCGCGACACGCCGGGAGCGGCGGCCACCACCGCGCTGCCCCGGCCGGTCTCCAGCGTCCAGGCCCGCGCGCCGCCGCGCAGGCCCTGCGCCACCCAGACCAGCAGATCGTCGTCCCCGCACGCCGCCGCCACCTCGGCGGGGTCGAGCAACTCGCGGATCGTCACAAGATCGCGCCCGGCCGGTACGCCGCCGCCCCAGGATGCGCCGCCACCACGTCGGCCACCCGCCGCGTCACGGCCTCCACCTGGTCGGCCGCCGCCCCCGTGAACGACACCCGATCGGCCAGCAGCGCGTCCAGCCCCGCCCGGTCCAGCGGGAAGCGGGCGTCTCCGGCCAGCCGGTCCAGCAGCTCGTTGGCGGCGCCGCGCGAGCGCATCGCCAGCGCCGACGCCACCGCGTGCTCCTTGATCAGCTCGTGCGCCGTCTCCCGGCCGACACCGGCCCGCACGGCCGCCATCAGCATCTTCGTCGTCGCCAGGAACGGCAGATAGCGATCCAATTCCGCGGAGATCACCGCGGGGAAGGCGCCGAACTCCTCCAGCACCGTCAGCATCGTCTCCACCAGCCCGTCGAAGGCGAAGAACGCGTCCGGCAACGCCACCCGCCGCACCACCGAGCACGACACGTCGCCCTCGTTCCACTGGTCGCCCGCCAGCTCGCCGGTCATCGAGGCGTAGCCCCGCAGCACCACCGCCAGGCCGTTGACGCGCTCGCAGGAGCGGGTGTTCATCTTGTGCGGCATCGCCGACGAGCCGACCTGCCCCTCCTTGAACCCCTCGGTGACCAGCTCGTGCCCGGCCATCAGCCGGATCGTCCTGGCCAGCGACGAGGGCGCCGCCGCCAGTTGCACCAGCGCGCTGACCACCTCGTAGTCGAGCGAGCGCGGATAGACCTGGCCGACGCTGGTGAAGCGCCGCGTGAACCCGAGGTGGGCGGCCACCCGGCCCTCCAGCTCGGCCAGCTTCTCGCGGTCGCCGCCGAGCAGGTCCAGCATGTCCTGGGCGGTGCCCACCGGGCCCTTGATGCCGCGCAGCGGATAACGCTCGATCAGCTCCTCCAGCCGGCCGTAGGCGACCAGCAGCTCGTCGGCCGCCGAGGCGAACCGCTTGCCCAGCGTGGTCGCCTGCGCCGCCACGTTGTGGGAGCGGCCGGCCATCACCGTCGCCGCGTGCTCGCCCGCCAGCTCGGCCAGCCGCGCCAGCAGCGCCACCACCCGGTCGCGCACCAGCAGCAGGCTGTCGCGCACCTGCAACTGCTCGACGTTCTCGGTCAGGTCACGCGAGGTCATGCCCTTGTGCACCTGCTCGTGCCCGGCCAGCGCGTTGAACTCCTCGATGCGCGCCTTCACGTCGTGGCGCGTCACCCGCTCGCGAGCCGCGATCGAGTCGAGATCGACCTGCTCGACCACCTTCTCGTAGTCGCCGATCGCGCCCTCGGGCACCGCCACCCCCAGCTCGGCCTGCGCCCGCAGCACCGCCAGCCACAACCGCCGCTCCGCGACGACCTTGTGGTCGGGAGACCACAGCAGGGCCAGGTCCGGGGAGGCATAACGGGAGGCCAGGACATTCGGGATACGCGGCTTACGCGGCTTGGCGGTCACGTCGGACAAGTCTAAAGGTGCCGCCGGCCGAGGCCGCGCCGCCCCGTCACGCGCGCGACGCCGCGCCCGTCCGGATGGCGGCGACGACCTCGCTCGTGTCCAGGCAGGCGATGCCCATGCCGGTCATCTCGCGGTCGGCGTCGGCGGTCCAGCCGGACACCGCGTCGCGCACGGCGACGGTGCGCAGGTCGTGCTGGGTCGCATCGACGAGCGTGGAACGCGGGCAGTTCGGGTAGTTGCAGCCGGCCACGACGACCGTGCTCACCGCGCGTTCGGCGAGGTGCTCCAGCAGCCGGGTGCGGAAGAAGGCGCTCCAGCGGGGTTTGTACAGGATGTGCTCGTTCGGGCCGATCTGCTGCTCCGCGTTGCTGCCGTCGGGCAGGTACAGGCGCACGATGTGCACGACGGGCCGGCCCTCCCGGCGAAACACGTCCGCCAGGCGCCGGACCGCGGGCAGCACTTCGGTGGTGCCGGCGATGTCGGCGACGAAGTCGCGCTGCAGGTCAGGAGCTGCTGGGCACGGCGCAGGCGCAGCTGCAACAGGTAGCCATGCGGGGTGAGGCCGGTTTCGCGGCGGAAGGCGCGCAGCAGCTGGAATCGGGGCAGCCCCGCCACGCCCGCGAGCTCGTCCAGGCTCGGGGTGCGCTGAAGGTCCGCGGCCAGGTGACGCCGCACCTTCGCCACGGGCAGCGGTGGCGTCGCGACGATCGCGCGGCGTGTGTAGCGGGTGAGGATCTCGGTGCACAGCGCCTCGAACTCCTCCTGCGCGGCCAGGGAGCCCTGGTCCCGGCGGCGGTGCAGCCGGATCAGGCGGCCGGCCAGAGGCGGGTCGTACGGGGCCGGCACGGTGAAGGCGGGCCGGTGCCCGGCGAGCTCCGCCGGCAGCGCCGGCGGGAGGTAGAAGACCCGGTAGTCCCAGCCCTCGGCGATGCCGGGCCGGCCGGCATGGACGGTGTCGGCGTCGAGCAGGAGCAGGCTCTCCGCGGGCGCGTGTTCGGTGGCACCGCGGTGGCGCACAGCCTCCACCCCGCGCTCGATCGCCGCGACGGCGTACTCGCTGTGCGCGTGCGGAACGAAGCGATGAGTGCGGAACGAAGCGATGCGTACGGAAGGACGCCCTCACCAGTCGCATGTCGTCGCGGCCGTAGCGGTGCTCGACAACGTCCTGCATGTCTGCCTTTGTACCGGACGCCGCCGCGCGGAGGGCGGCTAGGGCATGCCCTCGTCATTGATCGGCGGGTCGTAGATGACGAGAAAGACGAGGTCCTCGGTGCCATCGTTGGTGACGCTGTGCTGGATGTGCGCGGGAACCTTGACGAAGGTGCCCGCCTTGACGTGCCGGCTCTGATCGCCGATCCGCACGCCACCGGTTCCGCTGAGGAAGTAGAAGGCGTGGTTGTAGGTGTGGTGATGCGGCGGGGACCCGCCACCCGGGCCGAACTTGGACAGCTGGGCATCGTACGCCGAGGTGTAGCGGGCGTCGACCACCCTGTCGCTGAGCCAGAACTCCTCGCCGAGGTCGGTCTTGTGCCAGACGATGTCCTCCGGCGCGACGACATAGGCGCCCTCGGTGTCGCCATCACTCATGGGAGATCCCCTCTCGGACAGGCGCGGAGCCGGATCGACCGCCCTCACTCCCGCATACCCACAGTGACCTCCCCAAGACCGTGAGCGACCGGACCGCCTCGGCACGAGGTGACGCCGGCAGTCCCCCCAATGCCGGTGCCCGCACGGCATCGCCGTACGGGCACCGGAAAGCGGGTCACGAGGTGGGCGTGAGCACCTTCGCCTCGTGCTTGGGCGGCGCGGCCGGCTTGCGCCGCATCCGCTCCTTGGCCCGCTCGACCATCGTGTACAGGGTCGGCACCAGCACCAGCGTCAGCAGCGTCGAGGAGATCAGCCCGCCGATCACCACGATCGCCAGCGGCTGCGAGATGAACCCGCCCGACCCGGTCACCCCGAGCGCCATCGGCGTCAGCGCGCAGATCGTGGCCACCGCCGTCATCAGGATCGGCCGCAACCTGCGCCGGCCGCCCTCGATGACCGCTTCCACCACGCCCATCCCCTGCTCCCGGTACTGGTTGATCAGGTCGATCAGCACGATCGCGTTCGTCACCACGATGCCGATCAGCATCAGCATGCCGATCAGCGCCGGCACGCCCATCGCCGTGCCGGTCCCCACCAGCAGCCCGATCGCGCCCGTGGCCGCGAACGGGATCGACACCAGCAGGATCAGCGGCTGCACGAAACTGCGGAACGTCGCCACCATGATCAGGAACACGATCGCGATCGCCGCCAGCATCGCCATCCCCAGGTCGGCGAACGCGTCGGCCTGGTCCGCCGACGCCCCGCCGATCTCGTAGGTGGCGCCCGACGGGAGCGTCAGCCCGTCCAGCTTGGTCGTCAGCTCCTGCGTCACGCTGCCCAGATCGCCCGCGTCGGCCGCCTTGGCCGACACGGTCGCCGAGCGCTCGCCGTCGATCCGCGTCACCTGCGTCGGCCCGGCCACCTGCCGCACGTCCGCCACCGACGACACCTTCACCAGCCCGGCCGCGGTCGGCAGCTTCAGGTCCTTGATGGCCTTGATGTCGTCCGGCGCGTCAGCGCCGCGCAGCACCAGGTCGCTGGCCCGGCCGTCCAGCGTGATCTGGCCCAGCGGCGCGCCCCGGAAGGCCTGCGCCACCGCCTGCCCCACCTGCGCCTCGCTCAGCCCCCGCGCGGCCGCCTTCTCCCGGTCCACCGCGACCTCGACCCGCGGCGCGCTGGCCTCCAGGTTCGACGACACGTCCCGCAGCCCGGTCACCTCGTCCATCGCGGCCTTGACCGTGTCGGTCGCCGTGCGCAGCGTCCCGGCGTCGGGCGCCTGCACGACCACGTCGATCGAGTCGGAGGAGAACCCGCCCCCGCCGGCGCCGCCCACCGTGACCTCGCCGACGCCCGACAACCCCTCGATCCGCTCGCGCAGCACCTGCTGCACCTGCTCGGGGTCGGAGTCCTCGGCGATCGTCACCGAGTACGACGCCCGGTCCGCGCCGCCGCCGACCGCGCCGCCCGACATGGCGTTGCCGCCGCCCACGTTCACCTGGTACGTCTCGACGCCCTCGACGTCCTTCAGGACGTCCTCCACCTTCTGGGCGGCCTCGTTGGTGGTGGCCAGGTCCGTGCCGACCGGCATCCGCTGCGACAGGGAGATCGTGTTCTGGCCCGAGGCGTCCAGGAAGTTCGTCTGCAGCCCGCCCGCCAGGCCCATCGTGGCGACGAACACCGCCACCCCGATCAGCACCGTCGTCAGCTTGAACCGGGTCGCGAAGCGCAGCACCGGCAGGTAGGCCCGCTGCAACGGCGAGCGAAGCTCCTTGGCCTCGGCCTCCTCACGCTGCTTGCGCGCCTGCTCCGGCGTCAGGTCCGGCGCCTTGAGGAACCAGAACGCCAGCACCGGCACCACCGTCAGCGACACCACCAGCGAGGCCAGCAGCGCCACCGCCACCGTCACCGCGAACGGGCTGAACAGCTCGCCCACCATGCCGCCCACGATCGCGATCGGCGCGAACACCGCCACAGTCGTCAACGTCGAGGCCGTCACCGCCCCCGACACCTCGCGCACCGCCGCCAGGATCGCCTGCAGCTTCGCCTCGCCGTAGCCGAGATGGCGCTTGATGTTCTCCAGCACCACGATCGAGTCGTCCACGACCCGGCCCACCGCGATCGTCAGCGCGCCCAGCGTCAGCATGTTCAGCGAGTAGTCGCCCGCCCACAACACGAGCAGCGCGATCACCACCGACAGCGGGATCGACACCGCCGTCACCAGCGTCGAGCGCACCGACAGCAGGAACACCAGGATGACCAGCACCGCGAACGCCAGCCCCAGCAGGCCCTCGGTGGTCAGGCTGCTGATCGACTCCTCCACGTACGGCGCCTGGTCGAACACCACCGACACCGCCCGGTCCGAACCGTCGCCGAGCGCCTTGGTCAGCTCCGGCAGCCTGTCGCGGATCTCGTGCGAGATCGACACCGCGTTCCCGTCGGGCATCATCGTCACCGACACGCCCAGGCTCGTCCTGCCGTCCGTACGGGTGATGGTCGCCGGGTCCTCGAGACCGCGGGTGATCGCCGCGACGTCGCCCAGCTTGACCGGCTTGAGCGGCTTCGGGGCGACCTGTCGCTGCGCCGCACCCGCCTGCCCCATCTGACCCGTCTGACCGGTCTGCCCCGGCCGGCCGGTCTGACCGGTCTGGCCCGTCTGGGGCCGCGCCTGCGCCTGGCCCGGCTGCTGCGCGGACGCCTGCGGCTGGGCCGGCGTCAGATACAGCGACTTCAGCTTGGCCACCGAGTCGACCCGTGCCCCCACCTGCACGGTCAGCGACTTGCCGCCGGAGGTCAGCGTGCCCGCCGGGATCGGCGTGCCGTTGGCCTTGAGCACCTCGGGAATCTGCGCGGCCGACACCCCGGCCGCCGCCATCTTCCCCGCGTCCGGCTCGATCGTCACGACCTCGTCACGGGTGCCCGTGACCGCCGCCTCCCGTACGCCCTCCACACCCTGCAGCTCCGGCACCACGATGCGGCGCAGCTTGTCGGCCATCGCCCGCTCGTCACCGCCGTCGCCCACCGCCAGCACCACGACCGGGATGTCGTCGGTGTTGCCCGCGACCACCTGCGGGTCCACCCCGTCGGGCAGCGCGGCCTTGCCGATCGCCTGCTGCATCTTGCTCAGCGCCGCATCGACGTCGGTGCCGTACTCGAAGGCCACCTGGATCTGCGCCAGGCCCTCCTTCGAGGTCGAGGTCATCTGCTCCATGCCGGCCAGCCCCTGGAAGGAGTCCTCGATCGGCTTGGTGACCTGATCCTCGACGATCTCGGGCGACGCGCCGGGATAGGGCGCCACCACGAACGCGCCCGGAAACGACAACGACGGCAGCAGCTGCTGTTTCAACTGCGGGATCGTGAACGCGCCGAACGCGCTGAGCACGAGCGCCACCAAGATCACCAAGCTGCGGTTGACCAGGCTCAACCGGGCGAATGCGGTCACAGGTGTCCCCCTCCAAGAGTTCGGCCCAGACTAACACTTCGCCTTGAACGAATATTTAGCCTCATCGAGGTTTCCTGATAACCTTCTCAGGAAGCGAGAGGTGAGCGTGAGCAGCGAACGCGAAGACCTGATCCACCGGATCACCCAAACCCAGCGAGGGCTGGGGCGACTGTTCGCCCAGCAGCCCAACCCCCTGTTCTCCTCCAACCTCACCATGCGCCAGCTCCACGTGGTCATGCTCCTGGCCATCAACGGCTCGGCCTCCGGCCAGGAGCTCGCCCACCACCTCGGCGTCGGCCTCGGCACCGTCACCGGCCTGGTCGACCGGCTCGTCGCCCACGGCCTGGTCACCCGCCACGAGGACCCCCACGACCGCCGCGTGCGCCGCGCCGAGCTCTCCCCCGCCGGCGCCGCCCTTGTCGAGGAGATCAACACGGCCGGGCTGGAGCACTACCGCCGCATCCTCGACCACCTCGACACCGAGATGCTGCGCTCGCTGGAGGAGATCACCCGCGCCATCCGGGCCGTTGCCGACAAGCTGTCCGGGGATGCTGACGAGCTATCCAGCAAATGATCGCCTTTACGTTGTAGATTCGTATGCGGAGGCACTGTCCAGGCGCGACAGGACCTCCGGCAGGTCGCCCTCGTGCACCACCGTCAGCCGCCGCGTGGCCCGCGTCACCGCCACGTACAGGTCCTGGCCGCCCATCGGCGACTGCGCCAGGATGCCCGCCGGATCCACCACCACGACCGCGTCGAACTCCAGCCCCTTGGCCTGCGTCACCGTCAGCGCCACCACCGGCGCGTCCAGGTCGCCCTGCGGGAACAGCGCCGCCACCTGCGCGTGCCGGGCGTCCGAGCACACCACGCCCACCCGGCCCTCGCCGATCGCGGCCGCCTCCTCCTGCACCAGCGCGCCCAGCTCCGCCACCGGCAGCCGCACCGCCCGCGGCGGCGCGCCGCCCTCGCGCACCGACTCCGGCGGCCGCTGCCCCGGCGCGAAGGCCCGCAGCACGTCCGCCGCCACCTCCATGATCTCCACCGGCGTGCGGTAGTTGACCAGCAGCCGCTCCTCGCGCCAGCGCCCCGCCAGGTACGGGTCCAGCACCTCGCCCCACGAGCGCGCCCCCGCCGCCGACCCCGTCTGCGCCAGGTCGCCCACCACCGTCAGCGACTTCGCCGGCACCCGCCGCATGATCATGCGCCAGGCCATCGGCGACAGCTCCTGCGCCTCGTCCACGATCACGTGCCCGTAGGCCCACGTGCGGTCCGCCACCGCCCGATCGGCCGTGGTCAGCTCCAGCCCCTCGTCGGCGTGCCGCCCGGCCAGCACGTCGGCCCGGTCGAAGATGCCCGCCTCGGCCACCCCGGTCGACTGCAGGACCTCCCGCGCGTACAACTCCTGCGAGGCCTGCTCCTGCGACTCCTCCCGCGCCGCCGCCCGGCGCGCCGAGTCGTCCTCGCCGAGCAGCTCGGCCGCCTCGTCCAGCAGGGGCACGTCACCGACCGTCCACGGCGCCCCGGCCGGGCGCAGCAGCTCCTGCCACTCCAGGCCCGACGGCGTCACCGACCACAACGTGTCGAATGACGACAGCAGCTCCGAGATCAGCCGCTGCGGCGTCAGCTCCGGCCACAATCCGTCCAGCGCCCGGCGCACCTCCGGCTCGTCCCACAGCCGCCGCGAGGCCAGATCCAGGTCCAGCTCGTCCAGGTCGCCCTCCAGATCCAGCGGCTCGGCCAGCTCCGGCTCGCCCTCGATGACCAGCTCCTCGATGTGCAGCGACTCCTCCAGGGCCCGCGCCTCGGCCTTGGCCAGCTCTTTCAGCATCTCGGTGACGTACAGCTTGCGCGCCATGTTGTGCGGCAGCCGCACCGCGCGCGCCCGGTCCCGCAGCTCCATGCACGTCTCGCGCGCGACCCGCAGCTTCAACCCGTCCAGCTCCACCACCAGATCGCCGTCCGGCACGCCCTGGCGCAGCTCCAGCGCGCGGGCCACCACCTCGGCCATCCGCACGTCCCCCTTGACCACCGCCGCCGCCGGGCTGTCGGTGCCCTCCGCCCGCACCCCCGGGAACATCTCCCCGACCGTGGTCATCACCACCTGCGTCTCCCCCAGCGCCGGCAGCACCTGGCTGATGTAGCGCAGGAACATCGGGTTGGGGCCGACCACCAGCACGCCGCGCCGCTCCAGCGTGTCGCGGTGGGTGTAGAGCAGGTACGCCGCCCGGTGCAGCGCCGCCACCGTCTTGCCGGTGCCCGGCCCGCCCTGCACCACCAGCGCCCCCTGCAGCGCGGAGCGGATGACCCGGTCCTGCTCGGTCTGGATGGTGGCCACCACGTCGCCCATCCGGCCCGTCCTGCCGCGCCGCAACGCCGCCAGCAGCGCCGCCTCCCCGACCAGGGTGCGCCGGTCGCCGTCGCTCATCCGCTCCAGGTCGAACACCTCGTCGTCGATGCCGACCACCAGGCGGTCCTTCAGGTGCAGGTGCCTGCGGCGCACCAGCCCGCCCGGATCGGTGGCCGTGGCCACGTAGAACGGCCGCGCGGCCGGGGCCCGCCAGTCGATCAGGACCGACTCGTGGTCGTCGTCACGCAGCCCGATCCGGCCGACGTACGTGCTGTGCCCGGAGCCGTCGTCGATCCGGCCGAAGCACAGGCCCCGCTCGACCGCGTTCAGCTGGGCCAGCCGCCTGGCCTGCTCCGAAGCCGTCACCTCGCGCTCGACCCGCGCCTGCCGGGTGCCGCCGCCCCTGGCGTACACCTCCCGCAGCGCCGCCTGCGCCCGCTCCCTGGCGACGTCGAGCCGGCCGTACAGCCACGACACATGGCGCTGCTCGCTGTCAAGGGCTTGCGCGAGACCATCTTGACGATTAGCCATTCGGTGGTATACTCCTAACAGGAGGCGTGTCGGATGCTTCTGCCGATGTGTAGCATTCGAGCTTAGCGCCGCGCGAGCGCGCGCGCAATCCCGCCCCCGCTCTTCCTCTTTCCTCGTGCTAGCTTGCCGACCATGTCTGACTATCTGCGGCAGCTGTTCTCCCTCGACGGCCGGCGCGCCCTGGTCACCGGCGGCAGCTCCGGCATCGGCTACACCATCGCCGAGGCGATCGGCCGCGCCGGAGCCCGCGTCGTGGTGGTGGCCCGCAGGAAGCCCGAGCTCGACCAGGCCGTCGAGCGGCTGCGCGGCCACGGCGTCGAGGCCTGCGCCATCAGCGCAGACCTCGGCGAGCGCGAGGACGTCCGCCGCGTCTGCGCCGAGGCCGGCGACATCGACATCCTCGTCAACGACGCCGCCAACAACATCCGCAAACCCATGGCCGAGCTCACCGAGGACGACTACGAGCGCACCATCGCCGTCAACCTCACCGCCCCCTACCTGCTCGGCCAGCACTACGGCCCCGCGATGGCCGCCCGCGGCTGGGGCCGCATCATCAACATCGGCTCCCAGCAGACCATCACCGCCTTCGGAGACAGCGGCGTGTACGGCGCCGCCAAGGCCGGCCTCGCCGGCCTGACCCGCTCCCAGGCCGAGGCGTGGTCGAGCGCCGGCGTGTGCGTCAACACGATCATCCCCGGCTTCGTGCTCACCCCCCTCACCGAGCCCGCCCAGGCCGTCCCCGGCCGCGTGGAAGCCCTCGCCGCCCGCCACATGACCGGCCGCAACGGCGTGCCCGCGGACTTCGCGGGCGCCGCGGTGTTCCTCGCCGGCGACGCCTGCGCCTTCGTCACCGGCCAGATGCTCTTCGTCGACGGCGGCTTCTCCGTCCACTAGCCCCCTTAGGCTCAGAGGCATGGGAGATCCCATCGAGATCGTGGACTACGACCTGGTCTGGCAGGTGGAGTTCGCCGCGATCGGGCAGGCGCTGCGCGCCGCGCTCGGTGACGACGCCCTTCGGGTCGATCACATCGGCTCGACCTCGGTGCCCGGCCTGGCCGCCAAGCCGGTCATCGACATCCAGATCTCGGTACGCTCGCTCGAACCGCTGGACGCCTACAAGGCTCCGCTGGAGCGGCTCGGCCTGGTGCACCGAGCGGACAACCCCGAGCTGACCAAGCGATACTTCCGCGAGTCCCCAGGAAGCCGCCGCACCCACATTCACGTGCGCGAGCATGGCAGCTTCTCCCAGCAGTTGCCCCTGCTGTTCCGCGACCACCTGCGCGCCCATCCCGCCGTCGCAGCCGAGTTCGCGCAGGTGAAGCGGCGATGGGCCCGGCAGTTCCGCGATGACCGGCAACGGTACGTCTCCGCCAAGGAGCCCTTCGTCTGGGACATCGTGCGGCGCGCCGACCTGTGGGCTCAGAGCATCGGCTGGCGACCGGGCCCGAGCGACGCCTGACCTCGTCACCGGCCGCCTACGGTGCCGTGGCCGGGGTCGCGCGGCGGCCGGGCGTGGCGTCGGCGGCCGAGCCCGGTGCCGGCGGTGCCGCTCAGTCCAGGACGAAGGCGCCGCCTGCCGCTGTCGCCAGGTCGGGCCCGAGGGCGGCCGCCGGGGTCCAGGCGCCGGGGCGGCCGGCGCCGCGGGCCAGCAGTTCGGTGACGGCGGCGGTGACGTCGGCCGTGAAGTCCATGCCGTCGCCGGCGCGGAGCCATCCCTCCCGCCGGGTGCCGTCCCCCCACTCCACGACGGCGTGCCCCCAGGAATGCCTGCGCGGCCGGGGTGCGGCCGTCATCGGGACCCGGCCGAGCCGCTCGACGGCGAGGCGTCGCAGCGCCGGGACGGACAGCAGGCGGCCCAGCGCCGGGAGCAGGGCGCGCACCAGCGGAGCGGCCGGCACGAGAGCGGAGGTCGCGGTGACGAACGGTGCTCCGCTCACCGCGTGCGCCGCGACGAGGTCGCCGGACGCGGCGCCTGCCGACCTCGCCGACTCCCCGTCCGGGAGGGCGAGTCGCCGCACGTCCGCGCCGAGGCGCGACGGCACCAGCCGCCCGTCGTCGTACCGCCGTCCGCCGGTGGTGAGCATGTCCACGATGCCGGTCGCGAAGGCGGCGCCGAGGACGCCCGCCTCGACGGCCACCGAGCCCACGGCGTCGACCCGTACCCGGTGCGGCGTGGGCCGTCCGTCGCACAGCTTCGCCACCACCGCCTCCGTCGCCAGCACGCCGAATCCGGCGCCGGTGACCAGGGTGCTGCCCGCCCGTACCGCTTCGTCGTGCAGGGCGAGCAGCCCCTCCACGGCGGCCACGTCGTTGGCCTGGTCGACGTAGTGGCCGCCGGGCATGCAGGCACGGGCGAGCACCGGTGCCGTGGCGGTGAAAGCGCCCATCGTGTTCACGACCACCCGCGGGCGCTGCCGTACGATCTCGTCCGCGATCCGCTCGGCCGAGTCGGCGACGACCACCTTCGCGTCCCCGGGCAGGCCGGCTTCGGCCCCGGCGGCGACCATCCGCTCCCGGCTGCGGCCGACCAGCGCGACCGCGAGCCCCCGCGCGGCCAGTCGCGCGGTCACGCCCCGGCCGATATGGCCGGTGGCCCCGATGATCCACACCTCGTCGTTCGCCCTGCTTCCGCCGGTCATGTGCACGTCACCCCGTCCGCTCCGCTCCGCACCGGGGGATGGGCGCCCCTCAGTGATAACACAGTGTGTCATGAGGGCAGGCTAGCACCGATGACACAGTGCGACATCACCTGCTACCGTCGACTCATGGCGAGATGGGATCCGGGCGCCGAGGAACGCCTGAAGCGGGCGGCGTTGGAGCTGTTCCTGGAGCGCGGCTACGACAACGTGACGGTGACCCATATCGCCGAGCGGGCCGGACTGACCCGGCGCTCCTACTTCCGCTACTTCCCCGACAAGCGCGAGGTCCTCTTCGGCGGCTCGGAACGTCTACCGCCGGCTCTGGCTGAGGCGGTCCTGGCGGCCGACCCGGACGCGGCTCCGCTCGCCGCCGTCCTCGACGCGCTGGCGCGCGTCGGCGCCGAGCTCGTCGAGCTCGTGGAGGGCGCGGCGGAGCGCCGGGCGGTGATCGACGCCACCCCCGAGTTGCAGGAGCGCGAACGGACCAAGACCGCCGCGATCACCGCCGCGATCCGCGACGCCCTGAGGCGACGTCAGGTGGACGCCGACCGGGCCGAGCTGGTCGCGCAGCTGGCCACGGTGGCCTTCCAGAACGCCTTCCGGCACTGGATCGAGGCCGAAGGGCGGGCGAGTTTCGGCAGCTGCCTGGACACGGTGACCGACGAGTTGCGAGCCGCCCTCGCCGGGACAGGAGAAGGACGCCCGCGCAGCGCGTGACCGATCACTTCAGGGCGCTCCGGCGGCGAGCCCGTCACCGTTGCGGTCAGGCGGCGGCCGCCGGGTCCACGTCCAGCACCGCCTTGCCCGCGACGCGCCGATCGAGCAGTGCCCGGGCGGCCTCGGCGACACGCTCCCACGACCCACGCCAGCCGACCTCTGGAGAGAGCCTTCCGGCGGCGCTGAACCCCAGGAGGGTGGCCAGGTCGGGGCCGAACTCGTGGACGTCGCCGAACGTGCTGATCGTCTTGGCCGGGCCGAGGGAGAACAGCGAGTGCGGCGCGAACACCGCCGGCTCGTCAGAGGCCCAGCCGATGCTCTGCACGTCACCGCCCGGGGCGAGGAGCTGCCAGGCCGCGGTCAGCTGTGGGCCGCCCACGAGGTCCAGGATCTGGAAAGGCACCGTCTTCCGTCGTTTCGGCAACCGCGCCGGATTGCTGCAGGCGCTGCTGGAGGAGAGGTCGCGCGAGCTACGCGACGGGATCACGAACGGACCCCCGCCGCTGGGGCCCGGAGCGCCCGTCCGGGAGCGGCTGCTCGCCTTCCTCGACGGGCTCGGCGCGATCGCCGAAGGCAACGCCGTCCTGCTGTCGGCGCACGAACAGGCCTGCGCCGAGGACAAGTACGACGATCCCAGCTACCGGTCCTGGCACCGCCACCTCGGCACGCTGTTCACCGAGGCGCGCCCCGACCTGGACGCGGACTTCCTGGCCCATGCCGTGCTCGCCGTCTTCGACGGCGACCTGATCCGACGTGTGACACCGCCCGACGACCCCCGCCGTTTCACCCGCTCGATCCAGCAGCTGGCCACGGCGCTGCTCGGTGGTGCCGGTCCTCCGACAGATCGTGATCAGTGATTCACACGTGCCGGTTCGTGCCCGGCCGGACGATCCCGCTCTCGTAGGCGAAGATCGCGATCTGTACGCGGTCCCGGAGCCCGAGCTTGCCCAGGATCCGCCCAACGTGGATCTTGACGGTTCCCTCGGTCACGCCGAGCACGGCGGCGATCTCGGCGTTGGAGTGACCTCTGGCGACCTCGCCCAGCACGCCGCGCTCGCGATCGGTGAGCCGCGCGAGCCGATCGCCGGACGCCGACCGGCCGGTCTCCGGGTCGGGCAGGTGGGCGGCGAAAGCGTCCAGCAGCCGGCGGGTGACCGCAGGAGAGATCACGCTGTCGCCGTCGGCGACCGCCCGGATGCCGCTGAACAGGTCGGCGGGCGGCACGTTCTTCAGCAGGAACCCGCCGGCCCCGGCGCGAAGCCCGGCGAAGACGTACTCGTCCAGGTTGAAGGTGGTGAGCAGGAGCACCCGTGCCGGCGAACGCTCCGCGACGATCCGGCGGGTGGCCTCGATGCCGTCCATGACCGGCATGCGCACGTCCATCAGCACCACGTCGGGGCGCAGTGCCCGGGTCATCGACACCGCCTGCGCGCCGTCGCCGGCCTCGCCGACCACCTCGAAATCGGCCTGGCTGTCGAGCGCCATGCGAAAGCCCAGCCGCAGCAGGGACTGGTCGTCCACCAGCAGCACCTTGACGGTCATGTCAGCCGCAGGCGGACGTGGACCCTCCAGCCCGCCTCGGCCAGGGGGCGGAAGTCGACCTGGCCGTGGTAGGCGGCGGCGCGCTCGGCCATGCCGGACAGACCGTGTCCCCGGCCGGGAAGCGCGGGGGCGGCTCGCCGGCCCCCGCCGTCGTCGGTGATCTCGATGTCCGCGCCGCCGGAGGCGAAGCGCAGGCGTACGCGGGCGGTGGCGCGCGGGCCGGCGTGTTTGAGGATGTTGGTCAGTCCTTCCTGCACGATGCGGTAGATGGTCAGGCCGGCGCCCTCGCCCAGTTCGGGGGGATCGCCCTCCCGGGTCAAGGTCAACGGAAGGCCCGCGGCGCGTACCTGCTCCACCAGCGTGTCCAGCTGGTCGAGATCGGGTTGCGGGGAGAGCTCGGCGGTGACCTCGCCGTCGCGGAGCACGCCGAGCAGGCGGTGCATCTCGCCCAGCGACCGCCGTCCCGTCGCGGCGATGGCCGACAAGGCCTCGGCGGCCCGCTGGGGGGAGGCGGGCGCGGCCAGGGCTCCGCCGTCGGCCAGCGCGACCATGACCGCGAGGTTGTGGGCGACCACGTCATGCATCTCCCGCGCGATGCGGACCCGCTCGGCCGACGCCGCCATCCGGACCTGCTGGTCGCGCTCGCGTTCCAGCTGCCGGGCCCGCTCGCGCAGCTGGGTCACGTGCGCCTGCCGCAGGCGCACCGTCACACCGAGCAGCCCGCCGGCCGCCAGGAACGCGGTGAGCGCGGCGAACTCCTCCCAGGTCACGCCGTTGACCGCCAGCGCGGTCACCCAGACGCCCTCGACGCCCACGGCGGCCGGCCACAGATGGTGCCACGGGCGGTGCCGGGCCAGCGTGTAGAGGGCGACCAGGACGACGACCACCGGATACACCACGCCGGGGGCGGCCACCGCCCAGATGAGCACGGCCGAGGCCAGGGCCGCCCAGAAGACGGTCACCGGCGCGCGCCTGCGCCACACCAGGAGCGCGTGCAGGACGACGAACTGCGGCCACCCCGCCACCACGCCGGCGGCGAGCCCGTCCACCACGGCGACCAGGGCCGCCCACAGGGCGTCCACGCCGCGTTCATGGCGGCAGACCGCGGCCCGGATCGCGTCCGCCTTCGCTCCGACGAACGTTGCCATCACCCCATCGGCGTGCGCGTGCTGTGCCCGTACCGTACCCGGACGCCCGTCAACGCGGCGAGGTAGATCACCGCCGCGACCGCGCCCGACACGGCGCGGAACCCGTCGCCGGTGACCACGCCCACCACCAGGACGACCACGACCGCCTGCGCGAGCCCGCAGCCCAGCACGAACGCCACCGCGCCGGCGCGCGCCACGGTCGGTCGGCGGGCGGCGGCCCACGCCGTCGCCGACACGGTGAGCAGGGCGTAGAGCACCGTCAGCGGCCACGGGGCCCGCACGACCGAGGTGAGGATCTCGGTCCCGAGGAACACCGCGGCGTACGTGCCCGCGCCGGCCGCGACACCCCGCCAGGAGAGGGCGGCCGCCGATCCCGTCGCCGGAGTCCGTGGCAGCCGCCCGGCCACCACCCACAGGATCACGGCCGCCGCGAGCACGGCCGCGAGGTGGACGGCGAAGGTCGCGGCGTCCTGCGCCCCGCGGTCCTCTCCCTCCAGCAGGAAGCGGGCCAGGGCCAGCCCCGCGGTGACGATCCCGAGAATCCAGGTCGCCGATGCGGGCAGCCACGGCCGCCCCGCCCATCGGGGGAACAGCAGCTCCACCACGAGCACGGGGGTGAGCATGGAGAACAGGCCGTGCCACGGCAGGATGTACGACGCCCACGGCACGCGGAGCCCCGCCACCAGGCCATAGTCCGCGTACGCCTCGTTGGCGGGGTCGAGGGGGTAGTACAGCGTCTCGGAGAACAGGCCCTCGTTGTAGAGCCCGTAGACGAAGCCCAGCAGGCACAGCCCGAGCAGGCCGTAGCGCCGCCGGACCGCCACCTCGCGCAGGACGAGGACCGGGAGCCCGTAGATGACGATCACGAACGGGAAGAACGTTTGCGGCTGGAGGAATGCGGTCGCCGGCATGGAGCCGCTGAAGACCTCCGCCAGCAGCGGCGCCAGGATCATCAACGCCAGGATCGGCTTCCAGCCGTCTCGTCGAGGTGTCACCTGATCGACGCTAGGGGGCGGCGACCGGCCGGACGACTGCCCTCGGTCGGATCCCGAACGGCGCTCGCGTATGTCTCAAGGCATACGCCATCCGCCACAGGGACGAGGAGCACAGCCCCGGATGCCCAGCTCTACATGCCTTGATCGCTAGCATGTTGAGATGACTGATCCGAAAATCGGTGGTTCAGTGGGCAAGCGGCAGCGAACGCCAGCAGGGTCGGGCGTTTCGGGGTGATGCGTGGTCAGTTGGCGGGTTCGACAGTGACGCTGTAGCCAAGGGCTTGGAGTCGG
>NZ_VDLX02000023.1 GCF_006334985.2 Nonomuraea phyllanthi
TGACGGCCTGCACGACTTCGGCTCGCAACTCAGGTGGATATATTCTCGGCTTCTTCGCCACGTGCTTCCTTTCCGGACTGTCTCTGACCCTACTTGGGTCCGAGTCCGGAAGGGTCGGGGCACCTCAGGGTGCGGCCTGGTTATGGTCGTGGACAAGGGCGCGATAGATCACGTCTGACAGGTGCCGTTTCAGGACACGGAAGCTGCCTTTGGAGGTGTCTCGGGTGGTTTCCTGGCGTCGTTTCAGCAGCGCTCGTGCGCCTTCGTGGCAGCGGGCCTGGGTGATGGCGATGCGGTGCAAGGTGGTGTTGAGTTGCCGGTTGCCGCCCCGGTTGAGCCGGTGGCGGTCGTCGTTTCCGCTCCAGACGGGGATCGGGGCGGTGCCGTTGTGGCGGGCGAACGCTGCGGAGCTGCGAAAGCGGATGATGTCGCCGACTTCTCCCAGGAGTTTGGCCGCGGTCACCACGTTCACTCCGGTGATCGCCATCAGGCGCGGAACGCGGGCCTGAACCAGCGGTTTGAGCTCCTTTTCGATCGCGTCGATCTCGATGCTGAGCGAGTCGATGAGGGCAATCTGCGCGAGCGCGACGCGTCAGGCAGTGGTGGCCGGCAGGGCTTGGAGCCGGGCGGTGAGTTTGCGCCGGGTGGTGATCTGCTTGAGTTTGGTCACCGCGGCCGCTAGGTCCGGGTCGAGGTCGTGGACCAGCCACAACAGTCGGTTGATCAGCCTGGTGCGCTCGGCGACGAGCGCCTCCCGGTGGTCGACGAGCAGGCGGATCGGCCGGGTCTGCTCATCCAGCCGCGCGGTCGGCAAGTCGGGCTCGCGCAGGGCCAGACGTGCGGTGGCCAGGGCGTCGATCGGGTCGGACTTGCCCCGTTCGCGACCGCCGCGACGCTCGCCTGCAGTGCGGTTCGGGGGCATGGGGATCACGATCTCGCCAGCGGCCAGGAGGTCGCGGACCAGGCCGCCGGCGACGTGCCGGACGTCTTCCACCGCCCACACGCGCTGCTCGGGAGCGAGTTTGCGCGCCCAGATCAGCAGCTGGACGTGTCCGTGGTCGCGGGCCTGCACGGTGCGTTCGCCCTTCTAACGGCCTACTTCATCGACGGCGACCGCGGTGTGGGTACGCTTGTGCGGATCGATACCGATCACCATCATGGACGTTGTCTCCTTCATGCAGACGACATCCGGGCTGGTCGGCGGACATATCTCAGTTGAGGGAACTGCCAGGCTCCTATCAAGTCATGCCGTCCGGCCCGGCCTATGCCGAGGACCAGGCCGCCCTGGACAGGTCAGGCACAAGCCATGCACGTTCCGGCAGATCATTCCTGAGTCACCAGGCGTCCTGGACCCGCACCAGCGGGCACTACAAGCGTGACACTGAGATCATCCCGTCTGCCGCCGCCCTGGCCCGCTCGGCTTGCCCCGGGCCGATCGAGGGCGGCCGATCAGGTTTCCAGCTTGGCAGACCACTGAGATCGATCGTGCGTGGCGGGCCATACAGCGGTGTATCGCTGAGGCGCACACCACTGATGAGGAGTGAGCGGAGTGAGCGAGCGCAGGACTTGGGCCGACAGGAAGTCCGAAATAATGAGTCGTCCCGGTGCCGGAGCGGCCTACGAGGCGGCCAAGATCCGGTTCGAACTGGGCGAGGCCGTGAGGCTGCGGCGCGAGCAACTTGGACTGACCCAGGCTGAACTAGCGGAGCGCACTGGGCTGCAGCAGTCGGCGGTTGCACGGTTCGAGGCAGGAGGGACCATGCCGACCATCCCCATGTTGGAGCGTCTGGCAGAGGCTCGGGAGATGCGGCTCAGCGTAGAGTTCCAACCGCTGCGTGAGGCCGGCTGATCTCGCTCGAAAGCAGTGCCGGCAGTCACATCCCTACTACCGGTACTGCATCGCTAGTTGCACGGAAGATCGAGAACAGCCCTCAGAAACGATCAGAGCCAGGTCGGGAATCCATCCCTGACCTGGCTTTCGTAGTGAGAGCGGGTGACGGGAATCGAACCCGCGCTGTCAGCTTGGGAAATCTTTCAAGATCATGCTTCCTGAGCTGGGGAAAGGCTCACCTGGGCGTATGCCGGTCGAGTGACCGTGACTTCCCGTGATTCCCCGCTGGTCGCCGACCGAACGGGCACGCAACGGGCACGTGGCTCCGATGGGCGTCGGATTAGAAGTGGATGACCCTTCATGGGCTTCGCATGGCCTCTGATCTGCGGAATGAGGCGTCGGGGGTCAGCCGAAAACGGAGATCATCCCGTGCACATCCCGCAACGCCTATTGAGTAGCCACGGCTCCCTATGAGTCCCTCTTGGTCCTCACTGACGGGCATGCAACGGGCAGGGGGCATGGCTTCTGCTTCCTCGCGGTATACCTATGCTCGTATGGCCGGGCCGAGGAAAGAACGTCTCCACACGGTCCTGTGGACGTCGGCTCGGCCGAGCTAGACGCTGGCGTGGATGTGCTCGCGCTGTGTGTTTTCCCCGTGTGATAGCGGTCTCAGAGTTTGTACAGCTTGTTGAACGGTGTAGTGATTCGTTCCTGCCGCGATCCGAAATCGACGAACACAGCGATCTCGTCTTCTACAGCGATGACGACGCCGAGACCATACCGATCATGGGTCACTTGGTCGTTCACGCTGAACCGCTCGGCAGGCGAGGCGGGGGGCGGGGGCTTGAAGGGACTTGTGGACAGGTGGCGACGGGGCGCGCCGCTGGCTGACTTCATCTCCACCAGTATGCGCCGCCTGTTAGAACGCTCGCGACGGGACATGGACATAACCCTAAAAATGACCAAGGTGCGAGTCTGGATCAGCGTCCCGACCTAGGCCTTCGCACGTGGAGCGGGTGATGGGAATCGAACCCGCGCTGTCAGCTTGGGAATTGCGGGGGTCTTGGCTCGTGGGGGCGTTGACCTGGGTCTGAGGCCGGTCGTGAGTGACCGTGGTTGACCCCTCGTTACCGCCCTTAATGGCACCCTAATGCCACGACGATCAGCCCGCGACCTGGTGTTTTCCGCGTGACGCGCGCGCCCCGCCCGCCTGATCATCCCGTCTGCCGTCGACCCGCCCGAAGGGGAAGCGGGCCAGGGCCACGGGGACAAGGTAGAGCGCCCCGCCGGACGAACGACCTTGGCCCCGTGGCCCTGGTCTGCTCGGCTTGTCCCGGGTCGATGGTGGACGGGATGATCAAGCTTCCACCTCAGCCACTTACGTCCCGCCCCTGCGAAGCGGCGATCATCCCGGAGCTGGAGTGCCCCCGCCGGAGGCATTGGGTGTCCAATAGGGAGGCCGTGTGATGCCGAGCTTTCGGGTGCTGAGGGGAGAGAGCGTCATGGGTGTGAGCCATCCTTGCCGGGTCAGGACGACTTGGGCCGGCAGTGGTGCGGGTGGGTAGACCTCGATGCCGTGGGCCCAGTCGGTGAGGATGCCTTCGGTTCCGTCGGTGTCGGCCAGGATGACGGAGATGGGTTGCCGATCGTCGCCCCAGGTGTTCCAGACGGCCCAGCCGTCTGCTGCCGGAGGTATTCCCAGTCGGGTGCAGATTTCTTCGTAGGTCCCCTCCATGTCCGGGGGGATCGTCTTCGGGTGGAGGAGGACGATCCCTGCGAGCTGCATGGGCGGGAGATCGTCTTCCAGGCAGCCGTCTCCGCTGAAGTGGTAGTGGTGGATCTGGCGGGCCAGTTCGTTCACGGCTCGGTGGAGTGCGGTGGCGGGTGTCGCGTCGCGGTCGTAGGTCAGCCATCCTTCTTCGTTTGCGGCGTGTATGACATCGCGGGCGAGCAGTTCGATGTGACGCAGGTACTCCGTCTCGCTGAGGTTGGCTGGAGGCATGAGGCCCAGTTTGCACCTGCTTGCGGGTATGGCCCACGTGTTATTCGGCCGTCCACGCGCGGGGCTCCTAAGCGACGGCCCGGGCCGCTGCCGTCCGGGACCGGCCCCCAGGCCGCACGCCCGGGCGGCGGGCGGCGGAGGGCCGTCGGCGGCGCGCAGCGCCGCCGCTTGATCAGCACACCGCGATGGAGCGCGACAGAGCCATCGCAGACGCTCTCGGCAAGCTCGCTGAGGAGGCCCTGATGCCCGAAGAACCCGAGCCGGACGAGCAAGATCCAGACGGATCGGGCACGTAACGGGCACGGAAGATCGAAAACGGCTCCAGAAACCATCAAAGCCAGGTCGGGAATCCATCCCTGACCTGGCTTTTCGTAGTGAGAGCGGGTGACGGGAATCGAACCCGCGCTGTCAGCTTGGGAAGCTGATGTTCTACCATTGAACTACACCCGCACGGCCCCGGCCTCCGGAGCCTGCGTCCACCACTGTAGCGGAAACTTGGCGTGCAACTGCAATCCCGATCCCCCAGAGTTTCCGGGCGGGCGGTAAGTTGCTCACCGTGCTGCTATCTGACCGCGACATCCTTGCTGAGATCGACGCCGGGCGGTTGGCGCTCGATCCCTTCGATCCGGAGATGATCCAGCCCTCCAGCATCGACGTACGGCTCGACCGGTTCTTCCGGGTGTTCGAGAACCATCGCTACCCGCACATCGACCCGTCGGTGGAGCAGCCGGATCTCACGCGGGTGGTCGAGCCGGCCGGGGAGGAGCCGTTCATCCTGCATCCGGGGGAGTTCGTGCTGGCCTCCACCTACGAGATGGTGACGCTGTCGGATCGTCTCGCGTCGCGGCTGGAGGGGAAGAGCTCGCTCGGGCGGCTGGGGTTGCTGACGCATTCGACGGCGGGGTTCATCGATCCGGGGTTCAGCGGGCATGTCACGTTGGAGCTGTCGAACGTGGCCACGTTGCCGATCAAGCTCTGGCCGGGCATGAAGATCGGGCAGTTGTGCGTGTTCCGGCTCAGCTCGCCCGCCGAGCATCCCTACGGGTCGGAGAAGTACGGCTCGCGGTATCAGGGGCAGCGGGGGCCGACTCCATCACGGTCGTTCAGGGACTTTCATCGGACGAAGGTCTGACGAAGGTCTGACGAAGATCTGGCGCGTAGCCCGAGGTGAGCGCCAGGAAGCTCCCCCGGTGCGCCGGAGGAAGGGCGCCAAAGTACTCTCTGTCGTGGTGTCGCACAACCTACGCAGGGTAGCCAGAAGGAGAAGGGGACATGAAGTTCGCATTTCGCCTGGTAACCCGTACCCTCTGACACGGACCATCCCCGCACATCTGGAGAACGACGTGCGCCTGCGTCTCACGCCACGTGAGGACAGCTACTACGACCTGTTCGCCGATTCCGCGAACAATCTGGTCACCGCATCCCGCCTGCTGGTCGAGATCATCAGCGACGGATCGGACCGGGAGGCCCTGGCCGAGAAGATGCGCGCTTGCGAGCACGCCGGTGACGAACGCACCCATGCGATCATGAACCGGCTCAACGAGAGCTTCATCACTCCGTTCGACCGCGAGGACATCTACCGTCTCGCCTCCAATCTCGACGACGTGATGGACGCCATGGAGGCCGCCTCCGACCTCATCGTCCTCTACCAGCTCGACCACCTGCCGAAGGACGTCGTCCGGCAGGTCGAGGTGCTGGAGCGGGCCGCCGAGCTGACGGCGGAGGCCATGCCGCGGCTGCGGTCCATGAAGAACCTCAACGAGTACTGGATCGAGGTCAACCGCCTCGAGAACCAGGGCGACCAGGTCTACCGGAGGCTGCTGGCCAAGCTGTTCAGCGGGGAGTACGACGCGCTCACCGTGATGAAGATGAAGGAGGTCGTCGACGCCCTCGAAGAGGCGGCCGACGCCTTCGAGCACGTGGCCAACACCGTCGAGTCGATCGCGGTCAAGGAAAGCTAGGCCCTGGTGGACCTCACGCTCGCCCTCGTCATCGGCGTGGTCGTCATCTCCCTGGCCTTCGACTACACCAACGGGTTCCATGACGCGGCGAACGCCATCGCTACCTCCGTCTCGACCCGGGCACTGACCCCCAGAGCCGCGCTGTTCATGGCGGCGGCCATGAACTTCATCGGCGCACACCTCGGCACCCAGGTCGCCCAGACGGTCGGCAAAGGGATCATCGACGCTCCCAACGGGCCTCATGGGCTGGTCGTCGTGGCCGCGGCCCTCATCGGGGCGATCGTCTGGAACCTGATCACGTGGTACTTCGGCCTCCCCTCCTCCTCCAGCCACGCGCTCATCGGCGGCCTGGTGGGCTCTGCGCTGGCCTCGGCCAGCGTGGTGCACTGGAACGGCGTCGTCGAGAAGGTCGTCATCCCGATGGTCCTGTCGCCGCTGATCGGGTTCACGCTGGCCGCGCTGGTCATGATCGCGATTTACTGGATCTTCCGCAACAGCCAGCCGGGCAAGACCAACCGGGGCTTCCGCTACGCGCAGACCGTCTCGGCGGCGGCGATGGCGCTCGGCCACGGGCTCCAGGACGCGCAGAAGACCATGGGCGTCATCTTCCTGGCGCTCACCGTCGGCGGGTTCGCCTCGCCGTCCGACCCCATCCCGCAGTGGGTCATCCTGGCCGCGGCTGGGGCGATCTCCCTCGGTACGTACGCCGGCGGCTGGCGCATCATGCGGACGCTGGGACGGCGGATCATCGCGCTCGACCCGCCCCAGGGTTTCGCCGCGGAGGCCGCGGCGGCGACCGTGCTGTACGGGGCGGCCATCCAGTTCGGCGCGCCGATCTCCACCACGCACACGATCACTTCGGCGATCATGGGTGTGGGGGCCACCAAGCGGCTCAGCGCCGTACGGTGGGGCGTCGCGGGGAACATCGTGACCGCCTGGATCCTCACCATTCCGGCCGCCGCCCTGGTGGCCGCCGTGTCCTACTTCATCCTTCACGCCCTGGTGGAGTAGGGGCGGGGGCGTACATCACGTCGACGTCCCAGCGGTTGAAGCCGAGGGACTCGTAGAGCCTGATCGCGGCCGTGTTGGCCTCGTCCACGTACAGCATCGCCTGGGCGAGGCCGCGCGAGCGCAGGTGGCTCAGCCCGGCCAGGGTGAGCACCTTGCCCAGGCCGGTGCCCTGCTGCGTGGGGTCGACGCCCACGACGTACACCTCGCCGAGGGGTTCGTGGCCGTGGGACGTCGAGCCGTGGATCTTCGTCCAGTGGAAGCCGGCCAGCCGGTCGCCGCGGAAGGCGAGGAAGAACCCCTCCGGGTCGAACCACGGCTCCTGCTCGCGCTGCAGCAGGTCGTCCATCGTCCAGGCGCCCTGTTCGGGGTGGTGGGCGAAGGCCGCGGCGTTGACCTTGAGCCATGCCTCCTCGTCCTGACCCGGCACGAACGTGCGCAGGCTCACCCCCTCCGGCAGGGAGAAGGCGGCGAGCGGGGCGAAGAGGGAGCGGCGCATCTGCCAGAGCGAGCGCACCCGCTCGAAGCCGAACCTGGCCGCCAGCCCCGCGGCCCCCGGGTGATCGCCGTGCGCCCACAGGCGCGGCCTGCCGTCCGTCAGCTCCATGACGGACTCCAGCAGCCGAGTGCCGTGGCCCTGGCGGCGGTGGTCGGGGTGGAGGACGAGCTCGACGCTCGGGCCCTCGACCTCGTCTGTGGGGTCGATGTGGGCGTAGCCCGCGAGCGTGCCGCCGGACTCCAGCAGCAGGGACCTGGCCCGCGGGTCGCCGCCGTAGCGGAGGTGGAGCATGACGTGTTCGTTCAGCGGGCGGACGCCGTCGGCCTCCGTCGCCGCCTCCACCAGGGCGAGCACCCCGGCGACCTCGGTGTCATCGAGCCGTTCCCTGACCTTCACGCGCGCACTCACAGAACGAACTCTAGGCGTATGACTGGCAAATAACGCCATGTGACAGCCTGGCAAATCGTTACCTTTGCGACATTGGCCGCATAGGTTCGCGCCGTAACGTCTTGGTCCATGACGTCTCGTTCCTTCCTCCGGCTGGCTCTGGCCGGAGCCGTCGCCTCGGGTGCGGTCATGCTCGCCGCCCTGCCGGCGGACGCGAGCAAGGCCCCCAGGACGGTCCCCGTCCGGCTGCTGGCGCTCAACGACTTCCACGGCAACCTCGAACCCCCTACCGGTTCCTCGGGCCGCATGGTGGACGAGAACGGCCAGACCGTCGAGGCCGGCGGCGCGGTGTACATCGCCGCGCACATGAAGGCCCTGGCCGACAAGAACACCATCGCGGTCGCCCAGGGCGACCTCATCGGGGCGACGCCGCTGATCTCGGCGGCCTACCACGACGAGCCGTCCGTCGAGTTCATGGGCAAGCTGGGGCTCAAGGTGGCCGCGGTGGGCAACCACGAGTTCGACGAGGGCTACACGGAGCTGCGGCGGATCATGAAGGGCGGCTGCCACCCGGTGGACGGCTGCTCGCCCGCCGGCGAGTGGAAGGGCGCGGCGTTCGACTACGTGGGCGCGAACGTCCTGTTCAAGAACCCCCACGAGAAGAGCGACGCGCTGGCGGCGCTCGGCGGCGCGAAGCCGGGGGCGATCAAGCACATGCTGCGCGACTGGGGCGTGCCCGCGCTGCCGCCGGTCAGCATCAAGTGGATGAACGGCGTGCCGATCGGCTTCATCGGCCTCGTCACGCAGACCACGCCGAACATCGTCACGAGCGAGGGCATCAAGGACCTCAAGTTCGTGGACGAGGTGAAGGCCGCCAACGTGGCCTCCAAGCTGCTCAAGCTGGTCGGGGTGAAGGCACAGGTCGTGCTCGTGCACGAGGGCGACCAGGTGAACGCCGGCCAGTCGCCCGACGCGTGCAGCGCCGTCCCGGGGGCGGGCAACCGCATCGCCACGCAGGTGGACCCGGAGATCGACATCGTGCTCAGCGGGCACTCGCACCAGGCGTACGTGTGCACGGTCAAGGACCCGGCGGGCCATGATCGCCTGTTCTCGCAGGGCGGCTCGTTCGGACGGGTCATCACGCAGGTCGACCTGAAGGTCAACGCCAGGACCCGCGACATCGACCGCGCTTCGGTCGTCGCGGACAACCACGTCGTGACCCGCACAGTCACCCCAGATCCCGAAATTTCGGCGTTCGTGCAGACGTGGAAGGACCGCGTCGCGCCCGTCGCCAACAAGGCCGTCGGCACGATCACCACCGACATCACGAACACGGCCGCGCCCTCCGGCGAGTCCGCGCTCGGCGACCTCATCGCCGACGCCCAGCTCGCCGCCACCAAGACCGGCGGCAACGCGCAGATCGCCCTGATGAACCCGGGCGGCGTGCGGGCGTCCCTGACGCACGCGTCGTCCCCGGCCGGTGAGGGCGACGGCGTCGTGACGTACGGCGAGGCGTTCACGGTGCAGCCGTTCAACAACCTCATGCAGGTCGTCACGCTCACCGGTGCCCAGCTCAAGACGGTGCTGGAGCAGCAGTTCACCGGCGGGCCCAACAACCAGGCGTTCACCAAGATCCTGCAGCCCTCGGCGAACTTCACCTACACCTACAGCGCCGGCGCGCCCTGGGGCTCCAAGGTGTCCGACATGAAGATCGACGGGGTGCCGGTGACGGACACGCAGTCGATCCGGGTCGCGGCGAACAACTTCCTCGTGGGGGGCGGTGACGCGTTCCTCGGCTTCCAGGACGGGACCGACCTGTGGAGCGGGCCGCTCGACATCGACGCCTTCGTCGACTACCTCGGCCAGCACAACCCGATCGCCCCGCCCGCCACCGACCGCATCACCGCCGTAGCCTGATCCCCTTTTCGCGGCCCGTCCGGTCTCTTCCGGGCGGGCCTCCTTCACGTTCTGGTACGGCACAGCCGCCCCACCGCCACCCGCCGCACGTGGCCGAGGGCCTCCAGGGTGACGCCCGCTGACCCGCACGTGGCCGGCCGCCGCAACGGCGCGACGTTCACCGCCTGGGTGGGCGGCGCCTGACCTCGGGCGCTGGGTGCGACCCGCACCGGCCGGGTGGGCGGCGCCTGACCCCGGGTGCTACGGCTTCCAGGCCAGCCACTTGCGCTCGACCTCCGCCTCCAGGTCCACCCCGTGGTGGTGGGCCATGAGGATCACGTGGCAGAGCACGTCTGCCAGCTCCTCACGGAACCCGGCGTCGAGCTCCTCCGCCGTGCGGCCCTTGGTCCTGGCCCGGCCCGAGCGCATGAGGAACGCCTGGGTCAGCTCGCCGATCTCCTCCTGGAGCTTGAGCAGGAACCAGGTGTCGTCACGGTCGACCCCGATCTTCTCCGCGTACCGCTGGGAGATGGGCTCGATTTCGGCGGCCAGCCGGCTGAGGTCCATGCCGCAGAGTGTAGAAGCCGATCACGGCGGCCCGTACAGCGGAAGGACGGCCGTGAAGCGGGCGCCCGGCGCGTGGCCGGTGAGGGTGAGGGTGCCGCCGTGGGCCATGGCGATCTCGCGGGAGAGCGGCAGGCCGAGCCCGCTGCCGCCCTTGTCCTTGGCCCTGGCGCTCTCCAGGCGGGTGAAGCGCTCGAAGACCCGCTCGCGGTCCTGCGGCGGGATGCCCTCGCCGTCGTCGGTCACCGTCACGACCACCTTGTCACCCCGCACCGACACCTCCAGGTCGACCCTGGTGGCGGCGTGCCTGACGGCGTTGTCGAGGAGGTTCGTGAGGAGGCGGTCGAGCTGCATGGGGGAGCCGAGGACGGGGGCCGCGGCACACAAATCGGGGAGGACGGGCACGCGGGAGCCTTCGCGGCGGCGTACCTGGTGGTCGGCCACCTGCGCCAGGTCCACCACGCGGCGCTCCGCGACCGCGCCCGCGTCCAGCCTGGCGAGCATCAGCAGCTCGTCGATGATGCCGGTGAGGCGGTCGGCGGCGGCCAGGGCGCGCTCGCCCGTGGTCTTCCAGTCGGTCTCCTCCGGGTAGGCGTTGGCCACCTCCAGCTGGGCGCGCAGGGCGGAGATGGGGCTGCGCAGCTCGTGCGAGGCGTCGGCGACGAAGCGGCGCTGGGTCTCGGCCGAGCGTTCGAGGCGGTCGAGGGTGTCGTTCGTGGTGGTGGCCAGGTCGGCGATCTCGTCGCCGGTTTCCGGCACGGGCACCCGCCTGGTGAGATCCTGGCCGGTGATCTCGGCCATCTCGGCGCGGATGCGTTCGACGGGGCGCAGGGCCGACCCGACCGTGAGCCAGGTGATGCCCGCCACGCTCACCAGGATGAGCGGCGTGCCGAGGAACGTCAGCAGGTAGATCCAGCGGAGCGCCCGGTCGACGTCGCTCAGCGACGACGCCCCGTACACGGTGACGGGGCCGCGCGGCGTCCGCGTCGTCATCGCCATGACCAGGTAGTGGGCACGGGGGTCGTCGGGCCCGCGGTAGATCTCGCGTTCGGAGGTCTCGACGGTCTCGGACCTCGGCGGGGAAGCGGTCGCCAGGCGCAGCCCCTGGGGGAAGCCGGGGCTGCTCGCGATCACCGTGCCGTCGGCCGCGACGACCTCCATCAGGCCGACGCGGGCCGGGGGATGCACCACCGGGGTCAGCTCCCCGATGCGGGCCTCGGCCGCGACCCGCCGCACGGCCAGCTCGACCCTGGACTGGACGACGCCACGCAGGTTGTCGGGCGCGGTGGTGAGCGTGATGACGGACGTGACGGTGAAGACCAGCGCCGCGGCGAGTGTCGCGACCGCGGTCAGACGCGCCCGGATCGAGCGCGGAAGGAGCCGTCTCACCCATCCCCCCTCTGCGTCACTGTCTGTGACTTTTACCCGCGGACGGCGCTCGCAACATCACACCGCGTAGGCCTCCTGGGCTTTCGCCAGTGGCGATTCCGCTGAGGGCGTGCTCCTCTACCGCGCCGGGAGCCGGCGGGCCAAGGTGGCGGCATGAGGCTGTTGGTGCTGGGTGGCACGGAGTTCGTCGGGCGGGCGGTCGTCGAGGAGGCGCTGGCGCTGGGCTGGGAGGTGACGACGTTCAACCGGGGCAGCCATGAGCCGCCGGCGGGCGTGACCGCCCTGCGCGGCGACCGCGCGGCGCCCGGAGGGCTGGCCTCGCTGGCGCGCGGCGAGTGGGACGTGGTGGTCGACACCTGGTCGTGGGCCCCGGCCCCGGTCAGGGAGGCCGCGGCGCTGCTGGCCGATCGGGCGGGCCACTACGTCTACGTCTCCAGCCGCTCGGTCTACGCCTACCCGGCGCCGTTCGGGGCGGACGAGAGCGCGCCGGTCGTGGCGGCGTCGGTGGGCGACGGCGACAGCGGCAGCGACGATGGCGACAGCGACGGTGACGGTGGCAGTGACGGTGACTACGCCAGGAACAAGGCGGCGGCCGAACTGGGCGCCGTCGCGGCCTTCGGCGACCGGGCGCTGCTGGCCCGTGCCGGGCTGATCCTGGGCCCGTACGAGAACGTCGGGCGCCTGCCGTGGTGGCTGACCAGGATCGCGCGCGGCGGCCCGGTGCTCGCCCCGGGGCCCCGGGATCTCGGCCTGCAGTACGTCGACGCGCGCGACCTGGCCACCTGGTGCCTCGACGCCGGCCGGCGCGGGCTCGGCGGGGCCTACAACGTGGTGAGCCCGCCGGGGTTCGTGACCATGGGGGAGCTGCTGGAGACCTGCGTGAAGGTGACCGGGTCCGATGCCGAGTTGCGGTGGCTGGACACCGAGGCGATCCTGGCGACGGGCGTGGCGCCGTGGACGGACCTGCCGATCTGGCTGGTGGGGGAGGAGCACGCCTACATGCACGGCGGTGCGGTGGACAAGGCGGTGGCGGCGGGGCTGCGCTTCCGGCCGGTGGAGGAGACGGTGGCCGACACGTGGAGCTGGCTGCGGAGCATCGGCGGCCGGCCCCCGACGCGCCCCGACCGCCCGGCCGTCGGCCTCGACCCGGAGGTGGAGGCCCGGCTGCTCCGCCAGGCGCGGGGGTGACGTGACGCGAAGGGCCGCCCAGCCGGCCGTCAGGGAAGGCCCGCGCCGGGTCAGCCGGTGGCGGCGCGCGGCCAGGGGCGGCTCGCGCCGGAGGTCAGCGTGTGGCGGCGTGGGCGGCTCGCGCCGGAGGTCAGCGTGTGGCGGCGTGGGCGGCTCGCGCCGGAGGTCAGCCGGTGGCGGCGCGTGCCAGGGGTGGTTCGCGTCGATGGTCAGCGGGCGGCGGCGCGGCCGGCTTGGCGGCCGGAGAAGAGGCAGCCGCCGAGGAAGGTGCCTTCGAGGGCGTTGTAGCCGTGCACCCCGCCCCCGCCGAACCCGGCGACCTCCCCCGCCGCGAACAACCCGTCGATCGGCTGCCCGTCCAGGCCGAGGACGCGCGAGTCGAGGTCGGTCTGGATGCCGCCGAGCGTCTTGCGGGTGAGGACGTGCAGCATGACCCCGATCAGCGGCCCCGCGGCCGGGTCGAGGATCCGGTGCGGCGCGGCGGTGCGGCCCAGCCGGTCGCCGAGATAGCGGCGCGCGTTGCGGATGCCCTGCACCTGGGAGTCCTTGCTGTACGGGTTGGCGAGCTGCAGGTCGCGGGCCTCGATCTGGCGGCGCACGAGGCCGGCGTCGAGCAGCGGCTCGGGCGTGAGCCGGTTCATCTTGGCCACCAGCTCCTCCAGCGTGGTGGCCACCACGAAGTCCGCGCCGTGGCGCAGGAACGCGGCCACCGGGCCGGGGGCGCCCTTGCCCAGCAGGCGTTCGCGCAGGAAGGCCCGGCGGTCGTTGCTCGTGATGTCGGGGTTCTGCTCGGAGCCCGACAGCGCGAACTCCTTCTCGATGATCTTCTGCGTCAGCACGAACCACGAGTGGTCGTGCCCGGTGCCGCGCAGGTGGCGCAGCGTGCTGAGCGTGTCGTACCCGGGCAGGCAGGGGTCGGGCAGCCGCCGCCCCAGCGCGTCGAACCACATCGAGGAGGGGCCGGGCAGGATCCGGATGCCGTGGCCGGGCCAGACCGGGTCCCAGTTGCGCACGCCCTCGGTGTAGTGCCACATGCGGTCGCGGTTGACCAGCCGCGCTCCGGCCTTGGCGCTGATGTCGAGCATCCGGCCGTCGACGTACGCGGGCACGCCGGTCACCATGCTCTCGGGGGCGCGGCCCATGCGCTCGGGCCAGTAACGGCGTACCAGGTCGTGGTCGCCGCCGATGCCGCCACTCGTGACGATCACGGCCGGCGCGGCGAGTTCGAAGTCGCCGACCTGGTCGCGGTTGGAGGCGACGCCGCGCGGCGAGCCGTCCTCGGCGAGCAGCGTGCCCCGCACCCCGCGCACGGCGCCGCCGCTCACGACCAGCTCGTCCACCCGGTGGCGATGGTAGAACGTGACCAGCCCGCGCTCGGCCGCCTGCCGCACCCCGGCCACGAACGGCCGCAGCACGCCCGGCCCCGTGCCCCACGTGACGTGGAAGCGCGGCACGGAGTTGCCGTGCCCGTCCGCCCGCAGGTCGCCGCGCTCGGCCCAGCCGACGGTGGGCAGCAGCTTGACGCCGAGGCGGTCGAGCCAGGCCCGCTTCTCCCCGGCGGCGAACTCCACATAGGCGCGCGCCCACCGGACGGCCCAGGAGTCCTCGTCCTCCAGCCGGTCGAACCGCGCGCTGCCCTGCCAGTCGTTCCAGGCCAGCTCGAAGGAGTCCTTCACACCCATCCGCCGCTGCTGCGGCGAGTCGACGAGGAACAGGCCGCCGAAGGACCAGAAGGCCTGGCCGCCGAGGTTGGCGGCGCTCTCCTGGTCGACCACGGCGACCCTCTTGCCCTTGGCGGTGAGCTCGCAGGTCGCCACCAGGCCGGCCAGGCCCGCTCCGACGACGATGACGTCAGCGTTCATGTGCCGATGATCCCGCCTGCCGGATCGTGGTCACAAGCGGGGCGCCGCGAGCCGGGCGCAACCGGCACGGCGTCACGGGAGACGACGGCTCACGGGCCGTTGATCTCCAGCAGGCGGTCGAGCCGGAGGGCGAGGTCGATCATCTCGCAGCGCAGGGAGTCGAGCTTGCCGAGGATCTCGGACTGGGCGGAGCGGACGTTCTCGTTCGTCTGCGCGCGCAGCCCGGCGAGCTCCACGATGAGGGCCTCGAAGTCCTGGCTGACCTCCGTGCGCACGTCGGCGACCTCCGCCTTCAGCTCGGCCAGCCCGATCGAGGTCTCCGAGACGTGGACCGGCACGTCGCGCGGGCGCGGCCCGGCCTGCGCCGGGACGGCGCCAGGCTGCCGGGGGCCGAGGCCGGAGCGCACGATGGTTTCGAGAGCCTCCACCCGGCGTCTCAACTCGAGGATCTCCGCCTCTACGTCCACTCGTTCCCACCTTGCCCGGACTAGGGGGACGCCGCCGCGCGGTGGACGGGCCCCTTCGTGTGAGCACATGATGGCAAGCGGTCCATGATCAGGGTCGGCCGATGGGTGAAGCGGGTTCGGATTTTGCCCGATCCGGCCGCGCGCACTATCGGTCGCGGAGGCCGGTGAGGCCGTCCCGGTCGTCTCGGCCGTCCCGGGCGCGGAGCCCGGCCAGGCCGTCTCCGTCATCGGCGAGCGCGCGGAGCTCCTTGCGCGACGGCACCCCGAGCTTGCGCAGCGCGCTGGCGATGTGGCTCTCGACCGTACGCCGCGACAGGAACAGCTCGGTGGCGATCTCCTGGTTCGTCTTGCCCTCCGCCGCCAGCAGCGCCACCTCGCGTTCCCGCGACGACAGCGCCTGCCCGTGCGAGGGCCGCCCGCCCCGCCACGGGTACGGGATGGGCACGCCGTTCTGCCGCATGACCCGGCAGACGCGGGCGATGTCCCGGTCGGCCCCCATCTCCGCGTAGTGGCGCAGCGCGCCTTCGAGCAGGTCGCCGCCGCCCGGCGCGCCGCGCTCGCAGCGCCGGCGGCCGAGGCGCTCCCCGGCCTGGGCCTCCTCGTAGCGCAGCCCGGCCTCGCCGAGGACGGTACGCGCCGCGTCGAGCAGCCGGTCGGCCTCGGAGGGGTCCGGGGAGAGCACGGCGCGGGCGGTCAGGAGGGCGGCCCGCGCGATCGGGGCGTCGGCGCCGCGCAGGCCGGCGTCCAGCTCGTCCACCAGCCGCACCGTCTCCGGCGTCTGGCCCAGCGCGTCCACCAGGCACAGTACGGTCTCCGCGCCCCACACCCAGGTGCCCTTGGCGCGTACCAGGGCGAGCGCGGCGATGGCGTGCTCGGTGGCGCCAGAGGTGTCGTCCAGGGTGAGGAGGAGGCGGGCCATCGTCATCCGGGCGGGGATGAGCGGCCACACGGCGCCGACCCGTTCGGCGAGCGCGATGACCTCGCCCAGGCACGCGACCGCGTCCTCGGCCGGGCCGGTCGCCGCCAACAGCCCGCCCCGCAGCAGCCCGGAGTCCAGCCACGCGGCCGGGAACGTCGTCATCAGGGCGAGCCCGGCCGCCGCACCGGGCAAGGCCACCGCACCGGGCAAGGCCGTCGCGCCCGGGGAAGCGACCGTGCCGGGGGAAGCGACCGTGCCGGGGGAAGCGACCGTGCCGGGGGAAGCGACCGTGCCGGGCGCGCCGGCCGGCCGGGCGACTCCGTGGCGAGGGTCCGGGCCGTCCCAGCGGCCGCCTGGGCGGCGGAGCCGGGGCTCCAGGCCGTCCCAGCGCCCGGCCGCCCGGTCGGCCGCCGCCTGCACCAGCTCCACGACCTCCGTGACCCGCAGGTACTCGGCCGCGTCCGCCACCCGCCGCCCCTCCGCCAGCAGGGCCTCGCCCCGTTCCAGCCGGCCGATGTGCAGCGCGCCCTGGGCCCAGTTGAGGCAGGCGCGGGCATGCTCGCGCGGCACGCTCCTGAGCCGGTCGTCGCGCAGCAGGTCGTCGATCAGCCGCCAGCTCTCCGGGTCGCCCTGTTCCAGCAGGAGGGACGCGCGCGCGATGCGTACCGCGATGTCCACGTCCGGGTCGCCGCTGCGGCGGGCGGCCTCCTCGGCGGCGTCGCAGCGCGCGGCGTGCTCGCTCACGTGCCGGTCCACCACGGTCTCCGGAGCGGCGAGCACGGCCAGCGCCCGGCCCAGCAGCTCGGGCCGCTCGGCGAGGTCGTCGATGGCCCGCTCGATCTCGAGGTAGCCCGCCCGCGCCTCGCCCTGCTGCCGGAGCAGGCGGCCGAGCGCGAAGCGCAGCTCGCCGCGCAGGTGGGCGGGGAGCGGCTCGGTGGCGAGGAGGCGTTCGAGTATGGGGACGGCTTCCGCGTGCGCCAGGCCGTCCACCGCCGACCGGCCCAGCTTGACGGCCAGCCGGACGCGGTGCTCGCGCTCCAGCGAGCCGACCTCCAGCGCCTGGAGCAGGAAGCGCGCCGCCGTGGCGTCGTCGCCGTGGGACAGCGCCGTGTCGGCGGCGGCCTCCGCGTTGGCGACGAACTCGGCGGTACGTCCGGCGTGCCGGTAGTGGTGGGCGAGCCGGGCCACCGGCCGGGGGCCGGTCACGGACTCCAGGGCCTGCGCGGTCCTCAGGTGCAGCCAGCGCCGCCCCGACGCGGCCACGGACCCGTACACGATCTGCCGCGCCAGCGTGTGGCGGAACCTGGACCGCCCGTCCTCCTCGTGCAGCAGCCCCACGGCCTGCGCCGACGCGAGCGCTCTGGCGATCTCCAGGGGGTCGCGGTCCGTGACGTCCGCGAGCAGCTGGTCGTCAGGGGTCAGGCCGATGACAGCGGCGGCGCCGAGGATCTCCTGCGCCGTGCCGTCGAGCGAGGACAGGCGCTGCAGCATGACGTCGCGGAGCACGGTGGGGACGGCCAGGCCGGCCAGCACGTCGGGGCGGCCGGGGATCTCGCCGGCGGGCAGGCGTTCCAGCAGCGTGCGGAGCACCTCCTCCACGACGAACGGGATGCCGCCGGTCGTCTCGTAGAGCGGGGCGGAGAACGTACGGGGCAGCTCGGTCTTGAGGATGCTCCGCGCCAGCTCGTCCACCTCGGGCGGGCTCAACGGGGTGAGGCCGACGACCCGGGCGGGGCCCGAGGGCGCGCGGGCGAACGCCTCGCGGACCGGCAGCGGCCCGGTGCCGGTGCGGACGGTGACGATCACCGAGACGTCGCGCGGCTGGTGGGCGGCGAGGAAGGCGAGGAAGTCGTGGGTGCCGGCGTCGGCCCAGTGCATGTCCTCCAGCACGAGCACCAGCGGGCTCAGGTGGTCGAGCAGGGCCACGGCGGCTCGGAACACCCGGTGCCGCTCCGCCCGCTGGTCGGGCAGCGGGGGCAGCGGCGGCGGCAGGTGCTCGGCCAGCTCGGGCAGGAGCGGCGCCAGCGCGCCCACCACCGGATTGAGCGGCCCCGGGTGGCTGCCCACGGCGCGGAAGGCGTCGAGCAGCGGGGACAGCGGCAGCGGCTCCTGCAGCTGCTCGCACTGCCCCACGAGCAGCCGCGCCCCGGCCCGCCCCGGCGCCGCGAGCAGCTCGCCGACCAGGCGGCTCTTGCCGATGCCCGCCTCGCCCTCGATGACGGCGAGCGAGGGCGGCGCGGCGATGACGGTACGGAGCAGCGCGAGCTCGGAGCGGCGCCCGACGAGCACGTCGGACAGGGAGCCCGAGGGGGCCACGCGGGGCATGCCCCCACCCCCTACCTGCCCGGATGTGCGCTAGATCAGTGGGGAACAGGGTACCGGATGCCAAAAATCCGTATACGGTACGGATGCCCGCCCGGGTCGCCCGTCATTAGCCTCAGCGTTCGTCCGCGTGATCAGCGGCGATGCATGGAAGGGCGACAATGGACCTGTCCGGATCCGAGCGCGGGCGCCGCTTATTCGTAGCGGCGGTCGCGCTGATCGCGGTGGCCTGGCCGGTCACGGCCGAGGCGCAAGCGGCACCCGAGGAGCAGAAGACCTACATCGTGCGGATGGCGGCGGATCCCGTCGCGACGTACGAAGGTGACGTGGCCGGCCTGGCCACCACCAAACCCCAGCAGGGCGAGAAGATCGACCCCGGCTCCACCGACGTGCGGAAGTACGCCGACCACCTGCGCGGCCGGCACGACGCCGCGCTGAAGAAGGTCGGCGGCGGCAAGAAACTCTACGAGTACGTCTACTCCTTCGGCGGTTTCGCCGCCAAGCTGACCGCCGCGCAGGCGAACCAGCTGCGGGCGATGCCCGATGTGCTGACCGTGACCGAGGACAAAAAGGTGGAGGTCCAGACGTCCTCGACGCCGCACTTCCTCGGCCTCGACGCCCGCGGCGGCCTCTGGGACCAGCTCGGCGGCCCCGACGGCGGCCGGCACGGCAAGGGCAAGGGCGCGGGCGACGGCCTGGTCATCGGCGTGATCGACACCGGCATCACGCCGGCCGGCAAGAGCTTCGCCAACCCCGACGAGAGCGGCGCGCCGTACAAGCGGGTCCACGGCTTCCACGGCGAGTGCCCGCAGACCGACCCGGCGGTGTGCAACGGGAAGATCGTCTCGGCGCGGCACTTCGACGCGGGCTGGGGCGGTGACGCCGGCGTGAAGGAGGCACTGCCCTGGGAGTTCGTGTCGCCGGTCGACTACAACGGGCACGGCACGCACACGGCCTCGACGGCGGCGGGCAACCACGGCGTGGCCGTGACGGGTCCGGCCGCCGCGTTCGGCGAGATCAGCGGCATGGCGCCGCGCGCCAGGGTGGCCGTCTACAAGGCGCTCTGGTCGGCGCAGGACGCCTCGACGGCCAACGGCTACTACTCCGACCTGGTCGCCGCCATCGACCAGGCGGTGGCGGACGGCGTGGACGTCATCAACTACTCCGTCTCGGGGACGACCTCGGACCTCCTCGACCCGGCGGAGATGGCGTTCCTGTCGGCGGCGGAGGCGGGCATCTTCGTCTCGGCGTCCGCCGGCAACGAGGGTCCGGCCGCGTCGACGGTCAACCACCCCTCCCCGTGGGTGACCACGGTCGCCGCGGGCACCCACAACCGGGGCACGCAGGGGTCGGTGACGCTCGGCAACGGCACCACGTACACCGGGTCCTCGCTGGCGGCGAAGGCCGGCCCGGCGCCGCTGGTCGACGCCACGGCGGTGGGACTGCCGGACGCCGACCCGACCAAGGTGGCGCAGTGCTACGCGGCCAAGGACAACGGCGGCACGCCGGTCCTCGACCCGGCCAAGGTGCAGGGCAAGATCGTCATCTGTGACCGCGGGGTCACGCCGCGCGTCGACAAGAGCGTGGCCGTGGCCGAGGCGGGCGGCGTCGGCATGGTGCTGGTCAACGTGGACGAGAACTCCCTCAACGCCGACCTGCACGCCATCCCCACCGTGCATCTCGCGGTGAAGGACCGGCAGGCCGTTAAGGACTACGCGGCCACGGAGGGCGCGACGGCCACGATCGACGAGGCCAGGATCAGCGACGACGTGCCCGCCCCGTACATCGCGGCCTTCTCCTCCAGGGGACCGCTGTCCGCCGCGGGCGGCGACCTGCTGAAGCCCGACCTGACCGCCCCAGGGCAGGACATCCTGGCGGCCATGGCGCCGACGGGCAACAACGGGTACGACTTCGGCATGTCCAGCGGCACCTCCATGTCGGCCCCGCACGTCGCCGGCATCGCCGCGCTGCTGAAGGACCTGCACCCGCGCTGGTCGCCGATGGCCATCAAGTCGGCGCTGATGACCAGCGGCACGGACGTGCTGGACGGGCCGGGCACCGACCCGAAGGTGATCTTCGGGCAGGGCGCCGGCCACATCGCCCCGAACAGCGCGGCCGACCCCGGCCTCGTCTACGACAGCGGGGTCACCGACTGGGCGGCGTTCCTGTGCGCGACGACCAGCGGCGTCGAGCAGAAGGTGTGCGAGGCGCTGGAGAAGCAGGGTTACTCGCTCGACCCGAGCGATTTCAACGGCCCCTCCATCTCGGTCGGCAGTCTGCCCGGCACCCAGACGGTCAAGCGCTCGGTGACCAACGTGGGGCAGTCGCGCACCACGTACACCGCCTCCGTCGAGGGACTGGACGGGATCACGGCCGAGGTCTCGCCGAGCAGGCTCACGCTGAGCCCGGGGCAGACCAAGTCGTTCACGGTCACGTTCACGCGGACCACGGCGCCGATGAGCGTCTACACCGGCGGCCGGCTCACGTGGAAGGACCGCAAGCACACCGTACGGGTTCCCGTGCTCGTCCGGCCGGTCCCCGAGACCTGGTCGGCCATCTACGGCAACCCGGGCGGCCAGGACTCCGCCGAGCAGATCGTGCTCGACCCGGCGGGCAAGCGGGTGTACGTGTCGGGCGCCTCGTACGGGTCCACCCCGGGGGCGCTCAGCCCGAGCATCTCCACGGTCGCCCACGACGCGGCCACCGGCCGCCGGCTGTGGAGCCAGAGCTACGCCGGCCCGGGGAAGAGCTTCGACGAGCCGACGGCGCTCAGGGTGAGCCCTGACGGGAGCAGGCTGTACGTCACCGGCATGAGCGCCGGGACGGACACCGGCAACGACACCGTCACGATCGCGTACGACACCGCCACGGGCGCGGAGGTGTGGACCGACCGCTACACCGGGTCGGGCAGCGGCTCCGACTGGTCCAACGCGCTCACGATCAGCCCGGACGGCAAGACGGTCTACATCACCGGTGCGACGACGCTCGACGGCGGCGAGCTGGACTACGTCACGATCGCGTACAACGCCGACAACGGGCAGCGTACGTGGACGAAGCAGTACGACGGCCCCGGACAGGACACCGACGACGCCCGCGAGATCGCGGTGAGCCAGGACGGGACCAAGCTCTTCGTCACCGGCCAGACCAAGGGCCCGGAGGGCACCGGCCTGACCGACTGGGGCACCGTGGCGTACGACGCGGCCACCGGCGACCAGCTCTGGACGGCCACGCGCAACGGCACGGACAACGGGATCGACATCCCCTCCGGCATGACGGCCGACGCCAAGGCGGTCTACGTCACGGGCTCCACCGTGAACCAGAACACGCAGACCGACTTCACCATCGTCGCGTACGACCTCTCCACAGGAAAGGAGCTCTGGAGCGACCAGTACGACGGCCCGAAACACGGCAGCGACACCCCGCACGCCGTCACCATCGCCCCCGACGGCGGCAGGCTGTACGTCACCGGCAACACCGAGGGCGAGGGCACGGGTTCCGACTTCACCACGGTCGCCTACGACCTCGCCACGGGGCAGCGCGCCTGGGTGCAGCGCCGCGACGGGCTGGCGAAGGGCGAGGACTACGCGTGGGACGTCGCCGTGACCCCGGACGGGAGCAAGGCCGTCATCACCGGGCAGAGCTCGGACGACGCGGCCAGGGGCAACGACTACGTCACGGTCGCGTACGACGCCGCCACCGGTCAGGAGATCTGGACGGGACGGTACGACGGCATCGCGGCCGCGGCGGACCAGCCGCACGCGCTGGCCGTGGACGCCGCCGACGGCACCGGCGTGCGGATCTTCGTGACCGGGGCCACCTCGACCAGCGGCGACCCGCAGTTCGGCACGGAGGTCGACTTCGGCACCGTGGCCTACTTCGAGCCGTGGAAGCAACCCTGATCCTCTGACCTGGGAGGCCGGTCGACCGCTCACGCGGTCGGCCGGCCTCTCTGCCGTTCCGCCGCGGGCCCCTCGCGGCTAGAGCCGCAGCTCGGGCGGGAAACCGGTCCACCGCAGCTCGGCGGGCAGGTGGCCCATGTCGTTGTAGAGCAGGACGGATGACGGGCGGTCCCGGCCGTACCTGATGACCGTGAGGGCGGCGTTGCCGTGGTTGAGCCCGAGCCAGCGCCAGTCCGGGGCGTCGAGCGCGGCGCGGACGAGCCAGCCGATCAGGAAGTTGTGGGTGACGACCAGGTCGTGGCGGGTGCCCTCCACCGGCCCGGTGAACAGCTCCTCGGCCTCGCGGGCGAGCCGCGAGCCGTCGCCGTCCGGGAACTGATCGAGGAAGCCGAGCAGCCGGCCGGCGTGCTCCGGGGGCAGCTCGCCGGCCGCCGGCACGTACGGGACGTAGTCGCCGGCGGCCTCGGAGACACGCACGGGAACGCCCGGGAGGTGCTCGGAGATCAGGCCCACGGTCTGGGCGGCCCTGGGGAGCGGGCCGTGGTGGACGGCGGAGAAGGGCACGTCCCGCAGCCGCTCGCCGAGGAGCGTGGCCTGGCGGCGGCCGGCCGGCGTCAGGCCGCTCTCGTCCGGCGTGGCCTCGCCGTGGCGGGTGAGGTAGAGGTAGCGGGTCATCGGGCTCCTTTGTTGACCTCGGACGCGTGCCATGGGCATGGTAGGGCGCGTGGCCAGCGACGAGACGCGTGACGGTGTCGCGCTCACCAACCTCGACCAGCCGCTCTTCGACGGGGCGGGGGCGACCAAGCGCGACCTGGTCGACTACCTCGACGCCGTCGCGGACCGGATCCTCCCCGCGCTGCGCGACCGGGCGCTGTCCGTCGTCCGCGTGCGCCCGGGGCAGGAGCCCTTCATGCAGAAGAACCTGCCGAAGTACGCCCCCGACTGGGTGCGGTCGATCTCCGTCTGGGCCGAGGCGTCGCGCAGGCGGGTGACGTACGCGCTGTGCGACGACCGCCGGACGCTGCTGTGGTTCGCCAACCAGCGGGCCGTCGAGTACCACCCGGCGCTGTTCGTGGGTGCCCGGCCCACGCACATGGTGCTCGACCTCGACCCGCCCGAGGGCTCCGACGCCTTTCCGCTGGCCGTGCGCGGGGCGTACCTCGTGCGCCAGGCGCTGGAGGACGCCGGGCTGGCGGGCGCGGTGAAGACCAGTGGGGCCAAGGGCGTGCACGTGTTCGTGCCCGTGGCGGCGGGCACCGCGGTGGAGGACCTGGCGGCGGCCACCCGCGCGGTGGGCGCCCGCGCCGAGCGGCTGGACCCGGAGCTGGCCACCACGGCGTTCATCAGGGAGGACCGGGCCGGCAAGGTGTTCATCGACTCGACCAGGGCGGGCGGCGCCACGGTCGTGGCCGCCTACAGCCCGCGCATCCGTCCCGGCGTGCCGGTGTCGTTCCCGGTGGCCTGGTCGCGGCTCGACCAGGTGACGCCCGCCGACTTCACCATCCGCACCGCTCCCGGGCTGCTCAAGGGCGAGGACCCGTGGGTCGATGCCATGCCGGAGCCGCAGCGGCTGCCCGCCGACCTCGTGGAGGAGGGGCACACGATCCCGGTCGCCCGCGTCCAGGCGATGCACGAGGGCAAGCGCCGCGCCCGCGCCCGCCGCGGCGAGTGACGCGGGCCAGGTGGGCGAGTGACGCGGGCCGGCACGGCGAGTGACGCGGGTCAGGAGGGTGCGCCGCGCTGGGACGTCCGGTCGAGGGTTCGCGTCAGGCGCCCGGCGCGGCGACGGCGTCCGCCGGCAGGCGGTGCGAGAGGCGCAGCAGGGTGAGGCTGGCCAGCGCGAGCGCGACCGCCAGCGCGACCCACAGCAGCAGGGGCGCGGCGCCCAGCACGGCCGAGAACGCGGCGGGCGCGACGACGGCCCCGATCGCCCACGTCTGCTGGTGGATCGCCAGGTAGCGCCCCCGCAGCGCGGCCGGTGCCGCCGCGGCGGCCAGGGCCCACGACGGGGTGGCGTGCATCAGCTCGCCCGTGGTGAAGACGAGGGTGGCCACCACCAGGGCGCCGACGCGCGGCGGTCCCGGAGGGAACGCGGCAGCCGCGGCGTACGCGACGCACGACACGATCAGGACCGCCCCGCCGAGGGCCATCGCATGCGTACGGCGGGCGGCGCGCTGCCGTCGCCTGACCGCCAGCTGCCCCACGGCCACCAGGATCGTGTTGACCGTGTACAGCGGGCCGAGGAGCCAGGCGGGGGCGTCGAGCACCGTGACCGCGTACACCGGCAGCGCGACGGGAAGGACCATGCGCGTCAGCGTGAACGCCTGCTCGGCCGCCACCAGCCCGAGGAACGGCCCGTCCGCCAGCACCTGCCGGTAGCCGCCGCGCTCCGCGGGCGCCGGCTCCGCCGGGGCGTGCCGCCCGGACAGGACGAGGCAGCCGGTGGCCACGAGGAAGCTGGCCGCGTTGACAGCGGCGATGATCACGAAGCCGGTCGTGCCGCCGAGCGACACCGCCCCCGCCGACAGCAGCCCGCCCAGGCCGAACGCGACGTTCCTGGCCGTCGACATCAGCGCGTACAGCCGGTCCCGGGCGGCGCCCGTGGCGAGGACCGAGACGTAGCCGCCGGAGGCGGGATAGTAGGCGCGGTCGCCGATCGCGACCAGCGCGGCGACCACGAGCAGCGCGGCGAAGCCGTCCACGAAGGGGTACGCGGCGAAGCCGAGCCCGCGCAGCACGTACGTGCCGATCAGCACGCGCCGCGCGTCGAACCGGTCGATGAGCACGCCCGCCACCGGGTTGGCGGCCAGCCCCGCCGCGGCGGCGGCCGTCACCCCCAGCCCGACCACGGTCATGGGCAGGCCGGTGACCGCATGGATGAACAGCAGGGTGAGCGGGACGTACAGGCCGCTGCCCAGGGCGTCCACGAACATCCCGACGAGGAACGGACGCACGCCTGATCGGCGCTCCGCGGTGGCGATCGACATGAGGAGGAGTATCGGCAGGTGGGAGGCGGTCCCGGATCGGCTGCCGGACCCAGAGGGACTACGTCGATGGTCCTAGGCCGCGGGTCGCCGACCCGCCGCGAAAGGACCGTCACGACCGCGCTACTCGGCGGTCGCCTCCCGCACGGCGGGGGCGATCTCCCGCGCCCAGCGGGCCAGGCTGGTGAGGTCGGTGGCGCCGTGGCCGGCGGCGAAGAGCGTGAAGCCGGACGCGCCGTGCTCCAGCACCGCCCCGGTCAGCTCCTCGACCCACTGGGCGACGGAGCCGCCGAGCCAGCGGCCGTCGCGGTCGCGGGTGGCGGGCAGCGGCCGGTCGGTGATGCGCCCGGGGAGGTTGAAGACCGTGCGGACCTCGCCCGGATCGCGGCCGGCGGACGCCGCCGCCTCGTCGATGACCGGCCTGGACTCGCGGTAGCGCTCGCTGAGCCAGTCGGCCGCGTGGCCGGGGATCCAGCCGTCGGCCACCCGGCCGGTGGCGGCGAGGGACTTGCGGCCGACCGATCCGGTCCACACGGGCGGCGCGGCGACGGGGGCGGGCTCGATCCGGTGCACCTGGTAGTGCTCGCCCTGGTAGGTCACCGCAGGGCCGCCGCCCGACAGCAGCTTGACCAGGACGATCGCCTCCTCGAAGGCGTCCACGGCGGCGCCGGGCGACAGGCGGGGCACCCCCATGTCGGTGATGCGGTCCCACAGCCCGCCCGCGCCCATGCCGAGCACGATCCGGCCGCCCGACAGCGCCGACAGCGACGTCACCGTCCTCGCCAGCATGGCGGGAGGCCGGGTCGGCAGGTTGGTGACGTTGGCGAAGCCGGCGATGCGCTCCGTGCGGCCGAGGACGAAGCCGAGCGCGGCGTAGGCGTCGACGCGCCCGCCGATGTAGGGGTGGTCCGACAGGGTGAAGAGGTCGAGGCCGTCCCGGTCGGCCTGCTGGGTCATGCGCAACAGCTCGGGTATGTCGTCGATCTCTGGATGGGTGCCGAAACCGAAGACGACGTCAGGTATGGACATGGTTCTGCCTCTCGAAGAGAACGATCAGGTATGCCTTCAGGCGGCCGCGCCGAACTGCTCGACGAAGCGGCCGGTGAACAGGTCGGCGCCCTTGTACGCCGAGACCGTCTCGACCGGGACGACGACCGGCCCGTCGGGGCCGGGCAGCTGGCCGACGCCCCCGCGCGGGCCGAGGGGCAGCAGGATCATGGGGTGGGGCAGCGGCCGGTAGGTGGCCTCCGGCCGCTCGCCGCGCAGCTGGGCGAGGATGTTGCGGGCCACCACCTCGGCGTGCTGCATCGCGTAGCCGGCCATCTTGGCCTCGGCGACGTCGGTGATGTCGCCGATGGCGTAGACGTGCTCGTAGCCGCGCACGTTGAGGGTGCCGGTGACGGGCACCTGCCCCCGGGGCGTGCGCGCCGTCAGCTCGCCGCCCGCGAGATAGTCGCTGTTGATCCGTACGCCGTGGGCGCGGAACCAGATGTCGGCGCTGATCGCGTCGCCGGCGGTGGTGGTGACGGTGAACGTCTCCGCCCGGCCGGGCGCGGTCGCCGGGGGCGCGCTCAGGCCGGCGCCCAGCCGCAGGTCGATGCCGAGCTCGTCGAGCTGGCGGCGCAGCTCGTCACGCATCTCGGCGGGGAAGGCCGGCAGGAGCCGTTCGGCCGGGTCGGCGATGGTCACGTGCTTGCGCGGCCACACCTCCTTGATCTCGCCGGCCAGTTCCAGGCCGACCGGCCCGGCGCCGAGGATGAGCACCCGGTCGGACCCCGCCAGCTCCTTGTGGGTCCGCAGCAGGTCGTCCAGGACCTCCTCGGTGGAGTCGGCGGCGGGCTTGGCCGGGTAGGCGTAGCTGGAGCCGGTGGCGAGAACCAGGTAGTCGGCCTCGATCCGCCGGCCGGAGGAGAGGGTGACGCCGCCGGGGTCGGCCGAGACCGCCCGCTCGCGCACCACCGTGCCGCGCCTGAGCCACTGCTCGTAGGGGAAGAACATGCGCGGCGCCCAGTCGGGCCGCGTCAGAGCCCGCAGCGATCCCGCCGAGTTGACGAACGCGTCACGCGGCTCGACGAGGACGACGTCGGCCTCGCCGTCGAGCGCCCTGGCGAGCGCGGAACCGCCGTAACCGCCGCCGACGATGACAACCGTACGACCCATCATTACCACTCCAACACAGAAAGGGGTTGAGTTCGTGTTACGAACAATATTGGTTCGCAACACGAACTGCAACCCCATTTCGGTCAGCGTGGGAGATCCGGTTCCATGAAGACGCTCGGGACCTTGTTGTCCGCCACGACGCGGGCGAGCAGGGCCGCGAGGGCGGCGCGCTCCTCGGGGGCGAACTCGGCGGTCAGCTCCTCGATGCGGCGGCAGGTCTCGGTGTAGAACTCGTCCGCCAGCTTGGCCCCGCGCCTGGTGAGGGCCACCCGCACGGCGCGGGAGTCGTGCGGGTCGGGCTTGCGCTGCACCAGGCCGTTGCGCTCGCTGCGGTCGACCAGGCCGGTCAGGCTCGACTTGGCCAGGCCGAGCGTCGCGCCCAGCTCGCTCATGCCGTACGGCTGAGGCATGAGGACGCACAGCAACTGGCCCTGCTGCTGGGTCAGGCCGTACTCGCGGGCGGAGTCGGCGTACACGGCGTCCACGAGGAAAGCGGACCGCACCAGACCAGCCACCACCCCGATCTGGCCTTCGACATCTTTGCTCACCGACCAAGAGTAACAAATTCGCAGGACGAACTACTGCTTCTCTTTCGATGGGAGGTGCGCGAGCGGCACCGGTCAGGGCCGGACGGGGACGTTCGTGCTCGGCCGGGGCCGCGCGGAGACGGCTGTGCTCGGTCCGGTCGAACCGGGACGGCTGCCGTGCTCGGTCCTGGCCGCACGGAGATCGGCTGCCGTACCCGCGGGTCCTCGACGGCCTGATGCGGGGCCGCCGCCGGGTGGCCCCCTGCCGGGCGGCGGTCCGAGAAGGGGAAAGTGCCGGTCCTCCGGCCTTCTGCTGGCTACAGTGAGAATTCCAGTATCGGTGGGATATTTCGGGATATCCGAGGAGCCGCGGCGTGAATCACCGCGTGACCGATGAGGCCATGGTCAGAGCCCTGTACCGGGAATACGGTGCGCCTCTGATGGCCTTCGCCGTGCGCCTGACGGGGGGCGACCGGCGCTGGGCCGAGGACGTCGTGCAGGAGACGCTGGTACGCGCCTGGCGCAACCTCCACGACCTGCGTACCGACTCCGGGTCCCTGATGCCGTGGCTCGCGACCGTGGCCCGCCGGGTGGTGATCGACAACCGCCGGCGCTCCGGCACGCGCCCGCTGGACACCGTCGAGGACGTTCCGGAACGCGCCAACGCCGTCGCGGGGGAGGACGATCGGCTGCTGCGCGAGATCGTCGTGACGGACGCCATGCTCTCGCTCTCGCCCGCCCATCGGCAGGTCCTCACGGAGACGTTCCTGCTGGATCGCACGGTCCAGGAGGCGGCGGAGACGATCGGTGTGCCGGTGGGCACCGTGAAGTCCCGCGTGTACTACGCCATGCGCGCGTTACGGGTGGCGCTGGAGGAAAGGGGGGTGACGCTGCCATGAGAGTGGTGCGTCACGAAGGCAAGGGGGTGGCGCGACGGTGATGCGTCACGCAGGTAAGGGGGGTGGCGCGACAGTGGTGCGTCACGACGGCGAGGGGGCGGCGGCGCCATGACCGAGGTGCGTCACGAGGATGTGGCGGCGTACGCGCTGGGCCTGCTCGGCGACGACGAGCGCGCCGCGTTCGAGCGGCACCTGGCCGGGTGCCCGAGTTGCGCGGAGGAGGTGGGCGAGGTCGCGGCGATGGGGGAGCTGATCAAGAGCGTGCACCCGGACGACCTGCTGCCCCACCCGCCCGACCCGCAGGTCGAGTCGCTCCTGGTGCGCAGGGCCGCCGCGGAGCGCCGCCGCCGGCGCCTGCACCGGACGTTCATGTCGGCCGCCGCCTGCCTGATCGTCGCGGCCGGCGCGTTCCTCGCGGTCAACGCGGCGACCGGCGGTCCCAGCCCCGACAGCGTCCACAGCCCGGCCAACGCGCTGCTCATGACGGGCCGCAGGTACTCCGCCACCGACCCCGCCACCGGCGTGTCCGCCGTGGTCGGGCTGGAGGACAAGGGATGGGGCACTCACGTCGCGCTGGAGCTCAAAGGGGTCAGGGGCCCGCTGCAGTGCCGGCTCATGGCGGTGGGCGACGACGGGCGCTCCGAGACGGTGGCGAGCTGGGGAGTGCCGGACAAGGGGTACGGCGTGCCGGGCGCCCCCGGCCCGCTGGTGCTGCACGGCGGCACCAGCCTCCCCGAGGACGACCTCAACCACTTCACGATCGAGACGTTCGACGGCCGCACCCTGGCCACCGTCCAGGTGTGACCGAGCGGCCCGGCGCGCCTGATCATTCGAGGTGGGGCCCGGAGAAGTGGGTCGAGAACCACTCCCGGGCGTGCTCCGCGACCGATTCGAGCGCGCCGGGCTCCTCGAACAGGTGAGTCGCGCCGGGCACCACGGTGATGCGGCTCTCGGCACGCAGGTGCCGCCGCGCCTCCTCGTTCAGCTTCACCACGATCGGGTCGCGGCCGCCCACGACGAGCAGGGTGGGGGCGCGTACGGCGGCGAGCCGCGGCCCCGCCAGGTCGGGACGCCCGCCGCGCGAGACGACGGCGGCGATCTCGTTGCCGGGCTCGGCCGCCGCCCACAGCGCCGCCGCCGCGCCCGTGCTGGCGCCGAAGTAGCCGATGGGCAGCCCGGCCGCCGACTCCTCCTCCCGCAGCCACGCCGTGCGCTGCAGCAGCCGCTCGGCGAGCAGCGCGATGTCGAAGACGTTCGCCCTGTCGGCCTCCTCATCGGGAGTGAGCAGGTCGAACAGCAGCGTGCCCAGCCCCGCCTTGTTGAGCACCTCGGCGACGTAACGGTTGCGCGGGCTCAGCCGGCTGCTGCCGCTGCCGTGCGCGAAGACCACCACTCCCTGAGCGGCGTCAGGAACGACCAGATCCCCGGCCACGTTTCCTCACCCCTCTCCTGCGGCGACGTCCTCCCTGTGCACCTGCCCGAACAGGCCCGGCTCTATCCGGCGCGTGACAGGGCACACATGCGGAATGGAGCGGCGTGACCAGGGCGGCTCCCCGCTCGCACGCGTCCTGTCCAGCGGGGCGTCGGCGCTCGGGCAGCTGCGGCGCCTGGGGTTCTGGCGCTGGCTGCGCATGGAGCGGGAGGAGCTGATCCTGGCGGCCAAGCTGACCGGCACCTGCGTCGTGGGGTGGTGGCTGGCGGCGTACGTCCTCAAGCTGGAGCTCCCGGTACTCGTGCCGATCGGCGTGCTGCTCACGATCTCGGCCACCGCGTACAGCACGGTCGTGCGCGGCGCCCAGCAGGTCGCGGCCATCCTCGCCGGCCTGGGCGCGGCCTCCGCGCTGACCTGGCTGATCGGCGCCAACGCGGTGGCGCTGGCGGTGCTCGTCGTGACGGGCCTGGTGCTGTCCCGCCTGCTGAAGCTGCCGCCCCAGAACGTGCAGATCCCGATCACGGCGCTGCTGGTGTTCGCGCTGGGGAAGACGTACGGATTCGCGCGGCTCGCGGACGTGCTGCTCGGCGCCGCCCTCGGCATCGCGGCGAACCTCCTCGTCCTGCCACCGCGCTTCCTGCAACGGGCCGTGAAGGAGTTGTGCGAGCTGTCGGGGGAGCTGTCCGACCTGGCCGCTGACATGTCCGCGGGACTGAAGGACAGCTGGGACGAGCCCAAGGCCGGGGACTGGCTGGTCCGTGCCCGGCGGCTGTCGGGACGCGTGGAGGACGTCGAGGCGACGGCCGACCAGGCGGAGGAGTCGATCCGGCTGGCGCCCAGGCGGCGCCGCTACGACCGGCGGGTCAGGCAGGTGGCGGCGGCCGCCACCTGCCTGGGCCACGCCTGCCAGCAGCTCAGGGGGGTGGCGCGGGGACTGGCCGACGTGAAGGCCGGCGTCCGCGGCCTCCCGGCCGGATCGGCGCTGCCCCCGACCCTGGCCGACGAGATGGAGGCCCTCTCGCGGGCCTTCCGCGCGTTCGGGCGGCTCCAGGCCGGCGGGGGCGCCGGGGAGGACCTGAATGACCTGCGCGCCGCGCTGCGCGGCGCGGAGCAGGAGCGGATGGCGAGGGAGTTCGACGCGATGGAGCCGGGTGAACTGCGGGTGCTGTACGGGTTCCTGCTGGAGGAGTGCGCCAGGATCCGCCAGGAGTTCGACCCGGACGACGGCCCACACCAGGACGTCTTCCCCCGGGGCTGAGCACCAGGACGCCTTCCCCTGGACCGGGCGGACCTGGCCCCGGGACCGGGCGGACCTGGCCCCGGGACCGGCCGGACCTGGCCCCGGGCCGGGGGGCGAACTGGGTCCGCGGAGTGGGCGGGCCCCGCGGCGTGGGCGGGTCCTGCGGCATGAGCGGGTCAGCCGGGGTCGGGCGGCGGCATGGGCGGGTCACCCCGGGTGGGGGCGGCGGTGTGGGCGAGTCAGCCGAGGTCAGCGGGGTGGCGGGATGCGGCCGCCCGCGACCGCGAGCGAAGCGCCCGTGACCCGGTGGCCAGGGCCCGCATGCTCGCCATCGTCCGCCTGGGCCTGCGTCCTTGACCCGGTCTGGCGCTATTGATCCTTATAGCGCTATTGATCCCTATAATCCGCCGGATGTGTGACTTCGCCGAGTTCCGGGCCAGGGGACGGGCCGCCCTGCTGGCGGGCCGGGCGACCCACGACTCGCCGATGGTGGAGGGCGCGCGGCGGTGGGGCGCCTCGGCCGTGCTGCGACCCTCCGGCGACGTACTCGACCGGCTGGCCGCGCTGGCCGCGAGCATCGAGGCGCCGGGGCACTGGGTGCACGGCCGCCGGACCCTGCACGTCACCCTGCGCACCCTGGAGCCGTACCGCCACCGCATCCCCGCCGGAGACCCCGTGCGGGAGGTGTACGGCGCGGCGCTGGCCGAGGCCGCCTCGGGGCTGGCGCCCGCGAAGGTGCGGCTGACGGGGGTGAGCCCGCACGCGGGCGGCGTCGTGGCCTGCGGTCACCCCGAGGACGACACGCTGGTCAGGCTGCGCGAGCGGCTGGGTCACGCGATGGAGGCGCGCGGCGTGCGGGACCTGGAGCACGGACGCGTACGCGACCGCTGGTACGTCAGCTTGGCGCACTTCGCCGCCCCGCTCGACGACCCCCGCCGGATCGTCGAGTGGTGCGACGCCCACGTCGGCGTGGACTTCGGCGTGGCCGAGCTGGACACGGCGGAGATCGTGCAGTTTGTCCACACGGGCGCCGGCATCACGGTGAACGCGCTGGAAGAGGCGCGGCTGGCGTGAGGGCGGCCGGTGTCAAGGCCGCACGTGTCAGGTGGCCGGGGCCAGGGCCGCACGTGTCAGGCCGGGGCCAGGGCCGCGAGCGTCGGATGGCCGCGTCGAGGCGGCGAGGGTAAGACGGCCGCGTCGAGGCCGCGAGCGTCAGACGGTCGCGTTTTCCTGGCGGTCGGGGACGAAGCGGTAGCCGACGTTGCGGACCGTCCCGATGAGCGATTCGTATTCGGTGCCGAGCTTGGCGCGCAGGCGCCGCACATGGACGTCGACCGTCCGGGTGCCGCCGAAGTAGTCGTAGCCCCAGACCTCCTGCAGCAGCTGGGCCCGCGTGAAGACCCTGCCGGGGTGCTGGGCGAGGTATTTCAGCAGCTCGAACTCCTTGAACGTGAGGTCGAGCACCTGGCCGCGCAGCCGCGCCGTGTAGGTGGCCTCGTCGATCGAGAGGTCTCCACTGCGGATCTCGTCGGGCACCTCTTCGGCGGCGGCCTGCGAGATGCGGCCCGTCGCCATGCGCAGGCGCGCCTCCACCTCGGCCGGACCGGCGCTGTCGAGCAGCACGTCGTCCACGCCCCACTCCGCGGTCATCGCCGCCAGCCCGCCCTCGGTCACGATCACCAGGAGGGGGCAGTCGATGCCGGTCGTACGGATCAGCCGGCACAAACTCTTGGCCTGCGCGAGCTCCTTGCGCGCGTCGACGAGAACCGCGTCGGCCGGGGGCGTGTCGATCAAGGCGGACGCCTCCGCGGGAGAGACCCGGACCGAGTGGAGCAGCAGGCCCAGCGCCGGCAGCACCTCGGCGGACGGCTCGAGGGCGTTGGTCAGCAGGAGCAGATTGCTCATCACGGCCTCCTCAAACACGCAAGGACCCGGGGGCTACGTCGCCCAGGTCCTGTACGCGAGGATATCCCACGACCAGGTGGCGACCTTGGAGTGTCCACCGTCTGAACAGCTCTTCCATCGAAACAAGCGCGTTAAGAAAGACGCACAATGGACCACGAACCGATTGTGAGGTGCCTATGGCCACGGGAAAAGTGCGTTATTGGGCGGCGGCCAAGGAAGCGGCCGGTATGGCGGAGGAACCGTTCGACGCGGTCACTCTTGGCGAACTCATGGCGAAAATCACACAGAATCGTGCAGAACTGGCCCGGGTGGTGAAGCGCTGCTCGTTCCTCGTGGACGGATCCCCGGTGGGCAAGCGCTCGCACGACGAGGTCGTCCTCGCCGACGGCGTGGTCGTCGAAGTGCTGCCGCCGTTCGCGGGCGGGTGACGAGCCGCTTCGTTGGGGAAGGGTTGATGCCAGGTCGGTAGGCTCTTGACCCCCCGCAACAGACAGGGAGCCCCATGCGCAAGCTGGTCTATTCGCTGATCGTGCTGGTCATCCTCCTTGTCGCCGTCGACCGGGTGGCCGTGGCCGGGGTCGAGCGCGACCTGGCGAACAGGATCGCCGCCTCGACCGACCTCTCTGGCACGCCGACCGTGACGATCGAGGGCATCCCCTTCCTCACCCAGGCCGTCTCGGGGCACTACCAGGAGGTGCGTTTCGACCTCGGCACGTTCGACTACGGCGGCGTGCCGGTCAAGAATCTGCGGGGCGCCGCCTACGACGTGACGGCCCCCCTGGCCGACATCCTCCAGAACAGGGCCAACGTCCAGGCCGGGCGCGTGACCGTCAGCGGCACCCTGACCAGGAAGACGATCGACAAGTACGCCCCGGACGGCGTCAAGATCGGCGCGAACGGGGAGCGGCTCACGGCGTCGGGCGAGCTGACGGTCGGGGCGACCAAGGTGAAGTTCAACGCCGAGATGCGCGTCGAGGTCGCCGACGGGGGCATCAGGCTGCGGGCCGAGAAGATCGAGGGCGTGCCCGACCAGCTGGCGCAGTTCGTCGCCTACACCATCCCGTTCAAGGGCAAGCTGCCGTTCGACGTGAAGGTGACCGGGGTCAAGAGCGTGCCCGACGGCCTCGAGTTCTCGGCGGAAGCGTCTGACGTGCCGATTCGTGGGTGACATCGAACCGGACCGGCCTCGCGTACGTGAAGAGGAGCGTGAGCGAGCGCAGCGAGCGAGCCAATCGGCACAGCAGCACACTGCTCACGGGGCCGACGAAGGAGGTCCCGTGAGCACGGCCGGAACCGCCGACGAGGAACTCGTGAGGACCCTCTTCGACGAGCACGCCGGGCCACTCTACGGCTACGTTCTGAGACTGACCGGTGACTCGGGCCGGGCGGAGGACGTCGTGCAGGAGACCCTGTTGCGGGCCTGGCGACATCCCGAGGCCCTGTCCGGCCGGCCGATCCGCGCGTGGCTGTTCACGGTGGCCCGTAATCTCGTCGTGGACCAGCATCGGGCCAAGAAGGCCAGACCGCAGGAGACCGGGGACGAGGCGCTGGCGGTCATCCCCGCCGACGACGACCTGGAGCGAGCGGTTGAGTCGTGGGCCGTCGCGGAGGCGCTGGCCGCGCTCAGGCAGGAGCACCGCGAGGTGCTGCTGGAGGTCTACTACCGGGGGCGATCGGTGAAGGAGGCGTCGGCGACGCTGGGCATTCCGCCGGGCACGGTCAAGTCCCGCACGTACTACGCGTTGCGGGCGCTCAAGCTCGCCCTCGAGGAGCGGGGGTTGGCGCCATGATGACGTGCGAGGAGGTACGGCTGGCCCTGGGCGCGCACGCCCTGGGCGCGCTGGACCCGGAGGAGGCGCTGGAGGTCGACCAGCACCTGGCGACCTGCGATGAGTGCGGGGCCGAGCTGCTCGACCTCGAAGGTGTGGCGTCGTTTCTTGGCAAGGTGTCCGAGCGCGACGTGCAGCTGGTGGCGAGCCCGCCGCGGCGGGTGCTCGACCGGCTCCTGAACGACCGCGCGAGGCGGACCAGGCGCGGCCGGCTGCTGCTGGTGGCGGCCGCGTCCGTGGCGGCGCTGGCGATCGGCGGCTCCGTCCTGACGGCCGTGACCGGGGGCGTCCGGCAGGAGCAGAGCGCGGCGGCGCCCGCGATGGCCACGCCGTCGCCGCGGACGATGGCGGACGCGCCTCAGGAGGGCCAGCAGAGGGCTCTCAGCAAGGAGGCGGAACCGTCGGCCAGCGCCTTCTCCACCATGGCGCCGCGCAAGGAGCCCAGCAAGGCGGTGCAGGGCCGCGAGTTCGCCGGGCGGAACGCCGGTCGTTCCGCCACGATCTCCGCCTATCCGGGCGACGGGGGCGGCACGGAGCTGACCGTGCGGGTCGGCGGCGTGCCCGTGGGCACGACGTGCAGGCTGCGCGTCCTGGCCGCCGACGGCCGGCGCGACCTGACGGAGAGCTGGGTGATCGACAGCGGCACGTACCGTGACAACACCGTGTTCAAGCGCGAGACCTCGCTGCCCATGAGCGCCATCGCCCGGTTCGACGTGGTCGACCAGGCGGGCAGGGTGCTCGTCCGGGTGCCGGTGGGGAAGTAATCGGGAGCGCACGCGGTTGCACCTCTCGATGACCGGCTCGATGACCGGCTCGATGACCGGCTCGATGACCGGCTCGATGACCGGCTCGATGACCGGCTTGTTGGTGGCGCCGCCGCCCTGGCGCCCGGCTCGGTGGTGGGGGTGGTGACGCTGCGTCCCGACGGACGGATCCGCGACGCGGACTCCGGCATGGGCGGCGAACGACTGTCCGCCGCCGACCTCGGGGCAGGGGCCGATCTGGGGGAACGGGCCACGCTCGTGCAGTTCTCCACCGCCTTCTGCCAGCCGTGCCGCGCGACCAGGCGGATCCTCGCCGGCGTGAGCGACCTGGTGCCGGGCGTGCGCCACGTCGAGATCGACGCCGAGTCCCGGCTCGACCTCGTACGGCGCCTCGACGTCGTGAGCACGCCCACCGTCCTCGTGCTCGACGCCGGCGGGAGGATCGTCGAGAGGGCCGCCGGCCTGCCGCGCAAGGCCGACGTCCTGGCCGCGCTGGCGGCGGCCGTGACCGGGCCGCCCGGGCAAGAACCGTCTCAAGATTCGTCTCACCAACCGGACGAGATGTGACAGATGACGAGACGCCGAGTAGTGTCGTCGGCATGAACCCATCGACAGAGCTGCTCACGAAGCGGCGCGCGGTCGATTTCTGCCGCGTGACCACCGCGCTCTGTCGCGCTGCCTGAGGACGATCCCGCGGACGTCAGGTCCGCCCCGTCGACCCTTCAGGAGCATCCTTCGATGCGTGCCGATCCCAGAGCGCTGCGCTTCGGCGCGGCCATCACCACCCTGGTTCTCGCCCTCGTCCTGGTGACGGGGAGTGCCTGGCCGCTCGCCGCCCTGGCGGCGGTCTTCGCGCTCGGATTCGCGTGGCGCTCCCCCGACTCGATGCTCTTCAAGGCGCTCGTCACGAGTGCCCCGAAGGAGACCGAGGACGCCCGACCGCCCCGCTTCACGCAGGGGGTGGGGCCTGTCCTCGCGGTCGCGGGGCCGGCCGGACACCTCGCCCGGATCACGCCGGTGGCCCTCGCGGCCTCGGCCCTGGCTCTCCTCGCCGCCTTCCTCAACGCAGCCATCGGATCCTTCCCCGGCTGCGCAACGTACCTGCTCATTCGCCGTCTACTGCCCGCCGCCAACATGGAGGTTTCCCAATGAGCCGCTCCGCCGCCCTGGTGGACGCCGACTGGGTCGAGGCCAACCTCGACACCCCTGGAATCGTCCTCGTCGAGGTCGACGAAGACGTCAGCGCCTACGACAAGGGCCACATCCGTGGCGCCGTGAAGGTCGACTGGCGGCAGGACCTGCAGGACCCGGTGCGCCGCGACTTCGTGGACAAGACCGGTTTCGAGGCCCTGCTGTCCGACCGCGGCATCTCCAACGATGACACCGTCGTGCTCTACGGCGGCAACAACAACTGGTTTGCCGCCTACGCGTACTGGTACTTCAAGCTGTACGGCCACGACAACGTCAAGCTGCTCGACGGCGGGCGCAAGAAGTGGGAGCTCGACTCCCGCGAGCTGGTGCGCGACGTGCCGCAGCGGGCCAAGACGCAGTACGTCGCCCAGGAGCAGGACGCCAAGATCCGCGCCTTCCGCGACGACGTGGTCGCCGCCGTCGGCAAGCTCAACCTGGTCGACGTGCGCTCGCCCGACGAGTTCACCGGCAAGCTGCTCGCTCCCGCGCACCTCCCGCAGGAGCAGGCGCAGCGCGCCGGCCACGTGCCCACCGCCCGCAACATCCCGTGGTCCAAGGCGGCCAACGACGACGGCACGTTCAAGTCCGACGACGACCTGCGCACGCTCTACGGCGAGGCCGGGGTCGACTTCGGCAAGGACACCATCGCCTACTGCCGCATCGGCGAGCGTTCCGCGCACACCTGGTTCGTGCTCCACGAGCTGCTGGAGCAGGACAACGTGAAGAACTACGACGGTTCATGGACCGAGTACGGCTCGCTCGTGGGCGTGCCGATCGAGCTGGGGGAGGCCCGCTGATGACGACGACTGCACAGGGTTGCGGAGCGCCGGAGCAGACCATCGCGCTGCCGGCCGGGATCGACCTGTCCACCCAGGCCGTGATCCAGGGCGTGGTCTCGGGCGCCGGCACGGCGTACGCCCGCCTGCTCGACCACTCCGGCGAGTTCACCGGCGAGGTCGTGGTGTCCGACGAGGGCGTCTTCCGCTTTTTCGCCGCTCCCGGCGACTGGACCGTCCGCATCATCGCGGGCGGCGGCGTCACGAGGGACATCAAGGTGGAGGCGAAGCTGGGCGAGGTCTCCTCGCTCGCGGTCGCCGTCTGACCTGCTGCTGGGCCTGCTGATCGGCCCTGCTCGTCGGCCTGGGGGCCCGCGTCCGCTGCGGACGCGGGCCCTTTCGCGTGCGCGGGCCGCGGCGGTCAGGGAGGGACCGGGTAGCGCATCAGGAGCGTGGCGCGTACGACGTCGGGGCCGTGCGCGCGGTAGCCGTGCGGCACGTCGGAGAGCCACGAGATGTGGTCCCCGGCACGGGCCGTGAGCGGCTCGTGGATGGGCCCGGCGCTGAGGGTGCCGCTGAAGACCGTGACGTGCTCGCTCACCCCCTCGTGGTGCGCGGGCGAGGTCTGGGTGAGGCCGGGCGGCACGCTCACCCGGTAGAGCTCGTACGTGACGCGCTCGTCCTCGAACACCTCCAGCAGTTCCGCCTCCATCGCCGTCCCGCGCATGATCCGCGGCTCGGGCGGCGCGTCGAGCAGCGCCGCGATCGGCACTCCGAGCTGCGCCGTGATGGCCCAGAGCGTCTGGAGTGCGGGGTTGTGCGCGCCGATCTCCACGTCGGCGAGCGTGGCCTTGTCGACGCCCGAGCGCTTGGCGAGCTCCGACAGCGACACGCCGCGTTCGTGACGCAGCCGCCGCAGGCGGTCTCCCACCACGCGGGGGTCGGCGTCCATTGCGGGCTGAGGCTCCATACCGTCATGGTGCGCGCGCCACGCTCCCTGGCTGCCCTCCTGCCGATGACGGTTTTGTCACTGCCGGGAGACCGCACCCGCACCGGCGCGCGTGCGCTCATCGGGAAGGGTCGCCTTTCGCCAGTTGCGGCTGCGGCAGAAGGGACAGACCGATACGATTCTGAAAATGTCCGGTTCGACAGGTGTGACGGCGCCGCCCCGACCTGGGCCAACGCCGGCTCAGAAGATGCCGTCGCCGTACTCGCTGCCCCTCCACACGCTGCGGCTGGCGGGCAGGTGCGCCCTGCCGCTCGCCTTCTGGTTCGCTGCCGGCGAGCTGGCGCGTTTCGTGCTGCTGTACGGCGCCACCGAGATCGCGTACGGCGACTTCCGGCAGGTCCGGCTCGTCGCCGTGATGACGCTGCTCACGTTCATCGTCATGTCGGCGATGACCGTCACCACCGGCATGCTGTACGCCCTGCGCGACGCGCTGTGGGAGATGCGCGCCAGGGCCGACGACGGTCTGGACCAGGAACGGTTCTTCCGGGTGCTCGACCGGGTGGCCCCGGCGTTCGCGGTGCTCTATCTGGCCTGGGGGTTCCAGACGGAGGACATGCGGGACGTGTACCAGATGGACATGTTCCACCACTTCTACGACCAGACCGACGCGTCGTTCTTCGGTGAGGACTCGGACGTCGGCCGCTCGCTCGTCGACCTGGACTGGCGGGTCTCGCTCGGAGCGATGGTCGTCACGTTCGGCCTGAAGTGGCTCTTCGCCAGGTTCGTGGAGAAGGGCAAGGGCAAGCTGTACGGCTTCCTCGCCGCGTTCTCCGAGTTCGCGTTCGTCTTCTACGGCCTCAACGCCACCCTCGCCTTCGCCGACGCGCGCAAGGAGTGGATGGAGCACCGCAGCGTGGTCGCCGGCTCGGAGGAGATCTGGACGGAGGCGCAGAAGAGCGTGCCGATCTGGAAGACCGTCACCGACGTCTTCGGCGACGTCTGGCCGCTGATCCTCGACGCCGTGGCCGTCCCGCTGGCCTGGCTCACCGTGGCCATGCTCGTCTTCGGCGCGTACTCCGACGAGACCCGCCACCTGGTCAGGGGCACCCGCCTGGAGCGGGGCGTGGAACGGCTCGAAGGCAGCCACGACCTCACGCAGAAGTCGTTCGACCAGCTCACCAGCGGGTTCAAGGACCGCTGGCTGCCGTTGGCCAACTCCCTGCGGATGATCTTCAAGAGCGGCGCGGCGCTGTTCGGCATGATGTGCCTGTGCTACGTGAGCCTCTCGGTGGCCGGGCAGTACGCGGAACGAGCCCTGCTGACGCTGATGGGGACGCGTGACGAGTGGTCCGGGGCCATCATGGAGCCGCCGGTGGCCTTTCTGGCCGAGATGATCGTGACCGTGCTGACCATGGCGCTGCTCGCGGCCACGTACGACCTCGCCGCCACCAGGGCCCGCCTCAGCGGCGAGCCGCTCTCCGACGTGTGACCCCGAGCCGGACGGCGGGCGTCAGCGGCGCCTGAAGCGCAGGACCTCCACGTCCTTCTCCATCTTCTCCACGGCCTCCCGGCTGAACAGGTCGTCGATGGGCGTGTCCGACCGGTAGGTGCTCGGCCGGAACGACAGCTCCACCTCGTTCGCCACCGGGGTCGGCACGAGCGCCAGACCCTGGATCTTGTACGCCTTGCCCACCACCAGCCGGTCCGTCGGCAGCTCGCCCACCTCCTGCGCCACCACCGTCCAGACCCGGCCGGTGCGGTCGTCCAACTGGATCTCGGTGGGCTTGGCCGTCATGGTGGCGTTGGCCTCGTCGAGCACCTTCTTCGTGATGTCGACCTGCAGCCAGGTCACCTCGGGGCCGTGCTTGCTGTCCTCGGGCGGCTTGGCGGGCGAGATCGTGGCCCGGTACTCGATGTTGTTCACCCTGCCCGCCTGGCCGGCGGCCACGATGATCTCCTTGGTCTCCTTGGTGGTGCTCGTCTCGTAGAAGAGGTAGCCGTCGTACGACTGGGCGCCCATGGTGAGGAGCGACACGACGACGGCGCCCGCGGCGATCAGCACGGTCCGCTTCCGCCGCGCCTTGGGCGCCCCGCCGCTCGGGGCCCGCCGCGCGCTCTCGGGGCCATGCGCTCCTTCGGTCTGCTGCGCCCCGTCGGAAAGCTGCGCCGCCTCCGGGTGCCGCGCCGCGTACGGTCCCTCGGTCGGGTGCGCGGCGTACGACCCTTCGCCCGGGTGCGTGGCGTACGGTCCCTCGCCCGGGTGCGCGCCGTACGGCCCTTCGCTCGGGTGCGTGGCGTGCGGCGCCTCGCCCGGGTGCGCCGCGTACGGTCCCTGGGCCTGCTGCCGGGACCCGAACGGGTCCTCCGGGTGGAGCGGCGGTCCGGGAGGAGGGACGGCGCCCGGGCGCGGGGGGAAGGGCGTGGCGGGGGCGTGCGGCGGCGCGCCGGCCGGCGGCGCGCTCTGCCGTGTCTCGAAAGGCTCCTGTACGGCCGGGAGCGGCTGCGTGACGCCGCCGATGGGCTCGCGCTGGGCGGGCGGCCACACCTGCTGGTCCGGCTGTCCGTGCCTGGCCCGCCCCTGCGGCGCCCCATGCCGCGGCGGCACCCTCGGCCCGTGCGCCGGCTGCTGCCCTTGCTGTCCATGCGCCGGCTGCTGTCCATGCGCCGGCTGCTGCCCGTGTGCCGGCTGCTGCCCGTGCGTCGGTTGCGGTCCGTGGGCGGGTTCCTGCCCGTAACCCGGATACTGCTCCTGCGCCGCGTGCTGCCCGTGTGCCGGCCCGCGCCCATAGGCCGGCCGATCGTGCGCCGGGTCCTGCTCGTACGACGGCCGGCCGTGCGCCGGTCCCCGCCCGTACGGCGGCTGCGGGCCGCGCGGCGGCGTGCTCGGCCAGCCCAGCGGGTCCTGCCCCCAGTCGCCCGGCTGGTCGTCCAGCGCGTCGTACCCGGGAGGCGGCGTCGCCCGGCCGCGGCGCCCGCCGTGGCGCGGCGGCGGCGTCCCCTGGCCGGGCGGCTCCCCCAGGGGTGGCTCTCCCACGGGTGGCACCCGGGGAACGGGTGCGGTCTCGTCAACGGACGGCACCCGGGGGACGGGCGCGGTCTCGGCACCGGGCGGGGTCGCCTCCCAGGACGGCGGCTCCGGAAGCGGCGCGCCGGAACCCCGCCCCGGTCCGGGCGGCGAGGAGGCCCGGGGGCCGAGCCCGGCGGGCGGCTCCTGGCTGGGCGGCGGCGGAGGCGGGGACGGGGAGGGGTCGTCCTCGCGCCGCCGCTCGTTCTTGGGCGAGAACCAGTCGCGCTCGTTCGCACTCATCGTGGGATCATTTCTTGTCGGTCGAGTAGACGCTCTGCGGCGAGGCCACGAGCTTGCGCGCGCCCTCCTCGTCCAGGCCGAGGTCCACCTCGACCTCCGGCTGGTACGACTCCACCAGGAACCCGCCCGGCAGCGAGAACACCACCCGCGCCCCCGGCAGCACGGAAGCCGGCACCTCGAAGAAGAACTTCCCGCTCACCCAGATGTCCGGCTGCACCCACACGTTGGCCAGGGTCAGGTCGCTGTTGACCCGGTCGGTCGCGTCGAAGCGCTTGCCGTCGGCGGTCAGCAGCACGGGCTGCCCCAGGTGGTAGGGCTTGCGGCTGGACTTGGCGGAGGCGCTGACGATGAGGAAGATGTTGTCGGTCCCGATGGTCGTGCGGCCGCTCTGGATCGACTTGGCCGCCATGAACGAGTCGAGGCGCACGGTGAAGCGCCGGGCGTCCACGGCCTCCCCCTTGACCCCGGTGTACGTGAGCGGGTCGGCCTGTTCACCCTCGCTCTTGTGCAGGGTCTGGACGGCCACGGCGGCGGCCAGCATCGCGAGGCCCGCGAGGAGGCCGAGCAGCCGGGACCCCGTGCCGCGCTCCCGGGGGGCCCGTCTGCCGCCGGCGGCGCGCCGGCCGGGCACGGCGGCCGATCTCGGTTGTGTCGTGGTCACGCGGCGTCACCCTTCTTGACGTTGAGCGTCACCCGCGCCTTGATTTCGGGGATCCACTTGTCGCCCACCTCCTGGGCGACCATCTGCCAGCGCGGCACGTTGTCGTTGGCGCCGGCTTCGAGCTCGAACGACGCCACGTCCATGCTGATCTTCGCGGGCGGCTGCTCGCCTGGCTTGAGCCGGAAGCGCACGATGACCTGGCTGGCCATGTCGGGTTGCAGCTGGCGGGTCTCGCCGCCCTTGGCCCGCGCGAAGGCGAACGGTCCCGCCTCCTTGTCGAAGGCCGGCGTGATCTTCACCAGCGACGAGGCGAAGGACGTCATGGCGAACGCCTGCTCGATCTTCTGGGCGGGCAGGCCGACCTGGGCGGTCTCGTCGCCCTTGTTGGTGACGTCGAAGACCAGCTCGACGAAGCGCTTGTCCTCGTCGACCACCGACGTCGCCCTCTCCACCGTCACCCGGGACTCGACGAACTTGGTGGAGTAGAGGCCCTGGTCGAGCACCGCGCCCTGGCCCAGCGGGTCGGGCTCGTCGGGGGCCTCGCGCAGCCCGCCCAGCATGGCGGTGATGCCGACGGCGGTGAACGCCACGAGGGCGAAGGCGGGCACCACTACCGGGCGTCTGGGTTTGTTACTGCTTGCGCCGGAGGGTTCCGTCATGAGTAAGGATGGTAATAGGTCTCGCTTGTCTCATCTGCCGCAATGCTCCCATCGGACGGGGAGAATTGCCGAGAAACCCTGCCGCTACGGGGCTCAAAGCTCATACGCTGTCACGGAGCGAAAAGGGCTGGAAGGGCCGGTCCTGACCTCTAACGACATATCGGCGGCCGGAGGGTCACGTGACGGACGTGCATCCCGAGCATGCCCAGCTGCAGGCGGACCGCATCTACCTGGGCTGGCAGTACATCCTGCTGCACCCCGACCCGGGACCGCCACCCAAACGCCCATCGCCGGCCGAGGAGCCGCCGGACGCCGCCGCCCGGCCCGACCCCGCCGAGCAGGAGCTGCTGCGCCGCGAGCGGATGCAGGAGGACATGCTCAACCGCCCGGTACGGGTCTTCCGGATGTTCATGCTGGTGCTGTCCGTGCTCATCCTCGGCGCCGGCGTCGGGGGCTACCTGGCGTGGCCGTTCGCGCTGGCCGGGCTCACCGCGGCCGGCGGGGTGGCGGCGATCTGCAGTTACGCGCTGCTGCAGGGCGACAGGGCGGTCAAGTACCGCGTGCTGGAGCAGCAGGCCAGGAACGAGCGGCAGCGCGAGGAACGTGACAAGGAGCTGTTCCGGGCGCAGGAGGAGCACGCCCAGCGCTACCGCGAGTGGCAGGAGTCCAAGGAGCGCCACGACAGGCAGCTCACCTGGTACGCGGTGGCGGTGCCGGACGAGATCGACCGCATCGACGTGGCGGGCGGCACGCTGCCCGGCTGGTCGGCGCTGATCACGCTGCTCGGGGCCACGCGGCTCTACACCGGCGGCCATCTAACCGTGCTGGACCTGTCGGAGGGCGCGATCGCCAAGGACCTGATCGAGCTGGCCCGCAAGGGCGGCGACGACCCGCTGGTCTGGGTGTTGCCGGTCGACCTGCCCAAGCTCGACCTGGGCGCCACGCTCAAGCCCGAGGCGTTCGCGGACGTCCTGGCGCACGTGGTGAGCGTGAGCGAGGAGCACCGCACCACGCGCGACCTCAGCTTCGACAACGCGATCCTGGAGCGGGTGCTGGAGGTGCTCGGCGAGAACGCCACGATCAGCCAGGTCACGGCCGCGCTGCGGGCCCTGGCGCAGGTGGGCGACCCGCGCGACGACCTGCGGTTCGGGCTGATCACGGCGACCCAGCTCGAGCGCATCGGCACGCTGTTCGGCCGGGGTGTGAGCGACCGGGTGGTGATCGAGCGGGCCTGGGCGCTGGAGTCGCAGCTGCGCAAGCTGGAGACCCTGGGCACGCAGGCCGTGCGGCTGCCGCCGGCCAGGCTGCGGGTGGTGAGCATGGACCGGCAGGCCGGCGTGTTCGGCAACCGGGTGCTCGGCACGTACGTCGCCACCGCTCTCACCCACATCCTGCGCCAGTCGCCCGCCTCCGACCGGCCCTGGTACCACACGATCATCGTGGCGGGCGCGGACAAGCTCAGGGGCGACGTGCTCGACCGGCTGATGGACGCCTGCGAGACCTCCCGTACGGGGCTGGTCCTGACCTACAGGTCCCTCACCCCGACGGTGCGGGAGCGGCTCGGCAGGGGGCACGCGGCGGTGGCGTTCATGCGGCTCGGCAACGCCGAGGACGCCCGGGTCGCCAGCGAGCACGTCGGCACCGAGCACCGGCTGGAGCTGGCCCAGCTCACCGAGACGATCAGCGAGTCGCTGCCCGGCCTCGACGGCGGCTACACCTCGACGATCGCGCAGATGGACGACGACAGGGAGGCCAGGGACGAGAGCCACGCCGACCTGGCCGGCGACATCACCGAGTCGACCGAGTGGGGCAGGACCGCCGACAAGATCTCCGAGAAGGAGCGGGTGCTGCAGCGCTCGCGCGAGTTCCTCGTCGAGCCGCACCAGCTCCAGCAGCTGCCCACGACCTCCGTCATCGTCACGGACGCGACGGCCCAGGGCCGCCGGGTACGCCTCGCGGACGCCAACCCCGCCATCCTCACCTTCCCCAAGACCACCCTCGGCGAGCTGGAGGAGGTACGCGAGGCCGTCCTGGCGCTCGACCCCACGGCGCGGGACGGCGAGGAGGAGCCCCCGCCCAACCTCGGACCGCCACCGCCACGCCTGGACTGGCGCAAGGGCAGGCAATGACATGGTCAATGTCAAGGCGACGAGCTGACGGCTGGCGGAATTTAACAAAGAACCGTCTGTGGGGGAAATGAAATGCAGCCGAGTGTGTCGCTGAGTGGGCCCTGGTATCGAATCCAGTCGATCGCAGCACCCTCGCGAAGCTCGTCAGCGGAATGGGATTTCGTCACCGTGCTGCCCGCGGTGCTGTCGGCGGCGCAGCGCGACCGGCCGTTCGTCATCGGGTGGCTGTCGCGGGGGTCCGGTGCGCCGCTCGAACTGATCACCAACGCCGGGCCGCTGTCGCCGCCGCGCCAGCCGCGCCGGGCCACCGACGTGCCCGAGCGCCCGAGCGGGCCGCAGCCGCTGCTGTTCCCCGGCGGGGCGCGCGGGGTGCAGCTCGACGAGGAGTACCTCGCCGACCTGGCGGACCTGGTGTGGACGCCGTGCCCCGGGCGGCAGGCGCCGCCGCTGGGCAGCAAGGGGCGCGAGTTCGATCCCGACGAGCTGAGGCGGCCGACGCTGTTCGAGTCGACGCTGGTGACGCTCATGTCGCGGCCGTTCGCCTGGCTGGTGGTGGCGGAGCCGACCGACCTGCTCGACGCCGAGGTGGCGCACCTGCGTACCCAGCTGAACGTGCTCAGGCAGTACGGCGACGCCTCCGAGCGCTCCCGGTTCGACGCCGAGCGGGCCGAGCGGCGCATGCAGGAGCTGGACTCGTTCAGGGAGGCGGGGCTCTGGAACGTACGCGTGCTGGCCGGCGGCGCCACCGCCGAGGAGCTGCGGCAGATCGCGCCCGTGCTGGTCGGGTCGGTCGAGATGAGCCATCACCCGTACCGGCTGCGCAGCTCGCACGGCGCGGCCTACGGCCTGCCCGAGGCGCTGGCCATCACCATGCAGGACCCGGCCGACGGCGCCGCCGCCCCGTTCGCCGCGACCGCGGGGGCGCTGGCGGCGCTCGCCGGGCTGCCCAGGCGCGAGGTGCCGGGCGTGCGCGTGCTCGAATCCGGCTTCTTCGACGTGACGTCCGAGGCGGACGGCGGCGAGCTGGAGCTGGGCGAGATCCTGGACGGGCAGGACCGGGCGGTCGGCTCGTTCCGGGTGCCGCTGGCCACGCTCAACCGGCACGCGTTCGTCACGGGCGCGACCGGCTCCGGCAAGTCGCAGACGGTGCGCCACCTGCTGGAGCAGCTCAGCAGGGCGCGCATCCCGTGGCTGGCGATCGAGCCCGCCAAGTCCGAGTACGCGGCCATGGCGGGGCGGGTGGAGGGGCAGGTCACGGTCATCAACCCGTCGGCTCCCGACGGCGTGCCGTTCAGCATCAACCCGCTCGAACCGGAGCCCGGCTACCCCGTCCAGGCCCACATCGACATGGTCAGGGCGCTGTTCATGGCCGCGTTCGACGCCGAGGAGCCGTTCCCGCAGATCATGTCGCTCGCGCTCCAGCGCGTCTACGAGGCGACCGGCTGGGACGTCGTCACCGGCGGCGCCGTGCCCGGCGCGAACGTCCCGCCCAGCGTCCCCACCCTCGAACAGCTCCAGCAGCACGCCATGGACGTGATCAAGGAGATCGGCTACGGCCGCGAGGTCCAGGCCGACGTCGAGGGCTTCATCTCGCTCAGGCTCAGGTCCCTGCGGGTCGGCTCGGCCGGGCGCTTCTTCGAGGGCGGCCACCCCGCCGACATCGGCGGCCTGCTCGAACGGGACGTCGTGCTCGCGATCGAGGACGTGGCCAACGACGAGGACAAGGCGTTCCTCATGGGCACGCTGATCATCAGGATCGTCGAGCACCTGCGCATGAGAGCCCGCAGGGAGAGGTCCCACGGGCTGCGCCACGTCATCGTGATCGAGGAGGCGCACCGGCTGCTGCGCGACCGCGGCCACGGCCGGGCGTCCACGCACGCGGTCGAGCTGCTGGCCGGCCTGCTCGCGGAGATCCGCGCGTACGGCGAGGGCATCGTGGTGGCCGAGCAGATCCCGACCAAGCTCGTCTCCGACGTGGTCAAGAACACCGCGCTGAAGGTCGTGCACCGGTTGCCCGCGGAGGACGACAGGAAGCTCGTCGGCGCCGCCATGAACCTGAGCGACGAGCAGTCCCGCCACGTCGTCTCGCTGCAGCCCGGCTCGGCCGCCGTCTTCGCCGACGGGATGGACCGGCCGCTGCGGGTGCGCGTGCCGCTGGGGGAGTCCAGGGAGAAGGTGCTGCCGGGGCCGCCGCCGCCCATCCGGGGCCGCCGGTCCGCGGCGTGCGGCGCCACCTGCCGCACGGGGCAGGCGTGCACGCTGGTCGAGCTGCGCGAGGCCGACGTGCTGGCCGACGCGCCCGACTGGGCCTGGCTGCGGATCTGGTGCGACACGGTCGTGCTCGCCTTCGTCACCAACCGGCCGCTGCCCGGCGTGCCGCGCGTCCTGTCGGCCGCCTGGGCCGACCTGCCGGCGCGGCGCAGGGAGTGCCTGCTCGCGACCCTGATCGAGCGCTCGGTGCAGCGGCGCGCCTGGTCGCTGCGGAGCTGGTTCGACCCGTCGCTCCTCACGGAGAAGGCCGGCGAGACCGCCACCCGCCTGCTCGCGGGGCTCGAAGGCGGCGGGGAGCGGCCGGGCGCCTCCTGGGTGATCCCGCAGGTCCGCTGGCTGCACGAGGTCGACAGGCTCTTCCCGTACGGCCTGCCCGCCCCCAACCTGCGCAGCCCGGCGCCGCCCATGGAGTACGCGCTGTTCCGCCAGCCGCCGAACGGCAACGGCTCCGCGCCGGACCTCGTCCACACCGAGCTGCTCGGCCACCGCGCCAAGGCGCTGCGGCACCACCCGCTCTCGATGGAGGTGGACCGCAACCGGGCCCTGGCGTGGCGGGTCATCCTGGGCGACGACGAGAACGAGGCGGTGCAGCGCGACATCACGGCCGTGGCGATCGGGATCGAGTCGTCGGCCCGGGTGCGGCACGTGGGACAGACGATGGGGGCGGGCTGGCTGGAAGGGGTGCTGTCGTGGCCCAGGCGCTTCGTGCTGCCGTTCGACCACGGCGGCGCCCCGGAGATCACCTTCGCCGACGTCACCGCCCCGAGCCTGTCCTGAGCGCCTCCCTGACCCCTTGCGCGCTGTCCTGAGCCGGCGTCGGGGGCGGGGGGCTCACCCGTCGCGGCGAGCTTGGCCGCCCGCTTCGCCCGGGCCACCAACCGGGCCGCGTTTTCGTGTGCGTCTCCGAACTAACCGCCAACCCGGACTAGGATCCTTGGGCATGACCCAGCTTCCTCTGCGTGCGCAGCTCGCCAGCGCTCTGGGCCGCAGTGCCGCCACGCTGTCCAGGATGACCGGGCGCGGGGACGGCTCGGTGATCGGCGGGCGAGTGGGCCTGCTGCTCGAGCCCGACCTCCTGCGTAAGCTGGCCCGCGACCGCAAGCTGGCCCTGGTCAGCGCCACCAACGGCAAGACCACCACGACCCGGCTGATCACCTCGGCGCTGCTCGAGCTCGGCCAGGTGGCGACCAACGCGTTCGGCGCCAACATGCCGGCGGGCCACGTCTCGGCGCTCTCCCAGCACAAGGGCGCCCCTTACGGCGTGCTGGAGGTGGACGAGAAATACCTGCCCGAGGTGCTCAACACCACCGGCGCCGGTGTCGTGTGCCTGATGAATCTCAGCCGCGACCAGATGGACCGCGCAGGGGAGATCTGGCTGCTCGCGCAGAAGTGGCGCAGGGCCCTGTCCGGCAAGCCCACCCACGTCATCGCCAACTGCGACGACCCGCTGGTGACCTGGGGCGCCTCCACGGCCGCCAAGGTCACCTGGGTCGCCGGCGGCCAGCGGTGGAAGGAGGACTCGTGGTGCTGCCCCGAGTGCGGCGGCCCCCTCGACCGCAAGGACGCCGACTGGGCGTGCCGGGAATGCACGTTCCACCGGCCGGAGCCGCAGTGGGCGGTCGACGACGAGGTGGCCGTCGACCCGCGCGGGCAGCGCTGGCAGCTCGACCTGCAGCTGCCCGGCCTGGCCAACCGGTCCAACGCGGTGATGGCGCTGGCCGTGGCCGAGGCGTTCGGGGTGCCGGTGGAGCGCGCGCTGCCCCGGCTGCGCGAGGTCACCTCGGTGGCCGGCCGCTACACCACGGTCGAGCGCGACGGGCGCCACGCGCGGCTGCTGCTGGCGAAGAACCCGGCGGGCTGGCTGGAGGCGTTCGACGTGGCCGATCCGGGGCTGCCGATCATCCTGTCGGTCAACGCGCAGGGCCCCGACGGGCGCGACACCTCGTGGCTGTGGGACATCGACTACCGCATCCTGCGCGGCCGGCCCGTGTTCGTGACCGGGGAGCGCCGCCTCGACCTGGCGCTCCGGCTCGACGTGGCGGACGTGCCGTTCACGCTCTGCGACTCGTTCAACGAGGCCCTCGCCATGCAGCCGCCCGGACGCGTCGACGTGATCGCCAACTACACCGCCTTCCAGCAGATCCGATCGGAGTTCGGCCGTGCCGTCTGACAGCGCCCTGCGCATCGTCTGGATCTACCCCGACCTGCTGAGCACGTACGGAGACCAGGGCAACGTGCTCGTCCTGGAGCAGCGCGCGCAGCGGCGGGGCATCGAGACGGAGACGATCCACGTACGCTCGGCGGACCCGGTGCCCGAGACCGGCGACGTCTACCTCATCGGCGGCGGCGAGGACCGCCCGCAGATCCTCGCGGCCGAGCGGCTGCGCCGCGACGGCGGCCTGCACCGCGCCGTGGCCGGCGGGGCGGCGCTGCTGGCGGTGTGCGCCGGCTATCAGATCATGGGCAGCAGGTTCGGCGGCGAGGAGGGTCAGCCGGTCGACGGCATCGGCCTGCTCGACATCGCGAGCTCCCGCGGCCCCGCCCGCGCGGTGGGCGAGCTGGTGGCGGAGGTGGACGCGGCGCTCGGCCTGCCCACGCTGACCGGCTTCGAGAACCACATGGGCGTCACCCACCTCGGTCCCGGCGTCCGGGCGCTGTCCAAGACCAGCGTGGGCGTGGGCAACGGCGACGGCTTCGAGGGCTGCTACGCGGGCCACGTGGTCGGCACCTACCTGCACGGGCCCGCGCTGGCCCGCAACCCGGCCCTGGCCGACCTGCTGCTGTCGTGGCGGGTGGGGGAGCTGGCGCCGCTCGACGACTCCAGGTACGAGGCCCTGCGCCAGGAGCGCCTCGCGAAGGTCCTCCAGAGCTGACCCCGCTCGCGGGGGCGCCGGGCGCGCGTCAGTAGACGAGTGCCTGGACGCCTTCGCGGAGCACTTCCTCGACGAAGGCCGGGGCGCCCGCGATGCGGACCCCCTCGATGAGGTCGTCGGCGGTGATGCCCCGGCGGGTCGCGCACTGGGTGCACAGCGTCACCTGCCCGGCGGCCAGCACGGCGTCGAGCAGGTCGGCGAGCGGCGCGGCGTGCGGCAGGCTGAACTCCTTGGCCTTGCCCGGCAGCGCGAACCACGCCGACTCGCCGGTCAGCCAGAGCGAAACGGGCACACCGCTCGCGAGGGCGGTGGCCGCGACGTTGAACGCCTGGTTGCACCGCTCGGGCGCGTCGGCCCCGGCGGTCACCTTGATCACGAGCGAACGTCCCATATCAGCAGCCTAACGCCACGGCCCGCCCCGGTGGCCTCCGTTCGGATGCTCCGCCGAGCCCGGCCCGCGTGGACCGCCGGTCTCCGCCCTGCTCTCGGGCGGACCGTCGCTCTCCGGCCCGCCGTCCTCCGGCCCGGCCTCGCGCGGCCCGCCCTCCTGCGGCCGGCCTTCCTGTGGCCGGTCGGCGCGGGCCGGTGCGCAGTTCTGGTCGCAGCCGCCGAAGCGGGCCGTGTTCACGGGGGTGAAGTCCGAGGCCGGCACGTCCTTCAGCGCCGCGATCATGGTGTCCTTCCAGATCGGCCCGGGCAGCGTGGCGCCGGCCACCGCGCCGAAGTACCGGCCGCCGATCGTCACCCCGGTCAGCTTGTACCGCTGGGAGCCGCGCGGGTCCCCGATGCTGACCGCCCCCGCCAGGTCGGGGGTGAACCCGGCGAACCAGGCCGTCGCGTACCCGTCCGTGGTGCCCGTCTTGCCGGCCGCCGGGCGGCCGAGGCCGCCGACGCCGCTCATCGTGCCCTTGGTGAGCACGCCGGACAGGACGTGCGCGGTGGCGTCGGCCACCTCCGGGTCCAGCGCCTCGCGGCACGACGGCTCGTACGAGGTGGCCTTGCCCGCCTCGCTCACCTTGGCGATGGCCATGGGCGCGCAGTACGTGCCGCGCGCCGCGACGGCCGCGTACGCGCTCGCCACCGTCACCGGGTCCATCTCGTTGATGCCGAGGGTGAACGTCTCGTACTCCTGCAACGGGCCGCCGTCCGCCCGCGCGATGCCCAGCGACTTGGCCGTCTCCACCGTCTCGCAGAGGCCGACCCGCTGCTCCAGCGCCATGAAGAAGGTGTTCACCGAGCCCCACGTGCCGGTCGCCAGCGTCTTGAAGCCGGGCGTTCCCTCGTCGTTGGTGACGGTCCAGGACGGGATGCCCATGTTCTGCCCCTTGCAGTTCTTGAACGAGGCGTAACCGGGGGCGGTGTAGGCGTTGGTCACCTTGATCCCGTCGTCGATCCGCATGCCCCGTTCGAGCGCCGTGATCAGGGTGAACGTCTTGAACGTCGAGCCCGCCTGGAAGCCGATCAGACCGCCGTGCCGCTTGTCGGCCACCGCGTTGTAGGAGATCTCGTTGCGCCTGGCCGACCGGCCGAAGGGGCGGCTGGCGGCCATCGCCCTGATCTTGCCGGTGCCCGGCTCGACCAGCGCCTCGGCGGCGACGGCGTGGTCGGAGGCGTACACGTGCTTCTTGATCGCCGTCTCGGCCGCCCGCTGCGCCGCCGGGTCGAGGGTCGTGTAGATCTTCAGGCCGCCGCGCTCGAACCGCTGCTCCCTGATCTGCCGGGTCCTGCCGAAGGCGGGGTCGGTGAGGAGCTCATAGCGTACGTACTCGCAGAAATAGGGGTACGGGCTGTCCTCGCACCCGTTGGGCGCCCTGACGCCCTTGTAGCCGAGCTCCTCCGCCTTGGCGCGCGCCGCCTGCTCCGGTGTGATCCTGCCGAGGTCCGCCATTCGGTCCAGCACCACGTCGCGGCGCTCCAGCAGCCGCTTCCTGGCCTGCTTGCCGAGCTGGGGGTCGGTGCTGTTGGGGTTCTGGACGGCGCCGGCTAGGGTCGCCGCCTGGGCCAGACTCAGGCGGGCCGCCGGGACGCCGAAGAAGCGCCGGGCCGCGGCTTCCACGCCGTTGGCGCCCGCGCCGAAGTACGCGATGTTCAGATATCTGCGGAGAATCTCGTCCTTGGAGTACTTCTCTTCGACGCCCATCGCGTACCGCAGTTCGTTGAGCTTGCGCGCGTAGCTGGCCTCCAGCGCCTTGCTCTTGCCCTCCTCGGTGTCGGCCGAGTTCAGCAGGACCTGCTTGACGTACTGCTGGGTGATCGACGAGCCGCCCTGGGCGATGCCGCCCGAGGTGAGGTTCGTGGCGAGGGCCCGGATCGTGCCCTCGAAGTCGATCGCGCCGTGCTCGTAGAAGCGGTAGTCCTCGATGGCGACGATCGCCGTCTTCATCACGTCGGCGATCTGGTCCAGGGCGACGACCTTGCGGTTCTCGGCGTAGAACTGGGCGATGCGGTTGCCCTTGGCGTCGTACACGACGGAGGTCTGGGTCAGGGGCGGCTCTTCGAGCGCGGCCGGCTTGAGGTTGAGCGTGTCGGCGGCCGAGACGACCAGGCTGCCCGAGCCGCCCACGGCGGGCAGCGCGATGGCGGCGACCAGCGCGCCGGCGGCCACGGCGGCGCCGGTCAAGCGGGCAAGGCTCAGCAAACGGCTCGAACGGGACATGCGCGTCATGACAGCACAGGGCCGTTCCTCATGTCCAAGACCGATATGCCGCCGCAATCGATATCCAATCGGATATCACCGCAGCCCCGGCGGCGTCGATCGCCGCCTTTCCCGGCCACTACGCTTGGGGACCGTGACTCCTCCGCTCCCTGAGGGGAGTGGCTTCTCGCTAAGCCGCTTCCGAAGCCTGGCGAAGGGCAAGCCCTGCCCTGAGGATGTTGGCCGCCGCGTTCACGTCGGCGTGCGCGGCATGCCCGCACGCCACGCACCGGAACTCGGCCTGGGTGAGGCGGTTGTCCTTCGCGCAGTGCCCGCAGCGGGCGCACGTGCGGGAGGTGTTGGCAGGGTTGACTGCGATCAGCTCTCGACCGGCGCTTTCAGCCTTGTACGCGAGGATCGTCAGGAACACCCCCCAACCCGCGTCCAGGATCGAACGGTTGAGACCGGCCTTGGCGGCGACGTTGCGGCCGGGGGCCTCGATCGTGCCGGACGCCGAGCGGGTCATGCCCGCGATCCGCAGATCCTCGTGCGCGATCATGTCGTAGGCGCGGACCAGGGCGAGCGCGGCCTTGTGCGCGCCGTCCAGCCGCTGGCGGCGCACCTTGGCATGCGCAGCGGCGACGCGAGCCACCGCCTTGCGCCGCCGCCTGGAGCCCCGCTTCTTGCGGGCCAGGTCGCGCTGCGCCCTCGCGAGACGTTCGGCGGTCGCGGCCAGGTGGCGGGGGTTGGCCACGTGCTCCCCGCCGGAGGTGGTGACGAGCGAGGCGACGCCCAGGTCGATCCCGGCGACCGCGCCGGTGGCGGGCAAGGGCTGCGCGGGCACGTCGTCGCACGACAGCACCACGTACCAGCGCCTGCCCTCCCGCTTCACCGCGATCGTCTTCACGCGGCCCTTGACCGCCCGGTGCTGGTGGACGCGGACGTGGCCGATGCCCTGGAGCCGGACGTAGGTCGCGGTGGGGTGTGCGGGCTGGGAGTCCCACCGGCAGCCGTCGCCGTCCTTGGGCCACTGCACCGTGTCGAACCTGCCCTGGCCCTTGAACCGGGGAAAGCCCGGGGTGCGGCCGTCGCGGACGCGCCGGAAGAACGCTGCGAACGCGTTGTCGAGGCGGCGCAGGGTTGCCTGCTGGGAGGAGAAGCTCCAGCGGCCCTGCCCGTCGGGGTCGTCGCCGCGGATGTGCTTCAACTCGCCCGACTGCTCGCCGTAGCCGACCGTGACCCCGGCCTTGGCGTAGGCCGTGCGGCGGTGCTCCAGGGCGGCGTTGTACAGCTGCCGGTGATCCTCCAGGCACGCTGCCAGCGCCGCCGCCTGCCGGGCGGTGGGCCGCAGCAGGAATCTGAACGAACGGCGCACACCCACCTCCCGAACCACTCACGAACAGTAACGCGACGACCACGCTACAGACACGCACCGACAAAACCAGGAAGGACACCTGTGATGCGCAGACCTGACAGATCACGGCACGCCCGGGCCTTGACAGCCCTCCCGCTCCCGATTCCCCCGTCACCTCAAGGCGACGGTCCCCTCGGGAGGGTCTGATGGAACAACCTGAAGTGCACCCCGACCTGGAGCCCATCGCGTTCCTGCTCGGCCGCTGGGAGGGCGCCGGGGTGGGCGGCTACCCGACGATCGAGAGCTTCAACTTCGGCCAGGAGATCGAGTTCGGGCACAACGGGAAGCCGTTCCTGTCCTACGTGAGCCGCACCTGGCTGCTCGACGCCGACGGGAACCGGGTCAGGCCGCTGGCCACCGAGTCGGGCTACTGGCGGCCCCAGCCGGGCAGGCAGATCGAGGTGGTGCTCTCGCACCCGACCGGGATCGTCGAGATCTACATCGGCGAGGTCGTCTTCCACAAGATCGAGCTCCGCACGGACGTCGTCGCCCGCACCGCCACGGCCAAGGAGTACACCGCGGGCCACCGGCTCTACGGGCTGGTCAACGGCAACCTGATGTGGGCGTACGAGATGGCGGCCGTGGGGCACCCGCTGACCGACCACATGTCGGCCGAGCTGAAGAAGGTGGCCTGACCCGATATGAGCACGCCCTTCACCGCTGACGCCGTCGAGGCGATCAAGCGCCACATGAACGACGACCACGCCGACGACTCGCTGATCATCGTGCGGGCGCTCGGCGGTCGTCCCGGCGCCACGTCCGCCGTGACGAGCGACGTCGACGCGGAGGCGATCGAGTTCACCGTCGACGGCGGGGAGCGGGTGCGGGTGCCCTGGGGCGAGACGCTCACGGAGCGCGCCCAGGTGCGCAAAGCCGTGGTGCGGCTCTACCGGGAGGCGTGCGACAGGCTCGGCATCGCGGGCCGCGGCGAGCACTGACCCCCCGGCCCGTGCGTCCTTGGGCCGGACATGAAGAAGGGCCCCAGGCCAACTCCGCCTGCCGAGCAGGCGGGCCGGATGGACCATGGTCGGGATCAGGATCCCGCCCTCCGGCTGCCGGGGGCCCCGGTGGTTGCCTCGTATTCGCGTACGTCACGAGACAACAGTCCGCGGACGCTAGCGGACAACCACCTCGCTAGCCCAACTATGATTCACCATTGTTTGGACCACCTCCTTTCCGCGTACCAACGACGCTATGCGCTCACGGACGGAAGGAGCAAGCGAATATATCGGGCCGTTGACAGCGCCGTAGACTCTGTGCATGACGGAGACGCAGTGGCACGAGGAACTCCGCGCCAAGGGCTACCGGGTCACCCCGCAGCGCCAGCTCGTCCTGGAGGCGGTCAAGGCGCTGGAGCACGCCACTCCTGAGGAGATCTGCGTCAAGGTCCGCGAGACCGCCCGCGGGGTGAACATCTCGACCGTCTACCGCACGCTGGAGCTGCTCGAAGAGCTGGGCCTGGTCACCCACACCCACCTGGGGCACGGCGCTCCGACCTACCACCTGGCCGCCGAGGCCGACCACGTGCACCTGGTGTGCCGGGGCTGCGACAAGGTGATCGAGGTCCGTCCCGAGCTGGCCGAGGGGCTGGTCAAGGGGCTGGACGAGGAGCTGGGTTTCGTCGCCGACGTCCACCACCTGACCGTCTTCGGCCGCTGCTGCGACTGCCGATAGCCTGGAGGGCATGCGTAGCCCTCTGCTCGACCTCCCCGGGGCCGTCGCCGCCGACGGGCCCGACTCCGACGTAGCCGCACACTACGGCGACCTGTTCGCCGAGCAGCGCGCGCTGGCCAAGGGAGAGGCGGTCGTCGACCGCAGCAACCGCGAGGTGGTCCGCGTCTCCGGCGCCGACCGGCTGAAATGGCTCAACGACCTGACCTCGCAGAAGCTCGACACCCTCCGCCCCGGCGAGTGGACCCAGACGCTCGACCTCGACCTGCAGGGCCACGTGCTGCACCACCTGACGCTGGTCGACGACGGCGAGAGCGTGCTGGCCCACGTCGAGCCGGGCACCGCGCAGAGCCTGATCGACTACCTCGACCGGATGCGGTTCATGCTCCGGGTGGAGGTGTCGCGGGCCGACGACCTGGCCGTGCTGTCCACGGCCACGGAAGACTTCCTGGTGCCGCGCGACGAGCTGCCCGGCCACCTGGGGCGGCCGCTGGCGGGGCTGTGGGCGTACGAGGCGCTGCGGATCGAGTCGCACCGGCCGCGGCTGGGGTTCGAGACCGACCACAAGACGATCCCCCACGAGGTGGGCTGGATCGGCACGGCCGTGCACCTGTCGAAGGGCTGCTACCGCGGCCAGGAGACCGTCGCCCGGGTGCACAACCTCGGCCACCCGCCGCGCCGGCTGGTCTTCCTGCACCTCGACGGCAGCGTCGACACGCTGCCCCCGCACGGCGCCCCGGTGATCTTCGAGAGCCAGGAGGTCGGCGTGGTGGGTTCGGCCGCCCGGCACCACGAGCTGGGGCCGATCGCGCTGGCCGTGGTCAAGCGCACGGTGCCGGTCGACGCTCCGCTGCTGGCGGGCGGGGTGGCGGCGGCCCAGGAGGTCGTGGTGCCGCCGGACGCGGGCCGCAACGTCGCCATCGACCCCTCGCTCCGCCGCCGCATCCGCTGACGCGTGACGCTTGATGCTCCGCTGACGCCTGACGCCTGACGCCTGACGCCTGACGCCTGACGCTCCGCTGACGCCTGACGCGGACGTCGGGCGTCCGGACGGGGCGTCGGACGTCCTGACCGGCGTGCGGGCGTCAGACGTCCAGGACGAGGGTGATCGGGCCGTCGTTGACGAGCGACACCTTCATGTCGGCCCCGAAGACCCCCGTCTCCACGTGCGCCCCCAGCCCGCGCAGCTCCTCCACCACCGCCTCCACCAGCGGCTCCGCGACCGGCCCTGGGGCGGCCGCCTGCCACGTGGGCCGGCGGCCCTTGCGCGCGTCGCCGTACAGCGTGAACTGGCTGATCACCAGGAGCGGCGCCGACACGTCCGAGCAGGACTTCTCGCCGTGCAGGATGCGCAGCCCCCACAGCTTCGCGGCGAGCTTGGCGGCGGCGGCCCGCGTGTCGGTGTGGGTGACGCCCACCAGCACCAGCAGCCCCGGTTCCGAGATGGCCCCGACCGTGTGCCCGTCGACCACGACCGACGCCGAACTCACCCTCTGCACCACTGCTCGCATGGGAACCCATTCTGGACCAGGAATCGCGATCCGTAGACTCGTCCCGAAAGGGGAGCGAAATGTCGATGATTGTGGAAGTCGTCCGGTCCGGGTTCGTGGAGTCCACGCATCAGGCGCGCATGCTGACCGTGGACGCGCAGGGACGCCCGGTCGAGGCGAAGGGCGCGGTGCACGTTCCCGCGTCGCCGCGGTCGTCGATGAAGCCGCTCCAGGCGCTCGGCATGCTCCGCGCCGGTCTGCGGCTGGAGGACGAGCTGCTGGCGCTGGCCTGCGCGTCCCACTCGGGTGAGCCGTTCCACGTGGACGGCGTCAGGAAGATCCTGGCGGGCGCGGGGCTGGACGAGTCGGCGCTGCGCTGCCCTGAGGACTACCCGTTCGACCGCGCGGTGACCGAGCGCGGGCGCGTCCAGATGAACTGCTCCGGCAAGCACTCCGCGATGCTGGCCACCTGCGTGCTCAACGACTGGCCGACCGACTCGTACCTGGAGCCGAAGCACCCGCTCCAGCGGGCGATCCGCGAGACCGTGGAGGACCTGACCGGCGAGCGGATCGCCGCCACGGGCGTGGACGGGTGCGGGGCACCGCTGCACTTCGTCTCGATGCTCGGGATGACCAAGGCGTTCCGGGCGTTCCCGCTGTCCTCGCCCGACTCGTACGAACGCAAGATCTTCGAGGCCATGACCACCTACCCCGAGTGGACCTCGGGCACCGACAGGCCGGAGGCGAAGCTCATGCGCGCGCTGCCCGGCCTGATGCTGAAGGCGGGGGCCGAGGCGTTCGATGCGTTCGTCTTCGAGGACGGGCGCGCGGGCACCGTCAAGATCGAGGACGGGTCGTCGCGCGCCCGCGTCCCGGTCACGGTGGCGGCCCTGCGCTCGCTGGGCCTGGACGCGCCGGAGCTGGCCGAGCTGGGCGCCCCGCCGGTGCTCGGCGGCGGGCGTCCCGTCGGTGAGCTGCGGATCCGCTAGAGGGTGCGGAACTGGCGGCTCGCGGAGATGGCGCCCGAGGTCGTCGTGGTGAACGTGCGCATCGACCCGGCGAACTTCGACAGGTCCCACTCCGCGGGCCCGTGATACCAGTACAGGTTGTCGGCCTGGTGGCCGTTGCCCGTGACCGAGGCCACCACGCGCGACCAGTGCTCGACCCCGTCGAAGATCACCGCGTACGGCAGGTAGCGGGAGAACAGCTCCACCCGGTGCTGCTCGGGCACCTCGCCCAGCTCGCCCGAGAACAGGTACTGCCGGAAGCCCATCGTGTGGGCCAGCGCCGCCGAGCCCTTGGCGGTCTTGGCCGGCATGTACTGGCCGCCGACGGCCAGCGCGCCGCCCGCGATGATGACGGCCAGCCCGAGCAGCCCGTACGTGGTGAACCAGGCCAGGCCGACCGTGGCCAGGAGTCCTGCTCCGATGAGCACCACGCCGATCGTCGTCCACCGGGTCCGCTCGGTGTCCGGGCGCCGGGCGAACCAGCCCTGCGTGACCACGTCGGCGTACAGGGCGTCGCGCACCTTGCCCAGGTGGGACGCGAACGAGCCGGACAGCTGTGACAGCAGCACCGCGTCACGCCCGTCGAAGATGGCGTCGTACAGCGCCCGCTCGTACGGCAGCAGCGCGTTGACCTGCGCGTTCGGCAGCCTGACCAGCATCCAGTCAGGCGCGTCGTACGTCTGGCGGGGCTGCTCGTCGATCCGCAGGTAGCCGCGCACCGCGAGGTCCACGATCGTGGCGGTCACGTCGACCACGTCGGCCTGCTCGTCCACGAGCGTGCCGATCTGGCCGGGCCGCACCCCGTCAGGCGGGGAGAAGTGCCCGTTCTGCACCGGATCGACCGGGCCGCCGCTACCGCCCGCGACCCGGGCGTCGCGCCCGCGCGTCCAGTAGAGCAGCCCGATGCCGCCGAGCAGCAGCACCAGCAGCCCGGCCAGGGCGCCGCCGGTGATGGCGTTCAAGGTGAACGCGGAGGCCAGGGAGAAGCGCCGCTCGAAGATGGGGGCGCCCTGGCTGGACCCCTCCGGGTAGCCGATGACCACGGTCAGGGCCTGGCCGGGTGCGAGGTTCTCCTGCTCGAAGTCGGCCTGAGTGGCCGAGTGGTCCATGGAGGCCGAGGTGCAGCCGATGGCCGAGGTCAGTTCCCCGGCGAAGCAGGACAGGTTCTGGACCTGCCCGGGGCCGCTCACCTTGACCGTGGCCTTGGCGACCTGCTGGTCCCAGCCGTTCACCGCGAACCAGCGCAGCTCCTGGACGCCGCCCGAGGCCCCCACCGCCCCCTTGACGTCGTACTCGACCGTTCCGTCCCCTTTCACGGTGAGCACGTCGCCCGCCAGGGTGCCGCCCTTGACGTTCGAGATCTGGTAGAGGCGGTCGGTGTCGTCGTCGTACCGCGTCCTGGTGATGAAGGTCCGCTTGATCTCGCCCGGCGCCCCGCTGATCTTCTCGACCACGTGCAGGGTGCCGTCCTTGCCGAGGGTCATCGTCACCTCGTCCGTGATCCCTGCCTCCGCTGCGTACGCGGGGGCGGCGGTCAACGTCAGAGCGGTGGCCCCCAGAGCGGCCATCGTGAGCCTGATACCCATGGCGGCAAATCGTATCGGTTCATCCCTGTCAATCCAGTGTGATGCTGGTTGCAGCCCGCTGAACGCTCTCCGGGGAGGCGCCCCGGCCGGGGTTCTCGACGGCGAGTGCCTGGTTCCGCTCGATGAACGGGCGCATGCGCTGCTCGTACCGGTCGAAGGCCGCCTCCGGGTCGCGGCCGAGCTCCTGCGCCAGGACGTACGCCCCCACCAGCGCCAGGCTCGTGCCCTGTCCGGACAGCGGCGAGGCGCAGTAGCCGGCGTCGCCGACGAGCGCGACCCTGCCCCTCGTCCAGTGCTCCATCTTGACCTGGGCCATGGCGTCGAAGTAGAAGTCGTCGGCCTTCCACATGGCCTCGATCAGCCTGGCCACCTCCCAGCCCATGCCCGAGCAGTGCTCCTCGACCAGGCGCTTCTGCTGGTCGATGTCGCGGTGGTCGTAGTCGATCGGCTCGGCTCCGAAGCCGAGATTCACCCGCATCACGTCGGTGTCCCTGTCGCTGTAGACGGCGCCGCCCGCCGCGCCGTCGCTGAACCAGGTCTGCCAGTGGTCCAGGCCGAGGAAGTTGTCGGCGGTGAAGATCGACAGGTACGTGCCGAGGTGGGTGAGGAGCGGCTGCTCGGGACCGAAGACCAGGTTGCGGACGTTGGAGTGCAGGCCGTCGGCGCCGAAGACGTAGTCGTAGCGGGCCCGGCCGCCGCTCTCGAACGTCACGTCCACGCCGCCGGCATCCTGGTCGAGGCTGGCGATCGAGTCGCCGTAGACGTACCGGGCGCCCGACGCCCCGGCCAGGACGGCGGTCAGGTCGTCGCGCATGATCTCGATGTCCGGGCTGTCGAACCGGCCGCCGCTGATCGTGCCCTCCTCGCTGCGCATGACCTCGTTGCCGTCGCGGTCGACCATGGACATGCCGCGCATGGTGGTCCGCAGCGCCCTGATCTCGTCGATGACGCCCATCCTCGCGACCACGTCCAGCGCGGCGCCCCTGATGTCGATGGCCTGGCCGCCCCTGCGCGGTGCCGGGGCCCGCTCGACCAGCGTCGTCTCGAATCCGTGCCGCCCCAGCCAGTACGCCAGGACGGGGCCGCCGACGCTCGCGCCCGAGATGAGTGCCTTCATGAAGTCCTCCTTGATGTGAACCGCGTACGCTGAATGTACGACGTACGAACAGCAGCTCACAAGGGTATGCTGGGAGGATCTGTACTAGTACAGGAGGATGAGGATGACCGCGCCCTACGCCAGGATCGTCGCCGACATCAAGCGGCGGGTCGCCGACGGCAGGCTCCGCCCGGGAGACCGGGTGCCCTCGACCAGGCAGCTGGCCAGGGACTGGGGGGTCGCGCTGGCGACCGCCGCCAAGGCGCTCACGCTGCTCGCCCAGGAGGGCGTGGTGGTCGCGGAGCCGCGGGTGGGCACGGTGGTCGCGCCGCGCACCGCGATGCAGCGGCCCGACATTTCTGGAAATGTCGTGACCCGTGACCGCATCGTGCGGGCCGCCATCGAGATCGCCGACGCCGCCGGGCTCCACGAGCTCACCATGCGCGGCGTGGCCGACCGGCTCGGCATGGCCACCATGTCCCTCTACCGCCACGTGGCCGGCAAGGACGACCTGGTCCTGCTGATGGTCGACGCCCTGATCGACGACTTCCCGCTGCCCGAGCGGCCCCCGGACGGCTGGCGGGCCAGGCTGGAGACGACCGCGCGGCTCCAGTGGGCCGGCTACCGAGCGCACCCCTGGATGGCCACGGTCACCTCGCTCAGCCGGCCGCTGCCCTCACCCAGCCTCCTCAAGCACACCGAGTTCGTCATGGCGGCGCTGCAGGACACCGCGCTCGACGCCGAGACCAAGATGTACGTCCACGTCCTGGTCTACAGCTACGTGCAGGGCATCGCCGCCAACATCGAGCTGGAGCAGCGGGCCCAGGCCGCCACCGGGCTCACCGCCGACGAGTGGCTGGAGGAGCAGGAGGAGAGCATGGGCGCGCTCGCCGCGAGATATCCCGCGTTCGGGCGGCTCATCGACGAGCTCGGCGGCGACTTCGACCTCGACCTCGACCGGTTCTTCGAGTTCGGGCTGGGCCCGCTGCTCGACGGCCTGGCCATGCTCATCGACCAGCCGCAGACCTGAACGGCCGACCGGCTCGACCCCGATGCGCGAGAGCTCGGCTGATCGGCGATCTGAATGCGCGAGGGGCTCGGCTAGTCGGCGATCCGGATGCGCAGGCGGCGGAAGCCGCGGCCCTTGCTCTCGATCTTGGCGACCTTGATGTGGCCGATCTGCTTGGTGGAGGCCACGTGGGTGCCGCCGTCGGCCTGCGTGTCGAGCCCCACGATGTCGACGATGCGCACGTCCTGCACGCTCTCGGGCACGAGGTTGGTGGCCGTGCGGATGATGTCGGGAATCTCGAAGGCCTGCTCGCGTGGCAGGACGCGCACGTCGATGCGCCGGTCGGCGACGATCTCGGCGTTGCAGGCGTCCTCGACGGCCTCCTTGAACCCTGGAGGCACCTCCGGCAGGTTGAAGTCCATCCGGGCGCTCAGCTCGTCCATGTTGCCGCCGGTGACCAGGCAGCCGTAGTCCCTGAACACCACCCCGCACAGCACGTGGAGACCCGAGTGCGTGCGCATGAGGGCCGAGCGGCGCTCGTCGGCCACCGCCGCCCGCACCACGGTGCCGGCGGGCGGGATCGGGTCGCCCTCGGCCGGGATCAGGTGGAGGTCGTCGCCCTTGCGCGCCCCGACGATGCGGGTCTCGACGCCCTGCCAGAGCAGCACGCCGTGATCGGCCGGCTGGCCGCCGCCGCCCGGATAGAACGCCGACCGGTTCAGCACGATCCCGTCGGGCGTCGCGTCGAGCACGACGGCCTCGAAGTCGCGGAGGGCCTGATCGGACAGTTCGAGCCGCTGCGTGCGCCCGTGGAGGTCAGTGGTCATGGCGGAACCCTAGCGCCGCCCGGTCACCACGGCCCGTAGGGGCCGCTGCCCCGGCCTCCCATGCCCTTGACGGCCGGCTTGACGTCCACGATGTAGACCGTGGCCGCGATGACCGCCAGGATCGAGAAGATGCCGAGACCGATGCCGATGAACTGCGCCCCGCCGACGAAGAGGAAGGCGTTGAGGTAGCTCCACGCGCCCGCGCCGGAGAACAGCGTGGCCAGCGCGAGGATCAGCAGCCAGATCGGCTTCTGGAGCTTGCCCGCCGAGACGAACGCGGCCGTCGGCACCCGCAGGGCGTGCACGAGCGCGTAGACCGACATGCCGAAGATGATGGCGGCCAGCACCAGGAAGAGAAGGTTGAAGACACCGTTGATCAGACTCATGTTGTTGGCTCCGCACAACGCCGCGACGAGACGGCTTCAGCCTAATAGGCGCCCCCGACAAGCGGGCACCCCAATGCGGAAAGCCCGTCTCCCGGAAGGAGACGGGCCGTCCTGTCGGGTCAGGCCTTGGTGGTCCTGGTGGTACGAGGCTTCCTGACCGGCGTCACCGGCTTGGCGACGGGCGGCTCGGCGGCCTCGGACATGTCCTCGAGCTCCAGCGCGGCGTTGCCGCTGGCCCGGCTGACGATCTTGCGGCCGCGCGTGGCGAAGTCCTCGTAGACCTCGGTGGCGCGGTTGGACAGCTGGCCGGCGTATTCGCGGGCCTTGTCGGGAAACTCCCTGGCGAAGCCCTCGGCCCTGTCGGCGTACGCGCGGGCCCGCTCAGGCAGGTCCTTGGTGAGCTCGGTGCGGCGCGACTGGAGCCGCTGCAGCTGCTCCGGCAGCTCGCGCAGCTTCTCCACGGCGAAGTCGCCGGCGCCGGCGACGGCGTAGAACGGCTTGGATTCGGTGAGCTTCTTTACCTCGGTCGCGAGGGTCATGGGTTAACCTTCCTTGGTTTCCTGGGTGACGTTGTCGTCGCCGGAGGCCGCCGCATAGGGCTCAAGAGCGGCGCGCAACTCCTCCGGCAATGTCACGTCGTCCGATGCGGAGTCGTGCCGAGGGCGAGCATTCTGGGAGGTCTGCTCGTCTTCGGCGCGCTTCTCCTTGCGGAACGACTCATAGATATCAATCAGCACCTGGCGTTGCCGCTCGGTGAGATGCGTGTCGGCCCTGATTGCCGTGATGACGTCACTTGGCGGCTCGCGGTCCTCGATGAGGCCCGCCTGCACGTAGAGCGCCTGCGAGGAGATGCGCAGACCCTTGGCGATCTGGTTGAGGATCTCCGCGCTCGGCTTGCGCAGCCCGCGCTCGATCTGGCTCAGGTAGGGGTTGGAGACCCCCGCCGCCTCCGCGAGCTGCCTCAGCGAGATCTTCGCCTGCTGCCTCTGCTCGCGGATGTATTCGCCGATCGAACCGACCTTGGGTAGCGCCATGCCTCATAGTCTGCCCCACTCTGCTTGCAATTGCAAGCAGAGTGGTTAACAGCAGCAAGCGCTCAGAGCTGGAAGACCCAGAGGAACGGCGTGCTGGTGACCAAACTCACAGACAGCGCGATGTACGCGTAACGCACCGGAGTGGCCAGCTCGGGACCCGGCTTGATCAGCCGGTCGACCCTGGCCATGACATTCTGGGCATGCATGCCGAGCATGCCGTGCGGGGTGGGCATGGCGCCCGCCGTACCGAACCTGAGCAGCGCCGTCGCCAGCCTGCGCGGCGAGCAGTAGCGCCGGGCGCGGTCGTCGGCGGCCATCTCGATCAGCAGCTCCACCTGCGCCTGCGCGTCGGCCACCACCTTCGACCAGGGCATCGCCCTGCGCAGCGCGGCGAACGGCAGCAGCACCAGGTCGTGCCGCTCCCGCACGTGCGCGGCCTCGTGCGCGAGCACGGCCGCGAGCTCGTCCTCCGACAGCAGCTTGAGCGCGCCCTCGCTCACCACGACCTGCGAGCGCAGCCCCGGCACGCAGTAGGCGGCGGCACCGGGATGGTCGAGCACCCGCACGCCCGGCACGCCCGGGTCGTCACGCGCGATCAGCGCGAGCAGCATGCGATGCCGTCGGCGCGCCCGCAGCGCCTGCACGCCCGCGGTGAGCAGCACCGCGACCAGCACGGTCAGCGACGTCAGCCCGGCGATCAGGGCCAGCACGTGGAGGGCGTCCCACGCCTGCGCCGGCCGCTCGCCCTGGATGAACGCCGTCAGCCCGGGAAGGACGCCCATGCCGTACGGCTGGACCGCGTAGGCGAGCATGGCGCCGGTGGTGGCCAGCCCCCAGGCGACGCCCAGGGACTGCCAGACGATGATGGCCAGGCGGGGAGCCCGTGAGGTCCACGCGGCCGTGGTGAAACGCCAGGAGCCGACCGCGCACGCCGTGGCGAGCGCCGCCAGCACCACTGCCGTGATCACTCTTCCTCCAGCTCCGTGAGGGCTCTGCGCAGGATCTCCGCCTCGGGCCCCGACACGGCCTGGGCGAAACGGGTCAGGGCGGCCGACCGGTCGCCCGTCAGATCCAAGGCTTCCAGCATAAGCTCGGCGATGTAGGCGTCGCGGCTTTCCGCCGGCTGATATCTCCAGGCGCGGCCGTCACGGGTGCGCTCGAGGAAGCCCTTGCGGGTGAGGCGGTCGAGCACGGTCATCACCGTGGTGGGGGCAAGGTCGCGGTCGGCGATGAGCCTGCCGACCTCGCGGGCGGTCAGGGCGCTGCCGCCCGCCCAGAGGATGTCCATGATGCTGCGTTCAAGCTCGCCAAGACCCTTCACGCCCTTCAGATTAGCTCTACAATGTGTCGAGCAGGCATTCAGGGCTGTGTGAACCCTGCCACGCCTGAACCCTCGCGCGCCACTCCGCGTATCTCCAGGCATGCGTTGGAGGACGGCGATTGCGATGCTGCTCGGCCTGCTGGGGGCGGCGGGATGCGCGGAGCGCGCGGACACCTCGGTCGACCACGTGGACGCGGACGTGGTCTTCAACCAGGAGATGATCACCCATCACCAGCAGACGATCCGGCTGGCCGAGGTGGCGGCGGAGCGGGGCGAGTCCTCGTACGTGCGCGACCTGAGCAAGAAGCTCATCGCCGAGGAGAAGGCGGACATCGCGATGATGTCGTCCTGGCTGCGCTCCTGGCGGGAGCCGGTGCCCCCGGAGCCGGCCACCCAGCCCGGCGCGGATCTCCCGGCCGGGCCGGGATTCGACAGGAAATGGCTGGCGACGCTCTCCGGGCACCTGGAGCACGGCGTCCACATGGCGGAGACCGTCAAGAAGACGGGCCGGCACGGCCCCACCCTGGAACTGGCCGACGCGATCACCAAGGCGCAGCGGGCCGAACTGGCCGACGTCGCCGGACGCGCGGGGTGAGCCATGGCCAGGACCTACCCGACCGCCTTCCTGCCGGTCCGCGCCCGCGCCGGAGTCCGTGTCCGTGTCGCGATCTGTGCCGCCCTGGTGGCGGCCGCGGGCGTCGTGGTGCTGGTGGCGGTGCTGCGGTTCGGCGGGGCCGTCGAGCCGGAGATCCCCGGGCTGCCCACCGCGGGCCCGCTCACGGCGTGGGGGCTGCCGCTCGTCCGCTTCTGCCACGACCTGTGCGCCGTCGGCTGCGTCGGCACGCTCACGGCCGCCCTGCTGGCTCCTGTCGGCTCCCGGGAGTCGGGGGCCTGCGGGCGCGCGGCCGGGCGGTGGGCGCTCGGCTGGGCGCTGGCCGCCGCGCTCGGCTACGTCCTGACCCTGTCGAACCTCATCCCGCTGCCCGTCCCCGACCTGCTCGCCACTCCTGAGCTGCTGGGCTTCGGCACGACCGTCCCGCAGACCAGGGCCCTGCTCATGGTCCTGGCCGCCGCCGCGGTCGTGGCCGCGACGGGGCAGCGTCCGGCGACGGGCAGGTTCGCGGTGGTGGCGCGGCTCGCGGTCGCCGTGTTCGCGCTGCTGCCGCCCGCCTACGTGGGGCACGCCGCCTCGGCGGGCGACCACGACCTCGCCGTCTCCGCCATGATGGCGCACCTGGTGCCGGTCTCGATCTGGGTCGGCGGGCTGGTCGCGGTGCTCGTCCACTTCCGCCGCTCCGCCGACCTCCCCGTGGTGCTGCCCCGCTTCAGCGCGCTCGCGTTGTGGTGCTTCGCCGCCGTGGCCGTCTCCGGCGCGGCCGGCGCGTGGGTGCGCCTCGCCGCCCCTTCCGACCTCTGGCAGAGCACGTACGGGCAGCTCGTGCTGGCCAAGGTCGCCGTGCTCGCCCTCCTCGGGCTGTTCGGCTGGAGTCACCGCCGCCGCACGGTCGCGGGCGTCGCCGACCGCGGCGTCCGCCGTACGTTCGTGCGGCTGACGGTGGGGGAGGTGGGCGTGATGGCGGCGGCCATGGGCCTGGCCGTCGGCCTGTCCCGTACGCCGCCGCCCGAGGGGAGCGCCGGCGGCCACGAGCACCTCGCGCTCGCGCCGTTCACCCCCGGCGCGCTGCTCACCGAGATCCGCCTCGACCCGACCGTCCTGCTGCTCCTCGCGCTGCCCGCGGTCGCGTACGGGGTGGGCGTGCGCAGGGCCGGCTCCTGGCCGGCCGGCCGGACGCTCGCCTGGTACGCGGGCCTGGCGCTGACCGCGCTGGTGCTGCTCGGCGGGGTCGGGAGCTACGCGCGCGTGATGGTGTCGGCGTACACGCTCCAGCACACCGTGCTGGCGGTCCTCGCCCCGCTGCTCCTCTGCCTGGCCGCGCCACTCACCCTCGCCACCAGAGTTCTGGGCCGGCCCTTCGCCCTCGCCGCCAGGGCCGCGGCCGCGCCGCTCACACCCGTAGCCAGGGCCGCGGCCGCGCCGCTCACACCCGCCACCGGAGCCGCCGGGCACTCCGGCCTCGGTCTCCGGTTGCTCTCCCGTCCCGCCGTCCTGCTGGCGGGCTACGCCGTGGCGGTCCTCCTCCTGTACGGCACGCCGTGGCTGTCCTGGTCCCTGTCCGGTTACGCCCCTCACCTGCTGACCTCGCTGCTGTTCCTGGGACTCGGCCTGCTCGTGTTCAGGGTGGTGGTGAGCGCGGACCCGCTGCCCGGCCCGGTCCCGTGGGCCGCCCGCGTCCGGCTGCTGGCCGCCGTGGCGGCGGTCCATCTGGCCCTCGGCGTGGCGCTGCTGCTCGGGCCCGCGGTCGCGTCCGACTGGCTCTCCCTCGCCGCCCCGGCCGGTGCGCCGGACCTCCTCGCCGACCAGCGCCTGGCCGGAGCCGTGTGCGTGCTGCTCCCGCCGCCGGTGCTGGCCATACTGGCCCTGGCGCTGGAACGGCGGACGGGAAGGATCCGTACGGACGGTTGACCGCGAGCCCCATCCGGCTTGCGAGCCGCGCATACGATGTTGCGCATGAAGCAAGAGGACGGAGAGCTGGACAGCCTCGTACGCAAGCGCATCCGCGCCCTGCGGGTCGCGCAGGGCTGGTCGCTGGAGGAGCTGGCCGGCCGCGCCAACCTCAGCCAGTCCTCGCTGAGCCGCATCGAGAACGGCCGGCGCCGCCTCGCTCTCGACCAGCTCGTCACCCTCGCCCGCGCCCTGGACACCACGCTCGACCAGCTCGTCGAGACCGCCGCCGACGACGTGGTCACCAGCCCGATGATCGACAGTGCGCACGGCCTGATGCGCTGGCCCGTGAAGGGCGACCCCGGCATGAGCGTCGTACGCCAGCGCATGACCGAGCCACCGCCCGACAACCCGTCGCGCATGCGCGCCCACCCCGGCCGGGAATGGATGGTCGTTCTCTCCGGCACCGCGATCCTCATGCTGGGCCACCGGCGCTTCCGCCTCGAGCCCAACCAGGCCGCCGAGTTCCCCACGATGATGCCGCACGCCATCGGCGCCGAAGGGGGACCGTGCGAGATCCTCGGCATCTTCGACCGTGATGCCCGCCGCGGGCACCAGCGTGACGGTGACGGCGACACCCCTGACATCGGTGGCTGACGGCAGCGCGCGCCCTCCCGTACCGGTGCGCCTTGCGTGTCGCGCACCGCCTGGAGCCGGTATCTTGCGCATTCCGGGAGAAGTCATGCCGCACAGGCAAACGCGCCGTACGGTGACGGCATGACGCACGCACACCAGCACACTCCGGATCACGGCACGCGGCCCGGCCACTCCCACACTTCGGATCACGGCACGCGGCCCGGCCACCACCACACCTCCGACCACGGCACGCGGCCCGGCCACCACCAGCAGGACGACGCCGGCCAGGCAGAGATCCTCGACCTGGACGCCGACGTCCTCGCCGGGCACATCGCCGGCATCACCGCATGGCTGCCCTTGGAGACCGGCCCGCGCCGGATCGTCGACCTCGGCTGCGGCACGGGAGCGGGCACCTTCGCCCTCCTGGACCGCTTCCCCGAGGCCCACATGATCGCCGTCGACGCCTCCCCCGAACACCTCCAGCGCCTCCGCGAGAAGGCGTGCGCCCGGGGCGTCGACGACCGGGTGCGCACGGTGCAGGCCGACCTCGACGCGGCCGGCTGGCCCGACCTCGGCACGCCGGACCTGGTCTGGGCCTCGGCCTCGATGCACCACCTGGCCGACCCCGGCCACGCCCTGCGCACCGTCCGCGACATGCTCACGCCCGGAGGCCTGTTCGCCGTCGTCGAGCTGGCCGGGTTGCCCCGCTTCCTGCCGGCGGACGCCCCCGAGGACCGGCCCGGCCTGGAGGACCGCTGCCACGCCGTGACCGACCGCCTCCACGCCGAACACATGCCCTTCCGCGGCGCCGACTGGGGGCCGCTGCTCACCGCCGCCGGGTTCGCCCTCGCCGGCGAGCGCACCATCACCGTGAACATCGACGGCGCCGGCAGCGAAGCCATCGGCCACTACGCCCTGGCCACCCTGCGGCGCGTCCGCGGCGCCGCCGCCGAAGAGCTCCCGGCCGAGGACCTCGCCGCGCTCGACCGGCTGCTCGACACGGACGGCCCGCACAGCATCCTGCGCCGCGACGACCTCTCGGTACGCACCGAACGCACCGTCTGGGCCGCACGCCGCCCCTGACCCGCGATCCGGCACCTTGCCCGCCGGCCAGGACGGCTGAGGCCGCCAGGGTTCGCTGCCGGCCGTCAGCGGCGATCGCATCGAGGTGGCAGTCTCAGGAAGATGGACATCACGCTGGTGCGCGGCGACATCACCGAACAGCGCACGGACGCCATCGTCAACGCCGCCAACTCCTCGCTCATGGGCGGAGGAGGGGTGGACGGCGCCATCCACCGCCGCGGCGGGCCGGAGATCCTGGAGGAGTGCAGGAAGCTGCGGGCCGGCCACTACGGCAGGGGCCTGCGCACCGGGCAGGCGGTGGCCACGACCGCCGGGCGGCTGGCGGCCAAATGGGTGATCCACACCGTCGGGCCGGTCTACTCCAGGTCGGAGGACCGCTCCGAGCTGCTGGCCGCCTGCTACCACGAGTCGCTGCGGGTGGCCGACTCGCTGGGTGCCAGGTCGGTGGCGTTCCCCGCGATCTCGACCGGGCTGTACGGCTGGCCCATGGACGGCGCGGCGCGGATCGCCCTCGCCGCGGTGCGGCAGGCCGACACGTCCGTGGACGACCTCCGTTTCGTGCTGTTCGACGATGCGGCCTACGCCGTCTTCGAGGCGCACCTCTGACGGCCTGAGCGGGTTTCCCGGCGGCGGCCCAACACGGTCAACGGCTTTCAGCGCGGGTCGACGGCGGACCAGGGAAGGGTCAGCTCGCCGAGCCGCCACCTGGCCGGGCCGCCCAGGGGCGGGCTCATGGGCACCGGCCAGGACGTGGACAGCACCCGTACGGCGGCCAGCCACCGCTGCCGCACCCCATGAGCCCCATATGGCGCGCTCACCGCCCAGGCATGGTCGAAGTCGCTCAACAGCGCATGGATCCGCTCACCGGGCACGTTCCGGTGGATGAGCGTCTTCGGCAGCCGGTCGGCCAGGTCCGAAGGGCGCTCGAAGGCATCGAAACGCGCCGAGAACGTGATCGTCCGGGGTCCTTCCGATGAGAGCCCCACCCATACCGCTCGCCGCCCGTTCTCGGATGAAGTGCCCTCCACCAGCACTCCACCCGGAGCCAGCCCGCCCCTGAGCACATCCCAGTAGTGCCACGCCTCGGCCTCGCCGTACTGCCTGAGCACGTTGAAGGCCCGCACCAGCGTCGGCGGGCGCGCGACGGGCAGCTCGAAGCCGCCCAGCCGGAAGCTCAGCCCCTCCCGCTCGTACGGCTTCGCCAGTGCCACCCTGGCCGGGTCGATCTCGATCCCGACCACCTCGACCCCGGGCACTGCCCGGCGCAGCCGCGAGAACAGTTCCAGCGTCGTGGTGTGCGACGCTCCATACCCGAGGTCCACGACGAGCGGCCGCTCGGCCGCCCGCAACAACCGGCCGTGGGCGGCGACGACCCACCGGTCGGAGCGCCGCAGCCGGTTGTGCCCGGTCGTCCCCCTGGTGACCGCGCCGACCGGCGACGCCTTCCTCGACCCTTTCACCCGACCTTCTTCGTCCTTGAGTCCAGCGGCCTCCGGACCGCCGCCACCGTCGCCGTCGCGGATCATGGGACCGCTGCGACCGAAGCGAGGCTCAGCCGCCCTGCCCCGTCCAGCCGTCGGCGTGACGCGGGCGATCCACCGGGGCCGCGGGCCGGTCTAGTCGCTGACGCGGTGCAGCCTGTGCTGCGCGGCCTGGGCCCGCGGGCGGATGACCAGGCGGTCGATGTTCACGTGGGCGGGGCGGGTCACGCACCAGGCGATCGCGTCGGCCACGTCGTCGGAGCTCAGCGGGCCGGGCACGCCCGCGTAGACCCGCGCCGCGGCCTCCTCGTCGCCGCGGAACCGGGTGACCGCGAACCCCTCGCTCTGCACCATCCCCGGCGCGATCTCCACGACCCGCACCGGCTGCCCGACCAGCTCGAGGCGGAGCGTCTCCACCATCGAGGTCTGGGCGTGCTTGGCCGCGCAGTAGCCGCCCCCGCCCTCGTACGACACCAGACCCGCCGTCGAGGTCACCATCACGAGGACGCCGTCGCCCGACGCGACGAGCCTCGGAACGAGCGCCTGGGTCATGCGCAGGGAGCCGAGCACGTTGACGTCGTACATCCGCTGCCAGTCGTCCAGCCGCCCCTCGGCCACCGATTCGAGGCCGAGGGCGCCGCCCGCGTTGTTGACCAGCACGTCGCAGCGCTCCAGCGAGCCCACCAGCGCGTCGACCGACTCCTGGGAGGTCACGTCCAACGTCACGGGCGTGATCGAGGACACGTCGGCGGCCAGCTTGTCGAGCCGCTCGCGCCGGCGTGCCGCCGCCACCACCTCGAAGCCCTCGGCGGCGAGCCGCCGCGCGGTCGCCTCCCCGATCCCGCTGCTCGCCCCGGTCACCACAGCCGTTCTCCGCATGCCCTTCATCCTGCCAGCCCGCCACCCCACCTCTCATCCCGAGACTTCCACGGCCCGCCCGCACCCCGTCGGTAGCCCAGAAACACGCCTTATGACCTGATGTCGGGAATGTCGCAAAAATCTGGATAGTTGACCCGCGTGGAGGTGGTGTCGAGTGAGGCGACGACGGGTGAGCCGGGTCGCGACCATCAGCATGCACACATCGCCACTGGACCAGCCCGGAACGGGCGACGCCGGAGGCATGAACGTGTACATCGTCGAGTCCGCCAAGCGGCTGGCCCGGCACGGCGTGGAGGTGGAGATCTTCACCCGGGCCACCGCCCGTGACCTGCCGCCCGTGGCCGAGCTGGCCCCGGGCGTCCTCGTACGCCATCTCACCGCCGGCCCGTACGAGGAGATGGACAGGAGCGACCTTCCCGGACAGCTCTGCGCGTTCCTGTCCGAGGTGCTGCGCACCGAGGCCATGTACGACCCGGGCCGCTACGACGTCATCCACTCCCACTACTGGCTGTCCGGCCAGGTCGGCTGGCTGGCCAAGGAGCGCTGGGGCGTGCCGCTCGTGCACACCATGCACACCATGGCCAAGGTCAAGAACCTGCTCCTCGCCCGCGGCGACAAGCCGGAGCCCCCGGCCCGCGTGTTCGGCGAGGAACAGGTCGTGCAGGTCGCCGACCGCCTCGTGGCCAACACCGCCGACGAGGCGCGCGAGCTCATCGACCTGTACGGCGCCGACGAGCGGCGCGTCGCCGTCGTGAACCCCGGCGTCAATCTCTCCGTCTTCCGGCCCGCTTCACAGGCCGCCGCCCGCCACCGCCTCGGGCTGCCGCAGAACGCGCACGTCCTGCTCTTCGTCGGCCGCATCCAGCCGCTCAAGGCCCCTGACGTGCTGCTCCGCGCCGCCTCCAGGATGCTCATCGACGACCCGTCGCTCCGAGACCGCCTCGTCGTGGCCTGCGTCGGCGGCCCGTCCGGCAACGGCCTGGCCCGGCCGTCCCTCCTGGCCGAACTGGCCACCGAACTCGGGATCTCCGACGTCGTACGCCTGGTGCCCCCGGCTCCGCAGGAGGCGCTGGCCGACTGGTACCGGGCGGCCTCGGTGACCGTCGTGCCCTCGTACAGCGAGTCGTTCGGCCTCGTCGCGCTGGAGTCGCAGGCCTGCGGCACCCCCGTGGCCGCCGCCGCCGTGGGCGGGCTGCGCACCGCCGTACGGGACGGCGTCTCGGGCGTGCTCGTGGACGGCCACGATCCGGCCGCCTGGGCGCCGGCGCTGCACCGCCTCATCACCTCGCCGCGCCTGCGCGACACGCTGGCGCGCGACGCCCGCGCCCACGCGGCCGCGTTCGGCTGGCAGTCGACCGCGACCCGGTTGGTGGAGGTGTACGCCGGTGCGATCGCGAATCTGCACAAGACGCCCGTCGCCCTGAACTTCTAGCCCCCGTACCTCTGTTCTGGCGGCCTTCTATCCTGGCGGCATGCGCGATGTCGTCGAAGCCGCGCTCAAGGCCGCGGACGTCTCCTACGACGAGCCGCGGCCGGGGGCGTTCCTGGTCAAACTGCCCGGACAACACAAGCTCGCCACCATGACCTGGCTGATCGTGGGGGAGCAGGTCCTGCACGTCGAAGCCTTCTTCTGCCGCCAGCCCGACGAGAACCACGCCGAGTTCTACCGCTGGCTGCTCGGCAAGAACGGCACGATGTACGGGGTGCACTTCTCGCTCGATCCCGTGGGCGACGTCTACCTCGTGGGCCGGGTGCCGCTGGCCGCCGTCTCGGAGGAGGAGGTGGACCGGCTGCTCGGGTGCGTGCTGACGTACTCGGACGACTGGTTCGACCGGGCGCTGGAGCTCGGGTTCGCCTCGTCCATCAGGCGGGAGTGGGAGTGGCGCGCCAAGCGCGGGGAGTCGCTGGCCAACCTGCAGGCGTTCGCCCGCTTCGCCGACCCGCAGCGGTATTGACCCTAGGATTGGCGACATGGCGACTTTGGTGCTGCTTAGGCATGGCGAGAGTGACTGGAACGCGAAAGGCCTGTTCACCGGCTGGGTGGACGTGAGCCTCTCGGCCAAGGGCGAGGACGAGGCACGCCGCGGCGGCAAGCTCCTCCAGGACGCCGGGCTGCGCCCGGACATCGTCCACACCAGCCTCCTGACCAGGGCCATCCAGACGGCCCAGCTGTCGCTGGCGGAGGCCGACCTGCTCTGGCTCCCCGTCAAGCGGAGCTGGCGGCTCAACGAGCGCCACTACGGCGCCCTCCAGGGCAAGAACAAGGCCCAGACGAGGGAGGAGTTCGGCGAGGAGCAGTTCATGCTGTGGCGCCGCTCCTACGACGTGCCGCCGCCCCCGATCGCCGACGACGACGAATACTCCCAGGCCGGCGACCCCCGCTACGCCCTTCTCCCGCCGGAGCTGATGCCCCGCACGGAGTGCCTGAAGGACGTGGTCGACCGCATGCTCCCGTACTGGTACGACCAGATCGTCCCCGACCTGTCGGCCGGCCGCACGGTCCTGGTGGCGGCGCACGGCAACTCGCTGAGGGCCCTCGTCAAGCACCTCGACGGCGTCGGCGACAAGGAGATCGCGGGGCTCAACATCCCGACGGGCATTCCCCTGCGGTACGAGCTCGACTCCGAGTTCCGGCCTCTGAAGCGGGGCGGCGAATACCTCGACCCGGACGCCGCCAAGTCCGCCATCGAAGCCGTCGCCAACCAGGGGCGCTGACCCCGAAGGCACAGGTCTCGTTTCGCCCGGGACCCACGAAGGACGGCCTTCCGCGCGTCACGCAGGACGTGCGGAAGGCGACGGCGCGACCCGGGTGGCCACCACGACGTCGTGCAGGGCGGCCCGGTCCCGGCGGATGAGCAGCAGCGCGATCGATGCGCCGGCCAGGGCATACGTCGCGACCAGCAGGAGCGTGCCGACGGTCGTCTCGTGACCGCCTGCCAGCCGGGACACCGCCATGTGAGCGCACTGCCACGGCAGCAGCTTCACGGCATTGCGCCCCACGATCCGTGCCACCCCGGGCCGTTCACCTCGGGTGGTGGTCACGACAAGCCCGGCTCGGCGCTTGCCCCAGGTGGCCTGCCGCCGTCCCGCCTCGCCGACGGTCAGATACGCGCCGACAGGCAGCACCGACAGCACGGAGATCAGGAGATCAGTGCCCGCCGTGCTGAGCCCGTCGAACGGCCGCACCCCGGCGAGGTACAGCGGGACGAACACCACGGCGAGCAGCGCCAGCCAGGCGACGATCACGAGATAGTCCAGACCGGCCGCCACCAGCCGCGGACGTAAAGCCGCCCGACGAACGCGCGTCTTCCCCCGTTCGTTCAGCACTTCCGGCATGCGATCGAGCCCTCCTGGCAGCCCGCGACTCCGGGTCGCGGTGCGCAGCCTTTCCGCGCCATCGGATGGTTGCACGTCCCGCGCGCTCAGTTGCTGCTCGGTGGCCGGTTGTCCCAGGGGCGGCCCGATCCGCTCTCCTCGCTGTACTGCTTCGCCCTGGCCACGCAGTCAGGGCAGATCGGCTCGTCGGCCGACCTGGCCACGGCCTCCGGCCTGGCCGGACGGAGAGAGCCCAGCACGGTGATCCCCGGCGGGAGGCCGGTGCTGGGATCGATCAGGAATGTGGTGACCTCTTTCGGGTCGAAGCTGAACGTGCGCTTGCACGCGTAGCACCGACCGGTCTTCTCGGCGTGATCGCTCATCCGGACCGCCCTTCCTCTACCAGGAAGGTACCCTCAGCCGGGCCGCGACCCCGTGACCAGGTAGACGACGTCCGCCGCCACCCGTACCGCGTGATCCGCGTACCGCTCGTAATACCGCCCGATCAACGTGATGTCGATCGCCGGCTCCACCCCGTGCTCCCACTCCTTGGACAGGATGTTCCTGAACAGCCGGCGATGCAGCCGGTCCATCGCGTCGTCGTCCTGCTCCAGCTCCAGCGCCGACTCCACGTCCCTGGAGGCCACGCAGCTCCCGGCCTTGGTGACGAGGTTCTCGGCGATCTGCCCCATCTCGAGGATCGTCGAGCGGATCTCCGGCGGGATCGCCGAGTCGGGGTGGCGGAGGCGGGCGACCTTGGCGACGTGGACGGCGAGGTCGCCCATGCGCTCCAGGTCGGTGCCCATGCGCAGCGCCGTGATGACCATCCGCAGGTCCACCGCGACCGGCTGCTGCCTGGCCATCAGCTCGAAGATCGACGTCTCGATCTCGTCGAAGATCGCGTTCACCTCCTGGTCGCGGGAGATGACGCTCTCGGCGAGCTGGAGGTCGGAGTCGAGCAGCGCCGTGGTGGCGCGGGATATGGCCGAGCGGACGAGCCTGGTCATCTCGACCAGCTTGTCGGTCAGCGAATCAAGTTCCTCGTGGTACGCGTCGCGCATGCCGTCACCGTACGTGCCGGTCGATGAACGAACCTCTACCGTCAGATGAACTTTCCGGGAAAGGCCGTTCATGCCCTGATGAGGGGGTCTGTTGCTGGGAAAACGCCGCCTACCATCGGAGACATGAGTGAGATGGCCATGAGCTTCGCGGCCCTGGCCGGGTTCGTGGTGGGCGCGCTGGCGGTCCTGTTCTACCGGAATCAGATCGAGGCACCGAAGCGCGGCGCCGGCCCCGACCCGGTCGAGACCGGTACGGCGCTGCCGCAGGGCGTGGCGTCCGTGCTGGCGGTGCTGCCCTCGTCCGCCGTGGTGCTCGACGCGCACGACAGGGTGCTGCGCGCCAGTTCGGCCGCGCGGGCGTTCGGGCTGGTCAAGGGGGACCGGCTGGTGGCGGCCGAGCTGCTGGCGCTGGCCCGGCAGGTGCGCAGGGACGGCGAGATCCGCGAGAGCGAGATCGACGTCGCCGGGCACAAGTTCGGTCAGGAGACCACGAACTTCGCGGTGCGCGTGGCCCCGCTGGGGTCGCACGGCCTGGTGCTGGTGCTGGCGGAGGACCAGACGGAGCGGCGCCGGGTCGAGGCCGTACGCCGTGACTTCGTCGCGAACGTCAGCCACGAGCTGAAGACCCCGGTGGGCGCGATGAGCCTGCTGGCCGAGACCATCCAGGACGCCGCCGACGACCCCGAGGCGGTCGGCCGCTTCGCCGGGCGCATGCAGCTGGAGGCGGCCCGGCTCAACTACCTCATCCAGGACCTCATCACCCTCAGCCGGATCCAGGGCGCCGAGCCCATCCCGACGCCCGGCCAGGTCCTGATCGACGAGGCCGTCCATGCCGCCATCGACCACTGCAACACCAGGGCCGCCGCCAAGGACATCACGCTCGTGTCGGGAGGCACCGAGGGGCTGCGCATCTGGGGCGACGACGAGCTGCTGGCCACCGCGCTGCGCAACCTGATCGACAACGCCGTGGCGTACAGCCCCGAGCACACCCGGGTCGTCGTCAGCGTCAGGCCCGCGGGCGACTCGGTGGAGATCAGCGTCAGCGACCAGGGCATCGGCATCCCCGAGGAGGCGCTGGAGCGCATCTTCGAGCGGTTCTTCCGGGTCGACGCGGCCAGGTCCCGCGCGACCGGCGGCACGGGGCTCGGCCTGGCCATCGTCAAGCACGTCGCCGCCGCCCACGCGGGCGAGGTGTCCGTCTGGAGCAAGGAAGGGTCCGGCTCCACCTTCACCCTCCGCCTGCCCGCCTTCGGCGGCAAGGCGGTGGCAGTACCATCCTCGATTCCCCTGGAGACAGCCAAATGACCCGTGTACTCGTCGTGGAGGACGAGGAGTCCTTCTCTGACGCCCTGTCCTACATGCTGCGCAAAGAGGGCTTCGAGGTGTCGGTCGCGGTGACCGGGCCCGAGGCGCTCGACACGTTCGACCGCAATGGAGCAGATCTGGTGCTGCTCGACCTGATGCTGCCGGGTCTGCCCGGCACCGAGGTGTGCCGCTCGCTCCGGCAGCGCTCAAAGGTCCCGGTGATCATGCTCACGGCAAAGGACAGCGAGATCGACAAGGTCGTGGGCCTTGAGCTGGGCGCCGACGACTACGTCACCAAGCCGTTCTCCTCCCGCGAGCTGGTGGCCCGCATCCGCGCGGTCCTGCGCCGGCAGGGCGACGTGACGGAGGAGCTGGAGACGGCGGTGCTGGCCGTCGGCCCGGTGCGGATGGACGTCGACCGGCACGTCGTCGCCGTGCGCGGCGAGCAGGTGCAGCTGCCGCTGAAGGAGTTCGAGCTGTTGGAGGTGCTGTTGCGCAACGCGGGGCGTGTCCTGACCCGCGGCCAGCTCATCGACCGGGTCTGGGGCGCCGACTACGTGGGCGACACCAAGACCCTTGACGTGCACGTCAAGCGCCTGCGCGCCAAGATCGAGTCCGACCCGTCCAACCCGCGCTGCATCCTCACGGTGCGGGGCCTGGGCTACAAGTTCGACGCCACCGAGGAATGACGAAACCCTTGTCCCGGTACGGATCGCGTACCGGAACAAGGGTTTTCGCCTGTCAGTGCTCTTCTTCCTCCGCGGCGGTCGCGGACGGCGTCGGCGTGGGAGCCGCGGTGGCGCCCGGGGCCGGCGGGTACTCCGTGAACTCGCGGCTGCGCGTGACCACAGGCACGTGCAGGGACACGATCCCGGCGTTGGCGAACTGGAGGTCCAGCTTGACGCTTTCGCCGCCCCTGAGGCTCTTGGGGATCGACTCGAGCATGATCTGGGGCGTGGGCTTGCCGGTGTTCACGAGCTGGTTGCTCGGGAGCTGGATCGGCGCGGTGACCTTAACCGTCCCCATGTCGCCCGCGTTGACCGCCTCCAGGGTGTCGGGGGTGCCCGCGGTGTTGAGGATGTTCAGGTAGATCGGGGCCGAGCCGCGCCAGGGGATCTGGGCTCCCGAGTCGGGGCCGAGGATGAACGCCTGCGGGATCTGGATGCCGCGCGTGCCGTAAGCACCGTTCTCGATCAGCGCCTGTGCCTCGTTGGGCGCGTACGGCTTGTTGGTGTTGGCGTCGAATCCGGCCCCGCAGCCGGCGAGCACGGGGGCTGCCAAGAACGCGGCGGCTACGACAATCCAGCGACGGCTGGTCACGGGCGGGTTCTCCTTGGTCTTACGGGGGGTCTTACGAGGGTCTTACCGAGGGCTCCCGCATGCTCTGGGCGGAGGGAGCGCGCATGCGTGATGTGCCGCGCCCACCATATCCACCTCAATCCATGGTCATATCCGCGCCCCTGCAGGTCATTCGCTATGTCCGGAAATCCCAGACATAGAGTTGAGCGCTTGTCAAGCCCCAATATGCGGCCTTGACCTGCAGTTATGAGGATTTCACTGTTCCGGGAGGCTGTGGATGCGTGGTACCCTGGAGTACAGCGGAAGGGGTACTTGTCACATGACTTTCCAGGTCGGCGACACTGTCGTCTACCCCCACCATGGGGCTGCTCGGATCGAAGCAATCACGACGCGATCCATCAAGGGTGAGGAAAAGACCTACCTGGTGCTCAAGGTCGACAAGGGCGACCTTACCGTCCAGGTGCCAGCCGAAAACGCAGAACTCGTCGGTGTGCGCGATGTTGTCGGCCAGGAAGGCCTTGAGCGCGTTTTCGACGTCTTGCGGATGCCGCACACGGAAGAGCCGACCAACTGGTCTCGTCGTTACAAGGCCAACCTGGAGAAGCTCGCTTCCGGCGATGTGAACAAGGTCGCCGAAGTGGTTCGCGACCTGTGGCGCAGAGACCGTGAGCGCGGGCTGTCAGCCGGCGAGAAGCGCATGCTCGCCAAGGCGCGCCAGATCCTGGTCAGTGAGCTCGCCCTGGCCGAGAAGACCAACGAGGACAAGGCTGAGGCCCTGCTCGACGAGGTTCTCAACTCCTGAACACCAATCTTCCCCGGGTGGGCGTCGGTGTCGACGTCCACCCGTTCGCTTCCGGTGCCTCGGGCCGCGAGCTCAACCTCGCGGGGCTGCACTGGCCGGACGAGGCCGGGCTGGAGGGCCACTCCGACGGCGACGCCGCCGCCCACGCCGCCTGCGACGCGCTGTTGTCGGCCGCGGGGCTGGGCGATCTCGGTCAGCTCTTCGGCACCTCCGACCCGCGCTGGGCCGGCGCCTCGGGCGTCGCCCTGCTGGAGGAGACGGCGCGCCAGGTGCGCGCCGCGGGTTTCGAGATCGGCAACGTGGCCATCCAGGTGATCGGCAACCGGCCCAGGCTGGCGCCGCGCCGCGCGGAGGCCGAGAAGGCGCTCAGCGCCGCCGTGGGCGCGCCGGTGAGCGTGTCCGCCACCACGACCGACGGGCTCGGGCTGACCGGGCGCGGTGAGGGCATCGCGGCTTTCGCGACGGCTCTCGTCGTCAACCTGCACTGAACGCCGGGCGTCCTACGTACGGATGCGTGAGGGTGTCCCGGCGGGCCGCTGTTCAGCCCGCTGAATCCGGAGGCGGCGGTTCGTCACTGGCGCGGTACGGACCGCCGTCTCCCTTTGGTTGCTCACCTGCTCAGAGGGTAGGTCTTTCCGCAGACATGTGAACGTCTCGGGGGGAGCAACACATGATCGGCGCGATCGTCTCAGCAATCATCATCGGCGCCATCATCGGTGCCCTTGCCAGGCTGATCGTGCCTGGCAAGCAGAACATGTCCATCGGCCTGACGATCCTCGTCGGCATCGTGGCAGCCCTGATCGGCACGCTGATCGCGCAGGCGGTCGGCTGGGCCGACACGAGAGGCATCGACTGGATCGAGCACCTGCTCCAACTCCTGCTGGCGATCGTGGGCGTGCTCATCGTGACGCGCCTGGGCATGGGCCGACGTGGCGGGCGGAGCACCCGCGGAACCCGCGGAACACCCACCTGACCTGGGCGTTCGTCAAAAGTACGCATAAACCCGGTAGATCGGGTAGCGGCCTCACCGTGGGAGCGAACCGTTCACTCCCGCGGGGAGGTTTCGAGTCATGACAATCGAGTCCATCCTTGGCGCCATCGTGATCGGCGCCGTGATCGGCGCCATCGGTCGTCTGCTGCTTCCCGGCAAGCAGGCCATCGGCTGGATCCTCACCATCGTCGTCGGCATCGTGGCCGCTCTGATCGGCACGGCCATCGCGCAGGTGCTCGGCGTGGAGACGACCCCCGGTATCGACTGGATCGAGCTGGTGATGCAGGTGGTGCTGGCGGTGGTCGGCGTCGGCCTGGTGGCGGGGCTGCGGCGTGGCTCCAGGGTCTAGGCGGAATAGCGACGGGCCCGCTCGGTGACCAGGTGAGGTCCCGGGCGGGCCCGCTCAGTCTTCGGGGGCGTCGGGTCAGTCTTCGGGGGGCGTCGGGGTGCTGCGCAGGCGACCGGAAGGCGCCGGGACGTCGTCGTGCTCGCGGTCGTCCTCGTGGCCGTCCTCGTGGTCGCCCTCCCGCTCGCCGTCGTCGGCCAGCTCGGGGCCGTGCCCGGGATCGGGCGGCTCCTCCGCCACGATGGGGTGCGGCTGGGTGTCGGCGTCCTTCTCGTCCGTGCGGGGGTGCACGAGGACGTCTGCCGGCTTCACCCGATCGCCCCAGCGCAGGGGACGGGTCTCGGGCTCAGGCGCGTACGTCTCCGCCTCGGGGGCGCGCGTCTCGGGCTCGGGAGTGATGGGCTCCGGCTCGGGAGTGATGGCTGCCGGCTCGGGCGCGTCGTCGTTCTGGACGGGCCATTCGGTGACCTGACGACCCACCACCGGCGCTTCCGGCGCCTCCTGCTCGGCCGCTGCCACCGGGACTTCCTGAACGTCCTGAACGGCCACAGGGGCGTTCTGCGGCCCCGGCGGTTCCTCCCGGACCTTCTGGACTTCCCGGAGCTCTGGCCGGGCTTCCCGGATCTCTGGCGCCGGCCCCTCAGCGGGGGGCTGCGGAGGGAAGGGGACGAGATCCGTCTCAGCGGCGCCGTCACCGGCCTCCACCCGATGCGCCTGCACGTGCTTGATCAGCAGCAGCCAGAGCCACAGCGCCACGGCCAGCATGACCCAGGGTGCCAGCGCCACGCCGACGGCCGCCTGCCGCTCGTCGAACGCGAACCGCAGCGCCGTCGCCACGTTCGCCGCCGCGGCTCCCGCGATGAGCACGACCAGCACGAACGCCGCCTGGACGCGAACTAACAGCCGGGCCGAGCGCAGCAGCAGCACGTCGAGCAGCGCGATCACGAGCAGGGCGTCGAAGGCCGCGGGATAGAGGAAGGCGAGGTCCTGCCCGCCGGCGCCGGTGACGGCCAGCGCGCGCAGGTCGTCGAACGAGAGCGCGCACGCGGCCCCGGTCAGGGCGGCGACGGCGAGCCCGGCCAGAGCGAGGCCCAGCCGGCGGAGCGTAGAGGGGGGAGTCACGTCCATGGCGGTTTCGAGCCTACAGAAGAATGGGGGCCAGGACCGATCAAGGGAGATACATGGCCGAGCTGTCGGAAGATGCACGCAAACTCTTGGATGCCCCGAATTATGCGACGGTGACCAGTATCAACCCGGACGGTGGTCCGCAGTCGACCGTCGTGTGGGTGCGTACGGATGGCGACGACGTGCTCTTCTCCACCGTGAAGGGCCGCACGAAGCCGCGCAATTTCGAGCGGGACCCGCGGGCGAGCCTGCTGGTCATCGACCCGGATGACCCGTACAGATATGTAGAGGTACGCGGGCGTGTGACCATGACGCCCGATCCTTCGGGGGCGCTCATCGAGGAGCTCTCGCAGAAGTACCGGGGGCGGTCGTGGGAGGACAAACCGGGCACTGAGCGGCTCATCGTACGGATCTCTCCGGAGCGCGTCACGCTGCGGGGCTGATTTGTCGATGTCACGGCGGGATATATCGGCGTGACCAAGCGTCTGAGGCGTTAGCCTTGCGTTCGTGAGCCTGCACATCTACGACACCAGCACGCGCGCCATCCGCGAATTCGTTCCGGTCGAAGCCGGCCGGGCGTCGCTTTACCTGTGTGGGGCCACCGTGCAGGCTCCTCCGCATATCGGGCACATCCGCTCGGGTGTGAACTTCGACGTGCTCCGCCGCTGGCTCACCCGTTCCGGATATGACGTGACGTTCTGCCGCAACGTCACCGACATCGACGACAAGATCATCAGGGTGGCGGCCGAGGAGGGCGTGCCCTGGTTCGTCGTGGCCGAGCGCAACCAGCGGGCCTTCACCTGGGCGTACGAGACGCTGGGCTGCCTGCCGCCGACCGTCGAGCCGCGCGCCACCGGGCACGTGCCCGAGATGATCACGCTGATGGAGCGGCTGATCGAGCGCGGTCACGCGTACGCGTCCGGCGGCGACGTCTACTTCGACGTGCAGTCCTACGCCGACCACTACGGCGAGCTCTCCAACCAGAAGCTGGACAACATGCGGGCCGCCGCCGACACCGACGACGAGTCCTGCAAGCGCGACACCCGCGACTTCGCCCTGTGGAAGGGGGAGAAGCCGGGCGAGCCGACCTGGCCCACCCCCTGGGGTCCCGGGCGTCCCGGCTGGCACCTGGAGTGCTCGGCCATGGCGACGAAATACCTCGGTCCGACCTTCGACATCCACGGTGGCGGGATCGACCTGATCTTCCCGCACCACGAGAACGAGATCGCCCAGTCCAAGGCGGCCGGCGACGGCTTCGCGCGCCACTGGATGCACAACGGCCTGGTCAAGATCGGCGCCGAGAAGATGAGCAAGTCGCTTGGCAACTCGCTGCTGATCCCCGAGATGGTGCAGAAGGTCCGGCCGGTGGAGCTGCGCTACTACCTGGCGGCGCCCCACTACCGCTCCCCGATCGACTACTCGGAGGAGGCCCTGCGCGAGGCCGCCGCCGCGTACCAGCGCATCGAGGGCTTCGTGACGCGCGCCGCCGAGGTCATCCACGACGTCGACGCGGACGCGCCGCTGCCGCAGGCGTTCGTGGACGCCCTCAACGACGACCTCGGCACGCCCCAGGCGCTCGCGGTCGTGCACGAGGTGGTGCGCGAGGGCAACGTGGCGCTGTCGAAGGGCGACAAGGAGGCCGTGGCCCGGCTGCTCGCCGAGACCCAGAACATGCTCGACGTGCTCGGCCTCGACCCCCGCTCCCCGCAGTGGCGCGGCGCCGGGTCCGACCTGGCCCCGGTGGTGGACGCGCTGGTGGCGGTGGCGCTGGAGCAGCGCAAGGCGGCCAGGGAGCGCAAAGACTACGCCGCGGCCGACGCGATCAGGAGCCAGCTGGCGGCGGCGGGCATCACGGTCGAGGACACTCCTCACGGCGCCCGCTGGGAGCTCACCCACTGACGCCTTCCGGCGTGGGATCAGGTGCCCGGCGGCCCGAGTACCCTTGTTCCCATGGCAGCAGGCGGTAGGGCTTCGGGCAGGCCCGCGAAGAAAAAGGGCCCGTCCAAAGGCACCGGGGGGCAGGGCCGCCGCGGGCTCGAGGGCAGGGGCGCGACCCCGCCCGCCGAGATGCGCCACTGGTACAAGGACAAGGCCCGCACCGAGCGCATCGCGCGCGAGGAGCGCGGGGGCGGGCGCCGTCCCGCCCCCGCCCGGCAGCGGCGCTCGGAAGACGCCCCCGAATACATCGGCGGCCGCAACCCGGTGCTCGAGGCCCTGCAGGCCGGCGTGCCGTCCAACGCCCTCTACGTCGCCCAGCGCATCGACAACGACGACCGCGTACGCGACTCCATCAGGATCGCGGCGGAGCGCGGGATCGCCCTGCTGGAGGTGACCCGCGACAAGCTCGACCGCCTCACGGAGGGCGGCGTCCACCAGGGGGTGGCGCTCCAGATCCCGGCGTACGACTACGCGCACCCCTCCGACCTCGTGGACCTGGCCCGAGACGCCGCCGAGACGCCTCTGATCGTCGCCCTCGACTCGGTCACCGACCCGCGCAACCTCGGCGCCATCGCCCGCTCCGCCACCGCCTTCGGCGCCCACGGCCTCCTCATCCCCTCCCGCCGCTCGGCCGGCGTGACGGGCGGGGCCTGGAAGACCTCCGCGGGCACGCTCGCCACCATCCGCGTGGCCCGCGCCGCCAACCTCACCGCCGCCCTCCGCGAATACCGCGAGGCGGGCCTGTTCGTCATCGGCCTCGACGGCGCCGGCCAGACCGACCTCGACAACGTCGACCTGCTCAGCGAGCCCCTGGTAATCGTCGTGGGCTCCGAGGGCAAGGGCCTTTCACGCCTGGTGCGCGAGCAGTGCGACGTGGTGACCCGCATCCCGATGCACGCCGCCGCCGAGTCCCTCAACGCGGGGGTGGCGGCGGGGGTGGCGCTGTATGAAGTCGCTCGTCACAGGCGTCGCTAGCGTCTACACTGGTAGGCCGCGCCGACGTAGCTCAATCGGCAGAGCATCTGTCTTGTAAACAGAAGGTCAGGGGTTCGATTCCCCTCGTCGGCTCTGCAGCAGGAAGCCCCTGGACAGGCGATATGCCGTCAGGGGCTTCTTGGTTTGTCAGAACAATATCGAGATCTTGCTAACACGTGCCCCTGTAGGGCGTTCCGGCTGTTCGAACACGGGCTGACATCACCGACAACGCTGCGCACTACTGGCCGCGATTCAAGGTCAAGCGACGCGTACCGAGTGAGGTCCAACGCTGATCGTCACATCGACGTGGCCACCAAGGGCGGCTGCGTAGGCGCGGATGGTCTCGAGTTCCATCGAGTCCAGATCGCCGTTCTCGATCTGGGATACGCGTGCTTGCGAGATCCCGAGAGCAGCAGCCACCTCGGACTGCGTCTTGCCGACCGATTTACGCAGTTCCTTCAGGTGGTGGCCGGCGACGTAGGCATCCAGATGGGCATCGGCGTCGGTCTGCCGCTGGGGGTCGGCCAGTTCGGGGTACAACCGGTGCGCTTCCGCCTTGACCTCACGCCAGTTGCGTCCTGGGCTCATCGCTTGTCCTCCCCCTTCGTCTCGGCCGACTTCGCGGCGCGGTATTCGGTGTAGCGTGCTTTGGCCAGTGGGATCGCTTCCTCGTACCAGCGCGACCATCTGCCCGCTTTGTCGCCCGCTACGAGGAAGATAGCTTCCCTGTCCGGATCGAAAACGAACACGATTCTAATCTCGCTTCGCTTCCGTGAGCCTGGCCGTAGCTCCTTGAGGTTGCTCATGTCGCCGTCTATCAGGGTGTCGACCAGCGGACGCCCGAGAGCGGGGCCGACCTCTGCAAGGCGGTCGATGGCTCTCTCGATCAGAACGGCGGAGTCTGGGTCGCTCTCGCAGAGCTTGAGGAACCACGATTCGACGGGCTCAAGCAGCACGATCTCCCAGGCCATGCATGCACTATAACGTGTGACTTATGTCCAGGCTAGCGGATGGGTCCTCTCCTGGTGTCCGGACTGATAGACGGCTTCGTGCACGAACTGGCCACGTCCGGCCGGACGACTGCGGCCAGCTGGGAGGTGCCGAGCCCTGCGCTCCGCCCTCGTGTCCGACTCGCCCTGCGCGTTGGGCTGGAAGATACAGGCTTGAGAGATGCGGGTCGGACAGACGGATCAGAAAGATCCGCGCTTGGGAGATTCAGCCGCAGTGGCCGTCCGGTGCTGAACTGTAGTGAACCTCCAGCCTGCCCGTGAGGTCCCGTTCTTGGAGATGGCGTAGCCGCCCGCCCGGGAGTAGCCGAGTGGCCGCTGCCGCAGGGTCCCGTTCATTGAATGACCATGGCGGTTGCCACAGGCCTGCGGGAATGCAGACTCGTCACTTACGTGCCCGGACTCACGCGACCACGAGACGAAAGCGCTGGTGTGCCATCCCCGAGACCGAGAAGGACTCCCCCTCATGCTCAACCTGTCTCATCGTCATCTCACCGCGGCGCTCGCAAGCGTGATGGCCTTCCCGCTGCTGACGGCGTGCGGAGGCGACGGTGGGGCTGATGCCAACAGTTGCCAGAACGCCCACGTCAGAATGGGTGCGCTCAACAGCTCTTCCGACGCGATCCTGTTCATCGCGGACAAGAAGGGTTACTTCGCCGACCAGGGCCTCCAGGTGGAGTCCGTGAAGTTCGACTCCGCCGCGAAGATGATCGCGCCCCTGGGGTCCGGCCAGCTGGACATCGGAGCAGGCGCGCCGTCGGCCGGCTTCTACAATGCCGTGGCTCGCGGCATCGACGTGCGCATCGTGGCTGACAAGGCGAAACTCGCGGGCGGCTATGACTTCCTGCCCATTCTCGTCCGGAAGGACCTCGTCGACTCGGGCAAGGTGAAGGAGATCGGGGATCTCAAGGGTCTGAAGGTGGCGGAGCCGGCGCAGGCGACGGCGACGTCGTCCATGGTCTCCGCCGTCCTGGGGTCGGGGAACCTCACGTACGACGACGTCAGCCACAAGTACGTGGCCTTCCCGCAACAGGTCGCGGCCTTCCAGAACGGCTCGATCGACGCGGCCGCCACGATCGAGCCGTTCGCGACGGTCGCCGAGCAGTCGGGGGCCGCGGTGCGCATGTTCGACTCGACGAAGGTCTACGACAACCAGCAGATCTCGGTGCTCCTCTACAGCGCCAAGTTCTCCTCAGAACGGTCGCGCGTCGCCCAATGCTTCATGAACGCGTACGCGAAGGCGGCGAAGTACTACCACGACGCGGTTCAGAACGGCGGATGGAAGGGAGCGCAGGGCGAGGAGGTCGCCTCGATCGTCGCGGACAAGATCGGGCTCGCTCCTGAGACCTTCGGCAAGACGACACCGCCTTTCGTGTCCGCCGACGCGTCGGTGAACAAGGAGAGCCTGGAGCGCGACTACCAGTTCTTCAAGGACCAGGGCCTGCTGGAGTCCGACGTGCAGCCGGACTTCTCGAAGCTGGTCGACATGAAGTACGTGGAGGGCGCCGGCGCCGCCGGGCAGAGTGATCAGGCGGGAGGGAAATGACGCAGGTAGCGCGGAAGCCCGCCGCACCGGGTGCCGAACCCGTGGCCACGCGACCGGTCAGGAGGCTTCTGCCGTCACGACGGCTTGAGCGGACGCTCGCCGTCCTCACGCCGGTCGGCCTCCTGCTGATCTGGGAGCTGGCCGCGAGAGCGGGCGCGATCGACACCAGGTTCTTCCCCGCGCCGAGCTCGATCTTCCACCAGATGGGCGTGCTGGCCCAGTCCGGGGAGCTCTGGACGAACACGTGGGCCAGCCTGCGCCGCCTGTTCATCGGTTTCTGGGTCGGCCTGGTGCCCGGTCTGGCGCTGGGCATCGCGATGGGTCTCTACCGGCCCGTCCGGGCGGCCCTGCAACCCCTGGTCTCGGGTACGTACCCCATCCCCAAGAGCGCCCTGCTACCGCTCATCCTGCTGATCTTCGGCCTGGACGAGCCCTCGAAGATCGTCATGGTGGCCATCGGCGTCTTCTATCCGGTGGCGCTCAACACGGCCGCCGGGGTGGCGAACGTCTCCCCGATCTACTACGACGTCGCCAGCAACTTCGGAGCCAGCCGCTGGAACGTCTTCCGCAAGGTCGCGATCCCCGGGGCGATGCCGAGCATCCTGACCGGAATCGAACTCGGTGTCGGGCTGGGACTGATCCTCATCGCCATCGCGGAGATGGTGGGTGCGCAGAGCGGGCTGGGCTACATGATCTGGAACGCCTGGCAGGTCTACTCGGTCGAGACCATGTACGTGGGCCTGCTGGTGATCGCGGTCATCGGCTACCTCCTGGCGTTGCTGCTCGGCGCCATCGGTGCCCGCCTCACTCCATGGAGGAACGGCAAGTGACTGTGGACGAAGGTAGAGACGTGGCCTCCACAACCGGACCGGCCGCCGCGGTGAGCGACAAGGACCCGGCGGATGTCCACATCAGCATCCGCGGGCTCACCAAGCAGTTCGACGTCCGGGGTTCGACGGTGACGGCGCTGGACTCGTTGGACCTGGACATCCCACGCGGGCAGTTCCTCGTCATCGTCGGCCCGAGCGGATGCGGCAAGACGACGCTGCTCCGCATGCTGGCCGCGCTGGAAAGCCCGACGTCCGGCGCCGTCGAGGTCCGTCACGGAGGCGAGGGACGTCCCGGGAACTCGATGGTCTTCCAGGGCGACTCGATCTTCCCCTGGATGAGTGTGTGGGACAACGCCGCGTTCGGGCTGACCATGCGCGGCGTCCCTCGGGCGGAGATCCGCGAGTCCGTCGGCCACTACCTGGAGAAGACCGGCCTGTCGGCCTTCGCCGACGCGTACCCGCACCAACTCTCGGGTGGGATGCGGCAGCGGGTGTCCATCGCGCGCGCCTTCGCGAACGATCCGGACGTACTGCTGATGGACGAGCCGTTCTCCGCCCTCGACGAGCAGAACAAGACGCTGCTGCAGGCCGAGCTGCTGCGGATCTGGGACGAGACCCGCAAGACGGTCGTCTTCATCACCCACAGCGTCGACGAGGCGGTGACCCTGGCCGATCGCATCATGGTCATGTCGGCCCAGCCAGGACAGGCGAAGGCCTTCGTCGACGTGCCCTTCGAGCGGCCCCGGGACGTCCTCGAGCTGCGGCATCTGGAGGAGTACGGCGACATCGTCTACGACATCTGGCAGCACCTGCGGGACGAGGTCTCCCGCAGCCAGCGGCAGGCGGCGGCCGCGCCGGCGACCGGGCGCCGCCGCAGGCGGTGACGGTACGGCACCCGACGGCGCTGCCCAGGAGACAACGGCACCCGACAGCGCCGGCCAGGGAACAACGGCACCCGACAGCGCCGGCCAGGGAACAACGGCACCCCACAGCGTCGGCCGGGAGACAACTACGCGGACAGGATCGAACATGCCACAGCTTCACGACCTCGGCGGGCCGCCCACCTCGGTCGAGACCGAGCAATCCGCCGGACCGGGCCGGCTCCACCACACCGAGGCCACGCTGCTGATCGCGGGCAGGCCCGTGCAGGGGGAGTCGGTCGTGGAGATCCCGGCCCCGAGCGATCCCCGCCAGATCGTGGGCCGGTGCCACATCGCCTCCCCGGAGCAGGCCCTGGCCGCTGTCGAGGCCGCCAGGCAGAGCGCCGCGCAGTGGGCTCGCACCAGTGCCGCGTCGCGCGCCGAGATCCTGGCCCGGGCGGCGGAGGCGCTGAAGCGCGACGCGCCGCGGCTCTCGGAGCTGCTCTCCTGGGAGCAGGGCAAGCCGCCCGCCGAGGCCCGGGTGGAGCTCGAGGGAGCGAGAGGCATCCTGGAATGGCATGCCGGCCAGGCCGCGGCCCTCGATCCCGTCGTGCTGGACGACCGGCGCGGCCGGCAGATCCGGCGGCGGGTCCCGATGGGTGTCGTCGCCGTCATGGTCCCGTGGAACTACCCGGTCCTCCTGGCGCAGCTCATGGTGGCGCCGGCGCTCCTGGCCGGCAACGCGGTCGTGCTGAAGCTGCCCGAGTCCTCGCCCCTCGCCCTGCGGGCGTCCCTGTCTCCGCTGGCGGAGCTGCTGCCTCCGGGCGTGCTGAACATCCTGGCGGGTGACGCCGCCATCGGAGAGCTGCTCACCACCCATCCGTCCGTACGCAAGGTCGCGTTCACCGGCAGCACCGCCACGGGCCGCAAGGTCATGGCCGCGGCGAGCGGGACGCTCAAGAGCGTCAGCCTCGAACTGGGCGGCAACGACCCCGCCGTGGTGCTCCCCGGACGCACGATCGACGCGGAGCTGATCGACGAACTGGTACGCGGGACGCTGACGAACGCGGGCCAGATCTGCTACGCCCCGAAGCGGATCTACGTGCCCGCCGACCGCCACGCCGAGTTCTGCCGGGCCTTCGCCGACGGGTGCGCCGACATGGTCGTCGGCCCGCCCTCGGACGGGAGCGCGACGCTCGGCCCGCTCAACAACGCCCGTCAGCTCGCCGTCGTGACTGGCCTGCTCGACGACGCGCTGGCCGGCGGCGGGAGCGCCGTCCCCCTGGGCCGGCTGTCGGAGCACTGCTCGCCGGACGGGTACTGGTTCCAGCCGCGGCTCGTCACCGGCCTCGGCAATGGCGCCAGGCTGGTCCAGGAGGAACAGTTCGGGCCGCTGGTGCCGGTCGTCGCCTACTCCTCGGTCGACGAGGCCGTGGAGATGGCCAACGACACCGAGTACGGCCTGGCGGCGTCCGTCTGGTCCGACGACGAGGCCGAGGCGTTCGACGTCGCCGCCAGGCTGGAGGCGGGCACCGTCTTCGTCAACGTCCACCGCGTCGGCGCCTCGGCCGTCGACATGCCCTTCGGCGGGTTCAAGCAGAGCGGGATCGGCCGCGGCCACGCGGTCGAGGGGATCCACGAGTACACGGAGCTACAGGTCATCGCGCAGAGAGAGGACATGAGGAAGCGATGACCGCCGAGACCCGCGCCGGCGCCCCCGCTGACCCGACCTCGGCTGTCGACCGCGCGCCCGGTGACCCCGCTCCGGCGCTCGCCGCCGAACAGCTGGTCCAGACGCTGCTCGACTGGGACATCCGGTACGTCTTCATCTGCCCGGGCAGCACCGAGGCCGCCTTCCTGCACGCCGCGGCCCGGACCCCCGGGATCGACGTCGTGCTCACCACGCACGAGTCCATCGCGGTGTCCATGGCCGACGGCATGGCACGGGTGACGGGCCGCCCCGCCGTGGCCTACCTGCATGCCAACGTGGGCCTCGCCAACGGCCTCGGCCACCTGTCCGCGGCCCGGCTCGCCCTGAGCCCGGTGCTGGTCCTGAACGGGCTGAAACCGGCACAGATCCAGAGCCGCGGCGGTTTCACCACATCGACGCACATGCGGGACTACGTCCGCCAGGACGCGAAATGGGACTGGCAGAGCCTGCGCAGCCACGACATCGGCTTCGACGTCGCCCGCGCGTTGCAGGTGGCGACGGCGTCACCGGCTGGACCCACCTGGGTCGGCCTGTCCCAGGACCTGATCGAGAGCCCGGCCGACGCCTGGTCTCGCGACTCCGGGCGACTGGCGGTCGACGCCGCCGCAAGGCCCTCCCGCGCGGCCCTCCAGAAGGCGCTCCACCTGCTCCGAGCCGCCGCGCGCCCGATCGTCGTGGCCGGCGCGGACGTCGCCCGGGCCGGAGCGGACGCGGTGCGCGACGTCGCGCGGCTGGCCGAGACGCTCCGGATCCCGGTCTTCGCCGAGGACCGGCGCGGGTTCGAGCGCACGGTGCTGCCGTCGCGGCATCCCCACTACGCCGGGCTCTACGACCCGGGGCGCCGGTCCGTCGCGGAGTCCGATCTGGTGCTGTTCCTCGGCGCGCGATGCTTCACCGAGTTCGAGGCGCCGGCCCGCTCCAGCCTGCCGCCCGCCGCGGCGGTGATCCACGTTCACGCTGACCCGGCCGAGGTGGGCAAGATCTACGGCGCCGACCTGGGCGTCGCGGCCGACTCCGGCGCGTTCCTGGCGGACCTGCTGGAGGCCCTGGCGGACCTGCCGGAGGCGGCGGGCGGCTGCGTCCCGGGAGACGGGAGGCACCTTCGGGCGGCCGTGGCCGAGCATGCGGAGATCATGTCGCGCGGCCCTGGCGCTCCCGAGAGCTCGGAAGCGGCCCCGGGAGTGGCGGCCTCGGGAGCGACCACGGTCGCGGCCGTCATGGAGGCGCTCTCGTCCGAGCTGGACGAGGACACGGTGGTGGTGGGGGATGCCACCACGTCAGGTCTGGCGCTGCTCCATGCCGTGGAACGGACAGCGGCGTCCATGCACACCACGTCGTCGGGCTCGCTGGGCTGGGGCGTCGGTGCCGCCATGGGGATCAAGCTCGCCGATCCCTCCCGGCGTGTCGTCGCCGTGTGCGGGGACGGTTCCTTCCAGTTCGGTCTCCAGGGCTTGTGGACGGCGGTGCGCCATGGCATCGACGTGACCTACCTCGTCGTCAACAACGAGTCCTACGCCGCGGTGGGGGCGGCGATCCGGCGCTTCACGGGCGGGGTCACCCCTCGGGAGCGCGAGCTGTTCGTCGACCTCGCCGGCCCCTCGCTGGCCACGGTGGCGCAGGGGTTCGGGGCGCATGCCGTACGGGTGCGCTCGGCTGGAGAGCTGGGCAAGGCGATGCGCGGCGCGGCCGAGAGGCCCGGGCCGGCCGTCATCGAGATCATGACCGACCCCTTCGACCTCGGGCCGTGACGACCAAGAAGCCGACCTGACCGTCCTCACCAAGGAGTTCTCTCTCATGAAGATCGATTCGTTCTGTCACCTGCTACCCCGCGCCTACGCCGATCGCTTCTTCGCGATCAACGACAGCGCCGCCATCTTGAATCTTCAGAAGCGCACCCGTGACATCCCCGCCCTGACGGACCTGGACGTACGGTTCCGCCAGATGGACGAGTTCGGGGACTACAAGCAGATCATCAACGTGGCCTCACCGCCCCTCGAGGACCTGGGCCCCGCCGAGCGCAACGCCGAGATGGCGCGCATCGCCAACGAGGGCATGGCGGAACTGGTCGCGAACCACCCCGACAGGTTCGCGGGGTTCTGCGCCGCCGTCTCGCTCGACGACGTCGATCAGGCGATCAAGGAGGTCGACTACGCCTTCAACAGCCTGAACGCGGTCGGGGTGCAGATCTACTGCCACGTCAACCGCGGGCCGATGGACGACCCGCGCTACGACGCGTTCTGGGAGACGCTCTCCGGCAGCGGGAAGATGATCCAGGTCCACCCCAACAGGAACTCGTCCTGGCCCGACTACCCGACCGAGGAACGCTCCAAGTTCGAGATCTGGTGGGCGCTGGGCTGGGAGTACGACCTGTCCGCGTTCATGGCCCGCATGGTCTTCTCCGGCGCCTTCGAGCGCTGGCCGGACCTGAAGTTCCTGATCCACCACGGCGGAGCCATGATCCCGCACTTCGCCGGGCGGGTCGGCGCCGGCTGGGACCAGCTGGGCAGCCGGACGCCGGAGAGCCAGAAGGCGGACGTGGAGGGGTACCCGCTGACGAAGCGGCCCTTCGAGTACTTCAAGAACTTCTACGTCGACACCGCCTGCTTCGGCGCCGGGGACGCGCTCCGCACCTCGATCCGGTTCTACGGCCACGACCGGGTGGTGTTCGCGTCGGACAGCCCGTACGACCCCGAGAAGGGGCCGGGCTTCATCCGCGCGACGATCAAGAACATCGAGGAGCTGGACCTCAGCGCCGACCAGCGGCAGGACATCTACCACGACAACGCCGTCCGGCTGTTCGGCCTGACCACGTCGTGAGGCTCTGACATGCGACCGCGGCCGGCGCCCCGGGAAGGGGGTGCCGGCCGCGGCCTCCTACGGCCTGCGCCCGCCCTCCGGGCTCACGCGCCGGCGGGGGCCAGCGCGATGTCGAAGCGCGTCCGCGACCAGGTGCCGTCGACGGCCCGGCCGTCAGGGGTGGGCGTGCCGGCCGGCTGTCGCTGGAAGTCCCTGACCAGGGACTCCTTGACCCCGAAGACGGCGTCGGAGCCCAGCAGCGCGTCGCCGCGTACGAAGATGTGCGTCACCAGCGTCCGGCAGCCCTCGTACGAGACCATGAAGTGCAGGTGCGAAGCACGCATCGGGGAGCGGCCGACCGCTTCCAGCATCCGGCCGACGGGTCCGTCGTGCGGGATGGGATACGGCGTCGGGGTGATCCCCCAGAACCGGTACTTTCCCTCGCCGTCGGTGAACAGGTGCGCCCGCGCGGAGGTCCGCTCGTCGTCGTACTGGACGTCGTAACGGCCGTCCTCGTCGGCCTCCCAGACCTCGATCCGGGCGCCGGGCAGCGGCTTGCCGTCAGGCCCGACGACGGTGCCCTCGACCCAGCACGGCTCACCGGGCGCGCCGAAGGACATGTCGCCGCCGTTGGCGATCTCCGGCGCCCCTTCGACGAAGAACGGCCCGACCACGGTCGCCTCGGTCGCGTCCCCGTACGCCTGGTTGTTGACCGCGATGGTCTGCATGGAGGCGCCGAGCACGTCGGAGAGCAGGATGAACTCCTGCCGCCTGTCGTCGGTGATGTGGCCGGCGGCGGTCAGGAACGCGATCCCCTCGCGCCACTCCTCCTCGGTCAGCCGCGTCTCGCGGATGTAGGCGTGGACGTGCCGGACCAGGCCGACCATCAGCTCCTTCAGCCGCGGGTCGCGGCAGGTGTCGAACGAGCGCGCCACCCGCTCGACCAGCTCCTCCTCACGGGCGGCCTGCTCGGCGGACACTTCGCGGTGCGCGGCGGTCATGATGTCGCTCCTTCCCAGGCCGCTCGGAGCAGAGCGGTGAGGTTCTCCTCGGTGACGGGTGTGGGGTTGTTCTCGGGGATGGCGGCCATGATCGGGGCCACCGCCCTGGCGAGGCCGTCCTCCGGCATGCCGTAGTCCCTCAGCGCGATCGGCGCGTGGACGGTCGCGTAAAGGTCCGCCAGCCCCTCCGACGCCGTCGCGCTGCCCAAGGCCCGCGCGATGCGGCGCTCCGCCTCCGGCGCGTTCGGCGCGTTGAAGGCGAGCACGTGCGGGAGGACGACGGCGTGGGTCTGCGCGTGGGGCAGGTTGTACATCCCGCCCAGTACGTGGCAGATCTTGTGGTGCATGCCCGACCCGGCGGACGCGAACGCGACGGCGGCCAGGTAGGCGCCGTAGAGGGTCCGCTCGCGGCCCTCGATCCCGGAAGGGTCGGCGACCACGGCGGGCAGGCCGTGTCTCAGCGCGTGGCTGCCCTCGCCGGCCAGCGCCTGGTCGATCGGGTCGGTACGCGGCCCCCACATCGAGTCGACGCAGTGGGCCATCGCGTTGAGGCCGGACGCGACCGACATCTCCGGGGGCAGCGTCAGCATGAGCGACGCGTCGTACACGATGGAGCGGGGCAGGACGCGGTCGTCCACGCCGGTCGTCTTGGTCTCGCCCTCGGTGAGCCCCCAGACGTTCGTCGCCTCGGATCCGGCGTACGTCGTCGGCACCGCGATGATGGGCAGCCCCTCCGCCGGGGAGCCGGTCAGGGCGACCGCCTTGGCCAGCCCCGTCGTGGAGCCGCCACCGACGCAGAGCAGCGCGTCGGCGCCGGCCTTGACCGCGGCGTCCCGTGCCCGTTCCGCGACCTCGACGGGCACGTGCATGACGACCTCGTCGTGCCGTACGGCGACCGGGATCCCGGCCGACACGGCGTCGGCGAGCGAGGATTCGGCGGGGGCGGCGATGACCATGACCCGCCGGGCCCCGAGCGCGGCCACCTCGCGGGCCACCGCCGCGGGCGCGTCGCCGGGGGCGAAGACCACCCGTTGCGGCAGCGTCTCATGGGTGAATCTCATCAAGGCTCCCTCCTGCTCTGCTTCCCGCGCGCTGTGGCAGCACTCCCGCGGCTCGGTGATGATCATTGGCGGTCACCGCTGCGCGGTCACCCCGCCCTCCAGCGCGACGTCCGGATCGTAGTTGTAGATCCACGCGTTGGCGACGAGGGGATCGTGCTCGGCGAAGGCCGCGTCGCGCTCCCGCTGCTCGGGACCGTCGGGAAGGTGGTTGATGTGGGAGCGCCCGTGGCTCACGGTCTGCAGCCGGGTCGTACGGGGGATGCGCAGCTCCTCGTACCGCTTGAGCGCACCGGCCAGGTCGTCCAGGCCCGTCGCGATGCAGCGCGCCAGCACGGCGGCGTCTTCGAGCGCCTGGGCGGCGCCCTGGGCGAAGAAGGGGAACATCGGGTGGGCGGCGTCGCCGAGGAGCGTGATCCCGCCCTCGGACCACCGCGGCAGGGGCGCCCGGTCCAGCAGCGCCCATCGTCCGGGCGTTCCGGCGGCCCGGATCAGATGGACCAGCCGCCGGTCCCAGCCGTCGAACTCGGCCAGGAATTCCTCCACCGTCGCGGTCGCCGTCCACGACTCCACGGTGTAGTCGCCGGCGGGAGCGAAGGCGACGAGGTTGACCAGCTCACCGGCCGACACCGGATAGTGCACGAGATGGTGGTCGGGACCGATCCACAGCGTCTGCGCGGGCCGCAGGGCGAACTCCGGCGCCTTGGCCGCCGGGACGAGCGCCCGGAAGGCGCAGATTCCCGAGTACGTCGCCGGCGTCGCCGCGAACAGGGCACCGCGTACGACGGAGTGGATCCCGTCCGCACCGATGACGACGTCGGCCTCCACCGTCCGCCTGTCGGCGAAGTGCAGCCGCGGCGTGGCGCCGGTGTCCAGCCCGACGCACTTGTGACCGAGCGCGACGCTCTCGGGCGGCACCTGCGCCTTGATGGCGTTGAGCACGTCGGCCCGGTGCGCGGTGTAGGTCTGCTCCCCGTAGAGGCGCTCGCAGGCGTCGGTCAGGTTCTCCGACGACAGCACCGTCCCGTCCTCCCAGCGGCGGAACTCCCAGCCGGTGTCGAGCTGCACGGCACGCTCGCGCAGGGTTTCCATGACGCCGAGCCTGCGCAACTGGCGGGCCGCGTTGGGGGAGATCACCAGGCCGGCACCCACCTCGGCCAGCTGTGGCGCCTGTTCGTAGACGGTGCAGGGGAGCCCCTCGCGGTGGAGGAACACCGCGGTGGCGAGACCCCCGATGCCACCGCCCACGATGGCGATCCTGGGCTGTCCGGCCGTGCGTAGCGTCATCCTCAAACTCCTCCGGTTCTCGGTCCCCGATCCGACGGGGCGTCTCCCTGGCGCTCGGCATGGTCACTCACTCCCCGTCGGCCCCGGTGCCTCATGCTGCACTTCCCCGATGGGCCGGGAGGCTGATAAATCATTGAACGAACATTTCGGCATCCGCGGGAACCGAGCCGAGGAAGCGAGGTGCGACGTGCCGCGTACCAGCGAACCAGGACGAAGCGTGAGTTCTCGGCTGCTCGACCTGCTGTTCTCCTTCGCGCCGGGCGAGACCGAGCTGAGCCTCGCCGAGTTGGCGCGGAAGACCGGCCTGCCGCACCCGACCGCTCGCCGGCTCGTCCTGGAGCTGACGAAGGTCGGGGCGCTCGAACAGCGCGCCAACGGCCGATTCGCCGTCGGGCTCAGGCTGTGGCAGCTCGGCACCCTGGCCCCGCTGACCGAGTCGCTGCGCACGATGGCGCAGCCGTACATGGAGGACCTCTACACCGCGCTCCACCAGCACGTGCAGCTCGCGGTCCTCGAAGGACACGAGGCCGTCATCCTGGAGCGCCTGTCCGCGCCGTCCGCGCTGGGGCTGGTCTCCCAGGTGGGCGGCCGGCTGCCGCTGCACTGCTCAGGAGTCGGCAAGATCCTGCTCAGCCACGCCGACCCTGACCTGGTGCGGGAGGTTCTCGACGGGGAGCTGGAACGGTTCAACTCCGAGACGGTCGTCGACCCGGACGCGCTCCGGCGCGAGCTGGCCGAGTGCCGCCGCACCGGCTGCGCCATGGTCCGTGGCGAGCTGACCGAGGGCGCCGACTCCATCGCCGCACGGATCATGAACGGTGAAGGGCGCGTCGTCGCCGCCCTCTCCGTCGTCGTACGGTCGGGGTCCGTGCAGGCGCAGGCCGTTCTTCCCTCGGTCATCACGAGCGGGCTGGCCATCTCGAGGATGCTGGGATGGCGACCGGGCATCAAGGTCCGGCAGGGCTGAACCCGGGGGTCACGGGGATCGATGACCGCCGTCATCGCCGCCCCAGGCGAATCTGATCTCGCCGTCCTCACACCAGGAGAAGTAGTCCATGTCCTCGATGCCGAGAGCGGCTTGGGGGACAAGGCGGGTGCCCTCGGAGAGTTTCGTGATCACGTCTTCGCGGGTGCCGAGCCAGTCAGGGTCGAACACCCGTCCAGTCGCCGATGGTGGTGACGCCGAGAGGCTCCCCAGGGCCTGGGTAGTGATCCGGGTCGTCGGGGAAGGGGCCCGGTACGAAGTCCTCCCACCGACCGCCGAGGCGGGCAACCACCTGTTCAGGCGTGGTACGGATGTAATGAAGCCGTAGTACTCCTCGGAGTATTCGCCGCGGAGCCAGGAGACATCGAAGGGCCGCATCGCCATGCCGTCATGCTGCCGGCCGCCACCGACAGGCTTGGTACGCAATACCGTTCGTCGCTGTGGCGGCATCGCTCTTCGTGTGGTCCCATGGCCCGCGACGCAAAGTCCCCTACTTGTCGCCTGTGAAGACCTGCCGGGCCTCCTCGCGATGTGATGACCTCGACTCGGGTGTGTTGTGGCGATCTAGCCGTGGTTCGCCGCGCCGTAGCGCAGCCCGTCATAAAGGATCGTGGCGATGCGTACCGCGTCGTCCTTCCAGCCTTTGGCGCGCAGCCCGCAGATGCCGCCGAGGGCGCGCAGCACGACGCGCCCGCTGATGCCGCTGCGGACGAGACCGGCCGCGGCACCTGCGGCGAGAAGGTCGTCGAGGGCGCGGGCCATCTCGTCGCGCGCGTCGTCGAAGACGGGCGAATCGGTTGCCATGATGCTTTCCAGCGCCTCGCCCATTCCTCTGCCGACTGCCGCGTGCTCCACGAGCAGCAGCAGGAAGGTGCGCAGTGCTTCGTCCGGGGCATGGTGCGTGAGCAGCCGGGCGGGGGCTGCGCAGAGCTCGGCGACCTCCTGGCGGTACACCTCCGCGACGAGCGCCTCGCGCGTTTCGAAGTGGCGGTACAGCGTGCCGACGGCCACCTCGGCTCGGCGGGCGATCTCCTCCACGGTGGCGTCGCCGTCGGCGAGGAACGCCTCGCGTGCCGCGGCCAGGAGCGCTTCGCGGTTGCGGCGGGCGTCGGCGCGCAGTGGACGTGATGACGGCAACAGTCCTCCATAAGGTGAGTCCGACTCCGCTTGCGTGTACAGTTTCCGGAGTCGGGTTCACCTTACTGAAGGAGTACGCCCGTGACGATCGAGCACGACACGCTCGCCGGCCTGCGGGTGCTCGTGACCGGCGGCAGCCGAGGGCTCGGGGAGGCGACGGCTCGTCGCTTCGCCGCCGCACCCATGCCGACCCTGGCTTCGTCGTCATCGGAGGGAGCGGTCGACCATCTCCGACACATGGCCGACAGCCAGGGCGTGGGCGTCGACGAGGCCAAGCAGCAGATCGTGGACCACCTGAATGTGCCACGTACGAGATTCGAGGAGTAACACCATGACCTTCAGCTTGACGTCCCTGGTGGTGGACGCCGCGGACCTGGAGAGCGAGAGCTCGTTCTGGCACCGGCTGTTCGGCGGCTCGATCACGAGGACGGGGACGCACCACTTCCTGCAGATCGACGGCCTTCCCATGATCGTGATCCAGCACGCTCCGGGGCATGTGCCGCCGCAGTGGCCAGGCGGCGCCGCCCAGCAGGTGCACTTCGACCTCGCCACGGACGACGCGGCGACCGCGGACAGGCGGGTGCTCGACGCCGGCGGCCGCCGGCTGCGGCCGGCCGGCGATGTCGTCGCGCCCGCTGGTTCGCGCGTGTACGCCAGCCCGGCCGGACATCCCTTCTGCGTTCGCTCGGCCTGACCCCGGAAGCGAGCACGGACGACCGAGCCGGTGCTGTTTCGGCGAATGCACCCTGCGCCTTCCCACTTGCCCAGCCGCACCCGGGCCACCCATTCCGCCGGCCGGGATCGTTGCGCGAGTATGCCGGAGTAGTTTGCCGCCGCGTGTGGAGGTGCCTGATGAATGCGAGCCGCGAATCCAGGCTGATCTTGCTGTGCGGGCTGCCTGGCTCCGGGAAGACGACGCTGGCCAAGCGCCTGGCGGACGAGGTTCCAGCGGTGCGCCTGTGCCCGGACGAATGGATGGCCAGTCTCGGCATCGACCTGTTCGACGAACAGGCACGCGACCGGCTTGAGCGGCGGTTCTGGGAGCATGCCCAGGATCTGTTGAGGCTGGGGCAGAGTGTGATCCTGGAGTTCGGCTTCTGGGCGCGTTCTGAGCGCGACGAGAAGCGTTCGAGAGCGCGCGCACTCGGTGTCGCCGTCGAACTGCGCTACCTTGCCGCGCCGATCGATGAGCTGTGCCGCCGCCTCGAGGCCCGCAACGGGAAGGGGGAGCCGGGGACGGTCCCGATCAGCCGCGAACTGCTCGAGGAGTATGCGAAGCTCTTCCAGGCTCCCGACGATGACGAGCTTGCTCTTTTCGACGAACCATCTCCGGGCTGACGTGGATGACCGGGTGCCTGCGGGGTCTGGCGCGTGAATCGTAGGAGCCGGTCAGCCCGGGGAACGATCTGCCAGCCCTGCCGGCCCGATTGCGGGGCCGCACCTATCGAACGGGGCAGAATCATGAGGAAAACGCGCTCTGCCCTCCTTCTCCACCTTGGATTGGGGCGTTCTGCCTGCCCTGATCTACGCCGCAGGAAGCACCACCCTTCTCGGGTGGTTGTTGAGCCGGTGGTCGAGCCGCCGCATGCGCCTACGGTGGGCAATCGTCGCCGTGCACCTGTCGATGATCGGCGCCACCATCCTCGACTTGGCGCTCTTCTCCACTGTGACCTGGAAGGCGCTGCTCGGCTCCCACATACTCGCCTACGCCGTCATCGTCCTGTTCCTCATGCCCTCGGCTCAGCGCTGGTTCAGCAAATCCCGTGCCTGATGTTTCAGCAGACCCACGTCCGCCCGTTCAGCCGCCCCGGACATCACGCCGCTCGGCGGCGTGGTACATGTGGGCGGCTGACCGGATGAGATCGCTGTCTCCGCCTCCCACTCGCTCACCTGCGAACTGATCCCGGACACTGCCGGCCGGACGGCCTCCGCGCAGGGTCACCCCGTGGGAGACGCGGAGCCGGTGGAGTTCCCACCACACGATGGCGCTCACCATGATCGGGCCGCCGAGGAACAGCAGGCATGCGACCGCCGGCGGTCCGCCGGGCATTCCGTTGAGGGCGAAGCACTCCCAGACCAGGATGCCGGTGAGCAAGGCGGGGAGCGCGGGGTGCACGGTGTCCAGGCCGAAGCCGGTCCGTACGACCCTGGCGGAGGCGAACAGGAAGACGAGGGCCAACCAGACGAACGCCGCCACGGCCGCCTGGATCGGCCAGCCGGCGTCGTTCAGGTCGACCCCGCCCTCAGGTCCCCACAATACGAAGCCGATGAGGAGGCCATAGGGGAGGAGCAAGGTGCCCGCGTAATAGCCGAGCTTGCGCAGCGGCTTTCGCAGAGCCGTGCGCATGGCCGGGCGCTGTTCGGGCGGCGCGCAGCGGATGAGAATCCCGATGACGACGGTCGCGGTGGCGACGAGCAGCCAGGGTGCGACGATAAGAGTAAAAAGGGGTTCGGAGACTTTCTCCTGGAGGACGTCTTCCGGGGCGAATGACGCGAGGAGAACGAGCGACACCGTGGGCGCCGTCCACGTCCGAAGCCTCTTGATGCGCGTCACCGTCGGGTCCTGCACATCTGAAGGGGCAGCGTCGCCGAAAAGGTGCCAGACGAGAAGGCGGGCGCTGCGGAAGAAGTAGTACAGCGCCAGGAGGTAGAGGAGCCACCGCGCGGCCACGAAAACCACCAGCAGGAGCAGCAGCGGGACGAGCCTGTTGGGAAAGAGAGAAGGCCTGTCGGGGAAGAACCTCCGCTGCAACGGGGGCCAGTTCCAGATGGGCGGGGGCCGGTCGGAATGCGCCGGAGGACGCCAGGCCCGGTGCAATAGCCGTAGTACGGCTGACGTGGGTTCTGGTCGGGACTCCGTCAATGCTGTGCCACCTATCGCCGCTCTGTCGTCTTGGATGACAGTTCCTCCCGGTCCGGAGCTAAATGGTGAGACGGGGAGTTCGGGCAGTTGGTTCGGGCAGCGTCTCCGATGGGGTTACGTCCATGGAGTTGTATGCGAGTTTGGCCTGGTCACAGGGTTGGCGTCGTGAAATGGCGATGGCCATCGCATGATCCTTTGACGGCTGACTTGTTCGATCCACCGTGAGGCCCGTGGCTGTGGCGTTGATGTCGCCCGAGGGCGACAGTCTGTGCGGCCGGCGCCTCGCATGGCAGCGCAGCGATGAGCAGACCAAGCGGCGCGACAGCTACCACGTCGGATCGGTGCCACCGAATGCGACGCCGAACCTCCATCTGGACAAACTCGGCCACTGGAAAAGGTCTTAGCTGGACATTTTGGTGTATTTATCGGATTTGGCACCGCTGTTTCGAGAGTCATTTCTGTATCGATTGGAAATAGCTGATGTGTTGATCTCTCGGCTCGCTCTAACCTGCCTTGTCACTACTACTCGCAGGTGGAGCCATGACTGAGCAGGCAGCGAAGGCGATCGTCGGCAACGAGCAGTCCGTCAGCACCTTGGAAGTGTCCAAGGGGGCGGCGGCGACCTCTCCTGCGAGGAAGGCCTCCACGGCTCGCACGGCTCCGAAATGGGAGACCGATGCGCGAGATCGTGTCCGGGCGGCGGTCAGGCGCTACAACAAGCCCCTCAGCGACCTTGTGGCTCGTGATGCGAACGAGGGGGACACCCGACTTCTCATCACCGATTTCCTCTGTGACGGCCTCGGATACGACAAATACGAAGAACTGACCACGGAATATCAGGTCAAGGGCGAGTTCGCGGACTACGGCATCCGCATCGACAAGCAGTTGGTCGCCTTCATCGAGGTCAAGCGCTGCAGCCAGAAGCTCAACGTCAGACACCTGCGCCAGGTGCAGATGTACGCGGTGAACGAGGGCGTCGAATGGATGATTCTTTCGAATGGGCAGGTGTGGCAGGCGTACCACATGACGGCAGGCCTTCCCGTCGTCATCGATCTGGCCCTCGAAGTGGACATGCTCGGTGACGACAGCTTGGGGAGCAAGACGGACGCGCTTTTCTACCTCACGAAAGAGGCGTTCAAGCGTCGGCTGATCGATGATCTGTGGCGGGCACGCGCTGCTACATCGCCCAAGTCTTTGGCGCAGGTGCTTCGATCCGATGTGGTCATTGACGCTGTGCGGAAGGAACTCCGACGTCAGACGAGTCACAACGCTGATGCCGGCGAGATCGACCGGATCCTGCGCGACGAGGTGCTCAGGCCGGAAACCCTGGCCTGAGGGGAGGCGAGGCCGTTGCGACCGCCGAGTTCGGCACCCGCCGCCGCATGTGGCCGGGGTGATCGGCTGTCACGATGGGCCACCGAGACTCCGGTGTCGAGAAGTTGCTCGCCGCATGGCCGAGCTCGCGGAGATCGCGGGAGAGCGGGGTCAGCAGAAGTGCGGGGCCCGGGCGGTGAATTCGGCGGTGGAGACGAGGACGTCGTGGCCGGTCTCGCCGTCCTGTTCACCGTACTCCGTGATGATGACCTGCCCCGGCCGGACCCTCTTCTTGCTCGCCGTGGTGAAGACCACGTCGTACATCCGCACATGCGTTTTCGAGTTGTAGGCGCTCCCCGTGTATTTCCGCCCCCTGACGAAATCCAGATCGCCGCTGGTCAGGGACCATCCCGGGGGAATGTGCTCCAGATCCAGGGAGACCGTGGATCCGGTCAGGGGAGGTGCGGTGAGATCGGCGTTGACCGTGACTCCGGTCATGCCCCCGGGAGCCGGCTCGGACGGGAGCGGGAAGCACCCGGTCGCGGCGGCGAGCGCGAGTGCGGCGAGTACGCGTCGCGCCGGGCGGTACCCGGTTGTGGTTGTCACTCCGGAGGCGAGCGGCGGCGTCGGGCGTCTCCCTCTGTTCGGGGCCTTTGCGGCATGTGACGCCTCTGGTGTGAAAGCGGTTCGGCCTTTCTGATCTCAGGAGCATCTCAGTCGTCGTGGGAGATGAACATGAGTTGCCGCCAGAGCAGCACCACGAACACGGCGGAACCGGCGAAGGCGAACCAGAAGGGTGCCGCGACGCCGAAGCGGGTGGCCAGGACGCCGCCGATGAGCGAGCCGACCACCAGGCCGGCGTAGACGCAGATGGTGTTGACGCTGCCCACCCGGCCTTGGAGTTCGCGTGGCACCGCGCGCTGGCGGATGGTGACCGAGGTCGTGCCCCAGATGAACGCGTGCGCGCCGAAGGCCAGGAAGATGCCTCCGGCGACCCACGGCGAATGGGTCAGGGCCAGGCCCAGGTGGGTGAGCGTTTCGATAATGAGCCCGATCCGCATCAGGGCGCCGAGGCTCATCCTGCGGGTGATGGTCCCGTACAAACCGGTGCCGATCAGGCCGCCGATTCCGCCGATGGTGGTCATCAGGCCGAAACCGATGGCGCCGAGGCCGAGCTGTTCCTGGGTGTAGAGGACGAGGACCGACCAGGCCGCGCCGAACGTGAAGTTGAAGATCAGGATGGTGAGCGCCAGCGTGCGGACCGCCGCGTGCCGGATGGTCCAGGTGAACCCGGCGATGAGCTCGCGTACGGTGTCCGGCGTGGGATCGTCGGCCTGCCGGCCGTGCGGCGGCAGCGTGATCCGGGTGACCAGGACGATCCCTGCCAGCACCAGGAGCAGCTGGCTCGCGAACGGCCAGGTCAGGCCGAGGCCGAACAGCGCCGCGCCGATCGGCGGGCCGGCGAGCTGGTTGAGCGTGATGAATCCCGTGCCCAGGCGGGCGTTGGCGATGAGGAGGTCGTCGTTGCTGACCATCATGGGCGTCAGCGTGGCCGTCGCGTTGTCGGCGAACACCTCGGCGACGGACCGGAGTGTGAGCGCTATCAGGGCGGTCGCCACGGTCACGGTGCCGGTCACCATGAGCGCCACCAGCGCCGCCAGCACCACGGCCCGCGCCGCGTTCGCGACGAGCACGATTCTGCGCCGGTTGTACCGATCCGACAGCACGCCCGCGTACAGGCTGAACATCAGCGGCGGCGCCCAGCTCACCAGGGCCGACAGCGAGATCATCAGCGGGTCGCGGGTCAGCGTCGCGATCAGCAGCGGGCCCGCGGCGGCCGCGACCCCGTCACCGAGATTCGTCAGCCAGCTCGAGGCCAGCAACCACCGGAATCCTGTCCCTAGCCGGGCAGGCAGAACTCGCTCCACCACTGTGATCACGAGCGAACAACCATACGTTTCGAGGGCATCCACGGCAACGCGTTTTCGTGTTCGTATGCGGCTCTTCTCAGGCAGCGGAAGGTGAAAGCCTCCGAAGCCCTTGCCGGGGCCGCTTCCGTTGCGCTCGGCGCGCGTGGCACAGTGCTGATCGTGCCGTTGGATGATCTGCCGGGCTGGCTGCCGGTCTGGTGCGTGGACCAGTTGGGGGACGAGCCGGTCGGCGTGCTGTTCGAGGCGCGGCAGACGTCGGCGGTGTACGGGCTGCGGCTGGCCGGCGGGCGGGAGGTCGTGGTGAAGGCGCGGGAGGACGACGGCCGGGCCGCGTCGTGCGTCGCCGCGCAGGCCCGGTTGGCGGAGCGGGGGTTTCCGTGCGCCCGGCCGCTCACGCCCGCCGTCGGTGTCGGTGCGCTGGCCGTGCACGCCGAGGAGTCCCGACCGGGTGGCGAGCTGCTGTGCGGCGACTCGCCGGAGGTCGCCGTACGGTACGCGTCGGTGTTCGCCCGGCTGATGGCCGAGTTGGCCGAGGTGGCCGTCGCGCCGCCGCTGCCGAATCCGCGCTGGGTACGGTGGGACCACGCCGAGCCCGGGGTGTGGCCGGCGATGAGGGAGCTGGACGACCTGGATCAGGGTGCCGTGCCCGCGTACGTCGTCGACACGGCCGAGCGGGTCCGCAAGCGGATGCTCGCCACCGGCCTGCCGTGCGTCCTGGGCCACGCCGACTTCGAAGCGCAGAACCTCCGCTGGCACGACGGGGAGGTGTGGGCCGTGCACGACTGGGACAGCCTGGCGTGGCAGCCGGAGGCGGCGCTGGCGGGCGCGGCCTGCGGGGCGTTCGCCAGCGTCTCGCCACCGACCCTGGCCCCGATCGAGAGCTCCGCCGCGTTCCTGGAGACCTATCAGGAACTGCGCGGGCGCCGGTTCACCGAGGAGGAGCGGGAGATCGCGTGGGCGGCCGGCCTGTGGCCGGCGGCGCACAACGCCCGCTGGGAGGCTCTGCACGGCGACACCCCGGTGTCCTGTGACGCCGTCCGCGCCCAGTCGGCCGAACGCCTCCGCCGAGCGAACGCATAGCCGGCGGGAGCCGTTTCCCCCTGAACTTCGGGAAATCGCCGAATGGGGGCGCCCTTCGCATTCAGGTACGCGGGCGGTCAGGTGGCTCGATTGGCGCGCGCTGCCGAGAAGTCTGAAGTGCGGCGAGTTCGGGCTGCTCTTCGCTGCTGGAGACGCGCTTGGAAAGAGGGCGCCTTCATGGTCGGACCGGACTCCGTGCGTGGAACGGGCTCGCTGGGCGAGGGCACGTGACCGGGCTCATCGCGGCTGCCAGGGCGCGGGGCCGCCGGGCTGGGGTCCGCTGGTCTGAGGGCCGCCGGGCTGAGGGCCGCCGGTCTGGGGACCGCTGGTCTGGGGCCCGCCGTGCTGGGGGCCGTTCGGTTGCTGCCACTGCGGCTGCTGCGGGTGGGGACCGGCCATGGCCGGCGGCGGGGCGACCGGCTGCCGGGGCTGCGGCTCCCGAAGCACCGCAGCCGTGATCATCGCGGCGCCGCCGATCACCGCGGCGACGACCCCACCGAGCGCGCTGGCTGTCGCGTTCTGGCACGTTTCTGTGGTGACCTTGTCCTCGGTCCTTATCGTGCACACCTGCTCTGGCTCGGTGTACGCGGCCATGGGGTTCGTCTCGAACGCCCTGCCGAGGGTTTCGAACGCCGCGATGAATGCAATTGCCGCGACGAGCCCGAGAATGATGCGAAAAAGCGTGATCATCGCGGAATTGTACCGACTTCGCAGAAACCGATTGCTTTCAAAGTAACGTCGAGTCTCCCGACCTGCTCAATGGGGCGAGTTTCCCGAAGCGCGGTGCATGATCTCCTGTTCGGTGAGCGGGTCGGCGGGATGGTGGCTCAGGCATTGCGGGGTGCGGATCAGGAGCTCGGGGATGCCGTCGCTCGCGGCGTAGAACTGCCCGACCTCCAGCCGCCCGACGCGGGACTGCGCGAGCATGCGGTCCCAAATCCTTGTCGCCCCATAGCCGGCGGCTCGCTCGCCGCTGCGGGCGTTCTTCGGCACCGAAGGGCTGCGGTGACCCAGCGGGCTTACGCGAGCGGCTCAAGACGTGGGCCGGCTGGGAGGAGCTGTCAGCGGCGGCTCACTGACTGCTTGGCCTCCTGACTGTTCGGCCTGGACACCCCTCGGTGTCCGGGCCGCGGTCAGCCACAGGCCGGTGAATACGGCGCAGGCCAGCGTCACTCCACCCGCCGCGAGGAAGGCGCTGTTGAGGCCGGAATCGAAGGAGGCGCCGCCGGATTCCCGCGTGTGGACGATCGCCCCGAGCACCGCCACGCCGAGCACCGCGCCGATCTGCCGGGTGGTGCTGCTGACGCCCGAGGCGAGGCCGCCTTCCCGCGGGCTGACCGCCTGGATGGCGGCCCCGGTCAGCGGCGACATGGTAAGAGCGAACCCAATGCCGACGACCACCAGCCGCCACCACATGCTCCCGTAGCCGGTATCGGCGTGGACGAAGCCCAGCGCCAGCAGCCCCAGCCCGGCCAGCGCCAGGCCGATGCCGACGACGACGCGGAAGCCGTATCTGGCTGCGAGCCGGCCCGCGTACGGGCTGACGATCACCATGGCCAGCGAGGTGGGCAGGGTCCGCAGCCCGGCAACCAGGATCGAAGTGCCCTGGACGTAGACGAAGAACTGGGAGAAGAAGAACGACGACCCCATCAGCGCGAACCCGACCACGACCATCGCTGTGTTGGACACTGTGAACAGCCGCTGACGGAACAGCCGGAGCGGCAGCATCGGCGTCGACACACGACCCTCGACCACGACGAACGCGGCCAGCAGCACCAGCCCGGCGGCGAAGCTGCCCAGAATCACCGGCGAGGTCCAGCCCCGGGAACCGCCCTCGATCAGCCCGTAGGTCACAGCGCCCACGCCCGCGACGGACAGGACCGTGCCGGGGACGTCGATCGGCGGTGCGCTCGGGTTGCGGGACTCCCCCAGCACGCGCAGCCCGGCCAGCAGCAGGACCGCCCCGATGGGCACGTTGACCAGGAAGATGGCGGGCCAGCCGAAGGACTCCACAAGGATCCCGCCCGCCAGAGGTCCGGCGGCCAGGCCGATGCCGCTGAACCCGGCCCACAACCCGATCGCTCTGACGCGGTCCCTCTGGGCGGGATACGCGGTGGCGAGCAGCGCTAGCGAGGCGGGGCTCAGCGCCGCGGCCCCGACGCCCTGCAGCACCCGCCCGGCGATCAGCCAGTCGATCGAGGGCGCGAGCGAACACACCACCGACGCGACCGTGAACACCACCACCCCGGCCAGGAACACCCGCCTGCGGCCGAACCGGTCGGCGAAGACGCCGCCCGACAGCAGCAGCATGGCCACCAGCAGCACGTAGGCGTCGACGATCCACTGCAGGCCGGTCAGCCCGGTGTGGAGCCGCTGCTGCATGTCGGGCAGGGCGGCGCCGACGATCGTGTTGTCGAGCAGCACCATGAACTGACCTGCACAGGTCAGGGTGAGCAACGCTTTCACACACATCCCTCCTAAAAGCAGTCAATGACTGCGTTAACATAGACTCCTATGAGCTCTAACGCAAGTCTCGACTGCGTTAAGGTGGAGGTATGGATGAGCAGGGGCGGGCCAGGCGGCCCGGCGGGCGCAGCGCCCGGGTTCGCGCGGCGGTGCACCAGGCCGTTACCGACCTGGTCAGCGAGCGCGGCTACGGAAACTTCACAGTCGGCGACATCGCGGCCCGCGCGGGCGTGGCCGACACCAGCCTCTACCGCCGGTGGGGCAACCTCCAAGCCCTGCTCAGCGATGTGCTCCTGACCCGGCTCAACGCGCAGTCGCCTATGCCTGACACCGGCAGCCTGGCCGGTGACCTGCGGACCCACGCCGCCAACGTGGCCCGCGAGGTCACCGGACCCGACGGTCTGGCGCTGGTGCGGCTGACCATCGCGCTGTCAGGCGAGGGTCAGCAGGGCCTTCAGGCGCGCGACGAGCTCCTGGCCGACCGCACCAGGCAGTTGCAGGCCATGCTCGACCGCGCCCGCGCCCGCGGCGAGGACCCGCCTGACGTACTGGAGGTGCTTGACCATCTCCTGGCGCCGATCTACATGCGCGTCCTGTTCGACGCGGGCCCGCTCACGCCTGACTACCTCGACGGATTGGTCAAGCGGTTGCTCGCCTGATCCGGTCCGGCGCGGCGCGTGACTGCTCTGCGCAGTTGCCCATCTCGACCGCCGCCTCGAGGGCCGCGCCGTACAGCTGCTCGGCCTGGTCGAACTCGCCGAGCGCCAGTGCGACGGTGGCCAGGCCGTTCAGCGCGTCGGCCTCGCCGCCGCGGCCGCGATGGCCTGGAAGTCCTTCAGCGCCTCGCTCCAAGGCCTGCGCGCTCGGCCAGATCCCCGACCTTCCCGAACCCGAGAGCGCCAAGGCTGGGAACGGGGCCTGACCGCAAGGTCGGAGTCCCGCGACGTGTTCAGACCCCACCCAATCAACGGAGCCGGCCAGTGTCGCGATCGTCCAGGCGCCGCCCTGCCGGCGCAGGCAACTCGTCGCGCGCACCCACATGCCGACCTCGGTGCCGTCCCGCATCGTCCTGCTGATCCGGACCAGGAAGTGGCGGAACGCGAGATCGGTTCCGGCGGTGATTTCCAGGTCGCGGATCTCGTGCCCGATCCCGGTGCGGTACGACGCGATCCACCGCTCCAACCGGCCGGCCGGGTCCTCTCCGCGGCGGACGAACGGGCCGACCGCGTCGTACAGCACGAGCCGAGGGCGTCCAGGCAGTCGCCGGTGCCCTGCTCGCGCCACTCGGGCTGTTCCTGCTCGTCCAGGAAGGTGCCCTGTTCGGTGAGCACCAGGCGGGTCCCGTCGCCGTCGCGGACGAACCGTACGGTGGTCAGCGACACGGTCGACAGGACCTCGTCGATGAACAGCGCCGTGGTGTAGACGATGCGCTCGTCGGGGACGATGTCGTGGTATTCGCTCTTGGCCGCGCAGCCCGACGACGCCGAGCCGCCGGGCGATGAACCGACGGATCACCAATACCCCTGACCAGGATCATGCTCAGCGATTACCGCTGTCCGCAGGGTCCCCAGCCCCGTGGAAGTCGCCGACGGTGACTCGGTCACTGAGGCTGCCCGCACGCTCGAGATCGGTCGCTCCACTGCGTACGAAGCACTGGCTCAACGCTGACCTGCGGTTATGTCGTCCAGTGGCCTGTTTCCGCCGTATTCGGTGGGGGCGCTACGGATCGTGTTGTGCGGGGCCGTCCGGTCGGGTCAGCCTCGTACGGCGCACAGCAGCCGGTTGTTCCCCCGCTGCCACAGCGTGCCGATCTCCGAGAAGCCGGCCTCCTCCAGCGCCCTGACGTGCTGCGACAGCAGTTGCGACTCCGAGCCGTGGTGCGAGGCGCCGGCCGTGGTGCGCCGCTCCTCGGCGAGCGCGGCGAAGGCGGGGTCCGCCGCGACGGCGTCCCACCAGGCCCGCCAGTCCTCCGGCGGGTTCGCGCCGAATATCCGTTCCGTCTCCCGGTCGTGCACGGCGTGCTCCAGGCGTGACAGCGCGGGGGTGGCGTCGGAGGTGTCCATGTGGTCGCCGTTGAGCAGCAGCCCGCCGGGCCGCAGGACGGCTGCGACCTCCCCGTACACCGTCTTGAGCTCGGGTGCGGAGATCCAGTGCAGCGCCGTCGTGCTGATCGCCGCGTCGGCGGGCCCGTCCAGCCCGAGCAGCTCCGACCACCCGCCGGCACGCAGGTCCGCCGAGACGAACCTGAGCCGCGGGTACGCGGCCCGCCCGAGCCCGAGCAGCAGCGGGTCGGCGTCCACCGAGACCACCGTCGCCTTCGGGAGGCGGTCGAGCAGCCGCGCGGACAGCGAGCCGGGGCCGCAGCCCAGGTCGATCACCACCGGGTCCGGCCGCCCCAGCGCCTCGACGGCGTCGATCAGGGCGGTGAACCGCTCCTCGCGGTCCGGCAGGTAGCCCTCCTGCTGGCGATCCCAGCGCGCGATCCACTCCAATGCGGCATCGTGAGTGAGCACGAACGTCTCCTTGTGACCGTCGTTTAGACTTTGGACAGTTACAAGCTAGAACACGAAGGTGTAACCGGTCAATTGGACTTCAACAGTCACACAGATGGGGTGGTCAGGGCCGCGGTGGCGCTCGTCAACGCGCTGACCCCCGGTGAGCGGCGAGGACGCGAGTGGCCCCGCCCCGAGGGCCTGGGCGCCGCCGCCACCGAGGGGCTGCGCGCGGTCTATCCGGATCACCGCGAGATCACCGAGCCGGAGGGCGCCGAGCTGGCCGAGCTGGCGGCCCGCCTGCGCGCGGTCTTCGCCGCCGTGGCCGCCGGCGACCTCGACTCCGCCGCCGCGCGGGTGAACGCGCTGCTCGCGGAGACCCGCGCCAGGCCCATGCTGCAACGCCACGACGGCGAGCCGTGGCACCTGCACTTCCACGGCCGCGACGGCTCCGTGGCAGCGGACTGGGGGGCGAGCTGCGCCACCGGCCTCGCGATCGTGCTGGGCGGCGAGTTCAGCGACCGCCTGGGTGTCTGTACGGCACCGCACTGCGACCGCGTCTACGTGGACGTGTCACGTAACGGCACCCGGAGGTTCTGCTCCACGGCCTGCCAGAACCGCGTCAAGACGGCGGCCTTCCGCGCCAGGGGCAAGGCCGGCTGAAAGCCAGGGGAAAGGCCGGCTGAAAGCCGGAGGTGGGCCCGGCTGAAAGCCGGGGGCGGGGCCGGTCGTGAGCCCCCTGCTCCAGCTCCCCGCGGCGGCCCGGTGGTGGCCGCGGGGAGCTGGAGCCCGCTCATTCATCTATAGGACGTCTCACGCGCCCCGTCGGTTCACCGATCAGCTGTCGGTCCTGAATCGCTCCCACGCGGATTGCCGCGTCATGCCGAGTGAGCTGCCGATGCGTTCCCAGCTGACGTCCCTGCCGCGCAGGTGGCCGACCCAGTCGCGCAGATTGTCGTCGACCTGTGCCTGCACGGCGGCGATTTTCGGAAGGTGCTCGAGTATTTGCTCGTCGGTCATCGACTCCCATGCCGGGAGCCGGGGCTCGGTGGTGGACGCGAGGCGTTCACTCTCGAGGATTTCATTGCACAGCCCGATGCATTGGTCGCAAATGTGCACGCCAGGGCCGGCAATCAGCTTGCTCACCTCCGCTGCTGCCTTGTGGCAGAAAGAGCAGCGGAGGTTTTCCATCCAGTCAGGCATGGCCTGACAGTACTCTCGTCAGGCCACACCTGACAACCCCAGATGTTCCCGCAGGATCTCGTGGCGTTCGCGGGTGATCTTCCGGCAGATCGTCACGTACGCGTCCAGCACCGTGCGGTACATCCCGCGCGCCTGCTCCAGTTGCCCGGTCAGCTCCAGCGCGCGCCCGGTGTCGCCGTGCTGTTCGGCCTCCGCCAGGAGGGCACGTGCCTCGTCCACGATCTCCTCGGCCCGCATCCTCGTACGGCGAAGCACCGCGGAGCACTCGTGCAGCTCTTTGAGTCGAGCCGCCGACGCGATGAACTCGGCTGAGTGCGCGGACGACTCGTGCGGCGCCCGCCTGCGGAGATCCGATCCCATTTACCGCCACCTCCCGGTCAAGGATGCCTAACTGTAGACGCGGGGCCGCGCGTCAAGGATCACCACCTCGCTTCGGGGGGTGTCTGAATGTTCCTGGTGGGGAGGTTTCTATTACCGGGTAGGAAAACCTCGTTCCTGAAACTCATTCGGTCCAGGCTGAATGTGCTACTGCCAGCATCTATTAGCGGAATGCCGTAAATCTCCGGTGCCTGGAAAAGGCATGATGAAGACGCTCGATCGGCCCCATGGAGCACGTGGATCGTCACATACTGAAGCGGGATGGCAGCGCAACGTGACTCTCAAGGGGCGGCGATGTCGGCAAGGGATAACGAGGACGACGCGGTCGACGTGAGTGTCGTCATCCCCGTGCACAATTGCCGGGCCTACCTCGACAGATGTCTGACCGCCGCGCTCGTGCAGCGCGTGAAGAAGGAGATCGTCGTCGTCGACGACGGCTCCACCGACGGCAGCGCCGAGCTGCTCGACCTCTACGCCGTCTATCACCCCGACGTCGTCAAGGTCGTGCACATCGCGGGCAGCGGCGGCGCGGGCCGGCCGCGCAACGTCGGCCTCTTCCACGCCACCGGCCGGTACGTGTTCTTCTGCGACGCCGACGACCACCTCGGCCCCGAGGCGCTGGAGCGCATGGTCGCGATGGCCGACAGGAACGGCTCCGACATCGTCCTCGGCAAGATCGTCGGCCACGGGCGCAGGGCGCCGGCGTCGATGTTCCAGCACAGCGCCGACCGGGTGGAGCTCGGCGACAGCAACGTCTACAACAGCCTGTGCTGCTTCAAGCTGTTCAGGAGGGAGCTGCTCGAACGCCACCGCATCAGGTTCGGCGAGGGCATGCTCATCGGCGAGGACATCATGTTCACCGTCCACGCCTACTGCCACGCCGACGTCATCTCCGTGGTGGCCGACTACGACTGCTACCACCTCGTGTCCAGGCCCGACGGCAGCAGCATCATGCAGCAGAGCGGCAGCAGGGACCCTCTCGCCTGGCTGGCCATGATCAGGAAGCCGATGCGGCTCATGGCCGACCACATCACGCCCGGCCCGCTCCGCGACCACCTGCTGAGAAGGCACTTCAGGCTGGACGCGTTCGCGCAGCTGGGGTCGGTGTTCCTGGAGAGCGACGACGTGCGGCGCAAGGACATCGCGCGGGAGGTGGCCGCCCTGTGCGAGGAGTGGTACACGCCCGGGGTGCACGAGCGGCTCGACAGCATCGACAGGCAGCGGGTGGGCGCGCTCGACGACATCGACCGGCTGGTGCGCCTGGCCCGCGTCGAGAACGCCGCCGTGCGGCGCAGGCTCACAGGGCTGCGCTGGGAAGGCGACCGCCTGGTGGTGACGGGCTCGGCCGGGCTCGACGGCATCAGCAAGGACGACGGCCTGGCCGTGGTGCTGCGGTCGCGGCACGACCCGGAGCACGAGGTGGTCGTCCCGGCCGAGCGCAAGGGCGGCGACTTCGCCGTGCGGGTGGACGTGCCCGCGCTCGGCTCGGGGATCTGGGACGTGCGGGTGGCGGTCGAGCTGGAGGGCGTGGTGCGCTTCGCCAGGCTCGGCGCCGAGCGCGACGGCGGCGTCACCCGGCCGCAGCCCCGGCTGATCGGCGGCGTGGTGGCGCTGCCGTACTTCACGAGGGACAACGGCAACCTCAGCATCGACGTCGGCGGCCACGTGGTCGCGGTGCCCGGCGCGGCGCGGCTCATCAGGACCCGGTGGGCGCTGGGGCACCGGCTGCTCGTCGACGGTGAGGTGAGCGTGGTCGGCACGGCGCCGGCGGCTTCCGCGCTCAAGCGCATCGTCTGGCGCGAGCGGCGCAGCGGGTGCGAGCGCGGCGAGCGGGTGCTGGCGCTGCCCGGCGGCGGCTTCGCGGCCAGGGTGGGGATCGGGCGGCTGCCGCCCGGCACCTGGGACGCGTACCTGGAGCTCGATCTGGGCGGGCCGCCCGCCCGGTTCAGGATCGAGACGGACGCCGAGACCTTGGCGGCGCCGCGCCGGTGGTGGGGGGTGGCGCTGCTCAGGAGCGTGCGGCCGTACGCGACCTCCGGGAAGGGGCGGCTGAGCACGGTGGTGCGGCGGCTGACGGCGAGGACGATCATCAAGCGGATCCTGCGCTGATCAGGGGGAGGGCCCCCTGCTAATTGCCACCTATATGCAGGTGCAAGTCCATGTCCTAAAGTAGGGGCGTTTGGCTCTTGCAGGAGGTTTGCCGTGCACGTACCCGATGGCTTCTTCAACGCGGCGACGTCCGTCTCGGCGGGGGCGGTGGCGGCCGCCGGCGTCGCGGTGTGCCTGCGTGGCGCGCGCCGCGAGCTCGACGACCGGACCGCTCCCATGGCCGGGCTCGTCGCGGCCTTCATCTTCGCCGTCCAGATGCTCAACTTCCCCGTCGCCGCCGGCACCAGCGGCCACCTGCTGGGCGGTGCCCTGGCCGCGATACTCGTCGGGCCGTACACAGGAGTGTTGTGCATGGCCGTGGTCCTGCTCGTGCAGGGCGTGTTCTTCGCCGACGGCGGGCTGACCGCGCTCGGCATCAACATCACGATCATGGGCATCGTCACCGTGCTGGTCGGCTGGGGGGTCTTCCGGCTGGTCACGAGGCTGGCGGGGGGCAAGGTCGCGCTGGCGGCCTTCCTCGGCTCACTGGTCTCCGTGCCGGCGGCGGCGCTGGTGTTCACGGTGCTGTTCTGGATCGGCGGCACGGCGCCGATCGAGGTGGGCGCGGTGGCGGCGGCCATGGGCGGCGTGCACGTGCTGATCGGGGTAGGCGAGGCGGTGATCACCGCCGTGACGGTCAGCGCGGTGCTCGCGGTCCGTCCCGACCTCGTGTACGGCGCGCGCGGCCTGGCCAAGCCGCTGGTCCTGCGCGGAGCGGAGGGCACGAGCACGACCGTGGACGAGCAGCCGGAGCCGGCGGCGGCGCCCGGCAAGCTGCGGCCGTTCCTGCTCGGCGGCCTCGGCCTGGCGCTGGTGCTGGCCGGGATCGTGTCGTTCTTCGCCTCCTCCTCGCCCGACGGTCTTGAGGCGGTCGCGGAGAACAAGGGCTTCATCGACCAGGCGAGCGACCACCTGTTCGGCTCGTGGGCGCTGGCCGACTACGGCGAGGTGGGCGGCATCCCGGTCGGGGTGGCCGGGATCATCGGCGTCGGCGCCGTGCTGCTCGTCGCGGGAGCCGTCGCCTACGCCGCTCGCGGCCGTGCCAAGGTGAAGGCCTGAGACGTGGGCGCGGGGCACCATCACCAGCTCTACCTGCCGGGCGACTCGGTGGTGCACCGGCTGCCGCCGCAGTGCAAGCTGCTGGCCGTCTTCGCCTTCGCGATCGTCGTGGTGGCCACGCCGCGCGAGCGCTTCTGGGCCTTCGCTGCCTACGCCGTGCTGCTGGGCGCCGTGGCGCTGGTGGCGCGGGTGCCGGGGACGTACGTGCTGCGGCGGATGGCGATCGAGGTGCCGTTCGTGCTGTTCGCCTTCCTCATCCCGGTCATCGGGCTGGGGGAGCGCACCACGATCCTCGGGATGTCGCTGAGCGTGCCGGGGCTCTGGGCGGCCTGGAACATCCTGGCCAAGGCCACGCTCGGCGTGATCGCCTCCATCCTGCTCGCGGCCACCACCGAGCCGCGCGTGATCCTCATCGGGGCGCAGCGGCTGAGGCTGCCCGCCCTGCTCGTGCAGATCGCCATGTTCATGCTGCGGTACATGGACGTGATCGTGGACGAGATGCGGCGGATGCGGGTGGCCAGGGAGTCGCGCGGGTTCGAGGCCCGGGACCTGCGGCAGGTCCCGGTGATCGCCCGGTCGGCGGGGGCGCTGTTCATCCGCTCGTACGAACGGGGGGAGCGGGTGCACCTGGCGATGCTGAGCAGGGGATACTCAGGACAGATGCCAATTCTTCACGATATTTCGGCATCCGTACGCCAATGGGGCATCGCCCTGGCCCTCCCGGCCGTGGCCCTCGCAGTATGGGGACTTTCGTGGTGAACTCTCTCGACGTCCGGCAGCTCGCCTACGCCTATCCCGACGGCACGCAGGCGCTGTTCGGCGTGGACCTGTCGATCGCCCGCGGCGAGCGGGTGGCCCTGCTCGGCCCGAACGGCGCCGGCAAGACCACTCTGGTCATGCACCTCAACGGCATCCTCACCGCCGGTCACGGCAGTGTCACCGTGGCCGGCACGCCCGTGCGCAAGGACACGCTGAAGGAGATCAGGCAGCGCGTCGGCCTGGTCTTCCAGGACCCCGACGACCAGCTCTTCATGCCCACGGTCAAGGACGACGTGGCCTTCGGGCCCGCCAACGCGGGCGTGCGGGGCGAGGAGCTGGACCGTGTCGTGAAGGACGCGCTGGAGCGGGTCGGCATGCTGGAGGCCGCCGACCGGCCGCCGCACCACCTGTCGTTCGGCCAGCGGCGCCGGGTGGCGGTCGCGACGGTGCTGGCCATGGCGCCGGAGATCCTGGTGCTCGACGAGCCCTCCTCCAACCTCGACCCGGCCGCGCGCAGGGAGCTGGCCGAGATCCTGCGCTCCCTGGACGTCACGGTGCTCATGGTCACGCACGACCTCCCGTACGCGCTGGAGCTGTGCGAGCGCTCGCTGATCCTTTCCGGCGGCGTGATCGCCGCCGACGGCCCCACGCGAGAGCTGCTCTCCGACGCCGAACTCCTGGCCGAGCACCGTTTGGAGCTTCCGTACGGCTTCGCGATCCCTGCGGTGTGAGACCGTTTTAGGCGCCTTGTCAGCATCTTCATAGTTTGTGCGTGCCTGCTATCCGGGGATGTCGAAGTACAGTGGCTCATCGAGGAGGGGCCAAATGAAGCTGCGGCTTGCGCGACACGCTCTTGGCGACGCCGTGGTGGTGGCCGTTGAGGGCGAGCTCGACCTGTTCACCGCGCCGTTCCTGCGTGACGAGGTGCGCGACGCCATCAAGCAGGACGGCGCCAAGCTCGTGCTCGACCTCCAGCAGCTGTCGTTCATGGACTCCAGCGGCCTGTCGGTGCTGATCGAGGCCTGGCGGCTGGCGACGGGCGAGGGCGGCGGCGTGTCCCTGGCGGCTCCCCAGGCGCCCGTGGCGCGCATTCTCCGCACGACCGGGCTCGACCGGCGCATCAAGGTCTACTCCGACGTGGACAGTGCCGTGGGCGAGATTTGACCGCCCCCCGAGTAGAACTTCATTCGGTCGGCGGGTTAGGGTCCGGGATATGGACGTGAACGGATCTGCAGCAATCATCTCCGGCGGCGCCAGCGGCCTCGGCGAGGCCACGGCCCGCGAGCTGGCCCGCGCGGGCGCCACCGTGGTCGTCGCCGACCTCAACGAGGAGCGGGGCAAGGCCGTCGCCGACGAGATCGGCGGCGTGTTCGCCAAGACGGACGTGTCGGACGACGAGCAGGTGCAGGCGGCCGTGGACGCGGCCGTGGCCACCGGCAGGCCGCTGCGCGTGGTGGTCAACAGCGCCGGCATCGGCTGGGCCGAGCGCACGGTCAACCGCGACGGCCAGCCGCACAACCCGGCCTCCTACCGCAAGGTCATCGAGGTCAACCTGATCGGCACGTTCAACCTCATGCGCATCGCCGCCGCCGCGATCGCCAGGACCGAGCCGGCCGACGCCGACGGGCAGCGCGGTGTGGTGATCAACACGGCCTCCGTGGCCGCGCTGGAGGGCCAGACGGGGCAGCTCGCGTACTCCGCCTCCAAGGGCGGCATCGTGGGCATGACCGTGCCCGCGGCGCGCGACCTGTCCGCGATCGGCGTGCGGGTCAACACGATCTGCCCCGGCATCATCGACACCCCGATCTACGGCTTCTCGGCCAACGCGGAGGAGTTCAAGGCCAAGCTGGTGGCGCCGGTGGTGTTCCCCAAGCGCATGGGGCGGGCCGACGAGTTCGCGCACCTGGTGCGCTCGCTGATCGAGAACGACTACATGAACGCCGAGGTCGTCCGCTTCGACGGCGGCATCCGCTTCCAGCCCAAGTGAGGTCTCGTTGTCTGACGAAGTGCTCGTCGAGGAGTCCGAGAACGTCGCCATCATCACGATAAATCGCCCTCAAGCGCGTAATGCGGTGAACGGGGCGGTGGCGCGGGGGATCGCCGAGGCGCTGGACACGCTGGACGCTCGTCCCGACATTTCCGCTTACGTCCTGACCGGAGCCGGCGGCACGTTCTCCTCGGGCATGGACCTCAAGGGGTTCCTGTCCGGAGACTTCCCGGTGGTCGAGGGGCGCGGCTTCGGCGGGCTGACCGAGTCGCCGCCGAAGAAGCCCCTCGTGGCCGCCGTGGAGGGGTACGCGCTGGCGGGCGGGTTCGAGCTCGCCCTGTCGTGCGACGTCATCGTGGCCTCCTCGGAGTCCAGGTTCGGCCTGCCCGAGCCCAAGCGCGGGCTGGTGGCCGGCGCGGGCGGCGTCATGCGGCTGCCGCGCCGGATCCCGTACCACGTGGCCATGGAGATCGCCCTGACCGGCGACCACTACCCGGCCGCGCGCCTGTACGAGCTGGGTCTGGTCAACCGCGTCACCGCGCCGGGCGAGGCGCTGGCAGGCGCGCTGGAGCTGGCCCGCAAGATCGCCGCCAACGCGCCCCTGGCGCTCGCCGCCACCAAGAAGGTGGTCATCGAGTCGCAGGACTGGTCGCTGGGGGAGATGTTCGCCAAGCAGAGCGAGATCGTCGGGCCCGTCTTCGGCTCGAAGGACGCCATGGAGGGCGCCGCCGCCTTCGCCGAGAAGCGCCCGCCCCGCTGGAAGGGCGAGTGATCGGACGGTAGGGCGCCCCCGCGGAAGGCGGGGGCGCCATGAGCGCGCGCATGAGCGTTCCCGGTTACGGTAAAGAAAGGAAAACGCGACGCACCGGGAGAGCGCATGAGCGACCATTCCAGCTTCGACTCGGTCAAGCGCGGCGCCGGAGCTCTCCTGTCAGGCGCGCTGAGCGCGCTGATCATCGTGATCGGCATGCTCGCCGTCATGTGGGTCGTGGAGGGCGTCGACTTCTTCCTCGGGGGCACGCTCGACCGGGAGTTCGGCATCGTCGGGCTGGACCCTGACGGGCTGATCGGCATCGTGTTCGCGCCGTTCCTGCACGTCGGCTTCGGCCACCTCATGGCCAACTCGCTGCCGCTGCTGATCCTCGGCTTCCTGGCCGGGATGCGTGACCTGCGCAAGTTCCTGTGGGCCAGCGTGCTGATCATCCTCATCGGCGGCCTCGGCACGTGGCTGACCAGCCCGCGCGTCTACACGGTCGGGGCGAGCGGCCTGATCTTCGGCTACTTCGGCTACATCCTGGCCCGCGGCCTGTTCGACCGCCGCCTGCTCGACCTCGTCATCGCCGCCGGCGTGGGCTTCGCGTACTGGGGGATCCTGGCCGGCCTGCTGCCCAACCAGGAGGGCATCTCCTGGCAGGGCCACCTGTTCGGGCTCATCGGCGGCGTGGTGGCCGCATGGGTGCTGCGCCGCAAGCGCGAGCTCCCCGCCTACTGACCGGCGGCCGGCGGCGACGGGCCGCCGGCCGGGGCCTGCTCAGCCGAGGCGCTCGACCACGTGGTCGACGCAGACCGTCAGCGCCTCGATGTCGGCCGGGTCGATGGCCGGGAACATCGCGATGCGCAGCTGGTTGCGGCCCAGCTTGCGGTAGGGCTCGGTGTCGAGGATGCCGTTGGCGCGCAGCACCTTGGCCACGGCCGCGGCGTCGACGGAGTCGGCGAAGTCGATCGTGCCGACCACCTGCGAGCGGAACTCGGGAGCGGCGAACGGCGTCGCGTACGGCGACTTGTCGGCCCAGGTGTAGAGGCGCTGGCTGGACTCGGCGGTGCGGGCGGTGGTCCAGGCCAGGCCGCCGTTGGAGTTCATCCAGTCGAGCTGGTCGGCCAGCAGGAACAGCGTGGCCACGGCCGGCGTGTTGTAGGTCTGGTCCTTCGCGGAGTTGTCGATGGCGACCGGCAGGCTGAAGAACTCCGGCACGTAGCGGCCGGTCGCGGCGATCTCCTCGACCCTGGCCAGCGCGCGCGGCGACATGATCGCGATCCACAGGCCGCCGTCGGAGGCGAAGCTCTTCTGCGGGGCGAAGTAGTAGACGTCGGTCTCGGCGAGGTCGACGGGCAGGCCGCCGGCGCCGGAGGTGGCGTCCACGAGCACGAGCGAGTCGGCGGAGCCCACCCTCCTGATCGGCATGGCGACGCCGGTCGAGGTCTCGTTGTGGGTGAGCGCGTAGGCGTCGACGCCCTCCTCGGCCACGGCCTCGGGGTAGGTGCCGACCTCGGCCTTGACGACGCTCGGGTCGCCCAGCCACGGGGCCTTCCTGGTGACGGCCGCGAACTTCGAGGAGAACTCGCCGAACGACAGGTGCTGCGACTTGTCGCGGATCAGCCCGAAGGCGGCGATCTCCCAGAACGCGGTGGTGCCGCCGTTGCCCAGCACGACCTGGTAGCCCTCGGGGAGCGAGAACATGTCGGCCAGCCCGGCGCGTACGCGGCCGACGAGGTTCTTGACCGGCTTCTGGCGGTGGGACGTGCCCATGACGCTCGCGCCGGAGGCGGCGAGCGCGGCCAGTTGCTCCGTGCGCACCTTCGATGGGCCGCAGCCGAATCGGCCGTCGGCGGGCTTGATGTCAGCGGGAATCACGATGTCAGCCACGTGACCAGGGTACTGAGCCCGCGCCCGTGGTTCCGACCGGGTCCACGATCTGAGAAATAATCCACATCCTAAGATCGCGCGTACCGCAGAATGGGGGACACCGGGGATCTGTCCAGTCCGTGACGTGAGAGCGGCGGTGCTCCATGCCCCCTGAACAGGACACGCGCGAGGTGGTGGAGGGCCTGCTGCTGCGGCCCCTCTGGCGTGACCTCCCCCTGCCCGTGCTCGTCCTCACCGGCGCGCCGGCGGGCACGGCCGAGCAGCTGGCGGAGCGCTTCAGCGGGCACCTGCCGTACGCGAAACCCCTCGAAGGCGCGTGCGGGTCGATCGCCGAGCTCGTCGACGCGCTGGCCGGGCCCAAGGGGGCGCTCGGCAACAACCAGGTGGGCAACACCCTGCTGCCCGCGCCGCGCTTCCCGCTGACCGAGTTCGTGCTGTGGGCGTGGGCCCAGAGGCTCGACACGGCCAAGCCGGAGAACTGGCCGGAGCAGTGGCCGCCCGACCACGACTCGCGCCTCGGTCAGGAGGAGCTCAGGCACCGGATCGGCGCCAGGTTCGGGGTGCGCCAGAGCCTGCAGTCCGACAGCCGCAAGCGGTGGGCGGCCGGCGACTTCCTCGTGCGGGCCGCGATCTTCTTCGTGCCGATCGCCACCGTGCTCGCCTGGTGGCTGGACGCCGGGATCACCGACCTGATCCCGCTGGCGCCCGGCCTGCTGGCGCTGCTGCTGGGTGCAGGCGCGATCGGGCTGCAGGCCGTGCGCTTCATCCGCGGCTCGGCCTTCTCGCGGTGGTTCCGCCGCCACCGGTACGAGGAGTTACGCCGCGCCGTGGGCGAGAGCCGCGCGAGGTACGCGCTGCGGCTGATGGAGATGCCCGAGCCGGAGATCGAGCGGCTGCTGGTCTACGCGATGCTGGAGGACCTGCGCCAGGCGTACCGCAAGTGGCCGCGCATCCCGTGGCCGAGCTGGGGGCGCGGGCTGTACGCCCTCCTGGTGCTCAACGCGGGCGATCCGCACCACGCGCGGTTCCTGCAGGTGCTGGAGAAGGTCCTGTACGACACCGGCATCGTGCCGCCGCTGCTGCTGATCGTCGAGGGGCCCGAGCCGTCCGGCCTGGTGGGGCTGCCCGGCCCGCCGGCAGCGGGCGGGGAGCGCAGGACCGTCGCCGACGAGGTCGAGGACTGGCGCTCGCGGGTGGCGCTGCGCGGCCCGGAGCCGCGGCTGCGCCTGGCGGGCGACAGGGTGAAGCTGCGGGACGGCTACCGGGCGCGGCTCGGCAGGGTCAAGGTCCGCGCCGTCGGCTACTGGCTCGTCATGCTGGCGCTGCTCGTCGCGCCGCCGATGGTCGTCTACGGCAGCAACTGGTTCGGCTGCGGCCCCGGCATGATGTGGGCCGACCAGCAGTGCGTCGGGCTGAGCGACGACCTTGCCGAGATCGACCCCAACCCCGCGCTGCGCCCCATCCTGGAGCAGATCAAGCAGCAGAACGCGGACATCGACACCAAGCAGCGGGTCATCACGGTCTTCTACCTCGGACCGCTCACCACGTCCCATCCGGCCGAGGACCAGATGGCCGGCTCGGCGGGCGAGCTGGCCGGCATCGCGGCCCGCCAGGGCGCCTACAACCGGCTCGGCAGCTGGCAGATCAAGGTGGAGCTGGCCAACACCGGGCAGGACTACCGCCACGCCGAGTTCGCCGCCCGCATGATCAGGCAGCGCTCGGCCGGCGACCCGGACGTGGGCGGGGTGATCGGGCTCGCGTGGAGCCGGTCCGAGACGCAGGACGCCATCCGGGTGCTCGGCGACGCGCACATCCCGATGCTCAGCACCACCAACTCGGCCGACATGACGCCACTGGTCTACAACGACAACCCCTCGCCGTACTTCTTCCGCATGTCGGCCCCCAACTCCGCGCAGGCACGGGCGTTCGAGCTGTGGCTTCAGCACGGGCTGCCCGGCGGCGGGCCGGTCGATCCGAAGCGGGTCGCCGTCCTGGTCGAGGCCGACGCGGACAAGCGGGAGCTCTACAGCAGGGACCTGGCCGCCGGGCTCGGCGGCGGCCCGTACGCGAGCTCCCCGACGTACGAGTTCGCCGACCTGGACGAGCTGGCCGGCAAGGTCGAGCTGGCCTGCCAGAAGGGCGCGGAGGTGCTGCTCTACACCGGCAGGGCCACCTTCCTCAACACCGTCGCCGACATCCGCGAGCACCAGTGCGCCGGCACGGTGCGGGTCCTGGCGGGCGACGACGTCACCGACAAGCTGGTGGAACTCCTCGCCACGAAGGGCTTCGTCAACAAGCCGGCGATCTCGTTCGTCGCGCTCAACGACATGCGGCAGGTGCAGGGCAACCGCACCCAGGCGGAGATCGAGAACTGGATCAAGGACGTCAAGGCGGGCAGCGTGTCACGGGTGCACGCCTGGATGAGCTACGACGCGCTGCTGGCCGTCACCTCGGCCATCAACAAGATCAAGGCCTCGGACGTCGACGAGTCGGTCAACATCGCCGAGAGCGTCCCGTACAACCTGCGCGGGCTCGGCGTGGACGGCCCCATCCAGGGCGCCAGCGGGAAGTTCTACTTCTCGGAGGACGCGGAGACGCACTCCGCGCTCCCGCGCGGCCTGTGGCTGTTCTCCACGGACTCCAACGGTCCCGTGCCGCAGGGGGCGTGCACGGTGGACGAGAAGGCCCCGGGCGACGCCGCGCTCGAGGTGAAGTGCTCGTTCGGCTGACGTGTCCGGGGCCGCTCTCGTCAGTAGGCGCCGGTGACCTGGTCGGCGCCGGGCACGTCGCTCAGGGGACGCGAGGACGGGCCCACGTAGTTGGCGCTCGGACGGACCAGCCGTCCCGTGCGCTTCTGCTCCAGGATGTGCGCGGCCCAACCGGCCGTGCGGGCGCAGGTGAACATCGAGGTGAACATGTGGGAGGGAACCTCGGCGAAGTCCAGCACCACGGCCGCCCAGTACTCCACGTTGGTGGCCAGCACCCGGTCGGGCTTGCGCGCGTGCAGCTCGTCCAGGGCCGCCTGCTCCAGCGCCGCGGCAACCTCGTAGCGAGGCGCCCCGAGCTCCTTGGCCGTACGGCGCAGCACGCGGGCGCGCGGGTCCTCGGCGCGGTAGACGCGGTGCCCGAAGCCCATGAGCCTGTTGCCCTTGTCGAGCTCGCTCTGGACGTACTTCTTGGCGTCGCCGAGCTGCTCCACACCCTCGATCATGTGCAGGACGCGGGCCGGGGCGCCGCCGTGCAGCGGGCCCGACATGGCGCCCACGGCGCCGGACAGCGCCGCCGCCACGTCGGCCCCGGTGGAGGCGATGACGCGGGCGGTGAAGGTGGAGGCGTTCATGCCGTGCTCGGCCGCGGAGGCCCAGTAGGCGTCGATGGCCTTGACATGCTTGGGGTCAGGCTCACCGCGCCAGCGGATCATGAAGCGCTCGACGATGGTCTTGGCCTCGTCGACCCGGCTCTGCGGCACCATCGGCAGGCCGAGCCCGCGCGCCGACTGCGCCACGAAGGAAAGAGCCATCACGGAGGCGCGGGCGAGCTGGTCGCGGGCCTCCTCGTCACTGATGTCGAGCAGGGGCTTGAAGCCGTAGGCGGGAGCCAGCATGGCCAGAGCGCTCTGCACGTCTACGCGGATGTCACCGGAGTGGACAGGAATGGGGTACGGCTCCGCCGGCGGCAGGCCCGGCTGGAACTTGTTGTCGACCAGCAGGCCCCAGACCGCCCCGAACGGGACACGGCCGACCAGGTCTTCGATGTCGACGCCCCGGTATCGAAGGGCGCCCCCTTCTTTGTCCGGTTCCGCGATCTCGGTCTCGAAAGCTACGACGCCTTCGAGCCCGGGTTTGAAGTCGGACATGCTCGGCCGCCTCCCTTTCCGTTGCCATGTTTGGGCAATCCTGTGTCAATGGTCGCGGCCGCTTCGGGGGTCGTTGGCATCGTTGCCTCGCTCTCTCCCCCCGAGCGCCTCCGCTCTGTTGATGTCGAGATACCGGCGGGTCAATTTAACCCCGTCTCACGTCGTGGTCGGTCCCGGGACCCGCCGTAAAGACAAACCCGCTGGTCGAGGGGGGTGCGTGGGATCTGACACGCAAGCGCGCAAGAATACCGTCTCGTGGATGCCACCCCGCGCCCGCCCGTGCTGGCGGAGCTTCGCCGTACGTACGAGGGCGAGCCGCTGCTCGAATCCGACCTCGCGGCCGACCCGGTCGACCAGTTCGCCGCGTGGTTCCAGGACGCGATCGAGGCCGGCCTGCCCGAACCCAACGCCATGGTCCTGGCCACCGCCTCCGCGGGCGGCCGGCCCAGCGCCAGGACGGTCCTGCTCAAGGGCTTCGACGAACGCGGCTTCGTCTTCTACACCAACTACGAGTCGCGCAAGGGCCGCGACCTGGCCGAGAACGCCCGCGCCTCGCTGCTGTTCCCCTGGCACCCGATCCGCCGCCAGGTGCGCGTCGAGGGCACGGTGACGCGGATCTCCCACGAGGAGTCGGCCGAGTACTTCAACTCCCGCCCCTACGGCTCCCGCATCGGGGCCTGGGCCTCGCGGCAGTCGGCCGTCGTGCGGTCCCGGGAGGAGCTGGACGCCCGCTACGCGGAGCTGGCGGCGCGCTGGCCGGAGAATCCGCCGGTGCCCGACTTCTGGGGCGGCTTCCGCGTACGCCCGATCGAGGTGGAGTTCTGGCAGGGGCAGCTCGACCGCATGCACGACCGGCTCCGCTACAGGCGCACGAGACCCGGGTGGGCCCTGGAAAGGCTCGCGCCTTAATGTTCCTTGAGTGGCGATCGCGGACCTGGTCAAACGTCATCTGGTGGACACCCGGCCACTCGGCGTGCCCGAATACCGGCGGCTGTGGCTGGGCCAGGCCGTATCCCACGTCGGTGTCGGCGCGACCGTGGTGGCCGTCCAGCAGCAGGTCTGGGAGCTGACCCAGTCGTCCTTCCACGTCGGCCTGATCGGCATGGCCAACCTGGTCCCGCTGGTCGTCTTCGGCCTGTGGGGCGGGGCGGTCGCCGACGCGGTGGACCGGCGCAGGCTGCTCATCGTCGGCTCGATCGTCGCCTGGTCGGCGACGCTGCTCATCCTCACCCAGGCACTGCTCGGGATCGGCAACGTCTACCTCATCTTCGGCGCGGTCGCGCTCAACGCCACCGGCTTCGCGATCACCAGCCCGACCCGGGGCGCGATCATCCCGAGGATCCTGGACAGGGAGTTGGTGCCCGCGGCCAACGCGCTGAACTCGCTGGTGTTCAGCATCGGCGCGGTGGTCGGTCCCATGGTGGGTGCGGCGGCGCTGGCCACCGGCGGATTCGCGGCGGCGTACGCGCTGGACGCCGTGCTCTTCACGGCCAGCCTCTACGCGGCGCTCAGGCTGCCCTCACTGCCCCCGCTGGGCGAGGTGACGCGTCCGGGGGCCCGGGCGGTGCTGGAGGGGCTCAGGTTCATCGTCAGGAGCCCTGTGCTGCTCATGTCGTTCGTCGTGGACATCATCGCGATGGTGTTCGCCATGCCGCGCTCGCTCTTCCCGGAGCTGACCGCCGAGCGGTTCGGCGGCGACGACGTGGCGCTCGGCCTGCTGATCTCCTCCATGGCCTTCGGCTCGGTCGTCGGGGCGCTGTTCTCCGGCTGGGTGAGCCGCGTCACCCGGCAGGGCGTGGCGCTCGTCGTCGTCATCGCGGTCTGGGGGCTGGCCGTGGCCGCCGCCGGGCTCGCGCACGAGCTCTGGCTGGTGGTGGCGTTCATGGCCGTGGGCGGGGTGGCGGACGTGATCTCGTCGGTGTGGCGACAGTCCATCCTGCAGCTGTACGCGCCCGACGAGATGCGGGGGCGGCTGCAGGGGGCGTTCATGGTGGTCGTGGCCGGCGGGCCGCGCCTCGGCGAGCTGCGGGCCGGGGCCACGGCCGGCGTGATCGGGCTGACGGGGGCGTGGGTCGGCGGCGGCCTGGCCTGCGTCGTCACGGTGGTGATCGTCGGCCTGTCCGTGGCCGGCTTCCGTAATTACCGGGCCCGTTGAACGGATAGAGGTTCAGGCGACCCGGGCCGCCGCCCGGAGGTCCGCCAGGAAGCCCGCGTACGCCTCGTCCCGGTCGGGCGCGCGCAGCACGGACGACGGGTGGACGGTCGCCACGGCCAGCGCGTCCCCGAGCGGCACCGGCTCGCCCCTGTGGTGCGTCACCCGGAACTCCCGCCCCAGCAGCGCCCTGGCCGCCGTCGCCCCGAGCACCACGACCACCTCGGGGCGCACCAGCGCCAGCTCGGCGTCGAGCCACGGCCGGCACGCGGTGATCTCGGCGGCCGTGGGCTTCTGGTGGATCCGCCGTTTCCCGCGCAGCGTGAAGGAGAAGTGTTTGACGGCGTTGGTGAGATAGACGTCCTCGCGCTCGATGCCCGCCTCGACCAGCCCCTTGTCGAGAACGCGGCCCGCCGGGCCCACGAACGGGTGACCCTGGCGGTCCTCCTGGTCCCCGGGCTCCTCGCCCACGAGCATGTATCTGGCCTGCTGCGGCCCCTCGCCGAAGACGGTCTGCGTCGCGTTCCTGAACAGGTCGCAGCCCTCGCAGCCGGCCGCCGCACGGCGCAGCGAGCCGAGGTCGAGCTGGTCGGGAAGGAACTCGGCCGCTCCTTTGTTTCCGTCCTTAACCATTGCCGGTCGCTCTCCCAATAGGGTTCCTGTGACTCCTGTGCCCGCTGCGGACGGGCTCAGTCCCCACCCCGACCGGCGTACCATTCAATTGGGAGGACTGCCTTGACCGCACACGGCCTGATCGACACCACGGAGATGTACCTCCGCACGATTTACGAGCTCGAGGAGGAGGGCATCGTCCCCCTGCGTGCTCGCATCGCGGAGCGGCTGCAGCAGAGCGGGCCCACCGTGAGCCAGACCGTCGCCCGCATGGAGCGCGACGGGCTCGTCAGGGTTGAGGGCGACCGTCACCTGTCGATGACCGACCTGGGCCGCACGCTGGCGACGCGGGTCATGCGCAAGCACCGGCTCGCCGAGTGCCTGCTGACCCAGGTGATCGGGCTTCCCTGGGAGGAGGTCCACATCGAGGCGTGCCGGTGGGAGCACGTCATGTCGGAGTCGGTCGAGGCGCGGCTGCTGACCCTGCTCGACAACCCGACGGTCTGTCCCCACGGAAACCCCATCCCCGGCCTGGCCGAGCTGGGTGCGGCGGAGGCCGTGGAGGGCGGCGCCAACGCGCTGACCTCGATGTCGGACGTGGCGGGGCCGAGAGACACATCCGTAGTCGTACGCCGAATTAGCGAACAAGTGCAAAGCGATCCTGCTGTGATGCTTAAACTCAAGCAAGTTGGGATACAACCCGGACGCGAGGTGACGCTCGCGGCGAGCGACGACGGTGTGCGGGTGACAGGTGACGGTGACGCGAACGACACTCCCGCGGAGCTTCCGCGCGATGTCGCCGCGCACGTTTTTGTCTCCAAGCGCTGACGCGCGCGCAGCTGCTTGGTTGAATCCCTCCTGGGAGGCCCGCCACTCTCCCCTGGCCAAGACTGTTGCAGGAGCGCCCGTGGTCCGCTTTGCGTGCATGCCACCCCGAGGAGTGGTCTCCGGATGAATCGTTGGGGGGATCTGTCACAGGAAACGGCTGATCACCTTAATGCCGGCTCCGTGCTCGATCACGCCGAGATGGCGGTGGTCGTCACCGACCGTTTCAGCAACGTCCTCTATTGGAATCCTTTCGCTGAGAAACTCTTCGGTCACCAGGGCAGGTCTCCCTCGGGCGACTCGTCCGGCCTGTCCCTCATGGACAAGGACCACCCGCTCGCGGTCGAGCTGGCCAAGCACGTGCTCAAGGGCGGCGTGTGGGAGGGCACGTTCGACGTCAGGCGCGCCGACGGCACCATCGTCTACGTCCGCGCCCAGGCCGTTCCTCTGCGCCACCCCACGGGCGGGGTGACGGGCGTCGTCATCACGGCCCGCGAGGCGCTGCGCAGCAACGAGCGGGAGAAGGACCGCTTCGGGCTGCTGGAGCGCATCGGCGAGCGGCTGGCGGGCTCCCTCTACGTCGAGGAGACGCTCAAGCGGGTCGCCGAGATGCTGGTCCCCCAGTTCGCCGACCACTGCTTCATCGAGCTCATGGAGGGCGACCGGCTGGTCCGCCGGGTCTCCCAGCACGTGCAGGGGTGGGCGCCCCCGTCGGGCACATGGAAGCCGGTGGGCGCCGAGATCCGCTACCCCACCGGCCACTACGCGGACACGGCGCTGCGCCGCCAGGAGACGATCCTGGTCGAGAGCTTCGCCTCCACCAGCTTCCCCGCCCCCAGCGAGGGCAGCGCCCAGCTGTGCGGCGAGATCGGCATGACCTCCGCCATCGTGGCCCCCCTGCTGGTGCGCGGCGAGACGCTCGGGCTGATGTATCTCGGGCTGTCCAACCTCACCGACCGGCGCAGCCCCCACTACGACGCGTTCGACCGTGACTTCGTCGGCGCCATCGGCACCAGGGTCGCGCTGGCCATCGACAACGCGCTGCTGTTCGAGGAGGAGCGTCACACGGCGGAGTCGTTCCAGAAATACCTGCTGCCCCGGGCGCTGCCGCAGCTCGACGGCCTGCAGATCGCCGTGCGCTACTACCCCGCGGCCCCGCTCGCCTCCCACGGGCAGGGCATCCAGACTCAGGTCGGCGGCGACTGGTACGACGTGATCCCCCTCTCGGCCGGCCGGGTCGGCATCGTGATCGGCGACGTCGAGGGCAGGGGCGCCAAGGCGGCGGCCATCATGGGCCAGCTCAGGGCGGCGCTGCGGGCCTTCGCCCAGGACGACAAGTCGCCGGCCGACATCCTTGCCAGGCTCGACGAGTGGACCCGCATCATCGCCACCCCCGAGCACGACGACAACGGCACCGAGGTCAGCATCCCGCCCATCGTGACCTGCCAATACCTCGTCTACGACGCCTGGTCGCGGCAGCTGTCGTTCGCCAACGCGGGCCACGCGCCGCCGCTGCTGCTGGTCGACGGCCAGTGCGTGGAGCTCGACATCGAGGAGGTCGGCCAGCCGCTCGGCGTACGCGCCAAGGGCCTGCACGCCGACCTGGTCTACAAGGAGGAGACCCGCACCCTCCCGCCCGGCGCCGCGCTGCTGCTCTACACCGACGGCCTGGTCGACCGGCGGCCGGGCCGCGACGGCCGGATGCCGAGCGAGGAGGAGACGCTCGGCGTGCTCTGCTCCGAGCTCGCCAAGATCTCCGGCGCCGACGTCGAGCGCATCGCCGAGACCGCCACCGTGGCCGTGCCCGGCGAGATCGACGACGACATGGCGATCCTCGTGGTCCGCTCCAGCGACGCCGACCTCGACGTCGAGGAGCGCACGTTCCCCGCCCAGCCGATCATGGTCGGCGAGGCCCGCCGCATGGCCTCGGAGGCGTTCTCCAGCTGGAACGTCCCGGAGGAGCGCGGCGAGCTGGCCTGCCTGCTGGTTTCCGAGGTCGTGACCAACGTCGTCCTCCACGCGGCCACCGCCAGCGTGCCGCGCAGGGAGCTGGTCGTGGAGGGGCCGCCGCTGCCGTTCGAGGAGTCCTGGGACACTCCGGGCTTCGAGGACGAAGTGATCGGCGACAAGGAGTTCACGCTCAGGCTGCGCCGGGGCGAGGAGTCGGTCTGGGTCGAGGTCTTCGACCAGGACCTGCGCCTGCCGCGCATCCGCAGCGCGGGGGAGAACGACGAGGGCGGGCGCGGCCTCTATCTCGTCGACCAGCTGGCCAGGCGCTGGGGGTCGCGACCCACCAGGGAAGGCAAAGCCGTCTGGTTCGAGATTCCCACTCGCGGCAGGTGAGTGGTTAGCTGGCAGTATGGAGCTGGCCTTCGAACGACGGGGCACCGGCGCGCCACTGATCCTGATCCACGGCATCGGGCATCACTGGCAGGCCTGGTCGCCCGTGCTCGACCGGCTCGCCGCGGCCCGCACGGTCGTCGCCCTCGATCTGCCCGGCTTCGGGGCCTCGCCGGGGCTGCCCGACGGCGTCCCCTACACCGCCGAGTCGCTGGCGGACGCGGTCGAGTCGTTCTGCGCCCGGCTGGGGTTCCGCGAGCCCCACATCGCGGGCAACTCACTCGGCGGCTACATCGCGCTGGAGCTGGCCTCGCGCGGGGTCGTCCGCACGGCCACCGCGTTCTCGCCCGCCGGCTTCTGGAACCGGCCCGAGCTGCTCTACTGCCAGACCGCGCTGCGCGCGCTGCGAGCCGGCGCCAGATCCGGCGTCCCGCCGGTGCTGGGCGTCCTGTCCACCGGCATCCTCGTCGCCCACCCGTCCAGGCTGGAGCCGCGGGCGCTCGCGGCGGCCACGCGGGCACTGGGGACGGCGGCCGGTTTCGACGAGACGCTGGCGTCCTTCTCCGGGCTGATGCCGCCCGCGCCGCCCAAGACGCCCATCACGATCGCGTGGGGCGAGCACGACCGGCTCCTGCTGCGCCGCCAGGCCGTGCGCGCGGCCCGCTGGTCGGGGGAGCGGGTCAAGCTGCTGAAGGGCTGCGGTCACGTGCCGATGAGCGACGATCCCGACCTCGTGGCCCGCGTGATCCTGGAGGCGGGGGCGAGATACCTGGACCCCGCCACTCTCACGTGAGGCCCGCTGCTCTCACGTGAGGCCCGCGGCTTTCGCTTGAGGATCGCAGCCCTCACGTGAGGTTCGCCGACATGCGGCGGAGCACGTCCACGGTCGCCAGATACTCCTGAGAGCTCACGCCGTCGAGCACCTTCCGCCGGAACTCCGCCACCTGCGTGGAGATCCGCGCGTGCTCGGCCCGGCCCTCGTCGGTGAGCCGCCCGTCCGCCAGCCACCCCCTGGCGGCGAGCCGCTCCTCGGCCCCCTCCACTCCGTCGAACGGCAGCGGGCCGGTGAGGCCCTGGGCCTTCGCATTGAGCACCTGCCATTCGCGGCGGGTGGTGGTCCTGAGCGCCTGGTCCATAGCGCCTTCCAGCTGGTTGTCGAGGAGCTTCAGCCAGTGGCCGATGGGCTTGTCCATGGATGTACAATAGCAACTATATGTATGAAGACAACAATATCGCCGCGATCGAGCAGGCGATGATCACGATCAGGCGCCGGCAGAGCAGGCGGGCGCTGGCCAGGGCCCAGGGCGGCGTGCGGCCCGAGCTGGACGTGCTCGACGTGATCGAGGGGGCGGGAGAGCCGGTCACCGTGTCGACGGTCGCGCGGGCGCTCGGCGTCGACCAGCCGAGGGCGAGCCGGCTCGTGGCGGCGGCCGTGGCGGCGGGCCTGGTGAGGCGCGAGGCCGACCAGGCCGACGGGCGCCGGGCGTGGCTGGCCCCGACGGAGGCCGGGCGGGCCGCGCTGGAGCGGATCCATCGCGGCCGGCGGGCGGCGTTCGCGACGGCCATGGAGGGGTGGACGGACGGGGAGCGGGCGGAGTTCGCCCGGCTGCTCAGCAGGTTCGTCGCGGCGATGCCGGGTTAGACCTTGGTCTGGCCCCAGACGAGCAGCATGGCGATGATGAAGACGATCATCACCCCGGCGTAGCCGACCGGGCCCATGCGGAACGCCCGGCGCACGCGGTTGAGGCCCCACGCGAACAACAACGCCAGGAAAACCAGGAGGATCAGGCCACCGTCCATGGTCCCCAGTATGCGCGCGGACGGCCCGTCCCGCGCGGCCGGAAGCCGAACAAGAGCGGCTTCCCGCGCGGTCAGAATCCGAAGGAACGCCCGATGATCTCCTTCATGATCTCGGTGGTGCCGCCGTAGATGGTCTGGACCCGGCTGTCCAGCCAGGCCTTGGCCACGGGGAACTCCGTCATGTAGCCGTACCCGCCGTGCAGCTGGAGACAGCGGTCGATGACCCTGGTCTGCAGCTCGGTCGTCCACCACTTGGCCTTGGCCGCGTCCACCGCCGTGAGCTCCCCGGCGTTGAGCGCCAGGACGCACTTGTCGACGTAGTGGCGGGCGATCTCCGTCTCGGTGGCCAGCTCGGCCAGCACGAACCGGGTGTTCTGGAACGAGCCGATGCTGCGGCCGAACGCCTGGCGGGTTCTGCAGTACTCGACGGTCTCCTCCAGGACGGCCTCCGCCGCGGCCACCGCCGCCACGGCGATCGACAGGCGCTCCTGCGGCAGGTTGTTCATGAGCTGGACGAATCCCTCGCCGTCGCGCGGGCCGAGGCGGTTGGCGGCGGGCACGCGGACGTTCTCGAAGAACAGCTCGGCCGTGTCCTGCGCCTTCATTCCGATCTTGTCGAGATTGCGCCCCCGCTCGAACCCCTCCATGCCGCGCTCCACCACGACCAGCGTGATCCCCCTGGCGCCCGCCCCCGGATCGGTCTTGGCCACCACGACGACCAGGTCGGCGTTGATGCCGTTCGTGATGAACGTCTTCTGCCCGTTGACCACGTAGTGCTCGCCGTCGCGCACGGCCGTGGTCCTGATCCCCTGCAGGTCGCTCCCGGCGCCCGGCTCGCTCATGGCGATCGCCGTGATCAGCTCGCCGCCGGCGAAGCCGGGCAGCCACCGCTGCCGCTGCTCGTCGTTCGTGAGATCCACCAGGTACGGCGCCATCACGTCGTTGTGCAGCGAGAACCCGAGCCCGGAGGCGCCATGCCGGATGATCTCCTCGACGATGACCGCGTTGTAACGGAAGTCCCTGATGCCCGCGCCCCCGTACTCCTCGGGCACCGAGAACCCGAACATCCCCAGTTCGCCGGCCTTCTTCCAGACCTCGCGCGGGACGATGCCGTCCTTCTCCCACTGCGCGTGGTGCGGCACGACCTCGCGGGCCAGGAATTCGCGCACGGTCTCGCGGAAGAGCAGGTGCTCGTCGTCGAAGAGGTCTCGCCGCATCCGTCGCCTCGCTTCCCGAACAGGGTTCTGTTACTGGTAGGTATATCCCCTTTCTGGTACGTCGGGCAGCATGTGGACACGGGTTCATCACAAGTGCCGTACGTAGTCACATTCGGCATGTGTTACGGGGTTTTCAACTCTAAGATCTACCTTCGGTCTCTTTATGGCTGATCGGAGTCTCCCTTGGCATCCTCCCCCACTCGAAGGTGGAGGATTTCAACCCGTCTCACACGGAGAGGAGGACAGGTTGAGGTTCGCGGTGCACCGGCTCGGCAACCCGTGGCCCTTCCCGCGCAGAGACGGCATGCCCTGCCGCCAGTTTGATATTCCTGGCCGCGTTTACGTCAGCGTTGCCGGCGTAACTGCAGGATCGGCAGGCGAAGGCGGCTTGGCTCTCGCGCGCCTTCGCATCCACGATTCCGCACGCCGAACACCGCTGGCTCGTATACGCGGCACTCACCTTCACCAACCGGCCAGGAGCCTTATGCTCCAGTCGCTCGACCAACTGTCCCCAGCCTGCCGCGAGGATCGACCGGTTGAGCCCCGACTTGGCTCGGACATTCCGCCCCGGCTCGGCGAGTGTTCCTCGCGTCGACCGGGTCATGTTGCGGATCTTCAGGTCCTCGACGGCGATCACGTCGAAGCGACGCGCCAGGTCAGTGCTGGTTTTCTCTACCCAGTCCTTGCGCCGATCTCTCTCACGTGCCTTCACCTTTGCGATCTTGTGTTTCACCGAGGTGCGCCGGTTCGATCCGGGCTTGGCGCGGGCAAGTTTGCGCAGCAGCCGCCGAAGCTGCGTCTCTTCGGCCTCCAGGAGCCGGGGCGCATGCGACAATTCTCCGGTGGAAAGTGCAACAGACACGGCCACGCCACGATCCACGCCGACCACCCCACCTGTGCCTGGTGCAGGGATGGGCTCGGGAATCGCCGCGAAGGCGACATGCCAGCGGCCAGCTCGATCCCGGGTAACCCGGTAGGACTTGACGCCCTCCGGTACGTCACGGGACCAGCGAAAGCGTACCCACCCCACTTTGGGGATCTTCACCTCTCCGACGTTGCGGGACAGGCGATGTACATCATCCGCCTGCACGGCGACAATCCGGAAGCCCTCACTTCGTCCACGTTTGCGCCAGGTTGGCCTGCGGTGCGTCCCGATGAAATAGTTCGCCATCGCCTGGGCGAAGTCCTTCAGCGCCTGCTGCTGCACGATGACGGAGCCCGCCCGCAACCAGGCGAACTCCGCGCGTGCTTCAGTCAGCTGACGGCACTGCTCGGCAAAGCCGGGTGCGCTCAGGCGCCCCGGCCTCCAGTGAGCGTGCTGCTCTACCGCCAGGTTCCAGACCAAGCGGGCGTGGGCGCAATGCTCCAGCAACGCCGCCTCCTCGGTAGGCGTGGGCTGAAGCCGATAGCGGGACACGCTGGCCAACCTACCGACAGCCACCGACAAAACCGGGAGACCACAGTGTTCGACCCTTCCGCGTTTTCTCCCCGTCGTGAAGGACGGGGCATCCACGTTGTAGGTGCCTGGTGAATCAGTGGCGCAAGGCGTTGATCGCCGCATCGGTCGGATCGGTGGCGGCTTTAGGCATGGTGGCGTTAACTGACGTACCTGCCGCTGCAGCGCTGGCGGATCTCGTAGTGGAGTACGACTGCACGGCGTCTGGGCCGAACAGCATCGTCAGGAACGGTCCCGTACGACTGACCACCAATCTCACCTTCGCCACGGACCTGGTGGTCGGCGACCCGCTCAACTTCACCTGGAAGCTGAACTACGCCGACAGCAGCCGCCTGCAGTCCCCCGGCTACTTCCCGGCAGGGGGCCAGGTGCACGCCACCGGCAACGTGCAACTCCTCAGCAGTTGGCAGGGCATCCTGCAGCCAAAGGGTAGTGCCGATGCTGAAAAAGAGCTCCGCCCTGACTCTCCTCTCTCCCTTCCCGAGACCATGAACGACCCCGGCCTGATCGATAAGCCTGGCACGATCACGATCACGCCCAAGAACATCGAGCTCGACTTCACCCCTCCGGACGGCAGCGCCATCGTCAACGACGGGGGCGATGCCGACAACCCCAGCGGCATGGGGATCGTCTACAGCAGTGGCTGGCTCTCATTAGACGACCGCCCTGCCTCTGAGCACCACATACACAACGACCTGCATCAGACGATGCAGGAGGACGCTACCGCGGAGCTGACCTTCATAGGGACCGGCGTCGAATACATTGGGCCTCATGACAAGGACGCAGGCCCGGTCGATATCTACATCGACGGCAAGAAGCGGGCCACGGTTGATCCATCGCGCGCCGACAATGATGTGCCTGTCAACGACGACCTCGACGGTGGTCACACACTGTGGACGTCGGCACCGCTGAAGTATGGTCAGCACACCATCAAGATCGAGAATGCATCGCCCAAGCGGGCTTGGCTGGACGCCTTTCGGGTGATCACGAACACCTCCAAAATCCCCACCGGCTATCACGGTGCGACGTGCAAACCGATCAACTCTCCGGCCTCGATCGTTGTGACTGTACGGGACAAGGCCAGCCCTACCGTGACGCCCAGCGAGACACCGCCGACCGACAACCCGCCCACGGACGAGAGCCCGGACCCGGATCCGAGCGACTCCGAGACCGACAACCCCCCGAACAACGACAACGACGACCTCAACCTGGGGCACGTGGTCGTCCGGCCCACCGCCACCGCGACCCAGACGGTCACGCCCAGGTCCACCGGGCCGACCGCGACCAAGTACTACAGGGCGCAGGTGCCCAAGACGCCCAGTGGCGGGGTGGACACCGGTGAGGCGCCGGAGGAGAACCAGCCGCACGGGCTGCTGACCGGTGGGATGGCCCTGGTGATGGGGAGCGCGGGCGGCGGGCTGCTGCTGCGCCGGCGCCGGGCCGCGCACGCGGGAGGAGCGGACGCATGACGGAGCAGCAGAAGGCGCCGACGCCGACGCAACGGGCGCTGCCCGGACTGCTGATCGCCGGCTCGCTGGGGGGCGTCGGCCTGGTCATGGTGACTCTGCTCTCGTTCGCGCCGACCGTGGACGACGGCTCGGGCTCGCTCACGGCGGCAGCGGCGCCGCAGGAGGCGCCCACGCCCGTGCAGATGGAGAACGCGGGCGCATTCGTCCTCTCGCCGACGGTCGGGCCCGGGGGCAAGGACGTCCCCCTGACCCCGGCCCGCCTCGAAGCGCCCCCGCCCCTGGCGGCCGTCCCGACCGTGCCGCCGATCCCCAAGGCCCAGGTCAAGACGGGACGCGCCAAGCCCACCCGCATCAAGATCCCCAAGATCAAGGTCAACGCCGTCGTGGGCACCGTCGCGATGGACAGCAAGGGCAAGCTGGGCACCCCGCCGCTGAGCAAGGCCGGCCGTACGGGCTGGTTCACCGGCTCTCCCGTACCGGGCGAAATCGGCCCCGCGATCATCAACGGCCACGTCAGCACCCGCAAGGGCCCCGCCGTCTTCGACCGCCTGCGCGAACTGGCCAAGGGCGACCAGATCTACGTGTACCGGTCGGACGGCAAGGTGACCCGGTTCACGGTGAGCGGGATCGAGCAGGCCAGCAAGACGGCTTTCCCGTCGGCCCGTGTGTACGGGAACACGAAGGATGCCCAGTTGAGGCTCATCACCTGCGGCGGAGTCTTCAACCAGAAGGCGCACAGCTACACGGACAACATCGTGGTGTACGCGACGCTCTCGAAGAAGAAGGGCTGAGAGAGTAAAGTGACCGCCGATTTGGTGGTTTACGGGAAGTTGACAGGGACAGTCCGTAGGATCTCTACCTAACCGTGACCAACGGCTGGAATTCTGGCAGAGCTGTTGATGCTGCTGTGAACCATGTGAAACGGAGATAGACCCGTGCTTATGTCCCAGGCGTGGCGCCGCCTCGCCCAGAAGACGTCGGCCGTGGGGCTTGTCAGCACGTTTGTCATCTTCGCCGGCTCCCTGTTAGCCCTGCCCGCCCCGGCCCAGGCGGCTGCGACGAAGCAGTTCAACTACACGTGTTCGAGTGGGCCCTTCAGCAACACCTCGATAAGTGTCGGGCTCAGCGCTCCTGACTCGGTGACGGTGGGCCAGGGCTTCGACCTGACGGTGAACATCCCCTCGCTGACGATTGCGACGCACCCCACGAGCGCCACTACCCTGCAGGCCAATCTGGACATGACGGTGACCGGCGGCACGGCTGCCACGGGTGTGAAGACGGGGCCGCAGATCACGACCACTCAGACGTCCGTCACCGCGAGCAGCGTGACCTACAGGATCACGGTGACTGCCGGCACCACGACCAAGGTGAGCGTGAAGCCCGGCGACCTGAAGCTGGCCTTCGCGAGCAACGTGAGCAGCGTGACGACGTGCAGGCCGCCGACCTCCACCACCGACGTGCTCGATGTCCCGATCGGAACGGGCAGCGGCAACGGGACCAACACCGACGTCGTGGAGTACAAGTGCGTCGGCCCCGCCACCACGGACACGCAGGACGTCGAGATCAAGGTCGAGATGACGATGCCGACCTCCGCCAGGGTGGGCCAGCAGTTCGCCATCAAGTGGAAGGGCACCTACACGGCCGGCAAGGAGCTGAAGGCCCCCACCACGGGTCAGACGATCACCGCGAAGGTCTTCGCCTATGCGTCGCTGACCGGCATCAGCGGCCTGACCTCCGCCACGGGGGAGGGCAGCACCGGCACGATCACCGCCGGGCAGATCGTCACGCTGCCGACAACACAGATCGACCTCAAGTCGACCGCCAACGCCGCTGGAACGGCGACGGTGAAGCCTGCGAAGGTCAACTTCGGCTCGGACACCGCGACCGGCAATCAGCCGAAGATCGAGTGCACGGTGCAGAACGAGAGCGAGCTCAAGACCTACACCTTCGCGGTGGGCAACGCCTCCACCAGCCCCACTCCGAGCCCGAGTCCCACTCCCAGCAACACCTCCCCCAGGCCCACCAGAACGGCCACCCACACGGTGACCGTCACCCCCACCCAGAAGAAGTCCCAGACGCCCAAGGCCGGGGCCGACACCGGTGGAGGCGGTGAGATGGGGCCCGACGGGCGGTTGTTCATCGTGACCGGCACCGCGTTGATCGTGGCGGCCGCCGCCGGTGGGCTGATCATGCGTCGTCGGACCATCCGGGGGTGACGGGCATGTCGGGGCACTATCCGTACGGCGATCCGTATGGCGGCGGCGGGGCGGTGCCACCGCCTGACGACAAGGGCAGCACGGCCCTCAGGACCGTGCTGATCGTGGCGGCCATCGCGGGCGTCGTCACCGTCGTGGCCGGGCTGCTGATCGTGCTCAAGTCCCCCGACGAGTACGGCCTGGCGAGCAACCGCGACGCCCTGGCGCTGCAGAAGCAGCCGAGCGGGAAGCCGGAGCAGGCGTTGTTCCAGGCGGGCCCCGACGTGCCGCCGCCGCTGCCGCAGATCACCCCGGCGCCTCCCATGATGCCGTCGACGCCGCTGCGGATCGTGATCAAGCGGCTGGGGATCAACGCCCCCATCGAGTCGGTCGGGCTGGCGAAGGACGGGACGATCGAGGTGCCCCCGCTGGACGACGCCAACCTGGTCGGGTGGTACCGGAACATGTCCACTCCGGGGGAGGCCGGGCCGGCCGTGCTGCTGGGGCACAAGGACACGAGGACGAGCACCGCGGTGTTCAGCAAGCTGTACCAGATCAAGAACGGCGACACCATCGAGGTCAAGCGCCAGGACAAGACGACCGCGGTCTTCACCGTGGGCGGTGTGGAGCAGGCCAGCAAGAAGACCTTCCCCACGCAGCGCGTCTACGGCGCCCAGGAGAACGCCCAGCTCCACCTCATCACCTGCGGCGGCACGTACGATCGCAGCATTGGGCACTACGCGGACAACATCATCGTCTACGCGACGATGACGAGCTCCTACAGAAGCTGAGAAGCCGAGGCGCGGAGGCGGGCTATGGGCTGGATGGCGAAGCGGAGACTGCGTACTGGCCCGACGGCGGCGCTGCCCGCGAAGCCGTCCCAGGCGGAGTTGCTGCGGATCGTGCGCCTGGCGGATCCCGGCGCACGCGCCGAGGGTGACGACATCGTGGCCAGCGACGTGCGGGTGTGCGCGCCCGTGGAGGCCGACGCCGCGCTGACCGGCGGCGAGCTGGAGAAGGTGTGGGCGGTGCGGGTGGCCGCCGAGGGCCCGCTGCCGCTCGACTTCTTCGACCGCTACCTCGCCGAGGGCCTGGCCTTCCGGCTCAAGGGGCTCGCGGTGTGCCGGGCGGAGGTGAGCGATCCGGCCGACGACCAGGAGAGCGGCCCGGCGGTCATCCTTCCGGTACGGCCCGGCGCCGAGGAGCTGTCGCCGCTGCTGGAGCAGGACGAGGACGACGAGTTCACCTTCACGGCCGGCGACATCAGGGCCGCGATCGTGCCGCAGAAGGGGCAGCCTCCGTCCGTACAGGAGTTGCTGCCGTTCGCCACCGAGCTGACCGCGATCGAGCTGCGCGGTGACGATCCGGCCAAGCTGGGCGCGCTGGCCCTGGAGCTGGCCGAGGCGTTGAACGGGTTGGCGGTGGATCGCTGGCGGTTCAGGTTCGACGCGGCGGAGGATCTGGTCCCGCCGGAGCGGGAGGGACGCGAGGAACCCGAGGGACGTCAGGACACCGAGGAGGGCGCCGGGGAAAGCCCCGCCGATGGCTCCGAGGAAGGCGGCGAGAGTGAGGAGGCTCCCGGCGCCACGCCCGCGTGAGTAGAACGTCGTTCTGTTGTAGTCTGCACCTAGTAACCGAATAATGCTCGGTTTCAGGAGGCACTGTGGCAGAGGCGTACATCGTCGGGGCGGTCCGCACCCCGGTCGGCAAGAAGAAGGGCGGGCTTTCCACCGTCCACCCCACTGACCTGGCCGCTCACACGCTCAAGGCGCTGATCGACCGCACCGGCGTCGACCCCGCGGCGGTCGAGGACGTCATCCTGGGGTGCGTCATGCAGTTCGGCCCCCAGAGCATGGACATCGCGCGAAATGCCTGGCTGTCGGCGGGTCTGCCCGAGACCACGGCCGGTGTCACGATCGACCGGCAGTGCGGCTCCTCGCAGCAGGCGATCCACTTCGCCGCCCAGGGCGTCATGTCCGGCACGCAGGACCTCGTCGTGGCGGGCGGCGTCGAGTCGATGAGCATCGTCCCCATGGGCGCCTCCATCACGGCGGCGCTGGAGAAGGGCATGCCTTTCCCGTTCGGCCAGAAGTGGGGCGAACGGTACGGCAAGCAGGAGATCTCCCAGTTCCGCGGCGCCGAGCTGATGTGCGAGAAGTGGGGCTACACGAGGGACGTGCTGGAGCAGTACGCGCTGGAGTCCCACCAGCGGGCCGCCAAGGCCATCGCGAACGGCCACTTCAAGGACCAGATCGCCCCGATCAACGGCGTCGAGGACGACGAGGGCCCGCGGGCCGACACGACGCTGGAGAAGATGGCCTCGCTCAAGACGCTGAAGGAGGGCGGCCAGATCACCGCCGCCACCTCCTCGCAGATCTCCGACGGCTCGGGTGCGGTGCTGATCGCCTCGGAGCAGGCGGTCAAGGACCACGGCCTGACGCCGCGTGCCCGCATCCACCAGCTCGCCCTCATGGGCGACGACCCGGTCTACATGCTGACCGCGCCCATCCCCGCCACCCGGCGGGCGCTCAAGAAGGCCGGCATGTCGATGGCCGACATCGACGTCGTGGAGATCAACGAGGCGTTCGCGCCGGTGCCGCTGGCCTGGATGAAGGAGCTGGACGCCGACCCGGCCCGGGTGAACCCCAACGGCGGCGCCATCGCGCTCGGCCACCCGCTCGGCGGGACCGGCGCGATCCTGATGACCAAGCTGCTGTACGAGCTGGAGCGCACGGGCGGCAGGTACGGCCTGCAGACGATGTGCGAGGGCGGCGGCCAGGCCAACGTCACCGTCATCGAAAGGCTCTGACACCGGCACTGTCGTAACACCGGCGGGCCCCAGGGCGCCGCCGGTGTCGTCGTGCGGGATCAGGGTGTCAGGTCAGCCGCTCAGGGACGGCGTTGTGCACCTGCTGGAAGATCATCGATGTGCGGAAGCCGACGATCTCCTTGCGCTTGCTCAGCCGGTCGAGCAGGAACGAGTGCAGATGGTCCAGATCGGGCACCGCCACGTGCAGCAGGAAGTCGTCACCGCCCGCCAGCACGAACAGGCTGAGCACCTCCGGCATCGCCGCCGCCGACGACTTGAACGAGTTGATCACCGCCCGGCTCAGCGGCCGTACCTGGACCGAGACCAGCGCCTGCACGCCGCGGTTGAGCGCGGCCGGGTCGATGTCGGCGTGGTAGCCGCGGATGACGCCGCGCCGGGTGAGCGACCTGACCCGCTCCAGGCAGGTGGAGGGCGCGATGCCGAGCTGCCGCGCCAGCTCCCGGTTGGACTGTCGCGCATCCGTTTGGAGCAGCCGTACGATCTCCGAATCAAGTTCGTCCATGGTGCGATGTTCGCATGTGATTCCGGCCGTTCGTTCGGTATGCCCCCATGGTGACCGAATGAGTGCACTAGTTTCGGCCGCATGTCGGAACATCGGATCGGTGCGGGGCACGGCACGGCGTTGCTGGTCGGAGCGGTGCTGGGGCCGGGCATGCTGGTGCTGCCGCACCTCGCCGCCGAGGCCGCCGGGCCCGCGTCGGTGCTGGCCTGGGCGGGGCTGCTCGCGCTGAGCGTGCCCGTCGCGCTGACGTTCGCCGCGCTCGGCGCCAGGTACCCCGACGGCGGCGGCGTGGCGAGCTTCGCCGGGCTGGCGTTCGGCCGGCCGGCCGCCGCCGTGGCCGGCTGGTGGTTCTACGGCGCCGTGCCCATCGGCACCGTCGCGGGCGCGCTGGTGGGCGGCCGATACGTCGAGGCCACCCTCGGAGTGCCCGCCGTCCTGGTGGCGTGCTTCATCCTGCTGGCCGCCTTCGGCGCCAACGCCGTGGGGCTGCGCACCTCGGGACGCCTGCAGATCGTCCTCGTCGGCCTGCTCGTCGCCCTGCTGGCCGCCGCCGTGGTCACCGCCGCGCCGCACGCCGACCCGGCCAACTTCACCCCGTTCGCCCCGTACGGCGCCGCGGGTGTGGCGGGCGCGGCCGGCGTGCTCATGTTCGCCTTCGTCGGCTGGGAGGCGGCCAGCCACCTGTCGGCGGAGTTCGGGAGCGGGAAGAACGGCCTGGTCAGGGCCACCGTGGTGAGTCTCGCCGTGATCGCCGTCCTGTACGCGGGCGTCTCGGTCACCTCCGTCGCCGTGCTCGGCGCCGACATGGGCGGCGTGCCGCTCAGCGACATGCTGGAGATCGGCATCGGTCCCGCCGCGCGGCCGGTGACCGGGGTGGTGGCGGTGCTGCTGACGTTCGGGGCCGTCAACACCTACGTCGCCGGGGCCGCCCGGCTCGGCGCGGCGCTGGCCAGGGACGGCGCGCTGCCCGGCTGGTTCGCCAGGGGAGGGGCGCCGGGGGAGACGCCGTACCGGAGTCTCGGGCTGCTGGTCGTGCTGAGCGTGCCCGTGCTGGTCTGGCCCGTGGTGATGTGGGGAGTGGATCTTGACCTGCTCATGCGGGCCACGTCGGCGTGCCTGGCCGCCGTGACGGCGGTGGGCGTGGCCGCGGCCGTGCGGATGCTGCCCGCCGGGCGGCACAGGAACACCGCCGTCGTGGGGGCCGGGATGTCGTTCGCGGCGCTCGCGTTCTGCGGCGTCTACCTCGTGGTTCCCGCCGTGCTGGCGCTGGTGGCGGTCGTGGTGCTGAAAGCGAATGCTCGCCGTTCGTACAAATTCCGGTTATAAACGGCGCATGGTGCCGTCGGAGGGGCAGTACTCCTAGCACATGACGGCGCATCGTCGGGAGGTGCCATGACCGAGCACACCAAGTACGCGGAGTCCAGAGAGGTCGGCGAGCAGGCTCGCGAGCAGGAGTGGACGCGGCCCAGCTTCGCCAAGCAGCTCTTCCTCGGCGACTTCCGGCTGGACCTGGTCCATCCCGTGCCGCGGCTCTCCGACGAGGCGACCACGCGGGGCGAGGAGTTCGTCAGGGCGGTGCGGCGCTTCCTCGACACGAGCGTGGACCCCGCGCTCATCGAGCGGACCGCGCAGGTGCCCGACGAGGTGGTGAAGGGCCTGGCGGAGCTCGGTGCGTTCGGCATCACGATCGGCGAGGAGTACGGCGGGCTCGGGCTGCCCTACCTGTACTACTGCCGCACCCTCATGCTCGTCGGGTCGTACTGCCCGGCGCTGGCCACCCTGCTGTCGGCGCACCAGTCGATCGGCGTGCCGCAGCCGCTCAAGCTGTTCGGCACGGAGGAGCAGAAGCGGGAGTTCCTGCCCAGGTGCGCGCGGGGCGAGATCTCCGCCTTCCTGCTGACCGAGCCCGACGTCGGCTCCGACCCAGCCCGGCTGTCCACCACCGCGGTCCGCGACGGCGACGACTACGTGATCGACGGCGTCAAGCTGTGGACGACCAACGGCGTGGTCGCCGACCTGCTCGTCGTCATGGCCCGGACCGGCAAGAAGATCAGCGCGTTCGTGGTCGAGGCCGACTCTCCCGGCATCACGGTCAAGCGCCGCAACGGCTTCATGGGGCTGCGCGGCATCGAGAACGGCGTCACCGAGTTCACCCAGGTCAGGGTGCCCGCCAAGAACATGATCGGCCAGGAGGGCCAGGGCCTGAAGATCGCCCTGACCACGCTCAACACCGGCCGCCTGTCGCTCCCGGCCACCTGCGCGGGCAGCACCAAGTGGGCCGTCAAGATCGCCCGGGAGTGGGGCTGCGAGCGGGTCCAGTGGGGACGCAAGGTCGGCAAGCACGAGGCCGTGGCCACCAAGATCGCATTCATCGCGGCCAGCGCGTACGCACTGGAGGCCGTCAGCGAGCTCACCGCCCGCCTGGCCGACGACCAGCGCAACGACATCAGGATCGAGGCGGCGCTGGCCAAGCTCTACTCCTCCGAGCTGTCGTACCGGGCGCTCGACGAGCTGGTCCAGATCAGGGGCGGGCGCGGCTACGAGACCGCCGAGTCGCTCGCGGCGCGCGGCGAGCGCGGCGTGCCCGCCGAGCAGATGCTGCGCGACTCCCGCATCAACCGGATCTTCGAGGGCTCCAGCGAGATCATGCACCTGATGATCACGCGCGAGGCGGTGGACGCGCACCTGTCGGCCGCCGGCGAGCTGATCAACCCGGACGCCTCCGCCCAGGAGCGCGCACAGGCCCTCGGCCGGGCCAGCCGCTTCTACGCCAAGTGGCTGCCCACGCTGGTGGCCGGCACCGGCAACCTGCCCACCTCGTACGCCGCCTTCGGCCCGCTGGCCCAGCACCTGCGTTTCGTGGAGCGGACCAGCAGGAAACTGGCCAGGTCCACCTTCTACGGCATGTCCCGCTGGCAGGGCAGGCTGGAGCACAAGCAGTCGTTCCTCGGCCGGATCGTGGACATCGGAGCCGAGCTGTTCGCCATGACGGCCGCCTGCGTCAAGGCGGAGGAGGACGCGGGCGACCTGGGGCGCCGGCCGTACGAGCTGGCCGACACCTTCTGCCACCAGGCGCGGCGCCGCGTCGAATCGCTGTTCGACGAGCTCTGGGACAACAGCGACGCCGGCGACGTGCGCCTGGCCGGCTACGTGCTCGAAGGCCGCTACGACTTCCTGGAGGAGGGCATCCTCGACCCCAGCATCGAGGGGCCGTGGATCGGCACGCCCGAGGGTGGCGAGAGCGTGCGGAGGAAAATCCTCTGACGTCCGGTCTAGACCGGTCGTCGCCTTTCAGCCGTCTTGGTGTTGCCAAACTGATACGAGCCGGTATAGACCGGCTCCGCGGCCCAGGCTTACGCTGGCGCAAACGCGTCGAGCCGCGCGCTCGCGCGCCTCATCCCCCGGGCGTGGCCCGTCAGCTGGTACGGACCAGCGGCCCGCCCCACGAGAAGGCGGTATCACCAGTGAACATCAAGCTTGTGGGCGGCGCCGCTCTCGGCCTTGCCACGGTGCTGGTCCTGTCCAGCTGCGGATCCGGCGGTTCGGGCGGTTCCGGTGGCGATGACCAGGCGTCCGGCGGCGGGCAGGTCACGCTGAAGATGGTCGCCGCCGACTACGGCAGCGGCCCCGGCAAGCCCGACTCGGGCGAGAACTTCTGGAAGGGCGTCGTGGACGAGTTCCAGGCGGCCAACCCGAACATCAAGGTCGACGTCCAGGTCATCAACTGGAACGACATCGACAAGCAGGTCGCCACCATGATCCAGAACGGTCAGGTGCCCGACATCCTGCAGACCGGCGGCTACTCCGGCTTCGTCAACGACAGCCTGCTCTACAAGGTCGACGAGGTGCTGTCGCCGGAGGTCTCGGGCGACATGCTGCAGAAGTTCTCCGACTTCGGCAAGGTCGACGGCACCGCGTACGGCATCCCGTTCGTCTCCTCCGCCCGCGCCCTGTTCTACAACAAGGACCTGTTCGAGAAGGCCGGCATCGCCGAGCCGCCGAAGACGTGGGACGAGCTCAAGGCCGACGCCGAGAAGCTGAAGAAGGCCGGCGTCACGCAGCCGTTCGGCCTGCCGCTCGGCCAGGAGGAGGCCCAGGCCGAGTCGTTCCTGTGGATGCTCGGCAACGGCGGCGGCTACCAGGACGCCTCCGGCAAGTGGGCGATCAACTCGCCGCAGAACGTCGAGACGTTCACGTACATGAAGGGCCTGGTCGAGGCGGGCCTGACCACTCCCAACCCGGGCACCAAGGACCGCAAGACGGTCTGGGAGGACTTCGGCGCCGGCAAGGTCGGCATGGTCAACGGCGGCCCCATGTCCATCCCGATCTTCGACGCGGCCGGGCTGAAGAACTACGGCGTCGCGCCCATCCCCGGCAAGGCAGGGCCGCTCGACACCACGCTCGGCGTCATGGACTGGATCATGGCGTTCAACAAGAACGGCCACGCCGCCGAGATCAAGAAGTTCTTCGACTTCTTCTACACCGGCAGCGCCGCCCAGAAGATCTCCGACACCTACAAGCTGCTGCCCGTCACCAACGGCGGCATCAAGAAGCTGGAGGGCGACGAGAAGCTCAAGCCGTTCCTCGACGCGCTGCCGAACGCCAGCTTCTACCCCTTCACCGACCCCAAATGGGAGGCGGTCAGCGCCCAGGTGAAGCAGACCATCGGCGGGGCCGTGTCCGACGACCCCGCCAAGGTCCTCGGTGATCTGCAGAAGACCGCCGAAGCGGCCGGCTGATCCGTCGGGGGTCCGTGCGGCCGGCGCCTTCTCCCGCGCGCCGGCCGCACCGTCTTGGGAAGGTTGCTCATGAGAAGGTTGCGCGCCCTGGAGCCCCTCGCGTGGGTCGGGCCCGCCGTGGTGCTGATCGCGGTGGTCGTGCTCTGGCCCGTGATCGAGATGATCAGGTCGTCGTTCCTCAAGATCAGTCGGTTCGGCATCGTCCAGGGGAGCAACGGCGCCGCCAACTACGAGAAGCTCTTCGGCGAGAAGGACTTCGCCGACATCATGGTCCGCAGCGTGATCTGGGTGGTCGCGGTCGTCGCGCTCACCGTGCTGATCTCGCTGGCCCTCGCCCAGCTGTTCAACCAGCGCTTCCCGCTGCGCAAGGTCGCCCGCTGGGCGCTCATCGCGCCGTGGGCCGCGTCGGTGCTGATGACCGCGATCATCTTCAAGTGGATGCTCGACCCCGAGGTCGGCGTGATCAACCAGATCCGGCTGAAGCTCGGGCTGATCGACGCGATGGGCGGGGCCGCGGCCGACCAACTCGGCAACGCCTCCACCGCCATGCCGTGGCTGGTGTTCGTGGCCGTCTTCGTGTCCGTGCCGTTCACGACGTACGCGCTGCTGGCCGGGCTGTCGACGATCTCCGCCGACGTCTATGAGGCGGCCAAGATGGACGGGGCCGGGCGGCTGCGGACCTACTGGTCGATCACCCTGCCGCTGCTGCGCCCCGCGCTCACCGTGGCGGCCCTCATCAACGTCATGAACGTCTTCAACAGCTTCCCCATCATCTGGGCCATGACGCACGGCCAGCCCGGCTACTCCACGGCCACCTCGACGATCCTCATGTTCATCCTCAAGAGCTCGGACATCGGCGAATCCGCGGCCATGTCCGTCGTCAACTTCGGCATGGTGATCGTCCTGACAGCGATCTTCCTCAAGGTCTCGCGCTGGAACAAGGAGGTGGCGTGATGGCCGTCAACACCGTACGGACCGCACCCGCCAGGCCGAAACAGCACGCCAGGCCGGTCGCGCGGCGCCGGATGCCGCGGCTGCGGACCGTCGTCGTCGCGGCCGCCGCGTACGTGATCGCGCTGATCTTCCTGTTCCCGTACGTGGTGATGCTGCTCACCTCGCTGCGCGCCCAGGAGTCGCTGCGCGACGTGGCGTTCTGGCCGGACGAGTGGGTCTGGTCCAACCTCGCCAACTTCTGGACCAGCGGCCTGGCAGGCAACCTGTGGGTGACGCTCAAGGTCGCCGGCGGCTCGACCGTGCTGGTGCTGCTGGTGGCGCTGCCCGCCGCGTACTACTCGGCCAGGCACAACTTCAGGGGGCGCACGGCGTTCCTGATCCTCGTGCTGATCACCCAGATGTTCCAGCCGACGGCCATGCTCGTGGGCATCTACCGCGAGTTCTACCAGTTCGGGCTGGTCGACTCGGTCTGGTCGCTCATCCTGGTCAACGCCGGGTTCAACCTGGCCTTCGCGGTGTGGATCCTGAACGCCTACTTCGCCTCCATCCCGCGCGAGCTGGAGGAGGCCGCGTTCATCGACGGCAACGGGCGCTTCGGCGCGCTGTTCAGGATCACGCTGCCGCTGGCCATGCCGGGCGTCATCACGGCGCTGATCTTCACGTTCATCGCCGCGTGGAACGAGTTCGTGGTCGCCCTGACGCTGACCACGACGCCCGAGAACCAGCCGCTCACCGTGGCGCTCAACTCGTTCATCGGCCAGTATCAGGTCGACTGGCAGAACCTGTTCGCCGGCTCCGTGATCGCCACCATCCCCGTGATCATCCTCTTCGCGCTGATCGAGCGGAAGGTGGTCGGCGGCCTCACCGCCGGGTCCATCAAGTGAGCGGCCTCGGCACCCTGGCCACGCAGAAGACGGTCTGGCCGAACGGTGGCCTGATGAACCGCTCGATCAGGCGGGTCGTCGGGACCACCGTGCGGTCGTAGATCTTGACCAGACGCGGGTCAGGGTAGCCGACGCCGCCCCGGCGCACCGCCGCCCACCAGGCGATGCCGCCCAGGAAGTTGATCGGCTTGAGCACCTCGACGTCGAGGCCCGCCCGCGCCACCGTCGCGCCCAGCGTCTTGGGCGTGTAGCGCTGGACATGCCCCACCTTGCGGTCGAAGTCGCCGTAAAGCTGCATGTAGCCGGGCACCCAGATGATGATCCGCCCGCCCGGCAGCGTGACCCGCGCCAGCGAGCGCAGCGCCTCGGCGTCGTCCTCGATGTGCTCCAGGACGTTCATCATGACGACCGTGTCGACCTTGTCCTCGAGCGGGATGTCGGTCGGCAGGCCGAACTGCAGCACGCCGATCTCGTCGCGACCGGCGAACCGCTTCTCCAACTGCTCGACGCAGTAGGGGTCGAAATCGCTCACGACCAGCCGGTCGAGGCGCGGCAGGAACTGCTCGGCGAAGTGGCCGAGGCCCGAGCCGATCTCCAGCATCGACCGCCCGACGTGCGGGGCGACCATGTCGAACTCGTACTGCCGATAGTTCCTGGCCTCGTCGCCACCGAGGTGGTTCTCCAAGGCCTCGTCACCGGCCGCCGGTTGCACCACACGGTCATACCCAGAAGACATAGTCCCGTTCCTTCAAGGGGCTCATGGATTGCCCGAGTCTAATGCCCCGATCACCGGCAGGGTTCACATCATGCGGAAAGAGCCTTCCCCCCGAGGGCCCTCATGGGGTGGAATCTGACTCGCCATGGACGACGACGAGGCTGTCGAGCGCTCGCTCGCCGGTGACCTTTCCGCCTATGAGGCGCTGGTCGCCCGCTACAGCGCGCTCGCCCACCGTACCGCCGCCATGCTCGGCGCGGGCGACGAGGCCGAGGACGTCGTGCAGGAGGCCTTCGTCAAGGCGTACCGGCACCTGGCGAGCTTCCGCAGGGACGCGCCGTTCCGGCCGTGGCTGCTGCGGATCGTCGCCAACGAGACCCACAACCTCACCCGCTCGCGGGGGCGCCGCTCGGAGCTCGCGCTGCGGCTCGGCGCCACCGCTCCCGTGGCCGCGCCCGACGACCCCGAGGGCGCGGCGCTGGCCACCGACCGGCGCTCCCGCCTGCTCGACGCCGTACGCCGGCTGCCCGAGCGGGAACGCCAGGCCGTCGTCTGCCGGTACTTCTTACAGCTGTCCGAGGCGGAGACGGCACAGGTGCTCGACTGGCCCGTCGGCACCGTCAAGTCCAGGACGCATCGGGGGCTGGCCCGGCTGAGGGAGGAGGTGGGCAATGAGTTCGCGTGAGCCTTTCGACGAGCCGGACGGACCGGACGAGTCGGGTGTGCCGGGCGAGCTGAGCGGGCCGGGCGGCCTGGACGCGCTGGAGGCCGAACTGCTGGCGCTCGGGGACGACCTCGACGTGCCCGCCCCGCCGCCCGCCGACGTCGCCGCCGCCGTACGCGCCCGCCTCGCTGCCGCGCCCCCTGCCCCTGCACCCCATGCCCCCGAGCCCCATGCGCCGGTGCGCCGGCGTGCGAGGTGGAAAGCGAGGTGGAAGGTGGTCGCGGCCGTCGTCATCGCCGTCGTCGCCATCACCGCCGCCACCCCCCAGGGCCGGGCCGCCGTCGTGCGGGTGCTGCGCTTCGCCGGCGTCGAGTTCCAGATCGGCGACACGCCGCCCCCGCCCGTGCGGACCACCGCCCCCATCCCCGGCGAGCATCCTGCGGACACCGCGCCGTTCCCGGTCAGGACGCCGAAGGCGCTCGGGCCGCCCGAGCGCACCACCGTCGCCGACCACGGCAGGGTCGTGTCCATGTTCTGGCCCGGCGGCGTCCGGCTTGACCAGTTCGACGGCACCCTGGACCCGGTCTTCTTCAAGAAGCTCGGCCCGCCCTGGCCCGACTACGTCAAGGTCGCCGGCCGCACCGCCTGGTGGATCCCCGGCGCGCACCCGCTCGGCTACCTCACCCGCGAGGACGGCACCGAGCTGCCCCTCCGCCAGGCCGGGCCCACCCTCGTCTGGCAGCAGGGGACGACGGGCTACCGCCTGGAAGGGCTCAAGACCAGCGACGAGGCCGTCCGCGTCGCCGAATCACTCGAATGAGCTCGTCAGCCAGTCGTCGATGCCTTTGAGCAGTTCCTTGCGCACCGACTCGGGGGCCGTCGACGACCGTACGGACTGGCGGGCCAGCTCGGCCAGCTCCGCGTCGCTGAAGCCCAGGACCTCCCGGGCCAGCTCGTACTGCCGCAACAGCCGCGCCCCGAACAGCAGCGGGTCGTCGGACCCCAGGGCGATCGGCACCCCCGCGTCGAACAGCCGCCGCAGCGGCACGTCGGCCGGCCGCTCCGCCACGCCCAGCCCCACGTTGGAGGTGGGGCAGATCTCGCAGCAGATCTGCCGGTCGGCCAGCCGCTGCATCAGCCGGTCGTCGTCCGCCGCCCGCACCCCGTGGCCCACCCGGTCGGCGCCCAGGTCGTCCACGCACTGCGCGACGCTGCGCGGGCCCATCAGCTCGCCCCCGTGCGGCACGGCCAGCAGCCCGCCCCGCTTGGCGATCCTGAACGCCCGCTCGAAGTCCCTGGCCTCGCCCCGCCGCTCGTCGTTGGAGAGCCCGAAGCCGACCACGCCCTTGCCGGCGTACTGGGTGGCGAGCCTGGCCAGCGTGTTCGCGTCGAGAGGGTGGCGGGTCCTGTTGGCGGCCACGACGATCGCGATCCCGACCCCCGCGTGCTCGGACGCCTGGCGGGCCGCGTCCAGCGTCAGCTCCAGCGTGGCGGTCAGGCCGCCGAAGCGCTGCGCGTAACCCGACGGGTCGACCTGGATCTCCAGCCACCGCGACCCGGCCACCGCCTCGTCCTCGGCCGACTCGCGCAGCAGCCGGTAGACGTGCTCGGGGCGGGTCAGCACCGACCTCGCGATGTCGTACAGCCGCTGGAACCTGAACCAGCCGCGCTCGTCCGTGGCCCGCAACCGCGGCGGCCAGTCCTGCTCCAGCGCGTCGGGCAGGTGCAACCCCTGATCCCTGGCCAGCTCGATCAGCGTGGAATGCCGCATCGATCCGGTGAAGTGCAGGTGCAGATGGGCCTTGGGAAGCGCGATCAGAGGCCTTGCCATTCGCATATCTTGCCACTTCACCCCGGGGGAACATCCGGTGGTACGGACAACCCCGAACGGGGGATCAAGAAGGCATGATCCCCGAGGAGCCACCCGGTGCCGGGCAGGGACGGCGGGCGGTGCTCGCGTTGCTGGCGTTCGCGGTGACGGCGCTGATCATCTATCTGCTCTTCGCCTCCGGCTTCGGCCGTCCCCGGCCCGCCGCCGTGGCCGCCCCCGCGGCCGTGCCGGCGCCGCAGAGGGCCGCGCTCGCCGTGGTCTCCGGCGACCTCTGGCTCACCTACCTGCCCGCCGGGCTGGAACGCAGCGGCGGGGGAGCGGTCGAGCCGTCGGGGGCGTGGGCCAGGTTCGGCACGGCCGGCCGGTTCGTCGAGGCGCAGGTGGAGCCGGCCGCCGACTGGGCGAGCTACCAGAGGCGGGCCACCGTGCTCGACCCCCGCTCCACCGTCGTGCGCGGCAGGCCCGCGGTGGCCGGTCGCGCGCCCGGCGGCGGCCGCCTGATCGTCTGGCTCGAACGCGCGGGCACGGGCGCCTGGATCCGGGTCAGCGACTCGCTCGCCGGCGAACTGGTGCCTATTGCCGCCTCCGTCAAAGGTCCTGTAGGAGACTAGGAGCCCTTTCCACGCGTTTCCTGGGGGGTCGATGCGGCGTCTGGCAGCGGTGCTCCTCATGTGCGCGGTGGCGGGCTGCCGCGGCGGCGACCTGCCGGTGACCGTGGAGGAGCCGCCCGCCGCGCCGCCCACGCCGCTCAGGGGCCCCTCGCTGGCCTGTGAGAGCTCCGGGGTGCGCCTGCCCGCCATGCCGGGCGCGCTCACCCGGGCGGGCTCGTTCGGCCGCCTCGACTCGCTCAGGCAGCCGCTGGAGGTCAAGGGGCTGATCTGGCGGGAGAGCGACGAACGGGTGTACGTCGGCGTGGTGTGCGGGGTGCGCAGGGCCGAGGAGTTCGCCACGCTGGTCGCCAGATCTACGCTCACGGCGTACAAGGGCAGGCCGGCGCTGCGCTGGACCACGCGCACCGGCCTGAGCAACTTCATGTGGCTGGAGCGGCCCGGCACCGCCGTCTACATCGCCGCGACGCCCGGCTGGGCCGCCCAGATCAGGCAGATCGCCGCGGGCGTCACCCCCAGCCCGGCGCGCTCGGCCGGGTCGGCTCACTGATTCTCAGTGCGCCTCAGTGCGCCTCTGACAGCAGCTTGCCCATGCGGCTGACGCCCTCGGCCAGGTCGTCGTCGCCGAGCGCGTACGACAGGCGGAAGTAGCCCGGCGTGCCGAACGCCTCGCCCGGCACCACCGCCACCTCGGCCTCCTCCAGGATCAGCTCGGCCAGCTCGGCGGACGAGCCCGGCCGCCTGCCGCGCAGCTCCTTGCCGATCAGCTCCTTCACCGATGGATATGCGTAGAACGCCCCCTTCGGTTCCGGGCAGAACACGCCCGGGATCTCGTTGAGCATCCTGACCATCGCCTGCCGCCGCCGGTCGAACGCCGAACGCATCTCCGCCACCGCCGACAGGTCGCCGGAAACGGCGGCCAGCGCGGCCATCTGGGAGACGTTGGAGACGTTGGAGGTCGCGTGCGACTGCAGGTTGGTGGCCGCCTTGACGACGTCGTTCGGGCCGATCAGCCAGCCCACGCGCCAGCCCGTCATCGCGTACGTCTTGGCCACGCCGTTGAGGATCACCACCCGGTCGCCCAGCTCGGGGACGGCCGTGGCGATGCTGGTGAACTCGGCGCCGCCGTACACGAGGTGCTCGTAGATCTCGTCGGTGACCACCCACAGGCCGTGCTCAGCCGCCCAGCGGCCGATCGCGACCGTCTGCTCGCGGGAGTGAACGGCGCCCGTCGGGTTGGACGGCGAGACGAACAGCAGGACCTTCGTCCGCTCCGTGCGCGCCGCCTCCAGCTGCTCGACGCTCGCCAGATAGCCCGTGGACTCGTCGGTCACGACGTCGACCTGCACCCCGCCGGCCAGCTTGACCGCCTCCGGATAGGTCGTCCAGTAGGGCGCCACGACCAGGACCTCGTCGCCCGGGTCGAGCAGCGTCGCGAACACCTCGTAGACCGCCTGCTTGCCGCCGTTGGTGACCAGCACCTGCGACGCCTCGACGGCGTAGCCCGAATCGCGCCGCGTCTTGGCGGCGATGGCCTGCTTGAGCTCCGGCAGGCCGCCCGCCGGCGTGTACTTGTGGAAGCGCGGCTCGCGGGCCGCCTGGATCGCCGCCTCGACGATGTAGCCGGGCGTCGGGAAGTCTGGCTCGCCCGCGCCGAAGCCGATGACGGGGCGGCCCGCCGCCTTCATCGCCTTGGCCTTGGCGTCCACGGCGAGCGTGGCGGACTCGGAGATCGCGGAAATTCTCGCGGAGATGCGGGGTCGGTCGGACATGCGTCCATGCTCGCATGTGCTCGGTGACCTGGGGGATCAGGAATGGGTTCGACGTACCAGGCAATCCCCCGTATGCTTTCGCTCGGTCCTTCCGCACAGCATGTCGGCGAGCGGTTCGGTCCAAGCAGTGAGTCGATCAGGGTAGTCTGATCTGACGACATAGGGCACTGGCGCAATTGGTAGCGCACCGGTCTCCAAAACCGGCGGTTGGGGGTTCGAGTCCCTCGTGCCCTGCGAGTGCGGTCCGCGCAATAATGGGCGTGTAAGCGCGCCGCAAAACTGCGTTGGATACGACGATTTCAGGTGAGGACTGTGGCGATCGACACGCGCGGCGAGACCGCAGGCAAGCCGGGTGGCGAGAAGAAGACCAGAACTTCACCTGCCCTTTTCTACCGGCAGGTCGTCAACGAGCTTCGCAAGGTCATCTGGCCGACCCGCAAGGACCTCATCACCTACACCACGGTCGTGCTGATATTCGTTCTGATCATGGTCGCGGTCGTGTACGGGCTGGACAGCGCCCTGGGATGGGCGGTCCTCAAGGTCTTCGGCGGCGAATGATCCCGGGCGATTGATCCCGGGCACCGCCGGTGTCGCTTGACGGAGTCGCCATTCGATACGTTCCAGATCGAAGAGACGAAAGAGGAAGAGTCACCGTGTCCGAGTCTTCAGTTCCGGCGGACGAGTCCCGCGAGGAGTGGGGCGACGAGCTGGAAGAGGCCACCGAGGAGGCCGCCGAGGCGGCGCTCCAGGAGGCCGAGGTCGCGGAGGGCGACGAGGCAGCCGATGCCGAGGCTACCGCCGTCGAGGACGATGCGGTGCTTCCCGACGTCGACCCCGTCGAGGAGTTCAAGAGCTCGCTGCGCGGCCTTCCCGGCGAGTGGTACGTCATCCACTCCTACGCCGGTTACGAGAACCGCGTGAAGTCCAACATCGAGAGCCGCAACGTGTCGCTCAACATGGAGGACTACATCTACCAGGTCGAGGTGCCGACGCACACCGTCCAGGAGTTCAAGAGCGGCAAGAAGGTGCCGGTCAAGGAGCGGGTGCTGCCCGGCTACGTGCTGGTGCGCATGGAGCTCACCGACGAGTCCTGGGCCGCCGTGCGCAACACGCCCGGCGTGACCGGCTTCGTCGGCCTGTCCAACAAGCCGAGCCCGCTCAGCCTCGACGAGGTCGCCAAGCTGCTGGCGCCCGAGCCGACCGAGGAGACCAAGAAGGCCGCGGCCAAGACGACCACGGGTCCGACGGTCGAGTTCGAGATCGGCGAGTCCGTCACCGTCATGGACGGCCCGTTCGCCACGTTGCCCGCGTCGGTGAGCGAGATCAGCCCCGAGTCGCAGAAGCTCAAGGTGCTCGTCTCGATCTTCGGCCGCGAGACGCCGGTCGAGCTCTCGTTCAACCAGGTCTCGAAGATCTAGGACCATCACCTACACTTAGACGTTCGGCTGGCCGCCTGTCGCGAGGGCGGCCTCCGACATGTCCGGGTCGCAATCCGCGGCCCTGACAGGCATCGCAATCAGGACCCGGAGAAGGACACATGCCTCCGAAGAAGAAGATCGCCGCCCTGGTGAAGGTCCAGCTCCCCGCTGGACAAGCCACCCCGGCGCCGCCCGTGGGTACCGCGCTCGGTCCCCACGGCGTCAACATCATGGACTTCGTCAAGCAGTACAACGCCGCGACGGAGGCCCAGCGGGGCAACATCATCCCCGTTGAGATCACCATTTTCGAGGACCGCAGCTTCAGCTTCATCACGAAGACGCCGCCGGCCCCCGAGCTCATCAAGAAGGCTCTCGGCCTCGACAAGGGCAGTGCGGTTCCCCACCGCGACAAGGTGGGCAAGCTCAGCCGCGAGCAGCTGCGCAGCATCGCCGAGACGAAGATGCCCGACCTCAACGCCAACGACATCGAGGCGGCCGAGAAGATCATCGCCGGCACCGCCCGGTCGATGGGCATCACCGTCGCCGACTAGGTTTTCCGCAAGCCGTGGGAGGGCCCGTCGCACGGGCTCGCCGTACCACTCAGGAGTCAAAGCAATGAAGCGCAGCAAGGCGCACAAGGACGCGGCCGCCAAGGTCGACCGCGACAAGCTCTACTCGCCGGCCGACGCCGCGAAGCTGGCCAAGCAGACCTCGACCACGAAGTTCGACGCGACCGTCGAGGTCGCGCTGCGCCTCGGCGTCGACCCTCGCAAGGCCGACCAGATCGTGCGCGGCACGGTCAACCTCCCGCACGGCACCGGCAAGACCGCCCGGGTCCTGGTCTTCGCGACCGGTGACCGTGCCGAGGCAGCCCGCGAGGCGGGCGCCGACATCGTCGGCGCCGACGAGCTGATCGACGAGATCTCCAAGGGCAACCGGCTCAACGAGTTCGACGCCGTGGTGGCCACGCCCGACCTCATGGGCAAGGTGGGTCGCCTGGGCCGCGTGCTCGGCCCGCGCGGTCTCATGCCCAACCCGAAGACCGGCACGGTGACGCCCGACGTCGCCAAGGCCGTGACGGAGATCAAGGGCGGCAAGATCGAGTTCCGCACCGACCGGCAGGCCAACCTGCACTTCATCATCGGCAAGACGTCGTTCGACGAGCGCCAGCTCATCGAGAACTACGCCGCCGCCCTTGACGAGGTGCTGCGTCTCAAGCCGTCCGCGGCCAAGGGGCGTTACCTGAAGAAGGTCACGTTCTCCACGACGATGGGGCCGGGCGTCCCGGTCGACCCCAACATCACCCGCGGCCTGACCTCGGAGACCGCCGAGTAGCAGATCCAGCGGCACCAGAGCCCCGTCCGGTTCTCCGGGCGGGGCTTTTCGCTTCCCTTTCTGCCCGTTGCGGCAGGCTGAGGCGACCGCCCCCCCTTTTTCATCGTTACGGCAAGCCGTGGCGACCGCCACCCGCCGTACGGGGCTGAGGGCCTCCAGGAGAACGGCCTCTGACCCGCACGTGGCCGGCCGCCGTGACGTGCGCACGGTAGCCCGGCAGACCGATACCGGCACCCCACCCGCCTTTCCTCGCCGCCGCTGGGCGGTGCGAGCGGTGCCCGCCTTCCGCCCGGGTCGGGCTGCTGCTGGGCCGTGCGACTGCCGGCAGCCCGCTCGCGTTCCGCCCACGCCGCGGTGTGCGAACGGCACCGGCAGCCCGCTCGGGTTCGGTCGTCGCCGGGCCGTGTGACGGGTGCCGGCAGCTCGTTCGCGTTCCGCCGGCGCCGGGGTGGGTGACCGGCACCGGCACCCACCCGTGTCCCGTCGCCCCGCAGTGGGAATCGGGGTTGTGAAGGGAATGTGTGGAGTGTGTGGGGGATAACCCTGGGTTTTCCCCTAAATGTGCGGGGAAGTCGCTACGGCGGTGAAACTTAAACGTAGGGTCAAGACATGCTGAAGCGCACGATAGGACTCACCGCGGCCGGTGCCGCGCTCGTCGTAGCGGCGGTCGCCGGTTGTGGATCGAACGCACAGCCCATCCAGGTCAACCTGGCCGCCTCAGAGGTGCTCGCGCAGGCCGCGCAGAAGACCGCGGAGGTCACCAGCTACACGGTCGACGCCGTGGTCGACGTCACGCACCCGCAGGAGGGCTCGGGCAAGGTGCAGGGGCACATGCTCTACCAGAGCAAGCCCCAGCTCGCCGTGGACCTGACGCTGGACACCGTCGACATGGGCGGCAGGAGCCTGCCGGGCGGTGCGCGCGCCGTGCTGCAGGGCGACACCGTCTACGTCAAGGTCGACGCCCTCAAGGACCTCGTCGGGGCCACGAAGCCGTGGATCAAGGTCTCGCTCAGCGACATGGGCGACTCCGGCCAGGTGAACCAGTACCTGACGCAGATCCAGCAGTTCGACCTCGGCAACGTGACCAAGCTGGTGACCGCGTCCCAGGACGTCAAGTCGGTCGGCAACGAGAGCGTCAACGGCGAGGACACCACCCACTACAGCGGCTCGTTCCCGGTCGACGCGGCCGTGCAGCTGCTGCCCGCCGACAGGCAGGAGCAGGCCCGTACGAACCTGGCCGAGCTCAAGGACGTCAAGTTCGACATCTGGGTGGCCGCCGACGGCCTCCCCCGCAAGCTCGCCCTGAACGGTTCCAAGGAGGGTGCGACGCTCGACGCCACCCTGCTCTTCAAGGACTTCAACGAGCAGGTCGCCATCGAGACCCCGCCCGCGGACCAGGTCGGAGAGCTGCCCAAGGGCACAACCAACTGAGAACGATTTGGAAACTCGGCGGCCAGCCCGTACTCTGGTCGTTGCCGAAGACCGCCGGTCGTCGTCGGGTGCCTCAAAGCCCGGCGACCGAAGGATCCACGTCACGTGGACGGCCCGCGCAGGTGTGATGCGAGTTTCCTGCATGGTGTGATCCATGTGCGAGCCCCGTGTGCGCCCTGCGCCCGGGGCTGTTCTCATTTCTGGGCCTTCCCCCGGTGGCACATCTGGAAGGAGGCCCATGGCGAGGGCGGATAAGGCGACAGCGGTTGCCGAGCTCAAGCGTGAGTTCGAAGGCAGCGCCGCCGCCGTTCTGACCGAGTACCGCGGTCTCACCGTCGCGCAGCTCAAGGAGCTGCGCACCTCTCTCGGTGAGAATGCGAAGTTCGCCGTGGCGAAGAACACCCTGACCAAGATCGCGGCCAACGAGGCCGGTCTGGCGGGCCTCGACGGCCTGCTCGCCGGTCCGACCGCGATCGCCTTCGTCAACGGCGACGTTGTCGAGGCGGCCAAGGGTCTGCGCGACTTCGCCAAGGCCAATCCCCTTCTGGTGATCAAGGGTGGCGTTCTCGAGGGCAAGACCCTCGACGCCGCTGAGATCACCAAGCTCGCCGACCTCGAGTCCCGCGAGGTTCTCCTCGCGAAGCTGGCTGGTGCGCTCAAGGCGAAGCAGAGCGCTGCTGCCGCTGTGTTCGCCGCGCTGCCGACGCAGATGGCTCAGCTGGCCGACGCCCTGCGCGCCAAGCGCGACGAGGCGGGCGAGTAGCACGGGGGTTGCCGCAACACCGCGGTCCCGTTCCTAGTTTTCTGCAAGTCCTAAACGTAAGGAAAACATCATGGCGAAGCTCAGCACCGACGAGCTGCTCGACGCGTTCAAGGAGATGACCCTCCTCGAGCTGTCCGAGTTCGTGAAGCAGTTCGAAGAGGTCTTCGACGTCAAGGCCGCCGCCCCCGTCGCGGTCGCCGCCGCCCCCGCGGCCGGTGGCGCCGGCGCCGAGGCCGCCGCTGTCGAGGAGCAGGACGAGTTCGACGTCGTCCTCGAGGCTGCCGGCGACAAGAAGATCCAGGTCATCAAGGAGATCCGCGCCCTCACGTCCCTGGGCCTCAAGGAGGCCAAGGACCTGGTGGACGGCGCTCCCAAGCCGGTCTTCGACGGCAAGGTCAACAAGGAGCAGGCGGAGAAGGCCAAGGCTGCCCTCGAGGGCGCCGGCGCGACCGTGACCGTGAAGTAACTTTCCCCTTCACGACAGCTCTTACGGGAAGAGGCGGACACACCCTGGTGCCGGGTGTGCCGCCTCTTTTCGCATGTCCGGAGCCTTTAGGGGCCGGCCGGGTCTGAGCGGCCCGCGTGGGCCGGGCGCCCGACGTGTGCGAGAGGCCGACCTGCCCCGCCGGGCCCCGCGGCGGCAGCCGCTCGGCCGCCCGCTGCGCACGCCGGCCGGATGCGCCTGAGGCCGCGATGGAGCCCTCCGGCGGCAGGCGCGGGGGAGGCGTGGGGCGCTTGAAGGCGCGCAGGGGTCAGGGGGCGGTTGCGGCTCTCACCTGGCTGATGGCGCTGGTGTCCATGTAGTCCCTGGTGTGGATGATCCGGCCGTTCCTGATCCGCAGCACGAGCAGGCCGGGGACCGTGACCCGCTGCCCGGCCGCCACGACGTGCGTGTTCTGCTCCACCACCACGACCTCCGGATCCGTCGTCCGATGGAGCGCGACCCGCCGCACCTCCTCGGCCTCGAACGCGGACCCGCCCCACATCGCGCGGTAACCCGTACGGACCGCCTCCCTCCCCTCGAACGGCGGCGGCCCCCCGAACGGGAACTCGTGCAGCGCGTCCTCCGCGTAGAGGTCGGCCAGCTCGTCGGGCGACTTGTGCAGCATGGCCGCGTGGTACGCGGTGACGATCTCGTCGATGGACATGGAGAACCTCTCATTCGCTCAACAGGCGTTGACTCAACGAGCGTAGAGCGAAGGAGGCGATTCGGTCAACGCATGTAGAGTCAGGGCCGTGGGCGAGAGAGGGGTTCCGCGGGCCGAGCGGCGGCGCCGTACCGAGGAGAAGATCCTGGGGGCGGCCCGTACGCTCTTCGCGGAAGTGGGGTTCGAGCGGGCCACCATCAGGGCCATCGCCAGGGCGGCCGGGGTCGATCCGGCCCTCGTGATGCAGTACTTCGGCACCAAGCAGGAGCTCTTCCAGCAGGCCGCGCGGGTCACGCCCGTCGCGGACGGCGAGCTGACCGCGGAGGAGGTCGTCGAGCACGTGCTCGCCTCGCTCTCCGTGAAGATGGGCGAGGTGCCCCAGGGCTCCCTGGCCATGATGCGGTCGATGCTCACGCACCCCGAGGCGGCCGCGTCGGCGCGGCAGGTGCTCGGCGAGCAGATCGACCGGCTGGCGGCGGCCATCCCGGCGGAGGACGCGCGGCTGCGCGCGGCGCTGCTGACGACGATCATGCTGGGCGTAGCCGTCGGCCACCAGCTGCTGGAGCTCGACGAGCTGCGTGGCGTGTCCTCGGACGAGATCGCCCGCCTGCTGCGGCCCAGCCTCCGGGCGCTGACGGCCGAGCAGGTGGCCGGCGACCGAACGGGGTGACCCCGCCGCCGGGAGCGCCCCTGAGGGCCGTACGGACGCGCTCATGACCCCGCGGCCGGGGGCCGCACGCGGGCGGACGGGCTCGTGACCCGGCCCGGCCTCCACCTCCACGGCCTCGGCTGAGTCCCGGACGCCTCGGGGTCGGTCCATGGCGCCCACGGTGGCGTGACGCACGCTCAGCGGGCCTCTGAGAGCCTTCTGGAGGCGTTTGCGGCGATGGAGACTCCCTGACCGATTCCTACTCGGTTGATTGAGGGGCTCCGGACGCGGATGGCGCGTTATGATCCGGCGGACCGGCCGAGGGAGGGGAGCAGATGTGGCAGGATTCGGCGCCCGGCCTGCCCGCATCCTGATCGCCGCCCTCAGCGGAGTCCTCGCGGTGCTGGTCGGTTCAGGCGTGTGGATCGCCGCGCAGGCGCGCGAGGAGCAGGGCAGGGCAGGCGACAGGCGGGCGGCGCTCCGGGCAGCGGGGGCCCACGCGAAGAATCTGATCTCGCTCGACTACAAGACCGTCGACGCCGATGTGAAGCGCATCATCGAGTCCTCGACGGGGGAGGCGAGGAAGGAGTACGAGGCCACGGCGGCCAAGCTCAAGTCCACCACGGTCGAGAACAGGGTCGTCCAGCACGGCGTGCTGCGCGCGACAGGGCTGGTCTCGATGACGGGGACGACGGCGAAGGTGCTGGTCGTGGCCGATGTGGAGATCCGCTGGGACGGCTCGAAGAGCCCGCCGCAGGAGCGGTACTACCGGTGGTCGATGGAGGTGACCAAGGCCGGCGGCGTCTGGCTGGTGTCGAAGGCGGTGCAGGTGAAGTGAGGACGTTCGCGATCGTGCTGCTGGGCGTCCTCGTGCTCGTCGGCGGTGTGCTGGTGCCCACGATGTGGTTCAACCTGCGGGACCTGCGCGCGGCCGAGGCGGCGGCGGTCGAGGCGGTGGCGGCGGCCAGGGCGGCGGCGCCCGACCTCCTGTCGTACGACTACCGCACGGTGGAGGCGGACCTGGCGCGGGCCGGCACGCACACCACCGGCGCGCTGACCGAGCACTACAGGCAGCTGACCACGTCCCTGGTGTCGAGGGCCAGGGCGCAGAAGATCGTGCAGACCGTGGCCGTGGCGGGTGCCGGGGTGGAGCGCGCGGAGCCCGACCGCGTAGAGGTTCTGCTGTTCGTGAACATGGGTACGGTCAAGGAGACCTCGGGCAAGACCGGGCTCCAGCAACAGTTCACCCAGAACCGGGCCAGGTTCGTCATGGTCCGGCAAGATTCGCGCTGGCTGGTGGCCGACATGTCGACCCTGCTCGGGACCGCCTGAGGCCCCCGGCGCGCCGCTACGTTCAATTGTTACCAAAAATCAGGTTTAGCGAAGCCTAAGGAACGGGTACCTCAGTCACAGCTACACCGGTTGTCGGCATGGGTTCGACCCCCGGTGTGACGGAGCGTTAACCGCCCCCGTTCGCGGGTATCGTCTTGGGGCCTGGCGGTAGGCGACCGGTCACACAGGGGAGAAAACCCAGCGTCCGGGCCCCTAGTCGGCTAAAAGTCGGGCTTGTGGGCTTGACGTTTCCGCCTGAACGGGCGATGCTGCGACCAACGTGGAGCATGCAGCGAGAGCGAAGTGGACAGGCGTGTGCCGTTCGGCTACACTGCCCCTTTGCGCTGCCCTTTGACGACCCGCGATGCTTGCTCACGTTGCGAGGTTGTCTGGCGTGCGTGTAGTCAGTCCGCCGCGAGCCCTCGGAAGGACATCTGTTGGCAGCCTCGCGCAACGCCTCCGCCGTACCCGCTGGTCCCCGTCGCGTGTCTTTCGCGCGCATCCAGGAGCCCCTTGAAGTTCCTGATCTTCTGGCCCTGCAGACCGAGTCTTTCGACTGGTTGCTCGGAAACGAGAAGTGGAAGGCCCGGGTTGAGGCGGCTCGCCAGGCCGGGCGCAGGGACGTCCCGACGCAGTCGGGCC
>NZ_VDLX02000024.1 GCF_006334985.2 Nonomuraea phyllanthi
GACCGGGAGTGATGTGCATTCCAACAACGGGACCAAGGCGGTTCCGTCGCTGTCGGGCGACGTTCTGGGGGACTGGCGTGAGGAGGTGATCTGGCCCACCTCCGACAACCGGGCGTTGCGGATCTACTCCACGCCGGTCCGTACCGGCATCAAGATCCACACGTTGCTGCACGATCCGCAGTATCGCGTGGCTCTGGCCTGGCAGAACACCGCCTACAACCAGCCGCCGCATCCCAGCTTCTTCATCGGCGACGGCATGAGCACCCCGCCCCAGCCCGACATCTACGTCCGCTGAACACCCGGCGTCGATCTCCGCGGGTTCTTCGTCCGTCATGGCCACCCGTCCGGCGCTCGCCCGCGCCGGCGGGTGGCCACGGAAGGAACGGAATCACCATGAAGCTCACGCGCCCCGCCGTCGCCGCCGGCACCGTGGCCGCCGCGCTCGCGGCCCTACTCGTGGCCCTGCTCGTGGCCCTGTTCGTGGCACCCTCCGGCGTCCTGGCCGCCACCGGGGACGGCTCGCCCACCGACCCGAACATCCGCTTCGTCGGCCGCTGGGACACCCGGAACGCCACCGCGTACGTCCCGGGCTGGGCCGGCGCGTACCTCACGACCGGGTTCACCGGCACCACCGTCAAGCTGAGGCAGCGCGACACCATCGACCTCTACTACAGCATCGACGGCGGCCCTGACGTCTACCTGCAGGGCGTGCGCGGCACGGTGAACCTCACCCCGAACCCGCTGCCGGCGGCCACGCACAGCCTGCGGGTGTCCTACCGCGTGGTGGCCGGTTCGTACCATGGCGACGCGGTGTTCCAGGGGCTCGTGCTCGACCCGGGCGCGCGCACGCTGCCCGCCGCGCCGCCCCGCGGCATGGTGGAGTTCGTCGGCGACTCCATCACCGTCGGCACCACCACCTCGAAGAACGCGCTCACCGCGTACGGGTGGCTGGTCGGGGAGCAGTTAGGGCTGGACCACATGCAGGTCGCCCAGGGCGGCGCCTGCCTGGTGAGCACCGCCGACGGCTGCGTCGGCCTGGACCGCCGGTTCGTGAAGGTGAGCGCGGTCGACGGGGCGCCCGACCACGACTTCAGCCGCTACCAGGCGGACGTGGTCGTGATCAACCTGGGCACCAACGACGTCGGGCACGGCGTGTCCACGACCCAGTTCCAGAGCTCCTACACCGGGCTGCTGCGGACCATCCGCGGCAAGTATCCCGATGCCGTGATCCTGGCACTGAAGACCTTCCGCGGGCGGTACGTCCCGCAGACCCAGGCCGCGGTGGCGGCCGTCAACGGCGCCGGTGACCCCAACGTCTTCTTCGTCGATACCGACGGCTGGGTGCCCGCGGACGGCCTGTCCGACAGCGTCCACCCCAACGACGCCGGACACCGCGCGATCGCGGCGAAGCTGGCGCCGATCGTGGCCGCCCACCTCCCGTCGCGTCCCACCCCCACTCCTTCGGCGTCGCCCACCCCGACGCCGAGCGACACGTACGGCGCCTGCACGGCGCACTACGCGATCACCAACCAGTGGCCCGGCGGATTCCAGGGCGAGGTTCAGGTCACCAACACCGGGACCGGCACCCTCGACGGCTGGGCGCTGCGCTGGGCCTTCGCCGACGGCCAGCACATCGACCAGGGATGGAACGGCACGTTCAGCCAGACCGGCGCCACCGTCACCGTCACCAACCCCGGCTGGAACCCGGCCCTCGCTCCGGGCGCCTCCGCGACGCTCGGCTTCACCGGGACCTGGAACGGCGCCAACACCGCCCCGGCCGCCTTCACCCTCAACGGCGCCGGATGCGCGCTGGCCTGACCCCGGCCACGGGCCCACAGCCTCGCCACTTCGCTCGAGAAGGAGAGAACCGCGGATGAGCATGGTTCGACGGCTGGCCGCCGCGGCGGTGGCCGTGCTTTGTGGGGCGTCGGCCCTCGTGGCGGCGTCGAGCGCCGGCGCCGCCACGACCGGATGCGCCGTCACGTACAAGATCACCAGCCAGTGGCCCGGCGGGTTCGGCGTGGACGTCACCGTGACCAACCTCGGTGACGCGGTCGACGGCTGGACGCTGGCCTGGACCTTCGGCACCGGCCAGAGCGTCACCCAGGCATGGAACGCGGTCGTCGCCCAGACCGGGACCGACGTCACCGCCGGGAACGTCGGCTACAACCGCACCATCGCGGCGGGCGGATCGGTCGCCTTCGGATTCAACGGCGCCTGGAGCGGCGCCAACCCGGTGCCCGCCTCCTTCGCGCTCAACGGCACCACCTGCACCGGAGCACCCGGCACGGCCTCCCCGACCCCGACCCCAACCCCGACGCCGACCCCGACGCCGACGCCGACTCCGGCCCCGGACGAGATCACGGTCTGGCTGGCCGGGGACTCCACCGTCGCCAACAGCTCCGGCAGCAACATCGTCGGCTGGGGCCGGGAGCTCGCCTCGTACCTCACCACCGACGCCACCGTGGTCAACAGCGCCGTGGGCGGGCGCAGCGTCCAGACCTGGCTGTACGAGTCCGCCGTCACCAGCAGCCAGAACTCGGCCGGTGAATGCGTGCTCAGCTCCACCGCCTACGCCGCCCGCTGGCAGGCGATGCTGAACTCCGCCACCGGGATGCAGGCCGGCGACTACCTGTTCATCCAGTTCGGCATCAACGACGGCTCGCCCACCTGCCCGCGCCACGTCGGCTCCGCCCGGTACCGTGAGCTCCTCACCACCATGGTCCACGCCGCCCAGCAGCGCGGCGCGCATCCCGTACTGGTGACCCCGGTGGCCGCCCTGACGTGCAGCGGGAGCACGGCGACGCCCAACCGCGGGTTCGTGAGCGAGACCTTCGCCGTCGGCACGGCCACCGGCGCCCCGGTCATCGACCTCCACAAGCTGAGCTACACCCTCTACAACAGCCTGCGCTTCTGCCCGTTCGACGGCGACTACACCTCCGGCCCCGTCGGCGCGTTCTTCGCCAACGACCACACCCACTTCGAAGCGGCCGGGGCTCGGCAGATCGCGGGCCTGGTCACCACGGCGGTACGCGACCAGCGACTTCCCCTCACGGCGTACCTGCGCTGACCCCCCGGCCTGGCCGTCCGTACTCCATGAGGTGCCGGCACGGCTTCGGTCAGGCCGTGGCGTCGAGGACGGGCGATGATCCCGGCCGTGGCGAGGCCGACGTTGAGCGCGCAGTGTTTCGGGAGTCTTTGCCGAGACTGATAGTATCGACAAATCCGGATACCGAAACCCCCGGTTCCCTCAAGTGCTACGCTCGGCTGCGTGAGCCCTGAGCCCCGACCGCACACCGGGCGCCGGCGCAATCCCGCCGTCCGGCAGGCCATCCTCGATCACGCCGCCGACCTGCTGATCGCGCACGACTACGCGGCCGTCTCGACCGACGCGATCGCGCGCGCCGCCGGGGTCAGCAAGCACACGATCTACCGCTGGTGGCCCTCCAAGGGCGCGGTCCTGCTGGAGGCCATGGCGGAGCGGGCCAGGCAGCAGACGCCCGGCCTGAACACGGGGGTGTTCGCCGAGGACCTGGAGACCTTCCTGGCCGCCACCTTCCGCACCGCCGACAGGGTGAGCGGGCTGCTGCGCGGCATCATGGCCGAGGCGCAGCGCGACCCCGTGGCCGCCGAAGGGCTGCGCCAGTTCGTCACCGGCCGCAGGGACGAGCTCCACGCCCTCCTCACCCGCGGGCTCGAACAGGGCGAACTACCCCCCGACACCGATCCGGACCTGCTCGTCGACCAGATCTTCGGGCTGATGTGGTACCGCCTGCTGATCGGTCACGCCCCTGTGGACGGCGACGTCGCCACCCGCCTCGCCCGCTCGCTGATCCACCGCCAGGAAGGCTGAGGCCAGTCCGGGGCCGCGACCGGCCCGCCGCCTCCTCACCGGCGTCGGGCACGACGGAGCTGTAGTGGCCGGCCCACACGGGCGCGGTGCACGGCTACATGCGAGCAGCGGTCGGAGCTCGCCGCGCCTCCACAGCTCGATCTCCTCCTCCAGGTGCCGTTCCTCCGGCGGCGGCGCCGTCGCGGGCGCCGCGCCCCGTGCCTGGCGCCGACGTCGACCCGCGGGGCGTCACAGGGAGACGGCTTCGGGCCCGAACAGTTGCTTGATGTCGGCCGCGAACGACGGCTCCGGATTGACCCGGAACTCCGGCAGCGACATCACCACGGTCTTCCCGGCGACCCGGCGCAGGTTGATCAGCAGCGGCACCTGGCCCTCGTGCAGCTTGAGGACGTTGCGCAGCTCCTCCACCACGCTCGGGTTGATGCGTTCCTCGCGCAGCTGGAGGGTGACCGGCGCTCCGCCGTCGCTGTTGACGCCGGACACGTCGATCAGCGTGAGCTCGTTCGCGAACACCGAGATGGCGCCGTCGCGGTTGTTGATCTGCCCGGACACCGACACCACGATGTCGGGGCGGAGCTCGGGCCCGTACAGCTCGTAGGAGCGGGGGAAGAAGAGGCATTCGACGGAGGCGTCCATGTCCTCGACGGTCACGATCGCCCACACGTTGCCGGCCTTGTTGACCCGCTTGTCCACATTCGTGATCATGCCGCAGACGCGGATGTCACCGCGGTCGTCCCGGCCGCTGTCGAGCAGTTCGGCGATGGTGGTGTCGCGGTTGCGGGACAGCAGCCGCTCGGTGCCGGCGAGCGGGTGATCGGACACGTACAGGCCGAGCATCTCCCGCTCGAAGTCCAGTTTCGTCTTCTTGTCCCATTCCATGTCGGGGATGGCGACGGTGAACGCTTCGCTGCCGTCCTCGTCGTCCATGCCGCCGAACAGGGAGTCCTGGCCGTGCGCCTCGTTCTTCTTGATGTCGATGACCGAGTCGACGGCCTGCTCGTGGATCATCAGCAGGGCCTTGCGCTGGTGGTCGAGCGAGTCGAACCCGCCGGCCTTGATCAGCGATTCGATGACCCGCTTGTTGCAGGCGGTGAGCGGCACCTTGTCGAGGAAGTCGTTGAAGTCGCGGTAGGCGCCCTTCTGGGTGCGGGCCTTGATGATGCCTTCGACGACGTTGGCGCCGACGTTGCGGACCGCGCCCATGCCGAACCGCACCTTGTCCTCGCCGACCGCGGCGAAGTCGAGCTGGGAGTCGTTGACGTCCGGCGGCAGGACCTGGATGCCCATCTTGCGGCATTCGGCCAGGTAGATGGCCGCCTTGTCCTTGTCGTCGCCCACGGAGGTGAGCAGGGCGGCCATGTACTCGGCGGGGTAGTTGGCCTTCAGGTAGGCGGTCCAGTAGGCGACCAGGCCGTAGCCGGCGGTGTGCGACTTGTTGAAGGCGTAGCCGGAGAACGGGAGCATGACGTCCCACAGCGCCTGGATCGCCTCGTCGCTGTAGCCGTTGCCGCGCATCCCGCTCTGGAAGTTCTCGAACTCCTTCTCCAGGATCTCCTTCTTCTTCTTGCCCATCGCGCGGCGCAGCAGGTCGGCGCCGCCGAGGGTGTAGCCGGCCAGCTCGCGGGCGATGGCCATGATCTGCTCTTGGTAGACCAGCAGGTGGAAGGTGGAGCCGAGGATCGGTTCGAGGGCGTCCTTGAGCTCGGGGTGGATGGGCTCGATGTCCTGGCGGGCGTTCTTGCGGTGCGCGTAGTTGGTGTGGGCGTTGGCCGCCATCGGGCCGGGCCGGTACAGAGCGAGCACGGCCGCGATGTCCTCGAACCGGGTCGGCTCCATCAGCCGCAGGAGCTGCCGCATGGGGCCGCCGTCGAGCTGGAACACGCCGAGCGTGTCACCGCGGGCCATCAGCTGGTACGTGCGCGCGTCGTCGAGGGGGATCGTGAGGGTGTCGAGCTCGATGCCCCGGTTCTGCTTGATGATCTTGATGGCGTGATCGATGATGCCCAGGTTCCGCAGACCCAGGAAGTCCATCTTGATCAGGCCCATTTCCTCACATGAGGGATAGTCGAAGCCTGTGATGATCACGCCGTCCTTGTCCCGCATGTGCATCGGGATCAGGTCCAGCAGCGGCTCGCTGGACAGGATGACGGCGGCCGCGTGCACGCCGGTGCCGCGGATCAGGCCCTCGATGCCGCGACCGGTGTCGATGACCTTGCGTACGTCGGTGTCGTTCTCGTAGAGGGTCCGGATCTCGGTGCCCTCGTTGTAGCGGGCGTGCTCCTCGTTGAACAGGTCCGCCAGCGGCACGCCCTTGCCCATGACGTCCGGCGGCATCGCCTTGGTGATCTTGTCGCCCATGGCGAACGGGTAGCCGAGGATGCGGGAGGCGTCCTTGACCGCGGCCTTGGCCTTGATGGTGCCGAAGGTGTTCACCTGGGCGGTCATCGCGCTGCCGTACTTCTCGGTGACGTAGGACACCATGCGGTCGCGCTGGCGGTCGTCGAAGTCGAGGTCGATGTCCGGCGGGTTGATGCGCTCGGGGTTGAGGAACCGCTCGAACAGCAGGCCGTGCTCCAGCGGGTCGAGCTCGGTGATGCGGGTGGCGTACGCGACGATCGAGCCGGTCGCCGACCCTCGGCCGGGCCCGACCGGGATGCCGTTGTCGCGGGCGTACTTGCAGATGTCGGCGACCACCAGGAAGTACGACGAGAACCCCATGGGGCCGATGACCTTCATCTCGGTCTCGTACCGCTCCAGCACCTCCTCGGGGACGGGCGCGCCGTAGCGCATCTCCAGGCCGCGCTCCACCTCCTTGCGCAGCCACGACTCCTGCGTCTCGCCTTCGGGCAGGTCGGGATAGTCGGGCATCCGGTCCACGTACGCGAAGACGTCGCTGTAGTCGCCCACCATCTCCGCCACGAGCAGCGTGTTGTCGCACGCCTCCGGCAGCTCGGGGAACAGGGCGTACATCTCCTCGGCGCTCTTGAGGTAGTAGCCCGAGCCGTTGAACCGGAACCGGTTGGGGTCGTCCTTGTTCTTGCCCACGCCCACGCACAGGAGGCTGTCGTGGGCGTCGGCCTGGTCCTCGGTCACGTAGTGGGAGTCGTTGGTGGCCAGCAGCGGGATGTTGAGCTGCTTGGCCAGCTTGAGCAGGTCGGCGCGGACCTCCCGCTCGATGTCGATGCCGTGGTCCATCAGCTCCAGGAAGTAGTTCTCCTTGCCGAAGATCTCCTGGTATTCGCCCGCCACCCGGACCGCCTCGTCGTACTGGCCGAGACGGAGCCTGGTCTGCACGGCGCCGGACGGGCAGCCGGTCGTGGCGATGATCCCGTTCGCATACTGGGAGACCAGCTCCTGGTCCATGCGGGGCTTGCCGTAGTAGCCCTCGAAGGAGGCCAGGGACGACAGCCGGAACAGGTTGCGCAGCCCGGTGGCGTCCTTGGCCCACATGGTCATGTGGGTGAACCGGCCGCCGCCGGAGACGTCCTTGCCGCCCTCGTTGTCGGCCACGCCGGTCTCCGCCCGCTGGCCCCAGAAGACGGGCTTCTTGAACTGCCTCGCGCCCGGCGCCACGTAGGCCTCGATGCCGAGAATGGGCCGGACCGCACTGTCCTTGGCGATCTTGTGGAACTCGTACGCGCCGAACATGTTGCCGTGATCGGACATCGCGATGGACGGCATCCCCAGCCGTTCGGCCTCCTTGAACAGCGGTTTGATCTTCGCTGCCCCGTCAAGCATGCTGTACTCGGTGTGAACATGCAGGTGCACGAACGACTTGCTCACCCGTCCCCCAACTCCCAGCGACCCCAGATCCTCGCCTGAGCCTATTCCTTCTCCGGCGACCTAGGGAGCACGGCGCGAAGGGGTCATACAGGTTGTTGCCAGGCTGTTGTCCACTCTGCGTACAGGGCTCGCGCCGGCCCTGCGGACAGCGTCGGAACCCGCTCCCCTCAGGGGGAGGGCGGCGGCCATGAAACGCTCCGCGTGCTGGAGGACTGGTACGCGGGCAGCCGCACCGCGACGCGGAGCCCGCCGGCCGGGCGGGAGGTGAGGGTGAGGGTTCCGCCGTGTGCCTGGGCGATGCTCTTGACGATCGCCAGGCCGAGGCCGACACCCGCCTGGTCGGTACGTATGCGCTTGGTGCCGCGCTGGAACGGCTCGACCAGCGTGGAGACCAGTTGCGGGGCGAGCCGCCCGCCGGTGTTCTCGACGACGAGCAGCACGGCGTCGGGTTGGATGGCGGTCGTGACCCACACGGTGCCCTGTTCGGCCAGGTTGTGGACGATCGCGTTGTGCACGAGGTTCGTCGCCATCTGCAGCAGGAGCTCGTGCGAGCCGACGGTGGGGGTCATGTCGCCGGAGGTCTCGATGGTGACGCCGCGTTTCTCCGCGAGGGGGAGGAGCGTCTCGGTGGCTTCCTCGGCGATGAGGGAGAGGTCGACGTGGTATCGGGTGAAGCCCCGCTGGTCGGCGCGGCTGAGCAGGAGCAGCGCCTCGGTGAGGCCGATCGCGCGGGTGTTGACGGCGTGGAGGCGGTCGACGAGCTCGCCGGTGTCGCTGATGGGATCGTTGCGGGCCACGTCGAGCAGTGTCTGGGCGATCGCCAGTGGGGTGCGCAGTTCGTGGGAGGCGTTGGCCGCGAATCTCTGCTGTTCGGCGACGTGTGCTTCGAGGCGGGCCAGCATGGTGTCGAAGGCGTCGGCGAGTTCGCGGAACTCGTCCTTGCGGCCCGGCAGCCGGATCCGGTGGGAGAGCGATCCGTTCGCGGCCTTGCGGGTGGCGTACGTGATGCGCGCCAGCGGGGTGAGCATGCGGCCGGCGAGGATCCACCCGCCCACGAGACCGAACACCAGCAGGAACACCAGCACCACGGTCGCCGCCGGGACGAAGGCGTTCATGAGGTCGGACCGGTTCGGAACGAAACGGCGGGTGATGATCACGCCGTCCGGCACATAGCGCAGAAGGAACCGCCACACGGCCGCGAGCAGCAGGGCGCCCGCGAGCATGACGAACCCGGCATAGCTGAGGGTCAGTTTGAGGCGGACGCTCATTCCGGGTGCCCTAGCCATGCCCTCCTCCCTCAGCCCCGGTGCCGGGTGCTGTGTCGATGCGGTAGCCGACGCCGGCCACGGTGGCGATGACCCAGGGTTCGCCGAGGCGTTTGCGCAGGGCCGAGACGGTGATGCGGACGGCGTTGGTGAAGGGATCGGCGTTCTCGTCCCACGCCCGCTCCAGGAGCTCCTCGGCGCTCACGACACCGCCCTCGGCGGCGGCGAGGACTTCGAGCACGGCGAACTGCTTCCGGGTGAGCGCGACGTAGCGCCCGTCGCGGTGGACCTCGCGGCGGAACGGATCCAGGCGCAGGCCCGCGATCTCCCGTACGGGCGGTCTGTTGTGGGCGCGCCTGCGGTCGAGCGCTCTGAGGCGGAGCACGAGTTCGCGAAGCGCGAAGGGCTTCGTGAGATAGTCGTCGGCGCCGAGTTCGAACCCGGAGGCCTTGTCGTCGAGCCGGTCGGCGGCGGTGAGCATGAGAATGGGCATGCCGCTGCCGGAGGCGACGATGTGTTCGGCGATCTCGTCGCCGGAAGGCCCCGGAATATCGCGGTCGAGGACGGCGATGTCGTAGGAATTGACGCTCAGCATTTCCAGAGCGGTGTCACCGTCACCGGCGATGTCGGCGGCGATCGCTTCCAGGCGCAGGCCGTCGCGGATTCCTTCTGCCAGGTAGGGCTCGTCCTCGACGATCAGCACACGCATGCTCTCGATGCTATGAGCCGGTGCGTATCGCCGGCATATCGAAAACCTCATACGTGCTGACAACGCCGCCCTGCCTTGACTGCGGGCATGACCTCCAGGGAACCAGCACGAACATCAGCCCGCCGTACCCGACCGGCCATTCTCACCATTCTTGTGGTCGTCTGCGGAGCGATTGTCGCTGCCCTCGTTCACCAGCCGCCGGCGTCATTCGCGTCGCTCGTCGACGTTCTTCGCGGCGGCCACCATGGTGGTCTCGGCGAGGCGGACGGGGCCGTCCCCGACGGCGTGACGGTCTTCGACGACGACATTCCGTCCGTGGCCAACCTCGACCCCGATCTGCTCGGCGCCCTGCGCGAGGCCGCGGCCGACGCCGCGGACGACGGGGTCGAGTTCTTCGTCAACAGCGGCTGGCGTTCCGCGGAGTACCAGGAACAACTACTCCGGGAGGCGGTCTCGCAGTACGGCTCGAAGGAGGAGGCCGCCCGATGGGTGTCCACCCCGGAGACGTCTCGCCACGTCCTGGGTGACGCGGTCGACATCGGGCCCACCGACGCCACGGCGTGGCTGTCCAGGCACGGCGCCAAGTACGGGCTCTGCCAGATCTACGGCAACGAATCCTGGCACTACGAACTGCGCCCCCAGGCCGTCGACGACGGATGCCCGCCCATGTACGCCGACCCCACGCAGGACCCGAGGGCGCGGAAGTGACCGGCCTGGGCCCGTCCCGGCCCGGACGCGAGAGGCCCCGCGAACGGGCCCCTCCTCGAACCCGTCCGCGGCACACTCCCCGACGCCGCCGGCCTCGGGAAGGATCGGTCAGCAGCCGTCGGCGCCGTCGAAGGAGCGGATGCCTCGCGGCACCTGGGACCAGATGGTCTCGCCCGGCTCTACCGTCTGGCACGCGCTGTCGGTCCCGCGTGCCCACTTGATCTTCAGGCGTAGCTTGGAGCCGCAGTCGTTGCGGACGTACCCGGTCTTGGTGATGCGTCCCGTCTTCTCCCAGACGGTCACGCACGAAGGGGCGTTGCCCGCCGGCGCGGCGGCCCAGGCCGGTGGCGTGGCGGCGACGGCACAGCACGTGACGGCGAGAGCGGAGAGGACTGCGGTGACGGTTGGGCGCATGACGACCCTTCTGTCCCGCTCCGGGACCGGCTTGGCGCCTGGTCGGGTGGCGAAGCGGACACAGAAGCGAAGATCTCAAACGGGCACGGGTGCCGCGATGGCGCAGCGATACAGCATGTGACCTGCGGCTTTGGGCGTGTCGCCGGTAACGTTGGAGCGGCGTGGCCGAGAATGCGGACAGAGGCCACAAAGCCCGGTGTTGTCGACGAATCCCGGTTCGTCTCCGTCGATGTGCAGCCCAAGGTCTGTGACGTCAGCCTCAAGGCGATCAGGATCGCCGCCCTCGCGACAGCGGTAGCTGTAGAGGCTGAAGCTCGTGACCAATCGACGCCGAATCCGTCCCCCTCCAGAGGGCTGCCCGGCACCACGTACCGCCCGCCTGACGCGGGAAAGCGATCGAGCACTTCTTGAGCACGACCAGAGCCCGCGTCCGGTTCGGACCCGGCCTAGATGTCGCCCCGTTGCCAGCCTCGGTGCGGCCCGGCGGTGCCGACGAACCGGGGGTCGCGCGCCCGGTAGACGATGTACGGCCGGAAGAGGTAGTGCACCGGCGCCGCGTACGCGTGCACCAGGCGGGTGAACGGCACGACCGCGAACAGCAGCAGCCCCGCCACGGCGTGAACCCGGTACTCCAGCGGCGTGCGGGCCATGAGCTCGATGTCCGGCTGGAAGACGAACAGGCTGCGCGCCCACGGGGAGACGCTCGTCCGGTAGTTGTAGTGCAGGGTCGAGGCGTTCATGAACGTCGTGACGAACCCGAGACACAGCGGCGCCAGCAGGAACAGGTACATGATCTTGTCGTTGACGGTGGTGGCCAGGAACACCGGTCCGGTGGTACGGCGGCGCCAGACCAGCAGGGCGATGCCTCCCAGCGTCAGCACCCCGGCGACCAGGCCGAACGTCATCGCCATCCAGCTGTAGGCGGCCTCGCTCAGGCCGACCGCCTGGGTCCAGGACATCGGGACGAACAGCCCGAGGATGTGACCCGCCAGGACGGCGAGCAGGCCGAAGTGGAACATCGGGCTGGCGAGCCTCAGCACGCGCTTCTCGTACAGCTCCGACGACCGCGTGGTCCAGCCGAACCGGTCGTAGCGGTATCTCCAGACGAGGCCGGTGACGAGCAGGGCGACGCACATGTACGGCAGGGCGCCCCAGAGGAAGACGTCGATGAGCGATGGCACGGAAACCTCACGATCACGGGTCAGGCGCCCCGCCCCCGCTGCGGGGCAGGGTCGGACGGTAGGAGAGGGTGGCCGGGGAGAAGGCCCGGCGCCTCCAGCCCGACCAGCTCGGGTCCGGCGGCGGGCGGGCGCCGGATCATGGCCCTGGCCTGCTCGCGGCTGGCGGGCGAGGGGCCTGGCAGGGTGGCGCAGACCGCTTCCAGCAGGAGCGCGTAGGGCGTGCCGGCGTCGGCGAGGGCGAACCTGATCAGCTCCAGGGCGCCCCGGTGCTCGATGAGCAGCGCGGTGCCGTCGTCGGGCTCCAGCGCCGCGTACTCCAGCACGACCGGCAGGTAGTCCGGCAGCTCCGCCCCCTCCGGAGGGGTCAGCCCGCGCGCCCGGTAGCGCTGCTTCAGCGTCGCGAGTGACGAGCCTCGCCGGCGGGTGTCCCCGTCGGTCCACCAGGTCAGGTACAGCGTCCGGCGGTTGCGCGTGTCGAAGACCGACACGTAGTGCTCCTGCGCCCGCAGCAGGGGCCGGCTCTCCAGCTCCGCCGCGAACTCGGCGACGGCACGCAGCGCACGCAGCGCGGGACGCCCGCCGTCCTTCCGCGCCGCATCGCCGTCCTTCCGCACCGCGGCGGCGTCCTTCCGCACCGCGGCGGCGTCCTTCCGCACCGCGGCGGCGTCCTTCCGCACCGGGGCGCCGGTCTCCCGCACCGCGGCGCGGATCAGGGGCAGCCGCTCGTACAGTGCCTGGTCGGGATAGTCGAGGCACAGGCCGGCGGCCCGGTGCACCACGCGACGGCCGTCCGGGGAGAGCCCCGGCCCGCCGCGCCTTCTGCCCCACCTCACTGCGGTCGCCGCTCGTCCGGCGGCCTGAGCTGGATCTCGCCGGGCCCGGCCGCGAGCCGATCGCTCCCGTCCACACCGCGCCGCTGCTCCTCGCGGGCGCCCTCCGCCTCCGCCTTCGTGCCCTCCCGGGGCGGGAAGAGGCCCTCGGGATCGCTGCGGGCGTCCCAGTTGAGCAGGTTGACCTGCCCGTGCCGCAGGGATGCCCGGCTCGCGCTGTCCGCCGTGCTGCGCTCCCGCAGCCCGTGGAAGGTCTCGACGGCGATGGGCGCCGGGCGTCCCGACGCCTCGCCGAACGGTCCCGACCCGGCCCCGCCGCCCATCCCGGGCCCGCCCTCGTAGTCCAGGCTGCAGCCCAGCGGCGCCTCCTCCAGCGCCCTGACGTCCCCGGCCACGGCGGTCGGGATGACGTAGCGGTCCTCCGGCTTGGCCAGGGCCAGCAGCCGGTACATGTCCTCCAGTTGATCGACGGTGAAGCCGACCGACTCGGCGATCGAGGGATCGACCGGGTCGCCGAGGTTGAGCCGCCTGCGATGGGTGCGCATCGCCGCCAGCCGGCGCAGCGAGCGCCGGACCGGTTCCTCGTCACCGGCGGTGAACAGCTCGGCGAGGTAGGACACCGGGATCCGCAGCACGTCGATGGCTGCGAACAGGTTGTCGTGGTCCTCTCCGTCGTGGCCGGACGCGGTGATCGCCTCGACCACCGGCGACAGCGGCGGGACGTACCAGACCATCGGGAGCGTGCGGAACTCCGGGTGCAGGGGAAGCGCCACGCCGTAGGTGACGATCAGGTCATAGACGGGGGAGCGGCGGGCGGCGATCAGCCAGTCGTGCGGGATCCCGGCCCGCTCCGCCTCGGCCGCGACCCGTGGGTCGTGCGGGTCGAGGAAGACGCCGAGCTGTGCCGGGTACAGGTCCTGCTCCCGGGGCGTCGCCGCCGCCTTCGGGACCCTGTCGGCGTCGTACAGCAGCACCCCGATGTTGCGCAGCCGCCCGACGCATGTCTCCGAGCAGACGGTGGGCAGCCCGATCTCGATCCGCGGAAAGCAGAACGTGCACTTCTCGGCCTTGCCGGTGCGGTGGTTGAAGTACACCTTCTTGTACGGGCAGCCGGTCACGCACATCCGCCAGCCACGGCAGCGATCCTGGTCGACCAGCACGATGCCGTCCTCCACCCGCTTGTACAGCGCGCCGGAGGGGCAGGAGGCGACGCAGGAGGGGTTCAGGCAGTGCTCGCAGATCCGCGGCAGGTAGAACATGAACGCCTGCTCGAACTCCAGCCGGATCTTCTCCTGGATCCGCGCCAGGATCGGGTCGTCGCTCTCGTGCTGGGGCATGCCGCCGAGGTTGTCGTCCCAGTTGCCCGACCAGGTGATGTTGTCCATCCGCTCGCCGCTGATCAGCGACCGCGGCGGCGCGACGGGGAAGTCGTCGCCGGGCGGGGCCTGGGCGACCGATTCGTAGTCGTAGGTCCAGGGCTCGTAGTAGTCGCGGATGTTGGGCAGGAGCGGGTTGGCGAAGATGCTCGCCAGGCGGCGCGCCCGCCCTCCGGCCTTGGGTACGAGCCGTCCCCTTCTGGTGAGCTTCCAGCCGCCGCGCCACCGTTCCTGGTCCTCGTAGCGGCGAGGGTACCCCTGGCCGGGGCGGGTCTCCACGTTGTTGAACCACACGTACTCGACGCCGGGCCGGCTGGTCCACAGCTGCTTGCAGGTGACCGAGCAGGTGTGGCAGCCGATGCACTTGTCCAGGTTCATCACCATGGCGATCTGGGCCATGACGCGCATCAGTACTCGACCTCCTGCGCCCGGCGCCGGATCACGGTGATCTCGTCACGCTGCGAGCCGACCGGGCCGACGTAGTTGGGGAAGAACGTCTGCTGCCCGTATCCGCCGATGAGGTGGGTGGGCTTGAGCAGCACTCTCGTCAGCGAGTTGTGGGTGCCGCCGCGACGGCCGGTGGTCTCGCTCTTGGGCACCGCGATGACGCGGTCCTGCGCGTGGTACATGTACACCGTGCCGGCCGGCATGCGGTGCGAGACGATGGCGCGCGCGACCACGACGCCGTTGCGGTTGACCGCCTCGACCCAGTCGTTGTCGGCCACGCCGATCGCGGCGGCGTCCTGCGGGCTGATCCAGATCGTCTGGCCACCCCTGGACAGCGACAGCATGATCAGGTTGTCCTGATACTCCGAGTGGATGGACCACTTGTTGTGCGGGGTGAGATACCGGACGGTGACCTCCCGTGCCCCGTCCGCGCCCACCGACGGCTCGCCGAACAGGCGGTGCATGTTGAGCGGCGGCCGGTAGACGGGCAGGTTCTCCCCGAACTCGGACATCCAGTCGTGGTCGAGGTAGAAGTGCATGCGCCCGGTGAGGGTGTGCCAGGGCTTGTCGTGCTCGACGTTGATGGTGAACGCGCTGTAGTGGCGCTCCTCGGACTCGATCCCGGCCCATTCCGGGCTGGTGAGGCTCCGTTGCGGGTGCGCCTGCGTGTCGGCGTAGCGGATGCGGTGCCCGGCGTCCGGTGCGGCGAGCCCCGCCAGGCCGTCACCGTCGGACCGTCCTGTCAGACCGTCACCGCCGGCCCGCCCGGCCGGGCCGTCCCCGCCGACCTGCCGGGCCAGGGTCCGGAATCCCTGGTCGGCGAGGTGGCCGTTGGTGGATCCTGACAGCGCCAGGATCGCCTCGCACGCCTTCACCCCGGTGTCGATCAGCGGCCGGCCGGCGGCGGGGCCGGCGCGGGCGACGCCGTTCTCGGCGGCCAGCTCGCGCAGGACCGAGCGGACGTCGAAGGTGACGCCCTTGCACGACAACCCCTTGCTCTCGGCGAGCGGCCCCAGCGTGCGCATGTGGTCCGCGACCGCCGCGTAGTCGCGCTCGACGACGGTCACGGCGGGCATCGTCCGGCCGGGCACCGGCACGGTCCCGTCGGCCCGCCAGTCGCGCCCGGCGCCGCCGGGATCGCCCAGCTCGCCCGGCGTGTCGTGGTTGAACGGGGTGGCCACCAGGTCGTACCGGGTGCCCAGGTGCACGGTCGCCAGCCGGGAGAACGCCCCGGCGATGTCGTTGAACGTCTCGAAGTCGGTACGGGCCTGCCAGGGGGGCTCCACGGCGGGGTTGAAGGAGTGCACGAACGGGTGCATGTCCGTGGAGCTCAGGTCGTGCTTCTCGTACCAGGTCGCCGCCGGCAGCACGATGTCGGACAGCATCGTCGTGGACGTCATCCGGAAATCCAGGGAGAGCAGCAGGTCGAGCTTCCCCTCGGGGGCGGGCTCGCGCCACTGGACGTCCCGGGGCCGCAGGCCCTCCGGCGCCTCCTCCGCGCGCAGGTTGTGGTGCGTGCCGAGCAGATGGCGCTGGAAGTACTCGGCGCCCTTCCCCGACGAGCCCAGCAGGTTGGCCCGCCAGGCGATGAGGATGCGCGGCCAGTTGACCGGATGGTCGGGATCGTCCGCGGAGAAGCCGAGGCGGCCCGCGGCGAGTTCCTCCGCGACGTACTGCCCCGGGTCGCGTCCGGACGCCCGCGCCTCGTCCGCCAGATCCAGCGGGTTGCGGTCGAAGGTGGGATAGGACGGCATCCAGCCGAGCCGGCACGCCTGCGCCAGCGCGTCCGCGGCGGACGTCCCGGCGAACCGCCCCCGGCCGAGCGGGGAGGCCAGGACGTCGGTACGGAAGTGGTCGTAGCGCCACTGGTCCGTGTTCAGGAAGAAGAAGCCCGTACCGATCATCTGCCGGCTCGGCCTGGTCCAGTCCGAGGCGACGGCGAGCGTCGTCCAGCCGTTGAGCGGCCGGCACTTCTCCTGCCCGACGTAGTGCGCCCAGCCCCCGCCGTTCCTCCCCACGGTGCCGCAGAGCAGCAGGAGCGTCATCAGGTTGCGGTAGGCGGTGTCGGCGTGGAACCAGTGGTTGACCCCGGCCCCCATGATGATCATGCTGCGCCCGCGCGTGCGCTCCGCGGTGCGGGCGAACTCCCGGGCGATCCGGATCGCGGCGGCGGCCGGCACGGAGGTGATCGTCTCCTGCCAGGCGGGCGTGCCGGGAGCGTCCGCGTCGCCGTAGCCGGACGGCCAGTCGCCGGGCAGCCCCTCGCGGCCCACCCCGTAGCGGGCCAGGAGCAGGTCGAAGACGGTCGTGACCAGCGGTCCGCCGTCCGTCAGCCGGCAGGCGGGGACGCCACGCCGCAGCACCTCCCCGCTCCCGTCGGCGGTGTCGAACCGGGGCAGCAGCACCTCCACGCCGCCGGCGTCGCCGAGGCCCCGGAGGCTGAGCCGGGGCACCACGTCGCCGAGGCGCAGGTTCCACCGGCCGGGCTCGCCCGACCAGCGGTCGGCGACCGTTCCCGAGGGCACCTCCGGGCGGCCGGTGGTCTCGTCCATGACCACCGTGCGCCATTCGGCGTCCTCGGCCTCCGCCCGCGGCCCGCCGAGATCGGTCGCACGCAGGAACCGCCCCGGGACGTACGCGCCGTCCCGCTCCTCCAGCCGGACCAGGAACGGCAGGTCGGTGAAGCGCCGTACATAGTCGGAGAAGTACGGCACCTGCCGGTCGACGAAGAACTCCTTCATGATCACGTGGCCCATCGCGTGCGCCAGCGCCCCGTCGGTCCCGGGATGAGGGTGGATCCAGTCGTCGGCGAACTTGCTGTTGTCGGCGAAGTCCGGCGAGACGACGACGACCTTCTGCCCGTTGTAGCGCGCCTCGGCCATCCAGTGGGCGTCCGGGGTGCGGGTCACGGGGACGTTCGAACCCCACATGATCAGATAGGCGGCGTCCCACCAGTCGGCGGACACCGGCACGTCCGTCTGGTCGCCGAACACCTGGGGCGAGGCCACCGGCAGGTCGGCGTACCAGTCGTAGAACGACAGCGCCTGACCGCCGATCAGGGCCAGGAACCGGGTGCCGATCGCGTGGGAGAGCATCGACTGGCCCGGGATGGGGGTGAAGCCCGCGATGCGGTCGGGGCCGTGCTCCTTGATCGTGTGAACGTGCGCGGCGGCGATCATCTCGAGCGCCTCTTCCCACGTGGCGCGCACCAGCCCGCCCTTGCCCCGGGCCCGCTGGTAGGTGCGCCGCCGCTCCGGATCCTCCACGATGTCGGCCCAGGCCAGCACCGGATCGCCCAGCCGTTCGCGGGCCTCGCGGTACATCTCCGCCAGCACGCCCCGCACGTACGGATACCGCACCCGCGTCGGCTGGTAGGTGTACCAGGAGAAGGCCGCTCCGCGCGGGCAGCCCCGCGGCTCGTACTCCGGGCGGTCGGGACCGGCGCTCGGGTAGTCCAGCTCCTGCGTCTCCCAGGTGATGATCCCGTCCTTGACGTAGACCCGCCAGCTGCACGAGCCCGTGCAGTTGACGCCGTGGGTCGATCGCACGATCTTGTCGTGCGCCCACCGGTCCCGGTAGAAGTCGTCCGCGACCCGTCCGCCCCGGTAGGACACGTCCCGCAGGTCACGGGAGTAGGTGCCCTTGCTGAAGAACTTCCCCACCCGAAGGAGCATCGCTGCGTCTCCCTCGTTCGGGCGCGCCTGAGCGTCGTGGGCGTCGGCCATACGGGGTTACCTACCGGAGACCCTCAGGCGGTACACAGTGCACGATATCAACAATGCGTAAAGTACGGTGACTCTGTGTGATATGCGCGATTGGGGTGGCGTGATCTCACCGGCGCGCTCACATCCCCGGGTGGACCGAGGTCGCGCTCAGCGCCCAGCCCTGCCCTGAGGGTACGTTTCAGATCGCTACATTGAACGATGTTCTGCCCCGACCGGCTCACCGCGAAGGACCCGTTGATGCTCATCCGCCGCGTGTCGATCGTTGCCGCTCTCACCCTTGTCGCGTCCCTGGTGGCCCTGCTTCCGGCTCACGCCTGGGCGCCCGCCGTCGCCTCTTCGGGTGTCCCTTTACCCGGAGGGATATACCCAGGCCAGCCTGGCTATCAGGACGCCGGCTACTACCAGTACGCGCCGTCCATCGTGCAGACCTCCGGCACCCAGAGGATCATCTACTACTGCGCCAACACGGTCGAGTACGCACCAAGTAGCGGCAACGCCCTCAGGGCCACCCACGATCACGTCCTTTTCAATGTCGGCACCCGGCAGCCGAACGGGTCGTACACCTGGGGTCCCACCCGGACGGCGCTGCGGCCCCGCCTCGAAGCAGGCGACCCCGGGCACAGTCCGGCGACACCGAGTTGGGCGGCGTACCACATCTGCGATCCCGATGTCGTCAAGGGACGCTTCACCTACACGACACCCCAGACGGGCAGGACGACCTACACCTGGGCGATGTTCTTCACGGCCGCGGACAACGACGACCATGGCGCTGACGGGCGGTTCAACGTCGTCGGTGTCGCCCTGGCCACCTCGCCCCTCGGACCGTGGACCATCGTCGCCAAGCCCGTCATCGACGTCACCGAGCCCGGCTACAACGCCGCCGGGTACGGCGTGGGGCAGCCGAGCGTGACCAGCGTCGATCAGCAGGGGAATCTCCTGCTGTTCTACAGCGGCCTGGACTGCGCGGCCCTGGACACGCCGGATCCCTCCTGCGACGTGGCAGACCGGGGCACCGCCGTACGCACGCTGGACCTCGGCGACGCCGACGCACCGGTACTCGGCGAGAGGTCGTTCGTCACCACGGCCGGGCTGACCCCGGAGCCGTTCCTGCCGAACTCCGGGCGATTCCTGCACAACGCGTGCTGGGCCTACGATCCCAGCCGGCAGTCGTTCGTCATCTCCCGTGACACCGGGCCGCTCGACGGCAATGAGATCCAGAAGAACGTCGAAGTCGACCGGATCGCGGGATCCGGTATCTGGACAGGTAGTGGGGCCTGGACAGTCGTCGGTCAGATCACCGAGGCCCAGACCGGCTACACGTGGAACCACAATTCCGGCCTTGTCCGCGACCCCTATGGGGGCCTGGCTTACGACAGACCACTGGACTACTCAGGTGTCGACGTCTACTTCGCCACCGAGCCCGGCACGGGAAACACCCCGCCGCCTTGGGACGGCTACTTCACCTACCGCATGCTCCACAGCACTTCGGTGCTGTGACCGCGCGAAAGGCGGGGCTGGACGTCGGGTCCGACGCCGACCGCGCCGTGGTGCTGTACTGGGAGCACGTGTTCGAGGGTTTCGTTCCGCCGTGGACTGGCCGGCCTCGTTCTTCTGGCGCGAGCTCGCGGACATGTACCCGGACGCCAAGGTGGTCCGGCCCCCCTCGGTGCCCACAGCGCCCACCGAGCCTCCTGCGCGGAGCAAAGCGGCCCCGCAGGGCGCCTGAAGCCCGGCCGGGGCCGGGCGGAGCTGTGGTGTTCCGCCCGGTCCCGGGGTTCGGTTCAGGTGGGTTGCATCATGGGCAGTTGCCGATATCGCTTTCGGAGGAGGCCAGGACGACGTTGGTCTTGGCCAGGCCGAGGGCGTTGACGGTGATGTGGACGGCGTTGACGGTCAGGCCTTTGTCGGGGGTGGTGAACGGGATCTGCTCGTTGAGGACCAGCTTGACGACGCCGACGTTGACGGTGGTGTTGGGTTGGATCTCGGTAGGTTCTGCGATGACCACCGTGTTGCCGACCTTGAGGAAGGCGATCGTGGTGGTTCCGTTCGATCCAGCGCAGGTGGTGGTGGAGCTGGAGTTGATGGTCTTGACGGTGATCACGGGGATACCGGCGATCCCGACGGTGGTGTCGTCGATGGAGGCGGTGGCCACCGATTTGCCGGGGAATGCGGTGGTGGCGACCTGGGCGCACAGGGTGTGCCCGGTGATCAGTCCGCTGAGGGTGACGGTGCAGGGCACCGAGGTGGTATCGGTTGAGGTGGTGGAGATGTGGCCGGTGTCGGGGGTGGGTGCGATGTCGACCAGTTGGATGCCGGCCAGAGAGGCGTCAGCGGTCAGGCCGTAGGCCCGTCCGGTCAGCCGCTGCGGCGTGACGGTGACTTCTTCGTCCCCGCACGGTGAGGTGACGGAGTTGTTGTGGGCGTCGCCGCTGTAGGTGGCGGTCCACCGGTAGGTGCCGGCCGCGCCGATGGTCACGTTGCCGGATGCGGCGGTGCCGCTGCCGGACACCGTTTCGGTACGAGTCTCGATCGGCTCCGTACAGCCGGTGTCACCGGGCTCGAACAGCTGGAACGTGACGGTGCCTGTCGGGTGGTACCCACCGGACAGGGTCGCCGTATCAGAGACGTTCCCGCCCGCGGGCACCGTGCCCGATGGCGTCGTGGCGATCGACGGGGTCGCCTTCGGGACGTGTTCGGTGATCGTTTCAGTGAAGCCCGGTGACAGGGCGCCGTTGAGCAGGAAGTCCACCTTGCAGGTGATGGTGCTTCCCGGTACGGCTCCGCCGCCGACGGAGACGGTCTCAGTGAAGGCGGCATCATCGCCGCTGGTCACCGTCCGGCTGTCCGGGGTCAAGGACACCGACAGGTCCGGGTCGCAGTCGCGCAACTCGTGGGTGACCGTGACCGGCAGGTTGCTCAGGGCCTCCAGGATGGTGTCGCTGACCTCCGAGGAGTTGATGCCGGAGAACAGCTGTCCACCCGTGGCGTCGGTGATCGCGGTCGCTTGCCCGGTCGAGTCCAGCCCGGCCAGGTCGAACGCGAGCACGGTGATGTCGGCTGCCTGCAGGGCGCTGATCGCGTCCGCCAGCGTATGGCCGTTGCTGGGATCATGGCTGGGGGCGTCCCCGATCAGCAGCACGATCCGAGAGCTGTTCGGCCTGAGGTCGACAGCCCCGGACGCGACCTCGAACAGGCCGTTGATGCCGTCCTCGGGGAAGTCGCCGCCGCCCGACGCGACCAGCGAGTTGAGACCGTTGGTGACGTCGGTGTCGTTGGCGGTGAGGTTTTGCGCCACCCGGAACGACGTCGGGTCCGCCACGTCCTTGTACTCGGCGACCGCGAACTGCGCGTCCGGCTGCGCCGAAGCGACGTTGGACAGGATCGCGTTCGCATTGGTCTGCACGTTCGAGATGACGCCGCCCATGCTCCCTGTCGTGTCGATCAGGAAGGTGATATCCGGCTTGGGCGGGATCGCCGGAGTGGAGACGGTCTTGGCGATCGTCGTCGATCCGCCCGGGTCCAGGTTCAGCGTCACGTCCGCCGGGGTGACCCCGGGCGCGGCGGACGCCGTGCCTACCCCGGCCACCAGCATTGCACCGGCCACCGCCATGCACACGGCAGCCCGTAATCTTCGAGTCATTCTCACGGTGTGATTCCTTCTGTGTGGCGTTATGCCTTTGGGATCGCTGGCCGTGCAGAATTTCTATGATTACGCCATCCGGGACGCCCGCTCCTCATGCGTTGGCGCGACCGGATACGATGTCGCATTGGTTGACAACCTCGGTGACTTTTCAGCGCCAGCCGTTGATCAACGAGGCGAGGTGTGGCCACGGTCATAGGGTGACTGGTCGACGAATCGATGTAAATAGGGCACTTACGGGAATTTCCCTACTGGCCGCATTCGGCCACTTCCTGCCGATGAGACCGTCCACGAGAAGCAGCCTTTGTCAAGACCTTTGGCGCATATCCGATCAAATGAATAATTCTCAGATTATCGTGGTAAAAAGAGCGGCCGTTTTCAGACCTCCGTACCGGCTGAATTGGGGTTATGAGCATTGCCGCGGAGCCGACCGGACCTCTCACGCCCGGTACGGTGGCCGCTGAGCCAGTTCGGCCATTCCGGTGGCGCGGCCTGGCTCCATCCGCTGCACCGCGCCGCCGACAGCGCCGCCGACAGCGCCGCCGACCGCGGCGGCGTTCAGCAGCGCCGTCGACGCGAGCACGCGCAACACGTCCACGTTGGCCGCGTACATCTCGACGATCGCGTGGATCGCGCCGCGTAGCGCCTCGCGAGCGTCGGGATGGGCGATGCCCGGAGCATGCGGTCGAAGCCGCCGCGCTGCAGCAGGTCCGCGCCGACCGCGTCGAATGGCAGCCCTTGTTGCGGCAGCGCATGGCGCTCACTGCCTGCGGTGCGACGGACACGGCCGCCTGACAGGCCTCCGGACCGCAGACGCCCACCTCCGAGCCGGAAACCTCCGAGCCCGCCGGTAAGGGTCTCCCTCCTGAGCAGGAGCAGGTGAATGACGTGCCGTCGGAGCCGGCTGAGCCAGGCTCGATGATGAAGGGACGTCACCCTCCGGGAGGCCGCAGCGCGATCATCGCGATGTCGTCCTTGGCCGCCATGCTCAGCCGGGCGAGGAGCTGGTCGCACAGGACGTCGAGCGGCTCGCGAGCCAGGGAGGAGGCGTTGCGGATGAGGCGCTCCAGGCCTTCGTCGAGGTGCTCGCCGGGGTTCTCGACCAGCCCGTCGGTGTAGAGCAGCAGGGTGCTCTCCGGGGGCAGGTGCGCCACGGCGGTCGTACGGGGCTGGTCGCCGGCGACGCCGAGCAGCGGGTCGCCGAGGGAGTCCAGGTAGCGGGCCTCGCCCTCCCTGGTGACCAGCAGGGGCGGCGGATGCCCGGCCACGGAGTACGTGAGCCGCCACCCGACGCCCCGGCAGCGCTCCAGGCGGGCGAGCACGCAGGTGGCCGTGACCCCGTCGTACAGGGACTCGGTGGCGACGTCGAGGCGGCGCAGGATGTCGCCGGGCGGCTCGTCGCGGTCCATGGCCAGCCCTCTGAGCATGTTGCGGAGCTGGCTCATGGTGGTCGCGGCGGTCAGGTCGTGCCCCGCCACGTCGCCGATGGTGAGGACGGCCGAGCCGTCGGGCAGCCGGAAGCAGTCGTACCAGTCGCCGCCGATCTCGGCGACCGTGGCGCTGGGCCGGTAGCGGGCGGTGATCTCCAGGCCGGGGATCTCGGGCGGGTCGGAGAGCAGGTACTGCTGGAAGGCGAGCGCGACGCGCTGGGTGCGCTGGAACCGCATGGCGTTGCTGAGATGGGCGTGCGCGTGGTCGACCAGCCGGTTCAGCAGCTCGACGTCGGTCTCGCCGATCGGCTCGCGGTCGCCGCAAACCACCGCGTCGAGCACGGCCGCCACGGAACCGTCGACGATCACCGGCACCAGGGCCGCGCTGTTGGCCCCGGTGCGCCTGAACCACTCCTCGGCCGCGGGCGGCGCCAGCCCCGGCGGCGGCCTTCCGGCCGGGAAGGTCCTGTGCACCGGCCGCCGGGTCCTCACCGCCTCGACGAAGCCGCTCCACCCGCCCGTCAGGACGACGGTGCCGGGTTGGGGAGCGGGCTCCAGGTCCCGCCGTACGATGCTGACGAACCGCTGGACCACCAGGGGTTCCGGCAGCTCCCCGTCGAACTCGGGCACGAGGTAGATCCCGCACCCGTCGAGCACGTTGGGCACGATCACGTGCGTGAGCATGGTCAGCACCTCGTCGAGATGGGCGACGTTGGCGGTGGCGGTGGCGGCCTGTTCGAGCAGCTCCGCCTGCCGTGCCTCCTGCCATTCCTGCTCGACGTCGGAGCAGACGCCGACCCACTCGACCAGCACCCCGTGGGAGAGCACCGGCTGGCTCACCAGGCGGATGTGCCGGTAGGTCCCGTCGGCCATGCGCAGCCGCATGACGACGTCGAACCGGGTGGCCGTACGCGCCGCCTCGGCGATCACGTCCTTGACCCGCCCCAGGTCGTCGGGGTGCACGGTGTCCTGCCATCCCTCGCCGCGCATCTCCTCCCAGGACTGGCCGGTCATCCGCTGCAGGCCGGGGCTGGGCTCGACGACGTCTCCGACGGGGTCGGCCACCACCAGCACCTGGGTCTCGACCGCCATGAGGCTCCGATAGCGGGTCTCGACCTTCAGCAGGCTCTGGTAGTGCCGAAGGAACCTGGTCCTGCTGCTGCCGACCAGCTCGCTCGCCCGGACGGCGTCGACCCGATCGGTGACCTCGGTGACCATCATGAGCACGCCGTCCACGCCGTCGCCCAGCGAGATCCTCGACCAGCTGCAGGTGGCGTAGCGCTCGTATCCCTGGCCGCTCAGTTCGAAGGGCGCCTCGCTGAGGGCCAGCGACTCCCCGGTCCGATAGACGCGGTCGAAATGGCTGACGTAGCCGCGCTGGACGAGATCGTCGAACGCCTCGAAGAAGGGGATGCCGAGCGTGCGGTCGCCGAGCATGGTCCTGAAGGCGTCGTTGATGTAGACGAGCTCGTGGTCCGGCCCGCTGGTCACGGCCACCCCGACGGGAGCGGGATCGAAGGCGCGCAACGGCAAGCCGCCCCCGTGCCGCGCTTGTTCTCCCATCAGCGCTCCGGCCGCCTCCCCCGTTCCTGCATGCGTGGTGGCCTCGCCCGCCCAACGAGGCACGCGAATCCCCCTATGCCACCACTCAAGCATTCGCACAAACAAGACATAAGGCACAAAGGGACCATCAGGCCTTGACAAAGGCTTCAGAGGGCGCTTCGAGAGCCCAAGGCGCCTTCGCCTGTCGGGCGCCCGCACGATCTACCGTGCCGGCCGCATGCGCCCGATCCGTGGCGCCACCCCTCACGGCTTCAGCTTGAGCCTCTTCCTCGACGCACCCGGGAACACGACGACCAGGTGCTCCTCCCCGACATCGCCGACCCGCACGTAGACACGGAGCCGGTAGCGGCCCTTCCCCGCGATCGCCAGGTTCGGCATCGGGGCACCCGCACCCACCTCGCCCTCACCCTTCTCAGGCACGGTGAGCCGGCCGCTGAGGCTGACGATCGGCACCTCGTTGACCTGATCCCACCCGGCCGTCCGCCGTGGCGGCGCGGTACGGAGGGCCTTCACCGTGAGGCACAGATCGACGACGTCCTCGACATGTCCGATGAGCGCCGCGGTGCGGGCCACCCCGATGCCGGTGCTGTCGTCGAAGACCTTGTCCATCGCCTGTCCCGCCGCCTCCTCGGCAGCTTCGTCCGCGGGGTCGTGGACCAGATAGCCGGGATCGCCGTCGACGAACAGGAAGTAGTTGGCCGTGGCCTGGACGACACCCTTCGTCCGGGGCCACGGATCGCGGCACCTCGCGTTCTGCTCGGCGATGTAGGCGTCGTTCGCCGCCTTCATCTCCGCGGTCGACCGCAGCAGTTCGGGATGGGTCTCGCCGATGATCTCCGGGCAGACGTAGACGAGGTCCCACGGGTCCGCGCCCCAGGCGGGCCGCGCGCTCCCGGCCCGCTTCAGGATCGCCTCCTGCTCGTTGCGGTCCTTCGCACGGCAAAGCTCCCGCCCGTACGCGAGGATCGCCTGGTCCGACAGACCGTCCGGGAACATGGGCGGCACCCCGCCGTCTGTGCTCCGCGCCCGGCACAGGAACACGGCGTCGCGTGCCGCGGGTTTCACATCGCCGAAGCTGGGCCGGTCGTAGCAGCCCGGCGACCTGTCCGTGTAGGTGAGGTACGCGTTCTGCTCCGGTTGGATCATGGCGATGATCGGCAGCACGGCCACGGTCGCCACCGCGACCCGGACCGCGCGCCGCCGAGCGGGCGGAAGGTCCTCCAGGCGGTCGTCAGCGGGCAGTTCGCGGGCGGTCGCCGCGATCCACACGGTGCTGACGAGCCCCACCGCGTCCATCATGACGCTTGTCGCCAGACTGCCGCTGAAGACCTCTTCGAGGAGAAGGTTGAGTGGGATCACCAGTGCGTAGACGCCCACCGACAACCATCCGGCGGTCAGCGTGCCGCGGCTCCACCGGCCGTCGCGCCACTGCCCGATGACCGTGATGACGGTCGCCGCCACTCCGCCCAGCATCAGGCCCAGTCCGAGGATGTCGCCTGAGCCGAGCTCCAGGAGGTCGAGCTCGTCGAGCAGCTCATCGGCCATCCCGGCCAGTTCGAGCGCGAACAGCACCCCGGCCGCCGTGCGCAGCATCCCGGACCGCCAGCGGATGACGAGCAGGTACAGGACGTCGATCGCGGTCCACAGCGCGAGCTGGAACGCCGCGTCGACCACGTCGGGGAGCAGCGCGATCGGCAACCACAACACGAGCGCGTACGCCACCGCCAGATACAGCAGCCGGCGCAGCGCCCTCGCCCGGCGACTCAGCGGTCCCGGTGCGGGGGCACGCAGGATCAGCCACAGGAGCGCGGCCTTCACCGGGGCGGCCATGAGCAGCGCCACCACCGTCAGGGTGTCGAACCCGTTGTGCGCGTAGAACGCCCCATAGGCCGGGGGCGACCATTGGACGGCCACCCAGAGCCAGGAGTCCCCGATCAGCAGTCCCGCGACCGCCGCCGCGAGAACCAGACCCACTAATCCGATCCTGAGAATCCGCCATAAACCATCGGACAGCACGGGACGCGATCTTAGCGCGGCGCCGCCGCGGCGAGCCGCCGCGCGCACCTGCTCGGAGTCACGGAGCCCATGGACCGCCCAGGCCACCCGCAACGTCCTCATTGGCACCGCATCGGTACCGCGGCCCACGGTTGTCGACGTGGTGATCGGTCAGCCGTTATGACCGGGGCCGGTGAGGCAGACCGCGCAGAACCCCTCCATCAGGGCGTTGAACGCCGATGACAGTACGGCGGGGTCGCCGGGCAGGTCGAACCCGGCGGTCTGGAGCCGCTGGAGGTGTCCGCGCATGGTCTGCAGTTGGGCGTGGCGGATCTGGGCGACATGTTCGGCGAACTCCGGGTCGATGAGCGCCGGCGAAGTGCTTATAGAAGGAGCCGGCGGAGCTACTCGGGGAGGACCGGTGGGGTGCGGCCGTCGCGGAGCGCGGCCGCGAGGACGTCGCGCCAGGTCGCGCCCGCGTCGACGACGATCCGGTCCGCGCCGACGTGGTGGATCGTGTTGTGTCCGGACATGTCGACGACGACGCCGTGACCGACCTGGGCCCGGCCGTACACCGAGTGCCGCGCGCCCTGGGCGGCGACCTGCTTGCCGGCGCCGGCCGCCCATCGCACGACGGCGGCGACGTCCGCGACCGAGCCGGGGCGGAGCACCGCCTCCGGGACGGTGCGCACGACGTGGCCGAAGTCGGCCGCGGCGCGCTCGCGGGTGGCCGGGTCGCGCACGAGCTCGCCGTCGAGCGGTGGCTGGTCGAGGTCCTGGGGGTACGAGCGGAGTTCGACGGTGTTCCCGTCGGGATCGCGGACGTAGATCGACTGGCCGTCGCCGCGGGCGCCCGAGCGGGTGACCGGGCCCTGGACCACGTCGAGCACCCCGGAGTCGATGACCGCCGGCCAGTCGAGCGGCGCCACGACCAGGCAGATGTGGTCCACATTGGACTCACCGCGCGGACGTTCGACGAGGTCGATGATCGTGGCCGCGTCTACGCGGACCGAGGGGAGGAGACTTCATGATGGCCCGGCTCGTGCGGAAGGGGCTGGCGATCGCGCTGCTGCCCTCGGTCTACGTCCCCCACCTGACCGGTCTGGCCACCATCGAGATCACCGACGCGCCCATGCGCGTCGAGTACCTCGACTGGAGCGGCGTCGGACGCACCCCGGCGGCGACCGCGTTCCTCAACCTGCTGGACCTGCCGGACCGCTGACTACCAGGGGATTCTGGTGAGCTTGTCCGGGTTGCTCACCGAGCAGATGCCCAGCGCCCGGCCCCCGGCCGCGTTCGCAGCGACACCCGCAAGCGGCTCCGCGACCGTCCCCTGGTCGCCGGCCGGGTCCGGATGCTGGTCGCCGCCGCCTGCGTGGTTGTGGAAATCGCCACGCTCTTCAGGTACGAGGGCCGGCGTGCAGGACAACGAGCAGCCCCCGCGCGCGGGTGCCGTCCGGCACACGCCAGGAGCCGGCGACGTGGCCCATCGCTTCCGGCGGAAGGAAAGGCGCGTTGTCCGGGGCGGGGCGGAGGACCCGGTGCAGGCGCAGGGCCGTACCCTGCGGTGCAGGCAGCTCTGTGCCCTCCTGGTCGTCGGTGGCGGCGGTGGCGGTGAGTTCCGTGAGGGCGAGGCTGTCACCGATGTAGGAGCGGGTGACCTCCCGGTCAGGGGTGTCGCTGGTGTTCTGGTCCTGGGCGTGGACCCGGCCCTCGATCAGCGCCAGCAACTGGGTGACCAGCACCGGGTCGTGGCAGCCGTCGTAGGCCCAGCGCCGCCCCAGCACACCGTGCTCCATGGTGCCGACGAGAGCGTGCTCGGCACCGTCGAGCGGGGCACCGCGATAGGTGAGCGGCACCAGGTAGCTGGTCGGGTGAGTGCCTGAGGTGTCGGTGACCACCAAGAATTCGATCCCGACCTCGCCCTGGGGGTCATCCAGCCGGAAGCCCCCGGCCTTGGCCAACTCTGGCTCGCCCGCCCCGAGGTACCACGGCCGGGAGGGTAGCCAGGAGGCGAGCAGTTCCAACTTGGTCGGCTTGAGGTCGGTGTGGTGAATGACGGCCATGCCGAGGATTCTCTTCCGTTGAGCGGTACGACCTTCACATTTTCCCATCCGCACGGTAAGGCCCTGGACCAACAACCAGACGCGTCCCCGTGCCCAGCGGCTCCCGGTCCCTTCGGCCTGTGTACCCTCCGCGCCCTCCGAGACGGTGGGCCGGGCTGACGAAGGAAGCCCGGACCTTCGATCGCCGTCAACCAGTTTGATGATCAGCCACAGCGCGATCGCGACCTGTATGGGTGTGGTGGCTGACCCGTAGCTCTAGTCACGCTTGGGCCAGATCGGGCCCTGGTCGGTCCAGATGACGCCCTTGTTGCGGCACAGGCAGAAGGGGTGGCCGATCGGGTCGGTGTAGACCCGCCAGCCGTAGCCGTCGGGGCCGGTGAAGTCCTGCTGCAGCGTCGCGCCGAGATCGATGACGCGGCGCTGCTCGGACTCGATCTCGTCCACCTCAAAGTCGAGGTGGAACTGCTTGGGGTGCTCGCTGTCGGGCCACTGCGGAGCGCGGTAGTCGTCCACCCGGATGAAGGCCAGCTCGACCTCGCCGAACTTGATGCCGGCCCAGTTCTCGTGGCTGCCTACCTTGATCGGGCGGCCCGTCACCTCGGAGTAGAAGGCCGCCAGCTTCATCGTGTCAGGGCAGTCGATGATGAAATCGGTGAGTCGCAGCATCCCGCGATCTTGCCACAAGATCAGGGGAGCCTTGGGCTGTGCCCGAGCTGTCCTCTGTGCGGACGCAGTGGCGGCATCTGCGACGGCGCGTCCCTGTCGGCGGGTGTGAGGCTTGGTACGGCGAGCGCTGCGTGCGGCGGGCGGCTGTAAGGACCCGCACGCCGGCGGCGAAAGGCTCTACCGCTACCCGTGCCCGAAGGACCGCCCAAGGCCAAGAGCAAGGAAGCCGTCATGATCCCGCCCCCGCTGATCCCGCTCCTCAAGCCCCACCAAGAGGCCCAGCACGCCGTGAAGGAAGCGGCGGGGGAGCGGTGGCAGGACAAGGACGCCCGCGTAGACGACGCCCGCCACACTGCCGCGCGCCTTCTCATCGAACAATGGCTGGACATCAGCGTCGTTCAGGAGATCATCGGCCATTCACAACTGACCACCACCAAGCGCTACACCCATATCACGGCGACGCTCTCGACTGACGGCGCAGCCCGCATGGGTCGGGCTCTCTGGGGCTAACTGCAACTGGGAATGCAACCGGGCGGGCTTTCTGATCATCATGATCGACGAGTCCGCCCAGGTCATTGGTGGTAGGGCGCCCGGGGCTCGAACCCGGAACCTACGGATTAAAAGCCGCAGTTCTCAATGCCGCCCGCTATCGCAACGTGTCCTCTTGTATCGCCATGCCATGCGTTGCCCGCGCTCAAAATGTCCGAGGATGCCGCCCGGTGGTATGCCGCATCAGGTGCCGATGAGCATCCAACGAGCAACCGTGCAACGGTTGGCATCCCTTGACCATGCGCACTTCTCGACTGCCTGGGCAGTGTGCCACGTGGATCTCGCTGGTGCGGACCGCTGGTCACCAGGCATGGAACCGCCGGTTACTCGGCTGTGAGGCACACGTCGTTGAGCCGCTTGATGAGGCTGGGCTTGCGCTGGTGTCGTTCCCGGAGGCGGGCGAGGCGCCGGGTGAAAGCGCCGACATGATCGTCGCGGATGGCCAGGGCGTGCAGGTCACGCAGAAGTTCGACGGCCAGATCGTATTCGCGGGGCTTCTTGGTGCCGATCGAGGTCTCCACCACGTTCCATGCGGCGTCGAGATCCTGGGCGAGCCGGTTCAGGCGCAGTTCCCTGGCCTGCCGTCGCTCCTGTTCTCGTTGGGCCTGTTCTCCGGCGCGCCGGGCCGCCTCCTGCTGCTCGCGTATGTGGCGGCGGGTGGCGGCGGCGTCGAGCAGTTCGGCGACCGTCCGCCCTGTCTCCACCGCCTGGCCGGTGATTCCGCCGCCGAACTCGCGCAGCAGCTCCCACCGAACCTTCGCGCCGTCTTCCTCGATCACCCGCAGCAGCAGCGCGTCCTTGCGTTTGGCGGGCAGAGCGCCGATCCAGGCGGTCAGGGCCGTTCGGTTGTGCTGTACGGGTTGCGCCGGCGGGCTGGCTTCGGCGGCGGCTGCGAGCAGGTCGTCGTCCAGGCGCAGAAAGTCGGCCAGGGCCCGTTGCGGTGCGCTGAGCGAGCCCAGTCCGGGTGGGACGGGCGGCTCCAGTTCGTCCTCTTTCTCGTAGTCGAAGGCGTCCTCGTCACGCTCCCAGGTCCCGTACGCCGACAGCCAGGCCAGATACAGCGGCCGCAGGTCCCCGGCGGCCAGCTCGGCGCGGATGCCGACGATGGCCGACAGCGAGCGTTCGACGTCGTTCTCCCAGTACTCCTCTTCCGCTTCGCTGGTGAAGTCGAGGATGAGGTGTGCGCCGCTGGTCCAGACGCCGACTTGATCGCCTACGCAGTAGCATTCGGCCTGCTCGGGGTCGAGCAGGGCCTTCGGCAGGCGCAGCATGATGCGGTGGGTGCCCCAGTTGGCCAGGTACAGGTGGGCGTCGTAGTAACGCTCCATCATGCGGGACGGGTCGCCGTGGAAGTCGCCCCAGTGGTACTCGTTGGTGAAGCTGGTGGCGGTGATGTGGGCCCGGGTGGACAGGGCACGCACCTCGGCCTGCTGCTGCTCGGTGAGCGGCCGGTCGATGGCCAGAAACTCGTAGTACTGGTATTCGCTCATGCTGTCACCCGGCCCAGCGGCGGAACGCGTGGATCCATTCGGCTCCGGCCGGTGGCGGGTCGGGGAGCGGCAGCTCGAGGATGCCGATCGCCTGCTTGTGCTCGCCATGGCGGCAGATCGCTACGATGCCACTCCCGACCAGGAAGTCGATCGCGGTGACGGTGACTTGCAGGCCGAGCACGGTCGTCTCGAACGGCATCGCCAGATTGTCGCCGATCATCACATGGAAGCCGGAGAGCTGCTCGTCATCGTCGTAGGCGTCCACGATCGCCTGCTCGATCAGCTCATCCAGATGATCGTCATGGGGGCGGCGAGTCACGGCAACACACGATACTCCCGGAGGAAGCCGCTGTGATCGCGCTCGGGCGTGGAGATTGCTGGTTGTCAAGGCTGTGCGGGGGTGAGGTCGGTGTGCGGGAAGTCCTCGCCCTTGAAGAGCAAGGGCTGCGTGCAAGCCGAGATCGTCCGTAAGCTCAGCCGCAACCATCTGGAGTGGCTCGCCGACTTGGTGCCTGCCGACTCCTCCGACGAGGAACTTCTCGCCGTCCGCACCCAGGCCCGGTACTTGGCGCGCGTCGCCCAGAAACTGCAGACGGAGGGTGCCACGGTCCCCTACCTGACGTACGCGACCTACCAGGACTATGTGGCCGCGATGCTGGATGTGGCCAGAAACCTCAGCGACACCATCCGCGGCTACCAGAGCCAGATCCGGCAGCGCAGGGAGGCCGAACGGGAGGCCGACAACGCCGAGAAGATCAACCAGAACTCATCACGAACCACGGCTCCCAGAAGAACGACCTGACCATCAACGTCAACGAACCGATCCCGGACAACTACGCATGCTCGCTGATGATCGACACCAAGATCATGTTCCGGGACATCTTCGTCGGCGGCTTCAACCAAGGTAACAGCACGCTCACTCCGGGCGGCCCATGCGCCTGCACCGACAACGACCTCAAAATGCGAGCGCTGGACGGCATCAAGGGCAAGCTCCCGACTGCACTCAAGGACCAAGTGGGCAGCGTGACCTTCAAGCCTGTCTCGGTGTTCGCCCTGGAAAACCTGCTCTTCCCCGCCGCTCAAGTCATCAGCTTGGAGCAGGCTTACGTTCCTGGCGATCTCCTCGTCGTCGGAAACTTCATTGACAAGGACTCGTTCTAGAGAACCGGGTCATCTATCGTTAGCCTCGATCTTTCGGGTGCCCAGCAGTGAGGAGCAACCGGGCTCCGGCTGCCTGCGGCTCGGGGAACCGCCGCCCGCCGAGCGTCTCGGGCAGGCCACCGCGCCGCCTATCTCTCGGCCGTTTCGGCCGAGAGATAGGATCACCGCCACAATCACTTTACCGAGGTGGCCAGGCGTCCCGAGCGCCTCGATCCGGCCAACGGCAGCCGTCCGCCTGGACGGAGCGCTATCTCGATCTGGCCGTACACAGAATCCGCTCGGCGGTGGTCACCGTCAAGGTCTTCTGGCATCTTGCGACGCCTTGGCACCTGGAGCCCACAGGACCTGAACCGCCCGTGTGCGTCGACCAGGCTCCCGCCCTCTCGCCGATCAGTCGTCCGCCACCGCGGAGAAGTAGTCGAAGAGCAGCTCGTCCGGCACGTCCATCGCGGTGCTGATTCCTTGCAGATGTGTGGTACGCAGCATCGGCAGGTTGGCCTCTCCACCAGGACCGCCGGTGCGCGCGGTGCCGCCGTCGATGGGTAGCAGCGGGACGGGGCCCAGATGGCTGTCATTGATCTTCAAGGTGCCCCCGTTGCGTACTTCCGTCGCGAAGGCGGTGATGACGGCGCGATCGGTGGCCCACAGGGAGTTGCGCAGCCCGTAGCGGTTGGCGTTGAGGAAGGCGATCACGTCGTCGATACGGGGTGGGTCGGCGATCACCGCGGTCAGCAAGGGGTAGAAGGTCTCCTCGCAGGCCGCGCGCAGCGTTCGTGCTTGCTGCAGTCCGTCCACCCGCAGCAGGGCGGGCCGGATGAACGGTCCTCGCGCGCGTGGCACCTCGTGGACGTCGACGAACTCTCCGCCGGTCACCAGCGTCGCCCCCGCACCGACCGCCTCCGCGACGACCTCGGTGAACTCCGCGCGCCGCACGACCGGGCTGAGAATGACGTCCGGACGTTCCGGGCGTCCCACGGCCAGCCGTTCGATCTCCCGCTGCAGTCCTTTGAGCACCTCATCGGCGATCTCGGAGTGCAGCACGGCACGGTTGGGAGTCAGGCAGATCTGTCCCGACGCGTAGAAGGCCTCCAGCATGGCTGTGATCGCCGGGTCCAGGCGAGCGTCCTGCCACACCACCACGGTGTCATTCGCCGACAGTTCCAGGATCGGCTTCTTGCCGTGCCGCAGGCAGTCCGCAGCCAGCTCCAGCCCCCGGCAGGACGGGCCGAAGTAGTAGATGTCGTCAAGGTTCGGACTGTCCAGCCACTCCGGCACCACCTCCCGCACGGGGGCACACAACGCACTGAACACGCGGGCATGGCCGGCCAGCAAGGGCGCGATCAGCTCATGGCAGACGAACGCCGCGCTGAGCGGGGCGCTCGGCGGCAGATCGACCACGACCGCGTTGCCCGCGGCCAAGGTCGTCACCGCGGAGAACACCAGGGTCGCGGCGGCGGCGTTGCGGGCCGGGATCAGGCCGACCACGCCGTCCGGCTTGCGTACCAGCTCGATCCTGCGGCCGTTGACCCCATGATCACAGCTCATCAACCTGGCCGCGACGGTGACGGTCCTGGGGTGCACCGCCGCCAGCATGGTGGAGATCTCCATCCGCGCGACGCGTACCGGATGGCCCTCCGCGACCAGAAGATCCAGCAGCTCATCCTGGCGGGCGCGCAGCACCTGGTGGAAGGCGGTCACGAAGCCCACGCGCTCGGCCAGCGGGACCCTGCCCCAGGCCGGCTGATGGGCGCGGGCGGCGTCCAGAGCCTGACGGCGCTGGCCGGGGCCGCTCAGCGCGACCCTGCCGACCAGGGACGGGTGGGTAAGCGCATCGGGGCCGGCCGCGCCGGTGTCCAGCGTCGCCTTCAGCGCCGCCATGTCGTACGGCGCCTCGAGCGCGTCCCCGGCCCGCACCCAATGCACCCATCCGGCGCCATCCACCAGTTGGCCGCCGACCAGCGGCCGGTAGCTGCGCAGCACGCCTTAAACCCTGCCGAACAGCCAGTGTCCGAGCGCGTCGGCGCTCTCATCGGGGTTGCTGTAGTAGTCGCGCATGGCGGCCAGCAGCTCGGTGACGCTCAGAGAAGCGCTGCCATCGGTGTCCAGTTTGCTGAAGGCCAGGTCGGCGTTGTTCACGGAGGTGCGCATCACCTTGTGGAACTCGGCGAACTCCTGGCGGCTGACCGTGCCGTCGCCATCGGTGTCCAAGAGCCCGCACAACGCCTCGGCCATGGGCAGGAACGCCCGGTCGAAGCCAGTGGGATCGTCGACGAACGCTCGCGTCATGCCCGTCCGGTACTCCTGAAGAGTGAGCCGCCCGTCGCCGTCGACATCGGCGGCCGAGCACAGCGCCTCCCAGAACCGGACCATCCCCGCTGCCATGGCGGTCGCCTTCGGCGAGGTCGGGGACTCGCCGAACTGGGCCACCAGGCGCGAGCCGACTCCGAGCAGGTCGTCCCGTTCGACCGTGCCGTTGCCGTCGACGTCGAGATGTCCGAAACAGATATCGATCTTGCGGGTCATCAGGTCCAGGGTTTGCATGGCCGGCCTTCCGTCGGAGATCGTCACGCCAGTTACATCAGCAACCAGCCCTTCCCTCTTTGTATTCATATCGTCACCGACAGTGAAACTCATGGTTATGCTGGTGTCTCCGCCCGGCCAGGGTCCGGATCCGACGAACGACAGATGGGCCCGCAGTAGCGTCGCGTCATGTCGGGCGCCTTCGCCAGGGTCCTCGTACAGACCGACCAGAGTGGCCACCGCCCGCCGGACATCCGGCAACCTGGGCGCGGGAAGGCGGCCCACCGCTCTTGTCGGATGGACGCAGCGGCCTCGCTCGATGGCGTCGCCGCCACTGAGTTCTGGCTACGCTTTTGCCTTTCGCGCACAGATCAAGCGTGGGGCCCAGAAGGCGACCAGCCTTGCCATGCCGTTCTCTGGTGACTTCCATTCGGCTTTGGCATGGCGCATGAGGACGATTCGCCAGGATGTGTCCATCGACACGGTGTTCCACACCGGGCCCTTGCAGCGCCCGCCTCGGATGACGCGGGCGCTGGCGAGTTCGATGAGGGTGGTCGAACTATGCGCAGGCCGTGGAATGGATCACGTCTGGCTCCTGGGCGTGTCCGCGTCGCAGGGCTGGGTGCCGGGGTTGCGGTAGAGGGACAGCAGGCAGCGGCCGAGCGCCTGCTGGCCGAATGCGTTGGGGTGCATGGCCTCCTGCTGGTGTCCCTGGCTGATCTTCGCGCCGACGGTGCCGTACCGTACCCACTCCATCGTGTCGCCCAGTTCGGCGGCGTCGTCCAGCGTGCCGGCTTGGCCGGTGCCCCGCTCGCACAACGCGTGGCCCTCCACGGCGCCCAGCATGCTCAAGAACTCCGCACCGGTCGCGGTGGCGACCCGTCGCAGCATGGCGTCGATCGCGGGTGCCAGGGTGTCGTGCATCAGGTCGAAGTCGGCGTCCCACAGCGGGCAGCCGCCCACGAGCGTACGCGTGGCGGTCTTGCCGCCGCTGCCCTCGCCGTAGCGCACCCGGGACGAGGAGGGCACCGGGGAGGGATAGGACTGCAGGATCAGCCGGTAGCCGGCGGAGCGGGCCGGTGCCTGGCGCATCACTTGGCGGATCTTCTGCACCGCCAGGGTCACCTGCTGCTCCGTCGCCGGTAGCGCGGCGAGAAACCGGTCGCCCTCGCCCGTGGAGGCGCAGGAGCGTTTGTCGCCCGCCATGTACAGGGCGGCGCAGCGGCGCAGCATCCCGGACAGGTTCAGGTCGTTGCCGCCGATCGACAGCACGACCGCCTCGACCTGCCGGGTGGCGGCGACCTCGGCCAGCAGGTCGGCTTGGGAGGTGGTGTTCTCCTTGAACGCCTCGTCGATGACGTGCCGGGTCTCCGCGCCCGAGCAGGCCAGGTTGACCGGGGTGAACCCGGCCTGGCGCAGCCCGGTGATCTCGGCCACATCGGAGCGGTGACATCCGGTGCCCGCTCCGTGCACGGCCGTGTCGCCATAGACCCGCTGGGGGTCGTAGCGGCAGATCAACCGCTTGCGATAGGCGGCCCGGTCGGTTCCGCCGCGGGTGCAGCCCGCGGCGGCGGCCACCGTGCTGTTGCCCCACCATCGACCCGCCTCGCCGGAGATGAAGCTGTCTCCCAAGGACACCGCCACCTGCCCGGCTTCCTGGGCATGGGCGGGTGCGGGAACGGCCAGGGCTGTGCCGCTCAGCACCAGGAGTGCCAGGACCCGGCCAGCGTACCCGGCACGGCGCAGGCGGCGGGGAGCGGCGGGAGCACTGCGGGGATGCTGCGGGGTGGTAAAGCTCACTGCTGTTCCTTCACTGTGAGTGGGAAACGCCTCTGAGTCGGCCTTCGGCGTGTGGAAGTACGCAAACGCATGCCTGATCTCGGCGTTCGGGGCTGCTGGAGATCCGTTGGCTGCTTTCTCAGGTGAGAGTGGGTGGTGCGAACACGTGTCCGGTTCGGGGGGAGCCGCCGGTACCGGGCGCTGAGCGCGTACAGCGGCGGGTGGAGCTGCCGTCCAGGCCGAGGTGTTCGACGATGGCGGTGCCGTTCCTCCAGGCATGGAAGCACGCACGCACGCTCATCCTGTTTCCCGGCTCATGCGGGACACATGAGACGAGGCGGGGCCGGGGGAGCGGGTGGCTACGGCCGGGGGCAGGGCAGGTGGCCGTTCAGGCGGTGCTCAGGGCGGCCGGGAGCCGGGGGGTGGGTGGGATGGGCAGGTACATGACACTTCCTTTCCGCCGAACATGCGAACACTTAGAGTAGTCATTGATAACTGTGTGTTGATGTATCGTTTGAGTGAGGAGACTCTGCCCTGCATGCGATGCCTGAGCGCGCCGGGCAGCCGACAGGGCCCTCCGTCGCCCGAGGGCCCACGGTTGCTGTTCCTCGAGTGCCGCATCGGCATGAACGATTGCGGGACGGCATGTTCTCCTGCGATGGCGTGCGCTCGCATGTGCCGACCAGAAGTTGTACGCACTTGCTTGGTTCCGGTCGTTAGCCATTCCCCACCCCGGGTAGATCCGGTTGGTCCATCAGCGGTCGGGAAACGAGGGCCGAACATGACCCTGCAAGTAGCCGAGATGCTCTCCACCTATCCCAAGGATCTGGGCGGCGTCGATCAGGCGCGCCTCACCAGCTGTATCGAAGCATGCGTGCGGTGCGCCCAGGCCTGTACGGCGTGCGCGGACGCCTGTCTCAGCGAGGACATGGTCGCCGAGCTGACCAAGTGTGTCCGTACCGACCTCGACTGCGCCGACATCTGCGAGACCACCGCCCGGGTCCTCTCCCGGCACACCGGATACGACGCCCACATGACGCGCGCCATCCTCCAGGCCTGCGCGCAGGCGTGCAAGGCGTGCGGCGACGAGTGCGAGCGGCACACGCGGCACCGCCACTGCGCCGTCTGCGCCGAGGCCTGTCGCGCCTGCGAACGCGCCTGCCGCGACCTGCTCGGCGCCCTCGGCTGAGGACCTCGCCTAGCCTGGGCAGCGCCGTTCGAAGACGGTCAGATTCCTGAGCTCATGGCGCCGCGTCGGCTCGCCCAGGGCCTGAGCGATCCGCGCCAGCTTCTCCTCAGCCAGGGAGTTCTTCCTGGCGATCGGTGAGCTGCCGGTGGCGCTGTGCCAGGCGATGAGCAGCCTGCCACGTGGCCGGGTCACGCGGCGCAACTCGCGGACGCCTGCCTCCAGATCCGGCCACATCGCCACGTTGTTCACCGAGACCACGACATCGAAGCTGCGGTCGGGATGGCCCGTGTCCGCCGCGGTGCCGAGCCGTAGGTCGATGTCGCGTCCGCGGTTGTGCCGGGCCGCCAACTGGAGCATGTCGGGTGAGGGGTCGATGCCGCAGACTCGATCGGCGTCGATGTGCCGCAGCAGACCGCCCGGACCGCATCCCACTTCCAGCACGCTGCCCTGTTTCCCGATGAGCGTCACGAGCTCGCCCGGATCGTTGAGCCACAACATGAGCCGCCCCGCCAGACGTCCGAGCGCTCCTCGCGGAAGGGCGAACGGAGAGCGGATGGGCTCGTCGTACGCCCAGGACTGGATTTCGTCGGTGGCCATGCCCCCAGGTTCGCGGTTCAACCGGGCTTGAAGTCAAATGGACGCATGGAGCTCATCTCGATAGGTGAGGCCGCCCGCCGCCTCGACCTCAACGCTTCGGCTCTGCGCTACTACGAGGAACGAGGTCTGGTACGGCCGGCCGCTCGACACTCCGGCAAGCGGATGTACGGACAGGCCGAGCTGCGCCGTCTCGCCCTGGTCGCCCTGATGCAGCGGCTTGGGGTCCGGCTCGACACCGCCGCCGCCGTCATGGACGAGTCGGGCGAGCAGTGGCGCTAGATGGTACGGGACCAGATCGTCGAGCTGGAAGCACTGATCGAGCGAGCCCAGGGAGCCCGGAAGTTCCTCTCAGAGGCGCTGACCTGCCCCGCCGACCATCCCACGAGCGAGTGCCCGCATCTGGTCGGCGTCCTGGACCGGTTGTTCACCGGCGGAACGTTCGAGGAACTGGCCGAAGAACACGTGGATGATCAGGACAACGCGATTAGATGATCCGTCGGGCAGAAGCCGGCCGGGGGTAGGGCTCCCTCACGCATGTCAAGGGCGGTTCTCAGTGGCCGTGGTGGTACTGGTGCGTCACCGCGTGCCCCTTGCCGCGGGAGATCAGCCACTTGTTCACCGGTGTCGTCAGCACGAAGGCCACCAGCAGCGACCCGGCCAGCGCCACCCAGAACAGCCAATTGGCCAGGCCCGCGTCCATGGCGCCGGGCACCACCAGCATGACCGTGTTGTCCAGGATCTCCATGATCGCGATGGACACGGTGTCGGCGGCCAGCGCGACCTTCAACGCCGTACGCAAGTCGACCCCCGCCCGCAACACGCCCCGCATGGTCAGCGCATAGCCGAACACGAAGGCCAGCGCAACGGACAGCACCACGGTGGCGAGGTTGGACAGGCCGGCGGCGGTGCCGATGACCATGCCGAGCACCTCGCCGATGGCACACCCGGTCAGGCAGTGCAGCGTTGCCTGCGCGGCCATCGGCCAGGTGGCCACGGGCAGGCGATCCTGCCCGGCGGATTCGGTCGCATGGTGAACGTGCTCGTGCCCGGAGGGTGGAGTGGGCTCAGGGGTTGCGTGATGGTGACCGCTGTGGTCCATGAAAACGCTCCTTAGTCGGAAAGCCCAGACTATATACGGCAGGGGGGTATCCGGGAAGGCTGGGACGATGCGTCCCGCGCCCTGTCATGAGCGTTTGCGTTTTTGATCCGGACTTGGACGGGTCGGTCGCGGCTCGAGAGGCTCGGAGCGCATGAGCACCTTGTTCACTCGGTCGTGTGGTGGGGGCGATGGAGAGAGCCGCTCCGCGATCATGGACTGAAAGTGGGGACAACCGGCCAGATCCTCATGATCGCAGTCCAGCGCACAGTCGATGAGGTCAAGAGACGCCTGTGCCTCGGCGATGTGCCGGGCCAGCTCCTCCCGGCGGCGCAGCAGGGCGGTGCGTCGTTCGGCCGCGTCCGAGGTGGCCATCATCTCGTGGATCTCTTCCAGGCTGAATCGCCGCCGCGGACACCAAGGACGAACTGCTACGCCGAGCGCTGGATCCGGACGATACGCGGCGAGTGCACCGACCGAATGCTGATCTACGGCGAACGTCATCTGCGCGTGGTCCTGAACGAGTATCTCGATCACTACAACGCGCATCCGCCGCATCAGGGCCGTGGACAGCGACCATCCGATCACAATGAGCATGTAGTGGTGTCACTGAAAGGCTGGATCGAACGCCACGCGATACTCGGGGGAGTGATCAACGAGTATCGCCGAGCCGCATAGCTCGGTCGCAGAAACCTCAGCTCAAACCATGCACGCGAGTTTTGACGCCCTACACGCCCGGCTGTTCGGCGACAATGCCTGGCCCCGCCTCACGTCAAGGCTGTGCTCAGCTCATCCTCGCCGCGCGATGATGGCCCGTCTGTCGCTCAGATCACGAGATACGTGCCGGCTCCGGTACCGCTTCAGGTCCCGCGGCGTCGGCCGGGTCGTTCTCGATCAGGATCACTTCGGCCCGATTATCCGGGCGTCCTCCGGCACATTGCCGAGGCCTGGAGCGGCCGGGCTGTCCCAGTCGACCCGGTGGTGGAAGACCCAGGCCATCTTCTCGGGTTTGGCCAGCTTGGAGAAGGTCTTGATGGCCCACGCGTTGATGATACGCATGACCGGTCCTGCGGCCTTGGCACTGTTCTTGCGGTTCGTGGCGGCGATGACCTTCTCCACGCGCGGCCGGCGGTTCTTCTCGTACGTCGCGAACGCCTCGGCATACGGCTGATCGCGCAGGCATCGGGCCAGCTCGATCGCGCTTTCGATGGCCAGTGACGCGCCCTGCCCCGAGCTGGAGGAGGGGGCGTGCACCGAGTCGCCGACCAGGACCATCCGGCCCTTGCTCCAGGCCGGCACGCGCGGCATGTTCTCCATCGGGCCTACGACGATCAGCTCGTCGGGGCGGGTCGCGGCCATCAGCTGGGCGGCAGGGGTGCGGTCGGCCGCGTAGGCCTCGGTCAGGATGCGCAGCCACTCCTCGGGCTTGGTCTCCCGGACCTGTGCCGGCGTCATGGGCTCTGCCTGGGGGAAGTTGGCGAACCACACACTGGTGTCGTCGTCGAAGACCTGATAGCCGAAGAAGCCCTTCTTGCCGAACGGCATGTTCATCTTGCCCTCGGTGGACGGGATTCCGGGTTCCTTGATCAGTGCGCCGAAGCTGATCAGCCCGGCGTACCTGGGTCCGGGCGCGTCGGGGTCGATCAGTGAACGGACCGCGGAGCGGATGCCATCGGCGCCGATGAGGATGTCGCCCTCGGCCGTCGTGCCGTCGGCGAAGTGCGCCGTAACGCCGTCGTCGCCTTCCTTGGCGTCGACGAATCGTTTGCCGTACTCGATGGGGATGCCGCGCCGGGCCGCCTCGGCCATCAGCACGCGGTAGACGTCGTGGCGGAACATGAACAGCATCGGCGGGATGCCCGGCGGGTTGCCGAACTCGCCCAGTCTGCCGCTCTTCCAGTCCTGTAACACGATGCCGGTCATGGGCTTGCCCAAGGGGCGGACGATGTCGCCGAGGTCGAGCGCGTCCAGGGCGAAAGCACACCTCTCGCGCTCACCGTTCTCGGAATGCTCATGTACGAGCCGCAGCACGTGTACGGCCTGCAGCAGTTGATCAGGCAATGGGGGAAGGACCTCGTGGTAAACGTCGGCCAGCGGACCAGCCTGTATCGCGTGATCGAAAGGCTGGCCACCGAGGGGTTGGTGGCGGTCCAGGGCACCGAGCGCAATCAGGCCTAGCCCGAGCGCACCGTGTACGAGATCACTTCGGCCGGGCGGCGGGTCGCGGTCGAGTGGCTGACCGAGATGCTGGCCGTGCCAAAGCAGGAGTTCGCGCAGTTCCCGGCCGCCCTGTCACATCTGCTGATGCTCGCCGCCGAGGACGCCGCAGGCATCCTCCAGCAACGGCTCGACGCGATGGACAAGGAGATCCAGGACCTGCAGAACCGGCTGGCCGGGCAGGAGGTCGAGCGGGTGAGCATGCTGGAGTTCGAGTACCTGCACGCCGTCGCCCAGGCGGAGGCCGCGTGGCTGCGGGGTGTAATCGCCGACCTGAAGGCCGGCCGACTGTCCTGGTGAGAAACCACCGTGATCAGCTGATCCGCGGTCAGCGGTTTGAGCAGCTTGGCCCATCAGGCTCGACCCGCACGTCCTGCAGCATCAGCGTGTTGATGTATTCCCTGAACCAGCGAGGGGCTGTATGGAGTTGAGATCAGAGAGTTTCGCTGCGCTACGGTGCGTGATCCTGGTAGGTCTGCGTCATGGCGTGTGGAGACCTCTGCGCCTGCCGACAATCACATCCACCCCCGTCATGGCCATGCGCGCCTTCGCGCGGCGTACGCGGCCTCCGGCCATCAGGAGAAGAAGAACGTGTCAGTCGTGCACCTTCGCCTGGCCTACTTGACCGTCACGAACGCCTTCGCCGCGTTGCGGCTGCTCTCCTTGGGCGATCGGGACAAGGAGGTCGAGATTCTCGCCTGGCGTCACCAGATCACCGTTCTGCAGCGACAACTCGGCGATGACGCCCGGGTGAGATTCGCGCCCGAGGATTGGGCCCTTCTCGCCGCTCCTCTGACCTCGCTGCCCTACGATCTCCTGCGCCGGCTGCGGCTGCTCGTCCGACCAGACACCGTCCTGCGCCGGCACCGCGATCTCATAAGACAGCGTCATGCCCGTACCTGCCGGTCGAGGCGGCCAGGGCTCCCGCCCACGGTCCGCTCCATCCGCGCCCTCATTCTGCGCCTGGTTCGCGAGAAGCCCGGCTGGGGCTACCGGCGGGTCCACGCGGAGCTCACCACGCTCGGTATCAGGGTCCGGACGCGAGCGGGGGTGAGCCGCTCGGGCGACAGCGGCCTCTCCCACGGGCGGCGCAGGTCTCCGGCGAGCAGGCGAGCGAGACGAAGCCGGGCGTAGGCGATAATGATCAGCCAGGTCCAGCGGTCAGCGGCATAGGGGTCGCGGATCTTCGGGACGGCCCAGCCCAGGGTCTGCTTCCACATTCTGAACGTGTGCTCAAGATCGAACCGGCGCCAGGCGCTGCGGCGGCCCAGCCGGGGGTGGAGCCGGTCCCAGCAGGAGGCGACCGCCGTGCCGTACCGGCTGGTCGCGGTGCTCGTGAGGTGGGCTGGCTCGCCCCAGCTGGTCTCGTCCTTCATCCGGAACTCGCCTCCGTGTTTGGGCGGACGTCCGCCACAGGGGCCGGCCAGCAGGAATTCCTCACGCGACGGGGCGGGACGCAGCAGCACCCGGTCCGAGCGCAACCAGCCCGGGGACGGTGTGCGGCAATGCCCGCTCGATGAAGCATTCTGGTCCAGCATCAGTTGCTCGCCGACCCCGGGTGCGCGCATCGATATGAACAGCGGGCGGGCGTCGGCGGGGAACTCCTCCCACGACATGGGGCAATCGGTCGACCACCTGGAACGGGCGGGCTACATGGAACGCCGCCCGAATCCCCACGACGCCAGGTCGCGGCTGATCGTGCTCACCGAACGGGGAAAGCCGTCCAGTCGCCGGCGGCCGGCGCAGGAGACCGGATCGAGGAACGGTGGGCCGAACTGACAAGCCCCGAGGACTTCGAGGCTCTCCGCGCCCTGCTGCATGCACCGCCTGCTGGACCGCATCGGCGAAGCAGACCCCGATGCCGCCGATCGCCTGACCTCGATTGACAAGAGCCGACTCGACCAACAGTGAGACGGTGTCACCTCGGCTACGAACGGGCTCGACAGCATTCGACATCACCGCAGAACAGAAGTAGCGGAACGAAAAGTCACGCCCAGCCCCTCCACCGAGCGGCTGAGCGGAACCGGTGATGGCGTGAGTGGGCCCCGGGGACGGGTGCCGCAGCGGCAACGATCACCACTCGGCTCCGCTGTCACATTCGGAGCCCCGGCGGTGTCTTCATGTCGAACAGCCAGAACGCACACCTACAGGGAGAACGTCATGGCGCTGCGCGTTCCCAAGGCCGAGCTTCCCGCCGACCTCAGGGAAAACATGATCAGGCAATTCGGCAGCGTGCCCGAGAACGTCGAGGTGCTATGGAACAGCCCCGCACTCGCTCGTGACAACTTGGAGTTCGGCGGCAAAGTAGGCGCGTGGAATGCGGCCGACGCGAGCCTCAAGTCGTTCGCGCACATGGCCGTCGCCGCACAGATCGGTTGCAGTTGGTGCCTCGACGTCGGCTACTTCCAGGCACAGAACGACGATCTGGACCTGGCCAAGGCGAGCCAGGTGCCGCGCTGGCGGACCTCGGATGTGTTCACCCCGTTGGAGCGGGACGTGATGGGGTACGCCGAGGCCATGTCGAACACGCCGCCGACCGTCACCGACGAGCAGTACGCGAGTCTGCTGGAGCGGCTCGGCCCTGCGGCGATGGTCGAGCTCACCGCGTACATCGCCTACGCCAACCTGGCGACCAGGGCCAATGTGGCGAACGGGGTCACCTCGCAGGGCTTCTCCGAAGCTTGCGAGATTCCGCTGGCCAAGGTCCCGGAGAAGTCAGGCGCGGCGCCGACGGCGTGACCAGGGACACGATGACCAAGGACCCGTTCCTCACCCACCGCAGCCTTCTGTTCACCGTCGCCTACGAGATGCTTGGGTCGGCGACCGACGCGGAAGATGTGCTGCAGGAGTCCTGGCTCCGGTGGGCCGATATCGACCACGCGCAGGTGAACGCCCCCCGGGCCTACCTCGTCCGGCTCGTCACCCGGCAAGCGCTCAACCACCTGCGCACGCTGTCGCGCATCCGCGAGGACTACGTCGGCGAGTGGCTGCCGGAACCACTGCTGACCAGCCCTGACGTCGCCGAGGACATCGACCTTGTGGAGAACGTCTCGATCGCGATGCTGACCGTACTGGAAACGCTCGCTCCGACGGAACGTGCGGTGTTCGTGCTCCGCGAAGTCTTCGAGATGCCCTATGGCGAGATCGCCGAGGCCGTCGAGAAGTCCGCGGCCACAGTGCGGCAGATTGCCCGGCGGGCCCGTGACCGCGTGGCCGCCCGGCAGCCCCGGGTGCGGGTGAGCCGGTTGGAGCAACAAATCGTGGTGGAACGGTTCCTGGCCGCGGTGCGCACCGGGCAGGTGAAGGAGCTGATGGAGGTTCTCGCGCCAGACGTGGTCCTGATCGTCGACGGCGGCGGGCTCCCGTCCGCCGCCCGGGCACCGATCCATGGGGCCGAACTCGTAGCGGAGTCGCTCGCGCGCCCGAACCGAACGGTGTCGGCCGTCTGGCTCAACGGCGCGCCCGCCGGCCGGATCGAGACCGACGGCCAAGTGGCTGCGGTGAGCCTGATAGTCGAGAACGGACGGGTGAGCCGGATCCACGCGGTAGCGAACCCGCAGAAGCTGACGCGGCTTGGGGAGCCGGCCCAACTCGCCAGATGATCCCGCTACTACGTCGTCCAGTCCGCGATCGCGTCGTTGCAGGCCCGCGAGCGGATCGACTGGCCGCAGGTCGCCGAGCCGTACCGGCGGGCCGGCCTCACCGGCTCGTCGGCGGTCGAGCTCAATCGCGCCGTCATGACCTGGGCGCTGGGCTCCGGCTCGCGTCCTTCGGCTGTCCGGACCTGTTCGCGCAGGTCGTTGTGGAGAGCGTAGAGATCACCGTCCTGCCACCAGCGAGTGAAGATCGCATGGACGGTGCGCCAGGGCGTCAGGAAGTCGGCGGGCAGATTGCGCCACTTGCAGCCGTTGTCTGCCACGTACCGGATGGCGTCCATGATCAGGCGACGGCAGTACTCCTCGGGTCATCCACCGTTGCCGTGTAACCAGGCCGGCCAGGGCATCAGCGGCTTGATGACCTGCCATTCTTCGTCGCTCATGTCGGTGGTGTAGCGGGGCGAGCGGATCGGGTGATCGGAAGGTCATCACACCGTCGCCTGCTCCAGGTGCGCGTCAGGTGCCTGCCCCTGACGCTCCGTTGCGGGACCTCCGCTGACGAGCGGCAGCCACAGCACGAACCTGGCCCCGCGCGGCGAGTCCTCGACCGTGAGGGTGCCGTGGTGGGTGTGGGCGATGTCGCGCGAGATGGCCAACCCGAGCCCGCTCCCGCCGGGGTCGCGGCGGCGGCCGTCGTCGAGGCGGACGAACCGTTCGAAGACGCGTTCGCGGTGGGCCGGCGGGATGCCGGGCCCGTCGTCGGTCACCGTGACCGCGACCCCGTCGTCGGCCGGTTCGACGCTGACCTCCACCGCGGACTCGGCGTGCCGCAGAGCGTTGGCCAGGAGGTTGTCCAGCACGCGGATCAGCTGCATGCGCGAGCCGCGGATCTCCAGCCCGGCAGGCGCGTGGATGTCGATAGGCACCGCGGCGGAGTGCGCGCTCGCCTCGGCGGCGACGAGCTCGCCGAGATCGATCTTCTCCGGCGGCAGCGGATCGGCGGCCCGGAGACGGGCGAGCAGCAGCAGGTCGTTGACGATCGCATCCAGCCGGCCGGCGGTGGTCAGAGCGTTCCTGAGCGCGGCCTGGGCGTCGACGTCGTCCGGATAGAGCAGCGCCTCCTCCAGTTGCGTGCGCAGCCCGGCGATCGGGGTGCGCAGCTCGTGGCTGGTCGTGGAGGCGAACTGGCGCAACTGCTCCACCGCGCCCTCGAGCTGGGTGAGGGTCTGGTTGGCGGTGGTGGCCAGCCGGCTGATCTCGTCGTTGCCCCGCGGTTGCGGGACGCGCAGGCTGAGGTCGCTCACCGTGATCCGCGCGATTCTGGCCCTGATCGCCTCGACCGGACGCAGCGCGCGCCCCACCAGCATCCATGCGGTCCAGGCCGCGATCCCGGTGACCACGGCGATCCCGGCCGCGATGGCGTACTCGAGCTTATGGGCGGCCAGCAGGTCCGGCTCCGGGAAGCCGGCGTAGACGACGCTCGCGTCCGGTGCCGGAGTCAGGCGGATGGCGTGCAGCAGCAGGCACCGGTCGTTCGGCGGGCACTCGCGGTAGGGCTGGAAACGGGCATAGGGCGGCGGTCGGCGGCGGCTCAGCGGCACGGTCGCGGAGGCATCCCGGCTGGCCTTCACGACCCGGCCATGGACGTCCACGACCTGGATGAGGGGGACGGCCGGGTCAGCGGGTATCGGATGCGGCACCCCGCCGGCGCGGGCGACCGGGCTCCATTGGCTGGCCACCACTTCGGCCTGACGGAAGTCGGCGGACTGGATCCGGTAGCGGATCGCCAGGTCCAGCGTCCCGCCGAGTACCACCAGGACGCTCATCGCGAACAGCGCCGCGATGAGGGTGCACCGAGCCCGGAGGGAGCGCGGGCGTGGAAGGATCGGCATGCCACCTCCGAAGGCCAGAAGGCGTCGAATCGGTGCGGGGTTGGCGCCCTGCGGCATCACGTCAGTCATGTGCTTTACCAGTTGTTCGGCCACGGTACCGAGCAGTCCCGCCAGGACCTCGCGAACGTGTCGACATCCTTCCGTTCGAGAGCTCGGAGCACAGCGGCCACGTCGACACCGGCCCTCGTTCGCGGCCTTTCCCATCAAATCGGTGGGGGTTACGGGCCAGGACGAGGCGGGGATCATGATATCGGCCATACTTTATTCATAATTTGTCCGTTTTGTAGCTCTATGGCCATTTTGGGGTAATCGGGTGATGCGGGCGCACTTGCGCCGGACGTTCACCGCACAGAATCGGACAGAACTCGACGGGGGATCACATGACCACAGCGGATGATCGATACCGCGAGCCGCACCGCATCGGGGTGGTGGTCTTCGACGGAGTGAAGATGCTCGACGTGGCCGGAGCGAGCGAGGTCTTCAGCGAGGCCAGACTGATGGGCGCGAGGTACGAGATCGAGTTCTGCTCGGTCGGGGCCCGGGGGGTGATGTCGTCGATCGGCATACCCGTGTGCGTCAGTGCCGATGCCGCCGATCGCGATCTGCGGTTCGACACCGTACTGGTGGTGGGCGGCGACCTGTTCCCCACACACCCAGTCGATCCGGAACTGCGGGAGGCGGTGCGCGGCCTGGCGGCCAGATCCGGCCGCGTCTGCTCCATCTGCACCGGCGCCTTCATCCTGGCCGAGGTCGGCGTGCTCAGCGGAAGGCGAGCGACCACGCACTGGCGGCACACCGGCGTGCTCGCCGCGAGCTATCCGGACATCACGGTCGAGCCCGACTCGATCTTCGTCCGTGACGGCAACGTGTTCACCTCCGCCGGCGTTTCGGCGGGCATCGATCTCGCACTTGCCTTGCTCGAGGAGGACCATGGCGGCGAGATGGCCCGGCAGGTTGCCCGGTCGCTCGTGGTCTACCTCCAACGCCCCGGCGGCCAGTCGCAGTTCTCCCCAACGCTGGAGGGGCCGCGGCCCAAGACGCCCCTGCTCCGCGCCGTCTTCGACGCCGTCGCCGCCGATCCCGCCGCGGAGCACACGACGCAGAGCCTCGCCACACGAGCTGCGGTGAGCCCCCGGCATCTCACGAGGCTCTTCCGTTCAGAGCTCCAGACCACGCCGTCGCGGTACGTCGAGTCCATCCGCCTCGACACCGCCAAGGCCGCGCTGGAGGGCGGAGCCGCCGTGACCGAGGCCGCGCAGAAAGCCGGCTTCGGCAGCCCTGAGACGATGCGCCGGGTGTTTGTCACGCGGCTGGGCGTCTCGCCACGCGCCTATAGGCAGGGCTTCCGATCGGCACGCCGCGAGGCGCCGGCCGAGCCCGGAACGACCCGAAGGATGGCGTCCCGCCGAGTGGTGTAAATCATGACGATCAGTGACTGGCCTATAGTCCACCGTCACCACCGCCTCCCGCATCTGCACTCACAGTAAAAGGCGGTTCCCCATCAAACAGTCACGACCACAAAAGACCAGCTCAGGCACTCACTGACGAAGAGCTGCCCCAGCTGGGATTGACGGTGCCAGCTCCGTGCTGACGGCGAACCTGACACCAGCCTGCACGTCCGCCACGCTCTCGGGCAGCATGACAAAGGTCGGACTACCCGAAACCAGCATCGAACGGCCGGCCGATTCATAGGCGGCCGAGCCCGGTTCGATGATGTCCCCGCCGAAGTCACGCCAAGCGGTTTCACTTGCTGAATTCATGATGTTCCCTTCCACTCAGGAGAATCTCGATCTGCAGATGCCCGGGGCGTTCAGCGTCCTGTGCGCATGTAGGCGCGGAGCGACAGCGGGATGAAGACCGCCAGCAGCGCGGCCGACCAGAGCAGGACGGTGGTCACCGGATGCGCGAGTGGCCAGGCCACGTCTCCGGATCGGGCGCCCGGGTTGCCGAACAGCTCCCGTGAGGCGGCGGTGAGCGCGCTGACCGGGTTCCAGTCGGCCAGGAAGCGCAGCCAGCCCGGCATGCCGTCGGTCGGGACGAACGCGTTCGACAGCATCGTGAACGGCAGGCCCAGCGGCACCATCGCGTCGGCGACCTGGTCGTTCTTCACCGCCAGGCCCACATAGACGCCCACCCAGCTCAGCGCGTACCGCAGCACGATCATCAGCAGGAACGCCTGGGCCGTGGGGACCAGGCCGCGGTGCGGCTGCCAGCCCACCAGCAGGCCCGTTCCCACCATGATGGCCAGCATCAGCAGGCCGGTCAGCAGGTCGGCGCCGGTCTGCCCGAACGGCACCGCCAGCCGCGCCATCGGCATGGAGCGGAACCGGTCCATCACACCGCGGGAGGCGTCGGCGGCCACCCGCGTCATGACGCCCAGCCACGCGGAGAAGGTCACCATCGCGAACAGGCCGGGCATGAGGTATTCGCGGTAGTCGCCGCCGCCGGGCACCTGGATGGCGCTGCCGAAGACGTATCCGAACAGCACCACCATGACGGCCGGGAAGATCAGCGCGGCGACAATCTGTCCAGGTTCTTGCCGGAGCCGGCCCAGCTCGCGGCCGACCAGGGTCAGCCCGTCGGCGAACGTCCAGCGCAGGCGGCCCAGCGGTGAGGTGAGGGCGGTCATCGCGCGGTCTCCTTACGGTCGGTCAGGCGCAGGAACACCTCGTCGAGGGTGGGGCGACGCAGGCTCACATCGGCGGCGGCGACCCCGGCGTGGTCGAGCTCGCGGACGATGTCGGCGAGCCGGAGGCCGGTGGCGGGCAGGGCGACGCTGAGCCGGCCGGCGTCAGTCGTCGCGGGTTCGGTGCCGGCCAGGGTGTTCAGTACGGTCGCCGCCGTCGCAAGTGTGGCGGGATCTTGGAGGACAACGTCGAGGCGGTCCCCGATCGTGGCCTTCAGCTCGTCCGGAGTGCCGGTGGCGATCACTTTCCCGTGGTCGATGACGGCGATGTCGTCGGCCAGCTGGTCGGCCTCGTCCAGATACTGCGTGGTGAGCAGCACTGTGGTGCCGTCGGCCACCAGCTCGCGGATGCTGTCCCAGATCTCGCCGCGGCTGCGCGGGTCCAGGCCGGTGGTCGGCTCGTCCAGGAAAAGCACCTCGGGGCGCAGGATGAGGCAGGTGATCAGGTCGAGGCGGCGCCGCATGCCGCCGGAGTAGCCGGAGATCGGGCGGTCGGCGGCGTCCATCAGGCCGAAGCGCTCCAGCAACTCGTCGGCCCGCCGGTACGCCGCGCGCCGGGACAGGTGATAGAGCCGGCCGAACATGCGCAGGTTGCCCCGGCCGGTGAGCTTCTCGTCCACGGCGGCGTACTGGCCCGCGAGCCCGATCCGCTCGCGTACCTGGCCGGCCTCGCGGACGACGTCGTGCCCGGCGATGCGCGCGTGCCCGGCGTCCGGGTCGGACAGGGTGGCCAGGATGCGCACCGCGGTGGTCTTGCCCGCGCCGTTCGGCCCCAGCACCCCGCAGACCGTTCCCGCCGGGACACTCAGGTCCAGGCCACGTAGTGCATGGGTGTCGCCGAAGGACTTGTGCAGCCCTTCGGCGACCACGATCGGATCTGTCATGACCACCCCACTGAGTACGGTGTACGCGGTTATGGCAGTCAGAGTAGGTTACTGAGTACTATGTACGCAACAAGGAGGTGAGGCGGTGACCGACGCCGAGTACGTGAACATCTGGATGCGCCCCGAGCGCCCTGCCCGGGGGCCGAGACCGGCCTACAGCCGCGCGCAGATCACCGCGTCGGCGATCCGGATCGCCGACGCCGAGGGACTGGAGGCGGCCACCATGCGGCGCATCGCCGCTGAGATCGGCGCGGGCGCGATGTCGCTCTACCGCTACGTACCGAGCCGCGACGACCTCCTCGAGCTCATGGCCGATCGGCTGCAGGGCGAGATCGACGTCGAGGGCATGCCCTCGGGCGACTGGCGCGCGGACCTGGCGCGCTACGCCGACGGGCTGCGGGCGATGTGGCTGCGGCACCCGTGGATCGCCACCGTGCAGCGATCACTCCCCCGCTTCGGCCCCAACCAGCTGCTCGTGATCGAACGGGTGATGGGTGCCCTCGACGCCCACGTCTCCATCGACGAGAACCTCGCCCTCATGGCCATCCTGAACGGCTACGTCGAGGGCGCCGCCCGCGAGGAAATCAGCTGGGCCGAGGAGGTCCGCAGCAGCGGGGTCAGCGAGTCGGAGTGGATGGCGCGAAGTGGCCCCTACGTCGAGCAGCTGCTGAAGAGCGGGGAGTACCCGATCTTCAGCAAGATCGTGATGGAGGCGCACCGGTTCCACCTGAGCCGCGACGACCAGTTCCGGCACGGACTCCAGCGCGTCCTCGACTGCATCGCCGCGGCCCTCCCGCAGGCGGCCGAGTCTCCGACGTCGGCGCACCGAGAGGGGCGGGAAGAACCGGACGGGGCCAGGGCAGGCTCGTAGGCGACCATCCGAGAGGGCAGCAAGAGCCAAATAGACGCACCAGCCATGCCTGACCTAAGTGGGACTGTGGTACGTCGGTCGTACGGGATCTGCGCCTGGGTGGAGTCCATCGGCACCGACGGCGCGACATCCACGGTGACCACCTATACCTATGACTCGGCACCGTGCTCATCAGGCCCTGGATCAAGCGACTCGCTTCGACCTGTTCATCCAGCACCTTGGCCATCTGCGAGACCTGGCTTTTGGAGATGTGCTTGATGCCGAGTTGTTCGACCAGCTTGTCCACCCGCCTGGTCGACACTGTGCCTGCCGATAATTGCGTCCGCCCAGTTCACGGCCATATGGGCCGTGCACGGGCGCGTGCGAGCTCCGGGCCTCAGACGAGGGAGACGCATGCGGAATGATGATCGGCTGTGCTCCTTCGCCTGGCCTGTCTCGCCGCCACGAACGCCTTCGCAGCATTGCGGTTGCTGCCGATGGGCGATCGGGACAAGGATGTCGAGGTACTCGTCCTGCGCCATCAGATCACCGTGCTTGAACGGCAGCTCGGCGCCGATGCCAGGGTGCGGTTCGTGCCTGAGGATCGGCCGCCGGTCAAGCGATCACTGTGGCGGTACGAGCATCAGGACGAGAATCGCTCCCTGCGCTGGGCGGCGGCGGCCACGTTGACCGGCATCCGCCCGAAGATCAGGCCGTGGAAGGGCGAAATCGCCCGCCAGTACAGATGACCGAGCAATCCGCGTGGATGGAAGATCGCCCGCTGCGTATAGATGGTCCGGCCGTCGCGGTGGAGGACGCCGAGCTCCAACCAGGCCAGGCCGGGCAGCCGCATCTCAGCCCGTAGCCGCAGCAGCCGTCCGGGAACCACCTCCTCCACCCGCCAGAAGTCGATGGAGTCACCTACCCGCATCCGGGCCGGATCGCGCCGGCCGCGCCGCAGTCCCACCCCGCCCAGCAGCCGGTCGGCCAGTCCCCGCAGCTTCCACGCCACCGGAAGGGAATACCAGCCGTTACGACCGCCGATGCCCTCGATCACCTGCCACAACGCCTCGGGGCTCGCCGGCACGGGCAGGCTGCGCTCGTCGACGAACAGGCTGCCGCCCGCCCAATCGGGATCGGTGGGCAGCGGATCGCTCGGCGCGCCCGGCGTGGACGCCGAGGACCAGCGAGTGGCGACATCGGCTTCCTTGATCTTCATCAGCGCCAGGGACACCGCCCGCCGGAACCCGACCAACCCACCCGCGGGGCAGGGGACGTAACGCGCGATTTCGTGCTCCCGGCACACGGCCTCGTTGCGCAGCGACTCCACGAGAGGTCGTGCGATATTCGCCGGGACCGGCGTGACCAGCCCCACCCAAAGGCTCGACAGCCGGGGGCTGAGCAGCGGCACCGGAATGATCCACCTTGGTGGCAGCCCAGCCACCGCAGCATAACCCTGCATCATGTCGGCATAAGTCAGAACATCGGGCCCGCCTATGTCGAACCCCCGATTAACGGCCCCTGGCACATGCGCCCACGCGGCCAGATAGCGCAGCACGTCCCGTACCGCGATCGGCTGCGTACGGCTGCGCACCCAGCGCGGCGTCGTCATCACCGGCAACCGCTCAGTCAGGTAACGCAGCATCTCGAACGAAGCCGACCCCGACCCGATGATCACCGCGGCACGCAACACCACCGCCGGCACGGCACTCCGCAGAAAGATGTCCCCCACCTCGGCCCGCGAGCGCAGGTGCGGCGAAAGCTGCTCGTCCGCCGTCAACCCGCCCAGATAGACGATCCGCCGCACCCCCGCCTCGGCCGCCGAGGCCGCGAACGTGCGCGCCGCCAGCCGATCCCGCTCAGCGAACCGGCCGCTCGCCCCCATCGCGTGGATCAGGTAGTACGCGACCTCCACCCCGTCCAACGCCCGGCGCGTCCGCTCAGCGTCGGTAGCGTCGGCCTCGACGACCTCCGCCTGTGCCGACCACGGCAGATCGCGCAACCGACCGGCCGAGCGCACCATGCATCGCACTTCATGACCGGCGGCCAGCAGCTCAGGCACCAGCCGCCCACCGATATAGCCGGTAGCCCCTGTGACCAGGCACAATGCCATGCCCACGCACCTTCCCCGTCTCTTCCGCCTCATGCTCCGGAGGCCGTGCGGGCACGTGCCCGCCACATCCCGGCCAAGCAGACCGCAGCGCACCGGACCGGCGCTTCGGTGAGGTCGACCGGGTCGTGTTCGTCGACGACCAGGCGGGCTTCCTCCTCGGTGGCGAACAGGACGTCCACCGACGGCAGGGTCTCCCGCAGCATCGTGGAGGCCTCGTCCCGGCTCCACAAGGTGTGACGATGGTTGACGTCCATCGAGACCAGCACGCCCGCGTCCCTGGCCTCGGCGAGCACGACGCGCACCGCCTCCCGTGCGGAGTCCGACAGGGCGAGCGTGATCCCCGTGATGTGCAGCACCCGCGCCGACCTGATCAGTGACAGGTCCGGGTCGTCGGGGTGGAGCCGGGAGCCCGCGCTCCCCGACCGGTAGTAACGCGCGCCAGACCCGATGAATCACACTGTTCCGTCATGTCCGCCCGCCCGGTCCGCAGCCGCGCAACACCTTCTTCCTCGAAGCCCATCGAGACACCGCAGAAAGGTGCGAGTCGCCATCGGCTCGGACACGATCCGATATTTCAGATGCACTCCGTCGAGTTCGGCGCGCTGCACCCAGGTGTCCGGACCCCACCAGGCCGTTTCACCCGATTGCCCTCATGCGCACAGAACTCGACGGCCGGAATCAGCTACGCAGGGTCCACCGCTGGTTGGCCTGTCCGTTGCAGGACCACAGGACGAGTTTCGTGCCGTTGGCGGTGCCCTGCCCGTAGGCGTCGAGGCACAGCCCGGACTGCACGCCGGTGATGGTCCCGTTGCTGTTCACGTTCCACTGCTGGTTGGTCTGGCCGTTGCAGTCCCAGATGATCACTTGAGTGTCGTTGGCGGTGCCCTGCCCGTAGGCGTCCAGGCACTTGTTGCCGTACACCTGCAACTGCTTGCCCGAGGTGTATGTCCAGCGCTGCATGGTGCCGCCCCAGCAGTCCCACAGCTGCACCTGGGTGCCGTTGATGGTGCTGCCGTTCGGCACATCAACGCAGCGGCCGGACTGGCCGCCCACGATCTGGACGTCCTGCTGCGGGTTGCCGCCGCCCGCCGGCGCGTAGCCGGCGGCGGCGATGTTGGCCTGTACGGCGTCCTCGGTGGCGGCGCTCGGGTAGCCGGAGGTCAACACGCCCTCGTAGAAGGTACCGCGGCCGGAGACGCTGTTGTCACCGCCGATGCCGAGCAGGATGGCGCCTTCCTTCTTCATCGGGTGGTAGCCGTTGGGGCGTTGTCCGTCGAAATATGTCGTCAGGCCGCCTGACTGCGCGTTGCCGCCCCGGATCGCCCAGTGGTTCGGCTCGCCCTTGACAATGGCGGTGACGAAGCGGTGGTTGATGGGCGCGAGGTTGTTGTAGCCCGCGTTCACGCCGGAGAACAGTCCCCACTCCAGGTCGGCCATGATCCAGGGACCGGCTCCGGCCCCGTAGCCCCACTGCTTGTCGGCGCCGAAGTAGACGGTCTCCATAATGGCGGGGGAGTCGGCTATGCCATCCGTCTGCGCGTTGCCGTAGTCGAAGCAGCACCACTGGTTGTAGTGCGTGCCGTCGACGACGGCGTAAATGCCCTCGGGCTCGTCGCCCTTGGCGACGCCGTTGGTGTTGTTGTTGCGGTAGCCGGTGCCGGGCTCCACGCGGACACCGTACGCCTTCTGCCCGCCGATGGTGATCGGTGCCGCCTTCGCGTCGGCGAGATTATCCCATCCGCCCGGAGCGGGGCCCTTCCAGTAGCCGGGCGGCGCCTGGGTGAGGCGGTTGTTGCGGCCGGACTGGTCATAGATGACGGTGATGAGGCAGGTCGTGTTGGCGCAGAACGAGTCCTGGGTGGCGGCGTTGACGACTCCGCCCGGGCTGAGGACGCCGATGTCGCGCGTGGTGTTGTCCGACGCGCGCCTGACCTGGTACAGCGGGCCGTTGTAGGCGCCGTACAGAGCACGAGTCGTGCTGTGCGCCGCCACGCACGGCGTCCCGCCCGCGGCATAGATGTCACACGGCTGCGACGTCGCCGCCTGGGCCGTTGTGCCACCGCCGACCAGGCAGGCGGTGGCGAGCAACGCGCTCGTCCCGGCCGCGAGCGCCTTTCTCAGGCTCCCGAAAAGCATCATGCATTTCCTTTCTCAATCACGAATAATGAGCGGCCGGTGCCGGCACGGCAGGTAAGGTCAGGCTTATGTTAGCGTTAACATTTGTCGTCCTCCGACGCTGATTCGCGGGTGACAGTGATGTGGAGTCAATTCAATGAAGGCCCGGACGTCAAGAACGTGGATCACGTCTCTCGGAAGCCCCGGGCGCCGTCGACGCGCCGCCTGGGCTCTTATCGTGACACGTTCGCACCGCTGCGATGAGATGTCGTGAAACTTTCATCCCCGCGTCCGCCGGGTGGTGAGCCGTCGCCCGCCTCGCCGGACTGTCAACGACGCGTGAATACTGGGTCTGGCACGAATTTCGTGAAGGCTCGGGCTCAGTCGGTGAGTAGGACGCGCCTGCGCAGTAGGTCGGGGTTGGCTCTGCGCCTGCCGAGAATGTCATCCGGCCAGGTCATGGCCTTTGCTGGGGATCGTCTGACGTGGGTGATGCCCAGCCGCTCGAGTGCGGCATGATGATCGTCCGTGCCCTTTCGCCTGGCCTATCTCGCCGTCACAAACACCTTCGCCCCGTTGCGGTTTCTGCCGATGGGCGATCGAGACAAGGACATCGAGATCCTCGTCCTCCGCCACCAGATCACCGTTCTCGAACGGCAGCTCGGCGCCGACGCCAGGGTGAGATTCGCTCCCGAGGACCGTGTCCTCCTCGCCGCCCTGCTGACGTCGCTGCCCCGCGAGATCCTGCCCCGGCTGCGGCTCCTTGTCCGCCCGGGCACCGCGTTGCGCTGGCACCGCTATCTGATGAGACGGCGTCATGCCCGCACCTGCCGGCCGAAACGGCCCGGGCGCCCGCCCACGGTCCGCTCCATCCGGGCTCTCATCCTGCGTCTGGCCCGGGAGAACCCGTCCCGGGGCTATCGGCGGGTGCACGGCGAATTGGCTGTGCTCGGCATCAAGGTCGCTCCCTCCACCGTGTGGGAGATCCTCAAGCAGGAAGGCGTGGATCCGGCACCTGAGCGGGCGTCCACCACCTGCGCAGATTTCCTGCGATCGCAAGCCGACGCGCTGCTGGCCTGCGACTTCATCGAGACCGTCACCCCTCACGGGGCAGCGCCAGTACATCCTGGCAGTCATCGAGCACACCACCCGGCGCGTCCGCGTGCTGGGCACCACCGCCCATCCGACCGCGGCCTGGGTCGTCCAGGTGATGAAGGGCGAGCATGAGCTGGGCGGTGGGACGCTCCCGCAACGGATGCTCCCTGACGTGCACGGCGAGGTCACCGGCCAGGGCTCGATGGTCGCCCGCGGCCAGGCGCAGCTCGGCATGGTCTTCCCGTACGGCCAGCCGCTCGGCCTCCAGCCGCTCGGCCTCCAGCCGCACGGCCTCGAGCCCCGCCCAGGGAGCGTCCAGCTCGGCCAGCGCCGGCCCCCGCCACAGCTCCAGCGCGCCGCGGAACAACGCGTCCGCGGTCGCCGTGGCGCCTTCGGCGCGGGCGGCGCACGCCTGCCTGGACAGGCGGACGAAGGCGTGGACGTCCACGTGATCCCGCTCGATCGCGAGCCGGTAACCGCCGGGAACGGTCTCGATGGCCTCCGCGTCGCCGTGGGTGGCAAACGCCTCGCGCAGCTTCGAGACCACGATGTGCAACTGCTTGGCGGCGGTCACGGCGGAGCTGCTCGCCCACACGTCGGAGAGAAGCAGCTCGGCGGGTACGGCCTGCCCCGCGTTCAGGGCCAGCCGGACCAGCACGCCGATCCGCCGCTTTCCCGTGATCTTGACCGCATTGCCGCCGGCCTCGACCTCCAGCGGGCAAGCAACCTGATCTCCAGCCTCACGCGAGGGCTCCTGTCCTCCACGAGGGTCTCGTCAGCGAAGATCCGAAATTCTAGCGATCAAGATGATGTGTTCGCTGGCAGGTTCGGCCGGTTCTTCCTCGCATGCGGTATGCGGCGGGTATATCGGGAGTCCATCGACGTTGACAGCCGGACCGGCGGCTGGCGGAATAGACGATCTCCCCGCTTCCGGAAAGGAACCCCGTGCGTCTCGCCCGCCCTCTCGCCGTCGCCGTGCTCGTGGCCGCCGCGTTATCCGTGCCTCAGCCCGCGCAGGCGGCCGTGTTCAAGCACCCCGGCGTCCTGGTCAGCCGCGCTCAGCTCGATTTCGTGAGGGCCAACCTCGGCAACGAGCCGTGGAAGTCGGCCTGGAGCGCTCTGCAGCGCAGTTCCCATGGCTCGCTCTCCTACACGGCCAAACCTCGCCCGGTCGTGGAGTGCGGGCCGTCGTCGGACCCCGACTACGGGTGCAAGGACGAGCAGGCGGACTCCATGGCGGCCTACACGCACGCCCTGCAGTGGTACCTCACCAAGGACTCCCGCTACGCCACGAAGGCGATCCAGATCATGGACGCCTGGTCAGCCGTGATCAGCAAGCACACTGGGGCGAACGCACCGCTCCAGACCGGCTGGGCGGGCGCCAACTTCTCCCGCGCCGCCGAACTCATCAAGCACACCTACGGTGACTGGCCACAAGCCGCCAGGTTCGCCGGCAAACTACGCACCGTATACCTGCCGACCGTGATCGCCGGTGCACCCAACAAGAACGGCAACTGGGAACTGATCATGACGGATGCCGCCATCGGCATCGCCGTGCATCTGGACGACCGTGCCTCCTTCGACCGGGCGGTCGCGACCTGGCGCGGCAGGCTGCCCGCCTACATCTACCTGAAGACGGACGGCTCGCTGCCCAAGCCGCCGCCACGCAGCTCGTACGACACCAAGGCCGAGATCATCGACTACTGGCACGGCCAGACCACGTTCGTGGATGGTCTGACCCAGGAGACCTGCCGGGACTTCTGGCACACCGGATGGGGCCTCGCGGCCATCTCCCACGTCGCGGAGACAGCCTCCCACCAGGGAGTGGACCTGTACTCCACGGCCAAGCACCGGCTGCGGTTCGCGATGGACCTCCACGCCCGCCTGCAACTGGGCGGCACGGTGCCGTCATGGCTGTGCGGCGGGAAGCCCACCCGCGACCTCGGCAGGCACTTCGAGGTCGGCTACAACGCGCTGCACCACCGTCTCGGATACGACGACATTCCGTACGCCACGCAGTGGGTCGAGCAGAGCCGCCCCGTCCCGGTGTCGCACTTCCTGGGCTGGGAGACCCTCACCCACGCGCGGAACCCGCAGTACGCCGGGCTGGGCACGTCCGCCACGCCCGACTTCGACTCCGACGGCGTCGGCGATCTCCTCTCGACCGCGACCGGAGAGCTGATCATCTGGAACGGCGCAGGCGACAACACCTTCGGACCGGCCGTCAAGGTCGGCGGCGGGTGGGCCGCGTTCTCCCGGCCGATCGCCGGCGACTTCAACGGCGACGGCATCAGCGACCTGGTCGCCGTCAAGAAGGACACCAACAAGCTGCACATCTGGAACGGCGAGGGCGCCAACGAGTTCGGCCCCGCCACCGAGCTCGGCCCCGGCTGGAAACCCTACGCCGCCAGCTTGATGTCGCTGGGGGACGTCAACGGGGACGGCCGTACCGACCTGGGCGCCGTGCACAGCGGGACCCACGTCTTCACCGTCTGGAACGGCAAGGGCGGCAACGCGTTCAGCTCGGCCACCCCGATCGGCGGCGGGTGGGCCGCGTTCTCCCGGCCGATCGCCGGCGACTTCAACGGCGACGGCATCAGCGACCTGGTCGCCGTCAAGAAGGACACCAACAAGCTGCACATCTGGAACGGCGAGAGCGGCAACGAGTTCGGCCCCGCCACCGAGCTCGGCCCCGGCTGGAAACCCTACGCCGCCACCTTGATGTCCCTGGGAGACGTCAACAGGGACGGCCTGCCTGACATCGGTGCCGTACACGCCGAGACGGGGACGCTGACCATCTGGAACGGCAAGGGCCGCAACCAGTTCGCTGCCGCCACCGCTGTCGGCAGCGGCTGGAAACCGTACTTCTGATCGGCTTTCCACGAGATCCCGATGCCATGGAGACCACGCGAGTCGAGGGGCCGCGTGCTTTCCGGCATCGCCCGAAAAGGGGGTGATGAGCAACCGGTGCGGAGCCGGTCACACCGAGGGAGGTCGGATAGCAAGCGACAACCTCGTCGCGGACATCGCGGGCGCTCAAGCCGCAGGCGCTCCGGGAGCTCATCACCGTCCACGCAACGCTGCAGCGCCATCAGCGGCCGGGTGAACGTCGTCAGGAAGCGGCCGGCCCTGGCCCAGCCCTCGGTCGCCGGATCGAGGTCGCCGATCCGCTGATTGCAGGTCAGCGGCACACGCCGTCCGGGTCGAAGGGGTAGGGGGCGCCGGCGTAGGAGTAGCCGGCTGGAGTGGCGGGATCGCGAATCAGGCGGCGTCCTTCGGCGATCCCCGGCGAAACGGTAGTAGTGTGCGACGTCCCCGTCGGGGCCGAGCGGGAAGCCCGGATTGCCCTCGCCCTCCGCGGCGATGAGGGTCAGGGTACGGGCCGCGTCCTAGGTCGTTCACGATGGGGAAGAGCCGGTCGGTGCCGCACCAGGCGGGGGCGATCTCCTGGCGGGTGACGTCGCCGGGCAGGACCGGCTCGGGCAGGGCGCGTGATGTGCAACTGGGAGATGGTGTGCCACAGGCGGCGGCGAACAGCCCCGCTTGATCCTTCGCTACGTCACGGCTCACCTCCTGCTCTGCCGGGCACACGAAAGCCGGAGGCTACTCGAGCCCAGTCATCCGACTGATGAACCGCCCCCGCCGGACCTCCAAGCTTGGAAGGCGAAGGGCCAACGCCCATGCCCCAGTGGCCGATGGCCACCTGCACCCGATTCGATGCGACAAGCAGGAGAGCGATGAGTGACTTTCAGACGATCGCCGACCGCGTTGAGATCGAAGCACTGCGCGGCGAGTTCACCGACGGAACGATGATGCGCGATTACGACCGCATCGCATCCTTGTTCACCCCGGACGGTGCACTGCGGATGCCCAACATCCCGGCCGAACTGATCGGTCAGGAGGCGATCCGCGCCTATGGCCGGAACGTGCCGGAGTTCGTGGAATTCCTCGTACAGAACACCCACCCTGGCACCATCCAGATCAACGGCGACACCGCTACCGGCCGGGCATACATGTCAGAGATCGGACGCGCCTTCGACGGCCGCTCCTCAATGATGTACGCCATCTACCACGACCGCTACCAGCGCACCCCGGATGGCTGGAAATTCGCCGAACGCCTCTACGAAGTCCGCTACGAGGACACCTCACCACTGACCGGCTCGGGTTCGTCATCCCGACCACCCAAAGCACCGACCGACTCGCCGCCCGGCGACAACCCCCGACCGAAAAACGACGGTGACCCCGCCACACCACAACACTCCGACACCTGACCTCCGGTTGAGATCCGGCAGGGATCCGGTCCACCGCGCCGCGGCATTACCTGCCCGCGGTCGCTCCCGCAAACAGGATCATCAACGGCCGGAACAGACATCACGGACTGTGCCGACATCGATGCCGATCACCTCCGCGGCTTCCACACCAACGACGCTCACAACCCGGCGAGGGGACACCGAAATGAACATCGCTCTTTGGGTGGTTGCGGGACTGCTCGCCGCAGTCTCCCTGGCCAGCGGCGCCAGGAAGCTGATCCAGCCTGCGGAGAAGTTGGCTGCCTCCGGCTATGGATGGATCGAAGACTTCAGCGGCAACACGGTCAAGGCCATCGGCACCCTCGAGATCCTGGGTGCGGTGGGCCTGATTCTGCCCGCCGTGCTTGGCATCGCACCGGTTTTGGTGCCACTGGCTGCGGTCGGTCTGGCGTTGCTCATGGTCGGCGCGATCATCACGCACCTCCGCCGTCACGAGAGCCAGGCAATCGTACTGCCCATGATCCTGCTCGCTCTGTACGTCTTCGTGGCGTCGGGCCGCTTCGGCCTCGAGCCTTTCACCGGGTGACCCCGCGTGACCTCTGGCCCGGAACGCGGTCAGGATGCCCACTGGTTCACATTCGGACGGTGCGGGCGGTGGAGGTCAGTGGAGGCGGGTCTTCCCGGCGTCGGTCCCTGCACAGTGATCAGATCGCACACACCCCGATCAGCGGCCGGGGCCGTGCGGCCAATCCTCCAGAGCCGCACCGGTTGGAGAATCGTGACAGCCACACCCGGCACCCTGGGTGATTACAAGCCTACGAACGCCGCGATCAACCCATGAAGGAAGGTAGGAAGTCGTGGCCGACGCCGTACGGCTCGCCCGGGAACACACCGCTCGGCTGGATTTGTGATCAACAAGCTCCGCCCGGCCATACTGGCGCGACCTGATGCCGGGCATCGGACGGGGCCCATGCCGATCCCGGCCGTGCTGGTCCCGGCCGGCGGCTCGGGCAGGGCCGACCGTTACGAGATCACCCAGCACGAGGCGGCGGTGGAGGTCTTGCCCGGCATCCGGACACGGCTGTGGACCTATGGGGGCACGTTCCCGGGGCCGACGATCGAGTTGCGCCGCGGCCGGTCGATCATCGTGACCCATCGCAACGAGCTGCCCGTGCCGACCGTGGTGCACCTGCACGGCGGACACAGCCCGGCGGCCTCCGACGGATACCCCACCGACCTGGTCTTGCCCCAGGGCTGGCCGGACGCCGCCCACGACGGCCGCGACGGGCACGACGGCCGCGGCGGGCACGACGGCCGCGGCGGGCCCGGTCCCGGGCACGCGGGCGCGACCCGCGGGCGGTGCAGGCCAGGCTGAGGCGGGACTACGCCTACCCGATGGACCAGCGGCCGGCGCTGTTGTGGTATCACGATCACCGGATGGACTTCACCGGCCCGGCGATCTGGCGGGGCCTGGCCGGGCTGCAGATCGTCCGCGACGACGCCGAGGAGGCTCTCGGCCTGCCCGCCGGGCCGCACGAGCTCCCGCTCGTGCTCGCCGACCGGGCGTTCGCCGCCGACGGGAGCCTCGACTACCCCGCCCTCGACCCCGCCCCCGGGTCTGCGCTCGGGTCTGTGCTGCGGGAGCGGCCGGGCGTTCGCGAGCCCTATCTCGCCGGCGTCCTGGGGGACGTGATCTTGGTGAACGGCGCGCCGTGGCCGGTGCACGAGGTCGACGCGGCCCGCTACCGGCTGCGGCTGCTGAACGCCTCCAACGCCCGCCACTACGCGCTCCAAGCGGTCGGCGACGACGGACGCCGGCTGGACCTGGTCCAGATCGGCGCCGACCATGGGCTGCTCGCCGCGCCGGTCACGCACCGGCTGCTGCCGATCGCGCCGGCCGTGCGTAAAGTCACCGTCAGCGAGATCGCTCGCGCGGCAGGGGTCGGCAAGGGCACCGTCTATCTGTATTGGCCGACCAAGGAAGACCTCATCCTCGGGTTGCTCGCCCGCGAACTGCTGACCCTCTTGGACGAGGCCATCGGCCACATCGCCGCCGACTCCGCCGCCGTGTGGCCGCGCCGCCTGGCTCCGCTGCTGCTCCGTACCGGGCGGGATCTTCCGCTGGCGCGTCGCCTCTTCAGCGGCGACACAGACCTGTTTCGGCTGCTCACCCAGCAGGCCGGCGACCGTGATCTGTTCGACCGCACCCGGCCCAGCGCCCTATCCGAAGCGGTCCTGCCGATCCTGCACCGGCACGGGTTGATCCGCTCCGACTGGCCGCTGCCCGACCAGGCATACGCCGCGCACGCAGTCGTGACCGGATTCGGCATCGTCATGTCCGACCCAGCAGCCACCCCGGCCGCCCATGCCCCCGACGAGGTCCTCGCCGACACTATGGCCCTGCTGGTCGAGCCCCCCGTCGCACCCAGCGACGCAGCGGTCGCCGCAGCCGCCGAGGACGCCCTCGCCATCTTCCGCGAAACGAGGGACGCCGTACTGGAACTCATCGAGCGCAGTCAGGCCACCGCGAAATGACCGATGCCCCTTCCTGTGCCGGGCATCATCTTTTCCGGAACCAGCCCCGCACAGAAGTTCGCCTGGCACACCGGAATCGCCGGTGAACGCGTCAGCCTGGAACGAGCTGTCCGCCGGCCAGGAGTTCGTCGCAGTCGCCGACAACACCGGGCAAGCCCGTTGGACGAGAGATCATCACGGGCCCGGCAATGCCTGGGCGCAGAATAATCACTTTCCCGTGCCGCAGGGTGTTGTTGCCTTTCCGAGAGCTACCCAGTCACGCGGCAGATGCCGGATTGACCCAAAGGGTCATAGCGTCCATCGAACAGAGCAATGCTGATCTTGGCAACGAAGAGGAGGCTGATCATGGCGAGGTGCCCTGCTCGATCCGCTCGGAGGTGGAAGCAGTGACAGAGGCGGATCGCGATGATTTCGTGACCTATGACGAGTTCAAGGGGCCGGACCTGGACCCCGCTCTGTGGAGGACGGTCAGCCTGCCGGTCCCCGCGGGCGGCGAGCATACCGCGCAGGATCCGAACACAGAGGTGGCCGTCGGTGGTGGTGTGGTGCGGGTGAGGATCCCCCGCTTTTCGGTGTCGAGCGACACGTTCCAACCCGCCGACAGTGCCAAGTACTTCAAGCTCACGACGCGGCAGTTCGAGCTGCCGCCAGATCGCCCGGTCACGTTCGCCACCGACTTGGCGGTCGAGAACATCGGCGGGGACCCTGGCGACTATCGGCTGGGCATGGCCGACTTCCAGGTCACCGACCTCAGGTCCGTGTTCAGCATCGCGGGGACCGCTACCCGCGTGTTCGCGATGCACGAGCACCTCATGGGAACGGACGATCCGTTCGTGCACGTAGCCGAGTCGCCGTATGAGGACTTCGACGAAGACTTCACCCGGCTGCGGGAGTGCGAGATCACATTCGATCGGGCCGGCTCGACCGTGGTATGGCGGGTGGATGGTCACCAGGTGTACAAGATCTACGGCACCGCCATCCCCGAGCGCATGGCCGTCGCGATCGGGATCTGGACGCAGCTGCCGATCCGGGACGGTCGCAGCCGTTCGCTCCGTGGGCAGGGCCTCGAGGCACGCTGGGGCCGATTCCGGGTACGCGGGGCCGATGCCTGAGACACCCCGCCTAGAACCCGAGAAAGAACACAACGGCGGCGACCGGAAGCCCGGGTTCGATCAGGCCGGCTACCGCCTTCACGCCCTACCTTCCTGATCTCCGGGCAGAAGCATGCGGATGAGTTCGGTCCGGGAGGCCACGCCGAGCTTGGGATACGCGTTGTAGAGGTGATAGCCGACGGTCCGCGGGCTGACGAACAACCGGGCGCCGATGTCCCGGTTGGACAGCCCCTTCGCGGCCAGCCGCACAACGTTGAGCTCCTGCGGGGTGAGGCGGTCGAGGAGATCCGGGGCGGCAGCTTGGGCCTGGCGCGCCTCGCCCGCCGCCCGTAGCTCTGCGCCGGCCCGCTCGGCCCATGGTTTGGCCCGGAGCCGTTCGAAGATTTCCAGGGCCGAGTGCAGTGGCTCACGCGCGTCGTTGCGGCGCCGGTTCCGTCGCAGCCACGTCCCATAAAGCAACTCGGTGCGTGCCCGCTCGAACGGCTGCGCCCGGTCCTCTCGATGTAGTTGTACGGCTCGCGCGTACAAACGTCCGGCCTCGGCACCATCGGCCAGAAGAGCCCGGCAGCGCAGCTCCATGGCCTCGGCACAGGGGCGGCCGGCGACCTCGGCCCAGGTACCGAAGCGGGCGGCGGCATTTTTCGCCAGGTCCCGCCGACCGGCATGCACCGCCGCTTCGACCTGGTTGACCAGCGTATTCGTCAGATACATGGCGGGATCGTGCAGTGTCTCCGCCATCCGATGCACCACGGCCTCGTATCGGCCGAGTCCCAGGTCGAGCAGGTCCATCGCGTATCGGGACTCAATACCGCGCTCGGTCGGCTCGCCGACGAGCACATCACCGATCGCCTTCCGGCAGCCGGCCTCGTCCCCTTCGATCGCCGCCACGCATGCCAGCAGCCCCGACAGATGTGCCGCGAAGTGTGGCCGATCGGTATCCTCAGCGATCTTGAGGCCTTCTTCGCATGTGGCCCGCGCATCGCGGTGCCGCCCAAGAAGGAGGTGACCTCGGCCAAGGTGCAGGCAAACCCGTGGCAGCAGCCCGATCAGCCCAGTCGACCGGCAATGATCGAGGAGTTGTGTCAGCCCCGCCACCGCGTTCTCGAGGTCGCAAGCCCAAAGCGTCCAGTACAGCGTGCTCTGCCGTTGCCAGATCGGACGATCGCTACTGTCGCCGATCTCATGGAGCAGGATGCGCACGGGGTTCTGCGGTTCCTCGGCACCCATGCCACTCACGGCCTCCGTGACCCGGCCGAAACGCCCATCAGCGACCGGTGAGGAACGGTTGATGACATCGCGTACCTCGCGATCCCTATCAGTGGTCCACGCCGTCGCCATCGCCTCCAGAAGCATGAAGACACTGTCATGGGGCGATTGCTTGCCCAGCTCCATCGCCGCTTCGGCCAGCTCGACAACGGGAGGAGGCCTTTCCTGCTCATGGGCGATGAATACCCGCAGCCACGCGAGCTGCGCCCGGGCCCGTGGGTCTGAAACGTGCGGACCCGCCTGCTCGGCGAGGTCGGTGGCGAGCGCGCCCTGACCGGCGAAGCCCGCAGTCCGCGCGGCGGCGACCAGCCGCATGGCGCGTCTTCCCGGGTCTGGGGTGAGCTGGGCGGCGCGCTGATAGGCGGCGGCGACCTCGGCGTAGCCGCCGCGCGACCGCGCGGCCTCGGCCATTCGCTCCAGTTCCGCGGCCACAGTCTCGTCGGCCTCGGTCGTCGCGGCGGCCAGATGCCACGCGCGGCGAGCCAGATCTTCTCCGAGTAGGTCGGCGAGCGTCCGATGCACGGCGAGTTGTTGCGAGAACGTCGCCACCCGATAGGCGGCCGCCCGAATCAAGGGATGGGTGAAAACCAGACGCCCCGCATTCACCCGTACCAGCCGATCGCGTTCGGCCGCCTCCAGGTCAGCCACGCCGGCACCGAGCCGCTCGCCGGCACGCAACACCAGCCCCAGGTCACTGCCTTCGTCCGCAGCGGCGATCAGCAACAATTGCCGAGTCCTTTCCGGAAGGACCTGAATGCGGTCGCCGAAGGACTCCTCTACGCGGCTCGCCACCGACTGGGTGCCAGTGGCGAACGAGACCGCCGGCGCCTCACCCGCCCGTTGCTCCGGCGTCATCGCGGCGGGCAGCTCACGCAACGCCAGCGGATTCCCCTGCGCCTCCGCAAGAACACGATCCCGCACATGCGGAGCAAGGTCCCTGGCGTGCTCCGCCAGCACGGCCGCGCCAGCCGTACGATCAAGGGCGGAAAGCCGCAGCTCCGGCAGGCCCGGCGTAGTGAACCGATGCCCATCCCGGGCCGTCAGCACCACCGCGATCGGCTCGGCCTCCAACCGGCGCGCGGCGAACAACAACGCATCCACCGAGGCACGATCCAGCCAGTGCGCATCATCCACAGCGACCAGCATCGGCCGCTCCTCGGCCACCTCACTCAACAACGACAGCGTGGCCAGCCCCGCCAGAAACCGATCCCCCGCCGGGGCGACCGCCAGCCCGAACGCCCCCCGCAACACCGCCGCCTGCGGACCCGGCAACACCCCTAACCGATCAACAAAACCACCCAGCAACATATGTAGCCCGGCGAACGCCAACGCCGCCTCCGCCTCGACGCCCACGCTGCGCAACACCCGCATGTCGGCCGCTTGGTCGACCGCATACTCCAGCAGCGCCGACTTGCCGATTCCAGCCTCACCACGCACCACCAGCACGCCGCTACAGCCGGAACGGGCACCTGACAGAAGATCATCTATGGCAGCCTGCTCTGCCGACCTTCCATGCATCACGTGCCGATTCTCCCGCAAAGCCCCCATCCAGGACGACCCGGTCATGCGACGGATGCCTTGGCGGCCCGGACGGGGTCTTCGCCTTCCACGGCAGGCCCTCCCATATCCATCCGGCCTCTTACACGGTTCGTGTCCCTCGGTACAGGTTTCGGCTCGGGCTTCCTTTAGACCCCGCCTCGCGACGACGCCCTCCCTTGAAACCATCCGATGGGACCACCGTCCGTTTCGAGTTCGCGGAGTCGACATCGTGGACTTCTGGACCGAGATCCCGCGCGACCACCCCTATTGGTCTTGGTCACGCCCTTGATCATGTACCACCACTCGGCCGATGTCGGGTTCTGGCGGGTGTGTCCAGTAAACGGCTCTGGTCCGTAAGTCGGTGGTGGCGCTAAGTGATCCCTGCCAGGCTGGACCGTGCTGAAGATCGTCGATCTTGCTGGTGTGGTGTTCGCGGGGCTGTCTGCCCTGGTCATCGAGGGAGTAGAGGACGAGGGCGACCGCATTCGAGTGAGGGCTCGTACTCGTGACGAGCCGGTGCCGTGCCCGGCGTGTGGGGCGCTGACCGGCCGGGTGCACGGCTACGCCGGCCGGATGGTCAGGGATGTCCCGGTCGATGGGCGGCCGGTGGTGGTGTCGCTGCAGGTCCGGCGTCTGGTCTGCCCAGCGTGGGAATACCCTCGGCGGACGTTTCGCGAGCAGGTGCCCGGGCTCATCGAGCGGTATCAGCGTCGCACCGGCAGGCTTGCCGGGCAGCTGAGCGCGGTGGTCAAGAAACTGGCCGGGCGAGCGGGAGCTCGGCTGTCGGCGCCCCTGGCCATCGGCATCTCGAGGTCCACGGCGCTGCGTCTGCTGATGCGGCTGCCGCTGCCGCCGCTGCGGATCCCGCGCGTGCTGGGGGTCGATGACTTCGCGCTCAAGCGCCGGCACCGGTATGCCACCATCCTCATCGACGCCGAGACGGGTGAGCGGATCGATGTCCTGCCCGGCCGCGGGGCCGAGGTCCTGGAGACATGGCTGCGCTCCCACCCGGGTGTCGAGATCGTCTGCCGCGACGCCGACCTGCCCCACCTGCACAGTTTCGCCAACGGCCTCGAACTCGACCGCGACGCCGTGAACGCCGCCCTCACCCTCCCGCACCACAACGGCCGGACCGAAGGCGTCAACACCCGCACCAAAAGAATCATGCGCCAGATGCACGGCCGCGCCGGCTTCGACCTACTGCGCCACCGCATCCTGCTGCAATGAAGATCACTCAACGCCACCACCGATTACGGGCCAGAGCCGTTATCTAGACAGACCCCGACGAGGATCACCGGTCAGGCTCTCCACCACGCTCACCGGCCCGTCGAAGATGGTGAACGCATTGTCGCCGCTGCGCCGGGAGGTCTCGGTCACTCCATGGTGGCCGTGCCGGAGTTCTCGCCGTGACTCAGAGCGGGAGTGGGTGGGCCAGCACACCCGCGCCCTGAGCGCGACCGGAGAGGATCCGGGCGAACTCGACCGCGTCGACGGTGGTGGTCTCGTACGTCGCACCCTGCTCGAAGCGACCTCCGGCCGGCCCGGTGAGCTCGAGCCGGAAGGGCTGTCCGTGGACGGCCGCCCACTCGGCCACGATGTCGGCAACCAGCCGGCCGTCGTGCTCGGGGGTCAGCTCCGGCGTCGCGCCGACCGCGCGGCTCAGGTCGATGCGGTGCATCCAGAAGTCGCGGGTGAATCCGACCCGGAGCAGGTAGGTGAGCGGCTGCCAGCCGATCGGCGGGCCGAACGGGATCGGCGCGCTGCGCACCGGCCACGGCGTACGGCGTCGTCCGGCGACGGCCTTCGGCCCCATCGCCGCGATCCGCTCCACGAGCTCGCCGGGTGAGAGGTCGCTGCGCTCTCGCACCTGGATTTCGTTGAGCCCGTCGACCCAGTGGTGGGAGTCGATCTTCCGATTCAGTGGCAGCCCGCGTCGGAACTGGTGGATCAGCTCCTTGGGGGAGGCCTGGGCCTCCAGCGCGCCGAGGACGTGGCGGGCCAGGTCCGCCACGGTCCATCGGTCGCAGTCGGTGGGCCGGCCCCAGGCCTCGTCGTCGAGCTCTGCCAGCGCGGCCGCGAGCCGCCTGTTCTCCTCGGTCGCGAGCCGCCAGACCTCGGCTCCGCGGATCCGCTCGACGTCCGCGACGGCGACCATCAGGCGGCCCAGGTCGGGGCGATCCGGCGCCGGTACCAGCGCCCGCCGAGCCGACGGACGACGAACAGCACCGGAGCCGGTACGTCGCGCCTGATCTGCGCCAGCGCGGGAGGGTCCGCATCATCTGACAGCCAGGCGATGAACGTCCCGATGGTCTTCAGGTGCGACCTCACCACCGCCTTCTGGGCCGCCTTCACCTGCGGCGTGCCGTGCCGGCTCGCGGAGAACGGCTCGAGGTCGCGCTCCTCGTGCTCGAGGTGCGGCAGCAGTGCGCTGCCCAGGACCGCCACTCGCTCCCGGGCGCTCGCCGCCGAGCTGGTCGTGGGGCGGTCGGCGAGCGCGTGCATGGCGGTGCCGGCCTCGGTGGCGGACCGCAGCATGGCGGAGTGCTCGCCGTCCAGGTCACCGACCAGTGCGTCGTCCACGCCGAGCTCGCGCAGCGCCGGCCAGAAGTGCTGCTCCTCGTCGTCGTCGTGCTGCCGCAGCTGGGCCTCGAAGTTGTCCCAGGCGACGATCAGGTCGGCGGCTCGCCGCTGGTCGCCGTCGGGGAACGCGGCCAGCGCCGCGTCGAACCGGCGTAGGTCGCGCCGGAAGGCGGCGTGGACCACCGTGTTGAGTGTCTTGTGCTCGTTTATGGGAACTCCTCCCTGGGTGGTGGTGGTCATGGGATGGCCTCGGTCCAGACGTTCTCGCGGCTGATCAGGCCGTCCGCGGAACTCGAAGACGTGGAGCATTCGGAAGGTGATCTCGGAGCCGTCGTCGGCCTGTGGGCTCCGCCCGGTGACGTCGCTGTCCACGATCACCGCGTCGCGGGCGACGTCCTCGGTCACCGGGGCTGCCGGCCGAGGAGCCCGAGCAGTCGGTCCTGGGCCGAGGAGCCGGGCGGCACCTCGACGGCGGGTCCGAAGGCACCGCGGCCGCGGAGCCGCTCCATCGGCGCGCGCTCGTAGAACCCGAGCACGGCCGTCGCGAGCTCCTCGTCGATCGTCGCCTGCCGACCGGTGCCGACCGCGATGTCCCAGCCGTGGACGGCGATCTCGCCGAGATTGATGAGGTACGCCGCGGCCGAGGGGAACGTCCCGAACGGCAGCACGGTCTCGCCCTGCCTTGCGCCTGATGCGGCCCAGGCGGCGGTGTTGGCCCGGCGCACCCGGTCGAGCGCGGACGCAGGGTCGGCCTGGCCGAGCAGGTCGCCGAGCCGGTCACCCACCGGGTGCCCCTCTTTTACGTCGGTGAACATCTGCGCCGCGGCGAGCGTGTGGCTGAGCACGCCGCGCACGTCGAGCTCGGCGCAGGGCGTGGCCTTACCCAGGTCGGCCGGACCGAGGTCGTGGACCAGCTCGGTCAGCCGGTCGTATGCCTTCTCGAGTGTGGCGGTCGCTCCTGTCTCGAATCCGAGTTCCATGATCCCTCTTTTGCCTTTAGTGGTATTCAAGTTGAATTGCATTCTTACTTGAATTGTGCTCTAATGTCAACCTATGACCGACCGGCGCAGCTACGACGCGACCCGTCGCCGCGAGCGGGCCGAAGAGCAGAAGCGGCAGACCCGCGAGCGAGTGGTCGACGCCGCCCGTCGGCTCTTCCTCGAACGGGGCTACGTCGCGACCACGATCACGGCGATCGCGCAGGAGGCCGGTGTCTCCGCGCAGACGGTCTACCTGTCGTTCAGCGGCAAGGCCGAGATCCTGCACCGCGTCGCCGACGTGGCCATCGGTGGAGACCACGAGGAGCTGACGATCTTCCAGCGCACGACGTGGCAGCAGCTCGAAAGCGAGGCCGACCCGGCGAGGCAGGTCCGGTTGCTCGCCGACCTGATGGCCGCGATCGCCGAGCGGATGGCCCCGGTGTGGCAGGCTTACCGAGAGGCCGCCGCGACGGACCCGCGGGCCGCGGCGGACATGGCAGCACTGCTCAAGGGGCGCCACGAGTCGCTGACCAGGGCGCTCCGGCTGCTGCCGGAGGAGCGACTGCGACTCCCGTTGGCCGAGTGCGTCGACAGCTTCTGGACGATCTCGAGCCTGGACGGATACCTGCTGCTCACCGGGTATCGGGGCTGGAGCCATGAGCAGTGGCGGGACTGGCTGCGCGAGACCGCCGTTGTCCAGCTGTTGTCGCCAAGCTAGAACACGTTCCCGTTGAAGTGGCGCTCGTCGAGCGCGCGGTCGCGCTCGGCGCGCCACCAGCAGCGTCACGCCGCCGGGTAAAGGGCCTGGGTCAGACGCCGAACGCCGCCGGGTAGCGGATGGTGCCGGACGGCACGGACCTGGCGGGGTCGAAGACGGGCTACAGCCCGCACACCGACGTCGAGCAGATCACCTCGGAGTCGGGTGACACCCGAGCCACCTACGGTTACACCGCCTACGGCAAGAACGACGACAAGCTTTTCACCGGCGTCGACAAGCCCGACCCCGTCGACCCCACCGCCGAGGAGGAGTACAACCCCTATCGCTTCAACGCCAAGCGGTGGGACAACTCCACCGGCATGTACGACATGGGGTTCCGCGACTACAACCCCGGCCTCAACCGCTTCCTCAACCTCGACACCTACAACGGCGCCCTCGACGACCTGTCGCTCAGTCTCGACCCCTGGACCAGCAACCGCTACGCCTTCACCGGTGGCAACCCCATCAACGGCATCGAACACGACGGTCACGAACCACGGCCCGGTCACTGTCAGAGCACCTGCCCCACCTCCCAAACTGACATAGACAAGGCCAACGCCGAAAACCGCTCCGGGCACGAGCGGATGCTCGCGAACTTTGCAGCGCGAGAAAGGAAAGCTCAGCCCACGAAGAAGCAGGCGACAGGAAAAGAGTCTGGCGGATTATGGGATTGGTGGAAGGGCTTCTCGGAAGGGCTCTTCTATACGACTTACCCCTTCGGTTTCGCCGTTCCGGATGACGTTACTCTGGACAACGGCACAGAAGCATATAAGTCAGGGTCAAACGTATGGCCGGAAATCAACCCATGCGGAGATTTGCCTGCAAATACTAACTGCGGTGTAGTCTTCCCGTTCGGGAGAAGAGGCGCCCGAAGTCCTGGCAAGACAGGCACCATCGACGACTATATTGGTGAGGGTATCGTCGCTTCGATAAGCGATGACGGCATCGTCTCTATGGCTATAGAGAAGGGGAAAAATACGCCTAAGGGTGGTCAGATGTTTACAGATGCATTTGCCCATTTCGGTCCAGATAACATCAAGGGTTTCGACGCTAAATGGATTCCCGCGATGCTCACAAATCTCGATGCGTTCAATAAAAATCTCCGTAGCGGAATGAGTATGACCGAGGCTGCGAAGGCAACCTTCACAGGTCATATGCTGTCCAAGTACGGAATCACAGAGGCTGTAGTCGATTATAGCTCTCTACGTGGGACTCGCGGTTGGTATACTAACGTCGAGGTCGAGTTTCGGAGGCCAGGAGGATGACACAGAGAAGGCCAGAGCTTCGAGCCCTTCTGGACGACGGTGCGAGCCTCGCAGAGTTGCTGGAGCATCTGAAATCCCAGGAGTCGTTCACGCTCACGCCACTGGCCTTCCTCAAGGTAGTTCAACTGGAGCTGGGAATCTCCTTCGTGCGAACACGGCATCTCTTGGAGTTCTTCGATCCAGAAATGGAACCCTTGGCCGACAGCACGGTAATCGAGGGGTATTGGAAGGGCCTTCTTCGCGGAACTTGGCCTTGATTGTCTTTGACGCGATCACGGCCTGTCTCGTTGATTAGAGGATACCCCGCCAGAGCGCTGCTCTGGCGGGGTATCCTGCCGGGGCGCGGTCCGACCGGCCCGGGAACTGCGCGCGTCCGGGGTGGCGGTCACCCTCGTGGTGCACGAGCACAAGAGGCTCGGCCGAGCAGCGTTTCGGACTGGGCCGGCGCTAGTAGTACTTTGTTAGTTCGTTATGGCGGTCGTTGATGGCAGGTGGGGCAGCGACCGCTCCAGGTGGCTAACAGCACCTGGAGCATGTGCAAGATCTTGTAGAAGGTCAGACCGTGCAAGCCGCTTTTGGGCTGGTCAACCGCAGTTCAGTGAGGAACAGGTGGACGGCTGCAACGAGGGTGACGTGGCGATGCCACCTGTGGGTGCCCGAAACTCGGCCGTTGGGGCTGACCTGAGGTTTGGCGTTTCCGTTATGGCGTGCATGATCGCTGTTCATGGCGCTGCGGTTGCATCTGATCTTCGTTCGGCTCACGGGTTGGCTGGTGTTGCTGGGGCCGCGTCCATGATCGTGGTGTATGAGAAGACCACTCGTAATCCGGCGAATTCTTAAGCGGTAATCGCCTCGATATTCACTTTAGCATCGTTCGTCCCATTCTGGAGTCCATCTTTGCGGCATTCGGCCAGGATTTCCAGCCCCATGTAGCGGCGCTGCTCGGTCCACTCGTCGTTCTGCTCGGCCAGCACCGCGCCGACCAGGCGGACGATCGCGTCGCGGCCGGGGAAGATGCCCACCACGTCGGTCCTTCTGCGCACCTCCTTGTTCAGGCGCTCCTGGGGATTGTTGCTCCACACCTGGCGCCACACGGCCTTGGGGAAGGCGGTGAAGGCCAGGATGTCCTCGCGTGCCTCGTCCAGGCGCGTGGCGGCCTTGGGGTACTTGGCCTCCAGCACCTCCACCACGTGCCGGTGCTGGGCGCGGACGGAGTCGGCGTCGGGCTGTTCGAAGATGGTGCGCAGCATCGTGTGCACCCACGGCTTGCGCCTGCCGATAATTACATCCACCCAGGTCATGACTCTGCGAGGGCTTCGCGGAGCGTACGCGAGCTTCGGTCACCTGGGAGACGGAAGCGCGTACGCCAGGGTGATCCGCCGTGCTGCTTCGCCTGGCCTATCTGACCGTCACGAACGCGTTCGCCGCGCTGCAGTTGCTCCCCATGAGCGATCGGGACAAGGACGTGGAGATCCTTGTCCTGCGTCACCAGCTCGCCGTCCTTGAACGCCAACTCGGCGCTGACACCAGAGTGAGATTCGCTCCCGAGGACCGAGTCCTTCTCGCCGCGCTCCTGACCTCGCTGCCGCGCAAGCTCTTTTGTCGGCTGCGGCTCCTCGTCGGACCGGACACCGTCCTGCGCCGGCACTGCGATCGGGACTTGACCGAGCTCAACGACCCCAGATCCACCCGCCGACGACCCGTGGTCGCCGGCATGACCAGCGAGTACTGCCACGCCGCGCAGCCGCAGCTCATGCCACGTAACCCAATATTCGAGCGGACACGCTCCCCGGTGAGGTCCTGGACCCCGGGCGGAAGCATGCAGACCCGCCGCACCCGGCTGGGACCGCGTCGCTGCCAACACCCCCTGAACTGCGACCGGCGCGAACTCCCCAGAGACCGGTGGTCCCGTCTTTGCTCTCGCCCTGTTGTCCACCGATGACGTCAGGTGTTGCGTGGCACTTGATGGCAAAACCGATCAAGAAGGGGCAGGACACATGAGACACTTTCAAGATCGCGTCCTGGTGTACAAGCGGTGCGGATGCGTCGATGCGACCTCCGGCAGGCAGCTCGGCCGGCGCTGCGTGCGACTGGACAAGGAGGAGCACGGCAGCTGGTACTTCGGGGTGCAGGTGCGCGGTCCGGCCGGACGTCGCGAGCGGTTCCGGCGTGGTGGGTTCGCCACAGCTGGGCAGGCCCACCACGCGGGTGGTGAGGCGATCGTCGCCGATCTGGACAGTGGGCCGGGTGCGGGATACACGGTGGCGCGATGGCTGCGCTGCTGGCTGCAGACACAGCAAGGACTTCGGCCCAGCACCCGCGAAGGCTACGCCGATCACATACGGCTGCACCTGATCCCGTACCTGGGCCGAATCGAGTTGGGTGCGGCTCCTTCTGAGGGAGTGGCTGAGCTGGGGTTCGTGGTTCGGGCCTGGTTGGGTGAGGGATCACGTCCTACCGTCTGAGGCAAGGCGGTGATGACGATGGGCTCGTTGCTGGAGGAGTTGGCGCGGCGGGAGGCTGCGGCTCGGCGTCGGATCGAGGGGCTGCGACAGCAGATCAGCGAGTTGACCGAGCGGCTGGGGAGCGAGGAGGACCGGCTGTCTCGTCTGGTGGTCACGCGCGAGACGGTTGAGGAGATCCTTGGTGAGGCCGCCTCGCTGGTCGAGGAGCCCGATGAGGAGGGCGGCTTGGCTGATGCGGCGGGGGGGGAGGAGGAGCCGCCGGAGGTGGTGCGGTTGGGGGTGGTGACGGTGCCGCGGTGGCGTTCGGGGATGGGGACGAAGGTGTTGCCGCAGGCGTATCGGGACGCGGTTGAGATCTTGGTTGATGGGGGCGGGCCGATGCGGGCGGGGCAGTTGCTGGTGGCGATGGGCCTGCAGGATGCGGCCTCGACGCGGGAGGGGCTGCGGTCGAAACTGAAACGGCTGGTCGAGCGCGGTTGGCTGGAGGAGGTGGGCGCTGGTTTGTTCATGGTGACCGAGCAGGTAGCCGCGCAGGTGACCGGCCGCGCATCGAAGAGGGGGCCGGCTGGTTCCGGTGATGGCAGCGGGCCCTCACCGCCGCAGTGATTGCGGCGGGGCTCTTCTGCCAGGGAGGTTCGAAGGTGCCAACCAGTCGAAGCCGCCCACGAGAAGAGCCCTGCGGTGGAACCATACTGTGCAGACGCGGCCGCTGACGTCTTTGCAGCGGCGATCGGAACCTTCAACTGTCTCCTCGGACAGCTCGCCGACCCCCAGACCGCGTCCTGGACGCATGATCGGCTTGAGGAGGTGATCGAGCAGCAGGGCCGTGAGCTGCTGCGGCTGTTGTTGCAGGCCCATCTGGATCTGCGGGCGTTACGCGAGCAGGACGCCGTCGCCAAGGCCGGGATCGGTGGGGCCGGGATCGGTGGGGCCGCGGCGGTGATGGGAGCCGACGGCCTGCCGCGGCGGCGGGTGGAGATGCGGCATCACCGTCTGCTGGCCACCGTCTTCGGGACGGTGACCGTGACGCGGTGCGCCTGGCGTGCTCCCGGCCTGCCGAACGTCTATCCCGCGGACATGGCGTTGTCGCTGCCCGCGGGTCGGCACAGCCACGGACTGGCCCGCCTGGCGGTGGCCGAAGCGGTCCGCGGTTCGTTCGATGCCGCTCACGCCGCGATCACCGCTCGGTGCGGGAACGTACTCGGCAAACGGCAGCTGCAACGCCTGGTCCAGGCCGCCGCCGTCGATATCGACGCCTTCTACCAGCAGCGCACCCCCGTGCCGCGGACCCGTGATGAGCTGCTGGTGCTCAGCTGTGACGCCAAGGGTGTGGTGATGCGGCCCGAGGCGCTTCGCCCGGCCACCGCGAAAGCGGCTGCCCGAGCCACCCGCACGTTCCGGACCCGCCTTGCGGCCGGTCAGAAATCGTGCCGCAAGCGGATGGCCACTCTCGGTGCCCTCTACGACGCCGAGCCCGCGCCGCGTCGTCCGCACGATGTGATCGCCCTGCCCGGCGGACGCACCGGCGAACGCAAGCCGCGGCCAGGGCCGCACGCGAGCGGGAAATGGCTGTGCGGCTCGGTGATCAACGACCCGGATGAGGTGATTGCCGCCCTGTTCGACCAGGCCGAAGCCCGCGATCCCCGCCATGCGCGCCCCTGGATCATGCTTGTCGACGGCGCCCGCCACCAGCTCGATCTCATCCACGCCGAGGCCATCCGCCGCAGTGCGGCCATCAACATCGTCATCGATTTCATTCACGTCATCGAAAAGCTCTGGGCCGGCGCGTGGTGCCTGCACCGGCCAGCCGATCCCGCGGCCGAGGACTGGGTCGCCACCCACGCCTTGGCCCTGCTGGCCGGACACGCACGCCAGGTCATCACCGATCTCGACACCCAGGCCGCGCACCTGCCCGCCGACCGGCGAGACGGCATCGACACCTGCATCCGCTACCTGACCGACCATGCAGAGTTCCTCCGCTACGACCAAGCCCTGGCCGCTGGATGGCCCATCGCGACCGGCGTCATCGAAGGCGCCTGCCGCCACCTCATCGCCGACCGCCTCGATATCACCGGCGCCCGCTGGGGCCTTGCCGGAGCCGAAGCCATCCTCAAGCTCCGCGCCCTCATCACCAACAACGATCTGCCCGAATACTGGCGCCATCACCTCGGCCAAGAACATCAGCGCGTCCACGGCCAGCACGACTACGGGCTCATCGCCTGATCAGCTCGGTCCCTCAGAGGGAGCCGCACCCAATCGAGTTGGCCCAGCTGACCACCCGGGACATCAGCCGCATGTTCGCCGCTCTCGCCGGACGGCGCACTCGCTACGGCAAGCCGATCGCGCCCTCCACCCTGCACCGCATCCGCGCCACGCTGCGCGCGGCACTGAACGCCGCTGTGCGTGAGGGTCTGATTGCCGCCAACCCGGCACGCATGATCCGGCTGCCCACATCCTCTCGACCGTATCCGCAGGTGTGGACCGACCGGCGAGTGGCTGCCTGGCGGCGCGAGGGCGAACACCCGACGGTGGCGGTGTGGACCGCCGACCAACTGGCCGAGTTCCTCGCCTTCGCCCGACACGATCGGCTGTACCTGCTGTGGCAGTTGATCGCGCTGCGTGGGCTACGTCGCGGAGAGGCAGCCGGGCTCCGCTGGATCGACCTGGACCTGGACCGGCGGGAACTGGCCATCAGCCGCCAACTGGTGCACACCGACGCCGGGCTGATCGCCTGCCCGCCGAAAAGCGCCGCGAGCCGGCGGATCATCGCCCTGGATCCGGAAACCGTCCGCCTGCTGCGCCGTCATGAGCAGACCGAGCGGCGACGGCTGGGCGACGCCTGGCGGGAAACGGGCCCGATCTTCACGCGGGCGGATGGATCTCCACTGCGGCCGGACTATCTCACCGTCCGGTTCCGCAACCTCGTCCACGCCAGCGGCCTGCCCCCGATCCGGCTGCACGACCTGCGCCACGGCACCGCCAGCCTCGCCCTGGCCTGCGGCTCCGACCTGCGAGTCGTGCAGGGCACGCTCGGACACGGCAGCATCGTGGTGACCTCCGACATCTACACCTCGGTCCTGCCAGAGGTGTACCACCGCTCAGCCCAGGCGATCGCGCGGCTGGTCCTAGGCAAGACGCGCAGAACCGCCCACAACCTCCGGAAGGCGGCAGCCTGACCAAGTGACCCAGGTGTGACCCACACGTGTCTCACGATCAGCAAGAAGCCTTCCCATAAGGGAAGGACCCGCAGGTGGAGGTGGTAGGGCGCCCGGGGCTCGAACCCGGAACCTACGGATTAAAAGAAGTCGCACCGCGCAATGGCTCAAAGTGCCACTTAATTCGCGAATTCCATCTTCAAAACGCCCAAAAATGTCGTACGGTGCCATGACGTATCAGGTGCCGACGAGCATCCAACGAGCAACCGTTTGCGGATGGCATCACTTGACCATTCTCACTTTACATTCAAATTGGGTCAGCTGGGAGTCGCCACTGGGTTACAGAGAGGCACTCTCGAATTCGGTGATCAGCTCTTTGTGGCGGGTGGTGCCCGGGACCAGACGCGATCGGTGATGGCCGCGCTTGTTGCGCCGTAGCGTGATGCCTCCGATCCGTGCGACCAGTGGCTTCCTGCCGCTGCGTACGATCGCCTGAGGCCTGGCTGGAGCGGATCTGTCGCCACCAGATCGCGTGTGGCACATTACGGCGAGGTCATCTTTCGTGCTTGGCCGGGTGGGGTGTGTACGTCCTGGGTGGGGTGTTCGTGTGTAGCTGCCTGTGCGGATTTCTTCGGCTGTCCTGGTGGTTGTCTGGTTTGGCTGGGTGGGGTGTGCGGTGGTCTGTTTTCGGGGGTCACGCTAGGTGGGGTTGGTCGTGGGTCGGGTGAGGTGGCTTGGGTGGCGGTTTTGGTCGGGGTGGGGACGGCTAATCGTGCGGCGGTTGACGTCTTACGCCGAGGCGGTGTGATCCGGGCGGCGGCGGGTGATGTGGTGCGGTGTCGGCGTGTGGTGGAAGTCCTCTGCGTTCTTCGTGGGGTGCGCGCCGTGGTGGTGGGCGAGGTGGCGGGGCGAGGGCGCGCTGTGGGTTTGGCTGGTATGGCGGTGGGGTGGGCGGCGAGGGCGGCTGGGGGTGGTGTGGTGGTGTCGCTTTCCGGGATGGGCAGTTCGTCGAGGGTGGGGTGGTTGGTGGGGATGCCGATCAGGAGAGCGGCGAGGACGAGGTGGAGGAGGCCGGTCAGGACGGTGGCGATGCGGATCGCCTGTCCGCGGCTGTGCCGCTGTTCGGTGGTGGCGTCGTCACGGTGGTGGGTCGTCACCGTGGGGGTGTTCGGGTCGCGGTCATGTCGTGTGCTCCGGGGGTGCGGGGGCGGGCAACGGCAAACCTTTTCGATCTAGACATGGATGGTGACGGCGGTCAAGAGCGTTCGGCGAGGATTCGCTGCCGTATGCCGGTTGGATGAGTCTTTCCGCAGGTCAGTGGTGTGGTCGTGAGGGATCTTACGAACTGTGTTGCTTGCTGTGAGTTTGCTGGGAATTGACTGTCAGGTGCGCCAGCGGGTGGTCCCGGCGACCTGGGGCTTTCACTTTCTGTAATCATTGGCTGAAGCTGGGCTGGAGTCCCATCTTCGGGTTGATCGATGCAGCTTGGGCGCTGTCTGGCGACCTATTCATCAGTGTGTTCGAATCTTCGGATTGGTCACTTTCTGTGTGTATTGACCGAATATGCCGATTTGTGGCGTGATGCGGATGTTTTGCTCTCTGGATCTTTTAGATCCGCCTTATGCGCGGCCCATTCGGGTCGCCTGAGTCGTGGAGTGAGCCCGTGTCGCACTTACCCCTCCCTCGACCGAACCCGGCCGAACGGCCCCGACCCCGGCGTCACACTCGGTTACGCCGATCCGTGGTTCTGATCACTACGCTCGCCCTGGTGGCCTCCCTCGCGTCGGTGCCGCCCGCCGCGGCGCAGACAGCCACCTCGATCCCGGGTGAGCCGAACCTGATCTCCCGTGTCTCGAGTTGGGTGGCCGCGCAGGTGGCCGGCTGGTTCGCTGAGGAGCCGAAGGGTGAGATCCGCCCGAGCACCCAGAAGATCACTCTTCCCGGCCGTGATGGCGGCCCTGCGGGCGGTCCGCAAGAGCAGCCACCGGGCAAGCGGGTCAAGGAGTTGACCGGCAAGCGGTGGCGGTACGGCACCGTGTACGAGTTGGACAACGGTCGTTCGCAGGCGGAGATCTCCACCCGGCCGGTGTACTACCAAGATTCCTCCGGTGCCTGGCAGCCCATCGACACCACGGTCGGTGCGGACGAGGGCGACGGGTTCGTCCACGGCAATGACAAGACCGGGTTCGTGTCCCGCTTCGGGAACACGAGTGACAAGCTGGCCCGGATCGCTGTCGGTAAGCGGCAGGTCACTTTCGGCGTGGCCGGGGACGTGCGGCAGGTCAGCCCGCAGGTGGACCGCTCGACGGTGACCTATCCGGGAGTGTGGGACGGCGCGGATCTGGTCTACACGGTGACTGCCTCAGGGGTGGCCGAACACTTGGTGTTGTCCAAGCCGCCGGCGGCCGGCACCTCGTTCGCCTTCACCGTCAAGACCGGCGGGGGCGTGCAAGCGGCGCAGAACGCGGACGGGTCCATCTCCTTCGTCGGCAAGGACGGCGAGAAGGCGTTCACCATCCCGCGCCCGTTCATGTTCGACGCCCAGCCGGATGCAGCTTCGCCGTACGGTAAGCGCACCGGCGCCATCACCCAGGAACTGACCCAGGGGCAGGGCGGTGAGGCGACGATCACGCTGAAGCCGGACGCGGCGTGGCTGGCTGCGCCGGAGCGTGAGTGGCCGGTGGTGATCGACCCGACCCTCAAGATCAATGATGTGGCGCCCAACAGCCTCTACGACGCCTATGTCAGCAACGCCGCGAGCAACAGCAATTTCGCCGACTCGTGGAAGCTGCCGGTGGGCAAGAGTTCGGCCGGGCTGAACCGGGCGCTGCTCTACTTCGGTGTCCCCGATGCGGATGTACTGCCGATTGGCACCCGTATCGACCAGGCCGAGCTGGAGCTCTACTTCGACCAGGCCCTGGGGGAGAGCGCGGCGGTCACGCTCGCTGCGCATGAGATCACCGATGAGTCCTGGATCGACGATCCGCTCGGCGTGACGTGGAACAACCAGCCCTCCTTCGCCTCGACGGCGGCCTCGACGGTGACCCGTAACGTCGGTGAGTTGTCGCGCTGGCATTCCTTCGATGTGACCGCGATGGTCAACGCCTGGTACTCCAGCGCGACGGCGCCGATGGGCGGCGTCCTGGTCAAGGCCGTCAACGAGGCCAAGACCGCTCCGGTGGGCGGTGTGGCCTACCAGGCGATGGACGACTTCACCGGGGTCAACCCCTTGACCATCGACCCGACCACACACCCGCGGCTGCTGGTCACGTTCGGCAAGCCGTCAGTGACACTGGAGCAGCCGACGCTGGCAACGTCGGTGGGTGCGTCGCTGTCCTGGTCGGCCTACGCCGACCCGACCCCGGACGACGCCTCCGATGACCTGGCGGAGTACCGGCTACGCCGGACCTGCCCCAGTGGGTGCCAACTCACCTCCAACACCACCGGCGGTGGTGTGGATGATCTGGTGGTGACCTTGCCGCCGGGGGTCACCTCTTATGTAGACACCAGCAGCGGCGCCGCGCCGGGTGAGGCGGCCGATCCGGACTACACCCACAGCGCCGACTACCGGGTGGAGGCGGTGCTGAAGAACGGCGAGGTCGTGCCGTCCCAGCACGTGCGGGTGTTCCTGCCCAAGCCGGGCTATGTCACCCGCACCCTGTACGGCAGCGCTGATACCACGCTGGCCTCCGGCGAACCCACGACCGGCCACGATGAGGTGAACGGTCAGAAACGGCTGCAGGTCGGTAACACCGCCACCGCTGTGGGCAACAGCCGCGCTGTGGTGGCCTTCGGCGACTACGCCGAGCAGATCCCGGCCGAGGCGCAGATCGCCGACGCAAAGCTGTCGCTGTGGCAGGCCACCGCCGCCGGCAGCGGCGCCTCCTTCACCGCGCACCAGCTGACCACGTCCTTCGACGAGGCGGCGACCTGGAACAGCCCGTGGACCACCCCCGGCGGTGACTTCACCTCCACCGCACTGGCGACCATCTCCGAGCTGAGCGACACCACTGGCTGGCGGCAGTGGAACGTCACCGACGCCGCCAAGGCCTGGACCGCCACCCCCGGCGCCAACCATGGCCTGCTGATCAAGGTCGACGACGAAGCCGGCACAGCCAAGCAGTCGGCGCAGTTCCTGGCCACCGAAACCGGCGAGCCACTGCTGCGGCCGAAGCTGTCGGTGACCTATACCGACACCGGCGCCCCAGCCTGGTTGTACGCGCCTGGCACCCCCGAGCAGTTGGACACCGACGACACCACCGAAGTCACGGTGATGGTCAAGAACACCACCACCGAGACCTGGCCCGCTGCCACCACCGCGCTGTCGTACCACTGGATGCTGCCGGACGGCACCGACATCTCCACCGCCGCCGACCAGCTCAAGACGCTGCTGCCCTACGACCTTCAGCCGGGCACCGCCACCACGGTGGACGCTCAGGTCAAGGCCCCGGCCACGGTCGGGAACCTGGCCGAAGGCGCCCAGCTGGTGTGGGACGTGCAAGACACCACCACCAACAACTGGAAGTCGGCCACCCACCATCTGCCGCAACTGCCCCAGCAGATCCGCATCGATTCCCCCACCTCGGATCTGCTCGGTTTGGAGAAGTTCTACGCCTACACCGGCAAGAACACCGGCGCCGGGACGGTCGCGCTGGTCAACCCGTATGCCGGGAACGTGGTGTGGAACTACGACGCGTTTTCCAACCCCTCCCGCGGGCCGCAGACGTTCGCCCGGATGACCTACAACAGCCTGGACACCAGCGCCGCCTCGCTCGGCTACGGCTGGTCCCTGCAAACGAGCACGCTGGCCAAGCTGGGCTCGCAGCTGCAGTTCCAGCCACCCGGCCAGCGGTGGCCGGGTCAGATCCGGCTGACCGACGGGGATGGCACCACCCACGTCTGGACACTCGACGACCACGGCAACGAAAGCTGCCTGCCGAACACCTGCGACTACAAAAATCCCCGTGGTGTGCACCTGTACCTGCAGCGTGTCGCCGAGTCCCCCGATCAGCCGGACCGGTACTCGAGTGATCCGGCCCGCCAATGGGTGTTCACCAAGCCCGACCGCACCCAGTTCTTCTTCGATGAGGAGGGCTTCCAGTCGGCCATCGTGGACAAGAACGGCAACACCATGTCGTTCACCTACGAACGCCGCAAGTCCAACAACAAGCCCACCAAGTTCCTGCAGTTCATCACCGACGCCGCCGGGCGTAAGACGCTCACCTTGGACTACTACGCCAAGGGCCAGGACTACACCTACATCGACGATGAGACCTGGCAGCCGGTCGATGACACCAAGCTGACCAACCCGCACATCATCGACAACGTCGAATCGATCACTGACATCGCCGGCCGGAAGGTGACCTTCGCCTATACCGACAAGGGCCTGATGGCCCGGATGATCGACGGCGCGGGCGACGATGAGGCGAAGACATTCGGCTTCGAGTATGACGCCACGCAGGGCAACAAGAACGTCAAACTTGTCAAGGTCATCGACCCGCGCGCTCACACGGAAACCCCGCAGGGCACCGAGAAGTACGCCACCGAGCTGGACTACTACGACGCGACGGAAGACGAGAAGAATCTGTGGAAGGTCCAGACCCTGACCGACCGGCTGGGTAAGGACACCGGCTTCGCCTACGTCGACCCGGACGGTTCGCAGGGCGCGGTCATCAACGCCACGGTGAGCGACCCGCTGCAGCACCAGACCCGGTACGTGCTGGACGCTTACGGCCGCCCCACTCTGATCACGAACGCCAACGACGAGGTCACCGACCTGGTGTGGGACGCCGACCACAACGTCACCATGCTGATCGAGAAGGGCAGGGACACCAACCCTGCGGATGACGTCCCCGCGGATGACGACGCGGTCACCACGTGGGAATACGATCCGCTGACCGGCTACCCGAAGACGATCACCGATGCCGAGGCCAACAAGAACGGCACCCCAGGCACGACGCTGGACTACGTGTCCGCCCTGGGTGGCCACGTCGCCGACCTGGTCGCCAAGACCAGCCCCAACGGCAACACCCCAGGATCCGGCGATGGTGCCGAGCATTACACGTGGAAGTTCGGCTACGACGGCAACGGCAACCTGAAGACGGTCACCGACCCGCTCGGCGTCTTAACCGACGACCCGGACGACTACACCACCACCTACACCTACGGCCCCTTCGGCCAACTGGCCACGACAGTCGACGCCAAAGGCAACACCACCGCCTACGACGACTACCACTCGACCGGCTACCCGCAGAAGATCACCGACGCCTACAACAACGTGACTGCCACTGAGTACGACGTGCGTGGCAATGTGCTGTCGGTCACCGACGCGCTGGACAAGAAGACCACCCAAACGTACGACATTTTCAAGCGGCCGCTGGAGTCTCAGGTCCCCAAAGACCAGGACAAGAAGGAGTTCATCGTCACCCCGGCGCCGGTCTACGACGCCAACGACAACGTCACCAAGACCACCGCCCCCAACGGTGCCGTCGCCACCGCGGTCTACGACAAGGCCGACCAACTGACCGACTCGTACCTGCCCAAGGACACCGAGGACGGGGACGAACGTAAGGCCAGCTTCACCTGGGATGACGCCGGCAACCTGCACACCCAGACCGAGCCCAAGGGCAACCTGTCCGGCGCGAACCCAGCCGACTTCACCACCACCTACGACTACGACCTGATCAACCAGCTCATTCATGTCACCACCCCCGACGTCGCCAACAACAACAGTCAGAACAAGATCACCTACAAGTACAACGACGTCGGCAACCTCGAGTACGTCATCGACCCGCGCAAGAACGCCACCACCGACGCCGGCGACTACACCGCGTTCTACACCTACGACCTCAACCACCAGGTCAAGACCGTCAAGGACGCCGCCGGATTCCAGACCTCCGTCGACTACGACCTGGACGGGCTGGTCGTGGGTCAGACCGACCAGGACGGCAACCGGGCGATCACCGTCTACAACGAGCGCGGGGAGGTCATCGAGACCAAGGTGCCGCACTCCGGGACGGGCGATGCTCTCAAGTACGTCACCACCCAGTTCGTCTACGACGAGGTCGGCAACCGGACCAAGACCATCACCCCCCGGGGGGTGGAACGGGGCGGCGACCTGGTCGACTTCGTCGCCGAAACCAGATACGACAAGCTCAACCGGCCGATCGAGGAGATCTACCCCTACGACCGCTCCGATCCGGTCTACAACACCCCCGACAGCGTCTACTACGCCTACGACGCCGTCTCACGGCTGAAGGAGATCTCCCACCCGCCCTCGCACGGGCAAACCATCCGCAACATCACCACGATGACCTACTGGGACAACGGCTGGTCCAAGACCACCACCGACCCGTGGGACATCAAGACCACCTACGACTACAACGACCTCGGCCTGCAGAAAAACCGCACCGTCACCAGCGCGGGCGGCTCCTCGCAGCGGGCTTTGGAGTGGTCGTACTATCCCGACGGCAAGCTCAAGACCCACTCCGACGACGGCGTCCCCCTCGGCCTCGACGTCGTCTTGAACGACAACTCCGATGTCGGCCAGGTCACCACCACCGGCACCTGGACCCTCGGCACGGGCGGCACGTCTGCGTCGAACATCGTCGGCCCCCAGGTAGAGGCGGCGACCGGGTTCGTCGGCTACGACTACGCCACCGCCCCCGCTGGCACCGGCCAGTCATCGTTCACCTGGAACCTGACCACCCCGACCGACGGCACCTACACGGTGCAGGTCCAGTACCCGACCGGCGCCACGGCAACCAACGCCAAATACACCGTCAAGCACCAGGGCGGCGAGGCCAGCGTCACCCTCGACCAGACCCAGAACCCCGGCACCTGGGTCGAGCTGGGCACGTACGCCTTCACCGCCGGCACCACCCACTCCGTCACCCTCACCGACGACGCTGACGGCACCGTCGCCGCTGATGCGGTCAAGCTGGTCCGCGACAACAGCGGCGAGACCGACGACGAGAAGAAGGACTTCACTTACACCTACGACGCCAACGCCAACCTCACCACCATCGAAGACAACTCCCCGACCGCGAAGATCGACCTGTGGGACATCTCCTACACCAACCTCAACCAGATCGACACGGTTCTTGAAAAGGTCGGCGACACCAACCCGACGGTCAAGAACACCACCACCTACCGCTACAACGAAAACAGCGCCGTCATCGAGCGCACCCACGACAAGACCCTCGCCACCTACGCCTACGACGTGCGGGACCTGGTCGAGCAGGTCGTCAACCAGAAGAACGCCACCGACCCATCGCCGAAGACCACCAGCTACACCTACACCAGCCGGGGCGAACGGGAGACGGAGACCAAGGCCAACGGCAACACCGTCACCTATGACTACTTCCTGTCCGGCGTCCTGCGCCACAGCCTGGAAACCAAACCCAACAGCGCAGTGGTCGTGGCCGAGCACACCATCGGCTACCAGGGCAACCTGCAACGCGCCAGCGACCACGCCAAGATCCAGAACGCCGACAACCCCAGCGCCTATCTCGACCACGACTACGCCTACACCTACGACCCCCGCGACCGCATCGCCAAGGTGACCAAGACCCCGGTCGGTGGTGGGACAGCGGAGACCGAGACCTACTCCCACGACGCCAACAGCAACGTCTGGGAGGAGGAGGTCCTCGGCAAGCAGACCACCTTCACCTACGACCGCAACCGCCTGATGACGTCGGTCACCGGCGGCCAGACGTCGACCTACACCTACGACCCGTACGGGCGGCTGCGCACCATCCAGGGCGGCGGAAAGACCTGGGAGAAGTACACCTACGACGGCTTCGACCACGTCACCCGCCACGACAAACTCGGCACCGACGGCACCACCAACACCGTCACCACCTACACCTACGACCCCCTCGACCGCACCACCACCAAGACCGAAAAGGAAGGCACCACCAGCGCCGAAACCACCACCTACTCCTACCTCGGCCTCTCGGCAGAGGTCCTGGACGAAGAGGTGGCCGGCAAACTGGTCAAGTCCTTCCAGTACTCGCCGTGGGGTGAGCGCCTGTCGCAGGTGAAGGTCACCGACGAAGACCGGGAAGAGTCGTCCTATTACGGCTACAACCCGCACACCGACGTCGAGCAGATCACCTCGGAGTCGGGTGACACCCGAGCCACTTACGGTTACACCGCCTACGGCAAGAACGACGACAAACTCTTCACCGGCGTCGACAAACCCGACCCCGTCGACCCCACCGCCAAGGAGGAGTACAACCCCTACCGCTTCAACGCCAAGCGGTGGGACAACTCCACCGGCATGTACGACATGGGGTTTCGCGACTACAACCCCGGCCTCAACCGCTTCCTCAACCTCGACACCTACAACGGCGCCCTCGACGACCTCGCCCTCGGCCTCGACCCCTGGACCGCCAACCGCTACGCATTCCTTGGCGGCAATCCCATCACGATGGTGGAGCTCGACGGCCATGAACCACGCCCGTGGCACAATCCGAAGTACGACGGCTCGCAATGCGCGGGGAACTACGGTAAGGAATGCGATCCTGCGGGTACCAAGCCGCGTAACACCAATGTCAATCTGCCCAAGGACGGGCCGACCTCCACGCAGTTGGGCAAGACCACCATCACGGCGCCTTCCCGGAAGGCGCTCGAACAGGCGCTGGTGGATGCGTTCAACGACTTTCAAGGGTCGGAGGACCTGTTCGCGGGCTGCGGGAACAATGACCCCTATTCCATCGGATGCAAGGCTGAACAGGGCCTCGTTCCCGACATCCTTGTCATGGAACTTGGGCGGCGAGTCTGCGCAGCCCACGAGAGTTGGTGCGGAAATCCCACCAGCCTCGGAGACGAACTCCTGTGGGCGACGGCAGTTGGCGGCCTACCGATACCCGGGGGCCGCATTCCGAAGAAGGGTGGTACGGCGCCCAACCTGATAGGAAAAACGGGCGTACAGCGACTCACCGCCAAGCTGCAGGCCAACGGTCACAAAATTCTCGGCTACGAGGTTCATATGCGAGTTCCGGGGCTCAGTGGCAAAGGGTCGTTCCGGAAGTACGACATCGTGAGCCAGAAGAACGGACTCTACTACCTGCATGAGTCGAAGGCAGGACCAAAAAACTACTACAAATCCAGTCAGAAGCGCCTCGACGATCTCATATCGTGGTCCGGGGGAATCGCTTTCGGTCCTCAAGCCACAGCGGCCGGTATGCGCGGGTGGTATGATCCGTCGATGCTGGTCATCACGATGTGGAGGATGCGGTGACCGCCGGCTCTCTGCAAAAGGCAGTGCTCGCGGGCTGCAAGGAGCGACTGACCGGGCTCGGGTTCAAGAAACGCTCGGGGCCCATCTATACGAAGGAGTTGGGGGAGGATGTCAACGGCTGGCTCGGAATCGGCTTCTCGACCGGCTACTACGCTGATGCCCTCGGTATCACCCCTACCGTGGGGATACGGCACGGCCGGGTCGAGAAACTACTAGCCGCCTTCACGGAATCCTCAGAGCACGACGCGAAGCAGCTGCAGGCGACCTTCGCCGAGCCACTCGGCTATCTCATGCCGGCGGCGGAGATCGTGGTATGGCGGTGTACCGCCGAAGAGCTGTTCACAGTACTGGATGACATGGTCGCAGCCATCTCCACATACGGCATTCCCTACATGGAAAGCTGCGTGGATCCGACCGCCATGGCGAACTGCATCACGAACAGCACCATGCCAGAGCTGGAAAAGGCCAAGCGGAGCGCCATCGTGCACCTTCTCCGAGGAGATGCGGGCAGCCTGGCACGGGCCCTGTATCCGCTGGAGGCAGAAGTGCGAGAAGGCGGGAACATGCAAATCCATGCAGCCCGCTTCCTCGGCAACGTCAGAGCGTATCGTTCTGCGGACAGTCGTTGAAGGCGGTGTCGCCGTCCTCACGGTACGGACGGCGACACCCACGCATGGTTTGTGGTGAGGTCACGAAAAGCGAGTGGGCTCCAATACGATTCAAGCCCGGGCTGTCGTGCAGGGAACTACCGTTCAGTTCCAAATCTCTAAAGGGGGGTGATGCGGCCTACTTAGCCCCTTACACAAGTTGAATTCGTAGAGCCGGTCATGTGTTCAAGGGGTGTTCGATGGTGAGTCCGGCCTAGGCGAGGCAGCCGTCGATCAGGTGTGGCCGGTACTGGATCTTCTTGAGCTTGCGCTTGATGATCCGGACGAGCCCGGTCAGGTCGGCGACGACGAAGTTGCCCATAGCCCGTTTGAGCAGCGACCAGATGCCCTCGGCCGGGTTCAGCTCGGGAGCATAGGCGGGCAGTCGGTAGATGCGCAGCCATTCGGCGTGCTCCTCGGCGAAGGCGGTCAGCTCGGCCACCAGGTGCACGTTGAGGTTGTCCCAGCACCAGACAAGGGGAGCGTCGAGCAGCAGGTGAGTGGCCACGATCAGATCGCGGTAGTCGCTCCAGGCGAAGCTTTTGGGCTTGCCCTTGCGCCCGTGGTAGACGAGCAGCTTGTACAGCAGGCGTGCTCGCTGGCCGGGCGGGTAGGCCACGACGCCGGCGATGTTGACCCGGCCGGTCCGTCTGCCCCGCACGGTTATCACCGGGCGGGCGCCCCGCGGCGCCCAGGTACGTGCTTTCGGCGGCCTCAGCCCCTGGCCTGCCTCGTCTTCGAAGCAGATGTAGACGCCCAGGTCCGCCGCGGTGGCTTTACGGCCGGCCAACACCCCGGCCTTCCAGGCGGAGATGGCCTGTTCGTCGCGTTCCAGGGCGCGCCGGGCCGGTACCTTGTACCGCTTCAAAAGTCGTCGCAGGGTGCTTGACCTGTGGATCGACCTGATGCGGTGGTATGGGCAAGATCGGTTCTCGTGTCCCTCCATCTCCTTTACCTACTCATGGTCCGGGTATTCGGCTGGCTGGTGTTGCTGGGCGGAGCGAGGCGGCCAAGGACGCCGAGATCATGGTGCTGCGACATGAGGTGGCGGTGTTACGGCGTCAGGTCATCCGGCCGAAGCCGGACTGGGCCGATCGAGCGCTCCTATCCGCGCTGGCACGACTCCTGCCGCCCGGGTTACGGGCTCGGCGGCTGGTGACGCCGGGGCACTTGCTGGCCTGGCATCGGCGTCTGATTCGACGCCGGTGGACGTATCCGAGCCGGTCCGGCCGCCCGAGTATGAGCATGGAGATTCGGGCCCTGGTGCTGAGCCTGGCGCGGGAGAACCCGGCCTGGGGATATCGCCGGGTGCACGGCGAGCTGGTCGGGCTCGGCTACCGCGTAAGCGAAGCGACCGTGCGGCGGATCCTGCGGGGCCGGCGCATCGGTCCGGCGCCCCGAGACGCCGACACCTCCTGGCGAACGTTCCTGCGCACCCAGGCGAAAGGGCTGTTAGCTGTCGACTTCTTCCACATCGACATGATTTCTCTGAAGCGTCTGTACGTGCTGTTCGTGGTGGAAGTCGCCACCCGGCGCGTGCATATCCTCGGCGTGACCGCCCACCCGACCGGCGCCTGGACGGCCCAGCAGGCCCGCAACCTACTCATGGACCTCGGCGACCGGGTCAGCTCCTTCCGCTTCCTCATCCGCGACCGGGATACCGAATTCACCGCTGTCTTCGACGCGGTCTTCGCCGGCGTGGGCGGGACGGTGCTGAAGATCCCGCCGCGCACACCGCGGGCCAACTGCTACGCCGAGCGGTGGGTGCGCACCGTACGGGCCGAATGCACCGACCGCATGCTGATCTACGGCGAACGGCACCTGTGCTTGGTGCCGGGGAGTACGTCGATCACTACAACGGTCACCGGCCGCACCAATCCCGCACGCAGCGGCCACCCGATCACGACAAGCGGACCCTCGTACCGCTGGAAGGCCGGATCGAACGCCGAAAGGTGCTCGACGGATTGATCAACGAGTACCATCGAGCCGCGTAGCTGCTCCGGAGAACGCCCAGCTCAAGCCCTATGCAATGAATTTGTAGCGGTACAGGTAAGAGCGGTGACCGCCAAGGCGATACGAGGGAACATACGGGGTCCGTTCCAGTGAGGAGATCAGAACGGAGCCACGGTGGAGCCAAGGAACCCTCGGATCCCGCAGGACAGCGCCCCTGATGACGTGCCTTGATCAACATTTGCCCTGCGACTCACCACAGGGCCCGGCGTCCCTCCCGCCGCGCCGCCGCTTGATGACGACCGGGTAGGCCACAGAGAGAAGCCTGGCTCCTTGGCCAGCGCGTTGCGCTGTTTGCCAAAGTGGGATGCGCCGGGCCGGGTGCAATCTTCTTCCTTGGTCTTCTCTTGGCCTTCCGAGTGGTCGTTCCAGGCGTTGGGCGCCTGAACGATCTATCGGTCCGGGTCGCATGTGCCCGATCCGTGCCCGCGAGCAGCCGCCGAGCAACCATCCGCGCGTCTCGGCCTCGCGCAAGGCACCTCGAAACCGAGAAAGCCCAGGTCAGATAGGGTGTGGAGTGGTAGGGCGCCCGGGGCTCGAACCCGGAACCTACGGATTAAAAGTCCGCAGCTCTGCCAATTGAGCTAACGCCCCTCGCAACAGCAAGGGTACAGAGATTACCGCCCTGTCCGCGACGTCCACATCACCGGTACGCGGCCAGCCCCGTCAGCGCCTCCCCGAGCACCAGCGTGTGGACCTCTTGCGTCCCCTCGTACGTCAGCACCGACTCCAGGTTGTTCATGTGCCTGATCACAGGGTACTCCAGCGTGATGCCGTTGCCGCCGAGGATGGAGCGGGCCTGGCGGGCGATGTCGAGGGCGGCGCGTACGTTGGCCAGCTTGCCGAAGCTGATCTGCCGGGGCTCCAGCTGCCCCGCGTCCTTGAGAGTGCCCAGATGGAGGGCGGTGAGCCCGGCCTGGGCGGTGCCGACGTACATCCAGGCGAGTTTCTCCTGCGTCAGCTGGAACGCGCCGATCGGCTTGTCGAACTGGACACGGGTCTTGGCGTACTCGACGGCGGCCTCCAGGCAGGCGCGGGCGGCGCCCACGGCGCCCCAGATGATGCCGAAGCGGGCTTCGGAGAGGCAGGAGAGGGGGCCGCGCAGGCCGGTGACGCCGGGGAGCACGGCGGAGGCGGGCAGGCGGACGTCGTCGAAGTAGAGGGACGAGGTGACCGAGGCCCTCAGGGAGAGCTTCTTGTGGATCTCGGGGGCGGAGAAGCCGGGGGTGGAGGTCGGTACGACGAAGCCGCGGATGCCCTCGTCGGTCTGCGCCCACACCACGGCCACGTCGGCGATGGAGCCGTTGGTGATCCACATCTTGGAGCCGTTGAGGATCCAGTCGGATCCGTCCTTCTTGGCGTAGGTCCGCATGTTGGCCGGGTCGGAGCCGTGGTCGGGCTCGGTCAGGCCGAAGCAGCCGATCGCCGTCCCGGCGGTCATGCGGGGCAGCCACTCGTCCTTCTGCTCGTCCGAGCCGTACCGCCAGATGGGGAACATGGCCAGCGAGCCCTGCACGGAGACGAAGGAGCGCACGCCGGAGTCGCCGGCCTCCAGTTCGCGGCACGCGACCCCGTACGACGTCGCGTCCGTCCCGGCGCAGCCGTACCCCTGCAGGTGCATCCCGAGCACCCCGAGCGAGCCGAGCTCGGGCGCGAGCTCGCGCGCGGGGAAGACGGCCTGCTCGAACCAGTCGCCGACGTGCGGGAGGACGCGGTCGGAGACGAACGATCTGACCGTGTCGCGGATCAGGCGCTGGTCGGCGTTGAGTCGCTCGTCCAGGCGAAGCAGGTCGTCCATCGCGGGTCCCTTCCTCACATAGGGGGCTACCAGGGTTCTACCAGGGGGAATCCTGATGTGCGAATATCAGGCCCTCGGGCAGTCTTGAGGCATGAGCGAATTCAACGGCAAGAAGCTGCGTCGGACCCACAAGGGCAGGATCGTCGCGGGCGTCTGCTCGGGCATCGGCGAGTACGTCGGGATCGACCCCAACATGGTACGCATCGCGCTGGCGATCGCGACGCTCTTCGGCGGGCTGGGCGTCGGCGTGTACGCGATCGGCTGGCTGCTCATGCCCGATGAGCACAGCGACACCTCCATCGTGCAGGACCTGGTCAGCAAGCAGCAGGAGCGCGGCAGCACTGACTGGAGCGGCGAGCACAAGCCGCAGCCGTGATCACGCCGCGGCGGGCACGCGTTCGCGGGGCTCGGTCCAGATCATGGCGAGCACGGCCGCGCAGGTCAGCCCGGCCACACCGGCCAGCGCGACCACCGGCTCAGGGCCGAGTCTCTCCGCCGCGAACCCGCCGACCAGGATCCCGATGCCCTGTGCGGCCATCAGCCCCGACTGTACGAGGCCGAACGCCTGTGCGCGACGTTCGTCCGGTACGTACTGAACGAAGGCGGCATTGGCCGCGAGCTGGTACGCCCCACCGATCCCCGACAGAACCCACGCGGCCAGCACCACCTCGAGCGGCGGCCTGAGAACCGTCACGATCAGGGGCGCGCAGCTCAGCATGGCCATCCACCCCATGAGGCGCAGCCGCCGCGGCGGCGCCACGAACCTGCTGAACAGGAACGCCCCCACCACCGTCCCCGTCGGCATCGCCGCCATCAGCAGCCCGGTGATGACGGGCACCGGCAGGGCGCCGTCGGCGAGCCTGGCCGCGTACGGGACCGCGATGCCCTCAGGCAGGATGTAGAAGCCCGCAAGCCAGGCGAACAGCACCAGAGTCCGCAACTTCCGCGACCCGAACACGAGCCGTGCTCCCGCTCTGGTCATGGTCCACATGGACGGTTTCGCGCCGTCGTGGCTCGCGGCGGGGCGCCGGCGTACCCCTGAGAGCAGGATCAGCGCCGAGCCGAGGAAGGTCGCGGCGTCCAGAGCGAGCGCCCGGTAGGGGCCCATGGTGGCGATGAGCGCTCCGCCCGCCGCGAAACCGAGCATCTGTACGGCCTGGTTCGTCATGTTCTGCAGCGCCGAGCCGATGACGTAGCGGTCGCCCTCCAGCACCTCGGGCAGCAGCGCCGCCCGGGCGGCCGAGAACGGCGCGCTGAGCAGCACCACCAGGAACACCAGCCCGCACAGCGCCCAGAACGGCATGCCCGGCACCGCCATCGCGGCCACCAGCGCGGCTCTGACCAGGTCGCAGGTCAGCATGACGCCCCTGCGCGCGAACCGGTCGGCCAGGCCCGCCAGCAGCGGGCCGCCCACGATCGACGGGAGGTAGGTCAGCGCGTAGACGGCGGCGGTGGCAAGCGGCGAGCGCGTGCGGTCGTAGACCAGCACGGCCAGTGCCACCTGCGCGAGCTGGTCGCCGAGGAGCGAGAGGCCCTGGGCGTACCAGAGCGCCCTGAACTCCCGGATGGCGATGACTTCACCGTATGTGGCCTGGTCTTCGGCACGGCGATGCCGTCCCTGCGGCCGACGCGCCCGCATGGCCCCCATTGGACTCCGCTGTGCCTGAATTTCGGTGCTCGGTATTCCACCAAGGTGCCCGATCATTATGGCAGGCCGCAACCGAAAGCAGCCAACCAGAAGCAAAGGGTTACCAGCCCAGTTCGTGAAGCCTGGCGTCGTCGATGCCGAAGTGATGGCCGACTTCATGGACGACCGTGATGCGCACTTCCTTGACGACGTCCTCTTCCGTATCGCAAATCTGGCATATCGGATTGCGGTAGATCTCGATGCGGTCGGGCAGAACGGCTGAGTACCAGTCGCCGCGTTCGGTGAGGGGGACCCCGGTGTACAGGCCGAGCAGGTGGGGCTCCGGCGGATCATCGACGACGGTGACGACGATGTTGCTCATGGCACTCGTGAGGTTCGTGGGGATGGTGTCCAATGCCTCGGCCACGAGTTCCTCGAACTTCTCCCGGGAAACCTCGATCACACTTGCCATTCTGCCCCGTCCCTCGGGTAGGCAAGAAACTGTATGAAGTTCGTTCACAGCCCAAAGGCGATCATTAACGCCAAGGTCACCTCCAAGGTGACGAAGGCGGCAGCTGTGCTGTTCATCGCCGCCGTCGGCGCCTGGCTCGGCATCGTCCTCAGCGGAACCGTACGTGCTCCGATCGGTCCCGTGGAGACGGGAATGTCCCTGCGGCCGGCGTGGAGCGGCGAGACCGTCGTGGACGCCAGCCCGCTCGGCACGCTCACGTTCGAGACCCACGACGCGCCGCTACGGCTGCGCATCACGCTCGAGAACATCGACCAGGAACGCGCCAAAGCCCTCATACAGGACCCGCGCCTGGCCGACCGGCTGCCCGGCCTCATCGAGAGCGACCTGCTCGACGGCGTGCGCGCGCTCGTGATCCGCTCGCTCCTGTGCGCGGGGGCGGGGGCGCTCATAGCGGTCCTCATCGTCTTCAGACGCCCCCGCGTGGCGCTGCTCGGCCTCCTGGCCGCCTCCGTGGGCCTCGCGGCCACCGGAGCGCTGGCCGCCGTCACCTTCCGCCCCAGCTCGCTCGTGGAGCCGCGCTACTCGGGCCTCATCGCCGCCGCGCCGTCGCTGGTGGGCAGCGCCGAGTCGATCGTGACCCGTTTCGAGTCGTACAGGTCGCAACTCACCAAACTCGTCACGAACGTCTCCAAGCTCTACGACACGGTCTCCACCCTGCCTCTGTACGAAACCGACCCCAAGACCATCCGTGTCCTCCATGTCTCCGACATCCACATCAATCCCATCGCCTGGAACGTCATCCGCTCGCTCAAGGACCAGTTCGGCGTGGACATGATCATCGACACGGGCGACATCTCCGACCACGGCACCAAGGCCGAGAACAAGTTCGTCGACGAGATCAGCCGCCTGGGGGTCCCGTACGTGTACGTACGCGGCAACCACGACTCGATGACCACCCAGAAAGCGGTGGAGAAGCAGAAGAACTCCGTGGTCCTCGACAACAAGGTGGAAAAGGTGGCCGGCCTCAAGATCTACGGCCTGGGCGATCCCCGCTTCACCCCGGACAAAACCGTCGACACCGCCTCCGACCCCGCCTCGCTCGCCGCGTACGCCCGCGCCCACCTCGACAAGGTCGACGAACCGGACCTGATCGCCGTCCACGACCCCGACGTCGCCAAGGGCTTCTCCGGCCGCGCGCCCCTGATCCTCGCCGGCCACACCCACCAGCGGAAGACGTCCCTGCTCCCCACGGGCACCCGCCTGCTCGTCCAGGGCTCGACCGGCGGCGCCGGTCTGCGCGCGCTCGAACACGCCCAGCCCACCCCCGTCCAGGCCTCGGTCCTGTACTTCGACCGGGAGACCAAGCGCATGCGCGCCTGGGACGACATCACCCTGGGCGGCCTGGGGGAGCAGTCCGTGTACATCCAGCGTCACGTGGAGCCCGACCCGCGACGTATGATTTCCCCGGAGCCAACGGACACCCCGTCGCCAACGGGAACGGTCACCGGCTCTCCTGCGTCGGCCGCCGGTCAGCCGCTTTGGCATCAAGGGCAATCGTCCCCTATGCTTCAGAGGTCTCCGACGGAAGGCGACAGGGAATCCTGAGCCCCCATCGTCTAGCGGCCTAGGACACCGCCCTTTCAAGGCGGCGGCACGGGTTCGAATCCCGTTGGGGGCACTGCGAGCGCTTGGCGCACCGGAAAACGGTTGGCCGAAGGTCACCGAAGAGCTGGTAAGCTAAGCGAGCGCAAACAGCAAGACACGCAAGGTCCTGTAGAGCAGTTTGGAGTGCTCGCCACCCTGTCAAGGTGGAGGTCGCGGGTTCAAGTCCCGTCAGGACCGCTCTGGGTCAGGTAGCTCAGTTGGTACGAGCGTCCGCCTGAAAAGCGGAAGGTCGGCAGTTCGACCCTGCCCCTGACCACAAGCATTGAACAGCCAAGATGCCCCGAAGCGATTGTCGCTCCGGGGCGTTTTCGTGTCCGCCGGCGGCAACGTCCAACCCGACCCACCGCTCTCGATCGACGAGCTCTGGACGGTGCCGGCCCAGGACGTCCATACCCGGGCGTGCCGGCGGTCGAGGCAACGAGGACGGTTACGAGAAGCAGGCGCGGGCGTACCAGCAGTAGTTGCTCGGTCCCACCATGGGTGGGCTCCATGAGTCCTCGGATCTATCTCGGTAGTCCGCGTAATTACTTTTGTGCGGGACTGATCTCCGATTGGCATTCCAGCACGCTTTTCTCTTTTGTGTGAATTTGTATGATGGATGGCCGATATGGTCGGCCGGTTCAGTGGCTTAACGCGCGCTGGGGGTTCGGGGAATTGGCGCGCACTGTTGAGAGTGAGGCCGTGTTTATGGATCGCGGCTGCGGGGATAAGTGTCCCCATAATCGCCCATTCTGGGCGATTCGAAGAATCCGGGAGGCTGACATGAACGGATTCCTGCCGTATCGCGAAACCACTCCGAGTGCCCGCATCGGCGGCGTACGCGGCTGGCAGGCGGACATTCTCCGCGGCGAGTCGTAACCCAGTAAGTCGAGGTACTGCGGTGCGTAGAGGCCGCAGTACCTCAATCCACCGCAGTCTGGGCAATGCTCCGGAGGGTTTTGTGACGCGATTGTTCTACCCTGCCGCCTGGCGCAGCGATACGGTCGAGGATCTGTTCGGATTTTTGGTTTCCGATCCCTACCGATGGCTGGAGGACGCCGATAATCCGCGCGTGCGCGACTGGGCCGCGGCCCAGGATCGTCTCTTCCGCGCATATCGCACCGGATGGTCTGAGAGTCGATCGTGGGCGTCCTTGGTGGATCAGGTCTCTTCCTTCGGCGTGTCGGAGCCCCCGATGGTGCGTGGTTCTGTCATGTTTCTCGCCGAGCAACTGCGTGGGGACGAGCAACGCCGTCTGCTGGTCGTCGACGCCGAGGGCAACAGGCGGGTGCTGGTGGATCCGGCCGAGATCGATCCCTCCGGTCACACCGGGCTGTACACCTGGTGGCCGTCGCGCGAGGGCGAACGGGTAGCCGTTCAGATGGAGGTCGCCGAGCAGCCGGGCAGCGACATCATGGTGCTGGACGTACGTACCGGCGAGGAAGTGGACGGGCCGTTGCCGCGCGCCCGTAACACCTCGCTCGCCTGGCTGCCGGGAGGGGAGGCGTTCTACTACGTCAGCCGTGCTCCTGACGAGGAACTGGAGCCCGGAGACAAGCGTTTGCAGCGGCGGGTGCGGTTGCATCTGATCGGTTCGCCCTGGCAGGACGACGCGGTGGTGTTCGGGGGAGAGGATGCCCCAGACCACTACTACGGGCTCACGGTCAGCGTCGACGGTCGCCATCTGGCGATCACCGCGATGGCTGGGCCGACCTCACACAACGATGTGTACCTGGGCGAGCTCATCGATCCGCGGGCCCCGCACTTCGTCAGGATCGTGGACGGGCGCACCACACGGGCCCGTGTCCTGCCACGCTTCCTGGCGGACAACGATCTGCTGCTGGTCACTGACCACCAGGCCCCGTGTGGCCGCATCTGCACGGCGCACCGGTACGACACCGACCCCGCCGCGTGGCGAACCCTGGTAGCCGAAGACCCCCAGGCCCCCTTGGACGAGTGTGTGGCCCTGGACGACCCGGCGCTTCCGCGGCCCCTGCTGCTGGTGGCACGCACCCGCCATGGCACCTCCACCCTGACCCTCCACGACCTGGCCAGTGGCGGCAGCCTCACCACCTTGCCCCTTCCCGGCGCCGGCGTGGTGTCATCCTTGCGTACCGACACTCCGGGCGGACGCCACGCCTGGTTCAGCTACTGCGATGCGACCACACCTCCCACCATCTATCGCTACGACGCCACCAGCGGGGAGCTGGAACAACAGGCCGGCGCTTCGACAGCCGGGCATCGTCCACGAATCCGCAGCCGCAGCGTCCGCTATCACGCCGGCGACGGTACCGAGATCACGCTGTTGCTGTTCACCCCGGCTGAAGAACATCAGGGGCCCCGCCCCACCCTGCTCTACGGCTACGGCAGCTTCGGCATGCCGATGCGCCCCTGGTTCTTCCCCATGGCGGCCGCATGGGTCGGCGCCGGCGGCACCTACGCGGTCGCCTGTGTCCGCGGAGGCGGCGAAGAGGGCCAACGCTGGCACGACGCCGGCCGCGGACCACACAAGTACCGCGCGATCAGCGACTTCAACGACGCCGCGAACTGGCTCATCACCACCGGCCGAACCACGTGCGACCAACTGGCGATATTCGGCCAATCCGCCGGCGGGCTCCTGGTCACCGCCGCCGCCGTACAGCGACCGGACCTGTACGCCGCGGTCGTCGCCGAAGGGCCGCTGTGTGACATGGTGCGCTACGAGCATTTCGGCCTGGGACACACATGGACCGACGAATTCGGTACCGCCTCCGAACCCGAACAGCTCCAATGGCTACTCACCTACTCGCCCTACCACGCCATCACGCCCGGAGTCCCCTATCCCGCATTCCTCTTCACCGGCGCGGTAACCGATCTGCAGACGGGAGAGGCCCACGTCACCAAAATGTGCGCGGCCCTGCAACACGCCACCAGCAGTGACCGGCCGATCCTCATGCGCCGGGAACCCGACACCGCCCACGCCGCCTCCCCCGCGAGCAAAGAACGCGCCCTGGCCGCGGACATCCTGGCCTTCGCCGCGGAACGCACCGGCCTGTCCCTGACGAAGACAACCACCATGAGCCTTCACCAGACCGGCGCAGCAACAGGCTGAGAACGACCCGACCGCGACTTACTTGAATCAAGCGGCGGGTCGCGCCGATCACCATCCGCTGGTTCGTGAACGGCAAGGACATGCCGGCGTCGTCAGGCGTTGGCGTCGCGGAGCCCGACGGCGTCGTGACGCCAGAACGGCTCGGAGTAGACCAGCGTCCCCGTCATCCACGGCTCGTACGCCGGGAGCCTGATCACCTGGAAGGCGGCGTCAGGGATGCGCAGGGACGGCTTGCGGAAGCCCAGCTCGGCCCCCGGGGCGAATCCGAAGCGGGTGTAGTAGCCGGGATCGCCTTCCAGAAAGACGAGAGGGCTCTCACCCTCGGCGAGAGCCGCGAGCCCGGTGCGGACCAGGGTCGAGCCGATGCCCTGCCGCTGGTGCCCGGGCAGCACGCCCAGCGGGCTGAGCACCTGCACGTCGACCAGCCGCCGAGGGGCGTCGAGCAGGCAACGAGTGAACATGACGTGCCCGACGACCTGCCCGGCGGCCTCGGCCACGAGCGCCAACCCCTCGCCGGACCTGATGCCGTGGCGCAGGGTGTCGACCAGGTCGGCCACTACTCCGCCATGGTCGCCGAACGCTCGCAGATGGACGTGACGCACGGCGCCCGCATCGTCCGGCCGTTCTTCGCGAAGCTCCATCCCCGGAGGCTAAACGATCCGTCCCGCTGCCGACATCTGGTTGTCGCCTCGCCGCTGCCGCTGGGTTCGCTGAGAGAGCCAGGTCGTGCATGGGCGGGGTCCGGCAGTGCCGCCCGGCGAAGTGCGGGTCTCACACCCGGTCGAGGGGGCGATGCGGCTCGGCCGGGAGTTCCACCTCGATCGGGTCGCCCGGCCGTACGACGCCACCGGTGATGACGATGCTCATGATGCCGGCCCTGCGCACCAGGTTGCCCGCCCCGTCGCGGCCGAGGACCTGCTTGAGCAGGCCGTCCTGGACGTTGTCGATCTGTACGCAGGGGTTGCGCAGCCCGGTCACCTCCACGACGGCCTCGTCGCCGAGGCGCAGCAGGGTGCCGACCGGCAGGCCGAGCAGGTCGATGCCGCTGGTGGTGATGTTCTCGCCGAGCTCGCCGGGCCTGACCGTGAAGCCGGCCGCCGCGACCTCGGCGAAGAGTTCCTCGTGGATGAGGTGGACCTGGCGCAGGTTGGGCTGGGTGGGGTTCTTGGCGACGCGGGAGCGGTGCTTGACCGTGACGCCCGCGTGCACGTCACCCTCCACGCCGAGGCCGGCGAGCAGGGTGACGCTTTCCCGGTTCGGCTTGGTGAAGGAGTATCGGCCGTTGCTGCTGACCGCCGTGACCGTCGCGCTCATCCCGTCCGAGCCCCTTCCGGATCGATGGTGCTGGTTTCACTCCGGACCCTAGTTCAGCCGCCGTGGCGCCCCGAGGCCGGCCCATCGGTCCTGGGTGCGGGGGCGAAAATGGTTGTACGGCTTGGCGGTGGACGTTCTACCGTGTACGCCGTGACGACCCAGGTAATCGTGCTCAACGGCGGATCCAGCGCGGGCAAGTCCGAGATCGTGCGGCAGTTGCAGGCGGTCCTGCCGCGACCGTGGCTCGCCTTCGGGGTCGACTCGCTCATCGAGGCGATGCCCCGATCCATGGAGGGATCGGAGGCGGGGCTCGAGATCGGTCCTGACGGAGGGGTGGAGGTCGGGCCCGAGTTCATCGCGCTGCAGTCGGCGTGGATGGAGGGGCTCGCCGCGATGGCCCGTGCCGGGGCGCCGGTCATCATCGACGACGTCTTCCTCGGCGGAGGGGCGTCCCAGGCGCGGTGGCAGAAGGCTCTCGGCGGGCTGGACGTCCTGTGGGTGGGTGTCAGGTGCGACGGCGCGGTCGCCGCCGAGCGCGAGATCGCTCGGGGGGACCGGGTGCCGGGCATGGCGGTGCTGCAGGCCGAGGTGGTTCACGAGGGCGTGGTGTACGGCCTGGAGGTGGACACCACTCATACCGAGTCCCTGGTGTGCGCGAAGGTCATCGCCGATCACGTGCGGCAGTCCGGCTGACGTCCCGGAGCGCGGGAGTCCGGCTGACGTTCCGGCGTGCGGCAGTCCGGCTGACGTTCCTGGGCGCGGCGGTCCGGCTGATGTTCGGGGTGCGGTGCTCGCCTGGGTGGGTTGATCGGTCCCGTCCCGCGGCGAGACTGACGGCTGGTTTTCCTCAACGGCGTCCCAAGCTCCCCGGAAGACGACCGCTTATGTGGATCAATGTGCCGTTTGGGGGGCGTGTCATCATGGGGGCATGCTTGAGGTCGCCGGGCTGAGTGATGTGGAGGAGCGGGCGTACCGGTTGCTCGTGCGGGCGGGCGAGGCGGACCTGGAGGACCTCGCCGAGGAGCTCGGCATCACGTCCGAGGCGGCGGCTCGCGCGCTGGCCGCCATGCAGGGCGCGGGGGTCGTGCGCGAGGTGGGCGGGCGGAGGTTCGCGCCGGTGGCGCCGGAGGTCGCGCTCGGGCCCCGGCTGGTACGCCAGCAGGAGACGATCGACTGGGCGCGCCAGGCCGTGGAGCAGCTCACGGAGGAATACCGGGCGAGCCTGCGGCGCAGGGACGCCGACCAGCTGATCGAGATCCTGCCGAGCCGGGCCGCGCTCCGCGAGCAGGTACGCCATCTCCAGGACAGCGCCAGGGACGAGGTCATGTACTTCTGCCGGGCCGGGCACGTCGTGATGCCGTCCGTGGACAACGACGAGGAGCTGGAGGCGCTCGGCCGCGGGGTCAGCTATCGGGTGATCTACGAGCGGGGGCTGCTCGAGGAGCCCGGCATGGTGGACAACGTGGCGTACGGGATCAAGCATGGCGAGCAGGCCAGGGCGGTGCGGTCGCTGCCGGTGCGGATGATGATCGCGGACCGGGCCGCCGCGCTGCTGCCGCTGGTGCAGTACGCGGGCAGGACGACCGAGCCGACGGCCGCGCTGGTGCGGGGGAGCAGCCTGCTGGAGGCGCTGATCGCCCTGTTCGAGGCGCAGTGGGAGCGGGCCACGCCGATCAGGTTCCTGGAGGACGGGCAGGTGACCGCCGCCGCCGCGGCCTGCCCGCTGGACGCCGACGAGCTGTATCTGCTGTCGCTGCTGGTCGCCGGGGTGCCGGAGAAGACGATCGCCAGCCAGCTGGGGCTCAGCCTGCGTACGGTGCAGCGCCGCGTCTACCACCTGATGCGGCTCGCGGGCGCGCAGACCAGGATGCAGCTTGCCTGGCATGCGGCCCGCGAGCGTTGGTTATGACTCACAAGCCCCTGTGAGCCTCTAGCGGACTCCGTACGCCCGGGTGATGGTCTGCTCGAAGCGTTCGCCCCTGGCGCCCGTCGCCGTGACCCGGAGCGACACGCCCGTGTCCGTCGCGCGGTGGGAGACGATCGCCCGGTAGCGCCCCTGCCCCAGCGGGATGAGCCCCAGCTGCCGCCACGACGTCCCGTCGTCGTACGACATCTCGACCGTCAGCCGCCTGGCGTCCCGAGCGGTGAACCCGAGCGTGACCGGAAGCGTGCGGCGCACCGTGCCCTCCAGGTCGGCGGGCACGTCGTAGTCGACGCCCAGCAGGGGCAGCGGGCCGTCGCCCGCCCCGGAGCGGAAGGTCCACGAGGTCTCGGTGGCCGTGGCGTAGCGCCACTCCTCCGAGGTGCGGGTCGTGGAGAGCTCCAGGCGGTACTCCGCGTCCTCCGGCACGGCGGGGAAGTCGCCGCGCAGGTTCGCGCGCTCCTCCACGAGCTGCCCGTCGCGGTGGAAGCGGGCCTTCGTGGTGTCCTTGTCGCCGCTGCCGCCCGCGTAGCCCTGGTGGCCGTCGGCGTCCACGAACTCGGGCACGTGGATCGAGAGCACGTCGCCGGTGCGGGTGGCGGACGTCGCGGCCGGGCGTACGACGGGAGCGAACCACCGCTCCTTGACGACCTCGCCCGCCCGGTACGCCCTGGGCACGTCGGTCAGGCCGCCGCGCAGCCGGTTCATGGACTCCCAGGTGTGCATGTGCTGGACCACGTGCTGCCACTGCGTGTCGCCGGCGCTGATGTACTCGGCCCTGTGCAGCGGCGTGCGCACCACGCGCTGGGTCTCCATCTGCAGGTCCAGGTCGTACTCCTGCCACGGCCGCCAGCCGAACCGCTGGTCCTTGCCGTACGAGCCGCCGCCGGACTCGTGGTAGCCCGTGTCGACGAGCGCGGTGTTGCGCCAGCTCACCTCGTGCACGACGCGCTCGGGGACGCGGCCGGGGGAGACCTGCATGACCTCGTACAGGTACGGGGTCGCGAAGGCGCCGGTCACCTCCAGCACGGCGTCGCCGGCCCCGGCCCGCTCCAGCAGCGCCTGGCCGCGATCGTGCGTGATCATCAGCGTGGGCAGCGGGTCGCGGGTGCCGACGGGCGACCAGGGCTGCCACATGGCGCGGCCGTCGGGCCCGACGACGATCGCCGCCGCCGCGCCGGCCTCCGCGAGACCCTTGAGCTTGGCCGTCCAGTCGCCGAACACCTCGCTGGCGATGACGACCGCCTTGCCGCGCACGTCCTCCGCGCCGAATTCGGCGAGCGGCCAGCGCTTCCTGCCCGCGATCTCCGGGGACCTGATCGTGGGACGGACCACGAGCGCGTCGCGGCCCAGCCGGGCCGTCGCCCGGGGAGCGGCCAGCTGCCAGCGGGAGGCGAACTCGAACGTGCCGTCGGCGACCGGCGCGGTGGGCGTGACGGCGAGGCCCTCGACCGAGGGGAAGTTCATCGAGCCCAGCGTGATCGTGCGAGAGCCATAGGTGCGGTGGGTGAAGTAGGTGGAGATGCCCTCCTGCATGACCGGCTGGGAGGTTTTGATCTCGACGGGTACGGCGGTCCTGGCGTCGAGCACGACCTCCATGTCCGCGGTGACGGGCAGTTCGGGCTTGACGACGAGGGTGTCGACGGGCAGCTCTTCGCTGGTCTCACCCATGATCGACTGCATGTGGTACGTGCCCTCGGGCACCTCCACCGTCCAGCCCTCGTCCTCGTGGTTGATGAAGCCGTACGCGTCGTCCCTGCTGGAGGCGCCGTACAGGGCGATCAGCGGCACGCGCGCCGGGTGGCCGTCGCGTCCGACGCCGGTGAAGTGCACCTTGTGCGTCCTGCCGCGCCGGGTCAGCGCGAGCGTGGTGTGCGCGGCCACAGAGCCGTCCGCCGTGGTGGCGGTGACGTAGCCGGCGTGCCTGCCGTGGGTCAGCCTCGCGAGGTCCACGGTGGCCTGGACGGTGGCGGTGGCTCCCGCGTCGACCGTCAGCGTCGTGGCGGACAGGCTCACCGCTCCCTCGCCCGGCGCGGTGCCGTCCAGGTTGGTGAGGGAGGGAGCGAGGGTCAGGGAGACGGGGGTCTGGCCCGTGTTGGTGTAGGTGATGGTGCCGCCGGGGGAGTCCGTGGCGCCGTCCTCGTGCACGCCGAGGCTGAGCGAGGCGGTGGCGGTGAGGGCCTGGCGCTCGGCGCGGGCCACGTCCAGGCGGCCGCCGCCCTGCTCGTACGGGGTCTGCCCCGAGATGGTCCTGGCGGTGGACACCAGGGCGTCCTTGAGCTGCCCGGCCTTCCAGCCGGGGTGGCGCTGGGCCAGGATCGCCGCCGCGCCGGCCACGTGCGGCGTGGCCATGGACGTGCCGGACAGGCGGGTGTACCTGTCGTCGAGCGGCGTGCCCAGGCCGGTGCCGGCCGCGCGGGCGGCGGTGATGTTCACGCCGGGCGCGGTGATGTCCGGCTTGATCGCCTCGTCCAGGCGCGGGCCGCGGCTGGAGAAGGGTGCGAGCGCGTCGTTCGCGTCCACCGCGCCGACGGTCAGCGCGGAGCCGGCGGCGCCCGGCGAGCCGACCGTGTACTCGTCGCCCTCGTTGCCCGCCGCGATCACGAACAGGCTGCCGGTCCGCTCCGTCAGCACGTCCACGGCGGTGCTGAGCGGGTCGGTGCCGTCGGTGGGGCCGCCGCCGAGGCTCATGTTGACGACGTCGGCGCCGCTCTCCTGGGCGGCCCACTCCATGCCCGCGAGTACCTGGGACTCGGAGCCGCTGCCCGTGGCGTCCAGCACCTTGCCGATGACCAGCTCGGCGCCGGGCGCGACGCCCTTGCGCAGGCCGTCCGACGCCGCGCCGGTGCCCGCCACGGTGGCGGCGACGTGGGTGCCGTGGCCGTGCTCGTCCTTGGCCGAGGGGTCGTCGGTGAAGTTGCGGACCTCGGTGATCTTGTCCGCGACGTCGGGGTGGCTCTGGTCGATCCCGGTGTCCAGGACGGCGACCTTCACGCCCGTCCCGTCGTACCCGTCCTGCCACGCCTGGGGCGCGCCGACCTGCGGGACGCTGTGCTCCAGCGACGCGGTGACCTTCCCGTCGAGCCAGATCCTGGCCAGCCCGTCGCGAAGGCGCGGCTCGCCCGGGGCGGAGCGCTCGGCGGACTGCTCCGGGCCCCACAGGACGGGCAGCGCGTCCTTGTCGGCCCGTAACGTGCGGGCGTTGACGCTGTGCAGCGTGACGGCCCGCGCGCCGCTGTCCTTGTAGGACAGGATGAGCGGCAGCACGTCGCTGCTCTCGTCGTCGTACCCCTGCTCGATCAGGTCGGTGACCGCGAACAGCCGCTCGTCCATGAGGCCGCGGGAGAGGTACGGCACCATGTCGGCCGGCGTGACCACGAGGTCGCCGTTCTCCTCCTTGGTGAAGAACCTGACGTCCTCGCGGCCCTTGCCGGGCCGTACGGTGGCGGCGTGCCTGCCGCCGGGGAAGTCCCGCACCGTCACGACGTCACCGGTGATCAGCGTCACGTGGTGCGGGTCTGAGGGGACCGCGGGCTCGGGCGCCGCGGCCCGCGCGGGCACCGGTACGGCTGTCATCGCCAGGCCCGCGCCCACGGCGGCGAAACGGGTGATCCATCTCATGACACGCAAGAATGGAGGATCACGCCCGCGCGTAGGACCCCCCTGGCCTGGTCAAACAGCGACATGTCGTCAAGACGACAGTCAGGCCAGGAGGGTCCCGATGATCAGCGGGTGATCAGCGGGTGGTGCAGACGGTGCCGTTGAAGGTGAAGACGGACGGCAGGACGTTCGGCCCGCTGTAGTTGCCGACGAAGCCGATCGTGGCCGTCGCGCCCGTGCCGAGCGAGCCGTTGCCGGCCTCGTTGACGACCTTCACGTCCGACCCGTCCTGCGTCCAGACGCCGCTCCAGCCGCTGCCGAGGCTCTGCCATGTCCTCGGCCAGCTGAAGTTCAGGGTCCAGCCGCTGACGGGGGCGCCGTCGTTGGTGATGTCGACGGCGCCGACGTACCCGCTGGCCCAGTCCGACTGGATGGTCAGCCGCACCGAGCAGGAGCTGGTCGCGGGCGTGCCGGTGGTGAACGTCAGCGGCGGCGAGGCCCACGACAGGTCGCCCGCGCTGTCCCGCGCGATGACGTTGACGGTGTAGCGGGTGCCGGGCTTGAGGTTGTGCGGCGTGAACGAGGTCCCGGAGGTCTCGCCGAGCTGCTCGCTGACGGCGCCGTTCTGGCGGTGGACCTCGTACTTGACGATCGGGCGCGAGCCGGGGGAGGCGGCCGGCCAGGAGATCTTGGCGGACGTGTCCGTTACCTGGGAGGCTACCGGCTGCCCTGGCGCGCCGGGGCGGCCGGCCTGCGGCGCGGCGGGGTGCAGCACCAGCGTGGTCAGCGAGAGCGGCGGCAGGGTCCTGGCCGTCGCGCTGCCCCCGGTCGATGTGGTGATGCTCGTGGCGCCGTTGGTGTGGGTCAGCACGGTGGGCGCGCCCGAGGCCGGGCTGTAGCCGGAGTAGTCGATCTCGACGGGGTACGACGTGTCCGCCGAGGTGTTGACGAGCATGACCGCCAGGTCGCCGTTCGGCCTGCGGGCGGCGTGCGCGCTGACCTTCGCCTCGCCGGACGCGGCCCGGACGAACTGGTCACCCGGCCGGGCGAACCTGCTCACCATCTCCAGCGCGTAGTACGGCGCGAAGGGCGTGTTGAGCGCCGGCTCGCAGACGCTGCCGTCGGAGTTGCAGACGCCGCTCGACAGCAGGCCGAAGTCGCCGTAGTCGGTGTGCCCCGCGACCTCCGTGACGGCGCCGATGCCGTTGTGCACGTTCCACCAGTCGACCGTGAAGACGCCGTTCGCCAGCAGCGTCGCGTACGAGTCGGCGGCGGCCAGCGCGCCGGGCTGGGTGTTGGTGCCGTTGCTGCTGGAGCCGGTGTTGAACTCGGTCATCGCGATGCCGATCCGCTCCGAGCCGGGGCCCGCGTACGCGGCGATCTGCTCGCGGGTGAGCTGGATCATGTCGGGCACGTGCCCGACCTTGTCCAGCGTGCCCGGGTACCAGTGCAGGATCACGAAGTCGATCTTCGAGCCGGCGGTGGACAGGACGACCTTGTTCCAGCTGCCGTCGTCGCCCTCGGCCGTGATCGCGTCGGGCCAGTTGGCGGGCGTGGTCAGCACCGCGCCGATCTTGATCGTGGGGTCGACCGCCTTCATGGCGTCGGCGTACGCGACGACGGTGCGGGCGTACTCGGCCGGGCTCTTGTCGGCGTGGTCGTCGGCCTCCCAGGCGGCGCCGTAGTGGCCGTTGCCGTAGTTCTCGTTGCCGATCTCCCAGAGCTTGACGCCGTAGCCCTTGACGACGTTGGCCTGGCGCACCCAGGCCGCGGCCTCCTCGGCGGTGCCGGTGCCGTAGTTGGCGGTCACCATCGCCTGCGCCCCGGTACGCCGCACGCCGCTCATGAAGGTGTCGAAGTCGGTGTCCGGGGCCACGTAGCCGCCGGGGGCGGTGTGGTCGGCCCAGTGGTAGATGTCGGAGTAGGAGCCGCCCGGATAGCGCAGCAGCTTGACCCCCGCGTCCTTGAGCAGGTCGGCGGTCTCGTCGGTGCCCAGATTGCTGTCCCAGATCGCATGGTTGGTGCCTATGCCGGTCTCGGGGACGGTGGCCAGTGCCGCACGTGCGTTGACGGTCACCGCTACGGGGGTGACGTCGTCGGCGTGCGCCGCGGGCGCGCTCAGGGCGGTCAGCGTCAGCGCGAAGGCGGACGCGGCTCGTAACAACGTTCGGGGCATCGGCGTACCTCGCCATGGTCAGCGTTGATCACTCGACGCCTCCTCCTGACCAGGAGGCACCATGATCATGGAGGGGTGCCGCGATGCCCGTCAAACGTCGCTGAAACTTTCACGCCACCGGTCAGTTGTACTTGTACAGCCTGGTGGCGATCCGCTGGTTGCCGTTGAACACCGAGGCGCGGTACATGCTGATGCGCAGCTCGCCGTGCTCGGCCTTGCCGCAGGTGTTCGTCCCGGCCAGCTGGTGGATCTCGAACCGGGCCGTCGGGTCGCCGGCGACGTAGTACTCGGCGCGCGCCTGGCGCCGGTCGGCGCGGGTGTCGCAGGCGAAGACGAACGTGTCGCGCCCGCCGAAGCAGAGGGTGGCGGCGCCCTTGGTGGAGGTGCACGTCTTGGAGCGGGCGCGGGCGGCGGCGGGGGTCACCCGCGTCTGCCGCTTGACGGGATATTTCGTCATGTCGTGGACGGTCTTCCACTTGCCGTACTTGACCCGGCGGTCGCCGTTGTAGATGGCGGCCCTGAAGGTCACGACCCGCCCGATCTCGCGGGTGCCCCGTACCGCGCCCTTGCGGCCGGTGTTGTGGATGACGTACTTGGTGCCGAGATAGCCGTTGAGGTAGTACTCGACGGCCGGGTGGTAGTGGTCGTTCGCCGTGTCCTCGATCGTGATTCCCGGACGCTCGCTGCCGTCCGGCCCGACGCACGCCCGCGCGCCCCTGAGCCGCAGGCATTCGAGATCGTCCGCGACGCCGGCGGGAGCGGACGCCGTGGCCACCGGCACGGCGGGCCGCGGCTCGGCCACTGCGGGCCTGGGCTGGGCCGCGGCGGGACGGGGGCTCGCGCCGGCGGCGGCCCCGTGGCCGCCGAGCACGACCGCCGCCATCGCGACGCCCGCTAAGAGGGTACGACCCATGGAACCTCACCAGCCTCACAAGTCACAAAGCGCTTCGTGTGGGAGTGTGACGTGGGAAATGCCGGAAAGGTTGTGAATTATTCAGAGAAGGTGCAGGAATCCCGCCTCGTCCGCGAGATCAGCGTGGCCACCCCGAGCAGCAGCGCGCTCTGGGCGAGCATGCCGGGCGCGAGCGGCGGAGCCTGGCCGACCGACTTGGTCAGCGCGTACCACCACTGCGTGAGTGGCGAGAGCGTGTCCCACGACGGGTCCATCGCGCCCATGCCGTGGTTGACGGACACGTGCATGAAGACGCCGTACGCGGACGCGAGCAGGACGACCAGCGCGACGATCCGTACCACGGCGGTCGCGCGCGGGGTGTCGCGCGCGGCCAGCACGACCAGCGCGAACGCGAGCAGGGCCAATGCCACCCACGGGATGAGCTGCACCGGGGTCTGCCAGTGGCGCTCGAAGGCGAGCTCCAGCGCGGCGCCCGCGATGCCGATCGCGACCAGCGCGAGCAGGCCGATCCGCACCGCGGCGAGGCCCGCGGGGCGGGCGGCGAGCTTCGGTGACGTCGGGGTCGAGGTCGAGGTTGAGGCCATGCGGGACCACCATCCGGTACGAGACGAGCTCCGGTCGGCTCCACGCTTTCCGCGCTCCCTCAGAGCTTCATGTGCGAAATCTGAAGATCTCGTGAGAATGCATTCTGCGTGGCATGGATTCCGACAGTGCGGGATGATTTGCCCATGGACGTACTCGCGGCCGCCGTGGCGATCCTCGCCCTCGTGCTCAACGGGCTGATGGCGGGCATCTACTTCGCGTTCTCGACGGCGGTCATGCCGGCACTCGACGCCGTCGGCGAGGAGCCGGCCGCCGCCGCCATGCGCAGCGTCAACAGGAAGATCCTCAACCCGCGGTTCCTGCCGACGTTCACCCTGTCGCCGGTCGCCGCGCTGGTGGCCGGGGTCCTGCTGCTGGTCGCCGGGGCCGTCCTGCCGGGCGCGCTGGCCGTCGCCGCCGCCGTGGCCGGCTTCCTCGGCTCCATCGGGGTGACGGCCGCGGTCAACGTGCCGCTGAACAACGCGCTCGACGCGGGCGAGGTGGGCTGGCCCGGCTACGCGCCGCGCTGGACCCGCTGGAACAGCGTGCGCGGCTGGGCCTGCGCGCTCGCCGTGGCCCTGCTGGGCGCCGCGCTGTACCTCTGGGAATGACCGGTACGGCGGCGCCGTACCGGACCGCTGAAGGCTACATGTTGATCATGTGTCCGGCGAGGCCGTGGATCGCCTCCTTGACCGCCTCTCCGAGGGTGGGGTGCGCGTGGACGTTGCGCGCGACCTCGTGCACCGTCAGGTCCCACTGCTGGGCCAGCGTCAGCTCCGGCAGCAGCTCGGTGACCTCGGGCCCGATCAGGTGGGCGCCCAGCAGCTCGCCGTGCGTGTCATCGCTGATGATCTTCACGAAGCCGCCGCTGTCGCCGAGGCCGTGCGCCTTGCCGTTGGCCGTGAACGGGAACTTCGCCACCTTCACGTCATAACCGAGGTCGCGCGCCTGCGCCTCGGTGTAGCCGAAGCTCGCCACCTGCGGCTGGCAGTAGGTCGCCCGCGGGATCATCACGTAGTCGAGCTCCATGGTCTCCGCGTCGGCGATCGTCTCGGCGGCGATGATGCCCATGGCCTCCGCCGCGTGCGCCAGCATCAGCTTGGCGGTGACGTCGCCGATGGCGAAGATGTGCGGCACGTTCGTCCGGCAGCGCCCGTCGACCGCGATGGCGCCCCGCTCGGTCAGCGCCACGCCCGTCTTGTCCAGGCCGTAGCCCTCGACGCGCGGCTGGAACCCGATGGCCTGCAGCACCTTGTCGGCCTCCAGCACCTGCGTCTGGTCGCCCCTGGTGACGGTGACCTTGACGGAGGCGCCGGTGTCCTCGATGGCGTCCACGCGGGTCGAGGTCAGCACCTCGATGCCGAGCCGCTTGTAGCGCTTGGCCAGCTCGGCCGACACGTCGGCGTCCTCCAGCGGCACCATGCGGTCGAGGAACTCCACGATCGTCACCTTGACGCCGTAGTTGTGCAGCACGTACGCGAACTCCACGCCGATCGCGCCGGCGCCCGCGATGATGATGCTGCCGGGCAGCTCCTCGGTGAGGATCTGCTCCTCGTACGTCACCACGCGCTCGGACAGCCGCGTGCCGGGGATCAGCCGGGTGGTCGCGCCGGCCGCGATGATGCAGTGGGAGAACGTGATCGTCTCGCCGTTCACCTGGAGCGTGTTGGCGTCGAGGAACGTGCCCCGGCCGTCGTACTCCGTGATGGCGTTCTTCTTCATCAGGTAGTGAACGCCCTTGACCCGCCCGTCGGCCACCTTGCGGCTGCGCTGGAAGGCCGCCCCGTAGTCGAAGGTGACCTCGCCGCTGATGCCGAACGTCTTGGCCTCGTTGTTGAAGATGTGGGCCAGCTCGGCGTTGCGCAGCAGCGCCTTGGATGGGATGCAGCCCACGTTCAGGCAGACGCCACCCCAGTACTTCTCCTCGACGACCGCGGTGCGCAGCCCGAGCTGGGCGGCGCGGACCGCGGCCGTGTAACCTCCCGGGCCAGCGCCGAGGACGACGACGTCATAGTGAGTGCTCATGAGTCGGACCATACCGCCAGCTAGACATCGACCTTGTACGAGAGGGTCAGCTCGTCGGCGGGCACCCCGCGGATTCCCCAGTTGACCTTGGGCGTGTCGATGATGGTGATCTCGACGTCCTCCGGATCATAGCCGGATTTGTCGTAGATCTCCCTGATCAGCGCCCGCTTGGCGTCGTCGCTGCGTCCCGTGAAACAGATCACCTCGATGATGAGGTAGCGCTCGCTGCGCGCCGGGCAGACGAAGTCGTCCTCGTCCAGCAGCAGGAAGCGGTGGAACCGCTTCTCCGGCGGCAGTCCCCACGCGCTCACCAGGCACGACTGCAGCAGGTCGGAGACCTCTCGCTGCCGCCCGGCCCAGACGTCCCTGCGCCCGTACACCTTCACCTGTGCCATACCGGCCCATCCTAGGGTCGGCCAAGATAGAGCACGTGATCCGCATACTTCTCGCCGACGACGAGGCGATGATCCGCGCCGGGGTCCGGGCGATCCTCGACTCCGACCCGTCACTGGAGGTGGTGGCCGAGGCGGGCGACGGCAGGCAGGCCGTCGACCTGACCCTCAGCCACCACCCCGACGTGGCGCTGCTCGACATCCGCATGCCGAGGCTCGACGGGCTGGCCGCGGCGGCCGAGCTGCGCCGGGTCGCGCCGAGCACGGCGGTGGTGATGCTGACCACATTCGGGGAGGACGACTACATCGCCAAGGCGCTCGACGTGGGGGCCAGCGGGTTCCTGCTCAAGTCGGGCGACCCGCGCGAGCTGATCGCCGGGATCCACGCGGTGGCCGAGGGCGCGGCGTACCTGTCGCCCAAGGTGGCCCAGCGGGTGATAGCGCAGCTGGCCGGCGGCCGGATGGCCAAGGGCGCCAGGGCCCGCGACCGCGTCGAGGCTCTGACAGAACGCGAGCGCGAGGTGCTGGCCCTGCTCGGGGCCGGCCTGTCCAACGCCGAGATCGCCCGCGAGCTGCACGTCGTCGAGGGCACGGTGAAGGCGTACGTGAGCGCGATCCTCACCCGGCTCGACGTCCGCAACCGCGTGCAGGCCGCGATCATCGCCCACGAGGCCGGATTGGTAGCCTGACCCGTGATGTATCGCCTCGTGTTCTCGCAGGTCTTGCGGCGTTTCGACGCCGAGGCCGTGCACCGCCTGACCGTGAGCGCCCTCGCGCTCCTCGCGCGGCTGCCGCTGCTCAAGCGGCTGCTCCACCGCGCGTTCGCCCCGCATGACCCGGCCCTGCGGGTGAGCGCGTTCGGCGTGCACTTCCCCGGCCCGCTCGGGCTGGCCGCCGGCTTCGACAAGGACGCCGCGTGCGCCGAGGGCATCGCCGCGCTCGGCTTCGGCCACGTCGAGGTCGGCACGATCACCGCGCACGCCCAGCCGGGCAACCCGCGCCCGCGCCTGTTCCGGCTGGTGCGGGAGCACGCGGTGATCAACCGGATGGGCTTCAACAACGCCGGGGCCGCGGCCGCCGCCCGCAGGCTGCGCCGCACCCGCGGCGTCCCCGTCGTGGTCGGGGTGAACATCGGCAAGACCAAGGTGGTGCCCGAGTCGGGGGCCGTGGCCGACTACGTCGCCAGCGCCCGGCGGCTCGCCCCGCTGGCCGACTACCTCGTCGTCAACGTCAGCTCGCCCAACACGCCGGGGCTGCGCGACCTCCAGGCGGTCTCGCTGCTGCGCCCGCTGCTCACCGCGGTCAAGGAGGTCGCCGACGGCACGCCCCGCCGCACGCCGCTGCTGGTGAAGATCGCGCCCGACCTCGCCGACGAGGACGTCGACGCGGTCGCGGACCTGGCGCTGGAGCTGGGCATCGACGGCATCATCGCCACCAACACCACGATCAGGCACGGCGGCGAGACCGGCGGGCTGTCCGGCCGCCCGCTCAAGGCCCGCTCGCTGGAGGTGCTCAGGCGCCTGCGCGCCAAGGTGGGCGACCGCCTCACGCTGGTGTCGGTCGGCGGCGTGGAGGACGTGGACGACGTCTGGGAGCGCCTGCTGGCCGGGGCGACCCTGGTGCAGGGCTACACCGGCTGGATCTACGGCGGCCCGCTGTGGGCCTCGCACATCCACCGCTCGCTGTCGAGGAGGCTGCGCCGCCACGGCATGAAATCCATCACCGAGGCGATCGGCCGCACGGCCTAGTCTAGGACGAATGATCGAAGAAGCACCTCTCTCCGACGGCGTCGTCCTGCGCCCGGCCGCCGAGCAGGACGCCGAGGCCCTGCTGCAGGCCTACCTCCGCAACCGCGACCACCTGAGGCGCTGGGAGCCCCGCAGGCCGGAGGAGTTCTTCACCCTGCAGGGCCAGGCCCTGCGGCTGAAGGACCTGCTGGAGCAGCGGGCCCAGGGCCGCGCGATGCCGTGGCTGCTGGTCGAGGGCGAGAAGGTCGTGGGCCGCATGACGCTCACCGGCATCGTCCGCGGCCCCTGGCTGAGCGCCGACCTCGGCTACTGGGTGGACGGCGACTACACCGGGCGCGGCCTGGCCACCGGGGCCGTGCGCGAGGTGTGCCGCATCGCCGACCAGGTGCTGAAGCTGCACAGGATCGCCGCCGGCACCCTGATCGACAACGCGGCCTCCCAGAACGTCCTGCTCAAGACCGGGTTCGAGCCGTACGGAACGGCCGAGCGCTACCTCGAGATCGACGGCAGGTGGCAGGACCACCGCCTCTTCCAGCGCATACTCAACGACCGCCCGGCCTTCTGAGTCACACGCTGGGCCGGGTCGACTCGGCGTCGTGCGTCATGGCGTCGATGCGGGTCATCACGTCGGAGACGTCGACCACGGCAGGCCGGTGCGGTCGCCGCCGCTGCCACGGGTGCGGCCCCGCGAGGGGCCGGTACTCCACGCCGATCGCGTCCAGCCGCCCGAGGTGGCGCTCCAGCCGCTCGTCGAAGCCGCCGGCCGCCGAGCCCGCCCAGGCCACCTCCGCCAGTGCGCAGGACCTCGGCCACAGCCGGTAGTCGACCGTGCGCGCGTCGGGCACCCGCTCGGTCCACAGCTGCGCCTGCACCCCGATGACCCGGGCGCGCTCCTCCTCCGCCCACTCCTCGGGCGCCGGGCCGAACGCGGCCACGTCGGAGACGGTGATCGCGTCGCCGATGGCCATCGGCTCGTCGGGGGAGGACGCCTCGGCGTAGTCGAAGTACAGCGGGAACACGGGGGTCGCCACCACGTCGTGGCCCGCCGCCGCGGCCCTGCGGCCCACGCCCATGCCGCGCCACGGCATGACCACGGTGTCCGCGCGCAACCGGCCGCTGACGAACGCCTCGTCCCACACCACGGCCCGCGCGCCCCGCTCGGCCAGCGCGTCGGCCAGCCGCCGCAGGAACCACGCCTGCAGGTCGTTGGCGGAGGCCAGCCCCAGCGAGTCGCGGTACGCGGCGATCTCCGCCGACTCGGCCCAGCGGTCCAGCACGACCTCGTCACCGCCGATGTGCACGTAGGGCGTCTCGCCCAGCGCCCCGATCAGCTCGTCGAAGATCGTGGTGAGGAACTCGACGGTCGGCGGCAGCGGCGACAGGATCGCGCGGGAGATGCCCCAGCGGTCGAGCACGTCGTGCGGCTCCCCGGTCGCCCCGAGCGCCGGGTACGCCGCCAGGATCGCCGAGGCGTGCCCCGGCACGTCGATCTCGGGAACGATCGTGACACACCGGGCGCGGGCGTAGGCGCCGATCTCCGCCAGGTCGTCGAGCGTGTAGTAGCCGCCGTGCGGGACGTCGTCGTACGTCGCGGGCTCGCGCCCCGGGTTGGTCGCCGTGCGCGGCCGGTGCGAGGAGATCTCGTGCAGCAGCGGGTACGCCCTGCTCTCCACCCGCCACCCCTGGTCGTCGGCCAGGTGCAGGTGGAGCCGGTTGAGCTTGTGCATCGCCATCAGGTCGACCAGGCGCAGGATCTCGCGCTTGGGGAAGAAGTGGCGCGCCACGTCGAGGTGCAGGCCCCGCCAGGCGAACCGGGGCGCGTCCTCGATCCGCACCCCGGGCACGCTCCACGCGGACCCGGGGGAGAGGCGGTAGGACGCGTCGGGCAGCAACTGGTGCAGCGACTGCGCCGCGTAGAAGGCGCCGGCCCGCCCGCCGGCCACGATCTCCACGCCGCGCGAGCCGACCGTCATCCGGTACGCCTCCTCGCCGAGCCCGGGATCACGCCGTACGTCGATCTCGCCCGAGTCGCCGGGGCGCAGGTCGAGCACGGGGAGCGCGAGGCGTACGGCGTCGAGCAGGTCGCCGGACACGGTCGCGCCCGGCGACAGCTGGAACGAGGCGGAAAGGTCGGTGAGCAGCTCAGGACGAGGGATCATGCTTTCAGATAGTGCTGCAATCCGTTCGCCAGCGCCACCGCGACCTCCTGCCGGAACTTCGGGTTCTTGAACTTGGCGGCGTCACCGGCGTTGCGCATGTTGCCGCACTCGATGAAGATCTTCGGCACCGTCGAGAGGTTGAGCCCGCCCAGGTCGTTGCGGTAGTCGAGGGCCTTGCGGCCGATGTAGTTGGAGTACGGCATGCCGGTGCCCTCGGCGTACGCGTTGCGCACGGCGATGCCGAGGTCGCTGGACCTGCCCACGACGGGGTCCACCGGGCCGTGGATCTTCTTCGGCATGATGATGTGGAAGCCGTGGTTGTCCGGCCCCGCGCCGTCGCCGTGGATGGAGATCGCCGCGTCGGCGTCGGCCTTGTTGCCGATCGCCGCCCGCTCGGTGATGCAGGGGCCGACCCCGTTGTTGCCGTGCCTGGTCAGCTTGACCGTGGCGCCGCGGGATTCGAGGATCTTGGTCAGCCTCCGGGAGACGTCCCACGTGAAGGAGGCCTCGGTGTAGCCGCTGTCGGTCTCCGTGCCGGTCGTGTCGCAGGCCTTCCACTTGGTCAGCACGTTGACCTGGCGGTTGATGGCCGCCGGGGCGCGGTAGTTGCCGCCGTTGTGGCCCGGGTCGATTGCGATGACCTTGCCTTCGAGCGGCTTGGCCGCGCGCGTGCGCGACTCGGCGGGCGACGCCGTGGGCGTCAGCTCGGCGGTCGGCTGGTCGGCGGTCGGCTGGTCGGCCGGGGTCTGCTGCTCCCCGACGTTCACACGAGGGGCCTGATCCGCCGCGGCGTCACCGGAGCTGGTGCCGCCGCACGCGGTGGCGATCAGGCCGCATACGACGAGAACTGAGGCTGGCAGAGCACGCATGGCATCCAACTTACGGCAAACGTCGAGCTCAGGGCCCTGATACGCCGACCACGGCGAATGGAGAGGCCGGTGTGTCCCGTGGTTCGCGGGCTTTACCGGCCGCCGGTCGAGCGAGCCGCCGCCTCTTCACCGCCGGTCCTCACCCCCAGACGTGCTCGCCGACCTCCTGCCGCTCCAGCAGCGCGGCCAGCTCCCGCGCGTCCTCGGCGTCGAGTCCGAGGACCACGCGGGGCCGGCCCCACGGGTGGTCGAGGGAGTGGGCGACGTAGCTGGCGACCGACTCGGCGGCGCCGTCGTTGCCCCGACCCCTGCCGGCCCGCCAGTGCCCCCAGGCACGCTCGAGCTCGGCAGCCGCGCGCTGGGCGCAGGACACCAGTTCCGGATCACGCATGACTGTTCCCCCGGATCAGACCGTGACCGGAGTGAATCCGGCCACAATTAGCATGACCCTGACGAGTAAACAGCCGCGCGGCCACGTCTCCGCGCGGCTTGACCCAGCTTTGATGCTCTCTTAGGCGGGACCCGTGCTGCGCCGCACGATCAGCTCGGGGTGGATCTCGCGCAGGCGCGAGCCCTTGCCGGGATCCCCGATCCGGTCGCTGAGCAGCGCCGCCGCCGACCTGCCCATGGTGCGCCTGGCCTGGTCGATGGAGGTCAGCGAGACGTGATGGGAGGCCGCGAGGTGGGTGTTGTCGTAACCGACCACCGAGAGGTCCTCGGGGACGCGCAGGCCCAGTTCGCCGGCGGCCGCGAGCACGCCGAGCGCCACCACGTCATTGGCGGCGAAGATCGCCGTGGGCCTGGGGTCGCGGGTCAGCAGCGCGAGCGCCGCCTCCTTGCCGCCCTCCTCGGTGGAGTCCGCGGCCTCGACCATGATGTACGGCGCCAGCGAGTGCCTGCGCATCGCCACGAGGTAGCCCTCGCAGCGTGACGACCGGCGGCCCTCGATGTGCGCGATGCGCTTGTGCCCCAGCTCGACCAGGTGGTCGATGGCCAGGCGGGCGCCGAGCCGGTCGTCGTCGACCACGATGTCGACGACGTCGAGCTCGATGTCACGTTCCCCTACGACCACGGTCGGGGTGTAGGCGGTGGCCTCGATCAGCGTCTCGCTGGTCGGGGCGATGCCCAGCAGGACCAGCCCGTCGACCCTGAGCTCCAGGAAGGCCTCCACGGCCTCGTCCTCGAACGCGGGGTCCCACTGGCTGTTCCCGATGAGCATGCGCAGGCCGTCGCCGTGCAGGCTCTCCTGCAGGCCGTCGAGGAACTCGGCGTAGAACGGGTTGTGCAGGTCGGCGACGAGCGCGCCCACCAGATGCGTACGGCCCTCGACCAGGCTCCTCGCGACCGCGTTCGGCCGGTAACCCAGCTCGCGCGCCGCTTGGAGCACGGCCTGGCGCCGGTGCTCGCTCACGTGCGGGGAACCGCGTAGCACGAGAGACACCAGCGATTTCGAGACGCCGGCTCGCTCCGCGACGTTGCGGATGGTCGGTCTGGGCCGAGGCAGCGTGTCTACCTCCCTCAGCTCAGTGATGGTTGAAGTATTGACGGGCGGTCCTGACATGTGTCTCCCCCGCGATGCGGATATGGGCACCTGTCTGACCAAACGATCGAGTCAGCCGCAGGGTACGGCTTCGTCGCCGATTGACTCAGGGGGCGCCGGCATTGACTGGATAGCCACACGTCAGCGGTGGCGCGGCTTCGGCTACTGTGCAGGTGTGACACCCGGGAAGTCAGCCGAGCGGGCGCGGCCGGCCCGGCGCAGGCTCAGCGTCGACCGGCGTCGCGAGGAACTCATGGCGGCGGCGCTGGAGCTTTTCAGCACCCGAGACTCGGAAGACGTGTCGATCGACGACGTGGCGTCCGCGGCGGGCGCTTCGCGGGCCCTCGTCTATCACTACTTCGGCGGCAAGCAGGAACTCTATGTGGCCGCGCTCAGGAGCGCGGCGGAGCAGCTGGAGTCCCGGCTGCGGCCCGTGGGGGGCGGCAGGCCGCTCGAGGAGCTGGCCTCGGGGCTCAGACGTTATTTCGACTTCGTCGAGGAGCACGCGACGGGGTTCGCCGCGTTGCTGCGTGGGGGTCCCGCCAACCGTGCGGGCGAGGTCGGGGAGATCGTCGACGGGGTGCGCCGGCGACTTTACGTGTTCATCCAGAGGCAGATGCGCGTCGAGGAGCCGAGCCCTCTGATGCGCCTGACTCTCCGGTCGTGGATCGCCTCCGTGGAGACGGCCGGTCTCGACTGGCTGGAGCACCGCGACATCGAGCGGCCGACGCTGGAGAAACTGCTCGTCGACCACATGGTCGCGCTGCTGCGCGCGGCCGCCGCGCACGACGGCGAGGTGGCCGGCCTGCTGGAGCGGCTGGGGTAGCGCCGCCCTGTCCGGCGGGCCGGGAAGGGTGGCGCCGGAAGGATGGCGCCGGGCGGGCGGCGCCAACTCTCCCGTGCGACGTTGTCATCACAGTGGTGGACCAGGCCGCCGGCCTGGCTCACCAAACCCCCCTGAGGTTCGTGACGACCCCTCACTCACTCCGAGCGCTGCTGCGGAATGCCCGCGAGCAGTGCCCGGACCTCGGTCTCCCGGTAACGCCGATGACCGCCGAGGGTGCGAATCGACGTCAACTTGCCCGCCTTGGCCCACCGCGTAACGGTCTTGGGGTCGACCCTGAACATGGTCGCGACCTCAGCGGGCGTGAGCAGTGGCTCGGCCTCGGGTGTACGAGCTGACATTTGTGCGGCCTCTCCTCCGTGTGGACCGGCTTAGCGATCCTGTGACTGCCTTTGCGCGTGTCACGGATGTCCCCCTATGGCACAGAGCGTGCGGCTTTTCTGAGCCATATGCGGCATCACCCGATGTGACCATACCGCCACGCAGAGCGATTGGCGAGCCCTTCTTTGACCCAACTGCCCGCCCCCATGGGGATGTCACGCTCGGTGATTCTAGCGACACGGTTCGTGGTATCGCAGTGAAAACGGCAAACTACTCAGTTCGCAGAAGAGAGCAGCCGCGAGACGTGACCTACTCATGCAGGTCAGACGGTCGTATTGAGCCTCAGTTGGCAGATTCCAGCTGTTGCATTGACTTCCACCGGAGGATCACCCTCTGGTACATGGCGTAGGCAAGTTCTTCTTGACCCGTGTCCAGGCCCGTCAGGGCCGCGGAAAGCTCGGCCACCGACTGGTCGGCCTGCAGCGCGTCGTCGTCCATGAGGTGGACGAGACCGCCGTAGTCGAGCTCCACCAGCGAGTGCGGGTGGAACTCCTCCAGCCACCGCGCGATGTCCTCCACGTCGAAGTCGCCGGCCAGGTCGCCCAGGTGCCTGCGCAGCACGCCGAGCGCGCGGGCCGTCCGCCTCCTGGCCTGCGCCATGGAGGTGACGTAGATCAGGTTGCGTTGGGTCGTGGTCGTCACGTCCTGTCCGGGCGCCGTGGGGCCGAGCACCAGCCAGCGCTCGTTCCCATCAAACGGCACGAACCACGATGGCGGCACATGCCACGCCGTGGTGCGAATGTGGGTGCGCAACGCGGACGAACCGGCCTGCCGCTTGAACCGGTCGAAGTCGTCCGCCGTCTGGTCGGCGATGGCCTTGGGCACCAGGCGGTCCATCAGCTTGACCGGAGTGGTGCCACGCAGCCGTGAGAAGGCCAGCCACGAGCGCAGACGGGTCTGCCAGGGGCACACGTAGAGACGGTCCTCAACGCGCCTCAGATAGGCGTTGGGGCTCTCCTGGGCGGGAACGGGTTGAGGGGGCATGCCGAGCAGGCGCATCACCGACTCGCCGTGCTCCGCATTGAGCGCGTTCGCGCGTCGCGGGCGGTCCCGTGAGTCGGCGTAGTCGGCCCACACTTTGCGCTCGGACTCGGCGAACGCGGTCAGTGGCTCATAGACGCGGAGGTAGGCGGCATAGGGCAGCACGGAGGCATCGTGTCACGAAGCGCACCTGCGTGCACCGTCGCGGCTTACTACGCTGTGAGGTGATCTCCGCCGCGAAGGGGCGGCGGACCGGACAGGGAGTCACCACCGTGACCGACGTCTTCGGCACGTCTCACAAAGACGTCCACGAGCAGGTCGTGTTCTGCGCCGACGAGCAGAGCGGCCTGCGTGCCATCATCGCCATCCACAACACGGCGCTGGGCCCGGCCCTCGGGGGCACGCGGTTCTATCCGTACGAGAGCGAGAGCGCGGCCCTGGCCGACGTGCTCAACCTCGCCAAGGGCATGGCCTACAAGAACGCGCTGGCCGGGCTCGACCTGGGAGGGGGCAAGGCGGTCATCATCGGCGACCCGGCGCGCGACAAGAGCGAGGCCCTGCTGCGCGCGTACGGGAGATTCGTGCAGTCGCTCGGCGGCCGCTACATCACGGCCTGCGACGTGGGCACCTACAGCGAGGACATGGACATCATCGCCCGCGAGTCCCGGTTCGTGACCGGGCGCACCCGCGAGCACGGCGGGGCCGGCGACTCGTCCATCCTCACCGCCTTCGGCGTGTTCCAGGGCATGCGGGCCTCGGCCGAGCGCGTCTACGGCACGCCGTCGCTGCACGGCAGGCGGGTCGGCGTCGAGGGGGTCGGCAAGGTCGGCCACCGCCTGGTCGAGCTCCTCCGCGAGGACGGCGCCGAGGTCGTGATCTGCGACGTCGACCCCAAGGCGATCGACCGGGTGCGCCAGCGCAGGCCCGAGGTCGACGTGGTGGCCGGCGCGGCCGAGCTGATGGCGTCCGACATCGACGTGTTCGCGCCGTGCGCGCTGGGCGGCGTGCTCGACGACGACGCGGTCACCAGGCTGCGGGCCAAGATCGTCTGTGGCGCGGCCAACAACCAGCTCGCCCACCCCGGGGTCGAGAAGCAACTCGCCGAGCGGGGCATCCTGTACGCGCCCGACTACGTCGTCAACTCCGGCGGCGTGATCCAGGTGGCCGATGAGATCGAGGGTTTCGACATGGAACGAGCCAGGTCGAAGGCCACCCAGATCTACGACACGACTCTGAAGATCTTCCGAATCGCGGCCGATGAGGGCGTTCCTCCCGCCGTCGCAGCGGATAGGCTGGCCGAGCGCAGAATGTCGGAAGTCGGGCGTATTCGGGCCGTTTGGCTAGGCAGCTGACGCCCCGCGCCCATACGGCGTACCGAGCTGGGCACAAAACAGGTACGGTAATAGGCGAACGATAGGCTGACGCCCGGAGACAGCGGCGTCAGTGTGTGGTGCGTTAGCGACGAGGGGTCGGGATGCGACCCCACACGAGGGGGTCGAGCCAATGGGGCGCGGCCGAGCAAAGGCCAAGCAGGTCAAGGTTGCTCGCCAGCTGAAGTACAACAGCGGTGGCACGGATCTTGACCGTCTTCGGGACGAACTCGGGGTCGGAGACTCCAGCCGCAGTGACGACGCCGACGACCTCAACGATGAGCTGGCGGATCGCTATGCCGATTACGCCGATGACTATGGCGCCGGGGATGACGACGATGGCCGTTCCCCCGGTCGCCGGTAGCCGTTCTTCCGGTTGATGTGGCCGAGGGCCGGTGCCGGGCGCGCCGGATCCTCGGGTCACGCTCGTCGGGCCCCACGGGCAACCGTGGGGCCTTCGTCACGCGGTCACCGTCACGTGTCCGGATTACCGGTAGCGTGCCCTGCCCGCACCTGGGTCCTCGCCGGGGACGACCTCGCCGAGGACCCACGCGGGCAGGCCACGCGCCGCCAGCACCCGCAGTGCCTCGTCAGCGTCGTCGGCCGCCACCACGGCGGCCATGCCGACCCCGAGGTTGAACGTGCGGTCCATGTCCTCCTGCGCGATCCCGCCGTGCTGGGCCAGCACGCCGAAGACCGGCGGCGGCGTCCATGACGAGCGGTCGAGCACGGCGTCGAGGTGGCCCGGCAGCGAGCGCGACAGGTTGCTCTCCACGCCTCCGCCGGTGATGTGCGCGTAGGCGTGCACGTCGACAACCCTGGCCAGCTCCAGGCAGTCGAGCGAGTAGATGCGGGTCGGCTCCAGCAGCTCCTCGCCCAGCGGGCGGCCCAGCTCGGGCAGCACCGCGTCGAGCGAGAGCGAGGCCTCGCGCAGCACGTGGCGCACCAGCGAGTAGCCGTTGGAGTGCACGCCCGAGGAGGCCAGGCCCAGCACCGCGTCGCCGGCCCGCACCCGCGCGGGCCCGAGCATGGCATCGGCCTCCACCACGCCCGTCCCGGCCCCGGCCAGGTCGTATTCGTCGGGGCCCATCGCACCGGGGTGCTCGGCCGTCTCGCCGCCCACCAGCGCGGCGCCGGCCAGCCGGCAGCCCTCGGCCACCCCGCCGACGATCTCGGCGACGCGCTCGGGGACCACCTTCCCGCAGGCGATGTAGTCGGTCATGAACAGCGGCTCGGCCCCGCACACCACGAGGTCGTCGAGGACCATGCCGACCAGGTCGATGCCGATCGTGTCGTGCTTGCCGTACCGCTGGGCGATCATGACCTTGGTGCCCACGCCGTCGGTGGACGACGCCAGCAGCGGCCGCCGGTAGCCCCGCAGGGCCGAGGCGTCGAACAGCCCCGCGAAGCCGCTGGGGTCGTCGACCACCTCGGGCCGGCGCGAGCGCGCGACCTTGTCCTTCATCAGGTCGACGGCGCGCTCGCCGGCCTCGATGTCGACCCCGGCCGCCTCATAGCTGGTCACGCTGCCTCCTTCGGCGCCAGCGTGACCATGGTGCTGCGTCTACTGGTTCGCTCGCTCACGCTGCCTCCTTCGGCGGCAGCGTGAGCATGCTGCTGCGTCTACTGGTTCGCTCGCTTCGCTCGCTCACGCTTTGCTCTCCAACACGAACTTGCCGACGTTGTCCTGGTCGATGGGGATTGGGTAGTTGCCGTCGAAGCAGGCCATGCACAGGCGGTCGGCCGGGATGGTGGTGGCCCTGGTCAGGCCCTCCAGGGAGATGTAGCCGAGTGAGTCGGCGCCCAGCGAGGCCCGGATCTCCTCCACCGTCAGCGAGCCCGCGATCAGCTCCGCCCTCGTGGCGAAGTCGATGCCGTAGAAGCACGGCCATGCCACGGGCGGCGAGGAGATGCGTACGTGCACCTCACGGGCCCCGGCCTCGCGCAGCATGCGGACGATGGCCCGCTGCGTGTTGCCGCGCACGATCGAGTCGTCCACGACCACCAGCCGCTTGCCCTCGACCACCTCGCGCAGCGGGTTGAGCTTCAGCCGGATGCCGAGCTGGCGGATGGTCTGCGAGGGCTGGATGAAGGTGCGCCCCACGTAGGAGTTCTTCACGAGCCCCTGCCCGTACGGGATGCCGCTCTCCTGCGCGTAGCCGACGGCGGCCGGGGTGCCGGACTCGGGGGTGGGGATGACCAGGTCGGCCTCCACCGGGTGCTCGCGGGCCAGCACGCGGCCCACCTCGACCCGGGTGACCTGCACGCCGCGCCCGGCGATGGTGGTGTCGGGGCGGGCGAGGTAGACGTACTCGAACAGGCAGCCCTTCGGCTCGGCCAGGGCGAACCTGCGCGACCTGACGCCGCGCTCGTCGATGGTGAGCAGCTCGCCCGGCTCGATCTCGCGGACGAACGTGGCGCCCACGATGTCGAGCGCGGCCGTCTCGGAGGCCACCACCCAGCCCCGCTCCAGGCGGCCCAGCACCATGGGGCGCACCCCCTGCGGGTCGCGGGCGGCGTAGAGCGTCGTCTCGTCCATGAACACCAGCGAGTAGGCGCCTTTGACCTGCGGCAGCAGCTCGGCCGCCGCGTCCTCGACGGAGCGCGTGCGGTCCTGCGCGAGCAGCGTGGTCAGGACCTCGGTGTCGGTCGTCGCGCGGATGGAGCCGGGAGCCAGGCGCTGGGCCAGCTCCGGGGTGTTGATGAGGTTGCCGTTGTGCGCCAGCGCGAGCCCGCCGACGTCGGTGGAGCTCAGCGTGGGCTGCGCGTTCTCCCACACGCTGGAGCCCGTGGTGGAGTAGCGGCAGTGGCCGATGGCCAGGTGGCCGCGCAGGGTGCTGAGCACCGACTCGTCGAAGACCTGGGCCACCAGGCCCATGTCCTTGTAGACGAGAATGCGGCTGCCCTCGCTGACCGCGATGCCCGCGGACTCCTGGCCGCGGTGCTGCAACGCGTACAGCCCGTAGTAGGTGAGTTTGGAAACTTCCTCGCCCGGAGCCCAGACGCCGAAGACGCCACAGGCGTCTTTGGGAGCGCGGTCATCGGGGTCCAGGTCATGGCCGAGCCGGCCGTCGCCCTTCAGCACATGCCTCAGTCTAGGTCGGCGGCTTCCGTGCTCGCACACCTGGGGGCGATATCAGCGGACGTGAGGGTACGTGTCCGGGTTCGGAGGGGCTTGCGACCCGGCCCTGGAGGGCGGGGTGCTTGGGCGCATGGAGACCCAAATATCGGCGGCCTTTTACCGTGTCGTCGGGTTTAGCGGACGCCCTCCGCGAAAGGGTGAAGTATCCGGCATGCAGACCCGTCGGGAGACGCAGACGTGAGCACATCTGGGGACCCGAACGAGCCCCGCCCGGGGCAGGACCCGCGCGAAGGCCGTCGGGAAGAGGAAGAGCCCGGCCGGCCCCCGCCCGAGCGGGAGGGGGAGCGGCCAGAAGAGGGTGAGGAGCCGATCGCTCCCGCGCCGCCCGTGGTGCCGCCGCCCGACGTGCCGCCGACGCACGAGCCGCGGCCCGGCGGGGAGCCGAGGCACCCCGACCTGCCCACCTCGCCCGAGACCCCACCGCCCACGGGCGGGGAGTCCGGGGGTCCCGGCACGCCGGAGACGCCCTCCGGCGGAGGAGGGGAGCCGGAACGTCCGCCGGAGACGCCGCCCACGGGGCCTGACGCCGAGGAGACCCAGGCGTTCCCGATCCCCGGGGGCACCCCGGCGTACCCGGGGTGGGGAGCCACCCCGGGTGAGGAGGAACAGCCGCCCAGGCCGGCCCCGTCGCGTTACGAGCAGCCTCCGGCTCCGGGACAGGGCGCGCCGGGCCCCTACCAGGGCGGGCCCGGCGACCAGGAGCGCCCCGCCCCAGGCCCGTACCAGGGCCCGCCGGAGCGGCAGCCCGGCCCGTACCAGGGCGGGTACGGCGCGCCGCGCGACCAGGAGCCCACCATCCCGGGCACGACGCCCTCCAGCCCGTACGGCGGCCCGCCCGGCTACGGACCGCCACCCGCCGGCGGCCCCTACGTCGCCCCCTATCAGGCCAGGCCGGGCAGCGGCCTGGCCACCGCGTCGCTGGTGCTCGGCGTGGCCAGCCCGTTCCTGGTGTTCGTCTGCTTCACCGGCCTGATCACCGCGATCCTGTCGATCGTGTTCGGCTGCGTGGCGCTGGCCAAGCGCGTCGGCAAGGGCCGCGCCATCACGGGCATCGTGATCAGCGTGCTCTCGGTGATCCTCTTCGGGATCGTGGCCGCGTGGTTCTGGAACGTGGTCCAGGAGTGCGGCCACCTGCCCGGCCAGCTCGCCGACAGGTGCTTCGAGGAGAGGTTCCCCTGGATGAGCGGCAACCGCTGACGCGGGGCCGCCTGCTGGGCGGCCACCGGCTGGGTGGCCGCTAGAGCGACGCCCCCTGGAGTGGCAGGTGGGCTGACAGGTCGGCGCGCGCCCCGCTGGCGGAGACCAGCCCCTTCGCCATGGCTTCGGCCCAGGTCAGGCGGCCCAGGGCGAGCTCGATCCAGGTGCGCCCGTCCATCTCCACCACGTTCGGCGGGGTGCCGCGGGTGTGGCGGGGGCCTTCGACGGCCTGGACGGCGGCGTACGGCGGCACGCGCACCTCGACGGTCCTGCCGGGAGCGGCGGTGGCCAGCCGGTCGAGCAGGTGGCGCACCGCCAGCCTGGCCGCGTCGCGCTCGGGCCGCCGCCCGCGGTCGTAGGCGGCCAGCACGGCGGCCACGAGCGCGTCGGGCAGGGCGGACGCCGGGCCGTCGTAGGGGGGCTCGTCGAGGGCGACGAGCTGGCCGTCGAGCGCGGATCTCAGTTTTTCCTGGTCCAGTTTGCGTGGTGGCACGCCACCATTGTCTCCCTGGAAGCGTTCATCGAGCCGGAGGGCGTCGTTCACCTGAGGTTTCTACGGCGGCCGTAACCTCCCGGCGGTACAACCGCGCACAAAAATGGAGGATCTGTGGCGAACCCCACCGCGGGCGGGCGGCTACTGCCGTTGCTCTCGACCCCGCACAAAGGCGGTCGCTCTGCGCTGACCTGTCAGTTCCGCTGCGGCAACGCGTGCGCGCATGACGTGGCCAACACCACCGGCAACACCTACTTCGGCGACGTGGTGAAGGAGGCGCTGTCGCGGCGCGGCGTGCTCCGCGCCGGCGCGCTGGGCGCCCTCGTGGCGGGCGCGGGCATCGCGGGGGCCGCACCGGCCCTGGCCGACCAGCCGGCCGCGAAGTCCGCGGGGAAGGGGCACGGCGGCGGCGACCTCCGGTTCACCCCGGTGGCGCCGAACACCGACGACGCCCTGACCATACCCAAGGGCTACCGCTCGTCCGTGGTCGTGCGCTGGGGCGACCCGGTGCTGCCCGACGCGCCCGCCTTCGACTTCGAGGACCAGTCCGCCGAGGCGCAGGCCAAGCAGTTCGGCTACAACTGCGACTACGTCACGCTCCTTCCGATGGGCCGCGACCGCGCGCTGCTCTGGGTGAACCACGAGTACACCGACGAGAGCCTGATGTTCCGCGACTACACCGGCGGCGCGGAGGCCACCGAGGAGCAGATCCAGATCGCGCTGGCCGCGCACGGCGGCTCGGTCGTGGAGATCGAGCGGGCGGGCCACACGGGCGAGTGGAAGCTGGTCACCGAGGGACGCCGCCGCTACAACCGGCGCATCACCGCTCAGACCCCCATGGCCTTCTCGGGTCCGGCCGCGGGCAGCGACCTGCTCAGGACGGCGGCCGACCCCAAGGGCCGCAAGCCCGTCGGCATGCTGAACAACTGCTCGGGCGGCACGACCCCGTGGGGCACGGTGCTGACCGCCGAGGAGAACATCGACCAGTACTTCGTCAACGGCGACAAGGTGCCCGCGGCGCAGAAGCCGTACATCGACCGCTACACGATCACCACCGGCACCCCCGAGGACAACCGCAGGTTCGACCGCGTCGAGGAGCGCTTCGACCTGGCCAAGCACCCGAACGAGGCCAACAGGTTCGGCTGGGTCGTGGAGATCGACCCGTTCGACCCCGACTCCACGCCGGTCAAGCGCACCGCGCTCGGCCGCTTCAAGCACGAGGCCGCCAACACGACGCTGGCCCGCGACGGCCGCGTGGTCGTGTACATGGGGGACGACTCCCGCTTCGAGTACATCTACAAGTTCGTCTCCAAAGACCGCTACAGGCACGGGAACGACCGGCACAACCGCTCGCTGCTGGACGAGGGCACCCTGTACGTGGCCAAGTTCACCGGCGACAGCCCTGACTCCGAGCTCGACGGGAGCGGCAAGCTGCCTTCCGACGGCGAGTTCGACGGCTCGGGCGAGTGGATCCCGCTGGTCTCGGGCAACAGGTCGTACGTGGACGGCATGTCCGCCGACGAGGTCCTCGTCTACACCCGCGTGGCCGCCGACAAGGTGGGCGCGACCAAGATGGACCGCCCCGAGGACATCGAGCGCAACCCGGTCACCGGCGGCGTGTACGTGGCGCTGACCAACAACACCAACCGCACCCCGGCCCAGGTGAACGAGGCCAACCCGCGCCCGTCGAACAAGCACGGCCACGTCCTGGAGATCGTGGAGCGGCGCGACGACGCGGGCTCGAAGACCTTCGCCTGGTCCATCCCGCTGGTCTGCGGCGACCCCAAGGACGCCGCCACCTACTTCGCGGGCTTCGACAAGAGCAAGGTCTCGCCGATCTCGTGCCCGGACAACCTGACGTTCGACAAGGACGGCAACCTGTGGATCTCCACGGACGGCAACGAGCTGGGCAGCAACGACGGCCTGTTCGTGATGCCCGTCCGCGGTAAGGACCGCGGCCACCTGCGCCAGTTCCTCACCGTCCCGGTCGGCGCGGAGACCTGCGGGCCGCTGGTCACCTCCGACCAGCGCAGCGTGTTCGTGGCCGTGCAGCACCCGGGCGAGACCGACGGCGCGAGCCCGGACAAGCCCTCCAGCCACTGGCCCGACGGCGACCAGCCGCGCCCGTCGGTGGCCGTGGTCTGGCACGGCCAGGGCAGGAAGATCGGCGCTTGACCTCAACTTAACTTGAGGCTCTAGGGTTCCATGCCATGAGCATGGAGATGACCGCCCGGCATCAGCTGTATTCGATGAACAACCAGCGCGAGCGTCGCCCTGTCACCAGGGCGACGCTCCGCCGTATCGGGGGGTTCGCCCGGCCGCACCGGCGCAGGCTGGTGGCGTTCCTGCTGCTCAGCGTGGTGATGGCGGGCTTGGCGGTGGGCGCGCCGCTGCTCGCGGGCCGGGTGGTGGACGCGATCTTCAACGCGGAGCCGCTGAGCGTGGTCGTCGTGGTGGCGCTGGCGATCGCGGGCCTGGCGCTCGCGGAGGCGGGGCTCGGACTGCTGAACCGTTGGCTGTCGGCGAGCCTGGGCGAGGATCTGATCCTGGACCTGCGTACGGCCGTCTTCGACCACGTGCAGCGGATGCCGGTCGCGTTCTTCACGCGAACCCGTACGGGCGCGCTGGTCAGCCGCCTGAACAACGACGTGATCGGCGCGCAGCGGGCCTTCACCGACACCCTGTCCGGCGTGGCGGGGAACATCGTGACGCTCGTGCTGACGCTCGTCGCGATGATCGGCATCTCCTGGCAGATCACCCTGCTCGCCCTGCTGCTGCTCCCGGTCTTCCTGCTGCCCGCCCGGCGGATGGGCACGCGGATCGCCCGGCTGCGGCGCGAGGCGGCCGACCACAACGCGGCCATGGGCACGCAGATGACCGAGCGCTTCTCGGCGCCCGGCGCGACGCTGGTGAAGCTGTTCGGCCGGCCGGCGCGCGAGTCGGCCGAGTTCGCGAGCCGGGCCAGGCGGGTGCGTGACATCGGCGTGCGCTCGGCCATGACGCAGTCGGCGTTCGTGACCGCGCTGACGCTGGTCTCCGCGCTGGCCCTGGCCCTGGTGTACGGGCTCGGCGGCTTCTACGCCCTGCGCGACCAGCTCGCGCCCGGCGCGGTCGTGTCGATGGCCATGCTGCTCACCCGCCTCTACGCGCCCCTGACCGCGCTGGCCGGCGCCCGCGTGGACGTGATGAGCGCGGTCGTCAGCTTCGAGCGGGTCTTCGAGGTGCTCGACCTCAAGCCGCTCATCGAGGAGCGGCCCGGCGCCCGCCAGGTGCCCGACGGCCCGGTCTCGGTGGAGTTCGACGACGTGCGCTTCGCCTACCCCTCGGCCGACAAGGTCTCGCTCGCCTCGCTGGAGGAGGTCGCCACGCTCGACTCGCGCGGCGGCGTCGAGGTGCTGCACGGCGTCTCGTTCACGGCCGAGCCGGGCCAGATGGTGGCGCTGGTCGGCTCGTCCGGCGCGGGCAAGTCCACGATCGCGCAGCTCCTGCCGCGGCTCTACGACGTGGACGAGGGCGCGGTACGGCTCGGCGGCGTGGACGTCCGCGACCTGACCGCCGACTCCATCCGCGACACGCTCGGCATGGTCACCCAGGACGGCCACCTCTTCCACGACTCGATCAGGGACAACCTGCTGCTGGCCCGGCCGGAGGCGGGCGAGGACGAGCTGTGGGACGCCCTGACCAGGGCGAGGCTGGCCGACCTGATCGAGTCGCTGCCCGACGGCCTCGACACGGTCGTGGGCGAGCGCGGCTACCGCCTGTCGGGCGGGGAGCGCCAGCGGCTGACGATCGCCCGCCTGCTGCTGGCCAGGCCCAGGGTGGTGATCCTGGACGAGGCCACGGCGGCGCTCGACTCCACCTCCGAGGCCGCCGTGCAGGCGGCGCTCGGCGAGGCGCTGGAGGGCAGGACCGCCGTGGTGATCGCGCACCGGCTCTCCACGATCCGCGCCGCCGACCTCATCCTGGTGATCGAGGACGGGCGCGTGGTGGAGCGCGGCACGCACGCCGACCTCCTCGCCGCCGGCGGCCGCTACGAGGAGCTCTACCGCACTCAGTTCGACGAGCCCACGGTGGCGGTGGCCTGAGGCTCCACCGCCGCCTGCTCGGCCTCCTGGCGGGTGGTGCGCAGGGAGTAGAGCGCGACCGGGATCGCCGCCAGCACCACGACGCCCGCGACGATCAGCGTGAACTGGTACGCGTCCAGGAAGGCGAGCAGCGGCCCCTTGGCGCTGCCGCTCTGCCTGGCGCTCATGATCGCGCCCAGCGCGGTGATGCCGAGCAGCCCGAACACCTCGCGTGACACGTTCAGGACGCCCGAGGCGACGCCCGCCCTGCCGCGCGGCATGCCGCCGAGGACGGCGGCGGTCAGGGGCACCAGCAGGCCGCCGCCCAGCCCGTACAGCAGGAACCAGGGGAGCACGTCGGCGTAGCCGGCGTCGGCGCCGACGCCGGAGAGCAGGTAGATCGCCGTGCCCATGAGCGCCATGCCGACGGCCACCGTGCGGCCGATGCCGAACCTGGCGCTGATCCGCTGCGACAGGATCGCGACCACGCCCATGAGCAGGGCCATCGGCACGAACGCCGAGCCCGCTTCGGTGGGGGAGAAGCCGAGCACGTTCTGCAGCCACAGGGCGCTGAAGAAGTAGATCCCGAACACGCCGAACGACCAGACGCCCATGGTGAGCAGTCCGCCGGTGAACACCCTGGCGCCGAACAGCGACATCGCGATCATCGGCTCGGCGGCGCGCCGCTCGACCAGCACGAACGCCACGGCCGCCGCCGCGAACACGCCGAACGCGGCCAGGATCTCCGGCGAGGTCCAGCCGGCCGCCTCGCCCTCGATGAGCCCGTACGTCAGGGCGAACAGGGCCAGCGCGGACAGGGCCAGGCCCGGCACGTCGATGCGGTGGCGCACGCGGGTGAAGGCCGGCCGGACCGCCCACGTCGCCAGGCCGAACGTCACCACGCCGATGGGGACGTTGATCAGGTAGATCCAGCCCCAGTGCAGGTGCTCGCTGATGAAGCCGCCCGCGAGCGGGCCGAGCGCCATGGAGAGCGCCCCCGCGGCGCTCCAGACCCCCACCGCCCTGCCGCGCTCGGCCGGGTCGGGGAAGATCTGGGTGATCAGCGTCAGGGCGGTGGGCGTGAGCAGCGCCGCGCCGACGCCCTGCACGGCCCGCGCCGCGATCAGGGCCCCTCCCGATCCGGCCAGGCCGGCCGCCAGCGAGGCCAGCGTGAAGACGGTCAGGCCGGCGAGGAAGACCCGGCGGGCCCCGTAGAGGTCCGCGAGCCGGCCGCCGACCAGCATGAGCCCGGCGAAGACCAGGATGTACGAGCTCACGATCCATTCGAGGCCGGAGATCGTCAAACCGAGCTCGCGCTGGATGGTGGGCAACGCGACGTTGCCCACGTTGTTGTCCAGATAGGTCATGAATGTGCCGAGGGTCACCGCGACCAGCGCCCACCATCTCACGACATTTCCTCCTATACGCCGTACTTGTACGTCGTATAGTTGAACTTGTACGGCGTATAGTTGTCAACCGTGATGGGAAAACTGACCGCGCAGGCGATCGCGGAGCGGGCACTGGAGATCGGCGACAGCGAGGGGCTCGACGCCGTGACCATCCGGCGCCTGGCCACGGACCTGGGCGTGACCCCGATGGCCCTCTACTGGCACTACAAGAACAAGGAGCAGCTGCTCGTCGGCATGGCCGACCACCTCATCGGCGGGTTCGCGCCCAAGCCGGCCGACGCGCGCCCGTGGCAGCAGCAGCTGCGCGACCTGATCGAGGGGCTGATCAGGACGCTGCGCACGCACGCCTGCGCCAAGGACGTGATCGAGCAGATCGACCCGGTCGAGGTGCCGAACTTCCTGGCCGTCTGGGACCAGGCGCTCGGCCTGGCCCGCAGCGCGGGGTTCAGCATCGACGAGAGCTGCCTGATCAGCAAGTTCCTGCTGCAGAGCGCCATCGCCATCGCCGACGCCCCGGCGCACGTCAAGGCGGTCGACCCGGCCAAGCTCAGGGCCAAGACGGCGGGCCTGCAGGCGCTGCCGGCCGAGACGTACCCCTATCTGGTGGAGATGGCCTCACCGCTCGTCAGCGGGACCGAGCCGGGCCTGTACGACACGTTCGGCGTCGACCTCGTGCTCAATGGCATCGAGGCGCTGGCGGCCAGGCGTTAGAGTCTGGCGCATGGCCTTCGAGCTGATCTGCGAGATCGAACCTCCCACCAAGCCCGATCTGAAGCGCGTCAGGCACCAGATCGGCACGATGAGCACGATCGCGCACTCGTTCCTCATCCCCGACAACCACATCGGCCGCGCGACCGTCTCCAGCGTGGCGGTGGCCCACGAGGTCGAGGCCATGGGCGGGCGCGGCATCGCCTGCCTCAACTCGCGCGACCGCAACCTGCTCGGCTTCCGCCGCGACCTGCTGACGGCGGCGGCGTACGGCGTGGACCAGTTCCTGTTCGTCTACGGCGACAAGCCGGCGAGCGGCAACCGCACCAGCGACCTGACCGTGCGCTCCATGATCGAGGAGGCCCGGGAGTTCTCGCCCGGCCTGCGCCTGGGCGCCGCCGCCTCCGCGCGCTCGCTGCCCGCCTGGAAGCGCGCGGCCGACTTCCTGTTCCTCCAGGTCGGCTTCTCGGTGGAGGCGCAGCTGCGCTGGCGCGAGGCCCATCCGGTCGACGTGCCGGTCTACGCCGGTGTCATGGTGCTGGCCAGCGAGCGCCACGCCCGCTCCCTGGCGGCCGCGATCCCCGACATCGAGCTGCCGGAGCAGCTGGTCGCGAAGGTGGCCGCGGACCGCATGGCCGGGGTGGAGGCGGCCTGCGAGCAGGTGCTCGCCCTGCGCGACTCCGGCGCCTTCGACGGCGTGCACCTCATCCCGGTCTCCCGCTACCGCGACGTCGAGTCCCGGCTCGCCGGCGCCCTCTAGAGCGGCGCTCCCCGGGCCCGCCACGCGGGAGCTCCCACGCCGTCGGCCGGCGCTCCCGGGGTGTCAGCGGGCGCGCCTGCGCAGGCCGTCGAGGTCGTGGATCACCACGCGCCGCCGGCCCGTCTCGATCAGGCCCCGGTCGCGCAGCGAGCGCAGCGCCTTGCTGACGGCCTCGCGGGAGGAGCCCGTCCAGCCGGCCAGCTCGTCCTGCGACAGGGGCAGCGCCACGCGCACCCCGGCGCCGGTCTGCTCGCCGTACCGGTCGGCCAGCTCCAGCAGGCGCGTCGCGACCCGGCCCGTGGTGTCGTACGCGCCGTACTCGATCCGCTTCCTGTCCGCGTCGCGCAGCTTGCCGGTGACGAGCCGCATGAGCAGGACGGCGACGCGCCCGTGGGACTCCAGGAACGCCGGGAAGTCGCGCACCACGACGCCGGAGATCGGCTCCAGGGCGGTCACCGTGGCCGAGCGCGGCGAGCCGTCGATGGCCGACATCTCGCCGAGCAGCGCGCCGGGGCCGCGTACCGCCAGCACCACCTCGGTGCCGGCGCTCGTGTGCGACGACACCTTGACCCGGCCCTCCAGCAGCACCAGCACCCAGTCGGACGTGTCGCCCTCGTTGATGACGGTGGTGCCGCGGTCCCACCGCCGCGGCCGGCCGGCCGCGCGCAGGGCCGCGGCCTCCTCGTCGGTGAGCAGGGACAGGAACTCACCGGGTTCAAGCTGCATGTATGCGATTATGTCGGTCCGCGGCTCGCCGTTCTATTGCAATCCAGTCAGAACGTACGCGGGCACGAGCTCTTCCTTGCCCTTGAGGCTGAGCGGGCCGAGGGGGCTCACCGAGGCGCCCTGCCCCAGCTGGCGGAGCGTGGTCTCCCCGATGACGACCGTGCCCGGCTCGGCGACGCCCTGGAGCCTGGCCGCCACGTTCACGCAGTCGCCCATGGCGTTGAAGCCGCGCAGCTCGGGGCTGCCGATGTTGCCGACCAGGGCGGGCCCCGTGTTGACGCCCACCCGGAACGTCGGCCACTGCACGTCGTCCACCCGCTTCCACGCCATCTCCTCGGCCACCTCGGCGGCCGCCCGCTGCATCTCCAGCGCGGCCCGGCAGGCCGCCCTGGCGTGACCCTCCTGCGTGGCGGGGGCGTTGAACAGGGCCAGCAGCGCGTCGCCCACGAACTGCACGATCGTGCCGCCGTTACCGAGGATGCAGGGCACGGCGGCCGTGTGGTAGCGGTTGAGCATCTCGACGATCTCGCCGGGCGTGACCTTCTCGGAGAAGGTCGTGAAGCCCTTGAGGTCGGCGAAGAGCGCGGTCAGCTCCTTCAGCTCGCCCCCGAGCGCCGCCTGCGCCGGGTCGGCCAGCAGGGCGTTGGCCACGTCGGGCGACATGTACTGCCGGAAGAGCGTGTCGAGCTCCTGGTAGAGGCGGGCGTTCTCCAGGGAGAGCGACAGCTGCCCGGCCAGGGTGGCGGCCAGCGCCTCGTCCTGCGGGGTGCGCCCCACGGGCACCTCCAGCACGCCCGCCAGGTGCCCCTTGACCGTCAGGGGGAAGGCCAGCCGGTCGTCGCGCCTGACGGGCTGGCCGCCGTCGAACTCGTACGCGCGGGAGCCGATCTCCACCTTCCCCTCCGCGACCAGGCCGATCTTCACGTCGCCGTACGCCTGGCGCACCCGCTCCAGCGCCGTGGCCAGCAGCTGCCCCTCGGGGAGCCCCACCCTGGTCTGGGAGCTCACCGCCACCAGGGCGGCCAGCCGCCCGGACAGCTCGCGCTCGTTGGCCAGCGCCTCGCCCGCCCGGTCGAGCACCGCGGCCTGGCCCTCGCTCAGGCGGAACTTGCCCGACAGCCGGGCCGCGGCCAGCGGCTCGCCCCGGCGTACGTGCTCGACCATCTCCTCCAGCGCGCTGTCGTAGTCGCGCCGGATGCGGGCCACGGTCGCCGCCAGCGTCACCGAGTCGAACAGCCCCGAGCTGGATCCCTCGCGCCTGAACTGGACGTACGCGCTGTAGGCCACGAACAGGAAGGCCAGCGTGAGCAGCAGGTGCCACTCCCACCAGGACAGGTGCCAGTTGAGCTGGGACATCCCGGCGATCATGGCCTCGGCCAGCAGCGCGTACGCCGTGATCAGGCTGATCAGCATGGCCGAGGGGCGCCGCCGGTGCAGCAGGAACATCATCACGCTCGCCGCGCCGTACAGCAGCAGCCCGAGGACGGACGCCCAGGCCAGCCACGGGACCGGCGACACGGGCGGCGGCACGCTGAGTGACGTCAGCCCCGGGACCAGCGACACCAGCCCCCAGCCGATCATCACGGCGAGGAGGGCCGCCCGGATGGCGTGCTGGGCGCCCAGCACGGCCCTGGCCGCCCGCTCGCCCAGCGGCAGCGCGGAGGCGAACGCGAACCCCGCCGCGATCGTGAGCCCGGCCTGGTGGCCGATGTCGAAGCCCAGCGACCCGCCCGGCAGGATGATCACCGGGGTGGCCAGGCCGTGCAGGAAGAAGAAGCCGGCGCTGCTCAGGAAGACCATGGACACCAGGAACAGCCGGGCGTCCCGCCGCCGCCGCGCCGCCTCGCTGATCATGGCGCCGAGCACCACGTTCACGCCGGCCACTATGACGATCATCCAGAAGTGGCTGGCGTGGTGCTGCCACGGGATGTTGACGTCCGGGTTGGCCAGCAGCAACCACAGGCCCAGCAGCGGCACGACCAGGTGGATCGCCCAGACGACGCCACGCACGGGGTGGGTGGCCGGAGGCAGGTAGGGGGTTGGCACAGACCGATTATCCACGCGCCGTCGCCGCCGCCAATGCGTCGAAATACGCACATGAGCGGGGAGAGTGCCGCGGCCGGCGCTCTCCCCGTGACCTCGTCAGTTGAACAGCGCCGGCAGGGCCGCCGAGTGCGTCTCCCGCAGCTCCTCGACCGGCACCTCGAAGACGCCCTCGACCACCAGCGACGTGCCGCCGGTCGTGCCGAGCCCATAGCACGGCACCTCGTGGCGCGCGCACAGCGAGGCGAACTCCTCGTGGGCCTCCGGGCGCACCGTGACGAGCGCCCGCGCGGCCGACTCGCTGAACAGGTCGGTGAACGCCTCGCCGCTCAGCGCCACCGAGGCGCCGATGCCCCTGGCCAGGCAGGACTCGGCGAGGGCGACGGCCAGCCCGCCGTCGGACAGGTCGTGCGAGCCCTCCAGCAGCCCGCGCCTGGCCGCCTCCACCAGCACGGTGCCCAGCGCCTGCTCGGCCTCCAGGTCCGCCTGCGGCGGCAGGCCGCCGAGGTGCCGGTGGACGACGTGCGCCCACTCCGAGCCGCCGAACTCCTCGTGCGTCTCGCCGAGCAGCACGACCTTCAGCCCCTCGGCGGTGAAGCCGGTCGGCACCCGCCTGGCGACGTCCTCGATCACGCCGAGCACGCCCACGACCGGCGTGGGGTGGATGGCCGTCGAGCCGGTCTGGTTGTAGAAGGAGACGTTGCCGCCGGTCACCGGCACGCCGAGGGTCCGGCAGGCGTCGGCCAGGCCGCGTACGGCCTCGGCGAACTGCCACATGACCTCCGGGTCCTCGGGGGAGCCGAAGTTGAGGCAGTTGGTCACCGCGAGGGGCTTGGCGCCGGTCACGGCCACGTTCCGGTACGCCTCGGCCAGCGCGAGCTGCGCCCCCGCGTACGGGTCGAGCCGGGCGTAGCGGCCGTTGCCGTCGGTGGACAGCGCGATGCCCCTGGTGGTGGGCTCGGCTCCCTCGATCGCCTCGGAGATGCGCAGCATCCCCGCGTCGGCCGGCTGGGCCAGCACGGTGTTGGAGCGCACGTAGCGGTCGTACTGGGAGGTCACCCACTCCTTGGAGGCCAGGTTGGGCGAGCCGAGCAGCTGCAGCAGCGTGGCGCGCAGGTCGGCGGGCCGCTCCAGCCGGTCGGGGGTGTCGGCGTTGAGCGCGGCCTGCCCGGACGGCTCGTGGTAGGGGCGCTCGTAGACGGGCCCCTCGTCGGCCGCCGTGCCCGGCGGGATGTCCACGATGACCTCGCCGTCCCAGGTCATGACCAGGCGGCCGGTGTCGGTGACCTCGCCGATGACGGTGGCGGGCACGTCCCACTTCTGGCAGATCGCCATGAACGCCGGGATATCGTCGGGCCGGACCACGGCCATCATCCGCTCCTGCGACTCGCTCATGAGGATCTCCTCAGGCCTGAGCGAGGGGTCGCGGAGCGGGACGAGGTTGAGGTCGACGCGCATGCCGCCGGTGCCCTTGGCGGCCAGTTCGGTCGTGGCGCACGACACCCCGGCCGCGCCGAGGTCCTGGATGCCGACGACGACGTCGGCCGCGTACAGCTCCAGGCAGCACTCGATGAGCAGCTTCTCCATGAACGGGTCGCCCACCTGCACGGCGGGCCGCTTGGCGTGCGACTCGTCCTCGAACGTGGCCGACGCCAGCACGGAGGCCCCGCCGATGCCGTCGGGGCCGGTGGACGCGCCGAACAGCACGACCTTGTTGCCGGGACCCGGCGCGGTGGCCAGCTTGATCTGGTCCTTGCGGAGCAGGCCCACGCAGAGCGCGTTGACCAGCGGGTTGCCGAGGTAGCAGGGGTCGAAGGCGACCTCGCCGCCGATGTTGGGCAGGCCCAGGCAGTTGCCGTAGGAGGAGATGCCCTCGACGACGCCGGGCAGCACCCTGCGGGTGTCGACGGCGTCGGCGGCGCCGAAGCGCAGGGCGTCCATGACCGCGATCGGTCGGGCGCCCATCGACATGATGTCGCGGACGATCCCGCCGACGCCGGTGGCCGCGCCCTGGTGCGGCTCGACGTAGGACGGGTGGTTGTGCGACTCGATCTTGAACGTGGCCGCCCAGCCGTCGCCGATGTCCACGACGCCCGCGTTCTCGCCCATGCCGACCAGCAGCGCCTCCGACTTGGGGGCCTTGCTGGCGAACTGCTTGAGATGCACCTTGGACGACTTGTACGAGCAGTGCTCGGACCACATGACGCTGTAGATGGCCAGCTCGGAGCCGGTGGGACGGCGGCCGAGGATCTCCTTGACCCGGTCGTACTCGTCCTGCTTCATCCCCAGCTCGGCGAAGGGCATCGGCTCCTCAGGAGTCTCGGCCGCCCGCTTCACACTGTCCGTCATTCGCCCTCCTTCGCCGGTCGAATGACGGACCTGTCGACTGTGCCCATTGGTCGCTCGCTCCGCTCGCTCATGCATTCACCAGCTTCTTCAGGATGGAGGTGAAGAACCCGAGGCCGTCGGTGCTCGGGGCGCCCACCAGTTCCTCGACCGCGTGCTCGGGGTGCGGCATGAGGCCGACCACGTTGCCCGCCTCGTTGCGGATGCCGGCGATGTCGTTGAGCGAGCCGTTGGGGTTGCCGAGGTAGCGGACGACCACGTGGCCGCCCGCCTCCAGCGCGGCCAGCGTCTCGTCGGACGCCACGTAGCGGCCCTCGCCGTGCTTGATCGGCAGCACGATCTCCTGGCCCTGGCCGAACATGTTGGTCCAGGACGTCGCGGTCTGCTCGATCCTGACCCGCTGGTCACGGCAGACGTAGTGGAGCGAGGCGTTGCGGGTCAGCGCGCCGGGCAGCAGGTGGGCCTCGCAGAGGATCTGGAAGCCGTTGCAGGTGCCGAGCACCGGCAGCCCCGCCCTGGCGGCCGGGATGAGCTCCTCCATGAGCGGCGCGAACCGCGAGATGGCGCCGCAGCGCAGGTAGTCGCCGTAGGAGAAGCCGCCGGGCAGGAAGACCGCGTCGACCCCCTTCAGGTCATGGTCGGCGTGCCACAGCGGGACCGCCTCGGCGCCCGCGAGGCGGACGGCCCTCGCGGCGTCCTGGTCGTCGAGAGTTCCTGGAAACGTGACTACGCCCACACGGGCAGCGCTCATGACGTTCGTCCCCTCCGGAGGAATGCGCGCGCAGGCGCCACCGTCGGTCGGACGGCGGCGGTGTAATCAGGTTATCGGGTGCTGTCGCGTGGTCCGCATCGGCTCGTGTGTCCGGCGGACGTCCAGGTCAGACGGCTGCGAGCTCGCGGGGACGGGCGGCTGCCTCGTCGTCCCAGGCGAGGTGCTTGCGCAGGTGGACCGTGGTGCCGCGGCCGGGCGTGACACCGAAGGAGATCTCGTCGACCACGGAACGCATGATCAGCAGGCCGCGGCCGTTCTCCGTGTCAGGTGGGGGAAAGTGCGGCGGCATCGTCGGCACGCCCTCGCCGTTGTCCGCGACGCGCACGTCGCAGCGGCCGTAGCCGATCGCCGCGCTCACTTCGTAGCGGTTGGCCGGCCCCCCGTGCCGCACCGCGTTGGAGCACGCCTCGGACACGGCGAGCAGCATGTCGGCGATGCACGTCTCGCTCACGTTGAGTGAACGCATGGCATCGCCTAGCACTCGCCTGACCATCGGTATGCCGATCGCATCCCGAGGCAGTGCCAACGAGAACTCAATATCCACCGGACTCCTCCGGGCGCCAGAATGTCACCTGGAGTAGGTTTCCCTGTGAAAACGGGGCTAACCGCAAAATCACGCTGTTGTTATTTACTGTTGGCATGCCCGTGGCATTGTGGCATGTCCGAACCCCGCTTTAACCGACCACGGGGAAATCCTGTGACCTAATCTCCCTTACCCCTCAACCCGGACGCTGTAATCCTCGATCACCGTGTTGGCGAGCAGCGTCTCGGCCATCTTGCGGACCTCGCCGAGCGCCGCCTCGTCGGCCGGGCCGTCGAGCTCGACCTCGAAGCGCTTGCCCTGGCGCACGGCCGAGACGCCGGAGAAGCCGAGCCTGGGCAGCGCTCTGGCGATCGCCTGACCCTGGGGGTCGAGGATCTCGGGCTTCAACATGACGTCCACGATGACGCGGGCCACTGCGTTCCTCCTGGGAGCGGTGGGTGACTGGGAAGCACAGCCTACCGGCGCGTGTGGCAGGCGGCACAACGGGAACGGGGACTCCATGGGGCTTGCGCGCAGGGCTGTGATATCTGCCACCATGGCCCCAAAAGCGTACGAACCACCACCAGATGGTTCATCGCATGGACGGCTGGCCTAAGGTGGCAACCCCCCCGAGACCTGCCCTGACCAAACGCACAGGAGAGTGGCCCATGACCGAGCTTGCCGAGGTCATCAGGAGACGCAGCACATGTGTCACGAGGCCGCCGAAGGAGGACTCGTGACAGTCGACGCCTCTCACGGTGCAGACGCACCTCCGGAGCTCGTCCAACTGCTCACCCCCGAGGGCGAGCGAGTCGAGCACCCCGACTACGACATCGACCTGACCCCCGAGGACGTCCGGTCCCTCTACCGGGACCTCGTCCTCGTACGACGCGTCGACCTGGAGGCCGTGGCCCTGCAGCGCCACGGCGAGCTGGGCATCTGGGCCTCGCTGCTGGGCCAGGAGGCGGCCCAGATCGGCTCGGGCCGCGCGCTGACCGACGCCGACATGGCCTTCCCCACCTACCGCGAGCACGGCGTGGCGTGGTGCCGCGGCGTCGACCCGGTGAAGCTGCTCGGCCTGTTCAGAGGCGTCAACCACGGGGGCTGGGACCCGAAGGAGCACAACTTCCACCTCTACACGATCGTGATCGGCAGCCAGACCCTCCACGCGGTCGGCTACGCCATGGGCATCCAGCGCGACGACGCCAGCGCCGCCACCATCGTCTACTTCGGCGACGGGGCCACCTCGCAGGGCGACGTGAACGAGTCGTTCATCTGGGCCAGCGTGTTCAACGCGCCGATCGTGTTCTTCTGCCAGAACAACCAGTGGGCCATCTCCGAGCCCCTGGAGAAGCAGACCCGCATCCCCCTCTACCGCCGTGCCTCCGGCTTCGGCTTCCCCGGCATCAGGGTCGACGGCAACGACGTGTTCGCCTGCCTCGCGGTGACGCGCAAGGCGCTGGAGGCGGCCCGCACCGGCCAGGGGCCGACGCTCATCGAGGCGTTCACGTACCGGATGGGCGCCCACACCAGCGCCGACGACCCGACGCGCTACCGCGTGGCCAGCGAGCTGGAGGCGTGGAAGCTCAAGGACCCGATCGAGCGGGTCAAGTCCTACCTGTTCAAGAACGAGCAGGCCGACCAGGCGTTCTTCGATGCCGTCGACGCCGAGGCCGACCAGCTCGGAGCCGACCTGCGCAGGCGCTGCCTGGCCATGCCCGACCCGGAGCCGCTCGACATCTTCGACCACGTCTATCGCGAGCCCCACGCCCTGATGGACCAGGAGCGCGCCCAGTTCGCCGCCTACCTGGAGGGATTCGCCCAATGACGGTCCTCAGTCTGTCGAAGGCGCTGAACGAGGGCATGCGCAAGGCCATGGAGGACGACCCCAAGGTCCTCATCATGGGCGAGGACGTCGGCAAGCTGGGCGGCGTCTTCCGCGTCACCGACGGCCTGCAGAAGGACTTCGGCGAGGACCGCGTCATCGACACGCCCCTCGCCGAGTCGGGCATCGTCGGCACCGCGATCGGTCTGGCGCTGCGCGGTTACCGGCCGGTGTGCGAGATCCAGTTCGACGGCTTCATCTTCCCGGCCGCCGACCAGATCATCACGCAGCTCGCCAAGATGCCGATGCGCTCGCTGGGCGCGATCAAGCTGCCCGTGGTCGTACGCGTGCCGTGCGGCGGCGGCATCGGCGCGGTCGAGCACCACAGCGAGTCGCCCGAGGCGTACTTCACGCACACCGCCGGGCTGCGCGTCGTGTCCTGCTCCAACCCGGCCGACGCGTACACCATGATCCAGCAGGCCATCCGCAGCGACGACCCGGTCATCTTCTTCGAGCCGAAGCGCCGCTACTGGGAGAAGGCCGACATCGACACCTCGGCGACCGACTGGTGGCCGCCGCTGCACGCCGCCAAGGTCGTGCGCCCGGGGACGGACGTCACGTTGCTGGCCTACGGTCCCATGGTCAAGACCTGCCTGGAGGCGGCCACGGCCGCCGAGGAGGACGGCCGCTCGGTCGAGGTGGTCGACCTGCGCTCGCTCAACCCGCTGGACGAGGCGGTCGTGATGGACTCCGCGCGCCGTACGGGCCGGGTCGTCGTCGTCCACGAGGCCCCGGTCAACAGCGGGTTCGGGGCCGAGCTGGCGGCCAGGATCACCGAGCGCTGCTTCTACCACCTGGAGTCGCCGGTGCTGCGGGTCGGCGGCTTCTCCACCCCCTACCCGCCGTCACGGCTGGAGGAGCACTACCTGCCCGATCTGGACAGAGTGCTCGATGCCGTCGACCGGGCCTTCGGGTACTGAGGGGGTCTGTCATGCGACGCGAGTTCAAGCTGCCCGACGTCGGTGAGGGGCTGACGGAGGCCGAGATCGTCCGCTGGCACGTCAAGGCGGGCGACCCGGTCAAGGTCAACCAGATCGTCGTGGAGATCGAGACGGCCAAGTCGATCGTCGAGCTGCCGATCCCGTGGGAGGGGGCGGTCACGGAGCTGATGGCCGACGAGGGCCGTACGGTCGACGTCGGCGCCCCCATCATCGCGGTCGACACCTCCGAGCCGGGCGCCGCGGAACCCGCCGGCCCGGGCGGGCCCGAGGCGCTCGCCGAGGACCTGGTGCCCAGCCCGCCGGAGGAGGGCGCCGTCGAGCCGGGCGCGCACGGCAGCCCGGCGCCCAAGGAGAAGCGCCAGGCGGTCCTGGTGGGGTACGGCGTCAAGACCGGGCCCACCAAGCGACGTCCCCGCAAGCGGCAGGGCGAGGGCGCGGTGGCCAACCCGGCCCGCGTGGAGGTGGACGGCCACCAGGCGCCGCCCGCCCCCGCACCTCCTCAGGCCCCTGCCCCCGCTCCCGAGGAGAGGCCGGCGGCGCGGCCGGCCGTCCTCGCCAAGCCGCCGGTCAGGAAGCTGGCCAAGGACCTCGGCGTGGACCTGGCGGAGGTCACCGGCACCGGCCCCGAGGGCTCCATCACCCGGGAGGACGTCCACGCGGCGGCGGAGGCACCCCAGCCCGTGCGGGCCGAGCGGGCGGAGGCTCCCGAGCGGGCGGACGAGGAGCGCGTCCCGGTCAAGGGCGTACGCAAGATGACCGCCCAGGCCATGGTCGCCAGCGCCTTCACCGCCCCGCATGTCACCGAGTTCCTCCAGGTCGACATGACGAGCACGATGGAGGCGGTGCGGCGCCTGCGCGGCTTCCCCGACTTCGCCGAGGTCAAGGTGTCGCCGCTGCTGCTGGTGGCCAAGGCGGTGCTGACCGCCGTCAGGCGGTACCCGATGATCAACTCGGCGTGGGACGAGGCCGCTCAGGAGATCGTCATCAAGCGGTACGTCAACCTCGGGATCGCGGCCGCCACCCCCAGGGGCCTGGTGGTGCCCAACATCAAGGGCGCCCACGCGCTGCCGCTGCCCGACCTGGCCAAGGAGCTGGGCCGGCTCACCGAGACGGCCAGGGCGGGCCGCACCCAGCCGGCGGAGATGGCGGGCGGCACCTTCACGATCACCAACGTCGGCGTCTTCGGCGTCGACGCCGGCACCCCCATCCTCAATCCGGGCGAGGCGGCCATCCTCGCCTTCGGCCAGGTCAGGGACCTGCCATGGGTGGTCGACGGCGAGCTGGCGGTGCGCAAGGTGACGACGCTGGCCCTGTCGTTCGACCACCGCATCGTGGACGGCGAGCTGGGCTCGCTCTTCCTGCGTGACGTGGGCGCCATGCTGGAGGACCCGCTACGCCTGCTCGCCTGGAGCTGACGTTCCGGCCCGGAGCCGACAGGAGGAACCACGACGACCGCCGGGAGGACCCCTCTCCCGGCGATCGCCGTGGGCCGGGACACCCGCACCCACCACGTACGGAGTCACGCCGATCGGATTTGATACACCGATAGGCTGGTTTTCATGATTCGCCACATCGTGCTGTTCACCTGGACCGACGACGCCACCGCCGAGCGGGTGGAGGAGGTGACGGCCGGGCTGCGCAAGCTCCAGGACGTCATCCCGCAGCTGCGCTCCCTGACGGTCGGCTCCGACGCGGGCATCAACCAGGGCAACCACGACTACGCGGTGGTGGCGGACTTCGACGACGTCGACGGCTACGTGGTCTACCGTGACCACCCGGACCACCAGGCGGTGATCGCGCGGCACATCAAGCCGATCCTGGCCTCGCGCGCCGCCGTGCAGCTGAGCCTCTAATCCTTCAGCGAGCCTCTAGACCTCCGGCGGCCGGTTCTCGCGGCGCATCAGCCGGTCCTCGGAGGTCCGCCCCCGCCGGGGGGCCAGCACGATGCTCAGCACCACGCCCACGCCGCCGACGATCATGAAGATGATGCCGACGACGTCCATGTGGACGCTCTTGCCGAACACGTCGGGCTCGATCGCGAACCTCAGGATGGCGCCGAGCGTGAGGAAGAAGATGCTGACCCCGACACCCATGACGACCTCCAGGCAAACGGCTAGTACAGCCACGGTCATACCCGGGTATCGCTGATCACACCCGTGCCGTCTTCCCCCGGAATGTCGGGAAGGTGCGCGAAAAAGGCCGGGGCGCCCGCCTCGGAAACGGACACCCCGGCCCAGGGGGGCGGGAAGGGTCTAGAAGGCTTCCTCGGGCAGCTCCATGAGCTCCTGGCCGGTGGAGTCGACCACGCGCCGCTCGGCCGCCAGCCGGGGCAGCACGGTCCGCGCGAAGAACCCGGCCGCGGCCACCTTGCCCTGGTAGAACGGGTCCTCGCCGTCGGCCAGCCGGGCCAGCGCCACCTCCGCCTGGCGCAGCAGCAGCCAGCCGATCACCAGGTCGCCCAGCGCCAGCAGGAGCCTGGTCGTGTTCAGCCCGACCTTGTAGACCTCCGAGGGCGTCTCCAGCGAGGTCAGCGCCCAGCCCGCCATGGTGTCGCCCATGGCCTTGACCTCGGCGGCGGCCTCGGCCAGCAGCTTGCGCTCCTCCTTGAGCCGGCCGTTGCCCGCCTCGGACCCGGCGAACTCGCCGATCTCGGCCAGCAGCGAGCCCACCGCGGCGCCCTGGTTGCGCAGGATCTTCCTGAAGAACAGGTCGAGGCCCTGGATCGCGGTCGTGCCCTCGTACAGGGAGTCGATCCTGGCGTCCCGGATGTACTGCTCGATCGGGTAGTCCTGCAGGTAGCCGGAGCCGCCGAGGGTCTGCAGCGAGCGGGAGAGCAGCTCGTACGACCGCTCCGAGCCGACGCCCTTGACGAGGGGCAGCAGCAGGTCGTTCATCTCCTGGGCGTGCCGGTCGTCGGGGTCGACGAGCAGCGTGTCCTGGAACGTGGCGGTGTAGAGCACCAGGGCGCGCATGCCCTCGGCGTACGCCTTCTGCAGCATGAGCTCGCGCCGCACGTCGGGGTGGTGGGCGATGGTCACGCGCGGGGCGCCCTTGTCGGCCATCCGCGTCAGGTCGGCGCCCTGCACGCGGGACCTGGCGTACTCCAGCGCGTTCAGGTAGCCGGTGGACAGGGTGGCGATGGCCTTGGTGCCGACCATCATGCGGGCGTGCTCGATCACCATGAACATCTGCCTGATGCCCTGGTGCACGTCGCCCACGAGATAGCCGATCGCCGGGTGCTTGTCGCCGAACGTCAGCTCGCACGTCGTGGAGACCTTGAGCCCCATCTTCTTCTCGACGTTGGTGACGTAGACGCCGTTGCGCTCGCCGAGCTCGCCGGTCTCCAGGTCCACGAGGTACTTGGGCACCAGGAACATCGACAGGCCCTTGGTGCCGGGGCCGTGGCCCTCGGGGCGGGCCAGCACGAGGTGGAAGATGTTCTCGGACATGTCGTGCTCGGCGCTGGTGATGAAGCGCTTGACGCCCTCGATGTGCCAGCTGCCGTCCTCCTGCCGCACCGCCCTGGTACGGCCCGCGCCCACGTCGGAGCCCGCGTCCGGCTCCGTGAGCACCATCGTGGCGCCCCACTCGCGCTCGATGGCGAGCTCGGCGAAGCGCCGCTGCTCGGGTGTGCCGACCTTCCACAGGGTGTAGGCGAAGTTGGGGCCCGCGGCGTACATGTAGAGCGCCGGGTTGGAGCCGAGCACCAGCTCGGCCGTGGCCCAGGCCAGGCTTCTCGGGATGCCGGGGCCGCCCAGGTCGGCGGGCAGGTCGAGCTTCGGCCAGCCGCCCTCGACCAGCGCCCTGAACGACTTCTTGAAGCCTTCGGGGACGGTCACGGAGCTCGTCTCGGGGTCGAAGACGGGCGGGTGCCTGTCACCTTCCTCGAAGGAGTCGGCGAGGACTCCGGTGGCCAGCCTGTTGACCTCGTCCAGGATGCCGCGCGCGACATCCTCGTCCACATCGGCGAAGGGCCCCGTGCCGAGGATCTCCCGTCTCCCGAACACTTCGAAGAGGTTGAACTCCAAGTCGCGCACGTTGCTCTTGTAGTGGCCCATAGGTGTCGAATCTCCTTGAACCGAGGTTTGCTGTACTGGCGAGTAACCTTACTCTGAAATGCTACCCGCGGGTAACCCCGCCCATGCATGGCATGCTCGTCCCCATGGACGCCGAAGAACTCGCCGCCAGATGGCGAGAGCGACTGGAATCCTGGGCCATCCCCGAGGAGATCTTGGCCAAGGCTCCCGCCGATCCGTGGGGCTTCTCGCCCGAGCGGTTCGGCACCCGCACGGACAGGGCGCTGGCAGCGGCCGACGACGGGCCGACGATGACCCGGCTGTCCGAAGCGCTGCCCGACAAGGGCACGCTGCTCGACGTGGGCTCGGGCCCGGGCGCCGCCTCCCTGCCGCTGCACGGGCGCATCGGCCACCTCTACGCGGTCGACACCTCGGCCCCCATGCTTGAGGGGCTGACCGCCAGGGCCGACGAGCTGGAGGTGCCGGTCACGGCGGTCGAGGGCCGCTGGCCCGACGTGGCGGACCAGGTGCCGGTGGTCGACGCGGCCATCGCGGCGCACGTGGTCTACAACGTGCCCGACCTGGCGCAGTTCCTGCGCGCCCTCGACGAGCGCACGCAGGGGCGGGTCGTGCTGGAGCTGCCGCACCGCCATCCCATGAGCTGGCTGACGCCCCTGTGGGAGCACTTCCACGGGGTGGACCGCCCGGTGCGGCCCATCGCCGAGGACTGCGTGGCGCTGGCGGCGGCGCTCGGCTTCGCGGTGCAGGTGGAGGAGCGGGAGGCCCCGCTGGAACGTTTCACGTCGCTGGAGGAGCTGGCGGCCAGCGCCTGCCGCCGGACGTGCCTGGACCCGTCACGGGCGCAGGAGGTGGCCGACACCGTGATGGAGCTGGGCATGTGGCCGATGCCGCGCGACCGCTGGGTCACCATCTGGTGGGAATGAGGCCGCCGTACGCGGCGTTGTGAGGAGTGAGCCGCCGGCTCCCGGACGAGACGCGCCGTACCCGGAAACGCCAAGACGACGCACCTGACCACAGGCTCGTCTCAAGGGAGTTCCGATCATGGCCTGGATCGTCCTCGTGCTGGCCGGCCTCTTCGAGGTCGCGATGGCCCTCTCGCTCAAGCTCAGCAGCGGTTTCACGCATCTGTGGTGGACGCTGTCGTTCCTCGTCACGGCCGTGCTGAGCTTCGGGCTGCTCTCGTACGCGCTCAAGACCCTCGAGGTCGGCACCGCGTACGCCGTGTGGACCGGCGTCGGCGCGGCCGGCACGGCGGTGCTCGGCATGATCGCCATGGGGGACGAGATCTCCCTGCCGCGCGTCATCTCGATCGTGCTGATCCTGGCCGGGGTCATCGGGCTGCGGATACTCGCTTGACGTCGCGGTCCGTGAGCACCTTAGGGTGGCTGCGTGATCGAAATCCACGCAGTCACCATCGACGCCGCCGACCCCCACAAGATCGCCAGCTGGTGGAGCGAGGCGACCGGCCTGCCGCTCGGCGAGGGCGACCAGCCGGGCGACGACGAGGTGATGCTCCGCACCAAGCAGGACCCGTTCCTGCTGTTCATCCGCGTTCCCGAGGGCAAGTCGGTCAAGAACCGCGTGCACCTCGACGTCAACGGCACCGACGGCAGAACCCGTGACCAGGAGGTCGAGCGGCTGGTCGGGCTCGGCGCGACCATCGCCGACGACATGCGCAACCCCGACGGCACCGGCTGGGTGGTCATGCTCGACCCCGAGGGCAACGAGTTCTGCGTGTGCCGGAGCCCGGCGGAGCGCGAGGCCCAGAGCTGACCGGGCCGCCGACCTCACTGCCCGGATGACTGGGCGCGGCCCCGCATGGTGAGCGTCAGGATGCCGGCGATCAGATAGACCAGCGCGCCGTGCCACAGGGCGTCCACGGCCGAGCCGAAGACGCCCTCGCCGTCCAGCACGAGCTGCACCGGATAGTCCAGCACGGCCGTGATGCCCGCGGGCAGCAGCGAGAACTTCCACGGGTGCTTCAGCGACCAGAGCCGCGCCTGGCGGGTCACCCGGTCGCCCTCGTGCGGCTTGGCGACCGCGCCGATGGCGGCGATCAGGGCGAACAGGCTGATGCCCAGCCCCAGCGCCCACACCAGGTCGCCACCGCCCGTGAGCAGGCCCATGCCGAAACTGGCCGTGGCCACGACACCGCCGCCGACGGCGGCGGCCTTCCAAGGGGCGCCGCGGAGGGCGGCGCCCGACAGCGATACTTCGTCGCGTCGGCTGATTTCGTTCATGTCATGATGGTGCCTTTTGGGACACCCCGGGGGCATCGGGGACGGACCCTGAGCTGTCCCTGACATCATTCGGACATGCAGCAATCACCAAATGTGCTCTTCCGTCCGGCCCGTAAGGGCGACGTGCCCGCCATCGTGGCGATGCTCGCCGACGACCATCTCGGCGCCACGCGCGAGGGCGATCCCCATGACGAGCGCTACCTGGCGGCGTTCGAGCGAGTCGACGCCGACCCGTACGACGAGCTGATCGTGGCCGAGCGGGACGGCGAGGTCGTGGGCACCATGCAGCTGAGCTACCTGGCCGGGCTGTCGCGCCTCGGCGCCGAGCGGTGCCAGATCGAGGCCGTCAGGGTCGTCGCCGCCATGCGGGGGCAGGGCCTCGGCCGCCGGATGATCCAGTGGGCCGTGGACCGGGCGCGCGAGCGCGGCTGCGCCATCGTGCAGCTCACCTCCGACAAGTCACGTACGGACGCGCACCGCTTCTACGACGCCCTCGGTTTCAAGGCCTCCCACGTCGGCTACAAGCTCGCGCTGACCTGATCCCGCGACCACGGCGGCTCCTCAGCCCTCGCGGAGCTGAGCCGGCATCCCCATCAGCCCTCGCCGAGCTGAGCCAGCATCCAGCGGCACCACTCGGCGCGATGCCGCTCGTATCCCATGCCGCACCGCAATGTCGCGTAGTTGCCGAACCGGGGATCGCCGGGAGCGGGCGGGCCGCCGAATGACGCCTCGTGCCGCTCGTACTCGGCCAGCCGCGTCTCGTGCGCGGCGAGCTGGTCGGCGAACATCCGCCTGACCAGCTCCGGCTCGGCCAGCCACGACGCGTACGTCTTCAGCACCAGCTCGTCGCGCTCCGGTCGCTCGCGCGGCGGCTCGGTGACCCATTCCCGCAGCGCCCGCGTGCCCTCGGCCGTCAGGTGGTAGACCTTCCTGTCCCGCGGCCCCGGGCCGTGCTCGGCCTCGAAGCCGACCAGCCCGGCCCCGAGCAGTTTCTGCAGCTCCGCGTGGATCTGGCTGTGGCCGGCCGTCCAGAAGTAGCCGACCGGCCGCCGCATGGCCGCGGCCAGGTCGTATCCCGTGCGGTCGCCACGCGCGAGCACGGAGAGGATCGCGAATCCGAGCGTTGAGGTCATGGTGCGCCCAAGGATATTGTGCTTTCACAACTATGTCAGTTCTGACATAGTTGATGGAGGAAGGGGAGGGCCATGCGCGGATTGGCGGGTCTGCTGGGCGTCATGACGGTGGGGGTGCTGACGGCCTGCGGGGGCGCGGCCAGCACCGGCGCCTCGGCGTCGTCCCCGAGTTCGGCGTCGAGCCCTGCCACCGCCACCAGCCCTGCCGCGAGCCCCAGCGCGAGCAGGAGCCCGGCGCCCCTTCCGACAGGACCCAACGTGTCCGGATGCTTCACCGAGGACGACGGGAAGATCTTCAAGCACAGCGGCGACCTGCCAGGCGTGATCACCGGCGACGGCCCGGTGGGCGTGGTGATCAGCTACGAGCGCCGGGGGAGTGTGTGCGCGTGGCGCCCGCTGTCGGACCGGCTCGTGGCCGCCGGCTACCGCGTCCTGCTGTACGTCAGGGGCTCCTCCCAGTTCCCCGAGGACGCCACGGTCGCCATGGGCAAGCGCCTGGCCAAGGAGAAGGGCGTCAAGCGGCTCTTCCTGGTCGGCGGCTCGATCGGCGCCACCACCGCCGTCCCCGCCGCGCTGCGGCTCGAAGGGAAGGTGGCCGGCGTGGTGGCGCTCTCAGGCCAGATCAGCGAGGAGAACGCGGCCAGGCTGACCGTCCCGCTCCTGCAGATCGGCTCGGAGAACGACGGCTACGGCGGCGCCGCCGACCTGGCCAGGGCACACGACGCCGCCACGAAGGCCGCGGACAACCAGACCATGGTCATCCCCGGCGAGAGCCTGCACGCCTCGGCCCTGTTCAGCAGCCCTCACGGCGAGGACGTGCTCGACCGCGTCGTGGCGTTCATGGAGCGGCACAAGGGCTGATCTCCACCAGGTTGTCGTGGAAGCCGGGGCCCTTGCCCATGTCGCCGTCCCGGTCGGACACGACCGCGTTCGGGTTGGCGCCGCCGGGAGTGAGCTTCGGCCAGCGGCCCTTCGGTGAGGCCACCACCCCGGGCGACACGCGGTCGCTGATCTCCACGTCGGCCAGGAACTCCCCGCCGTCGTTGTGGACACGTACCCGCTGGCCGCCCACCAAGCCGCGGGCCGCCGCGTCGGCCGGGTTGACCAGCACCACCGGGTCCTTGGCGCGCCGCCGCAGCTCCGGGTTGTTGCCGAAGCTGGTGTTGAGGAACATGTGCGGGGCGGGCGTCACCAGCGCCAGCGGGTACGGCGAGCCATCCGCCGAGCGCACCGCGTGGGACGGCGTGTACGCCTTGCCGGGCGGCGGGAAGCGGAGCCTGCCGGACGGCGTCGGGAAGCCCTCGGCGAACGGCGCGAACGGCTGGGGATAGTTCATCCGCACCCAGCCCTCCTTGCGCAGCCGGTCGAGCGTGATGCCCTCCAGCGACGGGTGCCCGCTGGAGAGCAGCTGCTCGGCCAGCTCCAGGTCCGAGTCGAACAGCGACGGCTCGGTCATCCCCATGTGCGCCGCCAGCCGGCGGAACGTCTCGGTCGTCGACAGGCACTCGCCCGGCGGCGGCACGGCGGGCTCGTTCCACAGGAGGTAGAGGTGGCCGTAGCCGGCGTGCAGGTCGGGGTGCTCGGTCTGCATGGTGGCCGGCAGCACGATGTCGGCGTAGTCCACGGTGTCGGTCGGGAAGTGCTCCATGACCACCGTGAACAGGTCCTCGCGTTCGAGCTGCCGCCTGATCGCGTTCGCGTCGGGGCTGGAGCCCGCCGGGTTGGCCGCGTACACCCACAGGCACTTGACGTCCTCCAGCTGGGAGGCCGCCTTGCTCATCACCAGCGTGCGGACCGGCTTGGCCAGCAGGTCGTAGCGCATGTCGATGTCGAAGTGCACGTGCCCGGAGGTCGAGTACGAGACGCCGCCGCCCGGGTGGCGCCAGTCGCCCGTGACGCCCGGGATCGCCCCGATCGTGCGCAGCGCCGTGCCGCCGCCCGCGTGCCGCTGGAGGCCCTGTGTGGCGCGGATCGCGGTCGGCCGGGTGTGGGCCAGCCGCATCCCCAGGCTGTGGACGGCCTCGGCCGGGAGGCCGGTGATCTCGGCCACCCTGTCGACCGGGTACGCCAGGATCTCCTCCCGGAAGTCCTCCCAGCCCTCGGTGTGCTCGGCCAGGAACTCCTCGTCCTGCGCGTTCTCCGCCAGCACCACGTTGAGCAGGCCGAGCGCCAGCGCCGCGTCCGTGCCGGGCCTGATCGGCAGGTGCTCGTCGGCCTGGTCGGCCGTCCTGGTGCGGATCGGGTCGATGGCGACGACGTACGCGCCGTTCGCCCGCGCGTCCTGGATGAACTTCCACGCGTGGTGGCCGCTGGTCAGCGGGTTCGTGCCCCAGAGCACGATCAGCTTCGCCAGCGCGAAGTTCTCCGGGTCCATGCCGGCCGGGGTGCCGTTCGTGCGGTTCAGCCCGCTGCTGCCGGCCGCCGAGCAGATGTTGAGCCAGTGCTTGGAGGCGCCGAGCATGTTCCAGAACCGCCGACCGGCCACGCCCTCGCAGCCCTGCAGGTAGCCGAGCGTGCCCGTGCCCAGGTAGGGCCAGATGGCCTCGCCGCCGTGCTCCTCGACGATGCCGCGCAGCCGTACGGCGATCTCGTCGAGCGCCTCCTCCCAGCTGATGCGCTCGAACTGGCCCGAGCCCTTGGGCCCGGTGCGGCGCAGCGGGTGCAGGATGCGCTCCTTCGACCCGGTCTGCTCCAGGTAGCGGTTGACCTTCACGCAGAGCGCGCCCCTGGTGTAGGGATGGTCGGGGTTGCCGCGTAGCTTGACGGCCTCGCCGTTCTCCACCGTGACGATCCATGAGCAGCCGTCCGGGCAGTCCAGTGGACATGCTCCCAAAACCCTCAGTTCACCCGACATGGCTCACACACTACGTCCGGCACCTGGGCTGACAGGGAGAGAGGGGATAACGGGAGGGAGGGGATTACGTGTAGCCTGCCCCCTGCGACGACTGCGGGGACGATTGAGCACACTGGAAAAATAGAGATCGTACGGTCCAGCCGGGAAGGTGCAGAATCGCTGTCGGTGGCCGAAATCAGGGAACGAGATGACACGGAGGGCCTCGCGGAGGGGGATCCAGCCGTGGCTGAGTCACGCTCGGGGGAGCATGCGGGGGAGAGCCCCGAAGTAGGCCCCGAAGTGAGCGATGTCTACGTCGTGGAGCCGCTGCTGCCCCAGCGCCTTCGCCGCCCCTCCGACCTGCTGCGGTTCTTCGTCACGCTCATCGTGCTGGTCGCGGTGGGCCTGCTGGCGCTGGTCGCCAAGCAGACGCTGGTCGGCCTCGAGGCGGACGTCAAAGAGGGCGCGGAGCTGGTGCCGCTCCTCAGCAGGATCGCCGCCTTCCTCGGCGGCGCGGCGGTGCTCATCGTGCCCGCCGCGTTCGCGGTCGAGCGGGTCTTCCACCGCGACGGCCTGCGCGTGGCCGAGGGACTGATCGCCGCGATCGTCGGCATGGCCGGCTCGTTCCTGCTCGGGCAGTGGCTCGTCGCCGGCAACGCCGACGACCTGCGCCTGCTGCTGACCGGCGACAGGCGGATCGAGCCGCTCAACACGCTGCTCACCTCGGTCGTCGCGTACGCCACCGCCGTGCGCATCTCGCGCCGGCCCACGTGGCGCATGCTGATGTGGACCACGATCGCCCTCTACATCCTGGCGTTCTTCTCCGGCCGGCAGATCACGCTGCCGAGCGCCATCATCACCGTGCTGGTCGGCATGGCCATCGGCTACGCCACCCTGTACGGCGTCGGCAGCCCCAACACCAGGCCGCCCGGCAGCGCCGTGGTGGCCGCGCTCCGCAAGCTGTCGTTCCCGGTGGTCTCGGCGCGCCGCGTCGAGGACGACTACCAGGGCAGCCGCCGCTACGCCATCGGGCTCAAGGACGGCACCAGCCTCGACGTCACCGTGCTCGACCGGGACCGGCAGGTGGCCGGGCTGCCGTACCGGCTGTGGCGGCGCATCAGGCTCAACTCCGAGACGCGGCGCAAGGCCATCAGGTCGCTGCGGGCCGAGCTCGAACGCGAGGCGCTCATGGCCTACGCCGCCCAGGCGGCCGGCGCCAGCACGCCCCGCCTGCTCGGCACCAGCGAGATCGGCACCGAGGCGGCCCTGCTCGCGTACGAGCACATCGAGACCCGCCCGCTCGACGAGGTGCCGGACGAGCAGATCGACGACGCGCTGCTCGCCCAGATCTGGGAGCAGGTCGAGCTGCTGCGCATCCAGCGCCTGGCGCACCGGCGGCTCACCGGCGACAGCATCCACCTCGACCGGGCGGGCCGCGTCGTGCTGACCGACGCGCGCAGCGGCGAGATCGCCGCCGGAGACCTGCTGCTGCGGCTGGACATCGCCCAGCTCCTCACCTACCTGGCGCTGCGGGTCGGCGCCGAGCGGTCCGTGCGGGCCGCCGCGGCCGTCCTGGGACCCGAGGCGCTGGCCGCCGCCATGCCGCTGCTCCAGCGCATCGCGCTGACCAGGGAGACCCGGGCGGCGCTGGCGAAGAACAAGCACCTGCTGGCCGGGCTCCGCGAGCAGATCGTCGCGCTCAAGCCGCAGGTCAAGGTCGAGGAGGTGCGCCTCGAACGGTTCAGGCCGCGCACGCTCGTCACCATCATCGCCAGCACGCTCGCCGCCTACGTCGTGCTCTCCCAGCTCAGCCGGGTCGACATCTACCGGGTGGTCACCACCGCCAACTGGGCCTGGTCGGGGGTCGCGCTGCTGGCCTCGTTCGTCAGCTTCGTGGCCGCCGCCCTGATGCTGCGCGGCTTCGTGCCCGAGCCGCTGCCGCTGTGGCGTACGGTGCTCGTGCAGTTCGCGTCGTCGTTCGTCAAGCTGGTCGCGCCCGCGGCCGTCGGCGGCGTCGCCATCAACACGCGATACCTGCAGAAACGCGGCATCCCCCCGGCGAGCGCGATGGCCAGCGTGGGCGCCTCCCAGCTGATCATGCTGGTGTTCCACATCGCGCTGCTGCTGCTGTTCGCCTACATCACCGGATCCACGCAGACCACCACGTTCACCCCGTCACGCGGCCTGGTCGTCGTGCTGCTCCTCGTCGCGGTGCTGGTCGTGGTGGTGCTCGGCGTGCCGCCGCTGCGCAAGCTGGTGACGTCGCGGATGCGCAAGCTCTTCTCGAACGTGCTGCCCAGGCTGCTCGACGTGCTGCAGTCGCCGCGCAAGATGGTGGAGGCGTGCACCGGCACCCTCATGATCACCATCGCGTTCGTGCTCTGCCTGGACGCCTGCGTCGCCGCGTTCGGCGGCTCGATCAGCTTCACCGCCGTCGCGGTCGTCTACCTCACGGCCAACGCCATCGGCTCGGCCGCGCCCACCCCTGGCGGTCTGGGCGCGGTCGAGCTGGCGCTCGCGGGCGGCCTCACCGTGGCGGGCGTGCCCGCCGAGCTGGCCACCTCCGCCGTGCTGCTGCACCGGCTGCTCACGTTCTGGCTGCCGGTGCTGCCCGGCTGGGCCTCCTTCACCTACCTCCAGCGGCACGAGGCTTTGTGATCACGTCGATGGCCTGAAGCTCGTCCTCGGTGAAGGCGGGGCCGTCCACGCAGGCCACGTTGTCCTCCAGCTGCTTGACGCTGCTCGCGCCGATCAGCACGCTCGTGACCCGAGGATCCCTGAGCGTCCACGACAGCGCCATCTGGGCCAGCGTCTGGCCCCGCCCCGCCGCGATCTCGTTGAGGTCGCGTGCCAGGTCACGGTCGATCCGGTCGGCGCTGAGGAACCTGCTCGTCGCCGCCCGCGAGTCGGCCGGCACCCCGTCGAGGTAGCGGTCGGTCAGCAGGCCCTGTGCCAGCGGCGAGTACACGATGCAGCCCATGCCGGCCTCCTCCACCGCGTCCAGCAGGCCGTCCTCGATCCACCGGTTGATCATCGAGTAGGACGGCTGGTGGATGAGCAGGGGCGTGCCCAGCTCGCGCATGATCCGCGCGGCCTGGGTGGTCTGCTCGGCCGAGTAGTTGGAGATGCCGGCGTAGAGCGCCTTGCCCGAGCGCACCGCCCGGTCCAGCGCCCCCATGGTCTCCTCCAGCGGGGTGTCGGGGTCGGGGCGGTGGCTGTAGAAGATGTCGACGTACTCCAGGCCCATGCGCCGGAGCGACTGGTCGAGGCTGGCGAGGACGTATTTGCGCGAGCCCCACTCGCCGTACGGTCCCGGCCACATGTCGAAGCCGGCCTTGGTGGAGATGACCAGCTCATCCCGATATTTCGCGAAATCTTCGCGGAAAATGCGCCCGAAGTTCGTCTCCGCCGAGCCGTACGGCACCCCGTAGTTGTTGGCCAGGTCGAAGTGCGTCACCCCGAGGTCGAACGCGCGCCGCAGGATCGCCCGCGAGTTCTCGACCGGCCGGTTGTCGCCGAAGTTGTGCCAGAGACCCAGTGAGACCGCGGGCAGTCTCAGCCCGCTGCGCCCGCTCCGGTTGTACGGCTGCCGCTCGTAGCGGCGGTCGTCGGCCTGGTAGCTCATGCGGCGCCCCCTTCTGTGCCCTTGTCGCTGATCGTGCCGGCGCCTCTGCCGATGCCCCTGTCGATGATCCACGACAGGGCGAAGGCCTCCTCGCGCCAGGCGTCGTAGCGCCCGCTGCGCCCGCCGTGCCCGGCGCCCATCTCCGTCTTCAGCAGGAACGGCCCGCCGCTCGCCGTCGCCCGCAGCCTGGCGATCCACTTGGCCGGCTCGTGGTAGAGCACGCGGGTGTCGTTGAGGCTGGTGATCGCCAGGATCGGCGGGTACGGCCGGCCGTCCACGTTCTCGTACGGCGTGTAGCTCTTCATGTAGGCGTAGACGTCGGGGTTGTGCAGCGGGTCGCCCCACTCGTCCCATTCGATCACCGTGAGCGGGAGCGACGGGTCGAGGATGGTGTTCAGGGCGTCCACGAACGGCACCTCGGCCACCACGCCCGCGAACTCCTCCGGCGCCAGGTTCGCGACCGCGCCCATCAGCAGGCCGCCCGCCGAGCCGCCCCTGGCGATGATCCGCTCGCTCCAGCCGCTCGCCTTCAGGTGCCTGGCCACGGCCACGAAGTCGGTGAACGTGTTGCGCTTCCTGGTCAGCTTGCCCTCTTCGTACCAGCGGCGGCCCATCTCGCCGCCGCCCCTGACGTGCGCCACGGCGAAGACGAACCCGCGGTCGAGCAGCGAGAGCCTCGGGACCGAGAAACCGGGGTCGATGGAGGTCTCGTAGCTGCCGTACCCGTACAGCACGGTCGGAGCGGGCCTGGCGGCGTCCCTCCGCTTCACGATGGATACCGGGATGCGCGTGCCGTCCTCGGCCGTGGCCCACTCGCGGAACTGCTCGTAGTCGGCCGGGTCGTAGCCGCCGAGCACCGGGCGGCGCTTGAGCAGGATCAGCCGGTGCGAGTCCAGCTCGTAGTCGTACACGCTGGGCGGGGTCACCATGCTCGTGTACGCCAGCCTGAGACGCGTGGTGGTGAACTCCGGGTTGCCCGCGGGGCCGACGTCGTAGAGCGGCTCGGGAAAGTCGATCTCGTACGCGCTCCGCTCGGCCGCCTCCATGCGCTCGCGCCAGCCGGCCCGCGCACCGACTTGGGCCTGGGCCCCCGGATAGGGGAGGACCCGCAGGCCGGTCAGACCGTCGCGGCGGAAATGCACCACGGCGTGGTCGGAGAACGCGTCGATCTCCAGCAACCGGGTGTCGTCGCGGTGTGCGATCAGCGGCGTCCAGGCGCCGGGGTCGTCGAGCGGCGCGGTGGCCAGCTCGAAATTCTCGGCGTTCTCGTTGTGGAGCACGTAGAAGAAGTCGCCCGCGTGCTCGACGCCGTATTCGACGCCCGTCTTCCTGGGACGCACCACCCGGAACTCGCCCGTGGGATCGGCGGCGTCGAGGACGTGCACCTCACTGGTGATTTTGCTGCCCGCGCCGAGCACCAGATATTTCTCGCTGCGCGTAAGCCCGATGCCGACCCAGTAACGCTCGTCGGTCTCCTCGTAGACCAGCACGTCCTCCTGGGTGCCCAGGGTGTGCCGGTAGACCTGGTACGGGCGCCAGGCGTCGTCGACGCGCGTGTAGAAGAACGCCGAGCCGTCGGCCGACCAGGCGCCGCCGTAGAAGATGTCCTCGATCTCGTCGGGGAGCACCTCGCCGGTCCCGAGGTTCTTGAACTTGAGCGTGAACCGCTCCGAGCCCTTGTAGTCGGTCGAGAAGGCCAGCATCGTGCCGTCGGGCGTGACCGAGCTGGTGCCGATCGAGAAGAACTGGCTGTCGCCGGCGAGCTCGTTGCCGTCAAGGATGACCTCCTCGCGGTCGAGCCGGACACCCGGCGTGATCTCCGGGGGCGCGTCGCCGTCCGCAGGGACGCGGCAGGAGACGGCGTACTGCTTGCCCTCCTCCGTGCGCGAGAAGTACCACCACGCGCCCTTGCGGCTGGCCACGGACAGGTCCGTTTCCTGGGTGCGGCCCTTGATCTCCTGGAACACCTCCTCCTGGAGCTCGGAGAGGTGAGCGGTCTGCTGTTTGAGGAATTCGTTCTCCGCCTCCAGATAGGCGGTGGTATCGGGATCTTCCTTGTTGCTCAGCCAGGCGTACTCGTCGATCACGGTGTCACCGTGGTGGACGCGTTCGGTCGGGACCCTCTTCGCCACTGGCGGCGTGTTGCTGCTCACGTGGGGAGTCTATGTTCGGTCGTGATCGATCTGTGTCCGTGGAAGGTGAAGAACCGGCACGAGAGGCCGGGAGCGCTGCTAATCTTGATGAGCCGACGCAGTACGGCGCAACTCTTCTCCTCCTCCTTCACTCCGGTGGACGTGCGTGTGCACTCGGATGGGCTGGTAAGTTGGAGGGGTTGTCCCGGAAGCGGGGCGTGGCTTAATTCCTGCAGGTCGAGGAAGCCCGGTCAATTTGACAGGGGCCGGGGCGGCTGAAAAGATTAAGACACAACGGAAAAACGAAACAGAAGCACGAGAACGTAGCACTTCTCCGTTTCTTGAGAACTCAACAGTGTGTTAAAAGCCAGTGCATGAGATACATGCATGACCCCGTCATATTGATTGACGGTTAGCTCGGATTGATGTCCAAGCAAGTAAGCATTGTTTGGAGAGTTTG
>NZ_VDLX02000025.1 GCF_006334985.2 Nonomuraea phyllanthi
CCAGTCGTCGATGCTGACGTACAGTGCGGTGAGAAGGGTGTTGAGGTCTGTTGTCACAAACCGATCGTCAACACCCTTCGTCATGTACACACTCCATCCCGCGGCGACTTAGGACTTACTCGTCTAGGCCTTGGCGCAGTCGCTCGAGTTCCTGGACGAACGGATCGACCGTAGCGCCGAGGCTGAGCGGGCTCTCCGCATGCAGTGAAGAGCCGCCGGTCAATGCCTGGGGTCGGTTCGCGCGATGCCGATCATTTTGGTGGACATGGCGGGTGTTGCACTATTTTTGGTACTGAAGCGGTGTCGAACAGCATCCGCACGCGGACTTGACCGAAACATTCCTGTTTTATTCGCCGGGACGGCGTTGACCTTGTGAGTGTCCTTCGGGCGCGCGTGCTCGATGTTGTCGCCGCGAGATTCGTGGAGGATGAGATGGCAGATATTGATGTATGGGTGTACGCGCTGTCGAGCGTCGAAGGCAAGCAGCAGCGGGTGACGGTGCACCTCCATGGGGGGCAATCGCTCAAAGGGGTGGTTGTTGAGCTGGATCGTGCCCGCAACACGGTCGTACTCGATGAATTCGCCCACGGATCCGCATCAACGCGACACGAATCTCCCGTGCACACGGTCCTTCTGACGGCGGTTCAGGCTGTCACGATCCATAAGGTGGAGTAGGCGGGCGGCCTCGACGGCGCCTGCCTGCGCGGCGCGCCTCGATCTGGTGCTCGGGAGAAGGTGCTAAGATCACCGATGTTGCAGTTGTTGTACCCATGAAGAATTCATACGCACCTGGCAGAAGTGCTTCCAGGTGCGATTTTGTTTCCGGTCATCCCCGGATGGGCTTTCATCGCGGCGACACCGCGATTCGCGCCGTGCGAATCGCGTTACTCCACATCCCTGAAGGAGATCGCCATGGCATCCGGCACCGTGAAGTGGTTCAGCTCGGAAAAGGCTTCGGTTTCATCGCGCAGGACGCCGGCGGCGCCGACGTCATCGCCCATTACTCCGACATTGCCGCCGACGGCGGCTACCGCGAACTGCACGCCGGCCAGAAGGTGTTCTTCGACGTCGTCCAGGGCCATGAGGGGCTGCAGGCGGAGAATATCGTGGCCGCCTGACCTGACGCTGACGCGGCGGTGACCCGGGCTCGCACCCGCCGGCGGGTGCGAACCCGGCACCGCGCTCAGCCCTGCACGTTGCCGGGCGGCGTATGGTGAGCTCACTTGGGACCGCCCGTATGCGGGCACCCGCGTCGGCATGGCCCTGGACACAGGCGGGCTTCACGCCAGAGACAGGTGGCACGTCCGATGGCGAGCGGCCACTCGTCGGTCGGCGCCCATCGCGAAATGACATTGCGCCACCATCAGAACTCCGACAGCCCCCTCGAACCGTTGGCCGGCCATACCCTTCTCCGTGTGGGCAGTGGCAGACTTGTGCACGCCTTCACCGCCGCGCCGGTCATCGGCCTGGCCGCCCTTTCGACGGGCCACCGGCCCGTACCTCGAGAAGTCCTCGAACACGCGGTGCTCGCCGCGTGCACCTTCTGGCGCTACCAGCGCCGTACGACACTCTGCGCTCCTCATGCTCTGGCATGCTCGGCGGTCGAGGTCGTCGCCAGTGGCGCCCCGACGTGCTGGTGGCCGAAGGCTCGAGATATGGGCTCCTCGGCCGAACTGGTTGCCGAGGAACCGATCGACGGTCCCGGCGCCCCTGCGGTGGTTCGGCGCGGCCGCCGGCCACGCGGACGAGGGGCTCGAGCGGGTGCTGCCGCCTCAGGCGGATGCCCTCCTGCGTCGCCCGTCCCGACGCTTCCGCTGACTGACACAGCAGGGAAAGGATTTGATCATCGATAGCCGTTCCGATCCCCCGTCCGAGCAGCCGGCACGACCCCTACGCCACCGCGTGACCGAAGCGAAGCTGGACCCCCGCGGCCGGCCGGCCGATGACATCGTTGGATGGACCTGCCCACACGGACTGCACGCCGGCAAGGGCTGCATCGCCTGCTATCACGCCTCCACCGAGGCGGATCCGGCGTTGCCGCTGTGGAGAGTCGCGGTGTGGTTCACATCTGAGCGGCCGATGCCGATCAGGGCACTGAAAGCCGTACGCCGCCACGGCCGCCACTTCGCGCTCGACCAGCCGTCCACGCCGCTGGTCTACCTTCTCAGCGGACAGGCGCGGGCCGCCACCGGCACGGAGGCGATCGCGGGACTGATCGGGTTCCTCCTCGCCAACCGGCACGTCGTCGACACGTTCACGGTGACAGAGGTTCGCGCTGTCTCCTCCTGACCAGCGCGCCGCAGTGCTGAGGTGTTTGACCGGCCAGTGTGGCCGGTCCTGTGACCTTGGCATGGCCCGGCGCGAGAACAGGGCTTCAGCGGCGTTGGCGCAGTTCTTCGTTGATGCGCAGCGCTTCGGCGAGCTGGTCTTCCAAGATGATGATGCGGCAGGCCGCCTCCAGCGCGGTGCCCGTGTCGACGAGTTCGCGGGCGCGGGCGGCCAGACGCAGTTGGTAGCGGGAGAAGCGGCGGTGACCGCCTTCGCTGCGTAGCGGCTCGATCAGCTTGGCGGCGCCGAGGCTGCGCAGGAAGGCGGGGGTGACGCCGAGGATCTCAGCGGCCCGGCCCATGCTGTAGGCGGGGTAGTCCTCGTCGTCGAGCCGTTGCTCGGGACTGCCTGCCGAGGCGGTCGGCGTGTCGGCCGGCGCATCATCGGCAGGGCGGGGCCGCTCCAGCCTGGAGGCGGCGGCCGATGCCTGAGGTGTTTGATCCATTCAACCTTCCCACATGCGAACAGGGGCCCCGGCGCCATGATGCGCCGGGGCCCAGAGGTTTAACACCATCGACCGGCACTTCTGGCCGGTTCACCTATTCCGCACCAGCCGCTCGATGCGGGGGTGCGGGGATCGCGTAAGCGTGACCGTAGACCACCGTCCTGTTCGTGGAGCTGCGGTACCCGTGCGGCTACATGCGCCTGGCGACGGGCGATCCTGATGGCGTTCAACACTCCCTTCCGGTTATCGGTACCTCGACACCCCAACCGCTGGTGCCGACTTCATGCAGGGCAGTACGTCCACCGCCGCGGCCCTTCCAACGCACTGGCCGCGGCAGTCCGACCTTCTGCCCTTCCTTCATTCGGTACTACTGTCCACGCTCGTCCAGGCAGTTCGTCGTGCTGCTCGTCCTGCACTGCCTTCGTGGATACATCCTTTGCGATGTCAGAAAGCTTATCCCCTGTCCGCCCGAATGTCTACAGTGGCGACTACAGATTTTCTTCCACGCGTGAGGCGAGAACCAATCTCTGCGACACGATCGACAGGAGAAGAGCGGGCGGGACTGCGCTTCGGATGCCAACCGGGTAGTGGCCTTGTCGTGGCAGTCTCCAGAGCCCGCGGTGATGCGGAATCCGGTGCAGGAGTTCGAGTCGCCGGCGTGGGGTGGGCGGTCGCCTGTCGCCCCGTTCACCGCCGGGCCGGCGATCCCCGGCTTCACCGCCGCACCCACGCTGTTCGTCGGGCTCGAGCAGCAGGGCGCGATCGCCGGGCGCCGCCCTCTACGAGATCAAGCCCGAGATCCCGATCACCACCTCGCTCGCTGCCTGCGTCGTCAACTCCCTCGCGGGTCACTTCAGCGCCGGAAGCCCGGCGATCACTACGTCCAACCGCCGTATGAAGTCGCTCTCCGTGTCCTCGGCCGCCAGCGTGGGCAGAATCCGGCTGAAGTGGGGCAGCTTGTCCGGGTCCAGGCGGTGGACGTAGGGGTCGAGTTGCTCGCGTGGGGCGGCCTGGCCGGTGTCGCCGATGAACCCGGTGGTCGACAGCAGGATCGAGCCGTAGATCAGGCTCTGTACCGCGCCGAACGCCTGACGTACGCCGTCATCGTCCAGTCCCGCCTCGTAGAACGCGCCGAAGAGGTCGTCCAACGGGTGCAGGGCCCGCAGCGATGTCGGGTTGGCCTGGTCGGTGACCAGCGCCATCGGGACGACGGGGTGGCGGCGCAGTGCGCGGTACATGCCCAGCGCGGTGGCGCGCACCCGTTCGGGCCAGGGGAGTCCGGGGTCGGCGCGGACGATGCCGGTGAACACCCGGTCGACGATGCCGTCGAGGATGTCCGTCTTGTTGGCCACGTGGTTGTACAGTGCCATCGCCTCGACGCCGAGGGTCTTGGCGAGCTTGCGCATGGACAGGCCGTCCAGCCCCTCCGTACTGGCCAGGGCCAGGGCCGCGTCCAGGATGCGTTCCCGGGTCAGTGGTTGCCTCGGCGCCACCCGCTCATCCTTCCCTCGTTCCGGGTTGACAGGGTTACAGCATACATATAGCTATTTACGGTGTAAATATACGGCGTAAATAGGGGGTTGCCTTGACCGATGTCCTCGTTGTGGGTGGCGGGCCGGTCGGCCTGCTGCTGGCCGGCGAGCTGCGCCTGGCCGGCCTGGCCCCGCTCGTCCTCGAAGCCGCCGACGGCACCGGACGCCGCGCCCGCAGCCTCGGCCTGCGCGGCCTCAACGCCCGCAGCACCCAGAGCCTGCGGTTGCGCGGTCTGACCGGACCACTGGCCCGAGTGCAGCAGGAGACATTCGAGCGGGTGAACGCCGCACGTGGCGACGGCGACGCCGGTGCCGCCCCGGTCCCCGCACTCCGATCCGCCAGGGCGCGAGGCCATTTCGGCGGGCTGATGCTGTACGAGGAGGGCGCCGGCGAGAACACCGTGCAGCGGGAGCCGCACCTGCTCAGGCAGCACCTGTTCGAGCGGTTCCTGCTCGACTGGGCCAGCGGGCTCGGGGTGCGGATCTGGCACGGCAGCCAGGTCGTCGACGTCGTCGACGACGGTGAGGCCGTGCTCGCGGTACTGGCCGACGGGCGCACCCTCCGCGCGCCCTACCTGGTCGGCTGCGACGGCGGCCACAGCACCGTGCGCAAGCGCGCCGGGATAGCGTTCCCCGGCACCGAGCCGACGATGACCGGCCGCGTGGCCATGGCCGAGGTGGCCGATCCCGCAGCACTCCCCTCGAACCCACGCGGACCGGGCGGCACGGTCACCGTGTCCCCCCTGATCCCGGGCGAGATCACCACCATGGAGTTCGACGACGGGCCCGGCGACCGCACCGCGCCGGTCACCCTGGAGGAGATGCAGGCCAGCATCCGCCGCGCCGCCGGCGTCGACGTCACGCTCACCGGCCTGACCGTGGGCAGCCGGTACAGCGACAACGCCCGGCAGGCGGCCACGTACCGCGAGGGCCGGATCCTGCTGGCCGGTGACGCCGCGCACGTGCATTCGCCGATCGGGGGCCAAGGGCTCAACCTCGGCATGCAGGACGCGATGAACCTGGGCTGGAAACTCGCTCTGGTGGTCCGCGGCCTGGCGCCGGACTCCCTGCTGGACACCTACACCGCCGAACGCCACCCGATCGGCGAGCGGGTGCTGCGCAACAGCCGCGCGCAGGTCGCGTTGATGCGGCCCGGCCCGCAGGTCGAAGCCCTGCGGGAGGTGCTCGCCGAGGTGCTGGGGATCCCCGCCGTCATGCGCCACTTCGTCGCGATGGCCAACAGCACCGAGATCGACTACGCGCCCGGCTCGACACACCCCCTGGTCGGCAGGTTCATGCCGGACCTGGACCCCGGCACGTGGAATCTCGCCGCCGTGCCGCTGCGGCAGGGCCGTGCGGTCCTGATGGACCTGGCCGGCTCGGCGGAGATCCGCGCCGCGGCGGCCGGGTACTCCGACCGGGTGCGGATCGTCACCGCGTCCGGCGCGTCCTGCGGCGAGCCGGCCGGTCTGCTCATCCGACCGGACGGCTACGTCGCCTGGGCCCGCACGACAGCCGACCCCGAAGGACTTGCGGAGGCCCTCACCTCCTGGTTCGGGGTGCCCGCCACCACCGCGGTCCCGCGCTCCTGAGCCGGCCGGATCAGGAGCCCGCCCGACGCCGTACCCGGTGGCCGGGCCCCATCGCCCGCGGCGCACCATTCCCGGCCGCGCCATCGGCGTCCGCGCCTAACTCGACGCGCTCGCCGTGACCGAGTGACGGCCACGGCCTGCGCGGCTCCGGCTTCCTGCCGGGCGATGAAGCGGTGCGCGACGTGGCCCTGGCGATGCCGGCGGGATACCCGGCCGGGGAGACGGCCTGAACCCGGCGCGGTGGGGGAAGCGTCACCGCCGGGCTGCGACGTCGGCGCGTAGCGCCTCCTCGATGACGGCCAGGTCCTGGTAGCCCATGCCGACGCTCTTGTAGACCGAGATTCCCTCGACCGCCGGCGCCCCGCGCTCCGCGAGGTCGCCGAAGTCCGTGATCCGGTCCTCCGTCAGGACGCCGGCGGCGACCGCGTGGATGATGTCGCCGGCCTCGCGCAGCGCAGTGCCGCGGTGCTCGACGAGCGTCAGGGACGCGCGCGTGAACACGGCGTGGTCGAGTTCGCGGGCGTCCGGCGTGTGCGAGCCGACCGCGACGACGCATGCCCGCTCGCCCAGGTCTCTCCCGTCGAAGACGGGCGTCGCCGAGGTGGTCGCGCAGACCACGACGTCCGCCTTCGACACGTCGTCCGGCGTGCCGGGCCGGACGTCGAGCCGGTCGGAGCCCAGCTCGGCGCAGAGCGCGGCGACCGGCTCGGGGCGGCGCGCCACGATGCGCACCGTCTCGACGGGCCGCACCGCGCACAGGGCCTCCACGTGCGCCCGGGCCTGCGGTCCTGAGCCGAAGACGACCAGGTGGCGCGCGTCCGGCGCGGCCAGCCGCCGCACCACCGCCGCGGACTGGCCGGCCGTGCGGATGGTGGTGAGGCTGGTGCCGTCGAGGACGGCGAGCGGCGAAAGGTGCCGCGCGTCGAAGACGACGTAGAGGGCCTGGATGCGGGGGAGCCCGTGCCGCGGGTTGTCCGGGCCCACGCCGACGAGCTTGACGCCCACCGCGTTCTCGCTCGCCGCCGGCATCGCGAGCAGGTGCCCGCCACGGGCCGGGATCACGGAACGGTCGTGGAAGCGGCCGTCCCCGAACGCCGCCGGAACGGCTCGGTCGAGCGCGTCGATCACGGCGGGCCAGGGCAGCCGCGCGGCGACCTCGTGTGAGTCGAGGAAGGGGATGTCGGAAACGGGGCACCTCCAGGTCGGGGCCTCGCGCCGGGCGGCGGAGGCCGGGGTTGCGTGCGTGCCGGGCGGCGGTCAGGGTCTGCGCACGATCCGCCCGCCCTGGATGACGTACGCCGGGGGACGGGTTCCGATGATCTCCGGGTCGACGGCCGCGTCGCCCTCGTACACGACCAGGTCGGCGATCTTGCCGGTCTCGATCGTCCCGACCCGGCCGGCGAGGCCCATGAGCTCGGCGTTGACGCGGGTGGCCGACTCGATGGCGTTCGCGAGCCCGATCTCCTTCGCCATCAGGTAGATCTGCCGTGCGCGGCTGCGCTGCTCGACGCCGATCAGGTCGGCGCCCGAGCCGAGCGGCACGCCCAGCCCGAAGAGCATCCGCACCGAGCGGCGCTGGCTGTCGCGCAGGTCGTCGAGGTCGTCGAGCAGGTGGGCGGGCACGCCCCAGGAAGCCGGGTCGGACGCCAGGACCTCGTCGACCGCCAGCGTCGGCACGGCGAACGCGCCGGCGCGCTTCAACGCCTGCGCCGCCTCCTCGCTGATCATGGACGCGTGCTCGAACGAGCGCACCCCGGCTTCCAGGGCGCGCAGCAGCCCGGCGTCGCTGTGCGCGTGCACCGTCACGTAGGAGCCGTGGCCGGCGGCCTCCTCGTGCGCGGCGCGGATCTCCTCGACGGTGAACTGCGGCACGTCGAGCGGGTCGCCCTCGGACAGCACGCCGCCGGTGACGAACATCTTGATCTGGGTGGCGCCGCGGCGGAACTGGGTGCGCACCGCGGCCCGCACCTGATCGGTCCCGGTGCACAGGGCGTGGTTGCGCACCAGGCCGCCGCAGCCGAAGCTCGGGTTCTCCGGCTCGTCGGACGCTCGCGGCCGCATGTCGCCGTGCCCGCCGATCTGGGAGAGGATCTGGCCGCTGGGCAGGACCCGCGGGCCCTCGACGAGCCCGGCCCTGATCGCCTTCACCACGCCGCCGTCGATGCCGCCGAGGTCGCGCAGCGTCGTGAAGCCCTGGTCGAGCGACTCCCGCAGGTTGCGGAAGACGTAGGCGGCCTGCTCCGCGTCCGACCAGGCCGCCTGGCCGTACAGGGAGAGCAGGCCCACGTGGGCGTGCGCGTCGATGAAGCCGGGCAGCACCGTGTGCCCGTCGAGGTCCAGGGCGTCGCCGTCGCCGGCGGGCACGCCGCCGCCGATCTCGCCGATGGTGCCGTCGCGCAGCCAGACGTCGGCACGCCGGGGTTCACGCCCGGTCGCGTCGAAGATCGTCGCGCCGCGCAGTCCGATCACGGTCATGTGGTGTCCTTCATCCGTCGCTGTAGGTGGTGGGGATCGGGGATCGCGTCCAGCAGGCGCCGGGTGTACGGGTGCCGCGGCCGCTCGAACAGGTCCGCCGGGCTGCCGAACTCGACGATCTTCCCCTCGTACAGGACCGCGATCCGGTCGCAGAAGTACCGGGCGACCGCGAGGTCGTGCACGATGAACAGATACGCCGTACCGAGGGAGAGCTGCTCCTCGCGCAGCAGGTCGAGCACCTGCGCGCGGACCGACACGTCGAGCGCGGAGATCGGCTCGTCGAGCACGGCCACGGCGGGGCGCAGGATCAGCGCCCGGGCGATGGCGACCCGCTGCCGCTGCCCGCCTGAGAGGTTGCGCGGCAGCCGGTCGAGGAACTGCTCGTCCAGCCCCATGCTCGCGAGCATCTCGGTGGCGCGGGCGCGGGCGGCGGGCCGGTCGCAGAGGCCGTGCACGATCAGCGGCTGCGCCACGATGTCCACGACCTGCATGTGCGGGTCGAGCGAGCTGAACGGGTCCTGGAAGACCATCTGGATGTCGCGGCGCAGCTCGCGCAGCCGCTTGGACCTGGCGGCGCCGAAGTCGGCCCCGTTCAGGTCGATGGTCCCGCCGGACGCGTTCTCCAGCCGGATCAGGGTCCTGGCCAGGGTGGACTTGCCCGCGCCCGACTCGCCGACGATGCCGACCGTCTCACCGGCGTGCAGCGTCAGGTCGATGTCGTCCAGCACGTGCGGGCCGCGCCCGTACCGCTTGCGCAGGCCCGTGATCGTCAGCACCGCGGCCGGTTCGGCGTCGCCGGGGTCGCCGAACTCCGGGCCGGGACGGCGATCGCCGGGCCGCGGGATGCAGTCGAGCAGGTGCCGGGTGTAGTCCTGCGCCGGCGAGGCGAAGATCTGCTCCGCCGTCCCGGTCTCGATGATCTCGCCCGCCTTCATCACCACGACCTCGTCGCAGAACTCCGCGACGACGCCGAGGTCGTGGGTCACCAGGATGACCGACATGCCGTGCCGTTCGGCGGTCGTCCTGAGCAGGTCGAGGACCTGCGCCTGGGTCGTGACGTCGAGCGCGGTGGTCGGCTCGTCGGCGATCAGCACGTCCGGCTGGTTGGCGATGGCGATGGCGATGAGCACGCGCTGGCGCATCCCGCCGGAGAACTCGTGCGGGTACTGCTTGAGCCGCCGCTCGGCGTCGTTCACGCCGACCTCGTTCAGCAGCCGCAGGCAGCGCTCCCGCACCTCGGCCCTGGGCAGGCCCCGGTGGTGCTGGACGATCACCTCGGCGATCTGCTTGCCGATGGGCTTGACCGGGTCGAGAGACGTGAGCGGGTCCTGGAACACCAGGGAGACGACGCGCCCGCGCAGGTCGTTCATCTCCTTGTCGGTCCGTCCCACCACGTCGGTGTCCAGCAGCTCGATCCGGCCCCCCGTCACGTGGCCGCCCGGCGGCAGCAGGCCGAGCACCGCCCGCGCGACGGTCGACTTGCCGGAGCCCGACTCGCCGACGATGCCCAGGCGGGCGCCGCGTCGCAGCCGGAACGAGACGCCGTGCACAACCTCGTCGCCGCCGTAGGCGACGCGCAGGTCCGACACCTCGACCGCGGTGCCGGTGGGGTTCACTGTGCTCACGGTCATCTGGCGGCTCCCGGGGTGCGCAGGCGGGCGTCGATCATTCGGTTCACCGCGTCGCCGACCAGGTTGCCGACGACGTAGAGGATCGCGCTCAGCAGGATGAAGCTCTGGACCAGCGCGAAGTCCTGGGCCGAGATGCCCTCGGTGAGCATGGCGCCCACGCCCGGCCAGTTGAACACCGTCTCGACCAGCACGCTGCCGGTGATCAGCGTGGCCAGGATGAGCCCGCACGAGCTCACCGTCGGCAGGAGGCTGTTGGCCAGCACGTGCCGCACGTGCGTGCGCCATGCGGGGACGCCCTTGCTGCGGACCACGAGGATGTACGGCTGCCCCGCCGTGTCGGCCATGTTGGCCGTCAGCAGCCGGGTCAGGAACGCCCACGGCAGCAGGGCCAGCGAGACGACCGGGAGCACGAGGTGCGCGGCCGAGTCGCTGACGCCGATGAGGTCGCCGTGCAGCGCGAAGTCGACCGTGTAGAAGCCGGTCACGGGCTCCGGCGGGTACAGCTGTGGCGACAGCCGGCCGCTCGGGCCCGGCCACCACCCCAGGTAGGACGAGAACACCACGATGAGGACCAGCCCGACCCAGAACGGCGGGCTGCCGAGACCCACGAGGGCGAAGAGCCGCACCAGCCCGCGCCGGAACCCCGGGCGGAAGCTCGCCACGCTGGCGCACACCAGCGCGCCCACGACCGCCAGGACGAAGGCGTACAGCGCCAGTTCGAGCGTGGCCGTGAGGCGGGACGTCAGCGCTTCGCGCACCTCGTCGCCGACGGAGAACGAGTAACCCCAGTCGCCGCGGACGAAGTTCCACAGGAACTGCCCGTACTGGGCGAAGAACGGACGGTCCAGGCCGAGGCTGCTTCGGGTGGCGGCCAGGGTCTCGGGGCCGGCGAGGGGACCGGCGATGAGCCGGGCCGGGTCGCCGGGCAGCGCGCGGAGGACGACGAAGGAGACGAACGACGCCAGCACGATGGTCACGGCGCTGGCGAGGAGTCTTTGGCGGATGTCGCGGAACATGCGGCACTCTCCTGCGTTCCGGTCACCAGCCGGCCGGGCGGCGGCGCGCCCGGACCTGGTCGGTGAAGATGTTGACGGCGATGACCAGGCCGAGCAGGGCGATGCCCGGCGCGACGCCGACCCACCACTGGCCGCTGACCGCGTGCTGCAACCCGTCGTTGATCATGGCGCCCCATTCGGCGGTGGGCGGCCTGGCGCCGACGCCGACGTAGCTGAGCGCCGCCAGCGTGATCACCGCGGAGCCGAAGTTCGCGGCGATCTGCACCGTCATGGTGGTGCCCAGGTACGGGACGACGTGGCGCAGCGCGATGCGCCAGCGGGGCAGCCCGATGGTGGTGGCCGCCTCGACGAACGCCTCGGACCTGCTGCGCAGTGCCTCACCGCGGAGCGTCACCGCGAACACCGGGATGATGGTCACGACGATGCCGATCACCGCGCTGGTCAGCCCGCTGCCGAGCGCGATCGCGATGGCCATGGCGAGCAGGAGCTGCGGGAAGGCCAGCACGGCGTTCATGGGCGCCATCAGCACCCGGTCGAGCCACCGCGCGCCCAGCCCGCAGGCCAGGGCGACGATCAGGCCGCCCGCCGCGCCGAGCGCGACCGAGATCGCGGCCAGCATGATCGAGATCCCCGCCCCGACGCTGACGCGGCTCAGCACGTCGCGGCCCTCGCCGTCGGTCCCGAGCAGGTGCTCGGCGCTCGGCGGGCGCAGCGTCCGCGTCACGTCCGCCACGTTGGCCTGGTCGCCGAGGAAGGTCCCGGCGAGGGCGAGCATGAGGTAGACGGCCAGGATGACCATCGAGGCGATCACCGGCCAGCGGCGCCAGGCGGATGTCGTGCCGTTCATGGCTACTTCGCCCATGTCCGCATGTCGTACGAGCTGGAGAAGTGGAACGCGCGCACCGACGAGGAGAGCACGAACGGCGTGAGGCTCTGGTAGAGCGTCACCCGCGGATACTCCTTCACCCAGTTCTCGGTGAGCTGCGCGTACAGCTCGTCCCGCTCGCTCGTGTCGGCCGTCCCGCGCGCCCGGTCCAGCAGCGGCGTGTTGGCCTTGACGCAGATGTATCCCGTGTTGAACGAGCCGACGCTGCTGCACGCCTCGTCGTACTGCAGGTAGTAGCCGGCGTTGGCCAGCGCGGGCCCGTCGAACCGGAGCGAGGCCTGGCTCTTGCCGTTGTAGACGGCGTCGTTCCAGGCGCTCGAGGTCAGCGTGCGCACCGACACGTTGATGCCGATCTCCTTGAGCGCGCTCTGGATGACCGTCGACAGCGCCTTCTGGTTCTGGTCGCCGGCCAGGATGTCGAGCGTCACGTCGATCGGCGTCCTGACCCCTGACTTGGCGATCAGCGCCTTGGCCCCGGCCACGTCGGTGGCGACCGGCCGGCCGTGCTCCTCGCTGTAACCCGGCATCGACGGCGGGATCGGCCCGTAGTAGGCCTTGCCGAACCCGTACACGACGTTCTTGATGATGTCCTCGGTCGGGATCGCCTTGACCACGGCCTCGCGGACGTCGCGGTTCGTCCACGGCTCCTGGTTGTTCGGCAGCGTCATGAGCATCGACTGGGTGTCGTCGTAGGACACGACCCGCACCTTCGGGTCGGACTTGAGCGAGTTCAGCGCGGACCCGCTCAGGCCGTAGGCGATGTCGGTGGTGCCGTTCTGGACGTTCAGCAACTGCGTGGACGGCGACGTCACCCAGGTGATGCGGATCTCCTTGCTCGCCGGTGGCAGCCCGCCGTAGTCGGGGTTGGCCTTCAGCACGGCCGAGGCACCGGCCGCGTACGACTGCAGCACGAACGCGCCGCCGCCCGCCGAATGCGAGTCCATCCAGGCGTTGCCCTCGTTCTCCACGACGCCGCCGTTGGCCTTGACGAGCGACGGGTCGACGATGCCGCCGGAGGTGTCGGCGAGCGCGGCGAGCACCTGCGGGTCCGGCTGGCTCAGCCTGATCACCAGCGTCTCCGCGTCGGGCGCCTCGATCTCCTTGATCAGCGGCGGATCGGTGTACAGGTCGTGGAGGATCACCGCGCCGCACTGGTTCATCTTCAGCGCGCGTTCGAGCGAGAACTCGACCGCGCGCGCGTCCATCGGGGTGCCGCTGGGGAACTTCCAGCCGGTCTTGAGCTTGAAGGTGTAGGTCTTGCCGTCGTCGGAGGCGTCCCAGCTCCTGGCCAGATACGGCGTGATCGTGGAGTAGTCGATCTGGGTCGTGCCCTCGGGGCCCGGTTCGGCCCCGAAGTCGACCAGGCGCACGTACAGCGAGTTGAGCAGCTGGCGGTCCTCGCCCGTGCAGCTCTTGGCCGGGTCGAGCGAGGCGGGCGCCGAGGCGAAGCTGACCTGCAGGGGAGCGGAGTCGGCTCCCCGCGAGACGGCCGGACCGGTCACGCCCAGCTTGTCCGCGGTGCACCCGGCCAGCGCCAGGACGCCGGCCAGGGCCGCGGCGGCGATCGCGCGGGGTCTCACGGCCGGCGGCCTTCGCGCAGGGAGGCCCGCTCCCGCTCGGTCGCGCGCTCGTCCACCGACAGCTCGCCGTTCTCGTCGCGGAGCAGGTGGACGCCGTAGACCGTCCGGGCGCCGTCGAGGTCGAGGAAGTCGTTGTCCACGTCCTTCAGCACCCGCGCGGGGTCGCGGAGGAGCGGGTCGCCGTACCCGCCGCCACCGCCGGTCCGCAGGCTCATCACCGTGTCCTTGGGCACGGGGAAGTCGCCGACGCGCTCGTGCTGCGTCTCGGCCTCGCCGGAGGCGTAGGTCAGGACCGTCCTGGTGCTCTCGCCCGCGGCGCCGCCGTGCAGGCCGAGCGCCAGGGGGTCCTTGGTGTTCTCCAGCGCGGTCTTGATCATGCAGTCGTCCTCGAGGGCGCGGATGTCGCGGATGACGCCCATGCCGCCGCGGAACTCGCCCGCCCCGGGCGACTCGGTGTTGAAGGCGAACCTCTCGCACCGCAGCGGGTACCGGCTCTCCATCACCTCGACGGGCGTGTTGAGCGTGTCGCCGTCGCCGCTGAAGACGAACGTGCCGCCGTCGTGCCCCTCGAACGCGCCGTGCCCGCCCATCACCGGTTCGGCGAACACGAACTGCCGGGTGCCGGCCTTCGTGCGCAGCACGTAGTCGGAGACCATCTGGTACGACGCCGCGCGGCCGCGCTCCGGCGCGACCTCGGTCATGGCGTGCGCGATCAGCTCGGTGAGGCTGGTGCCGACGTAGCCGTAGGAGTCGCACGGAGACGGCTGGCCGGGCGTGACCAGCGTCCTCTCCTCCGGCCACGTCACGTCGATGACCTTCAGATGCGCCTCGTTGGTCGGCCCCAGCGGGTCGAGGATGCCCTTGACCGCCTCGGTGACGGCGCTGAACGCGGCCGCGCTGCCGACGTTGATCGGGCCAGGGGCGGCGGCCGACGTGCCGTCGAAGCCGATGGTGAGCCGGTCGCCCTCGACCGCGACCTGCACCGCGACCCGCGGACGGTAGCCGCGGTCGATGCCGTCGAAGTCGAGTTCGAGCACGCGCTCCATCCGGCCGTCGGGCAGGACGGCGAGCTCCCGGCGCAGCGCCGCCTCCGTGCGGCCGATGACGTCGCCCATGATGGCGGTGACGTCCTTGCGGTCGTACCGGTCGCACAGGCTCTGGATGCGGCGCGCGCCCGTCAGGCAGGTCGCGATCTGGGCGTTCAGGTCGCCCATCACGATGTGCGAGACGCGCACGTTCGCCGCGATGAAGTCGAGGAGGTCGACGTTCGGCTCGCCGGCGATGTGCAGTCGCTGGTTGGTGAACCGGAGGCCCTCCTGGTAGATCTCCGTCGAGTTCACGGTCCAGCCGCCGGGGCTCATGCCGCCGATGTCGGCCCAGTGCGCCATGGTGGCGGTGAAGGCCACCAGCTCGCCCTCGTGGAAGACCGGCATGTAGACCGCCGTGTCCGACAGGTGGGTGCCGGTGAGGTACGGGCAGTTGGCGATCAGCACGTCGCCCTCCTGGAACCCGTCCTTGCCCCAGCGGCGGATGCCGGACCGCACGGTCTCCGGCAGCGAGCTGACGAAGACGGGCAGGCCGGGCGCGTCGGCCCACAGGTCGCCGTCGGCCGACAGGATGGTGACGCCGAAGTCCTTGACGTCGAAGATCAGCGGGTTGTACGCGCTGCGGATGAGGGTGTCGTGCATCTCCCTGGCCGCGGAGACCAGCGCGTTACGGGCGATCTCGGCCTTGACCGGGTCGGCGATAGCCTTCATCGGACGCTCCCTTTGCCGTCGAAGGTGAGTTCAAGGTTCCCGGTCTGGTCGATCCGGGCGTTCCACGCCGGTGGCACGATCACGGTGGTCGTCCACTCGTCCACCACGGCGGGGCCGTTGATCGTCACTCCGAGCCCGAGGTCGGCTCGCTCGTACACCGGGACGTCCCGGCACCAGCCGGTGGCGGGGAACCAGATGTCGCGCGAGGTCACCGGCGTGACCTCGGACACGGTGGGCGGGGTGGGGAAGGCGGGGCGCACCACGGGGGCGATGGCCCGGCAGCGCAGGGTGACCACCTCGGTGAGCGCCTCCGGGTCGCCGTGCCCGTACCGTTCGCGGTGCTGGGCGGCGAACTGCGCGGGCAGCTCGCCGAGGAGTTCCAGCGCGTCGTCCTCGACCACGGCGGCGTCGACCGGCGTGCTGAGCGTGTGCTCCTGACCGGCGAAGCGGATCTCCGCGCTGTACGAGCACTCGACGCGGTCGAGGGGGAAGCCGTAGCCGCCGAGCGCCGCCGTCGCCTCGGCGTGCAGCTCCTTGAGCTGGCGCGTGATCAGCGGGTAGGTCTCGGTGGTGATCGGGACCGAGACGGTGACCGTCGCGTCCTCGCGGTAGTCGCTGGTGAGCATCCCCCACGCGGAGAAGCCGGCCGCCGCCGGCGGGACGAGGACGGTGCGGACGCCGAGCTCCTCGCTGACCCCGGCCGCGAACAGGCCGCCGCCCCCGCCGAAGGAGATCATCACGAACTCGCGGGGGTCGAGGCCGCGCTGCGTCGTCATCTGCCGGATCGCGTTGGCCATGTTGGCCTGGGCGACCGCGACGATGCCCGCGGCGTGCTCCACCACGCTCGCGCCGTCGCCGAGCGCGCCGATGATGGCGTGTTCCGCGCGCTCGCGGTCGAGCGTCATCCGCCGGCCGAGGAACCGGTCGGGGTCCAGCATCTGGAGGATCACCTGAGCGTCGGTCACGGTGGGCTCGGTGCCGCCATGGCCGAAACAGGCCGGGCCGGGATGGGCTCCGGCGCTCTCCGGCCCCACCTTCAACGTGCCGGACAGGGGGTTGATCGAGGCGATGGACCCGCCGCCGGCGCCCACCGACACGATGTCGATGACCGAGCCCATGATCGGGCGGCCCTCCACGATGGTCTCCGACCGCTCGACGACCTCGCCGTCGCGGATCAGGGCGACGTCGTAGGTCGTGCCGCCGACGTCGGCGCAGATCCCGTTGCGGTACGGGGTCGCCGCGAGCAGCGCCCGCGCCCCGACGACCCCGCCGGCCGGACCCGATCCGAGCGTGTCCACGGGGCGCCGCTGGGCGGCGCTGATCGGCATGACGCCGCCGTTGGAGCGCAGGAACGCGATCGGGTTGGCCAGGCCGTTCTCACGCGTGGCCGCCTCCACCGCGCCGGCGTAACCGGCGAAGTGGGGCTGGGTGAACGCGTTGATGACCGTGGTCGACGTCCGCTCGAACTCGCGCCACTCGCGGACCAGCTCGCTGGAGACGCTCACGGACAGGTCGGGGTAGGTGGAGCGTACGTACTCGGCGACGAGCTGCTCGTGTTTCGGGTTCTTGTAGCTGTGCAGGAACGTGATCGCGACCGCTTTCACGCCCTGCCCGACGAGGAAGTCGACCTCGCGCTTGACCTCGTCGAAGTCCACGGGACGCACCACGCCGCCGTCGGCCGCCAGGCGCTCGCCGATCTCGCGACGGAGCTTGCGCTCGACGAGCGGCTCGGGGGCCGTGATCTGCAGGTCGAACATGTCCGGCCGGCCGCCGCGACCGAGTTCGAGCACGTCGCGAAAGCCCTTCGTGGTCAGCAGCCCGGTCTTGGCCCCGCGGAGCTGGACCAGGGTGTTGAGCGCGACCGTGGTGCCGTGGATGAGCAGCTCGATCTCCGACAGCGGCACGGGCAGGCGTTCGATGCCGGTCATGAACTCGTTCAGCAGGTTGCTCGCCGTCGCGGGCTGCTTCTCGACGACCACCTCCCCGGTGGTCTCGTCGAGCAGCACGTAGTCGATGAAGGTTCCGCCCACATCGACGGCAAGACGTCGCTTGGTCGTGGATTCGGCCATTCGTCCCTCTTCTCTTGCGCTTACCTGCGAGAATGGAGCAGAGTATCAGGTGTCGCATGTGATATAGCAGTGCAGCTTAGATGGTGTTCCGGTGAATCGGGAAGGGCTGATGACCAGATTTCTGCGTCAACCGGGTCGCGATGCGCGGGGGAGCGGCACCCCTACGCGGGGAGGGACACGTCCCCGCTGGACTACGATCAACCGGTGTCCGAGACCGAGGGGAGAGCCAATCGTGAACCAGGAGGAGCCGCCGGGCGATCGCCGGCGGACGTCCGGCCGGCGCCGGACGACGAGGCGATGAGGGCCACCGACATGCCCGCCGACACGATGACGGACGATCCGCTGGCGACCCTGCGTCCCCGCGAGTCCCTTCGCGACGCGACGGTGCGACGGCTGCACGCCGCGATCATGTCGGGCTACCTCCAGCCCGGCACCGTCTACTCCGCCCGGGCGCTCGGCGCACAGCTCGGAATCTCCGCGACCCCCGTCCGTGAGGCGATGCTCGACCTGGTCAAGGAAGGGCTCGTCGAGGCGATCCCCAACAAGGGATTCCGGGTCGTCCAGCTCACCGGCACCGAACTCGACGAACTCATCCAGCTGCGCGAACTGATCGAGGCCCCCACCGTGCGGCTCATAGCCGAACGGGGCATCGACGACAAGGCGGGCCTCGACGAACTGCGCGCCATGGCGGACGAACTCGTCCGCACGGCCCGGGACAAGGACGCGATCGGGCACAGCGCCACCGACCTGCAGTTCCACCTCAAGTTGCTGTCCTACGGCAACAACCAGAGCCTGGTGAACACCGTGCACAGCCTCCGGGTCCGCTCGCGGTTGTACGGCATCGCCAGACTGGCCGAGCGCGGGGAACTGGAGGCGACCGCCCGTGAGCACGCGGAGCTGATCGACCTGATCTGCGCGCGTGACGCCGACGGAGCGGAGGCGCTCATGCGCCGGCATCTCCGGCACGTGCGCGGCGTGTGGGCCACGGGGGACACCACGGCGGAGTGAGCCCCGCGCCGCGGAAACCGCGCGAGGTCAGGACCGCCGTTCCGTCAGGTGCAGAGCGAGCTGGGTGCGATCACGCAGCCCCAGCTTGCGCAGCACGCTCGAGACGTGGTTCTTCACCGTGCCCTCGGTGATGTGCAGCCGGGCGGCGATCTCCCTGTTGGCGGCCCCGGCGGCCACCATCCGCGCCACTTCGCGCTCCCTGCCGGACAGCAGGTCCTCGCCGGAGAACGCGCCGTGCGCCGGTGTCCGGCGCAGGTTGGCGACCAGCCGGGCGGCGACCGGGCTGCTCAGCACGGTCTCGCCGCGGCCGGCGCGCAGCACGGCCGCGACCAGTTCGTCGGGGGAGCAGTCCTTGAGCAGGTAGCCGACGGCGCCGCCGCGCAGCGCCCCGAAGATGTAGTCGTCCTCGTCGAAGGTGCTGAGCACGATCGCCGCCACCCCCGGATGCTCGGCCGACAGCCGGGTGATCAGCTCCACGCCGTCCATGCGCGGCATCCGGGCGTCCACGAGCGCCACGTCGGGTCTGGTCTCGTCGATCGCCGCCAGCGCGGCCACCCCGTCGGCGGCCTCGCCCACGACCTCGATGCCCTCCTCGATCTCCAGCAGCTTGCGCAGTCCTTGCCGCATCAGCTCCTGGTCGTCGACCAGCAGCACCCGGACCGCGCTCACGACGGCAGCTCCGCGCGCAGTTCGAAGCCCACGGCCTGGTCGCCGCTGATGAGCCTGCCGCCGAGCGCCGCGACCCGGTCGCTCAGCGAGCTCAGCCCGAAGCCCGAGCCATGGCCCTGGCCGAACCCCTTGCCGTTGTCGGCGACCACGAGCACGATCCTCCTCCTGTCGAACGTCAGCGTGCCGCGCACGGACGTCGCTTCCGCGTGCCGTACGGCGTTGGTGAGCCCCTCCTGCAGCACCCGGTAGAGCACCAGTTCGGTGTCGGGCGCCAGCGGGCGTTCCATCCCCTCCACCTCGAACGTCACCGTGACACCCGTGCCGGAGAAGGAGTCGGCGAGTTTCTGCAGCGCGGCACTGCCCAGGTCGCCGTCGAGCGCCAGAGGGCGCAGCGCGCGCACCCACCGGCGGGCGTCGGCCAGCGCCGCCTGGGTGAGGTCCTTGGCCTGGTGCACCTCTTCCCAGGCCGCCTCGGGCCGGCGCTCGCGGAAACGCTCGGCGTTCTCCAGACCCAGTTTGATCACCGTCAGATGGTGGCCGATCGAGTCGTGCATCTCCGCCGCGATCCTGGCGCGCTCCTCGGCGACGGTCAACTCCCGCACCCGCTCGGCGAGCCGCCTGGCCCGCAGCACCGCCGACGCCATGCCCATGGAGAAGGCGCTGAGCACCGCGATCGCCGCCAGATCGACCAGCGCCTGGACGAACGTCCTGCCGAAGAACAGGGGAGGGACGATGACCAGGATCGCACCGAAGGCGGCCAGGGTCGCGCCGGCGGTCCGCATGCCGTACACCAGGGCGAGGTTGGCCATGCCCAGGAGCGTCAAGGGCGCGTGCGTGCCCGCCGCCCCGACCAGCCCCAGCGCGAAGGAGCCCGCCAGGAAGACGGGGGTGGCCAGGAGCCGGCCGCGTCCGGGCCGCCACGGCATGACCAGCCACAACCCGCACAGCAGCACGACGTCGGCGAAGAACAGGAGCCGGTTGACCACGCCGCTGGGCAGCATCAGGTTGACCGCGACCGTGGCCCCGAGCACCAGCCAGAACACCACGCTCAGGAGAGGGGGCCGATCGGGGTCACGTAGCCATGCCATACGACAAACCTACGGTTCCGCCGGGCACCTGTGATCCACCGAAGGTCACCATGACGTTGGTCATGGTGAGTTCTATCTCTGGCTCGATGCGCCGCGCGTCCGCGCTTTCCTAGCGTTCCCGGTATGAGAACTCTCCGGACCGTCCTGCTCGCCATGGTGCTCATGTTCGCGCAGGCGATCATCGGCTCCACCCTCCCGTTACTGTTCCTCGACCGGACGAGCCCGCTGGTGAGTCTTCTCGGCCCGCTCGGCATCACGCTCACCGCGCTGCTGCTCGTCTACGTGGTGCGGCGATTCCTGGACCGGCGGCCCTGGTCGTCACTGGGCTGGCACAGACCGTGGCACCTCCTGCTCGGCGTTCTCGCGGGTGCGCTGCCGATCCTCGCCGCCTTCGGGACGGCCATGGCCATGGGGGCCGGAACCTGGGTGCCGGTGGACGCCTCCGTCCTGCTGGGTCAACTGCCGCTGGGCGCCGTGTTGCTCCTGCTCAACCAGGCCTTCCCGGAAGAGCTGCTCTGGCGCGGCCACGTCTTCGACACCCTGTCACAGCGGCTGTCGCCGCGAGCGGTCCTGATCATCACGTCGGTCGCGTTCGGCTCCATGCACGTCTTCTCCCAGGGCTCGGGAACCACCATCGGCGACAAGCTGCTGTACGTGCTCATGGCCACGGCGCTCGGTTTCGCGGCCGGGGCGGCGCGGGTGCGCGGCGGCGGGCTGTGGATGGCGGCCGGCGTGCACCTGGGCTTCCACCTGGGCATGCGCAGCATGCCCGTGAAGCCGGAGAACTTCGGCGTCCTGCTCGTGCTGATGGCCATCGGGCTCGCGCTGGCGGGAGCCGTCCTGCTCAGGGATCAGGGCGTCTTCAGGCGGAGTCCGCGGGCACGCGACCAGGTGGCGACCTGAGGACGCGTCTACCGGGGGCCGACGACGTGCTGGCGCTGGCTGCCCAGGCCGTCGATGCCGAGCTCCACCACGTCGCCCGGCTGGAGCCAGATCTGCGGGTCGTGGCCCATGCCGACGCCGGGCGGGGTGCCGGTGTTGATGAGGTCGCCGGGCTCCAGGACCATGAACTGGCTCAGATGATGGACGATCACGTACGGGTCGAAGATCATGTTCGCGGTGGTGCCGCTCTGGCGGCGCACCCCGTTGACGTCCAGCCACATGCCGAGGTTCGTCACGTCGGCGATCTCGCCGGGGGTGACCAGCCAGGGCCCGGCCGGGTTGAACGTCTCGGCGGACTTGCCCTTGCTCCATTGGCCGCCGCGCTCCATCTGGAAGGCGCGCTCGCTGACGTCGTTGACCACGCAGTAGCCGGCGATGGCCCCCTTCGCCTCCTCGGCCGAGCCGAGGTAGGAGCTGCGGCGGCCGATGACGATGCCGAGCTCGACCTCCCAGTCGGTTTTGGTGGAGCCGCGCGGGATGCGTACGTCGTCATTGGGGCCGACGAGCGTGTTGGGCGACTTGGTGAACAGGATCGGCTCGTCGGGGACCGCCTGTCCTGTCTCGGCGGCGTGGTCGCTGTAGTTGAGGCCGATGCACAGGATCTGGTGCGGCCGGGCGAACGGCGCGCCGATCCGCTCGCCGGCGAACTCCCGGGGCCGACCGGTGGCGACCTTCTCGGCGAGCAGCGCGACGCCGCCCGCCGCGAAGAACTTCTCGTCGAAGTCGGGCGTGACGTCGGAGACGTCGATGTAGTGCGTCTCGTCGATGCGGACGACGGGCTTCTCGGCGCCGGGCGCGCCGATGCGCATGAGGTACACGGGTGTCTCTTTCCGAAGGGGTTTCAGCAGGGCGTGGGCATCCGAACCTGGCTCTCGCGCAGGACGTACGGGTCGGCCGAGGCCGGGGTGGCCTTCACAGGGGCTGCCTTCCCGTGACGACGGCACGGATGGCGGCCACGTCGTCGATGAGCGCCCGCAACGGGGTCCGGTAGGCCAGGCCGCTGACGCTGATCGCACCGCTGGGCATCGTGGGAGAGGTCAGGTAGGCAGGCACCGCCAGGCAGTTGACGCCCGGCTCGCTCTCCTGATCGTCGGTGGCGTAACCCTGCTCGCGAATGCGCTCCAGCGCGGCGTGCAGGCCCTCGACGGTGGTGATGGAGCGCTCGGTGCGGCGCTCCAGCACCCGGTCGCCCACCCACGCGCGGACCGCGTCCGCGTCCGGAAGGCGGTGGGCGAGCAGGAGTTTGCCGACGGCCGTGCAGTGCGCCGGATTGCGGCCGCCGACGACCGAGGTGAGCCGGACGGCGCCGGCCGCCGGGTCGAGCTTGGAGCGGTAGACCACCGAGTCGCCGTCCAGCACCGCGTAGTGCACGGTCTCGCCGTACCGGTCGCACAGCGCCTTGAGCAGGGGGGTGACCCGCACATGGTCGGGCCGGGCCTCGTGATGGGCGAAGGCCATCCGCAGGAACTCGTCGCCCAGCACGTACCGGCCGTGACCGTGCCGCGCGGCGAACCCGGCACGGCGCAGCGCGGCCAGCGCGCGGTGCACGGTCGGTTTCGGGCTGGCGACGGCCCGGGCCATCTCCTCCAGCCCGATCCCGTCGGGATGGCGCGCCAGCTCGGCCAGCACCGCCAGCACGCGGTCGGACCCGACGAGCTTCGGCTCGTCGATCAGCTCGGACATGTTCCGAATACTAGATCGCCATTCCATGAAACGGAAGTTCTTCTCGAAGCGGATTCCGCCCACGCGAAGTTTGGGTTACTCTTCCCGTGGTTTTCATAATTCGGATCGATGTTCCAATTAATGGAAGATTCGGTGGCTCATGGCGGGAAGCTCGGCTTCTTCGTCGGTTCCAGCGGCGGCCACGTACCGCGCGAATCACCCTGAAAGGACTCCTCATGCCCCGCACCGCCCTCATCACCGGCGGCGTCAGCGGCCTGGGCAAGGCCGCCGCCATCCGTCTGGAAGCCGACGGCGTCACGGTCGTCACCCTCGACGTGACCGACGGCGCCGACCTGGTCGTGGACGTCAGCGACCCGGCCGCCGTCCAGGCCGCCGCCGACGACCTCGGCCCGATCGACATCCTCGTCAACTCCGCCGGAATCGTCGGCCCCAACGCCCCGCTGTGGGAGCTCCCGCTCGACGGCTGGCAGCGCACCTTCGACGTCAACGTGAACGGCATCTTCCACACCTGCCGCGCTTTCGTCCCCGGCATGCGCGAGCGCGGCTGGGGCCGCATCGTCAACCTCGCCAGCATGGCCGGGAAGGACGGCAACCCCACCATGGCCGCCTACTCCGCCAGCAAGGCCGCCGTCATCGCCCTGACCAAGTCGCTCGGCAAGGAGCTGGCCACCAGCGGTGTCCTGGTCAACGCCATCGCCCCGGCCGTGATCGAGACCCCGATGAACGCCGACACCGGCCCCGAAGCCCTGGCCCACATCACCAGCCTCATCCCCATGCGCCGCGTCGGAAGGCCCGAGGAGGTGGCGGAGCTCATCGCCTGGCTGGCCTCCGACAAGGTCAGCTTCTCCACCGGCGCCGTCTACGACATCAGCGGCGGAAGGGCCACATACTGACGGTCCGCTTCGCCGTCCTCCGGCCCGCTCGCCGTGCTCGCGCGCTCGCGCCGACGCCGGCTCCGGAGTTGCGCTCGATCCGAGCTCCCCGCACGCTCCGGGGGGCGACTGCCGTTGCGGTGTCGACCTTCGACGGGCGAGCGCTCGCGATCGTACGACGCGCGAGTCCGGGACAGGTCGTCATCCGGGTGTGGGCCGAGGGCTGCGCGCCGGTCGAGGCCGGCCACGTCAGGCGGGTTCCCCGGTGCGGGCCAGCCACGCCGTGGCGCCCAGTAGCGCCGCCGTCGCGGCGGCGACCCCCGTCAGGCTCGCCGGATCGGTGAACCACGACGGCATGACAGCGACGACGAGGAGCGGCATCAGGACGGCAGCGGTACGGCGGCCCGTAGTGAAGCGCAGCGCCATCACGGCCACCGTGCCGAGGGCGGCCAGCATCAGGGCGGCCCCGAAGACCTTGGGCAGCAGGACGCCTCCGACGCACGCGGCCAGCACTCCGCCCGCCCAGAGCAGCAGCCGCCGAGACCCCACCGGGCCAGGACCGGGCGACGGCGCGAGGGTCAGCATCGCCGCGCAGACGCACGCCGGCAGGGCGGACAGCAGCATGCTGGCAGCGATCACCGGCCGCCCCGAGACGAGAATCACGTCGCCCACCACCATGGTCCCTTCGGGAAGGGACAGCAGCTGGACCAGTTGCATCGTCGCGTGCAGCGCCGCCAGGGCCCACGCGCAGGCGATCGCCGCCCACCGCCGCCCCAGCCACGCCAGCAGCACGACCAGCCCGTACGGCAGCGCATCGACGAGCACCGGGACGGCCAGGTCGAAGGCGAACCGTCCGGCGTACCCGGCGACGCGGAACAGGCCGGCGCCGAACAGGACGAGAGGGGCGAGAAGGGCGGCCAGGTCGACGGCGGCCCGCCAGACCCGACGCGACCTGAGCGGCACGACCCGGCGCAGCCGGATCGCCAGGCCACCGCGCACCAGGTCAAACGCGTCCCGCACGGCAGGGCGGTTCCGGCCCGGAGCCGAGGCCGCCAGCAGCACGGCGAGCATCTCCTCCTCGTGCTGCGCCCTGTGGTCCTTCGGGTACCAGGCCAGCAGCCGGCGGTAACGCCGTTCCAGCGCGGTCACGACGCCCCCTCGAGACCCGGCCGCGCGGCCGGCCCTCGGCGCAGCCGCGCGGCGGCGGTGTCGGCGTTCCGGCGCAGCCGTTCGGCCTCGGCCGACAGCCGGGCCGCGCCCCCGGCGGTGAGGCGGTAGTAGCGCCGGGCCCGGCCGTCGACGACCTCCTCGTGGTCGGTCTCGATCAGCTGCTCGCCCTGGAGCCGATCGAGCGCAGCGTAGAGCGTGCCGGCGCGCAACCGCACGCGCTCACCGGAGATCTCCAGGACATCGGTGATGATGCCGTAGCCGTGCTGCGGCCCGGCCGCCAGGGCCGTGAGGATCAGGAATGTCGGTTCCTGCATCGACCTGTTCTTCATGTGAACGATATATACCGATGATCTTACTATGATGCAACCGGAGCGGAATCGTGGGTGCGCGGGCCAGGAACTTCGGCCTCGCCCAGGGCGGCTGGGGTGGTCGCTCGCGTTCGCCGCAACGCTGCCCGGAGACTTCGAGGCTTCTCCCTCAGACGTGAGGTGACCTGTGGAACATGCACGACCGTCGCCACTGAGCACGGGCAGGTCCGTGGCGCGAAGGTGGACGGGGTGTCGGTCTTCCGCGAGATCCCTTACGGAGCCGTGCGGCGCCGGCTCCCGAACGTCGGACAGTGACCGAGCCCGACGCCGCCGGACCACCTGCCGGCGCCTCCACAGCCGCAGTGAGCGCGTGCCTCCCCCTCATCGCGACGGGGAAGGGGCAGCTCATCGATCAGCCCGCCTCCCACTGGGAGTCGTCCTGCCTCCAGGCGAGCCTGCCGACCACACCGACGACACCGTTGACCCGGCCCGCCATACGGACGGCGATGGCGGCCTCGGTGTGGCGCTGCATCCAGCCGGACAGCGTCACAATTGGCTCGCAAGGAAGACCAATTGTCGCGCATTGGCTCTGTTGCCGGACCACTATGAGGGCAAGGATCGTGGCATGACCACTCGACACGAAGATGTGCGCGATCTTGCCGCGGTCTCGGTTCCTGACGCCATCGGCCGGCTCCCGGGCCCCTTCCAGCAGCACAACCTGGCGATGGTGAATGACACCACCGTCGTACGCCTGGCCCGATTGGAGGGCGAGTTCCCCTGGCATCACCACGACGAGGACGAGCTGTTCCTGTGCTGGGACGGCAGCTTCAGGATCGACCTGGAGGGGCGGGACCCGGTGGTGCTGAAGGCGGGCGAGTTGTTCGTCGTTCCCCGGGGGATGCGACACCGCCCCGTCGCCGACAGGACCGCCCATGTCCTGCTCGTCGAGCACCCGGACACCAAGCAGTACGGAAACTGACGCAAAGCCCCCGCCGATGCGGCGAGCGGGCTCAGTTCCGGGCCAGGACCACCTTGAGCGCTCCGGTCGTCCGGGAATCGGAGAACGTCCGGTAGCCCTCGTCCATCTGCTGCAGGCCGAAGCGGTGGGTGATGAACGCGGCCGGGTCGAGGCGCCCGGCGGCGACCATGTCCAGCAGGGTCGGCGTGGAGTACGTGTCCACCAGGCCGGTGGTGATGGTCACGTTGCGGATCCACAGGTCCTCGAGGTGCAGCGTCGCCGGCGCGCCGTGCACGCCGGCGTTTGCCACGTGCCCTCCCGGTCGCACCAGGCGGGTGCAGAGCTCGAAGGTCTCCGGGACGCCGACCGCCTCGATGGCGACGTCGGCGCCCAGGCCGCCGGTGAGGTCGGCGACCGCGGTCCGGGGATCGTCATCGGCGCCGACGAGCATGTCCGCGCCCAGCCGTTCGGCGGCCTCCAGGCGGGCCGGGACGGGATCGACGGCGACGATGTGGCTCGGCGTGAGCAGGCGCGCGGTGGTGATCGCGGCCAGCCCGATGGGGCCCGCGCCGACGACCACCACGGTGTCGCCGGGCCGGACCCGCCCGTTCAGCACCCCGACCTCGTAGGCGGTGGGCAGGATGTCGGCCAGCATGAGCGCCGCCTCGTCCGTCACGCCGTCGGGCAGCGGGTGGGTGGAGGTGTCGGCGAACGGCACCCGTACGTACTCCGCCTGGGCGCCGTCGACGCGGTGGCCGAGGATCCATCCTCCACCGCCCAGGCACTGGCCGTACGCGCCGGTGCGGCAGTAGCGGCAGCGCCCGCAGGCGGTGATGCAGGAGACGAGCACGCGGTCGCCCTCCTTGACCGTCCCGACCGCGCTCCCGGTCACGGTCACCGTGCCGACCGCCTCGTGGCCGAGGATCCTGCCCGGCTCCACGGCAGGGACGTCGCCCTTGAGGATGTGCAGGTCCGTGCCGCAGATCGTGACGGCGTCCACGCGGACGACTGCGTCGGTCGCGTCGACGACCCGCGGATCCGGAACGTCCTCCCAGGAGCGGCGGCCAGGCCCGTGATAGACGAGTGCCCTCATGGCGTGTCCTCCTCGTGTGCCGGCTTTCACGCTCGCCGGTGACGGTGGCGCCCGACCAGGTGCGAAGGTCCCTTCCGTCGGTGACCTCGGCCTACCCCCACGCGAGGGGTTCATCGCCACCACCCACTGCTTCGGCGTCCGGTACGAATTGATCGCGGATGCCTGCCCGGCCGCTCCGCGGGAGCATTCAGGTCTGCCGTGGGTGACGCCACTTCGCGTCGGCCCGCTGCCAGGCGAGATCCCAGTCCCTGTAGCGAGCCCGGTCCAGCCACCGTCGCGCGCTCACGAACGAGCCCAGAGCCAGCAGCCCGGCACCGAGCACGATCAGCGTGCCCACCGCCACCCCTCTCATCAGCAGGACCGCCGGGTCCGTGGGCGGCGAGGCAGGCGTACCGGAGGAGTCAAGCCACACCACCACCGACGAGCCCGCCCTGGCGAGTGCGGGCACGGGCACGTCGGCGACCTGTTCCCGGCCCGTGGAGGTCGTCCAGCGCGCCGTCGCGGTCGGCCGTCCGGCGGGGACCTCCGTGAAGGAGACGCGCGCCGCCGGGGCGTCCTCCAGCAGGGTCGCCGTGACCTGGTGGCGGGCGGCGGCGCTCTCGTCCCGCAGCGCGCTCTCGTAGGCCAGCCGGCCGGTCAGCACCGCCGGCCAGACACTGACCAGCACCAGCAAGAAGGCGGCCAGCACGACCGCGGACTCCCGCCGGTCATGGCGCCGGCGCAGGGGGTTGCCGTCCGGGCGGTACAGGCGCGTACGCAACATCAACGGATTGGTCGAACTTTTCATCGTGTGACCTCCTTGGTCATCACCGTGAGAGGCGCCTGCGCGAACCGGCAGGGCTGAAAGACTCTGCGAAGCGGGACTTTCGTCCTTCACCGGGGACCGGTCCGGCGCCCGATCCGTGACAGGACGTCGCCGTTCGGGACGAAGCCCGCTCCATCGATGTCCTTCGCCTCGGTGCATGACCCGAAGGTGGCGATGTGCCGGCGGCCGTGGAGCCTAGTGATCCTCGTCGAGCAGCGCCCGGGCCGCCGCGACGTCGGTAATGATGACGTTGACCCAGCCGCCGCTGATCGCCGCGCGGATGGCCGCGTGCTTGCGTTCGCCGCCGGCCATGCCGATCCGGCGCGGGATCGTACGGAAGGCGTCCGGATCGATGCCGACGACCCGGCTGTTCAGGTCGCTGCGGATCAGCTCACCGGCCGCGTCGAAGAACCGCTGGCAGGCGTCGCCGACCGCGTGGGCGGCGATCAGGTGGTCCTGGTCGGCCGGGGCGATCGCGTTGCCGCTGTCGCGCAGCAGCGGCGAGGGCTGCACGCTGCCGATGCCGACCAGCGCCATGGTGAGGTTGCGCCACTCCTCGGCCACCGACTGCATGGCCGCGTCGGTGACGTCATGATTCGGCTCAGGGAATCTCGACCTTACAACGGTTTGCGATGGGTCGGTCGGCGAAGACCCCCTGGTAGATGTCCTTGATGTTCCAGTGGCCTGGCGTCGGCACCGGTTCGTTCACCATGGGAACGCCGATGCCGATGAACGTCGACGGGGCGACCGCGGTGGTCTACGCCGAGCTGGGCTTCCCCGCGCCCCTGGCGCGCGGGCCCTTCGTGCTCAGCAGATCCGCCGGGATCTTGGCCCACGCCTGGGAGGAGTCCGGGCAGGGGCGGCGCAACAGGGGGCCGATCCCGCCGTCCATCCTGCCGGCCTGGCTCTGAGCCGGGAAGGAACGCCCGCGCGGACCCCGGCATGGCGCCGTAAGCAAGGTTAGCCTAACCTTTGTTCCATGACCGAGGAGATCTCTCTCCGCGGCGCGGAGCTCAACCTCAGCTATCACGGCACCACCGTGGTGGAGGAGGGGCGCATCACGCTGCGGCCCGGCCACGTGACCGCCCTCGTCGGCCCCAACGGCAGCGGCAAGTCCACGCTGCTGCGCGGGCTGGCCCGGCTGCACCGTCCCGACAGCGGCACCGTGACGTTCGGTGACGGCGCCGACGCGCTGGATCTGTCCGCCCGCGAGTTCGCCAAGCAGGTGACGCTGCTGGCGCAGAGCCGCCCGACACCGGGCGGCGTGCGGGTGCGCGACGTCGTCGAGTACGGACGCCACCCCTACCGGCGGCGCTGGCGGGCCACCGACCCCGAGGGCGCCACCGCCGTCGAACGGGCGATGCAACTGACCGGCGTGACCCCGATGGCCGAGCGGCCGGTGGACGAGCTGTCAGGAGGCGAGCTGCAGCGCGTCTGGCTGGCCACCTGCCTGGCCCAGGACACCGGCATCCTCCTGCTGGACGAGCCCACCACCTTCCTCGACCTGCGCTACCAGGTGGAACTGCTCGACCTGATGCGCGACCTGGCCCAGGAGCACGGGGTGGCCGTCGGCGTCGTCCTGCACGACCTCAACCAGGCCGCCGAGGTCGCCGACCACATCGTCCTGCTGCACCGGGGCCGGGTCCGCGCGGACGGCCCGCCCGCGCACGTCCTGACCGAGGACCTCCTTACCGACACCTACGGCATCCGCATCGAGGTCAGCCACGACGACACGACCGGCACCCTGACCACCCGGCCGATCGGCCGCCACAGCAAGACCCTGCACGCGACGACATGACAGGAACCCCCATGCGCACCGCCCTGACGGCCATCGCCGCCATCGCCCTCCTTGCCGCCTGCGGCACCACCGAGGCCCCTGTGACCGAGCAGGCTCCCGCCCCCGCGGGCGCCACCTCGGCCGCTGCCGCCCCGATCACCGTGACCGACGCCCGCGGCAAGCAGGTCACGCTCGACCGCCCCGCGACCAGGGTGGTCAGCCTGGAGTGGGGCGAGACCGAGATCCTGGCCGGCCTCGGCGTCATGCCCGTCGGCGCGGCCGACGTCAAGGGCTACGGCACCTGGGTCACCGCCGCCAAGCTCGACGCCTCCGTCAAGGACGTCGGCACCCGGCAGGAGCCCAGCGTCGACTCGATCAGCGCCCTGGAGCCCGACCTGGTCGTCATGGAGTCCGACGACGAGGAACTGGCCGCGCAGCTGGAGAAGTTCGTCCCGGTCCTGGTGGCCAAGGGCAGCGACGCGAGCGACAACCTCAAGCGCATGCGCGACGACGTCAACATGATCGCCACCGCCACGGGCAGGACCGACGCCGCCGCCAAGCTGCTGAGCGACTTCGACGCCGCGCTGGCCGACGGCAAGGCCAGGCTCGCCGCCGCCGGCGCGGCCGGCAAGCCGTTCATCATGGCCGACGGCTGGAAGCAGGGCAGCACCATCAGCATCCGCCTGTTCGGAAAGGGCGCGCTGGTCTCCGAGGTGGCCGGGCAGCTCGGGCTGACCAACGCCTGGACCGGCAAGGTGGACGGGGAGTGGGGCCTGGGCACCACCGACGTCGAGGGACTCAGCGGGCTCAAGGACCCCGACATCCGCTTCTTCTACAACGCCTCCGACGGCGAGGACGTCTTCGCCGACGGCCTGGCGGACAACGCCATCTGGAAGTCGCTGCCGTTCGTCAAGAAGCAGCAGGTCACCAAGCTGCCCGACGGCATCTGGACCTTCGGCGGGCCCCTGTCGTGCCAGCAGTACGCCGACACCCTGGTGAAGGCGTTCACGGCTTGAGCACGACGGACGTCCTGACCCCGGCTCCGCCCACCACGCCGCTGCGGCGGCTGGGCACCGCCGGGATCCTCCTCCTCGCACTGGCCGCCACCGTCCTGGTGGCGGCCGTGCACCTCACGCAGGGCACCTCGTCGATCGGCGCGCTCGACCTGCTGGCGCTGCCCTTCGGCGACTCCGGCAACGCCGAGGAGGCCGCCCGCGTGCTGCTCGCCTCGCGGCTGCCCAGGCTGATGGCAGGCCTCTGCGTGGGCGTCGCGCTGGGCGTCGCGGGCGCCCTGTTGCAGGCGATCGCCCGCAACGCCATGGCATCGCCCGACACGCTCGCCGTCAGCTCCGGCGCCTACCTGGCGGTCGTCGCGGCGTCCGCGTTCGGGCCGGCGCTGCCCGTCCCCGTGTCGGGCGGGCTCGCCCTGCTCGGCGGGCTGGCCGCCGCCGCGCTGGTGCTGGCCCTGTCGGCCGGCGGGCGTACCGGCACGACCCGGCTGATCCTGGCCGGCACGGCCACGTCGCTGGCGCTGTACTCGCTGACGAACCTCGTCATGATCCTGTTCCAGCAGGAGACCACCGGCCTGTTCGCCTGGGGCAGCGGCTCGCTCGTGCAGAGCGACCTGGCCGCCGTCACCCAGCTCGGCCCGCTGATCGTGCTGGCGCTGGCCGCCGCCGTGGCGGCCGGACCCCGGCTGGACATCCTCGGGCTCGGCGACGACGCCGCGACCGTGCTCGGCGTGAACGTGCGGCGGCTACGCCTGTGGCTGACACTGCTGGCCGTGCTGCTGGCCGCCGCCGCGGTGACGATCGCCGGGCCCATCGGGTTCGTCGGGCTGTGCGCGCCGGTGGTCGTCCGGCTGCTGCCCAAGTCCATCCCCGGGCTGCACCGGCACCGCGTCCTGCTACCCCTGTCCGGGCTGGCCGGGGTGCTGATCGTGCTGGGCTCCGACATCGTGCTGCGGGCCGTGCTCGGCGCCCAGGCCGGAGTGGAGGTGCCGCCGGGCACCGTGACCACCGTCCTCGGCGCGGCCGTGATGGTCTGGCTGGCCCGCCGCTACCGCGACGCCGGCCCGACCCGCAGGCCGCCCGAGGCGCGCACGGGCGCGGCCCGCTCCCGGACCGCCTTCCTGGTCGTGGTCGCCGTCTGCGCGGTCCTGCTGGGGGGCGCGCTCGTGCTGGGCCTGCTGGGCGGCGACCGCTGGCTGCTCACCGGTGACGTGGCCAACTGGCTGCAGGGACGCAGCGGTCGGGCGCTGACCTTCGTCCTGGACCAGCGCTGGCCCAGGGTGCTGGCCGCCGTGCTGGCCGGGGCGGCGCTGGCCGTGGCGGGCACCGCGGTGCAGGCCGTGTGCCGTAACCCCCTGGCCGAGCCCGGCGTGCTCGGCGTCACCAGCGGAGCGGGCGTCGGCGCGGTCGCGCTGCTCACCTTCGCGCCGCTGGCCGGGATCTGGGCGATGTCCGCGGCGGCCGGCCTGGGCGCGGTGGCCGCGTTCGGCCTGGTCTACGGGCTGGCCTGGCGGGGCGGGCTGAGCTCCGATCGGCTGGTCCTGATCGGCGTCGCCGTGCAGGCCGCCTGCACCGCGATCACCGTGCTGATCATCGTGCTGTCCGACCCCTGGGACACCGCCAAGGCGCTGACCTGGCTGTCCGGCTCCACCTACGGCCGCGTCCCGGTGCAGCTAATCCCCGTCGTGCTGGCGCTGGTGACCGTGGTGCCCCTGCTGGCCTGGCTGCGCAGGGACCTCGACCTGCTGTCCCTGGACGAGGACACGCCCCGCATCCTCGGCGTGCCCCTGGAGCCGGTCCGGCTGGGCGCTCTGGCCGGCTCCGTGCTGCTCACCTCCACCGCCGTCTCGGCCGTCGGGGTCGTCGGCTTCGTCGGCCTGGTGGCCCCGCACGCCGCCCGCGCCCTGGTCGGTGCCCACCACGTACGGGTGCTGCCGGTGGCCGCGCTGCTCGGCGGGCTGCTGGTCAGCCTCGCCGACACGCTCGGCCGCACCGTGATCGCACCGGCCCAGGTGCCCGCCGGCCTGGTGACGGCCCTGATCGGCACGCCGTACTTCCTCTACCTGCTGTGGCGTGCCCGTGCCTGATCACGGCTTGCCGCCCTGCTCGATCCCGAGCCACGCGCGAGCCCACCTACCATGGGAAAGAGATAGGCGAAGGGGCAGGGCGAGGGTTGGTTCCGATGGGCGGGCCCAAGACCACCGGCGACGGCTCCGGCAGCGGATCCGGATGGCCGTCCCTGGGGGCGAACACGCCCATCGCAGTGGTGGATGCTCATGGCAGGATCCTCCTGTGGAGCCCGCAGGCGCAGGCCCTTCTCGGCTACCCGGCGCGCGAGGCCTGCGGACGGCCCGCGGTGGACCTGCTGGCCACACCGGAGGATCGGCAGGCGGTGGCCGCCGTCGAACGGCAACCGGCCGGGAAGAGCTGGGACGGCGTGCTGGGCATGCGGCACCGCGACGGGCACGAGGTTCAGGTGACGCTGCGGGTGTGCCCGGCGCTGTCCCCGGAGGGCGGGCGCGGCTGGTTGGTCATGGCCGCCGATGCGCATCGGGCTCGTCGGGAGGCGATGTACCAGGGAATACTGGAGGCGCTGTTCACCCAGTCCCCGATCAGCGTGGTCGTCGTGGATCCCGAGCTGCGCTACCTGTGGGTGAACGCCGAAGCGGAGCGCGATATCGGTGCGCCGGCCGAGCGGCTCGTCGGCCTGCGCATCAGCGATGCCGTACCGCACATAGACGTCGAGGGGCTCGAGGCGACTCTGCGCCGGGTGCGCGACACCGGTGAGCCGGTGATCGGCTTCCAGGTGCGCGGCCGCACTCCGCGCCACCCCGACCGCGAGCGTGCGTGGTCGCTCTCTTCCTTCCGGCTGACGGACCCGGCCGGCCAGACCCTGGGGATGTGCCTGGCGTCCGTCGACGTCACCGACGGCTACCGGGCCCAGCGGCGGCTGGCCCTGGTGAACAAGGCCAGCGCCCGCATCGGCACCACGCTGGACGTGACACGCACCGCCCAGGAACTGGCCGACGCGGCCGTTCCCGCGCTCGCCGACATCGTCAGCGTCGACCTGCTGGAGGCGATCTTCCAGGGGGAGGAGCCGGCCCCTTGCCCGCCCGGCGAACAGGTCCTGGCCCGCCGGACGGGAATCCGCACGCTCTCCGAGCACGCTCCGGAGGCCGTGTACGCGGTGGGCGAGACGGTGGCATACCCCTGCGGCACCCCTCAGGCCTGGTGCCTGGCCATCGAGAAGCCGGTCCTGGTGCCGGCCCTGGACACCGGCCAGTGGTTCGCCTTCGATACGCGAAGGGCCGAGAAGATCCGCGAGTTCGGGATGCACTCGCTCATGGTGGTGCCGCTGCGGGCCCGCGGGGTCACGCTGGGCCTGGCCGGCTTCGCCCGCTACCGGGATCCCGAGCCCTTCGACCAGGAGGACCTCGCCCTGGCTGAGGATCTCGCCTCCCGGGCCGCGGTGTGCGTCGACAACGCCCGCCGCTACACCCGCGAGCACACCACCGCCCTGGCCCTGCAGCGAAGCCTGCTTCCCCGCGACCTTCCCCGCCACCCCGCCGTCGAGAGCGCCTGCTGCTACCTGCCCGCCGCCACCCACCTCCACGTGGGCGGAGGCTGGTTCGACGTGCTGCCTGTGTCCGGCGCGCGCGTCGCCCTGATCGTCGGAAAGGTCACCGACCATGGCCTGCACGCCGCCGCCACCATGGGGCGGCTGCGCACCGCCGTCCACACCCTGGCCGAGCTCGACCTCGCTCCCGAGGAGGTCCTCACCCAGCTCGACGCCCTCGTCATCCGCCTCGCCCAGGAAGACCCCACCATCGAGGGGGCCACCTGCCTGTACGCCGTCTACGACCCGATCGCCGGAACCTGCACCCTGGCCCGGGCCGGCCACCCGCCCCCTGCCGTGGTCCACTCCGATGGCGCGGTGGAGTTCCTCGACCTGCCGCCGGGCCCGCCCCTGGGCCGGGGCGGGCTGCCCTTCGAAACCGCCGAGTTCCACCTCGCTGAAGGCACCCTGCTGGCCCTCTACACCGGCCTCACCGAGGCCGGACTCGACCGGCTCGCCGGCACCCTGGCCGGCCCCGGCCGGTCGCCGGACCAGTTCTGCGAAGCCGTGGAGGCCGTCCTGCTGCCCGAGCGCCGCGCCGAGGACGTCGCCCTGCTGGTGGGCCGCACCCGCCGCCTGGGCGCGGATCGGGTCGCCTCCTGGCGGCTGCAGGCAGAGCCCGCCCTGGTCGCCGATGCCCGCGCCCTGGCCGCCGGGCAGCTGGGCGCCTGGAATCTGGAGCCGCTCTCCTTCACCACCGAGCTCATCGTCAGCGAGCTGATCACCAACGCCATCCGCCACGCACGTGGCCCCATCGAGCTGCGCCTGATCCACACCGACGTCCTCATCTGCGAGGTCTCCGACAGCAGCCTCAGCGCTCCGCACCTGCGTCGGGCCCGCCTCAGCGACGAGGGCGGCCGCGGCCTGTTCCTGGTCGCCCAGCTCACCTCCCGCTGGGGCACCCGCTACCGCGCCGACGGCAAGACCATCTGGGCCGAGCAGCCCCTCCTCCCCGGCGGGGAACCGCCCGTCCTTGATGCGGCGATCTGGGACACGGTGCTGGAGAGCTGACATGAGGCGGCACCGGATCTCCTGCCCGGCTGCCCGCTGATGACCCTCTCCGCCACGGGTCCCGGGTCAGTCCTGGACCGCCACAGGAGCCGGGCGGGCGACGGTGGTCAGGCGGGCCGCCACGTCGGCCAGGTTCAGCCTGTTGGCCTGCTCCACCCGGGCCACCAGGTCGGCGGGGAGGGCGGAGATGCCGCGGAGCGCGCCCGCGATGGCCGCCGCCATGCAGCCGACCGTGTCCGAGTCGCCCCCGGCGGTGGCCGCGGCGACCGCCGTCCGGAACGGGTCGCCGCCCGCTGCCACCAGCAGGCCGATGGCCGCCGGGCACGCCTCGGCCGCGGGCAGCCCGGTGCCGATGACGGAGGCGATCCGCTCGATGGCGTCGTCCAGGTCGCGGGACTCGACGGCGAGCTTGACGGCGAGGTCGATCCGCTGGGCGACCGAGGGCCCGGGGACCTGCCGGCCCTGCTCGGCGCCCAGCCGCTCGCCGAGCTCCGCGCCGTGCCGGGCGGCCCGGACGACCTGGAACAGGTCCGCGCCGTCCACGCAGGCCATCGCGGTGGCGGCGGCGATGGCCGCGGCCCCGGCGACGCCGATGTTCGTGTGGTGACTGGGTACGCAGGTCAGGTGCGCGGCCCGGACGGCGCCCTCGATGTCCCCGGGGTGCACCAGGCCGGCGGGGGCGACCCGCATGGCGCCGCCGTTGCTGGCGCCCTCGCTCATGATGCGCCCGGTCCGGCCCACGTCCCAGGGGTCGTCGCCGGCCTTGAGGCGTTCGATCGCCCGGCGCGTGGTGGGGCCGGCGAAGTGGGGGAAGTAGTCGGGGTTGCCGGACCAGCCGATGAGCAGGTCGGCCATGACCTTGGGGGTGACCTCGCCGCCGTGCTCGATGAAGGCCTCGGCCAGCAGCAGCATCTGGCTGGAGTCGTCGGTGATCTGGGCCGGCCCGCGCCCGACCGCGTACGGTGCGTCGGGCAGCGGCGCGTGGAAGCTCTCCACGCGCCGGCCGAACAGCCGCCGGATCTCCGGGATGGAGCGTTCCTCGGTGGGGGCGCCGAGCGCGTCGGCGATGCAGGCGGCGGCCAGGCTGCCGTGGATGCGGTGCAGAAGTGTGGTCATGGGTTTCCTTGTAGACGGGGCGCGGGGTCGAGGGTGACCTTCCGCGCGAAGGTCTCGACACCGGTGCCGGCATCGAGGTAGGCACGTGAGCCGAGGTGGCCGACGCACAGGGACGCGGTGGCGACCCCGGCGCGCAGGCTGTCGGCGAGGGAGCGCCCGAGGATCCAGTACCCGGTGAACGCCCCGGCCAGCGCGTCGCCGGCGCCGGTGGTGTCCACGACCTCGATCTCAGGCCCGCGCGCGGACCAGCTCTCCGTACGGCTGTAGCAGGAGGCGCCGTCGCGCCCGCCGGTCGTCACGACGGCGGTGGCGCCGGCGGAGACGAGGAGCTCGGCGCAGCGCACCGGGTCGCCGTCGGCGAGCACCTGGACCGCCCCCTGGTTGCAGAAGACGAGGTCGCTGTGGCGGGCGAGGGCGCGTACCTGGTCCCACCGTCCGGCGACCGCGTCGGGCTCCAGGTCGACGGCCACCTTCGCGCCGCCCGCACGGGCGCGCGCGGCCAGGTCGGTCGCCCAGCCCAGATCGTCCGCGAGCGGGGCGACGACCCGCGCCGTGCGCAGCAGGTCGTCGGAGATCTGGCCGACCTCGGGGATCTTCACCTCGGTCACGGCCCCGACGAGGGATTTCTCCCCGGTGGCGTCGAGCTGGATCACGCAGAACCAGGTGTGCCCTCCGGGGACGGTGATGCTGGGGGAGACGTCCACGCCGTGCCGCGCGAGCCGGTCCAGGGCCTGGCGGCCGGGCTCGTCGGAGCCGACGGCGGTGGCCAGGGCGGCACGCGCCCCGGCGAACCCCGCGGCGGCGGCCAGGTTGGCGCTCATGCCGCCGCCGTGCACGCCGGCCAGCCGCCCGATCGCCTTGTCGTCGGCGCCGGCGATGTGCGGCACCCGTACGAAGTAGTCGACACTGGCGTCACCCACCGCCAGCACGTCGACGGGCCGGGCAGGTGAGGTCGTCATGCGGGCGCCTTCCTGCCGATCAGGTTGTTCAGCAGGGCCGCGCCCACCAGGACCAGGCCGAGGATGCCGGTCTGCACGGAGTTGCCCACCTGCGCCAGTTGCAGCCCCCACGACAGGACCACCACGACCGTGAGCGCCAGCAGCACACCGCTGAGATGGCCCCGCCCGCCGAAGATGTCGATTCCGCCGAGCACCGCGATGGTGATCGCCTGGAGCTCCATCCCGGTGCCGGCGCTGGGCCGGGCGGTGAGCAGCCACGCGTTGGTCACCACGGCGCCGAGCGCGGCCAGCGCGCCCGACAGGAGATAGAGCCGGAACCGCAGTCTGTTCACGTCGAGCCCGGCCAGCCCGGCGGCCCGGTCGCTGGTGCCGGCCTGGTGCAGGCGGCGGCCGAACCCGGTGCGGTTCTGGGCCCAGATGCCCAGCGCGAACATCGGCGCCAGGACCAGCAGGACCTGCGTGGGCACGCCCAGGATCGCGCTCTGGCCGAGGGCCGCGAAGCCCTCGCGGTCGAACCCGCCGAGCTGGCCCCCGTTGGTGAGCACCTGGGCCAGGGCCCCGTACAGGAAGAGCGTGCTCAGCGTGACGATCAACGGCGGCAGGCCGAGCCGGGCGATCATGAAGCCGTTCACCGAGCCGAGCAGGGCGCCGAAGACCACCGTCGCCGCCGCGGCGAGCCACGGGCTGAGCCCGAGGTTCTGGGCGAGCAGGCCCATGAAGATCCCCGACAGGCTCAGCACCGACCCCACGGACAGGTCGATGCCGCCCCGCCCGCCCAGGATGACGAACGCCTGGCCGAGGGCCAGCAGGCCGATGACCGCGCCGTACTGCGTCATCGCCAGCAGGTTGCTCACCTGCAGGAAGTACGGCGACAGCAGGCTCATCAGCGCGCCGAGCGCGACGACGAGCACGAGGAGGAACACCCTGCGGTCGCTCACCCGGTCACGCAGCGATCGGGGGGCCACGGCCCGCACGGCCGGCTCGGCGCTCATTCCCGCGCTCGTTCCTGCGCTCACTTCTGTGCTCCGATCCGCTTGTCGAGGCTGCGCCGGGTCAGGACGTCGAAGGCCACCGCGAGGGCGACCGCCACCCCGACCAGAACGCCGTTCCACAGCGGAGGAACGCCCATCAGCACGACTCCGTTCTGCAGCAACGCGATGAAGACCAGGCCGCCGAGGGTGCGTAGCACGCCGCCCTCGCCGCCCAGGATGCTGGTGCCGCCGACGACCACGGCGGCGATGGCCGGCAGGGTCAGCTCCTGCCCGGCCGTGGCCTGCACGACGCCGACCCTGCCCACGTAGATCAGGGCGGCGACGCCGACGAGGGCGCCCACGAGCACGTACGCGGCGAACGAGGTGCGGCCGACGGGAACACCCAGCAGCCGGGCGCCCTCCGCGTCGTTGCCGATGGCGAACAGCCGCCGGCCGAACACGCGGCGCCGCAGGACGTATGCGAAGATCCCGAACATGACCAGCACGACCAGGCCGACCAGGGGGACGCCGCCGGCCCGCGCCGGGCCGAGCAGGGGGATCACCGGACCGGTGAAGACGTCGGTGCTGTCCCACAGCACGAACAGGATCGTCTTGAAGACGGCGGCCGTACCGAGGGTGGCGATGATGGGGGAGATCCGCCCGCCGACGATCAGGCCGGCGTTGACCGCGCCCAGCACGCCGCCGAGCAGCACCGAGATCAGCACCACGAGCAGCGGCGGCAGGCCGGCGACGAACAGGGTCGCGCCGACCCAGGCGACCACGCCCAGCATCGGGCCCACCGACACGTCGATCCCCGCCAGCAGCACGACCAGCGTCATCCCGGCCGCCAGCAGCGCCAGGTCGGCCGAGTTGATCACGACGTTGCCGAGGTTCGCCGCGGACAGGAAGTCGGGCGCGGCGACGCCGAAGAAGATCACCTCGGCCAGCAGGAGGATCGGCAGCAGGGCGTCGCGCAGCACGGTCAGGAGCCGGGCCGAGGGCTCCGCACGAGCGGTGAGGGCGGCCGTCGTCATCGGTTCACCCCCATCGTGGCGCGCAGCACGCCGTCCTCGGTCAGGTCGTCGCCCGACAGCTCGGCGGCCATCCGGCCCTCGCGCATGACGTAGACGCGGTCGGAGACGGCCAGCAGCTCCGGCAGGTCGCTGGAGATCACCAGCACGGCCATGCCGTCGCGGGCCACCTCCACCAGCCGCTGCTGGATGTCGGTCTTGGTGGCGACGTCGATGCCCCGTGTCGGCTCGTCCAGGATGAGGATCTTCGGCTCGGTGGCGAGCTGGCGGGCGAAGAGCACCTTCTGCTGGTGGCCGCCGGACAGGCCGGTGACGGGGAAGCTGAGCGCCGGGGCCTTGATTCGCAGGGTGCGCACCCACCTGGCGGCCAGCTCTCGTTCCTGGGCCCGCCGGATGACGCCGAGCCGGCCCAGCAGGGCCGGCAGCCGGACGGCCGTGATGTTGCTCAGCGTGTCCATGCCCGGGAAGATGCCGAGCGTCTTGCGGTCCTCCGGCAGGTACGCGATCCCGTGCGTCATGGCGTCCCGCGGGTTGCGCGGCGCGTACGCCCGGCCCTCCACCCGCATCGATCCGGCGCTGGGCCTCATCATGCCGAAGAAGGTCAGGGCCAGCTCGGTACGGCCGGCGCCGACCAGCCCGTACAGCCCGACCACCTCGCCACGCCGCACGCTCAGGCCGGCGTCGGACAGCACTCCCGGCACCGTGATCCCGGACGCCTCCAGCATGACCGGCCCCGGATCCGGGACCGTCCGGCTGATCGTGGCGTTGACCGGCCGCCCGGACATCATCTCCAGGATCCGGTCGTGGTCCGCCGCCGAGGCTGGCAGGTCGCCGGCGAGCCGGCCGTCCTTCAGCACGATGAACCGGTCCGCGACGTGCTCCAGCTCCTCGAAGCGGTGCGTGATGTAGAGGATGCCCACGCCCGCCTCGGAGAGCCGCCGCACGGTGTGGAAGAGCCGGCGCACCTCGGCGTCGGTGAGGATCGAGGTGGGCTCGTCGAGGATCAGCACCTTGGCGTCGACGTCGACGGCCCGCGCGATCAGGGCGAGCTGCTGCTCGGCCAGGCTCAGCGCGTCCATCCGCCGGTTCAGCAGCTCCACGGGGACGTCGAGCCGTTCGAACAGCTCCGCCCCGCGCCTGCGCATCCCGCGCCAGTCGACCTGCCCCAGGCGATCGCGCGGCTCGCGGCCGACGAACAGGTTCTCCAGCACCGACATCCGGGGGAAGAACGACGGCTCCTGGTAGACGACGCTGACACCACCGGCCAGCGCGTCGCCCGGGGAGGACGGCCGGTGGGCCGCGCCGTCAAGGGTCATCTCGCCGGCGTCCGGACGGTGCACGCCGGCGATGATCTTGATGAGGGTGGATTTGCCCGCACCGTTCTCGCCGAGCAGGGCCAGCCGTTCTCCTGCCGCCAGCGTGAAGCCGACGTCGGTGAGCGCGGCCGTGGCTCCGAAGCTCTTGGAGAGGCCGGAGACCGAGAGGATGGTCCTCACGTCGCTCCTAGTAATCGAACTGCGCGATGTTCGACTTGGTGAAGACCTGCGGCGGGCCCAGCACCAGAGTCTTGGTGGCCGCGTCGTACTTCACCGGCTGCGGGAGGCCCGGCACCGTCGCCTCCGCGGGGATCTGCTTGCCGTCCAGGAGCTGCTTCATCGCCCAGACGGTCAGGATGCCGAGCTGCGGCACGTCCCACAGGACCGTGGAGGTCATGGCGCCGGATTCCACGAACGTACGTGCCGTCTTGGGCGACCCGAAGCCCGACACCGCCACCTTGCCGACCTTGCCGGCGATCTGGACGGCCTGCGCCACGCCGGGAACGGCCGTCGAGGGCACCGCGATCAGCCCCTTGAGGTCGGGGTTCGCGGTCATGAGGTCCTGCGCCTCCTTCAGCGCCTGCGCGGTGTCCGTGGTGTAACGCACGCCGCCCACCAGCTGCATCTCCGGGTACGCGGACTCCTGCCGCTTGCGCGCCTCCGCCACCCAGCTGTTGAAGGTCTGGGTGTCGGCCGCCCCCGAGACGATGCCGTACTTGCCCTTGCCGCCCATCGGCTTGGCGATCTCGTCCATGACCGTCGATCCGAGCGCGGCGTCGGTGGCCTGCTGCGCGAAGAGCTGGCGCTGGCTGTCGGGCGCGTCGGCGTCCGAGGTGATCACGACGATGCCCTTCTGCCGGGCCGCCGCGATGGCGGGGTTCATGGAGCGCGGGTCGAGCGGGGACACCGCGATGGCGGCGTAGCCCTGCTGGACGAGGCCGTTGAAGATGCGGACCTGCTCGGTCGCGTCGGCGGTGGCCGGCCCTGCCTGTGTGTACGACATGCCGAGCGAGCTCGCTGTCTGCTCCGCGCCGTGCTTGAAGGCGGAGAAGTAGGGGACACCCTCCACCTGCGACACGAAGGCGACCTTGGTGCCTCCGGTTGCGCCGCCGCCCGGCGCGGCGCTCGGTCCTCCCCCTCCGACGGTCGAACAGGCCGCCAGGGCGGCCGCTGTGAGGGCTGCTACGAGCCCGGCTCTGATGTTTCGCATTACGCATCCCGACGAGACGACTCAACAGGTTCAAGGCGCGCCCCGTGCCGCCTGTGCCGTTGAGAGTAGGAATCAGTACCAAGCAATGTCAAGACTTGTAGGTACAAGTCCGACTCCTGTTGGTATAAGTTGTGCTTGATGACCGTTGACTGATAGCTCGGTCTGCGCCGGCTTTGTGAGCGAGGAGAGAGGCCCCGCATGACCAAGCGCCATGCGCACGAGATCGTCGCTGATTCGCTGCGCACGCAGATCCTGGAAGGCCGGTACAAACCGGGTGAGCGTCTGCCCTCCGAGGGCGCCCTCACCGAGGAATACGGCGTCAGCCGGAACACCGTCCGGGTGGCGCTCGACCGCCTGGCCGCGGCCAACCTCATCACCCGGCGCCGCGGCTCCGGCAGCTACGTCAACGTGGAGATCGGCATCAGCCACTCGCTCGGCAGCCTGCGCAGCTTCACCACGCTGCTGCGCGACCTGGGGCTGGAGCCGGGCATCAGCGGGGTCGAGATCCGCCGCGACCCGAGCCCGCCGCTGGAGATCCTCGGGTTCCTGCCCTCCGAGGCCGTCTGGCTGGTACGCCGGATCAGAACCGGGTCGGGGGCGCCCTTCGCGCTGCTGGACTCGTGGCTGCCCGACCGGATCGGCTCCCGGATCGACCCCGAAACCCTGGCCCGCCGGCAGTCGCTGTACGCCTCGCTCGCCGAGGACCTCGACACCAGGGTCGCCGAGGCGACGGAGAGCATTCACGCCGAGGCGGCCGACGAGCGGGAGGCCCAGGTCCTCGGTGTGCCGTTCGGCAGCCCGCTCATCGTCATCCGCAGATGGACGTACGATCGCGCCGGCAGGCCGGTCGAGTACACCCGGTCGGCAGCCCGGGGAGACCGCTACCGATACGTGGTCAAACTCCGCGCATGAGCCGTCATGGCCGCGTCCCGGTCCGTCATGCCAGTGCCTTTCGCGAGAGGTTTCCGTGGACGGCGGCGAACAGGGCCGCCAGCAGAGCCGCGCCGGCCGCGACGCCGAAGGCCCATCCGGCGCCCCCGCTGGAGAGCACCGCCGCCCCCACCGCCCCGGCCACGCTGCTGCCCACGACCCTGACCAGTGCGTTCACCCCGCCGGCCGCTGCGGTCTTGGCGGGCTCCACGTGCTCGACGGCCATCGTCCCGAGCGCCGCGTAGCCGAGTCCGATGCCCAGCCCCAGCAGCGTCGCGGCACCGTACAGGTCCGCGCCCGAGGACCTGGACACCACCAGCCACAGGGTGGCGGCCGTCACCAGTACCGAGCCGCCCGCCACGAGCGCGGACGCGGTGAAACGGCGCATCAGGGGCCCCGCCAGCACGGAGACCACGAGCATCAGCACCGTCGTCGGCAACAGGTAGATCCCTACCTGCAGCACCGAGGCCCCGAGCGTGCCCTGGGCTACCGCCGAAACGGTCGTGATGGCGGCGAACAGCGCGAATCCCAGCAGGAACGACGCCACGGTGGCCCCCACCGTTCCCCGGTGCAGCAGCATGGGGATCTCGATCAGTGGCGCCGCGGTACGGCGGGCGGTCGCGACCCACACCGCGGCCACCGCCACCGCCATGGCGAACAGGCCCAGCGTCAGTGGCGAGGTCCAGCCCCAGGCCGCGCCCTTGCTGATGGCCAGCAGCAGGCAGATGAGCCAGAGCGCGACGAGCGCCGCCCCAGCCAGGTCAGGCCGTCCTGCTCCGCGCGCCGGCGCCTCCCGCACCACAGTCGCCACCAGGACGAAACTCAGCGCGGCCAGCCCGGCCAGCGCCCAGAACACCGTCCGGTGGTTCCCCTCCAGCACCCCGGCGAGGATCATGCCGCCGCCGCTGCCCACCCCGATGGTGGCGCTGAGCACCCCGATCGCGCTGGGCAGCCGGTGGCCGGGCACCACCTGCCTGAGCAGGCCCATGGCCAGCGGGAGCAGCGGCGCGGCCGTTCCCTGAAGCACCCGGCCGACGATGAGCAGCGGCAGCGTGCCGGCCACGGCGCTGATTATCGAACCGACGACGAGCAGGCCGAGCGCGACCAGCGATGTCGTGCGCCGGCCGTACATGTCGCCGAGCCGGGCCAGTAGCGGGATCGAGACCGCTCCCGACAGCAGCCCGGCGGTGAGCGTCCACGAGACGGTGGTGGGCGGGACTTGGAGCTGCTGTTCGAGACCCGGTAGCAGAGGCACGACGACGGTCATCTGGAGGGTCCCCACGGCTACCGCGAACGCGAGCACCGCCACGATCCACAAGTTTTTATACATGTATAAAAATTAGCATGACAGGATGCCGCCGTATGCGGGGGCTGACGATCGAGGAGGCGGTGGACGCGTGCCGGATCATCTGGCGCTACACCACTGGCGAGATCAGCGGCTGCCGCTCTTCGGGGGATCGACCGCCGTCCACCATCGCTGCTGCGTGGCAGACGTCCCTGGTGACCTTCTCCATGTGCACGATGACCGGCCCGACGCCTCGCAGGTGCCTGACCTCGAACACCGGGCGGGCGACGGGAACGAGGTGCGGCGCCCCGTGCTGGAGATCAAGGAGTTCCGAGGGCCATCTGCAGCACGTCAGCCAGTTGCCGGGGGGTCGGCAGGATGCGCAGCATCTCGTCGATCTCGCGTTCCGCCCACTCCCGGTGGCGTGGCTCGGCTTCGGAATCGACGGCGATGCGTGCCTGGAGCAGCAGGAAGTTGAGCCGGGAGGCCACCAGCATCGAGAAGTCCGCCTGCTCGGCCAGGCGACCGGGACCGCCCGCGCGCACGTAAGCCTCGTACATGCCGCGCATGGCGTCGAGGTCGGTTACCGAGTCGTCGCAGAACCAGTCGAACAGCGCCCGGGCCAGTTCCCGGCCCGGCGCGGCAGGGCCGAAGTCGCCCCAGTCGACCACCACCAGGTTGCCGTCGGGGTCCGCCAGGACATTGTCCGGGTGCAGGTCACGATGGCAGACGATCAGGCCGGCGGGATCGGCCGGCGCGACCGCCGCGACCAGATCGGGCAGCATGGCCGGCAGGTCGGCCAGGCGTCCGGCCCACGACGCGTCCGAGGCGGACACCTTCGACCACTCGTGCGCGGCGGGGACCCGGTCGTACCAGGAGGCGGGTGGTCGGCCGTCCGGCTCCGAGGCCGTGGCGGGTGCGCACCGGTGCAGGCGCGCCAGCAGCTTCCCGAGCTCGCCCGGCGTGGTCCGCGCCGCCGGATCGAGCGGCCGCAGGTCGGCCCAGTCGTACAGGCGCAGCCACGTCCCGTCGGGCGTGGTCAGGAGGTAACGCCCCTCGCGGTCGGCGTGGCTGGCAGGCAGGCGCACCCCGGCCTCGGTGGCCCGCCGCGCGAAGGCCAGCTCCGCGTCGATCGACGCCTTCGACGGCGGGTCGGCGTAGATCTCCTTCAGCGCGTAGCGCGCCCGGCCCACTTCCAGCCGCCAGATCCGCCCTTGCGCACCCTGAGGCCCTGGGGACACGACGACTTCCCGATCCCAGCCGAAGGCTTCGCGCACATACGCCACGTGATCCACGCGCCCAGTATGCGGTGGGAACGCCCCGATGCGTGGCGGGCGCGGGGAATCGGGATCGGCCGTGCTCCGGCCGTGGCGGCGAGCGGGATCGGCCGTGCTCCGGGCGCGGCGGCGAGCAGGAGCCCCGGCGGTGCTCAGCACGGCGAGCGGAGTGACGACACGCAGCGGTGGAATGCGCCCGGCGACGCGCGCCTCGTCCAGCTCGTCGACGAACTCCCCGAGACCGGCTCGCTCCCCCGCGAAGGGTGGTCCCGCTGTGAGGTGGCAGAGTCCCCGTACGCCGAGTGACCGCCAGGTCCTTGACCGGGCGCCGATCAATGGCCGGTGATCGGGGCGTCCAGGGCGGGGGCTTGGGCGGCCTGCCGGTCGTAGGCGGTGACGATGGCGTCCAGGAGGCCGGGGAAGCGGGCGTCGAGGTCGTCCATGCGCAGTGCCGTCCAGCGGCGGTTGCCTTCCTCGCGCTGGCGGATGATCCCGGCTTCGCGGAGCACCCGGAAGTGGTGGGTGAGCGTGGACGGCGCGACGTCCACCGGGAAGGTGCCGCAGGCCCGCTCGGGGGCGGCGCGCAGGGTCTGCACGATGGTCATGCGCGTCGGATCGGCCAGCGCGTGCAGGACGTCGAGGACGTCGAACTCCTCGGTGTCCGGGTGGACCAGTTCGGGGCGGCGGCGGTGGGTGCGGGGCATGTCTCGCCTTTCTCTTTCGACAAGCAGCGTACAAGCATGATACGACTTTCGTCGTACGACGAATGTAGAAAGAGGAAAGCATGCGTGCCTTGGTGATGACCGCGCCCTCAGACGGGACGGATCGCACGGACGTGGAGGAGATCGCCGAACCACGTCCTGGTGAGGGACAGGTGAGTATCGATGTCACCTACGCCGGAGTGAACTTCATGGACGTGATGGCGCGCCGCGGCGATCCCGGCTACGCCTCGTCCTGGCCGTACGTGCCCGGGCTCGAGGTGGCCGGAACCGTACGGGAACTCGGCGCCGGCGTGAGCGGGCTCGCCGTGGGGCAGCGGGTGGTGGCGTTCACGGCGGGCGGCGGCTTCGCCGAGGTGGCCATCGCGCGGGCAGCGCTCACCGTACCGGTGCCGGACGAGATTTCCTTGCTGACGGCGGCGGGCACGCCGATGGTGTTCTCCACCGCGCTGCTGTTGCTGACGGACGCCGCCCGGCTCTCCTCAGGAGAGAGCGTCCTGGTGCACTCGGCCGGCGGGGGTGTGGGAAGCGCCCTGGCGCAGCTGGTGCCGGCGCTGGGCGGCGGTCTGCTCATCGGCACCGTCGGCCGGCCGGACAAAACCGACTCCGCACGGCAGAGCGGTTATGACATCGCCCTCGCCCGCGGCGCCGATCTGGTCGACTCGGTGCGTGCCGCCACCAAAGGGAACGGCGTCAACGTCGTCCTGGACCCCTTGGGCACGAGCCTGGTCGATGTCGACCTGGACATCACGGCGCCGGGAGGGCGGATCGTCCTGTTCGGCAACGCCGGCGGCGGGCAGCCCGCCCCGCTGCCGCCCCTCGGCAAGCTCATCGGCGGCAACGTCGCGATCGGCGGTTTCAGCATCACCAGCCTGAGCAGGTCGGCTCCGGAACGGGTCGCCGCGGCGCTGCGCCGCGTCCTGGAGCTGATCAGCGCCGGCCGGCTGGATGTAGCGGTCACGGACATCGGCTCGCTGGCCGGCGTGCCCGCCGTCCACCAGCTGCTCGCGGACGGCAGGGGCAGCGGCAAATACGTGGCGCGTGTCGCGTAGCCATCCCCGCCGAGGCCCTTCCACGTACTGCCAGGAGAAGTCGGTCTGGGGCCAGGGGGCGCCGGCCGCCGGACCACCGGGGTGATCAGAATTGCACGTTGGTCATCGTGTACCACGTCGGAGCGCACACCAGCAGGGCCAGCGCGCCGAGGACCGCGAACGACTGGAGCGCTCGCGAGGTGGTGATGGTCGCGGGTGCGACGGGCCTCAGCTTCCCCCGTCCTACCGCGATGAACGCCGTACCGCCTCCCAGCAGGAGATTCGCGGGCACCAGCGCGTATTCGCCGCGCACGATGTGAAAGCCGGCCGCGAGAATCATCGTCAGCGTCAGGCCGGCGGCGGCGAGCGGCGTCAGCTTCGGCTTGACTCCCGTCATCGCCGGCAGGATGAGGCCGACGCCGCCGAGCACCTCACAGACCCCGATGAAGACGATCAGGGGCTGCGGCACCGCGGCGTACCAGGCCACGGCCCGAGGGGCCGCCGCATACAGAACGCCGTCGTACAACAGCACCTTGCCGAAACCGCTGCCGGCGAAGAAGAAGCCGAACACCACTTGAAGCGGCCACAGTACGCCGTTGAGCGTGAACCTCCTTCCACGCCCCTTGGGCTGCTCAATGTCCTTGGCGCCGGGTGGGCGCTCGGTGATCTGCGGGTTCATGTCCTGTCACGACCTTTCGGATCGGGTTGGCCGGATGCTGTGTGGTTCTTCGCCGGTGAGCCACGTGCCGCCGGTCATGAGGGTGCGGCCGCTGAGCTCGTTCGCCTCGCGCCAGGCCTGCACCTTGCGCGGGGCCAGGCGGAAGTAGAGGTAGCCACCGCTCTGGTCGCGAGGATCGAAGCCGGTCCTGGCGGCGAAGGCGTCGCCGACCTCGTCCGGGATCTCGGCGGCGGGGATCGTCTCGCGGAGTTCGGCGTCGACGAGGATGACGTCGCGCGTGTGGCCGAACGCGATCCTGCTCGTGCCGGTCGCTTCCAGGAACCGGGCCGTGGGGTTGGTCCCGGCCGTGGAGATGAGCACGGTGTGGCCGTCCCAGAGGAACGACAGCGGCATGAGGTAGGGCGAGCCGGCCGGGTCCGCGGTGGCGAACCAGGCGTCGACGTCGTGTTCGAGCCGGTGCAGGGTGTCGCGGATCCGCTCGTCGCGGGGGCGGGCCGGAGGACGGGTCACGCTCATGCTGTCATCTCCATGACCGAGGAAGGGGCGGCCGGACGCTGGGCGCGTTGCCGGCCGGTCGGTGGTGGGTTCATCGAGCGGGGAGGGAGGTGGCCTCCCACGTGAACCCGTCCGGGTCGACAATGGCGTCGGCGTCGGTGTTGATGATGAGCCGGTGCGAGCCGGTTCCCTCGACGGGAACGCCGGCGTCCTTGGCGGCGGCCCGGCGGCTGTAGAGGGCGAGCCTGACCGGCGCGGTGGCGAACTCGACGTACTTACGACCGAAGCTCTTGGTCACCGACAGGCCGCGCTCGACGTAGAAGCGCTTGGTCACGGCGACGTCGTCGACGCCCAGCAGCAGGACGATGTCGTCGATGTCCCGGGTGGCCGGGCCGGTGTCCTTCTTCGACGACGATGCGATCTTCCAGAGCGTGCCGTACGGATCGCGCAGGACACCGCCATAACCCCAGAAGCTCTTCGTGGGTGGCTTCAGGGCGGTCGCGCCGCTCTGCAGCGCGGTGCCGAAGAGGCTGTCCACGGTGCTCGGCTGCGACACCACCAGCGACATGATGTAGCCGCGGAAGCCGGTCGCGGGCGGCTGTGCGGCGCGGGTGCGTACGTGGGCTCCCACGCCGAAGGCGGTGGCGTAGAAGTCATCGGCGGCCGTGGGGTCGGGGACTTCGAACGTGACGGAGTGAATGGTGGTCATTGCGGGTTTCTCCTTATCGGTCCTGGATGAGGCCGAGGACATTGCCGTCGGGGTCGGTGAAGGTGGCCACCAGGCGGCCGCCGCCGACCTCGTGTGCCGCCTCCTGCACCGTGGCCCCCGCGGCGATCACCGCGGCGAGCTTCGCCTCGATGTCCGGCACGTGCCAGTAGGCCACCGGGGCGGTCATGCCCTGCGGTCCGCCGTTCGGGACGAGCCCGATGTGCTGGCCATCGGCCTCGAAGCCGACGTAGTAAGGAGCGTCGTGCTCCGGTGGGACGCCGAGCAGGGCGGCGTAGACCTCCTTGGCCTTGGCCAGGTCGGACACGGGGTGCAGGACGGTCTTGATCATGATTGCTCCTGTGGGCGCGATCTCTTGTGCTCCTAGCTTCCGGCCTGGCCTGGCCGGTCGGCATCCGTGGTGACCACGGAACCGACCACGGAACCGACCACGGGCCTGACCACGGGCCTGACCACGGGGCCCGGCCACGGGGCCCGGCCACGGGTCGCCCGCACGGGGTGGGGCACGGAGGAGATACGAAAGAATGCGACTATGGCGACGGAAGGTGACATCTCTCCGCGAGAGGCCGAGGTGCTGGAGCTCCTCGGCGCTCACTTCAGCAACGCTGAGATCGCAGCGCAGCTGTTCATCTCGGTACGTACCGTCGAGAGTCACGTCTCCTCACTGCTGCGCAAGCTGGGGGTGCCGGACCGGCGAGCGCTCGCCCTGCGCGCGGCCGTCGATCGGCCCCGCCGGGAGCCGGTTCCCCTGCCGGCTCCGCTGTCCTCGTTCATCGGCCGGGCCAGGGAGCGGGGAGAGCTGTCCGGGATGGTGACGGCGCACCGCCAGGTGACCGCGGTCGGTCCGGGCGGCGTGGGCAAGACCCGGCTCGCGCTGGCGGTGGCGGCGGAGCTGGCCGGCCGGTACACCGACGGGGTGTGGTTCGTCGACCTGATCCCGGTCACCGACCCCGGCATGATCGCGACCGCTGTCGCGGGTGCGCTCGGACTCGGCGAGCAGCCCGGCCGCGACTTGACCGAGTCGGTGGTCGCCGCGCTGGCCGACCGACATGCGCTGCTGGTGCTCGACAACTGCGAGCACGTCGTGGACGGGGTGGCGCTGCTTCTCGAGCGGCTGCTCGCGGCCTGCCCTCGAATGACCGTCCTGGCGACCAGCCAGGCCCGGCTGATGGTGCCGTTCGAACGGGTGTATCCGGTCCCGCCGTTGTCGCTGGCCGTGGATGGAGAGTCGGACGCGGTCGCGCTGTTCGTGGAGCGGGCGGCGGCGGCCGGCCTGCCGCTGGATCCCGCGTTGCGCGGCCGGATCGCCTCGATCTGCGAGCGGCTGGACGGGATGGCGCTGGCGATCGAGCTTGCCGCCGCCCGCTGCCCCACGCTCGGGCTGGACGGCATCACCTCCGCGCTGTCCCACCCGCTGCGGATGCTCACCGGCGGATCACGTACCGATGAACGGCACCGCTCGGTGCGGGCCGTGCTGGACTGGAGCCACGCTCTGCTGGAACCGGCCGACCAGGAGCTCCTGCACCAGATGTCGATCTTCGTAGCGCCGTTCACCGCATCGGCGGCGGCCGAGGTCACCGGAGCCACGATGGACGTGGTCACCGACGGACTGGCCCGGCTCGCCGAACAGAGCCTGCTGACGGTTACGGCATCCCCGAGAGGCACCTCCTACCGGGCATTGGAGGCCATCCGCCAGTACGGGACAGAACGGCTCAGCCAGGCCGGTGAGCTGGCCGGTGCCCGGGCCCGGCACCTGCGCTGGTGCTTCACCCAGGCCGTTGACCTGGCGGCGGCCGGGCCGGACTGGCGGGCCCGGTTCGACGCGGTCGCCGACGACCTCCGCGCGGCGCTGACGTGGGCGGCAGGCGAGCCGGAGCGGCGCACGGATGCCCACGATCTTGCCCGGCACCTGGCCGAGCTGACGTTCACCCGCCACCTGATCGGCGAATCGCAGCAGCGATACGAGCAGGCGGCCGCGCTCGCCGACGAGCCCGCCGCCACCGCGTCCATGTTCCGGAAGGCCGCGGACGTCGCCGGCTGTCGTACGCGCGGCGACGACATGTACCGCCTCCACCGCGCCGCCGCGGATGCCGCCCGCCGTGCCGGCGACACCGCCCGCGCCGCCGTGGACCTGGCCACCGCAGCCACCGCCGCGTACCGGTTCTCGAGCACGTTCGTACGGATCCCGCCCGAGGAGGAGGCGGTCGCCCTGGTCTCCGAGGCGCGGGAGCTGGCCGGTGACGACCCGGCCGCCGAGGCGGCGGTGGCGCTGGCGGAGGCAGGGGTGCTCAGCGACGCGTTCGGCGCGGTTCAGGGGCCGGCCGACAACGCCGTACCGGAGACGCTCGCGCGTGCCGAACGCGCGGTCGAGCTGGCCCGCCGCATCGGCGACCCGCTCGCCGAGTCCGCGGCGCTCGACGCGCTCACCGCGGCACACGCCTGGGCCGGGGACACGTTCGCCTGCGCGGCCACCGCCGGGCGCCGGGTCACGCTGCTCTCCTCCATGGCGGACCGGCCGGAGACGCCGGGCGGCGTCCACGAGCTGATCGACGGGCTCGGCATGGCTGTCCAGACCAGCCTCGGCGTGGGAAACCTGGCGGACGCCCGCCGGTGGGGACGGCAGCTGGCCGACCATCCGGCACTGGCCGAGGTGGGCCATCGGGCCACGTGCTGGCTGCTGGTCGCCGACGCGCTGGCGGGCAACGCCGACGACGTCCTCTCCGGCAGCACGCGCTTCCTCGACGCGTGGCGGCGCGCCGGCAGCCCGGCCAAGGCGGCCCTCGGCCCGGCGGCCGACGCGGTGGCGATGATCCACAGCTTTCGCGGCGACCACGAGCGTGAATGGCAGGAGGTGCTGGACCGGCTCGGCGAGCCGTCGGAGCGCACCTACGGCTACGGGGCGCTCTACGACGCGATGCGGATGCTCCATCACGGGCAGGCCGGGGAAGCCATGGAGCGGATGGCGCCCGAGCCCGGGGAGGTGTGGAAGTGGGTGACCTGGATCTGGCTCCACTGGTACGTGGCGATACGCGCCGAGGCCACCGTCCTCGCCGGAAGCCCGGTCGCGCGCGACCGCCTGGCCGACGCCCGTACCATCACGGCCGGCAACCCGGTCGCCGGCGCCGTCGTGGAGCGGGCGGGATCCCTCCTCGACCAGGACCGCGAGCGCCTGCTCGCCACCGCGGACGTCTTCGAGGCCGCTGGCTGCCGCTACCAGGCGGCGCGGACGATGGTGCTGGCCGGTGGCGAGCATGCCGCCCGTGGCGCCGCCGCACTGGCCGATCTCGGGCTCGGCCCCATGACGGTTTCCGTGAGCCCATGGTGAGCGGCTGCCGGTGGCCGTGACAGGTGCGCCGTGCGGCGGCGCCGCTCACCCCGGAAGTCAGTCGGGAAGGGCGGGTTCGGCGTTGCTCCAACCCGAGTCGAGGACCAGCCAGTAGTCCAGCATCCTGCCGGGGACCTGCCACTTCTCGCTGTCGGCGCCTGGCTGGAGCTGGATGTCACGGCTGCCCAGAACCTGGCCGGTCCGCTGGTCGAAGAGCACCTCTCTCCGGATCGTCCCCCGGCCGTCGGCGCTCTCGAACGGGGCCGCGAGGCCGACCGCCGGCCGGCCGAGCGGATCCGTGACGGTGCCCAGCCGCTGCACGCCCGGATAATCGGTGATCAGGCGCATGAGGCCGGCCCGCACCTTGGGCGGCACGGGCGTGTCTTTGAGCACGGAGAAGACCTGGTCGAGCACTCTTCCGGGGCCGTCGCAGTGCCTCGGCGCCCCGGACCGGCCCGCCGCGAGCTTCACCGAGCCCTCGCACAGCAGCGTGCGCAGCGCTCCTGGGTCGGTGGGCAGCTCCTGGAGCTCCTGATAGGTGAACTGGCCGACGCCGCCGATGTCGAACGTGCCGCCGCCCTGGTCGTTCGGATCGTCCACCTGCCAGGCACCGGACTTCGTCGTGACGGTCCTGCTCACACCCGACGAGCGCACCGTCCAGTGCGAAGGGGAACCCGCCGCGCGCCAGGCATCGGCGTCGGCGCTGGTCTGGGGTTTGCCCGCGAAGGCGCGGCCGTAGAAGGACTCGCCGTCGCCGGGGGTTCTTCCCGTCCACGTGAAGGTCTCGTCGCGCTCCTCCACGACGTACCCGCCGGTCCTGCCGCGCGCGAGCGCCGCGAAGCCGGTGCGCTGGTGCGTGTACCAGTAGGGGCCCTGCTGCTGTCGCTCCGCCTGGGAGGCGGCGGCCAGCATCATGCCGCGAGGCGACAGGGTGTGAGGAGTGGCCTCCACGCCTGTCCGCGGTCGCGCGGGGTCGTCGGTGGCGAGCGTCACACCTGCCACGACGGCCGCGGCCGTGGCGGCGGCGAGCACGCCGGCAGGGATGCGCCACCTGCGGCGGGGGCGTGGCCGTGCGGAGTCGTCCTGGTCCAGCATCCGGGCACGGGCGGCCGCGACGGCCTTCTCGGAGGGCGGGGGCGGGTCGTCGTACATCCCCCGTACGAGATGAAGGTCGTTCATCGATGTGTCTCTTCCTCGTCGAGCAGCGCATTCGATCCGCCCAGCGCCTTGCGTAGCTTCTTGCGGGCCCGGTTGAGCCGCGAGGACACCGTGCCGGAGGGCACGTCCAGAGCCTGTGCCACCTCGTCGTAGCTCAGCTCCGCGAGCGCCACCAGCAGTAGCACGTCACGCTGGTCCGCGGGCAGGGCGGCGATGGCGCGGGCCAGCGTGCCTTTGACGGCTTGCGCGCTCACCTTCGCCGTCACCTCGTCCTCGTGGCCCCGGGCCGGGTCCGCCTCCGGATGCAGGCGGTCCACGGCGCGAAGGAGCCGCACCTCGTCGCGGCGGTGCCGGCTGATGAGGTTGGTCGCGATGCCGTAGAGCCAGGGGCGGGCGCTGCGGCGGCTCATGTCGTAGCGGCGTCGCTGCCGGAAGGCGAGGGCGAACGTCTCGGCGGAGACGTCGTCGGCGGCGTGCGCGCCGAGCCGGCGGGAGACATACCGGTGGATCTCCGCGTGGTGCGCGTCGAAGACGGCGCCGAAACGCTCGGGCTCGTCCCAGGACCGTTCGATCACCACGGCGTCGTCCTGCGGCGGTGAGGCCATGTCCGGGGGATCCGCCAGGTGTGGCTCATTCATTCAGGTGGCTCATTCATTCAAGGCCTTGTAGTCGGCGGGACATCGGTCATCTCTTGTTGTCCGCAGGTGGCCTTCGCCTTCCCCCGAATTCTGGCGTGCCGGCCGGGGACTGAGGGCGATCCACGAAGACAGCGGCTTCGACGATTCAGCCGCGTCAGATGTGAGGTCCTTCGGCTATGAGATTTACACGGCCGTACTTCTGGAACCCGACCAGGACCTCGCGATGTGGTGTTCGGATTCCGGGACCGGACCCCCACCGTGATGCTCACGTACTGCACGGACGACGTCGACGCCGAGTTCCGCGTACCTCCGGCGGAGCGGATCTGCTCGGCACGACGCTGCAGCGGCATCCGGACGACCTCGAACGGGCGTTTCCGCATGGGAGCGCAACCTGCAACCGGTCATCACCGAGTGGCAGGGCACGGCCGAAGGGCTGCGTCAGTGGTTCAACCCGTCAGGTCGCCGTGAGGCTCTGCTGCGCCACTTCTGGACCCGGGGCGAGGACCGGCCCGCCATCGGCCGCTGGGTCCGGCAGTATTTCATGCGCCGCAGGATGTCGAAGAACGCGGACGTGGCGGCCGTGCGAGCCTGGAGGAGATGCGGTGAACGAGCTTGTGCGCCACGACCCGGCCAAGGCCGCACGCATCCTCAAGGCCACGCGGGAGTTGGTGCTCCGTCACGGGGTGCGGAGCACCAACGTCTCGGAGATCGCACGGGCGGCGCACATCGGCAAGGGAACGCTCTACCTCTAATGGCGGACGAAGGGGACCTGATCGCCGAACTGGTCGTCCGGGATCGAGGTGTGGCGCGCGCACGGTCTGGCCAGGGACGACTGGGACTTCGCGGACCAGGCGTTCGCCATGCGCGCGCTGGTGGGCGGGTTCTTCGCGCTGGCGACCGGGACCGAGGACCCGCCGGCCGGCCGGCGGGCGGTGTTCGAGGCCGGCGTACGTGCCCTGCTCTACCCGCCCGATCAGGCCGGCGATCTTCGGGACGAACTCCTTCCGACGCAGATAGAGGAGGCAACGCGCCGCCTTCTCGGCGCCGAGGATCGCACGCCTGACCGCCCTGGTCTTTCGCCCGCCGTCGGTGCGAACGCTGACCTGAGGGTCGAGCAGGGCGATGAGGGTGCCGAGGTCGCCGTGCTCGCAGGCGTTCTTGAAGGCGGAGACGATGCGGCGATGCCGATGGGCACTGACGGCGCGGCGCCGATCGCGGTGGAGACGTCGCCTGGCCGTGGCGGCGAGCCGGCGGCAGGCATCGGGGTACGCCCGACATGCCGGCGATCTCGGTGTGCGTGTCCTGCTCCGAGCCGAGCAGACGCTCGGCGATCTCACTCAGCAGACGCCGCTCGCCCACGATCGTGGTGATCCCGCGGGACTCGACCTGCCTCCAGAGCCGCCAGGAGGCTCCCTGGTGTTTTGCAAATCGATTGGCTACAGTTCCGACCGGACCCACACACCAAGGAGAAGCATGGACAGTGCGCGCACCCGCAAGGCCCTGATCGTCCGGGGAGGCTGGGAGGGACACAGCCCCGTCGAGGCGACCGAGAGGTTCATCCCGTTCCTGGAGGCGCACGGCTACGCCGTCGAGGTGCACGAGAGCCCCGAGGTGTACGCGGACGCCGACAAGCTCGCCGCGACCGACCTCGTCGTGCAGTGCTACACCCAGGGGCAGGCCACCGACGAACAGGTGCTCGGTCTGTCCGCGGCGGTAGCCGCCGGCACCGGTCTCGCCGGCTGGCACGGCGGGATCTGCGACTCCTTCCGGGCCTCGCCGGACTACCTGCATCTCACGGGCGGGCAGTGGGCGGCCCACCCGGGCGGCTTCGTCGCGCACGAGGTGGCCGTCGTGCCGGAGCGGCGCGGGCACCGGATCGTCGAGGGCCTGGACCGCTGGAAGCTGAACACCGAGCAGTACTGGGTGCTCACCGACGCGCTGAACGACGTGCTCGCCACGACCACGTTCGCCGTGGGCGACGAGACGCCGTGGCGCGAAGAGCTGACCTGCCCCGCGGTCTGGACCCGCCGGTGGGGTAAGGGCCGGGTCTTCGTCTCGACGATCGGCCACAAGCTGGAGGACCTCGACCACCCCGATGTGCGGACGCTGACGGAGCGAGGGCTGCTGTGGGCGAGCCGCTGACCACGGAGCCGACACGGATCATCCTCGACACGGATCTGGGCATGGGGGCGCCGGGGTCGGACATCGACGACGGCTTCGCGCTCGCCCTGGCCCTGGCCGACCCCGGCCTGCGGGTCGAGACGGTCACCACGGTCGGGGGCAACAGCGACGTCGTGACCTCGACCCGGCTGACCCGCGACCTGCTCCAGGTGCTCCACCGCGGCGACGTGCCCGTGGTGCAGGGCGCCCCGGGCGGCGGCGCCGCGGCCGAGGAGATCGCGCGCCGGGTGCTCGCCGAGCCCGGGCGGTTGACCGTCGTCGCGATCGGGCCGCTGACCAACGTCGCGCGCGCGCTCGCGATCGCGCCGGAGGTCGCCGGCGCGGTCCGCGAGATCGTCGTGATGGGCGGGGTGTTCCTCGAGCAGACGAACGTCGCGGCGATGCCGGGGGAGTACAACTTCTGGTGCGACCCGGAGGCGGCCCAGGCGGTCTGCGAGAGCGGCGCGCGCCTGCGGTTCGTCGGGCTCGACGTGACCCGCCGGGTGCGGCTGAGCCGCGAGGACGCCCGGGCGCTGGCGTCCGGAGGGGAGTTCGGCCGGATCGCCGCGCGCCACACCGAGGCCTGGATCGACTTCCAGGAGCGGGTCAAGCCGCGGGAGGAGATCGAGCAGGGCAGTTGCGCGCTGCACGACCCGCTCGCCGTCGCGGTGGTCACCCGTCCGGATCTGGTGACCTGGAAGGAGGCGCACGTCGCCGTCGAAACGGCCGGCCGCATCACGCGCGGGGTCGCGGTGGCCGACCTGCTGATGTGGGAGAACCCGCCCGAGCCCAACTGCCGGATCGCGACGGCGGTGGACGCGCCGGCCTTCCGTGAGCTGTTCCTGGAGCGGCTGGAGGCCCTGCCGTGAGCCGGCCGGCCGGCGCGCCTGACCGGCGTTGACCGGAGGGCGCGCGGACCCGTACCGTTGCCTGAGCAAACCGATTTGCATGGGCTGAGGAGAGAGAGCATGAGCACCCGTCGACCGGAACTCGGGGTAGCGATGATCGGCTACGCGTTCATGGGTGCCGCTCACTCCCAGGGGTGGCGCAACGCCCACCGGTTCTTCGGCCTGCCGGTCCGTCCGGCGATGAGCGTGATCTGCGGCCGTACTGAGTCCGCCACCAGGGCGGCCGCCGACACGATGGGCTGGGCCGGCTGGACGACGGACTGGCGGCAGGTCCTCGACCGGGACGACGTCCAGGTCGTCGACATCTGCACGCCGGGCGACACGCACGCCGAGATCGCCGTCGCGGCCCTGGAGGCCGGCAAGCACGTGCTGTGCGAGAAGCCGCTGGCGAACACCGTCGCCGAGGCCGAGACGATGACCGCCGCGGCCGAGGCGGCGCAGGCGCGAGGCGTCCTGTCCTCCGTCGGGTTCAACTACCGGCGCACGCCGGCGCTCGCCTACGCGCGGCGGCTCGTCGAGGCGGGCGCGGTGGGCACGGTCCGGCACATCCGCGCCCATTACCTGCAGGACTGGATCGTGGACCCGGAGTTCCCGCTGGTCTGGCGGCTGCAGAAGGACAAGGCCGGATCCGGCGCGCTCGGCGACATCGGCGCACATGTCGTCGATCTGTCCCAGTTCCTCACCGGCCAGCGCCTGACCGAGGTCTCGGGCCACCTCACCCGCTTCGTCGAGCGCCGTCCCCTCGCGCGGTCGGCGTCCGGGCTGAGCGCGAGCGGCGGCGCCGAGACCGGCGAGGTCACCGTCGACGACGCCGCGGTGTTCTTCGGGCGCACCGACGGCGGCGCGCTCGCGACCTTCGAGGCGACCCGGTTCGCCACCGGCCGCAAGAACGCCATGCGGATCGAGCTCAACGGCTCGGCCGGCAGCATCGCCTTCGACTTCGAGTCGATGAACGAGCTGCTCGTGTACGACGGCACGGCGCACCCCCGTGACGCCGGGTTCCGCCGGATCCTGGTCACCGAACCCGACCATCCCTACACCGGCGCCTGGTGGCCCCCGGGCCACGGCCTCGGCTATGAGCACACGTTCGTGCACGAGATCGCCGACTTCGTCCGCGACGTCGCGGCGGGCACGCCGCCGGCGCCGTCGTTCGCCGACGGCCTGCAGGTCCAGCGGGTGCTGGACGCCGTCGAGCGATCCTCGGCAGCGGGCGCCGGCTGGACCGGGGTCTGACGGACCACCCACCACCGAAAGGTACAGAGTTGAGCAAGCTGCGCGTCGGCGTCATCGGACTGGGCGAGGTCGCCCAGGTCATCCACCTGCCCATCATCGAGTCGCTGCCCGACCGCTACGAGCTCGCGGCGATCTGCGACATCTCGCCGGGCCTGCTGGAACGCCTGGGCGATCGCTACGGGGTCGAGCACCGCTACACCGACTTCCGGGAGATGACAGCCGCCGGCGGCCTGGACTGCGTGATCGTCCTGAACAGCGACGAGTACCACGCGGACTGCACGATCGCGGCGCTCGACGCGGGTCTCGACGTGCTCGTCGAGAAGCCGATGTGCCTCAGCCCCCGCGAGGCACAGGAGATCATCGAGGCGCGCGACCGGTCGGGCAGGACCGTGATGGTCGCCTACATGCGGCGGTTCGCGCCGGCGTTCACCGAGGCGGTCGAGAAGCTTCCCGAGCTCGGCCCGATCCGCTACGCGCGCGTCCACGACGTGATCGGCGAGAACCGGCTGATCGTCGACCAGACGTCGTACGTCGACCGGCCCGACGACGTCCCCCAGGAGGCGATCGACGAGAAGTGGGCGCGCCGGTCGGCGCTGGTGAAGGAGGCGCTGGGCGACGTTCCCCAGGAGCTGGAGTGGACCTACGGGTTGCTGTGCGGCCTCGGCAGCCACGACCTGTCCGCCATGCGGGAGCTGCTCGGCCGCCCGAAGGAGGTCTCGGCGGCGAAGATGTGGCGCAGCGGCGGCTACGTCGTGGCGCTCCTCGACTACGGCGACTTCGTCGTCACCTACGAGACCGGGGTCGACGACCAGCTGCGCTACGACACCTACATCGAGGTGTACGGCGCGAGCGGCACGATGAAGGTGCGCTACGACACGCCCTACGTCCGGCACTTCCCGACGACGCTGCACCTGGAGCTCACCGACGGCGACTCCTACGAGCGTTCCGTGCGGCGACCGCACCTCAAGGACCCCTACACCTACGAGCTCGAGTACTTCCACGAGGCGGTCACCACGGGCGCGACGCCCAAGACGACCCCGGAGGACTACGTGCAGGACATGGAGCTCTTCGTCGACATCATCCGCGCCCTGGACAAGGGCTGATCGCGCCCGCGGACGGCGCCGCGCGGCGCGGCCTTCGGAAGATAAGTCGAGCCCAGCCGAAGATAGGCGTCGTTACCCTGGCCACGGCGCCGTAGCGTCGTCCTCGCCCCCCGGATCACTCGTTACCTGGAAAGGCGGCACCGCGATGACCGAGACCCTGACCGACGCTGACGTGGCGTTCTTCCGCGAGAACGGCTACCTGCTGCCCGGCCGCCGGCTGCTTTCCGAAGATCGCCTCTCCGGACTGGAGCTGATCTTCAACGAGCACCTCAGAGACAAGGGCGACAAGCTCTCCGACGAGCTCGACACGCCGCACTACCGCGACGCGCGGCTGCTCGACTACCTCCTCTCCGACGAGGTCCTCGACTGGATCGAGCCCCTGGTCGGTCCCGACATCGCCCTCTGGTCCAGCCACTTCATCTCCAAGGACCCCTTCACCGGCCGGGCGACCCCGTGGCACGAGGACAGCGCGTTCTGGGAGGGGCGCTTCGACAACTACGACAACATCGTCACGATCTGGCTCGCCCTCGAGGACGGCTCCTTCAAGGAGAACGGCTGCATGCGGGTCATCCCCGGCTCCCACCTGAACGGCGGGTTCTCCGACGACTACCGGCCGACCGACATGACCGAGCAGACGTTCCACGCCGAGCTCGCCGGCGTGGACGAGACGAAGGCCGTCTACTTCGAGCTGAAGCGCGGCGAGTTCTCGATGCACGACGGCCGGATCGTCCACGGCGCCCGGGCCAACACCAGCGCCACCCGCCGCACCGGCTACACCATGCGCTACTTCCCGAGCTCGGTGAAGATGCAGGACGTCCCGCAGAACGAGGGCTGGAAGATCTGGCTGGCCCGAGGGGCCGATCTCGCCGGCAACGACTACGCCAACGCGCCCGCCCGCGCGTGACGGCCGGCTCATGAGACTGGGACTTCTGACCGCCTGCCTGCCCGGCGAGTCGCTGGAGGACATCGCCCGGTGGGCCGGCGACCACGGATACGCCGCCCTCGAGGTCGCGGCCTGGCCCGACCGCCCCGGCCGCGACTGGGAGGCCTCCCACCTGGACGTCGAGGCGTTCGGGCAGGCCGACGCCGACCAGGTCACCTCGATCCTCGACCGGCACGGCCTGACCCTGTCGGCGGTCGCGTACTACGAGAACAACCTGCACGCGGACCTGGAGGTGCGCGAGGCGACGCACGCGCACCTGCGCCGGTGCGTCGACGCCGCCCAGCTGCTCGGCGTGGGCCTGGTCGGCACCTTCGTCGGCCGCGACGTGACGCTCACCATGGCCGAGAACCTCCGCCTGGCCGAGCGGGTGCTCCCGCCGCTGGTCGAGTACGCCGCGGCCCGCGGCGTACGCCTCGTGATCGAGAACTGCCCGATGGAGGGCTGGCATCCCGACGGCTACCCGGCCAACCTCGCCTACTCACCCGAGCTGTGGGGCTGGATGGCCGACCTCGGGCTGTGGCTCAACTACGACCCCTCGCACCTGGTCTGGCTCGGCATCGACCCGGTGGCGGCGCTCGAGGCGCACGCCGACCGGATCCTGCACGTCCAGGCCAAGGACGTCGAGGTGCACGCCGCCGCCCGCGACCGCTACGGGGTGTTCGGGCAGGTGCTCGGCAGGCAGCCCTGGGTGAGCGGGTGGTGGCGCTACCGCATCCCCGGCCTCGGCGAGGTCGACTGGCGGCGCCTGATCGACGCGCTCCACCAGCACGGGTACGAGGGCGCCGTCTCCGTCGAGCACGAGGACCCGGTCTGGAGCGGCGACCCCGATCGCGTCCGCAAGGGCCTGACCATCGCACACCGCACCCTCGCCCCGCACGTCCACATCTGATCGACCGCCCAGGAGGGCCCGTCCATGCACCGCGGTGTCTACTTCGACGCCTGGTTTCCCCGCCAGCACTGCTACCACCCGAGCCTGCCGCCCCGCCGCCTGCGCATGGTCGACGACCTCGTCGACTACCACGCCACCGTGCTGGTGTGGGCGTCCATGGGCGGCGGCTCGCTGGCCCTGCCGTACCTCGAACAGGAGGCGTTCGGCCCGGTCGACGCCCGCTCGCGCTTCTACGGCTTCGTCAACGACAGCGAGTTCATCGCCGCCTGCCACGAGCGGGGCATCAAGGTCCTGGGCATCGTCTTCGAGGCCCAGGGCTGGGAGTTCCCGGTCGAGCTGACCGACGAGGAGGACGCCGTCCTCGCCCTCAACGAGCTGCGCGGCGTGGGCAAACGCGACTGGATGGGGCTGCGCGAGTTCTCCTCCAACCGCTACCCGAAGCTGTGGAAGCCGGTCGAGCACTACTTCCCCGGCGGGCTGGTGAACTCCGAGGGAGAGCAGGTCACCGACCTGATCGAGGAGTGCGTGGCCCGCGACATCCACGGCCGGCCCTGCCACGCGCACTGGGTGGAGTGCCCGGATCGCGAGCACCAGTGCTTCTACATGGACCGCAACAACCCGGTCTGGCGCGAATACCTCAAGGCGGTCATCAGGATCCAGATCGACGCCGGCATCGACGGGATCCAGCTGGACGAGGCCGAGCTGCCGATGGGCGCGTTCCAGTACGGCGCCTGCTTCTGCAAGGACTGCATGAAGGGCTTCCGCGCCTACCTGCAGGGGTTGAAGCCGTCGAAGGTGGACATCGCGCTCGACGGGGTCGACCTGGAGACTTTCCACTACGGCGAGTGGCTGCTCGCCCAGGGCTACGACTTCAAGGCGAACCGCGAGTCGACGCCGCTGTTCGGCGACTACTACGCCTTCCAGTGCCTGTCGATCAAGAAGTACTTCGCCGAGCTCGCCGGCTACGCCCGCGCGTACGCCCGCTCGCGCGGCCGCGAGATCATCGTCTCCGGCAACTTCTTCAACCTCGAACCGATGTACCTCGCCCTCGCCGACGACGTCGACCTGGTCATCACGGAGATGCGGAACACGACGTACCGCCAGCCGGAGTGGTACCGGTACGTCGCGGCGTTCGCCGGCGACAAGGACGTCGTCGTGGTCGAGAACCCGTACGGCGGCGTCGTCCCGGAGCTGATCGACCTGCTCGGCAAGGGCAAGGGGTACGACCTGTTCCGGCTGTCGCTGTTCGAGGCGGCGGCGATGGGCTCGAACATGTCGGTGCCCTACGGCTCCTGGATGGGCAGCGTCATCGAGGACGCCTTCTACGCGCCCCACGAGCTGGCCGGCGAGGTCCAGGCGTTCCTGGCCGGCCACGAGCGGCTGTTCGCGCGCCGCACCGTCAACGAGGTCGCGGTCGTCTTCAGCGTCGAGAGCACGCGCGAGCTGATCGGCAGGGCGGACGCCAGTGACAACACCGCCAACGCCCGCGACGAGTCGGTGGTGGTGCCGTACCGCGTCGTGACGAGGACGCTGTCGGACGCCGCGGTACCGTACGACGTGGTGATCTGGCCGGACGGCGTCACCGCGCCGGACCGGTCGAGCGCCGAGGCGCTGCGGCGGTACTCGACCGTGATCCTGCCGGACGTCTTCGCGCTGACCGAGGGGCAGGTCGCCGCCGTCGAGGGGTACCTCGCGGCCGGCGGGACGGTCGTCGTCACCGACCGGGTGGCCGGCTCCCTCCCGCGGCACGCGAACGTCCGCACCGCGCACCGCGCCGTGCTCGGCGAGCTGCTGCCGCACGGGCGGCAGGTCGACACCACCGTGCCGGCCGCCGCGAACATCCAGCACCTGGCCGACGGCTCCTACGCGCTGCACCTGGTCAACTACGGCTACGACCGCGAGGCCGACGCCGTGCGGGCGCACACCGACGTCCCGCTCCGCGTGCGGCTGCCCGAGGCCCGGGAGCGCGCGACCGTGGTGGCGAGCGACGGGACGCGCACGCCGCTGGAGGTCGCCCGCGAGGACGGTGCGCACGTCGTACGCCTCGGCTCGCTGGGCGTCTACGCGATCGTGGTCTTCCACGACGGGGAGCTGCCATGAGGATCGCGGCGCTGCGCGGGCGCGAGACGTTCGTGGTCGAGGAGGCCCCGGTCCCGTCGATCGGGCCGGACGAGGTGCTGGTCCGCGTCGTGGCCTCGGGCGTGTGCGCCTCGGAGCTCGAGCCGTGGCTGAGCGGCCCTCCGGCGGGGGAGGTCCGCTACCCGGGCCACGAGGTCAGCGGCGTGGTCGTCGACGTGGGCGCCGAGGTGACGGCACCGGCCGTCGGGGACCGGGTGGGCGTCTGGGTGACCGAGCGCGGCTTCGCGGAGTACGTCGCGGTGCGCGCGGCGTACTGCTTCCCGGCGGGCGACGGCCCGCTCGACGAGGCGCTCGCCGAGCCGATCGCCTGCTCGCTCAACGCCGTGGAGGCCGCCGGCGTCCGCCTGGGCGACGACGTGGTCGTCATCGGGGCCGGGTTCATGGGCAACCTGGTGCAGAGGCTCGCCGCCCTGCGCGGGCCGCGGCAGCTGATCGTGGCGGACGCGCGCGCCGACGCCCTGGAGCGCGCCGCGCGCCTGGGCGCGACGCGGACCGTCGACGTGACGAAGGAGTCGCTGCCCGACGCCGTGCGGTCCCTCACCGGCGGGCGCGGCGCCGACATCACCTTCGAGTGCACCGGCACCCAGCCCGCGCTCACGGGCTGCGGTGACACGACCCGGATGAGCGGCACGATCGCGATCGTCGGCTTCCACCAGGGCGCCGAGCGCACCATCCCGCTGGCGTACTGGAACTGGATGGCGTTCACCATCGTCAACGCCCACTTCCGCGACCTCGCGGTGATCATGCGCGGCATGTCGGCCGGCATGCGCCTGCTCGCCGGCGGCGTGCTGTCGATGGACGGCCTGGTCAGCCACCGCTTCCCGCTCGAGGAGATCAACGCCGCCTTCGCCGCCCTGCGCGCGAAGCCTGACGGGTTCGTGAAGGCGGTGGTGACGTTCCCGGACGTGTGACGGCCACCGCCCGGGCCCGGAGGACCGCTGGGGAAGGGCGTCCCCGGCGGTCTTTCAGGCGGTGCCGCGCTCGATCAGCGGGCAGGGCAGCACGACGGTCCGCCCGGTGCCGGTGTAGCGGCCCGACATGCGGCTCATCAGCAGGTCGCCCGCCGTGCCGCCGGCCTCGTACGCCGGGTTGCGGACCGTGGTCAGGTGCGGGGTCACGATCGTGGCGGCGTCGACGTCGTCGAAGCCCACGACGGCCACGTCCTCCGGGACGGACAGCCCCAGCTCGTGGGCCACGTCGAGCGCCCCGATCGCCATCATGTCGTTCGCGCAGAAGACGGCGTCGGGCCGGGCGTCGAGCGCCATGAGGGCCTTCATGGCCTCGTAGCCCCCCTTGCGGGTCCAGTCGCCGCGCACCATCCGTTCGGCGGGGACCTTCCGCTTCGCGGCCTGCATGGCCGAGCGGAAGCCCGCCGTGCGCGCCGCGCCGTAGTGGGGCGGGCCCTGGATCATGGCGATGCGCTCGTAGCCGCGCGAGGCCAGGAAGGACCCGGCGGCGCGGGAACCGGTCTCGTCGTCGGGGATGACCGCGTCGCAGAGGGGATGGTCGAGCTGGTCGCCGATGCAGACGATGGGGGTCTGCTGGTCGACCTCTCCGAACGTGATCTGCGACGCGGTCTCGCCGGAGGCGAAGACGACGCCGTCCACGCCGCGGTCCATGGCGTCCTGGAAGAACTTGCGCTCCCGCTCGTGCTGGCCGTCGGTGTTGCAGACGTACGTGCCGTGCCCGGCGGCGTCGACGGCGTCGGCCAGGCCCCGCGTGAGCACGGCGTAGAACGGGTTGGTGATGTCGGGGACGACCACCGCGATCATGTGCGAGCGCCGGGTCCGCAGGTTGCGGGCCACGATGTTCGGCCGGTAGCCGAGCTCGCGGATGGCCTCCATCACGGTGCCCCGGGTGGCGGCCCCGACCGCGCGTTTGCCGGACAACACGTGGGAGACGGTCGTGGGGCTCACCCCCGCGCGGCGGGCGACCTGCGCGATTGTCACGCGAGAGTGTGGACTGGACGCAGCCTCGCTCGTCGACATGGCGGTATCCTACTGGAACCCTGAGGCAAAACGATTTGATGGGGTGGGTCGTCCATGACCGACCTGGTCGAGCGGTTCAGCACCGAGTCGCTGCTCCTACCCGACAGGGGCGCGCGGGTGATGCGCCCGCGGCTGCGCACCGTCGACGTGCACTGGCACGACTACTACGAGCTGTGCCTGGTGGTCTCGGGGGAGGCCGAGCACGTGGTGAACGGTGTCGCGCGGCCGATCGGCCGGGGGAGGGCCTTCCTGCTGTCGCCCGCGGACTTCCACGCCATCCGGTCGATCGGTCCCGAGCCGCTCGGCTGCTACAACACGGTCATCGACCCGGGGCTCATGGAGCGCCAGCTCGCCGGCCTGGGGCGGCCCGCGGTCGCCGACCTGCCCTGGCACACCGACGACTTCCTCGCCGCCGAAGGGGACCTGCGCCGGCTCCAGGCCGAGTTCGAGGAGCCACGGCTGGGCGGCGCGCGGCTGATCGAGTCGCTCGTGGGGTGCCTCGTGGTCGAGCTGGCGCGCCACCAGCTGGTCGAGGCGGCGGTCGCCGACCACCGCCCAGGCGTGGACGACGAGCTGCGGGCCGCGGTCCGCTACGTCGACCGGCACTTCCGCGAGCCGATCTCGCTCGCCGACGCGGCCCGGCGGGCGCACCTGTCGCCGAACTACTTCAGCGAGCGGTTCCGGGAGTACACTGGCTCCTCCTTCCAGCTCTACCTGCAGGAGCGCCGTCTACGGTTCGCCCGTTCGCTGCTCGCGGCCACGTCGTTGTCGGTGACCGAGGTGTGTCACGCCGCCGGCTTCAACACCCTGTCGCACTTCGGCCGTGCCTACCGGCGCAGGTACGGCACCGCTCCGTCGGACCGGTCGAGGCCGGCGAGCGGCCCCGCTCCGGGGGGTCTCGGGGCCGTCACAATGTGAACGGACGCCGGCCGAATCCATTGACAAAACGCCCAGCCCTTGGCAAGACTGCCCGCCAAGGCGCCAATCGATTTGCATCAGTTGAAGATCTCCGTCTTCCACTGAGCGAGTAGTAGGGAGCGGTGTGGTGAGGTTCCAAGGATCCTGGACGGCTCCGGCGATCATTGCGGTGGCGCTCGCGGCGTCTCTGAGCCTCTCGTCCTGCGGAAGCGATGGACAGAATCCGACCACCGATGTCGGCAAGGGCGCAGGTCCGGTGAAGGACCCCGCCTCGCCGCAGACTGTGACGTTCTTCTCCTGGGTCGGCAACGAGCCGCAGATGAAGAAGATGGCCGACGAGTTCCACAAGCAGCACCCCAACATCACGATCAAGTTCGAGAACGCCCCCGCGGAGCAGGCGCAGCAGGTGCTCAGCACCCGCATCGCCGGCAACACCGCCCCCGACGTCGCCTACATCAACGCCAGCGACACCAGCGACTACGCCGCCAGGGGCGCGCTCGTCGACCTCGGCAACTACATGGGCCGCAGCGAGGTCGTGAAGCCCGACGACTACGTCGAAGGCTTCAAGACGTTCGTCACCTGGAACGGCACGATGTGGGGGCTGCCGTTCGACGGCGAGACGACCGGCCTGTTCTACCGGACCGACCGCTTCAAGGAGGCCGGGATCGACGGCCCGCCGAAGACCTGGGACGAGTTCAAGGCCGACGCCGAGAAGCTCACCGACGCGGCGAAGGGCAGGTACGGCTTCGAGATGTTCGCCTCGGAGGCGGCGTACTACTTCTACCCCTGGCTCTACCAGGCCGGCGGCGACGCGCTGACCGACGACGGCAAGGACGTCGCCTTCGACAGCGCGGCGGCCAAGACCGCGGCCGCCTTCTACGTCGACCTCGCCAAGTACTCCCCGAAGGACTACCTCAACTCCAACTCCTACGACGGCCGGGTGGCGTTCGCGAAGGGCGACGTGGCGATGTACGTGGCGGGCGCCTGGTTCGCCGGCACGCTCGCCGACGAGTACCCCAAGCTCACCGGCAAGTGGGCCGCGGCGCCGCTCCCCGACGGGACGGCTGGGTGCAAGACCACTCTCGCCGGCGACTCCCTGGTGATGTTCAGCCAGACGAAGGTCTCCGACGCCGCGTGGCTGTGGATGGAGTTCCTCTCGCAGCCCGACAACCTGGCCAACTGGACGTACAAGACCGAGGGTACGCTGCTGCCTCCGACGAAGTCGCTGCTCAACGGCGACGACCTCGCCAAGGAGAAGCCGATCCTGAAGCCCTTCGCCGACCTGATGGCGTGCGGAGTCGCGAGCACGGTCGCCAACCCCAAGTACCCGCGGATCGAGACCATCCTCAACGAAGAACTCAGCAAGGCCATCTACGGCGACCAGACCGCCGCGGAGGCGCTGGACAGCGCCGCCCAGCAGGGCAGGGCGATCCTGGCCCGCGGCTGAGCGAGCGTCCGCGGCACGGGACGACGCGTCGCCGGGCCGGCCCCCGGCCCGGCGGCGTACGGAGGAGAGGAAGAAAGTGATGGCGCAGCCGCTGGTGCGGACCGAGACGGACGCAGCGCCTGTGAGGACCGGAGGCCGCTGGTCTCGCCCACGCTCCCGGCCCGGGACCCCGCCCGCGAACCGGCGCAGCCTCCCGGCCCGCGTCTGGAAGGAACGGTCGGCGTACGTCTTCCTGATGCCCGGCATGCTGATCTTCTCGGTCTTCACGCTGGCCGCGCTGGTCTTCGCCTTCTACCTGACGTTCCACCGGTGGAGCATCATCGAGCCGGACAAGCCGTTCGTCGGCCTGACCAACTACCGCGACATGATCCACGACGAGCGGTTCATCGAGTCGGTGCTGAACACCATCTACTTCAGCGGCGCCTCGGTCCCGCTCTCGATGGCGACCGGGCTGGTGCTGGCGCTTCTGGTCAACCTGCCGCTGCGACTGCGCGGCCTGTTCAGGACCGCGTTCTACCTGCCGGTCGTCACCCCGTTCGTGGTCTCCGCCATCCTCTGGAAGTGGCTCTACAACGGCGACTACGGGCTGTTCAACTACTACCTGCTGCAGGCGCACATCATCGACGACCCCTTGCTGTGGCTGTCGGACAAGAACCTCGCGATGCCGGCGGTCGTCCTGATGAGCGTGTGGGCGGGCACCGGATTCTCCATGGTGGTCTACCTCGCCGGGCTGCAGGCGATCCCCCAGGAGCTCTACGAGGCGGCCCGCATCGACGGTGCCGGCGTGTTGCAGCGCCTGCGGTACGTCACGATTCCCATGCTGCGGCCCACCACCCTGTTCCTGCTCGTCATGGGGATCATCAGCTCGCTGCAGGTCTTCACCCAGATCTTCGTGATGACCAACGGCGGACCGGTCAACAAGACGACGACGATGGTCTATTACATGTATCTCTGGGCGTTCAAGTACTTCGACATGGGCTATGCCAGCACCCTGGCGTTCGCGCTCTTCCTCATGCTGATCGTGTTCACGGCGCTCCAGCTGCGCCTTTCCCGGCAGGGGTCCGTCGCGTGAGCGGCGTCGAGGCCGGAGTCGGCCTGCGCGAGGCCCCGGCGGCGCCGGAGCCCGCCGCGCCCGCCCGTAAGCCGCAGAACGGCAACAACCAGTTCGGGCTGCGGCAGAAGGCGCTCACGTACCTGGTGCTCGCCCCGCTCGCGATCCTGTTCCTGGCCCCGTTCGCCTGGCTGATCAGCGCGTCGTTCCAGCCGATGGGGGAGATCTTCTCCACGACGCCGCACTGGATCCCGAACGACCCGACCCTGGAGGGGTACAAGGGCTTCCTGAACGTCGGAGACCTCACCAACGCCCAGCAGGCGCAGGGGCACGGTGACTGGCGGTGGTTCGTGAACAGCGCCTTCGTCGCGCTCACGATCACCGCGCTGCAGACGTTCTTCAACGCTCTGTGCGCCTACTCCTTCGCCAAGCGCCGCTTCCCCGGGCGCAACGTCATCTTCATGCTCTTCCTGGCGACGATGATGGTCCCCGGGCAGGTCACGCTCATTCCGAACTACCTGATCATCCAGCACATCCCGTTCTTCGGCGGCAACGACTGGATGGGGAACGGCGGGCACGGCTGGCTCGACTCCTACTGGGGTCTGATCATGCCGGGGATCGTGTCGGCGTTCGGCATCTTCCTGCTCCGCCAGTACATGCTCTCGATCCCGGACCAGCTGCTGGAGGCCGCCCGCATCGACGGCGCGAGCGAGTTCCGGATCTTCCGGTCGGTCGTGCTGCCGCTGTGCGGGCCGGCGCTGGCGGCGAACGCGATCTTCACCTTCCAGGGGGCGTGGGAGGACTTCTTCTGGCCCCTGATCATCATGTCCAGCCCTGACAAGATCACCGCACCCGTCGGCCTCGCCCTGTTCGTGGTGCAGAACCGCACGTCCTGGACCCTGCTGTTCGCCGGGTCGGTGATCGCGGCCCTGCCGATGATCATCGTGTTCCTCGTCTTCCAGCGGAAGTTCGTGCAAGGCATCGCTCTCACCGGACTCAAGGGGTGACCATGGAGGAGGAGGCGAATCCGGCGGTGGCCCGGGACGTGCTCACCCGGCTGCTCGACGCCGGGAACGGCGTGCTGAGGTGCGAGCCCGCCTGGGTCGCGCGCGACTTCCTGCCGCCGGGCCGGCGGCTGGGCCTTCCCGAGGACGCCTACGACGTCGGGGAGCGCGGCGCGATCTGCGAGCGGTGGCTCGCCTCGACGACGAAGGCGGACAACCGCGTCGGTCCCCCGGACGAGGGGCTCAGCCACGTCGTGGGGGAGCACGGCGAGCGGCTCCTGCTGCGCGACGCCGTGGCCGCCGACCCCGCGGCGATCCTCGGCGCCGCGTACGCCGCCTCGCACCCCGCCGGGCTGGGCCGGCTGGCGAAGATCTTCGACTACGCCTACCGGCTGCCGTACCACATCCATCCGGCCCAGGAGTTCGCCTCGCTGGTCGGCCGCAACGCCAAGGACGAGTCCTACCATTTCCTGCCTGGTGTCGACCTGGGGCCGCACCCAGAGACGTTCTTCGGCGTGCACCCGTGGATCGCGGAGCAGTCCGCGCACGAGGTGCTGCTGCCGTACCTCGTCGACTGGGACAGCGACCTGATCCTCCGGCACGCCCGCGCGGAGCTCCAGGTCGCCGGCGAGGGGTTCCACGTGCCGTCCGGAGTGCTGCACGCCCCCGGCACGGCCCTCACCCTCGAGCTGCAGGAGGACTCCGACGTCCTGGCGATGTTCCAGGCGCTGAACGCCGGCCGGATCATCTCCAAGGACCTGCTGTTCAAGGACGTCCGCCCGCTCGACCGCGAGCGGCACGGCGAGCGGTTCCCGCTCGGCTTCGTGGACTGGGAGGTCAACGGCGACCCCTGGTTCTACGAGAACCGCCACCTGAGCCCGCGGCCCGTCGCGGGCGCGAGCGGCGACGGCGAGGAGACCTGGGTCTTCTACAACACCACCAAGTACGCCGGGAAGCGTCTCGTCGTCCCGCCCGGCGGCAGCCACCGGCTGCGCGAGCCCGGCGTCTACAGCGTGTTCGCCTGGACGGGGGAGGGCAGGCTCGCCGGGCACGAGGTGCGCGGCGGCGAGCCCGGCCGGGACGAGCTGGTGGTCACCCATGACGCGGCGACCCGCGAGCACGAGGTCGCCAACACCGGAAGCGAGGATCTCGTGGTGTTCCTGTTCTTCGGGCCCGGCCTCCACACGGAGGCGCCGTCCATCGCCGGCCATGCGAGGTGACGCCGAGCTGACGGTCGGCCTGCTCGGAGCCGGCATGATCGCCGGCGTCCACGCGCGCGCCTACCGTCACTGCCCGGGCGTCCGGCTGGTCGCGGTCGCCGATCCGGTGCCGGGCAAGGCCGGGCGGATCGCCGGCGAGCACGGCGCGAAAGTCGTACCGGACCTCGACGCGCTGCTCGACCTGGGCGTCGACGTCGTCGACGTCTGCACGCCGCCGACCGCCCACGCCGACGCCACGATCGCCGCCCTCCGGGCGGGCAGGCACGTGCTGTGCGAGAAGCCGATCACACGCACCATGGACGAGGCGCGCCGCGTCCTCGCCGCCGCCGAGGCCGCACCCGGACTGCTCTCGATCGGGCAGGTGGCCCGTTACGGCCCCGACCACCGGCTCGCCCGCGACCTGGCGGTGTCGGGCGACATCGGGCTCGTGCGCATGGTCAGCCACTCGACGACGACCTCGTTACCGGGGTGGAGCGAAGCGGGATGGCTCGCCGACGCCACGACGTCCGGCGGGCCGCTGCTCGACCAGGGCGTGCACGGGTTCGACTACGCCCGGTGGGTGATCGGCAGTCCCGCCGTACGCGTGCACTGCATGGCGGCCGGCAGCGGCGCGGGCGAGCCGACCTACACCCTGGCGACCGTCCGCTACGAGAACGGCTCCATCGCGCACGTCGAGTGCAGCTGGGCCCACCCGGCCTCGCGCGGCTTCAAGCTCCGGGCGGAGATCGTCGGCACCGAGGGCCGGCTGTCGTGGGACTACGACCACATGATGGGCGGCGTCCTGCACGCCCGCGAGGGCGGCGCGGAGTGGTGGGACGTGCTCGGCGACCGCGAGTTCGTCCTGGAGCTGGGCGCGTTCTTCGCGGCCTGCCGCGACGGCGGGCCACCGCCGGTGCCCGCCGCCGAGGCGGTCGAGTCGCTGCGCACGGCGCTCGCCGCCCTCGAGTCCGCCCGCACCGGAAAGACGATCGACCTGACCACGTGGGAGCTGGGATGAGCCGCAAGCCGGTCGGCGTCGCGATCCTGGGCGCCGCGCACATGGGCCACGCGTGGGCCTACTCGCGCGCGCTCACGCGGTCGCCGAACGCCCACGTCGTGGGCCTGTACGACCCCGAGCCCGAGCACACCCGCTGGATCCACCAGGACTTCGGCGTGCCGCTCGCGGGCGACGCCGCGGCGCTGGCGGCCTCGCCCGAGGTGGACGCCGTGCTGGTGTGCGGCGCCACCGACGAGCACCGCGCCCACGTCGAGCTCGCCGCCGCCCACGGCAAGCACGTCCTGTGCGAGAAACCGATCGCCACGACGGTCGAGGACGCCGAGGCGATGGTCGCCGCCTGCGCGGCCGCGGGCGTGCAGCTACACGTGGCGTTCGTGTCCCGGTTCCTGCCCCTGGTCCAGCGGGCGCGTACGGCGGTGCGCGGGGGCCGCCTGGGCGACCTGATCGGCCTGGTGGGGGCCAACCGCGGCCGCCCGCCGCTGCCCCCGGCCTACCCCCGCTGGATCACCGACCCGGTGTCCGCAGGCGGGGGCGCGCTCATCGACCACTCCGTCCACGTCACCGACGTGATGCGCCACGTCAGCGGGCTGGAGGTGGCCGAGGTGTCCGCCGAGGCCGGGTCGCTGCTGTGGAACCTCGACGTCGACGACGTCGCGGTGGTCTCGCTGCGCATGGACAACGGGGCGGTCGCCGGCATCGACCCGAGCTGGTCGGTGCCGGCGGACCACCCGTGGGACTACGACTTCTCCCTCCGCCTGGTCGGCACCGAGGGCTCGCTGGAGATCGCCGACGGGGCCGAGGCGCTGAACGTCGTCAGCACGCGCGAGGGCGGCCCGCGTGGCCTGCGCCGGGCGTCGTTCGCCGAGGACGCCGACCGGGCCATGATCGAGGCGTTCCTCGCGTCGGTGCGCGGGGGCGTGGTCGAGGAGCCGTGCGCGACGGGGCAGGACGGCGTGCGCGCCCTGGAGGTCGCGCTGGCGGCCTACCGCTCCTCGGAGCTGGGGCAGGTCGTCGTGCTGCGGTAGCCCGCCGGACGCGGCGGTTCGCGCACGTCGGGAGGAGGCGCGCGGAGGGCGGGGTGGCGGCGGGACGTGCCCGGTGACGCTCACACGTGCAGGACGACCTCGCCGTCCTCCTGGGTGACCCGGTAGGTCTTGAGCCCGACGCGCTTCGGGTCCAGGAGCGACCGGCCGCTCTCGATGTCGAACTCCCAGCCGTGCCAGGGGCAGCGGATCACCATGCCGGCCCTGCCGTAGACGTACTCGTGCGGGCCGGCGGGGACGAAGGTGCCGCTCAGCGAGCCCTGGCACATCGACGCGCCCATGTGCGGGCATTTGTCGCTGATCGCGAAGAACTCCTCGCCGACGCTGATGACGCCGACCGGCCGCCCGTTCACGTCGACGGTCCTGCACCCGTCCCGGCGCACGTCCTCGACGCTGCCGACCCGAACTTCCATGCGCCCACCCACTGACCCTCTGTTGCTGTGCCAATCGATTTGCTATCCATAACTATGACGGTTCCGCGCCATCTCGGCAACGACGATCCGGACAGGAGTTTCCATGGCCGACCTGCGTGACCAGCCCCCCACCGAGGCGTCCGCGCCGGGCCGCTACCGGCTCGTCGACTGCGACGTCCACCCGGTCACCAAGAGCGGCCTCGGGGAGCTCCGGCCGTTCCTGTCGCTGGCCGAGCAGCGCCGTCTGGGCCTCGACGAGCGCCGCACCCTCGGCACGACCGGGCATCGCGAGGCGGTGTCGATCCCGCGGAACATGCTCTACATCAACCCGGCCGGGGTGCTCCGCGACGACGCCCGCGCTCCCGACGGGTCCGCGCCGGGCGCCGACCCGGTCTTCACGGCGCGGCACCTGCTCGACGGCAACGGCATCGACCGGGCGGTGCTCATCGGCGGTGAGGTGCTCGGACTGGGCGCCCTGCCCGACCCGGACGCCGCGGCGATGATCGCCAAGGCGTACAACCAGTGGCTCGCCACCACCTGGTTCGACGCCGACGACCGCTACCGCGGCTACATCGTGGTCGGCGCGCAGGACCCGCCGGCGGCGGCCAGGGAGATCCGGCGCGCGGCCGAGGACGAGCGCTTCGTCGGCGTGCTGCTGCCGCTCACCGACATGCTGATGGGGCTGCGGCACCATTACCCGATCTACGAGGCCGCCAACGAGATCGGCATCCCGGTCGCCGTCCACCCCAACTCGGGCGAGGGCATCTACCGCACCTCGCCGCCGATGGCGGGCGGGACGCCGACGTACTACGTCGAGTGGCACAGCGGGCTGAGCCAGGTGTTCCAGGCGAACCTGATCAGCCTCGTCTGCCACGGCGTCTTCGAGCGCTTCCCCAACCTCAAGGTGATCCTCACCGAGGGCGGGCTGGGCTGGATCCCCGACGTGATGTGGCGGCTCGACAAGAACGTCAGGGGCCTGCGCGACGAGGTGCCGTGGGTCAAGCGGCTGCCCAGCGAGTACATCGTGGATCACGTCCGGTTCACGACGCAGCCGCTCCCGGAGCCGAAGCGCCGCCACCACCTGCACGTGCTCTGCGAGATCGCCCGCGCGGACCGCACCCTGATGTTCAGCTCCGACTACCCGCACTGGGACTTCGACGACCCGCGCCACGCCCTGGCCACGCTGCCGCCGGAGATCAGGCAGCGGGTGAGCAGCGACAACGCCATCGAGACCTACGGCGCCCGCCTGTGACGCCACCCCGGCGGCTCTGGCCGGCGCGCCGGCGCCGGTCAGAGCCTTGGCAGGGTGGGATCAGAGCGGCGGGCGGGCCGGAGCGTTCTGGAAGGCCTGCAGGATCGCGGTGTACGCCGGCTTCGGCTGGAGGTTCTCGTCGAACGGCAGCGGCCGCCGCGCGGCTCCGTCCTGGCGCGGGAAGTCCTCCTGCAACCAGGTGTAGCGGTCGCTCAGCCCGAAGTTGAGCACGACCTTCACCGCGGGCTCCTGGAGGGCCACGGAGAGATAGAGCGCGTACACGTCCGCCACGGCGGCATCGCGGCTGGGGATGTCGGCCTGCAGGCCGTCGTCCTGGACGTCCATCTCGGTGATGAAGATGGCCAGGCCCCGCGCCGCGACGTCCGACAGGAACGTCCGGTAGGCCGCCGTGTCGAACTTGCGGGCGAAGCCGTTCGCGTTCAGGTGTGCCTGCACGCCCAGCGCGTGCACCGGGACGTTCCTGCTCTGCAGGTAATCGATGGCCTGGAGCATCGACCTCCGGCGGGCCGCCGCGTCCGACCCGGTCTCGAATCCGAAGTCGTTGATGAGCAGCAGGGCGTTCGGGTCCTGCTGGTGGGCGAGGGTGAACGCCTCCTCGACGTAGGTCGGGCCGATCGTCTGATACCAGGGCTCGACCGTCCAGAACCCGTTGGCGTCCTTGCGGCGCCCGTCGGTCACCTCATTGGCCACCACCCAGGCCGTCACCTGTCCTGCATAGTGCGCGACCTCCTGCTCGATCGTCCCGAAGAGGAGGTCGCGCGCCTCCTGCGAGCCGAGGTTGTAGAGGGCGTCCGGATCCCACCCCTCACCCAGCCCCTCGTCCCAGACCAGATGCGCCGCGAGCACCGGCTGGGCGTTGCCGGTGGCGAAGGACACGATCTGGTCGCCGTAGGTGGAGTCCAGAGGCGCGTCCGGCGTCGGCTTGAGCCGGTACCACAGCAGGTCGTCCTCGGTGAGCAGCATCCCGCTCTCGCGCGCGTACAGCGCCGCGTAGGCAGGGTCCGGCTGCACCTGCCACGTCGCGGCCGAGGAGCCGTACCGGATGCCCTTGGCCAGCGCCGCCTGATACAGCTCGCCCGCCGGTGCCGCCCACGCCGCACCCATGGTCATGAACGGCGACGCACCACCCAGCAGCGCCGCGGCTCCCAGTCCGCTACCGACGAGGAACGACCTCCGACGGAGACCTCCCTGACCTGCCATCGCCTACTCCTTCACCGAGTCGTCCGAAGAACCGCGCGCGATGCAAATCGATTTCCCTCAACAGATACACCCGTCGATCACTCGTGGGAAGGCCCAAGCGCGAGCCGGCCCCCGGCTCCGGGGGACGGGTGGGTTGCTGGGGACGGGCAGCGATCACCTCACAGGCGCTGGACGCACGCCTCGGAACCGTGCGTTCGCGCGTCAACCGCGCCCGAGAGAGCTCGAACGCCGCTCAGCTGGCAGGTGGGATCACGCAAGGCTCCCGATCCAGGCCGTTCGGCCACGTCCAGAAACTCACCTCGGATCCAGGACGGGCCAGACAGCGGAGCAGCCGGGACGGCTTGTCCGCCCTCAGCCCTGTCTCCTCCTGGATCTCGCGGAGCACCGCCTCGTCGGCGAGTTCCCCGTCCTCCACCATCCCACCGGGTAAGTCCCACTCCGAACCCAGATCGCCCGCGTTCCGCTGCCGGACCAGGAGGACCTCACCGTCTCTACGTGCTATCGCGCTGGCGGCGAGTACAGACAACGCTTCATGATCTCCAGTCCGGGCACGCCCTTGTCGCGCCGCAAACGGCCGTTTGGCTAGGCTGAGCCGGTGTCCTGGACGCTGGAGACCCCTGACGGCCGCACGCTGAGCGTCAACGCCTGGAACTGGCGGCCGGCCCTGGAGTTGCTGGAGAGCGCCGGTGTGCTGGACGCCGAGACGGCGGAGCTGCTCGGGTACAACATCCTGGTGGAGCTGGGCGGCGAGGACGCCCGGCGGATCGCCGCCTTCCTCGACAGCTACCTGTCGACCGCTCCCGCCGGGGGCCGGGTCCTGCTGGACGGCTCGGTCACCACGGAACCCGACACCTTCGAGTTCCACCGGGACGATCTCGCCCGCAACTACTCGGCGACGGTCGAATGGCTGACCCGTTTCCGGGATTTCTGCCACGCCGCGACGAATGGTTTCACCTGCTGCTGAATAGCAGGGCCGACCGGGCGGGCGCGGTTCTTGCAAGCCGTTCTTGTTGAGAAGCACTCGTTTATGTACGATCGCTTTCGTCGTGCCTCGGCGGCATCAGGATCGCCGTGGATCGCGTGGCCGGAGGTGCCCGTGGCTCCGAAGAACTGGGCAAGAAAAGTGCTCGTCGCTGCGGCGATAATCGCCGCCGGTATCGCCCTGGCGAGCCCGGCTTCCGCCGATGGCGCAGTGCCCGGCGGCGGCCAGGTAACTACCGATGGTTACACGTGGTCCAATTAGAGCGGTCCTCGTAGCCGAGTTCACCGGCCGGGAGCCCGATGGGCGATCCGGCCGATCGGCTCGCCGTCCCGGCCCCTGATCTGAACGGCTCGGGGCAGATCCTCCACGCCGCCGCCCTCAGGGATCATGCCCCAGAGGAACGGGATCAGGTAGCGAGGCGGTTCGCCCAGGACCTCGGTCAGGTCCTCCTCGCTGATGGCGAAGGTGAAGGCCGGACCCTCGCGCGCCGGGTTCCATCCGTGTTCGACGGCGCGCCGGACGCATCCGGCGACGAGGAGGGGACGGACCACGATCGTCCGTCGCCCGTGCCGGTTGTCCGCCCGGGCGCAGGGGAGTGACACCACGAGCACACCCGCCGGCTCCTCGGCCCGCTCGACGGCGAAGGTGAGAGGGTGCAGGTCGTCGCCGCCGGTATGGCCCGGTCTGTGGCTGACCCTCCAGCGGTAGGCGGTGCCGTCGACGGTGATGAGTCGCGTGCCCTTCTTCGGCATCGCCATAAGCGCCTCCAAGCTCTCTGTACGGTTTCCTCGCCGTTTCGCGGACGTGGCGGAATCGGCGGGAGGTGTTGTACGACGCCCGCAAGCGTAACGACATGCCACCGCCATGATCCAATTATTTTCCCCTGGATAATCGGACCGGCCGTATTGCTGCGGACGGCGCGTAACGAGCGAATACGGCACGGTGATCTGCGGAATTTCTGCTCCATTCGCATCACCCCTCCAGGCGGCAGGCTCGGCGCGAGGCGAAGGAGAATTGAGCGGTGACCCTACCGGTGACGAAGTCGGCCGGCGGGCCGGTGAGGTAGAGGACGGCGGCGCACTGCGCGGCGCCCGCGTTCACTCGGGGACGATGAGGTGCCGGGCTCGGACGGCGGCCCTCAACGCATCCGGGTCGCCACTGGCCTGATACACGTCCACGGCGGTGTCGGTGAACTTGATGACGTGTTCGTCGCCGTTGGCGACGGCGCGTTCGAGCAGTTCGGCGATCGGATCGTCCGCGCGGGGAACGTCGGGCAGCTCGGCCTGCGGAACGGTGTGGCCGGGCTCGTAGGCGGACACGATCGCGGCGACGGCGGACCATACCGCGGCCAGGCTCGGCGCCCACATCTCGGGCGGCAGGGCGGGCAGGGTGTGCTTGATGGCGTTGGGTGCCGTGGCCGTATGCACGAGCAGGATGGGACTGCCGTGCGCATGGTGGAGATAGCGCACCGTGGCCGCCCGCACCAGTTCGTCCAGGAGCTTCGGTACGTCGTCGGCGTTCGCTGGAGCGCGCAGGGCGGCCTGGGCGGCGGGCCAGCCGGGTACGTCGGCCAGCCGGGCGAGCCGGCGGGCGATGACCCCTGACTGGTCGGCGAGGTGCGGGATGCCGGCGAGTGCCTGCTCCGGGCTCAGGTTCCCCGACGGCGGGGTGGCGCCGGGGATGGGGCGGCAGCGAGCCGCCCAGAAGGCGAGGGCGTGCGCCAGCTCGGCTCGTGCGAGTTCCCCGACGCCGCCGGTCAGGCTGCGGACCGCATGGCCCACCCGGATCGCTCCGTGCGTGGCGCCGGCCGTGATCCCGGGCAGGAGCACGGGCCACCAGGTCGTGAGAACGTGCAGCCAGGGGTGCTCGGCCATCTGCCGGGTGAAGTACTCCGCCCAGTCACCGACTCTGGCGCGCCCTCCACCCAGGGCATCGCGCAGATTCTGCTCGTTGATCGGTTCCCGGGACGAGGGCAGTTCGATCAACCGGGCGAGGTACGTGTCCAGCCAGGGCGACACCTGCGCACCATGTCCGCGACGCACCAGGACCTCCGCGGCCATCGGTCCGTGGTTGGCCAGTCCGTGGTTGCCGTCCCGGTCGCCGCCGAACTCGGGGCCCGTGCGGTGCAGCCGCAGATAGGCCTCGTCGAGAGGGGCGCTCGCGTTCATCATGGCTGTCCTTCGTCACATCGCGGAACTCATGACCGTGCCCGGCGCCCGCGCTCGGGGGTCCGCGCACGCGCAGGATGCTGCGGTCACGTCACAGTGTGGAGTCCTGGCTGGCCTGTTGTTAAGGTCCAGATCTGTGGAATTTGAGGAGGCCAGATGGTTGTCCTTGCAGCGTCTGCCGGGTGAGAGGCTCGCGGAGGCGGCGGAGCGCACCATCCGCGAAGCCATCCGAGCCGGATCGTTGCGCCCGGGGGTGCGGCTTCCGTCCTCGCGGGCGCTCGCCGCCCAGTTCGGCGTTTCGCGTGGCGTGATCACCGAGGCCTACGAACAACTGGCCGCACAGGGCCATCTCGTGACCCGGACCAAGGCCGCTCCGCTCGTCGCCGATGCCCCGCACCCGGTCCCGCGGCGGGCGCCGCAGCGCGAGGAACCCGGTCGCGTACGGTTCGACTTCACCCCGACGACTCCTGACGTCTCGCAATTCCCCGCTCGCCAGTGGGCGGCCTGCCTGGCGGCCGCAGCGAAGACTTCGCGGTGCCGCTCGGCGCCTACGATTACGGCGACCCTCGCGGAACTCAAGAGCTTCGCGAGGTGCTGGCCGGCCATCTCGGTCGCACCCGCGGCCTCGTCGCCGACCCCGAGCAGATCTTCGTCGTGCACGGGACGGCACAGGGCGTCGACCTGCTCATGCGAGCGCTGGCGGCCGAAGGGGCGTCGTGCGTCGGGGTGGAGGACCCCTGCCTGCCGAGCCAGATCGAGCGGATCAGGGTTCATGGCCTGGTCGCACGGCCGATGCCGGTCGACGCCGCCGGCGTCGTCATCAACGATCCGGACGTCGACGCCGTGCTCATCACTCCGGCGCACCAGTTCCCCACGGGTGTCGTGCTGTCGGGGGAGCGCCGGCGCGCGCTGCTCAACTGGGCCAGGCGGACCGGCGGCCTGGTGCTGGAAGACGACTACGACGCCGAATTCCGATATGACCGCCAGCCGGTGCGCGCACTGCAGGGCCTGGGGCCCGAGCACGTCGCCTACCTGGGGACCACGTCCAAGACCCTGGCTCCAGCGCTGCGCCTGGGGTGGGCGGTCGTTCCCGCTCGCTACATGCCCCAGGCCGAGCGCATCCGTCTCCTGCTTGACGTCTGTCCCCCCGCGATCGACCAGCGGGCCCTGGCCATGATGATCGAACGAGGTGATTACGACCGGCACGTGCGGCGGGTCCGCAAGGTGTATCAGCGGCGGCGCGAGCACCTGATCGCCGCCCTCGCCAAGCATCTGCCCGGTTTCCAGGTCGAGGGGATCGCCGCGGGGATGCACGTCCTGGTCCGGCTGCCGGCGGGCGTCGACGACACCGCCGTCGCGGCGCGCGCTCTTGGTGAAAGCGTTCGAGCGGTCCCGCTGAGCCGGTTCAGCGTCGTGGGCAACGCCCGAGGCGGCTTGGTGCTCGGCTACGGCCGCATCAACGAACGCGACATCGATGCGGCGGTCGCCGCGCTGGCGGCGGTAATTCCTGCCTGAACAGGTGATTGAATCCGGACCAGCGCAACGTGAAGATCTTGGTGGTGTGAGGCCCGGCGGCGTGGAGACCTTACGACCAGATCGTCACCGGCGGTCCGCACGGCGGCGCGCATCCAGATCAGGGCGAGGCGCCCGCCTGTGGATGCGGTGCCTCACCCTGACGATCGCGACGAAACTACCGGGCCAGCCGACGCGGTGTCATGGGGTCATGCTCGCGAGGGGTCGCCACAGGCCTCATGACCGACGGATCTCGTGAGATCAGGTGAGGTTGAGCTGCCAGGAGACCCCGAAACGGTCGTTGACCCAGCCGAACTTCGTGCTGAAGCCATAGGAGCCCAGCGGCATCAGCGCCTGACGGCCCTCGCCCAGCGCCGCGTACAGGCGGTCGATCTCCTCCTCGGTGTCGCATGCGACGTAGATCGAGATCGACGGCGTGAAGGTGAAAGCGTGCACCGGTTCGCTGTCGATGCACATGTACTCCTGACCGGCCAGCGTGAACGTGGCATGCTTGATCTTGCCCTCAGGGCCGGGCTCTCCAGCTGCGAAGCGCTCGACGTGCACCACCTTGGCGTCGTCGAAGAGCGAGATGTAGGACGTCATGGCCTCCTCGGCGTCGCCGTTCTGGAACATCAGGAAGGTCGTGGTCTTCTGGGTCATGACTGCTCCTCTTGGGTGGCATAGAAGGTGGTGGTGGCCGCCACGGTGGCGGCGACCTGGTCTGCCGAGCCGCCTGCGGCCTCGTAGGTCCGGCCCACGCCTGGGCGCCGGCCGTGAGGAAGCGCCTGCCCTCCTCGGTCAGGCGGAAGGCGTCTTCGCCGATCCGCCCTTCGCCCGTCGACAGATGCGGGCCCAGGCCCAGCAACGCGAGATCCCATCCCACGCCTGCGGCGCCCGGGCCGAAGCCGGACCAGAAAGTCGGGCGGCACTTCGGCGGCGTGCACCAGCTCGAACAGGGTCTCGCCGCCGGCGTTGCCCTCCAGCTGATAGGAGCCGCCGAGCTTCAGCTCGCCGGTGACGGGCAGGAACCAGCGGCTCAGGCGCTCGGCGTCGGTGCAGGCGCCCCACACGTCCTCGACCTCGGCGTCGTAGCGCCGTCGCAGCGTGAGGACCTTGCGCTCGCCGTCGACCAGCTCGCGATGCGCCCGGTCGATCTCGTCAACGGAGTCCATCAGGTGTGCCTTTTCTCGTCGGTGATGCGGCGTTCGCGCCTGCCAAGGGAATGCGCGCTGGATGGCCGAACCCAACTATTTCAGCACTTACTTATATAAGTCAAACCTGGTGCATGGTCTTCGAAGACACCTCCTGAGAAGGTGGGGACTGCCAGGAGGCCCGGTAGCGGCCGGGCTTCGTCTGGACACGTGCCATCCGCCACGGCGACCCGGAGGGTGGCGCGGCCGGCGGTCGCCGGCACCGGTCACGAGGTCGTGCGGGTGCGGTACCAGTCGAGGGTGGCGGCGATGGCGGTGGTGTGCGGGGTCGTGGTGAACGGCCCGAACGTGGTGCTGAACTTCGAGGTGTCGCTGACGAAGGGCCGGTCGCGCTGGTACCACGTCTCGCCGAGGGCGCGCACGGTCGGGTTGAACAGGCCGATCAGGCGTTGCGTCGGGCGGCCGAGCGCCGCGGTCCTGCCGGGCCGCCCCAGCTCGGCGATCACCAGGTCGAGGAACTCGCGGCCGGTCACGGCCGGTGCCGCCGGCAGGTGCCAGGCCTGGCCGTCAGCCCGCGTGTCGCCGCCGAGCGTCACCAGGGCCCTGGCGATGTCGGGCAGGTAGCTGAGCGTGTGGGGCTGGTCGAGCGCTCCGACCCAGCGGATGGTCTTCCCTGCGAGCGCCACCGTGCCTCGTCCCCGTAGCGGCCGGCGCGGCGCTGGTCGGCGAGGATGGTCCGGGGGAGACGGGTCCTCCGGCCGGTTCTCAGCGGCTCACGGCGGTGGGCCGTTCGACGCGCGACAGCTTCTCGGGATTGCGCACGTGGTAGGCGCCGGTGACGTAGCCGTTCTCCACGTGCACCGCCACCACGCCGTCGATCTCGCCGTTGAGCCGGATGAGCAGCCCGGGGCCGCCGTTGATCTGCACCAGCTCGGCCGACCTTTCCGCGTCGCGCTTCCACCAGCCGACGGCCAGCAGGCGAGCCACGTTGCCGGCTCCCACGACGGGCCGGAGCAGGGCGTGCTTGACACCGCCGCCGTCGCTCAGGGCGACGACGTCGGGCGCGAGGATGTCGAGCAGGCTCTGTAGTTCGCCGGTTTCGACCGCTCGCTGGAAGGCCTGGAGGGCGGCCCGGTGTTCGGCCGGGGAGCCGGTGCCGCGTGGCCGGCGCGCGGCGACGTGTGCCCGTGCCCGGTAGGCGATCTGGCGTACCGCGTTCGGGCTCTTGCCGACGGCCTCGGCGATCTCGTCGTAGTCCAGGTCGAAGACCTCGCGCAGTACGAACACCGCTCGCTCGATCGGCTGGAGCGTCTCCAGCACCAGCAGCATGGCCATCGAGACGCTGTCGGCCAGCTCGACGTCCTCGGCCACGTCCGGCGCGGTGAGCAGCGGCTCGGGCAGCCACGGCCCGACGTAGGACTCCTTGCGCCGGCCGAGCGTGCGCAGCCGGTCGAGTGCCTGCCGGGTGACGATCCGTACCAGGTAGGCGCGCTCCTCCCGCACGCCGGCGAGGTCGACGCCCGCCCATCGCAGCCAGGTCTCCTGCAGGACGTCCTCGGCGTCGGCGGCCGAGCCGAGCATCTCGTAGGCGACGGTGAACAGCAGGTTGCGATGGGTGACGAACGCCTCGGTGGCGGGCTCCACCTGGTCGGCGCGGTCGGGGCGTCGCGGGGTGCTCGTCGTTCGTTCGTCGCGTTCGCTCATGCCTTGCCCCCGCCTGTCCGCCTCAAGCTCTACCACACGCACAAGACGCCGCTGCCGGCCGTTTCGTAACACCCGCGGTCGGTGGCCCACGTCACATGCCTGCGCTGTTACGAGGGGGCCGGCGTCTTGTGGTTGTCAGGACGCCGCGCGAACGGGGGCGAGACGTCGCCTTCGGCCATGGCGTGCACCACTGCCTGGGGGCGCCGCCGGCACGGATGGAGATGTGCATCGCCTTTCCCGGTGATCAGGTGAACGGACGATGCTGAGCGCTGATGCCGCAGCCGGCGATCCCCCTCACTCCACCCAGCGAGGCGACCACCACCGAGTGATCCATCGGCCCGGGGTCGTCATCCCCTGGGGCCGTAGGCCGTGAAGAAGATGTGCACGAGGATGAGCACGACGATCCACACCATGGCGCGTCTGGTCGGCGGGGGACCGCTGCGGAGCAGGGAGATGCCGAGGGGGATGAAGGCGACGCAGAGGCCGCCCACGGCGATGAAGGACTGCGGTTCTGTGCCTTTGAGCGTCCCGAGCGCGAGCGCCGACATCAGGCCGAGCGCGACCGAGCGGCCCAGTCCCAGGGCGCCGGAGCGGTAGGCGCCGACGGCCAGCACGACCCAGCCGAAGAACGCAGGTCCGGACATGGCCCTGAACGGATGCCAGATCGTGTCCCGCCATGCCAGGTAGTAGTCGTCGATGCCGCCCAGCATGGTCTGCAGGCCGAGGCTGTCGGTCAGGTGGAAGGCCAGGTGATCGGTGCCGAACTGGAAGGTCCGGGTGAACAGGCCGACGATCACCAGGCAGCCGCCCCACAGTCCCCACAGCGGGCTGGTGGCGGCGATCCTCTGCGCCAGCGTCATGACCGCCGGCCACAGCAGGACGAAGCCGGCGGCGAAGCAGGTGTAGGCGGCGGTGACGAGGGCGGGGTGATGGGTGTAGGCGGTGAGCTGATAAGGGACGAAGAAGTAGAACGGCGAGCGCAGGAGGGTCCCCGTCATGATCAGTGTGGGGCCGCCGATCAGGGAGACGGCGCTCACCCATCGTCCGGGGAAGGGGGGATGGCGGTCCAGGTTGGCCGCGGCGTTGGCGGCGCGCCGGTCGGCGTCGGCCTGTCGTCGGCGTGTGATTCGTCCCCGAAGGTCCGCATTCATGGATCCTGCTTTCGTGTCGATGTCACGGTGCACCAGCATCGTCACGGTCAGCCGGGTGGGAGCGCGTCTGGCTCGGGTCGGATCTTGCCCGGCGTGCACGAGCCGGTGGTACGACTCCGGGTGGATGCGGATGTCTGACCGTGGTCGGATGCCGGCCGATCGGGGGAGGCGATAAATTGCGCGTCATGGTTGCGGCCCGGCGGTTCGGTGGAGGCGGTGTCGTCGATGCCGCGGTGGCGGTCATCGTGGCGCTGACCATCGGATATGCCCTCGTCGATCCGCCGGGACCGTCGTCGGCTTGGCCCGCTTGGTCGGCGTGGCCGGTGGCGGCGATCATCGGTTTCCCCGTGGCCGTCCGGCGGCGGTGGCCGCGGACCATGCTGGGGTTCGCGTGCGCCGCGGGGGTGCTGGCGACCGTGGCCGGTGCCGTCGCGGCAGGCGTGATCTGGCTGTCCTTCGTGCCGGCCGTGCTCGTGCTGTATCTGGTGGCCGCCACCGTCTCGACCCGGTGGTCGGCGGCGGGCCTGGCGGCGTGCGCGTTCGCGGCGGTGGCGGCGATCCTGATCTTCTACGACCGGGTGCTCCCCGGCCTCCCGCCCGCGGCGTCGCCCAGCGAGCTACCGCCGTACTGGCCGGTGGAGATCGGTGCGATCAGCGTCCTCCTGACCGCCGGATGGGCCATCGGGACGGTCGTCCGCTGGAAGCGGGATACGACCGCTCGCCTGGTCCGCCACCTCGCCGAGGCGGCCGTCGACGATGAACGCAGGCGCATCGCCCGGGAGCTGCACGACGTCATCGGCCACAGCATGAGCCTGATCGCCGTCAAGGCCACGGTGGCCAACCATGTCGCCGACGCCCGCCCGCAGGAGGTACGCGCCGCCCTGGCCGTCATCGAGCAGACCAGCCGAAACACGCTCACCGAGATCCACCGGGTGCTCGGCCTCCTGCGCTCCGACGGCGATCCCCAGCAGCCTCACCGGCCCGTCCCCGGCATGGCGGACCTGCCCGAGCTGGCCGACCACGCCCGCTCGGCCGGCGTGGAGGTGGATCTGACCGTCCGGGAGGAGGCCGTGCTGCCTCCCGCGGTCGCGATGTCGGTCTACCGCATCGTGCAGCAGGCCCTGACCAACGTCGTCACCCACGCCGCGCCCACCCGCTGCTCTGTCACCGTGGAGGTCGACGGACGGGAGGCCGTGATCGAGGTCATCGACGACGGCCCCCGCCACGGCCGGCCGCCGCGGGCGCGCCACGGCGGGCACGGCCTGATCGGCATGCGCGAACGAGCCAAGATGTACGGAGGCACGTTCAGCGCGGGACGCCGCCCCGACGGCGGCTTTCAGGTGACGGCTCGCCTGCCCTACGACCCGAACGGCACCGTGACATGACCGCCGATCCGTCCCCGCCCATCCGGGTTCTGCTGGCCGAGGACCAGGTCCTGGTGCGCGACAGCCTCAAGGTCCTCATCGACACCACACCGGGGATGGCCACCGTGGGCGAGACCGGAACCGGCACCGACGCGGTGCTCCTGGCCCGCCGGCACCGCCCTGACGTCGTGCTCATGGACGTGCGCATGCCCGGCATGGACGGCATCGAGGCGACCCGGCGCATCTGCGCCGCCCCCGAAAGCGCCGGCGTTCGCGTGCTGATCCTCACCACGTTCGATCTTGACGAGTACGTGTACGCCGCGCTCAGGGCCGGCGCCAGCGGATTCCTCATCAAGAGCGCGAGGGCGAGCGAGCTCCTGGCCGCCATCCGGGTCGTCGCCTCCGGCGAAGCGCTGCTCTCGCCCACCGTGACCCGCCGGCTCATCGCCGAATTCCTGCAAGCCCCGCACCCCGCCCCGGCCGTGCGAGACCTCAACGACATCACCCAGCGCGAGCGCGACGTGCTCACCCTCATCGGCAAGGGGCTGTCCAACGCCGAGATCGCGGAGCACCTTCACCTCACCGTCGGCACGGTCAAAACCCACATCGGGCGTCTCCTGGCCAAGCTACACGCCCGGGACCGGGCCCAGCTCGTCATCGCCGCCTACGAAGGCGGGCTCATCACCATCCCGCGCGACCCCCGCTGACCCGTCAAGCCCGCGTGAGCTGGGCGGAGCACGCACCGGAGTGCGAGGGCACCGGCCGGCCACGATCCATGACCGGCTACGAATCCGCGGGAGCGCCAGAACGTCATGTGGACACACCCGAATGTCCTGACCGGTCTCGATCATGGTGTCTCCTGGGCGAGCTCCTGCCCCGCTGATCGCTGCGGGCCGTCTCGACAGGCGGCCGGCGCACGTGACGGCTTGATGTTCGTTAGATTTAGTACGTGCTGAATATGCCCGCTGTGCTGCCGTTCGATGGATGTGACCTGCGCTACGCCGACAGCGGCGGTGAGGGGACGCCGGTGGTCTTCACGCACGGCGCCGGGGCCGATCACGTGATGTTCGACGCGCAGGCCGAACACCTGCGCGCCCGTGGGTATCGCGTCATCGTCTGGGACATGCGCGGCCACGGCCTGTCCCAGCCGGCCGGCGGCCCGTTCACCGCCGAACGGGCGCTCGCCGACCTGCACGCCCTCATCGAACACCTGGCGCTGGACCGGCCCGTGCTGGTGGGACAGTCCCTGGGCGGCAACCTCGGCCAGGCCCTCGTCCAACGGAACCGCCGCCTGGCCCGAGCTCTGATCGTCATCGACTCGGCATGGAACACCGGGCCGCTGTCCTGGAGCGAGCGCATGCTGCTCAAGACGGCGGCGCCGATGCTGCTGGCGCTCCCGGCCAAGCACCTCCCGAAGCTGATGGCCGACGCCTCCGCGGTCACGCCGGCCGCCCGGGTAGATGCGCGGCGCGCCTTCTCCCAGATGTCCAAGAAGGACTTCGTCCAGGTATGGAAGGCCGCGGTGGAGCTGGTCGTCCCCGATCCCGGCTATCGGACGCCCGTTCCGCTGTGCCTGATCCGCGGCCGGCACGACCGCACCGGCAACATCGCCTCGGCCATGCCCCGATGGGCCCGAGCCGAGGGGGTCGAAGAGGTCGTCATTCCTGACGCCGGCCACATCTGCCCCCAGGACAACCCGCAAGCCGTCAACGTGGCGATCGAGACGTTCCTGCACACGCTGAGCCGCCAGGAGCAGCGATGAACGCCGACAGGCGCGGCTCGTTCATCGTCTCGGTGGGCGACCTGCTGGCCTCCTGGAACCTGCCGCACGCCACCGGCCGCGTCTACGGCCTGCTCCTGGTGAGCGAGGTGCCACTGTCTCTCGACATGATCGCCGCCGAACTCGCGCTGAGCAAGGGATCGGTGAGCACCGCGGTGCGCCAGCTGGACTCCTGGGGGCTGGCCAGGACCATTCCCCAGCCCGGAAGCCGCAGGCTCCTGGTGGAGGCCGCCGGCGGGATCGCGTCCTTGCTGGAAGCCAGCCACGCGCGCGCCAAGACCCTGATCGCCGCCCTGCGAGAAGGAGAGGACCTCGTCAGCACCGATCCCGCACGCCGGCGGCTCGAGGACGTGATCGGCCTGTTCGCCAGCTACGTCGACGTCGGGAGCCAGATGCTCAGCACGTACCGGCGGCAGCAGGAACGCGGCAAGGAGAGCTGACGGCCCCGTCGCCACCGACGCCCGATCTGAGCCTCATCGATAGTCCTCCGGTACGGTGCCGGAGCTGTCGCGCTGGGTGGCGGCGAAGTAGCCGCCCCAGTCAGGCCGGGAGCCGTCGGCGTCGGTGAAGCCGTACTCCTTGGCCAGTCGCCAGGTGGACAGCGACTGCCCGCTCCAGCGGCTCACCTGGGGGTCCGTGGCGAGCGCAGTGACGGCTCGGCCCAGGTAGACGGGTGTCTCCGACATCGCGAAGTAGGGGTCCTGGGCGATGCCGTCCCGCCAGGTGCCCTCGGTGACGCCGAAGTGGTCGAGCATCGCCTCCGAGCGCAGGAAGCCGGGAGTGAGCGCGATGGCCGTGACGCCGTACGGCCGCAAATCGCCTGCTTGGGCCTGCGCCATCCGGATCACGCTGGACTTGGCGAGGTCGTAGAAGAAGGCGCCCCGGTAGCCCTGGTCGGCGGTGCCGTCGGTGACCTCCACGACCAGGCCGCGGCGGCGGGCCACGAGCAGCGGCAGCGCGTGCCAGCTGGTGATGATGTGGATGTGCACGGCTTGGCGCTGGAGCAGCAGGCCGTCCTGCAGCGGCTGATCCCAGAGGGGTTTGTCCCAGACGGTCAGCGGGTCGCCGCCCCAGACGTTGTTCACGAGGATGTCGAGCCTGCCGTCCTGTTCCCGGGCGATTCGCGCCACCAGGTCTTCAACCTGGGCCGTGTCAGGTGGTCGGTGGGTACGGCGATGCCCTTGCCGCCGGCCGCGGTGACCAGGTCGGCGGTCTCCTCGATGGTCTCGGGACGGTTCATCGGCGATCTGGCCGCCCTCATGCTGCGGCCGGTGACGTACACGGTCGCGCCGGCCGCGCCGAGCTGGAGGCCGTTCCCCGGCCCCCGCCACGCGTGGCTCCGCTCACCAGGGCGACCTGCCCTGCCAGTGGACTGTCGGTCATGGGTCCTCCTTGTCGCGCCGGTAGGGATCGAGCAGGGTGCTCAGGTCATGACGGAGCGCCTCGGCCAGCGGTCGCGTCCTGGTCATCGCCCAGGTGATCTGGGTGCCGTTGCGGATGGAGTTCACGGTGGCGGCGAGCGCGTCGACGTCGGCGTCCGCCGCCAGGCGTCCGCTCGCCACCGCCGAGCGCAGGTAATGGGCCAGTTCGGCGCGGACCGCCGCGTCGTGCTCGCCGAGGAGCGCGCGGAACTCGTCGTCGGCGAGCTCCAGATGCAGGAACGCCAGGTGGTTGGCGAACTCCTCCGGCTCCACATCACGGCCGACGCTGTGCGCCACCGCACGGATCAGCCCCTCCACCGGGTCGGGGGCGGCGTCGAAGGCAGCCCGCATCGGCCGGATGAACGCCTCCTCCGACAGACCCCACCGGACGAATCCGAGCAGCAGATCCCGCTTGCTGCCGTACCGGCCGACGAGCACGCCGGTCGACACACCGGCTTCCTGAGCGACGTCGGCCAGGGTCAACCGGCTCGGTCCCACCCGTCCGACCACCGAGGCCAGCGCGGCCATGATGCGCTCCTCGCTGATCGTGCGCGGCCGTCGGGATCGGTCCGGCAAACGCACTGCGGGCGTGGTCACCAGCAGAGTCACGGAGATCCCGGCGGCGTAGACCTCCTCGTGCGGCGACTTGTCGGCCGGCAACCGGACGCGAATGGCCGGGTTCGCGCAGCGTGCGGGCGACCGGCTGGACGGGCGGCACAACTCCGCCGCCGGCCCAGGTGCGGACAGCTGCTCTGGGTTTCCTCTCGGGGATCGTTGAAGATCAATGCGTCGCGCATGGCACGTTCGGCGTCCTGGCGCGACAGGCCGAGGTCGCGCCGCCACCCGGCTTCCGCAGGTAGACGTCCAGAGCGGCGCCGCAGTGCAGGTTCGGCGCGCTCGCGGGCGTGTGGTGGCGCCGTCGAGCGGGTGGGGTTCTACTTGGGGCCGCAGATGCCCAGGGCCTTGCCGATCAGCGCTGGGTCCTCGACGGTGTCGAGGAGGGCCATCGCGTAGTCGGCGCGTGAGAGCTGCGTGGCGCCGCCCGTGGCGTTGGCCTCGAAGTCGGTGTGCACGCGCCCGGCGGGCGGTTTGTCGTTCAGCATGGTGGCCCGCGCGATGGTCCAGTCGAGCCCGCTGACCTGCAGCATTCCCTCCGCCCGCGCCAGGTCCACGTACGCCGCGCGCAGGAACAGCCACGCCAGCGTGACCGCGAGACGGGGGCGGGTGGCGACCACCGAGCGGCTGCTCGTCATCACCATCCGCCGCACGCCGGTGTCGCGCATGGCGGTGATGAGGGTGCCGGCGATCTCGCTGCCGCCGACCGCGGAGATGACGGCGTCCTGCCCCTGGATGGCTGAGCGCACGGCGTCCAGGTCGCGCGCGTCGCCCTGGTGCACCCCGGCGAGCCGGCCGCGGTCGGTGAGCAGCTCCGGGCGGCGGGCGTAGGCGGTGATCTCGTGCCCGCGTTCGGCGCCCTGGGTCAGGACGTGCTTGCCGGTACGGCCGGTCGAGCCGATGACCAAGATCTTCACTCTATGGCACCTTTCTATATGGCTAAATGCACTATAGCTGCACGCCTGGACTATAGTGCAAGTTGCATGAACAAGGAGGAACCATGGCGCGACGTCCCGACCTGGTCGGCCTGACCGTGCTGGCCATGCTGTCGGTGCGTCCGGCTCACCCGTACGAGCTGCACCGGTTCATCGTCGACACGCACAAGGACTACGTGACGGGGCTGCCCAGAAGCCTCTACCACGCGGTCGAGAAGCTGGCGGGCGAGGAACTGATCGTGCCCGTGGAGACCAGCAGAGAGGGCCGCCGCCCGGAACGCACGATCTACGAGATCACCGACGAGGGCCGCCAGGAGCTGGCGACCCGGCTCCGCAGGCTCCTGGAGACCCCCGACGCCGAACGCCGGACGTTCACCGCCGCCGTCTCGCTCATGGGCGCCCTGCCCGTGTCCGACGCGTTGCAGGCGCTGCGCACCAGGGCGGCCTCCATCGAGGGCGCACTGGTCGGGCTGAACGCGCACATGAAAGCCCTGCAGGACTCCGGCCTGCCGGACGTCCTGACGGTCGAGCTCGACTACGAGCGCACGCTGAGCGAGGCCGAGCTGGCCTGGATCGGGCGGCTCGTCGCCCGCCTGGAGTCGGGCGAGCTCACCTGGTCGGGCACCGTCAACGAGGGCCTGCTGGCACAAGTGCTCGGCACGTCATGAAAAATGCAGGCGGGCGCGGGCGGCTTTCGCGCGGGAGTGGTGCGCCGTCATCGTGCGGTCCGGGCCGGCTGTCACCTTCGGCACCGCGGCACGGCCGCGACTGGGCCGCCCGGTCGGCCAGGTCGAACCGTCCGGCCCGGCGATCAGGGACGCGGACCCGCCGATGAGGTTCAACAGGCGGTCGTTGTCACGATGGTGCAGGCGGTCGCTGCGCAGATGAGTCGACGCCATCTTTCCATCGCTGTCCATATCGCCGCCCGGTCACGCGTTCGGCTCCAGGTAGCCGGCAGGGCTCTGCTCGAGACCGTGGGCAAACGCGGCAGCGAAAGCGTCTTCACCCAGGGAGGCTCGCACCGCGGAAGTGATCCGGTTGACATCTCCGCGTTCGGAGGGAGGCAGCGGGGCCCCGACTGATTCTCTGGCGGCGGACGCCGCTCCGAGCAGTCGCGCGGCATGGTCGTGGTGTCCGGCGAGGGCATGGGCTCCCGCCAGACCCTCCATGGCGAGCGCGACTGCGCGGGGGTCGCTGGTGGCCCGGGCGGCCGACAGCCCCTTCCGATGCCGGATCAGCGCCGTCTCGGCATCGCCACGCTGTTCGGCGATGAAGCCGAGCTCGGCCAGCATCAGTGCGGTGACAGACGCGAAGCTCGCGTCGCGAACCAGATCGAGCACGGCGTTCAGATGTTTCTCGGCGCCGTCGAGGTCGCCTTCCCGGCGTGCTGTCAGAGCGAGACCAATGTCGGCATTGAGCTCGCCTTTCTTGTCGTTCTGTCTGGCCGCCACCCGTTTGGACTGTTGATGGAGCTGTCGTGCCTGCCTGAAGTCGCCGGCCAGCAGCGCTATCCGGCCAAGGCCCATGAGCTGGTCGGCGACCTCGGGCCAGAACCGGAGCTCCTCGGCCATGCGCAGCCCGTCGCGGTGGAGTTGGGCGGCCTGCGCGTAATCACCGTTGATCGCGGCCAGTGCGGTGAGGGGACGTATGATCTGGAGCTGCCCCCAGCGGTCGCCCAGTTCGCGGAACAGCTCCAAGCTCTCCTCGCCGCAGTGTTCGAGCGCCTGAAGGTCGCCCTTGTTCATGGCATGTCTTGCCGCGGTGCTCAAGGCCGCGGCGATTCCCCAACGATCAGAGACCTGACGGAAGGTCGCCAGCGCTCGGCTCACGTACTCCTCGCTGGTGGGCAGGTCCCGAATGCCGCTGTACAGGGCGTAGCCGAAGAACCACTGGACTCGTGCGCGTTCGCGCGGATCCTCGATGTCCTGGAACGCCTGCATGGCCGTCGGGCTGCGCATCCGGTGATCGCGAGGGGTGCCTGTCAGCAGGCGGACTCCGGCGTGCCATCCCCTGGCTGTGGCGCGCACCGCGGCGGGCACGTCACCGGAGGCGGCCAGTGCCCGGTCGAAGGAGTCACACGCTTCGCCGAGGCGGCCGCGTAGGAACCAGTACCAGACCAGAGCGAGGGTGAGGTCGAGCGCGCCGGTGGCGTCATTGTGGTGCACCATGCCCTCCAGCGCACTGCGCAGGTTGGCGCTCTCCCGGTCCAGACGATCAAGCCATCGACGCTGACCGTCTCCGTGCAGGTTCGGCTCGGCCTCTTGGGCCAGCCTGAGGTAGTAGCGGTGGAAGCGCCGCCGGATCTGCTCCAGCTCGCCGGCTTCATGGAGGCGCTGCAGGCCGTAGTGGGCGACCGTCTCCAGCAGCCGATAGCGGGGGCCGCCGGAGTCGTCGGTCACGATGACCAGGGAGCGATCGACGAGGCGGGCCAGCACCTCCCAAACGTCCTCGGCCATCATCCCGACGCTGGTCACGTCTCCGGCTTCATCATCCGCCGCACCGTCGGAGCACACCGCTTCGGCGGCCGGCAGGGTGCAGCCGCCGGGGTGTACGGCGAGTCTGCGCAGCACCACGCGTTCGGGTGCGGACAGCAGGTCCCAGCTCCAGTCGATGACGGCGCGCAGGGTCTGATGGCGGGCGGGGGCATCCCGGCAGCCCGCAGCCAAGATCGCGAAACGGTGATCGAGGCGGGCCACCAGCTCGTGGACCCCCATGGCTCGTACGCGGGTGGCCGCCAGCTCCAGGGCGAGTGGGATGCCGTCCAACCGGCGGCACAGCTCCGCGACCTGCCTGACGTTGGTGGCGTCGAGCTGGAAGTGCGGCATGCCCGCGGCGGCCCGCTCGACGAACAACCGCACGGCGCCGGCCTGCGCCACCTTCGCCACGTCCGCGCCCGCGGACGGGTCGGGAAGCGTCAGCGCCGGCACAGGCCAGACGACCTCGCCGGACAGCGCCAGAGGCTCTCTGCTGGTGGCCAGGATCCGGAGCTCCGGAGCCGTCCTCAGCAGCATCTCCGCCAGCTTGGCCGCCGCCTCGACGACGTGTTCGCAGTTGTCCATGACCAGCAGCAGACGCTGGTCGGCCAGCACCTCGGCGAGGAGCTCGCCGGCCGGCAGGGGCATCGCGCTGGCCAAGGTGTCGTCACGGATGCCCAGCACTGCCGCGACCCTGAGCGCCACCTCCTCCATGCCCAGTGCCGAAGTTCTCTCCGGCGTCGATCCTTCCTGCGGTGCCGGCGTTCGCCCCAGCTCCGGGCGGCCGTACTCGCCGAGTTCCACGAGCCAGACGCCGTCCGGATAGTCGGCGGTCATACGGCCCGCGGTCTCGATCGCGAGCCGGGTCTTGCCGACCCCGCCGGGGCCGGTCAGCGTCACCATGCGCCCCGCCTTCAGCGAGGAGCACACCTCCTCCACCGCCTCGTCCCGGCCGACCAGATCGGTCAGCGCAGCCGGCAGGTTGGTACGCGGACGGTTCAGGGGGACGGGTGAGGCCGCCGGGGCCGGCGCGGTCAGGGCCGGATCCTGCCGCAGGATCGCCTGGTGCAGGGCGGCCAGTTCGGGGCTCGGATCCAGCCCCAGCTCCTCGGCCAGCCGGTTTCGCAGCTCGGCGTAGCAGGCCAGCGCGTCGCTCTGCCGTCCGGCCTGATACAGCGCGCGCATCTGCGCCGCCCGCAACCGCTCGCGCAGCGGATATCGTCCGACCAGGTCCTCCAGCTCGCCCACCAGCAGGTCATGCTCGCCCAGCTCCAGGCGAGCCTCGGCGCGCGCCTCCATCGCCGCCAGGTGCTGTTCGCTCAGCCGGCGCGTCATCGGCAGCGCGAACGGTTCCTCGGCGAAATCAGCGAAGGGCGGGCCCCGCCACAACCCCAGCGCCTCCTCCAGCACCTTCAGGCGCGCCTGCGCATCCGGGCATTCCCTGGCTCGGGCGAGCAGCGCGGCGAACCGGTCGGCATCCACCGCGTCGTGCTCGAGCCGCAGCAGATAGCCGTGCGCGGACGAGACCACCAGCCCGCCTCCGCCGCTCTCGGCCTGGGCCAGGGCATGCCGTAGCCGGGACACCTTCACCTGCAGCGCGCCGGTGGGGTTGGCGGGCAGGTCATCTCCCCAAAGGTCATCGATCAGCCGGTCCGCCGACACCGGCTGCCCCTGGTGGACCAGCAGATCGGCCAGCAACGCGCGCACTTTGGTCTCCGGCACAGGCACCGGCCGGCCTTCGGCCGTCCACACCCGTACCTCCCCCAGCACCCCGAAGCGCATAACCACAGGTTAACGCCGTGTCCGTAAAGGAACGGATCCCAGTCGCCGAGGGCTGGGAAGGCCGAACTCTCTCCTCGGCGCGGCCGGTCTCGATCGACACACGGCAGACGATCGCGGACGGCGCGCAGGTCGACGGGCGGGGGTGAGGTGGATTCTCAAGTCGACCGCGTATCCGTCATCCGTCGAGTCCTCGGCATGCCGCCCCCGACGTGACGCGGCTCCACTCGGCACGGCAGAATGAGCGCATCACCGAACTCGATCTGCGGCTTGATGATCGCAAATCCCTCCCACGAGGGCATCGCCCATGCGCGGGCCCGGAAACATGGCCAGGCCGGGGGCTCCACAGGAACAGGATGAACCACCTATCTCATCACGTCCCAGCCAGCGCACGCGTACGGGCACGTGCCCTGGGCATCGTCGTCGGCGCGTTGCCGACCGGACACCTGAACTCGATCACTGACGTCGAGGGAGTCCTGGTCGGACACAGCACGATCGACAACGGCGCCGATCTCCACACAGGAGTGACGGCCGTCGTCCCCACGCAGCTGACCGCGGCACGGCCGGGCCTGCCGGCCGCCGTCCACACCGGCAACGGACATGGGAAGCTGATCGGCTCGACCCAGATGGACGAGCTCGGCGTCCTGGAGTCCCCCATCGTCCTGACCGCCACTCTGTCGGCGTTCCGGGCGGCCGACGCGCTGCTCACCTACCTCATGGCGCGCCATCCGGACGGACTGTCGTTCAACCCGCTCGTGGGGGAGACCAACGACGGCTTCCTCTCCGACATCCGCCGTCGTCCTGTCACTGAGCGGCATGTCCTCGACGCTCTGGAAGGCGCGTCCGGCGGACTGCCCTTGGAGGGCTGCGTGGGTGCCGGCACCGGGACGACGGCCCTGGGATTCAAGGCCGGGATCGGCACCGCCTCACGAACGCATCTGGTGGACGGCATCCCCGCGACGGTCGGCGTCCTCGTCCAGTCGAATTTCGGTGGCGTCCTCACCGTGCAGGGGACCCCGATGCCGGTCGAGCAGGTCATCGGCGAACAGGACCACGACGAGCCCTCCGGCAACTCCTGCATGATCGTGGTGGCGACCGACGCGCCGCTCGACGCCCGCCGGCTGGGCCGCCTCGCCCGCCGCGCGATCTTCGCGATGGGGCGGGTGGGAGCGTCGTACGCCAGCGGCAGCGGCGACTATGCGATCGCCTTCACCACGGCGCCACCACAGCTTCCGCTCCTGCCCGACGACGCGATCAACCCCATCTTCACCGCCGTCATGGACGCCGTCGAGGAGGCACTGCTCAACTCCCTGCTCATGGCGACGACCACCACCGGCCTGCGCGGCCGCACGCGGCACGCCGTACCGTACGTCGGGCCGCTCCGCCCCACGCTCGGAAGCGGGCGACGAGGCGCCTTCTGATGCGGACGGCTGCTCGGGCGCGACCCATCGGCATGGGGAGGATCATCGGCGATGGCGGGACGGCCTCGCCGTGACCGCCCCGGAACCGGCCGGCATGGCCCCGCGGCTCCGAGACCACCTGGACAAGGTCTCCCAACGGTCAGGCGGTTTCCTCGGCCGGCACCTTGGCGAGCGGCACACCGCGCAGGCTGAGCAGCACCATGGCGACACACCCGCAGGTGAGCGCGATGTCGGCGACGTTACCCACGAACAGACCGTAGTCGATGAAGTCCACGACATGCCCCCGGGCGAAGCCGGGCTCGCGGAAGAGCCGGTCGCCCAGGTGGGACACCGCGCCGCCGAGCAGCGCGCCCAGGACGAGCGCCCAGCCGCGGGAGGCCAGCCGGCGCGCGGTGTAGAGGATGCCGGCCACCGCGACCGCCGCCACCAGGGCGAACACCCAGGTCACGCCGGTGCCGATGGAGAACGCGCTGCCGGGGTTGTACAGCAGCCGGAAGTGGATCAGAGGGGGGATCACGGCGACGCGCTCGCCGCCGGACAGCGCGGAGACCGCCCAGAACTTGGTGACCTGGTCCAGGAGCAGGACCACCGCGGCCAGCATGAGCATCATGCCGTACAGCCGACCTGAACCCCGCTCCAACCGCATCATCGATGGCCTCCTGCTGTAGCGATATCCGACCGAAAGGTTGCTTGGAGACTATCGGGGCTTCTCCTCAGGCCGAGCCGGCGCCGCACGACCCTTCGGGCTCGCGCTCTACTGCCAGGTCGCGGTGTCGGGGTCGATGCCGTGGGCTCGCGCGCTGGCGTCGATGATGCGGCGGAACCAGGAGGCGAGGTTGGCGCGGATGCCGTCGTAGTGGGTGGCGAACGCCGGGTCGGCCTCGAACATGCGGCCGAGACAGACCTGCATCTCCCTGGTGAGGGGGAAGTACGCAGCGAAGACTTCGCGGTGCCGCTCGGCGAGCCGATTCGCTTCCGGGCTGCCGGGTGCGACGGCGGCGTCCATCGCATCTCCGAGGGCGCGGTCGAGGTCGGCGACGGCGTCGGCGATGGCCTGCCACTCCTCCGGGCTGCGGGAGGCCGAGCGCTCGGCGAACTGCACCCATTGCGTGGTGTTCCCGTAGAGCTGACGGGCTTGGGCGGGCCAGTCCGGATTCCACCGAGGGCCGAAGATCGCGGTCTGCTGCTCGATGCTCAGCAGCAGGCCGCGCTCGTGGGCGTCGATCATCCGGTCCAGCCCGGCGCCGAGCCGCTGGAGGCGGTCGATCCGCTCCGCGACCTGGGTGCGCTGCGCGCGCAACGCGCCGAGCACGTCGGCGGTCGAGTCGTCCAGGACGGCCCGGATCCTGTCCAGGCCGAAACCGATCTCACGGTAGACGACGATGCGGTGGAGGCGTTCCAGGTCATCGGCGGTGTAGAGCCGGTATCCGCCGGCCGTACGCAGGGACGGCCGCGCCAGACCGATCTCATCCCAGTGGTGCAGCGCGCGGACCGTCACTCCCAGACGCGTCGAGACCTGACCGACGGTCAGGCCATCGGCGTCAGTGGCATCAGGCATGCTCCCCATTGTCGCCCGCGGCTGAACAGGTCGAGGAACCCGGGCCCACGAGCTCCAGAAGTCCACCGGCGCCGCCAGGTGGCTCGTGGAGAACAATGCGACCAGTGAAAGTCTTGGTATATCCGACGAAAGGTTCTTCCGTGGTTTTCACGCCGTCCTGGGAGTCGCTCGAGGCCCGCGAGATGCCGGAATGGTTCACCCGGGCGAAGTTCGGGCTGTGGGCGCATTGGGGCCCGCAGTGCCAGCCAGGCCATGGTGACTGGTACGCCCGGTCGATGTACCTGCCCGGCACCGAGGACGCCCGCTTCCACCGGGAGCGGTACGGGCATCCGTCCCGGTTCGGGTTCAAGGACGTGATCAACGAGTGGAAGGCGTCGCGCTGGGACCCGGAGGAACTGGTCGCGCTGTACGCGAGGACGGGTGCCCGGTACTTCGTGGCGATGGCCAACCACCACGACAACGTGGACTTGTGGGACAGCACGCACCACGCGTGGAACTCGGTCCGGGTGGGGCCGCGCCGCGACATCGTCGGCGAGTGGGCGGCGGCCGCGCGGTCGCATGGCCTGCGGTTCGGGGTGAGCGTGCACGCCGCGCATGCCTGGTCCTGGTACGAGCCGAGCCAGGGCGCCGATCCGGACGGGCCGATGGCGGGGGTGCCGTACGACGGGCGGCTGAGCGCGGCCGACGGGGCGGGCACCTGGTGGGAGGGCCTGGACCCGCAGCAGCTGTACGCGCAGAACCACCCGCCGGCGCCGAACGTCGCCGACCCGAAGGTCATCCACCGCGCCTGGGACTGGCCGGATCCGGAGCACTGGCCGGATGCGGCGTACCAGGCGGCGTTCAAGGCCAGGACGTTGCAGCTCGCGGAGGCGTACCGGCCGGATCTGGTCTACTTCGACGACACCGTGCTGCCGCTGCACCAGTGCGGCCCGGTCGGGCTGGAGATCGCGGCCGCCCTGTACACCCTGTCCGAGGACATGATCGTGTGCGGCAAGGTCCTGGACGAGCGGCAGCGGCGCGCCCTGACCTGGGACGTCGAGCGCGGCGTCAGCGATCGCATCGAGCCGGAGCCGTGGCAGACCTGCACCTGTCTGGGGGAGTGGCACTACGACGAGCGCGTCTTCGCCGAGCACCGCTACAAGCCGGCCGCCGAGGTGGTCGGCATGCTGGTCGACGTGGTGAGCAAGAACGGCAACCTGCTGCTCAGCGTCCCGGTCAGCGGCGAGGGCGAGATCGACGAGGACGAGCGGGCGATCCTCGCCGGCATCGGGCGATGGCTGGCGGTCAACGGGGAGGCGGTGTTCGACACCGTTCCGTGGAAGGTCTTCGGCGAGGGGCCGTCGGCGGAGCACCCGCCCGCGCTCAAGGCGCAGGGCTTCAACGAGGGCAGCACGATGACCAGCGCCGACATTCGCTACACCGCCACCCCCGTCGGCACCGGCTCGTCGTTGTACGCCACCGTGCTCGGCGTGCCCGAGGGACCGGTGGCCCTGCGGCGGCTCGGACGGCAGACCGGGCTGCTCGACCGCGAGATCACCGGCGTGCATGCCCTGGGCGAGGGGCCCGTGAGCTGGCGGCAGGAGGAGGGGGCGCTCGTCATCGAGTCGGCGGCGCAGGTCCACCGCATCGAGCTCGGCCTTCGGGAGCGGTGACGGATCGGTCACCACGACCTGCGATGACGCGCACGAGGTCCCCCCGCGGGCGGTTCGGCGGTCATACTGCACGCGCTCCGACTTGCGCCAGAAGAGGAAGGCCACAGCCGCGCGGCGACTCAGCGTGCCGGGCGTGATCCCGCCGCCGGCCCAGGGACACCTGCGGCTCGGCGACCCGCCCCACCAGCCCGACGCGATCACCGTGAACGCGCGCCATCTGACCCGCGCCGGCGAGCCGTGGTTCCCGGTGATGGGGGAGTTCCACTACGGCCGCTACCCCGCCGACGAGTGGCACGAGGAACTGCTCAAGGTCCGCGCCGGGGGCGTGACGGTCGTCGTAACATACGTGTTCCGGAACCTGCACGAGGAGCGCCGCGGCGCCTTCGACTGGAGCGGCGACCGCGACCTGCGGCGATTCGTGATGACCTGCGCCGAGCTCGGGCTGGACGTGGTCGTGCGGATCGGCCCCTGGGGGCACGGGGAGTCCCGCAACGGCGGCTTGGGTGCGACGTGGACTGCGTCCCGCGGACGGGGGACGTGGGCCGCGCCCTCATCGGCGGTCGCCTGGTGGCCGACCAGTTCTGGTACGGCCCCGTCTGGGAGATCGGCCTGCGCAGGTTCCGCAAGGACGTCCTGGAGCACGTCCGGGAGCTGCGGCTGCTGCCGCTGCGCGAGGACGTCCCCGTCTTCGTCCCCCCTCACGTACGCCCGGCGGCGCCTCAAGGAGGCAGCGTGCTGGAGCCGCGCTCGGCCACGCTGGTCCCGGTGCCTCGCACGGTCGTCCCCGGCGTCGGACGATGATGGCACGGCGGGAGGAACCGGCGCCCTTCCCGCCGTCGCCATCAGCCGAACCGCACCGTCACGTCCAAACCGCCCCGGGGGCGTGGGTGAGCCGTCAACTGCGCGCCATGTGCTTCGGCGACGGACTGCACGATGGCCAGGCCCAGTCCGTGGCCGTCGGTGGTCTGGGTTCGCTGGGCGCCGAGTCGCTGGAACGGCTGGAAAAGCCGTCGTAGGTCCTGCGATCGGATAGTCGGGCCGGTGTTGCCGACCGTAAGGTGGGCGCGACCATCCGTGAGTTCCGTGGCGATGGTGACGTGTCCGTCGGGAACGTTGTGGTGGAGCGCGTTGTCGACCAGGTTGCCGATCATGCTGGCGATCAGGTCGGGATCGCCGCTGATCGGTGCCGGGCCCAGCGATGCCTGGACCGTGATGGTGCGCCGGGTGGCCTCCGCACGGCGCGAAAGCATCACCCCCTTGGCGACATCGGCCAGGTCGACCACTTCCCGGTGCTCGATGCCCTTCTGTCCTTCCGCCAGCGTGAGCAGGGCGTCGATCAGACGTTCCTGCCGTTCCCCGAGACCGAGTGCTTCCTCGCAGGCGGCTCGCAGGCCGGCCTCGCTCGCCTCGGGGTCGGCGAGCGCGACCTGGAGTACGGCGCGCTGACCGGCCAGCGGGGTGCGCAGCTCATGCGAGGCGTTGGCGACGAAGTGGCGCTGCGCCGCGAACGAGGAATCCAGCCGCTGGAACAGGTCGTCGAGGGTGCGCCCCAGCCTGGTCAGCTCGTCGTCCGGGCCGCGCAGGCCGAGCCGTCGGTTGAGGTTGGTGGCTGAGATTTCCTGGGCGGTCGCGGTCATGGCGCGCAGCGGGCGGAGGAAGCGCCCGGCCAGCCACCACGCGGTCAGCACGGTGAGGACCACGACGATGACCGCGGTGATCGCGAGCGCGGTATCGACCTGCTGGGCGGCCGCATCGGGCGGTGGGACGGCATCCCCGGCCCGGACGCGTACCTGGTCTCTGCCGACGAGGAAGCCGGCGAACAGCAGCACCGGGACGACGACGGCCAGAGCCAGGCCGGCGTAGAGCGTCGTGAGCTGCGCGCGCAGGGACGGCCGGCGCAGGTGGTGCCGGGCGCGGCCGGTCACTGTCGGGTCCGGTGCGGGATTCATCGCGGAACTCCGATCCGGTAGCCGCCCTCACGGACGGTCCCGATCACGGGCGGTTCGCCGAGCTTGGCCCGTAACCTGCGCACCGTCGTCTTGACAGCCGTGGTGAACGGGTCGGCGGCCTCGTCCCAGACCCGTTCCAGCAACTCTTCCGTGGACACGACCCGGTCACCGGCAGCGAGCAGGCATTCCAGCAGGGCGAACTCCTTCGGGGTGAGCTCCAGGCGCCGTTCCCCACGAAAGGCCACCCGCCGGCTCGGGTCCAGGGTCAGATCCTCCGCCTGGAGGATCGGAGGCACGGCGGGCGCCGAGCGGCGCCCCAGCGCGCGCACGCGGGCCACCAGCTCGGTGAAGTCGAACGGTTTGGGCAGGTAGTCGTCGGCGCCCAGACCCAGGCCCTCGACCCGGTCTCGCACGGTGCCCGCGGCAGTGAGCATCAGCACCCGCGACCCGGCGCCGCCGGCGGCGATGTCCCGGCACACGTCGTCGCCGGGTGTGCCGGGCAGGTCGCGGTCCAGCACCACCACGTCGTATCGGGTGCGGGCCAGGTGGGCCAGAGCATCGTCGCCGTCGAGAACGACATCGACCGCCATGCCCTCGCGGCGCAACCCGGTCCCGATGGTCCTCGCCAGAACCTCGAAGTCTTCGACGACCAGAACCCGCACGACCATCCTCCCTCTCACCCGGTGGTGGCGCCGTCCCGTCCACCGTGTCCGGTGGGCGCGACCGCACTGCTCACGATGCCAGGAATCCGGTGTCGGCCGGGTGTCAGCGGCTGACACCAGGCCGACACCGGCCGTGCCGTACAACCATCCCCGGACAGGCGTCCATGAGAGGCACGCCCCGTGAGCTCGGGGTCTGTCGCACGAGCGACATTCCCCTTCAGAAAGGACCAGACGTGATGAGAGATCCACGGTTGACGCGGCGGAGGTTCCTCGCCGTCACCGGTGCCGGTACGGCGGCCGGCGGGCTGCTGACGACCAGCTCGTCGGGCAGGTCGGCGGGCAGCTCGGCGGGCAGGGCCGACGTGGTCACGCGGGGGCTCACGCAGGCGGTGCTCGCGGCGTTCGAGCACCATCGGCTCGTGGCGCTCGGTGAGTCACACGGCCGGCAGGAACACGGTGACGCGCAGCAGATGCTCCTTGCGGACCCGCGGTTGCCGCACGTGGTCGACGACATCGTCGTCGAGTTCGGCAACGCGATGTACCAGCCGATCGTTGACCGGTTCGTCGCCGGCGGGGCCGTCGACGACCAGGTGTTGCGGCAGGTCTGGCGGAACACCACGCAGTCGCCCCTGGCCACCGGGGACCAGCCGATCCGTGAACAGTTCTTCCGGACGGTCCGCGCCGTCAACTGGACGCTGCCGGCGGAGCGAAGGATCCGGGTGCTGCTCGGGGACCCGCCGATCGACTGGTCCCGCATCACCACGCAGGGGCAGGTGGATGCCTTTCTCGCCCAACGCGACACCCACATGGCGTCGGTGGTGGAACGGGAAGTGCTCGCCAGGAAACGCCGGGCGCTGATCTTCTACGGCAGCGGGCACGTGATGCACTCGCCGGAGCCAGGACAGAACGCCGACCACGCGGTCCCGCTGATCGAGGAACAGACCGGCAGGCACGTCTACGTGATCGTGGCCGGCAGCCATCCCCGCCTGGCGACCTGTCCACGGCGCACCGTGATCCCGTGCTCGGGCAGCTGGCTTGAATCGACCGACGCGGGAAGGTTCATGGACGCGCCGCGGCTGTGCGGCTTCCCCTTGGGAAAGCTGGCCGACGCCGTGCTGTACCTCGGGCAACTGACGGACCTGACGCAGCCGCTGTGGAACCCCGCGATCTTCCTCGACCCGGTGTACTGGGCGGAACTCCAGAGGCGTAACGCGATCAACGGGAACCTCATCGACCTGGAACAGTATCGGCAGCAGCAGCCGGTCACTCTGCCCGCGCCACCGCCCGTGAGCTGCGTCGCGAACCGCGGTCACTGACGGGGAGAAGCACGGATCCACCCCGGCACGCAGGCCGGGAAGGCTTCTGAGCGCCTCATCGCCGAGATTAGTTTCTGCTTCACCATCGAAACTTAAGACGAGAGGGCGTCACGCGGCGGGCGGCGCGGTGCTGCGGCGGACGACGAGGTCGGTGGCGAGCTCCACGCGGTTCTGCGGCAGCGGATCGCCCTGGGCCAGGGCGATCACCATGCGGGTGGCGGCCCTGGCCATCTCCGTGAGCGGCTGGCGGATCGTGGTCAGCGGCGGGATCGCCCGTCCCGCCTCGGGCAGGTCGTCGAAGCCGACCACGCTCAGGTCGGCCGGGATGCGCAGCCCCAGCTCGTCGGCGGCCTGGTAGACGCCCACGGCCTGGTCGTCGTTGCAGGCGAAGATCGCGGTCGGCCGGTCGGGCAGGCGCAGCAGGTCGAGGGCGTGCGCCAGCCCGTCCTCGACGTTGAAGTCGCCCTCGCGGACGAGTTCCGGGTCGACGGGCACGCCGGCGGCGTCCATGGCGGCGCGGTGGCCGTCGAGGCGCGCCCGGCTGGACAGCATGCGGGCGGGGCCGGTGATGACGGCGATGCGCCGGTGGCCCAGCGACAGCAGGTGCCGGGTCGCCGACAGCCCGCCGTTCCAGTTGCCCGCGCCCACCGACGGCACCCGGTGCCCGGGGTCGCCGGTGGGATCGACGACCACGAGGGGGATGTCGCGCGTCTCCAGCTGGACGCGCTGGCTGTCGGTCAGGCCGGAGAACACGGTGATGACGCCGGTGGAGCGGCGGGCCAGGACGTCCTCGATCCAGCCGCGGCCGGGGGTGTGGCGCCCCTGCAGCTCCGACAGCACCACGGCCAGGCGGTGCTCGCGCGCGACCTGCGCGACCCCGTTGATGATCTGCAGCGCGTACGCGCCCAGGAGCTCGTGGAAGACCAGCTCCAGCAGCGGCGCGGGGGCCAGGCGCCGCTTCCGCCGCCGGTAGCCGTGCTCGCGGATGAGGTTCTCCACCAGCGCGCGCGTGTCGGGCGCGACCTCGGACCGGCCGTTGACCACTTTGGAGACCGTCGCGGTGGACACCCCCGCCAGGTCGGCCAGCTGCGCGATCGTCAGGGATCGGGAGGCTGCGGGCGGCGGGGCGGGCTCCTCGATTTGGGTCATGAAGGCAGTCTAACGCCGAAATATTCGGATATCGGGCTAAATGTTTCTCCTGGAGAACGCCGGAATCCTTGACGTGCTTCACGACATTTGCCTAGAGTCCACGGTTAACGATCGGCACTTCGCAAGAAACTTTCGGAGTCGGTTTCCGCGACTCCCCACCGCACCGGTCCGGCACCCGCCTCGAACCCACCCGCGACGCAACCGAACCCCCCCGGCAGAACGGCAAGTGAGAGAGATCAACGTGAAGTTCCGCAACGCATCAGTGGTCGCACTCGCCGCGGCCGCGGCGCTCACCATGACAGCCTGCTCCGGCACGTCGGACGGGACGTCCGCGGGCGGCGCCGAGAGCAAGTCGTTCGAGTTCTGGTCGTTCACCGGCATCGACCAGAAGGCGACCGTCGACGACTACAAGAAGAAGAAGCCGGACGTGACGGTGAAGCTGACCGAGGTGGGCAGCTCGGTGGAGACGGCGCAGGCGCTCACCACGGCCCTGGCCGGGGGCAAGGTGCCGGATCTCGTGCTCATCCAGGGCGACGACATGCCCAAGTTCGTCCAGCAGCCGCAGAACTTCGTCGACCTGCGCAGTCTCGGCGCCGACACGATGAAGGGCGACTACCTGGACTGGGTGATGAGCCAGTCCACCGCCAAGGACGGCTCGATCATCGGCATCCCGACCGACGTGGGCGGCATGGCGGTCGCGTACCGCACCGACCTGTTCGAGGCCGCCGGGCTGCCCACCGACCGGGACAAGGTGAGCGAGCTCTGGCCCACCTGGGACGCCTTCATCGAGACCGGCAAGAAGTACACCGCCAAGACCGGCAAGGCGTTCACCGACAACGCGGCGACGAGCGTCTTCTTCCAGGCCGTCAACCAGGTCTCCGAGAAGTACTACGACCCCTCCGGCAACCCGGTGTACGCGACGAACCCGCAGGTCAGGACGGCGTTCGACTACGGCATCAAGGCCGCCCAGGCCGGCATCACGGCCAAGCAGAGCTCGTTCACCGACGGCTGGAGCGCCGCCATGAAGAAGGGCGACTTCGCGGTCGTGGCGGCACCGTCCTGGATGCTCGGCTCCATCCGCAGCAACGCGCCCGACACCAAGGGCAAGTGGGACCTCGCCACCATCCCAGGAGGATCCGGAAACTGGGGCGGCAGCTACCTGGCGATCCCGAAGAACGCCCAGAACCCGAAGGCCGCGTGGGACTACATCAGCACCATGCAGTCACCGGCGGGACAGCTGGAGCACTTCCTCGACTCCGGCTCGCTGCCCACGACGCCCTCCGTGTACAAGGACCAGAAGCTGACGTCGCTGAAGGATCCCTTCTTCTCCGACGCCCCCATCGGGACGATCTACACCGACTCCCTGCTCGGGCTCAAGCCGTTCCTCATCGGGCCGGACAGCTCCGCCATCGGCCAGGAGTTCCTGAACGCCATCACCAACGTCGAACAGGGCAAGGGCGACCCGGCGAAGGCGTTCGACACCGCGGTGACCAACATCAAGACCGCCATAGGCGGCTAGCAGGCCGGATGGACCACGAGCGCCGCCGGCCCCGGGCCGTCACCGAGGCTCGGCGGCGAGGAAGCCACGAACCGTGACAACTATCAGTCCCGCTCGATCGAGCCTGCCCGCCCCGTCCCGCGCCGGCTCCCCGCGCCTCGGCCTGCGCGAGCGGCTCGCCCCGTACGCCTACATCGCGCCCTTCTTCCTGATCTTCGCGGTGTTCGGCCTCGTCCCGCTGCTGTTCACCTTCTACGTGGCGCTGTTCGACTGGAACCCGATCGGCGACCACGTGTTCATCGGGTTCGACAACTTCACCCGGCTGTTCGCCGACGGCCGGTTCTGGAACGCGGTCCGCAACACCATCAGCATCTGGCTGCTGTCCACCGTCCCGCAGTTGCTGGTCGCGCTGGTGCTGGCGCATCTACTCAACCACGCGCGGCTGCGCCTGGCGGTGTTCTTCCGCATGTCGATGCTGGTGCCGTACATCACCTCGGTGGCGGCGACGGCGATCGTCTTCGCCCAGATGTTCGACCGCGACTACGGCCTGCTCAACTGGCTGCTCGGCCTGGTGGGCATCGGCCCGATCGACTTCATCCAGTCGATGTGGGGCAGCCACGCCCTGATCGCGGTGATGGTGGTGTGGCGCTGGTTCGGCTACACCACCCTGCTCTACCTCGCCTCCCTTCAGGCCGTCCCCCGCGCGATCTACGAGGCGGCCTCCGTCGACGGCGCCGGGAGCTGGAAACAGTTCCTGCACATCTCCATCCCCTCGCTGCGGCCGGTCATCGTGTTCACGATCGTGACCTCCACGATCGGCGGGCTGCAGATCTTCACCGAGCCACTGCTCATCTCCCGGGCGACGCCGCTCACCTGCGGCGCGGTCCGCCAGTGCCAGACCCTGACGCTGTTCCTCTTCGAGCAGGGCTTCGGGCAGTTCAGATTCGGCTACGGCGCGGCGATCGGGGTGGCGCTGTTCGTGCTGGTCGTCGCGGTGGCGACGCTCAACTACCTGCTGTCCACGAAGATCCGCGCGGAGAAGAAGCCATGACCGACGCCGGCCCGCACACGACGACACACCCCGAGCAGCCGGTACGGCGGGCGCGGACGACGCGACGCTCCGGCGAGCGCGTCCGGTGGTGGACCTACGCCCTGCTGCTCCTGGCCGTGGGCGCCTGCCTGTTCCCGCTGTACTGGATGTTCATCGTCGCGACGACCGACACCGCGACGGCGACCCAGCTGCCCCCGGAGATCCTGCCGGGCGGGAACTTCTTCCACCTCGCCGGCCTGGTCTTCTCGACCGTGCCGTTCCTGCGTTCCATCCTCAACAGCCTGATCGTCGCGGGGGCGATCGGCGTGGGGCAGGCGGTGCTGTGCTCGATGGCCGGCTTCGCGTTCGCCAAGCTGACCTTCCGCGGGCGCAACGTGCTGTTCCTGGTCGTCGTCCTCACCATGACCGTGCCGACCCAGCTGTCGGTCATCCCGCAGTACATGATCGTCTCATCGCTCGGCTGGGTCGACACGCTCCAGGCGCTGATCGTGCCGGGCCTGGCCAACGCGTTCGGGATCTTCTGGATGCGCCAGCACCTGTCCTCGTCCCTGAGCGACGAGATCATGCAGGCGGCCCGCATCGACGGGGCCACCACCTGGCAGATCTTCTGGCGCATCGCCTTCCCCCTGGTGCGCCCCGGCGCGTTCGTCCTCGGCCTGCTCGGCTTCGTCACCGCGTGGAACGACTTCCTGTGGCCGTTCATCGTGCTCAAGTCGCCCGAGATGTACACCGCCCAGATCGCGATCAAGGCCCTGCAGAACAGCTTCAGCATCGACCTCGGCCTCGCCATGTCCGGCTCGTTCCTCGCCACCCTCCCGCTGCTGGCGCTGTTCGTCTTCGTCGGACGGCGCATGGTGGCCGGGATCATGGACGGCGCGTTCAAGGGCTGAGCCCGCACAACACCACCTCTGAAGGACGTCATGACCCTCGTAGCCATGTCACACATCGCCCCGCCGGCGAAGGCCGCGTGCCCCGCGGAGGGCATGCGCTGATATGCGGACGTACGACAACCCGGTGATCAGTGGCTTCCACCCCGACCCCAGCGTCTGCCGGGCCGGCGACGACTACTACCTGGTGTGCTCCAGCTTCGAGTACTTCCCCGGCGTGCCGATCTTCCACAGCCGCGACCTGGTGCACTGGCGGCAGATCGGCAACGTGCTCGACCGTCCCGCGCAACTCCACCTGCCTGCGGACGTACCGGCCTCCGGCGGGATCTACGCCCCCACGATCCGCCATCACGACGGCCGCTTCTACCTGATCACCACCAATGTCAGCGGGCCCGGCACCTTCGTCGTCACCGCCGAGAAGCCCGAAGGCCCCTGGTCGGACCCCGTCCGGCTCGACCTGCCCGGCATCGACCCCGACCTGGCCTGGGACGACGACGGCTCGTGCTGGTGCACGACCTCCGGCACGCAGGTGACGCGCGTCGACCCGCTGGCCGGCGAGGTGCTGGACGGGCCCTACCCCGTCTGGTCCGGAACCGGGGGGAAGTATCCCGAGGCGCCCCACCTGTTCCACATCGGCGACTGGTGGTACCTGCTGATGTCCGAAGGCGGCACCGAACGCGGGCACGCCGTGTCGATCGCCCGCGCCCGCTCGCCCCGCGGCCCGTTCACCCCCGGCCCGGTCAACCCGATCCTCACCCATCGCGGCACCGACCTGCCGATCCAGAGCACCGGCCACGCCGACATGGTCTCGGCGCCCGACGGCACGTGGTGGATGGTCCTGCTCGGCACCCGCCCCCGCGGCTTCACGCCCGAGTTCCACGTCCTCGGCCGGGAGACGTTCCTCATCCCGGTGGGGTGGGAGGACGGCTGGCCGGTCGCCGGGCCGGTCGAGGGCCGCCACGAGGCGCCCGCCGCCTGGCATCCGTTGCCCCCGCCCCCCGTCAGGGACGACTTCGACGCGCCGGTGCCGGCGCCGCACTGGATCTCCCCGCGCGCCCGTCCCCACGGCTCCTGGTCGCTGACCGAGCGCCCCGGCCGGCTGACGCTGCACGCCACCGGCCCGACGCTCGACCGCCCCGGCCACACCTTCTTCGGGCGGCGCCAGCAGCACCACGACTGCGACGCCGCCGTACGCGTCGAGCCCGGCACGGCGCGGGCCGGCCTGTCGGTCCGGCTGGACGAGGCCCACCACTACGACCTGGAGGTGCACGACGGGCAGGCGTGCGTGATCGCCCGCATCGGGCCGCTGCGCCAGCGCGTCGCCGCTCGCCCGGTGCCACCCGGGCCGCTCACCCTCGCCGTCGGCATCCGCACCACCGGAATCCTGCCGCCGACCGTGACCCGGTCCGGCCACGACGGCGAAGGCCCGTACGGCGCCGACGCCCACGGCCCGGACACCCTCTCCTTCGCCGTGGAAGCGGCGGGAGAGCGCACCGTCCTGGCGGAACTGGACGGCCGGTACCTGTCCACGGAGGTCGCCACCGGCTTCACCGGGCGCGTCATCGGCATGTACGTGACCGAGGGCAGCGCGGCCTTCGACTGGTTCGACTACGAGGGAAGGGATGGCGCTCCCGCCGTACGGCGTCCATGACACCGCCCACGCCGCCCGGTGGGAGGACGCCTTCCTGCCGGGCGACGCCGAGTCCGTGGCCGCGCCCGGTCAGCCCTCCAGCTCGCGCAGCCGGGCCTGGGCCTGCTGGAGCTCCTGGCGCGCGGCCGCGAGTTCCCGTTCGAGTTGGAGGATGCGGCGGATGGCGATGAGGGTCATGCCCTCGTCGGCCATGCGGGTGACGTGCTGGACGATGGTGATGTCGTGACGGGAGTAGCGGCGCTGGCCGCCGCCGGAGCGGCTGGGGGAGACGACGTCGTGCGCGTCGAGGCGGCGTAGGTAGGCGTGCTGGACCTGCAACATGTCCGCGACCTGGCCGAGTGAGTAGAGAGGGGCGTGCTCGTCGTCGAACGGCAGCTGGGGCATCCTGGCCTCCCTGTGATCCGGGGGCGGGCCGGGGCGTCCCGCCCCCGGACCCGGTGTCAAGGCTTGATGGCCTTGGTGTCGCCGCCACGGCTGATCTCGACCTTGCGTGGCTTGGCGCGGTCGAGGACCGGGATGTGGACGGTGAGCACGCCGCGGTCGACGGTGACCTCGATGGAGTCGGGGTCGATGCCGGGCAGATCGAAGCGCAGAACCACGTCGTCCTTACGACGCAGCCCGTCCATGGGCATGGCGGAGCCGCCGTTGCCGAAGGCCTGGCGGGTCAGCCGGTCGAACTGCCGCTCGAGTTCCTGGACGAACGGATCGATCGAAGCCAGCAACATGTCCCGAAGCCTCCTTCTGCTCCCCAGGATAGAGCTAACCTTAAAGTATAGTTATAGGTTAGCTCCATTCTGGTGGGAATGGCAAGGGAGGGCCACCTCACCTTGGTGCTTCCCGGTCCAGGCTTCTCGTTCTGGACCGGTTGAGGGCGACGGTCCCCGCGCCGGCCGCGAAGAGCGTTGCGGCGAGGAGCATGGTGCCGCCGGTTCCGAAGGTCCCGGCGAGGGCGGCGAGGCCGGCGGCGCAGAGGATCTCGCCGGTGTACTCGGCCTGCGCCAGGAAGGAGTGGGTGGTGGCCCGGATGTCGCCGGCGGTGCGACGGTTGACCCAGATGGTGGTGACGGTCCGCGCCAGGGGCATGGCGACCCCCTTCGCGGTGATCACGGCGGTGACCGCGAGAGGCAGGATCGACGCCAGGCCGAGGACGACGAGGCTGACCAGCCCGGTAAGGCAGGAGAAGGCCAGGGAGGCGCGGGCCCCGCCGTCGGAGTCGAGCCGGCGCTGGGCGGCGGCGAGGGCGAGGGCCGCGATGGCGTAGACGGCCAGGTTGATCGCGGTGAACCAGGCCATGCCGGAGGCGCCCTGGGGGAGGCCGAGGCCGGCGAGGCGTACCGGGTAGATCCGGCCGAACGTGTCGGCCGCGCCGTTCACCAGGACGGTGACGACGACCAGCATGAGGACGGTGCGGTCGGTGACCGCCAGGCGCGCGCCCCGGCGGGCGATACCGACGGCCGCCTTGAGGCGGTCCCTGCGGACGCGGACGAAGTTCCTCTCGGGGAAGACCACGGCGAACCACGTCCCCAGCAGGAGCATCAGGACGCCCGCGCACACGATGGCCGCCGGGCGGTCCATGATGACCGCGAAGCCGCCGAACGCGACGATCCCACCCCCCGCGCCGATCATCTGCCATCGGCTCTGAGCGGCGAGCAGGAGGTGCATGCGGTCGGGCCGGTCGATCTCGTCGGTCGCCCAGGCAACGTCCGATCCGCTGGTGAAGGTCCAGGAGATGCCCCACAGCATCTGGGCCAGCATCAGCGGGACGAAGCTCGGGAACATGCCGGTGACCGTCATGGCGGCGGCCATCAGGACGTGCGACGCGACGATCGCCTTCTTGCGGCCCAGGGTGTCGGCCACAACGCCCGCCGGGACCTCGAAGAGGATGCTCGCCACCCCCTGCGCGGCGGCGACGAGCAGCAGTTGCGCAGAGGACAGGCCCGCGTCGACGGCCATGTAGAGGCTGGTGACGAGCCACCAGCCGTTGTGCAGCACCGCCCGCAGGAAGTTCCAGACCAGGAAGCGGCGGGCGAGGACGCGGGGTCCGGGGTGGGTCGCGGCGGCCCGGCGCATCCCGGAGATCGTTCGGGGTCTCCAATGTTTCATGCCCGGAAACCTCGGCTGGACCGGCGCGATCCGCCTGGGGCAGGATGCTCATCTGACGGCATCCCACCGCCCCTCGCCGTGCGCTCAAGGGGCGCGTCAACGCTGCGGAAGGCTCTCATGCTGCCCCCATCCCGTGCCACCCCAGCATCTCCCGGCCTTCCGGACCTCGACCCGGTCTCCCTCCTGGCCCGGCTGGTCGCCCTCGACTCCGTCAACCCCGACCTCGTACCCGGTGGGGCCGGCGAGAGCGCCATCGCCGGCTTCTGCGGCGCCTGGCTCGCCGCCCGCGGTTTCGAGGTGCACCGCCTGGAAGAGCGACCCGGGCGTCCCTCACTCGTCGCGATCGCCCGCGGCACCGGCGGCGGCCGGTCACTCATGCTCAACGGCCACCTCGACACCGTCGGCCTCGCCGGCTACGACGGCGACCCCCTCGAGCCGCGGATCAGCGACGGCAGGATGTTCGGCCGCGGCACCTTCGACATGAAAGGCGGCGTCGCCGCCATGATGGTCGCCGCCGCACGGGCCACCGCGGAAGGCCCCCTGCGCGGCGACGTCATCGTCGCCTGCGTCGCCGACGAGGAGCACGCCAGCTCCGGCACCGAGGAAGTGCTGAAGTCCTTCACCGCCGACGCGGCCGTCGTCACCGAGCCGAGCCATCTCGAGCTCACCCTCGCCCACAAGGGTTTCGCCTGGTTCGACGTGGAGATCGTGGGCCGCGCCGCCCACGGCTCCCGCCCCGAGCTCGGCGTCGACGCCATCGCCAAGGCCGGCCACTTCCTGGTGGCGCTGGAGGACCTGGGCCGACGGCTCGCACAGGGCCCCGCCCACCCGCTCCTCGGCACCGGCACCGTGCACGCGTCGGTCATCCGCGGAGGCGAGGAGGCCTCCACCTACCCGGCGTCCTGCCGCATCACCCTCGAACGGCGCACCATCCCCGGCGAGAGCGCCGACGGCGTCGAACGGGAGCTGACCACCGTACTCGACCACCTCACCTCCACCGTTGCCGACTTCGCGTACCGGCTGAACCGCGGCCTGTACCGCGAACCCTTCGAGGCCGACCCGCGGTCCCCGATCGCCCGCACTCTGGCCCGCCACGCCGAAAGGGCACTCGGGCACCCGCCCGTGGTGCGCGCCGAGCCGTACTGGACCGACTGCGCCCTCCTGGACCGCGCCGGCATCCCCTGCCTGCTCTTCGGCGTCGACGGCGCCGGCGCCCACGCGGCCACCGAGTACGTCGAGCTCACCTCGCTGGAGCGCCTCACCGGCATCCTCGCCGACACGGTCACGGATTTCTGCTCCTGAACCCGCGCGAGCCCTCCGCCGGGATCCGTCGCACCGGGGGAGGGCCCGACGAGAGGGTTACACGGCCCAGCGGCCGCCGTCGACGTGCAGGGTCGTTCCGTGGATGTAGCCGGCTCGCGGCGAGGCCAGGAACGCGATCGCGTCGGCGATCTCCGCGGCCGACGCGGGGCGACCGGCGGGCAGGGCCGCCGCCAGAGCCGTCAGGTCCTCACCCATGGGGGCGGTGCCCTCGGTACGCGTCGGCCCCGGGCTGACCGCGTTGACCCGCACCCCCTTCGGGCCGAACTCGGCCGCCCACGCCTTGGTCAGCGACACGATCGCGGCCTTGCTCGAGCCGTACAGGGCATAGCCGGGATGGCCGTACTCCGCGACCATCGTGGAGACGTTGACGATCGCGCCCCCGCCGCGCTCGGCCATCCGCGGGGCGAGTTCGGCGACCAGGAAGAAGGGCGCCAGCACGTTCACGCCGTAGACGGCGTGGAAGTCATGCTCGGTGAACGCGGTGGTGGGTGCGTAGGGGTAGACGCCGGCGTTGTTCACCAGCACGTCCACCGCGCCGAGGATCTCCCGGGCGCGGCGGCCGAGCGCTCGGGCCGACGCCTCGTCGTGCAGCTGCGCTGCCACGAAGTCGGCCTGCCCGCCTCGGGCGCGGATCTCCTCGACCGCCTCCTTGCCCTGCTGCTCGTCCCGGCCCGACAGGACCACGTGCGCCCCGAGCCGGGCCAGGGTGCGGGCGGTCTCCCGCCCGATGCCCTTGGTGGCCCCGGTCACCAGGGCACCGGCCCCGGACAGCTCTCCCGACATCACTGCTGTTGCCATCACTTCAACCTCGCGTTGATCGACATTCGTTCGCCCGCCTGCCCGCCATGCGGCGGGGGCGGCGAGCTCTGCAAGGGATGTCAAGGCGCGAGGGCGCTCGCCGCCTTCCGCAACCTCCATCGCGGTGCCTTATGAGGCCCATTCGGTCAGCCTTCAGCCGGTGCGCGGGAGGCCGTACCGCTGTGATGGCATGGAGACATGGAACTGCGCGAGCTGCGGGCGTTCGTGGCCGCGGTGGAGGAAGGCGGCATGTCGGCGGCGGCCCGCCGGCTGCACATGAGCCAGCCCGCCCTGTCTCAGACCATCGGCGCGCTGGAACGCCAGCTCGGGCTCAAGCTCCTGACCCGCAGCACCACCGGGGTGCACCCGACCGAGGCGGGCACGGCGCTGCTGGGCGAGGCTCGCGCCGTCCTCGCCCGGCACGAGCAGGCGCTGAACGCCATGACCCGCTACACCCAGGACGGCTGCGTGGTCCTGCGGCTGGGGATCCCGCTGGAACTGCCGGCCGACCTGCTCGGCCCGCCGCTGGAGCGGCTGGCCACCGCCTGCCCCGGCACCCGGGTGGAGGCCCGCCATCTGTCCACGGCCGCGCAGGCGGCGGCGCTGCAGGCGGGGGAGCTGGATGCCGGCCTGCTGCGCGAGCGGCCGCCGGGCCGGCAGTTCGACGCGATGCCGGTGGCGCGGGAGAACCTGGGCGTGCTGCTCGCCACCGTCCGGGCCGCCGAGCTGGCCGGCCCGGACGGCATTCACCTGGACGCGCTCGACGGCCTGCAATGGGTGGGCTTTCCCCGCTCCGGCAGCCCCGCCTGGTACGACGAGCTCACCGCGATCCTGCGCAGCCACGGCCTGGACCTCGGACCGCCCGCTGCCGAGGGGCAGGCGCTGATCCCCGAGGTGAAGCTGGCCGCGGTCAGCGCCGGCCGGTCCTTCGCCCTGGCACCGCCGAACTGGACGCAGCCTCTCCCGGCGACCGTCACCTGGTCCTCGCTCATCGGCAACCCCCTCGTACGGCGCACCTGGGCGGTGTGGCCGGCCCACTCCCGCCGCCGTGACGTGGCCACCTTCATCGCCGGATTCACCGAGCCAGACCACTCGTGACCGGCCTGTCAGCCGCTCCGCGCTCGCCTCAGGGCCTACGAAATGCCATCCCAGGCGGCCCGGTCAGACGTGAGGGCTGAGGCGCTTGGCGATCCCGTCGGTCTCGTCGAGGTCGAGGCGAGGGACCTCGCCCCAGCGGGTGCCGCCGTCGGGCAGGGTGCCGGCGACATGGAAGTGAACGTGGGGGACGGTCTGGTGCGCGGGCACCCCGTTGTTCTGCCAGACGGCGATGCCCTCGGGGTCGTGGGCGGCGGTGATGGCCCGTGCGGCCCGCCGTACGGCGTTCATCAGGTGCCGCTCCTCCTCCGGGGCCACGTCCAGGATCGTCGGGCGGTGGGCGACCGGAATGACCAGCACGTGCCCCAGACCACGCTGCTCACGGGTGACCAGGATGGCGACCTGATCGCCCTGTTCCAGGATGGTGTACGGACGCAGCCCGGCGAGGTAGTCGCAGAAGGGGCACCGTTCCGGGGACGGCATCGATATCGGCATGGTGCCGATCTTCCCGCATCCCGTCGGGCGTCATGACCCTTGAGCGCGCGCCCACGGCACCTGGGGCATCCGATCAGACCATCATCGGCAGGCTGCGGTCCAGGCCGGTGATGTGCAGCAGCCGGGACATGAACGGCCGTGGCGCGGTCAGGGCCACGGTGATGCCCATCCACCGGGCGCGGTGCTGGATGCCGACCAGGACGCCCAGACCGCCGGCGTCGCAGAACGTGACCTCGGACAGGTCGATGATGAGCACGCTGGTGCTGTGGTGCAGCGTGTTGATGAGTTGCCGGCGCAGCGCCGCGGTGGTGAAGATGTCGATCTCGCCGGACAGGTGGACGGTGGTGGGCCTCGACGGGGCGGCCAGGCCGAGCGGGGCGATGTCAGTGACGGTCATGGAGTGACTCCTCCCTGGAGAAGCTGAGTCGGGATGACATGGCTGCCGGCCGTGCGATGGACGAGGGCGCCTCACGGCCGATGACCGGCCCGCCCTCGTTCTCCCAGCCGGCCGGGCCACCGGCGGCCATCGCGCGCAACGGCGCCGCGGGCTCGAGTGGCAGGCGCGTGAGGGTGAGGATGTCATCGGCGGTCAGGTCGGCGGTGTGCCGGGCGGTGCGCGCGAGCGTGGTCTCGGCGGGGCCGGTGGCGGCGTCCGGCGGGATGAGCAGCAGGGCGACCGGCTCGCCGGCGGCGAAGAACAGGACGACGACGTGAGGGTCGGCGTGGCGGAACGAGCCGACGCGGACCTGCCGCCCGCGTGCCGCGATCCGACGCGGGATGCGCCGCCACGCGTCCCGGTACACGCCGATGAGCAGCGTCGTCCGCCCCAGCCGCTGGTCGACGGCGGCGATGAGACCGGGCAGCTCGGCGGCCGCGTCAGGGGAGTAGGGCCACCAGGCCCCGTCCACCACGGCTCGCCGATCCAGCACAGGGTGGAGGCTGAGCCGTAGCGCGGAATCGACCCGGGGCATCTCCGACGAGGCAGGGCTGAGCGGTGTCAGGTAGGAAGCAACTGTCGGCGTCATGGTCGCCTGGCCCGTCCGGGCCCCTCCGAAGGGGGCCGGTGGTGATTCGCCGGGGGCGACGCCGACCTGGCTGCCAACGCTCGAAAAGTCCTCGGTGTCTCCACCCTATCCCCGGCTTTCGGAATCCCCTAATCCCGCAGCTGATCGCGGAGGTTGACCACGAGCAGATCTACATTGTAAAGCCGGGACGGGTTCCCACCTCCCGGTCAGGGGCAGGGGACACCACACGACCACGGCGAAGAGGTGTCATCGGGGGAAGGCGCCATGGAAGACGTCCACGACGTGGACATCGGCGGGCCGGCGTTCGAGGTGTTCGATGCGACGCCGGTGGCCGTCGCGGTGACCAGGGGGCCCGGCCACCGGCTGGTGTACACCAACGCCGTGCACCGAGCGCTGGTCGGCGAGTTCCCCATCGGGACGCCGTTCCGGCAGGCACTCGCCGGGCTCGCCGGGGACGACTGCTTCGCGGCGCTCGACGAGGTCTACCGGACGGGCGCGCCGAAAGAGCGTACGGGACCGCAGGTCCTCGCCGCGTCGGCCCGCCGGACCGATGACGAGCGGTACCTCACCGCCTGCCTGTCCCGCGTGGCCTTCGACGACGGCGAGTACGGGGTGCTGGCCGTCGTCCAGGACGCGACCGACGAGGTCGTCACGGCACGCCGGTTGCGGCAGGTCGCCGACGAACGCCGCCGCGTCCTGCGCCGCTACCACAGCCTGATGCGCATCAGCGCGGAGGTCATCTGGGTCGCCGATCCCCAGGGGCGGGTGATCGAGCCGGCCCCCGCGTGGGAGCGGGTGACCGGCCAGTCATGGGCGGAGAGCCGTGGTTACGGCTGGCTGGACGCCCTCCATCCCGACGACGTCCCGGCGACCGTCGACTCGTGGCGGCGAGCGGTCAGCGATCAGGTCGAGTGCTGGGAGTGCGTCTACCGCGTGCTCACCGCGGATGGCTCCTACCGGCATTACGAGATACGCAGCGTCCCGGTGCGGGAGGACGGCCGGGTGGTGGAGTGGGTCGGCACCGCCAGCGACATCGAGGATCTGTGGCAGCGGCGGCGCCATACGCGGTTGCTGGACGCCGCCGCGGCGGCGACGTCCGACGTGACGAGCGTGGACGAGATGCTGAACGCGCTGGCGAACGTCGTCGTGCCCGAACTGGCCGACGGATGCGGCTTCTACTGGGTGATCGACCTGTCAGAGGACCTGTCGCGGGGCGGCGACTTCCTGCTGGAGCGCGTGGCCACGGCCGGGCGGTCCGGCCTGCCCCGGTGGCCGCCGTTCAGCGGGGAACGCCACGCGCCGAACGGCAGGATGGCGCGGGCGATCCGCCTTCGCCGGCCGTTCCGCAAGACGTTCCCTCGGGGGAAGCCTCCGGAGGACCTCCTGCCCACGGGCACCCGGAAGTGGGTCGAAGCCACGGGGGGCAACGGCGTCGCGGTGGTCCCCGTCGTCATCGACGGGACGGTCGCCGCGGTGCTCACCGCCACGACCACCGGTGACCGGCCGCCGATGAGCCAGAGCGACCTGACCCTGCTGCGCGAGATGATCGACCAGATGCACGACCGGCTGAACAGCGCGATGCGCTTCCAGCGGACGCACCGCATCGCGCTGGCGCTGCAGTACAGCCTGCTGGCCGAGCCGCCGCACGTGCCCGGCCTGCAGATCATCGCCCGCTACCGGGCCAGTCCGGCGGCCGCCGAGGTGGGCGGCGACTGGTACGACTCGTTCGTGCTGTCCGACGGCGCCACCGTGGTGGCCATCGGCGACGTGGCGGGGCACGACCTGCGGGCGGCCGTCGCGATGGGCCAGCTCCGCAACATGCTCAGGGCCTTGGCCGTGGACCGCCAGGAGCCTCCCGGCCTCATCCTGGGGCGGCTGAACACGGCGATGGCGACGCTCTACGCGGAGCAGACGGCCACGTGCGTGCTCGCCCGCATCGAGGAGTGCGGCGGCGGTCACGAGCTCAACTACGCGGTGGCGGGGCATCCGCCGCCGCTGCTGCTCGGCGCCGACGGCCAGGCGCGGTTCCTGGAAGGAGGGGCCAACCCGCTGCTCGGCATCCCGTACGACACCCCGTGCGCGTCGACGCGGCAGGCGCTGCCGCCGGGCAGCACCCTGCTGCTGTACACCGACGGCCTGGTCGAACGCCCTGGCGAGCACCTCGACAAGGGGTTCGACCGGCTGCGCGAGCGGGCCTCGGCCCAGTGCCGGGCGCCTCTCGACACGCTCTGCGACGACCTGCTGAGCTTCCTGCCGCACAGGACCGACGACGACGTGGCCTTGATCGCCGTGCGCTGCTCCGGGCCTTCCGCGTCGCGCCAGGCGCCGGCGGGCGGGTGAGCGGCGAGCCGTGACGCGCTGACACGACCCCGCGGGCCTCGCACCCGGCGCCCGCTCCCGTTCTTCGTCCGGTAGGAGGTCTGCTCATGAGCGCGGGCCGGGGAGCGTGTCGCTGAGAGCGGTGAGCAGGAGGTGGCGCTGGAGCAGGGTGAGATCGCCGATGCTGGTGCCGGCGCTGATCTTCGCCTGGCGCAGCGTCCGAGCGATCTGGCCGGGGCTGCGTCGAGGCAGGGCGCGCAGCAACGCGGCGGCGTCGGCCCCGATGGTGGCCGGGTCCCTGCGGGACAGCAGCTGTTCGAGGCTGAGGTGCCCCGCCGTGACGGCGTCGCGCAGCTGGGCGGCGGTCATCTGCTGAGACGGCTTCGGCGTACGGGCCGCGCGGGGGACCGTTGCAGGGGCGATGCCATGAGCGGCGGCGACGGGCGGGGACGGCTCGGAGGGTCCGCCGGCGAGCAGGGTCTGTGCCGCGATCAGCAGACCGCCGACGCCGGCCACGGCGGTGGCGGCGAGGACGAGGTGGCGCCGGGTCAGGCGCCGGCTGTCGCGGACGATGGTGAGCCCGATGACGGCCGTGCGCAGCAGTACGCCGGTGACCATGCCGAGCAGGACCGGTACGGTCTGGGCGGGCAGGGGCGCCGCGGTGGCCAGGACGACGCCGGCGACCGGGGCCAGGCAGGACAGGGCCAGCCAGGGCGCCGACGGCGTGCGCGCGAGGTCGAGCAGCGCGGTCAGGGCGAGCCCCTCGCTGGCTGAGTGGATCACCAGGGCGGCGATCACGACGGCGGAGGCGGCCAGCGCCAGGGTGGCGCCCTCGATCATGCGATGGAGGGAGAGCGCGGCGGCGGTCCCCACCCCGCCGTAGACGGCGGCGCTCACCGCCTGCTTGACGCGCCGGTGCAGGCCGGGCGCGTGCCGGCCGCCACCGGCGCCGTCGTCGTGGCCGTGGCCGCAGCCCTTGCGGGTGAAGTAGGTGATCACGACGAAACCGAACACCCCGGCCAGGCCGACCAGCCAGAAGGGCACGCCGGTCTCCTTCGCCTCCTGCCAGGCGTCGGGCAGCAGGTCGACCAGGGCGGTGACGAGCATCAGCGCCGAGGCGACGGCCAGCCAGATGCCGATCCTCGCGCTGTTGCGGCGGGCCAGCAGGGCGCCGGCCAGCGTGGACAGCGTGACCAGGGCCACGGCGGCCCAGGTCGTCCAGGCAGGCAGGGCGGCGTCGAAACCGGAGCCTTCGGGGCTCGGGCCGTGAAGGGCGAGGGTTTGTACGGGCGCCGCCAGCGTGGACCTTCCGGCCGGCACGAACATGGCACAGCCTTTCTGCGAACGTCGGGGTCGGGCGGTGGCACGGTGGACGCGGGACGGCGAGGTGCTGCCCTGGCGTCATCCAGGGCAGCCGCCGCCGCAGCCGGAATCCCGGTCCTGCGCAGCCTGGCCATCGGTGGCGGCGCAGTCGGCGGCGCAGTCGGCGGCGGGGTGTTCGGCGTCGTCGGTGCAGGCGTCGGCCTCGTGACAGTGGTGCGGGTGGGCGTGCGGTTCGCTCATCGTCGTTCCTTTCGCCGTGGGCGGCTTCGAGGCGCACTTCTTCTACGGAATGTAGTTGACTCATGACTGTCTGTTTAAACATCTGAGCAGATGTTCAGGGAATGGCCGGCCACGATCTTCCGGATGGGACTTGACCCATGACGCTTCGGCGAGGAGCATCTGTATATATGAACAGTCCATCAGATGTCGGATGCGTGCGCGATCAGGCCACCGGCTGACCGGCACCCACGTGCACAGCCTGCCGCAGTCGGCCACCATCACCCTGAGGAGTTCCCCGGATGTCCGAAAACCGCTCCCACGAACGGCATCACGACGACCGCGGCCCTGACCATCGGCACGACCAGGCCGGAGACGCCGCCGGTCACGGACACGGACATGGGCACGGGCACGGGGTGAGCGGGGACGCCGATCGGCGGTTCCTGAGCGGGGCCCTCGTACTGATCGTCGGGTTCATGGCCGTCGAAGTGGTGATCGGCGTGATCGCCGGCTCGCTGGCGCTGATCTCCGATGCCGGCCACATGCTCACCGACGCTATGGCGATCGTGCTGGCGCTGGTCGCCATGCGGATCGCCGCCCGTCCGCCGCGCGGCGGCTTCACCTACGGCCTCAGGCGCGCCGAGATCATCTCCGCCCAGGCCAACGGCATCACCCTGCTGCTGCTCGCGGCCTACTTCAGCTATGAAGGCATCCGCCGCCTCATCGAGCCGCCGCAGGTGGAGGGCCTGTACGTCGTGGCGACGGGGCTGGCCGGCATCGCCGTCAACGTGGGCGCCACCTGGCTGCTGTCCAAGGCCAACCGCTCCAGCCTCAACGTCGAAGGCGCCTTCCAGCACATCCTCAACGACCTGTACGCCTTCATCGCCACCACCCTGGCCGGCCTGGTGGTCTGGCTGACCGGCTGGAGCCGCGCCGACGCCATCGCCGCGCTGGTGGTCGCCGCCCTGATGCTGAAGGCCGGATGGGGACTGGTCCGCGACGCCGGGCGAGTGTTCATGGAGGCCGCCCCGGCGGGCGTGAGCCCCGCCGAGATCGGCCGGCAGATCGCCGCTCTGGACACCGTGGTCGAGGTGCACGACCTGCACATCTGGGAGGTCACCTCCGGATATGCCGCCCTGTCGGCGCACGTCCTCGTCGCCCCGGGCGCCGACTGCCACGCCGCCCGCCTCACCGTCGAGGGCCTGCTGCGCGACGAACACGGCATCGAGCACACCACCCTGCAGGTCGACCACGCCACGCCCGGCAGCCACGCCTTCGACGACGATGGCGGGCTACGCCGTCTCGTGCAGCACTGTCCCGACCCGCACGGCCCCACGCACCACAGCCTCAACCTGGATGAGGTGGCCACCGGGAACGGCGGCGAGGCCGCGCATGAGACGCCTGTTTCCTCGTGCCACACCTCGAAGGCGGTTCCCTGACCTCCCGCGCCGGGAGCAGACTACGGGGGGTGCGTCGGGCCGTCACCACCGCACGGCGGAAGGGCACTCGTGGCCGTCACGGCTCGTGCGGCCTCACATCCGGGACTTCAGCACGTCGATCTCGCAGCCTGGCGCGGCCGGGTCGAAGCCGTGCTCGACCAGCCAGCGGACCGCCAGCAGGCTCCGCAGCGACCATCACGCCCTGGGCCGCCTCGGACCAGTCGAGCACGCCGGTGACCTCGTCACCGTCCTCGAACACGTGGCTGATCTGCAGGTCGCCGTGCGTGAACACCGGTGTCCACGGCCGCAGCGCGGTCTCGGCGACCTGGCGGTTGCGCGTGACCAGGTCGGTGGGAAGGACGTCGTTCGTGACGAGCCACGCGCATTCGCTGTCGAGCTGCGACGCGATCGACGGCTCGCCGAGGCGCGGGGTCGCGCGCTCGCTATGGGCGACGACGACCTCGATCTCCTCCACGCCGGCCGTTGCCGGGGGACGAGCACCGGCGTCGCCAAGGGTTCATCGCCTGCGGACCGCGTCCCGCTGCCGGCGGTCTCGTGCACGACAACGCGCCGAGCGCCGCCTCGGGGCAGTGCACCAGGATCCGGACACTTCCATCGACTTCGACACCATGTCGAACTTCCTGCCTACGGCTCACGTACCTCCACGCAAGGAGTTCTCGTGGAGACCGGAGGTGACGCGGCGATGACGTACGGCGAATCTGTCCTGTGCTCCAGAGCGCCGGCGATCAGCTGGGCATCGTCCCGATGAGGACCGTCGCGCGAACCACGCGCCGCAAGCCGTCCGCGGTCGCGTGCGCCGCCGCCCTGGGCATGTTCCTCCTGTCCGCCTGCGCGGCGGCGGTGCCCTCCTCCCCGGTACGGGTGGCGCACCATCACGGCACGCATGTCTCCCCGGATGCCGCGGGTCAGGTGCTGCCCACGGCCGGCATGGAGCAGATCGCGGGCACGCTCGGCTGCCCGAGCATCGACATGCAGGTCGACGCCACGGAGCTGCGTCAGGCCGTCTGCCGGACCTCGCGTGGCCGCTACACGCTCGTGACGTTCACCACGGACGCGGGCAAGCGCATGTGGCTGGACGCCGCCCAGGCGTACGGCGGCACCTATCTGGTGGGCGACAGGTGGGTGGTCATCGCCACCCCGGCGCTGCTGGAAGCCCTGCGCGAGCAGTTGGGCGGCCGCATCGAGTCCATGCGCCATTGACCCGGGTCAACGGACCCGGCGCTCTTGACACGCCGTCCAGGCGGCACCATATCTTGCTCATATGAACGCTTCTTCAGATGACGGTGTGTTGGCGATGGACGGTTGCGCCGCCAAGGTGGTGGACGCCGACCGCGTGGCGGCCGTGTGCGAGCGGATGCCGGCCGCCGAGGACCTGACCGACACCGCCGACATCTTCGGGCTGCTGTCGGACCCGAACCGGCTGAGGCTGCTGGTCGCCCTGCTGGACGGCGAGCTGTGCGTGTGCGACCTGGCCGCGGTCACCGGCCAGAGCGAGTCCGGCGTCTCCCATGCCCTGAGACTGCTGCGCGCGCACCGCATCGTCGCCGCGCGCCGCTCCGGCCGGATGGCCTACTACCGTCTGGAGGACCCGCACGTACGGATGCTGCTCGACCTGGCGCTCGCCCACACCGAGCACACCGACGCCATTCATCCCGAACGCGACGGAGCCCCCTGATGGGCGCCGGGCACGGACACGGACACGGGCACGCGGGAGGCCGGCACCGGTGGCGGCTGGCGGTCTCCTTCGCGCTGATCGGTTCGTTCTTCGTCGTCGAACTCGCCTACGGCCTGATCTCCGGGTCGCTGGCGCTGATGTCCGACGCCGGCCACATGGCCGCCGACGTCGTCACCCTCGGGGCGGCGCTCGTCGCCACCCGCATCGCCACCCGCCCCGACACCACCGGCCGGCGCAGTTACGGCTCCTACCGGGCCGAGGTGTTCGCCTCGCTGCTCGCCGTGGTGCTGATGCTGGGTGTCGCGGTCTACGTCGTCATCGAGGCCATCGGCCGGATCGGCGGCACCGCGGAGGTCTCCTCCGGGCCGATGCTCGTCGTCGGCGCCACCGGTCTGGTGGTCAACGTGATCGCGCTGGTGCTTCTGCGCGCCGGCGCGAGCGAGAGCCTCAACGTCAAGGGCGCCTACCTGGAGGTGGTGGCCGACACCGCCGGGTCGGTCGGCGTCATCGTCGCAGGCTGGCTGGTGGCCGCGACCGGTCACGCCTACTGGGACACGGTCGTGGCCCTGGCCATCGGGGTCTTCGTCGCGGTCCGGGCCGTCTCGCTCGGCCGCCAGGTCTTCGCCGTGCTCGGCCAGCATGTGCCCGAGGGTATGGACGCCGCCGCCGTGGCCGCCGACCTGGCCGCGATCGACGGCGTGCGGGACGTCCACGACCTGCACCTGTGGACCCTGACCTCCGGCATGAACGTCGCCACCGCGCACCTCGTCACCGGCCAGAACGACAGCCACGCCGTCCTGGATCAGGCCCGTGACGTGCTGCTCCGGCGCCATGGGGTCGCCCATGCCACGCTCCAGGTCGAGCCCGCCGACCACGCCGGCTGCGACGAACTGGGATGGTGACGCCGGCGCTCGGCCACCCCAGAAATCTACAATGTAAAGGCGCCGGGCAAGGTGCAGCCAGCCGTACGTAAAGAGACAACCACCCTCCACCACCGCCGGTTTGGTCGCGTCGGCGCCGCGGTAGACCGGCACTCGTGAGGCGGCTCACCTGCCGGCGTTTCCCCGTGACGGGCGTTCCCGCCGGCCGGACCGGTCGCTGAGACGCGTGCGGCCGGATCATGGGTGCCGAGCAGGCCGCGAACACCGCTGGCTGGGGGAGCGACCACGAGCATGGACCCGGTGGAGATGGGCGAGGGCCGGTCTTACGGTGCGATTCCGTTCGCCGGCGCGTCGGCGCGGGTGAACGGGCCGACCAGGGGTCCGGTGGTCGCGGAAGCGGAATCCGCCTGACCGGTTCCGCCGGCTTCCGGGCCGGCCTCGCCATGAACCGCATCCGCCAGGAGATCGCCGATCTCCATCCGAGCTACGCCGCCCTGGTAATGGCCACCGGGATCGTTTCGACCGGTCTCGCCCACTTCGGGTGGGACGTGCTGTCCGACGTTCTCCTGGTGGTGGCCGTCGTCGCGTTCGCCGTGCTGCTCGTGGCCTATGCCTGGCGGCTGATCGCCTACCCGCGGCGGGCTCTGGCCGACGCCTGGGATCCCGGCCGGGGCTTCGGGTACTTCTCGTTGGTGGCCGCCCCCAACGTGCTGGGGGTCCGGCTGGCCCTCGACCACCACCTGGGGGCCAGTGCGGTGCTGGCCCTGGCCAGCGTCCCGATCTGGCTGGTGCTCACCTACGCCATCCCCGGGGTCCTGATCGTGGGGCATCGCCGGGAATCGGTCCTGCCCCGGATCAACGGGAGCTGGTTCATGTGGGTGGTGGCGACCCAGTCCCTTTCCGTCGCGGCCGCCACCGTGGCCGTGTGGCGCCCTGGCCTCGAGGTCTGGCTGGCTCCGGTGGCCGTGGCCCTGTGGGGGATCGGCGTGGTCCTGTACCTGATGCTGACGAGCCTGGTCACCGCCCGTCTGCTGGACGATCCGGTCACTCCGCACGCGTTGAGCCCGGCCTACTGGGTGTACATGGGGGCCACGGCGATCACCGTGCTCGCCGCGGCCAAGATCCTGGCCCTGCCGGCGGGGCTGCCGGTCCTGGTGTCGACCCGCCAGGTGGTGTCCGGGCTCGCCTACTTGCTGTGGGCGTTCGGGACCTGGTGGATCCCGCTCCTGCTGATCTTCGGGGTGTGGCGGCACGTGGTGCGCGGCCCGTTGATGGGCTACGAGCCCACGCTGTGGAGCATGGTCTTCCCGCTCGGCATGTACGCGGCGGCGAGCGACGGCTACGGCCGCTCCACCGGGCTCTGGTTCATGGTCGACATCGCCCGGGTGGAGGTCTGGGTCGGTTTCGCCGCGTGGGTGGCGGTCGCCATCGCCATGGGCGTGGCGCTGCTGCGTCCGTCGCGACACGAGGTGCCTGGCAGTCACGGCGTCGCGGAGTGACCCGCCTCCGCGGCGACGTCCTCGTCCGCGATCCACGCGCAGCCGCTTTCCGGGCTTCCGGAGAGGTGGATGACGGCGTCGAGGCGGTCACGGGTGCGGGTCAACGCGGCGATCTGGGCATCGATGCGATCGCGCTCGGCGGCGAGCCGGGCACGCGATGCCGGGGTGCTGGCCTTGGCCTCGACGCAGGGCAGCAGGTCGGCGATGGTCCTGCTGGACAGGCCGGCCGCGTACAGCATCTGGATCAAGTGGACGCGGTCGGCCGCCGCCTCGGGGTAGTGGCGCTGCCCGGAGCCGCTCCGGTACGCGTCCAGCAGGCCCTGCTCCTCGTAGTAGCGCAGGGCCCGCACGCTGACGCCGGACCTTGCCGCCAACTCGCCGATTCGCACGGTGACCTCCATCACAAGACTTGCCTCTGACGTCAACGTCAGGTTTTAGCGTAGCCGCATGCAGATCAACGGAGCACATGTGCTGGTGACCGGGGCCAACCGCGGCCTCGGGCGGCAATTCGTCCTTTCTCTTCTCGAGCGCGGCGCGGGCCGGGTGTACGCCACCGCCCGCCGCCCGGAGCTCGTCGACGTCCCGGGGGTCGTCCCGCTGCGCCTGGACATCACGGACGCGGCATCGGTCGCCGCCGCGGCGGCAGCGGCACCTGAGGTGAAGATCGTCATCAACAACGCGGGGATCTCGACCGGGGCGAATCTGATCGCCGGGGACGTGGAGGCTATTCGCCGCGAGATGGACACCCATTTCTACGGCACCCTCAACGTGATCCGTGCCTTCGCGCCCCAGCTGGCCGACGGCGCGATTCTCAACGTGCTGTCCGCGATCTCGTGGCTCGCCTTCGACGGAGCCGGCGCATACCACGCGGCGAAGGCCGCCGAGTGGGCGCTCACCAACAGCGTCCGCCTGGAGCTGGCTCACCAGCGCACTCTGGTGACGGGTCTGCACCTGGGCGCCGCGGACACCGACATGATGGCCTGGTACGAGGGCGACAAGAGCGCCCCTGAGGTGATCGTGGCGAAGGCCCTCGACGGGATCGAGGCGCACCGGTCCGAGGTGCTCGCCGACGACTGGAGCCGCCAGGTGAAGGCCTGGCTGTCCGAGGACCCGAACGTCATCTACCGGGAAGCGGCGGCCGCCCTCACGGGCTGACCCTGAGGGCGTGGTCCAGCCGGCGGCCCAGATGCGCCGGGGTGGCCCGGCCGCGCCAGGCGAGGTGTGCGTCCGGGCGGATCAGCCATACATCGCGCTGCCGATCGGCCGGGCAGGTGAGTGGCGTGATGGTTTCGCCGAGCCGCTTGCGCGCCTCGGCGAGGTGGGCGGGCGCGCTCCCGGGCGGAGCCAGCAGCGCCCATCGGTGGCCGAGCTCGGCGTGCAGGCGGGTTCGCCTGCCGTCGGGACGCCGGCAGGCCAGGTCGGGGACCCGGTCGCCGGGCCGTGGCCGTCGCCCCAGCCGGGAGGTGAGGCCCGTGGCGAGCGGGCCGCGGCGGTAGGTCACCCACAGCTGGGACGCGACCTGCCCGGCCCGTCGTTGCACCGATGGCATGTTGGCCATGGGCACCAGCACCCGCGTGCGGAGGAAGCGCATCAGCGGGCTGTCGCCGACCTGCAGCCTGGTCGCGGTGGTGGTCCGCCGCGGCACGTCGGTCGCCAGGGGCCGGCGTTCGGCCTCGTAGGTGTCGAGGAGCGCCTCGGTGGCCTGCCCGCGAATGACCAGGGCGAGCTTCCAGGCGAGGTTCTCCGCGTCGCCCATCCCGGTGACCACGCCCTGCCCACCGAGCGGACTGTGGATGTGGGCCGCGTCGCCGGCCAGGAGGACCCGGCCCTGGCGGTAGGTGTCGGCCGGCCTGCGGTGGATGCTGAAGACCGATGTCCAGACCGCGTCCTTGATGCGGATGTCGGTGCGTCCGGTTCGCTCCGGCACGAGGTGGCGAAAGCGTTCCAGGACCTCCTGCTCGCCCCATGCGTCGCCGTCGCCGGCCGGGTCGAGGGCTGCATGCCCATCGCTCAACAGATCCGCGAGATGGTCGCGGGTGACCGGCCCATGTGCCGCGGATAGCTGCGCCCTCTGCTCCCGAAGGATGAAGCCGTGGACGTAGTTGGACAGCGCCGTGATCGTGCGCAGGCCTTCCGGTGAGACAGCCCGACGTCCCGCAGCGTCTGTCCGTCGGTCTGGAGCACGCGTTCGGCCGTGATGCACCGCCCAGCCGTGTGACCAGGCGCTGGTAGATCGCCAGACTGGCGGCTCTGCCGAGCTGTCGCGACGTGACAGCGAACGAGAACCATTTGAGCGGACCGGTCACCGTCACCGGCAGGCGCGCGTCATGGTCACACCACCACTCTGGCAAACTTGGACGGTATAGTCCAGTAGGAGACTCGAATCGAGCGGGTCATACCAGGTTCCATCGCTTTGACACGGTGCCAAGTGGCCCATACCGTCCAGCCAGCAACGAAGATGGAGTGACTGCCATGTCGGCACGTACGGCCCTCATCACGGGCGGCACCAGCGGAATCGGCAGGGCCGCCGCGCGGGCCCTGCACGATCGCGGCTACCGCGTCGCCGTCACCGGACGACGCCAGGAAAGCGTGGAGCGCGCACGAGAAGAACTGCCCGACGATGTCCTTGTCCTGCGATCTGACGCAGGGTCGCTCTCGGACATCGACAAGGTCGTCTCCGACATCGGCGAACACTTCGGGACCCTGACCACGCTGTTCCTCAACGCGGGCGTCAACCGTCCGATGACGCTGGAAACGTTCGACGAATCCGGGTACGACGAAGTGTTCGCCGTAAACACCAAGGGCGTGTTCTTCACCCTGGCCAAGGCGCTGCCGCTGCTCTCGGATGGCGCATCCGTCATCGTCACCGTGGGGATCGGAGCAACCCGCAGCCTCACCGGCAGCTGCGTCGCGGCCGGATCTCACGGCGCGATGCTCGCCATGATCCCCACCCTTGCGCTCGAGCTCGCACCGCGCCGGATACGCATCAACGCGGTCAGCCCGGGAATGACCGACACGCCCATGACGAGAGCATCGATCCGAACCTCGACCGAGGACGTCGCGGGAACGATGGCGACGATGGCCGAGCACAACCCCTTCGGCCGCCTCGCCACACCCGAAGACATCGCCGGCACGGTCGCCTTCCTGGCGTCCGACGATGCGAGCTACGTCACAGGACAGGAGATCGTCGTGTCCGGTGGCGCGGGGTTGGCCATCTGACCGATGCCGTCGGCATACAGTTCGCTGCCTGGCCAAGGCGGCTCCGTCCGCACTCGTCGACCGTCGATCATCGCACTGGTGTACACGGATTCGTTCACCCCCCTGCCGCTGCTCGTGGCCGCGATCGGGCTCGCCGGGGTGTACACCATCCGCTTTCTCCGTGCGGGACGTGGGCCGTTCTACACGACGCTGGCGATCGTGCCCAACACCGAGTACGCACGCGTCGCAGCAAACAGTCTGCGCGAGTCGATCTCGATCAATGGGTGTCTCCAAGCCCGCTTCGAGCCGCTCGTCGCGCATATGGTCCTGCCGCTGTTCGCGCTCGCGAACGCAGGGGTGGTGCCGAGTTCGGACATCCTCGTCGTGGCCGCCGGTTCGTCGGTGCATGGGCGGTCGCCGTGGGCCTGGTGATCGGCCGATTGCCGGGGATCTTCGGGATGAGCGCGCTACCGCATCGGGTGACGGCTCGCGGATCTGTGGGAGTGTCTGCCGCCTCCGCCTCCGCCATCGCCTTCACGCTCGCGACCGTCATCTTCCGCGTCTCCGACGCCATCCGTCCTGACGACGACGCCGGACAGACCCTCGCACACCCCGTCGAACCCGAGCAGGACCACATCCTCGGAGGCCCGAACGCTCCCTTCACCATCGTGGAGTACGGCGACTTCCACTGCGGATTCTGCCTGCGAGCGTCAGGTTCCATTCTCGAAGTCCGCGCGATCCTGGGCGACCGGGTCCGGTACGCCTGGAGGCACGCCCCGCTCACGCGGATCCACTCCCACGCCCTCGCCACGGCGGAAGCCTCCGAAGCTGCTGCCGCTCAAGGCGAGTTCTTCGACTTCGCTCGGGCCGTCTTCGACGACCAAGATCACCAGCAACCGCAGGACATCATCTCCATGGCTCGCAAGCTGGGACTGGACATCGACCAACTCACGAAGGACCTCATCTCCGCAAACACCGCGGGCCGAGCCCGAAACGACATCCTGGACGCCGAGCCGATGAACATCACGGCCGTCCCGACCCTGTTCCTCAACGGCCGACGCCATAACGGTCAGTACGCCACGCAATCACTCCTTCACGCCTTGACTGACCAAGACGGGACACTCGCGGCACGGTGGTGAATCCTCAGACCTTGCGCGCTCCGGACAGGCTGCCCGGCGCACCCCTACGACAGGCCACCTCGAAGGATGCGCGGCGCTTCAACAACGTCCGCCAGACCACCGTCGACATCCCGACCCCTGCGGCGGCAGCGGCCTGACCCGCGCTCCGCACGAACCCCGGAAGGAACATCATCATGGGCTCTGAGCTCTACGAGAAGTTCATGGCACTGCACACTCGTCCCGGCGGGCTCGTCCTCCCCAATGCCTGGGACGCCCCCTCCGCCCTGATCCTCGCCGACGCCGGATTCGAGGCGATCGGCACGTCCTCGGCCGCGCTGGCGGCGATCCTCGGACGCATCGACGGACGCCACGCCGTCAGCCGGGAGGAGCACATCGCCCATGCCGAAGTGATGGCCCGCGCGACCAACCTGCCCGTCAACGGCGACTTCGAAGATGGCTACGGCGACACCCCCGAAGACGTTGCCGCAACGGTGGACGCCGCGATCGAACACGGCCTCGCGGGAATCGGCATCGAGGACACGACCGCGAACCCCGACGCCCCGATCCGCGACTTCGATGACGCCGTCGCCCGCGTCCGCGCCGCAGTGCAGGCCGCGGATCGGAGGATCGTCGTCACCGGCCGTACCGACAACTACCTGCAGGGGCGTCCCGACCTCGATGACACGATCCGTAGACTCACCGCCTTTGCCGAGGTCGGCGCCGACGTGCTCTACGCGCCGCTCGCACCGGACCTCGACTCCGTGGTGAAGATCGTCACCGCCGTCGCACCGACACCGGTGAACGTGCTCATGTCACCGGCCGACCGGGTACTGACGGTCCCGGAGCTGCAGAAGGCCGGTGTCAAGCGCGTAAGTCTTGGCCCCGAGCTGTACGCAAACGCACTGACCGCGCTCGAGCAGGCCGCGAAGGCGTTGAGGCGAGGCGACATCGCCGCCGCGACGTCCGGCATCGGCTTCGGCCGCATCTACGACCTCGTCGCCTCCGCATCCTGACCCACGCCACCACGACCCCGTCAACAGTCACAGAAAGCAGAGACCCATGGACCTCGACAAGATCATGAACAAGCACCTCAGCCGCTACTTCGACGGCAGCAAGACCATCCCGCAGGAGACGGTCGACAAGCTGCTGCAGTTCCTCCGCTCGGCGCCCACGTCGACGAACATCCAGCCCAACCACTTCATCGTGCTGTCCACCCCCGAGGGCAAGGCGAAGCTAGCCGCCAACCTCGGCGAACGGTTCGCCGACAACGGCGAGAAGATCACCAACGCTTCCCACGCGATCATCATGACCACCCGCGCGGACATCCCCGAAGAGCACCTCGACGCCGTGTTCGGCAAGGAGCGCGAAGACAGCCGGTTCCCGACGCTGGACAAGCAGGAGAACTGGGAGCGGATGACGCGCGACTTCGTGAACCTGCGCAAGTACACCTACAAGGACGCGTACCACTGGATGGAGAAGCAGACCTACATGGTGCTGGGCCTCGTGATGATGGCCGCCGCCGAGCTTGGTGTGGAGGCCATGCCCCTGGAGGGCTTCGACCCCGTGCCGATCGACAAGGCCTTCGACATCCGCGAGACCGGCTACACCACGACCGTGCTGCTCGCCCTGGGATACCCCGATCTCACGAAGCAGTACACCACCGCCATCTCCCGGTTCGAGCCCGACCAACTCTTCACCTTCGCGTGATCCAGAAACGAGCCGAACATCATGGACGAACAACAGCTACAACAGGTCGCGCACGACACCGCCACCGCGCTGCCCGGCGTCACCTTCGAGCACCGGACCAACCCCAACTGGGAGACCTACAAGGTCGCGGGCAAGGTCTTCCTCCTCATGACTGACTTGCCAGGACATGCCGTCGTGACCGTCAAGGCCGACCCACGCGACGCCGTCGCGCTCCGCGAACAGTACGAGGAGATCAGCGCGGGCTACCACACCGACAAGCGGCACTGGGTCAGCGCCGCCGCCGGCCCTGGCATCGACGACACCCTGATACGAGGACTGGTGACCGACTCCTACGGCCTCGTCGTCGACAAACTGCCGAAGACCGCGCGCCCCACGACCACACCGAGCGATACGGGGCGGACATCATGACTGGGATCTCATCTGGCACATCGCATGAGACCGCATCGGTTCGGGTGATCAACAGCACCACTTGCACGGGCGCCATCCCCACTGGGGACGTCACCAGTCAGCAGACCGCTCCGGACGGTAACGGCCGGCGTGGTTGGGCATCGGTGGGGGCGGTCGCGCTCGGCGCCTTTGTCATCGTCATGACCGAGACCCTGCCGGTCGGCCTGCTCCCGCAGATCGCCGACGGACTGGGCATCGCGCTCGGCCCGGCAGGACTGATCGTGCTGGTGCCCGGGTTCGCCGCCGCAGTCGCCGCGCCGCTGTTCTACCGCGGATCCAGCAGCTTCAACCGGCGGACCCTCATCCTGGTGCTGGGACTGACCGTGCTCGTCTCCAACGCCGTCGTCGCGATCGCGCCCGGCTTCGCACTCGTGCTGGTCGCGCGGATGCTGTTCGGCGCGACCCTGGGCGCCTTCTGGACGATCGTGTCGCCGGTGGGTCCACGGCTTGTCGGGAAGGCCGGCGGCACCCGGGCGATCTCCATCGTCGCCGCCGGCATCTCCGGTGGGACGGTTGTCGGCCTTCCGGCTGGACAGTTCCTCGGCAACCTCGTCGGGTGGCGCTACACCTTCGCTATTGCCGCTGCGGCGACGCTCCTCATCGTCGCCGCGCAGGCGATCGTCCTGCCGTCGATCCCGCCGCCCGCTCAACGGACCAGACTGACCGACCTCGGTCGCGTCATCGCACGACCAGCTACCCGGTTCGGGATGGCAGCCGGCGCGCTGGCCTTCATCGGGCAGTTCACGGCATGGACGTACATCACACCGTTCCTCGCGGACCACACGCAACTGTCCAGCGGTGCCATCTCTGTGCTCTACGTCCTCTACGGCGTCGCCGGCATCGTCGGATCCGTCATCGCGGGATCGCTGTTCAACCGCGGCGTCGTACCCAGCTTCGCCGGCGCGGCGATCGCCGTGGCGGTGCTGGTCATCGTGCTGGCGTTCACCGGAACGATGCCCTGGTCAGCCGCCGTGCTGCTCGTGCTGTGGGGCGGGTTCTGGGGCATCGTCAACCCCGGCACGCTGGTCTGGATCCTGCACTCCTCGCCCGCCGAGGATCAAGAGGCGGCCTCGGCCGTCAACGTCACCAACCTCCAGATCGCGCTCGCGATCGGCTCTGGTCTCGGCGCAACCCTCGTCTCGTTGACCGCCCTGCAGACGCTCTTCATCGCCTCGGGCGCCATCGTCCTCGCCTCCGGCGTACTCGCTGCGACGTCGACCCGCTTCGTCCGAGTCGACCCGCCGAAGTGAGCGGACTACGGCATTGGACTTGGAGTCCAATGCCACGGATGTGGCGTTGGGGCTCCTCGGCCTTGTCGATTCCCGTCAGCGCGGGCATCGACCCGCGGGGCGCACAGCCGCATACCGACGGATGGGACGTGGGTCGCACGCCTCCTACCGCGCTGGGCGTCGAGGGCATGGGTCGCGTCGCACAGGTCGGCCCGCATGAAGAACCGGTCGCTGGGTTCACGGCGCTCCAGGCTCTCGACAACCTGAACGTCGATGCCGGTACGCGCCCGCGGCTCGTCGGAGCATCCGGCCCCACGACATCCCTCTGCGTCCGCCGTCCCGGGAAGCTCATGATGGGGAATCCCCCCGGGATCGTGCCTGGAGCCGGCGCGCGATGCCGTGCCAGGCCGGTACGTCACGCTCGTCGTCGAAACCTCGGGCGACCACGATGTCCGTGGAGGAGTGCAGGACGATCGACAGCACGATGGTGACGGCGACGAGCTGGAAAACGCTCTGGGCCGCGGTGATGCCGGAGGCGAGGACGATCAGCCCGTAGACCACGGAGGCGAAGCCCTTGGGGCCGAACCAGGCCACCGCCGCCTGCTCGCGTACGCTGAGCCGGGAGCCGAGGAAGGACACCCAGATCGCCACGGGCCGGGCCACCACCAGGGCCAGGATGGCGAACAGCCAGCCCTGCCAGCCGACCGCGCCGAGCAGGGCCGGGGTGATGAGCGCGCCGAAGACCAGCAGCGCGGCGAGCTTGAACAGTTCGGCGATGAGCTCGCCGAAGTGTTCGAAGGACTCGCGTTGCCGTTCCCCGAACGTGGCCACCGTGATTCCGGCGGAGAAGGCGGCCAGGAACAGGTTGCCGTGCGTGGCCTTGCCCACGGCGAGCACCAGCAGGCCGATGGCCAGGGCGTTGAGCGGCTCGTACTGGGTGGAGGCGGAGAACCAGCGGGTCTGCTCCAGCTTGATCGCCAGCCACGGGATGGCGACGCCGATGAGCACGCCGAGCCCGAGTTCGAGCGCCAGCTCGCCGAGATGAAGGTCCCGCGAGCCCGCCGCGATGGCCAGGAACACCATCACGAACGGCAGCGCCAGGCCGTCGTTGACGCCGGACTCGACGTTCAGCAGTTGACGCAGCCGCGGCGGCACCTTCTCGTTGCCCACCAGCGCGGCGGCGAACACCGGGTCGGTGGGCGCCAGGATCGCGCCGATCAGCAGCGACTCGACCCACCCGAGGCCGATCAGGTAGTGCGCGCCGACGGCGGTGACGGCCAGGGTGAGCGGCAGTCCCCAGCCCAGGGCGCGGCCGGGCAGCCGCCAGGCGCCGCGCAGGTCCTTCCAGCCGACCCGCATGCCGTCGGTGAACAGCACGGCGAACAGCGCCAGCTCCGCCAGGGTGCCCACCAGCTCGTCGCCCGGCCGCAGCGACACGACCCCCAGCACTCCGTCGCCCAGCACGAACCCCGCCACGAGGAACAGAGCCGCCGTGGACAGGATCGTTCGGTGGGCAAGGCTGGAGACCAGCACGGCCAGCAGCAGCACACCGGCGAAGGCCGTCAGTAGGGTGCTCATCGAAAAAGCCTCCGTCGGGCTGGGGGGAGAAGACGACCTCACAGGTAGCGCAGCCACAGGTACGGCGCGCACAGCGCGATCGTCACCACGGCCACGACCAGGCCGTACCGGGTGAACTGCCAGAAGCTGATCGGCGTGCCGTTGCGGGCGGCGATGCCCAGGACCACCACGTTGGCCGCCGCGCCCACCGCCGTGGCGTTCCCGCCGAGGTCGGCGCCGAAGGCCAGCGCCCACCAGAACACCTGGGCGTGCGCCTCGCCGCCGCCTGCCTGGACGAGGTCGGCCACGATGGGGCTCATCGTGGCCACGTAGGGGATGTTGTCCACGATCGCCGACAGCGCGCCTGAGGCGCCGAGCAGCAGCATCGTGGTCAGCCCGAGCTGCCCCCGGGTGGCGTCCGCCGCGGCCTGGGACACCTGCCCGATCACGCCGGTGTGCACCAGCGCGCCGACCATGACGAAGAGTCCGGCGAAGAACACCAGCGTCGGCCACTCGACCTCGCGGATGGCCTCCTCGGTGGTGACCCTGGTCGCGGCCACCAGCACCCCGGCGCCCAGCACGGCGACCACGGACGGCTCGTAGTGGAGCACCGGATGCAGCACGAACGCGGCCATGACCAGCGCCAGCACGGTCAGCGACTGCCACAGCAGCCGGGGGTCGGCGATGGCGTCCCGCTCGTTCAGGGCCATCACCTCCGCCGCCCGCTCCTCGTCATAGCGGAAGGCCCGGCGAAACAGCAGCCGGCACAGTCCGATGAAGACCACCATCAGCACGATCACCATCGGTGCCATGTGGACGAGGAAGTCGTTGAAGCTCAGGCCGGCGCGGCTGGCGATGATGATGTTCGGCGGGTCGCCGACCAGGGTGGAGGCGCCGCCGATGTTGGAGGCCATGGCCTCGGCGATGAGGAACGGCGCCGCGGGCAGCGCCAGCCGCTCGCACACCAGGAACGTCACCGGCGCGATCAGCAGCACGGTGGTGACGTTGTCCAGCAGCGCCGACGCCAGTGCGGTGATCACGACCAGCAGCACCATCAGCCGGTACGGCCGACCCCTGGCACGCTTGGCGGCCCAGATCGCCAGGTACTCGAACACGCCGGTCTGCTTCAGCACCCCGACGATGACCATCATGCCGAGCAGCAGGAAGATGACGTTCCAGTCGATGCCGGTCTCTTCGGAGAAGAACGCCGCCCCGGCGTCGGTGGCGTGGATCAGCAGCATGATCCCCGCCCCGCCGAGCGCCGCCGCGACGCGGTGGATCTTCTCGCTGGCGATCAGCGCGTACGCGCCCAGGAAGACCGCCACCGCGATCCATGCGAGGACCGTCACGTGGACACCGCCCAGTCCATCAGCGCCTGCAGCGTGACCGCTCCCACCAGCCGCGCTCCGTCCACCACCGCCACCAGCGGGCTGTGCGTGCGGGCCATCAGCGCCGCCAGTTCCAGCACGGTGGCGTCGGGATCGGTGATCGGCAGCTCGCGAGCCTGCCTGGGCAGCGCCTCGCGCACGGTCCGGCCGGCCAGGGACCGGAGGAAGCGATCGGCGTGCTCCTCGTCCACCACTCTCGCCAGTGCCGGATCCTCCTGGCAGTAGTCCGGCACCGCGAGTCTTAACACCTGGGTGCCCGGCAGGATGCTCAGCGGCAGCCCGTGCGCGTCGAGCACGATGAGCCCTGGCAGCCGCTGGGCCGACAGGAGCCGTGCGGCTTCGTACACCGGGGTGTCCAACGTGACGGACGGGAAGGGAGTGACCAGGTCGCGCGCACGCATCAGCGGCCTTTCGTGATCGACAAAGGGAACCGCCGACCAGACTTCCCGGCACACCTGCCTACAACGTACCAAGAGGTGTCCAATCGTCGCTCCCGCCCCCGCTCTAGGCGGGACGGCAGCGGAGCAGGAATGCTCCGCTTCCAATATCTAGATATTGGAAGCAATATCAGAATATTGTCCGTGGCATGGAAGTGAGCCGTGAGAGGCCGCACGATGATCTGACCGCCCGGGCGCGGATCAGAGACGCGGCGCTGGCCCAGTTCGCCAAGCGCGGCGTCAAGTCCGCCAGGCTGCAGGACATCGCCGAGGCGGCGGGCGTTTCCGTGGGGCTGGTGCAGCATCATTACGGCACGAAGGACGGCCTTCGGGAGGCCTGCGACGAGCATGTCCGCGACGTCGTCCTGGGTGCCGCCGAGCAGGTCCGGGAAGGAGCCGACGTCAGCCCCGAGTTCCTGCGGGGGATGTACGACGCAAGCGAGCTCAGCGTCCGCTATCTCGCCCGTGCCCTGGTCGAGGGCTCGCCGGTGGCGGCGGCGCTGTTCGACGAAGGCGCCGAAGCCGCCGAGCGCTTCTTCGCGGAGACCTGGCCCGAGGAGTTCTCTCCCGGCGAGGCGAAGGTACGCGAACGCGCCGTCGTGATGGCGGCCATGCACCTCGGCACGATCGTCCTCCACGAGCACCTGTCCCGGCGGCTCGGCGTCGACGTGCTGCAGCGCGCGAACGCCGGCCTGATCGGCAGCGCCCTGGCCGATGTCTACGCACACATGGGGGAGTGGGCCGCGGCGGAGCAGGGAGCCCGGCTCCGCCGGGCCGTCACCGACTTTCACGCGAAGGAGCACCCCGATGCCTGATGCGATCCAGGTCCATCAGCTGGTCAAGAACTTCGGCCGGGTCCGCGCGCTGGACGGCCTGGACATGACCGCGCGCGAAGGAGAGGTGCACGGGTTCACCACTACTTCGGCTCCAAGCAGGCGCTCGTCGAAGCCGTGATGGAGCGGATGGCCGACCAGATCGCCACGGCCCTGGCCCCGGTGGCCACCGATCCGGACCTGCCGGGGCTGGAGAAGCTGCGGCGGTTCTTCGGCGCGCTGGGCCGCTGGAAGGGCCGGCGTCGTGACCTGCTCCTCGCGCTGCTGCGCGTGTGGCAGTCCGACGACAACGCCGTCGTCCGGCAGAAGTTGCGACCGGGCATCGCGGACCGGGTCGCACCGCTGCTCGCGGCCGTCCTCCGCCGGGCGAGGGACGACGGCGAGACGGCGGTGCCGTATCCGGAGCAGACGGCGAGGGTCGTGGTCTCCCTCATCCAGGACCTCAACGACCGGCTCGGCGACATGGTGCTCTCCTTCGACGAGACCGGCCGGCCGGACCTGCCGGCCGCGCAGGAGACCGTCGCCGCCTACACCTGTGCCCTGGAGCGGATCCTCGGCCTGCCCGCGGAGTCCATCGTGCTGGTCGACCCCGCCGTCCTGCGTTCATGGTTCACCCCGAACGGAGACGAGACATGACGATCGTCCTGGCTGTCCTGATGGCGCTGTTCTACCTCCAGGGCCTGGCCAAGTTCGGCCTCTGGCTGCTTGTCCCCTACAGCACCAGGATCCGGCGGATCTCCTCCTACTACGCCCGCGACCAGCGGGTCATCAGCCTCTACGACACCGTCACGCTCGTGTGCGTCGTGGCCGTCGTCGCCTTGCAGTTCGCCTCCGGGATGAACGCGCCGAGCTTCGTGGCCGGGCTGCTCGTCGGCATGAACCTCATCCAGATCTTCTTCCACCGCTTCAACCGGCCACTGCCCGACGACAGGAAGCCGCCCGCGCCCGCCCCGCCGAACGTGACGATGTCGTACGCCATCCAGGCCCGTCCCGCCCTCGGCTGGCGGGAGATCATCATCATGGCGGTGCTCTCAGCATGGGCGCTGTACGTCATCGTCGCCCAGGTGATCCTGGGCTAGTACTCCCGCCGCCCTTCCTGTGCTGCGGGTGGCCCGGATCGCGGCGCTGTCCTTCTCTGAGACGGAACATCGAGCCCGAAGCCGCGCGGGCCTCGGCGCGTCGTGCGAGAGGCGCGCCACGCCACTGGCGACACTGGTGAGGGCGATGAGGATCAGGACGCTGCTCCGGACCAGCGGCGAGCAAGGGAGGAGGCGGGCCATTGAGCGGATTGATCGCCACGATATCCCTGCTCGGCCTCGCCCTGGCCGGGGTGGGCGTCCTCTATGGCGCGGCCTGGTGGTTGAGGACGACCGGAGTGCCGATCGCCGCCCGGCCCTTCGGCGCGGGGCTGGAACCAGCCGAACACGCGGTGAGCAGATTCCATGTGCGCTGGTATCCGGTGACGATGCTGTTCCTCGCCTTCGACATGGAGATGGTCTTCATGTATCCGTGGGTCCGGGTCATCTCGGCCGTGGGTCCTGGCGCCGTGATCGAGATGTTCACCTTTCTGGCCGTCCTCCTTGCCGGTGTGGTGTACGCCTGGCGCGAAGGCGCGCTGCGATGGACCTGACCGCCGTCCTGCTGAAAGCGGTGGCCGCCCGTCCGCGCGTGCTGGTGACCACGCTCCCCGGCGCGACCCCGGTACGCCTGGCAGCGGAGCGGCACCTGCGCTCACGTGACCTGCCGCGAGCGGTCACGCCGGCGGACGCCGACGTCCTGCTCGTCGCGGGCACCCACGATCCGGGGCTGGAGGCGGCGCTCGAGCGGCTGTGGCAGGACATGCCCGCCCCCCGCTTCCGGGCGCACGCGGCAAGCGCCGGGGATGTCGCCGCCGCCATCGAGACGGCCTGCTCGCACCTGGCGGACCCGAGTGAACAGCGAGCCCACGAACGGGGCGGAAGGAGCTTGCCCGGGGAGGATCAGGGCGGCCACGATGCCCCTGACCATGCGAGCCCCGAAGGGCGGGCCGGCGATCACAGCGGACAGGGTGGCGGCGGGATGGCGATGCCGGCCGGATTGCCGATGGCCGCGCAGGGGCCGGACCGTGACGGGCTGATGCTGGACCAGCTGCACGTCGCGCTCGGGCCGCTCCTGGCCGACTGGCCCGAGGGGTTGATCCTCCGTCTCACGCTGCAGGGTGACGTCATCCAGCGGGCCGAACTGTCGCTGCCGGCACCACGTCGTCCGCCGTCCGCGGTCCCGTTCTGGACGGAACCGTGGGCGCGCGCCGCTGCGGGCGAGCAGGTCCACGCCGCGGAGGCGGCCCGCCGCCGGGCGGCCGGCCACCTCGACAGCATGGGCAGGTTCCTGGCCGTGGCGGGATGGCAGGCGGCGGCCACGACGGCACGACGGCTGCGCGACGAGCTCTTGGGGGGCGCGGGGGCCGCGTCCGTCCGTCCGGCCGCCGAGCGCTTTGCCCGGCAGGTCGGCCGCTCGCGCACGCTCTCCTGGCTGACCCGTGGCCTGGGGCGGCTTTCGTCGGCCGACGCGGTTGCCGCGGGCATCCGCGGGCCGGCGGCGCGCGCGGACGGCGACGTGCCGGCCCGCTACCGGCTGTGGCTCACGGCTGCGCTGGAAGACCTGGACCGGCTGGAGGACCGCCGGTTGCTCGATCCGGCCCGGGAGGAGCCCCCGCGCGGCCGGCTGGGCGGGCCACCCTCACCGTCGACGGGCCTGGCCGGAGCGTTGCCGCGGTTGCTTGAGGGCGCCGAACTGGGCGCAGCCCGGCTGATCGTGGCCAGCCTCGACCCGGATCCGGACGAATGGGTGGCGCAGCCCGTGGAGAGCGCTCATGGTTGACGCCGCACCGTGGTGGGCCGTGGTCACCGCTCCGGTCCTTCTCGCGGCCTTCGCCCTGTGCGCGATCGGCTACGACGCCGTTCTGGCGGCGCGGGAGGCGGCCCGGCCGATCAGGATGACCACGCCGGCCCGTCCCCTGCTGGAGGTGCCGCGCCTGCTGGTGTCGCAGCCACGCCGCCTGCCCGCTCCCGATGCGCTGCTGTGGCGGACGGGCGTGATCACAGTGCCGGTCGCGGCCGTGCTGTCCACCGCGGTCATCCCCTTCGGCCACGTCGTCGTCGCCGACCTGCCGGTGGGCGTCGTGTGGTTCAACGCGATGGAGGTGCTGACCTGGGCCGGGCTGTGGATGGCCGGATGGGGGCCGAACGCCGTGTTCAGCCTCGTCGGCGGCTACCGCTATGTCGCCCAGGGACTGGCTTACGAGCTGCCGTTGATGTTCGCCCTGATGACGCCCGCCATCCGCGCCCAGTCCTTGCGTGTCGGCGACATCGCCGCCGCTCAGAGCCAGGTGTGGTTCGCGGTGTGGATGCCGGTGGCGTTCGTGGTCTATCTCGCGGGCGTGCTGGCGTTCAGCTTCCTCGGGCCCTTCTCCTACCCCGTGGGCCAGGACATCGCCGGCGGCCTGCTCGGGGAGGCGTCCGGTGTTGATCGGCTGTTGCTGTCGGCGGGCCGATGGCTGCTGCTCGCCGCCGGATCGGCCATGGCGGTTCCGCTGTTCCTCGGCGGCGGCGCGGGGCCCGTCCTGCCCGCCTGGACGTGGTCGGCGATCAAGACCCTGGCGGTGCTCGCCCTGCTGGTGTGGGTGCGAAGGCGGCTACCGGTGATCCGCGCCGACCGCTACGTGGAGCTGGCCTGGGTCGTCCTCATTCCCCTGACGGTCCTGCAGGCGCTCGTCCCGGCGCTGGTCGTGCTGGGCGGCGGTCGGTAGGCGGCATTTCGTGCAGGTGACGCTCTGTGGAGGTGACGTTTCGTGGAGATGGCGGTGTTCTGGGTGCTGGCCGTGCCGGCCCTGGCCGGGGGCGTGCTGGTGTTCCGCTGCGGCTCCATGGCCAGGGCGACGTTCGCGCTGCTGTCGTCGCTGATCTGCGTGGGCGGTGAGGTGGTGCTGCTGGGACTGCCGTACCTGGGGGTCGTCATCATCCTGATGATGGTCATGGAGATGGTCGTCATGGCCGTATTCATGATCGCGTACATGATGAACCCTGCGGGCCTGACACCGATGTCGATGGTCCACAACAAACGCGGCTCAGCGGTCATCAGCGTGGCCGTCTTCGTGGCGCTGGCCGCCGGGATCTTCCTGGTGCCATGGCCCCGGCGGGCCGGTTCACCGCCGCCGGACACGACGTTCCAGGTGGGCGTGTCTCTCATGGGCGGGCAGATGCTGACGATGATCACGCTTGGGTTCGTCCTGCTGGCGACCATGGTGGGCGCGACCGTGCTGGCCACCCGGCGTGGCCGTTATGACCGGTTCGGCGATGACCTCGACCGGCGCCCGGCGCACGATCCGGCAGGGGGAGGTGTGGGTCGATGACGCTGCACCTCTTCCTCCTGCTGGCCGCCGGGCTGTTCGCGATCGGTGTGTACGGGGCGCTGTCGCAGCAGTCCATCGTCATGATCATGATGGGCATCGAACTGATGATCGGCGGCGTCATCGTCGCCGCCGCCGCGTTCTGGTCGTTCCTCGCTCCCGCCGCGGCGAGTGGACAGGTCATCGTCGTGGCAGCGGTCGTGGCGATGGCCGTCGAGATGGCGATGGGCTTCGCTGTCACCACCGCCATCTTTCGTGCCCGCCGGGTGGACACGACCGACCTGGCGGAGGACCTCAAAGGATGAGCGCACTCGCCTGGGCGCTGATCGTCACGCCGCTGGGCGCGGGGGCCTTGCTCGGCCTCACCGGCCACCGCTTCGAACGGCGGGTTCCCGGTCTGGGCGTCGCCGCGGCCGTGGTGACGCTCGGCCTGGCCGTCGTCGCCGCGGTGATGCGGCCCGAGGCGAGCTCGCCCCTGTTCGCGGGCATCCGGGCGGGGCTCGAGGTGGACGGACTGTCCGCCGTCCTGGTGGTCACGGTCGCCGCGGTCACCCTCGCGGTCCTGGCCTTCTCCGCGGGGGAACTCGGCAGGGGAGGGAACGGGGGGCGGTTCTTCGGGCTCATGCTGGTGTTCGCCGGCGCCATGCTCGTGACCGTCACGGCGACGACGCTGCCGTTGCTCCTGATGGGATGGGAGGTGATGGGTGCCGCGAGCTGGGCGCTGATCGGGTTCTGGTGGCACGAGCCCGCCCGGGTTCGCGCCGCCGACACCGCGTTCCTCACCACCCGGACCGCCGACCTCGGACTGTATCTCGCCGCCGGAGCGGCCCTGGCCGGCGGCGTCGGCTCGCTGAGCCTCGACGCCCTCCCGGGCGCGGCGTCGCCGTGGCTGCACCTGGTCGGTGCCGGGGTGGTGCTTGCCGCCCTGGGCAAGTCCGCGCAGCTGCCGTTCTCCTTCTGGCTCTCGCGTGCCATGGAGGGCCCCAGCCCCGTCTCCGCGCTGCTGCACTCGGCCACCATGGTCGCCGCCGGCGCGTATCTGCTGCTCCGGCTCGAGCCCCTGCTGGTCGCCACCGGCTGGGCCGGCCCGTTCGTCGCCTGGGCCGGCGCCATCACCGCGCTGGCCCTGGGACTCGTCGCGGTAGCGCAGAGCGACCTCAAGCAGTTGCTGGCGGCGTCCACCGCGGCCCAGATCGGCTTCATGGTGCTCGCCGCCGGAAGCGGCGCTGTGGTCGGCGGCGCCCTGCACCTGGTCGCGCACGCCGCGACCAAGGCCGGGCTGTTCCTGGCCGCGGGGGCATGGCTGACCGCCCTGGGCACCAAACAGCTGCCCGCGCTGCGCGGCGCCGCCAGAACCTACCCGGTCGTCGGCGCCGCCTTCACCGCTGGAGCGCTCGCGCTGGCGGGGCTGCCGCCGCTGTCGCTCTGGGTCACCAAGGACGAAGTCCTGGCCGCCGCGATCGAGCGCGGCCCCGGGCTGTACGCGATCGGCCTGGTGGCCGCCGCGGTGTCCGCCCTCTACAGCGTCAAGGCGCTCTGGTACGTCTGGCGAGCACTGCCGGCGAACGCCTCCGACGCCTACGACCGCGAGAAGCAGGGAACCCGCAGGATCAGCCCGGCCATGGCTCCGCCGCTGCTCGTGCTCTCGTTCGCCGCCGCCACCCTGGGCGTCTTCGGGCTCCCGGGGCCGTCCGCCTGGCTGCGCGCAGCGGCCGGTGGCGCCGATGAGCCTGCTCCGCGGCTGTGGGAGCCGGCCCTGTCGGCGGGTGTCGCGCTCGCCGCCGCCGGACTCGCCTGGTGGAGAGGAGACCGCGCGGTTCCCGTTCCTGCGGGCTCGCGCCGGTGGCTGGGCCTGGAACAGGCGGCGTACGCGCTGGTGGCCCGGCCCGTGACGGCTCTGGCCCGGCTGCTGGCCGTCTTCGACGACCGCGTCGTCGACGGTGCGGTGCGGCAGGTCGCGCGCGGGGGAGTGGCGGCGGCCCGGCTCGCCCGCCGTGCCGACGACGGCGGGATCGACGCTGCGGTGCGTGCGGTCGCGATCGCCGCACGCCGGCTCGGCAGGCGGGCGCGTCGCCCGCAGACCGGGCTGCTGCACCAGTACTACGCCCAGGTCGCGATCGGCTTCGCGGTGTTGCTCCTTCTCGTGCTGGTGCTGAGGTGACGGCGTGCTGACGGTGGTCGTCTTCCTTCCGCTGCTGGCGTGCGCGGTACTGCTGCCGGTGCGGCGCCGGCTTCACGACCGCGCGTACAGCTGGGCCTGGATCGCCACCAGCGCGGCCGATCTGGCCCTCGTCATCGTCTTGTGGGCCGGTCTCGACGCCGGCGGCGGCCTGCAGTACGAGCAGCGGGCGCGCTGGATCCCGGGCGCCGGAGTGAGCTACCACGTCGGCGTGGACGGGCTGTCCCTGCCACTGGTGGCGCTGACCTGCCTGCTCTTCCTCGCCGTCGCCGTGTACTCGTTGCGGGAACGGCGCCGGATCCGCTCCTACGTGTGCCTGTTCCTCTTCCTGCAGACGGTCTGCCTGGGCCTGTTCGTCGCCCTCGACCTCATCCTGTTCTTCGTCTTCTTCGACCTGTCGATCGTCGGCATGTTCTTCGTCATCGCTGGCTGGGGGCACGGCGAGCAGGGACGCGCGGCGGCGCTGAAGTTCTTCCTGTACACCTTCATCGGCTCGCTGGCCTTGCTGCTGGGCTTCATCGGCCTGTATCTGGCTGCCTTCCCGCACACCTTCGACATGGTCGAACTGGCCCGGGCCGACCCTCTGGCCGGCCGGGGCACATACGCGGCGCTGGTCCTGCTGGCGATCGGCGCCGGCCTGGCCGTCAAGACCCCGACCGTGCCGTTCCACACGTGGCTGCCGCCCGCGCACACCGACGCTCCCGCCGCGGGTTCCGCCATCCTGGCCGGGGTGCTGCTGAAGATGGGCACCTACGGTTTCGTCCGCATCGCGATGCCTCTGCTGCCCGCCGGCTGGCGCGCCCACGCGCTGGTCTTCATCGTCGTGGGCGTCGTCTCGGTCGTCTACGGGGCGCTGGTCGCCCTGGCTCAGACCAACTTCAAACGGATGATCGCCTATACCTCCGTCAATCACATGGGGTACGTCATCCTCGCGGTCGGCGCCGCCGGCGTGCTCGCCGGCACCGACGTCCAGGCCCGCTCCCTCGCGGTGACCGGAGCAGTCACCCAGATGGTCAGCCACGGCCTGCTCACCGGCGCTCTCTTCCTGCTCACCGGCGCGCTACATGACCGCGGCGGAACGTACGAGATGGACGCGTACTCAGGACTGGCCTCCCCCACACCGAAACTGGCCGCCGCCACCGCCGTCGCCGCGTTCGCCAGCCTCGGCATCCCGGGCTTCTCCGGCTTCGTCGCCGAATTCCAGGTCTTCACCGGCAGCCTCGCCTCCCAGGCTGTGGCCACCGCCATCGCCCTGACCGGGATCGTCATCACCGCAGCCCTGTTCCTGCGGGCCCTGCGCCGCATGTTCCTGGGCCCGGTACGCCTGCCGCCCGCCGTCGGCGGCGAATTTCGCGATCTGGCCGCCACGGAATCGTTCTCCATCGTGCCGCTGCTGGGACTTTCCCTGCTCATCGGCATCGCGCCCCGCTTCCTGCTGGACGTCATCGAACCAGCCGGCCGCACCCTGGTGGAGCTGGTCGCCAGGTGAACGAGAACCTCACCGCACTCGTCCCCGAAATCGCGCTGCTCGCCGCGGCCGTCATCGGACTGCTCGCCGGATCATGGCTGCCCCGCCGCCGTCAGTGGATCATCGCGGCACTGGCCGCCGCGGCGTGCGTGACCGGTATGATCGCCACCGCCTTCACGATGGCCGAAGGCCGGGAGCAGACGGTGTTCTCCGACGCCTTCGCCGTCGACACCGCCACCGACGCCGGGCGGCTGACCGTCCTCGGCGCCCTGCTGCTCGTGGGCGCGATGTCGGTGGAGAGAATGCGCCATCACCGGCGCGAGGCCGAATACTACGTGCTGCTGCTCCTGACAGGAGCCGGAACCCTCGCCATGATCGGCGCGAACGACCTGCTCATGCTCTTCGCCGGCTACCTACTCGCCGGCGTCCCCGCCTACGCGCTCGCCGGTTTCGCCAAGGACGCCGCGGGCACCGAGGCCGCCCTGAAGTACTACCTGATGGGAGCCCTGCTGGGCACCGTCATGCTCGCCGGGATCGCGACGACGTACGGCGCGGGCCACGCCACGCTGTACGGGGAGCTGAGGACCGCGCTGCCCTCCGCCGCGTACGGCCTGGTGGCGACCGGCCTCGTCGCGCTGCTGGCGGGAGTGCTGTTCAAGATCGGCGGCGTGCCCGCCCACTTCTGGGTCCCCGACGTCACCGACGGTGCCATGGCGCCGGTGGCCGCATATGTCACCACCCTTCCAAAAATCGGCGGGTTGATCGCCGCGTACCGGCTCCTCCACCAAGCGCTGCCCACCAGCGAGGTGAACTGGCCGCTGCTGCTGGCCGTCCTCGCGGCCCTGTCCATGACACTCGGCAACCTGGCCGCGTTCTTCCAGACCTCGGTCAAGCGACTGCTCGCCTACTCCACCATCAGCCAGGTCGGCTACCTGCTCATGGCGGTCGCCGTCGCCACCCGCAGCGACCTCGCCCAGCGGGGCCTGCTGTTCTACCTGGCCGCCTACGCCCTCACCAACCTGGGCGCCTTCGCCGTCGTCACCGAACTCCCCGACGCCCGCACCCTCGACGACTACCGCGGCCTCGCCCGCCATCGCCCAGGACTGGCCGCCGTCCTGGTCATCTGCCTGCTCGGGCTGGTCGGCACACCACCCACCGGGGTCTTCCTCGGCAAGCTCCAGGTCTTCAGCGCGGCCATCGACGGCGGCTACACCTGGCTCGCCGCCCTCGCCGTCACCAACACCGTCGCCTCCCTCTTCTACTACCTGCGCTGGCTTGCCCCCGTCTTCTGGAGCACTGCCGGCGACACGCCCGCGGACGCCGCCGGGCGCTGGTCCGCCGCGGTGGCCTACGTCGCCGGTGCGGGATCCCTGGCGCTCGGCATCGCCGGCGGGGCCGCGCTTCCCCTCACCACCGGCCCCCTGCTCCCTTGATCGGGACGACGCCGACCATGCGGCCGCGGGCGCGTGGGACGGCCGCAGCCCCGGGTCGCGGAAGGCCGCCGGTGGCGCTACGTGACCACCGGTTCGGTCGCGGTGCCGGACGCCTGGCGCAGCACGTCGGCGAGCTTGGTGTCCTTTCCCGCGAGGAGGGAGCTCACGTACCCCATGACGAAGGGCACCCGGGTGAGCCCGAGCATGACGCGCCGGATGCGCAGGTCGGTCGGCGAGGCGGGCAGGAACCAGCGGGCCATCGACCGGGCGTTGCGCTGCTTCTCCTCGGCCACGGGCCGCCACAGGCGCTCGAACTCGGCGGCTCCCCGCTCGATGCTCCGGGTGTGCGCGAGCCGATCGGCGAGCAGGAAGGCGCCGGCGATGCCGAGCGACGCGCCCTGCCCGGCGATCAGCGACACGGCGTAGGCGGCGTCCCCGAGCAGGACGACCCGGCCGCTGCTCCACTGCGGGAGCTCGATCTGGGCGACCTGGTCGTAGTAGATCTCCTCGGCCGGCGGGCACAGCTCCAGCGCGCGCGGCGTCACCCAGCCCAGACCGGTGTAGGCCCGCTGGATCGCCGGCCGCGGGTCGTCCGGAATCGTGGGGTCGGCGCTGCGGTGCACCGCGAACGTGGCGACGCGGCCGTCGCGCAGCCCGTACAGGCCCAGCTGCCGGTCGATGGAGTCGGTGAGGCAGAACGCGCTCTTGGTGGCGGCGTGCACGTCGGGCGCGTCGAAGGTGAACGCCGCCGTGTGCAGGCCCAGGTAGCGCAGGTAGCGCTCCTCCGGCCCGAACACCAGCCGGCGGACGGTCGAGTGGATCCCGTCGGCGCCCACGAGCAGATCGGCGTCCAGGACGGTGCCGTCCTCCAGCGTGACCGCCACGCCGCCGGGGCGATCGGCCACGTCGGTCAGCGCCGTGCCGTAACGCAGCTCGACCTCGGCCGGAAGGTTCCCGGCCAGCACGGCCTCGATGTCGGGGCGCATGAGGCTCAGCAGCCGGCCGCGGGAGAAGCTCTTGGTCTGGATCGTGGAGCGGCGGCGGCCGTCCCCGTCGACCAGGTGCCCCTCGTCATAGTGGTAGGCCACGCGTTCCAGCGCCGGCAGCAGCCCCATGGCCTCGGACGCTTCCAGCCCGGGGCCGAAGAAGTCGATCATGTATCCCTGGGGGCGCGGCCCCGGCGCCCGTTCGACCACCACGACCTCGCCGCCCTGCGCGGCGAGCAGGTGCGCCAGGGCGAGGCCGCTGATCCCGGCCCCGCAGATCACTGTTCGCATTGTCGTTCCTCCTCGGGGGATGCGGACACGAGCCTGAGCAGCACCGCCGAGGGAGCGTTCGCCTTCAGACCCAGGCCGCGGTGCAGCAGGACGCCGTCCAGGGAGGCCGCCAGGACGGCGGCGGTCTCGAACGGCGCGGGCACCCCGTGCCGTTCCAGCCACGCGCCGAAGCGCTGCCGGAACTCGGCGACCACCCCGGCGATCCGCTCGCGCAGGTCGTCGTCGCGGGTGCTCGCCAGATACGCCTCGACGAACAGCAGCGAGGTGGCGTCGGCGCCGGTGTACTCGTCGGCCGACGCGAGCATCGTCTCGATCGCCTCGGCGGGCGTCCGGGTGGTTTCCAGCAGCTCGTACAGCCCGGCCAGCAACTGCCTCATCCGGCTGGTCGCGGCCTCGTTCAGCAGGCTCTGCAACGAGGGGAAGTGGTAGTGCACCACGCTCGGCGTCACCCCGGCGCGCTCGGCGAGGATCCGCGTGCTCACCGCGGCCCAGCTGCGTTCGGGGATGAGCTCGGCCGCCGCGTTCAGCAGCCGTTCCCGGACCGCGCGCCCGCGCTCGGCCGCCGGCGAGACCATCGCTCCTCCCTACTAGGGCGATCGCCCTGTACGACTGCCCTGATAGTACGCCGCACCCGGGCCGCGCTCAAGACCGGGCAGAAGGCCGATGGGCCGGCCGCACCAGGGCCGCCCTGAATGGGAGCCGTGGTTAGCCCAGGTTCCGCGAGGCCCACGCGAAGTAGGACAGCGCCTGCTCGCGGAAGGTCCGGGGCCGCCAGGACAGGTTCCGGCGGGCCAGGCCGATGGCGCCGGCGGCGTCCCGGCCCAGGCGGGCGTCCGGGTCGAGGTCGAGCTCGGCCTCATCGGGGGGCACGACGCGCACGAGGCCGCGCCCGGCCTGCTCCTCGGCGATGCGCAGCAGCTCGCGGAAGGGGACGCGCCGGCCGGTCCCCAGGTTGTACGTGATGCCGTCCGGCCCTGCCCCTCGGACGAGCAGCGCGAGGGCGCGGGCGGCGTCCTCGGCGTTGAGCCAGCCGAACAGCTTGCCGGGCCGGGCCACCACGTACGGCATCCCGAACAGCTGCCCGTAGCGGGCGACCACGCGCTCGGCGACCGCCTTGCTGATGCCGTAGAGCTCGCCGGGGTCGAGCGGCCCGGCCTCGGGTTGCGGGTCGAGCCCGGGGGTGCCGTCGCCGTAGACGGCGCAGCTGCTGACGTGGACCAGCCGCCTGCTCGCCGCCGGCGCGGGCAGGAGGGAGGCATGGAGCTGCAGATCGCGCTCGACCGGCTGCCCCTCGACCGCGCAGTGGCCCTGGCCGCGCTCGTCGCCCCGCACGCCGACTGGATCGAGGTCGGGACGTCGCTGATCAAACGGTACGGGGTGGCGGCGATCAGGGCCGTCGTGGACGCGGCCGGCCCGGTCCCGGTGCTCGCCGACACCAAGACGGCCGACGACGCCTCGACCGAGTTCGAGATGTGCTTCGAGGCCGGGGCCAGGGCCGTCACGGTGCTCGGCCTGACGTCGGACGCCACGGTGCGGGCCGCGGTCGCCATCACGGCCGGGCGAGGGGCGGAGCTGGTCGTCGACCTGCTGTCGGTACGCCCGCCGCGCCGCGCGGACCTTCTCGCGTCGATCGGACCGGCTCCCCACGTCCTGTGGGCGCCTCACGTGGGCAAGGACGCCCAGCAAGAAGACCAGGAAGCCCGAGGGACCGCCGCCCGGGTGACCGGGGAGCTCGGCCCCTGGGCGCGGGGCCTGCGGACGGCCCTCGGCGGCGGACTCCGTACGGCCGACCTCGCCGCGCTCGCCCCCGCATGGCCGCACCTGCGCGCCATCGTCGGCGGCGCCGTCACCTCCGCCCCTGACCCCCTGGCCGCCGTCATCGAGCTGCGGGCCGCCACCGAGCGGCCCTCGGAAGGAACGCCATGACCACCCCACCCGCCACCGGCCCGAACCTGCTGGACGTCGTCCAGGCGGAGGTGTCCGGCGTGCTGGCCGGGATCGACCCCTCCGCGCTGTCGGCGGTGGCGGACCTGCTGGACCGCGCACCGCGGATCTTCGTGGCGGGCGAGGGCAGGTCCGGGTTCATGGCCAGGGCCTTCGCCATGCGCCTGGTCCACCTCGGCCGCACGGCGTACTTCGTCGGCGACACCTGCACGCCCGCCACGAGGCGGGGAGACCTGCTCGTCGCCGTCTCGGGTTCGGGCACCACGGCGGCCACGGTCCGCGCCGCCGAAGCGGTGACCGGCGGCGGGGGCGCCGTGCTGGCGGTCACCACCGCGCCCGCGTCGCCCCTGGCCGCCGGCGCGGCCCACGTCCTGCACGTCCCGGCGGCCACCAAGCACCGGCGCGACGACGAGGCGGCCACGGTGCAGCCCCTGTCGAGCCTGTTCGACCAGTGCGCGCACCTGGTGCTCGACTGCGTGTGCCTGGAGCTGGCCCGGCGGCACGGGGTGACGGACGAGCAGGCCGCGCGGGCCCACGCGAACACCGAGTGAGCTTCGCCCGGACGGTCAGCGCGGGGATTCGGCACGCAGGAACACGCACTCCATCGCCACCTGGGCCGCGAGGCTGCCGGTGAGGCCGGCGTGGTCGTGGGGCGGGCTCACGGTGTTGACGTCGAAGGCGACGAAGTCGAGGCCGCGCAGCCCGCGCAGGATGCTCAGCCCTTCGCGCACCGTGAGCCCGCCCCAGGACGGCGTGACCACCCCGGGCGCCGCCGAAGGGTCGAAGACGTCCATGTCCCAGCACAGGTAGACCGGGACCCCGGCGAGCCGGGCGCGGATCCGCTCGACGAGCGCGGGCACGCCCATGGCCGTCAGCTCGTTCATCGTGACGACCTCGTAGCCGAGGTCGCGGGCCACGCCCACGATCCCGGGGTGGCCCCGGTAGTCGGTGTCGCGCATGCCCACGTGCATTGACCCGGCGGGGTCGATCAGGCCCTCGGTGACGGCGTGGACGAAGGTGTTGGCGTTGTTGTACTCGTACGGGTAGATGCCCTCGTAGGCGTCGGTGTGCGCGTCGAAGTGCAGGACGGCGAAGTCGCCGTGATGCTCCTTGACGGCGCGGAGCTGGGGCAGCGTCACCGCGCCGTCACCGCCGAAGGTCAGGGGCACCGCGCCCGCCTCGAGGATCCGCGACACTCCTGCCCGGATCGCCGGGAAGCTCTGCTCGACGTTGCCGGGCAGGACCTCGACGTCCCCCATGTCGACCACGCCCAGCTCCTTGAGCAGGTTCACCCCGAACCCGTCGAGGTGCTCGGCGACGAGGGCGGAGTGCCCGCGCACGTGCGCGGGCCCGGAACGCGCGCCGATGCGCGTGGGGTGATAGCCCATGTCGAACGGCACGCCCATGACGACGAGCCCGCTCCCGGACAGGTCGCCGCCGGCGGGGACCCCGAAGAGCGTACCGACCGGCAGGACCGACATGGCATCCATAGGAGCCCAAGTTGTCCCTGTGCGGACGCCCGTTCCGGGCTGAAAATCGGGGGTGGTTGCTCGCCGACGCCGGTTTGATGGTGATCTTCGAGATCGTTTAGGAGCCGGGTGCTGGGAACCGCGCTG
>NZ_VDLX02000026.1 GCF_006334985.2 Nonomuraea phyllanthi
TCCAAGCCCTTGGCTACAGCGTCACTGTCGAACCCGCCAACTGACCACGCATCACCCCGAAACGCCCGACCCTGCTGGCGTTCGCTGCCGCTTGCCCACTGAACCACCGATTTTCGGATCAGCATCCCGGGCCGGTCCCCGGACACTCCCCGCGGGCCTGTGCGCTCCCGCCCGGTCCGTCAAACGGTATTTTTGGGCTCGTGACTGCTATTGATCCCACCTCGACCGGCGCGTTCGGCGTCGGGCTCGCGACCATCGCCGCCGACGGCACCGTCCTCGACACCTGGTTCCCCGCCCCCGAGCTGGGCGACGCGCCCACGACGGGCACCGAGCGGCTGTCCGCCGGCGAGGCTCCCGAGCTGGCCGAGCTCGCGGGTCCCGACGCGGCGCGGGGCGTGGAGGTGGTGGCGGTGCGCACCGGCATCGCCAAGCTCTCCGAGGCGCCGGTGGACGCGCACGACGTCTACCTGCGGCTGCACCTGATCTCGGCCCGGCTGGTCAGGCCGCACGGGGTGAACCTGGACGGCATCTTCGGCCTGCTCGCCAACGTCGTGTGGACGAACTTCGGGCCCTGCCCGGTGCCGGACTTCGAGCGGACGCGGCTGCGGCTGCGAGCGCGGGGCGCGGTGACGGTGTACGGGGTGGACAAGTTCCCGCGGATGGTGGACTACGTGCTGCCCTCCGGCGTGCGGATCGCCGACGCCGACCGCGTGCGCCTCGGCGCCCATCTGGCCACCGGCACCACGGTCATGCACGAGGGCTTCGTGAACTTCAACGCCGGCACGCTGGGCGCCTCCATGGTCGAGGGGCGCATCTCGGCCGGCGTGGTGGTCGGCGACGGCTCCGACGTGGGCGGCGGCGCCTCGATCATGGGTACGCTCTCGGGCGGCGGCAAGCAGGTCATCTCGATCGGCGAGCGCTGCCTGCTGGGCGCCAACGCGGGGATCGGCATCTCGCTGGGCGACGACTGCGTGGTGGAGGCGGGCCTCTACGTGACGGCCGGCACGAAGGTCGCCCTCCCGGACGGGACGGTGGTGAAGGCCGCCGAGCTGTCCGGCTCGAACGGCATCCTGCTGCGCCGCAACTCACAGTCGGGCGCGGTGGAGGCGGTGCCCCGCACGGGCGACGGCATCGAGCTCAACGCCGCCCTCCACTCCAACTGACCCACTCCCCCGGCCGCTCCCGGGACGGGCGGCACGTCGCCGCCCGTCTCCCGGTCCTGGGTTCCCCCGCCCTCTGGTGACCCTGGCGTGACGAGCGCCATTCGTGACAGGCCCACCCGGACACCACCGAACCGGCCGACGATTCGCCGTGACGGTGGTGCGGCGGTGAGGCGGGTGAGCGTCTCCCTGGAGGGCCCTCAGCCACGGTCGGCGGGTGGCGCCCACCGTGCGAAGCCGTACGACCCCTTGGTCTTAATGGGCGTGGGAGACCGCAGAGCCGATGGTGTGGACGCGGAGGGCGTTGGTGGAGCCCGGCGTGCCGGGAGGGGACCCGGCCACGATGACCACCTTGTCGCCCTTCTCCAGCCGCCCCGACGACAGCAGCGACGCCTCCACCTGCCGCACCATGTCGTCCGTGTGGTGCACGAACGGCACGTGGAACGTCTCCACCCCCCACGTCAGCGACAGCTGCCCCCGCACGTGCGGCGACGACGTGAAGGCCAGCAGCGGGATCGGCGAGCGGTAGCGGGCCAGGCGGCGGGCCGTCTCCCCCGACATCGTGAACGCGATCAGCGCCTTGGCCCCCACGATGGCGCCCACCTCGGCCGCGGCGCGCGCGATGGCGCCGCCGGTGGTCTCCGGCATGCGCTCCAGCGTGTGCGTGGCGTGCAGGGACGTCTCCTCGGAGGCGCAGGCGATGCGGTCCATCGTGGAGACGGCCTCGACCGGGTAGTTGCCGACCGAGGTCTCGCCGGACAGCATGACGGCGTCGGCGCCGTCCATGACCGCGTAGGCCACGTCGGAGGCCTCCGCGCGGGTGGGGCGCGGGGAGCTCATCATCGAGTCGAGCATCTGGGTGGCGACGATGACCGGGTGGGCCTTCTCGCGGCACAGCTCGATGATGCGCCGCTGCACGATCGGCACCTGCTCCAGCGGCAGCTCGACGCCGAGGTCGCCGCGGGCCACCATGACGCCGTCGAAGGCGTCGACGATCTCGGGGAGCCGGTCGACGGCCTGCGGCTTCTCGATCTTGGCGAGCAGGGGGAGGCGGACGGCCTCCTGCTCCATGATGTTGCGCACCACGTCGGCGTCGGACGGGCGGCGCACGAAGGACAGGGCGATCATGTCGAAGCCGGTGCGCAGCGCCCAGCGCAGGTCGGCCTCGTCCTTGTCGGTCAGGGCGGGGGCGCTGACGTTGACGCCGGGCAGGTTGAGGCCCTTGTTGTCGGAGATCATGCCGCCGATGACGACGCGGGTGATGATGCGGTCGCCCTCGACGCGGGTGGCCTCCAGCACGAGGCGGCCGTCGTCGACGAGGATCGTGTCTCCGGGGCGGACGTCGTTGGGCAGGCCCTTGTAGGTGGTGGAGACCTGCTCGCGGTCGCCGGGCACGTCCTCGGTGGTGATGGCGAAGACGTCGCCGAAGCCGAGCCGGACCGGGCCTTCCTCGAAGGTGCCGACGCGGATCTTGGGGCCCTGCAGGTCGGCGAGCACGCCTACACCGCGGCCGAGGTCGGCCGCCACCTCCCTGACCCGGTCGTAGATCTCTCTGTGCAGATCATGGGTGCCATGGCTGAGGTTGAACCGTGCCACGTCCATGCCGGCGGCGATCAACTCGCGCAGGCGTTCCTTGGACGATGTGGCGGGGCCTAGGGTGCAGACTATTTTCGCGCGACGAGTCACGAGTCCTACCTTAATTGGTACAGACCACTTGGCAGTCACTGACGACGGAGAACGTAACCGACGTAAGAGAACAGAACGAGAACAGCGACCCCCAGACGCGCCACGTTCGTGTATTCGCCCGGGTAGACGACACCCTCGATGTAGTTGTCGATGAACCCGCCGGGAGACAGCCCGTTCATCCCGGCGCGTCGGCGCGCCCAGTTCTCGAGCACCGTCAGCGGGCACTCGACCCCGCTGAGGATCGAGATCACGCCCCAGGCGGCGACGGCCAGGTGTGCCCCTATCGTACGCCGCCATCGCCACGCCACGAACCCGCCCACGGCGAGGTAGGCGAGAAACGCGAAGTGCAGCACCATCGCGGCGTCCGCGATGATGCGATACATCATGGTTCGACGGTAGCCGCGTTCCAGGCGTTGACGACACCGTGGCCGAAGAAGCCGTTGTCGTCCTGGCCGCCTTCGCAGTCCTGGGTCACGGTCTGGCCGTACGCCTTGTACACGTACTCGCGGGGTGACGGGCACGCCTTGCGGGTGGCCGTCTTGTACAGCAGCTCCTCGACGGTGGCGGGGGCGAGTTCGAGCCCGCCCTTGCCGGGCTTGCCGAAGCGGCTGACGAGGATGGCGGCCACGCCGGCGGCGTGCGGGGCGGCCATGGAGGTGCCGTCGAGGTACTGGTAGTAGGAGCAGGTGCCGCGGGTGCAGTCCTTGACGACGTCGGAGCCCTTGGGGTTGCCGTCGGCGTCGATCCGCCCTGCGGCGCGCAGCACGCGCTCGGGCGCGGCGGCCAGGATCGACCTGGTGGCCTTGGCCCCGGTGCCGTCCAGCGCGTCCCCGCCGGGCGCGGCGATGTCGGTCTGCTCGACCCCGTAGTCGCTGTAGATCGCCTTGCGGCCCGAGGGGCCGACCGCGGAGACGGAGATGACGCCGCCCGACTCGGCGGGCACGTCCACGCACGCGTTGTCGACCTGGCGGACCTTCTTCTCGCCCGGCGGGAAGCCGGGGCTCTCCTTGTCGACCTTGGGGTGGCCGAGGTCGGTGGAGCCGTTGCCGAGGGCGGAGATGAGCGTGACGCCGCGCTCGCGGGCGTAGTCGAGCGCCCGCTGCATGCCGGTGATGATGGCCCGCTGTTCGAGCTGCTGTTCCTTGGTGTCGGACTTGTTGGACTTGCAGTTGAACAGCCAGGGGTCGACGTAGTAGCTCATGTTCACGACGTCCACGCCGATGTCGGCGGCGTAGGTGAGGGCGTCGAGGCTCGGCTTGAGGAAGAAGTACCCGGAGTCCTGGCCGGCCCTGATGTTCACGATCTGCACGTCGGGTGCGACGCCGGCGACCCCGATGCCGTTGACGGGCGAGGCGATGGTGCTGGCCACGTGGGTGCCGTGGCCGTCGTCGTCCTCGTCCACGGGGTCCTTGCAGCCGGCGGCCTCGCAGGGGCCGTCGAGGGTGTCGCCGTTCTTGTCCTTGGGGATGTCGGTGACGAAGTTGCGGCTGAGCTCGCGGTTGAAGTTGGGGGCGATGTCGGGGTGCTTGCCGTCCACGCCGGTGTCGATGACGCCGACCAGCACCTTCCTGCTGCCGGGGGCCTTGGCGTGGGCGCGGTCGGCCCCGATCATCCGCATGTCCCACTGGCGGCCGGCCAGCGGCTCTCCTGCGCGTGGCCCGGTGAGCGACTCGGCGTCGGGGAAGGCGGCCGCGCTCGACGTAGATTCCGTACGGGTGCTCGACGTCGAGCCCGTACGGCGGGCGGCCGTCTCGGTGGTGGGGCCGGTCGTGGGGTCGGCGGCGGGGTCGGTGACGAAGCCGATGCTCCTGTCGGGGGACACCCCGACGATGGAGCCGTCCGCCCCCACCTTCTCCACGAACCCGTCGCCGCCCGAGGCCATCAGGTAGCCGAGCCTGGCGTCCTCCCCCACCATGGTGCCGCCGGCCGTGCGGACGGCCTCCCGTGCCTGGCGCTGCCGCCCGTCGGCGTAGAAGACGAGGTACGCGGGGCCCGCGGGGGCGGCGGAGCGCTGCGGTGCCGCGGCAGGGGTCGCCGGCGAGGCCGCGGGCGGGGCCGCCGGGGCCGAGCAGGCGGTGAACACGGCCATGGCGGCCAGCGCCATCCCCCCAGAGGCGACTCGCCGCATGCTTCCCCCATCCACCCAGTGCCGCAGAATATGCATGTTCCCGTCAGTAAACAGCCAATGCAGCTAAGCAGTGAAATTTCGGATGGGAAGTGGTGAAGCGGACCCCACCTGGGAGCCCGCCTCACCTGGCGTTCAGAGCGCATCACACGGGGGTGGATTCCCGCTCGGAGGCGGCCACGAGCTCGGGCGCGTGCGACAGCCGCAGGTCCTTCAGGAACGCCATCAGGATGGCCGCGGCCAGCAGGATCGGCCCCACCCACACGAACACCCCGGTGATCGCGTCGGAGAAGGCGAGCTGCGCGGCGTGCCGCGCGGCCCCGGGCAGCGCCTGGATCGTCTCGGGGGTGAGGGCGGCCTGCCCGGCGGCGAGCCGGCCGCTGAAGACGCCGCCCAGCACGGCCACGCCCACGGCCCCGCCGATGCCCCTGGCGAACGTGACGGCGGAGGTCGCCGCTCCCCTGTCGGCCGCCGGCGTGGTGGTCTGCACGGCGAGCATCACGTTCGGCAGGACCATGCCGAGCCCGGTCCCGAAGAGCACCATGTACGCGCCCGCTGGTCCCGAGGTCCATGGTGGCAAACAGCAGCCCGGCGATCCCGGCGAGCGCCGCCCCGATCACCATGAACCACTTGTACCGGCCGAACCGGTGCACGAGCTGCCCCACCAGCGTGGACGAGACGGCCATCCCGCCCATCAGCGGGAGCAGCAGCAGCCCGGAGTCCGCGGCGCTCGCCCCGCCGGCCAGCTGCAGGAACATGGGCAGGAACGTGGCCGCGCCGAGCATCGCGGTGGCCAGCAGCACGACGGCCGCCACGGGGATCGTGAACGTCCCGTCGCGGAAGAGCCGCAGCGGCAGCACCGGCTCGGCCGCCGCCCGTTCCACCAGCACGAACAGCACGGCCAGCAGCACCGACCCGGCGCCGAGCGCGAGGATGACCGGCGAGGACCAGGCGTGGACGGTGCCGCCCCAGGAGGCGAGCAGCGTCAGGCAGGTCAGCAGCCCGGAGATCAGCACGGCGCCGGACCAGTCGATCCGGTGCGGGGAGACCCGCTTGGGCAGCTTGAGCACGGCGAACGCGACGGCCAGCGCGATCGCGCCGAGCGGCAGGTTGATGTAGAAGATCCAGCGCCAGGAGACGTGCTCGGTGAGGTAGCCGCCGAGGATCGGCCCGGCGACCGTGGCCAGGGTGAAGACCGCGCCGAAGATGCCCTGGAACCTGGCGCGCTCGCGGGGCGTGACCAGGTCGCCGACGATCGTCATGTTGAGGACCATGAGGCCGCCCGCCCCGATGCCCTGCAGGGCGCGGAAGGCGACGAGCTGGCCCATCGACTGCGCGAGCCCGCACAGGGCCGACCCGGCGACGAACACGACGATGGCCGACAGGTAGAGGTTCTTGCGGCCGTACATGTCGCTGAGCTTGCCGTAGAGGGGCGTGGCGATGGCGGACGTCAGCGCGAACGCGGTGACCAGCCACGACACGCTGTCGAGGCCGTGCAGCTCGCCCACGATGGTCGGCATGGCGGTCGCCACGACCGTCTGGTCGATGGCGGCCAGGAACATGGTCAGGATGAGTGAGCCCATGCTCGCCCACAGTGACCCGCGGGATGGGGATAGCATTGAGTGATCTCCTTGCTTCTTTCGCGAGGGCAGGAGCGATCCGCGGCGATCGGGGGTGCCACCCCGGTCGCCGCTTCTCCCTGTGAGGTCAGAGTCCCTTTTCCAGCAGCGCGAACGCCTCGTCGAGCAGCCGTTCCACCGGCTCGCCCGACTCCTGTGACTCCTGGATGGCCGAGATCGTCGCGCCGAACGACGCGACGACGAGCACCCTGGCGTGGATCCTGCCGGTGACACCCGGACGGCTCCTGACGACCTCGAAGACCGTGTCCATGAGCTTGGTCTCGTCGGCCGCCCTGGCCTTGGCCGCCAGCTCTGGATGGCGGCTGCGCAGCTCGATGAACGGCTTCATGTCGCCCCAGATCCCGTTGATCCGGACGGCGAGATCGCGCGTCACGGCCCGCAGCGACTGGAAGGCCGGCTCGTCGGCGGGCCGTGCGGCGAGCAGGTCGATGAGCTCCTCGGGCCGCCAGAGCGGCTCCATGACGAGCGCCTCTTCCTTGGACGCGAAGTAGTTGAAGAAGGTGCGCGGCGAGATGTCGGCCGCCGCGCTGATCGCCTCCACGGTCGCGGCCTCGATCCCCTCGTCGAGCGCGATCCGCACGGCGGCCATCCTGATGGCCCGCCGCTTCTCGGCCCGGCGACGGTCTCGCCGCTGCTGGGGACTCTCCATGCCTTGCACTCTACGCAACACTTGCAGGCCGTGCAAGCTTTACAGACTGTGCAATTCCCCGGACATGCGAAAGCGCCCGCCGTACGGAGGGCGCTCTCTCGGAGAAGGGGTCAGGACCCCCAGGTCACACCAGCGGTCGCGCGGTCGGCAGGATCGGGTACGGCAGCGCCGTGTCCCCGCTCAGATACCGGTCCACGCCCGAGGCGGCGGCCCGCCCCTCGGCGATGGCCCACACGATGAGCGACTGCCCGCGCCCCATGTCTCCGGCCACGAAGACGCCGTCCACCCTGGACATGTACGTCTTGTCGCGCGAGACGTTGCCCCGGGCGTCGTAGAAGCCGTCACCGCCGGCCTCGGCCAGATCCTCCAGCAGCGCGCCCTTCTCGGGCCCGAGGAAGCCCATGGACAGCGTCACCAGCTCGGCCGGGATCTCCCGCTCGGAGCCCGGGATCGGCTTGAACCCGCTCTGCGGCCCCTCGACGTCGACCAGCCGCAGCGCCCGCAGGTTGCCGTCGGCGTCGCCGACGAACTCGGTGGTGGACACGGCGTAGACCCGCGCTCCTCCGCCGTCCTCGAGCTCCTCGTGGGCGCTCTCCATCTTGAACAGCATGGGGTACGTCGGCCAGGGCTGGCTGCCCGGCCTGGTCGCGGGCGGCCTGGGCATGATCTCCAGCTGGGTCACCGACGCGGCGCCCTGCCGGATGGCCGTGCCGATGCAGTCGGCGCCGGTGTCGCCGCCGCCGATCACCACGACGTGCTTGCCCTCGGCCGAGACGGGCGAGCGGTCGTAGTCGCCCTCCTGGACCTTGTTGGACAGCGGCAGGTATTCCATCGCCTGGTAGACGCCCTTGAGCTCGCGCCCGGCCACCGGCAGGTCGCGCCACTGGGTGGCCCCGCCGGCCAGCACCACGGCGTCGAACTGCTCGCGCAGCTCGGCCGCGGTGATGTCGACGCCGACGTTCACGCCGGTGCGGAACTCGGTGCCCTCGGCCCGCATCTGCTCCAGGCGGCGTTCGATGTGCCGCTTCTCCATCTTGAACTCGGGGATGCCGTAGCGCAGCAGCCCGCCGATCCTGTCGGCCCGCTCGAACACGACCACGTCGTGCCCGGCCCTGGTCAGCTGCTGCGCGGCGGCCAGCCCCGCCGGGCCCGAGCCGACGACCGCGACCTTCTTGCCGGTCCTGACGGACGGGGGCTGCGGGGTCACCCAGCCCTCGGCGAACGCCCGGTCGATGATCTCGACCTCAACCCGCTTGATCGCCACCGGGTCGGAGTTGATGCCGAGCACGCACGCCGCCTCGCACGGCGCCGGGCAGAGCCGGCCCGTGAACTCGGGGAAGTTGTTGGTGGCGTGCAGCCGCTCGATCGCCTCGCGCCAGTCGTGGCGGAAGACGAGGTCGTTCCACTCGGGGATGAGGTTCCCGAGCGGGCAGCCGTTGTGGCAGAACGGGATGCCGCAGTCCATGCAGCGCGACGCCTGCTTGGTCAGCTTCTCGCGCGAGAAGTCCTCGTAGACCTCGCGCCAGTCGCTGATGCGGACGTCCACGGGGCGGCGCGCCGGCAGCTCCCGGTCGTGCGTGAGAAAACCCTTGGGGTCAGCCATTCGGTACGCCTCCCTTAACCCTGAACAGCAGCCGCCATGACGGCCTCGTCGATGTCCCTGCCTTCGATGCGGGCGGCCTCGGCGGCGGCCAGCACCCGCTTGTAGTCGGTCGGCATGATCTTGCCGAACCGGCCGAGCGCCGCGTCCCAGTCGGCCAGCAGCTCCTTGGCGACCGGCGAGCCGGTCTCCGCGAAGTGCTTCTCGACCGTCTCCTTGAGGAACTCGCCGTCCTGCTCGGTGAGCGGCTCGATGGCGACCATCTCGCGGTTGACCCGCTCGGGCCTGAGGTCGAGCAGGTAGGCGATGCCGCCCGACATGCCGGCCGCGAAGTTGCGCCCGGTCGGGCCGAGCACGACGGCCCGGCCGCCGGTCATGTACTCGCAGCCGTGGTCGCCCACGCCCTCGACGACCGCCGTGGCGCCGGAGTTGCGCACGCAGAACCGCTCGCCGACGACGCCGCGGACGAACACCTCTCCGGACGTGGCGCCGTACAGGGCGACGTTTCCGGCGATGATCTGGCCGTCCAGCGGGGCCTCGTCGTGCGGCCGGACGGTGATCCGCCCGCCGGACAGGCCCTTGCCGAGGTAGTCGTTGGCGTCGCCGGTCAGCCGCAGCGTGATCCCGCGCGGCACGAACGCGCCGAACGAGTTGCCCGCCGAGCCGGTGAACGAGATGTCGATCGTGTTGTCGGGCAGGCCCTGGCCGCCGTAGCGCCTGGTCACCTGGTGGCCCAGCATGGTGCCGACCGTGCGGTTGACGTTGCGGATCGGCAGCTCCAGCGTCACCGGGGTGCCCTCGTTGAGCGCGCCCTCGGCGAGCTGGATCAGCGTGTTGTCCAGCGCGTGCCGCAGCCCGTGGTCCTGCTCGGCGGTCCTGCGCAGCGCGGTGCCCTCGGGCAGCTCGGGCCGGTGCAGGATCGGCGACAGGTCGAGCCCGCCGGCCTTCCAGTGGTTCTCGGCCGCCGTCATGTCGAGCATCTCGACGTGCCCGATCGCCTCGTCGAGCGAGCGGAAGCCCAGCTCGGCCAGGTATTCGCGGATCTCCTCGGCGATGAACTCGAAGAAGTTGACCACGAACTCCGGCTTGCCGGTGAAGCGCTTGCGCAGCTCAGGGTTCTGCGTGGCGACGCCCACGGGGCAGGTGTCGAGGTGGCAGACCCGCATCATGACGCAGCCGCTGACGACGAGGGGCGCGGTGGCGAAGCCGTACTCCTCGGCGCCGAGCAGCGCGGCGATGACGACGTCGCGGCCGGTCTTGAGCTGGCCGTCGACCTGGACGACGATGCGGTCGCGCAGGCCGTTGAGCAGGAGCGTCTGCTGGGTCTCGGCCAGGCCGAGCTCCCACGGCGCGCCCGCGTGCTTGAGCGATGTGAGCGGCGAGGCGCCGGTGCCGCCGTCGTGCCCGGAGATGAGCACCACGTCGGCGTGCGCCTTGGACACGCCCGCCGCGACCGTGCCGACGCCGACCTCGGCCACGAGCTTGACGTGCACGCGGGAGTCGGGGTTGGCGTTCTTCAGGTCGTGGATGAGCTGGGCGAGGTCCTCGATCGAGTAGATGTCGTGGTGCGGCGGCGGCGAGATGAGGCCGACGCCGGGCGTGGAGTGCCGGGTCTTGGCGATCCACGGGTAGACCTTGTGGCCGGGCAGCTGGCCGCCCTCGCCGGGCTTGGCGCCCTGGGCCATCTTGATCTGCAGGTCGGCCGCGTTCACCAGGTATTCGCTGGTGACGCCGAACCGGCCGCTGGCGACCTGCTTGATGGCACTGCGGCGCTGGGCGTCGTAGAGCCGCTCGGGGTCCTCGCCGCCCTCGCCGGTGTTGGACTTGCCGCCGAGCCGGTTCATCGCGATGGCGAGCGTCTCGTGCGCCTCCATCGAGATCGAGCCGTACGACATCGCGCCCGTCGAGAACCGCTTGACGATGCTCTCGACCGGTTCGACCTCCTCGATCGGGATCGGGTTGCCCGCGCGCAGCTTGAACAGGCCGCGCAGGGTCATCAGCCGCTCCGACTGGGAGTCGACGAGGTTCGTGTACTCCTTGAAGATCTCGTAGCGGCGGGTCCTGGTGGCGTGCTGCAGCTTGAAGACGGTCTCGGGGTTGAACAGGTGCGGCTCGCCCTCGCGCCGCCACTGGTACTCGCCGCCGACCCGGAGCCTGCGGTGGGCGTTCTCCGCGCGCGGGTAGGCGTGGCGGTGGCGCTGCCCGACCTCCTCGGCCAGCACGCCGAACCCGACGCCGCCGAGGCGCGAAGTGGTGCCGGCGAAGCAGGAGTCGATGACCTCCTGGCTCAGGCCGAGCGCCTCGAAGATCTGCGCGCCGGTGTAGGAGGCCACCGTGGACACGCCCATCTTGGACATGACCTTGATGACACCCTTGCCGTACGCCTTGATCAGGTTGCGCACGGCCTTGCGCTTGTCGAGCTGGAGCGCCCCGGTGTCGACGAGGTCCTCGATGGTCTCGATCGCGAGGTACGGGTTGATCGCGCCGGCGCCGTAGCCGATGAGCAGCGCCATGTGGTGGCACTCGCGGGCCTCGCCGGTCTCGATGACCAGGCCGATCTTGGTGCGGGTCTTCTCCTGGATCAGGTGGTGGTGCACCGCGCCGGTCAGCAGCAGCGACGGGATCGGCGCCAGCGTCTCGGACGAGCCGCGGTCGGTCAGCACGATGATCCGCGCGCCGCCCGCGATGGCCCTGGACGCCTCGGCCCTGATCTCCTCCAGGCGGCGCAGCATCGCCTCGCCGCCGCCGGCGACCTCGTAAAGGCCGCTGATGACGTACGGGTGGAAGCCCGGCAGGTCGTGCTCGTCGTTGATGTGGATGATCTTGGCGAGCTCGTCGTTGTCGATCACCGGGTACGGCAGCACGAGCTGGCGGCACGACGAGGGGCCCGGGTCGAGCAAGTTGCCCTCGGGGCCGATGGTGCTGGCCAGCGAGGTGACCAGCTCCTCGCGGATGGCGTCCAGCGGCGGGTTGGTGACCTGCGCGAACAGCTGCGTGAAGTAGTCGAACAGCAGCCGCGGCTTCTCGCTCAGCACGGCGACCGGCGTGTCGGTGCCCATGGAGCCGATCGGCTCCTGGCCCGCCCTCGCCATCGGCGACAGGATGACGCGCAGCTCCTCCTCGGTGTAGCCGAAGGTCTGCTGCCGCTTGACCAGCGCCTCGTGCGTGGGGATCTCGCGCTGCCGCGCGGGAAGCTCCTCGAAGCGGACGAGCCCCGCGTGCAGCCAGTCGGCGTACGGCAGCTCGGCGGCCAGCTCGGCCTTGATCTCGTCGTCCTCGATGATCTTGCCGCGGGCGGTGTCGATGAGGAACATGCGGCCGGGCTGCAGGCGGCCCTTCCTGACCACGTCCTCCGGCCTGAAGTCGAGCACGCCGGCCTCGGAGGCCAGCACGACCAGGCCGTCGGCGGTCACCCAGAAGCGGCCGGGGCGCAGGCCGTTGCGGTCGAGCACGGCGCCGGCCAGGGTGCCGTCGGTGAACGTGATCGACGCGGGGCCGTCCCAGGCCTCCATCATCGAGGAGTGGAACTCGTAGAAGGCCCGGCGCGCGGGGTCCATCTCGGTGTGGTTCTCCCACGCCTCCGGGATCATCATCAGCACGGCGTGGGGCAGGCTCCGGCCGCCGATGTGCAGCAGCTCCAGGACCTCGTCGAAGCTGGCGGTGTCGCTGCCATCCGGGTCACAGATGGGGAAAAGTCGCGAGATATCGCCCGGGATCTGGGCGGACTCCAGCATCGCCTCACGGGCCCGCATCCAGTTGCGGTTGCCCTTGACCGTGTTGATCTCGCCGTTGTGGGCGATGTAGCGGTAGGGGTGGGCCAGCGGCCAGCTCGGGAACGTGTTGGTGGAGAAGCGCGAGTGCACCAGCGCGATCGCCGTCTCGTAACGCTCGTCGCTCAGGTCGGGGAAGAACGGCTCGACCTGGTCGGGGGTGAGCATCCCCTTGTAGACGACCGTCCTGGCGGACAGCGACGGGAAGTAGACGTCGGCCTCGTGCTCGGCCCGCTTGCGCAGGCAGTAGGCCAGCCGGTCGAGCTCCACGCCCTCGCGGCCCTCGGGGTCGGCGACGAACAGCTGGGCGAAGTGCGGCATGACGGCCCTGGCGCTCGGCCCGGGCAGCGCGCGGTCGACCGGCAGCTCGCGCCAGCCGAGCACGGTCAGGCCCTCCTCGGCCGCGATCTCCTCGATCAGGCCGGTGGCGACGCCCCTGGCCTGCTCGTCGGACGGCAGGAAGGCGATGCCGGTCGCGTACGCGCCGGCGGCGGGAAGCGTGAACGGCACGCTCTCGCGGTAGAACCCGTCGGGAATCTGCGTCAGGATCCCGGCTCCGTCACCGGTGTCCGGCTCGCTACCCTTGGCCCCCCGATGATCAAGATTGCACAGCGCCGTCAGCGCCTTGACCACGATCCCGTGCCCCCGGCGCCCCGCGACGTCGGCGACCATGGCGACACCGCAGGCATCATGCTCGTTGGCGGGGTGGTACAGGCCCTGAGGCTCGGGGAACCCGAGGTGGGCAGCAGGCATTTAATCCCTCCCGTCGTCATCGTCTGTCATGAACTGCTCTACAGGCGGGGACGACGTTGGCCCTGCTGCATATCGTGGGTAGAGGTTACCGCAACCTGCCGGAATGGTGCCCGCCACGTCCGCATTGCGAACATTCGGCCTCGCCCGGCATCCGAACTCTCTATCCCAAACCCCGTATGAGGCCTGCGAAATTCCCCCTGGACAGGCTAGATTTCCGGCACGAAGTGCGAGCCCGCTCACCCCGCCCCGGACGGGGATCGGCGGGCCGCGAGCCCTCGATAAGGTTGCCTCCATGGAGCGTGACGGGGTGGAGCGCCTGCTCGACGAGGCCGGGGCCGACAGCAGGCGGCTGCGGCACGCCCTGGCCCTCGTGTGCGACGGCCAGTGGTGGACGCTGGCCGGCCTGGTCAGGGAGACCGCCACGTCCAGGCGTACCGTCGAGGCCCTGCTGCGGGAGCTCACGCTGGAGCGCAAGGGCGACGCCTTCCGCGTCCCCCTCACCCACACCCCCGACTACCAGCACCTCATCGCGCTGGCCCCGCCGCCCGAGGACCCGGTGGCCCACCTGCTCCCCCACTACGCGGCGGTGCTCGACCGGCTGGAGGGCCTGGTCGCCGGGGCGCCGCGCGCCCGCCACACGCTCGACCACGTCGCGGCCACGCCGGAGACGGTGCTGCGCCGGGCGCTGCTGCTGGGCGCCCGGTTCTGGCTGCCCGGCTCGCGGCTGCTGTGCGTGGGCGACCACGACCTGACCTCCCTGGCCGTCAAGCTGGTCCACCCCGAGACCGACGTCACGGTGGCCGACGTCGACGAGCGCATCCTGGCCTACATCGACGAGCAGGGGCTCGGCGTCCGCACCCACTGGGCGGACCTGCGCCTCGGCCTGCCCTCCTCCGTCCGCGACCACGACCTGGCGCTCACCGACCCGCCGTACACGCCGGAGGGGGTGGGCCTGTTCGTGGCGCGCGCCGCCGAGGCCGTCAAGGACGGCGGCCGCATCCTGCTCGCGTACGGCGCGGGCGAGCGCACCCCGATGCTGGCGCTCAAGGTGCAGCGGGCCCTGATGGACCTCAACCTCACGTACGAGGCCATCTATCCCGATTTCAACCGCTATTTCGGGGCAGAAGCCATCGGTTCGGCCGCCGACCTGTACATCCTCCGGCCCACCACCAAGACACGTCCGGCCGTCACGTCGCGCCTGAGCCGCCAGACGACCGCCATCTACACCCAGGGCCCGCAGTCGGTGGAAAGCGCTCAGAGCACGCCCTCGGCGCCGGTGGAGGCGCTCCAGGGGTTCGAGCCCGACCTGCTGGTGGGCGACTGGCCCAAGGAGCTCGGCCAGTCCAGGGTGCGGCTGTCCACCTGGCTGTCGAAGCCGTACGCCGCCGCGCCCGGCCGCGTGGCGATCGCCCTGTCGCCCGGCCTGGAGGCCGCCCTGCCGCGCGTCCTCCTGGCGACCCGCGCCTCCCACGTCCGCGTCGTGGGCTCCGGCCTGCCGCCCCTGCCCGGCGTGCTGGCCGCCGTCTACGAGCCGGGCGCCGGGGGCGACGTCCTGGACGCCGTACGCCTGCCCCAGCCGGACGGCGAGGCGGCCTCGGTGCTGCGCAGGATCCTGGACAACGGGCACGCCAAGCTGGCCAACACGTGGCGCGAGGCTCTGATCGCGGTGGCCCGGGAGCAGGGCACGACCCTGACCAAGAACGAGGCCCGCGCCCTGATCGCCGAGGCCGCGCCGTGGGCCGAGGGCCTGACCCCGCTGGACGCCCCGCTCCACCGCCTGTCCAGCCTCCCGGAGGCCGTCGCGCGAACGGTCACGTCCCTGACCACCACCACCTGACCGGCGCCACCATCCCGTCCCCAAGTTTCCGCAAGGATCGGGCCGGCGGCACGTACGATCTCGGCCGCGCAGACCAGAGGAACGGCCCACACCCGGACCAGGGGCCACCGACCCGTCGCGGAGCCCGCTGAACTCGGCTTTCGGCTGCGGGGTCGCGGGCTGGGTCAGAGCATGGGCTGAGGTCAAGTCGCAGGCTGGAGCCGGTCGCGAGGCGGAGTCAGGTCCCGAGAGGGCGCCAGGTCGCGAGACGGAGTCAGGTGCCGAGGCGGGGCCAGACCGCGAGGCGGAGTCAGGTCGCGAGACGGGGGTCAGGCCGGGAGACGGGGTCAGGCCGGGAGACGGGGTCAGGCCGGGAGGCGGGGTCAGGCCGGGAGGCGGAGTCAGGTCCCGAGGCGGAGTCAGCCTGGAAGGTGCCTGGAAGGTGGGGTCAGGTCGCGGCGACGAGGCGGCCCTGGACCACCCGTCCCAGCCCGTCGAGCGCCACGAGGGCGGCGACCATGTCCTGGGCGGGGGCCGTCCCGCCGACCCAGCTCACGGTCACGTAATGGCCCATGGCACGGGCCTGGGCCCGGCTGTGGGCGGCCTCGAAGGCGGCGTCCTGACGTACGAACCCGTCCTTGCCCAGCGCCGCCACCAGCGCGTCGGCCGCGCGCCCGTCGCCCAGGTTGAAGATCACGAACTGCCCCGCCATCCCACCGCCGGTGTAGATGGCCTGGAGCGCCTGCGTGCAGCCCGTGGCGGAGGTGCCCCAGAGGATCTCGTCGCAGTCGGCGAACTGCCGCGTGGAGCTCACCCGCATGCCGCCGAGAGTCTGGGTGGCAGGGGTGAAGACCTCGTCCGGGGTGAGGGGCGCGGCGTCGTTCTGGCGCGTGTCGATGGCGGCGTAGAAGGCGGAGGTGGGCTCGGCGTGGAAGCCGGCTGGCCTGGGCTCGTCGCCGCGCAACCACAACCAGCCGCCGACGGCGATGATCGCGCAGGCGACCACCGCGGAGAAGGCTACTCGGCGCGACCCCATCAGGACGGCGGTCCCGTGATCGAGACGACGCGGCGGTAGACCGCCTTCTCGGCGCCGCGCAGGGCGAGCGTCAGGGAGACGAAGTCCTCGCCGGGGCCAGGCTCCGCGCCGTCCGCCCGGCCGAGCCACACCAGGCCGACGTAGTGGCCGAGCGCGTAGCCGCCCGCCTCGGAGTAGCCGCCCGAGGGGAAGGCCGCCTTGGAGGATGCGAGGGGGCGCGTCCACCCGGCGCGGTAAAGAGTCTTCAACGACTCGACCAGGTCGGCGGCGGACCGGCCGTCCTTGAGGTTGAGCAGCGTGTACTGGCCGATGTAGCGGCCGTCGGAGCTGGCGTAGAGGCCGCGGGCGGCCTGGGTGCAGCCGGCGTCCGACACCTGGTCGAGCAGCTCCGTACCCCACAGGGCCGTGGCGCAGTCGGCGTCGAGCTTCTTGGCGACCAGCTTCAGCTTGAGCTTCTTGCTGACGGACAACTCGCTCTGGCCGAACACCTCCTTCTCGGTGAGCGCCCGCTTGTCCTTCGCCCTGTCCATGACGGCATCGAACAGCTTGGGAGAGCTCCAGCCCCTGAACTCGTGCGGCAGCGTCGTGTCGGGCGCGACCGCGGCGGCCTCGGCCCGGCGTTCCGGGGTGTAGTCGCCTATGGAGTTGATCGCGACGACCAGCCCTCCCATGCCCGCCAGGACCCCGACGACGGAGGCGATGACGACGATCAGGCGCTGCTGCTTCGGGCGCAGGCCCAGGCCGGTGAGGATGGGGAGCTGCCAGTCGGAACGCGGGGTCCGCCGCCGCTTACGCCCGAACCGCCCACCACCGTCCGTCTCGCCGGCGATCCGCCCGTCATCGACGCCAGGCCCGCCCTCACCCGCAGGCCCACCATCGAGGCCGAGCTCATCATCAGCGCCATACCAGTCATCGATGGCAGGCCCGCCCTCGGCGCCCCGCGCCGCAGCCTCGTCTGCCTGCCCGCGACCACGAGCCCCGGCCTCGGAACGGCCGCCGCCCTTCGCCCTGCCGGACGACCGCCGCCCGCGGGGCCGCTCAACCGCCTCGAACCCCCCGCTCACCACCGAGCGGTCTAACACTTCAGCGTCACTCACGAACGACCGGTCGAGCGGCCCGGCGTCGCCTCCCCCTGCACGGCCATGCGCCTCGCCGTCACCATCGAACCACCGGGCAAGCGCCTCCGGATCGCCGCCTACCGAGCGGTTACGTCCTTCGCGGCCCCCACTCGCCGATGCGCCGCGCGTGTCCGGGGCGACGTCATCCGCGCCCGCCGCCGCGCGCCCGCGACGCATGCGCGCCCTCCGCCCACCACGGGACCCGGCCGAACGCCCATCACCCTCGCTTCCGGCCGCCGACTGACCGCCGCCGGGCCCCTGAGCCGACCAACCACCACTCTCCAGACCCGACGCGGCATACCCACCCCCTTCCACGCCCGGCGCCGCGAAACCACCCCCGGCAACGCCCCCCGACAGGCCACCACCACCCGGCCCCTGAGCCGACCAACCACCACTCTCCAGACCCGAGGCGGCATACCCACCGCCATCCACGCCCGGCGCCGCGAAACCGCCCCCGGCAGCGCCGGACCCGGCACCACCGGTTGTGTCGCCGAAGCCACCCCTGCCGGCTCCAGGCCCGGCAATCCCGCCACCGCTGGGGCCGTAGCCGGGCCGCCCGTTACCACTCGAGCCGCCATCGGACCAGCCACCACCATCGGGGCCACGGTCGGACCAGCTGCCACCATCCGCGCCCTGGCCGGCCCAGCCACCATCATGACCTTGCCCGAACCAGCCGCCATCCGCCCCCGGTGCCGACCCGCGTCCGTCACCACCGTCGGCGGCGGCGTGGCGGCTACCCCGCGTGCGGCCCGGACTGTCCATCCCACGCATGCCGCCCGCAGCGTCCATGCCGCGCATGCCGTCCATAGCATCCGTGCCACGTGCACGGCCCGCGCCTTCTACGCCGCGCGTGCCGCCCATAACGTCCATGCCGTCCATGTCGCGTGCACGGCCCGCGCCCTCCACGCCTCGCGCGCGGCGCCTGCCGTCCATGCGGCCGGCGCCGTCGGCGCCTCGCACGCCGCGCCCGCCGTCCATGCGTTCGGGGCCGTCCGTACCTGGCGCGCCCCTCCTGCCTCGGGTGCGGCCCGTACTCTGCGTGTCACCGGAGCCCCGGCCGCCCGCTGTGCTGCCCCAAGCGTCGAAGCCGACTCCATCGTCGCCGCGCCCTCCGGCGTCAGCGAGGCCCCATGAGTCGATCTGGCCGCTTGCGTCGCCGCGCCCCATGAGGTCGCCGCGCCCTCTGGCGTCGGTACGGCCCCTGCTGTCGGTGCGGCCCCTGGCGTCGCCGCCCAGACCGTCGCTGCGGCCCCACGCGTCGGTGCTGCCCAGGCCCTCCGTTCCGCCCCGGCCCTCCGTTCCGCCCCGGTCCTCGGTTCTGCCTCGGCCCTCGGTACGGCCCCGGGCGTCGGTGCGGGCATCCGGGTCGGTGTGGGGTGAAGGGCGGCCGTGCGAGCCCGAGCCACCTCGTCTGCGGGCCATCACACTCCCGCCGCGCCGATCAGGTTGCCGACGCCGAACGTGACCGCCGCGGCGACCCCGCCCACCACCAGCTGCCGCAGCCCCGAGAACCACCAGGTGCGCGCCGTCACGGCGGAGACCAGCGCGCCCGCCGCGAACAGCGCCAGGCAGGACACCACCGCGGACGCCAGCAGGTCACGGGCGCCGAACAGGTACGGCAGCAGCGGCAGCACCGCCCCCACGCTGAACGACAGGAACGACGACACCGCGGCCACCAGCGGTGACGGCAGCTCGCCGGGCGCCACGCCCAGCTCGTTGCGGGCGTGCACCTCCAGCGCGCGGTCGGGGTTGCGGGAGATCTGGCCGGCCACCTCGGCGGCCAGGTCGGGCGACACGCCCTTGTCGACGAAGCTCTGCGCCAGCTCCGCCTGCTCGTCCTCGGGGTGGCGGGCCAGCTCGCGGCGCTCCACGGCGATCTCGGCCTGGGCCAGCTCGCGCTGGCTGGCCACCGACACGTATTCGCCGCCCGCCATGGACAGCGCCCCGGCCGCGAGCCCGGCGACGCCGCTCAGGGCGATGACCTTCGTGTCGGCCGTGCCGCCCGCGACACCGGCGATGAGCGCGAAGTTCGACACCAGGCCGTCCATCGCGCCGAACACCGATGGCCGCAACCAGCCTCCGGTGACGTCGCGGTGCTGGTGGTGCATCTCCGCGCGACCGCTCATCGAGGGTTCTTCCCCTTGGTCACGACCTCGCCCTCGGCGCCGGAGAGGTCGCTCTCGGAGGTGTCCGCGACGTCGCGCGCCTCGGCCTCGGAGGCCGTCTCCACCTCCGAAGTCGTCTCCGCCTCAGAGGCCCCCGCCTCGGACACCTCCGCTTCGGAGGTCTCCTCCTCGGAGGTTTCGGTGGCGGTGCTGGCCGAGGCGGGCTTGTCCGGGTCTCCCGGCCCGGTGGATGTCACGGAGCTCGCTGTGGAGCCCTCGGACTGGTCCGCGGCCGGCTCGGTGTCTCCCTCCCCGGCCGTCTCGGCGGCCGCGTCGGCCTGGTCGGCCTGGTGGGCCGGGTCGGCCGCGTCCGGTGGCAGCACGACCTCCACGCTGTCGCGCTTCCTGGCCAGCCAGAAGTACGCCAGCGCGCCGACGAACACCACGATCGACGTCCACTGGTTGAGCCGCAGCCCGAGGAAGGTCACCGCGTGGTCCACCCCGCCCACGGGGTCGATGCGCAGGCCCTCGATCCAGAAGCGGCCCAGGGTGTAGCCCGCGACGTAGAGGGCGAACAGCCGCCCGTGGTGCAGCAGCAGGCGCCGGCCTGCGAAGAGCAGCGCGAAGCCGAGCGCCAGGTCCCACACCGACTCGTACAGGAAGGTCGGGTGGTAGAGGACCCCCGGCTCGCCGCCGTGGTCGGCGTCGATCTCCAGGCCCCACGGCAGCGTGGTCGGCGAGCCGTAGAGCTCCTGGTTGAACCAGTTTCCCCAGCGGCCGATGGCCTGGGCGAAGGCGATGCCGGGCGCGACCGTGTCGGCGACGGCGCTCATGGAGATGCCGCGCCGGCGCACGGCCCACCAGACGCCGAGCGCGCCCAGCGCGATCGCGCCCCAGATGCCGAGGCCGCCCTCCCAGATGAACAGCGCCTGGATGGGCTCCTTGATCGCGCGGCTGCCGAAGTAGGTCTGCCAGTCGGTGATGACGTGGTAGAGGCGGCCGCCGATCAGCCCGAAGATGACCGCGGGGACGGCGATGTCGACGATCGTCCCCTTCTGGCCGCCACGGGCGCGCCAGCGCCGATCGCTCAGCCATACGGCGACGATGACGCCGAGCACGATGCATAGCGCATAAGCCCGGATCGGGATGATTCCGAGATACCAGACCCCCTGAGAAGGGCTGGGAATCGAGGCAAGGGGCATGTCAGGTGAGGGTAGCGGAAGTGAGGCTACTTGGCCGCCCCCGTAATCTCCTCTCGCAATTGCTGCGGGGTGAAGAGTACGGAATTGTCGATTTCCGTGCCGTTCAGTTTCACCGTCGGCGTATGCTCCAGCTTCTGCTCGTCAGCGATCTTCTTGCTGTACGAGAGCTGCGCGTCGGCGTTCTTCCCGCTGGTCACGCACTGGTCGAAGCCCGGCGAGGTCACCCCCGCGTCCTTGCCCCAGCTCTTCAGCTGGTCGGGCGTGAAGCCCGCCTCCGTCTCGGAGGGCTGGTTCTGGTAGAGCAGGTCGTGGAAGGCCATCCACTGCTTGCCGTCGGCCACGCAGCGGGCGGCGCTGCCCGCGCGTACGGAGTTGGACTTGGTCGGCTCCTGCGAGAAGATCGTGATCGGGTGGTAGACGACCTTCGCCTTGCCTTCGGCGGCGAGGTTCTTGAACGTCTGGCCGCTGACCCGTTCGAGCTCCTTGCAGGCCGGGCACTGGAAGTCCTCGTAGATGTCCACCACGGGCGAGGTGACGCCCTGCTTGGCCATCACGACCGAGCCGTCGGACTGCACGGTGATCGGTGCCAGCGAGCCGGAGGCCACCTCCGACTGGGACGCACTCGCCAGATACCACCAGCCGAACCCCACCGCCGCCACCGCGACCACGCCCGCGGTCGAGTAGGTGGCGATCCGCCTGCGCCTGTCACGGGCACGGGCGGCGGCCTGCTGTTCCTTGATCTTCTCGCGCGCCGTCTTGGTCTTGGTGCGCTCAGCTTTGCTCATCGTCGTACTCCCCCTCACTACGATTGTCGCCTCCGAGGCCGAGTGCACCGTCCAGCGCGTAACGGCCCGGCGGGAAACGCACCGCCCAGATTCCGAGCAGGGCGAGCCCGAAGTCCCGCAGGATGTCCAGCAGGTAGGTCGGCTCCTGCCCCACCCCGAGCTGGCCGCCGCCGCCGAAGCAGCCGCAGTCGATCCGCAGGCCGTGCGCCCACGCCCAGGCGATGCCGAACACGAAGGCGAGCATGAGCAGCCCGGCGATCACCGCCGCCACCCTGGTCAACAGGCCGACGACCAGCAGCAGACCGACGACGATCTCGAGGATCGGCAGGGCGTAGCCCACCGAGACCGCGACCGACTCGGGCAGCAGTTGGTACGCCTTGACCGCCAGGACCGAGTCGGCCGGGTTGCCGATCTTCAGCGCGCCCGCCGCGATCAGCACCCCACCCAGGACCAGCCGGGCGACCGTCGTCACCCAGGGTATCGCGGCGAAGGCCCTCGGTGACGATAGTGACGCGTCCACGGGTCATCTCCTCTTTCTCTGCGCCTGACGCGGGCCGGAAGCGCCCGCGACCGGCCGGGACCGGCTGGGAACGAACCAGGGCCGGTCGGGAACGGGCCGGGAATGGGCACAGTACCGGGAACCCATATGACCACGTGCCGGATAAGCGCCGGCTAAGCCGTGTCTCGCCCGGTCACGCCGCGGGCGCGCGACCGAAGGGGCTCGCGCGCACGGCGGCGAGCCCGGTGGCGTAAGGGCTGTTAGCGGCGCACGCCCTGGGCCATGTCGCCGGCCAGCTGGGCGATGGAGGCGCGGCCCGCGGCCTCGTCGGGCGCGTCGAGGATGCGGCGGATGAACGCCGACCCCACGATCACGCCGTCGGCGTAGCGCGCCACCTCGCCGGCCTGCGCTCCCGTGCCGACGCCCAGACCCACGCAGACCGGAAGGTCGGTGTGCTGCCGGGTCCGCTCGACCAGGCCCTCGGCGGCGACGTTGACCGTCTCCCTGGCGCCCGTGACGCCCATCAGGGAGGCCGCGTACACGAAGCCCGTGCAGCAGTCGACGACCGCCTTGATGCGGTGCTCCGTCGAGCTGGGCGCCACCAGGAACACCGTGTCGATGCCCGCCCCGGCGGAGGCGGCGCGCCACGGCTCGGACTCCTCCGGCGTCAGGTCGGGCGTGATCGTGCCCGTGCCGCCGGCGTTGGCCAGGTCGCGGGCGAACCGCTCGGCGCCGTACTTGTCGATCGGGTTCCAGTACGTCATGACGAGCGTGGCGGCACCGGTGGCGGCGACCCCCTCGACCGTGCGCAGCACGTCGGCGATGCGGGTGCCGTTGGTCAGCGACCTGTGCACCGCGTCCTGGATCGTCGGCCCGTCCATGAGCGGGTCGGAGTAGGGCAGGCCGATCTCGATGACGTCGCAGCCGGCCTCCACCAGGGCCGCGGCGGCGGCGACGTCACCGCCCTTGGAGGGGAAGCCCGCGGGCAGGTAGCCGACGAGCGCGGCCCGGTTGTCCGCCTTGGCCTTGGCGAAAACCGTCTGAAGAGTCGTCATGTCTGTCCGTTTCGAAGCTCGAGTCACGTCATGGTGTCCCCGCCACGCGGGGGTGGCGACTCGTCAGAGGTTGAAGTATTTCATCGCCGTGCCCATGTCTTTGTCGCCGCGGCCGGAGAGGTTGACCAGGATGGTCGCCTCCGGGCCGAGCTCGCGGCCCAGCTCCAGCGCGCCAGCGAGGGCGTGGGAGGACTCGATGGCCGGGATGATGCCCTCGGTCCTGGCCAGCAGCGAGAACGCGGTCATCGCCTGGTCGTCGGTGACGCCGTGGTAGGTGGCGCGGCCGGAGTCCTTCAGCCAGGCGTGCTCGGGGCCGACGCCGGGGTAGTCGAGCCCGGCCGAGATCGAGTGGGACTCGATGGTCTGGCCCTCGTCGTCCTGCAGCACGTACGTGCGCGAGCCGTGCAGCACGCCGACCGAGCCCGCCGTGAGCGTCAGCGCGTGCTCGCCGCTCTCCAGGCCGTGCCCGGCCGCTTCGTAGCCGTGCAGCTGGACGTCCTGGTCGCCGATGAAGGCGTGGAAGACGCCGATCGCGTTGCTGCCGCCGCCGACCGCCGCGCACACCGCGTCGGGCAGCCTGCCGGTCAGCTCCTGGATCTGGCGGCGGGCCTCGACGCCGATGATGCGGGCGAAGTCGCGCACGATCTCGGGGAACGGGTGGGGCCCCGCGACGGTGCCGAACAGGTAGTGGGTGGTGTCGACGTTGGTCACCCAGTCGCGGAACGCCTCGTTGATGGCGTCCTTCAGCGTCTGGGAGCCGTTGGTCACCGGCACCACGGTGGCGCCGAGCAGCTTCATCCGCGCGACGTTGAGCGCCTGGCGCTCGCAGTCGACCGCGCCCATGTAGATCACGCACTCGAGGCCGAGCAGGGCGGCCGCGGTGGCCGTGGCCACGCCGTGCTGGCCCGCGCCGGTCTCGGCGATCACGCGCTTCTTGCCGAGCCGCTTGGTCAGCAGCGCCTGGCCCAGCACGTTGTTGATCTTGTGGGCGCCGGTGTGGGTGAGGTCCTCCCGCTTGAGCACGATCCGCGCGCCGCCGGCGTGCTCGCTGAAGCGCGGCACGTCGGTGAGCGTGGTGGGCCGCCCCGCGTAGGTGCGCAGCAGGTGGTCGAACTCGCGCAGGAACTCCGCGTCGTTCTTGGCCTTCTCGTAGACCGCGGCCACCTCGTCGAGCGCCGGGATGAGCGCCTCGGGGACGAACCGGCCCCCGAAGATGCCGAACTTGCCGCGCACGTCGGGGTCGTCGCCGTGCGGGCCGTTGCCCGCCAGGTCGGCGGCGGTCAGGATGGAGCCTTCGTGTGCCACTGCTATCCCTCTGCTGAGTGGTCGGGGCGCGTCGATGGGTGAGCGCCGGCGGTCACCAGCGCCTCCACCGCCTTGCGCGGGTCCTTGCCGGTGACCAGGCTCTCCCCCACCAGGACGGCGTCGGCGCCGGCCCTGGCGTAGGCGAGCAGGTCGTGCGGGCCGCGCACGCCCGACTCGGCAATCTTGAGCACATTATCGGGGATCTTCGGCGCCAGCTTCGTGAAGACCTCGCGATCGACCTCGAGTGTCTTGAGGTTGCGGGCGTTGATCCCGATGACCCGGGCGCCGGCGGCGACCGCGCGGTCGAGCTCCTCCTCGGTGTGCACCTCGACCAGCGGGGTGAGCCCGATGGACTCGGCCCGCTCGATCAGCGACACGAGGGCCTCCTGCTCGAGGCAGACGACCATCAGCAGCGCCAGGTCGGCGCCGTGGGCCCTGGCCTCCCACAGCTGGTAGGAGGTCAGGATGAAGTCCTTGCGCAGGATCGGGATGTCGACGCGGGTGCGGACGGCCGCGAGATCCTCGAGGCTGCCGCCGAACTTGCGCCGCTCGGTCAGCACGCTGATGACGTGGGCGCCGCCCTCTTCGTAGTCGGCCGCCAGGCCCGCCGGGTCGGCGATCGCGGCCAGCGCCCCCTTGGAGGGGCTCGACCGCTTCACCTCCGCGATGACCGAGATCCTGTCGCCCCCGAGCGCGGCCATCGCGTCCCTGGGGGCCTGGGCCCGCTGCGCCTGCCGCTTGAGCTCGTCGATGGACACGGCCTGCTGACGTGCGGCGAGGTCGGCCCGCACTCCGTCGAGGATGCCGTCGAGGACACTCGGCCCTTCCGTCCGCTCAGTCACGCGCTTGAGGTCCCTCCGGTCGACAGTTGGGGGCGGCGGAGAGTTCGCATCGCGTCCGCTCTCTGCCTTGTCCTGCGATGGTATCGGCCTGGGTGGGGTCACCTCACCACAGGCCCCTGACTACGGAGCTAGGAACGCTCCGAAAGGCAGGTTTCGGACGACCCAGTAGACCATGACGACGCCGATGAACGCCCACAGCCACGCCGGATGGGCGAGCGTGGTGCGCCTGGGCCGGCCCTGCCAGGCGCGCACGACCCATCTGCCCCACCAGAAGAGCAGGAACGGGATCGTGACCACGGCCAGGGGGTTGAGCCCGAGCGCGGTGACCGGGTCGAAGTGCGCGAGGGCGTGGATGGTGCGCAGCGTGCCGCAGCCCGGGCAGAAGAGCCCCGGCCCGCCGCTGATCTCGGCGGTGATCCACAGGAACGGGCAGGTCGGATAGTGGCCGGGCTGGTTGGGGTCGACCAGGCCGACGAACGCGAACACGGCGCCGGTCGCGCCCGCAACACCGAGCGGCGCGAGCAGCCCCTTGAACCGGGTCGTGCCGCGCCACTCGGTGGTTGCCATGCTCATGCTTCCAGTATCCCTCTCCCGATCAGTACGACGAGCTCGGGACGCTGGACGCCAGGAGCACGAACACCACGACGTAGAAGAGAATGATCAGCACCCACCAGATGATGCCCGCGATCAGGGTCCGCTTCCACCAGGTCTTGGCCTCCTCCGAGGCCTGCACGGCGCCCTGGTAGTCGCCGATCTGCCACTTCGAGTTGACCTGCGAGGACTTGACGATCGCCACGATGCCGAGCGGCAGGCAGCAGAACAGCGTGGTCAGGATGGCCGGGACCAGGTGGTTGTCCGGCGGGTTGCCGCCGGGGGGCTGGCCGTAGCCGCCGCCGGGGGGCTGCTGGCCGTAACCGCCGTAGCCGCCGCCGGAGGGGGGCTGCTGCCCGTAGTCGCCGTAGCCGCCGCCGGAGGGAGGCTGCTGACCATAGCCGCCGCCGCTCGGGGGCTGCTGGCCGTAGCCACCACCGGAAGGAGGCTGCTGACCGTAACCGCCACCGCTCGGGGGCTGCTGGCCGTACCCGCCGCCACCGCTCGGGGGCTGCTGCCCGTACCCGCCGCCGGGCGGCTGCTGGCCGTAGCCGCCGCCGGGGGGCTGGGAGCCGTAGCCTCCGTCGCCCTGGTTTCCGTAAGTCATGCTAATGACCCCTCATGTCATCATCTGTACCGAGTTGCGCGTGGCAGCGTAGCGACAATGCGACATCTACGTTGAAAAACGACCACTTTGCGGACGATTCGTGATCGGACCGCAAGCGGCCCGTCACTGTCCGCCTACGGCGGCCGCTCCTATCACTCGTACGAGGACGCGGCGGCGCCGAAGGTGAGGACCGACAGCAGCATCCCGCCGAAGATCAACCAGCACAGCACCCAGATCACCACGGTGATGTACGACGTGACGAGGCCGCCGATGGCCATGCCCGAGCCCTCCTCGCCGGTCTTCTTGATCCGGTTGAGGGCGATGTGGCCGAGGATCACGCCGGGGATGCTGGTCAGGCCGCAGAAGACCAGCCCGATGATGCCCAGCACGAGCGAGGCCACCGCCATGCCGTTGGTGGACCTGGGCGGGGCGTAGCCGTAACCTGGCTGCCCGTACGCCTGGCCGTAGCCCTGCCCGTAGCCCTGCTGCGCGTAGCCGCCGTAGCTCGGCGGCTGCTGGCCGTAGCCTCCGGCGCTCGGCGGCTGCTGGCCGTAGCCGAGCGGCTGCTCCTGCGAATAGCCGGGCGGCTGCTCCCCGTATCCGCCCTGACCGTAGCCGCCGCCGCTCGGTGGCTGCTGCCCATAGCCCTCGGACGGCTGGCCCCCGTATCCCGCCCCGGACGGGGGCTGCTGGCCGTAGCCGCCGCCGGGTGGCTGCGCGCCGTACCCGCCGTTGCCGCCCTGATCCCCGTAGCTCATGCGCCTGGCTCCTCAACTGTTCGTGGCGAGTTGCAACGGCAGCTTATTGAGGAAACGATTGCCAAGCGGACAGAGGACTCAGAACAGTGAAGAAATCGTCATAGCCCGGAGGTCAGCGCCGATCCGTGGGGTCGTCTCCGCGGTCGAGCGCGTCCCACAGGGCCCGGTCCTCCGTGACCTGGGCGCGGGCCCTGTCACCGGCCCTGCCGCCGGCCCTGTCGTAGCGGGCCGACATGCCCGCCCACCTGCCGCCGCGCACGACGGCCAGGACACCGCCGGCGATCATGAGGACCGCTCCGGCGGCGGCGACGGCCGGCCACAGCGGCGCGGCCTCCCAGGGCAGACCGGTCGCGCCGTGCAGCACGTTGTGCTCGCCCAGCCAGCCGGCCACGGTGTCGTCGCCCAGCGCCGTCCACGTCCCGGCCGCCGCGCCGGCCCCGCACAGGGCGATCAGCGCTCCGACGGCGCGCCGCCCGAGGCCCTTGGTGGCGAGCACGGCGACGATCCCGGCCAGCCCGGCCAGGGCCACGGGCGTCAGCACCGGGCTGAGGTCGCCGCCGGTGGGCGCGGCCACGCCGGACGGCTCCTGCACGCGTACCCAGACCTGGCCACCGGCCAGCAGCACGAGCGCGCATCCCAGCGCGGTCGCCCCGACCCAGGCCCACAGCTCTCTGTGCCCCATGTGAACCGCTAACCCAGCGCGATCTCGAGCCGGTCGGCGTCGAAGCACGTGCGGTCACCGGTGTGGCAGGCGCCGCCGACCTGGTCGACCTTGACGAGGAGGGTGTCGCCGTCGCAGTCGAGCGCTACCGACTTGACGTGCTGGACGTGGCCCGAGGTGTCGCCCTTGACCCAGAGCTCGTCGCGGCTGCGCGACCAGTAGGTGGCCCTGCCGGTGGTGAGCGTGCGATGCAGCGCCTCGTCGTTCATCCACGCCAGCATGAGCACCTCACCGGTGTCGTGCTGCTGCACGATCGCGGCGACGAGGCCGTCGGGGTTGCGCTTCAGCCGCGCCGCCACCTTGGGATCGAGGGACATGCCTCCATTCAACCAGCCCGCCCCGCCGCCCCTGCCACCGCCGCACCGCCTCAGGCGAGGGCTTGGGAGAGGGTGTCGTAAATCGGGAACAACGGCGCCAGGTTCGTACGGCGCAGCCGCCGCAGCACCTGGCCGTCCGGCGCCACCAGGGCCATCGTGCCGTCACGGTCGCGCAGCGTGGCCAACTGGCGCACCAGGACCCCGAGCCCGGTCGTGTCGATGAAGGTCAGCCCCGTCAGATCGACCACCAGCCGCGGCCTGACCGCGGACGCCGCCTCGTCGAGGCACGCCCGGACCTGCGACACGTTGTCGACGTCGACCTCTCCCGCCAGGCTGACGACCACGAGATCGCCGTGCTGACGCCGCGTCATCCGCAGGATATCCACGCCCATGCTCCTCATGACCCCTCCCGTGGGCGGCCCCCGCCGAAAAGGTACACCGGTCTGCGGTGCGTCACGGTAGGTTTTGCTGAGAATGCGGTACGTGATGACGCCGGACGGAGTAGCTTCGGGGGCGCGACACGCGCAGGGAGGACACCATCGTGGTGCAGGGCTCCGTCCTCGATCCCGATCTGGGAGATCACGTGTGCCTGCCGTTCGACGGAGAGCGCGAGCGGATGGCGGCCACGAGGGCCTTCACGCTGAACGGGCTGCGCCGCCGCACCAGGGTGATCATCATCACGCACTCCGACAGCCCCGAGCGGACGCGGACGTGGCTGGCGCCGCTCGTGCCGGGGTTCGCCGACGCCGAGTCGGCGGGCCAGGTCGAGATCCTGGCCTGCGCCGACACCCACTTCACCGACGGCTGCCTCGACCCCGAGCGGGTCAGGTGCGGGCTGGCCAGCGCGCACGCGCGGGCCCGCAGGCACGGCCAGCACGGCGTGTACGCCCTGATCGACGCCTCGTGGGGGCTGCGCGACGCGCCCGCGCAGGCGGCGTTCGAGGCGGCGGTCAACGAGCTGTTCGGCGAGCGATGGCTGGCGGCGGTGTGCCAGTACGACCGCGCCCTGTTCCCGCGCGAGGCCATCGACCGGGCCACGTCCGTGCATCCGATCACGCCGGAGCAGGCGCTGCTGCGCTTCGCCACCGAGCCCGGCGGCCTGCGCCTGTGGGGCGACATCGACCTGACCAACCGGCCGGCGTTCGCGTCGCTGCTGGCGCGGCTGGAGAGGGACCCCGCCGAGGTGGTGATCGACGCGTCCGGGCTCGACTTCATCGACGCCGGCTCGGCGCAGCTGCTGACGGTCACCGCCATGGCCAGGCCGCGCGGGTCCACCGTGGTGGTGTGCGGCGAGTCCACGGCCAGGGTGCTGCGGCTGATCAGGGCGGACGAGTTCGTCACCGTCCGCCGGGTGGCCGATGGGTAGACAGGTGCTGCGCGCGAGCTTCGCGCGCGGGCGCATCACGCTGCTTCGCCGGGTGGTCGCCGAGCACGCCGCCCACGAAGGGCTGAGCGGCAGGCGGCTGGAGGACTTCGTGCTGGCGGTCAACGAGATCACCACCAACGCGGTCATCCACGGCGGGGGGTACGGCCGGCTGCGGCTGTGGTCGCACGACGGGCGGCTGTGGTGCGAGGTGACCGACGAGGGGCCGGGGCTGTCGCCGGGGTGGATGAGCGACATGCGCCCGCCCGCGGGGCTGGAGTTCCGCGGGCGGGGGCTGTGGCTGACCCGGATGCTGTGCGCCGACATCATGATCGTCTCGGGGCCGGGCGGCACGACGGTGACCTTCGCCGCCGTGGACCGCTGACCATGAACCGCCACCGACCGCTGACCATGAACCGCCGCCGACGGCTGACCATGAACCGCCGCGCACGGCTGATCAGGAGCCGCCGCGAACAGGCTGGTCAGGAGTGCGCGGCCGAGACCCAGGAGGCGTGCAGGTCGGCGTACACGCCTTCCTGCGTGACCAGCTCGGCATGCGGCCCGCGCTGCACCAGGCGGCCCGCGTCGAAGACCAGCACCTCGTCGGCGTTCTCCGCGGTCGACAGGCGGTGGGCGATCGAGATGGCCGTGCGTCCGCGCGTGACGCCCTCCAGCGCCCGCGCGATCCGTACCTCCGTGGCCGGGTCCACCGCGGAGGTGGCCTCGTCCAGCAGGAGCAGGTCGGGATCGGCGAGGTAGGCGCGGGCGAGCGCGACGAGCTGGCGCTCGCCCGCCGACAGCGACTCGCCGCGCTGGCCCACGGGCGTGTCGAGTGCGGCGGGCAGGCCCTCCAGCCAGTCGGCCAGGCCGAGCTCGGTCATCGCCAGCCCGATCTCCTCGGTGGTGGCCGACGGCTTGCCGTAGCGGATGTTCTCCTCCAGCGTCCCGTCGAACAGGAAGCCGTCCTGCGGCACCATGACGATCCGCTCGCGCAGCGAGGAGAAGCGCACGTCGCGCAGGTCGTGGCCGTCCACCGTGACCCGCCCCGAGACCGGGTCCATGAGGCGGGTCAGGAGCTTGGCGAACGTGGTCTTGCCCGATCCCGTCTCCCCCACCACGGCGACCCGGGAGCGCGGCGGGATCTCCAGCGTGATCTCGCGCAGCACGGGCGTGCCGCCGGGATAGGAGAAGTGGACGTCGTCGAAGGAGACCGAGATGGGGCCGCGGGGCAGCTCCACGCCATCGTCGCCGGGGTCGGCCACGTCGGGCGGGGTGTCGATCACGCCGAGGATGCGCCGCCAGCCCGCGACCGCGTTCTGCGCCTCGTTCAGCACCTCGGTGGCGGTCTGCAGCGGCGAGACGAACAGCGTGACCAGGAACAGGAACGCCACCAGCTCGCCCTGCGTGATCTCGCCCGACAGGCCGAGCCGCACGCCGAGCAGCACGATCCCGGCGATGGCGAGGGCGGCCACGATCTCGGTCAGCGGGAAGACGAAGCCGACGATGGTCTGGGCCCTGACCTGGGCGCTGCGGTTGGCGTTCACGGCCTTGTCGATGCGCTCGGCGGTGCGGCGCTCGGAGGCGTACGCCCTGATGACGGCGGCCCCGACGACGGACTCGCTGACCGCCGCCAGCATGTCGCCGGTGCGCTCGCGCACCACCGTGTACGCCCGGGACAGCAGCCGCTGGAAGCGCGGCAGAGCGATGATCAGCGGGACGAAGCAGGCCCAGACCAGCAGGGTGAGCTGCCAGGAGTAGACGAACATCAGGACGGTGGCCACGAACAGCTGGCCGAACGCCACGATGATCATCAGCCCGCCCCATTGCATGAAGTTGCTGATCTGGTCGATGTCGTTGGTGACCCGCGAGACCAGGGCGCCGCGCCGCTCGCTGTTCTGGGTGAGCACCGACAGGTCGTGCACGTGGCGGAAGCCGCGCACGCGCAGGGTCGCCAGGGACGACTCGGTCGCCTTGTAGAGGCGCACGTTCATGATGTACGCGGCCAGCGCCGTCAGCACCACGGCGGCGGCGCACACCAGGACGGCCCGGGTGATGTACGGGATGTCCGGGGAGCCGCCCTTGAGCCCGGTGTCGATCGTCTGCTGCACCGCGATCGGCACGATGATCTTGCCGGCGGTGGCGACGACGGCCAGCGCCAGCGTGCCCGCGAGCCCCTTGCGGAACTCGGGGGTCAGCGCGAGCCCCCGCTTGATCGTGGCCAGCGCGGAGCGCTCCGCGTTGGTCTGGATGCCCTGCGCCTGGATGCCCTGCGCCGTCACGCGCTGACCCCTTCCTCTTCCACCGGCAGCTCCATGGCGGCCCGCTCGGCCTCCTCGCGCTCGTAGGCGGTCACCAGGTTGCGGTAGCCGGCGCAGCGCAGGAGGAGTTCGTCGTGCGTGCCGCGGTCCACGATGCGGCCGTGGTCGAGGTAGACGACCTCGTCGGCCAGGGCGATCGTGGCCATCCGGTAGGCGACGACCACGACGGTCGACGCCTCGGCGGCGTCCCGCAGCCCGTACAGGATCTTGGCCTCGACCTGCGGGTCCACGCTGGAGGTGGCGTCGTCGAGGATGAGCAGGCGCGGCCGGCGCACGACCGCGCGGGCCAGCGCGAGCCGCTGGCGCTGGCCGCCGGACAGCGACGCGCCGCGCTCGCCGACCCGGGTGTCGAGCCCGTCGGCGAGCCGGGCGACGAAGCCCTCCGCCTGCGCCAGGCGCAGCGCGGCCCACACATCCTCGTCGGCGGCGTCCAGCCCGAGCGCGATGTTGCCGCGCACGCTGTCGTCGAACAGGAACGTCTGCTGCGGCACGAGCGCCACCGACTCGGCGATGCCGCCGTAGGCCAGCTCGCGCAGGTCCACGCCGTCGAGCAGCACCTGCCCCGCGTCGGGGTCCACGAGCCGGACCAGCAGCTGCACGAGCGTGGACTTGCCCGATCCGGTGGGGCCCACCAGGGCGACGGTACGGCCGGCGGGCACGTCGAAGGTGACGTCGTGCAGCACTTCCGCCTCGCCGTACGCGTACGAGACGCCGCTGACCTCCAGCGCGGCGGGGGTGGTCGAGCCGGCCGAGGCGCGGCCGTACTCCATCGAGCCGGTCGCGTCCAGCACGGCCTGCACCCGCTGCCAGCCGACGACGCTGCGCGGCAGCTCGGCCAGCACCCAGCCGAGCGCCCTGATGGGGAAGGCCAGCAACGTGAACAGGTACGCCACCTGCACCAGGTCGCCGGAGTCGATGGAGCCGCCCGACAGCCGCATCGCGCCGACGGCGAGCACCGCGAGCACGCCGATCGTGGGCAGCGCCTCCAGCAGCGGGTCGAACAGCCCGCGCACGCGCCCGACGGCGATGTTGGCGTCGCGCAGCTCGTGGGCGCGCCGCCGGAACCGGTCGGTCTCCAGCTCCTCCCTGCCGAGGGTCTTGACGACGAGCGCGCCGTCGAAGCTCTCGTGGGCGATCTCGCTGACCTCGGCGCGCAGCTGCTGGGCGCGGGTGGCGAGCGGGCTGAGCTTGCGCTGATAGATCAGGTTAAGTACGGCGATCGCCGGAAAAATCAGGAAACCCACCAGGGCGAGCACGAGGTCCGTGAACAGCATCGCGACCGCCGCGGTGACCAGCATGACGATGACGCCCACGGCCATCGGCAGCGGCGCGAGCGGCGCCCAGGCGGCCTCGGCGTCGGCGCTGGCGTTCGACAGCAGCTGCCCGGTGGGGTGCTGGTGGTGCCACGACAGCGGCAGCCGCAGGTACTGCTTGGTCACGTCCCTGCGCGACCTGGCCTGCATGCGGTACTGGATGACGCCGGCCAGGATGCGCCGCCCCGCCACGCCGAAAGCCTTGAGCAGGGCCGCGCCGAGGATGAGGAACGTTCCCGTCCACATCGCCCCCGAGGCGACGTCGCCCTGGGCGAACGCGGGCTGCACCACGTACTGCGTGGCCCAGCCGAGCGCCCAGGCGGACGCCACGGTCATGCCGCCGTAGACGGCGCTGGCGAGCACCGCCAGCGTGAACACGGCCTTCTCCGTGCGAACGGCCACCCCAAGGACGCGGAGCCCTTGACGCATCACGGCCGAGGTGACCTTGGTCGCCACGCGGATATGATCCCTTCAATCTGCCATATCTACCTAAGTCCCTATCACTCCAGATCCTGCCGTTATTCCCGCGGGTAGGGTTGCCCATGTGACTCATGCTCGTGACGAACGCTCCGCGCTCTGCGACCTGTTCGACCGGCTCGGCCCCGACGCGCCGACCCTGTGCACGGGCTGGAGCACCTACGACCTGGCCGCGCACCTGGTGCTGCGCGAGCGCCGGCCCGACGCCATGCCCGGCATCGCCGTCAAGGCCCTGGCCGGCCACACCGCCTCCGTGCAGAACGCGCTCAAGGCCCGGCACCCCTACCCCGAGCTGGTCGGGCTCGTACGCCGGCCGGGCGGCGTCTACGGGCTGCTGCCCTTCCTCGACGACGCCGTCAACACGATGGAGTTCTTCGTCCACCACGAGGACGTCCGCCGCGCCCAGCCCGGCTGGTCGCCCCGGGAGCTGCCGGCGGACCTGGAACGGATCATCTGGAAGAGGGTCGCCTCCGGCGCCCGGCTGATGCTGCGCAAGGCTCCGGTGGGCGTGGTGCTGCGCCGCTCCGGCGGCGGCGTGGCGCTCGGAGGCCCCCGGGGAGGCGCCCGGGTGGAGGTCACGGGACCCGCCGCCGAGCTGCTGATGTTCTGCTTCGGCCGGCAGCGGCACGCCCGGGTGGAGCTGACCGGCGACCCCGAGGCCGCCGAGCGGCTGCGCGGCGCCCCGCTGGGGATGTAGCCCTGATCTAGAGAAATCCCGGTGTCATAGGGGCTCGCGGCCGACGTCTAGCCCTTACCATGGCAGAGGAAAGAAGCCCCCCGGTTATGATCATGAACATCTTCACAGAAGATGCCGATGATCGCCCAGATCCGGGTATATACGGCTGGGAATGGACTGCAGGAGGCCCCCATGCAGGTCAAGAAGGTGATCACCTACGTGGCTGTCGCGTTCGTGGTGTTCTACCTGTTCACCAAGCCGGCAGAGGCCGCGTCGGCGGTCAACGGAGTGTTTGATGGAATTCTCCAGGGAGCCAATCAACTGGCTGTCTTCTTTACCAATGTTCTGACCTGATGTGAGGCTTCTGTCTGCGCCAGGTGCTTCCCCGGGCTCCCGGATCGTGTTACGCAGGCAGAATGAGAGATCGCCCGAGCGGCACCAAGATCAATCAGCTCGATCCTCACGCGCGGCGGATCCTCGAGCGAGCCGAGCTCGAGGGCATCGAGCTGATCCGTTTTCTCTACGCCGACCACGGTGGCGTGATCCGGGGTAAGGCGGCGTCCCGGTCCCGGTTGGCCGAACGGCTCACCACGGGCATCGGGCACACGGTGGCCATGATGGCGATGAACATGCTCGACCAGCTCCAGGACGTCGAGCACATGGGTCCGGTGGGCGAGGTGCGCATCCTTCCCGACCCCACCACCTACGTGCCGCTCCCCCACGCGCCAGGGGCCGCCGCGATGCTGTCGGACCTGGTCCGGCCGGACGGCACGCCGTGGGCGGCCTGCCCGCGCACCTTCCTCAAGGACGCGGTCGCCGAGCTCGCCGCCGAGGGCTACACGCTGCTGGCGGCCTTCGAGCCCGAGTTCACGCTCGGCCGCCGCCTGCCCGACCCGGCCGGCGGCCCCGACCGGCTCGTGCCGCTCGACGACTCGCTCTGCTACGCCAACGCCGGGTTCGACACCGCCCACGACTACACGATCAAGCTCATCCGCGCCCTCGAACAGCAGGGGCTGCGGGTCGAGCACTACCACCCCGAGCTGGGGCCGGGGCAGCAGGAGCTGTCCGTACGCCACGCGCCCGCGCTGCGCGCCGCCGACAACCACGTCCTCTACCGCGAGACCGTGCGCGGGGTCGCCCACCGCATGCAGCTGTGGGCCACGCTCGCCCCCAAGCCCCTGGCCGACCAGGCCGGCAACGGCGCCCACCTGCATCTGTCGCTGTGGAGCGACGGCCGCAACCTGTTCGCCGAGGACGGCGGCGTGCGCGACGCCTTCATCGGCGGCCTGCTCGCCCACCTGCCCGCCCTGACCGCGCTGACCTGCGGCAGCGTCAACGGTTTCCGGCGGCTGGCGCCCCGCACGTGGGCAAGCGCGTACGCCGTCTACGGGCCCGACAACCGCGAGGCGGCGGTACGGGTGTGTTCCCCGCTCGGCGAGACCGGCGAGCCCAACCTGGAGTTCAAGCCCTCCGATTCGGCGGCCAACCCGTACCTGTCGCTCGGGGCCGTCATCCACGCCGGCCTGGACGGCGTCCGGCGCCGGCTCGACCCCGGCGCCGCCGTGGACGTCGACCCGGACACTAGGCCCGGCCGGTATCCGCGCCTGCCGGCGTCCCTGGACGAGGCGCTGGACGCGCTGGAGTCGGACGAGCTGCTGATGGAGGCGCTCGGGCCGCTGCGGCGCACGGCGTATCTGGCGGTGAAGCGCTCGGAGGCGACGGCGTTCGCCGGCAAGGACGTCGCCTACGAGCTCTTCCACCACCTGCGGGTCTTCTGACCGCCGGCCGCCCGCGAACTCGCGCGGGCAGCCGTGTGGGCAACCGTGCGGATCAGCGGACCGGGTGGCCGGCCAGGCGGAGGGTGTCCTTCACCTCGGCGATCTTGAGCGTGCCGAAGTGGAACACCGAGGCCGCGAGCACCGCGTCGGCGCCCGCCGCCACCGCGGGCGGGAAGTCCTCCAGGCGCCCGGCGCCGCCGCTGGCGATCACCGGGACCCGGACCGCGGCTCGCACCGCGCGCAGCATCTCGAGGTCGTAGCCGTCGAGCGTGCCGTCGCCGTCCATCGAGTTGAGCAGGATCTCGCCGACACCGAGCTCCTCGCCGCGCGCCGCCCACGCGACGGCGTCGATCCCGGTGCCGCGCCGCCCGCCGTGCGTGGTCACCTCGAACCCGCTGGGGGTGCCGGGCGCGCGGCGGGCGTCCACGGACAGCACGACGCACTGGGCGCCGAAGCGCCGGGACGCCTCGGTGAGCAGTTCGGGACGGGCGATGGCGGCGGTGTTGAGCGCCACCTTGTCGGCCCCGGCCCGCAGCAGCCGGTCGACGTCCTCGACGGCGCGCACGCCGCCGCCGACGGTGAGCGGGATGAAGACCTGCTCGGCCGTCCGGCGCACGACGTCGAGCATGGTCTCGCGCTCGCCGGACGAGGCGGTGATGTCGAGGAAGGTCAGCTCGTCGGCGCCCTCCTCGTCGTAGCGCCTGGCCAGCTCGACGGGGTCGCCGGCGTCGCGCAGGTTCTCGAAGTTGACGCCCTTGACCACGCGCCCGGCGTCGACGTCGAGACAGGGGATGACTCTCACTGCAACGGTCATGCTCGGTGTGCCTCGATTTCGATCTCGACCAGCATTCTCGGATCGACCAGGCCGGCCACCCGGACGCCCGTGCAGGCGGGGCGCACCTTGCCGAAGACCTCGCCGATGGCGCGGCCGACGACGTCGAAGTGGCGCTGCTCCACCACATAGTAACGGACCATGACCACGTCATCGCAGGTCAGGCCGCCTGTCACGACGGCCTCCAGCGCGATGTCCATCGCGGTCAGGCTCTGCTTGTAGGCGTCGCCGACGTGGCGCACCTCTCCGTCGACCGTGGCTGTGCAGCCGGACACGATCACTCGGTCTCCTGCGATGACGGCGCGGGCGTAGCCGTACCTCTCCTCCCAGACGCCGCCGGAAAACACCCTTCGCCCGGTGCTTTCCATGCCGAAGATGCCAACGCTCATCTCGCCCCCTCCCGGCAAGAACTACACGCGTACCGCGGCAAGCGCGTTTTCCAGTGTGAACGCGTGAGCGTAGAGGGCACTGCCCACGATGGCGCCCTCCAGTCCGCTCGGCACCAGCGAGGCGAGTGCGACCAGGTCATCCAGGGAGGACACGCCGCCGCTGGCGACCACGGGCCGGTCGGTACGGGCCAGGATCCGGCGGTAGAGATCGAGGTTCGGCCCCTTCAGCATGCCGTCCTTGGTCACGTCGGTGACGACGTAGCGGGGGCAGCCGTCGGCCTCCAGCCGGTCGAGCACCTCCCACAGGTCTCCGCCCTCCTCGGTCCAGCCGCGGGCGGCCAGCGTGGTGCCGCGCACGTCGAGCCCGACCGCGATCCTGTCGCCGTGCTCGGCGATGACCTTGCGGCACCAGTCGGGCTTCTCCAGCGCGGCGGTGCCGATGTTGACCCGGCGGCAGCCGGTGGCCAGCGCGGCGGCCAGCGACTCGTCGTCACGAATGCCGCCGGACAGCTCCACGTTCACGTCGAGGCGCCCGATGACGCCGGCGATCAGCTCGCGGTTGCCGCCCCGGCCGAACGCCGCGTCGAGGTCGACCATGTGGATCCACTCGGCACCCGCCTCCTGCCAGGCCAGCGCGGCGGCGAGCGGCTCGCCGTACCCCTTCTCGGTGCCGGCCACCCCCTGCACCAGTTGCACGGCCTGGCCGTCGATGATGTCGACGGCGGGCAGCAATACGAGCGACATTCAGGTCCTCCGGTCGAAAGCGAGGGTCACGACAACAGGCGCGAGCAGCAGCGAGAAGACGAACACGCCGAAGCTGAGGAACAGCGAGCCCCACAGCATCCAGACGATCGCCTGGACGATGACGAAGCCCAGCGCGACCGCGAGGTTCTGGGCGCGGCGGCGGCGGGCGATCAGGCCGCCCTGGCGGTAGAAGCGCACCGGGCGCGGGACCAGCCCGGCCAGGAGGGCGCGGCGGCGCGATCGGCGGGCCTGCCGCTCCTCGTTGGCCTGGATCGCGCGCGCCCGCTCGGCCTCCCGCTCGGCTCTGCGGCGCGCGCGCTCCTTGCTCACGGGGCCCCGGACCGGGCGGTCGAGGCCGTCACAGCGTGCCGAGCCAGTTCGTCAGGAGGGCGGATCCGGCGTCGCCGGACTTCTCCGGGTGGAACTGGGTGGCCATGAGCGGGCCGTTCTCCACGGCGGCCACGAACGGCACGCCGTGCTCGGCCCAGGTGACGAGCGGCTGCCTGAACCCCTCGCCGGCCTGCAGCTCCCACTCGCGCACGCCGTAGGAGTGCACGAAGTAGAAGCGGGTCGCGGCGTCGAGCCCGGCGAACAGCACGCTCTCGGCGGGCGCCTTGACCGTGTTCCAGCCCATGTGGGGCAGCACGGGCGCGTCGAGCCGCTCGACCGTGCCGGGCCACTCGCCGCAGCCCTCGGTCTCCACGCCGTGCTCGACGCCCCTGGCGAACAGGATCTGCATGCCGACGCAGATGCCCAGCACCGGGCGGCCGCCGGCCAGGCGGCGGCCGATGATCTGCTCGCCGCGGACGCTCCTGAGCCCCGTCATGCACGCCGCGAACGCCCCGACCCCCGGCACCACGAGCCCGTCGGCGGCGAGCGCGGCGTCGAAGTCGGGCGTGACGGTCACGTCGGCGCCGGCCCTGGCCAGCGCCCGCTCGGCCGAGCGCAGGTTGCCCGAGCCGTAGTCGAGAACGACGATGTTCGGCTTCACCACCACAGCACCCCCGCCGTGATCGCCATCGCGGCGCCCACCGCGCAGAGGGCCGCTCCGATCTTGATGCCCTGCTTGGCCAGGGAGAACACGCCGCCGATGAGGAAGAGCCCGAGGAAGACCATCACCCCGGCGATGAGGTTGTCGGTCATAGGACGCCCTTGGTGCTGGGCACCCCGGTGGCGCGCGGGTCGAGCTCTGACGCCTCGCGCAGCGCCCTGGCCAGGGCCTTGAACTGGGCCTCCACGATGTGGTGGGCGTTGCGCCCGTACGGGACGTGGACGTGCAGGCAGATCGCGGCCTGCGCGACGAGCGACTCGAGGATGTGGCGGGTCATCGTGGTGTCGTAGTCGGGGCCGATCATCGGCGCCATGCCCTCGGGCTCGGTGTGCACGAGGTAGGGGCGGCCGGACAGGTCGACCGTAACCTGGGCCAGCGACTCGTCCAGCGGGCACGACGCGCTGCCGAACCGCCGGATGCCCGACTTGTCGCCCAACGCCTCGCGGAACGCGGCACCGAGCGCCAGCGCGGTGTCCTCGATCGTGTGGTGGGAGTCGATGTGCAGGTCGCCCTCGGTCTTGACCGTCAGGTCGAACAGCCCGTGCTTGCCGAGCTGGGCCAGCATGTGGTCGAAGAAGCCGACCCCGGTCGACACCTCGACCCGTCCGGTGCCGTCGAGGCCGACCTCCACCAGGACCGAGGTCTCCTTCGTGACGCGCTCGACGCGGCCTACGCGACTCACAGGACTCCTTCCAGGGCGGCGCGGAAGGCCGCCATCTCCTCACCGGTGCCGATCGACACCCGCAGCCATTGTGGCGGGCCCACCTCGCGGATGAGCACCCCTCGCTCCAGCAGCCCCTCCCACACGGCGCGCCGGTCGGGGAAGCGCCCGAACAGCACGAAGTTCGCGTCGGAGTCGGCCACCGCCAGCCCCTTGGAACGCAGCCACGCGACCGTGTCGTCACGCTCGCGCCGCAGCGCGTCGACCGTGCCCAGCAGCTCGGCGCGGTGCCGCAGCGCCACGCGCGCCGCCGCCTGGGTGAGCGTCGACAGATGGTACGGCAGCCGCACCAGCAGCAGCGCCTCCACCACGGCCGGGTGGGCGGCGAGGTAGCCGAGCCGGGTGCCCGCCATGGCGAACGCCTTGGACATCGTCCTCGTGACGATCAGCCTCGGGTGCGCCGGCAGCAGGGTGAGCGCCGAAGGCGTGCCCTGCCGGGCGAACTCGGCGTAGGCCTCGTCGACCACGACCATGCCGCGCGCGGCGGCCAGCACGGCCTCGATGGTCTCGATCGGCTGGGCGGTGCCGGTCGGGTTGTTGGGCGAGGCCAGGAACACGATGTCGGGCTGGTGCTCCTCGATGGCCGCCGTCGCCTTGCCGGGGTCGATCGAGAAGTCGTCCTCGCGGCTCGCCGCGATCCACTCGGTGCTGGTGCCGCTGGTGATGATCGGGTGCATCGAGTAGGACGGCTCGAACCCGATGGCCGTGCGGCCGTGGCCGCCGAACGCCTGCAGGATCTGCTGGAGCACCTCGTTGGAGCCGTTGGCGGCCCACACCTGTTCGGTGGTCAGGCCGTGGCCGAGATAGGCGGCCAGGTCGGCGCGCAGCGCCGTGGCGTCCCTGTCGGGATAGCGGTTGAGCTCCCCGGCGCTCGCCCGGACCGCCTCGGCCAGGTCGGCGACCAGCTCAGGCGAGGGCGGGTAGGGGTTCTCGTTGGTGTTGAGCCGGACGGGGACGTCGATCTGGGGCGCGCCGTACGGCGACTTACCCCGCAGATCGTCCCTGATGGGCAGGTCGTCGAGGTTCACGCGCCCTCCGAGGAAACGTTCGAGGGAACCTGCCAGTCGAACCGGGCACGGACGGCGGCGCCGTGGGCCGGCAGGTCTTCGGCGTCGGCCAGGACCGACACGTGGGCCGCCGCGCCCGCGAGCGCGTCGCGGGAGTAGTCGACGACGTGGATGCCGCGCAGGAACGACTGCACCGACAGGCCGCTGGAGTGGCAGGCACAGCCGCCCGTGGGCAGCACGTGGTTGGAGCCGGCGAGGTAGTCGCCGAGCGAGACCGGGGCGTAGGGGCCCACGAAGATCGCCCCGGCGTTGCGGATCCTCCCGGCGACCTCCGCGGCGTCCGCGGTGTGGATCTCCAGGTGCTCGGCGGCGTAGGCGTCGACGACCTTGACGCCGTCGTCGAGCGAGTCGACCAGCACGATGCCCGACTGTCGCCCGCCCAGGGCCTCGGCGATGCGCTCGGAGTGGCGGGTGGCCGAGACCTGCCCGGGCAGCTCCTTCTCGACCGCGTCGGCCAGTTCGGCGCTGGTGGTCACCAGCACGGCGGCGGCGATCACGTCGTGCTCGGCCTGGCTGATCAGGTCGGCGGCCACGTGGACCGGGTCGGCCGTCTCGTCGGCCAGGATGGCGATCTCGGTGGGGCCCGCCTCGGAGTCGATGCCGACGCGGCCCTTGAGCAGCCGCTTGGCCGCCGCCACCCAGATGTTGCCGGGGCCGGTCACCATCGTGGCGGGCGGGCACTCCTCCGTGCCGTAGGCGAACATGGCCACCGCCTGCGCCCCGCCCACCGAGTAGACCTCGTCGACGCCGAGCAGCGCGCACGCGGCCAGGATCGTGGGGTGCGGGAGCCCGCCGTGCTCCTTCTGCGCCGGGCTGGTCACGGCCAGCGACCCGACGCCGGCCTCCTGCGCCGGCACGACGTTCATCACCACGCTGGACGGGTAGACCGCGCGGCCGCCGGGGACGTAGAGGCCCACCCGATCGACCGGCACCCACCGCTCGGTCACGGTGCCGCCGGGCACGACCTGGGTGGTGACGTCGGCGCGCCGCTGGTCGCGGTGGACCAGCCTGGCCCGCCTGATCGACTCCTCCAGCGCCGCCCTGACCTCGGGGCCGAGCTCGCGCAGGGCCTTCTCCAGGGCCTCGGCGGGCACGCGGGCGGTGGCGATCTCGACGCCGTCGAACCTGGCGGTCAGCTCCCGTACGGCTGCCGCCCCGCGATGGCGCACGTCGTCGCAGATGGGCCGCACCTTCTCCAGGGCGGCCTCGACGTCGAGCTCGGCGCGGGGCAGCACGTCGCGCAGGTTCGCCGGCAGGGAACCGCGCAAGTCGATACGGGAAATCACCCTGACAGTCTACGGAGTCCGCCTGCTGAATCCGGTTCTGTCCACTATCCGGGACGCCGCGCCGGGAGCCGGCCGCGCGGAGAAGGGCCCCTCGAAGATGAGGCGGCCGTGGGCGACGCTCGCCGACGTCGTTGCCCACGGCCGCCGCGACCCCGGACCGGGCCTGCCGGGGCAGCCGCCGTGACCGTTACGGGGGTACGGCCACGGCCGGGAAAGCTCCGAGGCAACTCCACTGCCCATGGACGGCCGCCCCTAACGCGTAACACCAGAAAAACACCAAGTTCTTTTTGCCCGCCGGGCGGGGACGCGTGTCGCCGCCGGCCATCACCACCCGGCCATCGATGGCATCTGAGTTACTTTCACATTACGTGTCCATTATGTCCGGCCCCTTACTCTTGCCGGGTGGGACAGTGGCGGGGCCCTGACGGCATCCTCGTGGAGGCGATCATCTTGGACGATCGCCCCGTGCTGCGTGTCTCCCACCAGGTCAACGGCAGGACGTACCTGCGCGGCTACTGCGCCACCGTCTCCGAGCTGTCCACCCACGGCGTGGACCTGGCCGAGCTCGTCGAAGACAGCGCCCTTGACCATCTGTAGACCCCGTCCCGCCACTGTCGATCAACCGGGCGGGGTACGGCCAGCACCATGGCCAGGCTGCCCGCCTACACGCCGATGCTGGCCCAGCTCGGCTCCCTCGCCTCCGTCCAGGGCGCGGACTGGGCCGTCGAGATGAAGTGGGACGGCGTGCGCGCCCTCGCCTACGTGCAGGAGGGCACCGTCCGCCTGATGTCGCGCAACAACAAGGACGTCACCCCCGCCTACCCCGAGCTCCAGCTCATGGCGGGCGCCGCCGGCGGGCACGCGGCCGTGATCGACGGGGAGATCGTGGCCTTCGACGAGGCGGGGCGGCCCAGCTTCGAGCAGCTGCAGGCCCGGATGCACCAGCGCAACCAGGCGGCGATCGCGCAGCTGACCCGATCGGTGCCGGTGACGTTCATGGCGTTCGACATCCTGCACCTCGACGACGACAGCACCGTCTCCCGGTCGTACCTCGAACGCAGGGAGCTGCTGGAGACCACCTTCACGCCCGGCTACCGGTGGGAGGTGCCGGTCTGGTTCGCCGACAACGCCGAACTCGCCCTCGACTCCTCCAGGCAGCTGGGGCTCGAAGGGATCATGTGCAAGCGGACCCGCTCCCCCTACCGGCCGGGGCGGCGCAGCTCCGACTGGACGAAGGTCAAGAACGTGCGCACCGTCGAGGTCGTGGTCGGCGGGTGGAAGCCCGGGGGCGGGCGGCGCTCGGGGATGATCGGGTCGCTCCTGCTCGGCGCCCACGACCCGCGCGGGCGGCTGCGGTACGTCGGCCACGTCGGCACCGGCTTCTCCGAGGCCGTGCTGCGCGACCTGGGCGAGCGCCTGGCGCCGCTGGAGCGCCCTGACCCGCCGTTCGACGAGGCGGTGCCGCGCGAGCACCTCAGGGACGCGCGCTGGGTGGAGCCGTGCCTGGTCGGAGAGGTGCAGTACGCCGAGGTCACCGGCGACGGACGGCTGCGCCACCCCTCGTGGCGCGGGCTGCGGCCCGACCGCGAGCCGTACGAGGTCACCACGGCGGAGATCCTCCCTGACCACGGCACCGCGACCGGCTGATCCCCGCCCATGGGCGACACGCAACGCCAAACTACACTAGGTCTCTATATCGTGACTTAGAGTGATCGAGAAGCTGTCGATCCGCGCAAAGGGGACACCGTGTCGAAGGCTCTGGTCACCACCCTCACCACGCTGGCCGGCGTCGTGCTGACGGCGCCGGCCTCCGCCGTCGAGCCGCCGCGGCCCGCGGCGCCCGTCGCGGACGAGGACTGGGGTGCCGAGTCGTCCCCCCTGATGCACCCGGCCCGCGCCGTGCGCTACTGGACCGCCGGCAAGCAGGCCAAGGCCAGCACCGCGGAGCTGCCGGAGATCCGGCTCCAGCCCGTCATGGGCGCCGGGCGGCGCAGCGTGCCCACCAGCAAGCGGATCACCCCGGGCGGGGACGCCAACGGCTACGCCCGGGTGCGCCGCCCGTACACCGGCGCCGCGACCAGCAGGATCACCGGCCGGCTCTTCTACGTCAACGCGAGTGGGCGCGACGACTCCTGCAGCGCCTCCGTCGTCCGCTCCGCCGCCGAACTGCTCGTCGTCACCGCCGCCCACTGCGTGTACGGGGTGCCGCCCGGCTCCGCGACCGGCCAGTGGCACACCAACTTCGCCTTCGTCCCCGCCTACGACGGGCGGGCCGACACCGTGCGGCAGCGCGAGCCGTACGGACGGTGGGGCGCCCGGCGCGCGTGGAAGCCCGACGGCTACACCGGCCTGAGCGGCGGCGACTGGAACTCCCCCTACGACATCGCCCTCATCGAGGTCGGCAAGAAGAACGACCGCACGCTCCAGGACGCCGTCGGCGCCTTCACCCCCATGCTCAACGAAGGCGGCCGGCACACCATCACCACCACGGGCTACCCCGGCATCGCCGGTCGGACCCCGTACGACGGCAGGGACCAGCTCTGGTGCCTCGGCCACACCGAACCCGCCGGCGGGCTCATGGAGATCGGCGGACTGCAGTCCTCCGGCCTCCGCGCCACGTCGAGCGGCGGCCGGATGGAGACCCACAACTGCCACCTGTTCAAAGGGCACAGCGGCGGCCCGTGGCTGCTCAAGGACACCCATGACCTGGTCGGCGTACTGTCGGCCGGCACCGAGGACGGCATCGAGGTCGGCTACTCCGTCGCCACCGCCCTCAACGCCGAGGGCTACGGCGCCATCGTCGCGCACGCTGACCCGCGCGGCGTCTACGACGCGCTGTCCGTCAAGGCCGCGGGCCCGAGGCGCGCGGTCAAGCGCGGCGGCACGGCCACCGTCACCGCCACCGTGACCATGCGCGGGCTGATGTCCGCGGCGCAGGTGCCCGTCACGTTCACCCTGCCGGAGGGGACGAGCCTGACGTCCGTCCACGGGGCGCCCTGCAAGCGCACGTCCAGGCAGGCCACCTGCACGATCGCCGCCGTCCGCCCGGGACGCCCGGTGCGGCTCACGGCGCGGGTCCGCGTGGGGCGCGGCGCCGGGCGCTCACCGCGCGTCACCGCGCACGTCGACTCCACCCGCCTCGACCCGTCCCCGTCCGACAACACCAGCGCCGTCCGCCTCCCCACCCGATGAGCGCCCCTCGCGGGTGACTGTCCTTTTCGTGTTTTACGGCGCATTCATCTTTACGGCGAAGCACGGGAGGGCGCCTCCCGCCGCCGTCACGACCGGCCCTCACTTCAACGCCACCCGGCCGCGCGGGCGCGGACCGTGACGTCGCACCCTTGACCGACCGGGTGGTGAAAAGCGCGCCGGCCCGTCCGGGTGGCGGACCCGTCACGCGGGCTCCAGAGCGGGCTCCTTCAGCGTCCGCACCAGCAGCCAGGCCAGGGCCGGGAAGGCGATCAGGAACGCCAGCGCCGTCCTCAGCGTCATGGCCTCCGCCAGCGCGCCCACCACCGGGCTGGTCAGTCCGCCCACGCTCACCGCCAGCCCCAGCGTCACGCCCCCGGCCGTGCCCACCCGCGTGGGCAGGAAGTCCTGCCCCAGCGTGACGTGCAGCGAGAACGGGATGTACAGCGCGATCGACGAGGCCGCGACGAAGACGTACGCGAGCGGGCCGGAGACCAGCACCACGCCCGCGACCGCCACGATCGCCAGCGCGTACGCCACCCGCATCGTGCGCACCCGCCCCCACCGGACCGCCAGCCTGCCGCCCAGCACCGTCCCCACCGCGCCGCCACCGAACAGCACGAACAGCGCCACCGCGCCGGCCGCCCCGCCGCCCATCAGCAGGGCCACGAACGTGCTCAGCCCGACGTACACGACCGAGCGGAAGACGATCACCATCGTCAGCCTGAGGAACGACGGCCAGTCGTCCCGGCCGGACACCGGCGCCGCGGCCCGCGCCGTGCCCTTTCCCCCGGCCAGCGCCAGGACCGTCGGCAGCGTCACCACCGCCCCCAGCACGGCCGGCACCGCCAGGAACGGCGAGGCGTCCAGGCCCCAGCGCGCCAGCAGCGGCGTCACCAGCACGGGCGCCGACGCGAACCCCAGCGTCCCGCCCAGCGAGAACCAGCTCATCCGCACATGCCCGCCCTCGCTCGCGATCCTCGCCAGCCGCGCGGACTCCGGATGGTAGGCCGCGACCCCCAGCCCGGACAGCGCCATGGCCAGCCAGGTCAGCACGTAGGAGTCCGTCACGCCCCCGAGCGCCACCCCGGCGCCCGCCACGACCATGCTCAACGGGATCAGCCACGGCATCCGCCACCGGTCGGTCAGCAGGCCGAACAGCGGCTGCACGATCGACGACAGCAACGTCGCGGCCAGCACGATGCCGGAGACCGCGACGTACCCGTAGCCGCGCCCGGTCACCAGGAACGGCACGAGCGCGGGCACGGCGCCCTGGTAGAAGTCCACGGCCGCGTGACCGGCCGCGAGCATGGGGATCCTCTTCACGCACCGATCATCGCCCGGCGGCGGGCTGGCTCGCTTCCGATAAAATGCCAACCCATGCCGGAAATCCGCCACGTCCCCGACGCCCCCACCGGGCGCCGGCCGCTCGCCCCCGGCGCCGGCATCGACGCGCACCGGCACGAGACCCACCAGATCGTGTACGCCTGCCGCGGAGTGGTGTCCGTCACCACCCGCGCGGGCACCTGGGTGGCGCCGGCGAACCGGGCCATCTGGATCCCGGCCGGCACCGTCCACGAGCACCGCGCCCACGGCGACACCGACCTGCGCCTGGTGGGCCTGAGGGACAATCCCCTGGGCCTCGGCCGCCCCGCCGTCCTCGCCGTCGGCCCCCTGCTGCGCGAGCTGATCATCGCCTACACGGCCGACGACCCCGGCCACCTCCCGGCCGAGCGGTGGGAGGCGGGCGACGGGGGCGAGCGGGCGCGGTTGTGGGCGGTGCTGCTCGACCGGCTCAGGCGGGCGCCCCAGCAGCAGCTCCACCTGCCCACCGCCGGGGATCCCCGGCTGGCCGCCGTCTGCGCGATCCTGCACCGCGACCCCGCCGACGGCAGGACGCTCGCCCAGCTGGCCGTCGAAGCGGGCACCAGCGACCGTACGCTCGCCCGGTTGTGCCGTCGCGAGCTCGGCATGAGCTTCCCGCAGTGGCGCACGCAGCTGCGCCTGCACCACGCGCTCCTGATGCTCGCCGACGGCGTCCCCGTGACCACGGTCGCCCACAGGTGCGGGTGGGCGTCGGCGAGCGCGTTCATCGACGTGTTCGGGCGGGCGTTCGGGTACACCCCGGGCAAGGCCTTTACAATGTAGATTCGCTACAATGGGCTCCCGTGAGCAAATCGAAAGGCAAGGAAGGCAAGGGCGGCGGCACTCCGGCCACAGTGGCGCTGACCAGGGCCAAGGCCGACTTCACGCTCCACCCCTACGAGCACGACGCCTCCGCGCAGGCCTACGGTGAGGAGGCGGCGGACGCGCTCGGCGTGCCGTACGAACGGATCTTCAAGACGCTGGTGGCCGAGGTGGAGAGCGGCCTCGCGGTCGCGGTCGTGCCCGTGGCGGGCAAGCTCGACCTCAAGGCCCTGGCGGGGGCGCTCGACAGCAAGCGGGCCGCGATGGCCGACGCGGCCAAGGTCGAGCGGGTGACCGGCTATGTCGTGGGCGGCATCAGCCCGCTGGGCCAGCGCAAGCAGCTGCCCACCGTGGTCGACTCCTCGGCGCTCGACTTCGAGACGATCTACTTCTCGGCCGGCAAGCGCGGGCTGCAGATCGAGACCGCGCCCGACAACCTCATCACCCTCACCAGAGCCGTCACCGCCCCCATCGGCCGCCGGGACTCGTAGCAGGCACGGGTCCGGCGGGTCTCGTCAGTTCCGGTGGCGGTGGCGGCGATGCTGGCGGCCGAAGGGCTGGTCCAGAGGCGACTGGCCCAGCAGCCACTCGAACAGGCGCCGGTGCCGGCGCAGGAACGGGCGGTCGCCGCGGCGGCCGTGGCGGCCCTGGAGGGCCTCGCGCCGCTTCTCCTTCTCCAGCGCCTTCTCCAGCCCGGGCGTGTGCCCGCCGCCGAAGCGCGCCATGTCGGGCCCGGGGAAGCCCCTGGGCTCGACGCGCCGCAGCGCGGGACCCATCGAGTCCACCCAGATCGGCCCCGGCAGCGACGCGCCCTGCACCGACCCGTAGTACTGGTCGCCGATCTGCACGTCCTGCAGCGGGAACTTGTACGACCCCCGGATGTCCCCGACGCTGACGGCCGCCGCGAGCGCGGGCGTGTAACCGGCGAACCAGGCCGAGGTGTAGCCGTTGTTGGTGCCGGTCTTCCCGGCGGCCGGCCGGTCGATGCCCTGGCCGCGCATGGTGCCCTGGGTGAAGACGCCCTCCAGCACGTAGTTGACCGCGTCCGCGACCTCCTCCTCCAGGGCCCGCTCGCACGACGGCGGCACGTGGGTGCGCCGCCCGTCCCGGCCGACGATCTCCACGATGGCCAGCGGCCGGCAGTACATCCCCCTGGCCGCGAACGTCGCGAAGGCCGCCGCCACCGTCACCGGGTCCATCTCGTTGACGCCCAGCGTGAAGGTGGGCACCTCCTTCAGCGGCTTGCCGTCGGCACGGGCGATGCCGAGCGCCTTGGCGGTGCGCACCACGTTGCAGAGCCCGACCTTGCGCTCCAGCATCATGTAGAAGATGTTCACCGACTTCCAGGTGCCGGTCTCGATGCTGTGCGGGCCGCCCTCGCCCTCGCCGCTGGCGTTGAGTATGCGGGTGCCGGGGTCGTTGACGGGTTTGCCGGAGCAGTCGCGGTAGCCCTGCGCGGGCACGAGCGCCCCCGGCGTGTTGAAGCCGTCGTTGAAGCGCCAGCCCTGTTTGAGCGCGGTGGCCAGGGTGAACGCCTTGAACGTCGACCCGGCCTGGAAGCCCTGGCCGCCTCCGTGCGCGACGTCCGCTGCCAGGTTGAAGGTGGTCTTGGGGCCGTTCTTCTTGTTGCCGGGGTTGCGGCCGAAGCGCTTGCTGGCGGCCATCGCCCTGATCCGGCCGGTCCGCGGCTCGACCATGGCCTCGGCGGCGACCTCGGTGTCCTGCGGGGAGACGTGGCTGCGGATGGCCCGCTCGGCGGCGCGCTGCGCGATCGGGTCGAGGCTCGTCCTGATCGTCAGGCCGCCCCTCGCCATCCGGGTCCGCCGCTCGGCCTCGGTGTTGCCGAAGACCGGGTTGGAGAGCAGCTCGCGCTGCACGTACAGGCAGTAGAACGGGAACTCGCTCTGCTCGCAGCCGCCGGGCTCGGGCCGCAGCCGGATCCCGAGCGGCGCCGCCTTGGCGCTCGACGCCCGCTGCTGGGTGATCATCTTCAGCCCGGCCATGCGGTCCAGTACGAGGTCGCGCCGCTCCTTCAGGCGCGCCCGGTGGGCCTTGCCGAGCGAGGGGTCGGTCGAGTACGGCATGCGCACCGCCCCCGCCAGCGTGGCCGCCTGGCCGAGCGTCAGCTTGGCGGCCGAGGTGGAGAAGAAGCGCCGGGCCGCCGCCTCGACGCCGTGGGCGCCGGCGCCGAAGTAGGCGATGTTCAGGTAGCGCTCGAGGATCTCGTCCTTGCGGTACTTCTTCTCCAGGGCCAGCGCGAGCCGCAGCTCGGTGATCTTGCGGGCCAGGTTCGGGGCGCGGGCCCGGTCGCGTTCGGCCTCGGTACGCGCGCTCTCGACCAGGATGTTCTTGACGAGCTGCTGCGTCAGGGACGAGCCGCCCTGCCTGATGCCGCCGGCCTGGGTGTTGGCCAGCAGCGCCCGGAAGGTGCCGCGCACGTCGAGGCCGCCGTGCTCGTAGAAGCGGGCGTCCTCGATGGCCACGATCGCCTTGCGCATCATCGGCGCGACGGCGCGGAGCGGGACGGCTGTCCTGTTCGCCTCGTAGAACTGGGCGAACGTCCGGCCGTCCTTGTCCAGCAGCCTGGTCACCTGCGCGAGCGGTTCCTCGCGCGGCGCGGGCGGCAGGTCGGTGAACGTGTGGGCGACGTTCTTGGCGGCCAGGCCGCCGCCGCTCACCAGGGGCGCGGCCAGAGCCGCGATCAGCACCCCGCTGAGCGCCCCCGCCAGCCCGAGCCCGCCGACGGATCTGAGTACGGTCACGTCACTTGATCTGCGACGTCCTGATCCGTGCCAAACGCCCGCTTGTCACCTGTTTACCGTTGCCTGCGGCGACTCTTACCGCTGGCGGCGGATGTGCAACCCGAGCGAGGCGAACTGCTCGAACGGCCGGTGGTAGCCGCGTTCGATGTGGTGCACGCCGCGCAGCGTGGACGTGCCGTCGGCGACCGCCGCCGCCAGCACGGCCGAGAACCCCGCCCTGATGTCGGGCAGCGTCACGTCGGCGCCCTTGAGCTGGGACACGCCGCGCACGACGGCCGAGTGCCTGGCGTTGGTGTCGTGGTAGCGGCAGGCCGGGCCGCCCAGGCACTGGTCGAACACCTCGATCTCGCAGCCCATCTTCTGCAGCGCCGGCACGTACACCAGGCGGTTCTCGAAGACGGTTTCGTGCAGCACCGACATGCCCTGGCTCTGCGTGAACAGCACCATGAGCGGCGTCTGCCAGTCCGTCATGAACCCGGGATGGGTGTCGGTCTGCACGGCCGCCGCGCGCAGCCCCTCGGGCGGCGCGGTGGCGCACAGGTACTCGTCGTTGATGTCGAACCGGGCGCCCATCCTGGCCAGCGTGGTGATCGCGGTGACCAGGCGGTCCTGCGGGCACCCGTGCACCCGCACCTCTCCCCCGGTGACCAGCCCTGCCGCCAGGTACGAGAACGCCTCGATGCGGTCGCCGGTCAGCCAGGTGGAGGCGCCGCGCAGCCGGTCGACGCCCTCGATGACGATCCTGCGGTCGGGCGAGAGCTCGATCCTGGCGCCCATGCGCTGCAGGAACAGCGCCAGCTCCACCACCTCGGGCTCCATCGCGGCGTTCTTCAGCACCGTCTTGCCCTCGGCCAGCACCGCCGACATCAGGACCGTCTCCGTGGCGCCCACGCTGGGGTAGGGCAGCTCGATCCGGGTGCCGGTCAGCCGGCCCGCCTTGGCGAAGATGCCCGTGTCGCCCACCTCGACCTCGGCGCCCATCGCCCGCAGGGCCTCGACGTGGAAGTTCACCGGCCGCCGGCCGATCGGGTCGCCGCCGACCAGCGGGACGAACGCCTCCCCCGCCAGGTGCAGCAGCGGGCCCAGCATGAGGATGGGGATGCGGTTCAGGCCGGTGAACGCGTCGGGCACCCTCGGCTCGATGGCCGGCCCGCGCTCGATCCTGATCTCCGTACGGGAGATCTCGACGTCGATCCCCAGCGCCCGCAGCATGGCGGCCGTGATCTCCACCTCGCCCACCTCGGGCGCGTTGTGGATGCTGCTCTCGCCGTCGCCCAGCATGGCGGCGACCATGTGCTTGGAGACCCCGTTCTTGGACCCGCGGACCTCGACGTCACCCCGGAGCGGGCCGGAGGGTTCTATCAGCCACACCTCTTCTGCAATCACGAAGCGAGCCTAGCCGGGGGATACCATCGAGCTGGTTCGGACATACATGTGAGGGGGAGTGGCGTGACGAGGGAAGTACGCGCTTTTGCGGTAACTGTCCTCACACTCGCCACTCTCGGAGCCGCCGCCGGGCTGCTCTGGTCGGGCCTGACGCCCCGCGCTCCGTACCAGGTCACCGCGCAGGGCGCGGTGCTGGCCGACCCGACCACGCAGGCGCTGATCGCGGCCGACGGCTGGTTCGCGGTGATCACCGGCGGCCTGGGCCTGGCGTGCGGCGGCGTCGGCTGGTTCGTGGGGCGGCGCTGGATGCTGCCGGTGGTGCTCGGGCTCTGCGCGGGCGGGGTGCTGGCCGCGATGCTGACCCTGTGGGTCGGCTCGACGGTCACCATCGGCGGGGTCGTCGTGGAGGCCGCCGCGCCGCCCGGGGTCACGATCGTGCCCGGGGCGCTGAAGCTGACCGCCTCGGGGGTGCTGGTGGCCTGGCCGCTGCTCTCCGTCGGCTTCTTCGGGCTGCTGGAGGGCATGCACGGCTACCGTGAGTCGCCGCTGCGCCACCCGTACGGCGAGCCGGCCGACCCGCTCTGACCGGCACCGATGTTCGCTCCGGCCCCGGCGCTCAGAGCGGCGGGCGGCGCAGGCCGTGGCCGGTGGCCTGCTCGAACGCGCGGGCCACGCGCAGCACCCTGGCGTCCTCGAACGGCCGGCCCACGATCTGCACCCCCACCGGCAGCCCGTCGGAGGTGAACCCGGCGGGCACGGACGCGGCCGGGGCGTGCAGCACGCTGATCCAGTAGGCCGAGCGCATCCAGGACAGGTAGTCGGGCAGCCTCTCCCCGTTGATCTCGTCGACGTAGCGCTGCTCGATCGGGAACGGCGGCACCTGGCTGACGGGCGCGATCAGCACGTCGTAGGTGTCGAAGAACGCCGCCATCCGCTGGTAGAGGCGGCTGCGCGCCCGCTCGGCCCTGGCCAGGTCGGCGCCGGTCACCTTGCGGCCCTGCTCGACGTTCCAGGCGGTGTTGGGTCCTAGCCCGTCGATGTCGTCGAAGGACAGCGCGTAGTTCCACGCCCGGTAGGTCCTGAACGCGTCGTCCGCCCCCTCCAGGTCCAGCTCCACCTGCTCGACGCGGGCACCCAGCCGCTCGAACACCGGCGGCGCCGTCGCGGTGACCTCCGCCGTGCGCGGGTCCACCGGCAGCCCGCCCAGGTCGGGGCTCCACGCCACGCGCAGCCCCGCCACGCCCTCCTCGGGCTCGGGGGCGAACACCTCCTTGATCGAGTACGGGGAGCGCCGGTCGAACCCGGCGATGACCCCGAACATCAGCGTGACGTCCTCGACCGTCCGCGCCATCGGCCCCGAGACCCCGAGGGTGTACCAGGCGTTGGTGTCGGAGATCTCGGGGACCCGCCCGGGCGTGGGGCGCAGGCCGACCACGTTGCAGAACGAGGCGGGGTTGCGCAGCGAGCCGCCCATGTCGGAGCCGTCGGCCAGCGGCACCATCCCGGTCGCCAGGGCCACCGCCGCGCCGCCGCTGCTGCCCCCGGCGGACTTGGACGGGTCGTAGGGGTTCCTGGTGGCGCCGAACACCTCGTTGACCGTGTGGGAGCCGGTGCCGAACTCCGGGGTGTTGGTCTTGCCCACGGTGATGGCCCCCGCCGCGCGCAGCCGCCGCACGATCAGGGCGTCCTCGTCCGGGACGTGGTGGGCGAACAGCGGCGAGCCGTACGTCGTGCGGATGCCGGCGGTGTCGACGAGGTCCTTGTGCGCGACGGGCAGACCGTGCAGCGGCCCGTCCGGCTCCCGCGCGTCGGCCGCCTCGGCGGCGTCGAGCGCCTGCTCGGCGACCAGCGTCACGATGGCGTTGACGTGCGGGTTGACCTGCTCGATGCGGTCGAGATGGGCCTGGACGACCTCGACGGCGCTCACCTGCCGGGCTCTGATCAGCCGGGCCAGCTCGGTCGCGCTCAGATGGTGGAGTTCGCTCACCCTTGCGATCCTGCCCCACGAGCCGCGGCCCGGCGACGGCGAGGGTCGCCCAACCACCCGGACGGCCCACTGTGCGCGCGTCACGGCGGCCCGCCGGAGCCGCCCGGTGAGCGTCGCCCTGGACGGGGCCCGGCCACGTGCGGCGGGTGGGGCCGCCCGTGCGGAGCCGTAAGAAATGAAGAGCGGAGAGCCCGCGGCGCCGGCGGGTCAGGCGCCGAGGCAGGCGGGGCCGAGGAGCTGTTTCAGGTCGCCCATCAGCGCCGGGGACGGCGTGACGCGCAGCCGGTCGCCCACCCGCATGACCGTCGTCCTCGGCCCGTTGTGGACCTGCAGGTGCACCTCCGAGGTGCCCGGATGCGTGCGGAGGATCTCCTTGAGCCGCGCCACCACCGGCGGCGTGCAGCGGGTCAGCGGCAGGCTCACCAGCAGCGGCCCGCCCGCCTCCTGCGTCAGGTCGGGCGCCGTCACCTCCATGGCGATGATCTTCGCTACGTCCTCCCGCTTGTCGACGCGCCCCTTGACGAACACGATCGCGTCCTCGGCCAGGATCGTCGAGCACAGCTGGTAGGCCGACGGGAAGATCATCACCTCGATCGAGCCCGCGAGGTCCTCCAGCTGGGTCAGCACCCAGGTGTCGCCCTTCTTGGTGACCTTGCGCTGCACCCCGCTCAGGATGCCGCCCACGGTCACCACCTGCCCGTCGGGCCGGCTCTCGTCCTGGACGGCCGCGATCGAGCAGTCGGCGCCCGCCGCCAGGATGTGCTCGACGCCGAACAGCGGGTGGTCGGACACGTAGAGGCCGAGCATCTCCCGCTCGAACTGCAGCAGCGTGTTCTTGTCCCACTCCCCCAGCGGGATCTGCACGTCGAAGGTCTGGTCCTCGCCGCCGTCGATCGCCCCGAACAGGGAGTCCTGGCCGATGGCCTCGTTCCGCTTGATGTCGATGATCGCGTCCACGGCCTGCTCGTGCACCATCACCAGGCCCTTGCGGACGTGGCCGAGGGAGTCGAACGCGCCCGCCTTGATCAGCGACTCGATCACGCGCTTGTTGCAGACGACGGCGGGCACCTTGCGCAGGAAGTCCTTGAAGTCGCCGAAGCGGCCCTTCTCCTTGCGTGCCTTGAGGATGCCGGCGACGACGTTGCCGCCGACGTTGCGGACGGCCGACAGGCCGAAGCGGATGTCGGTGCCGCGCGGCGTGAAGTCGAAGTCGGAGTCGTTGACGTCCGGCGGGAACACCTTGATGCCCATGCGGCGGCACTCGTTGAGGTAGAGGGCCGACTTGTCCTTGTCGTCCTTGACGCTGGACAGCAGCGCGGCCATGTAGGCGGCCGGGTGGTTGGCCTTGAGGTAGGCGGTCCAGTAGGCGATGAGGCCGTAGGCGGCGGTGTGGGCCTTGTTGAAGGCGTAGTCGGAGAACGGCAGCAGGATGTCCCACAGCGCCTTGACGGCCTCGGGCGGGTAGCCCCTGTCGAGCATGCCCTGCTCGAAGCCGGCGTACTGCTTGTCCAGCTCGGCCTTCTTCTTCTTGCCCATCGCGCGGCGCAGCAGGTCGGCGGCGCCGAGGGTGAAGCCGGCCACCTTCTGCGCGATGGCCATGACCTGCTCCTGGTAGATGATCAGGCCGTAGGTCGTGTCGAGGATGTCCTTGAGCGGCTCCGCCAGCGACGGGTGGATCGGCGTGATCTCCTGCTGGCCGTTCTTGCGCAGCGCGTAGTTGGTGTGGGAGTTGGCGCCCATCGGGCCGGGACGGTAGAGCGCGAGGGCCGCGGAGATGTCCTCGAAGTTGTCGGGGCGCATGAGGCGCAGCAGCGAGCGCATGCCGCCGCCGTCGAGCTGGAACACGCCCAGCGTGTCGCCCTTGGCCAGCAGCTCGTACGACTTCCGGTCGTCGAGCGGCAGCGAGAGCAGGTCGACCCTCTCCCCCGTGGTCGCCTCGATCATCTTGAGGCAGTCGTCCATGATGGTGAGGTTGCGCAGGCCCAGGAAGTCCATCTTGAGCAGGCCGAGCGTCTCGCAGGTCGGGTAGTCGAACTGCGTGATGATGGCGCCGTCGGAGTCGCGCCGCATGATCGGGACGTGGTCGGTCAGCACCTCGGCCGACATGATCACGCCGGCGGCGTGCACGCCGGTCTGCCTGATCAGGCCCTCCAGGCCCCTGCCGAGGTCCATCGTCGCCTTGACGTCGGCGTCCTCCTCGTAGAGCCTGCGCAGATCGCCCGCCTCGTTGTAGCGCGGGTGGTCCTTGTCGAAGATGCCGGCGAGCGGGATGTCCTTGCCCATGACGGCGGGCGGGAACGCCTTGGAGACCCGGTCGCCGAGCGCGTAGGGGTAGCCCAGGACGCGGCCGGCGTCCTTGATGGCGGCCTTCGCCTTGATGGTGCCGAACGTGGCGATCATGGCGACCTTGTCGGCGCCCCACTTCTCGGTCACGTAGCGGATCACGTCACCGCGCCTGCGCTCGTCGAAGTCGATGTCGACGTCGGGCATGGAGACGCGCTCGGGGTTGAGGAACCGCTCGAAGATCAGGCCGTGCGTGATCGGGTCGAGGTCGGTGATGCCCATCGCGTACGCCACCAGCGACCCCGCCGCCGAGCCGCGCCCGGGGCCGACCGGGATGCCGTTCTGCTTGGCCCACATGATGAAGTCGGCGACCACGAGGAAGTAGCTCGGGAAGCCCATCTGCTCGATGATCCCGATCTCGTACTCGGCCTGCTTCCTGTGCTGCTCGTCGTAGCCCTCCGGCCAGCGCCGGTCCATGCCCTCCCAGACGGTCTTGCGGAAGAACTCGCTCTCCGTCATGCCGCCGGGGATGGGGTAGGTCGGCATGAGGTTCTTGAACTCGAAGAACCCGGCCGGGTCGACCTTCTCCGCCACCAGCAGGGTGTTGCGGCAGCCCTCGGCCCACAGGCCGGAGGAGTCGACCGCGCGCATCTCGTCGGCGGTCTTGATGTAGTAGCCGCTGCCGTCGAAGCGGAAGCGGTCGGGGTCGGACAGCTGCTTGCCGGTCTGGATGCACAGCAGGGCGTCGTGGGAGGCGGCGTCGGACTCGTAGGTGTAGTGGGAGTCGTTGGTGACCAGCGGCGGGATGCCGAGCTCCCTGCTGATCGCGACCAGCCCGTCGCGGACGCGGCGCTCGATGTCGAGGCCGTGGTCCATGATCTCCAGGTAGAAGTCGTCCTTGCCGAAGATCTCCTGGTATTTCGCGGCGGCCTTGAGCGCCTCGTCGTACTGGCCGAGCCGCAGCCGGGTCTGCACCTCGCCCGACGGGCAGCCGGTGGTGGCCATCAGGCCGTCGGCGTGCTCGGCCAGGAGCTCGGCGTCCATTCGCGGCCATTTGCGGACGAAACCCTCGGTGTAGGCGCGCGAGGACAGGCGCATCAGGTTGTGCAGGCCCGTCTTGTTACGCGCCCAGATCGTCATATGGGTGTAGTGGCCGCCCGCCGAGACGTCGTCCCTCCTCTGGTGCGGCTCGCCCCAGAGCACCGGCTTCTTGTTGTGGCGCAGGTCCGGCGCGACATAGGCCTCGATGCCGATGACCGGCTTGACGCCGGCGGCCGTGGCCTGCCTGTAGAAGTCGTACGCGCCGTGCATGTTGCCGTGGTCGGTGATCGCGATCGCCGGCATGCCCAGCTCGCCGACCTTCGTGAACATCTGCCTGAGGCGGGCCGCGCCGTCCAGCATCGAGTATTCGGTGTGCACGTGCAGGTGGACGAACGACTCGCCGGACGGCATGGGGCGGCACCTCCCGGTCTCGGTGCGGTTGTGCGCTCCGACTCTAGTGCGCCCCACCGACATCTCCGGGCCCCGGGCGGGCGGCGCGACGACCGGCGTGCCGGGGTCCGCGCGGTGGTCGGCACCGATATCGTCGTAACTACTTTACGTAGTTGAGGAGACACTCGGTGCGCACGCAGACCGACGAGGGCTACCGGCACGCGCTCGGCAATCGCCAGGTCCAGATGATCGCCATCGGCGGGGCGATCGGGGTCGGGTTGTTCCTCGGTTCGGGAGGCCGGCTGGCCGCCACGGGGCCCGCCCTGGTGCTCTCCTACGCCGCCGCCGGGGTGGCCGCGTTCTTCGTCATGCGGGCGCTCGGCGAGCTGGTGCTCTACCGCCCGGCGTCGGGGTCGTTCGTCGAGTACGCGGGCGAGTTCATCGGCCCGTGGGCGGCGTTCGCCAGCGGCTGGATGTACTGGATCAACTGGGCCTTCACCGGCATCGCCGAGCTGACCGCCATCGCCGCCTACATCCATTACTGGGCGCCGGCGTTCCCGCAGTGGCTCACGGCGCTCATCGCCCTCGGCTTCGTCCTGTCGGTCAACCTGCTGTCGGTGCGGCTGTTCGGCGAGCTGGAGTTCTGGTTCGCGCTGCTCAAGGTGCTGGCGATCACGGTCTTCCTGGTGATCGCGCTGGCCCTGGTGGTCCTCACGGTCGGCCAGGCGGGGCCGCAGAACCTGGTGTCCCACGGCGGTTTCATGCCGAAGGGCTTCCCGATGGTGCTGATGAGCCTGCAGTCGGTGGTGTTCGCGTACTCGGCGATCGAGATGGTCGGCATCGCGGCGGGCGAGACGGCCCGGCCGCACCAGGTCATGCCGAAGGCGATCAACGGCGTGGTGTGGCGCATCGCGATCTTCTACGTGGGCTCGGTGATCCTGCTGGCGATGGTCCTGCCCTGGACCGCCTACCGCGCGGACATCTCGCCGTTCGTGACGTTCTTCTCCGGCCTCGGCGTCCCGTGGGCCGCCGACGCCATGAACCTCGTCGTGATCACCGCCGCGCTCTCGTCCTGCAACTCCGGCCTGTACGCCACGGGCCGCATCCTGCGCTCGATGGCGACCAAGCACGAGGCGCCCCGGTTCGCGGGCACCCTCAGCTCCCGGCACGTCCCGATGGGCGGCATCCTCTTCACCGCGATCATGTTCCTGGCCGGGGTGGCGCTCTTCTACTACCTGCCCGAGCGCGCCTTCAACATCGCCACCGCCGTCGCCTCGCTGGGCGTGATCACGACCTGGGGCACGCTGGTCCTCTGCCAGCTGCGGCTGCGCCGCTCGGGGCATCTGTCGACGTTCCCGATGCCCGGCTCTCCCTACACGAACTGGCTCACGCTGGCGTTCCTGGTGCTCGTCGTGCTGCTGATGCCGTTCGCCGACCGCGATCAGCGGGTGGCGTTCTTCCTCATCCCGGCGCTGGTCGCGGCCATCGCGCTCGGCTGGCGCCTGGTCAGCCGCCGCCGCACGCGCGGTCGCGGTGACCCGACGATCAGCTGACTGGGTAGTCTCGATGTCGCCAGCACGCAGCAGCAGCCGCCGGGGAGGCCGCACTGGACGAGGCGACACGACAGGCACCGAAGCAGACGACGCGCGCCTCCGGGGCCCCACGCGGCCTCTGGCCCTTCCGCTCCTTCCGGACGCGGCACGGCACACGGTCGACGCATGACGCCCAGGCCGCACAGGGCACGTCGGCCACGCCGGACCTTGAGGTCACGCAAGGCGTACCGCCCACGCGGGACCATGAGGTCACGCCAGGCACGCCACCCACGCCGGACCTTCCGGGCCTGAAGGCCGGGCAAGGCACGCCTGCCACATCCGATCTAGAGGCGGCCACGAAAGGCACCTCGGCAACGCCCGATTCCTGGGTGGGGGGCGACGATCCGGGGGAACGCGGCGCTCAAGGAGCTCGCGACACCCGGGTGGCGCGCCACCGTGCCAGGGTCGCCGTGGCGGCCGCCGTCGGCATCGCGCTCGCTCTGGCGTGCGTGCCCCTCGGCGTCATCCCGAAGCTGGCCTGCGCCGCGCTGGACGCCGGCTGCCCGGTCACCGGGGAGCCGGGCGGGCGGCTGCCGCAGGCGGTCCGCCTGACGCCCGTACAGGTGGCCCAGAGCGGCGCGTACGTGGCGCTCGGCGACTCCTACTCCTCGGGCGAGGGCGTCTACGACCTGGACCGGCAGCCGGTCAACGACGGCGCCGACCGCTGCCACCGGGCCTCGGGCTCGTACGTGCCGCTGGTGTCGGGAGCCTTCCACTTCGGCGGCGGCACCGCCTTCTACGCCTGCAGCGGCGCCACCACGGCCCAGCTCCTGTCGGGCCAGCACGGCCAGCAGCCCCAGATCTCCCGCGTCGGCCCGTCCGCCAGCCTCGTGACGCTGAGCATCGGCGGCAACGACGCCGGCTTCACGAAGGTGCTCACGGGGTGCATCGTCAAGCTGCCGTGGTCGTCCGCCTGCGTCGAGCAGGACGCCGCCGTCGAGCGCCGCATCCAGCAGTTACGGCCCAGCATGCTGAAGGTGCTGCGCGAGCTGCGCACCCGGGCGCCCGACGCGCGCGTCATCGTCCTCGGCTACCCCCGCCCGTTCCCGGAGCCGCCCACCGACGGCGTCGACAACCTCAGCGTGGCGGACCAGAGGTGGCTCAACGCGGTGACGCGGCGGCTCAACGACACGGTGGCGTCGGTGGTGGCCGACTTCGACCGGGCGATCGCGGCGTTCGGGGCGCCGGGGAGCATGGAGTACGTGGACGCGTACGAGGCGTTCGCGGGGCACGAGGTGGGGCGGCCGCAACCGTACCTGAACGGGCTGGAGGTGGACGTGGAGGATCTGACGGTCAACGCCCGCAGCTTCCACCCGACGGCCGACGGCTACCGCCGCTTCGCGGAGCTCATCACCCAGCAGATCGCCGCCGGCCCGGGCCGCCCCATGAACAATTTCCACCTCTCCGCTTCCTGACCGGCCGTGGGGCTGGCGGCGTCCCCCGGCTCGCCTGCCCGCCGGCCGCCGCTCTCGGCCAGGACCCGACGAACCGTCGAGGAGGTGGCCGGCCCTTCAGCGCATCGGCATGGCCGGCGCCGCATCCTGCGCCGCTGCCCGGACATGCCGGATCCGGCCCGCAGCGTGGACCGGACGCATGCCGGGGTTAGCGGGCCGCGCGTTCCTCGGCCAGATGGAGGCCCGCCTCGATGACGGCGTTCATGATGGGCGCGAGGCGTGCCTCGCCCAGCGACGGCGCGCGCAACGCCATCCGGGCCACGAGCGCGCGCTCCCGTGCGAGGTCGCGCCCCGCGAACCCGCCCACCGGCTTGATGCGCTGCACGATCCCCGCCAGCGCCGCCCGCCGTTCGAGCAGCGTGGCCAGCGCGGCGTCCACCCGGTCGATCGCCTGCCTGCACTCCGGCAACGTGGCGGGCGCCTCGGGCCTGAGCAGCGCCCCGACGACCGTCACGGCCTCCTCCGCCACCCGAAGCGCCGCCGCCCCCGACAACGCCCTGGCCGCCGCTCCGGACGCCGCCCCGGATGCCGCGCCCGGCGCCTTCCCAGGCCCGTCATCCGCCGCTCTGCCCGGAAGCACGCCAGGAACGGCCTCCGGCGCGAGCCCGGCCTCCCCGCCCGCAGCCGGCCCCGCGGGCGTCTTGCGATCGTCGCGCCCTTCCGGGCGTGACTCCTCACGGCTTTCGGTCCCGGCGGCGACGAACTCCAGGACCCCCTCCTTGGTGAGGTCCACCACCTTGGCGCCCTTGTACGTCCCCAGTTTGGCCCCAGCTCCCGACGCGTCGAGGACGAGGCCGTCCGCGCCCGCGGCCACCGCCGCGGCCGACAGCCCCACGTCGCCCGACACGTCGGCCAGCACGGGCCGCCCCGAGGCGGCGCGGGCGGCGCGCATGAGCCCCAGGTCCAGGCGCCCCCTCTCGCACAGGAGAACCCGCCCGTCCCCCTCCGCGGCGCAGTAGTCGGCCAGCCCCAGCCACTCCTCCATGGAGGCCGACGGCCGCCGCTCCACCACGACGGGCAGCCCGAGCCCGGCCGCCGCGCGGACGAGCGGGATGTCGCGCGTCCACGACGACCCCACCACCACGGCGTCCGCGCGGGCGGCGATCGCCGGCAGGTCGGCGGCGGAGTGCGGCTCCACCAGCGTGGCGTGCTCCCCCAGCACCTCGTGCGCGTCGGCCTGCCCGTGGTAGGCGCGCAGGTCGACCCGGCCGCCGATCACCACGGCGGGTCCCTCGCCCACGAGCAGCCCGCCCACCGCCACGGCGTGCCGTTCCAACGTCGATGACATCCTCGACTCCCCAACTCGGGCCGGCCCCGAAGCCGGCGGGAAAACAAAAAGGCAGAGACGGGTGTCTCTGCCTCGTGCCGGCTCCAGGTGGTCGCTAGCTGACGACCGGCTCTCCCGGAGCCGGCTCGGTAAACGCGTAGCGACAAGTCATGTCCGAAACCCTACACCCTGCTCCCACCTGCTGCGCGGCACCCCGCGCAGGACGGAGTGGCCTTCAGGCGAGTCGCCGTTGATCCCTCGCTATGGGAGTATTTCTTGGCCTAGAGGAGGGTTTGAGGCCGTTGATGTCGGATCGCAAGCAGGACGGACGCCGCATCGCCGGCCGGTACCAGCTGCAGGAACCCATCGGCAGGGGCGGTATGGGCATCGTGTGGCGCGCCCACGACGAGCTCCTCGACCGCACGGTCGCGGTCAAGGAGGTCAGGTACGCCGCCGCCCTGGGCGAGGAGGTGCAGCTGCTGAACCGGCGCACGATGCGCGAGGCGAGGGCCGCGGCCAGGTTCGAGCATCCCAACGTGATCGTCGTGCACGACGTGATCGAGGAGGATGACCGGCCGTGGATCGTCATGCAACTCGTCCCGTCGCGCTCCCTGGGCGCCGTGATCAAGCAGGACGGGCCGCTGCCGCCCAAGAGGGTGGCCGAGATCGGCCTGGCCGTGCTGGACGCTCTGCACCGCGCCCACGAGGCGGGTGTCCTGCACCGCGACGTCAAACCCGAGAACGTGCTGCTGGCCGACGACGGCCGGGTGGTGCTCACCGACTTCGGCATCGCCACGCTGGAGACCGAGACGCAGCTCACCGTGACGGGCCTGGCGGGCACGCCGGCGTTCATCGCGCCGGAACGCCTCAAGGGGCTGCCGGCGCGGCGCGAGTCGGACCTGTGGTCGTTAGGAGCCACGCTCTACACGGCCGTGGAGGGGCGCTCCCCGCACGAGCGGGGGATGGCCCTGGCGACCATGCACGCGGTCCTCACGGACGAGCCCGACCCCATGCCGCACGCGGGCCCGCTCGCCGGCGTGATCAGCGGGCTGCTGAACAAGGAGCCGGTGCAGCGGCTCACCTATGAGGAGGCGCAGCGGCTGCTGCGCCAGGTCATCGCGCAGGCGAGCGCGCCCCCGACGGCGCAGTTCCCCGCGACCCGGCCGCTGCCCGCCTCGTCGCCCGCGCGGCCGCCCGCCGCGCCGCCCCGCCAGTCGCCCGCCGGGCCGTCCGGCCACGACCCGGCGGAGATCCAGGGCCGGTTCCGGCCGCTGAGGAAGGCGCGTCCCGCTCCCGCGGTGGACGACACGCCGACCGACCCGAACCTCGTCCCTGCGCCGGTCCCCGGCCCGTCCCTGCCCGAGACCGGCGCGCGGATCACCCCCGCGCCGACGGCCGACCCGGCGCCCGCCGCCGAGTCCACGGTGGACGCGGCCAGGACGGACCAGCGGCGGACCGGGCCCGTCGTCGCGGCGGCGCTCGCGGTCGTCCTCGTCGCCGGGATCGGCGGCTACCTGGGCCTGCGCTCGGCTCCGGATGACACTCCAACCGACCGCACCTCGGGGGCAGCGGCCGCCACGACGAGCCCCTCCCAGGACTCCTCCGATCCGAAGGCGTCCGAGTCGGGCACGTCCGAGCCGAGCGCCTCCGCGTCGCCCTCGCCCACGGAGTCGGCGAGCGAGAGCCCGAGCCCCAGCCCGACGCCCGAGAAGACGGAGAACCCTCTCCCGGCGGGCTGGAAGATGTACAAGGACAAGAAGCTGGGCTTCTCCATCGGCCTGCCCAAGGGCTGGGACGTGTGGGACCGCGGCGGCATGCAGGTGAAGTTCAAGGGTCCCGGCGCGGCCTCCAACGCGTACCTCATGATCGAGGAGGCGGCGAAGCCCGGCAAGGACCCGTACAAGGACTGGAAGCGGCAGGAGCCGATCCTCAAGCACAACTTCGGCGGGTACCACAAGCTCGACATCAAGCGGGTCGACTACCAGAAGGCCGCGGCCGACTGGGACTTCACCTGGAACACCAACACCGGCAAGACGCGCGTGCGCAACAGGGGCTTCATCACCGACAACGGGCGGGCGTACGCGATCTACTGGCACACCCTGAACAGCCACTGGAAGGACGACTACCACTTCTTCGAGGGGTTCTGCGCGACGTTCAAACCGGCGAAGTAGGCTTCGCTGCGTGGAAAGCCAGGTCAGCAACCGCTACCGCCTCATCGAGCCTCTCGGCGAGGGCGGCATGGGCGTGGTCTGGCGGGCCTATGACGAGCTGCTCGACCGTACGGTGGCCATCAAGGAGGTCCGCTACACGGGCGTCGGCGACGCCAAGCGGGCCGAGCTCAACCGCAGGACGATCAGGGAGGCCAGGGCGGCGGGCCGGCTCGACCACCCGTCGGTGATCGTCATCCACGACGTCGTCGAGCAGGACGGCCGGCCGTGGATCGTGATGCAGCTGGTGCGCTCGCGCTCGCTGGCGGAGGTGCTGCGCGAGCGGGGGCCGCTGGCGGTGGAGCAGGCCGCCGCGATCGGCGGGCGGGTGCTCGACGCGCTGCGCGCCGCGCACGCCACCGGGGTGCTGCACCGCGACGTGAAGCCGGAGAACGTCCTGCTGGCCGACGACGGCAGGGTCGTGCTGACCGACTTCGGCATCGCCTCGCTGGAGGCCGAGGCGGGGCTGACGGCGACCGGCGGGCTGGTGGGCACGCCCGCGTACATGCCTCCCGAGCGGCTGAACGGCGAGCCCGCCACGCCCGAGTCCGACCTGTGGTCCCTGGGCGCGACGCTGTACGCGGCGGTCGAGGGCGAGCCGCCGTTCCAGCGCGGTTCGTGGGCGGCGACGGTGGCGGCGGTGCTGCGCGACGAGCCCAGGCGGCCCGCGCGGGCGGGCGCGCTCGAGCCGGTGATCATGGGCCTGCTGCGCAGGGACCCGGCCGAGCGGATGCCCGCCGCCGAGGCCGCCGCCCTGCTGGGCCGCATCGCCGCCGCCCCTCCGGCGGCCGGCACCGGCCACGCGACCGCCTGGCGGTCCACGGGCGAGACTTCGCATGACACGGTTCCGAGGAGGCGCGGCAGGGCGCTGTGGCTCGGGCTGCCCGTCGCGGTGGCCGCAGTCGTGCTGCTCGGCGCCGGCGGCCTGCTGCTGGTCCACTTCTCGACGCGTACGCAGGACCCCGCCCCCACCCCCACAGCCGCACCCACCACGACGGCAGAGCCCACCGCGACGGCAGGGCCCACCCGGACCGGCGAGCCCACGCGAAGCGGGGAGCCGACCGAGACCGCCGAGCCCACCAGGAGCGGCGAGCCGACCGCCACGGCGCGGCCCGTACCGGCCGGGTGGCGGCCGTTCACCAGCGCGGCGGGCCGCTTCTCGATCGCGATGCCCCAGGGCTGGCGGGCCGCCAAGAACCCGACCAGGGACAGCATCAGTTTCAAGGGCCCCGGCAGCTCGGGAGCGATGATCGTCGAGTGGACGGTTCCCGACATCGTCTGGAAGGACCCGGTCCGGCACTGGCAGGCGCTGGAGAAGGAGATCCTCTCCAAGGGCGAGTTCGAGGGCTACGACCGCATCGGCATCACCCCCACCACCTACCTCGGCCGTGACGCCGCCGACTGGGAGTTCACCAGGATGCGCCGGGGCGTGCTGATCCACGTGGTCAACCGCGGCTTCCGCACCGCCGACGGCCGCCCGTACGCCCTCTACTGGGAGACCCCCGACTCCCGCTGGGCCGCCGACCGGCACTTCTTCGAGACGTTCGTCAAGACCTTCAGGCCCCGATGAGCGACGCTGCGAAGGAGCGGGCGCACTTCTGGCGGCACCCGGCGGTGCCGGGCACCGACCTGCTCAGGGCCCGCTACGTCACCCACCGCTTCACCCGGCACGTGCACGACGGGTACGCCATCGGGGTGATCGTCAGGGGCGTCGAGGAGTTCGACTACCGCGGCACGCTGCTGCGGGCCGGCGCGGGCGAGCTGGTGCTGGTCAATCCCGACGCCTCGCACACCGGCCAGGCAGGGACGCCCGACGGCTGGTCGTACCGCATGCTCTACCCGTCGATCGACGCGCTGGCCGGGGTCGCCGCCGAGCTGGGCGTCCCCTACTCGACGCCGCACTTCCCCGAGCAGGTGGTGCGCGACACCGAGGTGGCGGCGCTGCTGTGCAGGGCGCACCTGGCGGCCGAGCGCGGCGACGCGCTGGCGGCCTCCACGCTGAGCCGCACGCTGTTCGCCCGGCTGGTGACCCGGCACGCGACCCCCCGCCCGGCGGCCGTCCTGCCCGCCGAGGGCCGCCGCGCCGTGCGGGATGCGCTCGACCTGCTGCACGGCAGCCTCGTCGACCCGCCGACGCTCGACGACCTGGCCGGCGCGGTGGGTGCGCGGCCGTTCGCGCTGCTGCGGGCCTTCAAGGCCGCGACGGGGCTGCCGCCGCACGCCTACCTCACCTCGCTGCGGGTCCGCCAGGCGCGCCACCTCCTGCTGTCCGGGGTACGCCCGGCGCAGGTGGCCGCCGAGGTCGGCTTCACGGACCAGGCCCACCTGAACCGGCATTTCAAGCGCATCGTGGGCGTGCCGCCTGCCGCGTACCAGCGGGCCGCAGGAACGTACAAGACGGGCGCTTCCAACGCCTCTTAGCCTCTTGCGGCATGGAACAGACAACTCACCGTTCCGCCGCCATCCGGGACGGTCTCGGCGTGGGCGTGGCCGTGGGGCTGTCGGGCGTCGCGTTCGGCGCCGCGGCGATCACCGCGGGCCTCAGCGTGCCGCAGGCGTGCGTGCTCAGCCTGCTGACGTTCACCGGCGCCTCGCAGTTCGCGCTGACCGGCGCGGTGGGCGCGGGCGGCGACCTGGTGGCCGCCACGCTGGGCGCGCTGCTGCTGGGCGGCCGCAACACGCTGTACGGCCTGCGCCTGGCCGACCTGCTACGAGTACGCGGGCCGCGCCGGCTGCTGGCCGCCCACGGCGTGATCGACGAGTCCACCGCCGTCACGCTGGCCCAGCCGACCCCCGAGGCGGCGCGCACGGGCTTCACCACCACGTTCGCCAGCCTCTACCTCACCTGGAACCTGACCACGCTGGCGGGCGCGTACGGCGCGTCGGCCCTGGGCGACCCCGGCGTCTTCGGACTCGACGTGGTGGGTCCGGCCGCGTTCCTCGCCATCCTGTGGCCGCGCCTGGCGGCCAGTGCCGAGCTGCGCCGGCTGGCCGTGGCCGGCGCGGCGGTCGCGCTGTGCGCCACCCCGTTCCTGCCGTCCGGCGTCCCCGTGCTGCTGGCCGCCGGCGCCGTGCTGGTGGTGATGGTCCGATGACGTTGTGGTGGGCCATCGCGGCGCTCTGCGCGGGCTGCTACGCGCTCAAGCTGGCCGGTCTGGCGGCGCCGCGGCGGGTGCTGGAGCATCCGGTGGTGAGCCGGTTCGCCGAGCTGGTGCCGGTGGCGCTGCTGGCGGCGCTGATCGCGGTGCAGGTGTTCACGGAGGAGGGCGCGCTGCGCTTCGACCCGGCCCGTACGGCGGGACTCGGCGCCGCCGTGGTCGCGCTGCTGCTGCGGGCCCCCTTCCTGGTCACTTTGGCGGCGGCGGCCGTCGTGACCGCGCTTGTCCGGTATTTTCTGGGGTAGTCGCCGTGCATGTCCGATTCAGCGGTGATGGTCGGCGGGCGCTACCGGCTGCTCAGGACGATCGGCCGGGGCGGCATGGGCACGGTCTGGCAGGCACACGACGAGGTCCTGGGCAGGGACGTGGCCGTCAAGCAGGTCCTGCCGCCACCTGACCTGACCGATCCCGAGCGCGACGGATTCGCCGTGCGGACCTTCAGGGAGGCCCGGGCGGCCGGCCGGGTGGCGCACCCGGGCGTGGCCGCCGTGTACGACGTCCTGGAGGAGCGCGGCCATCCCTGGATCGTCATGCAGCTCGTGCACTCGCGCACCTTAGGCGAGCTGATCCGCGACGACGGGCCGATGACCCCGGTGGAGGCCGCCGGCATCGGGCTGCAGCTCCTCTCGGCGCTGCGGGCCGCGCACGCGGCGGGCGTGCTGCACCGCGACGTGAAGCCGGACAACGTGCTGCTCGCCGAGGACGGCAGGGCGGTGCTCACCGACTTCGGCATCGCCACCACCGAGGACGACGCGCCGCTGACCCGTACCGGCGTCCTGATCGGCACCCCCGCCTTCATGGCGCCGGAACGCGCGGCGGGCGGCCAGGCAAGGCCCGCCTCGGACCTGTGGTCCCTCGGCGTGACGCTCTACCTGGCCGTCGAGGGCCGCTCCCCCTTCCAGCGGGACAACCCGCTGGCCACGCTGGGCGCGGTCATGCACGCCGAGCCCGAGCCGCTGTCCCGGGCGGGCGTGCTCGGCCCCGTGCTGCTCGGGCTGCTGCGCAAGAACCCGGGCGAGCGCATGTCGCTGGAGGAGGCCGAGTGGCGGCTGGCGGCGATCACCTCGGGCGGCGCGCCCGAGCCGACCGGCCCCGTCCCTCTGCCGTCCGCCGCGCCTCCCTCGACCGCATCTTCCGGGCCCCCGCTCCCGACGGGACCGTCGCCCGCGTCCCCGCCGCCGTCGCGGCGGCGCGCGCTGCCGCTGGCCGCCGTCGCCGCGGCCACGGTGGTCGTCGGGGTGGTCACGGGCGGCGCGGCCTGGTGGTCCAGCCAGGGCGGTCAGGTGCCCGGTCCGCCAAGCCAGGTCCCGTCCGTCGTGACGGTCACCCCGTCCGCCTCCCCGTCCCCGGAGAACACCGCGTCCGGCCCTCCGCGTGATGAGAGCTCGCCGCCCCGCTCGGACGACGGGCCCGGCACGCCGTACGGCGAGCGCCGCGCCGAACAGGCCCCGTCCCGGCAGCGGCCGTCCGACGACCGGCCGTCCGGTGAACGCTCGCCGGACCGGCGCCCCTCACGGGAGCCGACGCCCCGCGAGACCGGCCAGGGCAAGGACAAGCAGGACGAGAAGCGCGGAAACAAGGACCAGGCGCCCTCGCACACCCCCGGCGCGGTGGAGCCGTCAGGCGGGGCCAAGGGGAGCCAGGGCAGGAAGAAGCCCAAGGCACGCCACTGACCGCCCCGGGCCCGGCGTGGTCAGGACTCGTCGCGTACGGTGTCCAGCGCCTTCTGCAGGTCCTCCGGGTAGTCGGTGCTGAACGACATCCACTCCCCGCCGGTCGGATGCTCGAACCCGAGCGCCACCGCGTGCAGCCACTGCCGGGTCACCCCCAGGCGGGCCGCGAGCGTGGGGTCGGCGCCGTACAGCATGTCGCCGACGCAGGGGTGGCGCAGGGCCGCCATGTGCACCCTGATCTGGTGCGTACGCCCGGTCTCCAGCTTGATGTCCAGCAGCGAGGCCGCCCGGAACGCCTCGACGGTGTCGTAGTGGGTGACCGACGGCTTGCCCCCCGCCACCACCGCGAACCGCCCGTCGCCCGACGGGTGCCGGTCGATGGGCGCGTCGACCGTGCCCCTGAACGGGTCGGGATGCCCCTGCACCAGCGCGTGGTAGCGCTTGTCGACCGTGCGCTCCTTGAAGGCCCGCTTGAGCCGGGAGTAGGCCACCTCGCTCTTGGCCACCACCATCGCGCCCGTGGTGTTGGCGTCGAGCCGGTGCACGATGCCCTGCCGCTCGGCCGCCCCGCTGGTGGCGATCGTGTGGCCGGCGCCCAGCAGCCCGCCGATCACGGTGGGGCCCGTCCAGCCGACGGTCGGGTGGGCGGCCACCCCGATCGGCTTGTTGACCACGATGATGTCGTCGTCCTCGTAGACGATCGTCATGCCCGGAACCGGCTCGGCGACCGGCATCGGCGTGGTGACGGGCGGCGGCATGGTCACGTCGAGCCAGGCGCCCGCGCGTACGCGGTCGGACTTGGCGGGCTGCCGGCCGTCCACCAGCACCTCGCCCGCGCCGATCAGCTCGGCGGCGCGGGTGCGGGAGAAGCCGAACAGCCGCGAGAGCGCGGCGTCCAGCCGCTCGCCCTCCAGCCCGTCGGGAACGGGCAGGCTGCGCTGGTCAGGCATCCTGGCCGCCCTCCTTGGCGGGCCTCGACCCGTCGATCTGCACGTTGCGCCAGGCCAGGAGCACCGCGAGGATGCCGCCGCAGACGATGGCCGAGTCGGCGACGTTGAACACGGGGAAGTAGTCGATCACGGGGAAATGCCCGGGGAGGACCTCGATGAAGTCGACGACGTGACCCTGGAGCTGGGTGGGGCGGCCGATTCCCGAGGGATAGCGCAGCAGCCGGTCGGTGAGGTTGCCGAGCGCCCCGCCGAGCAGCAGGCCCAGCGTGACGGCCCAGGCCCGGCTGCCGAGCTTGCGGGCGGTGCGCACGATGGCGACGACGACGCCCGCGGCGATGAGCGTGAAGATGAAGGTCATTCCGGTGCCGATGCTGAACGCGGCACCGGAGTTGAAGATCACCCGGAACTGCAGGACGTCCGGGATGACGATGAGCGGTCCCTTGCCCTCAAGTGTTCTCAGCATCACCGTCTTGGTGATGAGGTCGGCCGCGTAGATCACGGCCGCCAGCACGACGAGGGCGGCGAAGAGCCGCCCGCGGGCCCTGCCCGCGGGCGCCGCTACCGGCGCTCCTCCTTCTGCTTGCAGGCCACGCACAGCGTCGCCCTCGGGAACGCTTGAAGGCGTTCCTTGCCGATCGGCTTGTGGCACGATTCGCACACTCCATAGGTCCCTGCGTCGATCCGGGCGATCGCACGTTCGTTCTGCGCGACCAGATCGCGCGCATTCAGGGTAAGGGCGATCTCGCGTTCGCGCTCGTACGTCTTGGCGCCGGCGTCCGCCTGGTCGTCGCCGGCTCCCTGGGTGACGTCTCCAGAGGCTATCTCCGACTCGTGGCGGTGAATGTCCGCGTTGAGCTCGTCGATCTCGCTCTGCAGCCTGCCGCGTACCTCGGCCAGCTCTTCTTCCGACCACATCGACGGTGTGGCTGTGGTCTGCGTGACTGCCGCCATGGCTGCCTCCATTGCTGATCAAGGCCGTGAATGGTGCGGGCAGCTTAGGATCCTGATAACGGAACGGCAAACGACCCGCCGGACGGTTTACCTCCCCCGTACTATCCCGCCTCGCGCATTCAACTCCTCCGCAGGCGTGTCCATTCCCACAACTTTGTCCGTTGCGTACCGATGCGCTCTCGGTGCCTCGGAAACCAGGAAGCCTTTGCCTCCACTCTGCGTTATGGTTTGGTACTGCAAGGCGTTGATGGGGCCCGACTGTGAGGGATATCACCCCGGAGCCGCCGGAAGAACGGCTCATCCGAGCTCATTAGACCCGGCAGCAGACATAAAGAAGAGGGTCCCGCTCCGAGCGGGATCAAGAAGGGTGGTACCGCGGAGCCGTACGGCTTCGTCCCTTCACGCAAGCCCTACCGGCCGATGAAGCGTGGAGGTCACGCCCGAGATGTCTTCCCCATCATTCCGCTCTCTTCCCGCGCAGGTCGACCTGCCCGCGCTCGAGCGTGAGGTCTTGGACCGCTGGCGGGACGGGAAGATCTTCGAGCGCTCCGTGGAGCAGAACTCCGGCAACGCCTCCTGGGTCTTCTACGAGGGTCCGCCCACCGCGAACGGCCTGCCGGGCGTGCACCACGTCGAGGCGCGGGTGTTCAAGGACCTGTTCCCCCGCTACAAGTCCATGCGCGGGTTCAGCGTTCCGCGTAAGGCCGGCTGGGACTGCCACGGCCTGCCGGTCGAGGTCGGCGTCGAGCGCGAGCTGGGCCTGACCGGCAAGAAGGACATCGAGGACTACGGCATCGCCGAGTTCAACGCCAAGTGCCGCGAGTCCGTGCTGCGCCACGTCGACGCGTTCGAGCAGATGACCGAGCGCATGGGCTACTGGATCGACCTGTCCCAGGCGTACCGCACGATGGACCCGTCCTACGTCGAGTCGGTGTGGTGGTCGCTGAAGGTCGTGTGGGACAAGGGGCTGCTGTTCCGCGACTTCCGCATCACCCCCTACTGCCCGCGCTGCGGCACAGGGCTGTCCGACCACGAGCTCGGCCAGCCGGGCGGCTACGAGAACGTCTCCAGCCCGTCGGTCTACGTCCGCATGCCGGTGACGTCCGGGCCGCTGGCCGAGCTGGGCGCAGCGCTGCTCATCTGGACGACCACGCCGTGGACCCTGGTCTCCAACACGGCGGTCGCCGTGCACCCCGACGTGACGTACGTCGCGGCCCGCACGGCCGGCGGCGAGGTCCTCGTCGTCGCCGAGCCGCTGCTGTCCGTCCTCGGCGAGGGCGCGACCGAGGTCGCCCGCTACACCGGGCGCGAGCTGGAGCACATCACCTACTCCCGCCCGTTCGACCTGGTCGACATCCCGGACGCCCACTACGTCGTGCTCGGCGACTACGTCACGGTCGAGGACGGCACCGGCCTGGTCCACCAGGCCCCCGCCTTCGGCGCGGACGACCTGGCCGTGATCAAGCGCTACGACATGCCCGTCGTCAACCCGATCGGCCCGGACGGCCGCTTCCTCGACGACGTCCCCATGGTCGGCGGGCGGTTCTTCAAGGACGCCGACGAGGAGCTGACCGACGACCTGCGCGCCCGCGGGCTGCTCTACCGCGGCGGCCACTTCGAGCACGCCTACCCCCACTGCTGGCGCTGCCACACGCCGCTGCTCTACTACGCCCTCCCGTCGTGGTACATCCGCACCACCGCGGTCAAGGACCAGATGCTGGCCGAGAACGCCGGCACCAACTGGTACCCCGAGACGATCAAGTGGGGCCGCTTCGGCGAGTGGCTGCGCAACAACGTCGACTGGTCGCTGTCGCGCTCGCGCTACTGGGGCACGCCGCTGCCGCTGTGGGTGTGCGCCGAGGACGAGTCCCACGTGACGTGCGTCGGCTCGCTGGAGGAGCTGGGCACCCTCGCGGGCCGCGACGTCTCCGCGCTCGACCCGCACCGCCCCTACGTCGACGACGTGACCTTCGACTGCCCCTCGTGCGGCGGCCTGGCCCGCCGCGTGCCCGACGTCATCGACGCCTGGTACGACTCCGGCTCCATGCCGTTCGCCCAGTGGGGCGAGCGCGGCAAGCCGGAGGGCGTCTACCCGGCGCAGTTCATCTGCGAGGCCACCGACCAGACGCGCGGCTGGTTCTACTCGCTGATGGCCGTCGGCACGCTCGTCTTCGGCCAGTCCTCCTACGAGAACGTGCTCTGCCTCGGCCTCATCCTGGCCGAGGACGGCCGCAAGATGAGCAAGCACCTGGGCAACATCCTGGAGCCGATCCCGCTGATGGACCAGCACGGCGCCGACGCGCTGCGCTGGTTCATGGCCTGCTCAGGCTCGCCCTGGGCGGCGCGCCGGGTGGGGCACAACGCGCTGGAGGAGATCGTCCGCAAGGTGCTCCTGACGCTCTGGAACACCACGTCGTTCTTCACCCTCTACGCCAACGCCGAGTCCTGGTCGCCGGCCATGCTCGCCGAGGCCACGCCGGCGGCCGAGCGCCCGCTGCTCGACCGCTGGGCGCTGGCCGAGCTGCACCGCACGGTGGCCGAGGTCACGGCGTCCCTCGACGAGTACGACACGCAGCGCGCCGGCCGCCGCCTGGCCGACTTCCTCGACGACCTGTCCAACTGGTACGTCCGCCGCTCGCGCCGCCGGTTCTGGCAGGGGTCGCGGGAGGCGTTCGCGACGCTGTACGAGTGCCTGGAGACGGTGATGCGGCTGATGGCGCCCATCACGCCGTTCGTCACCGACTACCTGTGGGACGTCCTGCGCTCCCCTGAGGCGCCCTCCTCGGTGCACCTGGCCTCCTGGCCCGCGGTGCGGGAGGACCTCCTCGACCCGGCGCTGTCCGACCAGATGGCGCTGGTGCGGCGGCTGGTGGAGCTGGGCCGCTCGGCCCGCGCCTCCTCGGGCGTCAAGACCCGCCAGCCGCTGGGCCGTGCCCTGGTGGGCGCGCACGGCTGGCCGTCCCTGCCGGAGGAGCTGCGCGGCCTGGTTGCCGACGAGCTCAACGTCCACGCGCTCGAGGACATGTCCGGGTTCAGCGCCGACCTCGTGTCCTACTCCGTCAAGCCCAACTTCCGGGCCCTGGGCAAGCGGTTCGGTCCCCGTACGAAGCTGGTGGCCGCCGCGGTGACCGCCGCCGACCCCACCCGCGTGGCCCGCGCCCTGCGCTCCGGCTCCACGGTCATGGTCGAGGCGGACGAACTGGGCGAGATCACGCTCGGGCCCGACGACGTGATCGTCAACGAGCAGCCCCGGGCGGGCTGGGCCGTCGAGACCGGCGCCATCGGCACCGGCACCGGCGAGACCGTCGCCCTGGACCTCCAGCTCACCGACGACCTGCGCCGCGCCGGCCTGCTGCGCGAGGTGATCCGCCTGGTCCAGGACGCCCGCAAGTCGACCGGCCTGTCCATCACCGACCGGATCGACCTGTGGTGGACCACCTCCTCGGCCGACCTCGCCGCGGCGCTGCGCGCCGACGGGCATGTGGTGGCGGAGGAAGTGCTGGCCGCCACGGTCACGGAGGGCACGGCGGCGGACCTCCCGTCCCACACGGACGAGGACCTGGCCCTGACCTTCCAGCTCCGCCGCGCCTGACGCTCGCACGGCGGTGGGCCGGGCTTCCCAACGCCCGGCCCACCGGTTCGACGAGCACCATCCCGCATCGACCGAGCGGGATGGCTTCCCGGTAACCCGCCCTCCACCGAACGGGGCCGGGGCCACGGAAACCCGGGCCGACGTACCGAGGCTCGGCGCGACCCACGAGGCTGGCCCTGACCACGAGGCTCGGCCCGACCATACGGCCAGCCGTAACCATGGGGCTCAGCCCGAGCGTATGGGCGGGCCCTAACGACGAGCCTCGGTCTGAATCAAGAGCCTCAAGCTGATCACCGGCCTCGACTGATCAAGAGCATCAGCCTGATCACGAGCCTCGACCTCATCACGAGACTCGGCCTGATCACGAGGCTCGGCTAGATCACGAGGCTCGGCTAGATCACGAGGGTGAGCCTGATCGCGAAGTGAGCCTGATCACGAGGCTGCATTGCCTTGGCTCTTGGCCATGGGCCCGTCTCGCGATGGCGTCTCGCGATGGCCTAGGTGGCCGCCTCGCGATCGTGCTGGCAGACCGAGCAACTCGTCAGACCGGCGGCCTCGGCTTCGGCCTGCGTCATCGTCTCGACGCCCGTCTCCCCCGCACCTCTGATCAGCGGGCAGGCGGTGCTGTGGTAGCGGCGGGTGCCGACGATCACCTTCACCGTGCCCTTGCCACCGGTGGGCTTGCCACCGCCCCCGACGGATCCGCTCTCCCCCGCCTTGGAGCCGCCACCCTTGGAACCGCCGGCCTCAGCCTTGGAGGCACCGTCACCGGGCTTGGAGGCTCCTGTCTTGGGGGCTTCATCGCCCCCGGACTTGGACGTGGCACCGGGCCTGGACGTGGACGCGGGCCTGGGGGCAGCGCCGGAGCCTGGTGCCGCGCTGGCGGTGGGTGCGGCGGCGGCGCTGGACTTCTCGCCGGTGCCCTGTCCCCTGGGAGCGTCTCCCTTGCCGGGCGCGTCTTCTCCCTTGGGAGCCGTCGCAGGGGCAGCCGGCCTGGTGCCACCGGTCCCGGACGGGCTGCCGGCTGCGGCCGGGCGGCCAGTCCCCGTGGCGGGGCGACCTTCAGACCCAGGTGCCGGTGAGCGGCCAGTCCCCGCGGCGGACGGGCGTTCGGAGCCGGTGGCCGGTGGGCGGTCAGGGCCGGTCTTGCCGGGTGCCGACGGTCCGGCGCCCGAACCCGTACCGGAGGGACGTCCCTCGGGTGACCTGGTGACCGCGCCAGGAGGCAACGGCCCCTTGGGCTTGGCCTCCGACTCGGCCGAGGAGGCGGGCCGCTCGGGCACCGCCGACGCGGGTGTCTTGGAGGCCCCGGAAGGACGTTGTGACGGCCCCGCGGCACCACCGGAAGGGCCGCCCGGGCGGGACGGGGTCACCGACGAGGGCACGCGCGGTTGCGGTGCCGTGGCAGGCCCCGAGGAGTCGTCGTCGGTGTCGGCTGCGGGCCGGCCCGGCTTCGGCTCGGACGTGCCACCCGGTTGGCCGGCCTTCGTACCGGAAGGCCGGGTTGCGCCGGAAGGCTGAGGCGCTCCGGAAGGCTGAGGCGTTCCGGAGGACTGACGTGCGCCAGAGGGCTGGGAGGCGCCGGAGCGCTGCGGGGCGCCGGAGGGCTGGCCGGTGGCGCCGGAGGGCTGGCCGGTCTTGCCTGCGGGCTGCTCCGGCGTCGCGGCGCGCTGCGACGGCTTGCCCGTCGGCGCTTCCGTCTTGCCCCGATCAGGCGCGCCCGGCGTGGCCCTGTCCGGAGATGGCGCACCCGCGCCCGGCCTGCCAGACGGCTGCGTGCCCGGTGACTGCGTGCCCGGCCTGGCCGAGGGCGACGTGCCTGAGGGCGGCGTGCTCTTGGAAGGGGCGGCAGGGGAGGCGGCGCTGGAAGAAGGGGGTGCGCTCTTGGCGGGGCCGCCCGGTGTGGAGGGCCCGGATGCGGGGCGGGGCGGCGGGGAGTCGGGCCTGCGCGTGGACGGCGGCCGGAAGTAGGAAGTCTGCGTGTCCGCCTGATCATCGTCCGGGTCGGAGGAGGCGGCGGAGGAGGCGGGGGAACGGCCGAACCACCCGGTGGCGCCTTCCTCATGGGCGGCGGCGGGCTCCGGGGTGGGGGTGGAAGCCTTCGTGTCGGGCTTCGGCGGGGCGACCGGCGGACGTACGTCGCGGGTCTCCGCGGAGTTCTCCGCCCGGCTCTCCGTCGTGACGGTGGGGCCGGGTGCGACGGCGGGCTCGGGGTCGGCGGCAGGCGGCAGCTGCCGTCCGCCGAGCGCGGCGTCAGGCAGGCACGTCGTGCAGGGCGTGAAGCCCTCCTCGCGTGCCTCCTCGTACGTGAGCTCCTCGCTGTTCCGACCGCTCAGCTGTCGGCAGCCGGACACGTGGTAGCGCTTGCGTCCGGGGATCACCAGCACGATCGCATCCGGCGCGATGCCGCGGGCCGCGGGGCGGCGCGAAGCGGCGGCGGGAACGGTCGCCGTCCGCTGCGGCGTCTGCGGATGCGGTTGGGGTCGTGGCGGTGGCTGCCGGTGAACCGTGGGGCCGGTCTGGGTGTGCGGCAAGCCCGGCGGCATGAGCCCTTTCGGTGGGGTGGCCGGCGCAGCGGCCTGCCCGCCACCGGGAAAAAGCTCGTTTCGCCGCAGGAACGCCCCGATCACGAGGAACAGCGCGGAGAGAACGCTGACCACGATGGACCACATGATCAGGAACGGCTTAGCCAGTACGAAGCCCGCGATCAGCAGCACGACCGCCGCGAGCACCAAACCAGCACTGATAAGGATCACAGGGAGCTCTTTCGAGTGACAGGTCCTAGCGACCCGCTACTTTACCGGCGGTCGTTGTGGGGACCGTCACCGCCGGGGAAAGCGCCCTGCGGAGCCTCGCCGCCGAACGGGTTGGGGCCGCCGGGAAGGGGCTGCTGGCCGCTCTGCGACACCGCGTGGGACATGGCGGGAGCCTGAGCCTGGGGACCACCCGACATCACCGGGAATCCGCCACTGCCCTCGGCGGAGACGTTGAGCTCGGCGAGCTGGTTCTCCAGGTAGAGCTTGAGCCTGCTGCGGTATTCGCGCTCGAAGCTGCGCAGCTCCTCGACCTTGCGCTCGAGCTCGTCGCGGGTCTGCACCAGCGAGCCCATGGCCTGGCGGTGGCGCTCCTGCGCGTCGCGCTCGAGCGTCTCGGCGCGGGCGCGGGCGTCGCCGATGACCTGCTCGGCCTGGCGGCGGGCCTTGTTGAGGATCTCGTCGGCCTCGCGCCTGGCGCGGGTGACCGTCTCGTCCGCCTCCCGGCGGGCGTCGGAGATCGCCTGGTCGGCCGTCTGCTGGGCGAGCGCGAGAACGCGGGCCGCGGTGTCCATGTTGTCCTCGGCGGGAGGCATGTTCATGGCCACGGGGACCGGCTGCTGCTGCACGGGCGGCGGCTCCGGGGCCCGCATGGGCTCGGGCTGCGGCGGTGCCATCATCTCGGGCTTGGGCTGCTCCTGCACGGGGGCGGAAGCCATGGGCATGTTCATGCCGCCCGGCACCTTCCCGCGCAGGCACTCCGCCAGCTTCGCACGGAGCTCTTCGTTCTCTTGGATCAGACGGTCGAGCTCAGCCTCCACCTCGTCGAGGAAGGCGTCGACCTCTTCCTCGTCGTAGCCCGGCCGCAGCCGGGTGGTACTGAACTGCTTGTTCCGCACATCAGCGGGCGTCAGCGGCATTTTTTGGTCTCCTTGGCGCGCTTTGGAGTCTGTCCGGAGGGGACGGTAACCCGAATCACTTCAGCGCGGACACGAGTTGGATCACGACCGGCGCCACTCCGGCCCGGTCATCGCAGCATCCCGACTATGTTGATCAACAGCAGGACGACGATGAACAGGACAGTGAAGCTTAGGTCAAAGGCCACCGTACCCAACCGGAGCGGGGGAATGAAACGGCGGAGGAACTTGAGTGGTGGGTCGGTTGCGGTGTAAGTGGCCTCGGCCAGCACCAGGATGACACCCGACGGGTGCCAATGACGGGCGAAGGCCTGCACCGTCTCAAAGATCATCCTGCCGATGAGCAACACCAGGTAGAGAGACAGGACTACGACCAAGATCTGACTGACGATCCCCACGGCCCGGCCGCCCCTCCACTTCTCGTGTGCCCTCCCGGTCTCGGCGAGACCCGGTTGGGTGCGATAGACATACAGAGACTCTAACTCTGATTGAAGAACCCGCGTTCCGCGATTCGGGCCTTGTCCTCGGCGGTCACCTCGACATTGGCAGGGGACAACAGGAACACCTTGTTGGTAACACGTTCAATGCTGCCATGTAGGCCAAAGACCAGACCTGCCGCGAAATCAACAAGGCGCTTTGCGTCGCTGTCGACCATCTCGGTCAGGTTCATGATGACCGGGGTGCCGTCCCGGAAGTGCTCTCCAATGGTACGCGCCTCGTTGTACGTGCGCGGATGGAGGGTCGTGATGCGCGCCAGATCGGTCGTGCGGCGCTCCAGGATGGTCGTGGCGGGCCTGGGTGCGGGCACGCCCGCGTCGGGCTCCTCGTCGCGGTCCTGGACCGCCACGGGCCGCTCCTCGCCGGTCCGCTGAGGCTCGTCCTCGTACGCGTACTCGTCCGGGTAGCTCTCATACCTCTCGTAGCGGTCGTCCTCCACGAGACCGAGGTAGACCGCCATCTTGCGCATCGCGCCGGCCATCGCTCCGTCGTCCTCCTGCTCATGGTCGCACTCGCTCGGGCCCGTCGCCGGCGCCCGAGGCGGTAGCCGTACCCCCGTGGAACTCACCGCTGATCGACCTCTATCTGATCGTGAGCCTGAAGACCCACTTGAGGGGACATTACCTGACGAAGGGCTTGCGACGACCGAGCAACGCCGTACCGACGCGCACGTGTGTCGCGCCGTACGCGACGGCCTCGGCGAGGTCTTCGCTCATACCGGCCGAAATCATCCTGGCGCGGGGGTGCTGCTCCTCCAGGCGGGTGGCCACGTCGCGCAGCGTGGCGAACGCCTTGGCCGGCTCCTCCCCCAGCGGCGCCACCGCCATGACCCCGCCCAGCCACAGGCCCTCGGCCAGGGCCACCTCGTCGGCCAGCTCCAGCACGTCGGCGGGCCGGGCGCCGCCCCTGCCAGGGTCGTCGTCGAGCGCGACCTGGATCAGGCAGCCGATCCTGCGGCCCTGCCGCACCGCCTCCCTGCTGATCGCCTCGACCAGGCGCAGGCGGTCGACGGAGTGGATCACGTCGGCGTACGAGACGACGGAGCGCACCTTGTTGGTCTGCAGCTGGCCGACGAAGTGCCAGGTCAGCGACAGGTCGGCGAGCTCGCTCGCCTTGGCGGCGGCCTCCTGGTCGCGGTTCTCGCCGATGTCGCGCACGCCCAGCTCGGCCAGGATCCGCACGTCCTCGGCCGGACGGGTCTTGGTGACGGCGATCAGCGTGACCTCGCCCCGGTCGCGGCCCACCGCGCGGCAGGCCGCCCCGATGCGCGCGTCGACCTCGGCGAGCCCGGCCGCGATCTCGTCCCTTCTCACGTCACTCTCCCTTTCACTCCGGACCGGCTCAGGGTACGCCGTCGCGCACACGACGGCGCCGCTCCCGGATCCCTTCCGGGGAGCGGCGTCGGGCAAGCTGGGGTGTCGGGCCGGGCTATTTGAGGAAGTCGGGGACGTCGAGCTCCTCCTCCTGCTCCTCGAAGACCACCCTGGGACGTTTGGCGGGCTCCGGCATGCGGGAGGTGATGGGCGTGGGCGGGTTGGCGGGCTCGGGCGTGGGCCGAGGGATCGAGACGGGGCCGGACGGCTCGTCGGCGGCGGCCTCGTCGACCGCGGGCTCGGGCGCCGGCTCCACCGGCCGCACCGGTTCGGGTCGCAGCGCCTCGGGGCGGGGCTCGGGCCGGGGGTCGGGGCGCGCTTCCGGACGGGGCTCGGCCCTGAACTCGGCACGGGGCTCGGGGCGCGACTCGGCCCTGAAGTCCCCGCGCGGCTCGGGGCGCGGCTCCGGCCTGAACTCCGCGCGCGGCTCGGGACGGAACTCCGTCCGAGGCTCCGGGCGAAACTCGGCGCGCGATTCGGGCCTGAAGTCCCCGCGCGGCTCGGGGCGCGTCTCGGCGCGCGGCTCAGGGCGCGGCGGGGGCGGCTCCGACTTCACGCTCGGGGAGGCGACGCTCGGCCGCACGGGCGCGGACGCCGGCGGCTGGGCCGCGGGACGGCCGGCCGGGCGGGGCGCCTGCTTCTCCGCCACCGTGGGCACGTCGTCGAACCCGGCCGCGATCACCGTCACCCGCACCTCGTCGCCGAGCGCGTCGTCGATGACCGTGCCGAAGATGATGTTGGCGTCGGGGGCGGCCGCCATGGACACGAGCTGCGCCGCCTCGTTGATCTCGAACAGGCCCAGGTCGGAGCCGCCCGCGATCGACAGCAGCACGCCGTGGGCGCCGTCGATGCTGGCCTCCAGCAGCGGGCTGGAGACCGCCATCTCGGCCGCGGCCACCGAACGGTCGTCGCCGCGGGCGTGGCCGATGCCCATGAGCGCGGAGCCGGCGCCCGACATGACCGACTTGACGTCGGCGAAGTCGAGGTTGATCAGGCCGGGAGTGGTGATCAGGTCGGTGATGCCCTGGACACCCGACAGGAGCACCTGGTCGGCCGCCTTGAAGGCGTCGAGCACGCTCACCTGCCGGTCGGAGATCGACAGCAGCCGGTCGTTGGGGATCACGATCAGCGTGTCGACCTCGTCGCGCAGCGTCTCGATGCCGGCCTCGGCCTGCATGGCCCTGCGCCGGCCCTCGAAACTGAACGGCCGGGTCACGACACCGATGGTGAGCGCGCCGAGCGACCTCGCGATGTTGGCCACGACGGGCGCGCCGCCCGTGCCGGTGCCGCCGCCCTCCCCTGCCGTGACGAAGACCATGTCGGCCCCCTTGAGGACCTCCTCGATCTCCTCCCGGTGGTCCTCGGCCGCCTTGCGCCCCACGTCGGGGTTGGCGCCCGCGCCCAGACCGCGCGTGAGCTCCCGGCCCACGTCGAGTTTCACATCGGCGTCACTCATCAGCAGCGCCTGGGCGTCGGTGTTTATCGCGATGAACTCGACGCCCTTGAGTCCCTCCTCGATCATCCGGTTGACGGCGTTGACTCCGCCGCCGCCGATGCCGACGACCTTGATGACCGCGAGGTAGTTCTGCGGTGCTGCCACGACGAGGGGCCTTTCCGCTCGTTGACTTGCCATTTCGGTGCGGATTGTCTCCGCTTTTTGTCACTTCGGATAACTCTCAACCTCAGGTTGAGATTTAGATTTATGTCAACCTGAGGATTGATACGGACAGTAGGAGTCCCCTACCTGGCGGGTCAACTAACCGCGCCGCAAGCACGTCCGGCGTGTCGCGGGCTGTCCGTTTCGCTCCGAAGTCGCGCCTGGTCGGGGACTCCACTGCCCGACGTACGACTTAAGGCTCTCACGCCGCGGCCCCCACCTCGCACAGGCTCGGCGATGCCCTTGCCGCGGACTTGCCCACTCTTGATCACTTCAACGTCACCACGTCAGGAGAGCTGACGTCGTAGACGCCGGCCCTCTCGTGTTTGAGCAGCGAGGTGAGGATGCGCGCCTTCTCCTTGGGCCGGTCGGCGCCGCCCCAGACGACGGTACGGCCGTCGGACAGCTCCAAGGTCACCGCCTCGGCCGTGTCGGCGCGCACCTGCCTGATCTTGGGCGCCAGCGCGTCGGGGACCGCGTCGATGACCTTGAGCGCGGCCATCATGGCCGGATCGCCCTGCGCCGGGTTGCCGACCTTGAGCACCGGCAGCATGGCCGGCGCCGCGGGCTTGATCTCGATCACCACGCCCTGCTTGTCGACGATCGCGAACTTGCCGCCCGCGGGGATCGCCGCGACCGGCTCGCGCTCGACCACCTCGATCTTGAGCGTGCCGGGCCACACGCGGTCCACCTTGGCGGTGGCGAGCTGTCTGATGCCGAGGACGCGGCTCTCGACGTCAGCGAGGTTCACGGTGGCGAGCGGATGCAGCTCGGCCACCCCGGCCTGCTGTTTGATGTGCTCGCTGGGCACTGTGAGATTTCCCACGATCTCGATCGAGCGCACGCCGAGGACCGGCGAGAAGAACACCAGCCAGGCGGCCGAGCCGACCACTCCCGCCGTCAGCAGGACCAGGAACGCCGTGCGAGCCTTCATCGCCAGCCCTCCGGCCGTCAGGAGAGGCGGGCCACGATCTGCGGGCCGAGCTCCGTCACGTCTCCCGCCCCCATGGTGAGCACGATGTCGCCGGGCCGCGCCCGCTCGGCCACCAGCGCGGGCACCGCGGCCCGGTCGGGCGCGTAGGCCACCCGCTCCGGCGGCAGCGGCACCCGCCCGGCCACCATCGCGCCGGAGACGCCCGGCTCGGGGTCCTCGCGGGCTCCGTAGACGTCGAGCACGATGGCCTCGTCGGCCAGCCCGAGCGCCGCGCCGAACTCGTCGGCGAAGAACCGGGTGCGGGAGTAGAGGTGCGGCTGGAAGACCGCGATGACCCGGCCGCTGCCGGAGTAGGAGGCGACCACGTCGCGGGCGGCCTTGAGGTCGGCGGTCAGCTCGGTCGGGTGGTGGGCGTAGCTGTCGAAGACGGCGATGCCGCCGGCCTCGCCCTTGGCCTCGAAGCGCCGCTTGGCCCCCGTGAAGGCCCCGAGGCCCTGCCTGATCTCCTCGAACGGCAGGCCCAGCTCGTCGGCCACGGCGATCACCGCAGTGGCGTTGAGCGCGTTGTGGGCCCCGGGGACGGCCAGCCGGACGTCGCCCCTGCCCTCGATGTCGAAGACCGTGCCGAACCCGTCGGGCCTGACCCCTCTCACGTGGTAGTCGTCGCCCTGGAGCCCGTACGTCCTGACCCGGATGCCGCGCTCGCGGGCCCGGCGCGCCACCTCGGCCGCGCCCGGGTCGTCGGCGCAGGCGATGAGCAGCGAGCCGACCCGGTCGGCGAACCTGGCGAAGCTGTCGTGGACGGCGCGCGGGTCGCCGTAGTTGTCGAGGTGGTCGGCCTCGACGTTGGTCACCACGGCGATGTCGGGCGCCAGCATGAGGAAGGACCCGTCGCTCTCATCGGCCTCGGCCACGAACACCTGCCCCTGGCCGTCGTCGGCGCCGAGCCCGGTGGTGACGAGCTGCCCGCCCACGCAGTAGGACGGGTCGGCCCCGCACTTCTGCAGGGCCACGGTCAGCATCGAGGTGGTGGTGGTCTTGCCGTGGGTGCCCGCGATGGCCACGGCGGTGCGGCCGGCCATGACGGAGGCCAGCGCGGCGGCCCGCGGGATGATCCGCAGCCCCTGCTTGAGCGCCTCGCCCAGCTCGGGGTTGGAGTCGCGGATGGCGGTGGAGACGACCACGGTGTCGACGTCTCTCACGTGGGAGGCGGCGTGGCCGATGTGGATGGTGGCGCCCAGCTCGCGCAGCTCGGTGATCAGCTCGGAGCTGCGCGCGTCGCTGCCCGTCACGCGCACGCCGCGTTTGAGCAGGATGCGGGCGATGCCCGACATGCCCGCGCCGCCGATGCCGATGAAGTGCACCCGCCCCAGGTCGGCTACGGCTACGGGATCGACCAGCTTGACGAGACTCATCGGGCTATCTCCAACACTTTCCTGGCAAGGATGATATCGGCGTCCTTCCGCCCCAGGACGGAGGCGGCCTCCGACATGGCGGCGACCCGCTCGGGGTCGCGGAGGATGGGCAGCACGTTGTGGATGATCCAATCGGGTGACAGGTCGGCGTCGTCGACCATCAGCCCGCCGCCGCCCCCGGCGATGCGCGTGGCGTTGATCGCCTGCTCGCCGTTGCCGTGCGGCAGCGGGACGTACGCGGCCGGCAGCCCCACCGCGGTCAGCTCCGCGCACGTGAGCGCGCCGGAGCGGCACAGCGCGAAGTCGGCGGCCGCGTAGGCGAGGTCCATGCGGTCGACGTAGGGCAGCAGGACGTACTGCGGGTCGCCGGGCGGGGGCTCGTGGTCGACGGTGTTCTTCGGGCCGATCACGTGCAGCACCTGCACCCCCGCCGCGCGCAGCACGGGCGCGGCGGCGAGCGCGGCCTGGTTGAGCGACCTGGCACCCTGCGAGCCGCCGAAGACCAGCAGCGTCGGCCGGTCGCCCTCCAGCCCGAACCAGGAGCGCGCCTTGTCGCCCATGGACAGGCGGTCGAGGTTGACGATGTCGCGCCGGATCGGGGTGCCGATGTATTCGCCCTTGGGCAGCCCGGCGTCGGGGAAGCCGGTGAAGACGTGGTCGGTGAGCCGGGCGCCGAGCCGGTTGGCCAGCCCGGGGCGCGGGTTGGCCTCGTGGACGACGATCGGCACGCCGCGCCGCTTGGCCGCGAGGTAGGCGGGGGTGGCGACGTAGCCGCCGAAGCCGACGAGGATGTCGGCCTGGACCCGGTCGAGGATGGCGGCCGACGCGTTGATCGCCCCCGCCAGCCTGCCGGGCACGGTGAGCAGGCTCGGGGTGATGGCCCGTGGCAACGGCACCGCCGGCACCAGCTCCAGCTCGTAGCCCCTGGCCGGGACGAGCCGCGTCTCCAGGCCGCGCTCCGTGCCCATGCACGTGATGCCGACGCCCCGGTCAAGATGGCGCAGCGCGTCCGCAAGGGCGAGCGCGGGCTCGATGTGCCCGGCCGTCCCGCCACCGGCGAGGACCACCCTCATCTCGGTCACTCCCTAACGTGTCACTCTGCGTCTGGTCGTGCTGCCCAGGCCAAGCCAGCTTAGGGCCCGGGCGGCCGGCCCGGGGCCACGAGCCGCCAAGGCCTCTCGCGCGCCGGGCTCGCGTTTCGCGAACGACACCAGCATGCCGAGCGCGACCAGCGTGGGCAGCAGCGAGGAGCCGCCGTACGAGACCAGCGGCAGGGGGATGCCGGTGATCGGCAGCACGCCGAGCACGGCTCCCATGTTGACGGTCGCCTGGCCGACGATCCAGGCCACCATGGCGGCGGCGGACAGCCTGATGAAGGGGTCGTTGACGCGGACGGCGACCCGCAGCCCGGCGTAGCCGAGCAACCCGAACAGCGCCACCACCATCAGCGTGCCCATCAGCCCGAGCTCCTCGCCGAGGATGGCGAAGATGAAGTCGCTCTCGCCGTGGGGCAGCCAGCTCCACTTCTGGCGGCTGCTGCCGAGCCCGAGCCCGAACCAGCCGCCGGAGCCCATCGCGATCTGCCCCTGCACGGCCTGGTAGCCGGCGCCCTGCGCGTCGGCCCACGGGTCCCAGAAGGCCCCGATGCGCGCCATCCGGTACGGCTCCACCTTGATCATGATGACCGCGGCGAGCACCGCCAGCCCCATGATGCCGCCGAACAGCTTGACCGGCGCCCCCACCACCCACAGCAGCGCCAGGAAGATCATGAACAGCACCAGCGTGGTGCCCAGGTCGCGGCCGAGCATGACCATGACGGCCAGGATCGCGGTGCCGGGCATGAGCGGGATCAGCAGCTGCCGCCACTCGATGCGGCCCTGCCGCGCCCGCCTGGCCAGCAGGTCGGCCCCCCACAGCACGAGCCCGAGCTTGGCCGGCTCGGACGGCTGGATGGTGAACGAGCCGACGTAGATCCACCGCTGCGCGCCCAGCTCCGCCGAGCCAATGAACAGCACCATGACCAGCGCCAGGATCGACAGCGCCATCGCCGGGTAGCCGGCCCAGCGGAAGAACTTCACCGGCAGCCGCGAGCAGATCCACATCAGGGGCACGCCCACCGCGGTCGACACCGACTGCTTGATGAACCACGAGAACGGGCTGCCGGTCTTCTGCAGCGCCTCGATGCTGGAGGCCGACAGCACCATCATCAGGCCGAGCGCGAGCAGCAGCGCGCTGCACATGATGATCAGGTAGTAGGTGGTCAGCGGCTTGTCGAGCAGTTCCTTGAGCGCGCCGAGCTGCTCGCGCGCCCAGCCTCCCGGCCCCTCGACGGCGCGCGGCTCCTCAGCGCTCGCGCTCACGTCGCAGCCTCAGCCCGCGTACGGCGCGCGCGAAGGCCTCCCCCCGCGCCGGGTAGTTGGCGAACATGTCAAGGGAGGCCCCCGCCGGGGAGAGCAGCACGGTGTCCCCGGGCGAGGCCAGCCGGGCGGCTTCGGTGACGACTCTTTCCATCGCACCAGTGTCCCGATCGGCGATGTCCACGACGGGGACATTCGGCGCGTGTCGCGCGATGGCTTCCGCGATCTGCGCGCGGTCGGTGCCCAGCAGCACCGCGCCGCGCAGCCTCGGCGCCGCCTGGCGCACCAGGTCGTCGACGTCGGCGCCCTTGAGCAGCCCGCCCGCCACCCACACGATCGACGGGTACGAGGCCAGCGCCGCGGCGGCGGCGTGCGGGTTGGTCGCCTTGGAGTCGTCGACGTAGTCGACGTCGCCCACCCGGTCGACGTGGGCCAGGCGGTGGGGGTCGGGCACGAAGTCGCGCAGGCCCTGGCGCACCGCCTCGGACGGCACGCCGAGCGAGCGGGCCAGGGCGGCCGCGGCCAGCGCGTTGGCCACGTTGTGCGGCGCGAACGGCCGTACGTCCTCCAGCGTCGCCAGCTCCTCGGCCGCCGCCACGGGGTCCGCCACGAACGCCCGGTCGACCAGCAGGTCCTCCACCACGCCGAGCTGCCTGGGACCTGGCACCCGCAAGGTGAACCCGACCGCTCCCGGATAGGGCGCGGCCAGCCGGGCGGCCTCGGGGTCGTCGGCGTTGTAGATCACGTGCCGGGCCCGCTCGAAGATGCGTCCCTTGGCGGCGGCGTACTCCTCCATGGAGCCGTGCCAGTCGAGGTGGTCGGGCGCCACGTTCAGGACGGCCGCGGCGTGCGGGGCCAGCGTGCCCGACCAGTGCAGCTGGAAGCTGGACAGCTCGACGGCCAGCACGTCGTACGGCTCGGCGACGGCCCGCACCACGGGCACGCCCACGTTCCCGACGGCCAGCGCCTTGCGGCCGGCGGCGAGCAGGATCGCGGTGAGCATGCGCACGGCGGTGGTCTTGCCGTTGGTGCCGGTCAGCGCGAGCCAGGGAGCCGCCTGCGCGGGGCGCAGCCGCCAGGCCAGCTCCACCTCCCCCACGACCTCGACGCCCGCTTCGAGCGCGGCGGCGATCAGCGGGTGGTGCGGCGCCCAGCCGGTGGTGACGAGCCGGGTCGCGCCGCGCGGCACCTCCATGGCTCCGAAACGGGTCTCCACGCCCACGGCGGCCAGCTCGGCGGCGGCGGCGAGCTGGCGCTCCCCCTCCACCGCCTCCACGACCACGACCCGCTCGCCGCGCTCGGCCAGCGTCCTCGCCACGGCGGTGCCGGAAACGCCGAGCCCGGCCACGCAGGTCACGCTCATGGTCTCGGCATCCACTCGACGTAGAACAGCCCGAGCCCGAGCGCCGCGCAGAGCATCGCGATCAGCCAGAACCTGACCACGATGGTGGTCTCCGCCCAGCCCTTCAGCTCGAAGTGGTGCTGCAGCGGCGCCATCCTGAACACCCGTTTACCGGTCATCTTGAACGACCCGACCTGGATGATCACCGACAGCGTGATGATCACGCACAGGCCGGCCAGGATGACCAGCAGCAGCTGGGTGCGGGTGGCGATGGCCAGCCCCGCCAGCACGCCGCCCAGCGCCAGCGAGCCGGTGTCGCCCATGAAGATGCGGGCGGGCGGGGCGTTCCACCACAGGAACCCGATCAGCGCCCCCAGCACGGCGGCGGCGACCACGGCCAGGTCCAGCGGATCTCGTACCCAGTAGCAGTTGGGGCCCAGCTGGTCGATGCAGTTGTTGCGCAGCTGCCAGTTGCCGATCAGCACGTACGCCGCGAGCACGACGCCGGTCGCGCCGCTCGCCAGCCCGTCGAGGCCGTCGGTGAGGTTCACCGCGTTGGAGAACCCGACGATCATGAAGAGCACCCAGATGGTGAAGCCGATGATGCCGATGTTGGGGCCGATGTCACGGAGGAACGACACGCGGGTCTCGGCGGGGGTGATGCCGTAGACGTTCGGCTGGCGGACCACCAGGAACGCGAAGACGGCGCCGACGATGAGCTGGCCGAGCGCCTTGGCGCCGCTGCGGAGGCCGAGGCTGCGCTGCTTGTAGATCTTGATGAAGTCGTCGAGGAAGCCGACCGCGCCGAGCCCCGTCATGAGGAAGAGCACGAGCATGCCGGACACGGTGGGGGGAGCCAGGGTGGCCAGGTGGGAGGCGCCGTAGGCGAGCAGGGCGGCCAGCACGAACACCGTGCCGCCCATGGTGGGGGTGCCTCGCTTGCTGCTGTGGCCGCCCTGCTGCAGCTCCTCCCGGACCTCCTGGCCGTAGCCGCGCCGCGAGAACAGCCGGATCGCCAGCGGGGTGCCCAGCATCGAGAGGATCAGGCCCACCGCGCCGGCGATGATGATGTTGGTCACTGAGCGGCACCCCTGGGCTTACGGGTGGGGTCCGCCTCGCCCTGCGTCCCGGGGCCCGTGCCGCCCCTCGCTGCGCCTGGTACGGCTCCCTCCCCCAGCAGCAGCTCGGCCGTCCTTTCGAGTCCCATGGCTCTCGGTCCCTTCACCAGCACGGCGTCTCCGGGACGCAGCCAGCCGGCCAGTTCGGCCGCGGCCGCCTCGGCGTCGGGCACGTGCACAATTCGCATCGACTGCGCAGGATACGCCGCTCCGACACCCGCCGGTGCCCCCGGAGCTCCCACGGGCGGCCGCCCGGCTCCAGGACCGCCCACCGGCCCGTGCCCGGGCCCGCCCATCGGCGGCTGCCCCGGCACGGGACCACCCGCCGGGAACCCGCCCGGCACCGGACCGGGCTGACCCGGCTGGGGACCACTCGGCTGGGGCCCGGCCGCGGACTGCCGGCCCTGCGGGGCGCCGCCGGCCTCGGGTGCCTGCCACCCCGGCGCGGGGTTGCCGCCGTCCGGTGCCTGCCAGGTCTGCGGGCCGCCGTCCGGCGCCTGCCACATCGCGACCGCGCTGCCCGGCGCCTCCTGCTCGGGTACGGGCCCGTGCCACCCCTGCGGCGCGCCCGGATGAGGAGCACCACCCTGAGGTCCCGGGTGCGGCCCGGAGTGCGGCGCCGCCTGAGGTCCGGCCTGAGGCCCGGTCTGAGGTCCGTCCTGTGGCCCTGGCTGCGGCCCCGGCTGCGATCTGTGTGGCGCGGGTGGCGCGGCTAGGGGCAGGGGACCGGGTGGCGGTGCGGCCAGCGGTGGCGGGCCGGGTGGCGGCGCGGCGTGGGGCTGGCCCGGCGCGGTGTATGGCTGGGCCGGTACGCCGAGGGCCTGGGCTTCGGACGCGGCCGCGTGGGCGCCTTCCAGCACCGGCCCCGCCTCGGGACCCGCCACGATCAGCCCGGCCAGCCCGGAACCGCCGGCCAGCCGCCCCAGCTCGGCGTTGAGCGCCGGCCCGTCCTCCCCCAGCTCACGCAGCGCCGCGATGACGGCGAAGCGCCGGCGCCCCCGCCCCAGCACCGCGAACGCCTCGAAAGCCGCGCGCATCGAGTCGGGATTGGCGTTGTACGCGTCGTTGACGACCGTCACCCCGTCGGCCCGGTCCGTGACCTCCATGCGCCACCGGCTGCGCGGCATGGCGCGCGACAGCTCGTCGGCGATGGTGGCCACCGGCAGGCCCAGCTCGTAGCCTGCGGCCGCGGCGGCCAGAGCGTTCTCGACCGCGTGCTCCCCGTACAGCTGGAGTGACACGGACGCGGACCCGGACGGCGTGCACAGCGTGAACGAGGCCCGCCCCCGCGCGTCGACCACGACGTCGTCGGCCCGGATGGAGGCGGACTCGGCGCGCCCGAAGTAGGTGACGCGGGCGTCGGTGCGGGAGGCCATGGCCCGCACCAGCGGGTCGTCGGCGTTCAGCACGGCCACGCCGGTGCGCGGCAGCGACTCCACCAGCTCGCCCTTGGCCTTGGCGATGGCCTCCTTGCCGCCGAACACGCCGAGGTGCGCCGTGCCGACGTTGAGCACCACGCCGATCTGCGGCGGCGCGATGCGGGTCAGGTCCTTGATGTGGCCGAGGTTGCGCGCGGCCAGCTCCAGCACCATGTAGCGGGTCTCGGGGTCGGCCCGCAGCACGGTCAGCGGGTGGCCGAGCTCGTTGTTGAAGCTTCCGACGGGCGCGATCGTGGGCCCGATCCGGCTGGTGATCCCGGCCAGGAGGTCCTTGGTCGTGGTCTTTCCCGCCGAGCCGGTCACGCCGATCACGGTGACCTTGGGCAGCGCGGCCACCTGCGCCGCGGCCAGCTCGGCCAGCGCGGCGGCGGCGTCCGGCACGATCACGGCGGGCGCGTCGACCGGCCTGGTGGCCAGCACGGCCACGGCTCCGGCCCGGATCGCCTGCGCGGCGTAGTCGTGGCCGTCGACCCGCGCTCCCCTGAAGGCGACGAACAGCGATCCCGGTTCTACGGCCCGCGAGTCGATCACGACGGGCCCGCGGACCACCGCGCGGGGATCGGCCATGCCCGACAGGGCGCCCGAGGTTATCTCGGCGATCCTGGCCAGAGGCAACGGGATCATCAGTGCTTCCTGCTTTCCGTGCTTTCCTTGCGAGCGGCGATCGACTCGGCGACCACCTCGCGGTCGTCGAAGGGGATCACCTCGCCTGAGACGTACTGGCCCTGCTCGTGACCCTTGCCGGCCACGACGATCACGTCGCCGCGCCCGGCCCGGGCGATCGCCAGGCCGATGGCGGCCGCGCGGTCGGGCTCAATGATCACATGAGCGCGGTCGTGCTGCGGAACGCGGAGCGCTCCCTCCATCATCGTCGCGAGGATGGCGAGCGGATCCTCCGAGCGCGGATTGTCGCTCGTGAAGACCGCCACATCCGCCAGCCCGGCGGCGAGTTCGCCCATGATAGGGCGTTTGCCTTTGTCGCGGTCGCCGCCGCAGCCGAGCACGATGGTGAGCCTGCCGGTCGTGACGGACCGCAGCGAGCGCAGCACCGACTCCACGGCGCCCGGCTTGTGGGAGTAGTCCACGATGGCCTGGAAGTCGTCGCCGGCGGCCGTGACGCGCTGCATGCGCCCGGGGACCCCGGTGAGCGTGCCGACGCCGTGCACGGCGCTCTGCAGCGGCACTCCGGCCTCGACGAGCGTGACGATGGCGCCGAGCGCGTTGGCGACGTTGAACGGGCCCGGCAGCGAGACCCGCGCCTCCGCCTCGACCCCGCCGGGGCCGACCACCCTGAACGCGCTGCCGTCGGCGCCGAGCCTGGTGTCAAGCGCCCGCCACTCGGCCTCCGGGTCACCGGTCGCCGAGAACGTGGTCATCGGCACCTTGGCCAGGTCGAGCAGCTCCCGGCCGTAGCGGTCGTCGATGTTGGTCACGCCGGCCCGGCTCAGCTCCGGCTGGAACAGCCGCGTCTTGGTCGCGAAGTAGTCGTCGAAGTCCTTGTGGAAGTCGAGGTGGTCCTGGGAGAGGTTGGTGAACAGGGCGACGTCGTAGAAGATGCCGTCGACCCTGCCCAGCGCGAGGGCATGGCTGGAGACCTCCATGACGGCGGCGCTGACGCCCTCCTCGCGCATCAGGGCGAACAGGCCGTGCAGCTCCGAGGCCTCCGGCGTGGTGAGCGTCGGCTGGAAGCGCACGCCGCCCGCGTGGATCTCGACGCCGCCCACCAGGCCGGCCGTGTGGCCGGCGGCCCGCAGGCCCGCCTCGATCATGAACGTGGTGGTGGACTTGCCGCTGGTGCCGGTCACGCCGAGGATCTGGATGTCGTGGGCCGGCTGGCCGTACACCCAGGAGGAGATCTGCCCGAGCAGGGCGCGCGGGTCGGGCACGATCAGCACGGGCAGCCCGGTCGCGACGGCCGCGCCGCGGCCGGCCCGGTCGGTGAGCACCGCCACGGCGCCCTTGGCCATCGCGTCCGCGGCGAACGCGGCGCCGTGGGCCTGGTGGCCGGGCAGCGCCACGTAGAGATCTCCGCGCCGGACGTTGCGGGAGTCGATGGTGACGCCGGTCAGGGCGGCGTGGGGCGACCTCGACGTGCCGGAGTCGGCGTCGAGCATGGTCGCGAGCCCGGTCAGCGGACGGGGCGGGCTGGTCGTGGGACGCATAGACGACGGGGGACGCACGGCGAGAGCGTACCTTCCCTGCTCACTGTCCCGCGCGCGTCCGCACGGGCGGCGCGTCGGAGCCTGTGGGAGGTATCTTCCTGCTCTTGATGGCGAACGTCATCACATCCTTGAACACCGGGGCCGCGAGCTGCCCGCCGAAGTGGCCGTTCTTCGGGTTCTGCAGCATCGCGAGCACCACCAGCCGGGGCTGGTCGGCGGGCGCGAACCCGACGAACGACGCGGTGTAGCCGTCGTAACGGCCCAGTTTCGCATCGTAGCGGTTCGCCGTACCCGTCTTGCCCGCCACCCGGTAGCCGGGGATGGCCGCCAGCTCTCCCGTGCCCTCTTCGCCGACCGCGCTCTCCAGCATCGTCGTGATCTCCTTGGCAGTCTCCTCGCTCACCACCCTGGTCTGCTTACCTGCAGGAGCGGGAACGAACCTGCCATTCTCATCCGTCGTGCCGGCGACGATCTGCGGCTCCACCTTGACGCCGCCGTTGGCGATGGTCTGGTAGACGCTGGTCATCTGCAGCGCGGTCACCGACACGCCCTGCCCGTACGCGACTGTGCACTGCTGGCTGCCCGACCAGTCCTGGTAGTGGGGCAGCAGCCCGGCCTCCGCGCCCGGCACGCCGCCGCCCGGCCTGGAGCCGAACCCGAACGCCTTCAGCATGTTGTACAGGCCCTCGCTGCCGACCTTGCGCGCGGCCATGATCGTGGCCACGTTGCTGGACTCGGCCACGGCCTGGCGGAACGTCATCGACTCGACCTTGTGCGTGTGGGCGTCGTTCAGCACCCGGTCGGCGCACTTGATCTGGTCGGGCACCTGGAACACCGTGTCGGGCGACACCGCGCCGGCCTCGATCGCGGCGGCCGCCGTGATCACCTTGTTGGTGCTGCCCGGCTCGAACACGTCGGACGCGGCCTTGTTGATGTAGGAGGCGGCGGGGGCCTTGCGCCAGTTGTTCAGGTCGAGCTCCGGGGCGTTGGCCATGGCGACGATCTGGCCCGTCCTGACGTCCATGACGATCACGGCGCCGCTGTCGGCGCCGGACTTCTTGACCTGCTCGGCGATCGACTCCTGGGCGGCCCACTGGATGTCGCGGTCGACGGTCAGCCGCACGTCCCGCCCGTTGACGGGGGGCGTGCGCTGGGTGCTGGTCATGGGGATGCGCAGGCCGTCGCGACCCGTCTCGACGCGCTGCTCGCCGTCGCGGCCGGCCAGCACGGAGTTCTGGGTCTGCTCCATGCCGCCGAGGCCGTCGCCCTCGTCGCCGACGAACCCGATCAGGCTGCCCGCCAGGTCGCCCGCCGGATAGAGCCTGCGGTACGTCTTCTCCGCCGTCAGCGCGGGCACGCGGGCCTGCAGCAGGCGGCTGGCCACCACCGGGTCGACGTCCGTGGCCAGGCGCTGGTAGCGGGTGTTGGTCCTGGCCAGCTTCGCGGTGATGTCCTCCTGGCTCTTGCCGAGCTGCTGCGCCAGGATCGCGGCCCACTTCGCGCGCGACTCGGCGGGCACCTTGGACGGGTCGATCGACAGCTCGCGCGCCTCGACGGTGACGGCCAGCGCGTGGCCGTTGACGTCGGTGATCGAGCCGCGCTTGGCCGGGATCTCCTCGGTGTGCAGGCGCTGGTCCACGGCGGCGGCCTCGTACACCTTGGAGTCGAGCCCCTGCATCTGGACCAGCCGGCCCGCGAAGATCGACAGGATGAACGTCATGCCGATCAGCCCGATGTTGATGCGGCGGCGCGGGTTGCCCAGCCGCAGCACCATCGGCGGCCTGGGCGGTCTGGGCGGGGGCGGCGGGCGCCGGGGCCCTCTCGGCGGCGGCACGTCCGCACCGCGCCGCGCCGACGCCGCCCGGTCGTGTCCCCGCGCGCTGTCCTGCCGGGGCTGCGGCCTCGGCCCGCCCGCCTGGGTACGCCGCAGCGACCCTTCGTCCCTGCCCCGGCCCCGCGCCTCGTCGTCCGCCCTGCCGCGGCGGGAGACCTCGTCGTCGTACGCGTCGCGGCGCGCGCGGGCGTCGTCGTGCCTGCCGCGCGCGCGGTCGTCGTGGCCCTGGACGCGCCCTCGGAGCCGGTCGCCGTCATCGCGTCCCCGGGGGGCGTGCCCCCTGGGGCGGTCGTCCTCGTCGTGCGTGCGCCTGCGGGTGCCGCCGGCGGCGTCCCGGCGCGCGCTTCCGCTCCCGCGCTCGGGGCCGCCCTGGCGCGACGCCCGGCCGGTGGCGCCCTCACGCGCGCCCCGTTCCGCGCCGCCCTGGCGAGAGGCCCGCTCGGGGCCGCGCGGTGTGCGGCCGGTGCCGCCCTGGCGCGTGCCGCCGGACCGGCCGGCCCCGGTGCGGCGTGACCCGCCCGACGGGCCACCGCGGCGGGGGTCATCGGGGTCGGCGTCGTCAAGGCCGCCGGGCTCGTCCCGGCGCGAGCGTCCTGGCGCACCGTCACCGGCGTCACGGCGCGCCCGCCGCCGTGGCGGGTCGTCGCCGGGATCGCGCGGAGAGCGCCCCCGGGGCGCGTCATCGCCGGAGTCACGGCGCGTCCGCCTGCGCGGCGCGTCGTCACCGGAATCGCGCGGCCCACGACCCCCCAGCGGCTCATCGTCGGAAGCGCGGGGTGCGCGGCCCCGCGGTTCATCGTCGGAATCGCGCGGAGAGCGCCCTCGTGGCGGGTCGTCGGTGTCGAACGGCAGGTCCAGCGGGTCCGGTGGGCGCTTGCGCGGCTGGCGGGGCGGGTTCTCCGGCGACGCCGGGCGGCCCGCCCCCTCCGAACGGGCCGAGCCCTGGCGCCCCGCCCGCCCCGGACCGCCCGGCGTACGACGAGCGGCGCCGGGCCCTCCCTGAGAGCCGGCGCCGCCAGCGCCGCGGCCGGGACCCTGCCCCCTGCCGCCTGAACTGCTCACCGCTCGCTGTCCACCCGGTTCGCCGGACCGTCAGCGGTCCAGCCGTTGACGTTGCCCCAGTCGCGGCGCTGCCCCTGCTCCTCGGCCATCTTGGCGATCTCCTCGGGCTGCGTCTTGAGCTGGTAGCGCTGCTCGATCTGCTCCTTCTCCTGCCGCGCCACCGCGATCTCGTCGCGCAGGTTGGCGTCGGTGATGGCGTCCTTGGCGAGCATGGTGTTGAGCAGCAGCAGGCTGACCAGGCCGCCGCAGAGCAGCCCGACGACCAGCAGCACGAACGGCGCGCGCTGCCGCCGGGCCGGGCGCCGTCGCGGCACGGGGCGCCTGGACGAGGTCTCCGCCTGGTCGGGCCGCGCGCCGGGTGCGGGACGCGTCCGCTCGGCGGGCCGCGATCCGGGGCGCGGGCGCTCCGGGCCGTCGGGACGGGCGGGACCGCCGGGGCGCGCCGGGCGGTCGGTTCGCGCCGGGGCGTCGGTCCGCGCGCGGGTGGCGCCGTCCGTACGCGTCCGCCCGGAGCTCTGGCGTGGCTCGTCGAGCCCGAGCCGGGCTCGCTCGGCCGCCGACAGTTTGCTTTCGACGTCAGGACGGGGCCGCGGTTTGGACTGGTGTGGCGCACCGAGCCGGCGCGTGCCCGTCTTGGGCTTCGGCGTCGGCACGGCACGGCGGACGGGCGCGCCCCGCCCGGTCTCCTGCTCAGTCGTCAACACGGATCCTCTCTGCCGCCCGTAGCCGGGCCGAGGCCGCCCGCGGATTGCGGGCGAGCTCTTCTTCGCTTGGGAGCTCGGCTCCCCTCGTCAGCAGGCGGAACCTCGGCTGGTGTGCCGGCAGCGGGACGGGCAGCCCGGGGGGGCTGGTGTCCCTGGTTCGCGCCGTGAGGGCCTGCTTGGTGAGCCGGTCCTCGAGTGAGTGGTAGGAGAGCACGACGACTCGCCCACCCAGCGCCAGTGCGTCGAGTGCCGCGGGCAGCGCCGCCTCCAGGGCGGACAGCTCCGCGTTCACCTCGATGCGCAGCGCCTGGAAAGTCCTCTTGGCTGGGTTGCCCCCAGTGCGCCGGGTCGCGGCGGGAATCGCTTCACGCACGATGTCCGCAAGCCGCTTAGTCGAGGTTATTGCCTCTTTGGCCCGTTCCTTGATGATCAGGCCCGCGACACGCGGGGCGAATCGTTCTTCGCCGTAGTCGCGCAGGATGCGGGTCAGCTCCCCCGCGGAGTAGGTGTTGACCACCTGCTCCGCCGTCAGCTCCTGCTCGGTGTCCATCCGCATGTCGAGGGGCGCGTCGTAGGAGTAGGCGAACCCGCGCTCCGCCTCGTCGAGCTGCGGCGAGGAGACCCCCAGGTCGAACAGCGCTCCGTCGATCGTGGTGCGGCCCGCTCGGGCGAGCACCTCGGCGAGGTCGCCGGAGGAGGCGTGGACCAGGGTGGTCCTGTCAGAGTACGGGCTCAGCCTGCGCGTCGAGTGCTCGATCGCGAAAGGGTCGCGGTCGATCCCGATCAGGTGCAGCGCCGGATGGGCCGCGAGCAGGGCCTCCGAGTGGCCGCCGAGGCCGAGGTTGGCGTCGACGACGACCGGCGCGGGGCCGGACAGCGCGGGAGCGAGCAGCTCCAGTACGCGTTCGAGCATCACCGGAACGTGACCGCCCGTGCCGACGTCGTCATGCATCCCCAACCCCCCTCTCGCGTCCTTGCTCGCGGATGACGCGTGTCGATCGATCGCCGGTCATCTCTGGGTCCCCACCCGGTGCCGCCCGGCCAGGTCCCCATCCGCACCCTCTTCGTGGATGCCTGTCATCTGACACCGGGGAAGGTGCATCAGCTGACAGGCAGTGGTTGCGGGTGGAGACCTCGCCGAACGACAGCACCGACGGATCGAACGTGGTCACTACAAGATCCCTGGCAGCACCTCCTCCGAGAGATCGGCGAACGTCTGCTCCTGCTCACTGAGATAGGTGTCCCAGGCCGTCGCGTCCCAGATCTCCAGCCGGGTGTTGGCCCCGATGACCACACACTCACGCTCCAGGCCGGCGTACTGACGCAGGCTCTGCGGGATCGTGATGCGGCCCTGCTTGTCCGGTTTCTCGTCGGACGCGCTGGCGAAGAAGACGCGGCTGTAGTCACGCACCGCCTTGGCGGTGACCGGGGCGGTGCTGAGAGCCTCGGTAATGCGCTGGAACTCCTCCACGGGAAAGACGTAGAGGCATCGCTCCTGGCCTTTGGTGATCACAAGACCCTCCGCCAGCTCCTCACGGTACTTAGCCGGCAGGAACAGCCGTCCCTTGTCGTCCAGACGCGGTTGATGGGTGCCGAGGAACACCGGCCCCACCTCCCGTGCCTCGTGAAGCGCTCAGCGCTGGCGCACCGGCCCTCCACTGCGCACCACCATACTCCACTTCTCCCCACCGTCAACTGATTCAGACCGTCTTCATCAGCGGTTTCCGATGCGTTACCGCAGGTCAGAGCGGTGGAGCGGAGTGGAGGGGGGTGACCGGGGGGTCAACCCTCACGGGCGTGTCGAGGGTTTGAAAGAGACCGGAAATAGGCCGGCCGCCCCTTCACCAAGGCGATGGAAGGGGCGCATGAAGGTGCGCGTGGGGGAAAGTGGAGCCGTCCCTGGCCGGGCATGTCACGGGATTCGCACTGCTATGGGACAAGAACAGGAACATCACCACGGTTCCCTGGAATATCCACAAATGTCGCCCGAGAACCCACAGCGTCGTAGGGTCGTACACACAATGGAAAAGGAATGGCATGGCTCCCGCAATGGCACCGTACGGGACAGCCGTCGCACTTGTCTCATGGAGGCCTGGTGGCAGTAACCCATGATGTCCCTCCCCAGCTCGACGAACTGGTCACCACGGCTCATCGGATCCGCAGTGCCATCGAATCGGTGGTCGAGGGCAAGAGCGACGCCGTCCGCCTCACGCTCACCGTCCTGCTCGCCGAGGGGCACCTCCTGATCGAGGACGTGCCAGGGGTCGGCAAGACCATGCTGGCCAAGGCGCTCGCCCGGTCCATCGACTGCCCCGTGCGCCGCGTGCAGTTCACCCCCGACCTGCTGCCCAGCGACATCACCGGGGTGAGCGCGTACAACCAGCAGACCAGGGAGTTCGAGTTCAAGCCCGGCCCGGTGTTCGCCAACATCGTGGTGGGCGACGAGATCAACCGCGCCTCCCCCAAGACGCAGTCCGCGCTGCTGGAGTGCATGGAGGAGCGCCAGGTGACCGTGGACGGCGTGACGTACCGGCTGGACTCCCCGTTCATGGTGATCGCCACCCAGAACCCCATCGAGATGGAGGGCACCTACCCCCTGCCCGAGGCGCAGCGCGACCGCTTCACCGCGCGCATCGCGATGGGCTACCCCGAGCCGCACGCCGAGCTGGAGATGCTCGACGTGCACGGCGGCGCCTCGCCGCTGGACAAGCTGGAGCCGGTCGCGACGACGTCCGAGGTGCGCGCCCTGGTCGAGGCCGTCCGCGGCGTGTACGTCTCGCAGGCGGTCAAGAAGTACGCCATCGATCTGGTCGTCGCCACCCGCCACTCCCCCGACCTGCGGCTGGGCGCCTCGCCCCGGTCCACGCTGCAGCTCGTACGCGCCGCCAGGGCGCATGCCGCGCTGGCGGGACGCGACTACGTCATCCCCGACGACCTGCAGGACCTGGCCGTCCCGGTCCTCGCGCACCGGCTGCTGCCCAGCGTCGAGGCCCAGGGCCAGCGCCGCCTGCCCGAGCAGGTGGTGACCGATCTGATCAGGCGCGTGCCGGTGCCGGAGACGCGAGCGTCGTGAGAGCAGGACTGCGGGCGCTGACCTCCCGGGGCAGGTCGTTCCTCGCCTCCGGGATCGCCTCGCTGCTGATGGCGGTCTTCCTGGGCGAGAACGACCTGTTCAGGATCGGGGTCCTGGTGACGGCGCTGCCGCTGCTGGCCGCGATGGTGGTGGCGCGCACGCGCTACCGGCTCAGCTGTGCCAGGCGCCTGGACCCGCCGCGGGCCGAGGTGGGCGGCGAGGCCACCGTGACCCTGCGGCTGGAGAACGTCACCAGGCTGCCGACCGGCCTGCTGCTCATCGAGGACACCGTTCCGTACGCGCTGGGCGTGCGGCCCAGGTTCGTGCTGGACCGGGTCGAGTCGCGGGGCGTGCGGGAGATCGACTACCGGGTGCGCTCGGACCTGCGCGGCCGCTACACCATCGGCCCGCTGTCGGTCCGCATCGCCGACCCGTTCGGCCTGGTGGAGCTGACCCGGTCGTTCACGATCAGCGACACGCTCGTGGTGACGCCGCACGTGGCGGCCTTGCCGCACGTCCGGCTGTCGGGCGAGTGGACGGGCGGCGGCGACAGCCGTACGAGGAGTGTGGCGGCGGCCGGCGACGACGACGTGGCGCCGCGCGAATACCGGCAGGGCGACGACCTGCGGCGGGTGCACTGGCGCTCGACGGCCCGCCACGGCGAGCTGATGGTGCGCCGCGAGGAGCAGCAGTGGCAGAGCCGCGGCGCGCTCCTGCTGGACACCCGCAGGTACGCCCACCGCGGCGAGGGACCGCGCTCGTCGTTCGAGATCGGGGTCTCGGCCGCCGCCTCGATCGGCGTGCACCTCGCCCGCGAGGGGCTCGGCCTGCGACTGGTGACCGACCAGGGCGCCGAGCACCTGACGGACACCGGGCTGAGCTGGTCGCTGCTCGACACCCTCGCCGTGATCCGGCACAGCCCGGTCCGCTCGCTGGAGATGGGCGTCTCGGCGCTGCGCCAGGGCGGCGGCGACGGGCTGATCGTGGCCGTGCTCGGCGACCTCGATCCTGAGGAGGCGAGAGAGCTGGCCAGGCTGAGGCACAGCGGCATCACCGCGGTGGCGGTCCTGCTCGACGTGAGCACGTGGGACGGCGGCGGCGACCGGGCGGCCGCGGAGAACCACCAGGCCGTCCAGGGAGTCCTGGCCGGGTACGGCTGGCGCATCGTACGGCTGCCCGCGGGCACCTCGATCGCCTCCGTCTGGGGAGAGGCCGCCAACCGCGGCCGGTACGCGCTCAACCCGGCGGGAGGCGCCGCATGAGGCTGACGATCGCCTCCGGGGTGGCCGCGTTCGCCGCCGCGATCCTGCTCTACCCGCTCTTCCAGGGCGGCGCCTGGTTCTGGACGTCGCTCGGCGCCGTGCTCGCCGTGGTGGTCGCCGGCCTGGTGAGCAGCCGGCTGTCGCTGCCCGCGTGGGCGGCGCCGGCGGTCGCGCTGGTCGCGACGTGGGTCTACCTGACCGCGGTGTTCGCCTCCGACGAGGCGTGGGCGCTGGTGGTGCCGACCAAGGAGTCGGTGGTCGAGCTGGCCAGGGTGCTGGCCACCGGCTGGGCCGACATCCTGCGCTTCGCCGCTCCCGTGCCACCGACCGAGGGCATCACGATGCTGGCGGCCGGCGGCGTGGCACTGATCGCGATCGTCGTCGACCTGGTGGCCGCCCGGCTGCGCAGGGCGGCGCTGGCCGGGCTGCCGCTGCTGGCGCTGGTCATGGTGCCGGCGACGATCCTGCCCGACCCGATCAGCTGGCCGGCGTTCATCCTGGCCGCGCTCGGGTTCGTCTCGCTGCTGATCGCCGACGGCCGCGAGCGGATCGGGCACTGGGGCCGGGCCGTGCTGGTACGGCGCACGCGGGCGGCCACCGCGCAGCCCCTCCCGACCGGCGGGGCCGACACCAGCGGGCTGCGGCTGTCGGGCAAGCGCATCGGGTTCGCCGCGATCGCGCTGGCCGTGCTGGTGGGAGCGCTGCTGCCGGCGATGGAGCCGGTGTCGTTCTTCACGTTCGGCGTGGGCGGCACGGGCAAGGGCAGGGGCAACTCGATCAGCATCCCCAACCCGATCGCGAACCTGAAGGGCCAGCTGGAGCTGCCCGAACGCCGGATCGTCCTCACCTACGCCAACAACGACGACAAACCCCGCTACCTGCGGATCTACTCGCTCGACACGTTCGACGGCCAGCAGTTCGGCATGACCGAGCCGAAGGGCGCGCCGCAGAACAGGACGGACAACGGCCCGCTCCCCGAGCCGCCCGGCCTGGGCACCCGGCCGAAGATCAACAACGTGGTCACGGACATCCAGATCAGCGACGAGATCGCCAAGCTGCAGTTCCTGCCGCTGCCGTACCCGCCCAGGCAGATCCGGGTGGACGGCGACTGGCGGGCGGACGTGGACACGCTGATGGTCTTCTCCACCCGTGACGAGGCGGCCGGTCTCGAATACCAGGTGAGCACGAGCGAGCCGGCGCCGACCGCGGACCTGCTGGACTCGCTGAGCTCCGACCGGGCGAACACCGACGCCCGCTACCTGCGGTTGCCGGACAACCTGCCGCCCGAGATCGCCGAGCTGGCGACCTCGATCACGGCGGACGCCAAGAACGACTACGAGGCGGCGGTGCAGCTGCAGCAGTTCTTCACCAAGGACGGCGGCTTCACCTACAACCTGCGCACGCAGGGGCACAGCAACTCGGCGCTGCGCGACTTCCTGCTGCGCGACCGGGCGGGTTACTGCGAGCAGTTCGCCGCGTCGATGGCGGTGCTGGCCAGGGTGATCGGCATCCCGTCGCGGGTGGCGATCGGCTACACCGGCGGCACGAAGATCGGCGACCGCTGGCAGGTCGGCACGAACGACTCCCACTCCTGGCCCGAGCTGTACTTCGAGGGCGTGGGCTGGCTGCCGTTCGAGCCCACCCCCGCCGGGTCCCTGGGCCAGGGCAGCGCGCGGGTGCCCGACTACGCGCAGCCCCGGCCGGAGACGACCGGCGAGTCCTCCACGCCGACGTCCCAGGCGACCAGCTCGGCCGCGGACGAGCCGCTCGACCCGGGCGCCCGGCGCAACCCGCGCGCGCTGGACCGCGAGGGCGTGGTCTCCACCGGCGGGCTGCCGCCGGACGACTCCATGCCGCTGATCGGCAAGATCGGCATCGGCGGAGTGGTGCTGCTGCTGATCCTGCTGATCCCGGCCGGGCTGCGGCTGATCACCAGGAACCGGCGCGTGCGCACCCTGGGCTGGAAGGTCTCGGCGCCCGCCGACGAGCTGACGGCCGCGATGGTGTCGGAGGGGGCGGGCCGCCACCCGGCGGTGGCCCCGTCCGTGGCCGCCGCGTGGGCGGAGCTGGACGACGTGCTGTACGACTACGGCATGGCCCGCGAGACCAGCGAGACCCCGCGGGCGCTGGCCCGGCGGCTGACCCAGCAGTACGAGTTCGACGCCGACTCGGCGGCGGCCCTCACGGCCATCGCCTCGGCCGTGGAGCGGGTGCTGTTCGCCCGGGATCCCGGGCGGATCGGGCCCCTGCGCAAGGACCTGCGCAAGGTGCGCCAGGCCCTGGCGGCCACGGTGTCGCGGGGGCGGCGGGTGCGGGCGGTGCTGCTGCCGCCCTCGACCTTGCGGCGGCTGCGCGGCATGGGAGAGCGGCTGCTGGACGGGTTCGACCTGCTGGAGAACATCAGGTTGCGGCGGGCGGCGGGCCAGAAGAGCCCCTGACCGGCTGATCGGCGCGACCGGCCGTCACGGGCGGCCGGCCCGCCGGGCCCGGAGAGGGCTCGCGCCCGCCGGCCGGCACGGGCGATGACCCCGGAGGAGCGCAAGGACCGCAGGACGGCGTGGGCGGCCGTTCCCCTGGAGGAGAGGGGAACGGCCGGACCGTCCGTGAACACGACGACCGCCCGGCCATGTGCCGGGCGGCTGTGCCGGATCAGCGGTCAGCGATCGTCGTGACGACGGCGCCAGCGCTCTTCCATGCGCTCCATGAACGTGCCCCGCTGGCGGCGAGCCTGCTTGCCCTGCGGGGTGGGCGTGCCGGAGGCGGGAGGGGAGTCACCGAACCCGTTCATGCGTTTCCAACTGGACAGACCCCACAGACACGCGGCGAGCATGACCACGAAACCGCCGACACCGAGCGGGATCAGGGCACCGCCACTCATCACCACGCCGACCATCATGACGACGACGCCTACGGCGAAGCCGATGACGGCCTTGACCAGGCGACGCTTGTAATGGCTGCGCGGATCACTGATCCTTACGGTGTTGGCCCACTTCGGGTCCTCGGCGTAGAGGGCCTGCTCGATCTGGTCGAGCAAGCGCTGCTCGTGCTCAGAGAGCGGCACGGCGCCTCCCAAGGACAGCCCCAGGACGGGGAAGACGGCAACGGACGACACGGGGTGTCCGAACCTCGCGGTCGGTTATCCCCAGAATACGAGGCTGTAGACGTAGGCGAAAGCAAACGTCCAACGCAGACCAAACCGGAGGTGTCGTCATGGCTCCATTGTGGCCCATCTCGCCTCCCTTCCCCCATAACGGCGACACTGACGCCCCATCAAATCCGGACATCGACGTCATGTCTCTGCATCATCAAGCTTGCCACGTACGAGCGACGCCGGGAGCACCGCATCGGGACCGAATCTCCGAATCGCCCGATCCATCGCCTGCTCGGCCTCGCGCCAGCCGGTCTCCCGCTCGCCGAGACCGAGCTGCCGGGTCGCCTCGCCGGCCGGCCGGAGGTTCTCCATCCTGACCCCCACCAGGCGCAACCGGACGCGCTGGAGGCCGGCCGCCTCGAACAGCTCGCAGGCCGTGGCGTAGATCACCTGGGCCACGTCGGTCGGCTCGCGCAGGGTGCGGGAGCGGTTGATCGTCGTGAAATCGGCTCGGCGTAGCTTCACACTTACAGTCCTTCCCACGTGGCCGCCCTTACGCATCCTGGCCGCCACTCGCTCGGAAAGGCGCAGCAGCTCCCGCCTGATCACCTCGGGGTCGTCCACGTCGGCCGCGAACGTCTCCTCGTTGCCGATGCTCTTGTCGGGCACGTGGGAGCTGACCGCCCGCTCGTCGCGCCCCCAGGCCAGCGCCGCCAGGTGGCCGCCCACGGCCGGGCCGAGCTCGCGCTGGAGGGTGGCGACCGGCACCCTGGCCAGATCTCCGACGGTGCGGATGCCGAGGCGTACGAGGGACTGCTCGGTGCGCTCGCCGACCCCCCACAGCGCCGACACCGGCAGCGGGTGGAGGAAGTCGACCACCTGATCGGCGGGCACCACCAGCAGCCCGTCGGGCTTGCACTGCTTGGATGCCAGTTTTGCGACGAATTTGTTGGCCGCCACGCCGACCGAGCACGTGATGCCGTAGCGGTCGAGGACCTGCTCCCTGATCATGGCGGCGATGGCGGCGGGCGGGCCGAGACGGCGCCTGGCGCCCCCGACGTCGAGGAACGCCTCGTCGGACGCGATGGGCTCGACCAGCGGGGTGATCGTGTGGAAGATCTCCATGACGCCCTTGGAGACCTCGGAGTATTTGCCGTGGGTGGGCGGGATGATCGTGGCCTGCGGGCAGAGCCTGCGCGCCCTGCTCATCGGCATCGCGGAGTGCACGCCGTGGGCCCTGGCCTCGTAGGTGGCGCTGAGCACGACGCCGCGCCCGGCCGGCGAGCCCACGATCACCGGGCGGCCGCGCAGCTCGGGACGGTCGAGCAGCTCGACGCTGGCGAAGAAGGCGTCCATGTCGACGTGGAGGATCGGGCAGCCGCTGTCATCGGCCCCGGTGCGGGGAGCGGGGCCGATGCCGGTGATCTGCTTGCGAGACACGCCGCCGATTCTATCCGAACACGCGTTCTACAGCCTATGGCCGAGCACGTGCAGCTGTGTGGCGATGTCCCTCAGGACGGGGTGGGCGGCGGCGACCTGCTCCAGCGCGACGAGCGCCTCGGTCGCGCCCGCCTCGCCGTCGAGGAGCCTGCTCGGCACCAGGTCGGCGAAGACCCGCACGCCGTGGACGGCGCCGACCGAGAACCCGGTGGCGGTCAGCAGCTCGGCGAGCGTCGCGGCGGCGAAGCGCCGCGGCGTGGGGTCGCGGTCGCCCCACGTGCCCCGGGGGTCGCCGAGCACGGCCCGCGCCTCGTCGAACTGGCCGGCCAGCGCCCGGTGGATGGCGCTGGCGACGGGGTTGGCGGCCAGCACGCTCACCGCGCCGCCCCTGCGCAGCACGCCCGCGACGGCGGTCAGCGCGCTGATCGGGTCTTCGACGTATTCGAGCACGCTGTGGCACAGCACCAGGTCGGCGCTGTCGCGGTCGAGCAGCTCGCCGAGGTCGGCGGCGTCGCCCTGCAGGGAGCGCACGCCGACGCCCTTCTCCTTGGCCCGGCGTTCGAGCGCGGCCAGCGAGTCGGGGCTCGGGTCGACGACGGTGACGGTGTGGCCGAGCGCGGCCAGCGGCACGGCGAACCCGCCGGTGCCGCCCCCGGCGTCCACGATGTCGAGCGCGCGGCGGCCGGTCGCGGCCGCCCGCTCGGCCAGCGCGGATCGCAGCGCGTCCCAGACGACGGCGGTCCTGGCCGCCGCCGGGGTCTTCGTGGCGCCTTCAGCACGCAACGCCGGCTCGCCTCCCTCTCCCCTCGGAAGGGGCCTCGCGACGGGGGGCCGGTGACGGCCTCGCGCCCGTCACGAACGTGCACCCCGCGAACTGCCGATCCGCGGACTGCCCGCCGCGGCCTGCTTCTCACTGGATGGGGCCCAGCCTACGCCGTACGGCGGCCCCGCCGCTCCCCCGGCGGCCCGCACGAGGCAGGGGGTCAGGCGTCGAAGGCGGCCGCCAGCCGCTTCGGCGCGCGCAGCCGCCAGGCGTCCGTCAGCAGCTCGCCCATCTCCTCGGCGCCCACCGCCCCGAAGCGCACCAGCACCGTGGCGTGTCCGTCGTAGTGGGCCGTCGTGAAGAACGTCTCCGGCTCGGCCGCGATGAGCCCGGCCTTCTCCTCCTCGGAGCCCACCGGCAGCACCAGCACGTCGCCCTCCTCGCGGATCCGGGCGAACCATCTGCCGCGGACGTAGAAGGCGGGCGTGCCGTACATGGGCTTCTCGAGGGTCTCGGGCAGCGTCAGCGCGAGTGCGCGCACGTCGTCCTCGGTCACCATGCCCACACGATACGCGGCGGCAAGGGGCGCGTCGCGGCTGGTGACGCGCCACTTGTCCGTCCACATGTGAACGCCGCACGGCCGGCGGCTGGCCTCACCGTACAGCCCCTGTGGTCGAAACGTACCCCGAACGCGCGTTCCTGACGGTGTCTAAAGGGTGAGGCTTGGCTTGAGCTGCTTGAAACGGGCCAGCAGGCCGTTGACGAACTGCGGCGACTCGTCGGTGGACAGCTCGCCCGCCAGGTGCACCCACTCGCTGATCACCACGCCCTCGGGCACGTCGGGCATCCACAGCAGCTCGTACGTGCCGCCGCGCAGCAGGTTGCGGTCGACGGCGGGCATCCGGTCGAGGGTCCAGCCCTCGGCGTAGGTGGTGATGAGCTCGTCGATGCGCGCGTGGTGCCTGGCGACGCCCTCGACGATGGCCGAGGTGTACTCGTTCACCGGGGGCTCCTGCCGCTCCACCCGCTCGGCGAGGATCTTCAGCGGGTCCTCGTCGCGCAGCTCGGCCTCGAAGAGGATGTCCAGTGCCCGCCTGCGTGCTTTGCCGCGTGCCGACACCTCAGGCCCGGCCGAGGTATTCGCCGCTGCGGGTGTCGACCTTGACCTTCTCGCCCGTGGTGATGAACAGCGGGACCTTGATCTCGGCGCCGGTCTCCAGCGTGGCGGGCTTGGTGCCGCCGGTGGAGCGGTCGCCCTGCAGGCCGGGCTCGGTGTTGGAGATGGTCAGCTCGACGGCGGCGGGCAGGTCGACGTAGAGGGCCGAGCCCTCGTTGAACGCGACCGTGGCCAGGGTGTTCTCCAGCATGTAGTTGGCGGCGGTGCCGACGGTGCCGCTGGGGACGTTGACCATGTCGTAGGTCTCGGTGTCCATGAAGACGAAGTCGTCGCCGTCCTTGTACGAGTACTGCATCTCGCGCTTGTCGACGTTGGCCACCTCGACCTTCACCCCGGCGTTGAAGGTCTTGTCGACGACCTTGCCCGAGAGGACGTTCTTGAGCTTGGTGCGCACGAACGCGCCGCCCTTGCCCGGCTTGACGTGCTGGAACTCGACAACGCTCCAGAGCTCACCGCCCTCGAGCTTCAGCACGATGCCGTTCTTGAGGTCGTTGGTCGTCGCCACTCGTTCTTCTCCCGCGTGCGGCCGCTCTAAAGGACGAGCAGCTCCTTGGTCGTCTTCGTGAAAAGTTCCGGCCCGCCCTCACGTGTCACGAGGGTGTCCTCGATGCGAACCCCGCCCCGGCCAGGGAGGTAGACCCCGGGCTCGACGGTGATCGGAACTCGATCCTCTAGTCTACCGGTACGCGACGGGCCGAGGAACGGCTCCTCGTGGATCTCCAGGCCCACACCGTGGCCCAGGCCGTGCCTGAAGTGCTCGCCGTGGCCGGCGTCCTCGATGACGGAACGCGCCGCTGCGTCCACCTCCGCGGCCCCCGCGCCGGGGGCGAGCGCGTGCCGGCCGGCCCGTTGCGCCTCGGCGACCAGCTCGTGGATCTCGCGCTGCCACCCGGCGGGTCGGCCCAGGCAGACCGTCCTCGTCATGTCGGCGTGGTAGCCCTGGTAGCGCGCGCCGAAGTCCATCGTGACCAGGTCACCGGCGCGCAGCTCCCGGTCGGAGGGGGCGTGGTGCGGGACGGCGCCGTTCTCGCCGGCGGCGACGATGGTGTCGAACGCGGGCTTGTCGGCCCCGAGCTCGGCCATGCGGTGGTCGAGGAGGCGGGCGAGCTCGCGTTCGGTGACACCGGGGGCGATCTTCCCCGACACGTCGGCGAACGCCTGGTCGGTGATGGCGCAGGCGGTACGCAGGAGCTCCAGCTCGCCGTCGTCCTTGACCGCCCGCAGCAGCTCCACCACCGGCTCCAGCGGCACGAGCCCCTCGCCCAGCCGCCGGTACGTCGCCACGCTCATCCACGCCGCCTCGATGCCGACACCCGGCTCCGCCAGCCGCTCCGCCACGTCGTACGTCTCGGTGGAGGGGACGTCGAGCGTGCGGGCCACGTCGATGTAACGGTTGTCGGTCGCCAGCAGCGCCGTGCCGTCGGCCCTGACCAGGACGGCCGCGTTGGAGCTGGCCAGCCCGGTGAGGTAGCGGACGTTCACGGGGGAGGTGACGAGCAGGGCGTGGACCTCACGGGCGGGCAGCAGCTCGGCGAGGCGCGCGCGGCGTGCCACGTAGTCGACGGTCATGGCGCCAATGTACGTGTTCCTACCCTGGCGTCACCATCGCCCGGCCCGCCGGTGCATCGGACGGGCGGACACCGGGGCCGCGTGATCGCCGGCCGGACCGCCGCCGATCCCGCGCGATCACCCTGCGGGCAGCCGCCGACCCTCCGCGATCACCGCGCGGGCAGCCGCCAGTCCTGCATGAACTGCCCAAGGGGGCCGGACGGGTCCATGTCGCCCTTCTCCGCGGCCCGCGTCAGGTCGTGGTAGACGCCGGCGATGTGGTTCACCGTGGAGTCGACGTGGCCCTCGTCGAACTTCCGCGCCGCCTTCCTGATCTTCTCCCTGGCCTTGGCCGCCACCCGGGGGTCGATCCCGTTCGCGGCCTGCTGCGCCATCAGGGCGTTGTCGAACTCCGACAGCCACTTGCGCCACCCGCCCGGCGGGATCGCCTCGCCCAGGGTCGCCTTGGGCGGGGCCGTCCCGACCAGCACGGTCGGATCCTTCGTGGGTCCCACGGTGCGCACCAGGCTGGACGGGTCGGGGGTGGGCGTCCGCGTGAGCAGATCGGTGGGGATGGCGGTGGGCGGGGCGAACGTGCTGGGCGCGGTCGTCGGGGTGACCTGGGCCACCGGCTCCTCGCGGGTGCCCGCCCACGAGACCATGAACACGGTCACCACCGCGATGACGAGCACGGCGGCGCCGAGCTGGATGAGCAGCTTGCGGTTGCCGGACGGCGGCTCGGGCGGCAGGTCGCCCGCCTGGAAGACGGCGGTGTCGCCGGCCCTGGGGGTGCCGTCGTGGCCCGCGGCCTGGAAGATCTCGGTGGCCCCCTGCCTGCCCCCTGGACCCGTACCGGCACCGGCGCTGGCGCCGAGGCCCGCTCCGCGCACCGCGCCGGGCGCCGTCGGCGGCAGGCCGCCGTCGCGCAGGGAGACGCCTGTCACGGGCGGGGCGGCGGGGTTGGAGCGCGGCCTGGCGATGGTCGCCAGGGCCCGCCGGATCGCCTCGCCGCTGGAGGGCCGCCTGGCGGGCTCCTCGGCGAGCATGGCCAGCACCAGCCGGTCCAGCTCGGCGGGCACCTCCGCCCTGAACGCGCTCGGCGGGGCCGGCTCGCCCCGCGCGCCCGGCTCGAAGGGGGCGCGGCCGCACAGCAGTTCGTAGCAGACGCACCCGAGCGCGTACAGATCGCCGGGGGCGGCCGGCGGCTCCCCGGCGACGCGCTCGGGCGCCAGGTACCGCTCCGAGTCCGGCAGCCGGTCGTCCATCCCGAACCCGACGACCTTGAGCACCCCGCTCCCTGCCCGCCGGAAGCTGTCCGGCCCGACCCTGCCGTGCACCACCCCGGCCCGGTGTGCCGCGTCGAGCCCGGCGGCGGCCTGCCCGACCAGGTCGCAGACCTCGACGATCGTCAGCGACCCCCGCGCGGCCGCCTCCTCGCCGAGGCTGAGCCCGGTGAGGAACTCCATCACCAGGAACGGCGCGCCCTGGTGGTCGCCGACGTCCAGCACCATCGCCACGTTGGGGTGGATCACCCTGGCCACGGCCTGGGCGTGCTGCGTGAGCACCTCCCGCGTGGCGGCACCCGCCGCCCTCGCGGTGAGCACCTTCACGGCCACGACCCAGTCGGCCCGCGTGTCGTACCCCCGCCACACCTCGCCCATCGGCCCACTGTCGATGCGCTCGTCAAGCCGGTACCGGTCAGCGACCAAGGATGGCGTCGCGTCGGACATATCCCCGCCAAATACTCGAAAATCAGGATTTCCGACCAACCATAGGGCCACCGGGCCTTTCCCGCCCCATCATCGCCCCCGCCGCACCATGGCCGCCCGCCGCGCTGTCCCCACGCGGCGCGACCGTCATCACCCGCCGGGCCATCCCCACCCGCCGGGCCGTCCCGCGGACAGGCCCGGCGCGCCCCGGCGGGGACTCAGCCCGCGATGTCCTTGATCGTCTCGATCAGCCGCAGCCGCTCCTCGTGCGTCGCGGCCAGCGGGGTCACGTTGAGCGTGGTCACCCCCGACTCCTTGAGCGCCAGCACCCGGTCGCGCACGAACCCCTCGCTGCCGATCAGCGACATGTTCTCCAGCAGCTCGCCGGGGACCAGCGCGGCCGCCTCCTCCTTCTTGCCCTCCAGGTAGAGGTCCTGGATCTGCTCGGCCTCCTTCTCGTAGCCGTAGCGCCTGGCCAGGTCGTTGTAGAAGTTGCGGCCCTTGGCGCCCATGCCGCCGATGTACAGGGCCGCCATCGGCCGGCCGAACTCCAGCAGCCCGGCCACGTCGTCGCCGATCGCCAGGGACGCCTGCGCGATCACGTCCAGCTCGCCCAGCTCGGGGTCGCGCTTCGCCTTGCCGGCGGCCAGCGAGGGGCCCCACACGTCGGCGGCCTTCTCCGGCACGTAGAAGATCGGCTCCCAGCCCTCGGCCAGCTCGGCGGTCAGCTCGACGTTCTTGGGGCCGATGGCGGCGACCACGATGGGGATGCGGGGGCGTACCGGATGGTTGATGAGCTTGAGCGGCTTGCCGAGGCCCGTGCCCTGCTCGGGCGGGAGCGGCAGCGTGTAGTGGCGGCCGTCGTGCTCCAGGCGCTCGCGCCGCCACACCTTGCGGCAGATCTCGATGACCTCGCGGGTGCGCCCGAGCGGCGCGGTGTACGGCACCCCGTGGAAGCCCTCGATCACCTGCGGCCCCGAGGCGCCGATGCCCAGCGTGAAGCGTCCGTCGGAGACGTAGTCGAGGCCCGCGGCCGTCATGGCCATGAGCGTCGGGGTGCGCGAGTAGATCGGCAGGATGCCCGAGGCGATCTCCAGCCGCTCCGTCTTGGCCGCGATGTAGCCCATCTGGCTGACGGCGTCGAACGAGTACGCCTCGGCCACGAACACGATGTCGAGCCCGGCCCTCTCGTAGTCGGCCAGCTCGGCCACCATCTCCTTGAAGCCGCCCGAGTATTTGAGTGCCATTCCGATGCGCATGCCGGGCTCCCACTGAAACCGAATGATATTCCGTTGCGACGCGACCAGGCTATCGCGTCGGTGGTCCCGGCAGGGAGCCACTAGCCTGGATCACGTGCTGAGCCGGCTCGTCATCGTCGTGAGCGCCGTGGTCGCCGTGGCCCTGGCGGGGCACCGGCTGATCCCCGCGCTCGGCGGGTTCACGCCCGTGCTGGAGAGCCTGCTGCCCTGGCTGGGGCTGACCGTCCCGCTGCTGCTGCTCGGCGCCGCGGTGGCACGTTCCCGGGCGGCCGCGGTCGCCGCGCTGGCGCCGGCGGTGGTGTGGGCCGCCATGTTCGGCTCCACGCTCCTGCGCACGCCGCCCGGCGGCCCCAGCGACCTGGCCGTCGGCACGGTCAACGTGGGCGTCACCAACGACGCCTCCGGCGAGGCCGTGCGGGTGATCGCCAAGGATCTCGACCTGCTGGCCGCGCAGGAGCTGACCAGCGGCGGGCCGGCGGCCAAGCAGCTCAACAAGATGTTCAAGTACCACTATCCGGTCAGCACGGTCGGCCTGTGGAGCCGCTACCCGATCGTCGACACCAAACCGCTCGACGTCGGCATGGGCTGGCCGCGGGCGCTGCGCGCGGTGGTCGACACCCCCAAGGGCAAGGTGACCGTCTACGTCATGCACCTGGCCTCGGCCAGGCCGGGGGCCACCACCTCGCGCGACGCCTCGCTGGCACAGGCCCGCAAGCTCATCGACGCCGACGCCAGCAAGCGCATCCTGCTGCTCGGCGACCTCAACACCGCCACCACCGACCGGGGCATGAGCGGCCTGATCCCGCCGCTGACCGACGCGCAGAGCGCGGCGGGCGAGGGGTTCGGGTTCACCTGGCCGGCGGAGTTCCCCATCACCAGGCCCGACCACATCCTGTTCAAGGGCATGACGGCGACCAAGGCGGGCGTCGCCCCGGCCACCGGCAGCGACCACCGCGCCGCCATCGCCTCACTGCGGCTCTAGGGGCCTCCGTCCCACCGCCGCTCCGGCGGCCTCCGCCTCACTGCGGCTCCAGCAGCTTCAGGTCCCGTGGCGTGTCGATGTCCGCCGGGTCGCCGTGCTCGTCGCACGGCACCCCGGTCACCAGCCCGGGGTGGGCCTTCAGGTACGGTCTGGCCCCCACGTCCCCCACGGCCAGTTCCGCCACCCCGGCGAAGTGCTCGCGGGCGATCAGCACGGGATTGCGGCGTTCGCCCCCGTACGTGGCGACGGCCAGCCCGGCGCCCGAGGCGATGAGCGCGCGTACCGCACCCGGCCGGATGAGCGGCTGGTCGACCAGCGCGATCACCACGGACTCGGCCTCCTCCGGCAGCGCGGCGAGCCCGACCCGCAGCGACGATCCCATGCCGGAGGCCCAGTCGGGGTTGCGCACCGTCACCGCGCCCCGCACCTGCACGGTGGCCGCGCCGAGCACGACCACGACGGGGTGGCAGCCGCCCTCCTCCAGCAGCCGCACGCCCCGGTCGACCAGCCGCTCGCCCTCGAACTCCACCAGCGCCTTGGGCGTGCCCAGCCGGGCGCCCCGGCCCGCCGCCAGCAGCAGCCCCGCCACCCGGCCCGTCCTCATGGGGCCTCGTGGTGGATGCGGCCCCGCGTGCTGGACAGCGGGCTCCCGGAGCCGCCCCAGCGCAGCTGGATCAGCTCGGCGGCGATCGACACGGCGGTCTCCTCGGGGGTGCGCGCGCCGAGGTCGAGCCCGATCGGCGAGCGCAGCCTGGCCAGCTCGGCGTCGGTGAGCCCGGACTCGCGCAGCCGCGCCAGGCGGTCCTCGTGGGTGCGCCGCGAGCCCATGGCGCCGACGTACCCGGCGTCCGTCCGCAGGGCCACCTCCAGCAGCGGCACGTCGAACTTGGGGTCGTGGGTGAGCACGCAGATCACCGTGCGCTCGTCCACCTGGACGGACGACAGGTAGTCGTGCGGCCACTTGACCACGACCTCGTCGGCCTCGGGGAAGCGCTTGGAGGTGGCGAAGACCGGGCGGGCGTCGCAGACCGTGACGTGGTAGCCGAGGAACTTGCCCACCCGGGCCACGGCCGCCGCGAAGTCGATGGCCCCGAACACGAGCATGCGCGGCGGCGGCGCGAACGACTGGACGAACACCGCCAGGTCGTCCAGGCGCCGCTCCCCCTCCGCGCCGTAGCGCCTGACGCCGGTCAGGCCCTGGGCGAGCATGCCGCGCGCGTCGTCGTCCACGGCCTCGTCGAGCCGTTCGAGGCCGAGGGTGCCGCTCGAACGCTCCGGCCAGACCACACGGCGGGCACCCATCCGGCCGGGCCCGGAGATGATCGTGGCGACGGCGACGGGCTCGCGCGCCTCGACGGCCCGCGCGATCTCCCCCAGCTCGGGGAACGTCTCCTTCGAGATGGGCTCGACGAGGATGTCGATGATGCCGCCACAGGTGAGCCCGACGGCGAACGCGTCGTCGTCGCTCACGCCGTACCTCTGCAGGATCGGCTGCTCGGCCTCGGTGGCCAGCTCGAACACGGCGCCTTCGACACAGCCGCCGGAGACGCTGCCGACCACCTCCTCGCCGCGCACCGCCATGGCCGCGCCCGGTTGCCGGGGCGCGCTGCTGAACGTGCTGACCACCGTCGCCAGCCCGAACCCGGTCCCCGACCGCCACCACTGGGTGATCTCCGGCAGCACGTCACGCATGGGCCAGCCTTTCGCTCAGTTGCTCAAAAGCGGCCAGGCTGTGCCCGGCCACCAGGTCGTCGAGGTACGGGAGCGCGGCCCGCATGCCACCGGTGAGCGGCTGGTAGTCGTCGTACCCCTTGTGCGGGTTGACCCAGATCACCCGGTGCGCCTGCCTGGCCAGCCGGGCCATCTGCGTGCGCAGCAGGTCAGGATCGCCGCGTTCCCACCCGTCCGAGGCGATCACGACGATCGCCCCTCTCGCGCTGTAACGGGCGAGGAATTCCCGCAGTTCCTCGCCCAGGCGGGTCCCGCCGCTCCAGTCGGGGACAGCCTTCGACACCTCGTTGAGCGCGGTGCCGGGGTCGCGGTGGCGCAACTCGGCCGTGATGGAGGTGAGCCTGGTGCCGACCGAGTAGACCCTGGTGTGCCTGGGCTCGCTCCTGACCAGCGCGTGGGCGAAGCGCAGCAGGGTCTCGGCGTAGGGGGCCATCGAGCCGCTGACGTCCACGAACAGCACGACCGCTCGCGGCCGGGTGGTGTGGCGCCGGTGCCGGAGCCTCGCGATCTCGCCCTTCCGCAGCGCGTCGCGGATGGTGCGGCGCTGGTCGAGCGGCCCCCGGCGGGCGCTCTCGAAGCGGCGCGAGCGCCTGAGCGCCCGCCGCGCCCGCAACAGGGCCAGCATCCGGTGGACCTCGGCCCGCTCGGCGTCGGTCAGCCTGGCCACGTCGCGGTGGCGCAGCACCTCCACCGGGCTCGCCGTCGCGGGCGCCGCCGCCGCGTCCGTGCCGCCGTCGCCCTCGGGACCGGCCGCCAGGTGCCTGGTGACGGAGGTCGCGCCGGTACGGACGAGGGCCGCCTTGCGGCCGCCGAAGTACGCGGCGAAGCACCGGTCATAGCGGGGCAGGTCATCAGGTGTGGCGCAGAGCGTGAGCCGCCCGGCCCAGTAGACCTCGCGGGGCTCGGCCACGTCGAGGTGGTCGAGGGCCCTGAGCATGGTCTGGGTGCGCTCGTGATCGGCTCCGACCCCGGCCGCCCGCAGGGTTCTCGCGAACCCTGTCACGGTGGCGACCAGCTCATCCATGGGACAGCAGCCCGTTGGAGAGCACGGCGGAGACGTCCTCGCGGTATTTCAGCGCCGCCCCCAGGGTGGCCGCGGCGAGGCCCGGATCGAGTTCCTTGGCGCCCAGCGTCAGCAGCGCCTCGGTCCAGTCGAGCGTCTCGGCCACGCCGGGCGGCTTGACCAGGTCCGCCTGCCGCAGCCGCTCGGCCGCGTGCGCCACCTGCGTGGCCAGCGTCTCGGTGCAGCCGGGCAGCCGCCGCAGCAGGATGGCCACCTCCCGGTCGAAGGTGGGGTGCTCCAGCCAGTGGTAGAGGCAGCGCCGCTTGAGCGCGTCGTGCACCTCGCGCGTGCGGTTGGAGGTCACCACGACCACCGGCGGCGTCTCGGCCCTGACCGTGCCCAGCTCCGGGATGGAGATCGTGAAGTCGGAGAGCACCTCCAGCAGGAACGCCTCGAACTCGTCGTCGGCCCGGTCGATCTCGTCGACCAGCAGCACGCTCGGCTGCGTCTCGACGGCCTTGAGCAGGGGCCGCGCGATGAGGAACCTGCGGTCGTAGATCTCGCCCTCCAGCCGGCCCACGTCGGTGATCCCGGCGGCCTCGGCGGCCTTGAGGTGGAGGAGCTGGCGGGCGAAGTCCCAGTCGTAGAGGGCCTGGGCCGCGTCCAGGCCCTCGTAGCACTGGAGCCTGATGAGCGGCGCCCGCAGCAGCGTCGCGAGCGTCTTGGCCAGCTCGGTCTTGCCGACCCCCGCCTCCCCTTCGAGGAACAGCGGCCGGCCCATCCGCAGCGCCAGGAAGGCGGCCGTGGCCAGGCCCTCGTCGGCCAGATAGGCGTGCCGGTCGAGCAGCTCGATGAGCTTGTCCGGCGACTCGATGTCCGTTGCCCTGATGGTCCGCCGCAGCACCCTTTCAGATTACGTCGGCGGCCCGGCTCGGCAAGGTGATCAACCCATGCTCTCCTCACCGCTTTCCCGGATCAGGCCTCGCGCGCCCCACGGCGGACCCCGGTCAGGCCTCGCGCGCCTCGCCGCGCTCGCGGATGAGGGCCGCCAGCTCGGCCGTGGCGCGGACGGCGCGGGGCTTCTCCGAGCCCTGGATGCCCATCGCCCCGATGGTGCGCCCGTCCGAGAAGTCGATCCGCGGCCACGGGTCGCCCGACAGCAGCGTGACCTCCAGGATCTCCGGCCAGGTGTAGCGGTGGGTGCGGACGGCGTTGACGATCGTGACGCCCTCGTCGTCCGCCTCCACCCGCACCCGGCCGAGCAGGTGGAGCACGAACGCCACCGCGCAGCCCAACACCACGAACCCCACCCGGTCGGGCAGCTTGAACGGCTCGGCGATGAAGATCGCCATGGCCACCGCCCCCAGGACGATCAGGGCGGCGGAGCCGTACGCGACGAATCTCGTGCGGCGGGGACGCCAGGTGATGGGCAGGGACGGTGGAGGCACGGACTCTGGCACGAGGGAAACCTACCGCAGGTCAGCGGAGGTCCCTCAGCAGGAGTGCGGTCTCCAGCGCGGCGATGGCCGACTCGTATCCCTTGTCCTCCTTGCTCCCCGGCCGCCCGGAACGCTCCAGTGCCTGGTCGAGCGTGTCGCAGGTGAGCACGCCGTTGCCGACCGGCGTCTCCTCGTCCAGCGAGATCCGGGTCAGACCCGCGGTCACCGAGTCGCAGACGTAGTCGAAATGGGCGGTCTCGCCCCTGATGACCGCGCCCAGGGCCACCACCGCGTCGCAGCGGCGGGCGAGCGCCTGGGCGACCACCGGGATCTCCAGCGAGCCCGGCACGCGTACGACGGTGGCGACGGCGCCGCTGTCGTCGCAGGCTTGTACGGCCCGCGCCACGAGCTGGTCGGTGATCTCGGCGTGCCAGCCGGCCGCCACCACCCCCACCGTCAGCCCCGCGGCGTCGGGTGCCGCGACGTCCGGGCGTCCCTGCCCGCTCATGAAGCCTCCGAGATGTGGTCCGAGATGTCGTCCGGGATCTGCTCCGGGGTCTGCCCGGTGATCTGATGGCCGAGGCGGTCGCGCTTGGCCGTGAGGTAGCGCTCGTTGTGCGGGTTCATGTGCACGGGCACGGGCTCGCGCCCGAGGACCTTGATGCCGTAGCCGTCCATGCCCTTGAGCTTGGCCGGGTTGTTGGTCAGCAGCCGCACGGACTTGACGCCGAGGTCGGCGAGGATCTGCCCGGCGTTGGAGAACTCTCGCGCGTCCACCGGCAGCCCCAGCTCGATGTTGGCGTCGACGGTGTCGCTGCCGTTGTCCTGCAGGCCGTAGGCCTTGAGCTTGGCCAGCAGGCCGATGCCCCGGCCCTCGTGGCCGCGCAGGTAGACGACCACGCCCCGGCCCTCCTGCGCGATGGCCGACATGGCGTGCTCCAGCTGCACCCCGCAGTCGCAGCGCAGCGAGCCGAACACGTCGCCGGTCAGGCACTCGGAGTGGGCCCTGACCAGGATGCTCTCGCCGTCGCCCAGGTCGCCGTAGACGAGCGCGACGTGCTCGCCGCCGTCGAGGTCGCTGGCGTAGCCGTACGCGCGCCACATCCCGTACGCGTTGGGCAGCCGCGTCTCGGCCACCCGCGTCACCATGCTCTCGGCGCGGCGGCGGTGGTCGACCAGCTGCTCGATGGAGACCAGGGCCAGGCCGTGCGTGTCGCAGAAGCGGCGCAGCTCGGGCAGCCTGGCCATGGTGCCGTCGTCGTTGACCACCTCGGCCAGCGCGCCGGCGGCCGAAAGGCCCGCCAGCCTGGCCAGGTCGACGGCGGCCTCGGTGTGGCCGCGCCTGGCCAGCACCCCGCCCTCGCGGTAGCGCAGCGGGAAGATGTGGCCGGGGCGCACCAGCTCGGCGGGCTCGGTGGCGGAGTCGGCGAGCGTGCGGATCGTCTTCGCGCGGTCGGCCGCCGAGATGCCGGTGGTGACGCCGTCGCGGGCGTCCACGGTGATCGTGTACGCCGTGCGCATGCGCTCCTTGTTGTGCACGACCATGAGCGGCAGCCCGAGCCGGTCGAGCTCCTTGCCCTCCATGGCCACGCAGATCACGCCGCTCGTGTGCCTGATCGTGAACGCGCACAGCTCGGGCGTGGCCCGGGCCGCGGCGAAGATCAGGTCGCCCTCGTTCTCCCTGCTCGCGTCGTCGACCACGACGACCGGCCGGCCGTCTCGGATGTCCTCGATGGCCCGTTCGATCGGGTCCAGCCTGATATCGCTCATTGCGCCACCGCCACACTCAGTTCGCTCGTCCGGTATTCGCGCAGCCACTTCACGAAGCCGACGAGGACCAGCGCGAAGAAGATTCCGTACACCCAGCCGGAGACCACCAGCCCCGAACTGAACGCCAGCGGCACGCCCACGAGGTCGACCGCGACCCACACGATCCAGAAGTCCACCAGCGCCCTGCCCTGGGCCCAGGTGGCGACCGCGCTGCCGACGAAGATGTACGCGTCGGCGGCCACCAGGAACGCGCCCTTCGGCAGCGGCTCGTGCGCGCCCCACGACAGGCCGGTGACGAAGAACAGCACCCCGACCACGGCCGTGCCCAGCAGCATGACGGTGACCAGCATCAACCGCTCCCACCACTCGGCGGGGCGCACGCGCAGTTGTCGGCCGTCCTGGGTGCCGCGCCGCCACGCCCACCAGCCGTAGACCGCCAGCCCGGCGAACAGTGCCTGCTTCAGCGCGTTGCCCGTGATGTGGGCGTTGATGGAGGCCACGAACAGCAGCACCGAGCCGGTGAACTGCACCGGCCACGTCCACATCGACTTGCGCATCGCGAGCAGCACCGTCGACAGGGCGGCGATGTTCCCTATCAGGTCGGTCCAGAGCACATGTGTGCCGAATACATCCAATCCGGCGTCCGCCCAGCTCACTTCCCGGCCACCAGCCTCTCCACGTACTTGGCGATCACGTCGGCCTCGATGTTCACCACGTCGCCGACCTGGCGGTCGCCCATGGTGGTGAGCTTGAGCGTCGTGGGGATCAGGCTCACACCGAAGCTTTCGTCGTCAACCGTCGTCACCGTCAGGCTGATTCCGTCGATCGCGATCGAGCCCTTCTCCGCGACGTACGGGCCGAGCTCCTTCGACAGCGAGAACCGCACGTCGTCCCAGCTCTCGCCGGGCTTCCTGGACAGCAGCACGGCGGTGCCGTCGACGTGGCCCTGCACGATGTGACCGCCGAGTCGCTGGTCGGCGCGTACGGCGCGCTCCAGGTTCACCGGGGAGCCCTCGGCGAGGCCGCCGAGCGAGCTGCGATCGAGCGACTCGCGTATCACGTCGACGGTGAAAACGTCGTCCTCGACCTCCACGACCGTGAGGCACACGCCGTTGACCGCGATGGAGTCGCCGTGCTTGGCGTCGGAGGTGACGACCGGGCCGCGCACCGACAGCACGGCCCCGCCGCCCGTCTTCACGATGGCCACCACTTCGCCCTTTTCCTCGATGATTCCGGTGAACATCACTGCTCCCTGCCTGGTTGGGTGACGGGCCGGGCAACAAGCCTCACATCCGGCCCGATGGGGGAAATTTCGTCAAATGTCAGGCGGTGGATGCCGGCGATCGTGCCCACCCCGGCCGCGCCCAGCGCGGCCCTGCCGGAGCCGAGCAGCGCGGGCGCGACGTACGCGACCACCCGGTCGACCAGGCCCCGCCTGAGGAACTCGCCGGCCAGCGTGGGGCCGCCCTCCAGGAACGCGCTGACCACGTCGCGGGCCGCGAGCTCCCGCAGGAGGGCGTCCAGGTCGAGACCATGGGCGTCGCGGGGCAGGCGCAGGAGGTCGGCCTTGAGCGCGGTGTCGGTGTCGTCGGCGACGGCGACGAGCGTGGGGGCGCTGTCGTCGAGGACCCTGGCGTGCCGCGGCGTCCTCGCCCGGCTGTCGACCACCACCCGCACCGGCCTCCGCACGCTCCGGCCGGGATCGGCCGCGCCGGGATCGGTGCTGGACAGGGTGGGGCGGGCGGTGAGGTGGGGGTCGTCGGCCAGGACGGTGCCGATGCCGGCGACGATCGCGTCGGAGGCGGCCCGCAGCCGGTGCACGTCGGCCCTCGCCTCGGGCGAGGTGATCCACTGGCTGGTGCCGTCCTCGGCCGCCGACCGCCCGTCCAGCGTCGCCGCGAACTTCCACGTCACATGCGCGCGCCCGAGCCGCGCGTACGTCAGCCACTCCTCGTTGGCCCGCGCCGCCTCATCGGCCAGCACCCCGATCGTCACGGAGACGCCGTGCGCGCGCAGCCGCGCCGCCCCGCCGGCGGCCTTGGGGTTGGGGTCGGCCACCGCGACCACGACCCGCGCGATGCCCGCCACGAGCAGCGCCCGGCTGCACGGCCCGGTGCGTCCGGTGTGGTCGCACGGTTCGAGGGTCACGTACGCGGTGCCGCCACGCGCCCGCTCGCCCGCCTGCGCCAGCGCCACGACCTCGGCGTGCGGCCCGCCGGCGTACGCGTGGAACCCCTCGCCCACGACCTCGCCGGAGGCGTCCAGCACGACGCAGCCGACGACGGGGTTGGGACTGGTGGTGCCGTGCCCGCGCGCGGCCAGTTCGACGGCGCGCGCCATGTGCGCGGCGTCCTGCGGGGGTATCTCCACCCCGGGCCTCCTACTCGCCAGTAGCTCCAAGCCACGGCGGGCCCCGGGGGATCTCGGCCACGACGCACGAATGCGTCACGGCAGGCGGCCGGCTGGGAAACCGGACACCTCGCGCGCTACCTCCCATCCGGACTTTAACCGTCGGTCCCGGAATTTCACCGGGTCAACCGGCCGATGGCATCGGCCGGGTCGCGGACTGTCACCGCCGGTTCGGAATTTCACCGACCCCGGAGCACGCTAGCTCTTCTGGCTACCAGTGTGCCATGCCCCGATCGGCCGCCGCGACCGCCCCTCCTCTTCGGCCCCGGCGACCCTCGCCACCTGCGCCATCGGCCACCGCCGCCTGCTCGATCGACCACCGCCGGGTGCGCCGGCGATCCCGCCGGCTGGCCCCGCGCACCGGACGGAGCGCGGCCGGGGGCTCTGGTCAGGCCACCATGAGCCGGCGCGCCCGCCGGGCGGCGGGGCTGTAGAGCACATCTCCCGGCACCAGCCCGATCCCGGTCTGCAGCGTGCGCAGCGTGGCCGTCGCCCACAGGTCGCCGAACGGCGTGGCGGGCAGCCCGTACAGGCGTCTCGCCCAGCGCGGCAGCGTGGCGAACGCCAGCAGCGTCAACCCCGGCACCGCGGGCTTGAACGGGGTCAGCTTGAACGGGAGCGGGGCGTTCAGCGACAGGCGCAACGGGTGCGCCGCCTCGGGCACGAACCGCAGCCCCGGCCGCGCGGCCTCGATGTAGTCGCGCAACTCGGCCACCGACCCCGGGACCTCGTCCGCGCTCAACCCCACCACCTCGGCGGCCCGCCGCCACTCCGCGACGAACGCGTCCGCCTCGTCGTCCGACAGCCCCACCCCGGCGCGTCGGGCGACCGACAGGTAGGAGTCGACCTCGCCCACGTGCACCCAGCGCAGCGCGTCGGGCTCGTCGAGATGGAAGGTCGTGCCGGTGTCGGGGTCGTAGGCGGTCAGCCTGGCGTGGATCTTGCGGACGCGCCGCCCGGCCCGTTCGACCTCGGCCTTCGTCCCGTACGTGCGCACGCGTACGAACTCGGTGGTGCGGATGAACCGGGACCAGGCCTCGTGCGGGTCCATGAGCGCGGAGTTCTGCAGCACGCCGCGCATGGCGCGCGGATGCAGGCCCTGCATCAGGAGCGCGCGGATGCCGCCCACCAGCAGGATCGGCTCACCCATCACCCGCCAGGTCACCGAGCGGGGCCCGAAGATTCCATGGTCCCCCATAAGTGAATGATTACCCGAGCTGTGGGCCATTCATGCATTTGTCCCGATTCACGCATCGGGCGATTCACGCATTGGGCGGTTCACGCGTCGGGCGGGCGGGCCAGGCGTCGCCCGGGCAGTTCAGGCGTCGCCCGAGCGGCTCAGACGTCGTCTGGACCCTGCTCAGCCGCCTGGGCACGATCCATACGCCTCTGGCTCCGGTTCATACGTTCCTGGCGTCGGCGGCGGCGCGAAGCGCGTCAACGGCGGAAGCGGGATCGGAGGCCCCGTACACGGCGCTGCCCGCCACGAACACGTCGGCGCCCGCGTCGGCGCAGCGCTCGATCGTACCGGCGTCCACTCCCCCGTCGACCTGCAGCCAGATGCGCCCGCCGTGCCGCCGGATCATCTCCCGCGCCCGCCGCACCTTGGGCAGCACCCCGTCGAGGAACTTCTGCCCGCCGAAGCCCGGCTCCACGGTCATCAGCAGGAGCATGTCGACCTCGCCCAGCAGGTCTTCGTACGGCTCGACGGGCGTGGCCGGGTTGAGCGCCAGGCCGGCCCGCGCACCGAGCGCGCGGATCTCCCGCAGGGTCCTGATGGGCCCCTTGGCCGCCTCGGCGTGGATCGTCACGCTGCCCGCCCCCGCCTCCGCGTACTGCGGCGCCCACCGGTCGGGGTCGGCGATCATGAGGTGGCAGTCGAGCGGCGTCGAGGTCGCCTTGCGCAGCGCCTCGACCACGGGCAACCCGATGGTCAGGTTGGGGACGAAGTGGTAGTCCATGACGTCGACGTGCAGCCAGTCGGCATTGGGCACGGCGGCGGCCTCGTCGGCGAGCCTGGCGAAGTCGGCGGCGAGGATGCTGGGAGAGATCTGTACGGCCATGATGTGCCAAGTCTATGGAACGCCCAGGCGCCCGCACCTCCGGGACATCATCACCGGCCCTACGACCGTCCTCCACCCCGGAACCCGCACCCCCGCCACTACCGACTTACGACCTTGCCCTCGCCCCACCGAACGCCGACCCACACGCGCCCACTCCCATCCCATTGAAGACCGACCCACACGGCCTCAGTCGCCACCTGCCGACGCCCGGCTCTCAGCCGAGCTCGGTTCCGTCAGCCGAAGCCCAGCCCCCACCCAGCTCTGCCCGCACCCAGGCTCAACCCCCGGCCCAGCCCCGCCCTCACACCCGCGTCGGCACAAGGCAGAGCCCTCACGCCCACCCGCACGGGCCAGAGCCCTCACACCCGCACCAGGCAGAGCCCTCACACCCGCGCATGGCACGAGAACACGCACACTCGCACATGGCAGGAGAACAAGGCGTCGGCGGTGGTCGGCTCACTGCTCGGTGGGACGCTTACGCAGCAGCACCAGGAACATGGCGTCGGTGCCGTGCCGGTGCGGCCAGAACTGGGCGTGCGGGCCATCTCCCAGGCGATCCACCTCGGGCAGGTAGTCGCGGGCGTCGAGCTGCTCGACGTCGGGCCTGCGCGCCATCACGTCCGCGACCACGACCCGGGTCTCGGCCAGATGCGGCGAGCAGGTGACGTACGCGACGACGCCACCAGGACGGACGGCGTCGAGCGCGGTGTCGAGGAGCCGCCGCTGCAGCTTGCCCAGCTCCGCGATCCCGGACGGGTCTCGCCGCCACCGTGCCTCGGGCCTGCGCCGCAGCGCCCCCAGCCCGGTGCACGGGGCGTCGAGCATCACCCGGTCGAACACCCCGGGCCGCCACGCGGGCTCGGTGCCGTCCGCCGTCACCACGGCCGCGTCCCGCGTAGTCTGCCAGACCAGCCGGGCCCGATGTTCCTGCACGTCGGCGGCCATCAACCGCGCACCTCCGCCGAACACCTCTGGACGGCCACCACCGCCCCCAGCGGACGCCTCGGGACCACCGCGGTCACTCCCCTGGGGGCTCGCAGCCGTGTCCGGGGCGCCACCGGCCGCCCCGTCCAGCCCGGCGAGGTCGCCGTGGGTGGCGATGGCGTCGAGGAGGCCCGCCTTACCGCCCGGCCCCGCGCACATGTCGAGCCACAGCTCGTCGCCGTCCCCGTCGAGGGGCACCCGGGTCAGGGCCAGGGCCACCAGCTGGCTGGCCTCGTCCTGGACGGCGGCGCGCGTCTCCGCCACGGCCTCGATCTGGCCGGGATCGCCCTCGGTCAGATAGGCGGCGTACGGCGAGTAGCGGGCCGGGACGGCGCCCGCGTCTTCGAGCTCCGCCATCGAGCTCCGGCCGGGCCGCGCCACCAGCGTCACCAGAGGACGGGCGTTGTCGGCGTCGAGCAGGTCGGTCAGGTCGTCCGCCCCACCGAGGGCGTCGCGGAAGGCGGAGACGATCCAGCGCGGGTGCCCGTAGGCCACGGCGAGGTGGCCGACCGGGTCACTGGCCGGGTCGGGCGCGACGATGGGCACCCACTCCTCGATCGTCCGTGAGCCGATCTTCCGCAGCACCGCGTTGACGAACTTGGCCGCGCCCTGGCCGATGCGCAGGCGTACGAGGTCGACGGTGGTGCCCACGGCCGCGTGCGGCGGCACGCGCATGCGCAGGAGCTGGTGCGCGCCGAGCCGCAGCGCGTCGCGCACGTCTGGGTCGGGCGCCCGGTCGCTGCACATCTCGATGATGGCGTCGTAGGTGCCGAGCCCGCGCAGCGTCCCGTACGCGAGCTCGGTCGCGAGCGCGGCATCGCGTCCCCTGATGCCGCGCTCGCGCAGGAGCCGTGGCAGAAGCAGATTGGCGTACGCGTCGCGCTCGTCGACCGCGCGCACGACGTCGAAGGCCGCATTGCGTGCCTGGTCGCGCACCGGTCTGCGTGGCTTCCGCGTACGGCTGGCGCCGCCTCTGCCGCCGGCCCCTTGGTCCCCCCTCGTCCTCATCCCCTCAAACTTTCCCTCATGGCTTGGGCGGCAGCCTCTGGAGCATTTCCCCGAGCAGCGCCTTGACCTCGATCATGTCGCCCGTGAGCCCGCCGACACCCGCCTTGAGCCCGCTCACGTCCGACTTGAGCCCGCTGACATCTGTCTTCAGCACGCCGACGTCCGTCTTGAGCTCCTTGACGTCCGCCTTGAGCCCACTCACGTCCGACTTGAGCCCGCCGACGTCCGTCGTGAGCACCCCGACATCCGCCTTGAGCCCACTCACATCCGACTTGAGCCCACTCACATCCGACTTGAGCCCGCCGACGTCCGTCGTGAGCACCCCGACATCCGCCTTGAGCCCACTCACATCCGTCCTGAGCTCGCTGACATCTGTCTTGAGCACCGCAACGTCCGACTTGAGCTCCTTGACGTCCGTCTCCAGTACGGCGACGCGGCCGTCCAGGGTGTCCAGCTTCTCCTTCGCCTGCACGGCCAGGCCGAGCGCCTTGTCACTCTTCTGCTCGATCCGCGAGACCTTCCCGTCCAGCTTCGCCATGGAGCGATCGCTCCGGGCGGTCCAGAAGTTGATGTCGCGGATCTTGTCGCGAGCATCACAGAGCGTCGCGAAAGCGACGTCCTGGTCCTCGCGGAGATTGTCCATTCGCGCGATGAGCGCCTGTGACTCGCTACCGGTGGTGGTCATGGCGTCGATGTTACCGAGGGCGTCCGAGCCGACACGCCGCGTCACTTGAAGATCTCTTTACCCTCTGGGCGAACCCCGCGAGCCCACTCCACGGCACTCATCATCCGCTTGCCCTGCGGCTGCACCTCACCCAGCTCCACCGGGTCGGTGGCCGTCCCGACCAGCACCTTCGCCTTCGAGGCGGCGATCTCGCCCGCGGGCAGCCGCTCACCGGGCGCCGGTCGCACCGGCCCCAGCTTCAGCCGCTGGCCGCGGAACTCGCTCCACGCGCCGGGGGCGGGGGTGCAGGCGCGGATCAGCCGGTCGACGTGGACGGCGGGCTTGGTCCAGTCGACCTGGGCGTCGGCCACGGTGATCTTGGGTGCGATCGTCACCCCGTCGGCGGGCTGCGGCCGGGCCTCCAGGGTGCCGTCCTCGACGCCGTCGAGGGTCGCGACGAGCAGCTCCGCCCCCGAGACGGACAGCCGTTCGAGCAGCGCCCCGCTCGTGTCGGAGGTGCGGATCTCCTCGGTCACGACGCCGTAGACGGGCCCGGCGTCCAGCTCCTTGACGATCTGGAACGTCGTCGCCCCGCCGATCTCGTCGCCGTGCAGGATCGTGTGCTGCACCGGGGCGGCCCCGCGCCAGGCGGGCAGGATCGAGAAGTGCAGGTTGATCCACCCGTGCCGGGGGATGTCGAGCGCCGCCTGCGGCAGCAGCGCACCGTACGCGACCACCGGGCAGCAGTCGGGCTCCAGGGCGCGCAGCCGGTCGAGGAAGCCGGGATCGCCGGCCTTGGGCGGGCGGAGCACCTCGATGCCGGACTCCTCGGCGAGCTCGGCCACCGGCGAGGGGTGGACCTTGCGGCCCCGCCCCGACTGGGCGTCGGGCCGGGTGACGACCGCCACGACCTCGTGGCGGGGAGAGTCGATGAGGGCCCGCAGCGACGGCAGCGCCGTCTCGGGTGTGCCCGCGAAGACCAGACGCATGCTCTCAGAGGGCCCTTCCGCCGGTGGCGTGCGGCGACGCCTTGATCACGGGGGCGGCCAGGCCGCTCCACTCGGCCTCGCGCACGGCCTTCATGGCGAGCTTGCGCTGCTTGGGATCCATGCGGTCGATGAACAGGATGCCGTCGAGGTGGTCGGTCTCGTGCTGGAAGCAGCGCGCCATCAGGTCGGTGCCCTCCAGCGTGACGGGCTCGCCGTGCATGTTGAAGCCCTTGGCGACGGCGCGGACGGCCCGCGGCGTCGGGAACGACAGCCCGGGGAAGGACAGGCAGCCCTCCTCGCCCTCCTCGTCCTGCTCGGCGGACAGGTCGAGGTCGGGGTTGATCAGGTGGCCGAGCTGCTCGTCCACGTAATAGGTGAACACCCGCAGCCCGACGCCGATCTGCGGGGCCGCCAGGCCCGCGCCCGGAGCGTCCATCATCGTGTCGGTGAGGTCTTTGACCAGCTTGCGGAGCTCCTTGTCGAAGTCGACGACCGGAGCCGCCGGGGTGCGCAGCACCGGGTCTCCGAACAGCCGGATCGCCTGGATCGCCAAGGGGGTCTCTCCGTTCTCGCGCGTGGATCAGCCCAGTTTAGTGTGCTCGAGCGAGCGCGCCTTCATCGCTGCCTTGCGCGCCGCCTTGACCACGGCCTGATCGTCGTGGGCGGCGGCGAGCATCTCCAGCACGGCGATCGTGTCGGGGTGGCCCACCTCGGGCATCTCGCCGACCAGCTTGATCAGGTCTTCGCCCGGCTCGGGCGTGTCGAGGCGGCCGGCGGCCGGGCCCGACAGGTGCATGAGGGCGGCCAGGGAGTCGACCGCGATCCAGGTGTGGTCCTCGGGGCTGAGCGTGGGGGCTGGAAGGTCGCGGATGTGCAGCCAGGAGGCGGCGTAGCGGCGCATCAGCGGGTCGTCGAGCGCCTGCCTGACCGGCTGCTCGGCCTCCGGCCCCAGCTCTTCGAGGATGGCGCCGACCGCGCCGCGCTGCCCCGCCGTACCGGATGCCGCGATCTCGATCAGGTCGCGCGCCGCGGACTCGGGCGAGCGGCGCTCCAGCCACCCCGCGACGGCGCTCTGCGTGGCCGAGCCCTTGACCAGTGCCTCCACCAGCTCGGCCGCCGACAGGTCGGCGAACACCTCCACCTCGGCGGTCGTCGGCGCGTCGTGGCCCTCGCGCAGCAGGTCGCGGCGGATGGCCCAGACGCCGAGCGGCGTGAGCGCGGTGCGGCCCGCGGGGGTCTGCTCGACGAGCCCGCAGTACGTCAGCAGCGACAGCGCCTCCAGCAGCTCGGCCGGCAGCGCGGCGGCGAGCCTGCGCATCTCGACGGCGCCGGGCGCGCAGGCCACCTCGTGGGACTGGAGGATGCCCCTGGCCAGGTTGGCGGTGGCGACGCCGGAGCGCACGGAGTAGATCGTGGCGAGCATCTCGGCCAGATGCCCGTCGACCACGGCGGACCCTGTCAGGCCCTCGTCGGCGCGGTCGAGCACGTCCATGACCACGCCGTCCCAGAACTCCAGCGTGGCCTCCACCGTCAGCTGCAGCGACAGCGGCCCGCGCGAGGCCCGGCCGCCGAGGATGCGCAGCAGGCCGGTGTTGACGGCCACGATCCAGATCAGGCGCAGGCGGGCGGGGGTCAGGCCCAGCTCCCGTGCGGCGGCCTCGGCGTCCTGCTCGCTCAGGTGCCCCTCCGGGGTCACCGGGCGGGTGCCCGTCCAGGTGGTGAGCCTGATGGCGTCGGCCACGAGCGGCACCCTGGGCACCGCCGCCGCCAGCTCCGCGTCGGGCGCCGGCAACACCGGCGGGAACGTCAGCGCTTCGTGCTCCACGGGAGTCTCCTCAGGAGGCCGTGGGGGCACGGCGGCCTGCTCATCGATCAGCTTGCGCAGCTCGGCGAGGTCGAAGACGTTGTTTGCCACCCACGAAACCTACTGCACAGCAGTCACATGAGCGACTTCAACGGATGGCCCGGGACCGGGCTTTGAAGGCCGCCTTGCGTGCCGCCTTCGCGACCGTGCCGTCGGGGATGGAACGCCCGAGCAGTTCGAGCACCTCGACGACGTCGGGGTGGTCGACCCGCCACATCTCCTCGATCATATGGGCGGGCGGGCCGGAGGCCGCCATGTTCTCGGCGAAGTTCTCGGGGTCCTCCTCGGCGGCGGGCATCGCCAGCGCCAGCATGTCGACGCTGACCCAGAGCAGCTCGTCCTGGGTGAGCTGCGGCGCGGGCAGACCTCTGGCGGCCAGCCAGTGGATGACGTGCGGGCGCAGCTCCTGGTCGTCGAGGTGCTCGCGCACCTGCGGCTCGGCCTCGGCCCCCAGCCGGTCGACGATGGTGATCGCGATGCCGCGGGCCACGGCGGGCGCGCCGGAGGCGGCGGCCAGCAGCTCGGCCGCGGCCTCGCCCGGCGCCCTGCCGGTCAGCCAGCGGCTGATGTCCTGCTCGGCGAGCTCCGTCGGGACGCCTTCGAGCAGGCCCTCGATGAGCCCGAGCGCGTCGGCCTGGGTCGGGTCGGGCGCCTCGGGGGCGTCGAGCCCGAGCGACAGGTAGTGCCGGCGCAGCCCCCAGACGGCCAGCGGGGTCAGCTCCGCGCTGTCGTCCGTGACGTGGATCATGCCGTGCCGGACCAGCCGGTCGAGGGTGGCGTCGAGGTCGTCGCTGTCGTCGTCGGCGAACTCGGCGAGGTAGTCGCCGATCACGCTCACCGGCACGCGTACCTGGACCCGGTAGAGCATGTCGAACAGGTCGTAGAGCCCCTGGTCGGCATCGTCCTCGATGAGCCGGGAGACCCGCTGCGCCCAGGCCTCCAGCGGCTCGCCGCCGCCGGGCAGCGGGTCGTCGGCCAGCACGGGAACGGTGTCCAGGGCCGCGACGAGCTCCTCCCGCGGGGCCAGCCGGGCGGCGGGCAGCGGGGTGCACGCGGGGCAGTCGCAGGGCGCCTCCCCCAGGTCGGGCACCTCGCCGGAGGGGATGGCGACGGCCTGCTCGAGCGACTCGGGGCCGATGGAGCTGAAGAGGGTCTTGGCCATGCCGAAGTTCGCCTGGTCGGCGAGGGCGTCGGGCATGCGCGGCGCGATCACGTCGAGCCTGCCGCGCATGAGCGCCACCGTCTCTTCGGGCACCGCGCCCGACTCGCTGAGGTAGTCGACGAGGGTGCGCGCGGCGGCGACGGTCTCGGGGGCGCTCTCCGGCGGGGCGATGACCTTGCGCGGATAGATGGACAGCAGCAGTTCGTCGAAGGTCTCAGGGGTGAAGTCACCCAGCTCGTTGACGTTGAGGTAGTCGCTTGCGTAGTCGCAGAGCAGGCGGACCTCGTCCGCGTCCACCTCGACGTCCCGCGCGCGCCCCCAAGCGCGCAGGTCGTCGATGGCCTGGTTCACCCATTCGATCGACACATGGGCACGCTAACGGCTGGCCTCCAGATGAGCGAATCGGGGAAACGGCCTAAATCAGGTCGAGTGGGTCGACACTAACCTTCACGACATCTGGCGTCTTGCGCGCCGCACGTACCCCGCTGGCCCCTTTGAGCGCGGCGGCCAGCGCCGCCCCTCCGGACCGCCGTACCCGGATCATGGCGCGTTCCTGGCCGGACTCGTCCACGGGGACGGGGCCGAGCACCTGGGCGCCGGGCGGGAGGTGCGCCTCGTCGAGCATCTGCCTGACCGCGCTCGCCGCGCCGGTGAGCGTCGCCATCCGTACGGCCGGCGGGAACCCCAGCTCGGCGCGGTCGCCCAGCTCGCGCTCCGCGTGGGTGACGGGGTCCCACCGCAACAGCGCCTGTACGGCGGGCAGCGCGGTGTCGCCCAGCACCACCAGCTCGGCGCCGGGACGGAGCAGCGCGGCGGCGTTCATCCACCGCCGGACCGTCTCCTCCGCCGCCCTGAGGTCGGCCCTGCCCAGGAGCGCCCAGCCGTCGAGAAGCACGGCCGCCGCGTACCCGCCCTCCGCCACCGGCTCCGCGCCGGGGGTCGCGACGACCAGCGCGCGGGTGCCGGGGACGGTGGCCAGCACGCCGTCGCGGCCCGACGTGCGCACCTGCACCGACGGGAAGGCCCTGCCGAGCTCCTCCGCCGTACGCCTGGCGCCGGTGACGACGGCCCGGAGCCGGGGGCTGCCACAGGTCGGGCAGCGCCAGTCGGCGTCCACGCGGCCGCACCAGCGGCAGTAGGGCGCGGCGTGACCGCCTCGGAGAGCGAGCGGGCCGTGGCACACCGGCCTCGGCTCCCCGGCTCCCTGGAACCCCGGCCCGTACGTCCCTCCGCCTCCGGCCTCCGCCCCGGCCGCGCTCCCGTTCAGGTGCGGGACCTTCGCGTCGGCGGGCGGCACAGGGCTTCCGGGGTCCGGCGTCTGCGCTTGTGGCGTCGCGCCGGCACGCCCGTTCCCGGCCCCGCCCGTCGCGCCGCCGCCACCGGCCGCTGCGCCCCGGGACGGCTCTCCCCTCCCCTGCTGCAGCCCCTGAGACGGCCCGGCGTTCCTCGTGCTCGGATCCTGGGACGGTTCGGGGGTCCCGGCGCGCGAGCCTTCGGACGTCCCTGTGACCCCCGTCCGCGTGACCCCCGTCCGCGAGTCCCGGGCAGGCGCCGCCGCTGTGGCTCCGGAGCGTGCAGCCGGCTGGTCGAGCAGGGGAATGGCCATGCCTCCTGGAGAGGCGGCCGTGGTGGGTGGGTCAGGCAGCGGGACGGCCGTCCGGGTGGGGGGCAGGGTGCAGCGAGCAGGGGTACGGCAGTGCCGGCAGGCCAGGGCGGGCAGGTAGCCGCGTCTGGGCACCTGCACCAGCACCGGGCCGCGTTCCAGCCCCTGCCGGAGCGCCCGCCAGGCGATGCTGGGGAGCCGGGCCTGGCGGGCCGCCTGGTCCTTGGCCAGCTCGGCGTCCTCGCCCGCGGGGCGCACCCGCGGGGCGAGGCTCCTGATCGTCGTGCGGGCCGCCACGATGGGCCTGGCCCAGCGGGTGGCCACGAGCTGCGTCGCCTCGGCCGTCCGGGCGTAGCCGCCGATGAGCATCGCCGCGCCGGTCCTGAGGGCACGCAGGCCCAGGACCTCGCGGGCGTGCGGATAGGGGGCCAGGCGCTCGCCGTGCAGGTCGTCACCGTCGTCCCAGATGGCCACCAGACCGAGATCGTGGACCGGGGCGAACATGGCGGCCCTTGTGCCGACGACGGCGCGTACCTGGCCTCTGAGGATCTTCAGCCACCGGCGGTAGCGCTCGGCCGGGCCCAGGTCGGCGGTGAGCGCCACGTGCCTGCCGGGGCCCAGCACCCGTTCGAACTCGCCGTCCGCCAGCGCCACGTCCTTCCCGTCGGGGACCACGACGACCGCGCCCCTGCCGCCGTCCAGCGCCGCCCGCACCGCCTCGGCCATCGCCCCCGCCCATCCCCTGGCGCCGGGCAGGGCGGACCACACGGCCCGGGGCGCGCGCCCGTTGCGCAGGGCGTCGAGGAAGGAGGGGCCGGTGGGGTACGCGTCCCAGGCGCTCTCATCGACGGGCGGCGCGGCGGCGGGCGGGCCGTGCTCGGGGGCCTGCTGCGACTCCGCCCTGGCGTGGCGGGGCGGGACGGCCAGGCGGAGCACGTCGGTCAGGGTGCCCGCGTACCGGTCGGCCACGGCCCTGGCCAGTTCGGCGATCTCGGGGGTGAGCACGCGTTCGGGGGAGACGACGCGTTCGAGCGGCGTGAGCTTCCCCTCGTGCTCGCTCTCGTCGACCCGTTCCAGCAGGAACCCGTCGACCAGCTTCCCCGCGAACCGCACCCGCACCCGCACCCCCGGCTCGGCCGTCTCGTGCATGGTGGCGGGCACCAGGTAGTCGAAGGGGCGGTCGAGGTGGGGCAGCGGGCTGTCCACAGCGACCCTCGCCACGGGCCGTTCGGGGGCGGGTGCGGGGGCTCCCTTGCCGTCCTTGGGCTTGCCGTCCTTCGACGACGCCGGGGGCCGCACGGCGTCGAGCGGCAGTAGGGCGTCGTCGGAGTCGGTCACGCACTAACGTCTACCAGAAGCCACCACTCCCCGAAGCCGCCACCATGACGCACCCGGCGATGCAGTGTCGCCGACGTGACAGGCCCGCTCAGGCGCGCGTCCGCCGGTGGCGCTGGATCGGGAAGCCGGCCCTGCGGGGGTCGAGCTGAAGGGTGATGTCGTGGCGTGAGCCGGCGCGCGACTGGAGTGGCTGGCGGATGGGCGGCTGGATCCGGAGCACCGCGAGGCATCAGACCGCAGGCGTGCAGCGGCTGGGCCACGGTTGCGGGCCGCCCCGATGGCAGCCCGCCCGGCCATGCATCCGCCCGGCCGGAGATCGGCCGACCCGATACGCCGGAGCACCGGGCACGCGACGCCCGCCGTCTCCGGGGTCAAGCTCAAAAACCCGGAACGCGGCCGGTGAATGCCGGCCGCGGATCGAGCCCGTGTCCGGTCACCATGGGCGTGACCGGATACGGGAAGAGGGGTGGTCAGAGGCCGGCGGCGTTCCTGAGGGTCTCGGCCCGGTCGGTGGACTCCCAGGAGAAGCCCTCCCGGCCGAAGTGCCCGTAAGCAGCCGTCTCCGAATAGATCGGACGCAGCAGGTCCAGATCACGGATGATCGCCGCGGGCCGCAGGTCGAACACCTGCAACACCGCCTCCTGGATCTTCTCCACCGGCAGCTTCTCGGTGCCGAAACACTCCACGAACAACC
>NZ_VDLX02000027.1 GCF_006334985.2 Nonomuraea phyllanthi
AGGCTACGGCGAGCGCAGCAGCGAGCGAACCAACCGGCGCAACGGCTACCGCGCCCGCGAGTGGGACACCCGCGCAGGATCGATCGAGCTGGCCATTCCCAAGCTGCGCGAAGGCTCATACTTCCCCGACTGGCTGCTGGAACGCCGGCGGCGGGCCGAGCAGGCGCTGATCAGCGTGATCGCGACCAGCTACCTGCTGGGCGTCTCGACCCGGCGGGTGGACAAGCTGGTCGAGCAGCTGGGCATCAAGCACATCTCCAAGAGCCAGGTCTCGCAGATGGCCAAGGTGCTGGACGAGCAGGTCGAGGCGTTCCGCACCCGCGCGCTCGACAGCGGCCCCTACACCTTCGTCTGGCTGGACGCGCTGACCCAGAAGGTGCGTGAAGGCGGCCGGATCATCAACGTGCACGTCCTGGTGGCCACCGCGGTGAACGCCGACGGCCGTCGCGAGATCCTCGGCATGGACGTCACCAGCGCCGAAGACGGCGCGGGCTGGCTGGCCTTCCTGCGCGGACTGGTCGCCCGCGGCCTGTCCGGAGTGCAGCTGGTCATCTCCGACTGCCACGCCGGTCTCGTGGCCGCGATCGGCGCCACCCTGGCGGGTGCGTCCTGGCAACGGTGTCGCAGCCACTACCTGCGCAACCTTCTGACCTGCGTGAACAAGTCGGCACAGCCGTTCGTGGCCACCCTGGTGCGCACCATCTTCGACCAGCCCGACAGCGCCTCGGTGCGCGCCCAGCACGTCTGGGTCGTGCAAACTCTAGAGACCAAGCATCCAGCCGCAGCCGAACACCTGGACGCCGCCCGCGAGGACCTGATCGCCTTCGCCGCCTTCCCCCGCGAGATCTGGCCGCAAATCTGGTCGAACAACCCCCAAGCGCGGCTCAACAAAGAGATCCGCCGCCGCACCGACGTGGTCGGCATCTTCCCCGACCGGCCCTCAATCATCCGGCTGGTCGGCGCCGTGCTGGCCGAGCAGACCGACGAATGGGTCGAAGCCCGCCGCTACATGGGCCTGGACATCCTCGCCAAGGCCCGGATCCGCGTGATCCCTGGCGACACACCAGCCCAGAACCTACTCCCGCAGACACTTACCGCTCAACCTGCAGAAACAGGATCACGCGAAGATCGATTCATACACCACGTCCGTGGACGTGACCCCAATGTGCGGCATTTGACCAGGTCACCGCAGGGCCCGTACCGCCACGCCGTCAACCCGCAGACATTGGAAGAGGTCGCCGATATGTGCTCGGGGGTACACACATCGACGACCTCTATCGAAGAATCGGTGTCCCTTACATCCGCGTTACAGGGTTTCTCCGATAATTTTCCGCCATCGCAAAGTTGGGGCTCCAACCGCCATCGATGACGGTCGGTTACCTGTCGAATACGGCAACATGGGGCAACGCCTCACACGAACCCCCAGGGATGGACTAGTGGCCACCTCAGATCCGGTCTACCTGCGTGTCGTCGCAGACATTCGGCGGCAGATCATTGACGGCACCCTTCCCCCCGGCGCGCCGATCCCATCGCGGGCGCAGCTGACCCGTAAGTATCAGGTCGGTGAGACCGCAGCCCGGCACGCGCTACGCGTGCTCGCGGGCGAAGGCCTCATCATCGGCCGCGTGGGCTCGGGCCATTACGTCAGAGAACGCCCCGATTTGACCTCGCTCTACCGATGGCGTTTTCTCGATCATCCTGCGCCGTTCGCGGCCGACCTGCAGTCCCAGGGCAGGCGCGTGACGTGGGACTGGCACAGCGAGCCGACCGAGGCGGGGCCCGACATCGCCAGACGGCTGCGCCTCAGCGCGTCGAGCACGCTGACCAGGACGCACTTCATCTTCCGCGGCGAGGGCAAGCCGCTGCAGCTCGTCACGTCGTACGAGCCGCTGGAGTTCGCGCCCCATGCGGAGGAGCGGCGCAGCCTGGTCGCGAGGATGTACGCGCACGGCGTAAAGGTCACCGAGGTCGTCGAGAGCGTGCACACCCGGGTCCCCCGCCCGGCGGAGAGCGACGCGCTCGATCTGGCGGCCGGCGTCAACGTCCTGCACATCGAACGCACCCACTGGGCAGGCGACCGCCCCGTGGAAACGAGCGACATCGTCATCCCGGGCGACCGCTTCAGAGTGACGTACAGCATGCCCGTCTAGCACCCGAAGACCCGCGGCTTCGGGCGAATCCCCCCTCGCCCGAGCCCGACACCTCCGGGCGAATCCCCGTCGCCCAAACACCCACGGCTCTGGGCGAATCCCCCCTCGCTCTGACACCCGCGCCTCTGGGCGAATCCCCCTCGCCCGGAGCCGCGCCTCACTCGGCGGACTCGGCGGACTCGGCGGACTTCCCGTGGCCACCATCCCAGCGCACGCGCCGGCCACATGTGCGGAGGCCGCCGTGACGGTGAGGACTACGCGCGCGGCCGCTCGAGCGGCCGCCATCAGGCACACGCGCGGCTGAGCACGCTCGGCCGCGCCCTCTCAACATGTCGTCGATCATTGGCGTCTGTACGACGCACTGCTCGCCAGGAAGGGCAGCACGTGGCTCGCGGCGAAAATGCAGTCCTTGCCCCCGCGCACCGTCGCTCAGACACCTCGACTCGCTGCCCCGCATCGGACGACCTGCTCGCGACCCCGCTGAGCGGCATGTTCACGCAGGCGATCACGTGGTGGCCGGAGAACGGGCGGCCGTTTTCGCCGTACGAGCTCGCCACGGAGGCGGCACAATGGGCCTTCGCCGTGATCATTGAGGCGAACCGTCCGGCGAACTGACCCGGCATATCCCCGGAAACCCGCACGATCACCGAGGCCGACCGCCCACCACCCTGACCGCGAACGCCCAGGTCAGAGATTGTCGGTGCGCGTTGATACAACGGGTGCGGAGGTTGCCGATGCGAGTCAAAGACCTGTCCAAGAGCGACCGGCCGCGCGAGCGGCTCATGTCCAGCGGTCCAGCCGCGCTGGCCGACCGTGAGCTGCTGGCCGTGCTGCTCGGCTCTGGCTTTCGCGGGTCGAGTGCCCTCGACCTGGCCAGCCAGGTGATCAATCATTGCGGGGATCTCGATGGCCTCCGCCGTTCCGACCCGCATCGGTTACTCGCCGTCCCGGGCGTGGGGCCCGCCAAGGCCGCCAGGGTCGCCGCGGCCTTCCATCTCGTACGCCGCGCGGACGCCTGGCCGGAACGCGAGCGGATCACCAGCACCTCCGACCTGGCCAACCACTGCGCGCCGCTGCTCCGCGGGCGCCTGCAGGAGCGGCTGGTCATGGTGGTCTGCGACACCAGGGGCCGGGTGCTGAAGCATGCGGTCCTGACCGAGGGCGCGTCCGACCACACGCCGGTGCCGATCCGCGAGGTGATCACGGAGGTGCTCACCTCCAACGGGGCGATGTTCGGCCTGGCCCACAACCATCCAGGCGGCTCGCTGGAGCCGAGCCGGGCCGACCTGGAGGCCACGGCCCAGCTCGTGCAGGCCGCGGAGACGGTCGGGCTGCGCCTGCTCGACCATCTGATCATCACCGACACCGCCTGGCGGCGGATCCCCACATAAACCAATTCCACTAGGGAGCATGGACCCACCGCGCATCAAAGGGGATCATCCCGCTTATAGCGCCGAACTGCAGTTTTCCAAGGGACGGCCATGAGAATCTAATGCCGCGGGTAGGCCGTTACGGACGTCAGCCGGCCAATACTCGCCGTGGCATGGTCCCGCGCCTCCGGAGGGCGCGGGACCATGTCCACCGATCGCACCGATCCTCCAGGCGAAGCCCATCGCCCCTCGCCGGGCCATGGGCAGGCGCGTCGCCGCGGATCACACAGGTGCGTCCCCCGATGGCATGTTGGCATGCCATCACCTGGGGTGTCCGGTTCGTGCCCTTGGCGGCCAAAGCACGAACCGGACACCCGTCCGCACGCCGTCTCCTGCGACGGATCCATCCAGTGAGCTGAGCGGATCCGGCATGTCACCGAGCAAGCTCAGGAGCCTGCCGCAGACGGTCCAGCCCAAAGGTGATCGCCGCACCGCGAATCGAGCGGGCCAGACCACCGTTGCCCCGCAGCCGCCGCCCGAGCACCGAAGCCGCGCAGGTCAGCACGCGGGCGAGAGGCCGGAACGCGCCCGGGCCGTAGCTCCCCCCCATTCCCGACATCACCCCCAAGGCGCGGATGGCATGCTGAAGTCATCAAAATCATGAGGAGTTCGATGATGGCGGCCCACCCCCTCGGCACGCAGCCCGCGCCCAAGCGCACCCCGCTCACCGCGGACGAACGACTCCGGGCCGAGAGAAACTTCGCGCCCGTCGTCGCACAGGAGCTCGCCGGTAAAGGACGGTTCAGGGTCAGCGCCGACACCCCGGAGATGGTGGACCTCTTTCAGAGCGTCGCTCGCATGGTCGGCGAGATGCTCCAGCGCCCTGTGGTCAGTTATGCGAACGGCAGATACATCGTGATCACCTTCGCCCAGGACGAGCAGGCTCCCAGCCTCACCGACCAACGCACGCCCTGAGCACCGCCGTCATGGGTGTGGCGGGTTGCATGGGGGTGTCCGCGGTTAAGGCGCACGGCAGGAAGGAAGGGCGGCGGGTGGCCGTCCCAGCGCAGGCCACGACGCCTCTCATGTCGGCCTGAACGGAGCCGCGGCCGCGTGCCGCCACCGCCGAGCGGGCGCCGGGGCCGGGGCCGGGGCCAGGGCCAGGGCCAGGGCCGGGGCCGGGGCCGGGGCAGGCGCCGGGAGCGATTGTCCATCCCTGTGGATCGGGTGGTGATCAGTCTCGGTAGCGGGGGTATCCGCCGTGGTCAGGAAGTTCGTCTTCATAGTCACAGGCAGCAACTGCGTCATGGCCAGCCTGCCAGGCATGAGTGAGGATCTTGGACACCGTCTCGACGACCTGGCCGCTGGTAGCGTTCCCTCTTTCGATATCCATCTTGATCGGCCAGGTGGGGAAGTCAGCCCTATCAGGAGCGCAGTTGTCATTGCGCCGGATCTCGATCTCTATGGTGCCGACGCGCAGCAGGCAGCCATCAGGCGTCACACCGATGGCACGGGCGGTCAGCTCGATCGCCGCCTCGTGGCTTGCGCCGCGTAGGAAGAGCCCGCAGTAGTCGTAGCGGCCGGGGTCAGTCATTCGCCTTCCTTGTCCACGTGAGGTGCCGGCAGAACTCCGCGTTCGAAGCGGGCGCCAGCACGGACACGGGCGACCAGGTGAGGGCCATTCACCGCCCGCCAGCGTGCCTGGGCCGGCTCGAAGGCCATCACTAGGCCGGCGGCGCGGGAGCCGGGACCCTTGGTGACTTTGGTGCGGTGCTGGACTTGGCGAAGGCGGACTCGATCGTGGTACAGCGCCACCGTCCTGGGCGAGCGCGGCGTCCCCGGCTGTTTGACGTACGTCCCCTCGCCCGGATCGTGTACGGGCACCCGCCGGGCGGTGGGTGCCGTAGCGCCTCTGGAGCGCGGGCCCGCTCGGCACCACCCGCCCCGCCGATCCAGGGCGAGGTGGCCGTCGCCCGCCTTGAGCCGGCCGCCCGTTCACTCCGAGGGCCACTTTTCCGGCTCATTCACATAGGTCCCCCCGGGGGCGGTGAACACCCAGCCCTGCTTCCTCAGGTAAGCCACGGCCTTCCGGACGGTGACCTTGGCGACGCCGTGCCGCACCATCAACGCCGTCTCGCTCGATATCAGGCGGTTGGGCCGGAGCTCCCCACGTCTGATCCTTTCGGCGACATCCTGCGCGATGTCCAGGTAGAGGGCTTTGGCTCGCCTGATCCGCGGCACCCCGGCAGGCCCGACGAAGGTGCCCTCGCCTTGGACGGTGTGGACCAGCCGGCGTGCGCGCAGCTCCCGCACCACGTTGCGCGCGGTCGACCGGGCGACCCCGAACTCGGCCTCCAGGGCCGTCTCGCTCGGCACCGCCTCGCCGGCGCGCAACCGTCCACTGGTGATCTGCTCATGGATCACGTCGGCGATCTGTACGTAGATCGGAACGGGGCCATCGCGGTCCAGCATGCCCCCAGCTTAGACATCTGGATACAAGCAGGCGAGAAGAGTCAAACCTGGGGCCACGACTCCCTGGGCGACACGTAACTGCCTCGCTGTGCGACGGTGTAGATCCACCCTTGCTCTCGCAGCAGGGCCATGGCCCGCCGTACCGTCTCGCGCGCCACGCCGTACTGCGCCACCAATGCGGATTCGCCCGGTATAGGGCGTCTCGGCGCGAACTGCCCCGCCTTGATGTTCTCCACCATGTCTGTCGCGATCTGCTGGTATAGCGGCATCTTCCGCTGCTTACGCGGGGCTTGGTCCGGACCGCCGACAAAGGTGCCCTCGCCCTGAACCGTGTAGATAAGCCCTTCCTCGCGAAGAACATGAACCGCTCGCCTGGCCGTGGTCCTGGCGACTCCGAACTCCTGCTGGATGTCCGCCTCGCTCGGCACGGGATGCCCTGACGCGAGCCCGGAAACCCGCTCCCGGAGGATGTCGGCGATCTGGAGGTAGATGTGGGTGTCTCCGTCGTAGTCGAGCACGCCTGCAACTTAGACCAACAGGTCCAGAACCGCCCATACCGTTCTGTCTTCATAGACAGATCGCTCTTTGCAGATAGACAGGAGAAGACAACCAGACGTATTGTTCGCGCATGGACGACGACCTCTCCTACCTGCCCTGCTGCCAGATCGCCAGCCACGTGCCTGACCCGCTGCCCGACGGCGTGATCACCACGTGGCATGACCCGCAGGGGCGCAACGAACGCGCCCGGGTCCGTGACTACACGTGCGCCTGCATGCCGACCTTCTACGAGCTGTGCCAGAGCGGCGGCCAGTACTTCATCCGCAGGAGTCGGCGGGTGGGTGACGGCGTGGTGATCGAGGAAAGCTTCCCCTACCCCCGCGCCAGAGCACTGGACTTCTGGGCCAGGCTGCTGGATTGTGAACCCTCCGAACCGCATGAGCCGTGCGGCGAGGTGACCGGGGACGCGGTCCCTCCCCGGCACGACAGCACCGGCGCGACCGGTCGCGCCGGATCCCGGCGCGGGGCGAGAAGCCCGTCGCGACCAGGAAAGCCGAAGGTGTGGCTGGTGCAGGCACCACGGCGGACCTGGGCTTCACGGCGGCTCCTGAGGCTGGCGAACGGGCGCACCGGGCGTCGGCCGGGATGACACTCCCGTGCCGCTGCCCCGCCCAGCACCGGGTGCATCCGCGCACCACCAACCAGATCGCCGCGGAGGCCTCCGAGCGGATCGTGCGCGGCGGGATTCCGCCGGCGCCGCCCCGCGCACGATGGTCCGCGCGACCAAGCGCGCCCAGAGGCGCTAGAAGACCGGGATGATGTCCTCCGGGTCGATGAAGTCCACCGGCACGCCCTCCAGGTCGAGCTCGGGAATGGCCGGGAAGGCGATCCCCCAGCGTTCCACGATCGCGCGGATCCTGGCCATGGCCACGCGCCAGTTCTCCGCCTGTTCCTCGTACGACAGCACCCCGAGCCCCGCCTCCCTGGCGTGGTCCATCAGCACCCGGTGGTTGGCCAGGAAGTACGGCGGCAGTTCCCAGAACCCCTCAGGCGGCTCCCACAGGATCATGCTGAGGAAGACGAACCCGGCCCTGAGCTGGCGGGTGATGAGCGTACGGGTGTCGTCGGTCAGCCCCGGCCATTCGTTCTCCAGGATCGTCATGCAGATCTGCAGATGGCGGGACTCGTCGCGCCCGATGCGCTGGAACATCTCGCTGAAGACGGGATGCTGGGTGCCGGAGGCCATGCCGCGGAACAGGGTGGAGGCGGCCATCTCCCCCATCATGAAGCTGGTGAAGAGCACCGGCAGCGAATACTTGCCGACCGCCGAGTTGTAGCCGTTCCAGTAGCGGCCGCCGTTGTGGTAGAGCCAGCCGATGTTGTTGTGGGCGGCCGATTCGAGGTCGTCCGACGGCGTCCAGTCGAGGGGGCCCCCCGGCCAGAGTTTGGCGATGGTGCGCTGGCAGCACTCCTCGTGGTTCATCTCGTCACGGGTGATCGAGAAGAAGCACTTCCTGACCGGATCCTCCTCGTGCTTCTCGAAGGCCTGGATGGTGGCGCGGGCGAACACGGCCGGGCCTGACGCGTCGAAGTTCGCCAGGACCGCGAACCAGTACATGATGCCCAGGCGCTGCTCGCGCGTGAAGTCGTCCGGGTTCAGGCCGTCCCAGGGCAGGTCGGCGGGATTCCAGACCACGCGCTTGGACTTTTCGTAGATGGCGGCGAGTTTCTCGGTCTCGACCCGCCATTCCATGGGATAGATGTTGGGCTGCGGGATCTCCGGCGCGGGCCAGAAGCCGCCCTCTGGGATCGTGAGGTCCGCCATGGTTTGTGACACCTCCTCCCCCATCCTGCTGGCCGGCGTCACGGCTTTCAAGTACGGGCGCGCTGGGTGATGGCCACGCAGACGAGGACGGCCAGCGCGGCGAGCACCGTGGCGGGGCCGAACCGCTCGCCCATCAGGAGCCAGGCCCACAGGAGGGTGAGCAGCGGCTGGGTGAGCTGGGTCTGGCCCGCCCTGGCGATGCCGCCCCTGGCCAGGCCCGCGTACCAGGGGATGAAGCCGAGGAACATCGACACCAGCGACACGTACGCGAGCCCCGCCACCGACTGGGGCGTGAAGCTGAGCGGGGTGGTCAGCGCCAGGGCGGCGGACACGGGGAGGGTCAGGGGCAGGGCGAGGACGAGGGCGCGGGAGATGACCTGCCAGCCCGGCGTCTCCCGGGCCAGGCGGCCGCCCTCGGTGTAGCCGACGGCGGCCGAGACGAGCGCCCCGACGAGGAGGAGGTCCGGCCAGGTCACCTCTCCGTGGTTCTGGGTGAGCGTGAACGCCGTCACGGCCACGGCGCCCGCCGCGCAGGCCGCCCAGAACACGGGCCTGGGGCGCTCGCCGGCCCGCAGCACCGCGCAGACCGCGGTGGCCGCCGGGAGCAGCGCCGTCACCACCGCCGCGTGCGACGTGCTCGCGCCCAGGGCGAGGGCCAGGCCGCTGAAGGCGGGGAAGCCGAGCACCACTCCTAAGACGATCAGCGCGTACGACAGCCGGTCACGACGTGGAGGGATCAGGTCGCTCCTCAGGCAGACCAGCGCGATCACCCCGGCGATGGCCGCCCGGCCCAGCGCGACCAGCCACGGGTCGAAGCCGCGCATCGCGTGGACGGTGGCCGGGAACGAGCCGGAGAACGCCAGCACGCCCAGGAAGGCCAGCGCCGTGCCCCGGCCGGCCGCGGCAGGGAGTGCTACTCCACCCGAGACGATAGCGCTATTCTGATTCTTCATGAATAACGATAGCAGTATCGCTCAGATCGCCGCGATGCTGCGCGAGGAGGCCACGCGGCTCGGTCCCGGGGCACGTTTGCCGTCCAGCCGGGAGATCATGCGACGGCACAACGTCAGCCCTGTCACCGTGTCGCGCGCCATCGGCCAGCTGGCCGCCGAGGGACGGGTGGTCGCGAAGCCCGGCAGCGGGGTGTTCGTGGCGCCGCGGGTCGAAGGGGGCGAGGACGCGCCCGACCTGTCCTGGCAGACCGTCGCGCTCGGGGACCGGGTCGTGGACGGCGACGCCGTGGCGAGCCTGCTGGCCGTGGCGCCGGACGGCGTGGTGCCCCTGACCGGCGGCTACCTCCGGGCGGGCCTGCGGCCGGACCGGCAGCTGGCGGCCGCGGCGGCGCGCGCCGTACGCAGGCCGGACGCCTGGGCCATGCCACCCATCGCGGGGCTGCTGGAGCTCAGGAGGTGGTTCGCCGGGCAGGCGGGCGGCGACGTGACCGCGTCCGACGCGCTGATCGTGAGCGGCGGCCAGGCGGCGCTCACGCACGCCTTCAGGGCGCTGGCCGCCCCGGGCACGCCCGTGCTGGTCGAGATGCCCACCTATCCGGGCGCGCTGGCGGCGGCCAGGGCGGCCGGGCTGCGGGCCACCGCCGTGCCCATGGACCGCGACGGCGTGCGCCCCGAGCTGTTGGCCGAGGCGTTCGCCGTCACGGGGGCGAGGGTCTTCCTGTGCCAGCCCACCCTGCACAACCCCACGGGGGCCACGCTTCCGGTCGGGCGCAGGGAGCAGGTGCTGCAGGTGGCCAGGGCGGCGGGGGCGTTCGTGATCGAGGACGACTTCGCCCGCTACCTGACCGAGCAGGCCCCTCCCTCCCTGGCCTCGATGGACCGGCACGGCGTCGTCGTGCACGTGAAGTCGCTGACGAAGATCCTCTCGCCGAGCCTGCGGGTGGCCGCCGTCATCGCCAGGGGGCCGGCCGCCCACCGGCTGCGGGCCTGCCAGCTCGTGGAGTCGTTCTTCGTGGCCCGGCCGCTGCAGGAGACGGCGCTGGAGTTCGTGAGCTCGCCGGGCTGGCGGCGGCACCTCGCGGCCGTGCACGCCGACATCAGGACCAGGCGCGACGCGCTCGCGACCGCCCTGGCCGCCCGCATGCCGCGGGCCGAGGTGCACCTGCTGCCCGCCGGCGGGATGCACCTGTGGCTCCGCCTGCCGGCCGAGGTCGACGAGGGAGCGCTGGTCGAGGCCGCCCGGCTCAACGGGGTGCTGGTGAGCCCCGGCAGGATGTACTACCCGTCCGAGCCGCCTGGGCCGCGCATCCGGGTGACGCACATGGCCGCCGCGCATCTGGCGGAGCTGCACGAAGGCGTACGCCGGCTCGCGCGGACGCTGGACGAGGTTTCCTGACCGCCCCAGCGTCTTGGGGTGGGATCGCCGTTGAAGAGGGGTTCGCGTCGTCTCCAAGGGTCAAACACCGATACGGTGTAACTCGTGCCTTGTGGCACGAACGGCAGGCGAAGGAGCGGGCCGAGATGGCAGACGTAGGCGTCCGGGCGGCCCGGCGCGAGGATGTGCTCCAGGTTGCGAACACTCAGATCCGCGCCTGGCGCTACGGCTATCGGGACTTCCTCCCTGAAGGCCCACTCGAGCAGATGACCAGCGCGGCGGCGGAGAAGATGTGGCTGCGGCAGTGGGACGAGGCGATCGTCGCCCCGCCCAGCCCCCGTCACCGCGTGCTGGTGGCGGTCGAGACCATCCTCGACACCGAGGGCTTCCCCGCCCTGGGCGCGGGCGGCAGCGCCGCGCTCACGACCCCGCGCGGCGGCGAGCGCGTCGTGGGGCTGGCCTCGCATGCTCCCGCCGAGGATCCCGACCTCGACCCCAGCGTGGTGGCCGAGATGCTGACGCTGCTGGTCGACCCCGACTTCGTCCGGCGCGGCCATGGCAGCCGCCTGCTCAACGCGACCGTCGACCACCTGCGTGAAGACGGTTTCCGGCAGATCGTCACCTGGGTGTTCGCCGACAACTACGCGGTGCTGGGCTTTCTCGAGTCGGCCGGGTGGGGCGAGGACATGGCCGAGCGGGTGCTCGACATGGGCCGCCCGATCAGGATGATCCGGCTCACCACGGACATCAGCTAGAGGCTAGAGGACGGATATGGCAACCCCTGGCCAGTGGATCGCCGGCGCGCGCCCGCGTACCCTCCCCAACGCCGTCGTGCCCGTCATGGTCGGCACCGGCGTGGCGATCGGGGAGGGCGGGTTCGTGTGGTGGCGGGCGATCCTGGCATTGCTCGTGGCCCTGTCGCTGCAGATCGGGGTCAACTACGCCAACGACTACAGCGACGGCGTACGCGGTACCGACGACCAGCGGGTCGGCCCCATGCGGCTGGTGGGCTCGCGGGCGGCGACCCCGCGCGAGGTGCTGGTCGCCGCGCTGATCTGTTTCGCGGTCGCGGCCGTGCTGGGGCTCGTCCTCGTGGTGGTCACGCGGGCGTGGTGGATCCTGCTGGTCGGCGCGCTGTGCATCGCCGCCGCCTGGTTCTACACGGGCGGCAAACGCCCGTACGGCTACCGCGGGCTGGGCGAGCTGGCCGTGTTCGTGTTCTTCGGCGTCGTCCCCGTGATGGGCACGGCGTACGTGCAGACGGAGTCGCTGAGCTGGCCCGCGTTCTTCGCGTCGATCCCGGTGGGCCTGCTGTCGTGCTCCATGCTCGTGGTCAACAACCTGCGCGACGTCGGGACGGACGGCGAGGCGGGCAAGCGGACGCTGGCCGTGATGCTGGGGGCCGAGCGCACCCGCACGCTCTATGTGGCCTGCCAGGTCGTGCCGTTCCTGGTGGCGATGGGGATGGTCCCGGTCGCGCCGTGGGCCGCGCTCGTGCTGCTGGCCGCGCCGCTGGCGATCCCCCCGATCAGGACCGTGCGCGACAAGGCGGTCGGCCCGGCGCTGATCGGGGTGCTGCAGCAGACGGGCAAGCTGCAGATGGCCTACGGGCTGCTCTTCGCGGTGGGACTCGCGATCATCTTCTAGGCTTGGGCGGATGAAGGACTTCATCGCCGGGCTCCCCAAATGCGAGCTGCACCTGCACATCGAGGGCACGCTGGAGCCCGCGCTCAAGCTGGAGCTGGCCCGGCGCAACGGCCTGGAGCTGCCGTACGCCTCCGCCGACGAGGTGCGGGCCGCCTACGCCTTCGACGACCTGCCGTCCTTCCTCAGGATCTACTACGAGGGCATGCAGGTGCTGCGCACCGAGCCCGACTTCTACGACCTGGCGATGGCCTACCTTCGCAAGGCGGCCGAGCAGAACGTCCGCTATGCGGAGATCTTCTTCGACCCGCAGGCCCACACCTCGCGCGGGGTGCCGTTCGGCGTGGTGATCTCGGGGCTGCGGCGGGCGCTGATGGACGCCGAGGCGCGGCTGGGGGTGCGGGCGCAGCTCATCATGTGCTTCCTGCGCGATTTCCAGGCCGAGTACGCGATGGCGACGCTGCTGGAGTCGCTGCCGTACAAGGAGTGGATCGTGGGCGTCGGGCTCGACTCCGACGAGAAGGGCAACCCACCGGTCAAGTTCGCGGCGGTCTACGAGCGCGCCAGGCAGGAGGGCTACCTCCTGACCATGCACTGCGACGTCGACCAGGACGACTCGATCGAGCACATCCGCCAGGCCGTCGAGGACATCGGCGTCAACCGCGTCGACCACGGGATCAACATCCTGGAGGACCAGCGGCTGGTGGAGGTCGTTTTGGAGCGCGGCATGGGGCTGACGTGCTGCCCGATCTCCAACGGCTACGTCACCGACTCGATGAAGGCCGAGGGCATCCGCAAGCTGATGGACCTCGGCGTCCGCGTGACGATCAACTCCGACGACCCCGCCTATTTCGCCGGATACGTCGGGGAGAATCTCGAGGCGTTGCAGGCGTCGCTCCAGCTCGCCCCGGAGGAGCTGGCCCAGCTCGAGCGCAACGCGTTCGAGATCACCTGGCTGCCCCGGCACGTCAAGGACTCCTATCTGGCCGAGGTCGACTCCTATCTGGCGGCCAGAGCCTAGCCAGGACGGCCGGGCGAGCATATATCAGGAGCAATGGCTGCTCAGATGGCGATCCCAGGTCTCACCACCGACCGCGCCCGGTTGGCGAGTGATCTCGCCGCCCTGGGGGTGGGGGCGGGACAAGTGGTGCTCGTGCACTCCGCGCTCAGCCGCCTCGGCCACGTCGAGGGCGGCCCGGCCGCGGTGGTCGCGGCGCTGCGCGAGCTGCTGGGCCACGACGGCACGCTCGCCGTGCCCAGCGGCACCTCGGCCAACTCCGACACCTCGCCCCACTACCTCCGGGCCACCGCCGGGATGAGCCTGACGGAGCTCGCCCGCTACCGCTCGGCGATGCCCGCGTACGACCCCCGCTCCACCCCGACCACGGCCATGGGCCGGATCCCCGAGTACGTACGCACCCTGCCCGGCGCCCTGCGCAGCGCCCACCCGCACACGTCGTTCGCCGCCATCGGCCCGCGCGCGGCGGCGATCACCGGCGGGCACGCCCGCGACTGCCTGCTCGGCGAGCGCTCGCCGCTGGCCCGGCTCTACGACGCCGGCGCCCTCGTGCTGCTGCTCGGCGTCGGCTACGACAAGTGCAGCGCCTTCCACCTGGCCGAATACCGCTACACCGGCGATCCGCCCCGCCGCAGCTACCGCGGCGTGATCGACGACGGGCGGGGGCGGGGGTGGTACGAGTTCGTGGACGTGAACGTGGACGCGAGCGACTTCGAGGCGCTGGGCGCGGACTTCGACCGGACCGGCGCGGTGCGGCGCGGGTGGGCCGGCGCGGCTCAGGCCCGGTTCTTCCCGCTGGCCGCCGCCGTCGACTACGCCGTCGGCTGGTTCACCACCCACCGCCGGCCCGCCACCGGACCCACCCGGCCCGCCGACGGACCCACCCGGCGCACCGGCCGCGTGCACAGCCGGACCTAGCGGGGCACCAGCCGCGCGCGCAACCGGACCTAGCGGCGCACCCGCCGCGCGCGCAACCGGACCTGACGGCGCACCCGCCGCTCGCGCACCCGGGCCAGCGACGCGCCGGCCACTCGCCGACTAGCGGTGCATCACCACGCGGGGCGCCACCTCGATGCCGAGGTCACGCTCGTGCGCCACCAGCGCGCGCAGTTGCGGCCCCCACTCCTGCTCGGGCAGCACCGAGAAGCCGTGCCGCGCGTACCAGGGCGCGTTCCACGGCACGTCGCGGAACGTCGTCAGCGTCACGGCAGGCGCCCCGGCGGCCCGCGCGTGGTCGATCACGGCCGCCACCAGCCGCCCGCCGATGCCCTGCCGCATGCTCCGCGGATGCACGGCCAGCTGCTCCAGGTGCAGGTTGCCGTCCACCCACCCGATCAGGGCGAAGCCCGCCGGCGGAGTGCCCTCGACCAGGACGAGCCCGGGATCGTCGGCCTCCTCGATCATGGTCGTGCCGGGCGGGAACACGATGCCCAGCTGCTCGAAGAGCCCGTCGGCCGCCCGCTCGACGGCGGCCAGCCCGGCGAGCTCACCCTTCTCCGCCCATCGCACCATGCCGACACGATCTCACGTTTCCGGCGTAGCCCGCCGCTCGTATTAATCTTGACGATCGTAGGCTCGGCTGTGCGGAGCCGGGACCCTCTCCTCACGGCGTGCCCACGACCGTCCGGTGGTGGGCACGTCGTGTGCCGTCCGGGAGAAGGGGGTCTCAGAGGTCGAGCAGTGGCTCCAGGCCCACGGTGAGGCCGGGCAGCTCGCGCACGCGGCGCACCCCGAGCAGCACGCCCGGCGTGAAGGAGGCCCTGCTCATCGTGTCGTGCCGGATCGTGAGGATCTCGCCGTCGCCGCCGAGCAGCACCTCCTGGTGCGCGATCAGCCCGGACAGCCGCACCGCGTGCACCGGCACGCCCTCGACGGCCGCCCCGCGGGCGCCGTCGAGCGCCGTCGTCGTGGCGTCGGGCATGCGGCCCAGCCCCGCCTTGGCCCGCGCCTCGGCCACGAGCGCCGCCGTGCGCCGGGCCGTGCCGGACGGCGCGTCGGCCTTGCCCGGGTGGTGCAGCTCGACGATCTCGACGGACTCGAAATAGCGGGCCGCGAGCTGGGCGAAGTGCATCATGAGCACGGCCGCGACGCCGAAGTTGGGGGCGATCAGGCAGTGGGTGCCGGGAGAGGCGGCCAGCCAGCCGCGCACGGTCTCCAGGCGCGCCTCGTCGAAGCCGGTCGTGCCGACCACGGGATGGATGCCGTGCCGGATCGCCCATTCGAGGTTGCCCATGACCACGTCGGGGTGGGTGAAGTCGACCACCACCTCGGCGCCTTCGAGCCCCTCGATGGAGTCGTCCTTGTCGAGCGCGGCCACCAGCTCCATGTCGGTGGCCGCCTCGACCGCCTTGCACACCTCGACGCCCACACGCCCCTGGGCGCCCAGCACACCTACCCTGATCACAGGGCAACCCTATCGGACGACGTCGGTGAAGTCCTTGTCGCCGTACGGGCCGATGACGGCCAGCGTGAGCGGCCGCATGAGCACGTCGGCGGCCACCTCGCCGATCTCGTCGGGGGTGACCGCCTCGATCCGGGCCAGCACCTCGTCGACCGACATCAGCTCGTCGTAGACCAGCTCGTTCTTGCCGATGCGGGACATGCGCGAGCCGGTGTCCTCCAGGCCGAGCACGAGCCCGCCGCGCATCTGGCCCTTGCCCCGCATGATCTCGTCGGCGCTCAGGCCCTCGGCCACCACGCGGGACACCTCGTCGCGGCAGATCTTGAGCACGTCGTCGATCTTCGACGGCAGGCAGCCCACGTAGATGCCGAACTGGCCGGTGTCGGCGTAGGCCGAGGTGTAGCTGTAGGCGGAGTAGGCCAGGCCGCGTTTCTCCCGGATCTCCTGGAAGAGCCGGGACGACATGCCGCCGCCGAGCGCCGCGTTGAGCACGCCCAGGGCGAACCTGCGGTCGTCCGTACGCGACAGGCCGGTCGTGCCGAGCACCAGGTTGGCCTGCTCGGTCGGCCGGTCGAGCACCCGCACCCCGGAGCGCTGGTCGGCTCCCGGCCCGCTGGTGCGCGGGGGCGCGAACTCGGCGGGGCCGCTCAGCGCGCCCGCCCGCTCGTACGCCCTGGTCACCAGCTCGACGACCTCCTCGTGCCGCACGTTGCCCGCGACGGACACGACGGTGCGGCGGGGACGGTAGTAGCGGTGGTAGTACTCGGCGATCCGCTCGCGCCCGAGCTCGTTGATCGACTCGACCGTGCCCAGGATGGGCCGGCCGATGGGCGAGTCGCCGTAGAGGGCGGCCGCGAACTGCTCGTGCACCACGTCGGAGGGGTCGTCGTCGTGCATGGCGATCTCCTCGAGGATCACGCCCCGCTCCGACTCGACGTCCTCCTCGGTGACGAGGGAACTGGTCACCACGTCGGCGAGCACGTCGACCGCGATCGGCAGGTCCTCGTCGAGCACGCGCGCGTAGTAGCACGTGTACTCCTTGGCGGTGAACGCGTTGATCTCGCCGCCGATGCCCTCGATGGAGGCGGAGATCTGCATGGCGTCCCGCGTGGGAGTGCCCTTGAACAGCAGGTGTTCGAGGAAGTGGGTGGCCCCCATGTGCTCGGGGGCCTCGTCGCGCGAGCCGATGCCGACCCACATGCCGACCGCGACGCTGCGCACGGTCGGCATGGTCTCGGTCACCACGCGCAGGCCGCCGGGGAGAACGGTGCGGCGCACCACGCCGGCGCCGTCCTTGCCGGGGTGCAACGTCGTGGTGCTGCCTTCGATGATGCGCTCGCTCACGGCCCCTCCGGGGTGCCGCCCGCGGGCCCCTCGGTGAGGAGCCCGCGAACGTGGTTGGTCGGCTCGCTCACGAGTTCCGGTCGTCTCCGTCGGTGCCGCTGCCGCCGCGGGTGCGGACGCGTGTCCTGGTGCGGCGGGGCCGCTCCGACCGGTCCTCGGCCGGCGCGCCGGCCTCGTCGGAAGGCGCGGCCTCGGCGGGCTCGGCGGCCCCCTTGGCCTCCTTCTCGGCGGCCTCCTTCTCGATCACCTCGACCGGCACCAGCGAGAGCTTGCCCCGGGCGTCGATCTCGGCGATCTCGACCTGGATCTTCTCGCCGACGCTCATCACGTCCTCGACGTTCTCGATGCGCTTGCCGCCGTGCAGCTTGCGGATCTGGGAGACGTGCAGGAGGCCGTCCTTGCCGGGCAGGAGCGAGATGAACGCGCCGAAGGCGGCGATCTTGACGACCGTGCCGATGTAGCGCTCACCGACCTCCGGCATGTGCGGGTTGGCGATGGCGTTGATCGCCGAACGGGCCGCCTCGGCGGACGGGCCGTCGGTGGCGCCGATGTAGATCGTGCCGTCGTCCTCGATGGTGATCTCGGCGCCCGTGTCGTCCTGGATCTGGTTGATCATCTTGCCCTTCGGGCCGATGACCTCGCCGATCTTGTCGACCGGGACCTTGATGGTGATGATGCGCGGCGCGGTCGGGTTCATCTCGGCCGGGGAGGCGATGGCCTCCTGCATCACGTCGAGGATCGCCAGGCGGGCGCCCTTGGCCTGCTTCAGCGCGGCGGCGAGCACGCTCGCCGGGATGCCGTCGAGCTTGGTGTCGAGCTGCAGCGCGGTGATGACGTCCTTGGTGCCGGCGACCTTGAAGTCCATGTCGCCCATGGCGTCCTCGGCGCCCAGGATGTCGGTCAGCGTGACGTACGTGTCGCCCTCGCCGATCAGGCCCATCGCGATGCCCGCGACCATCTCCTTGAGCGGCACGCCGGAGTCGAGCAGCGACATCGTGGAGGCGCAGACCGAGCCCATCGAGGTGGAGCCGTTGGATCCGAGGGCCTCGGAGACCTGGCGGATCGCGTACGGGAACTCCTCGCGGGTCGGGAGCACCGGGATCAGCGCCCGCTCGGCCAGCGCGCCGTGACCGATCTCGCGGCGCTTGGGCGAGCCCACCCGGCCGGTCTCACCGGTGGAGTAGGGCGGGAAGTTGTAGTTGTGCATGTAGCGCTTGGTGCGCTCGGGGTTGAGCGTGTCGATGACCTGCTCCATGCGGAGCATGTTGAGCGTGGTGATGCCCAGGATCTGGGTCTCGCCGCGCTCGAACAGGGCCGAGCCGTGCACCCGGGGCACCACGTGGACCTCGGCCGACAGGGCGCGGATGTCCTTGGTGCCGCGGCCGTCGATGCGGATGCCCTCCTTGACGACCCGCTCGCGCATGAGCTTCTTCATCACCGAGCGGAACGCGGCGGAGATCTCCTTCTCGCGCCCCTCGAACTCGGGCAGCAGCTTCTCGGCGGCCAGCGCCTTGACCTTGTCGAGCTCGCTCTCGCGCTCCTGCTTGCCGGCGATGGTGAGCGCGGCGGCCAGTTCGGTCTTCACCGCGGCCTCGACCGCGTTGTAGACGTCCTCCTGGTAGTCGGGGAAGACCGGGTATTCGGCCGTCTCCTTGGCCGCGACCTGCGCGATACGCGCCTGCGCCTCGCACAGCACCTTGATGAACGGCTTGGCGGCCTCCAGGCCCTGCGCGACCGTCTCCTCGGTCGGCGCGACGGCGCCGTCGGCTACCAGCTTGAGCGTGTCCTTGGTGGACTCGGCCTCGACCATCATGATCGCGACATCGCCGTCGTCGAGCACGCGGCCCGCCACGACCATGTCGAACGTGGCCCGCTCCAGCTCGTGATGGGTCGGGAACGCCACCCACTGGCCGTCGATCAGCGCGACGCGCACGCCGCCGATCGGGCCGGAGAACGGCAGCCCGGCGAGCTGGGTGGACAGCGACGCCGCGTTGATCGCGACGACGTCGTAGAGGTGGTCGGGGTTGAGCGCCATCACCGTGGCGACGACCTGGACCTCGTTGCGCAGGCCCTTGACGAACGACGGGCGCAGCGGCCGGTCGATCAGCCGGCAGGTCAGGATCGCGTCCTCGGACGGACGGCCCTCACGCCGGAAGAACGAGCCGGGGATGCGGCCCGCGGCGTACATGCGCTCTTCGACGTCGACCGTGAGCGGGAAGAAGTCGAAGTTCTCCTTCGGCGCCTTCGACGCCGTGGTGGCCGACAGGACCATCGTGTCGCTGTCGAGATAGGCGACGGCGGAACCCGCCGCCTGGCGCGCGAGACGACCGGTCTCGAACCGGATCGTGCGTGTGCCGAACGCGCCGTTGTCTATGACGGCTTCGGCAGTGTGGACACCCTCCACGGGGGACCTCCTTGTGGTCGGTCTCCCGCGCCCTTTTTCTCACCGGCACCCTCGTTAGGTGCAGCGCCGGTCTTCGATCGAAGCGCCCGGTCACGTCTACATTTCCTACCGGAAGCCACTACCGAGGACCGGCCCGCAGGCGTCGCGGGTCGCATGGTGCTGAGCGGACGCGGGGGCTGTGTGTCTCGGATCTTCAGTTGTATGTCAGGCGCCACCGCGTTTCCACGCCGCCACGCGCCCGACCATCTGGCTCTACCCATATGAGAGCTCTGCTCATATGAGAAGGGAGCGGCGCGTTCGCCGCTCCCTTTCCATGTTATCGGCGCAGGCCGAGCCGCTCGATGAGCGAGCGGTAGCGCTGGATGTCGACCTTCTGCAGGTACTTCAGCAGGCGACGCCGGCGACCGACGAGCAGAAGCAGGCCACGACGGCTGTGGTGGTCGTGCTTGTGCGTCTTCAGGTGCTCGGTGAGCTCGCTGATGCGCTTGCTCAGCAGTGCGATCTGCACCTCGGGCGACCCGGTGTCGCCTTCGGTCGTCGCGTACTCGCTGATGATGGACTTCTTGGCAGCGGTGTCGAGGGACACGGCTCTCCTTTGAGCTACGGGCACGCGGCTGATGAATCGAAAACCGCCAACGACCGTGCGTGCCTACAGTCGCCGCGTGGGCAGCGCACGGCACTCCCCAAGACACACAAGGTTACCATCCCCCAAAGCCCATATGTTACGGCGGCGCCGTGGCCTGCCACCCGCCGCACTCCGGCTGAGGGCACTCCAGGGAAACGGCATCTGACCCTTCAGTGGCGCGCCGCCGTTACGGAGCGCGTTCTTGACCGGCCGGGTGGTCCGGCGGACCCGTACGCTCAGCCGAGCAGATCGCGGGCCGCCTCCACGTCCGCGTGGATCTGGGCGATCAGGGCGTCGATGGAGTCGAAACGGGTGTTGCCGCGCAGGCGGGCGGCGAAGTCGACGGCCACGTGCGCGCCGTACAGCTCCAGGTCGTCACGGTCCAGGGCGTAGGCCTCGACCGTGCGCGGCACCCCCTCGAACGTCGGGTTCGTGCCGACCGAGATGGCCGCCGGCCAGCGCTCCCCCGCGTACAGCGTGGGCAGGTTGGCCACCGGCACGCACTCCAGCCACCCCGCGTAGACGCCGTCGGCCGGGATGGCGGTGTGCTGGGGGGTCTCGACGTTCGCGGTCGGGAAGCCGAGCTGGCGGCCCCGCTGGTAGCCGCGGACGACCACGCCCTCCACCCGGTGGGGCCGGCCGAGCAGCTCGCGCGCGCCCTCCACGTCGCCCGCGACGAGCCGCTCGCGGATCGCGGTCGAGGAGACGCCGTCGACCAGCGGCACGACCTCCACCTCGAAGTCGTATTTGTCGCCCAGCGTTCGCAATGTCTCCACGTCTCCGCTCGCCCCGTGACCGAACACGAAATCCTCCCCCACCACCACGACGGCCGCGCGCAGCCGTTCGGACAGCACGTTCTGGGCGAAGTCGTCGGGGCTGGTCCGCGACAACCCCAGCGTGAACTCCACCACGTCCACCTCGCCCACCCCCAGCCCGGCCAGCAACTCGCTCCTGCGCCGCGCGCTGGTGAGCCGCTGCGGGCGGGACCCCGGGCGCACGACCTCGTCGGGGTGCGGCTCGAACGCGACGGCCACGCTGCGCAGCCCCCGCTCGCCGGCGATGGCGACCGCCCGCCCGATCACCCGCTGGTGCCCGCGGTGAACCCCGTCGTACACGCCGATGGTGACGACAGACCTTCCCGAACCGTGCACGCCAGGCCCCATTCGCTCGTGGTGGATCAATCCGAGACCAAGCCTGCCACGCGCGTCTCCGTCAGCTCCAACCGAGGGGGATATCATCACGCATCATGCCTCGTTACGCGCTTCTCATCCTGCCTGCCTTCAACCGCGTCTACGGCGAGAGCTCCGTCCGGCTGACCAGGAGCGAGCTGGCCGTCTTCAGCGAGCGCGGGCTGGGCGGGAAGGTGCGCGACAGCGAGGAGACGGTCATCGGGGGCGTGCCGTACGTGACGTTCGAGGCAGCGACCCCGCTCGAACAGTCGGACATATCGCTTTTGTCCAATCTTTCCGCTGTTTACGCAGTTTTTGGAATGGAAGGTGACCTGCTCCGGCCGCTCACCATGCGCCCGCTCGACCGGCTCAGCAGCGACCTGATCACCATCCAGAAATACGCGGGCAAGACCAACGAGCACTTCACCAAGCTGCTGCTCAACGTCACCGCGCTGGCCGGGGAGAAGGGGCTCGGGGAGCGGCTGGCGGTGTTCGACCCGCTGTGCGGGCGCGGCACGACCCTCAACCAGGCTCTCATGTACGGCTACGACGCCTACGGGCTCGACGTCGACGGCAAGGACTTCGAGGCCTACGCCGGGTTCATCAAGACCTGGCTGCGCAACAAGCGGCTCAAGCACACCGCCGAGACCGTGCCGGTGCGCCGTGACCGGGCCCTGCTGGGGCGGCGGCTGAACGTCACGTTCGGCCTGTCGAAGGAGGCCGTCAAGGCGGGCGACGTCCAGCACCTGGCGGTGGTCAGCGCCGACACCCTCAAGAGCCGCGAGTTCTTCAGGCCACGCTCGTTCGACGTCGTGGTGGCGGACGCGCCCTACGGCGTGCAGCACGGCAGCAAGGGCGGCTCCGGCCTGTCCCGCAGCCCACTGGAGCTGCTCAGGCAGGCCGTGCCGGTCTGGGCCGAGCTGCTCCGGCCCGGCGGCGCCATGGGCATCGCCTGGAACACCTACGGCGGCAAGAGCGCCGACCTGGCGGAGATCCTGCGCGCGGCCGGGCTGGAGGTGCTGGACTACCCGGGCTTCGAGCACCGGGTCGACCAGGCGATCGTCCGCGACATCATCGTGGCGCGCAGGCCCCGCTGACCCAAGCCATCAGTCCCGCCGGCCCGAGCCGCCGGCCCGCGACCCGAGCCGCCGGCTCCGCTAGCCGACGAACACGGCGAGGGGCTTGGCCACCGGGCCATGCTCCTCGACCAGCGCCAGCAGCCCCCCGTCCGGCCCGAACACGCCGATCGGCCCCGTGCCGAGCCCCAGGGACGGCAGGCGCCCCCCGTGCCCGATGACGCGCGCCTCCTCGGCCGTGACGTCCCTGCGCGGGAACGCCGCCGTCACCGCCTCCCCGATCGGCAGGATCACGCACTCCTCGACGAGCTGCTCGACGGTCCTGGCCAGCGACAGGTCGTACGGGCCCACGCGGGTGCGCCGCAGCCGGGTCAGGTGCCCCCCGACGCCGAGCGCCGCCCCCAGGTCGCGGGCCAGCGCCCGGATGTAGGTGCCGCTGGAGCAGGTCACGACCGCGTCGACGTCGACGACGTCGTCGTGCGTGTGGATGCCGAGCACCTCGAACGCGTGCACGGTGACGGGCCGGGCCGCGAGCGCGACCTCCTCGCCGGCGCGGGCCTTCTTGTAGGCACGCTGGCCGTTGACCTTGATGGCACTCACCTGCGGCGGGACCTGCATGATCTCGCCGGTGAGCGCCGCGATGCCCTTGTGGATCTCGGCCGCCGTCACCTCGGAGGCGGGGGCCGTGGCGGTGGTCTCGCCCTCGGCGTCGTCGGTGTTGGTGCTCACGCCGAGCCGGATCGTGGCCTCGTACACCTTCTCGGTGAGCGCCAGGTGCCCGAGCAGCCTGGTCGCCTTCTCCACGCCGACCACGAGCACGCCGGTCGCCATCGGGTCGAGCGTGCCCGCGTGCCCCACCCGGCGGGTGCCCGCGACGCGGCGCATCTTGGCCACCACGTCGTGGGACGTCCACTCGCCCGGCTTGTCGACGATGATCAGCCCGCTCTCGGCCATCAGACCTTCCCCAGCTCGCGCCGGAACGCGGCCATCGTCTGCTCCACGCTGTCGTGGGAGGTGTAGCCGGCCGCGTTGTGGTGGCCGCCGCCGCCCAGCGCCGCGCACACGGACCCCACGTCGGCCCTGCCCTTGGACCTGGTCGACACCTGCCAGTCGCCGTGGTCGTCCTCCTTGAGCACGACCGCGACCTCGGCCTCGTCGGTGCGCCGGACGATGTCGATGATGCCCTCCAGCTCCGCGTACGGCAGCCCCTGCGCGGCCCGGTCGACCCGGCTCACGTAGGTCCACACCACCCCGTCCTCGAGGACGGCCCGGTCGAGCGCGGCGGACAGCACCTTGAGGTAGCCGAACGGCGAGCGGTCCCACAGCTCGCGGGCGATCTCGTCGGTGCGCAGCCCGGTGGCCACCAGCCTGGCCGCCATCTGGTGCACGGCGGAGGTGGTGGAGGCGTGCTTGAACGAGCCCGTGTCGGTCACCAGCCCCGCGTAGAGGCAGGTGGCGATGTCGCGGTCGAGCCGCCCGCCGAGCCGGTAGATCAGCTGCTCGGCCAGCACGGCCGTGGCGGCCGCCGTCGAGTCGATGAGGCTGAGCGTGCCGAACCCCTCGTTCGAGGGGTGGTGGTCGATCACGATGACCTCGCCGGCCCTGGCGGTGTTGTCGCGCAGCAGGCCCAGGCGCTCGAACGTCGAGACGTCGAAGGTGATCAGCAGCTCGGGCGCGGCGGGGAACTCCGCCGGCGGCACCAGCATCTCCTGCCCCGGCAGGAACCGCAGCAGCCGCGGCACCGCGAAGTGGCGGTCGCCGAACGAGGCCACGACCCGCTTGCCGATCGAGCGCAGCGCGAACCCGACCGCCAGCATCGAGCCGAGCGCGTCGCCGTCGGGCGTCACGTGGCAGGCGAGCGCGACCTCCTCGGACCGGCCGATCAGCCGCAGCGTCCGGTCCCACGCGGCCTCGGGGACCGCGGTGGCGCCCGCGCCGGGGCTGACCCGGCGCGGATGGGAGGCCCGGCGGGTGCCGTCGCGTACGTCGGGCGTCACTCCTGATCGTCCTCGACCTTGTCGAACAGGGCGTCCTCGTCCTCTTCGGGCTTCTTGTAGGGGTCGGCCTCGCCCGCGTAGGAGGCGCCCTCGGCCCGGCGCGCGACCTCGGCGTCGCGGGCTCGGGCGGCGAGGATCAGGTCGTCGAGGTGGCGCGCGCTGTCAGGCAGGGGGTCGTGCTTGAACGTGAGGGTCGGGGCGAAGCGCACGCCGGTCTGGCGGCCCACCTCGGAGCGGATGATGCCCTTGGCGCTCTCGAGGGCGGCCGCGCTGTCGGCCCGCTCGGCGTCGGAGCCGAACACCGTGTAGAACACCGTCGCCTCGCGCAGGTCAGCGGTGACACGCGTGTCGGTCACGGTGACGAAGCCCAGGCGCGGGTCCTTGATCCGGCGCTCCAGCATCTCGGCGACGATCTGCTGGATGCGGTCGGCGAGCTTGCGCGCTCGTGCGGCATCCACCATGTTCGCTCCCCCTCACGCACGACCTGGCCGTGCAGTCGTTCAATCTTCGTCGTTGTAGAGCCGGTGTCTGGCCGACAGCAGCTCGATCTCGGGGCGGAAGGCCACCATACGCTCGCAGGCGTCCAGCACCTCTTCGCAGTTTCCCGCCGAGGCGGACACGACCGCGACGCCGACCTCGGCCCTGCGGTGCAGGTCGAGATGGCCTGTCTCAGCCACCGCGATGCTGGGATAACGGCGCTGCAGCTCGGCGATCAGCGGTCGCACGACAGAGCGCTTCTGCTTCAGCGACCTGACGTCGCCGAGCAGGATGTCCAGGGTCAGAGCACCCACATACATCGTTGGCAACCACCGCTTGGCCTGGTGTGAACGCACGACCGGCCTGCTGCGGTGGGGACCAGGCGAGGGCGTGCGAGAGGCGCCCGGCGGATGTCCCGCCGGGCGCCCGGCCGCGCGTCACACGCGCGGCTTCTCCCGCATCTCGAACGTCTCGATCACGTCGTCGATCCGGATGTCGTTGTAGCCGACACCGATGCCGCACTCGAAGCCCTCGCGGACCTCGGTCGCGTCATCCTTGAAGCGACGCAGCGACGAGACGGTCAGGTTGTCGGCGACGACGACGCTGTCGCGGATCAGCCTGGCCTTGCTGTTGCGGACGATCACGCCGGAGCGGACCAGCGAACCGGCGACGTTGCCGATCCTCGGCACCTTGAAGACCTCGCGGACCTCCGCCGTGCCCAGCTGGACCTCCTCGAACTCGGGCTTGAGCATGCCCTTGAGCGCCGCCTCGATCTCCTCGATCGCCTGGTAGATGACCGAGTAGTAGCGGATGTCGACGCCCTCGCGCTCGGCCAGGTCGCGCGCCCGGGGCTCGGGGCGGACGTTGAAGCCGATGATGACCGCGTTGTCGTCGGCGACGGCCAGGTTGACGTCGTACTCGGTGATCGCGCCGACCGCGCGGTGCAGGACACGGAGCCTGACCTCGTCGCCGACGTCGATCTTGAGCAGGGCGTCTTCCAGGGCCTCCACCGAACCGGACACGTCGCCCTTGATGATGAGCTTGAGCTCGTCGACGCTGCCCTTCTCGAGGTCCTTGAAGATGTCCTCGAGGCTGCGGCGACGGCTCGACTTCGCCATGTCGGCGGTGCGCTTGCGCGCCGCACGCTGCTGGGCGATCTGGCGGGCCATCCGGTCGTCGGTGACGACGATGAAGTTGTCACCGGCGCTCGGCACGGCCGTCAGACCCATCACCAGGACCGGACGGGACGGCGTGGCCTCGTCGACCGGCTCGCCGGTGTCGTCGAGCAGCGCCCGGACGCGGCCGAAGGCCTCGCCACAGACGATCGAGTCGCCGACGCGCAGCGTGCCGCGCTGGACCAGGACGGTCGCGACGGGGCCGCGCCCCTTGTCGAGGTGCGCCTCGATCGCGATGCCCTGCGCGTCCATCGTCGGGTTGGCCCGCAGGTCGAGCTCGGCGTCGGCGGTCAGCAGGATCGCCTCGAGCAGCTCGTCGATGCCCTGGCCCTTCAGCGCGGAGATGTCGACGAACAGCGTCGAGCCGCCGTACTCCTCCGCCACCAGGCCGTACTCGGTGAGCTGGGCGCGCACCTTGTTGGGGTCGGCGCCCTCCTTGTCGACCTTGTTGACCGCGACCACGATCGGCACGTCGGCCGCCTGGGCGTGGTTGAGCGCCTCGACCGTCTGCGGCTTCACACCGTCGTCGGCCGCGACCACCAGCACCGCGATGTCGGTGGACTTGGCGCCTCGGGCACGCATGGCGGTGAACGCCTCGTGACCCGGGGTGTCGATGAAGGTGATCTTCCGCTCTTGGCCCTCGTGCTCGGTGGAGACCTGGTAGGCACCGATGTGCTGGGTGATGCCCCCCGCCTCGCGCGCCACGATGTTGGTCTTGCGGATGGCGTCGAGCAGCTTGGTCTTACCGTGGTCGACGTGACCCATGACGGTCACGACCGGCGGGCGCGCGGCCAGGTCGGCCTCGTCGCCCTCGTCCTCGCCGAACTCGATGTCGAAGGCCTCGAGAAGCTCGCGGTCCTCCTCCTCCGGGCTGACGACCTGGATGTTGTAGTCGAGCTCGGCGCCGAGCAGCTGCAGCGTCTCCTCGTTGACCGACTGCGTGGCGGTCACCATCTCGCCGAGGTGCAGCATGATCTGCACGAGCGAGGCGGGGTTGGCGCCGATGCGGTCGGCGAAGTCGGCCAGCGACGCGCCGCGCGGAAGGCGGATCGTCGCGCCGTTGCCACGGGCGACCTGCACACCGCCGATCGCCGGCGCCGACATGTTGTCGAACTCCTGGCGCCTCTGCCGCTTGGACTTGCGCCCGCGGGCCGGACGGCCGCCGGGCCGCCCGAAGGCACCCGCGGTGCCGCCGCCACGACCACGGCCACCAGGGCCGGGACGCCCGCCGAAGCCGCCACCGGGACCACCGGTGCCGGTGCGCTGACCGGTGCCGCCGCCGGGACGACCGGCGAAACCGCCGCCGCCGCCACCGGGACGACCGCCACCGCCACCCGGACGGCCACCGCCGCCACCGGGACGGCCGCCACCGCCGCCGCCGCCGGGACGGCCACCGCCGCTCGGACCGGCAGGACGGCCCTGCGGCATCATCATCGGGTTGGGACGCGGACCACCAGGACGGGGACCGCCCGCACCGGGACCGGGACGCGGACCACCTGCGCCGGGCGGGCCCGGACGCGGACCTGGCCTGGGACCGGCGTCGCCGGTGCCGCCACGGCCCTGCGGCGGACGCGGCATCGCGCCGTCACGCGGCGGACCGTCGCGACGCTCGCGCTGGCCGGGACCGCCTCCGTCACGCTGGCCGCCCTGGCGCGGCGGGCGCGACTGGCCCATGCCGCTGGCGGTCGAGGAGAACGGGTTGTTACCGGGACGCGGGCCGCGCGGACCCGGCTTCGGGCCGGGGCCGGGACGCGGGCCGCCACCGTGCGCGCCGGGACGCGGAGCCTGCTGGCCACCGCCACCGCCGCCACCGGCGGGACCCGGACGGGGCGCGGGACCCGGCTTGGGACCCGGACGGGCACCACCACCGGGGCCGGGACGCGGGCCCGGGGTCGGGCGCGCGGGCGCGCCGCTCTCGAAACGTGCCTGCGGAGCCCCGGAGGTCTCGCCCCGAGCGACCTGCGGCTGCTGCTGAGGCTGGTGGGGCATGGGCACCGGCGGGCGCGGCTGACCGCCGCCCGCGGGGCCGGGACGCGGACCGGGCTTGGGACCCGGACGCGGGGCTGTGGGGACCGGCGCCTGCGAGGCGCCGTTGCCGGCCTGGCCATCGGCCGGCCGGTGAGCAGCCTTAGGCGGCTGCGGCCTGTTGGACGGCTGTCCGCCGCCTCTGGAGGGCCCACCCTTCGATGCGCCCAGAGCTTCGGTGAGCCTGCGGACCACCGGCGCCTCGATGGTCGAGGACGCCGATCGGACGAACTCTCCCATCTCCTGGAGCTTGGCCATGACGACCTTGCTCTCTACGCCGAACTCCTTAGCGAGCTCGTATACCCGGACCTTCGCCACTGCACTCCCTTACTCGGCCCGGGAGGCTGGCTATGCCGTCCGGACCGTCGCTACCTTGACGTCTTCATCGCCGCGTGCTCATCAGGCGCTCATAGCAATCTGACTCCGCCCATCAACTCGGCGTCCTACATGACATTTCGTGGTCTCCCTCCAGGTGCGCCCGCACGCGCGAGACGTCAAGCGGCCCCGGCACGCGGAACGCGCGCGGAAACGCTCGGCGACGCTCGGCAAGCTCCAGACAGCTCAAGGACGGATGCAGCGATGCACCGCGGCCAGGAAGCCGTCCTCGCAGGTCGGGGACTACATGATCCTCAACCCGCACCAGGCGGAGCAGCTCGGACTTAGCCGTGCGAACCCTGCAGCCCACACAGGTGCGCTGCGGAGCCGCATGGCCACCATATTCCAGCTTACCGTGTTGACGCATCTACGGAACCGGCGGCATCTTCGGCCTGTGTGTCCGGCCGGATGTCGATCCGCCACCCGGTGAGTCTCGCGGCAAGCCGGGCATTCTGCCCCTCTTTCCCGATGGCCAGCGAAAGCTGGTAGTCGGGCACGGTCACCCGCGCGACGCGCCCCTCGAGATCGAGCACTTCGACATGGGAAACACGGGCCGGCGACAGGGCATTCCCCACGAACTCGCCCGGGTCGTCGGACCAGTCGATGATGTCGATCTTCTCGCCGTGCAGCTCGGTCATTACATTTCGGACACGTGATCCCATCGGCCCGATGCAGGCGCCCTTGGCGTTGACGCCCGGCTTGCGCGACCGCACCGCGATCTTCGTACGGTGGCCCGCCTCGCGCGCCACCGCCGCGATCTCCACGGTGCCGTCGGCGATCTCGGGCACCTCCAGCGCGAACAGCTTCTTCACCAGCCCGGGATGCGTGCGCGACAGGGTGACCGAGGGGCCCTTGTGGCCCTTCTTCACCTGCACGACGTAGGCGCGGATGCGCTCTCCGTGCACGTATTCCTCGCCGGGCACCTGCTCGGCGTGCGTCAGCACGGCCTCGATCTTGCCGAGGTCGACCAGCACCACGCGCGGGTCCTTGCCCTGCTGGATGACGCCGGAGACCAGCTCGCCCTCGCGGCTGGCGAACTCGCCGAAGTTGATCTCGTCCTCGGCGTCGCGCAACTGCTGCAGGATGACCTGCTTGGCAGTGGTCGCGGCGATCCTGCTGAAGTTGCTGGGCGTGTCGTCGAACTCCCTGACGACCTCGCCGTCCTCGTCGAGCTCGGCCGCCCAGATCGTGACGTGACCGCTGCTCCGGTCGAGCTCGGCCCGCGCCTTGGACGCGGCGCCGTCGGTGCGGAAGTAGGCGATCAGCAGTGCGTCCTCGATCGCCTTGACGACCAGGTCGAACGAGATGTCCTTCTCTCGCTCCAGGCTGCGCAGGACGCTCATGTCGATGTCCACGACGGCTCCCCCTTAGCCTTCGTCGCCGTCGACGTCGTCGATCCGGCGGAACTCCACCTGTACCCGTCCCCGGGTCAGGCCCTCGTAATCAAGCCTGCGCGCGGTGCCCGCGACGTCGAGGTCGACCCCGGACTCGTCCGCGGCCAGGATGCGGCCCTCCACGACGGTGCCGTCTCTCATCTCGGCCTTCACCAGGCGCTTGGCCGCGCGCCGCCAGTGGCGCGGCTCCGTCAGAGGGCGGTCGACGCCCGGGGAGGAGACCTCCAGCGTGTAGGCCGACTGGCCCATCGCGTCGTCGTCGTCCAGGGCCGTGGAGACGGCCTGGCTGACCTCCGCCACGTCGTCGAGGCTCACGCCGCCGTCGCGGTCGACGACCACGCGCAGCAGCCGTCTCCTGCCGGCCTGGGTGACCGTGACGTCCTCCAGGTCGAGGCCCTCCGCGCTGACCACAGGCTCAAGGAGCTTCATCAGGTGGTCGCGGGGTGATGCGTTGCCCATATCGACCTCCCCTATTGTCAAGTCTCAGCCGGGCGGACCTCGCCTCTGGCTCGTCGCCGACCGGCCGCTCAGCCAGCGACGACAGTTGACACCCTATCTGTACGGAGGCACGGAAAGAGCGCCACTCGTCGTGGTCGAATGGCGGGGGCGTCGCCTGACGGCGATTCAGGGCACTAGCCCGTACGATGCTATCTGCGTCCGTAGTCACTGGAGGTCCAAGCCCGTGCGCCCGCGTCACCTCTCCAGGCGAGTCGTGCTGGCGGGCGGAGCGGCCGCTCTCACCGCAGGCGGCACGACTCTCACCGCCTGCAGCGCCACCGGCCCGCCCGAGCCGTCCGCCAAGGCGTCCGACTCGCCCGAGACCACGCTGCTGAAAGGGCTGATCGCGGAGAAGGAGCGGACGATCGCGCTCTACTCGTCGCTGATCACCGGCGGGGCGCGGAAGCTGGTCCCGTTCCGCGAGCGGCACGAGGCGCATCTGAAGGAGCTGCGCAAGTACGTCGTGGTGTCCTCGGCGCCACCGGCCACCGCCTCCCCCTCCGCCGCGACCGTCTCCGCGGCACCGTCGGCCACGCCCGAGCCGTCGCTGTCGGAGCTGCGCGACCTGGAGCGCAAGGCGGCGGCCCAGCGGGCCAAGCAGCTCGCCGGCCTCTCGCCCGGGGTGGCGCAGCTGATCGCCAGCATCGGGGCCTGCGAGGCCGCCCACGTCGTCGCCCTGCCGAGGTCGTTGTGAGCCCCGCCGACGTCGAGAAGCTGCGCGGGGCGCTGGCGGCCGAGCACGCGGTGCTGTACGCGTACGGGCTGCTGGGCGCGCGCACGTCCGGGTCGCTGCGCGACAAGATGAGCGCCGCCTTCGACGCCCACCGGGCGCGCCGCGACCAGCTGCGCACGCTCATCACGGCGCGGGGCGGGCGGCCGGTCGAGGCCGACCCCTCCTACGCGCTGCCGTTCTTCCCCTCCGACCAGGCGCTGGCGGCCAAGCTGGCGGTGCGCCTGGAGGCCGGCGTGACGGCCGCCTACCTGGAGCTGGCCGCCGCCCAGGACTCCGACCTGCGCCGCTACGCCGCGCTGGCCATGCAGGAGGCGGTGACCCGCTCCTACGCGTTCCGCCCGGCACAGCCTCCCGCCTTCCCCGGCATGCCGGTGTCGGCGCCGGCCCCGTCGCCGACGTCCTCCGCCTCGCCGTCGCACGGCGGCGGGTAGGGCGCCTCAGCGGTAGAGGACCGACAGCAGGTCGGGGCCGAGGCGCTCGACGGCGTCGGCGTCGAGCGGGTGGTAGACGACCGAGCCGCGCCGGTGGGTGTGCACGAGCTGGGCCTCCCGCAGCCTGCGCAGGTGCCGCGAGACCTGGGGCGCGGTCATGCGGGGCTGGGTGGCCAGTTCGGAGGTGGCGACGGGGTCGCGCAGGATCGCGTACGCCGGCCGCAGCCTGGTCGGGTCCTGCAGCGCGGCGAGCCGGCGCCTGGCCGTCTCCAACGCCGGAGTGGCGGACCCGTCGGTCTTCGTCACCCGGCCGGTGTCGCCGGCGATCCTGCTCGTCGCGGCCGCCTGCCTCGTCGGCCCGGCGGTGCTGCGCCGCCGCACCAGGACCCCCCTCCCGATGGGCTGAGGGACCCGGCGCAGCACGGGCGTCGCGTCCCGGCGGCTTCAGCGGGCCGCGCCTGCGCGGCGCGCCTGCGGCGCCGGGGCGCGGCCCGGTGGGTCAGGTGGTGGCGGCCAGGATGCGGTCGGCGGCCTCCGCGAGGGGGATCTCCGACTTCTCGCCGGAGACCCGGTCCCGGAGCTCCACCACGCCCTGCGACAGCCCGCGCCCGACCACCACGATCGTCGGCAGCCCCAGCAGCTCGGCGTCCTTGAACTTCACCCCGGGCGACACCGAGGGCCGGTCGTCCACCAGCACCCGCAGCCCGCGCGACTCGAGCTCGGCCCCGAGCTCCAGCGCGGCCTCGATCTGGTTGTCCTTGCCGGTGCCCACGATGTGCACGTCGGCGGGCGCGACCTCGCGCGGCCACACCAGCCCGAGCGGGTCGTGGGCCTGCTCGGCGATGACCGCCACGGCGCGGGAGACGCCGATGCCGTAGGAGCCCATGGTGACCCGGATCGGCTTGCCGTCGGGGCCGAGGGCGTCGAGGCCGGCGGCGTCGGCGTATTTGCGGCCGAGCTGGAAGATGTGGCCGATCTCGATGCCGCGGTCGATGGACAGCTCGGAGCCGCACCGGGGGCAGGGGTCGCCGGCGCGCACCTCGGCGGCCTCGATCGTGCCGTCGGGCGTGAAGTCGCGGCCCGCGACCACGTCGGCGGCGTGCTTGCCGGGCTCGTTGGCCCCGGTCACCCAGGAGGTGCCGGTGACCACGCGCGGGTCGACGAGGTAGCGGATGCCGAGCGAGCGCAGGACCTGGGGGCCGATGTAGCCGCGGACGAGGCCGGGGTGCTTGGCGAAGTCGGCGGCCTCGAAGATGGCGGGCTCGCCGGGCGAGAGCGCGGCCTCCAGGCGCTTGAAGTCGACCTCGCGGTCGCCAGGAACGCCGATGACCAGGGTCTCGACCTTGTCGGAGCCGGGGGTGGAGACCTTGACGACGACGTTCTTGAGCGTGTCGGCGGCGGTGACGGACAGGCCGTGGTGCTCGTTGACGTACGACACCAGCGTGTCGATGGTCGGCGTGTCGGGCGTGTCCATGACCCGCAGCGGCGCGGCGTCGTCGAGGGGGCGCGCGGCGGGCGCGGGGGTGACGACGGCCTCGGCGTTGGCGGCGTAGCCGCACGAGTGACAGGCCACGAACGTGTCCTCGCCCGTGGGCGTGGGAGCCAGGAACTCCTCCGACGCCGACCCGCCCATCGCGCCCGACTGGGCGAAGACGATCTTGTAGCGGATGCCGAGCCGGTCGAAGGTGCGGATGTAGGCCTCGCGGTGCTGCTCGTACGAGTGCTTGAGGCCGTCGTCGTCGAGGTCGAAGGAGTAGGAGTCCTTCATGAGGAACTCGCGGCCGCGCAGGATGCCGGCCCTGGGCCGCGCCTCGTCGCGGTATTTGGTCTGAATCTGGTAGAGGGTGACCGGGAAGTCCTTGTAGGAGGAGTATTCGCCCTTGACCATGTCGGTGAAGAGCTCCTCGTGCGTGGGACCGAGGAGGTAGTCGGCGCCCTTGCGGTCCTGCAGGCGGAAGATCGTGTCGCCGTATTCGGTCCAGCGGCCGGTGGCCTCGTAGTATTCGCGGGGCAGCAGGGCGGGGAAGAGCACCTCCTGGGCGCCCATCCGGTTCATCTCCTCGCGGACGACCTTCGCGACGTTCTCGAGCACCATCTTGCCGAGGGGCAGCCAGGAGTAGATGCCCGGCGCCACGCGGCGGACGTAGCCGGCGCGGACCAGGAGCTTGTGGCTCGGGACTTCCGCGTCTGCCGGGTCGTCCCGCAGGGTGCGAAGAAACAACGACGACATGCGCAGCAACACGGCCACTCCTTGCTCGAACCCGAGATGTTGGCTACAGGCTATCGAGTCGGGGGAGCACCTCGCTCGCGCTTATCCACAGGGCTCAGACCGTCAAAGGGATCCAGCCGGACAGCAGGGCGGCCAGGCAGACCATCGACAGCCCGGCGAACACCGCCGACAGCGCCAGCGCGTGCAGGTGGCCCCGCGCCCTGCTGCGGAGCGCGAACACCGCCGCGACCGACGCGAGCCCCATCAGCGCCGCCGGTCCCGGCCAGGACGGCAGATCGCCGCCCGCGAAATTCGAGGTGGCACGGTTCACCACGTCGGCCATCAGGGCCACGCCGATCGCGCCCGCGGCGAGATCGCCCCAGATGTCGCCCCTGCGTGTCGCGTACGCCAGCAGGCCGAGGCCCACGAGCAGCGCGATCGTCCAGTTGAGCCCGGCCGCGCTGCCGCCGATCACGTCGAAGGCCGGATCACCGCCGAACCCGCTCGCGCCCATGGCCGCGACCAGCGTGGCGGCCGCCGCCAGGAACGTCGTCAGCAGCGCCCACCCGAACCCGGACGCCGTGGCGCCCACGGCCAGCGAGAGCGCGAGGTAGACGTACGGGTCGTAGAGCCGGCCCACCCATCCGGGGCCCCAGCCGGCCACGAACATGCCGGCCAGCCCCACGACGAACCCCCCGAGGAAGGCCGCCAGAAGATGGCGCTCGATGCCGCGCTGGCGCCGGTCGTACTCGGCGAGGTCGGCATAGTCGATGCTGCTGTCGTTCATCCCCATTCCCTGGTCAACCGCACTTCTGGCTGACCATTTCCACATTATGTGACCGTACAGAAAAGGCAAAAGTCGGTCATGCCCCTGTCAAGCTCAGCCGCCGAGCAGTTCCTCCCACGGGTGGCGAGCGTTGGTGCGGCGCGTCGTGTCGAGCGCCTCGGCCAGGCGCCAGAGCCCGGTGCGCGCGCGTACGGTGTCCCGCCCCATCGGGTCGACGGCGCGCAGCTCGAACCGCACGCCCATCACGTCGAGGACGGCGGAGCCCGCGCCGCCGGGACCGGCCTCGGTGACGAGCGGGCCGTCGTGGTCGGGGTCGCGCACGTGCGCGGCGAGCAGGGCGGCCACCTCGGAGGCGTACGGGCCGTCGCGCCACTCGATGTGCCAGCTGTGGTCGGACCCGCGCCACCAGGTCAGGTCGCGGCACGACTCGATGAAGTCGGCCTCGGTGGCGAGCGCGGCCATCACCCGGCCGAACGCCTCGTATCTGCGGGCACTGGTGAGCGAGAGGTCGTCGTCGGCGTCGGGGTACGCGGCGTCCTTCGGCCGCCGGAGCGCGTGCTTTCGCTTCACAGGCACCCACTCTGATCGGCTCCGCGCCCTTCCCGCAAGGGGTCTCCGCCGATCCGCGTACCCGGGCGGGCTCCGGCCCGTCCGGCGGCGTCATCCGGTTTTGGGATGGGTATGACCAAATTAGCGTCGATTGCCCCAGGAGCCGCCATGTCGCGCCTGTTGGCCCGGGAGGCCGCACGGCCCTGCGACCCGCCCGAGAACACCGGGACGAGGTGTTCCTCCGCTCGGAAGCGGTCATGAACGGCTACGTTGGCAGCAGCGATCACGCGGAATTCGCCGGGCACGGTTCCTCCGGTCCGGCGACCGGGGATACATCGATCACACCGGCCGGTTACATCTGGTGGGACACGTGTAACCGAGTCTTAGGAGGCAGCGTGGCGTTGCACGTGGCGGTCATCGGTTCGGGCCCCGCCGGGATCTACACGGCAGAGGCTCTGGTGAAGCAGTCGTCCGAGCCGGTCGAGGTCGACGTCCTCGAACGCCTGCCGACCCCGTACGGGCTGGTCAGGTACGGCGTCGCGCCCGACCACACCTCGATCAAGTCGATCGCCAACTACCTGCGCCGGGTGCTGGAGCTGCCCCAGGTGCGCTTCCTCGGCGGCGTCACGCTGGGCGAGCACGTGTCGGTCGACGACCTGCTCGGCGCGTACGACGCGGTGGTCTACTGCACGGGCGCGATGGTCGACAGGAGGCTCGGCATCCCGGGCGAGGACCTCCCGGGCAGCGTGGCGGCCACCGACTTCGTCAACTGGTACTGCGGGCATCCCGACGTCGACCCCGGCCGGTTCACGCTCGACAGCTCCGAGGTGGCGGTGATCGGCGTCGGCAACGTGGCCGTCGACGTCGTCCGCATCCTGGCCAAGACCCACGAGGAGCTGCGCTCCACGGACGTCCCCCACGACGTGCTCGAACGCCTGGAGGCGAGCCAGGTCAAGGCCATCCACATGATCGGCCGCCGCGGTCCCGAGCACGCCAAGTTCACCCTCAAGGAGCTGCGGGAGCTGGGCGAGCTGACCAACGCCGACGTCTGCGTCCGCCCCGACGAGGCGGTCGTGCCGGGCGGCGACTTCCCGCGCCAGGTCCAGGGCAACATCAAGGTCCTGCAGTCGTGGGCGGCCCGCGAGCCGGCGGGCCGGCCGCGCCGCCTCGACGTGCGCTTCTGGCTACGGCCCGTGGAGATCCTCGGCACCGAGCGGGTGGAGGGGCTCAAGCTCGAACGCACCCGCCTGTCGGAGGACGGCCGGGTGACCGGCACGGGCGAGTTCGAGACGCTGCCGGTCGGCATGGTGCTGCGCTCTGTGGGTTACCAGAGCGTGCCGCTGCCGGGGGTGCCGTTCTCCGAGAAGACCATGACCGTGCCCAACGAGGCCGGCCGGGTGCGGGAGCGCGAATACGTGGCGGGCTGGCTCAAGCGCGGCCCCACCGGAGTGATCGGCACCAACAAGTCCGACGCCGCGGAGACGGTCCGCACGCTGCTGGCCGACCTGGCGGGCCGCGTGCCGGAGCGCCGCGGGTCCATCGACGAGCTGCTGGCGGCGCGCGGGGTGCGTCCCGTGACGTACGAGGAGTGGCTCGCGATCGAGACGGCCGAGGCCGAGCTGGCCAGGTCGCTGGACCGGGGCGAGCGCGTCAAGCTCGTCGGCCTGGAGGCCATGCTCCGTGCCTGCCGCCCCTGAACGATCCGAGCCCGCCGTGAGCCCCGTCCCCGCCGTCCCCGCCGTTCCCGAGGGCGCCGTTCCCGCCGTTCCCGAGGGGTTCGCGGCCGCCTACCGGGACCAGCAGGCGCGCTACCCCGCAGGAGAGCCGGGCTGGCAGCCGGTCCACACGGTCTACGTCCCGGCCGACCGTTTCACGGCCCGCACGGTCTCCGAGTGGGGAGAGCAGGCGTCGTCCCTCGTCAAGGCGCATCTGCCCGATGCCGACGCGCTGGCGGAGGTCTTCGGCGTGCCCGCCGGGCTCGCCGAGGGCGTGCACGCCAGGCTGCTCACGAAGCTGTCCACGGAGCCCGTCGAGGACCTGCGGATCGACTTCGAGGATGGCTACGGCGTGCGCCCGGGCGAGGAGGAGGACCGGCACGTCGCGCGGGCCGTCGAGGCGGTGGCCGCGCTGCACGCGGAAGGGGCGCTGCCGCGGCGGTGGGGGCCCCGGGTGAAGTCGTTCGCCGACGGCGACCCGGCGCGGTCGGTGCGCACGCTCGGCCTGTTCGTCACGGGTGTGGCCGAAAGGGCGGGCGGGCTGCCGCCGGGGTTCACCGTGACCTTCCCCAAGATCCTCATGGAGCCGTACGTCACCCTCTTCGCCGGCGTGCTGGAGCGGCTGGAGGCGCGGGCAGGGGCGCGGCTGCCGTTCGAGATGCAGGTGGAGGCGCCCCAGACGCTGCACTTCCTGCGCCCGGAGCTGGTGCAGTCGCTGGGCGGGCGGCTGGCCGCGGCGCACTTCGGGGTGTTCGACTACACGGCCGCGATCGGGCTGCCGCCGCACGAGCAGCGGCTCGACCATCCGGCGTGCGACCACGCCCGGCACGTGATGCAGACGGCGCTCGCCGGCACGGGGGTGGAGCTGTCGGATGGGTCGCTGGCCGCCTCGCCCGCCTCCGGCCGCACGGGGGACGTGCACGCGCTGTGGCGGCGCCACGCCGAGCTGGTACGTCATTCGCTGCGGCACGGCTTCTACCAGGGCTGGGACATGCATCCTTCGCACCTGGTGAGCCGCTTCGCCACCGTCTACGCCTTCCATCTGGCCCGCTACGACGACTACCGCGAGCGGGTGAGCGCCTGGGAGGAGCGGCGGCAGGCCGGGGGCGGGATCATGGACGAGCCGGCCACGATCCGCACGCTGGCGGCCGCGCTCAGACGCGCGGACGCCGCCCTCCCCTGACCGTAGGGCGCGGCGGCGCGGGGCCGGGTCAGATCAGTCGCGCTCGACGAAGTCGCGCCACTGGCGTACGAGCCGCCACTCGACCGGGTCCGACCAGCTCGCCCGCACGGCGGAGCCCACGTGGAAGGCGCGGATGCCGTAGTCGAGCAGCGCGGGGACGTGCGCGGGCCGCAGCCCGCCCCCGGCGAGGATGATCGAGCCGTCACCGGCGTCGGCGCGCGCCTTCAGCACCGGCAGCCCCTCCCCCACCCCGTGGGGTGAGCCGGAGGTGAGCACGGTGGCGAGGTTGGGCAGCAGCCGCACGGCCCGCCAGGACGCCTGCACGTCGGCCGCGTGGTCGACGGCCCGGTGGAACGTCCATGGCAGCGGCGAGACCGCGTGGATGAGCGCCTCGGTCGCCGCGAGGTCGACGGTCCCGGATCCGTCCAGGAACCCGAACACGAACCCGGCCGCCCCCGCCTGCGCCAGCGCCTTGGCGTCCTGGCTCAGCCGATGCAGGACGTCGGGGTCGGCGGTGAAGCGGGCGTCGCACCGGAGCATGACCATCTGGGGAAGGGGACATTCCGCGGCGATCGCGGCGACCGTCTCGGGTGAGGGGGTCAGCCCGTCGGCCGCCATGTCGGCGACGACCTCCAGCCGGTCGGCTCCACCCTGTTCTGCGGCCACGGCGTCGCGCACGTTCAGCGCGATCACCTCGAGGAGGGATCCGGTCATGGAGGAGAGGTTATATGGTGATCTGCACCTTTGCGCCGGTCACGGTGGAGCGGGGGCGGGGAAGCTGGTCCCCGCCCCGCCCGCCGTCTGCCCCAGGATCCCCGGCCGGGCCGGGGACGTACGGGGTCAGGCGGAGATGAGCTCGGCCATCGTGAGGTCGCGGAAGGCCGTACTGGGAAGGTCTTCCGAACGCCGTTCGAACAGGGCGCCCGAGGCGCGGTGGGGCAGGTCCACCGTGCGGATGTGGCGGAAGCCGCGGCGCCGGTAGTACTGCTGGAGCCGCCAGTTCGTCTTGGAGCAGTCCAGCCGCAGCAGCGGCAGCCCGGCGGCGTGGGCGGCGGCGCCCGCCCAGTCGAGGAGGGCGTCGCCGAGGCCGCTGCCCGACCAGGGCCGGGCCACGGCCAGTTTGTGGACGTAGAGTGCCGCGCCGGGATTATCGCCAGGTGACCAGAATTCCGGGTCCGCGTGGCCGTCAAGGGCTATCGTGGCCACCGGAGGAGCCGATTCGTCCGGGTCGAGGTAGCGCAGCTCGTCGTCGAGCAGGAACAGGACGCGCTCCTCGATGAGCGGCGTGATCCGCTCGGGGCCGAAACCCCCGCGCGGCCACTGGCGCACTCCTTGCGCATGGAGCCACTCGGCGGTGTCCGCGAGAAGGGTGAGTACGCCGCTAAGGTCCTCGGGTTCCGCTCTCCGGAGCGCGAGCGGGTGAAGCAGGGTGTTTGTGTGCATAACAACTCCCGTGGCATCGAGTATGTGCGCGCACACGCAGCGTGAGGAGGCATGTTCGCGCAGGCCCGGAATTAGGGCCACAACCCGATATATATGGATAAATGGCGATTTAGGGGAGTATGCACGACTCCCCATGGCCAGCGAGGCGGCTATTTCTCGCTGCGCCCGGCCGGCTAAATCACCCCTTCACTCCCGAGCCCGTTAGCGGCGGTCGAGCTCGTATCTGATCAGATGTTTGTCGGCGGGCAGCACCGACACCGCGACACGCACCGGCATGTCACCCACGTCGTACCCGACGCGGACATAGACCATGACAGGCGTGCCGAGCTCAAGTTGGAGGCGCTCGGCCTCCTCCTGGTTGGGCATGCGGGCCCAGATGTCGTCCACGACGCGCACCTGCGAATGCCCCAGTTCGTCCAGCACCCGGTTCGCGCCTCGCGCGATGTCGCCGGGCCTCGCGATCTCGGAGTCGGCGACCAGGTCGCGCGGGAAGTAGGAGTCGTTGGTGTTGTACGGCTGCCCGTCCACGAACCGCAGACGGCGTCTCACCACCGCCAGCTCCCCATCCGCCAACTCCAGCCGGCTGGCGATCTCCTCGATCGGGGACACCGTCAGCACCTCGATGTACTGACTCGGCGCACGGCCTTCCTGCGCCACGGCATACGCGAAGGCCTCCCGCAGCTCCCCGGAGGGCTGCGGCTCCAGCTCCCGCTGCGGATAGATCAGCAGCGGCCTGCGATCCCTGACGACGGTCCCGCGCCGCGGCGTGCGCGTGACGAGCCCCTCATTGACGAGCTCTCCCAGGGCCAGCCTTACGGTGTTCCTGCTCACCCCATGGTCTTCCATGAGCTGCGCCTCGGTCGGTAGCTGTGCGCCCGGGCCGAGGACACCCGAGTAGATGGCTCGACGCAACTCCGCAGCCACCTGCTGATACAGCACCGACCTTGCCACTTTCACCCCTTTTGTTCCAACAATTTAGACGATCTGGTTCTAGCAGGCCACAACCCCTTGACCGAACCCCCTCCCCCGGCCCATCATCCATTCGTTGGTACAAATCCATCTAAAGGCCGGTGAGGGGGTGAAGGCCAGTGTTGCCGGTCCGCACGGGTACGCCGTACCTGCCCTGGCATGGCCCTTACGAAGCAACACGTTTACTGCGTTACGGGTTGCGACGCCAAGGGTTAACCCACACCTACCAGAGCAACGGCGCATCCGGGCAATCGGCGTCGACTGAGCTGACCGTGTGGTGCAATGACGGATCCTTTGTCTGGAATGAGGAAGGTGGCGCCCCCGTCACGCACCCCATCGATGACCCGGTCGGTGCGGCTCGACGCATCGCACGTCGCCGGCGACAGGAGCCTTCACGCTCCCCCATCGACTCCGTGGGCGAATCCACGGCCTAGGACTCCATCCCTCGCCGGAGTCCTGGACCGCCGCACACGGGGCAGGAAGCGCGTCCTGGCGGGTCCCCCACGCCCGCCAGGGCGCGCTCTCCACCTACGCCGTCATCTTCAGGCTGCTTGTCATTCCGAAGCCCGGGCCGGCGGCCCGCGCGCCGCCCTGCCGCTGCCGCTGCGAGACACCCATCTCGTACGGCAAGCACGGCCGGCCCCACCCGCCGACCATGCCCGGCGCCCGTCCAGGGAGACGGTCCTCGGGCGCGCGTGGCCGGGCGCCGCGACGGCCAGGCCGGGCCGGCCGGGTGGTGAGAACCGTGACCGGCGGACGGGCATGGCGGTGGCCCCCGTCGTCGGGGTCGCGCCTGTCACCGAGTCCGAACCAGTCATCGCTCGCCGCCAAGTCCGAGCCGTCCGCGTTGACGCCTACTGCCACATCATCAACCTTCGGAGCCGGACGAGCCAGGTGCTCTCCCGGTATTCGAACCTTGACAGGCCGCCGCGGGGAGTCCTAACGTCCAAGCAAGCGCTTGTTTGACAGAGCGCGGAGGAGGCGGAACCCATGAGCACCCACGCTGCTCGGCTCACCGCGCCGGACGGTTGCCGCGGCCTTCCCGCGCACCCCCAGCGCAGGATCCGCAGCACCTCCCCCACCGCCGCCCCCACCGCCGCCCCGAGCGCCTCCCCCGGCACCGTCCCCAAGCCGGGGCCCGCCCGCCACGCCGCGCGCCCCGACGAGCACCTTGACGGGCACCTTGATGGGCACCTCGACGGGCACCTCGACGGGCGATTTTTCCGGCAGGTGCTCGGGAGGTTCGCGACCGGGGTGGTGGCGATAACGGCGGTCGACCCGGCGGACGGCCGGCCGTCCGGGCTGGCGGCCAACTCCTTCACCTCCGTCTCGCTCGACCCGCCCCTGGTGGCCTTCTGCGTGGCCCACAGCAGCTCCAGCTGGCCGCGGGTGCGCGGCGCGAAGGCCGTCACCGTGAACGTCCTCGCCGAGGACCAGCAGGCCGTCTGCGCCCGGCTGGCGGCCAAGGGCGGCGACAAGTTCGCGGGCCTGGCATGGACCGGCTCCCCCGGCGGCAACCCGGTGATCGACGGCGCGCTGGCCTGGATGGACTGCGCGGTCGAGGCCGAGCACCCGGCGGGCGACCACGTGATCGTGGTGGCCAGGGTGCTGCGGCTCGGCACGCAGGGCGAGGGCGGCCCGCTGGTGTTCTTCCGCGGGCGTTACGGCGGTTTCGCCGAGGCCGTGCCGTCCCTCTGACCCGCCCCTGTCAGGGAAAGACCAGGGTAGGCGGCAAGGGCGAGACGATCTACTGTCCGAAGTATGGGCGCACGCTCTTCCTTCCTGCTCGATGTCCTCATGGCGGAGTTCGGCGAGTCGATCCAGCGAGACCCCGCCGCCTTCCGCCGGAAATTTCGGAAAATGGCGGCTTCCCCGTTCGCCTTCTACCGGGGCACCGCCTGCCTGTTCTACGCGGACATGACCGGCTCGTTCGCCGACGGGTCCTACCTCGACGAGCTGACCAGCCGGGTATGGATCCACGGCGACCTCCACGCGGAGAACTTCGGCACGTACATGAACGCCTCCGGCGCCCTGGTCTTCAACGTCAACGACTTCGACGAAGCGTACGTCGGCCCCTACGTCTGGGACCTCAAGCGCTTCGCCGCCAGCGTGGCGCTCCTCGGGTACGCCAAGGCGCTGTCCGACGACTCGATCAGCGTGCTGGTGACCGACTTCGCCGGCGCGTACCTCGTCGAGCTGGCCGCCGTCGCGGCCGGCGGGGACGACGCGATCGGCTCGCTCACGCTGGACACCACCACCGGCGTGCTGCACCGCGTCCTGCAGACGGCGCGGCTCAGGACGCGGGTGGCGCTGCTGGACGTCGAGACCGTGATCGACGACTACGACCGGCGGTTCGCGCTCATGGAGGGCCGCGAGCCGGTGGACGCGGAGACCAGGCGGGCGGTGCTGGCCGCGTTCCACGACTATCTGGGCACCCTGCCGGCGCAGGGCGGCTCGGGCGAGCACGCGATCAAGGACGTGGCGCTGCGCAAGGGCGTCGGCATCGGGTCGGCGGGGCTGCCGTCGTACAACCTGCTGCTGGAGGGGCGCTCGCAGGCGCTGGAGAACGACGTCATCCTCTACATGAAACAGGCCGCGGTGCCCGCGGTGGCGCGATACGTCACCGACGAGAAGGTGGCGTCGTACTTCCTGCACCAGGGGCATCGCACGGCCGAGTCGCAGCGCGCCCTGCAGGCCTACGCCGACCCCTGGCTCGGCTACACGACGCTCGGCGGCGTGGGGCAGCTCGTCGCGGAGGTGTCGCCGTACTCCGCCGATCTGGACTGGGACGACGTCAACGAGCCGGACGAGCTGCGCTCGATCGTGCAGGACCTGGGGCGGGCGGTGGCGCGCATGCACTCGGTGGCCGACGACGAGTCCAGCCACGACCTGGTCGACTTCTCGACGGAGGAGGCGATCGTGGCGGTGATCGGCGACGACCGGCCCGGGTTCGTCGGGATGCTGGTGGACTTCGCCCACCGCTACGGCGCGCAGGCCAGGAACGACCACCAGACGTTCGTCGACCTGTTCCGCAACGGCCGCCTCCCGGGCGTCTGAGCGCCTCCTAGAGCAGCTCGCGCAGCGCCGCGGCGAGGTTGGCTGCGGCGCGCGGCTCGTGCCGCAGGTAGAGGTAGGGCTCCGTCAGCTCCACCTCGATGACGGCGGGCTCGCCGCCTGGCAGCCTGACCAGGTCGATCCTGGCGTAGAGCAGGGGGTGGGGGACGGCGGCCAGCACCTTCTCGGCCAGCTCGACCTGGTCCGCCGCCGGGGTGCGCAGCCGCGCCCGCCGGCCGTCCGCAGCGTCGGGGCCCAGCATGGGCACGCGGCGCACCGCGTGGCTGAACCGGCCGTTGAAGTACAGCAGCGAGGTCTCGCCCTCCGACTCCACCATGTCGAGGTACGGCTGCACCATCGGGGTGCGGCCGGCGGCCTCCAGCGCGGCGGCCAGCTCCGCGGCCCTGTCGCGGTCGGCTGTCCTCGTGGTGTCGCGGGCCCCGCCGGAGACGGTCGGCTTGACGACGTACTCGGGCCAGTCGGGAAGGTCGCGCGACGACCAGTGCGTCGGCACGGTGGGCAGGCCGAGCTCGCGCAGGTAGGTCTTGTCGGTGTTGCTCTCCAGCACCGGACAGGGGTTCATGAGCCGGGTGACGGACGCCACGCGGCGCGCCCACTCCAGGAACTCCTGCCGCCTGGCGATGTAGTCCCAGACCGACCGGACGACCACCGCGTCGTAGGAGGCCCAGTCGGCGGCCGGGTCGTCCCAGCGCTCCACGCGCCCCTCGATGCCGGCCTCCCGCCAGGCCGACAGGGCCGGGCCACGCTCGTCGTCGTCGCCCTCAGGATCCTCGTAGGTCACATATGCGCAGATAGACACCCAGAGATGCTAATACGGCGCGAGCCAGACCATTTCGGTCTGGCTCGCGCCGCGGACGCGCCCGCGATCCGGCTCCGCCGCGCGTCCCGTCCGGGTCAGTCGTCGATCTCGATGCCCACGACGCCGCGGTTGGTGGCCGTGGCGGCGTTGCCGTTGACGTTGTTGACGCTGGTCGCGCCCCGGCCGCTCACGTTGCTGTTGACGACGTTGCCGAAGTTGTTGCCCGACTGCGAGGAATTGCGGTTGGAGCTGGAGTTTCCGGCGTTGACGTCGGCGTACGCGGGAGCCGACAGCAGCGTCACCCCGGCAGCGGCGGCGACGACGGCACCGGTCACGCAGAGCTTCCTCATCATGGTGTGGGTCCTTTCCGATTGATGATCGTCTTGACTTCGGACGTCAGCCGGTCAGTAGAAGATGTAGGTCACCGTGATGCCGCCGTTGGTGGCGGTCGTCGCGATGCCGTTGGTGTTGTTGACGTTGGTGGACCAGCCGGCGCCGCGGTTGGCGGAGGTGACGTCACCGAAGTTGTTGCCGGACTGGGTCGAGTCGTGGTTGCCGCTCCAGTTGCCGGACCAGCGGTCACCACGCCAGGGGCCTCGCCAGTCGTCGTCGGCGTGGGCGGGCGCGGCAAGCAGTGCGCCGCTCGCGGCCGCCACCAGCACGACCGCGGTGGCGCACACCTTTTTGATCACTTCTGCTCCTTCGCCAGTAGGGGAAACCCTCCGGGCAGGCGGGTGCCACGGGCCCATGGCGTCCACCGTTCCTTTGACTTTCCTTGACCGCAGGAGATCAAGGTCAGTGCGAGCATATAACTCTGTGTTGCATATCGGTAGCTCTGCGTTACAAGAATTTTGTTCGGCCAAGCCGCTGACAGGAGGTGTCAGCGACCCGCGCCTAACCTCCGCCGCATGATCTACGAACTGCGGCAGTACACCCTGGTTCCCGGCCGGCGGGACACGCTGATCGAGCTGTTCGAGCGGGAGTTCGTCGAGGCGCAGGAGGCCGTCGGCGCGCGGGTGGCCGGCTCGTTCCGCGTCGGAGGCGCTCCCGACCGGTTCACCTGGCTGCGCTCCTACCCGTCCATGCCCGCCCGCCAGGCCGCCCTGGAGGCCTTCTACGACGGCCCCGTGTGGCTGGCCCACCGCGACGCCGCCAACGCCACCCTGGAGGACAGCGACGACGTGCTGCTCCTGCACTCGGTGGGGGGCGAGCCGCCCTCCTGGGAGCGGCCGCGCGCGGCCGAGCCGCCCGAGTCGGTGTACGCGGCCACGGTCTACCACGTCGAGGACGGCTTCTCCGCGTTCTTCGCCCGCGAGGTCGCACCCGTGCTGGCCGAGGCGGGCGTGCCGCCGGTCGCCTGCCTGGAGAGCGAGCACTCGGCCAACAACTTCCCCCGCCACCCGATCAGGACCGGCGAGAACGTGTTCGTATGGTTCGCCCGCTTCGACACGGCAAGGGAGGAGCGAGAGATCGAGCTGCCGATGGTGACGCCGCGCCTGACCGGCCCTCCCGAGCGGATCCTGCTGCACCCGACCGCCCGCTCCGCCATGCGCTGACGTCGCATGGCCGGCGCTGCCCTGCCTCGACGAGGGCTGGTCTCAGGCGACGGTGATGCCGCGGGCGGCGAGGATGGCGTTGGCCTGGGTCTGGTTGATGACGGCGCCCGCGAACTCCCGCAGCTTGGCGTCGTCCGGGTGCCCCAGGTCGGCCCCGCGCAGGTCGGCCTTGGCGAACGTGGCGCGCAGCAGGCGGGTGCCGATCAGCCGGCAGTCGCTGAACGTGGCCCCCGTGAAGTCGCAGCCCGACAGGTCGGCGTCGTCGAAGCGCACCCCCTCGATGAGCTCGCCCCGCAGCGAGCAGCCGCCGAGGTTGGCCAGGGTCAGGTTGGAGCGGGCGACCTTGAAGCCGGTGCCGCGCGAGCCCGTGAGGGAGGCGCCGATCATGCGGCAGCCCGTGAACGAGACGTCCGTCAGGAGCGCGCCGCCGAACTGCGCCGACGACAGGTCGACGTCGGTGAACGTCACGTCGATGAGGTCGGCGTCGTTGAAGCGGATGCGCATCCCGCCGCCGCCCGTGAACGCGGCGCCGTCGAGGTCGGCCTTGCGGAAGTCGGCCTGGTCCAGCACGCACGACTCGAACCTGGCCCCCGCCAGGGGCGCGCCCCACAGGTCGGCCTCGGTGAGGTCGCAGGCGCGGAAGACGTGCGTCTCGTCGGACGGCAGCCGGTCGGCCAGCGCCTTGCGGGAGAGGTCCTCGCCGTCGAAGTTCACGGGATCACACCCTACCGGTGAGCACCTCCGCCGCCGCCTGCCCGCAGACGCGAGCGGAGCCGTACGTGGCGATGTGCACGGCGCCCAGGTCGGAGCGGGCGGGCAGCCCCATCTCCACCACCACCGCGCCCGGCCGGGCGCTGAGCAGGTGCCGCAGCGCCTGCTCCTGCCAGGCGTACCGGTGCACGTCACGGACCACGATCACCAGCGGCCGCCCGATGGCCTCCCCGAGCAGGCGCTCCAGCGTCGCGCCCGTCGCGTCGCGCGCCGTCAGCCGCGTCACGGCCGTGCCCGGCAGCAGCCGGGCCAGCGGTTCCCCGACGCCCCACGGCGTGCTCCTGTCGATGGCCAGGTTCATCTCGGGGGCCAGTTCGACGACGTGCGCGGGAGAGGTCAGCGGCAGCACGGGCGCGGTGGAGCGGCGGGTGACCCGGACCGCCCGGCGCGCGGCGGTCAGGCCGACGGCGTGGTCGCGGGGCGCCTGGCTGCCCGAGGAGGCGGCCCACCGGGCCAGCTCGCGGACCCTACGAGCGGCGTCGGCGAGCCGCTCCTCAGGCAGCAGTCCCTGGGTGACGGCCGTCGCGATCGCGTCGCGGATCCCGGCGGCGGTGGCCTCGTCGGCACGCTCGCCGCCGACGCAGATCGCGTCGGCTCCCGCGGCGATGGCGCGGGCGGAGGCGCCCCCGATCCCGTACGCCCCCGCCACGGCGGCCATCTCGATGCCGTCCGTGATGATCATCCCCTGGAAGCCGAGCTCCTCCCGCAGCAGCCCGGTCAGCAGCTTGGGGCTGAGCGTGGCCGGCAGCTCGGCGTCGTACGACGGCACCAGCAGATGGCCGGTCATGACGGCCTTGACGCCCTCCTTGATCGCCTCGCGGAAAGGGAGCAGCGCGTCCTCGATCCCGTCTCCGGCCACCACGGGCACGCCGTGGTGCGAGTCCACCGAGGTGTCGCCGTGGCCGGGGAAGTGCTTGGCGCACGCGGCCACGCCGGCGGACTGCAGGCCGCGTACGAACGCCCTGGTGTGCCGGGACACCAGCGCCGGGTCCGCGCCGAACGCCCGCAGGCCGATGACGGGGTTGTCGGGGTTGGAGTTGACGTCGGCGGAAGGGGCGAAGTCCAGCGTGATGCCGGCGGCGGCCAGGTCGCGGCCGAGGTCGCCGGCCACGGCCTCGGTCAGGGCCACGTCGTCCACGACGCCGAGCGCGTACCCGCCGGGGCGGCTGCTCCCGGTGGCCGCCTCCAGCCTCGTGACCTCCCCCGACTCCTCGTCGGTGCCGACCAGCACCGAGGGGTTCTCGGCGCGCAGCTCGGCGGTCAGCCGGGCCACCTGCTCGGCGCCCGCGATGTTGCGGGAGAACAGCACGACGCCCGCCAGCCCGTCGCCGAGGCGGCGCCGGACCCAGTCGGGCGGCGTGTGTCCCGCGAATCCGGGGAAGAGCACGGCGTCGGCAAGGCGAAGCAGGTCACCGCTCAAGGGCATGACCCGCAATCTAATAGGAAAGTTTCCTATTTGCTAGGGGCATTTCGCGACGCCTTGCCGCGAATGTCCCCCCACAGGCGCCCCCTCGGCACCCCCCTGGTAGCAAACGCTTGGTTTGGCCCAGAAGGCCGTATGAGCTGCGGCAGTTAGGTGAACAAGCGATTGTCTGAGGGCTCATAATGGTCTGGTGAGCACGCGTAAGAACTCCGGCACCACGACCACCCCGGCCAGACACCAGCGCGCGACCTCGTCGGGGTCCGCCTCCGAGCGCCGAGACCACCTCGTCAAGCTCGCCGCCGAGATCTTCGCGCGTAAAGGCTTCCAGGCTACGACAGTACGCGAGATCGCCCGCGAGGCGGGCATCCTCTCCGGAAGTCTCTACCACCACTTCGACTCCAAGGAGACGATCGTCGACGAGGTGCTGTCCACCTTCCTCGACGACCTCATCGCCCGCTACCGCACGGCGGTCGACTCGAGCGCCGACGCCCGCGCCGTGCTGTCGGAGATGGTCCGCATCGGGTTCGGCACGCTGGAGCCCCACCGGGCCGCCATCACGGTCATGCAGAACGACTGGAACTACCTGCGGCAGTTCGAGCGGTTCAACTACCTCGTCAAGGCCGAGGACGAGGTCGAGCAGATCTGGGTGTCGCAGATCAGGGCGGGCCAGGCGGCCGGGCTGTTCCGGCCCGACGTCGACCCGAAGCTGACCTACCGCATGATCCGCGACACCATGTGGGTCGCGGTGCGCTGGTTCCGCCCCGGCGGCCGGCTCAACACGCACACGCTGGCCGAGCACTACATCACCGTGCTCTTCGACGGCCTGGCCACCGGCGAGCGCTCCACCCAGCACGGATGAGCCTCGGCAAGGCGGTGCGGCTGGCACTGCAGGAGATCGCGGAGCCCGGCAGGGCCGAGGCCATGCGGGCGTACATGAAGTCCTCGATGCCCTTCCTCGGGGTGCGGGCCGTGCCCAGGCGGGCGGCGCTGCGGCGGGTGTTCGCCGAGCACCGGCTGGAGAGCGCGCCCGAGTGGCGCCGCGCCGTGCTGGGGCTGTGGCGGGAGGCCGAATACCGCGAGGAGCGCTACGCCGCGATCGAGCTGTCCGGCCACCACCTCTACCGCGACTACCAGACCCTCTACACCGTGCCGATGTACGAGGAGATGATCGTCTCCGGCGCCTGGTGGGACCTGGTGGACGAGCTCGCCACGCACCGGATCGGCGGCCTGCTCACCGCCTTCCCCGACACGATGCGGCCGCTCATGCTGGAGTGGGCGCACGACGGCGACCTGTGGAAGCGGCGCACCGCGATCCTCTGCCAGAACCGGTTCAAGCAGCGCACCGACACGGCCCTGCTGTACGCGTGCATCGAGCCCAGTCTGTCCGACAACGACTTCTTCGCCCGCAAGGCGATCGGCTGGGCGTTACGCGAATACGCCAAGACCAGCCCCACCGAGGTGATCCGCTACGTCAACGCCAAGGGCATCACGGGCCTGAGCCGCCGCGAGGCCCTCAAGAACCTCCCCGTCGCCTAGCCCTCATCGCGTCCACAGGGCGTCCTGCACGGCCTGCACCAGGGCCATCAGCTCCGGCGTGACGCGCTCCTTCGACCAGGCCAGCGCGTACGTGATGCGCAGGTCGCCAGCGTCGAGCGGCACGAAGCGCACGTCGTCGCGCCGGATCGTCCTCGCCACGAGCTGCGGGATCGGCAGCAGCCCCGCGCCCGCCGCCACCAGGTCGAGCGCGGCGGCGAAGTCGTCGTCGGCCACCATGCGCGAGCGCCCCGGCAGCCCCGGCCAGGGGCGGCTGCCCGGCGTGAGCACCACCTGCCCGGCCAGCTCGTCCGGCGCCAGCTTCGGCCTGGCCGCCAGCCGGTGACCCGCCGGGACCGCGAGGTGGTCCACCGTGACGTGAAACCTGGCCGCCGTCACGAACCGCGCGGGCGCCGGCGTGGCCAGGATCGCCGCCGACACCTCGCCGTCCGCCAGCGCCCGCACCGCCGCCCCTCGGCCCGCCGCGCGCAGCTCCACGCCGATCGCCGGACTCCGCCCCGCCAGCCGCCTGACGATCCGCGCCGCCAGCGCGCCGACGATCGGTGGATAAGCGAGATGAATGGTCGGCCGGGCCAGCCGCGCCGACTCGGCCGCGAACGCCCCGACCGACTCGATCACCTGCTCCGCGTACGGGAGCAGCGTCCTGCCCTCGGCCGTGAGCCGCACGTCGCGCGCGGTCCGCTCGAAGAGCCTGACCCCGGCCGCCCGCTCCAGCCGCGTGATGGCCTGGCTCATCGCGGGCTGCGACATCCCCAGATCGGCGGCGGCCCGCGAGAAGCTGAGCCGCGCCGCGACCCTGGCGAAGCAGTGCATCTCCTTGAGCATAAGCAGCACCAATACATGATGCACGAGATCCCGGATGCTCGGCAGGATGCCCGCGATCAGCCGATCGACATCGAGGGAGTCAACAGCCATGTCCCCATTTCCCACGTCCACCGTGCTCGGATATCCGCGGATCGGTCCGCGCAGGGAGTTGAAGCGGGCTCTGGAGTCGTACTGGAACGGCACATCGGGCCGGGACGAGCTCGACCGGGTGGGGGCCGAGATCAGGGAGCGGACCTGGCGCCGGCTGGCCGAGCTGGGGCTGGAGGGGCTGCCGTCCAACACGTTCTCGATGTACGACCAGGTGCTCGACACGGCGGTGCTGCTGGGCGCGGTGCCGGCGCGCTATCGCGCGGCGGACGACCCGTACTTCGCGATGGCCCGGGGCACCGAGGGGCTGGCGCCGCTGCGGATGACGAAGTGGTTCGACACCAACTACCACTACATCGTCCCCGAGATCGGGCCTGACACCGTGTTCGCGCTGGACGCGGCCAAGCCGCTGGCGGAGGTGCGGGAGGCGCGGGCGCTGGGGTTCGAGACGCGGCCGGTCGTGGTGGGGCCGGTCACGTTCCTGCTGCTGGCGGGGGCGCTGGACCGGCTGGACGACGTGCTCGGCTGCTACGCGGAGCTGCTGTCCCTGCTGGCCGCCGAGGGCGTCGCGTGGGTGCAGCTCGACGAGCCGGCGCTGGTGGGCGACAGGAGCGCGGAGGAGCTGGCCGCCGTGCGCGCCGCCTACGCGCGGCTCGGCTCCCTCGCCGACCGGCCCGGCCTCTTCGTGGCCTCGTACTTCGGCGACCTCGGGGAGGCGCTGCCCGCCCTGGCCGCGACCCCGGTGGAGGCGATCGGGCTCGACCTGGTTCGCGGCGGCGTGCCCGCCCTCGACCTGTCCGGCAAGACCGTCGTCGCGGGCGTCGTGTCCGGGCGCGACGTGTGGCGGACCTCACCGGAGCGGGCCCTGGCCGCCCTGGGCGCCGTACGGGCCTCGGAGGTGACGGTCAGCACCTCGTGCTCGCTCCTGCATGTCCCCTACTCCGTGGCGGCCGAACCGGAGCTGGAGCCGGGGCTGCGGGCGCGGCTCGCCTTCGCGGAGGAGAAGGTGGCCGAGGTGGTCGCGCTCGCGCGCTCCCCGCGGCTCGACGCCTCCCCCGCCGAGCCCTCCGTGGCCCTGCCCGCGCCCGTGGCGCCCGAGCGGCGCGGCCCGTACGCCGTGCGCGCCGCGGCGCAGGCCGAGCACCTCGGCCTGCCCCCGCTCCCGATCACCACGATCGGCTCGTTCCCGCAGACCGGCTCGCTGCGCGCCGCCCGCGCCGCCGTCGCCTCCGGCACGCTCTCGCAGGACGACTACGAGCGGCAGGTGGAGGCCGAGATCGAGCGCGTCATCCGGGTGCAGGAACGCCTCGGGCTCGACGTCCTCGTCCATGGCGAGCCGGAGCGCAACGACATGGTGCAGTACTTCGCCGAGCACCTGGACGGCTTCGCCGTCACCAGGAACGGCTGGGTCCAGTCGTACGGCTCCCGCTGCACCCGCCCGCCCATCCTGCACGGCGACGTCGGCCGCCCCGCGCCGATCACCGTGCGGTGGGCCACGTACGCCCAGTCGCTGACGGACAAGCCGGTCAAGGGCATGCTAACCGGCCCGGTCACCATTGTGGCCTGGTCGTTCGTCCGCGACGACCTGCCGCTGCGCGACGTCGTGTTCCAGGTGGCGGACGCCGTCAGGGACGAGGTGCGCGACCTGGAGGCCGCCGGCGTGTCGATCATCCAGGTGGACGAGCCCGCGCTGCGCGAACTGCTGCCGCTGCGCCGGGCCGCGCAGGCCGACTACCTGGAGTGGGCGGTGGCCGCGTACCGGCGGGCCACCTCGGGCGCGAGCGACCGCACCCAGATCCACACCCACCTGTGCTACTCGGACGCCGACCAGATCGTGACCGCCATCGACGGGCTGGACGCAGACGTGACCACCATCGAGTCCGCCCGGTCCGGCGCCCGCATCCTGCCCACCGTCGGCTCCTTCACCCGCGGCCTAGGACCCGGCGTCTACGACATCCACTCGCCCCGCGTGCCCGCGGCCGCGGAGGTCGAGGACCTGCTGCGCAGGACGCTCGCGGTGCTGCCGGTGGAGCGGGTGTGGGTCAACCCGGACTGCGGGCTGAAGACGCGGACGTACGAGGAGGTGGAGGCGGCGCTGGCCAACGTGGTCACCGCCACCCGCACGCTCCGCGCCGACCTGTAGGTGCTCAGGCGTGGCGCTCGGTGAACTCCTCGACCGTCATGCCGAACAGCACCTCGTCGTCGTAGCGGCCGTTGTGGAAATGGCTCCTGCGCCGGCGGCCTTCCTCCACGAAGCCCAGCCGCCGGTGCAGAGCCAGCGACGCCTCGTTGGAGCCGTAGACCCACGCCTCGGCCTTCTGGAAGCGGCGCTCGAAGAACATGTAGCGGATCAGCAGCACGACGGCCTCGCCGGCGTAGCCCTTGCGGTGGTGCGGCGTCCCGATGCTGACGCCGTAGGCGAAGGTGCCGTGCACCCGGTCGACGCTGTGCGTGTTGATCATGCCGACCGGCGCGTGGAACGCCTCCCAGTCCTCGGGCTCCACGGCCCGCAACCGTACGCGCTCGCCTGCCCATGCCGAGGTCATGAACGGCAGCCAACCACGCCGCGACCGCCCGCCGCGAGCGGGTTGTCCCTCCTGTTACACGGCGTTCCCGGCCTGGCCGGTGAAGGCGCCTATCGGGCGCGGCGTCAGCTCTGGGAGGCGAGCCAGCCGGTCAGGAGCTCGTTGACCTCCTCGCGGCGTTCCTGCTGGACCCAGTGGCCGCAGCCCTCGAGGACATGGGAGGAGGCCAGGCCCGGCAGGGTGGTCGGGTACGCCTTGAGGGCGTCGGCCATCCAGGTGGTGGAGGCGTCCAGCGAGCCGCCGATGAACAGGGACGGCTGGGTGATGGGAGCGCCGTCGAAGCGGGCGAGGTCCTCCCAGTCCCGGTCCATGTTCCGGTAGCGGTTGAGCGCCCCGGTCATGCCGGTCCGCTCGAACTCGCCGGCGTAGACGTCGAGGTCGTCCTCGCTCAGCCACGCGGGCAGCCGGCCCGTGGGGAAGCGGTCGCGCAGCCTGCCGCCCCGGGAGACGAAGTGGGGGTCAGGGGCGCCGGCGGGCGGCATGGTGTCGGCGGACAGGGCGGCGTAGAGGCCCGCCAGCCAGCCACGGACGTCCGGCTCGATCTCCGCCTCCGCCCGGCCGTACTCCTGGAAGTAGCTGATGTAGAACTCCTCCTCCCCGCCCATCCGCGCGAAGATCTCGCTGGGGCGCGGCCCGCCGCGCGGGGCGTACGGCACGCTCAGCAGCCCGACCGCGCGGAAAACGTCCGGCCTGACGAGGGCGGAATTGGCGGCGATCGGCGAGCCCCAGTCGTGGCCCACGATCGCCGCCGTCCGCTCGCCCAGGGCGCGCACCACGGCGACGTTGTCCTCGACCAGCTCCAGCATCCGGTACGCGGCCACCTCCGCGGGCTTGGAGGAGCGGCCGTAGCCGCGGACGTCGATGGCGGCGGCCCGGTATCCGGCCGCGGCCAGCGCCGGGAGCTGGTGGCGCCAGGAATACCAGGACTCGGGGAACCCGTGCACCAGGAGCACCAGCGGTCCTGAGCCCTGCTCGGCCACGTGGATGCGGCCTGAGGTGGACAGGATCATGCGGTGTGTGATCTTCTCCGTGGACGCCGGAGTGGTGGACGTCGACATCGGCCCTCCCGAAGCTCGCCATATGCCGGGACTCCACGCACATACCCGCCACCGGCCGGACAGCAGACATCATCGTGCGAGGTGAGCGAGCGCCGTGCATCCTGTTGCCGCTTCGGCAAAGCCTCCCGCTCCCGTCTCGTGATTCGCGGAGATGCCATGGTGAGTGCGTAGAACCTGTCGCTGATACAAGGGAATAGGGGTCTTCAAGCTCGAATGTGCGAGGGGTAGGGTGTGGGCTTGTGACGACGTTTCGGATCAGTGAGGCCGCCGCGCTGCTCGGGGTCAGCTCCGACACCGTCCGCCGGTGGGTGGACGCGGGGAGGCTGGCCGCCGAGCGGGACGAGCACGGCCACCGGCGGGTGAGCGGCGCCGATCTGGCCGCGTTCGCCCGTTCGCAGGTCGGGTCGGTCGAGGGCGGCCGTTCCTCGGCACGCAACCACTTCAGGGGGATCGTGACCGAGGTGGTCAGGGATGCGGTGATGGCGCAGGTGGAGATCGCCGCCGGGCCGTTCCGCGTGGTGTCGCTGATGAGCCGCCAGGCCGCCGACGAGCTCGGCCTGGAGCCGGGGGTGGTGGCGGTCGCCGTGATCAAGTCCACCAACGTCGTCGTGGAGATCCCCGGTCACGAGCGCGTGGCCGGCAGCCTGTGAGGAGCCCCTCGTTGGTGTTCAGCCGTCTCTCCCGGTGGACCCTGGCCCTTCCCGTCGCGCTCGCGCTGGCTCTGTCGGGGTGCGGCTCCGGCGCGCCCGCCGCCTCCACGTCGGCGGGCTCCGCGGCCGCCGGCGAGGGGGCGAAGGAGGTGACGGTGTTCGCGGCGGCCTCGCTGACCGGCACGTTCACCGAGCTCGGCAAGGCCTTCGAGGCCGCCCATCCAGGCACCGCGGTGAAGCTGAACTTCGGCTCCAGCGCCACGCTGGCCCAGCAGATCGTGCAGGGCGCGCCGGCCGACGTGTTCGCCTCGGCCAGCCCGGCCACCATGAAGACCGTGGCCGACGCGTCCCTGGCGAGCTCGCCGACCACGTTCGTCCGCAACAAGCTGCGGATCGCCGTGCCCGCCGACAACCCGGCCGGGGTTGACGAGCTGAAGGACCTCGCCGATCCCGCGGTCAAGGTGGCGCTCTGCGCCGAGCAGGTGCCGTGCGGGGCCGCCGCGCGCAAGGCGCTGGACGCGGCCCGGCTGAAGGTCACCCCCGTCACCCTGGAGCAGGACGTCAAAGCCACGCTGACGAAGGTCGAGCTGGGCGAGGTGGACGCGGCGCTGGTCTACGCGACGGACGTGATCGCCGCGGCGGGCAAGGTGAAGGGCGTCGCCTTCCCCGAGGCCGACCAGGCGATCAACGACTACCCGATCGCGACGCTGGCCGAGGCGCCCGCCGGCCCGCTGGCCCAGCGGTTCGTCGACCTGGTGCTGTCGCAGCAGGGCAGAGACGTGCTGGCCAAGGCCGGCTTCGAGGCCCCCTGATCCGCATGGCCGCCTCCGACCGTGTCGAACCGGTGAGCCCTCGCCTGGCGCGATCCGACCGGGCCTCCGGCCGCCTGCCCTGGATGCTGGTGCTGCCCGCGCTTGCCGGGCTGGCGTTCCTGGTGCTGCCGCTGGCCGGGCTGCTGATCCGCGCGCCCTGGCCGACGCTGGTGCGGCGGCTGGCCGAGCCGCAGGTGCTGGAGGCGTTGCGGTTGTCGCTGGTGTGCGCCACCGTCGCCACCGCGGTGTGCCTGCTGCTCGGCGTGCCGCTGGCCTGGCTGCTGGCCCGGGTGGACTTCCCGGCCCGCCGGGTGGTGCGGGCGCTGGTCACCGTGCCGCTGGTGCTGCCGCCCGTGGTCGGGGGCGTGGCGCTGCTGCTGGTGCTCGGCCGGCGAGGGCTGGTCGGGCAGTGGCTGGAGGCGAGTTTCGGGGTCTCGCTGCCGTTCACCACGGCCGGCGTCATCGTGGCCGAGGCGTTCGTGGCGATGCCGTTCCTCGTCGTCAGCGTCGAAGGCGCGCTGCGCGCCGCCGACCAGCGCTTCGAGGAGGCCGCCGCCACGCTGGGAGCCTCCCGCTGGACGGCGTTCCGCCGTGTCACCCTGCCGCTGATCATGCCCGGGGTGGTGGCGGGCGCGGTGCTGTGCTGGGCGCGGGCGCTCGGCGAGTTCGGTGCCACCATCACCTTCGCCGGCAACTTCCCCGGCACCACGCGGACGATGCCGCTGGCGGTCTACCTGGCCTTGGAGACCGAGCCCGAGGCGGCGATCGTGCTGAGCCTGGTGCTGCTGGCCGTCTCGGTCGTCATCCTGGCCAGCCTGCGGGATCGGTGGGTGAGCGCGGCATGACACTGGAGGCTCGGGTGGTCGTCTCCCGGCCCGCCTTCCGGCTGGATCTCGCGCTGCGGGCCGGGCCGGGCGAGGTGGTCGCGCTGCTCGGCCCCAACGGCGCGGGCAAGACCACCGCGCTGCGCGCCCTGGCCGGGCTGACCGCCATGACCGGCGGGCAGATCACCCTGGACGGGCAGCCCCTGCACGCCCTGCCGCCCGAGGAGCGCCCGGTCGGCATGGTCTTCCAGGACTACCTGCTCTTCCCGCACCTGTCCGCCCTCGACAACGTCGCGTTCGGGCCGCGCTGCCAGGGCGTGCCCAAGGCCGAGGCCCGCCGTGCCGCCGCCGCCCTCCTGCACCGCGTCGGGCTCGCCGACCACGCCGCCGCCAGGCCCCGGCAGCTCTCCGGAGGCCAGGCGCAGCGGGTCGCGCTGGCCCGCGCACTCGCCGTACGGCCGCGGCTGCTGCTGCTGGACGAGCCGCTGGCCGCGCTGGACGCCCACACCCGGCTGGAGATCCGCTCGCACCTGCGCCGCCACCTGGAGGACTTCGACGGCGCCACCGTCCTCGTCACCCATGACCCGCTCGACGCGATGGTGCTGGCCGACCGGCTCATCGTCATCGAGAACGGCGGCATCGTGCAGGAGGGCTCGCCGAGCGAGGTGGCGCGGCGGCCGCGCACCGACTACGTCGCCCGTCTGGTCGGGCTCAACCTCTATCGGGCGGTGGCCGAGGGGGCGCGGGTCAAGGTGGGCGAGCTGCTGTTCAGCACGTCCGACCGCCTGGAAGGAGCGGCGTTCGTCGCGTTCCCGCCGGCGGCCGTGGCGCTCTACCGGTCCCGGCCGGACGGCAGCCCCCGCAACCTGTGGCAGGCCCGCATCGAGGGCATCGAACGCCACGGCGACAACGTGCGCGTCCACCTCGACGGCCCCATCACCGCGTTCGCCGACATCACGCCCGCCGCCCTGGCCGACCTCGATCTGACGCCGGGCCAGCAGATCTGGGCCTCGGTCAAGGCCACCGAGACGCACGCCTACCCCGCGTGAGCCGTCGTGGCCGCGGCCAGCTCGCCGCGCCTGCCGTACCACCCGCTCCACAGGGCCAGCAGACCGAGCGTGCCCAGCAGCAGCCCCGTGGACAGGCCCGTCATCACGTCGACGGGCAGCAGGTACACCAGCGGAACGCGCACCGCGGACTCCGCCAGCAGCGCGCCGGCCCACACGAGGGTCATGACCAGATAGACGCGGCGGAAGGCTGGCCGGTCGGCGTACAGGACGTCCCAGCGGGCGGCGGTCGCCTCGTCCTCGGCACCGAGGCGCTTGGCGATGCCGAAGGCGGCCGGCCTGCCGGCCACGCAGGTGCCGACGAGGACCGCGGCCAGGACCGCGGTGGTGACCGACTTGACGGCCATCAGGAACCGCTCGTCGCCGGTCACGAACGACAGGGCCATGCCGAGGGCGAAGACCAGGCCGGTGCAGGCGGCGAAGCCGTCCAGACGCCGGTCCTTGATCGCCACCCAGGCCACGCGGGCGGCACCGGTCCCGGTCGCCACCAGCAGCGCGGCGTATTCGCCCACGCCCGCCCAGCGCAGTACGTAGTAGGCGGCGACGACGGGGAGCACGTCGAGCGCCACGACGGGCAGCATCTTCTTCACCGGAGGGCTCCTTCCAGCCAGTCGGCGATGCGGGCGAGGGCGAGCTTCTGCGCGCCTGACTGGCAGTGCGCGTCGGCGCCTTCGGCCGCGCTGAACTCGATCAGGGTCTTCTCGCAGGTCAGGTGCTCGTACAGGGCTTCGGGCTGGCCCTGGAAGCTGAAGTCGTCCGGCGCGGCGCACACCAGCGTGGGGCAGGCGATGCGCTCGGCGACGCCGTCGCGCAGGTGGTAGTCGAGCATCTTCAGGGCGTATCCGGCCCGCGTGGAGCCGGTCACCCAGGTGCCGTGGGTGAAGGCCCAGCGGGCCACCGGATGCTGTGCCATCAGGCCGCGGATGAACTCGTCGGCCTCGGGTTGCTCCAGGGCCGCGCGGGCCGCCGCACGGTCGCCGCCGACGTGCGCGGCGATCACCGCGCCCATGTCGTACACGCCGTCGAAGGCGATCAGCGCCTTCACGCGCGGCTCGAACGCCGCCGCGCGGGGCGCGAGCAGCCCGCCCATGCTGGCGCCGAGCAGCGCCACCCGCTCCGGGTCGACGTCGTACGGCGCGCCCGATGACGACGACAGCAGCCAGTCCAGCACGGGGCCGACGACGTGCTCCCAGTCGGGCCGGAGAAGCAGGCCCGCGCGCATCGCGGCGGGCTGGCCGGGGCCGTCGAAGGTCAGGACGTTGTAGCCGCGCTCGTGCAGGGCGGCGGCGGCGAAGAAGTGCATCTCCTCGGCGCTGCCGTCGAAGCCGTTGTGCATGACCACGGTCGCTCCGCGGGTGCCGCGGTAGAAGTAGCCGCTGAGCGTGGCCGGCCCGTACGGGATCAGGACCGGCTCGATGTGCTCGACGAGCTCGGCGTAGGCGCGGAAGCAGGCGACCTGGCGGGTGTAGGCGGCGTCGACGCGCGGGTCGTCGGGGGCGCCGTGCAGGAAGAACTCGGCGGAGCGGTAGTAGTTCGACGCGCGCAGGAAGCCGTCCCTGGCGCTGACCGCGTGGCCGCCGGCCAGTGCCGCCCGCGCCTCGGCCGCGACCCGGTCGGCCGTGGCCAGCCACTCGTCGTGCCAGCTGTCGTAGTCGCCCTCGGCGATGCGCTGCGCGGTCATGACGACCTCGCCGAAGTCGGCGCCGCCGTAGGCGATGTGGCCGAACGAGCGCAGCGTCTCGTACCAGAAGGTCGGGTCCTTCTCGAAGATCAACGGTTGCATCCGTACCCCTTAATGCGAATTTCTTCGCTTAAAGATAGGCACGGCTGAGTGCTTAACGCAAGGCGCTTCGCGTTAATATGGCTCCATGCCACCCGCACGACGCCCAGGAGGCCGCACGGCCCGAGTCCGCGCGCAGGTCCACGAAGCGGTGCTCGACCTGCTGAAAGAAGAGGCCTGGGACAACCTGAGCATCCCGCTGGTCGCCGAACGGTCCGGGGTGCACCAGGCGACCATCTACCGGCGCTGGGGGTCGCTGAGCGCGCTGGTGGACGACATCGTCACCGGCCGGCTCACGGCCGGCTCGCCGGTGCCCGACACCGGCACTCTCCGCGGCGATCTGGAGGCCTACGCGGTCAAGGTGGCCGAGGACGTGGCCTCACCCATGGGCATGCTCTACGTACGGGCGGCGATGGTCGGCTCGAAGGGGCCCGAGGGCGAGACGTATCTGCTGCAGCGGGCCGTGCAGCTCAACGCCATGCTCGAACGCGCCGCGGCACGGGGCGAACGGCCGCCGGACCTGCTGGAACTGATGGAGGTGGTGATCGCGCCGCTGTACTACCACCTGATCTTCTTCAACCGGCCGGTCGGGGCCGAGCACGCGCGCATGCTCGTGGACCGGCTGCTGCGCCTGGCCCCTTCGCCGCCGGCGTCCGGCCCGGCCGCGCCGGAGTCCTGATGCCCGGCGGGCCCACCCGGTGATCAGGCAACGGGTGGGCGGCGGCGCCGTGACACGGCGTGGCGGCCTACTTCAGGGCTCCGGAGGTCAGGCCGCTCTGGATCTGGCGCTGGAAGATCGTGTAGACCACGAGCATCGGCAGGATGGCCAGGGTGAGGGCGGCGAAGAGGGCCGACCAGTCCTGGTCGTAGCCGGCGGCCGTGGAGATGTCGGCGATGCCCTGCGTGAGCACCCACTTGTCCCGCTCCTGCAGCAGCACCAGCGGCAGCTGGTACTGGTTCCACTGGCCCAGGATGTTGAAGATCGTGATACTGATGATGCCCGGCTTGGCCATCGGGAGCATGATCTGGAAGAACACCCTGGTGTGGGAGGCTCCGTCCACCATGGCGGCCTCGCCGACGGCGGTGGGCAGCGTGCGGAAGAAGGCCGACAGGAAGAAGACCGTGAACGGCATCGAGTACGCGATGTAGACCAGCACCAGGCCCGCGTACGTGTTCAGGCCGATGAACGGCCCGATCAGCGGCACGCTGCCCATGTTCTGGACGACGAAGAAGAGCGGGGTCAGGGCTAGGTAGACGGGGAAGGCCAGGCCGGAGACGAACAGGAAGTAGATGGCCCGGTTGCCCCGGAAGGGGTAGCGGGCCAGCACGTACGCCGCCATCGACCCGATCAGCATCGTCCCGAACGTACTGAACGACACGACGATGATGCTGTTGAGCATGTACTGCCCGATGTGCGCCTGATCCCAGGCCCGGGCGAAGTTGTCCCACTGCAGGGTGGCGGGCAGGGACCAGGCGTCGCCGAAGATCTCGTCCTCGCTCTTGACCGAGGCCAGGAACGTCCACAGGATCGGCACCATCACCAGCAGCGTCCAGACCAGCAGCGCCACGTGCGTCAGCACGCCGAGCGGGCCGAGCCGGCGCCTGCGCTCCTCGCGGGCGAGCTTGCGGGAGGTGGCCGCGGTCCTCGAGAGCATCGTTGTCATCAGTACTCGATTCGTTCGCGCCGGGACAGCCGCAGCGAGAGGATCGCGAAGCCGACGGTGAAGAAGAACATCACCACGCCCAGCGCGGAGGCGTAGCCGAAGCGGAAGTACTGGAACGCGTTGCGGTAGATCTCGGCGGCCATGACCGTGGTCGACCAGTCGGGCCCGCCGTGCTGGTCGGTCATCACCCACACGATCGCGAACACGTCCAGCGCCAGGATCCCCAGATAGACCCATGCCACCTGTACGGTGTCCCAGAGCAGCGGCAGCGTGATGCGGAAGAACAGGCTGAGCCGGCCGGCACCGTCGATCTGCGCGGCCTCGAACATGTCCCGGGGGATGGAGGCCAGGCCGGCGGAGAAGAGCACGACGTAGAAGCCGACGGCCTGCCAGACCATGACGCCCAGCACCGACCAGAACGCCACGTTGGGGTTGGACAGGAAGCCGATGGGCTCGGCCCCGAGCGCCATCAGCGGCCCGTTCAGCATGCCGCTGCCGTCGGGGCGGAACACCTGCTGGAACAGCACCGCCACCACGGCCACGGCGAGGACCTGCGGGAAGAAGAAGACCACCCGGTAGAACTGCGACCCGCGGATCCCCGTCACGCCCCGCGCCCCGCCCACGTTGAGGAGGAAGGCGAAGAACAGGGCGATGACGATGGTGAAGAGCGGCAGCAGGACGAGCAGCGCCGCGTTGTGCGTGACCGCCTTCCAGAAGACCCGGTCGCCGAAGAGCCGTACGAAGTTCTCCAGGCCGATGAAGCCCGGCGTGGCGGTGACCCCACGCCAGTCGGTCATCGCGATGTAGAACGCCTGGATGTACGGCGAGATCACGTAGACCAGATAGAGAATCACCGGGGCTGCCAGGAACGAGGTGATGAACAGCCCGCGGCGATACCTGTTGAAGAGCATCAGCGCTTGTACTTCTTGATCGAGGAGTCGTTCTTGATCTCGTCGGCCTTCTTCTGAATGCGCTCGAGATAGGCCTCAGGCTTGACCCCGCCGGCCATCAGCTCGCCCGTGGCGGCCTTGACCTCGTCGTCGAGCGGGAGGTACCACGTGCGCCAGCGGTAGTAGACGAGGTTGGTGCCCGCGTCGGTCAGGGCCTTGGTCGCGCTCGCGGCGCCCGGCGACAGCTCACGGCCCTCGCCCGCGCCCTTGACCACCGAGACCGTCTTGACCAGCTCGCTGAAGTCGCCGGCCGCCTTCTTCGACAACATGGCGCGCAGGTACTCCATGCCGCCCTGCGGGTTGGCGCTCTTGGACGGGACGATGAAGTTCTCGCTCGGCTGGCTGTGCAGGGTGCCGTAGGGCATCTTGTCGGAGCCGGTGAAGTCGGGGATGGGGAACATGCCGTACTCGAAGTCGGCGGGAGTGGTGGTCTTCTGCTCGTTCTCCAGCCAGGAGCCGCAGGGCAACATGGCGACCTTGAGCTTGTTCTGGGCCGTCTGGGTCTGCACGTGGTCGAGGCCGGCCGTGCCCTCCATGAGGTATTTGGCACCGATCTCGGCCCAGGCCGTGGCCGCGGTCTTCATGGCGTCGGTGGTCCAGGCGCCGTCCTCGAGGTTGTCGATGTTGACCAGCACCTCGTTGCCGCCGATCTTGGCCGCCATGGTCAGCAGCGGTTCGTACAGGTACTGCGGATGCTTTCCCGCATAGGTGAAGGCCGCCATCTTGCCGGACTTCTTGATCGTCTCGCAGAGCGCGAGGAACTCGTCCCAGGTCTTGGGCACCTCCCAGCCGTTGTCCTTGAACACCTTCTGCGAGTACCAGATGCCGTGGATGTAGTTGACGTAGCCGACCACGCTGAAGGCGCCGTCGTACGTGCCGAGCTCGATCACGGCCTGGTCGATGGTGTCCCGGACCTTGGTGTTCGGGTCGTCCCAGCTCGGCGCGTCGAGCAGCGCGGTCAGGTCCTGGAGCTGGCCGTCCTGGGCCAGCGCGCCGAAGTCCATGGCGTTGGCGCCGGAGTTGTCGATCACGTCCGGCGGGTTGCCGCCGGCGAAGCGCGGCTGGAGGACCTTGGTGATCTCCTTGGTCGCGTTGTGCTTGATCTCGACGTTGGGGTGCTTGGACTTGAACAGCGGCTGGTGGATGTTCTTGGCGTAGTCCTGGCCGAAGCCGCCGTCGAAGATCCACACCTCCAGCGGCTTGTTCTCCGCCATGCCGAACGGGTTGGCCGCGCTAGTCGCGACCGGTGCCGCCGAGGCCGAAGCCGTGGGCTTGGCGGCCGGAGTGGCGCACGCGGCCAGCGCGCCCGCCACGGGCACCAGTGCGGCGCCACGGAGGAATCCACGCCTGTTGATATGGGGGGTGTCAGACATGATGGCTACTCCTGATCTTTCATGATCCGCGTCGGATGCGCCCTGCGTAGCGGCTCTCCAGCGCCTTGTTGTGCTCATCGCCGCCGGTCACGTTGGCCGACAGGTAGATGGGAGGCGTCTCGCCCTGGGCGACGAGTGCGTCCACCGCCTCGGTGACCACCATCTGCGCGAGCAGCGCCGAGGTGATCGTGGACACCGCGCCGTACGTGCCGCCGCCGGGCAGGTCGAGGATGGCGTCGCCGTACGGGGCGCCGTTGTCCAGCACGACGTCGGCCAGGTCGAGCAGCTTGCGGCCCGACGGGTGGCGCGAGGTCATCTGGCTGCTGTGCTTGACCGAGGTCAGCGCGATCAGCGGGTGGCCGCGCTCCTTGACGAGCGTGGCGAGCTCGACGACCGTGCCGTTCACGCCGGAGCTGGAGATGAGCACGAACACGTCCTGCGGCTCCACCGGCGCCAGGGCGTAGATCTCGTGCGCGATGGCCGGGTCGCGCTCCAGCTCGGGGGTCAGCACACCGGCCGGGCGCCCGCCGTACAGGACGAGGTCTCTGGGGGTGAGACGGTTGCTGGGGACGAGGCCGCCGGCCCGTCCGGCGATCTCCATGGCGATGGCCTCGGAATGCCCCGAGCCGAACGCGTTGACCACGCCGCCGGCCCGGATCGAGGCCACGAGCAGCGCCGCGGCCTCCTTCACCGGCTCGGCCTGGCTCTCCGCGACCTGGTGTGCCAGGTCGAGCACCTTGGATGCGTACGTCACTTCAGCCTCTCTCCACCCGATGGCTCTCCACCGCGCTGATCGTGCGCTCGAACGCCTCGTTCGTGCGTTCGTACGTCTGCTGGGCCACCGCCACGTACACGGCGTCCAGCACGAACAGCTGCGAATGCACGGCGGCCAGCCCGCCGAGCCGGAACGTGGTCTCCCTGCTGGCCGTGGTCAGCACCAGCTCGGCCAGCTCCGCCAGGGGGGAGCGCGCGAAGGACGTGACCGCGACCGTCAGCGCGCCGTGGCCGCCCGCCTCGGCCAGCGCCTCCATGACCTCGCGGGTGCGGCCCCTGTGGCTGATGCCGATCGCCACGTCGCCATCCTTGAGCAGCGCCGCGTCCGACAGCGCCACGTGCGCGTCGCAGGCGCTCCAGCACGGGATGCCGATGCGGCGCAGCCGGCCTTCGAGCATGGTCGCGACGTTACCGCTGGTGGAGACGCCGACGAGGAGGACACGCGACGCGGCCACGATCGCGTCGGCGACCCGCCCGACGACGTCGAGGTCGAGTTGCGCGGCGGTGTCCTGGATGAGCCGGGTGTCGGCGGCGGCCATCACCTCGATGGCCGCGTCGAGCGGGTCGTCGGGGCCGATCTCGTGGCCGACGCCCGCGCCCCAGCCCGCCTGCGCGGCCCGGCCGGTCTCGGTGGCCAGGGCGACGCGCAGCTCGGCGTAGCCCGAGAAGCCGAACGCGCGGCAGAACCTGGTCACGGTCGCGGGCGAGCTGCCGGCCCGCTCGGCCAGCGCGATGATGGTCGAGCGCGCGGCCTCCGCCGGGTCACCGAGAATCACCTCGCCGACCCTGCGCAACGCCTCCGGCAAGCCGGGAAGCTCTGTTTCGACGCGCCCGAGCGCTCCTGAAGTCACGAATATTCCTTCCGAATACTCGGTCTTCTGGCGAAAATTATTCTTGCTTCCGGGTCACGTCAACCCCCAAACTCGGACCGTGACTGAATCGCTAGTGGTCGGCGTCGACGCCGGGGCCACGTCCACGCGGGTCGCCGTGCACGCCCTCGACGGCGCCAGGGTCGGATACGCGCGGGCCGGCGCGGGCAATCCCACAGCTCACGGACTCGGCAAGGCGGTGTCGGCGATCGCCGCCGCGCTCGGGGAGGCTCTCGGGACGCTCGACGGGGCACGGGTCGTCGGCTCGCTGGCCGGGGTGGCGGGCAAGGTCGAGGAGATGGTGCCCGCGCTGGCCGAGGTCTGGGCCGGCCACGGCATCGCCGAGGGGCCTCGTTACATGGGCGACGTCGCGATCGCCTACGCCGCGGGCTCCGCCGAGCCCGACGGGTCGATGCTGCTGTCGGGCACGGGCGCCGTGGCGGCCAGGATCGTGGGCTTCGAGCTCGACAGGATCGCCGACGGTCTCGGGTGGCTGCTGGGCGACGAGGGGTCGGGGTTCTGGATCGGGCGCCAGGGCGTCAAGGCGGTGGTCGCCGCCCTCGACCGAGGCGTGCCGGTCCCGCCCGCCGGTGGTGGCGTGCTGGCGGAGCTCGTGGTGGGGCACTTCCTCGGCGACGAGCGGCCCGCGGCGCCGCGTGCCGCCGCCGATCGCATCGTACGGCTGGCGCAGGCCGACCACATGCGCCTGGCCGCCGTGTCCGCGCTCGTCAGCCGGGCCGCCACGGCGGGTGACCCGGCAGCGATCGAGGTCACGAAGGAGGCCGCCGGGCATCTGGTCGCCACGTTGCGTCGGGTGCACGAATCCGGCCCCGTGGTGCTCGCGGGCAGCGTGCTGACCAGCGAGGGCCCGGTACGCGCCGCGGTGGAGGAGTTGCTGGCGGGCGTGAGCGTCACCACGGCGGGCGACGCGGCTGGGGCCGCGGCCTGGCTGGCGGCCCGCGACCTGCTGCCGGAGGCGGAGGCCAGGGCGCTCCACCCGGCGTTCACCGCCGCCGACGCCTGACGGAACGCGCTCAGCCCTTGACCGCCCCCGCCGTCATGCCGGTGCCGACGCGGCGCTGCAGGAAGAGGAAGAGCAGCAGCGCCGGCAGGGCGAAGAGGCTGGCGGCGGCCATCGTGGCGCCCCAGTCGGTGCCGAAGACGTCGCGGAACGACGACAGCCACACGGGCAGCGTGCGCTTGTCCTGGTCCTTGATGATCAGCACGTTCACGAACGCGAACTCGTTCCACGCCGTGATGAAGCCGAACAGCGAGGTCGCCATCAGCCCGGGCGCCAGCAGCGGGAACACCACCCGGCGGAAGGCCGCCAGCCGGCCGCACCCGTCCACCTGCGCCGCCTCCTCCAGCTCCGGCGGGATCGCGGCCAGGAACCCGCGCAGCGTCACGATCGTGAACGGCAGCGTGATCATGAAGTAGACGCCGGTCAGCATGGCCAGCGAGTCCAGCAGCTCGGTGTCCCTGGCGATGATGAACACCGGCACCAGGAGCGCCTCCCAGGGCGCCATCTGCGCCGCGAACACCGCGATGACGAACGCCCCTCTCCCCCGCCAGCGCATCCGCGCCACCGCGAAGGCCGCCAGCAGCGCCGTCACGAGGGCGATCAGCACGGCGGCCACGGTGACGACGAGGCTGTTGCGCCAGTAGGTCCAGAACCCCGGCGCGTTCACCGCCGTCACGAAGTGCTCCAGCGTCGGGTGCGCCGGCCAGAACGCCGGCGTGGCCGACTGGATGTCCCCGGTCGGCTTGAACGCCGTCAGGAACATCCAGTAGACCGGGAAGATCGTGGTCACCAGTACGACGACCGCGGCCGCGTTGAGCGTCAGCCTCTTCACTGGCGCACCATCCTTCGCAGGTTGCTGACCAGGGCGACGGCGAGGATGACGACCGTGAGCATGGCGACCGCCGAGCCCAGGTCGTACCGGTGCAGCACCCGGGCGATCTTGAACGCGTAGACCGGCAGCGTGGTCGTCGCGCCGTCGGGGCCGCCCTGGCTGAGCACCCAGATCTGCGGGAAGCACTTGGCCACCCAGATCACCTCCAGCGAGGCGACCAGGGCGAACAGCTGCCTGAGCATCGGCACGGTGATCTTCCAGAACACCTGCCAGCCGTTGCCGCCGTCGATCCTGGCGGACTCGTACAGCTCCGCCGGGATCGTGGTGAGCCCGGCGTAGAGGGTGAGCGCGGCGAACGGCACCGACTGCCACACGACGAGGATCACGAGCACGGCGAACGTGGCCGTGCCGTTCGCGAACCAGGTGTAGCCGCGGAAGGAGTCGAACCCGAGCGTCACCAGCAGCCAGTTGACCACCCCGAGCTCCGACTGGAACAGCCACTGGAAGACCGTCGTGGCCGCGATGATCGGCATGGCCCAGGCCAGCGCCAGGGCGCTCATCAGGGCCAGGCGCAGGCCGCGGCCCAGGCGGACCAGCATCAGAGCCACACCGGTGGACAGGACCACGATCAGCACCACGTTGATCGCGGTCCATCCGGCCGTACGCCAGAGCACCTGCCAGAACTCCGTGCCGGACAGCAGCTCGGCGTAGTTGTCCAGCCCGGCGAAGGCCGCGCCGCCCCTGATCAGCTCGCCCATGCGGAAGTGCTGGAACGAGATCACCGTCGCCTTGAGCAGCGGGTACAGCAGGAGGAAGGCCCCGCCCGCCACCGTGGGCGCGATGAGCAGGTAGGGCCAGATCGAGCCGCTCCTGGTGCGCATTCAGGATCCGCTGTTCAGGGTCGTGGTGATGGTCTCCGAGACCTTCTTCGCCTCCGTCGCGGGGTCGGCGCCGGTGAGCACGGCGGTCATGTACTGCTTGATCACGGAGGTGGCCTCGACGGCGGCCCAGTTGGGCGTGTTGGGTGTGGCGCGTCCCACCGCGGCGCCCTCGGCCATGGCGGCGGTGCCCTCGTCGCCGGACAGCACGCCGGACAGCGAGGTGCGGTTGGGCACGAAGCTCATCGCCTTGGCGAGGTCGGTCTGGAACTGCTCCCCCGCCAGGGCCTTGACCAGCTCGTACGCCTCGTCCTGGTGCTTGGAGGCGACCGGGATGATCAGGTCGGAGCCGCCGGTGAAGACGGTGCCCGGCTTGTCGGCCGTCTTGCCCGGGATGGGGAAGAAGCCCATCTTGTCCTTGAGCTTCGCGTCGACCTCCAGGACGCGGGCGGCGACGCCGGGGACGGCGATGATCTGCGCGACCTTGCCGTGCGCGAAGACCTCGTGCTGCGGCGGGTTGGCCTCGTCGGCGTCCTTGGGACCCTTGCCGAGGGCCTGGAGGCGCTTGTAGAAGTCCATGCCGGCCAGGGCCTGCGGGGTGTCGAGGGCGCCCTTCCACTTGCCGTTCTCCTGGACGGCGAGGTCGCCGCCCTCGTCCCAGATGAAGCCGGCCAGGGCGTACCAGGTCTGGCCGGTCAAATAGATGCCCTGGTTTCCGCCTTTATTGAGCTTTGCAGTGATATTTAGCCATTCATCCCTGGTTTTCGGGGGCTCCTTGATGCCCGCCGCGGCGAACAGGTCCTTGTTGTAGACCACCACGCGGTTGGCGGCGTACCAGGGGACGCCGTACTGCTTGCCGTCGATGTTGCCCGGCTGGGCGAGGCCGGGCAGCCAGTCCTCGCCCTTGAGGTCGGCGACCTTGGCCGTCAGGTCCGTCACGCCGCCGCTGGCGGCGTACTGCGCGACCTGGGTGTTGCCCACCTCGATCACGTCGGGGGCGTCGGTGCTGGCCAGGGCCGCGGTGACGCGCTCGCCGATGCCGTCCCACGCCTGGATCTGGATGTCGAGGTCCACACCCTGGTGGGCGCCCTCGTACGTGGTCTCGAACGTCTTGAGCAGATCCTCGGTGACGCTGCCGTCCATGATCCAGACGGTCAGCTTGGCGGGGCCCGCCGGTGCCTGGGGCTCCTCGGCGGCGCCGCACGCGGCCACCGCGAACACGGCCGCCAGCGCCAGGATGCGGTTCTTCATGGCGATCCTCTTTGGGGGTGCCCGCGCCCGCCCGGGGCGGGCGCGGGGCTGGTGTCAGGGATTGGGCTGGTGTCAGGGGTTGGGAACGGTGTCCTTGAAGGCGGTGCCGGCCGCGCGCAGGGCGGCGACCCGGCTGCCGACGTCGGCGGGCGAGACGACCTCGTTGCCGCTGTAGTAGAGCCAGTCCACCTGCTGCCGGTACGTACGGGTCCCGGTCGCGCCCTGCAGATCGATGAACCACTGGTTGAACATGATCCACATGGGCGTCTCGGGATAGTAGATGTCACCGTGGTCGGCGAACAGCCGGCCGTCCACGTAGTACTTCATCCGCCCGCCGGAGACCTGGATCACCAGGTCGTGCCAGCCGGCGAAGCTCGCGCGCTCCAGGGTGTGGGTGTTGACGGCCTGCCAGGGGTCGCCCTGGTAGGTCTCCCAGCTGGTGGTGTAGAGGATGTTGGACGGCTCGCCCCAGCCGCCGTTCGGGAGGTACTCGAAGTCGAGCTCGCCGTAGTCGGGGTCCAGGTTGTAGCGCAGCGGGGTGATGGTGAAGAAGGTCTGCACCACGTGCTCCCCGTCGGGGCCGCTGGTCGGCGCGTCACTGAAGCGCACGCGGGCGGCGTACGTGCCCTCGAAGAACTTGCGGTTCGCGGTCGACAGCTCGGTCTGCACGGTGCCACCGGCGGTGCCGTTCGTCGAGGAGTCGAGCGTCAGCAGGCCGCCGGGGAACGAGACCGCCGAGGGCGACCAGGTGGCGCCGGGCACGCCGGGGCCTCCCGAGCTGGAGCGGACCGTCCAGCCGCGCTGGGCGAGGCGCGGGTCGTTCGAGCCCGTGTAGGTGAAGTCGTCGAACAGCTCGCCGCTCTGGCCGGGCGGGTCGGTGGGCGGGTCGGTGGGGTCGGGGTCGCTGCCGCCGTTCGGCTCGCCCCAGGCGAGCGCGCCGTTGACGTATACGGCGATCTTGTCCCAGTTGGAGTAGCTCGTCTGGGAGCCGTAGGAGTAGTCGTCGCTCTGCGTGAACGTCTGCCAGTCGGAGCGGTAGAAGCGCAGCTGCATGTCGCTGGTGTTCGCGCCGGGGGCCAGGCTGCCGGAGGTGAAGCCGACCTCGAGGTACTGGTCGGCGCCCGCCTGGCGGACGAACTGGCCGGTCACCGTCGAGCAGCTCACCACCGCCCAGGAGCAGGCGAAGCGGTACGTCTCCGCACCGGTCAGGTAATAGCGGATCTTGACCTGGTTGAGCGGGATCGTGGTGGTGCCGTCGTTGAAGAGCCGGAGCCAGGGCTCCGCCTGGGCGGTGGTGGCGCCGGGCGCGCTGGTCCGGTACTGGAGGCGGACGGCCTGGTCGGCGTTGGCGGGTGCGGCCAGGGCGGTCGTGATCAGGACGGCGGGGATGGCTAAGGAGAGGAGGACTTTTCCGAATTTTCGTGACATGGGCGGGGTTCTCCTTGGGTGTGCGGTCCCCCGAGATGTCGTACGTGCCGGCGGGTCAGGCGCCCCGGCGGATGCGGCCCTCGTACAGCGCTTCGAGCTTGAGGTTGTGCGCGTCGCCCTCCGGGACGTTGGCCGAGAGGTAGACCGGCGGCACCTCGCCCGCTTCGAGCAGGTTGCGTACGGTCTCAGCCACGACGAGCTGGGCGAGGAGCGCCGAGGTGATGGTGGAGACGGCTCCGGTGGCGCCTCCGTCGGGCAGGGGAAGGACGGCGTCGCCGTAGGGTGCGCGGTTGTCCAGGACGACGTCGGCGAGGTCGGCGAGCTTGCGGCCCGAGGGGTGGCGGGACGCGACCGCTTCGCTGTGGGCGCGCGAGGTGATGGCGATCAGGTCGTGACCGCGCTCCTTGACGAGCGTGGCCAGCTCGACGACCACGCCGTTGACGCCCGAGTTGGAGATCACCACGAACAGGTCGGCCGGGTGGACCGGGGCCAGGTCGAGGATGGTGCGGGCGATCGCCGGGTCGCGTTCGAGGTCGTAGCGGTCCAGCTCGGCGCGCGGGGCGTCGCCGTACAGGACGATGTCCCTGAGCGCGAGCTTGCTGGTGGGCACGAGGCCGCCGGCGCGCCCGGCGATCTCCATCGCGACGGCCTCGGAGTGACCGGAGCCGAACGCCTGGATGACGCCGCCCGCGTTCAGCGCCCTGGTGAACAGGCCGGCCGCCCGGGAGATCTCCGGATCGCCCGGGATGACCCGGACGAGGTCGGCGATGTGCTGGGCGTACGCCGCGGGATCTACGGTCATGGGTTCTCCCCCTCGGGTAGGCGGTGTCCTGCGACCGCCCTGACGGTCACGTCGAACGCCTGTTTCGTGCGCTCGTACGTGTGCTGAGCCACCGACACGTACACGACGTCGAGCACGAGCAGCTGTGAATGGATCGCGGCGAACCCCTCCGACCTGAAGCTCGTCGCCCGGCTGGCCGTGGTCAGCACCAGCTCGGCCACCTCGGCCAGCGGCGAGCGCGGCTGCGAGGTGACGGCCACGGTGATCGCGCCGTGGCTGCCCGCCTCCGCCAGCACCTCGATGACCTCGCGCGTGCGGCCGCTGTGGGAGATGCCGATCGCCACGTCGCCCTGGCCGAGCAGCGCGGCGTCCGTCAGCGCGCTGTGCGCGTCGGACCTGCTCCAGGTCGGCACGCGCATGCGCTGCAGGCGGTATTCCATCTCGCTGGCCACGGCCGCGCTGCTCGACACCCCGAACAGCAGCACCCGCCCGGCCCTGGCCACGGCCTGCGCGACCTTCTCCACCACCGCGAGATCCAGCTGGTCGGCGGTCTCCTGGATCAGGCGGATGTCGTTGCCGGACACGACGCCGAGCACCTTGTCGAGATTGTCGTCGGGCAGGATCTCCTGGCCGATGTCGGTCTGCCAGGTCTGCTGCGCCTTGCGGCCGGTCTCGGTGGCGACGCTCACGCGCAGCTCGGCGTACCCGGTGAAGCCGAGTGCCCGGCAGAAGCGCGTGATGGTCGCCGTGGACGTCCCGCTCCGCTCGGCCAGGTCGACGATGGTCAGCCGGGCGGTCTCGGCGGGGGCGGCCAGGATCGCCTCGGCCACCTTGCGCAGCGCCTCCGGCATGTCGTGCTGCTCCGCCTCGATGCGGTTGAGTAGCTCCACGCGGTGAAAATTATGCTCATATCTTGGCGGGGTCAAGGTGGTTGGGCAATAATTTTTGACATGCTGGTTCTGGGCATCGACGCCGGCGGCACCTCCTCGCGGGCCGCGCTGTACACGGTGGACGGGGAGCCGGTGGGGCGCGGACGGGCCGCCGGGGGCAACCCGGTCACGCTCGGACCGGAGCAGGCTGCCGCGCACCTGACCGCCGCCGTCCTGGAGGCCGTTCCCCATCCCTTGAACTCGCAGGTCGAGGCGGTGGTGGTGGGGTTGGCGGGAAACGCCGGGGCGGGCAGGTCACTGGCCGAGCGCGTACTCCGGCCGCTCCTGCCGGAAGCAACGCCGATCCGGGTCGTCGGCGACGTCGTGACCGCCTTCGCCGCCGGGACGCCGTCCCCCTCGGGCGCTGTGCTCATCTCCGGGACGGGGGCCATCGCGGCAAAAATTATCGACCATGTCGCTGTCGCCACCGCCGACGGGTACGGGTGGCTGCTCGGGGACGAGGGCTCCGCCTTCTGGCTCGGCCGCGCCGCCACCAGCGCCACCGTCCGCGCCCTCGCCGCCCACCGGCCCCGCCCCGCTCCCGCCACCCCGACGGCGGGCGGCGTCACGGCGGGTGACGGGTTGCTGGCGGAGCTGGTCCTGCGGCGGCTGTTGCCAGGAGGCGCGGGCGCGGATCCGTCGGCTCAGGTCGCGGCTGCGGTGTACGCGCGGCCGCCGCTCGCGCTCGCCGAGCTGGCACCCCTCGTCAGCCAGGCCGCCGAGTCAGGCGACCCGACCGCGCAGGCCCTCGTCGCCGAGGCCGCGTCCCGGCTGGCGAGAACCGCCGCCCAGGTGTCCGACCCCGGCCTTCCGATCGTGCTCGCGGGCGGCGTGCTCACGGCGGAAGGCCCCGTACGGGAAGCCGTACAGGGCCTGCTGGAGGGTGCCGTCACGGCGGGGGACCCGGCGGGGGCGGCGGCCTGGCTGGCGGCGCGCCCCTCACTGGGGCCGCGGGAGTCCGAGGCGCGCCACCCCCGGTTCACGCGCTAGCCGTCGGCGGGGCCGGTGGGATTCCTGGGCAGGCGTTCCTCGGTCACCAGCAGGCGCAGCACGCCCGCCTGCTCCGGCTCCGCCCTCCAGACGATCCAGTCGTTGCCGACCTCGGCCTGCTGCCGCGCCGGGTCGACGCGGTAGCCGACGTTGCCAGGAGCAGGGGTGATGACCTGGAAGACCGCCTGGAGGCCGCGACGGCGCCCGCGCCCCCGCGCCGGACGCCTGCCCGGCGAGGTTCTCGTCGCGGGCACGGGCCAGGTTCTGCAGGTCGTTCACAGCGACTCCATGACGACGTGGTGGACGGGGATGCCGGCGCCGGCGAGCGCCTTGGAGAAGCGCCTGCGGGCGCGGTAGAGCCGGATGCCGTACGGCGTTGCGCGAGCAGCCGAGAACCCGGGCGATCCGGCCGTGGTCCAGTCCCTCCCAGGCGACGAGCGCGATCAGCTCCTGGTCGGCGTCGGAGAGCGCGCGGAACTCCCGGGCGATCGCGCCCGGCTCGACGCTTCTGTGCCGGTGCCTGGCCTGGCCGCGGCGGTCGCAGCGGCGCACGGCGTAGCCGAGTATGCGTTCGTACGTCTCGGTATTTCAGGCGATTTTCACCCGGTAATAACTGCGTATCTTCACGGGAGCCAGACGCTCTTGTAATACGGAGGTGCGATCAATCGATAGCCCATCATCATCACGCTGAGGTGAGGGATGGATCTACGCTACGTCCGCTACGCGATGGCGATCGCCAGGGCCGGGAGTCTCCGCAAGGCCGCCGCCGCGTTGCACATCGCGCAGCCGACGCTGTCCGAGCAGCTCAGGGCGCTGGAGAAGGAGATCGGCGTCGAGTTGTTCAGCCGCTCGTCCAGCGGCGTCCGGCTGACCGATGCGGGCGAGGCGTTCCTGGCTCGCGCGACGGTGGCGGTCGACGCCTTCGACCGGGCGGTGGCCGCCGCCCGGTGCACGGAGAAGACCGCGCGCCTGGGCGTGGCCGACGGGCTGGCGGACGTGGTGGCCCGGCTGCTCTCCCAGCTCCAGAACGCGAACCTGCGGGTGGCGCCCATGGGGACGGCCGAGCAGATCGTCTCCATCGTGGACGGCACGCTCCAGGCCGGGCTCGGGTACGCGCCGGGCTCGCTGCCGAGGGGCGTGGCCCGCATGCTGGTCCACCGCTTCCCGGTGCGAGCGCTGGTGCACCGCGACCATCCCCTGGCGGCGCACGGGGCGGTGTCGCTGGCGGACCTGGCGGGCGAGCCGCTGGTCATGCCGGAGTCGGACGCGGTGGCCGGGGCCCGCCGCTTCCTGGAGGGCTTCGTACGGCACCGCCTGCACCCCCGCCTCGGCCCGGCCGCCGCCACGCACGACCTGGTCATCGCCATGGTGGAGGAGGGCGCCGGGTACGCGCTGTGCGTCCACGAGGGCACCACCGTGCCGGACACGCTCACCTTCATCCCGATCAAGGAGGAGGTGCCGTCGCTGGACGTGGTCTTCCTCTGGAACCGCCAGACCGACGTGCACGAGCTCCTCAGCGCGGCCCGCCATCTCGCCCGATCTGGATAGCGGTATTATCCATCGATGCGCATCTCCGAACTCAGCGCCCGGTCGGGCGTGGCCATCCCGACCATCAAGTACTACCTGCGCGAGGGCCTGCTGCCCCAGGGCCGGCAGACGGCCGCGACCAGGGCCGAGTACGACGAGTCCCACCTGCGCAGGCTCCGCCTGATCCGGTCCCTGCTGGAGGTCGGCAGGCTCCCCGTGGCCTCGATCAAGAAGGTCGTCGAGGCGGTCGAGGACGAGTCGCTCCCTGTCCACCAGATGCTGGGCACCGCCCACTACGCCCTGAGCCCCGCCGTCGAGCCGGAGTCCGGCGAGGACTGGCGGCTCGCCCGCGACCAGGTGGACCGCCTCATCGCCGACCTGGGCTGGAACGTCACCCCGCAGGCCCCCACCCGGGACGAGCTGGCCCAGACGCTCGTCAGGATGCGGCAGCTCGGCCTGTCCATCGACCTGGCGCCGTACGCGGAGGTCGCGCAGAAGCTGGTGTCCGAGATCGACATGGACAAGATCCCGTTCCACGGCCCGCGCGACGCCGCCGTGGAGGCCCTGGTGCTCGGCACGGTCCTGTACGGCAGGGCGTTCGACGCGCTGCGCCGCATGGCCCAGGAGTCGGAGTCGGCCCGCCGCCTGTCGGAGTAGATCGTCGCCGGATCAGGCCGCCGACGCGCAGGGTTCACCGGATCATGCCGCCGACGCGCAGGTTTCTGCAGATCACGCCGTCGGCACGCAGGGCTTGGCTAGATCATGCCGTTGGCGCGCAGCACCTCGACGGCGCGCAGGGTGGCGGCGCCGCGCCATTCGAGTGCCCCGGCGGGCGAGATGCGCGCGTAGTCCACGCTCCAGCCGCCGTCGTCGTGCTGCTCCCCCGCCAGCCGGACGAGGTCGGCCGCGATCACGTCGGGCTCGAACAGGTCGCGGACCGGCCGGCCCGGGTGCGGGGCGAAGTCGAGCGGGCGCAGCGCCTCGCCCTCGGCGCCGCCCTCGACGGGCACCCGCCCGTCCGCCGGGATGTGCTCGCCGAGCCGCTTGAGCAGGCCGGCCGCCCTGGGCTCCCGGTCGTACACGGCGTCGAGGAAGCGCACGGCGAACGCCAGCTCGTACGCGTGCGGCGCCGCGTCGAGCGCCTGGATCGTGTCCAGGCAGTAGCGGGTGGCCCGCGCCGGCCACGGGTGCGCGGCCACGGCCGGGTCGTGGGCGGCCACGCGGTGGGCGGAGGCCGCGGAGATCGCGGTGATCTGCAGGGACGAGGTGCCCGCGTCGCCGCCCGCCCACCAGGGGGCGGTGGCGTCGGCGAGCGTGAGCGGCAACGAGAACGGCAGCCCGCCGTCGGGCAGCGTGACCGAGCCGAGCCAGTCGCAGAGCACCACGGCCTGCGGAGCGGTCTCGGGGGCGATGTCCTCGAACACCTCGAAGGCGTGCAGCGCCGCCCCCGGCTGGCTCTCGGGCGAGCGCAGGTCCGGCTCCAGGCCCCAGCCGTAGCCGCCGTCGGGGTTGCGGTAGGCCTCCAGCGCGGCCAGCACGGACGCCGCGTCACCGTTCCCCATGAGGTGGTCGTAGCGGCGGCGGTCGAGGACACGCGCGTGCCCGGCGAGGAAGCCGGCGATCGCGGTGAGGTTCACGTTCATGGGAGTCATCCTGCCCACGGCGGCGACATGCGGTCTTGTAGCTTCCGGACACGTTGCCCGGCCGACGGACCCGGGCCGCTCCCCAGCCGGGTCCCGGGCCGACAGAATGGGGCCGACAGAATGGAGGCGTGGACGGCGAGCAGGCCCGCGCGAGGTTCCGCGGGGAGCGGGTGGCACGGCTCGCCACGGCGAGCCGCGACGGCACGCCGCACCTGGTGCCCGTCACGTTCGCCGTCGCCGGCGACCGGGTGGTCATCGCGATCGACCACAAGCCGAAGACCACCACCGCCCTGCGGCGGCTGCGCAACATCCGGGAGAACCCGCACGTCAGCCTGCTGGCCGACCACTACGAGGACGACTGGGCGCAGCTGTGGTGGGTGCGCGCCGACGGCCTGGCCAGGGTCGTGGAGGAGGGCCCCGAGCGCGAGCCGGCGATCGACGCGCTGGCCGCCAAATACGGCCAGTACCGCGAGCACCGGCCGGCCGGCCCGGTGATCGTCGTGGACGTCACCCGCTGGAGCGGATGGTCGTTCACTCCGTGACGGTGACGGCCAACCCCTGCGGGCTTGACGGAGGCGGGGTTCACTCCGTGATGGTGACGGGCCGCTTGAGCAGCCACAGCGCGGCCCGCTGGAGCAGCGCCCTGTGCACCTCGTTCTCGTACGACCTGGTGTCGTGCCCCAGCGCGTCGTAGAACACCCGGCCCCGGCGCACCGGCCGCGCCCAGATCAGCGGCTGGCCGTTGGAGGAGGCCAGCGGCCGGACGTCGGGCAGCACGTCGAGGTCGCTGTAGACCTCGTCGACCACGTCGAAGTCCCGCAGGCCGTCGACCACCGGGTGGCCGCCGTGCACGCGCACGCCCGTCCAGCCCAGCGGCGGGTGGTGGGACTTGGGCCAGCTCCAGCAGCCGCCCAGGACGCGCGGCCAGCCCTGCCAGTCGTCGAAGCAGATCGACGCCGCGTGCATGCACAGCAGCCCGCCACCCCGCTCCAGGTGGTCGAGCAGCGTCGTGCGGGCCTCCGCGGGCAGCGTGAAGCGCCACTCGCCCCGCAGGTCGGCGAAGCGGTCCTCGGCCATCTGCCAGCGCAGCGCGTTGACGGTGATGAGCTGGACCTCGGACGGCTCGCTCAGCGCGCCCGCGATGTCCTCGGTGATCTCCGACTCCAGCCCCACCTCGGCGAGCACCTCGGCGAGCGCGGCCGACGTGGCGGCGAAGTCGTGGAACAGCCCTCCCGACAGGATCAGATTTCTCGCCATTTCCCAAGCTCATCACGCCCGTCCCGGCTTTTCCAGCCCGCGGGTCGTCACATCCCACCGGTCGAGGCCGAGGAGAGGTGGCGCGCACCTGGTGGCCCCGGCATGCCACCCACCTGGGTGACCGGGCATGATTCCGGCTGTGGAGTTCGAGGAGTACCGCCCCATGCTGCTCGGGCTGGCCTATCGCCTGCTCGGCAGCATGTGGGACGCCGAAGACGTGGTGCAGGAGGCCTGGCTGCGCTGGGAGGGCGCCGACCAGGACGAGATCAGGGAGCCGCGGGCGTTCCTGCTGACCGTGGTCTCGCGGCTGGCGATCGACCAGTTGCGCTCGGCACGGGTCAGGCGGGAGGCGTACACCGGGCCGTGGCTGCCCGAGCCGGTGATGACCTCGGAGGCGGGTCCGCTGGACACGGCGGAGCTGCGCGACACGGTGTCGTTCGCGACGCTTCACCTGATGGAGCGGCTGTCGCCGCCGGAGCGGGCGGTGTTCGTGCTGCGGGAGGCGTTCGAGCTGCCGTACAACGAGATCGCGGAGATCGTCGGCTCGTCCGTGGCCAACGCCAGGCAGTTGCACCACCGCGCGTCCGCGCGGCTGGCCGAGGGGCGCGACCGGTTCCGGCCGTCGGCGCAGGACCACACCGAGCTGCTGACGCGGTTCATCGACGCGGCCTCGGGCGGCGACCTGGCCGCGCTCGCCGAGCTGTTCCACGAGGACGTCGTGGCCTACAACGACGGCGGCGGCAAGGTCAAGGCGGCACTGCGGCCCCTCCAGGGCCGGCGCAAGGTGGTGGGCTTCCTGGCCGGGCTGCTCAAGCGCTACGAGGTCAGGGACGCGCGGCTGATCGACGTCAACGGCTGGCCGGCGGTCTGGGCGGTGATCAACGGCTCCTCCCAGGTCGTGGCCATCGACATCCGCGACGGGCTCATCAGCGGCGTCTACAGCGTGCTGAACCCGGACAAGCTCGCCCGTGTCACCTCCGCCTGAGGCCGCGGCGCGCCGTCACGATCTATAGTCGCCCCTATGGATCTCGGCATCTCGGGCAAGGTCGCCCTCGTCACCGGAGGCAGCGCGGGCATCGGGCTCGCGGCGGCCAAGAGCCTCGCGCGGGAGGGCTGCGACGTCTGCGTCAGCGCCCGCAATCCGGACAAGCTCGCCGACGCCGTCGTGCAGCTGCAGGAGTACGGCAAGGTCGTGCACGCCGTGCTGGCCGACGTGGAGGACCCGAGCGCCGCCCGGCGGGTGGTCGAGGAGACGCGCGACGTGCTCGGCCCGATCGACATCCTGGTGGCGAGCGCGGGCGGGCCGCCGGCCGGCCGCTTCGACGAGACCGGCCTGGCCGACTGGGACGTCGCCGTCCAGCGCAACCTGCTCGGCACCGTGCGTTTGATCCACGCCGTCCTGCCCGAGATGCGCTCGCGCGGCTGGGGACGCATCGTCACGATCACCAGCAGGTCGGCCAGGGAGGCACTCGACGGCCTGGCGCTGTCCAACGCCATGCGCTCGGCGGTGGCCGGCGTCGTGCGCACCCTCGCCCGCGAGGTCGCCGGCGACGGCGTGCTGGTCAACAACGTGATGCCGGGCCCCATCGACACCGACCGGCTGCGGGAGCTGGCGGGCGACGAGCAGGCCCTGGCCGAGCGGGCCGCGGCGGTGCCGATCGGCCGCATCGGCGAGGCTCAGGAGGTGGGGGACGTGGTGGCGTTCCTGGCCAGCGAGCGGGCCTCGTTCGTGAACGGCATCTCGATGCTGGTGGACGGCGGCGAGAGCCGCGTCATCGCCTGACCCTCGACGAGGAAGCCTCGTCGAGGGGGGGGTCAGCACCTGACGATCGTGCCGACCACCGCCGCCGCCCACGGCTTGTCCTCCTGGGGCAACTCGACGAAGTACGACAGATTCGCCCGGTGGAAGCAGGCGCCCATCAGCATCGCGGCGGCGGCGTCGGGGTCGAGGCCACCGTCGAGGCGCCCGCCGCGCTGCTCGTCGCGCAGGATCCCGGCCAGTGCCTGGATCGGCAGGTGGGGGCCCATGTCGGCCTTGGCGAGCATGGACCTGAACCCGTCCAGGAGCGACGGGTCGGCCAGCACGCCCGAGGCGATGCCGGCCGCCCTGGCGTAGAACTCCAGCGCCTTCAGCGCGAACTCCGTCAGGTTGGCGGCCAGGTCGCCCTGCCCGGTCGCGAGGCGCAGCCGCGCCAGCGCGGGGCCGAGCGCGGGCAGCCGCTCCAGCAGGACGGCCAGGAACAGCTCCTCCTTGCCGGAGAAGTGCTTGTAGATCAGCGCCTCCGAACACCCGGCCTGCCGGGCGATGCGCCTGGTGGTCGCACCCGTGATGCCGAACTCCCGGATGGCCTGCTCGGCGGCGTCGATGATGCGATCGCGTGTGCGCATCCGCCCATGATATGAGCGCCTGTCCACCGACCCCGGAGCACATGACATCCTTCTTTTAGGGACCAGTGGGGAGAAGATATGGACAAGCCGGTCATCGTTACGGTGGACGACGACCCCGGCGTCTCACGGGCGGTCGCCCGCGATCTGAGACGCCGCTATGGCCATGAGTACCGGATTGTCCGCGCTGAGGCGGCCCGGGAAGGCATCGAGGCGGTCAAGGAGATGCGGCTGCGCGGCGACGATGTGGCCGCCATCCTGGCCGACTACCGCATGCCGCAGATGAACGGCGTGCAGTTCCTCGAGGCCGCCATGGACATGTATCCGTACGCGCGCAGGGTGCTGCTGACGGCCTACGCCGACACCGACGCCGCGATCCAGGCGATCAACGTCGTGGACCTCGACCACTACCTGCTCAAGCCGTGGGACCCGCCGGAGGAGAAGTTCTACCCGGTGATCGACGGGCAGCTCGACGCCTGGATGCGCACGGAGCGCGTCGAGCGGTCCGAGCTGCGGGTCGTGGGCGACCGGTGGTCGGCGCAGTCGTACAAGATCCGTGACTTCCTGGCCCGCAACCACGTTCCGTACCGCTGGATGCTGGCGGAGGACCCGGACGGCGCGCAGCTCGTGACGGCGGCCGGCGAGGGCTGCCACCTGCCGCTCGTCGTGACCTCCGACGGCGTCACGCTGGAGTCGCCCGACCAGGCCACGCTGGCCTCGGCGGTGGGCCTGTCGACCACGCCCGCCACCGACTTCTACGACCTCATCGTGGTGGGCGGCGGGCCCGCCGGGCTCGGCGCGGCCGTCTACGGCGCCTCCGAGGGGCTGAACACCGTGCTGGTCGAGGCGTACTCGTCGGGCGGCCAGGCGGGGCAGAGCTCCAGGATCGAGAACTACCTGGGCTTCCCCGACGGCGTCTCGGGGCAGCAGCTGGCCGACCGGGCGCGCAGGCAGGCGCTGAAGTTCGGGGCGGAGCTGCTGACCGCGCGCAAGGTGGTCTCGCTGGAGCCGCGCGGCCAGGCGCGGGTGGTCGGGTTCAAGGACGGCGGGGAGATCGCGGCGCACGCGGTGATCCTGGCGACCGGCGTCACCTACCGCCGCCTGGAGGCGCCGGGGCTGGACGACTTCGTGGGCCGGGGCGTCTACTACGGCGCCGCCCTGACCGAGGCGCCGGCCTGCCAGGACACCGAGGTCCACATCGTGGGCGCGGCCAACTCCGCCGGGCAGGCAGCGGTCTACCTGTCGGGATTTGCGAGCAAGGTCCATTTGTTGGTGAGGGGTGATGGTTTGGAGAAGTCCATGTCTCACTACCTCATCGAGCAGATAGCCGCGATCCCCTCCATCGAGGTGCACCTCCAGACGGAGGTCGTCGGCGGCGAGGGCGACGGCCACCTGGAACGGCTGCGGCTGTCGACCAAGGGCGAGACGCGTACGGTCGACGCGCAGTGGCTGTTCGTCTTCATCGGGGCCGAGCCGTACACCGCGTGGCTGGGCGAGACGATCGAGCGGGACGCCAAGGGCTTCGTGCTGACCGGTCCCGACCTGCTGCAGGGCGGGAAGCGGCCGCGTAACTGGCCGCTGCGGCGCGAGCCGTACTACCTGGAGACGAACGTGCCCGGGGTGCTGGCCGCGGGCGACGTGCGCGCCGAATCGATCAAGAGAGTGGCCTCCGCCGTCGGCGAGGGCGCGATGGCCGTCGCGCTCGTGCATCGCTACCTGGAGAAGCAATGACCGAAGCACCCAACAACGAAGCGCCCAACAACGAAGCGCCGGACGACGAAGCGCCGAACATCGACATCGACGAGCTCCGCAAGCTCTTCCTCTTCGAGCGGCTGGACGACGCGCAGCTCACCAAGCTCGCCGGCAGCGGCCGGGTGCGGTCGTTCGAGACCGACGAGATCATCCTGCGCCAGGGCGACCCGGCCGAGTGCTTCGCGGTGCTGATCGAGGGCGAGGTGCAGATGCTCAGCGAGACGGTCAGCGCCGGGACCGTCGCCATGCCCCGCACCGCGCAGCCCGGCGTCTACGGCGGCGCCACCGCCGCCTACCTCGGCGACCGCGCGCCGCAGAACTACCAGCACACGCTGCGGGCCACCGCGCCCTCGCGGATGTTCCTGCTGCCGGCCAAGAAGTTCGCCTACATCGTCGCCGAGTGGTTCCCGATGGCGATGCACCTGCTCGACGGCCTCATGTCGGGCGGGCGGATGCAGCGCGAGGCCATCGACCGGCGGCAGCGGCTGACCGCGCTCGGCACGATCACGGCCGGGCTCACGCACGAGCTCAACAACCCGGCCGCGGCGGCCGTCCGCGCGGCGAACGAGCTGCGCACGCTGGTCGGCACCTCGCGCCTCCAGCTCGCGTACCTCGCCGAGAAGGGCATCCCGCCGGAGAAGCTGCGCACGCTGATCGAGTGGCAGGAGTCCTGCACCAGCGCCCTCGGCCACCTGCCGCAGCGCTCGCCGCTGGAGATCTCCGACGCGGAGGACGAGCTGGGCACCGCGCTGGACGACCTGGGCGTCGCGGAGGCGTGGGACCTGGCGCCCGCGCTGGTCAACGCCGGGTTCTCGCACAAGGATCTGGAGAAGATCCGCGGCAAGGTGGGCGAGGAGCACACCCCCGCCGCGGTGCAGTGGCTCGCGCAGGCGATCGAGATCTCGCAGATGATCGACGAGGTGACCGAGGCCACCGAGCGCATCACGTCGCTGATCCGGTCGGCCAAGCAGTACTCGCAGATGGACCGGGCGCCGTTCCAGCAGGCCAACGTGCACGACCTGCTCGACAGCACGCTCGCGATCTTCCGGGGCAAGATCCCTCCGGGCATCAGCGTCGTCACCGACTACGACCGCACGCTGCCGCCCATCCCCTGCTACGCGGGCGAGCTCAACCAGGTGTGGACCAACCTCATCCACAACGCGCTCGACGCGATGGGCGAGGAGGGCACGCTGACGGTGCGCACCGCGTACGACGAGGACGAGGCGATCGTCGAGATCGGCGACACCGGCCCGGGCGTGCCCGACTCGATCAAGGAGCGGATCTTCGAGCCGTTCTTCACGACGAAGAGCGTGGGGCAGGGCACGGGCCTCGGCCTCGACATCTCGTACCGCATCGTGGCCGGGCGGCACGGCGGGGAGATCAAGGTGCGCTCGGTGCCGGGTGACACGTGGTTCGAGGTACGCCTGCCGCTGCGGGAGCCGACCCCGGCCGCGTAGCGTTCCCGGCGAAAAAGCCCGAACATGGGTAAGTCGTGACAACCCCCACCCCGGGTGAGACCGTCAAATCGGAGACGGCCGCTGATGGGGGTTGGACTTGGTCCCTGGTTACCGTGAAGTACGCCAGCTCGGCGCCGGACGCACCGGCCGTGTGTTCCTCGCCACCTACCAGGAGACCGGCGCCTACGTCGCGATCAAATATCTGAACGCCACGCTGCGCAGGGACACCGAGTTCATGGAGCGCTTCCGCTCCGACACCCACGAGCTGGTCGAGATCGACGACCCGAACGTGGTCAGGCTCTACGAGTACGTCGAGACCCCCACCAGGGCCGCCGTGGTCATGGAGCTCGTGGACGGCGTGTCGCTGCGCACGCTGCTGGCCGAGCACCGCGGGATCAGCCCGGAGGCGGCGCTCGCCGTGCTGAAGAGCACGCTGCTGGCCCTGGCCGCCGCCCACGAGCGGGGCGTGGCGCACCGCGACGTCAAGCCGGAGAACATCCTCGTCCAGGCGGACGGCACCAGCAGGCTCGCCGACTTCGGCATCGTCGTGCACGCCGAGGAGCCGGGCGTGCCGGCGGGCAGTCCGGCGTACATGTCGCCCGAGCTGTGGACGCGGGGCCTGGCCGGGCCGCCGGCCGACCTGTACGCGGCGGCGTGCGTGCTCTTCGAGGCGGTCAGAGGGCGGCCGCCGTACCGGGCCGTCAAGGACGGCGGGGAGCCGGACGTCCCGGCCGTGCGGGACGGGCACCTGGCGGAGCCGGTGCCGCTGGAGGTGGCGCCCGACGCGCTGCGCGACCTGCTCAGGCGCGGGATGGCCAAGGACCCGGTGGAGAGGTACGCCTCGGCCAGGCAGTTCGCGGCCGAGCTGGAGGAGGACGCGGTCGCCGCGTACGGGCCCCAGTGGGAGAAGCGGGGGCGGCGGCACCTGGGCGAGCTCGCCACGCTGCTCGCCCTGCGCTTCCCGCTGGCCAGGACCGAGCGCCCGACTGCCGGAGCCGCGCTCACCCTCCGGGACCGCGTGCTGCGCATCCCCCGTCTGCCGCCGCACTTGTGGGTCGCGGGGGCGACGGTGGTCGCGGTGGCGCTTACGCTCATGCTGTCGGGCGGGCGGCTGCCGCTCGGGCCCGGCGCGATCCTGATGCCTCCGCCCGAGACGACGCCGGCCGACCCGGATCCGGAGCCCGCGTCCGAGCCCGCCGACGCCGGCACGCCCAGCCGGACGCGCCCGGCCGCCACACCCCGGCGTCCCTCTTCCACCCCTTCGCGAGCGCCCGGCAGCCCCGCCCCTTCACGGACGCTCAGCGGCTCCGCGCCGCCGTCCCCTCCGGCGCCCCCGTCCCCCACGGCCCCGACCTCCGCGCCGCCGCGGCCCGCGGCCGTCCAGGCGGCCGGCATCGTGCGGTGGAGCGGCACCGCGGGGGCTGTCAGGGTCTCGGCGGACGGCACGGGGCCCGTACGGCTGCGCATCACGTTCACGCGGCGCGACGGGGAGGGCGGGCCGGCGAGGACGGTGCGCCAGGAGACCCGCACCTTACGGGGCAGCACGGCCTACACCAGCGACGTCACGAACGATTTCGGGAAGGTTTCGTGTGGTGAGCGGGCGTATGCCGGGATTGTCGTGATGACGGAGCCGGCGGCGAGCAACGGACCCCAGGTGAGCGAGGCCGCCGTGGACGGCCCGCCCTGCCCCACGCCCACGCCGACCTCCCGCTCCGCCACGCCGACCCCGTTGCCCACACCTGCCGCAACGGAGCAGTCGCTCGCGGGGACGCCGCAGCGGCCGGCCGCCTCGCCTTCCGGCGAGCCCTCACCCTAGGAACGGGCCGCCGGAGCCGATCAGGGCACAGGGCCTCTATGCCTCTCACCTGGGCACAAGATAGATCTTTTTGGATTAAACCACCTTCGCTTGGACATTTCTGGCAACATCTTTGACCAGCAGGTTCTTTGCCTACGAACCCTTGACGCTCCCTTGGTTCGTTCTTGACCTGCCGTACGGCGCGGTAGCCTCGCTCATCACGGAAGACGACAAGCCTCCGGTTTTGTCACAGAAGTCCCGGGTTCCCCCTTTACCCGGATTTGTGCTGATAAACCCGGTCTTGCCCGGAAGGTGCTCCCAAGCTTCCATGACGCCAGAGATGCAGAAGTTCATCGACCTCCTCGAGAGCCAGCTCGGCTACTCCGAGAGGGCCGGGGCGTACACCAAGTTCGGCAAGTGGTACGGCAAGCACGTCGAGTTCGACGCCGACTACACCTCCGCCCCGTGGTGCGACATGTACCTCTCGTGGGCTGCGCACAAGCTCGGGTACGAGGACTGGATGGGGCAGTTCGCGTGGACCGTCTCGCACGCGAAGTGGTTCAAGGAGCAGGGGGCGTGGGGCCACAAGCCCAAGCCCGGGGCGTTCGTCTTCTACGACTGGAGCGGCTCCAACGACATCGACCGCATCGACCACGTCGGCGTCGTCACCAAGGTCGTGGGCGACACGATCTTCACCATCGAGGGCAACATCGACGGCGGCCTCGCCAAGCGCAAGGAGCGCGACACGAGCAAGGTCGTCGGGTACGGCTACCCGGAGCGCATCAAGGCCCGCCTGGACGAGGAGGCGGCCCAGGTGGAGCGCGAGGCCAGGAAAAAGGCCGAGGAGCGGGCCGCGGCGCCGCCCGGCCCCGGCACCGATGTCGGCACGCTCGACCTGCCCGGCCACGAGTCGCTCTCGTCCCTGATCCCCCGCTCCCAGATCGAGGAGCCCGCCCACGCGCCGAGCACCGGCAGCTCCCCCGCCCCGTCCCCCAAGACCGCCACCGGCACCGGCACCGCGAGGGACGGCAAGCGCCAGTCCGGCTCTCACGAGTCCCGCTCCGAGCAGACCCAGCAGCGGCAGGCCGTGGCCGAGCAGCCCAAGAAGGCCAAGCACGCCAAGCCCACGACGGCCGACACCACGGCCGCGACCGCCGAACCCCTCCTCGCGAACGCCGACGCCTCGACCACCGGCCCCCTACCGGCCGTCCCCTCACCGACGCTCGTGGGGTCGGCGCTGGTCGCGGCACTGGCGCTGCTCGCCGTGGCCAAGACCCGCCGCCTTCGGATGGCCCCGGCCGCCGCCGGAAGCCCGGCACCCCGCTCCAACGCCAACCGCCGCCGTCGCCGCCGCACCGCCACCACCACCGCCGCGATGGTACGGACGAGCACCACGGGGGACGCCCCCTCGCGCCGCCGTCTCCCCGACACCGCCCCCTTCACGCCCACCTTCACCCCCGACCGACCCGCCACCCGAACCGGCCCGCTGGAGTCCGTCCCCGCGTTCGAGCCCTTCTCCGCGTTCGAGACCATCTCCGGCATTCGTCCACACGACCCCGCCACCACGGGGCCGGTCGAGATCGTGCTGGACACGGGACCGCTGGAGCGCTTCGTCGACACCGGCCCGTTCGAGCGCATCATCATCCCGGGGGCGACCAGCACCTTCGACGCCTTCGCCCCGGCGACCAGAGGCCTGGGCGACGTCCAGGCCGGCGACGTCCCGAACAGCGGCGTCCAGGGCGGTGGCGTCCCGGACATCGGCGTCACCTACCGGGGCCGTCGCCGCCGCCACGACCACCCGGTCGAGGAGTTTCCCTCATCCGACCTCCCCCTGCGCGGACGCCGCCACCGCCGCCCGGCGCCCACCCAGCAGGGCATCCACATCGGCGGCGCACAGAACATCCACGTCAGCGGCCCGCAGAGCGTCCACGCGGGCGCGGCGCAGAACGCCCACACGGGCGGCCAGGACCACCCTCTGACCGGCCGCCGCCACACCACCGCGTTCCCGCCGCCGCCCCGGCGCGAGGACGACCGCGAGCTGGTCGGCGCAAGCGCAGGCGCCCGATCCCAGCCGCCGCGGGCCACCTCAGGCCAGACGGCCCGCAGCGCTCCGGGCCAGCCGGGCAGACCCGGCCCAGGCCACGCCGCAACCAGTCGCCAGGGCCGGAGAGGACGGGGCCGGCACCGCGCCTGACACCCGCCTCGTGGACATGGTCCGGCGGCGGCTTCCGGGACATAGTCTGTGGCCATGCAGGGACTGCTGCTGCGCCTCTCCACACTCGACTCCGACGCGGAGAGCGCGGTGCGCGTCATCGCCTACTTCGACTCCCTGCTCCGCGACCACGTCAGCGTACCGGTGCTGATGGCCGCCACGGCGCGGCTGGCGCAGTGCCCGGTGGGGCTGCTCGACGCGGCCACCGGCCGACGCACCCGCACCTCGCCCCGCGGCACCGTCGACACCCCGGCCGCCGCGCCGGAGCAGGTCAGGGAGCTGTCGTCCGGGCTCGGGGCGGTGTGGATGGAGCGCGAGGGGCCGCCGCACGGGTTGGACGACATCGTGCTGGAGCGGTACGCGGCGGCGGCCGAGGTGACCCTGGAACGGGCGGCCGCCCTGGCGCGTTCGGGACGTGATCCCGCGCTGGTGGAGCTGGTCCTGTCGGCCGAGACCGGCGAGGCCGAACGCGCCCGTGCCCTGCGCCTGCTCGGTTTCGCCCCGTCCACCCCGCTCCAGGCTCTCGCGATCGCGCTGCCCGGCGAGGAGCCGGCCTCGGGCCTGCGCGCGATGGGCCACCAGGTGCGCGCCACGACGATCGGTGACACGGAAGCGGTCCTCGTGGCGACGACCCTGCCCGCCGGCGCGCGTGCGGGAACCCACTCCGAACCCGCACAGGCGGGGGGCGGTCAACGGTCGCCCGCGGGCTCTTGGCCGGGAATCGGCCCTCGGCCGGCCGGGGGGATCGAGCCTCAGCTGCCCGAGGGAGCGCGGGTGGGGATCGGGCCCGAGGTGCCTGGTGAGCGGGTGGCCGAGTCGTGGGCCGGGGCGCGTACGGCGCTGCGCTTCACGGGCCCGCACGACCGGGTGATGCGCTGGTCGGAGCTGGGCGCGCTGGCGTTGTTCGCCGGCCTTCCCGAGCAGGCGATCGCGGCCCTGGACGACGTACGGGCGGTGGCGCGGCTCGGCGAGGATGCCGTGGCGGCGGTGCGGGCACTGTGCCTGGCGGGCTCCGTACGCGGCGCGGCCACCGCCCTGCACCTGCACCACAGCTCGATGGCCGCACGCATCGCCCGCGCCGAGGCCGTGCTGGGGTTCTCGCTCGCCGACCCGGCCGGACGCCTGCGCGCCCACCTGGCCCTCGCCCTCACCCGCCTGCACGCGAACTCCGCCCCGGAAGCGCGCACGTCCTGAGCGCGCCGGCAGGTCAGAGCCGGTACGCCCGCTTGAGCGCGGCCAGCCGAGCCGCCCGGGCGCGCTTGCTGAGCGCGGCGTCCGGCACCATCATGTCGAACCCGTGGAAGCCCCCCGGATACAGGTGGAGCTCGGTTGACACCCCCGCCTGCGACAGCCGCAGCGCGTAGTCGACGTCCTCGTCCCTGAACACCTCCAGTTCCCCGACGTCGACGAACGCGGGCGGCAGCCCGGCCAGGTCGGTGGCCCTGGCGGGAGCCGCGTACGGGGACACGTCGTCGGCTCCGATCCGGTCTCCCAGCAGGGCGGTCCAGCCGAAGATGTTGGCGGTCCTGTCCCACACCACGGCCTCGGCGAACTGGTGGCTGGAGGGCGTGATGTTGCGGTCGTCCAGCATCGGGCAGAGCAGCAGCTGGAACGCCACCTCTGGGCCGCCGCGGTCGCGGGCCAGCAGGACGGTGGCGGCGGCCAGCCCGCCCCCGGCGCTGGCGCCGCCGACGGCCAGCCTGGAGGGGTCGATGCCCAGCTCGCCCGCCGATTTCGCGGTCCACACCAGCCCGGCGTAGCAGTCCTCGACGGGCGCGGGATGCGGGTGCTCCGGCGCCAGCCGGTAGTCGACGGCGACCGCCACGAGGCCGAGCTGCTCGACGTACGAGATCAGCATCGCGTCGTCCATCTCCGGCGCGCCGAGGATCATGCCGCCGCCGTGGATCCAGTAGAGCCCCGGCCGCCCCTCGCCGTCGCCGGCCGGGCGGTAGACGCGTACGCGCACGTCAGGGGCGCCGTCGGGGCCGGGCACGTGACGGTCCTCGATGACCACGTCGGTGTCGGGGGGCGGCGCGACGGTGAGGAACGCCCTCATCTGCGCCCGGTGCCCGGGCAGCGCCTCGGCGGTCAGGGTCGCCATGTCGAACGTCGGAGGCGGCGTGAGCTCGAGCGCGGCGCGGATCTCCGGATCGAGGTTGGGGTGGAACGCCATGAGATCTCCCATCTGCGGAGGTTACCCTTCGATGGTCGGAGCCGGTGCCGCGACGCACAACCGCCATCCGGCGGCCATTGCGCCTTTCAGGCCCGCCGTTCGGCGAGGCCGCTTTCCCTCAAGGACAGGTCTAGTCGGAGTCGTCGAGCTCGCAGGCCGGGACCCAGCCGGCGACGCCGGTGGTCGTGTTGCGGCCGTGGTGCCACAGGACGCTGTCGAACCACTCGCACTGGTACGGCTCCCGCTCCTGCGACCACTCCGACTCGAACCCCTCGCCGGGCTGGCCGAGGCCGACGGGGGTGGAACCGGCCCTGGGCTCGCTCCAGATGATCACGTCCCGGGCGCCGAAGTCGTACAGGAAGGCGGCCTGGGCGGCGTGGGACGGCGCGAGGGCCGCGAGCAGGACGGCCGCCACAGCGGCCCGCCGGATCCGCACCACCTCGCCCCTTTCGACACTCAGAGTAAAGCGACAAGCACACTGAGTGTCAATTCTGCAGGGCGGGCAGGACGTCGGCGGCGAGGAGCTCCAGCTGCTCCGGCTCGTCGACCATCGGGTCGAGCAGCACCAGGTCCGCCCCCGCCTCGATGACCTCGCGGAGCCCGCGTACGCACTCCTCCGGCGGCCCGGCGACGGCGATGCTCGCGTCCCCGTAGATGCGCTGGAGGATGCCCGAGATGCGCTGGTCGTCCCCGACCGAGACGTAGACGCGCTTGGCGATCCGGAAACTGCCGGGCTCGCGGCCGGCGCGGGCGAGCTCATCGCGGACGATGCCCACCTGCTCGGCGAACGCCGCCGTCGTGGCGCCGCCCGCGCCGAAGAAGCCGTCGCCGTGGCGGACGGCGCGCCGGACCGCCGCGGGCTTGTGCCCGCCGATCCACAGAGGCGGATGCGGCTTCTGGTACGGCTTGGGCTCCATGGCGGCGTCCACCTGCCAGAACCGCCCGTCGAAGCCGACCTTGGGCTCCGTCCAGCAGGTCTTCATCAGCTCGATGCCCTCGGTGAACCGCGACACCAGCCCCTCCGGCGACACCCCGAAGCCCGCCAGGTTGTCGCGGCCGCCCAGCGCGACGCCGACCTCCAGGCGGCCCCGGCTGAGCTGGTCAAGGGTGCTGATGCTCTTGGCGAGGTGGAGCGGGCTGTGCACGGTGCTGATGAACACCGCGCACCCGACGCGCAGCCGTTCGGTGCAGGCGGCCGCGTACGTCATGGCCTCCATGGGGCCGAGCACGGGCAGCGGCGCGGGCGCCAGCACGCTCTCGCGGGTCCACGCGCTGTGGAAGCCCAGCTCCTCGGCCCGGCGCAGGTAGTCGCGGAAGGCGGCGGGATCGAACGTCCCGTCGGCGTACTGCTGGGGGATCGAGACGGCGAACCTCGTGGTCTGTGTCATGTCTCACGGCATAGCGTTCATCGGTGCACGCGTCCAGCGCCCACCCGGGCCCGCCCCGGATCGGCACGGGCCCGGTCGGCAGAGATCAGGACGTGTGGCGTTCGGTGAACGACAGGATGCGGCGCCAGGCGTCCTGGCACACCTCCGCCCACTCGCCGTAGGAGCGGTCGAAGAAGGAGTGGGGCGCGCCCTCGTAGACGTGCTCCTCGTGCTCCGTGCCCACCCGGTCGAGCGCGGCCTGGAAGGAGGCGTACTCCTCTGGCGTGGTGGCCCTGTCGGCCTCGCCCAGGAGCATCAGGACGGGCGCGCCCGGACCGGTCGTCGGCTCCTCGATCATCCGCAGGACGCCGTAGAAGCCGATGCCGCCGGCCAGGCCGTTGCCCTCGTACGCCTGCCGCCACGAGTGGCCGCCGCCCATGCAGAAGCCGACCGTGAAGACCGGCCCGTCCAGCGCCTCGGTGGCGGCCCTGGCGTCGGCCCTGACGTGCTCGCTGGTGAGCTGCTTGACGTGCGGCCCGTGGTCGAAGTCGTCGCCGCGCTCGCCGGTGCCGGCCGTGCGGCCGAAGTAGTCGATCGCGATCGTACGGAAGCCCGCCTCGGCGAACCGTACGGCGAGATCCCGGTAGTACGGGTGCAGACCGCGCACGTCGGGCAGGATGACCACGCTGCGCCCGTTCGGCTCGGCGGGCTCGGCCCGGTAGGCGGTGAACCGGTTGCCGTCGGCGGCGGTCAGCTCGATCTGCTCATGAGAGGCCACCTCGCCCTGGATCGGCGGGGCGGGCGGTCTGCTGTCGGTGGAGTGGCACATGTGATCAGCATGCCCGTGATGATTCTCACTATCCAACCGCGGCGGGTGTCAGGCGCCGACGAGCTGCCGCTCCGGCTCGGGGGCGGCGTCGTGCTCGTCCTCCTCGCCCTCGACCGACAGGTTCGGCAGCAGCCGGTCCAGCCAGCGGGGGCACCACCAGTTGAGCCGGCCCAGCAGCACCATCGTGGCCGGCACCAGGAACCCCCTGATGAGGGTGGCGTCCACCGCGATGGCGGCCGCGAGCCCCACGCCGAACGTCTTCACCATCGGGTCCGGGTACGCGATGAACGCCACGAACACCGCCACCATGATCAGCGCGGCCGACGTGATGACCCGGCCGGTCGAGCCCAGCCCCTCGGCCACCGCCCGCGCGTTGTCCCCGTGCCGCTGGTACGCCTGCCGCACCGCCGTCAGCAGGAACACCTCGTAGTCCATCGACAGCCCGAACAGCACCGCGAACAGCATCAGCGGCACGTAGCTCTCGATCGGCACCGAGAAGAACAGCGTCTGCACGTACGAGGAGCTGACCGGCGGATCCATCCCCACCAGGCGGCTGCCGAGGCCGGTCGAGAACACCAGGGCCAGCGTGCCGAAGGCGGCGCCGAGCGAGATGAGGTTCATCACGGCGGCCTTCACCGCGACGATCGGGGCGCGGAAGGCGAGCAGCAGGAGCAGGGCGCTGAGCACCACCACCACGGCGATGACCAGCGGGGTGCGCTCGGCCATGCGGTCCCCCGCGTCGGTCAGTGCCGCGACCTCGCCGCCGACGTGCACGCCCACTCCGGGCAGCGAGACGGCCCTGATCTCCGCCACCACCCCGGCGGCCCTGGCGTCGCTGGGGGCGTAGTCGGTGACGACCTGGAGCAGGACCGAGCGACCGGAGGTGTTGACCTCGGGGGTGGCGACGTGGGCGACGCCGTCCACGTGCTCGACCTCGCGGACCACCTGGTCGACCACGGGGTCCCCCTGGTCGGCCACGCGGGAGGGCAGCTCGGCGACCACGATCAGCGGGCCGTTGGCGCCGGGGCCGAAGCCGGTGGCCATCAGCTCGTACGCGCGCCGCGACTCCGAGCCCTGCGCGCCGTACCCGTTGTCGAGCGGGCCGAGCTTCAGCGCGAGCGCGGGCGCGGCCACCGCGGCCAGCACCAGCACGCTGGCGGCCAGCACCCGCCACGGCCGGCGCGCCACCCACGAGCCGAGGCCCGCCCAGCCCGTGCCGGACGAGCCGCCGCCGCGCAGGAAGGGCACCTTGAGCGCGTTGACGCGGTGGCCGAGCAGCCCCAGCAGGGCGGGGACGAGCGTGATCGAGGTCAGCACGGCGGCGACGACGGAGATGCCGGTGATCCAGCCGAGGGTGCGCAGCAGCGGGAAGCCGCCCAGCATGAGCGCGCTCAACGCGATGATCACCGTGCCGCCCGCGAACACCACGGCGCCGCCCGAGCTCGCCACGGTCCGCCGTACGGACTCCACGACGGGCACCCCGTCCGCCAGCAGCCGCCGGTGCCGGGACAGCAGGAACAGCGCGTAGTCGATGCCCACGCCCAGGCCGATCATCGTGGCCATGATGCCCGCCTGCTTGGGCACGTCCATCACGTGTCCGAGCAGCCCGATCACGCCGAGCCCCGACGCGACGCTGACCAGCGCCGTGAAGATCGGCACCATCGCCGCCACCAGCGTCCCGAACGCGAACACCAGCACCAGCAGCGCGCACGCCACGCCGATGATCTCGCTGGGCCCGGTCTTGAGCTCCTTGTCGGCGGGCGAGGCGCTGCCGGCCGCCACCACCTCGATCCCGGCGGCCCGCGCCGGATCGGCCGCCTTCGACAGCGCACTGGTGATCTCGGCGAGCTTGCCGCCGTCGTGGCCCCGCATGCGGATGCCGATGAGCCCGATCTGCAGGTTGGAGGAGATGCCGCCGCGCCGGAACGGGCCGTCCACCCGCACGACGTGCGGCATGGCGCGCAGCCGGTCGAGCGCGTCCTCGACCGCCCGCTTGCGCCGCTCGTCGATGAGGGGCCCGTCGGCGGAGTAGAGCAGCAGCTGCACGGTGCCGCCGCTGCCGTAGCCCGGCCCGAAGCCGGTCTTCATGAGGTCGTGCGCCCGCTGCGCGTCGGTGCCGGGAATCGTCACGTCGTTGCTGACGGGACTGCCGAACACGAGGCTCCCGCCCATCAGCGCCCCCGCCGCGACCACCCATAGCGCCAGGACGATCCGCCCGTGCCGCGCGCACCAGCCACCCAGCCGTCCAAGAAACCGCGTCATCGCCCGTGTCCCTCTCGACGGCTGTCCTGTACGCGCGTACAGGACTACGATAAAGCGCGATATATCCGGAGCGTACGGATCGCACGGAAATGAGACCATGACCACACCCGACGACACCCGGACCCGGATCCTGGCCGCGGCCAGGGAGTTGTTCGCCGAGCGCGGCTACGCGGGCACGTCCCTGGCCGACATCGCGGCGGCCGTGGGGCTGACCAAGACCGCCGTCGCCTACCACTTCCACCCGAAGGACCGCCTGGCCTCCGAGCTGCTCGCCCCCGCGGCCGATGACATGCTGGCGCTCCTCGGGACCGACTTCCCCAGCCGGGAGGCGCTGGTCGAGGCGCTGGTGACGTTCGCGGTGCGCTACCGCTCGGTGATCCGGCTGTTCATGGAGGACCTGGCCGGCGACGACGCCGACGGGCCCGGCACGGAGCGCGAGGCGACGGTCCGGTCGTTCAGGGACGAGATCTTCACCAGGCTCGCGGGCGAGGACCCGACCCCGGAGATGCGGCTGCGCAGCTGGGCCCTGCTCGGGGCGTTGCAGTGGGGCGCGGTCAAGACGATGGACGTGCCGGAGGAGCAGGTCCGGGACGCACTGCTCGCCTCGGTACGGAGCCTGTAGGCGCATGGAGGACACCATGATCACTCTGGCGGTCGTCGGCGCGGGATCGCGGGGCGCCGGCTACGCCCACCACGCCGCCGCCACGGGCCGGGCGCGGGTCGTCGCGGTGGCCGACCCGCTCGACTCGCGCCGCGACAGGTTCCCCGAGGCCGAGCGGTACGCCGACTGGCGCGACCTGGCCGCGCTCCCCCGCCGGGCCGACGCGGTGATCGTCGCCACCCAGGACAGGGACCACGTCGAGCCCGCGGTGCGCTTCGCCGAGCTGGGCTACGACGTGCTGCTGGAGAAGCCGATGGCGGTCTCCGAGGAGGACTGCCGCGCCATCGTCGCGGCCGCCGAACGCTCCGGCGCGATCTTCGCCGTCTGCCACGTGCTGCGCTACACGCCGTACACGCGGGCGCTGAAGGCGCTGCTGGACACCGGCCGGATCGGCGAGATCGTCAGCATCCAGCACCTGGAGCCCGTCGGATGGTGGCACCAGGCCCACTCGTACGTGCGGGGCAACTGGAGGCGCGCCGACGAGTCCACGTTCATGCTGCTCGCCAAGTCGTGCCACGACCTCGACTGGCTGGTGCATCTCACGGGCAGGCGGGTGGCGCGGGTGTCGTCGTTCGGCGGCCTGCGGCACTTCCGTCCCGAGCACCGCCCGGAGGGCGCGGCCGACCGCTGCCTGGACTGCTCCGTCGAGGCCGCCTGCCCGTACTCGGCCAAGCGGATCTATCTCCCGCTGGCCGGGCGCGAGGTGTGGCCGCTGTCGGTGCTCACCGACGACGTCTCGGAGCGCGGCGTGCTGGAGGCGCTCAGGACCGGCCCGTACGGCAGGTGCGTGTACGCCTGCGACAACGACGTGGTCGACCACCAGGTCGTGAACCTGGAGTTCGAGGGCGGGACGACGGCGTCGTTCACGATGACGGCGTTCACCCCGGCGCTGCACCGGCAGACCCGGATCTTCGGCACCCGCGGCTCGATCGACGGCGACGGCGAGCGGCTGACCGTGCACGACTTCGTCACCGGCCGCTCGGAGACCGTGGACACCCGGCCGGGCGGCGACGCCACGGCTCGGGGCGGGCACGGGGGTGGTGACGAGGGGCTGGTCGAGGCGTTCCTCGCCGCGGTCGCGACCAGGGACGGCTCCTCGATCCTGTCCTCGCCGGGCGAGAGCCTGCACAGCCACCTCGTCGCCTGGGCCGCCGAGCGGTCGCGCCTGCGCGGCGAGACCGTCACCCTGAGCTGAGCCCTCCCCCGCGACGGTGGCGAGGCGCGAGCGGGCCGTCATCACTCGCCGGCGGGGGTGGTGGTGGGCGTCTCCTCGGGCTCGCCGGGGCCGGGGCCTGTCTGGGAGGCGAGGCCGACCACGATCAGGACCTGGGCGCCCCGCCTGGCGCAGCTCCCGGGATCGACGCTCTGGCTGAGGATCACGCCGGCGCGCGAGGCGTCGTCGACGACCTGGCCCCTGACCCGTGCCCTGAAACCCGCCTCCTTCAGCGCCGCCCGCCCGTCCGCGCGGGACCGGCCGACGACCGCCGGGACCTCGGTGCCGTTCCTGGCCACCGTGAGCGCCACCGAGGTGCCGCCCGAGACCCGCCGCCCCGCCTTGGGCTGCGTGGAAATGACCTCGTCGTCCGGCCGGTCGGAGCAGGAACGCGTGACGGCGCCGGCCTTCAGCCCGGCGTCGGTGAGCGCGGACTCGGCGGTCTCGCTCTGCCGCCCCGTGACGTCGGGGACGGCGACGCCCGCCGAGACCCGCAGCGAGACCGAGGTGCCCTTGGCCACCGCCGCGCCCGGCGCGGGCTCGGCGCTCAGCACCCGGCCGATCTTCTGCGCCGAGTCGGCCTCGGTGACGGTTCCGAGCACCAGCCCGGCCCGTTTGAGCGCCTTCGCCGCCGCGCTCCTGTCCATTCCCACCAGTTCGGGGACCGGGACCTGGACCGTGGCGGGGTTCGGGGCGGGCGGCGCGGCCGTGGGCCCGCTCTGCTCCCGCGTCTTCCTGGTCTTGGCGGGCGAGGACGTCTCCGCGGAGGACCGGGACCGTACCGGATCGGGCCGCGAGGGGACCGACGGCCCGGCGGCCTGCACCCCCTGCGTCCGGGTCTCGGTGCGGGTCGCGGGGATCAGGGCGGTGAGCAGGACGGCGGCCGTGACCAGCAGCGCCGCGCCGGCCGCGACGGCCGCCGTGGGCCAGGACCGGGCACGCCGGCGGCCGGGAGCCGTCTCGGCCGGCGGGCCGCCGTCCTGCGCACCCGGCCCTGGTAGCCGGTAGCCGCCGGGCGTCCCCGTCTCCTCGGGCACCGCCATCGGCGGGCCCGAGGCCGTCGAGGAACGCTGCTCGGGCACCAGCGGTGGCGCGCCCCGCAGCACGTGGGGCGGAGGCGAGCTCAGCACCTCCGGCGGCAGGTCGCTCGCCTCCCCCAGCAGCTCGAACAGCAGATCCCTGCTGGTGGGCCGGTTGCGTGCGTCCTTGTCCAGGCACGCCTCGACCAGCGTCCGCAGCCGCCCGTCCAGCCGGCCCAGCTCGGGCGGCGCGGTCAGGATGCGGTGCAGCACCGGCGCGACCGAGTCCTGCCCGAACGGCGCCGACGCGTTGGCCGCGAAGCACATGGTGGCGCCCCACGAGAACACGTCCGCCGCACCCGTGACGGCCATGGCCGTGATCTGCTCCGGCGCCATGTACGCGGGCGTGCCCACCCCGCGCCCGCTCACCGTGGCCGCCGCGTCCAGCGCCCTGGCCAGCCCGAAGTCGATCACCCGGGGCCCGTCGGAGCCGAGCAGCACGTTCTGCGGCTTGAAGTCCCGGTGCACGATCCCCGCCCGGTGGATCGCCGCCAGCGCGGTGGCCGTGCTGACCGCCAGCCGCTCCAGCGCGCCGCCCTGGCGCGGCCCGGTGAGCGCGACCTCCCTGTGCAGGGACGGCCCGTCGACGTACTCGCTGACGATGTACGGGCGGCCCTCGTCGAACCCCGCGTCGATCACCTGGGCCGTGCAGAACCTCGCCACATGCTTGGCCAGCTCCACCTCCCGCAGGAACGCCGCCCGCTCGTCACCCACGGGACCGTGCAGGAGCTTGACCGCGTATGACTCCCCGGCTCTCGAACCGAGGAACACCGCGCCCTGCCCGCCCTCGCCCAGCCGTCCGGAAAGCTCGTACTCCCCGAGTCGGTGCGGGTCCCCCGTCCTGAGCGGCTGCGCCGTTGGCACGGGGCGCCTCCCCTCGCCGCCACCCCTTCCTGCTCTCCACTGAAGGCAATGCGGCGCGTCCCGTCAACAGTACGCAGGGCAATCGCGGCCTGACCGTGACACAGCAGGTCAGGAGGCTCGCGCGACCGTGCCCGAATACGTCACTTCGTCCTTACCCTGGCGCGTCACCTTGATGGCCATCTGGTTCGCATCGGACGTCGGGAACATCCGCAGCGTCCCCGGATAGCACTCGTAGCCGGTGACCCTGTCGAGGGTGAAGACCGTCCCGCCTTCGACGCGGCCCAGCCGGCCCGTGCAGTGCAGGTCCGCGCCCCAGCGCATCGCCCCGCCGTCGGAGCCCAGGCTCAGCTCGACCGGGAAGACCCGCTGCGCAGTGAAGTGCTCGGCCGAGCCGGTCCACGTCCCTTCCAGCCCCGGCTCCTGCGCGCCGCGCAGCCAGAACACCAGCCCGGCCACCGCCACCAGCAGCGCGGCGGCCACGGCCACCTGCCAGCCGCGCACCCGCCTGCCCGGCTTCTGCTTCTGCTTCGCGGTGCTGTCGCGGCCGACGGCGGGGAAGCTCGTGGTGGGATCGGGGTCCGTGATCCGGCCCGGCTCCGGACCGGGCGGAGCGGTCGCGATGACCAGCCGCAACCCGGCCGTGTCCGGATCTCCTTCGCGATCCTGGCCCGCCCCCGGCCCGCCGGCGTCCCGGCCCGGCCGCACCCCCGCCTCCGACCCGCCCAGCCCGACGCCCATCTCGGGCACGCTCGGCCCGACGCCCGTCCGCGACCCGCCCGGTCCGGCATCCGTCTCCGGCCCGCTCGGCCGGGTATCCGCCTCCGGGGTAGCGATGCCCTGGCCGGCGGCGACGCCCTCGCTGGAGGGCTCCGTCGCCTCGGTGCCCTCACCCGCGGCGGCGTCCGGGCGGGAGTGGCGGGGAGCCGCGTGAGCGCCGTCGACGGCGGCGAGCGCGCCGGACGACAGGACGTCTCCACCTGCCGCCGTCTGCCCCAGCAGCCGCCGCAGGACCTCCTCGGCGTCCGGCCGGTCCCCCGGCTCCGGCGCCAGGCAGGCCGCCACGATCTCCCCCAGCCGCCCGGTCAGGGTGCCGAGGTCCGGCCTCCCGTACAGGATCCTGGCCAGGATCTCCTGGTACGTGTCCGCCGTGTACGCGTGCCGCCCCGTGGCCGTGTAGACGACGGTCAGCCCCCACGCCCACAGGTCGGCGGCCGGCCCGGCGGGCTCTCCCTTGATGCGCTCGGGCGACAGGTACGCCGGGGTGCCGACGGGCATGAGGTTGGTCGTCGCCGACGCCTCGGAGAGCCGGGCCACCCCGAAGTCGATCACCCGTGGCCCGTCGATCCCGAGCAGCACGTTGGCGGGCTTGAAGTCGCGGTGGACCACCCCGGCCCGGTGGATGGCGCCGAGCGCGGTGGCGGTGCCGATGGCCAGCCGCTCGAGCGAGCCGCCGAGGCGCGGCCCGCTGGCGACGACGTGCTCCATGAGCGAGGGGCCCTCGACGTACTCGCTGACCAGGTAGGGGCGGTCGCCTTCGAGGTCGGCGTCCAGCAGCTGGGCCGTGCAGAAGGCGGCGACCCTGCGCACGGCCTCGACCTCGGCCAGGAACCTGCGCCGCACGTCCGCGTCGCCGAGGCTCGCGTGCAGCAGCTTGATCGCGACCTGGGCCCCCTGCTCGGAGTGGCCGAGGTAGACGACGCCCTGCCCGCCCTGGCCGAGCCTGCGCGACAGCCGGTACGTGCCCAGCTGTCGGGGATCATCGGCGCGGAGTGCGGACATATCTCTCGATTATGCCGGGCTTTGGATCAGCGCCGCGTCGCCATCCGGAATCGACGCATTTCGACCAAGCGTTTGCTCGCATGCCAGGAAGGGCTCAGACCGAGCGGGAAGGAAGGCCCAGCTCCGCCATCGCCAGGTCGGCGAGGTGCCCGGCGCCGTCCGCCGCCACGCCGATGCGGGCCAGCGCCGCGAGCCCGAGATAGCCGGCGTACGCGGCCAGCGCCCGCCGGGCGGCCTCCTCCGGCGCCTGGCCGGCCTCCTCCAGCGCGGCCCGGATGTACGCCAGCCGCCGCTCGCTCACCCTCCGCACCACCGCCCCCACCCCCGACGAACCCGCCCCTGTCACCGCGTCGTCGACCTCGCTGATCAGCCGGAACGAGATGGCCGCGTCGCGCCCGTCGCCGAAGGCACGCTCCATCAGGACCCGCATCCGCTCCACCGGATCGCGCAGCCGCTCCAGCCCGGCGATGACCGCCTCGGTCTCGGCCTCCCAGCGCTCCAGCGCCGCCTCCACCAGCGCCTGCCGGTTGGGGAAGTGCCAGTAGAAGCTGCCCTTCGACACGCCGAGCCGGACCGCCACCGGCTCCACGGCCACGGCGGCCAGGCCGCCCTCCGCCAGCGCGTCCAGCGCGGCCCTCGCCCAGTCGTCCGCGTTCAACCGACCCACGCGCCCATCCTTCCATACGCCAGCGTATAGTCCCTTCCATACGCATCCGTATGGAAGAGGTGGCCCATGCCGACGCTCACCGACCGGTTCATCCCCGTCCCCGACGCCGCCGAGCGCCACTCCATCGTGATCAGCGCACCCCGCGACCGCGTCTGGGACGCTGTCACGCGCCCGGGCTCCCTCGACCTTCGGCCCGTCGTCGCCCTCCGCAACGTGGCCGTACGGCTGAGCCGCGGCCGCCCGCCACGTGTCGCGCCCGCCTTCACCCGGCTCGCCGAGGACCCGGGACGCGAGGTGGTCCTCGGCCTCATCGGGCAGTGGTGGCGCCTCGGCCACGCCGAGAGCTCGGGCGCGATCGCCGACGGAGACGGCTTCCGCGCGTTCAACCGGCCGGGCTACGCGAAGGGCACGCTGAGCTTCCTGCTGGACGAGGCGGGCGAGGGGCGGATCAGGCTCGTCACCGAGACCCGCGTGGTGGCCACGAGCGAGGACGCGCGGCGCGCGTTCATGAGGTACTGGCTGGTGATCCGCCTCGGCAGCGGTCTGATCCGCCGCCTCATGCTCGCCGGCATCCGCGCCCGCGCCACCCGCCACCCGTGAATCCGCCGGCCCTCCGCGAAGCCGCCCGTGCCCCGCACGGCCACCTCCCGCCAGGAGCTCAGGCGTCCGGATGGTCGGCGAGGTTGTGCAGGATGCGCCGGAGCATGTCCGTGACCTGCGCCACCTCCTCCGGCGAGAACCCCGCGAAGACCTGATGGCTGATCCGCCCGAAGACCGGCGGCAGGCTGGGCACCAGGGCCTGCCCCTCGTCCGTCAACTCGATGACGATCGAGCGCCGGTCCTCGGGATGCCGTGTCCGCCGCAGCAGCCCCTTCGCCTCCAGCCGGTCGAGCAGCCTGGTCATCCCCGCCGTGTCGGTGCCGAGCCGGCTCTTCAGCTCGCTCGGCGTGCCGCCGCCGCGCGAGGCGTGCAGCAGCAGCGCGGCCTGCTGCGCGGTGAGGCCGAGCGGGGCCAGGCGCCGCTCGGTCTCGGTGTTCAGCTCTCTGCCCACCTGCACGAGCAGCGACCCTCCCCCAAGGACCAGCTCGAACGCCGGCTGCGGTGCGCGGTTCTCGTTCATCCGCCGAGAATATCCTGCGTAGACATTTGCTGTCGCGACAGTTACAGTCGCGACATGACCGACATCCTGATCGTGGGAGGCGGTATCGCCGGCCTCTGCCTGGCCCAGGGCCTGCGGCGGGCGGGCCTCGGCGTCACCCTCTTCGAGCGCGACCCCTCGGCCGCGCACCGCCCCCAGGGATACCGCATCAGCCTCAAGGAGACCGGCGCGCGGGCGCTGCGGGCCTGCCTGCCGGACCACCTGTTCGACCTGGCGGTGGCCACCTCCATCCGCCCCGCCACCCGCATGATCTTCATGGAGCCGGACCTGCGGCCCAAGTTCGCCAAGGACATCCCCGACCAGCGGCCCGGCCTCGACGGGCTCGGCGTCAACCGGCTGACGCTCCGGGAGATCCTCATGACGGGGCTGTCCGGCTCCGTCTGCTTCGGCATGGAGTACGAGCGGTACGAGCGGCTCGGTGACGGCCGCGTGCGCGCCAACTTCGCGGACGGCGCGAGCGTGACCGGTGACCTGCTCGTCGGGGCGGACGGCGTCGCCTCCCGGGTGCGGGCGCAGCTCCTGCCCGGCGCCGTGGTGGACGAGCTCGACTGGGCCCTGTACGGCAGGACGTGGATCACCCCCGGCCTGCTGTCCACCACGCCGCCCGAGCTGGTCGACACGTTCAACCGAATCATCGCCCCCGACGGCACGGCCGTCTCCGTAGCCACCTGCCGCCCGCTCACCCCCGTGCCCGAGGCGGTGGCCCGGCACGCCCCCGGCGCGCGCCTGACCGACGTGCCGGGCTCCTTCTCGTGGACGCTGAGCGTGCCTGGCCCGCGCCCCGGCGGCGCGCCACCGGCCGCGCTGCACCGGCTGGCCGTCGACACGGTGCGCGACTGGCACGAGGGCGTGCGGCGCGTCGTGGAGGAGGCGGAGCCTTCGGCGACGTTCGTGTCGCGGACCCACTCGGCGCGGCGCGTGGAGCCCTGGGACGAGCCCGCGGTCACGCTGGTCGGCGACGCCGTCCACAGCATGAGCCCGGGGCGGGGCGAGGGCGCGAACGTGGGGCTCAGGGACGCCCACCTGCTGAGCGACCTGCTGGGAGGGGCGGGCAAGCCGCTCGCCGCCGCCAAGGCGGAGTACGAGCACCGCATGCTCGACTACGCCTTCGCCGCCGTGGACGCCTCCCGCGACCACCCCTTCGCCCCCTTCCGGCGCCCGTCCCGCTGACGCCGACCCCGGCGGACATTCCAGGCCGAAGGAGAGAACGAGGTCAGATGGGCGATAGCCTCATCCTGTGCTGGAAAGGATCGCAGCCACCCGTTATGTGACCCCGTTGCGAGAGGGCGGGTCGTTGCCCGGCGTGGTCGAGGCCGACGACCTGGGCACGTACGTCGTGAAGTTCCGTGAGGCGGGTCAGGGCCGGCGGGTGCTGGTGGCCGAGATCATCGCCGCCGAGCTGGGCCGCCGGCTGGGCTTCAAGGTCCCCGACCTCAAGCTCGTCGACCTCGACCCGCAGCTGGGCATCAGGGAGCCCGACGAGGAGGTGCAGGACCTGCTTAAGGCCAGCACCGGGCTCAACCTGGCGGTCGACTTCCTGCCCGGCGCGCTGGGGTTCGAGCCGCTGGCCTGGGTGGCGGACCCGGTGTTCGCGGCTCGGGTGGTGTGGTTCGACGGGCTGATCCACAACATCGACCGCAGCTGGCGCAACCCCAACCTGCTGATCTGGCACCGCGACACCTGGCTGATCGACCACGGCGCGGCGCTCTGGTTCCACCACAACTGGCGGACGGCCGACCCCCGGCGGGCGTTCGACGCGGGCGACCACGTGCTCGCGCCGTACGCCGGCGACGTCGACGCGGCGGGCGCGGAGCTGGCCGCTAAGATCGACAGGGAGCTGCTGGAGACCGTGACGGCGCTCGTGCCCGACGAGTGGCTGGCGGGCGAGCCCGGTTTCGACGGTCCGGCGGCCGTGCGCGAGGCGTACGTCGAGCATCTGCTGCGGCGGGCCGACGGCCCGCACGACTGGCTCGTGCGGACCGGGGAGAAGGCGCCGAGACAGGGGCAGGGGCCGGGCTCCGTGGGCGAGTTCTGGCGGGGAGGCGGCCGGTGAGCAGGGACGTCTACGAGTACGCGGTGATCCGCGTCGTGCCCAAGGTCGAGCGCGGCGAGCTGATCAACGCCGGCGTGCTGCTCTACTGCCAGCCGCGCGGCTACCTGTGCGCCCGGGTCGAGCTCGACCCCGCCCGCCTGCGCGCCCTCGACCCGGCCGCCGATGTCGACGCCGTGCGTCGCGCGCTCAGCGCGTACGAGCTGGCCTGCGGCGACAAGCCGGGGCCGCTGGCCGGGGAGTCGCTCGGCGGCAGGTTCCGCTGGCTGACCGCGCCCCGCAGCACCGTCGTGCAGACGGGCCCCGTGCACGCGGGCCTCACCGCCGACCCCGGCGTCGAGCTGGCCCGGCTGTTCGACAAGCTCGTACGCGTCTAGAACGGCACCGGCTAGAACAGCACCGACATGAACGTGTCGACCTCCTGGAAGCCGACCTTGCGATAGACCGCCCTGGCCGAATGGTTGTAGTCGTTGACGTACAACGTGACCACGGGGGCGTAGCAGCTGGTCGCGGCCTCCACGACGGCGGCCATGCCGGCCACGGCGTGGCCCCTCCCCCGCAGCTCCGGCGCGACCCAGACGCCCTGGATCTGGCAGGCGTGCGGCGTGACCGCCCCGATCTCCGCCTTGAACACCACCCGTCCCTGGTCGATGCGCGCGTACGAGCGGCCGATGCGGATCAGCTCGGCCACCCGCGTGCGGTAGAGGGCGCCGCCGTCGCCGAGGTTGGGCGAGACGCCGACTTCCTCGGTGAACATGGACACGCAGGCGGGCAGCAGGATGTCGAACTCCTCCGGCCGCACCCGGCGCACCAGCGGATCGGCGGGCACCGGCGGGCGGCGCGAGGTCGCCATGACGGGCTGCGCCCAGCGGATCGCCCTGGCCCGCCCCCAGTGGGGCTCGAGCCGCTCCCACAGCAGCGAGACCGCGTCGACCGGGCCCACGATCGAGGAGCAGCGGCGCCCCTGCTTCCTGGCGCGGTCGGCGAACGCGTGCACGGCCTCGGGACCGGCGTTGACCGGCACCAGGTTGGCGCCGGCGTAACAGAGCGACACAAGCCCGCCGCGCGTGCCGTACCCCCACATCTGCCCGCCGAGCCTCGCCGGGTTGAGTCCGACGGCCCGCACCCGGGAGGAGACGAAGACGTTCGCGACCGGGTCGGTGTCCAGCAGAGCCAGCACCTCGTCCCGGTCGCTGTCGTCGAGCACGCGCGACGCCGATGTACGCAGCATCACATGGTCAGACTACGCGAAGGTTACCGATTACCTCATAGCGCGACGCCCTCGGTAATCCATTCTTGACGTCACCTCTTGACGTCAACGTCCGAGCAGCACCCCGAGCGCGTCCAGCAGGCCACCCGCGGGCTGCTGCTCCGCCGCCATGGGCTGGGTCGCCTGTGGCACGGGCACCGCGGCGCACGACACGTCGCGCGGCGGGAGCGTGCCGTCCCGCAGGTACGCCGCCAGATGGTTGTCCACGCACCGGTTGCCGCCCAGCGACACGCCATGGTTGCCGCCCCGGTCGATCACCATGGTCACGCGCTGGAAGTGCCGGCGCATCTCCAGCGCCCCCTGGTACGGCGTCGCCGCGTCGCCCCTGGACTGGATCATGAGAATGGGCGGCAGCTTCCGCGACCCCTTGACCTTGACCGGCGTGCCGCCCTCGACCGGCCAGAACGCGCAGGGGGCGTTGAACCAGGCGTTCGGCCAGGTCAGGAACGGCGCGAGCCGGTTCATCCTGGTCATGTCGGCCCGCCACCTGTCCCAGTCGCGCGGCCACTTGGCGTCGCGGCACTGGACGCTCAGGTACATCGCGTAGCCGTTCTCGTCCTTCGCGTCGTTCTTGCCGTGCTTCTCGTAGAGGTCGACCAGGCCCTTGACGTCGCCGTGCCGTACGTACGCCGACCAGGCCGCGGCGAACCGGGGCCAGACCCGGTCGCTGTAGCCGGCGACCGTGAAGACGTCGTCCAGCTCGCTCGGCCCCACGACGCCGCCGGCCGGGCGGGTCCGCAGCCGGTCGCGCATCGCGTAGTAGGCGAACGAGGTCTGCGAGGGTGTGGCGCCCAGCCGGTAGACCGAGTTGTTCCTGGCCGTCCAGGCGAGGAACTGGCGGTGGCGGTGCTCGAAGGCGCGGTCCTGCTTGAGGTTGGACTCGTACCAGACCTCCGTCGGGTCGATGGAGCTGTCCAGCACGAGCCGCTTGACCCGGGTGGGGAAGAGCGTGGCGTAGACGGCGCCCAGGTAGGTGCCGTACGAGTAGCCGAGGTAGCTGATCTGGTCCTCGCCGAGCGCGGCCCGGATGGTGTCCATGTCCCTGGCGGAGTTCTCGGTGGTGAGGTACGGCAGCAGCCAGGCCCAGTAGTTGCCGCACCGGTTGGCGTAGTCGGCCGCCCGCCGGAGCAGCACCCGCTCCTCGTCCGGCCCGTGCGGCACCGCGTCGGGCCTCGGGGCCCTGTAGTACGCCTCCGGGTCGACGCAGTGCACGGCCGGCTCGCTGCCGCCGACGCCGCGCGGGTCGAACCCGACGATGTCGTAGCGCTCGCTCACGTCATGGGGCAGCGCCATGGCGACGTACTGCGTCAGGTCGCGACCGGACGCCCCCGGCCCGCCGGGGTTCACCAGGAGCGTGCCCAGGTGGTTGGCGTCCCTGGAGACCTTGCCCTTGATCCGGTTGATGGCCACCTTGATCGTCTGGCCCCAGGGCTCGGCGTAGTCGAGCGGCACGCGTACGGTGGCGCATTCGAGATCGGCCGAGACCGCCCGGCCCGGCTGCTGCGGACAGGGCGCCCACTCCACAGCTTGCGGCGCAAGGCGCGCGCCGCTCGCCACCGCCACCCCGTCCGCGCTCGCGATCCCGGCGACTAGCACCGCGACACCGGCGACAACCCCAACGACCCGCTTCACCCGGTCCCCTTCCCCGTGTCCGTAGGCGTTGCGATGCTGCCGTACGTGACGGGGTCATGACGCTGGGTATGGGGAAAAGCTTGCCATCATGTAATCGCATGATTGCATGACGTAACGGCTCGTGCGGGGGCGGCCTCAGCGCACGACGACCTCGGGGCCGGAGTCGTCGCCGAGGTCGACCTCGACGCCCATCTCCTCGGCCAGGCGGAGCGCCTCCTCGATCAGCGTCTCCACGATCTGCGACTCGGGCACCGTCTTGATGACCTCGCCCTTGACGAAGATCTGGCCCTTGCCGTTGCCGGAGGCCACCCCGAGGTCCGCCTCGCGGGCCTCGCCGGGCCCGTTGACGACGCAGCCCATCACGGCGACCCGCAGCGGCACCTTGAGCCCTTCGAGGCCCGCCTGCACCTGGTCGGCGAGGGTGTAGACGTCGACCTGGGCGCGCCCGCACGACGGGCAGGAGACGATCTCCAGCCCCCGCTCGCGCAGCCCGAGCGACTCCAGGATCTGGGTGCCGACCTTGACCTCCTCCACCGGAGGCGCGGACAGGGAGACCCGGATGGTGTCGCCGATGCCCTCTGCCAGCAGGGCGCCGAAGGCCACCGCGGACTTGACGGTGCCCTGGAAGGCCGGACCGGCCTCCGTGACGCCGAGGTGCAGCGGGTAGTCGCACTTTTCGGCGAGCAGGCGGTACGCGTTGATCATGACGACCGGGTCGTTGTGCTTGACCGAGATCTTGATGTCGCGGAACCCGTGCTCCTCGAACAGCGAGCACTCCCACAGCGCCGACTCCACGAGCGCCTCGGGCGTGGCCTTGCCGTATTTCTGCAGCAGGCGCGGGTCGAGCGAGCCGGCGTTGACGCCGATCCTGATCGGCACGCCGTGGTCGGCCGCCGCGCGGGCGATCTCGCCCACCTTGTCATCGAATTTCTTGATGTTTCCCGGGTTGACCCGGACCGCCGCGCACCCGGCCTCGATGGCGGCGAACACGTACTTGGGCTGGAAGTGGATGTCGGCGATGACCGGGATCTGCGACTTCCTGGCGATGAGCGGCAGCGCGTCGGCGTCGTCCTGGGACGGCACGGCGACCCGCACGATCTGGCAGCCCGACGCGGTGAGCTCCGCGATCTGCTGCAACGTGGCGTTGACGTCGGCGGTCACCGTGGTCGTCATCGACTGCACCGAGACGGGCGCGTCGCCGCCCACGGGCACGCTGCCGACCATGATCTGGCGAGAATGTCGGCGTTCGGCGAGCGGCTTGGGACGAACCGTCGGGATGCCGAGAGCTACAGAAGTCATTTCAACCCTTACTGTGACGACGGTTTCCAGTTTAGGTAGTCAGCTCCGCCGCCCGGGCGCGCGCCCAGGCATCGGCGGCGAGCACCTCGTCGACGGAGTCGGCCGGGGTCACCCGATGCTCCTCGACCACCTTGGCGACGGTGTCGACGATCGCCGGGAACGGCAGCGCGCCGCGCATGAACACCTCGACGCACGCCTCGTTGGCCGCGTTGTAGACGGCGGGCGCGGTGCCGCCCGCCGAGCCGACGTGCCGGGCCAGCGCGACCGAGGGGAACGCGGCGTCGTCGAGCGGCTCGAACGTCCAGGTGTGGGCCGTGGTCCAGTCGATGGCCCGCGCCGCGCCGGGGATGCGCCCGGGGTGGCCGAGCGCCAGCGCGATCGGCAGCCGCATGTCGGGCGGGCTGGCCTGGGCGATGGTGGAGCCGTCGACGTATTCGACCATGGAGTGGATGATCGACTGCGGGTGGACCACCACCTCGATGCGGTCGAATCCGAGGTCGAACAGCAGGTGCGCCTCGATCACCTCGAGGCCCTTGTTGACCAGGGTCGCGGAGTTGATGGTGATGACGGGGCCCATCGACCAGGTGGGGTGGGCCAGCGCCATCTCGGGCGTGACGCCGGCCATCTCCGCGCGCTTCATGCCGCGGAACGGCCCGCCGCTCGCGGTGACCACGAGCCGCTTGACGCTGTCGGGGTCGTGGCCGCCGGGGCCCGAGGCCCACAGGCACTGCTGCAGCGCCGAGTGCTCGGAGTCGACCGGCAGGATCTGGCCGGGCTTGGCCAGCCGCTTGACCAGCGGGCCGCCGATGATCAGGGACTCCTTGTTGGCCAGCGCCAGCGTCCGGCCCGCTTCGAGGGCGACCAGGGTGGAGGTCAGCCCGAGCGCGCCGGTGATGCCGTTGAGGACCGTGTCGCAGGGCCAGGCCGCCACCTCCGCGACGCCTTCGGGGCCGGCCAGCACGGCGGGCCGCGCGCCGTGCGCCGCCAGCGCGTCCTTCAGCGCGGGCACGGCCGCCTCGTCGGCCACCGCCACCGCCTCGACACCGAACTCCGCCGCCTGCCTGGCCAGGAGCTCGACCTTGCCACCCCCCGCGGCCAGCGCCGCGACCCTGAAGCCGCCCGGGCGGGCGGCGATCACATCGAGGGCCTGGGTGCCGACGGAGCCGGTGGAGCCGAGCACGACGACGGAGCGGAGGGTCTCTTCATGCACCTGTCCATTGTCCCCGCTGCGGGGCGTACTCAGGCACGCGGCGCCGACCGTGTCAAAACTCCCGCACTTAAGTGACGTCAGTTAATGGAGTTCATTTATGCCGGAATATGGCCATAGCGGTATGCGCAAATCTTGAGAAATGCGGATGTTGCTCCCACTACCTTCCGAAGCCCAGATCCGGTTTTCGGGAGGTACGTAATGCACCGCAGAATCGTTCGGCTTTCCCTCCTCACCGCGGGCCTCGCCGCGGGAGCCGCCCTGCTCCCTGTGGGCGCGGCGCAGGCCGGCGTCCAGGCGCGGCCCAAGCCGGCCCAGCACGCCGCCGCGGACTCGGCCTCCGAGCAGCGGAAGGTCCTGACGTACTGGACCGAGCAGCGCATGGAGGCGGCCCGGCCGCTGGAGGCGCCGGCCCCCGGGAAGGCCGCCGAGCTCGCCATGGACGAGCCCGCGCAGGGCACCCCGTGGACCGCGCAGCCCACCGGCGCGGGCGCCGCTGGCGCGGGCCGCTCCGGCGCGCGGTTGCAGGCCGCCAGGTCGTCCGGCGCGGCGTGGACCGGCGGCGGCACCGTCGTGAAGACGACCGGCCGGATCTTCTTCACCACGCAGGGCAGGAACGCGTCCTGCTCGGGCTCGGCGGTGACCAGCGCGAACAAGAGCGTCGTGCTGACCGCGGGCCACTGCGTCAAGCTGAATGGCACGTTCCACACCAACTGGGTCTTCGTGCCCGGTTACGCCAACGGGCAGCGGCCGTTCGGCACCTGGCCCGCGACGAAGCTGCTCACCACCCCGCAGTGGAACTCCGGCGAGGACATCAACTACGACGTGGCCGCCGCCGTGGTCGCGCCGCTGGACGGCAAGTCGCTGGTGGACGTCGTGGGCGGCCAGGGCGTGGCGTTCAACCAGCAAAGACGGCAGCAGATGTACGCGTTCGGCTACCCGGCGGCGGCGCCGTACGACGGGTCCAAGCTGGTCTACTGCAGCGGCCGGACGTTCGACGACTACCTCATGAGCGAGGACCACGGCCTGACCTGCGACATGACCGGCGGTTCGAGCGGCGGCCCGTGGATGCTGAATTTCAACGAGTCGACCGGGCTCGGCACCCAGAATTCCGTCAACAGCTTCAAATACAACTTCGCCCCGAACTGGATGTTCGGCCCATATTTCGGGAATGAGGCTCAGGCCGTCTACCAAGCCGCGCAAAGCACCAACGCAGCCTAAGGAATTTACCGAAAGTAGCCACAAGAACACATCTCGTGGTGCACACTCGGGGGGCATGACCTTGAGCACCCCCCTGCTTGCGGCCGCCCCGCTCCTGGCGGGGCTGATCGGGCCCGCCCTCCTCGGCGCGGCCCCCGGCCGGCAGCAGGCCGACCCGCCCGCCCCTCGGGCCGTGCGCGCCGAGATAGTCGAGCACGTCGCCGCCCGCACCACCGCCGAGCAGCGGCGCGTGCTCGACTACTGGACGCCTGAGCGCATGGCCGGGGCGCTGCCGATCGGCCTGCTCGACCTCGTGACGGACGGCGCCGGCCTGCTGAGCGGCCTGACCGGGCACGCGGGCCCAGCGGCCGCCCCGGCCGTACGCCCCGCCCCGGGCGCGCGGCCGGCCCCGCCCGCGCGGCCCCACCCCGACGAGCGGTCCGCTCCCGACGCGCGGCCGGCTCCCTCCGTGGGGACGGCCCCGGAGGCGCGGCTCGTCCCGAAGGCCGGGCTCGTCCCGGGTGTGCGGCGGCAGGCGGCCGCGCGGCCGCTGACCAGCACGGCGGGCTCGCGCTGGAGCACGGGCGGCGCCGTGGCCAGGACCACGGGCCGGGTCTTCCTGACCATGGCGGGGGCCGACTTCGTCTGCTCGGCCAGCACGGTCAAGAGCGGGAACAGGGACGTCGTGGTCACCGCCGGCCACTGCGTCAAGGACGGCGCCGGCGAGTGGGCGGCCAACTGGACGTTCGTCCCCGGCTACGGGACGGGCGGCGAGCAGCCGTACGGGCAGTTCGCGGCGCGCCGCATGTTCGTCGCAGGGCCGTGGTCACGCGGCGGCGACGACAACTACGACGTGGGCATGGTGGCGCTCGCCACCTCGGGCGGCAGGCACGTGGCCGACGTGGTGGGCACGCAGGAGATCGCCTTCAACGCGGCCCGCGGCGGCCAGGCGTTCGGCTTCGGCTACCCCGCCGACCCGCCGTACGACGGCGGCCACCTGGTCTACTGCGCGGGACGGCTCCGGGCGGACCCGTACGGGCAGAGCCGCGACCAGGGCCTGAGCTGCGACATGACGGCGGGTTCGAGCGGCGGCCCGTGGATGACCGGGTTCGACCCGGCCACCGGCAAGGGCACGATCACGTCGCTGAGTAGCTTCAAGTACAGCGACGACCAGGGCACGATGTACGGCCCGTACCTGGGCGACGCCGCCAAGGCCCTGTTCGCCTCGGCCGAGCGCGCCTAGTGCGGTGACCGCAAACGTTCACCGGGTTCAGTTGTGGCTCGACCGGCCTTCTAGCATTGCCGGATGATCGAGCTTCAGGAGGACGGGGAAATCGCCTGCCCAGCCGCGCTGGTGTGGGCGATCGTCGCCGACTACGGCCAGGATCCACGCTGGCGGAAGGGCGTCAAGACGATGGCGCCGCGACCCGAAGGCATCGTCCGGGTGGGCACGACGACTGCTGAGGTGATGCGGTTCGCGGGCCGGACCTATCGCAACGGCGGCGAGGTCATCCAGGTGGAGCCGGGTCGTTCGTTTGCCTGGCGCACCACCTCGGGGATCGACGCCGAGGGCGGCAGGCTGGTCGAGCCGCTCGGCGAGGAGCGGTGCCGCTTCACCTTCCACGTGTGCGTCACCCCGCGCGTGACCTCTGAGAAGTTGCTGGAGCCGGCGCTGAGATGGTTGCTGCGGCGGTCGATCCGCGCCGACATTCGCCGATTGGCATGCCTTTGTGCTTCTTGACCCCGAGGTCACCCGTTGCAGGGCTGCTGGGGACGATCAGCTACTCATGTCGCGTAATCACCCGACCCGCTGAACGTGTGCGGTCACCGCACTAGGCGCGCGCCCGGCGTCCCCGGGCGGCTCCCGGCCCGCCGCCCGGGCTCACAGCGCCAGACCGGTCAGCACCATGACCTTCTCGTACGTGTAGTCCTCCATCGCCGAGCGCAGCCCCTCGCGCCCGATCCCGGAGTCCTTCACCCCGCCGTACGGCATCTGGTCGGCCCGGTACGAGGGCACGTCGCCGACGATGACGCCGCCCACCTCCAGCTCCCGGTTCGCACGGAAGGCGGAGTCGAGCGAGCGGGTGAACACCCCGGCCTGGAGCCCGTACTTCGAGTCGTTGACCATCGCGTACGCCTCGTCGATCGAGGCGGCCGTCTGGACGATCATGACGGGGCCGAAGACCTCCTCGCACGCCACCTTGGCGTCGTGCGGGACGTCGGCGAGCACGGTCGGCGCGATCGTGGCGCCCTCGCGGGTGCCGCCCGCCAGCACGCGGGCGCCCGCGGCGACCGCGTCGCCGACCCACTGCTCCACCCGCTCCGCGGCGGCCTCCGAGACCAGCGGGCCGACCTGGGTCTTCTCGTCCGCCGGGTCGCCGGTGACGAGGGCCGCGACGGCGGGCAGCAGGCGTTCGAGGAAGGCGTCGTGGACGGGCTGCTCGACGATCACCCGCTGCACGGCGATGCAGCTCTGGCCGGCCTGGTAGTTGGAGTAGAGGGCGATGCGCTGCGCCGCCCAGTCGAGGTCGGCGTCGGCGAGCACCACGGCCGCCGCGTTGCCGCCCAACTCCAGCGTCACGTGCTTGCGCGGCACCTGGTCGGCGATGGCGTAGCCGACCGGCGCGGAGCCGGTGAACGACACCACGGGCAGGCGCGGGTCCTGGACCAGCGCCGAGGCGCGCTCGTTCGGGACCGGCAGCACCGAGAACATGCCCGCGGGCAGGTCGGTCTCCGCCAGGATCTCGCCGAGCACGAGCGAGGAGAGCGGCGTGGCGGGGGCGGGCTTGACGATGACGGGGGCGCCGACGGCGATGGCGGGCGCGACCTTGTGGGCGACCAGGTTCAGCGGGAAGTTGAACGGGGTGATCGCCAGCACGGGCCCGTAGGGGACGCGGGAGACGTACGCCAGCCGGCCGGCCGCGGCGGGCTCGGTGTCGAGCCGCTGCACCTCGCCGGACCAGCGGCGGGTCTCCTCGGCGGCGAAGCGGAACGTGGCGACGGCGCGGGCGACCTCGCCGCGCGCCCAGAGGATGGGCTTGCCGTTCTCGGCGGTGATGAGGCGGGCGAGCTCGTCGGCCCGCTCCGCGATGCGGCGCGACACGTGGGCCAGCGCCTCGGCACGCACGTGCACGGGCAGCGCCGCGGCCTCGCGGGCCACCTCGTGGGCGGCCGCGACGGCCTCCTCCACCTGGGCTTCTGTCGGAACCGAATGCCGCCCGGCCGCGCGGCCGTCGTGGGGGTTGGTCACAGTGAGTTGGGAGTCCCCGGTCGCGGCGCGGCCGGCGAGCCAGAAGGTACGCACGTCCATACACATGACGTTATGCCAACCGGGAGCTGGGGGATTTACACCACGGTGCACAAGACTCCCATGAGGGCTCACCGTTAAGTACAACCTCCGTGGTCTACCCATGATGTAACAGAAGTAGACCCAATTCGGGATGTTTACCATGCGGGGTGGTTTGAGCGATCTCCGCCATGGCTAAGTCATCGTGTGCGGGTCTCCAGCGCGGCGGGCCCCCGAGCAGAAAGGCGTGGGCCCCGTGACCGAACAACGTGAGGTCACAAGGACGCTGAGCTCCTTGGCGACAGAGGAGGTCGCATGACCTCCGCGCCGCTGGGGCTGCAGGGCGCCTACCTCCGGGGCGAGCGCGCCAGCCACGACGAGCTGCGCTCGCGGCTCCTCGACGTGGCGGTCAACCTCCTCGACAGCGACGGTCCCGACAGCCTGACCATGCGGCGGATCGCCGCCGAGGCGGGCTGCACGACGACCGTGATCTACACCATGTTCGGCAACAGGGAGGGCCTGGCGGAGGCGCTCTACCTGGAGGGGTTCGAGCGGATCCGCCGGTTTCTGGAGTCGGTTCCGGCGCGGCGCAGCGCGTACGAGCACCTGACCGCGCTCGGCCCCGCGTACCGGCAGGCGTGCCTGTCCGAGCCGGGCTACTACAGCCTGATGTTCGAGCGGGCGATCCCCGGCTTCGAGCCGAGCGAGCGCGCGAGGACGCTGGCCCGCGCGGCGCTCAACATCCTCGACCGGGTGATCTCCGACTGCATCTCGGCCGGCTACCTGGTCCCGACCCAGCCACGCAAGGTCGCGGACGCGCTGTGGGCGGCCGCCCAGGGCGCGATCAGCCTGGAACGTGCCGGTCACCTGCGCGACGGGAGCACGTACGAGGCGGTCACGACGGCCGTCATCCGCTGCTACATGGTGGACAAGCAGGAGTAGACGTCCCTGTCCCCGGTATGCTCCAGCACACGGACGAGGGGACCAAGGGGGACATCGTGGATCGTCGTCGTGCTTGCGCCCTGGCGCTGGCCGCATCGGCACTGGTCGCCGGCATGGGCGCGGCCCGGCCGGCCCCGACGCCCACGTCGTCCCGCACCCCGACGCCCACGCCCAGCGCGACCCAGAGCGACGGCACGCTGCAGATCCTCACCTACCGCGGCTACGCCGAGTACGGCGGCGTCAGCCCCAAGGTCAACTGGGTGGGCTCGTTCGAGAAGGAGACCGGCTGCCGGGTCGCCAAGCTCGACACCGTGCAGACCGCGGAGGACATGGCCTCCAGGGTCAACAGCCAGGCTTATGACGTGATCTCCGCCGGCCCCGTGCTGGCCGCCCAGCTGATCGAGGGCAAGCGCGTGCAGCCCGTCGACCCGGCCAAGGTGAGCGGCTACGACGACATCGACGATCGCTTCCGCGACATGGTCACCGTGTCGGGCAAGGTGTACGGCGTGCCGTACCTGTGGGGGTACCACGAGTTCGTCTACGACTCCTCCCAGGTGAAGGGCGACCTGCGGCAGGCGTTCGCGTCCGGCCGGGTGGCGCTCAGGGACTCCCCGCTGACGATCGCCGACGCCGCGCTGGCCGACAAGTCGGTGAAGGAGCCGTTCGAGCTGACCGAGGAGCAGCTCGACCAGGCGATGGCGCTGCTGGAGGAGCACAAGGACCGCACCTACTGGCGCAACCCGATCGACCTGGTGCAGGGGTTCGCCACGGGGTCGCTCGACTACGCCCAGGCCACGCCGTACTATCGCCTGCTTTTGCAGAAGGCCGGGAAGCCGGTCAAGGCGCTCAAGACGCACAGGACCACCGGATGGCTGGACTCCTGGATGCTCGGGGCGAACGTCCCCGACACCACCTGCGCCTACCGCTGGCTCAACTGGATGACCGCGGCCGGCGTGCAGCGCGACGCCGCCGCGTGGGCGGGGCTGGCGCCGGCCAACGCCAAGGCGTGCAAGGGGCGGGCCAAGCTGATGTGCGACACGTACGGGCGGGGCAAGCGGCTCGACCGGGTGTCCTTCGCCGTGCGGCCGCCCGGGGATTGCCGCGCAGATGACGGGGAATGCACTGATTACAAGGCTTGGACCGAAAGGTGGCAGAGCCTGGCCAAGTAGCGCGGGCGCGCCCGAGTTCCCCCGCTGGGCGCGGCCTGTAGGGACGCCCCGGGCCTTCCCCCCGTCCCGGGGCGTCTCGCATCGCCGTCCGTCGCGATCAGCGGGACGGGAAGGCCACCACCGTGGCCTTCGGTGCCGGCACCAGCGCCTCGGCGCAGTCGCCGCACGCCAGAACCGCTGATTCGTCGGGCAGCCGGCCCACGCGCACGCGCGGGCGGGGCCACTTCTTGTGGCAGACGACGCAGGCGTCGCCGTCGCGCTGGGCCCAGGTCAGGCCTTCAGGGTCGAACGTCAACACACTCCGCGCCGTTCTGGTCGGACTCCAGTTCATCACGCTTCCTGCAGCCATCGCCCATCCGTATGTCGCAACCGTTATAACTCTGACCGAGGCCGTGAGCGTCCAGCTGAGCGTCAAGTCAGGGTGAATTCTCTACCCGAGTGACGCCACTTACACCACAAAATCGGGCATCCAGCCGCAAGCCGGATGCCCGATTGATGGGGTTTTCTACTAGAGTTCGGCGACCGCCTTCTCCAGAATGCCGAGGCCCTCCTCCAGCAGGTGCTCGGGGATGACGAGCGGGGGCAGGAAGCGCAGGACGTTGCCGTACGTACCGGCCGTCAGGACCAGCAGGCCCTCGGCGTGACAGCGCTTGACCACCTCCTGCACGGCGGTGGGGTTCGGCTCCTTGGTGCCCGGCTCGACCAGCTCGATCGCGATCATCGCGCCCCTGCCGCGCACGTCGCCGATCACGCCGAAGCGCTCCTGGAGCGCCTTGAGCCGGGGCAGCATGATCTCGCCGATGCGGCGGGCCCTGGCGACGAGGTCCTCCTCCTCGATGGTCTCCAGCACGCCGAGTGCCGCCTCGCAGGCCAGGGGATTGCCGCCGTACGTGCCGCCCAGGCCGCCGGCGTGTACCCTGTCCATGATCTCCGCCCGTCCGGTCACGGCCGCCAGCGGCAGCCCGCCCGCGATGCCCTTGGCGGTGGTGATGAGGTCGGGGACGACGCCCTCGTCCTCGCAGGCGAACAGGTTCCCCGTACGGGCGAAGCCGGTCTGCACCTCGTCGGCCACGAACACGATGCCGTTGGCCCGGCAGAACTCCGCGATCCGCGGCAGGAAGCCCCTGGCGGGCACGATGAACCCGCCCTCGCCCGCGATCGGCTCGATCACCACGGCGGCCACGTTCTCGGCGCCGATCTGCTTGGTGATCATGTCGATGGCCTGCGCCGCGGCCTCCTCGGCGCAGTTCTCGGGACCGGTCGGCCAGCGGAACGGGTACGCCAGCGGCACCCGGTACACCTCCGGAGCGAACGGGCCGAACCGGTGCTTGTACGGCATGTTCTTGGCGGTCAGCGTCATCGTGAGCAGCGTGCGGCCGTGGTAGCCGTGGTCGAACACGACGACGGCCGGCCTGCCGGTGGCGTGCCTGGCGATCTTGACCGCGTTCTCCACGGCCTCGGCGCCCGAGTTCACCAGGAACGTGCGCTTCTCATGGTCGCCCGGGGTCAGCTCGTTGAGCTTCTCGCAGACCCGGACGTACGACTCGTACGGGGTGACCATGAAACAGGTGTGGGTGAAGTCGGCGACCTGCTTCTGGACGCGTTCGACGACCTTGGGGGCGGCGTTGCCCACGCTCGTGACGGCGATGCCGGAGCCGAAGTCGATCAGCGAGTTCCCGTCGGCGTCCTCCAGCACGCCACCCCCGGCCCGGGTGACGAAGACCGGCAGCGTGGTGCCGATCCCGGGCGGGACGGCGGCCAGCTTGCGAGCCAGCAACTCCTGCGACTTGGGACCTGGGATCGCGGTCACGACGCGCCGCTCCTGGGGAATGGTCATGGCTCGACGCTATGGCGGCCTCCCACCTGCGCCGATACGTCGATATGTCACACTAGAAGGAGCGTCTTTGCCAGAATGGACAAACTCGCATGCCGCCTTCTCTCCGGACCGTGGTCCGCCGCATGGCCCTCCGGCCGGTGGCCGGCCTCCCCGGCCACCCGACGCCCCGCCACGGCTCTGCGCCGCCGGACTCGGGACCGGCTAAGGCCGCGAGGCGCACCGGCGGCGACGGGCTGGACGCGGTGGTGCGCTGGGTGGCGGTCAGCGAGCTCGCGGACCCCACACCGTACCTGGAGGGCGGCGAGCTCCTGCTCACCACCGGCCTGCGCATGGAAGGCGACCAGTCCCCCTATGTCGCCCGCCTCGTGGCCCGCGGCGTCGCCGGGCTCGGCTTCGGCGTGGGCGTCTCGCACGAGGAGATCCCTCCCGCCCTGGTCACCGCCGCCGACGAGGCCGGGCTGCCGCTGTTCGAGGTGCCGCGCGAGACGCCGTTCATCGCGATCGGCAAGGCGGTCAGCGAGCTGCTGGCGGCGGAGCAGTACGAGGAGATCACGCGCGCCTTCGCCGCCCAGGGCCGCCTGACGCGGGCGGCGCTCCGGCCCGAAGGCATGCACGCGGTCATCGACCGGCTCGCCAAGGAGGTCGGCGGGTGGGCGGCGCTGCTGGACGAGTGCGGCGAGGTCCGGCACGCGACCCCTGGCGCGAACACGGACGCCGTCCTCGCGGAACTCACCCACTTCCGCACCGGCCACCGCCCGGAACCGACTCATGTCCCGGGACCGAGCAGTCCTCCAGAGCCGACCGGCTTGACAGAGCCGACCAACCTGACAGGGCCGACCAACCAGACGGAGCCGACCAACCAGACGGACACGGCCTGTCGCCCGGAGCCGGGCCACCCTGCTACCGGCCAGAACCACCTCCCCGGACCGGACCAGCGTGCGGAGTGGAACCGACATCTGGAGCGGGGCCACCACCCGGGGCTCGGCCGTCCCTTCGAGAACGGCCTCGGCCGGAAGCCCGGCCCTCTCCCCGACCCGGACCACCCCATGGAGCCCGGCCCGACCGAGTACGGGGTCGGTGACCGCCAGCGCACCGAACACCCTGTCCGCGACGGGACCGGCGGCGTCACACCTCCGGGACCCGGAGGCGGCGGCCGCGACGCGGGGCACATCGCCCGCATGAACGGGAACGCCACCCACCGCTCCGGCCCCACTCAGAGCACCGGCAGCGCCGCTCAGGACGCCGCTGCCGGCCGTGACTCCGGCACCGCTCAGGACCTCGGCGCCACTCATGACGCCGCCGCCAGCAGGGACCCCGGCACCGCTCGAGACCCCGGCACCGCCCGAGACCCCGGCACCGCTCAGAGCCCCGGCACCGCCCGGGACCCCAGCGCCGGTCAGGACCCCGGAGTCGCTCAGGGCGGGCTCGCGCCTGGAGACCCCGCTGCCCCTCGGGACCTGGGTGCCGGCCCTCGAAATCTGGGTGCCCCTCGGGACCTGGGTGCCGCTCGGGATGCGCGGGCCGCTCGGGCTGCCGGGCGCCTGGGTGGTGGTGGGCCGTTCCCTGCCAGCCTGGCGTTGTCCGCCCCCGGGGAGCACATCGTGGTGCAGCCGCTGGGTGGCGGGGCCCGGCCGCGCGGGTTCTTCGCCGTCGGGGCAGGGGAGCCGTTCTCGCCGGTCACCCACACCGTGATCAACGCCGCCGGCTCCCTGCTCACCCTCGCCATGGAGCAGGGCAGAACCCACCAGGAAGCCGGGCGGCGGATCCGCTCCGCCGTACTGGAGCTGCTGCTCACCGGTGCCGAGGAGCGGGGGCGCGCGGTGCTGGGGCGGCTCGGCAGGCGGCTCCCCGAGGAGCCGCTGGCGGTGCTGGCCGCGGACGCGGACGCGTTGGAGGCGCTGGAGCCGCACGCGTTCGCGGTGCTGCTCGACGACCAGGGCGACGCCGGCTTCCGGGCGGCACGCGACCGTACGACCGTCTGGGGAGCGGAAGCGGCTCGTACGTCCTCCGAGGCAGCGGGAGACACGCTGCCCGCCGGGCGGAGGACAGGTTCCCCCTCCGCCGGACGGGCTGCGGGCCCGGTGACCATCGCGCTCGTGTCCGACGCCACGGCGGAGGCGACGGCGCTGGAGGCGGACGGCCCGGTGGGTGTCAGCCTGCCGTGCGGCTACGCCCCGGAAGCCCTGTACGGTGCGCTGGACCAGGCACTGCGCGCCCTGGACGCCGCCAGGAACGGCTGGTCGCCACCGCCGGGCCCCGGCTTCGGCACGCCGACCGGCGCGACGAGCACGGCCGGCACAGGCCCGACCGGCCCCGGCCGAGGCACCGCAAGCGCGGCCGGCCGAGGTGGCACGGGCATGGCCGGCCGAGGTGGCGCGGCCGAGCGGAGCGGCATGCGACCGGCCGGGCGGGATGGCGCGGGAGCAGGCGTCCGGAGTGGCGCGGGGGGCCGGGGGCGGGGGAACGTCGTGCGGTTCGGGGAGCTGGCCGGGCAGGGCTTGCTCGGGCTGCTCGACCAGGCCGCCGTCCAGACGTTCGCCGCCGCGCTGCTGGCCCCCCTCACCGCGTACGGATCCAAGGCCGACCTGGTCGAGTCGCTGCGCGCGTACCTCGACAGCAACGGCCACTGGGACGCGGCGGCGCAGCGGCTCGGCGTGCACCGCCACACCCTGCGCTACCGCATGCGGCGCGTCACCGAGCTGCTGAACCGCGACCTCGACGACCCCGGAGTGCGAGCCGAGCTGTGGCTCGCACTCGAGGCCACCCGCCGCTGAGGCCACCCGCCGCCAAGACCACCCGCAGCTGAGAAAGCCCACCGCAGCGGCGCCCCGCCACTGAGACGGCCCGCCGCTGGGGCGACGCGGCGCTACTTGTTGGTGGGGAAGCCCAGGTTCAAGCCACCGTGGGAGGGGTCGAGCCAGCGGGAGGTGACGACCTTGCCCCGGGTGTAGAAGTGCACCCCTTCGGTCCCGTGCACGTGCGTGTCGCCGAACAGCGACGCCTTCCACCCGCCGAAGCTGTAGAAGGCCATCGGCACCGGGATCGGCACGTTGACGCCGATCATGCCGACCTCGACCTCGTTCTGGAAGCGCCGGGCCGCCCCGCCGTCGTTGGTGAAGATCGCGGTGCCGTTGCCGTACTCGCCGTCGTTGATGACCTTCAGCCCCTCCTCGTACGACGACACGCGCACGATCGACAGCACCGGCCCGAAGATCTCCTCGGTGTGCGTACGCGAGCCCACCGGCACGTGGTCCAGCACCGTCGGGCCCAGCCAGAACCCGCCCGCACCCCCGCCCCGCACGGCCTTCTCCCGGCCGTCCACGACGAGCTTGGCCCCTTCCTCGACCCCCAGGTCCAGGTAGGAGGCCACCTTGTCGCGATGCGCGCCGGTCACCAGCGGGCCCATCTGCGAGGCCGGGTCGTCGCCGGGACCGACCACCAGCCCGTCGACGCGTTCGACGATCTTCTGCACCAGCTCGTCACCGATCGGGTCCACGGCCAGCACGACGGAGATCGCCATGCACCGCTCCCCCGCCGACCCGAACCCGGCCGACACAGCGGCGTCCGCCACCAGGTCGAGGTCGGCGTCCGGCAGCACCAGCATGTGGTTCTTGGCGCCGCCCAGGGCCTGCACCCGCTTGCCCCGCGCCGTGCCGGTCTCGTAGACGTACCGGGCGATCGGGGTGGACCCGACGAACGACACCCCGCGCACGTCCGGGTGCTCCAGCAGCCGGTCGACGGCCACCTTGTCGCCCTGCACGACGCTGAACACGCCGTCGGGCAGCCCCGCCTCCTTCCACAGCCGGGCCATCAGCAGCGACGCCGACGGGTCCCGCTCCGACGGCTTGAGCACGAAGGCGTTCCCGCACGCGATCGCGATCGGGAACATCCACATCGGCACCATCGCCGGGAAGTTGAACGGCGTGATCCCCGCCACCACCCCCAGCGGCTGCCGGATCGAGTAGGTGTCCACCCGCGTCGAGACGCCTTCGGAGAACCCGCCCTTGAGCAGGTGCGGGATCCCGCAGGCGAACTCCACGACCTCGATGCCGCGGGCCACCTCGCCCAGCGCGTCGGAGTGGACCTTGCCGTGCTCGGAGGAGATCAGCGCGGCCAGCTCGTCGCGGTGCGCCTCCATCAGCTCCCGGAACTTGAACAGCACCCGCGTCCGCTTGACCAGCGACGCGTCCCGCCAGGCGGGGAAGGCGGCGACGGCCGCGGCGACGGCCGCGTCCACCTCGGCCGCCGACGCCAGCGCGACGTGCCCGCTGACCTCGCCGGTCGCGGGGTTGAAGATCTCCGCGGTACGGCCCGAGGCGCCGTCCACGAGCGCGCCGTTGATCCAATGCGTGACCGACTTCACTGAGCTGCTGCCTCCGCGTCGATGGTTTCCAGGGCGGTGACGATGATGCCGAGGCCCTCGACGGCCTCGTCCACCGTGAGGGTGAGGGGCGGGGCCATGCGGATGGCGTTGCCGTACAGGCCGCCCTTGCCCGCCAGCAGCCCCGCCTTCTTGGTCTCCTCCATGAACCGGCCGGCCTGCGCGGGGCTCTCCAGCTCGACGGCGAACATCAGCCCCTTGCCGCGCACGGCCTTGACCACGGACAGCCGCCCGGCGGCCTCCTGGAGGCCGCGGATGATGATGTCACCGGTACGCGCGGCGTTGGCCTGCAGGTCGTGGTCGAGCACGTAGTCGAGGGTGGCGTTGGCGGCGGCCATGGAGATCGGGTTGCCGCCGAAGGTGGACAGGCCGACCGCGTGCGGCCCGTCCATGAGGTCGCCGCGCGCCACCACGCCGCCGACGGCGAACCCGTTGCCGAGCCCCTTGGCGAACGTCATCATGTCGGGCGTCACGCCGTGGTTCTGGATGCCGAAGAACGCGCTGCCGGTACGGCCCCAGCCGGTCTGGACCTCGTCCGAGATGAACAGGATGCCCTGCTCGTCCAGCACCTCCTTGTACGCGGCGAACAGCCCGTCGGGGGCCATCGTGAACCCGCCCACGCCCTGGATCGGCTCGGCGATCAGCGCCGCCACGTCGTCGGAGACCGCGGTGGCGAGCACGTGGCGCAGGTCGTCGACGCACGCCTGGATGTAGTCGGCGTCCGACATGCCCTTGAACTGGATGAGGTGCCGGTCGGTGCCGTGCAGGAAGTGCGCGTTGAGCGGGGAGAGCGAGTTGTTCTTCCAGGCCCGGTTGGCGGTGATGCCGATCGTGCCGAAGCTGCGCCCGTGGTAGCTCTGCCGCATGGCGAGCACCTGGTCGGTCTTGCGCGCGTACGTCGCGAGCAGCAGGGCCGTCTCGTTGGCCTCGGTGCCGGAGTTGGTGAAGAACACCTTCGCGTTCGGGATGCCGGAGAGCCGTGCGATCTTCTCGGCGAGCTCGATCTGGCCGCGCAGCAGGTAGACGGTGCTGGTGTGCACCACCCCGGTGGCCAGCTGGCGCTCGACGGCGTCACGCACCTCGGGGATGTCGTAGCCGATCATGTTGGTCAGGATGCCGGCGAAGAAGTCCAGGTAGCTCTTGCCGTCGGCGTCGATGACCCGGTTGCCCTTACCGCTGACGATCTCTATGGGGTCGTTGTAGTTGAGTGCCATCCAGTTCGGCATCACTGCCCGGTGGCGCGCGAGAAGCTCCGACATGCTACCGAGTATCCCTTTTCGTGGTCGCCGACCTGACCTACAAGCTGTCGGCCTGCCAGAAAAATCCTTTACACCCTGCAAACTACCGCGTCCCGTCCCCTAGGGGATCGCCCGTCCGCCTGGAGGCGTACTCCGCTCCCGGCCGGTACGTCCCCGGAGGCATCGCGAATGACCACTGGCGGGCGACGCCCCGGGCCGCCTCGGCCGGCCACCATCGGAGCATCCCGAAACGCGAAGGAGAGACCGAGATGACCATCACCGTGGACCGCCGCCCCGAGGCGCCCTCCGGCCCGCCCAAGCTCGACCGCGCGCAGCTCCGCAAGGCGCAGGACGACACCCTGGCCACCCCGCGCATGGACTACAGCCTGCTGGCCAAGATGATGTTCAAGCCGGTGGACGTCATGTACGGCGCGAAGGGCTCGTACACGAAGTTCGCCATGCTCGAAATCATCGCCCGCGTGCCGTACCAGGCGTGGGAGCGGATGGGCTACTGGGCCATGCACCGGCACAGGGGCCGCTCGGCGCTGGCCAGGAGGGTGTACGAGCGCATCGTGGAGGCGCGGGCCGACCAGGACAACGAGCAGTGGCACCTGCTGATCCTGCAGGACCTCGTGCAGCGCGCCGGGCAGCGCCAGAACTGGCTGCTGCACCGGGTCGCGCCGTGGCTGATCGCGTTCTTCTACTACCACGTGTCGTGGGTGCTGTTCCTGGTCCGGCCGGACTGGAGCTACCGGCTGAACGCGGAGTTCGAGGATCACGCCGAGCACGAGTACATGACGTTCGTGGCCGAGAACCCGGACCTGGACTTCGTGCCCGACCCCGGCACGTACGCCGCGGAGTACGGCCGCTACCGCTCGGTGGCCGACCTGCTCCGGCAGATCGGCCACGACGAGCGTACGCACAAGCTGGACAGCCTGGAGACGATGCGTGAGCCCCGTGTCCGCTGAGCACCCGGGCACGGGAACGGCGCCGCCGGCGCGTCAGACGGCCGCCGGCTCGGGGGCCCGCGGGGTGGGGGCCGGGCGCAGCACGGACAGGGCGAGCAGCGCGGCGGCCACGCAGAACGCGGCCCCCACCCACGAGCCCAGGTGCATGGCGGAGGTGAACGCCTGGTTGGCCGCCTCGGAGAAGCCCGCCAGGTGCGCGCCGCCGATCGACTCCCTGGCGACGGCGGGCAGGTCGGCCGGCATCTGCGAGGTGTACCGGCCGGCCAGCACGCTGCCGAGGACCGCGATGCTCAGCGCCATGCCGACCTGCTGCACGGTGTCGTTGAGCGCCGAGCCCACGCCGGCGTGCTCCATGGGGATGGCGCCCATGAGCGAGGAGTACGCGGACGGCCCGGCCAGCCCGGCGCCCATCCCCATGATCACCAGCCCGGTGGCGAGCGGGAGGAAGCCGGTGGTCAGGGCCATGACGACGAACCCGCAGGCCATGACCATCAGCCCCGCGCCCACCAGCGCCCGGTTGCCGACCCGCTTGCCCAGCCCGGCGCCCACGCCGTTGAAGATCGCGGCGGCCACGGCGTAGGGCAGCATGGCGAGGCCGGCCTGCATCTCGCCGTACCCCAGCACGAACTGCAGGTACTGGGTCAGCATCAGCATCACGGCGCCCGCACCGAAGGCCATCAGCAGGATCGAGAACGACGCGCCGCTGAAGTTGCGGTTGGCGAACAGGTGCAGCGGCAGCATCGGCTGGGCCTGCCTGCGCTCCCAGACCACGAACGCGCCCAGGGCGACGACCGCGAGGGCGATGCCGATCACGTTCCACTCGCGCTCGATGATGACGTACACGCCGGCCGTCAGCCCCACCGTGGAGAGCACCACGCCCACCGGGTCGATCTTCCGGCCGCCGCTACGGCTCTCGGGCATGAGGACGAGGGCGGCCACGATGGCGATGGCGGCGATCGGGATGTTCAGCAGGAAGACCGAGCCCCACCAGTAGTGCTCCAGCATGAAGCCGCCGATCGTGGGGCCCGAGACCATGCCGACCAGGGCGACCGCGCTCCAGGCCGCCATCGCCTTGCGCCGCTCCGCCTCGTCGAAGACGGTCATCAGGATCGAGAGCGTGGAGGGCATGACGAGGGAGCCGCCGATGCCCATGAGAGCGCGGGCGGCGATGAGCTGCCAGGGCTCGGAGACGAGCACGGCCACCAGCGACGCGCCGCCGAAGAACGCCAGGCCGATGATCAGGAACCTGCGCCGGCCGTACTTGTCGGACAGGCTGCCCGAGGTGAGCAGGAGTCCGGCGTAGGCCAGCACGTAGGCGTCGATGATCCACTGGATGTCCGACGGGGTCGCGCCCATCTCCTTGTTCAGGGAGGGGATGGCGAGGTTGAGCACGGTGTTGTCCACGACAAGCACCAGCAGCGCCAAGCAGAGTACGACGAGAATCCACCAGCGACGGGGGTCTCGTACAGCGTTCGAGTCCACTCGCACACCGTACGACATCACTCGTACAGTGTGCGAGTGGTTTTATCCTAAGAGGATGACCAGCAAGCAGTTCACCTCCGTGTGGCTCCGCGAGCCCCGCAAGGCCGCGAGCCCCGGGCGCAGCCGCGACGAGATCGTCAGCGCCACCGTCGAACTGCTCGACGCGGAGGGCCTCAACGGGCTGAGCATGCGCAAGCTGGGCGCGAAGCTGAGCGCGGGCGCGACCAGCCTCTACTGGTACGTCGCCAACAAGGACGAGCTGCTGGAGCTGGCGTACGACCAGGTGTGGGCGGAGATGAGCGTCCCCGACCCCGATGAGGTGGGCTGGCGCGACTCGGCCGCGGTGCTGGCCCACAGCATGCGCCAGGTGATGCTGCGCCACCCGTGGTCGGCCGACATCGTCGGCCGGATGCCGGCGCTCGGCCCGCACGCCATGCACGTCGCCGACCGGATGCGCCGCATGTTCAAGCTGGCCGGGTTCCGCGGTACGGAGATCGACTTCGCCGGCTCCACGCTCACCGCCTTCGTGTTCGGCATGACCATCCCGGAGATCGCCTGGGACACCGCGACGAGCGGCGACGACTACGACCCCGAGGCGATGCGCGACCTGGTCCGCAAGGCCGCCGCCCGCTACCCCGAGATGCTGGCGAGCATCGACATGGACAGATACGACGATCCGCGTGTCGTGCGGGAGCTCTGCTTCGACTTCGGCCTGGTCTCGATGCTGGACGGGCTTGAGCGGCGGCTCACGACGGCATGACGGGGATGGAGAGGCACCCGCGGCCTTGAGCGGGGAGCGGGGAAGTAGCAGGATCCGGGCATGAGCGATTTCCGTGCCGCCCGTGACTTCCTCCTCCACGCCGATCCCGACACCGCCCGACGTGACTTCCGCTGGCCGGAGACGGCGGAGTTCAACTGGGCGCTCGACTGGTTCGACGGGGTGCTGGCCGCCGAGACGCCCGACGCCGTGGCGCTCAAGATCGTGGGAGAGAGCGAAGCGCGCTACACCTTCGCCGAATTGTCCGCCCGGTCCAACCAGGTCGCGAACTGGCTGCACCGGCAGGGCGTGCGCAGGGGCGACCGGATCCTGCTCATGCTGGGCAACCAGGCCGAGCTGTGGGAGTCGCTGCTGGCCGCGATGAAGCTGGGCGCTGTCATCATCCCGGCCACGACGCTGCTGACGACCAAGGACATCGCCGAGCGCATCGAGCGGGGCGGGGTCTCCCATGTGATCGCCGGCTCCGACGACGCGGGGAAGTTCGGGCCCGGCGAGTACACGAAGATCGCCGTGGGTGACGCGTACGGCTGGCTGCCGTACCACGAGGCGTACGAGGCGAGCGAGCGCTTCGTCCCCGACGCGCCGACGCGGGCCGGTGACACGCTGCTGCTCTACTTCACCTCGGGCACGACCTCGCAGCCCAAGCTGGTCGAGCACACCCACGCCTCCTATCCGGCCGGGCACCTGTCGACGATGTTCTGGATCGGGCTCCGGCCCGGCGACGTGCATCTCAACGTGTCCTCGCCCGGGTGGGCCAAGCACGCCTGGAGCAACGTGTTCGCCCCCTGGAACGCGGGCGCCACCGTGCTGATCCACGACTACCGGCGCTTCTCGGCCCCCGCGCTGCTGGAGGTGCTGCGGGACGAGCGGGTCACCACGTTCTGCGCGCCTCCGACCGTCTGGCGCATGCTCATCCAGGAGGACCTGGCGGCGTGGCGGCTGCCCCTGCGTACGGCGGTGGCGGCCGGCGAGCCGCTGAACCCGGAGATCATCGACCAGGTCGCCAAGGCGTGGGGCATCACGATCAGGGACGGGTACGGGCAGACCGAGACCACCGCGCAGATCGGCAACGCGCCGGACGAGCCGGTCAAGCCCGGATCGATGGGGCGTCCGCTGCCCGGTTACGACGTCGTGCTCATCGACCCGGTCACCGGCGAGCCGGGCCGCGACGGCGAGATCTGCCTGCCCCTGGACGACCGCCGCCCCCTCGGCCTCATGTCCGGATATGTCGGTGGATCTAGTGACGCGATGCGCGACGGCTACTACCACACCGGCGACGTCGCCACCCGCGACGAGGACGGCTACATCACCTACGTCGGCAGGACCGACGACGTCTTCAAGGCCTCCGACTACCGCATCTCGCCGTTCGAGCTGGAGAGCGTGCTGCTGGAGCACGCGGCCGTGGCCGAGGCGGCGGTGGTGCCCGCCCCCGATCCCGTACGCCTGGCCGTACCGAAGGCTTATGTGACGCTCGCGCCCGGGTTCGCGCCGGACGAGGCGACCGCGCGGTCGATCTTCGAGCACTGCCGCAGGGAGCTCGCCCCCTACAAGCGGGTACGGCGGCTGGAGTTCGACGAGCTGCCCAAGACCATCTCCGGCAAGATCCGGCGGGTGGAGCTGAGGGTGCGCCGGCCTCAGCAGGAGTACCGGGAGGAGGACCTCAATACATGACAAGCTGTAAATTGGCATATGGTCGCTTTTACAGGCTGATCGGCTAGGCTCTGCCCCGTGCTGCCCACCATCGCCGACGTCCTCGCCCTTGAGACCGTGCGCCGGGGCAGCCCGCGCGTGGTCGCGGGCGCCGACCGGCTGGACACCAAGGTGCGGTGGGTGCACGTCGGCGAGATCGCCGACATCGCGCACCTGCTGCGGGGCGGCGAGCTGGTGCTCACCACGGGCGTGGCGCTTCCCGACGACCCGGAGAAGCTCGCCGACTACATCGGCGAGCTGTCCTCGGTCGGGGCGTCCGGGCTGATCGTGGAGCTGGGCCGCAGGTTCGTGCGCGAGCTGCCGCGCGCCGTGGTCAAGTCGGCCGAGGAGCACGGCCTGCCGGTCATCGTGCTGACCCGCGAGACGCCGTTCGTGCAGATCACCGAGTCGGTGCACGCCCGGATCATCGACATCCAGCTGGAGGAGCTGCGCGCCTCCGACCAGCTTCACGAGGTCTTCACCGAGCTGTCGGTCGAGGGCGCGTCGCCCGCCGAGGTGCTGGCGCAGGTGGCCAGGCTCTCCAACCGGCCCGTGCTGCTGGAGAACCTCGCGCACCAGGTGCTGGCCTGCGAGTCGGCCGGGCGCGACGCCGGAGCCCTGCTGGCCGGCTGGGAGACCAGGTCGCGGGCGGTGGCCCCGGCCGAGCGGACCGCGTTCGACCCCGCCTCCGGGTGGCTGGTGACCACGGTGGGGGCGCGCGGGCAGGACTGGGGGCGGCTGATCCTCATCTGCGACTCGCCGCCGTCGCCGCGCGACCTGGTGCTGGCCGAGCGGGCCGCCACCACCCTCGCCCTGGGCCGCCTGCTCGAACGCCACCAGGAGTCGCTCGAACGCCAGGCGCACGGCACGATCATCACGGGCATCCTGACCCACGCCTATTCCGACCCCGACGAGGCCGCCGCCCGCGCCCGTGCGGTCGGCGTACCGCTCACCGGTCGCAAACTGGTCAGCGTGGTCATCAGGCCCACCGACCCCGTCGACCAGGCGCTCGACGGCCAGGCGCAGCTCGGCGAGCTGGCCGAGGCCACCGCCGCCGCCTGCCGCGACGCCCGCCTGCCCGCCCTGGTCGGCGCGCTCGACCAGGAACGGGTCGGGGTCCTGCTGCCCCTCCCGCCGCGCAGCCACGCCGAGCCCGCGCTGAGCGCGCTCTCCGAACGGCTGCGCGCGCTGTGGCGGTCGGGGTCGTCGTTCGTGCTGGCCGCCGGCTCGGTGGTGGAGTCCATCAGGGACGTACGGCGCAGCTTCCTCGAAGCCGAGCAGGTGGCCGACGTGGCCGTACGCCAGCCCGACGGCCGGGCCTTCTACCGGCTGCCCGACCTGCGCCTGCGCGGGCTGCTGCACCTGCTGCGCGACGACGCCCGGCTGCAGACGTTCGCGGAGCGGGAGCTGGGGCCGCTGCTGGCGCACGACGCGCAGCGGGGCGGCGACCTGGCCCGGATCCTGCGCATCTACCTCGACGCGGGACGCAACAAGGCGGTCGCCGCGCAGAAGGCCCACCTGTCCAGGCCGGCCTTCTACGACCGGCTGCGCCGCCTCGAACGCATCCTGGACACCGACCTGGACGACGTCGAGTCGTGCATGTCGCTCCACGTGGCACTGCTGGCCCTGGAGTCATTCCGCCGCGAGCCCCGCTAGCCGTTCAGGGCTCGGGGCCGCCGGAGGCCGTGAGATGTGCTGGAATGGGCGATATGTCTGATGTGCTGATGCCCGACCCGCCAGACCTCAGCCGCATGCTCGCCACCGCCGGCGCGTTCGCCGTCCCCGTCCACGACGTACGGCTGACCCCCGACGACCTCGAACCCGAGCAGATCGTGGCGGGTGACCCGGCCGCCTCGTCGCTGGAGCTGGGCGGCGGCCGGGGCATCCGGGAGCTCACACCGGGTGTCGTCACGGACGTGGAGACGGACAAGCTCTTCGTCGTGCTGTCGGGCAGGGCGACGATCGCCGTCGAGGGCGGCACCACCATCGAGGTCGGGCCCGGTGACGTGTGCCTGCTCGCCGAGGGCGCCAGGACCACGTGGATCGTGCACGAGACGCTGCGGAAGGTCTACCAGGTCCGCCACCCGGAACAACCCGCCGCCACCCCGTGAACGTCGCCGATCAGAAGCCCATCGCGTCCCGTACCTCGCCCAGTGTGATCACCGCCCGCTCCCTGGCCCGCTCGTTCCCCTCGGCCAGGATCCGCCGCACGTCACCCTCGGTGTGCTCGGCACGGCGCTTCCTGATCGGCCGCAGGAACTCGTTCACCGCCTCCGTGACCAGCCGCTTGAGGGCGGCGGCGCCGCCGTACCCGATCTCGTCCGCGATGTCCCGCGGCGCGCGGCCCAGGCAGAGGCCGGCCAGCGTGAGGAGGTTCGCCACCTCCGGGCGGTTCGTCTCGTCGAAGGTGATCAGCCGTTCGGAGTCGGTGCGGGCCTTGCGGATGAGGGCCGCCGTCTCGTCCTCGGTGGCCGACAGGGCGATCGCGTTGCCGCGGCTCTTGCTCATCTTCCCGCCGTCGAGCCCCTTGAGCAGCGGCTGCTCCCCCATCATGGCTTCGGGCAGCGGGAACACCTCGCCGTACCGCTCGTTGAAGCGGCGCGCCACCAGCCGCGTCACCTCCACGTGCGGGAGCTGGTCCCGGCCGACCGGCACCAGCGTGCCCTTGCAGAACAGGATGTCGGCCGCCTGGTGCACCGGATAGGTGTACATCAGTCCGCTGACCGCCTGCTGCGAGCTGTGCGCGATCTCGTCCTTGACGGTGGGGTTGCGGCTTAGCTCGGCCACCGACACGAGGCTGAGGAACGGCAGCAGCAGCTGGTTCAGCTCGGGGATCGCGCTGTGCTGGAAGACGATCACCTTGGCCGGGTCGATGCCGACCGCGAGGTAGTCGAGCAGCAGCTCGGTGATGTTGCGCTGGATGCTGCCGGGCAGGTCGCGGTCGGTGATGACCTGGTAGTCGGCAATCAGCACGTACATCTCGTACGTGTCCTGCAGCCTGACCCGATTGGCCAGCGAGCCGAAGTAGTGGCCGAGATGCAGGGGGCCGGTCGGGCGGTCACCGGTGAGGACGACGTGGTTCATTCGGTCTCTCCTTGAGGTCATGCCGTCTCGGAGAGAACCCGCTCGCATCGGGGGCCGTCTCGGAGACGGCCCGTGCATGGGGAAATCAGCGGCCGTCTGTCGGCCGCCACCACATGCAGATGCGCTTCATACATGAATGGTATCCGAACGCGGTGTCAATCTTGTAACCACTTCCGCCGATTTCGCGCGTTCTCCTGCCCTGTGGACCTTGATCTAGCCAGGATGGTGCGGTCCCTTTTCCGCCCTCTGGAGAATTCATGTCTCGACGAACCCTCGCCGGCGGCTTGGCCATGGCTGCCGCGCTCCCTCTCACCGCCCTGCCCGCCGTCGCGGAGCAGGCGTCGGTGAGGTTCCCGTCGGCCAAGTTCCCGCTGGGCACCGGGCAGGTGCCGACCAAGAAGGCGATCGCCGTCACGCAGGGCATCGACCTGTACGACGTGAAGGCCGGCACATCGACCGACGGCTACACGGTGACGGTGCTGATGCCCAGCGGCCGCGACTACGGCAAGCAGGCGACCGCCGAGGCCAGGGCGGCCGAGGTGGAGGCGGCCGGGGAGACCCCGAGCGTGCAGAAGGTGATCCGGCCCAGCGTCGCCGACGCCCCCTCCCAGACCGTGTACATGGTCAGGGTCGGCCTCTGGTCCCTCAAGGACAAGAAGAAGGCCGAGAAGACGGCCGACACGCTCAAGGACGCCGGGCTGAAGGTCAAGGTCGACTACCTCGGCGACGACGGCCTCAAGACGACGGGCCCCTGGGACGTCAAGGTCGTGATGATCGACGCCAAGACGTTCCGCGGCTCGTACGTGGCCTCGCTCGGCACCAGCGTGGCCAAGCGGGAGACCGTCTCATCGATGGCCAAGGCGCGCCACGCGCTGGTCGGGGTGAACGGCGGCTTCTTCAACATCCACACCGCCAAGGCACTGCGCGGCGAGCCCGTCGGAGCGTCGGTGGTGGGCGGCAAGCTGCTCAGCGAGGCCGTCCCCGGCCGCACGGCCGTCGTGCTCAAGGGCCGCACCGCCCGCATCACCGAGCTGGAGACGGCCGTGACCGCGACCTCCCAGGACGGCCAGCGGACCGAGGTCAACGGCGTCAACCGGGCCGCCGCGACGGACGAGCTGGTGCTCTACACGGAGGAGTACGGAGCCAAGACGCCCACCGGCGGGACGGACGCCGTGCTGGACGCCAACGGCAAGGTCGTCGCCCTGCGCGAGTCGGGCGCCGCGGTGGCCGCCGGCACGCGGGTGCTGCACGGCAACGGCCTGGCCGCCGAGTGGCTGTTCGAGCACGTCTTCCAGGACTGGACGGTACGGGTCGACACGAAGGTCGTGGACCTGCGTACCGACAGGGCTCTCAAGCTGACCCCGGACCTGAACGTGATCTCGGGCGGCGTCGGCCTCGTACGCAACGGCAAGGTGAAGATCACCGCCAAGCGGGACGGCCACGACTCCATGAACATGATCCTCCGCCGCCACCCGCGCACCCTGCTCGGCGTCACCGGCAACGGCAGCCTCATCCTCGCCACCATCGACGGCCGCAAGCCCGGCGAGACGGTGGGAGCCAACTTCCACGAGGCGGCCCAGTTCATGCGGTGGCTGGGGGCGAAGCAGGCCATCAACCTGGACGGGGGCGGCTCCACGGCGATGGTGGTCGGCAAGAAGGTCGTCAACCATCCTTCGGACGGCGCCGAACGCGCCGTCGGCGACGCCCTCCTGGTCCTGCCCAAGTAACGAGCGCGCTGCTGCCCAGCGGGGCCGGGTCGGCACTACGTATGTGCCGTCCGCCTCCCTGGGCCGCCGCCCTCAGAAAAACTCCCGGAACGCAAAAAAGGGCCCTACGCGTTCCCGCGTAGGGCCCTTTTCAAAGATTGTCCGGCGGTGACCTACTCTCCCACACCCTCCCGAGTGCAGTACCATCGGCGCAGAGAAGCTTAACTTCCGGGTTCGGAATGTAACCGGGTGTTTCCTTCCCGCCATAACCGCCGTAAC
>NZ_VDLX02000028.1 GCF_006334985.2 Nonomuraea phyllanthi
CGGTACTGTCGCTGGCCCCATACAACGGCCCACGCCACGTAACCCTCCGCGACTCCGGCTCCGTGAACATGTGATGTTTCGGCGCGGCCTGACACAAGTTCGCGCGAACATGTGCGCTTTGCCGAAGCTCTCGTTGGAGGCGATGGCGACGCTGGCTTTCTCTTCGCGCTCGGTTAGCACCTGGAAGAGGAGTTCGGCGCCGCGGCGGTCGAGTTCCATGTAGCCCAGCTCATCGATGCAGAGCAGGTCGACTCGGCCGTAGCGGGCGATGGTCTTGGACAGTTGCTTGTCGTCGGCGGCTTCGACCAGTTCGTTGACCAGCTTGGTGGCCAGGGTGTAGCGGACGCGGAAGCCCTTCATCGCAGCCTCGGTGCCCAGCGCGATGAGCAGGTGGGACTTGCCGGTGCCCGAGTCGCCGATGAGGCAGAGCGGCTGTCCTTTCTTCACCCATTCGCAGGCGGCGAGGGTGTGGATGACGGCGGGGTCAATGTGGGGGTTCGCGTCGAAGTCGTACTCGCGTAGTGACTTGTCACGAGGGAAAGCGGCGGCCTTGATCCGGCGTTCGGAGCGGCGGCGCGCGCGGTCGTCGCATTCGGCCATCAGCAGTTCGGCCAAGAAGCCCAAATAGGTCATCTGCTCGCGGGTCGCGGTGTCGGCCAACTCGCCGAATTGACGGCGGATGGTCGGCAGCCGAAGCATCCGACAGGCCGAGTCCACGGCGGCCTGGGCGGCTTGCTCGGTCAATCCGCGGTGGCGGGGAAAGGTCATGAGGTGTCTCCCTGGGCGGACGGCTGCGCGGCGGGTCGGCGATGTCGCAGCAACTGGTCGTAGGCGGCCACCGAGGGCAGCGGCCGGTTATCGGGCGGCAGGTGTGCCAGGCGCCGCTCGGTCAGGAAGGTCACCGTCGCGCCGGTCGGTACTGAGCCGGATACGGTGACGGGTTCGGTGCTGGTGTTGGTGGAGGAGTCAGAGTCGGCGGCTTTGCGAGCCTCCAAGGCGACGGCATCAGCGGTCAGCGCACCAGCCCGGATTGCGGTGGCTATCCCCGTGACGATGTGCTCGTGGGCCATGTGACGGGTCAGCAGGAGCACCTCGATCAAAGCGCGGGTGCCGGCCGCGTCGCCGTGGGCTTTGCAGGCAGCCGCCCACCATTCATCGTGGACGGGGGTGAACTTGCCCGCGGCGCGCGCCTGCTCCAAGACGGTGGCTCCCGGCAGGGCGCCAGGCTTGCGGATGAGGACCTCCAGGTAGTGGTCCAACTCCAGCCGGCTCGCGGCTTTCGCCAGGAGCCGTTCGTGCCGTGCGACCTCTTCCCGTCCGTCGTAGATGACCAGCTCTGAGGCGTGCAGCATGACCCGCACCCTGCGGCCGATCAGGCGGGCGGGCACCGAATACCGGTTGGTGCGCACGGTGATCTGGCTGTAGCGGTCCACCCGCGGCGTCAGCAGCAGCCCCGTCTCGAACGGCTCGGTGGGCAACATCTTGAGCAACGGGGCCTCGATGGCGAAGTACTCCCCGATGGTCCGGGCGCGGTTCCCAATCCGCCGTGTCTCGTCGGCCAGGTCCCAAGCGTCGATCAACACATTGAGCTCGGCCAGTGAGGCGACATCGGGGATCGGCACCATGTGGTTGCGGCGAAACCAGCCGATGTCGCCTTCCACTCCGCCCTTCTCGTGGGCGCCCTGCTTACCAGGCTGGCAGTAGAACGGCTCGATCCCGTAGTGGGAGCGGAAAGCCGTCCAGCGTGCGGTCTCCACCCGGGCACGGGAGAACCCCAGAACCTGAGCGACGGCGGCCTTGAGGTTGTCGTAGCGGACCTTGCCGAATGGCACCCCTCCCAGCACGCTGAAGGCGTGGACGTGTCCCTCGAAGAACGCTTCCTGGCCGCCGGAGGCGAACACGCGGTGCACGGCCTTGCCCGAATACGACAGCCGCAACGAGAACAGCACGCACTTGACCATCTCGTCGGCCAATCGGATGGTCACCTCCCCGAAGTCGACCTCGGCCTCGGCGCCGGGCCGGTGCGACTGGGGCACGAACGCCTTGCTCGGGCCCCGGCCCGACTCGGTCCAGATCTCGGAACGGCGTTGCGCGACGTAGGCGCGAACCATCTGATACGACACTCCCACCGCGTGATGCTCGCTCACCAGCCGGTCGAAGATGCGCTTGGTGGTGTGACGCTGCTTGCGTGGCGCGTCCAGGTCCGCGCGCAGCATCTGATCGATCACGTTCTTGTAGGGGTCGATCTTGGACGTTCGCTGCGGCAGCTTCTTGCGTGGTTCAGGCCATGCCGAGGCCAACGCCTTCTGCACCGTGCGGAACCCGACGCCGTGCTTCGTTTGCAGTGCCCGGTTGGACATGCCAGTGCAAGCATCGCGGCGGATCGCCGCGTACAGCTCAACCTTCGACATGCGAGGCACGTGGGCTCCCTCACGGTGCGTAGCACCCTGATAGTCCCACCGCAACCACTTGGGTGCTGTCAAAACTCAGCAACACAGTCCGGCGGACTACACGACCGCTGTCACGGCCGGCCAACAAACGCTGTCGCAACTCAGGTATAGAGCCAGCCAGCGCTGGGAGGAACACGGACTCCTCTTCACCAGCCGCATCGGCACGCCGCTCGACGCCAACAACGTACGGCGTGAGGTCCGCGGCGCCCAGAAGCATCAAGGGCGTCTATGCGGACGCGTGGACACCATGTGAGCTACGACGCAGCTTCGTGTCTCTGCTCTCCGACGACGGTGGCCTTTCCATAGACGAGATCGCGAAACTGTGCGGACACGCCCGCACAGCCGTGACCGAGACTGTCTATCGACACCAGATCCGGCCCGTGATCCAAACCGGTGCGCTGGCCATGGACCGCATCTTCGACGACATCGCGGACGAGTAGCCCCGGCGGCATGTCACTCAGTTTGTCACTCAGAAGATCAAAAAGGCCACTTCCGATCACCGGAAGTGGCCTTTGACCTGGGTGGAGATGAGGGGATTCGAACCCCTGACCCCTTCGATGCGAACGAAGTCCCGCCTCATTCGTGACCTGTTGATTGTTGCCATTAGTGCACGTCAGGACAGGTTGGCACCCCGACTAACCTCGGACCATCACGGGTCATCCCGGCTTGATCCACTCCCATTCTCACTCCCAATCCCCGCCGTCTCCTGACAGCGGACGAACGGGCGTTCATGACGGCCAACTAACTGCCATGGTCAAATCTTCAACATGTCTTCCGAATCGGCCCGAGAAGGCGCAAGATGTGACACGTCCCGACACGGGGGAGCAACGCGGGACACCCGGAACAGAAGCGACCATGGGGGCATCCCTTTATGACAATGGCGTCATCATCATGCCCAGAGCACGAGAACGACCTCAACGAGCACAAACTGTCCGTCATCGAACACACCTACCCCGCCTGGCGGATCCGGCAGTGGCCAAACGACATGTGGACCGCCACCCGCATCACCGCCCCCACCCCGGGCCAAGCGGCGGCCGGCCTGCACCGGTGTATCCTCCAGCCCGGGTTGGACGCGTTGGCCGCGGTCCTGTGCCAGCAGCTGTACATCGCGCAGATGGCCACCCAGTACTGACCGTGTTCATGGCCGGTCCTCTGGGGGCACGACGTAGGTGCCTTTTGATCGCTTGATGATCAAAAATCCTTGCTCGACCAAGAGGGCGACGGCGTGCATCGCGGTGTTCCGTCCCACCGAGTACTGCTGCATGATTCTCGGGATGGCTGGGATGGTTTCCCGTGGCGGGAATTCGCCGCTCAGGATCCGGTCGCGGAGGTCGTCGGCGACCTCTTCGTAGCGATGCTTCGGCTCCCACTTGATCATGGAAAGACGCTAGTCGGCCAAGGCTTACCCCCTTCCACCGGGCATTACCCAGGACGGACTAGGACGGCCTACGCAGTTCCATGCGGTCCCATGTTTCACCAGCAGTTGAATAGGGGTAGAGAAGATCAAGCGGCGGCGTGGGAAACATCCCCTGAGGTGCAACCTCGCCGCAGGCTGTCGGGCCCACGCCGCCGCACCTACAGGTCAGTCGTCAGGCCACGCATTCTCTTCGGCGACGAAGCTGCCGATGCCGTGCTCGGTGTAGACGTACCCGTCCTCCCGCAGAGCACGAAGCGCCTTCCTGACCGTGTCCCGGACCACGCCGTACTCGGCGACCAGCCGATGCTCGCTCACCTTCGAGCGCGGCGGCAGCTCGCCTGATCGGATGCGCTCCTTGACGTGCGCGTACACCTGCCGCCACTTCGGCCGCGTCTCGTCGTAGTCCAGCCCCACACTCACCGGATGACCGTAGGAGCCTGACGAGCACCCGGCATATTGGCCAACGTTGAGCGATGACCGTAGACATCTGTACCCACCCGGCGTCATCATGAGGCAACAGCCAGGCCAAAAGGCCGGGCCCGGCCAGCGCGGCGAACGTCTGGACGGGCCCATTTGATCGCACGTCGGAGGTGCGACCCTTGACCGATGCTACGGGCGCGGATCAGCCCGCCCAACCCCCCAAACTGCTGCATTACGAGACGTGGGCCGACGAACGCGGCTATCACGCCCGCTTCGACGAACTCCTCCCGGACGGAGCTCTCGGATACGGCTGCGTACAAGAGGTGCAGGCACCCACCGAGACTGAGCTAACACAGGAAGCGGTGCGTAACCGGGTCCGGGTGTGGACGTGGCAGACCTCCCGCTCCGGTGACGAGGTGCCGTTCACGACGGGGGACATGTCTTGAGCGGCTACACGACGGTGCCGTACACGATCGCGTACGCCAACGAGATGGTCACCGATCCGCTCGGCTTCGAGGTCCTCGGAGGCAAGCTCCGGTTGACCTACCGGCCGTCCAAGCCCGGCGACTGGGTGAAGGGCCCGGCGGCGCCGTCGTGGGACCTCGGCATCCTGCGCGCCCGCGTGCGGGATCTGCTGAGCGACAAGCCCGCCCAGCGTGGACCGGAGCGGATGCGCAAGCTCAACACCCGCCGCCAGTGGCGATGCATGGACAAGCTGCTGTGCCAGGTGTGCGGCGAGCCGGCGACCGACCCGGACACGGGCCTCATCCCGTGGCTGCTCGCCCATACGGTGTTCGAGGCCACCAGCGAACAGTCCGGCCGCACCAACGCGCCGCCAACATGCTGGTCCTGCATTCCCAAAGCGTTGGAGCAGTGCCCGATGCTGGCTGTCCACCCGATACTGTGCACGGTCGCCTCGATCAGCCCCGCCGGTGTGCTGGCCGACATATACCAGCCCGGGAGCGCCCACCAACCGGTCCTCATGGACCACAACGTGTTCGTCCCGTGGGAGTGGCGCGAATACCATCCGGGCGCGCTGGCCGTCGCCCAGGTGGTCGAACTGCACGGCATGAGACCAGTGGGAGGGCCTCGTGCATCGGTACGCCCGCACATCCCGCTGTGACGTCCGCTGGTGCCGCGCCCCGCACCGGCCCGGAGACAGGCCGGACCACGTGGTCTGTCTCGGCGCCTGGGAACTCGGCGAGGTCACCGTGGAGGTGTGCGTCACCCGCGTAGACCAGGGCCCGCCGGTCGTCCGCATCGCACGCCACTACGCGGGCGGGCCACGCCTGGAGAGCGACCTCGACACCGGCCTCGCCGCGGAGCTGGCCGACATCCTCGACCTGCTCACCCGCGGCTTCTACCGCGAGTTCGGCGCGGTGCTGAAGGAAGCCGCCGCCGGCGCCGCAGCGGAGGCCAGCAGGGAAGACACGGCCGCCCCGTAGACAGCCAGGAGGACCTATGGCCGACGCCATCCTGAATCTGATCGGCAGTCTCCTCGGCAACCCGGCGGCCTGGGCGCTTGGTGGCGGCTACCTGGTCGTCAACGTCGCCTCGTGCATCTTCAAGCCGTACAAGGTGTGCAAGAAGTGCAACCGCTCCCGGGAGACGCATTCCACGATCTTCCCGGGCACGTTCGGCTGGTGCAGGGCGTGCAAGGGCGTCGGTTACCGCTTACGAGTCGGGGCTCGGCTCCTCGGCAAGAAGCTGTGAGGTAAGCGGATCCACTTCCGCCAGGCGACAGACAGGATGCGTTGGGGTCGCTACGGTCCGGGTATGGCCAAAGGAGAAGACGACGACCCGCCACCGATCTGCGGAACCTGCCTCGGCGCCGGCGGCGAGTGGATCGAGCTCAACGGCAAGAAAAACCAGGAGCGCAAGTGGGTGAAGTGCGCGGCATGCAACGGGACCGGCCGTAGGTGACCGACCCCATCACGTGCCCTGAGTGCCACGGCCGTCGTGGGCAACTGGTCGGCACGTCGTTCCTCGCGTGCCAGTTCTGCGGCGGCCGTGGCTGGGTCGGCGGCGACAACGAACCCGCCGAACGCGACGACCGCCCACCGCCACCCCCGCCGCCCGCCTGGGAACACAAGGTGTGGGCAGACCCGGCTGTCCGGGGGGGCCTGCCCTGCCGGTACTGCCTCGGCACACAGCAAGTGGCCAACGTCAACGAGGCCGCCGGGACCCTCGTGATGGCGGCCTGCCCTGGCTGCGCATCTGCCCCCTCTGACAGCTAGGCGGGCACTTTGGGCAAGAGCAGGTCCAGGCGGTTTCTCTCCGCAAGGTATCGCCGAAGCCGCCGGGGAGCCTCAGGATCGTCGTTGCCCGCCACGTTGAACAACGGCTGCTCATCCAGGATGGCCGCCGCTTCAGCCGCCTCCACAGAGGCCCGCGAAGGATGCTGCTCATAGGTCGTTTCGACCCAGAATTCCATCCACGGAGAAACCTTGGCATGTGCGCGCTCGCGGGAGGTCGCGCGGTTCGTCACTCCCACGTACAGCAGGAGACCGTTCTCATCCCAGTGCCGATACAGCACTTCTCCGCGCGGCGTCGGCTTCAGGCTTTTCTTCGTCGGTACGACGTCCGGGAGTGCGTGACCGGGCGTGTCGTACAGTTCGAGAGTCGTTACGAAACGGCCATTCGCGTAACGCTTCCGCCGCCGCACCAGGTAGCCATGGGATTCGAGTTCAGCGAAGGCGGCGCGCATGGCTTGCCGCCCTTCACCTGTGACTAAGCCCCGGGCATCGCGCGCACGCCTCGACATTTCGTCAGCGTTCGCCTCCCAGTCGTCCGGCCTGGTCAGCAACTCACACAGAAGACCCCGGGCCACGAAACTCAAGCGTTCATCCAGGAGCGTTGCCGTCGGGATCGTGATGCCGTCCACAACGGGTGCGGAGCGATGAATCTTCATTGTGATCACTGCCTCGTTAGTCGGGGATCTTGAATGTGTAGGACCAGACGAACCTGCTGGCCGGGTGGACGCCCTTCGCGTACTCGATGACACGCCCCTCGGCTGTCCGCGTGGTGCGCCACTGCTCGACGACTGGCTCGCCTGGCGGGAGATCCAGAGAGACCATCTCTTCCACGGTCGGCATCCGAGCGAAGAGCTCCTCGGTCATCTCGTCAGGGGCGAGACCACGTTCGGCCAGGATGGCGAAACTGCCGCCAGAGCCGGCCATCCCAGGCCGCGAATCGATGATGGCGGTTCCCTCCACGTCTTCGCGACGGTAGTAGCTGGTCACTAGGTGCGTGGGTTTGCCATCGCGGAACATGATGCGGTCTCGCTCATAAACGTCCGCTCCAACCTCTACGCCGAGTGCCTGAGCAACTCGCTCATCCGCTGAGAGCAAGGTGACCTCTTGTGTCTGGGTTCCTTGCTGCTCAGCAGGTTCACCTTCGTGGCGTTCATCTCGGTACACCTCAACCGTGGAGTTCGCCCAGTTGCTCTTGGCGTACCTGTCTTGGCCAACGCGCCGGACAGGGTGGGCCTCGCGAACGTAGGCGCCCGAGCCGTAGCGAGTGACAATGCGTCCCTCGTTGCTGAGTTGGGCAATGGCTTTAGCGGCTGTGTTCCGGCTGACACCGTACTGCTCCGCGAGGTCACGCACCGTTGGCAGCTTCGCGCCCGGCTGGAGAGTGCCGTTGGCAATGGCGGCGCGGAGGTCGTTTGCGATCTGGGTGGCCGGCCCAGTCTGTGCTTCGGGGCTCATGGCTCAACGATAACGGATTGTCGTAGGCCAATTCCAAGGTTGCGGATGCGTCATACGCCACTTGCCTTGACAGTACCCATGCGTCGTACGATGCTTTGTCGTACGACGCTTTCTCGGGGTTCCGCGAGGATCCCAGAGGACGTGCCTGTTTGTCCGTTTCCGGAGGTTGCTTTGACGAGCCGTCGCACGCGCGGGCCCTGGATGAAGACCAGTGCCGTTGCGCTCCAGTGTGGTGTCACCTCCTGGACGGTCCTCGCCTGGGTGAAGGCAGGCAAGCTCCCAGCCAGCAAGACCCCCGGCGGGCACTACCGATTCGACCCCACCGACGTGGATGCACTGCTTACCGACGACGAGGGTTCCGCCTCTTCGTCCGCTCTCGAAGACGAGGTCGCAGTCTGATGAACGCGACCTTCCCCGACATGCGAAAGGCGGCCCTCATCCGCCAAGACCTGGGCCGCCCGCATGTCCCCACCCACCTCCAGGATGGAAGGAACGCCCCCATCATGGCACAGCCGTCTTACGACATCACCCCCTTCTCCCCCGCTATGGCGGCGGCGACCGCGCGGGTCTGGTGCGAGGAGGCCGCTTCGATGGCGGCGACTGCGGTTGCCGTCTCCGACATGGCCGCCATGCTCGCGCAGGCCGCCGACAACCTCCTCGGTGCGGCGGCCGGCGTCCCCCAGCAGCACGAGTCGCAGCCGCTCCCCGCGGGCGTGTACGACCTGTCCGCCTACCGTGCTCGCCGTCAGGCGGTGGCCCGATGAAGACCAGCGCTGCGACGACCCGCACCGCCGCCGAGATCAAGGCAGCCACCGACGAGGTGTACAAGCTGATGGCGCACCAGCCCGCCTCCCGCAGGTTCGTGGACAAGCCCAGGCTCAACACGGGCGGCTGTACCGCCCCGTCCTGCTCTAACCGCCGCTGCACCTGCTCCCAGACGAGGAGCTCGCGATGACTGGCCCGGCTGCCGTACGGACCCGCTCTGCGGCGGCCGGGTCTCCCCTGCTCCCCCCGTCTGTGGTGAGGCGCGGCTGCACATCCGCGCCTCTCGCCGTTGTCTGTGGCCCACAGGCGAGGGGGCACCACCTGTACACCCGACGCCTGTCCGGTACCCACGCCGGCACTCCCAGCGAGCAAGCGCCGGGCGGGCACGAACCCCGTCCGGCGAGTGGACGTGTCCTCCGAATCCAACTCGCCACGTCGCCGGACGGGGCCACATCTACCGACCTACGACGTGAAACGGACCCCCTGACATGACGCCCTCAAAGGACGGGCTGGCAGCCAACCCGCTGTCCGAGAACCTCGCACAGCTGAACAACTTCACGGACGCCAACGTCAAAGCGCTGGGCCAGTCAGTTGCGCGCGAAGAGTCCGTGGTCGGGCCAACCGCCGACGCCCCGAAGACAGCGGAGCCTGTGAACGCCGTCGCCCGTGCGGCCCGTGCCGAGCGCATCGTCGCCTCCGCCGCGGCCAAAGCGCAGCGTGACGCGATCCGCGACCAGGCCCGCCGTGACCGTGAACGGCGCGCCGAGCAGTGGGCGGCCGAACGCGAGCAGCTCCGCACCGAGCGGAAGCGCGCCCGCAAGACCGCCGCCGCTACCGCCCGCACCACCGCCTACGAGGTGTGGCGGCACCGGCTGACCTCCTGGTGGCACGCCTTCGTGATGGTCGGCGCGATCGTCGGCGTCAACATCGTCGCCGTCGCCGGCCAGGTGACCGCATTCCAGGCCGCCCCGTTCTCGTGGCCGGCGGCGGGCGCGCTCGGCGCCGCCGCGGTCATCGAGTCGATCGCCATCTACATCGGCTGGCACGCCCACATCGCCCTCATCGAGGGCGACTCGGTGTTTCGGCTGCGTGCCGCCTCCTACGGGATCGCGGCCGGGGTGGCGGCGCTCAACTACCACCACTACGCCGCCGACTGGTCTTTGGACGATCAGGCTGTCATGTTCGGCGGCGCGTCCCTGCTGTCGCCGTGGCTGTGGGCAATCCACTCCCGGCACGTGCACCGCAAGGACCTGCGCGCCAAGGGGCTCATTGACCCGCGCGCCCCGAAGTTCGCGGCGCTGCGGTGGATCCTGCACCGGGCGGAAACATGGCGGGCACTGAAGTGGGCGGTCCGCCACGGCGAGCAGTCCCCCACCGCGGCGATCCTCGCCATCCAGATCACCGAGACGGGCAAGCCCGCCGAGCGGCTCGCGCGCCGGGCGAGTGTCGAGCTCGACGCCGGCCGTGAGGCTCTCGTCCGCGCGCAGGCCGCCGCTTTGGCTGCCACCGAAGCGTATGCGGCGGTGTTGGAGCGGCGTGTCAGCGAAGTGTCAGCGATCGCGCCGCCCGCGCCTCTGGAGATCGAGCCCGCGCCTGACAGTTCAGCGGACGCTCAAGAGGACGCCGCGGCTGTCAGCGAAGTGTCAGACGAGACACCCCGCGAACGCCCAGACGCGCAGGACAACAAGGAAGCCGAGAAGTGGATCCGCGCCGCCATGCGCAAGGGGAAGACGCCCAAGCAGGCTGACATCGCGGCGAAGTTCGGATTCTCCAACGGATGGGCCAACCTGCGTGTCAAAGCAGCACGCGCCGACCTGACCGCGGAGGGCTACCGATTCCTGCCCGGCAACCGCGTCATCCCGCCCATTGAGGCCGCCGCTTCCCCCACTGCCGCGAATGTCAGCGATGCCAACACCGAAGTGTCTGGAGACCAGTCATGACCCGCATCAAGAAGCCCGCCATCTACCTCGCTCTCGCGTTCGCCGCGTTCTACCTGTTCACCAAGCCCGCCTCTGCGGCGGACGCGGTCAACGGGATCTTCGACGGCATCCTCGCCGGCGCCGATCGGCTGTCCGTGTTCTTCACCAACGTCCTCACCTGATCGGAGGGAACCAGCCATGAACACACTCACCTTCGTCGCGGTCGTGCTGCTGGCGCTCCCTGCCTGCCTAGTACGTGAGCCCACGTCGGCGGCGCGGACGCCCTCCCAGGTGATCGCGCGCGTGCTGGCCGCCCGCTGGTGGGAGCCCGCCGCATGGCTGGCGTGCGTCGCCATCGGGCCTTTCGTTGTGGCTGGCTGGTGGGCCGGCCGGGCTGCCGTGTTCAACGTGTCCGCCCTGGCTGCCTTGCTGCTGGCCAAGGTCGCCACCACCACCTCGGCCGATGGCCGTACCTACCGCCTCACCCGCACGGACGGAATGCGAGCACTTGTGTCATGAGCGCTGAGAAGCGTGTCGACCACCTGCGCCTGGTTCCCCGCAGTAATGCCACACCCGACCTGCCGCCGTCCGCCGACGAGCCGGCAGACGTGGAACCGCAGCAGGAAGGCGAGGATATGGGCTCTGACCTGGAGCCGATGGTTTACGAGGGTGAGATCATCTCGGAAGCTCCCGAACCGTCCAACAGGCTGCTGCCGTCGGTGGTGGTCGACCGGGTCACCGTGCTTCGACCCGACGCGCGTAAGCAGGTCGCCCGAGTCGTAGCGCGCAACAGCGTTACCGTTGCGCAGGGCTGGCACTCGTGGCTGGTCAGAGCATGGGACGCCCTCACCGGCGGCGTCTACCGGCGTCAGATCCGCGCCGCCGAAGCGGCCGGCGACCGGGAGGCGCTCGACCACTGGCTCGTCCGCAGGCGCGAGGCCGCCCGCGACAGGCGGGAACGGCTCATGGAGTTGCCCAAACTCGGCCTGCAGGTGGCCATCTTCGCCGCGGGCGGCTGCCTCGCCCTCGTAGTGCTGATGGTCATCGTCTCCACTCTTGTGCTGGTCACAGGTGCCGGCGAGTTCACCGACGTGTTCGTGTGGGTCGGCGATGTGCTGCGCTGGGTGTTCACCGCGGTGGCGTTCCTGTGGGTGCCTTTCCTGGTCGTGTTGCCGTTCCTCGTGGTGATCGCAGCGTGGCGGGAAGGCCGCCGTAAGGGTGAGACGCCCAAGTGGCTGGTCGCCGACTCGGGCTTCGATACTGGCGGCTCGCGTGACCTGATCCCCGACGAGGGCGCGATTCTCAACGCGCTCCGCAACTTGGAGATCTCCCCGCTGAACAGGGCATTCAAGGCAGGGTGGCGGCCCCGGTTCGTACTGCCTACCGAACGCGACGGCAACGGCTACCACACGCAGCTGGAGATGCCGCCGGCCGTGCCCGTTTCGATGGTGGTCGAGAAGAAGAAGACGCTCGCGCACAACCTGGTGCGCTTCCCCATCGAGGTGTGGCCGACAGAGCCGCGCGGCATGCCGGGCGTGCTGGACTTGTGGGTCGCCGACCAGGGCGCCCTGTCCGGCCCGGTCGACGACTGGCCCCTCTTGCACGAGGGCGCCGCCGACTACTTCAAGAGCGTCCCTGTCGCCGTCGACATCCGCCGCCGCAACGTCAATGGGCGCCTGTTCGAGGCCAACTACGCCATCGCCGGGATGATGGGGTCCGGCAAGAGCACCCTCATCATCACGCTGCTGCTCGGCGCGCTGCTGGACCCGCTGGTCGAAGCCGACGTGTTCTGCATGGCCGACAACGCCGACTACGACCCGATGAAGCCGCGCCTGCGCACCCTCAGGACCGGCACCAGCGAGGACGTCGCCGAACACTGCCTGGCCACGATGAGCGACATCTACAACGAGCTCAGCATCCGCGGCAAGGCACTGCAGGAGCACGGCGTCCGAGCCGCCAACCGGAAGATCGCAGAGAAGGACGAACGTCTCCGCCCCCGCATCATCGTGGTTGACGAGTGCCAGGCGCTGTTCATGCATGAAACGCTCGGCCGGAAAGCTCTGGAGACCGCGGTCAAGACGGAGAACGCCGCCCGCAAGTACGGCGTCACCATCATCTACGCGACGCCGGAACCGTCGTCGGATTCGCTGCCGCGCCGGCTCATCTCCATCACCTCCAACCGGGCGTGCTTCGCCATCGGCGACCAGACCAGCAACGACGCCGTTCTCGGCACCGGCTCCTACAAGGCGGGCATCTCCGCGGTCGGGCTGGAGCCCAAGACCGACGAAAGCCTGGGCGACGTCGGCACGTTCATGGGGCGCGGCTTCACCCCGAAGCCGAGCCTGCTGCGCGGGTACTTCGTGTCGCAATCCCAGGCGGTGCCGGTGGTGCAGCGGGCGCTGCAAATCCGCGAAAAGGCCGGGTACGGCTCGGCCGGGCCCGCGACGATGCAGCACCGGGACCTGATCGACGACTTGGACGAGGTGCTCGGGCAGGACCGTATCCGGCTCGCGGATGTCCCTGGCCGTCTCCGGAAGTTGGCGCCGCACTGGCTGCCGTACCAGAGCCTGACAGGCACTCAGCTTCGCGACATCTTGACCCGGGAGCACGGGGTGAAGGTCCCCAACTCCGGCAACGTGCTCTACCTGGACCCTCCCGAGGTGCGTCGGGTTCGCGCTCTGCGCGAGGCGGGTGAGTGAGGTGGCCAGCACCACCGCGAAACTCGCTCTGGAGCCCTTCAAAGCGGGGGCACCTAACACCTGCTCACCGGCTAACCCGACTAACAATCCGCAGGTCAGCGTCATAGTTAAGCCCCTCCGATACGAGAAGGGGATCACTAACCCGTTTTCGCTGACCCAACTCACGAACTAACCCGCAGCGGTGCTGCGGAGACCTCTTCCTGATCTTTCAGGAGGGATGTCCGGAGCGTCTGCTCCACCGGAAAACCTTCACTACCGATCATCAATGAGAGGAATCAGATGCGCAGCAGGATGAAGCCCGAACAGCTCGCCAAGGTGAGGGCCGCCGCCCAGAACACCAACACGCTCAACACGCTGGCAACCCAGGCCGTGGGCGGCGGCAACGCCACCCGCGTGCAGCAGCAGAAAGCGCAGCGGGACCTGACGAAAGCGGTCGGCGCCAAGAAGGCCGCCAAGTTACAGGAGCAGGCGATACAGCGGGCCGGCGCCAGCCGCAAGGGCCTCGGCCGGCTCTTCGGCTGACAGGGGACTGAACCGTGAACGCGTACCGCGAATCCCAGATGAGCGTCGGCAAGGCCGCTGCTCTCGTGCTCGCCCTCGTCGCGGGCGCCGGCCTGTCCGGGGCGTTCGGCGACGGCAAGACCTCGCACGACGTCAGCGACACCAAGCCGCTCTTCGGCATCGGCCAGGAGAAGCCCAAGCACTCAAAGCCAGCCAAGCGCCAGGACGGCCCCCCTCCCATGACGTGCCAGGGGGACCAGTGCTGGTGGACCGACATGGGACGGCCGGGCAGGCGCTGACGTTGCGGCTCCCGCCCGGCTCCACCTCTCTGGGACCGGGCGCGGGGCCGGAGCAGCCAGCTCCACCCGATGCGAAGGAGATCCCCATGGGCGACCAGAAGAACACCGACCAGCCGTGCCCTGGCCACGTCGTCAAGTGCGGCTCGTGCAAGGGATCGGGCCGCGACTCACTTGTCCCGCTGATCAAGGAGTGCGGCGTGTGCAAGGGCGTCGGCAGCGTCCTCCTCAAGTAGCCCTCCTGCCCGGCCCCGTCTTCCCTCCGGGGCCGGGCCACCCTTCACACCCATCGAACAGAGAGGAAACCCAGTGAAGAGCGAGATCAAGTACAAGACCGCTGGCGGCAACACCGTCACCTGGAAGAAGCTCCCACACGACCCCAACTGGCCGTATCGGAGCGGCAAGTACGAATGCGGCGGCTGCGGCGAGGACACGAACGGCCACTACACCGACGCCGACAAGCACGCCCAGAACTGCCGGGCGCTATGAACCGGTGCCCGCGCTGTTCGACGGCGCTCGACGAGGGGCCGGTCGTCTACCGCTGTGCGCGTTGTCGGCGCACGGTGTGGGCGGCTGAGCTGGACACCGAGTTTCACGCCCCCGCCCGCCCGGTCGCGGTGGGTGCCCGGTGAGCGCCGCACTCGCAGAGTCGGCGGAGGAGATCGCCGACCGGCTCCACGACCGCGACCTCGACGGCGCCCGCAAGCTGTTCGACACGCTGGCGGTCGACGACGCCACAGTGTCTCGTCTCGTCCGCCAGCTCGCCAAGACGGTCACCATCCTGGCCGGGATGGTGGTGTGGGGCTACGCCCTCGACGTCTGGGCCAACCCGCGCCGGGACGTGGATGAGCGGGCGTGGCGGTGTGGCGGCTGCCGTATGACGGCCAGCCACTACACGACCGACCGGGCCGCCACGGCGTCGGCCGGGAAGCACGTCGCCGAGCATCACGGCGGCAGGCTCGCGGTCGTCTCGTATCTGGCTGAGGCGTACTGGGATGCCGTCGAGGCGGCGGAGTACGGGCGCTGAGGCTGCGGATCCCCGCCCGACCCGTCGTGCGGGCGGGGTGTCCGGAGCAGAGCGCTCCACACGAGACGCGACCACGGAGGACGACATGGCTGAGGCCGTAGACGGGCGTCGAATCCTGAACGAGATGCTCGCCCGAGGCACCACCGTCAAGGAACTGAAAGACCGGGCGTACGCGCTGGACCACCGCCATCAGGTGGCCGCCGCAGACCTGCTCAACGACGAGGCCGACAAGATCAAGGCCGACATGCTCAGCAAGGGGCTCGACCCGGCGGTGATGCATGTACGGCGCGGCTGAGAGTCGCCGCTGACGTTGCGGGTGGCCGCCCAGCCCACGCGGTTGGGCGGGTGCCCGGAGCGTCCGCTCCGCTCATCCACCAGAAAGGCAACACCATGAACAAGTCCCAGCTCATCGACGCCGTTACCGAGCGCGCCGACCTCAGCAAGGCGGACGTGGCCGCCGCCATCGGGCACGCCCTGGCCGTCATCCAGGAGGTCGTTGCCAAGGGCGACGAAGTGCAGATCACCGGGTTCGGCACCTGGAAGCGCGCCCAGGTCAAGGGCGGCACCGTGCGGAACCTCGCGACCGGGGAGCCGGTCACGTACGGGGACACGTGGAAGGTGTCGTTCTCTGCGGGCGCCGGATTCAAGGCGGCGGTGAAGGCGGGCCCGAAGCAGGTGTCGGCCGCCGCCTAATCCCGCACGGTGGCCCGGTCCTGGCGTGGCCGGGCCACCACATCACGACAGACGAAGGAGGAACAGGTGCGCACACCAGAGCCTCATGTCCAGCGTTCCACCTGCCAGAAGTGCAGGCGCGAGGCGACGTTCACTTGGCCCGCCGGGCTCACGGAGGGCCTGCACACGGAGGTCACTATGTGCTCCTGCGGCCAGGGCCACGACTGGACCTTGAACGTCCGCTTTCGGTAGCCCCCCCGACCACCGCCATCAATCAACGGAAGGGGCCCCATGGGGCTGTTCAGCAGCAAGAAGAAGAGCGACCCCGCCCCGCCGCCACCCGTACGGCGGGACAAGGTGCAAGCGGCGCTCAAACTCGGCATGACGTGGTACGGCGGCGACCCCGACGGCGACGACTTCGTGACGAACCGGGACCGGTACTACCGGGCGTTGAAGGGGTGCACCCGGGCGGAGGTCGACTACGTGGAGGACGCCCTCAGGCGACACGGCTACCCGCCGTGAAGCTGTCGGGCGGCTCGTACATAGGCCGCCGACAAGGCGCGTGCGCGGATCGGCGTACGCGAAGCAACGGAAGACGAAAGGTGAACAGTATGAGCCGACCCAAGGACGCCAAAGAGCTGCTCGACCGGCTGGGCGCGAAGTGGTCGCCCGACATGGACGACTTCCTCGCCGGAAAGGTCGACCTGTCGCAGATGCGGTGTGCGGTCTGCCAGAAGAAGCCGTGCGTGTGCCCGGAGTTCGGGTCGCCCGAGTACTTCGCGCTGCTCGACAAGCGGCGCGGGAGGTGACCAGCGTGCCCAGAAGCGACGACGACATTCGGGCCAGCCTCTACACGACGATCGAGAACGACCACCTTGACTACTGGGTCACCGAGGAGCCGTGCGACTGCCAGTCCGGCGGCACCAAGTGGGAGAAGAACGGCAAGGCGTGGCGGCCGAACAAGAATCCGTAACCAACTGACCGCACGAGTGAGCCCCGGCCGCGCTTCCCCGCGGGCCGGGGCTCTCGCATGTTGTTCCTACTCACTGACAACCATCGGTCACCGAGCGTCGTCTAACGGTCTGTTTCGAGTCCCTCACCAACCGGAAGGCCCACGATGCGTACTCTCCTCGCTGCCGCAGCTCTCGCGGCCACGTTCACGGCCGGCTGCTCCTCTCCCGCCGCGCCTGCCCGGGAGCCTGCGGCGACCACGACTGCACTGGCATACACGGCGACGCCGACCCCCACACCAACGCCGACGCCGTCGAAGACCGCGCCACGCGCACCCATCCACACGCCGACGCCGGCGAGGACGAAGACGCACCGCAAGGTGATCAAGCCCAAGCCTCGGCCGACGCCGACGCGCACGAGGAAGGTGGCACAGCCCGCGGTCAGGTCCGGTGTCCACCCCGGCGCGTTCTGTGCTCCTCAGGGCGCTCTCGGCAGGACGAGCGCGGGCACTCTGATGAGGTGCTCGTCGAAGGGTGGCGATCAGGCGCGGTGGCGTAGCGCCTGACCACGCACATGAAACAGCCCCCGCCCCGGTCCGCGAGAGGACCAGGACGGGGGCGTCAATTTAGTTGAGGCCGGGGCTCGCGTGACGACCGCTTGAGGTGGCCGTCAGTACCTTCCTTCCATGAGCGAGGACCCGCGACAGCTCTGCCGTACTCCGGAGGAGTCCTTCCAAGCCGGATGGGACGACGGAGCCGATGACCCACCGCTCACCGACGAGCAGTGCCTGCGCCTCGCCGCGCTACTCGGCCCATACATCCGCCGACTAGCAGGTCATGCCTGAGGCCACGCGGCAGGCTCCTCGCCCATCATCTCCATGGCCCGCCGGTCCAGCCGCTCGAACAGCGCCTCAATCTCGGGCGGGAGCATCCTCATCCCCGAGCGGATACCGGGCGAGCACCCGGTCTATCGCCCACGCCCGGCCAGGGTTGACGACCTCGATGCCGACCACCCGGCCCTCAGCGTCCACGTCCACCGACGTCAGGTCCTCAACGGTCCGGGTGTCCGCGACGGGCTCACCGGAGATCGTCACGTACAGGGCGTCGGCGTCCAGGTCGTAGTCGAACCGCATCGCGCCTCCCGAACTCGAAAGCAACTCTTTCCAGTTTGGAAATAGTTGAAAGGGGTCGGGCGGCCATGCCTGGCGACCCGACCCCGTACGTTGCACGGAGGTCCACACGGGCACGTCTGCCCGGCTTCGCCACCCTCGACCGGAGCCCGTCGACGCCGACCGTGGCGACCGGAGTCTTCACGATTCGAAGACCCCGCCTCCCCGCGTACCTGCACCAGGACTCGAACCTGGGAACCTCCGCATTATGAGTGCGGCGCTCTCACCGACTGAGCTATGCAGGCGTTCGGCCTGGGGTCCTGATCGGAGCCTGTCCGCGCTCCCGGGTGATCAGTCCGGGGTTACGTGGCCGGTTCTCCTCGCAGGCGCTGGGTCCTGGTGCACCATCCCCAACCAGCTTGCGCTCCCCAGGGTGCTTCCACGGTACAGGAGCCTGCGGTGCCACCTCGACCAGGTTTGCCATAGTCATATCGCCCACCAATTCCGCATCGGCCTGTACAGATTTCAGCGATTAGGCGGCTTCAAGTAGACAAGGTGCACAATGGTTTGCGGCTGGCATGTCCTGATTCGCCAGAGAGGCGTAGGACCTGCCGCGCCGCAGACGCTGGCCCTACCCGAGGGTCGGCAACTCCCGAGAGGGTGCACTCCTCATGTTCATCAGCAAGTTCGCGGCGACTGTCGCCGCTGGCGTGCTGGTAGCGACTGGACTGGCCACCAGCGCAACCGCCGCCGCCCCTTTCAGAGATTCGGTGCAGATCAGCAACAACCTCGACTCCGGGACGCATGGCCCGTGGGCGTGGGACCTGCTGCGCCGCAGCGTCACCATCACCAAGACCATCGAAGGCGCCAACAACGCGCCGGACACCTACCGTGTGGTGCTGTCCGACTCGGGCGCTTTCACCACCATCAAGGGAGCCAAGTCGCCGCAGGCGGGCGTCACCATCTCCCGCGCGGTGACCGGGTCGTTCTCCGGCTCGTACACGTTCACGGTGACGTCTACGTCCGCTCCGAGCGCCGCCGGGGTGGACAACTCCTACGACTACGGCTGCTCGATCGGCGGGTCGTGCACGAAGCCAGCAGAGACGAGCGCCTGGCCAAAGCTGTACTTCAACGACCCGCAGGCGGAAGTGACGCCGAACCACGACTGGCAGTGGACGTACCGCACCTGCGCCGAGACGTGGCGGAACGCCGACCCCGCCGTGGGCGGCAACTCCGGCGACATCACCGGCGCCCACTGCGACGCCCAGGTGACCGCGCTCGCGCCGACCGTGACCCAGCCCGACTGCGGCACCACCCGGGGCGAGCTGGTCATCCCCGCCAAGAAGGGCGTCCGCTACGAGGTGCGCGGCAAGGCGTGGCGTGCCGGCACGTTCAAGGTCCGCCCTGGCTCGTACCGGGTGGTCGCCGTGGCGAAGGACGGGTATGTGCTGCGTGGTGACCGGCGGTGGCGTCTGACCGTGGACGAGGCGAAGGCGTGCCCGACGCCCACGGCCACCCCGACGGTGACGGTGAGCCCGACTCCGACTGGCGACCCCGACGACCGTGAGGCCACCCCGAAGTCTCCGACGCTGACGCAGGCCACCTGCGACGACAAGACCGCCTCCGTCTCCATCCCCGAGGTCCCGGGCGTGGTGTACAAGACGTCCAGCGGCAAGACGGTGGAGCAGGGCAAAACGTACAGCGTCGACCCCGGCTCGGTGACCATCACCGCTGAGGCGGCGGACGGCTACACGCTGGCCGACGGCGCTGAGTCGGAGTGGACGCTGGTCCTGTCCGAGGCTCCCACGGACTGCCCGACTGCTACGCCGACGACCACCACGCACGTCACGGTCGTCAACAACATCCCGGTGCCCGCCCGCGTGGACACCGGTCTCGGCGGTCTCGCCAAGTAGTCCCCCTCGGGCTGGACCGTCGCACAGGCGGTCCAGCCCTCTTTCTCTTTGGAGCCCCTCATGCGTCGTCTCGCCCTTGTAGCCGCCTGCCTGGTCCTCGCGTCCGCCTGTGGCGCGAACGGCTCTCCTGAGCCGTCTCAGCCATCTCTACTCGCGGCTCCTCCGTCTACCTCAGCCACACCCGGCACGCTCACCCAGCGAGTCTCAGAGCCCTCACGGATCCGCATCCCCAGCATCGGAGTGGACGCCCGCATCGTGAAGGTCGGACTCAAGGCCAACGGCGACATGGAGACGCCGTCGTTCGGCCGCGCCGGGTGGTACTCCAAGGGTCCGAAGCCCGGCGAGGACGGCCCCGCCGTCGTCATCGCCCACGTGGACTCCAAGACCGGCCCCGACGTGTTCGCCAAACTGAAGCAGGTGAAGAAGGGCGCGAAGATCCAGATCACCGACAAGGCGGGCGTCACGTACGAGTTCGTCGCACAGCGCTCCCAGCAGACCGCCAAGACCGCGCTCCCGGCCAAGCAGATCTGGGGAAAGACGGACGGCCCGGCGCTGCGGCTCATCACATGCGGAGGAGCGTTCGACAAGGCGTCAGGGCACTACCTGTCCAATGTCGTGCTGTGGGCCGACGAGGCCTGAGTCCCGACAGCACGAAACGGCCCGCCGCTCCCGAAGGAACGGCGGGCCTTTCGTATCACCCCGGGGAGGGGGTGGTCCCTACATCAGCGGACGCTCGACGCGACCGGCCCCGACGTCGGGGTCACATTCGCCCTGAGCACCAGCGCCAGCACGATGGACAGCACCGTGACCGTAGCGCCGATCTGATCGGCGGTGAACTCCAGCCCAAACCCCGCCACGGCGGCCATCACCGTGGACACCGCGCCGGTGAGAGCCGACACCACGAACGGGCGGGTCATCACGGCGACGACCGCGGCCAGCACGCCAGTGGCGATCGTCGAGATCGCGGCGACCTGTACCTGCGACAGGTCCAGCCCGTAGGCGACCAGCAGAGCAACCAGCGAGTTGATCGTGTAGACGATCACCGCGGGCTCCTGGCCGAAGATCGTTACCTTCTTCATGGCGCTCCTCAGCGCTCAGAGGGATGCGAAAGGGCGGCCCGCATCTGGCGGGACCGCCCCGGGACTGAGAGACGCGCCTCGGAGACCGCTTCTCAGTGACGATCAGTCGGGCTACTTGCCCACGTCCAGCCGCACGCTCACGTTCTCGATCTCCGTACGGATCCGGTCCAGCAGCGCGTCAGCGTCAATCGCGGCATCACGGGCGGCCAGAGCCTCCGCGAGAGTCTTGATCGTGGCGTTCATCGCGTCCAGCTTCGCCTCGATCTTCCGCAGGTGCTCCCCGTGGTTGACCAGGACGTTCCGGGCCTGCCACTCCGGGTTCTCCTTCGAGCCGTACGTGACCGGGATCTCGTACGTCCACACGTCCTTAGCGGACACGTCGTCCTCCTCGTAGTCGGGGTTCCAGAAGCCGGCGATCACGTCCGCTGACCGGACACGTCTCTTGCAGGCGTCTCCCGTGTTGCCTTCGATGGTTTGCACCCGGCCGTCCGGCAGGACCTTCTCCACCAGGCCCACGTGGTCGATCGCGGCGATCCGGTCAGAGAACGCCCAGTCGAAGTAGATGACCGCGCCCGGCTTGCAGTACTTCTTGATGTTGGCGACCGTGCCGGCGTGCCAGCGGCCGAGCCGTTCGCCGTCCTCAGCGCTCCACACCGTGTAGGCCCTGTCCCCGCGCGGCAGCACCGCGTCCGTGTTGTCGGACCTACGCGCCCACCACGTGATGCTCATCTGGCACCACGCCACCGCGAGGAACTCGGCGCCGTTGCGTTTGGCGTAGTCGCGGGTGATCCGGTTCGGCCTGCCCGTCAGCCCGAGATCCTCGCGGGCGGTGGCCAGCATGGCTTTGGCGGTCACTCGCCCTCCTCGTCGCCGGCGCCCCGGTAGACGCCGTCCTCATCCGCCGGCCCGTACAAAGCCTGTAGGACCTGCTCTTCGTCGTCTTCGGTGGCGCCCCAGTGGTGGAGGTCCACGCCGTCCTCGGTGAACTCGGCTTCGGTCTTCGCCTTCACCGCGCCTCCTGCTTGTGTTCGCGGCGCTTTCGGCGCCAGGTCCGGATGATGATGGCCAGCCGCCATCCGAGCACGATGGGCACGCCGGCGAACGCGAGGGACCGCAGGGCGCGGATCACGTCGGAGTCGGGCACCCACACCCGCAGCGCCCACAGGCACAACACGGCGGCGAGCACCCCCTGGAACGCCATCACATGCCGACCGGCCGGGGTTTCCCACCAGCGGGCCAGCATCGCCTGAGCCACCACACACGCCACCGCGATCAGCGCAGTCACGATCAGGAAGACGCTGCCGACCAGGTACAGCTCGTCATGCACGAGAGCCACCCCCGAACGCCTCGTCGAGGAGCTGGCCGAAACCGTTCGCCTCCCGCAACTCGCGCAGCCTGCGCGCGATCGACCTGGTGCGTACGGCCCGCTCCCGCGCCTGGCTGAGCTCCTGCTGAGCCCGGAGCTTCGACTCCGCAGCCTCACGCTCGGCGCGTCTGATCTCTTCCTCTGGCGTCATGAGTGAGCCTCGCTCTGGCGCTTCCTGATCTCCTCCAGCAGCGCCATCGCTGTCTGGCTACTTTCGGCCGCGGCCTGCAACGCCGCCCTCGTCTCCTCGGCATGCGCCTTCCGCGTCAGGTCGTGGGCGGCTCTCTCCGTCTCGTAGAGCTTTCGCCACTGCTCCAATTCGCGGACCAGCCGATCCCCCGAAGGTTTGGGGACCACCCAGCCCTTGAGGAAGAGGAACAGCGTGATCCCGGCGAGCCCGGCGTTGAGGATGAGGCCGATGACGTTCGGGTCCTGCACGCATGTACCTCAGTTCCTTGATCAGTGGGTATCGAGGGGTGGCCGCCCGCGTTCCCTCTACCGACGCGTCCAGCGCACCCTCAAGGCCGGGGTCGATACGCGGGCGGCCACGTTCAGAACTCGATGAAGCCGGCGCCGCCCAGGCTGTCGAGTAGTTGGAGAAACGACTGGTAGATCGAGCTCGTGGACGCGACGTGCGCCTGAGCCCACGTCTGGTTGTACGACGACGGCGCGTCGGACAGGTCCACGTCGGGGGTGACCACGCTGGAGCCGACGCCCGGCATGCGTTTGACCTCGCCGTCGGATGTGGCGACGTAGAAGTCGCCGGACGCGCATCCGATCTGGACGTGGCCTGACGGGACGGTGGGGACGCTCATGTCGGCCAGCAGCCATCCCTGCGACGCTTTGGTGACGCCGGGGCGTTGCCGTAGCTGGGCTTCGAGGTGGTCGACGCGGGCCGCGAGTTGCCGGATCTGCTCGAACAGGTCGTCGGGGAAACGGTCGGCCATCACGCATCGCCTCCCGTAAGGCTAGGGCCGCCGACGTCCAGCCCTTCGAGGATGAGTTTCGCTTCTTCTTTGCCCTCGTCGCGGCCTACGGGGGTGATCTGCAGGCCGATGATGCGGCGGGTCCGCCAATGCGGGCGGTGCCATTCGTTGTCCAAGTAGATGCGGCACCAGTCGCCCAGCTTGTTCGGGTGGAGCGACGGGTTGGCGCCGAGCACCACCGTGTACTGTTCCACCCGCAAAGCCCCGGGGGCGACGCTCGCCCAATAGGCGGCGTAGTCCTCCAGGGTCTCCTGGTCCACAACGTCGCTGTAGGACAGGGTGCGGTCGATGCGGGGCCAGCCCGCCATCAGATGGTCGGCCGCCTCGTAGACGGCTGACATGAGCGGCTCGGCTGTGACGGACGCGTCAGCGTCGGCGGCCGGGGTGCCGCCGCGGGCCCGCCACCGGGTCGCGCCGCGCAGCGCGTCGATCTCGTCCTGCCATTCGATGACGTCGCCGCCGTTGAACCCGTCCGCGAAGACGTGCTCCACCGTGTCGCTGGCGAGCGTCGGATACCCCCAGCGGATTTGGCGGACGATCGTCCCTTCGGCGATGCCGACGTCGATGGTGTACTCGAACCCGTTGTTCACCTCGGACAGCTCTTTGATGCGCTGCCCGTAGGTGCCGCCGTCGTCGCCGTACTGCCGATCCCGCAGCACTCCCGACATGCCGGCGGCGACCGACAGGCCGATGTTGGAGAACGGCTGGCCTTGCAGGTTGGACAGCAGGCCGCGCAGGATGTCGATCTGGTCGACCTGCTCGAAGAACAGTTCCTGCTGCATTTCGACGGCGGACAGCCAGCCGTCAAGAGTGGTGCCCTGCAATTGGATGGAGGGCGTGTCTCGGCCGGACCGGGACGGTGTGGCTCGGGTGATCCAATACTCGCCCCAGATGTCGCCTCCGCGCAGCACGTCCACGACGATCACGCCGGGGCCTGCGGACAGGACTGTGGAGTCGCGCGGGATGACCTCCGCCACCAGGTCGGCGGTGCGCCGGTTGGGGATCGGGATCGTCGCCGAGAACGTGCCGGGTGCGCTGATCCGCTTGTCGAACGTGACGTTCTCCAAGTCGAGGAACCCGAGGAACTGGCCATCTCGCAGGCGCCGGGCCCGGTAGGAGTACAGGGCGGTGCCGCGGGCCGGCGTGTACGGCGGATAGTCCGGGATCTCTGGCTCTTGCGTGACCGCCGACGCGATCGAGATGGACACGCCGATGTCGCTGCGCGTGTCGGCCGGGGAGACGCTGAACGACTGGACACCGGAAGCGGCCGACGAGTTGATGACTTTGCTGGCGGCGGCGGACGAGATCAGCCCGACCGCGTCCGCGGCGGTGCCGCGCAGCACATACCCGGACGGCGCCGACCAGCCCAGGTGCTCGTCGTCCACCGCGGCGACCCGGATCTCCAGGTGCGGCGCGCCGGCCGGTGTCACGTTCGGGGTGGGTGCCGACTGGGACGACCCGCCGGACGAGATGACGATGTTGGGTGCGGTGCTCTGGTCGGCGTCCTGGACGGCGATGATGTGGACGGTGCCGTCGGCGTTGCTGGCCTGCCCGAACGTGTAGCTGTCCGGTTCGCCGATCCCGGCGATCCGGCGGGAGACGCGGACGAAGAACCCGTTCCCGCTGCCGGTCGCCTGGGAGGTCCAGCCTTGCTGCTGTGTGCCGCCGAGCCCGACCGTGTTGGTGTGGATCGCCCACAGGTGGTCTCCCGCGGCCACGCCTGGCGGCTTCAGGACGAAGATTTCGCCGCTGGAGTCGCCTGCTGCGCTGGAGGAGCGGACAGTGATGGTCAAGAGCCGCCCCCCTGTCCAGGTTTGCGCAGGTCAGAGCCAGGAGTCGCGGTATAGGCAGACGGCTGGGCTGTCTCCGCCGGAGTTGGCGCTGTACTTCAACGTGTTGGTGCCGCGGGCCAGCACCCACTCCGTCACGGGGACGGACACGCCGGTGAGTGTCCGCATCTGGGAGTCGGATCCGACGGTGACGGTGCCGACGTCGGTGTCGATCACCATCTGTTCGCTGTCATCGAGGGTGATCGAGAACTGCAGCACCCTGTCCAGCGTGAGGTTGGTGAGGGTGGGGTCCACGACGGGGCCCGGGATGCGCACGATCGGGTGGGTGGCGACGTTGCCCGCGTTCGACACGACGATCTCTTCGTCGAGTAGCAGGTCAACGCCGGACCGGGAGAGGCTGTACCGTCGCGGATCCGCGCACACGATCATCACCGAGACGGTGGGGGCGCCCACGCTGTACAGGTCGTCCATGGCGACGTCGCGGTCCACGATCGCGCCGAACGCCAGCTGCGCGTCGCCGAAGCCTTTGATGACGAGCGGCCATTCCGTCTCGTCTTCCAGGACGCCCGTCACCTGGTCCAACTGGCTGAGAAGGTCGTCGATCTCGGTTTCGTTGCCGATGCTGTTCGGCTGCAGCCGGATCGTGACGACGCGCTGCTGCGCCAGCCTGCGGGCGGGCCATGCGCCGTGCCGGGACGGGCGTTGCACGTTCAAGTTGTCGAGTTGGGGAAGCGACCGCCAGCCGGTGATCTCCTGCACCGTGAACGGCGTGCCCGGCCCCCACACGGTGCCGTTCCACTCGATCTGCCCGTCCGCGCCGGTCAGATTGTCGCCCGGGTTGGTGGGGACGACCGCGACGATCGCCGGGAACTCCCACTCCAGGCTGAACGCCGGAAGTCCGACCGGGAGCGAAACCCTCGGGAACTCCCACCCGAGCGCAAACGAGCCGAGCGGGATGGTGACAGACGGGGACACCACCTGCAGGGACGGGAACTCCCACCCGAGCGAGAACGACGGCAGATCAGTGGCCGCCTGCCAGTAGGTGAGCCGCCCGACGTTGGTTACCGGGATCGGCTGGGAACGGCCGAGACGAGCCACACGCCCCCCTCAAGATCAGTAGAAGGCGGCGCGCTGAATCGCCTGACCGAACACCAGCGGCTTCGAGGTGTGGAACGGCATCGTCGCGACCGCGACCGTGAGCCCCATGTGGGCGCCCGTCGCCGACGAGATCGTGAAGTTCTGGATGCCCGACGCCGCCCCGGACGACAACTGCTTGGTCGCCAACGTCGCCGACGTGAACGTGTTGGACTGGCGATCGACCCGCTCCGTGTAGGTGGCAGGCGGCGTCCACGTCAACGCCCCGCCGATCACGGCCTTGCTCGCCGCCCACCGCAATTCCAGGTCGTCCGCGCCGGTCGGCGTGATCGACGGAGACGGGATCGACGTGCTGGATGTGCTGGACGCGCTGGACGCGCTCACCGGCGTCGTCGTCGCAGCCGACATGACGGCCGCGATACCGACCACACCGTCAGCGTTGGAGCTCTGAACGAAACCGTACGAGGCCGGCTCGGAAGCGCCTGCGATCTTCCACCAGACTTTCGTCCCGGGATCGCCGCCGACCCACTGCTGCTGCCGCAGCAGAGTCCACGTCGTACCCCCTGTCGGGGTCGTCATGGCGGCGAGCGTGCCGACGTCGGCCGTGTGGAACGCCAGCAGCAGATCGCCCGCTTCGGTCCCGGTCGGCTTATTGCAGGAGATCGACGCGCCCGAGTTCGCCGCTGAGGCGACCGCCCGTAGCGAGGCGGACACCTACTCCTCCCACACCACATAGGTGTAGGCGTTCACTGCGGCGGCGGCGGTCACCCGAACCCGCAGGAACTTCGACACCGGAACCCGGAACTCGCGCCCCAACGGCCACTGCTTCACATACAAGGTCGTTGGGCTGATCAGCTGAAGGTCGCCGGTACGGGTCGCCGTGATCGTCCCCTCAGAGCTGGACGTGTAGCCCGTGGCACTCGTCCCGAGCGTCATCAGCGACGCAGGAGCGCCCGGGTCGTCATACGGCTGCACACCGGCGGCGACGTGCGCCGTCACCGTGGCTGCGACATCCGTTTGGATCAGCTCGCACCGGATCGGCTCCGCCGCGGTGCTGCCGTCGAAGCTGATCCCCCACTCCACGACCTTGATCGACCGGGTGGACGGGGTGGCGATCTGCAGCAGCGTCTTCGCCGCCGTACCCGTAGTGACAGGCGAGGGTGCCGCCGTCGTGGCCATCGCCGCGTTCGACGCCCAGTACAAGGCCATGACCGGCCCCTTTCAATGCGAAAGCCCCGCACGCCGGCGGGGCTGAAGATCGGATATGAGGCGGGTCAGAGGAGCGGGCCGACCACGTTGAGCTTGATCACACCGTCGGTGTGGATGTTGACGCTGAACGTGCCGTCCTGGGAGCTGTACTCCTGGATGAACGACCGGAAGACGATCGCCCGGTTGGACAGGCCCGTCGCATAGAACAGGCCACCCTTCGCATCCGTGATGGTGCTGCTCGGCCAGGAGATGTTGTCGAAGTCCCAGCGCACATATCCCGGGCTACTGGACAGCTCCTCGAACACGACGCTCGTCAACGCCAGCCCGCCCGCGCTGTACCCGGCGCCGGACACTTCACCGCTGGAAAACGGCGACGACCCGTACGCCGGGTTCGCCTGGGAGGCGTCCGGCGTCACACTGTCCTGAAACAGCGCAATCTTGAAAGCGCCCGCCGTCGTGTCCCCCAAATTCAGCGCGATCGCATTCGTCAGCGCCTTGACCTGGGTGTCCACGAACAGCAGATCGCGAGTGATGGCCACCACTAGCTCCTAAGGTTGATCGAAACGTCGCGGTGGTAGCCGCCGTGCTCGTCGGTACGTTCGGTCACGTCGTTGCCCGCCTGATCACGCACCGTCTTGCGGGTCGGCGAGTCCTCCAGCACCTGGTCGCGGGTCTGCCACGACCAGCCGGCGGGCCGGACCTGGACCCCTTTGGCCCGCATGTACTGGCCGAACGTGATCCCGGACGCGGGGTCCCAAGACATGACGAAACCGCCCTCCTACCTGGTAAAAGAAGCGATGGGAGGGCGGTTACCGCCCGCGCGCCCGGACCTTCATCGCCACGGATTCGGCGAACATGTTGGCGTCCACGTCGTTGTTCACAGTCTGGTTTTGGATCACCACGGCCGGGCCGGCCGCCATGCCGTCGCGGCCCCACGTCCCCGAAGAGCCGTGCACCCGCTCAGCGGGTGTGGACGAACTCGGAGCGGGCGCCGACTGCTGAGGCGCGGACACCTGCGAATAGTTGACCGGCCGCGACGTCACGAACGCCGACTCGTGCGTCGACACGTATCCCGGACCGTCCAAGCCGTACGAGCCCGCGACCGAGTACTCCTCCCGGAACCCGTCAGACGACTTCGGGCCGGACCCGGCGACCATGCCCGGCTTGGTGTCCTTCTTCCCTGACGACGACTTGCTCGACGCGGACGACGCCGCCTGCTTGGCCGCGCCGACCGCCGCCGCCAGCGCGTCCACCGACGACGTCAACCCGTCCACGCTGGTGGTCACCGACCCGGTCATCACCGTGACCGCGTCCGACGTGACCGTGCCCAGCCGGGTCATCGTGTCGCCCACGATCGCCGACCCCGCCAACCACGACTGATTCAGCTGGTCAGCAGAAGAGCCGACCTTGGAGATGCTGGACGTCAGCGTGCCCGTCTCGCCCATCGTGTTCTGCAGAGACCCCATGACGCCGGTCAGGCCGTCAACGATCCGAAGGCCGGAGTCGTCGATCGTGACCGACAGATCCGCCATCCCCTGCGCTGCCTGGGCGTTGTTGAGCTGCAGGCCGAAATCGTTCGCGACCTGCGCCAACAGGCCGATCGCGCGATCCCTGTACCGATCCTCATACGGGATGAACGCCTCTTGATCGGCGCCCTCCCCATACAGGATCGTCGGCCCGGTGGCCATGTTCGGAGGGGTTGACCTGCCGCCGGCAGCGAACTTCTGCAGCCCACCGCGGGCGTAGGCGAAGATGCCGCCAGCCCGGGCCGGCATGTTCTGCTTGGCCATCAGGCTGACCGCGAGCTGCCGGTCGCCGACCTTCTTCACGAATCGTTCGAACGACTCCTGGGCCTCTGTCGTGTCGAGGCCGAGTTTGATGTAGATCTGCTTGTTCTTGAAGGCGTTCAGGACGTCCTGGAAGTCCTTCGCGCTCTTCATGGCTTTCTCGGCGTCCTCGCGGGAAATGCCGTACGCCTCGGCCAGCTTCAGCACCTGCTCGCGGGCCTCGCTGTTCTTGCCGGCGAGGTCGCCGAGCTTCGGCAACTGCTCCAAGATCTTGAGCGTGGCGTCGCTCGTCTTGCCCGACAGGGTGGCCGCCCCGTCAGCGGCGCCCTTCACCGCGGTGATGTACTCGGAGAACTTCTGCCGCGCCTGGATGACAGCGTCCCGCTGACGGTCCGTCATAGTCGCGCTGACCTGCAGTTTGCCGTTCGCCGCGTTGATCGCCTGCTCAGCCGCGTTGTACGCGGTCTTCAGGTTCTGCATCGCAGTCAACGCGTCGGTGCGCGACGAGAAAGCGTCGAGCGAGGAGTTGAAGCCATCCATCGCCAGCTTGCCCTTGTCCACCCCGGCCGCAGCCTCTGCGGCAGCGTTGCCCGCGACGCGCAGCGACTGGTTGTAGGTGGGGAGCAGCTGGTTGAGCTTCTCCACCGGGATGCCCTGCGCCTGTGCCTGCTTGGCCAACTCCTGGAAGGCCCGGGCGGCGGTGTCAGCGTTGCCGCTGGTCACCATGCCGGCCAGGACCTTGTCCATGTCGGAGAACTTCTGCTCAAGGATGTCCACCGACGAGTCGATCCCGGGCAGGATCGCGGTCAGCTCCGACAGCGGGTGCAGCCAGAACATCTCGCCGAACGAAGGGTCCTGCAGTTCGCGGAGTCCGTCGCCGAACAGTTCGGCGGCCTTGCTGGCGTCGTCGAACGTGCCGCCCCACTGCTCGCCCAGGTCGCCGGCCCACTTGCCGGTCTGCCCAAGTTCGGTCAGGGCGAGGGTGAGTTCTCCCATCCCTTCGGAGTGGCCGGCCAGGTCGTTCATGGCCGAGCCGAGAAGCTCGAACCCGATCACCCCGGCGGACACGCCGACGGCGGCCTTACCGAACGCGGCCACCTTGCCCTGGGCCTTACCTGCCGCCGTGCCGGTCGCCGAGATCCCGCCAGCGAGGCCCTGCCAGGCAGCGGCGGCGTTCATGCCCATGCTGGCCAGCTTGATCGCGCCGATGGCGATGGCGATGGCCTGGATGCGTTCGGGATCCATCCCGGAGATGATCTTGGCTAGGAGGCTCAGGCCCGAAAACGCGCCGGTACTCAGCGGCGCCACCGCTTCGCCGATGCTGACCAGCGCCTTCGCCACATCCTTGATCAGCGCCCAGACTTCGGGAGCGGTCTCCTTGACGTCGGCCATGAACTGGTGGAACTGCTGATTGCTTTCGAGACCGGCTCCCCAGTCCGCGAACGCATCCGACAGGTGCTCGATGTTGCCGAGCAGTTCCATCCCGTACGGGAGGACCGCCTTGATGATCCCCGCGAACCCTGTGAAGGTGTCGATGCCGATCCGCCCCATGGTGGTGATCGCGCCAGGGATGTTGGTGTTCAGGTCGAAGAGGAACGCCTGCCAGAACTGGCCCCGCAGGGCAGCCTCGGCATCCTGGCCGAACTGGAGCAGGCCGGCGCTGGCCGACTTGGCGAGCGGGCCCGCCTCCTTCAGCCCGAGCCTCATCAAATCGAGACCCTTGTTGATCACCGGGAAGACGTCGGGCTCCAAGGACCGCTGCCAGGCGATGTACTCGTCCTTGAAGCTCTTGATGTTCTTGGCGAGTTCCTTCTCTTCCTTCGACAGGTCGGCGAAGGCGTCCTTCAGCTTGGCCGCCGCCCCGCCGCCGCCGGCCATGGCGGCCTGCTGCTGCAGGTGCAGCAGTTTGAGCTGCTGCTCCGCCTGGGCGACCTTGTCCTGCGTCTGCCGCAAGTTGTCGAGAGCGTCCTGGTACTCCTTGGTGCCCTTGACCCCAGCCGCGTTCGCTTCCGCGGTGTCCTTGCGGGCCCGCTGGGTCTTGACCTCTTGCTCACGGGCGCGCTGCTGCGCCATCTCCAGCGACAGCTGGGCGCGCTCGATCTCCAGCGCGGTCGCCTTCGGGTCTCCCTGCAGCTCGGCCAGCCGGGCTTCGGCCTCGCGGACCGCGAGGGCAGCGTCCTTCTGGCTGAGGATGGACCTCTCCAGCGAGAAGTTCATATCCTCCAAGGCCCTGCGCCCGGCCTCGCGCGCCCGGGTCAGGTCCTCTTGGGCGGCCCGCTCCTCGTTCTGCGCGTCCTTCAGCCGACGCTCAGCCTGCTCCAGCTGCAGCGCCTGCTGGGCGGCCTGAGCAGCACTCTGCCCGGCCCCGCCGGTCGCGCCCCCCGCCGCCTTGGCTGCCGTCTCCTGCGCCTTGAGTGCGTCGTTGATCCGGCCCAGCGCGGGCACGGCGACGGCGCCGAAGGCCGCCGCCCCTGCCCCGGCTGCCGCGAACGCGCCGCCGAGAGCGGTCACGCCGACGGCGATCGTGGTGACTGCCGGAAGGGAAGCCAGCGCTCCGCCGATCAGCGCAATGTTGCGTAGCGCACCCGAAACGTCGGCGTCCACCCGCACGTCGGCCGTACGCCCGTTGACCCGGGAAATCTCGGCGTCGACCGCGCGGAGTTCCGCCAGCGCCTCACCGATGTCGGCGCGGATGTTGATGTCGGCCTCGTTGCGCTGAAGCTGCTCCAGTTCGCGTTCGATCTCGCGGATCTGCGTCATCGCGTCGGCCGCGGAGATGTCGATGCCGATCTTCTTGTCGCCGAGCGACTCCATCTGCGAACGCAGCTGCGCGAACTTAATTTCAGCGGCCGTCGAGTCCGCATCGATCTTGATTTTCGGGAGCGCCTTCGTGGCTGCTTCGAGGCGGCGGCGCATCCGGTCGGCCGACGCGCCCGTCTCGGTCATCTGACGCGAAAGGTTCTGCGTCTCGCCCTTGGCTTCCCGCATCCCGGCGACGAATCCGGAGACGCGCGCCCTCAAGTTGATCGAAATCGAGCGCTCGGCCACCCTGCTCACCCCCGCCCGTCAGGTCACGAAATGAGCCGAATGGCGGCAATGAGGCGTTGGACCGTGGCATCATCGCCACGGATCGGGGGATCTCACGAAGGGACTTCGAGATGCTCCGCAACAGCGACCACATGGCCGGCGGGCCCGGCGACCCGAAGACCGGCCGGGAATGGTGGAGCTACTTCAAAGGCTGGCCGCTACGCGTGGTGCTCTCGGTGCTCGCGTTCTTCTTGTTCGCGCTCGTCGTCACCGTGCTCGACCAGCACGTGTACTGGTTCCACGCGCTGTTCAGGTGACCTGCTCGACGTGCCGCAACAAAGCCTCCGGCCGGACCGTCGGCTTCTTCGCACGCTCCTTGTCGTCCTTCAGCAACTCGTCGCACCCGTAGCAGCGCGCCGGATCCGGCACGTGGTAGCTGTGCACCGGTTCGCCGTCCCGCATCGCGGTCGTGTCGGCGAGCTGCAGCCCGCACCCGGGGCATTTGCCCGCCACCCACCGCCGCCACGCCTGCGCCCACGACACGTCCTCGGGTAGCCAGCGCGGCTCCCACGTGGTCTCGCTGCGGACCAGCAGGCCGTCCTCGTCGTAGAAGTACTCCGTCGTCGCCTGTGTCTGGCGTCCCAGCAGTTCACTGCGTGGGACGCCCCACATGGCGGCTACTTCGAGTTCTTCCTGGAGTTCTGGAGAATCGCGGAGGCGGCGAAGGAGAAAGGGACATCCACATCCCGCTTGTTCACCGAGAACGCGGCGCCGACGAGGCTGTCCCACTGCGCCTGCGTGAGCACGTCAGCGATCTGACCCGCCTCGTCCGCGGTCATGGTGGGCTCGACCGCGCACGCAGCGACGAGGGCGACCGAGAACTGCTCCCAGTCGACCTCCGCGCCCTTCTCCTTGTCCTCGTCGGACGGAGGGCACGACGCCACCAGGTCGGAGTACTGCTTGCGGGGCAGGCCGCGGAACTTGAACACCGTGGTGTGCTCGCGCATCCGCTCCCGCAGCTCCATGATCTGCTGCGCGATCTGCGTCGCCATGGGATTCGCGCCGCCGGCCAGTGTCCCCTCGGCGGGCTGGTCCCGAGCGATCTGCAGGTCTCGTTCCAGGTCCTCGAACTCGGCCTGCAGATCACCTGCCAGGCAGATCTGGACTGTCTTCTCGGGGCGCTTGACCTGGCCGATGATGTCCGCGATCGCGGACGGTCGGGTCGAGGTCATGCCGCCACCGTGGATTCGACGCTGTACGTGCCGGAGGCGTACAGCTTGAGCTGGACCTTCTCGTAGCTCTCCCGCTCGGGGGCGAGCGGGCGGCGCTCGCCGCAGGTCACCTCGTACACCTCGACCTTCTGGTCTGCGGCGTACGCGGTCGACGCCGTGACGCCTCGCCGCACCACCAGGAATCCCGCGGTGCCGCGGGTCATGACGGACCACATGCGGTCCGCGGCGGTGGTCGAGTCGCGGTAGTAGGTGAGCTCGATCTGCGCCTTCGACCGGCCCGGCGACTCGAAGTCCTGCGTACTCGCCAGAACGTTGCCCTCAACGGTGCCCTCATCGAAGGAGATGTCGAGACCATCGTCAGTGACGGTGTTCTCCAGGGCGACGATGCCAGAGTCGGTGAGCTCGGCGACCGTGGGCGCGGTGATGGACGAGATGGTGGGCACGAACGTGGCCTTGGTGTTGCCGTCGGTAAGCCGCTTAGCCACCGGGCTGCTCCTTCACATCCTGGGCAGCCCGAGCCGCCCTCTGGGTGGACTTGGGGGCGCCGGTCTTGTCCGGCGATTGCGCAGGCGACTCGTCCTGCTGAGAGGGGGCCGGTTCGGGGAGGATCGTGTAGCCCTCGCGGTGCTCCCAGAACTTGCGCGCGGTCGCGTCGATCTCGAACTCGTTGCCGTACGGGTCGCGAATCGTGAGCGTCGCCATGGGCTCAGATCCGCTCAACGGTGAAGGTCACGGACGTGGTGGACTCCCACCCGAGCGCGATCAGCCCATCAGTGGGGCTGATGTACTCGTTGAAGCTGAGCGGGATGACCTTCGTCGCGGCGGCCGCGATCGTGATCACCTTGTCGGGCAGGTCGCTGCCGTACGCGGACGTGCCGTGGACGGTGATCGTCAGGTCCACGTCGGCGCCGGCGCCGTTGGTGACGCGGAGGATGACATTCCTGTCGGGGGTGATCTTGTCGCCGGAGGCTGCGGTACGAGACGTCGCGACCAGGCCATCGGTCGTGATCGCCTGCGCGGAGTAGGTAGCCATGCGGGCTCTCCTCAGGGCATGAAAAAAGCCCGCCGTGGCGGGCCGAATGGATCAGAAGAGGGTCAGGTGGGGTCTGACCTGGTCAGGTATTGGGCGGTGGCGAAGAACAGCGCAGTTCCGTCGTCCTCGCGGCGAACGGGCTGCGAGCCTTCCTCGATCGCGGGCCACACCCGGCGCCCCGAAACCGTGGCGACGGTGCCCAGGACGGCAGCGGCCATCTTGTCCGCCACCCACGCGGCCTGATCACGCGTCGCACCGACGGACGTGATCTGGTAGCGCAGCTCGTTCGGGCCGTCGTTGGTGAGGTCGCGGTGGAAGCCCGACTTCATCCCGGTGTCGAAGTACGCCACCGCGTAGGGGGGCTCGGCGTCAGGCGATGCCTGAGCATCGTGGATCTTCAAGGTGTCCGGCACGGCCGCCCGCCAGGAGGCCAGAAGGGCATCTACGAGCGGCCTGGAGGGAAGCGGCGTCACAGGAGGCTCCGCACGATCTCATCCAGGCTCTTGTAGAACTTCGGCTCCTCCGCAACGGCTGCGCGGGCGCCATCCCAGTGGGGCGGCTGGTTACGGCTGCCATGCTCGAAACCTGGCCCCATCCCGCCCTGAGGCATCATCGACTCAGGGCCGACCGTCCACTCGATCGCTTCCGCGGCAGGAACCTGCTCCGTCGTGATCGTCTTCGGATACCGTTTGCCGTGCTTGCGCGCGGTCTCCTTGGCGTTCTTCCGCCACTGGTCACGCAACGCCTCTGCGTGCCGCTCAACCACCGGGTAGGTCTTGCTGGCAGCCTCATGTTCGGCGTTGTCGAGGTACTGGACGAGGTCAAGAAGTTCCGAGCCGTCAATGTCGGCCATCACCCCTCCTTGTCCTCCACGAGCAGCCGCCTGGCGGTCGCGGTTCCGGCGAGGGAGATGTCAATGACTTCGAGGTGCCGCCCGATCAGCCATGTGTCGTCGGACGCTGTGACGGTCAGACGGTCCTCTCGGGCGATCACCTCTGTGGTGTCCCACGGGAGTACGGCGGTGTACTGGTGCAGGGTGACTTCACGCTCGCCCCACTCGGTTTCACGGCCCGCGCCTTGTCCTGCCCGGCCGCCGGACTTGACCCGGCACACGCCCGTGTAGACCGTGGTCCACGCCTGTTCGAGCTGCCCGGTCTCGTCGTTGAGCACCGGGTCGCCGTCTTTGCGTTCCACCGTGCAGGTGTCGCGCATCAGCATGAGCGCCGCCGTCCGGCCCCGGGCGAGCACCCCTGAGACGCTCACCGCGGCCTCACCACGTACGCACCCGGAGCAGACCCGAGGAATCCGGCCAGAGACGCGCACTCGCCAGGGAGCAGCCCGGACGCCGTCTCCACCGCTTCGGCCGCGTACGTCACCGAGTAGTCGTCGATCGACTCGGACCGGATTCCTGCTTCCATGCCGGCGGCGTCGTCCGTTGCGGACAGCCGTACAGCGACGGAGCAGACCAACTCCAGCAGTTCGTCCGGGATGGTGGTGAACCCGTGCGTGTAGGTGACGTTGACGTCTCCGCACCACAGCGGGATGCAGTGGATGCGCTCCATGCCGTCCCACCGCCACCCGGAGAGCGTGTCCCCGCCGTCCTCCGCGAGCCGGGCCACGGTGGACACGGCGGTGATCGGCCCGCCCGGGAGCAGGACCTTCCCGCCGTCCACACGCCGGCGCACAGTCGAGGTGGTGGAGGAGATGGGGCGGCCCGCTTCCCGCCGCAGCCGGGCGGAGGCGCGGGCCAGGAACTCCATCTCCCTGCCGTCAGGCAGGGTGTAGCCGAGCCTGGCGGCGTCAGCAGGGGATGCGAGCGGAAGCGGTGGCATGACGCCTCCTCAGGATGAAGTCCGCTCGATCAGGTCGCGACAACACGCGGCACGTTGACGACCGCCGTCGGGGTGGCGATTGTGGCTGGGGCGGTGGTCGTCAGCGACGAGCCCGAGGTCTGGGCGATGATCTTTTCGCCCGTGAACCATCCTGCGGACGCGCCAGCGATGCCGAGGCTCGCGCCGACCAGGGACGGCAGGTCGGTCGCCTTGACCATGATTCCGGCGTAATGGACTCCGGTCTCTTCGATGGTCTGCGCGCTGGACAGCGCCAGCGTCTTCACGGTGTTCGCCGCCCAGGCCGTGGTGGTCTGGTCCGCGGTCTGGGCCAGGAGCGCGCCCTCGGTGTCGTACAGGGCGAACCACCAGTTGGTAGGCGTGTCCGCCGCAGTCGCACCTGACTTGAAGGTGAGGTTGGTGACGACATCACCGGCGCGCAGGTAGAGGGCCACCGACAGCATCACCTGCGTGGTCAGCGGGTCCAGATCGGTGTCGCAGGCGCGGCGCGACAGGTTCGCCCGGTACAGGTCGCCCGAGGTGAAGTCCACGCCGGGCTCGCCCTGGTAGAGGTCGTCGGCGTAGTAGCCGAAGTCGTCACGGAGGATGCCGGTATAGCGGCCGTGAACCGTCACTGCTCGCTCTCCTTCTCGTGCTTGTCGATGAGGTCGAGCAACTCGACCCGGGTCTTGGCGTCGGCGTCGTCCTTGGTCATGCCGAGTTCAGCGACCGCGTAGGCGACGAGGGTGTCCTTGTTGGCGTTCTTGCCGGGCCGCTGCGAGCCTTCCGACTGGTCGGCGACCTGCTCGGGCGCTTCGACCGGCGGCTCGGTGTGCGCTGGCGCCACGGCGTCCACTCGGTAGCCCTTACGGCGGAAGTAGGCGACTGCGCGCACGTTGGCCGCGTCGTCCACTTCGGCGGATCCGTTGGCGAACGCCACGCCCGCGACTTCGCCAGTGAAGCCGCGGACGGGAGTCGTGATCCGATAACGCATCGTTACTGCACCTTCACGTTGCGGAGCACACCGCACGCCTTGGTCGACCGCAGCACAGCCGCCAGGGGCCCCATCTCGACCTCACCCGACTTGACCGCGCCAGCGCGGTCGTAGTCCGGCATCCACGTCTGCAGCAGAGGGATACCGGCCGGGCTCGCGGCGTGGAAGGCGTCCAGGCCGAACGAAACGGCGTACAGGTCGGTCAGGCCGGCGATGCTGCCGCCACCACCGCTGCCGTCAGCGTCGCGGCTCTCGATCGGGATGATCGGGCTGGAGCCGTCCACCCGGTCGCCGATGTCGACCAGCGTCCACGGACCGTACATCTCGATGTGACGGCCCAGGTCGTCCTGGGTGGCGGTGTAGGCGCCCGCCCGCCGGGCCAGAGCCCGCACGCGGGTGATCGACTGAGTGTTGCCCAGAATCGCCTTCACACCGGGCGGCAGCGCGCCGGGCTGGTTGAGGTCGCCGCCGCCGACGCGGGACGGAACGATCCGGGACAGAAAGTCGTCCAGGTAGTCCAGCGCCGTCATCGCCTTGTCCTGGTCGTTGACGGTGGAGATCGTCCAGTCCAGGTAGCCAGCGGTGACGCTGTTGTCGTTCGGGTCCCACTCGGTGTCCGTACCAGTGAGGATCTTGTCCAGGCCGTCGAAGCCGCGGTCATCCACAGCGGTGTCGCCCCGGATCAGCTCCTGCTGGAACCGCATGCGCACCGAGGTGAGCAGCTCGTTCATCTGGAACGTGATCTCGTTCGTGGCCGCCGGGCCAAGGTTGGAGAACACGCGGTCCAGGGTGAACGCGCCACCGAGCGGCTTCAGGTCCACCGAATACCGCTGCCGGGTGGCCGCAGCAGCCGTGTACTCGGTGTTGTAGTCGCGGAAACCCGCCTGGCGCGGCGTGGTCAGCCGCGTGTAACCGTAGGTCAGGGTGCCGCCGCCGGTGCCAGGGGTGGCGACGTTGTCGAACACCATCTGGTCGGCGAGCCACGAGTACCGGCGCAGCGAGTCGATCACGCTGAAGTCGACGTCGGTCTGCGTGTTGACCTGCGCCTGAGCAAGGGTGACAGGCATTCAGTTCTCCTATTTCTTGTCGTAATGCCTGGTGATCGCTTCACCGAGGCTCTTGGGACGGGCGGGCTTGACCGGCTTTGCGCCGCCGTCGCCCGAGCCCTTGAACCGCTTGCGTTCGCCTTGCGCGGGCACAGCCAGATAGGGCTTCTTCTCCAGCAGGTCGGCGATCGCGTCGTCGATCTGCTCGGTGTCGACGTTGCCGTCGGCATCCACCTCGAACTTGGAAAGATCGAGAAACTTGAGGGCGTCCACCGGGTCGGACAGCTTGCCCGCGGCGGACGCTCGTACTTCGGCCTTGATGATCCGTTCGTTGGCCTTGGCCGTCGCCTTCGCGTCGGCCTCCCGCTGAATCTCCTCCGGATCGATGTCCGGCTCGTCGTCGGCGGGCTTCTCCTCCGGCTTCGCCACCTTGGCCTTGGCGCGCTCAGCAGCCCGGCGCAGCTTCGCCAACTCCGCTTCCGCGGCGTCGGCTCGCGCCTTCTCGGCGCGGGCACGCTCGGCGGCCTGCTTGCGCTTCTCCTTCTCGGCCAGGTACGCCTTCTCACCGGCCGGACCGAGGGGCTTGTCCTCGTCGTCGGGCTTGTCGGGCTTGTCGTCCTTGGCGTCGTCGCTCTCGCCCGAGTCGCCGTCTTCGGCGTCGTCGTCCTGGCCTTCGTCGGCCTTCGCGTCGTCCTCGGTGGCGACGTCGTCATCGTCGTCTTCCGCCCCGCCCAGAACGGGCCAGATGGGCTTCCCGTTGCGGAGCAGCCCAATGGCCTGAAGGCCGGTACGAGGGTGGAAAGGAAGCTCGGTTTCGAGCGTCATGCATGTCTCCCGGAAGGGACGGCCCTGGCGTTGCGCGAGGGCATGCGGAATCACCGGTGACGCGTTGCGCGTACCGGCAGGTGGGGGAAGGGGTCAGGAGGTACGAGTCAGATAGCCGAACCGTTCGAGCAGGCGGATCGCCTCATCGCGGTCGCCGCCCGCGTCCGCCAAGAGCTGCTCGGGCATGGGCCTCGGGATCGTGGAGCGGCGGTAGCGTTCGCCCGGGAGGCGGACGTACTTGCCGAGCCGCCGGCCGGCCACCCCTCGTACGGTGGTGCCCTCGGTGGTGATCAGCTTCCCGCCCGCGGTCTGCATGCCGCGGCGAGCGTTGACGATCTGCCCCATGTCGGCGCCGAGCCTGATCGCCTCAGCTCCGGCTTTCCCGAATCGGCGGTCCTGTTCCTCGGCGGACATCTGCTCGAACAGGTCCATCGGCGACGGAATGTCTACATCGTCGCCGGTCACAGGCATCATGCCGCAGTCACACGCGGGGTGCCGGGCGAACCCCGTGGAGTGAGAATAGGTGCGCCCGGCCAGGATGATGCACCTGGAACAGGCCGGCAGATCGACCACTCGCACGTACATCACCCACGCGCGGTTCGCGGTCATGCCCACCTCAACAGCGCCACGGCCTGCGTCCGCGGCCTGCGTCGCGGCAATCATCGCCACGTGCGCAGTCGCCTGCCTCATCGCCTCCTCGGGGCTCACCCCCGCCACCAAGAGGCGTTTGAACAGCACGATCGGCTGATACAGGAGGCTCTCCAGCGGGCGGCCATCCGAGGCGATCCCCGAGAACGCCGCAGCGACCGGTTCCAGACCCGACGGCGGCACCCCCTGAGCGGCGGCCAGCGCCTGCAGGTAGCCAGGCGCGAGCGCCGCAGCCTCCAACTGGGCTCTGGCCATCGTCTCAACGATGGACGGCCCCACGCCTGACTGCCACGACTCGGTGAGCCGCTCCTGGTCAAGCCGCCGCCACAGTCCGAGGATCGCCGCGATCGCGGCCAAGACGATGCTCTTCTGCCGCTGCTGGTACGCCCGGGCGATCTCCTCCGGCGCCGCCATCGGCTACGCGTCCGGTTCAGACTCGACCGCGAACGGGTCGTCTCCAGGGGCGGCCCGTAGCGCCCGAGGCGGCTGGGCGCCGCCGTTCAGCATCTGATTGACCGGGTCCATTTCCGCCTGTTCCTCGACCATTGCCATGACGCGGTCGACCTCGGGCGGCTCCAGCCCGTACTGTTCGGCAATCCAGCGCAGCGGGAAGCCCATGGACTTCATCTTCATGAGCGCGTCGACCTTCTGGCCGATCGCCCTGAACTGCGGGTCTGCCCACATGACGACGCTGCGACGGCAAGCCTTCGCCTTCTCTTCGTCGTTCATGGCGCTGGCCATCAGGGAGTGGATCTCCCGGATCGGCGAGTTGCAGTAGGTGATCCGTTCGCCTGTCTTGGCCACCAGGCCGGTTTCCGCGGCAGTCAGTGCTTCAGCGCTGAGGTTGGCGACCTTGCCGATCAGATAGTGAGGTGGGGTGCGGGTTTGTGCGCTGATGTGCTCGATCGCCCGCTCGATCACGTTGCTGTATGCGGACAGGTCCGCGGCTGGCCACGAGCCGATGCTGGCGTCGCCCGTCAGCCACAGGATCCGCTCGTTGATCAGCGTGTCCAGTTCCAGCGGGCGTTCGCCGACCTTCTGCCCGTTCTCGTCGAGGATCGGCATCTTGGGCACGTCCGCGCCCATGACGACCCGCTGCGGCAAGCTGGCGAAGTCGAGGGCGTTCATCAGGTACGCCCACGTCAGGTTGATGGCGTCCTGCATCGCCATCACGCCGGCGATATCCGAGAGCGGGTCATCGTCGAGCAGCGTCTGGTTCCGCAGCTCCACCATCGGGACGCGCTTCATCGGGTTCGGGATCGGCCATGTGTCGTCGTTCGGGCCTTGTCGCGGCTGCCACCCCTCCGGGCCCGCCGACCTGACGACGTCGCTCCCCGCGGGGACGATCAGCCCCGAAACGCTGTACCCGTTACGGGCGTAGCGCGGGCGGGCGAACTTCCACACGAACAACTTCTCGTACAAGGTGGCGTACTCGCGGGTGTCGTCAGACCACAGCTTCAGCGCCGCGATCCGCTCCCCGGTGTCGGAGTCGTACGCCACGATCGCCTGATCGGGACGCTCCCACGTCACCCGCGGCTCGTCGTCCTCGGTGCCCCACACCAGGCAGTAGGCGCGGGCCGCCGCCAGCATGACGACGAACGCCTCCGAGGAGCCGCGCTCGCAGTCGGCGAACCGCCACGCCTCCGCCAGGTCCGCATCCGTCTCCTGCTCACCCGGCAGCCGGATGCCGAGCACGTTCATCCGCTCGGCGGGCGCCGCCGCAACCGGGGCGGTCCAGTTGTCGGAGAACCCCTTGAACCGGTCAGCGAAGTAGTCCCGGAACTCCGGGGAGGCGTAGCACAGCTTGTGCTTGCCCTTGTAGTAGTCCAGCCGCCTGGTTGTCTCCGTCTCCCGCCGGCGGAGCTCGTCAGCGAGACGGTTCAGGACGTTCACCGCCCGGCGTGCCTCGTCCGTGTTCGGCCCGTCCACGACAGGCAGGGGCATGGCCACCGGGCGTCACCTCCGTCGTGTTGATGACGCCGTGTAGATCAGGTTCTCGGTGGGCTTCTCGACCGTGAACAGCCCGGCGGCGGTCGCGTCGCCGTACGCCTCGTGCGCGAGCACGGAGCAGACGGTCAGGTCGATCTTCTGGGTTTGGCTGGCCTTCGCCAGCACGTACCGCTGGCCCGGCCGCGGCGCCTTGCGGGTGTTCCGGACGTGGATGGCGGTGATCGGGCAGCCGTCGTGCCGGAAGCTCGAATCAGCTTTCCCGACGTCCACGTGCAGCCGCTCGCACGCGGCGTGCATCTGCACCGGCCGGTAGGTCGCCCACCGGATCACGATCTTGTCGCCGTACTTCTCCGCCCACGCGTCGATCTCGGACGTCCACCCGGGCGGGTCGATGTAGGCCCGCACCACGTTGAACCGGGTCATGAGCTCGTCGAACGCCGCCGCCACTTCAAGCCGCGGCACCTGCCCGCCGTACGCCGCCGGGTCCCACACGGTGGGCCGCCGGTCGGGGCCGAATGTGGGCGTGAACTGGAAGCCGTCGCTGGTCTCGGCTCGGATCCCGGTCCAGTCGTCGACGTCGCTGCCGTCCATCCCGAGCACGATCGCGGTACCGTCCGGCACCTCGCACGGTTCGGCCCGACCATCCCAGACGTCGCCGTCGATGAAGTGGCCGGCGCCGTAAACGATCCGGTTGCCGAAGAACCGCTCCGCCTGGGCGGGATCCCGCTCGATCAGGTCCGCGGCCTCAGCTTCGATCGAGTCGAGGTCGACGTGGCCGCCGTTCTCCTTCAACGCCTCGCCGTACACGATGCGGTGGATCCTGCGCCGCTCCGCCTTGTTCCGATACGACAGGTGCCCTGGCGGCTGCACAAACTGGCGGTAGATGTCCTGCGCCGACGACTCGAACTGCTGCTGAGCGACCGAATTCTCCGACGGGTCCCACGCGTTCGTCGTCAGCGACGCCCGCCCGCCCATACCCGCCAGGCCGCGGTACTGGGTGTCGGCAACCCTCGTCATCTTGTTGGTCGTCGTCCACAACCCAACCTCGTCCTGCGGGACGAACGTGACCCGCTGACCAAGCCGCGACTGCGCGGAGGACGTCACCGTGTCCACTCGGCCGCCGCCCGGCAGGCGGATGAACTCCTCGCCCGTCTTCGGGATCAAGTCCGCGAGCGGCCCCAGTTCGATCATCGGCCGGAGCGCACCATAGATGTTGTCCGTCTGCTCCTCGGACACGGCGGTGATCTGGATGAGCGGCGTCGGCCACGGCATGCCCATCGGCTCGCCGCGCTCGTACGGGTACTCCCACCCGCAGCCACACCCGAAGTCGGCGCACGCGTACCCATCATCACGGCCCGCCCAGCCAGCGAACAGCGCAGGCCCGACACCCTCCACACACACATGCGCGGCGGTATGCGGTCCCTTGCCAAGCTTCTGCGGACCAGCGAGCAAGCCACGCCGGTACACGAACGCCGGGCCGAGAACCGGATCCTCCGGCTGCCACACCGCATCCCCGCGCACCAGATAGAACGCGGCGAAGTAGCGGAGCTGGTAGTCGTACAGGTTGAACGGGTCGCCGCGACGGAAACCGTCCGGGATCACACAGTGCGCCTCGATCCACGCCGGCGCGACGAGCAGAGGCCGCGGGCTACGCTCCCCCGCCATCGATGGCCTTCAGCCGATCCCTCACGGAACGCCCCGGCGCCGCCTTCACAGTCTTCGTAGCGCGCTTCTCCGCGACCTCATTCGCCGAGAGACGCCACCGGTTGCGCAGCATCCCCTGCGTGGAGAGCCCCAGCGAGTCGAAGTACTGTCGGACCACCTTCTGCAATTCGATCGACGACTTCGGCTGCTCCGCGCGGGCGAGCATGCGCACGCACATCGCGACCTCGTACAGCTGGCCCATCTTCTCCCACATGAGCGCCTGCGGGCGGGACCAGAAGTCCGCCCACAACTCCCACTCGCGGCCGTCCGGCTCCAGTAGCGGCCATTCGGGAGGTTCGCCCTCGCGGCCTTCGGAAGGAAGGGTGGTCCACGTGGCTGCGTCCGCGGGCCTGCTTCGACGTAGCGCGTTCGGATCCGGTGCGGGCCCGGACGCTGCATGTCCGCCTCTTGGCATGGTTCATTCACTCCTCAGCCGCGTTGCGCGACATCGGGCGACGGTCACATTGCGTCACCATCTTGAGGTTGATCAAGGACTCTCTGACCTGGCAGACCTTCGACGGCTCTCCCCCGCGGTCCTCTAATATGTGTCCGATTTGGGGGTTATGCCCCATATGTCCGATTTGTGGTGATTCCCGAAATGTCCGATTTGAGGGTGCGCCCGGAACTCTGTGTAATCATGATCATGAGCGCTGTTTATGCCCTAATGTCCGATTTCGTGAATGTCGACATGACCCAGAGGAATAGGTATTGCATGATCACCAGTAGTGGCGTGTATGTGATCACTACTCGTGCAGCGGGGGCGGGCATGCAGGGATATCGATCACGCGTCGTCCTCATCAGCGTGGGCGTAGCCATGCCGCACGATGTCGGAGCCTGCCGTGATCAAGCCGATCGCTTCTATCCACGAGATGCCCTCGCTGTGGGCGTAGATCAGAGTGACCGAGCCGTCGTCCTTCACGACCTTGACAAGGGCTACCGCTGAGGTGGCCAGGTCTCCAGGGTCGAGGTCGAGGGTGAGGCCGAGGCTGTCGAGGATCTGGCCGGCGGGCTGCTCCACTCGCTCCTCCTGGTTCAGCATGCGCGTCAGGTAGGGCAGGTCTGCTTGTGCTGCCAGGTAGGTGCACCACAGATCAACGGTGGCGGCGAGGATCTGTGTGCGCTGTGGATCCCGTGCTCGGAGGGCTGCGGTGTACCAGTCCATGCGCTACCCCTCGTGCTGCGTGGACAGGTGGTCCACAGCTACAGCCCACAGGCCTGGAATGGTGGCGACGTTGGCCACCTCCGGATCCGAACAGATGCTGCCGGCCCGGTCGTAGTAGGCGAGCGGCCGTCCGCCGTCGTGGTGGTCGCGGCAGTGGAGTCCTACTCCGCCGTTCTCGTCACCGCTGAGGTAGAAGCAGGGATGCGTGAGGGCTTCGAGGAGAGCGTCGACGGGGAGCTTCACGGCTGGCGCTCCTCACCTCGGTAGGCGAGTAGCACGCATTGCGCGCCGGAAGGCCCATCCTCGGACGGGGCGTCTGGCACAACCCTGGTCGACAGGTCTGCATCGAACTCGACGACCGCGCCATCATCGAAGGTCCAGTGGACTCGGACGGCAGTCATCTCTTCCTCCCACGCGCGCGGGAGCGGCGGTGGTACTCCGTCTTCACCCTGCGGGAGTGAGGGTGCGGGAGGTCGAACAGCAGGCGGTACGAAGGCCACGGGACGCGCCCACGCAGGCTGACCCGGTTCGTTCCTGCCGAGCGCAGCATGCGAACGGGGATGGCCACGTACCGCTCGGACGTGGGTACCAGCAGAGACCTGGACTCGGGCAGAGGCTTGGTCGTGAACTCCAGATCGGCTACCTGTTCGCCGAGATCGGCAGGTGCAGGTAGGGCGGGAACCCAGGAGACCTGAACGGTGGTCATCGGTCACCTGCCGGAGAAGGCCAGCCGGGGCAGGAGAAGCGGCCAGACACGGGGACGTCGCCGTCCCACTCGTGGGCCGTGTGCTCCTTGCTCATCGACCAGTCTGGGCAGGCGGCCTCCGATACGGGCGGAGTCCAGCCGAGAGCGATCAGCGCAGCGCGTGTTTCGTCGGGCATGACCACCTCGAAGTGGGCGTCCTTCACGCCGAGCTCGGTCACCTCGATGGCGTGGATGGCGAGTTCCGCTTCCACGCGGGGCAGGCTGTCGCGCGGGTCCACGTCGATGGTCATGCGGCGGATGGCCTGGCTCAGGTCATGCCCGTCAAGGGTGACCGTGTAGACGAATGGGCCGCCGGACAGGGTGAGCTTGTGCTGAGGCGGCAGGTGCAGAGGCATGTGTTTCTCCCGGGGTGTGGCGAGGCCCCCGAGCCCGGAAGTTCTCGGGGGCCTCTACCTCCCGCCGCGAACCGGGAGGATCTTGATGGGTTCAGGTGGTGAGCAGTTCTCCGCCCGCCAACACGAGGAAGGCGACGCCGAGACAGAACAGCGCCGACACCCACGACTTGTGGATGAAGCCGACGACGGAGGCGGTGAGGAAGCAGACGAGGGCGAGCAGGGTGAAGAGATCGGAGGCGTTCATGTGCTTCTCCATTCCTGCGATTACTACAGACGGTCACCGATCATGGTTCTCCCGCCGGTGACGAGTTGTACCGAGCGTGACTATCGGGCGTTCCATCCGCCGGGTTGATCACGTGCCGTCCGCCTCGAATGGTGAGACTTTGTGAGCGCCCTCAGGTTGCTCGGGTCGTGACCGCGCGGACCGTTCGGTCCGAGCCCGTCGATGTGGTCCACGTCCGTCGCGGCGGGGCGCTGCTCGTACGGCAGAGCCTCGCAGTCCTCGCACTCACAGCGGGGATGGTTCTTCAGGTAGGCCGCTCTCGTACGCTGCCAGGCCGCGTCATAGCCGCGCTGTGAGGCGCTGCCTCGCTGCCGTTCCGCCTCTCGCCTGCAGACAGCGCAGCGACCGCCCGAAGTGAGTTCGGCGCACGAAGGCGTAGAACAAACTGTTAATGATCTACGAGGCACGGTCACCCCAGCAATAGGAGTTGGTCTCCACCGGGACCGGCATTGGCCCACTTGCGGGAGTTGCACCTCTTGTGCGCGAGGCGGACGTTGGCGGTTTCATGAGTCCCGCCTCTCGACAGCGGGATGATGTGATCCAGGCTCCACTCGCCCGCTCTGACGCGCTTCCTGCAGATCTGGCAGACGCCCTGGTCTCGCTGGAAGATGTACTGCGGATCAACCACTTCGACGAATGCTGCACGCAGGCGGCGACGGCGGTTGAACTTCACCTTCCGCATGATGGCTGCACGACGGGCGCGATACTCGGGATCCACCTTCGCCCGCTCCTTGTTGCGCTCATATTGACGCTTCCTAGCAACCTTCCCAGTGGGAGTAAGCCGCCATCGTCGACGAGTCTGCAAGTGCCGTATGCGGGCTTCGGGGTCCCGCTTGAAGAGCGGAACGTATTCGGGGTGGCGAGCCTTCCAGATGCCTATGGCCTTCCGCTGGCAGTCCTTGCAGTCCCACTGTCCCCCCTTGTGGAAGGACTTGATACTGAGGACTGCACGACACGTCCGGCATAGGCGGAGACCTAACTGGCGGAGTTTTACGTGGAAGATGCGCGCGAACGGGCGCTCTGCGCCATTCGCCTTGAAGTACTGGTAGCAGGCAGGGCACCGGCCGAGTTGAATCCTGGTGGACATCTCCAAGCAGCGCGAGCACTCGCGGGGCTTGATAGTGCTAGGTCGCGGAAGCCTCTTCCCATCGATGACTTCCTTGGGCCGCTCTACGCCACGGCGGCTGAAGTACTTCGCGCACCGTGGACAGCGGCCCTTGCGCGTCGGGAAGTGCTCCGCCTGGCAGGCAGGGTTAACGCACACGTGTGTACTCTGTGACACGTCGATCTCCTCAGTAGATCGGCCACGCCCCGGGAGTGTTGGTAGCACTCGCCGGGGTTCACTTTTCGGTTGTGTTGGTCAGGCTACACCGGTTGAAAGCGTAGAGTCCTAGCCTCGTGACGGATCGCGTTCGGTGCGGTACGACCGGAGCATGCGGTACGGGCAAAGGGGTGGGTACACGCCCGCGGAACAGGAGCGGCGGGAGCGTGTACGGCTGCAGGCGGCCGAGTGGTTCGAGGCCGGGGAGCCGACCAGGACGGTCGCGGCGCGGTTACGGGTGCACGAGCGGTCGGTGACCCGCTGGCGGAAGGCATGGCGAGAGGGCGGCAGGCCGGCGCTGCTGTCCAAGGGGCCGGTGTCGAGGGAGAAGCTGTCGGCCGCTCAGTGGGCGCGGCTGGATGCCGAGTTACGACGGGGCCCGCTGGCCTGGGGATATGCCGAGGATCAGTGCTGGACGCTGGGCCGGATCAAGACACTGATCGGGCGGCTGTTCCACATCGGCTACACCATCGAGGGCGTGGGCAAGCTGATGCACCGCCACGGCTGGTCGGTGCAGGTCCCGGCCCGGCGCGCGATCGAGCGGGACCAGGAGGCCATCGCGTTGTGGAAGGCCGAGGTGTGGCCCGCGGTAAAAGAACCGCGGCGGACCTGGGCGCCTACCTCTGCTTCGAAGACGAAGCCGGGCAGGGGCTGAGGCCGCCGAAAGGACGCACCTGGGCACCGGTCGGCGCCCGGCCGGTGGTGACGGTCCGCGGCAGAGGCTCGGGCCGGGTCAACATGGCCGGCGTCCTGGCCTTCCGGGACGGTGAACGGCCGCACCTGTTCTACCGCCTGCACGTCTACCACGGCCGCAAGGGCGAACCCAAGACCTTCTCCTGGATGGACTATCGGGACCTGATCGTGGCCACCCACCACCATCTGGGTGCGCCGCTGGTGTGGTGCTGGGACAACTTGAACGTGCACCTGGCCGGCCAGCTCGCCGACTTCGCCGCCGAGAACGCCGACTGGTTACGCATCGTCCAGCTTCCCGCCTACGCTCCCGAGCTCAACCCCGCCGAGGGTGTGTGGTCGCTGCTCCGCCGGGCCCTGGCCAACTTCGCCGTCACCGACCTGCCCGGGCTCGTCCGGATCATCAAACGCAAGCTGAAGAAGATCCAATACCGGCCTCACCTGCTCACCGGCTGTCTGACCCAGACCGGGCTCACCCTCGATACCCCGGCAAAGCCATGACCGACTCTACGAATTTAATGTGTGTATCGGACGACTCCGACATATTCGAGCACACGGTCAACGACTTGCGCGGGCTCATGAGTCCGCGACGCTGAGCCACCCTTCGATGGCCGTCTTGGTCGCCGATGGGGAACCGCGACTCACCCTGATCTTGTAGAACCAGACGCCCGGCGACTCGGTCACGCCCGAAGGGAAAGTGAGCGTGATCAGCCCGTTCGCTGCGTCGTCGATGGTGACGCCGTCGCCCTCGGTCAGGGTGAACACGCCCGTGCTCGCGTCGTCCTCCACTGCCTGGCTGGCCTTGATGACGGCGAACACGTCAGCGCCGGTGAGCCCGAGAGCGTCGCCCGCGTCGTCGGTGATACGGAAGGAGGCGGACTCGTCGTCGTCCTCGGTCAGGGTCAGGTTGACGAAGTCGGGCACAAGAACCACCCCCTTCTACGCGCGTGATCCGCCGAGCTGGTTGGTGGTGACCTTCGACCCGCCGAGCCCTTGCCCGTCCACCCTTGAGCCGCCAAGCTCGTGGCGGGCCACGAGCGCGCCGCCGAGTTCGGGAGGCAGGTCCGGGGCCACGCCTGTGGACACGGATGGTGTCGGGATGGACGCCACCGCAGCCACGACGGGAGGCCGTGCGGTGGTGGAGATGAGCGCGGCCGGGATGGACGCGTACGCCTCCACCACCTGTGGAGTAGCAGCAACGAGGGTCGTGGTGGTGGGTGTCGGGACCGCAGCAGTAGCGAGGATCAGAGTGGGTGTGGCCGTGGAGCTGGTGCTCACGGCCGGCCCGGGGATGCTCGCTACGGCGTTGATGGTCGCGGGTTGGGCGTTGGCGTTGCCGCCGGCTTGGACGGTGGGCGACGGGATCGACGCGCTCGCCTGGATGGTGCCTGGGGTTGCGGTGGCTCCCGTGGCAACGTCCGGGGTTGGGATGGCCGTAGAGGCGTCCACAGCGCTCGGGGAGGCGGTGGACGACGCGGAGGCCGTGGGAGCGGCTACGGACGCCGTAGCGGCGACTACAGGCGCGCTCGCGGTGCTTCCCGCCGAGACGCCCGGGGCAGGGATCGACGCCGCGGCGTGGACGGTGTCCGGTGCTGCGGTCGTGGAGCTGCCCGACTGGACGGCCGGAGACGGGATCGACGCAACCGCTGTGACCGTGTCGGGGGTGGCGGTCTGCCCGTACGCCACGGTGGGTGTCGGGATCGTGGCCGTCGCGGTGACGGTCGCGGGCGTGGCGACCTGGCCGGTGGCGACCTCGGGCGTCGGGATGGCCGTGCTGGCTGTGATCGTGCTGGGCGTTGCGGTTGAGCTCGCCGAGACGGTCGCAGCCGGCACGTCCGCCGACGCTTGGACCACGGTGGGGCTCGCCGTTGAGCCTGTCGTGGTTGTGGCCTCGGGGATGGTGGTGGTCGCCGAGACCACGGCCGGGCTCGCAGTCGCCCCAGAGGACGTGGTAGGCGCTGGGATCGATGCCGTGGCCTCGACGACGTTCGGGGCGGCTGTCGAGCTTGTGGAGATGCTCGCGGCCGGGATCGTGGCGGTGGCCGTGACCGTGCTGGGGGACGCCGCGGTGACCGCCGAAACCGCCGGAGATGGCACGGTGGCGGTCGCCTGGACCGTGGCTGGCGACACGCTCGAACCGGCGCTCACCGCAGGGTCCGGGATGGACGCCGACGCTGCCACGGCATCCGGGTGGGCGACCTTCTCAGCCAGCACCACCGGATCTGGGATCGACGCGGATGCGTCCACCGTCGCCGGAGATGCAGTAGCGGCAGCGCTGACGGCCGGGCTGGGGATGGACGCGGACGCGGCGACCACGCCAGGGCTCGCGGTCGACGACGCCGCCACACCAGGAGCAGAGATCGACGCAGCAGCAGCGACAGTGGACGGTTGCGCGGTCGCGCCCGCCGAAGGCGACACAGCCGGCAGGGACGCTGTGGCGGCCACCACGCTCGGCGAAGCGGTAGACCCGGTGCTGGGCGTAGGGGCGGGAACGGACGCCGTGCCGGCGACGACAGCCGGGGTGGCGGTCGCGTCGACTGCAGCAGCGCCCGGCGCGAGAACGACCGACCAGATGCCGATCGGCCCCGTAGCGCCACCGAACGCGCGGGTGCCGGTAGCGCCCGGCGTCTCAATCAGCTGGTCGGCTTCGGCGTTGTAGGCGAAGCTTGATGAGGGGGTGCGCAGCGTCATCCCGGCCGGCGCGGTCAACGTCTGCACCGACTCGTCCGCGTACAAGCAGACCAGCATCGAGTCCGGGACCGTCGTCGTCACCGACGGGGCGGTAGCGGAGCCGGCAGAGCTTTGGGAGAACACCTCGGGGGCGGTCGCGCCCCGATAGCAGAGGATGTCCACGATGGGGCCGTCAACGCCCACCCACGTCAGGTCCGGGGCGGAAGCTCCCACGGTCGTGGTCCAGGCGTTACCGGCGAAATCGGAAGCGGTGCGGTCGTCGCCGAGTTTGGTCCAGCCGTCCGGCCCCGTGGGCGGGGCCGTGGCTTGGATGATGGCGAGGAGGATGTCGCCCTGCTGGGCACCCTCGGGCAGGACGCCGGTGAACGACGTCGCATGCGAAGCCGAAACGAACGTGACCTCGCCCGCCGACGTGTCCGGGGTGGGGATGCTGGCCGTCGCAGCTACCACGGCAGGGGTGGCGGTCGCCGACAGGTCCGCCTGCACGGACGGGCCCGGGATCGACGCCGTAGCAGCCACCACGGCCGGGGTCGCGGTGGCGTCCGTCCCGCCAGGCTGCCCAAGCGTGATCGAGAAGCCGATCCGGTCCGCTGGCGCGGGCGACACGGTGAAGTTCGCCGTGCCCGTGGCCGCGCCTGAGGCGAGCGACCGGGTGGCCGTCGAGCAGGCGGCGTTGGTGAACACCACGTTGACGTTGGCGTCGCCGCGTTCGGTGTGCGACGCGGGCGCGGTGAACGACATCGCTGACGAGCCGCGTGCTGTGCCCACCCGGATCAGCAGGTCCGTTGTGCCGTTCGGGGTGACGGACGGGGTGGTGAGCGTGGTGCTGGTACCGGAGATCGCTGAGGCGTTGACGATGGTCGAGGCGTCCGCGCCCGACACCGACAGGACGATCACCGCGCTGCCGCCGCCTGAACCCTGCGAAAACGTGTAGTTGGTGCCCTCGGAGCCGCCAGCGGTCTTGTACCAGATCTTCACCCCGGCGAGGTTGCTGGCGTCGCCCCACTGGCGGGAGGTCAGCAAACTCCAGGCCGTGCCACCGCTGGGCGTGCCCATGTTCGCGAACGTGACCAGGTCTGCCGACTGGACCGCGAACACCACATCCCCGGACGCTGTCCCGGCCGGGACAGCGCACGTGAACGTGGACGACTGCGACGTGGTCTGAGTGTGGGAGCGGTAAGCGGCGACCACCACGACCCCCAGACACGCGAAAGCCGCCCGTAGGCGGCGAGGTCAGGCGGCGGGCGCGCAGGTCACGGCTAACTGTTGAGCGTCACCGTGAAGATCCCGCTCGCGTTCCAGGTGATCGCAAGCGTTCCGTTCGAGGTGGAATACCCGCTTCCCAGGTTGACGAGCACGACCGCGTTCTTACCGGTCAGACCGTCCGCGTAGATCAGCGCACCCTTAGCGCCCGTGATCGTCGAGGACGTCCACGACGAGTCGGCGGCGTCGAACTTCAGCACCCCGGACGCGCCCGTGAGCGCGGCGGTTCCGAGGACCGCGCCGCCGGCCGTGTAGCCGGTGCCGGAGACTTCGTTCGACGCCCACACGCCGGCGCCGTACGCGGCAGATGCGGCCACCGCATCGAAGTCGGGGACGACGCTGTCCGTGAAGAGGGCCACCTTGAACATGTCGTCGTCGTCCAGGTCCAGCCCGATCTGGGACGCGCCCAGCGTGGCGACGAACGTCGAAGTGAAGAAGCCGCTCGAAGTAATCGACATGATGATCAGCCCCTCGACTGCTCGTTAGCGCCGCTGCTCGTGGTCGTGGCGACGGTGGCGCGGATGGTTTCCGTGGACTTGATGTGCACGGACTGTTGGTCGTTGCCGTGCTGGATGACGTCGTTGCCGAGCTGGTCGGTGACGACTTTGAAGCGGCGGCCGTCTTCGCCGACGCCCTCGCGCACCTGGTCGTGGGTGGCGTTCGTCCATCCGCCGGCACGGGTCTGGACGCCCTTCTCGCGGAGCCACCTGCCGTAGGAGCCGTGGAGGGAGGGGTCGTACTCGTCGGCCACGCGACCACCTCCTCAGGCGTGCGAAAGCCCGCCGTGGTGGGCGGGTCTCGGGGTGGTACAGGGCTAGAACCCCAAAGACCACAGACGCGCCGTGCGTATCCGGCTACCGTCCGGGCATGGGCAAAAAGGACGACGACGAAGCCCCACCGATCTGCGGCGTGTGTCTCGGCGCGCAGGGGGAGTGGATGGAGATGAACGGCGAGGAGAACAAGCAGCGGAAATGGGTTCCGTGCTCGGCGTGCGGCGGGACAGGGCGCGGATGACCGACCCGATCACCTGCCCCGAGTGCCAGGGCAGCAAGGGCGAGCTGGTCGGCCCGCTGTTCCTCGCGTGCCGCTTCTGCGGCGGGCTCGGCTGGGTCGGCGGCGACAATGAGCCGGCGGAAGCGTGCTCCAAGCCGCCGCCACCGGAGCCGACCGCGACGAACCACCGGGTGTGGTCCGATCCTGTGGTCTCGGCTGCGTTCCCGTGCCGTCTGTGTTTCGGGTCGCGGAAGGTCGCCCACTTCGATCGGGAGGCGGGGACGCTCGTTCAGGTGCCGTGCCGGTGCGCGGGCGGAGAGGCGTAGCTACGGCAGCGCGCTCAGGTCTCCGAGGTCAGCGAGGAACTGCGGATGCCGGAAGAGGACGTGGCAGTCGCACAAGAGGCGGCCGTCCGACTGGACGTAGGATCAGCGCGAGGCGTGGTTCTCTGCCGGGACGGAGCGGGAGATCTTCCAGCCTGTGGCGAAGTCCATCAGTCCACGCCCCACGGCTGGAGAGTCCCGTCGTGGGCGATGTGGAGCACCCGGTCCCGCCGGGCTGTGAGGCAGTCGTCGCACACGTTCACGTCCAGGCGGGAGCCGTCCATCGGGTCGAACACGGTGGACCCGTAGTGGCCAGTCGTCGTGAACGTGGTCGCCCCGGACGGCTGGTTGATGCACGCTCCGGGCAGGGCCGACGTGAGGGGCTTGCCGCAGGCCAGGCACGGGAGGGTGAGGTCCGAGCGGTCGGGCATGAGGGGCTCCCGAGGATGAGGGGTTGATGTCCGGGCGGGCAGCCAAGCATGCGGCTTGACATCCTCCCCCGCCTGGCGGCGGGGAATTCCAACGGCAACTACCTCACGGGGAGGATGTCGTGTTGAGGTTCGCGGTTCACCGGCCCGCCCAACGGCGGGCCTCCCCGCGCAGACACGGCATGCCCTGCCGCGTGTTTGATGTTCCTGGCCGCGTTCACGTCGGCGTTGCAGGCGTATCCGCAGGATCGGCAACGGAAGTCGGCTTGGCTCTCGCGCGACTTCGCGTCCACGATCCCGCACGCCGAGCAACGCTGACTCGTGTACGCGGGGTTGATCTTCACGATTCGGCCCGGGGCCTTGTGTTCCAGCCGTTCGACCAGTTGTCCCCAGCCCGCCGCGAGGATGCCTCGGTTCAGCCCGGCCTTCTGCCGGACGTTCCGGCCCGGCGCGTCGATGGTGCCTTTGGCCGATCGGGTCATGTTGCGGATCTTCAGGTCTTCGACCGCGATCACGTCGAAGCGGCGTGCGAGGTCGGTGCTGGTCTTCTCAATCCAGTCCTTGCGGCGATCCGTGTCCCGCGCCTTCAGTTTCGCGATGGCGGCCTTCACCTTGCTCCGCCGGTTCGACCCGCGCTGGGCACGGGCCAGTTTGCGGAGCAGTCGCAGGAGGCGGGCCTTCTCGGTGTCACGATACGTTGGCGCATGCAGCAACTCGCCCGTAGACAACGCGGCAGACACAACAACGCCACGATCAACGCCAACAACGTCACCCGTGCCGGGTGCTGAGATCGGTTCCGGTATAGCCGCGAAGGCGACATGCCAGCGACCTGAAGCGTCTCGGGTGATCCTGAACGACTTGACGTCTTCGGGGACGGCACGCGACCAGCGGAAGCGGACCCAGCCCACTTTGGGGACCTTGACCTCGCCGACATTGCGGGAAACGCGGCGGACATCCCACTTACCGTGGCGTCCGGCTCCACGCTGCCCAACTATGCGAAATCCTTCCATCCGCCCGCGCTTGCGCCATGTCGGCTTGCGGTGACTGCCACCGAAGAAGTTGGCCATAGCCTGCGCGAAATCCTTCAGCGCCTGCTGCTGCACCATCTGGCTGCCTGCGCGCAGCCACTCAAACTCTGCGCGGGCCTCGGTTAATTGGCGACACTGCTCGGCGAACCCGGGCGCGCTCTTACGTCCTGGCCTCCAGTGGGAGCACTGCTCAAGCGCCAGATTCCAGACGAACCGGGCATGCCCGCAATGCTCCAGCAACGCCACCTCTTGGGCAGGCGTCGGCGTGAGGCGGTAGCGGGACACGGCAGGCTAACCCTTCTTTAACCCAACTGTCTTGGGTTAAAGCTTACCCTAATCTGTTGGGTGTGGAGGACTACCTGACCACCAAGCAAGCTGCCGTGATCCTCGGAGTGGACGAGCGGACGGTGTACTACTACGCCCGCGATCACGAGGACTTCCCCGAGCCGAAGCGGTTCGGACGGGCGCTCATGTGGCAGGAAGCGCCGCTACGCGAGTGGCGGGCCAAGCACCCTGCGCGCCCCCGCGAGGAGACTTGAGTGGTGCACCGGGCGAACGACCGGCGTGCAGTCAGAGTCGCTCGCCCGGAGTCTTTATTCGGCTCTCGCCTGGTCTCTCTCCCGTACGAACCACAGCAGGGCGCACCACAGCAACACCTGCACGAGAGTCGTCCCGGACAGGACAGGCCAACCCTCTGGGGCGAACGCCCGATAGTTCCAGGCAGCCAACTCCAGAGGGATCATCCCTTTGAGGACCATTGCCGCTTCGCTGCCAGCAGGGTCGGCGTATGCCCGCCAGGCACGGTGGAGGGCGTTCATGACCGCGCCCGCGAGGTGAGCACCAGCCGTCTGACTGCCGCCTCCTCGTACACGATCACCCGGTCCTGTCCTTCAGAGAGGATCCGGGATCGGGCGGGATCAGCGGCCACGCGCCGGGTCGGCTGCCAGCGCCGCATCCACTCGGCCACCTCGTGCAGGTGGGCGGCGGTGAGCGCGGCCATCAGCCCTGCCCCTCGTCGCCCTGGTGCTCGCTTCCGGATGCGTCGTCGCCGGGCTCGCTCACCTCTTCGGTGGTCGCTTCCCGTACCGACAGGGAGACGACATGCCGGGTGTCGTGGGAGTGGTGGCAATCCACCGTGGTCTTGTCGCTGACACCCTCAGCGTCGAGGGCGCGAACGAAGTCCCTGAGCGCCCACACCGTCATGCTGCCCTGGTAAGGCGGGCGGCTGCGGATGTACAGGGACGCTGAGCGGGTTCGCTTGACCTCGGCCATCAGACCCGCGCCTCCTCGCTGGGAGGCTCCTCTGGCGAGCAGGTGCACGGCCGCTTGCCGCACTCTTGGCACCGGCCAAGCCGGGCACACATCTCCCGCGCAACCCGCTCAGGATCTACGCCCGGAACGTTGAGACGGACCTCATGGGTCCGGCTCGGCTCGACGGCGGGGGCTTCGGCGTACCCGTCCACAACCTCGACCGTCTCGTCAGTGATGATCACCGACCGGGCACCGCACTCCTGGGCGAACTCCCGCCACCGCCGCGCCATGACGTCGGCTACGTGCGGTGACATGAGGTTCGGGTCGTCGTAGCGGCACTGATCCACGACCAGCGCGAACGGCTCCTCAAGGTCGTCGCCGACCATGACGGCAGGGAGGGGCAAGATCTGGATGCGCATCAGGCGTCCACCTCGCCGGGCGTCCACACGCACTTCTCCGAGTCCCACACCATGCCGAGCGTCCTGTTGTTCAGCCACTCGGCGCGGCGCTCGCCGTACACCTTCAGGACGCGCTCAGCGTCCCAGCCTTCGACGGTGAGCGACGCCTTTCCCTTGGCGTAGCCACCCATCCAGCGATGCTCCACGTGATTGGGTCGCGCGTCGAAGTCGCGCCGCCGCCCTTCAATGGGGCGCGGGTTGGTGAGGGTGAGCATGTAGTCAGGGCGGTGTCCGTGGCCGGACATCGGCACCTCGTGATCTCCGTCAGGCTCGTCGGGCCACCAGGTGAGCGAATACCAGACGCGCGTCTCGACAGGTCCCTCGTGCAGCTCGAACTCTTCGACCCGGTCGGCCAGCTCGTACGCTTCGGCGTCCTCGCGCCTGGCGAAGACGTGATCGATTTCGTAGTCCGAGTAGGCGCCACTCGTGGCTAGGTACACCTTCATTGGTGCTCTCCAAGGGGGTTCCAGGGGGTCTACCGCGCGACCGGACCTGACCCCCCAGCTAGGCCCGGCCGCACGTCTTTGGTTGGTCGCCCGACCCCGCGACCCTCACGACACGAGGGCCGGGCGACCAGGGTGGGGCTCGACGCTGAACCATCGGGGAAGAACAGCGGAGCCGACGCACTCCTCACGGGAGCGCGCGTCTCAGGGTTTCTAGCGGTGTCTAGGCAGCGACGTTGTCCGGCCGGCGCGCGTGCTTCCGAGTCGCGTACTCGGCCTTCGCAACGGCCAGCTGCGTGAAAAGCATCTGACCGCGCTCGTCCCGGCCTACAGGCTCCAGGTGTCCGCGCTTCACCCACTGGCGGACAGCCGGCGGCTTCACACCGCACAGCGCCGCAGCTTCGGCAGTGGTGACGTACACCTCTTCGGGGTCGTAGTCGGCCACGGCCACCTCCCCCGCACACGAAAAAGCCCCGGCCTGGAATCTCTTCCTGACCGGGGCACACGTCTCCGAAAACCGAGAGTAACGCGTCACGCCGCTGATCCACAAGTCGGCGCTGGTCAGAACGGCCAGTCGCACGACCTCCCCGCCTCAAGCAGCGGGATCAGCTTGAACGTGGAGTCGGAGAACCCGCCGAGCTCGTGCCGGTTCCCGGCGCCGGTCGGCATCGCCGCGTGCTGGTAGCCGACCAAGTTAAACCCGTACATCGGGATGTGCTTGGGCGCGGCGTCGGTGACGTTCCCGGCGTAGTAGCCGCTCATCGTCTGCATGTCCGACAGGATGATGACCCTGTCGTGGCCGGAGTAGGTGCGCTGCACGGACGCGGCGATCTGCGTGCCGTGGCCCACCTCGCCCGTCCGCGCGGCGAATCGCTCCAACTCCCGCAGCACAGACGCGCCCTTGCCGACCTCGTGCTTGAACACGCTGTCAGCGAAGCCGTACAGGTCCACGCCGCCCTTCACTGCCAGCGACACCCCGAACAACGCCGCGGCCTGCGCCGGCGAGACGGACGACCTGCCGGAGATACGGCTACCGGTCATCGACGCCGACGTGTCCACGAGCACGAGCGTGCGCCCCTTGAACGCGGGAACGTTCGACGTGGCCAGGGTGAGCGCCTTGTCGAGCGCGTGACCCCACCGCAGCGACGGAGCATTCAGATACGCCGAGAAGAACCGGAACGGAAGCTGCCGGGAGCGGGCAACCTCCTCCGGGTTCACCAGCTTGGCGATGATCTGGTCGGCGATCTCGTCGGGGATGCCGGCCTGGTCGAAGTTGCGAAGGTTCCTCAACAGCGCCATGTAGCCCATCGACGGGATAACCGCCGTCCACGCCTGCGCGTCCATCGGCCCCTGAAGCCAGCCCGCGAGCGCCTCCCACGTCATGCCCGCGTCGGCGAGCGTGGCGTTGACCGCGGACGGCACGCCCACGGCAACGATCGCGCGGCGTTCGGCGACCGGCATCGACATGAGGTGTGCGCGGCGCCGCAGCATGGCGAGCGACTCGGGAATGTCGTTGTCGCGGCCGTGGCGCCGGTCGAGCGCGTGCCGGAAGAGGTCGCCCTGCCAGCGCTTCGCCGCGTCCGGCGACGGGTGAACGAGGTCGATGACGTCGCCGAACCGGTAGCCCTTGGAGTCGGTGTCGTACTTGAGCAGGTTGCGCTCGTTGTACATCCGCTGGACGGCGTCGGCGATGCCGCGCTTGACCGGCTTCGGGATCGCACGCCCGTACGTGGACGTCCAGTAGGCGAGCGCCTCCCCTGGCTCGTCTGGGCGCTGGAGCACTGTGTTCACGAGCTGCCGGTTAAGGCCCTGCTCGCCCGCGGCGAGACGTGCCTTGACCGCTTCGAGCGCGGCGACGATCGGCGCGGACCGCATGTTCGCCTCGCCGCGCAGCCACGGCAGGAACCGGGCCAGCCACTCGCCGTCCTCGATGGCCACCTGGTGGACGAGAGCCCGGAACCGGTTGTCCCGGCCGCCGGCCTTCTCGTAGAAGGTGTCTTCGCCCACCATGTTCGACACGGCGAGCAGGAAGAGTTCTCCCTTTGCGTCCCTGATGTATCCAGGGGCTCCCTCGTGGGTGCGCCCGGATGGGGTCCGTTCGGTCTTCACCGGGCTGAACACGGCCGGGCGGGTGGTCGTGCTGTTGAACTTCGTCATAACGCAACGAGCCCCTCTCGAATGTCGATCGAGAGGGGCTCGTTCAAGAGATCGCGCCCGAGATCAAGGTCGGCGTAGGTGACTGTTTGTGTGCTCTGCCAACTGAGCTACACCCCGCGTAGTGCGGGGTGACAGGACTTGAACCTGCGACTCCACCCTCCCAAAGGAAGTAACCCATGCCTGCGCACCGGGCACGCGCTCTGAAGTTGTATCCCTCCCGAGATCAAGGTGACGGCGGTGTTTGGCTTGTCCCGCGACGCTCGGCCAGAGCCGAGCACAGGAGTCGAACCTGTCTTGTCAGTTATTGAGACTGAAGTAACCGCAGTCAGCGCACCGGGAAGGTGCATATCCAGTTGTGAGCTTCAGAGATCAGAACGGCGCCGGGTCGGTTTCATTTAGCAGATGAAGGAACCGGAGCCCTCGCACCTGAAGCACTCCCCACCGTAGCGGTAGGCGTGACGCGTCACAGCCCATTTTCGGGCGGGTCGGGAAAAGTGATGCGATCGCCCCGAGCTATGACATCACGCAGCCCTCCGGGATCGGTAGGCGCGCATCCCGGCGGCGTGCTGGCACGCCTTGGAGCAGTAGATCGCGTCCGCTCTCGGGTGCGCTCGACCTCGTCCGTCGTCCTGCCACACGAACTCGCGTCCGCAGTCCGGCAGAGCGCACGTCTTCGCGTCGGGGACCTCTCCCCTGCCGAGGCAGGTGGGGCACTGGGCGCTCATGACGCCTTCTCCAGGACGAGTGCGTCGTACTCGTCCTGCGTCATGACGACTGGCCCGCCGCGAGATGCTCCGCAATCACGGTTGCGGCACTCGATCTTGTCTTCGCCGTCCATCTGGGAGAGCGTCGCCAAATGGCATTGGGGGCACCTCAGGGGCTTGCTGCGTCGGCGGGGCCGGGCCTTCGCCGCCTGGTCGATGCGGCGGGTCCAGCGCAGCACACCCTCAGCGAACTCGGCTGCGAGCTCGGGGTGGGCGAGGATGCCGTCCAGATGCTTCGACAGCCAGCCGACTGCGGACGTGAGCGCCGACGCGGACGCTCCTCGGTACGGGGCGGTGAGCCAGTCCAGCTGAGACGCCCGGTAGGTGGTCTCGTGGTGTCGCAGCCAGCCCAGCAGATCGTTCAGGTCGTCGTACGCGGACGACGGGGAGGGCGGTTCCGCCGAACCAGAGACGCGTTCTGATTCGCCGCGGGCTTCGTAGCCGTCGCCGTAGAGCAGGCGGAGCGTCATCAGCTCGTCAAGGTCGGCGAGCGCGGCGCGGACTTTCGCCTTGTCGTTCTCGCAGACGAGCGGGGCGCCGGGCCAGAAGCGGACGTCGGGCTGCTCAGGTTCGGCAGGCGGTTCGCCCTGCTGGCCGGCTGCCAGCCACGCCTCTACTGCGGCGGCGTGCGCCTCGCGGGCCTTGTGGTACGCCCTCCATGCTTCTCGGCTTCGGTGGTTACACGAGCCTACGCAGGCCCCTTCGGGCGAGATGGACGGATCGAACACTGTGGTGCCTCCCCCGAGGTCGGTACGCTAGCGGGAGAAGCTTCGGCTGTGGCGGCTGAGGTGTGGCGAGGGTAGTGGGGTCGAGGGCGGTCTTCCGAGTGACGGCGGAGGGCCGCTCTTCGCGTCTCAGCGTCTTCGGCGGGCGGCTTGTTCCCGGCCCTGCTTGGCCAGCCACTCGCCCACGTCTACCAGCTGGTCCGGGTCCAAGCGGACGCCGACCGCGAGCAGGTAGGACTCACCCGAGCGCGGCCCGTGCATCAGCTCGACGCCGGGCAGGCGCGGGTGGCGGGAGACGAGGGCGGGATTCGGGTCGTACACAATGCGATCATTATCGCAGGTGAGACGTTGCCGTATGTCCAGACGGGCGGATCGGCAGCAAGAGCCTCAAAGCCACCTCACCCACTCGGCGATCGTCACGGGCTGCCACCACGTGGTCTCGCAGTCTGGGCACTGGTGGATGGCGAGGCGGACACTGTGGCCGATTTCGGGCCATGAGATCGCCTCAGGGTCAACGTAGGGCCGGTCCACGCACTGGTGTTGGCAGGTGAGCCATGCTGCGGTCAGTTGCTCACCGCATCCTTGGCAGAGCCCTGCAACGACTTCGCCGGCGGAGACGACCTCGACGACGTCGTCATGGGCGCACTCTGGGATGGTGGGTGCGGGGCGCCCTCGCAGCGCGTCAGTGATCCTTGAGCGGCGGAAGCGGCGGCGGGCGCGCGCGGCGGCTGCGCGGATCATGTCCTGGGTGATAGGCGGACCATGCTTCGATGCGGCCAGCGCGTCGAGTGCGTCTTGGACGTTGCTTTTCACGGCATGGAGCGTGGCGTCGTTGTCCTCGATCCGCTGCCGGTAGGCGGGCTTGGCTTTCTCCCAGGCGGCGCGCTCGGCTTCGAGGGTGGCCCACAGGTGTTCGAACGCGGGCAGGGCGTCAGGCATGGCGATCAGAGCTCCCGTTTTCGTGCGCCTCAAACAAGTCGCCTTGCCCTTCGCAGTCTCCTCCGTCTCTCCGGGAGAAGCGGGGAGAGTGCGGGGTGATGATGCCCAGCTTGGCCGCGCACTCCGGCCCGTACCCGAGTTCGCGGCTCTTGGGGTCCCACAGGAGCTTGCCGCAGCGGGCGAGGCAGTACATGGGCGGGAGGGGCGGGGCTTCGAGGTCGAGCAGGGTCAAGGCCGCTTCTGTCTGATCTGCGCTGCGGTCTTGAAGTCCTTGGTTGCCTGCTTCCAGCGGCGTTCCGCTTCGTTCCACGACTTTTCAGCCTGCTCCCAGTTCGCGATGGCCCGCTGGGCGCTGCGCTTGACGTCGCGACAGACCCAGATCGACACGGCGAGGGCCACCACGGATAGCGCCAGGGTCCCGTACGGGAGCCACACGAGCCAGTTCACGTCTCCTCCTCGGGTGGTGCTGGCGTCTCTGCCTCGTCGAGGATCGCCAGCGCCTGGCGGTAGCGGCGAGCCAACGATGCGGCCTGTCTCGGCTCCAAAGTGGCCAGACGGTCAGGCGCGGAGTTGTGGCCGATGTCTGCTCTCTTGACCAGCCTGCCCATCGGGTGCGCTGCGGCTCGGCGGATGAAGTCGGCGTAAGCCTCGCCTTCGCGGCGGGTCACCGAGAGGATCGCGTCCACGGTGTCCGCTTCCACTCCAGCGGCGAGAAGGTCTTCCGCTGTCACGTCGGTGTCTTCGATGACGTCGTGGAGTATCCCCGCGATGCGGGCCTGCTCGCCGTGTTCGGTGAGCGCGTCGGCGACGGCCAGAGGGTGGTGGATGTACGGCACTCCTGCCTTGTCCGTCTGGCCGTGGTGGGCCTTCTCGGCGAGACGGTAGGCGTCCTCAAATGTGAAGGTCATCGGCGGTCACCTCCTTCGCCTTGCGGGCTCTCCACGTACGCGCACACCAGCCGCACACGTCCCCCGCCTCCGGGTACAGCCTGCCCTGCCCGCGCCGCGGAGGCTCCCCTGAGCGTCGCAGAGCAGGGCACGACGGGTAGACGTGATCGGTGTACTCGCCTACGTACCACTCGGTCACGGACTCGTAGCCGGCGAACGGGGCTTCGAGGTCTATGGCCAGGGCGGGGTCAGCCATGGTCGGTCTCCTGGTCGTTGAGGTCAGAACCATCGGAGGACATGCGTCTCGCCCTCCCGCTCGTCGTGGGTGAGGATCTGCCTGCCCGCCGCCTGCTCTGCCTCAACGTAGGCGTAGATCTGGAGCGCCCTGTTGACGATGTCCACCTCCGACAGGTTGGTGCGAGCGGCCAACTCGCCGAGCGCTCGTGACGACCGGGCTGTCAGCTTGGTCTTGATCTCCCGATAACGGAGGTCATCAGGCACGGTCCATCCCCTTGATCTCATCGATGACGGCTTTCAGCACGCCTTGTACGGTGACGCCGTCGCCCAGGTGTTCGGCGTGGCGGTCCTCGAAGCGGCGCCGCCACTCTCGGGTGATCACCATGTCGTCGAAGTGGCGGGCGATCCGGGTCCGCTCGCCTGCCGCGTCTTTGCGGTCCTGGTCGTCGGCGATCAGATCCGCTGTGCCCCGGTCTCCCATCGCCCGCGTGTATCCCTCGTCATAGCCCTCCCGGTACACCCGGTCGAGGATCTGCCGGATGACGAACACCCGCTCGTACGGGGAGGTGTCGTTGAGGGTGGCGAGCTTGCGGATCGGGACGGTGAAGTCAGGCATCGGCGGACTCCTCGGGTAGGGCGGCGCGGAGGCGGTTCATCGCGTCCCGTTCCTCTTCGGTCATGTCGACGCCTCGGTACGTGTAGGCGCGCAGGTCTTCAGCGGAGACGACGACCAGGCCCGCGCCGGCGAGGGCGTCTACGGCGGCTTCTACGGTTGCCCGTACCAGGTCCTCGCGGGAGGCTCCGGACACCCAGGCGCATTCGTGAGCCCGTACGGCGTCGCGTAGGGCTTCCTCGGGGATCTCAGGCACTCTGCACCTCCTTGATCGGGGTGAGCCGGTACCGCCACACCACGGGATCGTTCCGGGCGACGTCCTGCTCGCCTCGGTCGCCGCACGGCTCGCACACCAGAGAAGTCTTCCGTTGGATGCGCTTGAAGTAGAAGACGAACGCCTGCGTGGCAGGGCTGTTACGACACCATTCACAGGTGATCGGAGTCTCAGGCATCGGGGTCTCCGTTCGCGATCTCCAGCAAAACGCGGGCGTGGCACCAGTCGGTCTCTCCCGGCTCGGGCAGTGGACACCAGCACGCGAGATCCTTGCCCGCCAGTTCGCGCCGGATCTCGTCCTTGCTCGGGTAGCCGGACATGCCGCCGCTGTAGGCGACGGCAGCCTGGAAGTCCACCACGGCGTAGCGGCGGCGGGCGGAAGTGGGGCTTGAGAACGGCTCGCCGTCGCAGTCGAACCGAACGGAAGGGTAATCAGTCCAGCGGAGCGGATTTCCCCACTTCGTTGGGCGGCCTACGTACACGGCTCCCTCGGGCATGGTCCAGCCCTTCGTGCGTCTCCTCTGGATGCGCTTGGGCTCTCGGGTCTCAGGCACGCCCCATCACCCTCTCAAGATCCGCTTTCGCCTGGTCGCAGGTCTTCTCGATGGCGGAGCCGTACACGTGGCTCCGGTTCTGCAGGACAGCCGCCTCGCATCTCTTGCATGTCCACCGGGAGGCGCTGGATGCGAAGGGCGGGTCCCACTCCATGGTGTGGCCGAGCGCCTCAGCGTGCTGTACGGGGGATTGGGAGGTCACCGCTCCGTCTCCGTCTCCTCGTGCACCGTCCACTCGGGGACGTCCCGGGACACCACGACGGCGTCAACCGGGAGCCCTTTGCGCTTCTGCCACGCTCGGGTGTCGCTCACGGTCGCTCGGGCCGCCGCCAGTCCGGCGTTGCCGAACCCGGTCAGGTCGTAGACCGTGGCCTGCTTGTCGTCGCGGGTTTCCGGGTCGTAGGCGTAGCCGGTGAAGCGGCAGGCGTACTCGGTGTTGACGTCGGCCACGGCTCAGCCCTCCTTCGGGGAGTCCGGGAAGACCGCCCCGAGCTTCTGGACAAACTCCTCAAGCACCTGCTCGGCGCGACGCTTCAGCACGTCGGCGTCGTCGTCCTTCAACGCCTGCGTGTCCAAGCCGGGCAGCTTCGTCCTGAGGGTGTGATCGGGGTCTTCGCGGCGGATCTTCCAGTCGATAGTGAACAGGCAGAGGCCGCCCACGTAGCCGTTCAGGCTGCTGTACGGGGCGTTCACCCAAAGGATGCGGGGCATCGGGCATCTCCTTGTCGATGAGGGTCTTGTGGATCTGAGCGCCCTCTCCGCGTTCTGAGCGCGTGCCCGGCCGTACCGGGAGAGGGCTGGGAGGGTCAGTCGTCGGTGTCTTCGGCAGGGGCAGGCTTGCTACCTCGGCGGCGGTGCCACTCCAGGAACCAGTCGCAGGTACACACGTCGTCGTGGACACCCATCGCGAAGATGAGGTCCGTGTCGCTCATCGACGCGGGATCGGGCGGGGACTCGCTCATGGTCGGTTCTCCGGAGGTTGAGGAGTCCCGGAAGGGACTCCGGGACAGAAGGTCACTCGTCCACCACGGAGCCGCCGCCATCGACGTACTCCCAGATCCACTCCTTCCACTCCTCGTGGACGCGCTCCTCCTGCTGCTCCGAGGTGAGAGCGTTCCACTCGCTCACAGGAATCCCCGTGTCGATCACGTCGCTGCGCTCGGCGTTCGCCAGGCCGATGCCGAGCGTCACCGCCAGCTTGATCGTCGGCTCGTTGTCCATATCTGACTCCTTGGTCATCGTCGGGGGGTTGGGGTCCGCTCTCCCGGTAGAAGAGACACCGGGAGAGCGGGAGGGGTCAGGTGTCGAGCGTGAACGCCGGGTCCCACAGGCGACCTGCGTGCAGGTCCACCAGCTCGGCCGCCCATTCGTCGCCCGCCCGCGCCGCCTTCAGGTGCTCTTGCGCCTGCCCCCACAGCCGGTCCATCAGGCCGGGAGCGAAGAACACCACAGCGGCGGCGCGCTCGTACCCGAGCGGGTTGGCGTCGGACACCGCCGGCCACCACAGGACGTGCGTGTCGCCCTCGCGGGCTTCGACGCGCTCGGTCGCCGTGGCGAGCGCTGCGTCGATGCCCCGGATCTTGCGGGCGATCCGTAGGTAGGCGTCAGCGTCTGGGTTGCCGGTGGCGACGAGCTTGCCGAGCATCGCGGTCTCCTACGTCGAGGGCGGGCATTGGGGTCAGGAAGAGGAGGGGGCCCCTTGCGGGGCCCTTGGGGTCAGCGGGTGGACAAGAACTCGGCGAGGGCGTCCATCGGCGAGGAGGGTGCCTCAGGACTGGGGTTGGCCAGCGTGGGCAACTCGACCACGACGATCTCGCGGTGCAGCCACGCCACCAGCGCGTCGCTGTCGGTCTTGCACAGGTCGATCCAGCGCGGACCCGCCTCGGTCTGCACCACGTAGGCGGTGGTCGCGGTCTTGGGGCAGCGCAGGCACGGGTGGCCTTCAGCGGCGCGGGTGGCGCGCTGGTCTGCGGTGTCGTTCGCGGGCGCCGGAGGCAGGTCGCTCCAGTTGATGGCCATGGCGGGTCAGCCCTGGAAGTACGCGAAGTCGAAGGTGCAGTCGTTGCCGTCGTTGTCGAGGACCTCGATGTTCCAGGCGACGTCCTCGGACGCCTTCATGAGCACCTTGCCGATCGTCTCGACGCCGGAGGCGGGCAGGTGGCGGACGACCTTGACGGTCTCGCCGCTGCCCTTGGCGCGGGTCTCGTAGGACAGCGTGAAGACCTTGGCGTAGCGGCCCTGGCGGTCGCGGTTGAGGGTGCCGAGGTTGATCTCGCGGACGGCGGTGGTCATGTCGTCTCCTCGTTGCTGGGTTTGGTCTACGTGCCCGTCCGGGTCTCGCACCCGGATGACTGCTGGTCGGGCTGGGCGGCCCCGGTCTCCCGGGGCCCTTGGGGTCTTCAGTCGGTCCACTCGGGGCAGAGGGCGGGCCTCTCCTTCCGGACCGCCGCCCAGAACTGGTCCTCGCTCTTGGAGTCCATGCCGGCCGAGTAGTCGATCAGCTCCTGGAGGGTGATGTTCGGGTTGTCGGCGAGGAGGGCGGCGGCGGTGAGGCGGGCGGTCATCTCGTGCTCCCTGGTCGGTGTCCCTTGCTGATAACCCCAACGTATTGGCCAACCTGTTGGGTGTCAATAGGTTGGCGGGGCGAATGCCAGCAGCCCCAACGCGGTGGCCTTCCCGGTGGGCTTTCGGTGTGCGAGGATGAGGCCATGAGCAAGAGCGACTACACACCCGACGACCGCGAAGCCAAGACCTTCGCCCGCTTCAAGCGGCACTACGAGGCGCACAAGGCGCTCCTGCCCGAGGTCAAGGAGATGGCTGCCCACGCGCTCAAGCAGGGGGCGACCACCGGCCAGCTCGCCAAATGGACGGGCCTCACAGACGAGTTGTTCCGCCGCATCGCCCGAGCCGAAGGAGTCGAACGGCACCGCCCGCCCACTGTGGGACGGGATGCCACGCCCGCACCTCCCGCCGGCGAGTCGGAGTAGCTGTTCACCTCTCGCCCTTCCCGTCCAGGTAGTCGATCCGCCAGGTCGGGTGGCACGGGATGATCCGCTTCGGGTCGTCGTCGAGCCGGACACGGAGTGCCGCATCCTTGAAGCCCACGATGGTGCCCGCCTGCCCTCGGAACTTGATCCGGGCGCCGCGCTTGGCGGGCACCTGGTAGTAGCGGCGGATGTAGTCGGCGCTGCCCTTGGTCATCAGGGAGCCTCCCCGATCTCGTCGTCGCGGGGATCCCATGCCTCGTTCAGGTCCCGTTCCGTGGACGCCCACACGTTGGTCGGGCAGGGCCACGCGAACCCGCACTCGCCGCACAGGCCGGACGTCGTCCCGTGCGGCCCTTCACTCTTGGAGTGGGCGTCGGCGATCCTGCCGAGCCGGCCGGACGGGTCGACGAGCACGATCCGTGTTGATCCGTTGTGCCCGTGGACGTGCTTGACGTCGTCGATCCGGTTGTAGTGGACCGTGGATGGACGCTCACCGCGCCAGCGGAGCGCTACCGCCCCGTCCGGCCACAGCACGCCGTCGGCGACCTCGCCTGTGCCGGACACCCCGCTGACGTCCTCGTCGCGGACCAGCTTGAACAGCATCGGCGCGGCCATCAGGAAGCCTCCTTCCGTTGGGAGGCGTGACGGCGGCGGAAAGTCTCGTACCGGTCCCGCAGCGTCGACGTACGCCGCGTCTTGGCCACTGCGATTGCTTGCAGCCAGTCCACCGCCGCGCCTGTCGGTTCGATGCCGTCCAGACGCATGCGCCGCACCGACCAGGCCAGGCGGTGGGCGGCAGCCATCAGCGGGTTCGACGGCATGCGATCCCAGGTGGTGGTGCCTTCGGCGTCGGGGACGTGGCGGACGGTGATGGGGCGGCGCCGGAGCAGGTTGTTCACCTCGTCGACCGCCTGCCGGTCGCGGCACCCGCCGCTTGCTGGCTTCCGGGTGCGGGCCATGTGCTGCACGGCGGCGATCACTTCCTGGTTGTCGAGCAACAGCGTTACGGGGCCTTCTCCGGAGCGGCGCAGCGCAAATCTGACGGCCTGCATCTCCGCTGTTTGGCTGTTCATGCGCGGGCCGTGGCACGTCCCGACAGTGACGTGGCCGTCGCCGGAGACGGCAGCGAACCCGGCGTGCTCGCATTCCGGGGTGACCGACCCGTCGGTGCCGATCACGTTGCGCTGCCCGGTGAATCCGTCCAGGCGGAAGCGTATGGGGCGGGCTACCTCGAATGTCTCGGGCGCCTGATGCGGCGCTGTCCAGCTCGACCCCTCGGGGGAACTGGTGCCGTTGGCGAAGCGGTAGGCCAACGCTGCGAGCATCTCGGAACTCACCTCCTCGGCTGCTGGCATGTTCGAGTCCTCTCTCAAATATCGATCTTGCAGAGCTTGATCAGTGATCTTTCTCGGACTGATGAGCGACTGAGCGAGCCACAGAAGCCCGCTCAATCCCAAGGACGGGAAAAGGTACGGGAGAGCCCTACAAACCCGCGAGCGTCGATCCTGGAGCCACGGAGACGCCTTCCACGCCCGACCCGAGCCGCGCCAGATCGAACTCGTGGGCGTGGACACCCCGCACGAACGCCGCCATCTCCGACTCCGTGAACTGCAGAGCCACCGTCTTGTCGCTGGTCAACCACACCAGCCACTCATCCAGACCGACCCTGGACGCCTGCACCAGCCCGCCAGCCCAGCCCATCGACCCGGTCTTGACCGCGTCCAGGAACGCGCACCAGTCGCCGGCCGGAACCACGAGGGTCGGCCCCTCGGGGTGCTTGGAGTCCCTCACCCCGATGTCTCCGTCAGAGAGCAGGGCCACCTCCCCGCAGGCGGTGGCGCCGTTGCAGAAGCTCGACTTCCGCCAGACCTGGCCGCTCATGACGTGGTCCCGTTCAGGACCCTGGCCACAGCCAGCGGGCGGTCGAAGCACTCGCAGCGAAGGCCGGGCGCGTCGGCGTCGGCCAGCCAGTTCCCACACCCCTCGTCGTGGACGAGAGCGTCAGGGTGCCCGGCGCACCCTTCGCCGCAGTTCGGGCACTCCGGGGTGTCCGTGATGACCTCGCGGTCGAACTCCTCCGCCGCCTGCTCCAGCCAGGAGGCGAGAGGCTCAGCCAGCGCGGGCGAGGCCAGCGCGATCCACTGCCCGTCCCGAACGGCCTGGTCGCGCATGTAACGCCACGCGGAATCGCGGGTACTCAGGTTGATCTCAGCGACCAGCGTGTGCTCCGCGCTGACTGCTACCTGCGTGCTGTAGTCCTCGCGCTCTTCCATCTGGCCGCACACCCATCGGCCCTCGGTGGTGCCCGCAGACACCCGACGCAGCTTCGCCGCCGTCTCTCGCAGCTCGTCGCCGATGGTCTTCTCGGTCTTCGCGTCACTCATGGTCGGCTCCCTGGTTGATCACCCGGGCGATCCGCAGGGCGTGCTGGAAGTCGTCCGGCATCGGCCCGTCCTGGCTCAGGTGGATGCCCTCCTTTGACTCCAGCCAGTCGGCGACCGGATCGGCGAGATGCCGCAGGAGGACGTCTCCGGTCAGGTGGCCGTTGCGGCGGGCGCTCTCGGCCGCCCGACGCAGGGTGTCCACCGCCGACTGAAACTCGTCGGCGATCGTCTTCCCGGTGGTGCCGACGATGCGCGCGGCCATGCAGTGGGCGCAGAACGGCCCGTCTGGGTGCTGGCCGTCTCCGCGCTCGCGCAGGTGCGCCGCGTTCGGAGCGCTGCACGAGACGCAGGCGTCCGGATCGATCACGGTCTCAGCCATGGGTCTTCTCCCCGGTGTCGAGTTGGGCGAGCGCTTCCGTGATGGGTCCGCGAGCGGACGGGATCAGGTCGAGGGTGAGAACGTCGCCTACGGGCACCCAGGCAGCCCGGTCGATCTCGGCGGCCACGACGCGAGGCGTGGAGCCTGCGGCGGTCGCGCACAGCCTGGCTACCGCCACCACCGTGGGAGCGTCCGGGCCGTCGCCCAGCCGCCACGACCACACCGCCAGCGGACGGCCCGGGATCACCTTCAGCCCGACCTCCTCCCACACCTCGCGGGCCAGAGCGTCGTCCGGGGATTCGCCCGCCCGCATCCGGCCGCCCGGCAACTCCCAGCGGCCCGGCTGGAACGGGTCGTCGGGGCCTTTGCGGACCGTGAGCACCCGGTCGCCGTCGAGGATGACGGCCTTCTGGGCGAACTGGACGCGAGCGTCAGCCGCGGTCGTGGCGCTCATCGGGCGAACACCTCGCCGCCCTGCTTCGCCGCGACCTCGCACGGCCACTGCCAGGCGGCGCCGTCCTCCCAGCAGACCGCGCACAGCCACGCATTCGGCTGGCCGTTGCCGTCCCAGACGGGCACGTGGAAGCGGGCCGGGAGCTTGCGCCGCTCCTCGATCGTCTCCGGCAGGTCCTCGTAACCTGGGTGGTCCGGCGCCTGCAGCAGGATCGCGCGCACGTCGCCGCCGCGCTCCCTGAAGTGCAGCCTGGCCACCTCCTTCATCGCGCTGGTGACCGGCTTGTGTCGGTGCTCGACCGGCTCGATGAGCACGCTCGCCTTCTCGTCGAGCGCCTGTTCCGCCACGTCTTCGAGGTCGCCGGCGCAGACCGCAACCGGACGGAACCGGGCATTCGGGTAGGTGAGACGAGCGACCGCCGGGGTGTCCTCGTCGTGGTCCTCGTTGCCGCACAGCACGGTCGTCTTCGTGTCACTCATGGGCGTTGATCTCCCCTTGGGCTGTTAGGTCGGTATCGGGAGGGGCGGGAGCGGGATTAGGCGCTGCATGCCTGGCCGCGCTCGCCGTGACGTGGACACCACCGGTAGTAGTTGGTGTCGAGGTTGTGGCTTGGCATGGCCCGACCGTTGACCGGGCGCCAACCGCTCCAGTGGCGGGTGTTGCAGGGGTTGCAGAGCGGCGCTCGGACGAACCCATGGGTGTGGCAGTGGTCCCACACCTGCGCCCGTGCGGTCACGCAACTTGGACACATGAAGTCCGCGGCCTTCGGCCAGTCGCTGCGGCCGGCCCGGGTGACGGAGTAGGTGCGGCCCTGCAATTGGCCGCGGTAGACCTGGGCACCCCCTTCAGCGCCTTTGGGGCCGTAGACGACCTTGGTTCGGGCGATCTCACCCAAGTCCGCCACCACGGCGTCCCCAACTCGCTCGAACCAGCCTCCAGAGGACTCTCCGTGGTGGGCGCCTAGGCACGAGCAGTCGCACTCCATGCCCATCGCATCCAGGCACGATTTGGTGCACCTCGACAGCTTCGACATGTCCCGGTACACCGCGACGTAGCCGAAACGGTCGATCGCCGCCATCACGAACTTCATCAGGCAGTTGCGAGGCAGGGACCACCGATCGCCTTCGAGGCTGGGTGAGCGGATTTCCAGCGTGTGATGTAACCACCGGAAGTTGCCTTTCCGCGGCGGGACCTTCGCGATCACCTGGCCTTCTTTCGGAAGCCAGATCATCGCCTCCACAGTCGGAGCGACGGTGACGCTCACCCGGACTCCCCGTGCTCGAAACGAGCCGACCGGGCAGCGCGGTAAGCGTCGAGAAGCCGCGGGGTGTGGTGCCGGAATTGCACGGCTTGCAACTCGGCGTCGTCGGGGAGGTCTGGGCAGCCGAACACCTGGCCAGACAGCTTGATGATCGCCCGCGGGCAGTAAGGGCAGTCCATCCACCACCAGAAGTCGCTCTTCGGCTGCCCTGGCGTGGGCCGCGGGTTCAGCCTGTAGGCGGTCGGTGTGAGGTTGAGCTCCCACTGCGCCGGCCGAACCGGGTAGGGCAGCCATCCGACGCTGTTGTCCCATTCGTAGCCGGGGCTGCCGATGAGATCTTCGAGGTCGGTGATGTGCGACAGGTCGGGCGCTGGCACTTCGACCTTGCCGAAGTAGACGTAGGCGGGAATGCTCGTTCCGGTTGCGAGTCCCTGGGCCTTGGCGACCTCGTCGGCCGTCGGTGCGGTGCCCTTGATTTCCAGCCAGAACGCGGCTGGGGTGTCGGGGTAGACAAGGAAGTCAGGCAGGTAGGGCTTGCCGTCCACGACGTAGCCCTCCAATTCGTAGTCCCACGGGACGTCGAGGTGGTCCATGAAGACGGCCCACCTCGCCTCGGTGCGGGACCTGAAGCGGTAGCCGCGGTACCTGGTCTCGATCGGGTTGATGTTCACGCCGTCCCCTCCTCGCCAGCGTCGGCGGCACGGCGGACGATGGGATCGGTGGACAGCCACTCCGCGAGGTTGCGAATCAGGGCATCAAGGTCACGCTTCTCGATGGCCTCGGGAATCCCTGCACGCAAGGCGCGGGCCGCGTGCACTGCGCTGGGTTCGGGGTTTAACTCGAGCTCGAGGTGCGCCCGGTCGGCAAGACGAATGACCGCGTCAACGAACGCCAGTCCTTCGATCTTCTCAATGAACGTGATGGCGTCTCCGCCGGCATCGCAGCCGAAGCAGAACCACATGCCACGGCTCGGCGCCACGTAGAACGTCTCCGTAGGGTCGGCGCTGAACGGGCAGGTGCCCTTCAGTGTGCCGTCGTCAGCCGGGATGAGGTTGACGTGCTCTCGAACGATGTCGGCGATCGGGCTGAGCGCCAGGACTCGAGCGATGTCACGGTCAGGGATCTGTAGAGACATGAGGTTTCCTTCAGTTCACGACGTGCAGGTCGGGTCGGCCGGTAGGGGTTGAGGTGGGCTCGTCCTTGGCCATGTCGATCAGCCGGGAGTAGTGGAGTTGGGCGGCCACGGTCACGGTCGCCTGGGGGCCGCCGCGGTTCTTCGCCACGATCAGCTCGGCCTCGCCCGCTCGAGGGGACTCCGGCTCGTAGGCATCTTCGCGGTGGATGAGGATCACCACGTCGGCGTCCGCCTCGATGGAGCCGCTGTCCTTCAGCTCCCCGATCTGGGGCCGCTTGTCGGTGCGTTTCTGCGACTCGCGGTTGAGTTGGCTGAGCAGCACGATCGTCAGCCCGAACTCGCCCGCCATGGCCTTCAACTGCTGGGTGACCATGCCAAGCTCGATGTCACGGCGCGGATTCTTGGGCGCGGTCATGATCTGCAAGTAGTCGACGACCACGAGCTTCGCCGGGTCTTCACGGGACAGCCAGCGAAGCTGGGAACGGATGTGATCGAGCGTGCAGCCGGGCACGAAGTCGATCGTCAGCGGCGACCCGGAGATGCGGGCGCCGGCCTCCGCGGCGGCGGCGAGTTGCTGCCGGGTGACGTTGCGGGTGCGGATGGCGCGCAACGGTATGCGCCCTTCGGCGGCGGTGATGCGGTCGACGACCTCTTCCTCGCTCATTTCGAGCGTGAAGATGATGCTCCGCTCGCCGTTCTGGATGGCGGCCTTGCGGGCGAAGTCGACGGACAGGACGCTCTTGCCCAGGCCGGGCCGACCGGCTATGACGACGAGCTGCCCCTTGCGGAAGCCTCCGCCGAGCAGGTGGTTGAGGTCCTCAAACGGCGTCTCGATCACGTCGAGCTTCGGCGGCGGGTTCTCCAGCTCGTCGAGCAGTTTGACCACGGTGGCCGAAACGTCCTTGGGTCGCTCGCCGATCCGGCGGGTCAACGCCTCGTCGACCATCTTGCGGACCTGATCGATGTCCGTGGACGGGTCCCACGTCGCGTGCTCGGTCATCTGGATGCTGGTGCGGAGTGCCTGCTGCAGACGGCGGCGTTCGGCGTCCTGGGAGATCTCCTTGCACAGGCGGCCCACCGACCCGGCGACGGCGGCGTGCTCCATCAGCGTGTGCAGGTACGAGCCGCCGCCCACCCGCTCGAGGTCGCCTTGGTTTTGCAGCTGGATCAGCACCTCGGTGGTGTCGATCCGCGTCTTGGCGCGGTCGGCCGGCTTGCAGTTGTCCCGCACCTCCAGCGCTGCGGCGAACACGTAGCGGGCGACGCTGTAGAAGTCCGCAGGCGTCACAATGTCGGCAGCCTCGTCCAGCAAGAGCCGGGACTGGATCGCCGCGCCAGCGATGGCCATCTCCGCGGCGATGACCTTCTCGGTCGCTTCCCAGCCGGACGTCTCGAAGTCGGTCATCGGCCCGCCCTCAGGTCAGGGCCCCCCAGGGCCACAGCGGTCGCGTTGTCGGCCAGACGGGATGCGATCCGCGGGCCAAGACGCTCGCCCAGTTCGGGCAGGTTCGTCGTGATGATGGTGGGTCGGCCGTTCGCCCATCGGGCGTCGATCACCGGCAGGAGCAGTTCGCGCTGCCACTCCTCCGCGCGAAACGTTCCGAAGTCGTCGAGGGCGAGCACGTCAACGTCGCGCATCTTCGCCAACCCCTCACGGTCAGCGGGGGGGCCGACGATTTCCTGCCACTCGGCCTGGCTGCGCATCGCGATCTCGCCCATGTATCCGGCCTTGAGGGTGCGCTCCATGACTTCCCATGTCGACCAGCTCTTTCCGGTGCCGGTCGGGCCGAGAAGGATCAGGTTGCCGGCGGTGTGGTCGAACAGGCGGCTGCCCCACTCGGCGATGTCGGGGTGCAGTTGGCCGGAGGTACGGAGGCGAACAGGCCGCCTGGCGTGGAAGTCCGCGACGCGCTTACGGCGCCGCTCTGCGTGCCACTCAGCCAGGCCGTTCGGGTCATCAGTCATGAGGCGTTTCCAATCCCGAAGATCTTGGACAGGTCGGAGGTGTAGCCGTCACGAGGCGGCAACTGTGAGTTGGAGCCATTGCCCGGCGAGTCCCTGCCCTGGCCTCGCATCTGGCCGAGCACGTACTGGATGCTGGCGCCGGAGATCGGCTTACCTTCGCGGCCGAGCCGATCGATGGCTCTGGCGAGGTTGTCGCGGCTGATGCCGTTGCCGAGCGCGCCGCGGAGCACCTGCCGGATCGCGATGAACTGCTGGGCGGTCTCGTAGCGCTCGAAGAACTTCGTGGTGAGGTCCTGCGCCTGGCGCTCACGCTCGTCGAGTTCGGCCTTGGTGGCTCTCTTGCGCTTTGGCTTCGAGGAGTCGCCGGAGGTGCTATCACGCGTACGCGCGTCTTTGTTCTCTCCCGTAGGGAGAGAACAACTCTCGGACGGTTCTACGGACGGTTTGTCGGAAGCAGGCTTCCGGCCTGTCTGCGCTGCGCTTCCGGCCGGACGCTCACTTCCGCCCGGAAGCCCACTTCCGGACGCAGAACTGTCACCTGCGGATTCGTCCTGATCTGCGCCAGGCTTCCGGCCGGAAGCGTGATTCCGGCCGGAATCACGCTTCCGGCCAACCCGTTCTTTGCGACGCTCCATCGCCACGTCCCACACCACCGGGCGCTTGTTGGGCGCGAGATGGGCCACGAGACCTTGGTCCCCGCGCCGGATCAGCCCCAGCTCCTCCAGCATGGCCAGATCCGACCTGCACGACCGGTCAGACTTGCGGGCGTAGCCGGCCAGCGTCTGCTGATCCGGGTACGCCCCGCGGCCGAACTCGTCGGCATGGTTGGCGAGCCCCATGAGCACACCGAGAGCCTGAGCCGGTACGTCTGGAGCATCCTCCAGGGCCCACACCATCGCTTGCGTGCTCATGTAGGTCGGCCATCCATTCGTCGTCGCCAAGGGGTTCAGGGACTCATGCGGTAAGGCCGATCTTCGGAGTGACGCCACTTCAGTCCCCCTGATCACTCAGTTGTTCGAGTCCAACAATACCCCACATGATGATGTGGGGCCTACTTGAGATGTGGGCACATTGCAATGTGGGCCCCACATGCTAAGGTGGCCACATCAGTGGTGTGATGATGGAGAGGTGAGCGACCCGATGGCCCCCCTCGATGCTGCCTATGCTGAGGTCCAGCGAGCCGAGAAACTCGCCGAAGAGATCGTCAACGGTGCGTGGCTCGAATTCGGCCGCGCCATCAGAGAAGCCCGCGCAAGTGGCGTGAAGCAGGCGGACATCGCCCGTCACTTCGAGCGCGAGCCGGAACACATTCGCCGCATCCAGGAAGACGCCGACGTGGTCGACGGCATCAAGCCTCCGCCGGCACGCAAGACCAGGCCCGTCGCCCACGTCACACTTCGGGACCTCGAAGCGGCAGGCTTCCGCCTCACCGACTCGCCCGAGCCCTCCGACTCCTGAGGTACGGAGAGACGCCCTCACGACGCCTCCCCAAGCCACGCCTCGACACGGGCACGCAACGGCTTCGACAGGTGCCCGTGCCGCATCCGGTTCAGGAACACGCCGCTGATCTGCAACTGGATCGCCACCCGCCACCAGGGCAGGCCGAGGGTACGGCGGCGTTCGTCGAGGGCGGCATGAAGCTGTTGAGGGGTCACGACGCCTCCCGCTTGCCCTGCTCCCACGCCGCGACCTCCGAGAGCATGAGCCGGCGCCGTCCCGCGGCCTTCCCAGGACCGTCTTCTCGCCACTGGGTGAACAGCCCCAGAGCCGGGTCGTCGGCGGGCACCAGGGAGGCCAAGACGACCGCGAGGGCGCGCAACTCCATCACGCCCATCGCGCCGATGATGTTGGCCACCTCGTCCGGGTCCTCGTCGTGGACGGCGGGGACGAGACGGCAGGCGGGCAGGATCATGTCGTCGGCCAGAGCATCCAGGTCGACGCCGTCGTCTACGACCGGGACGAGCGCGAGCCGCATCCCGAAGAGGGCGGCAACCTCCTCAACCGAGGCGAGTTTCCGGCTGCCGGGCGAGTTCTCGAAGAACGCGACCGCCTCGGGTGTCTTCCACAGGCGCCGGGCGAGCTCGGCCTGAGTCCAGCCGCGGTCCTCCCTGGCCTGCTTGAGGGCGGCGACGATCGGGTGGACGGGCTTCACGACCCCTCCAGCCCGAGCATCTGCAGGACCTCAGATACCGCCTCGTCGCCGGCGACAGTCCGGCGAACGAACCGGAACACCAGATCGGCCTCCCACGGTTCGATCGGCTTGATCGCGCCGAGTCGGGAGGAGGAGACGGGAGACTTCAGCAGCGGCTTCCTGCCGGCGCGTCCGGCCTGCATCAGCCGGTCGTTCAGCTCGTGCTCGCGCTGCAGCAGCCATTCGGCGTCGTGGCCGCCCATCGCGGTGACGTAGCTCATCACGCCACCTCTGCGGCTTCGCGGCGCTGAGCGCGGGCCTTCCGGCCGGCCTCGCTGGCGCATTCCTTGCACGTCCGGTTGAGCCCGTCCGGCTGGCGGCGATCCTTCGGGAACTCGATCGCCGACTTGGTGGTGCCGCAGGCCGGGCAGTGCTTGTCGTCGGGGAGCGGCACGTAGGCGCCGACAGTCTTCCGCTCGAACGCGGTCCGCTTCAGCCACGAGCGGCGCTTGGAACGCCTCTCCTCCTCCCCCAGTCCGCCCCAAACGCCCGAGTCGTCCTTGCGCTCGAACGCGGCCAGGAGGCAAGGGGTGCGCACCGAACAGCGGGCGCAGATGGCGGTTGCCACCTGCTCGCGCGCTTCCCGGTCAGGCTGCCGCTCGCCCTCGTGGCCGAAGAACAAGTACAGGTCCTCGCCGCGGCACGCGGCACGCTTCTCCCAGTTAGGCGTGGACATCAGAGTTCGCCTCCATTCGGTTTCGTTCGGGGTCGTTCGAGGGGGTTCCGTCTCGCTGCGAGACGGTCTGCGCGAGGAGATCTACTGCTGCGCGGGTGAGAGCGGCCTCCATCCGCATGTACGCCCGAACTACGGGGTGAACGGACTCGTCAGCGGCGGCGGCTTCGAGGCACGGGATGTGGGAGCGGAGACGCTCCACATCCCGAGCGAGGTGCGTGCTCACGCCGTCAACTCCGCAGCTGTGAAGAGAGCCGGGGTGGCGGCGTGCATCTCGGCCTCTTGGAGGTTCGTGACGCCGGCACGCCAGTACGAGCTCTTGAGTTCGCAGCCGATGAAGCGGCGGCCCGTCCGGACCGCGACGTAGCCCTCGGAGCCGATGCCGCCGAACGGCGACAGGACCAACTCGCCAGGGTTGGACCACAGCCGGACACACCGCTCGATCAAGTCCAACTGAAGGGGGCAAATGTGCCGCTCGTCCGCGCTGTCCTTCGCGACCGTGGTGTTGAGGGTGTTGGTCTCGCGGATGCCGTACCAGATGGGGCGCGCCCATGCGATCCACTCGTCGTTGGTGACGTCCGTCTTGATCGGGACCGTGTTCTCGCCCGGCTTCTTGAACAGCAGCAGGTAGTCAGCGAGGGCGGGCCGGGTGCCGGACGAGTCGCGGTTCTTCGTCACGAACATCAGGGCGTGGCTCTTGGTGCGGATGGCCTGGGCCTGCGGATCCTTGTCGATGGTGATCTCGCCGAAGTAGATCCAGCCCTCTTCGACGTAGGCGCGGATCACCTCGCCGCGGAAGTCTTGAAGGCCGGTGTAGCCAGCAACGCCCTTGATGATGGGGACCTGGGCGACGTGCACGGCCGCCATCCGGCCGGGCGCCGTCGCCCGCAGGTTCTCCCGGATGATGTACCGGTAGTGCTCGAAGAACTCCGGCCAGTCGGCGCTGTTGCCGAGGTCGCGGGGCGAGTCGGAGTAGACGTACAGGGACGCGAACGGCGGCGAATACACCGACAGGTGCACGCTGCCCGTCTCAACCTCGGCGAGCCTCTCGCAGCTGTCGCCGAGCATGAACCGCCAGCCCGTGCCTGCGGCTTCGTCAGTGACATACAGGTCGCTCATGCGGCACTCCACGTTCCGGCCGCGCGCATCCGCTCCACGAGGGCGGCCATCGTGGCGGCGGCCTCTCGCTCCTTGCGGGCGACGTTCGCGGCGATCTGAGATTCGAGTTCGGACACGACGATGTGGGCCGTGACCGGCCGGGTCTGGCCGTACCGGTAGCAGCGGCGAATCGCCTGGTAGTAGGACTCGTATGAGTCGGACAGGCCGACGAAGGCCATGCGGGCGCAGTGCTGCCAGTTCAACCCGAAGGCCGCGATGGACGGCTTGGTGACCATGACGCGGATGTCGCCATCGGCGAAGCGGAGGAAGGCGTCAGCCTTCGCCTCGGGCGTCCACGAACCTTCGACGTTGACGGCGCCAGGCACGCGGCGGGCGATCTCTCGCGCCTCGTCGTTGAGCCCGCACCACACCACCCACGGCTCCGTTGGCTCGGCGTTGATGAGGTCCGCGGCTTTCTCGCAGCGGGCGGCTAGCGTCTGCTTGCGGACCTTGGCCCGCCCGCCCACGCCGCCCAGGTCGACGGCGAACAGTTGGCCCTCGGGCACCTCATCCACCGGCAGCCGGTGCGCCTGGATGTCCAAGCCGGGCAGGTCGTAACCGTCGTCGCTGCCGCCGATGTCCGAGGGACGGCGCAGGGCGACCGCCCACGACGCCATCCACCGGAACATCGGCTCCCTGGCGTGACCCTTGAGCCGCCACCCGTCCGAGTCGTGCACGAAGTACGCGGCGAGCATCTCCGCGCGGGTGGTGACGCCCAAGAACTCGGCCTGATTGGTCAGCTCCTCGACATCGTTCGGCGCCGGCGTCGCCGTGCACGCGAGACGATGCTTGACCGGCTTGAAGTGCTGGATGAGCGCCGTACGGGTCTTGCCGTCCGACTGCTTCAGGATCGACGCCTCGTCCAACACCACCGCGTCCAGCGTGTCCGGATCGAACCGCTCGGCCATCTCGTAGTTCGTCACCCACACGCCCGGGCCGTCGGCGTCGGCGCCGCTGCGCACGTAGCGGGCATTCACGCCTACCTTGGCCGCTTCACGCACCGTCTGCCCGCACACCGCCAGGGGCGCCACGATCAGCGACCTCTCGCCGGACAAACGCGCCCACTCGACCTGTTGGACGGTCTTGCCCATGCCGGTGTCCTCCCACAGCGCGGCACGGCCGGTGCGGACACCCCAGGCGACGATCCGGCGCTGCCACTCGTGCAGCATCGGGTGGACATCGCTCGGCTCGGCGGGAAGGCCGACGGGCGTGATCGTGCGGCGCTTGCGGTCGATGAAGTCGGCGTACGACGGGCTAGGCATCGGCCACCTCCGTGGGGTCAGGCGCCGGCACGATGTGGCGGGCCAGGAACGGCTTGTCCTCTTCGGGCACCACGTCGGGGGTGAGTCCGAGAGCGCGGGCACGCTGCCGGGTCAGGAGCCGCTGCCCGACGTCGCTGGGGATGTCCGGGTCGGACAGGACTGCCCACACGTCGATCATGGGGTGGGAGGCGAAGTCAGACATCGGACGCTCCTTCTGCCAGGAACGCCGCGATTGGGTCAGCCCACTCCTTCGGCAGCCGCTCCCGCATGGCCGCCAGGGTGGCCTTGGCGTCCGGGTAGCCGACGTTCAAGCACACGTCGGTGATGGAGGCGCGTTCGGCCACGCGGGTCAGATGGTTGCGAGCCCTGTCCCAGTCGCCCCGCTCCACGGCGTGCAGGGCGCGGCCGAGATGTTCGATGGCGGCGGCGAAGTGCTTCACCACCTCCGTGGCGCGCTGGTTCGCGCTGGGGACCCTGGGATTCATGCGGCTGACTCCTCAAGTACCTCGCCTGGGATGAGTTCGATCCGACACCCCAAGGCGGCGGCCCACTCCTCAAGCGCCTGGAGCGACACCCGGCGGGAGCCGTTCTCCACCCAGCCGACCGAGTACGGCGACGACCAGCCCAGCTGTTCGGCAAGCTCGGCCTCTGACAGCCCAGCGCGCTGGCGTGCCTGGGTCAGGCTGCGGCCCAACGGGGAGGCTTCCGCTCTGCGTGCCCGCCGGTTCGCGAGGTCGCGACCGTGTGCTTCCATGCACGGCCCGCAGGCATGCTCGCCGCGGCGGCGGTGCCAGGCGTAGCCGCGCTGAGTGCCGTGCTCGACGTCCTCGGGACGCATCGGCGGCCTTCCTCTGGTCACGTCTGCGGCCCTCCTTCCTCGGTCGTGGCGAACAGGTCGAACAGGGCTTCTGTCTGCGGGTCTTCGGCTCGGGCGTCGCACACCGGGAAGTGCTCCTCGGGTGTGGTCCCGTCAAGGCCGGCCTGCTGGCAGCAGGGGCGCAGGTCAGCCACGGCCGTCTCCGTCGATCACCGCGTACAGTGCGGGAGCGACTAGGAACAGGCCACCCAGGACGAGCACCCAGAACGCGGCACCCGGGTCGGTCTGGTTGACGAACCAGGCGACGGCCAGCACGCCGGCAGTGACGATCGCCAGGGCGATAACGCGGGCCATCAGCCCTCCTCTTCGGGGAACGCGTCGTGGACGTCCACGCCGAACTGGTCCCGGATCTGCGCGCGGGTGAGGGGGCGGCTGGCGGCGTCCTCGCGGAGGATCCGCTCCAGCCGGGTGCGCGGGTGGATGTCCCGCTCGTCGTCGGCGCGGTCGACCGTCCGGGCGGGGCGCTGGCGGGCGGGCAACCGGGTGGCCTTGGACGCCACCCACGCCACGCAGGCGGCGGCCAGGATGACCGCGATGACGACGCCGGCCAGCAGCCATCCGCGACCGCCAGAGGACCCCACCCAGGCGATCCACGCTGCGAGGTTGTCGAGGCTCACCGCGACACCGCCTGACGGAACGCTCCCAGTACGGCGGACACGGCAGACGTCTCGACGCCTTCCAGGCCGGCCACGGCGGTCTTCAGGGCGTCCCAGTCGATGGCCAGGGCGGCCCGCGCGTCGCTTTGCAGGGCGGCCACGTGGTCCTTCAGGACGGACACCTGGCTGGCGAGGTCCGCGCGTTCGGCGTCGGACTCGGTCAACTCCTTGTCCAGGGCGTAGGCGTCAGAGTCGCGGGCGGCGGAAGCCAGACGGTCCCGCTCGGAGGTGAGGCGCTGGATGGTCAGCCAATCGCGCGCCTTCTCGAAGTGTCGATCGGTGAGCCCGTGGTCTCCGTCCACGTGGACGATCAGGAACTCGCCCACGCCCGGGTGGGTCTTCAGGTACGCCTCGTCCGCGTCGTTGAGGTCGTCGTCGAACCAGACGAACGGGCGGCCCTTCACGTACTCGGCGACGGCGGGCGTCTTCCAGAGCACGCCCGGCACGTCGTGCGCAGAGCCGAGCTCGATCACGGGCATCTCGGGCAGGCCCACCTTGGGGCCGATCTCCCGGTTGGCGTCGTGCTCCCACGTGGTGGCCCACGTCAGCTCAGCGCCCGTCTCTTCGGCGAGCTTCAGCAGCATCGGCCCATGTGACGGGTTGAGCAGTAGGCGGAAGCCCAACGCTCTGGTGGCGATCCACTCGGGGCCGGGTCGCTGGAGGGCGTTCAGGACGCCATCAACGTCCAGGAGCAGCAGTGGCGGCTCAGACATTGCCGTCACCGCCGCCCTGGTCTGCCTGAGCGGCCTCAGCGGCGGCGACGTACCGGTTCAGGACGTGCACGGCTTCCTCGTGCTCGACCTGGGAGAGCGCCTGACGGATCGTCCACTCGGCGGCGTCCAGGCGGGCCTTGAGGCGCGCCACCTCGTCACGCTGCTCCTGGTAGACCGTGACGCCCGTCTTGGTGATCTCGCGCCGCTTCTTGAAGTCGGCCATGATCGCCTCAGCGTGCTGGCGGACGTTGTCCGGGACGGCGGCGAGCATCGTGTCCGCCAGCGGCTCCCGGAACACGTCGGCCATCCCGGCCCCCCACAGCGACCAGTCGAGCAGTGACCAGAGCTCGCCGTGTGCGCACTCTGGGGCGCTCTCGCGGAACGCCTCCAGTTCTTCCATGGACATGGGGTTAGGCATTGGACGCACCGCCCGTCTGAGCCTGAGCGGCCTCAGAGAGGTTCTCGGGGGTGATGTCGTTCATGACGCCGCCCCGGAGAACAGGTCAAGCTGGCCCGACGACTCGGCTTCCCCGTAGGGCTTCTGCGTCCAGATCAGTGCCGTGCTGACCTTGGCCCCCATGTCGGAAAAGGCGCCTCGTTCGCACGCTCGCGCCCTTCCGCATTCGTCGAGGAGGCCGCGCACCTTTTGTACGAGCTTGGAGCGGCCGGTCATCACGATGCGGGGAACCACCGCGCCGATGACGCCGTATGGCGCGAGCAGGTGCGGATGGTAGTAGCACGCCAGCACGTGTTCGGCCCATGCCTCGCGGCGGTCCGGCAGGGTGAACGGCGGGTTCATGATCACCAGATGGAAGGGCTGCCACGGACCATTGGTCGCCTGCCGTGTGACGTCAGCGAGGTACGACTCCAGGGTGGTCTGCACGACCTCGATGCCAGGCGTCGCGCGCAGTGCCGCAGCCCGCGTCTCGCTGGGCTCGACCGCAGTGATGTGCGCTTCGGGCAGGCGCTCCCGAATCGCGCGGACAAGGTGCCCCTCGCCTGCTGAAGGTTCGAGCACACGGACGCCATCACCGAGGGCGTGCCACGGCTCCATCAGCCAGTACACGAGATCGTCGGCGACCTCGGCCGGGGTAGGCCAGAAGGACATTTCGCGGTCTGAGGCTGAGACGTTCATGCCACACCGCCGAACAGGTGGTTGGCCAGGGCGGTCTTGAACTCCATCTCGGTGGCCGGGCGGACGGTCGGCTGGTGCTCGGCGTACTCGTCGGCGGCGCTGAGCGTCAGGAACAGCTCGGCCGCCTCTTCCGCGTCCAGCAGGCCGACCGGGCGGTCCGAGCCGGGAGCGATCGGGGCGCGCTGCCCGTCCACCTCCACCACCCACTTGCCGTGACCGGTAGAGCGGGGCATCAGGGCCAGGCCCTCGTCCAGGAGGCAGTCCTCCAGCGCGGTCGCGTCGTCCAGTTCGTGGCCGGAGTCGCTGCCGTCGCCCTGCTGCCAAGTGCTTATGGCGCGGGAGATGGCCTCACGGCGGGCCTGGTACGGGTTCTTCGTCTCGGGGGTTTCGGTGCTCATGCTGCGTCCTTCGGGGAGTCGTAGGGGTGGATGTGAGGGGTGGAGGTGCGCGGCCGGGTGAAGGACTCCACGACCGGCTCAAGGCCGACCAGGAAGGCGAGGGCAGACCAGCCCGTCAAGCTGCCGTGACGGCAGTGGAGACCCCGGCGGCGGGCGAACAGGCGGCTCACGAGACGCTCCCCGCGCGGCGCTCTTCCTCGATCGCGCCCTCCCACCGCTCGAACGACTGGTCCGCAGGACCCGCAGGGGCGGCAACGGGCGACTTGTGCCGGTCCGGCCAGCACACCTTGCCGTTCTTGACCAGCTCCCGGCCGGAGTGCGTCCACTCGCCCTCGACCTGCACGACCTTCTCGCCGCAGGCTGAGCACTTCGCCACGCTCGCGGCGGGCGGCTCGGCCGCCGGCAGGTCGGCGCTGGCCTCGACGTCTTTCTGTGCCTGCCTCAACTCGGAGATGTACCTCTCGCCGTCTTCGATCTGGGCGACGAGGTGGTTCACCTGCTCCTGCAGTTTGGCGATCTCTCCGGTGACGCGCTGAATCTCGGGTCCGGTGAGGTTGCGGAACAGGTCCACGACGGCCGGACGGTAGGCGACTCGCTGATCGAAAACGCTGCTGGTGGTGCTCAAAACGATCTCCTGTTGGCGTGCTTGTTCGGGTTGATCGGAGTGGCTCGCCCTGGGGAGGGCGAGCACGAGGGGGGTCAGAGTTCGTGGAGGCGGCTACCGGACCCAGGCGTGGACCTTCTCCCCGCCGAGCATCGGAGCCCCTTCAGGGCCCTTGATGTGGGGGGCGATCCACACGGGGCGGTGGACGCCTCGGGACGGGTACCACTGCTGACGCCAGTGGCCTCGGACGATCCACTGGTGGTGGAACTCGCGGTCGGAGTCGCCGTGCTCGCTAGTGGTCTTTGCGCGGCGAAGCATGATGACTCGTACTCGGCTCGGCTCGATCTTCTGTCGCTCCAAGCGGCGGCGATCATGCCGCTTGTACTCCGCATCCGAGACGGTCGCCACTGGCTGCTGCATGAGCAGCCACGCCGATTTCAGGATGCGCATCCACCGCCCAGCACCCTCGCTGTCGTCAAGCCGCACAGGCCGATCGCCGTCGCTGCCGATGTCCGCAGTTATCGCCTCGGGGCTGAATGGAACGACGCTCACCTCGATGCACATGAGGCGCGGGGCGTGGCGAAACGTCGCTATCCATCTGTCGAGATCTGCGCCGTTCTTGCCGGGGGTGACGTGCAGCCCAGCGTTGGCGAGAGCTTCCTCTCTGCCGAGATACCAGCTCACCCAGAGAGCCCCGTGCGGCATCATCGAAGGGTCCGTGACCAGTTCGCCACTCACATGCATGGGTCCCCAGGAAACGGCCACGATTGGCGCTTGCTGCCGACCGTCTTCGCTAAGCTCGCCGATGTTGACCGGCTCCTCTAGGAACAGGAACCCGCAGGCAGACGGCAAGTCCTCTGGGAGGAGGTTGAAGGCGGGCAAGCCCTCGGACGCCGCGATGGCCAACGCCGACATATCGCCGCTCGCGAAGAACAACTCGGCTCGGCGCAACCGGTCGGCTTCTTCCTTGGCGACGGCGTCACCAAGGTCGCGGTCCTTGAAGACGAAGCGCTTCGCTAGTTCACCAAAAGCCCAGTCGCCAACGGCAGAAGACGTGAGTCGCGCGAGTTCTTCTCGCACCAGCGGCAAATCGACTGGACGGATGATCACGACGCACCGTCCAGAGGAAGCTCAGGCCAGCCGGGAGGGTCCATCGGCAGAGCGCGCTGCGCCGCAGCCTGAAGGCGGAGCTTCGTGGACTCGTACAGGTGGTACAGGCCCTTGATGTGGTGGGCATGGACCTCATAGGCGCTGCCGGTGTGCCAGAACATCGCCTCGTACTTGGCTTTCGGCCTGCGCTCGTCCTGGCGCAGCACACCGCCCTGCCGGAGCGTCTCGGTCAGGTCCTTAACGGAGATCCGGACGCCGTACTCCTGCCGCATGAGCACCACGGCGTCGGTAAAGGGGAAGGTCTTCGGCTGAAGCACCTGAGACTCGGCTTGCTGCATCGCCCTGCTCGCGAGGTAGATCTCCCGAGCGCGCTCTTCCACATCAAGCAGGTGCTTGCGGACGCCCTCCGCCACGGGCGACTCAGTGAGCATCTGCCCGACATTGAGGATCGTCCGGCGGGTAAAGGTCGTCACGGTGTTCTGCGAAGAGGCCAGGGACAGGGTGTCCCCGCCCTCAGGGGCGACCGCGTTGACGACGGCGAACTCTCGATACTCCTCGCCGCGCCGCACCCGCATGCCGTTGCGTTCGAGTTCCTTGCGGTTGCGCTGGATTACCTTCTTGATCACGTCCAGGCTCACCTCGAAGTAATCGGCGACGCCAGGCGTGTCAACGTGCTCGCCGTCCGGGAAGAACGTGAGCGCCTTCACCTTGTCCAGGACATCGACGCGATCCATGTACTGGGCTCGCAGAGACGGGCTCTCAGTGAGAGCAAGTTCGTTCATCGGTGGGACTCCCCCGAGTCGGCTGGGATGACTTCCCAGATGTCGCCGAATGCGACGTCGTCATTGAGTGCCGCCATCAGCGATGCGATGAAGTCCTGGGACGGTTTGGCCCTGCCGCGCATGACCCGGTTGACGGTCCCTCTGTCCGCGCCCATGGCGGCGGCGAGGTCGCCTTCGGTCTTGAGGCCGGCACGGACTCGGTGCTTGGCCAGCTCGTCCTTACGGAGCCGGAGCGTGGCATTCACTGTGGTCTCCTCTCTCCAAATAGGTGGGCCGGTCGCAACGCCTGATGCGTGTACGCCTCAGTGTACGGCGTGAGTGCCGTAGCCCTCAAGTCATATCGGCAGTTCTCTTGGCCACATGGACCGTGATCGCCTGGACGGGGTGAGGCGTGGACGCCTACCCTGTTGCGCATGAGTTGGTGGACGTACGTTCAGCAGATCGCCGGGCAGGCGTCCGCACGCGAGATCTCCCGGCGAACCGGCATCGGCCAGACCAGCGTCAACCGCTGGCAGCACGCCTCGCCGAAACCCGAAAACGTCGCCACCTTCGCCCGCACCTACGAACGGCCCGTGCTCGAAGCCTTCGTGGCTGCTGGCTTCCTCACCGAGGAAGAGGCCGGGACGACCGAGATCCCCACGGATCTCACGTACGTTCCAGGAGAGGTCCTGATCGCGGAGATGAAGCGCCGCCTCAAGTACTGACACCCCTCTCCCCTCCCTTCCTGAGGTCTGGTGGTCTAGGTGTGTGCCGCGCCCGCCCCCGAGCGGGCGCGGAAGATCAGAGGGTCAGAACGGAGCGCCGTCGATCGGCTCCCACGGGTGGACAGTCAGGCGGCGAACCCATGCCTGACGTCCCTTCTCGGGAGCCTTGAGCGCCTCGCCAGGGGTCACCCGGTACGGGTGGTGCTTGTTCGGCGGGATGTCGCGCTGGTCGGTCGTGGCGAACTCTTCGCGGCCCGGCAGCGCCTCCCACTCGGCGATCCGCCGGCGGGCCTCACGCAGTTCCGCGATGAGGACGGGAACGTTCAGGTACACCACGTGAGCCCACGCGGGGAGAGCTCCGGGCTCGCCTGAGAGGTCGTACAGCTTCTCCAGGTCGTCCAGGTCGAGCGGCGGTTCCTGCTCGGGCTCGCCGGGCTCTCGGTCGTTCGGCTCGTGCAGGTCGTCTACGTGCGTCATGGGGGTCTCCTCAGGGGGTGTCGAGGTCGGAGGGCGAGCCGTACTCGATCAGGTCGGCACGGCGGGCAAGGTCCCGCTCCTGTGCGGCGAGGCAGACATCGCACGTGCCGCAGGGCCACAGCCCGGTCTTGCGCAGGCACGGCGTCAGGTCCGTCACGCACTCCCCTCCCACCGGGTGCGTCACCCGGCAGTGAGGGCAGCGCTCCACGTCCATCACGGCGGCGAGAACGTCGTCGTAGACCGTGCGGATGGTCCAGCAGGACCGGCAGGTGGCCTCCCGGCCCTCCACCATGTGAGGGCCGGTCGTGTCACAGTCGGGGCAGTACAGGGAGTGCTCCATCACGCCACCTCCCTGGCGTCGATGGCCTGCCAGGTGCCGTCAGCGAGAGGGAGTGCCCAGCCGAGCCACTCCACCAGCACGGGCTCCGTGGCGGGGTTGGAGGTGCCGTTGGTGGACAGCCGCCACCCGTTGCCGAAGGCGTCGCACTTCTCCGGCTTCAGGGTCACCTCGCCGTGGCACAAGGTCAGAGGAGTCCCGCACAAGGTGATCAAGTTCGAGATGACGTTCGCCTTGCTCGAACCGCCCAGGCCGCGGTTCCGCCGGTGGTGGACGTTGCCGCCGCCGTACAGGTGCACCCCGCACTTCACGCAGCGGTCGCCGTCGCGCCGGCGAGCCTGAGCCTTCAGCGGGTCCAGTCCGCGGTTCGTCTTCGCCTGCCCCGACGACTTCTTCGCGGGTGGGTTGGCCTCGCGCTTGAGCCCTGCCCCGCGAGGCATCTCAGTCTTGCGCTGGAGCGGCTTGCCCTGCTTCAGGCCGGTCTTGCGGCGCGGCATCGGTGATCGCTTCACAGCTGACCGCCCGCCAATTGCATCTCCGCCCGCGCCGTGGACTGGATGGTCCTGCCCACGTCGATCCGCGAATGGAGCGCCTTAACGTTTTCCTTCCGGAGCCGGACCAGCGCGGCAGCCTTGCCCCAGATCCGCCAGAGGTCGATCGTCTCTTCGGTGGCGATCTGCTTGCGGTCCTCAACCGACCCGACCGCGGTACGGAACGCCTTGGAGAAGGCAACCTTGAACTTTGCCTCATCCTCGACGGCCTGCTCTTCGGCCTTCCCGAGCTCCTTCACCGCCTCGTCCAGGTCGCGAGAGAGCTGGCCGAGCTGCTTGACGATCGTGAGCATCTCGCTCATGACTGGCCTCCCTCAGAGTCGGCCACCTCGTCCTCGTCGTAGTGGAGCGGGTTGTCCTCGGCCGGCGCCGTGAACGGCGGCTCGTCAACGAAGTCGCCGCGGTTGAGTGCCGCCATCACCTGCGCGGCCTCGGCTCCGGTCAGGTCCTCGCTCTTGCCGATCTCGCGGTCGGCGACCTTGGCCATGTACGCCAGCCCCATGTCCGGGTCGGTGATGCCCTTCTCCGACAGGAGCTGCACGATCTGGAAGCGCTGGTGCTTGGTCGCCCCACCGGGTGTGGCGTCACCGTTCTTCGCCGCGGCGGTCTCGCGGATGGTCTCCCCCACGATGACGTCGCGCGGCTGCTCCTCATCGAGGTGGGCCATCTCGTCGTCGGTGTACAGGTCGCCCAAGTCCTCGGGGAACGCCTTGCGGAGCGCGAGCGCCTCCGCGCACTTGGCGGTCATCCCGGCCGGGTCGGTCTTCCACCGGTTCTTCGGCCTACCGTCCCGGTCGGTGTCGACGTACGCGCTGTACAGCGCCACAGCGGAGAACCGTTTGCCGTTCTTGATGACGGCGACCTTCGCCGCGGCGGGCGGCTCGCTGGCCAGCCACACCTCGTGCTGGGAGCCGTCAGGGCCGAACCAGATGGTGTCCTCGTACTCGTACTCGATGCTCGCGCGGCGTGCCGCCCGCTGGGCCAGGACACGGAACCCATCGATGCCGGTCTGCGGGGTGTAGACGGTGCGGTAGCTGCCGTCGCGCTGCTTCTGATTGCGGCCAACGAGGTACACCTGCTTGAGGAACGGGTCCAAGCCTCGCTTCTGGCACAGGTGGAGATAGCCGGCCAGGACGGCGTTCGGGCAGTCATCCGCGACGCCGAGCGTGGCGAGAACGGCGCGCTGGTAGGGCGTCCACATCGACTGCTCCGGCTGAATCGCCAGGGTTCCGTTTCCCTGCGTCGCCGGCAGGTTGTCGGTCACGGTCATGCCGCAACTCCTCGAAGAAGATCGGAAAGGTCAGGAAGCTTCTGCTCGGTCACCAGGTACGGCGTGCCGCCGCCCTTCGCCTGTCGGCGGGCGAGCCGATAGCCGTCGTAGAAGGCGCGGTGCGCGGGCCCCATCGCCTCAAGCAGGCGGGTACGGGCCTTCTGTTCGCGCTCCTGCGCTTCACGGAGACTGGTGGTGGCGTCGATGAACTCGACCGCCAGGTCAAGGTCCGCGACGAACGCCGCGTCCTTATCGATGTCCGGGTGGAGTTTCCGCACCGCGGCGTAGGTGGCCGGGTGGTGGTCCAGGTCCGGCATCTCCCGCCAGTACAGCGACGACAGGAAATCCTCGGCCTGGTCGCGCATCCACACGCAGTCCTGGGCGTCGTAGTGGACGACGTACTCGCGGAACTCCAGCCGCCCCGTGAGGACGACGACGTACCAGACGTCCAGGCCGAGCGTGTCCATGTACCACTGGACCTGCGGCCGGTAGTAGGGCGGGATCTGATCCGTCCCCGGACGGCCCCAGCCGGACGCTTCGGCGTCGGTCTTCAACTCCAGCCCTGCCCGCACGCCCGGCTCAGGGAAGTGGCCGGGCATGCCGAGCAGCAGCCGGTCAGGGTTGGCGAGCTGGTAGTCCCGTTCGGCGTGCACGTACGTACCGGCCTCGCGCACCTCGTACTCGGGGTGCTGGTCGGCGAACCATGCCGCGATCCCAGCTTCCAGGTAGTGGCCGCGCGCCTGCTGCTTGGTCTGCTTGTCCTTCTCCACGAGCCCGGCCATCTGGCACCACACCGAGTACGGCGACTCCCACGGCGACAGACCCAGCAGGGCGGCCATGCGGGAGCCGCCGAGACGCTGAGCCCGAGCCGCGTCCCACTGAGGGGACCCACTCTCCCAGCGCCCCAGCAGGCGTCCCGTCGGCGTGCGCATCAGGCGTTGTCTCCCTCGTCGTTGGGGGCATCCAGGGGCTTGATGTGGCGGGCGTAGACCGTCGCGTCGGTGTGCGACAGGGTGTTCCGAGCGGTGACCTCCCACTCGTGGCCCGCCCAGGCGTACCGGCTGTTGCGGACCTGACCCACGAGCCGGTTGGCGTCCTTGTAGTCGCCGACGAAGACCTTCGCCCACTGGCCGGTCTTCTCGATCAGAGCGGCGATGGTGGGCGCCCATATGGAGGCGTCCCGCGGACCGTTGGCGGCTGGGGGCGGGTCCATGAAGACCGGCTCCATGGGGGCGTTCACGTGCCCTTCTCCGTCCGGTACAGGTCTTCCGCTTCGCCGCCGATGTCGGGTCCGCCGCCCACGGTCGGCGTCTCCGCGTGCTCGGCCAGGAATGCGCCCTCTCGGGCGTCCAGCTCCGATGCGGGGCCGCGCTCCAGGACGTGGACCTCCCGCGACCCGTTCAGGTGCAGGTGGACCGTCTTGCCCTCGGGGTTCAGCGCGTCACACGTCAGCGCCTTGCAGGGGCCGTCCCCGCACGGGACCGGTTCACCGATCAGCAGCAGCGGCTTCGACCAGGACTCGCCGCGGCCCAACTTGCCGACCCGGACGCCGGCGATCTGGAGCCGGTCCCCGAGGTGGGCGCGAGAGAAGACCGTCATGACCCCGACTCCTCGCCGCCGATATCGAACCGCTCACCGGCGAACTCCTCGCCGCCCGTCACCAGGCGGATGGTCCGGATGTCGTCCTCCAGCGCCGACAGCACCAGCCGCCAATGCCCGCCGAACTCGCCGTGCATCTGGATCCGGCGGTCGTCATGGGTGACCTGGACACCGAGCAAGCCGCCGGCGAAGCCCATGTCGCGGCTGTGGTGGGTGATCTGGTGGCACTGGACACGCTCGACGTGCCCCGACTTCCACGTGATCTCGTACGTCTGCAAGGGGCCGTAGTCGTAGTCGTTCATGCCGCGTCCCCCGTCTTCACCTCGACGGGCGTCGGACAGTTGCACCCGTAGGCGCTGCACTGCTGGGTGAACGTCTTGCTCGGCTCGCGCTCACCGAACTTGCGGCCGGTGTGTTCGTTGACGACCAGGTGGCCGCACTCGCAGCGGGCCCGAAGGTCGTCCTCCTCGCACCAGAAGCGACCACGCTTGTCGGCGGCGACAACGGCGTCAACGCTGTAGCCGACGCATGAGCCCTCGCCGATCTGCTCGCCGTCCTCCATGAGCCGTTCGGCCTCGTCGGCGTTCTCCGCCGTGACGAGGTACTCGTACTCCAGCAGGGCGCGGATGATGAACTTCTGCTCAGGCATGCGCCGCTCCCGCCTTCTCGGCGAGGTAGGCGTCCACTCGGCGAGCGCTCGGGGTGGCGTCGATCTTCTCGACGGCGAGGAGCGTCCACCACATGCCGCCCGACCACACCTCCCGCTCCCCGCGAGCCAGAGCGGCCTCCCGGGTGGGCGGGTTCAGAGCGGTGACGACCACGCTGTACGCGTCGTCGCGGTGGTAGGTGTCCCCCACCTCAAGGTCAGCCGCGATTCTGATCAGCGGCGGTATCTTTGTCATGGTCCTGCTCTCTCTCGATCAGTCGGTGCTCTGGAGCGGGATCAGCGAGGTCAGCCCGGGACGGCTGGCCTCGCGCTGTTTGCTAGGGGGTGAGGGCGCGGTGCCTGCCCTCGTAGGCGGCCAGCAGGTCCGCCAGCTCGTCCTCGAACGCGTCCAGGACGGCGAGCTCGGACACCCGCTGCGACAGGGCGGCGGTCATCTCGGCGGCGGCGATCCGCTCGGGGATGCTCATTTGCCGCACCTCCGGCAGGTGAGCGCCCCGTTTCGGTTGACCCCTCCACACCGGCACACCCATGTGGACGGCGTAGACGGCGGCAGCCACGGGGACGGGGGCTTCTTCGCCATCACGACGCACCCCTAAGGCGCTGGGAGCGGTCCTTGGCGACGAGTCGGCGCACGTTGTTCCCGGCGCCAGCGGCTGCCGGCGGAGGTTGGGGGGTGCGTCGCTGCCTCGTCTGCCGGACCGGCTCGGCCTTCGGCTTGGGCTGCTGCGGTTCGGCGGCCTGCTCGTTGGGCCAGTGCTCGTGCTGCCGGTCGATCCACTCGACCATGGCGGGCGTGAACCGGTACTCGCCGAGAACCTTGGTCGACGGCCACTCCTTGCGCCATGCCTTTTCGGCGACGGCGCGTGCCTTGCAGCCGTACCGTTCGGCCAGGTCGCGCGTGGTGTAGAGCTTGCCCAGGTCGCTCACGCAGACTCCCGGGGGGTCTTCACGGGCTGCGCCGACATGTCCTTGATCGCCTCAAGATCTTCCCGGGCGAATCGGAAGAGCCGGCCAACTCTGCGGTGCGGGATGAGACCCTGGCGGGCTCTGTACTTCAGCCAGTACGGCGTGAGTTGTACAAGCGCTGCGGCTTCCTCTGCCGTGTAGAGGATCTGTTCCTGCGCCTGCTCGGACGCGCTGGCGTCTTCGCTGGTGTCTTCCATGACTTCAACCTAGCCACGCTCGCATGCGTTCGCAAGTTTTCGCATGTTTTGACTTGCGGATACATGCGAGTCAAGAGGGTGCAACACATGCTGTCGCGCGGCTCTGCATGCGAAGACTCGCCAATGCGCGCTGAAACCCGTAAAGTCATGTCTGACACGGGGACCCCTCACATCCGCCCCGGCGACAGTCAGGATGCAGTGGTCATGAGCGACACCACGTACCCGCCGGAAGCATGGGCGAGGCTCGGCCTCAAAGCGCGCCAGAGACGCATCAGCCTCGGACTCAGCCAACCCGAGGTGAGCGCGGCCGGCGGCCCATCCACCGGAGTCATCAGCAAGATCGAAAACGCGAAGCAGACGACCTACGAAGACCGGGTGCTCGTCCAACTCGAACGCGCCCTCAAATGGCAGCCCGGCAGCGCGGCGAGAGTGCTCAGCGGTGGCGAACCGCGCCCCATCGATGAGCTTCGCGGGGAGACGCAGGGCGGCGCGGGAGAGTTGAGCGCCGCTGACGAGGAGCAGGATTCGCCGATCACGCCCCAGCTGCGTGCCCTGCTGGAGCAGGCGCAGCGGCGTACGGACGACCGGCTCGCCGAACTGACGGAGAAGGTCGAGCGTTCGAACGAATTGATCAGGAAGCTTTTGGAGGAACAAAGGGGCGCCTGACCCGCCACCATAACCAGCCGTTATGTAACGGAATGATTACACAGCGTTATAAGGTCTGGCCAAATACGGCTAAAGGGCGTGCTATGTAAGCCCGACAGCGCAAAACAGGCGAGGGAACAGCGGAACTCTCCAGCAGCACAGGAGGCGTCCGGAGTGACATCCCGAAGCAACCCCTCACACGACAACAGCAATCCAGGAGGCCCCGACGACTCCCGCAACCGCATGACCGAAAAAGCCGTGCGCTACTCCCGCACCACCCTCAAAGACCGCATCATCATGCGGGAAATCGTCCAAAACCTCGACCGCCACGACGCCGACACCGCGGGCACACTCGCATCCCCGCCTGGACCGTTCCGGGCAGCGCTCCGCCGGCCGGTCGGCTCCAAACGCAAACCCGTCACCGTGACCATCGGCGGCCGTCCCGTCTCCCTTCTGCTCAACCCGCAAGGCCGCGTCGATGTGGAGCGGGAGCAGTGGCTGTGGGAGTACGTGCGTGACCTCGTCGAGGGAGGGAGGAGCGCATGAGCGAGAACGTCCGCCCGCTCCCCTCCCGCAAGGACCTGCCGCCTGAGATCGCCGCGCTCGCGGTGCCGGCCGACGACCCCGACGAGCCGACAACCGTCATCCTCAACTCCAACGAGGAAGACCTGGGAACGGTCTACCGAGAGCTCAGGCTCGGCATCTTCATCCCTGCCTTTCTTGGCTGGGCGGTTGAGCGGGCGTTACGGGCGACACGCGACCACCAGGTAGCCAGTGCCGCCGTCTCTGCGGCGTTGGCGGCCAGCGTCGCTGTCACCGGCCTGCACGCCGTCCTGGACAACAACGACAGGCATGCCGTGCTCCCCAGCCCGTCGCCGCTCATCGTCACCGTCGCCCCGCCGACGCCGACCATGACGCAGCCGCCGCCGACACCGGCACCTGAGCCGACGCGTGCCCGCACACCCGTCCGCCCCTCACCCATGAATCCGCTGCCCGCCCGGCTGCCGGAACCGTTGAGGGACACCCAGGCGGAGGAGAGGCCGCGGCCGAGACGCCCCCGGCCCAAGTCGACCCCTCCCTCGCGGACGGTGGCCCGCCCGCCCACGACAGCCGCGCCTGCCATCTCCAAGACGGCCGAAGCCGTCGTCGAAGCGACCGACGAGGCCACCGTCGAAGCGGGGCGTGACACTGCCGACGAGCCGCGCGAGACGAGCCCACCCCCAGACGCGAGCCCACCGCCCTCCACCACGGAGCCGCCGGCGCCGACCCCCGACACTCCCACGACGGCGGGACGAGACTGTGTCATCGGCGTCGACCTGGACCCGCTGCTGAACGTTTGCGTGCGGCTCTAGACTCCAACCCTTACCCCCTTAGACCTCCCCTAGGAGCAGCCCGATGGGCTACGGCGAAAAGCACGGCAGGATGTTCCGCGCCTGCTGGAAAGGGCCCACCAACAGGCTCGAGCGCATGCCGGGCTTCCTCACCAAGAAGGCGGCCGCGCAGTACGCCAACGACCAGGAAGCAGCCATCCGGGCGGGCCGGTACGTCGACCCGCGCGCCGGGCAGATCACGCTGATCGACTGGGTCAACATCTGGTACCCGGCGCAAGACCTCGAGTTGACCACGCTCGAGACCTACCGGTCGCTGCTCGAGAACATCGTGCTGGGCGAGTTCGGCGAACGTACCCTCGCCTCGCTGACGGCCGAGGAGATCGCCGCGTGGGAGAAGAACCTCGTCCGCAACGGCCGGTGCTCCGCCCGCACGGCGAAGGACGCCCGATCGGTCCTGGGGACGGTGCTCGCCGCAGCGGTGCCCGCCCGTATCCAGGTCAACCCGGCCCAGCGCAAACGCGCGACAGGCAAGAAAGCAACGAGGCGAGTCCAGCGGGTCATGCAGGCACGCAAGGCGTGGGCAACTCCGCTCGAGGCCCTGCTGGTCGCCGAGCGGGTCGCGGCACTCAGCGGCCAGGAAAGCGACTTCATCGAGGTCCTCTTCATCGCCTACACCGGGGCCCGCTGGTCAGAGGCGGTCGGACTCGAGCCTTCCTGTGTGCACAGCGACGTGATCGACCTGGACTGGAAGCTGTACGAACTGAACGGCCACTTCTACCGCGGGCACCCGAAGGACGGCAGCATCCGGGCCATCGACACGCCGCCGTTCCTCACCGGCCTCCTGGCGCGGTTGCCCACCCGGTCGTGCTCCTGCTCTCCCGAAACCGAGGATCCGTATTGCAGCGGCGGCACGTACGTCTTCCTCACGCCTGGCGGCGGGCACGCGCGGCGCAGCGACTTCGCACGCCGGTACTTCCGGCCGGCGTCGGACGGCTGGTACGCCGCACGCGGAGGCAAGGACGCCCGGCCGGCCGCCCCCGTCCTGGTCGACGTCTCCGCGTCGTGGCCGGGCAAGGCCATCAACCCGCCGTGGCCCGCGGGTGCCGACTCCTACCCTCGAGGCCGCGGCATACCGGGCCTCCCGGCCGAGGCGGCGCTGTGGAACTGGCGGCCCATCATGAAGGATCTGACTCCGCACGGCCTGCGGCACAGCCACGAGACGTGGATGGCGGAGGACCGGATCGCGGACGTGCTGCGAGACGAGCGGATGGGCCACATCGGCGACGGGAGCATGCGTTCGCACTACACGCACGTGACCGACCAGATGCGCGGCGAGCTGGTGGAGTCGTTGCAGAAGCGGTGGGAGCAGTCGCTGGCCGACCGGGTGGCGCTCGAGCAGCATTCGGCGCTGCCGTCGTCGGTGCCGTTGCTGAACGAGTTGCTCGAGCCGTTCCGGAGCGGAGTGGTCGCGTCGATCGGTTCGGCGCGTCCGCGGAGGGCGCTTCAGTCGGTCAGGAGGGAGCGGGGACGGTTGTCGGCGAGGCTCTGACTTCCAAGGTCCACTCCCAAGTAGCCCCCAAAATCGGACATTGACCAAACGAAAGAGGCCGTTTCCCGGATGGGAAACGGCCTCTGACCTGCGGTGGAGATGAGGGGATTCGAACCCCTGACCCCTTCGATGCGAACGAAGTGCGCTACCGGACTGCGCTACATCCCCAAGGACTCGACTAGATTAGCAAACTCCCGAGGGTCCTCGCGCCACCCTTTCAGTCCCCCACCGCCCGCTTGGGCGGTTCGGCGTACTGGTCGAACAGGACGTCCGCGTGCAGCGACGCCAGCTCGATGATTTCCGCCTGCGCCGCCTCCTCGGCTGCGCGCCGCTGTTCGCGGCTTCGCCGCTGGCGCTCCGCGCGCAGCTGGCGGGCGCGATCGCGGCGTTCCCTGTCCACCTGTACGGCGATGCGGAGAAAGGCCATGTACGAGAACATGATGACCACGGAGGGCGCCACGCCCCACCATGGGATCATCTTGACCGCGGCCGTCACGACCGAGGCCAGGACGAGCAGGGTCGTGAAGAACAGCAGCCGCCGGCGGCGGGCCACGATGATGGCGCGGCGCCGGAGCCGGAACTGGCGCACGTCCACCTTCTCCACCTCGGCCCCGTCGTCCTCGTCCGTGTCGGAGGGGTCGAGGTTGTCGAGGTCGGGCAGCTGGTGCTCGCCGGTGTAGTGCTCTTCGAGCTCGACCAGTTCGGCCAGGTTCGTCTTGTCTCTGCGCAGCCACATCGGGATCAGGACGCAGAGCCACATCACGACGATGGCGAAGTAGAGGAGGACGCTGCTCACGACCACCTCCGGGCAGCACAAAGACGCGTGTCTGCTCGTCGCGCCTTCAATGTGCTCACGTCACGCACCGTAAGACCGCGTGTCACTAATTGACGAGCATTCGGTGCGGTGTGTCGCGAGATCGTCAAACCTCTTCGACGGGAGAACCTCCGTGAGCTGCTGACTCACGCGCGCGACGCCACTGCACGAGAAGCCCGCCAGGAACGTCCTCGACGGTCAACGCGTAGCAGATGTGGTCGCGCCAGGCCCCATCGATGTGGAGTTGGCGCCGCCGAATGCCTTCTTCCCGGAATCCGAGCTTCTCAACCACGCGCCGGCTGGCCTGGTTCTCGGGGCGGATGTTCGCTTCGAGCCGATGCAGGCCGGTGGTGAAGAAGCAGTGGTCGACGGCCAGGGCCAGGGCGGTGGGGATGATGCCGTTGCCGGCCAGCGCGCCGTCGACCCAGTAGCCGACCTGGGCGGATCGGGCGGATCCCCACACGATCGCACCGACCGTCAACTGTCCGGCGAAACGCCCCCCGTACGTGACCACCCACGGCATGGCCAGGCCCTGCCTGGCCTCGCGGCGCAGGGTGCCGACCATGGAGATGTACGGCCCGAGGCCGGTCCTGAACAGGGGCGTTTCGGGATTACTGGGTTCCCAGGGACGTAGCCAGTCGGCATTGCGCAGCCGGGTCTCGCGCCACACGCGCACGTCGCCCAGCCGGAGCGGCCGGAGGCCGACCGGGCCTTCGTTCAGCGTCGCCGGCCAGCCACGAAGTCGATCCACACCTCTCATCATCCCCCCATCGGGCACAATGTCGCCACGGATCACGGAATCGAGGTCAGCGCGGGTGATCGCCGCCGCGGATCTGGTCGACCGCGTGCCGGAGGATGGGTGCGAGTACGGCGACGCCGTCGCGTACGCCACCGGACGATCCGGGCAAATTTACGATCAAGGTGTCGCCCGCCTGCCCGGCCAGCCCCCTGGACAGCACGGAGGCGGGAACCTTGTCGCGGTTCGCGAGCCGGATGGCCTCGGCTATACCGGGAATTTCCCGAAAAATCACTCGGGAGGTCATCTCCGGCGTCAGGTCCAAGGGCGTCAGCCCGGTCCCCCCGGTCGTCACGATCACGTCGTACGCCTCCGCCACGCCGTTCCGCAGGGCGCCTTCGACCGCCTCCCCGTCGGGCACCACCACCGGGCCGTCCACGACCTCGCAGCCCACCTCCCGGCCCAGCAGCTCAACAAGGAGTGGTCCTGATTTATCGGCATAAACTCCGGCGGACGCCCGGTTCGACACGGTGATCACAAGAGCCCGCATCACGAAGCGTCCCTGGCCCAGCGGCCGGTCTTGCCGCCCAGCTTCTCCTCCACCCGCACATCGGTGATCACCGCGCCCGGATCCACCGCCTTGACCATGTCGAACAGCGCCAGCGCCGCCACCGAGACCGCCGTCAACGCCTCCATCTCGACCCCGGTGCGGTCGGCCGTCTTGACCCGGCAGGTGATCGCCACGCCCCAGTCCTCGACGTCCAGCGTGACCTTCACCCCGTGCAGCGCGATGGGATGGCAGAGCGGGATCAGGTCGGGCGTGCGCTTCGCCCCCATGATCCCCGCGATCCGCGCGACCCCGAGCGCGTCGCCCTTGGGCACCTCGCCCGACCGCAGCAGCGACACGACCTCGGCGGACAGCAGCACCCGCCCGGTCGCCGTGGCGGTGCGGGCCGAGACGTCCTTGGCGGAGACGTCCACCATGCGGGCGGCCCCGGTCTCGTCGACATGAGTCAGTTCGCTCACAGCGCGATCACCTCCACCGAGGCCCCCTCGGGCACCTCGGTCTCGTCCTCGGGCACCACGATCAGCGCGTTGGCCGAGGCCAGCGCGGCGAGCTGGTGCGAGCCCTGCCCGTGCACCGGCGACACCGTGCGGTCCGCGGCCAGCACTCCCCTCAGGAACGACCTCCGCCCCGCGGGCGAGCGCAGCGGCCCGGTGACGCGGGCGGTCACCGTCTCCGGCGGCCCCGCGGGGAGGCCGCGCATCTTGTCGAGCGCCGGGCGTACGAACAGCATGAAAGACACGAAAGACGACACCGGATTGCCGGGCAGCGCGAAGATCGGCACCTCGTCCTCCCCGAGCACGCCGAACCCCTGCGGCATCCCCGGCTGCATCGCCACCTTCTCGAACCGGACCGTCCCCAGCGGCGACAGAGCCTCCTTGACCGGCTCGTACGCCCCCATGGACACCCCGCCGCTGGTGATGATGGCATCGGCCCGCATCAGGTGCGTGTCGAGCCGATCGAGGAGTACGCCCGGATCGTCCCCGACGGACTCCCCGCGGAAGCCCTCGCCCCCCGCCTCGCGCACGGCGGCGGTCAGCGTGAAGCTGTTGGACTCCCAGATCTGCCCGGGAGCCAGCTGCCCGCCCGGCTCGACCAGCTCCGCGCCCGTCGAGACGACGACCACCCTGGGCCGGGGCCGCGCCAGCACCCGCCGCCGGCCCACACCGGCGATGATGCCGAGCTGGGCCGGCCCGATCAGCGTGCCCGGCTTGAGGACGACCTCGCCGGCCCCGACGTCCTCACCGGCCCGCCTGATCGCGTTGCCGGCGCTGACCGTACGCGAGATGCGGACGGAGACCGTGCCGCCGTCGGTCCACTCCACCGGCACCACGGCGTCGGCCCCGGCCGGCAGAGGAGCGCCGGTCATGATGCGCATGGTGTGACCAGGCCCCACGGCCCGCAGCTCCACGGACCCGGCCGGCACGTCGTCGATCACCGGCAACGTCACCGGGACGTCGGCGACATCCTCCGCGCGTACGGCATATCCATCCATGGCCGAGTTGTCGAACGGCGGCAGCGGCACCGGCGACGACACCTCCTCGGCCAGCGTCGCCCCCAGCGCCTGGTCCAGCTCCAGCTCCAGCGGCGCCAGCGGGCGGACCGTGGCCAGGATCTCGGCCAGGTGCTCGTCAACCGACTTCATTGAGGAACTCCCGCAGCCACGGCACGAACTCAGGCGCCAGATCCTCCCGATCCGCCGCGAACTTCACCACCGTCCGCAGATAGTCGAGCTTGTCGCCGGTGTCGTACCTGCGCCCTCTGAACAGCACCCCGTGCACCGGCCCGCCCTCCGAGGGGCCGCGCGAGGCGAGCGTGCGCAGCGCGTCGGTGAGCTGGATCTCTCCCCCGCGCCCGGGCGGCGTCTTCTCCAGCACGTCGAACACGGCCGGGTCGATCACGTAACGGCCGATGATCGCCCAGTTGGACGGCGCCTCGTCGGCGGGCGGCTTCTCCACCAGGTCGGTCACGCGTACGACGTCGTCCTCGGCGGTGGCCTCGATGGTCGCCACGCCGTAGAGCGAGACCTGCTCCCTGGGCACCTCCATCAGCGCGATCACGCTGCCCCCGAACGTGTCACGCACCTCGATCATGCGCTTGAGCAGGGGGTCACGATGGTCGATCAGGTCGTCGCCGAGCAGGCAGGCGAAGGGATGGTCGCCGACGTGGTGCTTGGCGCAGAGGACCGCGTGGCCCAGCCCTCTGGGCTCGCCCTGCCGTACGTAGTGGAGGGTCGCCAGCGAGGCCGGCTCGCGCACCTGGGACAGCCGATGCTCGTCGCCCTTCGCCTCCAGGGCCTCCTCCAGCTCGAACGCGCGGTCGAAGTGATCCTCGATGGACCGTTTGTTCTTGCCGGTGACCATGAGCACGTCGAGCAGCCCTGCCGAGGCGGCCTCCTCGACGACATACTGGATCGCGGGCTTGTCGACGATGGGCAACATCTCCTTGGGTGTCGCCTTGGTCGCCGGGAGGAACCGGGTGCCCAGACCCGCGGCGGGCACGACGGCTTTCGTCACAGGGTCGAAGTCAGCCATGAGTAGACCCTAGTGGAGGTACCTGTGGACAAGCTGAACCTGCGTCGCGAGCTGAGCTCGGCGCGTGCCTCCCTCTCCCCCGAACAACTACGGGCAAACGCCATCCAGGTCCGCGAAACGCTGCTCGACCAGCCGTGGGTCCAGATGGCCGGGCTCGTGGCCTGCTACTGGTCGACGGGGTCGGAGCCGGACACGCACGGGCTCGTGTTCGCTCTGTGGAAACATGGGGCCACCGTTGTCCTGCCCGTCCTGCGCGAGGACTATGACCTGGATTGGGCGGTGTACGACGGGCCGGACTCGCTGGCGCCGGGCCGCTTCGGGATCATGGAGCCGGTCGACACCCGCCGCGGCGTCGACGCCGTCCGTACGGCCGCGCTCGTGATCGTGCCCGCGCTGGCGGTGGACAGGAAGACAGGGGTACGCCTGGGGCGCGGCGGCGGCTCGTACGACCGCGCCCTGGCCAGGGTGGGCCCCAACGTCCCGACGGTCGCGCTGCTCCACTCCGGCGAGCTGCTCGACGACGTGCCCGCGGAACCCCATGATCGCCACGTTCGTTTTGCCGTGACGCCAGAGGGACTCACTAGTCTTATGTGAACGCAGGTACGAGAGGGGGCCGGATGTCGCTGAATGTCTGGCTCCTCCTTAGTGCCGGAATCGTCATCGCGGCCATCGTGTCGGTACGCGTCGCGCACCGCACCGGCCTGCCCAGCCTGCTCGTGTTCCTCGGGTTCGGGCTGGTGCTGGGCGAGGCCGGGTTCGGCATCCCGTTCGACAACCCCGTGCTCGCCCAGCAGATCGGCCTCACGGCCCTGGCGGTGATCCTGGCCGAAGGTGGCCTCACCACGAACTGGTCCCACGTGCGGCGCGCCGTCCCGCTGGCCGTGGTGCTGGCGACCGTGGGCGTGGCGGTCAGCATCGTGGTGGTGGCGCTGGTCGTACAGGGACTTCTCGGCCTGGACCGGACGACGGCGCTGATTCTCGGCGCGGTGCTCGCCTCCACCGACGCCGCCGCCGTCTTCTCCGTGCTGCGCCGGCTGCGACTGCCCCCACGGCTGGCCGGCGTTCTGGAGGCGGAGTCCGGGTTCAACGACGCGCCCACGGTGATCGCGGTAACGCTGCTGAGCGGGGCGTCCGCCTCGTCGGCCACCGTGGGAACGTTCCTGCTGGAGACGAGCGTCGAGCTGGTCATCGGCGCGGCGGTCGGCCTGGCCGTCGGCCCGGCGGGCGTGTACGCGCTGCGCCGCGTCGCCCTCCCCACCTCCGGCCTGTACCCGCTGGCCGTGCTCGCGCTCACCTTCGTCTCGTACGGCGGCGCGGTGCTCCTGCACGGCTCCGGCTTCCTGGCCGTCTACCTGTCGGCGCTGGTTCTCGGCAACTCGCGACTGCCGCACCGGGCGGCGACCAGGGGGTTCGCGGAAGGAGCGGCGTGGCTGGCGCAGATCGGGCTGTTCGTCATGCTCGGACTGCTGGCAAGCCCCTCGCAGATGCCGTCGGCCATCGGGCCCGCCCTGATCGCCGGCACCGTCCTGGTGCTCGTGGCGCGGCCGCTCTCGGTCATGGTGAGCTCGCTGCTGGCGCGGCTGCTGCGGATGAGCCGGGCCAGCTGGCGCGACCAGGCGTTCCTGTCGTGGGCGGGGCTGCGCGGGGCGATCCCGATCGTGCTCGCCACCATCCCCTGGGCGTCCGGCGTCGGGGGATCCGAGGGGATCTTCAACGAGGTCTTCATCATCGTCATCGTGTTCACCCTGCTCCAGGGGCCGACGCTGCCGTTCGCGGCCAGGGTGCTGGGGGTGGCCGCGCCCGGGGAGGCGCACGACCTCACGGTGGAGGCGGCGCCGCTGGAGGAGCTCAAGGCGGACCTGCTGCAGGTCAAGGTGCCCCCCGGCTCGCGGCTGCACGGCGTGGAGGTCTTCGAGCTGCGCCTGCCGGCGGGTGCGCAGGTGACGCTGATCGTCCGTGAGGGCAAGTCGTTCGTGCCCGGCGCCAACACCAGGATCAGGACGGACGACCAGCTCCTGCTGGTCACCACCGCCTCCTGCCGTGACCAGGTGGAGCGCCGGCTGCGCGCCGTGAGCCGCAGCGGAAAGCTGGCGGGCTGGTACGGCGAGCGAGGGCTGGAATAGGTGTTTGGCCGTATCGGTTACCATTAGCAGTCGCATCCCTCGAGTGCCAGACCTTAAGGAGGAGAGCGTGCCGACCTACCAGTACGCCTGCAACGACTGCGGTGAGCAGCTCGAGGTCGTTCAGAAGTTCACCGACGACGCACTGACGGTTTGCCCCGCCTGCCAGGGCAACCTGCGGAAGGTCTTCTCCGCGGTCGGCATCGTGTTCAAGGGCTCGGGCTTCTACCGGACCGACAACCGCTCCTCGTCGTCGACTTCCTCGTCCTCGTCGTCCTCCTCGTCGCCCGCCGCGGCGAAGGGCTCGGAGAGCAAGTCCAGCGACACGAGTTCTTCCACAAGCTCCGCCGCCACCACGCCGGCCGCCGCCTCCAGCTGACCCCCGTTATCCACAGAACGGGATTCGGCCCACCATGGCCCGGTGCCGATCCGGCTACCCTCTCGGCCATGGTCACTCGCGCAGACATCGGCGTCATCGGCGGATCGGGCTTCTACTCCCTGCTCGACGACGCGGAGGAGATCGAGCTCGCCACGCCCTACGGGCCCCCGAGCGACGTCGTCACGGTCGGCCGCATCGGCTCGCGTTCCGTGGCGTTCATCCCCAGACACGGGCGGGATCACCGATTCCCGCCCCACCGCATCCCCTACCGGGCCAACCTCTGGGCCCTGCGCTCGCTCGGGGTGCGCCAGGTGCTCGCGCCCAGCGCCGTGGGCTCGCTCAAGGCGGAGTACGGCCCGGGCACCATGGTCATCCCTGACCAGCTCGTGGATCGCACCTCAGGCCGCGTCCAGACTTACTACGACGTCAACGGCGCGGTGCACGTCTCCTTCGCCGACCCCTACTGCCCGTCGGGCCGCGCGACCGCGGTGAAGTCCGCCCGCGCCGCCGGCTGGGAGACCGTCGACGGCGGCACCCTGGTGGTCATCGAGGGCCCGCGCTTCTCGACCAGAGCCGAGTCGCAGTGGTTCGCCGGCAACGGCTGGTCGATCGTCGGCATGACCGGCTTCCCCGAGGCGGTGCTGGCCCGCGAGCTGGCCCTCTGCTACACCTCGCTCTCCCTGGTGACCGACCACGACGCCGGGGTGGAGGCCGGCCAGGGAGTCACGCACGACGAGGTGCTCGAGTTCTTCGCACAGAATGTCACGCGCATGCGCACGCTGGTGGCCCAGACCGTGCAGGCCCTGCCGGAAGACCGCACGTGCCCCTGCGGCGCGGCCCTCGACGGGCTCAAGCTCCCCTTCGAGCTGCCGTGATCCGCTCCTGGCTGACCCGCTACGGCCGCCGTCGCCGCCTCGTCGCGGCGGCGCTGGCCGCCCTCGCCGTCATGTGCGCCTTCGTCGCCACCCGCCCCGCTCCCTCGCCCACGGTGCTGGTGGCCACCCGTGACCTGGCTCCCGGCCCGCTCGCCCCGGGTGACCTGGCCCCCGCCGCGCTCAACCACCCGCCTGCCGGTGCCGTACGCACGCCCGCCGCGGGCCAGGTGCTGGCGAGCCCCATGCGCAAGGGCGAGGCGCTGACCGACGTCCGCCTCGTCCGGTCGTTCCGGTTACCGCCGGGCATGGTCGCCACCCCGGTCCGCATCGCCGACGCGGCCGCCGTCAGGCTGCTCTCCCCCGGCGCCACGATCACCGTCCTGGCCGCCGGCGAGGAAGGTCAGCCGGCCCGCGCCGTCGCGGAAGAGGTGCGGGTCATCACCATCCCGCCCGCGGACCAGGCGAGCGGCGCGGCCCACGGCGCCCTGGTGGTGCTCGCGACCACCACCACCCAGGCGGCGGAGCTGGCCTCCGCCCAGACCGCCGGCCACCTGTCGATCACCATCAAACCTAACGAGACGTAATCATTCGGTTACCATTTCCCCATGCGTGGATTCAAGCAGTTCCTCATGCGCGGAAACGTCGTCGACCTGGCTGTGGCGGTGGTCATCGGGGCGGCCTTCAACGCGATCGTGCAGTCGTTCGTGGCGGATCTCCTCACGCCCCTGATCTCGGCGTTCGGGGGTCTGCCCGACTTCTCCTCGCTCAAGGTCACGATCGGCCGGTCCAGCTTCATGTACGGCAATTTCATCAACGCGCTCGTCTCGTTCCTGATGGTCGCCGGAGTCGTCTACTTCCTGGTGGTGAAGCCGTACACCCATCTCAGAGACCGCACCGCGGCCAAGGCCGAGTCGAAGACGCGCGAGTGCCCCGAGTGCCTCTCGGAGATCCCGAAGGCCGCCTCCCGCTGCGCCTTCTGCACCACCCAGGTGGCATAGGGCCGGGCTAGAGCAGCGTGTCGTTCTTCGGGTCGTACTCCCAGTGCCACGGCTCGAACGGGCTGCTGTAGGCCCAGGAGGGATGGAACCACCCGTACCTCTTGGAGTTCTTCTCCATCCAGACGAACTGCGGGGACCCGGCCCTCTCCACCCCGCCGCACAGGTCCACAGCCAGCCCGAGCCCGTGGTTGCTACGCCCCGGCACGGCCGCGAACCCCGGCCGCCGGTAGTAGACCGACTGCTGCTCGGCCAAGCTGCGATACGCGTCGGTGACGCACATGCTCTTGCCGAAGTGCCGCCGGTAGGCTTCGTTCAGGCTCACGAAGGCGATGGTGGCGTCCGCCCGCAGGCTGAACCCCTTCTGCTGCAGCGGGCAGAGCATGTTCTTCGGGATCAGCCCGTTGGGATAGTCACCGGCCGTCGCCGCCCGCAGCGGGTTACAGCTCAGCGCCGCCCGCCCCACCTTGTCGATCTTGATGCCCAGCTTCACGAGCGCCGCGGTCAGAGACTTCACGATCTTGTCCGACCGCTGGCGCAACGTGTCCACCTCGGCCGCCAGCTGCGCCTCGGCCAGCAGGTTCCCGGCCCGCAACTCCTGGGCCTCCGCCGCCAGCTGCTCCGCCTGCGTGTAGAGGGCACTGGTCTGCTCGACGGCCTTCTGCCGTACCGACACGATCTGGGTCACATCGCTCATCGCCCGCAACGTGCTCCTGTCGGCCTGCCCCGACAGGAACGGCACGATCCCGTCCGCCATGACCGGCTGCTCGTACAGCAGCTCCGCCGTCTGCGCCACGGGCGCCCGCATCACCGCCACCCGCCGCTCCAGCTCCTGCAGCGTCGCCAGCTTGGTCTTCAGCTGCTTCTCGGATGCGGCGATGTCGGACCGCCGCTTCTCCAGGGCCTTGGTGGCATCCTCGAGCTCCTTGGCCGACTGCTCGGCCTCTTTCCGCAGCGCGGTCAGGCTGCCCGGATCGGGCTTCTCCCGCACTGTCTGCGCCTGCGCACGCGCGTGACCGGGGGGCGCGAGAAGAGAAGCCACCGCCATGACTACCGCGATCAGACCCGCTGATCGAGGGGCTGGCACGTTCGACTCCTCCGTTTGCAAACTCGTTACCCGGGTCAGGCACGCACGTTACTACAGCACCCCGAGTGCCCGGACCGAACTCGGGAGACCCGCTATAAGACAAACCCCCACCACCGGAGCAATCACGACATAACACCACAAACACCCCGCCCTTACGCTGGCCGGCGAGCCACAGCCGTACCACCCTTCACAGGCCCGGCTCCCTCACTGCCTCAGGCTTGCGAGCAGAACCGCCCCACAGTCGTTGCCGCGTGCCCCCCTCGCCAGACCCGCCCTCAACCGCCGCAACCCCGCACCGCCTTCAACCAGAACCGCCCCACCGCCGCGGCCCCTCCGCAGTGCCGCCTCCACCAACGCCACCCCTCGCCACCTCGGACAGTCCGCCCGCCACAGACAACCCGGAAGGCGGAGGCGGAGACCGGGACAGGGACGGAGGCGGAAACCCCACGATCACCTGGTTCCTCAAAGTCCAGGCACTGCGATCACCAGCCCCGCCTGCTCCTCACGCTGCTCGGTCCCCCACCCCCGCTCTCGACACAGATCCCACAACCACGTATCCCCCCACTCCCCAGGACACCCATGACCGCCCCCAGTCCGAACCGGAGATGGGGTAACAGGCTCCGCCATCCTGGGCGCCTCAGACCCAACTGCACGGGGAGCAACTTCGACCTCCGGACGAGACACCGCCCGCGACGAGGACACCGCGCGCACGGGCGCCGGCACACTGCCCTCATAAACCCGATCCGGATGCGCCGGCGCCCGCATCCGCACCGGCCCGAACCCCCCGGCCGCCACGCTGTCCCGCACCATCACAGGCCCACCCACCTGCTCGAACCCCCGCATCTCCCCCGCCAACAACCCCCCAGCCAGGATCGCCGGCGCCAACAACGCCCCGAACAACACGACAGGCCGCCGACGCGCTTGCTTGCATTGCCTCGTGGTCACAGACAGACGCTATCGACGCGGGATGCGCAAGATTCTGATCACTTGTCATGCCTTTACCGCAGCTCAGAGCACCCATAACCAACCCGACCAAACTGACCCGCGTCCCATGTCCCACGCAGTGCCAGACTTTCGCTAGGCTTACGAGAGTCCGCCTCCGTAGCTCAGGGGATAGAGCACCGCTCTCCTAAAGCGGGTGCCGCAGGTTCGAATCCTGCCGGGGGCACTCTTCTCCACCAGGCAATTTGGCCTCTGACCTGCGGGTTTTCAGCCGCAGGTCTTTTGCTTTCCAGACCCTCGGTAGGCCGCCGAGGGCACCCGAATGCAGCCGTAGGACAGCGTTCTGGGGACATGTGGGGGATGATCTTGAAGGCGTTCCCCGAGGTCAGCGCTGCAGTTCGGGGCCGGACTGTCGCTATCGAGCCGCTCGTCTCTAAGATCGGCTGCGTGCAGCGTCTCGCCCTCTTTGACCTTGACCGGACACTTATCGACCTCGATGCCGCGTTCCGCCGGTGGGCCGAAGAGTTCGCGGAGCGACACCGCTTGGACGCCGAGGGGCTCACGTGGCTTGTCTCCCAAGATCAGGAGACGCACCCGCACCGCGAGGTGTTCTTTAGTAAGGTTCGCGAGCGTTTCGCGCTCGCGGAATCGGTCGAGGAGCTATGGGTCGACTACCGCCGACGCATGCCTCACCTCGTGCAGTGCTACCCAGGTGTTCTAGCGGGCTTAGCCGAACTGCGGGCCGCCGGCTGGCGGGTGGGGATCGTCACAAACGGCATGGCGGATAACCAACTCGGCAAGCTCCGCCGTACCGGTCTCGCTGTTGCTGTCGATGGCTACGCCGTTTCAGGCGTCGAGGGCATCCGGAAGCCTGAGAGGGGCCTGTTCGAGATCGCCGCGCAACGGTGCGGGGCCAACCTCGCCGAGGGTGGTTGGATAGTGGGCGACAACCTCGTCGCGGACATCGCAGGCGGCCAAGCCGCCGGTCTGCGCGGGATCTGGGTCGATCGAGGAACGTGGCCAGGGCACGAACATCGCGCCGACCACGTGGTGACAGCCGTAGCCGAGGCGATTGCCATCATGCGCGATATGCACCAGCCTGGATAAATGTTGAGCTTATGAGGGCGATGACATGGCGGACCGTCCCGATTTCGGCGTGCTGTTGACCCGGCTCCTCGACTATCGCCAGACGGATATCGCTTGGCTGGCCTCAGTGTCAGGCATCCCGGAATCCGAATTGCGCTCGGTGTCCGACGGCGCACCGCCGTCCCCGTCGCAGCTTCACGACCTTGCCGGCGCGCTTGGTTTCCACGCCGCCGACCTCTTCGTGATCGCCGATCTCCCGGTACCCGAGACCCTTACGCCCTGCGAACCGGCAGCGGGATCTACCCTCTCGCGGCTGGTCCGAGTCACGATGGCATTGCCGGAAGATCAGCGGACCTACCTCCATGAAACCGTCGAACGCTTGCCCCAGTTACCGCGCGTCTGCCCGGCCGATCCGCCACGCACCTACTACCAAGGGGACGGCGGCTTCGGGGAGATGCTCGTCACCATGCTGTGCATCAACCGGAACCTCCATTCCCCGGTCGCCGCCGCCAAGATACTGGCCCTGTTGACCCAAGGCCGCGTATATCTGTCCCCCTCCACTCTCCATTCGATCGCTGCGGGCCGTGCGCCGCTGAATCCGATCTGGCTGGCCGGCTTCGCGACCACCCTCGGCATCCCCGCCGGCGACCTCGCGGCTGTCACCCGCGTTGATCTCTCCGAGGCAGTACTGTCACACGATCCACTGGCGGCAGAAATGGCCACGTTGCTCTGGGGGTGCCGTCGGCTGACGGCGCACCAGATCGAGCGCGTGTGCACCGAGGCGGAGGCAATGCTCCTCGCAGTGCCGGACAACGCTTCCAGCGACGATTGGAACTTCGTCCACCACCAGGGCGGGACTTGGTGGGGTGCGCCGAGGCGGTGATTCTCGGCCACCGGACACCGATCAGCGCTGCACGTCCCAGGGGCGGATGGATGATCGATGACAACCTCATCGCCGACGTCCAAGCCGGGCAGACGGCCGGATCTCGGACGATCTGAATCGATCGGGGAACGTGGCCAGGGCACAGACACCGTGCCGACCATGTGGTAGCCGATATCGCGGAAGCAATCGCCATCATGCGGGACAGGCACTGACATCAGCCTGCGTTTCCAGGAGCGCGGCCGAATAAGCGTTCAGTACGTAGGAAGCATACATGGTGTACGTGGGAGTAGAGGTTAGGTAGTGTCCGGGACGTGCGCCCAAATGCTCGCCAACTGTCCATGGTTGTCTCGGTGCTCGTCTCTCTCGCCGCCATGACAGGCTGTTCAGCAGACTCCGACAGACCCTCCTTGGATGAGGCATCGAAGCAGCTCATCGCGGACGGCGATAAACTTCTGGCCTCTCAAGACCTGGCCGCTACGGGCTCCGCCAGCGCAACCGAACGAGCCGATCGGGATAGCGAAATTGGATGCCTGAAAGGACAGGTACAGCGTCTATTTCGCGCTCAGGGCGACCTCAAAGGACTGCCATCCCAGCACTCACCGAGTAATGCGGCAGGTCTGATGGCGAGCGGCTTAGCGCTACAGGGCTATGACACCATCGTGGATACCTCGGACCTTGCTGACGCGAATCTAGGCACAGCCGTGCTGCGGCATCCAACATCCGGGATCACATTCTTGATAACTGTGCGCAACGGACAGAAGCCCAACATCATGATCGTCGGTAAGACCAGCTGTTACGAACGAAACTGATGACCGCGTGCTCAACTCGGCATCTGAGCTGCCTCGGATCGCACAAGCTGGGCCTGCCTGCGGAGACGATCGGCCGTGGCCAGACAGCTATCTCGGAGTGCGCCGATCTCGCGTCGTAGCTGCCCGGCTTGATGGGTGAAGCGTCCCGCAGCTGGCCCTTTCCAGAACGCATCGACTTCCTGTGGCCGTGCCAGCGTGCCAGCGAAGACCCTGTCCAGCTCTTCAGCATATCGAGTGAGGGTTGTGGCGAGCACCTCCTTCTCTGCGGCCTGCCTCAGCAGCTGGCTCTGGCTGGGAATGGTCACGCTCAACCTCCCCGCTGTTCCAGCGCCTTGACCAGCGCGTCATAGAGCCGCCCGCGGAACGCCATACGGACCTCATTCTGCTGAGCTTCCGTCAACGGCTTCTGACCATGCTCGTTCAGGGACGAGTTCACCCACTCGGCCTGCCTCTGCACGATGCGCTTCGCTATGTCCTCTGCTGTGGCCGGGGTCTTCTTGTCGAAGTAGTCCGTGATCGCCCCCTTGAGGCCGTCCTTGGCCTCATCCATCCCGGCGTCTCGGGCGGTGGCCACGTTGGCGTCCTGGATGGGCCAGTACCTGTTGGAGAGCCACGAGACGGGCAGTAGCGCGACGCCTGCCAGCCAGTCGGCGTATTCGTCGTCGGTCCACTCGGCGTGCGTCGAGCCGCTCAGCATCAGATTCGCCACGCCTCCAGCGAGTGCCGCGCGGGAGGTGTACTGATCCTGGGTGGCCTCATCTCCGAAGGGCCGGAACCGGCCGATGTCCAGGCCCAGCGTGTAGTCCTGGGACGCCTTCATCAGGATGTTCGCCGCGTCCTTGTCCTGCATCAGGCCGCCCATGAACCGGGAAGCGTCATCAGGGGCGAGGGTGTCCCATGGTGACGTGGGGAAGGTCGACTTCAATTCGGGCGAGTCGCGCTTGGATTGCCCGCGGGCGAGTTGGTCGAGGTAGGGGGCCACGTTCTTGGCCAAGCTCTCGCTGATCGGGGAGTCCTTGAGCGTGCCCCACGAGCCGCCGATCCACGGGCTGTCCTCGGCGCCCATCCCTCGAATGATGTTGAACCATGCTCTATCGCGGACACCGGCGGTTCCGGCGCTTGGGTTCAACGCCTTGTCCAGCGCTTCCGCAAGCTTCGCTTCGAGGTCGGCGACGCCGCTCATTCGGGCGCGCTGGGGATGCAAGAGCCAGCCTGCGGCGTCCTTGTTGTCAGCCAGGAGCGATTGCAATGCCTGTGGGTCGACGTTGTACGCCTCCACCAGCGCGTTCAAATTCCAGTTGGGGCTGGTCGGGAGGTCCGCCCCCAGTGGACGGCCCAGCACGCGCAGCGCCACCTGATTGAGGAGTCTGCTCGACGGCTTGGACATCGCGATCAGCGCGGTCAGCACGCCAGGCTGCGTGGATTCCATGAACTTCGTGCGCCACTCCTCGCCCAGCCGTCCGGCGCGTTCAGCGTTGGCGTACGCCTCGGCCAGTGGTCCTAGGCTCTTCCGGCCCTGCTGGAGCAGAGCCGGCGGGAGCCCTCTGTCCATGGCCGGGCCTTTGTCCTTCATCCAGTGCATGAACAGCGCACGGAACTTGTCCGGCCCAAGGGCGTTCAGCAAGGCGGCCGCGTACGCGGGATCGTTCAGCTTCTCCTTTGTGGCGGCCGTAGCCGCCGTGACCTTCCGCCAGGTCTCTATGGAGCTCTCGATCTCATGCTGCTTGAGCGCATCCGCGATGGGTTTCGCGTCGGCCTTTCCCTGGCGGGCGGCCTCGGCTTCGCTGTCGAAGGGGAAGAACTCGCTCAACATGCCATTTCCCGAAGTCGGGACCAGCTGCTTGAGCGTGTCCATCCGCCATTTGAGATCACGCTGCGTCTCGTCGAAGAACGCCCAGGATCGGTGCATGGCTGCTACCCCGGCAGGGCCGGGCCAGGACGGGCCCGCCTCGGCGATGGCCGCCTCCAGCCCATGCCGTGTGCGGCCCAGGACGTCTTTACCGCCCTCCATCTCGCGTATGAGCTGTTCCGCCCGGCTGGGGTCGATCCCGACGAACTCCCCCATGAACCCTCCCAGAGGGTGTGGCTACAAGGGAGGAGTCAAGCACAACAGCTAATCCCGGTAAATGCCCCACACATCCCTATAAACAACCGGAATTACCGACGCTGCGGTAGTAAATGCCGGTTTCAGGGCAGACATCGCAACAAGGCCCGTTGCGCTCCCCCTTGCTGCTGAGTGCTATCCGAGGATGGAACGACAGGCCCAGTTACGGAGTCGAGATTCGGGGCGGGAAGGCGGGAACCGTTCGTCACACTCCGCGGCGATCCACGGCGCCGCTGGCTTCCTGACTTGTGAGTCGTTGTTTCCAGCCTTCTTCCTGCGGCCAGCGGGAGCCACGGTCTTCTTGGGCGGAGCCGGCGGCTGATATCGATGACGCTGGGGCGGGACAGCCGGCAGCGCTGATCGGCGATGGGGCCTTGGCGATTTCGCCTTGTCCTTCGACGTCTTGCGGGTTGGCCTGGGCGTGGTCGAGGGAAGCGCTCGGGGCGAGGACGTCGGCGTTGGAGTAGACGCGACAGGGCGCCCGGCGACGCTCGGGGCGAGTGTCGGCGTCGAAGCGGCGTTCGATCGTGACGCGGCGCTGTCCGTTCCCCTTGAGCTCGACCAGATGCCGAGGGCTACGCAGCCCAGGAGACCGGCGACAAGCACCGGCCGAGCCAGCCGACGCCGAACTCGCAGCGTTGATCGCTCTGGTGGGGTGGGGGTCGAGTACCTCCGCCAGCCGAAGGAGTCGGAGTCGGCGCCAGGCCGAAGCCGGTGTCTGAGCGGCAGGCCGTACGGCGGGCGCCGCAGCGGGCGGAGTTCCTCGCGTGAGAGGGTGGGGTGGCTCTGGTCTTCGTGCATGATCCTCCCTATTGGCCGCCCGTGCCTGCCAGCGTGCCGCAGGGCATCCATATCCAGCGGGAATGACTCGGCAAAGACAGCGGTGCAAGACGAACCGGCCCCGGGACGAGCGGGGCCGGAAGTGGATGAATGTGGGCTATGTGTCCAGGGCGTCGTTGATCTTGCCGTTAATCTGCTCCTGCTGGCCGTCCATGCACTTGGCATAGACCCGCAGCAGGACGTCAACGCTGTGCCCAGCCCTCTTGGCGACCTCCGGGGCCGGGACGCCCGCGTTCAGCCAGAGTGACACCGCCGCATGACGGAGGTCGTACGGGCGCGCAGCCAGCGACGAGGCGACCTGCGCCGGAGTGAGCGCGAGCTTGCGGGCTTCCTGCCAAACGTACGAGTGCGCCGAACTGGAGTAGGTGCCACCGGTTCTCGTACTGAAGATCCTCCCGTCCTTGGTGGTGCCGAACTCGGCGACGTGCTCACGGAGCATGGCCACCAGGACGGGCGGGATCGGAATCTCACGGGTCTCCTTGTCCGCGCGGTGCTTCAGGCTGCGCGGCTCGTGAGTCTGGCCAGAGTCGGTCCAGCGCTTCGTTGCCTGCGGTCGCGCCTTTTCCAGGACGATCAGGCCCCATCCCGTCTGGGGCAGCGTGCAGTTCGCCAGCCGCAGGTCCGCCGCCTCTTCCGGCCGCAACGCCGCGTAGTAGATGCAGGCGAACAGCGCCCTGAGGCGAGGACCGCGCCTACGGCCCACCTTGGGCACGGCGTCGAGCAGTTGCCGGGCCTGGATCGGATTGACCACGGTGCGCGGGTCGACGACCGTGACGGCCTTCGGAGCCGTCCATTTGATCTCGTCCAGCGGATTACTATCGAACACTTTTTCCTCCACCGCGTGCTCCAGCAGGTGATGCAGGACGGCGCGCTTGCGCCGTACCGTGTTCGCACCGGCTGGAGTTCCGGCGAAGGTGACCGAGATGGCGGCGAGCCCCGTACGGAGGACATGCGGCTCCTTCAGCTCGGACAGCGGGAGGGACGCCCGTTCCAGCCAACCCAATGCCGCGGTTTGGGCCACGGTCAGAGCAGGACGCCTCTTCTCCGGGATGAGCGCGTAGGTCCTCAGGACTTCCCGCAGGTCCTCGGCCGTGGGACGGCGTGGCGCGTCGGCCACCAGGGCAGGGACCAACGACAGGAGCGCGTACGCATCTGTCTCCCGGGTGCGAGGCGCCGAGGTGCTCCAGCGGCGGAGCACATACGCCTGAGCGAGCTCGAAGAACGTCGGGCCGGAGGATGCGCTCGCCAGCATCGACACCGGCAATCCGGTGGCGAGGTCGAACTCCTCCCCCGTCTTCGCTGCCTGCCGCAGGTCAGACATGAAGGCGTTGGCCAGGCCCTTGGTCCGGAAGCTCTTGGACTTCGGCTTGCCTCCGACGCGCCAGCGAGCGATGAACAGAGGCGTGTCGCGGTCCGTACGGTGCTGGATCGCGCCGAGCTTCACGTCGTATGTGGTGTTCACACCGTCTCCCGTCGCGAGTCGAGCCAGGTCATGAGGTCGCTCCGCCAAACGCGGAGTTCGAGGTTGGGCAGTTGGACGCAGACCGGCGCACGGCCCAGTTCGCGCCAGCGGTAGAAGGTGCGGCGAGACACGCCACCCAGTTCGGCGAGCACCTGCGGGACAGTCAGCAACTCGTCGCGCCTACTCATCGGCGACCCCCGGCAGACTGGTGCCGGTGATCGCTGCCGCGAGAGCCTGCTCTCCGATGGAAAGCCCTTGACCGGCGTACTCCCAGTGGGCGATCACCAGGACGGTGTCCTCGTCGAACAGCGCGAGCCGGCCGGTGCTGACCTCCTCGGCACGCGCGTGTTCCTCGCGCGCGGCGCGGAGGTTCCCGAGAGTGGTGGAGTAGCGGCGGCTCTTGGTGGAGAAGTGGCCGCGGAAGCCAAGCATGTGAGCCCAGTGAAGGAGCCTGAGATCGGCCAGGCCGGGGTTGCCGCCCAGGCGCATGCACGCCGCGATCAGTCGGCGCGCATGCTCGCGGACGGGCAACTCATCGAGGTTGTCAAGCGGCTGAACACGCCGATCCAGCGTGCCGACGCATTCGGCCGCCTTGGTGGCGTACTTGGCGATGTAGGCGGCGACGGCCTGTTCGGTGAGGTCGCCGTCCATCGTGATGCGGCGGACATCGAGCTGTGTGCCCCAGCGGAACGTCCGGCCGAGCGGCTTGACCTCCGCGGTGACGACCGCCGCCGCATGGTGGGCGGCTTCCGCCAGAGCATCGGCGGTCGCCCAGGCCGGTGGTGGCGAGGACGGTCCGTCAGGACCGTCGAGGCGGATGACCGCGTGGAAGTGGACGACGCCACGTCGCTGATACTCGGCGACCTTGGCAAAGGAGATCATCACCTGTTCACGCAACGCCTTGACGGTCAGGCCGCTGAGCTTGGCGAAGCGGCGACGTAGGGCGAGAGTGAAGCGGCGCCACAGTTCCGGGCTGATGGCGTTGAACAGGACCGAGCCGTCATAGTCGTAGCAGTCGGGGCACAGCGGTTCCCCGAGTCGTTGATCGTGGGCGCTGTGCCGTTCGGTGCATGACATGACCCGCCCGTGCGGGCAGGTCTCGGCGTCACGGCGGGCGTGGCAGGGCAGGACCTTGCCGTTCTTCTCCCGCCGAGCGTGGACCTCTCCAAACGACGGTGCGGTGAGGGTGACGAACAGGCACGGGTGAGCGCTGACCGTCTCCGGCACGCCCTTGCCGCCGACGAGGCCGGCCCGGACGAGTTGGTAGGTGTCGGCGCGGTAGACCTCGGCGCAGGCCGGGCACCGGGAGGCACGGCGGGTCTTGCACGGGACGCGCAGGACGCCGTTGGGTTCGGTGCGGGTGGTGTAGCGGTGCAGGAGCCGACCGGTGGCCTGGTCATAGTGTTCGACCTTGCCGCGCAGGTGGATGGGCTGGCGGCAGCCACCGGTCCGCTTGATCTGGGAGGCCCAGCGGTCGTAGTCGGGTTGGCTGAGCCGGTGGATCATCCCGGCGACAGCGTGGGAGTGGGCAAGGTGGGGCAAGATGGGTTCCGTCCTATCCAGTGACGCTG